>CAVVYS010000027.1:0-1010383 GCA_963752525.1 uncultured Bacteroidaceae bacterium | reverse complement strand
GAGGCTTTGGTTTATTTCCAGTCAGCCGAATGATAGAAGTATCCTGATGTTCCTTTAGTAATTCATCCGGATTTTCCTTTAAGTTGAACAATTGGGTTTCGTGAATTTGCCCATTATTAACATCATACTTAATCAATTTCCAATCACCTTTTTTTACTGCACGAATACCGGGCCTTGAACTACTCTCATCTATATCATACTTTTCATCAAATCTATTAAACACCCCATAAAGTACATCCCGTATGGTTTCGGTTTCACCTTTTAATACAGGCAAAAAGCTTTTCCCGTCACAAGTATGAGGTTGTTCTATCCCGGCCATATCGCACATAGTTGGCAAAACATCCATTAAATATGTATTTCCCAAAGCACGGCTACCGGGTTTTATCCCGGGTCCTTTTACTATCAAAGGTACCCTCCAACTATGTTCATATAGATTTTGTTTCCCCATCAATCCATGACGGCCTATTGCAATACCATTGTCACCAGTGAAAAAAATATAAGTATTATTCAATTCACCCATCTCCTCCAATTTGGTCAATACATGTCCTATTTGGATATCCAAATTTTCAATACAAGCATACTCCCTCCCTTTTTCATTTCTAATGGTGGTTTCATCACGCCTATCCATTACCCCCTGTACACGGGTTTCATCACGCCCACTGTCATTACCATGTTTGAATGGATGCTTTGGCAGGTAATTTATGGGAAGTGGAGGTGCCTTTGGATTAGGCGAAGCAGGCGGTTCATCAGATGCACCATATTTTTTATACAACTCTTCTTTACCATGCCTGGGATCATGAGGATGTGAAAAACCCAAATACATTAAGAAGGGTTGCTTTTGTATTTGTGATTGTCGCATCTCCAAAAATTCCAAAGCTTTATCCGCATGCCATTTGCTTCCATTCTCATCGTCTGCCCCGACACACCACTTCTCATAATTATACGTAAACAGCTTGTCTGCATTATTATAACTGGTTGATGATTTACACGTGCGGAAAGTAATGTATCCCGCACGATTAAAAACAGCAGGTAAACTATAGTATTCCGGATCCTCCGGCAATAGGGCTGCATTGGCTATGGCAGGTGTTTCATAATCGGTAGATGGAGTCGTTGGCAGACCAACTGTTCGCCACAAATTACGACCCGTCATTATTTGTGTGCGGGAGGGAACACAGACCGCAGACATCCATGATCCCTGGATGTATGCCGAAGTTAAGGTCATGCCTGATTTTGCAAGCTTGTCAATATTGGGAGTTTGACAAATTTGGTTACCATAGGATTTGAGCGAAAATGGAGATTGATCATCTGTAATAATAAATAAAATATTTGGCTTCTCCGGCTGCTTAGTATTTACATTACACCCGGTATAAGTGGTTAACAAGCAACATATTATAAAAAGGATAACATTGATTTTCATGGTTGTTATATTAATCATCGAAAATCAGCCAACCGAGATCAGCAGGATTGTCTGTTCCAAACATCAATCGTGGTGTGATTGGATTATTCGGACACCAAAAACTGGTTTCTTCCTCCATCTTTTGCACCCTAACATCCACCCTGACAGGATGTAGTTTCTCCTTACTCCACCTGAAATGTTCATAGGAATACGTACAATGGTAAACCATTTGCCGGATTCCTTTACAACACGAACATTATCATCCGTTTGGTTTTCATCTCCGGAATTGAATTCGAAACGTGTACAAGGCCATATACGCCGAGGCTCTATCTTAACAGTAATGCCAGATTTCGTTGCCTTGGATGTAGACGGGTCCAGGTTTACAGAATCTGACACTATGATGTACAAAGCATCCATATCATAAGTCCCTGCCCATCGTATCGCTGACTTATTCACACCATAACTAAATGACTGCCATTGCAGATCCCTGGAAATATCAAACCCAGGAACCGACCAAATGGAATCAACAGAGTGTAAAGCATATGCAACAGATCCAGCAGGCTCTTTACCATATATTCCGGAAATAATAGTTTATCATTGTGAATTATACTTTCTCAGTTCCGGTACATCATTGGCCAGTACACTTCTCAGCTGATCCATGCGCCATTCAATTTTTTCAGGAAAGTATTTATAGCCTTCAGCTTCAGAGTGAAATCCAAGCCTGGAGTCATGTTTGCACAGTATAAGGAGTTGCTCATCAAGTTCCAGCTCTTCCAGGATAATATCAACCAGGTTATTCAATAAGTCAAGACGTTCTTTTCCCTCCATCCTTAACATTTTTTCACGCAGGAGATAAAAATGAAGAATGTTGTATCCGCTGCGAAACTGAATGCCCAGGGCTTTGGCCACACCAATATCCCTGATCCGTTCAGGCTCATCTGTATAATTTTGTTCAATCCCTTTTAACAGCTCCACTCCTTTCTTCCATGATTTGCTCATCCTGCTGGTAAGTTCTACAGCTTCTTCCAGCGTCAATATTTCGCCGATGCATTCCCCAACGCGGTCTCCACTGGGCGGCCACGTTTTAAGTGTACTACTGGAGCCTATCTGCCATGTAGGTGATAGCGGGGCATCAACAGGCTTTAGCAATAGAGGCCAGACAGGACCGTCATGCATAGGTCCGTAATACTGGAACATATTTGTTAGGGGATAGTTCTGGTAGCCATCACTGAAGTGTTTCCATGCCTTTACTACTGTGGATACATCCTCCTTTTTCCAGTCAATAGAGGCAAGTTGTTTTAGAAATGTTTCCTCATCAGGAGGGAATGGTTCCATAGAGAGGAGACCGGCTGCCTTATTCATTAAACCCGGATAATTACCAAAATACCAGCACAGCATAGTATGAGAAACCCCAAGACGGTGCATGGCGGCAAATTTCTTGTATAGCAATGACGGCACCGGAATATAAGGAGTTGTCGCCACCTCATGAGAATTTCCGGTCTGTATCTTGGCCGAAACTTTTGTGCTATTCTCCCGGGCAACATTTGCGATACGTTCAAATCTGGTGCTGGGTCCTGGATTTGAAATCCAATAATCTCCTCCTACCAATAATTTATCAAATTCTAAACGGCTTACACCCGACTCAAAATTAAACTGAAGAATTACCCCCTTCGGAGTAAAAGCAGGAAGATCATACACCCAATCTCCAAGAGCATATGAATCTCCTGTCACGAATCGCTGGGGCTGCGGCATATAGAGCCAGCTTACCAGTTCGGCTTCAGGTGCTGCATCATGCATGCCTTGTTCCATGGCCGAAAGAGAAGCGTGTAAAATTTCCCATGGCTCTTTATGGGAACACCGTGGACAGTTAATTTTACCCCTATAATCAGAAATGGCAGGAATAGCACTTAAACATGTTGTTCCTCTTTCTCCATGTGTAATATTGATCATTCCACCAAGTTCCGGTACTGCACTGAAGATTTTATTCACTGATTCGTACAAATATGTATGCGCAGTTTGGCTCATCGGACAGAAGTAATACCCCTTGCCTCGTGGCGCTCCTGCCAACTCCGGATAGTTTTTTATTACGGGACTATGAATTTCCCATGAACGGGGTTCAATGCAGAATATATAGGTGCGAATTCCATATCTCATGCACTTGGCAACAGTTTGCCTCAACTTGGCAAGACGTTTTTCACCCTCCTTTCCTGCTTCGGGAGTGAATTCAGTGGCTACAAGATCACGGAATTCTACGGTTAGCCATAATCCGTTGACACCTTCATGTGCAAGCCTGTTCAGGTACTGGTCTGGATAATAATCAACAGTATCCATCAGCTCGTCCCTCATTGCGGGTGGCCGTTTGATGGGTCCAAAGAAACAACGTGATATACGTCTTTGGATAATTGGATTCTTCTCAACAGTTCCCAGAGGAAGAAATGGACCTCGCATACGAAGCATCTCATCTTCAATGTAATATATTCCTCGCCGGATACCATCAGCATTACCTGCAAAGATATAGCAAGCATCGTTCGTGATATCAATACGAAAAGATTCACCTTCTAAATCTGTAGACTTTTCTGCTACAATCATATAATTGCCATTATCACAAAACACATTGCCAGCAGCAAAAAATGACCTCAGATCGGCATAGGCTGTCTCTAGTCTTCCCTTTGTATCAGGAAAAATCTCTTTAATGGTCACACCTTGAGAAAGGTCTGCCTGCTGAGGGGCCGGATTAGCCGGTTCCCAGGCATGTCGTGACCATATGGGTGTTTTCAAATCCTCTACAAATTTCCAGGTATCCTCGCCCGGTTGGGCTGGTACTTTCTTCAAATAGAGGCTATCACTGATATTTTCACCATGCCCCTTGGCTCCATGGTGATTACAACTATTAACCAGGATGTATGCTAGGAGATTGACAATAATCAGGTATTTTCTAAATAAGCGTTTCAAATTCAGTTTTCAGATGATATGATTAAGTTTTCATTTGGTTCTTATTTTGCTTCCGGATATTGCGTAATACAATATATAAATGTATGCGGGTAAACATACAAGGTAAGCAACCTGGTGAGATGAACCATCTGCAACATACCCGAATAACAGTGGAAGAAAAGCCCCGCCTATAATCCCTGTCACCAGCAGTGAAGATCCCATTTTTGTAAATCTCCCCAGGTCAGCGATGGCCATTGGCCATATGGCAGGCCACATCAAAGCATTAGCCAATCCAAGAACAGCAACCAGATAAATGGATATGCCCGATGGGAATATTACAATCAGTGTAGTTACGATTATACCCAAAACGGTTGATGCCAGTAATGCTGTACCCTGATTAATAAATTTCGGAATGAATATCACACCTATTATATAGCCAATCACCATACCTGCCGAGGCAAACCATACATAATTCTCAGGTGATGGCAAATTAAGAATTGCTGCATAGTCATTAATTGAACCAAGTGCCAGGTATTCCAATCCAATATCAAAAAATATGGCTAAGACGCCCAGGAGCAGATGCGGAAATTGAAATATACTTGTTTTGGAATTGGCATATGCAGATACTTCGGAGTTGTTGTCACTTTCATCTTCTCCAGCAGCTTTGATTTCAGGGAGAGGTGCAAAATAATATAGAAAGCCCATGACTACCAGGGCTCCTGATATAATATAAAACGGAAGAATCGTATCTGCTATCTGTACATTGGTCAGATCCATAAATACAGCAAGCATTAGTGAAGCCACAGCATAAAAGGTTTTACTGCAAATTCCCATCAGGGCGATCCTGCTTGCGGCACTTTCAGGGGGACCCAAAATAGTGACATAGGTATTTACGGCACCAGTTAATAAGGTCTGCCCCATGCCACTTACAAATAGCGCCAGAAGCAGCAGTGGAAAGCTTACTATCCTGGCAGCAGGAGCTATAAAATAGAAACCCAATGCCATGATTATAAAGGCCAAAATCATCCCTTTTTTGTAACCAAACTTTTTTATGATGGCGCCGGAAGGGACCCCAAAAACCACAAATGCCAGGAATGTAGCAGTCATCACTAGATAGGACATGGTGATAGAAATATTAAATGCCTCTTTCACAAATGGAACGAAGAATGCATTAATTCCCAATGCAAAGCCTAATACGGCAAACATGGATCCTATGATAATCATAGGGACGACGAGGGTCTTTTTTTTGTCAGTCACAGTAAAAAAGGATTTTATCTAAATTTTTAACCATAATTAATTAATGGAGGTACTATGCTGTTTGTATTCTGTTATAATGCTGACACTTAGCTCTGTGCCTGGAACAAGCGTATCGGGACAACCTCCACAGGCTTCAATTTCCATAAAACCTGAAGGATCACAGTATATACTGAGTTTTACTCCCTTACCGGAAGGACGTTGTTCAGGAGGAGCATCAGCAATATCGATATAGTTTTGCCCTGAAGGCAAAGGCCCGGCATTTCGTTTTACACTAAATTCATCACCACTTGCATATTCTATCCATGCCACTTTTTCCCCCAATCCCAGTTGAAATCGAAAATCTGTTTTTGCATCAACCGTATATATGTCTCCTGACATTCCACGCTGGGACAGGCTGGAATCATACATATCCCAGATATCCTCAGGGGATGGAGGAGGCATTTTAACTTTGCACTCCTGGCCGACATCGAATTGGCATAATGACCATGGAGCAAGCCTGAAATCATCCCTATCCAAGGTTTTAATACCGATATACCGAATCAATTCAGTGACATGCTTGATTAGCAAATTGTCGCGACACTCAAATTCTATGTGTCGTTCAAATTCGCAGGGAATACCAATCTGCAGGTTATTTACCAGGTCTATTTCAGCCCTTATCACTGTCTTATATCCAGACTGCTGAACCTCCCACACTGCCCCGCTTATTGCTGGAGGTACTCTCCATTTACCTGTTCCATATTCGTAACCAAAACAGGTACCTTCAGGGGCAGGCCATAAGGCATCACCACCCGGATTTTGATAATTATGTTTATTGCTAAAATTCAAAATGGCAGATGGCACGACCCGATTTAAAACCTGACCATTCAGCACTGCAAATAGCCGTCCTTCAAGATCAAGCCCAGCAATAATACCATTTTCCGGGTTGCCAATTACATGCGCACGTCGTTTTGCCTTATGCAGTAACTCGAGCAGTTCTGGACCAGTCATCTGCTATTTCCCCAAAGCTTTTTTCATATCACGAAGAATGATTTCCTTGGCACGATTACCATAGTCGACAGAGGCTTCTTTTGCACTTTTCGAGTACCATTTATCTTCAGAAAAACGAGCCATGTCAACCCCCTCCGGGCAAAAAGCCATCATAAGGGATGTCTCCTGTTCACCGGCATGATCAATAGGAAATTGAGCTTGTGCTTCAGCGCTCATAAACGGGAAGATACTTATCCAGCTGAATGGATCGTCACCAGTAGCATGGTCCTCGTAATAGCTCGCAGAAGTATTATCACCCCACCAACCATCTCCCCGCTCATTTTCTATAAAAGCGAAAATCTCCTGCCTTGCCGCAAGCTTGAATGACAAGTCGGTTGGCATACCGTTGGCAAAGTTTTCACTCTGATGGTGAACAAATACATTAATATTACGAAACCCAATCCGCAAGAGGTTGTAAAATAACTGACGTGCAAATGAATTCAGTACAGCCGAATCGACATGAATCCCTCCATTACGCTCCGGAGGTGCAACAGCATAAGTTCCGGCACCGTAATAAAAAGGCGGCATGATAACCAATGGCATCTCCTTTTCGAGCAACTCCAATGCACGAACAGGCAAGAGGGTATCAACGCCTGGCGTCATATGTTCACTATGATACTCAAGAACTCCCAGCGCAAGCGCAACCGGAGTATTGTTGTCAATTGCTTCCCGGATCTGATCCGGGAACATCATTTCATAACGCATAATTCTATTTTTTTATACCTCCATAATTTTCATGAACCTGGAAGAAAGTTTTTCTATACCGCCTTCCTTAATTACAATCCCATTTTCCCAGCGTAGTCCGAAGTCCTTATCATAGAAGAAAGTATCTACCTGAAATGTCATGTTCTCCAGCAGCTCATAGTCTGATGTGGATTCCATCCATGGTTGCTCCACCTCCATCATACCGATGCTGTGGCATGGACCGTAAAGCAGGTATTTTTCAAATCCACGAGATGCAACCCATGCCTCATAATCCTCTACGACTGAACCGGCAGGTTTTCCTGCTTCAAGCATCTCCATGGTCTTGAAATGAGCCTCCAGACCAAAATCAACCAGTTTTCTTTTTCGTTCCGGTAAAGGACCTATGGATATGGGTATTCCTACACTTGATGAGTACCCGCTTACACGTGCACCAATATTCAGTTGAATGATCTCATTCTCAACAATCTTGTTATGCGTTGGACGGGATATGGCATTATTGCTTGACAAACCACAGAAACAGTAGAGCGCATGGCCCTCATATTCACCACCATGTTTGTATATCTCTCTTTGTGCAATACCTGTTACCTGTAATTCTGTCATGCCAGGCTTAATTTCATTGATTATGGCTTCAACTGCCAGTTCTGAAATTTCATATGCCTTACGCATACAGGCCAGTTCATTCTCGCTTTTAATAAATCTTAAAGGCAGAAAAGTTTTGTCAGCCTTAACAAGTTCCACATCAGGTAATTGATCTTTTAGAGCCGTATAGATGGGAAGCGTTGTGATTGACCATCCCACAATACCCAGTTTCTTTATTTTGCCGTTTGGTGTGTACCGCGCAACGATATCTTGAAAACCTGTAAAAACCATTCCGGGACACTCCGGCTCGGCTGACTCACGGTATTCGATCATCTTTTCAATATTTGAGAAAGTACTGCGCTGAGCAGCGTATTGATCGCTTTCCGGCCCTACCAGTAATACTGCTTCACCTTTTGCAGGAACGAATACTGCAGCAAATTCAAATGTAGGCCAGAATTCGCTCAAATAACGCACATTTGCCATGTCCGATTCACTTGCATGAACAAGACAGGCATCTAAACCTGCTTCTTGAATGTTGGATTGAAATTTCGCAATACGATCATTAAATTCTTGCTTGGGGATTGTTGTTGTATTCATGATATATATTTATAAAAATTAAGACATCTTACTCCGGGCATTTGGCAATTGTATATCCAGTGTCTCATTTAGAACCCCTAGCTTCTCTTTAAGTGAATAAGGAGTATAGACATAATCCTGCTCAAATTGGAATCCCAAACGTGAGTCCCGGGTAGCTGCAAGCAATGAATGTTCCGTGCGATCAATCTCTTCACGTACAATATTTTCCATTTTATCTAGTATCACCCCGGCTTTCTGCCTGTCTTGCTCCCCTGCTAACTGAAGGCGAAGGTCCTCAAAGGCAAGGATCGCATAATCACTCTGCATCATCCGCTGAAGTTGCTCAGCTACTACCACTTCCCGCAAAGCCTGCGTACGCTTGGTTTCAGGAGAGTTGTTTGCGGCAGTACGGTATAACTTCAATCCATCCTCCATTTTATCCGATGCCTGCTTCAGGTACTTAAGGAATACCACCAAGACCTTTGTTCCCTCACCCACTTCCTCCAGGCCGGTGGCATGCCTTGCATATCGCTCTGCTTTATTCGTCTTATTAGTAAAATCAGGATAAAAGACCATACGAGAAACAGTAAAAGGCCAATATGGATTCAAGTTCGATTTCCTGGCCTGATCTCCCCATGAATATTTGTATGTTGCAGTCCTGGCAGGTGGCTCCATAAAAAAAAGAGGATTGCCAATAGCATTATTAGTACCCATATTCGGGCCGGTATCGGGCACCAGACGAATGGCCTGACTAAAGTGCTCCCATGCCTTTATAACCTTATCTTTTTGCTCTTTCCCAAATATCCTGGCAGCCACAGAGCTGAAAAGTTCATCCATAGTAGGTGCATCGGTCCAACAAGTCCAGGCTCTTATCTCACTTATAAAATTCGGTTTATACCCGCTGCTCCAGCTTTCCAGTGTACCTTTCACTCCATATTCTTCCAAAGCCATATACCTGTCATACCACTGATTGGGACAGGGTAGATAGGGAGTAGTACCATACTGCCAGCTGGCAAAAGTATCCACCTTGGAATAAACTTTCATCCCTCTCTTCTTAGCCTCATTAATCTGGGCATCAGTTACCTCTGCTGGCCCAATCTGGCTGAGTGAATAATCACGCAGGTAACCCTTCTTGCCATCCAGCTCAAAACTTTTCCCATTTTCCCAGGTGAGCATGGGTATCGAATCTGGTGGAAGCTGCTGAATAAAGTACCTCTTTATATCACTATTTTGTGGCCGGAAGTCAATATTGTATTCCCAGGGAATAATCTCAATGGATGGATCTATCCGATGGCACTCCTCTTCCACAATTTTTACCGCCCTGCTCCAATTTCGTGCCCATTCTTTCATATACTCCTTGCTTGCACCATGTCCGCCACCCCAAGCCTTATACCAGAAACCTTCAGTAAGAAGGACATAACCGCGGATGTCTGGAAACTCCCTGACAATTTCACGCACAAGGTTTCGAAGACCCAATTCACTTTGAGGTGTTCCCAGGTATTGGTAGATAATTGGTGTATATACTTTGATGCCAAAACCACCGGCACGATTGATTAAATCCTTGATCCTTTCAGGGTCTTGTTTACGAATTTTATAAAGCAAGCGCGCATAAAAATCGGTTGAATTATCAGCTGTCGTGCGGTCGCCGTTCGGATTAGCATAAACAGAGGCAAAGATTGCGTCAAAACCATCATGTACAAGGTGCGAAAGAAGCTGATCCGGCCATTCCATCCAGCCCATCCACGACAACACCATTCTGGTATCAAAAAGGCTTTCACGGGCAGTTTTCAGGGGCGTAGGCAAAAAAGGAGCTTCGCGAAGATTCATGCGTGATTCAAGGTTATAGAGACCGAACATTATTCCACGCTCATCATAACCACATACAACTATTCGTTCAGGTGTGACTGTTATCTCGTAGCTTTTAGGAGTTGTAAGTGTTAACCCGCATCCTGGTATATGTTCAGGTGTGCCTACTACGATACTTTGACTTAAATCCTGCCAGTCTGCTATCGAGCTTCTTTCTTCTATTTCCACCTTCACATTTTGAGAGACCTCGAGGTAGTTCTGAAAATCAAGTGTAGCATTTTGAATGATCGTCGAATGGCTCTTTCCCATTTTCAATTTCCAGCCCTGATCAGGGAGCATCATCTCATTCTCGTTCGGTACTGCTTCCTGATTTCTCCTATATTTATGTACCGGATCCTCCGAAAGTCGCTTATGATAATCATACAGCTCTTCTGAGGGAAGAGTTTGTTCTACTATATACGAAAAGTCACCCTCTGAATATTTTCTTTTCTTTCTTACTATGCTGTTAGCCTCTTTACATGAGCTTAAACCGATGGTAGAAATGCCGGTTGAAAAAGCCGCAGTAGCCATGCCTGCTGTGGTTTTACCAATAAAATCTCTTCTTGTCAGGTTCCGTTTTCGCATTAGCCCTGGTATAAAAATTCCTAATCAATAATGGTAGCATTTTGAAATGCAATGATGATTTGATCCTTTGTTAGATTACTGGTTTTTATGTACCTCCGTTTGCCAACAGGAAGTACAACTGAATTTAATTCCTGACCCGGGAGTACTGGTACTTCTTGCCCTAAACTTTCCAATAGCAGAATCTGTTCAGAATTCAAAGCCAATGCTATCCTTTTGCTATCCGATATGTGCCAGTAAACAACATAAATATCATTTTTTCGCTCAAAAATAAATGCCCTTACTTCCCTGCTTTTTTTTGCCACATTCATAATTTGATCATAGGGTAGCAATTCAAACTCTTCTTGTTCATTCAACAGTAAGATATGCTCCTGCTCCAGATTTTGCAGCATCTGTTTTTGCTCATCAGTCAACCAGTTTTGGGCTCTTACCTGTTCCCAGCGTCTGAAAACTTCTAAATTATCAGGAGTCCGGGGATGGGTATCGAATTTTTCTAGATTTGCATGAATCGAAACCGGACAATCCCAGGCCGCAGCCCTGCTTGTCACATACTCAAGCATATCTGGTTGGGTTCCGACAGTATTTTCATCCGGCACCCAATATCCTAACCAACCAAAATTGACACGGGTAAAATCATTTCTCATCCGGGGTGCTTCTTCAGCAGGAAATTTCCGGATTGCTTCCTTCAAATACTCAGGTTTAAAAACATCGAAAGCATTTCCCCCACTTACCATATGCCAGCTGAAATGGGTTTTAGCTGCGCCTTCAGCAAACAGTGGGGCTGGACTTAAGCGCCTGTAAACATTATATTGTGCTGCAGACACATGATACCAAAATGGCGAATTAACACCCTCAGAACCATCAAAATAGATGAATTTAAATCCTGCCTCATAAATATCTGCAATCTTTTCAGCAATTTCATCTTGTAAACTGGAGTTCTGATCAAGATATACACTTGTTGAACCAAATTCACTAACATCTAATAAACCAAAGATATATCCCTTTGGTTGCGAACTTATAGTTGTTTGATCGATGCCCCTTGAACATCCAAGGAATTTATACGGCCGGGTGGTGGTATAACGCTTATACGATATAAGTTCAGTCCCTATTTTCAATACACGGCATTTATCAGCCATGGTTAAACCTTCTGGATTTTGTTCAACATATATGGTAGTATCATTTACACCCAGCGGCTCTGCCAGCGTAAACATATCAAGCAAATTCAAGCGATAGTCGGCTTCTGGGGTTATGTATTTACTGTCTCTGCCAATATGCGTATGGAGAAAATGAAATCCTGTAATCATACCATTACCTTCAATTTTATCGATCATGGTTTTCAAGTCATCTCTGCCATTGGGGTATACTGATTTTTTCCAATTATAATTCCCCAATTTTCTATATCCTACACCTTCAATAAAAGATGGATAATAGAGCATTAAACTTCGAAATCCACCCATTTTAGCATATCTCAAATGTTGATCGACATTATCCGGATTAACATTTCCTGACCAGTAATAAGAAAATTTAATCTTCTCATTTCTGCGGCTTTTTACTCCTTGAGGCAACTGATAGTCGTCTTCTACCTGGGCAATATTTTCCAAAAGATTCTCTGTAGCACAAACGATTAAAGCAGCTCCTACATCTCTCAATTTCACCTCCTTAACAGCATCAGCTTTCATTATGCGGTAACCATTACGTTTTTCTGCATCAATTCTTGCAAATGGATCTGTCCCTAAAATATTGATCGAAAGATTCTCATCCCAACTTACATTCAGCCACTCTCCAAAGTGATCCCTGTTACGTACGGGAAGCTGTAGAAAACACATTTCAAATACCGGCGGTGGTGTAATATTGACATTATAATCTTTTTCTTCAACTATAAAATCTTCTAAACTAAACCCTATATACGCTGGCGTTACCTTGACTTTAATGACAGCTTCGTATGGGATTGTTTCAAAACCAACAATCAAATTATCTTCAACCTCATAAACTGTATCTGCCCGATATGTCGTTTTTTTATTTGGATGAGCCAGCTTTACTTCATTATTATAGGGGCGCTCCTGAGTAACTGAAAAAAGGGATATGTTCTCCCCCAGACGTAAACACTCTTCGTTCGTCGGTTTAAAGACCAGGCTTTCAGCTGTTCCATCAGTGCTAATAATTAATCTCACCTGTTCATTCTCAATCACAATATCTTCATTCTTATCCTTCCTGCTGTCAGTACAAGAAATAAAAAGGATGCTCATGGTTGGTATTAACAACCATAGGAATAACCGTTTCATAGTATTTTCATTTTTTTATTTAATTAAAGTTTTTAGTTGCACAGCACACCACTTCCCTTCGTCGAAGATGTATTTACTACCATATCCAATGTCTCGTAAAAGGGATCCAACATCTTCAAAGTTATTGGTAATTTCATCCGGATGATGAGCATCTGAATTTATCGTGAGATGGATGTCAGCTTCAAAACACTTTTCAAGTATGTGTCTACTGGGGTAAAATTCTTTTGTAATACCCTTATAATATCCTCTTGTATTTACTTCGACAATACAATCTGTAATTGATATTGCCTTAATAACATCAGATATAATATCCTGATACCAACTTTCTTCTTCACTAAAATATCTGTTATTGTAATTTAGCTTCTTAATTACATCAAGGTGACCGATTATATCGGGAGGATCATTTTGTATCATTTCAATAACAAGCTCATAGTATCTGGCAACTAATCTCTTAATGCTGTTATTAAAAATTAACTTAAGCCCTCTATCAAATTCTTCCGTTGTGAAATCAATACAACAATTGACCTGATCCTCAAATTGACCTGCATAATGGACAGATCCGATTATCAAATCCAAATTTCTATCCATATAGTTATTGGGGCCTATTTGACCCGGGATATAATCCACTTCCAGGCCTGAATAAATTTTAATCTCCTCATACTTGTTTTTTAATAATTCGATTTCTGAAATATATTTGTCCAGATGATCTGATGGAATATGCCAGTTAGAATTGAATGGTACGGGAGCATGGCTGGAAAAGCCTATGGCATACATATTTTTCTCTATGGCTTTCCTTACATAAGATGCCAATTCACCTTCTCCATCACAATAGTGAGAGTGCATATGATAATTTGTCCAACTCATAATCTACTCCACCCTACAGTCCCCTACCGCATACCAACCGTCATCGGTTTTGCCTTCATTGGCCATGGGAACAAGGCGGTCTGGAGCGCTATGAAATACCAGGCCGAGTTCCAGGGTGTATTCCCCTTTCGATAATTCCCCTGGTAAGGGGTATTCTATTTCAACAGAAGTTGGCCCCGGCAACCAACCACGGATGGACTGATCTGAGATATACATACCTTGAATACTGTCCCGGCTGTCCCGCAGGCGGAACGCAAGCCTGTGGTCACGGTAGGGAGGGGCTATGCCAAGATTCTCCCAATCCAGTTTAAGGGTGGATGTTGAGGCCGGTTCAATCAACTTGATTGTAGTCAATATTTCTTAATACCAGCCGAAAACCCAATTTCATAACCAGCCGTTCTATCTCTGATTTATATTCTCCAGGAATATAATCTGACTTGTTATGAGCAAGTGTTGCATGCCAGGCAATGGCGTCATTTACAATCTGGGTTATATCACCACCATCTGAAAGCCACTTTTTCATGGTCCAGCAGGATTCCAGGGCAACCGGTCCGTTCTTCCATGCTTCCGGTATCAGGTTATGTGCCGGCCAGTAGGAGTCTTCATGATGGTTCCATCCGCTCCCCTCGGGAAGGTAGTTGCCCCAGCAATCTCCCCTCCAGGCACTTCTCCCCTTTTGTGCCGCATACTGTATACCTTCCTGGTCATCAACCAGGGCTACCAGTGGAGTATTGGGAAAAGATTCATAATACAGATCAATGATGGCAGATCGTTCCTCACGGCTTGGCATGAGTTCCGGATGACAGTATATCATGCCATTCACCCCAGAGTCCTACCGAACCAATATCCACTGAACCCAGGTCAGGATGTCCGTCATAGCGCTCACCAAGCGCCCTGATCAGTTTTGCATGGGATTCTTTGATGATGGGGTCTTCTAGATCGGGACTGTAATAATCCTCGTCCTCACAACGGGTCAGGCGTAAACTGACTCCTTTATCAACCAGCCATTGGGGAATACCGATATCGTATTCCCCCGGCCATTCCAGCATAATCCTGAATTCAAGTGTCTGGCCATTTTCCCGGGCCCTGGCAAGATGGTTGTCAATCAGTGCTCCAGTTGTAATTTCCTTCCTCCGGTTCAACCTGTTCCCACATCCATCGAAAATAGGCAGAACCGGATGAAAATGGCATTTGTTTCAGGCTGGGATCTTCGTCTTCAAACCTGAAAAAGGTCTGAAAACCGACTCCGGGGATCTTTAGAAAACCGGTATATTCAACCAGTTCATCTGTGTTCCCGTTTGTTTCCATACTTTTCGAACAGCTAAACAAGAGCATAGAAATTAGCATCGGTGATAATAAGCAGAGGATTTTTTCCGGCCTATTATAAGAATGTATACCATGACAATAAATGTGCTGGGTGGACTATTTTGCTATGCTCTTAAAATACGCATCAAATACACCACAGAGTTGATTCCCCAGCAAAATCCAATCATCCGATAATGGTCTTTTCTGCAATCCTTCTATCCATCTGGCATTGAGTTCATATACAAACCATTCAATCCCGTATCTTTCTGTTATCCCACCTCCGGGACTCCTATATACCGCCCTTTCCCTGAACCAGGTGTCTCTTCTCAATAGTTTTTCCAGGGTTTTCATATGATCCACATAAATGACTGAATCAGCATTGGCAGGTGGTTCAAATATCAATGGCCCGCCATCATCATTATGAAAATCAATGGCCAGATCAGGTTTTTTGCCTTTACCGATCATTTTCTCAAACCACTGTTCCATATGATAGACTTCGGGCGACAATACCGGGTCTGCAGGTTTTTCAAGCCCCCTGTTCAGGTCCATTCCATTCATGTTATACCTTGCTTTGCCATGCACTACCCCATCGATGTTTGTCATGGGGAGAATATATACACAGTAATTCTTCAGATAATTCATCAACTTCCTCTGTTCGCTGCAGAAGTTTATGCGATAATCCCTTCAGACACCCAGTTACCGCCCGGTTCCCAGGGATGTGCACGCACCCGGATAAAAACACTGTGCGGGGCTGTTTCGTTTCCGATACGGATGATGTGAAGGTCCCTTCCTTCAACGGATTTGCCAATGGTTTCTATGCCGATCCGCTCATCATTTTTAATCTTTGATATCAATTTATTCAGATCGCTCACACGATAAGGCTCCACACTGGCAACATAAAGTGAATCGGTGTCCATATGGAACATGATTGTCTTCCGCTTGTCGCTGTTCAGCAACTCAGCCGGGATATGCCTCCATTTCTTTCCGTCATTTGAAACGACACAGTATTTAATATTGGTGGTATTATAATTCATCCTTCCATTGTATATGCTGCTGTAATCCTTAAATACAATGGGAACATCAGCCCCTGCCTTGCCGATAAGTAAAAAGTGAAAGTGATTATTCTGGCGGTTAAATACTTCCCGCTGGTAATCATAGTTCTGATGGATATAAATCGTTCCGTCACTGCCTTTTTCCCAATCCATCGTTGATCCGTTCTCAATAAAACTATTTATGTAGATAAGGGGAGAACTTGCTATATCAAAATCCCATGCCAGGTCATTGGAAGTCACCGCAGTAACCGGGAATGGAAAGATGCTGTTAAAAACATGCAGCTGATATGGTTCTTCAATCACCACACCGGTTTCATCAAATTCCCCGTTCTCATCGAGCACTTTCTTCATGTCCAGTCCCAGGTGATCAGCCATAAAGGGATACATCGCTTTCCGTTTTGAATATGCATAATCATGGCCTTCATCAGGGAAATGTGCATTCTCAACCAGGTTGGATTTCCCGTAGAACTTATAAATGTTTTGGATATACGGAAACTCTACCTCCGGAACATTCTTTGTCCAGTCCCCTCCATCTGAAATGATAAGTTGTGGCCTTGGTGCAGCCAGTGCAGCAATTTCCACATTATTGGTTTCATGATCTGCACTTCTATGAATTGGCATGCCGCTTTCACATACACAGCCGCCAAAAAAATGTGCTGACACCATCACTGTGGGAACAGAAACAGCAATCCGGTCATCCACTGCCGTAAGTAAGAAAGTCTGTGTACCTCCTCCAGATGCCCCGGTCACACCGATCCTGTCTGCATCCACTTCCGGCAGTGAGCAAAGAAAATCTACTGCACGGATACTGTTCCATAACTGTAGTTTAAGGGTCTTTGGGTGATGATGTACCCAACCCACCTGACGCATTTCGCCATAACCCACCATATCATAGGATAATACCACAGCCCCCATCTTTGCCAGCGTCGCACAGCGTTTCTGCATATCCGGTCGATAACGGCCGTAATCTCCCGTCTTTGGACCAATGTCCATGGGGACAGAGGATGGCGGGGACTTTTCCCTCAATAACGGTGGGTTTGTAAAGGCTGCCGGTTACAAATACACCCGGCGTACTCTCAAATGCAACATTTACTACAGTGTACCCCTCGTATGCCCTTGAATTTCGGTAAATGGGATTTATCCTTGTCCTTTTCAGGCAAGGGTGAAAGCTCTGCCCCTTTTAGAATGCCCTCACGAATGATCCCGGCCCGTTTTTCCCATTCTTCCAGATTGTTATATAGCTCACTGAATCGTTTCAACTGTTGCTTCGCTTCATCTTCTGTCTGATAATCGCCTACACAGAGCAGAGGATTTTCCTGTTCCTGGGCCATGGTGAACCGTGCCGGAACCTGCAACAGAGCAATTACAAAACTTAAATATAGTAATCCGGGAATTGTACAGCGATGCTTGAGTATCTGTTTATCTTTTTAGATGCGACAGACAATACCAGAGGTTCTCAAAAGGGATACCTCTTCATATTTAATTCATAGAGTAACCTGCTATTCAACAGGAATCACTTACGATATAGCATTCCTTAGATTATAGAATAAGGCAATTCTACGCTGACTCCAGGATCTCTTTGATACGGCTTGCCACGATTCTTTCCTGACCGGGTTGCATCATCCATGGTGTAATTCCCACAGATTCCTTTCCTCCCACAGTTTCAATGGAAGGATGCCCTTCCCGAAGCTTTTGTCTCAATTCATCAGGAGTCATTTCTATTTTATCAGGGTCCATTGAAATTCTCAATGAGGGTACATGATTGGCCACCTTGGGAACATGGATTTCTGCGATAACACCAGGTACGGAAGCTGCTGCATCATGCATGGTTTGAATCATGTTCTCCCACAATGTCCACTCCTTTTCGTGATCATTTGCCAGATAAGCTTCCACAGTTGCAAGCATACCCAGTATCTCTTCCTTATTTACCTTCATCCCTCTTCCAACGTTGTTGCCCCGTGGGGGTGCATGAAGCCTGGCTGCATCGATATATTTCTTTTTACCAAGCAATAATCCGGCACTCTGGGGTCCCCTCAACCCTTTCCCTCCTGAAAAGCAAACCAGGTCAAATCCCATTTCCGTATACTTCCATAAATTTTCCACGGGTGGCACATCCGCTGCACAATCATTAAATGAAGGAATTCCATGTTTCTGAGCGATCTCAACAAATTCCTCATCCTGGATCTCGCCGACAAAATTGTTCCCATTGAAAAACCACATCATGGCCGTTTTTTCATTAATGGCTTTTTCCAGTTCCTTTCTGGTTTCTCGCTGTACAATCTTTACACCGCAGTTTCTAAGGGCATGGTCATATCCAATTTTATGTGACTTCTGCATGAGCACCTCATCTTTCATGCCTGTCAGATCCGGGATCTGTTCCACTTTTTTCTGATCCATTCCTGACAGGACCCCTGCCAGTCCCAAAGTCATTGCAGAAAATGCTCCTGCTGATATGGTAGCCGCTTCACATTGCAACAGTTCAGCAATCCTCTCCCCGACCTTGTCCTGAAGGTCATCGAGGAGAACATATTCATTTGTAGCATAATTATAGGCCTCTATAACTTCAGGTCGCATGAGACATCCCGTCATGAATGTATAAGTCCCGGCCGCATTTATAAAGGTCCGTACTCCCAGCTCTTTGAAATAATCCCGCCGTGGGAGCATAGGCTGGAGGCGGACTCCGGGCAAAAATTTCCAGGCCGAATAAACTTCCCACAAGGGGCAATCCGGCCAGTCTTTTTATTAATACTCTTCTGGTAACCATATTCAATATGATTAATCCTTGTATGCAATGCAATCGATCTCCACGAGTGAATCTCCCGGTACGCCACCATATGTCGCTACTGTGGTTCTCACCGGAGGATTTTTACCAAACCTGCCCCTGTAAACTTCGTTCATGCCATTATAGTCATTCAGATCATGCAGATATACATTGACTTTCAGCACCTTATCCATGGAGGATCCAGCTTTGATCAAGTTCCTTTTCAACTCTTTGAGTACATGATCTGTATGTGCAGCAATGTCTCCTTCAACGTGGGCTCCCTTACCTGCAATAAACACCATATTGCCATAGATTCTACGCCGGAAAACAGGGGTGCATCCTGAGATGTTGTGATATTTGAAGCCACTTTTTTTAGAGGGTTGGCTTTTCTTCTCTGCTGCACTTACTTTGGTAATTCCTAATCCAAGTGCAGCTGTGGCCAACTACACCTTTAATTGCTTTTCTCCTTGTATTTTGTTCTTTCTTTTCCATAACTTTCTTTTTGGGGTATTAAGTTTATTAATTGTAAAATCTATTGTTGTAATCTACTTATTTTCAGCTCCGCCTGCTACTCAGGCATGGAAATCCCGTTCAGGTCATATACTACTTTCCCTTCCCGGATGGTCAGCTCACATTCCAGCTTTTTCGTTCCTTTTATTTTCTTGCCCCTTACATCAGCAAATCCAAAATCGCCGTTGTCAAGACTCAAAACTGCTATGTCCGCCACATGCTCCTTCACTTAAATGACCCAGTTCTTCATGATTTATGTATTTTGCAGGATCCCAGGTCGAAGTTTCTATCACTTCATTCAAAGGCATTCCCATATTCAATAATTTGGACATTACATTCATCATGTTTTTCATGGCACCATTCATGCTGCCGGTATGAAGGTCTGTGCTGATGGAATTCGGAAGAAAACCCTGTTCCATGGCAGGCATGGCCTGGTCAAAGACAAAACTTCCCCCTCCATGTCCCACATCAAACACTATTCCTTTTTTCTGCGCTTCCCATACATAAGGCCTGACCTTGCCATTTTCATCTACTATGGCCGTCCTGCCCCCTACATTGGCATAACAATGGGTGAAAATATCTCCGGGCCTCAATTCATCCATCAATAATCTTTCAAGGGAAAGATGTGGCCTGTTTCCGCCAAAATCTATCATCACCGGCATATCTGCCATATTCCCTGCTTCAACAGTCCGAATCAAAGGATCCCATTCCGGACCGCTATAATGGGCGAGCTTTATCCCGACAATGTAATCCTCATATTGTTTGGCCACCAATGCGGTTAATTTTGGATCCATATCACCCAAGTTTTGCTCGATAGCCCCGCCTTTCATTCCTGGTCCTACAATATTCAAAAAAGCAAACACCCTTGTTCTGGAATTATCTATGGTTTGCTCCTTGAATATTTGAAATTTCTCCATCCTGCACTGCCTGCATCAACGACCGTGGTTACCCCTGTCCTGAATGTGAATCCATCGGGAGGCAGGCTCGCATAACTATTACTAATATATGCTCCATCCTCTGTCCCCCAGAAAAGATGTGCATGCATATCAATTATACCGGGGGTAATATACAAACCGGTAGCATCGATGGTGGTTTTTGCATTGCTTTCTGATATCTTGCTTGACACCTCGGCAATTTTGCCATCAGCAATGGCCACATCCATTTTTTGATCAATGTCATTCTTCGGATCAATCAGGTGGGCGTTTTTGATCAAAATATCATATTCCTGGGCAAGGAGGATGTCCCCCTTATTCAGAAAAACAACTACAAGAAGAATCGTTAAAATAAAAAAATAGTTTTTTCTAAGCATTGGTTTTATCATTTATTGTGTTTGTATGTAATATTCCATCAACTGAGACATACCAGGTAAAGATCCCTTCTTTTGCAGATATCTTATCATTATTCCTATGGTCCCACTCAAGCGTGGATCGTGACGAAATGGTAGATAAAGATTTAAAATCTTTTACCACATTGCCGTCCATGTCTTCAATCCTTGATTCTATGGTATGTCTTCTTTGTGAGTTATCAAGAAATACCTGAAGCTGATACCTGTCTTTTGTCCTTCTCACCTCACTTATCCTTGACTGGCTTTTTTGAAGTGCAGGTATATCAACTAACTCAGAATCTGAAGATAAATCATACTGCCGCAGATCTTCCATGGACATGCTTCCCAATCCATGTTTCTCAGATGCTATGGGCAGGAAAGAAGCATTTTTATGCCCCCCCTCGTTCTTGCCATCGGCAGTGGTCATTATGGAAAGCCCATTATCCACACGTACCCGGTTAATCATATTTAGCAAATAGGTATCGATCGCCACAGGATCTTTACTCACAGCTATGGTATTGGCATGAAATACTTTTCCGAAAAGAGGGCCTCCTTCATAGACACCGGTTAAAGCATCAAGAATATTTAGAACGTATGGGGCATGCTTATCAACATTTTTATAAAATACAGGTACACAGAGGCGGGTTCCCGGGTAAGGGCTGTTTTCATCCGTCCATGCAGATCCATGGGTTCCCATAGGATTGTCTGCACATCCATAATTATTTTTCATGGCTCCTGTAATGCCGGCAGCCCTGTGGTCTTTTGCTATGGCATAATTGATCAGAAAATCGTTATTATAGATACCGGCATATATACGGTTGGGGGCACGGTAGTCCTTAGGATAATCCGGGGCTCGCTATGAATGTAGGAGCATCAGATGGCAATTCCAGTTCATTTCTGGAAGCTATCCAGTGAATTCCGAATGTCCCCGGCCGGGTATCTTTCAGCAAGCCATCACTATTCGCAGACACTGGTCGTAACCCTGTATCACAGGAAAGTTTTTGCGATATCCCCTGGGACGGTTCCTTTCAACCAGTGTGATATTCTCGATTGGAAATGTGCCATCAAGCATCTGGCAAAGTCCCGAAACAATAGCATTGGTTACAGCAGTTTTCGGGCCGAAGGGGCAATATATTTTTGACCAATCATTTTCCTTGTCGTTTCTCCAGTCTCCATATGAAAGATTAAGCTTTATTCCGATACTGGTAGTTTTGTTTGGATGCCCTGCCGGGAAAAGTGATTCCCAGGCTTTTCCAACACTGGGTTGCCCGGTTAGATTTATAACTGCCGTATCCACCATCCTGGCAACGCGGGCATTGATCATATCAAACGAAAGGATCTTATCATTGATAATTCCGTCTGAATTGATGGTTGTACCCGCTGTGAATTCCAGGGTAGAGGCTAGCTTGTCCAGCACAGAGACAATGGGAGATGCATAATTCGATTCATATAACTGGGTGCATCCGTGATATATCAGGGGAGCAGTTAAAACAGACCCAACTCCATATTTAATAAATTGCCGACGTTTCATCCCTTAAAAATTTATTCGTTACACTCTTTCTTGCATGAATTTATTACTATGGTTCAGGGGAAAATAATAATGTTAAATTTATTTTTTTTTAACCAGTAAAACAAAAACCTGGACCTTAACAGGTATAATGTAGTTGATTTTATGATTTACTTAACAATTATATCCAGTAATCTATCCCTCATTGCATCATAGGGATCCCCATTCTGGGGCCAGTATACTTTGTCATCCATGTCTATTTCATCCATGGCCTTTACGACCAGTTCCCTTGCAAGTAATTTAGTTTTATCAGCTCCCGCCTTCTTTTCTGCGAGCCAGAGCAATTCATAATCCTGCTGTCCCCGGCGAATATTTTTCAATCTGATGGAGGGCATAATCCGGTTGATCCCCCGGTTTTCTTCTGACTGGTGCGGCATCCTTCCCGGATAAAACAGGACCCCGTCCCCGTTACCCCATTCCAGGTGTCTGTTTATAAATGTAAGAGGTTCATTAAAGATCCTTTGCTGCAGCCTGCCTTTGGGCCCCTGCCCGTTATGCGTCCAGTGTGTGCTCTCCCAGACAAACCAGGTATTGATACTGAAAAGGTACTTGATCCAGCCATTTACCCGTAAATCTACTGCAGTCCCTTCCAGGATCTCCGATCCGTATCTCGGTCTGTTGCCATTGTAAAACCAATAATCCTTGCCTTCTTTTTTCAGCTCCTCATGCCTCCCGATTTCCACACCATCGTATGCATCCCATATATCTACGGCATCCTTTAAAGCCTTCAACATAGCCGGTTGTCACCTGTATCTTCATTTTTTTTCCAGGACCTGGATTGGATTTGATCCAGCCAACCTGCTCATTTATAAATGAATACTGCGCCGGGCCGGGTTCGTCTATCATATATTTAAAGTAATTTACCTCAGGGGCATTGCTCTCGAACCAGCGAACCCATTTATCAGACTCTTCCTGCATTTTCTCTTTTGTGGTTCCCAGTACCCGGCCCCCGTACATCCCTACCGGGAACAAAATTTCTCCAACCCCTTCTCCGGGCCCATGATAACCAAAAGCAGGTGTGTAGGCTGAACCATCGAGAAAGGGCTTATAATCCGTTAAGATCTCCTCGTCAAACTCAGACTGGTGGGCTTCAAATCCGCCAACCAGCTCTATCCTGTGACGCTTGGCTTCATGCTTGATAATGCTGCGGATCTCACGTGTATTTAATCCCGGAAAATAAAAGGCAAGTGTCTCCATGCCGGAATTGTATACCCAAACATTGGAATGGTTTTCATCCGGCAGGTATTCATCAAGAATTTCTATCTGAACCGGAATGCGGGTGAATATTGCTCCACTTTCCCATACCTGTATTTCAGATTCATATAAACCGGCAGGATATTTCCTGTCCCTCGGCAGATAAATGTCAATCCAGAATCCCTGGTTAAGGCTCGCTCTTCTAGGAAGTATATCCACAATATTCTGATGCCTGTGGATCTGCTCCTCAGTTGGGGGCACAGTCAGTGGGAAGCCTCCCTTTCCGGCGAGTGCATCAGCCGGAATTAGTGCATCTGGGATCCATCCTGTCATTTCTGCCGGTGCAGCATTTTCTGAACCATAAAACCAGTTTGGTTCTGTGGGCCTTTGAACATGGAGATAATGCTGGCTGAAAAACTCAATATATCCCTTGTCTCCATACCTGATTCCACCACTTCCTCCTATCATCATGCCTGATGGCTGGTGGATTGGGGGACTCATAGACAATTGCAATCCCCTGGCCCCCGTGCTGTCCACTTCAACAATGACCTGGAATCCAAGTACCTCGTTGTACAATCCCCGGAGACGTATCCTCTCCCCATCCCAGATACTATTGCTCTTTTTTGAAGGATGCTCGGTGTTGTACTTAAAAATCTTTTCTCCATCACCTACAGCCCAGGTATCCACTATCTGGGCATTCATTTCGAAATAACAAAACGCAAGAATCAGCGTGGATATGGAGACTCTTTTTATGTGTGTAAGAATTGATCTATATTTCATTTATTGAATTTTTTAAGACAATTAAACTTCATCTGGAAGCTCGAATCCCTTCCTGTAAGTCCCATAAGCCAGCTCTCTGGCTTTCGGATTGTTGAGAATAGCTTCATACTCCCCTGAAAAATCCAGTTGTCTGTTCCCCATACGATGGGAAATATTAGCCAAATGGATAAGTGTTGCACTTTTATGTCCCTCAACAATGTTCCCGTTTGGCTGTTTTCTGTCACGGATACAATCTACGTAATTACCCATGTGGACCTCGAGAGGGAATAATCCGGTCTGCTGGGCAACTATTTTCCTATCCTGATCATAGACCTGCCATCCCCCGCCCATTCTTCCAACATACATCATGCGCTCTGTGCCGTATATTACTATTTTTGTGGAATTCTGTTTCCATTCCGGGAATCCATCCCCCAAACGGATCTCAGGTGAAGTTTTTAACATATAGGGCGTAAATTCACCTGTTTGAATAGTAAAGACAAAATCTCCATAATCGAAAGTAGCCATTTGATAATCGGGCGTATCTCTATTATCATCAAAAGTATATCTCCCCCCGGCACAATAGACTGATTTAGGGAATCCCGGATTATCCAGTACCAGTCGTGCCATGTCCACCTGGTGGGGCACACCATTCCCAAATGCAAGTCCCCCGGAATAATCCCAATAAAACAGATTCGATTTGTTTCGCGAAACACTGTAAGGAACTTCCGGAGCCGGACCCAGCCACATATTCCAATCTATGGTATCAGGGGCTTTTTCTCGCCTCTTTTTCAGAAAATGGGATGGGGCCGTTTAACAATCCATAGACATTTACAGCAACCACCTGTCCCAGTTGGCCACTCTTAATATAATCCCTTGCTGTGAGCGCATAATCAGAGCTCCGGTTCTGTGTACCACATTGAATTATTCGTTCATATTTCATGGCAGCTTCGATCATCTTTTGTCCTTCCCTGATATTCAGGGTAATGTTCTTTTCAACATACACATCCTTACCTGCCTGGCAGGCCCAGATGGTGGCAAGTGCATGCCAATGTTGCGGAGTTGCAACAATGACCCCGTCAACCTCGGGGTCATCAAAAACTTTTCGCATGTCCCGTACCCTTACCGGCCTGACTTTCTGTATCTTTTCAAGTTCACTGATGGCATTGCCCCCACGTGTATCGTCAACATCACAGACGTATTTAACCAGTATATTTTTATTAATACCTGCTACGGTCAGGATCAGGTTCGTGCCCCAGGCTCCAGCTCCTATCAATGCCAGTACGACACGGTCATTGGCCCCTTTTACATTTCC
This sequence comes from uncultured Bacteroidaceae bacterium, assembly GCA_963752525.1. Taxonomy (GTDB): domain Bacteria; phylum Bacteroidota; class Bacteroidia; order Bacteroidales; family SM23-62; genus SM23-62. Next base: position 984,556 of record CAVVYS010000027.1, on the reverse strand, counting down.
GCTGGAAAATGTTGTTTTTATCTTTTCACGGTAGGGAGGTATCTCACCAGTTGCAGGATCTTTCTCCGGTTTGTTGTGAAGATCCTTCTCCCTTGAGTTTACACATGAGGTAGCCAGTCCCAGCCCGGCAATACTCCATGTCAGGCTGCTAAAGAAATGTCTTCGTTTCATATTTATTGTTTTTTGGTTATTTCGCTGATTTTCAGATACTAAACAGTATAATCCCCAGGATACCGGAAACAGGTATTAAAATGGCTGCATTGATATTATATTTAAAGTTAACTAAAAATATAGCCAGGAAGATGGCAATCGACTGCCAGTTGATCGAAATGCTTTGGGCAATGGTAAAAGAAGCTGCAAAGATCATCCCTATCACTGCCGGCCTGAGTCCCATAAAAATTGATTTTACCAGATTCGACTTTTTGGTTTTCTCCAGGAAATGACTGCCGGCCATCATCAGTATTCCGGATGGTAAAAAGATAGCGATGGTAGCAATGAATGCCCCCCAGAATCCAGCGACTTTGTACCCGATAAAGGTAGCACTTATCAATATGGGGCCCGGGGTAATCTGACCAATGGCAATACCATCTGCAAACTCCCTGACACTGAGCCAATGTAAATTCTGAACAACTGTTTCCTGGATGGCCGGAATAAAGACATAACCACCCCCAAAGAGGGTTAAACTCATTCCGCTGAATACCCCCAAAAGTTTTCGTATGTCCTTTAAAAAATCTACCATTCCAGGAGGAGCAATTTGGGGAATAAGTAAGATCGCGATGATTCCAGCTCCCAGAATCGATATGAATACATATGGGATGTTCAGATTCCTACCTGGTGGCAGAGGCGCTGTGGATTCCTTCTGAGATACTTTCTTATAATAAAGGGCAGCACCTGTTATACCTCCGGCAACAATTAATCCTAATGTTGTAAAAAACCCTCCAAACAAAATTAAAAGTATGCCCGCTATAATACAGATAATCCATTGTTTATAGTCTGTCACAGATTTTTTAGCCATTCTGATGGCTACAATGACAATGATGGCTACAACCGCAGGCAAAATACCCGAAAATATTCTGTCCACAACCGGCAATGTCCCATATTCAAAATAAAACCAGGAGAGTGCAAGAACCAAAATAAATGAAGGTAGAATAACAGCCATCATGCTTACCAGGGCCCCCTTTATTCCATTTAGATGATATCCAATATAGGTTACCACATTAACGGCCAAAGGTCCGGGTAATACAGAAGCAAGGCTTATGCCATCCAGAACGAGTTCATTTTTTATGGTTTCGTCCCTGGTAACCATCTGGTCCTGAATCACCGATACCAATGCCAGAAAGCCTCCAAAAGAGGTAGCTCCAATTTTTAAAAAATTGAGCAATAGGTATTTTGATGTGACCTTTTTATCCAAGTTCGAATACCTCTACTTATTTTCGGGGTTTTTCAATGGGCGGTCCGGGTCTTAGATCCCTGCCATTAAATGCCTTGTAATCTGCCGTGTATTTAAAGGCTCTAAATACAATGTTTTTCTCGTTGGTTGGATCGTCACCCTGGCTCAGGATTTTTGATGATCCTATGGGACTGATATATTCCCAGACTATTTTATCGTGCTCATCAATTTCAAATATATGACCACTTTCTCCTTCACAAATTAATATATGTCCTTCAGGCAATCTCTGGGCGCTTGACTTAAATGGAGAATAAAAATCAGTAATTACAGGTGCATTATAAAAATAATCCGGGTTTGCCGGACCATAAGCAGTATTGGCCTTATAACTATAGTGTCCGGGGGTACTGGCAGGAGGTGTAATGATGAGAACTTCAGAATACTCTGGTTGTCTGAATGTTCCATTATTAAACACAATAATTTTACCAGCGTCCATTAATCCTTTCCCAATCCAATAAGGGAAGTGTGGCCCAAAAAGTTCCTGATCCTCAACTGTGCCTTGCTGATAAACAGCAGGATTTCCCCATCTATATAATAAATCTCCCCCTTTTTGATAGCGTCCTCCAGAACTTGTTGAAGCCAATGCAGTTGTAGTAGAATGGTCAATAATATAAATTTCACTTAAATGTTTACTGCTGAATACAATCTGATCTAAGTCTGCATTATATTGAATAGAATTTATGTGTATCCAATTCGCTCCTCCACCAGAAGATCCTATATAATTAATATCCAGGCGTTGTGGATTTTCTTTAATAATTCCATAATTATCTTTCGCTATGTCGTAGTCCTGAACCAGATGATCTTTCAGATTCCATTCCCAGACTATATCGGCATCATTTGATCCTCTGGGTTTTAGTTCCAGTATTTGCTCATTATATAATTGTTTAAACGGCGGTGTTAAAAGCTTTCTTCCCATTTGTAAGCTTCGGCTTCATTGATAACTTCTATCGCCAGCATCAAAATATTACCATTAGGCATAGGACATACATCATGGTGTTGAGTTTTGGTAGGTGTTGAATAATTGTATCCCCAGATTAAATTCCCATCCCAGTCAAAAAGTTCGACTCTTCCTCCAACACTTGGCATGGTAAAACGGCCTTTACTTGGTATCTCGGCAGGTCGCAATAAATTTCCGTTTTCCAATAGGTAAACAGATTGCCCGGCGCTATAATTACTTTTCCATTGGTTTACAATTTTTCCATTATTATCTATTAGGTATGTTTTAGTATGTACGGTAAACAGCGTATATCCATCTACGGCATTTTCTTCATTTAAAATTAAACCAACAGTATTTTGAGGGATTATGGCCGGTGCAAGAAGCAAAGACAAAAAGCAAGTGACCACAAAGTATTTAGTGAGTTTCATCTTTTATACATTTAGAAATTATGCTTTTAAATTTAAGATATTTACTGGTATGATGTTTTCTGTGTTATGATATCTTCCAATGCATGTGGGTCACCTTTGGCCGGGCCATGCCATACACCACCGCCAAAAGTGATGATGTACACTTTCTCGGGGCTTGCCGGATCGGGAATTACCGTCTTGCCCCATTTAAAATTGTAACCTTTAATTCGTTTCCAGGTAAGGCCATTGTCTTCAGAACGGTAAGCAGAGGAATTAAAACCAGTGGCATAAAACACATTGTTCCTTTTATCGACGGTCAGGTCATATATATGCTGATCAAAAGTTAATACAGCCCTCCATGATATTCCATCATCTTCAGAAAGGAATATCCCTCCCCCTCGATCCGGTGAAAACATGGTTTCTCCATACCTGCCCCAGGCCGAAAGAAACAGGCGCCTGGGATTATTGGGATCAACGAGCAAACTGCTTGGTCCGTTCACTCCTTCAGGCAAATCCATCTTTTCCCATGAATCAGCTCCATTGGAAGAACGGTACAATGCACCATCCATATCATTACCAATGGATCCGTCTTCGCTCTTTCTGGAAACCACCAAAAATAATTCACCATCACTTCTATGTGTTAGCCTAAAAGTGGCCGGATTACTCCCTTCTATGCCCTTATTTTTCTGTTGCCAGGTAGCACCGTCATCAACTGATTTATATACTCCTTTTCCAAAACCACAAACGTATAGTATCCGGCTATTGGCTTTGCTATCCGGATCCAAAAGAATAAACGTAGCCGCTGTTTCTCCTATATCCTGGCTGACAGGTTTCCAGGATCTACCACCATCTTCACTCACTACTACACCACCTGTATACCGGGCCATATCAATATTTCGCCACATTTTTGGCCTTGGTATGTCATGAATTCCGCTCACAGCTGCCCACATCTTACCTTTGATTTCTTCATCAAATATTAAACAATAGAAATTATGATCCCACCTGGGTGGCATACCCTTATCATTGAAGGTGGTAATCCAGCTAAATCCTCCATCCAGGCTTTTCATCAATCCCACATCCGTATTGGCCATAAACATAATCAGTGAATCAAAAGGATCAACAGCTACCATATATCCTGTTGTTACCTGTATCCCCCTGGATTTCCAAACACCATCAGAAACTTGCCTGGTATAGACTTGCTGCCAGGTCTCTCCCCCGTTGGAAGTCTTAAATATCCGGCCCCAGTCCGTTGTGTAACAGATATTCGGATCATGATCTGAAACCTTGATGTAGAAAGGATTCTCTCCCCACCATGGTCCGAATCTTTCATCGATCCAGGCAGATTCCCTGTTGAGTGATGCAAGGCCTTTAGCATGTTCAACCCTGGTGTTATACCTGTCGTTCCAGGAGAGTTCCCAGCTGCTGCCATAATCTGAACTTTTGGCCACTCCAAAACTTGACGAGTCTTTATGAAACTGCAGTTCTGAGTAAGAGACATAGATGTTTTCTGGATGGAAATAGGAGACGGCAATACTGGCAAACTCCGGATCCTCGTCTCCCTCAACCTTTTTCTCAAGCAATCCCTTATCCACCCTTTGCCAATTTCGCCCCCCGTTATTGGTTTTATATATCCTGGAGGCATTTCTTCTTTCTTCTGACCCATAAGGGAAGATACCAGACATAGCATAAATAATATGTTGATTTGCACTGGTATCAAATCCGTCCACAAACTGAAGAAAGGGTTCAGCTCCAAATGGCATACTTACCTTTCTCCACTGGCCATTTTCTCTTACACCCAATCCATCTTTACCAACAACATAGATCGTGCGGTTGTTTACGGGTGATGTCGGATCAATAAAAATATTATCCAGGTCAAACCTTAACTTATCCCATAATTCCCAATGATCTCCACCATCTTCAGAAATCATTATCGCCATGTAGAACCTTTGGTTTTCACTACGGGTAGTGGGCCATACATCAATTATCTTATGACGCAGGAGCAAGAATAATCTCTTAGAATTCGCCGGGTCAACAGCTACTTGTTCAATAACTGCAAGTGAACTATCCTGGGTAAGCACTAATTCTCCTGCATGATCTCCCTGTGCATGTATGGCAACAATATCTGAAGGTTTGGGGTAAATCGTGGCCCAGCTTACCCCCTTATTTTTGCTCCTAAACAACATATTTGATGTACCGGCATAAACGGTATTTGTTTCATTTCTGTCAAAAGCAAAAAATTTAGTTACGCCCCTGAGGTTAAACATTCGCCAGTTTTTCCCACCATCGTAGGTTACATATGAACCCGTCATATCGCAGCTGACAAAAGCATGGTCTGGATCATCCGGATTTATGGCAGGTATAAATGGCATGGCTCCTCCTCCTCCCGGCCCTACAAAATCCCAGGAATCGTTTCTTCCATTTGGATTGACAATGGCTTCCGCACCAACAGCCAATGTTTTTTTGGTGTCGTACTTGCAGGATACAATTAACAGTGAAAGGGCAAAAAGCAGTAATGTTTTTCTTCGAGATTTCATTGAATTATTGAGTACTTATTAATCTTACAAAATTGTTATTTATACCGGCAATAATCCCTTTCCTTGCAGAAAATCCCTTACCCAGCCGGATGGCTTTGAGTTTTTTAACATCTCCGGGAATAAATAAGCCGGAATCATACCCGCGTATAACCTGAAACCCACCCTTTCCGTCTCCTTTAAGAAACAGTCCCTTGCCTGCATCACCACGAGGAGTCTCCATTTCTGAATTGTACAGGTTTCCGGCTAATATTATGTCATCCAATCCATCATTGTCAAAATCATCATATACAATTCCAAAAACAGCGGATATCTGGGCAAGAATGGGGAGTTTTACAAGTTCAAAACCCTCTCCTGCATTGATCAATATGCTACTGGAAAATGTTTTAGCCTCCAGTGAATCTGCTTTCTTCAGGTTCCCTGAAAAATATATATCCTCTATTGTTGCCGATCCAAATGAATGGTAATCTTTAAACTTATTATTGAGGCCCGGAATCTGCTTAATGGAGGATTCCCTGTTATGCACCGGATAAAGTGTGTCATTTTCATAATAAGCAAGTACAATATCCAGCGATCCGTTGTTATCAAAATCTTTCGAAAACATCTTGAACGGGGCTTCCGGTTTTGCTTTGTGCTGGTAATTTTCACCTAGATTTCCAAGCAAAAAATCAATCTTCCCATCACTGTTTACATCACCTTCAGCCATGCTAAACCACCAGCCATGGCTCTTATTTAAGGTAGAATCCTCTCCAGATTTTATAAGCTTTCCAAGATGGTTTCTGAATATGGTAAGTGGCATCCATTCACCTCCCATGATCAGATCCTTTATGCCATCTCCATCGTAATCTGACCAGAGAGCATCAGATACCATCCCAGGGTACTCAAGCTCTTTTGAATGGTCAGCTGTCACGTCTTTATATCTTCCATTCAAATTTTCCAGCAGATAACTTCGGCCTGGTTTTGGATATTGACCGGGCAACAGTCTGCCGCCGACAAACAGATCTAAATCGCCATCCCCGTCAAAGTCATTAACCCGGACCACTCCTCCACTTGATTTCAGTGAAGGCAAAACATTTGCTGACTTAAAAAAACGGCCTTCCCCATTATTGAAGTACAACCTGTCCTGGTAATATTCATCCCCCGCAGGCAATTCATTTCCTCCGCTAACTACATACAGATCCAGATCCCCATCCCCGTCAGCATCAAAGAACTGGGCATCCGTATCTTCCTGTCCCCTGTCCTGAGAGATATCCCTCTGTGAGGTTTTATTGAAAGACTTATCTGAATGCTGGGTATAAACCACCCCTTCAAACCCCATGGCTCCGCCGATGAAAAAATCTTCCAATCCATCGTTATTGATATCCCCTACCGAAAGCGCCGGCCCAAAAGTTGACATTTTGTGGGGCAGTAGCATTTCTCTTTTATAGTCATCAAATTCGTTTTCGATATGTTTGTGGTTTAAACCATAGTCAGCCGTGACATCAGAAAATAGCAACTGCCGTTTTTCTCCTGATGGTGAAGGTATAATTGCAGTACCGTGATCAACAAGTAACAATTGGTCTACAGCAACATCTGTCAACTCATTAACCCTGCCGTCAGGCCAGTTCACTTTAAGCAGGTCAATAAGCACTGATTGACCTACACCAAAGTGCAGAATAAAATCAACACTTGATTGATATCCCCTGCTTACCTGCTGCTCTAAATATTGCTTCTTCTCCCCGGTCTGCACCATCACTTTTGCACCAAGTCCATTAAGATTGGCGGAATTGCCCCTAAGTTTTACTTTTGATAAAATGATTACCATTAATTCGAGGTCCATTATTTCGATAAATATGAGACTTCCTGATCAATATTGTTAAAAATAAAATCCATGCCGCCATCATTGTCAAAATCAGCATATGCTGCACCATTGGAGAATGAAGGTTGTGTCACCTCCCAGGTTTCATTAAAATTTTCAAAAACGAGGCCATTTTGATTTCTAAAAACCTGATTCACAGCTTTTTCCGTAGGAAGAGCATTTAAAATGCCCCAAATCAGGGATTCCACATCCGGATTTGCTTTTTTTGATTCACTGTCCTCATGCGTTTGTCTTTAAATGCTATGTAATCATTATTATTTGTGTTTTTACGCATGCCATTGGATACGAACAGATCCTTGTATCCATCGTTATCAATATCTACCAGAAGAGGTGACCAGCTCCAATCGGTATTGGATACCCCGGCCAGGGGAGCAATATCTGAAAATGTTTCATTGCCATTGTTTAATTGCAATGTATTACGCATATACTGGTAATGCATGTCCAATTCAACCAATAGGTTAAAAGCTCCGGGATTGATGGCTGTCATATTTGTTTTTCGACCATAATGAGATGAATTGCGCATGTCCAGTTCAAACAGGTCCTGCCACCCATCATTATCAATATCAGCTGCATTATTGCCCATGGATGAATAGGAAATATGCTCCATGGATTCGAGTGCACTTTCCTTAAAAGTGCCATCTCCATTGTTGAAATATAAATAATCCCGTCCGGCAAAATCGTTGGAAACATATATATCCGGATATAGATCATTATTTAAATCTACAATGGCTACACCGAGGCCATCACCGAGTTTAGACCTGTTAATACCTATAAATTCCTTAATCTCAGTGAAATATCCATTTCTGTTATTGGTATAATTTATCACCTGTGTATCGGTTAATATCCTGATCATGAAAGTTTTTGAAAATTCTTCTTTCAGGATTAATGGAATTATTTAACAGGTACATATCCAGATCACCGTCCAGATCATAATCAAAGAATGTAGCCTGAACTGATATGCCCCAGTCATTCAATCCATATTCTTCTCCCTGCTCAGTAAAGGTGAGGTCTCCATTATTTACAAAAAGTAAGTTGCTTCTTAATTTTGGCCTGGTCTTGGCCTGAACGGCATAAATAGATGTCAAGAAATCCATCCTGGTTAATATCAACCATGGTAACACCGGTTTTCCAACCTGATATGGTATCCAAACCCGAACCTTTTGTAATATCCTTAAATTTAAAATCCCCCTGATTGAGGTATAGTTTACCCGTATTTATATTTGCACTCAAATAGATATCTGCCAGGCCATCATTATTTATATCCCCGACAGCAACCCCCCCGCCATTGTAAAAATTTGTAAAACGATAAATATTATTATCCAGGCTTTCAGCAACATCGTTTCTAAAATCCAATCCTGTTTGCTTCGGACTCAAAAGCTCAAGCATTGGGATTTCGTCTTTATGTCTGGTTGTACAAGCATTAAATAGAAGCATAATGCCTGTATATACCAGAGCAAGACTAATGCCTGTATGGCTGATTGAGATTTTCACTTCAGGAAACATTAGCGTAGCTAAAAATAGAAATATATACAGGATTGAAGGGTTTGTGTCAACTTCCCGGAGACTAAATAGAAAAAGGCAATTAGATAATGAAAAATCTAACTGCCTTTTATGTTGACTTTTAAAACTACTTAAAACTAATTTCCTATTTGATCATTGGCATCCAGCTCTTTTTGAGGAATAGGAAAATATATTTTTCCATCAAGATATTCAAAACTTTCACCCGGATATTTAGCTTCCAGATTGGCTTTCCACAATTCAACATATTTCCCGCTTCTGATTAAATCCAGTCTTCTGTGACCTTCCTGAAATAATTCTAAGGCTCTCTCTTCTAAAATCGCATCACGCATGGCGCTTTGGTCTAGACCTGCTAAAAGTGTAGCATTTGATCTGGCTCTTACTTCATTAACCAAAGGAAGAGCATCGCCGGGATTACCCAGTTCATTTAATGCTTCAGCTCTTGTAAGCAATATGTCGGCATATCGAAGTATCGGGTAATTAACTCCCATAATAAGAGACGTCAGTATAGACAAACCGATCATTCCCGATTCCATATTTAGTCGCACCAAGACCACCATAATCAAGATCCCTAAGATTTATGGTAGGATCAGCAGCCAAAGGATCATATTCCGGTGTGCCGGGCAATGCATACCAGACAGGCTTTTCATCAGTCATTCTTTGATTTCCTGCCTGATAGCCATTTCCAATTAAACTCCTTCTTTCATCATTCAATTCAAATGAATTATAGAAATCCCCGGCAATGGTAAGTCTTCCCCAACCGCCATTCAAATAACTGCCCAAAAGTGAAAACCAGGGAATTTGTGAATTAGCCCCTACTCCATCTTGTGCAGACATAACAGCAAAAATCCATTCATTTGCCCCATTTATTAGCCACATCAAATACCTCTTCAACACTTGGCAATAACTCAAATTCTCCAAGTTGCATTACGGCAAGCGCATCGTCTGCTGCCGCTTGCCAGTTTTTTGCATTTAAATGGGTTTTTGCTCTCATTCCCAATGCAGCACCTTTGCTGGCCCGCCGGGTGTAGCTCCAATCTCCCAGATGAGGCTGCGGCATCTGTAAAATCAGAAATGACCTGAGCAATCACTTCGGACTGCGGGCTTAAGGGTAAATTACCAGTACTTTCCCCAATGTTTAAGATTACATCGCCAAAGTTAAATCCAGATCATAATATGCCAATCCTCTCAGGAATTTGGCTTCTCCTATATAAGCCGCTTTTATACCTTCATCGATGTGACATATCTTCTAGAACACCGATGGCTACATTGGCAGCCCCAATTACTTTGTAGGCACCATCCCACAAATTAACAATGAAATCATAATTGTTATCCCAAACACCCATTTCTGCTTTTTGAGTGCCCGCTTCCCAGTCATCTATTCCGTAATATATCAGTGCCGGATTCACTGATCATCAGATAATCATATTCATAGTAGGTTCCCCAGTCGGTTCCTCTCATCGCTGAATAGGCAGCTAAAACAGTACTTCAGCATCTTCCTCCGTCTCGTAAGCAGTATTAACCAGCAGTTCAGAATACACATTTTCTTCAAGTTGCTTACTACAAGACACTATAGATGCTGCCAGTACTAAAAATGACAATAAAACGATATTTATCTTTTTCATAATATTACAATTTATAAGTGTCGTTAAAATGTTACCTTAATTCCGGCCGTATAAGTTTTATAATTCGGGTAACCAAAATCATCAACTCCTCTGTTCACGCTATTCTGCGAACCATCATTCCACATTCCTTTACCGTAGTTATAACTAACATCAGGATCATAACCTGTATAATCTGTAATCGTAATGAAATTCTGACCCTGAACATAGATGTTAAGGTTTTTGATCCATGACACTTTTCTCAGATCAAAATTATAACCCTAAGGATATATTTCTGAGCTTTAAATAAGTAGCATCCTCGATAAATTCAGTATTTACATAAGAACCATACTCGTTGGCAAACCAATCAACTCCAGGTCTTGTGCCCGTTGTATTGGTAGGGCTGTATCGGTCGAGTGCTCTTGTAGTAAGGCTCTGATCATGTGCAATGGCTTTAAAATTAAAGACTTCGTTACCAACAGCCCCTTGCCAGAACATATCGAAATATAAGCCCTTGAAATTCAAAGTGGCTGTTAATACCCCATAAAAAATCAGGATTTGCATTACCAATTACACTTCTGTCCTCACTATTAATAATGCCATCTCTATTAATATCCTCATATAATGCACTTCCTGCTTTTGTTGTATTTGGTTGTGGCGAATAAATTTCTCCCTCTTGCAAAACACCCCTGTAAGTGTATCCAAAAAAGTCTCCCATTTTTCCGCCCTGGATTAACTGCCGGTAAGGATGTTCACCAATTTCACCATAAGGTTGCCTTGCAATATATAGAAGAATAGGATTGTCACCATCCAGCTGTGTAATCTCATTAGTATTCTTGGAGAAATTGCCATTAACAGTCCACTTGAAGAATTCTGTCTGCAACAATATGACCTCCCAAAGTTAATTCAATACCTTTGTTGTTTATTGAACCTACATTGGCTCGTATAGTGGTAATAGCCTGTTGAAGGGGAGGAGATAGGTTTATCAATGATCAGATCTTCTGTATCTGAATTGTATAGCTCTAAAGCTCCGAATAACCTGTTCTGCAACAATCCAAAATCTAATCCAACATTAAACATCTTGGTTGTTTCCCACTTAAGATCAGGATTAGGAGCAAATATACCATCAGATCCCAGACCTGATACTGATACATTTCCATCAAAGGTATAGGTATCTGTTGCACCAACTCTTGCCAGTGAAGTATAAGGTGAAAAACTATTGTTACCGGTAACGCCATAGGACACTCTTAATTTTAAGATCACTTAAAAAATCAACATTCTGCAGAAAATCTTCTTCAGACATTCTCCAGGCCACTGAAGCAGACGGGAAAGTACCCCATTTATTATTTTCTCCAAACTGAGAAGCCCCATCTCGCTCGTAATGGTGGCATTTACCAATATTTTTTGTTTATAATCGTAACTGGCTCGTCCAAAGAAAGAGATGAGTGTTTGATCTGACCTGTAACTGCTAACCGTTTGGTTTTGCGCAGAACCCATATTATAATACGAAGGTTTTGGTTGTTGGGAATGATAGTGCCATCCAGGAAAAACCCAAATCCATCATCATACTGCATTGAACCACCGGCCAAAATATTTAAGGAATGAGCTTCCGGTAAAAACTTGAATGTATAGTTAAGCGTACCTTCCACCAAATAGGTAGTGCTCTTGAGATTCCTCTATGTTTCCCCAATCCATATTCGACCCCATAATAGAATATTCCGGTGTCTGATATTGAGAATGAGTTGCGGTACCGTGGTCAAATCCCGCATTTATCCTTGCAACAAAATTATCCAATATATTGTAATCGATAAATAAATTTCCATATGTTCTCCATTCAACAAGATCATTTTCACGCTCTGTAAATAATCCAAGTGGGTTTTTAAATGGTTGTGTATCTCTTGAAAAAGCAGTTTGGGCATAAGTACCGTCCGCATTATAAGCAGCCCTTCCCGGAGAAGCACGTAAAGTTGCATACAAAGGATTTAGCGTACGAGAACCAGGCCTTCTGTCCGTGCCATCGGAATTAATTCTCGATGTATAAACATTCATCCCGACTTTTGCTCTATTGCCAAATTTACGATCAGCATTCAAACGAAATGAAAAACGTTTAAAGTCGCTTTTAAGAAAAATACCCTCTTGACTAAAATAATTACCGGATAATGAAAAATGCGATTTCTCATCTCCGCCAGACGCCCGAAGCGTAATAATTGTAAACCGGAGCTTGCCTGGTAGCCTCATCGCAGCCAGTCTGTATTATTTGGCAAAGCAAGGTCCGCTGCACTATACCATGGATTTCCATCATTCACTCCCATTGCATATTGCTCATTTACAATCCTTGCAACTTCCGTCCAATCCAAGCGTTCTACCTTTCCGATCATGGATTGTACACCGTAATAGCCATCCAGGCTAATCTCAGTTCTTCCGACTTCTCCCCTTTTTGGTAGTAATTAAAACCACACCTGCCGAAGCTCTTGATCCATATATGGCTGCCGAAGCAGCATCCTTCAATATGTCAATGGATTCAATATCTTCAGGTGAAATTGAAACACCTGCAGGCATAGGGAAACCATCTACTACATACAATGGTTCATTACTATTAGAGATTGAAGTACTTCCCCTGATTACTATATTTAATGCCTGACCAGGCAATCCATCATTACTGGATACTTCAACACCTGCAGCACGCCCTTGTATCATTGATGAAATCGAACTTGTGGAAGCACCTTTAGTCATTTCATCTTCCTTTAGTGAAACTATAGCGCCTGTAAGAACCTTTTTAGTGGCTCCCCATATCCGATAACCACCACTTCATCAAGGGAAGTTAAATCAGGAACAAGAGCTAAACTAATTGTGGTCTGGTTTCCTACTAGCTATTTCCTGTGTGAGTATCCCACATAGCTAAAGACCAGTACAGCATCAGCACTCGGTACCGTGAGCATATACTCACCATTCATATCAGTAATTGCGCCTATTGTGGTGCCTTTCACGACAATGTTGACACCCGGTAAAGGCATGTCGTTTTCATCGGTTAGCGTACCGGTGACCACAATCTCCTGAAGAAGCCGATTTGAATTCTCATCAAGACTTAGCATCCTGGTCGTTCCCCTCACTCGCAATCAGCGTCCCGCTGAATAGCATAATGGACGCAATCATTAAGAAAATAAGCCTTGAAAATTTTAATACTTGTCCATGGAAGTAGTTTTTCATAATCCTTATAAGTTATTTAGTGTTTAGTATCGATTAGTTGAAAATAGGTTGAATTTAGGCTTGGTTTAGGATTGGTAATGTTCGATATGACCAGGTTGAATTTCATAATATGCTCTACAACAACATTATAATACTTAATCCTGTAATAGTCATATCAATTTGTTCCCAGCTTTTATTTATGCGAACACAGCTTTCCGCATAGTATTTTCAAAACATTCACATAAACGTACATTATATTTTCGAAAACTTCAACAAATTTTTTGAAAAAATTAGCTTTTAGAAGGCATTCTACTTTCATAACGTTTATTAATATCGAACTTTCATATCTTTACCTACAGGAAATCAATGATTGTAAATATGAAACATAAAATGCAAAATATCTGTAAATATTTATTTATTAATAAAATCCTTCTGGTGGCAAGTCTTCATCCTATGTGGTTTCTTCTCCGGTAATGCAGTTTTATGGACAAGAATCGACCATAAGGGAGGAAAACAAGTCAATCAAAACCTATCCTTATTCTGACCCCAGTCCCATCCCGTCCTTAGCGATGAATTCTCAGGTTTCAGTTTTCTATCCATATTTTGTTTTTGATGGCTATACGGATCAGGGTATTCGTAAGGAGTGGAAAGTGGTTACCCTGGAGAATGATTATATTGAGGTGACCGTGCTGCCTGAAGTGGGCGGGAAAGTAATGGGAGCCATTGAAAAATCCACAGGAGAAGAATTCATCTATCTTAATCATGTCCTGAAATTTCGTTCCATTGGAATCCGTGGTCCATGGACCAGTGGTGGAATAGAGCATAACTTTGGATTGGACCTGGGACATGCTCCCTGGACTTCATCAGAAGTCGATTATGTGTTGAAAGAAAATCCCGATGGCAGTGTGAGTTGTATTGTGGGTGGCCTTGACCTGGCATCCCGTACCCAGTGGCGGGTGAATATCCATTTGCCAAAGGATAAAGCCTACTTCGAAACGAGAAGCTTATGGTATAATCCAACACCATTGACATGATGCTTATTTGTCATGGGAAAATGCCGCCTATAAGGCAACTGATGATCTGCAATTTTATTTTCCCGGCACCCATCATATCGGACATGGAGGAGATGTAAGTCCTTGGCCTGTTGATAAAGAGGGTCGCAACCTATCTATCTACAGGGAAAATAATTTTGGGACAAGCAAGTCTTATCATGTTTTCGGAAAGTATCCAAACTGGTATGGCGGATATTATCATGACATTGATTTTGGAACCGGACATTGGGCTCCCTACAGCGATGCTCCGGGAAAAAAAATCTGGATCTGGTCGCTGGCACGCTTGGGGGCTATATGGGAAGGATTGTTAACGGATACGGATGGGCAATATATTGAAGCGCAGTCCGGAGTAAAATTTAACCAGGCATCTCCGGAAAGCGGTTTTAACACTCCCTTTAATCAGCTTTTTATGCGGCCCTTATTATTCAGAAACAAAATCTGAATACTGGTTTCCCGTGAAAGAAACCGGGGGTATGGTGGATGCATCTCCTACCGGAACGCTGAATCTTACTTCATCAAAAGATAGCCTGGAAATCTCTTTTTGTCCAAATATTCCGATTCAGGATAGCTTGATCGTTAGATGGGGTACATATATATTATATAAGGAACTGATTCAGTTGAACCCTATGCAGGTATTTCAAAAAATCATTTCATTGCCTGAGGGTGCTGACCAGGATCTTAAGGTAACCATTGGAGAAGGCCTGCTAAGCTTCACCACCAATGAAAATGAAAACATAATTACCAGGCCAATCGCAACTCCTTCAGGTCAGGATTTTAATTCTGCAGAACATCTTTTCAGACTGGCCGAGGATATGTACAGCATGAGGGAATTATCAATGATGCATTGGAAACCTACCTCACCTGTTTGGAAAAGGAACCCACCCATAGCAGGGCTTTATCAAAGGTAGCAGAACTATATTACCGTAAAGCACAATATAGGAAGGCCTGATCTATGCCAGCAGGGCGCTGGAAAATAATACCTATGATCCGGAAGCCAATTTTATATACGGGGTCATTCAAAATGCCCTGGGAAACCTGACCTTGGCAGAGGAGGCTTTCAGTGTCGCAGTGAGGTCCATGGAATACAGATCGGCAGCCTATGTGGAGATTGCCGGATTGCACTTGCAGAAACAGGAATATCAGAATGCCGAAGTTTATGCAAAGAAGGCATTGGACTATAACCGGTATAATATAACGGCATACGAATTTTTGGGAATAGCTTACCGGAAACAAAATAAGCTAACTGAAGCTGAACAAAACCTTAAATCACTTCTGGAAATTGATCCGCTTAACCATTATGCCCGTTTTGAGTATTTCCTTTTAAATCCTGGACCTGAATCGATGTCAGCCTTCACATCTGCCATAAGGAATGAATTTCCCCAGGAGACTTACCTGGAGCTTGCGCTTGAATATGCAAACCGCGGACTCACCGATGAAGCCATACAGATATTGGAGCAATCGCCAGCATTCCCATTGTTTATTACTGGCTTGCTTACCTGTACCGGATGAATAAGCCCGGAGAAAAGCAAGCAATACCTGGTGCAGGCAGCAGAAATGTCACCACTGATGGTTTTCCCGTTCAGATTGGAAACCATTCCTGTTCTCGCCTGGGCACAGGAGCAGCATCCATCGTGGAAAACCAACTACTATCTTGGATTAATATACTGGAAGATCCTTCGCACAGAAAAGGCAAAAGAACATTTCGAACAGTGTGGGAATACTCCTGATTTTGCAACTATTCTATATTGTCAGGGGGCTTCTGTTTCAACAAAACAAATTTGGAGATGACCTTGCAGGAAATGACTTTAACAAGCTCTTGAACTGGATCCTGAAGCATGGCGAACCTGGTATTATCTTTCCACTTATTATCAAAGCATTGGAGCTTTTGACAGGCAACTTGAGATTTCAGAACAAATGTATGCTCATTTCCCGGATAATCCGAGTGGTTGGAATAGCACATGCAAAATCGCTGTCTGAATTCACATAAGAATAGTGAGTGTCTGAAAGTCCTTGCCGAGGTAAATATCCTTCCTGCAGGAATTTGCCAATGCAGGTCATGGTATCTATGAAAAGGCGAATCTTACATTGCTCTGGATTTGCTGGAAAAGAAAAAATTCAAAAAGGCCATAACCTATATTGATAGTTCCAGGGAATGGCCGGAAAATCTTGGATCAGGAAAACCTTATGAACCGGATACGCGACTTCAGGACTATATTGCTGCATATTGTGAAATGCAACTCGGGAACCAGAAATCTGCTGAAAATTACTATCAGCAGATCATTGATTTCTCCCGGAAACACTGGAGCGACACAAGGGACCCTGCAAATATCTACATTGCCACCCGGGTTCTTGATACCCAGGGAATACCACAGGCATCAGAAGCGTTAATAAAAGACTGGGAAATCAAACAGGATTCATTGAGGGATTGGAGAATTTCGGGAGGATCTTCTTCACCTGAAGTACAATGGGTGCTGGCAAAATACAAGAAGAATGAGGAATGAGGCGAATAAACTGGAAGCCGAGATATTGGCCCGTCAGTCTGGAAGCAGTAATTTCGGCATTTTTCTGAGGGCTATTAAACTTATTGATATGAAACCCGAATAAACCTAACTGTATGAAAATTCCAGATGAAATTCTTGTATTCTTATAGTGCTCAGCTCGATCATCCTGTTCGTTCCGCTTGAAAGGCTATTCACAAACCATTATTGCTTCATTTGAAGATCAGAAGGAATTGCAAAATACCCATTCTACCAAAGGAGTTGATATTTCCCTTTCTACCGACTTTCCGGCCCTGGGGGCTTATTCCTGCAAAGCTGTTTTTCCTGAAAACGGAGGTACATTCTACCTGAACAACATCAAGACCTTTTACCAGAGAAACATTGAGAATAGCGCCCTGAATAGGAATGAAGTACTCCTCTATTTTATCTGGACAAACAAAATTGCCCGGATTAGTTTGATTGTTGAAGATTCATTAAACTCAGACTTTTACGAAGCAATATGCACTTAAACAAGGTGCAAATCATGTTCAATTAAAGTTTTCTGAAGCAAAAAAGCTTGATTTGAAGCAACTAAAATCCATTGGCATTCACACAAATGAAAAGAGTACTTTTTATCTTGATTATGTTGCATTGGATCAGTATCAACCTGTTCTGGATAAACTGGGACGCTGGGACGTTGAGTATGCCACCGATATCAAATCTCCTCATTACAACTGGGGTTCTGATCTGGTAAATGGACCCATAAATTCTTATTCTGTTTCACCGGTTTTTGACGGAAGAGGAATTATTGAACTGGCAGAAAGGCTGGATTTAAATATTAAGGTTACAACCATAGGGCGGAGTAACTGGAGCAGAGAAGTATGGATACGGGGATTTCTATATGCGCCGTAGTCCGGGACATGGAGGGGATAGCACTACTTTTAATCTTGCACACAATTATATTGCTGAGGACCTGCTGTACAGTCCGGAATTTGATGTGATCATCTGGCCGGGAATACACAAATGGGACACCTATCCCCAACCAATTAGAGATGCGATCTTTGAGAGGGTGAAAAATGGAACAGGATTGCTTTTGCTCTATCCAATCAGCGATAAGGACAATTCTGACCTCTGGGAATTCTCTCCTCTAAAAAGCACAGAGGCCGGCAATGCTCAGTTTATGATAAAGGACAGGGAAATGTGGTCCTGGCCCGATCATCTTGATATGTCGGAATGGTCACCGACCAAAGAACATTATATAACCAGAGGTGTGGCATTTAAAGCATTTCCCTGGGACCATATGGGTATTTACCCCTACCAGAATCACCATGGCGATGTATTGCTGGAAACAGGTAAAGGCAATCCTGTACTGGCTGTGCGCAAATATGGCGAAGGCCGGATTGTGGCCATGTCATATCCCGAAAGGGGCTTCTTGCCCAGAGTGGATGATCCCTGGGAAACGGGTCTGAATTATCCCTATTGGGAGTATATGTGGTCCTTGGTGGCACGATCGGTAATCTGGGCCTCAGACAGAGTGCCTGATACCTACATTCAGGATGCCTCCCGTACCCCGGATGGTCTCAGCGTACAATTGAGTAATGTAAATGAGAATGCTGCTGTTGTTGTTCAGATTATGGATGAATTTGGGATTATTGAAGAGGATTTTACCACTACAGTAAAGGCTGAATCAAACCCAGGCTGATATACCATTGAAAAGAAACCTTAACGGGGGAAATCACATTGTCAATATTCAATTGAAAGGAGAAAAGGGTGTCTTTGACTGGTATTCCCTGATGTTCCAAACTGAAAGAGTTGCTGAGATCGTTTCTGTCGAAAATATGAACGCCGGAGATTCCTGTGGGGGAAAAAGTCAAATCAACTGTTGTACTTAACTCAAATGGTTATCGTGGAGGGCACCCTTACAGCTCGTCTCTATGACAACTATGGTCGTCTTGTGGATGAAAATAGACAGGATGTGTCTTTTTAGGGTGAAAAGGCCTACAACGTCGTTCTAAATTCAGAAAACATTTTAACACCCCTAGGAAAATCGGAGTATATGTTGAATGTTAATGAATATTCAGGCGGATCATAAATCTGCAGACCATTTCTTTTTACAGCCCAGAAGCTGGGATGATTATGATGTTACCATGTATCATTTCGGGCCAAATCCGGTACCCGGCACATGGTCAACCGTGGATCGCCAGCTCCGGGAATTAAATGTAACTACACTGGCTGCCTACACTCTTTCAAACAGCAGGCATGCAAATTATAAGGTTCAGGCTCAAACCCGGATCCAAGGAGTGGAATCTCCCGACAGTGGTCCGGATCTGGAATACTATTTGGGGATGAAGAAAAAATATTTAGAAACCAATGACAAAAGTGTACTGATCAGAAAGTATGGATTGAAGGATATCCGTCTATTTGAGTTCTGTTCGTGATGATCTGACAGATATGATCAGCAGATGGAAGAAATTCTCTCCTTCAGCATATTATATATACGAAGAACCTTCTGTAACAAGGTATTATGACGCATTGGATCTCTGCTTTAGAGAAAGCACTTTAGAAGCCATGCGTGAATGGCTCAAAGAGGAATACATTGACTTAGATGCACTTAATATACAATGGGGTACTGTCTTTACCCGGTGGGAGGATGTAGTACCAGATGATTCCCGTGAAGCAATAAACAAGAGGAAATTACTCATCCTGGGGCGACCACCGTACTTTCATGGAAATATGCTGGGCAGACCAATTCAAATTTGTTCAGGAGATCGTAAACGAAGTCGATCCGGGCGGTCTTGTCCAGCTCTCCGGCACGCAGGCAGCAAGCTCTCACAATGGATATGATTACAGTCGCCTCAACCTGTATGTTGGCCAGATGAATCCCTATGATATTGACAATCAGCTAGAATATCATCATAACTTTAATCCTGAGCTGAAGGTATCAGGACAGGCCGGATATGGGGCACTTGGCAAAGGTGTACTTTACGACTACTACAATCACATGTTTTTAAAGGAGACCGGTGGATCCTATATCTTCTGGCAGGCATCATGTTTAAATCCCGATCTCAGGATTTGTCAAAGCGGACAGGATTTGAAAGAGGGATTTGATGAATTACTGAAAAGAGGCATTGGCAGGCTTGTTGGTTCATATGAACCTGACAATGAATTAAAAATTGCGATTCACTTTTCTTATCCCAGCATTCATGCGGCCTGGATTGTAGATGGAAAAATTATTCCAGGAGACACAGTGATAATAACAGTGAAACGCTTAAAACAATTTAACCGGAATCGAGATGGATGGGTGAAAATATTGCATGATGCCGGGCTTGGATTTGGTTTTATCTCATATAACAGTATTGAAAAAGGAAGTTTACTGAACGATGGTTATAAGGTTCTCATACTTCCAATGAGTTATGCACTGAGTGACAGAGAAGTTCAACAAATAGAAGCATTTGTCAGGCAGGGCGGAATTCTAATCGCAGATGCACTTCCAGGAATAATGGATGATCATACAAAATTAAGGTCGGAACGGGCATTATCCGATGTATTTGGAATCAAGCCACGTTCCTATACAAGAGAAGAGTTAATAAGCCCGATCGGTGAATCGAAGTTGAAAGCCGGGAAAGCTGATGTTTTACTAAAGGAGAACAAGGTACCTCAGATGCTTCACCACAACTATGGCAATGGATCAGCCTGGTTATTGAATTATTTTATGGATAAGTATCCTGAAGAAAAATTGACCCATAACAATGAATCTTCGCTCCAGAAGATCAGGAACCTGTTGGCAGAGGAAAACCTTGAATCCAGTATCCTGATAACCAAAAACAACGGTCATCCTGCCAATGGAGTTGAAAAATATTCCTTTTCTGAAGATGGCAGTTCAGCCAGGTTGTTAGGATTACTTCCTGGAAAAACAGGCGAAGAGGAAGAAATCAATTTGTTTCTCAATCAATCTGTTCATTTGTACGATATCCGGAATAAGAAATACCTTGGCGAAGGGAATGATTTTAAAATCAAGGTTAAAACCTCTGTACCTGAACTCTTCGGCCTGGTTCAGGGTATCATTGAGGACATTAAAGTTGATGCTCCATCACGCTTAAGCCGTGGAGAGGCAATGACCCTGGATTTTAAAATTACCGGGGTAGGAAGTGCTGATTTGAAATCGGTTGTCCGGGTTAATGTGTACGATCCTGAAGGAGCAAATACCCTATACTACAGCGATAATTGTGAGCTAATCAATGGTTCCGGGACCCATCGTTTTAATACTGCCCTCAATGATCTTCCAGGTCAGTGGAAAATTCATCTGACTGAAGTAATCAGTGGCTCAGAAAAAGAAATTAGGTTCAAACTAGAGTAAGCGTGTTTTGTTAAAAATGACTGTCCTATGTTCCCGATCAATCAACAACAGGGGTTCCATGCCATACACTTGACCCAAAGGTAGTGAGGTATACCTTATCCGGGGCATGCGGGTCAATGATTACCCTGTGTCCCCAGTGAAAATCATAATCTTTCAGTTTCTTCCATGTTTTCCCGAAATCATCGCTCCTATATGCCCCATGGCAAAAGGTGTTGCAATATATTCTGCCCGGATGTTCAGGGTCAACAGTCACATCATAAACATACTGATCCCTATCAAAAATCTGGGTCCAGGTTCTACCACCATCTTCGGACTTAATGATACCACCATTCAGTTCAATTATTTCGTTTCCGCCAGTCTCCTCAGCAATTCTTCCCCCAATCAGATCACTGAGCGTAATATCGGCCCAGGAACCCAGGTATAACCTGTCTGGATTTTGGGGATCATATGCCAGACCATTTGGAAATCCCACATTTTCAATAAGATCCAGTCGTTGCCACGTGGCTGCCTTATCAGTAGACTTATATACAGCCCCCATAAATACCTCCCTTCCCACCTTACCATTCTGGTGCTGAGGAGTGGGACTTGTAATTAAAAACAGGGTCCCATCCGGAAGCATAGTAAGTTCAAAAGCGGCTTTTCTGCCTTCTATCCCATGATCATGAAGCTTCCAGGTCTTACCATCATCGACTGATTTGAAAACGCCCTTTCCATAAGCTGCCACATACAAAGTTCTGTTCCCGGCTGGCGAGTTTTCATCCAGTACAATAGAAGCAGAGGGGCTGGCAAATCCAATACCCTCCGTTAAAGGTGTCCAGGATTTTCCCCCGTCCGTAGAGAGAGCAACACCTCCCCTTCCATATGATGTCCATTCTGGATTCCTTGTCATCTTACCTCTTGGGAAATCGTGCAATCCAGACCATACGGACCATATTTTATCTTTTATTTCCGGATCAAATACCATCCAGTAACAGGTATTATGCCATTGGGCAGGTATACCAGCAGTTGACCTGATCCAGCTTTTTCCTCCGTTGTAAGAGTGGTGATAGCCAATATCTGTATAACTAATAGCTATGTGGTCTTTATCAAATGGGTCAAAATGCACACCATAGACCGTAGTAACATCCAGTCCGTTCGATGAAAAACTTCCATCCTCCTGCTCAATGCTATATATTCCAGTCCATGTATCTCCACCATCCGTGGTTTTCATTGAACGATACCAATCAGTTGCCACGGCGATATCGCCATTGTTTGGTGCAACACCTATGTCTATAAGGCGAAGGAAATCACCTCCAAAGGCTTCCTGTACCCAGGCATCTTTTAAATTAGATACATCAATTCCGTCTCTCACACCATATTGTGATGATCCTCCACCCCCCTTCCAGACCCATTTCCAGGATTTTCCGGCATCTTCAGATTTTATAATACCAAACCAGAAAACAATGCTATCATCATGCTTCTCTCCCTGGTAACTACTGGTCACCATATAAACACTGGAAGCATTATTTTCTGAGGCAGCCAAGGTTGCATATGTGGGAAGTTCATATTCACCATTGATTACAATTGGGTTAAGATTTTGTTCCCATGTTTTACCCGAGTTCCTTGATATCCAAAGAGTAGTAGGCGCGATTCCTCCATCTCTTCTGCCGGATTCATCGTTTTGTAATGCGTAAAATACAGCATGGTCCTCCCCTTCTACTCTGCCACCTGAAAACGAGAAAGCTGTTTGCATTTGATCAGGAAACCTGGTAAAAGAATAATCCCATGTGTTTTTATCCACTACATGTAGACCATTTGAAGAAAATATATATACTTTTTCTTTTAGCCCGGAGGTATTGGTATAAATAAAATCGATGGTTCGTTCAAATGTTTTCCTTCCCCAATTTATACCGCTATCAGACGAGTAAAAAAAGTGATTACTGATACTAAAATAGATAATGTCAGAGTCGTTTGGATCCACTTTAACATTTCTTATTGTTGTAAATTCGCCCACGTTACTATATAAAGAACCCTCTTTTGTGTGGAGGGTGAATGAAGCATGATCACCCTTAGAAGTCTCTTCAATAATCTCTTCCTCTGTGGGGAAAATCCTCTCCCATGTCTTACCCCCATCCAAAGACCTGTTGAGAGCATTTGACCCCAGGTAAATTATGTCTCCATCCCGGGGGTCATAGGCAAACGAATATGATCCATTCGGATAATTAACCTGGGAAAAAGACTTACCCCCATCCCTGGTAAGATAGGCTCCTGTCATGTCACACCTGATCATGAACCTATTGGCATCTGTATATGAAAAAGTAGGCAAAAAAGTGGCTCCTCCACCCCCTGGCCCTATTCGGACCCAATCAGTCTCAGAAGCTTTGCCATTTGAGTTTTCATTTTTCTGCCGTGTTGAAGTATCAACACATGAAGTGGCAGCAATGAGCAGCATAACAAATAGAAGAATGTGCTTATGCGCTTTTTCCATATTGTTTCGATTTTTTATAATTCTCTTAAAATAATCTTATTTTCAGGGTTCTGAAAGTATAAAAATAGTGAAATCATCATACATTGCACAAGTCCCAAACTCTCCTTATTTTGTACAATGAATTTTTTAATCATCTGGACAAGTCATGAACAAACTCTTCACCCTTCTTGCATTTATAATGCTGGCAACTTGTAATCCTGCTTCTGTTAACACCAAAGCCCTGTCAGAAATAAAAGTCCCTGTATACGCCTGGATGGGTGGACCCGGACGTGCCTCCGACCTAGAGATCAAAGCCGACTTCATGGACCTGAAAAGCAAGGGCATTATCGGCCTCATGTACAATGGAGGCCATGATCCGGAAACCTACAAACGGGTTGGAGGGATTGCAAAGGAAGTGGGAATGGAATTCCATGCCTGGATCCCTGCAATGATACAGGGTGAAAATCCAAAATTAGATCCGGATGTATATGCTATCAATGGCTTGGGTGAGTCAGCTTTTGATAAACCTGCCTATGCTGATTATTATAAATTTATATGCCCTAGCCGGGAGGAAGTATACGATTTTCTCGCAGCGTTATATGGCAGTATTGCAGATCTTCCTGAAGTGGATGGCATTCATCTGGATTATATCAGGTTCCCTGATGTGATCCTGGCTGAAGGGCTCTGGGCGAAATACAATCTCGTAATGGACCGGGAATACCCCCAATTCGATTATTGTTACTGTGACCATTGCTTGCATGGATTCAAAGAAAAGACAGGCATTGATATCAAATCTGTGGAGGATCCTTCTCAGATAGAGGAATGGAAACAATACCGCTATGATTTGATCACCAATATCGTAAACCGATTAGCAGACATGGTCCATGCCAAAGGGAAAGAGATCAACGGCGCCGTGTTTCCAGGTCCGAACTCCATTGCCAGGAAAATCGCCCGGCAGGAATGGGACAAGTGGAACCTGGATGCATTCTACCCTATGAATTACAATGATTTTTATCTGAAAGGTACAGCATGGATTGGTGAGGTAAGTAAGGAAGGAGTCACTGCCATCAACAACCGGAAACCTCTATACAGTGGCCTGTTTATCTGTCCAAAACCTGAGAATAAAGCAGATGAACCAGATCCCGAAGGGCACGGACTAATTCCTGAAGAGTTGGAAGATGCTATCCGTGAATCTATCAAAAATGGAGCAGCCGGCATATGTTTATTCACACCTGGCAGGATGACTGATGAACATTGGAAAGTGTTTGAAACTGCCATCAGGAAGGACTTTTCCAAAGAGTAAACAGATGCATTTCATTCAATTTATCGGAACACAGCGGTCGGGGTCTAACCTACTTCGGACCATGCTGAACCAATTACCGGAAATTGCGGCACCCCATCCACCTCATATCCTTAAAACCTTCACACCCCTCTTGCCTATATATGGTGACCTGAATCAAGATGCCAATTTTGAGTCCCTCCTCAATGATGTTTGCTTATGGGTTGAGCTGAATCCTGTGACATGGCAATCCTCAAAAATGGACCGGGCCATGATCAAAGATAGTTGTAAAGAAAATACCTTAATCGAGATTTTTTTCAGGGTGTACGCTTATTATGCAACCTTGCAGAACAGCGAATATACCTGCTGCAAAAGCATGAACAATGTGCATCAATATACAGCATTGGAGAAGGCCGGATTAAATCCTTACTATATATACTTACACAGAGATGGCCGGGATGTTGCCTGCTCTTTTAAGAAGGCCATTATTGGAGAAAAACATGTATACCATATTGCCAGGCAATGGAAGGCTGACCAGGAAAAATCGATGGAAGTAGAAAAAAAAATACCTTCCAGTCGATTCATTAAAGTTAAATACCGTGATCTGATCAATGATCCTGAACCTGTTCTGAAAAATATTAGTTCCTTCTTGCATGTGCCATTCAAACAGGATATGTTGAATTATTTTCGCGCAGAAGAGTCAATTAAAACAGCGAGAAGCGGTATGATGTGGCAGAACCTGAGTCAGCCAATCATCGCTGGGAATTATGATAAGTACCTGAAAGAACTTAGCCCGGAAGAGATTAGCATATTTGAAGTTGTTGCGGGAGACATTTTGGAAAAATTAGGCTACGCTATCACTTCCGATTATAAAAACATGCCTGAGATAGAAGAGCATGATATTGAAACTTACAGTTTGCTTAACAATCAAATGAAGAAAGAGGCTTTCCTGATGGCTGACCAACATGATATCGAGTCCAGGCATCCTCAACAAAAATTGCTAAATAAATTCCAAGCTTCATTGGCAAACATGTAAAATCTTTTACCTTGCAAATCAAATAAAACCACAGATAAGAATGAATCATGAATATGTAAACCGCGTTGTGGATCTGACCGATCCTGAAAAGAACATAATCTATAACATGTCCCAGGAAGAAGCAAAAGAGCTGATCAAATCAGATGATGCCCGGGCAGTACGGAAGATTGATGGGCAGTTTGCACTGGTAGCACAGGAAGGGAAAAAGATACACATGGCAAGATCTATAGGGCGTCCCCTGCGTTTTTTTATTGCCAAGTTGAAGGACGGTCCTTGCCTGGTCATTGCGAATCGAATCGACCAGATCCATAAACATCTGAAACAGGAAGGACTGGAGGACCAGTTTCACCCATCCTATACGAGGATGGCTCCCGCCCACCACGTAACAAGTATTGAATTGCTGGGCTGTCCTGATCCAAGTCCGGTTCACAAACGTTTTTTTACTCCGGAACGAAACAGTTTCAAAAACACTGATATTGAGACCATAGGTAGAAACTATATTGAGGTTTTATACCAAGAGATTAAAAAATGGCTAAAATTCAGGTCAAAAACGGGCCCCATTGGAGTCACCTTTTCTGCAGGCATTGACAGCGGCTCGGTGTTTGTACTGACTTATAAGGCCCTGCTGGAACTTGGAGAGAGCCCGTCAAGGTTAAAAGCTTTTACCCTGAGTGTGGATGACAATGGCGAAGATCTGAAACAGGCCCGGGAATTTCTGAAGGCCCTGGACCTGGAACTATTTCTGGAGCCCATAGTAGTCCATTCATCAGCATTGGACTGGAAGAAAACCATTAGGGTGGTGGAAGATTACAAACCGCTGGATATACAGGCTGCCACAATGAATTTAACCATTCTTGAAGGTATCCGCTCCCGTTATCCTGACTGGAAATATATCATTGACGGTGATGGTGGTGATGAAAACCTTAAGGATTATCCGATTGAAGAAAATCCCGAATTAACCATAAGAAGTGTACTGAATAATTTAATGTTATATCATGAAGGCTGGGGTGTTGACAAGATGAAACACTCACTTACTTATTCCGGTGGATTGAGCAGGGGCTATATGCGTACGTATACACCAGCGGACAGTCTTGGTTTTGAAGCCTTCAGTCCCTATACCCTTGAAAATGTCATTGAAATCGCTGAAGGCATCCCATTTATTGAACTTACCGAATGGGATCATAAAAAACTCTATGAACTCAAAGGCAGGGTAGTATCAAGTGGTGTCAAGTCAGTTACCGGACTGGACATGCCGGTTTTCACAAAAAGGCGCTTTCAGCACGGGGTAAGTTCCATGGATACCTTTAAGGAGCATTTCCCCGAAAAAGAAATCGACTACCGAAAGGAATTCATGGCAATCTATGAGTAGATTTGCAAATTTTATTTTTGACAATCAATGGGTTACGTCTCATCGCGGAAAAAAGAACCCGGTTGATCCATCTAGGCCTTATGCCTTTTTCGTGGAAAAAGAACGGAGGGAACCCGGACTTTTAGAAGAGGTATCAACAATACTATTAACAAATAATGAATGTCCTTTCCGCTGTCTTATGTGCGATCTCTGGAAAAATACAACAGATTCGCCCTTACCTGTAGGAGCCATCCCCGAACAAATCAAATTTGCCCTTTCCAGCTTACCTCCAACAAAGCATTTGAAGCTTTACAACAGTGGCAGCTTCTTTGATACCAGGGCCATACCTGAGGATGATTACCGGGAAATTGCTTCCCTGGTAGAAAATTTTGCATCTGTTACAGTAGAAAGCCATCCTTTTTTCTTAGGTGAAAACACCCTGCATTTCCAGGATTTAATTAAACCAGCTTTACAGGTGGCCATAGGTCTTGAAACGATTCACCCGGATGTACTTCCAAGACTTAACAAGAATATGGACCTGACTGAATTCAGGTATTCGGTTGCATTCCTGGCTTCTCATGAAATCACCACACGTGCATTTGTCCTGCTTCGCCCTCCCTTTCTTACTGAATCAGAAGGAATTCTCTGGGCGAAAAAATCAATTGACTATGCATTCAGTGTGGGTGTTGATACTTGCATCCTTATTCCTGTAAGATCCGGGAATGGTGCACTGGAAGTATTAAGCGGTGAAAAATATTTTGAAGAGCCGAACATCAAATCACTGGAAAAAGTTATTGAATACGGGATAAGGCTAGAAGCCGGGCTTGTTTTTGCTGACCTATGGGATATTGATCGGTTTTCTTTATGTGATAAGTGCCTGGATATGAGAAAAAATAGATTGGCCAGGATGAATCTTTACCAATCGATATATCCGCAAATTAATTGTTCCTGCCAGAACAGAATTTCATCTGAGAATGATATAATTCCAGATTGATCCAGGTCCCAACATCCTGATTCTATTATTTAGCATACGGAATACAAACCTAATTTATTAATTTTGCTCCCTGCTTAAAATGTAAAAACACATTTTTATGTCAAACAGACCTATCCTTATTATACTCGTTATACTGCATGGCGTTTTTTTCATTGCATGTCAATCAAAAAACAAGCCTTCAGGATCAAATAATACAGCGCCTGAATCTGATGACTTTTACCAGGAGATCCTCAGCTATTCCGGTATCGATTTTGTGCACACCATTGGAGACGATCATTTAAGCAATCTTGTTGAATCCGTAGGCGGAGGTGCCGCCTTCCTGGATTACGATCAGGACGGTTTTCTTGACCTGTACTTGTGCAATGGTAATTATACAGAGAATTTAAGTATGAATGAAGATCAGCCCCCTGTCACAAACTCGGAAAACCGTTTATACAGAAATAACCAGGATGGCACCTTTAATGATGTGACCGAGAAAGCAGGTGTAGGTGACCGGGGATATGGTATGGGATTGACTGTAGGGGATTATGATAATGACGGCTTTCCCGATATCTACATCACCAATCACGGTCCTAATACACTCTACCAAAATAACGGCAACGGAACCTTCACGAATGTAACCGCTACGGCTGGTGTTGGTGGAGATGAGTGCAGCGTGGGAGCTGTATGGCTGGATTATGACAACGACGGATTCCTGGACCTGTATGTCGGGAACTATATAGAGTTCGACCCTCAGTACAATTATTATTATGCCCCGGATGGATTCCCCGGGCCAATGGCCTACGAGGGACAGTCGGATATACTCTACCACAACCTTGGTGACGGTAGCTTTGAAGATGTAACCCTGGCCATGGGTGTTTCCAATAAAGATGGCAGAGCCATGGGAGTTGGAGCTGCAGATTATGATAACGATGGATATGTAGATATTTTCGTATCCAATGACCACATGATAAACTACCTCTACCATAACGAAGGAGGAGAAAGATTTGAGGACAGGGGTATCATGTCAGGCGTTGCATTCAACCAGGTAGGGGAAGCAACCATCAGTATGTCGGTAGATTTTGCGGATTACAATAATGACGGACTTTTAGACCTTTTTGTATCGGATGACGTCTATTGTTCCCTGTATAAGAATGAAGGGAATGGTGTATTCACCGAAATGTCATACAATGCGGGAATCGCGGTGGCATGTGGACAATTTGTAGGATGGGCATCATCCTTCCTGGATTTCGACAATGACGGGGATCTCGATTTATTCAAGGTAAATGGAGAGTTGAAACACCTGTACGGACAGGAAGACCAATTATTTGAAAATACGGGGACGGAAAGTTTGTTGACGTTTCGACAGAAATGGGTGCATATTTCCAGGAAGAATTGGTGGGCCGGGGAGCCTGCTTTGGAGATTATGATAATGATGGAGACATTGATGCCTATATAGTAAACCTGAATGATCACGGGGTTTTGCTCCGGAATAATAAGGGAAACCTGAAAAACTGGATATCCCTGCACCTGATCGGTGAGACCAGCAACCGGGATGGTATCGGGGCGAGGGTGAGTGTAAGTGCCGGGGGACTGACACAGGTGGCGCAGAAAAAAAGCTCAAGCGGTTACCTGTCTCAGAATGACCCGAGACTACATTTTGGCCTGGGTGATAGTGATATGGTTGAGAGCATCGAGGTTAAATGGCCTTCAGGCCGCATTCAGGTACTTGAAAATATTGAAGCAGGACAGCTTATTACCCTCAAAGAATCGGAATCAACAAAACCATGAATCTCAGAAAATCAATAATATGGGCCGTCTACCTGATGGGTATCGGACTGTTGAGCATTGGTCTGATATCCTGCAGCAACCAGGCCAACAGAAGGTTTGGTCATCTTCACCCGTGTCCCGGCTGAACAATTTAACCTCTCCGCGGAGGCAATTGTCTCTCACTACCCGGAAGCAGAGATAGTAGCCCTGGACATGGATGATCCGGCAGGATCTGAAACCATCCTTACGGCTGATTTTTATTCAGCCTGTTCCCCTGGCATTTCCTACGATGCAAAAAAAATACTTTTCCTGGCCCAGGAAAAAGAACATGAAGCATGGCAAGTATGGGAAATGGATATGAAAAATGGAAACAGCAGGAAGATCACTGATTTTGAAGAATCATGTTCGGGTCCAGCTTATCTTCCAGGGGACCGGATTGTATTTAGCCGGAAGATGTCCGATGAAGGTTATGGATCTGCCTCTGCTCTTTTTACCATGAACCTGGACGGAACAGATCTGAACCGTATCACTTTTCAACCTCATTATGATTACCCCGCCACCATACTCAGGGATGGCCGGGTCTTAATGCTCAGCAGGCAATTGTATCCTGAAACCGGGGATATGATGTACCTGGCCATGCGACCCAATGGCACCAAAGCTGAACTCTTCTATAAAGGAATAGGGAGCAGCATACTGAGCAGCCAGGCTCACGAAACCCTTGATGGCAATGTGTATTTTACCCAGCGGGAAAAGGGGAAAGATCGGAAAACTGACCTGGTTTCTGTGCATCAGAACCGGCCCCTGTATACCAAGGTAAATCATACTGCTGAATTACCCGGGAGTTTTTATTCGGTATTTCCTTTGCCCATGGGTGATTTGCTTGTTTCTTACCAACCTTCAGAAGCAAAAACTGCCGGGCTATACCTTTTCGCAGTAAATGAGGGATCTGCTGGGAGAATCGATTGTGGAGTATCCAGGGTACCACATCCTTGAGCCTGTTCTGCTGGAGGCATATACAAGACCCAGGCACCTTCCGGATGAGGTTAATAAAATGGAATCAACAGGACAGCTTTTTTGCCAGGACATCAATGTAACTGCCCTAGAACATCTACTTCCTGTTGATCCAAAAAAAGCTACCCTGATAGAGGTACTTGGATTGGATGGAAGTATGGGAATTGTCCAGGTAGAGGAAGACGGCTCATTTTATCTTAAAGTATTGGCTGATACCCCATTCCGGATTCAGACCCTTGATGACAACAGGCAGTTGGTTAACGGGCCTTCCGGTTGGTTGTGGCTCCGCCCTTTTGAACGGCGTGGATGTGTAGGTTGCCATGAAGACCCGGAACTGGTACCAAAGAATTTTGTACCTTTATCAGTGAAAAAGCAACCGGTTTCCATCCCTGTTGAGGGTACTCAGGAAACAACGCTGAGCACAGCGGTCAAAAAAACTGAATAGTCGTGAGAACTTTTGTGAAGATAATCATCCTATCTTGCGTGCTGCTGGTCCTTTCCCTGCTGATCCTCATACCGGGGAAAAAAGCAGCACGGCAACATGTGAATTATATGACAGCCACAGAGGACCATCCCTTGAACTGCCTCCGTTGTCATCTGTATACAGTTAAGGAAGGGCTCATTGCGAAAGCGATTAATGCTGATTATTTGTCACCCTTCAATATGGCCATATCGTCGGATGGTGGCACATTATATGTAGTGGCGCAGGAAGCAAATGCCTTGCTGCTAGTGGATATTGATTCGGAGAAAGTCCTGGACAAGATCGCCTTAGGTGAACGGCCCCATAGTGTGGTTCTTAAGAAGGATGGTAAAACGGCCTTTGTAAGTAATCAGTGGGCTGATAACATCTATGAAATTAACCTTTTACAGGCAAAGGTTGTCGACACACTCCATGCAGGCAGCGGTCCCGCAGGACTGGTACTCAGCCATGATGAGGGCTTCCTGATTGTGGTGGATTCATATTCATCCGAAGTATCCTTTATTGACCTGCAATCTGGGACTGAGACCAGAAGGTTGATGGCTGGAAATAACCCGGTACAGGCTGACATTTCTCCCAAAGGTGATCTTCTGTATGTATCCAGCAGAAGGACCCTTCCCAAGCCATACCTTACCCCGCCTGTTACCGAGATGACCGTTATTGATGTTGGCCGGCAAAGGGTCAGGGAACGCAAGATCTTTGAGAATGCCTACATCATGGAAAATGTAGAATTCACACCCTCAGGGGATTTGGTCCTGGCCACCCTGATCCGTCCCAAGAACCTGATACCTGCCATACAGGTTGAGAAGGGATGGATGATGACACATGGAATAGGGATCATTGAAACGGGCAATGAGGGCAGGATGGTCCAGTTGCTTACAGATGAACCCAATGCTTATTACTCTGATCCTTTTGATATTGTCATCTCACCAGATGGACAGAAGGCATTTATCAGCCATTCCGGGGTGGATTTTATATCCGTCCTGGATCTTGATTCGATCCGGACACTTCTTGCCACATCGACTCAAGTAGAACTTGACACTTATTCGAATCACCTTGGCATAAGCAACCGGTATGTAATGAAACGCATTCCAACGGGTGCCAATCCCAAAGGCCTGGTCCTTTCCCCCGACGGTAAATATTTATATGTGGCTGAGAGGCTGGAAGACAGGATTGCCGTAATCAGCACAGAAAAATTGGAGACGATTAAAACCCTTGACCTGGGAGGCCCGACCAGGATTACCGTAGCGCGAAAGGGCCGGAAGGTATTTAACCATTCTGGAGGCACATTCCAGCATCAGTATGCTTGCTATACCTGTCACCCTGATTCCCATGAAGATGGACTGGTTTACAACATGGCAGGGAAAGATATGGGACGTAACCTGGCCAATGTTCAGACCCTGCGCGATATAGGGGATATTCCTCCCTATAAATGGAACGGAAAGAACTCCAGTATATACAAGCAGGACGGGATGCGATTCTCGACCATCCTGACAAGGACGGAAGCATTCGATTATGACGAGTTGGATGCCCTTGTTGCCTATATAGTCACCGGTATTAAAAACCCACCCAATCTGAGGTACAATCCAGACGGTGAATTAACCGAGGCACAGAAGAGGGGAAAAAAGATCTTTTACAGGACCCATGATAATTTCGGGAATGAGATCCCTGAGGGGAACCGCTGTGTCACCTGCCATCCCCCCCCCTATTTCACCAACCTGCAGATGGCAGATGTCGGTACACTGTCTGACACGGATGATCCCATGCTGTTTGATTCTCCCCAGTTGAACAATATTTATGAATCTGCACCATACCTGCATGACGGACGGGCTGCTACCCTGGAAGAAATATGGACCCGGTTCAATGATGAAGATGAACATGGTGTAGCCAATGATATGTTGAAAGACGAGCTCAATGACCTGGTTGAATACCTGAAATCCATACGGGATGCCAGATATTATAAAAGCATTGATATTGAAACCTATAAAGCCGATATTAATCCTTAATATTCAAATTACATGAAGTGCTTAAGCAAGGTATTAGAGAAGGGATACAAGATTACATTAATGATGGTGTTGTCTGTTTCATTATCTGCTTCCGCCCCATTTGAGAGAAATGTCCTTCCTGAAGCCGGGAAGATGCCTGTGTACGGTAACTGGAAGACATTTACCACCAAAGATGGATTACCGGATGATAAGGCATATTGTGTCCGCATTGACGGTGACAGGGTCCTGGTAGGCACCAAAGCGGGACTGGCTGTATATGAAGATGATGAATGGAAGACATACACAGTTGAAGACGGCCTGGCTCATCCGGGCGTGCTTTCCATTGATGTCAGTGAGCTTACAGGGGATGTCTGGCTGGGTACCCTGGGAGGATTGAACCGTTGGTCTGGCGGCAGGTTCGAGACATTTACACAATTTAACAGCGGCCTGGCAAACGATGTGATCTATTCGGTTATTTGTGATGGGAAAGACGTATGGGTAGCTACCGGCGGCGGTGCCGGACATTATGATATCTACGCTAAAACATGGGGGATCTACACTGAAAGAAATGCTCCTATGCATGAACCCTGGACATACGGGGTATGTGCCGGTGACAATAAAGTGTGGATAGCAGCCTGGGGCGGAGGGGTTATTGAGTATAATACTGAAACAGAAAAATTCAGGGACTATATTGATCCGGACGGAGAAATGGAAATTGATTTATTCCCAGACGACGGGGTTGTTCATGATATTACTACGGGAGTATCCCATGCCGATGGCATTCTCTGGGTAGGAACCTACTTTGGATTAAGCCGTTATGACGGTACCCGCTGGAAAGGTTATTTTGACCATGACAGCGGACTGCTCAGCAATTTCATCAACTTCCTGAAGGCTGACAGGTCTGTCGTCTTTCTGTGTACCGATAAGGGATTAAGCAGTTTTAACGGGGAAACCTGGGTAGGTTACCAGAGAAATGAAAATAATTACAAGGGCAAGATACTGATAACCAGCGGAGACGAAACAACAGAAACAGATGCATCCACCTCAATCTCACATAATTTCGTCATCGGTGTTGACACCCAGGATGATGAGATATGGATCGCTACCTCCAAAGGGGTTAGCCGCGGTGAAAAAATTAAATAACCAATAAAGTACCAGTTATGAGACCTATACTACAATTTTTGGCTTCCCTCTTGTCCATGCTGTGTCTGGTTATGGTGCTGTACGGCCAGGATGATCCAAAGAACTATGGGAAGACCCCGGACGAGTGGATCCCATACGGACAGTTTCAGAAAGCCTATAAGAATTTCTTCGATGATGTCCAGGAGTTTACCGGAGCCGGACGCGAAAAAACCGAGCCGACTGATCTGAAGGAAATAAAAATCGGCATTCTGGGGCCTTTTGAAGGCTCGGTGCTAGTGCCACAGGGCATACAGATGCTGCAGGGAGCTACCCTGGCCATGGAAGAGGAAAACAAACGGGGTGGATACAAGGGACTTCCCTTCAAACTCATGCCGCATAATGATGTGGGCCTCTGGGGAGCGGCGGCCAATGAAGTAGTAAAAATGGACGATGAAAAGGTATGGGCAATGATCGGGACCATCGACGACATCAATTCACATGTCGCCATCAGGGTAGCCTTAAAATTGGAACTCCCCGTGGTCAATACAAGTGATCCAGATCCCACCTTTACCGAGACAAGGATCCCATGGGTGATACGCATCATCAGTGATGACCGGCAAAGCAGTTATGCCCTGGTAAACCATATTTATCTCAAAAAAGGCCACTCAAGGGTGGCTGTCATACGGGCTGATAACCGGTATGGCCGGGTGGGTGTTATGGAATTCAGGGATGCAGCCCTTCGTGAAGGGTATCCCCTGGTACTTGAGGTTCGGTTTGCCGACGGGGAAACAAGTTTTACCACACAAATTGAGCGGGTCATTAATTCCTCACCTGATGCCGTGCTTCTATGGGGGAATGCCAAAGAAACAGCCCTGATCTTAAAACAGATGCGTAAGATGGGTATGCAACAACCTGTTTACGGTTGTGACAGGCTGGTTTCTCCCGAATTTCTCAGGATTGCAGGTAAAGAAGCCGAGGGTATAGTGACTACCTGCCAGTATAACCCTACCCTTGATATCCCGAAGTTGAAAGCCTTTAACGAAAAACTATGCTAAGAGATTTGGCCAGGAACCTGATGTTTTTGCCGCCCATGCTTATGACGGAATGAATATTATCATTGAGGCCATTCACAAAGCCGGACTGAACCGTGCCCTTATTCGTGATTTGCTTACAGACCTGAAAACCTTTCAGGGCTATCAGGGCATCACCGGAGAGATTATCTTTGACGCATCCTGGAATGATATCGGACCTATTTGGATGACAGAAATCCGCGATGGCAAGTTTGAATTCTTCACTCCACCACCGCTTACTTCCGTCGCATCAGCAAATTCAAAATAATGGAAACACATAAAGGTGATAACCCAAGTAAATACGGCGGTTCTGGTCCCAGCCTTGTCAATCGCCGGACAAATGCGAAGCATACAGTAATCAATGTGAATGGGACAGAGATAGGGGCGAATGAAATAGTTATCATCGCCGGTCCCTGTGCTGTTGAAAACAAGGAACAAATACTGGAAACTGCAAAAGCGGTATCTTCTGCAGGGGCGAATATTTTACGTGGGGGAGCCTATAAACCAAGGACCTCCCCTTATAGTTTTCAGGGCCTTGGAGAAGATGGACTCAGGTACCTAAGCCAGGCGCGAGAAGAAACCGGTTTACCTGTTGTTACAGAAGTTATGGATACACGGCAGATGGAAGTGGTTTGTGAATATGCAGATATCATACAGATAGGTTCCCGGAGCATGCATAATTTCCCCCTGCTGAAAGAAGCAGGTAAATGCAGGAAACCTGTATTATTAAAACGTGGTTTAATGGCCACTATCGATGAGTATCTTCATGCTGCAGAATATATCCTCAGTGAAGGAAACCAGGAGGTTATTTTGTGTGAAAGGGGTATCCGGACTTTTGAGAATTATACCCGGAATACACTAGACCTGAGTGCCGTGCCGATCCTAAAACGGGAGACCCATCTTCCTGTCATTGTAGATCCCAGTCATGGGACCGGGCACAGCTGGCTGGTCCCGGCCATGGCCAAAGCTGCCATTGCTGTCGGGGCCGACGGTATTATGGTGGAGGTTCACAATAAACCATTAGAAGCTTTAAGTGATGGCCAGCAGTCTCTTTATCCCAAAGAGTTTGTGCAAATGGTAAAAGATCTCGATAAAATAGCGCTGGCAATGGGAAGGAGATTATTTCTCCATAAATCAATTTTAGCATAAGCGTTCTTGTGATATTCAATCATTTATGATTCAGTTCAGATCATTATTTCCGGTTTGCTTCCTGATGGTGATTGTAAGCGGACCTGCCATCACCGGGGCTAGTAATGTGCATCATAATGAGGAGGATAATACCGTTAAGATCGGGCTTTTAATCCCTGACAAGGAATCTCTGGCAGCAAGACAGGGTGCAGAATTAGCTATCCGGAAGGCCAATGAGAGAGGAGGAAACCAGACCTTTCAACTGGTTGTCCGTTCAACTGAGGGTCCATGGGGAGCTGGGTCCAAGGAATCTGTAAACATGGTGTTTGATGATGGGGTAGTAGCCATAATGGGCTCCCTGGATGGCCGGAATGCACATCTGGCAGAGCAGGTGGCCACGAAAACCAGGATTGCCTTTTTATCTACATGGGCAACCGATATGACTTTGTCTCAGGCTTTCGTTCCCTGGTATTTTCGATGCATCCCAAATGACCATCAGCAGGCAACTTCTCTGATCCGGGAAATCTATCAGAAAAGAAAACTAACAAAACTGGCCATCATTAACAGCGATGCTTATGACTCCAGGCATGCTGCCGGCACGTTTATCAAAGTTATGAGTTCCGAGGGTTTAGCGGCGCCCAAACAGTTTATGTATGGATCGTCAGACGGGAATCTACCTGAAATCCTGACTGCTATTAAAGAATATGGTGCTGAAGCTTTTGTTCTTTTTGGAGGACCTGAATTTGCTAAGGAGATTATACCTATGTTAAAACAACGAGGCATGAATCAAATGATTTTTGGTACATTAGCAGTTACGGACGGACAGAAGACCAAAAGCCCGGACTGGAGTTGCCTGGAAGGAAGTGTTCTGGTATCTTCAGGCCATTGGTTCACAGATGGGGGAATGGCCTTTCAAGAGGAATTTCAAAATACTTTTGGTTACCAACCAGGCGCAGCGGCGGCTTATGCTTACGATGGCATCAATGTGATCATCGGGGTTGTCAGAAGGGCAGGAATGGATAGGGACAGGATTATTGAGGCTTTTGCC
Organism: uncultured Bacteroidaceae bacterium; assembly: GCA_963752525.1. Classification (GTDB taxonomy): domain Bacteria; phylum Bacteroidota; class Bacteroidia; order Bacteroidales; family SM23-62; genus SM23-62. The sequence goes on along the minus strand of CAVVYS010000027.1, from coordinate 946,491 downwards.
GGAGCAAATCATACATCCGGCATTACGGGTGATATACAATTTGATGTAAATGGCAACCGCTCAGGCAGTGCCAGCCTAATGACCATTCGGGAAGGAAATCCCTTAATATTGGAAGAAGAATAAAATATAAATATGTCTTTCACGATGAGATTCAAATACCTTTTAGTATTGATGTATTGTCTGATTACTCTGGTTCCTGGCGGGTGCCGTCAGAAGAATGAGGCGGACCCGGGAGAGATGATCAGCATAAAGACACTCGGACTGGCATATCTTGAAGAGAACCAGCTGGATGAAGCAGAGGCTGAGTTTTTGAAACTTGTGGACCTTGATCCAAAAGAGGTTCTGGGTTACGCGAACCTGGGGGTTGTTTATTTAAGAAAGGGTGAATACCAGGAAGCTGAGGAATGGCTGCAAAAAGCGATTAAAATGGATCCAAAGGATTCTGATATCAGGCTGATCATGGCAAAGGTCTATGAAATGAGCAACCATACTGACAAAGCTATCAATGAACTTGAGCAGGCCATCCGGCATTCTCCCGGCCATATTAAATCACTTTATAATCTGGCTGAACTATATGCCCCATTAACCGACGAGGAATCGTTAAAAAGCCGATATAATTATACCCTGGCACTGGCCAGGAGTGCACCCGGCAATATTGTCCCACGCCTCAATTTAATTGAGATCCTGATTCGGGAAACCAACACCGATGATGCTATTCAACAGATTGGATGGCCTGCGTCAGGTCTTTCCAGAATTTCCAAAAGAAGCCATTGAATATTATAATAAGACCATGGCTTCATTACAGGCTTCAGAATTTGATAAAGCCTCGGTTTCATTCATGATCTTTCATAACTATTTAAAGGTAACACCTCCTTACCAGGCGGGTATCATAGAATTAAAGGGACCCGGAGGTTCCTTAATTGGCTCTCCGGTAATCACATTCGATCAACAAACAGGCATTACCCTTGGCATGGATTGGGAGGAAGTGCTGAATGCCATTAAATTCAGGGATATTACGGCTGACGCGGGACTGGATATCCTTGGTACGGGTACAGGCAGTACGCATATCACGGCTTGTGATTATGATGGAGATGGGAGTATAGATTTATACATAGGATGTGCAGACTTTCAGTCAGGATCATATAGGCATTATTTGCTCAGGAATGAGCTTGGAAATTTCAGGGATGTCACAGATGAGTCAGGCATTCTTCACCAGGGGGTGGAATCTTCAGCCAAATTCGGCGATTACAATAATGATGGATTCCAGGACCTCTATATTTTGAAAGAGGGATCAAATATTTTATATAAGAACACCGGGGAGGGAACATTTGTAGATGCAACCGCTGAAGCCAAAGTCGGAGACAGTTCGAGTGGAAATATGTCTCTTTTCTTTGATTTTGATCACGATGGGGATCTCGATTTGTTTATTGCGACAGGGGGTCCAAACCTGTTGTACAGGAACAATGCGGATGATACATTTCTCGAGCAGGCGGGCAGATCAAATTTATCGGGCGAAAATATAAACACTACCGATGCAGCCTTTGGTGATTTCGACGAAGACGGGGACATCGATCTTTTTATGGTCAACAGCGATGGTCATAATTCCCTTCATCTAAATCAAAGACAGGGAATTTTCAAAGATCATACAGAAGAGAGCGGCCTTAAAAGGGAGGCAAAATCTAATGCTGTTACAGCAGGGGACTATAACAATGACGGGTTCCTGGACCTTTTTGTAACATCGCCGGAGACTGGTTATTGCCGGTTGTACCGCAATCAGGGTGATGGATCCTTTGAAAGGGACAACAGATCGGAGGACTTGAACCAGTTCCTGCAGGAGATCAGGGTGAACGATGCATCATTCCTCGACTTCGATAACGACGGATTCCTTGATCTCCTTGTGGTTGGTGAAGCGGATAAAGAAGGTCAGCATGGGGTGACTCTCTATCATAATGATGGTGCCGGGATGTTCTGGATTGTAATGAATATCCTGCCCCAGGATCTGATTTCCGGAAAACAGATCCTGACCATGGATTACAATGATGATGGCGATACGGATTTTTTGATAACCGGCCTGGATGGAAGTGTCCGTCTCCTGCGTAATGACGGTGGAAATAATAACCATTTTGTAAAGATGAAGCTTGTTGGATTGAGGACGGGCAGCGCCAAGAATAATTATTATGGGATAGGGGCCAAGGTAGAAATCCGCGCAGGGAACCTTTATCAGTCAAAAGTGGTGACCGAACCTAATGTGCATTTCGGACTTGGACCGCGTTCGAAGGCTGATGTAATACGCATTTTATGGACCAATGGGGTTCCTCAGAATTTATTTTATCCTGGGACAGACCAGGACCTGGTTGAAGAACAGGTTTTAAAAGGATCATGCCCCTTTCTTTACACCTGGAATGGAGAGGAATATATCTTCCTGAAAGATATTATGTGGAGATCCGCACTCGGCATGCCGCTTGGTATCATGGGTGAAGATAAAGAGTATGCGAATCCGGATGCCTCGGTCGATTATATTAAAATCCCAGGAGAATTATTACAACCAAAAAATGGTAAATATACTATTCAGGTTACCGGTGAATTATGGGAAACCATCTATTTTGATAAGATTGCCCTTGTGGCACTTGACCATCACGATTCGGTTGAGGTTTTTGTGAATGAACGCCTTCTACCTTCTCCTGTTAAAGGTTATAAGGTATACCAGGTCAGGGAAAAATTAATCCCGGTATCGGCCTGTGATATCAATGGTATGGATCTCCTTCCCCTGATTTCAGATAAAGACGACAGTTATGTATCCAATCTTAAACCAGGCAGGTACCAGGGATTAACTGAAAGGACAGAGCTGACGCTGGACCTTGGTGAGGTCGATCATTCGAAAGACCTTATCCTTTTCCTCAATGGCTGGATATTCCCTACGGATGCCAGCATCAATGCATCCATCACACAATCGGCAGCGCATGAGGTTATTCCACCCTACTTACAGGCAATAAACGAAAAAGGTGAATGGGTAACCATCATTGAGAACCTGAGCTTCCCTATGGGGAAAGATAAAACCATTGTGGCAGATCTATCAGGAAAAATTTCCACATCGGATGCCAGGATAAGGATCTGTACGAATATGGAAATATACTGGGATCAAATATTCTATGCCAATGAAAATACAGATTCCCCCATTCATTCCCATAGCATAAATCCCAGTTCCGCTGATCTGCATTACAGGGGCTTTTCCCGCACCTTCAGGAAAGGGGGCAGGTACGGACCGCATTGGTTTGATTATTCAGAAGTTGTTAGCACCGGACAACCTTGGAGGGATTTGCTTGGAACCTATACACGTTACGGCGATGTATTACCACTACTCACGGAAGCAGATGACAAATACATTATTAAAAATGCAGGTGATGAGACGAGCATCACATTCAATGCAGAAGGCTTGCCTGCATTACCTGAAGGATGGACCAGGGACTTTCTCATCCATAGTGTGGGATGGGTGAAGGATGGTGATCTCAATACAGCATCCGGGCAAACGGTCGGGCCCCTGCCTTTTCATGGTATGACCCGATATCCCTATGGTCCGGATGAATTCTATCCCACAGATGAAGAGCACAGAGAATACCTTAATAAATATAATACAAGGGAAGTTACAACAGAGAACTTTAAGGGGGCGGTTCTAAATTAGGTATGATGAATCTGATAAAACGACGCAATTTCATTGTACAGATCTTTGCCTTTTCGCTGGGAAGTTTGACGCTGGGGGCATGCTTTAACAGGGGAAAAGATAAAAACAGCAAAAGGATTGAGGGATCTCAGGGACCTGGCTTTGAAAACAGCCTCTCCATGAACCGTGAAATGCCGAGGGACTTGCTTTATGATTTGCTCGATCAAAAAGTGGACCATTATATGCAAATCTCAAATAACTGTGCACAAAGTAGTTATTTAGCTCTATCGGAGCAATTTGAAATCAACAGCCAGGAGGTATTAAAAGCATTGACCCCCCTGCCAGGCATGGCAGAGAGAGGCGAAACCTGTGGAGCCCTTACTGGGCCCCTGATGGTTTTTGGCCAGATCTACGGTCGTGGAAAAAACAGCTTGCATGATTGGGATATTTACCGCGATTCACTAATTCCCTCAGGAAAATTCTGCCAGCAGTTCGAGACAGCGTTTGGAAGCACCCTGTGTTTTGATATTCAGGAAAAAGAATTTGGCAGAAGTTATCACTTAACCGATCCGGAAGAGCTGAGAGTATTCCAGGAAGCAGACGCGACCGGCAAATGCAGTGGCGTTGTCCGGCAAGCTGTCCGGATGGCAGCTGAAATTATTTTAAACAAGCAGGAAGCAGCTGATGCAGTATAGTAATTATATTATTCGATTTGCTTATTTGTTTCTATTGGTTTTGTTCCTTATCAACACTTCTAATAATACATCAGCTCAATATAACCCTGTTGTATTTACAGATGTAACAAAACAGGCCGGGATTGATTTTCTATATAACTTCGGTGACTATAGCTATGAGAATATCCTGGAAAGCAGTGGGTCTGGCATCACCGTATTAGATTACAATAATGACGGACTATGCGACCTGTATATGCTAAACGGAACTTATCTTGAAGGTATCTCGGATCCGGCAGGAAAGGTTTTCAATAATACCCCCAATAAACTCTATAAGAACAACGGTGACGGAACATTTACTGAGCTGGCAGAAAAAGCGGGAGTGGATGACCGGAACTGGAGCATGGCAGCGGGTGCCATAGATTATGATAAGGATGGTGATGAAGACCTGTTTTTATTGAATTTTGGTCCAAATGTCTTTTACCGCAACAATGGTGACGGTACATTTACGGATATTACTGAATCAACAGGTCTCGCGGGACCAGCAACATTGAATGGATTTACAAAATGGAGCGTTGGTGTAGCTTTTGGGGATTATAACAGGGATGGCAGATTGGATGCCATGGTAGGAAATTTTCTGGCCTTTGACCCTGATTACATATCACCTACCACACCGGATATGATGCCTCATCCATCTGAATATATGGGACAGGCATCCATGCTCTACCTGCAACAGGCAGATGGACGATTTGTGGATGTTACAAAAGAATACGGATTGTTCTTCCCCGATTCGAAATGTATGGGATTAACAGTTTACGATTATGATATTGATGGGGACCTGGATATTTTCCAGGGCAATGACCACCAGCTTAATTTCCTTTTCAGAAATGATGATCAAAAATTCCATGATGTAGCCATAGCAAGCGGTGTGGCAGCAAACAGTCATGGGGTGCCGACAGGATCCATGCATGGGTCAATCGGGGACATAGACGGTGACGGACTGATTGACCTGCTGGTAACTGACCTCAGGTATGGTGCCCTCTACCGAAATACTGGACATGGACTGTTTGAGGATGTCACTGAAGGAAGCGGTGTGGCCGGGGCCATGGCTGGGAAAGGTGCCTGGGCAGCCGAACTCTTTGACTATGATAATGATGGAGACCTGGATCTATTTGCCGCTAACGGAACCGCCGAGGAACTGATCCTGCAACCACCCCTCCTACTCGAAAACGATGGGAAAGGCCATTTCCAGGATGTCGGTACCACCGTAAGCGATTATTTTTCCACCAGACGCTCTGGACGGGCGTCGGCTATATGGGATTACGATAATGATGGTGATATGGATATCATAGTGTCTCATATTGACCTTCTGGCATCCCCCATATTGCTGAGAAATGATGGAGGAAATGCCAATCACTGGCTGGGCTTGAAACTGGTAGGTGAAGACGGACCTGCGTCAGCCATTGGTGCAAGAGTCACTGTTAAATCCGGGGAAAATGAGCAGGTACACATCAACCAGTGGGCAACCAGTTACCTGACCCATCACGATCCCAGGGTCCACATTGGCCTTGGGCAAAATAAAAAGGTAGATCAGGTCGAAATCATCTGGTCAAACGGAAAAAAAGAAATATATTACAATCCGGACATCGATCGTTATCTGTTAATCATTGAAGGAACAGGCATCCAATAACTAATTCACACATACTATGAAAGCTCAAACTTATTTTTTCCTGCTTGTATTTGTTGCCATTGTCTCTGGCTCTTGCAACCAACAAAATCAACAAAGCATTGTTAAAGAGTACACTGAAACATTGCTGACCTATCCATACCATGATACCAATTCCTTTCCCATCATTCAAAACAAGAATGATATTTATCCCTATTCCCGCATTGATGGGTTCAGCCATAAAGGTGAACCAAAGGACTGGAAAGTAGTAAAACTCGAAAATGATTACATCGAAGTTTATATACTTCCTGAAGAAGGAGGTAAGGTATGGGGTGCCATTGATAAAGTTACCGGGAAGGAATTTATTTATAAAAATGAGGTGGTGAAATACCGGGATCTTGCCATGAGGGGACCCTGGACTTCAGGCGGGATCGAGTTCAATACGGGCGTTATCGGCCATCATCCCGGAGGAGCATCCCCTGTAAATTACAAGGTATTTACTGATGATGACGGCACAGCCCATTGTGTGGTCGGTGGGATGGATCTTCCATCGCATATGCAATGGCGGGTTGACATATTCCTGCCGGCGAATACGGCCTATTTTGAAACCGTGTCTTCCTGGTACAATGCCACTCCTTTTTACCAGCCCTCATATTTTTGGAGCAATGCAGCTGTAAAGGCCGCTGAGGATCTGAAATTTTATTTTCCAGGGACCCACTGGATAGGGCATAACGGAATATCACATCCCTGGCCTGTTGATGAGCAAGGTATTGACCGCTCCTGGTATATAAACAGTAAAGACCTTGGTTCCAGTTCCTGCCATATCTTTGGAAGCATTGATAATTATTATGTTTCCTATTTCCATGATGAAGATTATGGTTCAGGACACTGGTCCGATATTTATGGAGTACCTGGAAAGAAAATATTTCTCTGGTCACAGGCCAGAAATGGTGCTATCTGGGAAAACCTGCTTACGGATACAGATGGACAATATGTAGAGGTACAGGCCGGCAGAATGTACAACCAGAATAGTTTCAGCAGCAGCCGGACACCTTTTAAACAAACTGATTTCACACCCTATTATTCAGATTCCTGGACAGAGCGTTGGTTCCCGGTCAGGGGTACGGACGGAGTCACCCGCGTGGCGGAATCAGGAACCATAAACCTGAAGTTTTCGGCGGATGGAATGAACCTCTTGTTTTCTCCTATCAGGGAGATCAATGATAAAATGATATTGACTGTAAATGGAGAAAAATTCTCAAATGAACAGCTTGTCATGAAGCCATCTGAAACCTTGAATGAAGAATTTAGCGGCATCAAGGAGGGTGATAAGATTGAAGTTTACCTTGGGTCCGAAAAACTATTCTCCTCAGAAGATAATTTTACCATTGAGAGACCCAATAAGTCGGAAGGAGATGCACTTGATGATATGTTGATCCTGGCCAATGAACTTGAGCAGTTCAGGTATTACCAGAGGGCCCTTGAGACATACCTGGAACTGCTTGAGAAAGAGCCAAAGAATTTAAAAGCACTGGAGCGGGTGGCTGAACTATATGCCCGCCGGGGTGAAATTGACAAGGCCCTTGATTATACCAGGAAAGTGCTAAAGGTAGATACTTATGCACCGGGGACAAATTTCATATATGGCAACCTGCAAAAAATAAAGGGAAATCTTACTGATGCCAAAGACGGATTCAGGTGGTCCATGCGATCCCTTGAATATCATTCTGCTTCATTGCAATTACTCTCCGAGATCAATCTGATGGAAGGCGACTCAGAATTGGCCCAACGCCATGCTGAAAGAGCCCTGGCTTATAACAGCCTGAACCTGAATGCTTATAAGTCCCTTGCTATCGCCTTGCGAAAACTGGACAAGCCTCAAGATGCAGAAAAAGCACTGGCCAATATACTGGAAATTGATCCCCTGGATCATTTTGCCCTGTTTGAAAGATATCTTCTCAATCCTGGCGTGGGATTAAGCACCTTTAATAATTCATTCCAGAATGAAATGGCCAAGGAGGAATATCTTGAACTCGGACTCTATTATGCCAATATGGGTTTAAAAGATGAGGCCATACAGGTTTTGGAGCAGGTCACAAACTATCCGGTGATCGATTACTGGCTTGCCTGGCTGAATAAAGAAGACCAGGACAAAAGTAAAACTTACCTGGACCAGGCCCTTGAGGCCAGCCCGGAATTTATCTTTCCTTACAGGAATGAAACGGGGATGGTACTTGACTGGGCCTCGAAGCAAATCCCATCGTGGAAAACAGATTATTATTCAGCGCTGATTCTGTGGAACAGGGGACGGAATGATGAAGCACTGGCTCTCCTTGAAAAATGGGGAGAAGAGCCGGAATTTGTGCCATTTTATTACTCACGGGCCTGTCTGAAGGGTATTAATGCTGACGCTGGACTTGCAGACATGAAAAGGGCACTGGCCATCGACCCCAGCCAGTGGAGGTTATACAAGGAACTGTCCAATATATACGGCCAGCGCAATGATCTACAAGCTGCTGTGGAGATTGCAGGAAAAGGACATGAAAAATTTCCCGGTAATTATATTCTCGATATTGGATATAGCAAGGCATTGACAAATACAGGCCAATTTGCAAAATCCCTGGAAGTAATTACCAATACGGATGTTTTGCCCTATGAGGGTGAAAGAAGTGCACAACGCATATTTGTATATAATTGTCTCATGCTGGCTTTTGACAGTTACAAGAAAGGAGACTATGACAAAGCGCTGGAATACATAGCTAAATCCGAAACCTATCCCGAAAACCTGGGTTCCGGCTCTCCCCCTTTTCCGGATTACCGCAATCAGAACATACTTAGAACCAGGATTTATAACAAAACCGGGGAAGGTGATAAAGCCCGCAAGGCCAAAGAAGAGATTCAGGCATATACCGAGAAATTTGGAGAGATGAGGGGAGGCAATATATTTGATCGGGGTTTTTCGGACACCTATGTAAAACCGTTCTAGGGAAACCTACCCTGCCATTGTGAAGGCTCAACCTTTTTTATTCCTGTTGGTGATGGTGACCATGATCATAGGTTCATGCAGTCAATACCCATCCGTTGAGGTATATCATGAAACAATGCTTACCTATCCTTTTTCAGATACCAATCCTTTTCCCATCATTTTTAATAGAAATGATATTTATCCGTATTCCCGAATTGACGGGTTCAGCCATAAGGGTGAGCCAAGGGAATGGGAAATGGTAAAACTGGAGAATGAATACATTGAGGTGTATATCATTCCGGCCATCGGCGGGAAGGTATGGGGTGCCATAGATAAAGCAAGCGGAAAGGAATTTATTTACACCAATGATGTAGTAAAATTCAGGGATATCGCTCTGAGAGGTCCATGGACCATGGGAGGGATAGAATGGAACTCAGGTGTGATCGGCCATCATGCCGGTGCGGCAACACCAGTCAACTACAAAGTTTTTATTGACGAGGATGGCTCAGTACATTGTGTGGTTGGAGGCATGGATCTCCCCTCCCATATGCAATGGCGGGTGGACATATCCCTGCCTCCGAAAACTGCCTATTTCGAGGCCACTACTAACTGGTATAATGCAACATCCTTCTACCAGCCTTACTACCACTGGAGCAATACAGCCATGAAAGCTGCCGGGGATCTACATTATTATTTTCCAGGGGACCAATGGCTGGGGCATAATGGGGAGTCCCATCCATGGCCCATCGATGAATTGGGTACTGACCGCTCATGGTATAAAAACAATGCGGACCAAAATAATAGATCCTACCATGTTTTTGGTAGCATTGACAATTATTATGTCTCCTATTACCATGATGAAGATTTCGGTATGGTACACTGGTCCGATATCATTGGTACGCCGGGAAAAAAAATCTGGCTTTTCTCACATGCAAGGTCTGGCGCTATCTGGGAAAACCTGCTGACTGACACACATGGGCAATTTGTGGAAGTACAGGCAGGCAGGATGTACAACCAGAATAGTTTCAGCAGCGGCCATACACCTTTCAAGCAAACCGATTTTACGCCCTATCATACTGACTCCTGGACAGAGCGCTGGTTCCCGGTAAGGGCGATCGGTGGAATCACCCGTGTGGCAGCATCAGGAAGCATTCATTTAAAATTTTCGGTAGATGGAATGAATCTGTTCTTCTCGCCTGCCCGGGAGATAAACGAAAAAATGATGGTGAAGGTAAATGGAGAGGAGATCTCAAACGACCAGGTTATCATAAAGCCATCTGAAACATTTAATGAGGATTTTGCGGGCATAGTGGAGGGAGATAATATTGAGGTATATCTTGGGACTGAAAAACTATATGCTTCAGGAGACCAGCTTATGATCGAAAGGCCGGACAGGGCGGATGGTGATGCAATGGAGGATCTGTTTATCCTGGCAGGTGAACTTGAGAAGCGCAGGTCATACCAGAGGGCCCTTGAGACATACCTGGAGTTGCTTGAGAATGAACCCTTACATCTCAAAGCGCTGGAGCGGGTGGCAGAACTTTATTCCCGCCGGGGTGAAATTGACAAGGCCCTTGCTTATACCAGAAAAGTGCTTAGGGTGGATACCTATGCACCTGGGACTAATTTCATTTACGGGAACCTGCAAAAAACAAAAGGCAATCTTACAGATGCCAGAGATGGTTTTAGGTGGTCCATGCGTTCCCTTGAATATCACGCTGCTTCATTGCAACTGCTTGCAGAGATCAGCCTGATGGAAGGAAATCCAGAAGGAGCTTACCCCCTGGCTGAAAAATCCCTGGCTTATAATGGCCTGAACCTGAATAGCTACAAGATAATGGCTATCTCACAACGACAGCTTAACAATCATGGCTATGCAGAAGAAATTTTAGCCGATATACTGGAGATTGATCCTCTGGATCATTTTGCCCTGTTTGAACGATACTTGCTTAAACCTGGTGTGGGACTAGCCAACTTTAACAATTCATTCAAAAATGAGATGGCCAGGGAGGAATACCTTGAACTTGGACTGTTTTATGCCGATCTGGGATTGCATGAGGAAGCCACAGAAGTATTGGAGCAGTATCCGGAATTTCCACTTATCCATTACTGGCTTGCCTGGTTGAATAAAGATGATAAGGAGAAAAGTAAAACTTACCTTGAATTGGCACTTGAGGCCAGCCCTGAATTTGTTTTTCCCTTTCGGACTGCAACCCTCGGGGTACTGGATTGGGCCTCAAAAAAGTTCCCTTCGTGGAAAACGGATTATTATGCAGCCCTCATTCTATGGAACAGGGGGCGGAATAAAGAGGCCCTGAGCCTGCTGGAAAAATGGGGAGAAGAACCGGAATTTGTCCCATTTTACTATTCCCGGGCCTGTTTAAGGGGACTGGATTCTGATGCGGGACTCCAGGATATGCAAAGGGCACTGGGGATTGACCCCGGTCAATGGAGAGTATACAGGGAACTGGCAAATATTTATAACCAGCGTGGAGACTTTGTATCTGCCCTGCAGATATCAGAAAAAGCCCATGATAAATTTCCCGGGAACTTTATCCTTGATATTGTCTATAGCAAAGCGCTGACAAATATGGGGCATTATAGGAGATCACTCGATGTACTTGGTAAAACTAATATCCTTCCTTATGAAGGTGAGAAAAGCGCACAAAATATTTTTGAATATAATTACCTGATGCTGGCTTATAATAGTTTTCAGGAAGAAGACTATGACCTGTCACTGGACTATCTTGATAAATCCGAGGCTTATCCCGAAAATCTGGGTTCAGGCATGCCTCATAATCCGGATTATCGCAATCAGAACATACTGAGAGCCAGGATCTATGAGAAAACCGGAGAACATGAAAGAGCTCGTGAAGTCAATGGTGAGATCCAGGCATATACCCTGAAATTTGGGAAAATGAGAGGGGACAGCATATTTGAGCAAGGGTTCAGAGACTCCTTCACTAAACCATTTTAAGGCAGGAAATAATTTCCCCAATATAAAATTTATGAAAATCTTTCTTAGGGTAATTTTTCCCTGCCAGTTTTTCTACCATGAAACTTTCTTCTGACAGCCAGTCAGAATATAACTTCCGGCATTCCAGCACCAGTTTGCATTGTTCGTAATAAATATTTCCGTTTTTGGTGCTTAGTGGGATCAGTCCCGTTTCTGCAACCTTATTCACGTCTTTACCGGAATGGGTTCCACAGAACTGCAGGATATCCCTGTACTGGTCCTCCAGGAAGCACAGTGTATAAATTTCTGAGGCCTCCATAAATTCAAAAGTGTACCTCTGTGGCCTTAAAAAACAGAATGCCACAGACAAATTCCAGAGGATACCCATACTGCCCCAGCTGGCGGTCATGGTATTGAAATTATCCTGATCACCAGCTGTGATCAACATCCAGTCATCGCCAATCAGCTTAAAAACATTGTCATCTAAATCCTTTACCGGGATATTTGCGAATTTCTTTTCCATTGTTATGCGAGTTTTGATGCAAGATAAGCATTTCAGGTTTTTTTTTTACCTTCGTTTTCCAACCAGGAAACATAGACATCCCAACTCCCCAATAAAATCACAAATCCTTACAGAATGGCAAAAAGAACCATAGACAGGTTTTCCCTGAGATTCATACTCCTGAAGATCTATTCATATATTATTCACTGGATCTTTTATAGGCAGATCAGAAGTAAAACACTGGAAGCGGATACCCAGGGATCGGCCAGTATTGCTTGCCCCCAACCACCAGAATGCATTGATGGATGCCATGGCGGCCCATATGACCTCCCGCCGTGATCCGGTCTTCCTTGCCCGCGCTGATATATTTAAGAATAAATTTATTGCCGGTTTGTTGCGTTTAATTAAGATATTACCGGTCTACAGGATACGTGATGGCGCCAGTGAACTGCGCAAAAACGAAGATGTCTTTCAGGAGGCAATGCAAGTGCTGTTGAGAAAAAAATGCCCAGTAGCTATCATGCCAGAAGGAAACCATGGAAATAAACGAAGACTTCGGCCCCTTGTCAAGGGAATCTTCAGGATTGCCTTCCAGGCACAGGAAAACTATGGAGAGAAGCCAGGCGTTGTAATCGTTCCGGTGGGGATTGACTATTCCAATTACACAAATTTCAGGGGTAAAATATTTGTTCAGTACGGAGAACCCATTGAGGTCAGTGAATATTATGGAGCTTACCTTGAAAACCAGCCAAAAGCGATCAATATGTTACGGGAAAGGTTGGCAGGGGAGATGAGTAAGTACATGATAGACATTCGGTCTGAGGCACATTATGAAATGTATATGTTGCTCCGTTCTGTTTACAACGATGATATGCGAAAACAGACTGGCCATAAGAAAAACACGCTCTACAACAGGCTTGTCGCTGACCAGCAGATGATCCGAAAACTTTTTGAAGTTGAACAACAGGAAAATGAAAAGATTGAGGCACTTGATAATTTATGCACAACATACAGGGAAGGAGTTGAGAACCTTGGGATGCGCGACTGGCTATTTAAGCATTCCAGCTATTCCTGGATCGCCCTGATCCTTGCTGATCTGGGCATGCTGGCTATCCTGCCCGTTTTTATGTATGGCGCCATCACCAACTATTTTCCTTACTGGTTTACAGCGAAAGTATCAAAAAAACTTAAGGACACCCAGTTCCATAGTACCTTTAAATATGGCATTGGAATGTTCCTTTTTCCCATTTACTATCTGATATTACTTATTCCCGTTTGGTTACTCACCGATCCGGGATGGATTAAATGGGCCTTTTTGGCAAGCCTTCCCCTGATAGGGCTCTTCGCACATATCTATTTTATCTGGTTTAAGAAACTGAGGTCCTTATGGAAATACCAATTACTAAGCTTTCGCAAAGACAAGCAGCTTGATTCTCTCAAAAAGCTCCGTATAGATATCATCACAAGGGTTGATGAACTCATTCAGAAATGAGCCTCAAAACTTCTTAATATTGATTCTGATTATCTTGCTTAACAGCAATTTAACAGTGAAAATGGATTAGAAATAGTATCTTCGCAAAATAACTAGAGAAGGTAACATGGATAGAGGTGATCTGAAGGAAAAAATTATAAGTGGCATACAGCAAATCGGGATTGGTGTCGGCAACTTGCGAGAGGCCTGGAAATGGTATCGTGAGCATTTTGGGATGGACATCAGGGTTTTTGAAGAAGATGCAGTAGCAAGCCTTATGCTGCCATATACTGGCGGACAACCACAGGCCAGACATGCCGCCCTGGCCTTGAATCTTCAGGGTGGAGGTGGATTTGAGATCTGGCAGTATACCAAAAGACCCCCCCACCCCCCAAAAAACAGTGTGCACCTGGGGGATTTGGGCATCAATGCTGCCAAAATCAAATCTTCTAACATCAAAAAAAGCTACCAGTTTTTTCAAAACAAAGGCATCAATATTAACGGGATATCAAAAGATCCCGCCGGGGGTGAGCATTTTTTCGTGAAAGATCCATATGACAATCTTTTCCAGGTGGTCGAAGATGATTCAATCTTTCGTAATGAAAAGAAATTAACCGGTGCCACATTTGGTGCCTGGATTGGTGTTTCCAACATCGACCGCGCTCGCAAGCTTTACAGCGGTATCCTGGGTTATGATGATGTATTATACGATGTTGAAGAAAAATTTGATGACCTGTCTGATCTTCCAGGGGGTGGACATACATTTAGAAGGGTATTGCTAAAGCACAGCAAAAACGTAAGAGGCACATTCAGCCGCCTTTTTGGTCCCAGCCAGATCGAACTGGTCGAAGTTAAGGACCGTCAGCCAAACAAAATCTACGAAGGCAGGCAATGGGGAGACCTTGGATTTATACACCTCTGTTATGATATTATCGGTATGGATGTCTTGCGGGAGGAATGTAAGGCAAAGGGATTCCCTTTTACAGTTGATTCCACTCATCAACATGATGATACATTTGACATGGGTGAAGCAGCAGGGCATTTCTCATATGTGGAAGATCCGGATGGTACCCTTATCGAATTTGTCGAAAGCCATAAATTGCCTGTCAGTAAAAAGCTTGGATGGTATATCAATCTCCGCAAAAGGAACCCTGAAAAACCCCTGGCCAACTGGATCGTGAAGGCAATGAAATACAACAGGGTCAAGGATAAGAAGAAAAATTAATCCTTCCCGGCATTCAGATCAGCTCAGGATCTCAACCCCTTTCCAGTTGCATAATGTAGTTGTCTGACTGTTAGGACAGCATCAGCATGCTCTTTGCGAACATAGGTATGCTGATGCTGTTTTGACTGCTACTTCGTATACATGCGATACAGCACCGGTACAACCAATAGTGACATGAAGGTGGAAACGAACAATCCACCTATTATGGTCCAACCCATAGGTGCCCATAAAGTCCCGCCCCTAAGGGTCAGGGGGAGGAGTCCCCCAATGGTTGTAAATGTCGTTAGTACGATAGGTGTGAACCTTGTCTCTCCTGCCTGCTTGATAGCAGCCATTTTATCCATGCCCTGATCCATCAGCTTATTTATATAATCAACCAGGATGATGGAATTATTCACAACAATTCCGATCAGGCTGATCAATCCGATAAAAGCAGTGAAAGAGAAAGAATACCCCGTGATAAACAGGGCCAGTACGGATCCTATCATGGCCAGGGGAAATGCAGAGAAGATAATAAATGGCTGGGAAAATGACCTGAACTGCAGTACAAGTACCGCGAAGATGGCAATCAATGCGATGATGCTCGCCCTGGCCATCCCACCGAAGCTTTCCTCCCTGCTCTCAAGTTCCCCAGTGAATTTATATTCGTAGTCTGCTGGAATGGGATAAGACTGAAAGCGGGTTTCAAGAGAAGCGACGATTTCATCAAGGTCATATCCTTTCCGGATATCGGCTTTCAGGCTGCCGTTGCGGTCCATGTCAAAATGAGTTATGATCCCAGGGGCTTCCTTTAGCTCTATACTAACCAGCTGTTTCAAAGGGATCTGCCTCCCGGTAAGGGAACTGACATAGATCCTGTCAAAATCTTCAAGCCTGATCCGGTCGTCGAAGGGAAGCCTCAGGACGATATCAAACTCCTTCCCTTCGACATCCCTGAAGCTGGATACCGACATACCGGTGATGGCAGTCCGGATGGTCCTGTCAATCTCAAATATTGGTACACCCAGCATGCTTGCCTTATCACGGTTAATATTGATATAGAAATCAGTACTTGCCTTACTGAGCTGATTATCAATATTTACAAGCCCGGGTTCCTCCCTGAGAAATGTCTCAAAATCATCGGACAATTTAGTAAGCATTTCCATATTCGGACCTGTAATTTTGATAACCAGGGGCGCTTCTACGGGAGATCCCTGCTCAAACTCCTTAACATTGATCCTGGCCCCCGGAAAACCACTGAACATTAAACGTAGTTCCGTGATCATCCTGTCAAATTGTTCCACCTCATATTCTTCCAGTTCTACAAATATCTCTGCAAAGTTCCTCTCGAAACGCTTCGGGAAAATATTGTAGTAAATCCTTGGATTACCATGACCCACATTCGTGGCATAATGTTTAACTCCATCCATGGTATCAAGCATGGATTCCACTTGTCTGGCAACGTCATCAGTTTTGTCAACATTCACCCCATCCGGGGTATTTATCCGTATCATAAACTGCGGTTTTTCGGCTTTCGGAAAGAAGCTTACCCCAACTATGCGAAACAACATCAAAGATCCCCCCAGGAGGGTCAGAGAGATCAGGATTATCAATCCTCGTCTCCGAAGAGCAAAATCCAGGCTTTTCCTGTATGGCCCCGCTATCAAGTTCTTCATCAGGAATTTCAGGTTTAGCTCCCGTTTCTTCTTAGTTTTACCGATGGACTTTCTAAGAAAAATTTTAGCTAAATAAGGCGTCAGCAGCAAGGCAATGCAAAGGGAAGCAAACAGTGTGTAGATAACGGTTACAGGCATGCTCTGAATGAAACGACCGGCCTTGTCAGGCATGGCTATGATGGGTATAAATGCCAGCATGGTGGTAACCGTTGCACTGATGATAGGCCATCCCAGCTGCACGCTCCCTTTCACAGCAGCATCATTTTTGGTATTTCCCAGGCCGATAAACCGTTCAATATTTTCGACGATGACAATGGAGTTATCTACCAGGAGTCCCAATGAGATGATCAATCCGGCTATGGACATCTGTTGCAATCCGAAACCGGTCAGGTCAACGAATCCCAGTCCAATCAGGATGGAAAGAGGTATGGCGATGATTACCAGCATTGAGGCCCTGAATCCCAGTGACAGAAAAATGACAAGGCCGACAAGCAGTATCCCAAAAAAGAGATTTGACAGGAAACCGTTGATCCGTTCATCTACACTGTCTGCCTGGTCAAAAACTGTGACAAGCTGCATCTCACCCTCCAGGTCTAATGCATGATCATCAAGAATTTGATGGATCTCTTCGGTGATCTTGAATATATTGTATCCCTCTTTCTGTTTAACCGTTAGAAAAACAGCACGCTCCCCCTGATACCGTGCAAAGTATATATTATCTGCATAATCGAAATGAACATCTGCGATGTTTTTGAGGTAGATGTTGCTCCCATTATAGGAACTCACAACAGTATTACTGATCTCTGCCAGATTCTGGTAGGATCCGCTGGTTTTAATACTGAAATCCCTTTCACCTATCTTCAAACTACCACCTGGAATATTGGCATTATTGCTCATGATGGCTTTGTTCACAAGGTCAATGGATATGTTCATTTGCGCCATCTTTTCCATGTCCAGTGATACCCTCAGTTCCTGGTCCGGTATGGCAAACAATTCAACCAGTTTTACACCTGGCACCCTTTCGATCTTCTTTTTAAGTGCTTCGGCTTCATCTTCCATTATATCAAATTCTGCTGTTTCTGAAACAATGGCCAGGTGCATCATCACAACATCGGTACTGTTCCATTCCAGTATCTCCAGGTCATAGATCTCATCCGGCAGGTCATCCCGGATGCTATTTACCTGTTGTACAACCTCATCGAACTTTTCATCCGGATCCGATTCAAATGTAAATTCAACGGAGGTAACCAGAATACCGTCACGCATACCTGTTTCCATCCGTTTGATGTCATCCAACTCGTTAATTGCTTCCTCCAGCGGTGTTGCGACCAGCTGTTCAAGATCTATGGGATTGCTGCCAGGATAGATAATGATTACGGAGGCTCCGGGTACCTGCAAGGGAGGATCTTCCGACCTTGGCATGGTAAAAAATGAGCTCACTCCAACGATCAGTAGTAGAAGAAATGCAGTCAGGGTAAACTGGTAATTGTCAATGGCCAGCCTTAGTATCTTCATGACTTACGAAATTTATTGATCTGAAGCATTCACTTTGATCCGGCTGCCCTTCTTTATATACTGGGCGCCCTCTATGATGAGTTCTTCACCTGGCGACAGGCCCTCCTCCACCACAATGCCATTATCATCAACCCTATGGATTTTTATTTTTCGCCTTTCCGGCTGCTGATCGACCAGTACCATCACATACCCTGTTATTCCTGTCCCGTCAATAAGTGACTCCACGGGAATGACCACCTGTTTTTCCAAGGCTTCAGGATAAATATCAACCTTTGCAATAAATCCAGAAACCAGCTTTTCAGGCCTTCTGCGGATTTGTATCTCAACTTCATATGTCCCGGTATACGGATCTGCAGAGGTCCCTATTTCCGAGACTTTGCCTGAAAAAATTTCACCAGGATAGGCATCAAACTTAACATGGGCAGAATCATGCATGCCTACCCTCACAATATCACGGTCTGTCAGATTTGCCCTGACGACCCAATCACTTCCGGTAGATGCGAACAAGAATACAGGATGTCCCGGGGCAATGATCTCATTCGATTCGGCTATCCTTTTCAGTATTTTCCCATTGGCAGGAGCACGTATGGTCGAATACTGGAGGTTGAAATTGGCAATACTTGCATTGGAACGGGCTACTTCAAGAGCTGTTCCGGCGTTCTCAAATTGTTCAAGGGTCACCACGCTGTCCCGGTAGAGGTTCCCCGCCCTTTCGTAATCCCTCTCAGATTTATTCAGTGCCAGTTCAGCCTGGCTAACCCGCGAATTTATCTCCTCAAGGTTCAATTGGGCCAGCAATTGGTCCTTTCTGACCGACTGACCTTCATCGACCGTGATCTTTTGGATGATGCCACCAGTTTTAAAACTCAATTTTGATTCCGTTTTGGATGCTAATTTTCCGGCAGTTCGCACCCTGAAAACGATAACCGTATCTCTGATCCTCATCGTCTTGACAATTACCGCAGGTTCTGCAGCCTCTTTTGGTCCGCTATCCATACACCCTGCAACTATCAGCAAAGCTGCCAGGAAATACTGATTGATCCTTGGTCTTATTGTCTTCATCTATGGTGATTTTACGATTATCTTATTCATCTTCAAAAGGGTACAGACAGGCCACCCTTTCCAGGTCTGCATATTTAATATGGAAATCATATTTACTCATAATCAAGAGCATCTCTGCCTGTGTCATCGTACTTCTTGCATCGATAAATTCGATCAGAGTTGCCTGTCCCTCACCATATTTCCTGTTTATCACCCTGAAGGCATTCCTGGCACTTAACAATTCTTCAGTAGATGCTTTCACTGATTCTGCTGAAGCTATCAGGTCATAATGTGCTCCAATGGTTTCAAGCTTTATCTGCTGTTCGGCTTCCTCCAATTGAGTATCCCTCAGGTTCTGTTCAATGCGGGCTTCCCCTATCCTTGCCTTATTCTGAAAACCATGGAAGAGGTCCCATCTGAAAATCAGTGATGCAAACAGGTAATCCTGGCGCATATTAAACTCATAATGCCTGCCCTGAAATCCATAATCAACAACTGCATACAGGTTTGGTAACTTATTCATCTGGTTCATGCTCAAATTACTTTCAGCAGCCCTTCTATAGCTTCTCAGCATCTCCAATTCCTCACGGTTGACAACAGCATGTTCAGACAGGTCTTCCAATATCAATGTTTGTTTAATGGAATCATACTGGATATCAGCCAGTATCATCGTTTCGAATGGTCGGTTCAACAGAAAATTAAAATAAGCCCTTGCAACTTCATGGTTCTTTCTCGCTTCAGCCTCCTGTCGTTCAAGTTTAGAGAGTTCTGCCCTGGAACGGTAAACATTGTCTATGGTTACAACATTGTTATCAAAGAGGCTTTCATTTACCCGGATATTTTCCACCAGGAGTTCTCTGGTATCATCTACCAGCTGGAGCAGTTTCAGGGTTTTCAGATAATTGAAATAGGCCGTTTTGATCTCTGCAACGAGCTGCCTTTTATAGGCCGCAGCATCCGCCATGACTGCCCGGCTCAGTTCCTTATTAATCTTCTGGTTATAAATGACCTTTGTATCAACAATGGGTTGGGCCAGCCGGATCTTTGTCTCATGCTCTGTAGGGCGGAAAAAGGCAAATTCCATGTTTGCGATATCCGGAAAGAGATCCTGGCCCAGCAGGTAATTGAGGCTCTGATAAACCGGATTCAGCATGGTTCCTACAGGAAATTCAATGATCCGCCCCCCATCAGCAGCAGTGTACCTGGCGTTCAGGCTGATGTCGGGAAAAAACAATGCCCTGGCTTGTTTTAGTACCTCCATACTCTTGAGGTAATTAACCTCCTTCTGCCTGAGTGCCAGATTGTTTTCAAGTCCCACATTAACATAATCATCCAGGGTCTCTTCCTGTCCAGCTGCACCCAGGGCCAGGCCACATAATATCATTATTATGAAATTCCTCCGTATATCCATAACTATTTACTTTATTGGAATGCTTCCATTGGAAACCAGCTCGAGATGGGTCTGTAATATCTCATCGGCCTTGAGGTTAAAAATCTCGTAAAGATCTGCCTTGTTATTCAACACGATCAGGACACCCAGCATTTGAGACCACAGGGTAGCTGAAAACACCTCAGCAGAAAGGTCATTTCTCAATGAACCATCCTGCATTCCCATGATAACCTGTTGGGTAACCAATGCAAGCGGAGAGTCTTCTTTCAGGTAGACCTGGAGTTGAGCCTGGTCAATGTTCAATGCCCCCATCCGGTTGCTTTCATAGTACATAAAAAGGTTGAAATAATCCCGGTTCTCCCTGGAAAACCGGATAAAGGAATCTGCCAGCTCAAGCAATCGCTGGTAACCGCTACATTCAGCAGACAGATTATCTTTCATCATTTTCATCAGAATATCAGATCCCCTCATAAATATGGCGAACTGAATATCTTCTTTGCTCTTGAAATACAGGTAGAGTGTTCCTTTGCTCAGCTCTGCCATTTCGGCTATTTCATCCATAGTGGTGGATTCAAATCCCCCGGAGAAGAATACCTTCTCCGCAGAAACGATGATATCGTTGCGTCGTTGCAGTTTTTCCCGTTCTTTTCTTTCGGCTATTCCCATATATGACCCAGGGTAATTATATTATCATGACTATATTTTATGACTATAAGTCATTTTATAAACAAAAGTATAACATTTTGGAGTAAGAATCCAAACAAAATGGGAGAAACTTGTGGTGGGAGAAAAAAAAGATCCGGATACCTTCCTTGTAGTAGTCTCTACAGGAGGTATCCGGATCGGGAAAATATTTTAGACTGTACTTATTCTGCTGCTTTTATAAATCTTTCGTTTGCGTAGTCCCAATTGACCACATTCCAGAAAGCGGAAATATAATCGGTTCTGCGATTCTGGTATTTCAGGTAATAGGCATGCTCCCAGACATCAATGGCCAGCAGCGGATAACCCTGCTGATCTGCTACATCCATCAGGGGATTGTCCTGGTTCGGAGTCGAGGTCACGACCAGTCCGCTTTTAGTCTTTACCAGCCAGGCCCATCCGGAGCCAAATCGTGTCGCAGCAGCCTTTGAGAATAAGTCCCGGAATTTATCAAAACTGCCAAAACTTTTATCAATGGCCTTACCGACATCCCCTCCTGCCGTACCGCCTCCCTTTGGAGATAAGCTTTTCCAGAAAACTTTATGGTTATAGAAACCGCCACCGTTGTTGCGGATAGCTGCTGGCTGCTGGCTGACCGTTTTAAACAGATCCTTGATAGAGGCATCAGTCAATCCGTCAGATTCCAGCGCTGCATTAAATTTCCGGGTATAACCGGCATGATGCTTACTATGATGGATCTCCATGGTCATGGCATCAATATGCGGTTCCAGCGCATCATAGGCATAATCCAGCTCAGGAAGGACATAGGTTTCAGCGGCTGCTGAGCCTTTTGCCATCGCTGATACAAGGCCACCCGGGAGGGATGTAGCCACTGTTCCGCCAAGAGCCAGGATTGCACTGTTTTTCAAGAAAGTACGTTTGTCCATTATCAGGTTTTTTATTGTTATGTGAGCAAATATAATACATTATCTCCTTATTTAAAATCATTTTAAATAAGAAACCGGAACAGAGGGCACTTTTAACATATTATTAAAGATTATCGGCACGATCAGAAACAAAAACTACTACATATCGTAATTATGATCAGGACTGAAATGAGGGACTCATCCCCCTGGTTGAGACATTAATCAAATAATTTAACCACTTCGCCATCTGTTATGCAACCATTACAGTGTGGCGCAGGTCTTACCGATAGTTGAAGATGCTGGAAGAGAAAGAAATAATTGAAGGATGTTGCCGGCATGACAGAAAAGCCCAGAAAGCTTTATTTGAAAAGTATGCTTCTATCCTTCTCGGGATTTGTATCCGGTATTCAGGGAGAAGGGATGAAGCAGAAGACATTTTGCAGGATGGGCTGGTCAAGGTATATTTTAATATTAAGCATTTCACAGGTAAGGGATCATTTATCAACTGGATGAAAAAGATCATGGTAAATACTGCCATTACGCATTATCACAGGAACCTCAAACACCATTATCACCAAGATATTGAGGATATCCGTGAAGTGGATATTGAAGGATCCTTTTTTGATACGGCTGATTTTACGAGCGAAGAGTTATTCGGCATAATCAAGGAATTACCACAGGGATACAGGTTGGTCTTCAACCTTTATGCAGTAGAAGGATATAAACACAAAGAGATTGCAGATCTCCTGGAAATTGACGTTAACACATCCAAATCACAATATTCAAGGGCCAGGGGCATGATCCGGAAAAAGCTTAATTCCCTGAAAAAAATCGCTGAGAAAGTAAATGAACTGGAAGGATAGAAATATTGAAGAACTTTTCCGTACGCTGTTCCAACAATTCACGGTAAATCCATCACCAGGGCTCTGGAGAAAGGTGCAGGCTAAAATTTTTTGGAAGCAGTTCCTGTCATTCGGAATGAACTCCTTCAATGTATACTACCTCGCTCTTATCATGGCAGTTGCAGGTGCAGGAACATATTTCATGCTTTCCCGTCCAGCCCCCAACAGGATATCTGAAAATAGTGATATCCTACCGTCCAGCCAGGCCCTTCAGCCTGAGCCAACACAGGATCAGGTGATTTCACAAAAAACCCAGGTTGCAGAAACGCTGGCTACTAATGAATCCAAACCCTCAAAAAAGGAAAGTATTGAACCAGCTACTCCACCTGCAAGACGGCAGAAGGAGACCGATGATAATACAATACCAGATAAAATTACAGCAGATAAGGTGAATGTATCAGGAAACAGTGAACCCTCCCCAGCACAGACCACATCATCCAGAAACGCATCCCTTACTGAACCTGATATTAAAAAGGTCAGGATTGATTTTAAGGCGTATCCTCCGAGTGGTTGTTCCCCTCTGGCTGTTAACTTTCAGAATTCTTCTGAAAATGCCAGGATAATAAGCTGGAATTTTGGTGATGGAGGCAATTCTGATGAACTAAATCCATCCTATGTATTTGATGAACCGGGAGAGTTCCTGGTTACCCTTAAGGTCCGGGGGGATGACGGACAGGAATACAGCCGGCAGCAGACTATCCAGGTCTACGAGACCCCAAAGGCACTTTTCGAGTTTGACGAGGATTTAAAGCCTGCCAAAAACCAGCCCATTAATTTCTACAATTACTCTCGGGGAGGTGATTATTATGAATGGGATTTCGGGGATAGTAAGCGGTCTGACTTGCAGGAACCCATACATTTCTATCAGGATGCTGGCAATTATCATGTTAAGCTGAAAGTCTGGACCGACCATCAATGCTATGACTCAATGGTGGTATAGCAATGCCTTTACCACACATGAGCAGAAGATTAAAGTCCCCAATGCCTTCACCCCCAACCTCAATGGCCCCACAGGAGGTTACTATGATGTAAATGACTACAGTAATACCGTATTTCATCCTGTCACAAATGGTGAGTTAATTGAATTCCAGCTGAAGGTATTCAACCGCAAGGGAGTGCTTCTCTTCGAAAGCAATGATATTAGCATAGGTTGGGATGGGTATTATAGTGAGCAGCTGGTGAAACAAGATGTATATATCTGGAAAATCAGGGGAAAGTTCAATAATGGTAAAACCTTCGTGGAAAGCGGTGATGTTACATTGATAAAACAGCTGTGATCAGCCCCGGTAACGTATTGACTTGGAACCTCATGGTCCATCTTCTCTTTTTGCTGTTCACACTGCTCTGTACAAGGATTCATGGAAATATAAAGTTATTATGAAACCTATGCACTATTGTTTCGTTTAATTGAATATTATTTGAAGCTGACTCTCAACTGATAATCGTGAAGAAACTCCCGATCATATCTTTATTGTTCCTGTTATGTTTCCTTGCGTATGGCCAAGACCCTCAGTTTACACAGTTTTATTCCCAACCATTATATCTTGCTCCCTCCTTTGCCGGAGCTACTCAGCAACATAGAATATCCACCACATATCGTAACCAATGGCCATCAATGCCGGGAACTTTTGTGACATATGCATTTTCATACGATCATTTTTTCTCCAACTTCAACAGTGGCGTGGGTATATTGATCCTCAGAGATGTAGCAGGCTCTGGAAACCTTAGTACCACGAATATTGGCATACAGTACTCCTATGACATAAAGCTCACCGATTTCTGGCACCTGAGACCGGGAATACATGTCCTGTACACCCAGCGTGGGATTGATTTCAATAAACTTTTATGGGGGGACCAGATCTCTCCAGGTGGGATCACACCTACCATTGAGGTCCCTTCCCTCGATAAAAAAGGAGATATTGACGCCTCGGTTTCCCTGTTGGCCTATTCTGATAGGGCATGGTTCGGCTTCTCTCTGGACCATCTCTTCCGCCCCAACTATTCACTATACGGAGATGTATCCCGCTTAAACATGAAATATTCATTGTTTGGCGGATACCAGATTAGGCGCAAGGGGAGATTGTTGAAACCCGTAGACGAAACCTTATCTGTAGCTGGACTGCTGAGGCACCAGGACCTGATCACCCAGCTTGATATAGGGGTCTACTGGTACAAAAATCCACTGGTATTTGGCCTGTGGTACAGGGGTATTCCTTTCTTAAACAGGGAAACCCGGGGAGATGCCATTTGTTTCCTGGTCGGTTACAAGATTGAACAATTCAGCATTGGCTATAGCTATGATTTTACCATTAATAAATTATTAACCTCCACTGGTGGTGCACATGAGATCGCCCTGATCTATGAATTCACCAACAAGCGCAAAAAGAGGAAACGCCATATGATTCCTTGTCCCGAGTTTTAGAAAGAAATTACCTATATTTGCAGGGATTTTTGCGAACCCCATTAATTTTTACTGAATGAAAAATCTTTCGTTGATTCTTAATGCCGTGCTGATCGTCGCGGTCGGAGTTTTATTTTACCTGCATTTCAGCACCAAGGGAAGCGCCAAACCGGTAGTTAGCCGGACTGAAGGTGTTAATCTTGTCCAGCCCGATGTACCCATTGTTTATGTCAATATAGATACCCTGCTGAATAACTACGAGTATTTTACAGACATGCAGGAAGATTTCGCTAACAAACAGTCAGAAATGGAGGCGGAATTGAATAACCGGTCCAGGCAATATGAAGCCAGTGCCATTGATGCTCAGAACAAAGTCCAGAAAGGCCTGGTCACCCGGAGGGAAGCCTCAGAGCTTGAACAACAGCTAATGCAGGAACAGCAAAACCTGCTGCAATTGCGTGACGAGCTCACCATGCAGCTTCAGGAAGAGGAACAGGTAAGCAACAGGAAACTGATCAATGCCATCATGGAATACCTGAAGGAGTATAATGCTGATCAGAATTACCAATTTATTTTCAGCAACAGCTTCGGGGATAATGTACTCTTTGCCAATGACCAGCTGGATATTACCTACATTATTCTTCCCGGACTGAATGAAAAATACAGGGCAGAAAAAGAAAAACAATAATGTCCTTTGCCGATGCTTATCTTGAAAAGATCAGCCTCGATCCATCCCTAGACGAACAAACTCCCAGCAAGGATCTGTCCATTGCGGTGGCTATACCTGCATGCAATGAACCGGATATATTCAATACCCTTACGTCACTGATCCATTGCAAGCGTCCAACTGGTACAGTAGAAATTATCATTATCATCAACAATGCCGAATCGGCCAGGCCTGATGTCCTTTCCCAAAACCGCGTAACCGAAAAAAGGTTATCTGACTATGCCCGGAAAAATTCCACTGAGGGATTCAGGATGCTGGTTTCACATGTACAGGTTATGCCGGACCGGGAGGCTGGCGCGGGACTGGCTAGGAAGATGGCAATGGATCATGCCCTCAGCAGGTTCAACCATTTAAACAGGGCCGGGGGTATCATACTCTCCCTTGATGCGGACACTATTTGCGAGGAAAATTACCTTATTGAAGTAGAAAGGCAATTCAGGGACATGCCCGAGACAAAAGCATGTAACATTCATTACGAACACCCCATTGATGGAGGGAGCTTCCCGGACTCAGTCTACAATGGGATCATTCAGTATGAACTCCACCTGAGATACTATATCCAGGCTCTGCGCTTTGCAGGACATCCTCATGCATTCCATACCGTAGGATCTGCTTTCGGTGTACGAGCAGACATATATGCAGCTCAGGGAGGGATGAATAAAAGAAAAGCTGGGGAAGATTTTTACTTTCTTCAGAAAATCATCCCCCTTGGTGGATTCTTTGAGATCAGTTCCACCAGGGTAAAACCTTCTCCCAGGCCATCAGATCGTGTCGGATTTGGGACCGGACCGGTAATTAGCAGATTTTTGCGTGGTGAAACAACCCAGCTTCAAACATACCATCCAGACGTTTTTTTTGACCTTCGTCAATTCCTTTCTACTGTCCCATCCCTTTATACTGCAAGCCAGCAATCACTTCAGCAATTGCTTGAAGACTATCCCCCTGCCGTCAAGGAAGACCTTAGTCATGAATTTTTCCCCAGGCTGTTGGAGATCCGTGGAAATGCTGCCCGGGAATCCACTTTTACCAACCGTTTTTTCCGCTGGTTCAATATGTTCCGTACCCTGAAATACATCAATTTTGCGCACCAGCATCACTATTCGCGAGTGACTGTTGTGGACGCAGCCAGGATATTTTTATCCGGGACCCATACGGAATTTCAGCGGTGTAGTAACGCAAAGGAATTGCTGCTGTGCTTGAGAGAGATCCAGAAAGGGAAGTAAATGTCTATTATTCTTCCTCAACAATGACAAAGACATCCTCATTCTCCTTCTTCATAAAGTATTGTTCCCGGGCGAATTTCTCGAGGTTATCCTGGTCCGTTTTCAATTCTTTCAGCCGCCTGGAATCTTCTTCAATTCTCTCCAGGTAATATTGCTTTTCATCTTCCATCTCATGCAGTGTATGAAGATATTTTATCCTGTCAATCAGGCTGTTCTGGTCGAAAATCAGGAGCCAGACCAGAAAAACAAGGACGGCCATCAGGTATTTATTCCTGAAGCCCTTCATGAGTATGGAATCCCGCCTTAAAAATGGCCACTTCATGCGGCTAAATTAGGCAATAATTCGTGATAGGATAAAGCATTTTTTCAACACACCCTATTCCTGCATGAAAGGATACCTGTAGTCGGTGGGTGGTAAAAAACTCTCCTTGATCGTCCTGGGGGATACCCAGCGAAGGAGGTTCAGATAAGATCCCGCCTTGTCATTGGTCCCCGATGCCCTCGCTCCGCCAAAAGGTTGTTGTCCGACTACAGCACCGGTAGGTTTGTCATTGATATAGAAATTTCCCGCTGCATTTACAAGCCTTTTCGTGGTAGCTGAAATCACCTGCCTGTCTGTGGCAAAGATGGCACCCGTCAAGCCATAGGGAGAAGTTTCATCCAGGAGATCAAGTGTCTCCTCGTAGTTATGATCCTTATATACATAAATGGTTAGCACCGGACCGAACAACTCCTCTACCATGGTAATGTACTTGGGATCTTTGGCCTGGATCACGGTTGGTTCTATATAGTACCCTTCGGATTTATCACATTTACCCCCGATGATCACATCCGCCTCCTTATCCTCCCTCGCTCTATCGATGAAACCTGCAAGCAAATTAAAAGAAGCTTCATCAATGACTGCACACATGAAATTTGTGAAGTCCTCAGGTGCCCCCATCTTGATAGAACCAAGATCCGCTTCGAGTCCCGCTTTAACATCTCCCCACATGCTCTCAGGGATATAAGCCCGGGAGGCTGCTGAACATTTCTGCCCCTGGTACTCAAATGCACCCCTCGTCAATGCAGTTACTACCTGTGCTGAATTGGCAGATGGATGGACCATAACAAAATCCTTACCACCCGTCTCTCCAACAAGCCTCGGGTATGTCTTGTATTTGCCAATATTATCGCCAACGGTTTTCCACATGCCATTAAATACCCCTGTGGAGCCCGTGAAGTGAATCCCTGCAAAATCCGGATGCTTTAAAACTATATCCCCGATCACGGGTCCGGATGCAAACACCAGGTTGATCACCCCATCGGGTACTCCGGCTTCGCGGAATACCTCCATCAATACAGAGGCTGAATAAACCTGTGTTTTCGAGGCTTTCCATACGACGACATTACCCATCATGGCAGGTGCTGTAGGGAGGTTGCCAGCAATGGCAGTGAAATTAAACGGTGTCAGAGCAAAAATAAATCCCTCCAGGGGACGCTGTTCAACACGGTTCCAAACATGTTCGGAGGATTCAGGTTGTTTGTTGTAGATCTCTTCCATATACTGAACATTGAAACGCAGGAAGTCAATTATCTCGCAGGCCGAATCTATTTCTGCCTGGTGAACCGTTTTGGACTGGCCTATCATGGTCGCGGCATTGATCTTTGCACGATAGGGTCCGGCCAGTAAACTGGCAGCCTTAAGAAAAATGGAAGCCCGATGCTTCCAACACATGTTGGCCCATGATTCACGTGCAGAAAGTGCTGCTCCAATGGCCATATTCACATGCTTGGCAGATCCCTGGTGGTATTCACCAATTTTATGACTGATCTTATGAGGTGGATAAATAGGCAGGATCTTGTCCGAAGTTACTTCCTTTCCCCCAATGAACATGTGAATCTCTTTTACATTGGAATAGATCTCATCCAATGCCGTTTTCAATTCCAAACGTTCTGGTGAACCCGGCAGGTACTCCTTTACCGGTTCATTCACTGCCCTGGGGATACATACAGTATTGGTTGACATAATTATACATTTATTTAAGGGTTTGTTTTAGTTAGTATCAAGTATTTATACTGTTAAATACCATTACTAAAATAAAGGATAATTAGAAAATCAGATATGATAAAACGCAGGTTTGAATCATGTCAAATAACAGTTCTCCGTTAAAAATATCCTAAATTATTATTGGTTATTTTTATTTAGTCTAAATAATCATATATTTGTGTCAACAAAATAAAACAAACTAAAATGGCATTCAAATTACCTGATTTAAATTACGACTTTAACGCGTTGGAGCCCTATATTGACGCCCGTACCATGGAGATTCACCACGACAAGCATCATGGCGGCTACACAAGCAAATTAAACACGGCAGTTGAAGGCAGCGCACTCGCTGACCAGAGTATTGAGGAAATCCTGGCAGGGGCAGGCTCGCACGGAGCAGCTGTACGAAATAACGGTGGTGGTTATTACAACCACAATTTGTTCTGGACTGTAATGGGCCCTAACGGTGAAGGAAAGCCTGAAGGCGATGTACTAAAAGCTATTAACGAGGCCTTTGGAAGCTTCGATGAATTCAAGAGCCAATTTTCAAATGCAGCAGCCACCCGTTTTGGATCCGGTTGGGCATGGCTTGTGAAAACAGATAGTGGACTCGTTGTATCTTCTACCCCAAACCAGGACAACCCGCTTATGGATGTGGCAGATGTGAAGGGTTTACCTATACTGGGACTCGATGTATGGGAGCATGCGTATTATTTAAAATACCAGAACAGGCGACCGGATTATATAGAGGCATTCTGGAATGTGATAAACTGGTCTGAGGTTAACAAAAGATTTGGTTCATAATATTTTATTAGTTATTGGTTGGTTTAAGAGGGAGTCCGGAAACGGGGTCCCTTTTTTATTTTAACCAGCCGTTTTTTCAACCTCTTTCATGACTCGTAACAAATTACCGCTCCAGAACTTTTGAAGATCAGATCTGGAATAGCCCCTTTTAAGCAATTCATGGGTGATGTTAGGAAGTTCCGTTACATCAAAGCAGTCCTCCAGCGCAGCCCCTCCGTCATAATCAGATCCAAAACCCACATGATTTATCCCAACCAGGTCCACCACATGGTCAAAATGATCACAAAATTGGGAAACAGTGGCCAGGTTTGGAGGGTACTTCCTGTTTATATCGTAATATTCCTCTTCCAGTTCCAGTTTTGCGCTGTCATCCATCTCACTCCAGTTGTCATATTTTGCCCAGAGTACCTTCCTGGCAGAATCCCTTTCCGGGTAAGCCGGCATTTCTGCAACATAATCACTCACCAGGCAAAGCTGAATCACGCCATCATTCTCAGCCAGTTCCAGCAGCATTTCGTCAGACAGGTTTCTTGGATTGTCACAAACCGCCCGGGCATTGGAGTGGGAAGCAATAACAGGTGATTGGCTGATCTTTATGACATCATGAAATGCCTCATCGGACATGTGGGACACATCAATCATGATCCCCAGGCTGTTCATTTCCCTGATGACTTCCCTTCCGAAGTCACTGATCCCTCCATGCTCCGGACCATCCTTGTCTGTCGAAGAATCGCAGATATCATTATTCCTTGTATGGCAAAGTGTAATATACCGGGCACCAAGTTCATAAAATCTGCCGACTAGGGAGAGGTCCTTTCCTAGAGGATAACCATTCTCAATACCAATATATACTGCTTTTTTCCCCTCCCGGACGATAGCCTCAAGGTCATTTGCGGATAAGGCGATGGCAGCCAGGTCAGTACTATGATCAACAACGGCATAAATGGAATCAAACAGTATCAGGGCTTCCTTCTTTACCTTTTCATTCGCTTCAGAGGTCCTTGGTCCCTGTCCCACGAAAACAGCAAAAAACACCCCATCAAGTCCACCTTCCTGCATGCGGGGAAAGTCAAGCTTCCCTCCTCTTTTGTGGGGATCCGATCTTTGGCTTAGATCGGTATCCCGCCTGGAGAACCTTAAAGGAGTATCAGTATGGGAATCAACCGTTAACAGAGACTGATGAACCTTTACTGCTTCATCCCTTGAAATCTCCTTCCTGGATGAGATCGTACATGAGGAAACCGCGAATAATACGAAAAGAATACTGGCCTGTAGAATATTTTTCTGAGACATGAAACGGGTTGTTAAATCAAAACCCCAAAAATAATATTAAAAATCGTTTTCCCGTCCCACAAACCATCCAAGCGCACCTGAATATATTTCCATGCAACCTACCGGGGATGCTGGTTTGGGCCAAGGAGGGCATCTTCTCCGGATTGAACAGCTGTATGTCCAAGGTCTGCGGGTGCGAAACGTTCCAGGAGTCCCTCATCATTAACTTCTTTTGATAAGGCTGCAATTGTGTTTGGCGGCACATCAAACAAATCCAGGATCAACAGTCCGTCCAATGCATTATTGAATTTGGGATCTATATTGAAACCAACGATCTGCCCATTCTGTTTTAGGTACTTTTTAAGGAGTACCGGCATATTGTTCTGCGCTGTCTCAATATCCTTTATGATCCGGTCAAACTTGTTCAGGTCACTGGCACTTTCTATCAGTATATCTGTATCCAGGTGATGCAGGGATATGATGAATTTTTTACGGGGACGAATATACCGGGCGATCTTGTCATTGTAATAGTACTCGGTAATAAATTTAATTATCAGTTCTTTGGAAAAATTCGAGAAACGGTTACTGATACTTACCGGTCCCACAAGGTAACGATACTCCGGGTTCTTTATCAGGAAATAAAGTATCCCTTTCCAGAGCAGGAAAAGTGGCATGGGTCGTCGCTGGTATTCCGGGATAATGAAAGACCTGCCTAGTTCCAGGGCCTGGGAAAGTATGGGATACATGCGCCGGTGAATCCTAAAAAGGCTCTGGATATAGAATCCCCTAATCCCGTAGATATCCATAATCTCTTTCCCCTTGCCTACCCGGTAGGCGCCTACAATCTTCCGTTCCTCTTCATCCCAGATAAACAGCTGGTTGTAGTACAGATCATATTCATCAATATCCATTGACCGGTTGGTCCCTTCCCCAACTTCACGGAAGGTGATCTCCCGGAGCCTGCCGATCTCATTCATGATATTCGGGATCTCAACTGAAGGGACACAGATCACATTATAATTCTGTATTTTAAATAATAAAAAGCGGTCAATAACCCTGGCTATTTCTGTTTCGATCTTCTGTACCGGGACTGGGTCAGCAATGGGTTCTTCCCGCTTGGGCCTTCCACGGTTGACCGAAAAGAATTTATTAACCTCCAGTGAGGTTCCAAGGGCATAGGTTTTGGTTCTCAGGTACCGCCCATACCTGGCGATATCACTCAATTCAAATTGCTCTTTGGAAGCAATGGGCGAACCAATCCTGATATTGATAACCCTTTTCCGTTGCTTAAATAACTCTGAAGGCAATTTTAGGGTTTGCAACTTAGGATGAATCCTTCCCAGAAGTTGGAAAAACCTGCTGTTCTTTCCCTGGAAATAGATGGGCACAACGGGTACATTCGCCTTCTTAATCATTTTTAATACCGGGTATTGCCACTGGGGATCTGTGACGGCTTGTATATCCTGGTTGAAGCAGGACACATCCCCGGCAGGAAAAATCCCAATGGGTCTGCCCTCTTCAAGGTGATTAAATACATCCTCTAAGGATCCCTCTCCGAGGGAGGATCCTGCCTGTCGGGTAAACGGATTAGAGGGAAATATGTTATTAGCGACAGGTTCCATCCGTTGTAGTAAAAAGTTGGGTAAAACCTTGTACTCGGGCCGTATAGAGGCAATCATTTTGATCAGGAGGAGTCCGTCAATCCCGCCAAAGGGATGGTTGGATACAGTAATGAATGCACCATCTCTTGGGATTTTGTCAAGCTCATCCTTACTTATCTCATAACGGATCCCCAATTCCTCAATCATGGAATTGATAAAGTCCATGCCCGACTTCATGCTGTTTTCAGCATAAATCTTGTTAATTCTCCGGAAGCGGAGCAATAACATCAGGAATTTGGCTGCACTCTCACCTGCTATCCCTTTCACCCTTGCAGCCT
Source organism: uncultured Bacteroidaceae bacterium (assembly GCA_963752525.1). Classification (GTDB taxonomy): domain Bacteria; phylum Bacteroidota; class Bacteroidia; order Bacteroidales; family SM23-62; genus SM23-62. The sequence goes on along the minus strand of CAVVYS010000027.1, from coordinate 912,914 downwards.
GCAGGAGTTCATCTGTATCAATTAACTTCATGTCTTTGCGAAGACAATGTTATATCTGAGTTAAATATAAGCCAAAAATGAATAGTCCCGCAAATAAATCACCTAAAAATCCATACACTTGCCAGAACTACGATACCAAATAGTACCACCACTGAACCTGTTATTTTATTCATCCACCATATGCTTCTCAACCTGATCCTCTTGCGAAAACGGTTGGCGATGGATGCCAGGATAAACCACCAGAGGATGGTTCCTCCAGCGATCCCTGCAGTCAGGGTTAATATTTCAAAAATTGACAGGGTTTCTTTGGCCACTTTTATGGCAGCCATGATGGCAATGAACAGAAAGATTGCCATGGGATTCGATAGCGTGAGCAGGAAAATCGATACAAAATCCTGCGAAAGGGGGGTCTTATTCAGGCGTTGAAGTCTCAATTGTTTTACCGGATTTGTATAGAATATCCTCAGCCCAATAAACAATACGAACAAACCTCCAAGTATCTGAAAAAAAATTTGTCTCTCCTCGATAAAATTAATAATGATGGTCAGCCCGAATCCGGCAATGACAGCAAATATAATATCAGCGGAAGCTGCTCCGAGTCCGGATACAAACCCTGACATATATCCTCTGTTTAATGTCCGCTGTATACAAAGCACCCCGATCGGCCCGAGTGGAGCAGAGACCAGCAATCCGATCAGGACGCCTTTTATAAAAATTTCAGGGATCATGGTTTCGAGAAACAGGTATAAGGGTATCTAATGCAAAATAAGGAATAATACAATAAAATTGCGATTTTCTGAGCCATAAGATATTCACCTTGGTTATATTTGCATCTTCATTTTAGCAGTGGATGAGAATACAAAAGATCGAACTGGAAAACAAAACCTGGCAGTGGGTGATACTATTGCTTCTTTCATTGATCTGGGGGACTTCCTTTATCCTTATGAAAAGGGGATTGGAGTCCTATAGTAACTCACAGGTAGCTGCTTTCAGGATCTTCTTCAGTTTTGTTTTCATGTTGCCCATTACCCTCAGGAACATCAAGGCGATTAACCGGGATAATATTCTGTCTCTCCTTATTATAGGGTTCATTGGCTTTGCCATACCGGCCTTCCTTTTCACCAAGGCACAAACCAGGATAGAAAGTTCACTTGCCGGAATGCTGAATTCCCTGACACCTCTGTTTACACTAATAGTTGGAATCCTCTTCTACAGGAGCCATGCCAGATGGGTGAATATTGCAGGCCTTTTCATGGGATTGATAGGAGCTGTAGGACTCATGTGGAACGGTGACATGAATGTTTTTAAGGGTATCAATGTTTTTGCCTTGTTTATTGTAGCCGCCACCATCTGTTACGGGATAAATGTTAATGAGATCAAATTTAAACTTGTTAATCTTTCCAGTCTCGAAATTACCAGCCTGTCATTCCTGTTTACCGGGCCGATTGCTGGTATCTTCCTGCTGTTCACAGATTTTACACCTGTTCGAGAAACACCGGACTACCTGTTGAACCTGGCTTATATTGCCATCCTGGCCCTGTTCAGTTCTGTGATTGCCGTACTGGTATTCAATCACCTGATCAAATATACCACCACCCTGTTTGCAACATCAGTAACCTATATCATCCCCCTTTTTGCCATCATGTGGGGTATCATCGACGGTGAGAGTATCCGGCTCATTCAAGTTATTTGGATTAGCATTATCCTCCTTGGAGTATACCTTGTAAATAAATAATATCTTTACCGCTTATATGACAAAATCACGGCTCATATACCTATCCGTACTTAGCGGCCTCCTGCTCGTGCCTGCCTGGTATGAAGCCGGTACCGGGCTCATCCTTTTATTCTCCTTTATCCCCTTGCTTTTTCTTGAAGATTATCTTTTCGAGAAAAAGTCAGAACACCGGCCGCATAAAGCATTCCTGTACGCTGTTATTACTTTTTCCATATGGAACCTGGCAACTACCTGGTGGTTATGGAATGCAAGTCCTGCAGGTATGTTTGCTGCCATTATTATTAACACCTTTTTAATGTCCCTGACCTTCTGGCTGGTCCATATCACCAGGAGAAATACAAGCAGCGGGTCGGGACACTTTGCTTTTATTGCGTACTGGCTGACATATGAACATTTTTATACCTACGCAGAAGTAAACTGGCCCTGGCTTAACCTGGGCAACGGTTTCGCCAACGACATTCTGTTCATACAATGGTATGAATTCACCGGAGCCTTTGGTGGCACCTTCTGGGTACTGCTAGTCAACGTATTGGGATTCCATTTACTAAAACACTTTATTCAGCACCGGACACTGAAAGGCAAGCTTATCCAGGCATACATTATGGCTGGTGTTATCCTGCTTCCCATGGGCTACTCCCTGATCAGGTTCAGTAGCTATCAGGAGAAAGATGATCCCAAAGAAATTGTTGTGTTACAGCCAAATATAGATCCATATGGGGCCAAATTCGGAGGCATGGAAATGGAACAGCAGATGGAGATCCTGCTACGCCTGGCAGACTCACTAGGTACTCCGGAAACAGATTATTTCGTTGCCCCTGAAACCTTTATCAATGACAATATCTGGGAAGAGAACCTGTATACAAACCAGAGCATGCAGTCAATCTATCATTTTGTCAGGAAAAAATACCCAGCATCGCATTTTATTGTTGGACTCACTTACTATAAGCTGTATCCCGGGGGGGAAGGAAAAAGTGAAACGGCCCGTCCTTTTCCACGTACAGACGACTGGTATGATATGTACAATGCTGCGGCCCAGGTGGATACTTCACTCCAGCAGCAGGTATATATCAAATCCAAGCTTGTGATTGGTGTGGAAACCATGCCCTATCCCGAGTATCTGGGCTTCCTTAGAAAACTAACCCTCAGGCTGGGTGGGACTTTCCGCAGTAACGGATATCAGGAATTCAGGGAAAACCTGTATTCCCAGGATGACTCCACTGGGATTGCCCCGGTTATATGCTATGAATCCATCTTCGGAGAATTTGTCACTGGCTATCTCAAGGAAGATGCCAGCTTCATATTTGTAATTACCAATGACGGATGGTGGGGTGACACCCCCGGCCACAAGCAGCATCAGAGTTATTCCCGGATCAGGGCCATTGAAACCCGACGGGCTGTTGCCCGTTCTGCCAATACAGGTATATCTTCCCTGATCAATCAAAAAGGCCAGGTCCTTCAACGCACCAGTTACTGGGAACCCGATACACTCAGGGGTGTGTTGAATGTCAATGACAAAATCACATTCTATACCCGGCATGGTGATTATATCGCTCGGATCGCCTATTTTTTTTCCCTCTTAATAGTCCTCTACACGATCACCAGGATCCTCATTTCCAGAAAGAAATAGCCCCATTTTGCTTTTTCGTTGCAAATCATGTAATTTCCATATCAGATTTTTGCACCCTCGTGCAACTGCTATCTAATTTCTCTGTCCTTTTAAAACAGTAACACTTAAGTAAAATTGGCGGCGGCTTACCAGGACATACACAGGGAAATCATCGAACTAAGTAAGGCGGGAAATCCCAAGGCTCAGTATCAGTTGTATAAGCTGTATTCCAAAGCCATGTTCAATATTTGTGTCCGCATGTTAAACAGTATCGAAGAAGCAGAAGATCTATTACAGGAATCATTTACAGATGCATTTATGAAACTCGACTTATTCAGATATGAATCAACATTTGGAGCCTGGCTGAAAAGAATAGTGATCAATAAGTGCATCAATGCGATCAATAAGAAAAAAGTTGACCTGGTGTTCCAGGATCAGCCTGTCGAACCGGATACAAGAGTGGAAGAGGTGGATTACAGAAGTTTAGATATGGATGTACAACGCATTCACCAAGCGGTGGGAAAATTGCCGGATGGTTACCGAGTGATCTTTAGTTTGTACGCCTTGGAGGGTTATGACCATGCGGAGATTTCACAGATAATGAATATCTCTGAATCTACCTCTAAAAGTCAGTATCTCAGGGCAAAACAGAAAATCAAAGAATTATTAAAAAACAATGATGATGAAAGACAGATTAGAACAATTCATCAGTGATAACAGGGATCATTTTGATCCTCATGAACCGGATGAAAAGCTCTGGGCGGGTATTGAATCCAATATCCAGGGCAAAAAGACCTTCCGGATCGGATGGAAAGGCGTAATGTGGAGAGCTGCAGCAGTCATCCTGATATTTGGTGCGTCTTACGGGATACAGGAATACCTGCATCAGCGCAAAGCCATGATGGCTGGCCGGGAAAAAAATGAAGTGATCAATAACATTCCTGAATTACAGGAAGCCGAAATCTATTACACCAGTCTGCTGGATGACAAGATCAGTCAGATTGAACCCCTGCTCGAACAAAATCCTGAATTGGGAGAATCACTGCAACAGGATCTCTCTGAACTCGACAGTATTTATGGCGAACTCCAGAATGATCTGCGAGATAATATTGCTAACGACGAGGTGGTAGAAGCAATGATCCAGAATTATATCCTGAAACTACAGATCCTTGAAGACTTGCTTGAGTACATGGATGAATCCTCTAAAAACAATGAAGATGAAAAGGTTACAATTGAAATTTAGCAGTTATATTCTGCTTGCTGCAATCCTTTCGGGGGTCGCGCCAGGTGTCGGGGCGCAGACCTACACGGACAGGCAGAAAATTGTGCGGTCCTTCCCTGCCAATGCAGAAACAAGACTGGATCTTACAAATAAATATGGGACTGTCCATGTAGTTCCCTGGAAAAAGGACTCTGTGCATATAGATATAGATATGTTCATCAAATCGAGCAGTACCTCAAAGCTCGAAAAACTCAAAAGGAGCGTTGATTTTGAATTTACTGACACCAGATATTATATCATAGCCCGTACAGACTTTGGAGGCAAAGGAGGCAGTTTCTTCTCCGATCTCAAGGAGATTATCCCTTCCAAAAACCAGGTAAAGATCGATTATACGGTACATGTACCCCCCAGCATGAATATTACGATTTCAAACAAATACGGGGATATCTATATTGATGACATGAATGGCAGTGTCAGTGTGAACCTGTCAAATGGAGACATCAAAGCCAACAGGTTAAGTGGGGAATCAAATATCAGCCTGAACTTTGGAAACGGGATCATCAACGAATTAAACAATGCCAGGCTGAATATTGCCTATGCCGATATTGAAATCCAGAAAGTAAAACAATTGAATATTGAAAGCAAATCCTCGAAGATCAGGATCCATGAAGCCGGAATAGTGAAAACCATGTCCCGCAGGGATAAGTTTACCATCAGCAGTATTGATAACCTGTCCGGTGAAAGCTGGTTCTCTGACATCTGGCTCTACCGGCTAAACGATGAGATCAATTATAGTCCCAAATATGGAGCGTTGAAGGCAGATTCCATTTCTCATGGATTTTCTACTATCAATGTCAATACTGAAAATGCTGATCTACGAATGGTTTTCAGCAAGCAGTCCAGTTACCAGATGGAAGTGCTTAAGCAGAATGATGTGATCCTGCAGTTACCGGAGGAATACAGAGAACTGGAGGTCATTGACCAGGAAGACGAGGCTATTCACTTAAAAGGCATGGTGGGTCCCAATCCCAATACCAATTCACAAGTAAAGATCAAGGCTCCCAAAAAATGCATAATTAATATACAGATTAGATAGTATTCAATAAATTAACCCATTATAAAATGAAAACAAGAAGTATTATCAAAATAGCATTCCTGGCCGGACTTGCGGTCATGGCATACGCTTGTGAGAATAGCTGGAACTGCCTCAGGGGAAACGGTGTTCAGGGAGATGAAATCAGGGATGTTGCCGGGTTTACCGGTGTCGTCTCAGAAGGGGAATTTGATGTATTCATTGTTCCGGATTCATCCTTCTCGGTCAAACTGGAAGCGGATGAAAACCTCATACAGTATATCAGTACACGCATCAGTGGGAATACCCTCATCGTTGACCAGGGTACCAGGAAGTGCCTGCGATCTGACAACCCGATCAGAATAACCGTATATATGCCAAAAGTGGAGTACCTGAACCTCACTGGATCGGGGATGATCACCGGAGATAATATAGCAGGCGAAAAGCTCAGGGTTGAGCTGACCGGATCAGGCCTGATAGACCTCAGGGGTTTGAATTTAGGCTTGCTGGATGCCCTGATCACTGGTTCAGGAGAAATGATTTTCTGGGGAGAAACCCTTGATGCTGACCTGGATATCACAGGATCTGGCATGGTTAAAGCATATCATCTGGAATCTGTCAACTGCATTGCGAATATATCAGGCTCCGGAAACATGGAGATAAGGGTAGAAAAGCAACTTACTGCATACATATCAGGAAGCGGAAATATTTACTACCAAGGTAATCCAGGTGTATCAGCAAATATTACCGGGTCCGGGGCTGTAATCCATGCCAACTAAGAGTGCTGAAACAATAAAGAAATGAAATACCTAATCACTACCCTACTCATTTTATCATCTATCCAGGTTGCTGGACAGGATTTTTCCAGGTCGGTTGGGATCAGGGGGGACTCACTTCCGGTGTGACCTACCGGAAGTATCTGAACCCGGAGCTGGCTTACGAAGGATTATTGAGCTTCCGCCAGGGCGGTTTGCAGTTTACCATCCTTCGTGAGCACTTCAGGCCCACCATGTGGCAGGTATCCGATGGATTCTTTGTCACTTATGGATATGGAGGACATATTGGATTTACCCATAGCCATACATTTTCATTTTTTAACCGGCATTTCCATTACCCAAAAAAGAAATTCTCCCCCATGATTGGGATGGATGGTTACTTGGGACTTGAATACCAGTTCCCGGGGATTCCGGTACAGGTCGGTCTTGATTATAAACCATTTGTCGAGATGTCGCTGTACCAGTATTTCCGATTGAGTGTATGGGATGTCGCATTTACCTTGAAGTATACATTTTAAACAAGATAATCATGAAAAAAATCGTTACCCTACTTTGTATTGCTCTGACTGTGCCATTGTTGAATGCCCAGGAAGAGAATGAAGAATTCAAAACCCTTTTTGGCGACAGGCATATATCCCATGGCGGATATGGCGCACTGGATATCAGGTACTCAAGCATTGATGGCAAGGATGCCTTCCTCATGGGAGGGCGTGGCGCCTGGGTGATCAATCATGGATTTGCACTTGGATTTGGTGGAATGGGATTCATGAATGATTACCATTTTAATCCGGATATTGCAGGAGGCAGGAATGTTAACCTTGTAGGGGGATATGGCGGACTCTTGCTGGAACCCATCCTCTTCCCAAAATTCCCCGTCCATGTTTCCATTCCTGTCCTTATAGGTGCAGGCGGGATTGCCTATGCTACCAATTATAATCCGTATGAATGGGATGAATCACATTACTTTGTTGAAGAAGCCACCGGCTATTTTGTACTGGAACCCGGGATAGAACTGGAATTCAATATTGTCAGGTTCTTCCGCCTGGCCGTAGGGGGTTATTACCGTTATACTTCGAATATCAGGTTGTATGATACACCTGAAAATGTCCTTCAAGGATTCTCCGGAGGCATTACACTGAAGTTCGGTAAGTTTTAATGCAAACGGCCGGGATGGAAGGGGATCAATCTGGCAGATTGATCCTGCCTATCTGGCGACACGGCCGGAAGCATCTCCTTCCATCAGCTTCAGCACCTCATCAACAGTTACCTGGTTGAAATCACCATAGATGGTGTGCTTTAAACAGGAAGCAGCCACAGCAAAATCCAGCGCCCGCTGATCATCAGCCGGCCATGCTAGCAGTCCATAGATCAGACCACCCATAAATGAATCTCCTCCGCCAACCCGGTCAACTATATGGGTGATCTGGTAGGTGGGTGCTTCAAACAGTTTTTCACCATCCCACAATACACCTGACCAGCTATTATGATTGGCATTGATGGAACCGCGCAGGGTGGTGATCACCTTCTTGCACCTGGGGAATGAAGCCATGATCTGCTTTGAAACAGATTCGTAGGCCGCTCCTTCCACATGTCCACCGGTCACATCAACTCCCTCGGGACTGATAGCAAGGACTTTCTCTGCATCTTCCTCATTGCCCAGGATAATATCAGTGCCGGCCACCAGGTCGGGCATTACCTCCCCTGCAGTTTTTCCATATTTCCAAAGATTTTTGCGGTAATTCAGGTCACAGGAAACAGGAATACCCAGCTTATTGGCAGCCTGTATGGCTTCCAGGCAGACATCTGCAGCTCCCTGTGAAATGGCAGGGGTAATGCCTGTCCAATGAAACCAGGTAGCTCCTTCAAGCACCCTTCCCCAGTCAATCATCCCTTTTTCAATGGCAGAGATGGCGGAATTGGCCCTGTCATAAATGACCTTGCTTCCCCGGCTCACAGCACCAGCCTCCAGGAAATAAATACCCATTCTTTCTCCTCCGAAAACAATGCTATCTGTCCCCACACCATATTGTCGCAGGTTCATCAAGCAGGACCTTGCAATGTCATTCTCAGGCAGGCGGGTCACGAATTCAACAGGTATGCCGTAATTTGCCAGAGAAACCGCCACATTGGCTTCCCCCCCTCCAAAAGTTGCTGTAAGTGATGTTGCCTGGTTAAAGCGAAGGTTTCCGGGAGGTGCAAGGCGAAGCATAATCTCCCCGAATGTTATTACTTTATTTGTCATAATAAATCTATTGAATATTGATGGTTAATATTTCAGCCTAGCAGGCGCTTGTAATTCTCGACGATCAATCCGGCATAAGGTTTGGCCATTTTGACCAGCCGGTCCATTTCATCTTCTGAGAGCTTTTTCAGTTGTTTAAGAACACCTACATTATGCTCAAGTTCTTCCAGGGTAAGGCATCCGCTGGTCAGGGAGGAGATTGGCAGGGTATACACATACTGATGAAGCTCTGCAAATGTGAGACCGGTTTCCCCAACCATATCGGGAATGTCCTCTGTAGCAATCTCCTTTGGTGTGGTGTCGATGCGTTTTCCCATCATGCTGCCTCCGGCCATGGTCTTCATGGCAATCACACCGTATTCTCTTTCCTGCAGTTCAGGCATGACCACATTCTGAAAAGATTCAAAGCTGGGATCACATACATTCAAGGGCATCTGACAGGTATCCAGTTCCAGTCCACGCTTCTTCAGCTCCTCCAACATATAAAGATTGACATGGGGGCTCGCATGACCTGTAAACCCTATATACCGGGTCTTTCCTTTGGCCTTGGCATCCAGGAACACATCCAGCACACCGTCATTCAACCGCTGGTCAACATCCTCCTTGGTGAAGACAGTATGCATCTGCCAAAGATCAAGCTGATCGGTTTTCAGAGCGGTCAAAGAGGCCTCAAGGTCTTTTCTGGCTTTTTCCCCGTCCCTGGAAAAACTCTTGGTCATCAGGAAAACATCCTCACGGTATTTTGGTGTCAGAAAGCGGCCGAGATATTCCTCGGAACCACCACTCTGATACCCCCGGGCAGTATCAAAAAAGCGAACACCAAGTTCGAGTGACCGCTCAATCATCTGCTCTGCATAGGCAGGTTCACCCTCACCCATATGCCAGCCACCCAGGCAAAATGTAGTTGTTTTCTCTCCATTGCGAATGATGCGGCGCTGAGGCAATAACTTGCCCAGCCTGTCACTGGCAGGCATGGCTGAGGCCCAGTTATGCAACATTCCATAGGCAGTCAGGGCTGCGGATTTTTTAATAAAGTTACGACGTGTGTCCATGGTCATTATCTTTAAGGCATTACATGTATATAAAGATATAAAAATTGGAAATAGTACAGCAGTTCCATGCTCAGGGCCTCACCGGTGTGCCATCAGCCTTTCTCACCTGTGTCCAGTTATAGTTGAATTCAGGCAGGGGATACTTGGCAGCTTCCTTTTCATCAATATCTATTCCCAGTCCGGGTGCCTCATTCACAAACATATATCCATTTTTGGTGACCGGAGCTCCCGGGAATACCTCCAGTACTTCATCCCGCCAGTGTACCATCTCCTGTACCCCGAAATTCCATACAGCCAGGTCAATATGGGCATTGGCTGCATGTCCTACCGGGGAAGTGTCACCCGGACCATGCCAGGCGGTCCGGACATTGAACCACTCACCCAGGCGGGCCACCTTCATGGCCGGGGTGATCCCCCCGATCTGGGAGATATGGATACGGATAAAATCATACCATCGATTGGCCATGGGATCTACCCATTCATGGGGATTATTCAGTAGTTCACCCATGGCAATGGGTACGCTGGTATGCTCGCGAAGCATGGGAAACCACCTCATATTTTCCGGGGAAAAGGGATCCTCAATGAAAAAGGGCCGGTATTCCTCCACCTTCTTGATCATATCGATGGCCTCCATGGGTTCCAGCCTTTCATGCATATCATGCAACAATTCTACATCATCCCCGAACTTTTTCCTGGCCATCTCGAAGATCTTTATGGTCCCACGTTTATAGGCCTGGGGATCCAGGGTATTGTCGTCGGGATGCCCAAAACCATGCTGCTTGTAGGCCGGATTCTGGGAAAGGTGGGTAGAGCCATATCCTCCCAGTTGTATGCGAATGTTCCTGAATCCCATCTCACGGTATCTTTCCACACTCTCCATAACATCCTCAGGCCTCCGGCCGGAGGCATGTGTATAGGTATCCACAGCAAACCGGGTCTTTCCGCCCAGCAGCTGGTAGACCGGCATGCCGGCCAGTTTCCCTTTGATATCCCATAAGGCCTGGTCCAAACCGCTGAGCGCATTGTTCAGCACGGGACCGTTCCTCCAGTAGGAACTCACGTATGCGGTCTGCCAGATATCCTCAATATTGGTGGCATCCTTATCCCGGCAGAAATCATCCAGGTAATCATTGATGGCAGATACCACACTATGAGCCCGTTGCCTGAAGGTGGCACAACCCACCCCGTAGAGTCCGGGTACATCCGTTTCCACCTTCACGATCACCAGTTCAATCCCCCGGGGGGCTGTAGTGATCGCCCTTACTTTTTTGATTTTTACCTTTTGCAGGTTCAATTCTTTGTCCGGCGGGTTCCAGCCTATGGGTGCTTTAGCCGTTTCCTTTCCGCCCGCCCACTCCGGACTTGTCCACCGAAGCCGTACAGGCAGCAAGTGGCAGCAAAGCCAACGTTTTGAGAAGATCTCTTCTGTTGCTCATAATGTTAGGGATTAGATGGTTAATTTTCCTGGTATAGCTCGATAAATTGCTGATCCAGTTCCTCCGAATCCTTGTATTTGACCCGCAGCTCGGCCAGTTTCGTCTTCAGTTCGTCTACCATGTCTGCATAGGCCGGGTCATCATAAACATTCATCATTTCCAGCGGATCCTTTAGGCGGTCATACAGTTCCCACTCGTCCACATCATAATAGAAATGGGCCAGTTTAAATTCCCGGGTAACGATGCCATAATGGCGTTTTACCATATGTACAGCTGGATACTCATAATAATGATAATACACCGCATCCCGGTCCCATGACTCATCTTCACCCCTGAATAGCGGGAGCAGGCTTTCCCCCTGCATATCTGCGGGGAGAGAAAGACCTGCTGCATCCAGGATGGTCTGTGCAAAATCCAGGTTCTGGACCATCTGGTCACTGCTTGACCCCGGCTCAATGACACCGGGCCACCTGGCAAGCAGGGGTGTTTTGAAGGATTCCTCATAAATGAACCTCTTGTCGAACCATCCATGTTCCCCCAGGTAAAATCCCTGGTCAGAGGTATAGACCACCAGTGTATTTTCTGCCAGGCCATTCTCATCCAGGTAATCCAGCACCCGCCCGACACCATCATCCACTGCAGCAATACTGCCCAGGTAATCCTGCATATACCGCTGGTAGCGCCACTGCATCTTTTCCTTCTCTGTCATGGTAGGGTAGCGCTTTTTAAAGTCCTCATTCATGGGACCATAAACTGCATCCCATGCAGCCCTCTGTTCCGGAGTCATCCGGCCAGTGTTACTCTCGAATGCCCGTTTGTCCCAATTGGAGGTTTCCGGAATGCCCAGTTCATCCATCACTTCCGGATAGATTTTTGAATCACCGGCCCAGTTCATATGGGTCAGCAGGTTCATTTCTGCCTCCTTGGCAGCCGAACCACGGCCCTCATAATCATCAAACAGGGTCTCAGGCTCAGGAAAGGTCTTTTTCATATATTCCTTGTAATGCCTTTCCGGAGGGAGCCATTCCCTGTGGGGTGCTTTGTGCCAGTAAGCCAGGAAGAAAGGTTTCTCCGTATCCCGCTCTTCATTCAAGCCACTCAAGCGTAAAATCCGTAATAATATCGGTTGTATAACCTTCCACCCGGATCTCCCCCTCATCTTTTGTGATGAAATCGGGATTGTAATAGTTGCCCTGTCCGGGCAATATCTTGAATTGGTCAAAGCCCTTGGGATTATTCCCAAAATGAAGTTTGCCGAACATGGCCGTCTGGTAACCTCCCTGCTGCAGCAATTGCGGAAAGGTAATCTGAGTGGTATCGAAGGGGAAACGGTTGTCTATCTTGCCGTTGAGGTGGCTGTGTTTCCCGGTAAATATCACCGCCCTGGAAGGGGCACAGATGGAATTGGTAACACAGGCATTGCTGAAGAGCATTCCCTCACTGGCAATCCGGTCAATATTCGGGGTTTCCATAAGGTGATTGCTGTAGGCACTGATGGCCTGGTAAGCATGATCATCCGACATGATAAGGATGATGTTGGGCCTGGTGGCATCCGTCTGCTTTGTTCCTGACTGCATACAGGATGTGAGCCATCGAAAAGGTTGCCACGACGATTAGAATAAGTGAGTATTAAGCCAAGATTTTTTTTCATGTTTTTCGTGTTTTTAGGTTCTGTTAATTTCATAGCAGACCCTTATAAAATGTATAATAATCTCCTTCAAGGATCTTTTGAGCGGTCAGGCATAATTCTGTCATATGATAATCTCCCCACATACTGGATTCTCCATTAGGCACTTTGCTCCCTTCCGGAATATGGTCCCAACCATTGGGCCTGTGGTAAACCGAATGCAATAAAATACCCTGATGATTTTTATTCCTTGAAAGATAGGGCTCAGACAACAGGGTATTCAGGGTCGTTAAGCCTGCCTGATAATACTTTCCTGCAGATTCAGGATCTGATTTTTCCAGCAGCTTGCCCAGCCGGATCAGTCCCTGGGCACCTATGGCGGCAGCAGAACTGTCAACGGGTTCAAAATCATTATACGGGTCGGCAGGTGAGTCCTGGTAATTCCCCAGCCTGTGCAGAGCGGGTGCTCCGGTATCCCAGTATGGAATGCCATCCGATGAGGAATTATCAATATAAAAGTCACAAGAAGCCCGGGCCGTTCTCAGAAGGGTTTTCTTGACATTCTCCAGATCAGGGTAGTCTGGATTGATTTCCTCCAGAAATTCCAGGAACTCCGGAAAACCCAACATGGCCCAAGCGAGACCGCGTGTCCAGGTAGTGAAACCCGAGAAACCCTGCTGGGCATTTGGACAACGGTAATTCCCATCATTCATATTGAAAATGGACTCATGTGCTACCCGTCCCCATACATCATAAGCATCCCTGCCTTCCCCGTAATAAACGGCATACTTTGACGAGGTCAGGGCATGGATTATGGCCCTTTCCAACAGGTTTATCTCCTGGTCATTTTCATCGAGCATCCGGTGACCCAGTTTATATGCCACCAATAAGATCCGGCAGGTACGGATGGTATCAATGAAAAGGGAATGTGGACCATTGAATGAGTATATATACCCACCATCTTTGGTTGGGGACCAGCGTTTTGCCTGGACAGCTCCGGACATTTTCAGGGCCAGTTTATAAAATTCCTTTTCTCCGTCAGAAGCCTCGAAACGTTCCAAATTCGCATTCCTGAGTAGGTTCCCATAGGTACTCAGGTTGTTAAAACCATGATCATGCACTCCAAAATGACTGATATGATGGGACATGTTGTTGAAGGTTTTCGCTTTACCAATGTCCAGCATATTAACATCTCCTATAGCATCAAATACCAGGATGGGTATGCCATACTGAAATCCCTGGGTCCACTCTGTCCAGCCCCGGGTTGTATACTTACCTTCAACAGTAAACACAGGAGATCCCTGGGAAGCATCATACTCCCTGTCCAGAAGGGCCACCTTTATCAGCAGCCAATTGCCAGAATTGTCCCAGCCTGTCTCTCATTGATGAAACTTCGAGGTCAAAATCTATTTTCATTTTGCCTTTCTTTAATGATTAATCATGTTATTCTTGGTGAGCACATCAAACGTTGATCCGGACCCAATCTTTTCCTTTATGTAAATATATTGGAAATTTTTTGATGTCGATGTGGCATCAAGATGTTAATGTACCCGGAAAAGATTTTGAGGTTGTGATGGGTAACAAACCTGCTGTATTCTGGGACTGACAGGTAGTATTATGGTGCATTGAATTTAGCCACGCCTTGATCCAGCCATTCCCGGAAGGCCTGAATGTCAAGGTTATGTCCCCTGGGTTCTGCCAGTGGATTGCCATCTGCATCGATCAGCACATAAAAGGGTTGTGTATTGGTGCTGTAGCGGGATATCTGCAGGTCCAGGTTCTTCTTCCCCAGGGTCTTTTTCACCTTGCCGTCAAAAGCGGAGGTGATCCATTCTGACTCCGGTAACTTGGTCCGGTCATCTGTATATAGCGCAATAATGATGTAATCATTCTGCAGTCTTTGCAACACCTCGGGATCAGACCATACCTTCCCTTCCATCTCCTTGCAATTACTGCAGGCATGACCTTTGAAATCAAGCAACACAGGCATGTTCTTCTCACGGGCACAGGCCATTCCCTCCTCGTAATCAAAATATCCCTTCAGGCCATGTGGCAGGTGGAGAAAATCTGCATGGCTCGGGATCCCGCACAATTCATCCGCTTCTCCAGTCCTTGTGGCATTACCCGTGTTTCCACCCGGACCAACAGACCTGGTCAGGTCAAATTGCTGGCTTGATTTTGGCGGGATCAGGGCAGATATACTGGAAAGGTTGGCCCCGAATAATCCAGGTAGCATATACAACACAAAAGTAAAGGATGCGATGGCAAGCACCAGCCGTGGAACGGTCACATGGGATATATCGGAGTCATGGGCAAACTTGAGTTTGCCAAGGAAATAAAGGCCCAGCATAGTAAATATCACCATCCAGATCGCCAGGTAAACCTCCCTGCTCATCAATCCAAGGTGATAGGTCTGGTCAATGGTACTCAGGAACTTCATGCCGAATGCCAGCACGACAAAACCCAGTACCACCTTTATTGAATTCAGCCATCCTCCTGATTTGGGCAGGCCTTTCAGCCAGGATGGAAAAATGGCGAAGAGGGTAAAAGGAAGGGCAAATGCCAGGGAAAACCCGAACATCCCGAGTATGGGCTTCAGGGCTAAGCCACCAGCAGCTTCCACCAGAAGCGCCCCGACAATTGGTCCCGTGCAGGAGAAAGAAACCAGGACCAGGGTAAGTGCCATGAAAAAGGCACCCAGGTATCCACCTTTGTCCACCTGTTTATCAGAAGTATTGACCCATTTACTGGGCAGTACCAGTTCAAACATGCCCAGGAAGCTGGCCGCAAATATCATGAACAGGACGAAAAATATCAGGTTGGGGATCCAATGTGTACTCAGGCTGTTTGTCAGCTCTGCACCAGCACTGGAAATGGACACGACCACACCGATAGCGGTATAAATGGCAATGATGGAAAACCCAAAGATCAAACCCTTCAGTATTGCTTTTCCCCGGTTTTCACTCCCCTGCATAAAGAAGCTGACCGTCATTGGGATCATAGGGAATACACAGGGAGTGAGTATGCCAGCCAGTCCGGCCACAAAGGCAATTAAAAAGAATATCCAAAGGGAAGCGTTTTCTGATTCAACAGGTTTAGCACTCACGGTCATGGGTCCCTCATCCTCTGACGTGACAGTGCCCAGCTTAAGCTGGCTCTCTGATTGCTGGATCCCTCCCCCTTCCCGGGATTCCGCGGTGGCATCTTCATTTCCGGACGCTGCGGCAGGAATTAAAAACTGGAATTCTTCTTCGGTTGGGGGCAGGCATCGCTCATCATCACAACACATGTATTCAAGGCTGCCGCTAATCGTAAATCCTTCCTGGGAAATAACTTTGATCTTCTGCTTGAAAATGGCTTCATGGCTGAACATGGTCAGGTCCATATTAAAACTAGGGTCAAATTTTACCTCGGGTTTGGTAATCTCCTCAACCATGCCAATCCTTTCATAATACTCCGAATCCTCAAATTTGAATGAAGTGGGAATAGGACCTCCTTCAGGCAAGTTCTGTGAATAAAGATGCCATTTGTTTTCAATGTCTGAAGTGAATATCAGGTCGTATTCATTCTCACTGGTTTTTTCTTGTGAGAAGCTCCATGATACCGGGTCCAGGATCTGTGTAAAAGCTGAGGTTGAGGCTGCCAGGAAAAAAAGGACTACCAAGTACCTGAAAATGCTAGATTTCATAATGATAGAAAATTATTATTATACAAAGATAGTCAATGAAAATATCAAGGATCCAGGTCGGCTGTTAATAATAGGTTAAAGGCAAGGTGATATACCTATTCTCTAATTCGGGATCTCCTCGCCCTGTTCGGTGAACAGGCTGTATTGAAGTAATTGGAATGAAGTCAGGCCTTTAACAGTTATTTTACAATTCAGATCTTTTGACCATTGTTTCCGAACAGAATTCCATCCCTTGTTAAGATATGCCTCAACAAAGGGATGAACGTGCAGATCAAGCTTCTTTAACTTGTATTCCATAAGCCTGTCCTTGATCTGGTTTCTCAGCTCATCCAGGAATACAAGACTTGGACCAATTTCCCCGCTTCCCCTGCAGGTAGGGCACTTTTCTGAGACATCGATGTTCATTTCCGGCCTGACCCGCTGACGGGTGATCTGCAACAAACCAAACTTGCTAAGTGTCAGTATATTGTGCTTGGTAGGATCCTTCGACATTTCCTCCTTCATGCGGTTGTAGAGCATCTGTCTGTGCTCCTGGGAATTCATATCGATAAAATCGACTACAATGATCCCTCCCATATCTCTCAGCCGGAGCTGCCTGGCAATCTCATCAGCAGCAGCCAGGTTGGTTTCCAAGGCATTGGTGGCCTGGTCACTCACTGTCCTTGAACGGTTACCGGAATTAACATCTATCACATGCAGGGCTTCTGTATGTTCTATGATCAGGTAAGCTCCGTTTTTGAAGGAAACCGTAGTTCCAAAGAGTGCCTTGATCTTTTTGTCTATTCCAAAATGTTCGAATATGGTAGTTTTGCCATGAAATAGCTTGACTATTTTGGCTTTCTCCGGTGCAATGGTACTGATGTAATCCTTGATCTCATGAAAGAGTGTACCCTCATTGACCACAATGCTGTTGAATGAAACATTCAGTACATCACGCAACAATGCGGTTGTTCTGTTCAGTTCACTGACAATCAGCTTGGGTGGTTTTGCATCATATAGTTTAGGGAAAGCTGATTCGAATTTTTTAACCAGTCCCCTGAGCTCAGCATCAAAAGTCGCCACCTTTTTATCCTGGGCAACAGTCCGGACAATAAGGCCATAATTTCTAGGCTTGATACTCAGGAGTAAGCGTTTGAGCCGGTTCTTCTCTTCCTGGGATTCAATTTTCGAAGAAATGGATACTTTCTCTGAAAATGGTATCAGCACTACATTCCGGCCTGGGATAGATATTTCGGAGCTAAGTCTCGGTCCTTTGGTTGAGATGGGCTCTTTGACAATCTGTACCAATACCTTTTGCCCTGATTCCAAAACATCCGAGATCTTTCCGTCCTTGTTGATATCCGGAATTCGCTTAAACTTCTGAAAACCTGGCTGTTTCCCCCTCTTATCAAAAACCAGTTTCAGATACCTGGTGAGGGAACTGAATTGGGGTCCGAGATCCTGGTAATGCAAAAACGCATCTTTCTCATGTCCAATATCAACAAAGGCAGCATTCAATCCGGGCATAACTTTTTTTACCTTACCCAGGTAAATATCCCCGACTGAAAATTCAAGGTTGCTTTTTTGCTTGTTTAACTCGACTAACTCCCTGTTTTCCAGTAAAGCAATTGAAATCTCCTGGGAGGCTGCATCAATAATCAGTTCTCTAACGACTTCCTTACTCAAGTGTGCATTGCATTAGTAATCTTCAACGGTTGCTTATGAATATATAGCATAAACCTAAAGACCTGTGACAGATCTTTAGGTTTACTATAATTATAAATCCATTAAAGATTTTGTGGTAAGAATCAAAAGGCTATTTCCTCTTCTTATGCCTGTTCTTTCTCAAACGCTTCTTGCGTTTGTGAGTGGCCATCTTATGTCTTTTTCTCTTTTTTCCGCTCGGCATAATTGTCTTATCGCTTAACGTTGTTCTTAACCTTGTTTACAAATGACTTAGCGGGCTTAAAAGAAGGTATGAAATGTTCCGGAATAATGATGGTTGTGTTCTTTGAGATGTTCCTTGCAGTTTTCTTTGCTCTTTTCTTTACTATGAAGCTACCAAAACCCCTGAGATAAACATTTTTGTCCTTTACCAATGAGTCTTTTACTGTTTCCATGAAGGCTTCAACAGTTTTCTGCACGGTTACCTTTTCAATACCCGTATTCTTTGAAACTTCGTTTACGATATCAGCTTTAGTCATTTTTAAAATCTTTAATTATCAATTAATTACAATAATATTTTCAATTTTGAATTGCAAATATATATGTTTTCATTTGATTTATGAAATCAATTCAGGTAATTTTCTTTATTTGTCTATTATTTAGACTGTTTGAGGATTTCAGGCATGAAAATCAGTGATATTCTAGCCCGGTGGTACGATGATCATAAAAGAGACCTTCCCTGGAGGAAGACAGAGGATCCCTATGCGATCTGGGTATCCGAGATCATCCTGCAGCAAACCAGGGTGGTCCAGGGCATAAATTATTACCAAAATTTCATGAGCCATTTCCCTGACCTACCAAGCCTGGCCGAAACGAAAATCGAGGAAGTACTAAAGGTATGGCAGGGTTTGGGTTATTATTCCAGGGCAAGGAATATGCATACTGCTGCCAGGCAGATAATCATGGATTTCGATGGGGTATTCCCTACATCCTATGGGGAGATACTAAAATTAAAAGGGATAGGTCCATATACAGCTGCAGCGATTGCTTCCATTGCATTCAATGAGCCAAGGGCAGTTATCGACGGCAATGTTCACAGGGTCATCGCCCGACTCTTTGGCCTGTTTGAGCCACCTGGAATGGCCGGGGAAAAATGCGGGATCTGCCGGCAGGCTGATGCCCTGCTCGACCGGACCAGGCCGGGTACCCATAACCAGGCCATCATGGAATTCGGGGCACTGGTCTGTACACCGGCCAATCCATCCTGCCTTACATGTCCCCTGCAGAAACACTGTGCGGCTTACGGTAAAAACCAGGTGAAGGAACTACCGGTCAGGAGCCAAAAAATAAAACAGAAACACAGGTATTTTCACTATTTAATAATGCACTCGGGGGACAAGATCCTGATCAGGCAAAGAACCGGTAAGGACATCTGGCAGCATCTGTATGAATTCCCCTTGATCGAAACACCCCGTTCCATGTCCCCCGGAAGCTTGATGGAATCCCCATACTGGAAAGAAATATTTATGCACAGGTGGAATAAACCCCTCAGGGTATCCAGAAATATAAGGCATATTCTGACCCACCAGGTGATTCATGCGAAATTCTATCACCTGGATTATTTCCCTGGTGATCAGGCCATCAAATCATCATTTCTGGAAGTTTCACTCTCCGAAATTGGCAAATATCCAGTGCCCAAACTAATCGAGAATTACCTGGAGATACTCATTGATTAATTTCGTAACTTTATGCCCCTAATATATCAAATATATGAGATATGTCAGTTAATAAGGTTATACTCGTTGGGAATGTCGGTAAAGATCCCGAAACGCGTTATCTTGAAGGAGGCACTGCGGTATGTTCATTCTCCCTGGCTACCAGTGAAACCTACCGGAACCGGGATGGGGAGAAGGTCACAAATACCGAGTGGCACAATATTGTGCTATGGAGAGGTCTCGCAGAAATTGCAGAAAAATATGTCAAAAAAGGATCCCAGCTATATATTGAGGGAAGGATCCGTACCAGGTCATGGGATGACCGGGACGGGAATAAACGTTATACTACTGAAGTCGTGGGTGACAATATGCAAATGCTCGGCAGAAAGTCAGATGAAACTGGAATCCAGGAAGATCAGGGTACCCCATCAGCCACACAAACACCTAGCCAGCCTAAGGAAACCAATGCTGGCAGTAACTTCAATGATGTTAGTCCCGGGCCTAATGAATCAGACGATCTACCCTTCTAAGTCTTTATAAATCAACTGTTGCGTTTTGAATCCGGGTTTATTTGTTTCATCTCCACTGGCTTTGATCGGTGTAACGTTCAATCAGGCTGAACCTGGCAGTATACTGGCAATTCTCATTGTATTGATCCTGCTTGTCGGTTCAGCCCTTATTTCCGGTTCAGAGGTAGCCTATTTTTCACTTTCACCCACTGACATACAAGATCTTGAAAACAGAAGCAGCCGAAATTCCAGAGCAGTGCTGGAGCTGCTCAGAAAACCGGAAAGATTGCTGGGGACCATCCTGATCACCAATAACTTTATCAATGTAGGAATTGTGATCCTTTCCTCCTTTGTCATGAACAAGCTGATCGATTTTGGCTCATCCAAAACCCTGCAGTTCCTGGTACAGGTTGTGGTTGTGACCTTCATCCTCCTGCTGTTCGGAGAGATCCTTCCAAAATTATACGCCAACCTTTATTCCTCCAAGTTTGCACAGTTTATGGCTTTTCCGCTGAAATTTTCCGGCAAACTTTTTTACCCCATCTCTTCCCTGCTGATCTATTCCACATCAATGGTGAACAGAAGACTGGCAAGAAAGAAACAGAACATTTCGATGGATGATCTATCAGAAGCACTGGAACTCACAACAGAGAATATTTCGGAAGATAAGAATATACTCGAGGGGATCATCAAATTCGGGAATATTGATGTGAGGGAGATCATGAAAGCCAGAATAGATGTTGTTTCAGCAGACATCAAAACCAACCTGGATGAACTGATCAGTATCGCCATAGATTCAGGCTATTCCAGGATCCCAATCTATGATAAGACCTTTGATAACGTAAAAGGTATACTTTATATAAAGGACCTGCTCCCCCATATTCAGAAAAGCAAAAACTTCAAGTGGCAGTCACTTATCAGACCTCTTTATTATGTCCCTGAGAATAAAAAGATTGATGACCTGTTAAATGAGTTTCAGACAAAAAAAATACACATGGCCATTGTGGTGGATGAATATGGGGGGACCAGCGGGATCATCACACTGGAAGACATCATTGAAGAGATTTTCGGGGAAATCACTGATGAATCAGATGAAGATGAAGTGTATTTTGAGAAACTATCAGATTATGAATACCTGTTTGATGGTAAGATCATGCTGAATGACCTCTGCAAGGTCCTGGAGACGGAGGATGATATTTTTGAACCTGTAAGGGGGGATGCTGATACCCTGGCCGGACTCATACTGGAATTAAAGGGAGATTTCCCCGACCGGGGTGAAAAAACATCATTCAGGAATTTCGAATTCACCATTGAAGCAGTAGATAAAAGACGGATCAAAAAAATCAGGCTGATGATCTGGCCGGAGAATGAGGAAACAAAATGAGGACACCACAATATCATAAGATCCCTGTATGGATCCTGCTTCTTTTTTTTGGCTGCCAGCCATCCTTTACGCCAAAGCCCAAGGGCTTCTTACGGGTTGATTTTCCAGCCAGGGAATATGTATTGTTTGATTCAATCTGCCCATATACTTTTGAATATCCATCCTATGGAAAGATTGTGCCCGATACTGATTATTTGACTGAACCTTGCTGGATCAATATTGAATTCCCAGATTTTAATGGAACCATTCATATCAGCTACAAGGAGGTGAACCAGAACCTTAATGATTTTATTGAAGACAGCCGCGATTTAACTTATAAGCATACTATCAAGGCAGATGCAATTAATGAAACGGTATACACCAACCCAGAGCTGGAGGTCCACGGCATTTTATATGATATCAAAGGAAACGCGGCCTCCAGTATACAGTTTTACCTTACAGACAGCAATGCACATTTTCTGCGCGGCTCACTCTATTTTAATGTAGAACCGGACAAGGACTCACTTGCCCCGGTGATTTCATTTTTCAGGGAAGATATTATCCATCTGGTGGAATCATTTGCCTGGAAATAATTATTTTGGCCGTATGGGAGTTATCATGAAAAGAGATTTGTCCGAAGGATGCAGGCTGGGAGTCTGGGAGATAACTGAAGATTATGACGACCTGCGTTCGAGACTGACCCTGGAATCTGAGGAAGTTAAGAGACTGGAGAGCTTCAAAAGCCTTAACCGCAAACTGGAGTGGATGAGTGTGAGGACACTCTGCAATGAGATGACCGGCACAAACTCCCGCATCATTTACAACGAAGCCAGAAAACCCTTCCTGCTTGACAATTCCTATAACATTAGTATTTCCCACTCAAATAAGTTCACTTCCATATTAATTGGCCGGTATAAACGCGTGGGGATCGATACAGAATATATGTCCCACAGGATATCCAGGATAGCCGACCGGTTCATCCATGAAGAGGAAGTTATCAGCACGGAGCCGAATCTTGTCAAATATCATCTGTACATTCACTGGTGTGCCAAAGAAGCGTTGTATAAAATTTGTGATAAGCAATACATTAATTTTAAGAAGAATCTGAGGATTGATCCGTTTATTCCGGCTGATAAAGGTGAAATCACCGGAACGGTAGACAACATTAATGGCGTTGAATCCTACCAGTTATATTATTTACGGATGGATGATTATATCACAGTATGGTGCTATAAATAACCAAAAATGATCTACGCGGATATCCTATCCAAGCTGAAGACAAGTAAACTGTTTGCCATCCTGGTTGATCCGGAAAAGCATAATGAAGAATCATTGCATGCCTTGGCCGGACTGGTAAGTGACAGGATAGTTGATTTCATCCTGGTGGGCGGCAGCCTTGTTTCAGGTTCCGTTGATGAAACAGTACTTGCCTTAAAGGGGAAGACAAACCTGCCCATCCTGCTCTTTCCCGGGAACGTCCTTCAGATAAGTCCCCATGCAGATGGTATCCTGTTCTTAAGCCTTATATCCGGCCGGAATCCGGAATTCCTCATAGGCCATCATGTCAATGCAGCACCCGTGCTAAAAAAATTAAATCTCGAGATTATCCCTACCGGATATATACTTATTGAAAACGGACGTACAACAGCCGTTGAATATGTCAGTAATACCAAACCCATACCTGCAGATAAAATTGACCTGACAGTAGCCACCGCCATGGCCGGAGAAATGCTGGGACATAAAATGCTTTACCTGGAAGCCGGCAGTGGTGCCCTCAAACCTGTTAATTCAAGCATGATCAGAGAGGTGAAAAAAAATGCCGGAATACCATTGATCGTAGGCGGAGGTATTCATACCCCGGAACAGGTAAGACAAATTTATGATGCCGGGGCTGACATCATTGTTGTCGGATCTGTTGTAGAAGAAAGTACAGAGGAATTCAAGGCCCTTCTGGAATTTGTAAAGGACCTGAGGAAATAAGGAGAAATCGGAAATTATTGCACCAGTTCCAGGATGATATCCCCTGTGGAAACATTCGGACGGGAAATGTCGAGGAAATAGGAAATCGTGGGTGCAATATCAATCATTTTTACAGGGCGTGTCAGGGATGATCTTTTAATCTTCCAGCCGTAAAAGATTAATGGCACATGATTATCACCCAGGTATGAAGAGTGATAAGAATTCCCATCATCTGTCTCCAACCATCCGGGAGCCAGATTAATAATCACATCCCCTGACCTTTTCTGGTGATAGCCGTTCTGCATTTTATGAAAGATCCCTTCAGAGAAGTTGGATGTCTGCAGGGTATATGAGCTAACTGCATTGGATACGCCAGCAAACTGTATCAGAAACTGTACCGTCCTATCCTGTATCTCCTGATAAGTAATTCCTGAAGTTTCGATCAATTCGTGGTTCAGGTAGATCTGCTGCCCATAGTAATACTTCACCCAATCCCCGCGGCCATAAATGGCATTCAGGTAACTGCCCAGCAATGACAGGGAACTGTGCGGGTTAAAATCACCGGAGGGTATCTTATGACTGGTCAGGTAGGCTGGCTGGTAGGCCAATCCATGATCAGAAGTCAGGATAAACAATGTGTTTTGTTCACCCACCTGCTGGTCGATAAAGTTCATGAAGTGTGCGAGCTCCTGGTCCAGCCGCAGCATAGCATCCTGCATTTCAACTGAATTTGAGCCAAAGAATTTTCCAATGTATTCATTGGCAGAAAATCCAATGGCTAGATAATCAGTATGATCGTCTTTCCCGAGTTCTTCGTTGATTACTACCGCCGTTGCAAAGTCCCGCGTCAAAACATTTCCATACGGAGTATATTTCAGGATCCTGTAATTCCGCTCTTTCCGTTTCGGTTGACTAATCTTTTCAAGGTCATAGGGAAAAACAGTCCTACCCTCTATTCCGGTTTCAAATTCACTGGTATCGGAGGTGCTTTCCGTATATTCAGATAATGGCAGCAGGGGTTCCCAGATGCGGTCAAGATATGATTCAGCCAGGTTTTTTTCATTGAACAGCCGTACCCATCCAGGCAATGAATCCATGTAATAACTACTGCTTATCCAATGGCCGCTCAGGTTATCATACCAGAATGCATAATTGGCCGAATGTCCAGCTGATAAAATGGCAGCACTATTGTCCAGCGCAAGCCCAATTACTTTTGACTTGAAATTCGAAGAGAGACGGATCTCATCCCCTATGGTTGATGCCAGCATCTGTTTCGGAGAGAACTGTCCAGATTCAAAATTGCCCCCAACGGTTCTTGTTTTTTCATCAGCTACACAGTATATCACTTCTTTCTGGAGAATGTTATACCAGTTATTGGAAATGATTCCATGATTCGAGGGTAAGGCCCCTGTTGCAATGGTGGCATGTCCCACAGCTGTTTCATTGATCAGGTAATCATAAGCTGCATTTTTGCAGAAAGTGCCAGACATTACCAGTCTCTTTATCCCTTCATCACCGAATTTATCCCAGTAGCGGTGGATATAATCGTATCTCATCTGATCTACCACCAGGCTAACTATCAGCTTTGGTTTTTCAGATGGGATGTTGTTTGGAGTTTGGGAGAAGACCGTGGATGGAAAAAGAACCAGGGAATTAACTATGATAACAAAAAGGAGATTTTTCATATAATAAAAAGGCGAAAAATAAGGTCAACAATCTGCATAATAACGCGCAAAGGTACGTTTTTATTTCTATCGGATTTTATAGATCTTCCTGGTAATTGCAGCTCCTGGTGAAATGAACTGGAGAATATATATCCCCTGATCAAGCTCATTGGCCGCCAGCTGATAGCTGAATAAACCTGCTGTCTCATGCATTCGCCTTTCATTGAAAACCAATTTTCCATTAAGGTCATACAGCCTGAGAAAGTACCTGCCTGGCTTAACTGCTGCATAGGATATCACTGAATGGTCAATAAACGGATTAGGAGAAATATCCAGCCATTCCAGGCCGGGTAAGCCTGTTGCCGTTTGGACCAGCTGTATCTTAACCTGGGTAGCCTTGTCATTTTCGACTGTCACATTCCTGACTTCTATGGTATCATAGCCGGGAGCCCATGCTTCCAGGTTCCAGGTACCAGGCTCAACCAGCCTGGCAAAATAACCTGTAGCCCTATTACTGATAGCATATGATCTGTCCTTCTCATGATCCTGTAACAGGACAACCGCCTCAACTGGTTCTCCATTTATCCTATCACTTACCATTCCCTGTATGCCGAACAGGCTGTTTTCCATGAACTGCAGCAAAGAAGGGTAGTTATAATACCAGAAATAAGGCAGTTCGTCCCCCAGGGGAAATTTTTGATTACTAACCTCCAGTGTCACTTCCCTGCCATGTAGAAAATAGGTAACGTAATCCATCCTGCCTCCTTTGATAGAATACCATTCCCAGCCAACGATAATGCCATCGTCAAAGCCCGACATATACTGGACCGGATAGGCTCTCTGCTGGGCGGAATCGACATATTTATGGCCTGCCCATTGGAACCATACATCATCCGCATGATAATGATTAAAAGCATCCCATGGATAATTTATTACCTCCATCCCACCATGGAGATTGGCTGAAATCACCGGGCGAATACTGTCCATGAATAGCATCTGTGCCATGTTTTCCGGCTGGTATTCCATATCATCAGGATGTTCAGTACCGTCGATGCCAGGGAAATTCCGGTTAAGATCCGCATCATTCAGGTTAAAGCGTCTAGGCATGCTGATTTCTTCATCACCGTTCCAGTAAGTTGCATCGGGATTGGCCAGGGGGTTGATCCATATCTCAACATTATCAACCAGACGGGTTACCAGGGAGTCTTTGCCATAATTAGCCAGCAAATGATCAGCCAATCTTAACAAAAGCATATAACCGGTAGTCTCGTCTCCATGCATGGTGGAGGAATAATAGCAGACTGGTTCGGGTTCCTTGTCATCTGGCCGGCGGGTAATTTTAATGGCCAGGATCTCTCTTCCTGCAACACTCTCACCAAGGGTATGCAACCTGCACAGGTCAGGATAATCAGTCTGAAAACCAAGCATCATATTGACATAGTCACTATGCCCCGGGTAGCTATCCCAGTCCCCGGGAAACACCCCCTCACTCTTCCTGCGCGGGAACTCCTTCCTTACATCAATGATCCTGAATGGGATGCCGTGACTTAATATCTTAGCGAAGCCGAAGGAATTGGCGTATATCCTGTAGCCATCTTCCAACTTCCTGTCCAAGGATATCCACCTGAAAAGTTCATCCAGTCCGAATTGGCTTTCAGGGTAAATTGCCAGGACGATCTCCCCCCTCTCTTCCAGAATCTCATAGGCCAATTCCATATCCTGGCCAGCCTTCTCCTGGGCCAGAAGCACGGAACTGCATATGGGAAACAACAGGAAAAATGTGCCACCCAGAATGATATTTTTCCTGGTCCTTTTAAACATTAAAACGGACATATATTACATCTCCGTCAATCACGATATACTGTTTTCCTTCAACCGCCAGTTTACCCGCGTCACGGCAGGCACTTTCCGAGCCCAGATCAAGGTAATCCTGGTACTTTATCACCTCCGCCCTGATGAAACCTCTTTCAAGATCCGAATGGATAGCACCGGCTGCCTGCGGGGCAGTAGACCCTCGCCGGGTAGTCCATGCCCGCACTTCTTTCGGTCCTGCAGTAAAAAAAGAGATCAGGTTGAGCATGCTATATGCAGAACGGACCAACCTGTTCACACCCGGCTCCGTAAGTCCAGCATCCTGCAGAAAAGCCAGTCGGTCATCCTGATCCTCCAGTTCAGCAATATCCGATTCAAGTCCCGCTGCAATCACAAGTATCTCATTCTCCTGTCCTTTGAGCGCCTCACGAACCCTGTCTACATAAGCATTGCCGGATATTGCAGAGGCCTCGTCAACATTACAGACAAACATTACCGGCTTGGCAGTTAACAGGAACAGATCATGGATGTATTTTTTATCCCCTGGATCAATGTTGGCTGTTCTCACTGATTGAAAGGATTCCAGATGCTCTTTAACAGCCCGCAAAACTTCCAAACCTTTTCTGGCATCCTTCTCTCCTGCTTTGGCTGTTTTTTCAAGCTTTTCCATTCTTTTCTCCACTGACTCCAGATCCTTGACCTGCAATTCCAGGTCAACCGTCTCCATATCTCTGACAGGATCAACTGTACCATCTATATGCGGTAGCTGATCATCATCGAAACACCTTAATACATGGATCAATGCATCTGTATTGCGGATATCTCCCAGGAACTGGTTCCCTATCCCTTCCCCGTGGCTGGAGCCCTTAGTAAGTCCGGGAATATCCACAATCTCCACCGTAGCCTGCGTAGTCTTCTGTGGTTGGACGATGGCAGACAGCTTCTCCAGCCTGGGATCAGGCACGTTGACGATCCCAAGATTTGATTTATTCGAACTGAAAGCAAAACTTGAAGATTCAGCACGGGTATTTGAGATGCAATTAAAGAGTGTGGTTTTCCCAGTATTGGTGATGCCTATGATGCCGCAGTTCAATGCCATATTTTTCTGTAAAGATACAAATGTGCTTACAATAAAAATCCTAAATTTATGGCTTGTTTTCAGAACCCAATAACTTAACACAAATATGAACAAACAGATTTTATCAAAAACTGCGGATAATATCCGAATCCTTTCAGCTGCCATGGTGGAAAAAGCCAATTCGGGCCATCCCGGTGGAGCCATGGGGGGAGCTGATTTTATAAGTGTACTATTTTCCGAATTCCTGAGATTTGATCCGGAGGACATGACCTGGCCAAACCGTGACAGGTTCTTCCTTGATCCGGGCCACATGTCCCCCATGCTATACTCAGTACTGTCACTGGTCAATGCCTACAGCATGGATGACCTGCAGCAATTCAGACAATGGGGGAGTCCCACTCCCGGCCATCCTGAACTTGATATAAAGAGGGGTGTCGAAAACACTTCTGGCCCCCTAGGACAGGGACATGTCATAGCCATAGGCGCTGCCATAACCGAAAGATTCCTTTGCCAGCGCTTCGGAGAATGGATGGCGCATGATATATATACATTTATATCTGACGGTGGTATACAGGAAGAGATCTCGCAGGGTGCAGGCAGGCTGGCAGGATACCTGGGACTCCATAACCTGGTCATGTTCTATGATTCCAATGACATCCAACTATCGACCAAAACAGCCGCCGTTACCGCGGAAGATACAGCAAAAAAATATGAATCCTGGGGCTGGAGGGTAAAAACCATTGAAGGTAATGATGTCGAACAGATTTACCAGGTCTTGTCCGAAGCCAGGGATGAGAAGGAAAAACCATTCCTGATCATTGGCAAAACCATCATGGGCAAGGGAGCCGTTACCGAAAGCGGTGATAATTTCGAGGGACAGGTATCTACGCATGGCATGCCCCTCGGAAGCGCCGGTGCTTCCCTGGATAAATCCATTGAGAACATGGGCGGGAATCCCGGGAATGCCTTCCGGATTTTTCCGGAGGTGGAGGAACACTTTAAAAATGTGTTGAAAGAAAAGACTGCTTACGTAAAACAAAACAAAGCCACTCAGGCTGCCTGGGAAAAGGAAAATCCGGCGCTGGCCAAAAAACTGGTCAGTTTCTTATCGGATGAGGTCCCAGCTATTGATTTCTCAACAATAGTCCAGAAAGAAAACACTGCTTCAAGGGGTGCTTCAGGCACAGTACTAGCCTATTTTGCCAATAATGTGGAAAATATGATTGTTGCATCAGCTGACCTTTCCAACTCGGATAAGACAGATGGTTTTCTTAAGAATTCCAAAGCTTTCAGCCATCAGGATTTCAGTGGAGCCTTCCTGCAGGTGGGTGTTTCGGAGCTGACTATGGCGGCCATCGCCAACGGCATGGCACTCCATGGAGGAGTCATTCCGGTTTGTGCTACTTTCTTCGTCTTTTCGGATTACATGAAACCTGCAGTGAGGCTGGCAGCATTGATGAAATTACCCGTTAAGTATGTATGGACCCACGATGCATTCAGGGTAGGTGAGGACGGGCCTACTCACCAACCGGTGGAACAGGAAGCACAGATCAGGTTGATGGAACAGTTACGCAACCACTCCGGCAAAAGAAGTTGCCTCGTATTGAGGCCTGCAGATGCTGTTGAAACCACCGTAGCCTGGAAAATGGCCATGGAAAATACGGACACGCCCACGGCGCTTATCCTGTCGAGGCAAAACATAATGGACATACCAGCCATTCAAGGCTCCGACCGTTATACCGATGCCCTGCAGGCGGAAAAAGGGGCCTATATCGTGCAATATTCAGCCGGCAAACCGGACCTGATCCTGATTGGCAATGGCTCAGAGGTTTCTACCCTGCTGGAAGGGGCCGGAAAGTTAAGTCAGGAAAAGAACCTGAATGTCCAGGTAGTTTCAGCCATATCCGAAGGCCTGTTCAGGGAACAGGACCTTGCTTACCAGCAGGAAGTGATCCCTGCTGATATACCTGTCATGGGACTAACGGCAGGATTGCCGGTGACCCTGGCGGGACTGGTCGGACCTAAGGGCAAAAGCCTGGGGATGGTAAGCTTTGGATACTCTGCACCTTACAAGGTATTAGATGAAAAATTCGGCTTCACTCCAGAAAATGTATTCAATGAAGCCCTGGCCTACCTCGACGAATACAAATAGACCAGGATTAAACACGATCATATTCAAAACCCCGAATAATTTCGGGGTTTTTTTATCGTTATTTACAGGCAAGGCAACTATTTATAAATAATTCAGTATAAGTATTGATCAACCCTGCTGTAAACAGCAGGGATAAGCCATGGTGTTACACAGATTCCCGAATAAAAAAGCTTTGGCCAGGAGAGTACAAAACCTCGCCATCATATTTTTGTTCTCCTTGCTGCCTTCCATGTATCTGGCAGGCCAGGAAGAAGAGGTGGTGGAAGGTGGATTCGTCAACACCAGGATCCTTTTTGTATTTGATGGCTCCCAGAGCATGTCTGGTTACTGGGAAAGTGATATGAAGATCAATATCGCCAGGAATTTCCTTATTCATGTGGTGGACAGCCTGGAAACCCTGCCCAATGTACAGATGGGACTCCGGGTATACGGACACCAGAGTCCCGTGGTACTGCAGGATTGCAAAGATACCAAGCTGGAAGTAACCTTTGACGTCAACAATGCCCATAAGATCAGGCAAAAGCTACGTTTTGTAAAACCCCTGGGCAACACTCCCATTGCTTATTCTCTTGATCAGTGTGCCGAAGATTTCCCCCCATGCGCAGATTGCCGCAACATTGTCATCCTGATCACTGATGGAATTGAAGAATGTGGTGGTGATCCCTGTGCTGTATCACTCAAACTTCAAAGTAAGGGGATTACCCTGAAGCCATTTATCATCGGTATCGGGATTGATCCGGAATTTAAAAAGACTTATGATTGCGTGGGGTATTTCTTTAATGCAGCAAAAGAGGAAAATTTCGAGAATGTGTTAAGGGTGGTGATCACCCAGGCACTGAATACAACATCTGCCCAGGTCAATCTGCTGGACCAGGACCACCGGCCGACCGAGACAGATGTCAATATGACCTTCTATGATGTTTTTTCAGGGAAAGTCATGCAAAACTTCGTACACACCCTCAATCATAAAGGGAATCCGGATACCCTCTACCTTGACCCCCTGGTCACCTATCGGGTGGAGATCCATACCATCCCTCCCATCATTATTGATAATGTCTCTGTCACCGCCGGCAAACATACCATCATCGCCACAGATGCACCCCAGGGCTACCTTCAGGCTATCATAAAAGGCCGTACTCATTACCGGGATATGCAGTTCATTGTCCGGCAGCATGGAAAAGCGGAGACCCTGCATTTCCAGAAAATCGATGAAAAGAGTAAATACCTCGTAGGACGATATGATATTGAGATCCCCACTGTTCCTAAAATCATGCTGAATGATATCGTGATCAGCCAGAGCCATACCACTACTATCGAGATCCCGGTTCCGGGCATCGTAACTTTTCTATCTCTCAATCCCGGGTTCGGATCTTTATATGAGGAACGAAACGGTAAATTGATCAGGGTCCATAACCTCAACCCCAATAAAAAGAACCAGTCCCACACCATCCAGCCCGGATCCTATACAGTTGTATTCAGGTCCCGGAACTCAAAGAATACCTTCAGTACCATTTCCAAAACCTTCACTGTCAGGGCCGGCAGCTCATCTGCCGTGGAACTCTACAAATAATTTTTGCCGGATTAAACCTTCTGTGATTATCTTTATCAAATAATGGTGGCGGGAAAATCCCGAGACTCTCAAATTTGTTATCATTGGCCGACCAGCATGACAAGGAACTAATACAGCGATTCCGGGAGAATCGCAATGATGGCTTTAACATGATCGTTCGAAAATACCAAGAGCGGCTGTACTGGCATATCAGGAAAATGGTTATTTCCCATGAGGATGCGGATGATGTATTGCAGAACACTTTTATCAAAGCATACCAGGGACTAGAAAAATTCAGGGAGGATGCTTCGCTTTTCACCTGGTTGTACCGCATCGCAACAAATGAATCACTGACTTTCCTGAAAAAAGAAAGAAACCGGTTTTTCTATTCCATAGATGATTATCAGCCACAACTGGAAAGAACCCTTGTAAGTGATCCTCACTTCGATGGTGATGAATTACAGTTGAAATTACAAAAGGCCATCATCCGTTTGCCAGAAAAACAACGGCTGGTTTTTAACATGAAATATTTTGACGAAATGAAATATGAGAATATGTCAGCCATACTGGGGACATCTGTAGGAGCTCTGAAAGCCTCCTATCACCATGCACTAAAAAAAATTGAAAAGTATATAACAGAAGATTAAACCTTTTATACATCTTCTCGTCTAACCATTTAGAGACAAACGCAATGAAAGCAAAGGAAAACAAAACTGAAGAAATTCCTGGCATGTCCAGGAAGACCCCTTTCAGTGTTCCAGACAATTATTTCGACCAGTTCCCTTCAAGGTTACAGGAAAAGCTGTCTGAAACACCGACCGTCTCCATTTCACGGGTTTATCCTGTCAGAAGGGTACTTGCCATGGCTGCCATGTTCATTGGGCTTGTCACAGTGGGTTATTTCGGTCTGAGGATGATACTGAACGGACAGGATGCCAGGTTGTTATCAGAAGATGAGGTCTCCACTGCCATAGAATATTATGGATACGAGTTCGATGATGATATGCTGATTGCAGCCATTATTGAATCTGACATTGACCTTGGTCCTCAGGATGTCGATAATGAAACAGATATAATTATCGAATTTCTCTCAAGCGAAGAGATAGACTTCAATGAAATGTTAAATGATTAGTATTATGAAAACCATGAAATGTACAGCCCGAATACTTACACTGATCCTTATGATATGTTCTCTTACCCTGGCATTGAATGCACAAGAAAACAAAAGCCGGGAAGAACATCGTGAGAAATTCAGATCGATGAAGATTGCCTATTTCACGGAAAGGCTTGAACTGACACCACAAGAAGCAGAAAAATTCTGGCCTGCTTATAACGAGTATGAGAGTGACAAGCACGAAGTTTCCCCCCGCAGGCACTTCAGAACAAGGAATATCGATGAACGTTTAGAGAATATGACAGACCATGAGGCTGAGCAATTGGTTGATGAAATGATGGAGGCCAGAAAAAAAGAGGTCCAGCTTGCCACAGCCTTTCATGAAGATCTTAAAAGTATCCTCCCTCCAAAGAAGGTCGTGATGTTCTACGTAACCGAGATCCAATTCAGGGAATATATGCTACGTAAAATACGTGATGAACGTCGTAGTGGTGAAGGAAAAAAACAGGAAAATCCCCCTCCCGGATCCCTTCTCCCTTGAAAGGTTCATAATTTAGCCTTAGTTTTGCATATGACCGGTAATTAATAAGGCATATGCTGAGGACCTTTTGTTACCTTCTACTGGTTCATGTATTGTTCATGAACTGCTCCGGAACAACACGGAATACCGAAATGCCTGGAAAAGGAAATCAACCTGATAGTACTGCCTGGTGGAAAAGCAGGGCCGACCATATGGTTGAATCCCAGATTGTCAGAAGGGGTGTCAGGGATACGGATGTGATTCGGGTCATGAAAAATACACCCAGGCATAAATTCATCCCTGCACATCTCAGGGATCATGCCTATAGTGATAATCCCCTGCCCATTGGATCAGGGCAAACCATTTCCCAGCCTTACATCGTGGCACTGATGACAGAATACCTGCAACTAACGGGATCTGAGAAAGTTCTCGAAATTGGTACAGGATCCGGCTACCAGGCTGCTGTGCTGTCACCCCTGGTAGATACCTGCTACTCCATTGAGGTAGTCAAAGCCCTCGCCAGGGAAGCATCCGATAAGCTGAACGTGCTGAATTATGACAACATTGTGGTAAAATGGGGGGATGGCTACCAGGGATGGCCGAAGCATGCTCCCTTCGACAGGATCATCATCACTGCCGCCCCGCCAGAGATCCCAGAGAAGTTGGTGGAGCAACTAGCCACTGGCGGGCGAATGGTGCTTCCTGTAGGCAGTCATTTCCAGGAACTGATCCTAATCACCAAAACCAAAAAAGGGATTCATAAAAAAGACATCATTCCGGTCCGTTTTGTTCCCATGGTCCATCCTTCCAAACCAATCCCCGACAAATAGCATCTCTTGAAAAGCAAATTCGGCTTATATACTGCCATCTCAATTGTGATCGCCAATATGATCGGGACAGGAATATTTACCAGTCTCGGGTTTCAGGTACTTGAATTGAACAGCGGATTTGCGTTGCTGGCCCTCTGGCTTCTGGGGGGAATCTCTTCCCTGATCGGTGCCATGGCTTATGCTGAACTGGGAACTGCCATGCCGCGGTCGGGAGGTGAATATCATTTCCTCTCAAGGATTTATCATCCGGCCCTCGGATTTATATCCGGATGGATATCCTTTATAGTGGGTTTTGCCGCGCCCACAGCCGCAGCAGCCACAGCACTCAGCGCCTACCTGATGGCAGCCCTGACCATAAATCCTGGAGAGGGTATATTCAATGCTGCCCAGCTCACTTCCATCCTTGTTATACTCCTGCTATCCATGCTTCATGCAAGGTATAAAAGAGCCGGGGCCAGCTTTCAGAATATCATGACAAGCCTCAAGATCCTGGTACTACTTCTTTTTATCCTTGCAGGCATCCTCACCCGGACAGAGCATTCCCTGGATTTCAGTCCAACCCCGGCATCCCTGAAAGAAATTATCAGTCCCGCATTCGCCATCGCCATCTTTTTTGTCAGTTTTGCCTATTCAGGGTGGAATGCTGCTGCTTATATTATCGGAGAGATGAAAAACCCGGGCAGGAATATCCCTGTCAGCCTGATTTTGGGGACCCTCCTTGTAACGACACTTTACATCGGCATCACCTATGTATTTTTGAAAGTCATCCCCCTGGGCACGATGGCCGGAAAAATTGAGATCGGCTTTCTATTCGGACAGGAGTTACTGGGTGTCGATGCAGGCCGTGTAATGGGAGGGCTGTTCAGCCTGCTCTTATTCTCAACGGTAAGCTCCATGATCATTACCGGTCCCAGGGTAACCCAGGTAATGGGGGAAGATTACCCAGGTATCAGGTGGTTTTCACACACATCTGTATACGATACACCGGCCCGGGCCATATACATACAAGCAGGCATTGCCATTGTCTATCTGACAACATCCACCTTTGAACAGATGATTACCTATATCGGTTTTACGCTGAACCTGATGACCCTGCTCACAGTACTGGGAATGATGCTCTACAGGAAGAATGTTCCATCCGGCAACGTTTCTATTTACAGGGTCAGGCCCTACCCTTTGCTGCCCATAATATTCCTCCTGATCAATACCTGGATTTTGGTCTATGGACTGATCTATCGACCCGCAGAATCCTTCGCAGGGATCATCACCGCTGTATTGGGACTCCTGGCCTGGTACTGGCTGAAGCATAAAAATCAGCAGCAAGCCATTCTATAATTTTTAATATTACCTTATTTTTTTCAAGGATGTTGTAAAAGGAGCCTCTATTTTGTGCTTACTGGCACAAAATGCAGCGACGTTACAACATCCTTAATAAAACAAATAATTGGATCTGTATGTTTGGGAATGGCCTGCAGCTGGTTTTATTCTTCCGGCAGGTCCAGTTCAACTTCCTGGAGAAACTTCACGCTCTCATCCAGGTCAGGATAAAGTATACGGTCTTCATCCACAAAACTAACCCTTTCCCTGTACTGGCTGATAAAGTTTTCCAGGTAGGGTGAAGATTTGGCCGGCCTGCGAAAATCCAATGCCTGGGCTGCATTAAAGAGTTCAATGGCCAGGATTCGTTCCAGGTTAAGCAATACCTGGTGGCATTTAATGGCCGCATTGGCCCCCATGCTTACATGGTCTTCCTGTCCCGCACTGG
The DNA here is from genome assembly GCA_963752525.1 of uncultured Bacteroidaceae bacterium. GTDB lineage: Bacteria > Bacteroidota > Bacteroidia > Bacteroidales > SM23-62 > SM23-62. The sequence goes on along the minus strand of CAVVYS010000027.1, from coordinate 876,784 downwards.
ACTCAATTGAATCAACAGAGGCTGGAGTGGATAATTGTTTGTTATGGCTTACCATGGCCGCGGCAGTATACTGCGGAATCATGAATCCAGAGTTCAATCCGGGCTGTGCGACCAGAAATGGTGGTAATCCACGATGACCGCTTACAAGCTGGTAAGTTCTTCTTTCAGAGATATTTCCAAGCTCCGACATGGCAATGCTCAGATTATCCAGCGCCAGGGCAAGGGGTTGGCCGTGAAAGTTACCGGCGGATATGATCAGATCTTCATCCGGGAAAATTGTTGGATTATCCGTAACAGAATTGATCTCATTCTTGAAAACATAGGCCACATAATTAATGGAGTCTTTAGTAGCCCCGTGAACCTGTGGAATACACCGGAAAGAATAAGGATCCTGGACATGCTTCTTAGATCGGCTGATCAACTGGCTTCCTTCAAGCAGATGGCGTATCCTCCGGGCTGTCTTGATCTGTCCCTGGTATGGCCTGATCTCCTGGACCAAGGGATGGAAAGGTTCTATCCTTCCATCAAAAGCATCAAGCGAAAGAGCAGCAATGATGTCTGCCAACTGGGATAGTTTAAAAACCCGCAGGCAGCAGATCACACCGAATGCACTCATGAACTGCGTGCCGTTCAACAGGGCAAGCCCCTCTTTTGAAGCAAGCATTACCGGTTCCATATCGAGTTCATTAAGCACAGCCTTGACAGGTTTCCTTTTCCCCTGATAATAAACTTCCCCTTCCCCTATTAATGGCAGGCTGAGATGAGCCAGGGGAGCGAGATCACCGGAAGCTCCCAGAGAACCATACATATAAACAACGGGAGTAACCCTGTGATTGAAAAACTCCACAAGCCGCTGGATCGTGGATAATTGTATACCGGAATTACCGTAGGCGAGGGATTGTATTTTCAGGAACAGCATTAAACGGGTTATCTCACGGGGTATCTCATCACCCTGGCCGCAGGCGTGGGAAAGTACCAGATTTCGTTGCAATATCCCCAGATCTCCATGTGATATCAGTCTGTCCTGTAAGGATCCGAAACCTGTATTGATCCCATATAATGGCTCATTTGTGTCTGCGAGCTTCTGATCAAGGTAGGTCCGGCATTTCTGAATCAGTTCTATGGATCTATCGGAAAGCTCCAGATCCAAATCATCACTCATGATCTGCTGGATCCTTCTGAACTGGAGTTCGTCCGGGGAGATCTTATGTGCGGCATTATTTTTCATTCGCGCCCAATACGTGCCGGATGGTCTCCAGTGTTGACAACTCCTTTTGTTTGCCTGTGTCCATGTCCTTTATGGTGAGAACATTTTTATTGATTTCATTTTCACCAACCAGGGCAACAAAGGGTATGCCTTTGGCATTGGCATAGCTCATCTGTTTTTTCAGTTTGGCCTGGTCGGGGTAGATCTCAGTCTCTATTCCAGCCTTTCTGAATTCAGGCATTACACTCAATATATATTTTTCCTCTGCCGTTCCAAAGTTAATGAAGAGGACACGTGTCCCCATAATCACTTTTTTCGGAAACAGTTCAAGCTGGTGAAGTACATCATAGATCCTGTCGGCTCCAAATGATACGCCAACACCCGACACATCTTCCAATCCAAATATCCCGGCCAGGTCATCGTAACGGCCACCACCACATAAGCTGCCAATCTCCATGTCTTTGGACAACACCTCGATAATGGCTCCGGTATAGTAGTTCAATCCCCGGGCAAGGGTAAGGTCCAGATCCACGCTTGCTTTCAGATGCCGGCCTTGGAGATAATCAAAAAGCCTGATTATCTCATTCACACCCATCATTCCTGTTTCACTATCTGATAATATGTTCTTCAGACTCTCCAGTTTTCGGGAATGATCTCCGGAAAGATGGATGATGGGTTGCAGCTTGTCTACCACTTTTGCAGACAACCCTCGTGATCTGAGTTCTTCATTCACCTTTTCGGCACCTATCTTGTCTGTCTTATCAAGTGCAACAGTTATGTCAATCAGTCGGTCCTTTGCACCAATGACCTCGGCAATACCTGCCAGGATCTTCCGGTTGTTGATTCTGATATCAATGTTCATCCCGAATTTTTCAAATACCCTGTCTATGATCTCAATCAGTTCGAATTCGTTCAGCAGGGATCTGCTGCCGATAATATCAACATCACATTGGTAAAACTCCCTATACCTCCCTTTTTGAGGCCGGTCAGCCCGCCAAACTGGCTGTATCTGGTAACGCTTGAATGGAAAGTTGATTTCGTTCCTGTGTTGTACCACATATCGTGCAAATGGGACCGTAAGGTCATAACGAAGGCCTTTTTCACTGATCTTGTTTGATAAGCCGGCTATGTTTCCCCTTTCTAGCTGATCATCAGCCACCCTGGAAAGAAAATCGCCGGAGTTCAGGATCTTGAACAGGAGCTTGTCCCCTTCCTCTCCATATTTTCCAAGCAGGGTATCCAGGTTCTCCATTGCTGGAGTTTCAATAGGCTGATAGCCATAAAGCCTGAATATATCTTCAATCGTACTGAAAATATATCTCCTGCGTGCCATTGCATCCGGCGAATAATCACGGGTCCCCTTGGGTATACTAACCTTCATCACTATTTGTTGATCTTCTTCAGATCTTTTGACAGAAAGCCATCAGGTTTTTTATCATTTATCATATGATAATCGAAATAATAGAAGCTGGCGTCTGAAGCTCCTATCAGGACCTTGTAACACCTTGCCTTCAGCCTGGTACCTTCCGGCCCGACCTTGTGAAGGAATACCACATTTTCATCCCTGTCTGATATGGCCTGCCGGATCTCCTCTCTGGTAGCCAACTTAAAATCATGGGAATAGACCTTCTTTATTCGTGACGTGGAGTTCACATCGTTTGCCATTTCATCCGCCAGCAGATATAATGTTTTTTGCTTCACGTCTTTCATATTATCATTATAGTGCTTGAAAATATTGCTGGAAATGATCTCGGGATTGGCATGGATCAGCCTGAGATGTTGTTGGGCAAAACGGACAAGGATACCAAGCTTGTAATTATAGGATTCATCCTCCACATTTGTGTATGATACCGGGACCGATACCAGGTCAGGCATCATGCCTATGTGAAAGTAATCTCCCCCAAGGGAAACATTCAGGAACTTGTATTTGGCATTCAATTTATCCTTCTCAAAAACTACCGTGGCAAGAAAAAGGAAGGAATACTCCGGATTTTTTCTTTTCTCTTCAAACTCAGAAAAAGGTATGAACTCATATTCTGTAATATTCCACTCCTTTGCCATAACCTCTTCAATCTCAGCATCAAAAGTGTTCAGTGGATTTTTATCCTTGACTACCAGTGTTTTGGTTTTAAGAAAGCGGTCAAGATCGTCCGCAGTCGGCACATACTGTGCACTGACCAGTAAGGAGAGACTCACCAGTAGGAGGAATACAATTGTTCTTTGCATGGTTTTTGGAATGTTAGAATTTCGGTATGTATAATGGATTTCGTTCATTAAATTTCCTGAGGTACATAAATTTTAATTGACGCCTTTTCTTTTTACTCAACTGGGCAAATTCATCATGCAGCTCAGGGTCTTTCATTAACATCAATGCCAGGGACTCTTCATCATAATCATATACCTTTCCCTGGTCAAAATCAAACAGGTATTGCCTCATTTCCGAGGAAGCATAATTCGTAGGATACCTTCCATACCGATAATAATAATCGTAAGGATTGTAATAATAGGGATCATATTGTCTTGAGTCATAAGTAGTAACCGTTGCAACAAAATGGCAGATCCTTCCCACTATGGTGATTCTGTGATAAGTTTCATCAATGGCCACATACAGGCTCCCATTCCTGCTGAAGCCCCATATATGCTTTGATTTCACTTCTTGCTTCATCCCGAGATGGTCGTAGAACAGCAGATTCTTCTTTTCAAGTACTTTTGTGTAATACTCCCTGTCATCATAATCCACATTGGTAATTATCCTGGATTTGGGTATGGGAGCATTCTTTCTTACCTGCAAATGATTGAGGAATATACCTTCCCGGAATTTAAACTCCGGAGTATACCTGATCATGTTCAAAGTATCCTGCTGCTCTTGTGAAAATATGCCAAAAGGAATGAACCAGATGATAGATATTACCAGTACAAAGCCCAAAAGTCTGTATTTCACCTTATCCATATTCATATAAGTTCTTTAATTGAATCACATCAGCACAAACAAACAACGTACCAAATTCGCCGGTATTATCTGATATGATAAGAAACGTATGTGGCTTTTCGCGCAGATTGTTTTTTTATGTATATTTATAAACAAATCTGGTTATCAACCACCTGCAAATTTACGCATAAAAAATCCACGAATTCATGCTTACTCAAGAGAAAATACTTAAATTTTTCTCTTTCGGATTAGACGAAAAAACAGACCCTCAGATACAGAACCGCATCCTGCTAACCAACATATTCAGCTCCCTGGGTATCGTTTTCTTTGTCGGATTTGCAGTCACAGCCCTTTTTAACCAGCTTTACTGGCTCTCCCTAATTCTTTTTACAGCCGGACTTCTCACCCTGATAAATACCATTTTTGTCATCAGGACACAACGGATCCACAATTCAATTGGTTTTTTACTTGGACTGATGGCCGTTTTACTTCTGGCCATTCTCATCCATGGAGGGACCAATGGGACTGGCTATCTATGGGGATTGACCTTCCCCGTGATTGCATTAATCCTGTTAGGCATTAAAAGAGGTAGCATAGCCTCTTTGATATTCATGGTCTTATCGGCGGTTGTACTTTTCAGCAAGTTCCCATTTACACAAGTTGCTTATGAATTCACATTCAGTACGAGGTATTTACTAACTTACTTTGGTTTATTTATACTGATATATGCCTTTGAATACCTCCGTGTATATAATGTCCAGAAACTGGATAAAGCACTCGAGGAAGCCAATTTTGAATCCCGCACCAGAGATGAATTCATATCAAAATTGTCTCACCAATTAAGGACATCCCTAAACAACATCACCCTGGTCAGTAACCTGGTTAGCAAATCAGAACTGACCGACGAACAAGGCGATCTTATTAATACCATTCTTGCATCAACCAACAACCTGGTAGAGGCTGTCAATAATATCGTTAAGGTATCCAATATTGATCTTCAGAGTGTGAGAGAGGCCAACATTTCCTTTGATCTTGCATCCGCCGTTGAGAATATCCTTCAGCTTTTTTCTGCCTCAGAATATGAGGGATTGTCTGTTACCCTGGAACCCGATGCCACCCTTACTAACCAGGTCATGGGTGATCCCATCAGGATAAAGCAATTATTCCTGAACCTGGTTGAAAACATCCTTAAACTGGGTCAGGCCAATTATCAGATGAACATTAAGATCAAGATCTTCAACTACCGGGAAACCGATGCAAAGCTTACACTCAGATTCAAAATAATGGCTTGTTTGGCCCCGAAACCAGTAGGAAAGACAAGGGAGTCAGGGAGCAGTGTAAAGTGTAAACTACCGATACCATTAGAGGAACTGGATTTGAGCATACCTGAAAAATTTGTGGATATTCTTGGGGGAGTTCTTATTGCTGAAACCTACGAGGATCATACGCTGTTTAACTTTGACCTGGAATTCGAGAAGAGCATTAAAAAACTCAAAAAGGGATCCAAGGGATCTCACTTTGGAGTAGAAGATATCAGGACAACCAGGAAGGTGGAGTTGAATGATGCTAATATCCTGCTTGTTGAGGATAATCTAATTAACCAGCGAATTGTTGTATTAAGCCTTGAACCCCTTGTAAAGAATATAGAACTTGCCCTGAATGGTAAAGAAGCTCTTGATAAATTCGGTACAACAAATTTTGACCTAATTTTAATGGATATCCAGATGCCAGTCATGGATGGTTTCCTTGCTACGAAAAAAATCAGGGAGATTGAGACCAGTTCAAATTCTTACACACCCATCATTGCCATCACTGCCAATGCCATGGCCGGGGACAGGGAAGCTTGTCTCGCGGTTGGCATGGATGATTATATAAGCAAACCCTTCCAGGTTGATGTGCTTGTGGATAAGATGAAGGTACTCCTGGCCAAATCTGTGGACGTCTGATCAGCATTCATCAGCGGACTTCCGGCTTGATTCCTATGACCAGGATATCATCCACCTGATCCATACTACCTTTCCATTCCTCAATGCTGGCATCAAGTATAGAACGTTGTTTCTCCATAGGTAGTTTGTGAATGGTCAGCAGGAGATGCCTGAACCTGCGATATTTAAATTTCTTGCCATCAGGTCCGCCAAACTGGTCAGCATATCCATCTGAGAAGATATAGATAACATCATTTTTCTGAAGATAGATCTTATGGCTTTTAAATAATTTCCGTTCGTTGGAAAAATGGACATCGGCACCGACAGAGAACCGGTCTGCTTTGACCTCGATAATGGTTTCATTGCGAACAAGGTACAATGGATTAAATGCACCGGAATAGTCCAGGGATTTTTCTTTCATATCAAGGATACAAAGGGAAAGATCCATTCCATCATTCAGGTAAACCTGTTCTCCATCTGAAAAGATCTCTGAGAAATTCTCATTTAATGTATCAAGGATCATGGCCGGATTACTGCCCTGTTTACTGGCCGTAATTTTTCTGAATAATTCAAACCCTATGATGGAGACAAACGCGCCAGGTACACCGTGCCCCGTACAATCTACTGCCGCAACATAGATCTTGTTGCCATGCTGGTTTATCCAGTAGAAATCACCGCTTACAATGTCTTTTGGTTTAAATAACACGAAGGAATCGGGCAAAATAGCCCGGAAACTATCAGAAGATGGCAAAAGGGCGATCTGAATCCGTTTGGCATAGAGAATGCTGTCCGTAATATTTTTATTTTTCATTACCAGTTCCTCTCTTTGCCTTGAGATCTCCTTGGCAGATATTTCTTTCTCCCGGAGAATTCTGTTGGTCCTTCTCAGGCTCCTTGTCCTGATCCGTATGGCCAGCATAATAAGAAGGATCCCCAATAAAACATATATACCGATGGCCAGGGATTTACTCCAGAATGGCCGCGGGATAACAATTTCTATCTGTATCTCTTCATCCGAATAGAAGAGGTCATTATTTGACCCTTTTACTGCAAAGGTATATGTTCCAGGAGCTTGATTGAACAGGGTATAAGAATGCTGTTCCCCGAGGTGGATCCATAGATCGCCCTGGTCTTTCTTTACCAGTTTATACATATACTTATTCCTCTCAGGTGCAGTGAATTCGAGAGCTGAAAAGTGGATGGTACTAACTTGTACACCACGTGAAACTTTGATGGTTGATACCCTATCGAGGAAAATTGGCAGAGAGCTTCCTCCCTGTTCACGATTCTTAACATACTGAGTGAATGACAATCTTGGTTTATATGTATTGTAAACAATGGAATCCGGGTGAAAGATATTCAGTCCAGATATTCCACCAAAATATAACCTTCCCTCCGCATCCCGGTAACAGGATCCAGGCAGGTATTCGTAGTTTTGTAGTCCGTCAGAGGAGCCATATTGTATGAAGGATTCCATCTCTGGATCGTACTTGGACAAACCACGGTCTGAGCTCAACCACAGATTCCCATTTCCATCTTCCTGCATCCCGTATATCCTGAGTTCAGCCAGTTCGACCGGGTCAGAGAAATAGGTAAAGGAATTATCTTCCGGATCATACCGGTTTAAGCCGGAGGCAGTACCTACCCATAGCTGGTTTTTTGAATCAAGCAGCAATGAATGTACGGTATTATTATTGATATTGGAAGACTGATTCAATACGCCTGCCTGGAAAATTTCCAGTGGTTCCTTATTGGGTAGGATTTTTATGAGTCCAACAGAAGATCCCACCCATATCCATCCCCGGTGATCTTCCAATATGCAATAAACATCTCTCAGGGCCAACGCTTCTGCTCCATTATAAATAGTGCGGTGGCTTCTTATCTGTTTTCCTTCCGGATCATATATATGCACGCCGTTTGAAGCAGCAAACCAAATATCCCCTCCTGAGTCTTCAACTATATCATATACCTGTTGTCCTATAAAGTATCCACAGGATACAAGAACTTCCCGGTCACAAAAACGGTAAAACTGGCTTGAACCTGCCTTCATTATATTCACCCCGTCGCCCGTACCAACCCAGAGATTTCCTGATCTATCCCGGTAAACTTTATTAATTTGATCATGTATAAGCCTCCTGCCTGGTAAAGCATTTCTTGCATACCTGGTAACTTCGCCACTTTCCTTACTGACATGATTGAGTCCCCTGCCGCTGGTACCCAGCCAGAGATCACCATCTTCTTCCTGGTATATGCTGGAAATCATATAGTCAGATAAACCCTTTATCAGGGAATTACGCTGATTGATGACCTGGAATTTAAGTGGCTTCTGATCAATTTTTACCAGGCCTCCATAGGTCCCCAGCCACAGTATCTCAGAAGCATCTTCAAAAATATAGTAAATACTTGTAAAGGGTGTTTGCAGTTCCTCCCGGTTGAATGAATTATAGATACTGGCATCTGAAAGATCAGGCTGGATCCTTATCAAAGCATGGTCCGTCCCTACAAGCAGTGTACCATCACTGTTACAACCCAGTGAATTGACACTGATCCCTTCCAGATCAGAAATGGTATCACCCACATCAATAAATACACTGTCCCGGGGGTTATAAATGTAAAGTCCATCCGCTGTTCCAATCCAGATCTGATCATTCCTGTCAATTTGCAGGGACTTCACATTATCACTCTTCCATCCAATGTTGTTGGAAAGTGTATATCGCCTGACGCTTTGTGATTTTTTGTCAAAGACCTGTAGCCCGTCCTTGGTCCCGATCCAGATCTGTCCGTTACAGTCTTCCACCATGGAAGAAGATGCTGGATACCCACCAGGATTTTGTTCATCAAAGTAAAGTCTAAATGGGGTAAATTGGTTGGTTTCAGGATCAAACATTTCGAGTCTTCGCTCTGTTTTAATCCATACATGGCCTTCATCGTCCTCGAGCACAGCAAATATGGCAGGCTTTTCATAGGTGTTGCTATCTCTGTTCCCCGGTATCATATATGACCAGGTATAACCTCCCAGCCTTTCCAGCTTGTTTAGTCCATAATCCGTACCAATCCATAAGATTCCATCCTCACCTTCAGCCAGGCAGCGGATGGTATTATTTGACAAGGAGGGAGTATCAGGCTGGTACCTGAAATGATCGAAAGAATAACCATCATACTTATTTAATCCATCCTGGGTCCCTATCCACAAAAAGCCCAGGGAATCCTGGAGTATGGAATTTACCCTTGACTGGCTTAAACCGGTATACGCAGTGAACAAATTTCCAAATAACTCAGCAGGCTGGGCCGCCGAGTTTGATACAGCCATTAATCCACAGATGAGAAGGCAGACAGCTAATGATATATTTCGGAATCTGTGCATACAGGGTAGCTAAAATAACACTAATTACCCTCTTTACCAATGCTTCCGGAGGATCAACCGCGCTGGCCTGCCTTTTGAACGATGTCTTCCAGCATTTGAGTAGTAAGAGACTTGGGCCTTTCCAGCGGATATAAGAGTGCTCTGTCCCATATGATATTGGCGGTGATCCCGAGAGCCCTTCCGATTCCGAACAAGACTGTATAGAACTCATATTCGGTGATCCCATAATGCCATTGAATCATCCCTGAATGTGCATCTACATTGGGCCAGGGATTCTTGGCATGACCATGTTCCAGCAGGATTGGTGGCACTACCTTATAAAGCATATCGACATACTTAAAAAGCTCATCATCAGGCATATGCCTTAAAGCAAAATCGCGTTGAACAGAGTATCTTGGATCCGTTTTGCGCAGAACAGCATGTCCGAAGCCCGGAATTACCTGACCGGCATTCAATGTATCCCACACAAACTGTTTCATCTCCTCTTCAGAGGGTAGCTTCCCATCCATTTTATTCATCAGATCCTGTAACCAGCGTAAAACTTCCTGGTTTGCCAATCCATGTAAAGGTCCAGCCAATCCATTGATCATAGCAGAAATTGACAAATATATATCAGAGAGAGAACTGGCCACCAGGTGGCCTGTATGAGCACTCACATTCCCACTCTCATGGTCGGCATGCAGAATGAAATACATCCTGGAAATGTCATCGTAAGGGGCTTTTTGTCCCATCATATGGGCAAAATTACTACCCATATCCAGCTTAGGATCCGCCTGGACATGTTGGCCCTTTTTATACAATTTACCATAAATATAGGCCCCGATCTCCGGCAACTTGGCTAGAAGGTTCATAGCATCTTCATAGGTAGGTTCCCAGTAATCCATTTTTGATATGCCAGCGAGGTATTGCTCGTTGAATTGAGATTCCCTGCTCAGGGCCAGGATAGCAGCTGAAAATATTGACATCGGGGGACTGTCAGACGGAAAGGCATCGATGACCTCATAAACATAAGCCGGGAGTGCACTTCGCCCACTGAACTCATCGATTACTTCACCCACTTCCACTTCAGTAGGAATGTCACCTGTAAGCAAAAGATAAAACAAACCCTCGACGTAAGGACCTTCAGATCCATCCGGTTTTGGCAGCCGTTCAAATACTTCGGGCAGGGTATACCCACGGTACCGGATTCCTTCCTGTGGATCTAAGTAAGAGATATCAGTAACAAGGGATTTCAGTGAGCGCATCCCTCCGATAAGTTTTGCAATGGTCACTTCATCTACAAAAACATCACCATGTTCCTTCATCAGTTTATGGGTCCTGGGACGATGTTCCTTGATCTTTTGAGATAGTTTCTGCTTCAGGTTTGACATGTTATGAGAGTTTAATTTATAATTTGAATGATCAATCCTTCCTTTACTTGATGAATTTGAAGTCCTTCCCCAGATACCTGGCAGAAGTGCCAAGTAATTCTTCGATTCGAAGAAGCTGGTTATATTTCGCAATGCGGTCTGACCTTGAAGCGGAGCCTGTTTTGATCAGTCCGGTATTCAGTGCCACGGCAAGGTCTGCAATGGTTGTATCTTCTGTTTCTCCTGACCGGTGAGAAATTATGGAGGTCATTGCATGCTGGGTGGCCAGCTGGACTGCATTGATCGTTTCAGTAAGGCTGCCTATCTGGTTCACCTTGATCAGAATCGAATTTGCCGAACCCTCATCAATACCTCGTTGCAACCTTTTTACGTTCGTAACAAACAAGTCATCTCCAACAAGTTGGACTTTGTCCCCTATGGCCTCGTTGAGCTCGTTCCATCCTTTCCAGTCATCCTCATCCAATCCATCTTCAATGGAGATAATTGGGTATTTTTCCGACCAGGTCTTCCAGTAACTGACCAACTCAGAGGAAGTCAATTCCTGCCCGGTAGATTCAAACTGATATATGTTTTTCTCCTTGTTATAAAATTCGGATGCAGCAGCATCAAGGGCAATATAGATATCCTCTCCGGGCTTGTATCCGGCTTTCTTTATGGCTTCTATTACTACTTCAATTGCTTCTTCATTGGACCCCAGGTTGGGTGCGAATCCTCCTTCATCACCAACATTCGTTGATTGTCCCTTGGATTTGAGAACAGCCTTTAGGTTGTGAAAGATCTCTGCTCCCATCCTTAAAGCCTCCGAAAAATTTCGGGCACCTACCGGCATAATCATAAACTCCTGTATATCAATCTTATTATCAGCATGTTGGCCACCATTTAGGATGTTCATCATGGGTATGGGCAAAGTATTTGCATTAACACCACCTATGTAACGGAAGAGGGGCTGGCCGGTATACTGTGCACCTGCTTTGGCACATGCAAGAGAAACACCAAGAATGGCATTGGCACCAATGTTCCCTTTATTCTCTGAGCCATCCAGCTCAATCATTTTTGCGTCAATCTCGTTCTGGTCAGTGACAAACATGCCGCTGATTTCCTCATTAATAATCTTATTTACATTCTCAACAGCTTTCAATACACCCTTTCCCAGGTATCGGCCTTTGTCCCCGTCACGCAGTTCAACAGCTTCATGAACACCAGTGGATGCTCCGGAAGGAACAATTGCCCTGCCAACAATTCCACTTTCGGTATATACTTCAACTTCTACAGTAGGATTGCCCCTGGAGTCTAAGACTTCTCTTGCTTGTACGCTAATGATTTGTGCCATTTTTTAAGTATATTTTATGTTAATGATTTTATTGAATCAAATAAAAAGGGATAAAGTATATATTAATCCTTTACCCCTCTCCTGATTCATACGAAATTTATGCTAATTATTCTTCTTTCTTCGCATCTTTGTCTTCATTCTCCTCAGGCTTGGCTTCCCCGGTTTGCTCCGTTTCAGTTTCAGCAGGGGCTTCTGCTTCAGCTATCATTTCTTCCTTGGTCTCAGCCTCAGTTTCAGCAGGGGCTTCTGCTTCAGCTACTCATTTCTTCCTTGGTCTCAGCCTCAGGTTCTGCAGGGGCTTCTGCTTCAGCTATCATTTCTTCCTTGGTCTCAGCCTCAGGTTCTGCAGGGGCTTCTGCTTCAGCTACAGATTCACCAGTAACTGATTCAACTGCTTCTTCAACTTCCGTACCTTCTGCGGTTATGGTAGCACCAGCCTCTCCAACCGTTTCGGTCTTTTTGCCTCCTCTTCTGCGCCTGGTTGATTTGGGCTTGGTGGCTGTGGCCTTTTCAGCCAGCAGATTCTCATTATAATCAACGAGTTCAATGATGCACATATCTGCATTATCCCCCTGCCTGTTTCCAAGCTTGATGATGCGGGTATATCCACCCGGCCTTTCACTGACTTTGCTTGCTACCTCCCTGAATAATTCGGACACTGCATATTTATCACGCAAATTCCTGAATACCATTCTTCTGGAATGGGTGGAATCTTCTTTTGAACGAGTTATGATCGGTTCCACAAAAGTACGTAGCTCCTTGGCTTTTGCAGTTGTCGTGGTAATGCGTTTATGTAAAATAAGAGAGGACGCCATATTGGCAAGCATTGCTTTCCTGTGCGAACTCGTCCTGCTAAGATGATTAAATTTCTTCCGGTGTCTCATTTTTCACTTAATCCTTGTCTAATTTATACTTGCTGATATCCATCCCGAAATTCAGGTTCATGCTGACCAGCAATTCATCGAGTTCAGTCAAAGACTTTTTTCCGAAATTCCTGAATTTCAGCAAGTCGTTCTTGTTGAATTTAACCAGGTCACCCAGCGTCTCTACTTCGGCTGCCTTCAGACAATTCAGGGCCCGAACGGATAGATCCAGGTCAACCAGTTTTGTTTTCAGCAGTTGCCGCATGTGCAGAATTTCTTCATCAAATTCTTCATTGGCAAATTTCTCATCAGAATTCAGCGTAATCTTCTCATCAGAAAATAGCATGAAATGGTATATCAGTATCTTGGCAGCTTCTTTCAATGCATCCTTAGGATGTATGGAGCCATCAGTCATGATCTCTACGATGAGTTTCTCATAATCCGTTTTTTGCTCAACCCTATAATTCTCAATGGAATACTGCACATTTTTTATAGGTGTGAAGATGGAATCCATGGATATCAGTCCAAATTCTGCATCCATTGGTTTGTTCTCTTCAGAAGGGACATATCCCCTGCCCTTATTGATGGTCATCTCGATTTGGAGTTTTACATCTTCCTCCATGTGACAAATAACCAGATCGGGATTTAATACGCGGAAACCACTTAAGAACTTATTCAGATCACCTGCCTTAAATTCTTCCTGTCCCGTGATGGTTACCATAATCTTCTCATCATCAACATCATCAATCTGGTTCTTGAACCGGATCTGTTTCAGGTTAAGGATGATTTCAGTGACATCTTCGATGACACCTGTTATGGTTGAAAATTCATGCTCTACACCTTCTACTTTTACAGTTGTAATTGCATAACCCTCAAGCGAGGAGAGCAATATTCTTCGCAATGAATTTCCTACAGTTATCCCATAACCCGGCTCCAATGGACGAAACTCGAATTTTCCATAATACTCATCCGAGTCAACCATTATAACCTTGTCCGGTTTTTGAAAAGCTAATACAGCCATAAATATTTTGTTATGATTCTATTTTGAATATAATTCTACGATCAGTTGTTCCCTGATATTTTCAGGGATTTCCTCCCTTTCCGGTCTGTTCAGGAACTTACCGGCCATTTGTGAGGAATCCCATTCCAGCCAGGGAGATGCTGATCTGTGTGATCCACTCATGGAATCAGATATCGCTTCCAGTGATTTTGATTTTTCCCTAACACCAATGATATCACCAGATCGCAAGATATATGAAGGAATATTTACTATTTTATTGTTAACGGTTATATGCCTGTGAGACACAAGCTGCCGAGCACCTGAACGGGTAGGGGCAATTCCCAGTCTATAGACTACATTGTCAAGTCGCGATTCAAGCAATTGTAAAAGTACTTCACCAGTAACCCCTTTGCTTCGTTGTGCTCTTTCAAAAAGATTGGCAAATTGCCTCTCCAGTATGCCATAGGTATACTTAGCCTTCTGTTTCTCTTTCAGCTGGATTCCGTATTCCGATTGTTTTCTTCTTCTCTTATTATTCCCATGCATTCCAGGAGGATAGTTCTTCTTTTCAAGGATCTTGTCAGATCCAAAGATCGGATCACCAAACTTCCTGGCTATCTTGGTTTTCGGTCCTATATATCTTGCCATTTATATTAAATTTTGACGGTTTCTCACTGACAGTTATACTCTTCTTCTTTTGGGGGGACGGCAACCATTATGTGGTAATGGTGTTACATCAATGATCTCTGTTACCTCAATGCCGTTCGAATGAATAGTCCGGATAGCAGATTCTCTTCCTGAGCCGGGTCCTTTCACATATACCTTGACTTTTCTTAGTCCAAGATCATAAGCTACTTTAGAGCAATCCTGGGCAGCCATCTGTGCGGCATAGGGTGTATTTTTCTTCGAACCTCTAAAACCCATTTTTCCTGCAGATGACCATGAGATTACCTGTCCTGATTTATTGGTTAAGCTGATGATAATATTGTTAAATGAGGCATGTATATGTGCCTCACCTGATGCTTCAATCCTAACGATCCTTTTCTTGGATGTTCCTGCTTTTTTTGCCATACCTTATTTCTTAGCCGCAGCTTTTTTCTTGTTTGCAATTGTTTTTCTTCTGCCTTTCCTGGTCCGTGCATTATTCTTGGTAGCTTGTCCCCTGACAGGTAATCCGATCCGGTGCCGGATTCCACGGTAACTTCCAATATCCATCAGGCGCTTTATATTTAATTGCACTGATGAACGTAATTCCCCTTCCACCTTAATGTTATCATTGATGATGGAACGGATCATGGATAACTGGTCATCTGTCCAGTCTTTCACCAAGATACTCCGGTCGATCCCAGCCTCATCCAGGATCTTCTGGGCTAAGCTCCGTCCAATTCCATAGATGTAGGTGAGACCAACTTCTCCACGCTTATTTTTTGGTAAATCAACTCCTACAATTCTAGCCATAAGTATTAGTATTATAAAATGGTTTGCAAAGATACAATATTTTATCCCTGACGCTGTTTAAACTTCGGATTTTTTTTATTGATTACATAAAGCCTGCCCTTTCTCCGAACAATCTTGCAATCAGCGCTTCTTTTCTTTACAGATGCACGTATTTTCATTATCTATATTATTTATATCTAAATGTTATTCTTCCTTTTGTCAGGTCATATGGGGACATCTCCACCTTGACCCTGTCTCCCGGCAAAAGCTTAATGTAATGCATGCGCATTTTACCGGATATATGAGCCGTGATTACATGCCCGTTTTCCAGTTCTACTCTGAACATGGCATTAGACAATGCTTCGGTTATGGTCCCATCCTGCTCAATTGATGGTTGTTTTGCCATTTTTCAGTATTTTAATTATTAATCTTCAATATACTCAAACGTAGAAAGAACATCTGCTTCTCCCTTTGTTATGGCAACCGCCAGCTCATAGTGTGCAGAAGGTTTCCCGTCACTTGTCCTGATGGTCCATCCATCGTTATCCTGCTTAATAAATCTGGTTCCCATATTGATCATTGGTTCAATACATATGACCATTCCCTCTTTCAATTTAATGCCACTTCCTCTTCTCCCGTAATTGGGTACTTCAGGTTCTTCATGAAGGTTCTGTCCCAGGCCATGGCCAACCATCTCCCTGACAACTGAATATCCTGATTGCTCAGCATGGTTTTGTATAGCATATCCAATGTCTCCTAAGCGATTTCCTGCAACAGCTGCCTCAATTCCCTTGAACAAAGACTCCCTGGTATTAAGCATCAGTGACTTAAATGCTGAATTTGGCTCCCCAACAGGAAATGTATAGGCAGAATCTCCAAAATAGCCCAACAATCTTACACCACAATCCACCGATAGAATATCCCCATTACTCAACTCTTTATCTGATGGGATCCCATGTACAACCTCATCATTCAGGGAGGTACAGAGGGTAGCAGGAAATCCGTTATAACCAAGAAATCCCGGTACGCCACCATGGTCTCTGAGATACTCCTCTGCTATCTCATCCAGCTTGAGGGTGGTCACTCCCGGCTTAATTGCCTTGCCCACTTCAGCCAGTGCTCTTGAAACAAGCAGATTACTGCCTCTCAGTAATTCTATTTCTTCTGCTGTTTTTATAAAAATCATCAAAGAACGCTTAGCAAATCCTAAATGGCAGAAACAGCTCCGCCAGATCTGCCCTTAATACGGCCTGATTTCATCAATCCGTCGTAATGTCTCATCAGCAGGTGACTTTCAATCTGCTGAAGGGTATCCAGTACAACACCAACAAGGATCAGCAGCGATGTCCCTCCAAAGAACTGCGCAAACTGGCTATTCACACCCGCAATGCTTGCAAAGGCTGGCAGAATGGCTACAAATGCAAGGAAGATTGATCCTGGCAAAGTGATCCTGGACATGATGGTGTCAAGAAATTCAACTGTTTTTCGCCCCGGTTTAACCCCGGGTATAAAGCCTCCATTCCTTTTCATATCTTCGGCCATCTGTGTTGGATTGATGGTTACCGCCGTATAGAAATAGGTAAAGAGGATGATCAGAATGGCAAAGACCAGGTTGTACCATAGTCCGTTAAAATTCATGAATGCCGCTGCAAAACCAGTCAGTGCTTCAGAATTAGCAAAGCCAGCAATGGTCATTGGAACAAACATTAATGCCTGTGCAAAGATGATCGGCATAACACCTGCGGCATTCACCTTCAGGGGTATGTACTGACGCACTCCCCCGTATTGCTTATTACCAACAATCCGTTTTGCGTATTGTACTGGTATTCTTCGGGTACCCTGGACTAGCAGGATGGTCATCATAAAGACAACGAACAAAGCCAGGATCTCAACGAGGAAGGCTACGAGTCCACCTCCCTGTTGCTCCAGCCTGGCACCAAATTCTGCGACAGTCGCAAAAGGAAGTCTGGCAATGATCCCGATCATAATGATCAGGGAGATACCATTACCTATTCCTCGATCAGTGATCCTTTCTCCAAGCCACATCACGAACATGGTTCCTGCTGTTAATATAATGACCGAGGAAACCGTAAAGAAGGCACCCTTCATCACAAACGCCGATTCCGGGATCTGTGCATGTAGGTTAACCAGGTAACTGGGGGCCTGTAAAACAAGTATGAATACAGTAAGATACCTGGTGATCTGGTTGATTTTCCGGCGTCCGCTTTCTCCTTCTTTTTGCAGGCGCTGGAAATAGGGAACAGCAATCCCCAGTAACTGTACTACAATAGAAGCTGAGATATAGGGCATAATGCCCAATGCAAATACAGAGGCATTGGAGAATGCTCCACCTGAGAACATATCCAGTAAACCAAGTACCCCACTGGCTGTCTGCTGCTTCAGCCCTGTGAGCTGAGTGGGGTCAATCCCGGGCAGTGTAACAAAGGAACCAAGCCTGTAAACCAGCAGTATTCCCAGGGTATAGAGAATTCTTTTCCGTAAATCTTCAATTCTCCAGATATTCCTTAAGGTTTCAATAAACTGCCTCATTAAATTAAATTTTTTCTATGGAACCTTCGAGTTCTTCAATTGCTTTTTGGGCTGTTGTACTAAAGGCATGTGCCTTAACATCCAGTTTTTTGGTAAGCTTACCATTCCCTAGGATTTTAACCAGTCCGTTCCGGGAAACCAGTCCCGCGTCAACCAGCGTCTGTACATCAATCTTCGACAGCTTCTTCTTTTCAGCAAGTTCTTCTAAGGTGGAGAGATTTACTGCTTTGTATTCCTTCCGGTTGATATTCTTGAAACCATGCTTAGGCACACGGCGCTGAAGTGGCATTTGTCCACCTTCAAACCCAATCCTCTTAGAATATCCAGATCTGGATTTCTGTCCTTTATGACCGCGTGTAGCTGTTCCGCCTTTACCGGATCCCTGTCCCCTTCCCAGCCTTTTGTCTTTCTTGACAGATCCTTTTGCCGGCTTTAAATTACTTAGATCCATATTATTTTTTATTGAAATCTTGATTTATAATTCTTCAATTTTCACCAGGTGCCTTACCTTATTCACCATACCAAGTATTTGGGGATTGGTCTCTATTTCCACTGTTTTGTGCATTTTCCTTAATCCAAGTGCATCCAGGGTTCTTTTCTGCCTGACTGTACTCCCAATCCTGCTCTTAGTCTGTGTAATCCTGATCTTTGCCATTTCTATATTATTAAAAGGGTTCCTACCCGTTGAAAACTTTATCCATAGATACACCACGGTGCTCTGCGACCAGGCTGGCATCCCTCAATTCCATCAACGCCCTGAAGGTTGCTTTCACAAGGTTATGTGGATTCGAGGATCCTTTAGACTTGGCCAGAACATCCTTCACTCCCACACTTTCCAGTACAGCACGCATAGCTCCACCGGCCTTTACTCCTGTTCCACCTGAAGCAGGTTTAATAAATACCACAGCCCCACCAAATTTTGCCAGTTGTTCATGGGGAATGGTCCCTTTGTAAATAGGAACCTTGATCAAGTTCTTTTTGGCATCCTCTATCCCTTTTGCAATGGCGGTGGTAACCTCATTGGCCTTGCCGAGTCCGTGTCCCACAATCCCGTCTTCATTGCCGACTACAACAATGGCTGAAAAACTAAAGGTCCTTCCACCCTTGGTTACCTTTGTCACCCGCTGAATGCTAACCAGCCTGTCCTTCAGTTCCAGGTCACTCGTCTTTACTCTTCTGATACTTGTTGTCATATTTTTTTAAAATTTTAGTCCACCCTCCCTGGCAGACTCTGCCAGCACTTTTATCCGGCCATGGTAGAGGTAGCCGTTCCTGTCAAAAACAACACTGCTAATCCCTTTGGCCAATGATCTCTCAGCAACAAGCTTTCCTACCAGCTTGGCTTGTTCGCTTTTATTGACATTTTTCTTATCGGAAACTTCCTTATTTTTTGAGGAGGCTGAAACCACAGTTTCACCGGTCAGGTCATTGACCAGTTGAACGTAGATCTGCTTGTTGCTTCTGAAAACGGTCATGCGTGGCCGGTCATTGGTCCCACTAATCCGCTTTCGGATCCGTTGCTTGATCTTCAGTCTCCTTTCTCTTTTCGTTAAAGCCATCTCAATATATTATTTACTGTTTATACACTTGCAGCTTTACCTGCCTTCCGGCGAAGTTGCTCACCTACAAATTTGATCCCTTTGCCCTTATATGGTTCTGGCGGTCTAAGTGATCTGATCTTGGCAGCTACATGGCCAATCAGTTGTTTGTCTGCACTCTGTAAAGTTAGAATAGGATTAGCACGACGCTCAGTATTTGCTTCAATCTTAACTTCAGGTGGCAGCTCAATGATAATATCGTGCGAATAACCGAGGCTCATCTCCAGCCTTTGTCCTTTGGCTTCGGCCCTGAATCCAACTCCTACCAGTTCCTGCTTTATTTCATATCCCTGGGAAACACCAATGACCATATTGTTCACAAGAGATCTGTAGAGCCCGTGCATGGCTTTATGCTCACGTTGTTCGCCAGGCCTTTCAAAAGTGATCTGGCCATCTTCAACCTTAATCTTTATGCCCTTGTTTACCTGTTGGGACAATTCTCCCTTGGGCCCCTTAACTACGACAAGATTATTCTCATCGATATTGATGCTGACACCTTCCGGCAGGCTTATTGGCAAATATCCAATTCTTGACATTTCTATTCCTCCTTATTAATGTATATAACATAGGACCTCTCCGCCCATGTTGATTTTCCTGGCTTCCTTATCAGTCATTACACCCTGGGAAGTAGAAAGGATGGCAATACCCAGGCCATTCAATACGCGCGGCAATTCCCTCGCGTTGGCATATTTCCTCAATCCAGGTTTACTGGCCCTTTCCATGACCTTTATTGCAGAAACCTTGGTTTCCGGGTGATATTTTAGTGCAATCCTGATAATGCCTTGCTTCTCATCCTTGTCAAATTTATAACTGAGGATATAGCCTTTGTCATAAAGAATCTTGGTCATTTCCTTCTTGATATTGGATGCAGGGATCTCAACCACCTTATGGTTCGCCATAATGGCATTCCTGATTCTTGTTAAATAATCCGCAATAGGATCCGTCATTTCTATCTATTGTTTAATCTATTAATTTCTTCTTTGTCTTCATGCTCATGCTTTCCTACCAGCTTGCCTTTTTAACACCGGGTATTAACCCTGATGCAGCCATCTCGCGGAAAGTGATCCTTGAAACTCCAAATTGCCTCATATAACCTTTTGGCCGGCCTGTGAGCTTGCATCTGTTGTGCAAACGGGTTGGATTGGAGTTTTTGGGCAACCTGCTTAAACCTACATAGTCACCTTCTGCTTTTAGCTGAGCCCTTTTTGCGGCGTATTTATCAACCAGTTTTTGTCGCTTTACCTCACGGGCTTTCATTGATTCTTTTGCCATACGGTATTATTGTTTTTTAAATGGTATTCCAAATTCTTTTAATAATGCGAGGCATTCCTCGTCAGTATTGGCACTGGTTACAAAAGTAATTTCCAGTCCCATGATCTTATTGATCTTGTCTATATCGATCTCAGGGAAAATGATCTGCTCGGTGATCCCCATGGTAAAATTTCCGCGTCCATCCATCTTGGTATTGACGCCTTTAAAATCACGGATCCGTGGCAATGCCACATTGATCAGCCTTTCCAGGAATTCAAACATCCTGTCTCTGCGCAGGGTTACCCTTGTCCCAATGGGCATTTTTTTCCGTAGTTTGAAATTCGAAATATCTTTCTTCGACAATGTCTGAACTGCTTTCTGTCCACTGACCAGCGTGAGTTCCTCCTGGGCTATATCTACCAGCTTCTTATCAGCAACAGCCTGGCCTACCCCCTGGTTAAGAACAATTTTTTCCAGTATGGGAACCTGCATCACGGATTTATACCCGAATTCCTTCATCAGGGCGGGAATTATTTCCTCCTTATACTTGTTTTTTAATGCGGGTGTATATTCCATTATTTGATCTCCTCTCCAGAATTTTTTGAATATCTAACAAGTTTGTTGTTGTCGTTGAGCCTGCGACCCACCCTGGTCGGTTTTCCAGAAGATCCTTCCACAATCATCAGATTGGAAATATGAATGGGTGCCTCCTTTTTAATAATGCCTCCCTGGGGGTATTGTGCATTTGGTTTGGTATGTTTCGATACCATATTGATGCCTTCCACGATGGCTTTCTCATTGATTGCTATGATCTCCAGTACTCTGCCCTGTTGTCCTTTATATTCTCCGGCATTTACATAAACGGTATCACCGCGCTTAATATGAAATTTCCTGTTCATCTTTCCGATCTTTTATTTCTATAAAACTTCAGGTGCAAGGGAAACGATCTTCATGTACTTATCCCTCAGTTCACGGGCAACAGGTCCGAAAATACGAGTGCCCCTGATCTCATCCAGGTTATTCAGTAATACAACAGCATTGTCATCAAAGCGGATGTATGACCCATCAGGTCTTCTGACTTCCTTTTTGGTTCTGACAACGACAGCCTTGGTGACTGTACCTTTCTTTATCTCACTGGAGGGAAGCGCAGATTTAACAGTCACTACGATCTTATCCCCAATGGAAGCATACCTTCTTTTGGTTCCGCCTAATACCCGGATGCACAAAACTTCCTTTGCACCACTGTTATCTGCTACTGCGCATCTGCTTTCTTGTTGTATCATGATTACTTGGCTCTTTCAACTATTTCTATTAATCTCCAGTTCTTTGTTTTACTTAATGGCCTGGTTTCCATAATCTTCACTGTATCACCTATGTTGCAGGCATTTTCATTATCATGGGCCACAAAGCTTGTCGTCTTATTAACAAACTTACCATAAATGGGATGTTTTACTTTTCTCTTAACGGCCACAACAATGGATTTTTCCATTTTGTTACTGACCACCACGCCGACACGTTCTCTTCTTGTATTTCTTTCCATTATCTAATGATCTTTACTCGGATACTGTTTGGATTTTTTTGTTCCGGCGGTTAACCTCTGTGGTCAACCTGGCAACATTCCGCCTGGCTACCACAATCTTGTTAGGATTATCCAGGGGTGATATGGCATGATTCAGCTTAAGGCGTGCCAGATAATCTTTCTCATTATCCAGCCTCTCCTTAAGTTCATTGTCTGTTAATTCAATTATCTCTGATTGCTTCACGACGCATATAATTAAATTCGTTCTTGATTATTCTTGATTAAATGGTCTGTTCCTCAAAGTTATGCCTGACCACAAACTTGCAGGGGACAGGAAATTTTTGAGAACCCAGCCTCAGTGCCTCCTTGGCAACCTCAAAAGAAACTCCTTCTATCTCCATGAGAATCCTCCCAGGAGTAACCGGTGCAACAAAACCTTCCGGAGCACCTTTTCCTTTTCCCATCCTTACTTCCGCAGGCTTCTTGGTAATAGGCTTGTCAGGGAAGACACGGATCCATAACTGACCCTCTCTTTTCATATGCCTCGTCACTGCCTGTCTGGCAGCTTCGATCTGACGACCTGTGATCCAGCTAGCCTCCATGGCTTTGATACCAAAAGAACCGAACGAAAGCTGATGGCCACGCTGGGAATTCCCCTTCATCCGGCCTTTCTGCCTTCTTCTGTATTTGGTTTTCTTCGGTTGTAACATGCTCTATATCTTATTATTATTTCCGTCTTTTTTTATACCCACCACCTTTGGGTTTTGTACTTTTCACGCCGATGTTGGGAGAAAGGTCTCTCTTGCCAAATATCTCACCGTTACAGATCCAAACCTTGATCCCGATAACACCCACCTTTGTGCGGGCCTCACATATGGCATAATCAATATCTGCACGCAATGTATGGAGAGGAATACGCCCTTCCTTATAAATCTCGGAACGGGCCATCTCTGCACCCCCCAGCCTTCCACTGATCAGCACCTTAATCCCTTCGGCTCCCATCCGCATGGTAGAAGCAATGGCCATTTTAATAGCTCTCCTGAAGGAAATCTTTCCCTCTACCTGACGTGCAATATTGTTCGCTACAATAGTGGCATCGAGTTCCGGACGTTTGACTTCGTAGATATTAATCTGTACTTCCTTCTTGGTGATCTTTTTCAATTCTTCCTTAAGCTTATCCACCTCCTGTCCGCCTTTCCCAATAATGATCCCAGGTCTGGCTGTATTTACCGTGACTGTGATCAGCTTTAAAGTTCTTTCAATGATGATTTTGGAAATACTGGCCTTGGCAAGTCTCTCATTGAGGTATTCACGGATTTTGTTGTCTTCAACCAGTTTGGCAGAATAATCATTTCCCCCGTACCAGTTGGAGTCCCAACCTTTAATGATTCCCAGACGATTTGCTATTGGATTTGCTTTCTGTCCCATCTAAATATCTTTATGATTCATTTGTATTTGCGCTATCCAGTATAACGGTTATATGATTGGATCTTTTCCTGATCCGGTGTGCTCTCCCCTGGGGAGCCGGCCGCAGTCTTTTCAGAACCCTGGCACTGTCTACATATACTTCCTTTACATAAAGGCTACTGTCTTCAATTCTGACCCCTTCGTTCTTGGTCTGCCAGTTTGAAATGGCAGATAAGATCAGCTTTTCAAGCCTGTTTGAAGCTTCTTTCTGGCTAAACTTGAGAATATCAAGTGCCTTGTTCACGTCCTCTCCCCTGACCTGGTCTGCAACCAGTCTCATTTTCCTTGGGGACGTAGGACAGTTCTTCAAAACAGCAAAATACTTTTGTTGCTTCTCTTCCTTTATCTGGTTTGCTCTGTTTCTTTTTCTGACTCCCATTGTCTGAATGTTTTATAAACCTTTATCCAATCTTACCGGGCTCTCCCTCCGTGTCCGCGAAAAATCCTGGTGGGTGCAAATTCGCCAAGCTTATGCCCTACCATGTTTTCTGTAATATAAACCGGGATGAATTTATTTCCGTTGTGAACAGCAATTGTATGTCCAACAAAATCAGGAGAAATCACGGATCTTCTTGACCAGGTCTTGATGACCGATTTCTTTCCCGAATCATTCATGTCTGAAACTCTCTTCTCCAGTTTAAAGTCAATAAATGGACCTTTTTTCAGTGATCGGCTCATTATAATAATCAGATTAATTTATTTCCTCGTTTTCCTTTTTTCCACAATATACCTGTTCGAGTCCTTCTTCTTGGACCTGGTCTTATATCCTTTCGCCAATAGTCCGTTCCTGGATCTCGGGTGTCCGCCTGAAGCCCTTCCTTCTCCTCCACCCATGGGGTGATCGACCGGATTCATGGCAACACCACGTACCCTTGGCCTGCGGCCCAGCCAGCGACTCCGTCCTGCTTTTCCTGATTTTTCCAGATCGTGATCAGGATTAGATACACTACCAACAGTTGCCTTACAGGTGGTCAATACCATCCTTGATTCACCAGAAGGCAATTTTATGATGGCATATTTTCCATCCCTGGATGTTAGCTGTCCATAAGAACCGGCGCTGCGAGCAAGTGCAGCTCCCTGTCCGGGTCTCAGTTCAATATTGTGGACAATGGTACCCAGTGGGCAGATCTCCCAGTGTCAAAGCATTTCCCACATCAGGACTGGCATCCTTGCCAGAAAGGATCTTCTGTCCGACCTTCAATCCGTTAGGTGCAATAATGTATCTCTTTTCACCGTCTTCATAAACCACCAGGGCAATTCTTGCGGACCTGTTAGGATCATATTCAATGGATCTAACCATTGCAGGCATTCCATCCTTATCACGTTGAAAATCAATCACCCTGTATCTTTTCTTATGTCCGCCTCCCATATACCGCATCGTCATCCTGCCTGAACTGTTCCGGCCCCCTGATCTCTTTATCGGCTTAATGAGGGATTTTTCAGGTGTACCCTTGGTAATCTCCTCGAAAGTGCTGATGACTTTCTGTCTCTGACCTGGTGTTACAGGTTTAAATTTCCTTACCGCCATTTTTCCTAGATATTACTATAGAAATCAATCATTTCACCTTCTGCAAGGGTAACTATTGCTTTCTTAAATGATTTGGTTTTACCGGTTATGACACCGCTCTTTGTAAACCGTGATTTTGCTTTTCCACCATATCGCATGGTGTTGACCGAATCAACTGACACTCCATACATTTTCTCAACGGCCAGCTTGATCTGTACTTTATTAGCATTCTTGTGTACCACAAAACCATACCTGTTCAAATCTTCTCCAAGGCTGGTCATCTTCTCGGTTACTATCGGTTTAATTAAAATTTCCATATCCTTAAAATTAAGATGCACTCTTCTGAAGAACGTTAAGTGAACTCTCAACAAAAATCACAACAGATGCATTCATAATGTCATATGTATTTAATTCTGACACCGTTATGACCTTTGAGTCCTCCAGATTCCGAGATGATAAAAATATATTTTTATTAGGTTCAGAGAGTACCAGCAAGTGACTTCTTATTGTCGACTTTCAAGCTTTTGTGGATATCGCAGAACTCTCTTGTTTTAGGCACTTCCATTGAGAAATCTTCAAGCACCAAAATGCCTTTATTCTTGGCTTTATAGGTCAGGGCAGACTTTCTAGCCAGTTGCTTCACCTTTTTGTTCAGTTTAAAGTTGTAGCTTCTTGGCCTGGGACCAAAAGCTCTGCCACCTCCCCTGAATATTGGAGACTTAATACTGCCTGCACGGGCTGTTCCTGTACCCTTTTGCCGCTTGATCTTACGGGTACTTCCAGTAATATCAGCACGCTCCTTTGCCTTGTGTGTTCCCTGCCGGTTATTTGCCAGGTATTGCTTTACATCAAGATAAATTGCATGATCATTCGGCTCAATCTCAAAAACATCCTTTTTCAGATCAACTTTCTTACCGGTGTCTTCACCTGCAATATTTAAAACTGATAACTTCATTACTTTTCAATGATTAAATATGATCCGTTTGCGCCTGGAACTGATCCTTTCAGCAACAGCAGGTTTTGATCGTGAATGATCTTCACTACCCGGAGGTTAATGACTTTAACCCTGTCACCACCAGTCTGTCCGCCCATTTTCATCCCCTTGAATACACGGGAAGGATGGGAAGATGCACCCAGGGATCCGGGAGCCCTCATCCGGTTATGCTGTCCATGTGTGGCATCATTAACGCCGGCAAATCCATGCCTCTTTACTACACCCTGGAAACCTTTTCCCTTGGAAACACCTGAAACATCCAACCAGGTATCATCATCAAAATAATCGACCGAAATTACATCTCCGGGTTTCCAGTCTTTTACAAATCCCTTCAGTTCGATGGTCTTTTTCTTGGGGGTAGTCTTGGCCTTCTTAAAGTGCCCCAACATGGCGTTGGTAGTATGCTTTTCCTTCTTCTCATCATAGGAAAGCTGGACCGCGTTGTACCCATCATGATCAACTGTCTTGATCTGGGTTACAACGTTTGGCTTTACCTCTATCACTGTACAGGGAACATTCTTTCCCGCCTCATCAAAGACCGAGGTCATACCAACCTTTTTACCTACTAAACCTGGCATTTTATTATAAATTTATTTATTACACTTTAATTTCAACTTCCACACCGCTGGGCAATTCCAGTTTCATCAAGGCATCGATGGTCTTGGGTGTGGAACTGTAAATATCCAGTAGCCTCTTGTAGGAACTCAGCTGATACTGGTCCCTCGACTTCTTATTTACAAACGTCGACCGAAGTACAGTAAAAATCCGCTTATGGGTTGGCAGTGGTATTGGTCCGCTCACGACAGCCCCGGTGGATTTTACCGTCTTCACGATCTTCTCTGCTGATTTATCAACCAGATTGTGATCGTATGATTTCAACTTAATTCTAATCTTCTGGCTCATTTATTATCTTATCTTTTATCAATAATATTTATTAAGCAAACAGCGTCCCCTGCATTTTCTCCAACAGCTGTTTTGATATTTCAGAAGGAACCTCATCATAATGAGAAAATTCCATGGTAGATGTAGCTCTGCCAGAAGATAGTGTTCTGAGCACAGTCACATATCCAAATTTCTCCGCAAGTGGTACCTTGGCTTTAATTACCCTGGCACCTGCCCTGCTTTCCATCCCTTCAACCTGTCCCCTGCGGCGGTTAAAATCTGAGATTATATCACCCATATACTCTTCAGGTGTTACTACCTCAGCAGCCATAATGGGTTCCATTAATACAGGATGAGCCTTTTTTGTGGCATTCCGGTAACCTATTTTTGCCGCCATTTCAAATGACAACTGGTCCGAATCAACTGCATGAGAGGAACCATCGAGCAAAGTGACCTTCAGCTTATCCAGTGGAAAACCTGCCAGGGGACCGTTTTTCATTGCGGCCTCGAATCCTTTCTCCACAGAGGGGATGAAATCCCTGGGCACATTTCCGCCTTTCACCTCGTTTATGAACTGAAGTCCGACTACATCATCGTCCCCAGGTTCAATTCTGAATGTAATATCAGCGAATTTACCACGGCCACCCGTTTGCTTCTTAAACACCTCACGGTGCTCAATGGACTGGGTGATAGCCTCCTTATAATTCACCTGCGGGATCCCCTGGTTGCATTCAACTTTAAATTCTCTTTTCAGCCTGTCGATCAGGATTTCCAAATGAAGTTCTCCCATACCGTTGATGACTGTCTGTCCGGTATCTTCATTTACTTTTACCTGGAAAGTGGGATCCTCTTCCATCAGTTTTCCCAGAGCCATACCCAGCTTATCAATATCATCCTGGGTTTTCGGTTCGACGGCAATACTGATCACAGGATCCGGAAATTCCATAGTCTCCAGGGTTATCGGATGTTTGGGATCACAAAGTGTATCCCCGGTTTTGATGTCCTTAAAACCGACTGCAGCACAGATATCACCTGCCTCAATCATCTCCTTCGGATTCTGTTTGTTGGCATGCATCTGGAACAATCGTGAAATCCTTTCCTTCTTGTTTGTCCGGGTATTTAAAACCTGGTCACCAGCTTTTAAAGTGCCGGAATACACCCTCATGTAGGCCAGCCTGCCAACAAAAGAATCAGTGGCAATTTTGAAGGCCAGTGCCGCAAGGGGTCCTGATGCATCCGGGTTCCTGTCTTCTTCTTTCTTGATATAAGGGTTAAGGCCGGTGACTTCTCCGACGTCCAGCGGACTTGGTAGCAGGGCAACGATGCCATCCAGCAAACGTTGTACTCCCTTTGTTCTTGAAGGCTGCACCGGCAAACACAGGAACGATCTTCAGATCGATCACGGCTTTGCGGGTTACCTCCATAAACTCATCAACCGTAATTGATTCCCTGTCCTCAAAGAACCTTTCCAGCAGGTCATCATCCTGCTCACATACTGCCTCGACCAGGTTCTCTCTCCACTTTTCAGTCTCCTCTATCAGATCTTCCGGTATTTCAGTATATACATATTTCATCCCAATTTCCTCGTCTACTACCCATTGTATGGCCCTTCTTTCAATCAGGTCGATGACACCTGTGAAATTTTCCTCTGATCCTATGGGGATCTGCATGGGGACCGGATTCGCACCAAGTTTTTCCTGGATCTCGCTGACTACACGAAAAAAATCCGCTCCAACGCGGTCCATTTTATTCACAAAAGCAAGTCTAGGTACCTTGTATTTATCAGCTTGCCTCCAAACGGTTTCGGATTGTGGTTCAACCCCACCTACCGCACAAAACACGGCTACTGTACCATCAAGCACCCTCAGGGATCTTTCTACCTCAACTGTAAAATCAACATGTCCCGGGGTATCAATGATATTGATCTTGTATTCCTGATCGTTGTATTTCCAGAAGGAGGTTGTTGCCGCGGATGTAATGGTAATGCCACGTTCCTTCTCCTGGACCATCCAGTCCATTGTTGCTGCACCATCATGAACCTCTCCCATGCGGTGTGTAAGACCCGTATAGAACAGAATCCTCTCCGTCGTCGTGGTCTTTCCGGCATCTATGTGAGCCATTATACCAATGTTCCTTGTATATTCCAGGTCTTTGTTCATGATTGTAATGCAATCCCTTCAAACGTCTCAGTGTTATATTCTGAAATGCGCAAAGGCCTTATTTGCCTCTGCCATTCTATGCATATCTTCCTTTCTTTTAAATGCGCCACCTTCAAGGTTATTGGCAGCTACAATTTCGCCGGCGAGTTTTTCACTCATTGACCGGCCTGAACGCTGCCTGGCAAATTTGATCATATTTTTCATGGCAAGAGAAACCTTTCTTTCCTGCCGTACCTCAATGGGTACCTGGAAAGTTGCTCCACCTACCCTGCGACTCTTCACCTCAACCTGAGGAGTGATGTTGCTTAATGCCTGCTTCCATATATCCAGCGGAGTTTTCCCTTCTTCTTTCACTTTCTCTTCAACTATATCCATAGCCTCGTAGAAAATAGTAAGTGCAGTACTCTTTTTACCACTGAACATCAAGTTGTTTACAAATTGTGTAACCAGCTTGTCCTGATATTTTGGGTCGGGCAAAATGATCCGCTTTTTAGGTCTTCCCTTTCTCATTATATATTATAATATTATATAGGTTTTACTTCTTGGGCCTTTTTGTACCATATTTTGATCGGCGTTGCGTCCTGCCTTCCACTCCGGAAGTATCCAGCGCACCTCGTATCAGGTGATACCTAACACCCGGAAGATCTTTCACCCTCCCACCCCGGATCAACACAATGGAGTGTTCCTGGAGATTATGACCTTCTCCCGGAATATATGCGTTCACTTCCTTCTGGTTTGTCAACCTTACCCTGGCCACCTTTCTCATCGCTGAATTTGGCTTCTTGGGTGTGGTAGTATAAACACGCACACAAACACCTCTTCTCTGCGGGCAGGCATCCAATGCCGGAGCCTTGCTTTTCTCGATGTTTTTCTTTCTTCCTTTTCTTACTAACTGTTCTATTGTAGGCATATGATATCGCCGTTTTTAAAGGTTTAAAACTACTTTAGTAAATCGGTTCGCAAAGGTATCTTTTTTTTTTAAAAAACAATAAAAATTTATGCGATTTTATGCCTTTGGCATCTTCCTGCCGATTTTACTGGGAATTAGGACGTTTTAAGACTGTTTTTAGTCCCTGTTTTAAAGACTTTTTAACACCTTCTTTGACTGGTCTGAAATGCCACTTTCAAAAATGCCTTTTCAACTTGGTTCTTTTTAAAAAAATATTACTTTTGCTTGTCCATTTTCGGCCTGAGAATAACAGCTACAGGATAAGACACATATTCGCATAAAATAAATAACATTAAAAATCATACCACTCCATGAAAACTTACCAGACTGATCAGGTAAAAAACATCGTTCTCCTCGGAAATTCAGGATCCGGGAAAACCACCCTGGCAGAATCTATGCTGCTTGAAGGTGGCGTTATCTCTAGAAAAGGTGATGTGGATCAAAAAAATACGGTCTCTGACTTCAGAGAGATTGAACAGGAAAACCAAAGATCTATTTATTCAACTGTTCTGTATTCAGAATTTGCCGATAAGAAGATCAATATACTGGATGCACCCGGGGCAGATGATTTCATCGGAGGTGTCATATCCAGCCTGCGGGTTAGTGATGTGGCGCTTATGGTGATCAATGCACAGAACGGCGTGGAAGTAGGAACAGAGATCCATGAACGGTATACTGACCAGTATAATTTACCAACAGTATTTGTTATTAACCAGTGTGATCACGACAAGGCAAATTACGAGAAAACCCTGGAATCCCTGAAAGAACGTTTCGGAAGCAAGATCGCCCAGATACAATTTCCGGTAAATGCCGGTCCCACTTTCGACACCATCATCGATGTGCTCCAGATGAAAATGTACAAATATCCCAAAGACGGGGGTAAACCAGCCATTTCAGATATCCCAGAAGACCATAAGGCACAGGCGGAAGAAATGCATGGCGAACTAGTAGAGAAGGCAGCAGAAAATGATGAGTCCCTCATGGAGCTGTTCTTCGAGAATGATTCGCTAACGGAAGAAGAGATGAGGAAAGGGATCACCACAGGTTTGATCGAAAACGGGATCAGCCCGGTATTATGTGTTGCTGCCAGCAATAATATGGGTGTTGGCCGCCTGATGCAATTCATTACCAATGTTTTTCCCTCACCCTGTGACATGACTGATGAAAAAACCATTGATGGTAAGGATATTAAATGTAATCCAGCGGGAGACCCCACCATTTTTGTCTTCAAGACTGAATATGAATCCCACATCGGGGAGATCAATTATTTTAAAGTGATCTCAGGAGATATCACCGAAGGAATGGACCTTACTAATAACAATAGCCGGACAAAAGAAAGACTGTCCCAGTTATATGTTGTTGCCGGAAAGACCAGAAATAAAGTGGGTAAACTGAGCGCCGGGGATATAGGCGGAGCAGTAAAGCTTAAAAATACCAAAACGAATCATACACTCTCATCCAATACCAATTTACAACTGGAAGACCTAAATCTTCCCGAACCCAAATTCAGGACGGCTATTAAACCCCTGACCGAAGGGGATGAAGAAAAACTGGGAGAAGCGCTTACCCGCCTTCATGAGGCTGATCCAACAGTACAAGTTGAGTATTCAAAGGAATTGAAACAGATCATACTGAGTGGACAAGGAGAGCATCACCTGAACCTGGTAAAATGGCAATTGGATAATATATACCACGTAGGTACTGAGTTCCTACCACCCAGAATACCTTACCGGGAGACCATCACCAGGGTTGCTCAGGCAGATTACCGCCACAAGAAACAATCCGGGGGAGCAGGACAATTTGGAGAGGTACACATGATTATTGAACCCTACACGGAAGGTGCTGCTGATCCGACCACATTCAAGGCAAATGGCAGGGATCTCAAAATATCTGTCAGAAATAAGGAAGAGATCTCCCTCGACTGGGGTGGTAAACTCATATATTATAACTGTATTGTAGGTGGATCCATTGATGCCCGTTTCCTGCCAGCCATCCTGAAAGGGATCATGGAAAAAATGGAAGAAGGCCCCCTGACCGGTTCTTATGCCAGGGATATTAGGGTATTCATATATGACGGTAAGATGCACCCGGTGGATTCCAATGAAATCTCCTTTAAACTGGCCGGCAGAAATGCCTTTCGTGAGGCCTTCAAGAATGCTGGTCCCAAGATCATGGAACCTGTTTACGATGTAGAAGTGCTTGTACCAGCCGACCGTATGGGTGATGTGATGAGTGACCTCCAGGGAAGAAGGGCCATCGTGCTGGGGATGAACAGTGAAAAGGGATTTGAAAAGATTTCAGCCAAAGTGCCCCTTGCTGAAATGAACAAATATTCTACAGCACTGAGTTCACTGACCCAGGGACGTGCCATGTACAGCATGAAGTTCGGTGAATATACCCAGGTACCACCAGACATCCAGGAACAGTTATTGCGTTCCTACGAGGCAGAGCAGGAAGAGGAATAATAACCAAATTGGGGTATTGGTACATCAATGAAGCTGTATGACGGGCGGTATCATGTTCGTTCGGATATACAGATTCTCAAATTGGCATCTCTCTCAAATTAACAAGCAGTCTACTGATTATTTGCATCCAATTTTAAATAGCAGATGAAAAAAAAATGGTTAGTAAACCTCAGCCTGGTGTTTTTCTCAACCATTGTTTCACTTATCGTTGTGGAACTTGCATTCCGCTATATGCTTTTTTCCAAGCATAATTCATTTGAATCACTTAGAGATCCTTCTGCCTATGCAGTATATTTCAGGGGTGAATATGAAGATTACAACAGTGACGATTACTGGAAACTGCTTTACAAGTTCACCAATAAAAAAGGCATTGAAAATCCACAACCACTTCTCGGATGGTGGGGACATTTTAACCGGGAAACGCTTACACATAATGATGAAAATGAGCTTCAAGGAAGGAGACCGGTTTTATTATATGGAGACTCTTTTGCCAAGTGTGTAGACAGTGTTCTTTGTTTTGAGGATATCCTGAACAATGACAGTTTGTTTTCTTCAGAATACTTTCTGCTTAATTATGGCGTGGGAGGATATGGCGTTGACCAGATCTGTCTTTTATTTGAAAATACTGTTGACAGGTTTGAGAATCCATTTGTGATTTTTAGTTTGCTGACTACCGATATGGATAGAAGCATGTTACAGTTCCGCGATGCCCAGAAACCTTATTTTGTGGTGAATGAAAATAAACTTGAGTTAAAGGGTGTCCCTATCAATCAAAGTACCGCAGAATTTATCAAACAAAACCCTCCCAGCATCAGATCCTATCTTTTCAACCGTTTTCGTAACAGTGAACTCTATCCTGTCAAAAAACAGAACCAACATAAAAAAGAAAATTATATAGAAGATATCAAGAACCTGAATGAACTAATCATTACAAGGGTGCTGAAGAAGCTGAAGAATGATGGACTGGACTATGTTGTTCTGATTTTTCATCCCGAACACCATGCTGCCTCTGAATGGAGGATTTCATACCTGAGTGACCTTTGTGATAAATATAACATACCCGGCGTTTTTGACCTGGATCTAAGAAACCATGATTCAACCAATGTTAGTTATGATCCATTCCGCTATGCCATAAGAGGAGACGGACATCCGACAAGCTATATGAATGCATTAATCGCTCAGCAATTAAAACAGATAATCCTGGATTATGGTAATCCAAAAATAGTTAAGAAACTCAATACCAGGAACTTTAGATCTGTGACTAAAGACATTGACTATTATAAAAATCAGATACTGAGTAGTTCAGAGTGGTTGGAACAGGTGAAAGAGAAAGCTGAAAAAAGAGGGATAACTCTTGATAGCATGATTTATCTTGATGCAAAATATATCATGGAGGCTGATAAATAAATAACCTTCATCCTATTCGCTTTCGCGGTAGAGGTAAACAAAACCCTTGTAGGGCGGATAGCCTCGATATTGAACGGCATCCCATCCCGTGGCTTCTATTACATAATAGTACACCCCTGGCTGGGCAAAATTCTCCCCTTTGCCGTCGACGGTCCCATCCCAACCTTCCCAATCGAACTTCTCCTCCGTCTTTTCAAATTCATACACTTTGCGGCCGGATCGGCTGAAGATTGTAATTTTGAAGGACTTGAGAGACTTGGCATTGACCAGGAAAAAATCATTGACCCCATCGCCATTGGGGGTGAAAACATTGGGCGCATCCAGTTCTGATGGTTCTACTATTACGTCGATCCTGGAGCCCACAGGGAAGGAGTCAACACAACCTGCCTCACTGAAGGCAGTCATGGTAGGGTAATAGTGGTCAGGTATATAATATGTATAGGTTAGAGAATCCTCTATTATTTCTGTGGTAACTTCTGAATCCTCTTCACCAGTCTTGGAACTGTCTACCAGGGTCCACTGAAATTCAACCCCGTTTTCCGACAAATTGATAAACCGAACCTCAAGGGGTGACTCCCCCTTTGGATTTACCTCTTCAATCCAATCACCTTCATTGTCCTGGTTTTCTATATAAGTGGTAAACTCAGCCTTGACATGTACACTCTCATATAATGCATCATCTGCCCTGGTCAGGCCAAAACTGTCCACTGCTGTCAGGGTAAATCGAGTATCCTTGGTAGGCGGCCGTGAATAAGGGGGAGAGTTATATATGATCAGGTCAAGGAACCTGTCAGCACCGAGGATCTCGTATTCTGCATCATCACATGTCCACTCAAAGGTCATCCCGTTAGGCAGGTTTTTTGGGTTCCCATTGGCCAGGTCATAATAGGTATGTACCTCCGGTTCTGTTATACCGTTTAGCCAAAGGTAATCGCAAGTGAATTTATAAGGTTTTATCTTCCCATTTGCATCTTTCTCCACCTCTACATAGGAATCATTTGAAAACACCCATGCCCTGAGCAAAGTGTCTAAATCTATAGCAGTAATGTGTACCTGGTAACAACCGGGATCCAGGTTATCTACCCTGGAGTTAGCAACACCGGATTCCGAATGGAAAGGCGGATCAAAAGCATTAATTGAGGAATTATATATGCTCCAACTAAAATCAAATCCAGGTGTACCATATGGCGGACTTGCCAACAATGATCCCTGGACCGGAATCCCTGGAGTACTTGTATGAAAAATGAAGAAGGGATCATCCACGGTATAAACAGGATAATCCAAAGTATCTGAAAAATTCGCAGTGGGTGAAGTAATTTGGGCATTCGAAAGACCGAAATTTACCGCTAAAAAACATAAAAGAAAGATGCGCGATATGAATACCTCTGTTGATCTCATTAACAGGTTTGAAAGGGATTTACCCTTTATAACTGGGTTAGTTCACTTTTTATTATTAATGCACAATTTAAAGTGTCAAAGATATATAATCTCCGAGAAGAAAAAATCATTAATTTTGGCAGCTACCGGAAAGATATGGGGAAAGATTTCATCAAAGATCTAAACGAAGCACAGCAAAAAGCCGTAATGGCAATTAATGGTCCAAGCCTTGTCATTGCAGGAGCAGGTTCCGGAAAAACAAGGGTGCTGACTTACAGGATCGCTTATCTGCTCAGCCAGGATATCCCTCCCGGCAGTATACTGGCCCTGACTTTCACCAACAAGGCAGCCAGGGAAATGAAAGATAGGATTGGAAAGCTCGTCGGAACGGAGCGGGCCCGGTATCTCTGGATGGGGACATTCCATTCTGTGTTCTCAAAGATCCTCCGAAGAGAAGGACATTTGCTGGGTTACCCGTCTACATACACTATATATGATTCCTCTGATTCAAAAAGCCTGATCAGGAAAATCATCAAGGACCTGGATCTGAATGACCAGATTTACAAAGCGAATGAGATATATGGCCGGATCTCCTCGGCCAAAAATAACCTGATTACTCCCCAGGCATATTTTTCGAGTGCGCAATTGATAGAAACGGATAAGCGAACCCGTCGGCCCAGGATCGCAGACATTTATAAAATCTATGCACTCAGATGTAAGAAATCCGATGCCATGGATTTCGATGACCTTCTGTTGAATCTGTATATTTTGATACGGGACTTCCCGGATGTCCTGGCCAGGTACCAGGAACAATTCAGGTACATTCTTGTGGACGAATACCAGGATACAAATTACCTGCAGTACAAGATCATCAACCAGTTATCTTCCAGGTATAAGAACATTTGTGTGGTGGGAGATGATGCCCAGAGCATATATTCCTTCAGGGGAGCAAGGATAGAGAATATACTGAATTTTAAACATGATTATCCCGACTACGGTCTCTTTAAGCTGGAAAGGAATTACCGGTCAACCCGGAATATCGTTGAAGCTGCCAACAGCATTATCGCCAAGAATCGTGATCAGATAAGTAAAAAGATATGGTCAGAGAAAGAGACGGGGAGAAAAAATCAAACTCATCAGAGCGGCCACAGACAATGAAGAAGGATACCTTATCGCGAATCTGATAAAGGATGCTGTATATGCACATCATTTGCACCACCAGGAAATAGCTATCCTGTACCGGACCAATGCCCAGTCAAGGATCTTTGAGGAAGCCCTCCGGAAACTGAATATCCCATACAAGGTATATGGCAGTCTTTCATTCTACCAGAGAAAGGAGATCAAGGATCTCCTGGGATATTTCAGGCTAACGGTGAACCCATTTGATGAAGAAGCCCTTCGCAGGATCATTAACTACCCTGCCCGGGGGATTGGCCAAACAACAGTCTCCAGGATTGAAGAGATCTCGGCGAGCCAGGACAAAAGGATCTGGGATATCCTCCTCTCAATTGATGATCATTCCGGTGTATTTAACCAGGGAACCATTCGCAAGCTGAAGGCTTTTACAGCCCTGATCAATGGATACCGGGATAATCTGCAGACCATGGAAGCTTTCGACCTGGCCTATTCCATTGCTGAGAGTTCAGGGATCATGAAGGACCTTCATTATCAGAATTCACCTGAAAACCTGAGCAAATGGGAGAACCTTCAGGAAATCCTGAATGGGATCAAAGATTTTGTGGAATCCCAGGAAGAGGCTGAGGATACAAGCCTTGAGTCCTTTCTCCAGAGTGTATCACTGCTGACTGATGCGGACAGCGAGAAGGAAGAGGACAGAGACAAGGTGACCATCATGACTGCTCATGCTGCAAAGGGACTGGAATACAAGTTTGTATATGTAACGGGACTGGAAGAAGAGTTGTTCCCATCCCGCATGTCTTCCAATACCAGAGAGGAGATTGAGGAAGAGAGAAGGTTGTTCTATGTGGCCGTAACCCGTGCCATGGAACAGGTCACCCTGAGCTATGCAACCACCCGATACCGTTGGGGCGTTCCAGTAAACGCTGTCCCCAGCCGTTTTATCCGGGAAATCGAACCGGAATACATTGACCAGCCATTGGAGGAAAAGCAGGTGGACACACTCCAACCTTCATGGAAACCCTCACAATCAGCTTGGAAATCCTCACAGAAAAAGGTGGAACGTGTATCGGTAACAACTGAGAAGACAAAGAGGATGCAACCCGTTTCCCAGAGCGACTCCTGCTTCTCCCTCTGGGACCCCGTTTTCGGCAGATGATCCCACCGAGATCCAGACCGGAATGCAGGTCGAACATCCACGCTTCGGTTTGGGTAAGATCATTAACCTGGAAGGAGAACTGCCCAGCAGGAAGGCAACAGTATTCTTCAAGGAGTATGGCCAAAAACAATTACTACTGAAATTTGCCAAATTAAAGATCATCCGTTAGCAGGGATTGAAAACATTTTGAAATCCCCTCAGATTTACGTTCATTTGCATTTAAATTCATATTAATGGAATACGATTATAATTCACAGCGATCCAAGATGATACTCCCGGAATACGGACGGAACATCCAGAAGATGGTTGAATATGCCGTACAGATTGAGGATAAGGAAGAAAGGAATAAGGCATCCAGGGCCATCATCGCGATCATGGGTAACCTCAATCCCCACCTCAGGGATGTCACCGATTTTAAACATAAATTGTGGGACCACCTATTCATCATATCAGATTTCAAACTGGATATTGATTCCCCATACGAGAAACCTACCCGTGAGATTTTGTTTGAAAAGCCCAAACAGGTTCCCTATAATGACTATGCTATCAGGTATAAGCATTATGGCAAGATCATTGAATTGCTGATCAAAGAAGCCTCCGAATTCAAGGAAGGTGAGGAAAGGGATGCATTGATCAGGCTGATCGCCAATCACATGAAGAAATGCTATGTCACCTGGAACAGAGATGTTGTAGATGACAGATCCATTTTCGAGGACCTTAAAACGCTGTCAGGAGGAAAGATCGTTGTAGGAGATGAATTAAAGCTTGCCGACACCAGGGATATCCTGTCGAAAAACAAAAAGAAAAGACCTCCAAAAAAGAAATAACCCACATGGGCACATTTGTTGTGAACGGGGGGAAACCCCTTTCCGGCACACTCACTCCCCAGGGTGCCAAAAACGAGGCATTACAGGTAATCTGTGCCAGTTTACTGACAGATGAAGCAGTCACCATCAGGAACATACCCAATATCCGTGATGTTACCAACTTGATCTCCCTGCTGGATGCCATGGGAGTGGCTGTTAGCAATCCCATCAAAGGAAGTTATACCTTCCGCGCAAAGAACATAAATCTCGATTACCTGAGAAGTGATGAGTTCAGGGACAAGGGAACAAGCCTTCGGGGATCCATTATGGTCCTGGGGCCTTTACTGGCAAGGTTCGGGAAAGGTTATGTACCTGCCCCCGGAGGAGATAAAATTGGCCGCAGAAGGCTAGATACACATTTTATTGGCTTTCAGCGCCTCGGAGCATCATTCAGCTATGAAAAGGATAGTCAGCTGTATTCTGTGGATGCCCCCGTGCTGAAGGGATGTTATATGTTACTGGATGAAGCCTCTGTGACCGGAACAGCCAACATCCTGATGTGCGCAGTCCTGGCCAATGGCACTACAACCATATACAATGCCGCCTGTGAACCATATATCCAGCAACTATGCAGTATGTTGATCCGCATGGGGGCAAAGATCGATGGGATTGGCTCTAACCTGCTGACCGTCCATGGCACCGGATCTCTTCAGGGCTGTGAACATAGCCTTCTGCCAGATATGATAGAGGTCGGCAGTTTTATTGGGATGGCAGCGCTTACCCACTCAGAATTGACACTCAGAAAGGTCTCAGTCGAAAACCTCGGGATCATTCCTGAACAATTCAGGAGATTGGGAATTGAGATCAGGCAGGAACAGGATGATCTATACATTCCCCGGCAAGAGCATTACGAGATTGAAACATTTATGGACGGATCCATAATGACCATTGCCGATGCTCCATGGCCCGGACTGACGCCGGATTTGCTCAGTATATTCCTGGTGGTAGCCACCCAGGCTAAAGGAAGCGTCCTGATACACCAGAAAATGTTCGAAAGCAGATTGTTCTTTGTCGATAAACTGATCGATATGGGTGCCCAAATCATCCTATGCGATCCTCACCGTGCAACAGTCATAGGCATAAACAGGCAATATCCCCTGAGGCCTACCACCATGAGTTCACCCGATATTCGTGCAGGTGTTGCACTGCTGATTGCTGCCCTATCGGCTGAAGGTACCAGCACCATCCATAATATTGAACAAATCGACCGCGGCTACCAGGATATTGAGCAACGCCTGAATAATATCGGGGCCGATATCACCCGCCAGTAATTTTCCCTATATTTGCGCCTTACCAAGCACTCACATCATGAAGAAAATGAAATCCTTATCACTCATACTGTTGGCAGGAATAATCATCCTTTCAATGGCATTCATCCCAAGGAGCCATTCCAAAGGAGTATCCACTTATCCTGTTGGCTTGAATATCGGTGACACTGCCCCTGAGTTAAAATATGAATCCCCCGATGGAAAAGCAATTGCTCTCTCATCTTTAAGGGGACAGATGGTCCTGATCGATTTCTGGGCTTCCTGGTGCCCACCCTGCCGTGTTGAAAACCCAAGCCTTGTCAAAGCTTATAACACTTTTAAGGATAGCTCTTTCGAGAACGGAAAAGGATTCACCATTTACTCCGTTTCCCTCGACCGTAGTAAGGAATCTTGGATGAAGGCAATTGAGGATGATAAGCTTACCTGGCCGTCCCATGTCAGCGATCTTCTTTACTGGCAATCAAAAGCTGCAGAAACATACGGTATAAGGGGCATCCCTGACAATTTCCTGATCGATGGTGAAGGGGTTATAGTCGCTAAAAATCTTCGTGGTGAAAATCTTCATACTAAACTGTCTGATTTGCAGAAGTAATCTCCATTATCTGTCAAAATACCCTACGAAATTTGCTGGCATGTCAATTTGTCCTGAATTTAATCTTGGCAAAACATTTGCTGATGATGGGACACATAAGATTTTTATTAAAATGAGCTGATAAATGGCAAACAAAGAGAATATTGAAGATACCACAGGAAACAAGAAAGCTGGAGAGATAAAGGCTGACGGCCAGAAACAAAAAAGTGCAGGGACCAGACCAAAATCTGCCAGGGCTAAAAAAAAGCCTGAAGAATCATCTAAAATGAAGGCACTGGAGCAGGAATTGCAGGAACAAAAGGAAAAATACATCAGGTTATCTGCCGATTTTGATAATTACCGGAAGCGTACCATGAAGGAAAAAATCGAGTTGAGCAAACAGGCAGGTGAAGAGATATTTGCCAGGATATTGCCGGTACTCGATAACCTGGAAAGGGCCATGAAAGCAGTTCAGGAGGCAAAAGACCTGGAAGCAGTTAAAGAAGGTATGCACCTGATCTATAATATGTTCAATGAATACCTCGGACAGCAGGGGGTCAAGGAGATAGAAGCCATGCACCAGGAATTTGATACGGATGTACATGATGCGGTTACCAAAATCCCGGCACCGGAAAAGAAACTTAAAGGAAAGGTTGTAGACATCATCGAAAGAGGTTATTACCTGAATGAAAAAGTCCTGCGTTACGCAAAAGTAGTAATAGGAGAATAATGGGAAAGAGAGATTATTACGAAATACTGGATGTCTCGAAAAATGCCTCCAAGGAGGACATTAAGAAAGCCTACCGCAAACAGGCCCTGAAATTTCATCCGGATAAAAACCCGGGAGATAACAGCGCCGAAGAAAAGTTCAAGGAAGCTGCTGAAGCCTATGAGGTTTTGAGCAACGAAGAGAAAAGGGCCAAGTATGACAGGTTCGGACATGCTGGTCTTGGAGGAGCTGCCGGAGGTGGATATAGTGGTCAGGGTATGACCGTAGAGGATATATTTTCCAGTTTTGGTGATATTTTCGGAGATGCATTCGGAGGATTTGGCGGGTTTGGTGGCAGCAGGAGATCTTCCCGCTCCATCAGAAAAGGATCCAATCTCAGGGTAAAGGTAAAATTAGACCTTCAGGAGATTGCCAATGGTGCGGAAAAAAAGATTAAGGTAAATAAATATGTAAGCTGTACTTCCTGTCAGGGTACAGGTGCAGAAGGAGGATCCAGTTATTCTACCTGCAGCACCTGCAATGGAAACGGGCAGGTGACCAGGGTATCCAATACTTTTCTTGGACAAATGCAAACGGTGACAAGCTGTCCAACCTGTGGTGGAGAGGGTAAGATCATTACCAATAAGTGCAAAAAATGCTATGGCGAGGGGATTGTAAAGGAAGAAGAAGTCATTCCCATCAGTATCCCTGCAGGGGTGGCCGAAGGCATGCAAATGACGGTTTCCGGAAAGGGAAATGCAGCCAGGCGTGGTGGTGTAAATGGTGACCTGCTGGTGATGATTCAGGAAAAACCCCATCCTGAATTGATCCGGGATGGCAATGATCTGCTGTATAACCTGCACATCAGCATCCCCCAGGCTTCCCTGGGAGCAGCTGTTGAGATCCCCACTGTAGAAAGCAAGGTCAAAATCAAGATAGAAGCCGGAACTCAACCAGGGAAGATCCTTCGTTTACGCAACAAGGGCATCCCGGATGTAAATGGTTACAACAAGGGGGACCTGTTGGTCAGTATCAATGTCTGGATCCCTAAAAATCTGACCAAGGAAGAACAAAAACTTATTGAGAAATTCGGAGATTCTCCTAATTTTATACCCCATCCTGATAAAAACGAGGTGAATTTTTTTGAGCGGATGAAGGGCTATTTTAACTAGGTTTCAGATGGAGGAGATCTTTAAGGCTGATAAGGTTGTTAAAAAATTTATCAATACAGTTGCCCTGGACCAGGTCTCTGTCAATATTCCAAAAGGAAGTATTTATGGTTTGTTGGGACCCAACGGGGCAGGGAAAACTACACTGATCAGGATTATTAACCAGATCACAGCACCGGATGAAGGGGGACTGATATTCAATGGTGAGAAACTACGTCCTGAGCATATTTCCCGTATTGGTTACCTCCCCGAGGAACGTGGCCTGTACAAAAAAATGAAAGTTGGAGAACAGGCACTCTATCTTGCCCAGTTAAAAGGCCTGTCCAAAAAAGAAGCCATGGACCGCCTGAAAAAATGGTTCGGTAAATTTGAGATCCTCGATTGGTGGAATAAAAAAGTTGAAGAACTCTCCAAGGGAATGCAGCAAAAGGTCCAGTTCATTGTCACCATCCTGCATGAACCAGAATTACTGATCTTCGACGAACCTTTCAGCGGATTTGATCCTATTAATGCTGACATGCTTAAAAAGGAGATCCTGGCACTCAAGGAAGATGGTGCAACCATCATATTCTCTACCCACAATATGGGATCGGTAGAAGAATTGTGTGATCATATCACATTAATCGACAAAGGCAGAACCCTGATCGAGGGAGAGATCAATGAAATCAGGGACAGGTACAAATCGGATACCTATGAAGTGGGTTTCCAGGGTGAGGAAGATAAGCTGAAGCAATCGCTGAACAATCATTACCAGCTACTGGAAACCATCAGCGATGGAGGCCTGAAAAAGGCCAGGATCAAGCTGTTGCATCATACCACGGACAATGAGCTACTCTCATTGCTTTTACCTTTGGTACATGTAATCTCATTCAACGAGGTATATCCAAGCATGAATGATATTTTTATCAGGGTCGTCAAAGACAACTAAGCTATGAACAAAATCGGACTGATAATCAAGAGGGAATATACTACCAGGGTCAGGAAACGGTCTTTCATAGTTATGTCCATATTGGGTCCCATACTCTTCGCATCTCTGATGGTGGTGCCAGCATTGATTGCAATGTCGGAGGACCAGGAAGTAAAAAGGATCGCAGTGGTCGACAGTTCCCACCTGTTTATGAATATCATCCCTGAAACAGAATACCTGAAGTTTGATTACCTGGAAAACGCCCGCTTGAATGACATCAAACAAACATACTCAACAGGAGGCTATTATGGTGTTTTATACATTTCCCATATCGTTGCCTTTGAACCCAACTCGGTGATTTTCTATTCTGATAAGCAACCCAACCTGGCCACCAAGATGCATATCAGCAAAGCCATGGAAAACTACATCCGGGACCAGAAATTACAAACCTATGAGATTGAGAACCTGGATAATATCCTGAAGTCTGTCAAAACCAGGATCAATATCCGAACCATCAAGATTACGGAGACCGGACGAGAGAAAGAAAGCCATACCGGAGTAGCCATGGCAGTCGGATACATCGGAGGATTCCTGATATATATGTTCATCTTCTTTTTCGGTGCCCAGTTGATGAGGGGGGTGATTGAAGAGAAAGTAAACCGTA
This sequence comes from uncultured Bacteroidaceae bacterium, assembly GCA_963752525.1. Classification (GTDB taxonomy): domain Bacteria; phylum Bacteroidota; class Bacteroidia; order Bacteroidales; family SM23-62; genus SM23-62. The sequence continues at coordinate 832,784 of CAVVYS010000027.1, read as the reverse complement.
TCGTGGAAGTCATTATCTCATCTGTCAAGCCCTTCCAACTCATGATGGGCAAGATCATTGGCATCGCTATGGTAGGCCTCACCCAGTTTATGATCTGGGTAGTAACCACCTTCCTCCTGGTGACCCTGGCCACTACCCTTATATTCCCGGAAATGAATATGACTCCGACCGAGCAGGCTTTATCCCAGGATATTATGTCATCCGGACCGGCAGAAGCAAAACCTGAAGCAATAACTGCTGAGGCTGAATCAGATGACATGGAAGAGATCATGGGCTTCCTGTCCAGCTTGAAAGACATCAATTTTGCCCTGACCCTTGGATCATTTATTTTCTATTTCCTGGGAGGCTACCTGCTTTACGGGGCTATGTTTGCCTCCATCGGAGCGGCTGTCGACAATGAGACTGATACCCAACAATTCATGCTGCCACTCACCATTCCTTTGATCCTGGCCTTGCTGGTGCTGGTCAATTCTATCAATAATCCCGACAGTTCTGTATCATTCTGGTTTTCCATCATCCCCTTTACCTCACCCATCGTGATGATGGGGAGGCTCCCGTTCGGCGTGCCTGATTGGGAGGTAGGATTATCCATGGGCCTGCTGGTACTTACATTCATCGGTATGACCTGGCTGGCCTCAAAGATCTACCGCACAGGCATACTGATGTATGGCAAGAAGACAAGCTACAAGGAAATCGCAAAGTGGATACGGCATAGTTAGTGAACCAAATTTTTTAATTCACAACCTTTAACATGGCTAAGATTTTAGTAATTGACGACGAGAAAAGCATCCGGAATACACTTTCAGAAATACTGGCGGCAGAGGATCACGAAGTTCTCTCTGCAGAGGATGGTCCCACTGGACTTGAATTGTATGCCGGAAATAAGCTGGACGTCGTGCTCTGCGATATTAAAATGCAGGAAATGGATGGCATGGAGGTTCTGGAAAAAATGCTTGAACTACCCCAGGATGTGCCAGTGATTATGATCTCAGGACATGGAGATATAGAAATTGCTGTTGACGCCATCAAGAAGGGTGCTTTTGATTTCCTGGAAAAACCGCTTGACCTAAACAGATTGTTGATCACCATCCGGAATGCCCTGGAAAGATCCGACCTCATCACAGAGACAAGGGTGCTTAAACGGAAGATCAGTAAAACCAATGAAATGATTGGTGAGTCAGAGGCCATCGTTAAAATCAAGGAGATGATAACCAGGGTTGCCCCCACAGATGCCCGGGTCATGATCACAGGCGACAACGGAACAGGCAAAGAACTGGTAGCAAGGTGGCTGCATGAAAAAAGCAACCGTGCATCAAATCCCTTTATCGAGGTCAATTGTGCCGCCATACCATCCGAACTAATTGAAAGTGAATTGTTCGGACATGAAAAAGGGGCTTTCACTTCGGCCCACAAACAGCGCAAAGGAAAATTTGAGCAGGCCAACGGTGGTACCTTGTTTCTTGATGAGATTGGTGATATGAGCCTGTCCGCCCAATCGAAAGTATTGCGTGCCCTCCAGGAGAACAAGATCACCCGCGTCGGAAGTGATAAGGATATCGAAGTGGATGTACGGATCATTGCGGCTACCAATAAGAACCTGAAAGAAGAAATTGATAAAAACAATTTCAGGGAAGACCTTTACCACCGGCTGAGTGTAATCATCATACAGGTTCCTAGCCTGAATGAAAGGACCGGGGATATCCCCCTGCTGGCTGATCACTTCAATGAGCAGATCTGTGCAGAGCATGGTATGGCAAAGAAAATCATTAGCGATGATGCCTTATCAGCGCTTCAGAAAATTACATGGACAGGTAATATCAGGGAGTTCAGGAATGTCATTGAAAGATTGATCATACTATGTGACAAGGAAATTACTGGGAAAGACGTATCTGCATTTGCCTGATCATTTCCAACATCCTTTCCGACGTCATCCTGGTCGCTTCTTCCACAGGAATATCCATCCGCCTGGCATAACGCCTGATGTCTCCGGGGAGGGTCCTGCTATCAGCTATTTCTATCATCATCATTTCAATAGCTTCATCCTCGGGCATTTCTATTAGTTCTGACCAATCCTCACTCATATCATAGTAAACATAAATCCCTTTCCTGCACAACTCCTCGTCATGTTTGGACAATAAATGATTATGAACATACTCAACACCATGTCTGAGGCGCAAAAAATTATGCCAGTAGGCTTTTTTGGACATCGAATCCCAATGGATAGCAGTCCCGACATAATGCCTGGTCTGGAGTAATTGAAAAAACAGTATAAAAATCAGAAATCCAGAAATTCCGTACCTGATAAGCTTTTTTTTATGTTCCAGGATAACTGCGACAAATGCTGCAAGTGGCAGTGCGAGGATGCCATACATATCTATATAGATGCGGCCTCCGAAACCTCCACCAAACCACCAGGTCCACCAGCAAGACATCACATATATCATAAAAATGAGATAAAGTGTGATGGGCATAGTTGATCCTTTAATGATTTTCCTGAGTGGGAAAAGTCCGAGGATAGCAATGATCATCATCGGGGTATATAAAAGCCATCCTTTCCGGTAACTGAACAGAGACTCAATGATGTGAGGATTATCGAAATAGAAACGGTCACCATGCGCACCGTAGGAAAAATACATGATCTGCCCGGTGATCATATTCCAATACAGAAACTGGGGGATCCAGGGCAGTAAAAAGGCAAATACCATCAACAGGACCTTTGGTATGTTATGAAGAAAAAACTGTATCCTTTCCCTGAAACTGGCCCATGAATCAACTCCCCATAATAAAAGCAAGAAAAGAATCAAGATATTCGTAGGCCGGATCAAGACGATCAGTCCAAAAAGCAAACCCAAAAAAAACGTTCTCAGCCAGGTGGCTTCTTCATACCATTTGAGAACCGTATAAAAAAATATTGTGATCAGCACAAAATTATAGGCATGAGACATGGCTGCCTCATGTGTGGAATAGTAATAAAGATTTGTACCCAGTCCGATTAGTAAAAGGGTAACGGCAGTAACGAGCGGAGTGAAGAACCTGAGTAGGATCTTCTTCAGATAAATGAACCCGATGGCCACATATACCAGCGTACCCCAGACCAGGAAAAACTGGTAGATGGAACTGAAACCATCCCTGGCTTCTCCGATGAGGGGAGCCATTGCATGTGCTATTAAAAAGAAAGGAGCATACATAATGGAAAGGCCACAGGACATGTATATGATCTTTCTGCCATTCTCAGTAGGTGACCACCAGAACTTGTTATCATTGTCAATGTCTTCCTCATCCAGGAAATCCAGGCTGGGATCACCATGAATTACAGTAGCCGGAAGATAACCGTAAAAGGAGATAATATCCCATTTGATCACTCCGCGCCGGGGCCCCTCATCCCTTGTCCAATTATGGTGAGTGAAGTTCGTCCCAATATAAATCAACATCAGGAATATAATTACATTCCGGGGGGCATTATCGATGGAGATAAAACCCTTGAATATTGATCCTGGCATAATATGAATACGATTTGACCAGATAAATATAATGAAACGTAAATGATTTTTATTAATCATTAAATGACAGAAGGTTATGATCAACAATAATCCTTGCAAAGATTTGGCCCGAATCTTGAATGTTTAATCGTTGTAGTGTAAATTTGATGATGAAACCCATTGGCGTGATGATGACTATTAGGAGGCCTTTGATAAGAATCATAGTGCTTTTCTTCTTTGTATTCCTGGGTCTTTGGCCTGCCAGGGGCCAGGAGAGCCAGAATGGATACTGGCTCCCCACAAAGGGTGCCTTGCGGATATTCCTGGTCTATGCCGAAGTAGTGAATGATCCGGATGAACCAGGCTTTATCCGAAGCTGGGAACCGGGTAAAATGCCCCGTAACCCAGGTTATTTTTTCGATCATGAGCTGAAGCAAGGCAAAAAAGCAAAGGGGATACTAACCAAATACTACCAGCAAGCATCATTTGGAGAATTTCAGGTCCTGGCAGATTATTATCCCAGGTTGATTTCCATTGATTTCAATAGATTGAACGGCAGAGGATTCAAGCAGATCCTCGATACCATTATGAAGCAAACCGGAAATGATATAATAACGGCAAATGGATATTCGGTGAATGCAGGGGATTTTGATTTCTTTTCACTCGCATCCGGACATGGCACACCAAAAACCAGCAAACCGGATTCCCTATTGGACATGGTCATGGTGATCTGGAGGGTTAATTCAAAGATCACCAAATCTTCATCAGGCGGGTATTGCATGCCTTACCATATGAGATATCCATTTAAATCAATGAATGGATTTATGGCATACAGCTATTTTGTAAACGAAGGGGCCTCCAATTATGTGATTCTGAGACATGAATTTTCACACCTTTTACTAGGCGGGAATAATTTCCATACCGGAGGATCTGGTGCTGGAACCAAGTCCTTCATGTCCTCTGCCGGGGGATATGCCATGTTAAGCTCGTGGGACCGGTCCTCACAGGTATATAATGCATTTGACCGAAGGCGGCTTGGATGGAAACCAAGGGAAAATCAATACCAGATTTCCGCACGAGATCCTGCCACAGGAAATGAAATCGAAGGGGATCTCACCTACAGGCAGGACTTCAGCCACGGGAGCAATGAATTCCTGGTCAGAGATTTTGTCAGTACAGGCGATGCGGTACGAATTGAGCTACCCTACCTGCAGGAACCTTCCGGAGAGGTGCAAAAACAATGGCTGTGGCTTGAGAATCATCAGAAACAAAAAGGTAATATGGATCATGGAGAGGCCTCCCGAAAAGGTATTTATGCCTTTATTCAGGTAGGAAAAGAAACATTGAGAGGCCGTGGCACCTATGATGGAAATTGCAATTATACATGGCCATTATCCGCCATGGGTAACCATGATATGTTAATTGATGAAAAGGCAGAATTATATCATGTCGATGATGAACTTGAAAATCCTTTTACAGGTTATAATAATCTCATCCTGGGAGCCTGGGACCTGAAAGACCAGGATGGCATTATCTACCGGGATGAGCTGTTTTTTGCCAAGAATATGAAAATGAACGGGGATTACCTGGATCCAACAATTTATGAATTAGACACTTACCCCCTTTTCGGTACGGCGAGGGATGCCTTTTTGCCCGGAGACAGGATAGGCATTGATCAGAATCCTGCGGCAGCACCTCTGCTTACATACCGCACCTCTGCAAGCCAAAGAAGCCGGCCAGGTGCTCCTGCAAACATTGATAACCGTATCATACATTTGAATGGAATAGCTATAGATATAATCGAACAACTTGAAGACGGCAGCATCCGCATAAGGATCAGCTGGGAAGAAAATCACCTGCAGTCTGATGTACGATGGTGCGGGAACATTCATCTGCATGAGAGCCTTGAAATCGATAATAAAGTCAGCCTGCTGCTTGACCTGGGACTCACCCCCCAGAAGCCAAAAGATCCTATCCTGTTTATGGGGCAGCAGATCTTTGCTGATTCCTCCTCCCTCGTTCTTCAGCCCAATTCCAAACTGGTGCTGGGGAAAAGATCTTCCCTCATAATTGACAACGGCAGTACCCTCAGCCTTCTGGAAGGCAGTGAAATCGAGATCGGGCGGCGTGGCATCATCATCATTGAACCTTCAGCAAAGATCCGGGTTATGAAGGGTGCTACCATTAAGGGAAAGGGTAAGATCATCATGAATGAAGGTGCATACTCTGATTTCACCCCAGGGTCCACCGTCAGTGCGAAAATTATTCGGTGATCAAAACTGGAAATAGATAAATGGCTGGAGATCGGAGGTCTGTGACTGATAAATCAGGAATACCAGGACCACTACAACGATCACCTTCACCCAGTGAGGGATGCGGATGAACCAGTTCATCCAGCTATCTTTCCAGCCCTGGGGCAGCCAGTGAAGGACATAGCCAAAGATCATCACAACAAATACCATCTTGAAGGATCCTAAAACAGCCGGTACCACTGACAGATCCATGTTGTGGGTAAGCTGGAATAACATGGCGTTGACCCGGTCCATATCGTCGGCCCGAAACCATATACGGGTGAAGGTTATGAAATTGAAAGTAAGGAAGATCTTCCAGATATGGACCCATATGTTTTTTTTGCTTTCATAAGGACTGATCTTTTTCCAGAATTTATAGATGATAAGTCCAATCCCATTCAGCCCACCCCATATAATGAATTTCATATCCGCACCATGCCATAATCCACCCAGCAGCATGGTGATCATCAGGTTGATATTTGTCCTGAGTTTACCTTTGCGGTTCCCTCCTATGGGTATATACAGATAGTCTTTCAGCCAGGAAGAGAGGGACATGTGCCAGCGCCGCCAGAAATCTCCAACATTCTCTGCCTTGTAGGGTGAATTAAAATTCTTGGGCAGCCTGAATCCCAGAAGCAATGCAACCCCTATGGCAATATCAGTGTATCCTGCAAAATCACAATACACCTGCAGTGAATATCCGTACAAGGCCATCAGGTTTTCAAATCCGGTGTATAAGGTGGGAGTATCAAAGATCCGGTCGATGAAATTAACAGCCAGGTAGTCACCCAGCACCATTTTTTTGAATAATCCTTTCATGATCATCCAGAGGGCAAAGCCGAATTCCTCCCGTGTAAGGGAATATTTGGCATACAACTGGGGCACAAACTCGGAGGCCCTGACGATGGGTCCAGCCACCAACTGCGGAAAAAAGGACACATAGAATCCGAAATCAATGATGTTCTTCACGGGCTGGCACTTACCCCGGTACACATCCACGGCATAACTGATGGTCTGGAATGTAAAAAAGGATATGCCTACAGGCAAAAAGATCACTGAGGCATCAAAATGTGAACCGCTCACATTGTTAGACCATAGTGCAAGGTAGTTTACTACCTCCAGGTCCGCCCTGAAAGTCTGGTTGAATAGGTCAGTAAAGAAATAGGCATATTTGAAATAGGAGAGCACTCCCAGGTTAATAGTAACACTAAGGGCTACCATGGCTTTTCTCCATGGCTTTTTCCTGAGATTATAGATGGCCAGTCCTATCAGGTAATCAGAAAAGGTAGAAAAAACCAGGAGCAGGAAAAAAAGTCCGCTGGTCTGATAATAAAAAAACAGGCTTATCAGGAAGAGATAGGCATTCCGGAGAGCACGTTTCTTATAAAGTATAGAATAAAAAATTAGGACTAACAGCAAGAAGACCCAGAAATACAACCTGGTAAAAATCAGGGGAGCATCCTGGTTATAAAGGAATATGTCTGATAACCAGTTCAATCAAGTGTTCTTTTATCTATATAATCATCATATGATTTCAGGTATGTTTTGAAAAACAGGTCCCCTTTCAGTGTATCTCCTGTAAAGATAACTATCATTCGGGACAGTGAGTAAGAGAAACTTGAGGGACTGAGAATAAATATATGTCGCAGATACCAGGCTGAAGAAGAGAACAATCCCTAGATTATTTAAGCGAACTGACATAGGCATTGTAATCATACATAAATGCATTGTAAAACATTTCCGCCAGCACCCTGGCACCCCGCTCATTAAAATGAACAAAATCCGATGTAGCCAGCGAGGGCTGGGCAAAAACCCAGCTCGGCATGGAGTTTTTTCCTCCCATGGCACTGTACAAATCCCAGAAGGCACAATCTGACCTGAAAGCCGCACTTTTCAGAGCATCCCTGACATGTTCCAGGTTTGGATAAGTGGTATAGATGTCCTTTTCCTTGACCGACATGTCAGCTACACCTATTACGATGATGGACAGGTCGGGCATGAGGGACTTTAACTTACTGAGTTCTCTGTAGAACCAACTTTCATAATACGTATCGTTTTCCGAAATATAGGGAACCACATTCCCGCCAAACTGAAGTATCAGTAATTTAACCTGCAGGTCATCGTACATTTCTTTCAGCATTTCCCCATCTACCCTTGTAAAGAAGAGTCCAGCACTTCCACGCATGGCCACATTATCTACTGCCAGTCCCCTGTCATCATCCAGGGCAATTCCGTAGAAATCCGGACTGCAGGATGATTTAAAGCGAAACTCCAGTTGTTCCGGAGGTTCATCGAAAGTCCAGTTCTTCTCCTTGAACTGCTCCGTTACTTCAAGGAAATCTGCATCATACAGTTCATCGTTTGAATACAACTCATAAAAGACAGGCTGGGATGCATTCCCATAGTACAAGCTGCATTTATTATATATCCTCGTCAGACGATAAGCCCTCATAGATTGTTTAATACTTATCCATGCCTCATGGTCCTGTTCATCCATTTCATCCATTTCATCCGGGTATGGCGAGAACCTTGCAAAACTGCCCAGCATCCCATACCTGTTATGACTCAGGGTGGAATCCACCCTGCCAAATGCCGTATACCTTTCCCAGTTATCAGAGGCAGTATGAATTAGTGATAACTGGTAACCATATAACTGAACCGGAGGCTGCATACCTATCCCCGATCCACCAAACTGTTTTTGAAGCTTGTATCGGATGAGGGATGTTATCCTGTCTCCTTCGATCTGTGAATCCCCGTAATGCATGATCCTGAGTGAGCGTCCCGGCTTGTTGGCTGCCCTCATCTTCCTGTAAAAAGGATAGAGCAAGGTTCTGTCACCCCCGGGGTATTCAATGAAATGAATCTCGCCCTTCAGGCTGTCTGCATTGGCCCTCAGGGTGTCCATTATCAATTCATCTTCCGGGCCTGGCTCAAGCATGGCAAGGTAGGCAGAGTCGCTAATGGCCACGCTGCTGCTTAATATACCGGAGATATCCGCATATTGTACTGTATCATTCCCGAGGATTTCTCCAAGGGTCAGGAAATGCAGGGTGAAACGGTCATTGACCCGGATCCCTTCTGTTGGAAAAATGATGGAAAGAGCCAGGAGAATGGCCAGTACAGAAGAGATGAACACCAGTATCTTGGGGGGTTTCACTTTGGTTTAATCTTGATGATCATGCCTGGCTTAATCTTGTTACCATCATTTAATCCGTTTAACCTGATGAGATCTGTATCACTGATCCCATGGTATTTATTGGCAATGTCCCAGAGGGTATCACCTGATCTTACTGTGTACAATACATAATCCTGGTTATCAGATTCCCTGGCAGTCGTTGCAGGAGTCGGGACCTGTGTTACTTCTTTCCCCACTGACCTTTGTTTCTCTGCGAAACTCATCTGCTCTACCTGGCTGTAATAAGCAAGCTTGTTTTTGGGTACATATATGATGATCCTTTTTCCGGAACGGATGGTGGTCCCGTAAATATTGTTCCAATATTTTAGGTCTGAAACCCTTATGTTAAACCAGCTGGCAATATATCCAAGGTTATCTCCAGATTTGATGGTATAGGTAACCTTCTCCATATTGGGTGAAGGTGGTTTGGGTACATAACTTGAAGTATAATAAGCCGGAGACCTGGTAACTTTTTTATTGTTGAAATATACAGAATCTTTATAGGCAAAAATGGAATCCTCCAACTCTATAAACTGCATGGAATATTGCACTGGTATCTTTAAGGCGTAAGGTTTTTCCTTCCCTGGTATGATATCATACTTATACTGCGGATTGATATCCCTGAGCATCTCCATGGGTATGTCAAGTACCGTTGATACCTGCTCCAGATGTAGGTTATCATTTATCATGATGGTATCTGAAGGAATGGGTAAATCGATGGGTTTGGGGTAAAGCAGATGTTCCAGGTGATAGTTCATGGTATATGTGGCAGCAATGAAAGCAGGCACATGCCCCCTCGTCTCACGTGGCAGGTAGTAATAAATATCCCAGAAATTCTTTTTCCCTCCAGATCTCCTGATCGCCTTGTTGACATTACCGGGACCACAATTATAGGCTGCAATCACCAGGGTCCAGTCCCCATATATCCGGTATAGATCCTTCATAAATCGGGCTGCTGCATGGGTTGACTTAATCGGATCCCTGCGTTCATCTACCAGACTGTTTATGGTCAGCCCATACATCCTACCCGTACCGTACATAAACTGCCAAATGCCTGTTGCCCTGGCCCTGGATACGGCTCTGGGATTTAAGGCTGATTCAATGATGGAGCAGTATTTCAATTCCAAGGGTATGCCGTGATAATCAAAGATCTCATCAAAGATCGGGAAATAGTATTCTGAGAGTCCGAGTACTACCTGTACAAGCTCTCTTCTTTTTCCAGTGTAGACACGGATGTAATTCCGTACGTATTTGTTATAGGTCAGGTCTAACTTGACCGGCAGTTTTTCAAGCCTGTCGATGTAGACTGAATCCGGGAATTGAGGAAAAATCGTATCCGGCTCCTCGGTCCATCCCGAATCGGGGTATACCCCCAGCACATTCTCCACATACCATAATCCTAACAAGCTGTCGAGATTGTTCTCAAAGCTCTCCTCCAAAAATTCAACATCCAGACTGTCGGTAAGGGTCATCACATCCAGATGCGACCGGGTGGTATCTGACCATCCGGCATTCAGCAGGGTGGAGATACCCAGGAAAATCATAAAAAACACCTGGGACAAATATAATTTCTGGTACATATGGATGCAATTTAGAAATTTAGACAACAACGGAGCCCAAATGTAGCTTTGTTGTTGTATGGCTGGAGCATGGCCGGATCAACCGTCAGTGACAGATCTTCGCTGATATCATAATCAATCAGGTGGGCATCTACATTGGCATCCACGATCTGAAGGGCATAAAAACCGACCGAAAAAATGATAAACAGATTCCTGTACCTGAGATGCGAGTCTTTATACCATTCAACCTCCCTGAGAGATTGTCCCTCCCATTCATTGAGCGGAGGGTCAGATTCAGTCATGTACTTATACTTGTCAAAGTAAAAGGAGTATTGTCGTCCGTTCCAGATGGCACTGTAAATCAAAGCTCCAATCCCGGCATAGACGATGGGAACCTTCCAGTATCTTTTGTTATAGATCTGCCCCATTCCGGGAAACACGGCAGAGTACATGGCTGCTTTCCGGGGAGAATGCTCAAGTATGAATGTATCCATGCTGATTGTGTCAGCGTTGAAGATCAAGGTGTCAGCCTCCACAATCAGGGCGTCACCGGGTTGGGATCGGACTGCCTGGCACAGACATATCACTCCTATGTACAGGATGGCATGAAAATGACGTATATTTTTAATTGTTTGCAGTCCCCCGAGGTTATTTATTTGTCATACTATCCAGTACTGCCAGGATCCTTTCAAGGTCCTGGTCTGACTTAAATGGTATAACGATACGCCCGGAGCCTTTATTGCTTCTTTTAAAGTCTATCTCAACCTCGAAAAACCTGGAAAGATGCTCTTTCAGTTCATTATAATTCCCAGACTCGGGTTCATTGTCAGGAGCTCCTTCCCTGGGTCCCCGGGAATTGTTTGTCCGGCGTACCAATTCTTCAACTTTCCTGACCGATAAATCATCTTTGATAATCTTCTGAAAGATCTCAAGCTGGATATTCGGATCAGGAATGTTCACAAGGGCTCTGGCATGTCCCATGGCTATCAGCCTGTCACGTATCCCCAGTTGTATCTCGGCGGGCAATTTAAGCAATCTGAGATAATTGGATATGGTGGAACGTTTCTTTCCCACCCTGTCACTCAGGTTTTCCTGGGTCAATCCAACTTCTTCCAGCAGGCGCTGGTAACTGATCGCTACTTCAATAGAATCCAGGTCTTCCCGTTGGATATTTTCCACCAGTGCCATTTCGAGCATATCCTGGTCCTCTGCCGTCCGGACGTAAGCCGGAATGGTTTCCAATCCCGCAAGACTGGCAGCCTTATATCGCCTTTCTCCGGTGATCAGCTGGTAAGTATCTCCATTCAGCTGCCTGACGGTTATGGGCTGGATAATGCCAATTTCCCTGATGGAACTGGCCAGCTCCCGCAAGGATTCCTCGTCAAAATTTTTCCGTGGCTGGAAAGGGTTGACTTCAATTTTATCAATATCAATCTCATTTATGGCAGCGCCTGGTGCCCTTGTTGACTCACCAGCATCTTCAATCAGCGCTCCCAACCCTCTCCCTAATGCCTTCTTTTGTGCCATACTTCTCTATTATTCGATTATTTTCTCCGCACTTTTTATCCTTGTCTTCTCATTTTTCTGCAGCAATTCCCTGGCCAGGTTTAGGTGGTTGATCGCCCCTTTGCTGTCAGCATCATACAGGATGGCTGGCTTACCGAAGCTTGGTGCCTCACCCAGTTTAATATTCCTTTGTATAATGGTTTCAAACACCATTTGCTGGAAATGCTTTTTTACCTCGTCCACCACCTGGTTAGATAAGCGCAGTCGGGAATCGTACATGGTCAAAAGGAAACCTTCAATTTCGAGCTCAGAGTTCAGCCTGTTCTGAATGATCTTGATTGTATTCAGCAGTTTGCCAAGACCTTCCAGGGCAAAATACTCACACTGGACCGGTATCAGTACCGCATCCGCAGCGGTAAGTGCATTCACAGTGATCAATCCCAGACTTGGTGAACAATCTATCAATATGAAATCATAGTTATCCTTTACCTGGTCAATCACTTTTTTAAGCATCATTTCACGCTTTGGCTGATTCAGCATCTCTATCTCGGCACCGACAAGATCTATGCTGGAGGGAATCAGGTCAAAACCCTCAATTTCTGAATTCAGTATAATATTGGCTGGATTTACATCATCAATCAGACATTCATATATACTGGTTTTGATATTCTTGGTATCAAAGCCTGCCCCTGATGTGGCATTTGCCTGTGGATCTGCATCCACGATCAGTACCCGTTGCTCAAGCACTGCCAGGCTGGCTGCCAGATTTATTGCCGTGGTGGTTTTCCCTACCCCTCCCTTCTGGTTTGCTAATGCTATAACTTTTCCCATTCCTTTGTTTTTATATCTTGAATTTTTTGTGGGATTCAAATTTACTAACTTATGTACCAAACGCATTTTTTCTCCAGAATCTTATTCAAACATTTCATCTGCAGTTTTAAACACCTTATTAACAATCCCATCCTTCGCATTCGTAATGAGTTGTATATCAATCAATTGAACTCCAACACCTTGCACAATATAACATGCTGGTAATCAATTTATGTTTGTAATAAAAGATTTTTTAAGATATTTGATACTTTAATCTACTGTTTGTGCCAAAATCTAAAGATTGGTTAGTAATCATAAATCCTAATGCAGGCAAGCGTAAAGGATTGCGTGACTGGAGCCAGATAGCAGGTTGGTTAAACCATTTCAAATTCAATTACCATTCCGTATTTACCGCTTTCCCAAGACATGCCATCGATCTTACCAAAGATTTTATTGAAAAGGGGTATACCAGGATCATTGTCGTAGGCGGGGACGGTACCATGAATGAGGTGGTAAACGGTATATTTCAACAGCAACGTTTTAAAACCACAGAGATCTCCCTGGGAATGATCACCGTTGGCACCGGCAATGACTGGGGAAGGATGTTCGGGATCCCGAAAGATTATAAGGAAGCCATACAGGTACTTTTGCAAAATAAAACATTCATCCAGGATGCCGGTATGGTTGAATATAAAAGGAATACTGCTTCTGAAAACAGGTATTTTGTCAATATTGCCGGACTCGGATTTGATGCGGAGGTGGTTCGTAAAACGAACCGGCTTAAGGAAAAAGGGAAAGGCGGCCCTTTGCTCTACCTGGTCAATATATTCAGTAGCCTTGTCAACTATAAGTTTGTGAATGCCGTGATCAGTGTTGACGGAACGGATATAGAGAATGAGATCCTGAGCATAAATGTAGGTATATGCAAATACAATGGAGGTGGCATGATAACAGTGCCCGGGGCAATACCGGATGATGGACTCTTTGACCTTACCGTGATCAACAGGATGAGCAGGCCTGATATCATTATGAGCCTGAGACGCCTTTATGATGGAACCATCAATAAACATCCCAGGGTAGACTCCTTTACAGGAAAATCGATCAGGGTTGAATCAGCTGACAGGATCATGCTGGAAACAGACGGGGAATCCCTTGGCCATACACCCCTTGAGTTTAATATTATTCCAAAAAGTGTGAAGATTATTACCGGCCTTTTACATAATTAGATATTGCCGCCAACAGAAATTTCGAAAAGCTTGGGCCAGTATTTTCCCGTAACATACAATACTCTCCGATCAGGATCCCATGCAATGCCATTGAAAACATCGATCCGGGAATGCCTGTCAGATGCATCTAGAATGCCGTTCATGTTAAGCTTCCCGGTTATCTTACCTGTTTCAGGATCAATAATTACAATTTCATCTTTACCATAAATATTGGCAAAGATTTTTCCTTCGATATATTCCAGTTCATTCAGACGGGATACAGGTCCTTTATTATCATAAATTTCCAGCTGCCTGATCTCGGTGAAGAACTCAGGGTCCATGTAATAGATCATGTTGGAGCCATCACTCATGATCAGATAGGTCCCATCATGTGTCAGTCCCCAGCCCTCCTTGTTCTGGTAATATACTTTCTGTATCCTTTTAAAACTTTCCTTTTCATATACAAAACCTACCTGTGATTTATATGTCAACTGGAATATCCTTTCATTGAAAATAGTTATCCCTTCACCGAAGATTTCCCCTGCCAGCATGGTCAGCCTGACAGGTTCACCAGTCTTGATTTCTACTTTCCTGAGAGAGGATTCATTATATTGCCCGGTCCCTTCGTAGAGATATCCGTCCTCGAAGATCAATCCCTGTGTATATGCTTTTGTATCGTGGGGGAATACATTTTCTATCTGATATGGCAAGTTCACAGGGACTATGTCGGATCGGAGAATTACCTGCAAATTATGGTATTCCCTGAGACTGTCTGTCAGCCATGTAACAGATCTGATGGACAGGGTTCCCACCGGAAGGTCACTGCTATTAAATTCATACCTGTATGGTGCTTCAAGACAGGCATGTACTTTTGATCCGCCAAAAAAGAACTCCACTGAATCGACAGTTTGAACCGTATCGGTTACCATATCAACCTCGGCGATAACCATATCTCCAATGGTAAACAATTGATCATTTTCAGGTTGTATGATCCTGGTAACGTTGGGCCTTGAAATATTTCCGTCGCGATTATTTGACCTCTTCCCGTTGCTGTTGACGGGGTTCCTGCCACAGCCCAACCATACGGCCATCAGGAAACTTAAGAATAATACCGGTAAGAATTTTCCAGTGGCCGGCATAAATTTACCTTTTGAATAATCCTTTTCGGGCTTTCTTTGATTTATCTGCAGATTTGATCGCATTAGCTTCCTTATCAAGGCCTTTCTCTGAAGGATTGAGAATCTGCCAGATGGTACTCCAGCCTAGAAATCCTCCTATATTCCTGTCATCAATATAAACATCTGCATCAATCTTCCGGGATATGGATCCATCATAATGCTCCTCAGGATAATTCTTATTTATAGCAAAAAACTCCACTCCGTTTTCCAGGCAGTAATCAACTGCTTCATCCAGCTCTTTGCCTGCCCTGTAGGTCCAAAGGATCAGCTGGTGCTTTTGCTTGATGAGTTGTTTGAGTGTTTCGAACGCAAAGGGTTGCTCTTTCCCTATCTGAGGATATTTGTGTTCGACGATGGTTCCGTCAAAATCAACAGCTATTTTCACTTTGGGGTAATTATTTGGTTAAAGGTCTGATGAATCGTGAAATTATTGAAAATTACGGAATATGCAAATTTACAATAGCGATAGATATCTTTCACCAGTATCATAGCAGAAACCCAGTATCCTGCTACCCGTAGGCAATTCCGGGATCTTCCTGGCAATGGCTGCCAGTGTGGCACCCGATGAAATACCGAGCAATAATCCTTCCTCAAGGGCCGCTTTCCTTAAATATTCAAATGCCTCGTCTTTGTTAACGCTGATTGTACCATCCAGCAGGCTGGTATCCAAGACCTTTGGAATAAAGCCTGCACCTATTCCCTGGATGCCGTGTGGACCCGGATTCCCTCCGCTGATCACTGGTGACTCAGCCGGTTCAACGGCAATGGTTTTCATGCCTTTAAATTCCAACTTCAGGATTTCTGTAATACCGGTAATATGTCCGCCGGTACCCACCCCTGTGATCAGATAGTCAATCCCTTCAGGAAAATCATTGATGATCTCCCTTGCAGTGGTCTTTCTATGGATATCTACGTTGGCATCATTCTCAAACTGTGATGGCATCCATGATCCCTGGATCTCCTCCAGCAATTCATTGGCCCTGGCAAGGGCCCCGTTCATTCCCTTTTCCCTGGGTGTTAGTTCAAAATCAGCGCCATAGGTTTCCATGATCTTCCTTCTTTCCATTGACATGGATTCAGGCATCACAAGGATCAAGCGGTATCCCTTAACGGCAGCGACCATCGCCAGCCCTATACCAGTATTCCCGGAAGTTGGTTCGATGATCACCATGCCGGTTTTCAATATGCCCTTTTTCTCAGCATCTTCAACCATGTTCAAAGCTATCCGGTCTTTGATACTGCCACCGGGATTCTCTCGTTCGAGTTTGATCCATACTTCATATTCAGCAGGGTATAACCTGTTTATTCTCAGATGGCTTGTATTACCTATAGTCTCAAGTATATTATTTGCTTTCATATCATTAAGTTAATTATATTACCCAATTGATCTGGTC
This sequence comes from uncultured Bacteroidaceae bacterium, assembly GCA_963752525.1. GTDB lineage: Bacteria > Bacteroidota > Bacteroidia > Bacteroidales > SM23-62 > SM23-62. Next base: position 816,187 of record CAVVYS010000027.1, on the reverse strand, counting down.
AGAGACTATTTTGCTGTCCCGTATCACAACATGGTTTTTTTGATATACCACTGAAAATGGCTGTACACTCTCGGTTAGCCAAACATTCCCTCCAATCACTGAATCATGCCCTATTCTGGTGTCCCCTCCCAAAATAGTACTCCGTGCATATATGATGACATTGTCCTCAATTGTTGGGTGCCGTTTCTTCTTGGCCATGCTTTTCTCGACAAAGATGGCGCCAAGTGTAACGCCCTGGTAAATCTTGACATTGCTTCCTATGTCAGCAGTTTCCCCAATGACGGTACCGGTACCATGGTCAATAAAAAATGATTCCCCTATGCTGGCCCCCGGATGAATATCTACACCCGTTTTACTATGAGCATACTCTGACATAACCCTTGGCAGTACAGGGACATTTAATGTATGTAATCCATTTGAGAGCCGGTAAATAGCAATGCTGAAGAAACCTGGATAGCTGAGGATGATTTCTTCGATCGACTCTGCTGCCGGATCAAACTTCATGAAAGCTTCTGCATCCTGTATCAGCTTCCTGAAAATCTCGGGCAATTTTTCCATAAATATCCTGCAGATCTTTGCTGGTTCCATCTCCAGTTTATTCTTCAGTGGTGCCAGGAGTACCTCCAGATCTTTCTCCAGTTTGCCAAGCTGCTGTTTTAATTCCCTGGGTGAATATTTACTTTTGGTCCGGAAGGGAAACAAAAAGTCCATTATCTCTTCAGCAAATGCATAAGTTTCCTTTGCTACCGGCACTTCCTCACCATAGCGCTGATTGATATCGTGCAGGTAATCAGGAAAATTTTCAAGGTTTACTTCCATGGCCTGTTGATTTTCCAGGGCAATATAAAGAAATATAATCAGGAAATAGTGTCTGGGGACTGACAGATCAGTTACTTTTTCCGGCAGATTTCAAATCAAAGTTGAATTTCAAGGAGAAAATATTGGAATAGAGAGCAATGGATTGATCCGAGATATCAGTAAGGGCATAATCGACAGTAAAATTACGCCAATGTATTCCAAGTCCCAGGCTAGGCTGAAAATCAAAGGAATTCTGGTTCTCAAAATCGGGGATCAGCTGCATATTGCCGATGCCCAATCTCAGAAATACAAGCCTGTTATAATCAAGCTCCATCCCCAGATGGGGATCTATGCTCACATACTTGGTACTTGCCAGCACATGTCTTTTACCATCAAATGTTACATCTGTATTCAATTCTGCCAGCAAGCTGAATTTTTCATGCAACCTGAAAGACCTTGCTGCACCCAGAATAAACCTTGGCATTGTGAGCTCCAGGGAATTGGATGGTATTTCATTACCGGTTGCCAGAAAAACGTCTGCAAGGTCTTCTGTGTTAAAACTCCAGGCATTGAATGTCGAAGTTACATCCCTGGCATTCGCCCCGAAATGCCATCGGCGAAGCCTGTATTGCATCCCCAGATCAAAGCCGAATCCCCAGGCATTGGCAAAATCACCTGTTCGCCGGTATATCAGTTTGGCATTGCCTCCGAATGAGAGTCCCTCAACCCTTGATGATCTTGCATATGAAAACAAGAATCCATAATCGGCAGCCGAAAAAGTGGTGATCCTGTCATACCTGATATTCCCGTTATTGTCCATGAGTTCAAGGGTATTCGGGATATCATCTACGCCAAAGCGAATAATGCTAAGGGCTCCTACGGATCGATCATCAATCCGGATGGCAAAACCGGCATAATCATACTTGGCAATACCAGCAAAATATTCAGCATGCATCAGGCCAATATCCACGTCTTTCTCAATACCTGTCAAGCCAGCCGGATTCCAGTATCCGGCAATGACATCTCGGGTACTGGCCACTACCGAATTAGACATCCCGAAGGCACGGGCACCCACACCAATCGAAAGGAATTCATTGCTGTATTTAGGCACTTCAGCCATTACTCCGGATACCAATAGAAGCCCGGTAAGGAATATCAAGATCTGGCGGATCATGTAATTACAATCGGTGAATTTTGCGCGTAAACTAATCTTTTTAACTAACAAATCCCTACTTTTATTGTTATAATCTGTCCCCTATTTACAATGAGTCGGATCCAGCCTCTCAGGCAGCATCTTCCAAACCTGCTTACCCTGTGCAATCTTGCCCTGGGATTTCTGTCTGTCATAATGGCATTCGAGAACCAATTATTATTTGCATCATGGCTGATCCTACTGGCGGCCCTGTTTGATTTTCTGGATGGTTTCGCCGCAAAAATGCTGATGGCCATTTCTGAATTAGGAAAACAACTTGATTCATTGGCTGATATCATCAGTTTTGGAATGGCCCCAGCTGCCATCGTTTATAAACTCATGGAATTTGCACTAAGGAACGAGTTTCCAATGACCGGCATCTCAGGTGCAAATTTTGTGGAACGCATTTACATGTATTCACCTATGCTCCTTGTTCTTTTTGCAGCGATCCGGCTCGCCGCCTACAATATCCAGGATGATACGGACGGGTTCAGGGGATTGGCCACACCTGCATCAGCCATTTTTTTTGCAGGGTTATGTATGGTGGTTATTTCCCATCCACAATCTGGTTTTACCTCCCTCTTTCTACAGCCCAATGCTATTCTTGCGATCATTCTGATCATCAGCATTTTAATGATTCTCAGAATCCCTATGTTCTCCCTCAAGTTCCCTGGATTTGGATGGAAAGGGAATGAGATTCGATACCTTTTTATTGCCGTTTCTCTTATTTTATTGATAATATTGCAGGAAGTTGCATTGCCGGTAATCATCCTGGTCTACCTGCTGCTGTCTATTATATCATTGCTTAGCAAAATGAACAACTGATGAAGTATATCGCCGAAATTAATGTTATGCCCCTGAAGGCCTTACTTGACCCACAGGGCAAGGCTGTTACCAACAGCATGAAAAACCTTGGTTTTCATGAGGTTTCAAATGTCAGGATCGGGAAACATATTACCCTTGAGATCGAAGCAGGATCAGAAGCTGAAGCCGGCAAAAAAGTAGAGGAGGCCTGCCAGAAAATTCTCATCAATCCCATTATTGAGGGATTTGATTTTACCCTGCATACAGAATAGAACACCAGTAAACCGGTAATATCGTTCTGTCAATCCTCCACCGGCGGATGTTTCTTCTCAGTTGCTTGAACTCTGTAAAAAGTAAAAAAAAATTATCTTTATATTTTTATTAAATATGTTCTGCTACATGAGATTAACCATTGCCGTTCTAAGCCTTTTAATTCTTGTCCTTATTCCCTGTAACCTAAATGGACAAACGGCCATCACTCCCCAGGAAACCGAGATAGGCATTGAAGAACATCTCGATGATTATGTTCCTCTTGACATCATGGTTATTGATGAAAAAAACCAGCCTACAAACCTGGCTGCCCTGATCGACAAACCCACCATCATCAATCTGGTCTATTACCGCTGTCCCGGTATTTGCAGTCCCTTGATGGAGGGACTGGCAGATGTCATGGATAAGGTGGACCTTGAACTCGGCAAAGATTACCAGGTGCTGACCATCAGTTTTGATCCGCGTGAATCCATTGAACTGGCCCACCGTAAAAAAAACAACTACCTGAACCTGATGTCCAACCCGGAGCCCGCTAGGGAACACTGGCAGTTTTTCGTCTCTGACAGTGCCAATATATCCAGGCTGACCAATGCAATAGGGTTCAAATACAGAAAGGCAGGAAATGATTTTATCCATGCAGCGAGCATCTGTATTGTGAGTCCGGATGGCAAGATCACAAGATACCTGAACGGGACCTACTTTCTGCCTTTTGAAATGACCATGGCCATTACAGAGGCCTCCCAAGGGATCTCTGCCCCAACGGTCAACCGTATCCTTCAGTTTTGTTTTGCTTATGATCCAGTGGGGCAGAAATATGTACTTTCAATGACCAGAGTGTCATTGCCGATCATTACGCTTACGGCCATCATCCTTGTATTGATACTGGTTGTCCGGACCAGGAAAAAGAAAATTCAGCAATAGATTATGTCATCACAACAAGATACCAGAAAAGAACCGAGCTTTTATGAGGTAAACAAACACAAAGGCATCTTTGCATGGCTGCTGTCAACCGACCATAAACGGATTGGCCTGATGTATCTCTACCTCATCATGTCATTCTTCCTGATAGGTGCGGTACTTGGACTGCTCATGAAACTTGAGCTGATCGCTCCGGGTAGCACGATCATGCAGGCCCAGACCTACAATGGATTCTTCACCCTCCACGGCATCATCATGATATTCCTGATCGTGATCCCGGGACTCCCGGCTATTTTCGGGAACTTCTTCCTTCCCATTATGATCGGTGCGAAAGATGTGGCCTTTCCAAGGCTTAACCTCCTCTCCTGGTATATTTACGTGCTGGGCGCCATCATCGCTGTTAGTTCGCAGTTTGCGGGCGGGGGACCGCCGGATACGGGCTGGACTTTTTATGCTCCCTACAGTTTCAAGACTTCAACGAATATGCTCCCGGCCGTCCTCGGGGCTTTCACCCTCGGGTTTTCTTCTATTTTAACGGGACTGAATTTTATCGTTACCATTCACCGGATGAGGGCCCCCGGGATGACCTGGATGAAAATGCCCCTCTTCCCCTGGACCCTCTATGGAACAGCCTGGATACAGTTGCTGGCAACACCGGTAGTAGGGATAACGCTGTTAATGACAGTGGGGGAGCGCCTGTTCAATATCGGTTTCTTTGATCCTGCGCTCGGAGGAGATCCCGTTCTTTACCAGCACCTGTTCTGGATCTATTCTCATCCGGCCGTGTATATCATGATCCTGCCTGCCATGGGAGCCATTTCGGAGATCCTTCCCACCTTCTCCCAGAAAACCATTTACGGATATAAGGCTATTGTAATATCCACCATTGCCATAGCCTTCGTGGGCTATTTTGTTTGGGGGCACCATATGTTCACCTCCGGGATGAGTGGCACTGCATTATATGTTTTCTCCATCCTCACATTTCTGGTCGCCATCCCGAGCGGAGTCAAGGTTTTTAATTGGGTATCAACCATTTATAAAGGATCCATAAATTTGAGAACCCCATTTTACTGGGCCATCTCCTTCATTTTTGTATTTATGATAGGGGGCCTGACCGGGCTGATGCTGGGAGCCCTGGCCATCAACGTACATGTTCATGACACACATTTTGTTGTAGCACATTTTCACTTCATTGTCTTCGGCGGTGTGGGCTTTGCCTTCTTCGCAGCCATCCATTACTGGTTCCCAAAAATGTACGGCAGGATGTATGATGAGACCTGGGCTAATATGGGATGGCTGATCTTTTTTATCGGTTTCCTGACCCTTTACCTGCCCATGTTCTACCTGGGAATCGCAGGAATGCCCCGAAGGTATTTTGACTACCTGCCAGCATTCCATGGAGGCAATATCATTTCCTCACTGGGGGCCATGGTATTGATACTGGGACTGATCATCATTATTCTCAACCTATTCCGGTCTGCCAGAAACGGTCCTATCGCAGGTAAAGATCCTTGGGGAGGCAAAACCCTGGAATGGACTGTTGACTCACCACCATCCCTTGAAAACTTTGAAGAGGATGTTGAAATTACGAAGGGCCCATATGAATACGAATAAAACCTGATTTTATGTCACAAGACGCACATACGGATGAACACAGGGATGATATAGGCTCCCGCTTCGGGATGTGGCTGTTCATTTTCACGGAATTGCTGCTTTTCGCGGGACTCTTCATCACCTACTCTGTTTTCCGGTATAAGAACTGGCAGGCTTTCCACCTGGCAGCCGAGGAGTTGGATGTATTCATCGGAGCATTGAATACCGTCATCCTCCTGGTAAGTTCCGCCACCATCGCCATGTCCATCACCGCCCTGCAGCAGAAAAGGAAGATCCTTTCCCTGAGCCTGATGGGAGTTACCCTGCTGATTGGTTTAATATTTCTGATCAACAAGTATTTTGAATGGAGCCTTAAGTTCGAACACGGTTTGTACCCGGGTTCAGAAACACTGGTTGATCTGGGAAAAGGGGAGGTGCTCTTTTTTGGCCTGTACTTTTTTATGACGGGACTGCATGCACTGCATATTATAGCGGGACTGGTATTTATCGGGATCGTTTTCCATCGAGTTGCCAAGGAAAGGATCGCCCATGATAATTTTGTCCACCTGGAAAATGCGGGTCTTTACTGGCACCTGGTTGATATCATCTGGATATTCCTTTTCCCCCTGTTTTATCTAATCACTTAACAGACCGCCATGAGCAAGAACAACGATAAACCCCATATTGTACCATACCGGACCTTTCTGCTGGTTCTGCTCGCGCTGCTGGCATTTACCTTCATATCCATAGGGGTGACCAGTTATGACCTTGGACCCGTAACCGTATTGACAGCATTGCTGCTGGCCACCCTCAAAACCATCCTGGTACTGACCTATTTCATGCACCTGAAATGGGATGTTAAAATGTTCGGTATCCTGGTGGCCGCAGTCCTGGCCCTGATAGGTGTGGTTATTTTTATTACATTCCTTGACTATTTATTCAGATAAATATGTATTCAGCAACCCAAATAGATGCTTCCAATTTTGTCGAAGGTGTTGACAGGGCATTCGTGATAATCCTGGGATTTAGCTTCCTTTTCCTGATTGTCCTGTCCTTTCTGATGATCCTTTTCATTGTAAAATACCGCAGGAGCAAGCATCCGAAGGCAGTACAAATGAAAGGCAACACAAAACTGGAGATTGTCTGGACCGGTGGGGCTTTTATACTGGTACTCGTTCTGTTTTATTTTGGATGGGCCGGATGGAAACCCATGATGACCCCTCCTGATGATGCCATGGAGATTAAAGCCATTGCCAGGATGTGGAAGTTCCAGTTTGTATATGACAATGGCAGGGTTACCGACACCCTGTACGTTCCTGTTAATCAGTCGGTAGTACTTGACCTGGTCGCCCTTGATGTGATCCATAGCCTTTATATACCTGCTTTCAGGGTCAAGGAGGATATGGTACCCGGACTGAAAAAAGATATGTGGTTCAGGGCACAGCGGGAAGGTGACTTTGACCTTTTCTGTGCAGAGTACTGCGGACTTCAGCACTCTTACATGTATACCGGTGTGAACGTGTTATCACAGGAGGATTTTGACCGGTGGTATACGGATACCACGGCCGCTCAACCAAGCGCAGGAGTTCCGGCCTGGGAAATGGGACTGAATGTACTGAGAAAGAACGGCTGTAATGTATGCCACTCTTCCGACGGTTCCAAGCTTATTGGCCCATCCTACCTGGGTATCTTCGGCAGTACCCGGGAGGTGGTGACGGGAGGAGTGGACAGAGAGGTGGTAGCTGATTCTGTCTTTATCCGGACTGCCATCTATGATCCTGAGGCAGATATTGCCAAAGGGTTTAATAAAGGATTAATGCTGTCCTATGAAGGTCTGGTTACAGAAGAGGAGGTCGGCTGGATCATTGAATACCTGAAACATCTTAATCAATAATTTCTGTACGTTCATCAATTTTATCCTTGCTTCCATCACCAAATTGAAACCAGGAAGTTCACTCGCTCGTACTAAGGTATAGCAGCTACAGTCTGTTATTCATACAATTAGATGAGTTAAATCACCGCATTTATAGGAGTATTTTTAGAAATAGCCCTATATTTACTATATAAATGAAAGAATATTCCGCGATAGAGATCATCAGTGGCATTTCCAAGAGGAAGGAAAGGGTCATCAATCATGTCTACCAGACATGCTATCCTGATGTAAGGAAACTGATCCTGACGAATGCCGGCAACGAACACGACGCTGAGGATATTTTTCAGGATACCATACTCAAAATTTACCAGAAAATCACTGAACACGGATTAGAACTTACCTGTAAATTTAAAACCTATCTGTATTCGGTTTCAAGGTTTTTATGGCTGCAGGAATTGGAAAAAAGAAAAATTTCCAGGAACAGGCAAGATAATGTTGATTTGATCATTGATGAGAATGACAGAAGAAATTCAAGGGAAGATGATAAACTCAAAATCTATGAGACACATTTCAAGGAACTGAGCAAAGAATGCCAGAAGGTATTGAATATGTATTTTCAGAAAGCCTCAATGGAAGAGATCTGTGTGGCCATGGGCTATAAAAATGTACAGATTGCAAAAGATAAAAAATACCGCTGCAAGAAAACCCTTATGACAAGGATATATAATAATCCAGAATTTAAACAACTGCAAGATGAAATACACCTGGCTGGTTGAGAAATACCTGGAAGGCGAACTAAGCGGTGAAGCACTGCGTAAGTTTGAGCTGGAGATCCTCCGGAAACCTGAGGTCGCAGAAGAGGTAGAAAGGGTTCGTTCCATGAATCAGTTCATGATGGAACAACATATCAAATTCCAGGAATCGATCGGATTGATCGAAGACTATGAAGACAGTAAAAATGTGATCGATGAAGAGATCATCAGACAGGACCTTGATGGTTTAAAGGTCAGGAAAATCAGTACAGACCAGGAAACTGTCAGCGATCTCAAGACCAAGCTTACGGAATCCAAGGTCAGCCATACCCTGGTAAACCAGCGAAGCAACAAGGTCCTGGTCAGAAAGGTTTCTGTTTGGCTGGCTGCAGCATCTATCGCAATCCTAATGGTATTTTCCATTTCCTTGGTAAGTAAAACTGGAACTAAGGACTATATGACTGCCTTTGAAGAGAATTTCTTTGCACCGATTGCTGACCTGGGGGAACGTTCTTCCGAGTCCGCTGAGGTTGTTACTCCTTACGACAGGGCTCTTGAAATCTACAATGAGGAAAATTATGAAGAAGCATTTAAGATGCTTGACAATATTCCAGAAGAATCTGTTCCTAATGATGCATATTTTTTGTACAAAGGGATTACAGCCATGAAGCTGGGAAATTTCCAGGCTGCCATCGAATCATTCGATCATCTGATGACAGATCCTGTCATGAAACACCAGGCTATTTGGTTTACCGGCCTTAGCTACCTGGCGATGGAAGATGTGGAAAAAGCCCGTAGTGTTTTCAAGGATATTGTGAACACTGATGGTCATAACAAACAGCGGCGGGCAAAGAAGCTACTGCGAAGCATCTAAACTGATTGCCCCGACCCATCCTTAAGGAACACAGGACCTAATTTAAAATATACCTATATATCCACTTTTCGGCATACACAGGCCATGCACGTCCTGCTAGATTACCTGGCCGAAGACCGTAGCCATGTCCTCCTTCAGGCAGAATGTGCAATTCAACCGGTATTTCTGAACGATATAATTCTTCTGTCAGGTACAGAGATCCATAATTGGCAACCCTGTCATCTGCAGTGCAAAAAATAAACATGGGTGGTGTACCTTTTCCAAATGATAAGTCCCCTGCTCGTTCACCTGCGTTTCCCAATCCCCCAGGATAAATCAGTAAGGTAAAATCAGGAATACTGGAGATGCTGTCTTTGGCGTCAACTGGTTTATAATAGTTTTTTTCGGGTACGCAGGATACTCTCACGCTTAAGTTCCCGCCTGCCGAGAATCCAATCACTCCCAATTTATGCGGATTAAGACCCCAATCATCTGCCCTGCTGCGGACAATTCTCATGGCACGCTGAATATCCTGAAGAGCCTGGTCACGTTTTTCCGGCACACTATATTGTAGAACGAATGCTGTTATCCCCAAATCATTTAACCATGCTGCCACTTCATATCCTTCTTTGTTAATACTCAGGTGCCTGAATGCCCCTCCAGGACACACTATAACTGCCGTTCCAGTATTCTTCTCTTTTTGGGTTTTAAATACCACTATTGCCGGATTTGTTACATCGCTTATTCTGATAACCCCATCTCCCCTGTCCGGCAAAATACTGGGAATTGATCCTTTATCAGTTTGAAAATTATCCGGCCACAAATAAATGGGTTCATTCTCCTGGGAAAAGATGAATGAACTGACCATAATAAATAGAAAACAAAACTTGATTTTCATTTTTTTATTAATATTTTTTTCTTCTCAATTTTCTCCATAATAGGAAGTATCCCATGAAAAAGACAGTCATGACCAGCAAGCTGTAGAGAAGCCATTTGAACACCGGTGGCAGCAGTAAGCTGTCGGGATTTCCGACAAAGATATAACCAGCCCAGTATTGTGGATGCTGATATTCCGGATCCGCCTGTTTGAGAAATTCCAGTTTTGCCCTACGTAGTGCAGTTTCCGCAGATCTCCCCGCGATCAGCTGACTGTAAAAACCAAGCATTAGTTTATAGCTTTGTCTATCACTTACCGTCCATAAAGTCATTACAATGTTTGGCACACCGGCATAAATAAATGCCCTGGCCAGGCTCATGATCCCCTCTCCCCGATGTAGCCTTCCTGTTCCAGTATTACAAGCACTTAGAACAACCATCCGGGCGGCCAGATCAAGGTTATAGATCTCATATACATTCAGGAAACCATCTTCTTCAGAATCTCCTTCCGAAAAAACAAGCTTTGATTTCAATGGATCTTCATCATCGAGAAATGCATGTGTTGCCAGGTGGAGAATATGGCTCTCCAAAGCAAGTTTTTTGAAAAGCTTTTCATTGGCTGTAATACCAGTGAACACCCTGCCCCCTGATAATTTGCCAATCTCCTCAACTTCATTGATGCTGAAGGGAAGGGACCTTAAGCTTGTCCGATCAATGGTCTTTTCCCTGAAACTACCCGCGGATGCCTGCAGGTCTGATGAATTAATATAACCTGGTGCAAAAGCTACCAATTTTTCCATCTTGATCGGATCTCCTTTTTTAAGCCTCTCCAGCAGTGTGGCTGAATAACCATATCGAATTGTATAATCTTTAATCAGGAAAGGTACCTGATTGAAGAATCCTGAAAATTGTTCTACAGGTTCTGATACAAGGATATCGAAGGGAAAATAAGACAATTTTCCCTCGGGAATGATGATTAGCCGGGAATGATTTGATTTGGTAGGAATGAGCCGCTGATGAAGGCTGTGAGCAGCCTCCAGAAACATATCATGACTTATATCCAGTGTGTCCCGCAAAAAGTTACGGGATAGATAATCCTCAATGACAGACAATTCCTGGTTAAATTCATCTCCTAGCGGTATCCTATGGCAATCCAGACCCTGCCTTGATAGATCAAATCTGTATAAATATCTGTTAGTATAGAAATACTCCAAAAGTTTTTCAGAAGATCTTAGCTTCTTTCTGAGGGCATCCGGTGCGAGCACCTGCTGATTATATAATAGGTCATAATAGCCCGGGTATTCCCTCTCCAATCTCCTGTTCAGGTTTTCGATCCGGGCCCTGAGCTGGAATATCATGGCCTGGCAATGCTCAATGGCCATTGTATCGTAAAGGGTACCTTCCTGGAGTTCAAGTAATAATTCCTGCTGAAATGATAGCTCCTTTCTTAGACCTGCATCAATCTGTAAAATAGAATCGGGTATGCCTGACACCACAATGGATTTTTCTCTTTGTAAGACAGATAGCAGGGTGGCATATTTCGCTTTCTCTGCAATCATAAAAGCCTGTTTCAGGTATTCCTGATCTGAAAAAAGCTCATAACATTGATAGGCAGACTCAATGCATTTTTCATATGTATCTCTTTCATTTTCTGCAAGATACAGCTTGCTGATGTCACTCAGGTAAGAATTTCTCAATTGGTCAATGATGCTGATGGAGGTTTGATAGGATGAATACACAGCTTTCATTTTCAGTTTCCTGTCCCCCAAATCCACTGCCATCCCGGCAAGACCATTTAACACCGATGCCTTGCTTTTCAACAAGGCGAGATAAAACAGGTGTTTGTTGATATTCTCAGGTGGTGGATTGTATGATAATTCTGCAATATCATAATCAGAATCCATTGAAAAAATACATTGCTGATAATAGGCCAAAGCCTTGTCATGCTCACCCATGAGGTAGTTATGATCACCGGTGCTTTTAAGTAAACGACTAGTCATTAAATGATGGAATCCATAATTGTTTTCAGCAATCCTTAAAGCTTCTATATAATATTGATCAGCGTCTTCATACATCTTAAGAGAATCCAGCAGGATTCCATATCCAAGGTAGCCATCAACCCTTCTGTGATCATTCTTGGCAAGGTTTTGTTCATATATCTCAAAAACTTTCCTGAAATATTTCTCGGATTCAGTATAGTCCCCGAGTAATCTCTGAATTTCTGCCAAATTAGAGTAGTACGTAGCCATGTTTGTAGGGTGTACTACTCCAGCAAAATCCAGTAAATTGAGAAGTTCCTTTTCCGCTAATTCATATTCCCCCAATGATTTGTATAAAATTCCCATATTCAGATAAAGGCTGCGTCCCTGGTGTCCTAACCTCTTTTCATACTTACCCAAGATTCCATCGGCCTGCTGATAATACTCCATCGCCTGGTCATAATTGCCCTCAAGCTTATATATTCTGGCTCGCTGGATATAAAGTATTACAAGTCCTCGATCGTCCTCTCCATAAGAGTTTCTTACAATCTCTTCAGATTTTTCCAGGTAAAAAAGAGCCGAATCTGACATTCCATTTGCAATAAAATAACCCGCTAAACTACTATATGGTCTCGCAAGGTCAGGATGATCTTGTTCAGATAAAGCTTTAATGTTTACTATACATTCTGAAATATACTTCTTCCACTCTTTATGGTTTCCAAGTCTCATATGTAGTAGCCCGATATTAAATAACAACGTGTTCTTTACCATAGATGGTCCATCTTCGATTTGCTGATAGGTTTTGTAGGCTTCCATATAATACTCCTGTGCCTTTTGCAGGTCACCTCTATCATAATAAGTCGCCCCTAGAATGTTGTTGGTCCGGGCAATTTTTACTTGGGATACTTCCTGTTTTTTCAGTAAATTAAGGTTTTGACCAAGCAAGTCAATGGCCTGGTCATATTGAGACCTGTCTGTCTTGAGTTTTGCCCTTATATACAGGGCATCTGCCCAACTTTCTGAGTCCCTTCCAAGATGCACCTCAATGTACTTACATGCTGAATCCAGGGTCTCCTCTGACTTGTCAATACGGAGATTGAGCCTGTAATACTCTGCCATACCAAGAAAGCATTCAGCGGCTTGTATGTGATTGTTGTGTTGTTGAAAAATAGCTTTTGCATTCTGGTAATAATAAGGCAGGCTATCGTAATCCGATTCTTCATAGAGTATACGTCCCCTAGCTAGGAATTTTTCTGCAGTAGCGAGCTCTGCAGTGTCATCTGCTGGTAATGCTCTACTACCTAATAGTATTCCAGCCGATATAAATATGATAGTCCGGATACTCAAACACAGGAGATTGTTAGTTGATTCAAAAGTATCAAACAAATGGGACCCGGCAAAGTACCAATATTACTTCCACTCCCTTGATATCTTCATTTTATCACTTTTTCTTCTTTTCCAGATCATTGTTTTTCAATAACTTATGCGTCCCAACAAAATAATACCAAAAAAACTGTAAAAATGCCGGCTACCTTTTTAAATTATTCCGATTAAACAATAGATAACCTTACACAAGCGGTATCCGAAAAGCTTTAACAGAGTAGGAGTTAAACTTATACTTATTACCATGAAAAAGGAATTAAACTGGTCAGAATTACTGGATGACAAACTTACCGAAGAGGAACTGAATAAGATCCGCGGTGGAGACGTTCTTGAAGATCCAAATAGCCCGATCATAAAATAAGATCTGGAAGAAAACAAAAGATTAAAGAATCATATGGAAGAAGCTATTCCATATTACGGTGATCTGCACCTTGATGCAAGCACCAAGAAGTTGTTACTGAATTTGCTAAAAAGCTTCCGTTCGGTGGTTCCGGTGATTGATGCATCGGAACCCACCGCCCAGGATGGTATTCAGAACTTTAAAAGCAAACAGTATATCAGGAATGTCGCGGTAAGGTCCAGACAGCATTCAGACATGCTTGAAGGGATTTTCAATCCCGATGAATTGCTCAGGTATTCCGCTTACGTCAAAGATTATCAGGACCTCATCGACCAGATGGAACTAGTACTTTCAGAGTTGACAAGCTGCCGTGATTCAGCCTGGAGATTTGCCAGCAGGATGGCCGAAATGACTGAGGAACATTTGATGATGCTTGGTGAAACTCCCCGGGAAGTTTCGATTGACCAGGACGAATTTAAACTAAAGATAGTCTAAATATATGCACAGTGAGAGCTTCAAAAATTACATCATATAACCAACAAAACGGAATGCTGGACTGGTCAGATAAAACAATCCTGGTAGCTGAAGATGTACCAACAAATTACATGTTGATAGAAGCCATTCTCAGCAAAACCGGGGTCAAACTGATCTGGGCCAGGGATGGTCAGGAAGCGGTGGATAAAGCCCTGGAAAATGATCAGATCGATCTCATTTTAATGGATATCCAGATGCCCGTCATGAACGGCCTGGAAGCTACCATTGCCATAAAAAAAGTCAAAAACCATATTCCAGTTCTCGCGCAAACTGCCTTCACCTATAATTATGAAGAGGAAACCATCAAGGCTGCAGGAATCTCCAAGGTACTGAACAAGCCCATTAGTCCGGAGATGCTGATGTTCAGCATCCAGGAATTCTTCCGCCACTAATATCCCCCATCTTACAATTGGCTCTTCACGGTATTTATTTCTATCTTGCCAGCTGATTATTCCGGCAAGCCATTTTCATGATCACTACCAACATATTTACGGAAATATTCCTTCCGATTACGCTGGCCATTATCACGCTGGGAATAGGACTTTCTATCTCCGTACAGGATATTAAAAACATCCTTATCAAGCCCAGAAATATTTCAGTGGGTTTATTCAGCCAGTTGGTTTTGCTACCCATTATTGCTTTTGCCATTGCCTGGATCACGGGATTGCAGGCTGAGCTTGCTGTGGGACTGGTACTCATTGCCATTTGTCCGGGTGGCGCCACCTCCAACCTGGTAAATTTCATGATCCGGGGAAATGTAGCGCTTTCTCTATCTATTACTGTTGTCAACGGTTTGATCACCATTTTCACCATACCGCTGATCGCCATGCTGGCAATGGAGGTATTTGTGCACCAGGATGCCCGTATCCAGCTATCATTTATTGATGCAGTTGGCCAGATCTTCGTGTTGACAGTACTGCCCGCTACCGCCGGTATCCTGATCAGGCGGTACTGGACTGAATTTGCCGGTAATCTTGAAAATCCCCTGCGTTATATTTTACCAGTGCTGTTATTCATGGTATATGGAGGGGTACTTTTCATTGAAAGAGGCGAGGGAGCCATCGACCTTCCCATGTTTTTACAGATTCTCCCCTATACCCTGGCATTAAATGTACTGGCCTATATATCTGGACTTTATGTTCCGCGCCTATTTGGCCTCAACAAAAGAAACCAGTTTACCATCGCCGTTGAAGTCGGTTTGCAGAACAGTACCCTGGCCATATTTGTAGCTACCAGGCTTCTTGATAATTACACAATGGCCCTTGTGGCTGTAGTTTATGGATCCTTCTCGTTTTTCACTACCTGGGCATTCGGCTACCTGTCCAGAAAGTTCCTCTTATCACCTCAGCCATATCAGCAGTCCCTTTAGCAGGAATACCCCATCTGCCAGGATGTCAAGGCTGAGTATTCTAACAATCCGGTAAACCCTAGAAATGATGTTCCAGGCTCTCTCCAAGATATGGATGGTTTTTGGGAACCAATGGTGCTTTTGATAACCAGTAGCCGGTGGTCAGGGCAAAGATCCCGGTATAGCCCAGGAAGGTACCGATCTCAATGAACCCAAACAGCAGTTGCCCGGTGGTTCCTGGCATGATCTGCATGTAGAGGTCTATGTAATGGCCTATGACCAGCAGTATCACCACGGCAAAAATAACCGGTTTGCTCCGGCTGGTCCTGGTGGGAAGCAGTATGATAAAAGGTATGAACCAGTTGATCGCGATCTCGGCAAAGAACAGGATCTGCCAACCGTTTTCCCAGCGTTTCACATAGTACACTGTTTCTTCCGGAATATTCCCGTACCAGATAAGCATGAACTGGGAGAACCAGAAATAGCCCCATACAATGGCCAACATGAAAATATACCTTGTGAAATCATGTAGATGAAATTCGTTCAGGAACTCGAAAAACCCTTTCCTGTGCAGTAAAAAAACGATCATTACCAGGATGGCGACCCCATGATAAAAAGATGCCACAAAATTCTTTAAGGCGAACAATGTACTGAACCAGTGAACATCAATGGATTTGATCCAGTCCACCGCTGATAGAGAAACCGTCACGGCCAGAATGAAGATCAGGATCTTAGAGTATTGTTCACTTTTATGGAAACATTTGACTCCACCTTCCCTGTCCTCCTGCAGAGATGTCTTCCTGATCAGCCAGACCATCAGTATCCAAAGGGCAAAGAACAGGATCATCCTGAGGTAGAAGAAGGGAACATTCAGATAGGGTGATTTGTGTGCAATGAGTTCATCATGCGCGACAGCCTCCGGATGGGACCACTCATATAAATTTTTCATACCGAATATGATCAGCAGGAAAAAAATGGCCGCCACAGGGATATATCCGGCCATGGCCTCACCAACCCGTTTAAAGGCTGCGGACCAGCCTGACTGGGAGATATGCTGAAGGGCAATAAAAAAGGCGGCACCCAGTGCAAGCATGAGAAAATAATAGTTATTCAGCAGGTAATTTGCCCAGGTGCGATCCGGGTTTGTTATAAAACCAACAATAAAGGTGAGCAGGCCTATTCCTATCAATATGCCTGTACCAATCTTGAAGGTACGCGAAAGATGTATCTGATCTTTCATTTCTGTAGTTCTTTACGGATATACATTATGGTTTTCCATCGGTCCTGGGGTTGGATCATAAATCCATGTGGCCCCATGACCCCGAACCCGAGGGTTATTGTATGGAACAGTTCCCCATCAGGCCTGTTTTTCATTTCATCTGATAGCAGGGTCCGGACCGGATATTTATAAACACCTGATGTAACAAGGTGTCCATTTCCGTCTCCCTGGTCTCCGTGACAACTTACACAGAAGGCCTGGTAGACCTCTCTGCCACGAACCAGGTACTCTTCTGTTCCTTCAACCGGGTTGATCAAATCCCGTCCGGCCCTGGTTCTTTCCTCTGTGCTTGTCCCATAAGAAAATGGAAGGGCATCCCGGGATATGGTGCCTTCGACGGGGGACTGGTTAGTCTTGCCGTCGGCAAATATTTCATTGGGGGAATAGGTCTCATAGGCATTGGAATAGGCCATATCGGGAAAATAATCCCAGCCGGGATTTTTCCTGTCCCTGTCACAGGATACAGCTGCCACAAACAGCAGCAGGAAAATAAAGGATCTGCTTATGGATATGTTCATGCTTCTTCCTCCCTTATTTCTACGGCCCCGTTTTCCTTCATAATACCCTCTATCATTCCCAGCTTGCCAGGATCGGTTTTTTCCTTACTGACCACGATCACAAACTTATCATCCGTAGCACGAGGGTCATAAGATTTATGCTCTTTGCCGGGCCATAGTTTCGCCCTTCCTGAAAAGGTGGCAAGGCTGAGAATGGTTACGATGAGAATGGTTAGGATGATGGTTATGATGATGAAGGAGGGGAAAGAATTAAATGGTTTTCCACCGTAATTGATCGGCCAGTCAATAACAGAAGTCCAATACAGGAAGGCCAGTACAGCCAGGGCTCCAAACAATCCGTAGAAATAAGCAAAGATCTGTAGCTTTGACTTATTGCCCATAGCATGGAGGACTTCGTGGATGGGGTAAGGTGTAAAAACCTCCTCTATCTTAAGGTCCTTTCCCCTGATCTCTTCCACAGCTTTGACCAGTCCGGTTTCATCATCAAAAACAGCGATTAAATGACTGCTGCTCATTTTATTAGGTTTTAAATTCATTACATTGATTAATCATATTTCCGCTTACCGATATCCCTCACTGTCTTCACTTCGCTGACCGCGATCATCGGGATATACCGGAAGAATATCAAGACACCGGCCAGGAATATCCCTATGGTCCCCACATATGTGCCAACTTCAACCCAGGTGGGCGTATAAGAGGCCCATGCTGAGGGAAGATAATCCTTGCTCAGTGAAGTGATAACGATATTGAACCTTTCGAACCACATCCCCAGGTTTATAAACAGGGAAATGATAAACATCATCAGGAGGCTGGAACGTATCTTTTTAAACCAGAATAATTGGGGGATCAACGCATTGCAGATGATCATTCCCCAGAATTGAAGTGCATATTCTCCGGTGATCCTGTTCTTAAAAAAGGTAAATATTTCATATTCGCTACCTGAGTACCAGGCCATAAAAACCTCGGTCAGGTATGCTGTTCCCATGATCAGACTGATGAATGTAAGGATGCGCGCAATGGCATCCAGGTGCCCGTCTGTGACATAATCTCCCAGATTGTAAAGTTTCCTGATGATGATCATTAATGTCATCACCATGGCAAAACCGGAAAAGATAGCCCCCACCACAAAGTAAGGCGGGAAAAGGGTGGTATGCCAGCCAGGCTCAACCGAAACGGCAAAGTCTGTCGATACGATCGAGTGCACAGAAACCACCAGCACTGCAGCTATTCCTCCCAGAATGAAAGCAAGGGATTCAAAACGCAACCATTGCCTGGATGATCCGACCCAGCCCATGCTGAAAAAACCATAGATGGCCTTCCTCACTTTTGAAGTGGTACGGTCCCTTATGGTTGCAAAATCTGGTAGCATGCCCAGGTACCAGAAAGAAAATGAAATCAGGAGGTAAGCCGAGATGGCAATGAAATCCCAGAAAAGTGGACTGTTAAAATTGACCCAGAGGGGGCCGCGGGTATTCGGGTAAGGAAAGATGAAATAAAAAAGCCAGATACGCCCCATATGGAGGGCAGGGAAAATGGCTGCACAGCCCACAGCAAATACTGTCATAGCTTCTGCTGCCCGGTTGATCGAGGTACGCCATTTTTGTCTCAGGATCAGCAAGAAGATAGAGAAAGCGGTACCGGCATGCCCTATCCCAATCCACCATACAAAATTAATGATGGCCCATCCCCATCCAACCGTATTATTCACACCCCAGGTACCAATTCCTTTAGACACAGTAATGTAAATCGAATAGACCCCCCAGATACTGGCCAGGGTGGCTATGGTCATCATGGCAAACCACCACTTACCGGGTTTGGTTTCAGTGGGAGCAAGGATGTCTGTGGAGATCTGGTGATAGGATTTCTCTCCAATGATCAGGGGCCCTCGTAGCTCTCTGTTATACATGAAATTATGCTTTAGTGTTTCTTACTTTTGTCAGGTAGCCAACTGAAGGCAAAGTATGCAACTCTTCCAGCAGGTGGTAATTCCTCTCATCCTTGAACATTCTGGAAACCTTGCTATCCCGATCATTCAGGTCACCGAATACAAGGGCATCAGCCGGACAGGCTTGCTGGCAAGCTGTCTTGATCTCTCCGTCTACCAGAGAACGTTCCTCCACTTTGGCCAGTAATTTCTTTTCCTGTATCCTTTGTACACAGAAAGAACATTTTTCGACCACACCTCTTTCCCTCACCACCACATCCGGGTTCAGGACCATTTTGCCAAGCTTGGAATTCTGATGGAAATCAAATTCCTGGTTATTCACATAGGCAAACCAGTTGAACCTCCTGACCCGGTAGGGACAGTTGTTGATGCAATACTTTGTTCCGATACAACGGTTGTAGGACATTTGGTTGATCCCCTCATTGCTGTGATTGGTGGCAGAAACCGGGCAAACATTCTCGCAGGGGGCATTGTCACAATGCTGACACATTAGCGGTTGGTGGTAAACCTTGGGATCACCCGGGGATTCCGAATAATACCGGTCAATCCTGATCCAGTGCATGATCCTACGGCGTTTCACCTCTTCCTTCCCTACAACAGCCACATTGTTCTCCGTCTGGCAGGCGATGGCACAGGCACTGCACCCAATACACCTGTTCAGATCAATGGCCAATCCCCAGTGATGCCCGTCAAATTTGGTCTCTTCATAGAGGGTAGTTTGGTGCTCTTCAACATGATGATGAAATTCATTCCCGGCATGTGGATCTTCATTATACTCCTTTAGGGATGTCTCCCGTACAATGGCCCTTCCTTCCATGGAGTGATGTTCCTGGGTCATAGCCAGTTCATGGATCATTCCGGTTTTTTCAATGGATACGCTGCTTACAAAATTCTTCGGTTCTCCCCTGAGTAAGGGGTAGGCATTGGATCCCACACCGGTGGCGACCTTACCTGCAATAGTCCTGCCATACCCGGCAGCTATGGATACCGTATCGTCTGCCTGTCCGGGTTGAATCAAAACTGGCAACACAACCGCATCCTCAATCCTGACAACATCCCCTGTTGCCAGTCCCAGTTTAGCAGCCAATGCAGGTGAAATGGCAGCCACATTATCCCAGCACAATTTTGTCACCGGATCAGGAAGTTCCATCAGCCATGGATTGTTTGCCTGCTTGCCCGTGCCCAAACCAACACTTTCATATACCTGCAATTCAATGTCATCCGGTGCACCGCTGATTCCGGTTGCTTCCATGATACCTCTCAGTCCATCATGGTTGGGTTCGGGTTCTCTTCCAGTATCCATGGGAAGCTCAAAGACCCCATCCTGCAGTGAATAATTCCAGAAATCATCAAAGGAAGAATACTTATCCTGCTTTCCGTATAAATTCACCTGCCAGTGATCCTGCATAAATGAATGGAAGTCCCTCGTGTCCCTACTCCACTTCAGGAGGCTATCCTGTACCTGCCGTGTCTTGAAAAGTGTTGGAATAACAGGTTGTGAAAGGCTGTAAAAACCAGTTTTGGCTTCAGCATCATTCCACGATTCCAGGAAATGGCTGTCCGGGCATACATATTGGACCAGGTCGGCAGTTTCATCCGGGTGACTGGCAAATGAGATGGTCAGTCCCACATTGGACAGTCCCGTCACAAAAGCCTCAGCATTGGGATGGTTAAAAGCGGGATTTACATTGTAACAAAGCAGGGCATCTACTTCTCCACTTTGCATATCATGGATCAGCCGGGCCATCTGATCATCATTTCCGGTTCTGATATTCAACTGTCGGCTAAAATCAATGGTTTGGCCGTAATTCCCCAGCAGATGATTGATCTCATTCACCAATTGCTGACAGGCTGAATCGTTGCTGCCTGAAATAATCAGGGATTTCCCCTGCTTAGCCATCAGCTCATCGACCAGTTCATCCAGGTCAAAAGGTGAGCCCGGGGCCACAAAAGTAGAAGCATTCAAGCGACTTGCCAGGGTATTGTATAGGGCAGCCAGAATGATCCTTTCCTGGGAAGGTTTGATCCTTATCCTGACATCCGCGTTGCTGCCAGTGACTGACATCCCTGTTTCGTACTGGTAATGGCGGGACATCCCGGGATTATTCTGCCGGGGATCCCTTCGGCTGGAATATTGTGCAGTATATTCGGCCGGAGACAACCAGGTACCTAGAAAATCGGCCCCGAAACTTACAATCACATCAGCCTTATCGAATTGATAGAGGGGTATCCCTGCTTTGCCAAAAGTTGCCTTGTTTGCTATCAACATACCCGATTGGGAAGAAACATCATAAGTGATCCATTCGCTTCCCTGGTACTTTTTCAGGAATTCATTCAGGACGGCATTTGTTGATGGACTTATGATGGTACTGCTCAGTAGTACGATCTTCCCCCCGGCTGAACTGATGGAGGTCAGTTTATCAACGATTTCCGAATCAATTAATTCCCAGCTAATTTCTTCCTTATCTCTTGTTGCCTTCTTGAACCTGGAATCATCATAGAGTCCAAGGATAGAAGCCTGCACCCTTGCAGTGGTACCTGTGGCACCAAACCCTGAACGGTCATTGGGTTCCAGCTTGATAGGGCGCCCATCCCTGGTCTTCACCAGGATGCTTGCATATTCTTCGCCATCAAAGTAGGAGGAGGCAAAATACTTGGCCATCCCAGGTGTAACTTCTTCCGGCCGGATAAGGAAAGGAATGGCCTTTTGTACAGGTCTTTTACAGCTGGCAGCCAGTGCAGCAGCTCCTATGCTGAAGCCCCAGAGTTTTAAAAAGTCCCTTCTCGAAGCAGGCTGGTCTACAGTCTTGCTGTCCAGCAGATCAATCACAGCATTCCCGGGATTGTCCTCCGGTTTTTCTCCTGTATCAATCCTCAGGCCCTCTCTCCCTTCCAGGCTTTGCCAATACTTTTTCACAGGCATTAAAGTTTTAATAGTGACATTTCATACACTCTATCCCTCCGATGTCCTCAACACTTACCTTTTCCCGCTTTCCTTCTTTCATCTCCTGGTGCAGTTCTTCATATTTTTTGTAAAATGCATTATCAATGAACTGTACCTCTGTATCCCGGTGGCAATTCACACACCATCCCATGGAAAGATCATTGAATTGCTGAATGATATGCATTTCTTCAACAGCACCGTGGCATTCAGTACATTGAAGCTGGCCTACCTTAACATGCTGAGCATGGCTGAAGAATACATGATCCGGAAGGTTATATACCCTGTTCCATACAATGGGTTCATTGTTTTCTACTGCACGGATGATCTTGTTAATCTCGAAACTGCCTGAACGGGTACCCTCCTTAACAACCATCTGGTGGCAATTCAGGCAAACGGCTGCAGCAGGGATGCCGGCTGATTTACTATGTTCAGCCGTATTGTGGCAGTATAAACAATTAATCTTGTTCTGACCGGCGTGAATCTGGTGCGAAAACTTGATGGGCTGATCGGGAGCATATCCCGGTGATCGTCCAACAGCTATGGCTTCCCGGACGGTAGTATCAACGATATAAAAAAGGCAGGCAAGAATCAATACCGCATGGACAAATTTAAAGCGAAGTTTCCGGGTGACCGCCAGATCTGTAATAGCTGCCAGGATCAGCACAATCGCCAGGATGAAGAGGAACTTTTTGGTGATGGCCGGTTTGCTGACAGTCAGTCCTTCACCCTTTACCTCTTCCAGATAGGCTTTTATGAGTACCAGATCATCTTCTGACAGATCGTAATGCTGATGTACCTGCGGCATCATCTGGCCTGAGGGTGAGAGCAAAACAGCGGTAAATTCTTCCAGGGATTGTTCATGGCTGGTTATGGATATGTCATAGGCAGAAGGATACCAGTTCAGGGTATCCAGTTCATGTGTATTATGGCAGGAAGCGCAGCCAAGGGCCCCTTCTCCCATGGGGATGAGCCCATAAAACAAGCGTTCTCCTCTTTTCAGCTGATCATGCGAAATAGCATGACCGCCTTGCGTGGAACTGTGGTCATCAGGATCATCAGAAGCTGAAACCTGCAATGGACAAACAAGAATAAACCCAAGGGAGATGCAAAGAATGCTGATTGATCGTAATAGTTGATTCATAAAGACAGATCTATAGTGTCAATGGAATTCATATTCCGATGAGGTTATCAAATATAAAAAAAAATATGGGTATGGGATTTTCTAAATAAGTTCTAAATAAGCTAACGGTATAATTCCACAAAACCCGTCTTCTCAAATTGGCCGTTCCCCTGAACAGGTTTAACGATGTAATAGTATGTGCCAGGGAGCATTTCCTGCCCTGACTGGTTCCTCCCATCCCACATGATCACGGGAGCTTCTGCCTGGAATACCCGAACTCCCATCCTGCTGAATATTTGTAGATTATAAATAGTGATGCCATTTGAATTGATGACAAAATAATCGTTCATCCCATCATTATTCGGAGAAAATACATTTGCACAGTCGAGCACATCAAAAACCTCAACCAATCTCATAGAACTGTCTGCACATCCTGCCTGGTTTGAAACAATTAGGGCCGCCTGGTATTGACCCTCTTCCTGGAAGCTGTGGATAAGCACCCTGGTATCACCTGTTTCTCCATCTTGCAGGTACCACTGGTACTGATAGGGGATGGTATCGGGATCTTGTGAAACATTGGTAAATACAACTGTGTACGATCCAAGCTCGCTTGAATCTGACCAGGAAAATGTAGCATCCGGAAAAGGATAAACCCTGATATAGGCCTGCCGGGTTATGGTCGTGTTGCCGTTGATGGTAATGCTCACAGTATATATCCCGTCGCTGTCATAGGTGACTGTTTGTATTTCTTTTCCGGTAGCTGTCTGCCCATTCCCAAAATCCCATTCTACCGATGTTACTGTATCAACAACAGATGCATCAATGTATATAAAAGTAACTTCCAGGAAACTGCAGCCTGTAGTAGTATCTGCAATGAAGGTAACCTGGGCCAGGCCAGGAATACCTATAGAAATAGATACCAGCAGGATGATATACTTCAAAAACTTCATTTGCAGCTTATTGGCTCAAATATATTAAAATTGGAAGGAGACCACTATAGTTTTCGGGTTAACTTTTTAACAACCCTCACCTGGCTAAGGAACTCTTTAGCAAATACCCTGATGACAGTATAGATGGGTATCCCGAGGATCATACCAGGGATCCCGGCAAGAGTCCCTGCAATGATTATCACAAGAAATATTTCCAGGGGATGTGCTTTCACGCTTTTTCCAAAGATCAGAGGCTGAGACACAAAATTATCTACCAATTGAACCACCAGAACCACGGTCAGCATAGATAGTACCATGGGGAGTAATTCTGCGGAAAAATCCAGGTCCAGGTTGTTGGCCACTCCCAGTATGATCCCGATGGCACCCCCGAGCCAGGGTCCCAGGTAAGGAATAATATTGATGACAGCCATGATCAACCCTATGGTTACGGCCAGGGAAAAGTCTATGCCCACGATCAGCATGCCCAAGGTGGCCATAACAAGGATGCCCGTTGCCTGTGCCAGCAGCCCGGCAAAATACCTCATCAGCAGGTGCCTTGCGGAGGTCATGGCATTGCGGATAGCCCGCTCATGTTTTTGCGGAACGAGCAATACCACGAAATCCGTAATGATGGATTCCTCCCTCAGGAAGAAAAAGGCAATGAAGGAGATAGAAAAAATGGCTATGAAGACATTTCCCATCAGTCCCACAATAGAACTGAAAATATTGGTGATCATGGAAATGTGAAGAACTGATTTTATCCTTTCATTGATCGAATCCTCCAGGCTGGTCCAATCATCCTGACCGGTATTGAAATCATTGTACCATTCTTCCAGCCTGTCAAAGGGCTTTTCCAGTTTCTGTAAAAGCAATTCTGAATCAATCTGTGACAGCTCATTTGCTTCGTTGGCAATCAAGGGTACAAACAATCTGAAGAAACCAAAAAAAACAAACCATATCAGGACCAGCACAATCAGGGCACTGAGGCCATCGGGTAAGTGAAACTTTCCAAACTTCAGCCGTCCAAGCAGTCCTACCAGCGGTCTCCCAATAAGTGAGATGACCGCTGCTACCAGGACATAAGCCAGTACATTCGAGAAATACCATAAAACATAGCCAAGAACGGCTACCCCGAGGATGATCAGGAGATATCTGCAGAAGGAATTCATGCGTCAGGTCCGGGATAATGATAAGCCAGTCATACAAATGTACTTATTTTGTTTTGAACTGTTTTTAAGTATTTTTGCCAGACCATTAAAACTTCTTTTCTGAGAAATGCAGCAATATCTTGATCTCCTCTCGCATGTACTCGAAAATGGTGCTGAAAAAAGTGACCGGACAGGCACAGGGACCATATCTGTTTTTGGTTACCAGATGCGGTTTAACCTGGCTGATGGATTTCCTGTGTTGACTACCAAAAAGCTGCACCTCAGGTCCATTATTCATGAACTGCTCTGGTTCATCAAGGGGGAAACAAACATTGATTACCTCAGGCAGAACAAGGTGAGCATATGGGATGAATGGGCAGATGCCGATGGTGATCTCGGTCCCATTTACGGGTACCAGTGGAGAAAATGGCCGGCCGGTGAGGATCACCAGATAGACCAGATCAACCAGGTGATCAACAGCATAAAAGACAATCCTGACTCCAGGCGGCACATAGTCAGCGCATGGAATGTCAGTGAAATTAGCAAAATGGCCCTCCCTCCCTGCCATGTTTTGTTCCAGTTCTATGTAAACCAGGGGAAACTCTCCTGCCAGCTCTACCAACGAAGTGCTGACATCTTCCTCGGGGTACCCTTCAATATTGCATCCTACGCCCTGCTTATGATGATGATCGCCCAGGTAACAGGACTCGAAGCCGGGGAGTTTGTTCATACACTGGGTGATGCCCATATTTACAGGAACCACATGGAGCAGGTCAGGCTTCAGCTTACTCGTGATCCCAGACGGCTTCCAACGATGGCCCTGAACCCGGCAGTAAAAGATATACTGGACTTTAAGTTTGAAGATTTCAAGTTACAGAATTATGACCCCCACCCCCATATCAGGGGTGAAATATCCGTTTAAATCATGATCTCCATCATCGTAGCCATTGCTGAAAACTATGCCATTGGAAAAAACAATGACCTCCTTTGGCACATACCGGAGGACTTGAAAAGATTTAAGCAGATTACCAGCGGGCATAAGATCATCATGGGGAAAAGGACCTATGAGTCCCTTCCCTACCGCCCACTGAAGAACCGGACCAATATAGTAATTTCAGATATTCCCGGAGACCATTATGAAGGATGTGTAATGGCTTATTCCATCGAGGAAGCCATGGAACATTGCCATTCGGATGAAGAATGTTTCATCATCGGCGGCGGCATGGTCTACCGCCAATTCCTTCCCCTGGCCAATAAACTTTACATTACCTGGGTAGATAAATCTTTCGATGCAGATATATTCTTCCCGGAAATTGATCCCCACACCTGGGAAGAAACCGAACGTGAAGTGGGTCTGGGAGAGGGACTGGATTTTACGTATTCATTCGTCACCTACGAGCGTAAAAACACCCCCTAAATCATTAACAGATCACTGTATGATTCACTCAACAGGTCATTGGATCTGACCCCAAACTCATCCATCAATTGGATACACTGGCTGTGCAGAAGTTCCTCACTTTTATCGCCTTCCTCACTCTGGGCTTCGATCTCCAGGAAAGTCCCCAATCCTTTCACAAGGTCAAGGTGAATTTTTATATTTTCGATAAAATAGATCTCCCTTTCCTTCTCAACCACTACCATTACGCCCATCGCATCAGAAAGGATATTCTTCAGAACAGAACCTTTTTCAGTCTTGTACAAGACACAATGGCTGGTCTTGGGACCTTCCTGGTCCGGTCTCTGGTACCATATCAGGTTGTTCTCAATGGCCCCTTCCCTCAGCTTCAACCTTCCGGAATCTGCACGGAAGTAAGTATCCACCTGCTGGTCCAGGCCAATAAAACGGGCATTCTTTTCCAATAGAACACGCCTGATCCTCTCGTGATCACTGCACCTTGCCTTTATTTCTACATTAATGATCTTCATCATTGGTAAGTTTTAGGAAAAAATCCTAATTTGGTTGCTAAGTTATTAACCAATTCCCTCTTTATGAAAAAGCTACTTCTCTTTCTTGGATTAATGATCATGGGGTCATCTCTATTATTCTCACAAGCCGATAAAGTTCTCGGATTCTGGCTCACCGAAAAAAAAACCTCACAGGTTGAAATATACAAAGCAGAGGATGGTAAATATTTCGGTCGGATTAGCTGGCTGGAAGAACCCAACGAAGATGGCAAGCCTAAAATGGACACGGAAAATCCTGATGAAGCACTGAAAACCCGTCCCATACATGGACTTAATCTTCTACAGGGATTTGTTTACAACCAAAAAGACAAGGAGTGGGAAGATGGTAGCATATACGATCCTGATAATGGCAAGACCTATGATTGTTATATGTGGTTTGAAGATGATGACAATGTGCTGAAAATTAAAGGCTTTGTCATGGGAATGAGATTCCTGGGAAGGTCAACTACCTGGATCAGGGAAAACGACCGAAATAAGTAAGAAAATCGTTCATATTCGTACATCACTGTTCAAAATCGTTCACTTTGTAGATTTAAAGATCTTTTGTTATTTTTTATAAAATTCTCTTAATTAGATGATTATGATTTATGGCACGCAATGTGTAAAGATTGTAAAAGACCATAAGATTTTAAATATCAAACACTAATTAAGATGAAAACAAGAAATTTAATACTGACACTGGCAATCACACTAGGAACTATTGCATCCTCAAATGTTTTTGCCATAGACCCCATTTCATTTTCTACTGATAAGGCGGTTTCAAAAACGGAAATGATCGTTGAGAAAGATATCAAAGTTCAAGACTGGATGGTAGATGCTGATGTTCTTAGTTCAAAAACCAGCGTTTCCAGTGAGAAGAGTCTGGATGTAGAAAACTGGATGATTGATGGAACCTGGAGTAAGAATAGGGACGATGGTGCAACTGCTCCGGAAGCAGAACTGAAAGTTGAGAACTGGATGCTGAAATCCTTTGATTCCAGCAAAGAAAAAGTACAATAAAAATTGAATGCTTAGCTATTCGTAGTCTGTTTTATTAGGTTTAGTGGTTACTAAGTAAGTATTCTAGCAACACCCGCCGCTTGGTGGGTGTTTTGCTTTCCGGCAATACAGTCTAATTACTGAATACCCTTTTCACTTTCATCTCCAGTTTATATACAGAAGTCCGGGCAGTAATGTAAAGTGTTTTATTATCTTTCCCCCCGAAACAGACATTGGTCGGACTTTCGGGAACTTCAATGGTCTCAATCAGGCGCCCGGCTGGATTATATACTTTCACAGCTGAATTCGTAAGGTAAACATTCCCCTGTGAATCTATGGTCATGCCATCCGATCCCTCATCGGCGAACAATTGCTTATCGCTAAGGGTGCCATCCTTCAATATGGTATATCTGTAGGTCTTACCAGCTCCATGATCAGCCACATACAGAATGCTGCCATCTGCGCTGCCTGTCACACCATTGGGCCTGACCAGATCATCGGTTACCCTGACTACCTTCTTCTGATCCCGCGTTATATAGTAAACATGTTCTCCGTCCTGCGGGAGATTGTCGCGGGACCTGCCATAGCGAGGGTCCGACATGTAAAACCCTCCATTGGGGCTCTCCCAGAGGTCATTCGGACTGTTGAATGATTTTCCATCGTATCCGTCTGCCATTACAATGACGTCCCCTTCCGGGCTGACCTGGACCAGTCGTCCGCCTTCTGCTCCTTCACAGGCGATGATGTTACCGGACTGGTCAACATGCAAGCCGTTTGCCCTGTTGGAATTCTCCAGGAAAATTTTGCCAAAACCTGCATGGTCATAAAAATGTATCCTGTTGGCAGGAATATCCGAGAAATAAACATCCCCCCTGTCATTGGAGGCCACTCCTTCTGTAAAAGTAAAACCATCTGCTACCTTTTCAGGCTTGGCACCTGGAACGACGATACTTGCATCTGAAACCTGGGCAGCTACCAAAATGCAGGATAGCATGGCAAAAGTTAATATTGAGACAGTAACTCTTTTCATGATGTTTGGTAAGGGTTAGATGAACTAAATTAAGGAAAATGAATGAACTTGCCTGAATATTGGGGACTTTTACCGCCAAGATTCCACCGTTTACCGAAAATTAATTCAGGAAAACAGGTAAATAGATGAAATTTGAATTTATTGACTAAATACTAGAATCCATGACCACATTAGCTCTTATCGAATCATTTCTATCTACAAAAAAACTTGCCATCATAGGGGTATCCAGGAACCCGAAAAAATTCGGAAGACAGGTATACGATGCACTGAAGAAGAAAGACTTCACGGTCTATGGGGTAAACCCCAATGCAGAAAACCTAAATGGTGATCCCTGTTATAAGGATATCGCCTCACTTCCTGCCGAAGTAGACCGTGTGTTCATTGTGACCCCGCCTGAAAAAACAGCTGAAAATGTCAGGATGGCACTGGAGAAAGGCATTAAAAACATATGGATACAGCAAAGATCTGATACCGGTGAAGCACTTGAATTACTGAAAGATACGGATGTAAACCTAATCCATAACCAGTGCATCCTGATGTATGCCTCACCGGTGAAAGGACCACATAAATTCCACAGATTCTTAAATAAAGTATTCGGAAAATATCCTAAATAATTAAAACCATTTAATCATGAGACAGCTACAATATACTATCCTCGTCATTCTGGTAATGGGATCATCATCCTGTTACTTCGGCCCCCATGAAACCATTTACGGCAGTGGCAATGTAGTGACGGAAGAAAGAGATATCAGGGAGTTCACCGGCTTAAAGGTCAGCTCGGGTATTGATGTTATCATCAGGCAGGGAAAAAAGATCTCCCTGGAGCTTGAGGCAGATGACAATTTGCATGAGGCAATTATTACAGAAGTCGAAGGTGATATCTTGAAGGTCTATACTAAAAAGAATATCCGTAAAGCCAGGTCCAAGAAGGTTTTCCTGGTATATGAGGATTTGAATACGATCCGGATCTCCAGCGCCGGGGATGTGACCGGGGAGAATACATTGAAGACCGGGAATCTGGATATTGACCTGAGCAGTGCCGGTGATCTCAACCTGGAAGTGCTGGCCGATAAAATCACTTGCGACATCAGCAGTTCTGGAGATGCCAGGCTATCAGGCAGCACTGAGGTCCTGGTAGCTTCACTGAGCAGTGCCGGGGATCTGCATGCTTACGAGCTAATTACCCAAAAAGCAGATGTCAGTTGTTCCAGTGCAGGGGATGCCAGGATATATGCCACAGAAGAGTTCAATTTAAGATCTTCCAGTGCCGGCAGTATCTATTATAAAGGCGAAGGACGGGTAGCCAACAGCCACACTTCGAGTGCGGGTAGCATCGTTAAAAAATAACCCCCAGCCTCAGGTCCATCAGGTCGGCCACATGACCATGTGCCTTGATGTTAATACCGGTATATAATTTCCTGGAAAACCTGAAATTAAGGCCATAGCGCTGGTAAGCACGGTTCCTGGCCGGATAGGGTTCATAATAATAGATCCCCCACTGGTGGATGAAAGAAAACCTCCCGAATAATACGTGTATCCCAAGAAGTGCTGCTGCCCGTTTATGATCGGGCGGAGCTGCTTCCGGGTTCCCTGCATATACTCTTTCGATCTTTTCCTTTATCGAAAAATCCGAGATCAATTCTGTCCCCGCTGAAGCCGCTATGATCCTTCCGAATAAATAATTATAATAGATCCCGGCTCCTATGACGGCATAAAGTTGATCCTCCCCTTTCTCTGCATTTTTTGCAGTTCCGAGCAAGTAAGCATCAAACCAGCATTTCCTTTCGTAAAGATCCTTCCCCGACTGCTTGGACCGTTCTGTAAAAACAGCCTCCCTGAAGCTGTAGTCAAGTCCCAGGTTAAGGGTTGGATAATTCATCCCCACATTGGGTTCCTTTATACCCCCGTTTGATATATGATTATAATTAATCCCCAGCCTGGTAGTAAAGTGTTCATTGATCCTGTAATGAAAGGCAAAACTTAACTGTACAATAAAACTAAGATGGGAGCTGAAAAAAAAATTATCTGGATTGGTTTCAGGTTCAAAATGTTTGCTCACATAGGCTGGTCCTATCCCGAAACGGAAAGATAAACTCAATTTCTTCTCTGCCCTGATGTAAGGTTCAATAAAGGGATACAGGGCCAGGGAGTAGCCAAGGATTTTAGGGTTGTCAAAATTCACATAGAAGAGGCCAAAACCGGTACGGGGATAGCAATAGCAATACCGCCAGGTATTCTCACCCATCAGGTGCCAGGCTATTTCACCTTCCACACCCCATGGATAGGCGTATGATAACTCTTTGATTTGTTTGGAATGTGGGATAATGAATCCATAATGCCCCCGGATCCCCAGGCAGATTACATTCTTAACCTCAGAACTGTCGCCAGTGGCATATGCCTGAACGAATGGCAAAGTAAAAAGCAGAAAAAGCACCCATATAATTTTCAGGATCTTCATTCCAAAATATTCAAACTCATTCCATGAACCGAGCGCTTGAAAATATAGCTTTTGTATCCGGACATAGCCTAAAACAAATTTAATCATTAGATTTGATTCAACGATCCTGAGTTAATACAATAAACCTATGTTAAAACGTTTCATTCCACTTCGTTTTATTCTCGTTTTCAGCACTTTCCTGCTAACCATACTCCTATACATTGACAGGGCCTGTATTTCTGCCGCCAAGGAAGACATCACCCGTGATCTGAATTTTGATATGACGGATTTTGGATGGGTAATGGCCATGTTTACCCTTGGGTATGCCCTCTTTCAGACACCTTCAGGGAAACTGGCCGACAGCAGGGGACCAAGGACAATCATCACAACGATCGTAGCCCTGTGGTCTGTCCTGACAGCCCTGACCGGTGCAGCATGGAATTTTGTATCAATGATGGTGATAAGGTTCCTTTTCGGTGCAGGTGAAGCCGGTGCCTTCCCCAGCCTTGCCAAGGTTGTTTTCAACTGGTTCCCGGTCAGGGAAAGGGGCATAGTTCAGGGGATCAATTTTTCGGGGTCGCGGCTGGGTGCTGCCTTTGCCTTGCCCCTGGTGGCCTGGATGCTGACCCAAATGGGTTGGCGTTGGACTTTCGTCATTTTCGGCTGTTTCGGATTGTTATTCTCCGTGCTCTGGTACCTTCTGTTCAGGAACAAACCCGAAGAGTCAAAGGCGATCTCAACCAAGGAAAAAGAATATATTCTGGCAACCAGGCAACAACCATCTTCCAGCGCAAAGGCTTCCCTTCCATTTGGCCGTATAATCAGCTCAAGGAATATGTGGATGAACATGGTCCAGTATATCTGCAGCAATTTCACCTTTTACTTTACACTTACATGGATGTATCCCTACCTGAAGGAACGGTTTGCACTGGGCGGCATTGAGGCCGGATTTTATGCCATGGCCCCTTTGGTTGGAGGAGCTCTTGGGAACTGGTTCTCGGGGATCCTGGTAGATGCCATTTACCGTCGAGGAAAGGGTAAGATGTCAAGGCGGTTGCCTGCCATCATAGGGTTTATCCTGGCGGGGTTTGGGATCATAATGATGTCCTTGAGTGCTTCGCCCCATGTATCGATCATCTTCCTTACCATTGCTATATTCGGTGCCGACATGACACTCAGTCCCTCCTGGGCATTCTGTATTGACATTGGCAAGGAGAATGCCGGTGCCGTATCCGGTACCATGAATATGGCAGGGAACCTGGGAGCATTTGTTACCATCATTGCCTTTCCATACCTCCTGGAATGGACCGGCAGCCATGAAACATTTTTTTATGTCTGTGCCACATTATCGGTAACTGCCATCATCATGTGGCTATTTATGGATCCCGATAAATCCATAGAAAAATAATTTGTAAATTAAACCAGCTGAAAAATATTGTTCAACCTTTCAAATTTATAGCATATGCAAATAGTAATTGACGCCGACGATGCTGGACTAACCTTAAAACGTGACCTGATCGATCACCTGGGAACCCTCGGAATCGAGGCCACCGATCTCAACTATCTCGGGAAAAAACCGGATGCAAGCTATCCCGAAATAGGATATAACCTGGCCGTCAAGATTAAGGACCAGGAATATGAGCGGGGTATTCTGATCTGTGGAACGGGATTAGGCATGGCCATGATCGCCAATAAAGTGGAAACTGTTTACGCCGGTCCATGTCATGATGTTTATTCTGCAGAAAGACTGCGAAAAAGCAATGATGCGCAGGTGATTACAATGGGTGCGAGGGTTGTGGGTGTAGAACTGGCCAAGACCATTGTGGATGCCTGGCTTGAGGCCGAATTCCAGGGTGGCAGTTCCAGGCCAAAGGTCGAAACCATGCGTAACCTGGAAAACCAGTCATTTCATCCCGAAAACGAACTATAATCAACTCACAATGCAGAAATTTATCAATAATCCACAGTCAGTAGTGGACGAAATGCTTGAGGGTTTCGTCAAAGCTCATGACGACCTGGTCGCAAAAACGGAAAATGAAAGAGTGCTGAAATACAGGGAAGCTCCTGTTGAAGGCAAGGTCGGGATTGTAACCGGCGGAGGATCAGGGCATAAGCCGGCTTTCATTGGCTATATAGGGAAAAACATGGCGGATGCCGTGGCGGTTGGAGAGATCTTTACCTCACCCCCTGCCCAGATGTTCTATGATGCCATCAAGGCCGCTGATTCAGGGAAAGGGGTAGCCATACTTTATGGTAATTATGCAGGGGATAATATGAATGTGCAGATGGCCATGGAACTGGCTGAAGAAGAGGGCATCAGGGTACAAAAAGTGGTGGCCAATGACGATGTCCCTTCCGCTCCGAATGCCGAGCGGGAGAAACGCAGGGGGGTGGCAGGAGAGATCCTTATGTGGAAGGCAGGTGGTGGGAAAGCCGCCCTGGGAGGTGACCTGGATGAGGTTATCAGGGTCTCTCAGAAAGCCATCGATAATACGCGGAGCATTGGAGTGGGACTCAGCGGTTGTACCATACCCGAGGTGGGGCATCCGAATTTTACAGTAGATGACGGGAATATGGAGGTGGGCATAGGGCATCATGGGGAGCCCGGGATTGAGATTTCGACACTGGAAAGTGCCTCTGAGGTAGCCCGGAGAATGTGTGAAAAGATACTGCCGGACCTTCCATTCGAAAGCGGGGACCAGGTTGTTCTGATTTTATCAGGATTGGGCTCAACCCCCGTGATGGAGCTGTACATATTATTAAACGACGTGGAGAAGATCCTTACAGAAAAGGGGATCAACATCCATCTGTGCTACGTAGGCAATTATTTTACCTCCCTTGAAATGGCTGGAGCAACACTGACCCTAATGAAACTTGATGAGGAGTTGAAAGAGTGTATCGAGCTGGAAGCGGATTCAGTGGGACTAAGACAATTCCAGGTAAAGAAATAAGAAGGTTTACAGTCATGGCAAGTATTACAAAAGAAGAAGGAATACTGGTACTGGATAATATCATCAAAGTGATACAGGATAATAAACAGTACCTGAGTGATATCGATGGCGCCATTGGCGACGGGGATCATGGAGTCAACATGAACAAAGGATTCAGCATGTGCAAGGAAGAACTGGCTAAAAATCCGGGGGATCTGCCACATGGATTGAACCTGCTGTCAAGGGTGCTAATGATGAAAATCGGCGGATCCATGGGCCCGCTGTATGGCAAGTTTTTCAAGGGTATATCGACCTCTCTTTCCGAACACGAAACCATTGATGCACAATCTTTTGGTGAAGCACTAAGGGCCTCCAGAGAAGCTATCGGCTCTATCTCCCAGGCCCAGGTCGGGGACAAAACACTGGTGGATACACTTTATCCGGCCGTGGATGCCTACCTGGCTGCCCTGGATGAAGGCAAGGATTTTCCAGCTGCACTGGCGGATATGAAACAGGCAGCAAATGCAGGCAGGGATAATACAAAGGACCTCGTAGCCAAGATAGGCCGTTCCAGCCGTCTCGGAGACCGCTCCAAAGGGGTGATCGATGCAGGTGCTGCATCCTGTGCACTCATCCTGGAGACCATGGCTGATACCATTACAGGGTTGATTAACTAAATCAAATAAAGTTAAAATGAAGCAAGGTGTAATTATCGGATTTTTAGGCAAAACACAGGACAGGTTTTCAGAATACCAGCAGCCTGTCACCACCCTTGAAAAACTTGAGATTGTAAAGGAAATTGACGGGTTTGACGGGGTGGAAATGGTCTTCCCGTATGAATGCGGTGACCCGGCTGAAACTAAAAAATGGATGGCTGACCTGGGACTCACCTTTGCCGCCATTAATGTCAATATCAAGAAGGAAGCGGAATGGGTGCCCGGTGCCCTGTCCAGACCGCATAAGGACATCCGTGACCGTGCCGTGGAAATGCTCAAAAAAGGCAAGGATTTCGCCAAAGCCGTCGGGGCACCTCATATTACCTGCTGTCCCCTCAGCGATGGATACGATGTGCTTTTCCAGATCGACTATTCCACTGCCTGGAAATACATGATAGAAACGGTAGCAGAAGCGGCAGCCTACCTTCCGGAGATACCCCTTTACATTGAACCCAAATACTCAGAGACCAGGGTTCACTGCCAGCTGGATACCACAGCAAAAGCCCTTCTTCTATTGAAAGAGGTGGGTAACCCTCATACCGGCATTACCCTGGATATGGGCCACTCCCTTCAGAGCCAGGAAAACCCGGCCCAATCCCTGGTGACCATTCTCGATTCAGGATTTGGCGCCTATATACATACCAATGATAATGATACCAAGGCGGACTGGGACCTGGTGGGGGCCAGCAGGCATTTCCTGCATTATGTGGAACTGATGTTCTGGGCCAGGGAGTATGATTATGACAAGTATTTCACCACAGATGCTTCCCCCAGGATATTCGGAATGGTTGATTTCTTTAACCGCCACGCAGAGATTACCAAAGGGGTATGGGACCTGGCCAGCAAACTTGACAGGCAAAAATTCCGGGAGTTGATGGCCGAAGAGAATTATATCGAACTCATGAGGCTGGTCAACAAAGAGATCTACAGAATATAATTACTAACCAATAAATACCCCATGAAAATCAAAGCTTTTCTGGCACCCATGCTGCTGGCTGGGATCCTTGTATCCTGCACCCAGCAAACTTCGACAGATTCATCCTTTGCCGATCCGGTAGACGATGGAAGGTTATGGTATGAAAAACCTTTCCGCCTGGTCCAGACCAACCTCAGGGAAATCGATGCCATCACCCTTGATCCGGAGGAGTATGTCTCCAGAATCAAGGATTTCAGGGCCACGGCGGCATTGTTCAATGTTGGCGGTATTGTAGCCAATTATCCTTCAGAGCTTGAATTTGAATATGTCAATCCCAACCTAAGGGAAGACATGGTTGGCAGGGTCCTGGAACTTTTGCACGCAGAAGGCATCGCCATGATGGGGCGATTTGATTTCAGCAAGATGAATGAAAAGTATGCCTTTCAGAATCCGGACTGGCTTTACAAGAATGTCAAGGGGGAATATGTGAATTACAACGGTCAGGTTCATACCTGCATCAATGGCCCATACCAGCAGGAATATTCCTTTAAGATCCTTGACGAAGTCCTTAACCGCTATGCCCTTGACGGGGTATTTTTCAATATGATAGGTTATCCCACCAGGGATTACAGCAATACCTACCATGGGATCTGCCAGTGTGACAATTGTAAGAAAAGGTTCACAGCATTCTCAGGGATGAACCTGCCAACGGTGGAGGATGATAACGACCCGGCCTTTAACAAGTACAAGGAATTCAAACGCTATACCATCGATGACCAGTTCACAAAGGTCAACCAGCTGATCAAATCCCATGGAGAACATATTGCCGTATGCACTTATACCGTCGAAGGGGTGGATATCGTCAGGACGGAATCGCATTCGGGCATGTGGAGGCGACTGGAATGGGACTACAGCGGTACCGAGAACGTCAAGATACATGTGAACTCCTGGACCAACCGGACCGTGGCCAATACCACTGTTCATTTCGTGGATTACCCCGCGAGGCATGCCGGTGAATGGCCCCACCTGGCCGGGAGGAGGCTGATCCAGAATATGATCCACGGGGCACCGCTGGATTACTACATGATCGGCCGGCTGGAAAACCAGGAAGACCGCGCCCTTATGCCGGTCCTCAAGGACATTTTTAATTTCCATGCCGATAATGAAGTCTACTTTACGGATATCCATTCCCTGGCCAGGGTGGCGCTTGTAAAGGGACCTCAGAGGGAGTCGCGGGGACTTATACGTATCCTCTCGGAAAACCATATTCCCTTTGACATTCTGCATCCCCTCTGTCTTGATCCCGGTACTGAAACACCCAAAAAACTGGAGGATTATGATGTCCTGGTGCTGCCGGATTACCGCAATCTGAGTGATGGGGATATTGCCCGTATCGATCAATATGTTGAGAATGGCGGGAAAGTCCTGGCTACCGGATTCCCATCGACCCAGGACAAACTTGGCAATCCACTTGAAAAGATCCGGCTGAAATCAGCAGGTGTTGAAGCAACTTACAAACTCTATCCACAGGAGCAGGGCAGGTATTTCCGGGTCTTCCCGGAGGATAAGGAGACCCTCAAAACCCCTTCTCTCGAGGACATTGATATCATATACCTCTATGCCGATTTTATGGAGTGTACCCTTAAGGAATCAGCAAAGGGTTACCTCGGTCTCATCCCCATGGCCATGTACGGTCCCCCGGAAAAATGCTACTATACCGAAGTCACAGAAATCCCGGGAGTTATCGAAAATAACTATGGTGAAGGCAAATTTGTCCTCATCCCATGGCCCGTTGGCGATCATTATGAATACAAGAGCCACCACGCCCATTCCATGATCGTGCAAACGGCCATGAACGACTTACTGGAGTTAGCGTATGATATTAAAGTGGAGGCCTCTCCCCTTGTGGAAATCAGCCTGCTGAAAAGC
Source organism: uncultured Bacteroidaceae bacterium (assembly GCA_963752525.1). GTDB lineage: Bacteria > Bacteroidota > Bacteroidia > Bacteroidales > SM23-62 > SM23-62. Next base: position 777,890 of record CAVVYS010000027.1, on the reverse strand, counting down.
GACAGCGATGATTATACCCTGATCGGGATGAACAATCTCTCCGGCCAGGTGGGCACAGCCTATCACCAGCCATTACCGATGCATGATATTGTCATGGAAATTAAAACTGATCAAGCGGTCAGCAATATCCGCCTCCTGAAATACGGCAAGAATGTCCGGATAACCAATACCAATGGAATGGCCAGTTTTACCGTACCTGTTTTGCATGAATATGAGGTTGTGATTGTCGAACACTAAATTGCCGAACAATAAGAAGGTTTTGCGTAATTGCTGGGAGATTTTATATTTAGGCTGGTAAGGCGATTTTGAAGGAGGTCCCCCTGTCCACTTCGCTATCACATATTATGCTGCCATTCAATTTCTGTGTCACAAGGTTATAAACAATATGCAGGCCCAATCCGGTCCCCATTTTATTATTGGTTGTAAAAAATGGCTCAAAAATTCTTCCCAGATGTTCTTCTTGAATCCCCATTCCGTTATCTGAAATCTCAAAGTTCAACCAATCCTTATCAATGTGAGCCATGATACCGATACTTAATTGCTGGGATTCATCAAATCCATGATTTAGACTGTTCATGATCAGGTTGGTGATGATCTGGGAAAAGGCACCCGGGTAACTATCAAGCAAGATATCACTCCCAATATTTATCTTAATAGTTACATTGCTGTTCTTGAATTTCGGATACAGGCTGCGGATCACATCCTCTGTATAATCTTTCAGTTTGAATTTTCGTTTCTGCTCGGTGGACTGGTCCACGGATACCTGTTTGAAGCTCTGGACCATGGTGGCCGCCTTTTCCATATTGGACAGGATAAGTCTGGCAGACTGGTTCGATGTATTTAGGTAATCCTTGAATTCTGCCCTGGAGATCTTATCGGATTTATATTTATCGGCCATTCCGGGTTTCTTCTGCCAGGCTGGAAGCGGCCGTAACAGTGATCCCGACAGGTGTATTGATCTCATGTGCCACCCCTGCCACCAGTCCCCCGAGAGCCGCCAGCTTTTCGGACTGGATAAGCTGTGTTTGTGTTTCCTGGAGATTTTCAAGGGTGATCTGTAATTCTTCTTTTTGCTGTTCAAGTTCTTCATTCTGCTGTTCAATGGTTTTGGTCCTTTCCCTGACCGATACTTTCCAGGTTGATCTTTTCTCATTTGCAGTCGCCAGGTCCTCCATCTGATAAATAAATATATAGCTCCTGCCAACAGGATTACATAAACAAGATATGCCGGGACTGACCATACCAGGGATGATGAATGATAATGCTGACAGCAGCTCCCTCTTCGTTCCACAGTCCATCTTCATTGCAGGCTATTACCCTGAATGTATATTGCCCCGGTTTAAGGTCGCGATACTCGGCAAACCGCCTGGTTCCGGCTTCGACCCAATCTTCATCCAGACCTTCCATTCTATACCTGTACTGATTCCTGTCCGGAACCAGGTAATTCAGTGCCACATATTCAAAGGAAAGGAAATTCTGATCGTATGGAAGTTTAATCAGGAAATGTCCCGATCAATGAGGCTGGCCGTTCCGGGGTTTCTTTAATTGCTGAAAGATCCGTGTCATTAATAAGGATCTTTGTTATATGCACCGGGGGAATGATGGGATTCTCCCTGATGCTGTCAGGATGGAAATATGTGACTCCATATATGCCCCCAAAAAACATCCAGCCATCCTCTGATTTAAAACAGCTTTTTTCATTGAAAACCGGTTTCTCAATACCATGGTACCTCCATAGTGTATGAATTGATTTTATAACCTCCGGGCCATATCCTTCATCCAGTTCCAATTTACTGATCCCGGTTAGTGAACTGATCCATAAATTACCATGATCATCCTCCAGCATACCATTCACACAATCACTTGGAAGTCCATCCGATTCGATAAAAAGATTGAAATGTTTCATGTTTCGGGATTGAAAAGGTTTAATCCGCCTGTGGTGCTGAACCATATCCTGCCTGTTTATCCTGGTGAATATCCATGACCATATCCGAACTTAGATCCTTAGCATTTCCATAATGTTACTATATCTGATGAATTTAAGTGTATCGGATAAAAATACCCTTTCGGCTTCTGATTCCGGCAATCTACTGATCCCAAATCCATGGCCAAACCAGAAATTTCCGGTCTGTATCCTCTAAAATTGTAAATAAACATGGAATGCAGACCATTCGGATCTATTGTCAGATCAGGAGTTTGGTGGGCAAGCCTGCCAGATTCGGGATCATAAATATAAATCCCTTGTTCCTGTCCGCATCCATAACCAGCCATTTGCTGATCGATAAAGATCATCAACCTGTCAGGTTGTCAAGTATATGCCGGATGGAAGGATCATCACTTACATGGTTAAAATGTTTCGGTGCTACGATTAAACTTGAACAAGGCCTTCCAGGTACCTATCCACAAATTTTCTTCATCATCTTCAATGATGGCACTGATGAGGTTGTTATAATAAAGCTGATTCTCTTCCATTGGAAAATGCGCTGAAATCTGACCGGATCATCAATTTTGAAATCTTGACACTTGTTAAGAACCGGCCCTTCATTGCCAACCCAGAGATCTCCCTGTGAATCCAGCAATATCGACCATGCCTTGGAATAACTTAGTGATCTGGGATCATTCATATCATGCTTGAACTGATAAAATGGTTTTTGTGGGTTTTTCTCAATGATATTTATACCTCCCTGTGCTACAGCCCATACCAGGCCGCCAGCATCAATAAATGAACTCATTATCCTATTCTGGCCCTTGATTCCATGCTGTTCATCCTTGACATCAATAAACTGATATAATTCTTCCGTCCCGGGATTGAAATAGAAACAGCCCTTGCAGTCCTAATGGCCTGCAACCAGATATGCCTATCCTGATCCTCAATTAATCTGCATGATGGAATTGCTTGCATCATCGAAGGAGTAATCAAATCGTTTTCTTGTTGATCCGGTAGGATTTGAAAACTTCTCGTTTCAGGCTTCATATTTGCTGAATCCATTCTGGCCGGCTATCCAGATATCGCCTGAACGGTCCATTGATCAGTGTATTCAATGAATCACTGAATATGCCATGTACAGAATCCCGGTGATACCGGATGTGTTCAAAGTCAGTCTGCATCCGTTTTTGTCAAGTATATTAAGGCCCCCGCCCAGGTGGTAATCCACAGTTTTCCTTCATTATCCTCCATTATATCCCTTACCTTATCGGAACTGAGACTTTCAGGATCATCAGGATCATGGCGATAATTGATAAATTCTCCTGTATGCCGGTTGTACCTGTACAATCCATGGGGATCAGCAGGGATCCAGACAGAGCCATCACTCGTTTCCAGCAAACTCAAATCTTATTCCTGGCCGCTCTCCAGTTATTGCGAACGGATACATCGGTTGGAGTGAGAAGATCCTTCTTACGGTCAAAATGAAACAGTCCCTCCTGCGTAAAAACCCAGTACAATCCCTGGCTGTCCTTCCAGATTCCATGAACCACACATCGGAAGTCCATGGGAGGATAGTCCAGATGTGAATACTGGGTTACTAATGGCATCTTTGTACCTGTCATAATAATACAAACCGTAACCGGAGCAGATCCATACACCACCATCCTCATCATCGCTAAATTATATATCCAGTTCAGCTTGTAGGAGGTACTGTCTGTATCTCTGTATTCTTTTAACCTCAAATTCATAACCATTATAAAGATCCACCCCGTATTCAGTGCCCGTCCATATATAGCCAAATTGATCCTGGAAGGCAGAAATGATATAGGGGAGGATATTCCATCCTCCGGTCCGATATGGTGGATTTTGAAATGTGATGGATTGATTACCGGATCAAGTGTTTTGATTTGTGTATACACCTGCCCGGGAGGCAGAAAGAAAAAGATCAGGAAAAGTTTGTAGAGTTGAAATCTGTTCATTTGATAAGAAATTTATCTTCTATTATTGATTAACTGGTGGATCCGTCACTTTGGGTATTGGATTTTTTCTTGTATGCCACCACATCTGGCTTTTGATTCCATCGGTACTAAAAAGCCCATAATGGCGGTCTTCAATATGCTGCCTTGACCTTGCTTCTGCCCAATGATCATGATTTTCCGTTTCTTCTGATGTTGGGTAGCTCATTCGTATGGGCATCCCCAGATCCGGATAGTTGGTCCCTTCCAGTTCATATTCAAAAACACGGGAAGGAAATCCTGTCCTCCTGACCTCATGCCAGGCCTGCCATCCCTGTCCAAACATGCCAGCCCATTTTTGCTCCAGGATCCGCTGGTATTTCTCACCTTCACTCCCGGCACTATCCAGGTCCACTTTTGGCCCTGCCAAATAAGTACTGGTATCCAGGACCACTCCCCATCTTTCCATGGAAGCCATGATGCCGGACTCATATGCAAGCCTGGCAGCAGGCTCATTTCCTAGCCTCAGGAAGTGTTCAGCCTTAATGAATTCTATTTCATCATAGGTTAATACATAGAGGGGGGCTTCCGGATCATAACCAATCCGCGTTCCCAGTCTGGATACGGATGAAATATTGGTTTCCTGGTCCCGGCCATTCTGAAGCCCGATATAAGCTTCAGATTCTCCATGTAGAGAACTATCCGTTTTCTGTGCATAGACTTCGATTCTGGGATCATTCCGGTCTTTGAGCCAGTTGACCATGGTCTCACTCATAACGAAATAAGTATTTCCGGAGAGCAATTCAGAACATTGGTTGCCTGTACGGGGGTAAACCGGGATAGGTCAACATAACATTGTCACCATTACCCGATAGAACCGGATGCCCGGCAGGATCATTTAATATGGCTGCGATTTCTGCATCCGCATCGGGATATGCGGCCGCTCCTGGAGTGGTAGTGAAAGTTCCGGTGCCTGCCATATCATATGTAAATGACCAGGGTGTACCCGCACAGCGGTTAAGTATTCTGATTTTCAATGAATTCCCAAATTTTTTCCATTGTTCCGGATCTCCATCAAAAAACAAGTCCCCGCTGCCAAAATTGTTAACCACTGAAAGATCCTCCAGTAAGCCATTCGCCTCTTCCAGTTCCCTGAGCAGGTCCATGTATATGTTTTCCTGTGTATCATATCCGGGTTGATAGATGACATCCTCATCCAATCCTGTGAGAGATTCCGAATACGGGATATCTCCCAGCATATCGGTAAGCAGATGAAATATCCATACCCGCATGATCCTGGCTGCGGCCAAAAGGCCTCTGTTCTCCATGGATTCCTCTTCCGAACCGTTTTCGATCTTCCCGGATGTTTTTCGAATAATGATCTCAAGATCAAGTAAATCTGTATAATAATGGTTCCTGAGATAATCATAATTGCCAATCACGTATCTGTCCTTTTCCCTGGCGGCCATCTCTGCTCCGCTCCATTGCTGCGACCAGAAAGTCCCCCATGGATTACTCAGTTCGCCATCCACTGAATGTATAATGACCTGTGTAAATATATTGATGGCCGGAACATCAGTTGGAAAATTCGGATCAGTATTCAGTTCCTCAAAATGTTCGGTGCAGGATCCAATAAGCATGATCAATATCATTGCAAGGATAGATTTCATTAGCTTTTATTGGATTGTCCATAGGGTTCATGCTAATTGATATAATTTAAAAAATGATCTTTACATTAAATCCCATGCTGCGTGTAGAAGGTATTGGATTGGAATTTATTCCAATGATATTTCCGGCACTGTATGCATTTTCAGGATCAATACCCGGTATGTTGCTGTGTATCAACCAGAGATTTCTGCCCACCAGGGATAGCCTGATTTCTGTTAACCAGGGTGCCACATCAAGAAATGTATAGCCAATGATAAGCTCCCTCAGTTTCACAAAACTGGCATCGAAAACCGACAGGGAAGAAGCTGGTGCCTCAGTAATCTAAGATAAAAATCCTGAGCTTCCACATAGGTTTCATTGATCACTGGTTCGTCCACCTCATTCCCATATTGATCAGTAAGTTTAATGGTTCCATCTGCATTGACTTCTCCGTAAACCGCATCCTCGATCAATAATCCACCACCATCCAGGTACAGGATCCCTGATATTCTTTCCATTGGCATTGAGCCTGGCTGTTTCAGCAAGGATCCCGGCAACTCTGCCGAAATCATGCGTAAGTGAAAACTGATCACCTCCTTTTCTGGAAATCAACCAGGAAACTGAAGTTAAAATTCCTGAAATTCAAACCATTGCTTATCCCCCCGAACCAGTCCGGCATGATATTCCCTACCAGGCTTTCATATACCGATAGTTGATATTCTCCCATTGTATCCACAACCGGTCTGCCGGAATACTCTATATGGTCACGAATCGTTCTGGATTCATCAGTATAATAAACTTTTGCATGCTCCCTGACCATATCCTTACCAAACATTTGCCCGTAAGGTTCGCCAACACGGGCATAAACATTCACCCTTCCCCAGGGACCCGGATAGAGATAAATCTGATTAATATCCTCATGGAGGGCTACCACAGTATTAACGTTTCTTGACCAGTTAAGGGTGATGTCCCAGGTTAAGCTGCTGGTCCTGACCGGTGTTGCCCTCAAAGTCAGTTCCCATCCCTGGTTCTGAAGGTTGCCAGCATTAATGGTTTGCCGGTTGAATCCTGTAGTGCCAGGGATATCAATATTCATGATCTGGTTGATTGTATTCTCTTTGTACCATGTTAAATCAAAACCAAACCTGTTACTGGCAAATCTTATGTCAGTGCCAAATTCTATTGACCTTTTATTCTGAGGTTTCAGGTTTTCCGGCGGTCTTGTATCGGTGTAGGTCAATGCAGGATTTCCCCGGAAAAAATCGAACGATTTGAATTTCCCTTTTAATTGATAGGCTGCAGCACTTCCTCCAACCTCGGCATAACTTGCCCTGAATTTCAGAAAGGATAAAATGTTTGTAGGTATTTTCAGAACTTCGGTCAGTATGAATCCAATGGATGCAGAGGGATAGAAATAGGAATTATTATTCAAGGCAGGGTTGATGACCAGTCATTCCTGGCCGTGAGGTCAAGATAAAGGTAATTCTTAAATCCAAGATTCACCATGCCAAATACACCCTGGAGCTCCCTGTTCTCTTCCTGCATATCTGATGTAGCAGGGACCGCAGCATTGCTCACTGCATAAAGATCCGGCACGATCAGGGCATTCACATGGGTAGCATCAGCATGAAAACCATATCGGTTAAATTCAGCACCTGCAGTTGCCAGCAGGCTTAATTCCCCGAAGGTTTTATTGAAATTCAACTGTCCCCTTGCCGTAAATTCATTTACGGTATACAGATAGGAATCGAATCTGCCCCTGGTCCAATCCGTGTTGTTATCAATAATAACACTGCCCATTGCCCTTACTTCCTTTCTCCTCTCTGTGTACCAGTCGTTTCCGATAACACCGCTGATGCTTAAAGAAGGGATGATGCGGTATTCCAGGTTAACATTCCCCATAAACCTGCTTCTGTTCCTTGTGTTCAAATGTTTGTTCAATGTAAAGTATGGATTGTCATGAACGTAGTGGATCCAGTTGAAGGGCATACCGGTTTTTGGATCTGTTGTATTCCATTTCTCCCTGAGGATCTCGGTATCAACCTGGCGGCCAAACCACATGCCCAGGCTCTGCAGGATATTGGCTGATAGTATCCACCGCTCATTATATTGTCACTCCTGTTATTGATATAGGATGCACTAACTCCAATCCTGAATTTCGGTGAGACATTCAGTCTCCCGGAGAATGATACATTGTTTTTTTTCAGATCGGTGTTTGGAATGATCCCTTTCACATTTTGATTTCCCATAGACAGCCTGAAACCTGCATTTTGCCTGCACCCGGAGACAAAGTGTATGGGTTGCAGTCAGTCCTGTTTCAAATACATTTTTAACATTATCAGGGTGAGAGATCCATGGAGTGGGTGTCCGGACATCATTCACCGGATCATAGGGACTGTCAAACTGGGGCAAGACCAATATCTGCCCTACGGTCTGGGGTATCGGTTTACTCAAATACCGGTTCTCCTGGTCCAGTATAACTTGCCTTCCGGCTGAAGGTCTCCAGCTTTAACAATATAATCCAGTGGGGGGCCCCAGCTTACATCAAACCAATCCATCAATCCACCTCCTGGCCATCAACGTATTCAAACATACCACCGTAATCCCTGTCCATATAAATCCTGGAATTCAGGAAGAATCAACAGTCTTTCCCACATGAAGTTGGACTCAAATGCTCACTTCAACACCTCCTTTCCTGTCCCGGCTCCAGTTTTCCTTTCTTTGTTGTGATGAGTACAACTCCGTTCAAGGCCCTTGATCCATACAAAGCAGCCGCATTTGCCCCCTTCAGGATACTGATGCTTTCAATATCCGAAGGATTCAGGTCCATGGCCGTATTTCCATAGTCCACACCTCCACATTGATCCAGATCATCATAATGATTCATGACAGGTATACCATCCACAATAAACAGTGGCTGGTTATTTCCCTGCAATGTGCTGTTCCCACGAATCAGGATCCTTGATCCGGATGAAACACTCCCGGAACTATTGGTTATCTGTACACCTGCCAGTCTGCCCTGCAGAGAATTCAGCATGTTTTTCTCACGCGCTGTTTCAATCTCCTCACCATCAAGCTCCTGAACCGAATACCCCAGTGATTTTTTCTCCCTGGTTTGTCCCAAAGCCGTTACAACCACCTCATCGAGTCCCATAATGTCCATGTCCATCTTCAGATCTATGACCAGCCTGTCGTTTATCTCTGCTTCGGCAGTTCTCATGCCTAGGTAGGAGAAAAGGATGTATTTATATTCTTCAGGTACCTCAAGTGAATATTGACCGGAATCATTGGTGGTGGTCCCAACAGAGGTGCCTTTAATGATTACATTTACTCCAGGCAGGGGATCTCCTGTGATACTATCGGTAACCTAGCCCATGATGGTTTTCATCTGGGCGTTCAGGGAACTTATAAAAAGCTCAATAGCAAGGCGAGGATCAAGGAAAGTTTTAACATCTTGGAGGGAAATCCGGAGCACTCCATGAAATGTCACGTTTAGTGGGTGTTCAATTTTTAGCTGTTGGACAAACGGCTTATTCAATTTACAAAATTCCTATCAAATTGTCATCCAACTTTTTAGGTAAATAAAGATAAGGAGAGTATCAGACAGGTCCTAACAGGAATGTAACAGGTTTTGACAGATATGTAATAAATAATAAAACACAAAATATGAATCCAGATCTCATTTTATGTGCTTTATTTTGTAATTACAATCCTCGACCCAGCATCAATAAGCGGCCAATCCTTTCTCCTGTTGCCTCCAGAAGTTCAGGTGTTTCCTTGATGGCCTCTTCCAGGCTTAATGGTTTGTCAAGGATCGAGATTATGGCATCTATGCCTTTCGAGTAGAGTTCCTCAACGCCTTTTCCAATGGTTCCCGCAACGGCTATCACAGGTTTGCCATGTTTTTTTGCCACCTGGGCCACGCCATAAGGAGTTTTGCCAAACTGGGTCTGGATATCAATTCCGCCTTCCCCGGTGATCACTACATCAGCCCGGGCAGCTGCCGCATCGAGACCGGTTTTGGCGGCAATAATGGGAACACCTTCAGCTAATTCACCATCTAGAAAAGCAATCAGTCCGGCTCCCAGTCCGCCGGCTGCACCAGCACCCGGGATCTCTCCACATGTTTTCCAAGTTGTTCAGCGATGAGATCGGAAAACTGTTTCAGGTTGCTGTCAAGTCGTTTAACCATATCAGGGTCGGCGCCTTTCTGGGGACCGTAAATATGGGATGCGCCTTTAGGGCCGGTAAGTGGATTGGTGACATCACAGGCCACCATGATCGTTGTATCCTTTATCCGCTTATCCAATCCGCTCATATCGATTCGGGCAACTTCAGCCAGCAACCTCCACCTGGTCCAACAGAATTTCCTGCCTGCGTCCAGGAATTTCACACCCAGGGCTGCAGCCATCCCCATCCCGCAATCATTGGTCGCAGACCCTCCGATGCCCAGGATGATATCACGGCATCCCTTATCCAGGGCAGCATGGATCAGTTCACCCGTGCCAAATGTTGTGGTGATCCATGGATTTCTTTCCTCGGAAGTGATCAGCTGTATCCCTGAGGCAGAGGCCATCTCAATCACAGCAGTAATACCATCTCCGGTGATCCCGAAGGATGATTCAACAGGCCGCATAAAGGGATCATGTACCGTCGTTTTGATGATCTGACCCTGGGTGGCATCGATCAACGCTTCAACGGTACCTTCCCCCCCGTCAGCCATAGGCAGGATTTCAAATTCAGCCTCCCGAAAAACTTTCTCCAGGCCCGCTTTAAGTGAAGTTGCCACCTCCAAGGCCGAGAGGGCATTTTTATATGAATCTGGTGCGATAAGAATTCTCATAATATTGAAGTGAGTGTTTGCCTTTTAAATTTACGCCAAAGTTTTTGTATTCTCTGAAAAGTTCTAATTTTAGATCAACTATTCAAATGTCTTTGCAGACTTAAAACACTTAACCATGTCCATTGGAGTCCTCGCCCTGCTAGCTTTTGTTCCCATCGCGGTTATCTTTATCCTCATGGTTGGCTTCCGCTGGGGAGCCACCAAAGCCATGCCTGTGGCTTTCGCAGCAGCAGTTCTCCTGGCAATTTTTGTCTGGAAAACCCCAATGAACTGGATCTTTGCCGCGAGTGTTAACGGGGTAGGCATTGCGATACAGATCCTGCTGATTGTTTTTGGTGCCCTGGCCGTGCTGTTTACCCTTAGGGAGAGTGGTGCCCTGGCCGCCATCAATGTAGGATTTACGGCCATATCCCCTGATAGGCGGGTGCAGGCCATCATCATCGCCTGGTTCTTCGGCAGTTTTATTGAAGGGTCAGCAGGATTCGGCACGCCGGCTGCCCTGGCTGCTCCCTTATTGCTTTCACTGGGCTTCCCTGCCCTGGCAGCAGTCATGGTAGCATTAATCGCCAATTCCACCTGCGTTTCATTTGGTGCCGTTGGAACACCTACCCTGATTGGGGTGGGACAAACGACCAATACACCGGAGATCATGCAGCAGATTGCCAACGCTGGAATGGAATACAATGAGTTTATTTACCAGGTGGGGTTGTGGACAGGGATACAGCATGCCATCCCTGGTATCCTTATCCCCCTTATCCTGATAGCCATGATGACCCGGTATTTCGGGAAGAACAAATCTATTAAAGAGGGATTGGCCATTTGGCCGTTTGCTATTTTCGCAGGCCTTTGTTTCGTAGTGCCATACGTTCTGGTGGCATGGCTGTTGGGACCTGAATTCCCCAGCCTCCTTGGTGCGTTAATCGGCTTGGGTATAGTCCTGCTGACAACCCGGGCAGGATTCCTCATCCCCAAGGAACCATGGGATTTCCCGGATAAAAGCAAATGGGAAAGCAACTGGACAGGATCCATTTCCATGTCCGGCACCGAGTCCAAAACAAAAATATCCCTGGCCATGGCCTGGCTTCCTTATTTCCTCATAGCCCTGTTGCTGGTTTTGACCAGGGTAAGATCCCTCCCTTTTGGCGGCTGGATCAAATCCATCATGACCATCCACTATAATGATCTTTTCGGTACCAGTATCAGCAATACATTCAATCTCCTTTATATTCCGGGTGTAATGCCATTCATCCTGGTAGCCCTGTTGTGCATTCCTATCTACAGAATGAATAAAACACAGGTAAGCCTGGCGTGGAAGGAAACCTTCAAGCGGATCAAGGGACCAACCATCGCGCTGCTCTTTGCTGTCCCCATGGTCAGGATCATGATGCAGTCCGGAAATAATCCCGTTGATGTCACCAGTATGCCACTGGTCATGGCCGAGGCCATGACGGGTGTTTTCAGGGGAGCCTGGCCACTGGTGGATGCTTTTGTTGGAGCACTCGGATCCTTTATGGCAGGATCCAATACCGTTTCCAATATGCTGTTCTCTGTCTTCCAGTATTCCATTGCAGACCAGCTGGGAATATCAAAAATCATTATCGTGGCCCTCCAGAATATCGGTGGAGCATTCGGAAACATGATATGTGTGCATAATGTGATCGCAGCATGTGCAACAGTCGGACTGGTAGGTGTGGAAGGGATCCTGATCAAAAGAAATCTTATCCCCATGGCCATTTATGGCCTTACGGTTGGCATCATTGCCCTGATCCTGGTTTATTTTGTTGTACCGGGACTATTCTAATAAATTGGAAATCAGATGAAAATTGAACTTGCATACGGTAAAAAGGGACTGGAATGGGATATTCCAGATGGATACCACACAGACATTATAGAACCCCAGTGGGTGGAAGGGCTCAAGGATCAGTCAGGAGCTGTTACTGAAGCCTTAAGATCTCCGCTTGGCAGCAAACCCTTGAAAGATCTTGTGAGCAGGGATTCGAAAATCGGCATTATTTTCAGCGATGTCACCCGTGCCACACCCTACCATATTATTCTTCCGGCCCTGTTGAAGGAACTGGATCATATAGACCCTGAAAACATCATTTTGTTTTGTGCCACCGGCACGCATCGCCCAGCCCCAGACGGATGAACTGGAAACAATCCTCGGTAAGGAGTTTGCGGGCAAATACAGGATCATCCAGAATGATACCAATGACAAGTCTCAATTCATACATGCAGGCAACACCTCATCAGGCAACCAGATCTACCTGAATGCCGAACTGGCAGCCTGTGACCTGAAGATTTTAACCGGTTTTATAGAGCCCCATTTCTTTATGGGATTTTCCGGAGGAGGGAAGGCTGTTATGCCAGGCATGGCATACCTCGATACCATCCGGTACAATCATTCCATCTCCATGCTTGAAAATGAAAATGCCCGCTGGGGCATTACCTCAGGCAATCCTCTCTGGGAGGATGTACACGAGGCAACGGATATGTTACCCGGACTTTTTCTGCTGAACATCACATTGAACAAGCGGAGGGAAATCAGCGGTGTCTATGCAGGTGATCTCAGGAAAGCTCACAAGCAGGGCTGCATCTTCGCCAAGGAAACAGCTATGGTAGCTGTAGATGAACCCTATGACCTGGTGATTACCAGCAACTCCGGTTACCCGCTGGACCTGAACATCTACCAGAGCGTGAAAGGAATGAGTGCAGCCATGCAGGTGGTAAAAAAAGGTGGGGATATCCTCATTGCAGCCGAATGCTGGGACGGTATCCCTGAAAATACTGATTTTGAACGTATGTTGACTGCTGTGGACAATATTGAGGATCTATATGATTACGTAGTAAAAAATGAGAAAGACTTCCAGGATACCTGGCAGATTTTTTACGAGGTACTCATACAACGATGGGCCAATGTTTCCCTGTATACCGACAAACTGGATGATAAAACCGTAAGGAAGGCCCTGTTCAGCCCGGTGCAGGATCCTGACGCCTTGATCAGTGAGATCCTGAATAAGCATGGTCCGGATGCCAGGATCTGCGTCCTGCCTGAAGGCCCCCTGACCATACCCTATATTAAGAATTAATCCTAAATCTTATCATAAAATGACAAACATAAGTACAAACCCTTCTGACGTAAAAATAGGATGGATAGGAACCGGGATCATGGGTGCCCCCATGGCCATGCACCTTGTGGATGCAGGCTACAAGGTCTCGGTTTACAGCCGTACGAAGAGCAAATCTGAAAAGCTGATTGCCCGAGGTTGTGACTGGTATGACACACCAGCTGCCATTGCTGAAAATTGTGATGTGATATTTACCATAGTAGGCTTTCCGAGAGATGTTGAGGAAGTCTATTTTGGTGATGCTGGTGTTATGCAGACCATACAAAAGGATGCCGTCGTTATAGATATGACAACTACCTTACCCGGACTGGCGGTCAGGATTGATGATGCTGCCAGGAAAAAAGGTGCCTGGGCAGTGGATGCACCGGTTTCAGGCGGAGAAGTAGGTGCCATAAATGGTGCCCTCTCTGTGATGATAGGGGGAGAGGAAGACGTAGTCAATAAGGTCATGCCCATTATGGATGTTTTCAGCAAAAACATGGTATACCAGGGCAGGGCCGGATCCGGACAACATACCAAGATGTGCAACCAGATCACCATTGCCGGAACCATGATCGGGGTATGTGAATGCCTGATTTACGGGCATAAAGCGGGACTAGACCTCGAGACGGTACTAAAATCTATTGGAGGGGGTGCGGCAGCCTGCTGGACACTTGATGTGCTGGCACCCAAGATTGTCCATGGAGATTTTGAACCGGGATTCATGGTAGAACATTTCATCAAGGACCTGGGAATTGCCCTGGAAGAGGCCGAACAAATGAAGCTCTCCCTTCCTGGACTGGCCCTTGCCAAGCAGCTCTATCTATCTGTAATGGCCATGGGGAAAGGAACCAAGGGAACACAGGCCCTCTACCTTGCGCTGGAAAAAATGTCAGGTATGGATTGATCTGCAGAACTGGATTGATAGCCAAGGTCTGAGGTTCAGCGCCGGATGGTCCTGACAGTGAAAACCGGTCCGGCGCTATGACCATCATATGGTCTGAAGGTTACTGTTACAGAAGTTTTATCAACCGTCCATTCATCCGGGATCTCATACTGCTGGAAAATGAATTGACCATCTGCCTTATTGGAAGTATTTTCAGTGGCTAAAAGCATGCTATCCAGCAATATATCAAAAGTCCTGGAGCCAGGGAATCCGCCCCAGTATTCCACCACCAATGCCATGGGCTGTCCCCTGTAAACTTTCATGTCCACCGAGAACCATCCTCCACGGTCAGCTTCCCTCAGGCTTCTACCCTTGAATTCACGGGTCCATGTTTTCTCTCCTTGGTATCCATGGACCATCTCATCCAGGGTGTCGCCCATCTGCACCTGGTCAATGGTCATTTCCGCTATCTTTCTTTGCTCCTCCTCCCTGGCCCTTATCTCCTGTTCCCTGGCCGACCAGTTCTTCTCATCATACAGATCCCAGTAAACGGTATACCTTCGTTCATGCATTTTGTAAAATGGTTTCAGCATCACATCTCTTGGCCTGCCGACCTGATTTGTTTTGAATGAATTGCTTTCTCCCTCAAAAAACTCCATCCAGTCCGAAGGATCCCGGCTCTCCGTCAGTAATACCGGTACATACAGGGGATCATAGGCGGCCGTATCATCTTCCGGTCCCAGGTCCCCTGCCAAGACCATCGGACCGTACATAATGGCTACCCTGTTGGGATCATCAGGCATGGATTCAAGACGCAGGCTGAAGGGTATATTCACCTCGATCATGTCTCCCGATTGCCATTTTCCAGGGATCCTGATAAAGCTTCCCGGTTTCTTTTTCACCTTTATTCTCTTCCCGTTAACTCGGATCTCAATACCATTTTCTGCCCAGTAGGGATACCTCATCATGATATCACATTCCAACGGCTCCGTATTTCCAAATTCAATGCTTGTCCCCTGCTGATCAGGATAATTGGTAAGCTGCCGCAGTTTCATCCCTTTTTCGGTCCAGTCCAGTTCCGACGAAATAAACTGATTGACATAAAGCTCCCTGTCGTTATGATAATATATGTTCCATCCGTGCTTGGCATGATTCTCCATACCCGTGCCGACACAGCAGGTAAACCAGAAGGGATCCTGGTATTCCTTATGCCCTCCCATCTCAAGGGACAGATTATAGATTACCCTGCCATCAACCGGATGCTGGGAGGACAGAATATGGTTAAACAATGCCCTTTCATAGAAATCAGCTGTTTCGGCATCTGCTTCCCAGAGAAAGAGGTGCCTGGATAGTTTAAGCATATTGTACACATTACAGGTCTCCGTAGTACCATCGCTTAGTCTTTTTGAAAGCTGGTCAGCGGGACCGAAATACTCATGGTTTCCGTGCCCACCCGTCACATAGGAATGATGATGCACCACCCTGTCCCAAAAAAATTCCGCTGATCTCCGATCTGTCTCATCCCCGGTCAATTCATACCTGCGGGCCAGGCCTATCAATTTTGGGATCTGGGTATTGCCATGCTTCCCGGGGAGTATATCCACTTCCATGGACAGTGAGTCCAGGATGGCCCTGTGATGGAATACCTTCGAAAGTATTAGGTACTTTTCTTCCCCTGTAATAGCATAGAGCTCAGCCAGGGATTCATTTATCCCTCCGTGTTCGCAGTCAAGCATTACCTGAACCAGGGAATCATTCAGATCATCCACGACATGGGATAACCAATCCGCAAATTGAATACTGATCTCCAGTGCTTTCTGGTTATCGCAAAGATAGTAAGCATACAGTAGTCCCGAATAGATCTTGTGCTGAGTATAATAGGGAGCCCAGAGGTCGTTCAGGCTGAATCCTTTTGATCGGATATTTCCGCCTGCAACCTCATTGCCCAGTATCCTCTTTCCCCCGGGGAAGGCCCCTATGTAACCATCTCCAT
Organism: uncultured Bacteroidaceae bacterium; assembly: GCA_963752525.1. Lineage (GTDB taxonomy): Bacteria > Bacteroidota > Bacteroidia > Bacteroidales > SM23-62 > SM23-62. The sequence goes on along the minus strand of CAVVYS010000027.1, from coordinate 761,532 downwards.
CTGCTTCCTGCACCAGTGCCAGTTCATCCACGATATAATTCACCCTGTCGAGGAATCGTTTGTCTCCAGTTGAACGGTACATCAATGCGCAGGCGCTGAGATAGTGTCCGAGGCTATGGCCGGCCAGGGTTTCATCCTCCCATCCCTGATAGTGATCCGCCTTTGGTACCAGTCCCGCTTCAGTCCGGAACTTTGCCAGAAACCTGTCAGGCTTATAATTCAATAAAACAGCTGAATTCAATGCTGTCGCATGAAGAAATGGTCCATCCAGGAGTGTGACATCGGATAGATCAAAGGGAAGGACTTTGAATCTGACCACTTCGGGTCCGCCAGTTCCAATCCTTTTTTTACCATGCCCTGAACATCCGCCTAACAGGATCAGCAATGAAAACCCGAAAGCCTTAATGAGTTTATTAATCATAAGTTTTTTTAATACCGGCCTTATCTAGGTTGAGGATAGTGTGCACCCATTTGATCAAGTTCTTCGTGCAGGAGGGTCCTCAACTTTTCAGCTGTTTCCGGCATCGCTTCCGCAAGGTCTACCCTTTCCTCCATGTCATTTTCAAGATCATACAGCTCCACTATATTGTCCTCATAAAATTCAATGAGTTTCCAGTTGCCATCCCGGATGGCAGAACCCGGCCGCCAGGCGGAGCCATGATAATGCGGAAAATGCCACACCATGGTCCGGTGTGCCGCCTTTCCGGGATCTTTAAGAAAAGGAACTATGCTTTTTCCGTCGATGTGCTGGCCGGGATCAGGATCCATGCCAGCAAGTTCCAGCAATGTGGGATAATAATCCATACTTATGGCTGGGACATCGCAGGTCTCACCTGCATGCTGCATACCCGGATAGGAGATAAGCAGTGGGACCCGGATACCGCCTTCATAACACCATCCCTTTCCGGCCCTGAGTGGGACAACAGCCGTGGGACCGCCCCTGGGAATAGTTGTGAGTCCCCCGTTATCAGAAGTAAACACAATGATGGTATTGTCAGCATATCCCTGCTCATCCAGTTTTTCGAGCAGCCTGCCTACATTGGCATCCAGTGATCGCATCATGGCTGCATATTTAGCGTTGCTCTGGTTGATACGGGTTTGGGCATCATGCTCCATCCTGGTGATCATCTCTCCCTTACTGGGTAACTGAAGGCTTTTTTCCTCGTAAATTTCATCATATTCATCACAACCCATAATGGGAGTATGAATTGTATAGAAAGCCAAATAGAGAAAAAAGGGAGCATCACCGGCTGATCCAATGAATTGCAGGGATTCATCCGTTAGCCTGTTTGTCAGGTACTCTCCCTCGGGACCGTTTTCAAGCCTGGGATTATTATAGGGGGAATAATATCCATTCGCTTCTGAGTTTAGCCGTGGTGCTCCCCAGTTAACACCGCCCTTGTTGATTTCGAAACCCTGGAATTCCGGCCAGAATCCTTCAGTTTCTCCCAGATGCCATTTCCCAGCAAAAAACGTCTTATACCCTTGTTCCCTGAATGCCTCTGCCATGGTGAATTCCTCCAATGGCAGATTATGGATATCCTCCGGTGGGACCAGCTTTGGATCCCTGGCCCTTGAGATGGACATGCCCGGGATCCAATCGGTGATATTCACCCTGGCCGGATGTTTGCCGGTCATTAAGGCAGCACGTGTAGGAGAACAAACCGGGGAGGCAGCATAAGCATTGGTAAATCGTACAGATTGCCTGGCCAGTTTATCCAGGTTGGGAGTGTCATAGAATTCACTGCCATAACATCCAAGATCTGTCCAACCCAGGTCATCTACAAGGATAAAGACGATATTGGGATTTTCGGCTGGCTTACAGGAACCCAAGAACAAAGACGCCAGTAACAACAGACTGATCATCAACCGTTTAATTCGAACGTCGGGATTGGACTTATGTTTCATAGTGAATTGAGCAATTAATTTAGTTTTTCGGGATCAATAACAATATGTTTGATGGTCCGGCGCATATAAGTATAGCTTATGTGTACCAGTCCATCTGAAGCCTGGATTACTGCCGGATAAGAGAATTCATATTTCGCCAGTTCCAGCGTCAAAGAGGGATTCCAGTCTATCCCATTGTGAGAGACCGCCACATTGATCATGTTTCGCCCTGAGGGGAAACCCCCTTTTCGCAGGGTATGATTATAGACCAGCAACTGCCTGCCGTCTTCCAGGGTCACGGCATCTGTCCCGGCATTTGGGTTGGGTAGATTGGTAGCGGCCATCTCAGACCATGTGCTGCCCAGGTCCTCTGACCATGACTGGGAGATGACACCCTGCTGGGTGCGGCAAAGGATTTGCATCTTTCTTCCGGGATAAAATAAAATGCTAGGCTGTATGGCATCAAATTCAATACCATCATTAATGGGGCCAATTACCTGCCATGTCCGGCCATAGATCCTTAGTCAACTCAAAATGCACCCTCCACTCATCATCCCTTCCCTTCATGCTGACCTCAGTGCTGGATGGACAGAGAATGCTTCCATCTTCCAGCTGGACAGGCTTATTTTTCACCGGACCGATCAAATGTCCCAATGGCCCCATGCCCAGCTTTGAAGCCTTTGACCAGGTCTTTCCCCCATCCTCAGAAGTTTTCAGCATGCCCCACCAGTTCCGTGGATCCGGTCCCACTTTATAGAACAACATTAACGGTCCGGATTCAGGTTGGAACAACACCGGGTTCCAGCAGGGGTAACGCATGGTATCGGATTGTACCCCATCGGCCACCTCTATGGGTTCCGTCCAACTGCCATTTTTATACCGGGAAACCCATATGCCCACATCAGGATTTTTTTCATGCTGGCCTCCGAACCAGGCAGCAATCATTCCTCCTGGTATCTCGGCAATCGTGGAGGCATGGCATTCAGGTGTTGGAGGGTCATCAAGAGGGTAAATGAATTCTCCGGATACATAGCCATGCTTACCCTTTACCGCTAATTCCGGAATTTCCATAACCTCCCCATCGGGAGCAGTTTTGCTCTGGCAGGCAGAAAATAACATGATCAGATCCCAGCAGTAAGATCGGAACTAACTTTTTCTTTAAAAACAGTGAAACCAAAAATCCAACCAGGAAAATTGTACTGGTTCCCAAAACGATGGTAAGATAAGTATGGATCTGGTTCCCGATGGCGTCTGGTCCCAACAGGAGGTTTGAGAGACTCAGCCAGAGAATGATAATGAGTCCCGCGACAACCCCAATAACTGCACCAATGGCATTTTTCTTCCTTGAAAATACTCCCAGCAGGAACAATCCGAGCATCCCTCCACTGAATATGGAAGCCAGTTTCCACCAGGCATCCAGTGCACTTTTTACATTGATCATGGCCATGGCAATACAGGTTCCAGCAATACTTATTACAAGCGAAGATATATACAACATTCTCATAGATTGTCTTTCTGAAGGGGAATTTTTAAAGAAACGTTTGTAATAATCTGTAAGCAAAACGGTTGCTGCGCTGTTGTAACTTGTGGAGATGGTACTCATACCTGCAGCAAAGATCGAAGCTATCAAAAGACCTGTAACACCGGCAGGCAGTTCATTGGCTATGAAATGGGGAAACACCGCATCACTTCGATTGATCTCCTGCAGGTCAGCCGGCAGAATCCCCGCACCGGAACGATAAAACGCAAACAGGGCCGTTCCTATAAACAGGAACATCAGGGAAACGGGTATATAAAGCATGCCACCGCTGAAGGCAGATCTTTTGGCATCCCTGTCAGATTTTGAGGCGAGGTATCGCTGAATATAGTTCTGATCTATCCCGTAATTCTGCAAGTTGATGAAGATCCCGTAAACCAGCACCACCCAGAAAGTAGAACTGGCAAGATCGAGTTCAAAACTGCCCAGACTGAACTTGGCATTATCCCTGGCAATTTCAAACACCTGTCCGGGTCCCTCAGGCATATTGAACAGGAGGTAAACAGTGCAGATCACCGCCCCTGCAATCAGGATGATGCCCTGTATGGCATCGGTCCAGACAACCGCCTGTATACCTCCAAGGACAGCGTAGACCATAACTGCCATCCCGGTTACGATGATCACCGTTTTCATGTCCCATCCATAAATGGAATGTATCATGAGCGCCAGCAGGTACAGAATGGTACCTATGCGCATCAGCTGTGTCAGAAAATAACTGACGGATGCATAGATCCTGGCCCAGGCACCAAATCGTTCTTCCAGATAGGTGTATGCCGAGGGACTGTTAACCTTGCGGTACAAGGGGACAAATACCTTTACTGCAATGATGGCCGCAATGGGTAAGGAAAGGCTGAAAACAAAGGCATTCCAGTTAGCCTGGAAGGCAATCCCAGGCAGTGCCAGGTAACTGATACTACTGACAAAGGTGGCAAAAATTGACATGGTTACTACCCAGCGCGGAATACTCCGGTTACCCAGGGTAAATGCCAGGGATGTTTTGTTTTTCCTGTAAAAGGAACCCCCAAAGGCCATGATCCCTGCCAGGTAAACAATAAATATGACCAGGTCTATGGTCCTCATCCCTGAAGGTTTTACTTGTTGCCTTTCTTCTGCTTGGAATACTTGTTCAGGTAATATTGATGCATCAGGTAGGCCTCAACCTTGTTGACGCTTTTGGCCCCGCCCAGGAACTCAGCCTCTATGAAAGTCCTGCAGGCTTTTTCCAGGACCTGGCTGACCACGAAGGCTTCCTCCAGATCACGACCAATGCACACCGCTCCATGATTGGCCAGAAGGCAGGCCATCCGGCCCTTTAATGCTTTCAGTGCAACTTTATTCATTTTCCTGGAGCTTGACCTGGCATAATCGGCTACCCTTACTGTGGGACCGATAATCTGGGCCATATCGTCGAGCACCGGGGGTACTTCCCTGCGGGCGGCAGCAACGGTGGATGCTGAAGGTGGGTGAGTATGTATGACAGCATTGATTTCTCTGCGCTTTCTGAAAACCTCAGCATGCATCTTGAACTCGGTTGAAGGTTTTATATTTCCTTTGTATTTATGTGTCAGGATATTGACCTCCACCATTTCATCCGGTTTAAGGTCCTGGTATTCCCTCCCGGATGGTGTGATCACCATGGTTTCCGGGTCAACACGGAGAGAAATATTTCCCCAGGTACCCTTGACTAGTCCTTCGGCCAGCAGTCTTTTGCCAGCTTCCCAGATCTTTTGCTTTGCCTCTTGTATCTCCATATTTAGAATTCAGATCTTTAAAGATAAGGGTAAAAATTCATAACTTTCATGACGGCTAACGAAAATCAAAATGAAAAACCTAACTATCCCCATGCTCTTCCTGCTCGGTTTGACAGCATGCATAAATGTTGCTGAAAAGCCCAATATATTGATTATCTACACCGATGAGCATAACTTCCGGACCCTGGGCTGCTACCGTAGACTTATTGCCTGATGACCAGGCATTTGTCTGGGGTGAGGGTGTGATGGTTGAAACCCCGAATATCGACGGGCTGGCCAGCGAGGGACTCCTCTGTACCAGCTTTTATGCTGCCTCTCCCGTATGCACCCCATCACGTGCAGCTTTTATGACAGGATTGTATCCCCATACCACCGGTGCACCACAGAACAACCTTCCCATGTACGATTCCGTAGTGACCTTTGCCGAGATCCTGCTTCGAAACGGCTATGCCACAGGTTATGTCGGCAAATGGCATCTTGATGGCATGGCAAAGCCAGGCTGGGAACCTGAAAGAAAATTCGGCTGGGAAGATAACCGGTACATGTTTAACAGGGGGCACTGGAAGGTTTTTGCCGACACCGGCAATAAAGCAAAAGTAGTAGGCAGCCATATTGAAGAGCTGGATAAATATATATATGATATTAACAAAGCGGACGAACAATCATTTGCCACGGATTTTCTGGCTGATAAAACCATTGCCCTGATGAAGGCAGTAGAGGCAGACAAACCGTTTTGTTTGATGTTGAGCCTGCCTGATCCGCATGGTCCCAACTCGGTGCGGGCACCCTATGATACCATGTACTCAGATATGTTTTTCCAGACACCTAAAACATTTTTCCAAACACCTGAACAGACCCCGGGCTGGCTGGGTGGCGGTAGAAATATGATACAGGCTGACACGCTTAAGCAGGGACCCATGTCCCGGTACTTCGGCATGGTTAAATGCATTGATGATAATGTAGGGAAACTTCTTGCATTCTTAGAAGAGTCTGGGACAGGAAGACAATACCATTGTGGTCTTTACCTCCGACCATGGCGACCTGATGGGAGAACACCGGAAGCACAATAAAGGGGCACCTTACGAGACCTCTGCCGGGGTGGCCTTCATAATGAAATATCCCAGGGCATATCAGGGCCGGGAAAATCATCAATAAAGCGTATACTTCTGCAGACTTTGCACCGACCCTGCTTGGTATCTTGGGACTTAAAGATGCCCTGGCGGTTAAACATGGACGGGATGACGCTAAGATTTTCTTGAATAAGCAAGCGGTTGTCGACAGTGATGAAATTACCTATATGAGAGCCCATGGTGTGGATCCGGGCTGGGTGGCCGCCGTGAGTGACCGCTATAAACTGGTATTGTCCAAACAGGATGTCCCATGGCTGTTTGACCTGGAAAAAGATCCCGATGAACTAACCAATTACTACACTTACCCAGAATACCAGGCTATCTCGGAATTACTCTCACGTCAACTAGCTTTATTGATGGAGACAGCAAAGGATCCTTTGTTGAAAGAGGATGATATCTCTAAGTGGCTGCTCCTGCCTGATCATTAGAATTCCGACGCCATTGTTTGAAAGGATGCTTTTGATTATTGATCTTAAGCACCATATGAGTAGGTGTATACTTTCACCCAGCCATATTTTCACGTTCAGGTATTCTCTTTTTAATTGAAAAACTTTATATTTAACTGTTAAGCTACAGAGGAGGGCGAATTCTCGCGGGTCTCAATACTAGAAACAAAAAAATCCATGGAAACTAAAACTGTCATTTAACGATTTTGGTCGTGGTTTCCATGTTTGCCACGATATTGCTTTGTATATCCCATTAATTAAATAATAACCTATAATTTACTATTACTAACCTAAAATGGAAAGCTACTTATGAAATTGAAATTTTTAATTACTGCAATGATGCTCTTGTTTTGCACTGCTTGTGCAAGCGCAGGATGTCACCGTCACCGGTTCAGTGACTTCATCAGATGATGGAATTGAATTGATCGGTGTTAATGTATTTGTAAAAGGGACCACCACTGGTACCATTACAGATGTGAATGGGAATTACTCGGTTTCAGTTCCCGGCCAGGAATCTGTGCTGGTATTCAGTTATGTCGGATATGTGGTTCAGGAGATTACCGTCGGTAACCAGACCTCCATCAACGTTGTGCTACAGGTGGATGTAGCAACACTTGATGAGGTAGTGGTTGTCGGATACGGGACCATGATGAAATCTGATGTTACGGGGTCACTGGCCTCTGTTTCATCAGAGAATTTCGATGTACAACCACTGACACGACTTGACCAGGCATTAAAAGGGAGGGCTGCTGGAGTAGAGGTTACCCAGACCAGTGGCGCACCTGGTGCCGGATACAAGATCCGGATACGAGGGGCCAACTCGATCAGTGGAAACAACAATCCTCTCTATGTCGTGGATGGATTGGTTGTGGGTGATATCAATTCAATCAACGTGAATGACATTGCATCCATGGAGGTGCTGAAAGATGCATCTGCCACAGCGATCTACGGTTCCAGGGGAGCAAATGGGGTGGTACTTGTGACAACAAAAAGTGGGACCAGGGGACCGGCTGTCGTGGAATTTGAAACCTATTACGGGGTTGCTACAAAAACCCAATCACTTCCTTTCATGACCCCGGCCGAGTTTGCCAGGGGAGTGAATTTTGCCGAGGGAGTTGAATTCTATACTCCGGAAGCCATTGCGGATCTCGAGGCAGGTGGGGGCGAAAACTGGGAAGAGCGCTTTTTCCGGAATGCTCCATTTTACAATATGCAGCTATCTGTTAACGGCGGAAGCGATATTGTCAATTATTATATATCCGGAAATATACACAATGCGGATGGCACAATCGTTAACCAGAATTATAAACGATATGCATTGCGGGCCAATGTAAGCACAAACGTTTCAAAGAAAATCGAATTGGGATTGAACACATATTTAAGCAGGGAGGATTTCTCAGGTGTACGGGCTGATTTGTCTGGAGGTTTGACATGGGATCCAACAACGCCTGCATACGACGAGAATGGAGATTATAACTTTGTCCCACTTATACCAGGCGTTGGTAATGGTTCCATTAACCCCCTTGTAGCACCTGAAAACAATGTGAGAGATGATCATGACCACCAGGTAATTGCCAACGGATATTTTAAATATGATATCCTGGAAAGCCTGGAATTGAATATCTCCGGTGGTATTGAGAGACTGGACGGGGTGGATAACAGGTATACCTCTCTGCTCGTTAACAATACAGGTACGGCTACGGTGACCGGTGAGGACTGGACAAGAATGCAAAATACCAACAGGCTTACCTACCGGCTGAATAATCCTGATCACCGTTTGCAAATAGACGCCATCCACGAGCAGCAGCAGGTTACCCGGGTTATTAACGAGTCACAGGGAACAGGTTTTTTCTCAGACCAAACCTCCTATAAGAACATGGGACTCGCTTCTGTACAACGCATTAGCAACAATTCAGTGAGTGAAAGTCTACAATCTTTCCTGGGAAGGGTGAATTATTCACTTTTTGACAGATTCCTGTTTACTGCATCAATCAGGGCTGACGGCTCAAGTAAATTTCAGGAAGATAACCGGTGGGGTTATTTCCCATCAGGATCGGTGGCATGGAGGATGTCAGAGGAAGGCTTCATCCAGCAAGTAGCCTGGATCAATAATCTGAAGATCAGGGCAAGTTATGGCAAAACCGGAAGCCAGGCCATACAGCCACTGGCTACCCTGTCAGTACCGATTATCGATCCTACTGTCAACTATCCATTTACTGGGGATTCTTACACCATCGGTGTGGCTCCGTCAGAACAGCTTGCCAACCCGGACCTGACATGGGAGACAACAACGCAGACCAATGTGGGACTGGACCTGGGTTTGTGGTCTAACAGGCTGACATTTACACTTGATCTGTATAAGAAAAATACAACGGACCTTTTGCTGAACCGGGTACTGCCAGCATTTGTCGGGCCCATAGTTGTCTCCCAGAATATAGGAGAAGTCGAAAATAAAGGTTTTGACATAAGCCTCGGTGCAGTTGTACTTCAGAACAACGATTGGACCATTAGTTCAATCCTCAGCGTTTCGAGGAATGTAAATAAGGTGTTGGCCCTGGTAAATGATAACGAGCCCATGGAACTGGGGGATATTTACTTAAGCAATACCTTCCCTGTTAATCCAACAAGGGTTGAAGTGGGTTTGCCCATCAGTTCTTTCCGGGGATATGTTTTTGAAGGCGTATACCAGCTGGGGGAAGAAGAAGAGGCTGCAAAATATGGAAAGGTGCCGGGACAGGCCAGGTATAAAGATGTGAACGGTGATGAAATCATCTCATCTGACGATATAGTCACCGTAGGGGATGGAAATCCCTCTGTTACCTGGGGATGGAACTGGACGGTTGCATGGAAAAAACTGGATCTGAATTTCTTATTGCTGGGTACCCATGGTAATGACATTTACAACTTTCAACGTATGAAGATGATGGGCCTGGGAGCAGGCCAGTTCCACGCTGTCCATGCGGATTACAATAACCGATGGACAACCACCAATCCAAGTGAGATCCCTTCAGGCAGGGATGGCACAGAGTTTTTGTCTAATCAATTCATTGAGGACGGATCATTCGTATCCATGAAACATATTACGTTGGGTTATACATTTAACAATGTACTGAATGGCATAGGCATGAATGCCTTGCGCCTGTACCTGAGCGCTGAAAATCTGTTTATCATAACCAATTACACGGGTTATGATCCTGAGTCAACGGCTTCGGGAAATTCAGATGTAGACCTGGGGATTGACATCAATGCATATCCGATCAACAGATCATTTGCAGTGGGCTTAAGACTAACTTTTTAGTATAACCAATAAATGGATAAGATCATGAAAAATATACATCGATATATAGCAAGATTCTCACTGGTGTTGGTAATCATACTGGCAGGCCAGGCATGCATTGATCTGGAAGAAGATACAAGCAGTGTTCTTAAAATTGAGAGCCTTACTACAGAAGGCGAAATAGTCGCTGCATTGTCTCCTATTTACGCGGCTATTCGTGAGGCATACCGGCATCCCCATGCCGGAGGAGTGCCAACCTATGGAGCAGACGACCGGACGACTTGGGCTGCAGGTAATAAATCCCCTTTAAGGGTCTTTGACCGTTTTGATTATGGAAGTGGCGAGAATTCTGATATTCTCTGGCTGGAAAGAGCCTGGGATTACTACTGGGAGACCATATATTATGCCAATACCCTGATCGAGGCCTTGAAAACCTCAACGGCCCCGGAAGAGGCTGTAAAGAAAGGGGATGGAGAAGCCAGGTTCCTGCGTGCCCTGTCATACTTCCACCTGGTCAGGACCTTTGGCAACATGCCCATTATCCTGGATGGTTATACCCCAACGGGGGAAGAAGAACGGGCCACTGTACTGCAAAATTACGGTCATATTGAAACGGATCTGCTCATTGCTGCAGATAATTTACCCGGACCGGACCAGGTAGACAATTTGGGGAGGGTATCCTCAGCAGCGGCCAATGCTTTATTGGCAGATTTTTATCTGACCTGGGCCGGCTGGCCTCTCAAAGACAACTCGAAACTCACCCCGGCAGCCGAAGGGCAAAGATGGTCATTGACCTGAATTATTACTTACTGATGCCCATTGATGAATTATGGCTACTCAGCGGTCAGAACAGCCTGGAATCCGTGTTTTCCATGCAGTTTTCTGAAGTGGAAGACGATCGAAGTGGCTGGCCTGCCGGCACCAGTTTTCATGAGGCCAGGGGCTGGTCTGACATGTTTCCCGAACTTCAATTCTTCTATGATTTTCCTGAAGGTCCCCGTAAGGATGCTACTTTCTACACAGAAATTCCGCAGAGAGGTGTTTCAGGGGGAGCCATTATCATATTAGGATCCGCCAACAGTACCATGGCAGGAATCACAGCGCCAGCACCCCATGTATAAGAAGTTTGCCATCTCCGAGAATCTCTCACTGGGGAACAGGACAGCAGGATACCGTGCTTTTGAGGTGATCAGGTATGCCGAGGTACTGCTGCTCTATGCCGAAGCACAGGCAAGAATTGGTGAGAATGCCACATCCATCGAAGCCCTGAATCAGGTCAGGAGAAGGGCGGCAGGATTGCCCTTTGATGCCCCGGACGCTTCAGTTGATGTGACTACGGCAACCGTAAATGAGATCCTCGATGAGAAAGGTTGGGAACTGGCCGGGGAATACAAAAGATGGTATGACCTGGTAAGATCCGAAACGCTTGCAGATATTGCTGCCAAGAGGGATACTGCGGAGCATGTGACTTTGGTAAGAATCCCAACCGAAGCACAGTATATTTCACCCATCCCATTCCAGGCAATTGCCTCCAGTAATCTTTTACAGAATCCCGAAGGATTTAAAATTCAATAAGGAAGAGACTTCGCGATTTCAGATTTAGGTTAGGTGAGTAACAGTCAAACAGGATAGTCCCGGTCCTGTTTGGCTGTTTACTTCCTTAGCCTGCATTTTGACTGTCAGTAGCCTGCATTTTGATTATCTTGCGTGAGAATTTTAATCAACGGATATGCGAAATCTAATATCTTGCCCTGTTTGTCTTTTTCATGGCTGCCGGCTGGGGGTCATGCAAACAGCAAAAAGAAGAAAACCTCCCCAATATCATTTACATTTTCCCGGACCAGTACCGGAATTACAGCCTGGGTTCTGGTCGCAGTCCGGAAATGCAAAGTACCTGCAGGGAAGTCCGGATCCGGTATCCACACCGGCACTCGATAAACTGGCTAAGGAGGGAGTGGTTTTTAACCGGGCGGTGAGCAATTTCCCGCTTTGCAGTCCCTACCGCGGCATGCTGTTGACCGGTATGTATCCCGACCAGAACGGATTGACCACCAATTGCAGGAACGACCGCGACGTTCAATTAAAAACAGATGCGGTTTGTATCACCGACGTTTTTGCACAGGCAGGTTATAATGTCTCCTATTTTGGGAAATGCCACTGGCAAAAGACGGAACCTCTGTTTGATACCAACGGTACCTACATTGGTTCAACCCGATTCACCCGGAGGCCATTATATTAACAGGTATGATACTTATGTTCCACCCGGACCGGACAGGCACAGTATAGATTATTTCTTCCAGGCATTAAAAGATGACCATTTCAATCCCAGGGTCTATTCCAACGATCCGGAAGCCATTGAAGGTAAAGCCGACGGTGAATTATTTTTGCCCGGAAGATTTTCATCCGAACTGGAGTCCGAAAAGATCATAAACTACCTCTCCAACACACATGGACAACGCGATCCTGACAAACCCTTTCTGATGATCTGGTCCCTGAACCCTCCCCACAATCCGTGGACAGAAAAAAGTACCCGTATGGAGTTCTTCGATCAATATACAGAGTCGGGGGAAGTAAACCTTGACAAGTTATTGACCCATGAAAATGCAGATACTGAAGTTGGCCATTATGCACCCTACTATTTTGCCAATGTAAGTGCCGTGGATTCTTTTATAGGGAAGGTGCTGGATCACCTGGATGAACTTGGCCTGTCAGAAAACACCATCATTGTCTTTTCCTCCGACCATGGTGAAATGCTGGGCAGCCATGGGAAAGGGGGAAAGAATGTCCCGGAGATCGAGGCTTTCAATATTCCGTTTATCATTAAATGGGGGAACAAACTGCAACACCGGGTGGAAGATCTGATCTTGAGTGTACCGGATGTTATGCCTACATTGCTCGGACTGGCAGGCATGGAAGATAAGATCCCTTTTGAGGTCCAGGGAAAGAACTATGCCGGGATCCTTCAGGACCCGGGTTCAGGCGCCACTGAAAAACCCTTGTCTGCACTCTTCATAAATCCGAATTCCAGGGGCGTATATACAGGAGACCAGATGTTTGTGGTCAGCCAGCGTGATGGTGATCTTGCAGAAGCATTCGGGTACAACAACGTGACCGATCCGTATCAGTTAAACAAGATCCCTTTTGAAAAGATAGAAAACGGCCACGATCTGAAAGCAGAACTGTCCCGCCTCCTAAAGGAAACAAATGACAGCTGGTACCAGGAAAAGACCTGTTCGGACTTTCTTTCGTATTGAATAATTCTTCACTAGATTAATATTAAGGTTATGAGATATATAGTATTACTTTCCATATTGCTGACCCTGCAGGCATGTTCAAGCAAAAAACAGGAAAAGGCAAAAGCACCCAACCTGCTCTTCATCCTTATGGACGACCTGGGCTATGGCCATTTTGCTCCGAATAACACGGATCTGGTTGTCGAAGATTTTAATCCCTGGTTTGTCAGGCTGGTGAAAGAAAACCAGGACTATTCCCCGGAACAGTCCCTCGCCTTCTCAAAGACCGCCATACCCACCATGAGCAGGCTGGCAAAGGAAGGGGTTCTGTTTACCAATGCTTTTACCAGCAGCAATTTATGTGCTCCTTCCAGGCTTGGCATTGCCACCGGGATACAGCAGAACCGGCTGGGTGTGTACCGCAACCTGGATTGTGAGCAACGGGGACTGGATCCCGGGAGCCATCTTGCAGAAGTTCTGCAGGATATGGGATACGCCACGGCACATATAGGGAAATGGCATATCGGGCAACGGGATGGGAAAATCATCGACAGGCTGGCGGATAGCCTGGGACTGGACATGGAACTGGACACCTGGGGAGATATGAAAATGGACCCTGAAGTTTACCGGGCCTATATGAACTCCGGCTACCTGGGATCGGTTATAGACGAGCACAACCCACGGCAGAACGGGTTTGACTACTACTATGGATACAACTACTGGGCCAGCCAGTTTTACAATTCCACGCTGGTATGGGAGAATTATACCCATGCGGGAAAACAAAAGGGATATAATACAGATGTCTTCACGGATAAGGCCCTGGATTTCATAAGATCGACGAGGGACAAAGACCAGCCCTTCTATGTTCAGATACATTACCATGCCGTGCATGATTCCCTTGAGCCGAAAGCCCCGGATAAGTATTACAATAAATTTGAATCCTCTTCCTATGACCTGAATAATTTTTATGCGCATGTCAACGCTGTCGATGTGAACCTCCAAAGAATACTGGACTACCTGGGATCTGAGGGGCAGCTGGAGAATACCCTGATCATTTTTGCATCGGATAACGGCGGACAGGTAGGGGGGCCCTCGGTACTGCCGGGGAATGCGCCTTTCTCGGGACAGAAAGGATCCTACCTGCTGGGAGGCATGAGGGTCCCGTTTTTCTGTTACTGGCCTGCCGGCACAGGGAAGGCAAGAAAGCTTGACCATCTGGTATCCACCATGGATATTCTGCCTACCATGATAGTTGCGGCAGGCGGTGTGGTACCGGATGGAATTGATGGAAAAAGCCTCCTGCCCCTGCTGACAGGGGAAAGTGACGAGGCTGTTCATGAGCATTTACTGTGGACCGGGATACATTCGCGGTACTGGGGATTTATGAGGGAATCGGTCCTCGGACCATCTTCCAGGGAAAGGGCCGAGGCACCCTTCGCCTGGGCTGTAGTAAAAGACGGATACATCCTCCGCCATGTGGGGAATATCGTACCCGGACTATACAGGGATCTGCCGGACGGTGCAGAACCGGTCACCCGGCTTTATGGATTTCAGGATGATCCGGCAGAAACCTTGGACCTGTCGGAAAAAATGCCTGAGCTACTAAAAAGCATGCGGGAAATCTACAGATCAGAATCCGCCGATTTCCCGCCGCCCTATATTGTTGGTACCGAAAAATGGAAGGAAATAACCTCCTATTGATCGCAATCTATGTCCTGGAACAAATCAGTCCAGCAATGCCAGTCACTGTCTCCAAAATCGAGGGGTGATTTTACCCTTCCAGCCTTGCTTTCAGTATTGTATTTTATATTCACCTCGTTCGTTGCTGCTGACAAGGTATAAAATGCATCATAATCCGGATCATCAACGATCCCGTATGTTATGTAACTTCCGAATTCTTCGGATCCGGCCTTTACATTGGTATAGGTGATCGCAGAGGTATCAGCTTCCCAGTCCTTAGTCCACTCAATATCGAGCCATTGGACATTGTTGGTGGGACTTTCATATAATTTCCAGCTGGCATGTGTATGGTTATACCTGACGGTTCCCTCAAACCATTTGAATTCCTCGAAGGCTCCAACACCCGTTTTGGAGATGATCATCTCGGCCGTGAATTCCTCATTGGATATCCTTGTGGCTACTAGTTTTGCCGTATAGGTATCCACCGAGTAGGTCCATTGCCAGGCATCATCGCCTAAAAATTCTGGTGTATGCTTGAATGATTCCAGGTAAACTGCCACAGGCACTGCCAGAGCTACTGCTGTAATCACGTTCCATACACCCACTGTTACATATGAATATGCGAAATGCTGATAGGTATGTAGAGATTTTTTACTCTCTGTAGTATCCGGGAATTCTGCAAAATCACTGAAATCCATCTGGAAAGATTCTATCGGCGGCATATCCGGTGCACCATTCTCTTCATCTTTACTACAGGAAGTGGCAAGCAGTGCAAACAACACTGCAAAAGCCATCAAGTTACGAATTGTTGTCTGTTTCATTTTATCATCATTTAAGGTTCACATTTCATGTAACGGGTAACATGATTTATTGTTACAGTGAGCAGGTTAAAAAATCCTTGAAAAGTTAAATATTCATACTAAGCGTGAATATTTATAAGAGTTTCGTATCTTTATTTCTTATTATTTGTTATTAAATTAATAATTAACTAGTTATGCCATTATTCATGGACTATCATAAAGATCTTGATGTGACGGTGGAAGATGTAAAGGCTGCGCACACGGCAGACCTTGCGACACAGGCCAAATATCAAGTCAAAAACCTGAAATACTGGATAAACGAGCAGGATGGTACTATGTTTTGCCTGATGGAGGCGCCGGATGAAGAAAGTT
This sequence comes from uncultured Bacteroidaceae bacterium, assembly GCA_963752525.1. Taxonomy (GTDB): domain Bacteria; phylum Bacteroidota; class Bacteroidia; order Bacteroidales; family SM23-62; genus SM23-62. Next base: position 745,419 of record CAVVYS010000027.1, on the reverse strand, counting down.
GTGCAAAGATGCATAAGGCTTCCCATGGTAACCTTGCCTGTTCCATCCAGGAAATTGAAAAAACGGTTTTTGAAATGATCATGGGAAGTATTCCCTCCTCGGACCAGGGAATAGCAAAAAACGAAGATGGCAGTATTGATTCCGGATACCGATTCATCATGGTAGTGCAGATAACCGGACAAACAGGTAAAAACAATTCTTCAAAATACAGGTCCTTCAGTATTCCCAGGGGACCAAAAAACACTATCCGGAGAATCATTAACAGGCATCAGGGAGGGATCATCGAGAATATACAGAACGATAACATCACCTGCGCTTTTTTTTCCTCAACCAGGGCGCTCAAATGTGCCCTTAAGATCCGGCAGGAATTTTTACCAGATCAGGATACTGAACGGAACTTATCCTTCAAAATAGGTCTGGCAGCAGGCCAGCCACTGACTGAGAATGACGGCTTACATGAAGAGACCATCCGAAAAGCCAGGCATATCGCCAGGTTTACCGGTGATGGACAGATAAAGGTATCCTCCCTTTTTAATCATCTGTGTGACATAGACGGGATAATGGAGAGAAACGGGGATCTGCCATCTGCCATTGAAAGACTCGACAGGCCGGATGAACAATTTGTAATGCAGTTGATGGATGTTACGGAAAACATTTTCCTGGAGGAAACATTCAGTATTGAGCGCCTATGCCAGGAACTGGGCGTAAGCCGGCCACAGTTATACCGGAAGATCACTGCCCTGACAGGCAAGGCACCGACAGACTGGATCCGTGACCTGCGTCTTGAAAGGGCGTTCCAGCTCCTGCAGCTGCAGCATGGCAATGTATCGGAGATAGCCTATGAAGTGGGATTTAACAATCTATCCTACTTCTCAAAATGTTTCCATGAAAAATTCGGAATGCTGCCTTCCCAATATCTTAATATTTCCCTGCCTGCCTGAATTACTGCACATCCTTGTTGAATCATCCGCGTTAATATCTGAACAGGTAGTGTTAGCTCCTGGCAATAATGGGGCGTAGATTTGTAATATAAATCAAAACCATATTGTCATGATAACAAACACTCTCTCAAGCGAACTTCCTGCCACCGATGTGCTGGCAGATTTCTCATCCCAGATCAAGGGAAGGATTATCCAACGGAACGATTCGGACTACGATGAAGTCCGGTCCGTCTACAATGGCATGATAGATAAAAAACCAATGTTGATCGTGCAATGTGCCGGTACGGCAGATATCGTTGCTTCTGTAAACTTTGCCAGGAAAAATAAACTGCTGACTGCGGTCCGGGGCGGGGGACATAATGCCGGGGGACTCGGCATCGTTGATGATGGCCTGGTTATCGATCTCTCACCCATGAAAAACATCCAGGTGGATGAAGCAAACAACACGGCCCTGATTGAAGGGGGATGCCTGCTCGGCGATGTAGATCCTGCCCTTCATCCTTATGGAAAAACGGTTCCCACGGGAATTTTATCCACGACCGGGATTGCCGGGTTGACCCTGGGGGGTGGCGTGGGACATCTCACAAGGAAATATGGGCTGACCATAGACTCACTTAAAGAGGTAAACATGGTACTGGCAGACGGGAGCCAGGTCAAGGCCAATGCAAACGAAAACTCAGACCTGTTCTGGGCAGTTCGCGGAGGAGGAGGGAACTTCGGGATTGTAACCTCCTTCCTGTTTGATATGAAAGATGCCAGTATGGTATTCGCAGGTCCCATGATGTGGGAAGTGGAACATACGGAGAAAATACTCAAATATTACAGGGAGTTTATTGTTAATGCAGACAACAACATTTACGGATATTTTGCTTTTTTAACTGTCCCCCCTGTAGCTCCATTCCCTGAAGAACATCAGATGAAAAAAATGTGCGCAATTCAATGGTGCAATACCATGGATGAGGAAACGGGAAATAAAGCCGTTCAACCGTTCAGAGACCTGATTACACCAACCATTGATTTTACCGGTTATGTTCCATTCCCTGCCCTGCAAACCATGTTCGATGCATTGTATCCAAAAGGAATGCAATGGTACTGGAAAGCCCATTATGTGAAAGAGATCAGTGATACAGCTGTGGATCTGCACCTTCGCAATGCAGAGAAATTACCCACCCCCTATTCTACCATGCATATGTACCCGGTGAATGGAGCTGCTCATACGGTTAAGTCAGACGACACGGCCTTCAGCTACCGTGATGCCAACTGGGCACAGGTCATCGTAGGAGTCGATCCGGATCCTGCCAATAAGGACAAGATCACCGATTGGAGTAAACAATACTGGGAGGACATGAAAGAACATTCCCTGCCAGGGGCATACATCAATTTCATGATGGAGGATGAGGGACAGAAGCGGGTTGAAGACAGCTACCGTGGTAATTATTCCAGGCTGGCCAAAATCAAGGGAAAATATGATCCCAACAACTTTTTCAGGGTCAATCAGAATATTGCCCCCAGGTAAAGTTTAGCTACACATAGATTCAATAGCCCTCTGTTTTGCAGGGGGTTATTGATGATTGAGAGGAAGTATTATGATGAATTCTGTTCCCTTGTCCGGCTCAGAATAAACTTCCACTACCCCCTGATGCTCTTCGATAATTGAATAGCTGATGGATAAGCCGAGTCCGGTTCCCTCACCAACGGTACGTGTAGTGAAAAATGGTTCAAAGATATGCTCCCTGACTTCTGGCGGCATGCCTTTGCCACTATCCTTGAGGGAGATCTTCACCTTATCTTTTATAGTGTTGGTCTCAATGGTGATCTCACCTTTGTCTTCAATGGCCAGGATGCTGTTGGTGAGTATATTCATGAAAACCTGGTTAAGTTTTCCCGGTAAACACTCAACATGGGGTATCTTGCCATACTTTTTAATAACCGATATCCTGTTCTGCATTTTATGATGTAAGAGCAAAAGTGTTGAATCAATGCCCTCATGGATATCGACCGGCTTGAACTCATTCTCATCCATCCTTGAAAATGTCCTGAGATCTTTTACGATCTGCATGGAGCGGGAAGATCCTTCAACTATGCCTTTGAAAAGATTCTGCGTTTCCCTGACCAGGTAGTCCATATCCAGTGATTTTTTAACTTCTTCAACTCCACCAAATTCACCCAAAAGATTACGCTTTTCAATGACAGCGTCATATTTATCCAGCAGTCCCAGGAGATCTTCCACATTCCTCTGTAGGGGTTTAATACTGGCACTGATGAAATTGATGGGGTTATTCAACTCATGGGCAACCCCGGCGGTAAGTTGTCCGAGGGATGCCATTTTTTCCGATTGAACCAGGTTTGTCTGGGCATGTGTTAAATCATTCAGGGTGTTCTTCAGTTCATACTTTTGTTTCTCGAGCTCATGATTAAGCATGGCCAGATGGTCTTTCTGCGTAATTATTTCTTCGTTCTGCTGGCTTAATTCATCATTTTTTACACGCAGAGACACGAAAAGATTCTCCAATTTTTTCTTCTGTGATTCGATCTCTCTGTTCTTTATTTGAAGGTCAATATTGGATTTTCTCTTAATGTAATACCGGTTAAGTATAACAATGACCAGGATAACGACCAGTCCAAACAATATGATCACATAATTCCTGAACTGTTTCTGCTTTGTAATCTCCGCCAGCTGCAACAGTTCCTTCTGTTCAAACTCATGTTGCATCACAAGTTGGGTGATCTTTACCAGGTTCTCTTCCTGATAAAGGCTGTCATAGGTTTCTTTATACAGGATATGCATCTGGTAAGCTTCCCTGAAATTATTTTGGTCTGCATAAATCTCACTTAAAACCTCTGCAGCATTCCTGACACGCATCGGGGAATCGGATTCATCTGCAATATTAAGGGCCCTGGTAAGGAATTCTATCGCCTCCTCGGTTTTACCTATGGTTTTGTAATAAATGCCCGTACTGTGCAATGCATCGGAGAGGCCAAAATTTTCATTGAGCCCGGCAAATATTTCAATGCTCTCCAGCAAATTATCAAGTGCCTTGGTATATTCTCCCATTTTCAAATAATTCTGGCCTATGCTGATGTGGGAATAGGCTACCCCGGCCCTGTTGCCCTGCATCTCCCTGATTTTCATTGCTCTTGCATCAAAATCAAGGGCGTTGGAATAATCTTCAAGGTTGGCATAAGCCAGGGCAATCTGATGGCAGCAATAGGAGATCCCTGAACTGTCACCGATGTCCTCAAATATTTTCAGGGCTTTCAGTTCATACTCAAGCGCGTCCTGGTAGTTATCTTCCAGGTTATATATATCACCAATATTGTTGAATGCATAGGCCAGCTGTGTATTAAGATCATGATCTTCGGCAATATGTTGAGCGTTAAAAAAATACTCCAGGGCCGAGGCATGGTCACCTACATTCCGCTGGATTACCCCCAGGTAATTATTGGTAACGGCCTCTTCCGCATACATTTCTATGTTTCTCAGTAGCGATAAAGCCTGAAGTCCATAATTCAGGGCAACCGGAGGATTACTGTACCTGTTTTCCCAGCATAATTCCATAAGTATGAGTATGCTCGAAGTATCCGATGCCGATTCCAGCAGGTTCAGCAAACTATCATTATTTTTTTGCGGGAAGGCATTGACTGACAAAAAAATGAATATGAGGACAGATAAAATCTTCATGAATGCAGACAAGTCTTATTACGATTCCAAATCAAAGATAAAAAATCCTGATAGTTTAGTTTGTAATGCTGATCCTGGCCAGGTAAATAGCCGTTTTTTCTTCATGGGAAGAATAATAGCTTATCCACAGATTTCCCTTATGTTCCAACATTCCGGCATAGCTTGTATCCCCGCCGGAGGGCAGTTTCAGGCACTCTGTCAGGATTCCTTCATCAGGATCCACCAAACAGAGAGAAGTACGGGCCTGTCCATCATAGAGCCGTACCGTTGCGAAGAACCGTCCGTCAGATAGCTGAATAATTTTAGGTCCCCCGACCTTCACCCCCAGGTCCTTCCATTTCCACTCGGTGTATGGAGGTTGGGAGAGACCCAATAATGCAGTGGCGGGTCCCTTATCACGCCTAAGCAGGCAGTAGGCCTTGCCATCTTTATCAAAGACCAGTGAAGATTCGTTGGGATAAGTTTCAGGCTGCGGAAAGATACTGTCCCGCAAAACCTCCCAGGTTTTCCCGTCCCCCGTCCTGTAAAGGCAACCGGCAACATCCTTGCCGCTATAACCAATACTGTAACCTGTCCCGTCATACCAGGTAGCACTCCATCGCCAGGTTCCTAGTCCCGTGGGACAGGCAAAGGGTCCCTCCCACTGCTGGCCATCGGATGAAAGCCAGGACAGGGATTGATGATTATTACCGTTCAATGGCTGCAGGTACCTCACGGCCCCGCTTAACATAATCATACCGGTGGAAGTAATGGATAGTTTGGCATCACGGATATCTCCACCCTCCCATTCCATTAAAGCCACAGATTCCCATGTTTCACCATCAGCAGACCTGATCACCCTGAGCTTCCCGTCATCCGACACATGACCTTCCCCTTCACGGAAGGCGCAATACCATTGGTCGTCATGCCGGATCAGGTCAGTGAAGGCATTGTGGGGAGACTGGTCCCATATTCTATCTACCTTAAGAATCCTGAATGCTTCCCCAGTTTTCTGGGCAATGGACATGGTTCCTGGTCCAGCTGATAATCCCAGTAATAAACCACAGATAAGAATCAACTTGTTTTTCATATCAGATACGGATATTGAATTAATTGAAAAATCATGATAAGTTAGATGAAAATCCCTTAGGTTGGGTATGAAGAAAAGGGTATTTTATAAAATTCATCATTTAAGCCCTTAATGATCATGAAACGAATCTAAATTACCAGGGGATTTTCACCTGTGCTTTCTATATTGATTACAGCCCTGATAATCGGAAATCCTTCAGACTTATCGGGACAGGATTTACCGGCCCCGGCCGGAAAACACGGATTTGTTGAAAAAGGCGGAGGAGCGGACAAGTTTATCGACCGCCTCGCGGAATGGTTGAATGTAAGCGGACTTCTGGAAAAGGATTAGCTCTCACATCGAAACTGCATCAGGTCCTTGTGAATTCAGGTTAGGACACGTATATTTGAGACTTGCAAACACTAAAATCTTTGTACAGACTTTCCCTGGCCATTATTCCCTGCTTCTTTTCTTTAATGGCAGAAGCAGAGGTTCGTGATTGGCCTATGTGGAGATCTGACCATGGGCGCAGCGCTTCGACCACAGAACAACTGGCTGACAAATTGTATCTTCAGTGGAAGGTGCAGTACTCTCCCAGGACCCCGGTATGGGATGATCCTCTCAATCAGAACCTGATGCAGTTTGACCGCTTGTTTGAACCCATTGTAGCCGACAATAAGATATTCCTGGGTTTCAACGATCAGGATAAGGTTGTTGCTCTGGATATCAACTCCGGAAGGGAACTTTGGCATTATTATGCCGATGGACCGGTAAGATTGCCGCTGGCCGCCAATAATGGCAAGATTTATTTTACCGGTGATGATGGAGTTTGTTATTGCCTGGATGCAGATAAGGGAACCCTGGTCTGGAAAATATCCCTGGCACCGGCAGCCCATAAACTTATTGGTAATAAACGATTAATATCAATGTGGCCGGCCAGGGGAGGGATTGTTATAAAAGATAATATCATCTACACCGCTGCCAGCATTTTCCCCATGATGGGAACTTTCATATATGCCATCAATGCAGATACCGGTGAAATCATCTGGAAGAACGAAGGTACCGGAAGCAATTACATTCTTCAGCCCCATAGATCCCCGGCCTTCGCTGATGTAGCTCCGCAGGGCACTTTTGCCATCAGCGGGAACAAACTACTGGTCGCCGGAGGGCGCTCGGTTCCTGCAGCCTTTGACCTGAATTCGGGGGAAGAGCTTTATTACCAGCTGGCAGCTAGCGGGAAAACTGGTGGTGCATTTACCTGTGCCAATAAGCAGGTTTTTTTCAATCACCACAGGGAGCGCATGACCTGTATGTATGATATGAACACCGGTGACACCCTGAAAACAAATGCAGGGGAATATCCTGTACTTGATGGAGACAATATTTATTTCTCAGGAAATAAAGTTTTTGCAACACAGGTGTATGACAGCATTAAATTTGATACCCTGTGGGAATCAGATGTTTCAGCAACCAAAGAACTAATCAAGGCTGGCGATTGTCTTTTTGCCGCTAACAGCAGTGGAATCACTGCCCTTAAGATAACAGATAATAAACCGCAGGTAAGCTGGACTTTTAAAAGCGATAAGTCCATAGAAAGGCTGGTGGCTTCGAATGGAAAGCTCATCGCCGTTACAGGGGATGGAGAAATGATGGTATTCGGAAATACCCCGGTATCAAATGTCTCCATCATAAAACAACCCGTACCTGAGATCAGTGTGCATTCATTCTCTGGAAAAAGAATTATCAGGAAAACAAGGATCAGGAACGGCTATGGAGTGGTAGTAGGCACGGATAATATCCCCCTGTTGAAAATCCTGATCTCACGGACATCCCTTTCATTGATAGCGCTGGACAAAGATCCTGATAGAATAGCATTTCTCAGGGAATATTTTGACAGCCTGGGAGTAACAACTGATCGCCTGAGTTTCCTGGATTTTAATGAGACGGTTTCATTTCTACCCAAATATTTCTCCTCGCTCACGGTGGTAACCGACCCAGCTTATCTCAATGATAATAACCCGGAACTCCTCCGTGGTATTTTTGAATCTGCCAGGCCCTATAATGGAAAGATATGGATAAAAGCCAGGGGCCGGACAAAAAGGGCATTGAAAAGGACAATGACCGGGCTTGACCTGTACGGCGCTGACCTCAGAAAGGGATTGGGATATGTAAGTATCTCAAGGACAGGTGCCCTGAAAGGAGCTGCAGACTGGACCCATAATTATGGGGATATCGCCAATACGGTCAAATCTGATGATGATATTGTAAAAGCTCCCCTGGGAATCCTGTGGTTTGGCGGCAACTCAAATCTTGATGTGCTGCCGCGACATGGGCACGGACCCTCGGAACAGGTAATTGACGGCAGGCTTATTATTCAGGGAGTAAGCAGCATAAGTGCGCGGGATGTTTATACCGGAAGAATGATCTGGAAGAAAGAAATTGAGAATCTTGATAAAGATACCTGGATGGTTTTCTATGATGAGACATATGATGAAGATAATCCCCTTGACACGAAATACAACCAGGTACACCTGCCCGGGGCAAATGCCCGGGGGACAAATTTCATTGCCACCAAAGAATATGTGTACGTGATCGAAGGCAGCCATTGCCTTTTGCTGGATATTAAAACCGGGAGAACAGGTAAAAACCATATCCATCGGGGATACGAGTACCGTACAACTGGGCTATATAGGGGTCTATGAAGATTTTCTCATCCTCGGAAATAATTTCAGCCGCTATCCTGACATGCCATCGGAAGAAGATGACCCCAGGAGGGTGAAATTCAGGAATTTCAACTTTACTGCCAGCAGGGAGCTTTTCATCCTGAACAGGTTTAGTGGCAAGGAAGCTCTGGAGTGTGGATGCCAATCACGGATTTCTTCATAATGCTGTGATCGCCGGAGATGGTATCCTGTTCTGCCTGGATAAATACCCGCAAAACCTGGAGACCAAACTGAAACGAAGGGGGGAAGCTCTGCCGGCCGGATCAAGAATGCTCTACCTAGATATAAAAACTGGAGAAAAATTATTCGAGGACACCCTCAATATCTTCGGATCATGGCTTGGCTACTCTTCTGAATATAAATTGCTGCTGCAGGCCAACAGGCCCTCAAGGGACATGCTTTCCGGGGAAGATGGAGAAAGGATGATTGTCTATAATATTGAAACCAAAGAACCGCTGTGGGATAAGCCGATTACCTATTTTAATCCCCCTATCCTATCCGGGTGATAAAATCTACACTGTGGGGGAAGGTTTTTCCCTGCTTACAGGAGAACCCCTTTTAGAAAAGGACCTGGTCACCGGAGAAGAGGTAAAATGGCGCTTCAAGCGGGAATATGGTTGCGGTTATGTGGTTGCCAGCGAACACCTCCTGACCTTCCGTTCGGCTTCCGCCGCATTTATCAACCTGGATGTATTTGAAGGAACAGGATCTCTCGGGGGATTTAAAGCTGGTTGTTCGGCCAACCTCATCGTTGCCAATGGTGTACTTAATTCGCCTGATTATACCCGAACTTGCCAGTGTCCCTATCAGAACCAGACATCTCTCGCTATGATAAACATGCCATGGATGACCTACTGGACCAATAGCAACTACATGTGGAGTGGAAAACAAGTCAAACAATTGGGACTGAACCTGAATGCTCCTGGAGACAGGACCTCTGACCGAAACACCTTATGGCTCGAGTTTCCATTTGTGGCCATGGATTCTGCTGAAATGCCTGTAAAAATGGATACCATCGATTATTACGAAATAAGGAAAGATCCTATCTCCATAGATTCAGAAAATACTCCCTGGATCAGTGCAAGCTCCATTGGAGGGATACGCTCATTGGAGATTACCCTCTCTGAAGAACCTACAGATGGGGAGGCATCCTACAGCGTGAATCTCTATTTCTCCGAACCGGAAAATATGCAGATAGGGGAAAGGATCTTTGAAGTGATCATCCAGGGAAGAAAAGTATTGGAAGATTTTGACATCATAAGCGAAACCGGAAAGGAAAACAAGGAACTGGTTAAATCATTTTCAGGGATACGGGCTGGAAAGACCCTGACCCTTGAATTGGTTCCGAAAAAGGGAAATACGATCTTGTCCGGGATAGAACTGATCCAGGAAAGCAGCCCGTAAATTTTACCCAGTGGCAGATGAAACAGAATTATTTTAAGATTATTCTCCTGGCCGGGATAATGAGCCTGGCATGTACCACCAGGGTTTCCGAGTGGGTCTTACTGAATTCCATTCCGAATTCCTATTCCCTGATCTATTTCCATAAGGGTCCCCTGACAGAAGCCTCAAAAAATCAAAACCTGGCACTTAAAGAAAAGATCAAAACTGCCAATATTCAGTTTCAAACCATAAACAGGCCAGAAATTACACGTCCATATTACGGACTCTACTATCAAAACAGGCTTTTCTCTAAGTTTGAGACTGCCGATGAACTGAGGGGTCTGAGCAGCTCGCCCCTGCGGGAGAAAATAGCTGGGGAACTGATGGCAGGGAAGCTCTGTGTGATGCTTTACCTGAAAACGGATAATGAAGAAAAGGATGAAAAAGGACTGAATACACTACGCAGTGCCATCGCATCCTCACCATTCAGTGAAATCATCACGGTGGTTGAGTTAAGCAGGAACAGCAGGGATGAACATCATTTTGCCTCCATGTTGCTGAATGTTGAAGATGACCTCAAAGATATTCCGGAGCCTATGCTCTTTGGTATTTTTGGCCGTTTCAAGGCCCTGGAACCACTCCTGGGAAAGGGTATCACAGAAGAAAACATCAACCTGATGATAGCCTATTATACGGCTGAGTGCAGCTGCCTGATTAAAGATGATCTTCCGGGGACAGATATACTTTTCCCGGATAAATGGGCGAATCCAAAGACAGCATTGCTCAATCAAATCATTGATGATAATCCTGAGCTTGGCTATTAAATGCAACCCGAAACCCTGGCATATGATTCCCTGTTACATGACACCCTGGATAGCCGGCCGTTGCCTAAATGGCTGGTCGATCAGAAATCGGGGCTTACAACCATTCAACCTGAAAAATTGGTGATGAGGGAGGATCATTCATTAACAATTTCTTTTATTGTAACCGGTATTTTAATCCTGGTCTTAGTCACTATATTAACCTTCTATTTTATCAGAAAACATAAGAAGCAGGCGCAATGAATCCCTTAAGATTAGTTATCAAAGAAATGAATTACAGGAAGATCTCTTCCCTGGTGATCCTTTTCACGGTGATTGTCGCCAGTTCAGTTTCCGTGGCCATCTATACCCTTAGCAAAGCAAGTGAAAATGAAACAAGGAAAATCATGAGGGAACAGGGACTGAATCTTTATATTTTTCCGAAAGGCACGAATCTGATAGATTTCTATTCCATAAACAATACCGGGACCTTTCCCGATAATTACGTGGATATTCTGGCGGAATCAAAAACATTTGATGCGGTCAGGCACCTTACGGGTATACTGCAGATCAAGTATCCGGACTGGAAAGATGCCAATGGATCAACTCACCAGATAGTCCTGTTCGGGTATAAGGATGAAGCCCAGCAGATATACCTCAACCGACAGGAGATCATGGGATTTGATGTGAAAAAAGGGACCGTCCAGTTAGGTGCTTTGGTTGCCAAAAATATCCCACCTGGTGCCCCTTTTATTATTGAGGGTGTGGATGGCAAACAATACAGTTTTGAAGTTGACAAAAGGCTGGAAGAGGGCAAAGGGATGAGGGACCAGGGTGTATCATTCCATCTTGAAGACCTGCAGGAAATCCTGGGAATGGAAGGAAAAATAAATAAGATAGAGGCATTAGGCTGTGTTTGCCATGATGGCAGAATCAAGAACGCCCGGAGCCAGGTTGAGGCCATTTTTTCAGATCTAGAGGTTACCGAGATAAGCAGTATTGCCAATGCCCGTGAGAATCAGCGTGCCATGATGAATAAATACGGTGCCTTTATCATACCGTTTATTGTTATTTCCTGCCTGCTTATTACGGGTCTCCTCTTCCATCAGAATGTAAGTGCCAGAATGAGAGAAATAGGCCTATTAAAAGCCATGGGAAACAGTTCATTCACCATAGTGTTTATGATACTCTTTAAAGCATTTATGCTGGGATTGGCAGGAGGGATTATAGGGTTTTTTCTGGGCAGCTGGATCGCGGAATATTTTGGAAAAGAGATTTTCAGCTTTACCGCCTTTAGCATAAAACCTGTCTGGTCTATTTTTTATTATACCATCGTTATATTCCCCCTTTTATGGATGCTCAGCAGTTGGATTCCTGCTTTGATCGCAACCAGGATAGATGCTGCAAAAATTCTAAGTGAAGAGTAAAGCCAACAGTGATGATTGAAATCAACAACATTTCAAAAAAATATAAAAGGGGTCCTGAGGAATTTACTGCGCTTACCGATGTGACATTCAAGATTGAAAAAGGTGAATATGTATCTGTAACCGGACCGAGTGGATCAGGAAAGTCAACCCTGCTCAATACCATTGGCGGATTAATCCATCCTGATTCAGGTGAAATATTATATCAGGGTAAAAGCATATATGGTCAAAGTGCCAAGTACCTGAATGCTTACCGTAAAAGAGATGTTGGATTTATGTTCCAGCAGTTCAATCTGATGCCTTACCTGACGGTTATTGAAAACATCAGCCTTGCCTGTTATCAGAAATCCCACGCTAAAGCCGTTCCTGTTTATTTGGAAAAATGCTCCCTCGTGGATGTAAAAGACAAATATCCTTCCGAGCTGAGTGTTGGAGAAAAACAAAGGGCCGCTTTTATTCGTGCCATCATTTCAGATCCTCCGTTACTGCTCGCTGATGAACCTACCGGGAATCTCGATCCCGGGAACAGTAAGATTTTAATGTCCCTTGTCGGGGATTATCATGAAAAAGGGGGAACAGTTATCCTGGTTTCCCATGATCCTCTTGCCCTGACCTATTCCAACCTGGATATTAAAATTGAAAACGGTATATGTCAAAGCTGATCCAGGATTTCCTTCGCTTCTTCAAGCATTTCAGCTGCAGGAACCTTATCCAGTTTTTCAATCTTAATGAGGGACAAGGCAAAATTTAATTTCTTGAGGCTTTTTTTATCGCCATTTTTCAGAAATTCCGCCCGGAGTATCCGGATCTTTTCAAAATCCTGTATCCCTTCGATAAGCTTCTCAAACCTGATGGATGTCCTGGGTCCCGGATAAAATTGAAACAGGGTTCCGGCCGGATAGCGCCTCCAACGTGCATTCTGTAGGGGATTCTCCACCCAGGTATTAAAAGCCCAGAACAAATATCCTGAATACCCTTTTGCAGCTGCATGCCAGCCCAGGAAAGCGTTTTCTGCAGGTGGAGAAAATGTATATCCAGTCGGATATTCTTCAACACAGGCGGTATAAAAAGTTGATGGTTTACCCTGGGCCCTCCGTTGTTTCAATGCAGCATCATCAAATTTCAGATAAGAGGCCAGGCTATAGTCATATATGTCCTCTTCGATCTCCGGATGATAGACTCCCGCCAAGGCGATTTTCCAATCCGGATCAATCTCCTTTAACAGGGCAATAATGGCCTGCATGCTCTCAAGCGGTCTTTCGTCAACCGCCATTACGGTCTTGCTGAACCAACCTTTTTCTTTTAAATGCCGGGTAAACTCCCGTATCATACCAGACCAGTAAGTGGTATACTCATCCGTACCTGGGGTAAGGATTATCGATTGGTACTTCCCGATAGCTTCATCATAAAAAATAAAGGACAGGTCCCATGTGATCATGGAGTAACAATTGATACGCTGGTTTATGCCACAGGCCATCACAAAGGAAACATAACGATCAAATAAACTGAAATCAAATTCCCAGGTACCATCCCACTTCCTGGTCCATTTTATAAGGCTGGGATCATCAAAATACACATGATCCAAACCCCAGGGTTGCTCAATGATGTTGGCAGAGATCACTTTTTGCCCGGCATTCGCCAGTATTGTGAAATAAGGCTTCATCAATTCAAAATGCTCCTCGCTCCATAACTCCACATTATGCATCCTGGCAATGGGGGCAGGGTATTGCCAGATATCAAAATCATATTCCCATGCTGCAGGAGGTGGCAGGATATGATCAAGCACATTTATTGATATTTTCAACTCATGGCTTTCCCTGGCATTAATGATTATGCTTCCTGTATATTTGCCGGCAGGGATATCACCGGGGACCTGCAAACTCAGCCATATGGGCCTTACTGTATTTGCCTGAACCGGTATTGTGTCAATAATATCTATTGGATCGGCAACCAGTGAAGAATCATCAACCGAAAGGTCTCTGTCTGCACAACCACCTCCAAAATCATCAGCCATTGTATAGCGTACAAAAGCGGCCTTTATGTTTGTATCAGGGATAATACTCCCGTTTTTACCGCTTAGGTTTTTTACCTGGAAACTGAGTTCATTAATATCCTCCTTCGTCCATACAAGTATTTGTGTGTGAACCTTCTCCCCTTTCCACGCTGTTTCCTCCCACAGGTTTTGAATTGAAGCCAGGGGGACTTTCTCCTTGGGGTATCGCACATTATCACTGGCGAAACTAACATTGACTGCTTTGGCGATGTTGGACCATTCCCCGGTATTGGTTGCAACCGGGTTGGGTAGCTCCGGGTAAAAAGTATGGCCTGCTTTGCTGAAACTCAAATCCTGCGCTAGCAGTGTATTAGCATAGGGATAGTTATCTTCATTTGTGATATCATCCCTGACCAGTCCATCCAGTTTAAGATTTATGATCTTCGGTTGCTCTCCAGTATTTAAAGTTACCCAGGTGATATGGTCGAACTTTCCAAATTTCTCGCCCTGCAAGTCACTACCTCCACCAGTGGTACTCAGGGAATAATGATTATTTCCATCCTTAATATTCTTTAAATAAGTATGGCTATGGCCTGAAAACAAGGTATAATTTCTCCCTGCCAACTCGGCCTGTATTTTTTCGTAACCCTCCTGATTACCATCCTCACCACGCCAAACAGGCCGGTGCATAAATACAAATGTCCACCTGACCTCAGGATTATCACCAATGGCCTGCTTAAAATAGGCTATCTGTTCAGGACTTATACTTGAAGAACCTCCATCCTGAGTATTAATGCAAAGGAAAAGGACATTATTATTAGTAAAATAATAATAGGACCTGCCCAATCTACTTTTCCACTCCTTTTCCATCCAGGGATTAGAAATATCATGATTCCCGGGAACATAGAAAAATGGCATGGAAAGGGAATTTACCTGGACGTTAAATTCATTCCACTGTTCATCAAGTACTTTGGAATCGTATACTTTGCCGTCAATCAAATCCCCAACCGACATCACGAATTGTGGTTGCAGTAATTCCAGCTTTTCAACCGCCTCTTCAAATACACCGGACCGATAACCTCCCCATAGATCTGAGATAATGGCAAATTGAAGTTTGCTGGAATCATCATTAAAATGAAGATGTGTTACCGGCAGTTTCAGTTGTGCATGGGAAATACCACCAGATAATACCAAAAACAAAATGGCAACAATAATAGAGCGGGAAAATTGCTGATCCGGGATTAAATAAGTTTTCATATAGCGCTAAGTTGAATGTCAGTATTGAAATATACGAGAATATTTTTAAAATGTGTTCGGGATAGGCATTGCAGATAATGAGACTGAATACTTTCTGAGTGACCCTCAAGCGGATCCTCTGGCAGTGATTCTTTTCCGGAATTTAGCCATGCTCTCGGACGATTTTGTTCTGGTTGGACACCAGGATGCATTGGCATATGGCATGGGAAGGAAGGGGGAAAAATTTCGGTCTGACATCAACGATGTTTGCGGGGACTTTATTAAATCAAGGAAGGAACTGGAATCCCATTGATGATCTCCATTGATATCGGCAGGCAAAATATTACATGGCTTGACAAAGACCATAAGGAGGGAGATGGTTTCTGAAGGTGAACAAGGAAGGTCTTCCCTACCCAACTGATGAAAAAGCCGGATTCTGGAAATGCCCATACCACAATGGCAGGGCATGCATGGAACTTATTAAAAGACCCTCAATTCTTGATGCATGACAGGTCCAATTGCTTGTCCTTAGAGTAATTCTTTCAAATGCTCTAATCCTTCGAGGTTGCGCTTGAGGACCACCTGTATATCTTCACCTTCTGTATGTCCGAGGATCCCAATTGGACCATTGTAACCTGATTCCTTAATAACCCTCAGCATATCCATTTCCTGGTCACCCTCACCAAGGGTAATGATCTTGGGCCCTTCCTTCCGCATTCCATTGATATTTATGGTTGAGAGATAGGGCATCATCCGGGCAAAATCTTCCTTGAAATGATCAATGCGATGGTGCCCGTGGTGAAAATTGTAGACGATCCTTATTTTATCGGAACCAATGGCGTCAATGATCCGTATCAGGTTATCGGGTTCTCCAAACCATCCTCCATGGTTATACAATGCCAGGGTACAACCAATTTCTTCAGCTCTTTGAAGGACTACCCGGACGGCATCAATGGCTTTTTGAAGACTTTCTTCATCTGTATTCCTTTCAAAATAGTTTTCGGGGAAACTGACCCACAATTCAGTGCGGGTGCCCGTCTTTTTAAGGGATTCAAGGATGAATTCATTCGCCTTGTTAAATAAGCCATCACTCCCGCCCTGTACCCAGAACCATACTGAACTTAGTTTGATCCCGTGTGCTTCAAGAACGCCGATCTCCTCTTCGAAGAAAGGAAGGTGTTCATCCCGGTAATCGTAGGCGAGCCGCGAAATACCAAGTTCATCCAGCATGTCTGCACGTTCTTTCGGGGACCTTCCCTCTGCATCGAAAGGAACAATACACCAGGCAACCAGGTTTTCCTTGTCAAAAATACCCTTGATCTGGGAATTGCTAATGAAAGCAATCCTTTTACTGTCCGGTGACCAGCTGGGCACATTGATGGTTCCCTGTCCCCCGTAAACATAAGCAATAACCTCAGGTTTGCCCCCTGAAACAGGCATCTTCCTTAAATATACATGCTTGTAGAATGGATGGTCATCCGATTTGACCTCCTTCTGAAATGACAGAAATACCATCCACTTTCCATCGGGAGATATATGCGGAAACCAATCATTGAATTCTCCAAAGGTAATCTGTTCCTGCTTGCTTCCATCCGGAAACATCCTCCAGATCTTCATGTTTCCGGTCCGGTCCGAATTAAAATAGATGTACTTTCCATCCGGTGAATACTCCGATCCGTCATCCAGTCCGGGTGTATCTGTCAGCTTTATCTCCTCCTTCTCATTTACTGAGATCTTGTATATATCATACTGTCCATTTCTCTGTGCCGTATAGGTAAGGTATTCTCCATCCGGTGACCAGCCATGCAGATAGGATGGTCCCTCGTCAGTAATCTTTTCCGGCTTACCTCCCTTAATGGGCATGGTATAAATGATGGACCGCCCATCTGCTTCTTCTGCATGATGGCTTATCCCCAGCTTCTTACCGTCGAAAGATATGACATGGTCATTATTGTTACTGGTGGCAAAACCGGAAGGGATGACTTCCGGATTCCCGGATTTCAAATCGAAACGGTATAGGAGTCCCTCGCTATTATAGATCAGGTACTTCCCATTGGTGGACCAGTTAGGGGCCTGGAGTGACAGGGGTGACTGGTGGATCACTTTCCGGATCCCTGTCTCTACATCAAGGATCTCCAGCTTGCTCCCCAGGTAGTCTTGATATGGAACCAAACCCTCCCATGCAGGAATGATGATCCTTACATTGGAAAATTTAGCTTTCTCCAACACAGTATTATCATGTGAACAGATAAACAATCCTACAAAGACTTCATTTTCCAGATCTATGTCCTCAACGACAATCGTATTAAAAGGTTCTCCAGCTTTAGCGGTGGATAAAATATACTGCTCCCCTCGACGTTCGAGCTGGAGTATATCTGGGGCATAAGCCCCGGATTTATGTTCTCCGGTCATGCCACCCTGCTCTTTTCTGTATTGGATTGATGTTAGACCGTCACCATGCACAACCCCATTTATGTGTGTAGCATCTGTTTCCAGGCTGCTCCTTATCATTAACCCCATCTTACGGTGGGCATTAAGACCCTCACCGATGAATTCAACATGGGCTCTTATGATAAAATCTCCAGATAATCTTGTCCACGCAAAATGAAATTGGTCCTTTTCAAACCACATGTTCTCACCGGAACCTGCCATAAAGTAAACCTGGTCATCAGGGCGATATTCCAGGCTCCCTTGAAGGTTGCACTCCCCAATATCCCCGTTTCGCTCAAATATTCCCATAGTTGCCTGTCCCGAAACTGCTGTATTTAAACCAAATAAAATGAGGATGATTACTAATATAGACTTACAAAACAGTAATAAATTATGCTTCATATTTTTTCCATGAATATCAATATTTTTTCAATATTATCCTACTTAAGTAACTAAGATCTATTTCTATACCAAATTATCAATTTATAGCAGTGATATTTTTGGTTGAGCATGTTTCCTTTCTCATGGTAAGCATTTATTTCTTTGTCTTTCTTACTCAGCCAATGTTTTGGTATCACCATGTAGATCAGGCGATGGGAACTGTCATACATCAGAAGAAGAGTTGACCTCACCCCAAAAACCGGACACATCTACAACAGTGCTGTCCGCTTCCTTTCGTCGAAGCTATCATTAATCAGGTAAAATGGTACATTAGTGTAAATCCACTGTTTAATAACATATAATGTTCTTAACTTAACGGTCCATATTGCCCAAACAAACCATTTTGCAGTTTGGCGATGATCTATTGGTAGTGTTCGTTCTCTCAATCTTTTTGTTGAACTGGTGTATAACCCAAGATACTTAGACTGTTGAAAGACAATGTTGCATGAACACATTACTGAACATGCTAGTAGTATGAAAGTTAGCAATGTAGTTAGTGAATACTACTGTGGGACTGACGAAGCGGTAGCATTAAGAAATATGGAGTTAAATCCTAGAGAGTTCATTAGGCAAAAACATCTAGAAAATGTATATTAGGTTGCAAAGTCAGTCAAAATCATTTTAATGCTTTTTAACAATAATCCAATACCGTTGTCTCATTCCTACACATTCAAATAATGAATAAAAAACTGATAAAAGTTATAGTCCTTCTTGTAGCTACCATCGTTACTTCCTGTGTAACCAATAAAGATCTTACCTATCTACAGTATGCTGGTGATCTCCACCCCCCCGATACCGTAGCATCTGTTACCCCGGCCGTTTATAGAGTTCAAATCTCCGATAATCTTTTCATAAGGATTGTGACACCTGATCCCAGCTTTTCTGAAATGTTCAACACCCTTCCGACAACAGGATACGGCGTTACGGTTACGGAACAGACCGCTGATTTGGTAAGTTATTCTGTTGATAGTAGCGGCAGCATATTAATGCCCTATGCAGGTAGAATTCATGTGGCAGGAAAAACCCTCAATCAAATCACTGTCGATGTTGAAGACGCGCTAAGGCCATTTATCTCTGATGCTGCTATTTCAGTTAAGCTCATAAACAATTATATCAGCCTGGTAGGTGAAATTGAGCTTCCTGGAAGGTACCTGATATACAAGGACCGTCTGAATATATTCCAGGCACTTGCCATGGGAAGTGACCTGAATGATTTCAGTGACAGGCAGAAGATACAGATTATCCGCCAAACCTATGGAGAGACTGTAGTAAAGGAGTTCTCCCTAACAGATAGATCAATTTTATCATCGGAATTCTTTTATGTTATGCCAAATGATGTTATATACGCCAAACCGATAAAAGGCAGGTTTTTCCGATTGAATGAATTCCCCTATACCTTCCTTATCGGTTCTCTAACAACTTTAGTTTTAATATATAGTATTTTTCAATAATATATAAATTATAATGAATATCGACCCCCCCTCCGACAAATCAAGAAGCCAAGGCTCCAGCCATATTCAAGAAGGTGTAGACTATGTAAAGCTGTTTTACCTAATGCTTTCAAACTGGTACCGGTTTCTAATCGTCATAATCATGATGCTTATGGCAGCATGGCTGTATATCAGGTTTACTCCTCCTATATGGCAGGTATCAGCTAAGGTCCTGATTGAGGAAGAGACTGAGATGGTCTCACCAATCGCAGCAGATCAGCTATTAGAGGGGTTTGGAGTTAGACCTGGAATGCAGAACCTTGACAACCAGCTCCACATTTTAACTTCATGGTCACTTATTGACCAGACCCTGGATGATCTCCCGTTTGATATTGAGTGTTTATCACCATGGAATTCTAAAGGACGTTGCATTATACCCGGAAAGCCCGGTACTGGTATATACTGATATTGATGGAAAGATCCCGATGGATATAGAATTTAAACTTAAAATCGAGGATGAATCAACATACAAACTGACTGCAAAATCTAATGATACTTTCAATCTAAAAATACACGCAGATTTTGGAGAAATTATTGATGTTGAGGGAATTAACATGCTTATTAATAAGACTTCCAATGGTTTTACGGGTAGGAGAGGTAACAGGCCCGTTTATTTTGTTCATAACAGCCGTGAGAAGCTTGTTGAGAGCTTCCGTGAAAGACTGAGAGCCCAGCCCATCTCCAGGGAAAGTACAATTATCAATGTTACCCTTGAAGGAACGAATAAACAGAAGGATATGGTTTTTCTTTCCAATCTTGTACATAATTTCATCTACAATAACATTGAACGAAAGAACCAGGAGGCAGAACGTAAAATAAAATTTATAAATGATCAGCTTATTGGCATTACTGATTCCCTCTCAATTACCGAAGATAGGCTTCAGCAATTCCGGTCGAGAAATATGGTAATGGATATCTCAGCACAGGGTGAGCAAATAATCACTCAGGCTATGAATCTTGAGAATGAAAGGGCAAACCTTGTCTTAGAATCAAACTACTATGAATATCTTGCCGGATATCTTTCGAAAGATGTGGTTGGGGAGTTACCGGTATCACCAGCAACTATTGGGATAACGGATCCTGGACTTACCAGACTGGTTATTGAACTGTCTGATCTTCAGAGTCAATATTTCAGTAAAGGCCTGGGTGATAGGAATCCTATGCAAAGCCAGATCGCACAACAGCTACACAATACCCGTCATGCATTGATTGAGACTCTCGAAGGTGTCAGGCATGCCAATGAACTGGCATTAAATGAAAACTCACAACAGATACGCTCTGTCAATAGTAGGGCTGCTGCACTGCCCAGGACCGAGAGGGAGCTTCTGGGCATTGAAAGAGAATACAAGTTGAATGATGTATTATACACATTCCTGCTGCAAAAGAAGGCGGAGGCACAGATTCAAAAGGCATCAAATACTCCTGATAATGTGGTTATTGATGATGCGAGACCTGATGTTAAGCCAGTTTCCCCGAAAGTTACAGTTATATATTTAATGGCAATCCTCTTAGGGATTGGGATTACTTTTCTCGTAATAATCATTTCTCAAGCTCTGCAAAACGAAATTAAGAATGAAGTTGATTTAAAGAAGATAACCAATCTTCCCATTGCCGGATGGATCCCACACAGCAAGAACAGAACAGAAAAAGCCGTAATTGATGAACCCTTTTCTCCTTTAGCCGAATCATTCCGGGCCTTAAGGGCAAAGATCCAATTCTTTACTCAGGGCATAAAATCGCCTGTAATTCTGATTACTTCCTCAATGCCAGGAGAGGGTAAATCATTTTCTGCCATAAATCTTGCAACAATATACAGCATGATGGGCAAAAAGACTTTACTTGTAGGTTTCGACCTGCGGAGACCTGTGGTCTTTAGTGATATCAGGATTGCGGATGAGAAGGGGCTATCAACCTGGTATCTCGATGGAGAGCTGGAGATAATTGAACAATCTTCTCATCTTGATATCCTGCCTACCGGACCAATACCTCCAAATCCAGCAGAACTCATTGCCTCTCCGGTTACCAAAACCTTACTAAACAAACTCAAGCAAAAATATGATTATATTATCCTTGACAGTGCGCCGATAGGAACCGTTTCCGACAGCATATCCTTGGCTGCGCTTGCTGATGTGACGATTATTCTGGTTCGTTATGGCAAAACAATTGCACCCTTGCTGGGACATACTATCTCCGATATGGAAGCCAATGGATTAAAGGGCATCAGTCTTCTTCTAAACGATGTCCAATATGGTAAAATTAGTAGCAGATATTATGGGAGGTATAGATATGATAACAAATATTTCACGGAGACTAAAAAGAACGGTAAATTTCTAAGTTCCTGGCTTCAAAAATTGAAAGAACCGAAGATTAACAACAAACGTGAACCTTCTGAAACTTTATCTTGAATCGCTTTCCTCAACCTTTGAGTGCTCCAGACATAATCAATCCTTTTGAGAGAACAAAATCTGTTTCGTATTTACGGAAAAAGGGGGGGATGTGTATTGTAAATTATTGGAAAGAAATTCATAAGTGATATCAATACGAAATAGGATCCCAATAAAAGGTGAATTCGCAAAAAATGCCCTTACACTTACCATTGGAACTGGTATTGCACAGGTTTTTCCCATGCTTTTCTACCCGATTTTGGGTAGAATTTATACGCCAGCCGAATTTGGTTTGCTGGCAACGCTTACCTCAATTATTTCAATATTGGTAGTATTATCAACCGGCAAATATGAAAGTACCATTCTTATCGCCGATTCGAAAAAAGATGCAGCTAACATTGTAGGTTTGGTGCTTTTATTGAGTTTCTCAATTTTGATAATTTCATTTATTGCATTACAACTTCTACAATCCCAATTTGCTGAATGGTTTAACGAACCGAATTTAAAAAAGTGGTTATTTATCTGTCCCATAGGTGCTTATGCCATTATTATCTTAAACTGTTATAACGAATGGTGTGTCCGCAATAAATACTTTGTAAGCCTGTCGTGGAACAAAATAATAAACTCAGCTGCCATTACCATAAACAAGGTTTTATTCGGCTTTGTAAATTTTATAAGTAGCGGATTAATAGTGGGTGATATAACAGGTAGGATAATCTCAGCTGTTGTAGTGGTGATTCGGGCTCTTCGTAAGGATAAGACAGATTTATTTGAAATATCCTCTTCACAAATGGTGCTTTTAGCAAAACGATTTGTGGAGTTTCCAAAGTTCATCTTGCCTGCAGAGTTAATAAATGTTATCGGTTTCTCTCTTCCAGTTTTTATTATTGGTATTTATTTTAATAGTATCGAGGTGGGTTATTATTCAATGACCATGAACGTACTTTTTGTACCTATCAGTGTTATAAGTGTGGCCATCAGAGATACCTTCAGGCAACGTGCAAATGAAGAATATATAAAAACTGGTAGTTGTGATAAAATTTTTGTGCGGCTTTTTAGAATATTGACGTTTTGGGGAGTTATTGCCTCAGTTGTTTTGTTTTTTGCATTGCCTACTATTTTTGCCATTGTTTTAGGTGAACAATGGCGCATAGCAGGGGAGTACTCACAAATATTGCTTCCAATGATTACCATAAATTTTGTAAGTACTTCTTTATGGGGTGTACTTATCATTGTGGAAAAAACAAAAATGGCACTCTACCTGGAAATTTATTATACTATTACTACTCTGATATCTTTGTTAGTGGGATGTATAATATTTCAAGATGTTAAGATTTGTCTGCTTTGTTTCACCATTGGCCGTGGTAGTGCTTATTTATTAAATATTTTCCTTTCATATAAGTATTCAAAAGGATAAACAACAGATGTATAGGAAAAATATAGGAGACATTGTATTATCATTTGCAGCATTTCTGCAGATTGCGGTTTTAATGCTCAAAGAGTTATTGGTGGCGGCGCAAATTATTGAGCACGAATCTTTCAGACTGACCGGTATTCTACTCGCAGCCATACCAATGATCCTGGCTATGTATTATATCTTCAGACGGAGCCTGCTATTGTCTGTTGGTACCTACGTACTTTTTTTATTCATAATCCTATCGACCTTTATCTTTTTCCCTGATAATGAGCAATATTTTATCTCTGAGGTATTTAGTGAATCTGGAGCATTTTATTTATTAGCCATTAACATTCCTTGTTTTCTTTCTATAGCTTCCATCAGAGATTTTGATATTTTAAAAAGAATAATGCTCCTATTGTCTTATTTAATCTTTGCCTTGGGAGTGTTTTATTGTTATTTCTTATGGATTGGGACAATCTCATATATGAGATATTCCATGACTTTTTCGTATTATTTGTTACTGCCTGCCTTGGTCTTTGTGAGTCAAAGAAAGCTAATATTTATGTTCCTATTTATATTAGTTTGCACTATGATGTTATTATTAGGATCCAGAGGGGCCCTTGTCACAGGATTTGTTTACGCTTTATTATTATTGTTTGTTGATACAAAAAGCAGACGTCTTATCATGACAACTGCCGTTCCAATGGTCATATTATTCGGTAGTTTTCTTACGATACTTATAGCATTTTCATCCAGGACCGGTATATCATCCAGAACAATGGAAATGTTCCAACAAGGAAATCTTACAGATCTGACAGGCAGGTCCTGGATTTATGATACTACTTGGAAGGGTATCATGGATAGTCCCATTTGGGGACATGGTATATTTGGAGACAGGGTTGTTCTGGATGGTTTTTATGCCCATAATATCATACTGGAAATATTTCACAATTTTGGATTTATTTTTGGAGCCGGAATAATCCTGGTAATCTCAATTGCCACCATTCGTATTTTTCTCAATTCCAACATCGAAAACAGGAAATTACTTTTATTGTTCTTTTGTTATGGTATTCTCCCATTAATGGGTTCTTCATCATATTTGCAGGATCCTAGATTTGGGATATTCATAGGTTCTCTTTTTGGTTTATCAAAAATCAGATCAAAATATATTAATAAATGAAATGATTGTCTTATTAGAGATGGGATTAGTCATTTCAATAATAAGTACGATGTGCTGCAGAATGAATGAGCTTCTTTAGGATTATTACCCTTACCGCTGAGCCTTTTGAAATATGAGAATACTACATTGTTGTTTAGCAGACTTTTATATCGATAACTATGGATACCAGCAAAATATTCTGCCTCGGATGCATAGATCTCAAGGCCACGAAGTTGCTATTTTAGCGTCAACAGAAACCTACGTGGACCATGCTATGCTTGGCTATCTGAAGCCAAGCTCATATTATACGAAGGATGGTTTACCTATTTCAAGAATACCCTATACCAAATTGATGCCCCATTTGTTTGCGAGGAAACTTAGAATATACAATGGTGTATCGAAAGTACTCGAAAAATTCAAACCTGATATTATATTCCTTCATGGCTGCCAGTTTATCAGCATAAAGGAGTTTGCATCATATGCGAAGAATCACCTGAATGTCAGAATTTATGTCGATATCCATTCGGATTTCATTAATAGTGCAAGAAATTGGTTATCCAGAAATATTCTTCATGGAATCATTTACAAATGGTGTGCAAATAAAATAAATCCATATACCAGTAAATTTTACGGAACGCTGCCGATAAGAATGGAGTTTCTTAGAAAGGTATACGGGATTTCACCTGAAAAGATAGAACTATTAGTTTTGGGTACAGATGATAGTGTAGTTGATTTAGCTAAGAAGGATGAAATTCGCAAATCAATCAGAAGAACACTTAGTATAAAAGATAATGATTTTGTTCTTGTTACAGGTGGTAAAATAGACCATCTTAAAAACATTCATGTCTTAATGAAAGCAGTAAATGAGCTACAAAAAGAGGATATTAAGCTGATTGTCTTTGGTGAACCAAATCAACAAATGAAGCCTGAGATTGATATATTGAAAAGCTCATCAAGTATACGGTTCATTGGTTGGGTTCCATCAGAAAAAGTATATGATTATTTCTTTGCGGCTGATTTAGGATTCTTCCCTGGAACACATTCAGTATTGTGGGAACAAGCAACTGGAGTAGGACTGCCATGTGTATTTAAAAAATGGGATGGTATACAACATGTTGATCTTAATGGGAATTGCTTATTTATTAATGCTGCTGATATTAAAGAGATCAGGGAGAAAATCTTATTGTTGTATCAAGATAATGATTTACTCCTGAATATGAGACAAGTCGCAATGGATAAAGGGGTACCCGAATTCTCATATTATGAAATCGCAAAAAGAGCAATTGCGGAATAATTTATAACTTTTGTAGTGTTTCTGTAAAGCAAATTATTAATACTGAATGAAGATCCTATTTTTAACCATCGCCCGCATAAGTGAAATCTCCGCAAGAGGGATCTATACAGATCTGATGCGCAAGTTTTCTGAAGAAGGGCACGAATTGTTTATTGCAACACCAACAGAACGACGTTACAAAGAGAAAACAAGCATAATAAAGAATAACAATGTTACCATTCTCAGGATTAAAACCCTCAATATTCAGAAAACCAATATATTAGAAAAGGGATTATCAACGATATTAATTGAAAAACAATTTCATCGGAGTATTAAAAAGCATCTTCCGGAAATTCACTTTGACCTGGTCTTGTATTCTACTCCTCCCATTACCTTTACAAAGGTTGTGAAGTATATTAAACAAAAGGATGGAGCTAAATCCTATCTTTTACTAAAGGATATATTTCCTCAAAATGCAGTGGATATGGGACTCCTAAGTTCAGGAAGTTTAATACACAGGTATTTCAGGAGAAAAGAAAAAGAGCTTTATGCTGTTTCAGATTATATCGGATGCATGTCTCCGGCCAATTTCAGGTATGTCTGTAAACACAATCCGGAAATAAATCCGGAAATAGTTGAAGTTAATCCCAACAGCATTGATCCATCTGATTCTTCATTTACACCGGACCAAAGGGTATTAATTCGAAAGAAATATCTGATTCCCGAACCTTCAACGGTATTCATTTATGGTGGAAATCTTGGGAAACCTCAGGGCATTGGATTCTTGATTGATGTATTGGTCTCCCAAATGCAGAATAAGGGAGTATTCTTCATTATCGTAGGATCAGGAACTGAATATGCCAAAATAGATACCTGGTTTCAATTGAATCAACCCGAAAATGCTTTACTCATTTCAGAATTATCAAAGCAAGAATATGATTTACTTGTGCAATCCAGTGATGTAGGGATGATTTTTCTTGACAGGTCTTTCACAATCCCAAATTTCCCTTCCCGATTACTATCTTACCTGGAATACAAACTTCCGGTAATTGCAGCGACAGACAGAAATACTGATCTTGGAAATATTTTAGAAGAAAATCAATTTGGATTTTGGTCTGAAGCTGAGGACCATCATTCCTTTAATAACAATATTACCAGACTAACCCAATCTCCGGCTTTATGTAGGAAAATGGGACAAAATGGGTACGATTATTTGATCCAAAATTATACTGTTTCTAATTCTTATGATATAATAATTAATCATTTTACTTGATCTTATCTTGTCTAAGGAGTTGATAATAAAGATAAATGTATAGATTCGCCATACTTAGTCTGATTCTTGTATTTCTAGTAATACTGGGAGGGAAAACAGAGGCACCAACTTTTCAAAACGATTGTAATCCCTATGTATTCGTCGTCGATACGATGGGAAGAGAAATAAACTGGCAGCAGTTTCCTGACTTTACACTTCCCTTTATTGTTATTTACCATGGTAATGCACCTTCCGATAGTTTGTTGCATCCTTTGAAAAAAGGATTTTCTCATATTGCTACTTCCGATTTGGCTTACAAAGACACTTTATTTCCAGGTCAAAGAGCATATACATGGACAGGCGTTGCGGATGCAGATGGATGGGCACTTAATACAAAACAACCCTGGAGATTGATTAAAAGTCCATGGGGGAATAATATACAAGGTTATCGCATAAAATGGCATCAAAGACTTGCCGCTATCAGAAACAATTGGTACAAATACATACCTCCAAAAGGAAAAAAGCTGGATATCGTAATAGCTGATCTGGAGTGGGCATTGCAAAGCGATGCAGAAATATTAAGCATTAAAAATGACTCATTGGTACCAAAGTATTATCAAAACCTTTCCCTTAAAGCCTTTGTTGCCGAATATAAGCTAGCCATGACAGAACTTTACGGTGAGTCCTTGCAGCTTATGCACGATGTTTTACATGAAGATGTTATAAAAAGCTCATATGATGAGCTGCCTATAAGAAGAACCTGGTGGGACATCCCTAAACGTGATTGGAACGAATGGACAACCGATAGCACATTGGTTGATTATTTAATGAATGATTCAAGTGGATTCATGAATAGCAATTTTTATCGTAAACACGATGCACTCGGACCGTCCATTTATAATTTTTATAATGTAAACACAAACCGCGAGGGACGAAAATATCTTGCATATAACCTTTTTATGCTTGAAGTGAATCAAAATTGGAGTCCAAAGGATCAACTGGTCTACTGTTGGCTCAATTATCACTCCAGCAGTTCAGATGCAGAAGCAATTGAACCCTGGATGGCAGAAGCCACGGCAATATTCCCCTTTATGGCTGGAGCCATGGGATTATACCCCTGGATACCTTTATCTTATGATACATATGAATACTTTATATACGGATTATTTCGCTTATCGAAATATTCAGATATGTTTGATGGTAATCAATGCTATGTAAAACCAGAGCCGGCCTATCATTCTTTTATAAATAAATCACCGATATGGAGAGGCGTAGTTAATAAGGATAAGATTTTAATAGCAGCACAAAATCCTTATGTTTCCCGAAATAAAACCACACGCATTAAAGTCTCCTACAATACCTGGGAAGAAACCATAGCACTTACTGGGAATGAAACATTTTTATGTCAATTTGATTTAGATACAAAATAAGATAATTACTACTGATACATATATTTCCAGATTTAAGATATATTCAAATATCAATGGATTCTAATAATCACTTCAATGATTTACCGAAGATTTTTTAAACTAGTTTTGGACTTCACATTTGCAGCTTCTTTATTCCTGGTGTTATCTCCTTTGTTTATTATTATTTTTGTGATGCTGGTATTTGTAAACCATGGTTCTCCATTTTTCATGCAAACCCGCCCTGGTAAACATGGCAAGCCGTTTCAAATTATCAAATTCAAAACCATGAATGATAAGCGGGACAAAGAAGGCAAGTTACTCCCTGATTCTAAACGACTTACCAAAGTAGGGCTTATCTTACGTAAAACATCTCTTGATGAAATACCCCAACTGCTTAACATACTTAAAGGGGACATCAGCCTGGTGGGTCCACGCCCTTTGCTAATGCAATACTTACCCCACTACAATGAGGAACAAGCACAACGCCACCTGGTAAAACCCGGAATTACTGGATGGGCACAGGTAAATGGAAGACAATCAATTTCGTTTACTCAAAGATTTGAGCTTGACGTTTGGTATGTCAGGAATATCTCCTTCATGCTCGATTTAAAAATATTGGTAATGACATTTTTAAATGTTTTCAGGTCAAAAGGAGTGATACAAGACGAGGGGCCCTGGAAAGTTTAAAAAAGCAGATAAACAATAACAAAAATGAATAAGCGGATTTGGCTCTCATCACCCCATATGGGTGGCACAGAATTGGATTATGTAAAGGAAGCTTTCTCTACCAATTGGATAGCACCGCTTGGCCCGAACGTTGATGCCTTTGAAAATTCCCTTGCCAGGTATTGCGGTGTTGAACAGGCAGTTGCACTAAGCTCAGGCACAGCAGCAATTCACCTGGCACTCATCATGTTGGGAGTAGAAAAGGGTGACGAAGTATTGGCTTCTGCATTTACTTTCTCAGCAACTGTGAACCCCATCGTTTACCAAGGGGCTACACCAATTCTGATAGACAGTGAGCCGGAAACCTGGAATATGAGTCCTGATTTGCTTGAAGCTGCGATTAAGAACCGCCTTACCAAAGGCAAAAAACCAAAAGCCATAATTCCGGTTCATCTCTATGGTATGCCGGCCAACATGCAAAGGATCATGGAGATTGCAGAAAGATATGATATACCGGTAATTGAAGATGCTGCAGAAGCGCTTGGGAGCTATTACGATGGAAAACCAGCGGGTTCATTTGGGAAGCTGTCCGTACTTTCTTTCAACGGGAATAAGATTATCACCAGCTCTGGAGGTGGAGCCCTGCTATCCAATGAAAGATCCTTTATAGCAAAAGCCCGTTTCCTGGCTACTCAGGCGAGGGATGAGGCCCCTCATTACCAGCACAGCCATATAGGCTATAATTATCGAATGAGTAATGTATTAGCCGGCATTGGCCGCGGACAGTTGGAGGTTATTGATCAACGGGTAGAGCAAAGGAGAGAAAATTTTCTATTCTATAAGAAAAACCTACAAGATTTTGAAGGCATCAGCTTCATAGATGAACCAGATAAATCTTATTTTTCAAATCGCTGGCTTACCACAATTCTGGTTGATCCGATAAAGACAGGAAAAACCAGAGAAAACATTCGAACTGCATTGGCAAAAGAAAACATTGAGGCAAGGCCCTTGTGGAAACCAATGCATTTGCAACCTGTTTTCTCAACCTGCCCTGCATATGTGAATGGAACTTCAGAAAAGCTTTTTTCTGAAGGCCTCTGTCTTCCTTCAGGTACAAATATGACGGACGAAGATCGCAATAGAGTATTGAATGCTTTAAACAATATCTTGAACAAATAATACTGAAACAAATTATGTCAATTTTCAAAATATGAACGCATTTAAAGACAAAATCCTTTTGATTACCGGTGGGACCGGTTCATTCGGAAATGCCGTACTGGATCGGTTTTTGGATTATGGATTAAAGGAGATTCGCATCTTTAGCCGTGATGAGAAGAAACAGGACGACATGCGAAACCGTTTAAAAAATCCAACAGTAAAATTCTATATTGGCGATGTGCGTGACATACGTGCTGTTGATCAGGCTGTAATGGGTGTTGACTATATATTTCACGCGGCAGCGCTGAAGCAGGTTCCATCCTGCGAATTTTTCCCTGTAGAAGCCGTGCGGACCAATGTGCTTGGAGCTGAAAATGTGATGGTTTCTGCTGCAAAATACAAGGTGAAGCGCCTGTTGGTTCTCAGCACTGACAAAGCGGTTTATCCCATCAATGCCATGGGCCTTTCCAAGGCATTGATGGAAAAAGTGATGATTTCACGCTCCCGGAACCTCAATGACTCAGGAACTGTCTTCTGTGGTACACGGTATGGAAATGTTATGGCCTCAAGGGGATCTGTGATTCCACTATTTCGTGAACAGATTAAAAACAATAATCCAATCACCATTACCGATCCGGAAATGACCCGTTTCATGATGACCCTGGAAGATGCTGTTGACCTGGTTATTTACGCTTTTGAAAATGGACAGAATGGGGATATTTTTGTACAGAAAGCCCCTGCAGCAACCATAAAGACGCTCGCAGAAGCTCTTACCGAGCTGTATAAATCGACAGTTCCCATCCAAACTATTGGTACTCGCCATGGTGAAAAACTTTATGAAACTTTAGTGAACAGGGAAGAGATGGTAAAGGCCCTCAATATGGGTGATTACTTCCGGATTCCGGCAGATACACGCGATCTGAACTACGACAGATTTTTTTCGGAAGGAACAGATAAGTTTTCTGCGATTGAGGAATACCACTCCCATAATACCAGCAGGCTCGATAAAGAAGGTATGAAAAGACTTCTGTTGAAACTGGATATTATCAGGAAGGATATTTAACTGGAAAAATAAAAACTGGAAATATGTTAAATATAGGAATTACAGGACAAGCCGGATTCATGGGTACTCATTTGTTTAACCGTCTCAACCTTGAACCTGAGCTTTTTAGTCTTATTCCTTTCGAAGATTCATTCTTTCATGATCCATCCATCTTAAATAATTGGGTTAAAAATTGCGATGTGGTGGTACACCTGGCTGCCTTAAACCGTCACAATCAGCCAGATGAGATTTATAATACAAACCTTGGTCTAGTGCAGCAACTTATACGTGCTCTGGATGCTACTGATTCTAAACCACACATCCTTTTCTCCAGTTCCACGCAAGAAGAACGAGACAATCCCTATGGACGCTCGAAACTGGAAGGAAGAGGAATGCTTGCAGAGTGGGCTGATATGGTGGGTACACCATTTACCGGCCTGATTATTCCTAATGTTTTCGGCCCATTTGGCAATCCATACTACAATTCGGTTATTGCAACTTTCAGCCATCAACTTACAAATGGTGAGGAACCAAAGATAGATGTGGATGGACACCTGAAGCTCATATACATCAATGAACTGACGGAGATATTTCGTTCTAGCATCCTGGAAAAAAGAATGGATCTGGCCTATAAAGTACCTCACACATCCGAGAACAGGGTTTCTGAGATCCTGGCATTGCTTGAGGGATTTAAGTCAGATTATCTGGAGAAAGGAGTGATACCAGAATTGAAAAGTGATTTTGAACATAATATTTTTAATACCTTTCGTTCCTACATTGATATCGCTTCACACTATCCTGTTGCTTTGAACAAACATAGCGATGATAGAGGAAGTTTCGTAGAAACCATGCGTTTGGAAATTGGTGGCCAGTTTTCATTTTCTACTACTCATCCCGGAATTACAAGAGGTAACCATTTTCATACGCGCAAAATTGAACGATTTGTAGTCGTGAAAGGTGAAGCTGTAATTCAATTGCGCAGGATAGGAACTGAAAAAATGATTGAATACCGGGTTTCTGGCAAAAATCCATCTTTTGTAGATATGCCTGTCTGGTATACACATAATATCAAAAACGTTGGAGAGGAGGATCTTTACACCCTGTTCTGGATAAATGAGTTCTATGATCCTGAGGATCCGGATACCTATTTTGAAAAGGTGTAAATTTGTTTGGAATAGCTGAAAACTAAAAACAGTATGGTGAAAAGCAAACTAAAAGTATTAACGATAGTAGGTACCCGACCTGAAATAATTAGGCTTTCTCGTGTAATGGCTCTGCTGGATGAGAATGTAAACCATTTAATTGCCCATACAGGTCAGAATTATGATTATGAACTAAATGAAATATTCTTTAATGATCTTGGACTCCGAAAACCTGATTTCTTCCTTAATATTGACACTTCTTCCCTGGAGGCATCCGTCGGAGATATAATACGTAAATCGGGTGAAGTTTTAAGAAAGGAACGACCAGACGCAATGCTGGTACTAGGTGATACCAATTCTTGTCTTTCCGCTTATATTGCTAAACGCCTGCGCATCCCGGTTTTTCATATGGAGGCTGGGAACCGGAGTTTCGATTTCAATGTACCGGAAGAGATAAACCGCCGGGTGATTGACCACATAGCCGATTTTAACCTGGTATATACTGAACATGCCCGCAGGCATCTGATCAGTGAAGGTCTGACACATCGTAGGATATACCTTACAGGATCACCCATGAAAGAAGTGCTGGATTATTATCTCCCAAAAATAGAAAGCTCATCTATCCTAAAGAAACTGAAGCTGCAGGAGAAGTCCTATTTTATCGTTAGTGTCCACCGTGAGGAGAATGTGGATAATCCTGAGAACCTGGAAAAGATCATGGTTGTGCTGAACCAGCTTTCTATAAAATATGATGTGCCGGTTATTGTCTCAACACATCCCCGAACAAGAAAGAGACTTGAGGAAAGAAAGAATAACAGAACAAATAACAAGATCAGTTTTTTGAAACCCTTTGGATTTACAGATTATGTGCATCTGCAAATGCATGCCATATGCACCATCTCTGATAGTGGTACCATCAGTGAAGAATCTGCTATTCTCTCCTTCCCGGCCATTTCACTGAGGCAATCTATGGAGCGTCCTGAAGCTCAGGATGCAGGAACCATAATCCTCACAGGATTTGAACCTATAATAGTAATGGATTCTGTACACCTCGTGATCAATGAGCACAAAAAAGGAAAGTACAAACAAATTGCTGATGATTATACAATTACAAATACTTCATGGCGTGTGCTTAAGCTAATTATGGGGAATGCAGGATTAAGCAATGCCTGGCATGGGATTTCCTGAATCAAAAATTAGCATCTTCAAACCTCCTGTCCTGACCCTCCAATCAATTTAGTTTCTTTTGCCTGGAAAACCGACATGAATGTCGGACTCGCCAACTGGCTCCCATTTGAATTTACAATCCCAGTGTTTTTCTCGCCGGATTACCAAGATAAAGGTATCCATTTTGGGTGTTTTTCACCACCAGACTGCCTGCTCCAATTCTAGTTTCATTACCAACTTCCAATCCTTGGAGAATAACTGAATTGACTCCGAAAAAATTGTTATTGCCTACCTTACAATCTCCTAAAATTTTAACTGAAGGCATAATGGTATTATAGTTTCCGAGCTGCAGATCATGACCTAAAATAACCCTATTATTAAGCAGATTAAAATCGCCAAGTTCAACATCACAGGTAAATATACAATCGAACATAATCAAATTCCCCTGGCCTATCTTTAAGCTCTGCTGATCAAAATAAGTGATGTCTGGAGCAATGATATTGGGGAAACGGATATTTGTATTAATGATTTGCTCTGCAATTTTCCTTCTTGATTTTATCTCAGCAACAGCGATAACTATATTTAAGGGTTCTTTGTAATTATTTAAGGTCTCAATATCACCTAGCACCTTGCCATATTTGTTCGAAGCACCGGACACCACGCCATCATCAAAGAACCCAATAAGATTCCACACTGGAGAGATTTTATTAATCTGATTCAATAGGCAAGCTACTTCTCTCCCAAATCCTCCAAAACCATATATGGCAATGTTTTCCATAGTCAAAATTATTATCTCAATGATTCCTTACAAAATGAATGCTCAATAGAAATAAAATTCGATAAGATTTTTAACAATACAAAATCATTTTTTTTGAAAATCTCATTAATACTGATTTCATCCTCGGTAAAATGCCAGGTTTTGGAGCTCTGTGAAGCCAATTTTAACACCTTTTTCTAGTCGTTCATGTCCCGCTAGAAGCATTACGAATGTCGATTAAAGCCGTTTACCTTTATAATTTGGTCATTCATCAAGCAATTCTGCTATTTCGTAAAAACATTAATTAGAAGACTTCTGAAAATCAATAAGTTACCTTAACTTTAGAAGTGATTTATTCATCTGGTAAATAACTTTCATTGTGGTTGGGATATTTTCATTAAGACTCGAGAAATTGCTCGAATATGCAAGGATCATTTTCGAAAAGTATTCTGTGCCGAGATGGCTTGTATTTATCAATGATTCTGCGATAGTTTTTATCACTTTCTTTCTTGCCTATTTATTACGATTCAATTTTGTTCTGTCAACCTTTGACCATAAGGAGGCGATATTACATGCGCTCGTAACCTTCTTTGTATATAGCTCTTTCAGCATTATTCTTAAACCCTTCTCAGGATTGATCAGGCATACAACCATTGAGGATATAATCAAAGTTGTTGGTTGTAATACCCTTTCACTGGCCGTACTTATCTCCATTTCACTTATAGGCAGGAACATCAACTTGAATGGTACTTTTATTGTACCACTATCCATCCTGGTGATTCATTACGGCATTATATCCGTGATCCTAATCCTTGTAAGGGTTTTTATAAAGCTGACATTCGAGTTCACATCCATTTCATCCGGAGAACAGAAAAATGCCATAATCTTCGGAGCAGGTCCAAGGGGGGCATTAGTTAAGCAGATCATTCAGACTGATAGCAATAGTGGCTACAGGATAATAGGATTTATTGACGATGATAGAAAGCTTCAAGGAAAAGCAATGAAGGGAATGAGTGTGTATTCTCCCAAAATTCTAAGCTCCATAAAATTTTTAGAAAAGAATTCTCCAAAAGTCCTGATTATTGCTGTAAATGATATTTCCTCTAAAAGGAAAAGTGAACTCATTCAGTTGGCACTTGCCCAAAATATGGAAGTGCTCGAAACACCAGAAGTTAAAAACTGGTTGAATGGGGACTTTCAGGTCAAGCATCTGCAAAAAGTAAAACTTGAAGACCTGCTTGGCAGGGATCCGATTAAACTTGACATGACCCGGCTTGAACAGGAACTGAGAGGGAAAACTGTCCTGGTTACTGGAGCTGCCGGATCTATTGGATCTGAAATAACACGTCAGCTAACAAGGTTCTATCCAAAACAACTCGTGCTGATTGACCAGGCAGAAACCCCCATGTTTTGTCTGAATGAAGAACTAACAAAGAATATTAATTATTCATCCTACCAGATTATTCTTGCAGATATAACAAACC
This sequence comes from uncultured Bacteroidaceae bacterium, assembly GCA_963752525.1. GTDB lineage: Bacteria > Bacteroidota > Bacteroidia > Bacteroidales > SM23-62 > SM23-62. The sequence goes on along the minus strand of CAVVYS010000027.1, from coordinate 709,536 downwards.
GGGAAAAAATGGAAAATATATTTCGGGAATTCCACCCCGATATTGTTTTCCATGCTGCCGCCTATAAGCATCTTTCCCTTATGGAAATGGATCCCCACGAAGCGATCCATGTAAATGTAAGAGGAACACAGACACTGGCAGACCTGGCAATTAAATACCAGGTATATAAGTTTGTGATGATTTCTACTGATAAAGCCGTAAACCCAACCAATATCATGGGTGCATCAAAACGGATATGTGAACTTTATATACAATCCCAATCAGAAAAACCTGGAATACAAACACAGTTTGTAACCACCAGGTTTGGTAATGTTCTAGGATCAAATGGTTCCGTTATTCCGCTATTCAGGAGGCAAATAAAGGCGGGAGGGCCAGTATCGGTCACACATCCTGATGTGACTCGCTATTTCATGACCATCCCCGAAGCCTGCCAGTTGGTTCTTGAAGCAGGTTTTATGGGCCATGGAGGAGAAATATTTGTTTTTGACATGGGGAAGCCCGTAAAGATCAAAGAACTGGCCGAACAAATGATCAAACTTTCTGGATATATTCCAGGAGAAGATATTAAAATAGAATACATCGGACTGAGGTCTGGAGAAAAACTGTCTGAAGAATTACTTGCTGACAAGGATATGACCCAGCAGACCCATCACCCGAAAATAATGATTGCCCGAGGAAGAAAAGAGGATTACAAGCTACTAACCTTTAAGATCAACAATCTCATAAGACATCTGTATCATAAAACCAACATTCAAGTAGTATTGGAAATGATGCAATTGGTTCCAGAATTTGAAAGCAACAATGAAAAATTCAAATCCGTGATCAAGATCAACAAGGGATTTCCAAAGCTTATTACATTCCACGAGAGCTGGGTATTAGATTCAACAACAGACACACCGGATTCGCACCCCTCCGCCAAACATGGAGCTTAACCATCTCAAACAAAAATCCACACATGCATGGTTATCAGATTCTGCATGCTTTTTGCGTCTGCCTATCAATTATTTATAGTGTATTTTTTATTCGCTCCTCCCTTCATAATAATTACTAATCAAATAGTATTGGAAAATGATCAATGAAGAATTCTTTATAATCAATGGGGATGATTTTGGATATAACTCTTCGAAAAACCATGCCATTGTTGAGGCTTTTCAACAGGAAAAAATTAATAGTACTACCCTCATGGCCAATATGTCAGGTTTTGAAGAAGCGGTTGAACTAGCCCATTCAAATAAATTGACTGAGAAAATCGGTACACACCTGGTATTGACAGAAGGAAGTCCAATTACAGAAAAGATTAAGCGCCTGGATTTTTTATTTGCCGGACCATTAAGCAAATCCATAAAGTATAAGAAGTTATTTTTCCTTAGCAGAGAGAATAAGATTTTAATCTTCAATGAGTTGGCAGCTCAAATAGAAAAGATTAAAAAAAATCATATTGAAATTACACACCTCGATACTCATCACCATACTCATAGCATGTGGCCAATACTCCAAATACTATCAAGCTTACTCAAAGCATACAAAATACCATCTATGAGGATCCAATTTAATCTCATAAAGGAAAATCCACTTATGAACGGATACAGAAATTTAATAAACCAATATACTCGATTCAAAAAAATGCATTTTTCTGATTATTTAGGAGATCAGATCTTTTTCTTTAAAACATTTGGTGAGAAACCCGAATTCTGGCCGGGGAAAAAAGTGGAAATCATGGTACATCCCGATTATAATAATGCAGGAAAACTGATTGATAAGATGGGTAAAGAGTATGACTTTAACTTTGTTTCCTTATTATCAGAATATCCTGTATCCTAGGATGTTGACGAATTTTTGGGTGGAAGACCGGGGTCGAACCGGCGACCTCTGGAACCACAATCCAGCGCTCTAACCAACTGAGCTACAACCACCATGAAGGCATGGGTGTGGGTGTGAGTGTGGGTGTGCGCACAAATGAGACACAAACTTACATGTTCATTCTGGCGGTGCAAATTTAAAAAATATTTTAATACTGTAATCCTTTCAGGTATTCAATATACCACTGGACGATGAGGGAGTTGTAACTCTTGCCATGGATATTGATACTGATGCCTTTTTTTGCAAGATCTTCCTGAAGGATCCTGGTGATCTCATAATAAAAGATGGGGTCCTGTTTGGATGGTGAAGAAGGCAGGAGTGCATCAGGTATCAGTTTCTTCAGTTTCCTCTTCCATTCTGCCATTCGCTGGATCCCTGCATCGGGCTGGATCTCAGTGCTCCTGGTTCAGGTTATATTCCTTGAAAAGCCCATCACCAAAAAAGTATCATAGAGTTTTTTGTTGAGCTTGAACTCGTATGGAACATCACGGAAGAATTCCTGGAAGGCGACATCATAGAAGGGCAGTCTGTACTCATACCCAAACCATGCATAAATATTACAGGAATTGACGATGAACTTGGAAAGCTTTTCCTTGAGATCCCAATCCTCATAGACTGACCATGACCTGGCATCCTCAATAAATCTTTTTTCCATCAGGGTTTTGCATATCCTGGCCATCATGACCTTGCCTGGTATCATGCTGCGGTTTACACAGGTTATATTTGATGTCCCAGATCCTTTTGCCAATCTCCTTCGGGATTCATCCCCGGTCCTGATATTCCATGCTTGAGGAACTGGCTGCCGGCAAAAAAGTCTGCGGAATGTCCGGGTATAAAAACCGAATCCTCCGGTATCAGTTGCTGTTCTTTTAAATACCTGATGGCAAAGTATTCCTGCATGAAAAACATGGAGACCCAGTTCGAAGTGTAGCGAACGTAGTCATAAAAGGCATCATCCTGCATGTATCCTTCCACCATCTTTTCGGTGTAAACCACCGGAATCCATTGAAATCCAAGGCTGTCTGCCACCATTTCTGATATCGATCATGTCAGGATTCCCTTCCCTACCGTAGGTAAAACAGATAACTTTCCGGTAACCTGTACGTTTCAGCATGGCGGCAATGAACCTTGAATCATATCCCCCGCTGAGTGCAATTACCGCAGTCCGTCCCTGAAGTGAGCCTATCAGCCTTTTGAATACTTTCCCGCTCATCCCTTCCATGCCTTTTCAGCAGGTCATCGAAGGAATGATGGTCAGCCTGGCTGGTCTGGTAGGTTGCATATAAATCGCTGCTGGATCTTGATCTGGCTCAATGAGTACAGCTTCACGCGGCCTGGACCTGGAAAATATCCTCCGAGAAATGTCTCCCTGCCGGTCACAAATCCTGTTGCCTGGAATTCAATGGACGGCGGCCTGGTTGAGTTTCCAGCTTCCCCTTGATTTCATGTATCTTGTCCACCGAGTCTGAGAGGATGCTTTTCTTCCCGATACAGCATAAAACAGTGGGAATGTCCTGATCCGGTCCGAAGCCAAAAATGCCTTATTCCTCCCTCACCAGGATAACGGAAAACATGCCATCAGCCTCCTTACCAGGCCTGATAAAACTCAGAATAATATTTGCCCGGAGGAAATACTCCGTGAGGGACTCCCCGCTGAGAAATTGATTTTCACGGGTATGTATAAATCCCTTTACATGGCATCCGTCTTTGGAATGCCAGGGAAAACCATGGTTATATGCCAGCTCAACTCTTATCATCGCAGATTCCCTGGATCAGTTCTGGTGTATTTTTGCATGACCGCTTCCCTGCTGAAATGATCCACCACATATTCCCTGATCGCGGCAGGATCATACTCATCATAATGCATCATAAATATGTTTCAGTCCCTCATACACCGCCGGAACACTGTCACTGTTAACCAGTTTGCCCGCCATTTCAGTAACAAATGTATCCGGTCCGCCGCTTCGGGCAGCCAGTACCGGCAAGACCGCTGACATGGCTTCGATGAACACCACCCCGAAGGCCTCAAACCTGCTGGCCACAGCCAGGATTTTAGCCTGTTGGAGCTCAGCCAGTATTTGTTCAGGTGAAAGTTTTCCAAGGAAATGAATACTTTCATGCACGCTGACTTTTGACGCCATTTCCCTAAGACTCGGGTTCCAGGGGACCTTTGCCTACGATCCGAAGGCTTGCGCCCGGGATCTCATTGCACATCCGGCCAAAAGCCTGGATAACCAGGTCCATCCCCTTTTCATGCTCCAGCCGTCCTATGGACAGGATCACCAGTGGATCCCGCTGCCGCGAGGCCGGAGGAGTAAAATATCCCGTGTCGACCATATTCGGGATGGTCTGATATGCTGCTCCATCGATAGTAAACTGACGAATGGAAGCCTGCAAGGCATCCGATACAGTGATGATCCTCCTTGCTCCTCCGAATGCCTCTTTAAAAATGGCCGGTAGGTATCACTGACCAAGCTTTAGCCTCTGCTGTCCTTCCAGTAAACCGGCTCCTGTGTTCTGTAATGATATATGGGATGCCGGTTTCGGAAGATATTTGTGATGCAGCATAACCTGCCCATATGGAGCTATGGGCCAGGATGAGATCAGGTTTGCCGAACATCTGCACGTATTTCCGGAAAAGTTTTAGCGTTGAATTCGGACCATTTCGCTGATATTCAGCAGTTCACTTTTGGGCCATTTAATATAGCAGGAACGGACTACCCGGGTACCATTCACATCACTCACCTGAAACCGCCTTAAAGAATAAACGCTCTGAGTACCTCAGCTTGTGTTAGGCCAATCATTCGATTGACGAGAACATCGACCTCAAATCCGGCTTCGGCCAGTGCCTCGGCATGATCCTGGAAGAATTGTCCCCCGTCAGGCGGATACCAGGAAGGTATGACCAGGATCTTTTTGCAACATTCAGCTTTTTGGAGGGATGGTTTTTCTATTCATTTTAACCTCATAAAACTCTTCAGGTTCCTCGGGAGGATCCAGGAATCTCCCTTTCAGCTCTTTCTTCAGCAAAACCGCACATTTGGTCTGGGAAACATGGTAAAGATCTTCATGCACCGCTGGATCCGTTCCGTCAAGTATGCCAGCCAGCACCTCGAATCTTACCTCTTCGGGATGGTAAGCATAATCATGCCAGACAATTACAGAATCCTCGTGGGCCAGGTACCTGATAGCCTTTTCCGTATCGTTTCGCACATGTTCGTAATGATGGTCCCCATCAATAAAAATGACATCAAACTTTTTATTGAGTGAGGCAAAATCAAAATCCAGGGAATTCCCTGAGAGGTGGACCACATTGTCCAGGGCCCTGGAAAAATATCCCATCATGTACATATATTTGTTACGGACACCCATCCTGCGCATCTCTTCAGCTGACAGGTTCAGGGTATAACATTCTTTGGCTACCCTGGCCATATTGGCAACGCTTTCTCCCCGCCAGGTACCGATCTCAAAATATTTGCAATCCTTGAAAAATGAAGCGAGTCCCCTAAGTAGTGCCAGATCAGTCGGTAATGACCCACCATCAAGGAAGGTAATGGGACCCACATCATAAACCTCACTGTCAAATACCTGGTCCATCTGGACGACAGGCAATCCTTTTTCCCTGTCATAATTCTTGATGACATATTCCTTCCATACATCAGGTTCACTTAAAACCCTGTTCAACAGGACCGGATTTCTAAGTATCAGTCCCGTTGCCTTCATCGCTTTCCTGAACCTATGTCTCTTTCTCACTTTTCTTATATTTTAAGCAAATCTGCTTTCCTTGCAAGGCTGTAAAACCAAGCCAGTTGGAAAGCAGTGACCAACATGCTACCGGCACTGAAATAAATCACTGTTCGCAAAATATCGCCAGAATAAACACCGGCTGCCATAGCAATGATCCTGACAAACAGCTTCACAGTGTCTATTAAAAAAGCCTTTACCCTGAACTTTAAACAGATCCGGCAGGAATGAGAATGGAGCAGAAAGAAAAACCATAAACAGCCATGGGGTCAGGATACGCGTGTAGGTTCCTGCAGTTTCCCATTCCGGACCGAAAACAAACGTAAAGATCTGGGGGGCAAAAATAGCAACAATCCCGAAGGGAATGAAGGAAAACTGGAACATTTTGACCAGCAGCCGCTTTACATCGGGCATAATTTCCAGTCCCTCATTCTCCTTGGTGATCACCCTTTGCGAAAAAACCTGCGAGAAGGCATTGGTGACCATGCTCATGGGCCGGAAGATCATGGTATATCCAAAAGCATACAGACCGGCAGCTGCAGATGAAAACCAGGAGGTCAGGATAAATACCGGCAGGCTTCCCGGAAAAGTTGTTGATGATGCCATGCAGCATATTGTATTTGGGAAACCTGTAGTATTCCCTGGCAAGGGACCCCATCTCTTTTTGGTTGACGGCAAGGAGCTTTTCACGGTCATGTTTAGGAAATTTAGTAAAAAGGTCACAAACCCTGTTATTTGTCCTAATACAGATCCAATAATCAACCCAAATGGCCCGGCCACCAGGAATCCAGCCCCAACTTTTACCGATGAATTGGTGAGGCTCTGTCCAAGGCTGGCCACTGTCATGGTACGAAAACGCTTATTTCGGTTAGACCAGTAATTCAGTCCCTGGTATAACCCATTCAATAAGGTGGAAAGGGGAATGAGGTAAAGCCATGGTGAGATCTGCTCATTGCCAAGCAGCCTGGTGAAAGTCGGGTTAAAAAAAAACACCAGCAGGAAGAGGAAAAGGCTCACACAAACGGAGATAATGGCAGAGAGGCCCATAAGGTTCAGTCCCTCGCGATCTTCCCTGGGCATCATGACAGCAAGCTCGTACTTGGCTGTCGCTGTAATGTTGGTGATGCTCAGAATGCTCATATACAGAGCAAATATCCCGAAATCGTCTGGCGTATATATGCGGGAAAGGATGAGATAAATGGCAAGAGAAATGGCTTGTCCCAGGGTAGTCCCGGACATCAGGGTAACAACATTCCTGAAGAACTCACTATGTAAAAGCCTGGACAGTGGATTTTTGAGGTGCACGGTTTGCAGGGATATGATCCATATAAAAATAGGGATTTTCGCAGAGATCAATGCTCTACAGCAAGAATTATGAAAAATATTGAAAAAGGATATATCTTTGAAGCCCTATAAAACAGTTACAAGATGAATATCGCACGTACAGGAAACCCGGCCCTGAATAAAAACACATTTACGAGATTTGCACATGCAGAAGAGGCTTCGGTGATGACCCTGCAGGGTACAGTGAACAAGATCGCCATCATGCTCCTGCTGGTACTTGGAGGAGCTTATTATACCTGGAACATGGCCTTCGAGGCCATGCAGACTAATCCGGAAGTAGGATACCGGGCCATCATGCCATGGATGATAGGGGGTGGCATAGGGGGATTTGTGGTGGCCATTATTACCGTATTCAAACGCCAATGGGCCGGCATTACCGGTCCCATTTATGCCATACTGGAAGGCCTCTTCCTGGGTGGCATATCTGCCTTTTTTGAAGCCCAGTACCCGGGAATCGTCATACAGGCTGTTTCCCTGACCTTTGCCATACTATTTGTACTGCTGTTTGCCTATAAGACACGGATCATCAAACCGACCGAGAATTTCAAGCTGGGCGTATTTGCAGCTACGGGAGGGGTAATGGTATTGTATCTTGTTTCGTTTTTATTAAATCTTTTCGGGGTACCGACTGGCTACCTGCATGATAGTTCCCCTTTATCAATCGGAATCAGTGTCGTTATTGTCATCATCGCCTCACTGAACCTGGTGCTTGATTTTGATTTCATTGAGCAGGGTGCTGCCTCATCTGCCCCGAAATATATGGAATGGTATGCTGCATTCGGACTGATGGTTACGCTGATATGGTTATATATTGAGATCCTTCGCCTGCTTTCCAAGATTGCCAGCAGGAATTAATATTGATACGATCCCGCACGATGAGTAAACTTGAAAAATACTTTGCCCCGTTCCGCGAAAACATCATCGGGCTGGATACTAAGTATCTGTCCCCCTACGGAGAACAGAAGATCGTATATGGGGACTGGATCGCTAGCGGGAGGTTGTATGCACCGATTGAGAAGAGGCTGTCGGAGGAGTTCGGTCCCTTTGTCGCCAACACCCATACCGAAGCCAGTGAAACGGGGACCCTGATGACAAAGAGTTACCATTATGCCCATGAAGCTGATCAAGCAGCATGTGAATGCAGGACCCAATGATGTTATCATTACGGCAGGATTCGGGATGACGGCAGTCATCAATAAGTTGCAGCGTATATTGGGACTCAAAGGATGTGGAAAGCTGAACAGCAAGGATTGCCTGCATGAATCGGACAAACCCGTTGTATTCCTTACCCATATGGAGCATCACTCCAACCATACCTCCTGGTATGAAACCATTGCGGAAGTGGTGGTTCTTGAACCCGACAATGAACTGCTGATTGACCTGGATGAACTCAGGCGGCAGCTGGAGAAGTACCAGGACCGGGAATTCAAGATCGGGGCTTTTACGGCCTGCTCGAATGTTACCGGCATTGAGACCCCTTATTATGAGACTGGCCAAGATCATGCATGAGTACGGGGGACTCTGTTTCATAGATTTTGCTGCTTCGGCGCCATATGTGGATGTAGACATGCATCCTGCATGATCCCATGAAGAAACTGGATGCCATATATCTTTCTCCGCATAAATTTCTCGGGGGACCCGGTTCTTCGGGTGTGCTGATTTTCGATAAAAGCATGTACAAAAGTGATGTTCCGGATAATCCCGGCGGGGGGACTGTCGACTGGACAAATCCATGGGGAAGTTATAAGTATGTGGATGATATCGAGGTAAGGGAAGACGGCGGCACACCCGGTTTCCTGCAGGCCATCAGGGCTGCCCTGGCCTTTGAACTGAAAGAAAAAATGGGGGTGGAGAAAATGTGGCAGCGGGAAAAGGAGCTGGTGGATCTTGCCCTTTCAATGCTCAGGGAAATTACCGGGATACATATCCTTGCTGATAATGTCAGTGACAGGCTAGGGGTCATTTCATTCTACCACGTAGACATTCATTTCAACCTATTGGTAAAGATCCTTTCTGACCGTTTCGGCATACAGGTCCGCGGTGGATGTGTATGCGCAGGCACCTACGGCCATTTCCTGCTGGAGGTAAGCTATGAAAAATCCAAGGAAATTACCGACAGGATCAACCATGGTGATCTATCCCAGAAGCCCGGATGGGTAAGGTGGTCCCTCCATCCTACCACCAGCAATGAGGAAATTCATTATTTCATCCGCTCACTGAAAGCAGTCCTTTCAAATATTTCGGATTGGAAACAAGATTATGTATATTTAAAACACATAAACGAGTTCATACATAAGGACCAGCAAGACAATCCTTCCGAGGGTTTCAAAGAATGGTTCGCATTATAGGAAGCCAAATATTTGACTCAGGCATTATGCAATTGATCGAAGTTTCAGATAAAAAAACCCGGAGATATTTTCTCAAAGTTCCAAAAATCCTTTACAGGAATGATCCTTTCTGGGTTTGTCCCCTTGATGATGAGACAGACATCAGCTTTTGATCCGGACAGGAACAAACTTTTCGAGAAGGGCAATGCCCGGAGATGGATCCTTAAGAATGATCAGCATAAACTGATTGGCAGGGTGGCTGCCTTCTATAACCGGGACCTCTCGGCAAGGAACAAACAACCCACGGGTGGAATTGGCTGGTTTGAATGCATCAATGACCAGGGGGCAGCCAATATGTTGTTTGATGTGGCGAGGGACTGGCTCAAAGGGGAAGGGATGGAAGCCATGGACGGCCCCATAAACTTTGGGAGTAATAACAGTAACTGGGGACTCCTGATCAGAGGGATTTACACACCCCGGGTACGGCATGCCGTATAATTTCCCCTATTACAAGGAACTCTTCGAAAATTATGGATTCCAAACCTACTTCAAGCAATACAGCTACCATATTGATATTACCAAACCTTTCCCGGAAAGGTTCTGGAAAATTGCAGAATGGGTTGCCAGAAAGGATGAATACACATTTAAGCATTGTGAACTGAAAGAGGCTGAAAAATATGTAGATGATGTCATAACCATCTTCAACAAAGCCTGGGCAGGTTTCAAGGAAGATTTTGTCCCTATGACCAGGGAAGACCTCGAAGATACACTTAGACAGGCCAGGCAAATTGTCGAAGAAGACCTGATCTGGTTTGTCTATCATAATAATGAGCCCGTTTGTTTCTACATTATCTTTCCGGATATTAACCAGGTCCTGAAACATTTTAATGGTAAGTTGCACCTGATCAACAAGCTGAGATTCCTCTATTACAAGAAAGCACGCAAGATAACCCGAGCCAGGGCCATTGCTGCCGGTGTGGTACCCAAGTTCCAGAATACCGGGATAGAGTCTGGTATTTTCAAGCACCTGGAGCATTCCTTCAAGAAAAAATACTGGATGACAGAGATTGAGCTTTCATGGGTAGGTGATTTCAATCCCAAGATGAGATCCCTGTATGAAGCTGTTGGAGGGAAACTTGCAAAGATCCATCATACATGCAGGTATCTGTTTGACCGGGATGCCCCATTTGAGAGGTATATGCCAGATTATATGGAAAAATACAAGCAGGCACATACAGATGAATTCCAGGAGGAGATCAATTTTGAACCAAACAAAGAGCGACTGAACTACAATTATCTGAAGTACAAAGAATTATAGAAAATCAGCTCTTTCCTTTTGTATTTTAAAAACATTATGTATTTTTGCGCGATGAAAAAAGATTTACATCCCGATAATTACAGGCTGGTGGTCTTCAAGGATATGTCGAATGGGTATACCTTTATGACCAAGTCTACTGCATCCACCAGGGAGACCATAAAGATGGAGGATGGAAAGGATTACCCCCTGATAAAACTTGAGATCTCAAATACTTCCCACCCGTTCTACACTGGTAAAATGAAGCTTGTGGATACTGCAGGACGTGTTGATAAATTTAACACACGTTACAAGAACCACATGGATAAAAAGAAGCAAAATAGCCCCGATTAAATATTCGGTTGAAAAATAAGAAACCCCGGTAATCTTTTGAGGACCGGGGTTTTTTCTTGCCCAAAATGATTACTTTTATATACATGAATTATATTCTCTTCGATCCTCCGGAAACCTGGGAAAACCTCCTGCCATTAACCTTTTCCAGACCCGTTTGCGAAATCAGGACCGGCATCCTTACCATTAAAGAGAAATGGGACAATCTCCTTCACACTAAAACGAGTGTCCTCACCAGGTCCTACCTGCAAACAAAATTCAACCTGCATATTGAGGATGACAATGTACTTATTAATGGAAGTGTTTTACCAGAAAACAGTCTGCTTAATGAAATCAGGAACCTGCCGGCCGGGACCAGCCTGTACGCAGGTGAAATATTTGTTGCCGTGCGATTGAATAGGGAGGAAGCTGCCATGTTTGAAATGGGAAAATACCAGCAGGGTGACAGGGTCACATTAAACAGTTCTCCCATTGTCATAAATCATCCCTGGGATATTTTTACCATGAACGGACAGGCATTGGAAGCAGACTTCAAGGTCCTCACAAAGAACCGTGTTAGCGTAGAACCTTCCCACACCAACATGGTTCTGAAACCTGAAAATGTATTTATTGAGCAAAATGCCCGTATTGAAGGGGCCATATTAAATGCAGAAAACGGCCCTATCTATATTGGAGAACATGCTGAGATCATGGAAGGCTCAATGGTGCGGGGCCCGTTTGCCCTTGGTGAACATGCCACACTGAAAATGGGGGCAAAAATTTACGGTCCCACAACCATCGGACCTTATAGCATGGCCGGGGGAGAAATCAAAAATTCAGTGATCCTCGGCTTTTCCAACAAGGTCCATGAAGGATACCTGGGTAATTCAGTACTGGGTGAATGGTGTAATCTTGGTGCTGATACCAACAATTCCAACCTGAAAAACAATTACGCCGAGGTCAAGCTATGGAATTACCGGGAGGAAAAGATGCGTTGACACGGAACTTCAATTCTGTGGGCTGATTATGGGGGACCATTCCAAATGCGGGATCAACACCATGTTTAATACGGGTACAGTGGTCGGTGTAAACGCCAATATTTATGGAGCTGGCTTCCCTCTAAACTTTGTTCCATCCTTTTCCTGGGGTGGTGCGGCAGGATTTACCACCTACAAGCTGGACAAAGCATTCGAAGTTGCTGAAGAAGTTATGAAAAGACGTGACAGGACTTTTGACCAGGTGGAGAAGGATATCCTGACCTCCGTTTTTGAAATGACTGAAAAATACAGGTCCTGAGATTAAACTCTTTTTGGCATAGCAATTGCCATATCATCATTCACACTTTTTACGTTGTATCTACTGACAATGTGTCGGATGTTTGATTATGAGAAAGATTGATTATGGGAAAGAAATCAGATAAGGAATTAACACAAAATATACTCATCACTAGTTCAATGGATGAGGAAAGCGATTTTATACCACTTATTTCAGATGAGGATGAGGATGTACTGGACAAGAGTGATGTGCCGGAATTATTGCCCGTACTTCCTCTGAGAAATACGGTACTATTCCCCGGGGTGGTTATCCCCATTACGGTGGGCAGGGAAAAATCCATCCGCCTGATAAGGGAATACTACAAAAAGAACAAAATCATTGGCACGGTAGCTCAGAATGATCCTGACATTGATGATCCGCAGATTGAGGACATGTACAGGGTAGGTACGGTTGCCCAGATCATCAAGATCCTGGAGATGCCTGATGAAACCACCTCCATCATTATACAGGGAAAAAAGCGTTTCCAGATTGAATCCTTTATTTCGGAAGAACCCTATTTCGTGGCCAAAACCACGCCCCTTTCGGATGTGAAACCCGAGGCCAAGGACAGGGAATACGAAGCCATTGTAGGTTCATTGAAGGACCTGTCGCTAAGGATTATCAAACTATCATCCAATATTCCCCCGGAAGCTTCATTTGCGGTAAAGAATATCGAAAGTTCCAGCTTCCTGATCAATTTTATCTGTTCCAACTCCGATGTGGAACTGAAGGATAAGCAAGAGCTGCTTAAGGAAAACAATCTGAAAACCCGGGGCACAAGTTTACTCAAGCATCTGTCCAAGGAGATCCAGATACTGGAGCTGAAAAATGATATTCAAGCCAAGGTAAAAACAGACCTGGACCAGCAGCAAAGGGAATTCATGCTGCACCAGCAGATGAAAACCATACAGGATGAGCTTGGCGGGAGTCCGATGGACAAGGAAATCACTGAATTCAAGAAAAAGGCAGCCAAAAAGAAGTGGAACAAGAAATATCAGGAGACATTCAACAATGAACTGGAGAAGCTGCAGAGGATCAATTCGGCCACAGCCGAATACTCTGTACAGGCCAATTACCTGCAAACATTGATTGAACTGCCATGGAATGAATATACCAAAGATGATTTCAACCTGAACAAGGCATCGCACGATCCTGGAGCGGGACCATTACGGACTGGAGAAGGTGAAGGAAAGGATACTTGAGCACCTGGCAGTGCTGAAACTGAAAGGGGATATGAAATCTCCCATCCTCTGCCTTGTTGGTCCCCCGGGAGTTGGAAAAACCTCCCTCGGCAAATCCGTTGCAAGTGCCCTGAAAAGGAACTATATGAGGATGTCCCTGGGCGGATTGCGTGATGAAGCCGAGATCAGGGGGCACCGTAAAACCTATATTGGTGCCATGCCGGGCCGGATCATACAGAACCTGAAGAAGGCCAAATCATCCAACCCGGTTTTTGTGCTTGATGAAATAGATAAGGTCGGCAGGGATGCTCACGGGGATCCTTCTTCCGCCCTGCTTGAGGTACTTGACCCGGAACAGAACAGCACCTTCTATGACAATTACCTGGAACTGGAATATGACCTTTCGAGGGTCATGTTCATTGCCACGGCCAATACTACAGCGACCATACATCCTGCCCTGCTTGACAGGATGGAGGTAATTGATGTTACCGGTTATATTATCCAGGAAAAAACGGAGATCGCAAAGCGGCACCTTATCCCCAAACAACTCGCCAACCACGGGGTCAGTAAATGAGCAGCTTTCCTTTCCCAAGAAGGTGATCGAATACATGGTCGAGTTCCATACACAGGGAATCCGGTGTGCGCCAGCTTGATAAACTGATCGCCAAAGTGATCCGCAGCATAGCCAAAAAGATCGCTTTTGAAGAGAAGGTGGAAAGGGTACTGACCGTAGCATGAGCTGAAAAAGCTGATCGGCCCGCCAAAATTCCTGAAAGACCGGACCATCAATAATGAGTATGCAGGGGTTGTCACGGGACTCGCATGGACGGCTGTCGGGGGTGAGATCCTCTTCGTTGAAACCAGCCTCAGCAAAGGGGACGGGAAACTTACCCTGACCGGGAACCTGGGGGATGTCATGAAGGAATCAGCCGTCATTGCCCTGGAATACCTGAAATCTCACTGTAGCATGCTCGGCCTTGACCCGGATATATTCAGGAAATGGAATATTCATATTCATGTGCCGGAAGGTGCCATTCCAAAGGACGGGCCATCTGCCGGTATTACCATGATCACCTCCATTGCCTCAGCGTTTACCCAGCGGAAAGTAAAGAAGAACATTGCCATGACCGGTGAGATCACCCTACGGGGAAAGGTCCTGCCGGTGGGTGGGATCAAGGAAAAGATCCTGGCTGCCAAACGGGCAGGCGTAAATGATATCCTTATTTCCGCTGAAAACCGGAAAGACATTGATGAGATCAAGGAATTATACCTGAAGGGCTTACACTTCCACTATGTAAATAATATCATGGAAGTGCTCGAACAGTCACTGCTGAAACAGAAAGTGGCCAATCCATTGAAATTTGATTGATCCAGGATTACTTATCTGATGACGAATTTACCCCTGTAGGTATTTTCCCCTCTCAGTTCAAACAGGTAGAATCCTGTTTTCAGATCCTCCCGCATCAGGATGATCTCGCTGTCCCTGATCTGCCGGATCTCCCTGACCTTCTTCCCTTCCAGTCATATACGGCCAGCCGTATGCTGTTCTGACCGGGATTGGAGAACTCTATCTTGGACATTCCGCTAAACGGGTTCGGGTATGCCTTTACTTCAAGGATGGATCCCGGGTCTGAAATGTGAGTGATCAATTTCCTGTTATCATCCAGGTTGGACAGGGAATGGGTATAGGGTCCTGTTCCAGCTTTCAGGTCTGCTGTCGGCGCACATTCTTCCGGAAGTTGGATGGCAATCTGGAAATACATTGTGTCCAGCACATTCTCAGAACATCATATGTTTGCACATCTTTTGGCACACGGGCAATCTCTTTCATCTGGTCCAGGCCCTGGCCCGCTATAAATAATGTACTCATGATATTCCATACCCTCATACTGGTTCCACATTAGCCTTACATCTTCAGTCTGTGCACCATATGTCGAAGTAAGTAACAGGGTATTGTGATAAAAACTCTGTCCCGATTCGTTGCCACATGTGTCAACGCAGGATATCTTATACCGCTGCGACCTAGCTAGCGGATTCGCGTTCCAGTCCTCAAATACACTCAGTCGATTCATGGGGATATTCCCAACAAATTCCCAGGTGCCTGCTATCACTTTCCCGGTAAATATTAAATGATTGTGTCCCAACATCTGCTGTTTTCTCCCAGATAACAAGGATACTGCCAGTGCTGTCCACACTGACCGCACAGACCTTCTCCTCCTCATATACTTTCTGCACCTTACCATGACGGTATCATAGGAATAACACTGGTCTTCCCGCTCCAGTCCCATTTGGACGATCTCTCCATCATATAGCACATAGGTATTATCATTGACCCCGTTCGGCCAGACATACCTTGGACTCTCTTCCTCTGCCTTCAATGTAAGGCTATCACCGAAACAAAATTCATCGCCGGGCTTATCTGATGAGACTTATTGGCCTTTCCTTATATCTGCTCGTACGGTATAGGAAACCGGTCCCACTAAATACACTCTCCCCAATCATATAATTATAACCAAACCATAGCTGTCCCATAGCTGTTGAAACCTATGGGACCAGAGATCTCGTCCGGAACAGCACTGTTATGATTCCCGTATCTTACGAAGGTATCTCCTGTCCTCTGAAGTAAACCGTTCTTCGCTGACGCCCAGATACCCCCCATCGGTCCCACTGCCACATCGAGGAGTTGCATCCCTGGTTCGGGCTTGACAACATTTGTAAGGTCAAACCATTAAAGATCATCAGACTGTCCTGATTCATGGCCAGCATCCTGCCCAATTGGTCCAGTGTTAAAGACTTAATGGTTTGTGCTTCGGGCACAGTGGATCCAGTGCACATCCCTGAACACTACTATACCTGGACTACCTCCCAATGCGATCCATAGAGCAGTTGTCCTCTCCAACTGCAAGATCATAAACCGGATATATTGGGCCATTCCTTGATGTCTTTCCAGACAACACCATTGAAATAAGCAATATGGCCGATATTAAAACCCAGCCCAGACGATACCCTGTCTGTCCACCAGTCACTGCCGTGACATTATCGAAGGGTAAGGTGGAATTTGAAGTATTCATGATCCTTCCCTGAAAACTCAGGCGATGAAAAACCGAAATACCGTTTTCCGTTGCCACCCAGACAGCTGTCAAATGCATCAAAGGCAATGTCATTGATCCTGGGATCAGGAATAATACCAGGATTGTTGATCTCCATCCACTCATTGTTCCCGAACTTCCCAAGTCCGAGTCCCTCACCATCGGTTTTTCTCAAACCGAACCAGACATTATCCGTGCTGTCAATCTCCAGCACATTGATGTAGCTTTCCACATCGTTCAGTCCAAATTCCGGACCATCGTACTGAGTCAATACAGATCTGTGCATTCAGAAAAACAGGAGCCAGAAGCACCAATGTGAAGAAATACAGTTTTTTCATAGCCAGTCTATTAATCATTATCCCTTTCTACGAAGATCACAGATCCTTGTTTCAAAATGGCATGTTCTGGCCTGAATTGGATGATCACTGAACCTTTACCGATAAAATCCCGCTTTTTACCGATTCTGTTTGGATTTGTCCGGGGAAGCAAGTATATTTTTGAATCAGATTCAAACAGTTTTAATTTAAAAATCATGAAAATGGGTGCTGGAGTATTTTGGGGAGTCTTTATTGATCCTGATCGGACTTGCTCTCATCATAAGGTTTGTTTTTAATATTGATTTCCCGGTATTCAAGGTGTTGTTCGCCATGTTCTTTATTTATATCGGGCTACGTATCCTGTTCGGCAGTTTTGGGTTTTTCAAATTTGAATCTGGGCCTGATGATGTGATTTTCTCCGAGCGTGAGTTTTATGAGCCTGAAAATAACAAAGAATACAATGTCGTATTCGGCCAGGGAAACTTCGATTTTACCAACGTTGACTTAAGCCGGGGAAATGTAAATGTCAAAATCGGGACAGTATTCGGGGGAACGAAAATCAAAATAGACCGGGACATGCCTGTAAAGATCATTGCAGATGCTGTATTTTCAGGGGCTGAACTCCCGATGGGAGCACTGCTGTATTCGGCACCTCATCCTACCAGAGCGAAACATTCCATCCTGATTCCAACCATTTGAAAATAAAACTGGATGTTGTATTTGGAGGCGTTGAAGTGATACGCGTATTAAACCACTTGATATATCGAAGCCTTAGCTAATTGCATCGACCATCTGCGGTTATCTGTCCCGATTTGAATCGGGACTGATCTCCGCAGATTTAGTTTTTGAGATTATCTTTCTTATTTTTATCCAATATTAGCAGGCATGATGGCAAAAACCCTGGTAAACCACAAAGCTAACTTTGGCACCATGCCGGTCTTCATGACCACCATCTCAACCATTCTGGGTGCCATACTTTTTCTCCGTTTCGGTTATGCAGTGGGACATGTGGGATTTATCGGGGCCATAGGGATCATCGCCCTCGGCCACCTGGTTACCATCCCAACCGCCCTGGCCGTGGCCGAGATTGCCACCAACCAGAAAGTACTCGGCGGCGGGGCCTATTATATCATATCACGCTCATTCGGTCTGAATATCGGTGCTTCCATTGGCATTGCCCTTTACCTTTCCCAGGCCATCTCCGTCGCCTTTTACGTCATTGCTTTCGGAGAGGCTTTTGAACCTGTATTCAATTGGCTTTCTGAAAGTTACAATATTAATATTCGAGATGCCCGTTTTATCACCATTCCGACCATGGGCATCCTGGCACTGGTCATACTGACAAAGGGAGCCAACCTGGGAATGAAAGCACTTTACCTGGTAGTGGCCCTGCTGTTTACAGCGATCATCTTATTCCTGGCCGGAAAATCCACCCATTCAGGGATGGAATTTGTCATGAATAACCGGATCTCTGGAGCCGATCCCTTCTTCTATGTCTTTACCATTATCTTTCCCGCCTTTACGGGGATGGCAGCGGGACTAGGACTTTCGGGGGACCTGAAAAATCCAACGAGATCAATTCCCAACGGAACCCTCTGGGCGACATTGGCAGGCATGGTCGTATATATACTTGTGGCCTACAAACTGACCATTTCCGCAACCCCCGAGGAACTTGCCTCAGACCAGCTGATCATGCAACGTATCGCTGTATGGGGACCCATTATTCCTGTGGGACTGGCAGCTGCGTCGCTTTCTTCAGCGCTGGGGTCCATCATGGTGGCACCCAGGACCATCCAGGCCATAGGAATGGATGATATATTTCCAACCAAGTTCGTCAATAAATGGTTTGCCCGTGGGAAACCTGTTTCCAATGAACCCTTTAACGGGACCCTGCTGACAGTTGTCATAGCATTCGTATTTGTGGCCGTTGGAGAACTGAACTTCGTGGCCAAAACCATTGCCATGTTCTTCATGCTCACCTATGGGGCCATCTGTACCATTTCCTTGCTGGAACATTTTGCAGCCGATCCCTCCTACCGGCCTACTTTCCGTTCGAAATGGTATCTTTCCATGATCGGTGCCGTTTTTTCCATCTGGCTGATGTTCAAAATGAATGGCGGCTATGCCACCATCTCCCTGATTATTATGGCCATGATCTATTATATGGTAACCTCTTACGACAGGGAGAAGAAAGGTCTTGGGAAGTTATTCAGGGGGGTTATATTCCAGTTGAGCAGGCAGCTGCAGATCTTTGCACAGCGGGCTGACAAGGAAGATCCTGACAAATACTGGCGCCCTTTTGCCATATGTATTTCCCAGGACACCTTTGTCAGGCGGTCTGCCTTTGATGTACTTCGCTGGCTGTCATTTAAATATGGTTTTGGTACCTACATCCATTTCATCGAAGGCTATCTCACAAATGAGACCAACCAGCAATCAAAAGAGGTCCTGAATAAACTGATCAACCTGGCAGCAGGCAGCAGGAACAGGGTATACCTTGATACCATTATCAGTCCCTCCTACACCTCAGCCATTGCCCAGGTCATACAGCTCAGCGGGATATCCGGCAAAGGCAATAATATGATCCTGTTCGAGTTTTCAAGGACCAATCCCGAGACCCTGATTGAGGTACTGAAAAACCACCGTTTACTGGAATCAACGAATTTTGATCTCTGTGTCCTGAATACCAGTTATAAGGGATTTGGGTATAAAAGGGATATACATATATGGATCTCCATCATGGACTTTGAAAATGCCAACCTGATGATCCTGCTGGGGTATATAATCCTCGGCCACCCTGAATGGAGAAAGGGACAGATTAAAATATTTGCCACCCATCCACCTGATGACATGGACAGGAAACGGGGGACCTGCTGGATCTCATCAAATCCGGCCGCCTGCCCATCTCACCCAGTAATGTGGAACTGATCCCTGCAGATTCCGAGACCAATCCGAAAGCCATTATTTCAAAAAAATCGGTAGATGCAGATCTCACCATCATTGGCTTCAGGAGTGAGATGATCAAGGCAGAAGGGATCAAGATCTTTTCAGATTATGAAGACATTGGGAATATCCTCTTCGTTAGCTCCACCAAAGAGAAGGAAATTAAGTAGCTTTGTATTCAAGCCATTCCTGTTATGAGTAAAAAGATCGCTATTTTCCCCGGATCCTTTGATCCCTTTACCATTGGCCATGAATCAGTCATCACCAGGGCCATGCCCCTGTTTGATGAGATCATTGTGGCCATAGGCACCAATACAACTAAGAATGCCTATTTTGCCATTGAGCAACGCATGCAGATGATCCGGGACGTATTCAGTGACACTGACCAGATAAAGATAGAGAGTTACCAGGGACTAACAGTTGAATTCTGCAGGAAGAAGGGAGCACGGTATCTTCTCAGGGGACTCCGGACCTCATCGGACTTTGAATATGAAAGAGCCATTGCACAGACCAATAAAGCCATGTACCCGGAACTTGAATCGGTATTCCTCTTAACCCTGCCCGAGCATACCCATATCAATTCAACCATTGTCAGGGAAATAATCAGGTTGGGCGGAGATGCCAGCCAGTTTCATTCCCAAAGCAATTGACCTATCAAAATATACCCGTACATGTATAAAACACTTTCCCGTATCCTTTTATCCTATCATGCCTGTTTTGGGGGTACGGACATAGCAGATGGAGCCACAGTAAAAATCACCGGCAAGTCGCCTGATTATGCCGGCGACAGCCTTGTCTTCTATAGCTACTCCAACATGATCACCTTCAATGAAAAAGAGATTGCTTCCTGCATTGTAGGCGACAGTGGTGTTTTCGAATGCACCCTTACATTGGAAGAACCCAGGCTGATATTTTCACATCTTGGTGTTTATAATTGTTTCATGTATGCAGAACCAGGCATGGTTTACGAGATCAGGCTGCCCCAGAAACGGCAGAAATCCATGGCTGACGAGGCCAACCAGTTTTTCGAAGAAACATCCGTGCATTTGTCATTGAAAGTAACTGGCACAACAGGTGATTTTGCTGTACCGGAAAAAGATGAAGAACTAAATTTCCTGATCCATGCATTCAACGATTATTTTTATCCATATTATTACAAATTTGCTGTTAATGCATATACTGACAGGATCGACCAGAAAGAGCTGAAGGATGCCGTCGAAAATCTGCAAACCCCTTTCAAAGATATCCGTTCTCCATTCTTTTCTGACCTATATGGATTACCGGATAGGTCTGCTGAACCATTACGGCAACCAGGTCAGCAGCCAGCGGATCATGGAGGACTTCTTCCTTGATCGCCCTGTGCGGTACCAGAACCCTGCCTATATGGAACTGTTCAATGAGATATTCAATGATTATTTTGACCAGTTCAATGAAAAGTATCCGAAACGAAACCTGCCCCTGATCCTGAACAGGGATAAGGATTATTCCGGTCTGAATGAAATCCTGGTCCGGGATGCCTCCCTCAGAAATGACTCTCTCCGCGAACTGATCCTGTTGAAAGAATTTTATAAGGTTTCTTTGACCAGAAGAATATCCGTTCCTCCATGCTGCAGCTTCTTGATTCCTTACAGGTCAATACCAGCATAGACCTGCATAGAGAACATGGTCAGGGACATTATGCTGGAGATCACCAGGTTGCTGCCCGGGTTATGCCCCACCGGATTTTGCGCTCTATGATCATGACAGCACGCTGGTCCACCTGTCCGACTTCCACGGGAGAATATGTATACCTGAATTTTTGCAATTCCTTCAGCTATTACTGTATTAAGGAATACGAATACCTGAAGATCCTTCAGCAACGCCTTCAGGGACAGGTTAAGATAGTGACCATCTTGTAGATGACAGTTTCCAGAGCATGCAGGAGCTGGTGAAGAACAATATTTATCCATGGACATTCCTGCATTTCTCAAACCAGCCACATGTCATCGATGATTATGATATCCAGACTTACCCATCCTACTTCCTGATAGATCCCGAAGGAAAGCTGATCCTCTCTCCGGCACCTTCCCCTGCAGAAAATTTTGAAGCAACTTTCAGGCAATTACAAATTCAGTAGGCTGGATATTATCATCTGGCAGGAAGGATCATTTTGATGACATCAATAATGGAGGTATAGGTATTATCATAAACCTCCTTTATCCTGACGCGCTTGATCCAGCGGCCTGGCTGATGTCTTCCTTGGTCAGGGGAACGGGTGCCGATTCACCCTTGTATTTCATTTCAAACCAATCGGTCTTTTTCAGCATCAGGTCATTGTTGAGTTTATAAATATGATAGGTACTGATCAGGAAACGTTCCAGGATAAGACCTGTGAGTCCGCATTCTTCTTCCACTTCCCGCAGGGCCGTCTGTTCCGGATGACTCGCCAGGTTCGGCTTTCCCTTTGGGAAGATCCCACTTACCCCGCCGTTTAATTAAAAGAATCTCGTCCCTGCTCATTGAGTACCAGTCCCCCTGCAGCATCAATATTATTAAAACACTGGCGGAAAGTCTTGAACAGGGCCTCCTTGTCATCATGGAAGATGTAGAGGTTTCCCTTCTCTGTCCGGCTCCAGAAATTGTTTTAACTGGGGCCGGAGATCCGTAATATTCTCAAAAGCACAAACATAATCCCTCCCGACTTTGGTCATATCGGGCAGGGTATCATCGAGATAAATGGTTCTATCGTTGAAAAAAACTTTATACATTTGTTGAATGAAGACCTCGGTTAAGTTAGCCTCCTACTTATTACAAAGTAAAGCAATTATCATAGATCCTGCAAACCCGTTTACCTGGGCCATCCGGATGGACTTCACCCATTTACTGTGATAACCGTAAAACCCTTTCTTACCCGGAAATCAGGGATTTTATAAGGGATTCATTCATCCAGGAAATACAGGCATCATTCAGGCAAGCGGATATGATTGCCGGGGTTGCCACCGGTGCCATCGCACATGCTGCCCTGGTGGCCGAAAAAATGGAACTGCCTCTCATCTATGTCAGATCCTCCCAGAAATCACATGGGATGACAAACCTGATCGAGGGGGATATTACTGTGGGAAAGACAGGTGGTCGTGATCGAAGACCTTGTATCCACCGGGGGAAGCAGCCTGAATGCAGTAAGTGCTCTGCGTGAGGCCGGGATGAATGTACTCGGGATGGCTTCCATCTTTACCTATGGATTTCCGCAGGCTGTTGAAAATTTCAAGACAGGCGGATGTAGAACTGGTCAGCCTCGGGAATTACCATGATCTGATTGAGCAGGCTGTCCAAACCGGCTATATTCAGTCCGAATTTCTTAAAACACTTGAGGCTTGGCGCAAAGATCCGGCCGGCTGGACCTCAAAATCCTGAAACAAATAATACATGGCAAAAATCGAAAGCAAAATAGGGGTTGTTAAACAACCCGCTGAGAAAGATATATCAACTATATCTCCAATTTCAATAATTTCAATCAACTGATCCCTGAGGACAAGATTAAGGATTTTGAATCAACCGGATGATACCTGCAGGTTCAGTGTTGAAGGGATAGGCCAGGCCGGACTCCGGATCATTGAGAAAGAGCCTCATAAGCTGATCAAGATCTGCCAGTGATGAGGAAACCACTTTCGATCTGCTTTTGTGGATTCAGATCAAGGAGATTGAGCCAGGGGATTCAAGGATGAAAATCACCACTGAAGTAAATCTTAATCCCATGATGGCAGCAGTGGTCAAGAAACCCCTGAAAAAATTTGTCGATACGCTGATCGACCAGGCTGAAAAGATCAGTTTTGATCCGGCGGAATGATCCCCAGATATTCCACTTCCTTGAACCCAAATGTCAAAATGTCCCCTTTCCCGGTATTCCAGCACCAGCTCCCCGGAGGATAGCACATCCCTGATAATGGCAGTGAATTCACCTGCATCTGACCGGTACTATGCTGTTAACTCCCAACCAGTAAAGCTTTTGATTATATGATTCCATGATCAGTCTCTCATTGCCTGTAATAAGTGTATTGTACCATCTCTCCAGGGAACTTCTGAAGGCAGATAAGCAGGCTGTTCATGTCAATATGGCATCCTTTTTCATGCTTTCAGGGAAGTTGGTGACAGGGATGGAGGTATCAAAAACCGTCTGATTTACATTGATCCCGATACCGATGATACTATGGCTGATGGTCTGGCTGCTGATCATGTTCTCAATCAATATGCCTGCCATTTTCCTATCCCCGACCAGCAAGTCGTTAGGCCATTTGATCTTTACTCCATCACACTGGCTATCAATGACTTCATACAGTGAGAGGCTGGCAATCCTCGAAGATGGAAAAGGCGCTTCAGGGGATAAAAAATCAGGTTTCAACAGCATACTGAACAAAAGGTTTATTCCCCTTTCACTCTGCCAGCTGTTTCCTGCATGCCCCCTGCCTGCATGCTGGTAATCCGTCCTGATGATGCAGCCTTCTGCCAAGTCTTCATTAAGAGCAGGCGGTTCATTTCCTCGTTGGTGGAATCAATTTCCTCATAATTGCCTGATTTCATTGCTTAATTTTCTGATAATCATAATCTTCTGTTAAAATTAGTATTTCATATCTCCGGATGAACAAAGTTCGGTATTTTGCGTTTAAATGGCATGCCTTTTGAAGATTCACATCAGTAAGAGTCATTAAAAATCATTACTTTTGCGATAAATCAGCGGATGAATAAAACTCAGGAGAGCGCCCCGGACGAATTAGGCAGGATAATAATAGATTGCATTCAGGAGAAAAAGGGGTCAGGCATTGTACAGATTAACCTTACAAATACAGATAATTCAGTTTGTGAGTTTTTTATTATAGCACATGCTGATTCGAGTACCCAGGTCAAGGCCATTGCATGCACATATTGAAAATCACCTGAAAAAGCAGTATAAGATCCGGCCCCTACATGCAGAAGGATATGAGAATGCGCAATGGGTATTGCTCGATTACAACAGCATCATAGTACATATATTCCAGCAGGAAACCAGGGAGTATTATAAGCTGGAAGAGCTCTGGGCAGATGCAGAATTGGAAATAATTAGTGAATCCGAACCGGAAGAATTTTAAAAAAACTATGACAGATAAAAAAAATCAATCGAATCTACCACCCAAATCAGACGACAAATCAGGGAAAAGGACAATTTGCCCCGTCCCAAGTTCAATGTATACTGGATCTATGGCATTATCGGCCTGGCCATCATCGGCACTTATTTCCTGAACCTGGGAAGCGGAGTGGAAGAGATCACAAGGCAACGATTCGAGAAGGAGATGTTGCAGAGTTATGATGTGCAGAAGATCATCATTGTCAATAAGGAAAGAGTCGAGGTATATATTAAACCGGACAGACTTGCCTCGGGCAAATACAAGGACCAGGAAGGCAAAGGTTTTTCTCCCATGCCTAAAACCGGACCGCAATTCTACTTTACGATAGGTTCTGTAGAAGTATTTGAGCAGCAATTGCAAGGTGCCATGACAAATTTTCCGGAAGAAGAACGAATTCCGGTCTCCTATGAGACAAAAAGGAATTTATTCGGGGAAATGTTTGGCTGGCTGCTCCCCATCCTCTTGCTGGTTGCCGTATGGCTGTTCATTTTCAGGCGAATGAGTGCAGGTTCCGGGGGAGGTGCTGCAGGGAATATCTTCAATGTGGGAAAATCCAAAGCCAGGATATTCGATAAAGACTCACATGTTAAAATTGATTTCAAGGATGTAGCCGGACTCGAAGAAGCCAAGGTGGAGATCAAGGAGATTGTGGATTTCCTGAAGCATCCCACAAAATATACTGAACTCGGAGGGAAAATTCCCAAAGGCGCCCTGCTTGTTGGTCCCCCGGGAACAGGAAAAACCCTGCTTGCCAAAGCAGTGGCAGGTGAAGCCAATGTACCCTTCTTCTCCATTTCGGGTTCTGACTTCGTGGAAATGTTTGTCGGTGTAGGTGCATCCCGGGTCCGGGACCTGTTCAAACAGGCCAAGGAAAAAGCTCCCTGCATTGTTTTCATTGACGAGATTGATGCTGTGGGGCGGGCCCGTGGAAAAAATCCCAATTTTGGCGCCAATGATGAGCGGGAAAACACATTGAACCAGCTGCTGACCGAGATGGATGGTTTTGACACCAATACGGGGGTTATTATCCTGGCCGCCACCAACCGTGCAGATGTACTGGACAGGGCATTGTTAAGGGCCGGCCGTTTTGACCGCCAGATCCATGTTGAATTGCCTGACCTTAAGGAAAGAAGGGAGATCTTCAAAGTTCACCTTCGCCCCCTGAAACTCGCGAAGAACCTGGATATTGATTTCCTGGCAAAGCAAACCCCTGGATTCTCCGGGGCCGATATAGCCAATGTATGTAACGAGGCCGCACTGATCGCTGCCCGCGGGAACAAGAAATCAGTTGGAAGACAGGATTTTCTTGGACGCTGTCGACCGGATCATCGGCGGACTCGAGAAAAAGAATAAGATCATTACCCTCGAGGAAAAGAGGACCATTGCCTTCCATGAAGCAGGGCACGCTACCGTTTCCTGGCTGCTGGAACATGCCAATCCCCTGGTAAAGGTTACCATTATCCCCCGGGGCAAGGCACTTGGTGCAGCCTGGTACCTGCCTGAAGAACGGCAGATCACCACCACGGAACAGTTGCTGGATGAGATGTGTTCAGCACTTGGGGGAAGGGCATCAGAGGAATTGAATTTTAACAAGATCTCCACCGGTGCGCTGAATGACCTGGAAAGGGTAACCAAACAGGCCTATGCCATGGTATCCTATTTCGGTATGAGTGACAAAGTAGGAAACCTCAGTTTTTATGATTCCACGGGACAGGGAGAATATTCATTCAACAAACCTTATTCAGAAAAGACGGCTGAGCTGATCGATGAGGAGGTCAACAGGATCATTGAGGAGCAATATGAAAGGGCCAAGAAAACACTCAGGGATAATATGGAAGGACTTACCAAACTGGCCAACCAGCTACTGGAAAAAGAAGTGATATTCAGCGAAGATGTCGAAGAGATTTTCGGTCCCAGGAAAAACGACAGGACCGACCTGGACGGCACTCCGAGGAGCAGAAGAAAATCCTCAACTCCCAGGAAGAAAACTTCAGAGGCAGAGCCCAAACTGACCAAAAAAGAGAAGGAAGCAAAAACTCAGGAAGAAGAAACACCAAAAAGTAAAACTGCCTGATGGAAAAAGGCTGGGTCCAAATTTATTCAACCAATCAAGATGTTCCAGGCCGAGATCTTCAAACAGGTACTGGCAGATAATGGGATAGAGGCCGTTATCATCAACAAGATGGATTCCTCTTACAAGGCCTTTGGGGAAATTGAAGTATACGTTAAAAACGATCACGTAATCAAAGCAAAAATGCTTGCCAAAGAGTTTGACTCTTGAAAGAAACCATCACCAGATCGCTTACCGGTATCCTTTTCCTTGTAGTGATCATACTTTCCCTGGTCCTGCATCCTTATCTGTATCTTGCTTTATTCTCACTGGTTTGTATTCAGGCTGGGTTGAATTTATCGGTTTATTTTATCCGGACAGCAAACCCGGCATTAAGATCCCCGGAGCCCTGCTGCTTGCCAGCTCATTCATCATCATCTATTTTATACTTCAATGGACAATTGCCTGCATATTTTATGTTCATCCCGGCCATTTCCCTGCTTGTGATGATCATTATTGATGCCACCGTTAAAACCTACTCCACAAGCAGGAGAATACCCATCTTTGTACTGCCGGATTTCTTTACCTGGGTGCCGGAATGTGGTGCCTGCATTGCCTGGCCTTTCAGCAGGGAACATTGGAGGCATATTCTCCTGCATGGATACTCTATGTTTGTTCCCTTATCTGGACCTATGATACCATGGCCTATGTGTCCGGGAGGCTTGCCGGAAAACATCCTCTCTGGCTGAGGATCTCCCCGAAAAAGACCTGGGAAGGGGCTATTGGCGGTGCTGTTTTTGCCATCATCCTGGCCATTGTCCTGAGCAGGTTCAATACCGTATTATCCCTCCCGGGATGGATAGGCCTGGCCATGGTAGTGGTAGTATTCGGTACCCTGGGTGATTTTTTTGAGTCCTGGCTGAAACGCCTGACAGGCAAAAAAGACAGTGGCAGCTTGTTGCCAGGTCATGGAGGCATCCTTGACAGGTTTGATTCCCTGCTGATGGCCAGCACCTTTTGTAAGTATTTATTTAATCCTGGTTCTATGATACACAAAGAAGGACTCCGTATTTCAATCATGGTTTTTATTATCCTGACCATCCTGAATATAGCCATCCTGTTATTCACAGAGGCCCCTTCCTGGGTGGAAGTTCCCGTCATTATTGCCTCCCTCCTGCTGTTGTTATTCATCCTCAGGTTCTTCAGGGATCCAAAAAGGGCAGTCCCACCTGAAGGCTTCATTTATGCACCGGCAGACGGCAAGGTGGTAGTGATTGAAAATACCATTGAAAGTGAGTATTTAAATGATGAAAGAATACAGGTATCCATTTTTATGTCAGTCTGGAATGTCCATATCAACTGGTTCCCTGTTGGTGGTAGCCAGTCCTACTACAAATACCATCCAGGGAAGTACCTGATCGCCCGCCATCCCAAATCATCCATCCTGAATGAAAGAAATTCCCTGGTGATCAAAACAACAGGTGGGACTGAGATTCTCGTCAGGCAGATCGCCGGGATCGTAGCCCGAAGGATCATCAGCTACGCTACTGTGGGAAAAAGTGTAAAGCTGGGAGATGAGATGGGTTTTATCCGTTTCGGATCAAGGGTTGATATTTTCCTTCCCGTGGGAACAGAAATACTGGTAAAACCCGGACAAAAGGTCAGGGGACTCATCACACCACTGGCAAAATCCGGATTTTAACATTCCATTAACAAACTTCTGGACTTGGTTCACGTATATTTGGGGAAATCAGATTATAATATTCTTAAATACTAAAATTAATCAAACTATGAAAAAAGTTGTTTTAATGATCGCAATGGTTGCCTTTTTAGGTGTTGCTACAGCACCTGTTTATGCTGCCCCGGATAGTCCGAAAACTGAGCAGACAAAAGAAAAAGAAGCCAAGAAAAAGGCTGCTACAAAGAGTGATAAGGAATGTGCGACGAAGAGTTCAGATTGTTGCAAGTCTAAATGCGACGACAAATCAAAGAAAAAAGCAGATCCTGAAAAGAAATAATTCAGAATCTTAATCCCGCATATTAAAACCGCCTCAGATCAAAACTGAGGCGGTTTTTTTATGTCCTGGAAAAATAGCCTGAGTTTTGATTTAAATATGATCAATACTTATTAAGATCATTCTGTTTAGGCGTAATAAAAACGGAGCCTTCTTTTGTGCTAGTGCAAAAGCCAGCTCCGTTTTTAATATGCCTGAAAGTAATTGTATTTATTTTTTATGGAATTGATTATTTTTAAAGAAAAAACCGAATATGAGTCAAACCAAAGTTTTACCTCTCAATGATGCCGTCTCCTGGGTTGGTGTCCTCGACGAAGATATAGTGGCATTTGACATTGTCATGGAAACTCAATATGGGACTACCTATAATTCCTATTTCATCAATGCAGATAAAAAGGTGGTCATTGATACGGTAAAGAAAACTTTCCAGCAGGATTTTATTCATAAACTACGCACACTGACGGATCCAGCTGAGATTGACTATATTGTCTGCAATCATACTGAACCTGACCATTCCGGCAGCCTTACCTACCTGCTTGATATGGCTCCCAATGCCACAGTAATCGGCAGTGGTCAGGCCCTGAACTACTTGTCGGAGATGATTGGCAGGCCTTTTCCATCATTGAAGATCAAGGACGGTGATACCCTGGACCTTGGCAATAAGACCCTTAGGTTTATCGGGGCATCGAACTTGCACTGGCCCGATACCATCTATACTTATCTTGAAGATGACAATTTACTTTTCACCTGTGACTCCTTCGGATCTCATTACAGCCATGAAGAGATGTTCGATGACATGGTGGGGGATTTCCATGATGCCTTCAAGTATTATTTCGATGTTATCCTAAAGCCTTTCAGCAAATTCATGCTGAAAGCCATCGACAAAATTGATGCCCTGGATATTTCTATGATCTGTCCCGGCCATGGCCCCATTCTCAGGGAAGGTTGGGAGGAAAAAGTCAGGCTATCTGCTGAACTGGCAAGTGAATACCTTGAGTCACTCAACGGCAATGATAAAAGGATACTGATCGCTTACGTGTCGGCCTATGGATATACCGGTGAAATGGCTGAAAGCATAGCCTCTGGGATAAGGGAAACCGGTGATATAGCCGTAGAGGTAGTGGATATAGAGAACAAACCCCTGGGTGAACTGGAGGAACTGATCGTCAGGTCAGGCGGCCTCCTGATAGGATCACCAACG
This sequence comes from uncultured Bacteroidaceae bacterium, assembly GCA_963752525.1. GTDB lineage: Bacteria > Bacteroidota > Bacteroidia > Bacteroidales > SM23-62 > SM23-62. Next base: position 679,389 of record CAVVYS010000027.1, on the reverse strand, counting down.
ATCAACCGCAACACCCTGCTGCCCGTTTACAGGATGTTCTCCGTGATCAACCCCATCCGTGACAAGGGTAAACTGGCGGCTTCTTTTGGCTCTTATGGCTGGAGTGGTGAGGCGGTTCCTTTGATCGAGGAACACTTGAAAAACATGAAACTCGAGATCGTGCAGGACGGACTGGCCACCAAGTTCTTTCCGAGTGAGGAACAGAGAGAAGCCCTTAGGAATTTTGGCAGGACCTTTGCTCTGAAATTCCTCGAAAACCAGGTAGTGGAGTAAGCCCGTCTCCGGCATTTATTTCTTTATGAAACTGGCAGTCCGGATACTGCTTTTTCCATTTATCCTGATAATGAACAAGCCTTCCGGCAAACCGGATACATCCAATTGCTGGTCTCCGGATTCCAGCCTATCTTCCCTGATGAGACTGCCTGTCATATTATAGATGTGAATGCGCAAAGGAAATGCTATGTCCCCCCCGACCTGTATGAAATCACCCGAAGGATTGGGAAATACATTGATCTTTCCGGCATCAGCTGATTTTGGGGAAGTAGAGATCCCCGTGGTCTGGTTTGTTGTGTCTTCCTCCCAGCCAGCCATCCTGGCGAACATATACCAGGCGGCATATGCCTTCAGGTTCCCATTCAGGGCATGGGTATGAGCGGCTTCGCAATCATACCAGCGGCCTCCATTAGGTTCACTGTGGGCGGCATCGTCCTTTCCATCCATCATTACTTTGCCGTCTGTCCATTCTGTGGCCCAGTTTCCTGTCCTTTCTCCACCAATTAAATAAGCACAACCATCATCTACATAATCATCAAGGAAATAATTATCATCCGGATCGTAGACCTCAATATCTGCAAAATCAAATAGTATCCTATTATTGGCAACGCAATGATCCCGGATATATGTATTGATAACATCGGTAGTGCCTCCTTCACCCTGCCCATTGACATGCCCGGTCATGAACACAAACTGAACAGGTTCTGCTCGTTCACCACTGGTGATCTTTGTGCCACCCGGACCGTATTCAGCGATTAGTTCCTCCATCCTGGAACAATATCCGGGATCATCTCCTCCATCATGGCCAAGGATCTGACACCAGGACCACATGACTACATTAATATCAGCATTAGCCGCATCATCAAGCCAATCCCGTGTTATTTGAGGCCAGTTACCTTCATTTGCACTCAAATCCCATCCGTATTTATCCACATAAAACAGGGTACCTTCTTCTTCCCTGTCCTCGCTGCGGACATAGATGCCTCCATCCCCCATAAACGCATCAAGGGGTTCCATCCCGGTGGTTATCTGGCTGCCATGGGAGGTATGCCAGTAAACAATCTTAAGCTTGGCTTTGGCCGAATCTATCCATTCCAAAGGGATGCTTTTCAGGTCTTCAAAATGGGCCTGGTCATGTCCGATGATCATGTCCTGGGCATTGGAACTTGCAAAACCCAATAATAGCAGGAAGAATAAAACAAGGGATCTACCGATATTTCTGGTTCTACATATATTACAAAAGACAAGTCTGGCAAGGGATAAGTACTGTAGGGTCATCTGCTTGGTATTTAATGAGAATTCTGACAATAAAGGGTATTACCGCCATTCATTTAATAAAGTTAAGGACTTAGAACCATGTATTCTGAAAAGTTTGATCAATCAATGTTTTCTTTGGACAATGGTCAGTTTTTCTTGAATAAAGCAATATCTTCTTTTTACGAATCATTTTCTGAAAATGTTGTTAGATTTGATCTAAATTATAGATTAATAATATGATCGATTTTGGTGATAATGCCGCCCCAAAAATAAAAAGGAGGCGCGAAGTCGTATTTATCATATTATCAGGTTTCTTCCTTGGGACACTCGCCGTGCTGAACATCCTGGGAATTTCCAGGCAGATAGATCTTTCCTTTACCATTGCCGGAGTCAGGATCCCCTTTATTGTTTTTGTAGGGGTGCTGCCATATCCCCTTACTTTTCTCTGTACTGATTTTATCAGTGAATTATATGGCAAGAAGAGGGCCAATACAGTTGTATGGGTTGGACTATTATTGAACCTTTGGGTAATTTTCATCCTTTGGATTGGCGGTATACTACCTCCCAAACCCGAGCTCCTTGAAAACGGGTTGCCGGCGCTGGATGATCCTTCCAGGGTATTTTTCCAGATCAGAAAATGGACAGTCAGTGCCACCATTGCCTCCATGATCGCCTACCTGACTGCCCAGTTCGTGGATGTACATATTTTCCATTGGATACGGAAGCGGACCCGGGGGAAGATGTTATGGCTCAGGAACAACGGATCAACCCTGACCAGCCAGATGGTTGATTCCATTGCAGTTATCACTGTTACCTGGCTTATGGCCAGGAATGCCATACAGATCTCCCCCGGAGAAACAGTCTTCCATGGATTGCTAATCCTGGTCCTGAGTAACTATGTATTTAAAATGATCTCGGCCCTGGTGGATACCATCCCCTTCTACATTGGGACCAGGTGGCTATCGAGGTATCTCCAGCTGGATACGATGAAGGAATTCCGTTAAAGGATTTCCAATAGCTCATCCATCTTAAAATTCAGTCCGCTGACAATATGATGGGCCTTCAGGTAAACAGGTTCCCTTTCCCTGAGTTTCTCCCGGATAAAAGTTTCCAATTCCTGCCGTGTAAGGTGACGGATCAGGGGACGGCGGTTTTTTCCCCTCGAAAGCCGGTTAAGTAATGCCTCCGGTTCCATTTTGAGGTATATAGATACGCCATTCTCATTGATAATCTCCATATTGTTACCTGAACAGGGAAGTCCTCCCCCGGTTGAGATAACGGTATCCTGCAGGGTAAGCATTTCCTTTAATAAATTGCTTTCCATTTCACGGAAGGCTTTCTCCCCGAGTTTCTCAAAGATCTCATTGATAGTCATCCCGTGTTCCCCTTCCAGCCTGGCATCCATGTCGACAAATGAATATCCCAGCCTCCCGGCCAGCCTCTGTCCGACAGTAGACTTACCCGATCCCATAAATCCAACCAGGAATATAATCATGGCGTTTAGTATTAAAGATCCAGGGTCATCTGCCCGTTTGTATCCTCCTCATCGGGTTCATCAATGATCTCTTCATCGACTTCCGGGGCTTCCTCAATTACCTCCTCCGTTTCTTTGAGTCCCTGGATGGGTTCCAGTTCTTTTACCAGTTCAACCTGGTACTTTGAGAGGCGTTTCCCTTTTGCCTTGTAGCTTTTTACGCCGATAAACTCGGCTACTTCAATGATCTCAGGCTCACGGTCCTTGTTCTTTCCCCCGAAATTGATCTCGAAACGGGGATACTCGACTTCTGTCATACTGATCATTCTGGATTCCGGATGATCCCCGACAAAACTGAGCAGTTTCTCATTCGGTTCCAATTCAAATCTCTTCACATAATAATAGTCCTGTTCAGCATCAAAGTAAATGACTGAATATACTTTCTTCGGTTTGTATTTTTCAAGGATATAAAGATCGTCCTCAAAATGATTCTCCAGGTCGAATGTACTGAGCCTGAATCTCCCGGACTTGGTGATCACCAGGAGGTGGTCATCACCAGCAAATTCCCCGAGCAGTCTTCCCCTACCGTCTGCATTCAGCCTGAGTACATCCTCATCGAACCAGATCTTGCGACCACCGAGCGTGGACACCCCCTTCTCCTTCATAACGATCTTATGGACTGAATTCTTCGTCAGGATATTGCCATGGGCATCCCTCCCCTTGATTGCCAGTTCACTGAAATCCATTTCAAAATTTAGGTTACGGATCCTGGGTTTGGGTTTCAGGGTCACCTTGATGGTCTCGGCTTCCCCATTGGGATTGGCGCTGAAATAAAGTATCCTGGAATTCTGATTATGCTTTGTAAGGTTGTATTCTTTTTCCCTGGTGATCCCGGTAATGGCACAACGTTTCATCATGGCAGCCCCTGTCTTGCCATCCCTGTATACAAGATTATAAATAGTCCTCGAATCATTCTTCTTGAAAACGGCTATGTGGATTATATCTTTGCCGCCGGCGAATACCTTTTCATCCACCTTGGTCACCTGGAATGAACCATCTTTCCTGATGGTCAGTATGTCATCTATATCAGAACAGTCACAGACCAATTCGTCTTTTTTCAGGGAGGTGCCAAAAAATCCCTCTTTCCTGTTCACATATAGTTTCTGGTTGGCAGCCACCACCTTGGTTGCCACAATGGTGTCAAAATTCCTTATCTCTGTGCGCCTTTCTTTCCCCTTGCCGAATTTCTTCTTTATCTGCTTATAGTAATTGATGGTATAGGGGATGATGTTGTTCAGGTGATTCTTCACCTCTTCGATCTCTTCTTCAACGCCCTTTATATGGTCATCGGCCTTGAATGAATCAAATTTCGAGATCCTTTTAATCCTTATCTCAGTCAGTTTTACGATATCTTCATGGGTGACCTCCCTGCGCAGCAGTTTCTTATAGGGGTCGAGTCCCTTGTCAATAGTCTCTATAATGGACTCCCAGGTTTCACATTCTTCAATATCCCGGTAGATCCGCTTTTCAATAAAGATCTTTTCCAGGGATGAAAAATGCCAGTCAGTCTCGAGTTCATTCATCCTGATCTCCAACTCGAGCTTCAGGAGGGCAACTGTGTTATCCACAGAACGCTGTAACATCTCCTTAATACCCATAAAAACAGGTTTCTCCTCTTCTATGATACAGGAATTAGGAGAAATGGAGACCTCGCAATCAGTAAAAGCATAGAGTGCATCGAGGGTCTTATCAGAGGATATCCCGGAGGCCAGCTGTACGATTATCTCCACATTTGCCGCCGTATTATCATCGATCTTCTTGATCTTTATCTTTCCCTTTTCGTTGGCCTTTACAATGGATTCGATCAGGGTCATGGTGGTTTTGCCAAAAGGTACTTCTGTGATGACCAGGTGTTTTTTGTCCAGTTTCTCAATCCTTGCCCGTACTTTTACAGCCCCTCCCCGAATCCCATCATTGTACCTGGAAAAATCAGCCATCCCACCGGTTGGGAAATCCGGCAGAATCTCGAAATCATTTCCTTTCAGATAAAGGATACTGGCATCGATCAATTCATTGAAATTATGCGGCAGGATCTTGGATGCGAGTCCCACAGCAATCCCTTCCACCCCCTGGGTCAGCAGTAGTGGAAATTTCACGGGAAGGGTTACAGGCTCCTTATTTCGGCCATCATAGGATAGTTTCCACTCGGTCGTCTTGGGGTTGAAAACCACCTCCAGGGCAAATTTGGAAAGCCTTGCTTCTATGTAACGCGGAGCGGCTGCTCCATCGCCTGTCAGGATATTCCCCCAGTTCCCCTGGGTATCCACAAGCAAGTCTTTTTGTCCCAATTGAACCAGGGCATCACCTATCGAAGCATCTCCATGGGGATGGAATTGCATGGTATGCCCGATGATGTTCGCGACTTTATTATACCTGCCATCATCCAGTCTTTTCATGGAATGCAGAATGCGCCGCTGCACAGGTTTTAGTCCGTCGTTAAGATGCGGCACCGCACGCTCCAGGATCACATAGGAGGCATAATCCAGGAACCAGTCCTGGTACATGCCGGAGAGGTGGACCACCGTATGCAGGTCATCTGATTCGGAAGGATTATCTTCCTGCTGACCACTTGAACCCTCGTCCCTGGATTCTTCAGTATTCTCTATATTTTCCAGTTCCTCTATACTCATAGGTATCTAACGAAAACAATCTTGGGGAATTGTAGATCAGGCCTCAACAAGGTCTTCTTCAACACGCAGGTTGTCAATGATGAAGTTCTGTCGTTCAGGGGTGTTCTTCCCCATATAAAATGCCAGCAGATCCGCAACTGCATCACTTCTGCTAAGGGTTACAGGATCCAGCCTTATTTTTTTTCCAATAAAATTCTTAAACTCATCCGGTGATATCTCTCCCAACCCCTTAAACCTGGTGATCTCAGGATTACCACCAAGTTTTGAGATGGCTGACTGTCTCTCCTCATCTGAATAGCAATAAAAAGTCTTCTTCTTATTCCTGACCCTGAAAAGGGGCGTCTGCAAAATGAACAGATGTCCCTTGCGGACAAGGTTGGGAAAGAATTGTAAGAAGAAGGTGATCAGCAGCAAGCGGATATGCATCCCGTCAACATCAGCATCAGTGGCAATCACCACGTTCTTATACCTCAGGTTATCCAATCCATCTTCAATATTCAGGGCTGACTGAAGTAGATTGAACTCTTCATTCTCATATACGATCTTCTTGGTAAGTCCATAGGTATTCAGGGGTTTCCCCTTCAGGCTAAAGACTGCCTGGGTCGCCACATCCCTCGACTTGGTGATGGAACCACTGGCTGAATCTCCCTCCGTGATAAAAATGGTCGTTTCCATCCTGCGGTCATGGTTGGTATTATAATGGGCCTTACAGTCCCTCAGCTTCTTATTATGAAGGCTTGCTTTCTTGGCCCTCTCCCTGGCCAGCTTCTTGATGCCCGAAATCGCTTTCCGCTCTTTCTCTGATTCCATGATCTTCCTGAGCAGGATCTCAGCTGTCTCCGGATGCTTATGCAGGTAATCATCCAGGTCTTTTTTCAGGAAATCAGTAATGTAATTCCTCACACTGGGGCCCTTCGGTCCCATGTCCTTGGATCCCAGTTTGGTCTTCGTTTGCGATTCAAATACCGGTTCCTCAATCTTAATGCTAAGGGCCACAATGATGGATTGGCGGATATCAGAGGGATCAAAGTCCTTTTTGTAGAATTCCCTGACCGTCCTTACAATGGCTTCCTTGAATGCCACAAGGTGCGTCCCCCCCTGGGTGGTATGCTGCCCGTTTACAAAGGGAAAGTACTCATCAGTATATTGGTTACCATGGGTCATGGCCAGTTCAATATCGCCATTCCTGAGGTGGATGATGGGATAGAGCCCTTCATTATCCATGTTCTCATTCAGCAGGTCCAGCAAACCATTTTTTGACTGGTACTTCACCCCGTTCAGGGCGATGGTTAGTCCCGCGTTGAGATAGATATAATTCTTGATCAGCGCCTCAATGTATTCCAGTATATAATGGTAGTTTCCGAAGAGTTCTTTATCGGGGGTAAAAGAAACAATGGTCCCGTTGGCCAGTTCTGTTTTTGATTCCCTTGCCTCCTCAAGCAGCTCGCCCGCTTCAAAATCTGCAGCTTTCATCTTGCCCTCCCGGATGGATTGAATCTCAAACCTTGATGAGAGGGCGTTAACCGCCTTGATACCAACCCCGTTCAGTCCGACTGATTTTTTGAAAACCTTGGAATCATATTTCGCTCCCGTATTCATCTTGGAGGCGGCCTCCACCATTTTGCCAAGTGGGATGCCACGCCCATAGTCCCTCACCTGTATACATTTTTCATGGATATCGATATCTATCGTCTTGCCAAAACCCATCATGTATTCATCGATGGAATTATCCAGTACCTCCTTGAGGAGGATATAAATGCCATCATCCCGCGAAGAGCCGTCTCCCAGTTTTCCGATATACATTCCTGGGCGCTTACGGATGTGTTCCCGCCATTCTAAAGTCCGTATGTGTTCTTCTGTATACTGCGCTGTCATTGCTTTTTCGATCTGCACAAATATAGATAAAAGATCCCTCGGACAGCAATTTCTTTATCAACAGGGGAATTAACATGAGCTGCGCATCAAGGCTGCTGGAAATCAAATAAATCAGACCTTTTCAACGATCTGAATGGAGGCTGGCATAAGTCCCGGACATGAGGTCCCGTACCTTAATTTGTAGTTCCCGGGGACTTTTATCTGCGAACTTGCTGAAGGGGATTGGTTCAAGTACCCTGACATCTATCCTGGCAAATCCTTTCAGGATGGCACCTCTTTTAGGCAAGGCTTTGGCCGTACCATCCAGTACAATGGGGACGATATCTACCTTGCTGTCAAGGGCCATTTTGAAAGCACCTTCTTTAAAGGGGCCCAGGCGTCCTCCAGGATACCTGGTGCCTTCCGGAAAGATCAATACCGAGCTCCTCATTTCTAGCATTTTACGAGCTTTTTTCATCAGTCTGTCCAGGCTGTTCAACTGTCCCCTTTGAATCTCCAGGTAATCATTCAGCCGCATATTCCAGCCGATGATGGGGATATTGAAATTTTCTTTTTTAGAAACCCATTTATAGGGAACAAACAGATGGTATAATACGAGGATGTCAAGCATGGACTGATGGTTGGAAACAATCACACAAGATCTTCTCCAGGGAATATTCCGGCGTCCTTTGATACGTACCCTCCAGAGAGGATTGAACCAGATGTAAAGAGAGCCCCAGAAACAGGAAACCAGGTGAAGTATCACTAGCCTCCGGTCAAACCACCTGGTAATGAGCCAGATTATCAGGTCAATGATAATCATTATCACCGAAGTAATCAGGAAAAAAGTCCAAAGCAATACACTGTAAATAATCAATCCAACTTTTTTCATTGCTGATATTTTTCGCTTTATCAAAAAATAGCTTTCACAAAATAATCAATCAGCAGGGGATTGACAAGGCCAAACTCCGATAGTCTCTCCCGTATTTCATCCGGATCGTGATCCATGCCAGCCAGCATACCAGGCAGCCGGTCAAAGAATGCAGGATCAGCATCCCCAGATTTTATATCTATCCTCATGATCTTCCCCTTTTCCACTTCCAGGTGGATGAAGACGGGATGGCCATTCCAATCGATCTCCCTGGACATTTGGTACCTGGGCGAATAGCCTATATTCCATTGCCGGGTACCATACTTCTTGCTGACAAGCTCCTTGACTCCGGCCATATCGTTCCTGCTGAGCTCGTACCTTTCCGAGCTCTTAAAGAATCCTGTCAGGTGATTGACAAGGTTTTTCCGGAATGTTGATACTTTGGTCTTTGGATCCATGAATTCCAGGATGTTTACGACTTTGCTTCTGACGGACTGTACAGCCCTGTCCCTGTACTTTCCATGCTCAGTTCCAAGGGCTGCCTGCAGGGCACCAAGGTCAGATGAAAACAGTAGGGTGCCATGATGAAGGACGCGGTTCCGGTACACATGTTCGGCATTGCCGGAGATTTTCCTCCCCTCAATCAGGATCTCATTCCGGCTTCCAAATTCGGCCGGGATATTGAGATTTTGCAGATAGGATAACACGGGGCCGGCATATTCCCTGAAATTAACCAGTTGCCCTTCTTTTCCGTTTAGTATAAAAGAAAAATTCACATTTCCTGGATCATGCCATACTGTTCCCCCTCCTGATATCCTCCTGACCACAGGGATCTCTTTTTCCAGGATATATGGCAGGTTTATTTCAGCGTAGGCATTCTGATGCTTCCCTATGATGATGGAAGGGTCATTAATATAAATAAAAGTAAAATCACCGTCAGTTTCCTTCAGCAGGTACTCTTCGGCTGCAATATTGAAATATGGATCGGTTGATGGCGAATCCAGTATGAGCATGGTCAATGGTTTAGCTTCAATGCTTCAATAGAGGTCAAGATCCGGTACAGTCCATAGGCCAGCAGGCTGCCAAGCAAGGCCCCGCCAATGATATCCCCGGGGAAATGGACACCCAGGTAAATCCTACTGTATCCCACCAGGCTGGCCCAGAACAAAATACCAATCCAGTAATACCGCTTGCGGATAAAAAGGCCTGTAAATACAGCGATGGCAAAGGAGTTGGAGGCGTGACTGGAAACAAAACCATACATTCCCCCGCAGTAATTATTCACAAGGTGTACCAGTTTTGAGATATGGTCCTGGTGACATGGCCTTAGCCTTTGGAAGGTTTCTTTGAAGAGGTGTACAGACGCCTGGTCGCTCATGGTAATCAGAATGGCAACACCCAGCAATATCCATCCGGCCCTCCACCGAAAACGATAGATGAGGAGTCCCAAAATAAAAAGATATAACGGCAACCATTGTATCTTCCCACTGACGAACCACATCACCCTGTCCAAAAAAGGTGCATGCAGACCATTCAGTAAAAGGAATAACTCTGTGTCCCACTGATTGAGTGTTTCTAGCATGATCACGCATTCAGTTCCTGCCAGATCCTGTCTTTTAGGCTGCTGATCCCTTCCCCGGTAACAGAAGAGATAAACTGCCAGGGTACCTCCGGAATATCTTTCCTGATCTCATCTTTTAATTCTTCATCCAGAAGGTCGGACTTGGAAATGGCAAGTATTCTTTTTTTATCAAGTAATTCGGGATTATAACCCTGCAATTCACTCAGCAGTATCAGGTATTCCTTGTGGATATCCTTGCTGTCTGCCGGGATCAGGAAAAGCAGGATGGAATTTCTTTCAATATGTCTCAAGAATCTGATACCCAATCCCTTTCCCTGGCTGGCCCCTTCGATGATCCCGGGAATGTCCGCCATTACAAATGACCGCATATCACGGTATTGGACTATCCCCAGGTTAGGTACCAGGGTAGTGAAGGGATAATCAGCAATTTTGGGTTTGGCTGCTGAAACCACAGAAAGAAGTGTAGATTTTCCTGCGTTAGGAAATCCTACAAGTCCCACATCAGCCAGGATCTTTAACTCCAGTATATTCCATCCCTCAATCCCGCTCTCACCTGGTTGTGCATACCTAGGGGTCTGATGGGTGGAGGACTTAAAATGATCATTCCCCTGGCCGCCCCTGCCTCCTTGCAGCAGTATCTTTTTTTCTCCGTCTGCGGTGATCTCGAAAAGGAAATCATTGGTTTCAGCATCCCTGGCCACCGTGCCCAATGGTACCTCAAGCACCACATCTGCACCATCTGCCCCGGTTTTCAGGCTGCTGGCACCATTTCCACCATCCCCCGCTTTGACATGTTTCTGGTATTTGAGGTGGATGAGGGTCCATAACTGTTTGTTGCCTATCAGGTACACATGGCCTCCCCGTCCGCCGTCGCCCCCATCGGGACCGCCTTTCCGTGTGAGCTTGTCACGATGAAGATGCGCAGACCCAGCTCCGCCGTTCCCTGATCTGCAAAAGATCTTTACATAATCTATGAAATTGGAGTCAGCCATATGTTTTTGCTAGAGATCAGCGATGATCCCGGTAAGCCTGCCGAAAATATCTGCTATGCCACCTACGCCGTTTACTCCGCGATACTTGCCCTGTCCATCGTAATATCCCATGACAGGGGAAGTCTGATCTTCGTAAACCTTGATCCTGTTCTCTATCGTTTCAAGATTGTCATCCGACCTTCCCTGTTCCTTTCCCCTTTTTAACAGGCGGTCTATCAACTCCTGCCGTTCAACTTCCAGTCCCAGCATCACATTGATTTCCATCCCCAGTTCACCGAGGAGCGTATCCAACGCTTCGGCCTGTGCCACTGTCCGTGGAAATCCATCGAATATAAAACCTTTGGCATCAGTCTGTCCTGTGATCCTGTTCCGGATCATCCCAATGATGATCTCGTCAGAGACTAGCTCCCCCTTCTCCATGATACTTTTGGCCTGTAATCCGAGTTCAGTTTCAGCTGCCAGTTCAGCGCGAAGCATATCCCCGGTTGAAAAATGGGAAAGTCCGTACTGCTCGATGATCTTTTCCGACTGGGTTCCTTTGCCTGATCCCGGGGGACCGAATAGAACAATATTTAACATAATGTGAATATTTAATTAAGGATGCAAATATAGGGAATTCGATTATCAGGGTTCAACCACTTTGTAAATATCTGCCAGGTTTCTGCCAAATCCTTCATAATCCAGTCCATAACCGACCACAAAATCATTCGGGATCTCGAGTCCCACATAATCAAGATGTATATCTTTCAGGTAGGCATCCGGTTTATGAAGCAGTGTGGCCACCCTGATCTCAGCAGGTTCATATCCATTCAGTTGCTTGATAATATTCTCAAGGGTGATCCCTGTATCCACAATGTCTTCAAGAATGACCACTGTCTTGTTTTTGATATCCTCATTGATCCCGATCAGGCGCTTTACCGTACCGGTACTTGAGGTGCCGGCATAGGAGGCCAGTTTCAGAAAAGTGATCTGACAGTTCGGTGTGATCTGTTTGATCAGTTCTGCAGCGAACATAAATGCCCCGTTCAGGATCCCCATGAAGATCACATCTTTTCCTTCAAGGTCGCTCGATATATTGGCTGCCATATCCGAAATGGCTACATTGATCCGGGAATTTGGAATGAACAGTTCAAATTCCCTATCGTGTATTTTCCTTACTTCCATTTGACGAATTTAAAAAAAAATAGGATGGCTAGCTGATATAATTCCTGATTTGCCATTAAGAGAAAAGCATACTTTGATTAGCTTTGTAAGAAAAAACAATGAATCCGAAAGTAAGTATTATCATGGGCAGCACATCTGACCTGCCTATCATGGAACAGGCTGCAAAGATCCTCGATGAATTCGAGATCCCATTTGAGATTAATGCATTATCCGCGCACCGGACCCCGAAACAGGCCATGGAATTCGCCAAGCAGGCCTATGGCCGAGGTATAGGGGTCATTATTGCAGGTGCCGGTGGCGCAGCCCACCTGCCCGGTGTTATTGCCGCCCTCACCCCTGTCCCGATAATCGGGGTACCCATCAAGGCCTCAATCTCTATTGATGGCTGGGATTCCATCCTTTCCATACTGCAAATGCCTCCGGGTATACCGGTAGCAACAGTCGGGCTTGATGGGGCACGTAACGCAGGCATCCTTGCGGCCCAGATCCTTGGGGTGGGTGATGCGGAAATAGCCAGAAAAGTAGAAACCTTTAAAGCCGGTTTGGAGCAAAAGATCATAAAAGCCAATGAAGAGCTCCGGGAAGTAAAATTCAAATTCAAAACGAATTGACCTTCCTCCGCCTATGGAACAAACATGAAGGCCAGTATTCATCATATCCGGAATTTTGGATTATTACTGGCTCTTCTGTTGTTTCTGTCCCACTTCCCTTCAAGCGCTTCGAATGATAATTATCCGGCAGGGGCCAGGTCTGCTGCCATGGGTAATGTCGGTGTAATGTCTCCCGATTTCTGGTCCAACTGGCATAACCAGGCGGGACTGGGTTTTTATACTCTTCTCACCGCAGGGATCCATCATGAGAACAGGTTCATGATACCCGAATTCAACCTGCATGCCGTCGGGTTGACGGTCCCCACAGACAGGGGAACCCTGGGTTTCTCAGGCCAATATTTTGGATATCCCGGATATCATGAAAGTAAATTTGGACTTGCTTTCGGGAAGGCTTTTCACGAACGGTTTGCAGTGGGACTCCAACTGGATTACCTCAATACCTATTTCAATAATGAGCTAGGGAACAGTGGGACCATAGCTATTGAGGCGGGGATCATGGCGGAGCCTGTGGACAATCTTATGATCGGTTTTCACATTTTTAATCCTACAGGAGCTACTATCCCGAAGATGGGTCAGGAGAAGGTTCCGGTGATTATGAGAGTGGGACTGGCTTATCAGTTCGGTGAAGGCCTGTTCCTGGGTATGGAAACCGAAAAAGACCTGGATATTGCCAATCCCAGGTATAAATTGGGACTGGAATACAAGCTTATTGAGTATATTTATGCTAGGTTGGGGCTTATGCTGCAGGAATATGTGGAACATTCTTTTGGCATTGGATTTAAATTAGCAGGCTTTCACACTTCCCTGGCATTTTCCTACCAGCAATTGGTCGGCTATACCCCGTATTTTTCATTGCATTATGTTTTCAAGTAGATGGTATGCTGTCTTTTTCTTTCTTGCAATGGCCAGGATGACCTGCCTGCAGGGACAGGAATATTATTCGCACCGTGCTGTCATCATTGAAGACCTGATAGAGCATATTGCAAGAAATACCGTCGATAACCTTGATTACCAGACGCTTTTTGACAACCTGTTCCAGGCATTGGAAAACCCGGTAAATATTAATACAGCCAGCCGGGAAGACCTGGAAAAGCTCCAGCTATTAACGGATTTTCAGATTGCCAGCCTGCATAAATACATCAAGGAGGAGGGTCGCCTGCTCAGTATCTATGAACTCCCGCAGGTTTATGGTTTTAGCGTGGGACTCGCACAATTACTCGAGCCTCTCTTTTTTTTTGATACCCCTATCCAGATACAGGGTATCCCCGGACAGAAGCACAGGAGTTCACACCAGTTACTGGCCAGGGTTTCAGCTGTCATCCAGGACCAGGAAGGGTTTAAAGATATTCCAGATTCAGTATTGGCTGAAAAACCGAATGCCCGTTACCTGGGAAACCGCTTAAAGATCATGACTAAGTACAGGTACCTGCTCGGGAACAAACTAATGATTGGATACAACGGGGATAAAGATGCCGGTGAACCATTCTTCAGCGGAGAAAACAAATATGGATTTGATTTCAATTCGGTTTATTTCCAGGTTAATGAGGTATGGAAATTCAAGCATATCATGGTTGGAGATTACCAAATTAAAACGGGACAGGGAGTAGGTCTCTGGTCCGGACTGGCTTTCGGAAAATCACCCGACATTATCAATATCCGCAAAAAGGGGTCAGTCCTTAACCACTACTCCTCCATAGATGAAAACCGGTTCATGAGGGGAGCCTCGGCGACCATAGGGCTTGGTGAAGTGGATATAACGGCCTTTTTTTCGAGGAAGAAAATTGATGCGAATATCATTGAGGATAGCCTGGATGCAGAACTCCGGTTCAGCTCTTTTCAGGGCAGTGGTTATCACCGGACGCCGGGGGAATTCTACGACAAGGATGCAGTCAGGGAGACCGTATTCGGCGGGTATGTTTCGTGGAACCATAAACAATTCCACCTGGGAGGTACAGCAGTTAGCTATTTCTACGATACAGCGCCAGACCACTTAACGGATCCACAGAAACAGTTTGATTTCACCGGAAACCAAAACACCAACCTGGGCATTGATTATACAGTCAGCCTTAACCGGATGATCTTTTTCGGAGAACTCGGTTACAGCACCTACAGCGGGACCATAGGAATGCTGAACGGGGCAAGCTTCGATCTTCATGAGCAGGTATCTCTCTCAGTGCTTCACCGTTATTTCGATAAACGTTTCTATGCCCACTATGGCAATGCCTTTTCCGAAGGCTCAGACAATAACAATGAGCATGGGATCTACATGGGACTGGAAGTCCGGCCCTTTCCCCACTGGCGCCTGACAGGTTACCTGGATGCCTACAACTTCCCCTGGCTGACCTCACAGACCAGCGCTCCTTCCTCAGGATACGACTATCATCTGCAGGCTGAATATACCAGCCGTGGAAAACTTAAAGGCTACATAAGGCTTCGTCACAAGGCAAAACCCTCAGACAACACCCTGGAGAATGCCAACTCATCTTCCATTGAAATGGCGAGGAAGTCCCACATCAGATTTCATATATCCTACCCCGTAGTGGATGGGCTCAGCTTCCAGAACCGGCTTGAGATATCACATTATCAGAAAGGGACAGGCAGTAGGGAATACGGTTACCTGGCCTATCATGATATTGTATATAAACCTCCATCTTTCCCGCTTAGTTTCTCCTTTCGATACTGTATGTTTGATACAGAAAGCTATTTTTCCAGGATCTACAATTACGAGCATGATGTGCTATATTCTTTTTCCATTCCATCTTTCTTTGACAGGGGGATACGGACATACCTCAATGCCCGTTGGGACTTGGGAAAACATGTTGACTTCTGGCTCAAATACGCCCTGACCTGCTATCGTGACCGTGAAACGATCAGCAGCGGTCTGAATCAAATTGATGGGAATAAAAAATCGGACCTGAGGGTACAGCTCCGCCTGAAGTTCTAATCAAATTTTACATCCTTGATATTCATCTGGAGGTTCACCCGTCCCATGAATTCATTTTTCTCCAGTGAGTAACATACATCAAATCCCTGTCCCATGCTAATATGCTTATACAGGTTCCCCTGTTGAAAGGCGATGGCAGGGTAAACCTTATATGGGTCTTCCTCCTGGATCAGGTTTAATTTCAAATGCTCACCGTTGGTGCCCACTTGTTTGCCTGTACCATTATCCACCACATTCTCAGTGAGGAATACAGGAGCCATATTTCCCGGACCAAAGGGTTCGAATTGTTTCAGGATACGGTAAAACTTCGAAGAAATTTCACTCAGTACAATCTCCGTATCAATCTCTACGACAGGGATTAACTGATCGGCATCTATGGTATCGGCCACGAAATCTTCGAAGCGCTGCTGAAATCGGGGGATATTCTCAATCTTAAGTGTCAGTCCCGCTGCATATTTATGTCCCCCGAAATTCTCCAGCAGGTCACTGCAGGCATCAACCGCCTGGTAGAGGTCGAATCCGAATACTGATCTTGCTGAACCGGTGGCAAATCCGTTTGATTCTGTAAGGATAACGGTGGGTCTGTACCAGTTATCAATCAGCCGCGAAGCAACAATCCCGATCACACCCTTATGCCAGTTTGGGTTAAACAGAACTGTGGTTTTCCGTTTCTGCAACTCCGGATCTCTCCCAATTATATCAAGGGCTTCCTGAGTGATCGATGTATCAATATCCCGGCGGGTAGAATTATATGAATTAACCTTATCTCCCATCACCTTGGCCAATGCCTTATCTTCAGCGATTAGCAAGCTTACGGCAGATTTTCCCGATTCCATCCTGCCCGCTGCATTGATCCGTGGTCCTATCTTGAACACGACATCATCTAAGGTGATCTGTTTGTCAGAAATACCGGCCAACTCTACTATGGCCTTGAGACCAGTCCGTGGGTTTTCATTTAACTGCTTCAGCCCGTAATAAGCCAGGATCCTGTTTTCCCCGGTCACTGATACAATATCAGAAGCGATACTCACTGCAACCAGATCAAGGAAAGGGATCAATTCCTCAAAAGGGATATCATTTTTAGCGGCATATCCCTGTATCAGTTTGAATCCAACGCCGCAACCGGAAAGATCATTGTCGGGGTAGGTGCAATCGGTGCGTTTGGGATCAAGGACTGCCACAGCAGGTGGAATCTCATCGCCGGGATTATGATGGTCACATATGATAAAATCAATGCTATGATGCTTGGCATATTTGACCTTATCTATGGCTTTAATACCACAATCCAGTGCTATGATCAAGGTTGATCCTGTTTCCCTAGCATAATCTATGCCCTTTGTGGAAACCCCGTAACCTTCATTGTAACGGTCGGGTATATAAAAGTCAATGTTTTTATAGAAGGTTTTCAGGAAGGTATAAACCAGGGCAACGGAGGTGGTACCGTCCACATCATAATCCCCATAAACCAGGATCTTCTCCTTATTTTGCACAGCGGCCTGAATCCTTTCAATAGCGACCCCCATATCCTTCATCAAAAAAGGGTCATGGAGCAGTGATAAATCCGGGCGGAAAAAACTCTTGGCCTCATCAAAACTGGAAATTCCACGTTGGGCCAGCAGAATCCCCAAGGGCTTTGCGATATCCAGCTCGCTGCACAGTCTATCAACTTTTTGTTTCTCCCCCTGGCTCTTCAGAATCCAGTTTTTCTCCATTGCCGTCATACTGTATGTAATTCTACCTGAAATACTTCTGAAAACTTCTCCTTTAATCTCTTACAAACATCTCCGATCTCTATTTCACGGCCTTTCTCCTGCTGCATTGATGTGACTCCTTTATCGGTAAATCCGCAGGGATTAATATACTGAAAATATCTCAGATCAGTGTTGACATTCAGTGCAAAACCGTGCATAGAGACATATCGGCTGATCCTAACCCCGATGGCACAGATCTTCCTGGTTTTGCCGGGAACACCTGTATCCAGCCAAACGCCGGTGGCATCATCCAGCCTTTCGGATTTAATTCCATAATCAGCAAGGGTTCGGATGACCATCTCTTCCAATCCCCCAACATAGTCCTTTACCTTGATATTCAATGCCTCAAGGTCAATGATTGGATAACCTACTATTTGTCCGGGTCCATGATAAGTTATATCTCCTCCTCGGTCAATCTTATAAAAGGTGGCATTGATCTTTTCCAGGAATGCATCTGGGATCAACAGGTTCTGGTTCTGGCCGCTCTTGCCCAGCGTATATACATGTGGATGTTCACAGAAATAAACTACCTGTTCCCCTGACGAAAATCCATTTCTCCCTGCTTTCACTGCCTCCAGTTTCTCCTTAATAACCAGAGCAAGGCGGTCTTCCTGCAAATCCCAGGCTTTCTTGTAGTCTATCAATCCCAGGTCCCTGAACGCTATCGATCTTGTTTTTCCCTGCAGAGTCATATCACAACCAAGTCCTTATATCGGTTTCCGGCATCCTTGTTCATCGGCATGTTGTGGCTCAGGTTTGGGTGAGTATAGTTTCAGCCAGCTTACCGGGATTTCGATCATGCAAATTTAGCTTAAAATTCCCCCGGATCAACTATCTTTGCACAAATTTTTTATCGCATTAAAATGAGTCAGCAGCAACTATCAGAGCAGGAAGAAATCCGAAGAAATTCACTACAGGAAATGATATCTCTCGGTATCAGGCCGTATCCCTCAGAAGGATACCCGGTCAATATTTCCAGCCAGAAAATCCTGGACCAATTCGATCTGGAAAAACAAAACCTGCAGGAAGTGACTATCGCGGGGCGGATCATGAGCAGGCGGATCATGGGAAATGCCTCCTTCGCTGAATTGCAGGATGCTTCAGGCCGCATCCAGATCTACATCCGGCGTGATGATATCTGTCCGGGTGAAAACAAGACCTTGTATAATACCGTATTCAAAAGGCTGCTTGACATTGGGGATATCATTGGTGTAATGGGTTTTGTTTTCAAGACCCAGGTAGGGGAAACCACTGTGCACGTAAAGGAGATGACCGTGTTGTCGAAGTCCCTCAGACCCCTACCGGTAGTAAAGGAGAAGGACGGAACAGTCTACGATGCATTTACTGACCCTGAGCAAAGGTACCGGCAGCGATATGTTGACCTGGTGGTAAATCCGGAGGTACGTGATACATTTGTCAAGCGCACAAGGATTATCGATTCGATCAGGAAATTCCTTAACGATCGTGGGTACCTTGAGGTGGAAACACCCATCCTCCAACCCATTTATGGCGGTGCCGCAGCCAGGCCTTTTACCACCCATCACAACACCCTTGATCAAAAGCTTTATCTGAGGATCGCCAATGAATTATATCTCAAACGTCTGATTGTTGGCGGCTTCGACGGGGTATATGAATTTAGCAAGGACTTCCGTAACGAGGGAATGGACCGTTTTCACAATCCTGAATTCACCCAGGTAGAACTCTATGTTGCTTACAAGGACTACCTCTGGATGATGGACCTGGTAGAGGAAATGATAGAAAAGGCAGTCCTCGATCTGTATGGAAAAACCATTGTACAAGTTGGAGATAACAGCATTGATTTCAAGCGTCCTTGGAAGCGCTATACCATGTATGAGTCCATTCGTGAGTTCACTGGTATTGATCTCTCGAAAATGACTGAGGAGGAAATATTCAAAACAGCCCAGGACCTTCAAGTCGATGTGGATAAAACCATGGGCAAGGGAAAACTTATCGATGAGATTTTCGGGGAAACTGTTGAAGGAAAATTGATCCAGCCTACCTACATCATGGATTACCCCATTGAGATGTCCCCGCTGGCGAAGAAGCACAGGGAAAAAGAAGGATTGGTTGAGCGGTTTGAGGCCATTGTAAATGGGAAGGAACTCTGTAATGCTTTCTCTGAACTGAACGACCCCATTGATCAGCGGGAACGATTCGAGGAACAGGTAAAGTTGGGAAAAAGGGGGGATGACGAGGCCATGGTACTTGATGAAGATTTCCTCCGTTCACTAGAATATGCCATGCCACCTACTGCCGGACTGGGCATTGGCATTGACCGGCTGGCCATGACCCTGACAAACTCCCCCTCCATACAAGATGTGATCTTTTTTCCGCAGATGAAACCGGAGAAAAAAGCCATGGAGCTGACCGAGGATGAAAAGGCAGTTTTAAGTATTCTGAAAGACAACTCACTCATTGACCTGAACGAATTAAAAGGACAGACCGGATTAAGTAACAAGAAGTGGGACAAAGCCATAAAAGGACTTACAAAAAACAAACTTGCCAGGGTGGAAAAAACCGACGCCGGCCTGTTTGTTTCGCTGGTATAATATACATAGATTTGAATATAACAAGCAGTTGATTTATTTTTATATATCCAAACCAACTTAACCTCAGTTGAAAATCAAAATATTCAAATCAAATAAATATCTGGTAATTATAAATTTCAGGACTTTAATTGCATTGGTAATTGCCCTTGTAATTTTATGGATATCATATCTATTTAATTTTTCTTACAATATTGACTTAACCCTTTTAAGTATTGCAATCATTTTCCCGTTGGTTTTCAATATTCGGGGTTCTTTTAAACGCAGAGAGAGGGCCTTGGAGTATTTAAGTCGGTTTAGAAGTGCTCTATTAACACTGAATTATTATTTCCAGAACTCCCCCAAACTTCCTGAAAATGATAAAAGGGAAATAACAAATATCCTATTGGAAATCAGCAATGAATTAACAGTACATCTTGGTAAAAGTGATTACGACACAAAAGATATTGATGATAGAGTTCAAAAAGTTTTCAATTTCATGACAGAGAAGGATGAATTAATTCCTTCAAGATATAAAGTCAGGATCATTCGTTTCCTTAATGATTTGCATGAATCAATAGAAAACCTGCATGCCATTCATGTACATCGGACAATAATTAGCCTTAAAGCCTATTGTGAATATTCCATTTATGTTTTCCCGCTTATTTATGTGCCTGTCATCATCTACCATGTTGGAATGGAAACATCTAAATGGATCGCATTTTTCATTGTGCTGTTTACAGAATTCATATTAATCTCTCTTTACAATATTCAGGATCAGATGGAATATCCTTTCGATAAGGTTGGAATGGACGATATAAAGCTGGAAACTTTTAAGTTCGACAGGTAGTCTTTCATAGATTCTCCCTGGCACCTAAATCAAAGAACAATCAGGAAATCTTAGTGGTTGAATCCGGAGGTGGTAAGTTCCTGGGTGGGACAGGCATAATCCTTTCTCCGGCGAATAATTTCTGATTTAAAAGTTCTTGTCTTTCTGGACATTAACTGGTAACTTGTATTAATTCCCTCAACCTGACAGTCATGATTAACAAGTTATTGGTGTCCGCCATAGCCATGGTGTTCTTTTTCATTAATGCCAACGTTTCAGCACAGAACAAGAATAAGCCAGAAAGGCAGTATGGTGATATTTTCGAATATAATCGTATTACTATTCAGATTAGCAAATTCGCAAATAATTCCGATACCATCAAAAAGGTATCACCGAAAGAAGCACTGGTGGATTCAGCCGGAGAAATGCTCCACAATTCTATTTTCTTCGGCATATTGTCCGTTAATTACTCAAGGATACTCCGCAGTGAAAAAACAATATTCACTGTAGGGGGCGGTTTGAGTTTTGTTCCTGCAGCTTTTGATGCCGGAGGTGTGGGATTGATGGCAGAAGCCACAGTCTTAACAGGCGGCATTAAACATTTCTTTGAGCCAGGAATATTAATGTATTTTGATTCTCAAATTTTTGCACCCATGGTCAGATTCGGCTACCGGTATCAGGATCCAGTTGGCTTTTTATTCAGAGCCGGTTTATTATTTACCTATCTGGATGGTATTACTGTACTTCCTGCATTGTCAATCGGTTACTCATTTTAGGCTCATTTTTAGAGGGATATGAATATTAAAAGATATTGATGAATAAGGACCATCTTTTGTTGAAGCACAATACAACATAATGGGGTTGCCCTCTTCGAATAATATCTGTGCCCGTTCAAGATTGGCCACTTTTTCAACTATTCCATCCTCCCATTTAATCTCTAATTTTGAAGCCAATGGATTATCTGCAGGTTCCCAGTTTAATCCATCCTCAGACTTGAAGAAGGCCAGTGAAACTCCATATTCTGTAAAAACACCATGCATATCCTTTACTAATCCATAATAAATATCATCGCTTTCCTGGTACCAGACAAAAGGATCTTCTGCAGGGAAATGCTCTCCTGCTTTATAAAAAATTCGCCTGTTGTGTTTGGTAATTGGTCCAAGCGGGGTTTCAGCAATGGCTGCCTGATGGGTTACCGGCCCACCAAAAGGTAATTTTTCATGTTTAGCCACCGCCTTATAAACAATTAGGAATTTACCATCCCTCATTTTTGTAACCGAAGGATTGCTTACCATGAGTGCATCGTCAGCGGATTCATCCTGTGAGACATCCACCAGTGGTTTATCTAACCTCTGCCAGGTACCATTGGGATTTTCTGACCAGGCAACACCAATCCGTTGTTTATTTCGATGGGTGAAATTGAGATCCTGCATATTAACTCCATCTCCTGTTGTTCCCATATAATAGAGATAATACTTTCCATCGAATTTATGGACTGTTGGATTATGGGTTGTTAATCCATCCCAGTACTCAGATCCTCGAGGTGACAATGCAACATCGACAAATTTGAATGGCCCGCCAGGTTTTTCAGCAATTGCATGAGCAATTTCAGAGTGTGTTACCCAGGCGTTAAATCCATATTCCTCTTTCCACCTGGAATAAAACATATGGTAAAATTCATCATCTCCCTTTATCACTGAAGCGCCCCAGACATAATATCCATCTTCAGCAAAGATTGAACTTCTGGGAACCAACTGGATTAACGCTGAAAAATCAGTGATAGAATGTCTCTTTTTTTCCTTTGTAGTTCGACAACTAACACCAAGATGTAAAGCAAAAAAGACGATTAATACAATAATTGGAATCAGATTTCTCATACTAAAACTTTATTAATCTATCACTTTAAGTTTTACCGCCCAGTCTCTTTTCGAAATATTAGATCCAGACGGAAACTCAGGCATTTTTATTTTACCCTCCTGATCAGATGCCAGCTGCTCAGTCTTTACCCATTTCCCTTCAGACGTATCAAACCATTGTATTTCATAATTAACTCGTGGTTTGGTACCATTCACCACGGCGGCAGGGCAGTCTTTCTCGAAATAGAGCATGAACAGATCCTTTGTTTCCGTATGCATACAATAAGCCCAACCCATGTTCTTATCTTCATTAGGAGTCTGGTTTGGCTCCAGCAATTGTTTGTCCGGCATAAGGTCCTGATAGGATGTACCCTCCGAAAACAGGAATTTGTATATGTACTGCATCTGTGCTGCTGACTGGATAAGAAAAGCCCCGGGCATTTCGCTGTTACCACGCCAGATGTGGTCAGCACCATATACATGTCCTGCCAGTCCCCCGCTCAGCACACTGCCATACAGCGCAACCCGGCTGTAGTAGGCAGCCAGGTCACTCCCCTGGTCCGCATCATTACCCCATTTAAGTCCATCATAATAAGGTTCATTATGCAGACAGGGAACCGGGTTTTTGAGGTAAAACATTTCTGTGAGGGCCGGAAACAGCGTATGATCACGTTCGTTTCCAACGCTGTGGAAGGTAAGCCATTTTGCCTGATCTGTATGCCCGAAGGTACGGAATGTTGAACCCGGAGGATTGGCACTTGCCTGATGCCCAAATGGTGCCCAGTCATAGCGGTCGATGACAATATTCCCGGCCTCGTTCCACTCTTCTCCGGTCAGCGCCATGGCATCAAGATGGATGGGGCTATTAATGATGATGTTTCCCTGATATCGAAAGCAGATATAACGAATGTATCGTGCATATGACTCCGGCCATCCGAAATTCTCTTTCCAGTAATCTCCTATATCCCGGCGTGTGGTCTCGATGAATGGTATGAATCCATTATCGTTCAGGTAATCAACCTTTATGTCCATGCTTTGAAAGTAGGCAGGATTAATCCTGTCCAGGTCAGGAGAACGGCCTTCACCATAAAATGGCCGGTTCCCCTTTTCATCTTCCCAGTCTCCTCCACCCCAGTCACTTTTCTCCTCAGTCCAGTTTGGAAATCCAGCTACGACCATACAACCATTGTATCCCTGGTCTTTGCGATAACGGACGTAATCCTTGAATCCTGCCTCCGGCGTACCCACTTCCCTGGGCTTTTCATCTTCATACCAGAAATACCTTTTTGTCATACAGGGCCACCATGTATCAGCAAGCCAGAATAAAGGGGTACCATCAGCATATTCGAAAGCATGGCCATTCGGGGTGGACTGGATCATTCCACGCTTAAGGGGATTTTCGTGTTTTTCTTCCTCAGTCCATTCAAGCGATTCAAATTTTCCTTTTTCCCCATTCAGTCCCTTGTCATCCTGGTTTGATCCACTCGTCCAGGACCACGTCCCTTCTCCGGTCGCCATCACGCGGATCCGCCAGGTATTATCCCCATCCCAGAATCCATAGCATTTCCTGTCAAAACCAGGGCCCTTGAGATGAATCCAGACATCCACCTCGGTGTATGGATTATCATAGTCATTGCTGGCTTCCAGGGTAATTTCTACTTTCTGCCAGGTGTGTACTTTGTCCAGGCCCTTCTGGCATGAGAAATTGATCAGGACTAAAACCAATATTACTAGATGTGCTTTCATTATGTATCCAAATTTAGAGGTTGAATAGAGGCTTAAATATACAGAAGATTACAAAACGCGGCTCCTGACGGAAGATCAATTTATTGGCATTCTGATATCGGATATCCATCCCTTTTCCAGGCAGTACCTGAAATCTACATTCTGGTCGAATGAGGAGATCTATCGGAAAACATCCCCGATGACAAACATCAACAAGGCCAGTACACCCACGCTGATACAGCATGGAGAATTTGACCGCCGTGTCCTTATCCCCAATGCTTTTGAATTGTACCAGGGATTGCAGGATGTGGAAGTGGATACAAAGCTGATCATCTACAAAGGACTTGGCCATGGGATCACCAAACCCAAAGAGCGTTTGGCAGCCATGTGGCATAACTGGCAATGGTTTGGTAAATACATCTTCGACGAGTAAATTGAGATCCCGGTTGAGTAAGGATCTATCGCGAAGTAAAATCCTGGATCGTCATTTCCTTGAAATTAATGACAGTGACTTTGGTCTTGAGGATTCCCAGGCGGATATGACCTGAATCGACATAATCCGTCTCATGGATGGTTACATCGACAGGGATCCAGCCCGCCTCTCCCATATATACTTCACTCCAACCATGGTGCCCGAAACTGCCTCCGTATTCTGGAGTATATAAGCAGCCCCAGACGGCCCTTGCAGGTATGCCAGCAGCACGGCAGAGGGCAGACAGTAGCAATGATTGTGAACCACAGGCACCATCACCTCTTTTAAAAGTTTCATAGGCTGAACCACCGTTGATGGAACCGTCAATGTTTTCTGCAACCCAGGTGCTCAACCTGCAGGCAGCTTCCCAGCAGTCAGATGATCCTTCTGTGATTTTTGAAGAAAGGCTGACCAGTTCCTGATGATCCGATTCAATCATTTCTTCTGCCACGAGAAAACTGTTAATCTCCTGATTGTATTTTATTCCGGTCTCAAAAGACGGAGCATGGTCACCAAAGTACCGGTCATGATTTACTTCGAATAAGCCACTTATGATGTTCCCTGATATATCCCCCTTGAAATTTTGCCCGGGTACAATAAGGTCTTCGTGTGACGAAGCCGGTATAGCTTCAAGACTAGCCTTTACCTTGATGGCAGAGATTTTCCTTAAATCGTCGATCTTTTTGTTGGTCCGGATAAACAAGATATCGTCCCAGCTGCCTGTCTTCACCTTACTCACTAGCGACATATCAGCCAGATACATCTTGATATTGTTTTGAGATTCCATTTTTAGTCGAAGTCCGCTTTCAACGTCAATCCAGTATTTCGTGATCAATCCGGTCCCGGGATCCAATTCACTGGCAATCACAGCTGCATATTCCTTGTTATTAAGTTTTATTTTCTCCTTGCCAGCATTCGTATACTGGACCTTTCTGATCTTTCCTGATCTGACATCAAACATGGTATAGGTCTTTGACTCCATGTTATCCAGGCCAAAATCTTTTTTCAGGTAAGGATAAAGCATGGTGTTGGGTAATATTGTATTCTCAGGCAGAAATACTTTTTGACTTTCCTCTACCGTTGATCCGGAAACTATTAAAGAATCTCCATCAACCTTCATGGTTGCTGACATTGTATGCTCCCCCTGCTCGATATAACTAACGTGGTAAATGAAATTACCGTTTTCGGGGTTGATCTTGTACGAGAACACCTGCTTTTGCGAAATGTCTTTCCCCAGGGCTTTAAACGAAATATAGGTTTGCTGGTCAATTTGCAGATAGGAATCCTTATCCTCTGCTGTCTCCTTTAAAAGTACTTCTGAATAACCACATAATACATTATTCAGTTCAATACCTATGAAAAGTTTTTGAATATCGTTCTGGCTGTTAGCCGTGTTAACAACCAGTATGAATCCGGCAAGAGATATTATCTTATTAATACTCAAACCATTAATTACTTTTTTCATATCCGATGGTTTATATTTAAGTTATCATTGATTCCAAAAGTACCATCACAACCACAAATCCAAGGACAATTCCGAGTCCGGTTAAAATGATGATTAGTGTATCCTGCTTTCTGCGCAGCTGAATATTCTCCGATGCCATGGCAAGGGCATTATCATTCAGATCTGACAAGCAGATCCTGATATGCTTCTCATGATACTTCAGCTGTGTTAAGGTGATGATAATGTTCATGACCACTGCGGTCAGACAAAGAAAGGAAAACACAAAATAGCTGAGAGGTGTCAGGTATTTCATCTCACCATAAACCAGGAAGAAATATGCCAGCACTCCAGGGATAAAGACAAATACCCGGGTGGATGCGAAAAGGACTACTGGAATATTGAATTTCCTTTTCAGGAAGGTCAGCAATGAGGTAAGATTCTGCTTTGCATCTTTCCCGGGATCAGCAAGGCGGTTGAAACTTTTAAAAACCCTTATCCCGATCATAAGCATCAGAAGTAGCAATCCAAGGATAATAAGGTTTATCAGCAACACAGTCGAGTCATTCTGATAGAATAACAGGTTCAGAAAAATGAATATCCCTCCAACCGATTTCGCAATAAAATCCCTGATGAACAACCACCTTATCTTACTGAAAACAGATAATGTCTGCCCTTTGATAAATTTATCGATGGAGGTGATCCCATATCCTGGTATCCCTGTAAACTCATCGATGTTATCCCAGCTGTCTTTAATATTAAAATCACTCATGTTCCATTTCTTTCAGGAGTTCTTCAAGCTTTTTTCTAATCCTAACGAGCCTCACGCTTACAGTAGATCTTGTCAGTCCCATAATCTCAGATATCTCTTCATACTTTTTCTCCTCAAGCCAGAGTAAAATGATGGCTCTGTCTATCCTGTTCAGCTTTGATATGGCTTTCATAAGAAGTGAGGTTTGTTGTTCCCGATGGTTGTCTTTAATCTCATAATGTCGTTCTGGATCAAGCTCAACTGTATTGACTGACCTTTTGTTTTTTCTGATCGAGTTGATCGCCGTATTGATAGCTACCCTGTACAACCAGGTGGTGAATTTAGATTCTCCCCGGTAATGGCGGACTGACCTCCACAGCTGTAGGCATATCTCCTGGTACAGGTCTTCCTTATCAGATGCAGTTGAAGTGTACATAAGGGTTATTTTGTGGATGATCCCCCTATTCTTTTCGAGCAGGTTAATGAACTCTTTTTTATGGATCTGACCTTTTTCCATTGAGAGGCTTTCAGCTTATATGTAGTTAATTTCGGAAAAAAGCTACATAAAGGAGCTGAAAAAGTTCAGAAAAACTATCAGCAATAATTTTAATGCAGGAAAGTAACTCGAGCTAAACTGAGTACGAAATATAATCAGGTTAGAAATAAAATCATTTTGCTGATATCCCATCCAACCAGGTGAGGATCAGAACAAGAGCTACCGGGGCCATTATTTCCTCTAACTGATCATATTCATAAGGTGAACCTGTTTCGGAGGTCTGGAATAAATGGTTCAACCCGGGCAGGATTTCGATCTGGTAATTTGAATTCCTACCTTTTTCTAATGATCCTTCCATTGCAGCCAGATTCTCTACTGCAGAACACTGGATATCCTTTTCACCTGTCATGGCAAGTACTGGGCAGGTTACTTTACTGATATATTCATCCGGATCAATGGCCAGAAATGTTCTGAACCAGGGCGAGAGAAACATCTGGAACATATTTTCATTCAGTCTCGAATCAACTTCCTTCATCTTCTTCATAAGGAGGGAATCACTGCCCTCTGACATGGCAATTTCATATAATTCACCATTGATCCGGATAGTTTCATTGATTTGCTCATCAGGAACACCATTTAAGCGGGCAATATCCTTCGATTGGGTGAGCAATAATTCTGATCCGGGTATACCCATCCCTCCCATCATGATGAGAAAGGCAACTCCCTCTTTACTGTCTGCTGCAATGATGGGTGCGATCAGGCCACCTTCACTATGACCACAAAGTCCTATCCTTCCATGATCAATTTCAGGCCTGCCTTTTAAGAAACTAATCGCAGACCGGCTATCTTCGGCAAAATCAAAGGTTGTGGCGCTGCCATAGTCACCTCCTGATTCCCCCACACCGCGCTTATCATACCTTAATACTGCATAACCATTGCGTGTAAGGTAATCCGACAGGAGCAAAAAATGTCCCATTTCAGTCTCTTCACGATCATTTCTCCCGGATCCTGCAATCAAGATAATGGCAGGAAAATTATCTCCGTCCTCTGGCATGGTAAGTGTTCCGGCCAGAAAGATCCCCGCCTTTACATTTTCAAATATTACTTCCTCTTCTTTATATGGAAAGGGTCTGACCGGTGTCTGGGGCCTGTTGACAACCAGGGGCAATTCATCCACCCTCGACAGATCAAGTTTAAATTGACCTCCACCCTGTGCATATGTCCCCTGGATCATATCCCGTTCGGAGACATATATCCCATCATACTTAATTCCTGCCTGATCAAAACGTATATGGATTGAATCTCCAATGACAGCACAACTATTCATGGGTATGTCAAATGCCTTCTGCTCGATAACATTCATTTTTGCTGACAGGTTACCAGCACTGTCTTTTTCAATTTCAAAAGCCAGCTGCAATTTCATTTGCTCGGTTACATTAATAACTCCAAGCCATAATCCATGAAGTTGATCCTCCCCGAGGTTTTCTACCTGGCATATCCCCTTTGGGAGGAAATATAATATCAATGAAATAGTCAATATTAACCTTCGCATAATTCTGTTATTAAATTCTGTTTAAGATAGAGAAAATTATCCGCCCTGTAAATTCAGTCAGAATAAGTATATTACGCTACATCATGAGAAATATACTTAACCATTTAAAGGCAAACTGGATTAAATACGGTTTTGAAACGGTTGCTATTTTTGTGGGTATACTGGGTGCAGTCACACTTGACAATTGGAATAGTGGAAGGTTGGAAAGAAGAGATGAAATTGAATACCTGGTAAACCTGAAAGTTGATCTCGAAAGCCAGCTTATTATAATTGATGAGCAAAAGAATTTTGAAGAAGCCATGCGATCATTCTGCGAGGGTATATTGGATATCATAAAGGAACCTCCATATGACATTGCCAGACTAAATGAACTCGCCGGATCCTTAGGCAGAAAATCTTTCGTTGTAAGGAACCCGGTTTATGAGGATCTGAAATCCTCCGGCAACCTGGATATCATCTCTGATGGAGATCTCAGGAATACGCTCCTGAAATTCTATCAGGATATTACATATGCAGAAACAGTTTTTGCCAATAACAATGAGGCAATTCACAAATTAGGTGATCAATTCACAGAGAATGGGCTTGCAGATCTCGGATTTACAGAAAACCTATATCGCCCGGGTAATCCTGATTTTAGCATTGATGTAACACCATTCAGGAATGCCGAAAAAATTATTTCCTCCCAACTTGAGAATGAATCAGTACGGTTTACATTCCATAACCTGCTGGCCTACCGTGGCAGGTTGGCGAGCCTGCATGTTCATCTTCTTATTGGCCTGATAGAAGAAAATAAGCTATTGATTGACCAGATTGAGGATCAGCTTTCAATTTTAAATTAGATGGAGTTTTTTAGAATAGTAAAAGTAAAGACAACTGAGCAGGCTCTTAAGCTTAAATTGAGCAATCAGGATCTTGAAAAGTTCTGTGAAAGTATTTTTTGCATGGATGGTGGTGCTGAGGTCTGCAAAATTGGTGGAATGTGGGGAGAATTTACACTCCGCAGAGATGAGATTTTGGGAGGTGTCAGGTTCTCCATGCTGGATTGTCCAAATGCCCTGACCTGGAGCATTACCACAGGCTATCCACCCGCCAGGGAATATATTGTTATTCATCTTTGCATTAATCGACAGAGGAAAAAGTCAGCGTTCATTGAGGAGATCCATCATTTTCTTGATGACATGGAAAGCGGCCTTTCCAATTTCCTACCTGTAATACCTGGATGAATTTGGCCGGTTCTGTTGTTTATTTCTTGATGCAAAAAATTCCTGTTTTTTTCTTTGTTTCTCCTTTTCCCATTCCTTTTTTTCGTCGTTAGTCATGGGTGATTCTGTTTGGGGAAAAGGATTATCTGAGACAAGTTGGATTTTCTTGTTTATCAATTTTTCAATATCTCTGATAAATGCATTTTCTTCTGGTTCACAGATGGAAATAGCCGTGCCGGCTTCTCCTGCCCTGCCAGATCTGCCAATCCTGTGCACATAGGTTTCGGCTATATTCGGAATATCATAATTTATGACATACTTCAATTTATCAATGTCAATGCCCCTGGCAGCAATATCCGTTGCCACAAGCACCCTGATATCCCCGGCTTTAAACTGTGACAACACTCTTTGTCTTTGATTTTGAGCCTTATCACCATGTATGGCGGCCGTTTTGATCTTTCGTTTTACCAGGTTACGGGCTATTTTATCAGCACCATGTTTCGTCCTGGAAAATAACAATACCTGGTCGATCTTCTGATCCTGAAGTATATGGAACAGCAGATCTTTCTTGCTTGATTTATTGGTATAATACAGGTATTGCTGCAGTGTTTCAGCAGCGGAGGAAACCGGACTGACTTCAACTTTCACAGGGTCTTTCAGAATTTTCCTCGAAAGCTCGACAATGTTATTAGGCATAGTTGCAGAGAAAAACAATGACTGCCGCTTCGTTGGCAACTCGGCAATGATCTTCCGAATATCATGGATAAATCCCATGTCCAGCATTCTGTCAGCCTCGTCCAGTACGAAATATTCAATATTGTTCAAGTGAATGTAGCCCTGATCCATCAGGTCCAGAAGCCTGCCGGGAGTTGCCACGAGAACATCTATACCTCTGCTGAGAGCATTGGTTTGAGCACCCTGGTTCACACCGCCAAAAACGACTGTATTCCTGATCCCGGTGAATTTCCCATAAGTGGAAAAGCTATCTCCAATTTGGATCGCCAGTTCACGGGTCGGGGTTATTATGAGCGCCCTGATCTTGCGGGAGCTGTTATTCCGCTGCCGGTCAAGAAAGAGGTGCTGTAGGATGGGTATGGCAAATGCTGCCGTTTTACCTGTTCCGGTCTGTGCACTGCCCAGTACGTCATTTCTTTTTAATATGAGTGGGATTGCTTTTTCCTGTATGGATGTAGGCTCTGCATATTGTTCTTCTTCCAGGGCCTTTAAAATAGGGTCTATTATATCTAGATTGTCAAATCGCATTATTTAAATTATTTATTCCCGGGTTTAAAAGATTGAAAGGGGATTGTGGGAAGGTCTATTTAAAAACGCACAAAGGTAAGTATTAAACCCATAAACCTGACATTTCAAACCTGATTTACCATTTAATTACAAAATGACTGTCGAAACAGCTCAACTATCATCACAAACAAACCTTGCTCCTTTTTTGTATATTTAACTTCATAGTAACTGAAAACCCTATACCATGCCTACGGATTTGAATTCAGATACCGAGGATACAAATCAAAAGAGTACAGAAGCCAGGGATGCTGGTTCTGAAGAAAACGCTCAACCAACTCGCACCTCATTCTTTAAAGACCTGTTAACAAGGCGGGTACCCCAGATCCTGGGAGGTTATCTTGCAGCCAGCTGGATCATCCTGGAATTCATGGACTGGCTGGTAAGACGTTATCCCATATCACCAAACCTGGTGGAGTTTTGCCTTGTATTCCTGGCTGCTATGATACCTACCGTATTCCTGCTTGCCTATTTTCATGGGAAACCAGGTCCTGATCAATGGACAAGGGTGGAGAAGATCGGCATACCTTCAAATCTGATAGTAACCTTTCTGCTCCTGATATTTCTATTCAGGGGAAAGGATATTGGAGCCACAACAACCACCGTCAGTATAGTTGATGAAGAGGGACAACAGATCGAAAGGTTGATACCCAAAAGTGAGTTCCGGAAAAAAGTTGCTGTATTTTCATTGGAGAATGTATCAGGAGATACCAATCTCGACTGGTTAATGCATGCCCTCCCGGATATGTTAGGGTACGACCTTATGCAGGACATATACCTTGATATTAGATCCGTGTATGGCTTCTATGATGATCTTAAGGATGCAGGATATCAGAATGCAACAGGGGTACCTATGACCCTGAAGAAGAAAATTGCCGCTGAAAATTATATGGACTATTTCACAGTGGGAAATATTCAGGTGAATGATGGCCAATACACTATATTAATTTCCCTTCGCGACACCAGAACAACAAAATTACTGGTAGAAAATACTTTTGCCGGGAAGGATATTTTCGTACTGGTGGATGAGATCGCACTCTGGCTTAAAGAAGGATTGGACATACCTCAGGCACACATTGAGAACACTGTTGATCTGCCGGTTGCTGAGATACTGACAGGATCTATTCCCGCACTTAAAAGCTTTTATAGCGGATACAATGAATACATACTCAGAGAGAACTTGGAAAACGGATTGGAATTCATTGCAAAATCAGTACAGGAAGATACAACATTTGCATATGCTTATATCTATCTCTACTATTTTAATATGATGAACAACAAGATGGAAGTGTCCATGCAGGCTTTACTCTCCCTTATGAATTACCTGCATAAATTACCAGAAAGGATACAGTTCGGTATTAAGCATGATTATTACTATCAGATTAAACAGGATTCAAAGATGTCAATGGAGGTGGCAAAAAACTGGGCTGAATTGTATCCTGAGGATATAACGGCCCATATAGTACTCGCAGTACGCTATATGATCCTGAATCAAAAGGAAAATGAACTGGCAGAGTATAAGAAGATTTTGAGTCTCGATCCGGGTCAGTTTAAATTCTTATTGAATATAGGAGAGATATACAAGGATCAGGGCAAATTTGAGGAGGCACTGGAATATTACCGGCTATATGCTGATGAATTACCAAATAGCTCCAAATCATTCACTGAGTTAGGGGATCTATACATGACGTATGGAGAATATGAGCAGGCTGGATCTTTTTATAATAAAGCACTGCTGATTGAACCAGATGAGATCTCTGTCGAGTTATCACTGGCAAAGATCAATACTGAGCTCGGTAACTTCAGTCAGGCGCTAAAGGATTATAATGATATACTGGAAAATTGCGGAACATCTCAGGAAAGATTTGATGTATATAATAGTCTTGAAAGTTTTTTCTTCCGCAGGGGACAAACTGGCAATGGAATTGAATATCTCGAACTAAAAATTGCAGAACAGGAAAAATATGATGTCCAGATCAACATTCTTCAATCCAGGATTGATGCTGCGGAGAGATACACTATTGCAGGTTATCCTGACAGAGCCTTTCAAATAGTTGATTCCATTGAAGAGCAGCTTGGTCCACCCCTCGATTATCTTGCACCTTTAGGCTATCTTATCATTTATCTGGAACTGGGGAATGTGGAAAATATTGAAGAAAACCTTGAAGAAGTTGTGGCAATTGCTGAGGCCAGGGAATTGGGGATATTTCAATTTTTCCTGGAATTTGCCAGGGGCAAGGTTCACGAATTAAGAGGTGAATACGATCTTGCCATCCAACAATATAAAAAAGTCCTTGATCTAACACCAGCCAACAAAAGCAAGCATTTTGATCTGGGACGATGCTACAGGCTGAAAAAAGATTATAAGAAAGCAGAACAGCACATGCAAGAAATCCTGGCCATCCATCCTTTCTGGCCCGAAGAAAACTATGAGATGGGACTGGTCTATGCTGATTGGGGAAAGAATGACAAGGCCCTGGAATATTTCAAAAAAGCTCAAGGCATATGGGAAGATGCAGATCCTGATTACGAACCCGCCATGATGGCAAGGGAGAAACTGGCTGAAGTGGAAGCAGGGCAATAATCTTTTACTAATTCCTTTTTTTGCTTAATCAACTACTTGGTTGTAACTTGAAGCTATGACCAACAAACTGGTGATGGTTAGAAGAGCTTCCTTCATCCTGGTAATTCTTTCTGCTTTTTTGTCTGCAAGCAGCTGCAACAGGAAGACAGATCCACCAGAGGCATTTCCTGCCGGAGAATTTATTAAAACAGGCGAATATCAGGGTGACTATTTCCCCACTGAGGCCTGGAGGGAATGTGATCCGGGGGAAGTGGGAATGGATGCTGGCATATTGCGGGATTTGAATAATGAAATCGCCCGGATGGTAGAAAACTATTACGAGATCCATTCTGTCCTAATTATCAAAGAGGGCTATATAGTTGCCGAACAATACTACTCGAAATATTTTGACAAAGATACCTGGCATAAGATTCACTCCTGTACAAAGAGTTTTACTTCCGCAC
Organism: uncultured Bacteroidaceae bacterium; assembly: GCA_963752525.1. GTDB lineage: Bacteria > Bacteroidota > Bacteroidia > Bacteroidales > SM23-62 > SM23-62. The sequence continues at coordinate 644,730 of CAVVYS010000027.1, read as the reverse complement.
TGATAGGAATAGCCATCAGAGAAGGTTATATACAGGGGACAGATGTAAAAATGCTTGATTTCTTCCAGGAATACGAGATCGATAATATGAGCACACAAAAGCAAAGTATAACCCTGGAACATATGCTGATTATGAGCGCAGGTCTGGATTGGGATGAGCTTGATTATTTATATACAGATCCCCAAAGTACCCACTACCAGTGGAAACATTCGGATGACTGGATAAAGTTTGTGCTCGACCGCCCGATGGAATATACCCCTGGCGAGGTCCAGGATTATAATTCCGGCTTATCCGAATTGCTGGCTGTAATAGTGCAAAAAGCCACCGGCATGCGTGCAGATTCATTTGCCCTGGAAAAACTCTTCACTCCTCTGGGCATTGATGACTATTACTGGCCAATTAACCAGGAGGGATATGCCCGGGGGGGTGGTGGAATGAGGCTGGTCCCACGCGATATGGCCAAGCTTGGATACCTGCACATCAGGAACGGAAAATGGGAAAACGATCAAATACTATCGGAAGATTGGATTTCTGAATCTGGTAGAAAACATATTATATCCCAGCATATCCCGGGATTCTGGTATGGTTACCAGTTCTGGGTAGCTGAGGATGGATTGATGTATACTGCCCTGGGATATGTGGGGCAATGGATAATGATTGTTCCGGAGTATGATCTGGTAGCCGTATTTAACAACAATTTTGACGAAGGTGTCGCTGATCAGGAAGGGACACCGGTAAGGCTGTTTTATGATTATGTCATTCCATCAATACTGGAATAATATCGAATTTGAATGAAAAGGATTAAACATATTCTTCCACTTTTTCTGCTTGCCTGTTTAATACTTAAGGGATGTGAAAAGGAGGCGACGGATGATTTTATGACTGACATCGATGGTAATAGTTACAGGGTTGTTCAAATTGGTTCAAAAACATGGATGGCAGAGAATCTGAAAGTTACAAGAGACAGGGATGGGAATCAGCTGGAAACCTATTGTTATATGGATAAGGTCGGAAAATGCGAAGAATTTGGCCGTTTATATCCCTGGGAAGAGGCCTTGAAAGCCAATCCCGCAGGCTGGAGGCTACCCACATCCGGGGACTGGAAACAACTTGAATTAGAACTCGGAATGGACCCGGATGAGGCCGAAACTTTTGGTTGGAGAGGCACGGACCAGGGGGAACAATTAAAAGAAGGTGGCAGTTCTGGTTTTGACGCTTTGCTTTCCGGATATAAAGATGGTGTTGTTCTGTGGGATGGCAGATACTTTGATATAGGATACTTTGGTGCATTCTGGACGGCTACGGAATATGATTCAATCAAAGCTGTAGCCCGCTTTGTTTATGCTTCCTATGAAGATCTTTATCAGGGATCGTATGATAAGACAGCAGCCTTATCGGTCAGATGTGTTAAAGATGATTAAAACCTGACCCTGGGTCTAATCAGATGCTAACCTGGCTCTTCTTAATCCATAATAAATCGCAGCTCCACCCGTAAAGAACATCAGCAGGCTATAGATGGCCGGGGCGATGGCCAATTCCGATTCTCCCAATAATACTACAGCAATCGTAATGGCAAGTGTTCCATTCTGTATGCCTGATTCTATTGAGATGGACACAGCCCTCTTATCAATGATGATATTGTTGATTATTAAGGCAATATAGGGAATAGTATCGGAATTGACCTGAATAGCAAACATTTACAAAATCCTCCACATATCTGATAACCCAGACGACATTTGAAATTCTGGCAAGAGGTAAAAACTGTATTTACTACCATATCATTAGTTATATTTGTTATTGTTCCGAGTAATTTTGGATCAAGGAAATTTTCCGGTTTGAACTTTGATTCAATCTAATGCCGTAATGTTGGGATAATGTTACGCTGAATGCTGTGAAAGAAAAAACAACCTCCGGCCGAATTTATCAGATCCTCCTGGGCGCTTATGCCCTGCTTTACCTGACATATATCATTCTGCCAATAATTCCGGGGTTGGAAATAGAGGTTTTTGAAGAACCTTCCAGCCAGCTCAAGACCGTCCTGACATTTGTGGCATTCATGCTGGTATACCTGCTCTCCTCCAGGAACAGGGACATTGCAGGGATGTTGCTGATAGTAGGCTATATCGGTTCTATACTTATTGGATGCCCTCCTGGAAAACCTCCGCCTGGAAGCTGTTGATCCTGGGCTTTCCTGTGCTCATCATAGGAATATTCATGGTGAGGGACTGGTACAGGCAATTGCTAAACCTGTTGGCATCCATCTATACCCTGTACCAGGTATGGAGAACCCTCACATATTTTATAGTTATAATTGATATTCAGCTGGTTGACCAGATCATTATCACAGGATTGCTGTCTGTATGGATATTTGGATTCATCTTTATCTGGAAACGGCCGGTAATGGCCGGATGGATATTTATTATCTGGTTTCTGTTTTTGCTGGGGACCATCATTACGGATCGCGGAGGACTCGAAATTCCGGTGGCCGGAGTTGTTATTGGATTGCCCGGATTGATCCTTGGGATTCTTTTTTTACTGAAAGGAAGGAAACTGAAAAATGCACTTTAAAAAAGTCAATATGTCATTATTTAATGTTGTTGCAGTATTTCTCTATTTCAGTCCAGCTATTATGCTGGCTCAGGAAAACAATATTTGTTTTGTGGAGACCAGAGAATATCCGGGGAGAGATCCTGTTATGTGGGATGGTCTTTATGCCTCCAGTAATGGGAATGTGTATTCGGCCCTGATCAATGAAGGAGAAAGCGCTCATTTTTATGTCTATGATCCAAGAACAGATAAAAATATTCTTCTCTGCGATATGGCAGAATTCCTGGACGAAAGAGGCAAAGGAATCAGATCAACAGGAAAGATCCATAACAAGCCGGTTGAGGATGATGAAGGCAATATCTATTTTGTATCTATGAGTAACGGGAGTGGTCCGAATGTTTTTGATTACACAAGCTGGAAAGGTGGGCATTGGCTCAAATATGACCCGAAAACAGAGAAGGTGGAGGACATGGGTCTGGTCGATCAGGGAGTAGGATGTTATCCCCTGGCCATTGATAAAGAGCGCGGGTATCTTTTTGGAATCGGTTTTACCGGATACTTCTACAGGTTCGATCTGAAAAGCCGTATTACTAAAAACTTTGGACGTGTCAGTAATTGGGATATATGTCGTGACATTTTCTGTGATGATGAAGGCAATGTCTATATGAGTAACCCCACGGCAAGAGTATCCAGGTACGATGCTGAAAAAGAAAAGGTATTATGAGACCTCGCTATTCACTCCGTATGATCCTTCTGTTTTCCCAACCCAATTGAAAAATCCCATGATTGACCGGACCAATATCTGGCGGGCAGTGGAATGGGATCCAGGTGACAAGGTAGCCTATGGTGTAACCTGTGGAAGTGGCTCCATTTTATTCCGGTTTGACCCTCATGAAGGTCCGGAGGGTAAAATTGTCGAACTCGTAAGGATGTGCGATAGTAAATTTTTAAATGGAGATCAAAAAGACATACCCTATTCCACCCTGGCTTTTGCCGTTGACAGCCGAAACAAAAAAGTGTATTTTGCTCCTTCGGCGAGAGGTTTCTCCACTCAAAAATATCAGGAAACCTATGGAAGCAAGGAAGACCATCACCTTATTATGTACGATATAAGGGCTGATCAACGAGTGGATCTGGGTGTTCTGAGAACAAGTGATGGACGCAAAATTTTCGGTTGTGAAGCAGCCTCGGTTGCACCGGATGGAACCGTCTATCTGTGTGGCCAGGCAGAGGTTAAGGATAAAGAGAAGGGTACCAGGATGATAGGTGAGATTGCCACTTCTTTACAATTGATTATTTACAAACCCCAACAGTAGTAAAAGAAGAGCCAATCATGGAAGCAATTAAAAGAATTATATCTGTCAAATGTTTAATATTTCTTGGGGCTTTTCTGCCGGCCAGTCTTATTTTTTCTCAGGATTGGGCCAAGCCTGTTATAAAATATCAGCAACGTGTCGACTTGCGTGATCTGGGATATCCCATGGTCAATGAAATTCCTGTTAACAGCAGTGCCATAACCTCTCTTATTACGGCCCGGGATGGCATTATATATGGCGGAACAAGTGGAGATGATGCCTATTTCTTTATGTTCGATCCTGCTATCAATAAGGCCAGACATCTGGGCAAGATCTTTGGGCATACCGGCATACACCATTCAATCGTGGAAGATAAGAATGGAAATATCTATATCGGCACCGGGAAAAATATGTTCGAGGATGTGCCATTATCCAAATGGGGTGAAGGGGATGATAAATTTGATGTTACATTATGGAAGGATATAAAGAGACATTTTAATGATTATCAGGGTGGTCACCTGTATTGTTACCGTCCTGCTGAAAGCAATGATAAGGTTAAACTTGTAGATATGGAGAGCGAAATGGAAGATCTGGGTATGCCCCTGGCAAATAATTCCATTTATGCACTCACAATAAATCCGGAAGGAGATGAGATATATGGACTGACTTATCCCGATGGCCATTTCTTTATTTATAACATCTCAGCGAAAAAATTTACTGATCTGGGAGAAATTGATCCTGATAAAGTATACCATGGCCCTGAGCGACAGTGGAGAACCCTTTCACGAGCCCTGATCTGTGATGATTCAGGTAAAGTTTATATGTCAGGGAATAAAGGAATGTTAAAATACTATGATCCGGAGACCGAAAAGCTTGTTAATACGGATATTGAATTACCGGGAGATTATTATTACCTCCAATTCTATCAGGATTATACTGCTGTGGAATATTTTGCAAGGGACACCGGCAGTCTGATTTATGGTGGGACAACAGATGGGTATCTGTTCTCTTTTGATCCACAAAAAATGGAATTGAACAACCTGGGGAAAGTGCGTGCATCCCGACGGCTGAGATGTTTAACGATAGGAAAAGATGGGAAGGTTTATCTTATGGCAGGTGAACGCTCAACCACAAGACCCTGCCAATTTTACCTGTACGATCCCCATTTAGGTCGTTTTGAAACGCTGGGCCTGTTAATAGCAGATCGAAGCCCCTATTACTACTGGCGTGGCCAACAGTTCGACTGCATGACTACCGGGCTCGACGGAACCATTTATCTTGGAGAAAGCGAACGAAAGTCACATCTATTTCTATATATCCCCTGGAAATAATTAATCTCATTTTCCACTATCTTTGATTATTACCTACTTATGGATCTATCATGCTGAAAGTCCTCGAACATCCACTGATCACCCACAAGCTTACCCAGCTCCGGCGCAAAGATACGGGCACCAAGGATTTCGTGCATTTATTGAATGAACTATCAGGTCTCCTTGCCTATGAGATCAGTGGTGATCTTCCGGTGAAGGCAATTACGGTTGAAACACCGGTAGGCAGCTGTGCCACCCACGAGATCGTCAAAGAGATTGTACTGATTCCCATATTACGGGCCGGACTGGGCATGGTTGACGGGATCAGGAACATGATACCGACGGCCAAAGTGGGACATATCGGTTTGTACAGAAATGAAAAAACCCTGCGGCCTATCGCCTATTATTCCAAGGTCCCGAAAAATCTCGCTGATGCCATAGTCATGGTACTCGATCCCATGCTGGCCACAGGCGGCAGTGCCAGTGCTGCGATAAGTGGATTGAAGGAGGAAGGAGCAACAGCCATCAAGCTGGTATGTATTGTGGGTGCCCCTGAAGGGGTAAGGTTAATTGAATTACACCACCCTGATACAGACATCTACCTGGCTGCACTTGATGAGGGACTGAATGACAAGGGATATATTGTACCCGGACTCGGAGATGCCGGGGACAGGTTGTTTGGGACAAAATGATTTCCACAGATAGCCAGTCCCAGGATACCAGGTTTCAATGTTTCTTACTGAGGAAGTGTAGAAAGTAATATCACTCAACAGGTTTTTAAAGCTCAAATTAGAAGAGCCGAAACCCATCCTTACCACAACCAGCTTTTTTGAAGGAATGATGAAGATACGCTGGCCCAGGAAACCATTGGCCGAAAAAACATCAGCAGGCAATCCATCCAAATTCTTTTCAGGATCCGGATCTTCAAGCCAGAAACCCGCACCATACATCCCATCTGTATTGGAGGCCGGGGCTTCCTGCATAGAATAATTCCACCCAACCCAGCCGGCAGGATGGTATCCCCTGCAAACACCCCATCATTCGCATACAGCAATCCGAATCTGGCCCAGTCACGTGTAGTTCCATAACTGTACGATGATGATACGAAATTACCGGAAGCATCGGTTTCGATGGTAGTATTCAACATCCCTATGCGATGCATCAGGGATTTATATGGCAGTTCATAATAAGCCCGATCATTCCCGATGGTATTACGAATTACCCCTGAAACAAGGTTGGCATCCCCGGAAGAATAATAGTGATACGATCCCGGTGAATGTTCCAGGGGTCTGCTGGCTACATATTCAACCATATTGGTGCTTTGCATCAACATCAGGGTCGCTTCGGAGATGGTAAAATAATTCTCAACCCATTTCAGCCCGCTGCTCATGTGCAGCAAATTCTCCAGTGTGATCTCTCCCCTTTCATCATCCTTCCACTCCAGGAATATTCGCCGGAGCCTCTACATCAATTTTCTCCTTCCCGGCAAGAATGCCAACCAGTGCACTGGTAACGCTCTTGGTCATTGACCATCCATGAAACCGGGTATTCTTATCGTACCCTTCAATATACTTTTCAGCAATAAGATTACCATCGTAAACCACGGCAATGGCCAGGGTTTTCTTAAAGGGTTCTTCCCCGGGAGGATCAAATGCCCCATCGACAATGGATGCCAATTTCTCCATGTCCACACCCGCAGGAATTGAATCAGGAAGTACATCTCCTTTAGGCCAGGGTATGGTATCCTGGCTGTAACCCGGATCAGGAATACTGAATGATTGCTTTCTCAATTCTTCTTCAGGGATATCCAGTACCAGCACTGAACCCAGTCCCTCGCGAAAAACAGCTCTTCGTTTGGCAAGACCAAATACCGAGGCTGTAACTGATTTATCGTCGTAATTTACCTCACATTTTGCCAGGCTGATGGGAAAAAATGACAGATCCTCGGCATTAACGCGTTCAGGATCTTTGCCTGCCAGGAAAACACTGGAACACATCCCCTTGGCAGCAAAAGCAGTGATTATGGGCACCCTGGGCCAGGCATAGACCACGGCAAATACCAGGATTCCCAGGAGAATAATGTACAGCGCTCGTTTGAGTATTTTCTTCATGACCACAAAATGTTATTTAGCAGGCGAAAAATAATCATTAATCACTGAAGCACAATGGAAAGGAAAAATATAATCATATTTGTCCCTGGCAATGTCGATATTAAGTAAATTTGACATTCCTTCAGTCAAATATGAAACAGGAAGAAACATCATCAGGAAAAAAATGGCGGCCGCTGGAGAAAATGTTCAACGAGGTTCCGGCCCGCTATGATATGCTGAACCGGGTCATTACCTGGCGGCTGGATGAACGCTGGCGAAGAACGGCAGCACGGAATTGCCTTGAAGGAAATCCCTCCAGGATGATGGACCTTTGCACAGGTACCGGTGACCTGGCCATCCGGCTGGCCAGGCAGGTAAATGGTGATACCCATATCCGGGCACTCGATTACAGCCAGCCCATGCTGGATGTTGCCAGGGAGAAAGCCGATAAAGCCAGGCTTAATAACATTGAATTTATTCACGGAGATGCCGCATCAATGCCTCTGGAAGATGAAGACCTCGATGTAATCGGCATAGCCTTTGCTTTTCGCAACCTGACCTACAAGAATCCAGACCGTGAAAAATTCCTGCAGGAGATCTACCGGGTACTTAAACCCCGGGGGAGATTTGTTATTGTTGAAAGCAGCCAGCCGGAGAACCGTGTGATGAGAAGCCTATTCCGGATTTACCTTAAAGTATTTGTGGCCGGGATAGGCGGATGGCTTTCAGGACACAAGGGTGCATACAGGTACCTTGCCGCTTCGGCACGGAATTTTTATGAACCAGCCGAGATTAAGCAGTTTTTATCAGACACTGGTTTTAGCAAGGTAGAATACCAGCCATTTTTTGGAGGAATTGCAGGTTTAACTGTGGCAACCAAATAATCCAGATATCATCAACATCCAGGGAAATAATAATCCTCTGATTTTCTATGCCCTCCTCGGGCTTGCCATCCTGGCACACCTGTCCGGTTTGATGAATGATGTCTTCCTTTCTGACTCCGCCCTCTATGCAAGCATTGCCAAAGAGATGGCCCTTTCCAATAATTTCCTGAACCTTACATTTGACGGGGCAGACTGGCTGGATAAGCCACATTTCCCTTTCTGGATTACTGCCATCAGCTTTAAAATATTTGGGATCAACGCATTTGCCTATAAACTTCCGGCCATCCTCTTCACCTTACTGGCCCTGTACTATACATTCAGGTTTACAAGGGAACTATATAACCAGGAAACAGCATTGCTGGCCGTTTTGATACTGGCTACTGCCCAGCATCTTTTCCTTTCAAACAATGATGTGAGAGCCGAGCCCATTTTAACGGGACTGGTAATTGCGAGTATTTACTACTATCACAGACTGGTACTGCGGTATCGTTTGACCAGCCTGCTATGGGCATCTCTTTTTGCGGCCCTGGCCGTGATGACAAAAGGGCTTTTTACATTGATCCCGATACTGGGAGCCGTGGCCGGGGAGATCCTGGTCAAAAGACAATTCAGGCTGATACTGAGTTCCAGATGGATCCTCAGCCTGGTGCTGATTTTCCTGTTTATCACTCCTGAACTCTTTGCCTTGTACCATCAATTTGACAGCCATCCCGAGAAGGTTATTTTTGGCCAGACCGGGGTATCCGGTATACGGTTCTTTTTATGGGACAGTCAGTTCGGGAGGTTCTTCAATACCGGACCAATAAAGGGCTCAGGGGATCCGTTTTTCTTTCTCCACACGCTTCTTTGGGCCTTTCTGCCTTGGTCGCTCATCATGTACTATGCCTTTGTTAAAAAAATCACACAAAATATTCGCAGCGTAAACCATCAGGCGGAATTTTATACCATCTCCGGATCAGTCCTTGCACTTTTGGTTTTTTCATTATCGGGATTCCAATTACCGCATTACACGAATATCATTTTCCCCCTGATGGCCATCTTTACAGCGGACTGGATCTATCGGGCGGTAACGCTGCGAGAAATGCGATTTTATAAGATTGCCCAAACTATTATTATTGTACTGCTGGTAGTCCTGCTTATCATCATTCAAATATTTTTCAGACCCAAGGGGATTTCTGCAGTTGCAATCCTTGCCTTTGTATTATCAGGAGTAATGATCATTTTAGTCTTTAGACATCCCCTGGGGGGAAAATGGAAGATCTTGTATTATTCTGCTCTTGTGATCATCCTGGTCAATTTTTACCTGAACCTTATTTTTTACCCTGAAGTATTATCATTTCAGTCCGGCACCAATGTTGCCAGGTATGCAAACCAGCATTTCCCTGAACAAGATATCCGGACCCTCGGCGTACTTCCATATACCATTCACTTTTATGCTAAAAATGAAGTCAGGGACAGGGATATCGCCGAACTCAAAGAAGAGCTGTCTAAAAAAGAATACCTTATTTTCACCAGCGAGCCATACCTGGACAGCCTGCGAATGTCAGATGTTGATTTTGAGGTAGCTCAACAATTTGATCATTTCCATACGACCATGGTTACGGGGACATTCCTGAACCATCAAACAAGACATGAGGCCCTGAGAAAGCACTACCTTTTAAGAACCCAAAATCACTAGGCCACATAAATATCCAGCCATGAAAAGATGGTAGGAAAAGTGATCTGTGATTTTGATCGTAAGAAACTATTTATCACCACCAAGATCTATGAACCCGAACATTATAAGAGCAAGGAGGATGTCCTTGAAAGGGTCAGACAGGCCCTCTATAGGCTGCAAACCGGGTATGTTGATTGCCTCATGCTTCATAGTGCCGAGAATACCCGTATCCTGAAAGATGAGGCATTCCATTGGGCCATGGACCAGCTAAAGGAAGAAGGAAAAGGCAGAGAGGGTTCTTCGGACCTATGCTGAAAAAAACATCGGTACGGTCATCATGAAATCCAATCCCATGATCACCTTGAAGTCCATTGAAGGATATATAACCAGGTTTGAACAGGAAGGCCAGCCTGTTAATGATACCCTCATGGCTTGGCATGACAGGCTTATAGATAAAACCAACCAGGCCAAAGAGTTTTTCGGGCAATAGCCTTACCGGGGATCAGGCCTCCCTGTTGGATTTCTACAGGAAGCAATTTGGAAATCTGAACTGCCATTTCGGATGCTGGGAATGTGCTTCTGCCTGTCCGCATGATATCCTGGTTAAACCCATGCTGGCCATGGCTCATGACAATCTTTTAAGTCCCACACCTTTAAACCAGGTATAAAAAAAGGTGCCTTCAGGATGCCGGGCAACTTTGCGTATGTCTGCCAGTCCCATGTCCCAGACATCCTGCTTCATATAAGCACTGTCAAGCACCTGCTTCTCAGCAGAGTAAACCATGGGGGCGATGATCTGGTTTATCACACCTTTCAGCAAAACGGTATTTGACTGGTCTGCGTAGACCCATCTTGGAGAAACATACCTGATGTCAAAACCGGCATCGTTCAATAAAGGGTATACCCTTCGCCCTATATTCGGGTCATGACCCAGTTCTATCTGGGAATCAACCAGGCCCCTCCAAGCCATTCTTGACTCGGGGGTCTCAGGGGTCCAGAATCCCGAGCCATGGTCTCCCTCAATCAGCGTTATGCTTCCCCCCGGTTTCAGGATCTCTATGAAGGATCTAAGTACAGAAGCCGGATCCGGGAGATGCTCCAGTACAAAACATACAAATACATGGTCAAAACTGGCAGGCTCATACGGAAGCGATAAAAGGTCTTCCTGTTTAAAAATGACATTCTTAATTCCATCCTGCCTGGCAACTCCCCTGGCCTGCTCAATGGATTCCTGGGAAATATCTACGCATTCAAAGAGGGCCTCTGGATTTCTTCGCGCCAGGATCCTGGTCTGGGCACCGACACCGCATCCAGCTTCAAGCACCCTCTCTCCTTTCAGGAAGCTGGTTCCGGTATGCAAAAGTTCTTCCAGGATGAGTGATTGTTCAAGCAGGCGTTGGGTTTCCCTGGTCGTGTATCCGTGCACATAGCTCATAGCAGAATAATAAAATTATTCCCCGGTCATGATTTCCAGTGCCTCAGATTCAGCCCATTCACAGATAGCCTTTATTTGCTGCTCACTCAACTTCGAAGAAGCATGAATCCACAAATAACTTTTCAAGGGCATGGTTCCGAACGTGATCTCTTCACAGATCTGGTCCAGCTGTGTTATCTTCTGTACTTTATCCATGATTCCCCAGGAAGAAAAATTCAGATGTGCTTTCCCCATATCGATATGCCTTTTCAAATACCAGGAAAATGGAGCCAAACTGCTGTACCAGGGATAAATTGTATTATTGGAATGACAATCATAGCAGGAATGCAGAAAGACACTTGCCAGGGTATCGGGCACCTGGGAGACTCTTATAAAATCTGTCTCAGGGTCAGGTTCACCCAGGTTTTTTTCGGGCCGAATAAACTGGATAAGGATCAATGCTGCAACTACCAGTACCAGGTAGATACGTTTTCTTTGCATTACTTAATCAGTTTCTCAGATTCTTTCTTGGTCCAGTTACAAATTGTTTTAATATCGGATTCTGTAAGTGCCTTTTCGGGATGCTGTTTTAAATATTTTCCAGGGGGCATATCTCCTTTTTCCGCGACCTCGCAAATCTTGGTCAGTAATGAGATCTTTTTGGTCAGCTTATATTCTTCCCATTTTTTAAAGTCCAGGGCATCCAGGGCCTTCTGTGCATTGGCTCCTGTAGTATGGCAATCATAACAAGAGTTGGTAATTATCCCTGACACTTTTTTAGGGAAATCATCTTGCGGTTCTGAAGGAGATGGACCTGCATTTCCCATCATCATCGTTGTGTGGATCAGTAGAATGGTCAATACAATCCGGATTCCGTTTTTCATGGCTTGATATATATTAAATATTAGCGGATCGAAATATAGATAAAATATCGATACCAGTAAAGAGGGGAATGCAAGCTCGTGTTGATTCTAATATGTTCTGGTAACTATGCGTTGATATGGCGTTCGGCATGGTAGGAGGATCTTACCAAGGGACTGCTCTCCACGAATTTGAAACCCATTTCCAATCCGGTTTTTTTGTACTCCCTGAACACTTCGGGGTGGATATAATCCCTAACCGGGTGATGGCGAAGTGTCGGTTGCAGGTATTGTCCTATGGTAAGCACCTTACACCCGGCCTTATGTAAGTCTTCCATTGTTTCCAGCACTTCCTCCCGGGTTTCTCCCAATCCCAGCATGATCCCTGATTTGGAAATGGCTCCTCTGGATGTTATATATCTTACTACTTCAAGGCTGGTTTCATACTTATTCAGGCTCCTGATCCTGGATGTCAGACGCCGGATCGTTTCAAGGTTATGGGAGATTACTTCAGGTCCGGCATCAATGACCAGCTGAATATATTCCTGCCTGCCCCGGAAATCAGGAATCAGGGTTTCAAGTGTAACCCCTGGGTTAGTTTCTTTTACTGCCCGTATGGTGTCTGCCCAGAAAGATGCCCCGCCGTCTTCCAGGTCATCCCTGTCAACCGATGTCAGAACACAATGCTTTACGCCCAGGGATTTGATCGATTCAGCAAGCCTTCGGGGTTCATCCCGGTCAACGGGAATGGGCTTCCCGGTAGGGACAGAACAGAATTTACATGCCCTTGTGCAAATATCACCAAGGATCATGAAGGTGGCTGTTCCGGCATTCCAGCATTCTCCAATATTCGGACAATTTCCACTCTTGCAAATGGTATGGAGGTTGTTTTTTTCCGACAGGTTTTTTAGATGGCTGTAATTGCCCCCCGCCGGCCGTTCCATCTTGAACCATTCCGGCAATCTTCTCACTTTCTCTCTTTCCATCAAAAGGCAGATTAATAACCCTCAAAAATACCGATTTATTTTTAACGATTCTAAATCCGGCACGAATGGCCGTAGAACTTAGATTTTGGGGTAGGTTGTTACTAATTTTGAATATGAAATGAAACCGTTCTTATGATTCTCGGGGTTGATATTGGATCTATGTGCATTTCTGCAGTGAGACTGAATGCTGGAAAAAAGATCAGCGGTACATTTTATGAAGCCCACCATGGCCAGATTGGAAAATACCTTGAAAAAATGGCCAGGCAGCTGGATCCGGAGAACAGCTTTGATATTGCACTTACCACTGAATTTGCTGATATTCAGACTGCCTTGATAAGGGCCAGCAAGTATCCTGACAAGAAGTTTGATCATATTCTCCATGTCGGGGCTGAGAAATTTTACCTGGTCATCAAAGATGCTGATGGAAGATATGAATCGTCCAGCACGAATACATCATGTGCTGCTGGTACGGGGAGTTTCCTGGACCAGCAGTCCAAAAGGCTGGACATCCCGTCCATTGAGGAATTCTGCAAGCTGGCTGAAAGAAACAGCGACGATGTCCCCGACATTGCATCCCGCTGTTCTGTTTTTGCCAAGACCGACCTCATTCATGCCCAGCAGGAAGGCCATTCACTTGCGGCCATATGTGACGGACTCTGCAAGGGACTGGCCAAAAATATCACCGATACTTTATTCCATGGTGCTGCCCTGAAGGGTGAGATTCTTTTTACTGGAGGGGTATCCAAAAACCAGGTAGTCGCTGATTATATCCGGGAAATGCTTCAGTCCGAGTTGATCGTACATTCATATTCCCACCTTTTCGGGGCGTTGGGAACTGGATTGCTGGCATTGGAGAGATCAGGGGAACATGTCCCTAAAACAATGGCAGATCTTATCAAATTCTTTTCCCGCAAGCCTGAGGGGAGGAAATATTATTACCAGCCTCTTGAAATGTCACTCAGCCAGTATCCTGATTTTAGTAACACCAGGAGATGGAATCATCACTCCGAAATCAGGGGATATGAAAAGACTCTTGAGGTTGAGTTGTTCGAAGATCCCGGCCGGGAAAGACCAGATGGTATTTATATTGGATTTGATATAGGCTCCACCAGCACAAAAGCCCTAATCAGCAATGGCGATAATCTTCCCCTTATTGGTTACTATACCTACACCTCCGGTAAACCTATTGAGGCTGTATACAGCATCTTGGAAGCCCTTGAGACATTTATGACAGAACAAGACTGGACTCCTGTTATCCTGGGCGCAGGCACCACGGGATCGGGGAGAAAGCTGATTGGAAAGATCCTGAATGCCGACCTTGCCCTGGATGAAATCACCGCACATGCAAGGGCTGCCACTCACCTGAATCCCGAAATTGATACCATCATTGAGATAGGGGGACAGGATGCTAAATTCACGATACTCAGGCAGGGAGAGGTGGTCTTTTCACAGATGAATGCAGTGTGTGCCGCAGGTACCGGCAGCTTTATTGAAGAACAGGCTATGAAACTGGATGTATCCCTGACCGACTATGCAGGTCGTGTGGAAGGTCAGAAAGCACCATTGACCAGTGACAGGTGTACTGTCTTTATGGAGCGTGATATTAACAATTTCATCAACGAGGGATATGCTGTTGATGAATTACTGGCTGCCGTACTTTTTTCAGTGAGGGACAATTACCTGAAGAAAGTAGCCATAGAAGGGATGATTGGTGAAAAAGTCTGCTTTCAGGGTGCCACAGCCAGGAATAAGGCCCTGGTAGCTGCTTTTGAGCAAAAACTGGGCAGGGAGATTTTTGTTTCCAGGTTCTGTCACCTGACAGGGGCCTATGGAATAAACCTGGTCATGCAAGAGGAGAAGATCAGGAAGAGCCGGTTCAGGGGACTCGCCCTCTACCATAACAACATCCCCATAAGGACGGAAATCTGTGAACTTTGTAGCAATCATTGTAAGCTGACCATAGCCAGCATAAAACACGAAGAGGTTGCCTATGGTTTTCTCTGTGGGAGAGATTACAAAACCCCGAAGTATGTGGCCAGGGAAAAAACCGGGTTCCGGCTTTTGACCGAGCGTAAAAAGTCCTTTGACACCCGAATTGAAAAAGTCCCGGTATCAAAGATCAAGATCGGGATCCCTTCTGCCCTGCATATGTTTGAAGAGGTGCCATTCTGGCGGGTGTTCTTCCGCGAGATCGGTGTAGATCTTTTTGCCAGCAGTACTGATAAAACATTGCTGAAAGCCGGGAAGCATCTTGCGGGGGCAGAATTCTGCGCTCCCATAGAATCCATGTACGGACATGTTAAGGCGCTCACTGAAAAAGTTGATTACATTTTCCTTCCTGTGTATATAGAGATGCGGGACAGATCAGCAGCGAGGGAAAGGAATTACTGTTACTACACACAGTTCAGTCCATCCATAGTATCCCAGATCGGGGATGATAAATTACAATCAACATTCATTGTGCCCGAAATGGATTTCAGCCAGTCTCCCAAAAAATACAAAACAGCCCTGTACACATCATTGAGAAAGGTATTGAATGGTGGTATTAGTTTCGATAAGATCAGCCAGGCATGGGAGAAGGCCTCCCGGTTTGCAGAAAGCCAGGAATTGGGGTGGAAGGAAAAATTCACTCAGGAGTTCCTGCCCGGTGAAGACCTTTCAGTGGTTCTACTTGGGCGCCCCTATGTAATCCTGTCCGGTGAACTCAATAAGAACATCCCGGAATATTTTTCCACAAGGGGAATAAAATGTTTCTTTCAGGACATGTTACCTGTAGATACCTACAAGTCTTCATTTACCCGCGAAGTCTTACAGAAGGTCCCCTGGCATTATGCAGCCAACATACTTGGAGCGGCAGAATATATTGCCCGTACACCAGGACTCTACCCTGTTTTGGTTACGGCTTTCAAATGTGCGCCGGATTCATTCATCATGGATTACTTTAAAAAAGTGCTTGAAGCGCATGCCAAACCATATCTTATCCTGCAAATTGATGAACATGATTCCGGAGTAGGATATGAGACCCGCATAGAAGCGGCGCTGCATTCCTTCAGGAACCACATGCTAAAAAGCCAGGCTACGGTCGCACAAAAAATCCCGGATATTTTCCCAAAAGTGGAGCAAAAGATCGGGGATAAAACCCTCTTGCTCCCGAATTGGGATGCCTATGCGGCTCGCCTGCTGACCGCCGTCTTCAGAAAGAAGGGCATCGATGCCCGCCTGCTGGAACCTTCTGATGTGAGTATCAGGAAAAGCATGGCCCATAATACCGGCCAATGCATTCCCATTAATATTGTTGTCCAGGATGCCATCCATTATATTGAGAAGCACTCATTGGATCCTGCCAGTACCCTACTCTGGATGGCTAAATCCAGGCTTACCTGCAATTTCCGGCTCTACCCGGAATATGTCAAAACCCTGCTGGATAATTACGGGCAGGGGATGGAAAAAGTAAGTGTGTATGAGGGAGTTATCTCCAACCTGGATATTTCACTCAATACCTCCATCCAGACTTATTTTGCCTATATGCTGGGTGGATTGATCAGAAAAATGGGCTGCCAGGTCAGGCCTTACGAGCTAATCCCGGGCAGCACCAACCAAGCTATAGAGAGCTCCCTGATCAGGCTGGAGAAGGCTTTTGGCGGTCAGCTTGACCTTGAATCAGCCGTCGTTGAGATGGCCAGGCTCTTTAATGAACTCAGCCACCAGGAGAATGGTATAAAACCGGAGGTGGCTATTTTCGGTGACCTATTCGTGAGGGATCATGAGGTGATGAACCAGAACCTGATAGATTTTGTAGAAAAAGCCGGCGGGGTTATTGTTACTACTCCCTATCACGATTATGTAAAAATCACCTCCGACAATGTCATCCGAAGAATGCGCAAAAAAGGTGAGTATTCCATGGCCATTTTATCCAGGATCATGCTGTCCCTGCTAGACAAACTCGATATGAAATATTACCGGCAGTTTGAAAGCATCATAGGGATCAAAGAGAAAATCAGTCCGGAAAGCCTGGAACAACACCTGGATACCTTCAACGTTAAGCCCTATCATTCAGGGGAATCTTATGATAACCTGTTGAAAATATTCCATATCCTTGAATATCATCCGGAGCTTTCCCTGTTTATCCAAACAAACCCTGCTTTCTGTTGTCCCGCGCTCATCACCGAGGCCATGACCAGGAAGATCAAAACAGTTACCGGGGTGCCGGTAGTCACCGTCACATATGACGGTACCAGCGAGGGCAAAAATGACATCATCCTACCTTACCTGGTGGCAGCTGCGGAGCGCATGGGTGTTTGAGATATTATTAGTATTTTTCAATACTCAATAAAATATAATCATGACCGGACTTAAGCTTGATATAGCAAACGTATTTCCCTTTGTATCGGAGGAAACCATCCTGGGATTCCAGGAAGATGTGCAGACACAATTAACCTCGCTGAACGAAAAAACCGGTGCAGGCAATGATTTCCTTGGTTGGATTGACCTGCCTTCAAACATTCCGGAAGACCAGATCCATAAGCTTGAGAAGGTTGCGGCTTTTTTGCGTGAAAAAGCAGAAATAATCGTTGTTGTGGGCATAGGAGGATCTTACCTTGGAGCCAAATCCATTATCTCGGCACTGAGTCATAATTTTGATAAATACAAGGTGGATAAGATTGGTCCGGATGTGATTTTCGCGGGACAAAACATAGGGGAGGATTACCTCTCCGAGATGATGGAGGTGCTGGATACCCGTAGCTATGCCATTATTGTGATCTCAAAATCCGGGACCACTACTGAACCGGCCATTGCTTTCAGGATCCTGAAAGAACACCTGGAAGAGAAAGTTGGACCTGAGGAGGCCAGGCAGAGGATCATTGCTATTACAGACAAGAGCAAGGGTGCCCTCAGGAAGCTTTCTGACCAGATGGGCTATCAATCATTTATCATTCCGGATGATGTCGGTGGTAGGTATTCCGTTCTTACACCTGTGGGTTTATTGCCCATTGCCTCTGCCGGGTATGATATCCGTGAATTTATCAAGGGGGCAATGGCAATGAAGGAAATAACCAGCCAGGATACTCCCTTCAGGGAAAACCCGGCAGCCCTCTATGCGGCGGCAAGAAATGCCCTCTATCAAAATGGCAGATCAATCGAGATCCTTGCCAACTACAATGAGAAACTCATCTACTTTTCGGAATGGTGGAAACAATTGTACGGGGAGAGCGAAGGCAAGGAGAACAAGGGCATATTCCCGGCCAGTGTCAATTTTACGGCAGACCTGCATTCCATGGGACAGTATATACAGGAGGGTAAAAGAATCCTAATCGAAACTGTGATCTCTGTGGGTAATCCCGAGAGGCAAATTTCCATTCCCGGAGATGAGGGGAACCTGGACCAGCTGAACTACCTTGCAGGGAAACGTATCGACGAGGTGAACAAAATGGCTGAACTGGGAACATTGCTGGCCCATATTGATGGAGGTGTCCCCAATATGCTGATAGAGATACCAGCCATCAATGAATACCACCTGGGAGAGCTGGTCTATTTCTTTGAAATAGCCTGCGGCATCAGTGGCTACCTGCTGGAGGTCAACCCTTTTAACCAGCCTGGGGTGGAAGCCTACAAGAAAAACATGTTTGCCCTGCTGGAAAAGCCCGGATTTGAGGATGAAACCAGGGCCATTCAGGATAGGCTCAATAAATAATTAGCTCCCTATTATCCCAACTTTTGATCTTCAAGGAAGTCACCAAGCACATCCTCCAGATTGGGATGCCCTATTTCCTGCAGATCATAGAATACCCTGGTACTTGGTTTGTTGATCTGGATAATCCTGGTCAGGTCAATTGGTGTGCCAATTACAACAGAATCACAATCCGTATTATTGATGGTTGTTTCCAGGTCCTGCAGTTGTTCCTCACCATAACCCATGGCAGGCAGCAACACCCCTATATCAGGATATATTTGGAATGTTTCAGCCAGTTTCCCAACAGTATAAGGCCTGGGGTCAACCAGTTCTGAAGCTCCGAATTTCCTGGCAGCCACGATCCCGGCTCCTATCTTCATCTCTCCATGGGTGAGAGTTGGACCGTCTTCTACGACCAACACCCTCTTGCCCTTGATTACGTTAACATCTTCTA
The DNA here is from genome assembly GCA_963752525.1 of uncultured Bacteroidaceae bacterium. Classification (GTDB taxonomy): domain Bacteria; phylum Bacteroidota; class Bacteroidia; order Bacteroidales; family SM23-62; genus SM23-62. The sequence goes on along the minus strand of CAVVYS010000027.1, from coordinate 625,562 downwards.
CCTGAATCGGTGAAGCCCCGTCAATTACAATGGCTCCGGGATTTACCAGGTCAATGTTCTCTCGGACAATTTGTATTCCGGCTCCATCAGCACTGTCTATCTTGTTTATGATCACCACATCTGCAATGCGTAAAGTGACTTCTCCTGGATAATAATTTAATTCATGTCCAGGCCTGTGTGGATCAGTTACAGTAATCATAAGGTCCGGTTGATAAAAGGGAAAATCATTGTTCCCGCCGTCCCAGAGAATAATATCACAACCATCTGCATCCTTTTCAGCTTCTCGTAGGATAGCTTCGTAGTCAACCCCCGCATAGATCACATTTCCTCGGACAACATGAGGTTCATATTCTTCCATTTCCTCTATGGTACATTCATGCCTTTCAAGATCATTCAGGGTAGCGAAACGTTGAACTTTCTGGGCTACCAGGTCTCCGTAAGGCATTGGGTGCCGGATGGCAACCACTTTTAAACCTTTATTCATCAGTATCTCGATGATCCTCCTGGATGTCTGGCTTTTTCCACAACCCGTCCTCACCGCACCCACAGCAATGACTGGTTTAGTGCTTTTAATCATGGTGGCCTTCCCGCCCAGTAGGACGAAATTTGCCCCGGCCGCATTCACCAGGGCGCTTACTGCCATTACCTTTTCGTAGGGAACGTCACTGTACGAGAAAACCGCAAAATCTGCTTCCAGTTTCCTTATCAGTCCGGATAAATCCTCTTCCCCATAAATAGGGATCCCTTTGGGATATAATTTACCCGCCAGTTCTGCAGGATATTTACGGTCTTCAATATCAGGTATCTGTGCGGCTGTGAAAGCCAATACGTCATAGTCTTCGTTGTCCCTGAAAAAGGTATTAAAGTTGTGGAAGTCGCGCCCTGCCGCACCGATAATGATTGCATTCTTTCTTGCCATATCTGAATTTTTTTATAAATATACATCTTATGTATATATGAGCTTATGATATTTGTTAGGACATGTTGTATATCATGAGTATATTTAATTTATGAATTTCCTGGCGCATATATATTTATCAGGGGACTCCAAAGAAATCCTGATTGGCAACTTCATTGGCGATTACGTCAAGGGGAAAAAAATCACAGGATATCCTGAGAAGGTGAAACAGGGTATCATGTTGCACCGGAAAATTGACAGTTTCACTGATACGCATGCCATCACCCGAGCCTCCAAAAAGGTCATCGTGGAAAAATATGGTCTTTATGCTGGGATCGTTATCGATATCTTTTATGATCACTTCCTGTCTGTAAACTGGGACAAGTATTCTAAGACCCCTCTCAGAGAGTATATTCATGACAGGTATGGGATGCTGGATTCCGGATTTACTATTTTTCCTGCCGGTGTGAAAAGCTGGTTCCCCTACTTTATAAAAAGTAACTGGCTTGAAACCTATACTAATTTCACTGGCCTCAATATGGTTTTCAAACGGATGTCATATCGCACAACCCTGCCGGATCATGGCGAATACGCGGTAAACCAATTAAAGGAAAATTACGATTTCCTTGAGGAGAAATTTATTATATTCTTTAAAGAGATCCGTGAGATGGTGCAACAGGAATATGGGATCAACCTGTAATGTCCGGATCGCTCCTACCACTTACCTGAACACTTCCTGAATACCCTTTCAAGCTCTTCAGCATAGATTCCCATACTATCCTCCTCTATTTTCAGCCTCCTCCTAAATTCACGGGAATAGAAAAACTCTGATTTGCCAAATGCGGGTTTCAGGTCACTCAGCCAGTATGCATGATCATTGTAGGCAGCAAAAAATGGCCTTCCAACCCATTCAGGATTCCTTGCCTGGAGAAAGTTCAGGACAAAAACCCTTTCACCATGAATCTCGGTCACCCCAAGGATCTGAACCTTCCCGGGATTGGCCGACATGCTGGGTCCCCGTACTGTGCGGCATATACCGCTTACCTGTCCGTATGCCTTACGGAATATCTGCCAGGTTCTTCCCAGAGGAAGTGCAAAATATTCCTTGGCACCTGTATCCCTGGCAACAAACATATAATAAGGGATCATCCCGAGGCTGACCTGTTGTTTCCACATCTTGGCCCAAATGTCAGCTCCGGCATTGATATGGTTAAGGACGGGGACTGAGTACGGATCTGTGCACCGGTATCAATGATCCGGCCAATGGCTTCCTGTACAGCACCGGTGGACAATTCGACAGGATGGCTAAAATGAGCCATAAATGCGAGGTGAATACCACGGTCAACAACTTTCCTGAAAACATCCAGCACTTCATCAGCATCCGGATCCGTAAGATACCGGTAGGGCCAAAAGGCAAGTGTTTTGGTACCAATCCGTATGTGTTTCAGTCCGGGCAGATCCGCATCCAGCAGAGCATTCAGATGAAAAGCCAGGTTTTTCGCACTCATCACCATTGGATCACCGCCGGTAAAGATCACATCAGAGATCTCCGGATGTTCCCTCAGATATCCAACCAGTAGATCTGTTTGTTTCATGGCAAACTTCAGGTTGGATATTCCTGTAAATTGTGGCCAGCGGAAACAGAATGTACAAAATGCATGACAGGTTTGCCCCTGGCTTGGAAAGAAAAGGGCTGTTTCCCTGTATTTATGCTGTACGCCCGGAAGAGGCTCTCCCTGGTAAGTGGGCACATTATGCTCAAGTTGTCCGGCAGGATGGGGATTAAGATCCAGCTGGACCATGTTCGCCATCCTTGAGACCTGGCTCTTATCCGCACCGGACTGAATAAGGCCGGCCATGGATTCGAAATGATCGGGCTTCAGCATATCCTTTTGAGGAAAATTCAGGCAGAACATCGGGTCCTCGGCATAATTCTTCCAGTCGATCAGCTCATTTAATACATAATTATTGGTTTTAAAGGGCAAAATGTTCCCGACCACTTCAATGTTAAAAAGATACTCTTCGGGAAGGTATTTTAACTGCGGTATCTCTTTGAAATTTCTTAAAGTATAAGTCTGGTATTTCATAATTATTATCCTCCTTAACGATGTCTGCTCGTCACAATAAAAATTAAGGCAAAGCCTTATAATATACGAAAAAATTACCTTTTTTAAAAACAGTGAGCCCAATGGTTATTGGACTTCCGGAGGTAATATATGAACAATCAATAGTTTAGAACGGAGGTCTTTTTCTATCCAAAACTTATTTTAATAGTTCCATCCTGGTGGCATCCAGTCTTATCATGATGAATAATAATATGGTGAAAGCCCAGAGTGATGAGCCTCCATAACTAAAAAATGGTAAGGGGATCCCTATCACAGGCAGCAGGCCTATGGTCATGCCGATATTCACGGCAAAATGGAAAAATAACATCGACACAACCCCGTAACCGTAAATCCTGCTAAAATCCGACCGTTGTCTCTCTGCAATTTTGATCAACCTGATGAACAGAAAAATGAAAAGTCCTATAACAATTGAGGTGCCGACAAAACCCCATTCTTCTCCAACTGTGCAGAATATGAAATCTGTACTTTGTTCAGGAACGAAATCAAACTTGGTTTGTGTTCCCTGGAGGAATCCTTTCCCTGCGAATCCACCGGAACCAATGGCTATTTTTGATTGGTTGACATTATATCCCAATCCCAGGGGATCTGACTCAATTCCCAGAAGGATATTCACCCTGTGTTGCTGATGTTCTTTCAACACATTATGGAATGTATAATCCACCGAAAAAGTAAAAACCACCGAACCAATGGCAAGCAAAAGGATCAGGTAAATATTCTGGAGTCTTTTCCGATAGGAATAGACCAGGTAAAACGGAATAGCTATAGCAACGGCCAGCAATAGAATATAATACCTGTTCATGGAGAACAGATCCAACCTGGATAACAAATACAGTACCGCAGCAGGTACCACAATTAAAATTCCAGCTATGAATGTATTTTTTAGATTCCTGGAGAGGATCCAGTAGATAAGCATGGCCAGTGCCATAATAATCAAGAAAATGATAAACTTATCCAGCAGCAGGGCCAGGAAAAACAGGAACGCCATGAAAACTCCGATAATAAGAAAAACGTCTGGAAATCCTTCCCGGTAAGCCGCCAGTATGAAGGCTAAAAATACCAGGGCTGATCCCATATCTGGTTGAATGGTGATGAGCAGGGCAGGAAAAAGCATGATCATGAGGACATGGAGGGTTGCCCTGAAAGATTCAATCTTTAGATTATAGGAACTCAGGTACTTGGCCAATGCCAGGCTTGTAGCAATCTTGGCAAATTCAGCCGGCTGGAAATGGAAACTGCCTATCTGGAACCAGGACCTGGCACCATTTATTTCTTTCCCGAATAAAAGTACCCCAATCAATAAAAGCATAGCGATGGCATAGATGATATATGCAAAAAAGGAATAAAACTTCGTGTCGATCAGGAAAATGGTAATGGCCAGTGCGATTGCTGCTATGATCCAAATCAGTTGTTTGCCGTATCGCTGGCTAAAGTCCAAAATACTCTCATGCTGTTCATCAAAAACGGCAGCATAGATGTTAATCCAGCCCAGAAAAACCATCACCATGTAGATCCCTATGGTTACCCAGTCTGTATTGTTCAATATGTTGATGCTTCTTCTCATTGCTGATCAAGTCTTATCCCACTCAATACATATTCCTCCATATTGGGCCTGGTGATGGTATCGCTCAGGTATTTCTCAGCCATTAATCCTGCAATTGGAGCCGCCCATATATTCCCAAACCCTCCGTTCTCAACATACACAGATATAGCTATGCGCGGATTGTCTTTAGGTGCAAATGCAATGAAAATAGAATGGTCCTCACCGTGAGGGTTCTCAGCCGTCCCGGTCTTACCGCAAACGGTGACATTAGCAATTCTTGCCCTCCATGCAGTACCACCACTCCGGTTTACAGCCCCTTCCATTCCATCTGCCACTGCTGCAAAATGATTAGAATCCACACTGGTATTGTGGCGCACCAGGAATCGCTCATCTAACTGGTCCTGCCCATCAATCTCCTTAATAATATGCGGGGTAAAGTAAAATCCGCGATTGGCAATGGTGGCGGCAAGGTTTGCCATCTGAAGAGGTGTGATACCCAACTCCCCCTGTCCGATTGAAAGAGACCTGACCGTTAGAAAATTCCAGTGTCCTTCACCATATATGTTATTATAGTATTGATCCTCCGGAACAAACCCAGGAAGCTCATTCTCAAAGTCTGAGTGCAGGTAGTCCCCGAATCCGAATGAAATCACATGTTCCCGCCAGTTCATGTATGCCTCAGCAGTGGATTCAAACTTCCGATCCATCAGGATGGCTCTGTAAACATGATTGAAATAAGCATTGCAGCTATGCTGGACGGCACCACGGAAGTCCAGGGGAGAGGGATGCATATGACAGGCTACAGTATATCCTCCCATATGGAAACCCAGGTCACAATAGAATTCAGAAGCCGTTGTGATGACCCCTTCCTGCAGGGCAATCACTCCGTTGACGGTTTTAAAGGTAGAACCTGGTGTGTAGAACGCCATAAGGGCCCTGTTAAACAAGGGCTTCAGGGTATCCTCCGAAAGGTTCCGGAAATTCTCCGAGCGTATCCTTCCGACGAGTAGGCTAGGTTCATAGGCCGGTGCTGTCACAAGAGCAAGGACCTCTCCAGTTGAGGGTTCCAGTGCAACAATACTACCCCTGAATTTCGTCATTAGCTTCTCTCCATATTCCTGAAGATCAGCATCTAAGGTAGAAATCACATTTTTGCCCACTTCCGCCTTCCTGTCAGTTCTCCCTCCCTGGAAAGACCCCTTGATACGGTTATGCACATCCACCAGGAAGATTTTCCTTCCCTTTACCCCTCTCAATTCCTCCTCATATGCAAGTTCTATACCCGAGACACCAATATAGTCACCCATTTGATAATATTGATTTTCTTCAATGTTTTCCTCGCTGACTTCACCCACAAATCCAAGGGCATGTGCTGCAATATCACGTGGGTACCGTCTCAGGGTCCTGGCCTGTACAAAAAATCCGGGAAACTTATACAGTTTTTCCTGCATGACGGCGTAGGTGGTTGAAGATATCTGCCGCAGGAAAATGGAAGGTTTATAATAAGAATAATCCCTGGCAACCATTATCCTCTGGATCACCTCACTTTTCGGAATATCCAGTATCCTGCAGAAATCAACCGTATCGAAAGTTTGCAATTGCCCAGGAGTGACCATCAGGTCATAGGCTGCTTCATTGTAAACAAGAATTTCACCGTTTCTATCGTATACCAGTCCCCTGGCAGGATATTGAATCTCCTCATGCCTTGCATTCCTTTCGGCACTGGATTTGTAGCTGGACTCAACTACCTGTAAAAAAAATAGTCGAACCAGGAAAATGATCCCGAACAGCACGATAATGCCGCCGATAATATATTTTCTGCCGGCATAAGGATTCATTTATTTTCTGTATATGAAATACTGGCTGAGCATGATTAGTATCACGGAGAAAAGTGAGCTTAACAGGACCCGCAGAAAGGTAGAGAAAAATTCACTAAACCTGAATACCTCTATATAGAAAAGGATGAAGTTGTGTGCCAGGACAAGTATTACAGTATACCTGAGGAACCATTGGAATCCATAATAGTGGACCCTGGGAAATGTGCCAGCCTCATAACCATCCCTTGGTGCACTCATCTCAAGAATAAAAGGTCTTAAAAAAGCCATCAATGTAGAAGCTGCAGCGTGCATGCCCGGTGTCTGGGTAAACAGATCAACAGATAAGCCGAGCGCAAATGCAGAAACAATCAACAACCATTTCGGCGTTTCAAAGGGCATTAGCAGGATAAAGAGGACGTAAAAATAGGGGACAATAAACCCGCTGATTTGAATATTGTTTATGATCAGTACCTGGACCAGCACCAGCACGATGAATCGGATTATATTTCTGACCAGCAGTTTAATCATTTCCAGAGATCCTTTCGAGTTCGCGTTGCTCTTCCTGGAGCAGGTTGCGTATCACCGTCACATATTGAAGGTTTTTATAATCTACTGATATATCCACTAAGATCGTATAAAAATCTGCCTGGGCTTCGAATTCAGCAATGGTACCAACCGTGATCCCTTCCGGGAATATAGTCGAATATCCGCTTGTTACAATGGTATCTCCAGGTTGAATCTCGACATGAAATGGGATCTCCTCCAGTATGGCTTCATCATAGCCGGAGCCGGACCATGAAAGTGAACCGAAGTAACCATTCTTAAGAATTTTGGCACTCAGTCCGAAGTTCCGGTTGATCATGGGGATGACCATGGAATAATTACCTGAAGTGGCGTAGACCACACCTACAACACCGCTCGGGCCGATGACAGCCATTTCAGCTTCAATGCCGTGATGGCTTCCCTTGTTCAGGGTGATGAAATTGAACTGTTTATTAACGGAATTGTTGATTACCCTGGCAGGGATATAGGAAAACTGTCGATGCGGTACAGAATCATTTCCGCTTTCAAGGCCTATCTCCTGCGTCCTTATCAGCCGGTCCATCCGGTTGCGCAGCAGGGTGTTCTCCATGTAAAGATCCCGGTTGGTCTGCCTCAGGGAAAGGTATTCCCTTACCCCTCCTGATATATCATAATAAGAACCTTGAAGCGATTTGGAGAAACTGAGGAATTGTGCTCTTTGATAATTGTTGTGCTGTACAATAAGGATAATGGAAACCGTTTCCAGCATTAGGAATAGGAAGAAGAAATGATACCTGATTATAAATCTTAAAAGATTTCTCATTGATTATTTCTTCGTTCCTGCACAATGATGGGAATTATCTCATGAGGAAGGAGAACTTGTCCACATTTTTCAATGCGATGCCTGTTCCCCGGGCAATAGCTTGCAGGGGATCTTCAGCCAGATGGAACGGAATATTGATCTTGTCTGTGAAGCGTTTGCAAAGGCCTCGCAGGAGAGAGCCACCTCCTGCCATGTAAATTCCACGGTTTACAACATCAGCGTACAACTCCGGAGGTGTTTGTTCAAGTACCGCCAGAATGGAGGTTTCAATTTTGCTGATTGACTTATCCAGACAGTGTGCAATCTCCTGATATGAAATAGGTATCTCAATTGGCATCGCAGTCATCAGGTTGGGCCCTCTTACAGTATAATCCTCCGGGGGTTCGTCGAGATCAGGCAGACTTGACCCAACATTGATTTTTACGTCCTCAGCTGTTCTCTCACCAATCTTTATATTATGCTGATGTCTCATATAAGCCTGGATATCAGCGGTAAAACCATCACCGGCTACACGGATAGACTGGTTGCAGACTATCCCTCCCAGGGCGATTACAGCGATCTCTGTGGTACCACCACCAATATCAACCACCATACTTCCTTCGGGTGCTTCTACATCAATGCCAATACCTATGGCAGCTGCCATAGGTTCATAGATCATATATACATCCCTACCACCTGCGTGCTCTGATGAATCCCTGACTGCTCTTCGTTCCACCTCAGTGGCTCCGGAAGGAATACAAACCACCATTTTAAGGGCAGGATTAAACATGGCGGGCTTTTTATTGATCATTTTGATCATACCCCTGATCATCTGTTCAGCTGCATCGAAATCAGCAATTACACCATCCCGTAAGGGCCTGATAGTTTTTATGTTTTCATGTGTTTTTCCATGCATTTGCCTTGCCTTTTCCCCAATGGCTATTAATTTCTTTGTATGCTGGTCAATGGCTACAATGGAAGGCTCATTAACAACAACCTTGTCATTATGTATGATAATCGTGTTTGCGGTCCCCAGATCAATCGCTATCTCCTGCGTCAAGAATGAAAACAATCCCATAATATCATTGTGTAGTTAAAATACTTAAACTGATTTATGTATAAAATGTTACACCGTCTCGTATAAATCGTCTAATATATCAATTTTTAATGTTTGAAGTGCCTCGTCCCCGTAACAACCATGGCCATATTGTGCTGGTCGCAGTAATCGATAGACTCCTGGTCCCTGATCGATCCGCCGGGCTGAATAACTGCTGCAATCCCCTCTTTATCAGCTATTTCAACACAATCCGGGAAGGGAAAAAAGGCATCGGAGGCCATGACTGCACCATTCAAGTCAAATCCGAATCCCTTTGCTTTTTCAATGGCCTGTTTCAGGGCATCCACCCTCGAGGTTTGTCCCACACCACTGGCTACAAGCTGGTTATTTTTCGCCAGCACAATAGCATTGGACTTGGTATGTTTGACCAATTTATTGGCAAATACAAGGTCATTTACTTCCTGTGCAGAAGGAGCCCTCTTTGTAACGGTCTTTAGATCATCTGATTTCTCTGTATTGGCATCCCTGTCCTGTACAATGGCACCGTTCAGCAGGCTCCTGAATTGTTTAGGAGGAAGATCAAAATCTCTAATAACCAGGATGATCCTGTTTTTCTTCTGCTTTAATACCTCCAATGCCTTTCCGGAGTATGATGGTGCAATGATGATCTCAAAAAACAATTTGTTGACCTCCCCTGCTGTTTCCTCATCCACCTCGGTATTTGTGATCAGTACACCGCCGAAAGCAGATATCGGGTCTCCAGCCAGGGCATCTTTCCAGGCCTCTAATAGCACAGGACGAATGGATAGTCCACATGCATTGTTATGTTTCAGGATGGCAAAACCTGTATCATCAAAATCCTTGATCAATCCAACAGCAGCATCAATATCCAGCAGGTTATTATAGGAAATTTCCTTACCGTGTAGCTGATCGAACATTTGTTCAAAACTACCGAAATAGAATCCTTTCTGGTGAGGATTTTCCCCATAACGGAGTTGCTTACCCTGCATGGAACTATATTTAAAGGTGGTATTTTGATCTCCGTCGAAATAAGCGTGGATCATGGTATCATAATGAGAAGAAACCGCAAAGGCCTCAGCAGCAAATTGCTTTCTGTCCGATGCTGATGATTCGGCTCCCTTTTCATTAAGCAGGTCAAGCAAAGGACCATATTGCTGTTTGGAGGGAACAATGATCACATCTTCAAAATTTTTAGCAGCAGCACGGATCAGAGAAATGCCCCCAATGTCTATTTTCTCAATGATCTCGGTATCACTGGCACCCGATGCAAGAGTTTCCTCGAAGGGATACAGGTCAACGATCACCAAGTCAATCCCTGTAATATCATACTGGTCTACCTGCTCACGGTCCCCTTCAAGGTCCCGCCTGAACAGTATACCACCAAAGATTTTCGGATGCAGGGTCTTCACCCTTCCACCCAGTATTGAGGGGAAGGAGGTCAGATTCTCAACAGTAGTAACATTAACACCCAGGTTCGTGATAAAATCAGCGGTGCCGCCGGTAGAGATAATTTTCACGGAAAGTTCATTCAGTTTCTCCACGATGGGAGCCAGATTCTGCTTGTCAAAAACAGAGACAAGTGCAGTGCTAATTGTTTTTATATCAGTCATTTACGCCTAGTGATTAAATTTGGATAAAGATAATTAAAATGTTGCATAAATTAGGTACATTTACATGGAAAACCTTAACATATCGGATTGTTCTGCTATGAGGAATATATTAAAAACCTTACACCTCTTGCTTGAGAGTTTTGTTTTTGCCTTGAAATCAGTTATTGTAAACAGGTTGCGAACGGTCCTATCTCTGCTGGGCATTACCATCGGGATTTTTGCCATCATTTCAGTATTCACCATTTTCGATTCCCTGGAGATCAATATCAGGGACAGCCTTGCCGAAGCCGGAGAGAATGTAATCTATATACAGAAATGGCCCTGGGCGCCTGAACCCGGGGAGGAATATGCATGGTGGCAGTACTGGAACAGGCCTGTTCCGAAATACAAAGAATATGAATTGATCAAGGAAAGAAGCATGCAATCCGAGGCAGTTTGTTTCTGGGCCTTTACCAACAGGTTAGTCAAATACAAGAGCAATTCCATCAGTGATGCCACCATCTGGGGAACAACAAGTGAATATGAGGAAACAAGAGAGCATGAGATCGAGAAGGGAAGGTTTTACACACCGTATGAATTTGAGGTTTCAAAAAACCTGGCCGTCATTGGTGCCACCATTGCCGATGAGCTTTTTCAGAACGAGGAGCCCCTTGGAAAGGAGATCAAGATAAAAGGACATAAAGCCACTGTTATCGGGGTGTTTCAGAGAGAGGGCAACAGCATGTTGGGGGGTGGTTCACTGGATGATTTCATTGTCATTCCAATGCAGTTCATGCGAAAGATCACTGATATCAGAAGGGAAGGCGCCGAACCCATGATCCTGGCCCGTGCCCTTCCGGGGGTAAGCAATGAGGACCTGAAAGAGGAGCTCCGCCAGATCCTCCGGTCCAGCCGCCGGATTAAGCCAAGGGCGGACGATAATTTTGCGCTCAACCAGACCAGCATGATTTCCGGTGTTCTTGATGGCATCTTCAAGGTACTCAATACCACCGGTTTTTTCATCGGGATCTTTTCCATCCTTGTTGGCGGGTTTGGCATCGCCAATATCATGTTCGTTTCTGTCAAGGAAAGGACTAACATCATCGGCATACAGAAGGCCCTTGGCGCCAAACGCTATTTCATCCTCTGGCAGTTCCTTTTCGAATCCATGCTCCTGACCCTTTCTGGCGGTGTCATCGGCTTACTTATAGTCTTTGCCGGGACAGGGATCATGACAAGCCTGATAGATGATTTTCGGGTCTTTCTGACCATTGGGAATATAATACTCGGACTGGGCATTTCTGCCATTATAGGGATCGTGTCAGGCTTTGCGCCTGCCTGGTCGGCAGCCAGGATGGACCCTGTTGAAGCCATCAATACCACCTTCTAGATCAGCCCGTACAACAACCTGCCCATCATGAGATATATGGCCAGTCCGACGATATCATTCAGGGTGGTGATAAACGGGCCTGTAGCCAGGGCAGGGTCGATCTTGAACCTGTTCAGAATCATTGGAATAAAGGTCCCGAAAAGTGAAGCGAACAGGATCACTGCAAACAAGGATATGCTTACGGTGGCAGTGAGGGCAAGTGATTCCTGGCGGATCAGGTTATAGCCCAGCATAAGGGAAGATAGTACCGTTCCATTAATCACAGCCACGGTTAATTCCTTGACTAATTTCCGCCCAGTAGATTCAATACCGATGGTATTGGCAGCGATACCCTGCACAATGATAGCGGAGGACTGTACACCGACATTTCCCCCCATGGCAGCAATGAGGGGTATGAAGAATGCCATCTCGGGATACAAGCCCAGGTCTTCTTCGTACCTGCCCAGCACGATGGCAGCCACAGCGCCTCCTATCAGGCCGATAAACAACCAGGGGATCCGGGCACGTGTCAGCAAGAAGGCATTGTCCGATGGCTCCACATCCTCAGCAATACCAGATGCCAGCTGGTAATCCCTTTCGGCTTCCTCCCGGATCACATCCACTACATCATCAATGGTGATACGTCCCATCAAACGGTTGATCGAATCTATGACCGGTAGGGCAACCAGGTCATATTTTTCCATGATGTTGGCTACTTCCTCCCTGGGTGTATCTGTCTTAACGGATATGATATCGGCTGTATATATATTCTTGATGCTGGCTTTCGGACTGGCCAGCAGTAATCTTTTCAGAGATAGCAAACCATTGAGTACATCATCATCATCCACCACATATACATAATAAACTTCATCCACATCTTTTGCCTGCTTTCGCATCTCACGTATACAGGTGGGAATATTCCAGTTTACATTGACCTTGATCAATTCCTTGGCCATCAGTCCCCCGGCAGTATCCTCATCATAGCTTAGCAGGTCTACGATCTCACCGGCCTGCTCCAGATCCTCTATATGCTGGAGGATCTCTTCCTGCCTCTGCTCGGGCAACTCACCGATGACATCTGCGGCATCATCAGAGTCCATTTCCTTTATGAACTGTGTAGCGATCTCCTCCCCGGTCAAGACTTTCAGAAACCTTTCCCGTGTATCATCCTCCATTTCTATCAGGACATCAGATCTTTTTTCCCCATCAAGGTGCAGGTATATAAACCTCGCCTCCTCGATGTTCAGTTCATCGAAGATCTCCGCAATGTCTGCAGGATGGAGGTTGGATACCAGATCGGCCACAGATTTTTCATCATTTTGTTCGATCTGCTCCTTAAGATTGCTGATATATTCCCGTGTCAGTTCGAAAGGCATGACCCCGAAGATAAGAATTTATACTGATTTTTGGTTTGCCAGCATACAAGCCAGCTCGATAAACTGGCTGACACTAAGTTGTTCAGGACGGAGAGAAAAATAATCATGTGGCTTCTCAGGAAGTTGAAAATGATCTTTCAGGGAATTCCTCAGTGTCTTCCGTCTATGGTTGAAAGCTGCCTTGACTACCCTGTGAAAGATGCTTTCACCACAGCCAAGATTGGTTCGCCGGTTGCGATTCAGCCGGATGACGGCGGACTGAACCCTGGGGGGTGGATGAAAGACATGGGGTGGTACCCTGAACAGGTATTCAACATCATACCATGCTTGCAGAAGTACGGAAAGAATACCATAGGTTTTGGATCCATGCGGGGCCCTGATCCTGTCTGCCACCTCCTTCTGTATCATGCATACAACCTGGTCTATGACCTGCCGGTTTTCAAGGATGCGAAAAAAGATCTGGCTGGAGATATTATAGGGAAAGTTACCGATGATGGCAGCCGGCTTGACCAGGAAAGCTGCGATATCATCTTTTAAAAAATCTCCCCGATGAATGGATCCCAATTTATCGGGAAATTGCCCGGCAAGGTAATCGCAGGACGCAGTATCAATCTCCATCAGGTTGATATTCCCCTCCAGTTTGAAGAGATATTTGGAAAGTACTCCTGTACCGGGACCTACCTCCAGAATGCTCTCAACCTGGTCAATCTGAAGGCTGTTCACGATTTTTCGTGCAATGTTTTCGTCCATTAAGAAATGTTGACCGAGACTTTTCTTTGGCCTTACCTGCATGCCATCATGATTTTACTCCAAAGATATTATATTTGAACATGCATTACGATTTTGATGAGCTAATCAATCGGGAAAATACTGGTTCCTTCAAGTTTGATTATACCAGTGAATACTTCGGCACCAGTGATCTCATTCCCATGTGGGTGGCAGATATGGATTTCCGTACACCGGACTTTATCATGGAAGCCATCCGGAAGAGAACAGAACATGATATCCTGGGATATTCCATACGGCCAGAATCCTTTTTCCATGCCCTTATCAACTGGTACAGGAAGCGGCAGGACTGGCCTATAGAGCGGGACTGGATCCTATTCTCGCCGGGTGTTGTAGCTGCCCTTAGCATGGCAGTCAATGCATTTACCAGGGAGGGGGAAAAGGTAATTATCCAGCCCCCGGTCTATCATCCGTTTTTTTCAGTGGTCAGGGACAACAATCGTGAACTTGTTTATAATACCCTTGTTAAGGATGGAGGGAATTACCGGATGGACCTGGATGATCTCAAACAAAAGTTAGATAAGGATACAAAATTATTGATACTGAGCCATCCTCACAATCCGGTTGGCAGGGTATGGTCACCGGCAGAATTGAAAGAACTTGCTGATCTTTGCCTTGAAAATAATATTGTTATCCTGTCAGATGAAATCCATTCCGATCTTGTTTTACCTCCCCATGTACATACCCCGTTGAGTACCCTGAGCGACGAGATCGCCCAAAAATCGGTCACCTGTGTGTCTGCCAGTAAAACCTTCAACCTCGCGGGACTATCATCCTCTGTTGCGATTATTCCCAATGAAAAACTGCGTGCCGGGTTCAACCATGAAGTCCAGAAAGGCCATCTGTTCATGGGAAATATATTCGGGAACATTGCTATGGAAACGGCTTACAGCCAAGGAGGGGAATGGCTGGATCAATTACTGGTTTACCTGAAAGGCAACGCAGACTATCTGGTGGACTACCTGGCATCAAACCTGCCGGAGCTAAATGTCAGTCCCATAGAAGCCACCTACCTTGCCTGGATGGATATGCAAAGCCTGGGGATGAAAAGTAAACAGTTAAGGGAATTTATGACCAGACATGCAAGGATAGGCTGCAATGATGGTCCCAGCTTTGGTCCGGGAGGAACCGGATACCAGCGGCTGAACTTTGCCTGTCCCAGATCCACCCTCAAAATAGCATTAAATCAGTTGAAACAGGCAGTGGAAAAGATTTAACCACAGCACTGTCTCAATCTTCCATGAATTAGAAATTATTATTTACTTTTATTGATGAGTAATTTTATCCTATGAAATGAGACTCCCCAGGACATTCGGATACAGGATCGCATTTGGCTTCAGCTTGCTGATTTTAGCAGTCATCACCAATACGGTAATCTCACACAGGATCGCAGTCCGGATCCGGGATACACAACAGGCAGTCAGTGAGAACCTGAATCCCTCAATCATGGCCTTGTCGGAACTCAGATCAATTGTCCTTCAGACAAAAGAGGACCTTCAGTCATGGGAGAACTTAGGCCAGGATACCATTTCTCCCATACTAATTGATGTCAGATCCCTCCTGCAAGTAAGATTAACTAAATCCCATGAGCAGATATCGAATCTGTCATCAGGATGGAAACAGGGGGACAGAGAAATCTATGATAATCTCTTTACCTTCATTAGTGATTCTCTATCAACACATATCTCAGCATTTGTCAGCAATCTTAACCGTGTAAGTGAGGTTGATTCCCTCATCATTCCTTCAAGCCTGCCGGGCTTATTGAACTCATACCAGTTTACTGATATTCAACTGCTTGACCTGATCCGGAAGTTTGAACTACAAGCCCACGAAGCCGACCAGCTTATCCAGTCCGCCTATACCAGCGCTGCGAGCATCATTCTGATCAGCGGGATCATCATCACACTGGCTGCCATACTGATTGCCATTCTTCTTTATTATTCCATTTTTAATCCTATAAAGAAGTACAGGTATACCATCTCATCTATGGGCAGAGGCATCCTCCCGGAGGAAAAACTCAGGGAGGGAAAGGATGAACTGGGGCAAATAGGATCTGCGCTGAACAGTCTGATTCAGGGATTGAAAAACCTGACCACTTTCTCAGAAGAGATGGGCAAAGGAAATTTTAAAAGCGATTTTAAACCCTTAAGCGATGGTGATACCCTCGGAAATTCACTGATGCAATTGAGGGAGAACCTCATGGTGGCAACCATTGAAGAAGAAAAACGCAAACGGGAGGATGAACGCAGGAACTGGTCAAACCAGGGCATTGCCAGGTTCAGTGAGATCCTGCGCGAACATACGGATGACCTTAATAAGCTGGCCAGCAAGCTAATCTCTGAATTGGTAAAATACCTGGGAGCACAGGTGGGTGGTCTGTTTCTTATACGTTCCGGGGACAATAAAGAAAAAGAGATTTACCTTGTTGCCAGTTACGCTTATGACCGGATCAAGCATCTGCAAAAAACCATACAGGTTGGTGAAGGCCTTGTCGGCAGGTGCGTGCAGGAAGGAAATACCATATTCCTGACTGATATTCCAGAAGATTATATAAGGATAAAATCCGGTTTGGGAGAGGATAACCCAAGATGCCTCCTGATCGTACCACTTCGTTTGAATGAAGAAATCACAGGTGTGATAGAAATAGCTACCCTCGAGGTTTTCGAGGAGTTTCAGATAGAATTTATTGAAAGGATAGGAACAAGCATTGCTTCTTCCATATCGGCTGCCATTACAGAGAAGATTATAAAGACCAAACCTGATTAACCAAAATACTTCATAAAAATGGAATCGATTATTCTGGAGTCTTCTGTAAAATACCTTTTTGGGTTGGAGATGTTCCGCTCGGAAGATTTTCTACCTACCGTATTGCGGTTTTTTTACAATTTCGGGATCATCTTTATTATCGCCCGGTTGATCTACTATCGTGTTTCCCACCGTGCTGATTATTTTTTCACCTACCTCCTCGTCGGCTCCATTATATTTATTATTTGCAACCTGCTTGGTTCAATCACGTTTGATATTGGTTTTGCATTGGGACTCTTTGCCGTATTCGGGATCATCCGGTACCGTACCGCCCCTATCCCCATACGGGAAATGACTTATCTCTTTCTTGTTATTGGCATAACCGTAAAAAATGCCTTAATCACTGTAGAGGTAAGCCTTGTCCAGGCATTATTTGCTGATGGCATAATCATCCTTATCACCTATGCAGCACAGAATTTTCTCATTCATAACAAATTACTCCGGAAAACCATAATTTATAAAAACATGGAACTGCTCAAACCTGACAGGTATGAAGAATTACTGCAGGACCTCTCCCATATGAGCGGATTCCCCGTAGAGAAAGCACAGGTAGGCAGGGTGGATTATGTCAAAGGAAATGCCAGGCTAAGGATATTTTTCTTTGAGAAAGATGCACCTCATAATTACTCCGATGATGATGATTAAATCATACATGAAGGTGCAGGTATATGAGTTCTGATCTGAGGACCCTGGCATAATGACAGCCACTCAAAGACTTAAAAATATCCTCAATGGAAAACCCGTTGACCGGCCTCCCTTTATGCCTGCCATCTATGATTTGAAACCTGCATTTTTACATGCGGCCCCTCATACTTTTGGACAAAAAAAACAGGACATGATCGACGCTCTAATATTTGAAACAGAAAAGCTGGAGGCTGATTCATTAACAGCAGCTTACGATATATACAACATTGAGGCTGAAGCTGCAGGCTGTTCTGTACTTCGTGACCCAAAGATCCTGATGCCGGAGATTGAACAACCCTTGATTGGCTCATTAAGTGAATTTTATAAACTGGAAGCAACAGAAAAAAAAAGCGGCAGAATGGAGATTTTTATTTCTGCAGCAGATCATTTGCTTCAGAGGTATAAAGGAACTATTCCGGTACGAGGAGGAATTTCCGGTCCATTTACCATGGCCAGCAAAATCTGTTCAAAAGAAGTTTTGCTAATGGAATCTGTAACGGATCCTGAGAAACTTTTACCCCTGTTAAGATTTTGTACAGAGAAAATTAAGATCTATGCAAAGTCATTTGCTGATATCGGAGCAGGCGTTGTTGTTTTTGATTCATTCGCCAGTCCACCCATGCTATCTCCCCAAACCTATCAGGAATTAATCCTGCCGTTTCACAGGGATATTTTTATATTTCTTGAGCATCTTGGCGTCCTTCAGCGTACCCTCATAATCGGGGGTAATACCCTGCCCATTCTTCATGATATCATCTCAACAGGGGCAACGCAGTTTCTCCTGGATTTTACAATCCCTCTGGAAGTGATCAAAACGGTTTTACAGGAATATCCGGATATCGCATTCAGGGTAAACCTACCTCCTTCACTATTCATCTTTCAAGATACAAGTGAACTTGAAAATATCATTAGTAAGACCTTAAATTTACTCAAAGACCAAAAGAACCTGATCATAGGAACCGGTATTCTTCCTCTCAATGTTCCCCCTGCAAATATCCTGTCTGCTAAAAAACAAATTGTAAACTTTTACAATTAACCCTTACATTTGATATTTTCAGATATGTCTGCCGAGAATACCCGCCTCGAACAATTTAAAGTTGGTGCAACAGGGTTTTTAAGCCTGTTTTCAATCGTTGGTATTGCTTTTTACGGGCTACCTTTCTTCTATGATTTTTGGCTGGAGGATTTTGGATGGTCACGTGCTACGGTAACTTCGGGTAATGCTGTCGGGAAAATTATGCTGGCACTTTTTGCATTTCTCACCGGATGGATAATCGACCGTTTCGGTCCCCGACGCGTAATGCTTGTCGGCATTCTCCTCGGAGGAGCAGCGTTGATAGGACTTAGCAGGATGACTTCATTGTGGCTATTTTATCTCTTTTATTTTATTAATGCCCTGGCTTACATGTCAGGAGGGCCATTGCCAAACCAGGTGTTAATCTCCCGCTGGTTTGACAGTTCAAGGGGCAAGGCCATGGGAATCGCCTATATTGGGATTGGCGTGGGTGGAATGCTGGTCCCACTCATTGCAAACTGGCTAAATCAATCATTTGGCTGGCAAAATGCCTTAATGATCCTCGGATTCGGGATGATTGCCATCGCTTTTCCAATGATCTGGTTCATCAAGGATAGTCCGGAATCCAGAATCATGGGGATTGGAGACGAGAAAGAGAAAACACCTCTACGTACCATTCTAAAAAAGCGCAATGTTTATCTGCTTATCATTGGAAGCATGCTTTCCATTGCTGCAGTAGCCGGAACCAGCCAGAATCTCAAGCTTTTTTTTACTTTTGACCTTGGTTATACACAGACACACTCGGCCAGTATCATGTCCCTTGTCCTGGCTTCCAGCATTATCGGCCGTCTACTGATGGGATGGTTGGCCGATAAAATACCCAAAAAATATGTGATGATACTGATTTTCACACTCGTGTCCTGTTCCATCCCATTGCTATATGCTGCTTCCACACCCGGTGTAATTTATTTATTCGCTGTTTTATTCGGAATTGCCCTTGGTGGGGATTATATGATCATTCCCTTGATGGCTGCCGAATTATTTGGTGTCAGGATCCTGGGACGGATCATGGGCATCGTTATTAGTGCTGATGTACTGGGCGAGGCCCTTGCCCCGGTACTTGTAGGATGGCTCAGGGACCAGAGCGATAGCTATACCATCGGATTTTCAGCGCTTATTGTGTTTGCCATACTGGGAGTTGTGGCCATCGTATTATTGCCTAAAAGCGGCAAGCCTTAGTCCATGTGAAAGACCTCCTCCATGTCTGCCCACCAGACCCCCTTTCCAGCAGATTCGACAGGTTCCTGGCAGGGATCGGTTAATTTCCACCATTCCTGTGTGAGGGAATCTGCAGCCATCTTCTGCATATCTGCATTAAAATCCTTTCCGGTATATTCAAAATAGCTGAACAGGTATCCATCCCGGTAATAGATTGAGAAATTCCTTATATTACATTCCCTGATCATCGTATTCACCCCGGGCCAGGGATTGGCATGCAGGGCTTTATAATCATCCAGTTTTTCAGGTTTTACCCTGATTACCGACCCGTACCTGGTAACTGACTTTTCTTCTGCCTTTTCTGTACTTTTATCGCAGCAAGCCTGAAGTGATATAAGAAACAGGCCCATGACCCAAAACATATTTTTCATGATCTGGTTAGAATTAGTTTTTATCCAAAATAGATGTAGAGACTGATCATAATGATTAACAGTATCCCTGTCCAGATACGCGGATCTTTGATACTGGTAATCCTGGATCTGAATCCCCGAAAATCCTCCTTTGTAAAGATAAGATGCTGTATCTCTGCCATTGGCCTGGGTTTTGAAAATAAGCTCAGGGTTAAGTAATATACAACGCAGAGAACAAACAACCACCAGGCCTGCATCAGGAATGGAATTCCCAGGCCATCGCTGATCAGTTTTGACCCTGATATCGGATCAAAATCAAGGCAAAATATGACCGTCCCGGCCACCAGCCCGAATATCATAGTTGAGAGCGCAACCCTGTCATTTCCCCTTGATGTAAGGATTCCCATGACAAATACGCTCGCTACCGGAGGGGATAACATGGACAGTACTATGGATACGGCATCGAAGATACTTTCAAACCGCCCTATCAAAGGGGACCAGGATATGGCCAGTATGATCACAACCAGGCTGGTGATCCTGCCTGCCCTTAATACGATCTTATCAGGTGTAAACGGACGGATCCTCTTGACAATGTCAAAGGATACCAGGGTGCCCACAGAATTTAATCCTGCAGATATGGTGCTCATCAGGGCAGCCAACAAGGCAGCCGTCATCAGTCCAATGAGACCACTCGGAAGTACATTCGAGATGAGGACCATCAGTGTATCATTGGGATCGGCAATTTGATCAGAGAACAGGGCATAGGCCAGTATTCCAGGGAAAACGATAATGAATACCGGTAAGATCTTCAGGAAACCGGCAAAAAGTGGTCCGTTCTGGGCGTCAGTCATTGTTTTCGCCCCCAGCACCTTCTGTACAATGGTCTGATCGGCACACCAGTAGTAGATACCCAGAACCGGATATCCCAGAAGTATGGCATACCAGGGAAGTGTTGAGGTTTTCCCGGTCTGAAGTATATCTAACTGGCCGGGTTTTAAGACTGCCCTCAATTCAGCCATGGAATGTATCCCCTGGTCCTGAAGCAGGTTGAAAGACAGGATGGTCAGCAGGGCTGCGCCCCCAATGAGGATTACAGACTGGAATGACTCAATTATTACTATGGCCCGCAAACCGCCAAGAATACTGTACAGGGTTGTTATAAAGGATATAACAATAATGGAGACCATTATGTCAATTCCAAAAAAAGTCTTCAGAACCACTGCTCCGGCATACAGGCTGATCCCAATATGGGAAAACAGGGCGGTGATGATCACAATAAAAGCAAAAAATGATCTTGAATTAGGACCATACCTTTTTTCCAGGAATTCAGGCAGGGTGGATATCTTGTTCCTGAAATAAAAGGGTGCAAAAAACAGGGCAAGGATGATCAGCAGGAAGGTTGCCATCCATTCAAAGTTACCCCAGACAATCCCGTCCTTAAACCCGTTGGCTGCCAATCCCACCATATGGATGGTGGAAATGTTGGCTGCAAATAATGCAGCACCTATCATGGCCCAGTTCAGTGACCGGCCTGCCAGGAAAAAACCTTCACTGCTGACTTTTTTCCGCTTGGCAGAAAGAATACCGATCACAATGATGATCAGCAGGTAAGCAAGAATAACAATCAGGTCAAATGTGGGTATATTAATATTTTCCATAGGTATTAATGGTTTCAAACATGACCTGGACATTTTCCACAGGTGTTTCTTCAAGCAGATAGTCATGGCTTGCACCAGCAATAAATCCTCCACCCGGTTTCATAATGTCAATGGTTCTCTCGGTTTCCTGTCGCACAGAATCTGGAGTACCCTGAATCAGGACAAAGTTGGAATCAATACAACCATTGAAAAGGATCCTGTCCCCGAAGTCCTTCTTCAGTTCCCCAATGTCCATCCCCCTGCAGCTGGGTTGTATGGCATGCAAACCATCCAGTCCAGCGTCAATCATTGAAGGTATCAGCTCACGGAAGCCGCCGCAACAATGGAGCATCACCTTTAGCCCGTATTGGTGTCCGAGTCCGGTGAGCCGCTTTAACTGAGGGACGATAAACTGGTCGAAGAGACTTACATCCAACAGGGGACCTGTATTGCTACCAAAGTCATTGCCAATGAAGAATATGTCGATCAGGTCGGCGGCCTCCTCAAATATCCTTTCACTTACCTCAAAGTAATAATCTACAACTCGGGCAAATGTGTATTCTACCAGCTCCGGTTCCATCAGCATCCTTATAAACAGATTTTCCATCCCGAAAAGATCCGTTACATCATGCCAGAAAGGAGACCAGTCCCCTCCTAAAATGGCATATTGCCCCTTGTGCTTTTCAACATCGCTGCGAATTTTTGATAAGTCTATATTATCAGGATCCGGCCAGGGACATGTCCTTACATCATCCATTCCGGCCTCGCGTAGCGGATTATGTGTTGCCATGCCATACCCAATTCCCGCCCTGGGGATACCGAATGGTGAATCTGCATCCCCTCCGGGATCTTCAGGCAGGTAGGGAGCAGTCACCCTCCGGAAATCGTCACCGAGGAATTTCCTCAATTCCTCTTCCGTTTGCAGGTTAAGCTCAATAATGGCTTTGTTGATGAATTCAGGAGATGCACCTAGCCAGGTTGGAACCCGGTCCGGCTCCCCAAAATTAAAAGTTGTTAGTACTCTTTCTTTCGATGTCAATGATTTCAGTTTAACGTGTAACCTCCTCTATACAAATCTTTTCCCATTCCCATAACCGCCAGGGCTCATAGTTTACCGTTGATATGTCTTTCATAATGAATTCCACATGGCATTCACCTTCAGTTTGTTCGAGAAAGTCTCTTAGGTCCCTTCTTGCCTGTGAAATATCGAATTTCTCAGTGGCAAATATGGCAGGATTAGGTTTCCGGCTTAGTACATAATCCTTGCCTAGTTCCTCTATTGCTTTCCCGGTGTCGTTCCAGGGACTGCAACTTACCTTCCTGAGATTGGGTATTTTTTTTAACAGGTGGCCTTTCCCGGCCAGTGGTTCGCAGCACCCATAATATGTCAGCTGCCAGCGTTCCAGCCATTTGAGGTCGTGCTCTATGGCAAACTCCCAATGCATCTCAGGTGAGACATCCGAAAAGATCTGGGCATTTGAGCATCCCCACATATTATGAGGTTTCACCCACTCAGCATCATATGGCTCTCCTGGCATTTCACCGGAATATCCGTACCCCCCCGATCCAATGCGGGTATTATTACAATCCAGCGTTAAAAGATTCTGCTCCTCAAACTGGTCCAGTTCTACCATCCAGGCCTTCACCATTCTTTCATAAAATGCATGAACCATGTCAGGGCGCATGATCAGATCCATCATGGCCTCCTGGATACCCCACCAACGTATCAGGAAGTCCCACGGAGTAAACCAGATATGGGTCTGACCCTGTTTCTTAACTGGTAGTATATCACTGAAAATTTCACTCATCAGCCCGTACCTGATTTCTGTGGCTTCTTTGTTATGGCTAATTTGCGGCATTCTGATCTTTTCAATATCGTCCATATCCCGGATCTGAACATTGAAATGGCGTGAAACGATATCGTTCTCAGGATCTATGATGGCCAGATCAACATCCTCAATGATACCAAAATCTGAGCTGTAAATGGAAAGCGGGCAGTCCAGCCAGGGGTTCAGGATCATATCCCCGGGCATATATTTCCACTGGTAGATGGTTTTGCGCATAAGGTCTTCCTGGGAGCGGGCCCATGGATCTTTACAACGCAGGCTCAGTTCATTATTAACATTCATTTCATGCCAGGGGATCTCATTGATCCAGACCATTGGGCGTTCCGAATCCAGGTCATTGAGCTTCTGCCATAAGCGGGCTTTTTCCTTATGCGCAGGCAGGTCAGCTATTTGTGCCCATTCTTCGGCCAGCTTTCTTAAAACATCAATCTCTTCCTGCCCAAGCCTGATATCTTGGGCAACTTCAGGTGTGGATTTATGACTCGGGTCGTGTAACATGAATAACTAACTCCTTTTTTAACCATTCAATGGTTTCCTCCTGCTTAAAATCTGCCACTCCGACCACCGGGACATCTAACTTGTTGTCTTTCAGCTTTTTCTTCAATTCACGAATAAACACTCCTTGTCCGGGCCCATGTCCTGTTTCATTATCCCATGTTTGGCTGACCCCGCAGGATGGACTCCCTTCTTTGCCTATTATCCCTACCACTTCCATCCCCTGATACTGGTACTCCTGAACGGTAAATATCAAATCGTCAATGATCCGCTGAAGCCGTTCCATCCCGGCAGGGTGTTCTAGTCCCACCCGCACATCAAAACGCCCCAGGCCAAGACAGTATGTTTCCGGGCAGGGCATCTGAATGATACCGACCTGTGACTTTTGGAGATAATCACAAAGTTGATCATGCATGGCAGGGAAATCTGCAACATCGACCATCCTTGCATTCTGATTGAGCACGCAATGGGCAACGAAGATGACCTTGCCGGAGCGAATGTCACCGTTCCATTCTCGCCTGTTTTCAGATTTTCCATGAAAACCATTCTCAGGGATGGAGTAATCAGGATCGCTGTCCGATTTACTTCCGGAACATGCATTGCCTAATGTAAGCCCTCCTACAGCAATGGATGACATTTTTAAAAACCCGCGCCTTGTTTCCATTTACAAACTATTTATTTGGCAACAACCATTTGTTTTGAGGCAGCCTTTATTCCATCAACAATGATACTGTAATAATAAGTGCCTGCATTTAAACTGGACAAATCCAGATCGACGAAACTTAATCCTGTCTCTGTCAGATTGATCAAATCATAAGTGATCCCTTTTGTATCAAAAATAGCTAGAGATATATTCTTAAAATTCTGTGGAACAAAATACTGGACCCTGGTTGTATTATTTGATGGGTTTGGAATATTCTGATACAGCACAACTCCCGTATTTCCTGCAAGTGACTTTTTAGCACCAGTTACCTGGGTTTGTAAGTAGGCCAGGTCTGTCTCCAGTTGGGTTATCCTGTTTTGATAATCCTGCATGGCTGCATTTAAATCATTAAGCAAAGGGGCAAGATCTACTGTTACCGATGACCCGTTTTCTATGGTTATATGTAGGAGTGTTTCATCCAAAGTAGCTCCTGTGAGGTCCTGTTCATCAGTGTTGGGGTCAAATCCATCCTGTATGGAAGCCAGGTTCACTGAATTTCCATTGTTGATAGATAAATCTGTGCCATCCAATTGCAATTCCTGTGAATCTGTGTTATCAAGTAAAGCGGAAAGGTCTACTGAATTGCCATTACTGATAGTGAGCAAATTGGCAGACAGATCCAGCGATTGATTCTCATTGCTAAGCCATTGAAATCCATTCCAGGTCCTGATCTGATTGTTGGTACTGTCATAGACCATCATACCTTCATCAGAAGCACTCAAGGTACTGCTGAAATTGGTCACTTCCAAGTCAGTCATACGAGAAATTAAAAATCCCTTGTTGCTTTCGGCAAGCTCCAATGATGCATTCTGATTTGGAGAATCTGTTCCAATACCAACAGACATTCTATTAATCTCCGAAGTTCCACCAATAACAAAACTATTATCCGTGGCAACACTTGCATTCGAGCCAATCACGCAGGCATAGGTTCTTTCACCAGATATCAATGCATCATAACCAATCCCAATATTATAACTATTTGTGGTTCCGTTGCCGGTGGAGGCATTAGAAGAGAAATCAGTCATTGCTCCCAGTAATACATTGTATTGTCCTTCACGATTTGTAAAACCCGTTCTATATCCCAAATAAGTATTAAAATTTGCATTGTTTGGTTCATTTGTCCTGTTATTGTCCCAGCCTGCGAGAGATCCAACAAAGGTATTGTAGTTTGCATGCTCTGTGCATGATCCACTGGCCTGCCCGACAAAAGTATTGTGGTGACCTATCCCAACATCAAAACCGGCAGAATCACCAATAAAGGTATTTCTGAAACCTGTGGTATTTTCCCATCCTGCTTCATTTCCGAAAAAGGCATTCCTGTAACCCGTATTATTATTTTTCCCGGACTGGTTTCCTACGAAGGTATTATCGCTTGCAGTGGTATTGTTATAGCCAGCATCTTCGCCAATAAAAACATTGTCATCCCCGCTGGTATTTAATAAACCAGCTTCTTCACCAATAAAGATTACATCAGCCCCATTTTCATTGTTGTATCCTGCATGGTTGCCGATAATCACTGCATCCGTACCGTAATGGTTATACCCCGCCATTTTACCGATAATTACGTTATCCGTACTACTTACTGAAATGGGATTCCCTCCCATGGCTTCTGCACCAATAATGGTATTATCACTTTGTGTAAAACTTGGGAAGCTCAAACTATAGCCGGCACGATATCCAATAAAGGTGTTATAAAGACCTGTTGTATTGGTATAGCCTGCTGAATCTCCCAAAAACGTATTAAAATCTCCTGAAGTGTTACTGAATCCGGCGCCATCACCTGATGCATGAACACCTAGCTGTGAATAGGCATTTAGATTTGACAAAAGCATTAGAAAAGCTAATAAACCTGCCAGGTAGGGGAACGTTTTCATATCGAAATTCTTTAATGGTTTACTGTAAAGTCAGTTAAGGGTTTGCTATTTTTTTTGACGGTTAAAAGTTAAGATTAATTTCAACCTGTATCAGTTGAAGACTTATCATTTTACAAACAGTGGGTTTTGAAAGAAATAATTGTAATTTTGAAAGCGTGGTTTAATTTTACCCAGTGCCCTTGCTAATGTTTTAGCCCAGCACTTGGCCTATCCTGATATTTATTTTTACAATCAATTAGCCCCTGAATGAAAAACAGATTTTACAATTTGATCCTGACGTTGAAGCAATTTCTGAAAAGTACGAAAGTTTTACAAATTGTTTTTATTTTCTCCGGGGTATTGTCCACTTTCTGGATCCTGGTAAGGGTCATACCAAAACCTAGCAGGGCTGCATATCCATGTATGAAAGCCGCCGCTCCTTTTATGTCGGGTTTTGTACTCTATTTGTTAAGTCTTGGTTCCACAGTATTGGTGTTCAAAAGGGCCAGGCGCTATCTGTACCAGTCACGGTATCTAATGTTCTCCCTGGCCCTGGTTGCAGGTACCATTTTAAGCGTATCCACCCTGGTTTTGAACAAGTCTAAAGCATCTGCCAATACCAATGCCATACTGGAGGAACCGAATCAGCCCATAGGAACAGGGGTTGGCATCAATCCGGGCAGGGTGGTATGGATACATGCTCCGGAGGCTACCAATGAGGACTGCCTGAATCAATCCCCCGATTTCTGGAGCGATGATGCAAATACAAATCAGGGAGTTGTGAACCAGATGGTATCGAAGGCTATACAGGATTTGAGCAGTACAACCACCGATGAGGAAGCATGGGATACCATTTTCAGGTACCATAATATAAAGAATGACAGCGGAGATGTCGGATATACTGCCGGTGAGAAAATTGTCATCAAATTAAACATGAATACTGCCTCACGGAGTGCGGATTCTTTAAGGCCGGATTACAGGTCGGTAGATACTTCTCCGCATCTGCTCTACGCAATTCTAAACCAGCTCGTTAACGTTGTTGGTGTACAGCCATCCGATATCAGCGTCGGCGATCCGG
This sequence comes from uncultured Bacteroidaceae bacterium, assembly GCA_963752525.1. Classification (GTDB taxonomy): domain Bacteria; phylum Bacteroidota; class Bacteroidia; order Bacteroidales; family SM23-62; genus SM23-62. The sequence continues at coordinate 597,914 of CAVVYS010000027.1, read as the reverse complement.
GGCGTACGCTGGACGATATTTACTGGAGTAAATGCCATCCTGATTTTCCGGATGTCCATTACTGGGGAGAAGCCCCTGGCCGAACACTGGTAGTTAGTTCGGATGAGAAGGTTTTTTTCACCAGTGATGGATCCATTAGCGATTATCTGCCCAAAAGTTATGTGGAGGCCGAGTATATGATCAATCTTCCGGTATTAAAAAAACATCACAGAGGAGGGATATCCCTCTCCAGTAAAAACCATTTCGGAACTTTTGTTCCATTCAACCGTGGTGCATCTCACCTGCATTTCAGCCTGCCCTGTCCAGATGGCAAGGCAGATGTTAGTAACGGGGAGTATGGATCCTATAGGATTTTTGTGGATTTTATAGGGCATAAGGACCTGGGTGGTAAAACAATTCTCTATTTAATGGACGGACTGTGGACTACCACCAACTGGGCTCATCCTCCCATTAAGTGGGAAATGTCTCCGTTTAACAATGACTATCCTTCATCACTCTTCGCATCACAGGATCCGGTTGCCTTTGAATCGGTAGGGTATGATTTTTTGCGAGAGGAATTCGATACAGATCATCCCACGGAGGGAGCTTATGACCCTACTGATCATACAGGTCCATTTCCTCAGTACGCCGGGGTGGATGATTTTCTTCACCAGGCAGCTGATTCTGCTTACTGGGCTTTTGGGATAAGCTATGACCCGGAGAATGATGGATCATTGCTGCCCGAAAGCATGGGTGCACATGAGCACTGGAACAATGCCGAGGATAAACAATATTCGCGCAATCTGGGAGGGGACCGAGGAATTGAGCTGGTGTACACAAAGATTACCGAGGCTACAGTTCATGTGGATCAGCAAAAAAAGGATCAGTCAAACGGAGTGCTAACCCTCAGGCAGAATTACCCGAATCCGGTTAACAGCACAACAGTAATCTCCTATACTTTGTCTTCCCCGGCCCGGGTAGAAATGTCCGTAATTGATATCAGTGGAAAACTCCTCTATGTCCTGGTGCAGGAGAATCAATATAGCGGCGATTACAAATTGGATTGGAACGCCACTGATTCACATGGATCGCCATTAGGATCCGGCATCTATTACCTGCACATGGAAGCAGAAACAGAAGGCAAAACCTTCATGCAAACGAGAAAGATAGTGGTGGCTCGATGAAGTACAATTATTCAAGTTTATTGTATCCTTTGTTTTTGCTGATGATCCTGATCTTTGATTCTTGCGAAAAGGAAATTCAGACTAAGACAGCTCTGCTAGGGACCGTATTGAATATATCAGATGATGAGGCCATTTATCCTGCCTTTCTGATCCTGGGTGATGAGCTTCTGGCTACCACCGATAAAAGCGGCAAATATGAAATATCAACCATTGAACCAGGTACATATTCCCTGGTATGTTCAGCCATGAACTATAGCGATAGAACTGTCCAGCTTGATGTCAAGGAGGGAAACACTATCGTCTATGATTTTCTCCTGTCACCGGATGATAGCAAAGGGAGGGTATATGGCGAATTACATGATCAAACACTGTACAATGAGCAATTGACTGTCAACCCATCCATGGCCGACTGGAATGGTAAAGAGTTATTTGACGGAGTAAGTGGTGCAACCATACAAACAATGACATTTGGTTTTGATTTACCTGCAAGTGAAATCTATATTGGTGACTCGCTTCATGCCCTAACCGATGGCTTTGGTCAATACTGGTTTGATATACAGTCCGGAACCTATCCCATCAGGGTCTCATGCCCTGGACATAGGGATACCATGCAGATCGTAAAAGTAGAATCTGATGCCAGGGTTTATGCCAACTTCATTTTATTGATGGAATAGCTTATCGAATTATGAAAACATCCAACATTATTACATTGGGCCTGATAGGTCTTTTTTGTGCTACCTGTTTTTCTCCACTGGGAAATAGGACTGATGATACAATGCAGCCGGTTGATCTTGTCAATCCGTATATGGGAAATATCAGTCATTTGCTGGTGCCCACATTTCCAACCATTCACCTGCCCAATAGCATGTTACGTGTTTACCCTGAGCGCCGGGATTACACAGAAATCAGGATCAAGGGGCTTCCTCTGGTAGTCACCGGTCACCGGCGCAGTTCGGCTTTCAACCTGAGTCCTTTTCAAGGTGATGAAAGTGACTTAAAACCGGTCATTGAATTCAGTTATGACCAGGAAAAACTGACTCCGTATTCCTATTCAGTTTATCTGGATGACCAGCAAATTCAGGTGGATTTTGGATTATCGCATCAATCGGCAGCATACGATATGCAATTTGAGCAGGATGCCCCGGCATATCTGATTCTGAATTCCAGAAAGGGAGGATTGAACTGGGATGGGAAAGCCATCAGTGGTTATCAGCTGATTGAGAATGATACCAAAGGTCTATTTGTATCTGGTACCAGAAGAAATTCCACAGAAGGTAGCAGCATTGAAAGATGGAGCTCTGGTTGAAGCAAACAGATGCTGAAGGTCAAAATGCCTGTTTGGTTTTAAAATACCCACAAGGAACCGGGGCACTGAACCTGAAATACGGAATTTCATTTGTCGATGAAGCCCAGGCCCGAAAAAATATGGAACGTGAAGTGGCTGGAAAAACAGTAGCTGAACTGCAATCAACAGGACGAGATATTTGGAATGAAGCACTTGGTAAAATCAAAATTGAAGGTGGTACGGTCGATGAAAAAACTGTTTTTTATACTTCATTGTACCGTTGTTTTGAGCGGCCGGTTTGTATTTCTGAAGATGGTCGTTACTACAGCCCTTTTGATGGAACGGTCATGAAGATCTTGGTCGTCCGTTTTATACTGACGATTGGATTTGGGATTCATACCGGGCACACCACCCCTTGCGGATACTGCTTGATTCAGAACAAGAAGAAGATATCCTGCATTCTTTTGTGTTGATGGCTGAACAGAGGGATCATTTCTGGATGCCAACTTTCCCAGGAATCACAGGAGACGGCCATGCGATGAACTCCAATCACGGGGTTGCTTCGGTTCTTGATGCTTACCGCAAAGGACTGAGAAATTTTGATCTGGAAAAAGCCTACAAGGCTTCCAAAGGAGCAATTACCGAAAAAACGCTGGCTCCCTGGTCGGCAATGCCTGCTGGAGAACTCGACCAGTTTTACAAAGAACATGGCTATATCCCGGCCCTGCAGAGAAGGTGAAAAAGAAACCATTCCGGAAGTGCATTCATTTGAGCGCCGTCAGCCGGTAGCTGTAACACTGGGAACCTCATACGATCAATGGTGTTTGTCACAAATAGCAGATGAGCTGGGAAAAACAGATGAAGCTGAATATTTCAGAAAGGCATCATTTAACTACCGGAACCTGTTTAACGAGGAAACAAAATTCTTTCATCCAAAGGATGATGAAGGGAACTTCATTGAACCATTTGATTACAAATTTTCAGGAGGAATGGGAGCAAGAGCTTATTATGATGAGAACAATGCCTGGGTTTACCGCTGGGATGTACAACACAATATTCCGGACCTGATTGATCTGATGGGTGGCAACGAGGCTTTTGTGAATAACCTGGATGCCATGTTTACCGAACCTCTGGGTCGCAGTAAATATGCCTTTTATGCCCAATTGCCTGACCATACCGGAAATGTTGGCCAGTTCTCCATGGCCAATGAACCCTCATTGCATATACCATATCTGTACAATTATGCAGGACAACCCTGGAAAACACAAAAACGCTTACGCAAACTGCTTCATGAGTGGTTTCGAAACGACCTGATGGGGGTACCGGGAGATGAAGATGGCGGGGGAATGTCCTCTTTTGTTGTTTTCTCCTCAATGGGTTTTTATCCGGTAACACCCGGGCAACCCAATTATACCATTGGAAGCCCCATATTTAAGCATGTTTCGGTCGATCTTGGCAATGGCAAAACTTTTGAAATTGAAGCTCGCAATGCATCAGTTGAGAATAAATATATACAATCAGCCACCCTGAATGGTGAAAAACTGGATAAGCCATGGATTACACATGAAGCTATTATTAATGGTGGAAAACTGGTTTTTGAAATGGGGCCGGTAGCCAATAAAAAATGGGGGACTGAATAATAAATCTCAGCTTTGCGTATTATTAATAGTTTGGTTAACTTAGATAGCTCGCTAAAGCTCGCCAATATTGTGCTGTAGCTCTTTTATAAACATTAAACAACTACATAGCTATGAATTACTTAAAATGTTTTTTCTTTCTGCTCGCATTTGCCTTCTCATTAACCATTATCAGCCCAGGTCAATAAAGATGATATTGACAAAGCCATTGATATTAAGTCACTGCAACATCCTTACCTCTACTTCACAGAGGACGAGAAACAGGAACTATTGCAGCGAATTGAATCTGATCCTGAATCTAAACAAATCTTTGAGAGATTACAGGCTCAATGCAACATGTATCTCCATATGCCTGTGGATAAAAATATCCCCATCCAGGGTAAAAACACCCGCGCTGATTGGTCGGAATACGACCGTGACAGGAAATATGAAAGATACTACAGGCTCAACCTAAACAATGCATTTGATCTGGCCTTTCTATATCAAATGACCGGAGAGCAAAAATATGCTGATAAAGCTTTCGAGTTTGCTGATGCATTTTGCGACCTCACTACCTGGACTGTGCGGGCACATGAATTTCCAGTCATCTATTCCCGTATCATGCCCTGGAATGTACCGGACGACCAGATAAATTTCAATTTCGATCATCGCAACGGAGATGCAGGACGTATTATGGCTGCTGTGTATGATTGGCTTTACCCGGCTCTGAATGAAGCTCAGCGGGACAGGATAAGGGGCGCATTGATTGAAAAAGTGGTAACACGTGTCAGGGGGGATTACGAATTTCACTGGTGGGCCACTGCCTACAGATGTAACTGGTGTGGAGTGTGTAATTCGGGTGTTGGATTAACCGGACTTGCATTGCTGACCGAAAATCCTCAATTGACGGATATCGTAGCTGAATCCTACAACAGAATAAACAGCATGCTTAATGAGTTGGGTGAAGATGGAGGCTGGCAGGAAGGCGGTGGCTACTGGAATTATGGGGTTCATACATCCACTTTTTTTGCTGATGCATTGAAACGTTTAACAAATTCAAAATATAACCTTTTTGAAAATGAACGATTGAAAAATAATCCGGTTAATTTCCCCATTTATATCTCTCTTAGCCGGAGGAGGATCTCTCAATTTTGAGGATTCCGGAGGTAGACGTTATATTGGCAGTCCTTATTTTATTAATAAACTGGCTGCCGAAACCAACAGCAAAGAGGCAGCCTGGTACAGAAATGAATTATTGGGTGAGGCAAGAGATATTTTTCATATTATTTGGCCACAGTCGGATGTGAAACCAAGTCCCCCAAAAAACGCTTCCATTCATTTCAGGACCATTGATTGGTGGGTCATGCGCAGTGATTTTAAAAGTCCGGAAAAGGTTATGGTAGCAGGCAAAGCCGGAATGAATGACGATCCGCATCATGGACATCTGGATATTGGCCATTTTATAGTGCACTGGCAGAAAGAATATTTCATCCGGGATCTTGGAAGTGGGAGTTATGATGAAAAATATTTTGACGACATGCGATTCGATTATCCCCAAGCTTCAAGCATTGGGCATAATGTGGTTTTTGTCAACGGCGAAATACAATTGTCAGGAAAACTGAGAAAGCAACCCTGGAATTTTGAAGTGGGTGGAGATGTCGAAGAATTCAGTACCTCAGAAAATCGCGATTATGTTCGAATGAACCCTACCAAAGCATATCCGAACAAAGAGCTCAAGGAATGGAAAAGACATATCGTGCTTGATAAACCGGAAATTACGGTAGTGCTGGATGAGATTAATGCTGAACCAGGCTCAGAAATTGAAGTACGCTTTCATCCAGGAGTTGATTTTGAGATTCAGGAAAACCTCATTTTGCTGGAAGGAAAGAATGGTAAGATGGCCGTAATACCCCTCATCAAAAGAAGCACTTGAAGTAAAAGCCGGACAACATCCAAGCCAGTTTATCAACGCAACCAGCAGATTTACCTGGATAGATTATTTTGATACTGAGATAAAATCAAAAGAGAATAAAACATTAGTCGCTACACTTATTATACCAGTAGAAAATTCTGGGGAAGCTAAGCAAATAGCCTCCACTAAAGAGTTGACTTTGGACGGCTCCGGAAATGTTACCGTTTCATTTTCAAAGAAAGGTGAGAAATATTCATTCATTTTTGAAAACCAGAATGGCGGCCTGGTTTTGAAATAGTTATCCTTATTTATCCGCTAATATATTATTTTTCAGAACTTAATGAATAGGGTACATTTTCTGGTTGGTTTCCCCAAGCTTCGTTAGGGTTGTTATTTAAATGAAAAATTAACTCGCCTCCATTTTGGATATCATCAAATTGGAGGTAGTTATGTGGATATTTTTTACCATTTATTCGGGCCGATTGTATATAACAATCTTCAGCTGAATTCTTTTCAGCCGAAATCGTAAACTTCTTTCCGTTTTCCAAACTAATGATCGCCTTATCAAATAAAGGGCTCCCAATTACGTACTGATCTGTACCTGGAGTAACCGGGTAAAATCCCAGCGAACTGAATACATACCAGGCTGATGTTTGTCCATTATCTTCATCACCACAGTATCCATCCGGGGTTGCCGAATAAAGATTGGTAAGTACTTCTCTAATAATCTTTTGGGTTTTATAAGGAACACCTGCATAATTATAGAGATAAATCATGTGCTGTATGGGTTGGTTCCCATGCGCATAATTGCCCATATTGACAATTTGCATCTCTCTTATCTCGTGAATCGTTCTGTCCATAATAGGAATCATCAAAATCCGGAGGCATTTCAAAAACCTTATCCAGTTGTCCGGTGAAGGCAGTATTTCCTCCCATCAAATCAATAAGTCCTTGAATATCATGAAATACTGACCAGGTATAGTGCAAACTATTTCCTTCCGTAAAAGCATCACCCCATTTCAATGGATTAAAAGGTTCCTGAAAATGGCCATCTTCATTTTTACCCCTCATAAGTTTTGTTGAAGGATCAAATAGGTTTTTGTAATTCATTGATTGCCTATAATACTTATCCGCAATTTCATTTTTCCCTAATCTTTCAGCCATTTTGGCAATGGTGAAATCTGCATAAGCATACTCTAAAGTTCGTGCTGCATTTTCATTAACCCCCACATCATAAGGAACATAACCAAGGGTATTATAATAATTGAGCCCTTCTCTTCCTACCGATTTTACCGGCCTCCCCGCTTCGACAGTCGCATTCTTTAATATTGCATCGAAAAGTAAGTCAGCATCTTCATCGAATGCTCCTTTTAAAAAAGCATCAACAATGATGGGTGCAGAATTTGAACCAATCATACAATCCCTGTGTCCCGGGCTGGCCCATTCAGGCAACCATCCTGATTCCCTGTAGGTATTGGCAAGTCCTTTCATGATCTTCCCATTCAGCTCAGGATACATCATATTAAAAAAGGGAAAAACAGCTCTGAAAGTGTCCCAAAAACCATTATCAGTAAACATATAACCTGGCAGGACTTCTCCATTATAAGGACTGTAATGAACAACTTCATCCTGCTCATTAACTTCATAGAATTTTCGGGGAAATAGCAGTACTCTGTATAAACAGGAATAAAATGTTTTGATATTATCGGAATTATTATCCTCTATGGTTATTCTGACTCAATTCATTTTCCCAAATGTCCTTTGCATTCCCCCTGGTTTCCTCAAATGAGTCCTGTCCTATTTCTCTTGTTAAATTAAGTTCAGCCTGCTCAGGGCTAATAAATGATGAGGCGACTTTTACATGGACAACTTCTCCCTTTTTGGTTTTAAACCCAATAATGGCTCCCACATGTTGTCCTTCACTATTCAATGTGTTTTCATGCAATTTCCAATCATCCCCCCAGGTATGGGTAAATTCAAAATCCTTGTCAAATTCTGCCACGAAATAATTATGAAAGTTATCAGGAACACCACCACTATTATTTCGGCAATAGCCAATAATTTTTCTTTCTTCAGGAATAATCTTCACCATTGAACCCTTGAAAAAACCATCCAGCATAATATAAGATGAGTCCGATTCAGGGAAGGTGAATTTAAAATGTGCTGCCCGTTCAGTGGGTGCTACTTCAGCAACAACATCATAATCCGCCAGGTATACTTTATAGTGATATGGTTTTACTGTTTCTGCTTTATGTGAAAACCAGGATGCTCTTTCATTTTCTTCATATTTCAATTTCCCTGTAACAGCCATTAAGGAAAAAGCAGCATAATCATTGATCCATGGACTTGGCTGATGGGTTTGCTTGATTCCCCTGATTTTATTTTCATTGTATTTATAAGTCCATCCATCTCCCATTGGTGAGGTCATAGGTGTCCAGAAATTCATGCCCCATGGAGTTGCTATCGCCGGGTAAGTATTGCCATTTGATAGCGAATATTTTGAATCTGTGCCCATCAGAGGATTTACATAATCCACCAAGATTACCTGATCAGTACGATCATTTTTTTTGCTTTTCTCTACCCTGTTGCATGAAAAACATACAAGTGTCAGTAAAACATATATGCCTAATTTATATTTCATCTGGTTTTTTTGGTCAGCATGATTCACTATTCCTGAAAATGAAAGGCAGTTTTGGAACAAAAAAAATTACCGCCCAAAATGATGGACGGTAATTCTTTATTAAAAAGAAGATTTCTACTTTATTGAAATCCTAGTAATTCCTTTGTTGGTTTCTGAATTCATCCTTAGAAGATAAATACCGGAATTCAAGTTCTCTCTACTGATCACGACTGAATTTTCACCAGCAGCAAAATGACCAGCATTTATACTCCTAACTGACTTCCCAGTAATGTCATAGATATCAAAACTCACACTCGAAGAATTGTCAAGTGTAAACCGAACATTAATCTGGTCTGAGACTGGATTCGGGAATGCAAGCATCTCAATTCCTGAAGCGTAGTTTTTAGCTACACCGGTACCACCAGTGATTTCTGATTCCCAGCTAGGATCTCCGATCACAACGCCGTCGGATCCCATGAAGTCAGCATCATCTGTGGTCAGTTTACAATCAAGGGTGTCTCGAAAGTAATCAGGGCTCCTCCTGTCCATATCGACCAACGCGGTGGTGATCTTTTGTTTATTGGCACCAGCCGGATCCCAATAAAATTCATAGAATTCAACCGGTGTGTCAGGCGTATTGGGCAGTGTAAAATCCTTTTTCATCCAGACTGAATCAGGATTGCTTAATTTACTCTTGATGTGCTCGGTAAGGATCCACTGCGGACCTTCGTCCAACCAGCCGATGGAGGCATACCATGCTTCCTGTTCCGGTGTGTTGGTATAGATATTATTATGGATTTCAAAGGTGGTACTGTCATTCGGAATAGAACCAACCCATACCATCCTTGGATTTCCGGCACCATCTAGTTCACCATGCGCATCTAATTCCAACAGTCTTGTTTCATCCGTGGAATCACTTCCCATGCCCATACAGTCAACCATCAGGAGGTTGGTCAGCTGAACGCTTGTTCCAATGGCTCCCAATTCAATAAAGCCATGATAGCACATACTGTTGATAACGGTGCAATGATCCACGATGGTCGTATCCATGACGCCGGTACCGCCGCGGTGACGAACGATACGGTCAACATTGTTTACGAAGGTACTGTTTGTAAGGGAGAAGAGACCGATATCGCTGTCCCTGCAGTCGAATACCCTGCCATTACCAAAGTCATGGAAGGCAATGATCCCCTGGTTGACGAACAGGCAGTCATCCATTTTACAATACTCGGTGGCCTTTGGAAGCATGACGCCGTTCTGGCCACAATTGGCAAAGACGGATCCCCTGAATTCAATCTTTGCCCCTACAAATTCAGATCTGAGGACCCTTCCACCTCCTCTTGCTGCATCATCCGGGCCCTTGCATTCAAAGTAGATATTTTCCATTTCAATATCTCCATAACCGGTTATCATATTACCGGCAATGTTACCCTCCGTATCAGGATAGGATTGAACAAAAGGACGCTGTCCATCTCCATCTTCAGCTTTCATATGCAATTTAAAGCCGCGGTTTTCAAAAGGGCCCTGGGAGTAGTAGGTTTCACCCCTCTGGAGCACATACACGGCGTCGGGAGTTACCCTGGTACCGTCAGCATTCGTATCCGCCATGATGATTTGATTCAGAAATCCGTCGGTCGGGCCAATGGGCACCTCAGTCTGAGCTTTGGCTAATGTGCCTAGGCAGAGCGCCAACAAAAAAAGAAACGTAAATTTTACTTTCATAATAATTTAATTTTGGTTTAAAACTCCTGAGGGCATGCGCCCTCAACGCTTCGGGCCTAAGGTCCTGTTTATAGTCGCCCGAACGACTTTTATAGGGTTATACGAACACCCAGGTCAACGAGTATGTCATACCAGGTACTTCCATTGTCCAGGTCTCTGAAGCCCCAATAGGTGCCTTCATAGAAATTGGACAGGTTGGTCACATTCAGCATGACGTCCATCTTCAGTTTGGGAATCTCCTGCTTGAGGGCCAGGTCCCATTTGGCATAATTTTTCTGGTATTGGTCACGCAGACTGTTAACGTTGACACTGGTGAGGTAATCATCCTGGAAGAAGACCGAGAACCGGCCGGAGAACCCACGCAGGTCATAGCCAAGGGTCACGTTCCCAAAATTGGAAGGCTGCCCTTCCATTCTTTCCACCGTTTCGTACCAGAGAGGTGTCTGTGTCGGTGGAAATACAGAATTGTCCTCTTCGAATGTGAACCTGGGGATGCGGGTCGTCGATTTAATCCACGTAAAATTACCGCGCAGCACAAAATTAGCAAGGAATCCAGGCAGGAATTTCAGGTTGGCCTGCAGGTCCAATTCCACACCATATACCTCTGTTCCGCTGGTATTAATGGGTTCATTAAGGACGAGTCCGACGTAGGATCCATAACCAGTCGGCAGATTCAATGATTCCTCCATTTCAGAATTGAGTATTCTTACATTATTCAGCATGTAAAAAATATTGTCCATCCTTTTATAGAATCCTCCTACTGTGAACAGTCCGTATTTGGGAGTGTAGAAGGAAGCGATCGCATCATAATTCCATGACTCGGCGGTTTTCAGATCAGGACGCCCCCGGTCTATGGCCCCCCCTGAAGTACGACGGACGATTACACTTGGCAGGCGCATGGAAAAATCAGGCCGTGATAAGGATTTTGTGGCTGCCAGTCGCAGATCCCACCAGTTGACCGGTTTGAATCGCAGATGGAAGTTAGGGAGCACATAGGTAGCAGAGTACGAAGCCGAAGTGTCGCCAATTTCATCTGCCTCATAGCGGTAAAACCCGCCTATGTCAGGCGCAAATGTTGTCTTGTAATCATTGTCTTCTTTTTCAAGTCTCACCCCTCCAATCAGCCTGAACATTCTGCCCAGGTCCAGGGTTGCCATGGCATATCCTGCGGTTATTCTTTCGGTGACATCGTATATTCGCATGATCTGGTCCGGATAGGGATTGTACTCCTCCAAACCGCCTGTAGGATTGGTCACCCCGTTTTTACGTAAGTCATACCATTCGCGGGCAAGATCCGGGTCGATGAAGGGATTCAGCAAATACTTGCCGGCCAATGTCCGGGAGGGTGGGTTATCAGCCATGAAATTTAACATGGAAACATTGTTACCTGCCGTATTGATCAATCCATCCTCCCAGGATGAACCGTCAAAAGTTAAGGTATCAATGCTGCCGTCAGGGAGCACCTGGTAATTTTTCGGCCGAACGACCCAATAGGGTCCCCGGAATCTGTCCACATCACTGGATCGGTCTTTGTTGCGGTATTTCCCACCGGCCTTTATCGCCAGGTTGATCTGATCGGACAGGGCAAATGATCGTTCCACGTCAAGATAGGCAGTTATATTGCGATCTCTGTTTTCAGAACTCGTGAAATATGTGGTATTCAAATACGATTGCGGCCAATTGTTGAAAGCATAGGGAATCAGCAGCTCCCCAGGCCCCTTTTGAAGCTTCAAGCGGGAATATTGTCCATCCCCGCATCTCCGCCACCGCCTTCAACGAAATTCATTTCATGCGAGTAAGGCATTTTTCCTATTGACAGCGCATGAGATCCTCCCCAGTTTATTTTAAAATTACCCAGGAAGTGCTCCCCTGACAAAGCGTTGTTGAAGGTATGAAGCTCCCGCTCAGAATCGAGAATACCATAGGTCACATTACCGGTTACCGGGTAATTACGGTCGATACTGAATGGCATCCCTGTCTGTCCTGAAATAAAAATTATTTAACCGGATGACACCACCATTAGACAAATTTACATCCAGCAGTAGGCTTCCACCTGTTCTGCTTCTTCTCTCCTGGGTATAGATAGTAGTAAGATTGCTGATGAAATAGGTACTGTCAGCCCTTACATCCCAGCCCTGGGAGTAGCGCTCACTGCTTCTGATCTTGCTTTCGGTGGTCACCGAGGCCTGCAATCCCAGCAACTCGTTGAACAGCCTTCTGTTGTATCTTACCCCGAAATTATACTGGGAGGCCGAGTTTTCAAGCTTGTTGTATCCTCCCCCCAGGTCAATTCTCAGTTCGGGTTTACTGGAAGCCTTTTTGGTCACCAGGTTCACGGACCCCGCAATGGCATCTGCATCCATATCGGGGGTCAGTGCTTTGGTCACTTCAATGCCCGCCAGCGAGTTTAGGGAAAACATGCTCAGGTCTACGCCCCGGGCCATTTGATCGGTCGGGGGTATAACAACACCATCCAGCTGGATCTGGCTGAATTTTTCATTGAGGCCGCGCAGGACAATTTTTTGTGCTTCACCCCCGGACCGCTTTATCGAAATTCCGGGAAGCCTCGAAAGTGCTTCACCGGCATTGGCATCCGGCAGTTCCTGGATCTGTTCCTCCGCCACCACGTTGACGATGCCATCTGCACTTAACTGTGAACTGATCGCCGCTCTTTGTCCCCTTAGCTGGGTAGTCACAATGATCTCCTCCCCCATGATGGTTGATGCAGTGAGCGTAAAATCCAGATTGGTGGTCTGGTCCGCTACCACGGTTACTTCTTGTTTCAGGCTTTCATAACCCATATAGGAAGCCACGAGTGTATAAGAACCCGGGTTGAGTGGCAACCGGAATTCCCCGTTCAGGTTGGTTATCGTACCGGTCTGTGTCCCGTCCACAAACACATTGGCAGAAGGCAATGGAGTATTTTCTTCGGATTCCCTTACCACGCCACTGACAATGGTCTGTGCCAACATGGTAGACATGGTAACCATCAATATAGCTAGGATCAGTGATGGTTTTAATAACCTTTTGGTAAAAGTGGCCAATCTCAAAGAAGGTAGAATATATGTCATATTAACCAAGTTTTAATTAATAAACAATTTATTGTCGGGCAAATAATACCCTATTAATAAAACCTTAGAAGGCTTATCAAGTTAGTGATTTCTGAATAAAAATAACAATAATTGATTTAATCACTAATGATTTAAGAAAAAAAAACTTTCAGACATTATTATTATAGTAATATTAGGGAGATTATTAAAGCTCCAACTACATGAAAAAATGATACTTCTGACCAATAATTTAAGAGTGTAAGAAGAATTGTGAGGAATATGCCTGAGCTGCGTAACTTTGTGCCTGCAAATTGAATCGGTTAGTCTATAGGCTGAACTGGCAATACCACTTATGGATTCATACGCAAAAAGTCCAGTACATTGTGCTGGACTTTTTACTGTCGGGATGGAGAGACTCGAACTCTCGACCTCGTCGTCCCGAACGACGCGCGCTACCTGGCTGCGCTACATCCCGATGAAAGCATGAGTGTGAAAGTGTGAGTGTGAGTGTGGCGCACAAAAATAATAAATTATACCGGATCGACGTCAGGAACGATGAACAATTTATGGTATTCACGGCGTGACCGCAATATATCTATTTCTCTTTTAATAAGCTTCTTATGATCCTTCATCCGCGCTGTCCTGGGAAGTTTGATGAGGATGTTCATTAGCTGCATTCGCTGTATCTTTCCAACGATGGGAGACTGTGGTCCCATCACCGGGACATTCATGACCTTGCGCAGGTTTTCGGCAAGTTCATTTGATGCCCGGTCAACCACTTTCCGGCTCTCGTGGCGAAGATTGATCCTTAGCAACCGGGCATAAGGTGGATAATGAAACGCCTGTCGGTCCTCCATCTGGCTCACATACATGGAATGGTAATCACCACTATGGATATGCTGTATGACCGGATGTTTAGGGTTGGTTGTTTGAATCACGACTTTTCCGTAACCGTCTTTCCGGCCAGCCCTTCCTGCGACCTGGGCCATCAACTGGTAGCTTCGTTCAAATGAGCGGAAATCTGGAAAATTCAAAAGGTTGTCGGCATGCAGGACTCCTACCAGTCCAACATTATCAAAATCAAGTCCCTTGGTTACAATCTGGGTACCGATGAGGATCCTTGTCTGTCCCCCCTCAAAATCCCTGATAATCCGTTCATATCTCCTCCGGGTACGTGTGGTATCAAAATCCATGCGTCCTGTCCTGTAATCGGGAAACAAAATAGATACCTCCTCTTCCAGTTTCTCAGTGCCAAATCCACGGGTTACTAACTGCGGATCACTGCACTCAGGGCATTTATGAGGTACTTCTATAGCATAGCCACAGTAATGACAGACCAGCTTATGTTGATGTTTATGATACGTCAGGCTAACATCGCAATGTATACATGAAGGGATCCAGCCACAGGCGAAACACTCAATATAAGGGGAAAAACCACGCCTATTCTGAAATAATATCAACTGCCTGTTGGCTGCCAGTGTTTCCTCCATCAAGTCGAACAGCTCCGGTGTGAAGTGTGACCTCATTCGTTTTTTCCTATAGGCTTCCCGGATATCAGCAATGATAATCTCAGGCTGGGTTACCTGGTTGAATCTCTCGTTCAATTCCACCATTCCGTATTTATCACTGCGTGCATTGTAATAGCTCTCAAAAGAGGGTGTTGCTGATCCCAGCAGTACCCTGGCTTTGTACATTTCTGCAAGGACAATGGCTGCATCTCTGGCATGATAACGTGGGGCTGGGTCTGCCTGTTTAAAGCCCTGCTCGAATTCTTCATCTATGATGATTAGTCCCAGGTCACGAAAAGGCAGGAAGATGGCAGACCGGGCTCCTAAAACCACACCGAACTCCTTCCCGGCTTTTTTCCCCCTTACCCTAAGGAAGGTTTCCACCTTTTCTGAATCAGCATAGCGCGAATGATAGATCCCTACCTGGTTCCCGAATACTTTTTTCAGGCGTTCAACGATCTGGGCCGTGAGGGCGATTTCCGGCAGCAGGTAAAGTACCTGTCGGTTCAATTTTAATTGTTCCTTTATCAGCTGGATATAAATCTCGGTTTTACCACTTGAGGTTACTCCCTTCAATAGAACCACCTGTTGCTTTTGGAAAAGCTCATGGATCTCTCCAAGAGCTGTTTGCTGAAGATCACTCAATTCTTTAGATACACCTGGCGGGTTCCCGGGATCATCCAGGCGGCTCGTCTCTACCTTGTACTCGATAAGTATATTCTTATTCAACAACGCCAGGTATGCACTCTGGCTTAATTCATATCCCGCTGACAATTCAGATTTTGTCATGCCCTTATCCACTGATCCCTTATCCATGGCCCGAGTTACCAGGTACTGAAGTATCTCCAGCTGTTTCGGTGCCCGGCCCATACCATCCATGGACTCATTCAGTTTCTGTTCATCCCGGAAAGGTTCCGCCAGCCTAACACATGTTTCAAACCGGGGAACATATTCTTTTTGAAGTCCCGAGGGCAGTGCAGCACGGTATATCTCCCCCAGTGTGCACATGTAATATTCAGCCAGCCAATCCCAGAAATGAAATTGAACCTCCCCCACCACAGGATTATCATCGAGTACATCCAGGACATCCTTCACCTTGCCAATATCTGGATCTTCCCTGCTACATCTACGCACTATCCCTTTGTAAAGACTCTTGCTCCCCAGTGGAACCAGTACCCTTACCCCTGCTTTTACTTTTGTAGCCAGTGCTGTCGGGATACGGTAACTAAACAGTGTCGGAATCGGGACCGGCAGTATGACTTCGGCATATTTGTTTTCATCAGGCATAATAGGCGGTAAGCGAATATAAAAAAAAAGACTGCCCTGAAAGTACTTCATGACAGTCCCCTGCTTAAATCTATATAATACTAGATTGAAAGGACCTCAGCGATATTCAGTTTTTCCAGATCCACGTGCTTTTTTAGTTTTATGGCTTTGTTAAAAGTACAATGACTGATCTCTCCGTCAGTATATCCTATCAGGACGCTCTTCTGGTCATCTAGCAATGCTTGTACCGCTGCATGTCCGAATAAACTTGCCGATACCCTGTCGTAAGCGGAAGGTGTTCCCCCACGCTGCATGTGTCCGAGGACAGATACGCGCACGTCATAATCCTTGAAATCATTTTTTACTTTCTTGGCAATGGCAAATGCACCTCCTGACTCATCGCCTTCAGCTACGATGATAATATTGGCAGCTTTCTTCCGCTTGAACCCCTTTTCTAGATAATCTTTCAGTCCGGCTACCTGTCCCGTCATTTCCGGCACCAGTATCGCTTCAGCACCCGTGGCAATCCCGCTGCGGTACGCGATAAATCCTGCATCTGCACCCATCACTTCAATGAAGAACAGCCGGTTATGCGAGCTTGCCGTATCCCGGATCTTATCAATAGCCTCAACAACCGTATTCAGGGCCGTGTCATATCCAATGGTATAATCTGTCCCATAGATATCATTGTCAATGGTTCCAGGTATACCCACAAAAGGAATATCAAATTCCTCGGAGAACTTTCTTGCTCCTGTAATGGTCCCATCACCACCGATTACTACGACGGCATCTATGGCTTCTTTCTTCAGGTTCTCATATGCCTGTTTTCTTCCCTCTACCGTTCTGAACGCTTTGCTCCGGGCAGTTTTTAATATGGTGCCGCCCTTCTGGATGATATCGCTGACACTATGGGATTTTAACTCCTTGAAATGACCATGGATCATTCCTTCGTAACCATGCCTGATCCCGATGACCCTCAACCGGTTATAAATGGCTGTTCGAGTCACTGCCCTGATGGCGGCATTCATCCCAGGTGCATCCCCTCCGGAGGTAAGTATTCCTATTTTCTTAATCTTTGTCATATATTTTGGTCTTTTACGGCATCCAAAATTATAAAATTTTTGGATAAGAAATCATGTGTTCTGGGTTATGATTTGTTAATATTCAATCTCGCAGAAAGTCTATCTTCTACGGCTGATAATAACCACTTGGGACTTGAGGTGGCACCACAGATTCCAATGCTTGCAATGCCCTTCAGTGCAATCTCATCTGATTCTTCTGGCGAAGAAATAAAAAAAGTGTTTTTATTCACCTCCTTGCAAGCTTCAAATAAGGCCTTGCCGTTGGAACTGTTCTTACCGCTCACAAAGAAAACAAGGTCAAATTTTGCCGCAAATTCCCGGATCAGGCTATCCCTTGAGGAAACCTGTCCGCAAATACTGTGATAAATGGAAAGTTCACTGTCTGGATCCCACCCATGTTCATGCATATATTCCTTTATGGTTTGCTGGAACCTGGCATATTCACGGGTGTTCATCGTGGTCTGGGAAAACAATGCCAGGGGAACTTGTATATTGATGTTATCCAGGTCTTCCGGTCCGCGAACTACCCTGGCCTTCCCCCTTGTTTGTCCGACAAGGGCACGTACTTCCGGGTGGTCAGATTTACCGAATATCAATATGCTGCCATTGTTTTCACCAAATTCCTCAAACTGTTCCCTTATCTGTTTCTGAAGTTTCAGTACGATGGGACAAGTGGCATCAATCAGCCGAATGTTATTTTTCTTAGCATGCCTGAAGGTTTCTGGTGGCTCCCCATGTGCCCTGATCAGCACAGTTGCATCCTGCAGGGTACTGAATTCTTCATAATTTATTGGTTTCAATCCCTTTTCCTGAAGCCTCCCAACCTCTTCGCTGTTATGAACTATTTCTCCCAGGGAATATAGGTTGTCTTCCAGATCCAGGTTTTCTTCTGCTGCTTTAACTGCTTTAACGACACCTGTACAAAAACCAGAGCGTTTATCTACTTCTATCCTGATCATTTCATATCTCCGAATTTCTTTGCCAATAAATCCTTAAACCAATCCATTTGCTCCTCAGGGGTCATGGAAGAATTATCCAGCTCGATGGCATCTTCGGCTTTTCTCAGGGGACTGATATCCCGGGTTGAGTCCTGGTGGTCACGGTCCATTATGTTATCATGGATTTCATCATAACTCGCCTCCATCCCCTTCTCCTTTAACTCATCGTATCTCCGCTGTGCCCTTATCTCAGGTTCAGCAGTTAAATAAATCTTAATGTCGGCATTAGGAAAGACTACTGTCCCAATGTCCCTGCCATCCATCACCACCCCTTTGTCCTTCGCCATCTCACGCTGCAGATCAACCAGCGTCTCCCTGACCTCACGGATCTTGCTTACAGGGCTCACGTAGCCTGAAACAGCAACAGTACGAATATCATTTTCAATATTCTTGCCATTCATCCAGGTTTCATGCAGGGCTTTCTCAGGATTAAAAATTATTTCAATCCTGATGCTGTCTAGTTGCCTGACCAGCTCCTGCTCATCGATAATGCCGTCCCTGATCAGGTTGTTTTCCATGGCAAATAGGGTCACAGCCCTGTACATGGCTCCACTGTCAACATAGGTAATTCCAAGTTCTTTTGCGATTGTTTTGGCATAACTGCTTTTCCCTCCGGAGGAATGGCCATCAATCGCAATAACCAGGTCCTGTTTGGATTTATTCATAAGCATATCTGTAAATCAAGGATGCTAAATTACCTTTAGATTTGAATAAAAAGAAATTCTGGAGGCTGTTTGCTAATATAAAGTACGGTCCCGGTAAAAAGATGAAAAATTGGTAGCAATGGAGAAATGGTTGGAGGCACCGGCCAGGTGGTAGGTTGCCCTGCCGTAACTTAAATAGAACTTGGATATTTTGATACCAAACCCATAGGAAAAGCCAACCATGGCTACCCTGCTGCTGATCTTCAGTTCCTGTCTTCGCTGGTAATTATAACCCGCTCTTAGGTAAAAATTATCCAAGGGAATAAACTCCACTCCAAAAATCAGGTGTCGCATCAGATTATCGGCGAACCCGGCAAATTTATTTTCTGGTATGGGTTCTCCTGTTATGGGATCATATTCTTCATTCTTATTTGCCGGATCCTCATAAGTGAGATCAAGTTTCTGAAGGTTATGCCCAACCAAAGAAAAGCGGAATGGTGCATGTCTGAGCCTTTGTGACAGCCCGACCAGTATTTCAAAAGGGACGGGCTCCCTATGCCCTTCATGATAGGGCACGATCTGTACACCCACATTCCTGAATACCAGTCCCGCGCTAAACAATTTATCCCTGTTGGTAAAGTTCAAACCAATATCGGCAACCATCCCGAATGAATGGTACGTCTCAAGCACAGAATAGACCGGTTTCAGGTTGACCCCTACACTGAAATTACTGTCCAGCGCTCTGGAATAAAACATATTGAAAGCATATTCAGCCGCTCTGAATTCTCCTGTAATATTACCGACATTATCTGCTGCCGTGAATTTGCCATAGTTGATGTAATGGAGTCCCAATGCAAAATTTCCTACCCTATCATAAGACCTGGCATAGGATACATATCCATAATTGATATCAGAGAAATAATTCACATAATTCACTACCAGCTGATTGGACATGCCTTCATGCAGCAGAGAGGGGTTGTGGAAAGGCAGGTTCAGGTCGTCATCCCACAGGCTCACAACCTTCCCCCCAAGCGATGCCACACGGGCTGAATTGGTCAGGTTTAAAAAGGCAAAAGTTGCATTGCCACCAAGCTGCGCAGATAACTGGGAGGTAAGGATTATTAAACCAAAAATGCCAAATGCTGTTTTTAACCTGAACATTGTATGGGTGTCAGCTTTACAAACGTGAAATATACCAAAATATTTCTCTGTTAAAGGATCATGGAGAAACTAAATGATCGTATGGCCTTTTCCTGGTCTTTAACTGTGCCAGGAAGAGCCCCAGAAGCACAACAGCGATGCCAAACAACTTCTGGAAACCCAGGTCTTCGCCCAGCATATAATAAGCGAATACAGCGGTAAATACGGGAATGATATTGGTGAATATCTCAGTTTTTGTGGCCCCCAGGACCTTAACACCGTAATTAAAAAAAATGAATGCCAGGGAGGAACCAAATACAGCCAGGTATACAAGGTTAGCAATAGCGCGGACTGAATGCTCTGAAGAGAGAAACTCCCTATATTCAAAAATTAGGAAAAGGGGCAGGAACATGATGCTTCCGAGAATGTTTTGATAAGTGGTTATGGTAAATGCGTTATACTTTTCTGTCAGTTTCTTGACCATCAGGGTATATCCCACCGCTGATACTACGGCTACGAGCATAAGTAATATACCGGCAGGGGCTGCATTGAATGAAAAATCCCTTTTCATCACCACAACGATTACGCCTAGAAAAGATATCAGGATCCCGACGATGTTCAATAAGGTTACCCTTTCATTCAAAAAAAGATAAGCCCCAACCGGCACGATCAGGGGTATGGTGGAAATGATTATCGCTCCCTGGGAGGCAGAGATCATGGTAAGACCTAAGCTTTCAGCAATGAAATATATTACCGGATAGATGAATGCGAGGACCAGGAATCTTAAGAAGTCTCCCCTCTGCATCTTCTGAAGCAATGATGAAATCCACGATATGCCAAGTAAAATGACAGCGGAAAGGAATAACCTCAGGAAAACAATCGTGAATGGTCCGTAATATTCATTTACAATCTTGAACCATACAAAGGTAAGGCTCCACATGATCATGGCGGCCACCACGCTGATATATACTCCTGTTCTATTTTTAAGCATTTCCTTCCTTTGTGGCAGGCAAAGATGGGAAAAATCCGGAAAATTTTTGAATACAGGTAAGGGTAATTCAAATGTGGCGTGTGTAACACTGTGAGAGCACATAAATGCAAAACAGGCGAAACTAAATAATCAAAATAATCGTTATTAATTATTAATTAAAAGTAAGATCATGAAAAAGAGAAGTTTTATATCCGTTTTATCAGTTATCCTTTTCGCAGCCATCACTATGATTGCATGTGAGAAGAATAATAGTGTTGAAGACATGGATCTGATGACTGCTGAAGATGATGCTATTGCAGATATGGCATACGATGATGTATTCACCGAGGTAGATATGGTTATGAATATCATGGATGCCTTCGGTTATGATCTGCCATCTAACAAATCAGAACTGGATACCTGTCCGGTCATCAGTGTGATTTCTCCAGATGGAGGTTTTTGGCCCAGGAAAGTTATCGTTGACTATGGTGATGGGTGTTCACATGGCATGCGGACCAGGAAAGGGAAGATCATCATTACCGTTAGCGGTCCCATGTGGGAAGCGGGTTCTTCCAGGACCGTTGAACTTGAAAAGTTCTACGTTAACGGCCATAAGGTGGAAGGGACCAGGATAGTAACCAACGAAGGCCGCTGGATGGAAGGAGAATATGAAGGAAAGCGTTACTTTTCCATAATACTGACCGGAGGCAAGGTAACTGTACCCGACTCTGACATAGTCATCTCCAAAGAGGTTAACCGCACCCGGACATTTGTAGAAGGAGAAGACACAAGGTGGGACAGAAGAGATGATATCTGGTATATCGACGGAATAGCCACTGGAATTAACAGGAAAGGTATTCCTTTCACAAGGGAGATTACCAGTTCGCTCTGGAAAGAGATCGGATGCCGTTTCATCACAAAAGGCACCGTTCTGATCTCTGCAGAAGGAAGGCCCGATGTAACCCTTGACTATGGTGACGGCACCTGTGACCCGAAAGCTACTGTAACCGTAGGCGATGAGACCAGGGAAATCAACCTCAGAAATTGGTAGTCAATCCAGCTATTAGATAATATCAGGAAAGCCGTCTTAATCAAATTAGGACGGCTTTCTTTTTTCATGGAGGGGAATATAAAAACATCGCTGAAAATCTTACACGCAATATTTATAGGCTCTGTTTTGGATATCCTCCTGTTTTCGTCACACCTTTCGAGGTGATTTTTTAAGTCGTAGATAATCAGTTTTATAGGATTTTAGTTTTGATGTTTTCTGGTGTCCAGTTATTATCGTGTATCTCGCTATTTTCGGGAATCCCGTTATCTTGCAAAGATTTACTGGCCGTGGGACAGATATTTTGGCCATAGACACCTGACTGAGACAGCTATTGGTCCAGGAATCAGGGATGAGAACATCAGGATATTTTTCGATCAAGGACTTTCTTCTTAATGCGGATAGGATCCACATTGATCTTCAATCCAAATTTTTTCATTTTTCTTCCCTGGTCCGGTGCCGCCGGATCCAATAATGAGATGCCTGTTCCCAACTCTTCCATCATACTTTCGTGCTCAGTAGTCCATTCCAAACCCAATAAATCGGTGAGGAAAAGGAATCTTTTTTTCGCGGACTTATTCAAATTCCTCGCGAAATAATAAAACAGCTTATCATGATCTGTCCGGTCCTTTGCCTGGGATATGGCATTCCCAACCTCAACGATGCCTCCACAAAGCTGGGGTTTGGTAGCAATATCTACGATGGTTTTTTCCAAATCACTTACCATCGCTTTCTCAAACTGGTTTATCCAGATGCTGGTGAAGCCGAAAAATCGGGTTGCATCATGCTGAATGAATTGATATGTAATTCCTCTGAAACTCCTGATGGACGTCTTCATTTGCCTTTTGGTGACCACATATTCCCTGACCTCAGATCTGGCCTCGGTTCCGGCCTCGGTTCCGGCCTCAAATTTGGCCTCAGATTTGGCCTCAGATTGGAGCGTTAGCCCATGGTTCTTTATCGCTGAAGCATACCCGATATAATACTCCTTATTCTGCATCAGGTATTTTGCCACTTGATGCCCATCAGGAACATAGGTTTCCGGATCTGCATTAACAGGAATGATGTGGTAAATGCCCCAGGTTATTTTACATAGCATACCCTTATTGACCATCTCTGCAAGGATCTTGGCTAGATAAACAGGGTTTTTCTCCGGAAATGCCCTCGTTACATCCTGAAATGTAAAACCAAACATATTTCTGCTTGAGAACAGCTTAATAATGTTCCAATTCATGGCAAAAGGATGTTTATTATCTGATTATTATGCTTATTTGCTATTATTAGCATAAAAAATATCCCTCAAAAGATATATTTTATGCTAATATTCATCAATATAGCTAATAATTGGATAATTTATATCTATCTCTGATATTTTTTCATCCTTAATGTCGATATCAGCCTCTTAGTACCATATACTAATAAAAGACCAATCATAATTGATGCTCCCTATCCGCCCCGATGAACTGCCCAGGTAGACTGTCTCAGTGGACTGTCCCGGTGAGCTCTCAGGACAGGCACAGCACACAATGAAAAACACTAGCATCACCGGGATCCTGGAAGCTGAAGCGGCTCACATTATGGAATCTGTAAGAAGGTTTCTTGATGCCACAGACGATCTGGTAGTTCAAGAAACGGCTAATAGCTCTTTAAGACTTTAATATACAGGATAATTGGTCAGCTTGCAATGGAAGAATATACATCTTACTGAGGAATAGGACCTGGCGGACAATATCACAGATAAAATCCTCTGAGAAAAATGCCAGGGTGTCTCGATAAAGAAGACATAAGGAGCCTGACGTGTTTCGCGAAGCGGAATTCGCAGCGACGTTATATTATCCTTTACAGGAAAAGCCGCTAAGGTCTTATTTGATTTACAAATGATCTGATATTGTCCGGGATAGCACCTTCTCCCATCAGTGACTTCATGAAAGCACTCCCGATAATGGCTCCGGAAGCATATTGGCTGGCCTGCTCATAGGTCTCCCGGGTGGATATCCCAAAACCTATTAATCGCGGTAGCTTCAGACTCATGGCATGGATCCTTTCAAAATATTTGGTCTGTTCGGGCTGGAATCCACTTTTCACCCCTGTCGTGGAAGCAGATGAGACCATGTAAATGAATCCCCTCCCCAGACTGTCGATTTCCCTGATCCTTTCTTCAGCCGTCTGGGGGGAAATCAGGAAGATCATGTGCAGGTTATTCTCCCTGAAATGATTACGATAATGTACCCTATATTCCCTGACAGGAAGATCGGGCAATATGATCCCATCCATGCCGATATACTGGGCTTTTTTGCAAAATTTTTCCATGCCAAAATTGAGTACCGGATTCAGGTATCCCATCAAAAGAAGGGGGATATCCACCGTCTCCCTGATATATCCCAGCTGCTCAAAAAGGAGGTTCAGGGTCATGCCGTTCTTAAGGGCCTGCTGGTTGCAAGCCTGCAGGAGGGGACCATCAGCAAGTGGGTCTGAAAATGGCATGCCGATCTCTATCATATCCACACCGCTTTTTGCAAGTTCCCGGATCACTTCGACCGTATCAAACAAACCGGGATATCCGGCGGTAATATAAACTGATAATATACCTGAGGGCTTTTCCTGAAATAAACGATCAATCCTGTTCATTTTCAATGGCTTTAATATAGGTTTCCATATCCTTGTCCCCCCTTCCTGAAAGGTTAACTACCAGTACATCATCTTTACCGGATTCGAAGTTGTCCAGAATGGCAAGTGCATGCGCAGTTTCCAGGGCCGGTATGATGCCTTCAAGCCTGGTTAGTTCCATGGCAGCCTCCAGGGCTTGCTCATCCTTAACAGCATAATATTCCACCCTGCCGGTTTTATGCAGGAATGAATGGATAGGCCCTATCCCGGGGTAATCTAACCCCGCTGAAATAGAATACGGCTCAATAATCTGCCCGTCATCATCCTGCATGAGCATGGTTTTGCTCCCGTGAATGATCCCTGTCCTTCCACATGCAAGGGTAGCAGCGGTTTCCTCAGTCTCTATCCCTTTCCCTGCTGCTTCTACCCCTATCATCCTGACTGATTTATTATCGAGGAATGGATAGAAAGCCCCCATCGCATTGCTTCCTCCACCTACACAGGCAATGATGCAATCCGGAATTTCCTTGCCGGTTTGTTCCTTGACCTGCCAGGCGATCTCTTCCCCGATAATCGCCTGTAACCTGGTTACCAGGTCCGGATAGGGATGGGGACCAACGACTGAACCAATGATATAATGGGTATCCTCCGGATGGTTGATCCAGTCCCGTATGGCTTCATTTGTCGCATCTTTGAGGGTTTTATTGCCGCTCAGCACCGGTATAACAGAAGCTCCCAGCATCTTCATCTTTAGCACATTGGGCTGCTGCCGCCGAACATCTGTCTCACCCATGTAAACAATACATTCCATTCCCATCAGTGCACAGACTGTTGCTGTTGCAAAACCATGCTGACCTGCCCCGGTTTCAGCAATGATCCTTTGCTTTCCCAGGCGTTTTGCCATCAGGATCTGTCCGACTGTATTATTGATCTTGTGAGCTCCTGTATGGTTCAGGTCTTCGCGTTTCAGAAAAATTTGCCTGCCATGCCTCTCAGAAAGCCTGCTGGCATAGAACAAGGGAGTAGGACGTCCAACATAATCCCTTAATAAACGCGAAAATTCATCTTTGAATTCATCATCTTCCAGGATGCCCAGGTATTTCTGCCGCAGTTCTTCCACGTTGGCATAAAGCATCTCCGGGATGAAGGCCCCGCCGAAATCTCCATAATATCCCTCCTGGCTTACATCGTACTGCATATATTTATTTTTGGTCAATCAGGTTCTTATCTTCCTGATAAAGTTCTCTAATTCTACTTTGTTCTTTAAGCCCGGCTTGATCTCAAACCGGCTGTTCAGATCCACCCCATAGAGTTGTGGAAAAACCATATCCATAATCCTTTCCGCATCCCTGGGTGCAATGCCACCGCTTAAAAAGAATGGCAATTCAAGCCTGTAATTCTGAAGCTGGCTCCAGTCAAACTTCTTACCTGTCCCCCCGAAACCATCTCCGGATGTATCCAGTAATAAAAAATCACAAACTTCAGCAAACCTCTTCATTTCCTCGGTTTCCAGTACCAGTCCCACCCTGATTGCCTTGATGACCTGGAATCCCTCTTCCTTGAATGTACGGCAAAATGCCGGTGATTCATCTCCATGGAGCTGAAGGATTCGAATTGAATAAGCCTGGCAGGTTGAGATAATCTCATCCCTTGAGGCGTTTACAAAGACAGCTACTTTTTGAATGTCTTTAGGAAGATTCATCAAATCCGGGGGGGAGAGCCTCCCGGCATATCTTTTTGAACCCGGATAAAAAATAAATCCCATGTAATCAGGCCTTAATCCTGACACTTCCCGGACATTGCCTGACTCCCTCATACCGCATATTTTGATCTTCAAATCCATCTCACAGGCCCTCAATCAATTCCCGACATTTGCTGGCCGGATCCGAATTTTGCATGAAGTATTCTCCAATAAGGAACCCCCTGTAACCATATTCCTTCAATTTGATGATTG
Source organism: uncultured Bacteroidaceae bacterium (assembly GCA_963752525.1). Lineage (GTDB taxonomy): Bacteria > Bacteroidota > Bacteroidia > Bacteroidales > SM23-62 > SM23-62. The sequence goes on along the minus strand of CAVVYS010000027.1, from coordinate 571,329 downwards.
TTCCCGGATCAGATATCCCGCTCTCGGAAATCTTAAGGAAATCAGCTGGAATCTTTTCAGACAGTGTTATGGAAGTATTTACATCGGTGATCATCCTTTTCAGGTCACGGTTGTTAACACCTACAATATCAATGTATTCATTGAGGATGTCCAGTTCTGATTCCTCATGGATCTCCAGCAATACCTCTAGTCCCAGGGAATGTGCCAGCGTGGAAAGGTCCCTGACCTTATCTTTCTCCAGGACAGCTGCAATCAACAGGATCACATCTGCCCCCCATGCCCTGGCTTCCAGTACCTGGTATTCATCTATCATAAAATCCTTGCGGAGGATGGGGCACTGATTGGCCTCCCGGACCATGGCCAGGTCTTCCCGGCTGCCGGCAAAATATTTTGTATCCGTCAATACTGATAGCCCGCTTGCTCCCGCCTGAACATAACCCTTACTAACTTTTACCGGATCTGCCTTTTCATTGATCAATCCCCGGGATGGAGATTTCCGTTTGAATTCAGCGATGATCCCACCTTTATTGCCTAAGGCCAAACCATCCCGCAATGAGATCACTGGCCTGTAGAATCCAGGCTCTCTCTCCAGTTCATCTATGGAGACCTTCTGCTTTTGCAGCAGCAGTTCCCGCTTTTTATCAGCAATTATGGTTTCCAGGATATCCACAGGCCAACATATTATTTATTCATCTCCATGAGTGTATCATATGCTTTAAGAGCTGAACCACTCTCAATTGATTCTCTTGCCATCCCAAGACAATCCTCCATACTCCTGTCCGGAAAACATGCCTGGAGTCCGAGTCCCGCATTAGCAATCACCACATCCCGCTGGGCGTCAGTAGCTTTATTTTGAAGTACTGCCAAGAAGATTTTCATGGCATCATCCCCTGTGCTGCCACCTCTCAGATGTTCAGCCGGGTATGTCGGAAGTCCAAAGTCAGCGGGCTGCATTATCCTGTCCATATTTCTTGTAATCACCTTGCACGGGCCTGTGAGAGATATCTCATCATACCCGTCGAGGCTGTGCAGGATAACATATTCTTTGTCTCCAGCCTGGTAAAGATAATTATACAACCTGGCCAGTTCCAGGCTATAAACACCCACCAGCTGCCGGGTCGGGAAACTAGGATTGACCATGGGTCCCAGCATATTAAAAAAAGTTTTCATGCCCAGTTCTTTCCTGACCGGGGCTACATTTTTCATGGCCGGATTGAAAAGCGGAGCATGCAGGAAACATATCCCGGCCCTATCAATCTCTGCTCTCAATTTTGAGGCCTCATTGGAAAATTTGTACCCAGCAGATTCCATCAGGTTAGAGGACCCGACCGAGGAAGATACCCCATAGTTACCATGTTTGGCTACTTTTACACCGGCTCCTGCCACAACAAAAGTCGAAAGGGTTGAAATATTAAAGGTATCCTTACCATCACCACCTGTCCCACAAAGATCAATGGCATCAAACTCTGCCAGATCCACCGGCTGGCACAGGCCAAGAAGTGCATCCCTAAATCCTGTCAACTCCTCAACCGTTATGCTTCGCATCAGATATACAGAGATAAAGGAGGCAATCTGTGAATGATTGTATACACCGCTGGCAATGTTTGTCAGGATCTTTTTTGCCTCCTCCCTGTCCAGGGTCTTATGCTCATATAAATAATTCAGTATTTCTTTCATGTTTCCGCGTTTTTCAAATCATGAAATTATCCAGTTGGTCATTATGGCCATACCCTCTTTGGTCAGTACAGATTCCGGGTGGTACTGCACACCCTTTACATCATATTTTTTGTGGCTCAAGCCCATGATCTCACCATCTTCTGCCTTTGCAGTGATCTGCAGTGATGCTGGTAGGTCTTCTTCCGAGACTATCCAGGAGTGGTACCTGCCCCCGTCAAATTCTCCTGGAATGTTCCGGTACAGGTAATCTTCCCTGTCCAGCACCCTGATTCGGGTTGACACCCCGTGAAAGACCTTGCTGATATTGATCAGGCTACCCCCGAAAACTTCCGCAATGGCCTGGTGTCCCAGGCAAACTCCCAGCAATCTTTTTTCGGGAGCATATTTCAGGATAATATCCTTCAGGAGACCAGCTTCATCGGGTATCCCGGGACCAGGAGACAGGACAATATGGGTGTACGCTGCCAGGGCATCTATCTCCACCTTATCATTCCTGAACACATCCACCCTGGTACCGGTGATCTGGTTCAGTGCATGCACCAGGTTATAGGTAAAAGAATCGTAATTATCTATAACAACTACCTTTTCCATGTTTTAAATCTCCTTTGCCATATCGATGGCTTTTTTAAGTGCCATCAGTTTATTATTAACTTCCTGTAATTCTGTCTCTTCTACTGAATCCGCCACAATACCGGCCCCTGCCTGGTAGTACAATGAATTGTTTTTACTGAGAAATGAGCGTATCATGATGGCATGGTTCAGGGCTCCATCAAACCCCAGGTAACCAATCCCTCCCCCATAATAGCCGCGGTGCTGGTTCTCATAGCGGTCAATCAATTCCATGGCTTTGTATTTCGGGGCCCCTGAAAGGGTTCCAGCCGGGAAGGTATCCCCCATAACCCGAACGGCATTATAATCCTTCGGAAGCATTCCGGATACCTTGGAGACCATGTGGATCACATGTGAGTAATACTGGATCTCACGGAAGGTTTCCACCGTAACATGGTCCGCATTGCGGCTTAGGTCATTGCGTGCCAGGTCAACCAGCATGATGTGCTCTGAATTCTCTTTTTTATCCCTCGCCAGCTTAATCGCCGAATCTTTGTCCACTGCATCATCCCCGGTCCGTTTAAATGTACCGGCAATGGGGTGGATATAGGCGATCCTGTCCTGTATCTGCAGCGAGGCCTCAGGAGAGGATCCGAAGATCTTGTAGCTCCCGAAATCAAAATAGAAAAGATAAGGAGAAGGATTAACGGATCGAAGGCAACGGTAAACATTGAATTCATCCCCGGTAAAATCCTGTTTGAATTGGCGGGAAAGTACGATCTGGAAAACATCCCCCCGGTAACAATGTTCCTTACCCTTTCTCACCATATCCATGTAGTCCTGGTTTGTCATATTGGATTCTTCCTTTTCACTGGGACTAAAAGGGTAGGTCGCGAAATTACGGTTGAAAAGCATGGATTGTATGTAATCCAGCCGGCTTTCATATCCACCAGTCTGATTTTCCAAAATGGTAAGGGTATTCTGGAAATGGTTGATGGCTATGATGATCCTGTAGAGAGAATAAACCATATCCGGAATGGCATATGCGCTGTCCCCCTCTTCCGCCACTTTAATGTCTTCGAAATATTTAATGGCGTCATACGCCGAATAGCCAAAGAAACCATTGGTCCTGATCCTTGGATCGGGATCCACAAGCTCGAATGATTGAAAAAACCTGTTCAACTCATCGGGGATGGATGTATTCGGTGTGATTTCTTGAATGTCGGACCCTCCATCCTCATCTCTAAGGATTATTTTCCCCTTCTCAATACTAAAAGAATAGAAGGGCTGGAGGCAGATGAAGGAGTATGAATCCTCATTGGAATGATAGTCACTGCTTTCCAGCAAAATGGACTGGGGAAATATATCCCTTACCCTCAGGTAGACACTCACAGGAGTAATGGTGTCTGACAGGATCTGCTTGATGGCTGTTTTGATTTTTACCTTTTGCATTGTAAAATATTTAATCATAAAAAAAGGCTTGCCGTGATTGGCAAGCCTCATATTTTATTCTGTTCCTCAACAATGGCTGTCACAACTCACGGGTATTCCATGCAGATAAATGCCACCACCAATTGTTAAAGGTTTGATTGTTCATTGTTGTACTTTGTTGGATCAAAGAAAATGATTTTCGGTAAATAAACAAAATAAAATCAGGCAGCTCTGAGCCGTTTGACATCAGATTTCTCAAATTTCTCCTTGGCATAATCCAGTTCAACATGGACCTGCTTGGTCTCCGAGGATGGCAGATCGAACATGTCATCGATCATGATGGCTTCACAGATTGAACGGAGTCCCCTGGCACCCAGCTTGAACTCCACGGATTTTTCCACGATGTAGTCCAGGACATCCTCATCAAAGCTGAGCTTGATCCCATCCATTTCAAACAGGCTTTCATACTGTTTGATAATGGCGTTCCTGGGTTCTGTCAGTATACTTCTCAGGGCGCCCTGATCCAGCGGGTTCAGGTATGCCAGTACGGGCAGTCTTCCTACGATCTCCGGGATCAGGCCAAAAGCTTTCAGGTCCTGCGGTGCAACATATTGTAATAAATTACTTCGGTCCACCTTATCTGCATCCTTAACTGCAGTGTATCCAACGGTTTTGGTATTCAGCCTTTGCCCTATCTTTTTTTCAATGCCATCGAATGCCCCTCCACAGATGAACAGAATGTTTTTTGTATTGACTGGGATCATTTTCTGGTCGGGATGCTTCCTGCCACCCTGGGGTGGCACGTTCACTGTGGAGCCTTCCAGCAACTTAAGCAGTCCCTGTTGTACCCCTTCTCCGGACACATCCCTGGTAATGGAAGGATTGTCGCTTTTACGGGCGATCTTATCAATCTCATCTATAAATACAATCCCTTTTTCCGCTGCTTCAACATTGTAATCAGCCACCTGCAGGAGCCTGGTCAGGATGCTTTCGATATCTTCCCCTACATAACCCGCTTCGGTAAGGACAGTGGCATCAACAATGGTGAAAGGAACATGCAACATTTTGGCTATGGTACGGGCCAGCAATGTTTTGCCGGTACCTGTTTCTCCCACCAGAACGATATTTGATTTTTCTATTTCTACCTCGTTATTATCATCAATCTTTACCTGTACCAGTCGCTTGTAATGATTATAAACCGCGACAGAGATATATTTCTTGGCATAATCCTGGCCAATGACATACTGATCCAGGAAACTCTTGATCTCATATGGTTTTGAAAGTTTGATCTGGTTTACATCAAACTCTGATTTCTTTTTCAATTCCTCCTGCAGGATACTATGCGCCTGCTCAATACAACTGTCACAGATATGGCCTGATATCCCTGCAATTAACAGATTTGTATCACGCTTTTCCCTACCACAAAAAGAACATCGGTCCATTTATTGAAATTTAAGTTAGTCTTTTTTGCTTTTTCCCTTCTCCAGTACCTCATCTATCATCCCATATTCCAGCGCTTCCTTTGAAGTCATCCAGTGATCCCGGTCTGAATCCTTTTCAATCTTTTCGACGGGATTGCCTGAATGGTCGGCCAGGATCTGATACAGCTCCTGCTTCATCTTCAGTATCTCTCTGGTGGTGATCTCTATATCGGAGGCCGTACCCTGGGCACCTCCCATGGGCTGGTGGATCATGATCCTGGAATGCCTCAATGCAGAACGTTTTCCTTTGGTTCCGGCAGTCAGCAGAACAGCACCCATGGAGGCTGCCATTCCTGTACAAATGCTCGCTACATCAGAACTGATGTATTGCATGGTGTCATAGATTCCCAATCCTGCAGACACCGAACCTCCCGGGGTATTGAAATAGATCTGTATATCCTTAGAAGGATCAGAGGAATCAAGGAAGAGCAACTGTGCCTGTATGATATTAGCCACATAATCATCAATGGGCAGGCCCAGGAAGATGATCCTGTCCATCATCAGCCGTGAGAACACATCCATAGAAGCAATATTAAGCTGCCTCTCTTCAATGATGGTCGGGGATATATAATTATTCCAGATAGAGGTATAACGTTGCATGGTCATACTGCTGATGCCCTGGTGCTTGATCGCGTATTTATAGAATTCGTTCTGGTCCATATCAAATTGTTTACCTGCGAATTTAATTATTCTCGAATAATTTATTGAATTTTTCTACGCTAATTTGCTTATTATCCACTCTAACAGCGGCCTTGAGATAATCAATTACCTTATTATCCATAATTTTTTCCGTAGCCTTCCTGATCTCATCTTCATTCTTTAGCATCTCTGTAGCATAGTTTTCCAGGTTTTCTTCCGGAATGTTCATCATGCCGTATTGCTGGAATTGTAACCTGGCTATTTCTTTGGCCTGGGACTTTACCTCTTCTGCTTCAATTTTGATTTCCTGGTCTTTTACGATCTGATCCCGGATAAGTTGCCATTTCAGGTCATCTTCAAACTTTGGGAAATCCTCATCTATTTGTTCAGTGGTGAATTTTCCCTCATTTACAAGTACTAGCCAACGTTTCAGAAATTCAACCGGAAGATCAAATTTCATCTTTTTAAGCATCATTTTTTTTGCATCTATCTCAAAACGGTATTCACTGTCCCGTGAAAGAGCTGTACTCAATTCTTCCTTTAATTTCTCCTCAAATTCCGCATCTGATTTAACCTCATCCTTTCCATACAGCATATCCCAGAGTTCCTGGTTAATCTCTGCAATCTGGAACTTTGTGATTTCCTTGATTTGTATGCGGAAAGTTGGAACGATCTCCGGGACGGTTGCCTTGTCTATCTTAAGCAGGGATGAGATCTCTGTATCATTTGGGAAAGCCTTGCGTATATCGAGATCCACCGTATCACCCACCTGGCGGGCCATAAAAGATGTTTTAATCTTTTCATCCTTGACGACTTCCATGGAAATCTGTGCATCTGCCGTAAAAATCCCTCCATCGATCGGGTTTCCTTCTTTGTCAATCTGCATAAAATCCCCCTTCACGAGCTCCGATCCTTCAATTTGTTCAACCGGGATCATCTGCCCCATCCGTTTGGCATAAGATTCCTTGGTCTCATTGAGCATCTTATCATCAATCTGAATTTCATATATGGGCACCTTATCCTTCTGTGTCAAAGAAATCTCCAGCTTGGGTGCGAGTCCCAGATCAAAATCAAATTCAAACTCTTTCTGCGTATCCCAATCAATTTCATTGGATTGATCTTCGGTGGGAAGGGGCTCCCCTAGTATACTTATTTCTTCCTCTTTCAGGTAATTGGATATGGTTTCTGACACCAGTTTGTTGATCTCTTCCACCAGTACGGGCTTCCAGTACATCTTCCTTACCAGTCCCGCAGGCACCTTCCCGGGCCTGAATCCATCCAGTTGAACCTTCTTCCGGTAATCTTTCAAAACATCATCAACACGTCCTGTATAATCCGACTCTTCAATCCGGATTTTCAGAACGGCATTCAAATCATCTGTGTTTTCCTTGCTGATATTCATATTAACGCTTATTGTTACTTAAAAACCGCCATACGAACGACCGGTCATCGTCAGCACGGCGGCAGATCTGTTAAAAAGTGCGGATGAAGGGACTCGAACCCCCACGCCGTAAGGCACTAGATCCTAAATCTAGCGCGTCTACCAATTCCGCCACATCCGCTTTTGCCGCCGCAAATTTATTCTTTTTTCCTGAGAATGTCAACGGGGCAGGGAAATGCTTATCAAAGCGCCTATCTCAATTCAAAATTCTTACCCAGGTAAACTCTTCGAACCTGCTCATCTTCTGCCAGTTCATCGGAGGTACCCGATTTAAGGATATTCCCCTCGAACAGGAGGTAAGCCCGGTCTGTAATGGAAAGTGTCTCGTGTACATTGTGGTCGGTGATCAGGATTCCTATGTTTTTGGTTTTCAGATTTTTAACTATCTGTTGGATATCTTCCACGGCAATGGGATCAACCCCGGCGAATGGTTCATCAAGGAGGATGAACTTGGGACTCAGAGCCAGGGCCCTCGCAATTTCTGTTCTCCTTCGTTCTCCACCGGAAAGCTGTATACCCAGGCTTTTTCTTATTTTTTCCAGTCCAAATTCCTGTAAAAGCTCCTCCACCCTTGCTTTTTGCTCATCCCATTTCAGGTTGGACATTTCCAGCACTGCCATAAGATTATCCTCCACAGACAGTTTTCTGAAAACCGAAGCTTCCTGCGCCAGGTATCCTATGCCCAGCCTTGCTCTTTTGTAAACAGGTTCCTTGGTGATCTCCAGGTCATCAACAAAAATCTTCCCCTCATTCGGGGATATCAGTCCCACGATCATATAAAAAGTAGTGGTCTTCCCTGCCCCGTTGGGACCTAGTAAACCAACAATTTCTCCCTGTTCCAGTTCAATGGATACCCTTTTCACCACGGTCCTTGCCCGGTACCTCTTGACAAGTTTACTGGTGTGCAGTCTCATTGGATGATCTTTAGCTACTAAATAACGATTTTTTCTTTTTTATGTTTTATTGCCTTCCTTCAGTTCCTCCTCCCGCTTTATATTGATCCGCCTGGATATGCCAATGCCGATCTCGTATAGAAATATCAGCGGAAATGACACCAGCACCTGGCTGAATATATCGGGAGGCGTAATGATGGCAGAAAGGGCCAGTATCAAAACCAGGGAATGCTTCCGGTATTTTCTCAGAAACTCGGGGGTTACCAGTCCCGCTTTACTCAAAAAATAAACAAGAATAGGCAACTCAAAAATAACCCCGGCCGCCAGTACCACTGAAGCTACGGTTGATACATATGAGATCAGGTTGATCTGGTTGGTAACCTGTTCACTCACGCTGTAAGATCCTAGGAAGTGAACAGAAAGGGGAACAATCACGAAGTAGCCGAAAAGGACACCCAGCATAAATAGTAAGGAACTGTAAAAAACAGCCCCACGGGCATGCCTTTTTTCCTTGGAATATAGGGCAGGTACGATAAACCTCCAGAATTCATGAAACACATAGGGAAAAGAAACCACAAATCCGGTGATCAATGATACCATGATATGCATAGAGAACTGGCCTGCCATTTTGATACTGATCACCTCGAATGGTCTGGAATTGATACATAAGCTTAATATATTGACCATCCTTCCGAAATCGCAAAGCAAACGGTTGGTGATGAATTCTGGCAATTTAGGGGCCAGGATGATCTTGTTGAATACAATATCCTTGAAAATAAAGGCCACAATAGCGACAACCAGGATACTCAATATTGCTCGTATGATATGCCACCTTAATATTTCCAGATGCTCCAGGAATGACATTTCATGCTCAGTCTTTTCTGCCATGCTAAAAAATTATTGTCAGATATATATTATAATATGGTCCGCTTATGCGATCCATAAATAGTTTTTTCCTAAATTTAGATTACAAATGTATTCATATATTTTAAATGGCAGACAGATTCCTTCCATTTAGGAGATCTTGTTATTTAGAAGTTAAATAAACTGTTGGCAGAATAAATATTATAAATAATTCGTATCTTAAATCTTAAGAATGAGAGTAGCACTTTGAATGACAGTCAGTACAGACATATCACTTATCGCTTACCTGAAAAAGTATTTTGGTTTTGATAATTTCAAAGGTAACCAGGAAGAAATCATCAGTAGTCTTCTTGACGGGAATGACTCTTTTGTCCTGATGCCCACCGGGGGCGGTAAATCACTTTGCTACCAGCTTCCCTCGTTGATCATGGAGGGAACTGCCATTGTCATTTCCCCACTGATCGCATTGATGAAAAACCAGGTCGATGCTATGCGGAGTTTCAGTACGGATGATGGCATCGCACATTTCCTGAATTCTTCCCTGTCAAAAGCCCAGATTGAGCAAGTTAAAGGTGACCTTAATGCAGGTCGTACCAAGTTGTTATATGTGGCTCCCGAATCACTGACTAAGCTGGAAAACATTGAATTCCTTAAAAAGATCAAGATCTCATTCTATGCGGTTGATGAAGCACATTGTATTTCCGAATGGGGCCATGATTTCAGGCCGGAATACCGGCGCATCCGGCCCATTATTAACCAGATCGGTACGGCTCCTATCATTGCTTTGACAGCTACAGCCACCCCAAAAGTGCAGCATGATATCCAGAAAAACCTTGCTATGCTGGATGCAAGGATTTTCAAGGATTCATTCCGCCGGGAGAACCTTTACTACGAGATACGTCCAAAGATTAATGCAACCAAGGAGATCATCCGATATATCCTGAACCATACCGGAAAATCAGGCATCATCTACTGTCTTAGCCGGAAAAAGGTTGAAGAACTTGCTGAAACCTGAAAGTAAATGGCATCAAGGCCTTGCCCTATCATGCCGGAATGGATTCAGCCACCCGGTCTTCCAACCAGGATCAGTTCCTGATGGAGGAAGTCGATGTGATCGTGGCCACCATTGCATTTGGCATGGGGATTGATAAACCGGATGTACGATTTGTGATCCACTATGACATCCCTAAAAGCCTGGAAGGTTATTACCAGGAAACCGGGAGGGCCGGCAGGGATGGAGGCGAAGGTAACTGCATTGCCTTTTACAGTTACAACGATATCCAGAAACTGGAGAAATTTATGCAGGGAAAACCGGTTGCCGAACAGGAAATCGGCAAACAACTGTTGCTGGAAACGGTTGCCTATGCTGAATCATCTGTGTGCAGGCCCAAATTATTGTTGAATTATTTTGGGGAAATCATGGAGGGCCATTGTGACAATTGTGATAATTGCCTCCATCCCAAAGAGGAAATAGAAGGGAAAGATTATATTGTCAAGGCCCTGCAAGTAATCCTTGCGGTCAAGGAAAAATTCAAGGCCTCACATATTGCCAATATCCTGGCAGGAAATGCATCTTCCTCCGTTAAATCTTATAAACATCACATGATCCCGGAATTTGGATCAGGCAATGATCAGGATACCAAATTCTGGAATGCCGTTCTGCGCCATTCCCTGGTGGCCCAGTTCCTCACCAAGGATATTGAGAATTATGGTTTGCTGAAAATAACTTCATTGGGTCATGAATACATTGCCAATCCTTACAGCCGCATGGTAACCAGGGATCATGACTATGAGGCAGCAACAGAAGATGCTGCCATTGCACAGGGAGGAAAGACCAGTACGGTTGATGTAGAACTATTCAATATCCTGAAGGACCTGCGCAAGAAAATATCTCGTGAACTGAACCTTCCTCCTTTTGTGATCTTTCAGGATCCCTCACTGGAGGACATGGCCATACAGTATCCCATCAACATGGAAGAGCTGCAGAATATTCAGGGTGTAGGTTCAGGCAAAGCACAGCGATATGGTAAGCAGTTTGTTGAACTGATCAGTACCTATGTTGATGAAAAAGAGATCATCCGGGCGCAGGATATGGTCGTCAAATCAGTAGTAAACAAATCCGGACTCAAGGTTTATATCATTCAGAATATTGACAGGAAAGTATCTCTTGAGGATATTGCCAGTGCCAAAAGCCTGGAAATGACCAAACTCCTTGACGAAATAGAAGCCATCGTAAACAGTGGGACAAAACTGAATCTCGATTACTATATCAATGAGGTCCTCGATGAAGATCACCAGGATGAAGTTTTTGATTATTTTAGGGAAGCCGAAAGCGAATCCGTGCATGAAGCATTGGATGAACTTGGGGAAGATGAATATTCAGAAGAGGATATCAGGTTGATGCGAATCAAATTCATGGCAGAATTAGGCCATTAAACTTACCACTCTCAGGGACTGCAAATTGGAACCAATATTAAACATTCAGCAGATTTCAAAGAATTACGGCCGCATTGCAGCTGTCCAGGATCTGTCATTGGAAGTCGGGGCAGGTCATGTATTCGGCATCCTTGGTCCCAATGGCAGCGGCAAAACAACCACCCTGGCGATCATAACAGGTGTGATCTCAGCAGACAAAGGAAGTTTTCACTGGTATGGCAAATCCGCTACAGCTACCATTCGAAAGAAAATTGGTTCCCTGATCGAGGTGCCAAATTTTTATCCTTACCTTGACCTGGCCAGGAACCTGACCATTGTTGCCCGCATCAAGGGAAAACCTGTGGATGATATTGAACGGGTTCTCAAGCTTGTCAATTTATGGGACCGGAAAAAATCAAGATTTGACACACTTTCCCTGGGTATGAAACAAAGGCTCGCCCTCTCTGCCGTCCTGCTTGGCGATCCTGATGTACTCGTGCTCGATGAACCGGCAAACGGACTCGATCCGGAAGGGATAGCTGAGGTCAGGGAAATCATCAAAGGGGAGGCGGAAAAACAAAAAACCATTATCCTGGCCAGCCACATACTGGATGAAGTTGAAAAAGTCTGCACCCATGTTGCCGTGCTGAAAAAAGGACAATCCATTGCACAGGGAAGGGTTCACGAATTGCTGGCAGCTGATGATCCCGTTGTCGTGGAATGTGATGATTGCTGAAAAGTTGAAGTTTGCCCTGGTCAGATCCGGGATGAGTGCTTCCATCGAAATAGATGGCAAGCAACTGATCATTGTCCTTAAATCCGGCTACGCGGCCAGGGATGTCAATGAGTTTGCCCATCAACAGAACATTGTCTTAACCCACCTGGAAACACGCAAGAAAAGCCTGGAATCCCAGTTCCTGGAACTGGTAAAACAATAATGCCGATGAAGTCCATTATCCTAAACGAGTACACAAAAATCTGGTCTTACAGGGCATTCAGGGTAATCATCCTGCTGCATTTTATTTTGTTTTTTCTGGTGGTACTGGTTACTTCCCGGCTGGATATTACCATCCCCGGCTTCAGCACCGATTACCTCTACCAGTTCCCGAATATCTGGGAATTCTTTCCATGGGTGGCCAGCTGGTTCAACCTGCTCCTGGCCATCCTGATCATTGTCATGACGGGCAATGAGTATACATTCCGCACCTTCAGGCAGCATGTCATTGACGGACTCAGCCGTTCTGATTTACTGACAGGAAAAGGATTCTTAATCATTGCCATAGCCGTCTACAGCATGCTGATGGTCCTGCTTTTTTCACTCTTATTCGGGTTTATTTTCACGAGGGACCTGACCGCTGCTTTATTTGTAAAGAAGACCTATATATTGCTGGTTTACTTTGTGCAGGCAGTGGCCTATATGTCAACCGGTTTTCTACTGGCCATCCTCTTCCGGAACACAGCCCTGGCCATTGTCCTGTTCATCCTGCTCCGGCTGATCATTGAACCTGTTTTCAGGTTATTTTTTCCACCTGGGGCAAGGTTGTATTTTCCCATGAAGGCTATTTCAAATCTTACCCCAATGCCTGAATTTTTATCTATCTCTTCGGGTAATCAAGCGGATGCTGGTAATGCTGACGCGCTTAACCTTCGTGAAATGGGCATCCTGGCAGAAGACCTGCCTGTATACCTGAACCTGATACTGGCGCTTGGTTACACGGCCCTTTTCATAGGCCTTGCCTGGCTTCTTTTGCGGAGGCGAAATCTGTAATTATTTCCTTCTTACATCCAGCGCATCCCGTAAGCCATTTCCCACCATGGTAAAAGAAAGCACCATAAGCATTATGGCCAGTCCGGGTAGAAAAGCCAGGTATGCCTTATTCACAATGATAAACCCGTAATGATCCTTGATCATGGTCCCCCATGATGGTATGGGTGGCTGAACCCCGATCCCCAAAAAACTGAGTCCCGCTTCCATCAGTATGGCCGAGGCAAAATTGGCAGCAGAAATAATGATCACCGGTGTCAAAACATTGGGTAATACATGCCTGAAAAGGATCCTCAGTGAGGAATACCCTAAAGACTTTGCAGCCTGAATGAATTCCTTTTCACGAATCCCCAGTACCTGTCCCCGAACCACCCTCGCCACCTCAACCCACATGGTCAATCCCACAGCCACAAATACCTGCCAGAAACCTTTCCCAAGAGCAAGGGTAATGGCAATGACCAGCAAAAGGGTAGGTATGGACCAGACCACATTGATGAACCACATGATGATATCATCTGTCCGGCCGCGAAAATAACCGGCGACACTTCCCAGGATCAACCCTATCAACAGGGAGATACTGACGGAAATAAATCCTACCGACAGGGAAACCCTGGTGCCCAACAGCAGGCGGCTGTAAAAATCCCTGCCAAACCGGTCTGTACCAAGGATAAAACGCCGTTCAATGATATGTTCCTCCCTGACGGATTGTTGCAGGTCTTCAATGTTGACCTGGTGAAACAGTCCATCTATATCTGTGAATGATACAAATCCATTACTTTTCTTTACTCGCTTGTTCCCGGGATCGAGCGGGTAGATCACATCTGCCAGGTGAAAAGTATGCCTGAATTGAAGGGATGAAAGATCCTCATTGAAATCAACCACAACCACTGAATCCTTGATCATAGATACCTCATTGTAGGGGATGAAACGATACCGGTTCTTTTCACCAAATAACATCCTGTTGAATAGTCCTCCGTCCTGGACAACCTCATTATTACAAACCTTCAACATCTGAACCCTGAATCCAGGTTTTCGTGCGGCAATTTCTATATGTTGCTGGTTGGCATACGGACTTTTATCGGGGATGATCAAATAACCCAGAATCGCCGCCAGGAGTGCCATCAAAATAATGATTATGCCTGACAGGGAAAGTGGATTCCTGAGGAATCGGCGCCATGCATTGTAAGCGTTGGTATCTGGCATTTCAGGGCTGAATGTTTCGTCCTTTCCAGGTATAGGGGATTATCTGACCGGCAATCCCCACAACGCTAACATACATAAAATATATCAGTTCAAGTGGCAAAACCAGAAGCAAGCCTTTCCTTTTACCAAAATACTTCAAGACCCTGTACATGAATATCAGATCAACCGTGCCCTTGGCCATCAGAAAAATCCCGAACAGCATGATCCAGCGGGCAGAAATAAAACATAAAACAGCCAGCAGGAGCAGGCAGGCATTGGTCACGAAAACCAGCATGGACGTACCATTTAAATGAAGATCACGGTAAAACCTGCTCTTGGATACCCATCTGAATCTCTGCATCATTAATGTATAAAGGCTATGGCATGGCAGCGTCCGTATCACAGCTCCAGGAGAGCTTATGTATCGTATACAAGCGGGATGCCTTTTTTTCAACCAGAGCATCAGGAACATGTCATCCCCGCTTGCAGATCCAGGTTGTCCGCTTTCCAGGTAGTGCAAGAAATCTTCTTTGTGATAAGCCAGGTTGGCAGCATTGCACATAATGGGACTGCCCAATCCGGCTGCTCCGGCACTGACCCCGATAAGGCTGAGAAACTCAAGAGATTGCAAAGCCCGGAACCAACCCTTGTCCGGATCGAGTATTACTGGTCCCGCAACCATCCTGATACCAGATTCTCCGAAAGCTGCCATGATATGACCCAGCCATTCCGACGGAGCCCGACAGTCCCCGTCCGTTGAGATGATGACTTCATATCTTGCCTCCGAGACCCCTTTTCTGATGGCTGATTTTTTCCCGTATTCTCCTTCCCCGAGTTCAATTAACCGGATGTTGGAAAAACTGGATGTATAGAAATTCACAACCTCCGGCGTTTGATCTGTTGAATGATCATTTACGATAATGATCTCATACTGGTCTACAGGATAGGTTTGATTTCGCAGATCCTCAAGCAGGGAGCCTATCTGCATCGCCTCATTCCTGACCGGTACGACAATGGAAGCTTTTCTTTCACCAGCCATAAATGGATTTAAAGCTATCCGGCTTGTTTTTATCCATCCATACAGGTAAGAAAGTATCAGTACAGTGTAGGCAATGAAGACAGGAATCGGTATGATCCAGGCCCAATCCATGAATGGTCAGGCTTTCTGCATGAACTTATCTACTTCAGACATAAATTTATTTAAACTGATGGGTTTGGTCATAAATCCCTGGCATCCTGCCTCATCAGCCCTGTCTTTTTCCTCATTCATGGAATTGGCTGTTTGAACAATGATGGGGATTTCAGGATGACTCTGTTTGATCAGTTTAATGGCTTCAAATCCGTTCATTTCCGGTAATTGAACATCCATCAAAACCAGATCAATATGCTCCTGCTCCTCACAGAACCTCACGGCATCCATCCCGGTAATAGCATGCAGGAGGTTCACCCCTGTTCTCTTTAGAACCACTTCAAGCAGTTGATAATTTATATGATCGTCCTCAACGATCAGGATGGTCTTGTCTTCCCAATTCCTGTCACTGGCCTTAAGTTTCTGGCTGACAGGTTTCTCAACAATCTTCCCTGATTGATTCACATCCGGGATAGTAAAATAGAATTTTGCCCCTTTGTTCGGGGAAGAATCAACCCATATCTTTCCCCCCAGTAAATCAACAAAACCCTTACAAATGGATAGTCCAAGTCCGGATCCTCCAAAATGCCTGGATAGTGAATCATCTGCCTGTACGAAGCGCTCAAATATGCGCTTTTGTTTCTCAGGACTTATGCCAATGCCGGTATCAGAAACGTAAAATAACAAGGATTTATCAGGTTGTAACTGGTAGCCGAACTCAATCCGTCCAGTTTCTGTAAATTTTAATGCGTTGCTAAGCAGATTAACAAGGATCTGTCTGAGTTTTAAACGATCGGTATTAATTACTGATGACGCATCCTCCAGGGCAAGTTTATAGCATAATTCCAGGACCTTCTTTCCCATCACCTCGAGCTCTGTAGAGAAAAACCCGTGTAGCTCTCTGATCAGCTCATTCAATTGAAAATCCTCCTTGCTGGCTACAATCTGCTTGGCTTCAATCCTGGAGACATCCATGATGTCATCCAACAGGCTGATAAGTACATTGCCACTGTTGAGGATCAGGTTCACATATTCCTGCTGCGCTTCACTTCCAAGCTCAGGATTTGCAAGCAGGTGAGCCAATCCCATGATCCCATTCATCGGTGTACGGACCTCATGTGACATATTGGCCAGAAATGCAGATTTTAATTTATCCGACTCCTCTGCCTCCTTCTTTGCCTTCCTTAATTCCGCTTCCATATGCTGCCTGTAGAGAGCAATGGAACATTGAAAAATAAATCCTTCAATGACCTTTGGATTTTCCAGTCTGCTTTTTCCCTTGGTGATGATCGTGGCTGTGCCGTACAATTCCCCGCCACGTTCAAAGGTAATCCCAAAAGTTTCATTGGCCTGGATCAGTGTTTCAAGCGTGGCGGCAACAGGTTTCGGTATATTACCGTCAGAAGATTCGTGTAGGCCGCCCATGAACTGAAATAATTTGTTTGCAGACTTGAACATTTTCTGCATGGTATCTTCTGTAAGGATCACAGTCTGCTGGAGTGGTTGCCTGCCCAATACCGCTACGATCTTATCCACTATGCCTTCCCCTCCGCCTATATATCTGACCTGCAGCTCCCTGGCGGCATCATCGAATGAATTGACGATCACAATAGCATCATCAATCAGTCCGACAAGTTTATTCCCGATGTATTGGAATATATCTGAATGATCTGTTTGTCCCAAAAAATCAAGAGCAGTATTGGCCAGGAATTCAAGATGTTCCTGATATTTTGCAGCTTCACCTGCACTCAGGATCTTGCCCTCCAATGCAGCAATCGTTGCTTGTAATTCGGCTATTTTTTGATCTGCATTCATGTTCATTTATAAACGCCGGTTTATCCCAGCAGCATTCCAATGATAGTGGCTGACAATAGTGATGCCAAAGTTCCAGCCAACAGAGCACGCATACCTAATTGAGAAAGAAGTACACGTTGTCCCGGTGCCAGGGATCCAATCCCTCCTATCTGAATCCCTATAGAAGCAAAATTAGCAAATCCACACAAAATATAAGTAGCCATGATGATGGATTTAGATTCAGCAAAGCTTCCTGCCGCTTTCAGATCGGCCAGGCTCATGTATCCAATGAATTCTGTAAGAATGATTTTTTCGCCCAACAGCCTGCCAACCAAGGTGATATCTTCTGCTGCCACACCTACCAGCCACATCAAAGGTGCAAATGTATAACCCAAAATAAATTCTAGGGATAACTTTTCATATTGCCCGTTTGTAATATTAGCAATAGCATCATTCAGGCTTGTCCAGTCTCCTATCTTCAGGAAAATAAAATTAATCATTTCAATAAAGGCAAGGAATACCAGTAACATGGCTGCCACATTAACAGCAAGTCTGAGTCCCTCTCCCGTTCCCTTGGCAATAGCATCCAGCACATTCTTACCGATATCTTCCCTGGGGATCTTCATCACTTTGCTGATATCCTCGGTCTGGGGCAGCAATATCTTTGAAACGACAATAATCCCCGGAGCTGCCATGACGGATGCTGCCAGCAGGTGTTTGGCAAACATTAGGCGTTGCACCGGATCAGTTCCGCCCAGCACACTGATATATACTGCCAGTACACCTCCGGCCAGGGTGGCCATGCCGCCCGACATTACCAGTAGCATCTCAGACCGGTTCATTTTCTCAAGATAGGCCTTGATCATAAAGGGAGACTCTGTCTGTCCGAGGAAAATATTCCCAGCTACGGAAAGGCTTTCAGCACCAGAAATCCGAAGTACCCTGCTGAGTGCCCAGGCCATTCCGTAAACAACGAATTGAATGATCCCAAAATAAAACAGGACGCTGGTCAGTGCTGAAAAAAAGATGATGGTTGGTAAGATCGTTATGGCGAAATTGAGCAATGGCTTCTCTATGATCCCTGACTCGGTTGACTTAAAGAGAAATTCAGTTCCGGCATATGTGAAATCAAGTATTTTTACAAATAGTTTCCCGACAAATTCGAAAAAAATCTGCACCGGTGGCACCCAGAGAATACCAACGGCCAGGATCAGCTGTATGGCGAGTCCTATAAACACAACCTTCCAGTTGATGGCGCTCTTATTTGAACTGAAAAGCCAGGCAATCAGAATCAGTACAAACATGCCCAGGAGTCCCCTGAGTACCTTTTCCAGGCTGAAATTGAACTTTTCATCGCGGGGAACAATGACGTTTGAATCATCCATCAGACTTGGCTTCTCCTGTACCAGGGTTTGAGCCGTTTCCGGGATAGGATCTTCCTGCGATTGACCGAATGTAGGGTTTCCGCTGAGAATTAGCAGACAAACAAAGAATAAGAAAAACTTCATTCACCGTGATATTAACTTTCAGGCCTCTTGCTAAGTTCATCCCTGATCAAGGAGGCTTTTTCGTAGTCCTCGTTGCCAATGGCCTCTTTCAGCATCTCATTAAGTTCCTGTGTGGTAAAGTCTTCATACTCGGTTGACGAAACGGATGATGGTGTGACAGAATCAGATGCTGTAGCATTCTCAGAAAAACTGCTTGACTTTTCTTCACTTCCAAATTCCAGCACAATACCCGCCCTTTCCATAATCTCTTCAGTTGTATATATCGGGCATTTAAATCGAAGTGCCAGGGCAATTGCATCGGATGTACGCGTATCTATGGTTAATTTCTTCTCCCCATTATCACATAGTAATTTAGAATAAAATACACCCTCCTCAAGTTTATGGATATTTACTTCCAGCAGATCAATATTAAAGGAATTGGCAAAATTCATAAAAAGATCATGTGTTAAAGGCCTAGGCGGTTTCAATCCCTCCAGCTGTATGGCAATGGACTGGGCTTCAAATCCTCCGACAATGATCGGAATTCTTCTGTCTCCACTCTCTTCAGTCAGCACCAGAGCATACGCTCCGGATTGAGTCTGACTATAAGAGATTCCAAGAACATTCAGTTTAATCTTACTCATAATTCTATGATAGATGCAAGTCCTATTTGGGTTCCATTCTCACAAATATAATGAAATCATTCTTTTAGTCAGGAAAATTTCAATCTCGTTCATTATAAATGAGATCAGCTTGTACAAGATTTTACAAATACTATTAAAACTCGAGTTAAAATCTTTGCAGTTGTACTAAACTTTTATATTTTTGCACTCCCAAGTTTCGGGGATTTATATAATTGAAAACCAAACAGGATGTACGCGATTGTAAATATTGCAGGCCAGCAATACAAGGTAGAAAAAGACCAGAAGTTATTTGTCCACCGCTTGGTGGAAAAGGAAGGTGAATCTGTGAGCTTTGATGAGGTTCTCCTGATTGATAATGATAAAAGCGTGGTCGTAGGTGAACCAACCATTCAGGGAGCCATGATCAGCGGTAAGGTAATTTCCCATCCAAAGGGAGACAAGGTCAAGGTTTTTAAAAAGAAGCGTCGCAAAGGTTATAAGGTAAGGACAGGACACAGGCAGTATTTGACAGAGATACAAATAGAGGACATCATTGAAAAGGGTGCGGTAAAGGGAACAAAAACCACAACAAAGATACCTGAAGCAACGAAAGCCTCCCCTGCAGCCAAAAAACCCGCTACTACAGCCGTTAAGACAGAAGCTGCAAAAACAGCCACAGCCAAGGAGGAAAAACCAGCTAGTAAAACAGCTGCACCCAAGACCGAAACGAAGAAGCCTGCAGCGAAGAAACCGGCAGCTAAAAAGCCTGCCTCAACTAAAGCTGCAGCTGCAAAACCAGTAGCCAAAAAGCCTGCCACAACCAAGGCTGCAGTAAAAAAGTCAGCGGCTGCAAAACCGGCAACGAAAAAACCGGCAGCGAAAAAACCTGATGCCGGAAAAGAAAGCAAGAAATAGTAAAAATTTTAAACCATAAATAGCCATGGCACACAAGAAAGGAGCTGGAAGCTCAAGGAATGGTAGGGAATCAGAAAGCAAGAGATTAGGAGTTAAACTCTATGGTGGACAATTAGCAAAGGCAGGGAATATTATTGTTCGTCAGCGTGGTACTGTACACCATCCAGGTGAAAATGTAGGTATGGGCAAGGACCATACATTATTTGCACTCATTAACGGTACCGTTAATTTCAGAAAAAGAGCCAACAACAAATCTTACGTCTCCATTCTTCCGTTAGAAGACTAACAAAGCTTAACAAACTGTATAGATCTCCTGTGACTATCCTGCAAGGCTGGTATGTTACAGGAGATTTTTTTATTTTTAAGTCCCACAATAATAAACACAACATGTTGTCGATCTCCTTTATCCGTGAGCAGCGGGACCATTTGATCGAAAGATTGAAAGTTAAAAATTTTCACCAGCCCGAAATCATTGATACCATCATCAGTGTGGACAATGAGCGAAAATCCCTTCAGGTAAAACAGGATAATCTGCAGGCAGAACTTAATGCTAAATCGAGAGAAATTGGAACACTCTACAAGGAGGGTAATGCAGCAGCGGCAGATGAGGCCAAAGAAGCCACTGTCCGATTGAAAGAAGAGATCAAAGAACTGCAGCAGGCACAGAATATAAGCATTTCATCCCTGCAGGAACTGCTGGTTCAGGTACCCAATATCCCCCATGATTCTGTCCCACAAGGAAAAGGAGAAGCCGACAATGAGAAGGTAAGGGAAGGCGGCAAGCTCCCTGAACTAGCTGCTGGCTCAGTCCCACATTGGGACCTTATCTCGAGATATGATATCATTGATTTTGAGCTGGGTAATAAACTGACGGGCGCTGGCTTCCCCGTATACAAAGGTAAAGGGGCAAAGCTGCAGAGAGCCCTGATCAATTTTTTCCTGGATGAAAATATTGCATCCGGTTATAATGAGGTGCTTCCACCCCTTATGGTGAATGAGGCCTCTGGCTTTGGGACAGGACAATTGCCCGATAAGGAAGGACAGATGTACCATATACAAGCTGACGACTATTACCTCATCCCAACTGCTGAAGTCCCGGTAACCAATATCTTCAGGGACCAGATTCTCAGGGCGAAAGACCTGCCGGTTAAATATACGGCCTATACTCCATGCTTCCGAAGGGAGGCGGGATCCTGGGGACAAGATGTAAGGGGACTGAACCGGCTTCACCAGTTTGACAAGGTTGAGATTGTTCAGATCGTGCACCCCGACCGCTCATACCAGACACTCGAAGAGATGGCTTCCCATATAGAAAGTCTCATTGTTAAATTGGGCATACCCTATCGCGTTATGAGATTATGCGGAGGTGATCTAAGTTTTACATCCGCCCTGACCTACGATTTTGAGGTCTTTGCAGCCGCACAGGGAAAATGGCTGGAAGTCAGCTCTGTTTCCAATTTTGAATCATACCAGGCAAACCGGCTGAAGCTCAGGTTTAAGGACGAAGGTGATAAGAAAACACAACTGGCACATACCCTGAACGGAAGCGCCCTGGCCCTCCCAAGGATAGTGGCCGCCATGCTTGAGAATAACCAGACTGCGGATGGCATAAAAATCCCTGAAATACTTCAACCTTACACCGGATTCGATCTGATTTAAAATCAGATACCGTGACAAATCAAACCAAGGCATATTTATATGCAGGCATAGCCATCTTTTTCTGGTCTACAGTAGCCTCAGCTTTTAAAGTGGGACTCCAACATATTAATTTCATCCAGTTTCTGTTTTTTGCCAGCTGGACCTCCCTCTTTGTTTTGTTCATCATCAACCTGTTCCAGGGCCAACTGAAACAACTGAGATCCCTCACAAAGAAAGATCTTGCCTTTTCAGCAATCATGGGCGCCCTTAGTCCTTTTGCCTATTACCTGGTGCTTTTCAAGGCCTACGAAATATTACCCGCCCAGGTGGCCCAGCCCCTGAACATGGTCTGGCCCATTGTTCTGGTATTCCTCTCGGTAGTACTACTCAAACAAAAAATCTCCTACAAAAGCTTTATAGCCCTTTTCATCAGTTTTATCGGTGTCTATTTTATTTCATCCCAGGGAGAACCCGGCCTCTTGGTCTTCAAAGAACCGCTTGGGGTCATGCTGGCTGCCGGCAGTTCACTGATATGGTCACTTTACTGGATCTACAATGTCAAAAAAGGCAAGGATGAAGCCCTGCAGTTATTGCTCAATTTCTTCTTTGCTTCTGTCTACATCACCATATTCATCCTTATTTTCAATGATTTTCGCAACCTGGATATGACCGGTATTGCCCTGGCTGTATACTCCGGAATATTCGAAATGGGTATCACGTTTCTCATGTGGATCAGGGCCATGAAATATACCGCAAGCAATGATAAAATCAGCAATCTTGTATATATCGCTCCTTTCCTCTCACTGATTTTTATACATTATTTTGTCGGTGAGACGATTTATGTAACCTCTCTCATCGGTTTATCGTTAATCGTTATAGGAATATTAGTTGAAAAACTCCGTTTGATTTAATACAAGATGAGAATAATTAAACCTTATCGTTCAATCTACGGATTGTTGATGATATGTATTGCGTTTGTGGTAATCACCTGTGAGCGGGATCTCTTGAATCCGGAGCAGAATAAGCTTACCAAAAATGTCCTATATGAAGTCATGAAAGAATGGTATCTATGGTATGATGTCATGCCGGAGGTAAATCCTGATGATTATCATTCCCTGAACGCCCTCCTTGACGCCCTGCGTAACAGTCCCTCTGATAGATGGAGTTATGTCATGGCAACAGAAGAATATGACAGGTTTTATAACCAGGGAGAATACATAGGGCACGGGGTTGGCCTGATCGGGGATAATGTAGGAAACCTTTGGGCAGGATGGGTTTATAAGGGATCACCAGCTGAAGACCAGGGAGTTGAGAGGGGCTGGCAAATTCTGAGCATCAATGGTGAGACCATATCAAATGAGACCAACCTTGACAGTCTGCTTGGAGATAAGGAGGTGGGTGTGATGAATTCCTTTAATTTCAGAAAGCCAGGCGGGCAGACCATAAACCTAGATATTGAGAAGAATATTGTGGACATAAACTCTGTCCTCTACAGTGAAATTATCAATGTCAATGACACCAAAGTCGGCTACCTGGTTTACCAGCATTTCCTGGTAACATCTGTGGAAGAACTTGATGCCGTTTTCATGGATTTTCAGGATAATCAGATCGATGACATTATTGTGGACGTAAGATATAATCCAGGGGGACAGGTAGATGTTGCCCAGCACCTGGGGAGCCTAATTGCCGGGGAATATGCCATAAAGCGAGACTTCGTTATACTGGAATACAATGATCAGAAATCTGAACGGAATCTGACAAGACCATTCCTGGATGTTGAATACATGATGACGCCAACACCTGAAAGGGTATTCTTTATCACAACTGCCAGGTCTGCCTCAGCCAGTGAGCTGGTAATCAATGGCCTGATGGGTCTTTCCGACCTTACTCGGCCTTTTGAAATATACCTGGTTGGAGATGATACCCATGGCAAACCAGTTGGATCAATATCGGCCAGGTTCGTCGATTCAACCCTGATCCCTATCACATTTAAATACATGAACCGGAAAAATGAAGGTGATTTTTTTGATGGATTGCCTGCCAACTCTTATATTGAGGAAGATATTACAAAGGATTTTGGAGACCCGGAAGAAACACTCCTTCAAGAGGTGCTGTATTTCATTGAAAATGGAAGTTTTAGCGGTTCAGGAATGAAGAAATCCATTCCTGCAGATCTGCATCAATGGGACCGCATTCCACATTCCGGAGCAATCTAATGATCAAAAATTGAAAGAAGGGAAAATAATACTTGGCATCGATCCCGGAACCTCTCTCATGGGTTATGGAATTATCAGGGGAAATAAACAAAAACCCGATCTGCTCACCCTCGGGGTAATCGAATTAAGCAAATTCAAAGATCATTATGTAAAAATCCGGCGGATCTTTGACCGTACCTTACAGCTAATCGACCAGTATCATCCTGATGAACTGGCCATCGAGGCTCCTTTCTATGGAAAAAATGTTCAATCCATGCTAAAACTTGGCAGGGCCCAGGGTGCAGCCATCTCTGCCGCCCTGTACCGGGACATGCCCATTTTCGAATATGCACCCAAGAAAATAAAGATGGCCATCACAGGACAGGGAAATGCATCCAAGGAACAGGTCGCCGGTATTCTTAAAAACATGCTGACCATTGCTGAATTACCGAAAAATCTTGATGCTACAGATGGTCTTGCAGCTGCCGTATGTCATTTTTACCAGAAGGATATTCCAGACCAGGGGGGCGGTTACAATAGCTGGAAGGATTATCTTGCCAAAAACCCCAGCCGGATGTCAGGAGTTTAGCTATAAAGCTGAACGTATCCGAGCAGCAATATCTTCAAATTCCTCGGGCGAAAGTTTCAATTTGGGTCGTGAAAATTCAATGTCATAAAGCCCATTGATAGGGATCAGATGTATATGTGCATGCGCAACTTCCAGTCCGAGTACAGCCACTCCAACCCGTTTACAATCCGAGACCTTATCAATGGCAAGAGCTACTTTCTTGGCAAAAACATTTAAACCTGCCAGTACCTCATCCTCCAGATCAAAAAGGTAATCCGTTTCTTTCTTTGGGATGACCAGGGTATGACCTTTGGCCAGTGGATTAATATCAAGGAAGGCCAGATAATCTTTGTTCTCAGCAATTTTGTAACAGGGGATCTCTCCCTCTACAATTTTGGTAAAAATGGAAGCCATGGATTAAAGTTTTTTGTTGGATGCTCCCTTTAAATGTAGTAAAAAAAGGGGAAACTAGATTGATATATCCAGTATCTCAAAAACGATCTCTCCGGAAGGGACTTTTACGCTTACTACATCCCCGACTTTTTTACCGAGCAAGCCCTGGGCTATGGGTGTGGTGATGGACATTTTCCCGGCTTTCAGATCAGCTTCAGTCTCAGGTACAATGTGGTATTCCATGACCGCATTACTGGCCGTATTCTTGATCTTTACACGGTTCAGGATCTGGACTTTACTGGTATCGATCTGTGATTCATCAAGGATGCGGGAATTCACTAACTGATCCTGCAATCTTGAGATTCGCAATTCAAGCATCCCCTGGGCCTCTTTCGCTGCGTGATACTCTGCATTCTCAGACAGATCACCCTTATCCCTGGCTTCAGCAATTTGCTGTGAGATAGATGGCCTCTCTACATTGACCAGCTGATCAAGTTCCTTCTTAATCTTATCCAGGCCTTCCTGGGTCATAAAGGAAATCTTCGACATGACTATTTCTCTCTTTCTAATAAAACAAAAAAGAATCCCGGTTTCAGGACTCTTTGTGCATGCAAAGTTAAGGCTTTTTATAAAAACTGGCAAACAGGGACCCCTAATACCTCCCTAAAAATACTTCCTGGGTAATATTTCGCTGTATATAATGGCCCTGGTGATCTCATTTACATCCTGAAACAGCCTGTCAACGTTTTTTTCCTCCTTGTCATTTTCCGTTTGTTTAATAAGATCAGGCTTTTTTTCCTGATCCTTGGGAACCGGCGTATCAAGATATGCTGACTTCTCCTCAATGATCATCTGTTCTTCATCCTCCAGGGTCTCTAGAGATTCTCCCTCCATCGACTCGTAACGGGACTGTCCTGTCAGGATCTGCTCAAGCTTCTCAAAAGGATCAATAACTGGACCTCGAGATTTAGGAAATGTTAAATCTACAGGTTCCTGTGCACCCGCTTGACCAGAAGAAGGAAGGGGTTTATTCATCTTTTGGGCTTTCTTTTTCCGTCTGCTTCCCAATCCGCTGACTACCAAAAGAATAATCATGAGGACAATATAAAAAATGCTGTCAATATCAATTTTCATCGGCGTCTCTTTCTTCTTTTCTTTTTCCCGTTAAACAATCCTTTATAAAATGGGTCCTTTTTCCCTTGATTATAATGATCAGATCTTTTCTTTGTCTCCTTCATGCGTGCCTTAACTTCCTTGGATTGAATATTTTGCCTGTGCTTCAGGGTGGCCTGCCTCCTCTGCTCATATTCCTTTTTCTCCTTCTGCTTCAACTGCTCCTGCCTACGCTCAGCCTGCTTGACCTTTCTTGTCTGGGCCTGCCCTGAAGCTAGCGGTAACAGCAACAGAAACAAGAAGAGAAAAACCCTGATCAGGAACAATTTAATTATCTTTGTCCCGTTCTTATCCACGCAATGAACAAGTATTGGTACATATCAAAATTAGGTCTTTTTTTTGGAATTCTCGCAACCGCCATCAGTTTTACAGCTTGTGTCAAGGACAATAAGGACGTTGTTCCCTATGCTCGCATAGACTTGATATTGGATCTTTCAACCGACCTCTCACATCTGGGCCCGCAGGAAACAGCTACCATTATTCCCTTTCCTAGCGGGATTGGGGGTGAAATCCGCTTTGCCAATCCCAAGTACCCAGTGATACCTTTAGGTGCCGGACAAATCCTCCAGGGAAACGGAGTAATCATTTACCGGAGTGATGTCTATGAATATCAGGTCTATGATATCACATGTACTTTCCAGGCACAGACAGATTACTGCAGACTGGATCGAGATGAAAATTTCGAGGGACTTTATATATGTCCCTGCTGTGACTCAAAATTCCTGGTCCAGAATGATGGTTTTGTTTTCGAGGGACCTGCAGCCATGCCCCTGAAAAGGTATCGTTCCTTCATAGATAATAATGCCCTGATTGTCCGCAATTAATACCTGTAGTGATCAGATTTAAAAGGTCCCTTAACAGGTACCCCGATATATGCTGATTGCTCTTTTGTTAACAAGGTCAGTTTTACACCCAGCTGGGCAAGGTGGAGACGGGCTACTTCCTCATCCAGTCTTTTTGGCAAACGGTATACCCCGGTTTCATATTTATTGTGCCAGAGTTCGATCTGGGCAAGGGATTGGTTTGTGAAGGAATTACTCATCACAAAGGATGGATGGCCGGTTGCACAACCCAGATTCACCAGGCGCCCCTCCGCCAGCATAAAGATGGCATGTCCATCAGGGAAAATATACTTATCCACCTGTGGTTTGATATTGATCTTCTGAACCCCCTCCATCTCATTCATCTTCTCAACCTGTATCTCGTTATCAAAATGGCCTATATTACAAACGATGGCCTGGTCTTTCATCCTTGACATATGTTCAGCGGTTATTACATCCTTGTTCCCGGTCGCGGTAACATAGATATTCCCTTCTGTAATCGCCTCCTCCAGGGTAGTCACTTTAAATCCTTCCATGGCAGCTTGCAAAGCACATATCGGATCAATCTCGGTAACAAGTACGCGAGCCCCGTAGGTTCTCATTGAATGCGCACAGCCTTTACCCACATCCCCGTAACCAAGCACCACTACCACTTTCCCGGCAAGCATTACATCGGTGGCACGTTTTATCCCATCAGCCAATGATTCACGACAGCCATACAGGTTGTCAAATTTGGACTTGGTGACAGAATCATTCACATTTATAGCAGGAAATAACAACTCGCCTTTCTCGTGCATTTGGTATAAACGGTGGACACCTGTGGTTGTTTCCTCTGAAACACCCTTGATCTCCTTCACAATCCTATGCCACTGATCAGGATCAAGTGCAAGTGTTTCCTTTAATTTGTTCTGGATTACTTCCTCTTCCCGGTTTCCAGGTTGTTTCTCGAGTATACTGGAATCTTCTTCGGCTTTATATCCCAGGTGGACCATCAACGTGGCATCCCCACCATCATCAACGATCAGGGTTGGTCCTTCCCCTCCGGGGAAAGTGAGAGCCTGTTCCGTGCACCACCAGTATTCCTCAAGGGTCTCACCTTTCCAAGCAAATACTGGGATCCCGGCTGCTGCAATGGCTGCTGCTGCATGATCCTGGGTGGAAAAAATGTTACAGCTGGCCCATCTGACAGATGCGCCAAGTTTGACAAGCGTCTCAATAAGTACGGCAGTTTGTACGGTCATATGTAATGATCCCGTGATACGCGCCCCCTTCAGGGGTTGTTCTGCGGAAAACTTTTCACGGATGGCCATCAATCCGGGCATCTCTTTCTCAGCAATCTCTATTTCCTTCCTGCCAAATTCTGCCAGGCTGATGTCCTTTACTTTATATGTACTCAGCTCTACTCTATCTTCCATTGTTTTCATTTGCATTATACTTTTCTATTTTATCGGGATTAATCCCGACAAAGTTACTTAAATCCGTGAATTTACCGGCCCGGATCAGTGTTATTCACCAAAGCCTGTGTCTGTTCCGTCAAAAATCCTGAGGGCCATTTTACGGTCCTCTCCAAGTTGCCTCTGAAGAGCGTCAATACCTTCAAACTTCTTTTCATCCCGAATACGGGCAAGATAGATTATCCGTATCTTTTCACTGTAAATATTTCTTTCAAAATCAAACAAATGCACCTCTATTGTTTTAAGTCCTGGATCATCATTTACCGTGGGCCTGCTTCCCATATTCATCATGCCCCTGTACCACGATCCTTTTAGTTCAGCTTTGACAGCATAAACGCCATCGGCAGGCATTAATTTATAATCTTCATCAAGGTTGATATTGGCAGTAGGGAAACCAATGGAACCGCCAAGCCTGCTTCCCCCGACCACATTGCCAGAAAAACCATACTCCCATCCCAGCATACTGTTCGCCCGCTGAATTTCGCTCCTTAGCAAAGATTCCCTGATCCTTGTAGAACTAATTTTACCGGATGCTGTCTGATAGGCTTCCGTTTGTTCAATGCCAAAATCATACTGCCTGGCACAATCGCTCAGTTTTTCAAAATCACCCTCCTTGTCATGTCCAAAACGATGATTATAGCCGACAAGGAGATTTGAGATCTTGCACTTGTCCACCAGAACTTCTCGGATAAAATCACATGATGAAAGCCGGCTGAGTTCAGTCGTAAAAGGCATTACGATCAGGTGATCAAGTCCCGCATTTTCCAGCAGAGTCTTCTTCTCTTCCAAGGTATTCAGCAATTTGAACCGATGGCCTTCCTTGTTCAGTACCATCCGCGGATGAGGCCAGAGGGTAAGCACAACAGTTTCTCCATCAAGCTGCCTGGCCCGTTCTTTCAACTTTTCAAGAATATAACGGTGTCCCAGGTGTACCCCATCAAATATACCAACAGTAAGTACAGGACGGAGAACTGAAAAGGATGATATATCGTTGTGGATCACCATAGCGCCTGAAAGATTGCAAAAATAAGCATAAAATGGTGAACGCTGCATGCAGCTTTGGATAAATCAGGCAATTTGGTTAATTTTCAAAGTCATTGATCCACCTATGGAAACTCCTGAAATTGTAAAAAATGATCCCTGGCTCAATCCTTTTGAGGAAGTCATAAAAAACCGGATGAACCGCGCCAGGCAGAAGGAGGCTGAACTATCCTCTGAAAGCCTCACAGCTTTTGCATCGGGACATTTATATTATGGCCTGCACCGATTGGATAAACAATGGGTCTTTCGTGAATGGGCCCCCAATGCTAACAGGATATTCCTCGTTGGTGAGTTTAGCAGCTGGGAAGAATCACCAGCATGGGAGTTGAAGTCCACCGACAACGGAAACTGGGAACTGATGTTGCCTGCTGACAGTCTCAGGCACGGAGATCTCTTCAGGCTGTCTATACACTGGCCTGGTGGAAAGGGTGACCGTATACCGGCATGGATAAACCGGGTCAGGCAGGATCCGGATACCTTGATCTTCAATGCCCAGGTTTGGCATCCTGATAATCCATATGCATGGAAAAACAAATGGGTACCTGCCCGAAAATCCCCTCCCCTGATCTATGAAGCTCACCTAGGCATGTCATCAGAGGAAGAAAAGATCTCCACATACACGGAATTCCGCGAAAATGTCCTGCCACGTATTGCAGCAGCAGGTTATAATATGATCCAGCTGATGGCTATACAAGAACATCCTTACTATGGATCCTTCGGCTACCATGTTTCCAGTTTTTTTGCCGCCTCTTCGCGCTTTGGCAGCCCTGAAGAATTGAAAGAACTGATTGATGAAGCCCATGGTATGGGTATCGCTGTAATCATGGACCTGGTACATTCCCACGCTGTTAAAAACGAGGTGGAAGGGCTTGGACGATTTGATGGTACCCCCTGGCAATATTTCCATGACGGTCCGAGAAGGGAACATATTGCCTGGGACTCCCTCTGTTTCAATTATGGGAAAAATGAAGTACTTCACTTCCTGCTATCCAACTGCCGATACTGGCTTGAAGAATACCGTTTTGATGGTTTCCGTTTTGACGGGATCACCAGTATGCTCTATTATGATCACGGACTGTCCAGGGATTTTACCAGTTACGAAATGTACTTTGACGGGCAACAGGATGAGGATGCCATAAGCTACCTGATGCTGGCTAATAAACTCATAAAGGAAGTCCACAAAGACTCGGTCACGGTGGCTGAAGAGATGAGCGGGATGCCCGGACTTGGGATCCCTCTGGAATTGGGAGGCTTTGGTTTTGATTACAGGATGGCCATGGGAACACCAGATTACTGGATCAAGATCCTGAAGGAAAAATCCGACGAACAATGGAATGTTAGTGAAATCTACTATGAACTTACCAGGAGGCGGGACGATGAGCTTACCATCGGCTACGCGGAATCACATGACCAGGCACTGGTGGGGGACAAAACGATCATATTCAGGCTGTTGGACAAAGAAATGTATGAGAGCATGAACCTTGGAAGCAATAACCTGGTCGTTGAACGGGGAATGGCCCTGCATAAAATGATCCGCCTGATCACCTTTGCTACCTCTGGTGGAGGATACCTGAATTTCATGGGCAATGAATTTGGCCATCCTGAATGGATAGATTTCCCACGTGAAGGCAATAACTGGTCATATAAGTATGCAAGACGGCAATGGTCACTGGTCGATCATCCGGATCTCAGGTATAAGTTCTTAGGCGCGTTTGACAGGGATATGATCCACCTGTTCAGGAAGGAAAAGTCCCTCACCTATAAATGGCCATATTTATTATTAGAAAACCCTGGTGACCAGGTCCTTGTATTTGGAAGGGGAGACCTGGTAATTGTCTTCAATTTTAACCCTGTAAAATCATTCAGTGACTATGGATTTCCTGTTGATCCCGGCAAATTCCAGATCAGACTTAATACTGATGCTATGGATTATGGTGGGCAGGGACTGGTAAATACAGAAATGACTTATTATGCACATCCCGATCAGCATACATCACCCAGGCACATGTTGAAACTGTATATCCCTGCACGTTCTGCCCTTGTATTAATAAAAATTCCCCATAAAAGAGTCCATTGATAGCAGCCGGAGACAGGTATGGACGTCATGCCCATTTTACCAGAGCAAAATCCTGTCTGTGAGGCAAGTTTACATGTTTGGGAAATATCCTTATTCCGTAATTTAGAACACCGGAGCGGGCCGGGCTAACTTCTATATTGTAAAAGGTCTGCCCGTTTTCCTGTTTGACTAGGTCAAACTCCTTTGAATATGTCGTAGCTTCCTGGTCCTCCCCAGTACTAAAATCGGGTATTACAATCTCAACACCGATATCAGAAGGATCCAATTCGTTCAGTTCAAGAACTACCTCAGCCCGGTAGTTTTCGCCGAGCGACACTGGCTCACGAGAAACATCCGGGTGGCTGAATCCAACTATATTGATACCATCCCAATGCCTTAGCACAAATCTTTTCCAGGAACTCAGATCCCTTATCAGGGCCAGGTCATTGGCTTTCATTTTTTCCGCCCGTTTAGCAAGTTTGTTATAAAACTTTTCTTCATAATCGATGAACATGCGATTCATGGTAAAGTTTGGCGCTACTTGGGCGATGGAATTCTTAATATAGGAGACCCATTTAAGGGGAACATCATTGGTCCGTTGATTATAAAACATATGAGTGATCTCATTTTCCAGGAGTAAATAGATGGTCTCCGCATCCATTTCATCCTGGTATTGCTGGTTCTCATAACTTCGCTCTTCAGGCAGGGCCCATCCTGCACCTTCCCTATACCCCTCTGCCCACCAGCCATCCAGGACACTGAAATGAAGGCTTCCGTTCATGATGGCTTTTTCCCCGCTGGTGCCTGATGCCTCAAGAGGCCTGGTAGGCGTATTAAGCCATATATCTACACCCTGCACAAGCTTTTGTGCGAGGCTGATATCATAATTCTGGAGGAAAAGTATCCTGCCAATGAATTCAGGCCGTTTTGATGTCTCAACGATGAATTTTATCAAATCCTGTCCAGCTTTGTCATTGGGATGGGCTTTCCCGGCAAAAATGAATTGTACTGGCCTTTCGGAATTATTAATGATCCTGGCCAAACGCTCAGGGTCTCGGAACAGAAGGTTGGCACGCTTATATGTGGCAAATCTTCTGGCAAAACCTATGGTAAGTACCTCACTACTCAGGTTTTCATCAACCTCCATGATAATCCTGGGATCTTCGAGCCTCTTGACAGCAGCCCTCTTGATCCTGGACTTGATATGCTGTATCATCTTATCCCGCAAGTGGCTACGAAGATCCCATATCTCCTTATCATCCACGTCATAAATCTTATGCCAGCGATCCATATCAGATTGATTCTCCAGAAAATCATCTCCAAAATATTTCCTGTACAGATCATGCCACTCCGGAGCTGTCCAGGTAGGAAAATGGACTCCGTTGGTGACATATCCAATATGAAGCTCATCAGGGTTATAACCTTTCCAGAGATCATTGAACATATGCTGGGTCACTTTCCCGTGCAAACGGCTTACTCCATTAACTTCCTGTGACAAATTAATCGCCAGGTAACTCATTGAAAACTTTTCATGATTGTCCTCCGGATGCAGCCGTCCAAGCCCTATAAACTGCTCCCAGGAAATGTTCAGCCTGTCAGGATAATGAGACATATACATCCGTACCAGTCCCTCGTCAAATCTATCATGTCCGGCAGGAACCGGTGTATGCGTGGTGTAAAGTGTTGATGTCCTAACAAGTTCCAGTGCTTCCGGGTAAGAAAGACTTTGGTCACTGATCAGTGTGCGAAGACGTTCCAGTCCGATAAAAGCTGCATGCCCTTCGTTGCAATGGTAAAGATCAGGTTCAAAACCCAGGGTCTGCAGCAAGCGGATCCCTCCAACGCCCAGCAATAATTCCTGCTTGAACCTGTTTTCAAGATCTCCTCCATAAAGATGATGGGTTACACTTCTGTCTTGTTCAATATTCTCTTCAAAATCTGTATCCAGCAGGTATAATTCCACCCTGCCCACATCTACCCTCCAGATCCTTGCTTTCATGGTCCGGCCGGGCATTTGTATACTGATGGTTTGCCAGTTGCCTTGCTCATCCCTGACTTGTCTGGCAGGTATCCGGGAGAAATCCTGAGGCATGTTGGCTGCAATCTGTTCCCCGCTTGCGGAAACAATCTGGGTAAAATACCCATATCGGTATAGTAGACCCACGCCCACCAGATTCCGGTTATAGTCACTTGCCTCTTTCAAATAATCTCCCGCCAGGAGTCCGAGTCCCCCGGAATAAGTCTTTAGAGAATCATGGATACCATATTCCATGCTAAAATATGCAATAGCGGGTCCTTTTGCCTCTTTTTTCAACTCAACATATGCCTGGCATTTTTTTTGGATCCTGTTCATTTCCCGGATGAATTCCTTATCATCCTCCAGCTCCTTGAACCGGCTCAGGGGTAGACTCCTTGCTGCCAGGATGGGATTATGGTTTGATTCCTCCCAAAGATCCGGATCTATTGCCTGAAAAAATGCAGTTGCTTCCTCATCCCAGGACCAGTAAAGATTCGATGCTATTTCTGCAAGGGGACTGAGTTTTTCCGGGATATTCTCCTGGACCTCAAACTTTTTCCAGTCAGGCCGTTCTGCCGTAATTTTCTCAATAATATATTCGGGCCGCTCCCTATCAAAGAACAAATTGGTGCGCCGCCTTGCCTTATCAAGTGCTATACCATAAGCCTGCCAGTAATACTCTACCAGGTTCTCCCAGAGGGCTATCCTGGATATTTCCCAGGCCTCTTTCCTGGCATTTTCATAAGCTTCCTTTCCGAGTCCGGCAGTGGAAATAATGGCTTTTGATATTCCGTCAACAGTTTCGTCGTAATTGTCATCATCCCTTTCAACAACAGCTATCCCATGCTTTACTTCACCATATTCCTCCTTCACCCACAAACCAAATCCCGCAAGGGTAGTCGTTACGCTGGGTATGCTAAATGCCAGGCTCTCCAGGGGAGTATACCCCCAGGGTTCGTAATAGGATGCAAATACCGTCAGGTCAAATCCTATCAGCAGATCATAGTAAGGAAGATTGAATACACCGTCATTCCCATGCAAATAAGATGGTACAAAGACAATTTTAACCCTGTTGCCGTCCTTATTGCCGAGGTTATTTTCCCTGATCTTTTTCAGGATTGGATCAAATTCCGGACTGTTTAGATGATGTGTAAGACAGCAGATTTCCTGGGGATCCAGTGGTTTCTTTTCCCTCATCGCATCCATCAGTTCTTTTCGGGGACCGTAATGATTGGCTGGGATCAAAATGAAGACAACAATATCCCGCTTTACTATATCTGAATGATTTACTTTGGAAAGTGCATCTATAAATACATCCAGTCCCTTGTTCCGGTACTCATACCTGCCACTGGTGGCAATCAACAGTGCATCGTTTGCTATGGGCTGATCGGTCACCAGTCCCGCTACCTCCATAAGCAAATCCCTGGCTTTTGCTCTTTTCATTTTAAACTCATCCTTCCCGGGGACGAATGAATCCTCAAAACCATTCGGCGTGACAACACTTACCTCTTTCTTCAGAAACTGTTTACATTCCCTGGATGTTAACTTGCTGACTGTGGTAAATGCATCAGCCTTTGCTGCTGCCAGTTTTTCGAGGGATTGCTTTGACCTGACATTGAAATCATTGGATTTATCATCCCCGTCATACTCTTCCAGTTTTCCATAGAGGGGAAGCTGGTTCCCGGCAATGGATCTCCCGATGACGGTGGCGTGGGTGGTAAAAGTAGTGGCGATCTGGGGACGGTTTTCATTCAGGTAGAGTACACCTGCCCCTGTCATCCATTCATGGAACTGGGCAACCACACGGGTCCGGGTATTGAGATAGAACTGGGTATAGCTTTCAATTACCTTGCCGGCCGCATATCCGAAAAGACATGGTTCTATGTAATCCCACTGGCCCGACATGGAATCCAGTTGAAAGCTCTCCCATAGCTTACTGAAGATCTCGTCTTTCATCCCCATGAATGTGGTAAAATCAAGGATGATGGCGATGGGCCGGCCCGCGATCTTCCACCTGCCAATCTTGATCCTTAGTCCATTGCTAAGGGCATGCTGTCTCCATGCCTGGAAAAGCAATTTATCTTCCTCAAATTCAGGATTTTCTCCTGAATCCCGCCATACATCCGGACCGATCAGGATATGTCTGTCCTGTAGTTCGACCTGTAGTGATTTCGCCTTTGTTGATATGACAGTATGTATGCCACCAACTTTGTTACAAACCTCCCAGCTTACCTCAAACAGATAGTCAGGACTTAGATATTTCTTTGCCATGATATTTCAAATGATAGATTAATTGATGAGAATTTCTTCAGGGTCCCGATTAACGGCTATGCTTTCCGCTTCCTGGGTTTTGCATGAGTCGCAGATTTACCGCTCGCCAGACCTGATTTTTTGGTGCTCTTCGCACTAACTTTAGCTGCAGTCTTCGGGGCTTCCGCATTTTTAGCTGGCGCCTTTTTACTGGCGCCTTTTTAACTGGCGCCTTTTTAACTGGCGCCTTTTTTACAGCGGGACTTTTTTCGGCCGTTTTCCTACCAGAGGTTTTTTTTGTAGCACCATTCTCATGGCCTGATGATAATAACAGTTGTTTATTCAGCTCATAAATCTCTTCTTCATACCTGCTGATTTTGTTTTCCTTTTCGGCTATGATCCTCGTCAGGTTAGAGATATCCTGTTCCACACCTGTCTGGGGAACAGCCGAATTCACACGGAGGGTAAAATCACTGAGTACATTCATGTAATTAATAAAGGCATCATAGGGTGTATCGTAAGGATTGAAATAGGAATGCACAGCCCCATCCGAGAAGAATTTTGTACACATATAGTAAAAGTGGTCACTGACCTGCAGATATTCCCAGTCCTTCTGGAGTACCGGATCCTCAACTTTCTTCAGCTTATCTTTCAGCTCATAGAGCCGGTTGAATGCTTCTTCCTGCAATTCATTACCCAGCCAGGCCGTCAGGTCTCTTTCTTCATCTGCCCATGAGATGGGATGGGGGACCTGCACTGCAGAGACTACCTGCAGGTTGCTGGCTACTTCTGAGGGCGTACTGAAGGTAAAATCTGAGTTGGCAAATACAGTTTCAGGTAATGTTTTCAGGAATTCAAAAATACCGGTTTCCTCCCATTGGTGTTCACCGAAAGTTTCGTAATCCATAAACAGATTAACAGTTTCTTCATCCTTCCCGATCTGCTTTAACCATGAAACATACTTTTCTGTCGTTAATGGATATTCCTCCCATCCCTTATTGGAGAAACGGAAGGCAATATCATCACTCAGCTTGAAATTCTTCAGCAAGACTTTCAATTTGGGATTAATGGCATTGCAGTAGAGATAATTCGGGCTCTTCCATCCAAGTACATGTTTTGCTCCTTCTGTCAGCATGGCCTGGTATCCCAAGGCGAGACACCATGGCACCAATTTCATCGGAGTAGATTAGTTCTGTATTTCTGAAAACTGTCGGGGTCTGTCCAATATGTTTCTGGATTTTCCCAACATGTTCTTCTACCTGGGATCTGAATTCATCTTCATCCTTCAGAGAAACCAATGAATGGGCATTGGTCTCTGCAAGGAATTCCACACAACCTGTTTCTGCAAGTTTCCTGAAACTCTCGAGTACCTCCGGGGTGTAAAGTTCCATCTGGTCCATTGCTATGCCTGAAATGGACATGGCAATTTTGAACTTGCCGTCAAATTTCTGGATCAGGTCAAGTAATATCTTATTGGCCGGGAGGTAACATTTATCCGCCACCTTCCGGAGAATGCTTTCATTGGAATAATCGTCATAATAATAATGCTCATTACCAATATCAAAAAAACGGTACCTCCTGAAACGGAAAGGTTGATGTACCTGGAAATAAAGACAAATTGTTCTCATTATATCATGTTTATTTTTTTTATAAGACGGTGGTATATACTTCCCTGACCTTCCGGGCCGAATTTTCCCACTTCAAGTTTTCGACTTCTTCTTTCCCATATTTCTTAAAAGTCTCTGATAGAGCTTCATAATTTAAAATGCCATAAATGGCATCCGCCATAGCATCTATATCCCAGAAATCAACTTTAATGGCATGCTTCAGGATTTCTGCAACGCCGGATTGGTGAGATATGATGACCGGGACATTGGATTGCATTGCTTCCAGTGGAGAAATCCCAAAAGGTTCTGAGACCGATGGCATCACGTAAACATCAGTCAGGGAAAACATCCTGTAAACATCATCACCTTTCAAAAATCCTGTAAAATGAAATTTATCCATGATCTTA
The DNA here is from genome assembly GCA_963752525.1 of uncultured Bacteroidaceae bacterium. Classification (GTDB taxonomy): domain Bacteria; phylum Bacteroidota; class Bacteroidia; order Bacteroidales; family SM23-62; genus SM23-62. Next base: position 533,424 of record CAVVYS010000027.1, on the reverse strand, counting down.
AGGTGGGTGGCATGCCAGATCATCTTGATCATCATATCGCCACTGCCAGCCATCACAAAACGGACGTTGTCCATTTTTTGGAGGACCTTTTTAGCCACCTCGATGAAGTATTCCGGTCCCTTTTGCAGGGTTATCCTGCCAAGGAAAGTGACGATCTTCTCGTCAAAGCCCTTCTTGACAATGATATTTTCCTGCTGAACCACAGGATCTACCGCATTATACACCGTCACTACCTTATCAGCAGGTATCCCATAGTTATTGATCACAGTATTCCGTGTCAGATTACTGACAGTAATAACCCTATCGGCAGCTTCCATGCCCCTCTTCTCCATTTCATAAACACCGGGATTCACATTCCCGCCACTCCGGTCAAAATCAGTCGCATGAACATGTACCACTAGTGGCTTGCCACTCACTTCTTTGGCCGCCATCCCAGCCGGATAGGTAAGCCAGTCATGTGAATGGATGACATCAAATTCCTGGTTATTCGCAATGTCAGTTGCCACGGCTGCATAATTGGCTATCTCCTGGTATAGATTTGCACCGTATCCCCCGGTGAATTCAAGCTTCCCGCTGAAACGTGCATGTACAAATTGCTTATTCCCGCTTATATCCTGTTCCTCCAGTTTAAAATATTCTTCCGGATCGGTATAGGGAATGATATTGGAATTAACCTCCATGAACCTGATCTTTTCCATAAGATTCTGGTAATGGATGTTCTTTTCACCGAGTTCTATATCGTTTGCACCGATCAGGCGAAGTTTGGACTGATCCTCATCACCAAATGCCTTCGGTACTATGAAAAGGATATCCATATCATCAAAATATGACAAACCATTGGTCAGACCGTAGCAGGCTGTTCCAAGGCCACCAGAAATGTGGGGAGGAAATTCCCAACCGAACATTAATACTCTCATGGGCAGGAGGGTTTAAACATTTTCTGTACTATAATTCTTTATCATCCTCCTGATACGTAACAGGGCAGCGACACTCCAGGCCTGGGAGATGGCACCCCTGCCCTTGTGTGGTGGATCCCCATCATAGATTTCGGAGATAGATCCTATCCCATTCACATTCATATCCTCTTCAAATCCGTAATATAATTTTTTCACGAGGGATAAACCGGTTGTTTTGTTGATCTTCAGGTAGGTGGCACAAAAATGTTCCAGCAACCATGGCCAGACCGTTCCCTGATGATAGGCCTCATCCCGAATCTCCTGCTTCCCCTTATAAACTCCCTTATATTGGGGATTTTTCGGTGATAGGGACCTTAATCCTTTAGGAGTCAACAATTCTCCTTCGACTACATCAAGTATTGATTTTTTCATCTCTGTACTGAGCGGGGAATGATCCATCGCAGCAGCTAAAATCTGGTTAGGCCTGACGGAGATATCCTGTACCCCGTTTTTCACACAATCAGCCAGGTAGCCACCTTCTTCATACCAGAATACATGGACAAATGATTCTTCGATAAGGCCAGGTATATCTTTCCATTCATCAATGAATTTCTTCTCTCCTGCCTTTTCTGCCAATTCCAGGGCAAAACGAATATCGTTGTACCAGAGTGCTGATATCTCTACCGGATTTCCGTCACGCTGGGTAACCGGACAGTCATAAACCACTGCATCCATCCAGGTGAGTGCTTTGAATTCCTCGCCGGCATGGATCAGGCCATTCTCCTGCATATGGATATTGAACATTGTGCCTGTCCTGAAATAATGCAGTATATGTTTGATATGCTTCCCGTATCTTTTCCAAAGGTCATACGTTGGATCATAGTTGTGAAACTGCTGTAATGACCAGATGAACCAGAGGGGTGCATCGACTGAATTAAATGCCGGATCATCGTCGGTGCCCATATTGGGGAATAATCCATCCTTTAGTTTCCTCACCATGGTATCTGCCACAGCAATGAAAGATTCCGGATCACGGATGGCAATGGTCAGTCCGGGTAAAGCGATAAAAGTATCCCGACCCCATGTGCCAAACCATGGAAATCCTGCAATAACCTCCGTTTTACGATCTTTTCTTACAATGAACTGTTGTGCAGAATTTACCAGGCAATTATAGAAACTTGTACGTGGGATTCGTTTGGATAACTCAATGGTGTATTTTCTCTTGAGATTTGCTGTCGCCGCTTCACTGGTGCTTGCTGAAAAGATGATGGTCTCACCCATCTTCATGCTAAGTTCAAAATAGCCAGGTACGAACTGATCTTCCTTGTATGCATATCCCCTTTTCATTTCCTGCATGTATTCAATATTATAATACCAATCCGGAACGTGGACATATTCAGGCTTCTTGGAAAACTGCATATAAAGGCTCGGATGACCTTCGTAAAGTTTTGAAACGACCCCATTGGCAGTCTTCCTTACTTTCGTCCGGGCAAAGAGGTTTGATTTACTAAGGCTGTGTATATTCCTGAAGGCCAGGAAAGGACGGAATCTTATTCTGATCGGACCCTGGCTTTCAACCAGCTGGTATTTTACAAGGATTTGCTGTTCCTTCTCTACCAGGAGACTTTCCCTGATCAGCACCACGCTACCTACGCGAAAGGTCGTACGGGCAACGGTTTCGGCTTCAAAATCCCGGACATATTTATGCCCTTTCGGCACAAAATTATCTCCTTCATATTTATGGATCCCCAGGTTAAACTCCTGGTCCTTCTCTACAATGGTTGCATCCAGAGAGGATAACAGAACATGTTTTTCTCCCTTGAATTGGTCAAGGGGACAAACAAGGAGTCCATGGTATTTACGGGTATTACATCCCACAATGCTCATGCTTGCATAGGATCCTGCCCGGTTTGACCGGATAATTTCCCTGTCAAGGGAATACTCCAGGTTGATCAGCTGACTTTTATCAAATTTTATATAGCTCATTGTTTTTGAATGATTCTACAAATCCCTATTATTCAACAAGTTAATAAATTGCTTTCGGACTATCAAAAAAAGCTAACAAATATCTGAAATTCAAATTAATATAACAATGCCCTGACAGCCTTTTTAGTTAATTTTTCGTTATTTTTTTTTCATGATGTGGATTTAGAAATATGTATCTTCGCAGGATTGGTGAAAAAGGCAAATTCATACGCGTCGGTAATCGGCCTGGAAGTCCATGCCCAGTTGAGTACAGAGAGTAAATTGTTCTGTTCTGACCCCAACCAGTTTGGCGCCGAACCAAACCAGCATACATCGGTCATTTCACTTGGACATCCGGGTAGCCTTCCAAGGCTCAACGATAAGGTGGTGGAATATGCCATCAGGCTTGGAATAGCAACCCATGCCGAGATTGCCCCATCCCTCTCTTTTGCACGTAAGAACTATTTTTATTCTGACCTGCCCAAGGGATACCAGATATCCCAGCATGAGTCTCCCATTTGTGAGGGTGGGTATATCAATATCCGTATGCCTTCCGGAAATAAGAAGATCCATCTGACCCGTATCCACATTGAAGAAGATGCCGGAAAGAGCATTCATGACCAACAACCCGATGCCAGTTTGATCGACCTGAACAGGGCGGGTGTCCCCTTACTCGAAATCGTTAGTGAACCTGATCTGCGTAGCGGAGAGGAAGCCCAGTTTTACCTTGCTGAGGTCAGGAGGATAGTTAGGTACCTGGACATCTGCGATGGTAATATGGAGGAAGGCAGCCTGAGGTGTGATGCTAACGTATCTGTCAGAAAGAAAGGCGAGACCAAACTGGGTACGCGTACAGAGATCAAAAATCTTAACAGCATGTCGAATGTCAGGAGGGCAATCGAATATGAAATTAAAAGACAGATAGCTTTGCTGGAACAGGGAGGAAAGGTGGTTCAGCAAACCGTCAGTTATGATGACCAGAAAAATCTTACATTCCCACTGCGAAGCAAGGAAGAGGCAGAGGATTACCGGTATTTCCCGGAACCGGATTTGAATCCCTTTGCCATAGACCAAAAATGGGTATCAGAAATCCGGTCTGGCTTACCTGCACTTCCGCAGGAACTTTTGTTACGCTTTACTTCTGAATATAAATTATCAGAACAAGATGCTGGTGTCCTGGTTGAATCGCCGGACCAGGCCAGGTATTTTGAAACGCTTGCTGAACAAACAGGAGAGCCGAAAACGGCTGCCAACTGGATGCTTGGACCAGTTAAATCATGGCTGAATGAGCATCGTGTCCGGTTGAATGACTTCCCCCTGTCTCCTGAAAAGCTGGCCTCCCTGCTTGACCTGACCTCTGAGGGTAAAATCAGTTATACAGCAGCCCAGCAAAAAATCTTCCCAGAATTCATCCGGCAACCAGATGCTGACCCCAAAGTACTGGCAGGACAACTGGACCTTATCCAGGAGTCAGACACGGATGCCATAATGAATCATGTCCATACGGCCTTGGATAAATATCCTGATAAAATCAGGGAATATAACAACGGGAAAAAAGGCCTGGTTAGACTATTTATGGGAGAAGTCATGAAATCTACCGGTGGCAAGGCTGATCCTGCAGTGGCAAATAAAATGATCATTCAAGAATTGAATAAACGTAAATAAGTATGAATAAGAACATTTGGCTAACAGGTTTTCTTGTCTTTCTATTATCATGCAATGGTGAAAAAAGTACATTCGAAGTTTCCGGCAATCTGGAGAATGGGGAGGGCATAATGATCTATCTAAAGGAGATGACCAGCACGGAGATGATCCCTGTTGATTCCATCCTGATAGATGATGCTGGTGGTTTTGAATTGAATGGCATACTCCCGGAAAAGAGGTTCTATGCAGTTCATACGCAGCCGGAGAGCTTTATCTATATCCTGGCAGGCAAAGGGGATAAGATCATCATTGAGGGAGATGCCCAGTCACTTGCCGGTACATATACTGTGTCAGGTTCTGAAGATTCCAGGCTGATCCGGGAGTTGACAGAGGAGCAGAACAAGGTATTGGCACGGGTATACCAGCTTAACAGAGTATTTACAGACAGTGTACATAGTCCGAATTTCACAGAGATTAAAGTGGGACTCGATGCTGCATACGATGGTATCCTTAATTCACATCGAGAATATACCTTCGCATTCATTGAAGACAACCTTCACTCGCAAGCCAGCCTGATGGCCCTGTACCAGCAGATTGGTCCCAGGTATTACGTTCTGGATCCCGAAAAAGATTTCAAATATTTCTCCATGGTTGACTCATCCCTGGGCATATTGTACCCTGAATCGGATGCTGTCCAGGATCTGCACCGGCAGGTAGATGAACTAAAACAAAAAAAGGTGGTTGAATCAATGTCTGCAGCCCGGCTTGAAGCAGGCTCAATGGCCCCGGAGATTGCCCTTCCCAGTCCGGATGGAGATACCATTCTTCTCTCCTCCCTCAGAGGTAATTATGTTTTACTGGATTTCTGGGCCTCCTGGTGCCCGCCCTGCCGCAAAGAGAATCCCAACCTCGTTAAAGTTTATGAAAAATATCATGACAAAGGATTTGAGATCTACCAGGTCTCGCTCGATAAGACCCGCGATGCCTGGTTAATGGGAATTGAAGATGACGATCTTCAATGGATCCATGTCAGCGATCTTAAATTCTGGAATTCAATTGTTGTCCCCGTATATAATATACAGGGCATACCAATGAGCTACCTCCTGGATAAACGAGGAAGGATCATTGCCCAGAATCTGCGGGGCGATATGTTGGAACAAGAACTGAAACAAATATTTAATCCCTAAGCAATGAGAAAATTCTCCTGGCTATTGCCAATTTTATTGATACTGTCCTGTTCCCGCGGTGAAAAGGTAGAGATCACAGTCTTCATCGAAAACAGTGATACATGCATGATCTATCTGGATGAACAGGGGATTGGTGAGATCCGTAAGATCGATTCCGTAAGGGTGAAAAAAGATGGCAGCTTCAGACTTAAGGACAGAATTGAAAACCCGACTTTTTACAACCTGCATACAGGTAACCAGCAAATCATTCCGATCTTGCTTACTCCAGGTACATCACTGGAATTAAAGGCTGATATGCAGGATTTTGTTTCCAGGTATGAGATTTCCGGTTCGGAGGAATCACTGTACCTCCAGGATATGAACAGAACACTCGCGGTAACCAGGCGACAGATAGATTCACTTCAGAAGCTCCTGCTGGAAAATCCTGATGCAGATGAAGAATTTACCCAGGAACTGTCAGCATCTTATGATCAAATTATAGAAGGCCAGCGCCGGTACAATATCCAGTTCATCCTGGAGCACATTTCCTCCATGGCATCCATTTATGCACTGTACCAGAAAATTGACGATAATAACTTCGTCCTTAACGAGAACCGGGATATACAGCTGGTCAAAATTACCAGCGAGTCTCTCGACACAATCTGGCCTGGCTCCGAGCATGTACAGGCATTGAAAAGGGATGCTGCCAACCTGGAAGAAAACCTCTATAACCAGCGGTGGCGGCAAGTTGTAGAAACTTCTGAGAACATCTTTCCAGATATCAGGCTGCCTGATCCCAAGGGCGACACCATAGCCCTGTCTTCCCTGAGGGGAAAAGTAATTTTACTTTCTTTCTGGGCGTCCTGGGACCAGGCAAGCGTATCTCATAATTTACCGCTGAAAGGGATCTATAGCGCTTATCATTCCAGGGGACTTGAAATTTACCAGGTTTCCTTTGACAATGAAAAGCAAGCATGGGTTAATGCCATAGAGTTCGATGAACTTCCCTGGATCAATGTGAGTGAATTAAGTTATCCAGAATCCAGGGTGGCCCCTGTTTACAATCTCGAGGAACTACCGGTTGTCTTCCTGATTGACAGGAAGGGACAGATTGTAGGAAAGAACTTCAACCGGATAGACCTTGATCGAAATATACAGAGACTTTTGAACGAACCATCCTAGGACTTGGCAACACAAAAGAAAATATTTTTTATCTCCGACCTCCACCTCGGCATGCACCCACAAAAGGAAAGCATGACAAGGGAAAAAATGATCGTTAAGTGGCTGGATGAGGTATACAGGGAAGCCTCTGAAATTTACCTTCTCGGAGATGTATTTGATTACTGGTTTGAGTATAAAAAAGTTGTGCCGAGAGGATTTACCCGTTTCCTCGGCAAGATTGCCGAGATAACAGATGCAGGTGTCACCGTCAACCTGTTCACCGGTAATCATGATGTCTGGATTTTTGACTACCTGCCTCAGGAAGTAGGGGTAAATGTTTACCCGGAACCCATTACCAGGGAATATGGCGGTAAGAAATACCTGATTGCCCATGGGGATGGACTGGGACCCGGACAGCTGGGCTATAAATTCCTGAAGGGCATGTTTACCAGCAAGATCCTGCAATGGATGTTTGCCCGTCTCCATCCAAACTTTGCCACCGGCCTTGCCCATCGCTGGTCCAAAAAAAGCCGCTCAGACAAAGGCGTCACCACAGAATGGCTGGGCGATGACAAGGAATTCCTGGTCCGCTACGCAAAGGACAAATTAAAAGAGGAACATTTCGATTATTTCGTCTTCGGCCACCGCCACCTCCCCCTGGTCCTCGACCTCAATGAAAAAAGCAAAATGCTATACCTGGGCGACTGGATAGAAAACTTCACCTATGGGGTCATTGATGGCGGCGAGATTGAGTTGAAGCATTACAAATAGTTTTCATACGCAACTTCTGAGATAGTTACCGCGTCTATTAATAAACCCTTGCACTATGATGGCACCAGCCAGATTAAGTATCCTTTTGTTTGTATTTGTTCTATTAGCCTGTGAGAAGAACAATGAAAACCTGGCTGCAAATCCTGATCAATTGATCGGAAGCTGGTTCAACCCCCATTATAATGATTCAATCGTCACCTATGAGAGATCTGAAGGATTAGTCGAAAATGATTATGGATTTTCAATTAATGAGGATAGGACCTTCATCGAGAGGAAAAATGCAGGATGGTGCGGAACTCCACCCATTTCATACGCAGATTATGACGGGACCTGGTCCAAAAATGACTCCATCATTGAGATTAGCGTCGGATACTGGGGTGGTACTTCAGAATATACATGGAAAATGGTTTCCGTCGATGAAACGACCCTGATAATAATCCGCGTCGAAGAGGTCTACCATATGGAGAATCTTCAATAGTTAGGACTCTCATCTCCCTGCATCTTTACCTATTTAAAGGATAATTATTAGTATTTTTAGACTTGCCGCTCGATGGTCAAGATGCACGGCCTATGGTTATGAATCTAAAGGCTTATTTCATATTTATCACCCTTATAACGTTCGTGGGATGTACCATACCTTCTCGTACGGATATTCCTGATATAGAATCATTTAATGAAGCTTTAAGAAAGGTAAACCCCGGGGATACGGTTTTTTTATCAGCCGGAACATTCAAAAGCTGGGGCGCTACTATTAATGTATCCGGAGCGGAAAATCATCCCATAGTAATCTCAGGGTCAAAAATGGCGCCAACGGTCTTCAGTGATACCATTACAGGAAATCCATTCTTTCGAATAAAAGGACAACATATTATTCTTTCCAATATTGAATTCAGCAATACCAGTTTTCGCAGGCCAATTGTAGTTCTGGATTCATGCTTCAGTTCCGGCATAAACAGTTGCATCTTTAAAAACAATACCGCCATGAAGCAATTTAACCACATAGTGTCGGTCAGTGGGAATGGCAGTAATAACCATATTGTCGATTTTACTTTCGATAATATTGCAGATGGTCAATTGGTTTCAGTTCGTATTGGTGAAGTATATCCAATCAGAACCCTCATTGCCCAAAATACTTTTATGAATATTCCTCCAAACAAATTCGGAAATTGTACAGAATCGTTACAGGTCGGGCAGGATGCCGTGAACTTTGGAACTGCAAGGTCTGAAGTGATTGTGGAGGATAACAAATTCATCCACTGTAATGGAGAAGCAGAAGTAATCAGCAATAAATCTTCGGGTAATATTTACCGGAACAACCAATTTGAGAATTTTAAAGGTGCCATCGTAATGCTCGGTGGACACGAATGTGAAACAGCTGGAAATACGTTCCAGGGAGGAATAATGGGCGTAAGGCTGAGCGGTCCCCGTCATTATATACATGATAATGCAATCAATCATACGACGGTTGGCATTATTCTACGCTATGGTTCTGGTATTGAATACGAACCTGCTTTTTATACTGCTGTATCCCACTGTGTTATTGAAGATAATATGATTTATGCTCCCAAAGAATGCGGCATAAAAATAGTCGATATGAAAGGAGCAACCAGGCCCCTGATAATTTAATTGAGAACAATTTACTCCGAGAACCTTAAAAGATCTCTTATGAATAAATGTATACAATTCCTGGCTTTACTTATAATAGTAGGACTTGGATGTACAAACAAGCAGAATCAACCAGATAAAATTGCCAACCAGCAAACCGACAAACCGAATATCGTGTTGATTATCTCCGATGACCAGGGATATCATGACCTTGGCTGTTATGGGGCAACAGATGTTAAAACTCCAACACTGGACCGGATAGCTTCAGAAGGGGTAAGACTGACCAACTTTTATGTTACCTGTTCTTTTTGTACTCCTTCGAGGGGAAGCCTCCTGACAGGGCGATATCCACAACGCAACGGGACCTATGATCTGTTCCGTAACGACAGGGTCAATGACGGGTATCTTTATCCCGCATATGAATACAGCATCTCTCCAGAACGAATTCTCGGTATGGATTTGAGGGAGGTGTTAATTTCGGAGATCCTTCAGGAAGCCGGATACATAAACGGATGTTTTGGAAAATGGGACCTGGGACAATTGCAACGGTATTTGCCCCTACAACAAGGTTTCAACAGTTACTACGGATTCGTAAATACCGGAATCGATTACTTTACTCATGAACGATATGGAGTACCTTCAATGTTCGAGGATAATCAACCTACCATAAAAGATAAAGGCACATATTGTACTGATCTGTTTGAGAGGGAAGCCATAAAATTTCTAAAGGATAATGTTGAGAAACCGTTTTTCCTCTATTTACCTTTTAACGCACCTCATTACGGATCGAATCAGCATAAAGAAGATCCACGGTACCCTGTACAGGCCACCCAGGAATTTCTCGATATGTATCCGGAAGCATTCCAAAAAGGTGAATACAATCGCCAGGGTACCATGGCTTCCATTACGGCTATGGATGATGCCATTGGCAACATCCTGCAGGTGATTGAAGATGCCGGCAAAGCGGATAATACAATGGTCATCTTTTTGTCTGATAATGGTGGAGGAGGTGGTAGCCTTAACGATCCGCTCAGGGGTGGAAAAAGCAATTTCTTTGAAGGCGGTATCCGTGTACCTTGTATAATTAAATGGCCGGAAAAAATTCCTGAAGGTCAGGTTATCGAAAATTTTCTGAGTTCTCTGGAGATTTTTCCCACTATTTTATCTGCCACTGGATTAGACAAACCATATGATTTGATGCTGGATGGTTTTAATATGATACCGGTTTTGTCGGGTGAGGATAAAGATCTTGAACGCCAGGAGATGTACTGGGAAGCCAGGGATAAGGTTGCTGCACGCGTTGGAAATTGGAAGCTGGTAGACAATATTGATGAAAAAGGCTTTTATGACCTTTCCAAGGATATTTCTGAAGAAACAGACCTAACTGATTTACTGCCTGATAAATTCGCTGAGATAAATAATATGTTTAAGGTATGGCAGCAAGAAATGGCCAATACTGAACCACGCGGACCATTTAAGGATTACTAGATCTGGAATTGTCGAGAATGCTGATTAACAATATATTGGGAACTTAATAAACAATTAATAATGTCAAGAATAGTAAATTTTTACTTCAGATTATACTGTTTAACACTCTATACTATAATATTTTCTGGGTGCCATACAAACCAGGAAACACTATTTTTTGATGAGTTTAACTCCACAAAACGTGGACCATACTCCATCGACGTGGGTGCTCATACCGAGTATCATTATCTGCACGAGGCTGCCCCAAAAGGAAAATGGGCGGTTTCTACCTTTACCTGGCACAGGATGCTGCCCTGGTCAGTCCGTGCCAATGCAGAAGGTGACAATCAAATGATATGTGGAGTTAAAAACGATTTCAGTAGCTATACACACCCAATGCTCTGCGCAGGCAATCGTTTTTGGAGCGATTATGACCTATTTGTTAATCTGGAATTAGAGAGTGATGAGAAAATCTGCGGCATCATTGCCCGATATCAAAACGACAGGTGCTATTATGTATTTTGCCTGGACCGAGGCAAGGCCCAGATTAAATATGTTCATCATGCCAGGGCTTTTCATGAACCTTATGAAGAAATACTGGCTGAAGAGGTATATAATCTTGAACCGGGAAAAAATATAACCATGCAGTTTTCTGTGAGGGGAAACAAGTTAACCGGCTCCATAGGCGATGTGCTTATTGAGGCACAAGATGACAGATATACGAATGGCAAAGTAGCCCTTGTATCAGATGTTCCTGTTAAATACAATTGGGTATTCGTCAGCAGTACACGGAAAGAAAAAGAGGCTTTTAAATCAAGGGAGAAGGAATTTGATGAGGAAGTCCGGGCGGCCAGGGCAGGTGTACCGGAATTGCTGGTCTGGAAGAAACTAAGTACAAAAGGATTTGGTGTTGGCAGGAATTTACGCTTCGGCGACCTGAATGGCGATGGTGAACCAGATGTACTGGTCACCCAGGTAAAAAGACATGGGCCCGGGGATGCCAACAGTGAGGTTGGATGTATGACAGCCATGACTTTTGATGGGGAGAGATTATGGCAGATCGGAAAACCTGACGGGTCCAATGCAGCGTTGACAAATGATGTTGGGGTTCAGATCCACGATATTAATAATGATGGAAAAAATGAAGTGATTTACTGCAAGAACTTTGAAATAGTGGTTGCTGAAGGCCATACGGGAAAAACCTTATATAAAACCCCAACACCAAAGGTTACCAATAAGGATCCAAATGAAAGACAGAATATCTTCGACAGGATCCTGGGAGATTGTCTATTCTTCTGTGATCTTAGCGGCAAAGGTTACAATGGCGACATTATCATTAAAGACAGGTACAAGCGTGTTTGGGCATATAACAGCAATTTGCAGCTGTTGTGGTATAATTTCATTAATACCGGACATTATCCATATGCTTATGATGTGGACGGTGACGGTAAAGATGAAGTCGCCATCGGATACAGCCTGATTGATGATGATGGTTCCATTATCTGGTCACTGGAAAACGAGCTGGATGATCATGCTGATGGAATTGCCGTTGTCCGGTATAAAGAGGAAAAGGAACCTGTTATATTATGCTCCGCCAGTGATGAGGGAATATTCTTTGCGGACATAAACGGGAATATTTTAAAGCACCATTACCTGGGACATGTACAGAATCCTGCTGTAGCTAATTTCCGGGATGACCTGCCCGGCCTGGAAACAGTCTCTATCAATTTCTGGGGCAACCAGGGTATCCTTAACTTTTTTGATGCAGATGGCGAACCCTATCTTTCCATTGAACCAAATCAGTATGGAAGCATGTGTCTGCCTGTTAACTGGACCGGGAAAGCGGAAGAATTCTTCGTGCTCAACGCCAATGTGGATGAAGGTGGGATTTATGATGGCTATGGCAGGAGGGTGCTGGATTTCCCGGATGACGGGCACCCTGACATGTGTAACGCCGTACTTGACATCACCGGTGATTGCCGGGATGAAATTGTTGTATGGGACCATTATAAGATCTGGGTGTACACACAGGATGACAGTCCCAGGTCAGGAAAACTATACAAACCCGAAAGGAATCCCCTGTCAAATTACTCCAATTACCAGGCAACAGTATCCCTGCCCGGGTGGGAAAATTAAACAGTAAACCATCGAATCATGAAATATTGCTTACTCATAATAACATCCATATTACTATCGATTTGCGTCCAGGCTCAGAAACCTCCCTATCCTCAAAGTGAAGCGATAGAAGGAATTAAATTTCACTGGGCGTTCCACAACCGATTGGCTTCCGGGAGTGATAACTGGCCGGTTACCTGGGCGGATGATGATAGTCAGTACCTTGTCTGGGGTGACGGAGGCGGATTCGGGGGAACCAACAGTATAGGGAGATCAAGCATAGGTGTTGCCCGGATCGAAGGAAGCTGGCACAGTTACCAGGCCAGCAATATATGGGGAGGTTACCATCCCGAAAACGAGCATGATATAATTGGGAAAAGTTATGGGATCGTATGTATCAATTCAGTCCTGTACATGTGGGTAGGAATGTTCCATACCAACGAAGACCAGTTCGATGAAGTCAGAATTGCCCATTCCAAGGACTATGGGGCTTCCTGGGAATTTACCGACTGGTCCTTCACCCGCAAAGAGGGCATTATGATGCCCACTTTCTGTAACTATGGCAAAAACTATGAGGGTGCAAAGGATGACTATGTTTATAGTTATCTTATCCGGTTTCAATCGTATGAGGGGTCTGATAATTATCCTGACAAAGTGGACTGGTTAAACTGCCAGAAACCAGGACTAATTGACCTGGCAAGGGTACATAAGGATCAGGTCCTAAACCGTAAGGCGTATTCTTTTTTTGCAGGGATAAAAGATGGTCAGCCAGTTTGGACAAAGGACGGCTATCAGCGCAATCCGGTTTTCGAAAATCGGGACGGGGTTGGCTGGTGTATTAATGTAAGTTTTAATGAAGGACTGCAACGTTATATGTTGACTTCAGAACATACCGAAACCCACCGTGGCAATATCGGTATTTTTGATGCCCCGAACCCCTGGGGTCCCTGGACAACCGTATGCTACCAGGAGAAATGGGGAGAAGGACATATCCCCCAGAACACATTCTTCTGGAACTTCTCCAATAAATGGATGAGTGAGGACGGTAAATCTTTTACCCTGATCTTTACGGGCAGAAAAGAAAATGATTCATTCAATGTGATCAGGGGAGAGTTTGTTACGGGCGATTAATCCAGAGTTTTGATCTTAATATTTCTCCAGGAAACTTTTATCCCGCCACCCGAATGAATTTGCAGGGCAATACAGCCTGTTCCCTCACCAATCTTCTCATCTGTCAATGTGATCATTTCTTTACCATTTAACCAGGTGGTAACATTGTCATCCACGACCCGGATCTTCATGGTGTTCCAATCCTCATATTTCAGGGCCTTGTCCTTTTCAGGATCTGGTTTTATTAGCCAGCCACGGCCGTAGGACTCGTAAACCCCTCCGGTACTATGATCCGGAGGTGCCACTTCTACCTGCCAGCCAGCAATTTTTGTTCCTTCAATTGAGGACCTGAAGAATACACCACTGTTTCCATCTGCCCCCTGTTTGAATTCAAGTGTCAGTTCGAAATTCTTAAACTCTTTTTTCGTTCCAAGGTATCCGTACTCCTTATCGGGACCGCTCTCACACACAAGCAAACCGTCTTCCACATACCATAGTTCCGTTCCGTAGATGGTCCATCCTGTAAGATCCTTGCCATTGAACAGGTCTTCTGTTTGTGCCTGTATTGATCCCATGAGGGAAAGTTGCATAACAAATAGCAGTAATAATCTCATCGTATTAATATTTAGTGTTTAGATGTGAATTTCTTTTATAACAGTGCATTCAGCCATGTTTCAGCCATTAACTGGCTCCCTGCCATTGAAGGGTGAACTCCATCATTGGCCCAGTATTTCGATGGGGCTATACTAACCGCTTCATCAAAGGCTTCCTGGAAGGGTACCCAAATGGCATCGAATTCACCTGCCATTTTGGCCGCACTCTCCTGATAGGGTTTAAAAGGTTCAAGCCATGATTCATCAACAGCTGTTGTCCCGGTCAATATGAAAGGCTGACAAATAACAAATTTAATACCTGGTAGTTCCGACTTTGTGTGGGTCAATAATTTCCTGAGATCATTCTCATAAACTTCAGGTGTCCCGTCGTATTTCCCGTTCCGCAAATGCCAGTAGTCATTCACCCCTATAAGAATACTGAGTATGTCCGGTTTCAGGTCCAGGCAATCTTCCTGCCAGCGATCAGCCAGTTGATGAACTTTATTACCGCTGATCCCCCGGTTGTAACAGGTCAAGTCCTTTCCTGCCAGATCCTTTAACAACGAGGAGGCCAGTATATAGGCATATCCCATCCCAAAAGACCGGCCATGATTCGGTAACTGCTGTTGCTTATTTCTGCCAGCATCGGTAATGGAATCACCCTGGAAAAGGATGACATCCCCTTCAGAAAAGAATTCATTTATTTTCCCGCTTTTAATATCAGGACTTGTACAGGAGGATAGTGCTGCAGGCAATCCCATAGCAGCTGCTGCAGCCATTCCAGCTTGTTTAATAAACTTCCTCCGTGCAGGATTTAAATCAGGTTTAGTGTTTGATCTGTGCATTTGCATTCATATTTTGATCTAAACTTACACAAAAATTACCTGACTTTTCAGAAAAAAAGGCTGCCAGTAAAAACGTGACAGCCTCTTTAAGTTATATTGTCCGGGTTGATTTCCCGAGCGTAATATTATAGCAGGTTTACAGCAACAGTTACACCGGCCATTACGATGGAAACCATACTCATCAGTTTGATCAGGATGTTCAGGCTGGGACCGGAGGTGTCCTTGAAAGGATCTCCAACAGTGTCACCAATAACGGCAGCCTTATGATTATCTGATCCTTTACCACCAAGGTTGCCAGCTTCGATATATTTCTTTGCATTGTCCCATGCTCCACCGGAGTTAGCCATGAAGACTGCCAGTACAAATCCTGTACTCAGTCCGCCTACAAGCAGACCCATTGTTCCGGCAATGCCAAAGATCAAACCTGTTACGATAGGAACCACAATGGCAAGTAAGGAAGGAACGATCATTTCAACCTGGGCGCCTTTGGTAGAAATCGCTACACATGTTGCATAGTCGGGCTCTGTTTCTCCTTCGAGGATCCCCTTGATCTCCCTGAATTGCCTTCTTACTTCCTCGACCATTTTCGCGGCGGCACGGCCAACAGCATTCATTGTCAGTCCCGAGAACATAAAGGCCATCATGGCACCAAGGAACAAGCCTACAAGGGTCTTGGGATTCATAAGGTGTACCTCAAACAAAGTCATATAATCTGCAAAACCGTATTGATGTAATTCAGCACCACTGGTTATTACGGTATTATCAGGAAAAATATACTCAGTCCATCCGCCTGAAGTAAATAACCTGTTGATTCCAACCTTGATTTCTTCAATATAGGCAGCAAGCAGAGCCAGTGCAGTCAGGGCTGCTGAACCAATGGCAAAACCTTTACCGGTGGCAGCTGTGGTATTCCCGAGTGAGTCCAGTGCATCTGTGCGCTTTCTGACTTCCGGGTCGAGTCCGGCCATCTCAGCATTTCCACCTGCGTTATCGGCAATGGGACCATAAGCGTCTGTTGCCAGTGTAATACCTAGTGTCGAGAGCATTCCAACTGCAGCAATGCCTATTCCGTAAAGTCCCATCCCCATGTTTGTGAGTTCGAATCCGGAAGCAAACAAGAAGGCAAAAATAATCCCGACAACCACAGAAAGAACAGGTATAACTGTAGAAAACATACCAACTCCAATACCGGAGATGATCACGGTAGCGGGACCTGTATCTGAGCTTTGTGCGATTTTCTGGGTCGGCTTGAATTCTTCAGAAGTATAATACTCAGTAGCTTTCCCAATTACGATCCCTACCAGGAGTCCGACTACAATGGCTCCCCATACGCCCCAGTAATTGGGAACTTCCAATACGTAAAGGACAACCCAGGAAAGGATGACGATCAGTATGGAACTGATATTTACGCCTCTTCCCAATGCATTCAGCAGATTCCGCTGTGTGGCATCTTCCTTGGTACGAACAATATAGATCCCGAGGATGGATAAAATAATTCCGACCGCTGCAATCAACATCGGTGCCAGAACGGCCTTGAACTGCATGGTAGTATCAGTCATGAAAGCAGCGGCGCCCAGTGCAGCTGTAGCCAGGATAGAACCGCAATATGATTCATAAAGGTCAGCACCCATACCGGCAACATCACCTACATTGTCTCCAACATTATCAGCAATGGTGGCAGGGTTTCTGGGATCATCTTCAGGTATGCCGGCTTCCACTTTACCTACCAGGTCAGCACCAACATCGGCTGCCTTGGTAAAAATACCTCCTCCTACCCTGGCAAAGAGGGCCTGTGCAGAGGCTCCCATTCCGAAGGTCAGCATGGTCGTGGTAATGATGGCCAGCTTTTCTCCAGCTTCTACATCAATAAAATAATTCAGCAGGATGAACCAGAGGGAAATATCCAGCAATCCCAGTCCTACTACTACGAGCCCCATTACTGCACCACTCCTGAAGGCGACTTGCAATCCCCTGTTCAGGCTTTTCTGAGCTGCATTGGCAGTTCTCGCGGAAGCAAAAGTGGCCGTTTTCATGCCTAAAAATCCTGCCAGTCCTGAGAAAAATCCCCCGGTCAGAAACGCGAAGGGAACCCACTCATTCTGCAGGTTCAGGCCATAAGCCAGAATCGAAAAAACAATGGTCAGTACAAGAAAAAATATGCCTACCACCTTGTACTGTTGCTTGATATAGGCCATAGCTCCCTTTCTAACGTGGGAAGCGATCCTTTTCATGGTGTCCGTACCCTCGCTCTCCTTCATCATGGTCCGGAAAAAGTACCATGCAAAGATTAGTGCAATCACCGAGGCAACAGGCACGAACCAGAATAAATTACTCTGCATCATAATGCAATTTTTTTTAATGGTTAGTAAATAAATAAACCTGCCGGTTTTGTTATTCCGCCAGGCTGTAATATGTTGTTTTTCAGTTAATTAAAAGCATCAGGATTCCGGTAAAAAATACCTTTTTATAAAGAAGGCATAAAGATAATCAAAAATTGATGATTGCAAAGTACAGAGGTGGTATAAAGTGGTGAATACTAAAACTTTTCCATTAAACCATAAAGAACAGGATTACCCTTTCCTGCTTCTTACAAAAAAATCATCACATGCAAAATTGATCTTATCCCTGTTCCATATGTAGACATTGACCTGGAGATTTTTCTGCCGGAGATTTTGGGTAGTGCGGAATGTATGATGTACGGTATACCATTCTCCCTTCCCTGAATCATAATCATAGAAATGACTGGCGGTCCACTCCGCTTGGCCATGTTTTCCATTGATTCCCAGCACCAATAAAGATTGGTTGAGGGAATCCTTGTTCCGGATGTTTACTGAAACATCGATCATGTCATTTTTTTGATTTACCAGGTCCTGCAGGGGAAAGCTGAAAGTGGGACTGAATTCCTGTCCCCCTGTCATTAGATATGCAGATGATCCGTCAATGCCAGCTGAATCCAGCAATAATGAATCAATGATGGCAGACCAGCCAGGCTCCATCCCATTCAAACCATCTCCACTGGTAAAAAGGAGAGCTCCCTTCATGCTTGAACCCTTCTTTGAAAATAGATAATAGTTTCCCCCAAAATAATCTTTCTTAAGAATCATATTAGGGAAATATTGCATAACAATGCCGGGCAATGCCAGATCAGTGCGTGAATCAACTGCCAGGCTCAGGTAATCTTTCCGGGTTTTCTTTAAAAGCTCGATAAAATTGTTCCTATGCGTAAAATCATCATAATGGAAATGGTCAAACCGTATATCCAGCGCATCATAATAATAATCCGAGATCTTTTTATGAGAATCCATGATCACCAGGCAGTTATCAGCGCCGTATTGATTGATGGTTTGTTCGGTATCCAGGATGAGGTGTTTAAATCTTGACTGATAAAAAAGTGAATAGTATTGCCTTCCGAAAATAAGTGTGAGGATAAGGATCAGTGAGATGAGCGGGACTGCCAGGTACTTGACCGGTTTTTGAAAATCAGGCAGGTTCCCAAATACAAGGAACAGGAAAAACGGAAAAGTAAAAATCAGGCCTGAATACTGAAGCACAGCATTGACATACCTGGAGTAGAAAAAACCAATGAGTATTGGCAGGATGAACCAGGTCAGCGAAATATAAAAGAATTTACTTCTGTGCAATCCAGGCCCCCTTTGCAACCAAATCCCTGCGATATTAATGACGGCCACCATGGCATAAACCAGTGGAGAAAAGTGAAAAATATAGCCTATATAGTCTATGATAAAATCATTGCCTGGTTTACCAAGCCAACCTTCTACACCTTTTTCACTGAACTGGTGGAAGAAAATAGGCAGGTGCGGGATGTAAAGTGCAAAAATCCCAAGGCCAGCCAGTGCATAAGACATAAGCCTGCGACGGGTAATAAAGAAGAGTCCGGTTACACCCACCAGGGCCGCAAACATCAGTGAGAAATAATGGTTATAGGCACAGACTGCGCTTGCCAGAACATACAATGTGAGCCAGGCTATGGGAGATTTTCCGGGCCTGAACAAGGTATCGCTGCCATCCATATACCATTAACAGGCTGAAAAACATCCCACTCATATAGGGCCTGGCAATCTGGCTGTACATCACTGTGTATTCAAGGCAGGCGATAAAAACTGCGGTGATGAGTCCCACGCTGGGATTAAACCACTCCTCCCCAAGTTTATAAACCATCAGGATTGAAAATATCCCAAAAAGGATGAAAGGGAGCTTCACAGCCATTGCACTGTCTCCGACAAGAGCGACCCAATAATTTACAAAAACCTGAACGCCTGCAGGATGTACATCAACCATGACACCCTGCTTAATCAGATCTGTAAAAGAATCATATCCGGTCCGAAAAACCACGCTGAACTCATCATGGGTAAGGGGGATCTCCATAAGATGCCAGATCCTTAATAGGGTACCAGCAAGAATGATGAATATTAAGAAAATGTGATTACTGCTGATTCTGATATTCATAGGAGGCTATAGTTTCTCCCCGCAGGATTTGCAATAATTGGCATCCACATCATGTACTGCATGGCCACAATGATCACAGACCCTACTTTCACGAACATGCTTAATTGAAGTGGCAATTTCAAATGTAACGATCCCTGTAGGTACGGCAAGGACACCATAACCCAGGATCATGACAAAACTGGCAATGAACTTCCCCAAGTGTTGTTACCGGGGTTATATCTCCGAACCCTACAGTTGTCAGGGTGACAATTGCCCAGTATATCCCAGCAGGGATACTGGTAAAACCGCTATCCTTTCCTTCAATAAGGTACATTAAAGTACCGATGATCAGTACAACCATTACGACGGCAAATAAAAATACCAGGATCTTCACCCTGCTTGCCTTCAATGCCTCAACAATAATTCTTCCCTCCCTGGAGTACCGGGTGATCTTTAATATTCTGAATATACGGAGCAGGCGGAGTCCACGTATAACTGCCAGGCGTCATTGCTCCTGCGAAGATCAGGTCCAGGTAGGTCGGGATAATGGCCAGAAAGTCAATGATCCCATAAAAACTGAATATATATTTCAGCGGTTTTGGATGGGACCAGATCCTGGCAATGTATTCCATTGTAAAAATGATCGTTATAATCCATTCCGTCTGATGAAGTGGTCCGCCGAATCGGGCATTAAAGGAAGGAATACTTTCAAGAATTACAGATGCAACACTGACCAGGATAACAATGATCAGGGTAATATCAAATCCCTTTGCAGACGGGGTATCAGATTCAAAGATAAAATGGTGGATTCTTTGTCTGAGGCTATTCATATATCCTCCTAATGTATAATTAGTTTTTTCGTTAGAAACACATTCTCATGGATCAGCCTGAAAAGATAGAGTCCATTCCAACTTGAATTTAAGGGGATGGAAACTTCTTTCCCTTCATTTTTAATGACTCTTTGATACAATACTTTTCCCGATAGCTCAAGCACCTCAACTGAGTAATGTTTGATATTAAGATTACCTGGACAGATGTCAACCCTATCCCTTGCGGGGTTTGGGTAGATCTCGAAATCCAGAGGTTCAATCATCTCCTGAGTCACCGTACTGACCAGGGGATCATGTCCAGCATAATAAGGCTGATAAGAATCTGGCGGTTCCTCGCTGAGTTCCACCAGGCTGAAATCAAGACGATAAGTGGTAGCCAGGCTACTCGTACCCGAAACAGTCTGGGTCTCGTCTCCGTCGGGACCGTTGCATGTGGGACTTTCATAATTAAAATACAGAATCATAGATTCGGCTTCTGCGGAGGATGAAACACAATGATTAGCGGTCAGAAAAAAGGGAGAACCATCGTTCCTTGTATTGTTGATAAGTGCACCTGAACAAATATACCAATTACCATTGCTTTTTTTGTACAGGATCTTGCAAACAGCTCTTTTATCCGTCTGCCAATCTTCTGCCTGGCTGCAATTGATATCCTTGTTGCATCGTTCGGAATCCCCAAACCCTGAAGCATCATTTAGGATATTACTTCGAAAATTATGCCCTACATTACTGATTCTCAAAGCTGGAGAGAAAGCTACACTAAATGGCTCAAAATATTCAAGGAAAATTTCGTCTCCGGGGAGAGGCTGTATTGCAAGTTTGCCAGAAGGGTGATTATTGGCAACCGAATAGGGTACCTGCTGTGCAAGCAGTTCAGGATTTACCATCGTATTAATATCTTTGGAGAAAGACTGGTCAATCAATGGCAGATCTGTGGCTGACTTGAGCTGATTAACAGCGGACCATGGTTCTCCTCCCATCGATATCTGAGCAACGGCTTGTCCTACCAGTGGCAAACACAGGACCAGTATCAGAAACCTGAGATATATGTATCTCATCATCCAGTAAAATTAACACATTTTGATACAAGTTATAATTTGTCTCATTCTGACCGTATCCTGGCATTCAATTAAAACCGCCCGGAACAATCCGGTGTTTGAGGCAGGGTTTCGCAGTGTAATATTTTTGTAAACTATTTACTTAATAAGTTCCGGAGTTCCTAGCCCAAGAGCTTTAAGTGGTTCCAGCTGGGAAGCTGCATCACCCACAACCACGTAGTACATATTGTCAGGATTAATATATTTACTGGCAAGGCTGCTATGCATTTCCAGTGTCATTGAACTGGTTACTTCCTGTTGCCTGGAGATAAAATCAAATGGCAGATCATACATACTGATCGTTTCTAGCATACCCTGCAGGGCACGAAGGGTTTCGAACTCACGGGCGTTGGATTTAAGAAGAGCGTTCTTGGTGAAGTCCAGATCCTCCTCGCTGATTCCATCACGGTACTTGGTCATCTCTTCAATGAAGATCTCCATGGATTCAAGGGTGGCATTGGAACGGACGCTTGAGCTGGCTTAAAGGTCCCGATAGAGGTTGTTTCCGCTAGAATCCAGAACGTGCTCCATAGGTAAATCCCTTTTCTTCACGAAGGATCAGATTAAGAGATCCACTGAATGATCCTCCCAATTTGTAATTCATCACCTCTGCGCCATCATAATCCTGATGTGTCCTGGTAAGTGCCAGGTTACCAATCCTGGATAACCGATTGCTTGGCCCCGGGAACATCCACAAAATAGATCTCGGGAGTTTCACGGATTTGAAGGAATCTCGAATTCAGGCAAAGCACCTCTTTGGATTCCCACCTGCTTTCAATGCCGGCCAGGCTTCTTTGCACTTCGTTAGCTGGAATATTACCCAACAACATGAAAGGAAGCCAATGCGGGACTGAAATTAGCTAGCGTAATAATCCTTCAGGTCCTCCATGGTATGGCTTCAATGGATTCTATGGTTCCGTTGACAGGAATGGCCAGGATGCTTTCCTCTCCGAAAAGCAGGTTATTGAATGCATTACGTGCCAGGAAGGATAGGATTGGCCTGTTGCGTTTATGGGTATTGATTATCCTGCTTTTTGCCAGTTCAAATTGTTCTTCATCCCACCTGGGTTCAAAAAGGATCTCCTCCACCAGGGCAATGGTGCTTTCAAAATTCCTGGCCAGCGTATTCACATTAATGGTGATGGATTGCTCACTGGCTCTGACACAGATATTGGCACCCAGCATTTCAATGGCCTCTTCTAGTTCTTCCGGGGTTTTATTGGCTAGTTCCTTCCGTCATCAGTGCGGCCACCATATAAGCTGTACCGGAAAGCTCTGGTTTATCAAGCAGATGTCCACCCTTGATCACCAGGGAATAATTCACCAGGGGAAGTTCATCATAATGCAATCCCATAAATCTGAATCCCGTTGGCCAATTCATCCGTCCATACCTCCGGCGGAACAACCACCGGATCGGGACCCGATACAGGCTCCACTCGAGCGGTCAAATGAAGAGGGTGTCTTTTCAATTTCTTCTTCCACTTCTCCGATATATCCTGGGCTACTTCAGTAGCATCTGCAATACTCTCTTCCTTCACATCTGCCTTCACAGAATTTGCAGCAACCAGGTCAAGGGATCCTTTCGGTACAAAACTGGTAGCCACATAAGGTTTATCCTTGATATAGGTTTCGTAGACACGGTGAATATCTGCAATGGTGACAGCCTGGATATTGGCAATATCCTGCTCAATAAAGGAGGGCGAGCCAGCATATTCGTTGTATCTTGCCATCTGGTATCCCTTCATAAAGATTGAACTTATGCTGTTATAAAACTGAGTTTCCAGTCCCGCTTTAATCCTTTCCAGGTCTTTTTCTGTGATCCCTTCCTCTTCAAAAACTGAAGTGATTCGAAAATCGCATCCTCCACTTCTGCCAGGCTGATTCCTGCATTGGCATTGATGGTAATCCTGAAACTTCCGGCCAGTTCCTGGGCACGGTTGTAGGCTGATGCCCTGGAAGTAAGTTTTTTATCTTTGACAAGCACCCTGTACATGGGTGCCTTTTTACCGCTGGAAAGAATTTCTGACAAAAAATCCAAAGCATATGCATCCTTTGTGTATTGTTCAACGGTGGGCCATACCATGGTTAACTGGGGAGTTTTTGCAAAATTATCTTCATGGTATAATTTACTCGTCTCCTCAAGGGTAACTGGCATGGGTGCCATGTCTTCAATCGAGTTTCCGCTGGGGATTTCATCCGAAGTATTTGTTTACAAGCTCCCGGGCCTCTTCCATATCAATGTCACCTGCCACCACAAGGGTTGCATTGTTGGGACCATAATACTTTGAATGAAACTCTTTTACATCTTCAACCGTGGCATTAAAAAGATCTTCCATTTCCCCTATAACCTGCCAGTTGTAAGGATGATCTTCCGGATAAAGTTTCTTTGCAATAACATAAGAATTATGTCCGTACGGCCGGTTATCAACCATCTGGCGCTTTTCATTCTGAACCACATTCTGCTGGTTTGTGAATGCCGATTGTGTGACTGTATTGATGAGATAGCCCATTCGATCTGACTCCAGCCAGAGTGCGAGTTCCAAGGCATTTTTTGGTAACAATTTCAAAATAAATAGTACCATCCGAATTAGTACCCCCGTTCAGTGTTCCGCCAGCAGCCTGGATCTTTTTAAAGAACTGATCCTGACCTACGTTCTCCGATTGCTGGAACATCATATGTTCAAAGAGATGGGCAAAACCTGTCCTTCCTGGTTTTTCCCTGTTGGATCCCACATGGTACTGGATAGCAACAGAGACGATGGGATCAGAGTGATCAGTATGCAAGATCACATCCAGTCCGTTTTCAAGGGTGTATTTCTCAAAATCGATGGAAAAACTGGTTTTCTCACTACTTGACATACAAGAGACCAGCAATACCAGTATGATTCCCAATAGATAAAAACTAAATTTCTTCATGGAGCATGTAATATGGTTATTTATAGAAAATTAAAAACCGCAAAAGTACAATATATTTATTCATTTGATAAGCTTATCAATTCTCCAAGAGATTTATCTGACTGGTAAATCTCCGCAATTACTTCTTCGGATAGGAAACTGTTGAGAATGAAAAAATCGTCTATCTTCCCTTTGAATCCGAGTCCGATGCGGATTTCCCAATCGTCAATCTGCCAGTCAAATGCGTGATTGAAATCCTTGATTTCGCCTACCAGTAAACCATCAAAATACAAATGCAAGACGCCTGTTTTTCCGGTACTGTTCATGTTTTTCCATGTGCCGACAACATGATGCCAGCTCTCTCCGCTGAAATCTATATGTGGAATGATAATGACATGGTCTTCATTAAGGCTGTTTTGTTTCCCGTCTGTATTTCGGTCAGCTGTTGCACCAAACCGGAAAATAGGGGTATCCGGAAGTTCGCTGGTGACTAAATCCATCCAGATCTTGCCCTTATTTCGTTCACCTTCCCCAAGCAGATGAACCGGATCGAGCCAGATAAGTGAACGATCCATGAGACTCTCCATGTCAACCCGAAGCCACATTCCTATGGTACCATCAAAAGCCCCCCCATGAACATATGGGAAATTCCCTTTTGCGGGGTAACGCAATACGTCCTTCGTCCAGATCGTTTCGAGTTTGTCTTCGTAAATAAACGCTGCAGCCTCTCCGAACTTACCTCCCTTCCCAGAGGTAATAAAGGGTTCATATTTATCCACTTCAATAAGCGCCTTTCCAAATCCCTCACTTAATACAGCATCAAATGAGCTGTCAAAATCGGCATAAAACAAAAGTGAGGAAAGAATCAATCCTATTTCAAATGAAAACTTCATCATAAAACTTGTCCTTGTGATTAGTGAAACAAATTCAATCAGAACCAGGAGATATACTATACAATGAATATAGAACCCAATAATATACTGAAATTTCAGTCTAATACAAAGTTGCCGAAATGAAAAGCACAGGCAGGATTACCGAGGCTGTGCTGACTGAGCATTGATATAATCCATGCAAGATTCGCGAGATTTGGATCTTTCAGGCATAAAGAATTAAAAATTCATTATGCTTGTTAAAACCTATGCATCCTCCTTACACGGCATTCATGCGAGAACAGTAACCGTAGAGGTGGATATTTCCCCGGGCATTAATTTCTTTATGGTCGGACTTCCGGATTCTGCGGTAAAGGAAAGCCAGCACAGGATTGAATCTGCCTTAAAAACCAATGGCCTTGAAATCCTAAAAAAAAGAACGGTGATTAACATGGCACCGGCGGATATCCGTAAGGAAGGCTCAGCCTATGACCTGCCACTGGCCATGGGTATCCTGGCCGCGTCCGGCAGGTTGCCAAGGAATAAACTGAACCAGTATATTATGATGGGTGAATTATCCCTGGATGGGAACCTGCAGAGGGTAAAGGGTGCCCTTCCAATGGCCATGAATGCTAAAGAAGATGGTTTCAAAGGGATAATCCTGCCAAAACAGAATGCAAATGAGGCCGGGGTGATTTCAGGAGTCGAGGTTTATGGCATGGACAACATCCGGCAGGTGGTTTCTTTCCTGGAGGGCCAGTATCATGCCAGGCAAGTCAGGATAGACATGGAAAAGATATTCCAACAGCACATGGATCACAACGGTTATGATTTTGCCGAGGTCAAGGGTCAGTTAAGGGTTAAGCGAGCACTGGAAATTGCCGCTGCTGGATCGCATAATCTCCTCATGATAGGTCCACCGGGTGCCGGAAAAACAATGTTAGCCCGTCGTCTGCCGACCATACTACCACCTTTATCCCTGGATGAAGCCCTGGATACAACCATGATCCATTCTGTGGCAGGTAAACTGGACCGGAAAGAACCACTGATCATCCGCAGGCCTTTCAGGGATCCCCATCATACCATCTCTGACACAGCGCTTGTGGGGGGAGGTTCCTATCCCCAGCCCGGAGAAATATCGCTGGCTCATAATGGGGTTCTATTTTTGGACGAATTACCAGAATTCCGCCGCAACGTACTGGAGGTCCTCAGGCAACCCATGGAAGGCAGGACGATGACCATATCCAGGGCAAAATTCAGTATTGATTACCCTGCCAGTTTCATGTTGGTAGCCTCTATGAATCCTTGTCCCTGTGGATATTACAACCACCCATCACGGGATTGTGAATGCCCGCCGGGGGCTGTCCCGAAATATCTTTCCCGGATATCAGGCCCCCTGCTTGACCGGATTGATATCCAAGTTGAAGTGTTACCAGTTCCTTTCACAAAGCTGTCTGAGCTACACGCTGGTGAAACCAGCAAATCCATGCGGGAGAGGGTTATTTCAGCAAGAAATTTACAGCAGTACAGGTTTGAAACATACCCGGGTATTTATTGCAATGCACAGATCCCCCCAAAGCTCTTACACCAGGTCTGTAAACCAGAGAAGGCAGGGATGAGCCTGCTGAAGAATGCCATGGAAAAACTTGATCTCTCATCACGGGCCTACAACCGCATCCTTAAATTATCCCGCACCATTGCTGACCTTGAAGGTTCCGAAACAATAAAAGTCTACCATATGGCCGAAGCAATTAATTACCGAAATCTTGATCGTAATTCATGGGGACAGTAATTTTGTTTTATAAAATAATGCATGTGATATCGAAGAAAACCTTAACGGATTTGTCTTTGAAACACCATCAGAGTTGGGTAGCTCTCGGTACCTGGTATAATAAGATGAAAAAATCAAGTCCCCAAAGTGTGAATGGAGTGACAAGGATATTCAAAGGTGCAGATCTTTTACTGGGATAATAGTTCCATGGCCTTGGGAAATCTAAAATTTAATTGATTGAATAATGGAGCTTTTGTATTAACTTTCATCAATGTTTAAAAGCTATCTCTCTCTAATCCTGCGTATAATAGTCAGGAATAAAATATTTTCAGGCATCAACATTTTGGGCCTGTCTATTGGCCTGACCATCTCCTATCTGATATTCCTCTGGGTTCAGGATGAGTTGAGTTTTGATTCTTTTCATCAGTATGCTGATGATATTTGCCGGGTTACTGTTGAGACTCCGCGACCGGAAGGCGTTTTTCGTGCTACTGTTACTCCCGCTCCAACCGGAGAATATCTCGAAAATGAGATCCCTGAAATACTCGATCATGTTTTATTGAGGCCGCTTTCAGGAAAGTACCTGGTAGAGTATGCTCCGGAAGTTGACGCATCCTCTGAACATAAATACTATGAGGAAGGGATTGTCTGTGTTGATTCTTCCTTCTTTGATCTCTTTTCCTATAAATTCCTGGCCGGAGATCCTGCCACAGCGCCAAGGGGAAGGAATTTCATCATCCTGACAAAAAGTATTTCAGACAAATTCTTTGCAGATGAAAATCCTATCGGGAAAACGTTGAGCCTTAACAATAATATGTGGACAGGAATGGTGACCGGCGTCATAGAAGATCATCCAACCAACACACACCTGAAATTTGACATCCTGATACCTATCGGTATATTCAGTGTTTTGGAACAGATATGGGCTGGGGCCACTTTTATTTCAATAATTATGTCAGGCTGCAGCCAGGCACAGATCCAGGATCTCTTACAGAGAAAATTAATGAAACACTGGAAAAGATCAGGACTAACAGTAATGTCGAGGCTATCTTTTCACTCCAGGCATTAGAAGATGTCCATCTGAAATCCGAATTCGATATTGACTATAATGACAGCTCTACAGAGATCAGTCAGGAAGTTTATGTTTTTTCAGTTATTGCCATCTTCATCCTGCTGATAGCCTGTCTGAATTTCATGATGCTCAGTACAGCGAGGGCCACCTCAAGAGGATTGGAAACTGGAGTCAGGAAAGTTTCAGGTGCCTCCAAAAGGAAACTTATTATACAATTCCTTGGCGAATCCCTCTTCTTCGCCTTTGTTTCCTTTATTATTGCATTGATATTCATGTCTTTACTATTGCCATTTTTCAATGCTTTCACCGAAAAGGATCTGAGCCTGAACCTGGCAGATAAATTGGGTACCTGGGGTATATTTTTATTAATCACCCTGTTAACAGGAATTTTAGCCGGTCTCTATCCAGCCTTCCTTTTATCTTCCTTCAATCCCCTGAATATTTTTAAAGGAAGATATGGCACCAACACCGGAGGTTCAGGGATAAGAAAGGTACTGGTGGTACTGCAATTCTCTATTTCTATCGGATTGATTATAGGAACTCTCGTTGTTCATGATCAGCTTACTTTTATCAGGAACCTGAACCTTGGTTATGAAAAAGATCACCTGGTCTACCTTCCTACGAGAGGAGATTTTAATGACCTGGATGTGTTTGCCAAGGAATTGAAGAATTATGCTGGAATCTCCAACCTGACTTTCGCATCTGATATTCCTACCAATACAATTCACCTTTGGGGAGGAAATTCATGGGAGGGAAAGGAAAATGACGAGCAGATACTGGCACATTTTTATACCGTCGATTTTGATTTTATCCCAACCATGAAAATAAACATGGCTGAGGGAAAAAATTTCACCATGTCTACGGATAGCAGTAATTACATTCTTAATGAAGCAGCCGTTAAGGTTTTTGGCATCACAGATCCGGTAGGAAAGTGGTATGAGTGGGCAGGCAGAAGGGGAGAGATCATAGGAGTTATTAAAGATTTCAATTATAAATCTGTTCATACTAAAGTTGAACCGATGGTGTTGAGGGTCGGCCAGTATTACCGTTACATCATCATTCGTTTATCAGGAAACAATACGTCAGAGGCCATGTCACATATCGAAAGACAATGGAAACAGTATATTCCGGATTATCCTTTTGAGGTTCATTTTCTTGATCAGGAACTTGAGAGGAATTATGGAAGGGAACAAAACATGGGTGTATTGTTTAATTATTTTGCCCTCCTTGCCATTTTTATATCCTGCCTGGGATTATTCGGATTGTCAGCATTTATGGGACAACAGCGAATTAGAGAAATAGGTATCAGGAAGGTTATGGGAGCAAGTATAGGGAATATCCTCATATTGTTGACAACAAATTTCTCCCTGCTTGTCCTGCTGGCAAATATTATTGCCTGGCCAGTGGCCTGGTGGGCATTGAAAAACTGGCTGGAGAACTTTTCTTACCATACGGATATCTCATTGTGGGTATTTCCAGTAGCCGGATTACTGGCCCTGGCCGTTGCTTTAACGACCACTGCCTGGCAGGCATACAGCGCAGCTGTCACCAACCCAGCAGAAACATTGAAATATGAATGATCATCTGACTATTATTTGACTATTAGCGTTCCGGTCACTCAGTTCCTTCGCCATAGCCATTGCTCCCTGAAGTACGAAAACTGAGTCTGCACCACAGCCAATCATCCTGTAGCCAAGTTTATAATATTTTTCATATTCCCCAACGTGACGCAATAATGTACCGGTAGCCTTCCCTGCTTTGCTGGCCGCATCCCTGACCTTTTCAAGTACTTCAATATACCTGGGATGATCAAATTGTCGAAAGACTCCCAGTGCCAGTGACATATCCGCCGGCCCCACAAACAATACATCCACCCCGTCAATATTGGCAATCTCATCCAGGTGATTCAGGCTTTCAAGGGTTTCTATCTGGATGACTCCAAGCACATTGTCCTTATATCCCGAATAATATTCCTCAAAACTCTGTCCAAAATCAGTAGCCCTGATCATATTGGCCATCCCGCGTACCCCATCCGGGGGATATCTCATGAATGATATGGCCTGTTGAGCTTCCTGTGAGTTTTGAATCTGGGGAAACAATATCGCTTCTGCCCCAAGTTCAAGCACCCGGCTTACCCGTTGCCGGACAAGCGCCTCTACACGAACTATCTTGACTGCGGTGCTTGCATTCAAAGCCTGAAGCTGGTTAATCAGGTTATTCTCTGTACCTATTCCATGTTCAAGATCGAGAAGGACCCAATCAAAACCAGCTTTGCCTACGATTTCTGCGTTAATTGCTGAACCGCTGTTAAGCCAGCATCCGTGAACTGCCTCTCCGGCAGATAATTTTTCTTTTAAATTTTTCATATCAAAGGAAATATTTTAGCAAGTATCATAACGACAAACAACCCGACAAATCCCATAATGCTCATAACGGCTGATGTGGTCTTCAGGGTTTCACCTTCGGTCATCCCACTCATCGTGCATACTACCCAGAAGCCACTGTCATTCATCCATTGGAAGGGTTTGGATCCACATCCTATGATCAGGGCCAGGTATACAGGATGAAATGCCAGTTCCCCCATGGTTGCCAGTCCCCCTAAAATGCCAACTGAAGTGATCATGGCAACGGTTGCGGAGCCCTGGGCCGCTCTGATGACAGCCGTTACAAGGAAAGCCAGCGGCAAAATAGCAATATGGTACTCACTGGCCAGTTCCTGCACCCGGACTCCAATCCCAGTCTGTTGCAGGATACCTCCCAATGCCCCACCCATTGAAGTAATCAGGATGATCAACCCTCCACTTTTAAGGGACTCCACCACATAGCCCTTCAGCTTTTTCTTGTCTCTCTCCTTCCACGCAAGTGTGCCCAGGGCAACAATGGCAGCCAGGGTCAGGGCAATATTAGGATCTCCGATAAAGGAGAAAGATGAAAACCAGAAACCTTCCGCATTGATTGCCCGGGTAATGGTATTCCCTGAAATCAGGATAACAGGCAGTAGGATTGGCATCAGGGAAAGCCAGAGCGAGGGCAATTGTCTATCCTCTTTTTCCATCAATTCCTCCAGTTCTGATATTGAAACGTCACTGGTATCCCTCAGGGGTATGGTCCATTTCCTGTTCGCCCATGCAGCATAAAGGTACCCTACGGTTACGGTAAAAGCACCTACGACCAGGCCTCCTATCATCATCACACCGATATCTACTCCCATTTCTGCTGCAACAAAGAGGGGACCCGGAGTTGGTGGAACCAGGGAATGTGCCATGGCAGTCCCGGCAATAATGGTAATCAGATAAAACAGATAATTCTTCCCGGTTCTGAGCCTCATGGCCTTGGCCAAAGGCAACAACAAATAGAAAACCGTATCGGAGAAGACCGGTATGGCCAGGGTAAAACCACTTGATAAGAATGCCGCAGGAGCTCTTTTTTCACCGAACAAATTCAGTGCTGCCCTCACGATCCTGTCTGCCGCTCCGCTTCGCAATAAACAGGTGCCGATGATAGCAGCCATGGCAATTAAAATGCCGATTTTGGCTGCTGTATTTCCAAATGCGGTGGCAATCCTTTTTCCCACAGGCTGGTCAATGAGAGCTGCCATTTCTGCATCGGACATTCCTTTTGATTGGGCATACTGGATTAAATGATCCCCGGTGGTAAGTATACCAACAATGATGGCGCCAAATAATAATGCCAGGACGGGATGCAACTTTAGTATCAGTATGGAACCAATAATAACTGCCAGGCCAATGAAGATCAAAATAATGGGATCCATGGTTAACAATGGGTTTATGAATGGTGAGGTCCTGTCATTTAAATTCTTCTGTGGGTATAATTACCAGCGAACAGCCTTAAACTCCCAGTCCGGGTCAATTTTTTTCATCTCAGCTGTATCATCCCTGTGAGTGATATTACAGTTTTTAAAATCATTATGTAACTTTTCCAACATGCTCATAATCCAGTTCTATTCCAAGTCCGGGTTCCCGTGGAACGGCTATTTGTCCTTCGTCAAATTTTATTCTTCCACCGACAATGACCTCATCCGATTGCCAGGGATAATGTGTGTCCAGGTCATAGGTTAAATTTGGAATGGCAGCCGCCATGTGGACCATGGCAATGAGGGAAATGCCCAGGTGGCTGTTGGAGTGCATGGAAAGCCCTTTCCCGAAGGTCTGGCAAACTTTACCAAGGTTTACCGATTCCCGCAGTCCGCCCCAGAAATGATGGTCACTGAGGATAATATCTTCAGACCACAGGCGAACACCTTCCGGGATTTCTTCAAAAGATGTCGTACACATATTGGTTGCAAGTGGCAGATCCAGGGACCTTCGCACTTCGGCCATGCCTTCCTGTCCCCTGGTAGGATCTTCCAGGTATTCCAGGATATCCTCCATTTGTTTGCCATATTTAATAGCCGTGTCTACTGTCCATACCCCGTTGGGATCAAACCTTAAAGGGACATCGGGTCCAAAACTTTCCCTGAGGCGGATCATTGCCTGACTTCCTCTGCTGGTGGGAATACGCCACCTTTGAGCTTGATGGACTTAAATCCAAATTCTTTAATCATGGCCCTGGCCTGGACAACAATTTCTTCCGGGTTCAGGGCTGCTGCCTGCCTGGCTGCATCCCAGCCTGTCGCATCCGGATCAATTTCATATGCAAGTGGGCCACCGGCTCCTTTAAATTTATAGAACAGGTATGCGCTAAACGGTACACTCTCTCTACACTTCCCGCCCAGCAGATCCACCACCGGACGGCCACATATCTTTCCCTGGATATCCAGACAAGCCACTTCAATGGCACTGTAGACATGGACCAGTTTCCTGCTATCCCAGGGATTATCGCCCCGGTTGTCAATTTCACCGGCACCATATCGAGCAAAAATATCTGCACGAATCTTGTTTAGCTGAAAAGGATCAGCACCAAGGATCACCTCCCTGGATTTCTCCAATAATGCATTGATCTCGATATTCCCGGGGATTTCACTTATGCCCGGAAATATTGTCATCGGTGATAAGCTCTATGACCGTTCGCAGTGCATAAGGGGCATGTACCCCGACGGAATTCAATAATGGCGGATCCGTTACTGCCAGGGGAATTACTCTTAATTCTTTGATCCTGGGACCTTTCCTCTCATTTGATCTCATGATGAATTATTACCATTATTAAATTGCTGATTGACTGCAGTAAAATCAGGATTTTTACTAGCTTAAAAATAAGGGACACTTTGATTAATTCAAAGTTGTAATTCTTAAATGATGTTGAACATTTACTTTTCTTGCTTGTTTTCAAAGACAAGAAGAAGTTATATTAAAATAATATGCCAAATCCCATTGCATGGCTTTTTGCCATTATTATTATCCTATTTCCAGCCATCAATAATGCTCAGGATCTGATATTGAGAGAGCCAGTCAGATTTCTTGCACTAGGTGATTCCTATACGATTGGTGAGCAGGTTCAGGTGGCAGATAGATGGCCACAACAATTGTACGATTCAATAGATGCCAGCGGATTTGACACAGAAAAGCTGACAATAATCGCAAGTACCGGATGGACAACTGAAGATCTCCTTGATGCAATTCTTGCCAAGAATCCACCAAAAGATTATAACCTGGTTTCATTGTTAATTGGCGTAAATGACCAGTATCAGGGTTATGATTTAGATTGGTATAAATCCAGTTTTGAGGAATTGCTTTTAATGGCTATAGAACTAGCACAGGGAAACAAAAATGCAGTTTTTGTAGTCTCCATACCGGATTATGCCTATACTCCATTTGGAAATGGTTCAAATTCCATAACCAAGGAGATCGATGCATTCAACAGTATGAACAAATCCATCACACAATCCAACGACATTACCTACATAGATATCACCCCTATCTCCAGAGAAGGGCTCGCCAATCCCAGTCTTGTTGCTGCAGATGGATTACATCCTTCCAACCTGATGTACACCAAGTGGGTTTCTTTGATCCTCAGGGAATTGACACAGGGTAATGTCACTGGACTCACAGAGACCCTGCCCGAAGAAGAAAAACCAGTAGTATTTCCTAATCCTGCAGATGATTCTGTGAATTTTTTGCTTACTGATAGTCTGAAGGATGTCATTAATATCAAAGTCTATAATGTCTCCGGCCATTTAATCGGATCAATTAACTCAAAAGGTCTGTCCACAGTTCCTTTTAAGACCTCCAATATGGAGCCTGGAATCTTTTATTACATTCTTAGGACCGAGGATGGTAAGATATTTACAGGAAAATTCATTAAGATTTAATCCCTGTATCAATACGCAATTTATTCGGGCATAAACTTGTAACCTGCACCTCTTATGGTGATAATATGCTTTGGATTTGATGGATCGATTTCCAGTTTTTTACGAAGTTCGAGGATATAATTATCCACAGTACGGGTGGTTGGTGTGACTTCGAATCCCCATACTTTTTCCAGCAGGTCATTACGGTGAATGACCTCCTGTTCATGTTCGATCAAATATTTCATGATGGCAAACTCCTTACTGGAGAGTTCTGTCTGTTCATTGTTTACAGTTGCCCGGAATTTTTTAAAATCCAATGATACATTCCCAAATGAATATGTTTCTATTTCCTGCTCCTCTGCAGATGATCTTCTGAGGACCGCCCTTACCCGGGCCAGTAATTCAGGTATGCTGAATGGCTTTGAAATATAATCGTCCGCACCTACATCTAACCCGGCAACTGTATCCATCTCCGATCCCCGGGCTGTGATCATGATGACCGGTAATTGAGGCTTTTCCTTTTCAACCTGCGGCAGATTTCATAACCGTTCAATCCCGGCAGCATGATGTCCAACAGCAACATATCAAAATGCATATTTAGGGCAAGCTTTAACCCTTCCTGTCCGTCCGTGGATGTGTGAACCTGGTATCCTTCAAAGATCAGGTTATCTTTCAGTCCACGTAAAATACTTACATCATCCTCAATGATTAATATGACCATTATTAAGTTTTTTCTTCCTTTGAATTTAATATGATTGAAAACTTACTGCCTTCATTCAATTTGCTCTCAACAAGGATCTTCCCATGATGTGCTTCTACAATTTCTTTTACCACTGTTAGTCCAAGTCCGGTACCACTTATATCTTCTGCATCTTTTTGTCCTATCCTGTAAAACGATTCAAAAATGAGGCCCTGCTGATCTTCAGAGATCCCTATTCCTTTGTCTTCCACCTCAATCATAACTGTTTTGTCATCTTTTCTTAATCCTACTAAAATCTCCTTCCTGTTTCTCGAAAATTTTATCGCATTGCTTAGCACGTTAATGAATGCCTGTTTAAGTGCATCGGGGTCTGCTGTCGCTGTGACATTATGTTCCACCTGCGTTTGGAGGGTAAATCCCTTCTCTATCACCCAGTAATCCATGTCATTGATTGCTGTATTTATTAACGATGTAACATTTACCTCCTCAAACTTATACTCTGTTTTCCCTCGTTCCTTTTTGGAGAATTCCAGGATATTATTGATCAATCTTTTCAAACTTTCTGTTTCCTTCAGGATAATCCTTAAATACTCCTTTTTATCAGTCTCAGAATTTATGCGATCAAGGATGATGGACTCGGTGAATAATTGTACTGAAGTGAGGGGTGTTTTTAACTCATGGGTTACATTTGATACAAAATCTGATCTTAGTTGAGACAGGTGCTCTTCCCTTGAAATATCCCTTAAGATTAAAAGCACACCCAATATCATTCCTCCCAGCAACAATAACAGGGCTATCCCATAGATCCAGCTCCGCCTTTTGACAAATTCGTTAATTAATCCCTCATTTTTTAATTTTATAAGAACCTGGTGCCCTGGAAAGTATGGAGAAATTTCTGCGATAGTAGCCAACCGGTTTCCTGATGAATTAACTCCATTTACTTTATTGATTAGTTCTACCTCATACGCGAATTCCGCATCTTCAATAAGTCCTTTCCCCAGATACCTTGATCCAGAGTTGATCGAGGGAGATGGTAAATCCGGAATGGTAGTCGGCCTTGAGGTTGATCAGGATAAGTTCCGCTGGATCCTGAGACATACCTGTTAATGACTGTATACCTGCCTCCGATAAGTGGAATTTCTGTTCTCGTTCCCGAACTAATGCTCTCCCTGATCACATCCGAATTCCTGTCAATGAATGCTAACCGGGATTTGATATGCTGGATCAAATTACTTACTTCCCCTAACTTTTCATTGTTAACCTCCTGTTCATCCACCCAGTTTGTAACCTGGGAAAGTATATTACCTGTACTGTGATTCATGGGAATGTCTCCAGCCTCCATAACCGAAAGGCAAAATTCAATTTCCTTAAATACTTTTCCTTATTTGAGGGACCGGAAATCTTTAATCAATTGTGGGATGGCATAATAAATATAAGGAAATCCATACCTATCTAAAACCGAAAAGTATTTGGAAGTTATAGTTGAATAATATGTTATTGCCTTCGGCATATCATCCATTTTAACCGCAGCCTGTGCCAGTGCATTTAAGGCTTTAACGGAATCGAATGCATCGGAAGATTCCCTTAGTGAGTTAAGATAACTTTGGCTGGCTTTTTTAAAGTCCTGTTCTATAAATTCTGCTCTCTCAGCCCGGGCATAATTCCTTTTAAAACTTGCAGAAGGAATATTATTATTACTATTATGCTCCAGACTTTCAGCAAACCATGGCCATAAAAATTCACCATCTCCGGTTGATAAAAAATGAATTGCTTATCAGATCAAGTGTGTCAAATTCTTTTAATGCGAGCATATGTGATCTTTATTATCTCTGAATATAGTTTCAGTAAATCTATCCGCTATCGCATTAATTTCATCTTGAATGTTTTTTGAAATAAGTACCTGCCAGGTTTTCCTGCTGCTCCAGCACTCTTTTTTCAGTTAATTCCTTGAGGTTTGAAATGTTATTTATACTTAGATACGAGAGGATGCTCCCCGATGCAATCACAGCAGAAATGAAAATTACTGTAAGTCTGAAAACCGGTTTTTTTTTGCTTCTCATTATCTGCTGATCACAATCATTTTGCCCTACCCCAACTGTCTATCTTTTCTGTTGGTAGAAAGTTTTCCATTACCCATACTGTCGGGGACAGAAGTTCAGATTTTGATGAGTAGGAAATATGCTTCCGTCAGGATGAACATTCAGATTCCTAAATCTCTTGTCTCTCCAGTCAAACCAAGTTTCTCAATTTCCCCTCCTTCTGCATTAATCCTGCACAATTCCCATATCCGGATCTTCTATCATTGCACATCGCGCATTAATGCAAACGAATATACTTTCCATCAATGGTCCATGTCAAGAACCGCAATCACCCAGGTTAATATATTGTCTTCTCTCCCGAATCTGGACAGTTCTTTTACTTCCCCTCCTTCAACCGGTAATACCACTTAGAGATGATCCGAATCCTCGATGACCAGGAGTATTATTGCTAACCACTGACCATCAGGGGACATGTGATAAATGCAATTTGTCTTTCAGACTGATAAAGTACTTTTTCTTTACCACTTTGTAAGTTCGCTGCACTATGATCTCATGAAGACCATTGTCAAGATCCCAACGACCATAGATAATATTGATCTTCCGTCAGGGGACCATCCATGACGTCCAAAAACCCTGATAATTCTCTTCAATAGAAATCACAGTCTCAACCTTGCCAGTCTGAGCATCAATCTGGCAATATCCATATTGATTATTCTGCATTCCTTACAACGACCATAATGGATTGTCCGTCAGGATACCAGGTGGAAATCCAATGCTATAAAGCCCTGGAATAATTTCGCGCTCCTGTCCGGTTTCAATAGATCTGATAACCAGAACATCTCCTCCCCAGTCACCTCGGCAGCTAATGCAGGGATTCTGCACGGTTATATATGCAAGCTGTTTTCCGTCCGGAGAGAAATCGGGTTGTTTATTATAGCCCTCAAATCTTGTTGCTAATTTTGAGGGGCTAAGAATTTCTCCTGTTCAGGATCCAGTTCCGCCATATAAATATCATTCCATTGCCGGTGAATTACTGTAATAGAAGGATCCATCCGGAGTAAATCCCAATGGTTCAACAGATCCCATATCAGATTTCACCAGTATTGGATTTCCCATGGACTTCCCGTTGGTAACCTGAATGATATAAAAGCTCAGGGATCCGTTCCGGTCGCTGGAAAACAGAATGACTTTTCCCATCCGGGAGCCAATCCCATCAGGAAATCATCTGCAGGATGCTTGACCGGGGTTGTCTGGCTGCTCCCATCTATTGATAGCATGGAAATATCCTAGTCCTTTGTTTTTCTTCTTGTGGGTGATCATATACAATGTACTCTCCATCCGTGGCAAAAACACATTTTGAGCTGAATAACCATCAGATCGTTTTCAGCACCCTGACGGATCCATCAGCAACTGTAATCAAGTACAAGCCTGGTTTGTTCGTCATTATATTCAAAGCAGGCCAGAATTTGCTTTCCGTCCGGGGACCAATCGCATACACTGTATCCAATTTACTTCCTCGCTGTTGTAAAAAGCATTCTTGGTCCGGATCCGTCAATCCCGATGATATGTATTTCATAAAATTATTTTTCATTAAACCAGGTCATAGACTATTTGCCTGCCGTCAGGGGACCATCTGGAATATTCAGCAAATTCAACAGGACTCTTCCCATGATCCTTTATTTGTCAGGCGGCGTTTTTCTCCGTTCGCAATTTCAAAGATGGCGAGATCACCAGTATCCCAGTCAAGATATGAAAGATACTTTCCATCCGGTGAAGGTTCTCCCATCTAAATCATTCCATGAGGACCTTCCCAAACCTTCCGGATATTAAGTTCCCTGCTTTCTTCTCGGCCTGCAGTTTCAACGCGCGCCAGAAGAGATAACTTTTCCCTGGCAACTTTTACGGTTTCTGTCTGGTCCGGGAATTGGTTGATGATTTTACGGTAGGTTTTTTCTGCTTCCTGCTTCCCCAGTTTTTCATAACAAAGACCTACATGGAGCAGGGATTTTGCCTGCAATGACCGCTTAGCGGATTCATCCTCAGCAACTTCATTATATATGTCGATGGCCTCCAGAAGGGCGCCTTCTCCCTCCTCTTTTATCAAACCTTTTTGGAATTGTTCTTCAGGTTTCTGGGCCAGGACTGGTTCAGGAATTGCGATTACCAGGATTCCCAGAATAGCAAATAACTTGATTACACTTGAAGTTTTCATTTTAAGGTACCTCCAAAATTTTAATTAACATTTTCCTGTAATCAAAATTAGACTGTAAAAGGAGGTCCATTGTCATAGTAATGTTCAAGTTATGTAAAAATTACGCCATGATAAAGTCTTATTTAATATAAAGAGATCCAGGATCAAAAATATCGATCCAGATAAAACATCCTGAATAATTAATGTATCCTATTGGGGTATAGGGAAGTTGTTGAAAAGGTCGAACTTGCCTTCCCGGCGGACCATCACATTAGCGTCTAGGGGACGAAGGAGGAAATCATCCACCGTAATGAACTTTCCTTTCAGCAATAGCTGGTAACGTATTCCGGGTTCAGGTGTAATAGAGTAACTGATCCTGACCCATTTATCATAGACATTATGTACATCGCGTGTCTCCAGCCTGCTACTGCCCTTATGCTTATCTTGCTTGTCCCATAAGTGCAGCTCAGCCACCGGCATACTGAAAGTACGGTGATCTACATAAAGCCAGAATGAGATCTCGACAGATTCTTCCGGTAGCATTGCATACAGTTCTCCATTGTAAATCTCCAGTTGTCCCTTTTTTTGGTAAAGAGCCCCACCACCTGAGAAAGCATAAGGCGAACGGTTTTCTTCAAAATCCGCATAATACACGCCGGGATGATCTGAAGCAAGGCGTCCCTTACTCGTAAGGCTGTCAGCAACAGACAGGCCATGAACGACCCAGTCGTAATATCCCCTATTAAATTCGTTAACGGGAAGACTGGCCAGGCAGAGCTTATCATCTTCATAAAAGATCTTCCCAAGTTCTTTCAACCGGGATTCCTGTCCCTTCAGTTCTTCCTTTGTCATCACGAGGAGGACAGGTTGATTGTTCATATCGTCTGTCCTCACCTTGTGAATGCTGGAGTCAGCAAGAAGCTGAACACTGCTTAATGCATGTTGAAAGGGCAACCTGGGAGAAAAACTCTGGATAAGGGGCAGACCCGTATGATAACTGCATTTCATGGCCTCAACAAATGCGTTGTGACCCCGGGGATGGAGCAGCTTATCTCCACTGGTATTGGTAAACGGAAGGAAAAAGATAGCCTGGAACTGCTGCGGATCTAACCCGGCCTGCTGGAATTTTTCCAGGTATTCATCATCACCATGCATCAGTACCAGATTAGCATTGAAAATGCCGCCAGTACTTCGTTTAATATTTGTCCAGGCATTAATAGTCCAGAAACCGATCACGATGAACAGTACAAGAGAGCCTAGAAATCCAAGGCCTTTTTGTCTCATTCTCCGGTAAAAGGTATAGAAAAAATATGCTGAATATACCGTAAACACATAATAAAATATCCAGGAAAAACGTCCCAGGCACCTAAACTGCTTCAGAGAAGGGATTATATCGACAAGGAATTGAAAGCCTTTCCACTTAAAGGGTATACACATAGAGAAAAGCAATACCAGGATGGCTGAGATCACCCATGCATTTAAGCGCTTGTTGGGTAAAAAGATCCGCAAATCAGGCTTCTTCCAGGAAATCAATGAGTTGATTAGAAAATAGCCCAATGACAACAGGAGCAAGGTGGCTGGTAAACCCACAAAAGCTCTTCCCTCCCACTCGAAACTCATGTCAACACTACTTCCGAGAAGCTCCCTTAACGCTGAATGGTACGTCAGGAATATGCTCCAGACATTAGAATGAAAGATAAAAAATCCCCACGGATTGTCAGGCCTGTCGTCCACCCAATCCGTCAGGTAGACGAGTCCCTTGACAATCAATACTGGTATAACTGCGATTACCAACAGGTATAATCCCTTCCTGTAGTAAGAACGGAGGTCTTTCCTGCTGATCCATAGCTGTACCATCAAATAAGCCAGGGAAAAGACGAAGAAAAAAGCAACAAAGTAAGCGCTTGTGAATCCTCCGACCAGGGCAGTGAGGATCAAGAGGGTCCCCCAGAGCCAGGACTTGCTCTCCTTATCCCATCGAAGCAATAAATACCAGTATAGCGGGATGAAAAAGGCATAGACCATTTCAAAGTGACCACCTATCCGGTTCAGCTGGGGTGAGAGAAACAGAATAACCAGGGACATGATCACGGCATACCATGAAGGCATGGCGAAATGCCTCAGGATGAGAAACAGGAAAGGTGCTGCCAGCAGGAGGGATATTATCATGGTCATGTTGATAATGCCTACTCCCAATTCTGCAACCGATGTAATATGTCTGTCAATAAATTTGATGAACTGAATATAAAGCGGATGGGAATTCATGTATTGCAGGTGATCCCCATAGGGATAGTTTACTGCATCATGACGGATGCCTGAATCATACCTGAGGTACCAGGCAAAGTTATAATAGCTTTTCAGGGCATCTCCATCATTGGAAAAGACATAACTGTTGGGATTTTTGAGAACAGGACCGAATATTAGGATAAGAATCAGGATAGTCAACGAAATAAGAATAAGAAGGGCTATCGTGCTTTTTTTCATACGGAAATATACTAAAAAATAAAATTCATGTTTTTAGGTTGAAATTAATTAATTTTGCCCGTTGCCCAGCCCGTTAACTGATGGAAAAAGTATCCTTTGTTATTCCCGTTTACAATGAACAAGGTAATATCTCCATTCTTTGCTCGAAGATCGCCTCTGTCATGGAAAAGACCTCTTACCTATTCGAGATCCTTCTGATAAATGATGGTAGCACAGATCACAGCTGGGATCGGATTAAAGAAGCCGCAGAGTCCTCCCACTTTATCATTGGTCTTGACCTTGCCACCAATTATGGACAAAGCTCTGCCCTTTCGGCTGGGATTGACAGTGCGACGGGAGATTTCATAGTAACCCTTGACGGGGACCTGCAAAATGATCCTGAAGATGTTCCCATGATGCTTGAAACCATGGAGGAAGAAGATTGCGATGTGGTGTCGGGTGAAAGAATCGGCCGGAAGGATGCAGCCATTTCGCGGAGATTACCCAGCCGCATTGCCAACTTTTGGATACGTCTTATCACAGGGGTAAAACTCAGGGATTACGGTTGTTCACTCCGGGTATTCCGGCAGGATATAGCCAAAAATCTCGAACTGTACGGGGAACTGCATCGTTTCATTCCGGTACTTGCCGTTATGCAGGGTGCTTCCAACATACAGGTTCCGGTCCGACACCACGCCAGGATTCATGGCAAGTCAAAATACGGCATGAGCAGGACCTTCAAGGTAATCAGTGACCTGCTCTTACTGGTTTTTTTCAAACGCTATAAGGACCGTCCGATTCATCTGTTCGGTACACTTGGGATCCTCACCTTCGGAGCCGGGGTGATTATCGATCTGTATTTTCTCGTGTTGAAGATCCTCGGCCATGATATTTGGGGAAAACCTCTTCTGTTGCTGGGATTCATGCTAACCATAGGAGGGATACAGATCATCACTATCGGGATCATTTCGGAGATGATCATGAGAACTTACTATGAGTCTCAAAACAAGAAGCCATACCGAATTAAAAGAACTGCCAGCAGTGAACATTAAGATCCCGAAGACGATTCAACTTATCCTTAAACTTATCCTTACAATCGCTGCAATCTATTTTGTGGTTCGTAAAATAGATTTGCAGCAAGTGATGGAAACTTTTCGGCAATCCCGATTCGGATTGGTCATTCTTGCACTGGTATTTTTCATGCTTTCCAAATTGGTTTCTGCCCTCCGATGCAATCGGTACTTCAAAAGCATAGATATAATACTTTCACAAAAATTTAATTTGAAACTGTATCTGCTGGGAATGTTCTATAATCTATTCTTGCCGGGAGGCATAGGGGGTGATGGCTACAAAATTTATTTCCTTAAAAAGCGGTTTGATATTAGAACCCGGAATATCTTCTGGGCTGTTCTGCTTGACCGGGTGATAGGGGTCCTGGTTCTATTCTGCCTGGCTGTTCTATTTATTCATTTTATCGATATCCCGGAAAACTGGAAAAGATTTCTCTGGATACTTATCCCTCTTTCCGTATTGTTCACATGGTTCATCTATCAACGTTTCTTTTCCGTTTTTTCAGGGATTTTATGGAGCACCAGCCTGCAGTCCCTTCTGGTCCAGCTCCTGCAAATCCTCTCTGCATTTTGTATACTCCTTTCTTTCGGATTATCCCAGGATTTTCCTGCTTATCTGTTTGTCTTCTTAATCTCATCAATCGTAGCGGTACTACCATTGACCATTGGAGGAGTAGGCTCCCGGGAGTTCACCTTTCTGTTGGGAGCACAGTGGCTGGGACTGGATATAAATATCTCCGTCGCCTTAAGTTTCCTGTTCTATCTCTTAACTGCATTCACCTCTTTCTGGGGAATTATTTACAGCCTGAATCCACGACTGCTCGGGGAACCTGAAAAACCTGCATGAAAAACATTGCTGGTCCAAAGGGGAAATCTTTTGAGGGATTTTTATGGCTTGAAATGATCAGGCGATAGCCGGTCTGGAGGAGAGCCGAAATCCTGACCAGATACCTCCCATGATCAGACCAGCAATAAGGTGCCAGAGTCCCCACCAGGCTGCAATAAATGCCATTCCGCCGACAGCCATGTCAGGAGGAAAGATTTTTGGATTGAACAATAACAGGAGGGCCAGACCCGAGTTTTGAATGCCCGTTTCGATGGAAATGGTTTTCCTGTCCCGCCTGGGTAATTTGAACAGGGAAGCGAATGACCAGCCAAGGCTCAGAGCCAGGGCATTGTGAATCAGTACTATCAGAAAAATATACTTGATATACTCAAGGAAGAATTCCCAGTTCTTCATAAACATAACAGCGATGATGGCTCCAAAAGCGACCAGGGATAACCTTTTAACATGGATAAGGATCTTGCTGGTAAACTTGGGCAGATAGAGGTTGATCAACATGCCAAGCGTAAGCGGTATCCCCAGCAAAATAACAACGGTTTGCAAGACATGCAGAAAAGGAATATCAAGGGGCCTCACAAGTTCTGAGGCATTCAGAAGGGAATAGACTTTGGTGAACAGGGTTCCCCAGAAGGCAAAATTGAACGGGGTGATCAGTATGGCCCCGAAGTCGGAAATCGCCGTCAGGCTGACCGAAAGTGCCACATTACCCTTGGCAAGTGAACTGAAGAAATTCGATACATTCCCACCCGGACAGGAAGCCACCAAGATCATGCCCAGCCCAATCGTTGGAGTGATATAATTCCGGAAAGCAATGGCAAGTATGAAGGTCATAAGGGGCATCAGGATAAACTGTGAGATGGCACCCACAACAGCAGCTTTGGGATTTAATGCAAGGTTCCTGAAATGCAATGGTTTCAGTTCAAGCGCTACGCCAAACATGATAAAAGCAATCGTCAGATTCAGGATTAGAAGACTATCCGGACTGAAATTCAATCTCAGGCTGTCAAGGGCCTTGAAAGTTTCAAGCATGGTGTTGAAATTTGTTGTAGTCAGATCCTAAAAGTATTAAAATATTTAAAGTAATCCAGAATTTGGTATTTTCGGACTTACAAA
This sequence comes from uncultured Bacteroidaceae bacterium, assembly GCA_963752525.1. Taxonomy (GTDB): domain Bacteria; phylum Bacteroidota; class Bacteroidia; order Bacteroidales; family SM23-62; genus SM23-62. Next base: position 488,439 of record CAVVYS010000027.1, on the reverse strand, counting down.
ACAATCATTAACAGCTGATGAATTTAATAAGATACACCTGGACTATTATACTGATGGCCATTCTTCTCTTATCCGGATCCTGCGGAAACCGGACCGAAATGCCAAATATTCTGCTGATCCTTGCGGACGATGTTGGCCGCGAGATGTTTAGCAGCTACGGGGGAACATCTTACCATACACCCAACATTGATAACCTGGCCTCCAAAAGTATGCGCTTTGAACATGTTTATGCTGCACCTGTTTGCCACCCGACCCGAATTACCCTGATGACGGGAAGGTATCCCTTCAGGTTTGGGGATCCGGTTTGGGGCAGCTTTCCGGACCATGCAGAAAATCAAACATTTGCCCATGAGCTAAAAAAAGCCGGCTATGTAACAGCCAGTTGCGGGTAAATGGCAATTATGCATGATGAAGGATGAAGCAGATCATCCACACCGTCTGGGATTTGATGAATATTGCCTCTTTGGATGGCATGAAGGTCCCCGTTACCACCATCCCCTGATCTGGCAAAATGGAGAGATACGGCAGGATATAGCCGAAAGATTACGGACCCGATGTGTATAGTGATTTCCTGATTGACTTTATGAAGCGAAACAGCAAGCGGCCCTTCCTGGCTTATTATCCCAATGGCACTGATCCATGATGTATCTGATGATTTTGAACCTCCTCCTCCCTTCGGTCCGGAAGGCAGGTATGAAAATGTGAAGGAAATGTCGGCAGAAATGGACAGGATTGTGGGTAAGATGTTGCAGGCTCTGGAAGACCTGGGACTCGCCTCCAATACCCTGGTTATTTTCACAACCGACAATGGGACAAACCATACCAGCATTCTGGGCCATAAAAATGGTGAATTCTATCGAGGAAGACTGTGTATTCCATGATTAGACGGGGTGGAAGTCCCAGGAGGCAAGACAAAGATCACTGACTGGGGAATACGGGTTCCAACCTTCATCCGCTGGCCAGGCAGAATACAGGAAGGAAGCGTTTGCCATGAACTCATCGATTTTAGTGATTTCCTTCCGACCTTTAATGATCTGGCGAATCTACCAGCAGCAGCATATGATATTGATGGACAAAGTTTTGCAGGGATCCTAACCGGGAAAGAGCATGTTTCGCGGGACTGGATTTATTCAGAGAAAGCGGGCATGGATTATGCAGTCCGCTCAAAAGATTGGAAACTCCTTCCAGATGGTAAATTATTTGACATGAAATCAGATATTCATGAAAAAAATCCCATTATGCCTGCAGAGGATACACCAGCTTCGGCCGCAGCCAGGGCCACCCTAGATTCAATCATGACAGAGCTTAGGGGCAAGCAGTAGGACCAATCACCCATGAGAGGAGACAAGACTTTTCAGTCCTCTATTTGCTGAAGCAATACCTCACAGGCCTTCTGCAACTGTTCATCAACGACCTTTTGCCTTGGAGTCCGGTGAATTGAATACTTCTATATCCGGCCTGGCCGGTTCAAAGTCCATGTTCATATCATTCGCCTTCACGAACCAACCCCTGAAGGGCATCCTTACATAAGAGCCATCGATCAGTCCCACACCACCGGTGGAAATAACAGCACCGAATGTGGGCCTGCCAACCAGGGTCCCAATACCAAGATTTTTGTATGCATGTGAGAAGATCTCAGCATTTGAATAGCTGTTCTCGTTACAGAGCGCTATGGATGGCTTATTCCAGGCAAAAAATGGCAGTCTTTCAGAAAATGGATAAAACTCCCGGTATTTTTTGTTATTGGATAAGGTGGATTCCGCTCCCCTTGGAATAGTATAGGCATGTTGTTTCACGTTCAGTATGGCCATTAAATAATCTGTAGTACTCCCCCCACCGTTAAACCTGACATCTATCACAATACCTTCTTTGCCATGACCAACTGCAGTCAGCTCTCGCTCGAACCTTTCAAAACTTTGCATATCCATCCCTCGAATATGCAGGTAACCCAGTTTGCCTCCTGAATATTCATCCGTCAACCTCCGCCTCTCTTTAACCCATTCATTATATAAATCCATCCTTAAACTCCCTTTTGGCCGGATAACGACTTCATGCTGTTTACCATTATTATCCTGTACATTAAGTAAGACTTGTTCATTGGATGTATTGACCAATAATGACCAGAAGTTCATATCCCCGGAAATATCATTGCCATTTACCGAAAGAATAATATCTCCAGTATTCAGTTTGCTTGCAATTTTATCCGCTGGTGAGTCTGGAATTACATGTTCAATAAGTACACCCTGTTCATGAGGCTGAATATCAATACCTAGAAAACCTGTCCGTTCTGACTGTATTATTTCCCTGTCCTTGCCATATAGTCCCATGTGACTGGCGTTCACCTGCCCGAGCATAATGTTATACATATACATAAAATCCGTTTTTGTGGAAGCTTCCATACAATATGGTTTAAACTTTGATTTTAAACCATCCCAGTCCCTCCCGTGAAACTCCGGATCGTAGAATCCATCCCTTAAAGCACGCCATGCTTCTTCGAATACCTGGTTCAGCTCTTCCTGGTAATTGATCCTCATTTTAGCAGCTACTGGCAGATTTTCCACTGCCTTCCCGCTGCTACTTATCCTTGACAGCTTGCCCCTTGAATTCATATAGAGAAATTTTCCCTGTGGATCCAGGATTACATTATTCGGACTGGTACCTCCCTTTGTCATCTCTTTCATATCCTCCCCGTTCCATTTTATCTGGAACAGGTCACTCCCTTTTTTACCAGGACTTCTGGTAGTAAAATAAAAGGTCTTGCCATCTTTTGATATAGCCAGGTTTCTTTCATTTCCGGAAAGTGAGGTCAGCTGTATCAATCTTTCATGGATATCTTCAAAGTCAATCTTTATGGGCTTAACCGCATCCTCTGTATCCTTCTTGTCTTTCCCATTTCCCTTATCATCTTCTTCCTCTTCCTCCCAATCCTGTTTTGTTTTCTGGAAATCTTCCTTCTTCAGCCACACAAACCAAATATCATCATCAAGGTTGTTCCGTTCCGAAATAAAACCAAGCTTGGAACCATCAAGGCTCCAGACAGGTGAATGATCAGATCGTGGATGCATGCTTACATTTGCCGGATCCTGATTGCCATCAGCTGCCTGGATATAAATCTCGGAGTTAAATGTTAGATCCCACAGTCCGTATGCTAACCATTTGCTGTCGGGACTCCATCGCACACCCGAAGGTGTATTCCAGCTGTCAATCAGGATTTTTTCGTTGGAGATGGCCCCTTTCTGATCAATATCAGCGGTGATAAAATTCATCTTACCATAATTGCCTCCGCGTACAAAGGCAATCTGTTTACCATTGGGAGAAATAACAGTGGAGTGCTCATCCTCGTCTGCAGAAGTCAGTTTAATCAATTCCCGCTTCAGGGTTTTGAAAAGATTTGCCTGGTCGGGATCAGAAGATTTGACAAGGTAAAGATCATAGCCGCCATCCCGGTCAGAAGAAAAGATCAGTGCTGAATCATTCAGCCAGCTGACATCTTTTTCCCTGTATGGGGAATTGGACAGGTTCATGGTAAGGCTCTTTTCTTTATGGTTTTCTGTAATGAATACCTCACCGTGAATGACAAAAGCAGTGTATTTCCCGTCCGGGGATACCTGGTAGTCTCCTACCTGATCCTTGAATGTCTTACTCTCATAGGGATCAAAACGGTAATCAGTTGCTATGTCAATATTGATTTTTTTGCTTTCACCACCTGTAGTATTGATCCTGTATAAGTTTATATCCTTCTCATAAACGATAGATTGATCAGCAGCAGAAACATCAAAAAACCGGATTTGGTCATTTTGCTCATTGGTAATCTGAACCGGCTCCGAACTAGAATGGCCTGTTTCATCGACCACGACTGAAAAAATATTATATTTTCCGCTCCTGGCACTAATGAAATAGAGTGTTTGATTACTGCCCCATACAGGGTGGTAATCCTGTCCTTCAAATTTTGTTAATTGTGAAAATGAATTTGTTCCCGTATCATACAACCATATATCCCTGTTGGCTGAACCCTGGTATGCCTCACGTGGAATTCTGCATGATCCCCGGACAAATGCAATTAACCTTCCATCTGGGGAAACAACCGGTTCACTGCCCAGGGCATCCATTAACCTGACTGGTGTACCTCCATTGGATGCAATGCCTAACAATTCTGACTCACGCTCAACATGTCGAAAGTTCCGGCTACTTCCAAAAACCAGGTTGCCGTCATCGGACCATTCGGACAGGACATCTCCAGCTGAATGATAGGTAATTCTATGTGGCACACCGCCTTCTGAACCGATAATGAACAGATCATCCTGTCCGAACCTGTTACTTGAAAAGGCAATTTTATCACCATCCGGACTCCATTGAGGATTGCTTTCATAGGCCTGGTGAATTGTTATCCGGCTGGCTTTTCCGCCTTCGATCGGGACCGTCCAGATATCACCCTGGTATGAAAAAGCGATCTCTGATCCTTCAGGGTTCAGCGCAGGAAACCTTGCAAAGGTTGAACCATCAGCGGCAATAGCTGATAATGCCATGACAGTAAATAAAAAAAGAATACCAATTTTCTTCATGATAAAACAATATGGATTAGGGATTAAGGTAATGATTGTGAGTAAGCTAATTTAATATTTCATCGTAGGTCCAGGAAACATAGAAGAGTCCACCGATCTGGGCAGACCCAAAACTGGTGGTATAATAAGCGTTGAGAATGTTGGAGCCACCTACTTTTAGGCGTGACTTAAGATTCGGGAGGGACAGGCTGATGTGGGCATCAACCATAGAATATGCAGGTATTATAGCCGTTCCGAATGGTGATTCCCAGAGAAAACTTTGCTGCCATCTCCAGTTAAGATTGAATCCTATCCGGCGAGTGATATAACGGTTACCATAGCCAAGATTAAACTTAAACCTTGGGGTATTGAATTGGGGTGAAAAACCGGGCGGAGGATTTTCTATTTCTTTTATTTCATTGTAGGATACATTTCCCCTGACCAGGGCAGCCCTGCCTACCCTGAATTCTGCACCGAGGGCCCAGCCATAGGAAATCACCGGAAAATCTGTGCTTATGGTAGTCTGGAAACGCTGTTCGTCCGCAGTATCCGGATTCTGTGCCAGTAACTGGGTTGCCGTGAATCCATTGTACCTGTTACCATATACATAGGAGTCTAGCAGAAGCAGCCTGTTTAATAATAGTCCCTTATAACCTACCTCAACGGCCGTTACCCTCTCAGGCCTGAACTGAGGGATAATATAGGGTCCGTATTCCGTAACAGGTTCATCAGTGATGGGATTCCTGCCTGATAGAGGATAGACCGGGTTTACAGGAATATCATAGATGCTGTGAACCTCTGGTAATCCACCAAGCACAGTATAGGGTCCAATATCCAGATTAACCATCTGGTCAGCAATAGACGGAAACCTGAAAGCCGTTTGTACGGAGGACCTGATATGGTGAGTGAGATCCTGTCCAAGCGATAATACCACCGAAGCCCTGGGCGTAAATCTTCCTTCGAAGAATTTATTTTTATCATACCTTGCCGAGGCAGTAATTTTTAATTGTTCATTTAGCATCTGTCTGGCAATCTGGGTAAATGCCCCGTACTGATCAATATGCACAGGATTCCCAGGTGTGTCGATGAAGACGGTCCCTTCACTGTTGATTGAATAATACCTGGCACTTACGCCAACCAGGAGTTCTACTACCTTAACCAGCCTGGTGAAATTGTACATGCCTTCAATATGAAGAAGCCTGCTTTTATCGATGACTTTCGCCCCTCCCTGTTTGAGAGGTGTATTGATGATCTGGTCAAAATAATTATTGAATTCATCAGTACCCGGCAGAGGAAGAGCGGGTTTTGACGGGTCAAATATATTTCCGGCAAGATCACGATTGTCGGCAACCAGTCTGGCAAACTCGTGTGAAGAACTTTCAGGGTTTTCTAATAGCAGTTGCTGCGTAAAAGCTCCAATATAATCTGTATACCAATCTTCACTGGATTTCCAGGCTTCATTTAATTGTAGTGCAGCTCCACCGGCATCATAGGTATCACCTGAATTATCAATGGTATAATAGGCCCTCACATAGAAATCAGGACTCTTAATTTCCCCCCTGAGATTAGTGATATCAAAATTCCTTAAAGAAAACCTATTCTGTGCAGTATATACGCTGTTCCCACGGGCAAAATTTCCCTGAACCAATGCCTCAAACTGGTTATTAAACCTGTAATGCAGGGATCCCCCAACACGCATGTTCCGGGTATTATAATCCACCAGGTCTTTCTCCTGCCATCCTGTCCGGCTTACCACCTGGTCAGGGAATAAATCGACAATCCTGTTTACTTCAGTCTCATATTCGGGCGTTCCGGGTGTGAGTCCCTGGGCTTCAGCTACTCCTGCAGCAACCTGGGGAGCGGCATCTTTAAGATTCACCGGTACGATGATATCATCCCCATATACATTTACGCCGTCATATCCAGGATTGTTTTCCCGGGTGCTGTTCAGTATCATCCAGGTTATACCGGTCACGCATATCATAAGCATGCCAGTCGGTAGCCCTTAGGTACCCCCCTGTAATCTTAAAAGCCAGTTTATTGTTGAATGCTTTGGCATACCTGAAGTTAAAATCCCCCATTGGATTGGACCCGTATGGATGCTCTGCCCCCAGGTTCATAAGACCTCCCTGTACAGACACACTTAATCCCTGGTACTTGTAAGGATCTTTGGAGGTCATTATCAGCGTGCCATTCACTCCACCCGGACCGTAGAGGGCTGAGGAAGCCCCTACCAGTAATTCCACATTGTCTATGTCGAGCTGGGACACGCCAAATATATTGCCCGCACTAAAACTGAGTCCGGGAGGGATATTTTCAATGCCATCTATGATCTGGTTCATGCGCATGTTGGCCTCACCGGTAAATCCCCTTGTATTGGGATACCGGAAGGTCAGGCTGTGTACATTCATGTCCACTCCCTTGAGCTGATGCAAACCGTCAAAGAAATTAGCTGTTGAAGTTTGCTGAATATCAAGGCCTGAAAGCTTTTCAATTGAAACGGGTGATCTCATGATGTTCTCCGGGATACGGGAAGCAGATACAACAACTTCCTCCCCCAGATATACCTGGTCCTCAAGGGATACTTCCAGCACCATCCCGTTACGTGTAATTTCAATCTCACTGGATTCGTATCCAATCATGGATATAACAATCCAAAATGGTCGTGGAACACTGGTTTCTAATAAAAATGATCCGTCACTGCTGCTTACCGTACCCTCCAATGCATCCTTAATGGACACATTCGCCCCTATGAGGACTGAACCCGAACTATTTTCTGAAATGGTCCCAGTCACTCTTGTAACCTGCCCGAGGAGGGAAGTTACCATGAAGATTGTCAAGATGATAAGTGATAATCTTCTTCACGCCAATCAGTCCTTATACTTCCTTTTCCAGATCACTAATGTAAGCATATTTTATATTTCGATAATTTTTCCAGCCAGAGAATCGACGTTTATAAATTTAAGTGAAGTCAGAAAATATTATTTTACTATATTTCGCAGGGTAGTATTAAGGAACAATTAAAAATAATTGATCATGAGACAAAGAAAATTTAATATATCAGGATTATTCATAGCTGTACTTGCATTGCTACTGGTCACCTGTGAAAAGAAAAATGACGAGGAAGTTGATCCCCTGGTTGGCATCTATACTTTCACTTCCGCAACTTTCAATGATACCGTTAAAATGATTGTGCCTGTAATCGGGTCCATAACCATTATGCCAGGCACCGATGCATCCTTACTTGTATCGGAGGGATTGCTGGGAGCTGCCCCCTGTGATGACTCAACGAATGCAGCAGTCGAACTGAAAAGTGATGGCAAGGTCTTCTATGCCTGTCTGAATGAGACAAACGAAGCACAGATGGGAACCTGGTTGATCAATACGGAACGGACCATCCTGCAACTCAATATCAGTAATCCCCAGGCCTTTCAACTGGAAATCTCAGACCTGATTATAACGGCCACTTCATTTTCCGGAACAGTTATAAATTTTCCATTGCCATTGGATGCCAACTATGAGTTGGGCGACGACCTTCCTACTGGTGGGAAAAATATCCAGTTTACATCGGTTGACCTGACATTTACTAAGGTGGTCCCTTAAGCAGAAAACTTACCTGCTCAGCGAGGTCATTCCCGCTTACGGTATTTTTTCTCGAAGCGTCCAAATATCAGTTCCAGTATTTCATTGGCCACTGATTCAATGGGTTTATGGGTTACGCTGATCACAGAAAAACCACCCCGCCTGAATACGGCATGGGCAAAATCCAGTTCCATCCTGACTGATCTGGGATTGACATAATCTGAATTACTGACATGTTCATAGTCCTGTATCCTTCTCCTCCTGTGAGCCATCAACTGGTTCATGCTGATGGTCAGTCCGAATACCCTCTTTTCATCAACCTTGAATAGCTCTTCGGGAGGGTCGATGCCAAGTACAAGCGGTACATTGGATACTTTCCAACCATGCATAGCCAGGTAAACACTCAATGGTGTCTTTCCTGTACGGGATACGCCGGCCAGTACGATATCTGCATCCCTGATGTTATGGACATTCAATCCGTCATCATTGGATATCGCAAAATCAATGGATTCGAGACGGTCGAAATATTCAAGATTCAGTCTCCGGTACAGACCAGGCTGATTGAGGGGCTCCTCTTCAAGTTCCGCAGTCAGGTAATCAATCAGGTCTCCGGCCATATCAATGGTCTGGATATTCTTCTCCTCACAGATTCGGTTCAGGCTTTCCCGGAGCTTTTTATCGATCATGGTATGCACGATAATACCCCCGTCAGCAATCGCCTTGGCAACAGCCGTTTTCACAGCCGCCACAGTGATCACATCATTGATCAGTTTAACTGCTATCTTGTTTTTGGGGAATTGTGCCAGGACAGTCTGCACAAGGAAATTCCCCGTGATACCCTTGCCCCCGGATATGATATATATCGGCCTGGGCTCAGGGTTTGTCATTTCTTCTTGGCGACCATGGCCTCAATCATATCAGTAGTCAGAGATTTTGGCCTTTCAATCGGGTACCCCAGTGCACGGTCCCATATGATATTGGCAGCAACCCCAAAAGCCCTCCCAATGCCAAACAGCACGGTATAGAAATCATATTCCTTGATTCCGTAATGATACTGTATGATCCCGGAATGAGCGTCCACATTTGGCCAGGGATTCTTCGCCTTCCCTTGCTCCCTTAAAATGGGAGGAACAACATCATACAGGATATCCACATACTTGAACAGTACGGAATCCTTCATATGCTTGAGGGCGAATTCACGCTGCATGGTGTAACGAGGATCCGTTTTCCTTAATACGGCATGACCGTAACCTGGGAATGACCTGTCCTGAATTCAGTATATCCCAGACAAATTGTTTCATCTCTGCCTTGCTGGGGACTTTCCCGTCCATTTTTTCAACCAGGTCCAGTATCCACATAAGCACCGTTTGGTTGGCCAGTCCGTGCAGGGGGCCTGCCAGTCCGTTGATCATCGAAGACATGGACCGGTATATATCTGACAATGCACTGGAGACCAGATGACCCGTATGCGCACTTACATTCCCACTCTCATGATCAGCATGGAGTATGAAATACATTCTTGCAACATCATCGTAAGGTTTGGGGATCCCCATCATATGCGCAAAATTACCCCCCATATCCAGGTTGGGGTTCTGCTGTATCCGCTTGCCCTCGCGATACAATTTGCTATAGATATAACTCCCGATCTCAGGAATCTTTGCCAGCAGGTTCATGGCATCTTCATAGGTGGGGTCCCAATAATCCATTTTGGAGATCCCTGCAAGATACTTTTTATCGAAAAGGGTTTCCCTGTGCATGCTGAGGATGGCCGAGGAAAAAATGGTCATTGGATGGCTCAGGGAGGGAAAACCATCAATGACATCATAAACATACCTGGGAAGTATCCTTCTTTTCTGGAATTCATCCAGGATTTCATTCATTTCTTCTTCATTGGGAATGTCTCCGGTTAGCAAAAGGTAGAACATCCCTTCCACATATGGCATTTCGCCATCTTTGGGTTTCGGCAATTTATCAAAAACCTCAGGGAGTGTAAATCCACGATACCTGATCCCTTCTTCCGGATCCAGATAGGAAATATCTGTGACAAGGCATTTCAAGCCACGCATGCCCCCTATCAATTTACCGACTGTTACCTCATCGAGGACGGTATCACAGTGTTCTTTCAATAATTTTGTTACCCTTGGCCGATGGGCTTCAATTTTTTGAGCTAGTTTTTCCTTAAGTGTTGTCATTGTTATTGGATTTGTGAATGCATTATAGTATGAACGTTTAATTTACTTCTTTTTGAAACTTTAAGCAAGTTTTTAAAAATTGTTTATTAAATCTTCACCGTTTTCCCTCTATTCATATCACCATTTCGCATGATTAAGATTCCATCTGCAATCCATCCCAATTTATATTCACATCTCTTTCATTTTCAGTGAAATTGAAACTAATTAAAATGAGTGATTGGTGCCTGCATTTATCAAAACTTCCGTATAAGATGGGACAAGGGGAGAATACAGGCAGCAACCTGGGGATGCCGTAGAGCATAAAAGTCAAGTATACTCATCCCAGCTTGATAATTCCTGGATTTTTGTACATTTACTCAGGGCTGTAATGAAGACACTACCAAACATATCTTCACTTAACAGTGCATACCTTTTCCAGCTGGAGAAACACCGGATTGATCCTGATAAGCAACTCAAGCTTCTCAACCAATTCCTGCTTGAACACAATTGCACATTCAGTGGCAAGCCAATGACCACTTTGCTAAAACCCAATTTCGTTTCCAGAAAGCAATTGCAGAAACTGAAGCTAACAGTGGAAGTAATGAGCACGGCGCTGGATAAATTCATCAATCTCTATTTGGGAAATGAAGAGGTACGCGACATTATGAAATTTTCAGCACTGGAAGATGAGGTTTTCGGGATAAATCCCGGTTATCAAAAACCACTGGTAATCTCGAGGCTGGATGCCTTTCTGAATGGATATTCCGTGAAGTTTCTTGAATTCAATTGTGATTCACCTGCAGGAATGGCCTATGCAGATGTCCTGGAAGATGGATTCAGGGAACTTTTCAGGGAATATCCCTTATTCGAGAACTGGAAAATTACATATTACAGAAGACAGGATATGTTGCTCAAGTCTTTGCTGCTATGCTATGACGAATACCGGTCAAAGGTCAGGTCCTGGCCTGAGAAACCTGTAATTGCCATTGTGGATTGGGAGGGGGTATCTACTTATTCTGAGTTTCAGCTGCTGGAGAAACATTTTACAGGGAAGGGTTACAAAACCGTGATTTGCAGTCCTCAACAATTTTCCATTAAAAATGGCAGGGCCATGGTTCATGATGAGGAGGTGCATCTGGTATACAGGCGGGTAATCACCCGTGAGCTCCTCCAGAAAGGTGACCAGGTCAGTGAATTTATACAATGCATAAAAGATGGCCTGGTTTGCTGTTGTAATTCTTTCAGATCATATATTGTGGGGAATAAAAAAGTGCTTGCCCTAATTCTGGATCCCCGGTTCCAGGGAATTTTCAGCAAAAAAGAATTACAGATGATCGAGGATACCGTTCCCTGGACAAGAATTCTTGCTGATAATGAAGTAATTTACAGGGATAAACGTGTCTATCTCAGGGATTTTATCCTTGAAAATAAAGACCTGCTGGTACTTAAGCCTGCTAATATGTACGGAGGCAAGAATGTTTATATAGGCCTGGAAACCACACAGGAAACATGGGAAAGGGTAATGAACCAGCAAATTGAGGATGAATCCTGGGTAGTCCAGGAATACGTGGATATCCCCACAGACATTTATCCGGTAATCGCGGACGGAATCTCTTTTAAAAGAAAATTTGTGAATATTAATCCCTTCGCTCTCCTGGGAAAATTCAGTGGGGCCATCACCAGGGTATCAGACAGCGCAGTTATTAATGTGAGTGCAGGTGGCGGGCTCGTTCCAACCCTGGGGGCAGATCTTGTCGACACAAAGCACAAATAATGGAATTGAAGCAGTACTCTCTCAAGGAAATAGAAGAGAAGCTGCAGAATGGAGAACTCCCCTTCTCGGGCATCACCGAAATGGGATCCAGTGAATTCCATTTTGAGGCACCGGCTTTCCATGCCGGTGTATCCATGCATTCCGGTCACCGTGTCCGAAAGGAAATCCTTGATATCCTGGCTGTGTCTGAAGAAGATCGCCTCCGGGAGGAAGATCCTTATATGGACCGGTTCATCGCAAATTTCCCCATCAGGATACATGCACTGGACTCCAGGTATGAATATGAACTGAACCGAAATCCATACCGGGCGCTTTATGATTTTGATAAACCACAGTGGGGAATGAAAGTCTGGAAAAGGAATGTAAGGGAAGATGAATACCAGCGCAGTTCAATAAAACACAGGGAATTCCATGTCCTGCTTGAGATGGTAGGCCGTTACCTTCTGGGGCAGCACAGGTCTGCCCTATTATTCGACATGCATTCATACTGTTACCAGCGGGAGAAAAAACAATCCTGGCAGGTAGATGTCAGGCCGGAGATCAATATCGGGACCGGGGCTGTAAACCGGGAAATATTCGGGCCGGCCATTATCTGTTTCAAAAACCATTTATGTAGGACAAGTATCCATGACCAGCCCCTGCGGATATCTGAGAATGAAATATTCTTTGGTGGTTACCTGTCCAGGCATTTAAGCAGGATATACCACGAGCGATTACTCGTACTGGCCATTGAATATAAGAAGATCTTCATGGATGAATGGACGGCGGAACTATATCCGGATATCCTGGATAAACTGGTCCGGGATTTTAACAAAGCGGTCGAAAGGGCCGTTGAAAGCTGTTTACTTCAAATAAGATAGGGTTGGTGGTCCCCTCTAAAACCTTATAGGCCAGAGTCAGTTACCTTACGAGAAGGATTTTCCTGTATTCCAAATGATGTCCTGCCTCAAGTCGGATAAAATAGGAGCCAGAACTATGTTTTTCAGGTCTCCAGTCCACCCGGTGCTCTCCGGCAGAATATTCCTGGCTTGCCAGTTCTTTAACGAGCCTTCCACTGGCATCGAAAATGGACAGACGTATAAATGAGGGTTCTGTTAGCACAAAGTCAATGCTTGTTTGATCTGTGAATGGATTTGGGTAATTGGGTTTCAGGATAAAATTATCATTGGCATCTGTGCTGCCAACAAAAGTCCCTTCTGCCTCATCCACCAAAAGTTTTAGTCCCCATGTATCCAATATCTTTTCTTCGCTTTTCTTTGACCCACCTACTGCATGGTCAATGACCTGCAGGGTCCAGTCCCCGTTCGGATCCATCCCATCAAAGATAGATAGAGCCTCAACTGGCTTAAAGAAACCAGTATACGGGGCATTACCAAATGAAACTGGCTTGCTGGCACCGTCAAAAAATATCGTCCCGATAAAATCAGCTCCTGAATTTGTTGGCTGGTTGGCAAGTATTGCAGTGGTCCCGGAATGTTCCAGGATGATCTCCAGGTCACCCACTGAGGGATGCCTGAGGGTGTCGAGAGTCACAGTGACGCCATAAAGCTTATCCTGCTCACAGATCATGGAGAGCTGGTCTTCCGATTCTGTTGTTATAAGTTCCAGCCCGATATCTACATTTCGCTGAATCAAACTGGTAGTGGCATTGCTATGATCAAGCCGCATTACATATACCAGTTTGTTTGCCGGAGTGCTCCCTGCCTTGCCTGAGATGATATATCCGAAATCAGATGTGGGTGAAAATGAAGAGGTATGTTCGTTGACATAATCTCCAAAGATATCCATCCACAATGAATCCCCATTGCCGGCATCAATTTTATAAAGAAATATATCGGAATGGGTCCAGTCCGGATCAAAATTCGTCCCCGCGACCATTAAATCCCCGTCATGGGTCAGGGATGCACCATGCATAAGATGCGGTTTATATAAACCAAAGACTTCCTGCCACAATAAATTTCCATCCTTGTCAAGACAATCTACTCCAAATGGATAATAATAGTGATCTTTATCTACCATATCCACCACAACGGTTAAATTTCCTACTACTAAATAATTGCCATCTTCAGTATTTTCAACTGCCCTCCATGCCACATCTTCTTTCTGCATGCCATATATATATGACCATAAAGAATCTCCCTCTGCATTCGTCTTTATTACCAGCCAGTCAGCATTTCCTGTATAGGATCTGTATGTCTTGCCTGCAATAATATATCCCCCATCTGAAGTTTCTTCTACCCAGTTTCCATAATTCTGGTATTCATCACCATATGTTTTATTCCATTCTTCCTGTCCATCCTGACGTAATTTAATAAGGTATACCTGGTCCCCAACACCAGTATAGCGGATACTGTTAAAACCGGTAACAATGTAACCATTGTCTGATGTGGGACGGATACAGGAGGCCCCGTCCGCTGAGGCGCCGCCATAATTGTTGGACCAGAGTGAATCGCCGTCTGCACTGATCTTAAGTATCCAGACATCAGCATCAGCTCCCGACACAAATTTTATCGAACCGGCTATTAAATAACCTCCGTCGTTGGCCTGGCAAATGGAATTCCCAGATACGCTGTATTTCCCGCCATAAGTTTTAGTCCATAACTCGTTCCCTTCGGAATCCAGCCGCAGAATATATACGTCGTTATGATCCAGTGAATCGATGATGTTTTTTGTTCCCGTGATAATATAGCCTCCATCTATTGTCTCCAACACCGCGTAACCGGCCTGTGGATCATCCGGATCGCCAAATAAATTGGACCAGGAATATTCAGGATGCTGGGCATTGGTAGCTGGTAAAAAACCCATTGAAAAGATGATCAGGCAGATGGGAATAAAATGTTTTTTCATGACGATAAAATTTTGTATATGAGATCCCCCAGACAATTGCTATGCTGGAATATAAATCAAGTTATGAAATTAAATGATACCTTTCAAGTCGCCTGCAAAATAGAAAACCCCGGAGCAGAACCCCGGGGTATCATAATTATTCAGGATTTGCTAGAAAATATAACGAACGCCAAGCTGTGCCTGCCACCTTGAGCTGCTCAAACCTGAATCATCGATATAGAAAAGATCTCCGGATGGTTTCTCGAAAGTGAACTCTGAGCTTGTGCCATCTGCGGCCCGTCCTTCATGGGAGATCAGCTCGACCTGATCGTTGCCGGCATAATATTTGCGCCCCCATTTATGGTTCAGCATATTCGTAAAATTGAAAATATCGAAGGTGATCTGCAGAGTATGCCTTCGGCCTCCAGCTTCGATAAAGAAATCCTGTATCAGCTTGATATCAATATTATGTTCGAAATCAAGCCGATCGCCATTCCTCTCAGCATAACTGCCCCTGTTTTCCTTAAGGTAAGGTCGTGAATCAATGTAGGCATCCAGGTCGGCCCACTGCTGAGCAGCCGAGACATAACCTGCATCGCCAGGATTGCCAATATCAACCAGGTTGATGTCACTTGCAGAAGCAGGGATATAGAACAGGTCGCCCAATGCCTCGAATTGATCGTCCAGGGCAACGTTTTCGTTATAGATCCATGAGAAGCGCCGGCCTGACTGTCCATTATAATAAAGTGAGATGGTTGTCCTGCCAAAGTTCAGATACTCTCTGGAATAAGCAACAAAACCTACTACCCTTGATCCGAGGTCAAAATCTGCAAAACTGAGGTCCAGGTCATTACGGCCCCTGTAATGCTCCATATACCTCCACTGTGAGCTGTTCTGGGATGAAGTGGCATCATTCACAGACATTGCTCTTCCATAAGAATAAGCCAGACTTCCTGTGAATCCTTTGTAATAAGGCTTCTGTAGTTGAATGGTAAAGTTATAGGTATAACCCTTATTGGTGTTGGTCCCCACCATTATATGGTCATAGGCAGATTCTATCTTGCTTCCGTAGCCATCGAACAATGGCCTTGTATCGTTTCCGCTACCCGTCTGGCTCTTTGATGAAGGACTGAGGTTGACATTATAATACATCATATTATTGATGGTCTTGGAGAACATCCCTTCAACGGTGCCTACCATACCCCAGGGAAGTTTGTGGTCGAATGCGAGATTTGCCCTGAGCACCTGAGGTAGTTTGAAGTTTTCGGCAAACAGGTCAATCTGTCCGCCACCACCTTCTTTCACTGCCGGAGCCGGTTGGTTGTCCCATTGAGGATAATCACTCAGCCTGTAGGTATCATATGTAGTGAGGGAGCCCTGCATCAAGCCGTTGTTAGTATACGCACCACCGGGCCATACAAGCGGTAAGCGGCTGGTGAACAATCCGATACCACCACGTAGCTGATTCGTCTGGTTTCCGGTCACATCCCAGTTGAAGCCAACCCTGGGAGAGAACATAAACTGAGGCTTGGGCATCTTACCGGATTTTGCTCCGTAGGTCTCATTCCCGGCTGCATTAATCTTGGCCAGTGTGGTATCGAACTGATCGATTGCCAGGGGATCATCCAGGAAAATGGGGATATCTACCCTCAGTCCCGCAGTAAGTTTAAACTGGTCAGTCACCTGGAATTCATCCTGTACATAAAACCCTGGCTGCATAACGGAGAATTCTGCTGCCGCCTTTGTTCCATCACCGGGTACATCATCAAGAAGTGAATAACCCAAACGGTAACGATTGGACATGTTGTCACTCAGGAAATCTTCAATATTGCTGAAACGATACTCTCCCCATGCCCTTCTCATGAACAGGTTGTAGGTTTTGCCATATTCCAGGTTTGCTCCCACGGTGATCGTATGTTTCCCTTTATAAATGGTAAAGTTGTCGGTAATGGTCAGGATGTCCTGGTCGAGCTTGTTACCCGTTGAGTACTGTTCAGATCCGAGCCAGATATCGGCTGATCCATCCTCAATATTTATGGAAGGGAACTTATCTCCCATCTGTCCCCTGTCATCCCTAACCGAAGTGAAAGTGACCATAAGGCTGTTGGAATAACCGCTCAGGTTGGATTTTAGCTCAATTGCTGAGGAGTTGGTAATGGATGGAAAGTAAACTCCCTGATTGTAAAAAGCAATATAACCATTGTTTGAACTTGAAGGATCAAGAGATTCATTTTTCGTATAGGAATGCCTTGCCATGAGCTTATGCTTGTCCGAGATATTCCAGTCAAGCCTGAACAGGATCTTATCCGAGTTAAGCTCCCTTGTATTGGCCGTGTATCCTCCCGGATCATAACTGTAATTGGAAAACATAAAATCCTGGATGGAATTGATCTGTGCCTCTGTGGCATTTCCACGGTAATCAGCCTGGTTAAATGTAAAGGGCTGGGGAGTCTCGTCGCGCTGTAACTCTCCGCTCAGGAAGAAAAACAACTTGTTCTTGATAATGGGGGCCCCTATTCTCAGTCCCATGGTATTTGCCTTGAATGGATCAAGCTTTTTCCGGTCAGCATTCTCGGCATCAGTCGGGGTTTTCCCCGCCAATCCTTCATTCCTGAAAAGGTAATAGGCAGAACCCTTTACCTGGTTGGTCCCTCGCCGTGTGACGGCATTGATCCCACCACCGGCGAATCCACTCTGGCGAACATCAAAAGGAGCAAGAACTACCTGAAATTGCTCTATGGCATCCATGGAGATGGGCGTGCCACCTGTTTGTCCGCCGTTTGTCCCAGATGCTGCCAGTCCGAATACATCGTTGTTTACTGCTCCGTCGATCGAGATTGAGTTGTAACGGTTGTTCATGCCGGCAATATTGATAATATTGTCACCCGAAACACTTGCCTGAGGTGTGAGCCGGGCAAAATCAGTCATGTCCCTTCCCAGGGTCGGCATGGATTCGATCTGCTCGACTCCAATCACAGTTTCCGCACCGGTGCGGTTACCGTCAATGATGTTGTAGTCATTGGTCCGGCCAATAACCGTTACTTCAACAATGCCGATTTTAGTTTCCGTCATGTCCACATTCACCCTGTAGGTTTGTCCGAGGGTAAGAAAAATATTGCCCTGTTCGTATGGTTCATACCCGACATATGAAACCCGCAAGATGTATGGGCCTCCGACATCCATGTTCGGGATATGGAAGTATCCATCAGCGTCAGTTATGGTGGCAAATTGCGAACCAGTGTTCTGAAGGATCGCAACAACCGTTGCACCGATGAGGGGACCTTCTCCGGGATCATTGATTTTCCCGTTCATGCCAGCGGTGGTTACTCCTTGACCGTATGATGTAGTTACCAACAAGGATAGCATATATATCCCAGTTAGCATTTTAAATATTGATTTCATAGTGTCTATTTTAGGTTTAGAGAATTGATATAAGGTTTATAAATCTAGATTTTTGGTGAAAGAATTATTATTGAATAATTTTCATGGTGCATCCCGCAATATTAATTAAAAATGAAAAAAATATTACTAAAAAGAAATGGTAATTTGGGGGATGTTTTCTTAAACATATTTGGTCTAAGCAAAACGTTTTAAGGGGACTTTCTCAGGCCAATGGCAAAGCCATCAATAAAGAATTTGTTTCGCCCTCTGTTCCAGATATAAACGCTGAGAATATCATCGGGAGACTCCCAATCAGGGATGGTAATTTCGAAAGTTGATGTTTCCCACTTCTGCATTTGTTCAGTCTGAAAAACCCATGTATGATAGGAAGAGATTTCCTCCTTGTGATTCAGAGAAAGTACCATAAGTGTAGGGGCCTCCTCCTGTAAACTGACAAAATAATGAAACAGGCTTATCATGATCCTTGAGCCTTCGGTAGCTTTTACTTCTCCCACCGGAATTTTTAGTCCATCTACAAATTCTATATCCTCACCAATATAACACGAAGATGACCCTGAAGGAACAATCTCATTCTTTATTGGGAAACCAGTGCTTCCATGACGTTCACTCTCATAATCATGAAATTCCAGTACACGAAAATGATCAGATGAATCCAGGTGGCCAAAAAGTTGTTCAAGAATTAACGGGGGCGGTAATGACAACTCAGCTTTTATTCGCCTGAAAACATATATTTCGTAATTGTTCCCACCAAGGACCTGGAAAGGAAAATCAGGCCGGAATTTCCGGATCAGTCCGAAAGCCGGATTATCCAACAGCCTGTCCAATGGTAAGCGTCCTTCATTGGGACCATAATGGGCATCCCACAGGACAATCTCGCCAGGTTTGATATTTTTTTCTGGATACTGAACATCAGGGATAAATTGCTGGATCTTATCCCGGTCAGTTGGATCCATGTCAAGGAAATACCACAGATAGGGATCAAAATAATATATTTTGTTATTTGTGTAATCAGTCTCTTCGAGCCAGCCGGCAGCTTTTTTCAATAATTGTTGGGGGGGACTTAAGTCCACGGGCATCTTATGTATCCGAAATGCCGTAAGAACCAGTAACACTGAAAGGGTTACGGTCATCCAAAAAGGCAGGCGCGTGCCAAATGTAAGCCTCCGCAATAAAACGCTCCAAGCCAGCATTGCCAATAATACAGTTGATGGAAAAACAGCAGCCATTACCCTTATCTCCCCAACAGAATTGCCCGATCCTTTCCACCAGACATAAGAGTGGGCGGTAAAATATACAAGAAAGGGAAGGAATCCTACGATAACTTCGTTCCATCTGTCTATCCTGGTTTTTTTCCTGCCCGTAAAAAGATGCACAGGTATATACAGCATTCCAACTACTATCATGGCAAAGAAAAACGGTCCGAAGATTGGCCAGAATTTTTTAACATAGTAAAGTAGTTCCCCGGATCCATAAATATCGCGGGCACCACCTGAATATGGCATGGTATTGATCACCCAGAAAAGATCATCGCAATGGAAACTTCCCAGCAGGCTGAAAAAAAGGAATCCGCTGAATAGAAATGGAATCGCAAGCCAACGCCTGTTGATGGCAAAGGCTAGCATGAAAAGGGGGAATATTACGGCCCCTTCTGTCCTTACAAATGGAAGCATGGAGATTACCACAGCGGACCAGCGTTCATGCTTGCTGAAAAACAGGTATATCCCCAAAATCAGAACGAAACTGAACAGGATCTCGGTCATTCCTGAAATCATGAGTACTGCATAAAGGGGTGCAAAAACAAGCAGGAAGATGGCCAGTACCGGAAATTCATATTCCAACTTCCTTGCTGTGAGATAAGTAAGCAATCCCGCAGCCAGTCCCAGTACAATATTAAAAACCCTCACCCCCATCATCCCAAATTGGGCAAAGGGAGCCATCAGCATGGTAAACAAAGGCTTGCCCCAGGGATCCAGGAAAAATTCAGGATTTTTGAAAGCATACCTGGAGAATTTAAAATGGGCAATATCATCGGCCCCACCAATTGATCCCTCAGAAAGAAAAGCCAGTATGAAATAAATGATCAGGAGAGTCAGCAGAAGATAATACGGGAATTTTTTTTTAAACCTTTCGTCCATCCTAGTCGATAAAAGTCTTCCTGCTGAAAACATTGTATTTAATAATACAGAATAAAGCATGGAAACCATCCTTCCAGTTGATCTTTTTGCCTTCTTCGTAAGTCCTCCCATAATACGAGATGCCAACTTCATAAATCCGTATCCCCTTCACCCGGGAGATCTTTGCGGTCACCTCAGGCTCAAATCCGAACCCTTTCTCACGAAGATCTATCTTCTGGATAATATCCGTTTTGAAGAGTTTATAACAGGTTTCCATATCCGTAAGATTCAGGTTGGTGAATATGTTGGATAAGGTGGTTAGCATTTTATTCCCAGCGGAATGCCAGAGGAAAAGTATCCGGTGAGGCTTGTTTCCCATAAACCTGGAACCATAAACCACATCAGCCTGTCCGTTAAGAACAGGTTTGAGCAAGTCCCGGTATTCCTCCGGATCATATTCAAGGTCGGCATCCTGGATAATCAAATAATCCCCACCAGCCTCCTTGATCCCTCTGTGAATGGCAGCTCCTTTGCCCTGGTTCTTATCCTGGTTCAATAATTTGACATTCTGATCGGTATGTCCAGATATGAACTCCTCAATCAATGCCTTCGTATCATCATCAGAGCAATCATTCACAATGATAATCTCCAATTCTATCTCGGGTATTTCAAGTCCGGCTACTTTTTGAAGTATGTCCAGTATAGTGCTGCTCTCATTGTATGCAGGTATGATTACTGAAAGTTGTTTGTTCATCAAGTTTCTGAATTCAAAAAATTCAAAGATAAGTATACGAAAGAAATTTGTATGATTTTTGCAGCAATAATATTATTGGATAACTTTGTAAAAATTACGCTTTATGGGAATACCCAGGTTCTTTAAAATTCCACAGCATAGACAGTTCAATTATGAACCCCTCTATTATGATGAACGGAAGGAGAAACTCCAGGAAAGGATAAAAAGCATTGAACAGGAATATGGTGTAAAGAACGGAGAGGAATATGTCAGGTCTTTGACCAAAGGATCATTCTCACACTATTATGACAGGAAAAGAAAAACACAAAGATATTCCTCCACCCGTCTGGTCATTATCATTCTCTTCCTCTTGTTTGTAGCTTACTATTTATTTTTCGCCTGATCATATGTCGGATATCATCAAACTCCTGCCGGATTCTGTTGCTAATCAGATAGCCGCCGGGGAAGTCATTCAAAGGCCGGCTTCCGTAGTTAAAGAACTGATGGAAAATGCCATTGATGCAGGTGCCTCGACTGTACAAGTCAATATCAAGGAAGCTGGCCGTACACTGATTCAGATAATTGATAACGGATGTGGAATGTCACCGACAGATGCAAGCATGGCTTTTGAACGTCATGCCACTTCAAAAATTTCAGCTGCCAAAGATCTTTTTGCCATCAGGACCCTGGGGTTCCGCGGAGAAGCCCTGGCTTCAATCGCAGCCATAGCAGAAGTTGACCTAAAAACACGCCGGGTGGAGGATGAGGTTGGCACGGAGATCAGGATTCACGGTTCGGAATTAAAAGGCCAGGAACCGGTTTCATGTCCACCAGGCAGCAATTTCATTGTCAGAAACCTTTTTTATAATGTGCCGGCCCGCCGTAAATTCCTGAAGGCCAACACCACAGAGTTCAGGCATATAGTGAATGAATTTTACCGGGTAGCACTGACCAATCCTGAACTTGGCTTTTCCCTGACACATAACCGGACTGAGATCTACAGCCTGCCACCAGCCCAGATCAAGCAACGTATTATCAATGTTTTCGGCAAAAATATGTTACAGGTTCTGATCCCGCTGCAGACAGAAACGAGCATAGTGAAAATCAACGGTTACCTGGGCAAACCGGAGGCAGCCAGGAAAACATTCGGCGAACAATTCTTTTTTGTGAACAGAAGATATATGAGACATCCATATTTCCACAAAGCCATAATGGAGGCCTATGAACAAGTACTGCCGCCGGATACCATTCCTTCCTATTTTTTATACCTGGAAACTGACACAGAATCTTTAGATATTAATATCCATCCCACCAAGACGGAAGTTAAATTTGAGGATGAGCGATCCATCTATCAGATTCTCCATGCTGCTGCCAGGGAGGCACTGGGAAAGAACAGCATGATCCCTTCCCTGGATTTCAATAAAGAAGGTGATATTGATATACCTGTCCTAAGGAAAGATACTGAAATCAATATACCAAGAGAACGTATCAACCCGGATTACAATCCTTTTGAAGAGGAAGCTGGCAGACAGCCATACCAGGCAAGGGAACAGGCCGTAAATCAGTCAAGGTACAGCCACTGGGAAAGCCTGTTTGAGGATATTGATAAGGCAGGACGAAAAATCAGTGAGGCACTGGAGGAGAATGTGGGACCGGGTTTGGATCGTAGTGAATCCAACCTCTTCCAGTTCAAACAAAAATATATTCTGCTGGCAGTTAAATCGGGACTCATGGTGGTGGACCAGCAACGGGGACACGAGCGGATCCTCTATGACAGGTTCCTAGTTGCAGCCTCACAAGACAAACCTTCAGCGCAGCAGGATCTGTTCCCCAGGAAGGTTGAACTGAATGCTTCCGATCATGCGATGTTAATAGAAATATTTGACGATATTTGCAAATTGGGTTTTGATATCAGGGACCTCGGAGACCATTCTATTGAAATTAAGGGTATGCCTGCAGACCTGAGCGATGAGGACCCATCCATATGGTTGGATCACTTTCTAATGGAGTTCAAGGAAAAAGGAGGAGACATCAGGGGAGAGAGAGACAGGATGATTGCATCGGCCCTGGCCAGAACAGGCTCAATAAAGCCTGGAAAAGTGTTGATGTCCAAAGAAATGAGAGAATTATTGGACCAGTTATTTGCCTGTGCTGAACCAGGATTTACACCTGATGGGAAAAGTATTTTCAGGATATTACGCCTGGAAGATATTGATAAAATGTTTAATTGATTCAGATGAACGGAACAGGACCCAGAATATTTGCCAATATACCACCCGTACTAAAAAACCTGCTGATCATCAACATCCTGATGTTCATTGGGACCATGGTAATTGAAGGCACCATGCAGGTGGATCTGAATAGGATCCTTGGACTCTATTACTTCAAATCAGAGTTATTTAGACCCTACCAGATCGTCACCCACATGTTCATGCATGCCAACCTCACTCATCTCTTCCTTAATATGTTTATGCTATGGATGTTCGGGAAGGTTCTTGAGCAAGTATGGGGGGGAAAGCGGTTTTTGTTTTACTATTTTTTCACTGGACTCGGAGCAGCAGCCCTGCATATGCTGGTTATGCACATAGAACTGAGCTCTCTTGTCAAGGAGGCTACCGCACTCGGGAACACACCTTCTCCTGAACTTTTCGCCTCCTTTGTACAGGAACATTTCAGCAGGGGAGCTCCACAAATCTATGATTTTACTCAGGCATGGATATCCGATCAAGGGAATCCCACCTACTCCAGGGAAGCACTAGCAATGGTTGATCAAATCGTTCAGGGTTCCCTGAATATTCCAACGGTTGGTGCTTCTGGTGCAGTATATGGCGTCCTGCTGGCATTTGGGGTCATTTTTCCGAACATGCCGCTGGTCCTGATCTTCTTCCCTTTCTTCCCCATCAAAGCCAAATATATGGTGATGGCCATGGGTGTGCTTGAACTCCTTCATGGCCTGTCCATGTCAGGAAGCAATGTGGCTCATTTTGCACATCTCGGTGGCATGCTTTTTGGATTCATCCTGATCAAATTTTGGAATACCAGCCGTCAAAATTTTTACTAATTCACTTTAGAAGTTCCAGGAAATAAAATTCAGCCATGGCAATTATTGACGAAATAAAGGCATCTTTTAAAAAAGGATCCACCCTGACCAGGCTGATTTATATTAACCTGGCTGTATTCGTTATCGTTAACCTGGTAGAGGTTTTCTATATCCTGCTTAATAAGCATGCCAGCTATTCGAATTTTCTTCTGCTGTTTGCGGTTCCTGCTGACCTTGGAATACTGGCAACCAGGCCATGGTCCATCATCACCTATATGTTCCTGCATAAAAATTTCCTGCATATACTTTTCAACCTCCTATGGTTGTATTGGTTTGCAAGAGTATTCCTTGAATACCTGGATGCCAGAAAACTGGTAGGTGTCTACCTGCTCGGAGGATTATCTGGGGCTATCATGTACATTGCAGCATTTAACCTTTTCCCGGTATTCAGCCAGGAACTGGGATTATCATATGCGCTTGGTGCTTCAGCCTCAGTCATGGCCATCGTTATTGCCATTGCCACCTATGTGCCCAATTATACTATGCACCTGCTATTCATCGGACGGGTCAAGATCATATACATAGCCCTCATTGGATTCCTGGTTACCTCTGTCTTTGATTTCTCCATCAACACTGGTGGCAAGATTGCACATATCGGAGGCGGTCTTTTCGGCTACCTGTATATTCTCAGGTACAAACAGGGCAAGGACATGACCCGCGGTATAAACCGCCTGCTTGAAGGATTATTTTCCTTAGTTAAGCCCAAACCAAAGATCCGTGTAACGCACCGCAATACAGATTCGGACCTGGATTACAACGCTCGTAAAGTAGATGAACAAAAGGAAATCGACCGGATCCTGGACAAAATTGCAAAATCAGGTTACAGCAGTTTATCAAACCAGGAAAAAGAGATCCTGTTCCGTCAGAGCAAAAAATAACCCTTTGGGCATAGCAAAATGGAAGTTCATAAAAAATTTATATCCACGAATCAAATAAATCCTATTTTAGCATTACCACAGCTAAACTAGCGGTTTTGAAAAGGATCCTCAGAAAGTTCATATTGTATACCAATGTGGTATTTGCTGTTTTCCTTATCTTTTCCTTTCTGTCACCCCATCTCAGTCCGGAAAAGTTATGGTTCCCCGCCTTTATTGGCCTTGCCTATCCATATATCCTTCTGGTAAATGTGTTCTTCCTGCTGGGCTGGACCATCCTTAAACGAAAAGAGTTCCTGATTTCCCTGCTGGCCATTCTCCTGGGATGGGGTACTTTTTCAGATTACATCAGCATACACCCTTTCAGGATCATAAAAAAAGGTCAATATACAAATCTGGTAAAGGAGCAACGAAGAACGGTTCACCAGATTAAAATGATGTCATTCAATGTGCGGGCATTCGATCTTTACCGGTGGGAAGAAAATCCATCCACACGTACAGATATCCTCAGCTTCCTGAGGGACGAAGACCCGGATATACTATGCATTCAGGAATTCTACAGCAGCAAGGCAGGATTCAGTGAAAAGGAGATCTGCCAAAAGCTTGATCAATTGCCACACCGTTACATTGAATATACTGTCAGCAATAGAAGACGTGACTACGGCATTGCCACTTTCAGTCATTACCCTATTATCCGTTCAGGCAGTATCCCTCTCGAAGACAGGGTCAGTGTATGTATTTATTCAGATATTCTTATGGACCAGGATACCTTCAGGGTATATAACTGCCATCTGCAATCCATATATCTTGATAGTGAGCGTTATCAACTCCTTGACAGTCTGAAGTTCCGGTATGACGACAAGCAGATCGCAGAAATCAAGGATATTTCATTCCGCCTCCGGGATGCATTTATCAAACGGGCAGTCCAGGCCGATATAATTGCAGCCCATATCTCCGACTGCCCATACCCTGTCACTATCTGCGGTGATTTTAATGACACCCCTGTATCCTATACCTATCACACAATCCGGGATGGTCTCCGGGATGCCTTCGCTGAGAGTGGATGGGGACTGGGCCGCACATACAATGGTAAATTCCCTTCTTTCCGGATAGATTATATCCTCCACAGTGAATCCATAGATGCGCTATTTTTTACGCGGGAGAAGGTCATGCTTTCAGACCACTTTCCCATCATCAGTTACCTTAAGGTGAATTAATATTCACTTAAAAGGTAATTTTGCCAGGTCAACATTCCCTCCGGAAAGTATAATACCCACTCTTTTCCCGGCCACATCAATCTTGTTTTCGATGATGGCAGCAAAGGATACTGCGCCGGAGGGTTCTACTACAATTTTCATCCTCTCCCAAATCATCCTCATCGCTGCCACAATGGAATCCTCCGAAACGGTAACAATGTCATCCACTTTGTCCCTGATTATACTGAAAGTCAACTCACTCAATGAAGTCAGGAGTCCATCCGCAATGGTCTGCGGGTTGATGGAAGGTACCAGTTTCCCGGAAGTGAATGAACGATGAGCATCATCAGCACCTGCTGGTTCAATGGCAATAACCCTTGCCGATGGCAACATTTCTTTGGTACTGATCGCTGTCCCGCTGAGCAGTCCACCCCCACCAACCGGTGCCAATACAATATCCAGGTTACCTGCCTCTTCTATCAGTTCCTTGGCCGCTGTCCCCTGTCCACAAATAATATTGAAATGATCATATGGAGGTACAAAAGTCACTCCTGTATTTTGTACTACCTCTTGCATGGTAGTCTCACGTGATTCAAGGGTAGGATCACACCATGTGATGATCCCTCCATATCCCCTGACGGCTGTCTTTTTGATTTCAGGTGCTGTACGGGGCATGACAATATGGGCCTGGATTCCCTGCAACCTCGCAGCCAGTGCCAGTGCGGCTGCATGGTTTCCGGAAGAATGGGTGCCTACACCCTTTCTTGCATCTTCTTCAGGTAAGCAGAGGACTGCATTGGTGGCACCCCTGAATTTAAATGCTCCTACCTTCTGAAAATTCTCGCACTTGAAATAAAAAGAGGAGCTGAAAATGTCATTTATCCCGGCTGAGGTAAGGACAGGTGTCCGGTGTACAAATTTCTGAATTCTTTCATGAGCTGCAATAACATCAATAAATTGGGGAAGATCGCTTGGCATGGTTTGAGAAATGATTATATGCGTTTCTATTTTACCGGAGCTTTTTCAAACTCACGCTGTTTAAATAATATTGCCTGCGTGATTTCATAGTAGGTGGCATTTAGCAAAAATTCTTTCCTAAAACTACAATAATCCATGAACTCATAGAGCTCAAACCCGGCATACCCTGTAATATGGGAAACTATATCCGGACTGTATTTAAAATCGACCTGCCTCTCAAATTCCTCCTGTTCAAGCAATTTGCGCAGTTTCCGTTTTGATTTCCCTTCCTTGCTCAGGAGATTGTATAATGCGGTAACCGGACTGATTGCAGGCGCTATCAGCATATCCAATGTGTCTGTCCCCTCTTCAATTTCAGTCAGTACCGAAGGATGGATCGTATATTCAGATTCAGGAAGATCTAGCCTGATAAAGCTTTGCTTGAACTGTAGATATGAACCCAGGGGATTGACCCTGACTGCTTCGATGGAATAAATGATAGGCTGGAGCAAAATATCATGTATGATTCGGCTCCTCAGGATACTGTATCCGATGGTAAGCTTGCTGGCAGAAAATCCAATGGCAGTCACTTGCAGCTGTTCCCCGGGAGAGGTCCGGATGTGAAAATAACCAAGGGTATCACTGATGGTTGCAGTCCGGCGTGTCGTATTGATAATATGTGCGAAAGCCACAGGCTTCCTGGTCAGAGAATCAAGAACCCGGGCCTTGAAATATACAGTGGTATCTTCGAGGGACTCATACACCTGAGCGTGGACAGGCTTTTCAGCGATCACAAGGATATAAAGCAAGAACCCGGCAATGTAATATACTCGGCTAGATTTAAGGCTGAGAAGGCTGATTGTCATATTCGTTCCGGATGCTGTTTTAAAACCTGTTCTGTATATTGAAATAAAGGTAATTTAATAGTATTATTAAGACAAAGTACATGTAATCTTTTAACATAAAATAACTTTTACAAAGACCAAAACCATTACCATGAAAAAGAATGACCCGGCAAGCAGGATACAGGATCTCCACCAGTTTGGAGAATTTGGCGGAGTGAACCCCTCCATCACAGATTCCTCTACCTACACTTTTCTTGCTGCAGACACCATGGAGGATACATTTCACGGGGAAACCCAGGGTTGTTTCCTGTATTCCAGGCATTGGAACCCGAGTAACAAATACCTGGCAGATGCTCTGGCTGCTCTTGAAGAAACTGAATCCGGCTGGATCACTGCCTCCGGTATGGCAGCCATCACATGCACCATACTTGAATTATGTAATTGCGGTGATCATATTGTAACGAGTGTGACTACGTATGGAGGGACCTTTGCTTTCCTGAAAAATTACCTGCCAAAATTTAACATTGAGGTAAGTTTTGTCAATATTGCTGATCTGGAAAGTGTGGAAAAGGCCATACAACCGAACACCAGGCTTATCTACACAGAGTCAGTAACGAATCCTTTACTCCAGATTTCGGATATACCAGCCCTCTCAGATATCTGCCGGAATCATAGCATAAAACTCATAGTGGACAATACTTTCAGTCCCATGATCATATCCCCGGCCAGGCTGGGCGCAGACATCATCGTATACAGCATGACAAAATTCATCAATGGCAAGAATGACTGCGTTGCTGGCGCTATTTGCTCGGGGACTGATTTCATCAACGGCCTGTCGGATGTTAATAAAGGTACGGCCATGCTCCTGGGACCGGTACTCGATCCTTTACGGTCATCAAGCATATTGAAAAATCTCCATACACTGCATATCCGGATGAAACAGCATAGCCAAAATGCCATGTATCTTGCACAGAAGATTCCTCGAACTCGGATTGAAAGTGATTTACCCGGGACTGGAAAGTCATCCCCAGCATGAATTGATGAAGAAACTGATGAATGAAGAATTTGGTTTTGGCGGAATGCTGGCCATTGATTTTGGGGATCATGTAACATCCAACAGGATCATGCAGAAAATGCAGGATAAGGATATTGGATACCTGGCTGTCAGCCTGGGATATTTTAAAACCCTCTTCTCCTGTTCAGGCCACAGCACCTCCTCCGAGGTCCCGATAGAAATACAAAAACAGATGGGCCTCTCGCCCGGACTCACGAGGTTTTCTGTGGGACTGGACAACGATATTGAAAGAACCTGTGATAAGATCATTTACTGCTTGAAAGAACTTAAGGTCATCTCCTGATCACGTGGATGTTTTTCTCCTGAACCTGATGTTATTTAGAATAATTTTAAATAACTTTGTAGAGAACATTAAATCAAAAACAGAAAACCATGGCATATACACTTCAAACTGGAGAAAAGGCCCCTGATTTCACCCTGCCTGCAACAGATGGTAAAACATACAGTCTTTCAGAATCTTACTGAGAAATACCTGGTTGTCTTTTTCACCTGTAATCATTGTCCCTATGTCATAGGGTCAGATGAGGTTACCAGGAAAACAGCTGATGAATTTGCATCCAGGGGAGTGAGGTTCATCGGAATCAATTCAAACAGTGCCAGAACATATCCTTCCGATAGCTTTGACAATATGGTCAGAAGAATGAAACAATATGCTTTCCCATGGTTATACCTGTACGATGAGAGTCAGGAAGTGGCCAAGGCCTATGGTGCCCTCAGGACACCTCATTTCTATGTTTTCAATGAAGCGCGGGAACTGGTCTATACCGGCCGCGCCGTTGACCATCCAAGGGATGCTTCCGGAATTAGCATAAATGACCTGGAAAGAACCCTTACCGAACTTGCTGAAGGGAAGGAGATCAGTGTTCCTGTTACTAATCCTATCGGTTGTACCATTAAGTGGGAAGGCATGGATTCACACTGGATGCCAAAGGGTGCAGTTGACCTGGTCTGATTAAATAAAGCTTTAATAGCAGGCCAATATCTGCATGTTTTTTTGGAAAGACTGGCCAGTTCTGATATTTTTATCTTAAAATCTATCAGATATGTCAAAAGATCCATTCACCCGAAGAAATTTCATTAAGACCACAGCTACCACAACACTTGGTGTCACTCTGGCAGGTACGACCCTGGCATTTAATCAGGTTGAGCAGAAAAAGCCCGTGAGGGTAGCCGTCATAGGTACAGGTAACAGGGGTACCAGCCTGTTAAGGAATTTACTGGCCATGGACGGTGTTGAAATAATAGCCCTTTGTGACCTGAATACTGACCGGCTCGCTAATGCCCGCAAGATCTGTGTGGAGGCCGGACAGAAGGAGCCTGAAATATATTTCAAAGATGAATATAGTTATAAGCAGTTAATGGATCGTGAGAACCTGGATGCGGTCATTATTGCCACATACTGGGACTCACATACTGCCATAGCTCTCGAAGCCATGCAACATGGCATATATCCCGGCGTAGAGGTACCCATAGCCCTTTCCCTTGATGAATGCTGGGATCTCATCAATACTTCAGAAAAGACAGGCGTTCCATGCATGATGATGGAAAACTGGAGTTTCCGCAGAGACAACCTTGCCATACTTAATATGATCAGGCAGGGTATGTTTGGTGAAATAGTTCATTGCCATTGTGCCCACTCCCATGACTGTATAGATCACTGGTTCTTTGATAAGGATGATGGCCATCAACGCTGGCCCGCAGAATATTTATTAAAATATAACCGTGACCAATACCCAACCCATAGCCTGGGACCGGTGCTGAGTTGGATGGATATTAATTGTGGTGATGTAATTACTGAAATATATTCAGTAGCTACTGCACCCAAGGGCATAAATGCTTACTTCAAAAGAAAGTTCGGGGAAGATCACACAAATGCCAAATTGAAATTTAAACAGGGGGATATTGTTACTTCAACCCTGAAAACCAGGAACGGGAAAACCATCATTGTCAATTATGATATGCAATTACCCAGGCCCTACGATAATCGTTGGCTGATACAGGGTACTTTGGGCGTATATAATGAACAACGTGAGGCTTTATACATTGCAGATACCAGCCCGGAATATCATCAGTGGGAAGCCTTTAAACCCTACGAGGAAAAATACCTGCATGAATGGTGGAAGGAAGGAGCAAATACTGAAGGAGGCCATGGTGGTGTTGACTACCTGGAACTGTCACTATTCATCGATGCGGTAAGAAATAATACTCAAACTCCCATAGATGTTTACGATTCAGTGACCATGAGTGCTGTTGTAGCGCTTTCAGGTATGTCCATAGAGCAAAACGGTCCCATAAAATTTCCAGACTTTACAAAAGGCAAATGGGAAAGTCGCAAGCCTCGTTTTGCTGTATAAAAAAGCATCCTAATGAACCACCATCTTACTGGTATAGACTTGCCCTGAGACATAAGTACGGAGCATATAGATCCCGGCTGGAAGTTCCCCGGCTGGAATCTCACGTACAAAACTTCCGGACGGCAATGTTTCCTTACCGAGGGATATGATTTCCTGGCCAGTCAGGTTATAGATCCGCATATCCACCGATGCTTCCTTCTGAAGGGTTAACCGAATGCTGGCATTTTCATCAACCGGATTAGGATATATGCCTGATACCGGTGAATCATTAACACCATCCAGGTCGTCTGTGCCGGTAGTGGTAAACAACTCTTCTATAGCGGATACAGCATTATCCAGGTCATTCGAAACAACTGTGCTTCCCTTATGCTTTATTTTTCCTTCCTTGTCAATCACAAATAAGCGGTCATAGGTAGTTGTATACTTCTGTTCCATATCTCCAGCCTTGAGCAGGAGCGGAAAAGTGATCTTGGTAGTTGATTGAAATCCGGTAACAGTTGTCACCGAAGAACTTGAATTCCAGAGGTCGAGTCCCAGGGCCTGGAAATCGTCCCTGTCTCCGTATACCTGCTGCACTTTGGTTTCAGTATCATTCCCGATTGATTTGCAACTCGGGCATCCGTTCCCGAAAAGAAACAAAAAAACGACCTTCCCATGATAATCCGAAAGCTTAACTGTATCCCCGGTCAGGCTCTGATAACTGAATTCGGGAGCATCGTCCCCTACATCCTGACCCAATAAATAGGTAACTGAAATGGCCATCACAATGGCCAGGCTTTTAAGTTTTTTCATGCTTGACATAATTATTTCCTACATATTTTAGAATTTACTTATCCATCGAAGTTCCACTCCCTGGAAATCAAGAACTTCATAACATATACCGGATGTACAGGCCGGTCCCCCTCTTCGCTGTCCCGCAAATAAAGCAAGGGTATGATGCAGGTTAAATTTATACCTGGTATTAATGCCTATCCAATGTCTGGCACGCTTTTCTATTTCAAATGTGCTTGTATTATCGGTTTGGTAGGGATCTGTGCTTACCTCCCAGGTGATACTCAATGAAAGTTTTGAACCCCTGGACATCCCGGCTATCAGGACTCCATTGTGCACGGGACCTCCAATCAGTCCATCCCTTTTAAAATACTGGTATTCCAACTGGATCAGTGAACTCCAACGCTGAAGAAAGGGTGTTTCATATATTCCACCGGTGGCATAGCGACTGGGTTCTTCCTTGAAAGGATCCATTGCATAATCGATGAACCACTTGAGGCTTGAGGAGCCTCCTGCCGGGACATACAATTCAGCAAAATATTCCTGGAATACATATATTTCGTGGGTTTCGTTCCTGGCTCTTGATGTGTTTAGGGTAAGCATTTGCCCCTCTTTAAACCGGCAATAAACTTCTAACTGGTATCCCCTTTCATTAGTCAGCTGGGTTACATGGGTTGAACGGTTCAATACTTTATAAGAGTGCTCCTTGACCAGGGTAGGTGGATCATTGAAACCGGATCCCAGGAAAAAATTGTTGTAATCCTTCCATTCCAGGCTGGCGCCGAAATTCATGCCTGCATAAGCCAGGCTGGCATAGATGGCATGCCTGGACCCATCACCTGAAAAAAGTGGCTGTCCCGTTCCAAATTCAGCAGCAAACTCTGTATTGTATGAAAAATCAAGTGGCAGGTTTCCTGTTATATTGACAGATCCGAAATGATGATGCTCTCCTGAAACGGAATTAAACAAGTAATTTGCCGTAAGGCTTTGTCCCCAATCAGCATATCCGGTGCTTACTGCATAAATATTATCCTTTCGTCTCTCATTGAAATCAACAGTAGGTGGTAATACATTAATCAGTGGTTTGCCGTAAAGGGCTTTCATGTGGAATCTTTCTCCCTGATAAGCTCCGGAGGCGCCCAGCATATCGCGATAGAATCCATGCCTAACACGGTATCCCTGAGACTCAAAAACAGTGCCGGGGATATCATAGGCCCTTAAAAGCAGACCGTTCCCCAGCATATCATAAAAATGTCCGGCAGTAAATTGCAGGGTCTTGGTTGAATACCTCAATTGCACCTGCGACAGGCTAATATACCTGCGTTCGTGAAATCTATTGATAAAATACTCTCCCCTGGTGGAGGCCTTGAATCCCTTATATCGGTATTGAAGGTTCAACTGGTTATAATTGGAAACCAGCCAGGAAGGCTCTGTATTGGGAATGTTCCCAATCTGTAACTCCATGGTGTTGTTCCCGCTGAATTGGCTATGTCCTGCTATCGACATAAATAACAATACAATTGGTAATAAATATTTCAATTTTGCCACATCCTTTAAGGTCCCTTGCTGCCCAGGTGTTTATCTATCTCATCTTTTATGGTAAGCTCATCTCCAGCATTGAATCCCTCATGTGTATAAAGGATCCTGTAGTCGCTGTCAATGATAAAAAGGGTTGGGACAGCTGTAACATTCAATTCCCCCATCAACTCCCCGCTTGAATCGAGCAATATTGGATACCGGATACCCATGGAACGCGCGAAGGGCTTTACTTTGGAGAGGTTCCTGGGACTGTCAACACTGATCCCTATAAAATTTACCCCCTTATCTTTATAAGCTTCACTCATGTCGACCAACCTGGGCATGGACCGAATACAGGGCTGGCACCAGGTGGCCCAAAAATCGACAACCGTAAGGTAGGTGCCACTAATTTGTGAAAGATTGACTGTTTGGTTTTCCGTGTTCTTCAGGCTGAAATCATATACTTTCCCCTGTGAATATGCCGGCAAAGAAATCAGGATAAGTATCCATAACGATACTAGGCTTATCCTCATTTTCTGCCTCTTAGCCAAATTTTCATTTCTTATCATGATTATCTGCGAATGTATATATAATGGATCTGTAAAAGTGTCGGCAGGATGACACTGTCTCCCTCGTTGGTTCATATGAGATTATTGATATCAGCGACATAAATGCTCCGCCTTGTGAAATCGATCTTGCCCTCTTTCCTCAATTCATTCAACAGGGTGGTTACGGTTTGCCTGGTCGTCCCGATCAGGTTTGCAATATCTTTATGGGTCAGGAAGTTATCCGCTCTGTATTCCTTTCCGTTTATCTCCCCCTTCTCCATAACATACTCCCTGATAAATTCAATGATCCGCGTCCGGACATCCTTGAAAACCAAGGAATCAATTTTTCTCTCCAGCTTATTGATCCGAAGTCCGATCAACTTGAATATCTTCAATCCAAAAGACACATCATCCTTCATAAGCTGCTGCATCTCCTTAAGGGTAAGTTTGCAAACAGCCGTCCTGTCTGTCACAACCTGGGCACAATCCTGCCTTGTATCTTCTCCCAGCAAGGCGAGTTCACCAAAAACCTCTCCCCTGGCTAGGACAGATTTAACCACCTCATCACCTTCCTCGGTATAATAAAGCAGTTTTACCTTCCCTTCAGTCACCAGGTAGATACTGCTGGCAGGATCATCTGAGAAATAGATAAATTCTCCCTTTTTATAATCCCTGAATTGATGGTTTTGCTTGTACTCCTTAAATTTATTCGGACAAAAAATGGAAAACAGATTGACGTTCTCAAAAAACCACAAATTCCCCATAGTTCATATCAATTTATGCAAATAACTCAGTGCTCTATGTTGCACTGTTCTGCTAAATTAAGAATTGAAGATGATAAATTCTTTATTTGGAGAATGATTTAACATCCCTTTATGACAGCAGTTTGCCCAGATCAGGTAAGTCCAGTGTGAAGTTGTCTGCCAGGACCATATGTGCCAGGTCTACGATCGGCAGTTCTGTTTCATTCAGTATGTCAGAGTCCGAGGTAGCGATGATGCCACTGCACTGCCGGATCAGGACAGCATCAGGATTCTTATCAATCTGCGCATCTCCAGGGATCAATTCCGTCTCTAACAAAGCCCTTAACCTTCCTGCTAATTCGGCACTATGAGATATTGGTTTATCAAGCAAAAATTGCACATTGGAAGGTCCCATTTTCTTCAAGTAATTCATCGTCAGGTCTATGGCTTTTGTAAATACGGGTTCCTTATGAAGCTTTCCGTATACTTCACCTGCATCCCGAAGGAATCCGTCATTGCTGATAAAGACAATCCTTCCCAGCAGGTAGTTAGAGATGGTGAAGAATATATTATAAGCATCAATCCAGATGGACCGGGAATCAATTTTATCGATTGTTTTTTGAATTCTCAGTTGAATATCCTCCTCACTGAATATTCCACGGCTCAATAAGATTCGCTGGAAAGTATTTAACAGGTATCTATCACCGACGATCTTTAATATGGTTTTCCTGGGGTAACGCTGGTTCATTAAATATACAAAATCCCGGGCCGCTCTGATAAACTCATCGCTGATAACATCATTCCTCATTGGGGGACAGGTTCTGGTAAATGAGGGTTCTTCAAATCCCTTCCCCGGTAAAGCCGCGGAAATATTTCATGAACTGGACCCTTGCAAACGCAGCTGGGTTATCGCTGCTCGCCTGGCTCATTTTACCCCTGAACTGGTCGACGGAGGCAAAATCATGTTTATCCATCCAGCTTTCCAGCTGGTGAAGCATTTCAGCTATCTTTTCCCCACCATGCTTGTAAATGGCTGATACTACCTGCACAGCGTTGGCACCGGCAAGGATCTGCTTGATTACAGCCGGGCCGTCGTGGATCCCAGTTGAAGCAGCCAGATCACAATCGACACGTTCGGCCATGATGGCAATCCATCTCAGGGAAAGGGACAGGTCTCCCGGTGTGCTCAGGACATTGCCTGAGGTGATTTGGAAATTCTCTATATCGATGTCCGGACTGTAGAAACGGTTAAACAGAACCAGCCCTTTGATACCCGTAGCACCCAGCCGGGTGATCATGGTGGCCAGGTTGGAGAAATAATAACTGATCTTAAGTGATACCGGTATATTAACCTTATTACAGACCTCTTCGACAATATCAAAATAAACCTTCTCATTATCCTCGGCGGATCTTTTCAAATCGGAGGGAAGGATAAACAGGTTCAGTTCGAGTCCGTCTGCCCCGGCATTTTCAAGGTCTTTTGGGAACCAGGTCCACTGCTGTGCCGTCATACAGTTTATGCTGGCCAAAATCGGGATGGATACCTGCTTTTTTGTTTGCCTGATCAATTCAAGATAGTCCGTTGTGGTTTCCTTAGGAGCTTCTTCATATTGATAGAAATCAACCGTTTCAGGATAGAGGAACCCGCCTGATTGCATTTGACTGAGCATGGCTTCCTTTTCCAGGAGTATTTCTTCTTCGAAAAGTGATTTTAAGACAACTGCCGCTGCCCCATTCTGCTCCAGGTTACGGATAGATTCTGATTTATCTGTCAATCCTGAACTGCCGACAATGATCGGATTTTTAAGTGTAAGTCCCAGGTAATTAACCTCCAGGTTTGCCATATCGCTATTTGATTTTTGTTGAAAACAAATGTAGTTGATTTTTGAATATGTTATTTAACTTTGCTCTATAACCAATCCGCAATGACATGAAAAAATTGCTGTTCCTGCTGTTGATCAGTACCATTACATTTTCCGGCTGTAAATTCATCGGAGGGAAAAGCGTTAAAAGTGAACGTGATTCTCTCAGGGCTTATGCCTATACCCTAGAACAAAAAATGGCTAACCAGGAACAGGATTATCAGGCTTCACTGGATCAGCTTAAACGGGAATCCCAGGCCATGATAGACTCCATCGTAAAGATATATGAGAGTGAGGGTGTCCCCCGAAAGGGCAATTACAGTAGTGCAGCCACCGGGAATTTCTATGTTATCGTCGGAAGTTTTAAAACTTCGTCCTATGCAAGCAATTGGTCTGCCAAGATAAGCGATATGGGATATCCGGCAGAAATCGTGAAGGTATCCTACTGGAACCTTGTTTCTGCAAAATCAACCACAAATCTGAGGTCAGCCCTTACTGAACTATCATCCATAAGGTCAGATGTGACAAGTGATGCCTGGGTCTTTGTAGCCCGGTGACAGTGAATTTTGAACCCGGCCAGTGACTAGGAACTCCCAGTCATAATGAACAGAGGCTGGAACTCAAAACTTTTATAGTGGGGCCTTAGCCTTTCCACATTGTAGTGCTTCTTCACATCAACCAGTTTTTTGGAACTGGTTACTACATCCAGTGGGGCATTGTCATAGCGTCCATTGCGCAATACCACCAGTCTTCCATGTATGCCTTTCAGGATCAGGTCCAGCGCCAGGTTCCCGTATGCCATGGGAACGATGGAGTCGATGGCATCGGGATCACCTCCTCGAACCATATAGCCCAGTCGCTGGTTGATGATATTGATCCTGGTTCCATTATTATACTTTGCTGAAAAGTCTTTGATCTTAATACCAACAATGTCACCGATTCCTCCCAGCTTGGCATGGCCGAACATATCCCTTTCCATATCTGTGAAACTCATCTCATCCATTCCCCTGATCATGGCTCCTTCGGAAACGAGTACAATAGAATACTTACTTGGATTCCGGTTCCGGTCATCGACCAGTAATTCGGTCAGGTGTTCCAGGTCAAACTTGTATTCCGGTATCACACAACGGTTAGCCGAACCAGCCATCGTTGGTAACATGGCAGTAAAACCTGCATAGCGACCGAAAACCTCCAGGACCAGTATCCTTTCATGTGACCCTGCAGACGTCCGCACGATATTGCAAAGGTGTATGGTACGGGTTACACAGGTACTGAAACCAATGCAGTAATCTGTTCCGGGCACATCGTTATCCATGGTTTTCGGAATGGCAATTACTTTTACACCTTCCTGATACATTCTCACACCATAGCTCAATGTGTCATCCCCGCCTATAGGGATCAGGAAATCAACACCAAGGTATTCAAGATTTTTAATGATCTCAGGAGTGAGGTCATTTATTTCATCCGTATAGGCATCTTTAAGATGAAGTGGGACGGTTGCCAACGGCACATGGCTCGGACGTGTTCTTGAGGTATGCAGGAAGGTGCCACCGGTACGCCCGGCCCTGTTCACTATCTCCTCCGTCAGTACAATATAATTCTCCTTGGTATCAACCTTCTTGTCACGTTGCAGTTCCATGATCCCGGCCCAACCCCTTCGCAAGCCAATAACCCTGTATCCTTCCCTGAGTGCCCGGATGGTAATTGCCCGGATAGCCGGATTCAGTCCAGGTACATCTCCACCACCGGTAAGGATGGCTATGGTTCCTTTTGTCTTTTTTACATTCGCCATTTTGATCTATACTTAATAATTTGCATTGTCGAGAATGAACGGTAAATATAGTATTTATTTTAATTCAAAAACTGGCTGTTTTTATACTTTTGCAGGGTTACCTATGAAGGCATTAGAGGATAAAATAACTGTAGGGATAATTACCGGATTCCTGGGTGCTGGAAAAACAACCCTGCTGAATAACCTGATCAAGGAGTATCCTGGTAAAAGTTTTGCCATTATTGAAAATGAATTCGGGGAAATCGGTATTGACAGTGAGCTGGTCCTGAACGTAGATAACAGTAATATTTATGAACTCGCAAACGGATGTATTTGCTGTTCATTAAATGATGATCTGGCAGGCCTGGTTAAGGAACTTTTACATACAGGCAGGCCCTTTGATTACCTGCTCATTGAAACAACCGGCATAGCAGATCCATCATCTGTGATACAACCTTTCTTTTCCGATCCTGACATCCTTCCCTATTTCACCATGGACATTGTAATCTGCCTTATTGATGCCCTTCACTTCAAACAATCTTTTAATCAACAGGAAGAAGTACACCGGCAGGTAGCCATATCTGATCTGATGATACTGAATAAAGCAGGAGAAGCTGATGAAAAATCCCTGTTCTACACCATGGGAGTATTGCAATCTATGAATCCACATGCAGAGATAATCCAAACTGATTTTGCCGAAATAGGTGATCACTTCGTACTTGACAGGCAGGCTTACCATTCAGACAAAGTAGGATCACTCACATTTTTACCCTCAGCATTAGATCAGGCGGATCATTCCATTGCCTCTCACAGTTTTCAGTTCCAGGGTAATTTTGACATGGATAGATTCTCCTACTGGATGGAGTATTTTTTATATATTAACCAGGCCAATATCTTCAGGATTAAAGGTATCCTCAGCTTTGCTGACACACCACAGAAAATGATCCTCCAAACAGTTCGCAGTTCATATCTGCTGGAGGATTGGGAATTCTGGAAGGTGGGAGAAGAACGCGTTAACCAGTTGATATTCATTGGAAAGGAGATTCCCTATGAAGACATCCGGGAAGCTTTGGAAAGTCTTATGTGCTGAGTAAAGTGAAATGAAAAATCTTATTCAAAAAATACGCAATGCTTTGATCTGGATAGCCATCATACCCATCAGGATCTATCAATATATCATATCCCCCTTATTGCCCACTTCCTGCCGGCATGTGCCCAGCTGTTCCCAATATGCCATCGAGGCATTAAAAGTGCATGGGATTTTCCGGGGGACCTACCTGGGGGCCCATAGAATATTGCGTTGCCATCCATGGGGAAGCCATGGTTACGATCCAGTACCGCCTAAGCCCTACAGGATTATTAAGATTAAAAAAAAATGAAAAGCTAATTAAAATGAACTTATGCAGGAACACAACCATAATTTAGGACTTTTTGGCGGTGAGATCCATTATATAAACATATTCCAGTTCTTATTAGAGATATTCAAGCATGCGCTGGTCATTACTGTTTTTGTAATCATCATGATGCTCCTGATTGAATACCTTACAGTTCTATCCAGGGGCAGATGGCACGGACGATTTGAAAAATATCCCCTTTTACAGATCCTGATCGCAGCATTACTGGGACTCACACCTGGTTGTCTGGGAGTATACATGGTGGTTTCGCTATATGTCCATAGGATCTTTCATTTTGCAGCCCTCATTACGGCCATGATTGCAACATCGGGGGATGAAGCTTTCATTATGTTTGCCATGATCCCGGGACAGGCAGTAATTGTCATGTTAGTTTTGTTTGTATTTGCACTCATTGCTGGAATATTACTCTATCTGTTCCCACTGGGAAAACGCAAAATGAAACTGACCGTAAACCACATGCAGCTTCATGAACATGAGAAGGATTGCCAGGTATTTATTCCCGGCCAGGTAATCTCGCAGATCCGGCACATCAGTTTTGAACGGGCAGTACTGATCAGTGGAGGAATCATTTTCATGGTCCTGTTACTTGGTGGTGATTTCGGACCCGAAACTTGGGACTGGAAAAGGATCACTTTCCTCATTGTCACCATATTTGAATTGTTCATTGCTTTGACTGTCCCCGATCATTTCCTTGTAAAGCACCTATGGGGACATGTAATCAGAAAACACTTCCTGCGGGTATTTGCCTGGACGTTCGGAGCGTTTCTGGTGATTCATGTGGGACTAGAATTTCTGCATCTGGAAGACCTGGTCCGGGAGAATCTATTTAGTATTTTGATATTGGCTGTACTGGTCGGGGTCATTCCTGAATCGGGACCGCATATCCTGTTTATCACCCTTTATGCCACCGGGAATATCCCGTTGAGTATCCTGCTGGCCAGCTCAATCACACAGGATGGACACGGATCACTTCCATTGCTTGCTGAAACAAGGACTGATTTTCTGCGCATGAAAGTAGTCAATCTTCTGCTTGGATTGATCGTAGGTTTAGTGGGACTCTTCTTTGGGTTTTAAAAAATCATTTTACATTTGTACAAAAACCCTTAAGATGTATACAATTCATCAGACAGTCATTCAGGAAGCGTGGGAGAACAGGGTACTGCTAAGGGACAATGATGTTCAGAAATCAATCCGCTTTATCATAGATGAACTTGATGCGGGTAAGCTGCGGGTCGCAGAACCAGGTCCGGATGGATGGAAAGTCAATGATTGGATTAAAAAAGCAGTCATCCTCTACTTCCCCATCCAACAGATGAGTGTGACGGAAGTCGGTCCTTTTGAATTCCACGATAAAATAGGACTCAAAAAAAACTACAAAAACCTCGAGGTTAGAGTAGTTCCTCATGCAGTTGCCCGACATGGATCTTACCTGGCCAAAGGAGTGATCCTGATGCCTTCCTATGTCAATATCGGAGCCTATGTGGATGAAGGGACCATGGTTGATACCTGGGCTACAGTCGGGTCCTGTGCACAGGTCGGGAAAAATGTGCACCTCAGCGGAGGGGTGGGCATAGGAGGTGTCCTGGAGCCGGTTCAGGCTGCTCCGGTGATTGTAGAAGATAATTGTTTTATCGGTTCCAGATGCATCATCGTGGAAGGTGCCTACCTGGAAAAAGAGGTCGTTCTGGCCGCCAATGTAGTCATCACTAAATCCACCAAGATTATTGATGTTACCGGGTCGAAACCTGTTGAATACAAGGGTTCAGTACCTTCACGGTCGGTGGTAATACCAGGAACCTACAACAGGAAATACCCGGCTGGTGACTACGGTGTTTCCTGTGCCCTCATCATTGGTAAAAGGAAGGAATCGACCGATAAGAAAACATCTCTCAACGATGCGTTAAGGGAATATAATATAGCATTTTGATTACAATAGGAGCATATGCGAATCGGTTTTGATGCAAAGCGGGCTTATTTCAATTATAGCGGACTGGGGAATTACAGCAGGAACACCATTCGCTACCTTAGCCATAAATTCCCGGATAATGAATTTTACCTGTACATCCCGCGGACAAAGAACCAGATCACTAATGGTGCATTAAAAAACCACACCCTCGTCTATCCGCAATCCTGGAAAGAAAGAAAATTTTCCTCTTTCTGGCGCAGCTACTGGCTTGGGGAGCAACTGGTGCGGGATGGAATAGAACTATATCATGGACTCAGCAATGAGATCCCTTTTGATATTATCAAAAACCATGTGCCCTCCATAGTTACAATTCACGACCTGATTTTCCTCCGCTTCCCTGA
Organism: uncultured Bacteroidaceae bacterium; assembly: GCA_963752525.1. GTDB lineage: Bacteria > Bacteroidota > Bacteroidia > Bacteroidales > SM23-62 > SM23-62. The sequence goes on along the minus strand of CAVVYS010000027.1, from coordinate 445,959 downwards.
TTGGTATAAGCCCATCGACAGAAACATTTATAGCAGGAAATCAAAATTCTCCTGTATAAATGCTGACAGGGTAATAGCCATTTCTCAGCAAACAAAGTCTGACATCATCCAATACTTCAAGATCCCAGGAGAAAAAATCGATGTGGTATACCAGGGCTGTGATCCCGATTTTTATGAACAATGGGATAAAGCAGAGAAAAAAAAACTGTCACAGAGATACCAACTGCCAGCTTCGTATCTTTTATATGTCGGGACCATTGAAGCACGAAAAAACCTGCTTCAGCTAATAAAGGCCCTGCACAGGGGAAAGCTGGACATCCCCCTGATTGTGATCGGTCGTAGCACTCCATATATCAAGCAGATCCACCAATACATCACCGAACACTCGCTGAAAAACATCACTTTCCTTCAGGATGTTCCAAATAAGGACCTGCCTGGGATTTACCAGCTGGCAGATGCATTTATCTATCCATCCCGCTTTGAAGGGTTTGGCATACCGATACTCGAAGCCCTGTTTTCACGTACGCCGGTGATCACCTCTAGCGGAAGTTGTTTTAATGAAGCCGGAGGCAAATCATCTATGTATGTTGATCCGGATGATATAGATGAAATAATCCATGCCATGCGGCTTGTCCTGGAAAATGAAGAACTGCGATCAGAAATGCAGGAAAAGGGGTATGAACACGCCCAGAAATTCAAGGAGGAGATTATCGCCGACAATTTAATGGAAGTGTACAGGAAGGTAATCTAAATGCAACAGGATATACAGAAATGCATTGAAGTTCTGACAGCCGGCGGAACAATTTTATATCCTACCGATACTGTCTGGGGGATCGGTTGTGATGCTACCCAGTCCCGCGCCACCCAAAAAGTATACCAGCTGAAACAGCGCGAGGATGCAAAGGCCATGCTGGTCCTTGTTGATTCTGTAGACATGTTGTCCAGGTATGTCGAAGAGATCCCGGCCATGGCTGGTGATATTATTGAAATCAATGATGATCCGCTTACCATCATCTACCCCTCTGGCCGAAACCTTGCCGGGAATTTATTATCCGTGGATGGTGCGATCGGTATACGTATCACATCAGACCCGTTCTGCACAGAATTAATTCGCCGCTTTCGCAAACCGCTCGTTTCAACTTCGGCAAATTTTGCAGGCCAGCCTGCTCCGTCCATATTCAATGATATAGCCACAGAAATAAAATCCATGGTTGACTATACGGTTAGTTGGCGGCAGGATGACCGTACAAAAAGAAAACCTTCAGGCATCCTGAAGGTTAAGCTTAATGGTGAGATTGAAGTGATCCGCAAGTGATCCACAATGCTTATCTGTCTCCTTTTCTGACCTTCCCTGAACCGGATACCCGGGCATCAATTTGCGGATTACTGTAATATGTGACCTTTCCGCTTCCGGAGATGGAAGCATCAAGCTCACCTGTTACGTCAATCTTGCAACTGCCTGAACCGCTGATTTTGATACCACATTCATCCACTTTCAGTCCACCTGCATATACAGATCCGGAACCACTGATGCGCAATTCCATCTCATCTGCAGTTCCTGCCAGTTTCATATCACCTGATCCGGATATGGCTGCCCCGATTTCATCTGCCTTCAGCTCCGGTACATCTATGGTACCGCTTCCACTAACCTTTAACTCAAGCTCGTCAGCATTAATGGGTGTTTCTGCCATTATGTCCCCCGAGCCTGAAACATTCAGTGCTTCCACTTCAGGCATGGTGATCCAGATCCTGGCTCCTTTGATTTTTGAGTTCCAATTATCTGTCTTGATCCTAAGGACACCATCTCTGACCTCAGTCTCTATCTCATCCAGATTGTTCTCGGCCTGGACAACTACTTTTTGGGGACTTCCCTGGGTAAGGTAAAGATCACCTGAAATACCAAGTGATACACCTGTAAAGGATGATACATCTCGCTCTTCCTTTCCCTGGCCGAAGGCAATCAGGGTGGCAGAGACCAGGATTATAGAGAAAAAGGATTTTAGCATGTTGATTTTCATAAGGCTATAAGTTTTTGTAAAGGGTTAACGCTTCAAAGACGAATGGATTCTCCTGATGCTGCAAAACACAAGATATTTTACAAAATCCCTTCTGGCAGCTTCATAATCAGTTGCTGATTCTCCAGATCGATATCTTCTATCAGCTCATCCTGCGCCGGCACCAAAACTTTGTTTCCTTCAATAGTTACTTCAAATACCGGATTTCCAGGAATATCCATGAAGTCGGTGATCAAACCTTGCTTTCCCGTTGTCAAATTGATTAATACATACCCGGCAAGTTCATCCATATCGATTTCATCCGCAACTTTTGCCAGGAAATCTTTATGGATCCAAACTGATAATCCCACAAAGTTTTGCACAATGTCTTTGTTGTCATAATCTTCAAAGCAGATGATCCATTCGTCTGCTTTTGGGGCATTAAGGGATGAAATAAAAAAAGGAACCAGAATTCCATCAATCTGAAGGAATAATGATTCCCAGTTTTCATCTGGTTCAAAGGAAGGATTGGAAATTCGGATGATTAACTCACCACGGACTCCATGAGTTTTTGAAATAGTGCCAAGGAGCAAACATTTATCCCTGGTCATTATTGCTGTTTTACTATTCTGACTTCTCTTTCCCGGTCTCCTCTGAATCCTTGGGTACTTCTTCTGCCGGCTTTTCAGTTTTCTTTCCCTTCGGTTCTTCTTCTTTGGCTTCTTCCGCCGGCTTCTCTTCTTCCTTGCTTTCTTTAGCTTCTGCCTTTGCGGCAGGTTCTTCTGCAACAGGTTCCTCTACAACAGGTTCCTCTACAACAGCTTCTTCTGCTGGCTTCTGCTTCTTCCTTGCTCTCTGCTGTTTCTGCCTCTGCAGCCGGTGCTTTTGCAACAGGTTCCTCTACAACAGCTTCTTCAGCCGGTTTCTCTTCTTCCTTGCTCTCCACTGCTTCTGTCTCGACAGCCGGTTCCTCAGCAACAGCTTCTTCTACAACAGTTTCTTCTATAAATTCAGCCGTTCCCTCTTCATCCTCGGCCACTATAGCTGATGCTTCCTTGTCCGCTGCCTCTGCAAGCTCAGATCTTCTCTTTAATATTTCTGCAGCCCTGTCTTCGCTGATTTTTGATTCAGCTTCAAGCCTTTGCTTGATATCCTCCTCAATGGCCCTGTCCAGTCCATCCTTTTTGGCCTGGATCTTGCCTTCTTTTTCCTTCAACCACGCTGCAAATCTTTTTTCAGCTTCCTCCTCAGAGAAAGCTCCTTTTCTGACACCGGTTAAAAGGTGCCTTTTCATCAGTACTCCTTTGTAAGAGAGTATGGCTCTTACCGTTTCAGTAGGTTGTGCACCCTTTTCCAGCCAGTTCAAAGATTTATCAAAATCCAACTCAATGGTTGCTGGATTTGTATTGGGATTATAAATCCCAAGTTTTTCAATGAACTTGCCATCCCGTGGCGCCCTTCCGTCTGCAGCTACAATGTGATAGAATGCAAACTTCCTCCTACCGTGTCTTGCTAATCTTAATTTAACTGGCATAATCTTAATTGATTAAAATGCTCCTACTATTTTGGAGGTGCAAAGATAAATAATTAATCTTTTCGTGAAAGCCTTTTTTGTTAATTTTTAATGCCCTGTCATGGGCCCTGCAGGAGAGATGATTGGAGAGCAGGTATAAAACTTTTGAAATAATTATTAACACTCTAATGCCCTAGGTCTCAATTTTGTAACTTTGGCAAGCAGGCCAACCAACCGCCAGCTTTTTTCAATCCATACATAATCAACGACTTAGCCGATGGGGTTCACACATCTTCATGTACATACACAATATTCCATCCTGGATGGTGCATCCAGTATTCCGGCCCTGATGAAGAAAGCCAAGGAAGATGAAATGAAAGCCATCGCCATCACGGATCACGGGAATCTTTTTGGCGTTAAGGAGTTCTGTAATGAAGCCAAAAGTCATGGCATCAAACCCATCATAGGCTGTGAAGTCTACGTGGCACGCAGAAGTCGTTTCAAGAATACCACCAAAGAAGACAGGGGAGGCTACCACCTTATCCTGCTGGCAAAAAACCCTACAGGGTATAAAAACCTTGTAAAACTTGTATCAACCGGATGGATCGAAGGGCATTATTACAAACCCAGGATAGACAAAGAGATCCTGAAGGAAATACAGCGAGGGACTCATTGCATCAACTGCCTGCCTGGGAGGGGACATACCTTCACAAATATTAAATGAGAGTGCATCCGGACTGGAAGATTCTCTGGCTTATTACCTAGAAACATTCGGAAATGATTTCTACCTTGAGTTGCAACGCCACCCAACAGGGGATCCGCATTTCGACGATGACACACTGGCAAAACAGGAAAAGGTCAATGCAAGGTTGATGGAGATAGCTCTCAATAAAGGGATAAAGCTGATCGCCACCAATGATGTTCATTTTATTAACGACGAAGATGCAGAAGCACATGACCGACTGATCTGCCTGAATACCGGGAAAGATCTTGATGATCCGACCAGGATGAGGTATACCAAGCAGGAATGGTTCAAGACCCGGGAGGAAATGGCCGAGCTTTATGCTGATATTCCCCAGGCGTTGGAGAATACACAGGAAATAGCAGACAAGATTGAATACTACGACCTGAACCATGATCCAATCATGCCTGATTTTCCCATTCCCGATGAATTTAATGACGCAGATGATTACCTGCAGTCACCTACCATGAAGGTGCAAGAAGAAGATATGGTGATATCACCGATGATTTGCAGGAAAGGATTGATTACGAACTGGGAGTGATTAAAAAAATGGGCTTCCCTGGATACTTTCTGATTGTTCAGGATTTTCTCGACGCAGCAAGGAAGATGGATGTGAGTGTCGGTCCGGGTCGGGGCAGCGCTGCAGGATCTGTGGTGGCCTACTGCAACAGATCACAGATATCGATCCTATTAAATATGATCTCCTGTTTGAACGTTTCCTGAATCCTGACCGGATCTCCATGCCCGATATTGATATTGATTTTGATGAAGATGGGCGTGAAGAAGTTCTAAAATATGTAGTGGATAAATATGGAAAAGACAAAGTTGCCCATATCATTACCTTCGGAACAATGGCAGCAAAAATGGCCATCCGGGATGTAGCCAGGATTGAGAAACTGCCGCTTCCGGAAGCCGACAAGCTTGCCAAACTTGTTCCTGAGCGGCCTGGCACCACCTTAAAAAAAGCCTACGAAGAGGTCAGGGAATTAAGTGATGTTAAAACAAAAGGGACAGAACTGGCCCAGCGTACCCTTCAATATGCCGAAACGCTTGAAGGATCGGTACGGCATACAGGTCTGCATGCCTGCGGGATCATCATAGGCAAAGATAACCTGATGGAGCATATACCAGTCTGTAAATCAAAAGATACCGACCTGTGGGTTACCCAGTTTGATGGCAACCATGTAGAATCAGTGGGCATGCTGAAGATGGATTTTCTCGGACTGAAAACACTTTCCATCATAAAGGATGCCGTGGAAATGATCAAGGATATCAAAAGGCATAGATATCGATATCGTCAATATCCCCTTGATGACGAACAAACCTTCGAACTCTACAGCAGGGGAGAGACAACCGGCCTTTTCCAGTTTGAATCTGATGGGATGAAAAGATACCTGAGGGAGCTGAAACCCAACCGATTCGAAGACCTGATCGCCATGAATGCCCTATACCGGCCCGGGCCTATGGAATATATTCCCAGGTTCATCAACCGAAAACATGGCAAGGAAAAGATCCAATTATGATCTTCCTCAAATGGAAAAGCACCTGAAAGATACCTATGGAATTACTGTCTACCAGGAACAGGTGATGCTCCTGTCACAGGAGATGGCAGGATTTACAGGAGGACAAGCAGACAGTCTTCGGAAAGCCATGGGTAAGAAGAAGCGGAAAATGATGGATGAGCTGAAAGAGAAATTCATTGAAGGCTGTGCCAGAAACGGAATCCAGACAGAAAACTGCGGAGAAGGTCTGGACCGACTGGGAAGCTTTTGCCCAGTATGCCTTCAATAAATCCCATTCCACCTGTTATGCCCATGTATCTTACCAGACTGCCTGGCTGAAAGCCCATTACCCGGCCGAATTTATGGCCGCCGTATTAAGCCGGAATATCAGTGATATAAAGAAAATCACCCAGTTCATGAATGAATGCCGGCGCATGGGATTGTCGGTACTCGGACCAGATGTCAATGAGAGCCGGATCAAGTTTACCGTCAATGATGAAGGCAATATCCGTTTTGGGCTTGGAGCCATCAAGGGACTCGGTGCAGCCGCTGCATCAAGGGTCATACAAGAGAGGGACGAAAACGGAGCATTTGCCGACATTTATGCACTGGTTGAGCGGGTAGACCTGCAGGCGGTCAACAAAAAAAGCCTGGAAGCACTGGCAGGTTCCGGAGCCCTCGACAGCCTGGGGAATATCATGCGGGGACAATATTTCGGACTGGATGCAAAGGACAGCAGTTTTATTGAAAGGTTGATCCGATACGGCCATAAGATACAAGGTGAGAAATTGACCACTCAGCAATCCCTGTTCGGTGAAGGGAGTAACCTGGAAATCAGCAAACCCGTCATAACCACGGAGGAAGCTTGGCCAAAACTGTTAAAGCTGGATACGGAAAAAGAATTGATCGGCATTTATCTATCGGCCCATCCGCTGGACAGCTATAAACTCGAGATCGAGCATTTCTGTACACACAGCCTTTCCAACCTTGATAACCTTGGCACACTGAACGGGCAGGAGGTGATGGTAGCAGGACTGGTAAGATCACATAAGCCGGCCTACACGAAAAATAATAAGCCATATGGGACAATCATTCTGGAGGATTACACGGATTCTTTCAGGCTGATGCTGTTCAATAAGGATTATATTGCTTTTCAGAATTATTTTACCCCAGGCTATGCTTTGCTGATCAGGGGACAGGTACAACCCAGGCCCTACAATAATGGGACCGTCGACTATGAATTAAAAATAAAAGAGATCAAGATGCTGGCCGATGTCAGGGAAGAAATGATCAGCAGCCTGCTGGTAACGGTCCCACTTAAGTAGCCTCAATGAACACATGATTGATGAGATTGATAAATATGCCAGGCAGAAAAAAGGATCTGCCCGTTTAAAATTCATGGTTCATGACAGGGAAGAAAATATTTATATTGAGATGTTCTCGAGGACAACAAGGATCCTGATTGATGACGAGCTTGATCCAGTACCTTCAAGAACAACCTGAAATAGATTTTAAACTTAATTAACAAATCGTTTCGTGAATATGCATTATTTTTGCACGATCACTCAAATAACATTTAGAAAATGGCAGTAGAATTGACAGATCAGAATTTCGATGAACTTGTACTTCAGTCAGACAAACCGGTTATTGTAGACTTTTGGGCTGAATGGTGTGGACCTTGCCGCATGGTAGGGCCTATCGTGGAGGAGATAGGGAATGATTATACCGATAAAGCAGTTGTCGGCAAGCTTGATGTGGACAGCAATCCCAATGTAACAAGGAAGTATGGCATCCGGAATATCCCCACCGTTCTCTTCTTTAAGAATGGAGAAGTGGCAGACAAACAGGTTGGTGCAGTACCCAAGAGCAACCTGGTTACAAAGCTAGAGGCATTATTTTAGAAATAAATGATTCACCAAAGGGTCTCCGTATTTTGTGCATCCAGCAACAAAGTAGATAAGATCTATTTTGATGCAGCTCGCAAACTCGGGCTTGCCCTTACTGATCAAGGCATCGCTGCCAATTATGGCGGCGGGGGAGTTGGTCTGATGGGAGCCCTGGCCGATACCATGATGGAGGCAGGAGGATCTATCCGTGGTATCATCCCGGAATTCATGGTTGACCAGGGCTGGAATCATCCACTAGTGAAAGATATGCTCATCGTCAAGGATATGCATGAGCGGAAAAAAAAGCTCACGGAACACATCGATGCTTTCATTGCCCTTCCAGGTGGTGTAGGCACGCTTGAAGAATTGCTTGAGATGATGACACATAAACAGCTTGGGCAGGTCCTGGCACCCATTATAATCATCAATACTAATCAGTTCTTTGATCCCTTCCTGGAAATGCTCCGCAAGATGGTGGAAGAAAAATTTATGAGGGAGATCCACCAGGATATTTGGCAGGTCATCAAAGATCCACAGGATGTATTAAAAGCCATCGAGCATTCACCTGTCTGGGATGGTTCTGCCATTAAATATGCCCCGGCCTAGTATTCTTTAAAACCGTCGGCCTATCACCAGGATATCATCTACCTGCTTTATATTCCCACGCCAGGATTCAATGGTTTCATTCAGGATATGGCGTTGAGCTTCCATGGGTCTCGGGTGGATTTTCTGCAGTAATTCTTTCACAGGACCAGGTTTGAATTTTTTCCCTTTAGGACCGCCAAACTGGTCCGCATAACCATCAGAAAACATATAGATCACATCCTTATCCTGGATGGAGATCTCATGATTAGTAAACTCTTTATCCTCGATCTCATCAGACCTCCCAATGGCATAACGGCTGCCTTTGATCTCCTGCAATCCACCCTCCCTGACCAGGTAAATCGAATTAAGAGCACCAGCAAACTCAAGAAGTTTCTTATCTCGCTGGTAGCTGATCAGGGTCATATCCATTCCATCCAGTATGGTTACGGTCTCTTCCTGCAAGTGCAGTGTCCTGGTAACTTCCCTGTCCAGTCTCTTCAGGATCTCTGCCGGCCTGGTAATATTGTATTCTTTTACGATTTTATTTAGCATATTATGCCCGATGATAGACATAAAGGCTCCCGGAACACCATGACCCGTACAATCTACAGCAGCGATAAACTCTAAGCCATCTTTTTCAAGTAACCAGTAGAAATCACCGCTAACGATATCTTTGGGTTTGAACAGGATAAATGTATTCTTAAAAGGTATCTCCGGGGGCAAAATGGCAAACTGTATCCTTTTGGCATACTGGATGGAATCGGTGATATCATTGTTTTTCTGGGCAAGTTCTTCTTTCTGGGATACGACAACTGCCGTTCGTTCCCTTACTTTTTCTTCCAGGGTCCGGTTCTCATGACGCAACTGCCGCTCACGAAGCTTGATAAATAGAAAAATCCCGAGTGCTCCGGTCATAATACAGATCATGATAAACCACCACGTGGCATAATATGGTGACTGGATTTGAAATGCATAACTGGCCGGTTCTTCGTTCCAGTCCCCGGAAGAATTGCAAGCCCTGACCTGGAAAAGGTATTTCCCGGGTCGCAAGGCAGGGTAAGTTGCCGTTGTCTGATCCGTAGCCGGCAACCAACCAGGATCAGCACCATCCAACTTGTACTGGTAAAAAACAGCATCCGGATTGCTAAGGCAGATGCTGTAATAATCGAATATGAGGGAATTTTCTGTATACCTGAGTTTCAGTCCCACATCCATATCCCTCTCTTCCAGGTTCACATGCATCCCTGTTATATGTGTAAGCGGGTCTATGATAGATACCCGGGCCTTTTCAGGATCATGCTTAACAGCACCCCCGACGGTACCAAACCAGAGAATCCCTTGGCTGTCCCTGAGCGAAGCATTTTTTTTGGTTTCGATGCCAATAAAACCATCCTTTTCCATGTATGTATAAATCTTATCCTCGGCGGTTACATATTTGTTCAATCCCTGGTTGGTACCAATATATACATTGTCCTGCATATCGACATTCACAAGGGTGATCAGGTTAGCGAGAAGGCCATTCTGCCTGGATATCTGCTTCACTAGCCTCTCTCCTTCCAGGACAAAGATCCCCTGCCCTTCAGTTCCAATCCATATCTTGCCATCACCGGTTTCAGCAAAACAGGTGGGAGTAAAAACGTGTTCCAGTTCCAGCCGGCTGGCTGAATCACCGGTAATGGTAGTAATCCCCTTTCCCTTGGAGCCGACCCATACAATCCCTTTGGAGTCAGCAAAAATGGCTGAGATATCGGTCCCCGCCAATCCATGCACCTGAGTAAGGAACTGCACCTTACCGAGCTTAATATCATAGTATATCAACCCGTCCGTTGTCCCCACCCACAGATTGTCAGTCCTGTCAATCTCCATGGCAGTGACTATCAATTGCTGATTATAGGCATTGATCCTGAATGAGTAATTAAACCTGTCCTTTTGTGGATCATATTCAAACGTACCATTCCCATAAGTACCTATCCAGATATGTCCGTCCTGGTCTTCTTTTAAAAACCGGATCTGGTTCCCCATGGGATAAGCTGTTCCTGTTAAATGTCTGAAGGACCCGTCACCTGATTTTTGAGGATCATAAATGCTTATCCCCCCGTTTGTCCCAAACCAATATCTGCCTGCCTTGTCCTCCAGCAGTGCCCACACCTGGTTGCTGACAAGCCCATTCCCTTCTGTAAAAGCCACAAACTGTTCCCCCTTAAATATGGATAGTCCATTCTCATTGGTTCCCACCAGAATATTCCCCTCCACATCTTCAAGGATACACCATATTTTGTCATCCTGTAAGCCGTTCCCGGAATGGTATATTTTTGGCACATCATTACGGATCCTTGTCAATCCGCCTCCCCAGGTACCAATCCAGATATCTCCCTTAGCATCTTGCGAGATCGTACTCACAAAATTATGCGACATCCCGTTTTTAGTGTTAAAAAACTCCAATTCACTTTTTCCCTTACTATATTTATATAAACCGTCATTATAGGTACCAAACCATAAATTTCCAAGGTCATCTTCAAGAAAGGACGTGACCTGGAAATACCCCATCCCTTCATAGAAGACCTTTTCAAAAGTATCTGAACCGGGCAGCAGTTTCTGAACACCAATATCAGTAACAAAATACAAGGTACCCTCATTTCCCATAATCAGATTGAATACCCGGTCACTCAAGGTATTTCCGCTATATTGCTCAACATCATAGGTTTCATGTGGATCTCCAGGATTCAGGATATGCAGCACTCCATCACCCGCCGTAGCGATCCAGATCCCTCCCGCGTCATCCTGGCAAATGGAGGTTATGTCACTCTTGATCTTTAATCCGGATAAGATTAGGGTTTGGAAGTGTTTCTTCTGAAAAATGGATATGCCCCCACCAGTATGCCCCATCCAGATTATGCCCTCTGAATCCTCATACAGGGATCTTACGCCATTTAAGGCCAGGCTGTCTTCAGAAGTAAAATTCTCAAAATAAACCCCGTTGAACCGGGATACCCCACCTTCTGTACCCAGCCAGAGATAGTCCTGCCTGTCCTGGATGATGGTAAAAACTTTGGATTGTGCCAATCCTTCGGAGACACTGTAATTATCAAAGTAATAGATCTGTGAGTTGGCAATGCATGGCAGCATCACAAGTAAGAGTGTTAACCCCTTGAAGCAATGCTTCAGGAGTCCATTTCTAGAACGTTGATCCATCCTTGAGAGGATTGCTAATAATCCCTGGAAATGAAAAAGAAAGTGCCGTCTTCGTCTTCCAGTCCATCTATCTTCCCAAATTTAGGCTTTTGCTCGCTGTTTTGATCAACGGCAGTTGTCACCTTATTAACAATGTTTTCGATAGGCAGACAGGCATTTGGATTATTGGCCAGGGAATTGGCGAAAGTCCTGGTAAACTGCGAGTTATCCACTGCCAGCTCATAACCGGCTGATGAAAACACCTGTGAAGATTTGAATTTTGTAGCCTGCCAGTCATCACAGCTTCTTATCTCAGGGGTAGACCTCATGGCCTGGTAAAAGCTGGGACCTGATTCACAGGCATCGGTAATCACCAGGGTATGGGTTACATAGTTGGAATAGGATTGCAATGATGCCTTTAAGGCATTGATGTTGAAATAGGTAAATTCGTCATCCCTCTTTGCATTGGCGGGGATCCAGTATCCTGTTTCATTGATGAATTTGCCATGGCCGGCATACCAGATCAGGATGGAATTTACCCTGTTGCTCCGGACCAGGTCACGCAATTCAATGGAGAAGAACCGCTCCATGTCACTTTTTGTCATGTTCTTCTTGTGGATGATATTATGGATCTGGTATTTAGCCAGCGCTGTACGCATCAGGGTCACATCCTTGGAGGGTCCCTCCAGGCTGGCAAATGTTTCATAGTTGGAGTTTTCAATAAATACAGCCCAGGTTTTACCCATGGGATTGTTCTCGGAAATAAGTGCTGCTTCCCTGTTCAACTGGAATTCCTGCTCAATCCTGTTCCCGTAAATGTCTTCTGAAGTTACAATGATCAGGTTCTGGTTTAAGATATTCAGGTTGGCCGAGAACCTGGGATTCAACTCATCGGGGTGATAAGATGCCAGTACACCATTGATCATGATGGTCTGGATCAGGCTTTCATCCTGTATCCTCCCCTCAACGTATATATCTGGATCATTCGAATCAAGGAATATTTCACCGTTGTCTGAAGCGTAGGGGGCGATGATGGTTATATAGGGAGCACTGACCTCTGTCAGGTTAATGGTATAGCGTAAGTTTGATACATTGTCATAAACATCCGTGATCTCAACAAAAATATCTCCCCGGTCTTCAATATCCAGGGCCACCATGAATTCCCAGCCCTCTTCCATCTGTACAATAGGATAGGCAATACCATCAATTTTCAGGGATTTGATATCACTCTCATCAATGATACGTCCCTTTAGGCTTACAACCTTTGAATCTTTAGGGTATTGCAGTAATTGCTTGTCACGTGGTTTCGGGTCCAGTATTACCAATTCGGGTATATTTCCCTCCCTGTAGAGTTCAAATAATCTCACATTGGCTTCTTTCAGGAGTTTTTGTGCCTGGCCGTCAAATTCCGACAGACTGACCAGTTTTTCATAATCCTTAATGGCATCCCTGTAATTTCCTACCTGTTCATAAGACCAGGCTCGTTTATACAAGGCATCAGCATTATCCGGCTGCAGCATCAATACCTTGGTAAAATCATTTACAGCATTGGCATGCTGTGTAAAATCCTGGTAGAATACGCCCCTGAGGAAATACATGGCAGTATCGTCAGGATTTAAAAATATGGCTTTGGAAACATCATCTATGGCATTCGGATAGTCAAGTTTCCTTACATATATCTTGCTCCGGATAACATAGGCTTGCTGGTTCTCGTTATCAAACTGTATGGCCCGGTTGACATGCTGGAGGGCAAAATCCGTTTTCCCCAGCTCGAGCCGGACCTCTGCCAGGGCCAGCAATGAAGGTATATGCTGGTGATCTTCAGCGATGGCATTCACAAAATCAGTCTCAGCAGCTTCCAGGTTACCCATCAATTTATTCACCGTTCCCTGAAGGTAGAAATTATACGTGTTCTTTTTCAGGGTAAGGGCATTATGAGCAACTTCCAAGGCTTCCTCATAATGTTCCTGGGCAATCAGTACATTTGCTTTAACCTGGTATGGTTCGACATAATTTCGTTTGAGTGAAATGGATTTATTCAGCCTGTCCAATGCCTTTTCGAAATCCGCAAGCTGATAATAAAGCCTTCCTGCATTGTAAAATACTTCCTGGTCTTTTTCCAGGAAAGTAGCTGCCCTGTCATAATCCTCTGCCGCCTCTCTGATCATTCCCAGCTTTTCGAAAGCATCTGCCCTAGCCAGGTAAGCCTTATCATAATCCGGTTGAAGGTCAATGGCTTTTGTCAATTGCTCAACAGCATCCTGGTAATTTCCTGCAAGGATAAAATCCTCACCTGCTTTGAAAAATCTCTTTGGATTCTGGGCCTGTGTATTCAGGTTGGTCAAAATCAGTGCAAAGAAGATACATAGAGCAAGATTTCTCATTCAAATAATAATTTAATATCTGCCAGATAATCAGGCAAATCTACATAAAAATATGGAATTCACATTTAAATTACAATAAAAATCATGCCAAACTATTCAACATGTAGGTTTAATGTTTGATTTCTGAAAATACTAAGCATGCTGCCAGCCATCTGCTGCTTCTCTGCTACCTCTTCAATTAAGCGGGGTGCCCGGATACCGCTCCTGAAGAACTGCTCCCCTGTAAACACCCTGGCCTCATCCCAAAGGTTACGTCGAATGAATCCTTCCAGGGTTGCCCTGCCCCCTTCAACGATAACTGATTGAATTTGGTTATCATAGAGATAGTTTAAAATACCATCCGTCATATCCGGGTCACTTGGGATCTTTACCTGCCTGATATTTCCCACCGGCTTTTGTGCCGTTTCTGAGAAGATTACGGTTGGCGTTGAGCCATCCAGGAGTCTCAGGTTGCCAGGAAGTTTACCCCTGCGGTCAATGACCAGGCGAAGCGGCTGCCTTCCAGACCAGTCCCGTGCCGTCAGCTCAGGATCATCTATCACGGCAGTATGGGTACCAACCAGTATGGCCTGTTCTTCACTTCTCCATTTATGGACAAGCTGCCTTTCCATTGTTCCTGTGATCCAGTTAATGTGGCCATTGGTTCCAGGTGTTCGTTCACGATCAATAAAACCATCTTTGGTCTCTGCCCATTTCAGTATGATATAGGGCCGCTTGTTTATGTGATAGGTGAAAAATCTGCGGTTCAGCTCCAGACATTCCTTTTCCCTGATGCCAACACTTACTTCCACTCCATGATCACGCATGCGGGAAATCCCTCTGCCTGAGATTAGCTTATTCGGATCACTGGTCCCTACAATTACCCGTGGTATACCCTTATCCAGGATCAGCTCCGAACAGGGAGGTGTTTTCCCATGATGAGAGCATGGCTCAAGATTCACGTACAGCGTGGAGGAGACCAGTAATTCCTCATTCTTGACAGATTGTATAGCGTTGACCTCAGCATGAGACTTCCCATATTCACGGTGGTAACCCTGGCCAATGATCCTTCCGTCTGCCACCAGTACACAACCTACCATGGGATTCGGGGCCGTGGTTCCAAGTCCCTTACATGCCAGCTCCAGACACCTGTCCATATACTCCCTATCCTTTTTTGTATCTTTCATGAACGCCGGAATTTTTAACTTTACCAAATGGCCGATGAATCCCGCACCATAAAGATCATACGCGAAAATATTAAAAAAGAACTCAAAGGACATTATCCTGACAGGGAAATCGATGCCATCTGCGATATTCTCTTCGGGACCAGGCTACATCTTAAAAAACATGAAGTAGGATTAATAAGGAATGAAATCCTGAATCAAACTGATCAGGAATGGTTCGACAGGGTCCTCAGAAAACTGATAGCAGGTTACCCGGTGCAATATATCACCGGACAGGCCGAATTTGATGGCCTGGTTCTGGATGTCACACCGGATGTCCTCATCCCCAGGCCCGAAACCGAGGAGCTCGTCCGGTGGATCATTGAAGATTTACTACATCCACGCCCCCAGATCATTGATATCGGTACTGGTTCAGGCTGTATTGCCCTATCCCTTAAAAAGCATATACCAGGATCATTCATTATAGCAATGGATGTGGATGGTTCGGCATTGGTATTGGCCTCAAAAAATGCTGCCAGGCTGGAGCTTGATCTGCAGTTTTTTCTCCATGATATTCTCAATGAAGATTCTCCCAAAGGCCTGCCCCTGGCTGATATCATTGTTAGCAATCCACCTTACATCCCGGTGAGTGAAAAAGAAAACATGCCTATCCATATAATAGACCATGAACCTCAAATTGCTCTCTTTGTCCCGGATGAAGATCCCTTGCTCTTTTATTTATCCATTGCCAGTTTCGCACACCAGCAATTAAAAGAAGGTGGACAATTATACCTTGAAATCCACGAAAAATACGGAAAGAAAGTCATCGATCTTCTTAAGGCAGAAGGGTTCTCCGGACTGGAATTGCGCCAGGATATAAACGGGAAAGACCGGATGATAAAAGCCATCTGCCCATGAACTACCAGGAAGCACTTTCATATACCATGGATCTTTGTAGCCGCCAGGAAAAATGCAGCAGTGAGATCAGGGAGAAACTGGAAAAATTCAAACTTCCAGGAGCACATATTGAGAGAGTCCTGCAAAAATTAAAGGAAGAAGGATTCATTGATGAATCAAGATACGCCGGAATGTTCGTGCGAGACAAATTGCGATTTAACCGCTGGGGGAAGATCAAGATCCGGTATATGCTTTCAGCCAAACATCTCCCGGAACAGATCATTCGTGATGCCATTGATGGTATAGACGGGAGCTATTACGTCGAGATCCTTAAAGAAGAACTACAAAAAAAGCGCCGGCAGATCAAGGATGACAATCCTTTTAATGTCAGGAATAAACTGGCCCGCTTCGGCCAGCAACGCGGTTTTGAATCCGGATTGATCTTCCAGGTGCTGGATGAAATAACGAAAGAATGATAATGTTTCGATCTTTATTATTTTTGCATACCGAATATTCATTAACAAGTACAATATGATCACCACAGAACAGATGAAGGAACTGGTGAAGCGCGAGCAGGCGCTGAGGAGGCACCTTTGACGTTGACAGCAAGCTGGAAGAGATAAAGGAGGCAGAGAAGATAACCCAGGCAGCCGATTTCTGGAATGATCCCCAGACAGCGGAAACCAAACTCAGAGAAATATCCAGGTTGAAATCATGGACCACTGCTTACGACGATGTCAGGTCGGGCATGGAGGATCTGACCGTACTCTATGATTATTTTAACGAAGGTGAGGCGGAGGAAGCAGAAGTGGACCAGCAATATGAGACTACTCTTGCACTGATAGAAACCCTGGAGTTGCGCAATATGCTCGGGAACGAGGAAGATGCCCTGGGGGCCCTTCTGAAGATCAATCCCGGTGCCGGAGGAACTGAGAGCCAGGACTGGGCTGAAATGTTGATGCGGATGTATATTCGCTACGGGGAAAGAAATAATTACAAGGTAAGGGAAGTGGATTACCTGCCGGGTGAAGAAGCGGGCATCAAATCCGTTACGCTGGAATTTACGGGAGATTTTGCTTATGGTTACCTGAAAAGTGAAAATGGCGTACACCGCTTGGTCCGTTTGTCCCCCTATGATTCGGCCAACCGCAGGCATACCTCATTTGCATCGGTCTTTGTTTCTCCGGTGGTTGATGATACCATAGAGATCATCATTAATCCCGGAGACATTACCTGGGAGACCTACCGTTCGAGTGGTGCCGGGGGACAAAATGTCAACAAGGTGGAAACTGCGGTAAGATTAAGGCACCAGCCAACGGGACTGGTCATAGAGAACCAGGAAACCAGGTCCCAGATGAAAAATAAGGATAATGCCCTTCGTATCTTAAAGTCCCAATTATATGAACTGGAGCTGAGGGAACAGAAAGAAAAGCAGGCCGTGATCGAGGGACAGAAAAAGAAAATAGAATGGGGTTCGCAGATCAGGAATTATGTCCTGCACCCTTACAAGATGATCAAAGACATCCGGACCAATTTTGAGACCGGCAATGTAAATGATGTACTTGACGGAAACCTGAACGCATTTATTAAAGAATACTTAATGCAATTTGGAGGAGAATAAACATGATCAGGATCTATCACAATCCCCGCTGCCGGAAAAGCCGGGCCGGACTCGAATACCTGCAAGATAAAACAGGTAACTTTGAGACCATCGACTATATCAAGAACGGAATCTCCCAGGAGGAAATCAGGGAAATCTTAGCAAAAATGAATACAACCCCAAGCAACCTTGTCAGGACACAAGAGGACTATTATAAAAAGGAGTTAAAAGGAAAAGATATTCCGAATGAGGAATGGATCCTTATCCTCTCCGAAAATCCCAGGTTGATCCAGCGCCCCATCATTGTTACAGAACATAAAGCAGTACTGGGTCAACCGCCGGAGAATATTGATAATTTATTGTAAATTTAAATTCACCATGAAACAGACAAGTTTGCCTTTCATTCGCACCTTGCTTACGATATGTTTGGTCAGCATTATCGTCTTATCCTGCAAAAAAGATGAGCCGTTTTACCAGGTTGATGCATTCGAAATGGAGCTTCATCATAATGTCAATAAATACCGGCAGTCCCAGGGCATGAGCAGCCTGGTTTTTTTTCAGGATCTGTTTGTCGAAGCACGGCAACAGAGTGCAGCCTGGCTGAATTCCGGAAACCCTGAGGAAGGCCTGGATGACCGATTTGATAAAATTATTGAACACTGGGAACCGGTGAACCTGGATGTACTGCTGGCAAGCATAAACAGTAAGGATACCACAGCGGCGAGGATCGTGGTGGAAGGCTGGTTACAGGACAGCCTTGCCCGAACTATCATAGAAGAGGATCATATTCAGTCCGGACCCGGCATCGCTCAAGGGAGCGACGGGAAGGTATACATCACCTATTTTTTTATGAAGACCCCCTATTAACACTAAATACCAACTAAACAAAAGACCATCACTATGGACATCAGGATTGAAAAAGACTCCATGGGACCTGTTGAGGTTCCAGCAGACAAGTATTGGGGTGCACAGACCCAAAGATCTGTAAACAATTTCAAGATCGGTAACAGGAAAATGCCAAAAGAGATTATCGTAGCATTTGCCTACCTGAAAAAAGCGGCTGCCCTTACCAACCTTGACCTGGGTGTCCTCCCGGAAGAAAAGGCAAAGTTGATCGGTGAAGTCTGCGACGAGATCATAGCAGGAAAGCTTGATGACCAGTTCCCCCTGGTAATCTTCCAGACAGGGTCGGGAACCCAGTCAAACATGAATGTCAATGAGGTTGTAGCCAACCGTTCCCATGTCCTGCATGGAAATAAGCTAGGCGAAGGCCAACGATTCATTCATCCCAATGATGATGTCAATAAATCACAGTCCTCCAATGATACCTTTCCCACTGCAATGCATATAGCTGCCTATACAAAATTTATTGAGAATCTGATTCCTGGTGTTAGTAAACTACGTGATACACTGGCACAGAAGTCAGAGGATTTCAAGCAGGTAGTTAAAATTGGACGAACCCACTGGATGGATGCCACCCCCCTGACCCTGGGCCAGGAGTTTTCAGGATATGTTTCACAATTGGACCATGGATTGCAAGCTGTAAAAAACACCCTTCCTCACCTTACTGAACTTGCCCTGGGTGGGACTGCCGTAGGAACCGGGATCAATGCACCAAAAGGTTATGCAGACCTGGTGGCTAAAAAAATAGCCAGCCTGACTCAGTACCCTTTCATCACAGCACCCAACAAATTTGAATCCCTGGCTGCCCACGACGCTGTTGTGGAAGCATCTGGTGCCCTGAAACGACTGGCAGTCAGTCTAATGAAGATTGCCAATGACATTCGTGTACTGGCTTCCGGTCCACGCAGCGGCATCGGAGAGATCATCATTCCAGCGAATGAACCAGGTTCATCCATTATGCCCGGGAAAGTAAATCCCACGCAAATAGAAGCATTGACCATGGTCTGTGCCCAGGTTATTGGTAACGATACGACCATCACAGTAGGTGGAATGAACGGCCATTTTGAATTAAATGTTTTCAAACCTGTTATGATCGACGCTCTTCTGGAGTCAGCCGGTTTGTTGGCAGATGCATGCATATCCTTCAATGATAATTGTGCCGTTGGCATTGAGGCGAACCAGGAAGTGATCCGAAAAAATGTTTCCAATTCGCTGATGCTTGTCACTGCATTGAATACCCATATAGGGTATGATAAGGCTGCAGAAATTGCCAAGAAGGCATACAAAAAAAACACAACCCTTAAAGAGGCTGCCATTGATCTGGGATATGTGACTTCGGAGGAGTTTGATCAATGGGTGGATCCATCAAAGATGACCGGTACCCTTGACTAAGTAGCTGAAATATCCCTATATTAGCACCCGGAGTTCTAACGCTTACATGAGAATCATGAGAAAGTTTGCTTGCATTATATTCCTGGGTGGAATATTATCTGCCAGCCTTTATGGCCAGCGGAGTTACCTTGGACTCAGTTTTGGTGCTTCTCTGCCCAGCGAGGAGTTTGCCAAAAAAAGCCTGGCCGAGGATGGTGGTTATGCCCTGACCGGATTTGTCATTGAGTTTTCCGGTGCCTACGTATTTGATTATTATTTGGGAATTGCTGGTACTTTTACCTTCAGTTCAAATACAATTGACAGGGACCAGCTGGAGCAGGACCTGATCGATGCCATCACAGGACCCATCCCTCCTGAAATTGAAGACGTTACATTTAACCATGGTGCATGGATGTATTCTAACCTTATGGTCGGACCCTTCTTTACCATCCCCATTGCCTTCATGAATCTGGACTTCAGAGCAGTGGCAGGCCTGAGTGTTTTATTGTCACCACCATGGGATTTAACAGTGACTACCAGTGAAGAAACTTACTGGACATCACGCAGTGGAAGTACGGCAAGTTTTGCCTACATGCTGGGGACAGGAATAAGGTTCCATATCAATTCAAATTATTCCATCCGCGTTTCGGGAGATTATTTCCACAGTAAGCCGACCTTCACTGTAGACGAGGAGAGTGCGGTAGGAGGAGCTACCGGGAAATCAACCTATGATATGAGTGTAGGCACGATCAATCTTAATCTCGGTATTGCATATAAGTTCTGATCATTCTGCAATAGTTAAGCTGCTTATTATGGAGAAAAAAAAGCCTGGAAGAGAATCTCTCTTCGATGGATTTCCCCCTGTCTCAACAGAAGCATGGGAGGAAAAGATCAAGGCAGGCCTGAATGAAGGGGATTATGAGAGAAAGCTTATCTGGCATACCCCGGACGGGTTTCAAATAAAACCCTATTACAGATCGGAGGATCTTGAAGATTTTGATCCATCCATCTGCTCTTCCAAAACGGAGAACAATGCATGGCTAATCAGACAGGACCTGCTTGTTTATGATTTCGAAACAGCCAACCGGGATGCATTGGATATCACTGAGAAAGGTGTCAACTCCATTGGATTTGACCTGACTTCCCACGACCACCTTTCAGAGTCAGACCTTAAAGCCTTACTAAATGGACTACCACTGCAGAAAACACCTGTTAATTTTATCATCAGGGAACAGTTCTCTGATGTACTCCAATTTCTGTACAGGCATATAAAAAGCACCGGGATGGACCCACATACTGTCCCTGGGAGTATCACTTGCGATCCCCTGGGAACCCTGGCATCCACAGGAAATTTCTCCAGGGATTTGTTTACTGACTTTTCAGAACAGAAAGAATGCCTCGAATTTGCAAAGGCAAACCTGTCCGGGTTCAGGATTATCCACGTGGGGGGGAACTTGCTCCATGATGCTGGTGCTTCTGTAACTCAGGTCCTGGCCTTCACGCTCGCTCAGGGAAATGAATACCTGGCACAGCTATCAGAGCTGGGAACTCAAGCCGGGGAGATCCTGCCATATATGCAGTTCCAGTTCTCAGTGGGACCAAGCTATTTCATGGAGATTGCCAAGCTGCGGGCTGCAAGGCTGTTATGGTCAAAAATCCTTGAGGCCTGGTCCACAGAAACTACCCTGAATCAAACCATGTTCATACACACCAATACATCTGCCTGGAATCAAACGATATATGATCCTTATGTGAATATGCTCCGGGGAACCACAGAAGCCATGTCCGCAGTGATGGGTGGCACAGATTCATTAACAGTCAGACCCTATGATGCTGCATTCAGACTGGCGGACAATTTCTCAAACCGCGTCGCCCGGAACACCCAGGTTGTGTTAAAAGAGGAATCATACCTGGACAAGGTGATAGACCCGGCCGCCGGATCCTATTATATTGAAAAGCTTACAACTACCTTAATAGAACAGTCCTGGGAACTATTTCTCCAGGTCGAAGAAAAAGGTGGATTTCATAAATCACTGATCGATGGATTCATCCAGGATGCCGTCAGGAAATCGGCGGAAACCCGCATGAAAAACCTGGCCACCCGTAAGAATATCATGGTTGGAATCAACCAGTATCCCAATTTCCAGGAAGATATGTCAGCAGAGCTAGGGGATCTTCCTCTTCCATCAAAAAGACTGCCTGAAGAACAGTGCATCATTGAACCTTTGGAACTATTCCGGGGCAGCAGGGATTTTGAAAACATGCGCTTAAAAACTGAAAACCATTCCGGTAAAAGACCCTTGGTTTTTTTGCTTACTTTGGGTAATCTGGCTATGCGCCGGGCGCGTGCCATGTTTGCCAGCAACTTCTTTGCCTGTGCAGGTTTTAAAATTATCGATAACATTGGCTTTGAATCCCCTGAAACAGGTGCCCAGGCAGCCATTGATGCCGGAGCGGATATCGTGGTCCTCTGCAGCTCAGATGAAGAATATGCCAGCCTTTCCTCCAGGGCCATGCCCTTGCTGAAAGACAGGTGTATCCCTGTCATTGCCGGAAACCCGAAGAAAGAGTTGGAAATACTGAAACAAAACGGCATTGAACACTTCATCCATGTACGTTCAAACGTACTGGAAGAACTGCTGCATTTCCAGCAATTACTAGGAATCAAATCCTGAAAATTGAACAGATGAGACCTGATTTTAGCCATATTAATCTCAAGTCATCAACTTCCGGTAGCAAGACCGCAGCCGGCCCAGCATGGCTTACCCCGGAACAAATCCCCGTAAAGCCGGTGTTCTCTAAAGATGACTTGGAAAATATGGAACACCTGCAATATGCGGCAGGGATACCTCCTTTTCTCAGGGGACCCTATCCTACCATGTATGTGATGCGTCCATGGACCATCAGGCAGTATGCCGGATTTTCCACAGCTGAAGAATCCAACGCCTTCTACAGAAGGAACCTTGCATCCGGACAAAAAGGATTGTCCATTGCTTTTGACCTGGCTACCCACCGCGGGTATGATTCAGACCATGACAGGGTGGTTGGAGATGTTGGCAAAGCAGGTGTTGCGGTTGATTCCATCCTGGATATGAACCTTTTATTTGACGGTATCCCCCTTGATAAAATGTCCGTATCCATGACCATGAATGGTGCCGTTCTTCCGGTGATGGCTTTTTATATTGTAGCGGGACTGGAACAGGGTGTTCCGCTTGAGCAGTTGACCGGGACCATTCAAAATGATATCCTGAAAGAATTCATGGTCAGGAACACCTATATCTACCCGCCCGAAGTTTCCATGAGGATCATTGCCGATATATTTCAAATACACGGCTGAGAAAATGCCCCGTTTTAATTCCATCAGTATTTCGGGATATCACATGCAGGAAGCGGGGGCTACCGCAGACCTGGAGTTGGCCTATACCCTTGCCGACGGACTGGAATACCTGCGTACAGGGGTCAATGCAGGAATGGATATCGATGCCTTTGCTCCCAGGCTCTCATTTTTCTGGGCCATCGGGATGAACCACTTTATGGAAATTGCAAAGATGCGAGCAGCCAGATTGCTCTGGTCAAAGATTAGTATCCCGCTTCCATCCAAAAAATCCCAAATCATTGGCCCTTCGCACCCACTCCCAGACTTCGGGCTGGAGCCTTACCGAGCAGGATCCCTTCAACAATGTGACACGCACTTGTGTGGAAGCAATGGCATCAGCACTTGGGCATACCCAGAGCCTTCATACCAATGCCCTTGATGAGGCCATTGCCCTGCCCACAGATTTCTCTGCCCGGATAGCCCGGAACACACAGATCTACCTACAGGAAGAAACCGATATAACCAGAGCCATCGATCCCTGGGCAGGATCATATTATGTGGAATACCTTACCGATGAACTAGCCCGCAGTGCCTGGCAGCTTATCGAAGAAGTTGAAGAACTGGGTGGAATGGCAAAAGCCATAGAGACCGGCCTGCCTAAGATGCGGATCGAAGAGGCAGCCGCCAGGAAACAAGCACGGATCGATTCAGGTAAGGACACCATTGTCGGTGTTAATCAATTTAAACTTGAAAAAGAAGATCCCCTGGACATACTTGAAGTGGATAACACTGCTGTGAGGGAAGCACAAGTTAAAAGACTTGCGAAACTTAAAGCCGAACGAAACAATGCAGAGGTGCAGGAAATTCTTGACAGACTCACCCATGCCGCCACGAACTGGTAGCGGGAACCTGTTGGAACTGTCAGTTGAAGCGGCAAGCAAACGGGCCAGCCTGGGAGAGATCTCCTATGCCCTGGAAAAGGTGTGGGGCAGGTACAAGGCAGTGATCCGGTCCATTTCCGGGATCTATTCCTCTGAATCCAGAGAAGACACATCTTTCATTGAAGCAAAAGCCATGGTGGCCAGATTTGCCCGTAAGGAGGGAAGGCAGCCACGGATCATGATAGCCAAAATGGGACAGGACGGCCATGACCGTGGTGCCAAGGTGGTTTCTACTGGATATGCAGACATCGGATTCGATGTGGATATCGGGCCTCTTTTCCAAACCCCTGCAGAAGCGGCCAGGCAGGCAGTGGAAAACGATGTACACCTCCTGGGGGTTTCAAGTCTGGCCGGGGGACATAAGACCCTTGTACCACAGGTGATAGAGGAGCTGCGTAAAATGGGAAGGGAAGATATCCTGGTGATTGCCGGAGGGGTGATACCTGTCCAGGATTACCAGTCCCTCTACGATGCAGGAGTAGCAGGAATTTTCGGTCCGGGTACATCCATTTCCGTTGCCGCTCAAAAAATCCTGGGGATCTTGCTTGAAGGGATGATATAAAGTACTCTTTTTTATATCTTTGCAGCAGCAGTTCACCTTTCAGGTCGTCTTTAATAAAAATGCTGTTATGGAAGAAACTAAAACAAATGCTGGACAGGGATTGGGTATAGCCGGACTGATCCTTGGGATCATTGCCATCCCGCTGGCCATTCTTGGATGTACCTCCGTTTTGGGTCTGGTACTCGGAATAGCCGGTGTAATTCTAAGTGCCGTGGGGCTTTCCCAGGCAACAAAATCAAATGGGACCAAAGGCCTGCCTACAGCGGGACTGGTGGTTTCTATCCTGGGAACAGCCATTGCCCTTATGTGGATATTGTTTTTTACACGCATTGCCCACGAAGGAGGAAAGTGGTGGGGTCGTGAAGGGATCCACATCATGGAGGAGATCAATGAAGAATTCGGGGATGATATAGAAGAGGCCTTTGAGGATATAGGAAAAGAACTGGAAGACCTGGGTGAAGAACTGGAAGATAAACTGGAAGACCTGGAATGGGAAGAAGAGTGGGAGAATTTTGAATGGGGGGAAGAGATCTCCGATGAAGAATTCGAGAAGGTCCTGGACACCTATGAGAGCCTGATCCAGGATTATGCAAAACTGGTAGAAGAGGCGAATAAGGGAGATATCAGTGCCCTTGCAGAATATGCCAAAGTGGCAACCAAAGCTGTTGCACTGGCTACCAAAATCACAGCCATCTCACCAAAGTTAACAGATGAACAAAGAGAAAAGTTCGAAGAGCTCCAGCAAAAATATGAAGAAGCCTTTAAGGAGGCTGAGGACACTCAATAGACCTTATTACATAGTTAACTTATCACTGGCCGGGATCATAATGATGGTGTTCATTTATTCCGGCCTTTTTTCTGCCCAGGAAGACAATCATCCTGTTCCTTCTTTTTATGAGAGGATTACCGGTGAACCTGCCCCCTCTTCGGGACTTTCAAGGGCTTTTTCTGAGATTGTAAGGGGAAACCTGGATGCTGCCAGAGGCTATAACAGGGACAGCCTGCTCATCTTTTCCTTCTTCCTTATCCAGTTTATACAAAGAATTTTTGTCACTTTGCTCCTATATAAACAAATACCGCGAATACAATACCTGTTTTCAGCTGACTTGGCAATAAGCATCTTGCTGTTCCTTTTTTGTTTTAAGGGACAGATCCTTGAGATGGGAAAACTGATATTTGGCTGACTAATAGATAAAGGTTACTCCGGCCTGTAAGCCGAGCCAGGAATGTGTATCCCCTCCTGATTTAAAGGCATGATTATAACGGGCTCCCAGGTTGAAATAAGCTTCTGTACCCATACCAATGATTAATCCAGCTTCCGGTGCCAACCCAAAATGCCAGTTCTTATTCTCGAAACGATGCACCCCAAAATCAGACACCTTGTTTATAACATAAGCCCCGGATGCAAGTCCCACGTAAGGTCTGAATTTTGAATCGGGACTGAAATAATAGCGGCCCATGGCCATTAGGGGAAAAGCGTTGATATAGCGGTATAAATTCCCTGTCAGTGTCAGGTCTTCATATTCATAGCTATCTCTGGGAAAACTTTCATTGAAAACACTCCAGGCAAATAGAAAGCCAACACTTATATCCTCGGTAAAAAACCGTCCGAATTCAAAACTGAATCCCCTGAAGCTGGTATTTGAAATAAAATCCCCTGTTTCGCCCAGGGGAACAGATATTCCATAATTTACCGTACTGTGGTAATCCACTGCCTGTCCGGCACCCTTCAAGCCTACCATCAGGCTTATTCCCAGGACAATATATCTTATTTTCTTCATCATCTTCCGGTATGATTTATTAATTTGACTTTAAATAAGGAGATTGCTTAAAAGCCTGGTCAATATTATCTGTGATCCTCTGCTCTGTATTCTGCGTACCTGCCTGCAGCAGGGAATTAAGGGCAGCCATCCATGGCACTGCAATGGTCATCTCATCAATGTCAGTATTTCCAGGATCGATCATGGTAATAAACAGGGTCCCCGTAGAATAACTTATATATATAGGGTAGCCTACCGGGAAACCATATCCCCAACCGGGCCCCCATACAGGAGCATCAGGGTATCCATTCCAACCGGGCCACCAGCCCCAGTATCCCCACCACCAAGCTGGATCAAAGTATATTCCGGAATTGGTGGATGACATGGCAGAGATTAGCATAACAACATCCGCCGGGTTAAGTGTATCAAGCGGCTCTTCAGTATAACCATTTGAAATCATTTGATCCCTCACCCTGTCTATGATCAGCTTGTCATATTCCCGGCCAAGACTATCCTCTTCTGCATTAGCAAGCAAATGAATGATGGTATCAGGCAAAGAAAATGAGCTTGCAGCACTGAAATCAAATTCCTTATCGTGGGAGGTCCCCACTATATCCATATCCTCTGCAGTTGATGGTCCACCTGGATAGCATGACATAATTAATGCCGGTAACACAGTGATCAGCATCCAGGGCATGATCCTCTTTGGATTAAATATCTTCATATCCTCAATTTTTTGCTTGAACTGTTGACAAAAATAGTATTCTGCAGCAGATTTATAAAGCCCGGAACCATAATCGTATATTTTTTTACCTTTAAACACTTAAGCATAATCTATGTTTGTATCTACACACAAAGTATTCATCCTGGCAGGTCTGCTCTTGATAAGCTTCTCGCTGAACGCACAGGAGTATACCAAGGCCATAGGGGTAAGGGGAGTATTCGGCTATGATCACTACCAGTATGCAGGCGCCGAATTCTCATTTCAGAAAGATGTAAAAAGAATCGGAAGGCATGAGTTTGATTTCGGGTGGTATGCATCAACCCAATGGGATGCTTTGAACATTCACCTGGATCCGGCAATGGAAAATTGTCAATAAAACTAAGTTTCATTTTTATGGAGGGGTTGGCGGAGGCGCGGGATATGTTATGTTTCCCTATGCGGAAAATGAATTTTTTGCAACGCTTGATCTCAACCTGGGTGTTGATTATACCCTTGGCTTTATACAGTTCGCATTAGACTGGAGACCGGCATGGACAATCTTCAACAACTTTGGAAATCAGATCGGATATGATGCTGGAATTGCCATCAGGTTTGCCATCCCTTAATTCTCGCCACAATTTTGATTAACAAGTAATTAACAAGGAGATTTTTCCAAAAGTGTATTATTATAATATTTTTGCAAAAACTTAATGAAATTCGTTATGAAATCACTGTTGACTTTACTTTTAGCATTTGTATTTGTACTCGGAGCATTCTCCCAGGAGGAAACACAGCAACTATCTCAGAAAGAAATAAAAAAGCTGCAGAAAGAACAGAAAAAGGCCGCCAGGGCTGCTGAAGAGGAAAGAATGGCAGAGGTTACCAGATACATGGTACACCAGCAGCAATTTGCCCTCGAAGCCGATTACCT
This sequence comes from uncultured Bacteroidaceae bacterium, assembly GCA_963752525.1. Taxonomy (GTDB): domain Bacteria; phylum Bacteroidota; class Bacteroidia; order Bacteroidales; family SM23-62; genus SM23-62. Next base: position 418,056 of record CAVVYS010000027.1, on the reverse strand, counting down.
GAGTGATAAATATGGCCAAAGGGTGCCTGTCACCCCCACCATCAATTTTGTCATGATTGATTCTCTCGTCGGAACCGTCCAATTCGGAGATGCAATGGCGATAGGATATAATGGAGTTGGTGGAATAACCGTTGATGGAAAAGTCACCAAGTATGAATACTCTGTCATCGGAAAGAAAGAAGATTCCTATAGTATACGTTTGATATTAATGTCGTCTATCGGAACATATGACATTACATTAATGGTAAGCTCCCAGGGGATGGCAGATGCGCAGATCAGGGGAAACTGGTCCGGACAATTGAATTATCACGGCAAACTGGTACCCCTGACACTTTCCAGGGTATATAAGGGAACCCCGATATTGTAAAAACCATAATCACAAACCTCATGAAATACTACCCATTATTACTAACCTTGTTAATCTCGCTTCTGGTGCTATCCCAGGGTTGTGCCACCATCCTGGGGGGAAGAACGAACTCCATGGTATTCACCGGTCAGCCCGATATTCAGTCTGAGGTATTTATCGATGATACACTGGTCGGACAGGCACCCGGGAAAATTGTACTTCCCAAACAAACCATACAACATGGCAGTGTTCTGGAGATTCGGACCGAGGGATATGAAACGCAAGAATACCTTATCCTCCGCAAGCCCAATCCCGGATTGGTACTCGCAGACTTTGCTCTGGGTGCAGTCCCACTTATCTTTGATGTTGCTACTGGGAACATTCTTCGTCCTGTTCCGCGGAAATTCGATCTCAATTATACAAAACAGGAATAATCCCATAAAACATCAACCATGAAAAAGTTTATCAATATAGTATTCCTGTTCCTTGCCAGCACATTGTTGTATGGGCAGGACTTTACAAGTTTTAAGCCGGAACAGTATGATCCCGATGTTAATTATGGCAGCTTTAATTTCGCCCAGTTTACGTATTTTAGAGGTGGTCATGTGTCGTACCCGGAAGGATTTGAACAAGCATTCGAAAAAGGTTACAAAACGGCTGAATTACGCATCGGCTGGCAATCGACCGGGAGGCAAACCTGGCAGCAGCTGCATAACTATCCATATTATGGCCTTGGCATATTTGGTGGATCGCTTGGTGAATCAGATGTTGACAGCGTTGTCGGAAGTCCCTCGGGAATCTACTTCTTCTACGGCGAACCCATCGTACGCTTTGGCAAGTTTACTTTAACGGCCGATTTTGGATTAGGGCTTTCGTACGACTTCAATCCCTATCACGTCGAAAACAACCCGGCCAATGATATAATCGGTTCCCGTGTTAACCTGTATTTTAACGGGAACCTGATTTTGTATTACGCCGTTGACGACAGGCTGGATCTTTCCGTTGGAGCGAATTTCTTTCACTTCTCCAACGGCCGTTCCAACACCCCGCAGCGGGGGGTTAATATGGGCGGATTAAATATAGGCGCCAAGTACAACTTCAATGCCATGCAGAATTATACGAAACACAGGCATCCGGACATCAGACTTGATGCACGGCCCACGTATATCGAATCTCCAAAACCTCCCCTGGACCGATACGGAGAACTCCAGTTCATGGCATCAATCGGAACGGTTGAGACCGAACCAGGAGAAGCCAAGAATCCAGACGGAACAAATGATTCAACCGGAGTCCAGAAAAGGTATACGACCAGTACCTGGTCAATCGAATATGCCTACCTGGCAGCCCGAACCCTCAAGGTACACACCGGTCTCGATTTCATGTACGATGCATCGTTTGAAAACTACCATCCAGACAAAACCCCATCAGAGGTAGATTTTGGCGGTAAAGCCATGCTGGGATACCATGTCGGTTTCCAGTATCTCATCGAACGAGTATCCTTCTATTACGCACTGGGATGGTATTTATACAAGGAATCTCCTTCTAGGGGAAACTGGTATATGCGTGCAGGAGGTCGGATCGGGCTAACGGAAAAACTGGATGTACACCTGGCCCTTAAAACCCGCAACGGTGGAATAGCTGACTGGATTGAATGGGGACTTGCTTATAAGCTGAAGGTTCACAATTAGAACTTAGTCAGGCTGCCATAGCAGCACTCTTGCCCAAATCATGATTTAAACCCGACCTGAGATCGAGATGAGATCGAATCTTTCGTCCGGTCGAATCCCCTTAATGGTATCCTTCAGGGTGCAGCACTGGGTATCCAGGTCATGATAGAAATAATAGATGTAGTTGTTTGTAAGAGACTCCTTCAGGAAATCAGCCTTCTCCTTCAGAGCTACTAGCGGCTGGGTATCATATCCGCAGATCCAGGACATGCTAATGTTCCCGGCCAGGGGGATCAGGTCGGCTACATTAACGATTGTTTTCCCATTATATGAGATCAACCCGATTGTCTGGCCAAGGGTATGTCCATCGTATAACCTGAGCTGGACATTGGGTGTAAGATCGAACTCTTTATCAAACAGTTCAAGCTGTCCCGCTGGTCCTGATGGGATCATAATTTTCCTCCAGAAAGGAGGCACCTTCCAGTTTATTCGGGTCATGAGCGAGATCCCATTGCTGCCGGCTTACCCAATACCTTGCATTGGGAAATACTGTATGCAGTTCAGATCTGTCTTCGTTGTATTTTATGCTTCCCCCACAATGATCAAAATGCAGGTGAGTCAGCACCATATCAGTAATGTCCTCCACCTTCATCCCAAGTTTCTCCAGCGATCCATCAATGCAGTCATCTCCGAAAAGATAATAGTAACTGAAAAATTTATGATCCTGCTTATCCCCAATTCCGTTATCGAAAAGGATCCTGCGGTCACCGTCAACAACCAGCAGGCTGCGCATGCTGATCCGGACCATATTATTTTCATCGGCAACATATTGTTTCTGCCACAGGCTTTTGGGGATAATGCCAAACATAGCCCCTCCATCAAGCTTCATATTACCGTTTGCTACCGTATAAATTTCCATAACTTTAAGGCTCAGATAGAATCGCAAAGATCGAAAAGATTTTTTAAAAAAAACAAGCATCGGCCCAGTTGGGTTGAAAGCAAAATTTTATGAAGGTCCATTTCATAGCCATAGGCGGAGCCGTTATGCATAACCTGGCCATAGCCCTCCATAAAAAGGGTTACCAGATTAGCGGCTCCGATGACGAGATATTTGAACCATCCCGAAGCAGGCTCGACAGGTATGGTTTGTTGCCGGATAAATATGGGTGGGACCCGGAAAATATAACACATGATCTGGATACCGTAATCCTGGGGATGCACGCCAGGGAAGGCAATCCTGAACTGGAAAAGGCCCGCAAGCTGGGACTGCAAATTCAATCCTTCCCGGAATTCCTCTATGAACAAACCCGAGATAAAACCCGTGTCGTTATCGGAGGGAGCCATGGTAAAACCACCATTACCTCCATGATCATGCATGTATTAAAGTTTCATAATGTATCCTTCGATTACATGGTTGGATCAATCGTAGAGGGTTTCGAAACCATGGTAGGATTAAGTGAATCGTCAGAAATAGCCGTTTTCGAGGGGGATGAATACCTTTCTTCTGCATTGGACAGACGTCCAAAGTTCCATTTATATAAACCTCATATTGCTCTCATCTCCGGTATTGCCTGGGATCATATGAATGTGTTTCCAACCTATGAGAATTACCTCGAACAGTTCAGGATCTTCATTGATAAAACTGAACCAGGAGGATCGCTCATCTATTCTGCTGATGATCCGGAAGTAACAAACCTGGTGAAATCTTCCAGTCACCTGCTTCACTATATCCCATACCGGATACATCCTAACAGGATGGAGGGTGGAAAAACCTACCTCCTTGATGATAAGAACGAACACCCCGTTTCCATTTTTGGCCAGCATAACATGCAAAACATCAATGGCGCCATGCTGGTTTGTGAGATGATCGGTATAAACAATGAAATGTTTTATGATGCCATTCAGCATTTTACAGGGGCAAAAAAACGAATGCAATTACTTCAGGATAATGAACAAACAGCCATCTATCTTGATTTTGCACATGCCCCCTCCAAGGTCAGAGCCACTACCTCAGGCCCTTAAGGAACAGTACCCGGAACGCTGGCTGACAGCCGTATTGGAATTGCATACATTCAGCAGCCTGAATGCAGATTTTTTGCCTCAGTATGAAAAAACCTTGCTGGCAGCAGATAAGGCCATTGTATATTTCAATCCAGAAACCGTGGCCCACAAAAAACTGCCGGAAATCTCTACGGAACAGGTAAAGAAAGCCTTTAACCAGCCAGATCTCTGGGTATACAATGATGCCAGCAAACTGGTAAAAGATTTACTAGACTCGGAATGGAAGGGCAGTAACCTACTGATTATGACATCAGGTAATTTTGACGGACAGGACCTGGATGCACTTGCAAAATCAATCATTTAGCAGCAAGACCAGTACCATCCTCCTGACTGATTGATTTTTAACGAATATTTTAATTCCAGCTCTTGTTCGAAACGAAAATTCAACATATATTTGCACCGCCGATAAAAAAACGGTCCGTTCGTCTAGGGGTTAGGACGCCAGGTTTTCATCCTGGTAACAGGGGTTCGATTCCCCTACGGACTGCTTAATTACCACTAAATCTCTTAATCTTCAATAGGTTAAGGGATTTTTTGTTCCACAAATGGTCAACATTTTCAATCAGTTACTCCTTTTTAACTACTTATTATCTGGAAATTTCTTCTAATATTGAATATCCTCTTCAGCATCTTCCCCAGGCATTGGAGAACGCTCTACATCGAAAGTTCCATCTTCTTTGGTATCTGATATTCAAAAATGTCTTTTACTTTTAGCTATTGCATTTGTTTCAATCAGCTATTTGGATTAATTATGTTTCGATAAACTGAAAAAGTTGATCTTTGGAAACGATTTTGAATTCATTGCAAATGAATTAATGTCAACAATGTTATCACCCAAAGCAAAAAGAAATATATCCCGGATTATTCCATTTGGATTAATCTGGTTTGTTTCTGGCTTGATTTTCTTTATTATTGAGAAAGCCGCATTGAGCGGTTTGGACCAACACGCGTCTACAGGAATCGAATCGGATTTTAAGATTATCCTTTTTGGAACCTTGGCGAATACTGGTTTAGGGCTTCTTGTAGGTGGTATTGAACTAATTTATCTAAATCAGGTTTTTGCAAAAAAAAGTTTTACTAAAAAGATCTTGTATAAAACATTGTTTTATACCTTGACTATATTCTTGATTATTCTCATTACTTATCCAATTGCTGTGAGTCTGGAACTTAATACAAACGTTCTTGACATACGAGTTTGGACCAAGTTTTCCATGTTCTTAACAAGTTTTACTTTCATAAGTACCGTTTTACAATTAGCTGTACAAGTAGGGGCATCTCTTTTTTATGCTGAAATAAGTGAAAATATTGGACCTGGGATATTGATTAACTTTTTTACCGGGAAATATCACTCTCCAACTGAAGAAAAGAGAATATTTATGTTTTCGGATATGAAATCTTCTACAACTATTGCTGAAAAACTTGGCCATATAAAATATTTTGAATTACTCAGAGAATATTACTTCGATCTGTCTGCGGCTATAATAACCTTCTCAGGAGAAATTTATCAATATGTTGGAGATGAGATTATTGTATCATGGAAATATAAAGATGGAATAGAAAACAACAATTGCATAAAATGCTTTTTTGCTATGAAAGAAGATCTCGTAAAACGAGCTGATTGGTATAATAAAAATTTCGGGGTATTACCTACTTTCAAAGCGGGTTTTCATTTTGGAGAAGTAACAACTGGAGAAATTGGCGCACTCAAAAAAGAAATCATCTTTACGGGTGATGTGCTCAATTCAACTGCTCGAATTCAAGGCCTTTGTAATCACTACAAAGTCGATCTTCTTATTTCTGACGATTTGATCAAAAGCTTAGATCTTGATTCTGAATTTCAAATCAAATCCTTGGGGAAAACCGAATTAAGAGGTAAAATGGAAAATATAGAATTGCATACTATTGTGTAATTTCAAACGATGATAAGATAAGGGAGATTATAATCCTTTATCCGGTAGAGTGAAAAAGGAACGAACAATTATCGGAATTTCTTAGACTGAAAACCGGCATCCTCTTTATTCGAAGAGACACCTGTGACCAAAGCATTTCCTTACTTCAAAAGCAATATTCGCAAGTATTGGTTTTTGAAAAGAAACAAGATAAAACCAGAAATGACGCTATCATTTTCAAGCCAGGCAGTTAAAACAACAATTAGTATTTTTTGTCTTCTCCTTTGTTTTAAATTGAGTTTTGCTCAAGCAGATATACTTGAGCGTCAAATAATAATACCCGATTACTCAGGGCCGGTAAAAATTTTCTTAAACCAAATCTTTCAAGAGGAAAACATAGTATTTGCCTATTCTAGTGAAGTCTCATTAGATTATGAGCTTAGTTTTCGGAAGAAACAAATGTTACTTAAAGAATTTCTCGATATTACTTTTAAAGGAAAACCTATCGGGTATAAGGTAAATGGAAATGAAGTAATGCTATTCCCGAGTAAAGAACTGTTAAATCAACCTGTTCAACTATCACAAACAGTCAGGGGTACCATCATTGATTCCGATAGTAAACTTCCATTAATAGGTGCTACAATTATTATTCCGGGCTCAGAACCTTTAATTGGTGTTGCATCTAATAAAAATGGTGTTTTCAGATTGGAAAACATAGCTATTGGTAGAATTACAATTCAAATATCTTACCTGGGTTACGAAACCAAAACCATAGCAAACATTGAGGTTACCTCCGGCAAGGAGGTGGTTATAAATCTTAGTATGCTGGAATCTACAGTAAAAATGGATGAAGTGGTTGTTAAACCTAACAAAGATAAAGGAGATGCATTGAATGAAATGGCATTAATTAGTGCCCGTTCCATTTCTACAGAGGAAACTAAACGGTACTCAGGTGGATGGACAGACCCCGCCAGATTAGTTTCAAATTTTGCCGGGGTAACACATACCCCCGATGGTGGTAACGACATCACTATAAGAGGAAATTCCCCCAAGTACATCCAGTGGCGCATGGAAGGAGTTGAAATTTCAAATCCTTATCATATGGACGATCAAAACTCAATAGGCGGAGAGGGTATAAGTGTGCTAAATAATAATTTATTATCTACCTCTGATTTTTATACCGGTGCATTTTCAGCAGAATATGGCGACGTGTTATCCGGTGTTTACGATGTAAAACTCAAAACAGGAAATAATGAAAAATTTGAAGCAGCACTTGGCGTTGGCTTATTGGGAATAGATTTTACAGTGGAAGGACCCTTTAAAAAGGGTTATGCCGGTTCCTACCTGTTAAACTACAGGTATTCAATATCATCTTTGATTAATGATCTTGGCCTGGTAGATGCAGATGGCCTGGTGAAATTTCAGGATGCAACATTTAAGATAGTTCTTCCCACCAAAAGTGCAGGTACGTTTTCTTTCTTTGGTGTGGGTGGCCTAAGCGGGTATTCACTCGTAGATGTATCTGATCTGAACACCCTGCCCGGAAACAAGTTTAGAATTAATGGTATTTACAAAGATTTCGACAAGAGAACTTATAGGGGAAACATTGGAATGAATCATATTTTATCAATCAATGGCAGAAGCTATATTAAAACATCCCTTTACTATTCAAGTAGTGGTATTGACGATAATGTTTATCAGACTACAACAATAGGCGACTCGGTTACCTCAAGAATTATAAATTTTGACAATAACATTAAAAAATCTGAATACAGGGCCGCTATAATTTACAATTTTAAGCTAAATGCCAGAAACAAGATTCAGCTTGGCACAAAATACACTCTTTTCGATTACAATTACTTTCAGCGTTATCAGCAGGTTGAAGGATCCCTCCCATTTACCTTAACTGATTTTAAAGAGAATATTGGAACCTTAAGTAATTTTATAAGCTGGAAACACAATTTTAATAAGAATATTACTCTGGTTGCAGGTTTACATAACATGAATGTATTCTTCAATAATAAAAGCACACTTGGAACCACGCTTAGCGGTAAACTGGGTACTTAGCACCTCAAGTTCGGTCCATGCCGGATATGGCAATCATAGCACGATTGAAAGCGTACATAATTATTTTACCAGGGTGGAACTGGGAGAAGGCAGTGTAATTGAACCCAACAGAGATCTGGATTTGTTAAAGGCCCACCATTATGTACTTGGTTATAAAAAACGGTTTTCCGAAAATCTATTGGTTAATATTGAAGCCTATTATCAGGATTTATACAATTTACCTGTAGAAAATCTTGACACTAGCTATTTTGCAACTATAAATGAAGATTATGATTACAGGTATGTTGATTTAGTAAATAAGGGAATCGGAAAAAACTATGGTTTAGAGTTTTCCTTTGAACGGTTCTTCGCAAATAATTATTACTATTTAATTAATGTCTCCTTATTCAATTCAAAATACAAATCCTTAGAAGGTGTGGAGCGTAATACAAAATTCAATAACAATTATCTGGTTAATATATTGGCGGGTAAAGAATTTGAGCATCTCGGCAAAAAGAATAATCAAACAATAGCAATAAATGCGAGTGTGTTTTTTGGCGGTGGAAGAAAAATCATACCCTTGTTAAGAGATTCAGAAGGAAATTTAGCTGTTGATCCAGAAAACAATCAATTCTGGGATTATAAGAAAGCTTATGAAAAGAAACTTGATGATATTTTCCAGTTAAATTTATCAATAAGCTATAGGTTTAACAGTCTCAAGGCAACACACGAAATTTCCATCGACTTGATGAATGTAACCAATAATCGGGCCCGAATTTATGAGTATTACGATGAGACTGAACCCGGATCAATAGGATACCTTAAACAATATCCTTTTTTCCCAAACTTAATGTACCGCTATTATTTTTAGTTTTTAGATGTTTAAATATTTGATGCCTTTTAAAGTACTTCTGTAAACAACATTTGCCTCAAACATACCATCGAGAAAACTTTATACGGTCTTTAATCAGGACCGGGGGCTTAAAACCTATTCTCGTAATTCTTACCTACAAATTGCTAATTTTACAGGGTCAAATTATCCAGTATATGAACCTCCTCGAATACGCCGGAAAGCCATATCCAATGAGTCTTAGCCGTTGGTCTATAATCATGGTTATCAGTCCGTTTATTTCACTTTTTATGGTCATATTCCAGCCCTTCGGACTACAAAATCTGGAGTCTGACTGGAAACTCCTGCTTCTTGCAGGTTACGGCCTGGTCACCTTTGTGGTATTATGTATTGATTTATTCCTGATCCCTTTTATTTTCCCCTCAGTCTTTAAGGACGAAAAATGGACTATTTTAAAGGAGATCATATTTTTGATTGTAATCGTAATTACCATCGCAGCCGGTAATTATTTGTATTCTGTCCTTCTATCCATTGTTTCCTGGGTTGGCTTTGTTGGTTTTGCAATTTTCACAGGGTTTACATTCTTTATCTCCATCATTCCCATCATTGGGGTTATTGTGATCTCACACAACACCATGCTCAGGAATAACCTGAAGGCTTCCTCTCAACTTAGCCAGATGATTATGGCTAAGAAAGGCGAAGGAGTTACCAATGATCAAAAACTGGTAATTACTTCTGAGAACAAGAATCAGAAGATTGAAACACCAGCATCAAATTTGATATGCATTGAATCTGAAGGAAATTACGTCAATACGTGGTACCTGGATGAAGGCAAGATTGTACGCTTATTAATTCGCAACACCATTAAGAATATCGAAGCCCAGATAATGGAGGCTGGAAACCTGTTTAAATGCCACCGGGCCTATATCATAAACCTGTCCCACATAGAAAAAGTTACTGGAAATTCACAGGGCTACCGCCTGCTGGTAAAATACCTTGATAAGGAAATTCCCGTCGCCAGGAACTACTCCAAATCATTCAGGGAGGCAATAAGAAATAGCCCTTAATCTATTCCTTCCATCCCTGGTTTTTATGCAGACCATCCCACCCGTTTGTTTTCTATCACATAAACAAACATTTTGTCCCAGTTTTATCAATGCTATTCCTGATTATCCCAAAATTGCAGTGTCATAATAATAACAATAAACAAAACATTATGAAAAAATTATGGATTCTCTTAACAGCTATCGCCCTAATTGTAGTGGGACTGATTCTTCAATTTACTTTCGGCAACCAGTTCAGTGCCGGTGATTTCATTTGTAACTATTTTGCAGCAGGTGACTTTGCCTGTGGTGTTTTTGCCGCCGGTAAATTTTCAATGGGGATATTCTCCATCGGGATATTCTCTATAGGGATCTTCTCTATCAGCATTTTTAACATTGGACTGTATACCATTGGCATTTTTGCACTGGGATGGAAAAAGAGACTTCCCTGGTGGCTTGAAAACACGAAGCAGGCTTGAGCTATCCCAACGTCCAGGAAGAGTATTGAGAGTCATAACTGGCTCTCTTTTTTGCTTAAAAAGAATATTAACTTTAAAGCATGAAACCAAAACTGTTTATTGGCGCACTTGCCCTCACCAGCCTCATATATGCTGAGTCGTTTGCGCAGGGTAATACATCATTTCTTGATCCACCTCAGATCATTAATAACCCTGCAAAATCTCAAAGGCATTCGGCAGAAAACAGAAAATTTACAGGGATCCCAAGTCTGGCCATCAGCGGGAAGGGCCGTATGTGGGCCACATGGTACACAGGTGTAACACCTGCAGAAGACAGCAATAATTACGTCATAGTTGCCACCAGTGGTGATGGTGGAGAAACATGGGAAGAAGTGCTTGCCATTGATCCGGATGGGCCAGGACCGGCCAGGTCTTATGATCCAGAAATTTGGATTGATCCTGACGGGAAGCTCTGGGTTTTCTGGGCCCAGGCAATGGCCCATGCCGGTGCATGGTCTCTGATAAAAGATGGAACACTGGCAGGAGTCTGGACTATCACAACAAAAAATCCAGAAAAAAGAAAGCCGGTATGGTCAACCCCCAGGCGTCTTACCGATGGCGTAATGATGTGCAAACCATTAGTCTTATCTAATGGAGAGTGGATTTTACCGGCATCATTATGGAATTTAGAAGATGGTAGCGCCCAGATGGTAGTTTCAAATGATCTTGGGAAAACCTGGTTTGTCAGGGGTTCAGCATCTGTGCCCAATGATGTACGAAGCTTTGATGAGCATATAATCATTGAACGGAAGGATAAATCCTTATGGATGCTTGTCCGCACTAAATATGGAATCGGGGAAAGCATTTCAGATGACGATGGCCAGACCTGGAGTTCCTTGATCCCTTCAAAAATTGAACATCCGAGCGCCCGGTTCTTTATTCGGCGGCTTAATTCAGGAAATCTCCTGCTCATAAAACACGGTCCAATCAATAAGCGGACGGACCGTTCCCAACTGATGGCCTTTATTTCAAAAGATGACGGTCATTCATGGTCAGGAGGCTTGTTACTGGATGAACGATCCGGAGTTTCTTATCCGGATGGCCAGCAGGTGGAGGACGGTACCATTTACATCATATATGATTATCAACGCAAAGCTGATCAACATATCTTACTGGCAAGTTTCAGGGAGAATGATGTAATTTCAGGCGATCCTGATTCTGAAACAGTATCCCTTCGCAGGCTTGTGAGCAAAGGTGGGACAAAACAAGATTGAACCTTGAATAGACTCAAATTTTATAGCTCGTAAGCAGGTATGGTAAAATGGAAACTGGATCCTTTTCCTAATTCGCTTTTGCACCATATCTCTCCCCTGTTTTTTTGAATAAAATCCATGCATAGTACCAGGCCCAATCCAGTACCTGTTTCTCCTGATGTTCCGGGTGTTTTGAATTTTTGATCAATAAGGAATATTTTATTTACATTTTCATCTGATATACCGGTGCCCGTATCTCTTACCATTACTTCAAACATTGAATCTTTGGACTGTATCTCGACTTCTACCAGTCCACCTTCATAACTAAACTTAACAGCATTATTGATTAAATTCCTGATTACCGTATTGATCATTTCCCGGTCACCATATGCCTGAAAATTTTCTTTGACATTTGAGCTAATTACCACACCTTTTTCCCCCGCAGGCACCTGGTGCAAATTCATATTTACTTCAACCAGCTTTGAAAGATTGAATTTCTCAGGAGAATATTCTATCCTTCCACTTTGTGATTTTGACCAGGTTAAAAGGTTTTCCAACAGGTTGTAAATAAGTTCAGTCTGTTTATGAATATTATTCAGCACTAGCAATTTATCCTCTTCCTCAAGGTCCTGATAGTCCCGGATGATCAGCTCACTCATAGAATGAAGGCTTGAAAACGGATTTTTAAGGTCATGTGCCAGAATTGAAAAGAATGTGTCCTTTGTAGCATTGAGTTCTTTCAATTGTTCCTCCGCTTTCTTCCTTTCCGTAATATCCCTTGCTACGATGGTAATACCTGATAATTCTCCCTCCATATTCCTTCTTGGGGAAATTTTAGCATTAAACCAGAAAACTTCTCGATCCTTCTCAATAAAATAATCAAATTCCTGGACAGTATTCTCTTTTTTTAATGCTTTGAAAGCTTTTGATAAACTCTCTACAGCTCCTGGAAACTCAACATCTACAAAACACTTTCCCATGACAACTCCTGCTTCCTCGTAAATTGCTCTATGTTTCCCCAGGTTATAAAACTCCTGGAAATACCCTTTACTGTCCAATACAAAAACCAGGTCGTCAATGGAACTAATAGTGGATGCCAATTTTACTTCACTCTCCTCTACTTTCTCCTTCTGTTCTGCAATCTCGGTAGTTCGTTCGAGGATTTTTTCTTCCAGTACTTTCTTCTCCCGAATCAGACTTCTTTCCCTTAGTTTAATAACAGTGGCTATCAGAAATAATATGAGAAGGACATATGAGGCATATGCATACTTACTTCTCCACCATGGTGGAAGAATGGTTATCCCGCAACTAGCACCCGAATTATTCCATACCCCATCATTGTTGGTTCCCCTTACATGAAAAGTGTATTTTCCAGGAGCCAGGTTTGTAAAATGTACAAATCTCCTGTTGCCGATTTCCACCCATCTGTCCGAAATGCCTTCCATCTGGTAGGCATACCTGTTTTTTGAGGGATTCGTGAAATCAAGAGCTGAAAACTCAATGGTAAAGGAATAATCCTGGTATGAAAGTGTAAGTTCATCAGTATATACATTCCCCCTTTGCCGGACCCCATTATTTTCTTTTTCAATAGAAGTGATCCTGATCGGTGGGATGTAGGAATTGTCCTTGAGTGAATCAGGATAAAAGGATATCAACCCATCAATACCACCAAAAAACATTTCCCCATCATCAGCTTTAAATACAGCTTTAATATTGAACTCCTTCCCCAGCAACTCGTCTTCAACCATAAATGTTTCTGATGTTTCATCCATAGGATCTTTCATAGCAAGACCGCCTCCCGTAGAAAACCAAAGATTTCCATTGACGTCCTCTATGATATCATAAATAAGATTACTGGGCAGCCCGTTTTTTATGGTGTAATGAGTAAATACTGAATCCGTCTTGTTAAACCTGTTTACTCCGGAACTGGTTCCGATCCAGATATTCCCCAGATCATCCTCGCAAAGAGATACGGTATAATTATCACACAGGGTATTTGAGGAGCCGGGGACATTTACATAGTGAACCATCCTGTCCTCAGATGGGATATACATATCCAGTCCATTCGAAGTAGCTATCCAAATATTTTGATCTCTATCCTCAAGTAGGGAATATACCAGGTTGCTGCCGATTGCGATGGGACTATCCATATCTTCTCTAATAATCCTTGCCCGTTTTGCTCCTGGATCAAGAATATATATGCCATTACCCGTACCAGTCCAGATCTCACCTTCCGCGTCCTCTATAATGCAGTATACCCTGTTATTGTCGAAATAATTAAAATTCGGTGCATTAAAATACTCCTGCACCGGTATAAATTTCTGTTTTCGTATATCCTTTATACTTATCCCGTCCCTGGTTCCCAGCCAAATCCTGGATCTGCTGTCCTCAAATATTACATGAACATGGTTCTGAGGAATATGGAATGGACCTGATAATTCGGAGGTGTAATGGGTTACCTCATTGGTGCTCCTATCCAGTATACTTAAACCCTTACCCCAGGTTCCAATCCATAAATTCCGGATATCATCCATGTATATAGATGCAATAACGTTGTCGAGCAAATCAACCGAATTAGGATTTTCAGACTTGATATAGGTTTGTATGCTTTTCTTCTTCAGATCTGTTTTATCAATACCAGCTATGGTTCCAATCCAGAGATTATGTGAGTTGTCCTCAAATAAGGAAGGAACAATATCATGACTGATATAATTTGTATTATCCGGACCGCTCCTGAAATGAAAAAAGTCTGAAGTGCCGGCAGGACCCATATCCATAATCTTGTTTAAACCACCGCCTTCGGTGCCTATCCAAATTGTTCCCGCATAATCCTGTATTACCGAATGGATATAATTATTACTTAAACTGCGTGGCTGGGTATTGTCCTGATAATACCGTGTTATCGTTTTGAGATTCGGATTTAAAACGTTAAATCCATTCTCCGTACCCACTAATATATTGCCATCCCTATCTTCGAACAAGGCAGTTATATGGTTATGGCTTATGCTGTTAGGTTCAGATTCACGATATGTATAATTTGTAAATTGCTTTTCTTTGCAAATTGAAACTTGTAAGACCATGCATTGATCCGGCCCAAATTGATCCCTGGCTGTCGTTAATGATAGGAAACCCGACATCGTACAGTGTTCCTTCATGTTCAATACTATTATGGAAAGACTGTTGCTCTCCTGTATTGAAATTGATAACCGTTAAAGTAGGTGGTTGGCTGACGTAGATATTTTGCATGTCCGTAGTAATTCCATACACGAAATCAACACCGGTTTCAAGATTGTTCCCAATTAGGCTGACCCTGGAAAATCGATCCGTTCTTTTATCAAATCTGTTTAATCCTCCTTTGGTGGCAATCCACAGAATCCCATTCCTGTCTTCTGCAATATCAAATATCCAGCTATTTGATATTGAGTTCGAGTCAGCGGGATCATTGAAGTAATTTTCGAAAGAATAACCGTCAAATTTGTTCAGTCCATTTTGGGTTCCAAACCACATATATCCCTCGGAATCCTGGAAAATGCAAATAACATAGCTCTGTGACATACCATTTTTTACCGCATAATGGTCAAAACTAAGTGACTGGCCTAATGATAGTTGAAAGGCGAATATAAGATAAGTCCCTGCTAGAGCAGATACTATTTTACTGGTTTGCATATAGCTTACAAAGATATAAAACCCTCTGCAACATGAGTCGTTGCAAAGGATTCAATAATTCACTTGGTTATCAGTCAACAACCTGTTACTCCTTCGCAGGCAGGAAGAGGTTCACAATAAACCCGAAAATTAAGCCTGCAATACAGAATCCAAATGCCCAGATTACCAGGGAAGTAGAGATCCCGAAAATAATGGAAGGAACAACGACCCCGATCAGGCATAGAAATATGGAAAAATTCACACTGTGGCGGTTGACTTTCGGGTTTATCCACATGACCAGTACCAAAAAACCAAGTGACATCGTCAGGGATACAAAGAAGAAAGTTGCATCCACGATATCACGTAGTATCAGGGCCATGGCAATTCCCAGCACCATCAAGACAACCATGCTGTATCGCATTGAAGTTTTTAATTTATCCTTGCTTGTCAATCCGGTTTTTTCAAGAAAATCCTGTGTAACTGAGGATGCAGCAGTAAACATGTAGGTGTCGGCCGATGAAGAAACCGATGAATAAATGATCACCACGGAAAGTCCGGCTAATCCAACAGGCAATAACCTGCTAAATCCCACGATCAGAGAGGTATCTGGATCAATGCCGGGAATATCAGCCCGGATAATCAGGCCAATCAGCAGAAGGATAAAACCTATGATCATATAGAAAACTGATGATAGTAAGAGGCTTCTTTTAAAATGGGTTTTGTTCTTGATGGCATAGACCCTTTGCCATAGTTCTGGTGATGCCATGGGGATGAAAAATCCAGCTAGAAAAAAACTAACGATCTCCTGGGCGGGTGTCTTGAACAGATCCATAAATGCGAGTTGAGGCTTTGTATCGGTTGTAAATAAAAGATACATCATCAGGATGAAAAGCAAAAAAATACCGAATGTTTGGATAATATCCGTTTTAACCACAGCATCGAATCCCCCGGCCAGTAGGTAGAGGAGTATAATTACGCCCACAATTATTACCGAAAATCCATACGTAATGGGCGTATATTCCGAAACTAATTTGGCCCCTGCGGTGAAATTTAAAACTACCCAACCAAACATGATGATTATTGTAATGATTGTTGCCAGGTACCCTGCAAACTTACCTTTCAAGAAAAAGAAAAAGTCAGGCATGGTGTAGAACTTTTGTTTATCGGCTAATTTTTTAACTTTTAGTCCGAAAAAATAAAATACAAATAATCCGAATACGGATCCAATGAAATACCACAGGGCCCCTAGTCCATACAGATACACCAGCGCAGTATATGTGAGCAGAATGGCCGCACCGATCCGGCTGGAAAAAATTGTGGTGGTAGCCTGAAGGGACTTCAAATTACGGCCGGAGATAAGGAACTCTTCCTTTTCCTGCTTTCTTCCTGTCCAGAATCCAACAACAAGGATCAGGATAAAATAAAATGCAATGATTAAGTAATCGATTGGTGTTAACATAAAGATAAGTTTGCAATAAATATACAATTTATAAACCACCACTGTAATGATCATGTCAGTCCGGGTGGAAACATCCCTCTCCCAGGGCAACCTTTGAGAATGTCGAGATCAGCTTACTAACCCAACGTAAAAAAAATTTAGTGAAACAAAAATATAAACACCAAGGTATAAGGAAGTAAATAGATTATTGATTAACTTATAAGTCAATAGCTTAACATAGAAGACTGTTCGCAAAAAAAGATCTGGCATCGCGGGGAATCTAATTCAAAACCTGCATGTTATGTCCAATTCAGAGGTGCCGGTCGAACTAAGATCTATTGTTTCAGCCTGCATCAAGAAACATGGCAAGATACTGATCTCCATACTTCAGGATATACAGAAGTACTATAATTACCTTCCCAAAAATGTATTGAAAATAGTCGCAGCAGAACTGAATATTCCTTTAAGGGATGTTTATGGTGTGGCCAGTTTTTATAAATCATTCAGTTTTGAACCAAAAGGCAAACATATTGTGACTACATGCCTGGGAACTGCCTGCCATGTAAGGGGTGGACAAAAAATTGCTGATGCCATCAGCAGGGAACTGCATATAGATCCCGGTGAAACCACCGATGACTTGAAGTTTACCCATGAAACTGCAGCCTGCCTTGGATGTTGTGCCATTGGTCCCATGGTGGTTGTTGATGGTGACTACATAGCCCATTTCAAACCCGAATCGGTAAAAAAACTAATCCGGCAAATTCGCACCGGATCAAATCATGTGAGCGTAGAAAAGGACAAAAAGATATTTCCCGTAGAGGTCAGTTGCCCCCGCTGCAATCACAGTCTTATGAAGCCAGAACATCTCATTGATAATCAACCCTGTGTACATGTTACGGTATCATTTAAGCGAAAACACGGATGGCTCAGATTATCCTCACTTTATGGCAGCTATAATTTCGAATCCGAACATGAAATTCCCTTAGATGCTGAAGTGCACTTTTTCTGTCCGAATTGCCATGAGGACCTGTTGGGAAGCTCTGAATGTCCGGAATGCGGGGTAAAAATGATATTGATGATCGTCCGCGGTGGAGGCACTGTCCAGATTTGTCCCCGACGCGGATGTAAGGGACATTTACTGGATTTATAGAAATGAAAAGCATGGATATATGAAAAAAATCAGAACCATTAAGGAATTTACCAGTTTCCGGAATGCGGTTCTGAATGAATCAGAGAATCATGTTCCCTGTCTGATCATCAGTGCAGGAACATGTGGTCAGGCCAGTGGGGCTAATGATATCATGCGAATGTCCAAACGATATATCCTGGAAAAAGAATTTCAGGATAAGATCCACCTCAGGATCACGGGTTGTTTAGGTTTTTGCGAGATTGAACCATGCATATTCATTGAACCTTTTGGCTATGTCTATCCCAATATCACCATTGATGATGTTCCCGGGATCATTGATGCAGCACTCAGGGGTAAAGCTCTGGAAGGATTGCTTTACAGGGAAGAGACCGGCAATAAGATTTATCACTCCCAGCAAGAGATCCCATTCTTTAAGCACCAGCACAGGGTAATCCTTGGAAAAAACCAGGACCTGGATCCAATTAGAATCTTCAACTACATATCTGCCGGCGGGTATGCTGCTCTTGAAAAAATACTGATGGACCCGGATCCGTCCTGGATAATCCAGGAGGTCTTGGATGCAGGACTCAGGGGACGGGGAGGAGCAGGATTTCCCACAGGAGAGAAATGGAAAATGGCCAGAAACTCAGAAAGTAATGGCATAAAGTACATTATCTGCAATGCTGATGAAGGTGACCCCGGAGCATATATGGACCGAAATCTTTTGGAAGGAAATCCCCATTCCATTATTGAAGGTCTGATCATTGCCGGAATTGCCATTGGTGCCAGTCAGGGATATATATATGTTCGGGATGAATATCCCCTGGCAATAAAGCATGCCTCCATTGCCCTCCGGCAGGCCAATGACCTGGGTATAATTGGTAACAACATATTGAATTCGAAGGTCAATTTTAAAATTGACCTGATCCGTGGTGCCGGAGCTTTTGTCTGCGGTGAGGAAACAGCCCTGATACAGTCCATCGAGGGAAAGATGGGTCATCCAAGGCAGCGGCCTCCTTTTCCCGTCGACAGGGGACTTCGAGGTCACCCAACCTGCATTAATAATGTAGAGACACTGGCAAACATCCCGGCCATTATCAACCTTGGGAGCAAGCAATATGCCAGCATAGGTATCCCGGGAAATACAGGTACCAAGATCTTCTCCCTGGTGGGTAAAATAAAAAATACGGGACTGGTGGAGGTGCCATTGGGAACATCGATCAGGACCGTGGTGTATGATATTGGTGGCGGAGGGGAGGGAGGTACTAAAATAAAGGCCATTCAGACGGGTGGCCCTTCCGGAGGCTGCCTCCCCGAGGAATTATTTGATCTTTCCATCGACTATAAAAGTCTGGCTGAGGCCGGAGCCATCATGGGCTCCGGAGGCATGATCGTAATGGATGAGAAAACCTGTATGGTTGATGTCGCCAAATACTTTACAAATTTTCTACAGGAAGAATCCTGTGGCAAATGCTCAATCTGCAGGGAAGGCACCCAGCGCATGTTTGAAATACTTAAAGATATTACAGAGGGGAATGGCATGGAGGATGATATTGAATTGCTTGAAGAACTGGGAATGGCAATGAAAGAAGCATCCCTGTGTGGTCTTGGCCAGACAGCCCCGAATCCTGTCCTTTCCACGCTTAAGTATTTCAAAGATGAATACTTGGCGCATATAAGGGATAAAAAATGTCCGGCAGGCGTATGTAAAGGTTTGATAACATATACAATCAGTCCGGAATATTGCACAGGTTGTCTGCGCTGTAACCAAAACTGCCCTGAGGCAGCCATTTCAGGAGAGGCAAAAGAGCCGCAACAGATCCATCAGGATAAATGCATACAGTGTGGAATTTGCCTTGATGTATGCAAACATGAAGCTGTAATAATAACTTAACCACAATACAATGCCAAAATTAAGGATTGATGGCATAGATTTTCAACGCACCCGAATGGCTGGACAATCCTTGAAACAGCCAGTTACCTGGGACTGGAAATTCCGACCTTATGCTACCATGAAGGGCTCTCTGCCTGGGGAGGTTGCCGGCTTTGCATTGTGCAAATCATGAAACACAAGAAATCCAGGCTGGTCACATCCTGTACCTACCTGGTTGAAGAGGGACTTGTCGTTCGAACGGATACCGAAAAGGTCATTAAGGTGCGAAAAATCATACTGGAGCTGCTTGTCGCCCAATGCCCTACCTCGAAAGTATTACAGGATCTTGCCTCAAAGATGGGTCTCAACAGGGTAAGGTTTTCCCCAAAATGGGAAAATTGCATTTACTGTGGCTTATGTGTCAGGATGTGTAATGAGCAAATGATGGCTGAAGCCATCGGGTTCTCGAACAGGGGACAGGACATTCACATCGATACCCCTTTCCAGGAAAATTCTGAAGTGTGCAGGAAGTGTGGTGGATGTATATATGTTTGCCCTGCATGTACACTCAGATGTGACGGTCCCCGGCCCGAAACGGTCCTGTGTGGTGGCTGCAGCCATTATCAAAATCAAGAAATATAATCACTACTACTATAAATCTTCAAAAAATATTCAACATGAAATACGGAAACTTAAATGCATCTGCAGCCACCCTGACAAAAAACCGTACGGAAGATTCAGTAGTCCCGCTCAGCGGGATGTGCGCTACATGTGTGGATGGTTGTATAGGTATGTGCGAAATCGGAAAATCAGCATTCAGGGGACCCGAAGTGATTTATCCACAACCTTTTGGACTGATCACTACTGCATCACAGAAAGAATATCCTGTTGATCTCTCACATTTTACCATACTGGGAAGTTGCCGGGGTGCACATGGAATTGAAGTCGATTCTGATAAAGCACTATTTGAAAATGTTAGTGTGGAACAAACCCTGGGGCATGATAAAGGCATCAGGGTGAAGATACCCATCGTTGTACCCGGACTTGGTTCAACGAATATTGCTAAAAATAACTGGGAAGGACTTGCCATAGGGGCGGCTATGTCAGGTATCCTCCTCACAATCGGGGAAAACGTCTGCGGCATGGATCCTGAATCGACTATTAAGGATGGCAGGGTGATCCATTCGCCAGAGCTTGAAAAAAGGGTTAAACTCTACCAGCAATGGCAGCAGGATGGATATGGTGGCATTGTTTTACAGTCAAATGTGGAAGATACAAAACTAGGTGTCCATGAATATGCCATCGAAAAACTGGGCGTTGAGATAGTGGAGATGAAATGGGGTCAGGGGGCCAAAGATATAGGCGGCGAGGTGAAGATCAAAGATTTGAAACGCGCCCAGATGTTGAAGGAAAGGGGTTATGTCGTCCTGCCCGATCCCGATGATCCGGATGTGATCGATGCTTTCAACAAGCGTGTTTTCCATGAGTTTGAGCGGCATTCCCGCTTGGGTATGGTGGAGATCGAACGTTTTATTGAAAGAGCCGAGGAACTCAGATCCGCAGGGGCAAAATATATTTTCCTGAAAACAGGTGCTTACAGGCCAAGTGATCTTGCCCTTGCAGTTAAGTGTGCATCGGAGGCAAAGATCGATATGCTGACTGTGGATGCTGCCGGTGGCGGTACAGGAATGAGTCCCTGGAGAATGATGAATGAATGGGGGGTGCCACCTGTTGAACTCATGGTCACTGTTCTATCAATACCTTGAAAAATTATCAGGCTACGGCAAGTACATCCCTGATGCAGCTATAGCCAGTGGCATTTCCATGGAAGATCAGATGTTCAAGGGACTGGCCCTGGGTGCTCCCCGTTTTAAAATGATCGGTATGGCCAGGGCACCACTGGCAGCTGCCATGGTAGGGAAAAACATCGGGCTTTGTATCGAAAATGAGGATCTGCCTGTTTATGTTTCCCGCTTTGGACGAAGGAAAGATGAAATATTTGAGACTTCACCGGAACTTCAGAAAAGATTTGGCACAAGATTCGATGAAATCCCAACCGGAGCGATAGGCTTATATACTTATCTGAAAAGGCTGAACCAGGGACTGAGACAAATCATGTGCGGATCCCGGAAATTTTCCCTCTCTCATATTGCCCGCAATGATATCTCTGCATTAACCCGGGATGCAAGCGAAATAAGCAATATTCCTTATATTATGGAATGTGATAAAGAAGAAGCTGATACCATTTTAGCCTATAACATGTAATTATCATTCAAATTATCGGCTACCTTTTTGGATTTTTCCGATTAAACAATAGTAAATAACATCGATTTTTGGAACACATTTGGCAAAAGTAACGTATACGATTATCAATCCGTATGGATGCTCATGACAGATTGCAATTTTTACTTTAACATATAGAGGCCTTTATGGAAGAACTATTAATTTCAGGAACACCCAAAACACCAAGTGTAAAAACAGATTCGAATCAGGGCTTATTGGAAATTACAGGGAGATCAAATCCTGAAAACACAATAGAAGTATTCAAGCCAATTGTCAACTGGGTGGAAGAATATGCTCAAAATCCAGGTGAGAAAACAACCGTGAACATACAGCTCGAGCATTTTAACACCAGCTCTTCGAAGAGTTTAATTGGCATTCTTAAGAGATTCGAAGCAATAAAGAAAGAAGGCCGTGATGTAATCATAAACTGGCATTACGAAGCAGATGATGAAGACATTCTGGAAGCAGGAGAGAATTTCGAATCAGTGATTGAGATCCCCTTTAATATGATTCCGGTCTCCTAGTCTAAATCCCATGGCCAGATGATTATACTGATCAAGCTGGGTTTGGATCCATTGTTGATCCTCGCCCAATTCTAATGCCATTAACTTAACAGCCTCCGGAGCTATTCGGAGGCTTTCTTCTGCATCCAGGAACAGTGCCCTTGTCCTTCGGGCAAGCACATCTTCCAGTGTCCGGGCCATTTCTTCCCTGACCGCCCAGATTACCTGTGATTTCTCAATTCCCAATGATTCACTGAGATATCGATTATCGCCGAATTATTTATGGCCAATGTCCTCAATCCGGGATCTATCCTGGCCATATACCGATAAAGGATTTGATGGTGAGTCCTGTCGCACCCTCATATCCATGAATAGGCAAATGATGTGTATGACATTTCCTTTCCGGTAATTCACCGACCATAACAGCATAATCAACTGCATCCTCGGCCATTTTCCGGTAAGTGGTCCATTTCCCCCCTATCACCGAGATCAGTCCGGATACAGAAACCATCACTTTATGATGCCTGGATATTTCCTTGGTGGATTTTCATCATCATCCGGATGCAGCCAGTGGGCGCAATCCCGCAAAAACGCTTAATACATCCTCCGGGCCCGGATCATTTGCAAGATACTGCCCGCTGTCTTCAAAACAAAATCAATTTCTTCTTCGAGAGGTTTGGGCTCAAGAGATATATTGTCTACGAGGGTATCGGTGGTCCCGACGACAACTTTATCATACCAGGGTACGGCAAACATGACCCGTCCGTCACTGGTCTGGGGAACCATGATAGCATGCTTACCCTGGAGAAATTTACTATCCAATACCAGGTGAATGCCCTGGCTTGGCCTGATCATATTCCCTGCTTCCGGATCATCCATCCTCAAAATGTCATCCGCAAATACCCCTGTTGCATTGACTACCGCTTTAGCCGATATTCGAAATTCTTCCCCTGTTCCTGGTCTACAGCAAGTACTCCCGAAACCAGGCCTTTTTCCTTCACAAGTTCCGTGACCTTGATATAATTTGCCACCATACCCTTATGATCTTCGCAGGTCTGGGCCAGGCTGATCAACATGCGTGCATCATCGAATTGTCCGTCATGGTAAATTATACCTCCCTTCAATCCCTTTTTTCTATCGTGGGAATAAGTTCAACGGTTTCCTCCCTGCTGATATGCCTGGATGGACCAAGTCCCAATTTCCCTGCCATCATATCATATACTTTTAGTCCTACGGTATAAAAAGGACCCTCCCACCAGTCATAGGCAGGAATCACAAAGGACTGGTTCCTGACCAGGTGGGGAGCATTCTGGAGCATCAGTCCCCTTTCCTTCAAAGCCTCAAAAACCAGGGACACATCCCCCTGTCTCAGGTACCTGACCCCGCCATGCACCAGCTTGGTGCTCCTGCTGGATGTACCTTTTCCAAAATCATGTTGTTCCAGCAAAAGGGTCCTGAATCCTCTTGAAGCGGCATCAAGGGCAGTTCCAAGACCAGTGGCCCCACCACCAATAACAAGAATGTCCCAGGGCTCATGTGGTGGCCCTTATTTCATGCTAAAACATCGGATCTGTTTCTCATATTGCAAGATTTACCATGCGGTTTCGGCCCTGGGATGATAGAAAAGTGGAATGGTCAGCGTATATAGAATCAATAAGACCGACCCTATCCATTCCTGCCATATCCCCCATTCACGGAACGGTTCTCCCAGCGTATAAATCCAGATAACAAATGCAATCATGATGTAAATGATCTGACCCAGCCTTTTTACATCATACAGGCGCCTCAGGTAAAACGGAATCAATACCAGCATGATAACAGATGTAATGAGGGAGCCCCAGTATTTATAATCGGCAGGTATAATTCCCCCGATTAAAATATATGCAGCGATAATTTCAGATGGTATCAATTTTAATAATTTGCTCTTATAATCCTGATCTGTTTTTACTTCCCTTGCCATGGTTATAATTGATTGATTAATCCCATCTAAATTAAATATAATTAAACACAATTTCCCCAACTCCCAGGAAAGGGTACCCTGTCCTGATTAAGGGAAACATCCTATACTGGATTTCCAGCAGCGATTCTAAATTAATAATTACTTTATGACTTGACAGTCATACAAATATTAACTATTTTGATTTTTCAATATGGATTTCGGACCCTCCTAAACCACTGGTAAAGTAATACACCAACCAGTTCATTAAGTTTTACTTTTTCAATCATATTATTCACTAATTCCAATTATTTATGAAAAAATTCATACTCTTTTCATGTTTAATGTTAACTACATGTGCATTAAGCAATGCCCAATCAATTGAGCGGGAAATTATATCTCCGGCAGGCGGTTTCTTTGAAACAGGTTCAATCCAAATGTCCTGGGTGATAGGTGATCTTGTTATAGGTGCATTCGACATTGGACACCTGATCGTTCCATTTGATGCAACAAATTTGCCAGATTATTCTGCTGTTTCATCACAGATATCAGTGTACCCTAATCCAACAGCAGATCTAGTATTCCTGAAATTAGATAGGGATAATATTGAAAATTGCGACTATTATCTGTACGATCTTCAGGGAAGGAAAATTCAAAACAGGAATATTACTACAGAACTGACTGAACTTAGTCTTGCTCCATTTGAAAGTGGAGTATATATCCTCAGGATTGTCAAGGAAAAGACTTTAGTCCAAGAATTTAAAATTATCAAACGTTAATACTTCTATCAATATGAAAACACTTTATTCAATATTACTTTTGATGCTAATCAGTTCATTAGCATATTCACAGGCTCCGGAAGCATTTAACTACCAGGCAGTAATACGCAACGGATCAGGTGATATTCTGGCCAACTCACAGGTAGCAGTGCAACTAAGCTTGTTACAGGATTCTGAAGCAGGTACTGCTGTATACGTTGAGCGGTTTAATCCCACAACCAACAATTTTGGTTTGATAGCCCTTAAGTTGGGTATGGGGAATGTTCAATCAGGCACATTTAATACCATCGATTGGGGTTCACATTCATATTATATTAAAATTGAAGTGGATCCGAATAATGGTACTGACTTTACCAGTATGGGGACTTCTCAACTATTGAGTGTTCCATATGCATTGTACTCAGCCAGCGTATCACCTACTGATGTTAGCAATCATGTAAATAGAACCCTCTCTTTCCCAGCTCATTCTTTAAGCATAGAACCCACTCAAACAATCATAACAGAGAATTCCCTGGGTTTGGCCTGGCAGCAAGATTTTCATCACGGAGCATATCTTATGATCAGGAAACCATCAAATTATACTGGTGGAGACGTTGAGTTTTCAATCTTATTCCAAACCTTAACAGAAACAGCAGGAGTCGTCGATTTTTTCATCAGGCCCAGATCAGTAAATCATGGAGAAGGTTATTTTGATGCCAGCAGTGTAAATTCAACTGGTATCAGCGTGTCGGGAAAAGTTGGATTTGGGACTATGTATGAACAGATATTTACAATACCAGAAAACAGTTTTACCAATGACTGGTGGATCTTAACGATACAGAGACAGGGTTCGGAATCAACATATCCTGATGGGGTTATAGTAACCTCAGTCGCTTTAACTTATTAATAGTTTGGTAAGTTCAATTTTAAGGGTCTCAAATCAGGCTTGGCTGATCAAATATCGTTTTGCCAGTGGATCATAAGATTCTAACTGGGTTTGAACCCAATCTGGTTTATTTCCTAATTCATCCGCCATAATCCTAGCAGCCTCCGGAGTCACTCCGGAGGCTTTCTTTTGCAACCAGGAATTGGTCCATTTCCCTAATTCCGAGATCAGTCCGGATACAGAAACCATTATTTTGTTATACTGGAAATATTCTCAAAAATTTAAACACAATTTTCCCAACTCTCCAAACTGTATTTACGTATAAAGCCGTATTACCCCCCTAAATCTAAAAATATGAGATCAATTGTTCTTTTCTCAGGTCCTCTCCTATTGATATTCAGCATCTTACTTTTTAACTCCCTGGAAAAAGCAACGGCCCAGCAGGGACATATTATTCCCACCGGAACGCAACAGGGTAAATTCACAAAGGCTTACAAACTTGTACTGGAAGCTTCCGATGAACATTATCGCTCCACCAGCACCTCAATGGATAAGATACTTTTTCCTGATTACGGGGAACATTCGATATACTGGATTGGCGGAGGAGAACAGAAGGGAAATTTTGTCTTTCCTGACGAGATCCCCCAGGATTTTCAATATGTAAAAACCAGTGTATACCAGAACTACAACTGGCAGAATAATCCACATTTTTCCATCAATTTCCAGAAGCAACCAAAGAAGGTGGCCATTTTTAAGAGTGCCTTCAAGGCGGATAGCATTACCATATCCTGGCAGGCCCTGCAATTTATCAAACTCTTCGAGTCTTACCTGCCCGAGGATATTTTTTATCTGATTGATGAAGAGGAACTTGCCCGAAACTGGACTCAGTGACAGCACTGAATTGCTGATCATTCCCTCATTTACGGTTAAGGGAGAGGATTATACGTATTATATTGACAGTATTGTGGGACTCGGGTATGATTTCAAGTCGAAACTGGATGCTTTCCTTTCCCGCGGAGGCACGATCTATACAGAAGGGAATGCTGCCAGTTTCCTGGAAAAAACCGGTTACCTGGAAAGTGGTACCATAGATTATACCAATTATAAATCTCCGGTAAACGATTTATTTAAATGCCAGGCTGCCGACCGGACCATCCAGTCAGTTTCACCATGGACCCGACCGGTTCTTCGGTATATGGTAACCGCATGCCCCTTGTCAATGCTTTAAATGTTACCTCCCTGATTACCCTGGAAGAAGACAGCCGGCCGGTGGTTTTCAGCCTGGAAGGGACCGATGCCAACGGAGGAACCCTACTATGTAATCTCGGTTTGCCGGTTGTAAAGGGATTGGCAGACCTGGAGGCAGGGGACCGCCAATTGCAATGGACCCTGAATGCCATCATGAGTGCATTTGCCAGGCCGGTGGATATTACCCGTGCGGTCAGGAATGAGCTGGCAGGGTATCTTTCTGCCGGGACCCAATGCCATTTCCTACGACAGAGTGGACACTTTTTCAGTGGAGATCCTGTACGGAACCTGTCAGATGTTACCATCCAGAATATCCAGCTGGCGGAGAAAATACAGCCGTATTTCAGGTTCTCAATGTGCTCCAGCGGAGATGCCCATAACATCAGCGGCAACATGCTTACCTTCAATATCTCAAGCCTGGCTGCACACAGTGAACAGAAAATCATTTACCAGCTGATCACCCCGGTACCGGACAGCGAGATCCATGAAGATGTTGATGATTATCTTGCGGAAGAGACCTATATTACTCCTGCTTTTAATACCAGAACCTATACCATTGGATGGCAGGCTGATCACACAGCATAAAAGCATGGATTATGCAGACCTGCTTTTTTCAGCAAGGATCTTTGCCGATACCGATGTGAACTGGAAGAATTTCCTGGGACTTGAATACCAGCCTTTCAAGGTATTTATGATCATGGAAAACAAGGAACGGACACCTGCAGAAGAGGTGGTATATACCCAGTATATCCCGAAAGATGTTCCCTTTTACTGGGTGGATCATTCCATCAATATCCCCATACTGAAAACACCAGGAGGTAAATTCGTGGATCTGCTTCGGGGAAGCGATGTGGAGAGCAGTCCGGATTACGATATGGACAGCGACGGGCATCCTGATGCCTGGCTGGATACCGCCTCCATTTTCCCTAAAGGATATACCCTTGTTGAGGAGGAGGTTTACTGGGCCAATCCCTGGAACCACCTCAGGACAGGGGATGACAGTTTTATTTTTGAGGATATTGATCGTGACGGACAGGTGGCGGTAGACATCGATGGGGACGGAGTAGTGGATATTGAGGAGCCCGGGGACAAGATCCGGGTATGGAAGGTTACCTGGGATGTGGGCAGGATGGAAGGATATGAGTATTACGATCCTTACTGCAGTTATGAGATCTGGGTGGATCCGCCCGACCTGGTGCCCCTGGCCGCCGGAGTAGGACATGCTTTTGATTCACTGACCGGACCCTATCCGGGTATGTTTTACCCCAATACCCCCGATATCAACACTGCTGATTTGAATGATACTGCCTGGACTCACTGGATGCTTAGGGATGGGAACGGCGATGTCTTATGGAAACAGCTCGTTCAGCAAAAGATCAATAATTATGAAGGATTTGCCTTCATTGATACGGCCAGCAGTTCCTATAAACCCCTTACCGACTGATTCGGTATGGGGTACGGTACCCCAACCATGCCAGGAATTTATCGCCGTCCTTTCCATGGGCGGAGAAGAGATCGATATGCGCAATCCCACACCCACACAGTCTTTATATTCAAGGGTTGATTATACCACCATTTTTGATGAGGAGAGGGTGACACCCATCCGGACCACCTATACCTATTATGCACCCCTGCCCAATCCCCTTCAGTTCGAGTACCTGTCGAACAACTATACCATCTATGATTCCCTCGGCAATATTGTAAAATACCTGCCGGAGCATGGAGAGGCTCACCTTGTCTTTGACATGGATGCATCGACGGAATATACCTATTACTGGATCCGTAATGTAGGGTATGATGTGGATTACAATGATCCCTCAGCCACAATGGAAGGGGTTGAATCGCTGGGAGACGGGGTATTCGGATACTTCATCTATGATATCCCGAAAGGACTCGGTGGTTACAAAATCCGCCTTCCCAGAAATCCGGATGGCAGCTATAATATTGATTCCATTGTGAACATAGACGGGAAACCATTCAGCAAATGGATAGACAATCCCAATACCTGGAACGAAGTGGAAATATGGGAGGATCCATTCCAGTATCATGTATACATTCCCCAACTGTTGATCCCTCCTGCCCTGGATGATGATAACTATGACGGCATTGATGACTGGATAGATGACCGGGGCGACCGTTTCCAGTCCCCCACTGGCTTCCTGCATGATGCCTTTATGCTGGATGATGGGGAGGACTGGCTGGCATATCCGGCTGTTCCATTTATGGACGATATTTACGGGACTGGGTCAATTCAGGCTGGTATGGCGGAGCCGACCAGACATACGGGGATGATTATTTCGAGACACTCGGGAAAACACATATCCAGATCCATGCAAATTATACGGGTGAAGGCCGGGAAGGGCCCATCGAGATCAGCAAGGGAGGTATCCTGGTCGTGGAAGAGATCTTTGGTGGCTCACCATGGGTGATCTTCTCACATGTTTTGTCCGGGTTTGCACAGGGACTGGATTATACCCTGACCTCATCTGTCAGTCCATCCATAACCAAAATAGGTGTCGATACAGTCTGTATCAAACACATCATCGAGGATGAAAATGAACCCCATAATTTCAATGTAAAATTTGATCCCTACCATGTGTCCTACGGGTACGGGGAGGCCACAATTACGACCTTTGTGGGGGCCAAAGATCCCTGCAGCCTCATTGAACCGGTGATCTCCATGCCGGCAGTGCTGGACCCGGACTTTGACCAGCACTCAATTACCCTGATCCCCAATGCTGATGGCAGGAAATCCTGACCTGGCAGGGTATCCGAGGCAGGCTCAGGGGACTTTCCTCGAGGTACGCGTGGAAGTAATGAATGGTACCGATGATAACTGGATCAATACCGCAGTAAATCCTGTGATCCCTGGAGAACTTGGAGGAACCACCCTGGAAATGAGCTATGTGGCTTATCCCAGGCCACTTGGTCCCAGCACATGTAGACGGATCCGGGAATATCATTCCGGGAGACCAGCCGGGTACCTTTACCACGGGCTGGCGGTTTAACCAGCCGGAAGGGGAGGTACTGGTAAAAATGGGAAATACCCTTAACCTTTTACAGCCTACCAGACGAGCCTATTTTGTCTTCCTTTTCAGCGATTGATCCCTCCCTTGAGGAATGGCATATATGAGATCCCTTTTACCATGAATGGCAACAGGGTCCATTATACTGGAAGCAACAACGGAAGTGCCAGTTTCCAGGTACCCACGGCCAAATTCAGTATCGCAGAAAAGGATGCCGAATGGCCAGGTTAAATCATTCGAAGAACTTATCCTGGCTTATGGGAGTCCCCAGAAACTTGACATTAAAATAACCGATAATTTCCGCAGTTTTCAAACTGCAAAGTGGTCACTGAGCGAGGTGGAATCAGGAGATTTCGACGACCTTACCAATACCCTGGAGGTCATTAAGGAATCCGGCAAGGAAGTCATAAACCTGACCGGCTTTGGCCGCTTCCCCACGCTTGACACAACAAAGATATACATCCTCCAGCAGGGTGTCATCGACAGCTATAATAACCATGCTGAACAGCTTAAGATCACCAATGGACAGCAGCTGGACTTCCAGAAATGAGGATGAGGAGGCAAATTTTATAGTATCCCCACCCCTCTGGGTAATGCCTGTGGGACCGAGGATCAGTATCACCAACCGGGTCTATATGGTGAACGGGGCTACCATAGAGAATGGCCTTCAATTTGAGCCCGATGAGGATATTTTCGTACATACCCTGATGAGCATCCGGAACAGTGGATCAGATGTTTCATCCAATACGGAAATAACCATTCATCCGGGGAATTACTTTGTGATACTTGAGGACAGCCTTCCTGCCAATTGCCGTGTTGAAGATGGACTGCTGGTGATTGATGCCGGCTTGCTGATCCCTGGAGATGAATTTGAGCAGGTATTGCCTTTTAAGCTGAGTCCGGATATTCCCAAAGGAGTGGATCTGCGCACGATCATCTTCTCATCGGAGCTGGATTACGAGGGCACAGCTGTGGAGGCAAAATTCAATTTTGCCGATTCAAGCAAGGTACTGCTTGAAGTCTTTGACCTGGAAGTCAAGGAGCTGACCTATTCAATGATCTCGGATACTGTTGTCAATGTCACCGCAAGGGCCGGGAACAGGGCCATGCCAACGGGTAAGCTCTGGTTCAGGATCTACCCGATATTCGGCGGAGGAGCCTATGAGTTCCCGATTGCTGAAATGCTGATTGATACATTTGAGACAAACCAGACCATTACACTATCGGGGCAGTTCAAACCACCATCCCTGGATAAATCCGTTGAATTCATTGCCATCATTGATGACGGACGCAGGATACGTGAAATTATTGAAGTCAATAACCAGCTGAAAACCAGTTTCCACCTGACAGGTATAGAGGATATGATGGCAGGAAACGGCTTGCTGGTAATCTACCCTAACCCGGTCCACAATGAACTTTTCATTAACTACAGCCTTGATAAGCAGTATGACCGGGTCAGCATGATTATTTTTGACATGGAAGGAAGGATGTGTTTCCAGTCCACTGATTATCCGGCATATGCAGGGTAAACACCAGGCCGTACAGAGGCTTGATCTGCTTCCAAATGGTATTTACATCTATCGCTTTGTGGCCATTAAAAAGGGAGAAAATCCGCTCCAGGTAACAGGTAGATTGGTTAAAGAATAGTATCTTGAAGATATAATATGTTCCCAGGAAATTTAATATATCAGGAAAATATCTGCTTTTCTGCTTCGATGATGCCCCTGATTGCCTTCTCACAATTTGATGTAAAAGATACGGCATGCATTGGTGAGATGATCAGCATCACCAATAATTCCAGGGACGCTGGCGACCTATTACTGGACCTTTTGCTCGGGTAACCTTTACTATCCTCCTGAAGGAGAAACCGTGCCTTACCCGGGAACCATCAGTGAACCCGCTTTTATAGATTTTGCAGAAGAAAATGGGGAGTGGTTCTCTTTTATCACCAATCATAATGACGGGACCATCACCAGGAACTATTACGGGAGTGACATTCTCAGCACACCTGTTTCAGAGAACCTGGGAGATTTTGGCGGTATTATCCCGCAACATGCTCAGGGGGTGCAGATTGTAAATGATGATGGGAACTGGTATGTTTTTGTAATTGGGGGACAAGGGCCTGATTCCAGGCTGGTCAGGCTAAGTTTTGGGAATTCCCTGTCAAATCCTAACCCGGTAGCCGACGGACCTTGGAGATTTGCTCGGACATTTGGACACTCCCGTAGATCTTTACATCATCGAGGAAAATGGTTTATGGTATGGCTTTACGGTAAACTTTAATACAAGCAGGCTCACCCGAATTGAATTCGGGTCCGACTTATCGGCCCGGTTTACTGGAGCCCATTCATTCACCGTCCTGCTGGGTTTAAACGGACCAACCGGTCTGTTCCCGATACAGGAAAATGGGGAATGGTACTTTTTTGTGTCAAATTACAGTTCACATGATATTATCCGCCTGGATCTGGGTCCCTCACTTGACCGGCTACCCGAATCCAACAAACATTGGGGATCCCGCCACCCTGGAATTTCCATTTGACCTGACCATACTCAGGGATTGCGAGGGACTGTTCGGATTTGTCCTGAACCGATTCAATGATATTGTAAGGATGGATTTAACCAGGGGATTGATCAGCCCCCGGAATTCGTTTCCCTGGGTGATCCGGATGATGTTTATATAATCCCCATGGCATATCTGACGTTTTCCGTGTGGGGGATACCCTCTATACCTTTGTGGCAAACATTGACAATTCTACTATTGCCAGGCTCTTTTTCCCGGGCTGCGATAATGCATCTCCTTCTTCCAGCACAGAACAGGATCCCCCTGAGATCTCTTACGATACTCCCGGAAATTATAATATCCAGCTGGTGCTGGATGAAGGGGCCCCGCAACAGGAAAATTACTGCCAGGAATATGGTTGTACTGGAAAGCCCGGAAGTCGAGCTTGGCAATGACACCCTCCTCCCACCGGGAGAAACCCTGGTCCTGGATGCGGGTGAACATGCAGCCTGGCAATGGTCCACTGGCGAAACTACCCAAACCATTGAGATCAGCTGGTCCGGGTACCTATACGGTAATCGTCACCAATGAATACGGATGTACTGCCACTGATGAAATCATAGGTTCCATGGAAGTCGGTATCCCGAATTTCTTTACCCCTAATAATGACGGGTAAATGATACCTGGGAGATCCCCTACCTGTCAAATAATCCAGAAGCCAGTATTTATATCTATGACCGCTTCGGAAACCTGATCACCACTTATCTCTATGGTGAGGGAGGATGGGATGGTACCAGGAACGGACAAGCCCTTCGGCCTGATACTTATTGGTATGTAATTAAAATAAGCAAGGACACAAAACCACTGAAAGGATCCATTACATTAAAAAGATAAAAAAATACAAGGAAAGCTGCTATCCCCATTTCACATGTCCAATTCAGGAACTACCAGGATAATGGTTTTGGCATTCTTATGTTTACTGCTCAGCTTTCCCAGGATTGATTGCCAGGAACTTCCCGCATACCAGCTGTATCTTCACCAGCCATCCCTGATCAATCCAGCCATTATCGGATCCGCTGAATGCACAGAAATCATGCTGATAGACCGGCACCAATGGATAGGCGCATTTTAGGGTGCTCCAAAAACGCAGGTGCTGAGTGCTGAATCATCCTTCTCTTCAAACAGCTCCCGTTCCCATGGCCTCGGATTACAGGTCGTCAACGATGCCAATGGTGCATACAAACAGCTGGCAGCCAGTCTGGGTTATGCCTTTCACATATCATTGAACCGAGAAGGCTCACTCAGGTTGGGATTCGGACTGATGGCCACCGCATATCAATCAACCTATGATGAGAAGGACTTTAGCCCGATCAATGACCCCATCATTCACCACGGTGTTGAAAAGGAGATAAGTCCGGATGTTTCCACTGGTGTTTACCTATACGGCGATCGGTTTTTTGTGGGACTTTCAGCTGTTCAGTTGCTGGCATCCAGTTCATCCCTGAGCCCCCACCGTGGTGAGCCTGGATATTTTGCCTATGGCGGATATAAGCATCCAGTATCCAGGCAGTTGATCCTTCAACCTGGACTGACAATCAAATACCTTTCAGAACAGGTCCAGTCAGACCTCAATGCAAGGCTCACCTACCGGGAATCCTACTGGGCTATGCTCTCGTACAGGCATGTCTGGTATGATGTACCCGGACAACCGAATTCTTTATTGATATATGCAGGTTTGTTTTACAAGAATTTTTCTTTTGCCTATGGATATGACCTGGGGTTAACCTCCATGCAGAAATATGGTTACGGATCGCATGAATTCATGGTTAGGCTATCACTTCTGCCCTTTCAAAAATCCATGCCCGGCATATAAATAATCACTGACAACAGATTAATTACCTTCTCCAACTGTATTAGAGCCATTCATCAGAAATAGCATTGTTTTAATAACCCTGATGCTATAAGCTACGTACAAGACCTATACTTTTATTATGCCTTCAACAAGGTAATCATGCATCGTATTTTCAGAATCATTGCCATCATCCTTCTGCTCTTTAATGCCATTTCAGCTTTATTCGGTGGTTGGAGCCTGATGTCAGATCCAAGCGGGGAAACCCTGGATATGCCCTTCGTTTCCTGGAACATTCACCTTTTGATGATTTCCTGGTTCCCGGGATCATCCTGTTTGTCACAAATGGATTACTCAGCCTTCTTTTTGCTGTTATGGTATTGCTCAAATTCATGAATTATTCCTGGCTAGTAATATTCCAGGGATTCATACTGGTAGGATGGCTGATCATTCAGATCATTATGATTAGGGATTTCTATGGTCCGCTGCATGTACTATATCTCTCTGTCGGATCCTGCTGATCTCTACAGGGTGGATACTTGCCCGGCAGGACCAGGCTATATACCAGTCTCATTAAAAAACACCTGTATAAAAACTGGTACCAGTGGTATAGTACCAGGTTTCGTAGTGGTATTCACAAAGCTTCCTTCACCTGGATTATTAGTTCCAAGCTTCAAGCCTTAATAGGGTTTATCGAATTATGACTTCTGAATATAAATTTAACCAATTATGGCTAAACCTAATAAGCTTGGCAATCAAAATTAGAAAATTAACACCCTTTTAACATCAATCAAACAAAACTGAAGCTATTTACTTCTGGTATATCATCATTCCCCTTAAAGTTTCTCCATTCAGCGAGATGGTATAACCAAACAATCCAGCAGCAAGATCCGGATGGCTCTCAGCCGGATTCCAGATAAGCTCTGTATTCATCATCGTCTTCTACCGTAATTACATACTCCGCCACCAATTTGCCAAGTGCATCATAATATTGAGATTGTCGCCTGCCCATAAATACCTCCAGCCACTTCAAAGGCAATGGTAGTGGAATGGCTGAATGGGTTCGGGAAATTCCGGCAGGTCATAAGGATACTGTTATCGGCTTCCGGTGATTGGTATCGAATTCGAGTGTTTCTAAGGCCAACAGGCATACCTCCTGTATAATTCTGGTCATCACGCCCCCTTGTGTCCTGAAACTCCCTTTAAAACTTGTAAAAGGAGCTAATCACCCGATAATCCAGGCTGATATCAATGATCACAGATTTTATGGAATCTGCCTGACTTGTGCTGGATTTAAGGTGGTAGTATTCAGTAAGCAAATCTGCAATTTTTTGTTTTGCCCAGATCTTTGGGATGAATGCATACTGGCTGATCGTACTGTCAGACAGTACCGGTTCATAAGCATAACTTACCGGATCACCGAATGCTTCCCCGCTAAGGGTCAGTTGAAATGGTACAGTCTTCATCATATCTTCCGGCCAGTATCATTTGCTGTCCCTTGTAGAGATTCGGAAGCCTGGAGGGATAGATCTCTGTCAAGAAGTCCGGGTTCAGTCCATGATAGAAGTGTTGATCAGGACAGGATTCCGGATCAACAGGTAAAAATCTGTTATTTTTTCTTCCAGCTCCTCACTCCCCAGAAAATCTGCCAGTCCGTTATTATTGGCAGCCAGGGTGGTAAGTAGCCTTTCATTGGTCGAAGTACCTATCCCGAAAGTAAAAATGCTGATCTTCGCTTCATTCTGAACTACCAGGTTATCAACATATTCAATCAGCTGATCTGTATCAGTTATGCCGGCAGTCTGTTGCCCGTCTGTGAAAAATATGATGATGTTGGCAGTATTGGATGATGCCGCTGAAAACTGTGGGATGGCCTCACCGAATGCACCTGAAATATTGGTTGATCCAGTGGCCAGCAGATTATCGATATAATCCAGTGCCGCCGATTCATTGGCAGCAGTAAAATCCACATGCTCTCCCCTGAAGCTCGTAATATCGCTGG
This sequence comes from uncultured Bacteroidaceae bacterium, assembly GCA_963752525.1. Lineage (GTDB taxonomy): Bacteria > Bacteroidota > Bacteroidia > Bacteroidales > SM23-62 > SM23-62. Next base: position 381,367 of record CAVVYS010000027.1, on the reverse strand, counting down.
CAAAATCAATAATGTTAAATTTATCGCCCAGGTTCAGGTTCTGTGTAATGAATTTTGCAGCATTCCTGGCCTGGACGATCTTATCTCCAGTCATGCTTCCGGACCGGTCAATGATCAGGGTAAATACCTTATCTATGACCTGCTGGTTTTCAGAAGGATCAGGTTCAGCCACAAATAAGGAAAAATCCTTCCCATAGGGATCAGGGATCATCGTATCAGGAAGGAAGGTGCTGTAACTGTACAATCCCAGTTCCTCCTGACTGAGCATATACTGTACCGAGTAATCCTGGTTTGCCTTTTCCTCGGTTCTGGAATAATATATATTTGCATCAGTCCCGGTATTGATTATCGAATCTGCGGTATGGCTCAGTAGTTTAATATCAGTGATGGTCCGGTCAGACAATATGCTGAACTGCATTTTCTGCTGGTCTATTAGCCGGTCAATGCTGTCGGCAATGATATCATAGTCATTTGGATAAGTATAGTTCACCTTGCCGAGCTTGTATTCCAGTAATTCAACATAGACCAGTTCGACCGTAAGCGTAGAATCCGCATGAATTGGCTGGTCCAGGCTATAGATCAAGGGATTCTCTCCCAGGTAAGTAAGTAATTCATAATCAACGGTTGTTCCGCCACCTCCTGAGATGCTGTCCTGTTCGGTAGCGGAGAATTTCGCTTCATACCACTGGCCGTTTGTTTTGTAGTACAGTGAGAGGGCAGTTGCTTCCAAAGGCATGGGAAAGGCATACTGGATCTTCAGACTATCCTCTGTAGTGTTTTGAAAACCTGGGTGGTTTTTGTTATGGCCACCTGTCCGTCTACCGAAACATCCACGGTACTGGATATCAAGGGGCAGGTATTTGATCCCGGCCGAATCAGGTATGATCACCCCATTGGCAAAAGGGTGATGCAGATAAAGAAGAGTAACAAAAATGAGGGTGATAAAAGTTTTTCATATATATGATGTTTGTTATATAATTTACAATAATTATCCGAGATTGTCAACTTCATGGTGGAGAATCATCGCCAGTTTAACACATTCATTTCCTTCAAATTAGACGCAGGTTTTCCTCCGGGGTTGCTTACTACTTGAATACAAAATTGAAATTCAGCTATATTTGGTCTTTTGCATCGAATCTATGATAAGAGATTTCAGAAAATGGGTATTGGTTTTACTGACTTGTCTTTCTGCTTTCTCTGCCGGCTGAAAATGTTTGGCCCAGGATGAAACCGCGACCACTACCCAACTCTGGTTTTTCTGGAATCACAATCATTCATTTACATCCCGGTTCAAGTATATTGGTGACATTGGTTATAAGCAGGAGCTTCCTTATCATAATTGGATAAGGATGAATTTCAAGCCCGGGGTAGAATGGTCAGCGGGAAGTATCGTGGACCTGACCGGTGGTATTGGATTCTATTATACCATGCAAGAGATCATTCCAAATTCTTTTGAGCTTCGTCTATGGCAAGGGGTAAAAGTGCATTGGCCTACCATGGGAAGGTTTAACATTGATCATTATGCAAGACTTGAACAACGGTTCAATCATTCTCTTGGGATAATTGACCCTTGGAGCATTGTCATGAGAAGCAGGTACCGCCTGAATGTCATCTTCCCCATTAACAACCCCGGGATCATTGACAGAACCCTCTATATGAGAGTAAATGCGGAGCTTTTCTGGGATATGGGTAAAAGCATTGAGGAAAGATTTGTCAATAAAAACAGGTACGCCATGGGCCTTGGTTACCGGTTCAATCCGAAATGGCGCCTTGAGCTGTATTATCTGGCGGAACAATCCCAGGCCTTTTCCGAAGAAGGATTTAAAGTGAATTCGCATATCATCCAGGTCAGTCTCCGGACTACATCATTAAGGATTCTAATCCTCAATTAGTATTTCCTGATCCTGTACCTTTGCCAGGAGCGGATCCATGGCGACAAGATCTTTTCGCTGTTTTGTTGTGAGTGCCGGATATTCTTCTGATCCCCTTTCCCCAGGAAGGCATTTTTGTCCCTTCCCTGCCAATGCTTATTGTCGCCATGATATACCCATTGCTTGCCGCACTTAGAAATTCCTGGTTATTCAGTGGCCGGTGCTTTGAGTCCCTTCACCCTCTTTCCCATGGCATTCAGCACAATGTCCTGCAAACAGATACCTTCCGGCTCCGGCATCTCCCGGGATTGCTTCCCTGGTATATATAATCCCTTTCCGATACTGACAAATCTCCCTCATATAGGTAATGATATCGCTGATCGCCCTGTGGGTCAAGTTTTCCGGCACCCTGCACATCAGTTGACCAGCCAAACATGGCCGTGTGGGACGGCCTCCGGAAGATATGGTTTCATAAAGATACCTGTCTCCTGCCAGGTTCTGGAAATCCTGTGTAAGTATAGCCGGTCCAGTATTCCCTTCTCCAAATTCACCATGGCACCTTGAACAGAGGTAATGGTACTGCAGATCCCCCTGTACAGGATCTCCTTCAGGTAAGATCGATCGGATGATCATCCCGCGGTCCGCTACCCCAGGTTCGGATATACCTGACCAGGTCTGCCATTTGCTGTGGACTCGTAATGTGTCCAGGCAGGCATTCCGGCGGTATTCCTTCCCTTAACAAGTAGTATTGAATAAAAACCGGTCGGATGCAACTGGAGAGAAAATCCTGGTTGTTCAAGCGGCAGGCCAATATCACCCTGTCCCTTCCACTCCATGGCATATCCGGCAATCTGTCTGGTAGATTTTTTGTCCCTTCGTGGACCGGTCCGGATATGCCCTGATGAATTCCTCAAATGCGTAAATTTCGGCAATACCGGGATTTCAGGCTGAGAACCAGTGAATCCAGCTCCACTGGTTTTAATCCCGAATGCATTGGAAGCCAGGAAGCCATCTGTCTGGCCCCCCTTCCATGAAGCAGGGTGAACTTGATCATCTCACCGAAGCCACCCTGATGAAATCATAATTACCAAGGGAAGGTACGCCCGTTTTATACATTTCATAATCTTTCCCTTCCCCGGATTTCCCGTGGCAGGCAGAGCAGATCATGGATAAATTTGCCCGGCCTTAAAGAGCTTCGGATGCCACGGAATTCCTGCAGGGCTTCCACCCCGATATAATCATATGAGATATCCGGTTTTGCCAGTCCCATGGTAAAAGTCACCAGTGCTTCAAGTTCTTCTTCCTCCAGATTGATCTGCAGCATGTCTGATCCCGGGGAAACCATTTCCGGATCCTGGAAATGTTCCTTCAGCCAGTTGGAAATAGTTTGTTCGCCCCGGATATTCTTAAAACTGTACTCATGTTTTGTTTTTTCTCCCTGTTCGGTCAGGTCGGGACCCACAATCCCTCCTACACCTCTTGCCTGATGGCAACCCAGGCAGCCTTCTCTTTGAAAAATCTCCTTCCCGTGAATGAATGTTTCTGTACCTGCCAGGACTGTCTGATCCGAAAAAATCCCAGGTGGCATTTTCCACAGGAGGATTCTATATAGGGTGGATGCAGCAATGGAAGATCCCAGTGGGTAAATGGTTCCTCTCCGAAGGCATTGATCCTGTCCATGGCCCTTCCCTGTCCACCGTGACAAATGGTACATCCAAATTTCTCGACCGGATGCTGGATAAGGAATTCACCGGGATGCATGGTATGGGGTTGGGGTGCATCCACCATAGTAGGATTTTCCATCCCCAGGTGGCAGGTCATGCACCGGTCTGTCCTGTTTAGTCCTGTCCGGGCTAACCTGGTGTATCCGTAAATGGATTCAACCTGGCCGGCATCCTCTTCAGGATTTTGCGGAATCATCCGATAATAATCCGACTGTATCTTTTTCCAGTCGGGCAAAAATCCCTCCCTGATCCATGCAGTAACCATCAGGATCACCAGGATGGAACCTGAAATGAAGCCAATCCATCTAAATCTCCGTATGTATTTTGCTTCATTCATAGGTTTAGAAAACAGGCCATTGTGAGGACGACCAATAAAACTCCCAGTTGGGTCCACGGAACCATATTCCAATGGCCGTGTATATTATGAATCCTGTCATGGTACAGGTGAACAGGGCAATGGCTGACATTCTGCTGGATCCCGTTCTTCTCTTGATCCCCACGGCCCACAGTATATAAAACAAAGCTGAAAGGGTGGCAGGATTGACCAGCATTATAATCACCTGTGGTATATCAGGAAACCAACCCCTGAACCAGCCATAACGCACCAGGATAAATAACAAACAACATGGTACTGATCAATGAAAAGCCAAGGGATTGCCAGGTAAGCTTCCTCCCTGCTCGTCCCGGAAAACCAGATGCCGATGTTTTGCTCCTCCCTGTCCATATAGGGAATGGATATAAGAAATACCAGGAACAGGACAGGTATGATCACCCCGCCTGCAAAAGCGGAATAGGATACCAGCTCCTGTATCCCGAGAAAATACCAGGGAGATTTTGCAGGATTTTCCGCAAAATCCGGATTTGCCCTTTCCCTCAAGGGGGCATCAAAAAGGAAGGCCATAACAAGCAAGGCGGCCACTGTCAGCAAGAGGATGGCCAGTTCAGCCCACATTACTACAGGCCAGGAATATAACTTTTCTCCTGGTCTGCATCCGATCGTGCCTGCTGATGCCCCCATCTTTGCGGATCCTCCAGAAATGAACGGCAGTCAGGACCATCAGGGTGACCGGAAGAAAAATCACATGAAGCATAAAGAACCTGGACAAGGCTGCCTGTCCGACTGTCTCATCCCCGATCAGCAATTTCTTGATGAAATCCTCCTATATCCAGTACCTGGGTAATACCCAGAATATCTGTTAGTTCCCTGAAGGAGGCGGCGATATTTGAACCGATGGTAACTGCCCAGTAATGCCAGCTGGTCCCATGGCAGCAGATAACCGCTGAAATTCATGAACAGCACAACACCAGAATACATACACCAATTATCCAGTTCAGCCTGCGTCCGGCCAGGTATCCACCGGTAAAGAAAACCCGGATCAGGTGAAGGAATGATACCAGGACCATGCCATGTGCAGCCCAGCGATGGATATTCCTGATATATCTTCCCGCCAGGCACAACAAAAACAATATCCTTAACAGAATTGTAGGCCCTTTCCACGGAAGGTGTATAATTCATCATCAGAATGACTCCGGTCAGGATCATGACCATGAAAAGAAACCCGAGAATCACTCCGAGTCCGAATGTATAACTGCTTTTAAGCGAATGAGGATGTACCTTGCTGGCATGGATGTGCAGGAAAAAATTCCTGTTGATCCTTCCCAATCTTTTTCTGTTATCGTCGCTGATCCCAGGTGACATTTACAGGTATAGTTTTTCTTCCGGTGATACCAGCCGTCCCAGGTCCACCACGATTTGCCCATCGACATCCTTTTTCAGTTCAAACCATGGCAGGTCCTTTGTTGCTGCACCTGAAAGAACCTCCCCCAGGTCATTGTAACAGGATCCATGGCAGGGGCATTGAAAACCCTCATCGCTTTTTTCAATCACACAGCCCAGGTGGGTACAAATGGCTGATACAGCCCTTATCCCCTGATGATCACGGTATACAAACAATTTTCTGTCTGCCATATAGGTAAAGGTATTGACCGGGAAATTGTTTACACGCCCGATCTTAAACCGACGCTGGTATTGGGTCAGACGGGGAATAAATTGCCTGAGCAGGCTTATGGATGCAAGCACACCCGCCCCTATAGCAGTCCATACCGAAAATCTTCTCAGAAAATTCCCGGCGGGAATGATGTTTGCTATTTGATGGTTCTTGCACTTTTTACTTGTTTGGAAGGTAAATTTATTAAGTTTCTTTCTTAATTATGACAATAAAGGTCTGTAAGAGGGTTATTTTTATAGTTTTAAAATTAATTTTGGCCCGGTTTATCATCATGGAAGGTATCAATAAATCCAAGCTCATGCTGTCTTTACTGCCAGTTCTTTTAATTTTTATCCTGGTATTCAGTACATGCAAAAATAAATCCGGTGAAAGGCCAGGGAACGGATATGGGTGCAACTGATGATGCAGGACCTGCATACATTGGCAGGGAATCCTGCAAGGAATGTCACGAGCGGGAATATGAACTTTACCAGGGGTCAGATCATGACCTTGCCATGGATCATGCAACAGATGAAACTGTACTGGCTGATTTTAACAGCAGCATTACGACTGCATGGCATTGAAACCCGTTTCTTCAGGCAGGATGGTAAATTCATGGTCAATACTGAGGGGCTGACGGAGAGATCAAGGATTTCGAGATCAAGTATGTATTCGGGATAAGGCCATTGCAGCAATACCTGGTTGAATTCCCGGGAGGTGCCTACCAGATGCTTCCATTCTGCTGGGATACCCGCCCGTCCGGGGAAGGCGGACAGCGCTGGTTCCATATTTATGACCAGGAAAGGATCCCGCCCCATGATATTTTATACTGGACCCGGATCACCCAGAACTGGAATTATATGTGTTCTGAATGTCATTCCACCAATGTAAGGAAAAGTTTCAACCCGGAAACCGAAACCTACCATACTTCCTGGTCCGAGATTGATGTCTCATGTGAATCCTGCCATGGTCCCGGTTCAAACCATGTAGAATGGGCCCGGATCGTGGAGCAGGGAGGCAACCCTGAGGCTTATGCTGACATGGGACTGATGATCCGGCTGAAGGACCAGGACAATGCTTCCTGGGTTTTTAATATGGAGACAGGGACGGCCGAACGGTCAGTACCAAGAACAGACCGCACCCTGGTTGATATGTGTTCCCGCTGTCATGCACGCAGGGCCATTATAAGCGAAGATTACCTGTATGGGAAATCATTTCTTGAAACCCATACACCCTCATTGCTTGATGAAGGACTTTATTTTGCCGATGGCCAGATACTCGAAGAGGTTTATGTATATGCCTCCTTTTTGCAGAGTAAAATGTATCATAATGGTGTGGTATGTAAAGATTGTCATGAATCTCACAGTGGGAAGGTATTTGTACACAGCAATGCCCTCTGTTACCGTTGCCACCTGGCAGAAAAATATGGAAGCCGGGAGCATCATTTCCATGATCCTGAGCAGGAAGGATCCAGTTGCCTGGAATGCCATATGCCGGAACGAACCTACATGGTAGTTGACCCTCGCCGTGACCACAGTATCCGCATTCCCCGGCCCGACCTCTCAGACAAACTGAAATCGCCGAATGCCTGCATAAATGCCATAATGATAAATCCAATCAATGGGCCGCCGATTGGTGCCTGGAATGGTATGGAGATCCGGACAGAAATGGGACACATTACGGGGAGATCTTCTGGGCAGGACGTCAGGCATATCCGGAGGCCCTGCCCGAATTGATCAGGCTTGCCAATGACCCCGAGTCGGCTCCCATGGTCAGGGCAACAGCGGTCTCACTTTTACAGAATTACCAGGATGCTTCCGTGATCAGGACCCTGCAAACCAGCATTGCGGATCCGGATCCCCTCATCAGGTATGCAGCCGTTTCCGCCTTGTATATGGCTGATGACAATGCCACCTTGAGCTGGCCATCCCCAGATTGAATGATTCTATCCGGCTGATCCGGACTACTGCAGCTTTCCAGCTTGCCAGGATCCCTGCCGAGTACCTGGGGAAGGCAAATATTCGTCAGCGCGATAAAGTGTTGGAAGAATACAGGCAACCCAGATGATCAATGCTGACCATCCTTCAGCACATATGAATCTTGGCATTCTGTCCATGAACCAGGGAGATTATCCCGCCGCTGAAACCTCCTACCTGAAAGCACTTGAAGTTGAGCCTGCACTGACTACAGCCTATGTTAACCTGGCCGATCTTTACCGTATGCTGGGACGGGATGAGGAAGGGGAACAGTTGCTGCGTGATGCCATCACCCAGAGTCCGGATATGGCTGCTGTGCATTATGCATTGGGACTGAACCTGGTACGGAAAGGAAACCATGAGGCAGCCATGAAATTCCTGGAGCAGGCAGCCAGGCTGGAACCTGCAAATGCCAGGTATGCATATGTTTATGGAGTAGGGCTCCATTCCACCGGGGCGAAACAGGAAGCGGTTGATTATCTTGAAAATGCATTGCCAGAAAATCCTTTCGACAGGGATCTCCTGTATTCACTTTCAACATTCAACCATGAACTGGGAAACCTGAAACATGCGCTGAAATATGCCGAACAGCTGGTAGAATATTATCCCTCCGACCAGAATTACCAGCAGTTGATCCAATACCTGAGGACTCAGGCCAACTGATACAGATTTTTCAAATCATTTTAACTTTACATTATCAGATCACTTTTATCTTCATCCGGAAATGCTTTTCATGAACCAGATGGGATCGAAAGGTAATTTTTCTGAATTCATACAACCCTGATGGTTTTTTCATGTCTTTAGGGGTAGTTGATCTGAAAACTTAAGTCCATGAACAGAAAAATTACCCTGATCACTACTGGCTTTTTTTATTGTATCTGGCATCATATCCGCTCAGGATGCACAAAAACAGGCCAGAGACTAAAACCAACCCCGGCATTACAGGAAAAGCCTTTCCAGCTTACTTTCTTTTCCCACCTCTGAGTACCAACTGGATACAGAATTCAAAGACCATCAATAATGTCTCTATAAACTCTCTTGGTCGGTAATGCCGGAGGAGTTAACGGGGCAGAAATTGGTTATTTCATAAATACCGTCAACTACCACGTTAAAGGTTTCCAGGGCGCCGGGTTTGGAAATGTTGTCGGCAGATCTGTTGATGGTGTCCAGCTGGCGGGATTCTTTAATGTCAACGGAACTGATGCCCGTGTCCTGCAGGGTTCCGGTTTTATCAATGTCTGCGGGGGGAGTTTTCAGGGTGCCCAGCTTACCGGGTTCCTGAATATTACCGGCAAAGAATACAAAGGGCTTCCAGGGGGCCGGCTTCGGGAATGTTTCCGGGGAAAGAACCCTGGGGAGCACAGGCTGCCGGGTTCTTCAATGTGGCAGGCGAATTTGACAGGGGAGCACAGCTGGCGGGATTTTTAAACGTAGCCGGAACAGGATCAACAGACGCACAGCTGGCCGGATTTTTTAATTACGCAGAGCAGTGTCAGGGGGGCACAGCTGGCAGGGTTTCTCAATGTAGGCAGGAAATGTAAAAGGGGTTCACATGGCAGGCTTTCTTAACGTTGCCGATTCACTTGACGGGATCCCATTAGGATTTTCAATGTTGTGGTGAAAAACGGCTACAGAAAGTTTGAGTTTTCTTTCAGCGAAACACAATATGCCAATTTCTCATACAGGATGGGGGTCAGGAAATTATACAATATCTATTCATTCAGCAAACCTACCGGTCCGGGTACCCGCTGGATGTTTCGGATTCGGACTGGGCGGCGAACTGGATCTGAACGAAAAAATAATGATGAACCTGGAGGCTGTTGTCAACCAGGAGCTCTGGATCGCTGAACCTGCTGTTAACAGTTTTTTGCATATTGACCGACTGAATTTATTGAACCAGTTCAGGGTTTTATTCGCTTTCAATCCATCTGATAAGGTTTCCCTTTTTGTCGGTCCCACTTTCAACGTATCGGTGGCAGAAACAAATCCCGATATAGGCTACCTGCCCTGGCATGAAATTGGTCCAAACTGGGCTTTTTTCAACAGAACCTATGACAATGTTTCCCGAACAAATGTAAAAATGTGGATAGGTATCATGGGAGGTGTCAGGTTATAATCCTGATTTGATTTTTTTTCCTATTTTCACCGCTGAGTTTGAAAACAAAACTATTAATCAAATGAGAAAGTACTTATTCATTCTGTTGCTAGGTATTCTTTCGCTTAACCTGTCTGCCCAGGACAGTGGATTTGGACTGGGTATTATCATTGGCGAGCCCACCGGTGTAAGCCTGAAGACCTGGGTAAGCCAGAAACATGCTGTAGATGCTGGCATTGCCTGGTCATTGACAAATGACTGGTTCCATATCCATGCAGATTACCTGATCCATAATTTTGATTTGATCAATGTCAGCAAAGGACAACTGCCTTTTTATTTTGGCTTTGGGGCCAAAATTGGAATCGGTAATGAATTTAGTTTAGGTGCCCGGGTACCGGTGGGACTGGCATATCTGTTTGATGATGCACCCCTGGATGTATTCGTTGAGATTGTACCGGCTTTACAGCTGATAAACCAGATACAATTTCAAATGAACGGAGGCATCGGCATCAGGTACTGGTTTTAATTTCAGTCCTGGCTTTTTCCATATACTTTGATTATGCTCTCTCTCAGCTGTTTGCCTGCCGGGGTTGACAGATGATAGATATTGTCTGCAATTTCCGATGCTGAATACCCAGGCAGTAAAATCGGCATCAGGCATGGCCTCCCTGTTCTGTGGTGTGTCAATGATACCTGGGACGATGACGCTGGCAGTGATTCCTGAACCTTTTCCTTCTTCATTAATTACTTCAGCAAGCCTGAAAACCAGTGATTTCCCTAAAGGCATATGAGAGCATATTCCCTGGCTGATCCGGGATGTATGCCCGGACGGCTCCCTGTAAAAATGACCTGACCGCCATCTTCCTGCTTCCTGCATCTGCAAAAATACCTGCCTTGCTATATGGTAAGCGGTAAGAAAATTCAGCCGGTACATTTTATTCAGTTCCTCCTCTCCGGTATCTGCCAGTCCCCCCATGGCAAAACCTCCGAGCCGTTAACACTGCCATATCTATGCTACCAAAAACCTCAACGACCTGCCTTACTGGTCTTTTGCACCTTGTTCTCATCCAGGAGATCAAGAGGAAAGGTTTTCAGCTTGGCTGCTGGTTTCCAGATTATTCGTCCGCCTATCTGAAACAAGGGCTGCTATCTGAAAATCATTTTCCAGGAATTTCTTCAGCACTGCACCTCCCAGGTTACCTGTTGCCCCAGTGATTAAAATCGTTTTGCTCATCTTGTTTCTCTTAATATTGTCCTTAATATATTACTAATTATAGCATCCATCAAAGATCGGGTGAATTTAGGAGAATATTAACGCGGCCACATCGATTTTTAATTAATTCATATAACTTTAAAAACTTTAAACCCTACAAATCAATCATGATAAAGAACATCCATATTCCATATGCACTCGCACTTGCCCTGATTTTATTTACTATCCTCAGCTTGTGCTCAAAAATCAGGGTTCAAAAGCATCACCATGGAGGAACTTGAAACACATCTGTCCTACCTGGCATCAGATGAAATGGAGGGCCGTGCCACAGGAGAACCCGGTCTTGATCTGGCTGCCAAATACTTGCTGAACAGGCAGCCAGGATAGGGCTTAAACCCATTGATGAAAACCAGGATTTCTTCCAGGAATATACCCTGGTAAAGAAAGTGCAGGACCAGTCAACATCCAGTATCAGTATCACCCATAAAAATGGATCCATTTCTGAGGTCAGGAAACCACTTTACTGCCTGAATGCGGAATCCGATACGATTGATCTTAGCGGAGAGCTTGTATTTGCAGGCTATGGCATCTATTCAGCCAAAGATAATTACAACAGTTTTGAGAATATTGACCTGAAGGATAAGATCGTTCTGGTGATGAGCCGGGGACCGATGGATCATGACAATGGTACCAGCCTGCTTCAGAACAGGGACTGGAATGATCTCAGCACATGGAGGTATAAGTTAAACGGACTGGCCATGCGCATGCCAAAAGCGATATTAATGGTCATGGATCCAAGGTCAGGTTATGAATCCATCGATCAATATGCCAGTGGGATGATCCGCTATTTAACCCGTTCAAGCACAGTCAAAGAACTAGGCAGCCAGCGAAGGAACATGATGCCAGGGATGGCTGCCAAAATACTATTCATCCACAGGGAAGCCGCTGATGAAATACTGCAAGTCTACCGGTAAAACCTTAATTGAATTACAGGACGGCATTGATGCTTCCATCGAAACCCAATTCATTTGCAATTCCTGACACCCGGGTAAACATATACACCAGGTATAACAACGAGGAGAAACCAATCCCTAATGTAGCCGGACTGATAGAAGGTAGTGATCCGGAATTGCGAAAGGAAGCCATCGTATTTACAGCACATTTTGACCATCTCGGGGAAAACAGAAGAGGTGAGATTTATAATGGTGCAGATGATAATGCCTCTGGCACAGCCGCCCTGATTGAGATCGGAGAAGCTTTTGTAAAACAACAAAAGGATCTCAAAAGAAGTGTCCTGATCCTTTGGTTCTCCGGCGAGGAGATCGGCCTTTTTGGTTCAAAATTTTATACTGACCACCCGCTTATCCCCCTGGATCAAACCGTTGCAAATATCAACCTGGATATGATCGGGGCCGTCCGAACATCCCGGGATACCGGCCTCATCTACGGGGAGAAAGTCAGTGTTGTGGGAATGGATTCTATCAGTGTGATCGGGGGACACCAGAGTACGGAATTACTTGACATCCACAATAAGAGCACTAAGAAAATGGGCATGGCCAGTGATTTCAGCATGAATTCTCCTGACCACCCGTACAGGTATTATTACAGGAGTGACCATTACAATTTTGCCAAGAATGATATTCCAGTCCTGTTCTACTCTACAGGCATACATGTTGATTACCACAAGCCATCAGATAATTATGATCGGATCAATTTTACAAAACTTGAAAAAGTAACAGAACTTGCCTTTCTGGTTGGTTATAAGCTGGCCACACAAAACGAAAGGATCAAGGTTGACAATCCCTATTCCGAATGGTAGTCGGATTTGAAATCATGAAAATTTTAATGAAATTAGTAGCATTAATAAACTGAAGAAATCAAATCATATGCCAGTATCCAAAAACTTCCTTGTCCCGATAGACTTCCGTCCTGAATCCGAAATAGCCCTGGAATATGCTGCTTCTGTCGCAGCCAAGGTTGGAGCAACCCTACACCTTGTTTATATCCTAGAGGAGGAATCACCCTTGCTAAAACTGGTTCTGAAAGATGACCAGCGGGATATGATCATCAGGGGAGCAGCTGATAAGCTTGATGATGTTGCAGGCAAAGTACTCACGGGTAAAAACATCCCATTTACAACAAAGATCAAACAGGGTAAAGTTTATAAGATGATCATTGAAACTGCCGGCGAAGTAAAGGCTGATTTCATATTTATGGGACGGACTGATTCGTCCGATATGATGAAAAACCTCGCAGGGACCAATACCATGCATATCATCAGAGGAGCCAATGTTCCGGTAATTACCCTGCGTAAAAAACCTGAATATTTCGGTTGCTCACATATCATTCTGCCGCTGGATCTTACCAAACAAACCCTGAAGAAAGCTTCCAATGCGGTTGCTGTGGCACGAATACTGGATGCCAGGATCACCATTCTTTCCATTCTCAGGGAAGACAGTAAGAGTAAGGAAATCAAAATATATTTCCAAACTCGATGAGATCCGCACCAAAATTAAAAGCCTGGAAATTGACTGCGATGTAAAACTCATCAAAAACTACCATCGATGCTCCACACATTATTCTGAATGATGCCGTAAGGGAGCTTGATGGTGATCTGGTTATGATCATGACCCAGCAGGAATTGCATATCACTGAATATTTCATTGGATCTGTAGCCCAGGATATCATTAACCTTTCTGATTTCCCGGTTTTGAGTATCAATCCGCTCGTCAGGGAAGAGAAAGGGATCCCGGATCCTATGGTAGAGGTTTTTATCAACCCCATACAGATGCTGGATCACTGATCCGGCTATAGATCTTTTGCCATCAGGTATAGAAACCCTCCAGTATCCATAATCTGAGCCTGTCTTCATCAAGCTCATCAATGGATTTGAATTTCAAGTATTTCATATGCTTCCCTGTCCCCAGCAACAAGCCTTCCGGATCTTTCAGCATTTTACCATCATAAAATCCAAAGGTCACATGATGTTTGAATCCGGCTATGTAACATATTGTTTTATGCAGGCTGAATGTGGGCACACGCCATTTAATGTCTTCGGTAGCATCCGGAACTACCTCGTATATTAATGCTCTCAAGCGGAGCAAAATGTCACGGAAAACCGGATCAAACTGATCAATGTATTCTTCAACGTCTGGATCTGTTTTCATGATTTAAATTTAATCCAGTTAACATACTTAATATTTTTTCAAAAGGAAAATCGATAGTTTGCTTGTGAAATGCTGATCAGATTATGTCATTTTGTCATGTTTATTGAATACATGTCTGCCTTTTTGTCAGTATTATTGGTACTGATTGTCAGTAAAACCGTGTTGGCATATGCTTTGACATATATGCCCTCAGAATTTATAACATTAAGTTTAATTAAAATAAATGGAGGACAAAGTCATGTTAGCAAAATTCAACAGAACATATCCAAGTTATATGGATGAATTTTTTGGAAGAGATTTTTATCCAGCTCATTATCAAAGAAATGGTTTCAAAAGCCTGCCGGCAGTAAACATCACTGAAAGTGAAAATGGTTATACCATTGAGGTGGCTGCCCCGGGACTGAACAAGAAAGATTTCAAAATCGACCTGGACAAAAATTCGCTTACCATTGCATCTGTAGGGGAAGATAAGCAGGAGGAAAACAATGAAAGGTATACCAGGAGGGAATTCCGTTATACCAATTTCAGCCGTTCTTTCACATTGCCGGAAACGGTTGATAGTGAAAAGATCAGTGCTGTTCACAAAGACGGGATCTTATATGTAGATATTCCAAAAATGGAAGAAGCAAAAGAAAAACCCGCCAGGCAGATTGCTATCAAGTAATAACAGGTTTAGGTTTGATTTTCATGTTAAAGGGGCTGCATCGCAAAGTGACAGCTCTTTTTATTTATTAAGGGAGTCCATTAAGATATTCAGCCTGTTTATATTTTCTGTCAGTGATCTGCCGGAAAAAGTCGCCCCGGAGATAGCATCAATATTTTGTCCGTAAGTATACACTGTTCCATGCGGCGACATGAGAAATTGTTTTAACCAGCCCCGGCCACTTACCTGGTAACCAAATTCCGACCGGTAGACGAGTATATTCAGGTCTACCATTTGCATGTCTACTGTGTAGACGATCATAAAATCAAAATCTTCAAACCTGCCTTTTGCTGAGGAAAGTACAAGATATCCCTTTAACACTCCATCCTTTTCAAGCAATCCGAAGATTGTATCGGCCTTTTCATTAAAATACTCGGAATGGTTAATCTTAATCGGTTCCTTGATGATTTCAAATCCCTTGAAGTTTTTTAGGAGCGGATCATGCAGCTGCTGCTTAGAATTTCCGCGTAGTGAAATATCTAGCAGCCTAGTGTAGGTTCCTGCATGCGTAGTATGTAGCCCATAGTAATTGATTTTCGGATCTTAATTTATTATATGTACATTGCAGATGAGATTATTGAAAGATGAAACTGCTATTTATCACAAACCTGAAGGCATTTCTTACTGTTCTTTGTACAGTATTTGTCACTGGTGATACTTATTGTGACTGGTCCTGTTTTCCCAGGCAGTCCGCCTCTGTTAATCTTCTACATCGCAGGCTGGATTCTTGGAATCTGGTCAATACTGGCCATGGGGATGGGTAATATTAATGCCGGTCCAGATCCCTTACCGGGAGGAAGACTGGTCAGCAGAGGACCCTATGCTGTGATCAGGCATCCCATGTATGCTGCCATCCTGTTAGTCTTCGTCCCACTGCTTTTCGACCATTTCACAATTCCAAGGCTATTTATAATGATGATGTTGATAATCAACCTCCTCCTGAAAATCAGGTACGAGGAAAATCAAATGAAGCTGTCCTATTGTAATAAGTATCGCGAATATTCCGCCGGTACCTGGCAATTGATCCCCTATGTGTTATAATTTTTTAATTCTCTTAGTTACATTTGTATGATATGAGCAGAACAGTCCTGATTCTCTCCCTGATAATTGTAACATTTTCCTGTATGAAAATGATACCTTCTATGCAGACCTCGATAAGTACCTTAAGGATATTGAAGCAGAATTCATCGAAATCCCGGAAGAAAGGATTGAAATTCTTAAACAGCTTGGCGATTATGTGATCTCTGCACTTAATAGGGACGGACATGCCCAGCTTGTTTTTATTTGCACTCATAACTCCCGTCGCAGTCAGTTTGGACAGCTATGGGCCTTTACCGCTGCTCAATTCTATGGCATCCAAAACATTGGGACTTTCTCGGGTGGTACCGGATCCACCGCCTTTAATCCACGTGCGGTGGCTGCCATTGAAAGAGCCGGATTTCAGATTGAAAAACTGGAAAGCAATCCGAATAATCCGCGATATCTTATCTCAAGTGGAGAAAACTTGCCCGGTAATCCTATGTTTTCGAAAATATACAGCGATGAGGCCAATCCTGATAAAGCATTCTGCGCCATTATGGTTTGTTCAGATGCTGATGAGGCTTGTCCCATTGTCCCTGGTGCCGAAGATCGAATTTCCATGCCCTACGATGATCCCAAAACTTTTGATAACACCGACCAGGAAGAGACTAAATACGACGAACGCTGCCGGCAGATCGCCCGTGAGATGGTTTTTACATTCAAGCATGTAAAAACCAGCATGTAAACCTCTTAATACCACTCTGTTGATGGATACCATGAAGAAACTACTCCAGCAATATGATGAGGATAAATAATCTCAGGGATAATTATTTTTTTAATTCAAAATTATATGTATTTTTGCATGCCCAATTAAATAATTATCAGGATGGCACATCATTTATCAGCTAGGAAAAGGATCAGACAAACCGAGCTACGCAGATTGCATAACCGCTACTATGCAAGATCTGCCAGGAATGCGGTAAAAGAGCTTCGTAACACCAAGGAAAAGGAAGCAGCTGCTGAATTATTACCGAAGGTATCATCAATGCTCGACAGGCTTGCCAAAAAAAATATTATTCATAAGAACAAGGCTGCCAATCTGAAATCCAGCCTTACCCTTCACGTCAAGAATCTATAAATATATATCTCACTTATTCAGCCCTCTTCATCTTTGAAGGGGGTTTTTTGTTTTCAATACTTGCGAAAGGTCCAGCATTTCCCTGGCTGATTTTTCCGTAAATCGGACATATACTATAAACCAGGTTATGCCATCCTATCAAAAAACAGGAATCAAGGAATGGGCTCTGGAAGATCGCCCGAGGGAAAAATTACTTGCCAAAGGTATTACCAGTCTGAGCAATGCAGAATTACTGGCTATTCTGATACGTTCAGGCGGGAGGGAGGAATCGGCAGTAGAACTGGCCAGAAAAATCCTGATAACCGCAGGTAATAATCTCAGGGAGCTGGGAAGGCTAAGCCTAAATGACCTGGTGAAACACAAAGGAATGGGACCTGCAAAAGCAGTGGCTATCATTGCAGCCCTTGAGCTGGGTAGGAGAAGAGGCAAGTCTGATTTGCAGGATAAGATAAGGATAGGAGGCAGCCAGGATGTATATACGCTTTTCCAGCCTGTACTTGGAGACCTTGCTCATGAAGAATTCTGGATCCTGCTATTGAACCGGGCCAACCGGGTGATCGATAATATCAGGATAAGCCAGGGGGGCATCTCAGGAACAGTAATTGATGTTCGTATCATCCTGAAACATGCACTTGACCGTTTGGCCAGTGCTATGATCCTCTGTCATAATCATCCATCTGGGAATTTGAAACCAAGCGAGGCTGATATGAAAATCACTTCAAAGATCAGTGATTCCTGCCGAACCATGGACCTGCAATTGTTGGATCACTTGATTATTGCAGATAATTCATATTTTAGCTTCTCTGATGAAGGACTGATTTGAATGATATAAATCATATTGTAAGTCCCGGGGAAGCTGCAACCGAACACGACAAATGCATATCGGCCTCACCAAATGGTACCATCTATGCACTGTCCTGGTACCTGGACATTGTTTGTCCCGATTGGGAATTAATAGCCAATAGAGATTACACCACAGTTATGCCCCTTCCTGTTTTTAAATCAATGGGCAGGAAAATGCTCAATCAACCTGACTATGCCTTCCATCTTGGTGTATTCTCCACCAGCATCCCGGATCCCGAAACAGTATATAAATACCTGCAGGCAATTCCCCGCAATTACAAGTTCCGCAAACTATGCCTTAACAAATTCAACATCGTCACAAAAAAGAATGCCAGGATCCATAATGCAGCTGAACTTGACCTGATCAGTCCATATAAACAGAACAGGTCCAGATTCAGCCGCACAATCAAAGAACGCTTAGATCTTGCAGAAGAGAACTCCATCAGCTTCGTGAGCAATACTTCTGTGAATGATCTGGTGATGTTCTCCTACCGCCTGGATAAACTAAATAAACAAAAACTAAAGCCCAACCAGATATCCACCCTTCGTTTAATTGCATCAAATGCTATTAGATACCGGTCTGCACAACTTGCATCAGCATATGACAGGACCAATAATCTGTGCGCTATCATTCTATTCCTCATTTTCAACGGAAGGGCCAGTATTCTTCATGCTGCAGCCAATTTGGAAGGAATGCAAGCAGGAGCTATTGAATTCATCATTGATCACTTTATCCGGAAAAACTCGGAACAAAACCTTGTCCTTTCCATTGACAATCCTGGCGATAAATATTTAATGGAAACCTTACAACATTTTGGTTCAGGCATTTCTGAATACCCCTGTTTGAAGCAAATCGGCTAATCCTGTTTCTATCCGTTTCACCTTCCCTTTGTCCATACATTCGGAAAGTAATGTGCTTATCTTTTTCCGCAGGATAGGATGTTCAAAGTCCGGCAGGATCTCTGCCAGAGGTACCAGAGAAAACCTGCGATCCTGAATTTTGCTATGTGGAATCTGAAGATCAGAACGTGACAAAACCATATCCCCGTAAAACAGAATATCAATATCTATCAAACGGTCGATATAATCAGTGGATCTTTCCTGCCGGCCAAGTTTCTCTTCAATCAGGTGTATCTTATCGAGTATCCTGCCAGGATCCATATCAGACCATACTATAAGGCATTGATTAAGGAAGCCATTTGTGCTGTCATACCCCCAGGGTTCTGTTTCATATATCGATGAAACCGATCTAACGTATCCGATTGATTCTTCAATCATTAAACAGGCCTGTTGAAGATTCCCGCGTGCGGTTGCCCAGATTACTTCCCAATTGTAATACCAGCAATTTTTCATGTCATATCAGAAAATCAACAATTTTATGATTTTTTTGGATTAATAAGAAAAATTATGCGGAGTATTGCATCCAATTTTACATATCTTTGGGCGTTTAACCCTTATGTTCTTAATAGATTATGAAAAGTTTCCTGAAATATACGCTGGCAACCATTGTAGGTATTTTCCTCAGCACCATGCTCTTTTTCTTTTTCCTCATTCTTATCATTAGTGCTTCTTCATCAGATAAACCCGTGGAAGTCAAGGACAATTCCATCCTGTATATGAAGCTCAGTGACAAGATTGTTGACAGGACGGTAGACAATCCTTTTGATTTCCTTCCGACAGGTCTGCCCATGGTACGTGAGATGGGACTGAATGATATTCTGGATTGTATCAAGAAAGCCAAAATAGATGATAACATTTCCGGGATCTACCTGGATGTGATATCGCTGGCAGCAGGTTATGGCAGCACAGAAGAAATCCGGAACGCACTGCTGGATTTCAAGGAATCCGGGAAATTCATCCTGGCCTTCAGTGATACTTATACCCAGAAGGCCTATTATCTAGCTTCGGTGGCTGACAGTTTGTACCTGAATCCTTCGGGTGATTTGCTCTTACTCGGACTGGGAACAGAGATCATGTTCTATAAAGGGGCACTGGATAAACTGGGTATAGAGGCCCAGGTTATTCGCAGGGGTGAATATAAAAGTTTTGGCGAACCTTTTACCAATGATCACATGAGTCCCGAAAATCGCACACAGACATTGCAATGGATAGGATCTCTCTGGGATCATATGCTTGAAGGGATTGCAGAACAACGTGGTATAGATGCAGAGACCCTCAACCAGTATGCTGATCAATTCACCATTCGTTCCGCTGATCTGGCCCTTGAGCATAATATGGTAGATGGATTGAAATTCAAAGATGAGATCATTGATGAGCTTAAAAAGCTAACCGGAACCAATCCGAAAAAGGACCTGAGCAGCATCACCATAAAAAAATACAAAAAGGTACATGTAAAGAAGGATTCCAAAGGATATACGAAGGACAAAGTGGCAGTGATCTATGCGCATGGGGACGTGCTGTTGGGAAATACCGGAGAAGGCACCATCAGTTCCGAGAGGATTTCCAGGGCCATTCGAAAGGCACGGAGGGACAGTACTGTGAAAGCCATTGTGCTCAGGGTGAATTCAGGAGGCGGCGGAGCACTTGCTTCGGAGGTGATTTACCGGGAGGCACTTCTTGCAAGCCAGGCCAAACCCCTGGTTGCTTCCATCGGTGATGTGGCAGCCTCTGGCGGATATTTTATACTCGCGCCTGCAGATACCGTGCTGGCAAGTCCGAACAGTATTACCGGATCAATTGGTGTTTTTGCCATGATCCCGAATGCTCAGTCCTTCTTCAATAATAAACTGGGGATCAATATTGATGTAGCCAAAACCAATCCCCATGCTGATCTGGGTACACCTTTCAGGCCATTGTCACGCAGATGAAAAAGATATTATTTACAACATGGTTGACCGGACCTATGAATCATTCCTTTCTGTTGTCTCTGCAGGCCGGGAAATGACAAAAGAGGAGGTCAATGCCATTGGTGGTGGAAGGGTTTGGAGTGGTGCAGATGGCCCTGGAGAATGGATTGGTGGACATGTACGGCGGATTAAATGATGCCATCAGGGTTGCCGGGGAAATGGCAGACATTGAAAAATACAGGGTCATTTCCCTGCCCGTACTTGAAGATCCGCTTGATGTATTTCTCAGGGGACTCACAGAAAATACAAGGACACGTATGTTCCAGAAAGAGTTTGGCGAGTTTTACAAATATTTCAAATCATTCAGTGAACTGGAAAACCTCTTCGGAGTTCAGGCCCGTATACCATTTATGTTTGAGATAAATTAGGTATGCCTGCCCCCGCCAGAAATAACCTGAGTTTCTTATTGTATCCATTTTCTTTGCTGTACGGACTGGTTACCTTCATCCGTAATCTGCTGTACGACTACAACATAATCAAATCTTTTGAATTCCCGATCCCCATCATATCAGTAGGGAATATTACCGTTGGCGGCACGGGAAAAACACCACATGTTGAATACCTTGTTAAACTACTTAAAGATGAATTCAATGTGGCAGTGCTCAGCAGGGGATACAAAAGGAGAACCAGGCATTTCATCCTGGCTGGTACTGACTCAGGTGTAGAGGACATAGGAGACGAACCGGTACAGATCAAACAAAAATTTCCTGATGTTCATGTGGCAGTGGACCGCAAACGGGTCAATGGAGTACAGCAACTGATGACAAAAATTCCCGATCTGGATGTGATTCTGCTGGACGATGCCTACCAGCACAGGCGTATAAAACCAGGACTGTCTATCTTGCTGATTGATTTTAATCGTCCTATCTCAAAAGACCGATTATTACCTGTCGGCCGGTTGAGGGAAAAGGCATATGAAAAGCGAAGGGCCAACATCATTCTGATAACGAAATGCCCGGACAGGATGAAACCCATTGAGCGTAGACTGATCGTTAAGGAATCCTCCTTGTATGCCTTCCAGCATCTTTATTTTACCAGGCTGGAATACAGGGAACCGGTCCCCGTATTTATAGATGCCAGTCCGGAAATCTCCCTCGCAGAAATCAAAGCCGCCAGTCCCAGCAATACTCATGGTTACAGGCATCGCCAATCCCAGGTTATTCAAGCGCCATCTTCGAAGTATTTCACCCCGGATCAGGGAAATGATCTTCCCGGATCATCATAGTTTCAATCAAAAGGATATCGACCAGATCCTCCATACATACAATAACATGGATGGCGAGGACAGATATATATTTACTACCGAGAAGGATGCCATGAGATTGAGAAAATTTGCTAATATTGACCTGGAAATTAAAAACAGAATGTTCTATATACCCATAGAAACCGAGTTTTTGAACGAAGACACAGAAAACTTCAATAATCAAATCCTCAAATATGTTAAAAACAATAAAAGAGACAGTATCCTACATAAAAAGCAAAATTGATCTGCAGCCTGAGATCGGGATCATTTTAGGAACAGGTCTTGGAGGAATGGTCAATGAGATAGAAATTGATTCCGTACTTGCCTATGAGGATATTCCAAACTTCCCTGTATCAACCGTGGAGAGCCATCATGGAAAATTGATTTTTGGAAATCTGAATGGCAAGAAGATCGTTGCCATGCAGGGGACGATTCCACTATTATGAGGGATATAGCCCACAGGAAGTTACCTTCCCGGTAAGGGTTATGAAATATCTGGGGATAAGCCACCTGTTTGTATCCAATGCCAGTGGTGGAGTGAACCCTGATTTTGAGATCGGTGACCTGATGATCCTTGATGACCATATCAACCTGATACCCAATCCACTGATTGGTCCACATGATCCGGAATTTGGTGACCGTTTCCCGGATATGAGTGAAACATATGACCTGGCCCTGATCAATAAGGCCATCGAAATCGGCCAACAACATAAGCTGCCTGTAAGAAAGGGATGTTATGTCGGAGTTACCGGTCCCACTTTAGAAACACCCAAAGAATACCAGTACTTCAGGATCATAGGTGGTGATACGGTAGGCATGTCAACTGTTCCCGAAATCATAGTTGCACACCAGATGGGGATCACCTGTTTTGCCATATCCATCATTACAGACCTGGGGGTACCGGGAAAGATCGTTAAAGTATCGCTGGAGGATGTTACTTCCGTTGCGGCAAAAGCAGAGCCCCAGATGACACTGATCATGAAAGAATTAATCTCCGGGATCTAATGCCGGGTACCGGGTGAAAGCACGCAGGTTTTCTTGTAATTGCGAACCTCTCCCCTTCGCATCAAAGATTCTCACAATAAACCATGTAGATACCTGTCCTGGCCTGCTGCCCATAATCATTACTTCCATCCCAGGTGAAAAATCCTTCAGATCCAAGTAATTGATTTTCCGCTATCGTTTTGATGATCCTCCCCCGGGGATCCATACCAGTAATGGTGACATTGCTCCAGGTATGCGGGAAATTATATCTTATCATCACAAAATCATGATGCCCGTCCTGGTCTGGGGTGAAGATCTCCGGTTCAATCTCGATCCCCTCCTTAAGGGTTGGCGGAAAGAAGGGTTTGTGAGTTTATCCTGCCCGGTGTGGCATACCCTTCGCTTGCAGCAGCAGAATGCCAGTTCGAAGCATGGTATGAAGGAACATCAAAACTTATTCTTTCAAGGGAAACACCCTCGAGAGAGGACAATAATGGATAATGCATCTGCTTGGTCATATGAAATTTCATCCAGCACCTGTAGATACTTATCCAGGATTACTATGGTTCCTTCCGCTTCATCCATGGCCGGCAAACCTTTACAACTTATAAGTGTTTCAGGATCATGGATGTAGCAGTATTCCATGAGTTCCTTCGGATCATCCGTCACTGCCAGGTAATCGCCAGGGAAGAAAAGATGATGCTCCGCCGGTAAGGGGATGATACAGATTCGATCTGGCCATTTTTTGTGTTTTGTTTCCCCATCCTTAAATCTGCCAGATCAAATGTTTTAAATCCTGGATTATGGATCTCGATGAACCGGGGACAGTAAGGTTGGGGATCAAATAAAATTTCCGAGATAAATACTTCATTTTTGGCAGGCAGAAGGGGAAAGGCAAATCGGCTGTATCCGTTCTGATGAAACAGGCAGGCCAGCACAATCGACAATATTTCCGGACAATTCCAGCTGATATTCCTCGCCAGGATAAAAGACCTGATCAAAATGCAGGATTACTGACCGGTTTTCCGGAGCAAGGCATTCAATGTACTGCGGGTATTTATGTCCCGGTGTTAACCATATAATTACCGTGGTTCAATCAATGAACCCAGTATCCATGACCTCACTGAATTCAATAATAAGGGTGGAAGAATCTGGCAGATAAAGGTTCTCCAGCGAAGGTGGCAACCGGTCAGGATTATCCCTCTTCACGCTGTTTTCCTCGCCCGGGGTCCCTCCCGTTCTGGACTTTTGGAAGTGGCCCAATTGTCCCGGTTCATGCATTGACGGTCGGGGTCCACTCTCTCAAGTGCCCAGCCGCCTTCCGCATAATAATCGTTCTCATGCATTGAGGGATCATATTCCATCCAGTCAATCAATATATTTTCCCTGTTTGACAACAAAAGCCTTGCTCCATCATTTGGCAAACTCGTAGGGGATGTAAGCAATTCCACACCGGTAAAGTCTGATCCATAAAGGTTGAAAATTCCTTCATATCCCAAAACCAGGTACTTTTCCCCTGGTATTATAATTGGGGGGAAGAGGTATGCTTTATTCCCTGTGCTGAGGATCCATTCTCCAAGATTTGCAGGATATGGGCTTCGGTTGTACAATTCAATAAATTCAAATTCGGGCAACCCTATCGAGGGAGTATGGATCGAACAAAATTTCATTAAAAACTATGTCCCCGGGTCCAGGAGAATAGTACAGAAAATCCACCTTCAATGAATCTGCGAGATTTCCTTTTTTATCCTCCAGCTTAAATACCATCAAAGTGAGGGGAGTTTTGCCAGGGAAAGGCTCAATGAATATCAGCCTGCAGCTTTTACCGGAAACCATTATAAGGGAATCTGGGACTGCTCCGACGGGGTGGAGCAGAAAGTTTCCTGGCACCAGGCATACGGACTCATTCACAGGCTCCGTAAAGGTCAGCTGAATGGCATTTTGATCGATCACCTCAACAGATACTATGGAAGGAGATAGGGTATCAGGTATAAAGAGTCCGGAGATACAAAGATCATCAAACCATAATTTCCGGTCCTGTTTCGAGGAATACCTATAATAGATCCCGAAGTAATCCGGACTGATTATCGCTGTATCCTCTCCTTTACCGATCAGCTCCCATATTCCGGTTGTATTGTTTTCAAGCAAGACATGCCAGATTCCATTTTCTTTTCGCATGACATTCAAATAGGCCTGTCCCTGGCCAATACTTTCCTGCCAGTTCAAAGATGTTTTTACCAGGATCTCGACATGGCCTTCCTGGACTTTCCAGAGTTTGAGTGTATCATCCGATCCCTGAAAATTGACCCCCAGGACAAATCCATTTATTTCTCCACCCGGATACATATTTGAAGCATTGCCGTCAGCTGCCAGGAAAATGGCCCAGTGGTTGGCAGAAGATGGAAGGTAGCCATGCCTGATGCGGAACTTCCATGAGGTAAGCGGGGAATCCAGCTCAAGGCTGTCAAGAGGCAAAGCAATCTGGTCATGGTTTCCGACTGAATCATCCTTGAAATGATGCAGTGAATACAAGCCAGAAAGTGATTCTTCTGATTGGATCAGCCATGCTGAATCTCTCTCCTGATGCCAGTTAATAAGGGATCTTTCTTCGAAGTCAATACACATTTGAGCATGAATACAACCCGGATAAAATAAAAAAAACAATATCAGCCTTTTCATTTCAAATTATTATTATGATTTTTGCAGGAATATTATTTTATAACTATTTGATGTCTATCACTTAAAAATTGTAATCTCATGAAAATTGCCGTAGTTGGAGCCACCGGTCTTGTCGGAGGCGTTATGATGGAAATCCTCGAAGAAAGAAACTTCCCCCTTTCCACCCTTTATGCCGTTGCATCAGAAAAATCAGTTGGTAAAGAAGTAATATTTAAAGGGGAGAAACACAAAGTGATCGGCATGCAGACAGCCATTGATAATAAACCTGACATTGCGATTTTTTCAGCAGGTGGAGGAACCTCAACAGAATGGGCTCCCAAATTTGCAGAAGCCGGTATGTGTTGTCATAGACAATTCTTCAGCCTGGCGTATGGACCCAACCAAACGTCTGGTTGTTCCGGAAATCAATGCCACGGCCATCGGTCCCGATGATAAGATCATTGCCAATCCTAATTGCTCTACCATACAAATGGTTCTGCCCCTTGCTCCCCTGCATAAAGCCTACAAAATTAAAAGGGTTGTTGTATCCACTTACCAGTCTGTCACCGGAACAGGGGTAAAGGCAGTTCGGCAAATGCAGGATGAGCGGGCCGGTGCAGAAGGAGAGAAGGCCTATCCTCATCCCATCGACAGGAATTGCCTACCTCATTGTGATGTATTCCTTGATAATGCCTATACCAAAGAGGAAATGAAGATGGTCAATGAGACCCGGAAGATCCTGGAGGATGATTCCATCATGGTAACAGCCACTACTGTGAGGGTTCCTGTTGTTGGAGGCCATTCTGAAGCCGTCAACCTTGAATTTGAAAAGAGCTATGAGATCGATGATGTAGTAAAGCTTCTGTCTGAAACTCCCGGCGTAGTTGTCCAGGATGATGTATCCAATAATGTGTATCCCATGCCAAGGTATGCGGAAGGTAAAGATGAGGTATTTGTGGGACGGATCAGGAGGGATGAATCCAGGGAAAACTGTCTGAATATCTGGATAGTCGCGGATAATCTCAGGAAGGGAGCAGCCACCAATGCCATTCAGATCGCTGAATACATGGTTGAGAATAAACTGGTCTAGCTACACCCAGAATTAATACAGGAAGTCATTGTATGGATAACGTTTGGCGTGGATCTCTTTAACTTTTTCATAAAGGAGATCACGAATCTCCTTAATATTCTCCAGTTTCTTTGCTGAGATAAATACACAGGCACCATTGCTTTTTGCTATCCAGGTTTTTTTGAGATCGTCCATGCTGATGTTTTCTCGGGTATCCGGACTCAGATCATCCTCTTCCTTTACAACATAGCGGAAGGCATCAATTTTATTGAAAACTATGTAGCTTGGCTTATCCCTGGCATCAATTTCAAGTAGTGTCTGGTTTACAATGTCAATCTGTTCTTCAAAATTTGGATGGGAGATATCCACTACATGCAGGAGTATATCCGATTCCCTGACCTCATCCAGGGTTGATTTGAATGATTCTACCAGGGTATGGGGGAGCTTTCTGATAAATCCTACCGTATCGGATAACAAAAAAGGGAGGTTCCCGATAACTACCTTCCTGACTGTTGTATCCAGGGTGGCAAAAAGCTTATTCTCGGCAAAAATATCTGATTTACTGACTACGTTCATCAGGGTGGACTTTCCCACATTTGTGTAACCCACAAGGGCCACCCTGACCATTTTGCCCCTGTTTTTTCGCTGGACTGATTTCTGTTTATCTATCCTTTTCAGGTCTTCCTTCAATTTGGCTATCTTATCGCGAATGATCCGGCGGTCTGTCTCAATTTCTGTTTCTCCGGGCCCCCTTAGTCCAATCCCCCCGCGCTGCCTTTCCAAGTGGGTCCACATCCTGGTCAGCCGTGGCAACAGATATTCATACTGGGCCAGCTCAACCTGTGTTTTGGCATGGGCTGTCTGCGCCCTCCTGGCAAAAATATCGAGAATAAGGTTTGTCCGGTCAAGTATGCGGCATTTCAGTTCCTGTTCGATGTTCCTGAGTTGTGAGGGGGTTAATTCATCATCGAAGATGACCAGGTCGACTTTCATTCATAGCTACATATTCCCTGATCTCCATAAGCTTACCACTCCCGACAAAGGTCCGGGGATTTGGATAGTCAAGCTTCTGTACAAAAGTCTTTTCCGGAATGGCACCTGCTGTCTCGGTAAGAAAAGCAAGCTCCTGAAGGTATTCCTCCACGGTGGCGGCATCCTGATACTGATCGATGATGCCGATCAAGATGGCAGTTTCCGGTTTAGGTGTTGTTATGATGGGTTCAGGCATGGCCAAAAAAACACGCAAAATCACAATGATTTTGCGTGGTATATGTTATAAACGACAAAGATAACAATATCGGCCGTATCCTGTATGAGCCCTAGTAAATAAACTGCCTGTTCCTGTAAATACCTTGTCTTATGGCAGGTTTCAATGTTTCTGTACAATTGAATATCATTTCGAAATCTGTTGGAAATGGAACAGCTTCCCTGTCAATCATGCTCATTGCTTCCTCATCCAGTGCATCAACGTCTCCAACAACCCTGGCAGAACCATGATCAAATATATGCTCTGCCCCAATGGGTTCCTTCCTGATCAGTTTCTTGGGATTATTGGAGAGGATCTCCACATTACCGTCAATCCTGACAGATTTGAACTGGTGTGTTTCAATCATTGTACATTGCAAGGTTTTGTATTTGGGAAGTTTAATATCATTCCCTGCCGTATCTTTCATCACATTCCCACTGGCATCCAGGACATATTCAAATCCATCTTCCACTTTCTTTTTGTAAAGCTCATCCTTTTCTTTCACATCATCCGGGGAGACCGTAATCATCTCCAGGTTCACAAGTACATTATAATCATAAGCAATGTCCTCATTCAGGTGCTTAAAATGATATTCGACCCATTCACTTTCCAGGTTCCTGGTATCAATTTCCAGCAGGTCCTGTTCAAAAACGGGATCCAGTTTTAAATGGGTCTGGTTATTCACCCTTACGAGGACCCTGCTTACCCCCTTGAACCTGGCCTCTTCGATAAGTTCATTAAGCTCCGGATACATTCCTCCTGAATAATCCTGGGCTTTTGTCATTTCAACGTATGCCTGGCGGTAAGCTTCCTTGGTACCAGTCTTCATCAGTTCCTTTCCGCTGCCATAATAATACTCCGCAGCAATCCGCTTGGCTTTGATGATCTGTGTATCGTAATCAACATATTCATAATTTACCTGTCTTCCGGCAACATTCATAGGAAGGACGGTGCGGACGAGAGACTGGCGATTTTTCAACCTGGAATAAGTGGCAAAAACCTCATCATAATTATTGGGATTGTTTTCACGCTCCAGAAACCTTACTCTTTCCTGGTCCTGTTCATTAGCCAGTCGGTAAGCCCGGTCAAGTATCTCTGCATCCTTTGGACTGTCAGGTTTCTTTCTCAACTGTTTTACGGACTTGTTAATGGCCGCATCATAGTTTCCCCCTTCCATCATCTTCTTGGATGATCCACAGGAAGATAATATCAGGGCAGTAATCAATAGGTAAATAACATTTTTCATATGGCAGCTTTTTAATAAAATATGATTCTAATAAGATACATACAACCACAAATTATGCCATTATATACGTGATAATCCTGATTTGGATACAAAAAAACCCTGGTAATCTGATTACCAGGGTTATAAGTCTATTACTCAGATAGTTTATTGCAACACGAAATTTATTGGGAAAGTAAACTGGACTTTAACGGCTTTCCCCCGCTGTTTTCCTGGTGCCCATTTGGGTGATGCCAGTAACGACCCTTTGGGCCTCTTTATCCAGAGCCGGATCCACGCCCCTTACGACTACTGCATCAACAACCTGGCCTTTCGAATTAACAGCGAACTGGACATAAACCTTACCACTGATGCCGTTCTCTGCAGCAATTTCAGGATATCTAAGGTTTTTTGCGATCCATGCCCTGAATCCTTCCTGACCCTTACCCTGGAAGCTGGGCATATCTTCAACAATGAAGAAACACTTCTTCCTCGGCTACTTCTTCTTCCTCTTCAAATTCTACGATCTCAATCTCCATGTTCTGGTCAGCCTCAGCATCTTCAATGATAAGCTCATCTTCAATCTCCACATCATCTTCAACAATGTTCAATACATCAGCAACTTTTGGAGGAGGAGGTGGTGGTGGTGGTTTAACATCCTGTTGCCTGGTGATCGGTATGATCTCTTCTTCCAGGTCCATATCAGCCAGTTCTCCAAGAGTACTTTCCATGTTAGGCCTGCTGCTCCATTCAAATGCAGCAAGGATGATACCCAGTACGACTACCAGTCCGATCTGAAGAAAAATTCCTTTTTTGTTTTCAAGGTCTGCCTTTTTTGATTTTTTAAGTTCCATGTCCAGAATTATTTAGCCCATAAAAATAATGAAATATCTTATCATATTCAATAGGTATGCCCTATTTTAATATAAATTCAGCTCAGGCCGGTAAAGGTATTATGGTCTCATCCGACCTTTCTCATTTACAATTAATTATGCAAAAATCTTGCCAAAAATGCTCTTTTGCCTGCAAATTTACCCTCATCTCAACTCCTCTTTACCATTGGAATACCTGGCAAATCTTCCACGCTCATGTCCATGAACCTGATCGGGCCTGGACCAGGGCCACCCCCCGAACTGTGTCCTCCGGTAGTCATCCATAGCCTGCTGGATCTCCGCCTGGGAGTTCATTACAAAGGGACCATATTGAACAACCGGTTCTTCGATGGGTCTCCCCTGAAGCAGGAGAAGATGGCCCTCATCGGGGCCATTTTCAAGAAAAACACTCTGAGAAGCCTGAAGATCAATGGCTTTGTATGAAGATATTTCCTCACCTGAAATAGTAATTTTGGAACCTTTGTAAAAATAGAGTGAACGTGATAGTGTGTTCGGAGGCAGGAGGAAGTTCCCATTTCGACTGGGCTTCCATACTGATTAGCCATATGGCGACTTCATTCTCCACTTTGGCAGCCCAGGAATCAGGTGCCGGAGGAACAGCTTCCAGCCCATTTACAGAACCTGCCACAATAATTATCTCAGTATATGCTCCCATTCTCATCTTTTAATTTCAGTTTAGGGATTTCCTCTTCCCATAGCATTTTGTAATGAGGCTTCACAAATTTATCTTCAGCAGGGAGGTTCAGCCAGATCTGAAACAATTCCAGGGGATTCTCCTCTATCTTTATTCAGGAGGGGAAACATTTCTGCATGCTGCATTCCGGCACCTGCAGTCATCCATTGCACATCACCGTTCCATACCGGCCACAGGCACCCATAGAATCGGAATGATCGACCAGGCCATTTAAAACAATTGTCACTGTTTCAAAACCACGGTGGGGGTGTACGGGAAAACCGGGGATTTTTAATCCATGATACATCCGCCATCCATCTTTAACAGACAAAATCATTGCCCAATCTTCTGCCTTCCAGTGAAGCTTCCGGACCCATTTCCGGATTCCCCCGCGGATAGTCATCAAGGTGGTGTACACAAAAAAGAAACGGATTGTTCGTCTCCCACTGAAACCCAAGGTCTCTGATTTCTAATATGATTGATTTATTCATGTTTAGGCTTTTTAAACCACAATTTAATTTTATCCCTGATTAGTAGGACCACTTCCTTGCCAAGAAATGCCAGTGAACCATAAAACAAGATCTCTCCGGCAATAAAAATGGCCAGGATCAGTACCCCAATTTTTTTTGCATTCAATCCTAATAATCCACCAATGGCACCTCCAATAAAAGGTGAGCCAACAATCAATATATAACTAATAACCTGTATCACAAGCAAGGCCCTCTTAAAAGGTGTATTAGCCAGGTCCTTTATGGTCCTGGCCCTTTCGTTGAACCCCGCATTGCTTTCCTTCTCATTCATAATCTGGAGGCAGTAGTGTAAAAGCTGACAATTTAAAGTATTTTTTATGGTTAATATATTTCAAAAGTCATGTAATGCCGATATTAGTATATAATAAAATTAAGCGTTTATGAGTAAAAATAGTATTCTTCCGATGATTGTTTTATTGTTCCTGCGCGTTGTCCTCGTCTCAGGCCAGACCAGGGAATATTCTCAGATTATCACTGTGAATGACTATACCTACGAGATTGAGGTCGATGGCAGCCGTGACCCGGTCAACGAAACAATCATTATTGAGAATCTTGGCGATGCTCCCCTGGTCAATCCCCGGATCACGGTTAATGGTTTGTACGACTGGTTCGACACAGAGACCATTGCCCATGAGGTTACTCGGGATTGTAAAACGGATGAGGAAAAGGCATTGGCCATCTGGGATTTCATCCGCCTTAATTTCCAGCACCTCGATTCCCCCGGTGACAGGGAGTGCCATAATCCTGTAGTGGCGATGAACGTTTACGGCTATGCCAACTGTGGATATCACAGTACGGTGTTCACGGCACTCTGCCGCTCTATTGGGGTCCCGGCACGGGTCTGGGAAGTCTGGCATCACACCATCACCGAGGCGTTTTACAACAATGCCTGGCACATGCTGGACAGCGACATTGGACTTTACTATCTGGCTGCAGACAACCGTACCATCGCATCTGTGGAGCAGCTCTGGGAAGATCAGAAAATAAGCGGCGGACTTGAATCAGGTGCAGCGCTGACGAAATTTTCCGGCCGCAACAAAGCGGTGCGTGCAATCTATACAGATGTAGAGGGCAATAATCCTCATGTATCCCAGGACGGTGAGAAAATTCGTGGTTATCGCTATTTCTTTGGCCCGGATGAATGCTTTTTACAGACGGGTTACGATCGATTTACCTATGAACCGCATAGCATGGCCATGACCCTTCGTCCCGGTGAGAAGCTAATTCGCAATTGGAAGGGCGGAGAAAAATACTATGACTATGAACGCCATAACAGAAGACTTGAGACCGGATATGAATGGGCCAAACCCATGCGGTATGGCGATGGGCAGCTTATCTGGAAACCGGATCTCAAATCGGAGCTGGCACCATCATTTTTTAACAAGTGATCAGGCCCCAGGATTCGAGGTAATTGATGGACAGGCACCCGCAGTACACGTACGACATCAACATGGCGGAATCTATGACTTCCCGGAACGGGCAATTTTGATCCACCGAAACTCCTTATACCATTCTTGGTGGCACATTGAAAGCTACTTTTTACCGTGGTGGAGCCAAAGAATGGGATCGTCTTTCCGCAACGATCTATAGCACAACCGGACCGGTTCGAAACAGGGTCTGGAGTGCGCCCGAGGGAGTTACAGGCCATATTGACGCTGAGATCGATCTTAACAAAGTTTTATTCCCCAGCGGTGAGCGAGGCCGCCACGATTATGCGGTGGAGTTCAATTTTATGGCAGATGAGAGCAATGATCCAGCCACCCAGAGCGGCCTGGAAGACGGTAGAACTGGTGACTGATATCCAGGTCAGCTCCTATTCCCTCCCCGCCTTGTCAAAAGGACGTAATATAATCCGCTATCGCGATGAGACCCCTGGTGAACACAAGGTTAAAATTACCCATATATGGCGGGAACGTAATGACAACACCCCGCCATCGATTCCTGATGGCCCCACATTCCCTGCAAACGGCGAAACAATCAAAACCCTGGCACCGGTGTTCAAATGGCAAAAAGCGTCTGATAAAGATAAGGGAGATAAGATCACGAATCATTGTATCCTGATCAGTTTTGATCCCCAGTGCCGCTGGCCGGTGGCAACCGCCCTGTTCAAAGAAACTGACTCAGGTAAATCTGAATGGCAACTGCCAGACAGGATGGCTCAACCCGGACACTACCTATTATTGGAAAGTCAAAGCACAGGATAGCCGGGGTGTCTGGGGCGAATGGAGCGAAATATTACAGATTTAATACCATTAAATAATTAGATGTTACAAATGAAATCAATTAACCGAATACCTTGCATGTACTCATTCTTATCCTGGGATTTTCCTTGCTGTCTCCCAGCCGGTCCGAAAATGCCACCATCCCGGGTGACATCAGTACTCCTTATCCTACCATCACCTGTCTGGCAGTGGAATGGCTGATTGCCGGTGATGATAATGAAAATGGCAAAGTCGAAGTTTCCTACAGGGTTGCGGGAGATGAGAAATGGTTGCCGGCCATGCCATTGGTACGCGTTCCTGAGGGAAGTACAGGAAACCGCACACGGCCAACCTACACCTGGAAAAACAAGCACTCGGGAAGTATATTCAATCTTAAACCGGATACCGAGTACGAAATTCGTTTGTCACTCAGTGATCCTGACGGCGGTAAAGCCACAGAGATTGTTAAAGCAAAAACTCGTCCTGTACCCGAAGAAGCCCCTGATTCACGCATCATTGAGGTTAATCCTAAAACACTTGAAAAAGCTGCGATGCATGCTGAGCCAGGTGATGTCCTGTTGCTGAGTCCGGGTTACTACGATTCTTTTACTATGCCTGTCGATGGAGAACCGGAAAAACCCATCGTCATACGTGCCGACAATGCCCATCCGGTCATCGGCAGCACCTTCAACTCGATCAGCCTTGAACACCGCCGACATGTGATTATCGATGGTTTGACGGTATGGGGACCGGTACGATTGCGTTGGGCAGAAAACGTGGCAGTACGCTATTGTAATGATCGAATCCCAGTTCGGAATCATCGCCCAGGAACAACCAGGTTGCAAGAACTGCTATATTGCTGATAATACGGTTAGCTATAAGATGCCCTGGGTGGCTGAAAGTACTGGATCCGGAAGTATCTGGGGTGGCCCGGCCAACATTGGTGAGGGGATCGAACTCACTGGTCCCGGCAATGTCATATGCTACAACCGCGTCTCCGGCTACAGGGATTGCATATCTACCATGGAAGATCTGTGGGTTTATGACCAGATGTGCATTGATATCTACAACAATGACATTTCAGAGGGACCCGATGATGGGATTGAGGCTGATTTTGCGATGAACAACTGCCGCATCATGAATAACCGGATCACCAATTGTGGAATGGGACTGAGCTCTCAACCCGGACTGGGCGGTCCGACATACTTTATCCGTAATGTGATGTACAATATTTCCATGGCCCCTTTTAAACTTGAACGGCTGCAGTTATGGCAATCTGTTTCTGCACAACACAGTGGTTAAATCCGGTGATGGATTGTTTGAACACCATGGGCAAAATGCTTTTTTCAGGGCCTGGTGGTATAATAACTTATGCATTGGTGGTTCCGGCGGAGGGAAAAGTGGCCGCTACTCCAGTGGGGACGGACTGGCAGTTTCACTGCCCGGTTACAATGCTACCTGTAAGTTTGATTATAACGCGGTCGGTACTATCAATACACACCGTTTGCCGGAAAAATTGCTGACCAGCCTTTTGAATCGATCGAGGAATTACATCGTTTGACGGGTGCCGGTCATTGTGTTCAGGTGGACATGGGTGTGTTTGCTGCAGAGATTGAATTCCCCGATCCGGTTTTCCCTGAGCGCCAGCCACAGGACCTGCGCATTGCCCCCGGTTCAGCCGCTGAGGATGCTGCCCTGCTGTTTCCGAATATCAACGATGAATTCACCGGCAAGGCTCCTGATATCGGGGCATATGAAATCGGCAAGCCACTACCCCATTACGGACCACGTCCCAGGGGTGTGGATGAAAACGCAAAACGCTGATCACTTAAGAGGCTTAATCCACAAATTCCGGAACTGGATCTTTGAACCTTCAGCCTGCAGGCCAATTCCTCCTTTGGTAAGGGACAATCTGTGGCTGTATTCTGCAGCAGACCATTTACCCTTAATTCAATCGTGCTTCCGATACAGGTAATATCATAACTGTTCCATTCGGGAGCTGGTTTTTCATTGGTTGGATTTAACTTGGGAACAACCGGCCTGAGCGTATCTGAAGATTCATAAACAATACCTTCAAGGGTGGCTGTTTGACCCTCCCCCTGTACAATGAAGTCACCGGCATCTTCATATTTTAACTGCCCTTGAAAATGTTGCGGCCAAATTTTATCAGGACCACTGGTATGCAGGAAAACACCACTATTCGTAGGATTTTCGGGATACCTCCATTCTATGTGCAAGTGATAGTCTGAATACTCCTTAATTGTTCTCAGATAGCCCATGGGAACCCCAATACATTCAATCATACCATCGTTGACATAAAAAAAGTCTTCTGGACTGATGATGGATTCATCCACAAAAATTGTCCAGCCATCGAGGTTTTTACCATTGAATAAGGATTCTTTTTTCTCAGTGCAAGATGCAACAATCAATAGCACTAATACGGAAATCAATATTGTTCTCATATTTAGAGGATTTAAAATTTAGTATAAATGTAAATATATGTTCTTACAATGATAGTATCCAACCAGATTTTGGTTGTGATACCTTAAAAAAAAAGCGCCCGTTCGGACGCTTGGTGGAGATAAGGGGAGTCGAACCCCTGACCTCGTGACTGCCAGTCACGCGCTCTAGCCAACTGAGCTATATCCCCATGAGGGCATGGGTGTGGGTGTGGGTGTGGGTGTGGTTGTAGACATAATAATGGCGGTGCAAATATATAAAATTTTTGATTTACTTAGATCGAATTAATAACTTACCATACAATTTCAACCCAAATGAAAAAGCTACTGATATCCAAACTTTTCGCGGCCTTGATCATCACTTATGGCAGCATTTGCTTTTCCCAATCATTCGAATCGCCACATTTCAAACTGGAACAAATTGGAGATGGTGTATATGCTGCCATCCATAAACCCGGTGGACAGGCCATTGGTAATGGGGGGTTTGTGGACCTTGGTGAGGAAGTACTGGTTTTTGACAGTTTTCTTTCTGTAGCCGCTGCCAGTGACCTCAAAAAGGCCATAGGGGAACTGACAGGAAAACCCATCAAATGGGTAGTAAACAGCCACTCACATAATGACCATATCAGGGGCAACCAGGTATTTGTTCCCGAAGCCTCCATTTTAAGTACTCCGGAAACCAGGGATTATCTTTTAAAGAACGGCCATAAAGAAGCAGAAGAAGAACAATCATTTGCCCCCGGAAGAATGGCTGTTTTTCAGAATAGTCTGAAGGAGGCTGAAACTGAGGAAGAGAAAGAAGATGCTAAAATGTG
Source organism: uncultured Bacteroidaceae bacterium (assembly GCA_963752525.1). Lineage (GTDB taxonomy): Bacteria > Bacteroidota > Bacteroidia > Bacteroidales > SM23-62 > SM23-62. The sequence continues at coordinate 344,769 of CAVVYS010000027.1, read as the reverse complement.
GCTTGGATATTTCGAAGCAATGGTGGAATCATACCCGATTCTTGCCATCACTCCACCCGATGTTGTTTTTAATGATACCATGCTCATTTACGGAAGTAAAAGGACAGTTACACTCATTGAATTTCAGCAGGGACATATGGTATCTGATATCGTTCTTTACCTGCCTGGGGAAAAGATCTTGTTTGCCAGTGACCTGGTATTTGTTGATATGCATCCATTCCTGGCAGATGGAGATGCTTCGGGTCTCAGACAGACACTTTCTGAATTAATGGATTGGCCGGTTGATGTTGTGGTCCCAGGACATGGAGAAGTGGGCAACAAGGACAATATCCAGGCCATGATCGGCTACCTTGACATGGTCAGCACCCTGGCTGCCACATTGAAAATGCAGGATAGAAAGCCTGAAGACATCCGTATTGAGGAAATTCCCCAACCTTACAGGGATTGGAGTTTCAATAATTTCTTTGAGTCCAACCTGAAATTCCTGTACGAGTCAGTACAAGAGTAGTGACAGGTTCAGGGGAATACTTAGGATGCTGATAAAATCTTAAGGATCAGAGGACTGAGCTGCAGGATCATCTTCCATTAAAAAACCACCCGTCAACCTGGTAAGTGAGGTACGTGATCCGATCAGGTTGTAAATAGCCTGCAGCCTTCGCAGGGCAGAATTCAGATAGATCAGCTGGATGTCCCGGTATTCAAAAGAGGTTATGGCACCTGCACGGAACTTCTCATCGGCAATGGACATATTCAGTTCAGCCGCTTCAAGACTCTCATCTGCCACCTGCAGCAGAGCGATACGAATGCTGTAGAAATCGTAAAGATTGAGTAATTCATTCATGAGGGCATGTTCCATCTGTTCAATTTCAACCTGGGCCATCTCTTCGTTGATCCGTGCCACTTCGATGGCCCTCTTGCGGGTTCCACCGGTGTAAATATCCCAGGACAATCTCAGATTTCCATAAGTAGACAGGGCATCAGTATTCCCGATAAACTGTGTTTGCCCGATATTCTCATCCAGTCCTGCTGAAACATAAAGGGACGGATAGAGGGCGGATTTCCTCAGGTCAATCTCCTTTTTCTGCAATTGGAGATTGGTATACTGGTTCATCAGGGTCTGGTTATTGGACATCATCCTGCCTGTCAGATCTGCAAGGACATATTCCGTTGTATCCGCTTTGAAGGGCTCTGGGAAATTCCACATTTGACTGGCGTCCAGTCCAAGCAGGAAATTGAGGTTCCGGATCGCATTCCTTACCACCACTTCCTGGTTCAAAAATAGGGCCTTGTCATTCAGGTAAACATTCTGGGCCTGGAGAACCTGGAAAGTAACGGTACCTCCAAGGTCATAGCGGGTCTTTTCATAAGTATACCGGTCCTCAGACAGCGTCATGACCGTTTCAAGCACCTCCAGGTTCTGCTGTTGCAGCAGGACATCGTAGTAGGCCATAATCACATCTTCAATGGTGTTCTCAACAACAACAGCCAGTCTACCCTGCGATAATTCTTCCAGCGATTCAAGCTTATCTTTGGTAAAATTAACCCTGAAGCCGTCAAAAATGGTCCAGTCCAGTCCCACCCCGGCAGTTAACCTGTTGGTCCAAATGGTATCCGAGAAATTATAAATGTTATTTGAACTGGCGTCAAACCCGATGGTTGGGTACCTGCCAGCATTTCCCCAATTGTTGTTGATGCCAGCAATCTCTACATCTGACTTTGAGATCCTGATACCATAGTTATACTCCAGCGTCTTTTCCAGGGCATCAGTTAGACTAAGATCTACCGGCTGGCCGAAAGCAGAAATGGTAGTGATGAAAATCGCTGCCAGCAGACTGAATATTTTTATTATCCGGTTCATTATGAAATGAATTTTGCGCATTAAATGTGGGATCCTGCTTTGTTTACATTATTCCTTTTCTCCTCCAGCATCATTTTACGGCGGTGATGGATGATCGCCACCTCCACTTCTTCGCGCTCAGGCTTGACACCTGTCCAGATTCGCCGGAAATAGACCCTGGCATCATTCAGCAGCATGATCAGCACAGGAAAAAAGATCAAGATGAAAACAGTCCCTATGGCCACCCCATATGCCAGGCTGATGGCCATGGGAATCAGGAATTGCGCCTGTATACTTTTGGATAGAATGATGGGGAACAATCCCACCGTAGTGGTGATCGATGTCAGGATAATCGGCCGTAGCCTGATCTTTCCTGCCTCGATCACTGCTTCAACTACTTTCTTACCATCAACCAGCAATCCATCGTATTTGGCAAGAAATACAATGGCATCATTGATGATCACCCCTGTAAGGGCAACCATCCCCCAGAGGCTCATCAGGGATACTGGTTTTGCATGGATCCCATGTCCCCAGAAAACCCCCAGCATGGATAAAGGGATCATGGCAATGATAATGAGGGTCTGGTTGAAACTCCTGAAATGCAATATCATCACAATCACCATAAAGATAAAGGCCACGCCAAAATACTTGTATATTTTATCAACTGCTTCCCTGCTGAACCGCCTCTGTCCATGAAATATATAGCGGATCCCTGAGTATTTTGACATTACATCAGGCATGATGTTCAGTTCGATCCCTTCAAGGATCTCCGGCACTGATGCGTATGGATCAATGGTCTCAGCCTCTATCCGAATTTCCCGGGACCCATTAAACCGGTTGATGGCCACCGGTCCCCGCTCCATATGGTAATCGGCCAGTTCAATCAGCGGATATTCACCGGAAGATGTTTTGATCTTCATTTTTTCCATATGTCCGATCGTAAGCCTGTCTTCTTTCGGATAGCGGACCCAAATACGCAACTCATCCCGGCCCTCCTGCAACCGCTGTGCCTGTCCACCATAAAAACCCTGCCTGACCTGGCGGGCAATGGCATTTTCATCGAGTCCGAGAAAATAAGCCTTTGGCTTCAGATCCAGCCTGATCTCCTGCTTCCCGAGCGCCACATTTTCATTGATGTCTTTCAGCTGGGGCATTTCACCCAGGCGGCTCATCATGTATTCTTTGGCTTCCTCTAATTCGGCCAGGTTCTTTGACATCAAGCCTATGGATACAGGCGATCCCCATCTGTTCCTGCCGGCAACTGTATATTTTCTGGCTTCCGGTACAGGTCCGATTTTTTGCCTGACCATATTGGAAATGTCAAATCCCGCGATGGGGAGCCCCTCGAGGTCACGCGGATACACAACGATCTCTCCTGCATGTGCACCCGATTCCTGGCGATTGAATGCATCCCCCACACTGGTTCGCACCCTTTCTATAATATCCTCTTCTTCTCCCAGTTGCTCCTTCAGGTCTACGTTTACCTCCCAGATGGCCTTCTCGAATCGTCTCAGGTACTCTATGGTCTGCCTTTCACCATCTCCCGGAGTAAAAGCCACATTTATCTCAAAACTGTCAAAATCCACCGACGGGAAAAAGGTATTTTTAATGTATCCGCCCATCCACAGACCGGCCGTAACCAGCATCAGGGCTATGGGAATGGCTATGACCGCATGCCTCCATTTGATCAGCCAGCCCAGCATATGGTGATAGATCCTTTCCCGCAGCCAGACGATAAAACCTTCAAAATATTTTTTAATACCTTTTGTTTTCCTTTCAAGGCTTTTGCGGTTCAGTACCTTGGGATTGGATAGATGAGCGGGCAAAATGAAAAATGCTTCAAAAAGGGAGAATACCAGGCTGGCTATCACCACAACGGCAAGGTGCAACATGAATTCCATCGTTGTTCCCTGCATGAAAAGCAATGGCGAAAAGGCGATTACGGTTGTGGTAATGGAAGTCAGTACCGCAGGATAAACTTCCATGGTTCCATCCACTGCAGCTTCCATGGGAGTCTTCCCCCGTTCAAAATGCAGGTATATGTTTTCCGCGACCACTATCCCGTCATCAACCAGTATCCCGATCACCAGGATCATTCCCATAAGGGACATCATATTGATGGTTATTCCATAGAAATAGGCAAAGATGAACATGGCCAGGAAACTGAAGGGAATACCCCATGAAACCCAGAGTGAAACACGCAGGCTTAAAAACATGGTCAGGGTGAGGATGACCAGTCCCAAACCCATCAGGCCGTTTTTTGTCAACATGTTCAAACGGCTGTCAAGAATATCCAGAAAGGCCCTTGACATGCCCAGTTCCACGCCGGCATTTCTGGCATTAAAATCTTCCATGTACTGACGGGCGAAGACGGTCATGGCCTCCAGGTCCTCTTCCGGAAGTTTTTCGACCCTTATTCTTACTGAGGGTCTTCCATTTAGCCATGATTTATCCGAGGTGTCGGCAAATTTCTTTTTCACTTCGGCCACGTCCCTGATCCTAAGGTAACCTCCATCGGGCTGTCCGCGAATAATGATGTTGCCGATCTTGTTGGGATCCGTGCTGCGTGAACGCAGGCGGATCAACAATTCTTCTTCATCCGATTTGATCTGCCCGCCGGAAACATCCTGGTTATTCCGCACAATGGCACTGGATATATCGTCAAAGGTGATATTGTACCTGAGCAACATCTCTTCTTCTGCTTCGACGGAAATCTCAGGTTGTGGGTATCCAGAAAGGGATATCTGGCTCATCACGCCAGAATTATAAAAATCTTCCTCAATCCGCTGTGCATAATCCTTGAGGGTCATCAGGTCAACATCCGCCCCTTCAATGGGCGTGAGACTCATATAGAGTCCCGGTGCCCGGGATCTGCGTTTGGCAACAATGGGTCTCTCGGCTGCGGAGGGAAGGGCAGAGACACCATCCACCGCATTTTTAACCTCAATCAGCACCTCATCGATATCATATTCACCAGTTGTCTCAATGGAGACACTTGAGCGGTTTTCAACAGATGTTGAATTGATCTCTTTAATGCCTATGAGTCCCCTGACAGCCTCTTCAATGCGGGAAGTCACCCCCTCCTCCATCTCAACCGGGGAAGCCCCGGGATAGTATACAGAAATGCTGATGAAACGGCTTTCTGTTTCCGGGAAAAAGGATTTTTTCATGGAAGTGTAGGCAAAGATGCCGGCAAGGAGTACAGCTACAATGGCCAGGTTTGCATATATTGGATATTCGACGAACCGTTCAACTAATTTTCTCATTTTTTAATATCTTGACGGTTTATTCAGGCTTTCCCTGACCAGATTTTTTATTTTTCTTCCCACCTTCGGGACTCTGCGGTGGGAGTCCTGAGCCTGGACCTTCCAGGTTTGCCTGCTGATCTCCCAATCTCTCTACCACAGTGCCTTCCAGCACATTGATCAGTGGTTGCATGACAAGGATCTCCCCTTCTTGAAGCCCATTGAATATGAGGGTTTTTTCATTTACCTTAACGATATTGGCAATCCTCTTCTCCAAGCGACCATTCACAATCACAAAAACTTCGTTGGTGTTGAAAACCACATTGCGTGGGACCTCCATGGCATTTTCAATGGGATGTCCCGGAAACTCAGCATTCAGGTATTCTCCAGCCAGCAGGCTTGGATCACGATGGTTTTGAATCTTAATAAAGATCGCCTGAGACTGGGTGTTGGGATCCACGAACTGGCTCTTTCTTATAACCCTGCCTTTCCAGGTTAAACCGCGCCGGTCTGACCGGACTATGACCTGGTCTCCGATTTTGATCCATGCAGCATCAAACCTTTCAACAGGCACTTCGAGTTCCAGTTCATCTGTCCGGATGGCCTTGGCTATTCTTCCTCCTGTATTGGTATAGGATCCAACTTCCAGGAATACATCCGTAAATGTTCCGTCAAAAGGCGCAATGGTTGTCCTCCTGTTGAGTTGCAGCTCATTTTTCCGGATGTTGTAGTACTGGCTCAATACATTCCGGCTGGTTAAAAATATCTTGAGCTTCTCATCTTTAACCTCGGGGAATTGTGGAAGGGGATGATCCAGGCTGATGGATGAGAAAAATTCCATGTACCCCTCCTCGTGATCAGGAAAATCTATTCTGATATCCGGTAACAGGTTGGCCAGGGTATTCAGGAACTGGCTCTTGCTGGCTTTCAGCTCCAGTGCAGCTTCATCGGGATAAACGACGAACAGGATATCTCCCTGTGAAAACGCTGATCCCTTTTTAAGGCTTACCTCACCCTGTTGTAACCTGCCTGCAGCCTCAGCGACAATATCCACCTCTGCAATGGAAGTAAGCCTGCCAGGCGCTGAAACCGGTGATTTGATGGTAGTATATGCTACAGGTTCAGCTTTCACAAACCTTTTGGCTTCCACGGGGGGGCGACTCCTCAGCTCTTCTTTCTGGGCAGCCAGGAACCTCATCAGTCCATAGGCAAGTCCCACAATAAAAATAAAGGCCGCAATAACTACGATCCTTCTGTCAATTTTTCTCATCGTTTAATTTAATTCGGCGAATGGTTGCAAAACTCTTTTTAAAAAAGCATGTAAAGATACATACAATTGAATAATGTTAGACTAACAATACAATCAATGGTTTAATTTAAACCGCTTGATATATTCAGCTGACGGGATATGTTCCCTTCCCGTTATCTTCCGATAATCGGAGGTGATATCAAAGGCACCATTTCTTATGCATTCATAAATCCCGGCAATGATGGTGCCGAATACTTCTCCATGTGCTGCTATCCGGTCCCGCAAGTACTCCTCAACAGGCAAGGACTCAAACTTAAGATCAGACCCATAAACCAAATTAATGGCATCCACCAGTTCCTGCTGGGTAATGGGCTCCCCGACAAGATTGTAAACAGATCCGTTTAACTCATCCCGGGTAATCATTTCCATGTATGCCACAGCCAACTCGTCACGCGTGGTATAGGCACATCTGCCCTCCCCTGCACAATTGGAGATTTTACCATCCTCAAAATAATGATCCAGGTATTCGAGATCGGCATCCAGATAAAGGCCATTCCGACCAATTGACCAATCCAGTCCGCTATCCATGATGTCTTTTTCTGTTTGCCGGTTTGCTTTAATGATAGGATTAAATGCACCTTTGCCGGGTTCTCCAAAAATGCTGGTATAGACCAGTTTTCTCACTCCGGCTTTTCTGGCAGCATTGATCACGTTGCGGTGTTGAACAATTCTTTTTTCCGGTGTGTCCATCCCGGATACCAGCAAGACCACTTCTATGCCCTTCAGTGCAAGCTCATATTGCTCCCTGTTATTGTAATCCCCAGGTCGGATGTCTACAACAAGATGAGCAGCCTTTTCCGGATTCCGTGCGATACCAGTAACATGTTGGCTGCCCAATTGTCGGATGGATTCATTAACTATGGCAGTACCCAGTTGTCCGCTCGCTGCTGTTATGGCTACTTTCATATTTATCAAATCTTGAAATTCCGAACGAAAGTACAAAATCCAAATCCATAGCAGTGTTAAAAATCTCCTAATATTAAGATGCCCGCTCCAGAGAATTGAAGCGGGCATCTTATGAGAAAATACAATGCTTATAAGGACCAGCCTTCGCGATACTGATGCTTGATCAGCTCTTCCGCAAATCCTTTGGCGTTGATAGGATCCGTAAATTGTGTATCGAAATGCGGATGACCGTCAATGACCTCAAAGGTATCCGATTTGATGATCCTGACAGTCTCACTATCACCTATATTGGTAAACTTCATATTCTTTCCATCCCAGTGCAGTTCCTTTTTCAGGTCCTGCAAACGGACGGCAATCACACCCATGACCACCATTTCGTTCAGTGGACCGGAATATCCGAAGTTCGAGCTTGCTTCCAGTCTGTCTTCGGGGCTTTCCTTACAGGCCCTTACCCAATCCATCTGGTGCCCGAGATCTACCCTCCTCAGGTAAGGCTCTGGCTTTTGATAGGATGCTTCGTAAGATTCCGGCAGGAGGTATGGATCCTTCCCATAGACACCGCACATGATTTTTCCTTTGGTGCCAATTAATAAACAACCACCACCACCGTCACGGCCCAGCATTTCACCAGCCGGGTGATCTTCAGGTCGCGGTGGCAAGAGTCCACCGTCCCACCAGGTTACTTCCACCTCCGGCATTTTTACTTTTTTGTATTTGGGCCTTTCAGGGAAGGTGAATTTTACCACCTCCGCGACCGGAGCACACTCAGTGTTGAACTGGGTGGAACTTCCCTGTACCTTGGTAGGATATTCCAGGTTGAGGACTTTGAAGATCGGGTCTATGATATGGCAGGCCATATCTCCCAGGGCGCCAGTTCCATAATCCCACCATCCCCGCCAGTTCCAGGGATGCAAAATGCTGTGGAATGGTTTCATCTCGGCAGGTCCGATAAACAGATCCCAGTTTAATGTGTCAGGTGGCCATTCTCCAATGGCCGGGCGTTGAAGTCCCTGTGGCCATATAGGGCGGTTTGTCCAGGCATGGCATTCCTTTATCTCCCCGATAGCGCCATCCCAGACCCATTCACACATCTTCCGTATTCCTTCGCCTGAATTTCCCTGGTTACCCATCTGTGTGGCAACCTTATATTCCTTGGCGATCCTGGTCATTTCACGGGATTCCCAAACAGCATGGGTCAGGGGCTTTTCACAATAAACATGCTTGCCCATCTTCATGGCATTGATGGAAACAATGGCATGGTTGTGATCAGGTGTACCGACAACAACAGCATCGATGCTGTCGCCCATTTTCTCGAACATTACCCGCCAGTCCCAAAACTTCTTCGCATCCGGGAATTCACTGAATATTCCCTTGGAATATTTCCAGTCTACATCACAGAGAGCCACAATATTTTCCCCTCTGACTGGACTTAATGACACCTCCTCCACGTCCACCGACGCCTACACCGGCAACATTTAGTTTATCACTGGGTGCCTTATGACCCAAACCTGCAATAACATTGCTCGGAAGGATGGTAAGTCCGGCAGTTGCAGCAGCAGAAGTTGCAATAAATGACCTCCTCGAGAATCCGGATTTGTTTTCCTTTTTGTTTTCATTTTTCATAGTTCAGTATTAATTGATTGGATGTTTATTGTTTTTTGCCTCTTTAAAATTAATATTTTTTCATGAATATAACCGATTTCTTTTTCCTGCTATCATTGGCCCAGATACGGATATTATCAATCTTACCGGAATCATCAAACGAACCAAATCCCACATAACCTACCTGGAAGGTTTTGTCATTTGCTACCATGATGGGTGTCTCCATATCATCGAAATACATGATTATGTCTCCATCTCCAACGCTTCTTTCCAGCCGGATATGGTGCCAGTATCCATCGATCCAGCGGATCCCGTCAGTTCTTTCCTTTACGATACTATTTCGTGGTGAATCGTTAACAATGTGCACGGTATGTGCAACCGGATCAGCCTGGCTGGCCAGGTGAACATAATAGAACAGAGTGGAATCCTGGAAGCCGAAAAAGAAGCACATGTCCCTGTGGCCATATTCATTGCCTGTCTGAAGTACATCCGCTTCAAGGATAAAATCCCCTAACACAAGGTTATCAATCAGCCCGATGATCAGGGGAGACCTCACCCTGGGTTCATAGTCACCCCTGCCGGCATATTCCAGTGCCAGTCCCCCATCCTTCCCACCGGTCACAAACCATGGAGAAGGGTCAGAAAACACAAATCCATGGATTGCCTCGGGCTCTTCGAAATCCTGCCTATAGATCAATGGAAATCCTGTTTTTGAGTCAACCTGTGCACTGGTGTTGAACGAGATGATGAAGGATAGATATAGACAATTGCCATGTGAATTTCATAGGCTTTATTTGGGTTCGCGCAATATAGTAAATCTCCATATAACGAAGAATGGCAGATCGATTAGAATATAGTGAATTCGATATTAAAAATATTAAATTTGTTTATAACAGCTAAGGCATAAATCATTGAGCAGATATATTCAGGATCTGATTGATCAGGGCGAAAACCAGATGCTTGATTTTAAGTTTGAAATCAGCGATGCCAGGAAAATTGCCAGGACCCTGGTAGCATTTTCAAATACAGACGGGGGTAAATTGCTTATTGGAGTAAAAGACAATGGGAAAATTGCAGGGATACGTTCAGACGAGGAATACCATATGCTTGAAGCTGCCGCAGAATTGTATTGCAGTCCTGTGATTCCTTTTAAAGCTCAGAAGTGGACCATCCTTGGGAAAACCATCCTGGAGGTAGACATTGCCAGGGCCGCCAAGCGTCCTTGCCTGGCACAGAACGAGAATGAACGATGGCTGGCTTATCTCAGAGTAAAGGACCAGAACCTGCTTGCCAACAGGGTTCTGATGAAAGTTTGGCGAAGGAAAAAAGGAAAAAAGGGATATTCCTTGAGTACAGCAATGCCGAAAAAATGCTTCTCAATTACCTGGAGGTCAACGACTATATTACCCTGTCAAAGTTTTGCCGGATCTCTAAGGTGCGGTTCCAGCAGGCTGAAGAAATCCTTTCAGATTTTATTGTATTGGAAATCATCAAGATCAGCCTCAGCGAAAAGGGGGCTCGGTACAGCCTTATTTCTCAAGTTTGATCAATTCCGTATATCCTATAAGTTTACCTTTTTTATTGTATGACTCAGTACGAACAGCACCCACATCCTGAGCAATCCATTCTATGCCTTTCATATTTATGTCGATCATAGCATCTGTATATATATCGTACGTGATCTTGTAGCATTCGAATGTGCCGGCTTCAGTTGTCACCTTCTCTCTGGCTTCCACTTTCCTGTTATATACCTTGGTTGTCATATTCATCATAGACATCTCAGGAACAATAAGCTTTATGGTACCCTCTTTAAGCTGGTCACCGGGACTCATTTTAGCAGGGAATTCTAAGTTGTCTCCCTCAATGGTGAATTCAATATCCCCAATTCCTCTTATCATTTCATCGTTCAGGTAATTATCCATATCAAAGGTAAATACGCCATCCTTACATTCCATGGTAAGGTCCGATGTCATTAATTCTTCCCCTTTCTCATCAAAAAATGTATTTTTAATGGTGATGGAAACAGCTCCTCCTGCAGTTTTCTTATCGATTATTTCCTGGCGTGTGGTTCCAGATACCTTGGCTTTTTTATCATAATGCCTTAATTCTATCAGGGATCCTTCTTCCATTGGAAAAAAGTAGGTACATTCCTGGGCCAATCCTGTAAAAGCAAAAACCAGGAGGCTGAATACGGATAATAAAAAGATCTTTTTCATCGTAAGGGTTTGTTTTGTTTAAAATTTCTGATGAGATGAATTTACAAAATTATTAGCAAATCCGGATTTAGCATATATTCCAATCATCTGCTTCTGGATTTGCCGGTGGAAAAACTTACAAAATACACTCCTGTAAACACCAGCAAAGCTGCCAAAATTTTTACTGGGGTTATTACATCCTGGCCTAGTATCAAAGCAACAATGGATGCTATAACAGGCTGGGAATAAATATAAATACTCACTGTAATTGGCTTAACATACTTCAGGCTATACATGTTTAACAGATATGCCAGGAATGTCGTTCCAACAACCACGAACAATACGGACAACAAAATATCACCTGGCAATAAATCCCAATTCACACGCAAGAATGCCGGTAGTCCCGGACCACTCACCAGCAGTATGGCGAACAGGAAAATCCACCTCATCAACGTAACCGGATGGTATTTATTCATCATTGGTTTTATGATGACCAGGTAGATTGCATAGGAGGTAGCATTGGCAAGGATGATGGAATTTCCAATCAAATGATTGTTGCTGAAACTTACATTCCCGCGGTAAAGTATCAATAGTATGGCTCCTGTCCCTCCGGCAACGATGCCAATAACCTTATACATAGTGATAGGCTCACGGATCAGCAACCTGGCAACGAGCAATACCAGTATGGGTGTAGCCGTCATGATAATGGCAGCATCAATGGGTGTGGTTATGTTCAAACCGTTCAGGAAAAGAGATTGGTTCACGGCCACCCCGAATACTGTGGCAATGAGAAGCCTGAGAATGTCTTTCCGGTCGATTTTTTCCTTTGGCAAGACCAGGCTTAATGCCCAGAACAAAATACAAGCTCCTGATATCCTTGCGAATACAAGGGCGAAAGGAGAAAGATAATCAGGCATTACTTGTTTGGCAATACCGTAATTTACCCCGTAAATCAGATTGGCTACAATTAAGGCCAGATGTGCCCTGACAATATTATTCATGATCCTGGACACGGATCATGGCCAGCATAGACTCGAAAATGGATTTCCCATCTGAATTTCCTAACTCAATGTCAGCTGCTCGTTCAGGATGTGGCATCATACCGAAAACATTTTGTGTCTCATTACAAACACCGGCTATATTTTCTATGCTGCCGTTTGGATTTGAATCTCCCGATATTACCCCTTTTTCATCGCAGTATCTGAACAGTATCTGATTATTCAATCGCATTTGCTTTAAGGTTTCATCATCTGAATAATATCTGCCTTCTCCATGGGCAATGGGAATTTTATAGGCTTTGTTCTTATCAAGCAGGGAAGTCAATGTGGTACTGTCATTATCGGGCAGTATAAATACATTTTTACAGATGAATTTCTGATTGCTGTTATGAAGTAATGTCCCGGGAAGGAGTCCGGCTTCACAGAGGATCTGAAAACCATTACAAACCCCGAAGACGAAACCACCATCCTGGGCAAAGCGGATCACATTATCCATGATCGGAGAAAACCTGGCAATGGCACCTGAGCGCAGATAATCTCCATAGGAGAATCCACCTGGTAAGATAATAGCGTCGACTCCTTGAAGGTCAGTGTCTTTGTGCCAGAGTTCCACAACCTCCTGTTCCATGATATTTTTTAACACGTAAATCATGTCATGGTCACAATTGGATCCCGGGTAGATAACGACTCCAGTCTTCATGCAAATTGAATTAGTTCAGTAACGTTAGATTGTTGCTCGCAAAGATATAGAAAAAACCTATATTTGATCTTAGAGCGCTGTCCGGGACAGACATGCATGGAACTTGAAAACCAGGAAATACTGACATTTGTTAACACTGTGAGATCGCTTTCTGATTATGACTTCACAGAATATTCAGATAAATCGCTGAAGAGGCGCTTGATGAAAATCCTGCATGACTATCAACTTACAACTGATTCCCTCCTAAAAAAAATCCGTGAGGACAGGACTTTCCTCGAACGCATTGTAAAGGATATAACCGTAAATACTACAGAGCTTTTTCGGGATCCTTCCATCTGGCATGCATTGCGCTATGATATTCTGCCCGGACTTGCCCATAAGTCCACTATCAATATCTGGCATGCCGGCTGCTCAACAGGCCAGGAAGTATTTTCCATGATGATCCTGCTGAATGAGATGAATTTATTAGAGAAATCTATGATCTATGCAACCGACATCAACTCAGACGTACTTGAAACAGCCCGTTCCGGAGTGTACAGATACAGATTCAATGCAGGATACCTGTCCAATTTCGATGCGGTAATCAGGGAAAATCCCAGGGATCACAATGTTTATTTTGACGTACCTTACTCAAAATATTTTTCTATTGATGAGGTCCGTGATCACATACGCATTAAAGAAAGCCTGCTGAAAAAGCCTGTATATCATAAAATGGACCTTGTAACGGACAGCAATCCCTTTAACCAGAAATTTGACCTGTTGGTATGCAGGAATGTAATCATCTATTTTAATTATGAATTGCAGAACAAAGTATTTAAATTGTTCCTGGATAATATGAACCAGGAGGGTGTTTTAGTCCTCGGTGTCCATGAAACGATCCTTGGACCTTATGCAGCTTATTTTGAGAAAAAATTCCAAGCATATTACAAGAAATGAACTTTAGGAATATCTCCATCAGATCAAGATTTTTTTTACTGGTGACTGGTGCTGTTTTGTTTTGGTTACTGGCTGGATTTCTGATTTTTAGTTTAATCAATAATCTTACACGCTACCAGGAAACCTCACTCCGTGTTCAGTCAATTCCCCAACATGTGCTCCAATTACAAAATGCCATACAGATCTTTTATGTCAATGACCTGCCTTCAGAATCTTTCCAGCAAGGTGGCAATTCACCAGGGATAGATCAATATAACGAGGTTTACCATGATACTTATGATATTTTGAGTGAACTCAAACAGGATCCAACTATTATCAACAATAATTCCATCCTACAGAAAATTGATCGCTTATTGGAATACCTGATAGCATCTGATAATTATTTCGAGACGATGGTTAACAAATCCAGGCAGCGGGGCTGGGATAAATATGGCCTGTCAGGCGCCATTATGGAACAAATAAGCGATACGAGAAGCCGGTCACCTGTTGGAATCTATCCGGAGGTACTGGAAATCCTCAGAGAGCTTGAGCTTTACCTGGTTTTTCCACGGGTCAGCAGGCTGAATACTATTGAAAATAAAGTTTTTGCATTGGAAAACACCATCTTTTTGCTCCAGGCAAATGATACCAGTCAGGATGCAGATATGCTGGCCCTTCAGAGTTTGTTAAGCAGTATTCACAGCCTGCTCCTGCTTGACCATGAACTCGGATTATCCAGGTATGAGGGACTCCAGAGCAAGATCAACCGCACCATGCTGGTCCTCTATAATGAAGCTGAAACATTGGGAGCATTATATGGACAAACAAAGATATCAAAGGCAAAGCGAATCAACTTTGGGATTGCCATCATTATTCTCCTGTCTGCCCTTTTACTGGGGACGGTGCTTAGTCTATTCAGCAGGTCAATCAGCCAAAAGCTTCAATTATTAATGATCTCTATCAGGGATCTTGTTACAGGCAGGACACCTGATGTAGGATTGATCAAAGGCAAAAATGAGCTGTCGGAGATCTCCCTCCTGTTAAAAAGATTCTCAAAAAACCTGATAGATAAAACCAGTTTTGCCACTGCCTTGGCTGATGGAAAAGATCCAGGTGAACTTGAGGCCCTGAGCAGGGAGGATAGCCTGGCAAATGCCCTGATCCGTATGGAAAAACAGATATCCATTGCCAAGGCAGAGGACCTGAAGCATCAACAATCAAGCGACCAGAGAAGATGGTCAAATGAAGGAATAGCAAAGTTTGGTGAAATTCTCAGAATTTACAATAATGAAATCAATATCCTGGCTGAAAAAGTAATACAGGAGCTTGTGAGCTACCTGGATGCAAGCGCAGGTGGTTTTTTCCTGGTGGATGATTCTGAGACTGAGGCTGGCATAGTACTGATCGCTTCCTTTGCTTTTGAACGGAAGAAATATATTCAGCGGCAATTTGCCTTCGGAGAAGGTCTGGTCGGCACATGCGCCATAGAACAAGATAAGATATTCCTGACCGAAATTCCGGATAACTACCTGAATATTTCATCCGGGTTTGGTGAATGCAAGCCAAGGAGCCTGTTAA
Source organism: uncultured Bacteroidaceae bacterium (assembly GCA_963752525.1). Lineage (GTDB taxonomy): Bacteria > Bacteroidota > Bacteroidia > Bacteroidales > SM23-62 > SM23-62. Next base: position 329,484 of record CAVVYS010000027.1, on the reverse strand, counting down.
TTATTCCCTTAAAATTAGAACAAGAAACACTTGGCGTAATAGAGATAGCCTCTGTTAATGTGTTGAAAGAACATGAGGTCACTTTCGTCGAAAAACTGGCAGAAAGCATCGCTTCTGCAGTTGCTACCGTTAAAATGAATATGCGGACTACACAGCTTCTGGAACAGTCACAGAAACAAGCCGTGGAAATGGCCAAGCAGGAGGAAATCATGCGACAGAATATGGAGGAACTTCAAACCACACAGGAAAAATCTGCCAGGAGGGAGTCGGAAATTTCTGGGATCCTTAACGCCATCCATAATTCTTCCCTGGTGGCAGAGTATAACATGGAAGAGGAATTGATTAGTATCAATGAAAAGTTCCAGAACCTTCTTGAGTCCCAGTCCACAAAGCTACTTGGCAAAAAGTACCATGAGATCATCGGCAGCAGCAGGAACACTAATGCACATAAACAATTCTGGGGAGACATCAGGGATGGAAAAACAATATCCCGCATTGATAAATTAACCACGGTTGCCGGACAGGTTATTTGGCTGCGTCAGACTTTCACTCCCATACTTAACCAGGATGGGGATCCATTCAAAGTATTGAACATCGCCAATGATATCACTGAGACCATATTGCAACAAGAATCACTAGAGAAACAGGCCAATGAAATAACCAGGAAAAACATTGAAATGGGTTCTTTCAGTGAAGCGGTTGACGGGGCCCTGATAAAATGTGTTTATTCACCAGCCGGAATCATCCTAGAGGCAAATGAAAATTACGAAAATGCCACTGGATTTACAGTTAAGGAGATGACGGGCAAGAATAACCGGGCATTTTTGCAACGTTCAGAAAAAGAACAATTTGATAAAATATGGGACGGATTGCTAAAAGAAAAACCCTATAGCGGCGTTATTCGGCGGACCAAACCAACCGGGGAGGAGGTCTGGATTATGGCGACATTTACGCCGGTTAAAGATGAAAATGGAAACATATATAAGGTTTTTCTACTGGGACAGGATATAACTGAGAGGAAACTAAAATACCAGCTGCTTGAGGAAGCTAATAATGAGATAGACAGGCTGAACAGAGAATTGAAAAACAGAGACATCAAGTGAGAATAAGGTTAGGTTTATGGTCAGCATCGACGAAACCAATAACATAATCCATATTATATTTCAAAAATATGGGATAGACCTTTCGGACTCGGCCATGACCAATCTAAGGCTTAAAATTTCCAGGTTTTGCAAAGAACACCATATCCATTCCCCACGAGTTCTTATTACCTGCTTACAAGATGAACCTGATCTGATTGAGTCATTTCTACAATATATTTCTACAAGTTCTCCAGATATGTTTCGTGATCCGGAATTATGGATTACCATACGGGAGCAGATACTTCCAGGAATGCTGGAGTATTCCAACAAAAGCAGGATCCTGATACCTGACACAGTCTCCGGAGAAGAATTATACTCCATGGCCATTCTGCTAAAAGAGTCCGGACTGGATGGGCAAGTAGGGCTTACAGCCACTTGCAGAAATACCAGCAACAAAAAACAAATTGAAAATGTACCTCTAACCAAAAGCCGCTTTAAGTATTGCCAGGATAATTACGTGATTTTTAACCCTGGGGCAAACCTTGATAAATACTTTCTACTGCGCGACGGGAAGTACTACTGGAAATCCGGATTGCTTTCACCGGCAGATATAATTGTACAACCAGAAGACCAGGCCGGTAGGACTGTCCACGGAACACTGATCCTCTTCCGCAACCGGATGATCTACTATAACCCGGATAAAAGCCGCCGGATAATCAGCAGAATGCTCGACCAGGCTGATGAAGGGTGCATTTTCATTATTGGGATAAAAGAATCGCTTAATTATCTGGAACTTAAGGAAAGGGTCCATGTCATTTCATCAGATCTAAATATCTTTTCGAAAGCAGGATGAAACATGAAGCACTTATTATTGGAGGTTCCGCTGGAAGTTTGCGGGTGATCAAACAAATGTTGGAGGTGCTGCCCGGAAATATATCCATGCCGGTTTTTTTATGCCTTCACCGGCTAAAACAGGTACGGAAGGGCTTCAAGGAAACACTGTCAATAATTTCAAAATTGCCCTTGTCAGAACCTTCTGATAAAGAATACATTAGGGCTGGCAGCATTTATCTCGCCCCTGCCAACTACCATATGCTCATTGAAAACAAAAAAATGATTGCCCTTTCCATTGATGATCCTGTTCATTACTCACGACCTTCCATTGATATCTGCTTTGCCACAGCTGCTGAAGTTTACAAAAAGGGCTTACTGGCTATTTTATTGTCCGGTGCAAACCAGGATGGTACTGAAGGTATGGCTGCTGTCAAACGGCAGGGAGGATATGCCATAGTGCAGGATCCAGCTGATTGTGAAATAGCAACCATGTGTGAATCAGCAATTAAATTAACAATTCCCGACCAGATATTAACAGTACCGGAGATTATTGAATTTGTATCTTTGTTTTGAGATGAATACTCGAGACCGCCTTAAGATCATAATCATTATATCATTTATTCTGCTCATTATCTGTGCCATATTTCTATTTATCGGATTGTGGAATAAACTGAGTATGAACACCGATGTGCATATCGGAAATGGCATGTATTTCTTAGTTCTATCAATAGTGATCCTGGCATCTACCATCTTTGTTGTCCACATGCTTGAGGAAAGCAGGATAAATCTCCATGAAACTCCTGAACAAAACCTGGCCGACCAAAGAACAGAACAATCCACCCATCAGGTATTGGGCACTTATACAACACCCTTCGAGGTAGACCTGGATGCAATGGCTGAAGGCATAATACCAAGGATAGATCCAAAGGAGAAGACTGAAGATTATGCTGAACGTATCCTCAGGAACATGTCAAAGCATTTTGAGATTGTGCAGGGAGTTTTCTTCCTAAAAAACCAGAAAACAAAACAATTTGAATCTATCAGCACATTTGCCTACACATCAGAATTAAAACCACCCTCATTTAAGCTAGGAGAAGGTATCAGCGGACAGGTGGCAAAGAATAAAACACTTATGCACCTAACCTCTATACCCGAAGGATATTTGAAGATACAATCCGGCCTTGGAAAATCTTCTCCTACAAATCTCCTGATCATCCCGTTGCTGTTAAACAAGGAAACGATAGGAATCATTGAATTAGCATCTTTTCAAGTTTTTGACAAAGAAATAGTATGGACTTTCAAGAACCTGTCCAAGATTATTGGGAATGCGATTGTAACCAAAGTTAAAGCAGCAGAGAAGAAATGATGGAAACCGGGCAGTATAGAGGGAGGTTCCCCAGGAAATATTGGATCATGACGGTGGCCATTATTTCAGGATTGCTATTCCCTTTTGCTTCCATTCTCATAATAATACTGCAAAACAATGTCTTTTTTACGTTTAAGAATATTCACAGTATCCATCTAAACCACCCTGAAATATTTTTATTTTATATCATACCGTTTATCAGTGCATATATCGTTCATTCTTTATACAAGCGCCAACAGAAAAACCAAAGTTCCTTTCAAAAAATCATCAGCAAAAAAGATGAGACGATAAACCGGAATGCCCAATTTGCCAACGAAATCGGGAAAGGAAATTATAGTGTACATATTATCCCGGAAGGCGAACAGGATGTCCTCGGAAAATCCCTGCTTGTCATGAAGGAGAACCTGCTGGCCAATTACAGGAAAGAATCCATACAAAACTGGATATCTGAGGGGAAAAATGTGATTTCCAACATTCTCCGTCTGTATAACAAACTGGAGGAGCTCGGAGATCATATCCTGGAAAACCTTGTCAAATACATAGATGCCATTCAGGGTGCTATTTATCTATATAACGAGGAAGAAGATTCCCTGGTAAGTTTATCTACCTATGCCTACTACCGGAAGAAATATATAGACCAGGAATTTAAGGTGGGCTTTGGACTGATCGGTCAATGTGCTTATGAGAGGGATCATATTTACCGGACAGAGATCCCCGATGATTATTTTACCATCTCATCCGGGCTCCTTGGTGAGAAAAAACCGTTAAGCCTGCTCATTGTTCCACTGATCTCAGATGATGTGCTTCAGGGAGTGGTTGAAATTGCCTCATTGAGCCCTGAAATCTCGGAACAAACCATTGATCTTGTGAAGGAACTGGGGGATATTATTGCCCGGACCATTTTCAACCTGAGGGTAAACCAGAAGACTGAAAAATTGCTGCAGGAATCCCAAAAAATGACCATTGAGCTGCAATCAAATGAGGAGAAACTCAAGGAAAATGCAGAAGAAATGGGGACTACCCAGGAACAGCTGAAACGTTCCAACGAGCAGCTGGAAGCCCAGGTACAGGAGGTGGAAAATGCTCATAAAAGACTACACTGGTTGCTTGAAAATGCCTCCGAGATCATTACCATTTATGACCGGGATCTGAAGATTACATATGTAAGCCCATCTGTCATAAGGATACTGGGGTATACCCCCGCAGCATATATGAAAGGTAAGGATTTTGAACGGCTCACTTTGAATGACCAGGAAAGAATTAAGGAATTGTTCGACATGACTGTAAAGGATCCGTCCCTTACACCTACCATTCAGTATAATTATATCAGAAAAGATGGTCAACAGGTTGCCCTGGAGTCAAAATTCAGGAACATGCTGGAAGACTCATCTGTCAATGGTATCATTTTGAATATTAGCGACATAACTGAAAAACACAGGGCTGAAAAAGAAGAACGTCTACGCTCCAGGATGCAATCTTTGTCTGAAAACTCCATGGACATGATTATCAGGCTCAGTTTGGATGGACGGTTCTATTATGCCAATCCCGTGGTAGAAGATTACCTGGGGAAAACTCCGGCAGCCCTAGTCAACCAGAATATCAAGGACAGTGCCCTTCCTGAGGGATTGGCAGCATATTTTGATCAGGCTATCATAGATATGAAGGCACATCCAAAGAAGACCAATAATGAACTGACCATTCCAATTCATGCAGGAGAGAGAGCGCTTGACCGGATCATGAGAATGGATGCCATACCTGAATTTAGTGACAGGGAGCTGGAAACCATCCTTATCGTTGGACATGATATTACGGAAGCCAAGCATATTGAAAAAGAAATCCAGGTAAAGAACCGTAAGATCGAGGATAGTATCAATTATGCCGAGCGGATACAAAGCAGTATCCTTCCAGGAATCCGCCAGATACAGGAGTTTTTTCCCAAATGCTTTATCTATTATAAACCCCGTGATGTTATATCCGGGGATTTCCCATGGTTCTTCCCGGATGGTGACCTGGTCTATCTGGCCGCAGTTGATTGCACCGGCCATGGCGTTCCTGGTGCATTATTGTCATTTGTAGGTTATTTCTTGTTAAACAATATTGTAGATCATCAACCCGGATTTACAGCAAGCCAAATCTGCGATAAACTGCATGCCGGAGTGAGGAAAACCCTGAAACAGGAATCAGAGGATGCCGATGCAAGGGATGGTATGGATATAGCATTTTGCAAAATCGATCTGAAATCACGTGAGATACATTATTCAGGAGCCCACCGCCCATTATACCTGCTCCATGATGGTGAGTTGACGGAATTTAAAGGTGACCGGAAAGCCATAGGGGGCATCCCGAACAGGAAAAAGCCTGAAAATCTCTTTACCAACCATGTCATTCCTTTCAGTTCCGGAGACAAGGTTTTCTTTTTTACTGATGGGATGCCGGATCAACTTGGCGGACCGGATAATAAAAAATATTCTCCTGGCAGGATAAGGGATATCATCACAAATAATCCAGTCTTTACCATGAACCAGTATAAGCAATATTTTGCCCAGGATTTCGAAGACTGGATGCAGGATGCAAAACAAATAGATGATGTGCTTCTAATAGGCATTGAATTTTAGTTATTAGCAAAGATGAAAAGCGGTTTTCTTGAGTTCGTGTATGATTTCTACCAATCCATGAAGGCGCATGAGATCAAACTGGTCTATGAGGGCAGGGTAACCCAGCAGATCACCAAAGCATTCATCGCACTTGCTGAGGCACAAATGAAAGAAAATGCCGAAACATCCAACGTCCAGCGTAAGGTCTTCCATGTCATGGTCGAATGCCTTCAGAACATAAGCCGGCATGCAGATGAGTATGAATCAGGAGAATCTCTGTACGCAGGAAAGGGGATCTTTATGGTCAGCCGCACGGAGCATTATTGGTGTGTTACTACAGGTAATGCCATATTCAATGAAAAAGTCAAGGATCTGAAGGAAATGATAGAACAAATAAACGAGTTGAAGGAGGATGAATTGAAAGATCTTTATGTCAGACAAATGCGTGAAGGGAGGTTGTCTATAAAAGGAGGAGCAGGATTGGGATTTATCGACATCAGGAGAAAAACAAAGAAGAAACTGGAACATCATTTTCTGCCTATCACAGATAAAGTATCTTTTTTCCTATTAACTACGTACATACCAAGAACATCTTAATCCTGTTGTTATGGAAATATTAAAGATTGAAAGTACGGAAGATAATCCCCAGATAGTCCTGGACAGAGAATCCAACATCATGGAAATTTCCGGACGTTCCCTTCCGGAAGATGTTAATACCTTCTATGAACCTATGATGAGCTGGATTGAAGAATACACCAAAGATCCCCTTGATGTTACTGTTTTCAACTTTAAGTTAACTTATTTCAATACAGCAAGTTCCAAGATAATCCTTGACATACTAACCCAATTTGAAGAAATGATTGAAGAAGGGCATCAGGTCATGGTGCGCTGGCATTTCCCGGAAGAAGACGAGGACATGAAGGAAGCCGGTGAAGAATACTCGGAAATGGTAGATGTCCCTTTTGAAATGGTATCCTATTCCTGAATCCTCTACAATGGTGCTGATCAATGAGTGAAGAGATCCTTAAGGCCCTGATGCAACTGTTTGCGCTGATTATCAAGCAGGACGGTGGCGTTGAAGAGAGTGAGAAAGCCTATGTCAGGACCTTCCTGTCAAAACAGCTTTCCAGTGAGAATGTTAGCCAGTATTATTCCCTTTTTGAACAGCATACTGGCTCTGGTGAAGATGGATCCAACCTAGCCCCTGATGCTGAACAGCTAACCCCAGTGCTGGATTCTGTAAAGGTGCTGGGCATTTGCAGAAAGATCAATAAAACCCTGCACCAGAACCAGAAAATTGTGGTGCTTGTAAGGTTATTTGAACTTGTCAATGCTGATGGAAAATTCACCCTTCAACGAATGGCCATTATCAATACCGTTGCAGATGTGTTCAAGGTCCCAAAAGAAGAAACCTCCATCATTGAAAAATTCATTACATCGGCAAAGCCTTCTGAAATTAAGGACCCTCTGGTTTGGATTCACATTGAACAGGAAGAAAGCCAGGGTGCTGGCCTGCCTCATGACGAGCCGCAAGGTACAGGGTACATTGCTTTCCTTCACATTCCCAGTGTAGGTCTGTATTTTTTTCAGTACACCGGTGAGCAGGAAATATTCCTGAACGGTCTTTCAATCAATCGTCAACGGATCTATCTGTTCGCCAATGGCAGTACGGTCAAGCCTCCCCGTGGAAAGCCCCTGTACTACAGTGATGTGGTCAGCCACTTCTTACATGAAGAAGCTGATGGGGGATTATCCTTGCTAGTGGAGGGCTTGAACTACCGGTTTCCCAGCGGGGATTTGGGCCTTCGTAACATTAATCTCACTGAGGTACAGGGCAGCCTGGTAGGTATAATGGGTGCCAGCGGTGCTGGAAAGACAACACTGCTGAATATACTGTCGGGAAATATCAAGCCTTCTAAAGGATCTGTCCGGATCAACGGACTGGATCTACATAGCAGGATGGATAAGCTCAAGGGTGTAATCGGGCTGATCCCACAGGACGATCTATTGATTGAAGAGCTTACTGTATTTCAGAACCTGTATTACAATGCCAGTCTATGTTTCCGGAATTCCACCAAAAAAGATTTACATATACTGGTGGACAAAACCCTGGTAAATCTTGGCCTTCAGGATATTCAGGATCTGAAGGTTGGTACGCCCTTCAATAAGCTTATCAGTGGTGGTCAGAGGAAACGCTTGAATGTGGCCCTTGAACTTCTCAGGGAACCATCCGTGCTGTTTGTGGATGAACCGACATCTGGTCTTTCCAGCCGCGATTCCGAGAATGTCATGGACCTCCTCAGGGAGCTGGCCCTTAAGGGTAAACTGGTTTTCGTGGTTATTCACCAACCGTCCTCTGAGATCTACAAGATGTTTGACAGGATAGTTATTCTGGATACAGGGGGATATATGATCTACCATGGCAATCCTGTTGAGGCAGTGATGTATTTCAAAAGAATGGATGAACAGATCAATGCTGAGATAGGGGAATGCCCTACTTGCGGGAATGTTTATCCGGAATCAATCTTCAATATCATTGAAGCCAGTGTAGTGGATGAATTCGGGAATTATACCGGTGTAAGGAAAGTACTTCCTGAGCGTTGGGAAGAGCTCTACCACAAGCATCATACCGAACGGGAGCTCCCTGTTGCAGACTCCACACCACCGGGATACCTGTCTCCACCCGGCTGGTTGAAACAATTCAGTATATACTGGATCCGTGACCTCCGTTCAAAAATCAGCAACCGCCAGTATGTGGGGCTTACCTTGCTTATTTCTCCCATCCTGGCCCTGATACTTTCCTATATCATCCGTTACATTGCGGATCCCACTTCGATTACATACATTTTCAGGGAAAATGAGAATATCCCTATATATATATTTATGAGCCTTATCGTGGCTCTGTTCCTTGGATTAATTGTAAGTGCCGAAGAAATATTCAGGGATAGGAAAATCCTTCAACGGGAGGCATTCCTGAGCCTGAGCCGCTCCGGATATCTCCTTTCAAAGGTGTTCATACTGATTCTCATCTCTGCTATCCAATGCTTGCTTTTCGTAATTGTCGCCAATCCTATCCTGGGCATCAAGGGAATGACATTTGCTTACTGGCTGGCCCTGTTTTCTACGGCCGTTTGTGCCAACCTATTGGGATTGAATATATCGGCCGCTTTCAACTCGGCGATAACCATATACATCGTCATCCCCATGCTTATGATCCCAATGATGATCCTCAGCGGGGCCATGTTCAGCTATGACAAATTGAACCGGAAAGTTGGCAGCGTGGGGAAAGTTCCATGGATCGCTGAGATCATGATCCCAAAATGGTCTTACGAAGCTCTTATGGTGCATCAGTTTAAGGAAAACAGGTTCCAAAAACTATTTTATGAGGATAAGAAAGCAGAAAGTGTGGCCGATTTCCATCAGGTTTATTTACTGCCTGAACTGAGGCGGCGGCTGGAAAAGGTCGGGCAGGATCTTGAACAGGCAGGGAGCATTAGCTCATCGGCTAAGGATCTTAAGCTCTTACGCAATGAATTTTCCAAATTGAATATCCTGGTTCCGGGAAAAGCCTTTCAGGAAATAAACCTGTTGACACCTGAAAGCATTTCCGTTAACCTCCTGGAAAAGATGGAATCTTTCCTGGAAGTTATTCAGGATTTTTATTCACAGAAATTCATTTTCGCCAATACCCAACTGGAAAATCGTATCATGCATTACGTGGAAAAACAACCGCTTGTCTACAACCAGGTCAAAGATGACTATCACAATGAAAGTGTGGAAGAATATGTCAGAAAGGTATTTGAGAAAAACAAGATGGTGGAATACCGGAATTCATTGATACAGCAAATCGATCCGATATATCTTGACCCGGTTCCTGCGGGACCATTGGCCTTCAGGTCACACTTTTTTGCACCCAGGAAATACTTCCTTGGGAGGTATTTTGATACCTTCTGGTTCAATATTGGTTTTATCTGGTTCCTGTCACTCTTACTATACATTAGCTTATATTACGATTTAGTACATAACTTTATTTTGCATACTCAAAAACTAAAATGATTAATTTTTATTTTTGTTTATCTGGCGATAAAAAACAATAACCATTATGATTCGGAAACCAATCTTATTTCTTCTCTTACTTTCAGTGATCCTTTCCTGTCAATCAAGAAAAGGAAAGCTGGCTGATGCAGAGTTAGATATACTTGACTCCTTGGAAATCGCTGCTGATCTGCAGATCTCAGAAGAGGCCCTGGACGAGATCGTTCAAAGTGTATCCTCGCCTATTGAAATGGCCGCCCTGATCATGGAGATCGGGACTCCTTTCTCCCTTGATTACCTGGCAACCACTGATTTTGTTGACCGGTACAATACCAGTTTCCAGATGGCTTACAGCCTGGGTGTTTTCGGTGCTGATCTAGGGTATCTTAATATTTATAACAAGAACACCCAGATCGTAGATTACCTGACAGCCATAAATAAACTGGCTGATGGGATCAGGGTAGGACAATTCTTCGATTTTTCCACCCTAAAGCGGCTCGCGACAAGCAGGGAGAATATTGATTCCCTGATGTATATCTCAGTTAACAGTTTTAATAATATTGATTCATATCTGAGGGAAAATAACAGAGGACATCTCAGTGCCCTGATGATCACAGGTGTCTGGATTGAAAGTATGTATCTTGCCACCCAGGTAGCCAACCAGACTCCCAACCCGGCGCTCAGTGAAAGGATTGGAGAACAAAAGCTAAACCTGAATAATCTTTTTCTTATCCTGAATCCCTACAAAAGCCAGCAACAAATAGCAGATTTGCTTGCTCAGATGAATGAGATTAAAGAAGTGTTTGACCAGGTGGATATAATTTATGAAATGGGAGAGCCTGAGACTGTCGAAAAAGATGGGATGGTCATGATCGTTCAAAACGAGAAAAGCATTGTTCAGATTACGGATGAACAGTTGCAGCAGATCATTAATAAGACAGAAGAAGTAAGAAACAAGTTAATTGCCTATTAATATGATACGGATCCTTACGTTAATATTTATCGGATTTTTATTTGTTCTTACCAGCAACATACAGGCTCAGTCCGCTGCTGATCTTGTGGAGCAATGTGCCAACGATGCCGGTGAAGATGCGACCTATCTAAAAGATTTTATAGTGAAACTGGGAGAGGCGAAACCTGGCACAAAGCATCCTGTCGCCCGCTACCCTCTTGTCTTAAGTAAGAACAATGTCTATCGCTTCAACGTGTGTACCACCGAACAATCTGAAGGCAAAGCCATTATCAGGCTATATGACAGTAACCGACTGATCTTTAGCTCATATGATGAAGATACGCAGGAGGAATTTAATCCATTTAATTTCCTTTGCCAAAAAACAGGAATTTACCATGTTTTTATTTCATTCATCGATGGTAAGCCAGGTGAAGCAGTAGGTATCCTGTCTTATGTTACGAAGTAATGAGCAACATTACATAACCAGCAAATAACAGTCCGAACAATATCTCCCCATTCAGTTTGGAGCGCAGATTTAAAAAATAATAGGAAAGAATATAGGCAATCGCGAATCCACAGAAATAGATCAGTTCAACAGACCGGCTGTAGAGGCCAAAGTAAACCATAAGTGTAACAGCAAAGATCCAGAAATTTAGTCTGTAGAATTTCCGCAGATAGATTTTTAAACCCTGGTAACTACTGATCATCTTCCTGCTTGCCAGCAAGATCAGTAGAGCTAAAAAGGCATAGAACATGATATAATACCTGTTAAAATGACTGAAATCATGATCTGGTTGAAAATTCATGAGTATCCCCTGCCATCTTGGGATTAACTCCTGACCTGCCAGAAAATACCAGGAAAACAGAAAAAGGTAAGGAAGCAGGAAACCCAGGATGGTGAATATCCATTCCCTCCAACGAATATTTCTAAATAAAGAAAGGCCAATCCAGATGATAAATATGAGGTATGCTCCTCTGGCATAAAACAAACTGCCAATGGCGACCAGAAACGATGCCAGAAAATATTCGTAGGCTAGCCTTTCTTTTTTGAAAGTTCCCAAAATGGCCTCGATGGCAAACAGCATCAAAATACTGGAAAAGACCACTGGATTCAATCGTTGCAGGGGTAAAAAACTGCTGGCTACAAGCAAAAATATGAAAGACGGCAGATACGTCCGGCTCTTGAGTACAATAAATTTCATATTCAGCCTGGAAAGGAGCAGCGCGTTTGTTACCAAAAGTAAAAAGGCTACAGCTTTAGACAGGAATACCTGTTCTTCGAGCAGCCTGCTGACCAGTTGAAAAAGTGGCATTGGGTATACTTCGAAGCTCATCTGTACCGGATGAGGAACAATAAAGTACTTCAACCAGAACAACAGAGCGAAGACCAGTAGAACCATGATTTGAACTGGCCGGCCTCCTTGTAAGAATTTCAGGAACATTCAGTGAAGCATTTTATCTATAGGTCAAAGCCGATATCCCGTCGGTAGTTTTTACCTTCGAATTGGACCTTTTCTAAAGTTATATAAGTCCTGGCCAGAGCTTCTGTCATATCATCCCCAAATGATGTTATCGATAAAACCCTTCCCCCGTTGGTTACTACTTTGCCATCATCCAGTTTGGTCCCTGCATGAAATATGACCGATTTGCCAGGATCATCTAATCCGGTGATTGCCTTCCCCTTTTCATAGTCCCCCGGATAACCTTTGGAAACGAGCATCACTGTACACACTGTCCGGGGGTCTGTTTCCAGGGTCTTTTTATTTAGTTTTTTATCGGAAACGGCCACAAATAGGTCCAGCAGATCACTTTGGATGCGTGGCAGGACAACTTCTCCCTCCGGGTCACCCATGCGAACATTATATTCGACTACATAAGGATTACCAAGAACATTCATCAACCCAATGTAGATAAAACCCTTGTAGTCTATATTATCCTTGTTTAGGCCTGCTACCGTTGGTTTAACGATTTTTTCCTCAACTTTCCTTAAGAATACCTTATCTACGAAAGGCACTGGTGAGATGGCTCCCATCCCCCCGGTATTGAGTCCCGTGTCACCTTCACCAATCCTCTTATAATCCTTGGCTTCAGGAAAGATCAAATAAGATACCCCATCAGTCAATACGAAGATGGACACTTCAATGCCGGGAAGGAACTCTTCGATGACCACATTTTTGCCGGCATCCCCGAACTTCCCCTCAAGCATTTCTTTCAATTCCCGTTCTGCTTCCTTGAGGCTTTCAAGAATAAGGACCCCTTTTCCCGCAGCCAGTCCATCTGCCTTCAGTACATAGGGTGGCTCCAGAGAATGAAGGTATTCCAAACCTTCCTGATAGGTATCCAGTGTTACATTCTTATACCTGGCAGTAGGAATTTCATGCCTGACCATAAATTCATTGGCAAACTTCTTACTTCCTTCAAGGGATGCTCCCAGTTTTGAAGGACCTATAAGAGGGATGGCCTTCAGCTTGGGATCAGCAGTAAAATAATCATATATCCCTGCCACAAGTGGAACTTCGGGTCCGACGATCACCATCTCAATACCATTCCCAAGCACAAAATCCCTGATGGCTGGGAAGTCAGTTACTGACAGTTCCACGTTAGTCCCTAACTGGGCTGTCCCGGCATTACCGGGAGCCGTGAATAATGATGTTAACAAGGGACTTTGCGAGATCTTCCAGGCGATGGCATGTTCACGCCCTCCCGAACCTAGTAAAAGGACTTTCATAGGATAGCATTTTAGTCATGTAAACTTAGTGAAAAAAGACGAAATGCTTCCTATATGTACCAACAAGAAAGGCCCCCAAACGGGAGCCTTTCCATCCTCATGTATATATTTCTACTCTATCATTAGCTTAGCCTTCACAGGCAGTCCGTTGATCCTCATAAAGTAAGCCCCACTGGCCTGATTGCCAAGATCAATGGTCTGAATAAACCTGGCTTCTCCAAATGACTCATACTGCTGCTTGAATATCCTCTGACCCATCAGGTTGATAATCTCCAGGTTTATATCCTCCCTTTCCGGATTCTCCATCTCTATGGTAAATTGGCCTGTAGATGGGTTGGGATAGAGCAAGAGGTCATATCCGAGTTGGAGGTCCCTGACTGTTAAGTGATGATCATTGAATCGGCTTGGCTATCGCATTCATCTACAACTGAAATGCTATAATCCCCTCCAACCAAATCTGTAAAGGTGTACTCAAGTTCAGATACAGTTAATTCAGCAGTCGTATCATTGTTCCCTCCACTGATGCTATAGGTATAATCGGGTGAACCTCCTTCAACTGTTATTGTTAATGTACCCAGTTCAAGCATATCGTCCCAGGTTACAACAATACTGACTAAACTTACCGGCTCATCGCTCAATGTACCTGTTTCATTATCCGTACAACCATTGGCATCAGTCACATTGACCATATAAGTACCAGCTCCCAGGTTGGTAGCTGCATTAGTGGTCTGGGCACCAGGATCGTCCCATAGGTAAGTATAAGGTGCTATTCCCCCGGTAACATTTGCTATCAGGGCTCCCGTCCATATCACCATACAGATGGTGTTTGTACATCGACAACAATCACTATGTCCTCTGGTGAACCAACTTCATCGCTGTATTGAATGGCACATCCACCAGAATCTGTCACGGTAACTAAGTATTCTCCTCCTATAACCCCGGTTAAATCCTGCGTTACAATTCCACCAGGCATCCAGCTATATGAAGCTGGTCCCCAGCCTCCACTGATACTGATAAAGATTGCACCATCATTATCTCCCGGACAGCTCACATTCCATATGCTATCAGTAAATACTCCTAAGGGCAGGGAAGGCTCACTGATCTCAAATGATTTTTCGGCATACTTGCCATTTCCATTGTCGGTAACTTTTACGATATATGTACCAGGAGCAAACCCACTTATCCTGGCTTGGTCTAATCCTATAGGAACTCCCATTATTGTTCTCCACGCATATGTATAACTGCCTGTTCCGCCCGATGTTACACAAACTTCAGCTACTCCGTCATCATCCCCCTTACAGGTAATATCAACAAGATCACATATGATGATTGACAATCCGGTATCACTGGGAACATTAAATGATGTATCCTGGATACAACTGCTGACATCTGTTACGGAAAGGTCATAGTCCCCCTGGTTTGTAAGACCTGATATGGAGGCATCGCTTGAAGAAAATCCGGATGGCCCTGACCAATCATAGGTATACCCGGGAGTACCTCCCTGGATACTTAAATTGACTGCTCCATTGCTCCCAGGTGGTATGACAATCGTATCGACAGTGGAACCAGCAAATGAAATCGCTTCAGGTTGCGGAACCATAAAAGTTGTATCCTTAACACAACCGATCCCATCAGTAATGGTTACTGTATTAGCGCCGGCTGTCAAGGATGAAGCATCTTCCGTTGTTTCTCCACTGGGAGACCAGATGTAGCTGAATGGCAATGTGCCTCCTGTGACAGTCATAAGAACTCCGCCATCATTTTTAGTTCCACCCGTTGATGATGTATGACAGCTTGCTGGGTTAATAGCATTCTCAGTGATCATTAAGGCGGGAGCTTCGGTTATCGTAATAGTAACTGAATCTGTTCTACCACCAGCATCTCTTGCCACAATTTTATATTCTCCAGCTTTAAGGTCGGTTGCGGTAGTACTTGTTGAAACATTGGGTGTCCAGTCATAAGTTATAGGCTCAGTACCGAACTGTGTCCCCACCTCTATGGATCCTATTGAATCACCATTACAATTATTGTTAGTCCTGTCTACCTCAAAAATGCTGAACTTAAACCCATACTTAACAAAAAACCCATCCGTCTCACCTGTCAAAGTGGTATTATCTAATTGAAGCAGTGGTCCAGCAGTAAGTGCAGCACCATCGAAGTTCCCGATCACCAGGGTGGAATCACCACTCGCATCAAATGCCACATTAAGGCCTACCTCAGATCCATCACCCATAATTGTGTCTCTGGCAATCAGGTTCCCGTCAACATCATACACTGCGAAGCCCGACTGCATATTCCCCCCTTCTGTAATGTTTCCTGAATATAACAAGCGTCTACCCTTCACATCCAATCCAAATGCGTCATCGTTTTCAATGTCACCATCTCTCCTCATCCACTGCAGGTTTCCATCCCTGTTATACTTGGCAAGCAGAAAATCCTGACCCCCTATGCGTGGACGGGCTGCAGATTTCAGCGTTGCCGTACTGTCAAGAATAACTTCGAACGATTCTGCCTTCCCGGTAATATAGATGTTCCCGTTTTCATCTGCGCCCGAAGAATTAACATGTTCAAAGAGACTTCCTCCCCCCGTCCTGCTCCACTGATAAGCAAGATTATCATCCACTTTTATTACCAGAATATCCATGTTTGAGGGATCCCCATATATGGTATCAACACCCTGGAAGTAAAGTGAATCACGAAGATCACCTGTTATAAAATATCCTGAAACGGCTGATCCTATGATGCTGTTGTTTATGTTTTTAAAGACTGTTTGCTGGCGACTGCCATGAAAAACTTCCATGTCGTTGAATGTCCCATCAGGGGCAAAACGAGCAAGAATATGGTTTTTGGAAGCGGTACCAACAACTGGTATTGTCTGTTCACCCCCATCATCATATTTCACTTCCCCCTTAAAATTTCCCACAACAACAAGCAGATCGTTTGTGAAGTCGTATTCTATGTCTAACAATCTTTCAACATCGTCTCCATAAAAAATACTCTGGGCAAATAGCAGGGCTCCGGATCCATTATATTTTGCTAGAAAAGCATCATAATTATCGATGTTAGTAAGCGTGGCGGTTCCGCCACCAAAACTAAGGGTAGAGCTTCTGAAACTACCAACCAGGTATACATCATTGCTCGGATCGATGGCTAATCCCCCCACCAAATTTTTCGCATCCCCTCCAATACGGACTGCCCACTGGGCTACTCCCTGATCACTGAATTTGCAGAGGAACATATCCTCTTCCGCCCCTGTATAAGAAAGTGGGGGCAGTCCACCTATGGTAAGCGCCTGCTCATAATTCCCAACAATATATACATCCCCGTTCGCATCCACCTTAATATCAACTGGGTCAACATCTCCGGTGCTGGAAAATTGTTCGGCGAATACCCAGGTCTGGGCATTTGTAAAATGTAATGTTGCAAAACCAAATAATGCAAAGAGTATTAGTTTTTTCATTACTGAGGTATTTATAGAGTTTTATACTGTCTGTTTCAAATTAGGTTACATTAAAAATAGGCAGAAATATTGCTCCATTTAATATTGAATGCCTTTTTTTTTCAACCTAAAGAAATGTTACCGGTCATTAAGAATTATATTTAACTTCAATTAGTTAGACTATCTTTAGGCCAGAAAGGTTGCAAACAATGGCATATTCGAAGGGTGAGATAAAAATTTGTATTGTTTCTGTCTGGTTCGGATCCTGGCCATCCTATCTGCATTATTTCCTGAAAACATGTGCTACCAACAATTTTGTGGAATGGATTTTAGTTTCTGACCAGGAATTTCAAGGCAATCTACCTCAAAACATTGCCTTTATAACAATGTCAAGGAAGACATTTAGTGAAACTGCTTCAAAAAAGATTGGAATAGATATCTTTTTGGAAGAAAGCTATAAGCTTTGTGATCTCAAACCAACCTTCGGTATCATTTTCGAAGATCTTTTAGCTACTTATCAATATTGGGGTTATTGTGACATAGATCTGGCCTTCGGAGACATTCACAAACATATCTTTCCCCTGCTGGAAGAAAGTCCGGATATACTCAGTGGCTATCCAAATTTTCTTTCAGGACCTTTCTGCCTCTATCGAAATGCTAAAACAATCAACAATTTATTCAGGGAATGCCCTGATCACAAACAAGTTCTCCAGGATCCTTCCCACCAGGCATTTGATGAAAATATTCCCCGGGAAATACCATTTTTTACGAAATGTATTTATCGGATAAAATATTTAATAAGGTTAGTGGTTTGGGGGCCAAGATATCATTTTTACATCCCTGAAATCCGATATAATTTTCAATGGTATGCTAAGGAACGGATAAGTCGGAAATTACCTTCCCGGGATATGACCGAGCTTGTGTTTAAAGCCAGACATGAAAAATTAATCAAAGTAGTATTCCGGGATCTTATTAAATCAGACCGGGCCTTTGCCAGACAGGGACGTAAAAACTGGGAGATATCATGGCAGGATGGTAAACTGAGAGATCCCGGCAGGGATGAAAATCTTTTTGCATTCCACTACATTGATTCAAAAAACAAACCCGGTTTTGTAAGCAGGAAATGTGTTGATAATAAACGAGAATTTAAGATTACTGAGCATAAAATTGAGTTTGAATAGCGTGGGTAGTCCTAAACATAAAGTAGCCATTGTTATCCCTTACTTCGGGAAATGGCCTGTTTGGTTTGAATTTTTCCTTCAGAGTTGCAGGTATAATACATCTGTAAATTGGTTCTTTTATACCGATTGTAAAATACCTGATATTAAAAAGGGTCATATCCAGTTCTTTCAATTCACCCTGGATGATTTCAACAAGCTTGCCAGCCGGAAAACAGGAGTAGAAATAGACATCAGGCATCCCTACAAATTATGCGATCTGAAACCTGCCTACGGTGATATATTTGCTGAGTATCTGACAGATTTTGATTTCTGGGGTTATGGGGATATTGACTTAATCTATGGCAAATTTGATCAGTTTTTTTCTGATGAGATACTTGAAAGGTATGATATATTCTCAAATCATGATGAGTTTATCAGTGGGCATTTGTGTATCATCCGGAACAGTTCGGATGCAATCTCCCTGTACAGGAAAGGAGGGGCCTATAAGAACGCGTTTAAGGATCCATTTTATACAGGATTTGATGAGCAGCTACTCAAAAGGAAATTTAACCCCGAAAGCACCGGTCTCTCAACCAAGGATGTTATCTCATTTAGAACGGCATATGAACAAAGTGGCCATGCATTCTATAATATCCCGGATGATTCCTGCCCCTATAAAATCAATATTGAGAAAAAGAAGAAGTACGGAAATAAAAGATTTTACATCCATTGTACAGCATTATGCTGATCCTGAAGGTATCCGTGTACTTCAGCGAAGAACATTCCAATCAGACCTGATGTTAAAAAAACTTGGCATAAAGAATTGGGACATAAACTGGGACAAAGGACGGCTTGTAAGCTCTTTTAAGCAGGAAGAAATTCTCTACTTCCATTTTATACTTTCCAAACTATCAAAATCATTCTCATTTGAGGAGTTTAATGCTGGCATGGATCAATTCACAATTACCAACGCAGGCATAATGGGAGGATCTGTATGAAGGTCATAGTCATCATACCATTTTTTGGCGGATGGCCGGGATGGCTGGATTATTTCCTGGAGGCTTGTGCACACAATACATCCATTCAATGGTTATTGGTCGGTGATGGAGAGAAACCGGAACAATTACCAGCTAATATACGATTCGAAAACATCAGCCTGCATCACTTTAATATACTGGCCAGCAACAAATTGAATCTTCAGATCGAGATAGAAAATCCTTACAAGATCTGTGACCTGAGGCCTGCTTTTGGAATTATTTTCTCAGACTATATCGATGAAAATGATTTCTGGGGATACGCTGACCTCGATGTGATTTTCGGAAATATTTCATCGTTTATCACAGATGATCTGTTACAAAATCATGATGTTATTTCGGTTCGAAAAAATTACATGGCCGGACACTTTGCGGTTTATAGGAATACCCCGCCTATCAATACCCTGTACAGCAAGTCAGATAAATACAGGCAGATTTTTCAGGACTCCACCCATCATTATGCCTTTGACGAGAGATCAAATCTCATCGGCCATAAGCTATCCACCACACCATTTTTTGCAGGGAGCAGATGGATCAATCAAAGCATTACCAGCATGATGGAAAAAATCCGCCTGCGGCTGACTCCATCCTTTAAGCATACTGAGTACCCCGACATGACTGCGATTGTAAGTAAGTTATCAGAATCGGGGGAGATCAGGTGGTTCCATGAAGATCTTGTCAGGTCGGACCTTTGGTTTGAAAAACAAAATATCAGTGATTGGGAGATAATATGGAAAAATGGAAAGATACTGGACACTAAAAGCAATGAAGAATTATTGCATTTTCATATAATCAGGTCTAAGAGAAACAGCAAATTTCAAATTGAACCTTTTCGGTCAGGAGCCGGATTCTTGATCAGGCCGTTTGGGATTGCACCCATTCCGGAGAATGGTTAAGATTCGAATCCATAGCCCTGCAGGAATTCATATTTTCCCATATGTTCCATGACCCTTGATTTCAGGTCTTCAGTCCAATTAAATTCAAACCTGCTCTTATGCGGCTGTTGATATATCGCCTCAGTACATTTGGATATGTAATTCTCCGGGATGCTCACCTCCAGGAAACCAAGCAATCGTCCAAACGCGACACTGCCTTCACTGATAAGTTCTTCATGATACAGATCGATCATTTCAAACCTGTCCGATTCCTTCAGTTTCTGAACTTCGGCAACACGGTCAAAATACTTGTCAATAAAAGGGGCCAGGTAAGCCGCATCCAGTTCCCCCGTACGACCTGATTTTTCAAATGATCTTCTGGCCATGGTAGTGATCGTATCATAGGGATTCCTGATCACATGGATGACCTTTACACCACACCCAACTTCCTGTTGAAGCCGGTCCAGAAGCGTGGGGTCAGTCTTAAGGATCAATGAAGTTTGCCCTGCCAGTTTATCACCGATCAGTTTGATCGATTGATATTTCCCCTGCCACATGCCTTGGACCTTATAACTATATCCCGTCCATGTATTATGCAATCGTCGTGTGAATAACCTAGAATGGCGCTCCAGGGAATATAGGATCTGATTTCTACGGTAGCCCAGACGCAGGTGTGACAAAACGCCCCATTCTATGCCCATTACAATCTCCGGGTGGGCATCCAGCAATGCAGCAACCAATGTATGCCCGCTCCTGGGATAGCCAACAAACAGGATAAATGATTGCAGCCCCTCAAACTTCTTTTTCCCCATGCAGCCAAACAACAGGGATTTCAGGTATGCATAGATAAACCTCGATTTCCTGTATATTCTCTGGATTATTGTCATATGGAATTAAAAAGAATCCTTCTCAGTTGAAAACTGAAAATATCCATTATCTGACTAGTGTAATACATTAACGTAAAGTAAACCAATTTGAATTTCATTGCCAGTCCGGTTTTACCCCTATAGGTTCTCTCATAACCACCTACCATTAGATACTTCATGCATTTAAGTTCTATTAGTCTGACTTCCTCCTGTCCCAATTCCTCCTTCCACTGGTCAATTTTCAGTGGATCAGGAAGTTTGTCAATGGATTGATGGATCGTCCTGTGATCTAAAGGTAGGCGACCTTTCAGGTCTCCTTCACCGGGGACTAAGCCCTGTAAATCAAGTTCCAGGTAACTTGCAAGGATTGAAATGGTTTCTTCCGTTTTCTGTATCATGTCCTGGTAAGAGATTGGATGAATGTCCAATAATCTAATGTTAACTTTATTCATTCGCATAAAATGATTCCAGAAGATGGAAGTATAAACCGGATTCTTACTCATTTTCACGTCGGTGCCCGGAATCAGGGTACGTTTCTGGGAGGCATAGATAGCCCTGGGATCCCTGATCAGGGAAAGGTATTTTATTCCGATCCCGCTTCCTTTGTACTGGTCTATGCTTGCAAACAGATCTACCAGCCTTTCAGCCTTGAAAAGTATGCTGCTTGCCCCGGGTTTCTGTTTAAGCTGGTAATACTTAAGTACAGCCACAAAAGCATCGATGTTCCTCCTGGCACCATCAAGAGTGGTAATAACATCATCACGAATCCCCCAGGATCTTAATTTGCTGTCTGAATTAAATATTTGTAGCAGTTTTGATTCCCAACCTGCATCTAACTGAAAATCTTTTCCCGGGGATTCCAGAAAGAGGCTTACCAGTCGTTCACCTTCCGGGCAAACGCAGACACTGTCAGAAGCACTGAGCATGTTTGCCAGGTAAGTGGATCCCGACCGGTTAACGTATGTAAGTAAGATAATTGTCATACAGGTCCCTGATATTTTTCTCAAGATGGGCGTCAGTATAGTGCTCCAAATATTTATTCCTGGCAGCCAATCCCATCTTTTTTAACTTATCATTTTGATCGTTAAGTTCGCTGATTGCCTTTACAAATCCGGACAAGTCTTCTGGATGAAAAAGAAAGCCATCTACCCCATGCTCAATGATCTCCGGAATGGCCCCAATATTGCTTGCAATAATTGGCAATCCAAATTGCAT
Source organism: uncultured Bacteroidaceae bacterium (assembly GCA_963752525.1). GTDB lineage: Bacteria > Bacteroidota > Bacteroidia > Bacteroidales > SM23-62 > SM23-62. The sequence goes on along the minus strand of CAVVYS010000027.1, from coordinate 307,304 downwards.
GGCTTCAAGTACAACCAGGGGAAAACATTCCTCTTTGAATTGTGTTGGAAAAATGAATACATCAGCATCATGATATTCCTTCCACTTTTCATCTCCAAATACAGGTCCTGCCAGGGATACTAATTCATTCAATCCATATTTATCGATCATCCCTGTCATTTTCTTCTGGTATTTCCTTCTCCAGAATGTACCTGCAATCTGGAGCCTGACAATAACCTGTTGATTACGAAGTTCTTTCATGATATGAAGCAGCTCATAAATTCCTTTTGATGGGAAGAGATTAGAGATAAATAACAACCTGGTTGGAGAATCTGGTTTTTCGCGGGACTTAAAATCTATCTTAGGCACTCCGTTTGGAATCACAGCAGTCTGGACATTCTTAATCTTCAGCGGTGATATCTCCTGCATCAGGAGGTTCTCAGATAAATGAATAACAATGGAATCCTGAAATACATACTGGTAGAGTTTACGGTAAATAAAACTACCAGATCGCCGCTCAATGCCCCTGTTATGCAGGTGATATATCGGTCTGACCCCTTTTTTTTTGATTTGCCTCACAAAAAACAGATCTCGCCAGAATCCCTTTCCCACGGGCATTATTGAAAAATAGACATAGTCAGGATTTATCTGTTTCAGTGTCTTGTTGAGCAGCTGAATTAATCTGAAAAAGTTTCGTATTTTCCTGAGTGTTGTTCTTCTCAGTTCAGAAATATCATCTGAGAATTTGATCTCGAGTAAATGCTTCTCAATATTTTCATTAATCAAGGCATTGTGGTAGACAAATTCATTGACTGAAGACACTCCATGAACAGGGGGGGGTAATTGAATAAAGTATAATATCGTGACTTTCTGTGTCATAATTCCAGTTCGCCGTATAATCCCGCAAGTAATTTTTGCCATACAATACCAAAATCTGCCTCCTGCCTGATAAAGTCTGCAGCCCTGCTTGCCAGTTCCATTCTCAAAGCCGGATCAAAATTCAATTCTCTGATCAAGGTCTTTATTTCACTTCCTCCGGTAAAAAGCAAACCATTTTTTCTATTGAAAATGATATAATCACGTAATCCCACCAATTCCCTGGCCAATACCGGCTTACCTGATGCCATGGTCTCAAGAAGAGTATTGGGGGTTCCTTCCTGTTTAGCATTGAACAGTACAATATCGCTCATTTGGTAATATTCCAGCATCTGCTTTTTGGGTCCTTCAAAATGCAGTCTATCTCCCAGTAATTGTTCACCGTATTTCTTAATTTTCTGAGCCCTGCTTGCCTCATTTGAAAGAAAATGTCCTGGTCCGAATTCATACTCTCCCACAATGTAATATTTGAAGTCCAGATCCAGATCAGCAAGGGCTTCGAATATTTCATTATAGCCTTTTCTGGTAATCACAAATCCGACAGATAAAACAACAAGGCAGGAGCTATCAATATGCCGTTTCTTCCTTATTTCAGCATATTCATTCCCAGGGGCCGGATGAAAATATGCTGGATCGAATCCCTGGGGACTCACAAGTACTCTACAATTTATCGGCATGTACTCATGAAATATCCTGGCGAATTCTGGATTAATGGCAAAGTACAGACTGATTCGCTTAAAAACTGACCTATTTATAGAGCGTAAAATCAGAGATTTTGAATCCAGAATTGTTTCTACATCGTCAGCTCCCAGCAGCAACGATTGTAGTAGAACCTTTTTCCTGAAAACCCTTCCAAATACAATCAATATTTGGTAACCAATGACATGTGCCCCGTAGATCAGGATAATATCATGCCTGATAATATTCAACAGGTATACCGGAAAAATGAAAAACATAGACAGGATCTTTAATAACATATTCCTGTTGAAGTAAGCTATTCGTCTGATGGGTACCTCATCGATGATCTCCTTCGCTTTCAGCTTAAGATTGCGGTTGAATGTCAACAGGGTAGTCCTTTCCCCCTTCCTTCTCAGAAAACGCGCAAACTGAAATGCATTGATCCCGCTGCCCGAATAATCGGGCAGGGTATATGGAACTACTAATAAAAGGCGATATTTTTTATTTTCTTCTTTCAACAGAATTCGGCTTCAACAAATTTAGTAAAACTAATTCGGCTGAAACTCAATAGGCTTTTTTCTATCTTCGTCAAATGAAGATTGCGATCACAGGTACCAGGGGGATACCTAACAGATATGGGGGGTTTGAACAATTTGCCCAGAAACTGTCTTTGGGGCTTGCAGCAAAGGGCCATGATGTGTGGGTATATAATACTCAATCTCACCAATACAGGGAACGGGAATACCATGGCGTCAGGATAGTATCAAAACCATCACCAGAAAGACTGATGGGTTCCTCGGCCAATTATCTTTATGATTTTATTTGTCTGAGGAATGCTATCCAGCATCAGGCAGATGTGGTTCTGGAATGCGGGTTTGCCAGTGCGGCACCAAGCTACCCATTCCTGAACCTGAATAAAACCAGGCTTGTAACCCAAATGGATGGGCAGGAATGGAAAAGGGTAAAATGGAGCAAACAGACCCGGAGGATCATCAGAAAATCTATCGTAAAAACCATCCGGTATTCAGATGCCCTGGTCTGTGACCACCCTGAAATACTAAAGTTTTATGCTATGAACTATGGCCTGCAGCCTGTTTATATCCCGTATGGTGCGGATATAATTGGAGCAGGTGATAGGACAGTATTGGAGGCATTCGAACTGGTGGCTGGTCACTATTACCTGGTGATTGCCCGTATGGAACCAGAAAACAACATCAGGCATATCATCCAGGGCTACCTGGCGGCAGAACTGGATGATCCGCTGATCGTGGTAGGTGAATACAGGGGAAAATATGGAAGACAGCTCCAGCGCGAGTTCAGTAAAAGTAAGCAGATCATCTTTGCAGGAGGAATTTACCATGAAGAATCCCTGGATAATCTTCGCCACTTTTCGACAGCCCTCATCCAGGGACATTCCGTAGGCGGTACAAATCCTTCCTTGCTGGAAGCCATGGCAGCTGGTGCAATGATCATCGCCCATGATAATCCGTTTAACCGTTACATCCTCGAAGAAGACTCCCTGTATTTTAAGTCCCAGGAGGAGCTAACGCTATTATTGCGGGAAATGGAAAATACATTTCCATTATCAAAGGAAATGATCAGTAATAACCAGGAAAAGATCAGGACCAACTATCAATGGGTAGATATCATTAAACGGTATGAAGACCTTTTTGAGGATCTCATAAGGAAGTGAGGCATAATATCGTTTGGAAAATCCTGAAGCGTCAGGCAGACTCAGGAATAGGCAGGAATCGGTACTCTTTACTATATTTCTCGAGCATTGCCGGCAGGGCATGATAGAGATTATCCCTGGCTTTCATAGAATCATGAAATACAACGATGGAACCCGGACGGACATTCTCCTCAATATTTGTATAACATTTCTCAGGATTGATTTTCTGGTCATAGTCACCGCTTAGAATATCCCACATTACGATCTGGTAGTCTTTCCGGATCTCCCTGATCTGTGACTTTCTAAAACGCCCATAGGGGGGCCGGAACAGCTTGCTATCGATATCCGTTCCTGCCAGCTTAATATCATCTATATATTCTGAATTGCTGGTATGTGACCCTTTCAGATGACTGTATGTATGGTTCCCAACTGCGTGTCCTTCCTCTAGGATCTGCTGGTATATATCCGGGTAGCGGTCAACATTGCGCCCTAAGCAGAAAAAAGTTCCTTTTGCATCATATTCCCGAAGATTATCAAGAACCCAAGGGGTTATTTCGGGTGTCGGACCATCATCAAAGGTAAGGTAAATCTGGTTCTCCTGGGGGTTTTCCCTGCGAGAGAAATGCCAGATCAGCTCAGGAAAGAGCTTCATTATTAGAACCGGTGTCTTCACAAACAACATGATGGCACGAAATTAAGCATTAGATTGATATAGTACTACGAGATTTTGAAATATTTGTTGCTGACGTTCAATTAATTCTTCCTGCTGGTTTTCTATCACCAGCCTTATTAGTTCCTGTAAAATATGCATGCGTATCTGTTTGTCATAGTCCAGATCCCCTGCATGCTCCTTCTTCAGGGAAAGAAAATACCTGAGCTCTTCCTCTGCCAGGTCTGATAATGTCAGCAAATAAGAATTTGCCAACCCAGTTTCCCCAATTTTATAATAAGCATCAATAACGGGTACCATGAAGTAATTGAACGGGATCCTCTCATTTGGCATAATCTCCATACATCTTTCCAGGGTCATTCTGGCCCTGGTTGTGTCACCCTGTGCAATCAGCTCATTCGCCAGCCGGCCAAAGTTATTTCTGAAATTCATCATCATTCGCCGAATATTCTCATCAAGGTAAACGGTTGAATCATTAACACCGCCCCATCTGAATTTGTTCACCATATTATCAAACATCAATTCAGTATCAATGCTGCCCAGCTGTCCTCTGACTTCAGGTTGATGTATGGGTACGATCCTGTAAGCCAGTCCCTCTAACTGAAAATATTCGTGTAAATTCAGGTAAAGATTCCTATCAACGGTTACTGAATAATAAACGGGGCGTTTCCAGTTATTATTGTCAATCAGGTCCAGAACCATTAGTTCATTTTTGAAAAGATTCTCCTTGTTTATTTGCCAGCGCATCTCAGGTACAATTCTATCTGTCATCTCCTGCCTGACAGTGCCTGTATTCAGGATATGTGTGGAATCAATAGGAATTTTGAATTTCTTAGAAGGAATGTAGTCTATGCGGTCTGGGTAATTCCCAAGGGTCTTGGTCCGTTTATCCTCACTCTTAATGAATTCCATGGCTTCCCCAAGGTCCACGTGAACTTTAATTTGTTCCACCAGGTAAACATAATCACGTCTCCCTGTCCTGTACAGATCCTTTGACATGCTAAATGGCACTGCATCGGCCTCATAGGCCTTCCTTGCAACCTGTTCAATATACCAGTCCGCCCCCAGGTAGCTCAGGTTCACAACCCTGACATCCGTCCGGATACCTTCCACTTCCTGCACATACCATAGGGGAAAGGTATCATTGTCGCCATTGGTGAATAAGATGGCATTGGGCTGACACGAGTTCAGGTAGTTCGTTGCAAAATCCCTGGCCGCGGTCCTCCCGGAACGGTCGTGATCATCCCAGTTCTCTTTGGCAAGTATACCTGGTACCAGGAAAAGGCAGGCAAGTGTTGCTATTGACGGACCGGCAATGCCGGGAAGTTTCTTCCTGATATATTCTGAAATGGCCATCACCCCCAATCCAATCCAGATGGCGAAGGCATAAAAAGAGCCTGCATATGCATAATCCCTTTCCCTTGGCTGGAAAGGATATTGGTTCAGGTAAACAACAATAGCCAGTCCCGTCATAACAAACAAAAGCACAACCACCCAAAAATCCTTCCTTTGTCTGAGGTAATGGAAAACAATTCCGGTAATCCCGAGTAGGAATGGCAACATAAAATACCTGTTCCTGGCAGCATTATCCTTCAGGAATGGCGGCAGTTCATCCTGGGGTCCCAGCCTCGCTTCATCAATAAATCCGATCCCACTGTACCAGTTCCCTTTATGAACCTCTCCATGTCCCTGAAGATCATTCTGGCGACCTGAAAAATTCCACATAAAATACCGCAGGTACATATGACCTACCTGGTAGCGGAAAAAAAAGCGGAAGTTCTCTCCTAAAGTAGGTTTCCGCAGCACTTGTGCCTCGCCATTACGGTTGGTTACATTGACAGGTGTGCCTTCAATTCTCCCCCATTTCTGGTAGGCCTCAACATGATCCGGATCATTACTCCACATACGTGGGAAAATCGTTAGAAAACGCTCATCATAAACTAATTTCTGCCGCCTATGGGTAACTTCATATTGGCCATCAATCTTCGAATAGATCTTCTTCCCCTCCTTTGCTTCTTTGATGGGAGCATTGTAATAATGTCCATGGAATATGGGATTTGACCCATATTGTTCCCTGTTCAGGTAATACAATAGTGAAAAGACGGTTTCCGGATCATTTTGCTCCATCGGGGGATTGGCAGCAGAACGGATAAGTATCAGACCGTAAGAAAAATATCCGATCAGGATGACGGTAAATGATACCAGGATGGTGTTCAGGAGAACCTTTCGTGTTTTGTGGCTGTAAAAAATGAGCCAGGTAATTACGCCCAGAGCCGTAATGATAAATAAAACCAGTCCCGCATTATAGAAAAGGCCCAGGCCATTAACAGCGATGAGTTCAAATACAGAAGCCACTTTAACAACGCCGGGAATGATCAGGTAGAGTAAAACCGCCAGCAGCAGAACAGAAATTCCCAGGCTGTAGAATACTCCCCTGCGTGTAGGTTCATATTTTCTGAAATAGTAAACGAAAACAATGGCTGGAATGGCAAGCAGATTCAATAAATGTACACCGATCGATAATCCCATCAGATAGGCTATAAGTATAATCCATCGGTTTGCATGTTTCTCATCAGCTATATTTTCCCATTTCAGGATGGCCCAGAATACCACGGCGGTAAAAAGGCTTGAGGAAGCATATACTTCAGCTTCAACTGCTGAAAACCAAAAGGTATCGGAGAAAGTATAGGTCAGGGAACCTACCACTCCTGCACCGATGATGGAAACCAGTTCAGGAATAGAAAGATCATTTCCCTTGCCTATTATTTTCCTTGCCAGATGGGTGATCGTCCAGAATAGAAAGGCAATGGTCAGGGCACTGGCCAGGGCAGACATAATATTGATCCACTTGGCAACTTGGGAAACATCGCTGGCAAACACGGAGAAAAAATTCGAGACCAGCATGAAAAAAGGTGCCCCTGGTGGATGTCCGACTTCCAGTTTATAGGAAGAAGCAATGAATTCACCGCAATCCCAGAAACTTGCAGAAGGCTCAATGGTTAACAGGTAAACAATTGATGAAAGGAGGAAAACGATCCAGCCAGTGATGATGTTGGTCCGCCTGAAGTCATTCATAGACAAATATTTCGTAGGATATTAAAAATCAGCACAAATAAAAGGAATTTTATGCAAACAAGTCCGGATTTTAATAAAATTTAACGGTTTGCGACATACCTCCAGGGAAGTGTTTTCCAGGGTTCCCCGGCATAGGCTATGCCTATCCTGGGACCGGTTTGCATATCAACCTGCTGACCGGCATCCTCAATCCATAATCGTTCTGAACCAGCCAGGTTCTCACCGTAAAAGTCTGAACCGATCTCAAGCCTTCGGGTAATCCGTCCGGGTCCTGAAATAGCCTCCAATCCCCTGATTAAAACAGCTTGTGGTTCATCCCTGTCTCCTGTGACAAAATTCAGCATCCAGTACATCCCGTATATCAGATATACATATACATAACCTCCGGGATGATACATGATCTCGGTTCTGGAGGTCCTTCCTTTGCTCGCATGGCATGCCTGGTCTTCCTGTCCCCGATAAGCTTCCACTTCTGTAATCTGACTTGTGAATAACTTCCCGTCATCAAAACTGCGCACGAGTAATTTCCCAAGCAATTCAGGGGCCACATCCAGTACATCCCTGCTGAAAAAATCCTGCCCCAGCTTCATAAATTTCGAAGTATATCTCAGTATTGGATCTTATCGCTTTTCTGATCCCAATAATTAAATGCCTTTATGGCTTCCTCGCCCAGCATCCTGTTGAACCTGACCTGTCTTTTATCCAGTGCCATATCGATTTGTTCATATATAAACGAATCATCAAAACCATATTTGCTGGCATCTTCTCTGGAGTTGCCGTAAAAAATTGTGCGAATACCAGCCCAGTAGACGGCTCCAAGGCACATGGGACAAGGTTCACAGGTGGTGAATAAAATACAATCATTCAGCTTAAACCGTCCGAGCTTACGCGTGGCTAATCGAATGGCATTTATCTCTGCATGTGCTGTAGGATCATTGTCTTCTGCAACACTGTTGATCCCGGTTGACACAAGCTCACCATCCCTCACTACAAGGGCAGCAAATGGCCCTCCTCCCCTTTCAACATTATCAACGGACATGCGTATAGCCATTCGCATGAATTCTCTATTTGTCCGGTTTTCCATGTTCTGATGAATCTGGTTTAAGTTTCAGCCTTGTAAAAAGGAACAACGAATAAAAAAATGCGAAAAAAGAAACACCCGTATGGGTCTCCAGGGTATCTTCATTCAGCATGGAGAAAAACCCCACCAGCATGAATACGACCATAAAATAATCATTCCATTTCCGTTCCAGGTATACCGGGTACAGGAAACCGACGAGTATCCAGATAAAACCGATGATGCCATAAGTAAGCATGAAGGTCAACAACTGGTTGTGGGCACGTAACCTCCATCGTTCTGACAATGGACTGTCAATATCCTGATAATATGCTGAGTAAGAATCCTTAACATCACCTGTACCAACTCCATGCCAGAAATTATCTCCTATTATATCCAATGCTGCTTTCAGGTAAAGGATACGCTGGGTGATCGAATGTCCGGATGGATTCCCATTTTTTCTGAAAACATCTATCTGCCAGAGTATCAAGTACATTTTATTATACAGGCTGAATTTTTTGCCATGCAGGTAATTTGCTTTTCCCTGTTCAATTAACAAGATATCTGCAGGACCAAGTTCAGCCATTCCTGCTGAATCCTTTCTTAATCCCTTGGATGTAAGATACCTGATAATGACATACTTGATCTCGTTCCCAAGACTATCCTGGCTATCATAATCGATCTTGCTGACCAGGTTCCATTCTTTCCTTAATTCCGGTTCGCAGAGGTACAACCATATATAGTGCCCGTTCTCAATATAATCCTGTGAAAAATCATGTTTATATGGATTGCCGTTAATGGTGGTCTGCTCAATGTTCTCACGATCGATTTTTTCAACCTTATAAAACCGGTTTATGGACCTGGCCAAAATGGACAGGCCAATCAGTATTCCAGCGATCATAAAAACAGCCAGTGTCCATCTTAAGACTACTGTGGAAACCTTATGAAAATATACCCAGAATAAAATAATTCCTACCACCAGGAATATTACAATCCCGGTGATGGCTTGCAGGATAAACAAAAAGACGATCAGCCAGCAGAGAAGCAGGGTATAGAAAGACCGTTCCCTGACAGAATTAGTCGTACCCGGGTTCAGGATCAAATAGAAAAGGAAAAATATGGCCAGGTCTATCAGCAAAGAAAACCTTATATGGTCAACGAACAGGGAAATTTCCCTTGCGTCAGAATAGGTGTAATCAATGATTCCTGTCAATACAGCCATACTGGACACAGAACCGGCAAAGACACCTCCCACTAAAAACAGTAGAACCCACTTAAACTGCTTTGAAGTGATTGGTTCAGAAAGTCCCATTATCAATGCCAGCAAGAATATGGGAAGCTTAATCCGCAAATCATGTAAAGCATAAGCGAAATCATTGGTGAAAACAAGACCAGCCAGGAATACCAGGTATATGGATAGGATGAACCATAAACTCTTTCGCATCCGGAGTTTCCACCATTTGCTTTTAAAATCTCCCTCCAGCAACCAATTGGCTGCCAGTATGATCTCAAAAACACTCGTCGTGAAAACAGAGAGGGGCAGGCTGGCAGCAAGGCAGGCAAGACCAATAAAATATATTTTCGAATGAACTTCCTTTCCGAACATAAGCCATGCAGGCAGAGGTTGTAAATGCAAGTTAAAATTAATTATTTCAATCCTTTTTAATAATCACTATCATTGTGTATTAAAACCTTATTAACTTTCTGGGATAAAGTCTCTTATGAATAGGCAAAATAAATTGACTGGATTATTGTTGTATTAACGAAAAGATTTGTATTTTTGCGAACCACAATTTCAGGGTTGTGTATTCATTAACAGACTAATAAATCGAATAAAGTGGACACGCTGAGCTATAAAACAAAATCGGCTAATAAGGAAACGGTAAAAAAGCAATGGGTACTCGTCAATGCAGAAGGAGAAATACTCGGAAGAATGGCTTCAAAAGTAGCCAAGATCCTGAGGGGTAAACATAAGCCAAGTTTTACTCCACATGTTGATTGCGGGGACAATGTCATCATCATTAATGCTGAGAAGGTTAAGCTTACCGGCAAGAAAATGACCGATAAAAGATATTTCAGGCACACTGGTTACCCCGGTGGACAGGTGATTGATACTCCTGAAAAACTACTCGCAAAAAAGCCTGGTTCAGTAGTTGAAAAAGCTGTCAAAGGCATGTTGCCGAAAAACAGGCTTGGAAGTGATCTTTTCAGGAACCTTCATGTTTTTGCAGGTCCTGATCATACACATGAAGCACAGCAGCCAAAAGAAATTAATTTAAACGATATTAAATAAGGATTATGGAGGCCATCAATACAGTAGGAAGACGGAAAGCCGCTGTTGCACGGATTTATGTGAACGAGGGGAAAGGACAAATCACGATAAACCACAAAGATTATAAAGAATACTTTCCAGAGGAAAGATTACAATACGTTGTTGAACAACCCATCAAAATTACCGAAGTTGAAGGCAAATATGATATCAAGGTAAACCTTGATGGTGGTGGTTTCAAAGGGCAGGCTGAAGCCCTCAGACTGGCTATTGCCAGGGCTCTGATCAAAATTGATCCGGAAATGAAACCGGTGTTAAAATCCAACGGATTGCTGACAAGGGATCCACGTGAAGTAGAAAGGAAGAAACCAGGTCAGCCGAAGGCCCGCAAGAGATTCCAATTCTCCAAGCGCTAGCCTATTGCTTTGTTTAGTATCTAAACCGGTGAGATTCCTGGTACTTAGGACTACTTACCGGTTGACAAAATGAATGTAAACAATTAATCCATACAAAATGTCAAAGACTAGTTTTCAGGAATTATTAGATGCAGGTGTGCATTTCGGGCACCTTAAAAGGAAGTGGAATCCCACATATGGCTCCCTATATTTTCATGGAGCGAAACGGGATACATATTATTGATCTTCAGAAAACTGCAGATAAACTGGAAGATGCTTCAGCAGCGCTCAGGCAAATTGCCAAATCAGGCAGGAAGATCCTGTTCGTTGCTACAAAGAAGCAGGCAAAAGATATTGTAGCCGAGCGGGTGAATAAGATAAACATGCCTTACGTAACAGAACGGTGGCCAGGAGGCATGCTGACTAACTTTCCAACCATACGCAAAGCGGTTAAAAAGATGTCTGCTATTGATAACATGGCCACCGATGGAACCTTGGCAACCCTGTCCAAAAGAGAAAAGCTTCAGATCACAAGACAACGTGCCAAACTTGAAAAAAACCTTGGCAGTATAGCTGATCTTACCCGTCTGCCTGCAGCCTTATTTATTGTCGATATATCCAAAGAAAATATCGCAGTCAGAGAAGCAGCAAGGTTGAATATTCCGGTTTTTGCAATGGTTGATACCAATTCAGATCCAAACCAGGTAGAATTTCCGATACCTGCAAATGATGATGCTTCAAAATCAATCTCTCTGATCGTAAATGCAATCTGTGAGTCCATCGAGGAAGGACTGAACGAACGTAAAATGGAAAGAGAAAAAGAAGCCGCCAATAAGGAACAGGCAGAGAAAGAAGCAGCCATTCAAGCTGAAATGGAAAAAGTCAGTGAAGAAAGTCCAGTGATTGCAAAAGATGAGAAGGCGCCACGGGAACGCATCAAGGATAAGGCTGAAGCTCCTGGGAATAAGGCGACAAAACCTGTAGAGGACAAGGAATAAATAATCAAGCTAGTAATAACAAAAAAATATCTAGAACATGGCTGAGATTAAAGCTGCTGATGTTGCAAAACTCAGAAAAATGACCGGAGCAGGAATGATGGATTGTAAAAAAGCCCTTCAGGAAGCTAATGGGGATTTTGACAAAGCCACCGAGATCATCCGCAAAAAAGGACAGGCTGTTGCCAATAAACGTGCAGACAGAGAGGCTACTGAAGGTGTTGTACTTGCCAAAACATCAGGAGACCGTACAAAAGGATTTATCATCGTATTGAACTGTGAAACAGACTTTGTAGCCAAAAACGATGATTTTATCAATTTCGCTGCAAGTATCCTTGATCTGGCAATTGAAAATCAACCAGCGAATCTTGAAGAACTTAATTCACTTTCTCTAAGCGGTAAAACAGTTTCAGATGCAGTAACCGAACAGGTTGGTGTAATAGGGGAAAAGCTTCAACTCAGTTACTATGACAAGATTAGATGCTGCCCAGGTAACTGCTTATATTCACCCCGGAAATAAACTCGCCAGCATTATCGGATTGAACCAGGCTGTTGCTAACGAGCAGGTAGGAAAAGATGTCGCCATGCAGGTTGCTGCCATGAGCCCGGTAGCAGTTGATAAGGATGAAGTACCACAGGATGTCCAGGACAAGGAAGTTGAAATCGGTAAGGAGCAGGCCAGAAAAGAAGGAAAGCCTGAAGAAATCCTTGAGAAGATTGCCATGGGTAAACTGAATAAGTTCTTCAAGGAAAATACACTGCTGAACCAGGATTTTGTCAAGGAGAATAAAAAGTCAGTAAAACAGTACTTACAAGAGGTTGACAAAGGTCTGACAGTCACAGGATTTGTCAGGTTTGGTTTAAAGAATTAGTTTACCTGGAGTAAAAGACATATATTAGAGAGCCGCATCATAAAATTTGATGCGGTTTTTTTATTTGGATGGGGTGTTAGATAACAAGCCTTATATTGTGTCATTTCTGATTTTCTTGATTTAAACAATCCTGAGATAATTTCGTAAAATACTTATCTTTGGATTTCTTAATTTCATAAAATGCCGAAGTACAAACGAATCCTGTTGAAACTTAGTGGAGAATCACTGGCCGGGGAGGCAGGTCATGGAATAGATCCGCTTAGGTTGAAAGAATATGTGGAACAAATTATGGAAATTGCCAACATGGGCGTGGAGGTTGGAATTGTTATCGGGGGTGGTAATATTTTCAGGGGCCTGTCAGGTACACAGGAAGGATTTGACAGGGTAAAGGGAGATTACATGGGAATGCTAGCCACTGTGATCAATGGGCTGGCCATTCAATCCGGTCTGGAAAGTATTGGTGCCAATGCAATAATGTTTACAGCCATTGAGATGGAGCCGGTTGGCATCAGGTTCAGCAAACCACATGTAGTGGAAGCCCTTGGCAAGGGATCAATTGCGATTTTCACATTTGGCACAGGCAACCCATATTTTACAACTGATACGGCAGCTTCCTTGCGTGCCGTAGAAATGGAAGCTGATGCCTTGTTGAAGGGGACCCGGGTGGATGGTGTATATACTGCTGATCCCGAAAAAGACCCTGCCGCTACCAGGTATGATGAGATAAGTTTTGAAGAGGTTATCCGCAAGGATCTGAAGGTTATGGATCAAACAGCTTTTACCATGTGCAGGGAGAATCAATTACCCATTATCGTGTTTAATATGAATGAGATAGGGAATCTGAAACGGATTATTCAAGGGGAAAAGCTTGGTACTTTAGTTAAAATTTGAATATATTTATAGATCTGTTAAACGTTAAAATCAACAGCCATGGATGAATTGGTACAAATGGTTCTTGATGATACAAGTGCTAAAATGGATAAATCCATACAGCACCTGGAAAATGAGCTTGGTAAAATTCGTGCCGGCAAAGCCACTCCGCGGATTGTGGATGGCATCATGGTAGAATATTATGGTGTTATGACACCGCTTTCCCAGGTTTCAAATATTGGGACACCTGATGTAAAAACCGTAGCTATCCAACCCTGGGAGAAAAGTATGATTGCCCCAATTGAAAAAGCGATCATGCAAGCAAATATAGGTGTTACACCCGAAAATAATGGTGAAATTATCCGATTGAATATCCCTCCTCTCACTGAGGAACGAAGAAAAGACCTGGTCAGACAGGTGAAGCATGAAGGGGAAGATACCAAAGTAGGGGTCCGTAACGTACGCAGGGAATCCAATGATGAGTTAAAACAACTGCAAAAGGATGGATTACCTGAGGATGAAGAAAAAAACGGTGAGACTGAAGTCCAGAAACTTACTGATGAGTATATTGAGAAAGTGGATAATATCATTCTAGCCAAGGAGAAAGACATCATGACCGTTTGATACCTTGGTATCATTGATAGATCCTGCCTATCCCCTCAGTACAATTATTACATATCCCGATTCCTTTTCGATTGAAAAGAACCCTTCTTCTGAAATCATTGTATTCCCGGTTTTTCCAGATCTGACCGAAAGATTCTTTACCAATGGTACCCATAGGATATTGCGCCAGTTTATCAAAGCAGCAAGGCACAATTAGTCCATCAGCAGTAATAACTGTTGTGTGCCACAGGCGCCGGCAGCGGTTTTTCAACTTTCCTTTTAATATCCAATCCCCCTGGCTATTCCTCTTGTATCTCCGGTACTTTTTGTGAACTGGCATCCATTCTTGTATAGATTCAGGATACTCGATCTGTGATGATTTAATCATGACCTGATCAGCACCCAACCTTTTGCCAAGCTTTGTTATCTCGGATACCTGATACTCGTTATGTCTGAAAACCAGGAACTGGATGACAATATAAGGTTTCCTTTTTGTTTGCCTTGCCTCAGACAGCAACCTGATACCTGCCATAACCTTTTCTAAATCACCTCCCTTACGGTATTTACTGTAGGATTCCTGATCAGTGCCATCCAGGGAAATAATGATACGATCCAGTCCGGCTTCCAGAAGTCTCATGCATACTTCCTCTGTAAGCAATTGCCCGTTTGTCGAGGTCATGGTATAAATCTTACGTTCTGTTGCATATTTTACCATATCTGCAAAAAACCTGTGCAGGAGTGGCTCTCCCTGATGATAAAGGCTGAGAATAGCGGTCGTCCTGGCTGTTTCATCCACGATGTTTTGGAAGGTTTCCTGATCCAGATAACTTTTACTTCGCTTAACAGCACCTACTCCGGTTGGACATTGCGGACATGCCAGGTTACAAATAGCTGTCGGTTCCAGACTTATAAAAAAGGGCTTCCCCCATACAAGGGGCTTCCTCAAGAGCATGGATAGAAAATAGGATAAATAGACCAGGGCAATGTTCAGGACCTTTCGGATAGACAAAGAGCTGATCCGGTTCAGGAAATCATAAAATATCATTGGTTCATCCCTGTTATTCCAGGAGCTGGTATAGTTCATCCAGGCGGGGAGTCAGGATTATTTCCGTCCGCCTGTTTTTTTGCCTGGAAGCAGATGTTCCAGCAGGATCTACAGGCAAAAACTCTCCTCGTCCCGATGCCACCAGCCTGATGGGATCAATGGAAGAATTATCCAGCAATATCCTTACAATTGAAGTTGCTCGCTTCACACTGAGGTCCCAGTTGTCTGCATAAGAAGCATTCGTCCTGACAGGCACATCATCAGTATGGCCTTCGACAGTGATCTTGATATCCGGATTGTCTTCCAGAACCCCGGCCAGTGTTTTCAGTGCCTGCACGCCCCTGGGATCAACCTGGATACTGCCGGTTTGGAACAGTAGCTTTTCATCCATGGAGACATACACCATCCCATCCTTGATATAAACAGAAAGTCCCTCTTTTTCGAAACCATACAATGCAGTCGAGATGGCATCCCTGAGAGAATTCATCTGGGCCTCCTTGGCGTTCAGTATCTGCTCCAGCTCCACCAGCCGCTGATTACGTTCTTCGAGCTGGGCCCTTAGCCTTTCAGCGTCATACATTTTCTGTGTGGCACTTTCCTCCAGCTCTTTAAGCAGATCTTCTTTTACCAGTAAATCTTCCTGAGTTTTCTGCAATTGTGTGAGCAGTCGTTTGGTTTCACGTGTATGCCCTTTCAGGAGGGCATCCTGTGAATCCCTTAGATCACCATACCTCCTGTCCAGCTCATCATAGCTGGCTTTCAGCAAATCGTAATCCTCCTGGATTTCTGCTTTCCAGGCCTCTATATCTGCCACTTCTGATTCCATAGATTCCAGCTGGGCCTGCATTTCAGCATTATCGACTGTTAATTGCTCATTCTCAGCAAACAGTTGATTTCGTTCACCATTTAACTGGTTTTTTTGATCTTCCATTTCCTTGTAATTCTTTGTTGTCACACAGGAGGATGCAAAAATCAAAAAAATAAGGCCTGCAATAATAAAATTTTGTTTTTCTCGCATTGATTTCAATCATTATACCCTTAACCTGCCAATTTAAAAATTAATTGTCTCAGACTAAATGGGCTTTTACAGAAGTTATTAACCATAAGCAATGAAATCGAATGATTCACTCGATTGAGAGGATGTCATTACGGGTTCATTCCTCAACAAGGTTTTAACCCTTAAGATATGAGCTTTTAGTGATTAAAATGTATCTTTGTACTCCAATCATTGTGCTTTGTCAGACAAAGAGTTTTCCATACTAGACAATATCAATTCTCCGGCAGACCTGAAAAAACTGGGTCCTGATGATTTAATACAATTATCCAGAGAACTCAGGGAGTTTATCATTGATATCGTTTCATCCAACCCTGGTCATTTTGGCGCCAGCCTGGGCGTGGTTGAACTTACTGTTGCCCTACACCATGTTTTCAACACACCTGAGGACAGGATCATCTGGGATGTCGGTCACCAGGCTTATGGACACAAGATCTTAACAGGGCGTAAGGGAATCTTTCATACCAATCGTAAATACAAGGGTATCAGTGGATTTCCCAGACCGACTGAGAGTCGGTATGATGCCTTTGGTGTCGGCCATGCCTCTACTTCAATATCCGCTGCACTGGGTATTGCACTTGCTTCCCAGCATCTGAAATATGAGGACAGGCAGGTCGTTGCTGTTATCGGGGATGGATCCCTAACAGGTGGATTGGCTTTAGAGGGATTGAATAATGCCGGAAGTGAGAATTCCAACCTCCTGGTCATATTGAACGACAACAACATTGCCATAGATCCGAATGTGGGGGCCATCAAGGAATACCTGATCGATATAACCACTTCCAAGACTTATAATCGCCTGCGGAAGGATATCTGGGATTTACTGGGGGCTCTCAGTAAATTAGGTCCAAATGCACAGCGATATGCGCAACGGATTGAGCATGGGGTAAAATCCATGTTACTCAAGCAGAGCAATTTATTTGAGTCCTTGAATTTCAGGTATTTTGGACCAGTTGACGGACATGACATCCTCCACCTTACAGGTATCCTGAAGGATATGAAGCACATCCAGGGACCCAAACTGCTGCATGTAAAAACCCAGAAAGGAAAAGGATTTCCCCAGGCGGAACAGAACCAAACCGCTTTTCATTCACCTGGAAGGTTCGATAAAAAGACGGGACAATTCCTGGTTTCTCATGAGACCAAACGCCCCCCTCGTTACCAGGATGTTTTCGGTCATACCCTGCTTGAACTTGCCCGGAAAAATGAGAGAATCATTGGGATCACCCCGGCTATGCCAACGGGTTCATCCCTGAAGATCATGATGGAAGAAATTCCGGAAAGGACCTATGACGTTGGCATTGCTGAACAGCATGCGGTTACATTCTCAGCCGGACTTGCTATCGAGGGTATGGTCCCTTTCTGTAATATCTATTCCTCCTTTATGCAAAGGTCATATGACCAGGTTATCCATGATGTCGCTATCCAGAAGCTACCGGTTGTTTTCTGCCTTGATCGTGGGGGACTGGTAGGTGATGATGGGGCTACCCATCATGGGGTCTTTGACCTGGCATTTATGCGGACCGTACCCAATATGATCGTTTCTGCTCCCTTGAATGAGGAAGATTTACGAAACCTGATGTATACTGCCCAGCGTAAGAACCATGGGCCGTTTTCCATCCGTTATCCCAGGGGGAGGGGTGTTCAGCTTGATTGGAAGAAACCGTTTAAGGAAATTCATGTTGGTAAAGGCAGGATTTTACGTAAAGGCACAGACATAGCCATTCTTTCCATAGGACATATAGGAAACTTCGTTATTGACGCTATCGATAAACTGGAAGAGGAACATATCAGCGCAGCACATTATGATATGAGGTTTGTCAAACCCCTGGATGAAGAATTGCTTCACAAAATATTCAAACAATTTAAGCAGGTAATTACTGTGGAGGACGGTGTCATCAGCGGAGGTTTTGGCAGCGCCGTTCTGGAATTCATGTGCGATCATGGATATACTTCCCGTGTCAAACGACTGGGTGTACCTGACCGTTTTGTAGACCATGGAACACAGCAGGAACTCTACAAGGAATGTGGATATGATATTGAAGGAATCATTGAAACAGTCAAAACCCTTGTGAAGCCGAAGGTGTTTTCAAAGGTCATTTGAACATCACAAATACAGCTTTCTTGTCAAGTTCTCCGGTTTTGGCCTGGTTTCCAATTGGTCAATCCACTAATCCAGATTAAATTTAATGCCCTGTGCCAGCGGTAATTCCATTGAATAATTAATGGTATTTGTTTGCCGCCTCATGTAAGCTTTCCAGGCATCAGATCCCGACTCACGGCCTCCACCTGTATCCTTTTCACCACCGAATGCTCCGCCGATCTCTGCTCCGGAGGTGCCAATATTCACATTGGCGATCCCACAATCAGATCCAACAGCAGAAAGGAAAAGCTCAGCTTCTCTCATATTGAGGGTAAATATCGAGGATGAAAGTCCCTGAGGTACCCCGTTATTCAGGGCAATGGCTTCCTCGATGTTTTTGTACTTAATGAGGTACAGCAAGGGGGCAAAAGTTTCTTCCTGAACAATATTCCAATGATTCTCTGCCTCGGCAAGGGCCGGAACAACATAAGTATCAGTCAGGTATTCTTTTCCCTTTAGGATCTCACCTCCAAAAAGTATCCTTCCCCCTGCATCCTTGACCCTTCCTAAGGCTTCCATGAAAAGTAAGGTAGCGCCAGAATCAACCATAGGGCCAACAAGAATCCCCTCATCAAGTGGATTTCCGATTTTTTGAGCTACCTGTTCATATGCCCTGATCAATCTGTCACGTACATTCTCATATATATCCTCATGGATGATTAACCTGCGTGTTGAAGTACATCTTTGTCCGGTTGTACCCACTGCACCAAACACGATCGCTGGAATCGCTATATCAAGGTCAGCATGATTAGATATTATAATCGCATTGTTTCCTCCCAATTCCATGATGGTCCCGCCAAGACGTTTCCCGCAAATAGCCGAAATCCTTTTGCCAACTGCTGTCGAACCGGTCACTGATAACAGTGGGATCCTTGGGTCTGCTGCGAAGTTGTCACCCATGACAGAAGACCTGGCCACCACCAGGTTAAAAACGCCTTCCGGGACAGCATTCTCTTTAAGAACCTTACGAATGATATTTTGAGTTGCAATGGCTGTAAGAGGTGTTTTTGAACTTGGTTTCCAAACTACTGTGTCACCTGCAACCGCAGCAATCATGGTGTTCCATGCCCAAACAGCTACCGGAAAGTTAAATGCTGAAACCACTCCAACTATACCCAATGGATGATACTGATCATACATCCGGTGTTGCGGCCTTTCTGACTGCATAGTAAATCCATATAATTGCCTCGCCTGTCCCACTGCAAAATCACATATATCTATCATTTCCTGTACCTCCCCGAGCCCTTCCTGGTAGATTTTTCCCATCTCCAGGCTAACCAGGAAACCCAGGTCCTCCTTTGTTTCCCTGAGGGCCAATCCAATTTGTCTTACCACCTCTCCCCTGCGTGGTGCAGGCCATGTTTTCCATACCTCGAAAGCTTCTGCTGCAGTCTGAATGACCTGTTCATACTCATCAGCACTTGCATTGGTTACCTCGGCTATGGAATTACCATCAATGGGTGAAACGGAACGGGTTACGGTACCGCTTGTTTCTATCCACCTTGTCCCGGTTGTGGCTCCGGAATTGATCTCCTTTATACCAAGCCTGTCCAGTACTCCTTTGACATCATGTTTTGATAGGTCCATTTCTATTATGATTTTAATTTTCAGATCAGTAAAAATATTGAATTCCTCAAGGCGGGGAAGAAAATTTAGTGATGTTAAAAAGCAGTTTGGCAAATACGAAATATTTGCACCACACTCCCAAATCTATTATCTTCGCACCCCACAATGTGTGACACCATCTCGCCCACACCTTTCCACACCATCACACCCACACCCACACCCAAACTCATGCTTTCATGCCCGGATGGCGGAATTGGTAGACGCGCTGGTCTCAAAAACCAGTGGGCTTTGCCCATGCCGGTTCGATCCCGGCTCCGGGTACCCCTTCGACAGGCTCAGGAACCGTCCTGATCCTGGTCTGACAGAATTGAAAAGGTGAAGAGCTTTAAGGCTTTTCACCATTTTGTCTTTTATTCTAACTCATTGGTATTCTGAAATATCCATCCAAGGAACTTGTTGTAAGAACCGAAGAAGAACAACAACGAGTTCATGAGGGACGACGACTGGAGATAGGAGAAAAAGGTTTGATATTTTTCACCTTCAAACTGTATTTTTTCAGGGAAGCTTAGTCTCTCAGGCAGCCGATAGGAACTACCAGCACACCGTCAGGCCTCCTGTAGGCAAGCTGACCTCCTGTCAGAACCATAAGAAAAGAAGGACTATTCATCTTTTCTTTATCAACTTTTTCACTGAGCTTTAATAAGTTAGCAGCAGCTTCTTCAATTTGCTTCATCCCCAGTTTAACTTCAACAGCAGCCCACTTGCCATCATGTAGCTTTATCACAAGGTCAGATTCAAGTTCTGATTTATCCCGATAATGAAATACTCCTCCATCATTAGCTTGTGCATACACTCTCAAATCCCGCGTACACAGTGATTCAAACAAAAATCCAAATGTTTCGAAATCCCGCAGAATCCCTTTTGCATTAGTGCGCATTGCAGCTGTTGCTATTGATGGATCAACAAATTGGCGTTTGTGTGATGTGCGTATTGCTGTCTTTGATCGAAGTGAAGGTTGCCAGGCAGGGACATCTTCAATAACAAATAGTCGGCGAAGGGCATTAAGATAAGAACTCAATGTCTTATTTGTTATTGATGTCTCGTTAACCTGCATATCACCCATAATAGTCTTCGCTGTGGCAAGAGTAGAAGCATTTCTGGCCAAAGATTGCAACAATACCCGAGCTCTTTCAGGGTCTTTTTCAATCCCATCCACACGCTGAATATCCATGTTTATTATAGCATCTAAATAGTTCATTGCTGTTCGTGTAGACTCTTTCCCTGACACTACAGCAGCGGGCCATCCTCCCCTGCATATTGCATTTGCTATTTGTTCTATCGTTAAAGTGCTCTTTGCTCCAATCTCTGTTTCTCCACTAAACAAATCTTTGAGAGATACCTGCCCATTTGATTCTTTAGATTCAAACAGGCTCATAGGCCGCATAAGCATTCTGGCAATTCTTCCCGTTCCAGAATGAGCAGTTTCGTCCTCAGCGGGCGTTGCTGAACCGGTAAGAATAAACTGACCCATCAATCCTCTTTTATCGACCGCAAACCTTACAGCATCCCAAATAACCGGGGCCATCTGCCACTCATCAATAAGCAAAGGGGGATTCCCTTCCAATAGCAGTGACGGTTTGGTATCTGCCATAGCCAAATACCCAGGTCCTTCATCAGGATCCTGCATATACACGACACTATTTGCTTTTTGTAATGATGATTGTGTTTTTCCACACCACTTTGCTCCTTCAATAAGCACTGCTCCTGTGGATTCAAGTAAACTTTCAAGGAGTTTATCACTAATACGAGATATGTATTTTTGAGTTTTCACCAGCAAATGTTAAATATCATCAAAGATACTGATATTTAAATAAATAAAAAATGTATTCCTAACTTTGGCACCTATTCACTCCTAACTTTGGCACCTATTCACTCCTAACTTTAGCTAATAACTATCAGCAAGATCAACTCCAGATCCTGAAGAAATGGTTCGGAAAAAAGTCCAGTTAGGGGTACTTATTTTTCCCAGGTCTCATTGATTCATCAATGTTTCAGTGGGACTATTATTTAAAGGCGGGAACTAATACAATCCTTGATTTCGATGATCTCCACCTCTTTTACCTGTTCTTTTTAAAGGAATTTGCATGCCGCCTGTGTTTTCCAACCAATTGTAAATCTCATTTGTGAGTTCCTGAATGAGTTTTTGATGCTCTGGACTGGCAATCAGGTTATTCATTTCAAAAGGATCCTCTTTAAGATCATAAAATTCATTTGTATCCCAGATGCCATGGTATCTAATCAGTTTATATCTATCCGTACGGATACCATGCATTGTCGGAGTCTGAGGATAATTATTTTCCCAATAGTATTCGTAAAATATTTTATCCCTCCAGGTTGTCGTTTCCCCAGTTAGTAGTGGCACAATTGACATCCCCTGCATCTGGTCCGGTTTCCCAATACCAGCTAATTCCAAAATCGTTGGGGCAACATCTATATTTTGAATCATATCTTTAATAACAAGTCCACCGTCTATTATTTCGGGGCACCTCACTAAAAATGGGACTTTAGCAGACTCCTCATAAAAATGGCGTTTGTCAATTAATCCGTGTTCACCGAATGAGTGTCCATTGTCTCCCATATATATAATCACGGTTGATTCACTTAAGCCCTCATTTTCCAGGTACTCCAGAATACTACCTAAACTTTCGTCCAAAGACAGTATCAGTTCACAATATCTTTTTACCAGGGTTTCAAAATTAACATGCTGTGCATGGTACATATAATCTACTCCGTGCCAGCTCTCCCTCTGCATTTTCTGCCAATCGGGCATACGTCCTTCTCCGTAATAGCCTTCATCCTTTGCCGGCTCTTTGATTTGATCTTTATCGGGCCCTAAATAATGCTGATAGCCATACGGATGGCTTTTGCCCTTTACTGGTTGAGCGGAAGTAAAAAATGAAGGTGGCAATTCAAGCGTGACATCATTATATTTTCCTAAATGCCGGTTTGCCGGTATATAACGCCCATGAACTGCTTTGTGGGATAGATACATAAAAAAAGGTTTTTGGGTATCCCTGCCTTTTAGCCACTGAATAGCATGTTCTGTTAATAGATCAGTTGTATATACTGAATCAGGATATTTTTTATGTTCGCCATTAATATTTAAGGTCAGGTTATAGTAAGCCCCCTGTCCCCTGAAGCTTTCCCAGTGATCAAAACCAGGCCGTGGTTCATCAGTAGCACCTCCCATATGCCACTTCCCTAAAAATGCAGTTTGATACCCTTTTGTTTGAAGATATTGCGGGAAATAAATTAAATCCCTGGGTGCAGGAGCAGAATTATCTACAACTTTATGGGTATGGCTAAACTGTCCAGTCAAAATTGATGCACGGCTTGGAGAACATAATGATGTTGTCACAAATGCATTGGGGAAATATGCCCCTTCCCGGGCCAATGCATCCATCGAAGGCGTTTCCAACCATGGCAAGACACCTGTAAATCCCATAAAATCATACCTGTGATCATCACTCAAAATAAAAATAATATTTCGCGGTTGGGTGTTTTCTAAATCAATTATAGGCAAAGGTTGATATTGGCTATTTCCGATGGCATGCATAATGAGAAACCCAAAGGACATATAACAGATCCTCCTATGCGTTTGTGTAATTATTTTCTCGTAGTTCATAATTATTTCTTTTCACCGGCATTACTGTCTTGGATAAAAATAATTCATAATTTTCAACTTTACCACTGGTTCCGGGATTTGTGCACTTTTCAATCATGGACAAGGACATGAAAAAATACGATATCGTTCTGCATACCGATTCAAGGTATGTTTCGCGTGAGAATCCTGACTGGTGCATGCAAAACATATTAGTTTATGCCTTCATGAAAGTTGCCAATCAACAGTAATCAAGTTTCGTGAATTATGCTAACTTTGCAGGCTGGGAGTCAGATAATTGCGCAAATTCCACAGATTCAGCATGGTCAACAGTAGTGATAAGCAGACACAATTTGATATAAGGTATATTCAAATGGCCAGGGTGTGGGCTACAAACTCGTACTGTAAAAGACGCCAGGTTGGTGCCCTTATCGTAAAAGACCGAATGATCATTTCAGATGGCTATAATGGAACACCTTCCGGATTTGAGAATGAATGTGAAGACGAGAACAATAGCAGTAAACCCTATGTCCTGCATGCCGAAGCCAATGCCATTACAAAGGTGGCAAAATCGAATAACAGCAGCGAAAATGCTACGCTTTACATCACGGCCTCACCCTGTATGGATTGTGCCAAACTTATTATACAGGCCGGTATTATCCGGGTGGTCTATGCAGATGAGTACAGGATAATAGATGGAATTGAACTCCTTGAAAAAGCTGGCATTGAAGTTGTACAATTGAGCTCAGTACTTGAACCATGAAAAAAAATAGATTCAATATAATACTACCCCTTTTATTAGCAGTTTTCCTGGTTGGAGGAATGCTTATCGGCAACCAATTAAATAAAATTTCAGAGCCGAATGAATTTGCCATATATCCCCGCATGAATAAAATCAGTGGAGTTATTGATTTTATTGCCCAGGAGTATGTCGATTCTGTTGACCGGAAAACCCTTATTGAAAACACCATACCGGAAATTCTCAAACAGCTTGATCCGCATTCCATTTATATCCCTGCCTCGGATGTAGCGGAATACAACGAGCCCCTTGAAGGGAACTTCAGTGGCATTGGAGTTTCATTTAATATGCAGGAAGATACAGTTTATATCATGAGCACCATCCTGAACGGTCCCTCGGAAAAAATTGGCATACTTGCTGGTGACCGGATTATCAGGGTGAATGATTCGCTGATCGCCGGAGTCAATATGATTTCCACTGATATTGTAAAGATGTTGAAGGGGAAGAAAGGGACACGTGTAAATGTATCCATCCTCCGCAGGGGCATTGAAGAACTTCTGGATTTTGAAATTACCCGTGACAGGATCCCCATTGCCAGTGTGGACATCGGATACATGCTCACAGATGAAATTGGATACATAAGGATCAGTAAATTCTCCCGGAGCACACATAAGGAATTCATAGATGCTACAGAGAAACTCAATGAGCAGGGGATGCAGAAACTTATCCTGGACCTTCGCTATAACAGTGGAGGTTATTTGAATGCTGCCACTGAACTGGCGGATCATTTCCTGACGGCAGGAACACCGATTGTTTATACCGAAGGACATGCACAGCCCAGGAAGGATATCCTGGCAACTTCCAAGGGTGGCCTCCTTGACCATGATGTGATCATTCTGATAGATGAAGGTTCTGCATCTGCCAGTGAGATTCTGGCAGGGGCAATCCAGGATAATGACCGTGGACTCATCATAGGAAGGCGTTCATTCGGTAAGGGTCTGGTACAGCAGCAAACCATGTTTTCTGATGGTTCTGCCCTGAGGCTAACCATTGCCAGGTATTATACACCTACCGGAAGATCCATACAAAAACCCTATGAAAACGGTCTGGATGAATACCTGAATGAGCTGCATGAGCGATTTGACCGGGGTGAATTTATTTATGCCGATAGCATCAAATTTGCAGATTCCTTAAAATACCTTACCCCGGGTGGTAAAACGGTTTATGGAGGAGGTGGCATCATGCCGGATATTTTCGTCCCGGTAGATACTTCACTCAATATTGATTATTACGATAAGGTAATGAGCAGGGGATTGATTTATCGTTTTGCTTTTAAATATGCCGATAAAAACAGGGGTGAACTGGATGGGCTCGAGGATTATCACAAAATGGTAGATTATCTCGATAAGCAGGATCTACTGGACCAGTTCATCGCATTTGCAGAAGAAAGCGGAATTCAGGAAAGCAGTGAGGAAATTATCCTATCTCAACATTATCTCATGATCAGTATGAAAGCCTTTATTGCCAGATTTATCCTTGACAACGATGGGTATTATCCCATTATCCACCAGATCGATCCCACCATTCAGAAAAGCCTGGAGATCTTCGCACAAACGTAAGCTCTCGGGCTGGTTTCAATATTTTTCGGCTTCATTTGACTAGGATCTACCCTGTAAACCAGGCCTGGCTCACTATTATATATGCCTGTCTATTAGAGCCTCAGCATAAATGTTTTTGGTGGCATTAAACCTTTCCAAGAAATACATATCTAAATTTCAGATAACAGATTTACAATCATTAAAATCAGATCAGTCATGAAGAGAATAGATAGAAATTTTAAATTACTTGTTGCTATTGTTATTGTATTGGGACTATCCCTGAGTGTAATGGCTCAACCGAGCCGGAGAGGACACATGGCCTCTCGGTCCATGAATGTTCAATCTGGACTACAATTACTTGATTTGACGCAGGAACAGAAAGATCAGATTAAAGAGATCCATCTTGCACATATGAAAGATGTGCAACCCATCAGGGATGAAGTAAAAATCAACAGGGCTAAAGTTGATGCGCTTCTGAAAAAGGAAAACCCTGATATGAAGCAAATTGTCAGCATTGTTGAGACTACTGGGAAACTTCTTACCCAGATCCAGGTGAAAAACATTGACCAGAAGATCAAAGTTCGGAGCCTCCTGAGTGATGAGCAGAAGGTCCTTTATGATGCACGCATTGAAAGAATGGGGAAGCGGAGGGATATGGCTCACCACTATAGGCACACAAGTATGTCAGGAAGGAATAGGTTTTAGGTGTTCGCCGGAGTTACCTTTTGATGCCAGGTATTAGGGTTAGTACAGTGGTGATTCAGCAGGAAGATAATAATACTCCGGTTAATTAGGTAGTTTTGAAAACCTGTCAGGCAAATCCCTGTCAGGTTTTTTATTGATAAAGCATATCCAGGAATTTCAGGACGCCTTCAAGAGACTTCTCCCTTTCTTCAATAAATCCCATATGACCTGAATTTTCAAGTATCAGAACAGTGGATTTTGGAGCAAGATTGAAATGCTCCTCATAAATACTGAAGGGTATATGATAATCTTTTTTTCCGGCTATGATCATCACTGGCTCAACGGAATTTTTTACCACATCCCGGCGATCAGGCCGTGCCTTCATCCCTGCCAGGGCACTTATGATCCCTTTATCCGGAGATTTCAGTGCGATGTCCTTCGCCCATCCAATCTTCTTCTGAAATGATTCATGATTATCACTTGCAAAAGCATTTGGGATATTCAGATTGATAAACTGGCTCTTTTTCCCTTCTTTTACCAGAAGAGATTCCCTGTCCCGGTTCAGTTTCTTCTCCTCAGAATCTGGCAAGGCATGGGAATGGAACAGGCAGAATCCGACGATCATCTCGGGGAAAATATCTGCCAGTGCCAGGGTAGCATACCCACCCATTGAATGGCCAATTATCACAGCACGACCAATTGATAAATGGTCCAATACTGCCTTTACAGAATCGGCCATAACGGCCATTGTATTCATGGAGCTGTATATCCCTGATTCGCCGTGCCCGGGCAGATCAACACTGATTACCCTGTATTTCCTGGCAAGTTTTTCCGCGAACCCATTCCAGATCTCAAGAGATTCCAGGTAACCATGTATTAACACTACCGGATCTCCTTTGCCCTGATCGCTGTATCTCAGCTTGGCATCATGATAGCTGACGGAACTTATCATAAATTTTCAATTTCTTTTTCCTGAATGGATAGTTGAAGATAAAAAAAAAATGATTCACCGATGCATCAAATCTTCAATTTCCTCAGAATCAATGGTTACATCTTCCATCAAATCTATGTTGCCAGCCTCTGTAACCAGGATATCATTTTCAAGCCTGATGCCCGTCTTTTCAGCAGGAATATAGATCCCGGGCTCACATGTCAGCACCATTCCAGGCTTTAGTATTTCATTTTTACTCCCCACATCATGAACGTCGAGTCCCAAAAAATGTGAAACACCATGCATAAGATACTTTAAATGCAATAGGTCCTCTTTTGGTTGTTCCTGGATATCCCTGGTACTGTACAATCCAAGCCTGACATGTTCCTCCTCCCACAATTTACCAACTTCCTTATTGATTGCATCAATGGTAGTCCCCGGCTTGATCAGGGCGATCGCTTTCCTTAATACCCTGAGATTGGCATCATACAAATCCTTCTGTCTTCTGTTAAACCTCCCATTCACCGGTACAGTCCTGGAGCAATCCGCAGCATAATTTGCATATTCTGCTCCGAAATCAAGTAATAGCAGATCTCCGTCATGGCATACCTGGTCATTTTTTATATAATGAAGAAAACAAGCATTTGCACCTGAGGCTATTATGGGCTGGTATGCATGACCCGCAGCTCCTTTACTTATGAATTCGTAGCTTAACGCTGCTTCAACTTCGTATTCTTTCAATCCTGGTTTAAGAATGGAAAGAATCCTCATAAATCCATCTTTGGTTATCTCAGCCGCCTTCCTGATCAGGGCCAATTCCTCAGGTTCTTTCACCAGACGTAGTTCTGTCATGATGGGAGAGAGCCTTTTCATTCCGTGCATAGGAAACTCCTTTCTCAGTTTGTCAAGATGGCGTTCATCCCGCGAAAGATATTCAGGTCTTAATTTTGCCAGTTCATGACTTGAACAATATATATTTTCAGAATCCAGAATTATTTCTCGTGCTATGGATTCAAATTTTTCCAACCAATGAATATTTGCTATGCCAGATATTTCCTGAGCCCTTACTTTATCGAGCTTTTTCCCTTCCCAGCTTTCAAGTTTTGGATCCGGTTTCCGGATAAATAACAATGCTTGTCTGTCTTTAATAGGATGGTCCGGACACAACAATAAAATTGTCATCTCCTGCTCAATGCCAGTCAGGTAGAAAAGATCCGAATTTTGCCGATACGGAAAGAACTGGTCCCCATTACGCAACATCTGATCATTGGAATGAACAAGGGCAAGGGATTTCTTTTCCAGTTTGCTGGCCAGTTTTTGCCTGTTCCGAATGAACAGATCCCTTGGTATTTGTGAATATCTCATGATTTGTGTTGTAGAACATCCGTCAGGAATATTCTTACATTTTATTTATAAAGATAAAGATACTTAACTTTATTCCTGTTCAATGCTGAATTTCAAGCACCGCTTACAACATCCGAAAATCATTAACATATGAGCAACATCTTTAATTCCTCCATCGGCAAGAAGCTGATGATGGCCTTGGCTGGACTGTTCCTGGCCACATTCCTGCTGGTCCATCTCGGCATCAACCTTACCCTCATAATATTCGATGACCCAAGAATATTTAATATTGCCGCCCATTTTATGGCAACAAACATTCTGATCAAGGTTTTTGAGATTGTATTATTCGGAGGGATCCTACTACATATCATATACGGGCTCCTGCTTCAGTTGCTGAACTGGATTGCAAGGCCAATAAGATATAGGGTGAATAATCCGGCCCAAACATCTTTCTTTTCCAAATTCATGATCCATACGGCGCTGATCATTCTTGTATTTCTCGTGATTCACCTTTTCGACTTCTATTTTAAAGCCAAATTCGGGCATGGTCATGTAGCAGAAATAACCTACAATGGTAAATTATACCACGACCTGGGTACCATGGTGGTTGAAAAATTCCAGATCCTCTGGGTAGATATTTTCTATATTGCCTGCTTCCTCTTCCTGGGATTTCACCTGCTGCACGGTTTTGGGTCAGCATTTCAGACCCTGGGACTAAACCATAAGGTTTATACACCGGTCATTAAATCAATCGGCTATATCTATACCTTTATCGTTGTGGCTGGCTTTATTGTCATCCCGCTTTGGATATATCTAACCAGATAACAATCGAAAAATATACATCATGACAAAGCTTAACTCGAGGATACCAGAAGGACCGATTGACAAAAAATGGTCTAATTTCAAATCCAACCAGCACCTGGTGAATCCGGCCAATAAAAGAAAGTTGGACATTATCGTGGTAGGAACCGGATT
Source organism: uncultured Bacteroidaceae bacterium (assembly GCA_963752525.1). GTDB lineage: Bacteria > Bacteroidota > Bacteroidia > Bacteroidales > SM23-62 > SM23-62. The sequence goes on along the minus strand of CAVVYS010000027.1, from coordinate 277,553 downwards.
GGCAGGGGCCTCAGCGGCAGCCAGCATGGCAGAACTCGGATTCAATGTAATCAACTTTTGTTACCAGGATAGTGCTAGAAGAGCACACAGCATCGCAGCACAAGGCGGGATAAATGCCGCCAAGAATTATCAGGGAGACGGGGACAGCGTTTACAGGCTTTTCTATGATACCGTAAAAGGAGGGGACTACCGCGCCCGGGAAGCCAATGTTTACAGGCTGGCAGAAGTCAGCAATAATATTATTGATCAGTGTGTGGGTCAGGGTGTGCCGTTTGCCAGGGAATACGGTGGTATGCTGGATAACCGTTCATTTGGAGGGGCCCTTGTCTCCCGTACTTTTTATGCCAGGGGACAAACCGGGCAACAACTTCTGTTGGGAGCCTATGCTGCGCAGAGCAGGATGGTCAAGAATGGAAAAATCAAGATGGTCACCAGGGAAGAGATGGTAGATGTGGTGATTATTGACGGCAGGGCCAGAGGAATCATTACCCGTGACCTCATCACTGGTGAGATTAAACGCTACGCAGCCCATGCCGTTGTCCTCGCCACAGGTGGTTACGGGAATACATTTTTCCTGAGCACCATGGCCATGGGCGCCAATGTAAGCGCTGCCTGGCAATCCTTTAAAAAAGGTGCCTTCATAGGAAATCCATGCTATGTGCAGATCCACCCAACCTGTATCCCGGTGCATGGGGACTTCCAGTCAAAACTTACCCTGATGAGTGAGAGCCTCAGGAACGATGGAAGGATCTGGGTACCAAAGAACAAAGAAGATGCTGAAAAGATACGTAATGGGGAATTGAAGCCCACAGATCTGGCAGAGGAAGACCGTGATTATTACCTGGAGAGGCGATACCCGGCCTTTGGCAACCTTGTGCCACGTGATGTTGCCTCCCGTGCTGCCAAAGAACGCTGTGACGCCGGGAACGGAGTGGGAACGGGACTGGCAGTTTTCCTTGATTTTGCGGATGCCATCGGCCGGCTTGGCAAGGATGCCATTGAAGCCAAATATGGAAACCTTTTCCAGATGTACGAAAAGATTGTGGATGACAATCCTTACGAAACGCCCATGATGATCTATCCGGCCATTCATTACTCCATGGGCGGGATCTGGGTTGATTATGAACTGATGACGACTATCCCCGGACTCTTTGCCATCGGGGAATGTAACTTCTCGGATCATGGAGCCAACCGCCTGGGAGCATCAGCCTTGATGCAGGGACTCGCTGACGGGTATTTTGTAATCCCCTATACCATACAAAACTACCTTGCTGACCAGATCAATGTAGCCAGGCTCAGCACCAGTAGTCCGGAATTTGAGGAAGCACATAAAAGTGTTGCTGACCGATTCGAAAGGTTAATGAACATCAAGGGGCAGCGCAGTACTGATTCCTTCCATAAAGAGCTTGGCAAGATCATGTGGGAATTCGTGGGTATGGCCAGGAATAAAGAGGGACTGGAAAAAGCCATTACAATGATCAGGGAATTGAAGACCGAATTCTGGAAAGATTTGAAAATACCCGGTGAAAAGGAGGATTTGAACCAGGAACTGGAAAAGGCCAACCGGGTGGCAGATTTCCTTGAGATCGGGGAACTGATGGCCATTGATGCCCTGCACAGGGAGGAATCATGCGGAGGGCATTTCAGGGAAGAATACCAGACAGGTGAAGGAGAAGCACTGCGTAACGACAAGGATTTCACCTATGTTGCTGCCTGGGAGTACAAAGGCGATAATGCCGAACCAGCTTTACATAAGGAACCTCTGGTATTTGAAAATATTGAAGTGAAGCAACGGGATTATAAGAAATAAGCCGGTACAAAAAATAAAAACTGAAAATACAATCAATATGGACTTTACATTAAAAATCTGGCGGCAGAAAAGTGCTTTGGCAAAGGGTAAGTTTGTTACCTACCCGATCAGCAATATCTCCTCTGACAGTTCTTTCCTTGAGATGATGGATCAACTAAATGAACAACTGGTTGCCAAGGGTGAGGAACCGGTTGCTTTTGATCATGATTGCCGGGAAGGTATCTGCGGGGCATGTGGTCTTTATATTAACGGTCACCCGCATGGACCTGATTCGGCCATCACAACCTGCCAGCTTCATATGCGTAAATTCAAAAACGGTGATAAGATCATCATCGAACCTTGGAGGGCAAGGCCATTCCCCATAATCAAGGACTTGATCGTGGACCGGTCAGCCTTTGACAGCATCATACAGGCTGGGGGTTATATCTCCGTAAATACCGGTACCGTTCCCGAAGCAAACACCATAATTGTACCCAAGAAGAATGCCGACCTTTCAATGGATGCTGCAGCATGTATAGGTTGCGGAGCCTGTGTGGCAGCTTGCAAGAATGCATCAGCCATGTTATTTGTGGCAGCCAAAGTATCACACCTTGCCCTACTACCACAGGGAAGGCCTGAAGCAAGGGAAAGAGTGAAAAGCATGGTTATGGAAATGGACAGGCTCGGATTCGGAAATTGCACCAACACCGGTGCATGCGAAGCAGAATGTCCGAAAGAAATAAACCTGACCAACATTGCCAGGCTTAACCGGGAATATTTTACGGCAAAGGTTCTTTAGGTATTCATCATATTCTCAACCTCCTGAACAGTTTTCGGGATGGGTTTGCCGAGAACCCGGCTGCCTATATCTGTAACAAGGATATCGTCTTCTATCCTGATCCCTCCAAAATTTTTATATAATTCCACCTTCTCAAAATCTATATAAGCTTTGAATTTCCCTTCCGACCTCCACCGGTCTATCAAAGCAGGAATAAAATATATGCCTGGTTCCACAGTGATTACATACCCGGCCTCCAGTTTTTTACCCAGTCTCAGGTATGCAGTCCCAAACTGATCACTTCTCTTGATTTTTTCGTTGTAACCTACAAGATCCTCTCCAAGTCCTTCCATATCATGAACATCAAGCCCCATCATATGTCCCAGTCCATGAGGAAAAAACATGGCATGCGCCCCTGCGTCCACTGCGTCCTCCACATCACCTTTCATGAGTCCCAGGTCCTTTAATCCCAAGGTTATGATCCTTGCAGCATCCCTGTGTATATCGCGGTATGGAACTCCTGGTCTGATTTTATCAATGGAGGAAACTTCGGCCTCGAGAACGATTTCATAAATCTCCTTTTGTTGCTGGCTGAATTTTCCATCAACCGGAACAGTCCGGGTAATATCACCAGCATAATGATTCACTGTTTCTGCCCCCGCATCTGTGACTATTAACCTGCCTTTCTCCAGTATATTTCCATGATAATGGTTATGAAGTGTTTGTCCATCCATACTGAGTATGATTGGAAAAGATGTCATGGTGCCATGGCTTAGTGCTATTCCTTCGATGCGGCCGGCAATCTCTCTTTCATAAATACCTGGCCCGGCCATCTTCATGACTGTTGTATGCATCTCGTAACTGGTATCAACGGCCCTGGTGATATCTTCTACCTCCATGGATTCCTTAATGGACCGCAGGGCAATCACGGCCTTTGTCAATGCAAGAGAAGCACCTTGTTTTATTTTCTCCCAAGGAAGATTTGTGAGCCTGGCTATCTCCAGCATGGTATCATCCCGATAAGGAGGAAGGTAAAAAATTTCTCTTCCCTTTTTCATGGCTTCTTCCAGGTATTCTGTGAGTTTTACATAGGGCAGGACCTGGCTGATACCTACCTCTTCACCCAGTGATTTCAAGGATGGCAGATGTCCCATCCAGATAATATCATCCAGACTGAGATCATCTCCGAAAAGATAATCCTCTCCTGACTCAAAATCTATCAATCCAGCCAGTCCGGGCTGGTCGATTCCGAAAAAATACAAAAAGGAACTGTCTTGCCGGTAATGGAACGTATTGGCTGCGTAGTTCATTGGACTCTCATTGTTGGCTGGAAATAAAGCCACTCCGCCGGATAAATATTTCCGTAATCGGTCCCGTCTGTTTGAATATACTTCTGCTTTAAACATGATTCACTTATTTGAACAATTATTTCCCTAATTTAAAAGGAATTAATTATTTTTTTATGGTTTTGTAACCTTTTATCAAAAAAGTACGAATACCCTTGTGCGATATCATTAAATCACTATATTCGCATTCGATGAACATTTTATTAACACTGCATTAACATTTTTTCAACAAATGCCCTACAGGAGACTTCCCAACACTGACAAAGCCAGGCACAAAGCCCTAATAAAAGCTTATCAAATGGGAAAGGAACTGCCTCCTTTCAAGCTCGCATTCTCCCAGGTCACCTATCAGAAAATTGTTTCATTCCTTCCAGGTTTTGAGAAGAAGATGCTTCATCAAAAATCTGCACTTGCCAAACAGATTGAGCGGAATAAGGAGCATCTTTGTCTGATGAAAAAGGCCAAACTGTACATCTCTCATTTCATACAGGTAGTAAACATGGCCATACAGCGGGGCGAGCTTTCCGCATCCATTCTCGACTATTATCAGTTGAAGGGATATAGCAGGAAACTTCCCGCCCTCAACACTGAAGAAGATATCATCATGTGGGGAAAATGTATTATTGATGGTGAATCTGATCGCGTAAAGAAGGGCATGAGTCCGATCACCAATCCTACCATCGCCGTTGTCAAGGTGAGATATGAAAAATTCCTAGAATCATACCACAACCAGAAGAATTTGCGACAGTCAAACTGCCGCACACTGAAAGAGTTGTCAGATTCAAGACCCAAAGCAGATGAGATCATTGTCAATATCTGGAATGAGGTAGAAGAAACCTTCAAGGATCTCCCTGATGATCTCAGGCGAGAAAGAGCCATCGAATATGGGTTGGTTTATGTCTATAGAAAGAGCGAACTGGCAGAACAGTCACTCTTCAAGACCACCCATCCCCGATTGAACTAACTCCTTCCTTTGTAGCTGAATTACAGCGAGTAAGAGAATGGTCAACACAGCACTTGCAATGATCATCAACACAGCATTTTCTTCCAGACCTATATGATCAGGTTCTACCTCCAAGGTACCCCGGTAGAAAATATAATAATAAATTACTGCCACTCCATTATTGATGAAATGTGCCAGAACAGCCATCCAAATAGATCCGGTCCAGACAAACAGATAACCAAATAACGCACCCAGAATGACCCTTGGGATAAATCCAAGGAATTGGTAATGCATCAGGCTGAAAAGCAGGGCTGCAATCCAGATAGCCAGATGCTCGTTCCTGAACCATTCATTTAAAATGCGCTGTATCATTCCCCTGAACAGAAATTCCTCACCAAGGGCCGGGATCAGAGCGACTATAAAAATGTTGATCATTAATCCACTGATATTATCCGTTTGGAGGAATGCCTTCATAAGGTCCCAGGAGTTTTCATCATTCTCATGTATCCTTTCCATGAGATCTCCCCAACGCTCGGGAAGGGATAGCTTTTCATTCAGAAAGGATGTATAATTGATCCATGGGATGGAAATAACCATTACTATAATTACCAGCATAATGATCCAGTAATTGGAAATCCTGTCGGCTTTCAGGTATTTCCAGGTATTACGCTGGATAAGGTAACCAGACAGCATGGCCGGAACCAGGAATAAGCCGATTGAATACAGCACCTGCAGGAATTTTAACAATCCGATATTTGCTACAATTTCATTATGTTCCAGGATACGTATTACCTCTCCTGGAGGAATTTTAAACAATGGCATGGCAAGGAGTATCCCCATCCCAAAAAAGACCAGGTAACAACAAACCATAAGGAATGCAACCAGAAGAAGTTTGGTAAAAGGACGGGCATCATAGAAGAATCCCTGTGTCATTCTGCTGAAATTGATAATTTTGCGGCATAAAAGTATTAATAAATTTCTGTTTTGTTCCAGATTGGTAAAGTTGAGATAGAGAAGCATCCCCTCCTGCTTGCGCCCATGGAAGATCTTTCGGATCCTCCTTTCCGCTACGTTTGCAAACAATATGGTGCGGACCTGATGTATACGGAATTCATTTCTTCAGATGGATTGATCCGTCAAGGTGCAAAAAGTGTTAAAAAGCTTGAAATATTCGATTATGAGCGCCCCATCGGCATACAACTCTACGGGCATCTGTTAGAACCCATGGTGGAAGCCACCCGTATGGCGGAGGAGGCCCGGCCAGATCTGATTGACATCAATTTCGGTTGCCCTGTCAAAAAAATTGCCAGGCGTGGTGCCGGCGCCGGCATGTTACGTGATGTTCCCATGATGGTCAGAATGACGGAGGCCATTGTACAACAGACCAGGCTCCCTGTTACGGTGAAGACCAGGCTGGGCTGGGATGATCAAAATAGAAATATTCTCGAAGTAGCCTTAAAGCTTCAGGATGTGGGGATCAAGGCCCTGACAATACATGGCCGGACCGGCATCCAGCTTTACAAGGGTCAGGCAGACTGGAGCCTGATAGGGGAGGTAAAAAACCATCCGGATATAGAGATCCCTATTATCGGAAACGGTGATATAACAGGTCCCGAAATTGCGGCTGAACGATTTGCGCAATATGGTGTTGATGCCATCATGATTGGGCGCGCCACCGTGGGAAAACCATGGATTTTCAGAGAGATTAAACACTACCTTGAAACCGGTGAAATACTGCCTCCTCCCGAACTGAAAGAGAAAGTCTCACTGGCCAGGAAACATTTTCAGAGATCCTTGGAATGGAAAGGTGAACAAAGGGGGATCTTTGAGATGCGCAGGCATTTCAGTAATTATTTCAAAGGCCTGCCTGACTTCAAGGAAATCCGCCTGAAGCTGGTTACCTCTCTCGATATTGAAGAGATCAATGATATCTTAGACCTGATTGAACAGCGCTACTCTTCCCTTTGAATTACCGGCAGGGATAAATCCCAGGATGATCCTGATCGCTGAATGTCCCTGGTTAAAAAACTTTATTCAGTTCCTTCTTATGCGGATAGTCCAGATTATAATGAAGTCCCCTGCTCTCTTTCCGGTCCTGAGCCATCTTGATGGTCAGATAACCTGCAGTGATCAGGTTACGAAGCTCACACAGGGATTTAGACAGAGTGGATTTCTTGTACAGAGCTTCGGTTTCACGGTATATGATCTCAAGGCGGATAAGCGCCCGGTTTAACCTGATATCAGACCTGACAATGCCAACATAATTACTCATTATCTGCTGCATCTCCTTAAAGTTCTGGGTTATCAGGATCATTTCCTCGGGATGGGAGGTTCCAGCATAATCCCAATCAGGTACATTTTCCTGTATACTCACATTACCTATCCCACTGATGGCCGACCGGGAGGACCTGTCCGCATAAACAATGGCTTCGATCAGTGAATTCGAGGCAAGCCGGTTGGCCCCATGCAGACCCGTGCTGGAGGTTTCACCTGCAGCATACAATTGCCTTATCCAGGTAGCCCCCTGTTCATCCACCTTGATACCTCCGCACATGTAGTGTGCAGCAGGAACCACGGGAATCATATCCTCTGTAATATCAATGCCAATGCTCAGACATTTTTCATGAATGTTTGGAAAATGTGAAAGCAGTCCCTCCGGATCAATGTGTGATGCATCCAGGTAAACAAAATCATCTCCCCTTGATTTCATCTCGTTATCGATGGCCCGGGCTACAATATCTCTCGGGGCTAAACTTTTCCGTTCATCATACTTGTCCATAAACTCCTTCCCGTCCTGTAGCTTCAACACCGCTCCAAATCCCCTGAGAGCCTCTGATATCAGGAATGAAGGCCTCTCTCCGGGATGGTAAAGGGAGGTGGGATGAAATTGGACAAACTCCATGTTCTCAATAATCCCTTTGGCACGGTAAACCATGGCAATTCCATCGCCGGTAGCCACAGGAGGATTGGTGGTTGTATGGTACAGGTTCCCCACCCCACCAGTGGCTATCATGGTGGTCTTTGCCAGCAGGGTGATCACCTGGTCCGTATTCAGGTCCAGAACGTAGGCACCAAAACAACGAATATTCTGATTATACCTCTTTACAAGCATCCCAAGGTGATGCTGTGTGATCAGGTCAACCGCAAAATGATTTTCCAGGATCTCAATATTTTTGTGTTTTTTGACCTGTTCACTTAGTATTTTCTGGATTTCAAAACCTGTGTTGTCTTTGTGATGCAGGATACGCTTTTCAGAATGTCCACCTTCCTTGGCCAGATCAAATTCCCCATTCGATTTTTTGTCAAACTGGGCACCCCATTTTATCAGTTCCTCGATTTGCGCCGGTGCATCCCTGACAAGATTTCGCACTACATCCTCGTCACATAGGCCATCCCCAGCAATGAGGGTATCCTCGATATGTTTTTCATAGGAATCCGGTTCATAAGTTACAGCAGCAATCCCTCCCTGGGCCAGCTGTGTATTGGTCTCCTCAATACTTGTTTTGGAAATTACACATACCTTTCCATGGTCCGCCACTTTTAAAGCAAAACTTAGTCCTGCCGATCCGGATCCGATTACCAAAAAATCAACTTCTTTTTTCATGGTGATAAATATTCTACAAATATAATAAGCCTTTTTTCAAAGCCCTTATTTGTTAAGCATTTCCTTAAGCAATTATTTTCTTTACTTTTGTCAATTAATTTAACGAAATCCCTCAAAAAAAGATGGCCCAGGAAGACCGTTTCAAGAAGATTATTGCCCATGCCAAGGAATATGGATTTGTGTTCCCGTCCAGTGAAATCTACGATGGTTTAAGTGCTGTTTATGATTATGGACAGAACGGGGTGGAAATGAAGAACAACATCCGTGCTTACTGGTGGGATGCCATGGTAAACCTGAATGAGAATATCGTTGGTATTGATGCTGCCATTTTCATGCATCCTGAGATCTGGAAAGCTTCAGGCCATGTGGATGCATTCAATGATCCCCTGATCGATAACAAGGATTCAAAAAAAAGGTATCGGGCCGACCAGTTGATAGAGGATTACCTCGATAAACTCCAGGGAAAGATCAACAAGGAAGCAGAAAAAGCTTCCAAAAAATTCGGAGAGTCATTTGACAGGGCAAAATTTCTTGATACCAATCCCAGGGTTCTTGCCAACCAGGATAAGATCAACAAGGTCCATGGCCGTTTTGTAAAGGCACTGGAAAAGGACAACCTCGAAGAACTTCGCCAGATCATTATCGACTGTGAGATCGCCGATCCTGAATCCGGCTCCAGGAACTGGACTGAGGTAAGGCAGTTCAACCTGATGTTTGATACCAGGCTGGGTTCTGTCAACGAATCTGCCAGTAAAATTTATCTCCGCCCGGAAACAGCCCAGGGCATTTTTGTAAATTTCCTTAATGTTCAGAAGTCCGGGCGTATGAAGATCCCATTCGGCATCGCCCAGACCGGCAAAGCTTTTCGCAATGAGATTGTCGCCCGGCAGTTCATAATGAGAATGAGGGAATTCGAACAGATGGAGATGCAATTCTTTGTCCCGCCCGGCAAAGAATTAGAATGGTTTGAATTCTGGAAGGAGAAGCGCATGAAGTGGCATCAGTCACTGGGACTGGGTGAGGAAAAGTACCGTTTTCATGATCATGATAAGCTTGCCCATTATGCCAATGCAGCCACGGACATAGAGTTTGAATTCCCCATTGGATTCAAGGAAGTTGAAGGAATCCATTCCAGAACTGATTTCGACCTTTCTCAACATCAGAAATTCTCTGGAAAAAAAATGCAGTATTTTGATAACGAACTTAATGAGAGCTATGTGCCTTATGTGGTTGAAACATCTATCGGGCTTGACAGGATGTTCCTGACGGTACTGGCAGGATCTTATAAAGAAGAAAAACTGGAAAAGGAAGGAGCAGATGAGGAAAGGGTCGTCATGAAGATCCCTGCATTTCTTGCCCCTGTAAAGGTGGCCGTCCTTCCCCTGGTCAAAAAGGATGGATTGCCTGAAACAGCAAGGAAAATCATGGATGAGTTGAAACTGGATTTCAACTGCCAATATGAGGAAAAGGACTCCATCGGGCGCCGTTACAGGAGGCAGGACGCCATCGGTACTCCTTACTGTATTACCGTTGATCACCAGACATCGAAAGACGATACCGTCACCATCCGCTATCGTGACACCATGGGCCAGGAACGTATACCGGTTAAACAGGTTCGCGACATTGTTCAGGAGAAAGTCAGTCCCAAGAAACAATTAAGCATGCTGGGATAATGTCAGGACCCGGGCTAAAAAAAGTGCTTATTCTCACTTATTACTGGCCCCCAGGAGGAGGTGCCGGTGTCCAGCGCTGGCTGAAGTTCACTAAGTACATGCGTGAATTCAAATATGAGCCGGTGATTTACACTGCAGAGAACCCGGAATACCCTTCAATCGATGAATCCCTCTTCAAAGACCTGCCCGACAATCTTACTGTTCTCAAAACCCGGGTCTGGGAACCCTATAAATTATATAAATGGTTTACTTTTCAGAAAAAGGGACATAAGATCAATACAGCTTTCCTGAATGAGAAAAGAAAGCAGGGCCTAACCGAAAAACTGGCCATATGGATACGAGGGAACCTTTTCATTCCCGATGCCCGCAGATTTTGGATCAAACCTTCTGTAAAATACCTTACCCGGTATTTGTCCGAAAATCCCGTGGACCTGATCGTAAGTACAGGTACTCCACACAGTCTCCACCTGATAGCTCTCAGGATCTCAAGAAGACTCGGGATACCATGGGTGGCTGACTTCAGGGATCCGTGGACAAAAATATATTACCAGCAATCCCTTATGGTTGGCCGGTTGGCCGGTCGCAGACATCAAAAACTGGAACAAAGTGTACTTCGTAATGCCCATGCGGTTACCGTGGTGAGCCAGGATATGAAACGACAGTTTGAAGAAATGGGTGCCCCTGATGTAAGGCTTATTCCGAATGGATTTGACCCGGAAGATTTTATGGATCCTGCCGGAGACCAAGCTCCGGTGGTCCTGGATCAGTATTTCAGCATTACCCACATCGGCACGCTCTTCCCATTACGGAATCCCATGAATCTCTGGAAGGCCCTCTCGGAACTTGTGAGTGAGCATAAGGATCTGGGAAAAGACCTTAAAATTAACCTGGCGGGGGCAATGGATTATGCTGTGTCAAAATCAATAGATGAGGCAAACCTGGGGGACCGGGTTAACAGATTGGGGAATGTCCCCTTTCAGGAAGCCATAAACTTGATGAAACGATCCCGTTTGTTGCTTTTGCTGATTATGAACACACCCGAGGCAAGGGGGATACTGACCGGGAAATTATTCGAATACATGAATGCTGGCAGACCCATACTCGCCATTGGTCCGACAGATGGAGAAGTAGGTCATGTTTTAAAGGAAACCCTGACAGGACATATCGTTGAATACCAGAATAAGGAGGCAATAAAAAAGCAGATTCTGGATTTTTATGTCCAGTACAGGGAAGGAACGCTGAAAGTCACACCGACTAATATTGAAAAATATTCCAGGAAGAACCTCACGGCCGAGATGACAGATTTATTCAATGAAATTCTACAGGGATGATGAAAATTATAACCATTGCCGGAGCCAGGCCCAACTTTATTAAAATAGCTCCCCTTTACAGGGCTTTTAACAAGAGAAAAGACAGGTTCGAACACCTTATATGCCATACCGGACAACATTTTGACAGGAATATGTCAAAGATTTTCTTTGAGCAACTGGAGATGCCTGAGCCAGATTTTAACCTCGGTGTCGGTGGTGGTACCCACGCAGACCAGACAGCCCGGATTATGATCGAGTTTGAGAAAATATTGAACCAGCATAAACCGGACCTGATCCTGGTTCCGGGGGATGTAAACTCCACACTTGCCTGCAGTGTGGTAGCTTCAAAACTGGGTATAAAGATCGGGCATGTTGAGGCCGGACTCAGGAGTTTTGACCGTGGTATGCCTGAAGAAATCAACCGCATAGTCACCGATGTACTGTCGGATTACCTTTTTATAAGCGAGGAGTCGGGACTTACTAACCTCAGGCAGGAAGGACTTGCGGAAGACAAACTTCATTTTGTTGGCAACATCATGATAGACAGCCTGATACACTTTTTGCCTACGATTGAACAATCAGTCATCATGGATAAAATGAACCTGAGGGCCGGTGAATACACCCTCTTGACATTTCACCGGCCAAGCAATGTGGATAGCAGGTCCTCTCTAACCCAGCTTGTAGACATGCTGAACCGCCTCACAGGCAAAACCAAACTGGTATTTCCGGTCCATCCCAGAACACGTAAGAACCTCGAGGAATTTGATTTGATCAGCAAATTGAACAAAGAAATACTAACCCTTGATCCCATTGGCTACATCGATTTCCTCGCATTGACAAAATCAGCAAACCTTTTGATAACTGACAGTGGTGGTATACAGGAAGAAACAACCTACCTCGGGGTACAGTGTATTACTGTTCGAAATAATACAGAAAGGCCGGTTACAGTCACTACCGGCACCAATCAGCTGATTGGCACTGAACTGGATGCGGTAGAAAAGGCCGCCCTTGATGTTCTTAATGGGAATATCAAAACAGGGGCTATCCCTGAAAAATGGGACGGATTAACTGCTGAGAGAATAGTAGAGATCATCGATAAATCAAATTAACAGGCCAATCCCATGAGAATCTTAATGATCCTGGATCATGAATTTCCTCCTGACATTCGTGTCGAAAACGAGATAGAGGCCCTGTCTGAAGCCGGACATGAAATTCATCTCGCCTGCTTTACCCGAAAGAACCGTTCAGCATATGAGATAAGCGGGACCTGCCATATTCATCGTAAGCCTATCTCGGGACTGGTCTACAAAAGCAGTGTGGCTGCCATGACTTTTCCCGTCTATTTCAGATTCTGGCGAAGATTCATAAGCCATCTTACCCGTAAGTTTAGCATCGATGCCATTCATGTCCATGATCTGCCATTAACCCAGGTTGCTGCCGGTATCTGCAAGAAAAACCATATCCCCCTAACGGTTGATCTGCACGAGAACTGGCCTGCATACCTAAGGATCTCGATCCACACAAAATCCCTGGCCGGCCGTATTCTTTCCCCCAATAAAAGGTGGATAAATTATGAGAAGAAATCTCTTGCAGCAGCAGATCATATCGTCGTCGTTGTTAAAGAAGCTGCGCAGCGGTTAATCGATCTGGGATTGGACCCTGAACGCATAAAGGTTGTCTCAAATACCCTGAACCTGAGACATTTCAAGATCACACCCACAGAAAAATCCGGTGATGATATCATACTTTTCTATGCAGGGGGACTGACATATCACAGGGGACTCCAGGTTGTCATCCAGGCCATGGCTGTGGTCGCTCAACCCAATATTAAATGCTGGATACTTGGGGAGGGGAGTTACAAAAAGGAGCTTGAAGAGCTTGTTTCTACGCTGGGTTTGGAGGAACAGGTTATTTTCAAAGGCTGGCAGCCATATGAAAAGATGACCGAAATGATGATGGATGCTGATTATACATTGATCCCCCATCTTCGCTCCGACCATACCGATTCCACCATCCCGCATAAACTTTTCCAGTACATGTATGCAGGAAAGCCAATTATAGCCTCCAACTGCAAACCCATTGAACGGATTGTTAATGAGACGAAATCAGGCTATATTTATATGGCAGATCAGCCCGGTGATATGGCGAAAGTCCTGCAGCAATTAAAAGACGACGACCCGGACTCTTATGTCGAGAAAGGAAGAAAATGGGTAAAGGAGAAGTATAACTGGTCTGTAGACAACAAAGTTTTGCTTTCTATTTATGATCAAAAGTAATTTTGTCCAAATATGAAACAGGCAATCATCAAAAAAGGAAAGGTCCTGGCGGAAAATATTCCAGCCCCACTGGTGTCTGAGGGAGCTGTCCTGATCAAGGTCGTCAATAGTTGCATAAGTGCAGGAACAGAGATGGCAAGCGTAAGTTCCAGTGGCACTCCTGTTTTCCAGCGGGTGTTGAAGCAACCCGAAAAAGTGGCCAAGATCATGAAAATGGCCCGTTCAGAAGGGATCATGAAGATCTACAAGCAGGTAAAAGGGGAGATTGATGCAGGTTTGCCTGTTGGATACTCGGTAAGTGGCGTGGTTATAGCCATCGGAGAGGGGGTTACTGAATTCGGAGTTGGTGACAGGGTCGCCGCGGCTGGCGGGGGACTTGCCTACCATGCGGAGTATGTTGATGTGCCGGTTAACCTGGTGGTTAAGATCCCCGGAAAGCTTTCATACAGGGAATCCTCCTCGGTTGCTTTGGGGGCCATTGCCCTGCATGGGGTAAGGAGAGCGGGACTTGAGCTCGGGGAGTATTGTGTGGTAATGGGTACCGGGATCCTGGGATTGATCACTGTCCAGTTACTGGCTGCATCAGGGGTACGTGTGATAGCTGTTGACCTGGATGATAAACGGCTTGAACTGGCCGGTGAGATGGGAGCCGAATTGACCTTAAATCCATTAAAAGAAGACCCGGTTGGTAAAGTGATAAACTTTACCGGCGGTCCGGGTGCGGATACCGTTATTTTTACAGCCTCAACCTCATCAAATGAGCCCCTGTCGCAGGCTTTTAAAATGTGTCGGCGCAAAGGAAAGGTAGTCCTTGTTGGTGTTTCAGGGATGCAGATCGACCGGAAAGATATTTATCCCAAAGAAATAGACTTTATTATCTCAACATCATACGGTCCCGGCAGATACGATCAGGATTATGAACGTAAAGGTGCGGATTATCCCTATGCTTACGTACGGTGGACAGAAGGCCGGAATCTTGCTGAGTATCTCCGCCTGATCGAAGCAGGTAAAATAAACCTTGTCGCCATGATCAGCAGGGAATATGGAATTGATCAAGTAAAGGAGGCTTTTGAAAGCCTTCAAGATCCTGCCGGAAAGCCGCTTATGGTCTTACTGGATTACGGACCCCCAGACGAAACCCTGTTCGAAAGTTACAGGGAACAGGAACGACTTGTCCCCGTCCACATTCAAACCATAAACAAGGATATTATCAATGTGGCCCTGATTGGTGCGGGAAGTTTTGCCAAAAACATGCACCTCCCACATCTCAGGAAACTTAAACGCCAATACAAACTGCATGCAGTGGCCGATATTTCAGGTCCCATAGCCAAAACGACAGCTGAGCAATTCCAGGCATCATATGCCACAACCAACCCTGAGGACATATTCAGGGATGAGCATGTGGATCTGGTGCTGATCTGCACACGTCATGATTCACATGGTACACTGGCCTTGGAAGCCCTCCGTCACGGGAAACATGTCTTCGTTGAAAAACCACTCGCAACTTCAGTTGAACAATTGGAGAAGATCGAGGCCGTTTATAAAGAGGAGCCTGATAAAGCCAAGCCCCTGCTTATGGTCGGCTTCAACCGCCGTTTCAGTCCCCATGCAAAGAAAATAAAATCCATGCTCGAGCATCGTGTTGGTCCCACATTTATACAGTATGACATGAATGCAGGATTTTTGCCAGCGGATCACTGGGTCCATGAGAATGGTGGCAGGATAGTGGGAGAAGCCTGTCACATTATTGACCTCTTTCATTACCTGGTTGGCCATGCTGTGGTATCCGTCAGTGCTGAATCCATGTCAGCAGATTCTGGTAAGTTCTCCGCCTCGGACAACAAATCCATAGTGCTGAAATTTGAGGATGGTTCTTTAGCAAGCCTTGGTTATTTTGCTGTTGGCAGCAAGGAATACCCCAAGGAACATATGCAGGTGCATTTTGATGAGAAGACGTTTATTCTGGAAGATTACAAAACACTTGCAGGTTTCGGAGTGAATTTAAAAGATGCCGGATCAGGTTCCTCATCAAAAGGGCATCTTGAAGAATGGAAGAACCTTTATAAATCCCTGAAGGATCCTTCTAAAGAATGGCCGGTGTCGCTTCGCGATATGATCGATACTACGATGATTACTCTGATGATCCCATGAGTGAGAACCTTAAAAAAATGCCTCTGCTTAGAAAAATCCGGTCAGTACTGCCGGAAAGTATCTCATTACATTACAGGGATTATGCCAGGTTCAGGGAATCCATAAGAAAATCCCGAAATTATTCAGACAGCCAGTGGAACGATTTCCAGTATTCAAAACTGAAAGAAATCATCCATTTATGTTGGGATCATATCGAGGGATACCGTAAGCACTGGGGAAATGCAGGGTTTCACCCGGATCATTTTCAATCCCTGGATGATTTAGCCCGTATCCCTCTGATCACAAAACACATCATCCGGCAGAACCCGGAGGCATTTATCAACCCCCACGAAACCAGCAGGTTTCTGCATAAATCCGGGGGATCAACCGGGGTCCCCTTCCAGTTCTATGAACCTGCTAATGCCCGGATTATTGAGAAAGCATTCATGCATGAAATCTGGTCGCGGTTTTATCCTGAAATTTCCCTGAAAACCAGGTCGACCATTATCCGTGGCAAGATCGTTAAAGATGAAATCCGGTTTGATCCTATGCTTGGACTGATCCTTTCCAGCTTTAACATTACCACTGAAAATGTCAGGAGATTCCTTAAGGCCATGGACAGGTACAAAACTCCCCTTCTTCATGCCTATCCTTCCTCCCTGTATTTCGTGGCCAGAATCATGAAGAAATACGGTTTGAAACCCGGCCATTCTTTCCAGGCCATCATGCTCGGATCAGAAAAGCTCTATGATTTCCAGAAGGGCACCATCCAGGAAATATTCAGGGCACCGGTCTGCCACTGGTACGGACAGGCCGAACAGGTCGTCCTGGCAGGGAACAAACTGGATGATTCTCTCTTCCATACAGAACCCATGTATGGCTATACTGAAGTCCTAACAAAAGAAGGAAATAATGCCAGGGCTGGTGAATCAGGTGAAATAATCGGAACCGGATTCTGGAATACGGTATCTCCCCTGATCCGATACAAAACACTTGACCGGGCTGAAACAGAGACAGATATCAACGGAACAGGTGTGCTGCGGAACATACACGGCCGTATGCAGGATGTAGTGGTTTCAAAGTCAGGGGCCCTTCTTTCACTCGTAGGCCTGGCACCGGTAATGGCCCAGTACAATGAGATCGAAAATTTCCGCTTTGTCCAGGAAGAACCAGGAAGGCTCCAGTTAATGATTGTCCCTGTAAGGGAAGTTTATGAGGGGCCCGAAAAGGTAGCCCGGGGAGTGCAAACTGCCCTGGGTGAGGGATACGAGGTGGAAATGAAAGAAGTGAGTGAAATTCAGCCCTCCCCGGCAGGTAAAAATACCTTCCTGGAACAACGGCTGGATGTAGAACAGTTTTATTAACTATTTTTGCCCCATGAAACACATATTAGTTACAGGAGGAGCTGGTTATATAGGAAGCATCCTCGCCAGGGAACTATTGGGACTTGACTATAAGGTAAGCATCATTGATAATCTGTTATTTGGCGGAGAATCAATTACTGACCTTATGAATCATGAAAATTTCCAGTTATTTGTAGGAGATATAAGAGATCATACACTGGTGGAAAAGGCCATAATGGATGTTGATACAGTAATTCACCTCGCCTCAATCGTTGGTGATCCTGCCTGTGCCAAGAATCCCGGCTTAGCTCATGAGGTAAACCATCAAGCGACAAAAGAACTTTACAAATTATCCAACAATCTTGGGGTTAAACGATTTATTTATGCTTCCACCTGCAGCAATTATGGCAAAATGCAGGGGTCAGATACAATGGTAGATGAAAATAACTTACTTAACCCTGTTTCCCTCTATGCTGAGACAAAGGTAAAATCAGAATTATTTCTGCTTGAGCAGGATAAGGACCAGACCTGTAAACCTGTTTGTTTAAGATTTGCAACTGTATACGGACTTTCGTCCAGGATGCGGTTTGACCTGACGGTAAATGAGTTCACGAAAGAGTTATCACTCAGGAGAAAACTGGTTGTCTACGGGGAACAGTTCTGGAGACCTTACTGCCACGTTTCGGATATTGCAAAAGCCGTAATTTTGACCATGCAGGCTCCTGACAGTAAAGTTGCATTCGAAGTTTTTAATGTGGGGAATAGCAATGAAAACTATACCAAGAAAATGCTTGTCGATGAAATCAGTGAATTGATCACTGATGCAGAAATCGAATATGTCCACAAGGACGAAGATCCAAGAGATTATAAAGTTAATTTTCAAAAAATCAAGTCAACGCTGGATTTCGATACAAAAATGGATGTAAAAGCCGGTATCAGGCAGGTCAAACTGGCTGTTGAACAAGGCCTGATTAAAGATCCTGACAGCAAAGATTACAGAAACTCATAAATGGGTAATTTCGGGCAAATCATATCCTTCATAAGGAACCTGTATAATGAACCACATGGCTTCATTCCCTTGCACGTACCGGTATTTCTTGGCAATGAGAAGTGCTATCTGGAAGAATGTATTGATTCAACATTTGTCTCCAGTATCGGAAAATTCGTAGATTCTTTCGAGGAAAAAATGGCTCTTTATACCGGTTCAAAATATGCAGTGGCAACAGTAAACGGAACCAGTGCTTTGCAGGTTGCCCTCATATTGTCGGGTGTTGAGCCAGGAGACGAGGTCATTACACAACCACTGACTTTCGTGGCCACTGCCAATGCCATTACATATTGTGGTGCAAAGCCTGTTTTCCTGGATATTGATGAAAATACCCTGGGTCTTTCAGCCGAAAAACTTGAACATTTCCTGAAAATCAGCACCCGGTACAACCGAGAAAACTCAAAACTAATTAATGTTCATACATCCAGGCCGGTTTCAGCCTGTGTTCCCATGCATACATTCGGGCATCCCTGCCAAATCGACGAAATTGTCAGGGTATGTAAGGAGTACAGGCTACCGGTAATTGAAGATGCTGCTGAAAGCCTGGGAAGCATGTACAAAGGGAAACACACAGGAACCTTTGGAAATATTGGCATATTAAGCTTTAATGGGAATAAGGTCATGACAACCGGCGGCGGAGGCATGTTGCTTATGGACGATGAAAAAACAGCACGCAAGGCTAAACATATCACCACCCAGGCTAAAGTCCCACATCAATGGGATTTTATACATGATGAAACCGGCTATAATTTCAGGATGCCAAATATTAATGCTGCCCTTGGTGTAGCTCAACTGGAAGAACTTGACATGCTGTTGAAGAATAAAAGAGAAACTGCTTCATTGTATAGGGATTTCTTTGCCAGTACACCATTCTCATTTTTCCCAGAACCAGATTCATGCAAGTCAAACTACTGGTTAAACCTCTTCTTTCTTGAAGACAGGGAACAAAAGGAAGAATTTCTTAAGTATAGCAATGAAAATAAAGTAATGACAAGGCCTGCCTGGACACTTATGCATAAGCTAAG
Organism: uncultured Bacteroidaceae bacterium; assembly: GCA_963752525.1. Taxonomy (GTDB): domain Bacteria; phylum Bacteroidota; class Bacteroidia; order Bacteroidales; family SM23-62; genus SM23-62. The sequence goes on along the minus strand of CAVVYS010000027.1, from coordinate 258,288 downwards.
AATGTTCAGGAAGGAATTCCGGCAAAACTTGGATGTGGCTGAGCAGATGGAAGACACACTTGTTAATATCCCAAGCAGTTACAGGATGTCCTAAGCCTGGAAAGATGCGGGCATCCTATACATTTGCAGTATTAACACTCGACTTCAGAAAAGCAAAATAATTTTGTTTATACCGTTTTTTCCGTAGAAATATTTCAAGTATTTCAAATCCATACTTAAGGCTCCCACAAAATCGTTTTATCCCTTTTTGATGTACTACCAGTTTATCCCAAAGGTATCGCCTGAACACATTTTGTGTTACATAATGCCTTAGTATACTCTTTTCTTCCTTCAGGTTGGCATTATCAAACAATATCCTCGCATCCTTGACATCATAAGCCCGGAGATGACCCCTGAAATCATTGGGGCCATATTCCCTGTCTCTGAATTCATAGCATTTTTCCAATGGCAAATTCAACAACACATACCTCGCATATTCTCCTGCCAGTCTTAACATTCCAACATCATCCGGAACATGCTCTAAAATATCTGACAGAATGATCAGATCAAATACTCTTTGCTCCTGCTTAACAAAGTCTTCAAATGGTATGGCAAAAAAATTCATGCCGGGTACCGGTTATTTGCCTCAGCAATATTTTTATCTGAAATGTCCAGGCCTGTCCTGTTTGTATTGTCAGCTCCGGATGGGAAGCTGGCGAGCAAATCACCGGTGGCACATCCCACTTCCAGGATAGAATTCATTTTTGTACCAAGGGGTAATACCCTTGTCAGGTATTTAATTTTCCAATTATTTACTACATCAAAATAATGTTTATACGCGAATGATTCCTTATTGCGGATATCCTTGTACTCTTCGGAACTTTCATATATGTTCTTAAAATCAGCAAAATCCATGGTATAAATGTAGCAAACATGTACATTAGGGCAAATATGTTATTTTTGATTAGTTCAATTGTCGTATGAAAGATTTGATATTAATTGGCGGGGGTGGACATTGCAAATCAGTGATTGATGTGGTAGAATCCGGTAAGGCATTCAATATAGCCGGAATCATCGATTTACCTGATAAACTGGGACAGAAGATTCTGCAGTATGAGGTTATTGGCAATGATAAGGATATTGAGAAACTCTCGCGAACAGTCAAATACTTCTTTATCAGCGTAGGGCAAATCGATACTGGCAACCATCGCATGAATTTATTCAAGATGATCAAAAAATTGGGAATGGACCTCCCTACCATTGTTTCACCATTTTCATATGTTGCCCCTTCGGCGGTCATCGGCGAAGGCAGCATTATTATGCATCATGCCCTTGTCAATGCCGGTTCAAAAATCGGGCATAATTGTATTATCAACAGCAAAGCACTTATAGAACACGATGTTACAGTAGGTGATCATTGCCATATTTCAACCGGATCTATCCTGAATGGTGGTGTCCAAATTAAGGATCATGCATTTATAGGCAGCAATGCTGTCTGTGTCCAAAATACTGTGGTACCGAAGAATCATTTCATAAAAGCATCTACATTATTTAAAGGCTGAAAAATGTTGAGCAATAACAAGATACAGAGTATAGTCATCACTCCCGGAACAATTATCCTTGAGTCTCTGAAGCTGATGGACAGGCTGGATAAAAAGTTATTGCTTGTAATGGATGGTAAAACCTTTATCGGTCTTTTAAGCATAGGCGACATACAAAGGTCCATTATAAAGAACATAGACCTGAATACCGAAGTAAAAGACATCCTGCGGGAAAACGTTAGGGTCGCCAGTGATACTAATACATTTGAGGAAATCAAAGAGATGATGCTCCGGTATAGAACGGAATGCATGCCTGTTATTAATGACCAGAAAGAGCTGGTAGATGTTCACTTCTGGGAAGATGTTTTCAGTCAACTGTCCATCGAAATCAAGGAGATCAATATTCCACTTGTCATCATGGCCGGCGGAGAAGGAAGAAGGCTGAAACCTTTCAGCAATATTATCCCAAAAGCATTGTTCCCGTTTGGTGAAAGGACAATTCTTGAAGAGATTATTCTCCGTTTCCACAGGCACCGAATATCAGAAGTATATATTTCAGTGTATCATAAGGCTGATCTGATCGAGAGCTACCTTCAGGAGCATCTGGAAGGGAATATGAAAATTAACTATATCCGGGAGGAAAAACCCCTTGGTACCGGCGGCAGTCTTTATTTCCTTAGGGATAAAATGAGGGGTCCTTTCTTCGTTTCGAATTGTGATATCGTCATTAACCAGGATTATCATGAGATCTACGATTACCATATTCAGAACCAGAATGACATAACCATTGTAGCAGCACTGAAACACTATGCTATCCCGTATGGTATCATGGAGACAGATGAGGATGGCTGCCTCAGAGAGCTTGTTGAGAAACCCGAGTATACATATAAGATCAATTCGGGGATGTATATCCTCAATCCGGATGTATTGTCTGGCATCCCGGAAAATACATTTTTCCATATCACCCATCTAATTGAGAAAGGCCTGAAAAATGGAAGTAAAATTGGTGTCTTCCCGGTGAGTGAAAAGTCCTGGATGGATATCGGGGATTGGAGCGAGTACCAAAAGATACTCAAGACCTATAATCTGCATCTTTAGGAATGGAAGAGATCAAAATTGCGATGTATGGGCCTGCCTTCGGGCACAACATTATACCTGTTCTGGATTTTTTCCAAAATGAAAAATCATACAGGCTGTTCTACATCTACAGAGGTAACTCTTCGTTCCCTGAAAAATATGACCATATCCTTTTCTTCAAATATGCCCCAAAACCTGCAAGGATTTACTCCCTGTACAGATTACTGAATTCCAGCTACAAATTGATCTGGTTTCATAGGGGAGGTAATCTCCTGACACTTATTATTTTTCTGCTGATCCGTAGAAAGGGCACCCTTTTCAATTTAAATATCTGGGGTGAAGAAACGCCCAGAAAAATCCTGAAAGGAACCCTGACATCCCGATTGTTGTTAGCAGCCTTGAAAAGGATGGATTTTATCCAGACCAATTGGTATGGGACATTTGATTTGATGGAAAAAACCCCGCTCAAAAACGTTGTCATGCTGCCCTGGGGATTGGAGGATGAATACTATGACCCACCACCAGAAAATATAGATTTGCATGAGTTTTCTGCTGCTTTTTTGAAAGAAATTCCCGCGGGAAAATTTGTTTTCATGTACCCCAAGTCTATTGCCTATCCCAGCAGGCATGATTTAGTCATCCTGGCAGCAAATGAACTTATCAGACAGGGAACAAATAATTTCATTGTATACTTCTGGTTGGGTAACAATAATGATGAGGAATTATACAATAAATACAGGCAAATGCTTGTTGATTTCAATCTTCAATCCTATATCAGGTTTGTGGAGCATCCTTTGCTGGAATTTGGGGACTACCGGACCATTTATGAAAGAGTTGATTGCGGGTTACAGATTGCTGCCCAGGATCAGCTTTCATCAACCCTTACAGAAGCCATGGCATTCAGGAAGGAGATCATTGCCACTGCCATTGAGCCCTATCTTTACCTTGAAGAGAAATTTGATCTCAAACTGGAATTGATAGGTCTGGATGCCGGGGAAATTGCCGAAAGAATGAAGAAGTACATCTCTGGATTCACTACCGATCCTGTGGAAATTGAGATGAGATATAATAAGTTGAGGGAAAACTATAATTTTAAGACCAACATAAGCAAGGCACTGAGATTCTTTCTTGGGGAGGAAACCACTTGATTCGTGACGGTATTAAACGAAATATACAAATTAGACGCCTGGATTGAAATAAATGGTTGGGCTGGCTGGGATCCTTACGACATTAAGGGAAAAAAACCGGTGATCAAGCTGGCAGCAATGGGAGATAAATATAAGTTTTGGGCTTACCTGAGGGAATTGGTTTACGAGTTTTTCTATCAGTATCCCCTGTTTAGCCGTAAACTATTCAGCGTTCAAAAATGCACCAATCCAAAGGCCATGGGTCTGATGGCTGCTGCCTATATAGACCTGTACCGTTCGACAAAAGAAAAAGATTACCTCAGGAAAGCGGAATCTATGCTGGACTGGTTATCTGAAAACTTGGTAAGGGTTGATGGAGGAATTGGCTGGGGTTATCCTTTCGACTGGCAATCCACGAAACTGATCCCGGCACATACACCAAACGGGATAGTAACAACGGCGGCCGGTGAGGCCTTCTGGTCCTACTTTCAGCTAGCAGGTGAAAAGAAATACCTGGATACCTGTATCGAAATTTGCCATTTTCTGGCTGCACTTCCTAAATACCAGGAAGGGGGAGATAAAATTTGCTTTTCCTATACACCGTTATATCAGAACCATGTTCATAATTTGAACCTTATTCGTGGCAGAGTATCTGATGAAAGTTGGATTAAAAACCGGGAATAAAGAATGGGTGAGGCTTGCCAATTCAGCTGTCAACTATACATTGGCGGATCAGGCTGAAGACGGCAGGTTTGATTATAACGGTCCCCCGGAAAAACCCAGGGATTTTGTAGACAATTACCACACGGGATTTGTATTAAGAATGCTGCATTCGATCTGGAAACTCACCCATCGCGAAGAAGTTTTTGAAGCCATGGATCAATGTTATCAACATTATATCATTAACTTCTTTGAGGACAAGCAGATCCCGAAATTATTGCCAAACCGAAAATACCGGATAGATATTCACTCCTCTGCGGAGGCTATCAATTGCATCAGTGTATTGTCGGAAACCTACCCTGAACACTTTGCACTTGCGAGGAATGTATTGAACTGGACAATTAAAAACCTGCAGGATCCAGCTGGATATTTCTATTATGGTATCCTGAAAAGCAGGATTACAGGCAGACCCTTTGTTTCGAAAATCCCATATCTCAGATGGGGACAGGCATGGATGCTCAGGGCATTGTCAGTATATCATTTTCATAATTCTTTACAAACCATTGACCAGGGAAATGATTGAACATCTGAAAGCAGCCATAAAAAGTTCCGTCATCTACAGCCTTGGGAACCTGACTTCAAAGCTGCTTGGAATTATACTCATTCCCCTTTATACGTCAAAGCTTACCCTGTCAGAATACGGGATGCTCGGGATGCTGGAGATCACGGTTCAGATTCTTACAGCGATCATCGGGTTAAGTCTTTACAGTGCTTTTTTCAGGTGGTATTGGGACAAACAATACCTCGATAAACAGAAATCAATCTTTTTTACCATCCTTATTTTTGTTTTTACAGGCGCCATCCTGATGAACCTTATTTTTCTTCCCTTCCATGACCAGCTTTCAAGCTTTTTGCTTGACACAGATCAACAGGGTTACCTGATAATGCTGATTTTGATTATCGCCGGATTTGAAGCTGTTGCCATTATAATTTCAACCCTTATACGTCTCCAGGAACGGCCGGGCTTTTACACTCTCCTGCAAGTATCTAAAGTACTTACAAGTCTATCTTTAACCATATATTTCATCGCCGTTAAGGGGAAAAAAATTGATGGAATCTATGAGGCTCAATTAATCGGGAATGCCGTATTCTACCTCCTTGCAGCAAGATTTATCATTAAAAGCAGCAATCCAAAGATCGAATGGAAGATCCTTCCGGGAATGCTCAAATTCAGCTATCCATTGCTGTTTTCTTCCATTGCAGGTATTGTTCTGACCATTTCAGACAGGTATATATTAAAATTCATTAGTGACCTGGCTTATGTAGGTATATATACACTGGGATATAAAATTGCCAGTACCCTGCGCGTTCTCGTAATTACCTCCGTAAACCTGGCCATCCAGCCCATGATATATAAAATGATAGACCAGCCTGACAATAAAAGGTTCTATTCCAAAATTATGACCTACTATTCATACGGCCTGATGATTTGTGTCCTGGGATTGTCCCTTTTCGGCAGAGAACTGATTAAATTCCTCTCAAAGTCAAATCCCGATTACTGGGAGGCATTTTCAATCGTACCGATTATCTCGATGGCCTTTTTCTTCGGGATGCTTAGAGATGTCTCTCTGACCGGTATAAACATTTCCAAAAAAACCGTAGTCAATGCGAAATCCATATTATTCGCTGCCACATTTAATATTGTATTCAATATCATCCTGATCCCGTTTATGGGTTACTTAGGTGCTGCTATTGCCACCCTGATCTCACAGATGCTGTATTTTCTGATCATATATTATTTCGCGCAGAAATTTTATCCTATTAAATACGAGATCGGGAAGGTTATCAAGATTATCTGCAGCGGAGTAATAATATATGCGCTTTCTATTTTTACCAATGAAATGACCTTGTTGCTCAGATTGATTCTTAAATCACTACTTATATTCTCATTTCCATTCATTCTTTTCCTGCTCAGGTTTTATGAACCTGTTGAACTGGAGCGCCTCAGAGGTTTATGGATGAAATGGAGGGATCCAGGCAAATGGTTTTCAAATCTTCAATCAACTACCAAAAAATAATAATTTTACCCATCAGGCAGAACAGTATCCTTTCCATGATGCCGGGTTCTGGAGTTCATATAAAATTTTGTCTTTCTCTAAATAAGAATTTACTTTACATCCTTTAACGAACCTGTTATGAAGTACAATCCTACACCCTTGGCCTGGCATGCAATTGCCCTTGGTATTTTCCTGGCAATATCAATGGCATATTTCAGTCCCATGTTAGATGGCAAAAAAATGATAACCCCTGGTGACACAAGGCAATTTCAGGGAATGGCAAGTGAAAAAACCGCATATGAGAAACAATCAGATGAAGCCATTTTGTGGACAAACTCTATGTTCGGGGGGATGCCAACATACCTGATCGGTTCTCCACAACCACCCAGGGTCACACAAATCATTAACAGCATCTTTGTTTTACGTGGCAAAGCGAGACCTTTAAGCTTCCTGCTGCTTTATATGGTAGGTTTTTACATTGCCATAACTGCATTCGGGGTCCGTCCACAATTAAGCATCATCGGGGCCATTGCGTTTGGTTTCAGTAGTTATTTCTTTTTTATAATTCCTGCAGGCCATGCTACTAAAGCCATTACCATAGGATACATGCCTGCAGTCATTGGCGGGGTATACCTGGCCCTGAGGGGAAGAATCCTTGTGGGATCTGTCATTACAGCATTATTCCTCGCCCTGCAGATCCTTAATAATCACCTTCAGATTACTTACTATACCCTTCTGGCCATTCTCTTGCTTGGTATATTTGAGCTCGTGTCTGCCTACCAGGAGAAGAGACTCAAACCTTATTTTCTTTCTGTTGGTGCGCTGCTTGTAGCCGTTATCCTGGCCATAGCATCCAATACAACAGTACTCTGGACAACCTATGAATATGGGAAATATTCAACCCGTAGTGAATCCGAACTCAAAATAGACGAAAATGAACAGACATCAGGCCTGGATAAGAGTTACATTACAGGCTGGAGTTATGGTGTGGATGAGACCTTTACTTTTCTTATCCCGAATTTCAAGGGGGGATCATCTGCTGGAGCCCTGTCTGAAGATTCGGAGTCATTTAAATATTTCAACCAGACCCAGGGGCCACAGTATGCCAGGCAGGTGATCAAATACATGCCTTTATACTGGGGAACACAAACCAGTACAGCCGGACCTGTATATGTCGGCGCTGTGGTTTTATTCCTTTTTGTATTCGGATTCATCATGATCCGTTCCAGGCTTAGGTGGTGGCTGTTAACCCTCACAATCCTTGCCATCATGTTGTCCTGGGGTAAGAATTTCATGTGGCTTTCAGGTCTATTCATTGATTACTTCCCCGGATACAACAAGTTCAGGACAGTCACCATGATCCTGGTTATCGCAGAGTTCGCTATTCCAATGCTTGCATTCCTTGCCCTGGATAAGCTGCTTAAGGAAGAACCTGAGAAAAAAGAATTCATGAAAGGCCTGAAATTAAGCCTGTATATTGTAGGTGGATTGGCCTTGTTTTTTCTGGTATTCGCAGGCATGTTCAGTTTCACCGGTCCGGGTGATGAAAGATACGCAAGCCAGGGAGCAACCCAGTTCCTTGATGCACTGAAGGCAGACCGTGAGTCCATATTTCGCAAAGATGCGTTACGCTCACTGGTATTTGTTATACTCACTGCGGGATTGATGTATGCATTATACCTGAAGAAGGTCAAAGTAAACGTTTTCTTCATTGCCCTTGCCCTGCTCGTACTGGCTGATATGTGGCCAGTGGACAAGCGTTACCTGAACAATGATAATTTCGGTCCGAAAAGAGCCCATCAGGAAGGATTCCTGCCAATGACAGCAGATCAGCAAATATTGGCAGATCCTGATCCGTATTATCGGGTATTTGATGTCTCGGGTGATCCCTTCAACAGTGCCAGGGCTGCCTATTTTCATAAAACTATTGGAGGATACCATGGCGCAAAGATGCAGCGCTATAATGAAATTATCAGTTTCCATATTGCAAGGAACAATATGGAAGTACTGAATATGCTCAACACAAAGTATTTTATTGTCTCTCAACAGGAAGGTGAACCCAGGGTACGGATGAATGCGGGGGCCCTGGGAAATTCGTGGTTTGTTAATTCCTTCCGTATCGTTGAAAATGCCAACGAAGAGATAGATGCACTTAATGATTTTAATCCTGCTGCTGAAGCTATTATAGACAAGCGCTTTGAATCCTATGTTTCCGGGAAAAGCTTTGCCGTTGATTCCACAGCTGATATCACCCTGGTAAGTTACCATCCCAACCGCTTGTCTTATGATTATCAAGCGAAAACAGAACAGCTGGCCGTTTTTTCCGACATTTACTATGACAAGGGTTGGAAGTCCTTTGTTGATGGTGAGGAGGTTCCCCATTTCAGGGTTAATTATATTCTAAGGGGGATGATCCTGCCAGCAGGGGAACATATCGTTGAATTCAAGTTTGAACCAAGATCTTATTTCACCGGGAAGAAAATAGCTGCGATAAGTTCATACCTCCTGATAATTTTCATGCTTGGTGCGATTGGATGGGAGGTCAGGAGCCGAATGAGAACCAGTAAAGACTAGTAACGCTGTAACCAGCGATACCTCCTGGCATTATCACCCAGTTTCAGCGCCATTACAATTTCATGTGAACCATAGCTATACCTCTGGATGTTCGAAGTTGAATAATCGAAAGCATACCCAAAATAGAACTGGTTATATCGAATACCGGCAAGGAAAATAATGTCTCCACTTGTACGGTACATGATCCCGGCCCAGTAATCTTCACGGAAATACAACTTGGCTCCGGCATCCAGCTGGAAGGCCTTTTTTTCCGTGGCTTTAAATAAACCGGAAGGCTCAATATCAAACTCAGAGGAGATACGAAATCGATATCCTCCCAGTAAATAATAATGACGAATCATTTTGTACTCATCAAGTGTCCCGTTTCCGAACTTCAGGTAAGATTGAAAAAGCTGGTTAACAGATAGGCCTGCGAAATATTTGCCATTCATCATATGAAAACCAAGATTGGCATCCGGGACATAGATCACTTTATTCAGGGAACCCATGATAGGGTCATCCGTGCCAAATGTTATCTGGTCTTCCCTGATCCTAAACTGAAAGACCCCTGCGGAAAGGCCAAATGAGAGTTGGGTTTCCCCTGCAAAAATATGATAGGCATATGCAAGTTGCAGTCCCGTTCGGTCGATCGCCCCGTTTCTGTCATTATAAAGAAAGCCTCCGAGTCCCACCCTACCTTTGCTACTGGGTTTAAGTGTTCTGTTGCTGATAGACCTCTGTTTGATCACATAGCTTTTCCTAAGGATCCTTGTCTGAGCACTAAAAGACTGTGTAGATGGGGCATCCGTGAATCCAACCCATTGTTGCCTGGCGGTCAGGTTAAAAGATGTATATCCGTCGCTGCCGGCAATGGCCGGATTGATCATAAAAGCATTCAGGACATACTGGCTGTAAAGGGGTACCTGCTGAGCCTTGGTTGCCAGTGGAAGAAACATGAATAATATGACCCAGATCGTGGACTTCGACATCTTATCAGTGGTACGGTTTTCTACGCAGTTGTTATTTAAAAGGTTATTTCAGGATGGTAACGTTTCCAGTTATCGGTGTACTCCCATTCTGTAGTTCAATTATAAAATGATATGAATCAACCGGTAATTTTATTCCCTTATATGTGCCATCGAAACGTTGATCCGTATAATTTTCTGAATAGAAGATCTGCTCTCCCCAGCGGTTAAAGATCTGTACCCTAGCTCCAGGATAATACTCCATACCTTCAATCACCCAATCATCATTGTATCCATCAGCGTTCGGGGTAAAGGCGGTGGGTATTTTCAGGCAGGTTTCAGCATCCGAGACTAAAATAGCTGTATCTACCAATTCACAGTAATTTTTATCCTGAACCTGTACCCTATAAACACCTGGTCCCAGGTCAGCTACTGTGGTACTGCTATTGCCAGCTGCATTTCCAGGACCGGCCCACAATATTGAATAATCGTCGGTGCCACCCTCAGGCACTACCTGTACCCAACCATCATAATCATCAGGACAACTGGGATTACCAAATGTCAGGTTGGCTTTGAGTGAATCTGGCTGAGGAACAAAAATAGTGGTATCATAGGTACAATAATTCACATCCTGTGATACCACATAGTATTCTCCTGAATTGAGGTTTGATATATTTGGTACGGTATCTCCATTGGTCCACCAATACTTGTAGCTCAGATTTCCACCAGCCATATGCAGATCAATCCGGCCAGTACTTTCACCATAGCACTTAACGGCTTCCACATATGATTGTGAGGTCAGTGGTTCCGGTTGTGTCACCACGATTTCGGTAGTATCCACACAGTCATTCATATCAGTCATAATCACCCTGTGTCGTCCGACAGGACGGTTATATACCACACTGTCAGAACTGAACTGGTTCCAAGCCTCCTCATAGTAGAACCACCTGAAGTTATATGGCCTTGTCCCTCCATTCATGACCGATCCGAGAATGGCGTTTTCATCACCAAAACATTTAATCATCTGACCATTGTACATATCAAGTGAAATGGTATCAATTGATACAATCAGTTGTTCAGGTTCACCTATGATGGTATCTCTGATAGCTATACATCCATTGAGATCAGTTAACAGTACATCATAATATCCCTGTGGCAATCCTGAATATACGCGTTCGGTATATCCACCTGGTGTCCACAGGTAAGTGTAAGGTGCGGTACCTCCTGTGATATCATCAATCCATACAGAGCCGTTTGAAGCCCCGTTACAACTTGGCCTGGTTGTGAATATACTGCCAATGATAAGGGAATCGGGTTGGGTTACATCATCGTCGAAGATCTCCTGGCATCCGTTTGCGTCAGTGACCTGTAATATATAATGATCAGCGAGCAGTCCTGATGGTTTCTGTTCGATACTGTTCCATCCCGGGTTTTCCGTACGTGTCCAGTAATAGGTATATGGCAGACTTTCTACACCACCGGTGACAATGGTGGATTCTATTGCACCATCACTATCATTAAAGCATGAAACATTAACCCCATTGATGTCCACCGGTGTCCAGTTAACTTCCAGCTGCGAGGGCTCATTGAGTGTAAAAGTCCAGTCCCTCGAACAGTTCAACGAGTCTGTTATTCTTACCTGGTATTGTCCGGCAGAAAGATCAGCCGCCGAATCAGTATTTTCAGCAAGTGGATTATCCGGCATGCGTGTCCACTCATATACATATGGATCTGCCGGATGGAAATAACCTCCTGTCACATCTACCTTGATCCATCCGGAGGCACTATCAGCACAGGTTATTCCAAAACCATTGTAATCTGACAAGGTTTCAGCCAGGCTAATTTGTGGTGGTTCGATTAAGGTAAAGCTATCTTCCAGGGTACAATACCATGTTGGTCCGACGTCACTTATCACAACATTGTAAGTCCCTGCAACCAGGTCATCCTGGTCTTGATCATTCGGACTGCCAGTGGGTCCACCAGGACCTGTCCATGAATATTCATGATACCTGCCCAGGCGGTCTGCATCATTATCTTCGATCGCAATGGAGCCATTGACTGCGCCAAAGCAACTGATATTGTAAATCTGTGAACCACCATATTCGCTGAAACTCTCTGACAATATATCAATGGCAGGCGGTTCAGAAAGTGTTATAGTACGCACAGTATCAGTACAACCTATTGTATCAACTACAACTAGATCATAATCACCTGCCTCCAGGTTGGAAAGAGTATCCTGATATCCGATGATTACTGTTTCTCCCTCGTGGGTCCATTTAAACTCGAAATCATTTGGATCACCATTTCCATCCAGCACATATTGAACCCAGATCCACCCACTACTATCATCATTACATGCCAGGTTATATGTATGCTCAAGCGGTCCAAATACTGATTCTTCAGTACTGGTCTGCATGCCCTCTGCAATTGGTATGTTTATAGTGGTATCGTGTAGGCAATAGTTCGTATCATAGGCAGTTAGATCCCAGGGACCACTGGGCAGGTTATAAATATCCGGTGTATCCCTGCTCTGACCAAAGGGCCCTTCCCATGAATAATCATAACCGGAAACTCCACCAAGGGGAGTGGTTTCAATAGAACCCTTATTCCCGCCTTGACATGGATCTTCAACTAATCTATCAATCCTTATACGAAACAACTCAGGCTCTGTAAGAGTAATGGTATCTCTGACCATACAGCCAACCACATCACTTACAGCTACCGGATAGGTATTTGCCCCCAGCCCTTCCTGGTTACGTTGTCCAGCCACAATACCAGGCCTGGCTTCCCAGTCATACTGGTAACCTGTGCTCAGGAAGGATCCGAATCCACCCCAGCGATCCAGGGTGATGGCAGCATCTGTTTGTCCAAAACACCTGATGTCATGTCCGCCGATATAAGCTCCGAGAGAATCGCTTGTCAGATTATCCTGCAGGGAAGCCGCAATATACACCGTGATGGTTGTATCAATGCCATCAATACAATTGAAGATATCAGAGGCAACGTTGGTGAACCTCGGTGTTATCGTGTAAGTAACCGTTTGAACAATGCTGTCATGAGCATTGTTTAAAATGTCAGTGAACCCGGTTCCGTCATTATCAAACCCCGAACCCTGTGTCTCCCCGGTGATGTCCGCACCAACGACTGCTGTTATATCATAAACTTTATCGCCTATAATGAAACCATTCTCCGTATCCACTGAAAAGTCGACCGGGCTGTCATTACAGAACAGGGTATCATAGAATATATCAGGTAGTGAAACCGAAATAACCGGCGTCGGATTGATCCAGACGATGGCAGTGTCTATTTTACCCGCGCATTTCTCATAGTCATTAATATCTCTGGTATATGGGGTGATGATAAATAGAACCTGCTGTGCATCCAGGGTGGTATTAGAGATACTGTCAATAATTGTTGTTCCTCCGTTTAGGTCAGAATCCGGTACCGGATCGACATCCACTCCAGGTGGAGCTTCTACCGTAAATTTATACCTGACTCCATTGGTTGATACTGTCGGAATAGTTACCAGGATATTGGCAAACTGTTCATTACATAATGTATCGGCTTCAGGTGTGAGGATGACCCTTGCGGTTGGCTCCACCCATATGCGCGCCGTATCAACAATACCTGTACATTTCTCATCATCATTGTGAGCCTTTCGAGTATATGGTGTTACAATAAACAGTACTTCCAGAGCAATGTCCGTGGTATTGATTAGCTGGTCGCTGATTATGAAGTCCGGGGGCAGATTTGTAACAGAACCAGTGTTTACAGTTACTCCTGGAGGTGCCTCATAAGTATACCTGAACCTTACTTCCCTGGTTGGAACAGAAGGACTAGTAAGAGCTATGCTGGTATAGTCACCATCACAAATTGTGTCACTTGGTGGAGTCAATACTACCCTGGCCGTTGGCTCAACCCAGACAATGGCGGTATCACTTAACCCGGCACACTTCTCACCTTCATCTCCAGCATTTCTTGAATAAGGCGTCACAATGAACAATACCTGCTGAGCATCATTGGTAGTATTAACTATCTGGTCAACAATGGTATAGTTGGGCGACAAATCATTTCCTGTACCTGGAGTTACGGTTACTCCGGCAGGCGCCTCTGCCGTGTATCTGAATCTGACAGTCCTGGTAGGCGTCGAGGGACTTGTAATCCTGATGCTTACATTTTCCTCGTTGCAAATCGTATCATTCATTGGTGATAAGAAAACCCTGGTTGTGGGTTCAACCCAGATAAAGGCTGTATCATTTACACCTGTACACTTCTCTCCATCATCTCCCGGATTCCTGGTATAGGGCGTAACAATGAATTGTACCAACTGAGCTGCATCCGTAGAGTTGTCTATCTGGTCTGTAATTGTAAAGTTAGGTGATAGATTATTGTCTGAACCCGGAGTGACCGTCACTCCCGGAGGTGCTATATGGTCATACCTGAACCTAACCTCCCTGGTTGGAATCGAAGGACTGGTCAAAGTAATGGATACATTATCCCCGTCACATATTGTGTCAATATTTGGAGTCAATGTTACCCTGGCTGTAGGTTCTACCCAGATAAAGGCTGTATCGACGACCCCCGGGCATTTTTCGGTTTCACCTTGTGCATCCCTGCTATATGGTGTTACAATGAAAAGAACCTGTTGGGCTTCATCGGTGGTATTAATGATCTGGTCCTGGATCTGATCGTTAGGCTGTAAATCAGAACCTGTTCCTGGGATTACCGTCACTCCAACAGGTGCTTCGTGTGTATAACGGAACCTTACTTCCCTGCTTGGGAGAGACGGGCTGGTCAGGGTAATGCTGACATTATCTCCATCACAAATAGTATCAGATCTGGGTGTTAATGTTACCCTGACAGTCGGCTCTACCCAGATGAAGGCTGTATCACTTATTCCAGTACACTTCTCACCACTTCCTGAAGAATTCCTTGTGTATGGTGTTATGATGAACTGAACCATTTGTGCTGCATCAGTATTGTTCACAATCAGGTCGGTAATGGTATAGTTCGGTGGTAGATCCAGGTCTGTCCCCGGTGCTACTATCACTCCTGGAACAGGTATATGAGTGTACCTGAACCTAACTTCCCTGGTCGGCACTGTCGGACTGGTCAGGGTAATGCTCACATTGTCTCCATCACAGACGGTATCATTTTTTGGTGTCAAGGTAACCCTGGCCGTAGGTTCTACCCATATGAAGGCCGTATCAGCTACACCAGGACACCTTACACTTTCGTCTTCTCCATCCTTATGATATGGAGTAACAATAAATCTAACCTCCTGAGCCAAATCAGTAATATTATCAATTTGATCTGTAATCTCATAGCCATGTGGCAATCCTATTTGTGGTCCACTCGTTACCGTGACTCCGGGAGGAGCCTCCACATCATATCGGAACCTGGTATAACTCGTGGGCATTGACTTCGTTGACAGTATAATACTTACATTATCACCATCGCATATTGTATCATATTTAGGCGTGACCCGTACAACAGCAGTAGGCTCCACCCAGATAAATGCCGTATCAGATATACCTGTACACTTTTCACCGTCATCTCCAGCATTGCGGGTATAAGGAGTAACAATGAACTGCACAAGTTTAGCTGTATCGGAAGTATTTTCTATGTAATCTGTAATCTCATATCCAGGAGGCAGATTATTTGCACCAGTCCCAGGAACAATATTCACTGAGTCAGGTTCAGGGTTTATAACCGTATAGCGGAATCTTATCTCTCTTGTCGGGTTCGAAGGACTATTCAGGAATATACTAACATTATTTCCATTACAGATGGTATCATGTTTGGGCGTCAGGGTTACCCTGGTTGTAGGCTCTACCCAGACAAAGGCTGTATCATTCTCCCCAGCACACTTCTCTCCATCATCTCCCGGGTTCCTGGTGTACGGCGTTACAATAAACTGTACCAGCTGAGCTGCATCCGTGGAGTTGTCTACCTGGTCTGTAATCGTAAAGTTAGGTGACAGATTATTATCCGAACCTGGAGTTACTGTAACACCTGGAACTGGAATATGAGTATACCTGAACCTTACCTCCCTGGTCGGGATAGAGGGACTGGTCAGAGTAATGCCTACATTGTCACCATCACATATCGTGTCATATTTGGGTGTCAGGGTTACCCTGGTTGTAGGCTCTACCCAGACAAAAGCCGTGTCATTTACTCCTGTACACTTCTCCCCTTCTCCCGTTGCATTCCTGCTGTAAGGTGTGACAATGAAACTTACCAGCTGGCTTGTATTGGTAGTGTTTACTATCTGATCAGTGATCGTATAGTTCGGTGGCAGAGCATTGTCCGCTCCGGGAGTTACTGTTACTCCCGCAGGTGTTTCCGTCGTGTACCTGAACCTTACTTCCCTGGTCGGGACTGTCGGACTGGTCAGCAGGATAGCTACATTGTTACCATCACATACCGTGTCATTCTTCGGTGATACACTAACCAATGCGGTCGGCTCTACCCATACATAGGCCGTGTCATTTACACCTGTACACTTCTCTCCATCATCTCCCGCATTGCGGGTATAAGGAGTGATGAATAAATCGTACAAGCTGTGCACTGTCAGTAGGATTGTCAATCTGGTTGGTAAGTATTGTGCTGGGTGGCAGGTTATTCAAAGGTCCTGCAGGTGTTACCGTTACCGCAGCAGGCTTCTCTACCGTGTAGCGGAATCTTACTTCTCTGGTCGGGTTCGAGGGACTCGTTAGCGTTATGCCTACATTGTCACCATCACATATCGTGTCATATTTAGGCGTCAGGGTTACCCTGGCCATAGGCTCTACCCATACAAAAGCTGTATCATTTACTCCTGTACACTTCTCTCCAATACCTGTGGCGTTCCTGGTATAGGGCGTTACTATAAATTGTACCAGCTGAGCTGCATCCGTGGAGTTGTCTACCTGATCTGTGATCGTAAAGTTTGGTGGAAGATCACTGTCTGCTCCTGGTGTTACTGTCACTCCTGCAGGAGCTTCATATGTATATCTGAACCTTACCTCCCTGGTCGGTACTGTCGGACTGGTCAGCAGGATAGCTACATTGTCCCCATCACAAATAGTGTCATTCTTGGGTGAGACACTGACCAATGCGGTCGGCTCTACCCATACATAGGCCGTATCATTTACTCCTGTACACTTCTCTCCATCATCTTCAGCATTGCGGGTGTAAGGAGTGAGAATAAATCTTACAAGCTGTGCGCTGTCAGTCGGGTTATCAATCTGGTTGGTCAGCATAGTACCTGGTGACAGATTGTTCACCGGTCCAGCAGGGGTTACTGTTACCGCTGCAGGCTTCTCTACCGTATAGCGGAAACGAACCTGCCTGGTCGGAGTCGAGACACTGGTAAGGGTAATGCCTACATTGCCACCATTACATATCGTATCATATTTAGGCGTCAGGGTTACCCTGGCCGTAGGCTCTACCCAGACAAAGGCTGTATCATTCTCCCCAGCACACTTCTCTCCATCATCTCCCGGGTTCCTGGTGTACGGCGTTACAATAAACTGTACCAGCTGAGCTGCATCCGTGGAGTTGTCTACCTGGTCTGTAATCGTAAAGTTAGGTGACAGATTATTATCCGAACCTGGAGTTACCGTAACACCTGGAACTGGAATATGAGTATACCTGAACCTTACCTCCCTGGTCGGGATAGAGGGACTGGTCAGAGTAATGCCTACATTGTCACCATCACATATCGTGTCATATTTGGGTGTCAGGGTTACCCTGGTTGTAGGCTCTACCCAGACAAAAGCCGTGTCATTTACTCCTGTACACTTCTCCCCTTCTCCCGTTGCATTCCTGCTGTAAGGTGTGACAATGAAACTTACCAGCTGGCTTGTATTGGTAGTGTTTACTATCTGATCAGTGATCGTATAGTTCGGTGGCAGAGCATTGTCCGCTCCGGGAGTTACTGTTACTCCCGCAGGTGTTTCCGTCGTGTACCTGAACCTTACTTCCCTGGTCGGGACTGTCGGACTGGTCAGCAGGATAGCTACATTGTTACCATCACATACCGTGTCATTCTTCGGTGATACACTAACCAATGCGGTCGGCTCTACCCATACATAGGCCGTGTCATTTACACCTGTACACTTCTCTCCATCCCCGCCCGCATTGCGTGTATACGGTGTAATGATAAACCGCACAAGCTGTGCACTGTCAGTAGGATTGTCAATCTGGTTGGTAAGTGTTGTGCTGGGTGGCAGGTTATTCACAGGTCCTGCAGGTGTTACCGTTACCGCAGCAGGCTTCTCTACCGTGTAGCGGAATCTTACTTCTCTGGTCGGGTTCGAGGGACTCGTTAACGTTATGCCTACATTGTCACCATCACATATCGTGTCATATCTAGGTGTCAGGGTTACCCTGGCTGTAGGCTCTACCCAGACAAAAGCCGTGTCATTTACTCCTGTACACTTCTCTCCAATACCTGTGGCGTTCCTGGTATAGGGCGTTACTATAAATTGTACCAGCTGAGCTGCATCCGTGGAGTTGTCTACCTGATCTGTGATCGTAAAGTTTGGTGAAAGATCACTGTCTGCTCCTGGTGTTACTGTTACTCCTGCAGGAGCTTCATATGTATACCTGAACCTTACCTCCCTGGTCGGTACTGTCGGACTGGTCAGCAGGATAGCTACATTGTCCCCATCACAAACAGTGTCATTCTTCGGTGAGACACTGACCAATGCGGTCGGCTCTACCCATACGGTATCCTCTATCGGTGTACCTGAACATTTTTGGTTGCTTGATGCATCCAGTGTCCAGGGAGTGATGGTGTAGGCTACATACCCTTGCGTGTCATCACTGTTGGTTAATATATCTGTTATGCTCTGACCAGGGGTAAGGGTGCCTGAGCCATTGCCGCCAATGGTGCCATCTGAGGCCGTAGAGGTATAGTTAAACTCTACGCCATTGGTCGAACTGGTAACAGTGGTCAACAGTATGCTTGTAGCATCACCTGTACAGATGGTATCCTTGGCCGGGGTAGCTACAACCATGGGTGTGGGATCAACCCATACGGTATCCTCTATGGCTGTGCCTGAACATTTTTGGTTGCTTGATGCATCCAGTGTCCAGGGGGTGATGGTATAGGCTACATACCCTTGCGTGTCATCACTGTTGGTTAATATATCTGTTATACTCTGACCAGGGGTAAGGGTGCCTGAGCCATTGCCGCCAATGGTGCCATCTGAGGCTGTAGAGGTATAGTTAAACTCTACACCATTGGTGGAGTTGGTGATAGTCGTTAACAATATACTTGTTGCTTCACCCGTACAGATGGTATCCTTGGCCGGAGTGGCTACAACCATGGGTGTAGGATCAACCCAGACGGTATCCTCTATAGCTGTGCCTGAACACTTCTGGTTGCTTGATGCATCCAGTGTCCAGGGAGTGATGGTATAGGCTACATACCCTTGCGTGTCATCACTGTTGGTTAATATATCTGTTATGCTCTGACCAGGGGTAAGGGTGCCTGAGCCATTGCCTCCAATGGTGCCATCTGAGGCCGTAGAGGTATAGTTAAACTCTACGCCATTGGTTGAGCTTGTGATAGTTGTAAGCAGTATGCTGGTAGCTTCACCAGTACAAATGGTATCCTTGGCCGGGGTGGCTACAACCATGGGTGTGGGATCAACCCAGACGGTATCCTCTATAGCTGTGCCTGAACACTTCTGGTTGCTTGATGCATCCAGTGTCCAGGGAGTGATGGTATAGGCTACATACCCTTGCGTGTCATCACTGTTGGTTAATATATCTGTTATACTCTGACCAGGTATCAATGTTCCTGTTCCATTGCCTGTGATAGTTCCATCTGAGGCTGTAGAGGTATAGTTAAACTCTACGCCATTGGTCGAGTTTGTGATTGTTGTAAGCAATATGCTGGTAGCATCACCTGTACAGATGGTATCCTTGGCCGGGGTAGCTACAACCATGGGTGTAGGTTCTACCCAAATAAAAGCTGTGTCATTTACCCCTGTACACTTCTCTCCATTACCTGTGGCATTCCTGCTATAAGGTGTTACAATAAATTGTACCAGCTGAGCTGCATCCGTGGAGTTGTCTACCTGATCTGTGATCGTAAAGTTTGGTGGAAGATCACTGTCTGCTCCAGGTGTTACTGTTACTCCTGCAGGAGCTTCATATGTATACCTGAACCTTACCTCCCTTGTCGGTACCGTCGGACTGGTCAGCAGGATAGCTACATTATCACCATCACAAACAGTGTCATTCTTCGGTGAGACACTGACCAATGCGGTCGGCTCTACCCATACGGTATCCTCTATGGCTGTACCTGAACATTTTTGGTTGCTTGATGCATCCAGTGTCCAGGGGGTGATGGTGTAAGCAACATACCCTTGCGTGTCATCACTGTTGGTTAATATATCTGTTATGCTCTGACCAGGGGTAAGGGTGCCTGAGCCATTGCCGCCAATGGTGCCATCTGAGGCCGTAGAGGTATAGTTAAACTCTACGCCATTGGTCGAACTGGTAACAGTGGTCAACAGTATGCTTGTAGCATCACCTGTACAGATGGTATCCTTGGCCGGGGTGGCTACAACCATGGGTGTGGGATCAACCCATACGGTATCCTCTATGGCTGTGCCTGAACATTTTTGGTTGCTTGATGCATCCAGTGTCCAGGGGGTGATGGTATAGGCTACATACCCTTGCGTGTCATCACTGTTGGTTAATATATCTGTTATGCTCTGACCAGGGGTAAGGGTTCCTGTTCCATTGCCTGCGATGGTGCCATCTGAGGCCGTAGAGGTATAGTTAAACTCTACGCCATTGGTGGAGCTGGTGATTGTTGT
The DNA here is from genome assembly GCA_963752525.1 of uncultured Bacteroidaceae bacterium. Classification (GTDB taxonomy): domain Bacteria; phylum Bacteroidota; class Bacteroidia; order Bacteroidales; family SM23-62; genus SM23-62. The sequence continues at coordinate 237,509 of CAVVYS010000027.1, read as the reverse complement.
AAGCAGTATACTGGTTGCATCACCTGTACAGATGGTATCCTTGGCCGGGGTAGCTACAACCATGGGTGTGGGATCAACCCAGACGGTATCCTCTATGGCTGTGCCTGAACATTTTTGGTTACTTGATGCATCCAGTGTCCAGGGGGTGATGGTATAGGCTACATACCCTTGCGTGTCATCACTGTTGGTTAATATATCTGTTATGCTCTGACCAGGGGTAAGGGTGCCTGAGCCATTGCCGCCAATGGTTCCATCTGAGGCTGTAGAGGTATAGTTAAACTCTACGCCATTGGTCGAACTGGTAACAGTGGTCAACAGTATGCTTGTAGCATCACCTGTACAGATGGTATCCTTGGCCGGGGTAGCTACAACCATGGGTGTGGGATCAACCCAGACGGTATCCTCTATGGCTGTGCCTGAACATTTTTGGTTGCTTGATGCATCCAGTGTCCAGGGAGTGATGGTATAGGCTACATACCCTTGCGTGTCATCACTGTTGGTTAATATATCTGTTATGCTCTGACCAGGGGTAAGGGTGCCTGAGCCATTGCCTCCAATGGTGCCATCTGAGGCCGTAGAGGTATAGTTGAACTCTACGCCATTGGTCGAGTTTGTGATAGTTGTAAGCAATATGCTGGTAGCATCACCTGTACAGATGGTATCCTTGGCCGGGGTAGCTACAACCATGGGTGTAGGTTCTACCCAAATAAAAGCTGTGTCATTTACTCCTGTACACTTCTCTCCAATACCTGTGGCGTTCCTGGTATAGGGCGTTACTATAAATTGTACCAGCTGAGCTGCATCCGTGGAGTTGTCTACCTGATCTGTGATCGTAAAGTTTGGTGGAAGATCACTGTCTGCTCCTGGTGTTACTGTTACTCCTGCAGGAGCTTCATATGTATACCTGAACCTTACCTCCCTTGTCGGTACCGTCGGACTGGTCAGCAGGATAGCTACATTATCACCATCACAAACAGTGTCATTCTTCGGTGAGACACTGACCAATGCGGTCGGCTCTACCCATACGGTATCCTCTATGGCTGTACCTGAACATTTTTGGTTGCTTGATGCATCCAGTGTCCAGGGGGTGATGGTATAGGCTACATACCCTTGCGTGTCATCACTGTTGGTTAATATATCTGTTATGCTCTGACCAGGGGTAAGGGTGCCTGAGCCATTGCCGCCAATGGTTCCATCTGAGGCTGTAGAGGTATAGTTAAACTCTACGCCATTGGTGGAGTTGGTTATTGTTGTAAGCAGTATACTGGTTGCATCACCCGTACAGATGGTATCCTTGGCCGGGGTAGCTACAACCATGGGTGTGGGATCAACCCATACGGTATCCTCTATGGCTGTACCTGAACATTTTTGGTTGCTTGATGCATCCAGTGTCCAGGGGGTGATGGTATAGGCTACATACCCTTGCGTGTCATCACTGTTGGTTAATATATCTGTAATGCTCTGACCCGGGCTGAGCGTTCCTGTTCCATTACCTGTGATAGTTCCATCTGAGGCTGTAGAGGTATAGTTAAACTCTACGCCATTGGTGGAGTTGGTGATAGTGGTAACAATATGCTTGTAGCATCACCTGTACAGATGGTATCCTTGGCCGGAGTGGCTACAACCATGGGTGTGGGATCAACCCAGACGGTATCCTCTATGGCTGTGCCTGAACATTTCTGGTTGCTTGATGCATCCAGTGTCCAGGGAGTGATGGTATAGGCTACATACCCTTGCGTGTCATCACTGTTGGTTAATATATCTGTTATGCTCTGACCAGGGGTAAGGGTGCCTGAGCCATTGCCGCCATGGTTCCATCTGAGGCCGTAGAGGTATAGTTAAACTCTACGCCATTGGTCGAACTGGTAACAGTGGTCAACAGTATGCTGGTAGCATCACCTGTACAGATGGTATCCTTGGCCGGAGTGGCTACAACCATGGGTGTGGGATCAACCCATACGGTATCCTCTATGGCTGTACCTGAACATTTTTGGTTACTTGATGCATCCAGTGTCCAGGGAGTGATGGTATAGGCTACATACCCTTGCGTGTCATCACTGTTGGTTAATATATCTGTAATGCTCTGACCAGGGGTAAGCGTTCCTGTTCCATTACCTGTGATAGTTCCATCTGAGGCTGTAGAGGTATAGTTAAACTCTACGCCATTGGTCGAACTGGTAATTGTGGTAAGCAGTATGCTGGTAGCATCACCTGTACAGATGGTATCCTTGGCCGGAGTGGCCACAACCATGGGTGTAGGATCAACCCAGACGGTATCCTCTATGGCTGTACCTGAACATTTCTGGTTACTTGATGCATCCAGTGTCCAGGGAGTGATGGTATAAGCTACATACCCTTGCGTGTCATCACTGTTGGTTAAAATATCTGTAATGCTCTGACCAGGGGTAAGCGTTCCTGTTCCATTACCTGTGATAGTTCCATCTGAGGCCGTAGAGGTATAGTTAAACTCTACGCCATTGGTCGAACTGGTAACAGTGGTCAACAGTATGCTTGTAGCATCACCTGTACAGATGGTATCCTTGGCCGGGGTAGCTACAACCATGGGTGTGGGATCAACCCAGACGGTATCCTCTATGGCTGTGCCTGAACATTTTTGGTTGCTTGATGCATCCAGTGTCCAGGGAGTGATGGTATAGGCTACATACCCTTGCGTGTCATCACTGTTGGTTAATATATCTGTTATGCTCTGACCAGGGGTAAGCGTTCCTGTTCCATTACCTGTGATAGTTCCATCTGAGGCCGTAGAGGTATAGTTAAACTCTACGCCATTGGTCGAACTGGTAACAGTGGTCAACAGTATGCTTGTAGCATCACCTGTACAGATGGTATCCTTGGCCGGGGTAGCTACAACCATGGGTGTGGGATCAACCCATACAGTATCCTCTATGGCTGTACCTGAACATTTTTGGTTACTTGATGCATCCAGTGTCCAGGGAGTGATGGTATAAGCTACATACCCTTGCGTGTCATCACTGTTGGTTAATATATCTGTAATGCTCTGACCCGGGCTGAGCGTTCCTGTTCCATTACCTGTGATAGTTCCATCTGAGGCTGTAGAGGTATAGTTAAACTCTACGCCATTGGTCGAATTGGTAATAGTGGTCAACAGTATGCTTGTAGCATCACCTGTACAGATGGTATCCTTGGCCGGAGTGGCTACAACCATGGGTGTGGGATCAACCCAGACGGTATCCTCTATGGCTGTACCTGAACATTTTTGGTTACTTGATGCATCCAGTGTCCAGGGAGTGATGGTATAGGCTACATACCCTTGCGTGTCATCACTGTTGGTTAATATATCTGTTATGCTCTGACCAGGGGTAAGGGTGCCTGAGCCATTGCCGCCAATGGTGCCATCTGAGGCTGTAGAGGTATAGTTAAACTCTACGCCATTGGTCGAACTGGTAACAGTGGTCAACAGTATGCTTGTAGCATCACCTGTACAGATGGTATCCTTGGCCGGAGTGGCCACAACCATGGGTGTAGGATCAACCCAGACAGTATCCTCTATGGCTGTACCTGAACATTTCTGGTTACTTGATGCATCCAGTGTCCAGGGAGTGATGGTATAGGCTACATACCCTTGCGTGTCATCACTGTTGGTTAATATATCTGTAATGCTCTGACCAGGGGTAAGTGTTCCTGTTCCATTACCTGTGATAGTTCCATCTGAGGCCGTAGAGGTATAGTTAAACTCTACGCCATTGGTGGAGCTGGTGATTGTTGTAAGCAGTATACTGGTAGCATCTCCTGTACAGATGGTATCCTTGGCCGGGGTGGCTACAACCATGGGTGTAGGATCAACCCATACGGTATCCTCTATGGCTGTGCCTGAACATTTTTGGTTGCTTGATGCATCCAGTGTCCAGGGAGTGATGGTATAGGCTACATACCCTTGCGTGTCATCACTGTTGGTTAAAATATCTGTAATGCTCTGACCAGGGGTAAGGGTTCCTGTTCCATTGCCTGTGATAGTTCCATCTGAGGCCGTAGAGGTATAGTTAAACTCTACGCCATTGGTCGAACTGGTAATAGTGGTCAACAGTATGCTGGTAGCATCACCTGTACAGATGGTATCCTTGGCCGGGGTAGCTACAACCATGGGTGTGGGATCAACCCAGACGGTATCCTCTATGGCTGTGCCTGAACATTTTTGGTTGCTTGATGCATCCAGTGTCCAGGGAGTGATGGTATAAGCTACATACCCTTGCGTGTCATCACTGTTGGTTAATATATCTGTTATGCTCTGACCAGGGGTAAGCGTTCCTGTTCCATTACCTGTGATAGTTCCATCTGAGGCCGTAGAGGTATAGTTAAACTCTACGCCATTGGTCGAACTGGTAACAGTGGTCAAGCAGTATGCTTGTAGCATCACCTGTACAGATGGTATCCTTGGCCGGGGTAGCTACAACCATGGGTGTGGGATCAACCCATACGGTATCCTCTATGGCTGTGCCTGAACATTTTTGGTTACTTGATGCATCCAGTGTCCAGGGAGTGATGGTATAAGCTACATACCCTTGCGTGTCATCACTGTTGGTTAATATATCTGTAATGCTCTGACCCGGGGTAAGGGTTCCTGTTCCATTACCTGCGATGGTTCCATCTGAGGCCGTAGAGGTATAGTTAAACTCTACGCCATTGGTCGAACTGGTAACAGTGGTCAACAGTATGCTTGTAGCATCACCTGTACAGATGGTATCCTTGGCCGGGGTGGCTACAACCATGGGTGTGGGATCAACCCAGACGGTATCCTCTATGGCTGTACCTGAACATTTTTGGTTACTTGATGCATCCAGTGTCCAGGGAGTGATGGTGTAGGCTACATACCCTTGCGTGTCATCACTGTTGGTTAATATATCTGTTATGCTCTGACCAGGGGTAAGGGTGCCTGAGCCATTGCCGCCAATGGTGCCATCTGAGGCCGTAGAGGTATAGTTAAACTCTACGCCATTGGTCGAACTGGTAACAGTGGTCAACAGTATGCTTGTAGCATCACCTGTACAGATGGTATCCTTGGCCGGAGTGGCTACAACCATGGGTGTGGGATCAACCCATACGGTATCCTCTATGGCTGTGCCTGAACATTTTTGGTTGCTTGATGCATCCAGTGTCCAGGGGGTGATGGTATAAGCTACATACCCTTGCGTGTCATCACTGTTGGTTAATATATCTGTTATGCTCTGACCAGGGGTAAGGGTGCCTGAGCCATTGCCGCCAATGGTTCCATCTGAGGCCGTAGAGGTATAGTTAAACTCTACACCATTGGTGGAGTTGGTGATAGTTGTTAACAGTATACTTGTAGCTTCACCTGTACAGATGGTATCCTTGGCCGGGGTAGCCACAACCATGGGTGTGGGATCAACCCAGACGGTATCCTCTATAGCTGTGCCTGAACATTTTTGGTTGCTTGATGCATCCAGTGTCCAGGGGGTGATGGTATAGGCTACATACCCTTGCGTGTCATCACTGTTGGTTAATATATCTGTTATGCTCTGACCAGGGGTAAGGGTGCCTGAGCCATTGCCTCCAATGGTTCCATCTGAGGCCGTAGAGGTATAGTTAAACTCTACGCCATTGGTCGAACTGGTAACAGTGGTCAACAGTATGCTTGTAGCATCACCTGTACAGATGGTATCCTTGGCCGGGGTAGCTACAACCATGGGTGTGGGATCAACCCAGACAGTATCCTCTATGGCTGTACCTGAACATTTTTGGTTGCTTGATGCATCCAGTGTCCAGGGAGTAATGGTATAAGCTACATACCCTTGCGTGTCATCACTGTTGGTTAATATATCTGTTATGCTCTGACCAGGGGTAAGCGTTCCTGTTCCATTACCTGTGATAGTTCCATCTGAGGCCGTAGAGGTATAGTTGAACTCTACGCCATTGGTCGAACTGGTAACAGTGGTCAACAAGTATACTTGTAGCATCACCTGTACAGATGGTATCCTTGGCCGGGGTGGCTACAACCATGGGTGTGGGATCAACCCATACAGTATCCTCTATGGCTGTACCTGAACACTTCTGGTTACTTGATGCATCCAGTGTCCATGGAGTAATGGTATAAGCTACATACCCTTGCGTGTCATCACTGTTGGTTAATATATCTGTTATGCTCTGACCCGGGCTAAGGGTTCCTGTTCCATTGCCTGTGATAGTTCCATCTGAGGCTGTAGAGGTATAGTTAAACTCTACGCCATTGGTCGAACTGGTAACTGTGGTAAGCAGTATGCTTGTAGCATCACCTGTACAGATGGTATCCTTGGCCGGAGTGGCTACAACCATGGGTGTGGGATCAACCCATACGGTATCCTCTATGGCTGTGCCTGAACATTTTTGGTTGCTTGATGCATCCAGTGTCCAGGGAGTGATGGTATAGGCTACATACCCTTGCGTGTCATCACTGTTGGTTAATATATCTGTAATGCTCTGACCCGGGGTAAGGGTTCCTGTGCCATTGCCTGCCAATGGTTCCATCTGAGGCTGTAGAGGTATAGTTAAACTCTACGCCATTGGTCGAACTGGTAACAGTGGTCAACAGTATGCTTGTAGCATCACCTGTACAGATGGTATCCTTGGCCGGAGTGGCCACAACCATGGGTGTAGGATCAACGCTGACATAGGCTGTGTCAGTTTCATTCTCACATCCATAGGTGAAAGGATTGATAACATATCTAACAAGCTGAGTATTGTCGCTTGAATTTGATAATGTTTGGACAATGGAGAATTTCGCAGTATCCGGACTTGCCCCAGATATGGAGGGTGGTGCCAGAACTGTCCACCTGAATGTTGTTTGTGATAGATTCCTTCTTAATAGGATATCAGTTGTAGCGCCGTTACATATTGTGTCGTAAACTGGTTCTGGAAATGCATCAGGTACAACAAGATATTCAACTGTTACTAATGACAGACAACTGTCTATATTACCAGAGTTATCTTCAATTACCAGATAAACATTATGAGTGCCAATATCACCACAATCGTATGAAGAATCACTTGAGAAACCAATCCACCTGTCAGCAATGGCACAATTATCGAAGCTGCCATTTTCAATACTATCTACAGTTATCGAAGCCAGTCCGGTAACCGAATCAAGATATACGGTAAGATTTTTACAAACAGGGGTCGGAAGCTGGATATCGGTAACATTAATAGTAAAACTACAAGAATTGGTATCATGGGCTGTAAATATCCTCCAGGTAACAGTGGTCTCTCCAGGATTAAAGATAACTCCGTCAAGGCTCCTGCCCGAGGTTTCCCCCACTGTAGTCGCACCAGTAAGTGTATAAGATGTATCTACAATATCACAATTATCACTGGCATCATCCAGGTCAAATTCACCTCCGGAGGCAGTATAGGTACACTGTCCTGCATCAGTATTGCGAACCTGATTTGCTTTGCAGGTAAGCACTGGGGCCTGGTCATCATTAATGGTTACAGTAAAGCTGCATGAGTCCATATTCCCACTGAAATCTTCTGCTATGTACCAAACGGTAGTAATGCCCACCGCAAATTGAACGTTGTTTGCATTACCTATACCAGATCCTATAGTTGCATTGGTTAATTTGTAGGTAAGTGTTGGAATGCCGGGACAATCATCGGTCAGCAAGGTTGGTTCAATGCCGGTTACAGTACCATAACACTGGTCCACATCCACTCCCTGTTCGACATCAGCAGGACAGGTGATAACAGGAACTGTTACGTCAAGAATGGATACAGTTACGGTATCACTATAGGAACAACCTGTAGCGTTTATGGTATCAAAAACTATCACCTGCCCGGCCGGACCCACACCCCAATCCACATTGATGGAGTTTGTTCCCTGTCCGGTAAATCCGGATTCACCAGTTACATCCCAGAAGTATGAATGACCTGCTTCCAGGGCTGTAATATAATTTACATTAAGCTCGTTCGGACATACCTGACCCGGATCGCCTATAGACGGCAATGGTAAAGAATTAACATTAACGGTATAGGTCCCTGAACTTCCTACACATGAACCTGTACCGTCAACCTCCAGTGCAATATCATAAGCAGGTCCGGCACCATCCCATAATACTTCAACTTCAGCTGTGCTGGAACCAGACACAACAGTGCCGCCATTGACCGTCCAGCTATGATTCGAAAACCAACCTGCAGGGATATTATAGGTAACTGTATCGCCAGCACAAACAGAGAATTGATATTCCGAATGATCTGATTGCGCTGAGACTGTATAGAAAGATCCGGGGGCCGAATGGTTATTATATTCGCTGGACAACCAATCAGAAGAACGGGCCTTTCGCATTACCCGGACCTCATCCAGGATCCCATCAAAAGTTCTGCCTCCTCCTGGCTGATTTCCTATACCTATATCAATTGAATTATCAACACTAATAGTACCTGTATGTGATTCAGTATCAGTCTGACTACCATCTTGATATGTCCTCATAAAGGAGCCATCATAAACAGCCGCAGCATAGACCCACTGACCGGTTCTCGTATCAAGATCATCTCCTCCATCTGCCCTTAGTTCATCAGACCCTGAATCTGTGGTCAGTCTCATTCTTAACCGTATCCCACCATTATTACTTATTGTTCCCAGTTTCCACCAGTGATCCTCTGTATCCGTACCATTCGCCTTAGAAATGATACGGGCATCATCCTGTGTGGATGATTCCATATTGATCCATGAGGAAAGGGTGATTTCATCTGAATAAACATCAAATCCGTCAATAGTAACCCTGTCATCTCCATCGTTGTATTCAAAGTCTCTCGCACGTCCCATCAATCCAGCAATATCGGATGTCCCAAAATCTGTTCCGTCGTTGCCATAGAATGTAGCATCATCAAATTCATCGTTCAGGTGCCAGACAGCCACATAATCACTGCTCCATACCCTCTCTGTAGATTGATCGGTTGAGACCTGTGGATTCCCGTATAGAATATAGATATCAGTGTTGGAATTATAAGATAAGGAAGGAATGCGGACCCATCCAATATATTGTCCGGTTGTAGGAATATAGGACTCCATCTGATGGTCTAACTTATTACCATCCTCATCTACAAAAGCAATATCATATCCATTGATATTTTCTACGTTGCCACTGCTGGTTGTATGTCTAAGTTCCGGTTCGGTGATATTCACCATCAGCGGGTAATTTTCAAGGTTTTGGCTTCCTGGTATCTGGCTTTCATTGATAGTTATAGTGCGGCGATAGGCGTATCCAAATCCAGAAAAGGGTTCGCTGATAAACAGGTCTGCAGGATCACTATAATCAGTACCACAGGCATTGGTAACTTCACACCGGTAAATAGCGGCATCTGCATGTGAAATATTATTTATAGAAAGGGTGGCAGCAGTTTCTCCTGGCATATCAACTCCGTTCTTTTGCCATTGATATGAAGCAGCTCCTTCTCTTGAATCAACAGTAACAGAAAAACTGATATTTTCATCCAGACATTCTGTTAAGCTTACAGGGTGGGTTATAAACCGGATACAGTGTGGAAGCCCTACCCCAAACTGGGTTGTTGAACCTGATATACCTCCTGTTAATCCATTCCTGTAAACATTCGGGTCAATTGATGCAGCGTGGCTACCATCAAGTTCCCAATCACCATCGTTTGTGCGCTTGAGCACCCTGCTTTCAGTCCCAATATGAATAATCATTGAAACCATTGGCCTCAAGCGTCACATCAAAATCTAGCTGGCAATTAAAACCGCCCCGTGCATCAAGATCCCAGTACCCATCAGTAAAATAATCTACAATGGATGGTACCGGCATCATTTAGTGGTAATCCGTCATGCCGGGATCACTGTCAACAAACTCAGCTGATAGAGATCCGGAAGAAGTCAGAATGTTTATATCAATTGATCATGCTTCCTGTTGCAGAAGATATCCCTAAAGGAAAGAGATAGGTTACCAGGTGAATTGATGCTTCTCTGAAATTCTCCATCGTATATATCCGACCGGATGTATAATTCAGGCCAGCGACAGCTCCGTTGTTCAATTCCAGGGTATTGACTGTTAACATCAATATTACCCTGGGTCATGGTTAAGACATTCGACACAGTCACATCATCATCCAAATTGATTCTTGAACCGCTTGTAGTATTTACAATCAGGTCATAAAAGGTCTCATTTCGAATTTGCTGGTCCGGACCGGAGGCATTAAATTCCACAGAACCGTTATTATGGTAAAAGGTACCATCCCCCGGACCAGTCATCACCCACGGATATGGCAGCAGCGAGATCTGGCTTTAAAATGCCATTTGTCGTAATTGTAACATCATAGAACTCTGATCCTGTGGCAGGCTGGAATTGTCCATCGGTGACACGCATCATGGTGTTCACTTTGATGGCATCTGCATCCACATCATTGGCATCATCAGGTGATCCATGGCTGTTTTGAATGTAAACCGTATAAAAATCTTTATCATACCAGTCCCTCCAGTTGTTATGCTCTGAGGCCCGGAACCGTTAAAGTAAACTGTTTGATTTCCGTGATTAAATGTTCCCGGGTTGTTCCAGTTCCCTGCCACATAAATACCATGTCCGGCAGTGAGGGTTGAATTGATCAGAAGATTCCCATTTATGTCCAGGCAGCCCCGGTGGATTTCGTGCCTGTCCCATCAATTGTCAGGTCTGGTATGCATCCTGGGGAGGAATGATGGTCTGGTTGCCTGCCCTGTCATAGAAGAAAGAACTATTGTTATAGTCAGCATATAGCCAGGTATCAGCATCGGCAGTGGATCCTCCATAATACCAGGTAGCATTGGCCATGTTGTAGAACCTGCTGTCTGTTGTCACACCGGTTATGGATCCTTCCTGGTCAACAGTTCCGTTATTCGTGAATATCAAATCACCTGAACCTGAACCAGCAATGCCAAGGTCGCCTCCAATATTCAGATCCCCGGTCAGGTCATTGATAACCCTGATCTCTGGTCCCCAATTATCATGTTCTGCATCAAAAGCATCTCCATCTCCAGTAATTTCAAGACTAGTTGCCAAATCAATGTCTCCGGTTCCGGATAGATTTATATTTCCCTGGAAATTTTCAAGCTGTAGAGAGGATATACTGAAAGTCCCATTATTCACTATCTGAAAATCCTGCCATTCATCATCGATATGAATATTGGCTCCGGTCAGGCCGTTACGGTTCAATTCTCCTGATCCTTCAACCTCAAGTTTTCCTCCATTTTCTAAGTAAAGTTCATTATTCCCCGATGTCCAGCGAAGAATGCCACCATTTTCAACCGTAAGATTTGTAGCTAATGCGTCTGAGGAAATATCTACTCTATGAGTTGATTGAATAAACACAATATCATTTCTGTTGGGTGTACAACCACAACTTCCACCAAATCGTGTCGTTGACCAGGTCCCGTTTGTATTCCAGTTACCGTCAGTAATAGAATATAGGGTACGATGTTCAAATACTTCAATGTCATCGATTATATAAGTCTCACTGGCACTTCCGTTTCTCATGCGAACGATGACCTGTATACTGTCCCCGATCAATCCACCTGCAGTAACTGTAACATATGAAGAACTGAAACTTCCGGATTCCTTATGCCATAGAACTTCCGGGCCATCGTTTATCTGGTAGTAAAGTGAAAGTGTATCAATACTGCCCTGTGAAAGGGCACCGCTATCCCTTATTGCTACAGATACATAGACTGCCGTATATGAAGAGATATCTATAAATTCAGATTCCCAGGTACCATTAGTAGCCAGGTTACGCCCAACAAATTCATGATTTGAATAACGTTGCTGGACTTCCCAGGCATCCGGTGCTGGAGGAGGTGTGGTAGTCCATTTGGGGGAAGCCCCATTACCCTGGGTTGATCCAACAGTATCAGACTCAAAATCCTCATTCCAGATTTGTGCTGATATACTGGCCGAAAACAACAATATCAAAACCAATGAGAAAAGGATTTGTAGCATCCAGGCGCCGAGTCTGTCTTTTCCCCTGGTGAGGTCAACAATTTTTGATATGTGTTTCAACAAGTGAGCCATTTAACAATTGGCGGTCCGATTAAGGTTGGTTATAAAAAATAAAATTTCCATTCGATCTTGTATCTTTTTTTTTTAAGATCGACAGAAATTTTAAATATAAAAATGGCCTGAAATGCCGCTATTGGAGGCAATCTGACCTAGATAATCTACATGTATATATTACGACCAGAAATCCTCCCTGGAGGTTGCACCTGGCGACAAATTTTTCTACCCTTAAAACTAAATTCCAGTTCAACACGTTTATCCCTATCCTTACCAACTAAAAATCAAGGATTTCTACGTAGTGGATCGCAAAAAGTTTAGTGTTTCCAGAAGAAATATCAATTTCCCGATACAAGGATATTATGACCGGAATATTTCATTTAGTATGGGGAGGGAGCGAACCTTGCCAAATCCGCTTACATGCAGGGTATAGAAATCCATCATATAATCCAGGAACTTCCTTCTTTGTTCATGATTGATTATCATACTCTTAAGGCTTTCAAAACTAGTATCCATCAATACATTCAGCACCGCTGAGGATGATTCATCAAAGAAATCCGGGTGCAAGCCTATGGCATCCTTGAATTGCCCGTTTCTCATATCGAACAGGTTACTGCTTTCCCTATGCTGCTTGTCAGGATAAAATCCCAGATAACGTGTAAGCTGAACCAGAAATAAAAGATGGAAATTTACGGTATGTGTCTCCGATACATCCAGGAATTGCAAGCTATTCTCAAGGAAGTTATACAAATCTGGATTTGCATCTTCTTCACGCAATACTTTGTAGAGGATTTCAGCAAGAAACATGACCTGTCCGCTCTTATAGGGATCAAAAGGTATGCTTTGGTAAGGAATGGAATTTCTTATCTCTTTCAGCCGTTGGAGTTCACTTTTTTCCTTATGGTAGGCTTCCATTTCAAGCATAGTAAGAGGTTGCAGAAGATTGCTCCGGAATTTAGCTTTCTTCCCTTTGGTACTATGCACCAGGTAAGACTGTCTTCCAAACAGGTCTGTATAGATGTAAACAATGGCGCTGCTTTCTTTGTACCTTATATGATGTAAAACTACGCCTCTTAAGGTATGTAGCATAAGAATCAGTTTATCACCAGCAGTTTGGTGATATGGGTCATTGAACCATCATCATTGGAGCAAAAGATCAAATATACACCAGTGCGAACACGGTCACCTGAAAAAGTACGGCCATCCCAGATGGCCTGTCCACCCAATGCTGTGGTCTCAAACACGATATTCCCATTGATATCTGTGATCTTTACATTCACATTTTCGACGAGACCGGTGACAACGATTTCTCCCTGGTAATCCTCCCTGACAGGATTAGGATAAACATAGACATTGCCGTAATTGTCCTTTCCATCAATGGCGGTACTTTTATATGAGATCAATCCCTTTTCTGTGCCAAAATATGCCACGCCAGTTTTACCATCAATTTCAATTTCAAGGATATTGTCGGATAGCAAGGGACTGTTATCAGTGGTGAAATGATGAATGGTTTCAAGTCCATCGTCAGAAAATAGAAATACGCCTGCTTTTGCTGTACCGACCCATTTCCTGTTGGCACCATCAATAGCAATGGCGGTTACTTTTTCTGTTCCTAGTAATATATCGGCAAGTCCACTACCATCATTACGTGGTACTATGATCTGCTGTCCGTAGAAGAGATCTTCATCGAAAACCCTTGTGGGACTGTAATACACAACTATGCCCTTATCAGTACCTACCCAGATATTCCCGTCATGGTCCTCCGCAAAAGAAGAGACATTATTGCTGATGATCTTGTTATTGGCATCGACTACATCAAATTTTTCATAACTGTCATCTGTTTCATCCTCAAGGGTACCGTTGGCGTTAAAGGCAAACAATCCTGTACCCTGTGCACACAGGACCCAGTGATGGTTATACTGGGTGTTGATGATCCGGCTTAAAGCATTAACCTTGAGTTTTCCGTTGAGTTCGTAACTTCTCCATGTTCCATCAGGCTGCCTTACTGAGATTGGTTCAGGTACATTTGAATTGGTAACCCATAGGTTCCCTGACCCGTCAAATACTACACCTCCAAGGCGATAAAAATTCTCATTGGGGATAAATGTCTGAAGTGTACTGTTTGTTTCATCATACGCTTCAACCAGCTCTCCGTTACTGTATTCCAGCAATCCATATCCCCAGGAGGCCGCAAAAACATGATGCTTATTAGCCGGGTCGATAGCCAGATCGATCAGGTCCCGATAATCTACCGTACTTGTTCCCGACCATAGATTATCCTGAAGATTATTCAGTTGGGCATGATTCCAGGTATTGTTCCATCCGCTGGTTACGCTCCCCGCAACTGTATAGACGATATCATCCAGAATATCTATGGCTACGGCATTCTCGCTTAAGGGACCGTTGGGCGTAACTGTTTCCACGGAAGATTCATTTGGACTAAGATGCAAACCTTCCAGCCCATCAGCTGCCCATAGGACATTATCATCATCCAGTACCGCATGTCTGGGACGTATAGCATTCAGTTGTCTGATCTTCAGATGGTCCGAATCATAAACAACAACATATTTGTTGGATACAACCAGCAAGCGATTATGACTTTTGCCAACATGGTAAATTTTGCTACTTTCTATGGTCTGGAACTGTTGCCATAGACCGCTTTCATAATAATATAAGATATCAACCGATCCAGATTCAGGCCTATGATTGGCATAGAGTTTATCCGCGAACCAGCAAACAGATGTGAATTTGCCATTTGAATTTGGAATATCCATAATCCTTGACCAATTATTATAATCTATCAGGTTGGGATTGTTTATATCTGCCTGGTAAACTCCATTGTCAGTAGCTGCATATAACCATGTACCGTCAAAGGCCATTTCATATACATTGATCATCCCTCCATTCTCTCCAATATAATAGGTATCCTTAATTTCCTTTTTGGGAAGATTGATAACCACTATGCCAAAACCACAAGAAAGGTATGCGAATTCATCAATGAAAAGAATATTGTGGATGGTCTTATTCCCTGTTATTTGTTCACGCTCAATATCCGGTATGTTATAAATGTCAGATCCTTCTATAATATCAATGTTGGCATTTGCATAGCCTATCAGCAAAGAATTTTGATCACGTGAAAAATTGATTGTATTAATCTCCAGGTCTGAGAGACCTTGTATCCTTGTTATGGTCTGAATGGTATTATCGCTTCGGTGATAATAAAACAATCCATTCTTGGTGCCACAGTATATCCTGTCAATACCATCAGCCACCTGTTTCGCTTCATTATAGGAAAGATGAGTTTCCCAATCCCCTATGGCCATCTGGGCAGATAAGGTATTGGAAATCAGTACCATTACCAGTATTATTATTAACCTGATAAACCTAAACATATCCGGACGGTGAAAAACAAACATTGATTAATGGATTTAGTACGGATAAAACCGAAAGATATTTTATCCCGGTCTATATTTCTTTAGAAATGTCACTAGTTTTAACACAGCAAGTGCCCTGTGGCTGATAATGTTTTTCTGCTCCAGAGACATATCGGCAAATGTGTTTGTATAACCTGATGGAAGGAAGACCGGATCATAACCAAATCCTCCTGTTCCCTTTCTTCCCTTAAGTATTTCACCTTCAACCATAGCTTCAAAAATATACTCCTTCCCTTCCAGAATCAATGAAATGATTGTTCTGAACTGAGCTTTTCGATTTGTTTCTCCCTGCATCTGAGCCAGCAACTTCCTGATGTTCGCCTCTGATGCAGGTTCATCGGCTTCTCTTTCCCCGGTCAGATCAGCATACCTGGCAGAATATACACCTGGGGCCCCGTTCAGACAAGCAACTTCTAATCCTGTATCATCGGCAAAGCAATCTTTCCCTAACCTGTTATGAACATACCATGCTTTCTGAGAAGCATTTCCTTCAAGGCTATTTTCATTCTCAGGAACAGAGTCCTGAAATCCTACATCATCCAGACTGAGAATCCGATATTCCTGAGAAAGTATGGCCTGGATTTCACGGGCCTTGTGTTCATTATGTGTCGCAAAAATAAGTTCCTGCATCCTTGATTAATCCTTTCAACTGACGCAATTTAAATAAAAAAAGCCGCAGTACAGTTATGTAAAACTGGTATGCTGCGGCTATCTTATATTGATTTTATATCCTATCCCCCTGTGGCACTGAAACCACCACCCATTTTTACTTGACGAGGATTGATACACATCACAGGTATCCCATATGGATTGGCGATGATCCTCTGTTCATTGGCACCGAGCACATAGTCTGCAAGTCCAATATTCCTAGTAGCAGAGACAAGCAAGAGGTCAGCTTCGATCTGCTCAGCAAATTCAAGGGTTTCTGTAGTGAAATCCTTTTTCCCCAAAGAGGAATGTATCTCATAAACAAGATTATTGCTTCTGAGGAATTTCTCAGTATAAAGCAGGTTTGAATGAATTCCTTTCCTAAACTTTCTATCGGAAACTCTCTCTTTGATAATGTAAAACATGGAGTTATACAATCTTCCGATATAATATATCCACTGAATCTTTTCTTTATTCTCACTTCTGAAATCCACAGGAAATACAATTTTCTTATACCCGTGCGAGTTTGGAGGTGCCTGGACAACAATGAAAGGAACTTTTGATCCGGAGATCACTTTGAGAGCCCAGCTACCCAACAGTTTCTGCATACCTTTTATTCCATGGGTTCCCATGATAACGAGTTCCACATGAATCTCTTCGGCTATATCCGAGATCGTGGTGAAAATGTTACCAACAGGGGCCATCGCACTCGTAACAACCCCACTCTTGTTTTGTGTGGCAGCAGCTAAAACATCCATTTTCTTTTTTGCATCCCTTGCCTCTTTGTCAGATTTGGCAATATGCAACATCACCATGTTGGTTTTCAATTCTTTGCATAAATTGACCCCGTGAGCAAGTGCAAATTCTGACTTCTGGGTAAAATCCCAAGTAATCAGTATGGGCTTCTTTTTAGCTTGTTCTTCCATATAATTGATTTTCTTTAAGATTAAATTTTCCTTGCTGTATCTTTAGAACGTTAAATATTCATATCCATTTCATAAATTTGATGGACAGAAACACAAGTTATGAATTTTCTTCACACTTCGAGAAAATTTAATTTCATATTTTTAGCTCTTATCCTTGGCCTTAAACCAGGCGTTAAAATATCTGCCACTCATTTTCAAGAACTTGGGCAGGCTCATGTACAAACCTACCATCCTGGTCAATATTCATACGTAAATTATTACAATTCGGTTACCCAGGATAACAATGGATTCTTATATCTGGGATCTCAAAATGGCATCCTGCGTTTTGATGGTACAATCTGGAGCGATCTGGGTATCTCCGGGGATATTGTATTGTCAAGGACCAGTCAGTACATTTTTGGCTTTACCAGAAACAGGTTTGGCTACCTGGTCAAAACCTCAGATGGTATAAACGAATTTGAGGGGATCAACCTGAATGGATATACCCTATTTGAAGATGGTGATTCCGTCCGCAGCGTCCTGTCATCCAATAATATTCTATTTATTTTAACAAAAAAAGGCTTGTACTCCTGGAAGGGAGAACTGCCTGAAAAAATAAATCTCCCATTCCATGTGGATGAGATTTACCAATCGCCATCAGGGATCCTGGTTTATGGCAAATCTGAGGGAATATATCACTATGAAGATGGACAATTAGTTATCCTGACTGAAGCAAAAGATCTGCCCATTGAATATGTTTCAAATCTCTTGATCTTGAACGAAACCCAGATCATGGTGAATGGACATAATGGTCAGGTTCGTTTCTCCGATAATCAAGGATACAACGGAGGTTTCAGCCAACTTGACTCATTGATGGCATCCAATCGATATTCCTGCCTCATCGGGCTTTCCACAGGTCATCTTGCCTGGGGAACCAGAAAGGGAGGGGTGATCATAAGTGATCAGAATGGCAGGATCATCAAACATATTTCCAATAAAGAAGGATTGTCTAGTAATCATATTGTCAGTTTTTTTATTGATGCCATGGACAATCTCTGGGTGGTTCACCCCCAATCCCTCAGCCGCGTCGAATTCCCTACGGCATTCACATTCTTTAATGAGGGAAATGGACTCAAGGGGAATGTCAATGACATGATCAGGCACAGGGGAACCCTATATGCTGCAACCAATCATGGATTATATTACCTTGTCCAGGCCACCGATGATTCCGGAACACCGGGGACTAGCTATTTTAACAAAATCCCAGGTCTTGAAGGAGATTGCCGACAAATTACCGGAACAACTGAATCTCTGTATACATTAACTTCGGATGGAATCTACAGAATATCTGACCGGGGACTCGTAAATATTTTTGCATCCAGGATCAATGTAATTCATTACTCCGCACGTACTGGTCTGTTGCTGGCCGGATCAGATAAGGGGCTATTGATCTTTCATGAAGACAGTATTGTTGGCAGGGATACTGTCTTGATGGAAATATCCGATATCGCAGAATCAGGAGACGGATGTCTATGGTTATCATCCCGACAACATAAGGTATTCCGGTCAAGTCAAAATTTTCATCGCCCTGGGGATCTCAAATTTGTAGAATATTCAACACAGAAAATTTTTGGAGAATCGGATGCCTATGTTGACCTGATCTCGATTGAGGGACAACTATACTTCTCAGGATTGGAAGGTCTGTTCAGGTATCACTTTGAGAAAGACCAGTTTATCAGGGATACTGTTTTTTCCTTTCTACATATTGATGGCATATTCAGGATCAGCCATATGGCCCGGAATGCAAACCAGCATTACTGGATCAATCTCCATTTTCCGGAGGAAGGCAGGGATGAGACCTATATAGCTGAAATACAGGAGGGAGGAGGTTCAGCATTGCACAAAATGCCATATCGCCGGATATATAAGCAGCATATTAACTGTTTATACCCCGAAAGTAGCAATGTCATGTGGATAGGTACTCAATCCGGTATCCTCCGCCATGATCCTGCATTTGCCAGTCCAATTAAGCCAGTATTTCATACTCATATTATCAACGTGGTCTTCCTTGAAGATTCTACGTACAATTATGATTATACAAAGTCTAAGGCATTCGCTGAACAACATGAGGGCAAAAGGGTTGCCATTCCATTTGCCAGAAACAAGATCCGTTTCCTGGTTCTGTCGACAGACTTTAGCACTGAATCAAGCCCTTTGTTTCAATACCGTTTAATAGGACTTCATCGGAATTGGTCAGATTGGACTGAAAATGCAAGCATTGAATTCAGGGGACTTAGCCGTGGAAAATACGATCTGCAGGTCAGAAGCCAGGATATTTACGGTTCGGTTTCTGAAAGTGACAGCTTCTCGTTCAGGATCAAACCACCCTTTTACATTTCCTGGTATGCTATTGTGTTTTATTTGCTGCTTTTTATCTTATTATTCATCGCTTACCAGAAATGGCGGTCCATACAACATAGTAGGGAACGATTCCGGCTGGAGGAAATCATTCAGGAAAGAACTGAAGCACTGATTAAGGAAAAGGAAAAAACCGAAAATCTGCTAGCCAATATCCTGCCCAAGAAAACGGCCGATGAATTAAAAGATACAGGAAAAGTCACATCCAGTAAGTTCAAAATGGTCACGGTACTGTTCGCTGATATTGAGGGATTTACAAAAATTGCCGAACAAATGAATCCCGATAAACTGATTGATGAGCTCGATCATTTTTATTTCCAATTCGACAGCGTAGTAGAGAAATACAATATTGAAAAGATCAAGACAATAGGTGATGCCTATATGGCAGCCGGAGGTATCCCTGTAAAGAATCTGACCAATCCTGTCGAAGTTATTCTGGCTGCTATGGAAATGCAGCGTTTCATGAAAGGACTGAAGGATACCAAGACTGATATCTGGGATCTAAGGATAGGTATCCATACGGGATCGGTGATAGCAGGTGTTGTCGGACAAAAAAAATTCTCCTATGACATCTGGGGTGATACCGTTAATACAGCAAGCCGGATGGAATCTTCCGGGAAAATCGGAAAGATCAATATTTCAGAATCTACCTACCAACTGGTTAAACAATTTTTTGACTGTGAATTCCGTGGCAAAATGCCTGTCAAGTATAAAGGTGATATTGCCATGTATTTCGTCGATGGAATCAAGCCTGAGTTAAGTGAGAAAGATGGCCTGACGCCAAATACAGAATTCCTGATACAGATCCAGTTGTTGCGTTTACTGGACATGGAAGAATACATCATGGACAGAATTAGCAAGGAACTACCTGACAAGTTACTCTATCACAACATTCATCATACCGAACATGTGTACCGGCAGGTGGAATTACTCGGCCAGGGAGAAGAGATAAGCCAGGAAGACTTACTCCTTTTAAGATCTGCCGCCCTGCTCCACGATTTGGGATACATTGATACCTTCGACAACCACGAGATAAGATCCGTAGAATACGCCCGTGAAATCCTGCCACTTTACAGGTTTAAGGAAGAACAGATCGATACAATCTGTGATCTGATCTTAGCCACGAAATTACCTCCCAGACCTACCAGTCTCCTCGAGAAGATCATCTGCGATGCGAATCTCGATCATTTTGGTCGAGCAGATTTCCTCATCCAATCTGACAGATTATTTCAGGAATACCTGCTGAATAATAAAATCAAAAATAAGAAAGACTGGAACCTGTTGCAGATTAAACTGCTTGAAAGTCACGAGTTTTATACGGAAACTGCGAGGAAGTTACAAGAAATATCCACAGAACAACAAATCGAAATTATCAAGCAGTTCTCATGATATTCAATAATAATCCAACCATGTTGGCTGTTTCTTCTTTTATAGCTAATTTTATCAGCCTTTACTAATCCCAAAAAAATCACAGATATGGCTTTTTCGATTGACTGGGAAAATCTTCCATTCGGTTACATGCAAACTGATTATAATGTAAGATGTTATTACCGAAACGGCACATGGGGTGAATTGGAGATTTCATCCTCGGAATACATCCCTATCCACATGGCAGCTACCGGATTGCATTACGGACAGGAGTGCTTTGAAGGAATGAAAGCGTATATGGGCACGGATGGAAAGATCCGACTGTTCCGCTGGCAGGAAAATGCCAGGCGTATGCAGAGGAGTGCTGAAGGAATCAAACTAGCTGTCGTCCCGGAAGAACTTTTTCATTCAATGATCGTTAAGGCAGTCCAGTTAAACAAACGTTTCATTCCTCCATATGGAACCGGCGCCTCTCTATATATCCGCCCGCTTCTTGTGGGAACCGGTGCAGAAGTTGGTGTAAAACCAGGCAATGAATATCTGTTTATGGTATTTGTCACACCAGTAGGACCTTATTTTAAAGAAGGATTCAAGCCGGTCGATATGATGATCTGCAGGGATCATGACCGGGCCGCTCCGTTGGGGACGGGTCATATAAAAGTAGGCGGGAACTACGCTGCCAGTTTAACATCTATGGAAAAAGGACATGATCAGGGTTTTGCATCAGTTATTTACCTTGATGCCCTGGAAAAAATATATATCGACGAATGCGGTCCTGCCAACTTCTTTGGCATTAAGGACAATAAATACATTACACCTGATTCACATACTATACTTCCTTCTATTACCAATTTGAGCCTGCAGGAACTTGCTATCGACATGGGCATGTCGATTGATAAAAGGCCGGTACCACTGGACGAAATTGGAGAATTTGAAGAAGTTGGTGCCTGTGGTACAGCCGCTGTAATCACTCCCATCAAAAAAATTGTCGATCAGGAAACCCATACCACGCATGAGTATTGTCAGGACGGGAATCCTGGTCCGACTTCCGTCAAACTCTATAATAAACTGATTGCCATCCAGTATGGAGACCAGCCCGATCCTTTCGGCTGGATTGAAATCATTGACTGATATTTATTATCCTTGATCTGCCAAAGTTATTCAAGGTAAACCATTTATCTGGAAATAATTGTACTTTTGCAGTCTCAAACCAGCTTAATGCAGAAAAAGCAACAGACAATAACAAAGAGAAAACTGCGGAGTAGCTATGTTACCTCAATCATCAGTATCTCCCTGGTACTTTTTTTACTGGGACTTGTGGGATTGTTGCTGCTTAACACCAAACGTTTATCCGACCACATTAAGGAGAATATTGGTTTTTCAGTAATCCTGATAGATGAAGCCAAAGAGGTGGATATTATCAGGCTGCAGAAAAACCTCGATGCGAAGGATTATGTTAAGTCTACTGACTACATCACCCGTGAAGAAGCCGCGATGGAAACAGCCGAAGAACTGGGGGAAGATTTTATTGAATTCCTTGGGTATAATCCACTACCAGCTTCCATTGATGTAAAGTTTTATGCTGATTATGCGAATCCTGACAGTATTGCTGCCATTGAAAAAGAATTACAGAAATACGAGGAAGTGGATGAGATCATGTATCATGAATCCCTTATCCACCTGGTCAATGAGAATGTCAGGAAGATCAGCCTGATTATCCTTGCATTCAGCGGAGTATTGTTCTTTATCGCTATCGCATTGGTGAATAATACAATCCGGCTTTCCGTATATGCCAGAAGATTCCTGATCAATACCATGCAACTGGTTGGAGCCACCCATGCTTTCATCAGGAAGCCATTTCTGTTTAAAAGTGCGGAACACGGGATATATGCCTCTGTGGTTGCCATCCTCCTGCTGATCGGTGTTATATACTTGATTCAAAAGGAATTCATGGAAGTGATAAGTTTCCGGGATATTGAAATTCTAGCTGTACTATTTATAATCGTTATCTTTCTAGGTATCATATTAAACTGGATTTCCACATATTTTGCAATCAATAAATACCTTCGGATGAAATCCGACGATCTTTATTATTAATATTTGATCTGTTATGGCAAAAAAGAAACCCGAACCAGAGGGACCTGATTTCCCTTTACAAAAAGATAATTACATATTACTGATCATTGGCTTCGCCATTATCATGATCGGATTCCTCCTAATGATGGGTGGGAAATCAGACGATCCAAATGTTTTTAATCCAGAAATATTCTCCTTCCGAAGAATAACCCTCGCTCCGATCGTGGTCCTCATCGGATTTGTCTTCGAGATTTGGGCCATCATGAAGAAACCAAAAACAGAGGAACAGGATTAGATGAATTGGATAGAGGCGCTAATCCTTGGATTTGTTCAGGGACTGACAGAATTCTTGCCGGTAAGCAGCAGCGGACATCTCGAGATTGGAAAAGCATTGCTGCATATTGAATCCAGGGATAACCTTACATTTTCAATAGTAGTTCACGGAGCAACTGTCCTGAGTATTCTTGTCGTTTTCTACAATGATCTGAAAAAACTATTAACCGAATCCCTTGCCTTCAGGTATAACGAATCATCCTCATACCTTCTAAAGATCATAGTCTCCATGGTACCTGTAGCCATTGTTGGTGTGTTCTTTAAAAGTGAAGTGGAGGCCTTTTTCGACGGAAACATCGTATTTGTAGGGGCTATGCTGCTTATCACGGCCACATTGCTGACCATATCTTATTTTACCAGATCCGGATCCCGGAATATAGGATACCTGGATGCCTTTATTATAGGAATTGCGCAGGCATTTGCCGTACTACCTGGGATTTCACGTTCCGGTGCTACTATCACTACGGCATTGTTCCTTGGAAACAAGCGGGTGGAAGCGGCACGTTTTTCCTTCCTGATGGTGATTCTGCCAATCATTGCAGCTAATTTTATAGACTTGCTGGGGCGGGAGCCATCATCATCAGATGAAATCGGATGGTTACCTCTGCTGATTGGGTTCATTGCGGCTTTCGTATCCGGACTGCTCGCCTGTAAATGGATGTTATCCATCGTACGCAAAGGGAAACTCTTGTATTTTGGAATATATTGCCTGGTTGTAGGTTCCATTGCTATCATTTTCGGATTGATCTGATGCATGAAATCACATCACATACAGATTTCATTCACGGTGCCGTGCTGTTTATTGATAAGCCGGTGGACTGGTCATCGTTTGATATGGTAAAAAAGGTCAGGAACATGATCAGTAAAAAAATTGGTGTCAAAAAGCTGAAAGTCGGGCATGCAGGTACACTAGATCCCCTTGCAACAGGTTTAATGATCATCTGCACTGGTAAGGCCACCAAAGAAATTGAAACCTACCAGGGATTGGAAAAAGAATATATTGCCACCCTTCACCTGGGTGCATCCACCCCTTCCTGCGACCTTGAAACAGAAGTTGACCATACATTCCCGTCCGAACATATTAACCTGGAACTGATCAGCAGGGTTCTCCAGGAATTCAAAGGTGAGACCTTGCAGGTTCCGCCCGTTTATTCGGCCAAACGTTTTGGGGGAAGGCGCGCATATGATTTTGCCCGGAAGGGGGAAGAGCTTGCTATGCGTCCACAGTTAATTAACATCAGCGAACTGGAAATACTTAATTTCAAGATCCCAGAACTTACTCTTAGGATAAAATGCAGCAAGGGAACCTATATCAGGGCACTTGCCAGAGACATAGGTAAAGCACTTGATTCCGGTGCATATTTAGCATTGCTCCGCAGGACAAAAATTGGTCAATTCTCGGTAGACGAAGCATTGATATTAAAAAAATTTGAAGAATTATTAATTAATTTGTAACAAATCACGTTTTCTTACGTATAACGGTACTCCACAAATTTAACAAACTCCTCGCGCATGAAATTATCCCAATACAAGTATAACCTGCCGGAAGATCTGATCGCTAAGTATCCCTCTGGAAACCGTGATGAATCAAGGATGATGGTAGTCCACCGGGATTCTGGAAAAATTGAACACAAGGTATTTAATGAGATCCTTGGTCATTTTAATGACCAGGATGTCCTGGTATTTAATAATACCAAAGTTTTTCCGGCCCGATTATACGGAAATAAAGAAAAGACTGGAGCTGAAATCGAAGTTTTCCTCTTGAGAGAACTGAACCGCGATCAAAGGTTATGGGATGTGCTTGTTGATCCTGCAAGAAAAATAAGAATAGGGAACAAGTTATATTTTGGTGAGGACGATATGCTGGTTGCCGAGGTGATCGATAATACAACCTCAAGGGGAAGGACTTTGCGCTTCCTTTATGACGGAGACTATGAAGATTTCAAAAAGACCCTTTACAGGCTTGGAGAAACCCCGCTGCCAAAATTCATCAAGCGAGGTGTTGAGCCGGAAGACCGTGAGCGCTATCAGACTGTGTATGCCAAACATGAAGGAGCAGTAGCTGCTCCAACAGCAGGCATGCACTTCAGCAAACAGTTGCTTAAACGACTTGAAATCAAGGGATGTGAGTTTTCGTTTATCACCCTTCATGTGGGACTCGGGAACTTTCGTACTGTTGATGTTGAGGATTTGACCAAGCATAAGATGGATTCCGAACGCATAATAATTGTTGACGAATCCACCAATGTTGTGAATAAGGCCAAGGACCGAAAGAGCAATGTATGTGCTGTCGGTACGACTGTTATGAGAACCCTTGAAAGTTCAGTTTCCACCACCGGTTACCTAAAACCATTTGACGGCTGGACAAACAAGTTTATCTTTCCCCCATATGAATTCAGCATTGCCAATATGATGGTGTCAAATTTGCATCTTCCTTTGTCCACCCTCCTTATGATGGTATCCGCTTTTGCAGGTTATGATTTCCTGATGGATTGTTATCAGGTTGCTATCAAGGAAAAGTATCGTTTCGGGACCTATGGAGATGCGATGCTTATCCTGTGATCTGAGATAAAATGCCGATTTTAAGTTCTATTATTAATTGGGTCAATACCAAACGGCTTCACCAGATAGATCTTTTTAGAAAGTATCCCATTGATGTACAAAGGGAAACCCTCTTCAAATTGTTGGATGAGGCCAAGGACACACAGGTAGGAAAGGAATATGGCTTTTCAGAAATACAGTCCTTCCATGAATACCAGGAACGTGTGCCTGTCCGTAATTATGAAGCTTACAAACCGCTTATCATCCGGGTCATGGAAGGTGAACAAAACCTTTTCTGGCCCAGTGAAATTAAATGGTTTGCTAAGTCCTCCGGAACCACGAATGATAAAAGCAAATTCATTCCTGTCAGCTGGGAGTCTCTGGAAGATTGCCATTTTCGTGGAGGAAAAGATATTTTAACGATCTATTCCCAGAATTATCCGGAAAACAAATTATTTCTAGGGAAAGGGCTTACACTTGGGGGAAGCCACCAGATCAACAGCTTTTCAAACCAGTCCTATTACGGGGATTTGTCGGCCATCATTATAGAAAACCTGCCTTTCTGGGCAGATTTCATCCGTACCCCGGGTAAGGAAGTGGCACTGATGGATGAATGGGAAGAAAAGCTTGAAGAAATTACCAAACAAACCCTACGTGATAACGTTACCAGCCTTGCAGGAGTTCCATCATGGAACCTTGTTTTAATTAAGCATGTACTTGATTATACCGGGAAGAAAAATCTACTTGAAGTTTGGCCAAACCTTGAATTATTCACTCATGGAGGGGTAAGTTTCACCCCATACAGAGAACAATTCATGAAACTGATCCCTTCAGACCAGATGCATTACCTGGAAGTTTATAACGCTTCAGAAGGGCATTTTGCAGTACAGGATGAACCCACCAAAGAGGACATGTTGTTAATGCTGGATTACGGGATATTTTTCGAATTTATCCCAGCCGCAGAGGTTGGAAATCCTCATCCCCCTGCACTCACAGTCGGGGAGGTTGTTCCGGGTGAGAATTATGCCATTATTATTTCGACTAACAGCGGCTTATGGAGATACCTTATAGGAGATACTGTTG
Source organism: uncultured Bacteroidaceae bacterium (assembly GCA_963752525.1). Classification (GTDB taxonomy): domain Bacteria; phylum Bacteroidota; class Bacteroidia; order Bacteroidales; family SM23-62; genus SM23-62. The sequence goes on along the minus strand of CAVVYS010000027.1, from coordinate 210,701 downwards.
TATTTACGTCAACATTCCCCCATAAGATTAAGATATCCGGACGTACAAAGCATTTCATAAATGCTTTCGGAGAAGAATTGATCATTGAGAATGCAGAAAAGGCACTGGCCATTTCCTGTGCCAAGACAAATTCTGTGATCAGTGAATATACCGCTGCCCCGATTTATATGGGAGATGAAGGCAAGGGTTCTCATGAATGGCTGATAGAGTTTGAGAAGGCCCCATCAGATCTGGATTATTTTACCACCATGCTCGACAATGCCCTCTGTTCAATAAACTCAGACTATGAGGCCAAAAGATATAAAAGCATTACACTTGTCATGCCGACAGTACGAAATCTCCCCCGGGGTACCTTCTACAAATGGTTAAGTGTAAAGGGCAAACTCGGAGGCCAAAACAAGGTTCCGCGGCTGAACAATAACCGTAAAATCATAGATGAAGTCCTTGGCATGGTTCATGATGACAAATAGAGGTGCACCTGATCATTTATATATCAATCCTGGTTCAATTCCTCCAGCCTGCTGAATTCCAGTTTGTCAAATCTGTAAAGGTCGATGCCGACAGGCATTTTTCAGACCCAATGGGGAATGTGTATATAATCAAAAACAACCACCTGGCAAAATTCGTCCAGGACTACACACAGGTAGCTGAATACACAAATCTTTTTCTCGGGAATATCCATTCTGTTGATGTATCTGACCCGCTGCGAATCCTTATATATTACCAGGATTATAACCAGGTCGTCTGGGTGGATAATTTCCTGTCTGAGATAAGAAGTCCCATTTGGTTGGACGACCTGGGAGTGGACCAGGCACAGCTAATATGTTCATCCAACCAGGGGGGATTCTGGATATTTAATGGGCTGAACAACCAGCTGCAGTACTTTGATGTCAACCTTAATTTTGTCTATGAGAGCATTACTCTTAACAGTTTGACCGGTCCGGATATTCAGCCTACCTTCATGCTTGAGAAAAGCCGTAATGTCTATCTGAATGTTCCCGGATTTGGCATACTGGTATTTGACCGATTCGGTAATTACTCAAAAACCATACCCCTTGAAATACCTGGAGAATTCCAGGTAACTGATCAACATCTGTATTTCTTTAAAGAAGGGAAATTCTACAGTTACGAGCTGCAAACAAACAGTCCAGCTATATTGCAATTACCCGAAGAGGACGGATTATTTAAGGTAGAAATGCAACCGAACTTTTTGTATTTATTCAGGCAGCAGAGTTATTCAGTTTATAAAATCAGTAACTAGCATGAAGCCGCTTATTTTCTCCAGATTTATTTTGTACATTCGTGTCATTCGGGACTTCAAAATAAATCAGAAATGCATATTGCTGTTGCAGGTAACATAGGATCAGGAAAAACAACATTAACCTCCTTATTGTCAAAACATTACAAATGGGAACCCCATTATGAGGATGTGGATGATAACCCATACCTGAATGATTTCTACCAGGATATGCAACGCTGGTCATTCAACCTTCAGATCTACTTCCTGAACAGCAGGTTTAACCAGATACTGGACATCCGGAAATCAGGCAAAGAAGTGATACAGGACAGGACAATCTATGAGGATGCTTACATCTTTGCTCCTAACCTGCATTCAATGGGACTGATGACAACACGGGATTTCGAGAATTATTTTACACTTTTCAATCTGGTCAGCTCCCTCATTGAACCTCCCGATCTGCTGATCTACCTGAGGGCCTCCATTCCCACCCTGGTTAACCAGATCCAGATACGGGGCCGGAAATATGAAAACACTATCCGGCTTGATTATTTGAAACGCTTAAATGAAAGATACGAGGCCTGGTGTGATTCCTATAACCTGGGGAAGTTATTGATTGTGGACGCTGATAATCACGATTTCCCGGATAATCCTGAAGATCTCAGCACGGTCATTGACAAGATCAATGCAGAATTGCATGGCTTGTTTTAAGCCTGGTAGATCTTATTGACTTTCTCCTTCACCAGGTTCCACATTTTTTCATCCATCTTGGCACCAATCACTTCTGTAGTATGTCCACCCAAGATGGTACCGATCTTGCCACAGACCTCAAGGGATTGTCCATTGCAGTATCCATACAGGAATCCTGCTGCATAAAGATCACCTGCACCTGTAGTGTCAACGCTGTTAACCTTTTCGATGCCAAACTTGCATTTCTCAGAACCCTGCTTAACCATTGATCCATTCTTTCCCATTTTCAGAACAGCCACATCCGCCATATCAGCCATGGCATCAAGGGCTTTATCGGCTTTTTCCCCGGTTAGTGCTTCTGCCTCACTCTCATTGGCCATCAGTATATCTACGTATTCTCTGATCAGTTTTTCAAGGAATTCACGGTTTTCACTGACGATATTAAAAGTAGCCATATCGAGGGATATTATCAGGTCATGGGCCTTGGCAACCTTTACTGCTTTCTTTATCAAAGCATGGCTTTGTACCAGATAACCTTCCAGGTGAAAATATTGATACCCTTTGAAAATATCAGAATCAATATCCTCCTGGTGAAGATCTCCGGCAGCCCCAAGAAAAGTGGCCATGGTCCTTTCCGTATCTTTACTGATAAAGGCAATAGACCGGCCCGTTTCATCCAGGTCATGGAACAAAACAGGAGCAATACTGTTTTCTTTCAGGTCCTTCTCGAAAAATATTCCAAGGTTGTCCTTACCGATCTTCCCAACAAATCCTGTTTTCATGCCCAGATTGGCAAGCCCGTGTATTGTGTTGGCTGCCGAACCGCCCGAGGACTGTTGTCTTTGGAGTCCAACGGTTCCTGCAAGCAACCGGTTTGAACATTCTTTGCTGACCAGTTGCATGCTTCCTTTTGGCAGGTCAAATTCCTTCAGTGTGTGATCGCTTTTCAGAATGGTAAGCACATCTACCAGTGCATTGCCCATGCCTATTATTCTGCTCATAGGTAGTGGTATTGAAATAATTGTACAAATATATTGGAATATTCATTTTAACCTATTATTTTCGCAGGGCAAAAAAATTAACCTTCCTCAGTAGCTCAGCTGGTTAGAGCATCTGACTGTTAATCAGAGGGTCGTTGGTTCGAGTCCAACCTGAGGAGCCCCCCAAAGTCCTGATCAAATTGGTCAGGACTTTTTTATTCCAGAATTTTGATCATAAGCGGTTGAATCCCGATGAGCGGAGAGAAATCGGGAAGTCCAACCTGTGGGACCCAAAAGAGTGTTTATCTATAGAAAATACAATGTAATATATCCGGCCACAAGCAGGGACAGAATCAGAATAATGAAATATATAAATCCGAGGATCAGCTCCTTCAAAATGATCTTCCATAGCGCCTGTTGGTAAAAACGTTTCATCCCGGCCGTGAAATAAACAGGAATGAGGATATAAATAAATGCAATATACTCCCCATTCTTATTTATGATCTGGGCCAGGATGATCATTATAGAAAACAACAGCAACATAAATGAGTGCATATTAATTGAAAACATCAAGTGTTCAATATAAAATACTCTCCTCCTGACATATAATAGTTTCAATATTAATGCAAATACTGGCATTAGTATAAACAACACATAGGAGATCGTCTGGTAGAAATTTTGCAGAAAGATGGTTTTGTTTGTCAAAGCATCGATGGCTCCCTCTCTAAGTCTTTTTCGTCTTTTGGCTTTTCTCACAGATTTATTAATGGCCGTTGAATCAATTTCAACCTTGAAAATTGAATCATTCTTGAGAATTTCTATGACCGTTGAATCATCCCTGACCATATCAGTTGTATCGGCTGTGACCTGAAGCCAGTTATCACCAGCCGCTGTTATTTTCTTGCTTGTGGACTGTGCCAGGAAGAAGAAAAGCAGGCTCAGAAGGAGATACAGACGAAAGGGAGACATATATTTCTTCCGTTTGCCTGCCAGGTATTCCCTGGTCAGGAACCCGGGCTTGAATAGAAAAGGCGGAATGGAACGAAATATCCGGCTATCAAGATTTACAATATCCCCAACCTCTGCCAGAATATCTTTTATGGGGCGATTCAGCTCCGCAAAACTCTGTCCGCAATTGGAACAAAAATTACCCTTGTCTCTATATCCACAATTCTGGCATTCTTTTAATTCGCCATTATCTTGTACCAGTCTGATATCCTTTTTTGCCAAATGAATGAGCTATCTGTCAGTAAATACAATATTATATCTAATATCCTGTCATACCGACTATTGGTCGTCCGGGTAGAGCGGGTCGTTACCTCCCCGCTCCCCCACAGATCCGGACGAGCGGCTTTCCCGCATCCGGTTCCTCAGAAGTCAGGTTCGCGATAAGGATACATAAGAGTGTTTGATAAAGGGTTTCACTAGCGGAGTGTATTTATCAACATAACCGGAGAATTTGGCCCAGTTAAGTTTAATCTTCCCCCCTCTGCGATTCAACCATTTGAAAAGTCTGTACCTTACTGCCATAAAGAAGCCATTCAGGCTCCTGCTATTGAAAGTGACACCATAATAGCTATAGTGCCCCCGTAGCTTGACATTGAGTGCAGCTATCAGGTCTCTGAGTTTCATATGACGATTCATCTGTATGTAATAACTTACATTCAGTATAGCCCTGGTCAGCCGTTTGGTGCTGGTCTTACGTTTCAGAACCATGATTCCCTTCTTGGATTTACTCAAAAAGTGCGTAAAGCCAAGGAAATCAAAGCTCCTGCCATTCCCGCCCCGTTTGCTGTTCAGGTCTATCAGCTTCGTCTTCTCCGGGTGTATTGTCAGTCCATATTTGGCGAACCGTTTCGGCAGGACTGCCATTACCCTTTCTGCATCCGATTTGTCTGTAAATCCCAGTACAAAATCGTCTGCATACCTCACTATAAAACTCTTACCCTTTAACAATGGCTGGATTTGTTCCGAAAACCACTCGTCCAGCACATAATGTAGATAGATGTTACTCAATAGCGGTGAGATCACCGATCCCTGTGGGGTGCCATGTTCAGGGTAACTTATATTACCTGATTCCATGACCCCTGCCTTGAGCCATTTATCTATCATCTTTCTTATTACTCCATCCTTAACCCGTTTGTCTAAAAAGTCCCGTAGCATACCATGATTAATACATCCAAAGTAATTCTTGATATCGGCATCTATTATATAGTGCTTCTTTCCAAAACTTACTTCTTTAAACATGTACATCAATTGCCTGGTGTGCTGATCGACCTGGTCGAAAACCATATGAAAAAGGCTTAAAGTCCTCTTCATAGATGGGTTCAATGACCTTTCGAACACTTGCCTGCAGTACCTTATCTTCGATAGTAACAAGTCCTAATGGGCGTTGGCTATGCTTATCTTTCGGTATATATACCCGACGGATCGCCGGGGCTCTATATCGACCAGATTTGAAACTCCCCTAACAGGCTTTCACGCCTCTCAGGAAATTCTAATCCATATTGCTGCCATGTCTTCCCATCAACTCCTGCGGCACTTCTCTTGTTGAGCTTTTCATAGCTCTCCTGCAAGAGTGCCTCATCTATGTAATGATGAAGGTTATGCAAGGCCTCTCCTTTGTACTTCCTAGCTCTTTCGGCTATTTGCAACTCTACTGTTGACATCTTCTCATGATTCTGGTTCATTTGATGTTTCTAAATTACAATTCTAACTTCCGGCATCTCCCTTCCCTAATCACCGGCTTTCGGCGGTTCCCGATTTCCCGGCTTTCAAGCGGTACTATGAAGATGCTAAGACTGCCTTCGTCCTTCTCCTTCCCTTCGGTTTCCCTCGGTACTGATACCACTTAACGCCTGCTGCTTTTCTTCTCGTTACTTCAGGAGCAGCAAGTTTCCTGTGTAACCCGGTCATTTGTTCACGCGGTTGACCCTGTTCCGCGTTCTCTCGCGTGGAGACGGTAGGCTCTCCCGTGTTCCCGTGCCTCCCTCATCTGACTTTGATATGGTCTCCGACCCCGACCAGACTTCAGTATCTTACCTTTATCGATACTTCTGTGTTGCCCCATGATATATATAGATCCGAGGCTCCGGTTTTTGGATACTTTCGAGGCTCAATATCATACCTTCATCAGTCGCTGTCTACGCTTCGTGCCAACATCTCTGGTGACTACGCAAGACTCGCTTCCGGTGGGTGGTTAGCCCTTGCCGCGCAGGATTAGTTACCTGCAGGGTGACGCAGAGGTGTTTCATTATTATTTAAGTTCGCCTTATAAATCCCCACCTCACGGACTTGCACGGCGCAAGTATATATTATCATATTGATTATAAGATGATCAGGGCTGCTTAAAGCTGCCTTCCAGGTTGGGATCCCCTTTCCCGTCATAAATGGCCTTCCTTGGGTATGGAAAGACCGGTCTGGTCATCTCAACTTGCCCATTCCTGACCTTCGACATGATCACTCGCTCAGGGGCTCTGCCATTCTCCACCCAGTCCCTCAACAAGCCAATCCAATCTGCTTTATCCGGACCTGGTCCACTGCTGCAATGCAGAACACCCGGTAACAAAAACAGGCGGACATAATCACTTATGGCCGAATCCTTCTCTCGCAATGCCTCATAATGTTCGATTGTGGCATAAGCTGACAGTGCGGGGTCATTCCAGCCATGATAAATGATCATTTTGCCCTTTCTTTTATTAAATTCACTATAATCGGTGGATGTTGCATCCAGATAGGCTGAGGCATAGCGGGTTTCTTCAAAGAAATCAGAATAATCATACTTTGAATAGTCCCATTCCGGATCCTGGAAAATAAGGTATTTGAAGATTTCTGTTCCGAATCCAAATTGCAAACTTGGAAAACCCAGTCCCATGGATCTGTCATTGGGACCAGTGATCCATGGCATCCATCCCCCGGGTTCATTCTCACCACCCAGTGGAAAACCCGGATATATATCTTCCTGATGGCTTGCTATTCCGTCATAAACAGATTGTATTGCAGCAAGCTGCCTCACCGTAAAACAATCTTCTCCAATCGCGCCATCAGGGCAAGTTGGAAGTACGGACAAGTCAAAATCACATACTGATGGATCATTCAGGATATTATCCTTTATACCATCCAGCATATCGCATTGATCCAGAATAGCTTCCTGCAGCATGGCTAGATTATTTTTAGTAATGATGGGCTCTGTAAGGTTATCCGGATCCGGATAGATGGCCTGTATGTTCTGGACAAATTCAGCAGCAAGGGCCGGCCAACCAAAGGCAGGGGCCCCGACAATGATCCCATTGAAATCTTCCGGATATCTCTGGGCCTCCATCATAGCCTGGCCACCTCCCCTAGAACAGCCCATGAAGTAACTATACGCTGGATCATGGCAGTAATACTCCGCAATGATAGCTTTTGAGACCAGGGCCGTCCGGTGTATGGCAAGATGTCCAAAATTTATCTGCCTTCCCATGTTATCAAGAGCCCAGTCAGCCTTGATCCCATTTCCCTTATGCCCTGTATTTGTTCCCGAAGTAGCATAGCCATTGTGTACGCTCCATCTTGCCCCGTTTGCAATAGAACCCACAAATCCACCGCCACCTCCCATGAAAAACCGTCCGTTCCAGTCCACCGGAAGCAACAACTCGAAATCAATTTCTTTTCCAATCGTTCCCAGGACCCTACAATAGGAGGTCTTTTCTGAAATCATGGTCGCCTCCGTGATCAACACATCAGGAAACCTTAGATCAAATATCTCTTCACAGGCAATACATGAATTATTTGCCGGATCCAAACTTTCTTGAGAAGCTAAAGTATTACTTAATAAAAGTAGTAATAAACTGCTAATAATAAATGATTTGATAGGGTTAATAGTTTTAGTCATAGTAGTATAAAGTTATACTCTACAAGTTACAAAACTTGCGCGAACATTCACAAGGCATCTGGTTCATAAGGCCTGCACAGGTAACTTTATACGACTATTCTCGTATTAATAGCCAGTTTAAAACAATAATTATGAAAAAGCTTCTTTTCATATCAATCCTGGCCCTGATCATGTTTTCCTGTGAGAAGAAAGAACCTCAGGTTTGGGGAGATCTCCTGATCATTACTGAGTATGAAAGTACACCGGAAGAAAATGTGGAAGTGACCCTGTATAGCTCCTATGATAACTTCGTGAATTACGTGTTCGTTGAGAGACAGTTATCTGACGAGTACGGAGAAGTGTACTTTCCTGAGTTATCGCCGGGATGGTATTACTTTGAGGGTGAGAAAGCCAAGTCCTCACTCTTTGAGGTTTATGCCATGGATTCAATTCAGGTATTAGGCACCCAGCAGGTAAATAAGATCCTTATTATGGAACCGGCTGACTAGACTGGTTCAACATTTAAGGAATCCAATCTCAATTATTGCTTTTCCTTTTCAGGTTTCAATACAACCTGGACATAATTATCCATATTAAAAAAGCTCTTGGCAGCATCCTGTACCATTGCAGGATTAAGTGTATCTATTAAATCCGGATAGGCCAAGATCAAGGCAGGATCATCTTTCCTCATGGCATAAGATACCAGGTTGGATAACCAGAATCGGTTCTGTTCAACCTGGGACTCGAATGAACGTCGCTGTGTTTCTTTCACCTTATCAATATAACTGATATCCGGTCCGTATACCTGCACGCTATCAATCACCTGAAACACGGCTCCGATAAGTTCATCCACCCTATCAGGTTCACACCCGAAAGAAATGGTGATATTGTATTCCTCCCTGGGGTAAAGACTGAGCGAGGATCCTATTCGGGTACCATAGGTTCCGGACAAATCTTCACGCAAAGTTTCTCTTAGTTTTATCCTCAATACACTCGCCATTGAAGAAATAGCGTAATTATCCATACGGCTCCAGGAATGCTGCCCGGTGAAATTCAGGCTTACCCTGCTCTTTTCTTCCTGCCCACGGTAGACGGTTTTTTTTATCACACCCTCAGGTGGATAAATGCCAGTATCCTTCCAGCTCTCTACCCTGGGTGCTCCATACAGGTTCCCAAGGTACTGAAGGATGAGGGGGCGGATGGAATCTACATCAAACTTCCCTACAAATACAAAGGTGAAATCCTCCAGATCTTTGAACCTATCATTGTATATTTTCCAGCTTGCTTTCGGGTTGATCTCATTAAGTGTCTTTAAAGACCAAGGACGCCGTCGCTGATGATACTGTGCCATGGTAACCATGATGGTATCATAGTAAGCTGCATCGGGACTGCCTGAACGGTTTTGGATATATCCTTCCATCCGTGTTTTGTAAGACTGGTAAGCATCAACATCCTTTCGGGGCCTGGTAAGATACAGGTAAATCAATTGGAACATGGTTTCCAGATCATCCGGAGAGGCACTTCCCGTAACGCCTTCAGTCAATTCATTAATATATGGAAATACACTGACCACCTTACCATTGAGCTTCTTATTCAGGGCATTCAGGTCAAAATCTCCTACACCGCTAAGCTTTATGATCTCAGGAGCTGCCCGTGCTGATTTGTAATTTTTTGTGGACACAAGAGAATGGCCACCGGGACTGAAACCCTGGAAGAGTACTTCATCATTTTTAATATCGGTTGGTTTCAGGATTATTTTTATCCCATTGGAGAGTATCCACCGTGTGACACCCAATTCTTCCCTCTCATCTTCCTGTACAATATATGAAGTAAGCTTCAGGCCTTCCATCAATGGCTGGTCTGAAATGGCATCCTCATAGGGTGGGATTTCTTTCTGCCTAACACTGGCAAAAACTGAAAGTAAGGCTTCCTCTCCCGGTATTTCCAACTCTTCTTTCTCAGGGGCACTTAACAGCACAACCCTGTTGGTTTCCCCCATCCATCTACTAACCAGATCGTTAATCTCAGACAGTCGAATCCCTGGCAGAAGTTGGCTGACAGCCCTAAATTCATAAGCAATCCCTGGTATGGGTTCACTTTCAAGGAAATGCCGCATGTATTCTGCTGCAAACCTGGAGGATTCCGTTTTGTCCCTCTCCCGATAGGATTTTTCTATCCGTCTTAGCAGCCATGTCTTGGTACGTTCCAGTTCTGATTGCGTAAAACCGTGCCTTTCGATTCGTGTTGCTTCAGTGAGTATGGATTCCAGTCCAAACAAAATTCCATCCTCCTTTACGCCAACATTCAGAGCATTGATATTCAAGGTTCTTACCAGGTTGCTGCTTGAGACATATCCAAACAGGAAGGGTGGATCGGCCTGGTTCAGCAGTTCATACAAACGGATATTCACCATCCTGGTAAATAATTGTTCGATCAGCATCCTGCGATAATCTCCAACTGTCTCTTCAGGTAGAACCTCAGTCTTATAATAGATGGCAAGCATTGTATTCGTGGCCTCAGGGTCGGTGGCCAGGGCAAAGACAGTTTCATCATGGCCCGGAACAGAGAAGACTTTTCTTTCCCTCGGATTAACTTTCCCCGGAATATTCTCGAAGTATTTTCCAAGAAGATCCCGGATTCCGCCTGCCTCGAAATCACCGACAGCAATTACGGCCATAAGATCCGGCCTGTACCAGTCTGCATAAAACCGCTTCAGACTCTGGTGATCAAAATTTTCAATCACCTCAACTTTACCAATAGGCAAGCGTTCAGCATACCTGGAATCTTTAAGGATAGCCGGGAGCTGTTCGTCAAGCATCCTCATATTGGCTCCCCTGCCAAGACGCCATTCTTCAATAACTACCCCCCTTTCCTTATCAACTTCTTCAGGCTCAAAGCTCACATTTTGAGCCCAATCAGCCAGGATCTGAAACCCTTTCTCAATAACTTCTGCACTATCAGTCGGCAGCTGAAGCATATAAACGGTTTCGTCAAATCCGGTGAAGGCGTTAATCTCAGGACCGAATTTTATACCGATGGATTCCAGGTAATTAATGATCTCCTGCTTGGCAAAATTTTTGGTGCCATTAAATGCCATATGTTCTGTGAAATGGGCCAATCCCAACTGGTCCTCATCCTCCAGGACCGAACCAGCATTTACCACTAGCCACAACTGTGCCCGGTTCTCAGGCTTACTGTTTTCCAATATGTAATAAGTCAGACCATTTGAAAACTGCCCCATGAGAATAGCCGAATCTACCGGAATGTTTTCTCCTTCAGGAATCATATCTGGGATCGTGTCCGAAGTCATGGAATATACTCCACAGAAGCTGACCAATGAAAACATGACAGTAAGTATATTCAATAGATAATGGCTGAATTTCATCTTAGTGGTATTTACCGTTGTAAAGTTAGGATTTTGTGATTCGCAATCATGGAAACCTGCGTGCGGAAAGCGAAATTGGCAAGGGAAGCCGTTTTATCTTTAACCCTTCTATTCCTGGCAGGATTTCTTCATGATCCTTTTCAGGTTGTAACTGGTTCCCCATTCCAATGCCCGCTTGAAATCATAGCAGAAATCTGCCGCAGGATTTTCCATTTTCATTTTAATCTGTCCCCTGAATGCGTAATAGTCGCCTGAATGATGATCCAGATACAGTGCCATATTAATGTCGTCTCTGGCGGATTGGTAATCCATGAGGTTGTATGAGGATTTTGATCGCTGATAAAAATACAAGGGGTTTGTATCATCCAGCTCAATGGCAAGATTGAGATACTCAAAAGCCTTGCTGGGTTGCTCCTCTATGTCATTCATTAGAATTCCCAAATAATAATAGGTCTCAGGATCATCAGGATTAATGCCAAGGGCAATATTTAGATCCGTTTGTGCCCCGTTAGCATCTTCCATAAAAACCTTGGTCGCACCTGCATATTTTAGAAAATCCGAACTTCCGGATACCATATTTACAGCCGTTGTAAAATCTGCCAGGGCAATGCGGTAATTTCTATCTACAAAATGTGCATAGCCCCTGGAAAAATAATAATTAACATTTTCAGGCGCCATTTCAATGGCCTTGTTGACAGCATTTCCTGCAATTTCCAGAACATTAGCTAAAGCTTTGAAATCAAGTTGTAAACCAATCTCAAGATCTGAAAGCATGGCATCATTGTCCTCAAGGCTGTAATTGGCAACTCCCCGGAGAATATATCCGAGTGCATAACCTCTTTTAAGTTTAATTGCCTCATCAAAATCCTCCTTTGCTCCCTGAAAATCCTTTAATCGTATTTTTGCTATTCCCCTGTTCAACCAGGATATCGGAAATTGAGGATCAAGGTCAATGCTTTTATTAAATTGTATAAGGGCCGTAGAGTATTCTCCTAATCCACTCCCATATATTGAGCCCAGGGCAAAATAGCCCAGGGCAAAATCAGGATACTCTCTTATCAGGGCCTCAGCCAGTTCTTTTGCTTTATTGTTATCTATATCCAATAGATCATATGAGTCACAAAAATGATGATACGCTGATTCCGGGTATTGTCCTTTGATTTTTTCCATTGATCTGGTATCACCCGTTTCCAGGTAATGCTCCAGAAGTATCTCCGGATCTGAAATCTGGGCATATGCGATTACTGAGATTTGAAGCTGTAACAAGCCTAACAGGCAAGTATATAAGGGTTTTCTTGTCATGATAGTGGTACTATGATTCCATATTTATCAAATATCCGTTATGTTTCCGGATATTCAAAACTGAGTCGTCAGAAAATATCAAATACTGTCCTTTAATCCCAGTAAGTTTTCCACCGATAATATTCAAGTTATCAAAGCTCAGACTCTTAACTTTTAGAGGATATTGAATGACAGGATAAGTTATTTCCGTAATCTCATTTTCAGGACAAAGATAGATTGATAATTCCTTCGTCAGGAAATCTGAAGCGATATTTTTTTCTTCAACCAGGTCAATATCCCTGTCAATCTCATTGGTTAGCATTTTTCTCCAGTTGGTCTTGTCACTCATTTTTGCTTTCAATTCTACCTCGATTTTCCCGGCCAGAAATCGGTTTGGAGTTTTTGCCAGCCTGATCGCTTTCCATGCTCCCTGATCAATCCACCGGGTTGGTACCTGCGAAGACCTGGTCACCCCGACCTTCAGTCCACTCGATACCGCCAGGTATACAATATGATCCTGCAGGCAATGATCTTCTGACCATTTCATATCACGTGATTCCCCTTCATGTGCCCTGCATAATTCCGGACGTAAAACACATTCACTAGCTTCAGGGGCCGTTGTAAAGCAAGGATAACAAAAACCCTGGGCAAATGATTTTTTGGTAACCCTCCCACACTTGATACAATGAATAATCCCCTGGTATTCTAATTCAATGTTTTCCCCTAATAGTTCATTCATGTTAATGATATCAGGTCCGAGTGATAAATAATAGGAAACTTCATCCCCTATTTCAACAAACATTTTAAGTAAAACACCCTGTATTGCCATTTTTATCTATTTGATCCAATAAAAATCATAAAAAAAAACAACAATTCAAAATGCTGATTATCTGATATTTATCAATTTGCTCTGAAAATATTTTAAATATTTATAGTACTATGTATTGCATAGTACTCTATTTTTTTCATATCTTTGTATAGAACAATTGCTTGTTATGGATGGTATTGTAAAAATAGTACTAGCGCTTAAACTGAAATTCCTGCTAATAATCCTAAGTGTTGGAACCAGTTACTTCGTTGAGCATAGTGTTAAGAAAAAGATGGATCCGGTATCATCCATCGAGACCATCAGTCCGGATACCAAGCTGAAGGGCTCAGGACATATCGATGTTCAATCATTATTCAAGATGGCAAATGAGAAGCATGGCATACGATTGGAGTCCTCTGATCATATCCCGATCCAAAAAGTAAACTATTTTACCGACAAACCATTTAATTCTCAGGGTCTGGAAATATATATTGTATTATAATTTATCCATTGAAATGCAGATAAAATGAATGTAGAAAACGCCAAAGCACAGATGAGGAAGGGTATTCTGGAATACTGCATTCTTTCTATTCTTTCTAAAAATGATGCCTATGCATCAGACATTATTAAAGAATTGAAAGAAGCCAGGTTGATTGTCGTGGAGGGTACATTGTATCCATTATTGACAAGGCAGAAGAACGCCGGACTATTGAGTTACCGATGGGAAGAATCTACCCAGGGTCCTCCAAGAAAATATTATACCATTACTGATATAGGTCTGAGTTTTTTAAATGACCTGCATCAGTCCTGGAAAGAACTAGTGAATGCCATTGATATGTTAAACAAGAAAGAAACAAAATAATTACCTGATGAAAACGACAGTAAAAATAAATTTAAGCGGACAGATATTCAACCTGGATAATGATGCTTATCAGGCCCTGAAAGATTATCTCGATGCCATTAGTAAGCGATTCAGGGATATGGAAGAAGGAGCAGAAATTATCTCTGATATTGAATCACGTATCGCTGAATTGTTTCAGGCAAAGATCAGTGATAAAAAAGAAGTTATTACCATTGAAGATGTAAATGATGTGATCGCCATCATGGGTCAACCTGAGGACTATCTGGAGGAGGGCATAGATGAAGAGGCCCAAGGTTCAAATGCAAAAGGTAGGAAATCAAAGAAATATTACCGTGATGGGGATAATGCCATAGCTGGAGGTGTATGTTCAGGACTTGGGGCATATTTTGGCATAGAAAACTGGCTTATGCGTTTATTATGGGTGATCTTTTTCTTTGCAACCGGTGGTGGCCTGCTCTTTATCCTCTATATAGTTCTCTGGATTGCAGTACCTAAAGCAGTTACAGCTGCTGAAAAACTTGAAATGCGTGGTCACAAAGTAACCGTATCAAACATTGAAAAAACGGTTAAGGAGGAATATGATACAGTAAAAGAGAATGTAAAGGAAGGGTATGAAAAAGTAAAGACTTCCAAGGAATTAAAGAAAACAAAAAATGTTGTGGATGAGATATTCCATGTCATAGGTCAGATTATCCTTATATTCTTAAAGATCATACTTGTCATCATTGGGTTTGCACTGATCGTCGCTGGGCTGGCAGTACTATTTTCCTTATCAATTGCCGTTTTTTTCCGTGACAGCATTTTATCTACGGAAATATTTGGTGCTCCCATCCAATCATTCAATGAATTTTTTGGAATACTGGGCGATCCTACCAGCATGACCCTTATATCCATAGCCTTGTTTTTTGCCATTGTTATCCCATTGATAGCACTGATATATGCAGGTATAAAAATGATGTTCAGGTTTAAGGCCAATGATAAAATGATCGGATTAACTGCCTTCGTTCTCTGGATTATCAGTGTGGTATTCCTGGTCACCATGGCTGCTTTTGAGGGATGGAACTTTAATGCTTATGGCAGGGCAAGTACTACTCAGGACCTGGATACTTTTTCATCGGATACCCTCAACGTTCGAATTGTATCTGATCCTGGTATTGAAGGATTCAATGATGACTGGTATTTCAAATATGATGATTCATGGACCATGATTTCCACTGAAGAGCGCTTATATGGAAAGATTAATCTGGATGCAGCACCTGGTGAATTTAACGATTATGAACTTTCTATCCGGAAAAATTCACAGGGAAGGGACAGGGCCCAGGCTTCGATCAACGCCGGCCATTTGGAATTTGAATGGACCCAGGAGGGAAATACATTATTCCTAAATCCTTATTTCAGCCTGAAAAAGCCCTATAAATGGAGGAGTCCAGGAACCAAGGTTACCATCATGGTTCCCCCCGGGAAGTTCATTAGGCTGGACAATAACACCAAATACTTCCTCCGTAATGTTGAAACGGTTGATGATATATGGGACCGTAAACTTGCCGGTGAGGTCTGGCAGATGACAGAAGATGGATTAGTTAGTGTTGAATGAAAAATCAGCGGTACAAAAGAGGGATATATTCCGGGCACTTTTTTTCCACAAATTCTATGTTCAGTCTTGAAAAACGAGGTAATCCATTTTTGAGGGGAATCTCCACCCATTCTTGTCCAACCAGTGGCATCGCATAACGGATAAAATCATCCGTTACATCAAGCCCGTCTGGGCTTAACCAATCTTTGGGAAGCTGACGGGCAGATACCGCCACTTTTTCGAGAGGTACTTTATCATAATAAAGCTGATAGCTTATGCCCGGTTTGCGAAGCATGGTTGCCATATAGCCACTGCCATCAGACATGGCTATTTCGACTGCCTTTTTGCCTACAGCAAATGCTTCTTCTTGCGTCAACTGAGGAAAGGCAGAGTGATGTGGAGCGTTGCAGAACGCCGGGAACCTGCCAGGAGGCCTGTCCCCTGGCATTTAGTCCCTGTTCATTTAAATAATTTGCCACAACCTGCGCAGTAGCCTGTTTACTTGCCCCATATTCTATGTGCCCAAAACGATCATAGGCTGCACCTATATTTCCCACGTCAAAACCTTCACTGACAACAACGATACACCTGCCGGTCCGGTCCAATTGACGATTAACATTGTCATGCAATGATTCCAGGTTATGTCCTGATTCAACAGTATAGATTTGCAATGGCATCATGCGGTCAGGATCTGCCAGGCGTGCAGCGGCCGGTATATAACCAGCTGAACGTCCCATGGCCTGCAAAACGCAGACACATTCTGAAGTACTGATGGCCTGGTTTTCCTGGTTGGCATCTGATATGATAGACATCCAGTAGCGTGCTGTACTTCCATACCCAGGGGTATGATCGATCAATGTGAATTGCTCATCACCCAGATCATTGTCAATGGTTTTGGGAACCCCTGCCACTACCAGGTCATACCCACTGGCTGAAGCAAGTTCAGAAATTTTGGCAGCTGTGTCCATGGAATCATTGCCACCGATATAAAAAAAGTACCCAATATCATGCGCCCTGAAAACCTCAAGTATGCGCTCATAATCCTCATGCATATCCGGCCTTAGCTTATACCTGCAGGTACCGATTGCCCCGGAAGCGGGAGTTGTCATTAACAGATCCAATTCCAACTGAGATTGCTGGTTCATATTGATCAGTTCTTCCTGCAAAACACCTTCCACTCCATGCCAGGCTGCAAAAACTGTTTCAATTTGTTCAGGATGCTTTGTACAGCCATTTAAAACCCCGGCCAGGGATGCATTGATAACTGGTGAAGGTCCGCCAGATTGTGCAACTACTGCGTTTCGCTTCATATTATTGAAATGACAATTAAGGAAAACAAAGATAAAAGAAGCACTAGAATACTCTTACATCAAGAAGTTAAATTTCTATAATATGATGTAAATTCTCTAACTTGTATTAGAAGTTCCAAATCAACCATCAAAATTGTTATGAAAACTCTTAAGCTATTAACCGGACTTGCTTTTATATCCTTAATTTGCCAAGGACAAAATAGTAGTGTAATGGAACAACGAATGACATTTATTACCCTGGGGGTGACAGATCTAAATCAATCTATCGACTTTTATGAGAATAAATTTGGCTGGAAACGTTCAGACCTGAGTAATGAAAGCATCATTTTTTATGAGCTGAATGGAATACATATGGCCTTGTATGACAGGGAAGAACTGGCAAAAGATGCCACAGTAGATCCCTCGGGGAACGGTTTCAGGAGTTTCACAATGGCATACAATACGCGCAGTGAAAAAGAAGTTGATGATTTGGTTGAAAACTTACGTAAGCAGGGAGCTCCCGTCATTAAGGAACCCCAAAAAGTATTCTGGGGCGGATACAGTAGTTATATAGCTGATCCTGATGGAAATTTATGGGAGATTGCTTATAATCCTTTTCTGAATATGGATTAAACCAGATGGTATATCAATCTCAGCATAGTGGCTGAGAAATTAATTCTGTATATTCCAAAATCGATATATAATAATTTACCATGAAACAGTTATTCCTTTCGCTGATTACGATATTAATTATACAGGCTTCTTGTTCGGAATCAGAATCCGTTCTGAAAATTGGCCTTGTAGCTGATCCCCAGTATGCAAATAATCCCACTGCAGGCAAAAGACACTACAGAGAATCTTTATGGAAACTGGAGGAAGCCATTGCGACATTCAATGGTGACGATGTTGATTTTGTTCAGAACCTTGGAGATATCATTGATAAGGAATGGGAAAATTACGATTCGATCCTGCCACTATACCAGCATCTTAATCCTGGAATTGAAAATTATCATCTGCTTGGAAATCATGATTTTGCTGTCGACGCATCTCATTTGCCAAATTTATTGGAGACTTTATCCATGCCTGATTTTTATTACTCCTATGAAAAAAAAGGATGGCGTTTTATTGTCCTGGATGCTACTGATTATTCCTATTTCTCAAACCCATTGCATAATCACGATACTAATCAGATCAATTCCTATTACGATATGACACCGGTAAATCAAATAATTATCGCTGGAATAGTGCCATTGGGGAAAAACAACAAAATTGGTTGAATCAAGAACTGGAAAGTGCAAGATCTTTGGGGCAAAAAGTCATTGTTTTTTCACATATGCCCCTAAGACCCCTGGACCATTCAGAAAATTTGTGGAACAATACAGAAATAATTGAAATTCTTGAAAACAGTCCAAATGTAGTAGCATTTATTAATGGCCATAATCATGCAGGAGAATATGTTTTTAAAAACGGGATTCACTATATAACAATATTAGGTATGGTTGATACCAAGACTAACTCTTTTGGTATTCTGGAGATTTATAAAAACAGCTTGGTGTTGAAAGGATATGGGAATCAAGAATCATTCAACCTGACAATTACTGAATAAAAAGCATAAGCATATAAAATGAAAAGGATTCTTCAGGTTTTTGTATTGGTAAACGTTTGCTTCACTGCCACTGCACAGGATAATTCCCACACAAATGTTACATTTTTTGGCTCTTCAGTTTGTCTTGGTTCAGGAGCTGAAGATCATCACGGATACGGCTGGCAATTTTTTCATAATGGTGCGATGGATACAAGCAAATACAAATATTTCAATGCCTCAACAGGTGGGGATAATACTATAAAGGTTGAAAAAGAAGAGAGGATATCGAATAAATTATTTCCCACCAATCCAGATATCGTTGTCATTGGTCTATCACTGGCTAATGAAGGAATAATGACTCCTCCGAATGACAATGGCAGAGAACAAATTGTGGAACAATTCAGGAGCAGGCTCCTTGCCCTGGCGGATTCATTAAACGACATGGGCATTAAGCCTGTCATTGTAAATTGTTACGCACAGTCATATTTTAACAAATCTCAGTACGATTTCACAAAAAAAATGAATCGCATAATAAATACCTGGAGATATCCGAGTATCAATGTTTTGGGAACCATTGATGATTTGGAAGGAAGATGGGTCGAAGGATATTTGTCAGATCCAGGGCATCCTAACACTTTCGGTCATCAGGAAATGTCATATGCCATCGTACCCTCTCTGTTTGATGCTATATTGCTAAACAAGAAAATTCCTGCACATGACTGGCATAAAAGCTATGTCACCCTGGTCAATGATGGTCAAATTGAACATCCCTTATCCATTGAAGTTGAAAGCACAATGCATTCATTTACCCTTAGTTTCAGGTTTAAAGAGACTGGTGAAGGAAGTATTGCCGGCTTTGTTGCAAATAACCTAAATCATACCATCAACATTATTGGTCGCACCATCCACTATAAAACTCTTTCCAGGACATGCCCAGATGAATCAAAAAGTTGGACACATGTAGTTTTATCACATAGCTATGCCAATCAAAAAACCATATTGTATGTAAATGGAGAATTTGTAGGAAACATTAAGGAACAAATATCACCCACACTTGTTTATTTTGGTGGAACTGCAACATTCATAGAACTGAAGGATCTTACATTGCACCGCTCATCTCTGAATGAGAGTGAGGCTCTCGATTTATTCAATAAAAAATTCATTCAATCAAGCCTGGAATTCTATAATCCGCTAACGGAAGCCATTACAGGAAAGGTCCTCCGAAATTATGCTCAAAGTTTGACGGTTTTGAGGATTGAAAAAAATGTAGTGATGGGATTTAATAAAATTGAGTTTTGAAAAGTTTAGATTTCAATTATCCAGGGACGAATACATAATTTGTTCTGAATTCTCCAGTTTCTATATCAAAAGGAAATAATTCTCCAGTTTCTTTTATGCAATAGGGAGAATATCCAATATTTCGCATAAAATTAAATATATCTTCTCCGCTGACATTATTACCCTCCAGAACATTCTGACTTATTTCAACCAGAAGAATTGGGGTAAATTTCTTCAAGGTCTCTACCATCCCTTTAAGTGCAAATATTTCTGCTCCTTCAATATCAATCTTAACCAGATCTACTTTCTTGATATTATTCTCGGAAATAAAATCGTCCAACCTTATTGCCTCGACCTTCTCAACTTCACCACTTTCAGTATCATGATGAAAGATACTTGACATCCCCAAATTCTCATTGCTGGACAAGTATAAATTTATGGTTTTATTATCATCAATTATTCCAAGTTTATTGGGAAGGATATTATCTACCTGATTTAGTTCAATATTATCGATCAATCTTTTATATATACTGCTAACAGGTTCAAAAGCATAGATAGTTCCCCCCATTTCCTTGTCAAGACAGCCTGAAGCAGAAATAGAATAAGTTCCAATATTTGCCCCAATATCAATAAAAACATCACCTGGTTTTAACGTTCTTTTTATATAATTAATACCAGGGACATCATAGACCCCAAAGAAAAAAATGTGCTGTTGTATCCATTCTTCAACATTCACGATAAGCCGGAATGATTTATCATACCTGGTCCTAACTATCAGTCCTTCAAATAATCTATAAGGTTTGAATAACTTTTGATAAAGTCCGAAATGATACTTTCGCAGTACTTTTATTCTAAACAGGAGTTTAAAGAGATAGGCAAGCCATTTCATATAATATCCTTTTCAGGTATTACACAAAGTTAAAAACCTTAGAGAATATTTATTTTTTTCTGCGGTTCCCCGACTTGAATGCTTGTTCCAGATCAGCAATGATATCGTCAATATGTTCAATGCCAACGGAAAGTCGTAATAAGTCCTGCGTTACCCCAGCACTTGCTTGTTCCTTAACAGTCATCTGTCGATGAGTGGTAGAAGCAGGATGGCAGGCCAATGATTTGGCATCACCTATGTTCACAAGGCGTTTGAACAGAGTTAATGAATCATAGAATTTTTCCGCTTTTTTGTATCCTCCTTTTATGCCAAATGTAAGTATGGCAGCAGGCTTCCCTCCACAATACTTTTTGGCAAGGGAATGATACTCACTACTTTTCAGTCCCCCATATTGTACCCATTCAACCTGTGGATGTTTTTCCAGGTATGTAGCAACCGCCATTGCATTTTCGCAATGCCTCTCCATTCGGAGACTCAATGTCTCCAGTCCCTGTAACAGCTGAAATGCACTCAAGGCTGCCAAAGCTGACCCGGTGTTTCTTAATGCAACGGTACGTACCCTTCCAATATATGCAGCGGGACCGAAGGCTTCTGTATACACCACACCATGATAGGATGGTTCAGGTGTATTCAGCATGGGGAAGCGTTCTTTATGTTTTTCCCAGGGGAACTTACCTGAATCAACGATCACGCCCCCCAGGGTTGTCCCATGACCCCCGATGTATTTCGTCAGGGAATGCACAACGATATCCGCACCATACTCAATTGGATTGATTAAGACAGGAGTGGCAACGGTATTATCTATTATTACCGGCACTCCCTTAGCATGAGCCGCTTTTGCAATTTTCTCTATATCTGTAATATTACCTGCCGGATTACCAATGGTTTCACAAAAAACTGCTTTTGTTTTGTCATCTATTAATTTGGCAATGTCTTTTGCATCAGAAGTTTCTGCAAACTTAACTGCAATGCCCTGACTGGGGAGCATGTGCGCAAATAGCGTATAAGTGCCACCATATAATTGGGGAGTAGAAACAATATTATCGCCGGTAGTGGCAATGTTTAGAATAGAGTAATTTATGGCAGCGCTTCCGGCACTGACACATAAAGCCGCGACTCCACCTTCCAGTGCTGCAAGCCTTTGCTCAAGTACATCAACCGTAGGATTCATAATACGGCTGTAAATATTACCGGTTACAGCCAGATTAAACAAATCGGCTCCATGCTGTGCATTGTCAAATTCATAAGCAACAGTTTGATATATGGGTACAGCTACTGATTTTGTAGTGGGTTCAGATTGATATCCACCATGAATAGATATGGTTTCTTTTTTCATTGAATTACAGTTTAATAAAATCTAATTATTTAATGTGAATAAACATAAGACACAAAATAATGGAAACCAAAATGTATTCATACCAATGTAAGTGAATAAAAGAAGATTATAAATAAGAGAAAGCATGAAGAATCAGCTAATCAAGGCATTGGAGACTTGCTAAAACAGGTACTGGGAATTACAAATAAATAATATCACAACCACATAAGTATCTGTTTATCAAAAGCCAGGCATAATTATTTTTGAATATTAGTTTCAGGATGTTTATTCAATTGCTACTAATGAGTTGGAAAAATAAGCAGTTGGCTAAGTGACTCATCTTCACCCAAAACAATGTACCTTCCATCTTCTGAAGATGCGATGGAGCCCAATTGAAAACCTCTCCAAAGGATCCCCTGCTCTATTCCAGGAGCTTTCATTTCAAATTCCGGATTTCCCATATCCACAAACCCTGTTTTTTCATCATAGCTAAAAAGGTGCGCGTAACCAGGAGCAGCTCCGGCAATTCCATAAATTTTACCATCTTTCGCAGAGGTTAATCCCCTGAGCCTATTCATCATGATTGGCTTTCCAAGGTTTTTTACCCTCTTCGTGTTTGGGTTCAACTCAAAAAGCTGGCCATCCCCGGCATTACCACCATAAAGCAAACCATTCTCAGATTTTGTCCATGATTCCACTGCGCCCATGGACCTTCTTCCCCAAACTTCAGGGAGATTATCTTCTAATATGTGAAACGTTTCTTCATCTGGGTTAAAATAAAATAAGCGGTTGACCAAGGTGCTCCCATAAACGTTTCCCTGGTCATCTGCTATTAAAGCTTTACATAAAAAGTCCTTTGGAGAAAGGGCATATTCTTTCATTACGTTAAGGTCTTCCCTGGAGGGTACAATATCTTCATATTGTTTTATCACTCCTGTCTCAAGGTTGAATGTAAAGAACAATCCGGATGGCTGAGTGATCCCAAAAAGCATGGTTTTCCCGGCATTCATTGTCAAGGCCAGAATACCCTCGCCTGGGATTGGTATTCCCAGGTCTTTTATGTGAACTCTACCATTTTTATCTACAGTTGTCTGAAAAAGATGCCCGCCGGCCTGGATCTCTGAATCAATTTCATTGGCAATTGTTCCTGCATACAGTTCACCGTTTTTACCTTTAGAAAATCCGGTTGGAATCTTTTGTTGACCAGCAATTATTTCTTCCAGATCGTACAGAAAAGTTACGCACTGTTTTGAAAGAGAGGCGGAAAAAACGAATGGTGTTTTGCCTTCCACAGCAGAGGTTCCTCCAATGATATGATCTCCAACGACAGCAAGAGAAGCTATCGAATTCCTATAAATCGGCAATCTTTTAAGATCAGTATTCGGAAGCGAAACTTCAATGGAAAAGGCACCTTCAGGATTGAAGAAGGTATATTGTGCTTGTAATTGACCTGGGATACAAATAAAAAAGTGAACAATTAAAAATATAATAGTCGCGTGTTTTTTCATTTTACTGGTTTTTCCGGATTAAACTTGATCATAAATGGCTGGCTATTTACAGCCTCCTCATTCCCCTGTTTTTCTTCTCTAACCATTCTTCTTCCTGCAAAATATATATTACCATACTTGTCAATAACATCTGATCCTGTCGCTTCAACCATTGTTTCGACAGGAAATTCATAGACAATATTCTTTTTACCAGATGTGGGATCGAACTCCACCATGATGGTCTTGTCTTTCTTGACAAAATTTCCATGGCCTCCGATGATGTAATATAATTTACCATTGGCTCCACATACTAAATTTGGTACGTAGGGTTTCCATTGTTCACCTTCCGGAAGGTCATAAACACCTCCTAAATCTTTAAAAGTACCTATCCCTTCTTTTTGAGGAATAAATGCCACTATTTTTGCTCCATAGGTGATTAAATAAATGATCCCTTTATGATGATCCTTTGCGTAGCCTGTTATTCCTGTTACTATAACTGAACCTGGGGTTCCGGGAAATGCAGGCAGGCTTTTCTCTGCAAAAACAAGTTTATCTGAGCTAATTTCGTACTTCACCAGTCGTTGCCTCCAATCGACATAATAGCAGTTTCCCCATTGATCAGTAAATATCACACGCGGTACATGAGTACTAGCCAGTCTTCCCAAATCTCTCAGTTTATTTTCATTCGGATTATATACTAAAAAATGTGCTTGAGGATAGGTTATGCCATAGATTGTGCCAGTCTTCTGATCTATGTCAATATCCTTTATACTCTCATATTGAAGTCCCATCCCCAGGTTGGAAAGTTTGTCATTCGTGGGATCCCAGCTCATGAAGTATCCTCCGGCATATCCATGCGGATTATTCATTAAATATTCTTCTCTGGATTCGCCTCCATCTGTAGCGAAATACATCACACCATTAGCTCCTTCAACAATCTTTGAGTGAATCTTACCCTGCCATTGGAATTCCCTTAGGTTGGCCATTTCCGCAATAAATCCGAGGTTACTCATATCGCCCTGTTCAACATTGTATTCATACATAGCGATGTTGTCGTGATGATTGGTGACGCCTACATATACCTTGTTATGAAATGCACTGTATCCAATATCACCCCATGTTGAATGTTGATCCTCAAATCCCGGGTAATCGATAAATACGATATTATTATTGGTTATTGCATTATCCTGAGCATTTGTATCAATACTTCCAGAAAAAAGGAAACATAGCAATGTTAGCGTAAAAGTATTCTTCAGATAATTGATCATAATACTATATATTCAAAAATTTTGGCTGCCGTGGCATTTACTTTCCGGGACAACATGAACTCTTGTAGCAAAATCACCAAGCTAGTGTGAACCTGTGCCCACAGTGGACTAAGATATATTTTATAAACATTTCTACAACCATCATTTCACAAAAATAGCCTAAATGCTTGTTATATAAAGCAAATAGGCTATCTTTTCTGTTGACCCACTAGGGCTCGAACCTAGACTCTTCTGAACCAAAATCAGATGTGTTGCCAGTTACACCATGGGTCAATCCGTCTTGAGCGGTGCAAATTTAAGAAAAATTTATAAATGTAGTATCAGTAAAAACGTTATCTCCTTTCCAAGGCCAAAAAAAGCTGCCCGGTGGATACCGGACAGCTCAGGGTTTTCACAGTAGTGGATTCAAATTATTTCCTTGCGAGCAAAAAAGCTGTATCCCAAAAGAAAGTACTGGTCATCCAATCCTCAACAGAAATATCATTTTCATCTTTACACCAGGTAGTCATCAGAAAAGGATAGCATCCAAGGCTCAATTTCAATTTCTGGTTCCATGTCAGTAATGTAATCATTTGAGAAGGTCAGCATCCAGGGCTCAAGTGTGATTTCGGTTTCATCATTTGCAAGATATTCATCCGAGAAGGTCAGCATCCAGTTTTCCAATTCGATATCTTCTTCAACCTCCTCAACCAGTGCGGCAGCCAGTCTGTTTTCAAGTCTTACAGATGGACCCTGTGCCTGAAGGGCAACCCAGTTAAAGAAACAGAGTACTACCACTGCACCTACATAAAAGGAAAACTTAACGGGCTTCGGAAAAGTTCTGGTGGTTTGACTTGTAGTTTTCATGATATGGTTGGTTTTTGATTTCTTAAACTTTCTAATACAAATTTACATCATCATCAGGCCTGAAATCTAACAGTCTGGTAACCAAGATTGACATATATGTAGCAAACATGTTTCGGGTTTCCTTACATTTATATAATCTAAGCCTCATGATGATGGAAGCATCCTATCTGAAAGCGCATAGAGAGGGTATTATTAAAAGAGAGGGCGGAACGTCTTTTTCTGGAGCTGAGGGATTGTACCTTATGCCCCAGGAACTGCCATGCCGACAGGTTATCAGGTGATACAGGTATATGTAAAACCGGAGAAAATGCTATGGTATCGAGCTATATGCCTCATTTTGGTGAAGAGACACCCATATCAGGAAGCAGGGGATCCGGTACTATATTTTTTACAAATTGCAATCTGCTCTGCAGTTTCTGCCAGAATTTTGATATCAGCCATGAAGGCAAGGGTCAGCCTGTTACTTCACGGGAACTTGCTGAAATGATGTTATCACTCCAGGCGCTGGGTTGTCATAACATCAACTTTGTTACCCCATCCCATGTTGTTCCTCAAATCCTGCAAGCTTTGATCATTGCTATAGAAAATGGATTGACTATTCCGCTTGTCTATAATTCCGGCGGATATGATCAGTTGTCAACCCTGGACAACTGGATGGGATCATCGATATATACATGCCTGATTTCAAATTTTGGGATCCTTGACATAGCCCGGGAGACTTGTCTCGCCCCGGATTATCCAGATATAGCAAAACAAGCAATCGTCGAAATGCACAGGCAAACCGGTCCACTTACTATCAATTCTTCCGGCCTGGCAGAGAGGGGTCTTCTGGTACGCCACCTGGTGATGCCTGAAGGTAGCGCTGGAACAAAAGAAGTTATGAACTACCTGGCAAAAGAAATCTCGGAGGATACTTATGTCAATATCATGCCGCAGTATCGTCCATGCGGACGTGCTTGGGAATCACCAACCTTAAGGAAGTCTATACAAATGCAGGAATTCAGGGATGCGATCAAGGCTGCTTTAAATGCGGGATTAACCCGGTTGGATAAGTATATAATATTTAGGCAGAAATATGTTAATAACCTGTTGGTTATTAATTGCCAATTTAATCTTAACTTAATAGAAGATTAACAATACTGTGGTATTTTGCAGTATAATTAATTCATTACTATGATCTATCCCGAAGAGATATTCGAAACAAGTGATGAAGTGGCATTGAATACCAATGAGGTAATACCGGATTATATATTCTACCTCAAAATGTATGCATCTCATCAGAAGATGGATTTTGAAAGTTCAATAACTGACTGAGAGAACACCTCATAACCTCACCTGAGCGTTCCGGACACGCTATTTGTGCCCCTCTTTCAACATTTTTTATACTTTTACTGTTGGTGAAAACAGCATCCTGAAAAAATCATGATGGAAACTACGTGGTAATGCCGAATAAAAAAATTACTGTAAAACATTATTTAAACAAGCGGGCCAAACCCAGATTCTACCAGCAAGAAGAATATTATCCGGTTTATATCCAGCTGATCGTTGACGCCAAAAAGGCTCAGATAAAAAGCAGGATAAACCAGTATCTGGAACAATACCAGAGCGAAATCAGGATAATCCACCGTGATGAGGTACAGCTTAAGAAATTAATGCTATCCGGATTTTTCACAGATGATCTATTTGAGAGAATCCTGCATGATAAGATTCACCCGATTTATCCACTGTTGAATGATGAGATTAATGTTATCACCAGTATCATAGAGCTTCAGCATCCTTTCGAGAATGATCATTTTACATTAAACAATTTTTCATCTGATTATGAAAAACACGTTACCGAGATTACTGATATTCTCGACGAAAGCATCAAGGAATCCTACAAGATAAACCTTCACAGGATATTCCTGGATTCTATAGATAAGGAGGAAGAAAAAAAATTATTTACCATCGTCAATTTTTTCATCCATTATATCAACTGGGAAAATACCTTCAGTAATTTTTATGAGATGACCTTTGAGGTAATCCCAAGCGAGCTTAAATTGGTCGAAAACTACCTGGACGAAAATCTAATATTATCCATTAAAGCTTACCTGGCATTTCATTCGAAAGCAAACATCCTTAAAAGGTACATGGAAAAACAGGAACAGGGAAAGATCTCTACTCTCTCTTACCTTGACTGGATTACATACATTAAAGAATTTATCGCCAGGGAGTTCACAAAATTATTGGGGGAGAAAAAATCTATTGAGTATGTTTCCTGTATCGATTCCATACTTGACAGGAAGATCCGAAAAGCCAAGCCAAGCCCGAAATCCTAATAAATCTCTATCCTGTATCCTCGCATTTCTTTGTCGAGGGACTTGGCATTGGGACATATTTTTTCAAGACTCCTCCAAAATCGCCTCCCATGATTCTTATGAAGTGTGTGTGCCAGTTCATGCAACAGTATATAATCGATCAGATGATCAGGCAACCTCATCAAATGAAGGCTTAGATTTATATTGTTTTTCTGCGAGCATGAGCCCCACCTGCTTCTATTATTTTTGATGGTTACCCTGCTATAGGATAACTGGTGTTTCCTTGCCAATTCATTCAATCTCACCGGCAGGTATTTTTTGGCTTCTATTCTCCAGGCAGCCTGAATGCCCCATCTTATCATGTCCTGAATCTCCGGGAGATGAATATCTGATTCTTCGGTTAACTGGACAAGGATCTTTTTATCTTTCAGGATCACTTTTGGCACATCCAGATCCGATCTTACCACCTTCAGTTCATGCTCATGGGTATGGAAGTGTGTATCTTCATTGAACAGGGTATATTGATCTTCAAGCTTGCTGATCTTATCCTGCGTTTTTTTGATCCATTTCTCTTTCTCTTTCAGAAATCCTTCAGCCCTACTAAATCTCTCAAACACAGGCAGGGTAATCCTGAGCGGTTGGAAGGGCTTGGCAGAAATACTGATCCTCCTTGCTCTTGGGCTCTTAATCATTCTCACTTTGCCAAAATCCTTATGTTCATATATCTTCTCTGAAATTGGCATAATTAACCTCCTAGATTTAAACCCTTTCCATCGACGAAAGAATATATTTATTGATTATATTTACTGATTCTATCCGCGGATAAGAATAATTGTACAATTTTTAAAATCCTACTAAACCAAACCTGGCATGAAACAAAGTAAGAAATTTATCTTATTGTTCCCTATATTTTGCCTGCTGTTTTTTACTTCCGGGAAGGCGCAAATAATCTGGACCCTAGAAGATTGCATTTTGTACGCCTACGAGAATAACATAAACATCCAGCAGCAGGTTTTGAATACACAGTATAATGATAATTTACTGAAACAATCGAAAATAAATCAACTGCCCAATCTAAATGCAGGTGTGAACCAGAGTTTTCTGTTTGGGAGATCTCTTGACGAAACCACCTACAGGTTTACAGAAAGTCAAAAAACCATTACCAGCAATGTAAACGTCCTTTCTTCTGTGACACTTTTCCAGGGATTGCAACAAAGACACACCATCCATCAGAATGAATTCAACCTGATGTCTAGCCTCCAGGACCTGGAAAAACTCAAAAATGATATATCCATGCTGCTCGCATCCGGTTACCTGCAGATTCTTTTTAACATGGAACTGCTGGAAGTAGCTGAAATACAGCATGAAACAACTCTCCAGCAAGTTGAGCGTACCTCAAAGCTGGTCGAGGCAGGCAGCCTTGCCCGAGGCTCTCTCCTTGAAATACAGGCCCAGGCAGCTGGCGAAGAATTGAACGTGATCGAAGCCCAGAATGCACTTGATATCTCCTATCTTACCCTGACTCAAATGCTGGATCTTGATTCTATCGGGGATTTTAAAATCGAGATACCAGAATTCGGTGATGTTGCCAGGGATCCGATAAATCTTACCGTTGAAGAAGTTTACCAGGAGGGCTTAAACGTACTCCCCAGAATACGCAGTGCAGAGTTTCAGGTAGAAAGCGCCGAAAAAGGACTAAGCATAGCCAAAGGAGGCCGTAGTCCAAGCCTGACACTGAGAGGTTCATATGGAACAGGGTTCTCGGATGCAAGGCAGCAACTGCTTGGTCTTGATCCCGACTTAAATCCAATCTGGGAGGATTATCCCTTCTGGGACCAGATGAAAGATAACAGGAATATAGGCGTTACTTTTGGATTGAACATCCCGATATTTAACAAGACCATGATCAGCACGAACATCAGTAATGCCAGATTAAACGTGATGAATTATGAACTAAGCCTGGAAACCACCAAAATGGATCTGTATAAAAGTATACAGCAGGCTTACGCAGATGCCAAGGCGGCCCACAGGGCATACATGGCCACAGAAACTGCCCTGGTCTCGATGGAAGAATCATTCAAGTATACTGAGGAGAAGTATGAAGTGGGACTGGTTAACACGGTTGACTATAACATTGAGAAGACCCGGCTGGCCAATACGCAATCTGACCTTTTACAGGCCAAATATGACTACATATTCAAGATGAAGGTGCTGGATTTTTACAGGGGCGTTCCAATCAGACTTTAAAGCAATAAATATCCTATACCAATAACCTAATAACAGAACATAATAAATGAAAACCAAGAAATTATTACAATATTCCCTAATTGCCGTTATTGTCTTAGTCGTGCTGGCTGTTGTTGGCAAAAAGGCTGGCTGGTTTGGAAAAGAGGAAACTATCCTGGTGGCAGTTGAAAAGGCAAAACGCAGGGATATCATCGAAACAATTACCGCAAACGGTAAGGTTCAACCTGAAACAGAAGTAATTATCAGTCCGGATGTTTCAGGTGAGATCGTCGATCTGAAAGTCAAAGAAGGCGATATGGTTAATCTTGGGCAATTACTGGCCCGCATTAAGCCTGAAGTTTACATTTCCGCCAGGGACCGGTCCCTGGCGGCTATGAACTCATCCAAAGCCCGTTTCTCACAGGCGGAAGCACAGTTCATCCAGAAGGAACTGGACTATAACCGGAATAAAAAACTCTGGGAACAGCAGGCCATTTCTGAAGCTGTCTATGAAACGGCATTGTCAGCTTACCAGGTTGCCAAGGCCGAGCTGGATGCTGCAAAATATTCAGTGAAAAGTGCTGAAGCAGCCCTGGCCGAATCCCAGGAAAATCTCATCAAAACATCCATCTATGCCCCGATGACCGGAACTGTCTCCATGCTACTCGTCGAACAGGGGGAGCGTGTGGTAGGTGCTCAAATGATGACTGGTACCGAAATGATGAGAATTGCCGATCTCGACAGAATGGAAGTCATGGTAGAGGTAAATGAGAATGATATTGTAAGTGTAAATATGGCGGACACTGCATTGATTGAGGTTGATGCCTTTCTTGGCCAGAAATTCAAGGGTATTGTTACAGAAATTGCCAATTCTGCCAAGACCACCGGATTGACAACCGACCAGGTAACCAATTTCGAGGTTAAGATCTTTCTCCTTCGGGAATCATACCAGACACTCTATGATGAAGGCTATGTTAACCCATTCCGGCCGGGGATGTCGGCAACTGTTGATATCATGACAGAAATTGAATCGGATGTTTTATCCATCCCCATCCAGGCTGTTACTACCAGGTCTGATTCAAGTCTGGCGGAAGGTTCCGAAGAATTAGAAGAATCAGAGGAGGTAGAAGAGGGTTCGGAAGAAGAAATAAATGAGGTAGTATTTATGGTGAATGATGAAAGCAAAGCTGAGTTCATCAAGATAAAAACAGGTATACAGGACAACAATTACATACAGATCCTGGAAGGTATTGAGGAAGATGATGAGATAATAACAGCACCATATAATGCCATTTCAAAAAAGCTGAAAACCGATGCCATGGTTGAAGTGGTTGATAAGAAAGATCTTTTCAAGGACGATAAGAAAAAAAAGAAATAGAACCATAGCCGGAGGATAGACTGAGATGGCCCTTATCCTCAATATAGATACTTCCACACAAGTCTGTTCAGTGGCCCTGGCCATGGATGGAGAATTGCTTGGCCTGAAAGAAAGCCACCAAGACAAATCACATGCCAGTCTCCTGGCAGTTTTCATAAAGGATATACTGGAAGAAAACGTAAAGACAATTTCCCAACTTGATACTGTAGCCGTCAGTAAGGGACCAGGATCCTACACAGGGTTGCGGATTGGGGTATCTACAGCAAAGGGACTGGCTTATGTGGCAGGGATCCCAATAATCAGTGTTGATACGCTATCTTCCATGGCATGCGGTGTCATCCATGGTAATCAACTTGAAAATAAGGCATTGTCTAAGGATATACCCCTTTGTCTCTGTCCCATGATTGACGCCAGGAGAATGGAAGTATATACTGCTATTTTCAATCCTTCGGCTGAAGTAATAGAACCCATCGCTGCAAAGATCATTGAGGAAAACAGTTTCAAGGATATCCTTGAACGAAACCAAGTGATCTTCTTTGGCAATGGTGCTGCAAAATGCAGGGACCTTATACAGCATCCCAATGCCATTTTCCTGGAAGGGATAGAAACCTCTGCAAGATATATGGTCTCACTGGCCGAGTCAGCCTGGCAACAAAACTGTTTTGAGGACCTTGCTTATTTTGAACCTTTTTACCTGAAAGACTTTGTAGCCACCATACCAAAAAGCAAGGTATTTAAATAAAATTTGCTCTTGCATCCCCCTTCAGTCAAAGGATACAGGAAAGGTACGGTATTTGAACTCTGATAGTAAAAAATAATATGAAATACATATGTTACATATTCATATTTCTGCTGATCCATACATCCCAGGTCGGTGCCCAGGAAGAGTCCAGGATACAAAGCACAGCAGATCTTGAGAATGTAGCCGGACCCGGAATGGAAAAGAATAACTTTATACCTGGTGAAAAAATGGTATTCCAGGTCTATTATGGTCCCTTGAATGCCGGACTGGTAAACACCCATCTAATACTGGATAAATTCAACAACCAACAGGTTTATTATGCTGAGGCGGTTGTCAAAACAACCGGACTGGCAGATGTCCTGTATAAGATCCGTGATATGTATGGCGGTTATTTTGATCCGGCCTCCTTGCTCCCCCTAAAATCCATTCGGGATATAAGTGAAGGGAATTACAAGAAGCACAACATTGTTGAATACAACCATGATAGCCTGAAAGCCTATAGCAGTGAATCCGGGGAACATGATATACCTGCCAATATCAGGGATATGGTATCAGCCTTCTATTATGTCCGGACCATTGAATACGATACCATGAAGTATGATGATATCATCAAGATTAATACCTTCTTTGATGATGAGCTTTTCCCTTTTGACATGCGATTCCGTGGAAGAGAGACCATCCGCACCAGAGGTGGTAAGTTTAACTGTATCAAACTTGTACCATTTGTTGAACCCGGGAGGATTTTCAAAAACGAAGATGATATGACAATCTGGTTTTCTGATGATGATAACCGTGTGCCAATCCGAGGCAAATTAGATCTGATAGTCGGGTCCGTAAAGATTGATCTGATTCATTATGAAGGACTGAAATATTGAGGGTTTTACTATCTTTGATTTTAGAACTCAAAATTCCTTCTTATGGCTAGTACGGCAGATTTCAGAAATGGCCTTTGCATTGAATACAATAACGATTTATTTACCATAGTCCAGTTCCAGCATGTAAAGCCAGGTAAAGGCCCGGCTTTTGTACGGACCAAACTCAAAAGCCTTACCAACGGAAGGGTTATTGAAAACACCTTTAATGCCGGGGTGAAGATTTCAGTTGCCAGGGTGGAAAGAAGGCCCTATCAGTTCCTTTACAGTGACGATATAGGCTACCATTTCATGCACCTGGAGACCTATGAACAAATATCTCTTGAGTCATCCATGATTGATAACCCTGACTTGATGAAGGAAGGCCAGGAAGTGGAAATTGTTTACCATGCTGATACCGAAACTGCTCTTTCCTGTGACCTGCCACCCTTTGTAATCATGGAAGTGACCTATGCTGAACCAGGTGTCAAAGGAGATACCTCCTCTTCCACCGCAACAAAACCAGCTACCATTGAGACAGGTACAACGGTTAATGTCCCAATATTTATCAATGAGGGAGAAAAAATAAAAGTTGATACCCGGACCAAAGAATATGTTGAAAGAGTAAAGGAATAAATGGTTGAAAAAGCATCATTCAAACGGCTGAAATTATATTCTTTTAAGCTTAACGCCCTGCTGGAGATCACACAGGCGATCAATGAAAATCTTTCCGGCAGGGAATTGCTTAAACGCTATGAGTCAATACTCACTGATGATCTGAACATTGGCAGGATAGCCATTATCAAGCTAAATGATAGTTGGGAGACAATATTAACTACTGGTGCAGACAAGGAGGATGTGTCTCATATTGATGTTGAAAAGGAACTTTTGCCTATCAAGGAAATAAGTTTTGTGACTTCTTCTCCACATTTAAGCCTTAAGAACTTCGATATCATCATCCCAGTCATAACCCAGGACAGCCCACTAGCTTTTGTATTGATTGGTGATATAGACGAAGAAGCCGAGGGTATCAGTCCCACAATAAAACACCTTCATTTCATTCAGACCATTTCCAATGTAATAATTGTAGCCATTGAAAACATCAGGCTGCAAAAGGAAAGCCTTCGGCAGGAAGCAATGAGGAAGGAGCTTGAGCTGGCTTCAAGGATCCAGCGCATGCTCATTCCGGAAAACTCATCCCTCCCCCAGAACAAAAATATTCATTTTACCGCATTCTACCATCCTCACTTCTCAGTTGGAGGAGATTACTATGATTGTATTTCTTTAAACAGTAATGAATTTGGTTTTTGCATAGCTGATGTTTCCGGAAAGGGAATTTCCGCAGCCATCCTCATGTCTAACTTCCAGGCTAATCTGAGGGCATTGTTTTCCGATGAGATCACACTTGACGAATTGGTTAACAGGCTCAATACCAGAGTAATGGCCAGCGCAAAGGGAGAGAAATTCATAACCCTCTTTATCGGCAAATACATTGTTGACCGCAGGGAGTTGCAATACATCAACGCCGGACATAATCCACCCCTCCTTTATGAGGAAAATAAAAAGCAACTTTCCATGCTGATGAAGGGATGTGTGGGGATGGGGATGCTTGATCAAATCCCCGCCATTGAAATGGGTGTGGTAACGATGCATGAACCGACAAAAATGTTCTGTTATACAGATGGACTGGTTGAATTGCTGGATGAATCAGGGATTGAATTCGGGACTGAAAAAATTGAAGGGCATGTTACCAACATTCATCCCATCCACGAAAATATCAATGATATTATAGAAAGTCACAACATCCTTGCCGGAAACACAGCTATATTCGACGATATTTCCATCCTTGGTGTTGAATTTACTCCGACTTCCTGAATCGTGGTTCCCTGTGGTACACATCTATGGCTACAATGCCGGCAGTAAAAGCCCAGAAAAGGGCTGAAGCTTTATCTGTGTCAAGAAAATTATTCAAGAATCCATGCAAATAATAGGTTATCAATCCCAATAACAGGGAAAGCGAGAGTATCCTGACTTTCCTATTCTGCACCCTGGTCCAGTTCCTGACCCCGGTAATAATAGTGTAGATGATTATGGCAAGGACAGATATGGTGCCAGGTATGCCGGATTCTGCCAGTGGGCCTATATATTCGCTATGGGCATTGCCAAGATTTGCAGCGTTGGTACTTATTTCCGTTTTTTCACGCTCCAGTTGGAATGGAGCATACTGGAACATATAGACGCCAGGACCCCAGCCAAATACCGGTTTCTCCTTGAACATGCGCCAGGCGCAGCTCCAACGGTTCAACCGCTCCAGGTTGGAAGCATCCGTAGCTACATTCGACATTGACTTAACATGTTCAAGCAGATCTTCTGAAGATGTCTGCCTGTTTTGCTCCATTTTGACTTTAATTTCTGAGCGATTACTGTATAAAAAAGCCAGAAATAAAGCCCCCAGAATGGCCAGGTAGGAGAATTTAATCCTGAAACGTATGATCAAATATACTCCCAGGGCTCCAGCCAGGCTGATCCATGCTGCCCGGGTATAAGAAAAAAGCACGGCAGTGAAAAAAATAAAAGTCACCAGCCACAGGGATACTTTTCTAATCAAACTAACCTTTCCCTGGATACTAATGAATCCGATCAATACCGGAATCAGCATGGCCAACATGGCACCATAAGAAGTATGGTCATTATAAAATGGTTGAACCACAAAGTGCGCTGCCTGCTGGTTGAAGAAGCCAAATCCGGCATGCCTTACCCAGGCATATCCGATTACAATCAGAAAGGGAATAATGTACATCCAGGTATAGAACTGTACATTTTCGATTTTACGAAATAGCTGGGTTGCCAGAAGATAAAACGCCAGTAAGAACCATATCCTGGCGGTCAGGAATTTAAATGAAACCAGCGGCATCGTACTGGTGATGCTGGTGATAAAGATCCATACCAGGTTAAGAAAAATGGCCACAGAAACAGGATGATATAGGATCTTCCGGTCAAACTGCCCTTCAAACAGATATTTCAATAAAAAGAATACCAGAATCCCAATGAGCAGGGGCTCTGATGGCAGGGAGAGGTCAAAATCATACCCCTTTATAATATCAGACAGCTGAACAGATAAGGGTGTAACAAAGACAGCTATCAGGACCAGTTTATCCAGGGCATAAACGGCTATTAAAATAATCAGCAGAACCAGTGGAATAATACTGAAATAGAAGAATTCCTTTGCAATGAGGAAGGTATTCATTGCCACAAACAGGAAAGAGACCAGGTATACCAGATAAGTCTCCCGCTTATTTGCCAGGTCGAGTTTCATCAGTTTGAACGAAGCTTTCTAAGGAAACTATCAAAAAATAAAAATGCCAGGACAGCCAGAACAAAAGTGGCAAATGTTGCAACCATAACTATGATGGACTTTTTTGGATAAGCCTTCTTTTCAGCTTTATAGGCTTTATCAAGAACAAAAACATGAGATAAGGTTAATTCAGTTTCTGCCTTTGCTTCAACATATTTAGCTTTCAGGTCCCGGAGACGAACAGCTTCATTCGACCACATGTTCCAGTAGTAGACAAAAGGCCCTGTGTAATTTTGAAGTTCCTTCATTCTACCTTCAATGGTACTGGCCGCCTTATCATTATTCTCAGTAATGGCCTTTCCATATGCTTCGGTCAGGCGTTCAAACTGAGCATCGTAGGTTACAATTCCTTTTTTATTGAGGATGGTGATTGAATCATTTAATTCACGTGCCCTGCTGGCAGATTTTAAATATTCCTTTTCCACCATTAAAAATGCTTTCATCGCCCTTTCACGTTTCATCCGGTTCATCGTGGAATCGATCTGCGTGGCAATATCGTTGGCTATGTCAGCTGCCATCTGCGGATCTTTATCCATGACCTCTATCACGATTGAATTATATTCAGTCCTTTTGTATTTGATATTGGATGCATACTCACCAAAAAGTTCTGTCAGCGGGAAGGGACCGTCGGGATCAATCTCATAATGTTCCATCAGCTTGTATTGATCAACAATGTGATCCCTGATGTCATCTGAATGTAATACCTGTAATATCCTCTCAAGCTGGTCTTCATCACCAAAACCCAGAATGCCTACCCGGTCCTGGAAATTGGTCTGCAATAATGACTTGGAGACAGGTGATTCTGATGCAGGGAAAAGCACCACACTGGAGCGAAATTTTGGTGTGATGGTAAATGATACCAGGATGGAAATAACGGCAGCCGCCAGCGTTATTATGATCAGTGGGATCTTTTTCTTCCACAGGTAAAGTATCAGATTACCGGTATCAAAATTAAATTCTGCTTTTTCTTGAGCCATAACAATATTACTTATTCAGGTAAGGTTAATTTTTCAGGATAATCAGGAAATAGTTCTTCTTTCCTTTCTGTACAATCAGGTACTTGCCATTTATAAAATCATTGAGGTTCAGATGATTTTCAGGATCAGTTACTTTCTTTTTATTGATCATCAATCCGCCTCCCTGTACCAGTCTCCTTAATTCCCCCTTAGAGTTGAAAACGGATGTATCTGAACTCAATATTTCCATTATTGAAGCACCGCCTCTAGTGTGATCCAGTTCGAATCGGGGCACACCTTCAAATACGGATAGGAACATATCTTCCCGGATGTCGCTTAACGACTCTGCTGTAGCTTTCCCAAAAAGGATCTCTGAGGCATCTATTGCGGCCTTGTAGTCTTCTTCTGAATGTACCATTGTCGTAACTTCACGCGCCAATGTTTTCTGAAGCAATCTTTGATGGGGGGCTTCCCTGTGGGCTGAAATAATTTCATCAATTTCATCTTTTGACAACAGGGTAAATATCTTGATATATTTCTCGGCATCCTGGTCACTTACGTTGATCCAGAACTGGAAAAACTTATATGGTGATGTATAGCCTGGATCGAGCCAGACATTTCCTTCCTCCGTTTTTCCGAATTTCCCTCCGTCAGATTTGGTAATCAGGGGACAGGTTAGAGCAAAAGCTTCTCCTCCCCTTTTCCTCCGGATCAATTCCGTCCCGGTTACAATATTACCCCATTGATCAGAGCCGCCCATTTGTAGCTTACAATTGATATCATCATAGAGGAAAAGAAAATCGTATCCCTGTACAAGCTGGTACGTAAATTCAGTAAAAGACATACCCTCTTTGCTCTCCTGGCTGATCCTTTTCTTTACCGAGTCTTTGGCCATCATGTAATTCACCGTAATATGCTTTCCAATATCACGAATGAAATCCAGAAAGGTATAGTCCTTCATCCAGTCATAATTATTGACCAACAATGCACCATTGGGAACATCGCTTGAAAAATCGAGGAATTT
Source organism: uncultured Bacteroidaceae bacterium (assembly GCA_963752525.1). Lineage (GTDB taxonomy): Bacteria > Bacteroidota > Bacteroidia > Bacteroidales > SM23-62 > SM23-62. The sequence goes on along the minus strand of CAVVYS010000027.1, from coordinate 172,247 downwards.
CTTTAACTGAGCTTTCAGTCCCTCTTGGTTCTGCCTGAGTGTTTCCTCACTTAGCAAACTGCGTTCCTGTGACTTACCGGATGGATCTCCTATCATTCCGGTAGCACCGCCTAAAAGTGCAACCGGCTGATGACCGGAAAGCTGAAAGTGTTTAAGAAGCATGACGGATACCAGATGTCCGATATGAAGAGAGTCAGCAGTAGGATCAATACCAACGTATGCTGTTGTCATTTCCTTCTGCAAATGATCCTCCGTTCCAGGCATGATGTCATGTATCATACCTCGCCATTTCAGCTCCTCAACAAAATTCATTGAAAAAATTTTGCCCAAAGATAATAAAGTTCTGCCTATGTCTCAATCTGCCTGGATGCCGGCTCCGGGATTCGGTCCCTGATTCCTTCGAAGTTCAGAAAAGGGAATATGGCCGGGGCAAGTTTTGAAAGGGGTTGATATAAGAGTGAGTTCTCTTTATGGTCCTCGGGGATAAAAGGTATGCGGCTGTTGATGCCATTGAGTATCACCAGAAAAATACTGATAAGAAAGGCTGTTTTCAGGATTCCGAAAAGGAGTCCGGCCAAACGGTTTACAGGGCCAAGAGCCACAGCTTTTATCAGTTTATCCAGGGCCCTGGAAAGCAGATGGACCAGCATTACAATAATGACAAATGTCAATGCAAATGAGATCAACGCAATGTATTGTGTTTGCATGCTCAAATTGTTGATCAATAAAGCAGCTGTCAGATGAGAAAACCGAATGGCCCCCCATACTCCCAAAACCAAAGCAGCCAGCGATGCCGCCATAATCAGAAAACCCTTGGTAATCCCTCGATAGGCACTCCAGAGTAAAAAGATAGCAAAGATAAAATCAAAATAATTGATGCTCAGTCCTTCCATAAACTTAAAAGACACTGGTAAAACGAAATAAAATTATCAATAATCCGGTGAGTGTACTGTATAAGTTACCAACACCACTGAATGAACGGTCAAATTGTTTTTTCCCTCAGCTATTTATAAATTTAGTGTCGGCAAGCATTCACCAAGCCAAGTAAAAAATCAACAGAAATATGAAAAATATCCTGCTAACCATCGGATTTGTATTATTTGCGATCCTGGCTTTCACTCAAGATGGGGAATATGAAACAAAATTTAACATCCCCTATTACAGTGAAGCGGTAAACCATTCGGACGACTACATAAGCGAACGCTGTGTCCTGGATATCTATTATCCGAAGAAAACAAAGGAATTTCCTACCATAGTGTGGTTTCATGGAGGAGGACTCACAGGGGGAAATAAACATATCCCTGAAAACCTGATGGGGGAGGGTATTTGCATCATTGCAGTAAATTATCGCTTATACCCCAAGGTCAAAACACCCGTGTTCATTGAGGATGCTGCTGCTGCAGTTGCCTGGGCATTTAACAATATTGAGGAATATGGAGGAAATCCGTCTGAAATATTCATATCAGGACATTCAGCCGGCGGGTATCTTACCATGATGGTCGGACTGGATAAAAGATGGTTAGGGGCAAACAATATAGATAGTGACAGGATTGCGGGACTAATCCCTTTTAGCGGTCATACAATTACTCACATGACCGTACGGAAAGAAAGAGGGATTGCCAATACACAGCCTGTAGTTGATGACCTCGCACCTCTATTTCATGTTCGGGCAGATGCTCCCCCCTTGCTGCTGATCACAGGAGATAGAGAACTAGAAATGTTAGGCAGATATGAGGAAAATGCTTACATGATGCGCATGATGAAAGTAGCTGGTCACCAACAGACAAGAATTTTCGAACTGGATGGTTATGGTCATGGAATGACCCATCCTGCTTTCCCACTATTGATAAATGAAGTATGGAGGATCGTTAAGAGTAAAAATCAGTAGGCCAAAAACTTCCCCAATGAGAACAATCTTTAATAAAGTATCAATTCTGCTATTTACCTTACTCCTAGTGGGAAACGTAAATTCACCCATTAGCGCTGAGGACCGATTGGTCCATACATATTCAATTGTGGCAAAAGATAAACTAAGCGGTGAGATGGCTGTTGGCGTCCAAAGTCATTGGTTTTCGGTTGGCACCATTGTGTCCTGGGGACAATCCGGCTTTTGGACCGGACGGATTAAAACTGATGAAAGAAGGTAAAGATGCCAAAAAGGTGCTGGACATTTTGATTGAAGGAGATGAGGGAAGTTTTTGGGGCAGATGAAAACTGGAGAGAACTCCCCAGGAGGCTCCCTGATTCAGGCTTATTGAATTTGACTGAGGAAAGCCTAAACAATATCCTGGAACAATAGTCCACAAGGAATTTAATACCATTAATCTCAATAAATGTTCGAAAAAATAAAGGATTGGCTGGGTGCTCAATCCATTGTTTATAAACTGGTCCATCATGGACCGGTCGAAACATCGGAGGCAGCTGCCCTGGCAAGGGGAGAAGATCTCTCCATAGGCGGTAAGGCCCTGGTCTTGAAAATCGATGACTCATTTAAATTATGTGTTCTCAGTGCAGCTAAAAAATTGGATTCGGGTGCATTAAAAAAGCATTTTGGCGCAAAGAAACTCAGATTTGCTGACAGGGATGAGCTCAGAGATTTAACCGGATTGGTTCCCGGATCAGTTCCTCCCTTCGGAAAACCCCTGATAGATTTAGAGCTGCTATTGGATCAATCCATCCTGCAAAACCAGAAAATAGCATTCAATGCCGGCTCGCTGAACGATTCCATTATTATGTCAGTACAAGATTATCTGAAAGTGGCCAAGCCGGTGATATTAACATTTTCCAAGTAAACCGATTCATATTATAGAATTCTGCTGATCATGATGAAAATATTGAATAGTTTTCTAATCCTGCTTGGTCTGGGTCTTTCCTTATTCATCATCACAAAAACCTTTAAAATCCCGCACAAAGCATTTTACAATCATCCGGATGTTTACGTCTTTTCAAAGGGGAATGCAGATTCAGAGGTTAGAAAACAGATTGAACATAAATTACGTCAATTTCAAGAAGGGTACCAGGCAAGAGATACATCTGTCCTGGCTTTTTTTATGGATGATTTATTCTCCCAGGAAAATATATTAATCCTTGGAACCATGCCCAATGAGATATATTCTGGTTATTATGAAGCAACAGACCTGGTCAGAACTGACTGGTTGTATTGGGGAGATGTCAGGCTTCTGATTCAGAATGCAAATATTTCTACACATGGAAATGTCGCATGGATTTCTACCATTGGATTTGTCGAATTCGACCTGTCCAGGTTCCTGGTATTGCCCTTAAGGTTCTCCGGCGTGATGGTCCAGAAAGATTTTGGATGGAAATTCCAACAGGTTCAATTTGAATTTGACCTGGACAGCAGTTTTACAGCCATGGCCATTTTACTTTTATGGATTATGTTCGGACTGAGTTTATTGAGATTTTTTTGGTTGCTTTACCGAATACTAAGGGCACGTAGCGATATATAGGACAATATGACGAATACGTTTTTTTACCTGTCAATGGGTGCAGTGTTCGGGCTCACAGCTGGAATATCTCCCGGCCCTTTGTTAACCCTGGTCATTTCAGAAACCATCAGGCATAACAAAACAGAAGGCATAAAAATAGCTGTTGCTCCATTAATTACAGATATTCCAATTGTGCTATTAACCATTTTCATTCTTTCGAAAATGGCAAGCTCCGATATTGTTTTGGGTGTAATCTCCATCCTCGGTGGTTTCTTTATTGCTTACCTGGGTTATGATAGTATTAAGAGTAAGGGCATAGAGATTGATATTCAAAATCTCAAGCCGAAGTCCATCCGCAAAGGTATTATTGTCAATATACTGAGCCCTCATCCGTATATCTTCTGGCTCATGGTAGGCGCCCCCATTATTATCAAGGCATACCAGACCAGTCTGGTTGCCGCATTTGTTTTCATTATCGCATTTTATTTGATGCTCATCGGTTCAAAAATCAGCATTGCCCTGGTTGTGGACAGATCAAAGGCTTTCCTCAAGAATAAAGTATTTATCTGGACCCTGAGAATACTCGGCCTGGTCTTGTTGATATTTGCCATTCTCCTTATAAGGGAGGGAATGGGTTATCTGGGGATAATTAAATGAATTCCATGATCAATAATCCCAATCCAATCCATACCTGTCACTGATATCAAGTCGTGGCATAGGACCATCCAGGGAATGGAGATCCCTGACATACCAGTCAAACCATTCCATCTGGCGGTAAAGCACATCAATTCGTCCAGGCTGCCTCCGATTGCCATGTCCTTCTCCAGGATACTGTACCAGCCTGACGGCAGGATGTTCATTCATCTTCATCCGCCTGTAAAGCTCCAGGCTCTGTGATGGATGCACCCGGGTATCCGCAGCTCCTCCATAGATTAATGTAGCTGTTTTACTCTGGTGTGCCCAGTATATGGGACTTCGCTCCAGGCTTTCCTGCCAATGATCTTCCAGTTTTTTCCCGGCATGTACATAAAGTTCTTCAAAAGGGATATCAGTCGTACCCCTTCTGCTTATATTATCGCTGATACCGACGAACATGCAAACAGCCCTGACATATTTTGTGTAGTAGGTAGCAAACCAACCTGAAGCATATCCGCCATAAGATCCTCCAGCTAGTCCAACTCTTTCCCGGTCAGCTCCTTTTTCGCTGATCAGGTATTCAATTCCATCCGCAATGTCATCAAATTCCTTCCCGGCCGGGTCCATAAATCCCTCCATGGCAAAATCTACTCCATAACCTGTACTGGCCCTATAATTAAGGTATAGCACCATATATCCCTTGCCAGCCATGACCTGACCGGGCGTTGAATACCTGCTCAGCCATGCATTTGAATGATGTGACTCTGGACCACCATGCACGTATACAACCAAGGGATACTTTTTCCCGGTTTCATAGTCAACCGGGTATATCAGCAAACCTTCAATTTCCTGTCCATCCCTTGCTTTATATCTAATCAGGTCCTGTTTACCGAGAAGCTTATCCTCCAGTTGGGGATTTATATCTGTGATCCTGATGATTTCATCTTTACCATTCCAGGTATAAATGTTTACATAATCATTCGGAGTAGAACCCGTAAAAACAAATTGATTGAAATCGTCATTATATTCCGGGGTATTAAAGATGATGCCCGATTGTGTGGCATCCAGAAAAACTTCTCTTTCTCCACCTTTATGCGGGACAAGGTTTAATTTTGGATATACGCCTTCTTCGGAATAATATAAAACCTGCCTGTTGTTTTTCCAGCTCACCCAGCTCACATGGCCCTTGAATTTTTCAGGTGTGAGATTAGTAACATCATTCCCCCCATCCAGGGAAACAATATAGACCTGGCTCACTGCATGGTCATTAATATTTAATGCGGCAGTGTATGCCAGGTTTTTTCCATCGGGACTAAAAACATAATTACCTAATTTCCCCTGGTTCTCTGAGACCTTTTTCATATTGCCTGAGCTGATATCAATCAGATGTATCCTTCTAAACATATACTGCTGGTCGATGAGGTTCTTAGGTGATATGCTGGCAGCAATATGGGTGCCCTGTGAATTAAATTCAAAATCCCAGACACTCATTCCTTCTGTTAATTGACTTGTTCCTGCATGAATCCCTTTCTGATCAAGACTGGCTAAAAAAAGATTCTTGTTTTTCAGGTTTTCTTCATAAAAAATGAATCCATATCCCCGGTTCTTTAATGCCTTCTCCTTATCTGATGCCGGTGTAAGTGCCAGGTATGCCAGTCCCCCGCCACCAGGATTCCACCGAAAATAGGATACATCTGATTCAGCAAAAGTCAGCTGTATGATCTCTCCACCACCGGCAGGCATGGCCCAGACCTGCTTGGGCTCCTTCACCTTGCCGTATATAAATCCAATCGATTTACCATCCGGACTCCATCTTGGTGAAGAACCTTTTATTTTGCCCTTAAATAGTGGACTGGCAGTTTTGTCCTTTAATGTCATTTTCCACCAGGTACTCTGGGATGCACCTGGTGATTCATTCGGACTTCGCGGTGTTGAAATGGAGTATAGAATCTGGGTTCCATCCGGACTTAACTGAATTCCACTACAGGATTGCAACGCCAGCAAATCTGCCGGGGAAAGCACATCCTGGCCCTGATTGTCTTGAAATGTAAATACCGCAAATGATATAAAGAAGGCTAAAAAAGTCCTAGATTTGAGATTCATGACATGAAGATTTGATTTGGAGAATAAACATACACAATTTTATAATTATACAAAGAGCGTATATAAATAATGCAGATTAAATCCTGGAAAAAAATAGTTTTGATAAATTTATACAGTGATAATTTATGACCCTTGTTATGATTAAAAAGATACTTATTCTGATAAAGAAAATACTACTCTGGTCGCTGCTGGCAATCATACTGGTAATCGGAGTTTTGTTTGTCAACCTGAAAGTGTGTGAGAAAAGAGGCGCAATTGTTACTAAAGGAACACCGATTGAAAATTATCAATCAAACAATTCCGCACTCATAGTGATAGATATACAGGAATACACAACAGGTGTTGTTTCCATCAATGAAGTCTTTAAAAAAAGTGCTGATGACCTGATCCAAAAGATCAACAGGATCATAGAAAAATCAGTTGAACTTGGAATACCTGTTATTTTCATCCACAGTGAAATCTCCAACCCGCTCATCAATCTGATAAATAATTCTGCGGCCGTAGGAAGTCTGGGAGCACAACTGGACAGTAGACTAAAAATAGTCTCTGATTACATTATTCCCAAGGAAAAACAGGATGCATTCAGTAATCCAAAACTTGATAGTATACTTATTCAAAAGGAGATAAGCAGTTTATTTGTAGTCGGACTTGATGCAGCTTATTGTGTAAACAGTACCATAGAAGGAGCCAGGAACAGGGGTTATAATGTAGTCGCCATCAGTGATGCCATCATATCAGATCCTGATACCGTAAAGAATCATATGCTAAAAGAATACGTTAGCAAAGGGGTTGAGATACTCAGCACCGAGAAGTTTTTAACAGAACTGAATGGAGGCATTTGACCTTTCGAGAAAAAGACAGGGAAAACTTACCATTGCCACCTGTCAGCATCCAGTAGGTGCGGATATTGAAAGCAACCTGACGGCCATAGTAAAACTCATAAGATCAGCGAAATCGCAGGGGGCTGAGATGGCCCATTTCTCTGAATGTAACCTGACGGGATATGCCGGACTGGATTTTAAGGAGATCAATCTCAATGATAGCGGACAAATACAAGACAGGTATGATAAACGATTGCTGGCCGGTACAGGAGTGGAACTGGAACATTTGCATTATGCAGCAGGAAAACGGCCTGTTGTTTTCAATATTAAAGGGGTTAATTGTGGACTGTTGATCTGCCATGAATGGCGCTATCCGGAGCTTTACAGGGATTATAAACAGCTCAAAACCGATCTGTTCTTCCAATCCTGGTATGACGGAAATCTTTCTGCCGCCGGGTATAGATCTGAAGGAAAAGAGCTGGGTGAACTAATTACCGGAACGGTCAGGGGAAACGCGGCCAATAATTATCTGTGGATTAGTGGAAGCAACACCTGTAAAAGGGAAAGCTGTTTTCCATGTTTTGTGGTACAGCCAGATGGAAAAGTCTCGGGCAAACTTTCCAGAAACCGTTCCGGGGTACTTATCAGCAAAATAGACCTGGGAAAATCTTTTGCAGATCCTTCAGGCCATCTCAGGGATAGTCTAAAAGACTGGTTGAAATCATAACGGGTAGAAAATCCTGCAGTTTCCAGCAATTATTCGATGAAGTTTTTGCTCACGCTTTAAAAAGTTGGTACACTTTGCTCTGATCTTATCCAGGCAGTCAGTGTTTTTTGTATTTTTAATTCTCAATGAAAAGCACTGACATTCTGGATAAATTTAGGAATAACTCCACGGGAGAGGGAATTTTGTTCCACCCAATACTGATGCATTTTGCTGCCCGTTATAATCATACAAACTACGGGCATTTTGCCAGTGATTTCAGGGTTCTGGTTGAAAGCAATATCAGGTGTTTTGAGGATTTTGGTATGGATGCAGTTGGGCTCATATCAGATCCTTACAGAGAAACTTCTGCCTTCGGCGCTGATGTGCATTTCCCAGTAGACGGTGTACCACAATGCCGGCAAGCCATCGTGAAATCCATCGAGGATGCCAGGCAGCTAAAAAATCCGGATATTTACAAAGCGGAACGAACCTTCGACCGGATAGAGGGTGCAAAGGAATATCGAAACCGGCTTGGAAAATCTGTTCCTGTCATTGGATGGATTGAAGGCCCACTGGCTGAGACATGTGATCTGGCCGGAGTCAATGATACACTGCTCAACCTGATCATGGAACCAGATCTGGTAAAGATCCTTATCGATAAAACAACTGTAACTGCTATGGAATTCGCCAAAGCCCAGGTGGAGGCGGGTTGCGATATCATAGGTATGGGGGATGCAATCTGTTCACAGATATCCGATGATCAATATCGTGAATATGTCAAGGAGAAACATCTCGAAATTGTAAATTATATTCATTCACTGGGTGCAGCTGTAAAGATCCATATCTGTGGAGACATAACACACCTGCTGCCTGATCTGAAGGATGTGAAACCAGACATCCTGGATCTTGATTGGATGGTAAGTATGGACAATGCATTTGATATACTTGGAGATGAAATCGTCAGGTGCGGGAATCTGGATCCCGTTAGAATTATTGAACAACAATCAACTGAAGATATTGGCGCAAGGGTCCGTGAGCTATGTAATACGGAAAAGGATAAGCCATTCATCCTGTCAGGAGGATGTGAAATTACCGTTGATACACCGACAGAAAACCTGCATATAATGCGAATAATTTCAAATCAGAACCATGAATGAATTTGAGTCACAATGCCAGGAACTGGAGCGTCTTCTGGAAGAATGGGAACCAAGGCTTAAGGCCATGCCTCCAGGCAAGACCCTGGGAAAACGCAATATCCAGGATCGAAACATCAAGCAAATTGTAGGCCATATGGTGGATTCAGCTTCCAATAATACACATCGTATCGTTCATCTGCAATACGGGAAGAGTCCGCTTCGGTTTCCGAATTATGCTACCAATGGAAATAATGACAGATGGATTACCATACAGGATTATGAGTCAGAAGACTGGGATAACCTGGTGAATTTATGGAAATATGCCAACCTGCACATCGCCCATGTAATGGGAAATGTGGACCCTTCTAAGCTGGAGAACAAATGGTTCTATGATGAAAACACACTCATTTCATTACGGCAAGGGATCGTGGACTACCTCAGGCATTTTCAAATGCATCTTGACGAGATCACTGAACTGGAAAACATGGATGGGTAAGAAATTATGACTGTAGAAAATAAGAACCAGGAAATCAGATTTGGTATCATGTGCAAGGGCAATGTATTCCCAGCCTGGCAGGCAGATGCAATAAAGAGGCTGCTCTCCATCGAAAAGGTATCATGCAAACTTCTGATAATGGATGATAATCCTCCTGCAAACCAAAAAAGGAAATTAAAACACCTTTTCTGGCATGCATATTCCCGCCTGTCAAAAAAGATTTCCAGGACATCCAGAATGGTAGATCTGGCAGAACAGCTTGGGGCAATTCCATTGATCACCTGCCAAACCGATAAGAGTAGTCATGTATCTCAACAATTCAGGGATCAAGATATTAAAAGAATCGGTGAAGCTGACCTGCATTTCATCCTGAAATTCGGATTCGGGATTATCCGGGGTGAGATCCTGGACACTGCAGAATATGGAATCTGGTCTTTTCAACATGACGATGAACAGATCTACAGGGGGAGTCCACCGGCATTCTGGGAGATATTTAAAGATGATAAAATCACCGGGGCTGTTTTGCAAAGGCTTACAGATAAGCTTGATGCAGGTGTAACATTGAAAAAAGGTTTTGTTAAGACCAAATATTCCTATGCCAAAAACAGGGACCAGATCATTAAGGAAACCAGCAGATGGCCGGCCATGCTGTGTATCGATATCCTGAATGGTCATACAGATCAGTTCCATATAGAACCTGTCCAAACCGCTGCCCCCATATATCGCCATCCACGTAACTGGCAGGTAATGGTGTTTCTAATGAAGCTGGTCTATTATAACCTTCGGGAAGCCAGCCGGAGCTTTTTCTTCACTGATTATTGGAATATTGGAGTTGTGAAGGCACCTATATCAGCATTCCTTGATGATGAAAAACCTAAAGCTGACTGGTACCCTTTACGCTCAAGGAACAGGTTCCTTGCAGATCCATTCTGCCTCGTAGATGAGTCCGACAGACACAAGCTTCATATATTTTATGAGACATACCCCTTTAAAGAAGCCAGGGGCAAACTGGACTATATACTATATGAGCAGTCCTTCGGCCCTGAACAAAAGCTAATTAAAGAACCCTTTCATCTTTCTTATCCATATCCTGTAAAACACAATGGTGAATATTATCTGATCCCGGAAGCATATGAATCCAACAGCGTTTTTACTTACAAGGCTGTTGATTTCCCCCTTTCCTGGGAAAGGTCGCATGTACTTATAGATGGATTTGCAGGCATTGACAATACAATCATCAAGCACGAGGAGACTTATTGGATGTTTACCACCGAAAGAAGGGACGGCTTCCGGCACAATCTGAAACTCTTCTATGCTGAAGATCTTTTTTCCGAATGGGTGCCACATCCCAGAAATCCAGTCAAAACAGATATCCGCTCAGCCAGACCGGCTGGTACTCCTTTTTTCCACGAAGGCAACTGGTATCGCCCGAGCATGGATTATGCGGAAAAAATCGAGGGCAGGATCTTCATCAACAAGGTACTTAAATTGTCCAAAACTGAGTATGAAGAAATCCCGGTTAAAGTAATTGATCCATACACCAATACCCGCTTTTCAGACAAGATTCATACCCTGTGTGATGCAGGGGAATACACCATTATTGACGGTGGAAAGGAAGCATTCATTTTTGGTAGTATTTACTTTGTCCTGCTTAAAGTTTTATTAATCATCAGGAAATTGAGGGCGAAAATAGGTTAAACATATTCCTTGAATCATGACGGCCTGGTCAAATATTGAAGTTTCCCGGGGGGATGCAGAGATTTCCAGCATCAATAAGCTGGAGCAAGCATTAGGTAAGCATCCTGACCAGGTCAGGCAGATCAGGGAACTGATCACAAGATTTGAAGTATGCCATTTCAAATATCTTCAACATTTAGAAAACATCAGGAAATCAATAATGGATCTGCACCCTTATACTGATCCTCGTAACATTGGACAAAACCACATCCAGCATGGAGATGAGACCTGGAAGTCTGATAAAACAGGACGTTCCTTTATGGGGCAACAGTATTTATGGGCCTTGCACAACTGGTTGGATAACAATGAGAAAAACAAACCCCCTGAATATAATGAACAGCTATCCAGGGAGGTCGGATCCTGGTTGGGAGAAAAGACTCCTGAAAAAGTTAAACTGGTCAGGTTGTTATTGGCCAGGTTAAAGTGGGACTGGAAAATGCTGGAAGAACTTAGCCAAAATTCCATGGAAGAAATCAGCCGGGAAGTAGGTGACATGGGACTTGAATACCAGATCTACAGAGTGGACATATGCCATTATGCCTTTCCTGTTCACCTCATCAATGTCATCCGCGGAATTGGAATATTGAGGTCGGTGGATAATTTTGAAGGATGTGGGGCCTGTAGCGGAATTATCAAAAAATCTATTCATGCTGAACTTGTCAAAATTAATGATTGGATCATGAGCAGGAAGGAAGCTTCAATCGCAAAACAAGATCATGAGGAAATGACCAGGATTTGGCTCTTTGTCTGCCTGGCAAAAACTATCAAAGAACAGGTTGGACTTAAAGCCCGGTTGCCATACTTGTAGAAAACTGAATATTCATAATCTATCATATTGAGATTTATATCCCAGGTACATATCAGTGCATCGCCGGACATTGTGAATCAGGCTTATACAGATCCGGACAACATGCCATACTGGACGAAACACCTGGCAAAAATATAAATCCCGAGTCTCAGGACAGGGGATCATTGCGGAAGTTGAAACCCTTGTAGAAACATATGGGGTTAAATTTTCTTAATATATTTGTCAACGATAATGCCAACTAATTGGGATGCATGATTCCTAGAGTGATCACTCATCTTATGTTTGCAGTGGTTGGAAATGTCAAATCATTATTTAATTAATCTGATAAGAAAATGAAAAAAAATGTATTTCTAACCCTTGGAGTAACAGGATTGATCCTGCTTAATTCTTGTTCCAGTCTGAAGGTATATTCTGATGTGGACTCTTCTGTAGATTTCACCAAGTATAAAACTCTTGAATATTATGGGTGGGCTGAAGAGAGCGATCAGCTGCTCACCACTCTTGATAAGGACAGAATCGAAACGGCTTTTGGTGAAGAATTTAAGAAACGTGGATTTGATATTGTAGAGAGTGGCGGAGATATGGTCGTCACCCTTTTCATAGTGGTTGAACAGAAAAAAGGCGCCACTGCCCATACATCCTCTATGGGTGGAGGCTACGGAGGTTATTATGGTGGTTATTACGGATACGGGCCCGGTTACGGTTGGGGGGGCGGACACTCGACAACTACTGTAACGGAATATAACTATAATGTAGGAACCCTGGTATGCGACGTTTTTGATAAGAAGGATGAAAAACTCATCTGGGAAGGTATCGGAACCGGAGAAATCAATGACAACCCTAAAAATCGCGATACCTCAATACCCAAGACTGTTAAGGCCATAATGTCAAAGTTCCCTGTTCCGGCAAGTCAATAGCCAGCCAGCAGTCCATAAGAAATAGAAAAAGAGATGCGCTGGTAGTGCATCTCTTTTTCTATTTCTTTCGGTTTACATCAAACCGTTTTCCAAAGGTTAACCTTACCTGCCCGGTGCCCAGGTTTACCTCGGATACATCATAACTAAAGTTCCTTAGAATTACAGACATGGTTAATCCCATGTAAAAATGTTTGAATTCATATCCAACAGCTGACCTGGCTATCAATTGTACACCCACGGTGTTAATGGATCTGTGATTATCATCCAATGTTTTCAGATCAAACCGGCGGTACCCGATACCAGGGAATCCGGAGAGATTTATAAAGAAATTACGCTGTAATACAAAAGTGTACATATATCCAGCTGATACGCCTATGGTAAAGGCATCAAACTCCTTTAGATCCACAGATTGTCGTAAGGCAATCGGCAATTCAGGTGGGACAAATCCCTGTTCCGATCCTACCTTATCTTTATAAAGGAATATACCTGCGGCAAAACTGCCAGCACTTTTTTTCTGGATCTGGTTCCTCAGGTATGCAGCCTTTACGGAGAGCTCGTCTGAATTAAAAATATAATGAACACTTCCGCCATAGGAGAATACCCATAGATCCCTGGATTTGGGATAGTATTCATTGTCCCAGGGAATATAATCCGAGGGGTTGGCCATATAATAGCCTTTGTATTGTTGTATGAATCCATCTGCAGCAAGGCGTTTTCCGAAATAACTTAATTGCATATCAAATCGTCCGGTCTCCCCCTTCTCCTCAATGCTTTTTTTTGAGGCCGGAAAACCAACTGAAAATCCAAAACCAAGCCACTTATAATTAAATCCAAGACCAATACTCCCTGTCCCGTTTGGCTGCAAGGAAATTGTTCCATCAGGGACTTTCAGCTCAAGGGAATTGATTTTTGCCAGGGGATAGATCCTGATAGATAGTAGATGGCTTAGATCCTCATAGTAGATCCCGGTTGTATCCTGAACCTCATCCTCATTGGGAAATACCGAAACAATCCAGGCCAGTGACAGAAATAATGTAATTATAAAATATTTCAAAATGATCTAATCAATGACTGCTAAAAATACGAAGGAAAGTTCTCTTCGCTACCTGGCAGGCATTTAAATGATTAACAGGTTAAATAACTGTTAATTCCAAATGCGGATCAATTAAAAACTTATATTTGATATTCTTTATAAAATAAATTATTTCAACCCTTTTTGAAATAAATATATATGAAATATTAATTGCCTCTTTTCCAGATAATTAATATGTTACCGACCGATAGTCGGAATGAAAAATGTTGATTGTCTAATTTATCATTGTTAACTTTATCATTAGCACTATCTTAATACTGAAATTATTTACCAATTATTATTCAATAAAACCCATTAAAATGAAAAAACTATTATCAATTCTTAGCGTTATTCTCATTTCAACCGCTATTTATGCTCAGTCTGTTAATGACTATCTGGAACTCGCCCGCGATGTTCTGAAAACCGAAAAGAAAGCTGCCATTGCAGAGGTAATGCAACTGACTGATGTTGAAAGCACCCCTTTCTGGGAACTCTACAATGAGTACCAGGGGAAACTATACCTTGTGGCTAATAAGCGAATTGCCATCATCAAGGATTTTTCAGAGAATTACGAAACACTGACTGATGAAAAAGCCGATGCATTATGGGTCAATGCCATGGCCTACAGCCAGGAGTTTATGAAACTCAAAAAGCAGTATTATAAGAAATTCAAAAAGATACTGCCAGCAGGTAAAGCAGCCAGGTTTTTCCAGGCTGAGAATAAGATCGAGACCATGATCGATGCCCAGTTAGCACTTGAAATTCCATTAATTGAAACAAAATAATAATCCAATGAAAAAATCGATTTTAATAATTGGTGTTACTCTTGGACTGGTGTTCTTGAATTCCTGCTCCAGTTTGAAAGTTTACTCAGATTTTGATTCGTCGTTAGACTGGTCAAAATACAAGACATTTGAATACTATGGATGGGCTGAGGAGAGTGATAAGATCCTGAACAGTCTTGACAGGGAAAGGTTTGAAAATGCTTTCGGTGCAGAATTTAAGGCCCGGGGAATTGAATATGTAGAAAAAGGCGGTGATATGATCGTTACCCTTTTTATTGTAGTTGAGCAAAAGACAAGTACCACTGCAACAACAACCTCAATGGGTGGAAGATACGGAGGTTATTATGGTGGTTATTACGGATACGGACCTGGTTACGGCTGGGGAGGAGGACATTCGACCACCAGCATCCAGGAATATGATTATCAAGTTGGCACACTGGTTTGCGATGTATTCGATGCCAAGGATGAAAAACTGATATGGGAAGGAATTGCAACCAAAACCGTTGATGAGAATCCGCAGACAAGGGACAAAAACATTCCCAAAGCTGTGAAAGCCCTCATGTCAAAATTCCCGGTTAAACCGGTTCAATAATATTATCTGAAAATTTCAATAAGGCAGGTTCGGATCAGATACCCGGACCTGCTTTTTTTGTGCATTCCCTATTGCTCTACAGGCTGATCCGGCGTCCATCCATCCGTAAGGGTTAGGAGGAAAGCCACAATATCTTCTACTTCCTGGTTGGTAAGTCCCAGGTCACCCAGTTCCTCATCATTCACATTTTCATCTACCTCGGGTGGAGGCCAAGGTGCTACATCCCTGGTATTGTAAAACGCGACAACCTGGTAGAGGGTTTTAAAAACACCATTATGCAGATAAGGTGGGGTCAGGGCTGCATTCCTCAGGGTCGGTACCCGGAATTTTCCATTTTCAGCAGGATCCTCTACAGTCACTGCCAGGCCCAAATCAACATAACTGAATCCATCCGGATTCAGCTCAGGGGAAATTGTATAAAATGGATTCTCAGGGTTCTTGGGTGCTCCAAGATTATCATAGGTGAAATCCGTAAAAAGCGGGGGTGTTCCGTCCTCTGATGGTGTACTGGGATGGCATGCAGCGCAATTTCCTTTTTGTTCGGCAACGAATAGTCCCATCCCCCGGATTTCCTGTGCTGTTAATTCAGCTTCTCCTTTTAAGAAATAATCATATTTTGAATCAAACCTGTTTAATTCTGCCGATCTTTCATATGCAGCCAAGGCATCAGCCATATAGCTGAATGCGGTTGAGGGGTCATCGAATGCATCCGTACCATAAATTTCTATAAACTTATCTGCATACTCAAGTACCTTCAGCTTATCTCTAATAGAAATGGTATCTAAATTGGCCATTTCTAGTGGATTCAGCGGGGGGCCCATGGCCTGCTCCTCCAGGGAATTGGCCCTGCCATCCCAAAATAGACCACCCACCCAGATATCCTCAACAGTGTCTTTGTGTAAGGGCGGAACATATGCTGAATAAGCCGCGGGCATGTCATTCCGGTTACCGTACCTCCCTTCAACAGCTCCCTTTGAAACAGGAAGCCCGGTATCAGGATCCGCAAATGCAAATTCAGGTTTATGGCAATCAGAACAATCCTGACCAACAGGGGTTGAAAGACTCTTTTCAAAGAACAGCAATTTGCCGAGTTGTTCTTTCTTGCTTAGTTCTGCTGAAACTTCAACATTCTGTGCTGATGGTGTACAGGAATTCACTAAAATAATTACCAGGAGGAGTGTTTCGCTTAAAATATAAAGGAGGTTTCTCATCGTAAATCCAGCATTGATTAGGGAAGGTTAATTTAAACAATTCGAAATAAGAATTCAAACATTTATTGCTTGGATCTTTCCAATTCTCGATATTGCCACTGCCCCGGATTTGTGTTACTTTTATTGCAAAAGGTTCTAATTTTCATTATCATGAACCGTATTATTCTTGTTCTTTCTATCCTTCTTTCTGTCTTTCAGGCAAGGGGTGTAAAAATCTTTGCTCAACCTCCTTCCTGTGATACCATTATCTATCTGTTGCCAGGACAGGGTGCTGATTACCGGCTCTTCAAATACATCGAATTCCCCTATGATACCATCCATCTGGAGTTTCCGGTTCCCGAAAAAAAAACCAGTCTCAGGGAATATGCCCTCGGATTCATCCCCAGGATCGATACAAGTAGGCCATATATCCTGATAGGCGTATCCTTGGGGGGCATGATCTGCTCAGAACTCACAGATACCCTGGAACCATATATAACCATCGTGATTTCCAGTGCCAAATACCGTGCTGAACTACCAGGAAGGTACAAATTCCAGAAAACCATTCCCATCAATAAGATAATCCCCAAGGGAATGACAAAATGGGGTGCAAAAGTATTTGCTCCCATCGTCGAACCAGCCCGCAAGCAGGATAAAGAAACATTTAATTCAATGATTGAAGCCAAAGACCCTGCCTATCTAAAAAGAACTGTAGATATGGTTATTAACTGGGATAAGGAAGGCTATGACGACAGGATTATACACATACACGGAGACCAGGATCATACGCTTCCATACAGGAAGGTGAAATATGATTTCCTGGTTAAGAATGGAACACATATGATGGTATACATCCGCGGAGATGAAGTCAGCAAGCTGATCAATGAGATCCTGAAGGAATAATATCCAAGAACATATAATATCTACTGCTCTGAGGATAGATTATGATTAATTTTAATCATCCTTAAATCCTGAACTTGAAAAATCAAATACCTGCTGAACTTGCCCCTTGCGGGGTTTGGTGTGGTGCCTGTCCCTCATTTAAGAAAACCTGCCACGGATGTGCATCTGTTAATCCGAAACAGAAACGTATGAGTAAATGGGGCTGTCGGATCCGCGTTTGTGCCTATGAAAAGGAGAATGTGGATTTTTGTATGGATTGTGAGAAATTTCCATGCAAGATACATGATGCGAAACTTGGAAAATCACATGAAGGAGACCCAAGATTTAATTACCGACATGAAATTCCTGATAATTTCAGGAAGTTGAAAGAACTCGGGCAGGATAAATATATTCTTTATCAACAGGAAAGATATGCCTGTGGTGCTTGCAGGGGACAGATCCATTTTTACCATTATACCTGTTCGCAATGCGGCCAGCAACACATGCCGGAGAAACAAAGAATCCAGGCAGGCCATAAGGCAAATCAATCAGCCAACCGGGAATGCTAAATAAAGAAGACCCTGCAACCTGATTTCACCCTGAATTTGGTTAATTGCTTCATCATCGTTTTATGGATAAGTATTTTTTACTACATTAGTGCTACCTATTTAATATTAGTGTTACTATTCCTGAGCCAATGAAAGATAAAATTTTTGCAGTTGCCATCTTGATTTGTCTGAATATTATCCAATTAACAGCCCAGAATGCTAGTATCCATGGTATCATTACCGGCGGTGACAACCAAGAAGGACTGGTCGGGGTTAATATTCTGATGAAAGGTACTGTGCAAGGTACAGTCTCCGGTGTACACGGCGATTATATCCTGCGAGAGATCCCTGCCGGAGAGCAGACCCTTATATTCTCCTATATCGGGTATGAAACATATGAAGTACTCCTTGATTTCAGGGAGGGTGAAGAGAAGGAATATAACCTGACCCTGCTCCCAGGCAGCATCGATCTATCTGTGGTCAGTGTGGAGGCCAGGCAGCCTTTCTCTGCAGCTTCATCAAAGGCCATCAGGGATTTTGACCTGAAAATTAAACCTGTTCGATCTGCCCAGGACATGCTGCTGCTGGTACCCGGACTATTCATAGCCCAGCATGCCGGAGGAGGGAAGGCCGAACAGATATTCATGCGGGGTTTCGATGCGGACCATGGTACAGATGTAGGGATCTCAGTGGATGGCCTGCCGGTGAATATGGTTACACATGGCCATGGACAGGGGTATGCGGACCTTCATTTTGTAATCCCTGAGATCATTGATGGCATGACGGTTTTCAAGGGACCTTACTTCAGCCAGTATGGTAACTTTGGAACTGCAGGTTCTGTCGCCTTCACAACCACCGATCATCCGGATCATAACCTTGTGAAACTGGAAGGCGGAATGTTCAACACGGCCAAAGCCACAGCTGTATTGAAAATACCTACAACAGGCAAGCACCAGAGTGCCTATCTTGCCGGACAGTATTACCATTCTGACGGGCCCTTTGAGAGTCCCCAGGGATTTAACCGGGCCAACATCTACGGCAAATTCCATACGCATATCACCCCTCGTAGTGAACTGGGCATCGGAGTTGGTGCATTCACTTCGGCCTGGGATGCTTCCGGGCAGATCCCTCAGCGGGCCATTGATGGTGGATTGATGACCCGCTGGGGTGCCATTGATGACATGGAAGGAGGTATTACAGGCAGGTATAATATCTCCGTGGATTACAATTTCATGGAAGGCAATGAGCAGGATCTCTCTGTTCAGGCTTACGTTTCAAAATATGATTTTAAGCTCTATTCAAACTTTACTTTCTGGCTGAACGACAGCATTGACGGAGACATGATCGAACAGTCAGACAAAAGGACCATTTATGGTATCAATGCCCATTACAGCCTGCGCAAAACACTGGGCCGGGTCCGTACCCTGACCAAAGTGGGTGGAAGCTACCGGGGAGACCATATAGACGTAAGCCTGTGGAAAAGTCCCGACAGGATCAGGAAATCAGTGCAAACCGATAATGCTGTAAACGAAGTTAATATGGCCTTCTGGCTGGAAGAAGACCTGGTGTTCAGCCAGCTGTTCAAGTTGCAACTGGGGCTCCGGGGGGATTATTTTACCTTTCATTCAATCGATCACCTGGATTATCCTGAATTTCCCGGTAACGGCCTGCCCCATGCAAGCGGTTATGCTCAGTCCACCATTTTGAGTCCCAAGCTTAACCTCGTCCTCTCTCCGACCAGTAATTTTGATCTCTATTTAAATTTGGGGACCGGCTTTCATTCCAATGATGCCCGCGATGTGATCAGTGCACGGCGCACCCGTGAAATTATCCATGCCAGGGAAAAACAGGGGGTTGATCCATCAGCAATCGAGCAGGAATTGCTGGTGAGAAATCTTGATCCGGCATACAGGGATATTAAAACCTTGCCCAGGGCTGCCGGGGCTGAACTGGGGACACGCTTCAGCCTTGGGAAAAATGTTTTGGTAAGCCTGGCAGGTTGGTACCTGCATATGGAAGAAGAACTGGTTTTCGTGGGAGATGAAGGCAGCACAGAGATCAGCGGAGCAACCAGGCGTGCGGGACTGGATGTAGAGGTCCGCATGCAACTCGCCCACTGGATCTGGGCTGATCTGGATCTGAACCTGGCGGATGGTCGCTACACCCAGGAACCGGATAATGCCAATTTTATTCCACTGGCCCCCCGGATAACCTCCCAAGGAGGCGTTAACTTTGTCCACCCAGCCGGATTTGAAGCTGCACTCAGGTATCGTTATTTGGCAGACCGGCCTGCCAATGAGGACAATAGCGTAGTGGCCTTAGGACATTTTCTGAACAATATCATACTGGCATACAAATTCAAAGGATTCCGGATATTTACCCAGGTGGAGAACCTGTTTAACATCACCTGGAATGAAGCCCAGTTTGATACTGAATCCCGATTGTTTTTAGAGCCAGCCGCTGTTTCGGAGTTGCATTTCACTCCTGGTAATCCATTCAATGTTCAGGTGGGTCTCAGCTATGAGTTTTAATGCAGGTTCATGATTTTCCGGAAAACAATTTCCGCAGTAACCCAGGCAGCCCGTACCTATCAAGGAATCGTCCAATGCTTTTACCCATTAGGAGAAAATCTGACACCTGCTCTTCGGTAACCTCCACATCATCTTCCGTTTTTAGCTCTCCATACCTGGCAAGATCCTTTCGCATTGAATTCCAGAAGATCAGGTTTGCCAGTATCATAAATCCAACATAGAAAATATCATTAAAATAGATCCAGTACCATATAATCATCAATATATACCAGCCATAACGAAGCACCAGTATACTCCCGGTAAGATAGCCGAGGATCATGGAAGCAGCGTTAGCAATAATAATTCCGAACCAGTTGATGACCAACATGGCACCTATCATGGGAGATTCACCACGTCCCCCCTGGAAGCGATGGTAAACAGGATAATCATGACCAAGCATTCCAAAAATACCAGTAACAAGGAAATAGGGCTGATCCGGGAAGAAATACTTAACCAGGAATGTGGGCAGGGCTACCTTAAACATATCAAGCAGCGCAGTGAGGCAGCCAAATTTTTTCCCCAGGTTTTGAGTAATTACGGTGGCAGAGACAGAATCAGATTCAAATGTCTGGTCACTGCCTGGCAATTCTTCTTTCAATCCCTCAACATGACTTGATTTGGTTATAATACAGGTCAGGATCCGGGCAAATGATAGGGAACCTGCCAAATAACCTATAAGTCCGGCTGAAGTATACATTAACCAGGTAATTCGGGTAATAGAATCCATGATTTCAATTATCTAGTATTAATAAACCATTATAACCGTCCAACCGGGCTCTACTTCCCTCTTCCAAATTGCAAGCATGATCAACCGATGCAATGGCAGGGATGTGAAGCTCCCTTGCTACAATAGAAGCATGTGAAAGCATACCACCCGATTCTGAAACAATCGCAGCAGCCCTGGTAAGAACAGGCGTCCAGCCCACATCAGAAAAAGGGATGATAAGTATGGCTCCTTCAACATTTTTTTGGAAGTCCTTATAACCCCTGACCACTACTATTTCTCCCTCAAAAAACCCAGGAGAGACGGGGATCCCATGTAGGGTTTTCTCATCAGGCCTGGCCAGGGGAGGAGGCTCCTCACCATAAATAATGGCGGGCAGGGATATATCTTCCAAGTCTGCCATTTCCTGCCTTCTCTTGCTGATTTCCTGTCCCAGGGATTTGATAATCGCAATATCTCCATTATTTAATAAGCGGTCATGTTCTTCAAGGGTCAATAAAAACACATCTTCGGTTTGTGAGATCATGCCCGCTGTTGCCATATATTTTCCAGTCTTCAGGAAAAGGTCCCGGAATAGTCCGTAGCTTCGAGTATACTCCGAACTGATCATTTCCCTGTAAAGTCGGTATTTCCCCGCGCTGAAATAAGCTCTTCCCCTCATTCGAATCGGTTGTTTAATATTGCGATTACCTGGCTTATTTTCCCTGATGGATTTTCTTTCATCGCCCTGTCTTACCATGGAGAGTAAAAATGCTGGATCTTCCCGCCAGGTTGGATAGGAAAAGTCGTTCCCGCTTTCACTGAAATGTCCGAATCTATCAAGTAGTCTGTCAAATTCTTTCTGGAAGACCAGGATTTCTTTGGGACCTTTGAGATTTGCCAGGTCGGCATAAGCATTCACTTTTTTCTTATATGCTTCCGGTATGTTCGTCCATAACTCTTGAATCAGACGGATCATATACCGGGGGTCGTAATCCCGAAGCTCCGGAAAGTCCACCGTGAAATCAAGTTCTTCATAGGCAAGTTCACGCTTTTCCATCCTCCGTTTCAGAAATCTGTTCAGGATTTGCATGACCAAAGGGATGATGATGTTAAAATAGGCTGCTTGCACGGATACCTCCATGACCTGGCGAAAAACATACGGGTATTGATCAATGCTAAAATCCTCATCCAGTTTCCTCTTCAATTCGTTGGTATCCTTTTCCAGGCTGCCAATCTTTCTTCTGAATACCCGCCCAAGGGTAAGGTTTGATACCAGAAACAATAGCATTCTGGGTAGGTAGCGCATTGTTTTAAGAGATGGCCTGAAGGCAGATTTCCCTGACGGGTCCTTACGGCCCATAAGGCTTTCCAGGCTATTCCGGGGCAATCCCATCCTGTGAAAAAGGGTGCCCAGCGTGCCCATATTGAAATAAGCCCTGTAATAAAAGGATCGGCTCAGCTGTTCAGGTTTAATGTCCAAGGGTCCGAGCAAGCCCTCAAGGAGCCTGATCCATGCACTGTTCACCAGCGGTATATTAACAGACCAAACCAGTGGCTTGATCATACCAGGTAAAACCTCACGTGAAATATGGTTGGAGTAAATAACAGGATATTGCTGTGCCGTGACAGACCTGCATTGGAGATAATACAATTCTTTTCCATCAAAAGCCCATTCTATATCAACTTCTTTACCACATTTTTTCCTGAGTATCTGGATCCCGACTGCAAGTTCATCCAATACTCCAATTCCTGGCGTACAGTCATTTTCATATCCTTCCCATGTCCCTTGAATATATGTCCAGCGATAGGGATTCTCACCTCTTTGCACCAGACCTTCACCCGAACCTTGTATCCCTTCAATAATGATTTCATCTCGTCCGGTAACTGGGTTTATACTGAATGCAACACCTGACCAAAGTGAATTTACCATCTCCTGGATGATTACACCCATTCCATAACTGCCTGTTTCTCGAGTTATCTTTTGATAGTATAAGCTTTCTTCAACTTGTTGTGCAGATTTCCAAACATCATTGACTGCTTCAATGATGTTTTCCAGTCCATTGATGTAAAGAATTGTTTTAAATTGTCCGGCGAAAGAATATGCTGCATCGTCCTCAAGTTCACTGGAGGATCGAACCGCATAACTTTTCAATGGATCATGCAAAATCTCGAGTTCTTTGCGAAGCCAACTGTCCAAACCAACCGGATCCTGCATATATCTGCTGCGCGCTTCATCAGTTAAAACCATGGTTTTTGGAATCCTGAACTTATTCCGTGAGAGAAAGCTCAGAGACCTCGCCTTGTTACCGATACGGTCTTTTTTCTTAACAGCGCTAATCTCTTTGATCATGCATATGCTGGTCAGTGCGTTCTTTTATGGCCCTGATGACGGTGGGGTGGTTATTCCATGCACCAAGATTTACCGTCTCAATGCCCGGCGGGAAATCATATTCATTCACCAGGTGGGGAACATCGGCCTGGCTGTGAATGGCATCGGCAGAAATGGCCGCAGAAAAGTAATAGATCGTCGAAACATTATTCTTTACAAAATCTTCCATCAGCTCAGCAGGCTTGGGGGATTTAAATTCCATCCAGGCAGATCCAAGGTTTTCTCTCCTGAATCCTTCCTTTACGAAAAGCTCTATGATCTCATCCCTGAAGGCTGATTCCTGTTCAGTCTCCGTGGCCCACTCAACATCCCATTCATCTGGCTGGCCATGGCCTACAAGCGCAATGGCAATTTTATCCTTCGGTACATTCCCAATTTGCGCATAGACTTTTTCAAGAAAAACAGAACGTAGCAAGTCTGAATTCCAGAGTGGGTCCGTAAAAACAATATCAACACGGCATTTCTCTTCTGCTTCCACCTCCCAGATCAGTTTCTGGCCTTCAGCCGTATGGTTTGATATGGTAAGAAATACGGTAGCCACTATAATCCTTCCAGCACCTTCATTTAATGCTTGTATCACAGCTGCATCCGGTCGGGGTTCATCATCCAGAAAACAAAGGTAAAACCTGGTAGTTGAGTCTCCTTCTGCACGATAAAGTTGTTCGAGGCTCGCTAACATCTCACCATGCGTTTGCCTGTGGTTACTCTTTCCTACTTCCAGGTATTTATCACGCAATAAGTAGACAAAAATGGGCCTGGCAAAAAACGGGATGAATTTTATTCCCTGTTCATCGAATTCTTTGAACTGGTTCAACCACCCGATTGGATTATAGGTTTCTGGTTCTCCGTGCGTAAAATATACAATGGCTGTGTGACCTTCAACCCGATCACTGGCGGATCTGGTTAGTTCAGGCACATGCCTGTAATCTTCTTGATTCAGGAAGATCCGGGCATTAGCCAGGTATCCGGAAAAAAATGCAGCCAATGCCAGTATGCCAGCCAGCCATCGTAAGCGACGCTTCTGGATAAGGTACCATGAAATAATCAAACCCATCAAAGATACCAGCGTAATGGTAAGAAAGAGAGACATTCTGAGGGGATGGACCGTTAGGAAATCAATGAGGAACCAGCCTGCAATCAACGCAAAAATCAGGCAAATCACAAGTAAAAGGGATTTTTTCATGACATTAGTCTGTTAAATCATAAACCATTTTAACCTGAAAAGGTTCAGAACAAGGATTTTTTCTGTGTTTTCTTTTCTGTTTTTCTCTAAGATACTGTTAAAAAATAGTAAAAAGGGATACAAGGTTCAAAAAAGAAATATTCAATTCATAAATTAAAAACAAAAAACCATGCTAGGAACAGACATATCTTTGACCCAATCATGGTTAATTATTGGTATTTTTGCGGACAATAATACTTCTTGCAGAATCTTCATAAATATGGGAAGCCACCTTATTCAGTCGTACTGGTTCATGGTGGTCCGGGGGCAGCCGGAACAATGGATGCGGTGGCAAAAAAAATCTCCGGTAAGAAGGGTGTGATCGAAGCAATTCAAACCAAGTACAGCATTGATAGCCTGCTGGTTGAATTAAATGAAGTCGTTAGTTTGCATGGCCACCCCCCTTTAACACTCATTGGTCATTCCTGGGGAGCATGGCTGAGCATTTTGTTTGCATCAAAATATCCGGACCAGGTCAAGAAGCTCATTCTTATTGCCGCAGCTCCCCTGGAAGAAAAATTTGCTTCAAAAATTATGGAAACCCGACTGGAACGCTTGGATGACAAAGATAGAGAAGCTTTATACAGGCTTTTGAAGCAAATCGATATCGCCCCACAAAACCAAAAGGATCTCATTTTTCTTGATATTGCTTCATTTATGCGAAAAACAGATGCATTTCAACCCGAAAGTATATCTTACGGAAAAAAAACCTTGGATTATGAAATGTATGAGTCCATTTGGGCAGAAGCTGAAACAATAAGATCAAGCGGTGAATTATTACTGCATGCAGGCAGCGTAAATTGTCCGGTTCTGGCCATTCATGGAGATTACGATCCTCATCCTTACAATGGGATTAAAGATCCCCTGGTAAAACTTATAAAAAATTTCAGGTTCAGTCTGCTGGAAAACTGTGGTCATGAGCCCTGGAATGAAATCTTAGCGAAAAAGTCTTTCTACCATCTCCTGGAAAAAGAATTATGAAAAGCAAAAAATACATACTCTGGGATCATGATGGTGTACTCGTAGATACTGAGCTCTGGTATTATGAGGCAACCTGCAAGGCATTGGCAGAACTGGGGATAACTGTGGATAAAAAGGTGTACCTGGACTATATGCTTGATGGGAAAAGCCTCTGGTCATTCGCTTATGAGAAAGGATTCCCGGAAAAGACCATAAGCAAACAGCGTAAGAAACGAGATGCATATTACCAGGAATTCCTGTTGACCGAGAATATTGAAATTCCGGGAGTTGAGGACAGCCTTTCAACACTCTGTAGGGAATTTTCCATGGCCATTGTCACCACCTCGAAGCGTAAAGACTTTGAGTTGATCCATAAGGACAGATCCATTGTTAAGTATATGGATTTTGTACTTACCCTTGAGGATTATAGTCATGCCAAGCCGGATCCTGAACCCTATCTCACTGCTTTGCAAAAATACGGGGCTGTTCCCGGAGAAGCCCTGGTCATAGAAGATTCAGGCAGGGGATTAAAATCAGCTGAGGGAGCAGGCATCGATTGTATAATCGTTGAAAACGCATTCACAATCTCTCATGATTTTTCAAGTGCAAAAATGGTTCTAAAATCCTTATCAGAACTAGTAAAATTATTAATACATTGATCCCTCCATATTTCAATTTAATGGAAACACCAAATGTTAAACCCTTCACCAATTGTCCTGCACTGGATGGATGCCACTGTCAGACCAGTTCACTGGCCAAGATCTTTCATCATGCAGGTCATCCAATGTCAGAGGAGATGTTACTTGGACTGGGTGCTGGACAAGGATTCTTTTTCTGGCATCAGAAAGGAGCATGGCCCTTTATAGGTGGCCGGGGTAATGTGAAAAATTTTTTTACAGACCTCGGTTCTAGATGCGGTGTGACAATTCAAAGCAAATCAACAGGCAGTATTAAAAAAGCCAGGGAATCATTGATAGCAAAAATGGGATTGAGAGAACCGGTAATGGTTTTCGGGGATATGGCTTTTCTTCCATGGTTCTCCCATTTTCCGGATGATTACCATTTTGGGGGACATACATTTGTAATATGTGGTTTTAACTGGGGAGACATATTTCTTGCTTCAGATATTGATCCTGAATCAGGAGGTATTAAAAAAGGTTTTTATGCCCCAATTACAATGGAACAGCTTGAAAAAGCAAGGAATTCCCCATATAAACCTTTTCCGCCAAAAAATACATGGCTCGAATTTGATTTCAGTGGGTATCATCCACCACAACCGGGAGACATCTACAGTTCCATACGGCAGACCGTCAATAATATGCTGAATCCGCCCATCAGTAATGCTGGCATAAGAGGAATCCGCCGTACGGGAAAGGAAATGAAAAAATGGACTAAAAAGTTTGATGAGAAAACAGCCCGGATGATATTATTCAATATCCACATCTTTATTGATATTGGAGGTACAGGGGGGGGAATCTTTAGATTCATGTATTCACGATTCCTAAAAGAAGCCTCAGAGATTACTTCCAATCCTGCGCTTGCAGAAATAAGTGAAATAATTGAGGATTCGGGGCGGCAGTTCTCGGAAACCGGTAAACTGTTTATGGACTTTGAGAAATCTTATGACGTGGAAGAACGGATCAACCTGGCCAATGATAAATTGAATGATATAGCAAATATGGAGACTGTAGCTTATAAGCAGCTCTTGCAGGTTATACCAGCTGAATGAAAATCCACCAATTAAACTATAACTTCATAAAATCACATTATTTAATTGGATAACAATTTAATATATGAACAATTACTTCGTTCTTACTCCGAGGAGAACTTGACCAGGATCACGGCACAATTGATCTCACTCTACCAGGGAAAACATTATGACACTCTTCGTAATGTGATGGCCACAGTTTCCGAATTCACAGGGATAAGAGAGGAGAAGATCCAGAGATGTTTCGCCTATCTACTGAAACTATATCACCCTGACAAAACCAAATACTATATCGATCTTATCCAGGAAAATTATCACGCTGGAAATCTCGACCACTTACAGGACCTCAAACATATATTTCTGGTTGAGCAGATGGATTTTGCGACCATGCGATCTGCCTATATTGATGAAGACATCGACTATCATCCGGATGAAGTTTGGGATGAATCAGATCCTGGATTTACTTATTTCGATGAAGATTCAATGAATCTTTCAGATGACTTACCTGGAGATACTGCAGAAAAACAAATAGATGATGATTTTTTATCGGCTGTTAAAAGAAAGATTTACGGTAATCTAGAAATAGACCTGCCGGTACACCTGTTGGAAGACCTTGAAGAAATTGAAATGGCTGAATATGAAATCTGCTCATTGGATGGTATCCGGTTTTGTAAATATGCAGTAACGATGGATCTTTCGGGCAATCATATAAATGATCTGACTGAAATCCGTGAATGCAAGTTATTGAAGGAACTGTACCTATCTCACAACGAGATAAGTATCATCGATCCCATTATCCAACTGGCTGACCTTACACAGCTGGATCTTTCATACAACCAGGTGGATGATCTTACACCACTTTTCCGATTGCAAAAACTTGAATATGTAAATCTGCTTGGCAACCCGGTGCCAGAAAAACAGATAGAATTTCTGAAAAAAAAGGGAATATTTATTGTAAATTAACAGACAAGCCCTTACCAGACCTATGTGCCTTAAATCTAAGATAACAAACAGCCTTTTTGCTGTCTTGATGTATGTTTGTATTACATCTGTTTCGGGGAATGGAACTTCGGCATATATCATCAGAGGCATAGTCCTTAACCATGAGACCGGTGCACCCATACCGCTTGCTGAAGTGTTTATCTCAGGTACCACCTACGGCAGTATTACAAATGACGAGGGTGAGTTTGAGCTTATAACCAGTTTCCTCCCTTGCCAGCTTGTCGCAAGCCATATATCTTATACCCCCTTCACCATGATGATTGATGTGGAATCCATGTCATACATTACCATTAAATTGACCCCTTATGAGCATGAAATACAGGAAATAACTGTTGAGGCGATGAATACCAGGAAAGAAAACATGAAGCTTTTCAAACAGGTATTTCTTGGTACGGATGAAAATGCCAGCACCTGTACAATCCTCAATGACTCAGTACTTTTATTCAATTGGGACTCTTCCGTTTTTTCAGCCACCGCTTATCAACCCATACTGGTTGATAATGATAGACTGGGCTACAGGATTAAGATCATTCTAAATGAGTTTAATTTATTGTATGATCAGGAAGTTTACAAGAAGATTCAGAAAAATAAAAGGAATATGACCGACATTGGCGGTGCGGTATACCAGATGCAAGGTGAATTTTTTTTCATCCAACATCCTCCCGGGAAAAGGGGGAAACAAGAAAGAATTAAAAAATCCAGAATGAAGGCCTACTTCGGTTCAAGAATGCACTTTCTCAGGTCTCTGTATCTGGGAAATCCGAAAAAACATGGATATGATATTCAACCGAATTATTATCCGGCTCCCATTTACAGTTACAGGGATTTAGAGTGGGCTGGCATTAAACTCCTCTTCCTGGATCCAGAAGGATACCCTGACAGGTTAATACTTTATCCTGCCAATACAATGACTATTAACTTCGTGCAGAAATACTCCGGAGAACCTCTGGACCTAACAGAGGATAAAGGTCAAGATTTGATCCATCATTATTCTGAGGTGAAATTTGGCAGTAACAAATGTATTATTCGTTCCATTGGGACTACTGCCGACTATTGCCTTATGTTTTCAGGTTATATCGGGGGACAAAGAATCTCGACTTTGCTGCCGGATGATTTCGAACCTGAAATTAGATTTTCAAGATAATAACCCCGGATATCGAAAAAAAAAGAATTCTTGTGATAAATTAAGAACTTGTCCTTAATTTAAAACAATGTGCCCGAATTTATATAGGAAGTATGTCCTGATCAGTACCTTATTGACTGTTATTGCTTTTTTTTTATCAGGTAGCATGCCAAAAACTTATAAAATCACAGGCGTGGTTTTAAACAAGGAGACCAACGATCCCATCCCTCTTGTTGAAGTCTTTATCTCAGGAAGTACTTATGGAAGTATTACAAATGAGGAGGGAAAATTCGAGCTGGAAACCAGTTACCTTCCCTGCCAGCTGATAGCAAGCCATATTTCATTTGCCCCATTCAATAAATTGGTTGATGCCGAATCCAGAACAGATCTCACCATTAGATTGATCCCATATCAGCATGAAATAAAGGAGATTACTGTAGAATCGATGAGTCGACGCAAAGACAATATGGAGTTATTCAAACGGGGGTTTCTCGGATGGGATGATATTGCCGGCACCTGTACCATTTTAAATGATTCGGTTCTTTCCTTCACATGGGATTCTTTGGTTTTTACGGCATCAGCTTATCAACCTGTACTCATAGATAATCCAAAACTGGGTTACAGGATCAAGATCATTCTGAAAAACTTCAAACTGATTTATAAACCTGAAGCCTATAAAAGGATCCATAGAGCTCGTAAAATAAAACCAGATGTTACCGATGCCATTTATCATATAGCCTGTAACTTTCATTACAGCCCATATCCTCCAGGAACAAGACGGGAACAAGAACGGATTGAAAAAACCAGGCTCAGGGTATTTTATGGTTCCAAGATGCACTTTCTCAGGGCCCTGTATTCTGGTCAGCTGAAAGCCCATGGCTACAAGATAAATCCTGGCATCAAATCGGCTCCCATCACCTATTCAAAGATTATGGAATCATCGTCAGGTATAAAAATAATCTTCCTGGATCAGGAGGGTTACCCGGAGAAATTGATGATATATCCCGAAAAACCCATGATGATTTCATTTTATAAGGAATATACTGGAAAGCCTATCGATCTGAACAGGGATAGCGGAGATCATCTGGATCCTCTACAATCTATGGTTAAATTTGCGAATAAGAAATGTATAGTCCGTTACAATGGGAGTACTTTAGATTATTCTCTGATATTCTCGGGATATATAGGGGACCAAAGGATTTCAAACATGCTGCCGGATGATTTTATGCCTAACGATACTTTCTCAAAATGATTAAGTACTAAATCCAATTAATATGAAAACCCGTTTAATTTTCAAAACCAAACTGTTTATTGCCATTTTATTTGTTACTCCATACTTACTTTTTGCACAGGCAGAAAAGACAAAATCCTGGACGCTTGATGATGCGGACCAGGTGGCAATCCATGGGGCAAAGGTAAACCCTGCAACGTATAATGGTAAAAAAGCACTCCGTGTCGATCATCTACAGGGAGAAGGTGAAGCTCACTTTGCTAAATTGCTTGACTGTGATTTCAGCGATGGAATCATTGAATTGGAGCTAGCCGGTAAGCCTGCTGAAAATGCAGGGCAGGGAGCAAGAGGATTTGTAGGGCTGGCCTTCAGGATCGCTGACGACAATTCCTATTTTGAATGTTTTTATCTGCGCCCGGCAAATGGCAGGGCCAATGACCAGCTGAGGCGAAACCATTCAACCCAGTATATCTCTTTCCCGGATTTTCCATGGCACAGGCTTAGGCAGGATACGCCCGGAAAATACGAGTCCTATGTAGATCTTGTTCCGGGTGAATGGACCCGGGTCAGGATTGAAGTCTCCGGTGAGCAGGCAAAACTCTATGTACATGGATCTGACCAACCCTGCCTCATTGTCAATGACCTGAAACTGGGCCCAGGTAAAAAAGGAGGCGTGGGTCTATGGGTAGGTGTTGGATCAGAAGCTTATTTCTCCAAAATTACTGTTACAAACCAGTAATTCTATGGGTCATACTTGTCCAGAAGATTTCACTAACTTTGAATAGGGGGTTAAAAATAAGCCCAACAACATTACAGGAATGAGCGACGAAAAGAAATACCGGAAGGGACTGGGATTTGCCATTGGAATGGCCATTGGTATCCCATTGGGAATACCCATTGGCCTGGCCATGGATAATATCTCTATTGGTCCGGCGATCGGTATGGCAATTGGGGCAGGACTGGGAGTGGCTTTCGAAGAAAGCTATAAACGTAAAAGTGGATATGAGGAGACGCCTGATGAAAACCGGAAAGGTAAAATCAGAAGGGCTTTTATTATCAGTTTGATAGCTGGAGCTGCTTTTGCCCTTATTATTATCTACCTGATCACCCGCGGAAATTAATTACACAAGTCCCGCAAATAGTATCAAAATAGTATTATGAACAAACACCTGGAAGCCGCAGATGAATATGCCGGTGAATATGATAAGGCTGGCAAGGAACGTTCATGGCATGGTCATGAGATCATTTTCGGACTGATGTATTACCATATTACTCCGGGTGAGTTATTACTGGATATTGGCATTGGCACCGGGTTGGGCGCGGCAATATTTCAAAAAGCAGGTTTGAAGATATATGGGATTGATGGATCTATAGAGATGCTGAAAATCTGTAAGGAAAAGAAAGTGGCTTTCGAACTTAAACAGCTGAACCTTCTTCAGGAAAAAATCCCCTATGGGAATGCGTTTTTTCACCATGCCATCGCCAATGCTATTTTCCATATAACGGGTGATATTGAGAGGACAATGGGTGAAGTTAAGCGCCTTCTAAAAAAGGATGGAATATTCGGTTTTACCACACATGAGAAGGATTCCGGGATGGAATCAGATTACAAGGAGACGAATATTAAAGGTAGATACATGAAAATACGTGAACCTTATGGTTTTCCGGTATACAAACATACTGACCATTACGTGAGATCCCTTCTTGACAGGTATGATTTCGACCTTTTAAAGAAGACAAAATACGAGGCCTTCACAGCATATGAGGACAATCCCAGCTATACACTCAGCTTGTATATAAGCAGGAAAGTTTAGTTTTTACGGGCTATTTCCTTACGCAATAGAGGTATTCCACTCCCCTAAAATAATAGGATTTATTGGCTATTGCCAACGATGCCCAGAACTTATCATCCAGCTTATTTTGCCCCAATACTTCAAATTCCTCACCCGCCCTGATAATATGCGTTGTCCCCCTTTCATCCATGCAATAGATCTTTCCTTCAACAATCCAGGGTGAGGCCCAGAATGCACCAGCTTCAGGAATTTTTGTGCCCTGATAAACGGGTTCGCCGGTAGAAGCTTTATAGCAAAATATCATGCCTCTCCTCCGCTCTACCAGGTAGATCAGGCCTTCATACAGCAGGGGTGATGCCATCTCCATACCCGATCCGGACAATGACCAGGCTACTCCAGAACTGGTCGATGCCCCTTCCCCTGGCGTTATGTCACCTTTTGCCCCTGCTTTTACGGCAAACAGGAATCCACCACCATCACTGCGTTTTTCATTTCCCACGTAAATCATTTCATTGTCGGCGACAGGGGAGGCAATATCCCGTCCGCCACCTAGATTCAACTCCCACAACAATGCCCCGGTTTCGGGATCATAGGATCGAGCAATCTTTCCGCCTGTTACAAGCTCCGTACGAAATCTATTCTTCCAGATAAGCGGTGTGCTCCAATTGGATTTCTCATCTCGCTGAACACGCCATTTTTCATCACCTGATTCTGCATCCAGTGCCACCAGGAAAGAATTATCTTCATTATCGACCTGTAAATACAGCGTATTTTTCCAGAGCACAGGGGAGGTGGATGTTCCCCAGTTACCGCGTATGGCATAATTTCCCAGGTCTTTTTCCCAGACAAGGTTGCCATCATAGTCATAAACAAACAGACCTACCATCCCAAAATAGACGTAAATTCTTTTTCCGTCAGTAACCGGGGACTCCGAAGCATAGGTATTGTCTCTGTGCGTAGGAACATGAGGGGTGCCTTCATAGGCAATTCGTTTCCATAGTTCTTTGCCGGAATCTGCATCCAGGCAACATATCTCCCAGCTATACTTAGCATCAGAGGGATTGTTGCGGCGCCTTTCTTCTCCTTCACGCTCTTCCCATTGAAGAGAAGGATCATCCATTACGGCTGAGCTAAAGAATACTTTATCACCCCATACAACTGGTGTGGACCATCCCCTACCACTCAATTTGTATGTCCACTCAATATTTTGTCCATTGCCCCATTCTTCTGGCAGATTCTTCTCTTTGGTCTGTTGGTTACTGTCCGGTCCCCTAAATTGCGGCCAGTTTGAGGTACATGAATTCGAGAGGAAAATGATGACTGACAAGAAAACAAAATTTATCAATTTCATATGGCTATGGTGTTACAATTAATTTTGAACGGTAAATGTATTAAATTTACTGTATATGGTATATCAGAGAATTTCATCAGGATCCCCATTTGAAAAATCCATAGGATTTTCAAGGGCTGTAAGGACTGGTAACAGAATACTGGTTTCTGGTACTGCTCCTATTGCGGAGGATGGTTCGGCCGCTTATCCCGGGGATGTGTACCGGCAGACAAGGCATTGTCTCCAGATCATTGAAAGGGCAATCACAGAGGCAGGGGGACAATTTACAGATGTGATCTGGACACGCGTATACCTTACTGATGGTGATACCTGGAAAGAAGCAAAGTGTGAGGTAAGATCAGCTGAGTAACAAAATGATGGTGAAAAGGAGTATAGCATTTGTATGGATAATTGTTGTGGGAACACTGACTGGCCTGTCACAAGACCGGTATCAAATCTCATCAGATCTCTATTATAGCAAGGTCAGGGACAGTGTGTATTTAATCACACACCATTTTCCCAAATTTGGTAGCAACAGCCTGTTTGTCCTTATGCCCGGCGAGCAAGGAGTGATCATAGACACCCCCCATGAATCCACCGGTACCAGGACCTTACTGACCTGGATCCAATCCTCATTTGGGAAGCTGCAACTAACCGCTATCAACACCGGGTGGCACCAGGATAACCTGGGTGGGAATGAATACCTTCTCTCTTACAGAATCCCTGTTTATGGTCCTACCCTCACAGCAAACCTCATCAAGGAACGTGGAAATGAACTGAGAAATATGTTGCTTGAGCAAACTGCCTCCCTGGAGGATCAGCGTTATTATCAGTCTTACAAGGATTTGAGCTTCCTTCCACCCGATCATACTTTTCCAATCGAAGATGGAATCCTTCTGGAAATAGGAGGAGAAACTTTTGAAGTTTATTACCCGGGGGAATCTCATACCGTGGATAACACCGTGGTATTCCTTCACAGGAAAAAAATTCTGTTCGGAGGATGCATGATCATGTCAATACGACAACAGCGTCCTGGATTCATCGATCATGCAAACATGACTGAATGGCCGGCAAGCGTGAAAAAAGTCAAGGAAAAATTTTCTCGATGCGAAGTGGTAATACCCGGTCATGGTTCATACGGTAATGCTGAACTGCTGGAACATACCTGGCTTATCCTAGAAGATTTCAATAAAGAACATAATCAATAATAAATAATGATGATAAAGCCGTTGCCAGATTGTTCTGGAAAGGATTCAATCCTTTTTAAAAACAATCCGGATCCGCGTGACCTGTTCGATTTTGACTCCATTAACCTCGGCAGGTTGCCAGTCCGGCCCTTCCATAAGTAAGCGGATGGCTTCATCTGAAAATGTCTTACCCGGACTTTTTAATATCAAAACCTGGGCAGGCCTTCCGTCATTTCCGACCACGAAATTCAGCACAACCACAGCCCTGATCAGATCATCACTCTGGTCCGGGAAACGAATATTGTTTAAAACGTATTCTTTGAATTCTTTTTTGCCTCCAACAGGTGTGGCATTGCGATATTCTGATTTGCCTTGGTCCTCATCAGGTTCAGCAAGGGCTACGGCATAACCTGTCGTTTGTGAAATCATTTTGGGAGCGGTTGCAATGACTACTACTTCCTCAAGACTTATCACCTCGGGCTCAAGGCTAATCACTAATTCTTCCTGATCTTGAATGGAAATCTCCTTTGATTCCATTCCAATATACTGGGCAATTATTGTGTTCTGTGAATCATTTTCGATGAAGATCTGGAATCTTCCTTCCAAATTTGCTATTGTACCTGTTTTACTTCCCTTTAAGGCAACCATAGCACCAGGCAAAGGCTGCTCATCTTCCCCTGAAATAACCGTGCCTGATATGCTGCGTTGTTCTGCAGCCACCGCACCAGCCGTATGCAATGGTTCGACCATTTCTCTTTTTCTTGATTTGGCAGCGGCTGGCCTTTCCATGTCCATGGTCGGGGCCGGTGTTGCTACTTCATCTTCATGGATTTCTTCTGCAACGGCCGCCATTTCAGCTTGAACATCGGGTTCTTCAATCTGTATTTCAGCAAGTTCTTCACGGGCAAGCTCATCGTGGGCCAACTTTTCATTAATGATCTCTTCAGAAATGATGTCAGGTTCAACTTCAGCTTCCTTATCAGCTTTCACAGATTTAAACATATCGGATTCCTTGCTTTGAACTGGTGGGATTTTTTCTGGAGGTGCCGGCGATATTGTTTCTTTTTCTACCTCAGGCGATTCTGCAACTTTCCTGTCAAGCTGTCCCACCCTGTCATTGAACAGGGTAAACAGTACAGAGGTTACGACCAGCAGCATAGCGACTGCCGCTGCGACCCGGTACCACATGGTCCGGGTATCCCGCCTGGTCTTTGACTGCCTCACAATGCGCTTCTGAATCTGTTCCTGAAGCCCGGCCAGATCAGCCCTCACTTCTTCCGGAGTAATGGATGAAAGACCTTCCATCGCCTCGGCATCAAATGGATCCTTCTCAAGTGATCTTTCAAAGGCATTCCTTTCCTTTTCGCTCATCTGATCCTGCGAATACCTGATAAAATCTTCAAGCTCCTTTTTCCTATTTTTACTTCTCTCTGACATTTTTTTCTTCAAGACAAATTTTCAGATTTCTTTTGGCATTTTGCAAATAGCTTTTAACCTTTTTTTCTTCCATTTCAAGGATTTTGGTTATTTCCCTGTAACTTTTGTTCTGATAGTAAAAAAGCTCAACGCAGGTTTTCTGTTCCTGCTTTAGTTTTTCTATACATTCCTTCAATCCGGGATGGTCACCATTCCCTAACTCATCAATAGGATGCAGATCAGGGTAAAATTCCATATAATCTTCCTGATCTTTTATCCACCGGTCCATTTTTTTGTGCCTGGACTTGTCCGACCTGATCTGCATCAGGCAATGATTTTTTGCAAGCACATACAGCCAGCTCTTGAAGTTCTGAATGTCATGCTTTGGTATTTCTATAATCAGTTTTTCAAATACCTGCATCACAGCATCGCTGGCATCTTCCCTGTTTTGGAGATACTTCAGGCATAATCCGAACACCAGGTGCATGTACCGGTGGTATAAATCCCCCAGTATTTCTAGATCACCGGTAGACCGGAAGCTATCCAGCAGTATCGCATCAGGCAGCTCTTCTCTATTGCGATGTGTAACTTCTAACACGATATATTATGAACGGTCCTGCCGTTTTAATCATTTTTTACAAAAAAAGAAATTATTTTATGGAATCCGGTTTATGCCTGCATCCTATGAGTGAAGTTAAACAAAAACAATCAGTCATGAGAACAATTATTTCATCTTTAGCCATTCTGATCATATCTGCTCTGTTTATGGCAGCCGTACAACCCCGGATCATAACCGGATATGTAACGGATGATCAGGGAAATCACCTTGCAGGTGCCAATGTATATGTTAAGAACACCAAACGCGGAACAACAACGGATCTCAGCGGGCACTATAGCATCTCTATCCAACCGGGCGATAAGGTCCTGGTATTCTCTTTTTTAGGTATGGAATCTTTGGAGGTTAAGATAAATGAGAAAAAGACAATCAATGTAAAGCTTTATCCTGAAGCCATGGAACCAGAGGAAGTTGTGGTACGAGAATATCCCAGGATAAAATCCCATAAACTGACTAGTGCTGTATCCTACGACATGGCAGCCGGATCCCATACTTACAGTAGTTTACCCCCGGCCTACAACCCGAATTTCAATACCGAAGGATACGCTACCATACATGAGAACGGGTATAAAGATGTGCTGAAGCAGCCCCTTTCCACTTTTTCAATCGATGTGGACAAGGCTTCTTATGCCAATGTCCGCAGGTTCATAAATATGGGTCAGCTACCCCCGATGGATGCCGTCAGGATAGAAGAGATGATCAATTATTTTACCTATGATTACCCGGAACCTGACGGGAAACATCCATTTTCAGTGTATACCGAACTGGCTGCCTGTCCATGGAATCCGGATCACCAGCTTCTGCATGTGGGACTCAAAGGGAAGAGCATTGATAAAACTGAATTGCCTGCTTCCAACCTGGTATTCCTGCTGGATGTCTCCGGATCGATGAATTCACCCAATAAACTTCCTTTGCTGAAGAATGCTTTCCATATGCTGGTGAATGAACTGAGGGAAGATGACCGTGTTGCCATTGTGGTTTATGCAGGAGCCGCCGGGCTCGTTTTGCCTTCCACCAAAGGAACCAGTAAGGAAAATATCCTCAGCGCCATTGAGAAACTTTCGGCCGGAGGATCTACTGCCGGAGGTGAAGGATTACTACTGGCATACAAGGTGGCTGAAGAGAACTTTATCGAAGGCGGGAACAACCGCATCATCCTTGCCACTGATGGTGATTTTAATATCGGTGCTTCCAGTAATGCTGAAATGGAAAGGCTCATCGAGAAAAAACGTGAGAACGGGGTATTCATGACCGTACTTGGATTCGGAATGGGTAATTATAAGGATGACAAGATGGAAATAATCGCCGATAAGGGCAATGGGAACTATGCTTACATTGATAATATCCAGGAAGCAAGGAAAGTCATGGTAGCCGAGTTTGGCGGAACCCTTTTCACCATCGCCAAAGATGTGAAGTTCCAGCTTGAATTTAATCCTGCCAGGGTAAAGGCCTATCGCCTGATCGGTTACGAAAACCGCCTGTTGAATGATGAGGATTTTAACGATGATAAAAAAGACGCGGGTGAGATGGGCGCCGGTCATAATGTCACCGCACTTTATGAACTGATCCCTACTGGATCAGCAGAAAATACGGGGAGTATTGATCCACTGAAATACCAGAAAAACAACAAATCGGAAAAACCTGACCTGAGCGCCGAACTGTTGACTGTAAAGTTGCGCTACAAGCAGCCTGACGGGAAAACCTCCACACTATATGAAGAGGCTGTGCAGGGAAAGATCCTTGACGAAAAGTCAACTACAAAGAACTTCAGGTTCTCTGCTGCGGTTGCTGAATTCGGATTGATCCTGAGAGATTCTCAGTACAAAGAGAATGCATCGATCGACCAGATTCTCAGCCTGGCCCAGGGTGGAAGAGGCAATGATTCTGAGGGCTATCGCGGAGAATTTATCAAGCTGGTCAGAACTGCCGAAACCCTGATAGATATGAGAGCTGAGAAATAATTCAAATCCAGCGATATCTATTATCATTCGCATAGAACCCGGTCGCTTGGCCGGGTTTTTTTATTTTCCTATATTAAAGGGCAATAGTAGAGCAAACAAATTAAGGACCAAAAAATACAGGAAGCCATATACACTCTGATATAATAAAACTAAACCATGTCTGAAAAAGAGTATTCAAGACGTAAGTTTATAAAAAACAGCACACTCACCGGCCTGGGTGTGGGGCTAACTACCGGAGTAGCACCGAACCTGCTTGCCGGCTATTCAGAAAATGCTGGTACTGCCGCCATCCTTGGTGGTCAACCCCTTCGATCAAAGAAATGGCCTGATTGGCCCATGTGGGACCCAAAAACAGATGAAGAACAGGTTATTAAGGTCCTACGAAGTGGTATCTGGTCACGTGCAAAAGTAGTTTCAGAATTTGAGGAAAAATGGGCTAAAACGATTGGCACAAGGCGATGTCTGGCCACAACCAGTGGTACACAGGCTTTAATTACTGCCCTTCGCCAGCTGGATGTTGGTGCGGGCGATGAAGTTTTGGTAACTCCGTATACATTTATTGCTACCGTAGATGCTATCCTGATGTGTGGAGCAATGCCTGTATTTGTTGATACAAATCCTGCAACTTCTCAGATAGATGCGGATAAAATTGAAGAAAAGATCACTTCCCGCACAACCACCATTTTACCGGTGCATATCCTTGGACTTCCGGCTGATATGGTCAAAATAATGAGCATCGCCAAAAAAAATAATTTAACAGTCCTGGAAGATGCCTGTCAGGCATGGCTGGCAGAGATAGATAATAAAAGAGTTGGTTCCTGGGGAGATGCCGGATGTTTCAGTTTTCAGAATTCAAAACATATCCCTATTGGAGAAGGCGGGGCAATTGTGAGTGATGATGATGAATTTATGGATAGATGTTTTTCATTTCACAATTTCGGGCGCCCCCACGGCAAAGTCGTTGGCACCGTATCGGGAGAATATGTTATCCTGGGTTCAAAATGCCGGACAACTGAATACCAGGCAGCCATTGGCCTGACGCAATTGAAGCGCCTGGAGGGACAGACAAAAATACGCGAGGATAACGCTAAATACCTTCGTTCAAAAATAAAGGACATACCTGGCATACTGCCGTATGAATTATCAGAAAATGCTACCAGGGCAGTCTTTCATATATTCCCCTTCCGGTATAAAAAAGAAAGATTTAATAATTTGTCTCGTGGCAAATTTCTTAAAGCATTACAAACTGAAGGTATCCCCTGCTCAGGCGGATATAAGCCGCTTAACAATATGCCATATCTGAAAGATGCATTTCAATCTAAAAACTTTCGAAAAGTTTATCCGAAGGAAATGTTGGATTATAATGGATTTGTTGAACGCAATCATTGTCCTCAAACTGACAAGCTAAGCAAAGAAGCTGTCTGGTTCAGGCAAAATATGCTGCTGGGATCAAAATCCGATATGAATGATATTGCCATGGCTATTGAAAAAGTTCATAATAACGCTGAAAAAATTGCAAAAAATGTATAAAATGAAAAAACTGATCTTCTTTCCTATTTTCTTATCATTTCTGACCCTATCTTCCCTTTTTGCAGGTGAATGGAAAGCTGGCGTTGCCAGCACGGTGATTACCCCGGAACAACCTATGTGGCTGGCAGGATATGCTGCACGTACCCATCCATCGACTGGTACCATGCATGATCTTTGGGCCAAAGCCCTGGTGCTGGAAGATGAAAACGGGAAACAGGCAGTGCTCATTACCACTGATTTACTGGAGTTTCCAAAAAAACTTTCAGATCAGATACGGGATAACCTGGAAGCTGAGTTCAATTTATCCAGGGCCCAGATCATCTTAAGTAGCTCTCATACACATTCCGCGCCTGTATTGAGTGGGGCGCTATATGATATTTATCCACTGGATTCAGAACAACTGGATAAAATTGACCGATATTCCGCCAGATTAGCCGATCAGATCGTGGAGCTGGTTGGCAAGGCTATTAACTCCATGCAGGCAGCCCGGCTTTACTCCCAAAATGGTGTTGTCCGGTTCCAGGTGAACAGAAGGAATAATCCGGCAGGCACCCTGACCCGGCAGACCGAATTAAATGGCCCTAACGATTATGCGGTACCGGTGATCAAAGTAATGGATGAGGCTGGGAGACTAATGGCTGTTGCTTTCGGGTATGCCTGCCATCCGACGGTACTGGATGGGTATGAATGGTCGGGGGATTATCCGGGATTTGCCCAGATTGAACTGGAAAAGTCTTATCCGGGAACGGTAGCTATGTTTTTCCAGGGCACCGGAGCTGACATGAATCCTTTGCCTCGCAGGACAGTCCCTCTGGCACAGCAATACGGGGAAGAACTGGCCGCTGCAGTTCGGAGGGTTTTAAACGAGGATATGCAGGAACTCCCTTCAAACCTGTCAACCGCTTATTCAGAAATTGAACTGGAATTGAATGCTCCGCCAACACAGGAAGAACTATCGCAGATGGCCAGGGAGGCATCAGGTTTTCAAAAACAATGGGCTGTGCGTATGCTTGGCAAGATGGAACGCGGCGAACCATTCAGAACTTCATATCCCTATCCGGTGCAGGTCTGGAACCTCGGCACACAACCAATAATATGCATGGGAGGAGAGGTGCTGGTCGATTATACCATCAGTTTTAAGCGCATATTTGGTGAAGATATTTTTGTTATGGGTTTTTCCAATGATGGCATGGCTTATATTCCATCTGTCAGGGTACTTCGCGAGGGAGGATATGAAGGAGCAGTCTCACAAATTGTTTATGGATTGCCGGGCACCTGGAAAGCAAACATTGAGTCAAAAATCATTCAGGGAGTAATGGATCTGGCTGAAGAAGCAGATATTCAAATGCCTGTGTCAAAACTGGTAGATTATCAGGATTCCAAGGATCAGGAACCCCTGATAGCAAAACGGTATTTTTCAGGATTCGATCAAGCGCATGATACCTACAATGCCATTTCCCCGGCGAGTGACGGAAAAATATATTATGTACTGAGCTCTGCTGACATTGATGTCGGCGGACAGATGTATTCATATGATCCTGACAAAGATGAAACAACATTCATTGCTGATCTTACTGATGTTTGCGGAGAGGCTGGGCTGAATGCCATCTCCCAGGGAAAGAGCCATGTAAATTTCTATGAATCGGATGGAAAACTATATTTTGCTACCCACGTTGGATTTTACGAAATTATCGACGGCATGGAAAGAATGCCGGAAAACCCACCAGATGGTCATAAACTTTACCCGGGTGGTCATATTCTATCCTATGATTTAAAAACCGGTGAGTTTGAAGACCTGGCCATTGCCCCCGAGGGCGAAGGGTTGATTACCATGACCATGGACGCCGAGCGGGGACAGATATACCTGATCTCCTGGCCCAAAGGACTTTTTCTCCATTATGATCTGGCAAAAGATAAATTGTATAATTTGGGCAAGATCTCTGCCAATGGAGAAGCAGGAATACCTGGAGATGATTACCGGGTCATCTGCCGCTCTATGTTTGTAGATACAAGGGATGGTTTAGTATACTATTCGACTTCGACGGGTGAGATCATGACCTATAATCCTGATTCAAGATCCATACAAGAGGTGGAGAATGTGAACCTGAGGCTGGATTATTTTGGCAAATATGATCCAACCCGCCCTGGCAACATGGGATATAACTGGCGAAGGATCATCTGGCACCCGGAAGGAGAAGCAGCCTATGGGGTACATGGGAACTCCGGCTATTTATTCCGATTCGATCCCCGTGAACCAAAGATCGAGATTGTCGACCGGATCACATCGGAGCCATCACAAAAAAGCGGGATGTTTGACCTGTTCAGTTATGGTTACCTTGGATTTGAACTCGGACCGGATCAACAGACTTTATATTACCTGACCGGGGGTCCGGTTTATATAGATGGAGAAAGGGTAGCCGGGAAGGAACATATTGAAATGGGTGCTGCACGGGGATTGGAGAATCTCCACCTGGTGACCTACAATATCCCAGGCAAGAAGTATGTAGACCATGGCCCCATTTTTTACGAAGATGGTGAGCGGCCAACCTACGTGAATTCAATTGCCATTGGGAAATACGGGAGCGTATATACCCTTGGACGGTTTGAAAACAAGGGAAAAATAATCGAAGACCTGGTAAAGATCCCGGATCCGTTTTAGACAGTTACTTTTTGCGACTCACATCAAACCGTTTTCCGATGGTGATCCGGAAAAAGATGAAGTATCGCCTGATTTGACTTTTTCGTTATCAATTCCTATTTTTCAGAAAAAAATAAATGGATAAAAATGTAGTAGGATGGTTTAAGATACCAGTACTGGATCTTTACCGTGCCCAGAAATTTTATGAGGAAGTGCTCGGGCTAAAGCTAGAACGTCATACCACGGGGCCACTTGAAATGGCATGGTTCCCGGGGATAGAGGATGCAGTTGGCTCACCTGGATCACTTGTGCAGGCAGAAGAATTCTATAAACCTTCGGTGGATGGAGTACAGCTTTATTTTACTTCCCCTTCGGGGGATGCGGCCAATGAACTGGCCCGGGTGGATGGATCCGGGGGAAAGTTGCTGCAGCCAAAAACCCTGATTTCTGAAGAGGTGGGATACTATGGATTGCTCCTCGACACTGAAGGCAACAGGATAGCCATACATTCAAGACAGTAAAAATATATGCCGATAAAAGCACATGTCACCTATCTAAGCAAAACCGGGATCACACGGAAATATGCTTCAGAAATGGACGCATTTCTCAGGGCCAATCAAATCGAATCACTCATGCAAAATATCCATGATGCCAACCCGGCCGATATCGGAGGTGCTGACCTGGTGTTGCTTGGAGCATGGTGCCACGGGCTTTTTATCCTGCTGCAGCACCCTGATAAACCATGGGTGGAATTTGCGCGGCAACTGCCGGATCTTTCGGGCAAGAAAGTGGCCCTGTTTACGACCTATAAACTGGCAACAGGGAGCATGTTCAAGAAAATGAAAAAGCAACTGAAGCTGGGAGAAGACCAGCGGGTTGAGATATTTAAATCCAGGAACGGGTCGCTGTCCGAGGAAGACAAAACCCGCTTGCTGGAATGGAAAAAATAGCCCTTGACTATTCCAAATTCCAGTGCATTTCCGAGCGCAGCATAAAATGGTCATCGGTGCGGGGGCGCAACATACCTAGCGTAACACCCCTGCCGGTGATCCCTTTCCATTTACCTGTTCCTACAATAAATTCATAGGATCCCGGTCCCTTCCCATACCACCATTCATGGTAGAGCCAGACGATGTCCCCGTCCGGGTCCGTATCTTCCAGCAACATCACATCCCCCAGGGTCTTCCCATCCAATTTATAGGTTGTGCCACGATCAAAACAGGTGGCAAAATTCCTGGGACTCACAGACTCGGGATCTTCACTTAACAGGACCCCTGACTGGTGGCTGTAAACAAGGATTACTCCATTATTATGTTCCTTTTCAAGGGTAGTTATGTGGGGCCCGTGAAAACTGAGTCCCTGGTCATGAAATTTAAATTCAGTTTTATTGATCGCCTTTTTTTCGGCAGCCTTTTCCCTGATAGACCATGTGAGCTTCCAGGGATATTTCAAATATCCGTCTGCACGGGTCCCGGTTGCCCTAAACATTTCAGCGGAACCTGCAATATTCTCCCACTTCCCGGTTCCAGCCTTGATCTCCAACCGGAAATCTCCCTCGGAATTCCGGAACACAAACCAGCAAAGATTGCCCTCCCGATCAGTAATCTCACAGAGGGCAACATCGACAATACGGATGCCGTC
Source organism: uncultured Bacteroidaceae bacterium (assembly GCA_963752525.1). GTDB lineage: Bacteria > Bacteroidota > Bacteroidia > Bacteroidales > SM23-62 > SM23-62. The sequence continues at coordinate 127,349 of CAVVYS010000027.1, read as the reverse complement.
CTCATCCATCAGTGCAGATCCCTGGACATACATAATGCCATCATACCAGGGACTTGATTCATTTTCTGAGATCGCATAACCCTCATGGGTATAGTGCTTCAGGTATTTCCCGTCTTTGAAATCTTTCCCGGAAGTTTCTATTTCTGGTCCAACGAAGAAAAAGCCCTCATCTGTTGATTGCTGTGCGAGGACGATATCAGTATTAATATCAATGATCAACACAATAAAAAACATCATTAAATACTTCCAGGGTAGGATGCTGATTTGTTGCATGCTTAGGTAATTTTGTCTGTCTGGCTACAATATGATAAATTTAGAACATTACTCAGAAAAAATGAATGAAGTAGAAGAATTTATATACGGTTTTGAAGGAGATACTCTTGAGGTGATGAAATACCTACATGACCTGATGATGGATCAGCCAGGGATCACCTGTAAACTAAGTTTCAAGATCCCTTTCTATTACCGCAACAGCTGGATCTGCTATATATATCCCCAGAAAAAAGGCGGAATAGAATTTGTATTTACCCGGGGCCATGAACTATCCAATGATCAGGGGATCCTGGATGCCAGAGGACGTAAAGAGGTTGCAGGGATACGACTGAAAACCATTGAGGATATTCCGCAGGAGAGCTTATTTGAGGTCATCCAGGAAGCCATCCTCCTGGATGAATCTGTTCCCTATAAAAGTCCCTATTTCCCGAATAGAAAAAAATCGTAATTTATAAGGATCACCATTGACGAGTTATTAATCATGTCAACAAGCAACAGGTACCTGGTTGAAGAATACCGTGGCCGGATCAACCGGGTTATGGACCACATTGAAAGGAACATGGACAAGTCTTTCTCCCTGGAAGAACTGGCAGAAATAGCCAATTTCTCAAAATTCCATTTCAGCCGGATCTTCTGGGCCATGACCGGGGAAACCCCATTCGGGTTCCTGATGAGGATACGCCTGGAAAAGGCTGCCTCAATGTTACTGATGAATCCTAAAGAAAGCATTTCTGGGATCTCTTATCTCTGCGGTTATTCCAGTCTTCCTGTATTTTCCAGGAATTTTAAAACCCACTTTGGATTGTCTGCCAGTGAATGGCGTGAAAGGTTTCTTGGTGATCCAGATGGTCTTGCCGGATTCCACAGCAATAATCATCAAACGAATCGCAATTCCGATCAAAAAGAGCGCAACCGTAATCAAGCCGGATCCACTTCCACAACGTACTTTAGCCAACAGTATGAACCCTTAAAATGGAGGACTAAAATGGAATTAAACAAAGGAGTGGAGATCAAGGATTTTCCGAAAACTACGATTGCCTATGTCAGGCATACAGGACCCTACAAGGGCAATGAAGCATTATTTGAAAAGCTTTATGGCGAACTGTTTTCCTGGGCAGGGCCAAGGAATCTTACCAGTCAGCCCGATCTTAAAACCTTTAATGTATACCACGATGACCCGGGGGTCACAGAAGATGAAAAACTCAGGCTGAGTGTCGGACTGAGTGTGCCTTCCGATACCAAGGTAGATGGGCAGATTGGTAAGATGGACCTGGATGGAGGCAAGTATGTGGTTGCTCGCTTTGAACTGGGACCCATGGATTATGAAAAAGCCTGGGGATGGCTTTATGGCGAGTGGTTCCCATCCAGCGGATTTCAACCGGCCGATGGAGCCTGTTTTGAAATGTGCGGGGACAAAGTTGATGATGACCTGCACAAAGTGGATATATATGTTCCCGTCAAACCTATGTAGGAAAATTATTTAACGCTTCTTTTATAGGAGGATTTAGGTATTTTTATGGGTAAATATACGATCTATGAAAACAATACCAGTCCTCCTTCTTTTCATCATATCTTTTGCTTCCTGCAATCAAAAATCATCGGATGAAAAACTAAAATTTTTTTATGTAGCCCCACAAGCTGCAGCCGATGCCTTATTAATAGAACGACTGGATTCTCGTATCGATGATATCATAGCTCCCGGAGTGCTGCCCGAAATCCTGGCTGACAGTTTTAACTGGAGTGAAGGTCCCTTATGGCTTCAGGAACAGCAATTACTGATTTTTTCTGATGTTCCTGAAAATACTGTATATCAGTGGTCTGAGTCTAGTGGTTCAAAGGTATACCTTAATCCATCAGGATATACCGGAGATTTGCGAAGAGGTGGTGAAACCGGATCCAATGGTTTGCTTCGTGACCCCAATGGAAGCCTGGTTTTATGCCAACACGGAGACCGTAGGTTGGCCAGGATGGACGCATCCCTTGAGCATCCTGAACCTATATTTATAACCCTTGCAAATAACTGGCAGGGTAGGAAGTTTAATAGTCCAAACGATGCCGTATATAATAGTGATGGAGAAGTATTTTTCACAGATCCAGCCTATGGGATGGAATTTGGGTGGGAAGATCCCGGGCGTGAGATTGATTTTGCAGGTGTCTATAAACTTAACAATAATGGGGAGGTTACATTATTAACAGATACCCTGCAGGCTCCAAATGGGATTGGCTTTTCACCTGATGAAAGCCGGCTATATGTTGCCAGTTCAGGCAAAGATGCTTCATGGTATGAGTACCGGTTTTCGGATGACGGATCTCTATCTGGGGGAAAGTTATTTTTTGATGCCAGAGAATTTAAGAAAACCAGGAAGGGTTCTCCGGATGGTTTGGTGGTCAGGGAAGACGGGATCATTTTTGCATCCGGACCAGGAGGGATTTTGATCTTCACACCTGAAGCTGATCATTTGGGTACCATACTCACTGGCCAAGCCACCTCAAACTGTACGCTGGATTCAGAAGGAACTTACCTGTATATGACTGCAGATATGTTCCTGATGAGGATCCGTTTAAATTAAATCATTGAATTTCTACCCTGACAAGTTTCTCTATGTATGTTTCCATCTTCATAAAGGAACCTTCAGCCTTTTCAAAATCTTTTGTACTGTAAAGCCGATCAACCTGGTCTGGCACTAAGCCAATATTTACCGGGAGTATCCTTGCAATAAATTTAATAAGGAACATACATTTCCTGCTCAGCCGGATCACCCTGATTCTTTTCGCAGAAATCTGTTTGGTTATTTCTATTACATCAGAAAAGGAGTATCCATCCGGGCCATTGATTACAGAAATTTTATTTTGATAATCGCCAATAAAAATACGACTAAACATTAGGCGGGTCGTATCATCAATATGTATTGGATAGAAATTTGAAGGCATGCCTACAGGACAAAGCACATACGGTTTCTTTATCACATCAACAATCAGTTTCTCAATACCTTCATCTGTGCTTCCACCATAAACTTCTGATAACCTAAGGATTGTCCACCCGTTAAAAATTTCCTGTATATATTTCTCTGCCAATAATTTAGTAAGTCCGTATGCTCCGCTTGTAGTCCCGGCCGTATTACTACTTACATAGATAAATCTTTTTGCTCCCTGATCTTTTGCTATTTCAACCAGGTTTTTTGTTGCCTCAAGATTAATCTGAAAATATTCATTCTCATTGCGGGAATGGGTAACTGCTGCCCCATGTATAACCATGAAACAACCTTGGAAATGATGTGCAATTTCCTGAATGTTACGAAGGTCTCCTTTTACAATTTTGATATTATCCAATGAGGTAGTATCAGGATTACGGGTAATGCCTGTAACTTCGTATTCAGAAAAGTCTATCAACAAGCATAATTTTTGCATTATAAAAGAGGAGATGCCCGTAATAACAATTTTCCTTTTCATGATCTACTTTCCCTTGAACCTATAGTAAATGAGATTTCGAATAAATTCAAAAATGGCTGAGAATTTTACGAATGAAACTCGACCATGCAGTTCATAGAATTCAATAGGAAACTCATAAAACTTAATACCCAGTTTATGAGTGTTTATCATTATTTCAGCATCAATAAACCAATCATCTGAAGTCAATACCAGGCTATCAAGTAATTCACGTGTAAACATTTTTGGTTTGGAGTTAACATCTTTCGATTTTACCCCTGGAAACAGGACCGCAAACACGAGGTTATAGAAAACTGAGATTAGTTTCCTGTAAATTCCATCGTTCCGCTTCTTCCTAAAGGTTTTAACCAGTCCAAAATTTTCCGTTTTTATTTTTTCATAACATTGTTCAATACTTTCAATTGGAAATTGCCCATCGCCATCAATAACACAAATGAAATCACCTTTAGCAATTGATAGACCTTCTTTCATATCCCACCCCATCATACCTCTTTTTGGTTTACAAATAGATCGATAAATTGGGTCTTCCATTGCAATCTGCTCTACAATTTCCTTTGTCCTGTCAACTGATCCCTCAATATAATTCCCAACGAGAACGATTTCAAAACTATCTGTAATTTTTTTTGCGAGCTCCTTCACATTTTTAGAGAATCCGATTATTTGTTCTTCAGATCTATAACACAGAATTACAATCGAAAGCTCGGGATTATTATTCATTGACTGAGATTAATGGTTCGCAATTTAATAAATCAAGATGTCTTCGAACCATTAACATAGTAATTTCGATTGATTATATTTGACCCTAACTTATCATATCGGTCAAATAATTTGTCTATGCCTGCGAGAGCGAATTCGATCCCATTAAAATCAAGACTAATCTTCTTTTCTCTCTTGATTATAATGTTTTTTATCTACGGATATCCTAGTTCAATTCAGAAAGGACCATATTCAATCCATATGTGGAGGCAGGCATGCGATCTCTCTTGGACAAAAAATTACCTTGAGGAAGGATTTCAGTTTTTCAAACCATCGGTCCATTGGACAACGTCTAACCATACAGACCAGGCAGCACAACAATTCCCGATAATTAATTTCCTTGTGGCATTATTGTGGGCTATATTCGGACAGCACGAATTTATCTACCGGTTGTTTCATCTACTGATAGTATATCTCGGCCTCTTTTACTTATTCAAGTTTACTTACAGTATATTATCTGATTCTTTCTGGTCTTTGTTTATACCGGTACTGTTATTTACATCTCCCATACTGGTGTTTTACTCGAATAATTTCTTGCCCAACACACCAGCCTTCGGATTGGTTTTGATTGGCTTGTATCAGTATTGGAAATTTGTTCAAACCAATAAGGCAAAGTTCCTATATATCAGTATTATAATTTATGGCCTGGCTGGCCTTATTAAGGCTACAGCTTTATTATCGTTTATGGCTATTATTATCATCCATTTGATTTCACAAATCAATTATGCTAGAAATATCCTGAAAATTCCAAAAATCGGGAAACTGGTACACCTTTTACCAATGATGGGGGTTTTTGTTGTTTTTTTTATCTGGGTTTTTTGGGTAAGAGAATATAACCGTGAGAATATTACTGGATTATATACTACAGGATTTCGTCCGATTTGGGATACGGAAAATATTTATGAAGTCCTCTATTATGGTACACAGTTTTACACTCTCATATTGCCAGCCTTTTTCAGTCGAACTGCAGTGGTTTTAATTCTTGCTCTATTTGCATGGCTAATTCTTAATTTCCGGAAAACTGATAGAATCCTTGTGAGTTTTACAGGAATTGCTTTTATGGGTGTTCTTCTCTATTTGGTTTTAATGATCAAAGGGTTCACTGTTCATGACTATTATTTGATCAACATATTAATCATTATCCCATTGATTTCTATTGCATTTCTTCACTACCTGAAATCTAACCATATCAGCCTGTTTCAAAATAAGGCTTTCAAAGGTTTGTCAATTATAGCCCTGATACTTCTCCTGTACAATACCATGGTAATTCAAAGAGTCAAGTATAACACAGAGGATACCTTCGTAAGACATACAATATTACTCGATGATAAAACCAAAGAGTACTGGAAATACAAGGAATTTAGTTATAACAGTAAACTGGAAGCACTTACTACCATTACTCCATACCTCAGAGAATTAGGTATTCAAAGGACGGATCTTGTGATATCCGTACCTGATCTCTCCCCAAATTGTACCTTGTACATGATGGATCAGAAAGGTTGCTCAGAATATGGACTGTTTGATGCTGATGGGAGTGACAGAATGGGGAACTATATCAATTCTGGTACCAGATATCTGATTGTTAATGATCCCAGTTACGTCAGTAAACCATTCCTTAGCAAGTATATTGATGAAAAGATCGGGGAATATAAAAATGTTCAGATTTATACCATATCTCTACCTGATGAAACTGTTGTTGAATAAAATATCACATGTTCTGAACCAAGTTTATTCCTGCTTATAAGAAGGTTCTTGGGTTCTGCCCAACCATCTAGATGTCCAACCAATGAAAGAGGCTTACGAAAAGAAGTACCACGAGCTTGAGAAGAATCATTTCTGGCATAAAGCAAGGAGGAAATACATCCTGCAGTTATTAAAAGAATCTTCAAAAGACCTCTGTATACTGGACATTGGATGTTCTTCGGGGATTTTATTAAATGAACTGGTTCAGATCGGTTATAATGCAAATAACCTGTATGGGATTGATATTAGCCCGGAGGCTGTTCAACAAAGTAAAGAGAATGGTATTCAGAATTCATTTTTAATGGATGCCTGCAGTATTGATCTAAAAAGGAAATTTGATATTCTCATTGCTTCTGATTGCCTTGAACATCTGGAAAATGATGAGGAAGCCCTCGGAAATTGGCGTAAAATCCTTAACCAGGATGGTCTGTTGTTAGTATTCGTTCCCGCCTTTATGGCATTGTGGAATGAGCATGACATTGCAAATATGCATTACAGACGATACACCAGAAAAGATTTAAAGAAAAAGCTGCATGAGAGCGGTTTTGAAGTAAAAAAATCTAGCTATTGGAATTTTTTCCTTTTCCCCCCAATATTGATGATTCGGCTATTAAGCAGATTAAAATCTTCTAAATCACAAAGCCAGACTGGGGACCTGGATAAAATACCCAAACTTAACAATCTGTTTTTTAAGCTTGTCAGTCTGGAGAATAAACTGCTGTCATACATCAACTTACCATTTGGCGTTAGTACTTATTGTATTGCTAAAAGATCATCACCGGATAGAAAATAAAACCCAAAGTTTATGTAACATATTTATAGTTACACATTCTATGAATTTTGGTTTGTTACACATCTTTGAATCCAAAACCTTACATGCCTCATTTAATGCCAATTCCAGTCTCTGTGAACAGCGATCTACCCTTCCTTATGGTAACCAACCAGAAGCTGAATACTCATTGAATGCAGGTTTTATAATTGTATGCAATTATCATAAAGGTTACTTTTACCTTCTACTTAGTTGGATTGTGACCGATATATGCTGGTCAGTCCAAATATAAACTAAGCTGATCATGAAGAAAATCCTGTTCCCTTTCGAAACCAATCAGTCCATTTACAAAGAGGCTTATGTATATGCAGTTAAGTTTGCCAGGAACCTTGGAGCAGAACTTATTATGCTGAATGTCTTCGAAATTGAGTCTGATTATTTACTTACTCCAAAGGAATACAAAAAAACCATTCAGGATAAATGGTTTAAGGCTTACCAGGAGATCATAAAATTTAACAAACATTATTTAAGCAATTATGCCAAGATCGAATCTGAACTCAGAATAAAAGTTGATTACCGGTTTCTACATGGAAATCTAATCAATGAGATCAGTAAAATTATCTCAGCAGAGGAGATTGACCTTATCGTTTTGCCAGAAGCAAAGCATATAGAGCCATATAAAGAGATCGTTAAGGTTGTATGGCATGATGTATATGCAAAAGATCCGGTATCATTGCTGCTAATACCCAGCCAGTGCATTTATCATCCTATAAAAACTGCAGCGTTTGTTGCTGAAATGAGAGAATTAAATCACATCGTACGATATATAAATACTACAATAAGGTATGCTAAGGTTTTCGATGCAAGCATTCATTTTCTGCATATTCCGCAAAGCAAAAAGGACCAACTACCAGGAGAAAGGAAGGATATAAATGACACGATACAGACAATCGAACGGAGCAATAAACATGCTTTTAAAACCCTAATTGGCCGGGATATCATTAGTATGATTGAAGAGTATACTGAAAAGAACAATGTGCAGCTCATGTTTGTTGTCAGGCACCATCACTATTTCTTTGAATCTCTTTTCCACAAAAATCTAAGTGATGAAATTTGCCTTAAATCCAATATTCCTGTTCTTGTCATGAAAGAAAAGGAAGATTAATGGGATGGCTACTTCAAGGCATCATGTCCTGATTATGAAAAGGAAATGGTTTTGTTTGCTCCCCGGAATAAAGGGAAATATGAGGGAACGGAATTTCGATGCCTTCACTGGCGAATGATTCTGTGATTCCGTGGAAAATAGAATTCTTTACTTTTAGATAATTTGATTTCTCAAACCAGACACCAAATAGAATATCTATGCTGCTGGGACCGAATTGCCTTACAATAACAAGAGGTTCCGGTTCAACAAGGCATAATGGATTTTCGCGGGCCACACTTTTTAATATTTCAATTACTCTATTGATATTTTCCTTATAGGCCACCCCGACTTCAATATCCATTCTTCTGATCGGGAACCTGGTAACATTTGTCACCTCAGTTGAGATAATGGTCTGATGTGGTATCCTGATTAACAGGTTATCAAGTGTTTTAAGCTTTATTGATAAAAGATCGATTGAATACACATGCCCGCTTTTGTCACCAACCCGAATCAGATCACCAAGCTCGAATGGTTTTTCGGAGATCAGGAAAATTCCGCTAATAATGTTGCCAATGCTTGTCTGGGAAGCGATTCCAAGTATAATACCCAGTATTCCAGCTGCACCAAGCAATGTAGTAAAAACACTTTTCAATTCAAGAATGCCAATAATAATAAAAACGAGCACTACGACACCCGCATAAATAATACCTTTTGATATGAGCATTTTGGATTGTTTGCTGATCCTTTTAAAAAGGACCCTGCGGACCAGGATAACCAGCGATTGAATTATCAGGTATCCAATCAGCAGGCTGAGGCCAATTTCTTTAATTTTCGTAAGAATATCGGGATTGAAATCCAAATTTAATTCCATAATACATTTATCAATAGTCTGTTAGTGATTTAATCAAATGGAAGCTCTTTTTAAATACATTGCTTTTTTCTTGATTTCTCGGAGAGGAAAGCTGTTTTGTGTTTTCAACAGATGGTGGCGGCTGGTTAGTGTAGTGTATATCACTAATAATATTTTCACCTTTATATCTCACCCTGGTCTCATTGGTATATAAATATTTTTGATCAGAATAGATCCCCAGGAAATCAACATGGAGGCAAAGCCTTTGGAAGTCGAGTTGTCCGGCTGAAGAATTTGTAATCCTGACCGGACAAATGATCTCATAACCTTTGGGGTTGTTGGATCCCAGACTTCCGTAAGATCCTTTTGGCAGGGAATAGGACAGTATCCCGTTATCCGGATCACCAAACCAGGTGCTTGACAATTCCCGCAATGGTATCTCAAACATTAAGTTTTCCTTTTGAGCTGACCCAGAATACAGTTGTATCCAAACTGGTATATTAATAAAAAATTGGGACGCCTTATTCGGCATCAATTTAAATGTGTTGTTGGGCTTTATTACCACAGGTCTGTCAGGCAATGCAGGCAGGATCTGCAGGGAGTCATTTTTGTCAGCAATAAAACTCTTCCATTCCACATTTTCAGGCTCAGAAACAATATTTGCCAACTCATCTGATTCCTCTGGTGTTTCGGATGTCTTATTTGCAATCTGCCATTCTTTCCCAATTTTTCTGACAAAGAATTCCAATGTACCAAACTTCCAGAGGTAAACTTTTTCTCTCTCCAGGTTATAATTTGTCCAGATCATGCTGATAGTTGTATTAACGTCTGACTTTCACTTATCCGACATCCTTTGGAGTTAAATTACAAAAAGAAAAAGAAAATCCCTTAGTTACTGGCAAAGTAGCCGTGATCGGCTTTTAAATTTTAGTAAGATCCAGATGGTAATGCATCCGTTATGACCATAAATATCTATCTGATAACATGGTTAATTCATAATTTCTTTTTCTGCCTGCAACCAATCAGAATCTGCATCACCATTAATGCCTTTTTTAATTCTATGCTGATAAATTTCATCTGCCCGGTCGCGAATTACATCCTTGATGATCTTTTTCTTTACTTTATTTGATTTGCTGGTTGAGTCTTTCTTTCTTGCCATTATATATGATTTTGTTCTGTTGTTAAAAGTCATATCCATAACGCCTTGACATCTTTGTCAATCCATAGAAAAATTAACGGTTAAATTTTCATCCATTTTGTGCTTTACTTTGTAACATTGTGTCTATTGTGACTTGCTTATAACATTTAGTCACAATGAATACTCATCCTATTGAAAAATCAAATTTTATGGCACGATTTATTAAGGACCGCAAAGAAGCAAAAGGAAAAGCCCCGGGATCCCTTGTTCTTATTGGAAGGCAAAAAATGGATAAGCCAGAGATTGATTTAATGAAATACGATGACCATAACCTGGTTGAAAAACAAAATATCTCGATTCAGGACGCACTATCGGGAATTGAAGAGAGCGATGTATCATGGATAAATGTTTATGGAATTCATGATCTGGACTTTATGAGGGAAATTGGGAAAGTTTTTAACCTGCATCCATTACTGCTGGAAGATATTCTCAATACTGATCATTATCCAAAGTACGAGGAGTTAGATGATAAATATGTATTCATCATAAAAATGTTGGAGTATGATGAGGGAACCAGTACAATCAGGGCTGAGCAGATCACCCTTATTCTGGGTGATTATTATGTTTTAACTTTCCAGGAAAAACATGGAGATGTTTTTTCCCAGCTTAGAGAAAGAATCAGGCAGAAAAAAGGCAGGGTAAGGCTAAATCATAGCGATTATTTACTTTATGCTGTAATGGATACAATAGTTGATAATTATATGTTAATTATTGAAACCATAGGCAGGCAGATTGAAAATCTGGAGGATAAAATTCACAGAGATCCAGACCATGCTGTAGTTGAAGAAATACATAATCACAAGACAGAGTTAAATTTCCTGCGTAAGGCAGTACGACCACTGAAAGAAATTTTGATGCATGTGTTAAAATCTGAAAATCCATTTATGCAAGAAAAGAATGTTCAATATGTAAAAGACCTGAATGACCATGTGATCCAGGTTGCTGATTCCATAGAGTTATACAACAATTTACTGTCTGATCAGTTGAATGCATATAATTCAAACATGAGTAACAGATTGAATGACATCATGAAAGTACTCACGATTTTCGCCGCTATTTTCATCCCGTTAACATTTATAGCCGGTATTTATGGAATGAATTTCGATTATATCCCTGAACTCAAATTTAAATATGCATACCCGATCTTTTGGCTTGGAGTTATAATTATCGCATCAGGTTTACTGATCTACTTCAAAAGGAAAAAATGGCTTTGATATTATGAATAATCTCTTCTTTTGGTAATAGTTTCCTTATATCACAGAGAGAACAATCATACAATTCCTGCAGGAAAGTACAGTTAAAAATCAGTCCATTAATCATTTACACTTCCGACACTATTTTACTTTTAGACTGAAGTATATTGAATAGTTACCTACAATATGTTAAATAATTGTGACCGCAGTCCTTTTCTGGGTCCAAAGAGCAAAACTCCAACCAAATATTAACAATCTTGCATGGATATTTGACCTGATAAGCAATTTACCTATATCAAAGCCAAACAAGAATCACTGCTTTTCAATGGATTTGCGGATTCAAATAAATACGCTTTTCTACTCTAACACAACCCATTAAAGGCCAGTATATTTACTTCACTAAGGGGTATGTCTCTTAAGTATTAAATTGAAGTAAAATGAAAACCAATGTAAAATTTGACCTGAGTGATGAGAAACTAATTGCAGAATACCTGAATGGCGATAATAACAGCCTTGGAATCCTATATACCAGATATTATTCCAAGGTTTACTACAAATGCTTATCCTTTTCAAAGAACCAGGATGCTGCATTTGATATGGCCCAGGATATATTAATGAAGGCCTTTAGCAATATTGAGTCATTCAAAGGTTCCTCAAGATTTTCAACATGGTTGTATTCAATTACATCCAATCACTGCATAAGTATTGCGGCCAAATCAAAGAATGAATGCCGACTGAATGAAGGTTCTGAATACAATATTATCGTTGATGATATCAATGAGGAAGGATTTAAGGCAAGACAAAACCGCGAGGATATAGAATTGAATATTGATGATTTCCTGATGCAGCTTCCCGAGAATGACGGCAAAATGCTGGATCTCAAATATCGCAGGGACTATTCAGTAAAGGATCTTCAAAGGGAATTCAATCTATCAGCCAGTGCAGTAAAAATGAGACTATTACGGGCAAGAAAAAAAATGGAACAGATCATTACCCATACAGCTTATCCCAGCTCCATTAAAAGTGTGCTGTAATGCGAATTGATTAGCAGTGACCATTGTTGATTTAATTGTCTCAAGTAGAAAGGAAAATCATGGAAAGAAATATTTTATTCCCTTTCAGGATTGGAGACGATAACAGAAAAGCTTTTGCCTTTACAATAGAGCTGGCACGCAGATCACATACAGATATCATTGCACTCACCACACTGGATTTAAGCCAGGATCAAATACCAAATAAGGAAAAACTTGATAAAGGCAATAAAGAATAAGAAAAATGAGATATTCTGTAACCTTCTCGAAATGAAGGGATATTACCAAGGCCGTTTCAATCAGTGGAATGCCTTTGATGAGATAAAGATACATGTCCAGATAATTCCCCATGATTTAAATGGAGCAATATGCTCCAATATAAATGACCATGCTGATCTCGATGTCATTCTGCAGGAGAAGTATTTTTCGGGTACCGGTTTATTTGAAGAAATCTCATCCAATACCATGCATGGTAATGTAAGCTTTATTATTATTCCCCGGGAAAGTGAGTTCAAAGCACCTTCTTCTGATTTTATCAGCGAAATATTCTATAAGCAAAAAAAACTCTCTTTTAAGAAAATCTTTTCCGAAACAAAAATTTTTGACCTCCCAGAGGATTATGATGAGTTTAGAGAGGAAATAATCATACAGCAGGCAGAATAATCAGGTCGCATTCTATTATACCAATCCTTTTTGTATAGCGTACTTAACCAGGCCGGCTGTATTTTTCACACCCAGTTTTTCAAGTAGGTTTCGACGATGAGTATCAACCGTTCTGACACTAATGAAAAGTTTCTCGGCTATTTCCGGATTTGAATTTTCCTGGACGATGAGTTTCAGCACCTCAAGTTCTCTGGGCGATAAAGGAATACCTGCGATGCGCTTTTTGCTTGCCTTGGGCTTATTTAAGTGCTCTATTAGTATGGCAGAAACTTCTCCACTGAAGTAGCTATCTCCTTTTGCAACGCTTCTAATGGCGGTAAGCATTTCATCCTTCCCAGCATTTTTAAGTATAAAGCCAATAGCACCCTTTTCAAGCGCCTGAATTACGAAATCATGCAATCCCATCATAGATAATATCAATATTTTTATTTCCGGATACTCTTTGCTAATAATCTCGGCTAATTCAATACCGTTTGGTTTGCCCATGTCTATATCCAGCACAATAACATCAATAACTGATTTACCAACTTTTTCGATTACCTCACTTCCCCTGGCAGCTTCCTCGACCACCTCCATATCTTTTTCTCTCTCCAATATTGATTTTATTCCATCCCGGAATATTTTATGATCATCAGCAATCATTACCCTGATTTTATCCATTGCTATTACAATGTTAGGTGTACAATTATTTATATGGAATTTCTATACTTGCCGTGGTACCCTTGTTTTTCACTGATTCAATAAGGAATTCACCATCCATAGATCGAACCCTGGTATCAATATTTGTGAGTCCTATTCCGAATTTATCCGGATCATGATTTTCCTGCTCAAATCCTATACCATCATCCTCAACCATCAAAACGATGCTGTTTTTATGCTTGATTAGCTGGATCAATATATCTTTCGCCCTGGCATGTTTGATGGCATTGTTAAGCAATTCCTGTCCACAACGAAATAAATTCAGTTCTATCTCCCTATTAAATCTGGTCTCAGAATCAATATTACAATATAACTCCACCCTGGTCTTTGTATTATTATTAATCCTGTGAACAAGGTTGCCAAAGGCTGAAAACAATCCGAATTCTTCAAGAAGCCTCGGCATCAATCGGTGTGAGAGATCACGCAGGTCACTGGTAATAGAATCAATAGTCTGCCTGATATTTACGAGTTTTTCGTTTGAAAACCCTTTTTCACAATTTGTGAAATCGTCTATAAATGAATCCAGTTCAAGTTTGGTGAATGAAAGAAGTGGTCCAATCCCATCATGGATTTCCCTACCAATGCGTCTTCTTTCTTTTTCTTGTCCGGCAATAATTGACTGAACAGAACTTACCTCCATTTCTTTCAATCGGGTAATATCATCAATGAAAATTATAGAACCATTCAAGGTCAATCGTACGTTGATATCCAGGTATTTATTTTTGATGGAGATAGATTCAAGATCAAATGGTTCAATTATATGCTCAATCCGTTTTGTAAATGATTCTGATAATACCGGTATGTGCTGGACACAATCTATTATTTTAAGCTTGATCAACTCATTCGTAGGAAGCGTTAAATCAAGGTATTCTTTTGCCAGGTTATTGATTAATGTAATTTTACCAGACTCATCCAATGCAACGATCCCAAATGGAATATTACTCAGTAAAGAACTGAGAAAATCTTCTGATTCAGTAGAACTCATTTTATGAGTTGTCATTCCTTATCCTTTAAGATTGCTAAAATAATGATCCCCACAGGTTATCCATTTGTCAGGATCCAGTGTTGAACAAATTATAAAAATATCTTGAATCTTGTCCTATATCGATAATAAATACAGTAGGGTTCGCTTAGGGATGATAACCTTTCTGCTTCTTCGCTTCTTTATTCAATGTCTGTTTTTCTGTTGCTGGCTTTGATTTTTTCTGGTGGTAATGTTTTTCCGGATCCTTATTCAAATCTTCGTCACGGAAATATGTCTTCGATATTCGGGTTTTTCTAGCATAAACTGTTTCACCCGGGATAGCTGATACAATAGCCTTTGATACTTTCTTAATAAGGTACCAGATTTTGAATACAAAATCAGTATAGAAACTATTCGCCTTCATTGCAATTTTGACTCATTCCTCTGTTTTGGTCACATTAAAACACCTGATTGTGACCTCTCCTGATTTAATGGTCATTATCAGTAACAATTATCGAATAAACGGTGACCTTATTTTATATAGCAGTCCAAATTAAAAGTAAAAGATAGATGTCCAGAAAAAGAATCTTGGTGCCAGTGAACTTCGGCACACAATCAGATGCTGCATTAAAATATGCCAGCAAGATTGCAGAAAAAATAAACGGTACTATCACCTGTCTGCACGTCGTTGAAGAACCCGGCATCGTCACTGACAAATTCCTGTCAAAAGACATAAAGGAGAAGATCCGAAGAGAAGCTGGACAGAGACTGTCCGCTATAGTAAATGCCAATATCAGAGATCAAAAAATACCATTTGAAATCATTGTCTCAGCAGGGAAAGTCCATCGAAAAATTTCAGAAAAAGCAAACGATGTCAATGCTGAGTTCATAATTATGGGAAGGTCCGATTCTCAAGACAATGCAGACAATCATACAGGATCAAATACTAAACAGGTTATTATTCAGGCTCACATGCCAGTTATAACTGTGATAAGCAGGAAACAGATAAATACCGGATACATGTTAGTACCGCTTGACTTATCTAAGCCTGTATATTCCAAAATTTTAAAAGCAATTGAGGTGGCCCGGCTGCTCCACACAGATGTAAATGTTTTAGCGCTGGCAGGCTCGGGTTGGAAAACTTCTGAGGCTCATCTCAGAAATAGACTGGATGAAATCAAAAAGGTATTTACTGATAATGGCGTCATTTGTTTAGCAAACTTACTTAAGAGTAAAAATCCTGTTCATCACGAAATTATATCATTTGCTAATGCCACCCGGGCTGCTTTAATATTAAATATGATCCAGCAGGAATCTCAATACCCTGATCTGTTTACTGATTCTGCAGCACATAAAATAATTAATCAATCTGAATTGCCTGTAATTAGTATTGCTATGGAAAAGCAGGAAGATACTGGCCAAAACGATGCCTTGCTGACCAAACCACTTGATCCGATTTCTTTATGTTAAAATAATCATGGAATCTGATATACACTTGCTGGACGGGGCCATCCCCGGAAAATCTGATGTTTTAAAAGAAACTCAGGTCCTGAGTAAACAGGTTAAGGATAAAAACCTATCTCTTGTTGACCGGGTTGAATCCTTTGAAGATATAATCAATCTGGAGGTAGGTGATACTGCTTTCACCAGGGCAAGAAACCTTGAACGAGAGGAAGGGATCAGGCAACTATATCTGAAATTTGAAGGAAACAACCCCACGGGAACACAGAAAGACCGGATCGCATTTTATCAATGTCATGATGCCTTACGAAGAGGATTTGATACAATAACCCTTGCCACATGTGGTAATTATGGTGCATCCTTATCCCTTGCCTCTCAGCTTGCCGGTATGGCATGCATAATATACATTCCCGAAAATTATCATACCGAGCGGGTTAAAGAGATGGAAGAAAACGGGGCAATAGTCTTCAGACACAAAGGTACATATGAAGAGTCTGTCCGGTATTCTATTAAACATGCACGAAAAAATGATTGGTATGATGCCAATCCTGGTGGGACAAACACTTCGTTGCAGATCCAGTCATACGCTGAGATCGCATACGAAATCTATGATGTGCTCAGGGATGCACCCAGAATGGTGGCTGTACCGGTATCAAACGGAACATTACTGGCAGGAATCTACAGGGGATTTGTAAGTCTTCATAAGCGCGGTAAAACGTCAAGGATCCCTAAAATGATTGCAGCATCTGCATCACACAAAAACGCAATCGTATATTCGTTAAATAAACAGCTGGATAAATGCATGGATTTGATCCCCGATAAAATTAAAGAAACCCGTGTAAATGAACCGCTTATCAACTGGCATAGTTTTGATGGGGATGAAGCACTGTTTGCGATCCGGCATTCCGGTGGTGGTGCCTATGACATAAGTGATCAAAAAATGATTCGTCTTGCAAGGATATTAAAAGACAAAGAAGGGTTACATGTACTCCCTGCTTCCACTGCCGGATTAGTTGCCATGCTTGAACTTAACAGGCGGGAAGAACTGGAACCCGACAGATATGTTGCTGTATTAACAGGTAAAAAATAATTTATAAAAATGATTTATAAGAATGGTAATGCCATCGTTTATTGTGAGGGTTCATTCAATACCCCAAATGGTAAAACAGCTCACGGCCTTGTCAGGTTCTCCCAAAGATATAACATCCAATGCATCATTGATACGGAATACAAAGGCCAGGATTCCGGGATGATCCTTGATGGGAAAGCCAATGATATCCCCATGGTATCAAGCCTTGAGGAAGCATTGCAATTCGCTGAAAAAAAGAATGTTGAGATCTTCAATTTCGTCATAGGCCTGGCACCAGATGGAGGCAGATTACCTCAATCGGCCATTCCGGTTTTGGAGGATGCTCTAAAAACCGGATTAAACGTTTTCAGTGGATTACATGATTTCCTTACGGAAAATAAAAAACTTGTTGCCCTGGCAAATGAAAATCAATGCATGTTGATTGATATTCGGAAACCGCCCCCCAGGCATCTATTGCATTTTTTCAGCGGCAAGATTGAGCAGGTCGACAGTCTTAAAATAGCATTGCTGGGCACGGACTCAGCTGTTGGCAAGCGCACTACTGCATGGATCATGGTAAGTGCGTTCAGGAATGCAGGGTATAAAACTGAAATGATCGGGACCGGTCAGACTTCCTGGCTTCAAGGAGCAAATTACAGCATTATCCTGGATTCATTGGTCAATGATTTTGTATCAGGAGAAATTGAAAATATCATCTATGAGGCATGGGAAAATGAGTATCCTGACGTAATGATTCTCGAAGGCCAGGGCAGTTTGTTAAATCCTGCATATCCAGGGGGGTTTGAATTGCTGGCTGCAGGCAGGCCGGACTTTGTAATTCTTCAGCATGCTCCCAGGCGCATCGACTATGATGGTTTCCCCGGTTATCATATTCATTCGCTAAACCACCAGATTCAGGCTATTGAGATTATTTCTGGATTAAAGGTTCGAGCCATCACACTGAACCATGAAGGAATGCAGAATAATGAAATCAGCCAGGAATGTAAAAAGATCCTGAAAGAGACCGGGATACCAGCATTTGATGTACTAAAGAATGGGGCCGAAGAATTGGTGGACCTGTTAAAACCGGAAATAACAATATGAGCTCCCCTGGAATAGATTCACTGAAGGTATTTAGTTGTCTGAAGGTTGGACCAGTAACTATTGAAGCAAATAGGGTCAGGGCCAGGTATGAAATAACCCTGCCCGACAACACGATTGTATGGAAAGAGCTAATATACAGTTATCAGAAAAGTGTTTTTGGCACCTCGGCACGATTCGTAAACCTGGCATCCATGATGCTCAGTCAGGTTGCCATAAACTATGGCCTGTTTTGCGAGGAAATCATTTTCGATGGTTTATATGATGATACAGATAAGAGATTCATTCTGGATATGATTGAAAATACTTCAAGAGAGATTTTTGTAAATAAATTCCTTTTTCCAAATGAATATATAAAAGCCCCATATAATCAAATAAAAGCAGAAAAACACAATCGTTATACAGCAGCAAAAGTATCCTTTATCAATTCACGCTATTCTGATAAGGTTCTTAAATGGGCTTACCTGGATACTGTAAAGGATAGATTTGTTTTACTCAGCAGTGGAGGAAAAGACAGCTTGCTGAGTTATGGATTACTGGCAGAAGTTGATAAAGATATCCATCCTGTTTTTATCAATGAATCAGGCCGTCATTGGTTTACTGCACTGAACGCGCACAATCACTTAAAAGGGGTAAATCCTAACACTGAAAAAGTATGGTGTAACAGTGACCGGATATTTAACTGGTTTTTACGGCATATGCCCTTTATCAGGGAAGATTTTATCAAAATACGCGCCGATATCTATCCGATCAGGTTATGGACAGTAGCCGTATTTCTTTTTGGAGCTATACCCCTTGCTATAAAGGAAAAAGCAGGAAACATTATCATTGGTAATGAGTACGATACCAGTATGAAATCCAACCATCAGGGGATCACACACTATCAGGCTTTATATGATCAGAGTAAATATTTTGATAATGCCCTTACCCGGTATTACATAAAAAAAGGCTGGAATACTTTCCAATTCTCAATTCTTAGAAGTCTTTCCGAGATGCTTATTCAGAAAATCCTGGTTGAACGGTACCCGGATCTTCAGCAGCATCAGATTTCATGTCACGCTGCACATGTCAGGGAAGGTCGTGCATATCCCTGTGGAAAATGTGAGAAATGCAGAAGGATTGTTGCCATGCTCTCTGCCCTATCAGCTCCAGCCGAACACTGCGGTTATTCCAGAGAACAAATCGACAATGCAATAAAGAACCTTGGGAATAAAGGAATTAAACAATTAGAATCTGATGCGTCCCACCTTTTGTACATCTTAACATATAAGAATATAATAGATAAAAACGCTAAAATTGTCGGACTTGCCAGACCCCATCCCCAAATCATGAAATTGCGGTTTGATAAAGAACGTAGCAACCTGAATTTCATTCCGACGAAATTAATGAAAGAGCTTGTACCAATTTATTTGAAATATGCTGACGGCGCGGTCAGAAGACAGGACAAACAGTGGATTGATTTTGATATCCAGTCAGCGCTGTCAAGGTCAGATCCTTATCGGTTTGAAGTTACAGGAGTGAATAATAACCAGTACAAAACAAAAGCCGATTTCCGCTGGGAATCGTATACCTGGAAGGAGATTGAAGAAAAACTCATGGATGTTGATACGGCAATCTTGCCGTGTGGTTCTATTGAACAACATGGTCCTCATTTACCTCTGGATGTTGATTATTTCGATAGTGTTTACCTTGCCGACAAGGTCGTGGAAGCATGCAGCAGTCCAAAACCCTTTGTATTGCCAGGTTTACCCTACGGAGTTGCCTACCATCATGAAGATTTTAAAGGTACGATCAGTATAAGCAACAATACACTATCGGCACTGGTTTATGATATTGGGATCAGTCTGGCGAAAAACGGGATAAAAAAACTGATCATTTTAAATGGCCATGGAGATAATGCCCCAACGCTACTTTATGCGGCCCAGATGATAAACCGGGAAACAGGAATATTCGTTTGTGTTGAATCCGGAGAAACCAGCGATGCTGATTTATTTGGTTTATTCGAAACCCCAAACGATATCCATGCAGGAGAGATAGAAACCAGCACTACCCTGGCTATCAGGCCTGAGGTTGTCCAGATGGATAAGGCAGTGAATGAGACACTGGATTTCGGAAGTTCTTATCTTGATTATACATCTGATAGAGGAGTGGCATGGTATGTCCGGACAAATATTATATCCGAATCCGGGATAATGGGTGATCCGACAAAAGCCGACAGTGCCAAGGGTAAAAAATACTGGGAAATTATGATCGCTCACCTGGTGAAATTTGTTGAAGAAGTTAAGAAAAGTAAACTGGAAGATTTGTATCAAAGAAAATATTAAATCCGATGGAAATCAAAAAGTCGCAATGCCAGGTTAAAACATTAAAATTGAGGGAGCCATACTCCATCACCTACGAATCTGTCGACAAATTTGATAATGTCTTTATTAATATATCAACACTGGATGGATATAATGGATGGGGTTGTGGTGCACCGGTAAAAAGTGTTACTGGTGAATCTTCAGAAGATGTATTGAATTGTTTTACCAATACTATTGAACCATTAATAAAAGGGGAAGACGTTTTTCGGTATGCTTATATTATGGACATCCTTAAAAAGGAAATCCCCGATATGCCATCAGCACTTGCCATGGTCGATATGGCTCTGCATGATATACTGTCCCAGAAAACTGGTGTGCCGCTTTATAAGTTTCTTGGCAGTTACAGACGTTCAATACCAACAAGCATAACCATTGGTATTATGCCGGTCAGCGCAACCCTGGCTTATGCAAAAAGTCATGTAAAAAGGGGATTTAAAATCCTGAAGATCAAAGGGGGGATCAATGTTTCTGAAGATATTGAAAAGATCACTCGAATACGTGAAACCGTTGGCAAAAAAATTAAAATTCGTTTTGATGCAAATCAGGGATATACCGTTGAAGACTCCATGAAGTTTATCAAGGGCACTCTTGAGACAGGTATTGAGCTGTTTGAACAGCCAACACCTAAAAATCAACTTGAACATCTGGCACAGGTTACCAAAAATACATCAATACCTGTTATGGCAGATGAAAGTCTGCTTTCCCTGAAAGATGTTTTTCAGTTGTCAAAGGGCCAATACTCGGATCTGATTAATATTAAACTCATGAAGACTGGGGGTATTCTGGAAGGGATGCATATCAATTCAGTCGCTAAAGCTGCCGGTATTCATGCCATGGTAGGCTGCATGGATGAATCGGCCCTTGGAATCGCAGCGGGATTGCATTTCGCATTAAGCCGCCCGAATATCAAATACGCAGACCTGGACGGCCACCTCGATATCATCAATGATCCTTTTGAAGGCCTTCTAAAAATAGAAAATGGAGTGCTGGTTCCCCCAGAATCCATAGGCCTGGGTTGGATCAATTTGAGAAATAAACATTTATAATATGTTATAAACCAGGACTATAGCCCTGCATTATCTCCCTCCTTGGTTTCAACATCCTTCTGATCAACAGGATGGTCGGCAGGATGACCCGGTACATATTCCTCGGGAATGAATCGGCCATATACTTCATAGACATGCTCCTTTCGAATAACCTTCAGTCTGTGCTGCCATTTTTGATGAACCAATGAAATGGTCATTATAACACAGGTAAACAGTATTGTCAGGAACAATATTCCCGAATCAAAGGCTGGATTCTGATACTCGGCAGGAATAGAGTAAAACAACAAAATAGTAATCAATCCTCTTGGTATCAAAAAAAGTATTTCGCGGAATCTTCTTCTGAGTATGATTTTTAGCAACACATATCGAAGTCCCATGAAAATGCCGGTTATCAGCACACTTAGAAATATGACCTCGATGTCAAATACAGAGGCCAGGGTTATGGTCATTCCAAAAATGACAAAAAAGAATGTTCTTATGATAAATGATGTTTCAAGGGTTATTAATTTGAAGTTGATATGAATATGATTTAACGCTTCTTCCACTACATATTTATCAGGAAATCGTTTGAAAATCATTTCCTTATTTTCAAGCATTAATCCAAAAACAAGGATAATGATCAGGGAAGATAGATGTAGAAGTTTCCCCAGGGAGAAAAGTACTATCAGTACTGAAAGAAGCAAAAAAAGCTTAACCTGGGTCTTGATCCTTTGAAATAAAAAAATCAACAGAATGCTCAGTAGGAAAGAAGCTATAACTGTTATGAATATATTACTCAGGATGGACACGGTCATGACCCCTGCATTTTCAAAATGTATGCTTTCAATTGTGAAATAGAAAAATAAAATGCCAAGGATATCAGAAAAGGTAGCCTCATAGACCATAAATTCGCGCTGTTCCTCTTTGAAGTTTATAACACTGGGAATAATAATTGCACTACTGACAATCGAAAGAGGGATGGCATAGATCATAGAAGTCAAAAAACCGCTGTCAATGTATTGATCCATGAGCAATGTAATGACCAGGATATTTGTGGTAAGCGATAGCAATGCAAGCAAAAGAGCTTTTACAATCAGGGGTGCCTTCTCTTTGCTGAATTTCAAATCCAGAGCGGCCTCAAGTACGATCATGATTAGACCTATGATTCCCAATAATTCGAGAACTGGATCCAGGTTGAATGATGGAACTCCAGCGATATTCAAACCTGATTTTATTAGCATCCCAAGAATTAGCAGAAGCAACACGCTCGGGAAATTTGTCCTTCTCGAAATTAAATTGAAAAAATAAGAGATAATTACCACAATAGATGCGCCCGTGATAATCCAATAAGGATTAATTTCCTCCATAAACTTTCATTATAAACATTACAGCGACAAACATTACTGATGCCTGTCAATTCCAAAATCCAAGATCATAGAAGTAAAACTCGTCATCATGCCAGACCCACTTATCAACTGAAGGCTTTTTCGCAGATTTATAACCTTCATTGGAATTAGAGGCCTTTCTACTGGTTTCCCTATGCTTAAAGCCAGAGGGGTTGGTAACACGTCTTTTTTTCACGGCAAATTTGATTAATACAATTAATGATACAATGCATTATTAAGACCTGCTCATTATAGAAAAGTCACATATATTAAAAGACATCATTTAGGCATCATAGAATTTTTTTGGTATATTATACATCCTCGAGGGTTATTCAGATTTCCATAAATCAAAGTTTTGTGACTTTTTGAAGCGGGTACGTCTAAATGAAAATGAATGAATTTATATCAATTAAACTGGATGGGACAACCCCCCTGCTGGCAACTGCCATACATAATGGTAATTTGATCAGTAAAGACCTTTATAGCCGCTTTGCCCTAAATGAATCCGATCAATTGAGGGAAGAGGACCCTTTTACCTGGATTTGGACTGGCATCAGTGAAAACAGCATTGTTGCACATCACAGCCGCTTCGAATTTGATCTGAACAGGCCACCTGAAAAAGCGGTCTATCTATTGCCGGCCGATGCCTGGGGTTTGGAAATGTGGAAAACCAAACCTTCTGACTCGATGGTCGCAAAATCTTTACAGACGTATAATGAGATATATCAGAACTTCCATGTTGCAATTACAGAACTGGTAAAAAAGTTTGGGGGTCTGGTAGTTTTTGATTTGCATACCTATAATCACCGCCGTAATGGTCCGGATGCCCCACCTGAGGATACAGCCCTGAATCCAGAGATAAATTTAGGAACTGGGACCATGGACCGGAATTACTGGGGTTCTTTGGTCGACAGGTTTATATTGGACCTTCGAAGCTATGATTTCCTCGACAGGCATCTTGATGTCAGGGAGAATATCAAGTTTAAAGGGGGCTATTTCTCAAAATGGATACATGAGCATTTCAAAGCATCTGTATGCTGCCTGTCAATCGAGGTAAAAAAATTCTTTATGGATGAATGGACGGGTGTGCCAGACCATTCCATCATCCATGCCATCGGCAAAGCTCTGGAATCAACTGTGCCCGGGGTCCTGGACGAACTGGCTAAACGAAAGAAAACTCCATGAAGAGAATGGCCTCTAACCTGACAAATGAGATTGTCAAGCTTGATACTGAGATCACACAGGAATTTATTGAGGATGTTTGTAACAGGCTTTCTGAAAACAAACAAGTTAGAAGGACACTTCCTGATCATGGAAGGCTTCATATAGATCGCAAACTTCCCTTCATTTGTGTTTATCGCCGACCTTTCAAAAAGTCTGATCAGGGAACTGATCAACTGATTAAGGGAGAAGCATCCTACCTCCTGGCCTCTTCCGCCCCCAGGCATAAATTGGGTATTTCATCCCTGGTACAGGCTATTGTCCAAACCCTGTCCAATATGCCGGGGGCATTTTTAATTATAGAGATATGGTCAAAAGAATCAACCGTTTCCATTATTGATCCGGAAGTTGGAAGAGCGGCTCCTTCATTTCGTATTTTTACTTCTCCTAACCGGATCCCGGCTGAAACGGTTGAATCTTTGAAAAAAGCCCTGACGCGTATCACTGTCTCAAAGAAAAAAGGGGAAGTAGCAACCGTCTATGCAAACAGGCAATGGCCTGAAGGTTTATCATCAATCCTACCGACCCGGGATCTTAATAAATTCAATTGTTTCCTGATCGGTTTGGAGGTATCTCCGATTTACAGGGATCCGGGTACTAACGAAATATATCCTCTTGTCCTTAAAAAAATACACCGTGGAGTATCAAGGGCTTTAAAGCAAGCTGCATATGAATTCTCTCATAAACGTACGACAGTTCGCCCGGCAAATTATAAATCCTTAGGCAGAAGGGCGGTAGTAAAAGCTGTCTGGGAGGTAGATCAGAAGCTGGCTTCCATCAGCAATGAACTGGATTTCCTCCTGTCGGTAACCCCTGTAAATATTGAACAGTCCTGGAACAAATTTAAATCTTGCCAATTCGAATGCGAACCTGTCTTTTATTACCGTCCTATCCCGGTAGATCCTTCTGTACTTAAAAGGAGGCTCTATTCTATACCCTTTGACCGAATAGAGGATCCTGCCCTGGCATCTATTTTTCATAAAAAACTTGTTGAATTGGAAATGAAGTTATCTATGCTCAGGGACAGGTATACAAGGAATTTTTTCTATGGCAGCATGCAACTTTATGGTGAAATTGATGATAAGATTTCTGGCCTTGCAGATAGGATCTTACAGCAAATCTCACCCAAAAGTCACGAAATCAGTGGAAGCCGTAAAATAAATGCCAGTGCATTTGCCGCTCTCGCCAGGGAGGAGATAAACTATTATCGTGGAATTGACCCGGGAATAAAAAGTAAAGTTATCATCCGGGATGATATCACCGGATTGATGGTATCAAGCGGGAACCTGCTTATCGGAAAAAGAGTGAAAATCCCCGAATCAAGAGCAGAGGCCTTAATACAGCATGAAGTTGGTACACATGTGCTGACATATATCAATGGCAAGGACCAGCCCTTTCAACAATTGTACGGTGGTCTTTCAGGCTGCGATGAATTGCAGGAAGGTCTAGCAGTACTTTCCGAATACCTGGTCGGAGGATTGAGTCCCCCGAGGCTTCGCTTGCTTGCTGGCAGGGTGCAGGCTGCACAGATGCTGATAGACGGTGCTACCTTTATAGAAACATTCAAAGGATTGAACGATAGGCTGGGCTTCTCTGAAAGAACAGCCTATGTCATAACCTCAAGGATTTACCGGAGCGGAGGATTCACAAAGGATGCTGTTTATTTAAGGGGATTGGTAAGTCTTGTTAGTTACCTCAGAAATGGAGGAAAATTATCTCCTCTGCTAATAGGAAAAATCTCCATTGAAGATGTTCCCATCATTAACGAGCTGCAGCTTCGCAAAATTCTGAAACCCAGTTTACTTAAGCCAAGATATATAGATTCTCCCCAATCGATCTCCAGGCTGAATGACTTGAAAAACGGAAAACTCATATATAAATTAATTTAAAAACTTAACATTATGAAAATTGGATTTGTTGTAAACGACGTAAATACAGAACAGGCCGGTTATACTACAACCCGCCTTGGCATGTGGGCTGTTAACCGGGGACATGAAGTATGGGTAATGGGATTGGGAGATTTTGCGTATGACCCGGACGAAAACATAAAGGCCAGGGCCTATTCAGTACCAAAAAAAACCTATAAAACGACCGAAACCTATCTGAAGGCCCTGCAGAGTAAGACACATTTAATGGAACGAATTACTGTTGATGATCTTGATATCCTGATGCTCAGAAGCGACCCGGCTAATGAGGTTGGTTCACGTTCGTGGGCTGGAATTTCGGGAATCAATTTCGGGAGGATTGCCATGAGGCATGGTGTAATTGTGCTTAACGATCCGAATGGACTGGCCAAAGCAGTAAATAAAATGTATTTTCAGCTTTTCCCGGAGGAAGTGCGCCCCCAGACCATGATAACCCGCGATCTTAACGATATTAAGCACTTTGCCAAGGAACATGGAGGTCATGTGGTGCTTAAACCACTGCAGGGTTCCGGAGGATCAGGTGTCTTCCTGCTGAGACCTGAGGATAAATCAAACCTCAACCAGATTGTAGAGGCATTGCAGAGGGACGGCTATATCATTGCACAGGAATATTTACCTGCAGCCCAGGACGGCGATACCCGCCTCTTCATGATGAATGGAGCCCCTTTGCGTTACAAGGGAAAATATGCGGCATTCAGAAGGGTGAGAACGGGTGATGATATGCGCAGCAATATTCATGCAGGAGGGAAATTGCGTGCCGCTGAAATTACAAATCAGCATCTTCAACTGGCAGAAATTGTCCGACCCAAGCTGGTTCAGGATGGTATGTTCCTGGTAGGGCTCGATATTGTTGGAGATAAACTTATGGAGATCAATGTTTTCAGTCCAGGTGGATTGGGAAGCGCACAGATGTTTGAGAAAGTAAACTTTAGCACTGCAGTTCTTGATGCCATGGAAAGAAAGGTTCAGTATATGACCTACTACCGCAGGAATTTCGATAATGATGAAATGGCCACTCTCTAAGCTGCATTCATCATAATTTCAGCAATTAAAATGTGACCTAATGATTCCTGGATGTCTAAATATTGATATCTCACCAATAGATTAACCATTAAAACTTATTATGAAAGAGCAATTGAATCTTTTTTGGGAAAGCTCACAGCAGTTTTTGAATGAAATTGCCGTGGCCCTGCCGCAGATAATTGGCGCATTATTGATCCTTCTGATTGGCTGGATCATTGCACGGATCGTTAAACGACTCAGCATCAAAGGACTTCAACTGGTCAGGTTCAATTACCTGACCGAAAAATCGGGAATTGAAAAATTCCTTGAGAAGGGTGGGGTAAAAGTTTCTTCCATAGATATCATCGGCACCCTGATTTACTGGATAATCATGCTGGTCGTAATCCTTGCCACATTAAATAGTCTGAAGCTTACGGCAGCCAGTACACTTTTTAATCAGATTATGCTTTACATTCCAAATATCATTGTGGCCATTCTGATACTCGTCATCGGCATTTATTTTGCCAAGCTGGTTTCACAAGTCCTGGTTACTTCGCTGAAAAACATGGAGGACAAAACAGCCTCAATGATTGGTATGATTGCCAACTATGCGATTATCATCTTTACTGTTTTTATTATTCTCGGGCAACTGAATATTGCCGGATCAATCGTGACCTATGCCTTCATTTTATTCTTTGGAGCAATATGCCTGGCATTAGGACTTGCATTTGGACTTGGAGGAAAAGAGTGGGCTGCACAGCTCATTAAAAAGCATCTAGATAAGCAATAGACGACGCTACTTAAAATAACGATGTTTCATGATCGATTCATGCCCCTGTATCAAATATGCAGGGGTATTTTTTACATTCTCCTAACTAATTCTGGGGAAGACTGATATTATCCAAGAATTACAAATCCTTTATTATTATATATACAAATAGAGTTTTTATTCAATTATCTGTGTACACCGAATTTAGTAAACTGAAACGAACATTTCAAGATGAATCCTATCTATTTTGACTATATCATACTTCCCTTATTAATATTTATGGCTCGTATTGTCGATGTGTCTCTAGACACCATCCGGGTAATCATGATTTCCAAAGGATATAGGAGATTCGCCCCATATATTGGTTTTTTCCAAATATTAATCTGGATCATCACGATTACAAGGATCATGGAAAACCTGGATAACTGGTTCACATATCTGGGTTATGCTGCAGGATTTGGTGTAGGTAACTATGTAGGAATGCGGATTGAAGAGAAAATAGCTCTGGGTTACGAACTGTTGCGAATCATTACACGCGCTTCTGCTGATGAACTAATCCAGGCCCTGCATCAAAGGGGCTATACCGTAACAACCTTAATTGGTCAGGGCAGGGATGGGCAGGTGGGAATTCTTTTCCTGATCCTCAGGAGGAAGGTGATTAAAGAGGTGGTTGCACTCGTGAAGCAATATAATCCAAATGCATTCTATACTATTGAAGATATGCGTTTTGTCCGTGATCCGGAATATTTACCCCCGCAAAAAAGACCCAAACTGTTCAAATCCAGGCCCAGATAAATTCAAGCTTATGAAAAAACTGATTAATTATTTTTTGCAGGGCATTCTATACATTGCTCCCATCGGGATTACTGCCTACATCATCTACCTGGCATTTACCTTTGTTGACAGCTTGCTAAAGGAAAGGCTGAAGGATCTTCTGGATGTATATATACCCGGACTTGGTCTTGTGATAATCGTCATTTTGCTCATTTTGATTGGACTGATTGGGCAGACCATCATTGCGCGCCCGTTCAAATTATTTTTCAAGCGGTTGTTGGGGAGGGTTCCCCTGTTGAAGGTGATTTTTTCTGCCTTCAATGATCTTTTTTCAGCCTTTGTAGGGAAAGAGCGGAAGTTTAACAGGCCGGTACTGGTGCTTGTGAATCCAATATCAAATCTTGAAAAACTGGGCTTCCTGACAGAAGATGACCTATCCATTATCGATGAAAAGGAAAAAGTAGCTGTCTATTTTCCCCATTCATACAACTTTTCCGGAGAACTGTTCATCGTCCCGAAAGAACTGGTACGACCGATTGATATCAATCCTGGTGAAGTGATGAAATTCATCGTGTCTGCTGGTGTGGCAGATTGGGATCC
Organism: uncultured Bacteroidaceae bacterium; assembly: GCA_963752525.1. Classification (GTDB taxonomy): domain Bacteria; phylum Bacteroidota; class Bacteroidia; order Bacteroidales; family SM23-62; genus SM23-62. Next base: position 97,924 of record CAVVYS010000027.1, on the reverse strand, counting down.
GCAGGGTAACGATCCCGGCCAGTCCATTTAACATATTCTAATAGAACCGTAATATGTCTGGTAATATTCTTTTTTTCATACTTTTCATGACTCTAATCCTTGGAGTTTTGATGCTGGACCTGCTGGTCATTGGCAGAAAAAGTCACGTGGTATCACTCAATGAAGCGACTATTTGGACATGCATATGGATTCTGCTGGCCCTTGGATTTGCTGTATTTCTAAGGTTTTTTGGCGAGTATGTTCATGGAATTGGAACAGATGAAGAACTGGACCAGGTCCTGGATAAGTTCTACCCCTATCTCACTCAGGATCCTGATAGTTATGCAAGCAGTTTGGAAATATTCAGAAAAACCATCGCAACTAACTATTTATCGGGTTACCTGATTGAGAAATCCTTGTCGGTCGATAACCTGTTTGTTATTATGGCAATACTCAGAGCATTCTCGGTAAGAAAAGTAGCATACAAACAGGTCCTTTTCTGGGGAATACTGGGCGCGATCATTATGCGGTTTATCTTTATTTTCGCCGGGGTGGCCCTTATTATCAGATTTGAATGGTTACTTTATTTTTTTGGTGCCTACCTGCTGTATGTCGGAGTTAAAATGTATGTGGACCGGAACAAGGAAATCCGCATTGAGCCCCAGGATCACCCTGTGGTGAAGTTTCTATCGAAAAGATTTAATGTTTTCCCACGGTATGTGGGTAACCGTTTTTTCTTTATAGATGATGTTGTGGTTTATATCACTCCCCTTTTCATAGTCATTGTACTGATAGAGGTTTCAGATCTGATCTTTGCCATGGATTCCATCCCTGCCATTTTCGCGGTGACCCGTGACCCATATATCGTATTTTTCTCTAACATTTTTGCCATTCTCGGACTACGGTCCCTATTTTTTCTACTTGTCCAGGTGGTGGAAAAGTTTTACCTTTTAAAAACAGGAGTTTCCCTGCTTGCTGGTTTTTGTCGGTATGAAGCTGATCGCCCATGAGTGGCTGGTTCATATCGGTTACAAACCGGTGTACTCTCTGTATGTCATTTTAAGCATACTGATGTTAAGTACTGTATTTTCAATTCTTATTCCCAAAAAAGTGAGCATTGAAGTTGTGATGTCCATAACTGGTTAAAACTACCCGATATAATTGATTATACCATGGATAATTATTACATATGGATAGGAATTGTAGTCTGTATAACTCAATCAGCCATGTTTTCCGGACTCAACCTTGCTTTTTTTAGCCTGACCCGCTTGCGGCTTGAAATAGAAGCAGAAGCATCACCAAAAAGCGGAGCCAGAAAGGTTTTAAGGATGCGAAAGGATTCTAATTTCCTGTTAACTACCATCTTATGGGGAAATGTCGGAATAAACGTATTGTTGACTTTATTATCCGATTCCGTAATGGCCGGACTGGTTTCATTTGCATTTTCAACAGGATTGATTACATTATTTGGGGAAATCGTTCCGCAGGCATATTTTTCAAGAAATGCGCTGAAAATGGCCTCCTTACTGGCGCCTGTCCTCAGATTCTATCAGTTTGTCCTGTACCCCGTTGCCAAACCTACTGCCATGTTGCTTGATGCCTGGCTTGGAAAGGAATCTGTCCAATTCTTTGCAGAGAAAAACTTAAAATTATTCATTCAAAAACATATAGAAGGATCCACAAGTGAAATTGATCATATTGAAGGAACCGGAGCCATTAATTTCTTCTCATTGGATGATATTAAAGCCACTCAGGAAGGTGAAGAAATAAATCCCGACAGTATAATCAGCTTAAATACCAATATGGGCAATATCGTTTTCCCCTCTTATGACACAAATGCAGATGATGCTTTTATTCAACAGGTAAACAGGTCTGGAGAGAAATGGGTCGTATTCACGAATGAAAGAGGTGAACCTAAATTGGCACTTGATTCAGATGGATTTATACGTTCAGCGTTATTCTGCGATGAATGTGAAGGAATTGAAAAATACTGCCATGTACCACTTATAATAAGAGAAGAAGATTCTAATTTAGGTGAAATTATCAAAGGACTTAAACATAAAATTGATATTGATTCAGATGATCCCATTGAAAAGGACATTGTCCTGTTATGGGGCAGCAAAAACAAACGCATTTTTACAGGAGCTGATATTTTTGGCAGATTACTAAAAGGGATATAATATGAAAAATTTATATTATCTATATATTTAAATAATTGAAAACATAATCTATATGAACTACCAACAACTCGTCGAAGAATTTAGAGGGATGACATCGGTCATCTGGGACTTCCTGATACAGTTAGTTCCAAAATTGATCATGGGCCTGCTGGTTCTTCTCATTGGATATCTCATTGCCCGGATTGTCCAATCTCTGGTCAGACGGTTCATGGGATATCTGGACAGGATCATTAATAATAATCTGAAGAACCGGCTCCTGCAGGTAAATCTCAACAGTTCAAAAACTTTCATTGCCAGGGCATTTTTCTGGATCATAATCTTCTTTTTTGTCACCCTCTTTACGGAGATCTTAGGTCTCCCGGTGATTACCTCCTGGCTTGCCGGTCTGGGTGAATATCTGCCCAATATACTGGCTGGTATTGTAATTGTTTTTTTCGGGATCATCTTCAGCCGCCTGGTTTCCGATCTGATTAAAAACGCATCTTTTAAAGCAGGCATATCAAACAGCCAGACCCTGGGCAAAGTTACAAGGTATGTCATTTTGGTAATCACCATAATCATTGCCATAGACCAGATCGGTGTCGATATCACTTTCCTTACCCACCTCCTGTACATTTTGCTGGCCATCCTGTTATTCGCAGCAGCCCTGGCTTTCGGATTAGGCGCCAGGACTTCAGTCAGTAATATACTGGCCTCCTATTATATTTCCCGAACCTATTCCGAGGGCAATATTATCAGGATAGGAGAATTTGAAGGAAGGATCATTAAAATTACTTCAAATTCAGTTGTCCTGGAAACAGAATCAGGGCAAGTTACTATTCCAGCCAAAGATTTCAGTGAACAAAACTCCATTTTAATCGAGAAAAAGTAATCCATGGATACAGATGTGATCATTATTAAACAATTCATTAAGGAATATGGGAACGAGGCTGCGCGCGCACTGGAAAACATAGAACCGGATAAACTGGCAGCTTTTTTTAATGATATTTCCTGATGAGTTATCACTGGAAGTTAATTCCACTGATGAATCCTCACTTAATGTCAACGGTTTATGAATTAATGCAGCAGGAGAAAGTAGTTCAACTATTTGAATCTATGGAAATGCACTATACAGCGTTTTCGATCAGAATGATGAATGAAGATCTGGCAGAAAAAATACTAAATACATTATCCGCAGAAAAATCAACATTTATAAGGCGACTGCTAAAATACTTTGAGAACTCGGTAGGATCACATATGGATCCTGCGGTTTTAACGCTATCAGATAGGATGACTGTAAAGGAAGCGTTGGCAGAAGCCAAAAGGCATAAAAAAAAGATTTCCCCTGATCTCTTTGTATTGACATCAGACAGAAGATTAGCCGGCGTTATCAGTTTATCAGATCTGATTGCCGCGGATCCTGGAAATGAGATCAGGTTAATCATGAATAGCAAGATCATCACCATTCCTCCTGAAACACCTGTCCAATCAATTTTAAACCACCAGGAATGGATGGATTATTACGCACTGCCCGTTGTAGACAAAACATCGGTATTCCTGGGATCCATCAGGTTGGAGACCATTCGATCCATCCTGGTTGATTCCGACAAAAGGAAAGAAAACCTGGGCCAGACAGCAATCAGTGCCCTGGGTGAACTTTACCAGATCGGACTGGCAGGCCTGCTTAAAAGTGCAACAGATATAAAATCAGCATCATCAAAAGATTAAAACCAATAAATCATGGCTGAACACGAGGTACAGAATCATTTAATAGATACATATTTTAATAAATTTCCCCTGGATGCTGCAAGCGTCCTTTCTTCATTCTCTGATGGGAAAATACTTGAATATTTGAATAATCAACCTGCCGAGATCTCCGCTGCCATTCTATCAAAAATGAATCCTGACAATGCGGCTGATATCCTGGAAGCCGTTGAACCCAAAAAATTCAAGGAACTGATAGAAGATCTTAATATATTTCTGGCCGCTCGCCTTATCTCACGTTTTCAGCCCGATAATATCCAGCAGCGATTGGGACTTTTGTCCAGCGGGAAAACCAGGCAGATCAGAGAATTGATAAGCTATCCTTCAGAATGTGCTGCTTTTATGATGGATGCTCGCGTGACCACCTTCAAACCCAAAACAACAGTAAAGGAAGCATTGAAGAGGATACGCACCCTTAAAGACCGTAGGATCTATCAGGTTTTCCTTGTGGATGATGAAGGCCATCTCACAGACGTGGTTCCTCTTCAGAATATAGCAGTCTCAGATACCAAAGCACAATTAATGGATCTTGTTGAAAGACCGCCGGTAAGTATTAATGCTCTTGCACCCAGGGATGAGGTTGTTCAGCTAATTGAAGAAAAAAAGCTTATTAACCTGCCGGTTGTGGATATTAACAACCATTTATTGGGAGTGATCCGCAATGACACACTTTTTGATGCAGCCAAAACGGATGTAACTGAATCCGTACAGGCAATATTCGGTGCCGGTCGAGAGGAAAGAGCTCTTTCCAAAGTATCCTTTGCTGTCCGGAAACGTTTACCATGGCTTCAGATAAACCTTGCCACAGCATTTCTGGCAGCATCAGTAGTTGCCATATTTGAAGATACCATTTCCAGAATTACTGTACTGGCAGTTTTCCTGCCGGTTGTGGCCGGCCAATCCGGGAATACCGGTTCACAGGCGCTGGCCGTAACCATGAGAGGGCTGGCATTAAGGGAAATAGGTATCAGCCAGTGGTTTGTTGTTGCCAGAAAAGAGATCATGGTAGGTATTATCAATGGAATAGCAGTGGCCATAACCACATCGATAATCGTATTTTTCTGGGCTTCTTCATTCGGTCTTTCTGTGGTGATCGGAATTTCCATGGTATTGTCCATGGCCATTGCCGGTCTTTCAGGTGCAATTATACCTATGATTTTGCAATCTCTGGGGCAGGATCCTGCTTCATCCTCATCTATTATATTAACTACAGTAACTGACATTGTGGGCTTTTTAAGCTTCCTGGGATTAGCCACAGCACTGGCTTCAGTCCTTGGAATTGTCTGAAACATTTACCCAGTTAAATAAAGCCATTTATAGCAATCGACTTACGATCTACGATCAGGCTATTGCTAAATTGGTTTAAGATAGAGTTACGAGATAATTTATTAAATAATAATGCTCCAGAATATATTCATTTCTAGAGCATTATAATTAGATTTGTAGCTCCACCAGGACTCGAACCTGGATCTAAAGTTTAGGAAACTTTTGTTCTATCCCTTGAACTATGGAGCCAAGAAGGCATGGGTGTGGGTGTGAATGTGAGTGTGTATGCAGGCGTGTATACGTATAAAGGTGATTTTTCGGTGGACAAATATAGCCATATGTTTCATTCCTGTCAAAGTTTTTTTATTTTTGTCAACTCAATATAAATCAGCAGGATCAGTAAATACAAATAAACTAACCTATGGGAAAAGGAGACATCAAGACAAGGAGGGGAAAATTATTCAGAGGATCTTATGGTATTTCAAGACCAAGAAAAAGAAATGTCAGAGGAGTACCCGGACCTGAAATGGCACAGTTGAAAGATACAGCCAATAAAGAAACCAAACCAAAAGCCAGGGCTGAACAGAAAAAAGAGACCGAGGTTAAAGAGGAAATAGTTCAGGAAGCTCCGGTTAGTTGAGCAAACCCCAGAAGTCACAGAAAAAGTAGAAGAGAAAACTAGAGTACTGCTGTAGAAAGTCAGAGGAGAAACCTGAAAGAAGGTTGAGGCAAAGTTGAAGAACCTGCAAAGGAAGTAGTAAAGGCAGAGGACAAAGTTGAGGAAAAGGTTGAGGCCAAAGTTGAAGAACCTGCAAAGGAAGTAGTTAAAGCAGAGGAGAAAGTTGAGGAAAAGGTTGAGGCCAAAGTTGAAGAACCTGCAAAGGAAGTGTAAAGGCAGAGAGAAAGTGAGGAAGGTTGAGGTCAAAGCTGAAACCCAGATGTTGAAGAAAAAGTAGTGCAGCAGAGAAAAAGCCAGCAGCAAAAAAGGTTACACCCAAGGCTAAAGAAGAAACCAAAGAAGTCAAGGAAGAAAAACCGGTTGAGAAAACCCGCAGAAAAGCCAAAAGCTGAGACGAAAGCCAAAGTGGTGAAAAAACCAGCACCAAAAACCGCTGCTGCCAGGAAAAAAACAGATGCTGCGAAGGACGAAAAACCTAAAACTGCAGCAAAAAAAGCTGAACCTGCCAAAGCTAAAAAGCAGGATACAAAGCCTGAGGAGAAAGAGAAAGAAAATAACAAAGAGCCAAAGAACGAATAAGAACCCTATCCAAAAATATATCTAAGGCTGTTAACCTAAATGTGTTAACAGCCTTTTTTTTGATGATCTAAATCATCCACCTGCGACACCATGAACTATACCATTGTCTTTTCGTATAAATGCTTACCAGCAATAATATTCAGTTATATACTTTATTGTATATAGCTGATTAATAAATGATTCATTGCTGGGAAATTGCATGTTATTAAACAAATTATACTAAACCTTATTTTCTCACTTTCATGATCTCAACGGACACCCATTCTCAATTACAGAAAGAGACGATAAAATTCCTATTGAACTTGTTGAAAAAGGAGGACCTGAACCTCACGAATATCAAGCATTCACAGATATAGTTAACCATCTCAAACCAGATCAGGTTGAACCATTCAGGCAAATTATTAAGCCTTCCCTTAACGAAAACACGCTAATCGGGCATGGATTTGTTAAGCCTTACGGATACCCGGGAGATTTTCATCTCATCCATAATATTTATAAACGAAAAGCAAATCCGGATCCCAAATTTAAATCCTGGGATGATTTTTTCCTGGACCAGCCGGCTGCCCAGGCAGTCAGAAACAGGAAAGATTTCTTTCTGAAAAGTTGCAGGCGTCTTGAGGAAAGTGATGCTAAGGAAATCAATGTACTAATCCTTGGATGCGGACCTGCAACAGATGTGAAACAGTACATGACTGAAAATCCAGACAGCAAGATATGGTTCAATCTATTGGATTTTGATCAGAATGCCATTGATTTTGCAAAGGCTCAGAATGATTCATCCAATGGCAGCATTGAATATTTCAGGATCAATGTTTTGCGCTATAAACCCTATAAATACTATGACCTGATCTGGAGTGCAGGCCTGTTCGATTATTTTAAGGAGAAACATTTTATTTATCTGATCAATAAATACAATAAAAACCTGGCTGAGAATGGCGAATTTATCATTGGGAATTTCTCACATCTTAATCCAACCAAAAGACTTATGGAAGTCTTGTCAGACTGGTATTTGAATCACCGTTCCAGGTATGATCTGATCAGGATGGCTGCGGAGGCAAAAGTAAATGAAGACCAGGTTATTATTGAGGAGGAGGAATTAGGGATCAACCTGTTTATGAGGATTAAAAACGCCATCAATGGTTCGGGCTGATATGGACTTAAATGAATAAATGCCATGCGATTGTTTGAAAAATCAACGATCAATTTATTAGGGTTTCATTCTGAAACCCATAAGGATTGGCGGGTAAAACCCCTGACATTAAAATTCAGCGGGGACCTGCAGGGAATGGAAAAGGAGTTCCTGGATGATTATTTTACCCGCTCCATCGGGCCAATGAGGTTTTCACTTGTACTGGCTATTTTCTTCTATGGTATTTTTGCGGTTCTTGATGCCCTGATATTCCCGGAACTAAAACATCTATTCTGGTTCATCCGTTTCGGAATAGTCACACCGGTGCTTATTGCAGTTATCCTGTTTTCCCTTTCTTCCGTTTTTAAAAAGTATATGCAGGTTATCCTGGCCGGGATCATGTACCTGACCGGTCTGGGAATCATCATTATGAGTGTTTTTGCAGCCAACATGGCAAACGACTATTCCTATTATGCAGGGCTCATACTGATATTCATTTTCGGCTATACATTTATCAGGGCAAGGTTTGTTTATGCCTCCATTGCCGGCTGGTCCATTGTAGCATCCTATGAGATCGCTGCCATGGCAATGTCAGACACCCCTTTTGAGATCCTTATCAATAACAATTATTTCTTTGTTTCCGCCAATGTGATAGGAATGTTCATCAGTTATTTCATGGAACATTCAGCACGAAGGGATTTCCATATGAGAAAATTGCTTCAGACAGAGCAGAAGAAAGTACAGGCTGCCAATAATGCACTGGAGAAGAGAGTTGAAGAGCGAACCAAACAATTGACTGTAGCCAATAAGGACCTGAAAAAAGAAATTGAGGTTCGGAAACATCATCAGAAGGAGAAGACCAAACTTGAATCACATCTGTTGCAGCTTCAGAAAATGGAAACCATCGGAACCCTGGCAGGGGGCATCGCACATGATTTTAATAATATCCTGACCCCTATTCTGGGATATACAGAAATGGCACTTGAAGAACTATCCGATGAAAGCACCTTGAAATATGATGTGGAACAGATCAACAATGCTGCCCTCCGGGGAAAGGACCTTGTACAGCAAATATTAACATTCAGCCGGCAGGTGGATTTTGATAAGAAACCATTGCATCTTCACCAGGTTGTGAAGGAGGTAATGAACCTGATCAGGGCATCCTTTCCTTCAAACATTGAGATCAGGCAGTACCTGGATACTGATTGCGGAACCATCCTGGCAGATGCAACCCAGATGCATCAGATCATCATGAATCTATGTACCAACTCACTACATGCTATGGTGAACAAGGGGGAATCCTGGAAGTAAAACTTGATGCACTGGAACTGAACCCAAAAAAGATCAAGGCCAGCGCCAATGTTAAAAAGGGGAATTACGTGAGGCTTACCATATCTGATACCGGTATCGGCATGGACAAACAGACCATTGACAGGATATTTGAGCCCTTCTTCACCAATAAGGAGGTAGGCTCGGGATCCGGACTTGGCTTATCTGTAGTTCATGGTATTGTTAATAATTATAATGGAGCTATCCAGGTGCAGAGTGAGCCGGGTAAAGGCACAATATTTATGATCTATTTACCCCAGCATAGTGCTCATGGTTTTGAAGACAGTCAGGTTATTGAAAAAACCAGGAAAGGATCTGAAAATATACTTTTTGTTGATGATGAGAAGGAAATCACCTACATGGGCAAAGAAAATGCTGGAAAGCCTGGGATATACAGTTGACATTCGTACCGACGGATTTTCTGCTTTACATGAAATACAGACCAATAAGAAAAAGTATGACCTTCTTGTCACTGATCAGAATATGCCCAAAATGCTGGGGACGGATCTCGTTAAAAGAGCAAAAAAAATCAGGCCTGACCTGAAGGTAATCCTGATCACCGGTTACGAGGATTCAATAAAGGAAGATTCAATCAGTGAATACGATATTGCTGAAGTCATAATGAAACCTTTGATCTTGAGCGAATTCAGCAAGACTATCAGAAACGTCCTGGATTTAAAAGCAACTAAAACAGCATAGTCATGAGAAAAGTATTGATCATAGACGATGAACCCTACATCCTCCTGATGCTGAAAAAAATGCTGGAGAAAGCTGGTTATGAAGTAGACCTGGCTTCCAATGGTAAAGAAGGTATGGATCTATTTGAAAAAGATTCAGCCGATCTTGTCATAACGGATATTATTATGCCGGACAAGGAAGGTCTTGAGATCATCCTGGAGATGAAAAAACAACGTCCTGACCTGAAGATCATTGCCATTTCGGGTGGGGGCAGGATCTCCCCGGAAAGTTATCTGGAATGTGCCACACATTTCGGGGCTTCAAGGGTTTTTCAAAAGCCTTTCAAACAAAAAGAACTGGTTTCAGCAGTCAATGAATTGATTGCCCAGTAGGACCTTCCCGACTTAAAAAAGCACGAAAGCAGAAAACAGGGTTGTGACAATAATGAATATCCTGTAGGCCCTTTCCGGAAAAAATTTCACCAGCCATATCCCCAGCAATGCACCCAATGCAATGGCCGGGATCATGAGTACATCAAATAATAAGGACTGCACCGTAATGGTTTTCCAGATACCTATATGAATTGGGACTTTAATCACATTTATAATAAATAGTAACCAGGCACCTGTACCAATAAAGATATTCTTGGGAAGCCTCATGGAAAGCAGGTAAAGTGCCATTATCGGACCGGCCGCATTTCCTATCATGGTGATAAATCCCCCCAACAGTCCGAGTCCCATGGAAAACCACCAATAATCCGGCACTTTTACATTCTTTCGTAAATCCTGCCAGATCATCAGTACTATCCCAATAATAACTACCGTGGCAAGCAATCGAATAAAAACGACATCAGAAATAATCTGCCCGATCAGCACTCCCACAGTAATTCCAATCAGTGCCCAGGGAAGCAGTCTTAAAATATGCTTCCATTCAGCATGGCGATTATAATAACTCACTGCAAATACATCCGCAAAAATCAGGATGGGTAAAAGCAGTCCCACTGAAGTACGGCCTCCAAAAACGGAGGCCAGCAAAGGTACAACCATAAGTCCAACACCTGTAAGTCCAGTTTTGGCCATTCCCACCAACATGGCACAAAGCAGCACGATCAGCCATTGCGTGGATAGTAAGGTTATATTCCGCGATCATTTCAATCATCAGGTGAAAATAATCAATTTATCTTACTTACTCACCGCTTTTTGAAAATAAGTCAATCGCCAGACAGGAGAATATATTTCAAATAATTAACTTTCCATGTGTTATCATCATGTAAATAATTCTAAACCATCGTATATGAAAAGAAGATCATTCATCCAGCATGGCACTGTTTCAACAGCTGCATTGTTAACCGGCTCAGCTGCATGGGCATCCACATCAAAAAGCACGCATCCCGGGCACTTCCACCCAAACAAAATTTCAAACTTAAATATGCTCCTCACTTTGGGATGTTCAAGCATCATGCCGGGGAAGATCTGCTGGACCAGATCCAGTTTATGGCTGATGCAGGATTTACAGCCATGGAAGACAATGGCATGAAAAGGAGAGAAATAGCAATGCAGGAAAAAATTGCCAGCAAGATGGCCAATCTGGGCATGGAAATGGGTGTTTTTGTGGCACATAGCATTGATTGGAAGGAGTCAACCCTGACCACCGGAGATCCGGATAAATTAGCAAAGTTTCCTATCGCAGATCAAGGAATCTGTTGATGTTGCCAAACGGGTCAATGCCAGATGGATGACGGTTGTCCCCGGACATGTGGACCTGCAAAAAGACATGGGTTACCAGACAAGGAATGTGATAGATGCCTTGAAACAGGCCAGTGAGATACTTGAACCACACGACCTGACCATGGTACTTGAACCTTTGAATTTCAGGGACCACCCGGGACTCTTCCTTAACAAAATACCCCAGGCCTACCAGATTTGCCAGGCTGTCGGGAGTCCCTCCTGCAAGATACTTGATGACCTCTACCATCAGCAGATCCATGAAGGGAACCTGATCCCCAATATTGACCTGGCCTGGGAAGAGATCGGATACTTCCAGGTGGGTGATAATCCCGGTCGCAAGGAGCCGACCACCGGAGAGATCAATTACCTGAATGTCTTCAAACACATCCATGACAAGGGATTCACCGGCATCGTCGGCATGGAGCATGGCAATTCACAGCCAGGCAAAGAGGGCGAAGTGGCCCTCATTGAAGCCTATGCTGCTGTAGATAATTTTGCTGCAGACTGATTTTTCCTGCAGCCCTTAAGATCCAGTCTGTAAAAAGCCTACTCCTCGACAGGGGCTTCTCCAGGTATTGGTATGATGGCTTCCATGTCGACCGGTCCCATGGCCAATTGTCTCCGGTCCGATTTTCAGGTCTGAACTCATCATCTCATCCCAGGTAACTTTCTTTCCTGTATAGGCTGAAATACGGCCCATAATGGCAGTGAGGTTTGACTTGGCTGTGAATTCTGCCTCGTTTACATACTCACCGGTCCGGATGGCCGTGATCAGGTCTATATGCTCCTGGTCATATGGACTGACTTTTACATTCTTCATCGGCTCTCCTGACTCGTCCAGTGGATATTCATATTTATACTGTTCTGTACCATCAGTGTTCCAGATGGTATTCTTGACAGTTTGTATAACCTTCTGTACCACGTATATACTCAGATACATTATCCTCACAACCATTGATCTGTCGGCACATACTATGCATGTGAACCTCATCTTCGTAAATGAAATCTACAGAAAAATTATCATACTGGTCTCCGGTTGGCCTTCTTTGCCTGGATCCGAAACCAACTGCACTCTCCGGGAATTTTCCGGCAAACCAGTTGATCACATCAAGATTGTGGATGTGCTGTTCAACAATATGGTCTCCTGACAGCCAGGTCCAGTTCACCCAGTCCCTGATCATGAATTCCATATCTGACCATTCGGGCATGTCGGTCACGATGCCATAGTTTTCTCTGATTCCAGTAAGCATTGGCAGCAACAATTTTCCCTATGGCACCTTCTCCGGCCACGCGCTTGTAAACCTGCACATAGTCTCTCTGGTGATGCCGCTGGGTACCGGTTATTACACAAAGTCCCGCAGCCTCAGCCTGTTTTGCGGCAGCCATAATGGAGCGGGCTCCGACAGGATCAACCGCCACAGGTTTTTCCGTGAAAATATGTTTTCTGGCTTCTACAGCAGCCTGAAAATGTTCCGGACGGAAATATGGAGGTGTTGCCAGGATGACATAATTAATATCCTGTTCCAGTACCTTTTTATAAGCATCAAATCCGACGAAGCACATATCGTCCGCAACTTCAACACCTTTTTCCTTCTTGATATCCTGCCCTGCATTTATCTATCCTGTCCTGGAAAACATCCGCAAGGGCAACCAGTTCAATATTTGGACCCGCATTCAGGAAATTCTTCGCTGCTCCTGTACCACGGCCACCACATCCTATCACCCCGGCTCTGATGGGCTCGCCGTCAGGGGCCTGGTCAAGAAGGGTGGAAGCTCAATTTCTCTTGTGTAGGCAGTCCTACCACTGCTGCAGGAAGACAATAACTGACCAGCACCTACTGCAGCAATGGTTCCCAGAGCTGCATTGCCCAGGAATTTTCGACGACTGAAAGAATTATCTGTTTTTTCCATAATACTCGATTTAGTTAATTGAATCGTATAAGTTATTCATTTTCTTCATATTCGCAAACAACCCTGAAACCGACATGAATACAATCTGAATACCACCAGACACTTTTGGGTATCTGTGGATCGGTATTCAGCCAGGCAACAGTCCGGGTATGTTCTCGGGCGGCACAACGGACCTCGGGGGACAGGCTCCTGAACGATCCGCCCCTGATGACATGTTCTGTTCCTTCAGCCGGTCCGGTTGGATCTGTTACCCCGGTTTCCGGGTAGGAGGCATAGGTATTTTTATCATACCAGTCCTGGCAGAATTCACTGACATTTCCGAGCATATTCACCAGTCCAAAAGGATTTTCCTTTATGGCATCAGCCGTCCCGGTAATACCTGAACTGTTTGTCTTATATATAATATGGGAATTTATGTTAGTGGTATCTACCCCGAAAATTTTATTGAGGAATCGTTCCTCATTGTATTTTTTCTGGTCACCTTCAAAGAAATAAGGTCCTGAAGTCCCTCCACGTGCTGCATATTCCCATTCAGCTTCAGTGGGCAGCCTGTATTTCTTACCCGTTTTCTGGGTCAGCCACTCACAATATACCTTGGCCGCATGAGGGGTCATGGTAATGGCCGGCAGGGCCCTTTCCCCCATCCCTGTCCGGGGTCACCCCAGGGAGGAGTGGGACCGCTGATGGCATCAGGATCCCTGGTATCCTGATCAAGATAAGCATCAGTGGTCCTTCCAGGAGAAGCAGTTTCAGCATAAAAAGCCAGGTATTCATCCCAGCTGACTTCCATTTTTCCCATAAAAAACCTTGAGATGGTAGTTTTTCGTACAGGTCCCTCATCCGCACTGCGGTATAATTCGTCATCAGGACTCCCCAGATTGAAAGTTCCGCCCGGAATAGCAACCATTTCAAAACTTATCCGTGTTTCAGGGATGTATTCGGTAAAATCTGAAAAACTTTCTATGATCCCAGGTTCTGTATATACTTCTGTAACCACTGTTTCACTTTTCCCGAAATCCACATTGTGTGCATGGAGTTTATCCGGATCGTAATGTCCTACAGCAATATGGCAATTGATACAATGCAGCTCAGATTCTTTCTGCTCGTAATATAGGTGGGCATCTTTTCCTTCAGTGGATAATCCCATAGGGAAGTTATTCTGGTGACAATGTATACAGGAAATTTCAAAAACATGCCTCTTTGCATAATCCGGTTGGGATTTTTCCTTCCCAGTTCAGCTTCTCTGCATCTTTGAAGATCTTTCCCCAGACATCCCGGATACCTGTTTTGGTCTTTTCGACCAGGTAGCCTTCACCTTTGGGGGGCAGATGGCAGTCCACACAATTGACCATGATCCCCCGCTGGTTATCAACATGGGTAGATCTTTTCCAGGTCTCTGTGGCATGGGGATGGACATGGCAGGCAGCACAGAAATCATTGGTGGATGTTTTTACCACTGCCTTATTACCGGCCAACATCAATAATATGCCAAGTAAAATGCCGGACAGGAGAAAAATCCTGGCAGACCTTTTTCTTTTCTTTCGGGAATCTCTGGTCATACCCAGTTTGAAGCTAAGAATAACTTTAAAATCAGGAGGATAAAGAAACTAATTTTTGTCCAATTCTTTCAATTTTAAGCGCCATCCAGGCCTTATTTAAACAAATTCTAAGCACGTCCAGAATCCCCATTTGAAATCAAACCTTCCCCATTATGAATCACGTACAAATCAACATAACCTACGAATCCATGTCACAATGAACAGATCTTATACTATTTCCTTTCTCTTCTGTTTTGCTCATCCGCCTCCTCTGGTCCCAACTCACCGTCCAGATCACGGATAGCACAGATCCCAGTTGCCATGGTTATGCTGATGGGACAGCTACGGTCAGTATTTCGGGTGGGACTGAACCCTATGATGTGCTCTGGGATGATGATTCCAGTTCAACCGGACTGACGGTCAATGGCCTGGCCGCCGGCAGGTATTACAGGGTTACTGTGACGGATGCCACCATGGCCACAGAGAAAGACAGTGTGATCCTCTCCCAGCCTGAAGGGGTAAGTATCATCCTTGACTCAGTGCGCAACAATCCATGCCTGGGAAGGCTGGAGGCTGCTATCTATATCAGTGCCAGCGGAGGAAACATGCCCTACCTGTATGATTGGTCCGGTCCCTCTGCATTTGAAGCCGTGACCGAGGACATTGAAAACCTGGGAGAAGGAATGTATAACCTGGACCTGACTGATGGCGATGGCTGTATTACGAATTTCCAGCAGGCCATTGTGGATGAGGATCCTATATCTGTTAGTTATACCTTATCTGCCTATGAAGCATATAACCTGGAATGCTATGGGGATAGCTCAGGAAGCATAAAAATCGATACCGTTACAGGCAACGGATTGGATTGGCGGAACTTTACTTATATATGGAATGGTCCCGGGGGATTTAAATCATATGTTTATGAAATAGATTCGCTCACAGGCAGGTAATTACCACTTAAATGTTTTTGATTCCCTGAATTGCCGGAGCGACATTAGTATTACCCTCACTGCTCCAAATCCGATATTTGTCAATTACGATTCTGTTCTCAATAATCCCTGTCTCAACACTGCTGACGGGGCCATATACATCACTCCCCTGGGAGGAGAATCGCCTTTTCAGTTCTCCTGGACAGGACCGGAAGGATTTTCAAGTACCGAGGAAGACCTGCAGGACCTGGCCAAGGGACGGTACCATTTGCTGATCAGCGATGCAGAGGGTTGCTCGGCAGAAAGTGATACCAACCTGGTCCTTTCCGACGGCATTGACATGGTAATAGAACTTTCATCATTTGGTGATTATAATATTCAGTGTTTTGGTCTATCGGATGGATCGATCAAGATCAGGGAAGTCACGGGTTTTGGGGATATCAGCAGTTTTTATTTTTACACGACCGGACCCGATGGATATACTTCCCCCTTCCGTTTCATGACGGATCTTGCAGCGGGATCCTATCACATTAATGTCACTGATTCACTTGGATGTTCAGGGGAAGAGGATATAACACTTATCCAGCCGCCCAGTGTGGAAACCGCGGAAATCGAGGGATCTGAAACCTTCTATGAAGACACCAACTATATCTATACTGTAAATGATGTTTCAACCGGGAGTACTTATAGCTGGTCTGTTGATGGTGGAGAGATCTGGTCGGGACAGGGATCGACATCGGTTGAAGTGGAATGGAGGACATATGGTACCGGAACACTATACCGTCGTGGAAGCCGATGAGAACGGATGTCTGGGCGATCCTGTGAATTTTGAGGCCAGTTTCCTCTATGTCTCAGACCAGGAGGTTGAGGCCCCGTCTATCCGGATATATCCTATCCCTACTGAAGGTTTACTGCATATCCGGGGACTTGAGAACAAAAGCGGGAAGATCGAGATTTATACTATCCTGGGACAAATGGTCAGTCGACATGATCTGCAAAGCTCATTGAACCTTGAATCACTGGAAAAGGGTATTTATTACCTCCGGATCCGGGATCAGCAGGGGAAAGAGATTGAGACACAAAGGATAATTAAAAAATAGCCGTTAATATCCGGCTGCCTGTCCGTCTTTCCTGCTTTCCGATGCCCCGTAATAAACCCCGTTCTTCTCATCGAACAGGATGGCCTGGTATCCACCATACCCGCCGATATCGAACTGGACCTGGTGCCCCATTTTAACAAGTTCCCTGATCACTTCATATGCTATACCGCTTTCCAGGTAAACCGTCCCGCCATCCATCATTTCGCTGCCGGTAGGCTGTGATGAACCTCCATGACGTATCCTGGGGGCATCCCCGGCCTCCTGGAGGTTCATGCCAAAATCTATCATGTTGACCAGGATCTGTACATGTCCCTGGGGCTGCATGCTCCCGCCCATCACACCAAAACTCATATAAGGTTTCCCATCTTTTGTCACAAAGGCAGGAATGATGGTATGAAAAGGCCTTTTGCCAGGTGCAAAACAGTTAAAATGCCCTTCTTCCAGACTGAATAGCTCTCCCCTGTCCTGCAGGATGAAACCAAGTTCATAAGGGGTCATCCCGCTGCCCATGCCCCGGTAATTGCTCTGGATCAGGGATACCATATTCCCGTGCCGGTCCGCCACGGTCATGTATATGGTATTCCCCTGTTCAAGTTCTCCTGCCGGATAAGTTCGCGCAGCCCTTTCCGGATTGATCAGGGCTCTTCTTCCGGCGGCATATTCCTTTGAGACGAGTTCCTCTACCGGTATGTCATTGAAAGCCGGATCTGCATAATACTTTGCCCTGTCCTCATAGGCCAGTTTTTTGGCTTCAATAAATGCATGGATATACTCCCTGCTGCCAAATCCCATGGCGGCTACATCATACCCTTCAAGTATATTCAGGATCTGCAGGGCGGCTATGCCCTGTCCGTTGGGGGGCAGCTCCCAGAGATCATACCCCCGGTAATTTGTTGAAACCGGTTCCACCCATTCGGAATGATGGTCAGCCAGGTCCTCATAGCTTAAAAATCCACCCTGGTCTTTCATATACCTGGCAATGGTCCGGGCAATATCACCCTTGTAGAAGGCATCCCTTCCACCCTGTGCTATTTTTTCAAGGGTATTGGCCAGGTAGGGGTTTTTAAAGATCTCGCCTTTGGCAGGTGTTTTCCCGCCTGGCATATAGGTTTCCTCAAAGCCCGGGTATTGTTTCAGACGGGTTGATCTTGCCAGATAATAAGCGATCAGTTCAGATACCGGGAATCCTTCGCGGGCATAATTAATTGCCGGCTCCAGGACACTTGCCATATCCAGTGATCCAAATCTTCCATGCATTTCAAACCAGCCATCGATACATCCAGGGACAGATACCGGTAAAGGTCCGTATGCCGGGATGGAGGTGTACCCCTGCTCTTTGAAATAATCCAGGGTAAGGGATTTTGGTGAACGGCCTGAGGCATTCAGTCCATACAGTTTTTGGGTTTTCGCATCCCAAATAATGGCAAACAGGTCTCCACCTATCCCGTTGCTTACTGGCTCTACCAGTCCGAGCATCGCATTTCCGGCGATGGCTGCATCAATGGCATTCCCGCCCTGCTTAAGGATATCCAGGCAAACCTGGGTGGCCAGGGGCTGGCTGGTAGCAGCCATGCCATGTGCTGCAATAATCTCGGATCTGGTGGCAAAAGTCCGGCCGGTTATCCTGTCCTGAGCCTGGGCTCCTACAAATAATTGCAATCCAATAATACATATTACCAGACGTCTGATCGTGTTAACATTTTTTAAGATTTTTCCCATGGCTGATAGCAGATTAATATTGATCTTTGACTTAATATAATTGCAATATACTAAACAGATTCAACATGCTTCGGAGCCTAATTCTGGTTGCCCTCCGCAATATCAGGCGGGATGTAACCTACAGCCTGATCAACATCATTGGCCTTACCATTGGTATCACAGGAAGCCTGATCCTTATCCTGTATGTTTTTGATGACCTGAGTTACGACCGCTATCATGAGAAATCGGAGCGGATATACCGGATCAGTTCACGCATTTCAGAACCTGATGATGCATTTAACTGGTCGGTTACACAGATACCCCTGGCCCCACAGTTAATGGCAGATTATCCGGAAGTCGAGGAAGCCACAAGATTCATTCAGTCGGGACGGCATCTCTACGGTTATGAAGACAAAGAATTCTTTGAGGAAGAAGTCTCCTACTCAGATTCCAACGTATTTAACGTTTTTGACTATGAATGGGTTGAAGGAGATCGGGAGACGGCCCTTAAAGAACCGAACAGCATTGTGCTGACACGTTCTTTTGCAGAGCGGTATTTCGGAAATGCGAGTCCCATAGGAAAAGAACTCAGCAGGGAGGATGAAAATTCTTTCAATGTAACCGGACTGATAGAAGATCTGCCACATAATACCAATTATACTTTCAGTGCACTGGCATCCCGGAATACCCTCCCGGAAGATTACGGAAGCTGGGGTTCATTCCACATTTATACCTATGTGTTGCTGCAGGAAGGATTTGACCATGAGGTATTCGAGGCCAAACTGCCGGAGCTTTACACGAATCATATGGCCGAGATCTTTGAGCGGATAGGCATCCATATAGTATATGATGTTCTTCCCATCACCTGGATCCATTTGCATTCGGATTTCCAGGGTGAGCCGGTTCCTGTGGGTAACATAAGCTATGTGTATATTTTTATCGCCATCATTGCCCTGATGCTGTTAATTGCCAGCATGAATTATATGAACCTTGCCACAGCACGGTCCACAAAACGCTCCAGGGAGATAGGTATCCGCAAGGTGGCGGGATCCTCGAGAAGATCGCTCATCCGGCAGTTCCTGGTTGAATCTTTTACGATCACCCTGCTTGCCCTGTTGATCAGCATTATACTGGCATTCCTTCTTCTTCCGGCTTTCAACAATATTGCCGGAAAATCCATTGGTCCGGAATACCTGTTCACCCCGGTCATCTTGATCAGCCTACTGGTTGTTGTGCTTATAACCGGACTCCTGGCAGGAAGTTATCCGGCATTTTTCCTTTCTTCCTTCAATCCGGTTAATGTACTGAAGGGGCAGCTCAGCTTTGGAAGATCCAATCTGAATATCCGGAAAATCCTGGTTGTAATTCAATTTACATTATCCACCATACTGATGATCAGTACCTGGATCATTTATGACCAGATCAATTATTTAAAGAACAAGGATCTGGGCTTTGACAAGGAAAATGTCATCACCTTATCCCTGACAACCCAGGAGATGGTGGACAAACTGCCAGTCCTGAAACAGAATCTGAAAGCCAGTCCGAACATACTCCATGTCGGTACGGCCAACGCAGCCATCGGCCGGGGAGCAGGCAAAACCATCATGAGGGTTGAATCCCCCGAAGGAATGGTGGATAGGGGCATTAACTTCTTCAGGGTGGACCATGATTTTATTGATGCGGTAGGCATCAGGCTGACAGAAGGCAGGGGATTCTCAGAGGCATTCCCGGGGGATACGGCCACCGGTGTGATCATCAATCAGACCCTGGCTGGCAGGCTGAACTGGGAAGATCCCATAGGGAAAAAGGTCATCCTTCCAATGGATTCGAATACCATTGCAACGGTAGTGGGACTGATAGCAGACTATCACCAGTTTGGGTTGTACAATGTGATGGAGGACCAGATGTTTCTCTATTATCCGAAGTGTTATTCCGTATTTGTAAAGATTTCAGGTCAGGATAAAACTTCAACGATTGATTATATCAAAAAACAATGGACAGACCTATATCCGGGTTTCCCTTTCGATTATTCTTTCCTGGATGAAGATTTTGGTGAACAATTTAAATCTGATGAAAAACGGGGAATTGTCTACACTTTTTTCAGCATCCTTACCATTGTTATTGCATGCCTCGGATTGTTCGGTCTGGCCTCCTTTACCAGTGAGATCCGGACCAGGGAAGTCGGACTGCGGAAGGTTCATGGTGCCAGTGTACAGCGTATTGTCAGGCTGATGTTGAGGTCCTATTTAACGCTGATTCTTATTGCCGTAATACTGGCATCCGTTGTCTCCTGGTACCTGGCGGACAACTGGCTTGAATCTTTTGTCTACCGTACGGAGATCAGCTGGATATCTTTCGTTTTGGCCGGGTTGGTCATGCTGGCCATTACGGCCATCACGGTCAGCTACCACACTGTCAGATCAGCCAATGTCAATCCAGCTGAATCTCTCAGACACGAATAGTGAGGAAGGTTATTTTTCTGCTTTCTGATAGATCTTTACCCAGTCTATTTCCATTTTGGCCGGCAGCTGGTGCTCGGTCACCCCGTTGGCAACACCTGAACTGATAACCAGGTACATGGGTTCGCTGGGGATTCCCCTGGTTTGAGTTAACACCGGTTTTTCATTGATCTTCCAGACCAGCTTTTCAGGGGTCCATTCAATGGAATAGATGAAGTAGTCACCCGTATATTTTTCAGCGGCTTTTTTGCGAATTTTTTTATTCACGCCACCCTTTTCAGCGATATTTCCCCAGAAATTACCGTAATAGAGTTTTCCCTGCTCCATTTTGGCAACATCAACATGGGGAAGAATTTTTTCAGCAACCATCCACATGGCCTGGCGTACGGGTGCCTGGCTCATCCTGATCTTAGCTCTCACCTTGCCATATTTCTGCCGGAAACTTTTCCCGGTGGATATGAGTCCTGATGTATAATCAAAGTCCTGTGTAAGAAATCCCTGGAGAGGATTCCAGATCTTGCCGGTAGCAGTTTCCTTTCGGGTGATGATCTTCAGCACGCTGTCAGAAAATTCAAGATTCTTACCCTCGGTATAGAGATGTTTGTCCCCAGGCAACGCATAGGTGTCCTGAAGGAGGGTCTCTCCCCAGAAATAATTTGTCATCCATTTTTTGGAATCAAGGCTTCCTTCGATAAAGTCATCTTCAAATGTCAGTTCCCATTCCTTCAGTTTGTCAAAATTATTTTTCTTCTGCAGCTTGCGGAACCATATTAGCTTTTCTGATGATTTCAAGGTGAGGTATTCCTTTTCCAGCTTATACTCATCCGATTGTTCATACTTTTGCTGTGGCTTCAGGGCCATATAATCCTTGACCTTCCTGAATTCATCAGAATTGACATACTGTTCCAGTTCCTCCAGGCGTTTGAGACGGTCAGAACCTTTCACCTGTATGTATGTTTTCATTTTGGAAGAATCCTTAAGTTTGAAGTATTTCCTGAGCATGGCTGATTTCTTCAACTCCTTAAACTGCCTCAGTTTCTGAAAAGCTTCTGTGCTCTTGAACTTCTTCTTACCTGACAATTTAGCATCTAAAAACTCCCTGGTCTTCAAATATGCATCCAGTTCATTGAACTTTTCCAATTCGGCTGATTTACCGGCCTGCTTATACTCTGAAAGCTCTCCGGAGCCTTTCAGTTTAAAAAACCCTTTAATATCTTTTGATTTTTTCAGGGCCAGATACTCCTGCTCTTTTCTGTACTGTTCAGTATCCCTGAACTTACGGGCTTTGATTTCTTTGACTTTACCGGCAAACTCCCCGGATTTGACAAGCCGGTCGAGTTCCTCAACCCGCGTCAGCTCCTCTGACTTCTTATATGCGCGGAAATCATTGTGTTCCTTAATGAGAGCAGCCTCTTCTGCTTCGATCTGTGAAGTCGCCTGCATGGCCCCGAATAAACCCATTTTGTCTGATTTAGAGTAAGATTAATAATGTATTAAAGATATAAAAATTCCTTTTTACCATTTGTTAAAACGCCGGCCGCTGATATAATAGTGTACCCCAATGGAGATTGCCAGGTGCTGGTATTTCCCCACTACATATTTTATCTGTGTAAAGGCATTGATATCATCAGCTACGATCATTTCAATACCGGTCCCGATATTCAGTCCCGGTAAAACCTCATATGAACTTTCCAGCTCCGGATCATCTGATTTAAAACTACTGTACAGATTAGTAACATTAAAACCCGCGAGTGCATAGAAAAGCAGCGTTTTTTCTGTCGCCAGGGTAAAGAGAATATCCCCGTCAAAACTGAAAAACCAGGTTGTTTGCTTGTCTCCTGCGGTGCTCGTCCTGCTGTTGGGCACATAAAATGTCAATGAAGGCACAGCCCAGAACCGGTCTGCCAGATCGATTACGGCCCTGGCATTA
This sequence comes from uncultured Bacteroidaceae bacterium, assembly GCA_963752525.1. GTDB lineage: Bacteria > Bacteroidota > Bacteroidia > Bacteroidales > SM23-62 > SM23-62. The sequence continues at coordinate 75,070 of CAVVYS010000027.1, read as the reverse complement.
AATCCCGGATTCCCTGTTTTATAGGTGATGTTGTCCACACCCGGACTGAAGGTTAGTCCCCCGCCAATCCTGGTAAACTGGGCCTCTGATATGCCTGGGATCAGGATCAATAAAATAGCTGCAAAAAATAAATGTCTGGTGGTTTTTTTGGTCATGGTTTTTCTTGTGTATCTATTTGTGCTAGTCCTCCTGCTGTCCCCTGGGTTTGGTCTCCTTGATCCTGAACATTATTCCGGCCACCAGGCTGAACTGGGAAACCGGTATACTCTGGAACTGAAAATCTGCCGCATCTGCCAGGGTATATTTCACTTCTGCGAATGGGGCAATGTATTCAGATACCGGGAACCGGATCCCGGCCCCTATATTCAGTCCCAATTTCTGCAGTGTAAGTTTATCCTCGAATGGCTGCCCGTTGATGACCTCGTCCTGCTCACCGGTTATGCTCATGAATGTTAGTCCCATAAGACCATAAAACCGTACAGCTCCCTTGTTTACAATGATATAGTCACCATCCACGCTGATGGTCCACCAACTATATTTCTGGGTCCCGTTATCAGTGGAAACTTTGTGTGGCAGAAAATACATGACATTGGGCACGATCTTTATTTGTTCATTTACGGAGAATATCCCATACGCCCCAAATCCTGGTTCCTTTATTTCCGTTCCATATCCTGCAGCTACTCCCACATGTGTAAACTGACTGTAGGAATGAGATGCAAGGAACAAAAATACGGCTGCCAGTAATAGGTTATGCTTACTCATCATTGATAGGTTATTATTCTGTTTAGAAAATATTAATTTATACGCGGGTTTATTAAACATGTTTCATACGCATTAAATCAAAAATGCTAACTTTGTGCACTCTGTATCAACACTTCAATTATAATCTAAATGGCGCAAATAAAAGGAAAAATTGTCCAGGTAATTGGCCCGGTTGTGGATGTTAGTTTTGAAAAATACGGGGAGGATCTTCCTCAAATCCATGATGCACTGGAAATTAAAAGACCCGACGGGTCCATCCTGGTTATAGAATGCCAGCAACATATCGGGGAAAATACCATTCGTACCATAGCGATGGATTCTTCAGAAGGTCTTCAGAGAGGTATGGAGGTAGTGGCCACCGGAGCTTCCATCACGATGCCTGTGGGCGATCAGATCAAAGGGCGCTTACTGAATGTGATCGGAGATGCCATTGACGGAATGGAGCAACTGGATAAAACCGGAGGGTATGAAATTCATAACCAGCCACCCACCTTTGAAGAACTATCCACTGAAAAAGAGGTTTTATATACTGGTATCAAGGTTATTGATCTCCTTGAGCCCTATTCCAAAGGGGGGAAAATTGGTCTATTTGGTGGTGCAGGTGTTGGAAAGACGGTAATCATCATGGAACTGATCAATAATATTGCCAAGCAATATTCAGGCATGTCTGTTTTTGCCGGTGTCGGTGAAAGAACACAGGGAAGGAAATGACCTGCTGCGGGAGATGATTGAATCAGGTGTTATCAGATACGGCAAGGAATTTGAAAAAAGCATGGAGGCCGGAGGCTGGGATCTCAGCAAAGTAGACAAGAAAGAGCTGGCTGAATCACAGGCCACACTGGTTTTCGGACAGATGAATGAACCTCCCGGAGCACGTGCCACGGTAGCTTTATCCGGACTAACGGTTGCGGAATCATTCCGTGACGGAGATGAGCAAAGCGGGGGAAGGGATATCCTGTTTTTTGTAGATAATATTTTCCGCTTCACACAGGCAGGATCAGAAGTATCCGCCCTGCTGGGCCGGATGCCTTCAGCTGTGGGGTACCAGCCAACGCTGGCAACTGAAATGGGGGTCATGCAGGAAAGGATCACCTCAACCAAAACGCGGTTCCATTACATCAGTACAGGCCATTTATGTACCTGCCGATGACCTTACCGATCCTGCCCCGGCCACCACCTTTGCACATCTGGATGCTACTACTGTACTCAGCAGGAAAATTTCCGAGCTTGGCATTTACCCGGCTGTTGATCCCCTTGATTCGACCTCCAGGATCCTGACAGCGGATGTTGTTGGAGATGAACATTACAATACTGCCCAGCGTGTAAAAGAATTACTCCAGCGCTATAAAGAATTACAGGATATCATTGCCATCCTTGGTATGGATGAACTTTCAGACGAGGATAAACTTATTGTACACCGGGCAAGAAGGGTACAGCGCTTCCTGTCCCAGCCATTCCATGTAGCCGAAGCATTTACAGGTATTCCCGGATGTCTCGTCTCCATTGAAGATACCATCAAAGGATTCAATATGATCATGGACGGGGAAGTAGACAAATATCCCGAAGCTGGCCTTCAACCTGGTGGGCACCATTGAAGATGCCATGGCAAAAGGCGATAAAATGCTTGCAGAATCTAATAGCCATATGAACGCTTCAGATTATCACACCGGATACCAAGGTATATACGAAGGAAAAGTCAAACTGGTACAGGTACCTGGCAGCAAAGGATCCTTCCAGATCCTGAAAAATCATGCACCCATTATTTCAACACTGGAGCAGGGTGAAGTGAAAATTATTGATGATAAGGATCATACCGAATTATTTTCCATCAGTGGTGGTGTGATCGAAGTCAAGAACAACGAGATCATCATCCTGGCTGAATCAGCATAATGGCCTGTTTTTTGCATATTGTTTCATCAACCATAACTCCTGATGATGAAATTGTTGTTTACCGGACTGGTATTCTCCCTATTTTTACAGCAGGGAAACAAAGAAAAAGTTAATTTTCATTCAGAAGACGGTATTGAGATTACTGCCGATAAATATCTGGTCAACGAGGAATATCCCTATATTCTTCTTTTTCACCAGGCCGGATCCAGCCGGGGCGAATTTCATGGACATTGCAGAAAAATTCCTGAAACTCAGATACAATTGCCTGGCCGTTGATCTGAGATCAGGTGATAATTCCAATTATGTCAATAATGAAACAGCCCCAGGGCCCGGGAGGCAGGAAAACCTGTCAACTACCTGGATGCCACGGCAGGATATCGGTGGCAGCCATTGATTATGCATACGGCCTGAATCCAAAAGAAGTGATCCTGCTTGGCAGTTCTTATTCTGCATCACTGGTCCTGCTTGAGGGATTAAATCACCCAAATGTCAACGCCATCATAGCTTTTAGTCCGGGTGAATACTTCGGAAACGATCTCAGAATGGAAGACAGCCTGAAAACCTGCTCCAAACCTCTTTTTGTTGCCGTAACGGAACGTGAACAGCCTTATGTGAAGCAAATGCTGGCAGCCATTTCCCGAAGATGACTATACCCTTTTTCAGCCAGATAGCTGAGGGGTACATGGAGCCCGTGCACTCTGGGAAGATAATCCATGCAAAGATGAATACTGGCTGGCTCTTCTGATGTTTATCAACAATCTCAATAAATAACCAAAGGTCTGGTAAAATTCCTGGTCATACGTTTCAGTTCCATTGGTGATATTGTACTTACCACCCCGGTACTGCGCTGTCTGAAAGAACAGATGAAGAGGCCGAAGTGCATTTTCTTACCAAAAAGGAATTTCTGCCCTGTATCAGGGCAAATCCCGTTTATCGACAAGATCCATATCCTGGATGGTAACCTGTATGCCCTGCTCCGCAATCCCTGAAAATAGAACAATTCGATTACATCATTGACCTGCATAAGAATCTTCAGGAGCCTGAGGGTAAAATCCACCTTGAAGACCATGTCCTTCTACGGTCAATAAGATCAACCTTGCTAAATTCCTGATGATCCGCTTCAAGATCAACCGGCTGCCGGATAAACACATAGTGGACCGGTACATGGAGACGACCCAGGTTGTTTGATGTTACAAATGACGGAAAAGGACTGGATCATTTCATCCCCCCGGAAGATGAGATCGAGCTCTCCAGCTCTTCCCGAATCATTTCGCGTCCGGGTACATTGCATTTGTAGTCGGTGCGCATGCATGGTACCAAACAGATGCCCGGAGAAAAGATGATAAATATATGCAGGGAACTTGAACTGCCGGTCATCCTGCTCGGGGGCAAGAAGGAAGCAGGCACTGGGCAGGGAGATTGATAAGCAGACAGGTGATCATGTGCTGAATACCTGTGGCCATGTATAACATCAACCAGTCAGCTTCCCTGATCAGACAAAGCAGGCTGGTAATAACGCATGATACCGGACTGATGCATATTGCAGCGGCTTTCCATAAAAAGATCCTCTCGGTCTGGGGACATACCATCCCTGCCTTCGGAATGTATCCCTATTTGCCCGACATGGCTTCGAAAATATTCGAGGTTGAGGGTCTTTCCTGCAGGCCCTGCACAAAGATCGGCAAAAAGGAATGTCCCAAAGGGCATTTCCGCTGTATGAATGATATAGACTATGGGAAGATCATCAGCACAGCCAAAAAAATTTACTGATCACTGGGCAATGAAATGATAGGTTATGGTACCCACCTGCCTGTTGGCAGCCTTGTAATCTGCATTAAACCGGGTCCTGAGGGCAGCTTTTTTTGATGCTTCTGCCAGGCAGATCTCATTTGAGCTGGCACCCTGCTGGTCCACTTCTGCATGGATTACGACTCCCCTCTGATCCACCACAATGCTGACCTCTATCAGTCCTGATCCCTCACATTTATATACGGGTACGGGCAGTCGCAGGTGGTGACGGTTCTCCAGTGAATAATAGATATTTGTAGGTCCGAGATAGGGTTCACTTTCCTTTTCCGGAGCTACATCTTCTCCTTCCATGATCAGCTCTTCCTGCGAAATTTCTTCAAGTTCCTTAAGCCTTTCCTGCATTTCCTCCCAGGATTCCGGGCGGTTCTTGTTCATTTCCTGCTCCAGTTCCTGGACATATTTCTCTGTGCTGATCTCCTCCTCTACATTCCGGGCCAGGTTTACCGGGACATTTGATGTCGCCTGCTCAAGATAATCGGCCAGCCGCTGGTCAAATTCAGGATCAGGCATATCTCTCTCAATTTGTTCTTCCGCCAGTTCTTCTTCGATCTCAAATAATATGATACTTTCGAGATAGGATTTTTCGGACGAGATCTTGATGATCAGGAAAATGACGGCCAGGATCATGTGGAAGGCAATGGTGCCAAGTATGCCAGTGGCATTTTCCTGCATCCATTCCTGCAATTTTTCCCGAAAAACCGAGTTATTAAATTTCATTGCCGCCATTTAGGGCAATCAATAATAGTAAATCTTTACTTATTTTAGCAATTATTGAACGAGTAAAACATCTATTCTAGTCTGCCATAACCTTAGCTTCTTATGATAAAAAATATCTCCCGCATATCAATTTTCATTCCGGTGGTTTTATTGGTCGCCTTATCGGGAAATTCCTGTAATTTTCTCAAGGAGATCTCTGCCCTGGGGAAATGTGAATTCCGGGTGACCACTCTCGAAGATCCTGAAATTGCAGGAGTAGATGTGAGGCAGGTCCGCAGTTTCACAGATCTGAGCTTTGTTGATATGGGCATTATCAGTGCATCCTTTCTGAAAGGGGATCTTCCTCTGTCCTTTACACTGAATGTGGAAGCCCGGAACCCGAATCCTGCCACAGCCGCCCTGAACGGCCTTGAATATATAGCTTTTATTGATGATGTAGAGGTCGCCAGGGGAGAGCTGGACAGGCGAATTGAGATCCCTGCCAGTGGTGGTGTGGCGACCATCCCCCTGAGACTAAGTACCGATCTGATAGATATCCTGAAGAAAGATTCCAGGCAGTCACTGGTAAATTTCGGACTGAACCTGGCCGATGCCGGCAACCGTCCCACCAGGGTCAGTATTAAAGTGAAACCAACCATCCTGGTGGGAGCCATGGAAATTAATTATCCGGGATATTTTACCGTGAAGCATGATTTTACCAGCGGTGATGAATAGTAGCCCTGCTGGCTAAAACTGGTTAAGGTCAACAGAAAAAATGAATTCTGCCCGGGTCTCCTGTGTGTCGGGCAGGTAGATCACCCTTCCTCCCATGTTAAATGGAAATATGAACTGGGCCAGGTGAACATCCGTGGTGAGTTCAAGGCCGAGGGACTGGAAATTCTGGTTAACCGGTCCATCTTCACTGTGCCGGATATACACCTCCTGTCCCCATGCATAATCATAGAAGACAGCTCCCCTGAACCTTTTGAAATAAGCAGCCCGCCAGATGTTCCAATCAGGGTAAAACAAGGGAAAGACATAATCCAAGCTTATTTTCTGGAGTCCCACAGCAGTATGGTTTTCAATCCCCCTGGGCATGCTGATCAGGTTTCCCATCAGGTAATTTCCCGGCTTTTGTTTTTGTGCTGCACCCAGGATTTTCAGGGTCTGGTGCCTTAAAAAGCCCGGAAAATATAATACTCCCGTCCCTGCCAATGTTGACCCCAGCTGTTCATCTTCAAAAGGTGTATCCACATAGCGGATATCAAATACCTGTCCGACCCGTGGCAGTATATCCCTGTAGGCTTTCCTGAGGTAATTATAGGCATAGAACCGGTAATCCAGGAAGGTCATCCCGCTTTTATAGGCATTCTGTGAATCGTAGTAAAAATAAGCCCTGCTGTATCTCGATTCCACCGAAGGGCGTATGCCTGTTACCCACTTGCTCGTGGTCAGGTCCAGGGGCAGGGAAACTTCCAGATTCAGGCTCATGTCTGTACTGACTGTGGTGGGCTTTTCGACCCCGCCGGGTGGAGAACCGACGTAGGGAGTCCCGCCGAAATCATAGGAAAGTTTAAAAACCGGGAACCATCCTGTATAGGTAAAAGCCGCATGAATAAAATGGTCTTTGTCCCGGTATTCATATCCCAGGGTAGTGGTCGCCGTGCTCAGCCTGTTCTGGGAAAAAACCATCACACCCGGTGATACAGGAATTTCTTCAATACTCGGGTCATCAATATCAAAATAAAGGGGTATCCAGCTGTGAAAATTGAAAAGGTTAGTGATTTTCCGGTAAGGCCTGGTTTCGAATTTTTCCTGTACCTGCTGTGAGGGTTCAGGCACATTCTCTTCCTCTTCCGCAGTGGGCAGGTTCAGCTGTTCAGAACCTTCCATAAGCTCTCCAAGGGGAATAAAACTCCCGGGATCAAAGCTTGATTCCACTGCATTAAAACCCAAAGAAGTGTAGTCCGAATAGATCAACCTGTCACCATTTTTGGAAAGGCCGGGCATAAAAGCCCCGAAACGGGACGATGTAACACGTTGACATTCATAGGTAAGCAGGTTGAGTGCATAAATATTATCAATGCCCGAGAAGGTTCCCCGGAAAAGCAAATAATCTTTCCCGGCATACAGCTCCGCAATATCTTTTGATCCGGCATCAAAAAGGTTTCTCCAAACTGCTATCTCCAGGTCATAATACATGATTTTCTTTCCGGCTGTTCCCAGGACTGTCATATATATCCCCTGCTGGTCAGCTGCCCAGACGGGGAATTGTAAGTATTTATTCCCGGGAGCTGGGATCCTGTGAAGTACTTCTCCATTTTTTTCATTGAGGACAACCAGGAAGTATTGATTCTGCAGATCGGTTTCTACAGCAACTACCTTTTTCGCATCAGGTGAAAGATCAGGTGCAAAATACCGGCTTTTCGAGGTAAGCATTTTCTCTGTCCCTGTTTTCATATCAAAAACCTTGATGACGGAATAATTGCTCCTCGCCCAGCGCACATCAGGAATGATCTCGGTCCATACAACCTTTCCTCCTCCCACTGAGATATTGGCAGGATCATAAAATCCCGGCCTGTGTAATCGCTTTTCATTCCCCTCCCGGTCAATCACTACAAATTCATTGATCTGGTCAATCCCGGATTTTTCGGCAAAAACAAGGCTGTCATTCACATACCTTGGAAAGCGGTAACCGGTAAAATGTTTCGAATTCCTTTGATTCAAGGGTGTCGTCGGTGTCAGTTTGCGCAAACTGTCCCGGGATGCCCAGTGGGATCTAAGTATCTCAAAAGTCTCCTGGTAGAGTCCCACTTTAGAGGAACCGGCATATTTTTTCAGTCCAAAATAAAAAGGATATATGGTATAGGGATTCCTGGCCGTATAATCAACCATCTTCCCCCAGAAATTTTTCTGGTACTTATTCCTTGCATGTGCAACCATCTGATAACCATATTTGTAATGATTAGGGACATAATCCCTGAATGAGCCCATGGTGGCTTTTTCATAGGAATAAAGTCCGGGTACCTCCGCCAGTATCGCCTTGATTTCCATTTCAAAAGAGGGCAGCCTCCCCCGGCCGGCTCGTGATAATCGTGTTTCAGCATCTACGGCATCCCCTTCCAGGTACCAGAATGGCATCATACCGGCTATAGCCCCTATCCCCATTTCCCCGGTCACGTATGAGAGTCCCTTGGTAAATCCCTGCCTTAATTTATCGATCTGCACGACATGTCTGAACTCATGAAGGGCCAGCTGCTCAAGGTAGTCATGTGGGTACCCCTGGGGGGATGGGGTAGTGACAAGTTCCATCCGTTTGGGGGCCCATGCTACAAATCCGTTGGAACGAACTGAATGGGTATGCAATATTACCGGTATTCGTGCAGGCTTGTGATCCAGGTATCGGGCATTGGGCTCATAATAATATTCCAGGATATTGGTAAGCCTTTGTGCTTCATGGTCAAATCCTTCCGGATAAACCACCTTGAAATGACCCGTCCGGATCTGCCGCCATTTCAGGTAACCCGGATCTTCTCCCATATTATAGAACTGGGCATGGCCTGACAACACCATAAAGAATAATAGTCCCGAGAAAAGAAGTCTTATTGTTGCTTTACCTGGCCGTCCCATAAAACCTTATGAAAAATATAAATTCCGGGTATGACAAAAAAACATTAAATTCGCCAAAGTTATTATTAGACCCTCTCAATATAAAAAGTTTACTGGTGAAAACATTTCAATTTTGGAATAATATAACCGGCTGGTTTACCTTCCTGATAGCAACCATCGTATATTTAATGACCATGGAACCCACCACAAGCCTATGGGATTGTGGGGAGTTCATTGCCACTGCTTATAAACTGGAAGTAACGCACCCTCCGGGAGCTCCCCTTTTCATGATCATGGCCCGGTTCTTCTCCATTTTTGCCTCCGGTCCCGAGAACGCTGCAAAAATGATCAATGCAGTATCTGCACTGGCCAGCAGTTTTACCATCCTCTTTTTATTCTGGACCATTACGCATCTTGGCAGAAAGATGGTCCAGAATGTTGAGCAGCCTTCTGTCGGGGGACTGGTAGCCATTCTGGGAGCCGGTTTCGTGGGAGGTATGGCATATACTTTTTCGGATTCATTCTGGTTCTCGGCTGTGGAGGGGGAAGTTTATGCCTCCTCATCTTTCTTTACAGCTATTGTTTTCTGGGCCATTCTGAAATGGGAAAATGTAGCCCATGAAAAGAATGCCAACCGCTGGATCCTGCTGATTGCGTATTTAATGGGACTCTCCATCGGGATACACCTGCTTAACCTGCTTGCGGCGCCGGCTATTGTCCTGGTATATTATTTTAAAAAATACAAGGTCACCACACGTGGCATCATCTATTCCCTTATCCTTTCGGTGCTGATCCTCGGGTTCCTCCAGTATATTGTTATCATCTGGTTTGTCAGGATGGCAGGATATTTTGAGCTTGCCTTTGTCAATGGATTCAGCCTGCCTTATAACACCGGTGTGTTGTTTTACCTCCTGCTTATCATTGGCGGGATCATCTATGGGGTTTACTATACCCACAAAAAGAGGAATGCCAGGCTCAATACGGCCATCCTGGCTGTAGCCATGGTCCTGATAGGATTTTCTTCTTATTTCATGATCGTGATCCGGTCCAAACCCAATCCCCCCATGGACATGAACAACCCGGAGACGGTCTTTGACCTGATCCCCTACCTGGCCCGGGAACAGTATGGTCAGCGGCCGCTGCTGAAGGGACAGTATTATAATTCCCCTATCATCGGGACCAAGGATACACGTGCCAATTACAAAAAGCAGGATGGAAAATATGTGGTCAAGGACCACAAGATCGAGTACGTTTACGATGAACGCCTGACTACCATATTCCCGCGGATGTACAGTAATGATCCCCAACATGTAACAGCCTATGAGAGCTGGGTAGATATCAAGGGAACCAGGATACAGGTACAGGACCGCAGCGGCGAAACAACAACCGTCGTAAAGCCCTCTTTTGGTTCCAACCTTGCGTTCTTTTTCAAGTACCAGGTCGGGCATATGTACCTGCGTTATTTCATGTGGAATTTTTCAGGCCGCCAGAACGATATCCAGGGTTATGGGGGTATCCTGAACGGGAACTGGATCTCAGGCATCAAGTTCATAGACGAAGCCCGCCTGGGCAAACTGGATAAATTACCTGAGCGGATGGCCAACCATCCTGCCAGGAACAGGTATTTCATGCTCCCATTCCTGCTGGGTATCATCGGGATGTTCTATCATTATAATAAGAATAAAAAAGATTTCTCTGTGGTGCTGACCCTGTTTATCCTGACGGGGATAGCCATCGTTGTATACCTGAACCAGAAACCAATGGAGCCCAGGGAACGTGATTATTCCTATGTGGGATCATTCTATGCTTTTGCGATCTTTATCGGCCTCGGGGTAATGTCCCTCTACGAGATGCTAAAGAAAAAAGTACCAGCCCTGGCCAGCGCTGGTATCGCCACTGTTCTGTGTGCCGTCCTGGTGCCCGGCATTATGGCCAGAGAGAACTGGGATGACCATGACCGTTCCGGCAGGTATACGGCGAGGGACCTGGCACATAATTACCTGAACAGCTGTGCACCCAACGCGATATTATATACGAACGGGGACAATGACACATTCCCCCTCTGGTATGCACAGGAAGTGGAAGGGATCCGGACCGATGTAAGGATCATCAACCTCATGCTGTTCAATACCGAATGGTATATAGACCAGATGACAAGACGGGCCTATGAATCTGCTCCCGTGCCTATGTCCCTGCCTCCCGAAAAATGGGAGGACGGGACCAATAACGTCATATACATGTTTGAACGGGTGGAAGGAAATGCGGACCTGAAACAGGTCATTGATTTCGTAGCCAATGAGGATCCCAGGACCAAATTCAATCCACAGCCAGGCATGTCACTCGATTACATACCAAGCAAGAAATTTAAACTCCCGGTAGACAAGGAAAAGGTCCTGCGCAACGGTGTTGTCCACGAGAAGGATTCAGCGCTGATCCTGCCCGAGATCACCTGGTCCATCAATAAAGGTAATATTCTGAAGAATGAACTGATGCAGATGGATATCATGGCCACATCGGACTGGGACCGGCCCATATATTTTGTGGCTGCAGGCAGCGAAGGTGCCATGAACCTGGAACCCTATTTCCAGATGGATGGACTGGCCTACCGTCTGGTCCCGATATCCACTCCGGGAAGGAATTTTCTGACCTACGGCCGCATTGATGTAGACACCTTGTGGGACAGGATGATGAATACATTCAGGTATGGCCGGATGGAACAGCCTGACGTGCACCTGGATTACTATAATATCCGGACCCTCTCTGTCATTAAACTCAGGAATAAGTTCAGCCGCCTGGCAAGTGAACTCATCGCCGTGAACAGACTTGACTCGGCAGTTGTAGCACTGGACCGCTGCATGGAGCTTATGCCCCATCCCAAGGTGCCCTATGATGCCTTCGTGCCTCCGATAGCAAGGGCCTATTATAACTGTCAGCAATCTGAAAAAGGATTTGAGATCCTGCGCAAACATGTCGATCTACTGAAAGAGGACCTGGCCTATTATTATGACCTGAAACTGGAATACCGGCAGACCCTTGATTATGAGATCCGCATTTCACTTCAGCTTTTGCAGGAATACCAGAATATGGCCAGGCAGTATGGAGAAGAGGAGGCAGCCGATGAAATAAATGAGCAGTTCAATAACTACTACCAACGATACCTCCAGGAAAGAGGTTAAGCTTCCCTGTTCATAAGTTTCTCTGCAAATCCGGCAAGGGTTTCCTTGCGCATCGCTTCTGCATCGACCCTGTCAAGATATTGAATGGATTTGTCATAATAGGACCGGGCAAGATCTGCAGATATGGAATCAATGCCAAGTTCCTGATAGATTTTGCTTACTTCCCGGACTTTCATTTCCGGTGAAAGCTCGTCTTTTTCAAGCAGACCGGTCAACCTGGATCTTGTCCCGGGGTCTGACAGTTCCAGTGCCTTGATAAGCAGAAATGTTTTCTTATTGCTAACAATATCATTGCCGATCTTTTTCCCGAATTTATCCGGATCCCCGTAAACATCCAGGTGATCATCCCTGAGTTGAAAAGCCATGCCCAGGTTCTTTCCGAATTCATACAGCAGATCTGCATCCAGCATTTCAGCTCCGCCTGAAATGGCCCCTGCTTTCAGGCTTGCAGCAATCAGGACAGCCGTCTTTAATTCTATCATTTTCAGGTATTCTGCAACTGTAACATCCATCCGGGATTCATAATTCATATCGTATTGCTGTCCCTCGCAAACCTGCAAAGCGGTATTATTAAACAGCTGAAGCAGATCTTTCATATATTGATCCTCTGACTCGGAGAGGATCTTATAGGAAAGGATGGACATAACATCACCCGAGAGGATGGCAGTATTGGGATCCCACCTTTTATGAACAGTTGCATGTCCCCGGCGTATATTTGAATTATCCATGATATCATCATGCAGGAGGGTGAAATTATGGAAGAATTCAATGGCCAGGGCAGGTTTAATGGCCAGGTGGACCGCATCACTGAAAATGCTGCATGACATTAACACCAGGGCCGGGCGTAAACGCTTTCCGCCTATGGAAAGGATATATCTTACTGGATTATAAAGTTCTTCTGGAAAACGGTCAATGGCAAAATCTTCCAGCTCATTATTAATGATCTGCTGTGCCTCTTCAAATCTAAACATATACAGGGTTCAATACTTAAAATTAGCATAAAAAAACCAGTCTCCCAATCATCTTATATCATTCACATTCCAGGGCAGAATCCAATCCCACTTTTTTTCCTATTTTTACGCCCGATATCTGGCTTCATCTTTGCAGGAGGTGAGCTAAACCATATGCTGAAATGAGATTTTACTCAATATTTCTATTTATAACGCTTTTTATAAGCGGCTTATCAGGTCTGGCTGAAGGTTATGAAATTAATTTCTCCATACCTTCCCTACCCGGTGACACACTGGTTCTCGGACACAGGTTCAATGCCAGTTTTGTCCCCCAGGATACAGTTATTACAGATGGCAATGGCAGCGGTACTTTTGCAGGTAAAGATCCCCTGCCGGAAGGAATGTACCTTGTATTCCTTCCTGATCAGACCTTTTTCGACCTTTTGATCGGCAAGGACCAGACTTTCACATTTGAAACCGATACCGGTGATTACATGACCAACATGAAGATCTTTGGTTCGGTGGATAATGAAGCTTTTTATGCATACCAGCTATACCTGAAAGAAAGCAGGGAAAAAGCACAGGCCCTTCAGGCAAAAATATCGGCAGCTGCCAATGCTGCCGATTCAGCATCCTCAAGGGAGTCGCTAGATGAGTTGAATGCTTCTGTCCAGGTTCATATAAAGGAGCTGATATCAGCCAACCAGGATAATTTTTTCGGTGTATTCCTCAAGGCCCTGCAGGAGGTCAAGGTGCCGGATCCTCCACTGGGGACAGACGGCAAACCCCTTGATCCAGCTTTCCGGTACAAATACTACAAGGCACATTATTTCGACAATTTCGATTTTACAGATGTACGGTTGCTGCGTACCCCATTTTATGAGCAAAAGATCATGACCTACATCGAAAAAGTCGCTTTCCAGTCCCCTGATTCCCTCATCGTCGACGTAGATATGCTGATCGAAGGTTCCCGTTCGGATCCTCAGCTGTTCCGCTATATGCTGATCACCCTGTTCAACCATTTCGCCAAGAGCCAGATCATGGGGATGGATGCCGTTTATATCCATATTGCTGATAAGTATTATATCCCCGAAGCTGATTGGAGTGATCCGGAATTCATCAGTAAACTGAAGGAAAGGGTAGAAAAATCAAAACCCACCCTTATCGGGCAAAAGCCACGGATATCCAGCTTGTTGAAGTTCACAGTGATCATTTCATCCAATCCCTCGAAGATGAAGACCTGAAAAAGAATCCCTATGTGGGAAAGTTTTTCCAGCTTTATGATGTTGAAGCAAGATATACCATCCTGTATTTCTGGGAATCAGACTGCGGACATTGTAAAAAATCTACACCCGTTTTATACGAGGCTTACAAACGGCTGAAATCAAAAGGGGTAGAGGTAGTCGCCGTGAATACCCTTTCAGGTGAAGAGGGCAAGGTCAAGTGGATCAATTATATCAATGAGAATGGCTTTTATGACTGGGTCAATTGCTGGAATCCATATGATTTTACCTACAAGAACATCTATGATATCATGACCACACCTCAATTGTTTGTACTCAATGCAGACAAGGAGATCGTCGCCAAGCGGATCGCACCGGAACAGGCTGAAAAGATCATAGAATCAATGCTTGCAAATGAATAATCAAGGGCAGATGACGAAGCATATAAAAATGAGACTGGTATTGGAAGATGGATCAGAATTCCCTGGAATATCTTTCGGGTATGACCGTTCAATCTCCGGAGAAGTTGTATTCAATACCGCCATGACCGGCTATCCTGAAAGCCTTACCGACCCCTCCTATAAAGGGCAAATACTGGTGCTGACCTATCCTTTGATCGGTAATTACGGTGTGCCGGATGAAATGGTTGAGGAGAACCTGTTCAAGCATTTTGAATCTGACCGCCTGCATATTTCGGGACTGATCGTGTCAGATTATTCAATGGAATACAGCCACTGGAATGCAAAAAAAAGCCTGGGTGAATGGCTGCAGCAACATGAGGTCCCGGGGATATACGGCATTGATACACGATGCCTTACAAAGATCCTCAGGGAAAAGGGGACCATGCTGGGCAAGATTATCCTTGATGGTGAAGATGTGGAACTTTACGATCCTAACCAGGACAACCTGGTATCACAGGTAAGTGTCTCTCAAAAGGAAGTTTATGGAAATGGGAAGTTGAGGATCCTGCTGATAGATTGCGGGGTAAAATACAATATAATCCGCTATCTTATTGCAACGGGATACGACTGTGATCAGGGTTCCATGGGACTATGACTTTTTCGGGGAGCAATATGACGGGCTTTTTATTTCAAATGGGCCCGGAGATCCCAAACAATGTTTGGATACTGTCAGGAATCTTACCAGGGCTTTTTCCCAGGATATACCCATCATGGGTATTTGCCTTGGCAACCAGCTGATGGCCCTGGCATCAGGCGCGGATACCTACAAGCTGAAGTACGGGCACAGAAGCCATAACCAGCCCGTACTGCAAATGGGTACGGACAGTGCCTATATCACCTCCCAGAACCATGGTTTTGCCATTAACAACAATACCCTGAGCAAGGACTGGAAACCCTATTTCATCAATCTCAATGACCAGACAAATGAGGGTATGATCCACCAGTCCAAGCCCTTCTTTTCCACACAATTCCATCCGGAGGCATCGGGCGGACCGATGGATACTGATTTCCTTTTCGACCAGTTCATTGACCTGATCGAACAGTCAAAAAAATAAGCTGATTATTCCCTGATCTGGCCGTCCCCGTAAATGATGTATTTCGTGGAAGTCAGTTCTTTCAGTCCCATCGGTCCCCGGGCATGCAGTTTCTGCGTACTTATCCCGATCTCTGCCCCGAACCCGAATTCAAATCCATCTGTGAACCGGGTAGAAGCGTTGACATAAACAGCAGCAGCATCCACCTTGTTCAGGAAAGCCTGTGCCCTGGTGTAGTTCTCCGTAATGATGGCCTCGCTATGGCCCGACCCGTATTGCTGTATATGTCCTATGGCGTCATCCATAGAGGGTACTACCGCAGCTGATATGATCAGATCCAGAAATTCTGTTTCCCAGTCCTCATCTGTTGCGGATATTGCCCCGTCGATCAGCTGGCAAACGGTCTTGTCCCCCCGTATCTCAACCTTATGTTTTTTTAATTCTTCTCCTACCCTGGGCAAGAATTCACCGGCTATTTTTTCATGCGCCAGCAGGCTTTCAGCAGCATTGCATACCCCGGGGCGCTGGATCTTTGCATTCACAGTAATGGCCACTGCTTTATCCAGGTCGGCCGACTCATCAACATAAATATGGCAATTGCCAACCCCCGTCTCGATTACCGGTACATGGCTGTTCTCCACCACAGCACGGATAAGGCCCGCACCGCCCCTCGGGATCAGCAGGTCGAGGTACTGGTCCAATTGCATAAGGGCCACTGCGCTGTCCCGGCTTGTATTTTCGACAAGCTGCAGGCATTCAGCAGGGAAACCTTCTGCTGCCAGTACATTCTGAATGATATCTGTAATGGCCCGATTGGACGCATAGGCTTCCTTACCGCCCCTCAGGATGGCTGCATTACCTGTTTTCAGGCAGAGGCCGAATACATCGGCAGTAACGTTTGGCCGGGATTCATAAATAATCCCTATCACACCCATTGGGACCCTTTTCTGACCAATTACCAGTCCGTTTGGCCTTTTTTTCATGGCCAGTATTTCCCCGACGGGATCGTCCAATGCTGCAATTTCTGTCAGTCCCTCAGCCATGGATTTAATCCTGTCCCCGGTTAAAAGGAGCCTGTCCATTATGGCCCCTTTCAAACCGGCCTTTTCTGCATTTACCATATCGTCCTGGTTGGCCTTCAGAATATTTTCCGATTCCCTGACAAGACTTTCGGCAACATGTCCGAGGACCCTGTTCTTATCGGCAGTAGAAGCCATGGCCAGGAACCATGATGCTTCTTTGGCCTTCCTCCCTTTGATGATGAGTTCTTCCATATTAAAAGGTTTATTATTATAAAATTTAGGTGCCGGTGAAGAGTGTTCCGATCTCATGGCCTTCTATGGCCTTGAGAATGTTTTTTGGATTTTGCCCGTTCAGGATCAGGGTATCAATACCATTCTCCCGGCAGATCTTTACGGCATTGATCTTGGTCTGCATGCCTCCTTTTCCGAAAGACGATCCGGAACCCCTGGCTGCCAGTTCAATTTCTTCGGTAATTTCATGCACTTCAGACAGCATTTCAGCATGCTCATCCTGTTTGGGATCGGCAACGTAGAACCCATCAATATCGGTCAAAATGATCAACAGATCCGCCTCTATCAGTCCCGCTACCTTGGCCGAAAGACTGTCATTTTCACCGAACTGGATCTCAATGGTTGACACCGTATCGTTCTCATTCACAACCGGAATGATTTTCATTGTGATCAGTTGCATTCAGGGTATTCCGGGCATTCATCCGCCTGGTCTCATCATCCAGTCCCTCAGGCGTAAGCAGCACCTGTGCCACCATCTGGTGATATTCATCAAAAAATTTCTGGTAGATGCGCATGAGCTCTGCCTGTCCGATGGCTGCCAGTGCCTGCCTGGCTATCAGTCCCTCAGGAGGAGCATCCATCTTCAGTCTTCCCGCACCAACTCCTATGGCACCGGATGAAACGAGGATCACTTCTTTGCCACAACTCATCAGATCTGATAATACCATGGTGAGTTTTTCCATCCTTGTGAAATTCATTCTCCCGCCGGGATGGGAAAGAGTGGAGGTACCAACCTTGACCACTATCCTTGTTTTGCCAGCTAATCTGGCCCTGCTTTCTGTCATTGTAATAATTTTTGTATGGCATTATCGATCTTTTCAAAACTGAAAGAGTCCATACGTGTATCCATTTTTTGACGGATCTCTTCCAGGCAAAGGTTGCCAAGGCTGCCTTCATGTGTATGCACGATGCTGTCTTCAGGGGTAAAGGTATCATTGCGGATCTGCCTAGCAATCTCCTGGTATGCTTCCCTGAAAGGCATACCCCCCATCACCAGCTGGTTCACCTTGTCTACACTGCTGATATGCCGGTAAACAGGATCATCCAGAATGTCTTCCCGGATATTCACCTGCAACAGAACTTTTTCTGCCATGTAAAGGCAGGCCTGCAATTCCGAAAAAGCTTTCATCAGGTTCTCCTTCAAAACCTGAAAATCCCGGTGATATCCGCTGGGCAGACCGCCGATGACAAGGTCCGCTTCGTTAGGCAGGGATTTGATCCGGTTACATTTGGCCCTGATCAATTCAAAAACATCCGGGTTCTTTTTATGGGGCATGATACTGGAGCCTGTTGTATACTCTTCAGGGAAGGAAAGAAAGTCATGATTCTGTCCCATATAAAGTGTAACATCCAGGGCAAGCCTGGCCAGGGTCCCGGCCAGGGATGAAAGGGCCTGGGCAGTGATTTTTTCCAGCCGCCCTCTTGACATCATGGCATGCATCACATTGTAGCGAAGGGAGTCAAAACCCAGCAGCTCTGTGGTCATCTGCCTGTCTAACGCAATGGATGTACCAAATCCTGCCGCTGCCCCAAGGGGATTTTGATTGGCCACCTGAAAAGCAGCCTGTAAAAGGATTACATCATCCGTTATATCTTCGGCAAAAGAGGCAAACCATAATCCAAAACTGGCCGGCATGGCCACCTGGAAGTGCGTATATCCCGGCATCAATGAACCCTGGTGTTCCTTTCCCAGCAGCATCAGGGCGTTGAAAAGGTCCCTGGCAAGCAAAAGCGTTTTTCGAATCTCATCCCGGATATATAAATGAAGGTCCACCGCTACCTGGTCGTTCCTGGAACGGCCTGTATGTACCTTTTTACCCGTATCACCCAGCATTTCAGTAAGGGTTTTCTCCACCTGGGAATGGATATCTTCCACCCCCGGTTCGATGGAGAATTTACCTTGCTTTACTTTGCTGTATATGTTTAAAAGCGCTCCATTCAGATCCTTGTGTTCGGTATCAGACAGGATCCCGATGGACCGGAGCATGGCGGCATGGGCAAGGGTTCCCATAATATCATACGGGGCCAGGGATTGGTCCAGTTCCTGGTCATTCCCTATGGTAAATTCTTCTATCTCCTTATTAACTGAGATTCCTTTTTCCCAAAGTTTTTTCATGATCCATGGTTTTGGATTTAGATCTGCAATCCTTCCAGCAGTTGTATATAATTGCTGATCCCCTGCCTGATCTCATCAACCCCGATATATTCATTCGCCGTATGGGAACGGTTGGAGTCCCCGGGGCCAATTTTCAGGGTTGGGAAAAACATCAGGGCCTGGTCTGAAAGTGTCATTGAGCCATAACTTTTCAATCCCATTTCATGTCCCCGTTTCACCACCGGATGCTCCCCCGGGATAAAAGACGGATTCAGCCTGAAAGACCGTGCCCTGACATCACCGGTCATATTTTCCTTAATGACCTCGAAAACGGCTTCATTCGAATAATGTTCATTGGTCCGGATATCAGCCACCCAGCTGCACTGATCCGGTACCACATTATGCTGGGTACCGGAGGATATCATGGTCACCTGCATGCTGACCCTTCCGAGCCAATCAGATGCTTGCTCAAATTGATATCCGGAGATCCAGTCAATGTCCTTCATGGCCTCATATATGGCATTTTTTCCCTCTCCTGTAGCTGCATGTGCACTAGATCCGCGCCCCATTCCGTCTATCACCATCAACCCTTTTTCAGCCACCGCCATTTGGTTTTTGGTAGGTTCTCCTATGATGCCCAGGTCTATTTTTCCCAGGTCCTTCAGGATGCTTGACACACCTTTTTTCCCGGAAACTTCTTCTTCCGCACTGGCTGCAAAGATCAGGTTAAAGGGATTATCCTGCCTGCCGGTAAAATGCAGAAAACAGGCCAGCAAAGATACCAGTGGTGCACCGGCATCGTTGCTTCCCAGGCCATAGACCCTGCCATCCTCCTCAGTTGGCAGGAAGGGATCTCTCTCCCATCCGGCTACTGGCTTAACCGTATCAAGGTGAGAATTGAGCAGGATAGTTGGCTTTTCATCGGCGATCCGGTGTTGAGTCCAAACATTATGATGCTTGCGAAATACCGGCAGATCATATTTTTTCAGGACAGCCTCCAGCAGGTCTGCTGCCTGTTTTTCTTCCCGGCTAACAGAAGGAATTCTGATCAAGTCCTTCACCAGGCCTAAGGCCATATCCTGACAGGCATCCAGGTCCATTCCCGATCTACTTCAGTTTATCAATTTCGTTATAGGAGGTGATAATACCCTTGATCACTGCTGAACTGAGTCCGAAATGCTCCATTTCGTTCAGTCCCGCTATGGTACATCCCCGCGGGGTAGTCACCTTGTCTATCTCATCTTCAGGATGATTACCTGTTTCCAGCAATAGTGAGGCTGCGCCGCGCGCTGTCTGAGCAGCGATGAGCTGTGCTTCATCAGCATGAAATCCAACCTGTATCCCCCCTGTGAAGCAGCCCGGATAAACCTCAGGAAATAGGCAATGCCACAGGCTCCCAGTATGGTGGCCGCCCCCATTAGCTTCTCCCTGATCACCATGGTTGTCCCGAGATGGTCAAAAATTGCCTCGATTTTTTCCATGGCAACTTCACCGCCGTCATGGGTAGACAGGCAGGTCATGGATTCCCTTATGGCTATGGCAGTGTTGGGCATCACCCTGACCACATCGACCGGTTTGCCGATCAATTCACGGATGTCATTTACCTCATAGGCAGCAATCACAAAGGCAAGGATCTGTTTACCCGGATCAATCGCATCTTTGATCTCAGCTATCAGTTCCGGAACCTGGGTTGGCTGAACACATAGTATGACAATTTCCGATGTTCTGACTGCATTAATATTATCCGTTGTCACGGCTATCCCTTCTGCTTTCAGATCATCCAGATAACGTAGATTCAAATCAGTAACAACCAGTTTTTCTGCCGGAAATTCTCCTGATGCCAGGAGGCCTTTGGCTATGGCTTTTCCAATATTGCCACCGCCGAGGATTGCAATTTTTTCATTCATTTTCTACCCTTTTTTAAGATTTATAAGGATGTATTGAATGATAGAGCCTCGCCGGATTACTCATGATCCGTGTGAATCCAATGACATCCTCTCCGCTCCAACCTTCATGCATCTCGCCGTATGTTGCCCCGGAAGCTTTCATCAGGTCATGTTCCGATTCAATCCCATTCACCTCAAAGGCATACGGACGGAGCGAAAGATACACTTTTCCAGAGACAAAAACCTGGGTATCTTCCAGGAATTTTTCAATATTCCGCATGACCGGGTCCAGGTACTGGCCTTCATGCAACATCATACCATACCACCCGGATAGCTGATCTTTCCAGTAGGCCTGCCATTTTCCCAGGGTATGTTTTTCCAGTTCCTGGTGTGCTCGGATGATAATGGCCGGGGCGGCAGCCTCAAAACCGACCCGCCCTTTGATCCCTATGATGGTCTCACCCATATGAATGCCACGGCCAATGGCAAAGTCGGCAGCTTCTCCCTGGATCTTCCGGATGGTTTTTATACCACCGACAATTTCCCCCTTATCGAATTCAACAGTCAGGTCCCTGGGCTTCTCCTCTTTCAGCTGGGAAGGGTAAGCCTCTTCGGGTAAACCCTGGCTTGATGTCAGGGTTTCCTTCCCACCCACGGTTGTCCCCCACAATCCCTGGTTGATACTGTATGCATGTTTTTCGAAGGACTCATTGAATCCGACTTTCTGAAGGTATTCAACTTCTGCCTCCCGTGATAATTTAAGTTCACGTATGGGTGCCAGTACCTCGATCCCAGGTGCGAGGATCTGGAAGATCATATCAAAACGTACCTGGTCATTGCCAGCACCGGTACTCCCATGTGCCACGATATTTATGCCATGCTCCTGTGCATATTCCACCACGGCCATGGCCTGGAAGATCCTCTCCGAACTGACGGACATGGGATAATGGTAATTCCGCACCATGTTCCCATAGACCAGGTAGCGGATGCATTTCTGGTAATAGGTATCCGAAACATCTATATTTATATGTGTCGCCACCCCCAGGGATCTTGCCCGGTTTTCAATATTCTCTTCTTCCTGCTTGCTGAAGCCACCTGAGTTGATAAAGACCGAATGTACTTCAAGGTCTTTCTCCAGGCTCAGGTATTTCACACAGAATGATGTGTCTAGTCCCCCGCTAAACGCCAATGCTACTTTCTGTTTCATCCTATTTAGATTTTAAGTTTGTTTTCTTTTTGACAATATGTTTGCCATTTTTTTTCAAAAGTTTGCCTTTACGCTGCCCCGACTTATCCTTGTCGGGGTCAAATAACATGGCAGTGCACAAACAATGGGTCCGGTTGGTCCGGAACAATATATCATAATATGCACAGCTATGACAGCCCTTCCAGAATTCATCATCATCTGTCAGTTCTGAGAAGGTCACCGGTTTATAACCAAGGGCAGAATTAATTTTCATTACTGCCAGGCTGGTGGTCAATCCAAACATTTTGGCACCCGGGAATACCTTCCTGGATAAAATGAATGCCCTGGCCTTGATCTTCATGGCCAGCCCATATCCCCTGTATTTTTCAAGTACAATTAAACCTGAATTGGCCACGAATTTTTCATGTCCCCATGATTCTATATAGCAGAAACCAGCAAAATCACCACTGTCCGTATGGGCGATAATGGCTTTCCCCTCCCGGATCTTCTCCGAGAGATATTCAGCAGATCTTTTTGCCAGCCCTGTTCCTTTCACTGTGGCAGCTTCACCAATGGCCTTTTCAATATCTGTCACATAGTCCAGATGTTCCTTTCCCGCTTCGGTAATCACAAACTTTTCCATATCTATTAATATCTATAATTGTTCAACCGGAAATAATAATGCCAGGGCATTCTTGATATCTTCCCTGCCAACATCATCCCGTGGGATTAAGAGTATAGTGTCATCTCCCGCTATGGTAGCCAAAATCTCATAAGCATCCATTTCATCTATAGCCGAGGCGATGCTTTGTGCATACCCCGGATGGGTTTTAACCACAGCCAGATTGCTTGCAAATTCAATGGAAATAAATCCATTCAAAGGAAAATTTCCCATGCTTGCCGACTGCCTGTTCTTCTGTTTCCCCTGTGGCAGTACGTAAATATATCCTTTCTCCTTGTCAGGGATTTTCCCTGCTTCCAGGAATTTAAGGTCCCTCGACAATGTTGCCTGCGTTACATTGAATCCCTCCTGCTTCAACATGGACAATAATTCATCCTGGTTGGCAATGGCTTTTTTCTCAATAAGCCGGCGAATAGACAGTAAGCGCTGGGTCTTAGATTTCATGATGTATATTTATACACGTAAATTGCAAAAATATACATTTTTTACAATTTACCATATCTTTAAGCAAAATATTTATATTTTTGTGCGCATATGAAAGAAAACATCCGGAAGGTAGTAGTACTTGGATCAGGAGCCCTGAAAATAGGCGAAGCAGGAGAATTTGATTATTCTGGATCCCAGGCACTTAAAGCCCTCAGGGAAGAAGGCATCACTACTGTTTTGATCAATCCTAATATTGCCACCGTCCAAACCTCAGAAAAAATTGCTGACAAGGTGTATTTCCTGCCCGTTACCCCGGGTTTTGTTGAAAAGGTGATTGCCCGGGAAAAACCCGATGGGATCCTGTTGTCGTTTGGTGGACAAACCGCATTGAATTGCGGGATTGAACTCTACAAGCAGAAGATACTTGAGAAGCACAATGTGAAGGTCCTGGGAACACCCATCCAGGCAATCATTGATACGGAAGACCGGGAGATTTTTGTAAACAAGCTCAATGAAATTGATGTCAAGACCCCTCATAGCCAGGCTGTAGAATCCATTGATGAAGCCAAAGTGGCAGCAGCCAGCCTGGGTTATCCCATCATTATCCGGGCAGCCTATACGCTCGGGGGACAGGGAAGCGGGTTTTGTGCCAACGAGGATGAACTGGTCAAACTGGCATCCAAGGCCCTTTCATATTCACCGCAGATCCTTATAGAAGAATCGCTGAAAGGATGGAAAGAGATCGAATACGAAGTTGTAAGGGACGGCTATAATAATTGTATTACGGTGTGTAACATGGAGAATTTCGATCCCCTGGGCATACATACCGGTGAAAGCATTGTAGTGGCCCCTTCGCAGACCCTGACCAACAGCGAATACCATAAACTAAGGCGATTATCCATTGATGTGATCCGTCATATCGGCATTGTGGGTGAATGCAATATACAATACGCCCTTGATCCAAATTCAGAAGATTACAGGGTGATAGAGGTGAATGCCCGCCTGTCGCGATCCAGTGCCCTGGCCTCCAAGGCTACCGGTTATCCCCTGGCATTTGTCGCAGCTAAATTGGGACTCGGATACGGACTGCATGAATTGAAAAATTCAGTTACCAAAACCACGTCTGCCTTCTTTGAGCCGGCTCTTGACTATATAGTCTGCAAGATCCCACGCTGGGACCTTAACAAATTCATCGGTGTGAGTAAATTGATCGACAGCTCCATGAAAAGTGTCGGGGAAGTGATGGCTATCGGACGGACTTTTGAAGAGGCCATACAGAAAGGTGTCCGAATGATAGGACAGGGAATGCATGGGTTTACCGGAAACCGGGACCTGGAATTTGAGGACATTGAAAGGGAGCTTACCCAGCCCACCGATATGCGGATCTTTGTTATTGCAGATGCCTTTGAGAAGGGTTATACCGTGGACCAGATCTTTGAACTGACAAAGATCGATAAATGGTTCCTGGTAAAACTGCAGAATATTTTCAACCACAAAAACCTGCTCGAAAAATACAATACCCTTGAGGATATCCCGGATGAAGACCTCCGTAAAGCCAAGATCCTGGGGTTCTCAGATTTCCAGGTTGCCAGACATATCATGGATCCGGATGACGGCAGCATACAGGAGAAAATGCTTGAGGTCCGGTCCCACCGCAAAGCACGGAATATCCTTCCCTTTGTCAAACAGATCGATACCCTGGCTGCAGAGTACCCTGCACAGACCAATTACCTGTATATGACATACAGCGGGATGGAGCACGATATTGATTTTGCAAAAGATGGCCAATCCGTCATTGTCCTGGGCTCGGGAGCCTACCGGATCGGAAGCAGCGTAGAGTTTGACTGGTGCAGTGTCAATACATTGTACACACTGAATGAACAGGGGTACAGGTCCATTATGATCAATTATAATCCCGAGACCGTGAGTACGGATTATGATGTCTGTGACCGCCTGTATTTTGATGAGTTCTCCTTCGAACGTGTTATGGATGTGGTTGATCTGGAAGCACCCAAAGGAGTGGTTGTTTCTATGGGAGGGCAGATCCCCAATAACCTGGCCATGCGGCTTCATGGACAGGATGTAAGTATCCTCGGCACATCGGCCACATCTATCGACAATGCTGAAAACAGGCATAAATTTTCTACGATGCTTGATGATCTATGTATTGATCAACCCAGGTGGCAGGAATTAACCAGCATTGAGGATATATATAATTTCATTGACATTGTAGGATTCCCTGTTTTGATCCGCCCATCTTATGTGCTTTCAGGTGCAGCCATGAATGTCGTATCCAACAGGGAGGAGCTGGAACATTTCCTGAACCTGGCGGCTAAGGTATCCAGGCAATATCCTGTGGTAGTCTCTGAATTCATTCAGCAGGCCAAGGAAATCGAGATCGATGCTGTCGCCAAAAATGGAGAACTTATTGTCTATGCCCTCTCAGAACATGTTGAGTTTGCCGGTGTTCATTCCGGTGATGCCACCATGGTCTTCCCTCCCCAGAAAATCTATTTTGAAACGGTTCGCCGGATCAAGAAAATATCCCGTGACATCGCCAAGGCCCTGGAAATAACCGGTCCCTTTAACATGCAGTTCCTGGCCAAGGACAATGATATCAAGGTCATTGAATGTAACCTGCGGGCCTCGCGCAGCATGCCTTTCGTGTCAAAGGTCCTGAAATCCAATTTCATTGATATAGCCACCAAGGTCATGCTGGACCTGCCCTATGATAAACCGGATAAATCCATCTTTGACCTGGATTATATCGGGATCAAAGCCCCGCAGTTCTCCTTTTCCCGTCTGAAAAAGGCTGATCCGGTGCTGGGGGTTGACATGTCTTCAACAGGAGAAGTTGGTTGCATCGGGGAAAATTTTTATGAAGCCATTCTGAAGGCCATGCTTTCAGTCGGGTATACCATCCCGAAAAAGAATATCCTCCTGTCTACCGGTCCCATGCGCTCCAAGGTAGAACTGATCAACAGCTGCCGCCTGCTGGCCGAAAAGGGCTACAACCTGTTTGCCACCAAGGGTACGTCTGACTTTCTGAGGCTCAATAATATTGAGTCAACCGTACTTGCCTGGCCGGATGAGGAAAAGAAGCCCAATACCCTGGACTATCTTCAGAACAAAATGATCGACCTGGTTATCAATATCCCGAAAGATCTTACTTCGGATGAATTAAGCAATGACTACTCCATCCGCCGGAATGCGGTGGACTACAATATCCCGCTGATCACCAATGCACGGCTTGCCAGTGCCTTCATTATAGCCTTCTGCAAGATCAAGGAAGAAGAAATTGATATTAAACACTGGGGAGAGTACTAGCTGCCCGGCTTATCCTTTCAAGGCTTCTGCCCCTGAAACGATTTCCAGGAGTTCATTGGTAATGGCTGCCTGGCGAGCCTTGTTGTAGTTCAGGTTTAATTCGCGCAACAAATCTGTGGCATTGTCCGTCGCCATATGCATGGCTGTCATCCTTGCCCCGTGCTCTGCCGCATGAGAATCAAGTAAAGCCTTGTAAAACTGGATCTTAAGGGATCTTGGGATCAATTCCCTGATGATGTATTCTTTAGAAGGCTCATAAATATAATCTGCATAGATGCTATCCCCTTCCTCTTTCTCTGGAATGAGCACCGGCAGGAATTGTTCTGTGGTGAGGATCTGGACAGCTGCATTTTTAAACTGGTTATATACCAGCATCACCCGGTCATATTCTCCGGCAACAAATTGATCCATGATCTCTTCGGCAACCGGCATTACATTGTCAAACGTAAGATTATCAAAAAGCTCATTCTTTACGCCAGCCAGGGGGTATTTGTTTTTCCTTAAAAATTCTGATCCCCTTTTACCAATGGCGTAGAAGTCCACTTTCCCCTGCTGCATCAAATTCCCATAATCCTCTACAGCCACCTTCATGGCCCGTTTGACGATAAAAGAATTAAAAGCACCACAAAGTCCCCTGTTAGACGCAATCACCACGATCAATACCTTTTCAAGATCCCGTTTGTTGGCATATGGATTATCTTCCTCTCCTTTGATGGAATCACTTAAATTGGTGAGGATGGCATGCAGGCGATCGGCATAGGGCCTCATCTGAATAATGGCCTCCTGCGCCCTCCGTAGTTTCGCCGCTGAAACCATTTTCATGGCGCTGGTAATCTTCATTGTTGAAGATACCGAAGCAATTCGATTGCGGATTTCTTTCAGGTTTGCCATTTACGTAGTCTCTTCGTAACTTAAAGCTATATCCCTGGCCACTTTTTCAAGTACTTTTTCTTCCTTTTCCTTCAGAATACCCTTCCTGAGTTCTTCCAGCAGATCTTTGTGTTTAAGCTCCAGGTGATCGAGAAATTCCTCTTCAAATTCCCTTACCCTGTTCACCGGCACATTCACCAGGAGTCCACGGGTTCCACAAAAGATAATGGCTATTTGTTTTTCCACTGACAATGGAGAGTATTGTCCCTGTTTCAGGATCTCAACGTTCTTGGCACCTTTATCGAGCGTTGCCAGGGTCGTTTTATCCAGGTCCGAGCCGAACTTGGCAAATGCCTCCAGTTCCCGGTAGTAGGCCTGGTCAAGTTTCAGGGTGCCGGCCACGGTTTTCATGGCCTTGATCTGTGCTTTACCCCCAACCCTGGATACTGAGATCCCTACATTGATAGCCGGTCTGACACCTGCATTAAAGAGGTTCGATTCAAGAAAGATCTGCCCGTCTGTGATAGATATTACATTGGTCGGTATATAGGCAGAAACATCTCCCGCCTGGGTCTCAATAATGGGCAAAGCTGTCAGGGATCCTCCCCCCTTGACAATGGGCTTTAATGCATCAGGGAGATCGTTCATCTGGCTGGCAATCTCATCTGATTCCACGATTTTGGCAGCCCTTTCCAGCAATCTGGAATGAAGGTAGAAAACATCACCGGGATAAGCCTCTCTTCCAGGGGGCCTTCTCAACAACAGGGACACTTCCCTGTAGGAAACAGCCTGTTTGGAGAGATCATCAAAAATAATCAGGGCAGCCCTTCCCGTATCCCTGAAATACTCACCAATGGTACATCCTGCAAAAGGAGCATAAAACTGCATGGCAGCCGGGTCAGAAGCAGTTGCGGCCACAATGACCGTGTAATTCATGGCACCAAAATGTTCCAGGGTGGCTGCAATATTGGCAATGGTTGATCCCTTTTGTCCACTGGCAACATATATGCAAAAAACCGGCTCTCCCTTCTCGTAAAATTCTTTCTGGTTAATGATGGTGTCAATGGCAATAGCCGTTTTCCCGGTCTGCCTGTCACCAATGATCAATTCCCTTTGCCCCCTTCCGATGGGAATCATGGCATCAATTGATTTGATGCCGGTCTGCAGGGGTTCGTTAACCGGCTGGCGGTAGATAACACCGGGGGCTTTTCTTTCCAACGGTAATACCATCTTCTCTCCTGTTATCGGTCCCTTGCCATCTATTGGTTCTCCCAGGGTGTTGATCACTCTGCCAAGTAGTCCTTCCCCGACTTCAAGAGCAGCAATCCGGCCGGTTCTTTTCACAAGGTCACCTTCCCTGATCTTTTCTGAGGACCCGAACAGGACGGCACCAATATTATCTTCTTCAAGGTTAAGCACCATTCCGACAACACCATTTTCGAATTCGATCAGTTCGTTTGATTGCACATTGGTCAATCCGTATACTCGGGCAATGCCGTCTCCGACTTGAAGAACGCTACCTACTTCTTCCAGTTCTTCAGTCGTTTTTAATCCCTCGAGCTGCTTTTTTAGTACTTCAGATACTTCAGCGGGTTTAATTCCAGCCATCGATCAAATTTTTATAATTGTTATGAAACCTTATTTCTGTAGTTCTTTTTTTATCCTTACCAGCTTCCCCCTTACACTGGAATCAAGCTGCTTGTCTTCAACACGGAGAATAAAACCCCCTATCAAGTCTTTCTTTACCTCTTCCTGTAATTCGATTTCAGCCTTAAAAGCTGTGGTGATTATGGTCAGCATCTCCTGCCTGATTTCCTTGCTGAGCGGAGTTGCCGTCTCAATATTGGCCATCATGATCCCTTTCTCCTCTTTGTATAATTTAACATAATGCCGGCAGATGGCTGCCAAATATTCTTCCCGGTTATTGCCCGTAACCAACCTGATAAAATCCAGAGCCAGATCACCTACCCTGCCCTCAAACAGGGAGACCAGAATGCCTGTCTTTCGCCTGGTGTCAACAACAGGGCTCTCAAGCAGGTTTTTAACTTCTTCAAAATCGCTGACAGTGGCAAGGATTATTTCCATGTCTTTTCGCAAATCGTCCAGGATGCCTTGTTCTTTTGCACTCTGGAACAATGCCTTGGCATATCTCACCGCTATCTGGCCAACCTTCATACCTAATTCATTTTAATATCCTTGAGAAGCTTTTCCATCAGCTCCTGCTGCGCTTTGTCATCCTTAAGTTTTTCTTTCAGGATCTTTTCAGCAATGTCTACTGATAATCCCGCTACCTGCTTTCGAATATCGGCAATGGCAGCATCTTTTTCATTCTCTAACTGGGCCCTTGCAGATTGGATGATTTTCTTTGATTCTTCGCTGGCCTTATTTTTTGCCGCCTCCAGGATCTTCTCCCCGGTTTTTTTTGTTTCCTTCAACATTTTGTCTCTCTCCTTCCGGGCCTCTGCAATGATCTTTTTATTATCAGCCTGCAGTTTCTCCATCTCTTTTTTTGCCTTGTCAGCAGAACGCAGGGATTCCTCTATGGATTGCTCACGGTTCCGGAGGGCATTCAGAATGGGTTTCCAGGCAAATTTTTTAAGGATGAGCATCACGATGATAAACATGAGCAGCATCCAGAAAATAGTGCCAATATCAGGAGTTACAAGTCGCATATGATTGTATTTAATTGATTCAAACCAAATCCCGGCTGGAGAGGCCAATCGCCTCTCTAACCGGGAAAAAATCTCTTTATGCCATAAAGAGGATCAAAAGACAGACCACTATTGCAAAGAAGGCTGCTCCCTCAATAAGGGCTGCAGCAACGATCATATTTGACCGTATGTCTCCGGCAGCTTCCGGTTGTCTGGCAATGGCTTCCATAGCAGTTCCACCAATCCTGCCAATACCGATTCCGGCACCGAGGACAGCGATCCCTGCTCCGAGGGCGGCACCCAGATTCCCGAGTGCTGCTTCCATAATAACCATCATAATGTTCATAACTAAAACTATTTAATGAATAATAACGAATCTAATATCAATGATGCTCTTCTGTAGCCATACCGAAGTAAATGGCTGAAAGCAACGTAAACACATAAGCCTGTATCAGGGCCACCAGCAATTCAAGCATGGTCATAAAAATGGTAAAAGCCAGGCTCAGTACAGACACCCCAAGTCCCAGTCCCGCGCTCATCTCCCCAAAAATAAATATCAGGCTGAAAAACCCGAGCACGATGATATGTCCTGCTGTAATATTGGCAAAGAGTCGTACCATCAGTACAAAAGGTTTGGTCATCATTCCGATGAGCTCAATGACAGGCATGAGGGGAACGGGGAATTTTACCCACCAGGGGACACCAGGCATATTAAAAATATGCAGCCAATAGTTCCGGTTCCCACTGATCGTGGTAATCACAAAGGTAAACAATGCCAGTACCATGGTTACAGAAATACTACCCGTCACATTGGCACCTCCTGGAAAAATGGGAATGAGCCCGATCATGTTATTGAACCAGATGAAAAAGAAGACGGTTAACAGGAAGGGCATGAATTTTTCATACTTATGCTCACCAATGGATGGCCTGGCAATATCATCCCGGATAAATAAAATGATCGGTTCCAGCAGGTTCTGCATCCCTGTTGGTGCCTTATCCGGCCGGCGGCTGTATGCTTTCGCCACAGAAAGAAAAACCCATAATAATAAAATGAGACTGAACATGATGGCGAGCACATTTTTCGAAAAGGATAAATCCAGTTTGGGCAGGGCAGTAGTGCCATCACTCATGATCTCTACAATATTGCCCTTGTTGTCTCCATGACTTTCATACCTGAAGCCTTTATAATCATCGTGGCCATGATGAAATTTGCTGAACATGAAAATATTCCATCCCTTTGTTTCACTGTAAATAATGACCGGTAACGGAATGCTCAGGTGAAAATCATCATAGCTCAGGATATGCCATTCGTAAGCATCAAGGATATGATCGAAGATAAAATCTGATGGGGAAAAGCCTTCTTCTTCCTGGTGATCAACATGTTCTGCTGCTGCATCGTTTTGTTCTGTGCTCGTTTCCTGATGTCCCTGTTCAGTCTGCCGTGCAGCCTGGGCAGCTACCAGGAACAGGAACAGGAGTCCGCCTAAAATATATGAAATGGCTTTCTTCTTCAATATTTCATCCTTGCCTTAATGAGCCAGTAAAAATAACAAAAACATCACTTAATAATAGAATTATTTATCCTTTTTCAGGAAATTTAAAATGGATATGACCTCGTACATTGTGAAGGCCGCATATGTCACCAGAAAACTTACCAGGAATGGTATGGTGTGGACCGTATCAATGAACAAAAAAATCACCAGGAATACCAGGTAAATAAACATTTTAAGGCCCATGGCCCCAAGGTATTTTGCAGTAAATTTCCTGGGATTGTTTTCGCTGGATCTGATCAGATAGACATGTACCAGAAAGGTAACCACCAATAAAAACCCTGGAATGACCGGAAAGTAGGGAAAATAATACTGCGGAATCAGAAAGAGGAAAAGACCATATCCGAGGGCGGTTAAAACAAGGGCAATGAAGAGCAATGTGATGGCGAACTTTCCCTGGGATTCAAACATTGGCTGGTTTATTTATTCCGGATGAGGTCCTTTACGGCATAATACATGGACATGATCACTGCCAGAATGGTAAGAACCAGTGTGAATACAGGGAATTCCCATGGGACAACCTGGTCCAGCTTGATCCCTCCAAAGACCCCGACCAGTATGATGGCAATCATTTGGAAAGCTAGGCTGGAATACCTGCCATAATCACTTAGGGCTGATTTCCGGCTTTGGTCCTTTGTCGTTTTGAGGGGTGATGGTTTCTTCATTAGTCTGGCCGCCAGCGTTCATATCACAATTACCGGAGAACTGGCATCCTGGTTCAATGGCTAGTTTACCCGCTATGATATCTCCCTTGATCCTCGCTTTTGTCTTGAGTGACAGCAAATCTGTGACTTTTATTTTACCTTCAATGGACCCCTCAACATCAGAATTCTTGCAATTTATTTCACCATTCACCTTCCCGGATTCCCCAATCACCACTTTCCCTTTGGTGATCAGTTTTCCAGTCAGGCTTCCATCTACCCTGATGTCGCTGTTCGACTTTACATCTCCGTTGATTTGTGTGCCGAGGCCGATAATATTGATGGCACTGGCTTCATGTTCGTTATAAATCTTCGCCATTAGATTGGATTTTACGCGCTGTATTGATTAATGTTTTCAGACCTGTAAATGTATAAAAAGCGATGGGATTGTTCAAGCTTTACGTGCTCCATTGTAGGCCCACTTCAAATAGATAGCCCCCCAGGTAAATCCTCCACCGAAAGCTGAAAGTATGATTTTATCTCCTTTCTTCAGCTTCTCCTCCCATTCCCATAAGCATAACGGAATTGTTGCGGCAGTCGTATTTCCATACCGATGAATGTTGATCATTACCTGATCTCTCGATATCCCCATCCTCCTGGCAACAGCTTCGATGATCCGCATATTTGCCTGGTGTGGTACCAGCCAAGCAAGATCTTCCGGTGGAATATTATGCTTATTCATCATATCAACCGAGATATCAGCCATGTTGGAAACAGCAAATTTAAACACCGTCTGTCCTTCCTGGAATACAAAATGCTCCTTGTTATCAACTGTTTCATGAGAGGCGGGCCGGAGGGATCCGCCTGCTTTCATGTGAAGATGGGGGCCGCCGGATCCATCCACATGTAACATATGGTCGATCAGGCCGTTCTCGTCTGTGCTTGGTTCAAGCAATACGCAAGCGGCTGCGTCTCCGAATAGGGGACAGGTGGTCCGGTCCGTATAATCCACAATGGCGGACATTTTATCCGCCCCGACTACGATCACTTTTTTATACTTGCCACTCTCAATGAAATTACTCCCCGTTTCAAGTCCGAATAAAAATCCCGAGCAGGCAGCCGCCAGGTCAAATGACCAGACATTTTTCAGTCCCACTTTATGAGCAATCAGGTTAGAGGCTGTAGGGAATAACATATCCGGTGTTACGGTGGCTGTAATCAGTAGGTCTATTTCATCAGGGCTGGTGCCGGTCCGGGTAAGCAGGTCCTGAACTGCCCTGGCCCCGAGATCCGAGGTTGCTTTTCCAGGTTCCTTCAGAATTCTCCTTTCTTTGATCCCTATCCTTTGCATTATCCATTCATCTGTAGTATCTACCATGGTACTTAACTCATCATTAGTAAGTACATAATCAGGCACATATCCGCCGACTCCCGTTATGGCAGCTTTAATCTTCGTCATTAGTGAAATTTTTCCTTGATTTTTCCAATAATATTTGATTCAATGACATCCCGGGTGTGCAGTATCAGTGTTTTAACTGCCTCCCCGTTGGAAATCCCATGTCCGATGAGGACCGTGGAAAGAATACCCAGGATGGGTGTACCTCCATACCGTTCAAAATTAAACCGATCCGTAAATTCATCTTCTATTTTCCGCCTTTTAAGCATTGCATAGAATGCTTCCATCTCCTTTACCAGGACATTCCCGACAAAACCATCACAAACCATAACATCCACACCATTGTCACGAAAGAAGTCATTTCCTTCTACATTTCCAATAAAATTGAAGTCTTTCGTCCCCTTCATGGCCTGGTAAGTAGCCCGGGTAAGCAGGTTCCCCTTTTCCTCTTCTTTACCAATATTCAGCAGTCCCACTTTGGGATTCTCTATGCCATGCACCAGTTCTGCGTACAGGGATCCCAGGATCCCATACTGGTAAAGCACATCTGGTCTGGAGTCAGGGTTTAATCCTATGTCCAGCAATATGGTCGGTGCTCCATGATCATTCGGGATGGGAATGGCCAGGGATGGCCGGATAACACCGGGAATGGAATTCACGATCTGCATGGACCCGACCAGCATGGCACCCGTATTTCCTACAGAGGCAAATCCATCCAGTTCTCCCTTTTTTAGCATCCTGAGTCCCATAGCAATCCCCGAATCCGGTTTTTCAGTGAATACCCTTGCCGGATGATCTTCCATCCTGATGGAATGAGGTGTATGAAAAATAATAAACCCGCTGGGATCAAATCCTTCGCGGGTCAAAATATCCTCAATAGTATTCTGGTCCCCGAACAAGACCAGCTCAATATCATCAGGAAGTTCTTTACGTGCCAGGGCAGCGCCCAGAAGGGTCGCATCAGGTGCATAATCACCACCCATAATATCGACACCAATGCGCATGAAACCTTATACTTCTTCTTCGATTACAAGTTTTCCCTTATAATAAAGATTCCCGTCTACATAATAGGCACGGTGGTATTGGTGCACAGTACCTGTAGTCGGACAGGTAGCGAGGGTAGGTAATTCGGCCTTGTAATGGGTCCTTCTCTTGTCTCTTCTCTGTTTTGAAGTCTTTCTCTTTGGATGTGCCATATCGATTAATTTTTAATCAGTCCTTTTAATTTTTCCCATCGGGGATCTATTGTAGCATTTTCGGGATCATTTTCATCGTGAGTGTCCAGTTTCTCAATCATTTCAGGATTACAACCTGATATCCCGTCGATCTCAGGATGAATGCGCTGGATCGGCAGGGCAAGGTGGATATACTCATAAATTAATTGATCCAGGTTAAGTTCATTTTCTGAATCAGCGAGTATTAGCAGTTCATCCGACTGCTCAATGGTCTTCTCGCCAAACCTCACATAAAGCAGCGCCTGGTGAGTGATCCTGGTAACAAAAGGTTCCAGGCACCTGTCGCAATTAACTGTTATCCTCCCGTTGATATCAAACTGAAGTTCAAGGAACTGGCTGTGCCTGATCAGTTCAACCTGAACATTTACCACCCCCCTTTTGACTTCTGATGATTCGAATTGCTCAAAGAACGAATTGTCAACTACAAAATTAAATTCGTGCTTTCCTTCCTTCAGACCCTTAAACGGGATCGTATATTGCCTCAAACCTCCCACAGCACCGAAATTTTGTCGTGCAAAAGTATAAGAAAATAATCAATTTACAAAAGTTTTTCACTTCTGACTTTTCCTGTCGAAACTAATTGACTATTAGAGGCTACTGAAACTTTTCCTGGGATTGGGAAGAAACCCGGATTGAGTTATTATGAAACAGATCCTACTTCTGCTTCAATGGTCTCTATCAGGGTATCAATAAAATAATCATCCTTGGAGATGTATTGTTTGGCTCCGCTCTGGATGAAATCATTGATAATACTTTCATCTTCCTGGCTGGAAAGAACAAGTATGGTGGCATCCTGGTCAATTTCCCTGATCTTTTTGACTACCTGAAGGCCGTTCATTTGCCCCTTCTCCCCCATAAACATATGGTCAACCACCACCAGGTCGGGCTTCAATTGCATATGTTCCAGACACTCTTCCCCTGAGAAAAAGGTCTTTACCCGTATACCGTCCCTGCTCTTGAAAGTATATTCAAGCAGATTCAGGATCAATTTGTCATCATCAACAAAAAAAACCAGTTTATTGGACATAGTTGAGAAGCGAAATTCGTCTCCCTTTACGTGGAAATCATCCAAAAAGTTACCTAATTTAATATGCAACGTTTATTTATTTCAATCGTCTTATTAGAAATTCCTTCCCATGTTTAAAATCTATTTCATTACAGGTATCCGCAAACTGTTGAAAGACAGGTTCTATTCACTGATCAATGTATCCGGACTGGCAATCGGGCTCGCCAGTTGCCTGTTGATCATTCTTTATGTCCAGGATGAATTATCCTATGACAGATTTCATGAAAAATCCGACCAGATATACAGGATCTGTGCCCTTGGATCAATTGGCAACACACCCATCAACCAGGTATATACATGCGCCCCCCTGCCACAGACCCTGATGGCTGATTATCCTGAAGTCGTACAGGCGGTAAGAATGGCGGGCAAATGGGATGCAGTGTTGAATTATGGGGACCAAACATTTTATGAGGACCAGGTACTGGCTGTGGATTCTACATTTTTCGATGTGTTCAGTTTCCGGTTGCTGGAAGGCGATCCATCAAGTGTTCTCCGTGAACCAAATACGGTTGTGATAACGGAATCCATTGCCCGGAAATACTTCGGGGAAGAAAATGCAATGGGCAAAATATTCAACCATATCAATGAGGGCGAGGAAAATGCAGTAAGGGTGGTGGGGGTTATGGAGGATGTTCCGCACAATTCCCATTTCCACTTTGATTTCCTGATGGCGCTAAGTACTTTTGAATTCAGCAGAAGTGAGCAATGGTGGAACAATAATTTCAAAACCTACCTCGTCCTCCAGGAAGGATCTGATTACATTGAATTGGAGAAGAAATTGCCTGAATTCATCCGTAAATACCTGTCAGGAGACATTCCAGAATGGGATGAATGGATGGAGGCCGGTAATTACTGGAAGTACATTCTCCAACCACTGGAAAAGATCCACCTGTCTTCAGATCTGGATGGTGAAATTGAGCCGAACGGCAATATTCAGTATGTTTATATTTTTTCGGTCGTGGGACTGATCATCCTGCTGATTGCCTGTATCAATTTTATGAACCTGAGTACCGCCCGCTCTGCCAGCCGGGCAAGGGAAGTGGGTGTTAAAAAAGTAGCCGGTGCCTCAAGGAGATCCCTGATCAACCAGTTCCTAACCGAATCGGTGATCTTTGCCCTGCTGGCCGGGCTTATTTCCATCCTGCTCATCCAGCTCATTCTTCCTTTCTTCAACCAGCTGACACAAAAGGAATTTACGATTCAACAGGTTTTTTCACCCTCAGGCATCCTTATCCTGTTCGGATTAATGGGAATTATTTCCTTTATTGCCGGCAGCTATCCCGCCATCCATCTCTCTTCCTTTCATCCCACCGTGATCTTCAGAGGACTCAGCCAGACCGGCCGTGGAAAATCACTGCTCCGTGCCATCCTGGTGGTCTTCCAGTTTTCTCTGTCCATAATCCTGATGGCCGGAACTTTTATTGTCTATTCCCAGCTTGCCTATTTTCAGAAAAAGAAACTTGGATTCAGCAAAGAACAGATCCTGATCCTCCAACGCCCGGAATCCCTTAGTGAAAAGATCCCTGCTTTCATGGAAAGCCTGGAGCAACATTCATCCATTCCATGGGTCAGCTTCATCAAGTGCCCTCATGGGAATTGGATTTAATAACTGGGGTTGCTCCCTGGAAGGCAATGAAGATAACGAATGGACCACGCTGAATATGTTCATTGTGGATCATGATTTTCTGAAATACTTTTTCCATGCAGATGGACTCGGGAGATTTTTCTCCAGGGATTTCCCGACAGATTCTTCGGGGATCGTAATTAACCAGGCAGCAGCCAAATTGTTTGAATCATCCGAGACCATGGGGAAAAAGATCGCATTCGGGGAGAAATGAATTTCATGTGATTGGTATCATGGAGGATTTCCATTACGAATCCTTCCACCAGACCATCCGCCCGGCAGCCATGTTATTGCTGCCTGGGATCTAGGGAGCCACGTGAAAATTATATTGCCATTAAGATCAATGATCAAAATATCCCGGAAATAGTCCGGTTTGTTGAAGAACAATGGAAAGAGTTTACCGGAGGGTTGCCCATTGAATACAGTTTCTTTGATAAGGAATATGATCAGCTGTACCAGAATGAAATGAGGACAAGAAAGGTAATGACCCTGTTTTCCATTATTGCTCTCTTCATCGCAGCACTGGGACTACTGGGACTGGTCGCCTTTACCACGGAACAGCGCACCAAGGAGATTGGGATCAGGAAGGTACAGGGAGCCTCCGCAGGCAGGATCCTGTTACACCTGTGGAAAGATTTTGGCAGATGGATACTTATTTCCGCCCTGATAGCCATCCCTGCAAGTTGGTACCTGATGGATAACTGGCTCCAGAACTTTGCATACCGCATCGATTTCCAGTGGTGGACTCTGGTGCTTGCTGCCATCATAGCCCTGGTGATCGCTATCATTACGGTAAGTTTCCAGACTATCCGGGCCGCCCATGCCAACCCGGCTGAATCTCTCAGATACGAATAGGAAAAGCCATGAAAGCCTGCCTGTGAGTGTGGGGGTAGCGTGCATTTGTAACGAAACATTTGCTATCGTCTAAGTTATTATATCTTTATAATCAGTAAAGAGTATTAGAGCTTACCCCTATGTTTCGTAATTTTATTAAGACCACTCTGCGGAGTCTTGTCAAGGACAGGTATTACTCCGCCATCAACATCCTTGGCCTGGCTGCAGGCCTGACTGTAACCATCCTTATCATCCTGTTTATCCAGGATGAACTGACCTACGATCAACATCACGAACTGCATGAGCGTGTTTACCGCCTGGAATCAGATTTTACCCTGGATAACAAGAACCATAAATTTGGAGCTACCCAGATCCCCCTCGGACCGACACTTATGGATGAGTATCCTGAAATTATCAATTATGCCAGGTGTGCTCCCGTGGGGACCCTGTACATTGTGGATGAGGACAGGGAATTTCAGGAGGACAGTATCTGGTTTGCAGATTCAACATTTTTCCAGTTGTTCACCCATGAATTTACTCACGGTGATCCGGGCTCGGCACTGAATCGTCCGAATACCATGGTGATCACCGAAAATTTTGCCAGCCGGCATTTCGGACAAGAGAATCCCATTGGTGAAAATCTTACTGATATTGATAACAATATTTATGAGATCACAGGAGTGATCCGGAATCTACCGGGCAATTCACATATGAAATTCAACGGGCTGATGTCCTCACTTACCCTTGCCGAACAGATCGGTCTGGAGCGTTTCAATGACCGCAGTGCAGGATCTTTCTGGAACATTGGCATATACAGTTACATATTGCTTGCTGAGAATGGCAGCATGCAGGATGTCATGGACAAATTCCCCGGATTCTACGATAAATACATGAAAGAACTCGGCGACCAGATCAAAGGTGGATTTGATCTGATGGCCACTCCATTGGCAGACATTCATCTGAATCCCACGGTACTGGAATATGACCTGCCAAAAGGCAACCGCTCATATGTTTATATTTTCTTG
Organism: uncultured Bacteroidaceae bacterium; assembly: GCA_963752525.1. Classification (GTDB taxonomy): domain Bacteria; phylum Bacteroidota; class Bacteroidia; order Bacteroidales; family SM23-62; genus SM23-62. The sequence goes on along the minus strand of CAVVYS010000027.1, from coordinate 35,653 downwards.
TTCGCTGCCCTGTTCATCCTGGTCATCGCCAGCATTAATTATATGAATATGGCCACTGCCCGGTCTGCCCGCCGTTCCAGGGAAGTAGGCATACGAAAGGTATCCGGCTCTTCACGTGGCATGCTCATCAGGCAATTCCTGGGAGAATCCCTGTTCATCACGCTGATCTCATTTATATTATCTCTTATCCTGGTAAAATTGCTGCTGCCAGGTTTCAATGATCTGTCAGACAAATCATTGCAGTTCGGGATACTGGCCATGAGTGAGGTAGTGCTGTCAGGCCTGCTTATCGCCCTGGTCGTTGGGTTTGTATCGGGACTCTATCCAGCCTTTTACCTCTCGCGTTTCAATCCGGTAGTCGTCCTGAAGGGACTTGCCACTGGCGGTGGTGGTGGATCATTCAGAAGAGCACTGGTCCTGGTTCAATTTACCATATCGGTGTTAATGATCATCGGGACACTTATTGTTTCGGGCCAGTTGAAATTCATGAAAACCACCGACCTGGGATTTAACAAGGATGACCTCATGGTCATGACAGTAAGGGATACAACCCTGCGAAAAAGCTTTGAATCTTTCCGTACAGAAATAATGACACATCCAGAAATCCTGGGGGCTGCACAATCCAACACAAATCCCGGGAGCAATGTGGGAATTGTTGTACAGCGTATCGAGAGAGAAGGGGGAGAGCTTCTTGACAAGGCAGTGAACCGATACTCGGTGGATTACCATTATGTTGATCTCATGGGCATTGAGATCATGCTGGGCCGCAATTATGACAGGTCCATGGGTACGGATATTACCAATGCTTTTATCATTAATGAGGTTGCTGCAAATGAATTCGGCTGGGGAGAGGATGCATTGGGAAAGCGCTGGCAGTTAGGGATAAACCTGGATGGTCCCCCTCAGAGGGATGGTGAGGTCATCGGTGTATTCAAGGATTTTCATTATGCTTCCCTGCATAATAAGATAGAACCCATTGTACTTGTCCTTCAGGAAAACCCCCTAGCGCATGCCACTGTTTAATATCCGGACCACCGGCAACAATACAGAGGATGTGATCGCATTCGTCGATGAAAAAAGGAAAGAATTCGGGGATCATTATCCATTTGACTATCAATTTCTTACTGAAAACCTGGATGAATACTATAAGGAAGAAGCCGTGATCGGTACGATCTTCAAGTATTTTACTATTCTTACGATATTTATTGCTGCACTGGGCCTTTTGGGACTCTCCGCATTTATGGCACAGCGCAGGACCCGTGAAGTAGGCATACGCAAGGTCATGGGTTCCAGTGTAAACGGTATTATTTACATGTTCATCAGGGAATTTTCCAAATGGGTCATCATCTCCAACCTGGTTGCCTGGCCCCTTGCCTGGTTTGGAATGGACAAATGGTTACAAAATTTCCAGTACCGGATTGACATGACCATCTGGATATTTGCCCTGGCCTTCGGTTTATCCCTTGCCATTGCTCTGATAACTGTTACCTGGCAATCTGTCCGGGCCGCGATTTCCAATCCGGCAGATACTCTCAGATATGAATAGGAAAGCCTGGGTGTGCGTTAATTTTTCCTACTTTTGGGGCGGTCATGAAGGAATGCGCCCAGCCATATTATCTGCTTGATGGTGAGGTAAGGGAATGTCCCTCACTGGATGAGAACCTTATCCATAAAGGTACCTCACTGTATGAAGTGGTCAGGCTTATGGAGGGCAGATACCTCTTCCTGGAGAACCATCTTGACCGCCTTTTCAATACCCTGAAGATAGCAGGCATACAGTCCTGGATTAGCTGCTGCAGGAATCCATGATACACTGAAGATCCTCCGGGAAAAGAACAGGATCCAGCGAAGGAAATGTTAAAATCGTCATGAACCTCCAGGATGATGGGTCAAGGCATTTCCTGGCCTATTTTGTCTACCACAGGTATCCTACATCAAAGGAATACAACAATGGAGTGAGGGTTATAACTTACCCCTTCGAGCGGCTTGATCCGAACAAAAAGATCTGGAGACCTGAATTTCGCAGGCATGTGGCAGAAAAGCTGCAGGATGCTGGAGCATTCGAAGCCTTATTAATGGACTCCGGAAAATGTATTACAGAGGCCAGTAAGGCAAACGTATTTGCCATTCAGGGCAACCATGTCATCACACCTCCGGAAGCTGTCATCCTGCCCGGAATTACCAGGCATTATGTGCTGGAGATCTGTAATGAATTAGCCCTTGAGGTAAGCAGGAAAAAAATCTCCTTTGATGAAATTCCTGGACTTGATGGATTGTTCCTTACCGGCACCTCCCTGCATGTACTTCCTGTCTCTTCGGTGAACGATCACTCCATTCCGGTTAATCATCCGTTCATGACTGAGATAATGAAAAAATTTCATCAGACGATCAACAGGCATCTCAATTAACAGAACTTTACGATATTTACAAACCCAATGATAAAAGACAGATCAATGCAATACGATATTACCATCATCGGTGCAGGCATTGTAGGACTTTCAACAGCCTATAAGATCCTTGCCCGGAAACCGGATATTAAACTGATGATCCTCGAAAAAGAGCCTGGTGTTGGGATGCATCAGACCGGCAACAACAGTGGCGTGATCCATTCAGGAATTTATTACCGCCCGGGAAGTCTTCGCGCGCTGAATTGCATCAACGGTTACAAGCAATTGCTCGAATTTTCAGACAAGGAAGGCATACCCTACGAACTATGCGGGAAAATTATTGTCGCAACCAACCAGCAGGAGCAAGCCGTCCTGAAAACAGTTTTTGACCGCGGGATAAAGAACGGACTTGACAGGATCCGCATGATCACAGCTGAAGAAATGAAGGAGAAAGAACCGTATGTAAGCGGTGTGGAGGCAATCGATGTTCCCTATGCGGGCATCATAGAATTCAAGAATGTTGCCAACAAACTATCTGAGATCGTTACGGATCGCCAGGGAGGAGAGATCCTGTTAAACCAGAAAGTCCTGAATATTTACACTCACTCAGGGTATTCAGAAGTGGCTACCAACCATGAGGTGTTCTCAACAAAGCTGGTAATTAATACAGCCGGACTCTATTCCGATGAGATCGGGGCGCTGACCACACCGAAACTCGATCTTCGTATTATACCGTTCAGAGGTGAATATCGAAAACTTAAAACAGATAAAGAGCACCTTTGTAATAACCTTATCTATCCAACGCCGGACCCGGACTTTCCATTGCTTGGTGTCCATTTTACCAGGATGATGAAAGGAGGAGTTGAAGCCGGACCCAATTCAGTTTGGGCATTTAAGAAAGAAGGCTATAAAATGTCTGATATTTCACTGAAAGACATTGGCAAATCACTTGCATTCCCGGGATTCCAAAAGGCCATATTAAAATTCATGGGATTTGGTATTGGGGAATATTATCGATCGTTGAACAAAGCTGCCTTCACAAAAGGTTTGCAGAAACTTATCCCGGAAATTCAGAAAGAAGACCTACTACCCGGTGATGCCGGTGTACGGGCCATGGCAATTGGCAGGAACGGAGAATTATTGGATGATTTTGTTTTTGCCGAGAATGAATGGGCGATCAATGTGCTGAATGCCCCATCTCCGGCAGCTACAGCCTGCCTTTCCATTGGTGACAGCATCGCTGAAAAGGCAGTGAAAAGATTTAATTAAATTTGTTATTTATCTAATAAAATTGTATTACCTAAACTTCATGAAGTTAAGGATCATTTTACTCTTCGCTGCCGTTTCGGTTTTTATAAATCCCCCCTTAAAATCACAGGATGTCTACCCCATCACGGCCTGGGAATTCCTTTTTCAGTTTGCAGATATTGAGAAAGCCAGTACGGATGTTACCAACCGCTTGAGGTTTACCATTGTGATCAATCTCGGGCAGTACTGGCATGTTGATTTTAATAACACTTTCGGAATGTATTCCGGTGTGTCTGTCAGAAATACCGGCTTTATTTATGATACTCCTTTGCCGACCAAAACCATTCGAAGAGCATATACGCTCGGCGTACCACTCGCCTTTAAATTAGGGGCTTTTGACAAGCACGTCTATTTCCTGGCCGGGGGGGAATATGAGCTGGCATTTCATTACCGTGCCAGAAAATGGCTCAGCAATTCCAGGGACGGGACCAAATATATCGATGGGGAGTGGTTCAGCGGAAAAACCAGAACATTTGTACCATCCGTTTTTGCAGGATTCCAGTTCCCCGGGGGGTTCAATATCAAGTTCAAGTATTACCTCCAGAATATCCTGAATGAGAATTATGTGGGACCTGACCTGGGGGAAAGTGAACGTCAGTTTCTCAGATTATACAAAGCTGAATATGATGTATGTTTCCCTTTCCTGGCAATTCCGTACAGACCAGTGGAGGAAATATGTAAAATACGAAGAGAAGACTGCTTATAACTACTAAAAGGATGGTTTACTCAGCCTGTTGATCAATAGCTGACTTTAATCCGAGGGAGAAGGAATGATGATATACAGAATAAAAGTTTTTATAGCTTCCTTTTCTCTGGCATGTATATCCCTCTCATTATCAGCGCAGATAAATGTAAGAAACTATTCCATCAGGGGCAGGCAGCACCTGATGAACAATGAATATACCGAGGCCATCAGGCTGTTTAACCAGATCATTTACTATAAACCGGACCACGCTGATTCTTATTTTTACAGGGGACTGGCAAAATACCAGTTATCAGATTATTCAGGAGCGGAAAGGGATTTCACCCGGGCCATTGAACTCAAATCGTACAAGACGGAAGCCATGTATTACCGTGCTGTGGTCAACATCGAAAGAGGCAATAAAGTTGAAGCCCTTAAAGACCTGATCGCAGCCATTGAACTGGATGACAGGCATCCGGATTATTTCCTGACCCGGGGATGGCTGCATGCTGAATTTGGTGATACTCTGGGAGCAATATCAGATTACCAGAGGGCCATTAAACTGGATGAGTATATGGATAATGCCTACCTGAACCTGAGCGTCATTTACATGTTGCAGAAGAATTACGAGGATGCCCTGATCAATTGCAACAAGGCCGCAGAGATTAAGCCCAGGAACCTGGCCTGCAACCTTACCCGCGGGAACATATACCATTACAGCAAGCGATACCAGGAAGCGATCAGTGAATATAAAATCGTGCTAAGAGGGGATTCTACCAGTGTGCGGGCGCATTTTTTCCTGGCCCTCTCTTACCAGGATGTAAGGCATTACGATTCAGCCATCGTTGAATACAACAAAGCCCTGGAGCTTAATCCCAATAATTCAATATGTTATTACAACAGGGGTATCCTCTACCTTGATCTTGAGGAATACAATGATGCCCTGATGGATTTTAATAATGTGGTACAACTGAATCCCCGGAACATCTATTCTTATTACCTGAGGGGGATTATCAAATCCAACCTTGAGGACTACCCTGGGAGCCGAGGAGGATTTTACCACGGCCATCGACCTGTATCCTAAACTGATAAATGCGTACAGAAGCAGGGCATACACAAGGATGGCCCAGAAGGACCAGAAAGGTTATGAAAAGGACCAGCGTATTGTTGACAGCCTGGAGAAGATTTTGGCCCCTGAACATGAAGTGGATGAATTAAGCTACCTCCAGACGATTACAGATTTCAATAACGATTTCACATCCATCAGCAATGTCATTGATTCTAAGGTCCAGTATGCTGACAAAGAGATCCGGATGATCCCGGTATTCCATATTACAGTAAAACAGGATTGGGATCAGTACGGCAGCAGCAAGTTTGATGGCTTATCCAGCCTGGATCAACTGAGTGAGAAAAACATTTATTTCAAAGTTGACAATTATGATTACGGAATAGTTGATGAGCAGGTTGTATCGGGACTTGCATACAAGTTTGATTCCGTCCTGCTGATGGACAAAACCGATAAGGAGTACTTCCTTGTCAAAAGCCTTCTTTTAGGTTGGCAGATGAAATACCGGGATGCCATAAATATCATTGATGAAGCAGAAACAAATATCTCTGATCATCATCTCACCTATTTTATTCGCGGAAACCATCAGTTTGCCATTGGAGAGATTATCTATTCCATTGAAAATCAGGAAATCCTTCTAAGCAGTCAGACTGACCCATCATTGGATGAAGGCCAGCCGGATGTCATACAGGAATACTACCAGCTGGCCATTGAGGATTATAACCGGGCTGTTGAGCTGAATCCTGATTTTATTTATGCAAGGTTCAACAGGGCTTACGTAAAAAGCCTGATGGAAAATTATCAGGCAGCCATCGAAGAATATTCCTACTGCCTGGAGCAGGAGGAAAATTTTGCCCAGGCTTATTATAACAGGGGACTTCTCTATATTTACATGGAAGATCCTTCAAAGGGTTGTGCTGACCTGAGCAGAGCAGGAGAACTGGGAATACAGAGTGCTTACCAGGTTATCTATAAATTTTGCAATAATTGATCAGTCAATATAAGAATACTCCTCTTTGAGGTTCAGCGCCTGCCGGGCTTCTTCACTCGGTCTGGGGTTGAAATCTTTTTCAGCAAAATAGTGGGCTCCGAGCCATTTCATCTCGCCTCCAAGCTCCCGGGGATCACCGTTTTCCTGTAAGTATTTTGTGAGTCTGTCTGAAAGCATTTTTCTGACCTCTCCAAATTCAGCATCTCCAGCTATATTGGCCATTTGAAAAGGATCTTTTTTCAGATCGTACAATTCTTCTGCAGGGCGTTTATCAAAAGCCAGTCTGAACATGTTTTTTACACCCTCTTTATCTTTATTTACCAGTATATGTAATTTTGTCGGACTGGGATAATGCAGCATATGTGCGTCCACATCCCCATAGAGAGGTGGTTCACCGGCGGGCCAGATATCTGGTTCATAGTTACGGATGTAAAGAAAATCCTGTGTCCGAATGGACCGGGCCCCATAACCGGTCCCCCCTTTGCGAACATAAGCATGCCTTTCCCGTGCAACAACAATGAAATCCCTTTTTTTATCGATAGTACCCTCCTTTTCTGATTCCAGCAAATCGACGAAACTTTTAGCTGTCATATCTTCCGGGATTGTTAAGCCGGCCAGTTCAAGGAATGTAGGGGCAAAATCATTCAGGCTGACAAAATCATCAATTACCCTCCCACCCTTATACCTCTCCGGCATGGAAATGATCAGGGGAATCCTGGTCCCGAAATCATACAGGTTTGCCAGTCCCCTGGGCATTTGCCAGCCATTATCACTGCATACGATCACCAGTGTATTTTCCAGTTGCCCCATTTCCTTAAGCAGCTGAATGTAGGAAGCAACATCGCTGTCAAAATTCTGTACTTCATCATAATAGTCCCCAATATCCTTTCTCACTTCATCAATATCCGGCAGGTAGGGAGGAACCGGGATCTCGTCAGGATTAATTCCTGTTTTTTCCCAACCACCAACCTTGTAAGGCCTGTGCGGGTCACGGGAACTGTACCAGTAACAGAAAGGTTGTCCTTTTTCTTTTTCATTATAAAATTCTTCGAAGGAATTGAACCTGTCGCCAGCGGGATTCCGGCTGCGCCCGCCCGCTTCATAATCACCAGGACCCCAACCCTTTCCTTCGTGTCCTACGAGATATCCCGCTTCTTCCAGCAGATCAGTATAAACCCTGAACTTTACCGGTAAAGTCCCCCACAAATTGGCCCCTTCTTCCAGCCTCCAGATATCCTGGCCCGTAAGCATGGATGCCCTGGCCGGAGTACAGGAAGGCGCTGAACAGTAGGCATTGGTAAATCTGATGCCATTTTCGGATAGTAAATCAATGGTAGGTGTCTTTATCACCGGGTCCCCATAACAGCCCAGATGATTCCATGAATGGTTATCAGACATCAAAATAAGAATGTTCGGCAAGGTCTGTTCCACTTTTCTTTTCTGAGCCACAACCCCAGATCACAATTACAATAATAGCCGTTAACAGGATAGGATATTTCATTCGTCTCATGTGATTTATTTTTTGTTCCCGAGCAATTCTCTCAGGCTGATTGTTTTATTATCAATGATGGGTTTTGCCCAGAAGGCCACGCTCAGGATATATCCAAGGGTAACAAAAAGGAATAACATGGCCAACCTCAGCCCAATATGGTCACCAAGCCAGCCAATGATCAGTGGTACAAGAGCCCCGCCAAATATCCCAGAACAGAGTATCCCGGAAAAAGACCCATGGTGCATCTTTTCGGAATTTAAAGCCAGTGAGAAAATGATCCCCCACATCATTGAAATCAGGAAACCTGTGGCGGGAAATGCATACAATGATATTCCAGCCGGACCAAACAACGCCAGGAGTAAAACAATCATGGTTAATATAGAGAAGACCTTAAGGATCTGTTTAGCATCTATCAATTTGAGTAATACCAGACCCGTTAAACATCCCAGTGTCATTAATCCCCAGAACCAGGATATGGCAGCTGCTCCCTGACCCTGTGGGTCAATGCCATGATATGTGTTCAGAAATTTACTCATCCAGTTGGCAATGCCCTGTTCAGTTCCCACATATGCCATAATTCCGAAAAAAAACAATACGACGTGCCTTTTCCTGAACAGATCAAGATACAATTTGAACCGCCCCTGTTTTTTCATCCTCTTTCAATTCCACTGCCGGAAGTTTTACCAGTCCGATAACCAAAAGCATGACTAATAGAACCAGGGCGAAAATCCAGTATAAGGAGCTCCATGGTAAATTTTCAGGGATCAGCCTGCTGAGTGAGTGTATAAAAAAGTTGCCCTTTCCATCATAATTGGTCAGCTCACGCATCAGGTAGGTAAATACATGGGGACTGATAAAGGAGGCTGCTCCGAATACCAGTTGAGCCATGACTGAAAAAAATGCATAATTCTCTTCCCCTCCGGCTTCCCGCATTAAAGGATTGATAATGACCTGCAACATGGCCATCCCGGCTCCGATAATAAATAATGATGACAATGCCATTTCGTATACCGGGAATAGGGCGAATAGTAGTGAACCCGTGAAAGTCAACCCAAATGCGATGAGCATTGATAATTTTTCTCCCAGTTTTTCGACCATCATCCCTGCCGGGATAGACATGACCCCATAAGCAAGGAAAAAAGAAAATGGCAGGAATGCCGCCAGTGTCAGGCTCAGCTGATAGTTCTCGATAATGGTAGGCATCAAGGGGCCAAGAATATTGGTGACGAATGAAATAACAAAGAAGATGACCAGGATTAGTAAAACGATAAAATTGCTGCGCCGCATATTGTATTGGTTTTAGGTTAAGGATTATTGGGTTCAACCCAGATCGGGCTGGACCAGGCCAGGCTGCCATTTGACTGGGTGACCCGGACATAATACCAATCGGTAGTATCCCGTTCATGCTGGTCATTGAACTCAAATGCTGCCAGGTAATTTTCACTGAAAACAATCCGGTGTATCATTATTGATTCAGAAGGAAAATCTCCTGTAAATGTTATGTCACTGGATACTGCCAACTCTCCCAAAGTTTTATTCAACTGAATAGCAGTTGGCCGGCCAATTGACAGATCTAGCTCCGTTTCGGGTGAACCCTGGATCTCCAGGATAATGCTATTGGTAGCCCTCTCCTCATACGCCTGCTTTCGGGAAGTGTAGGAGATGAATTGACAGAGATGATCATCTACGCTGGTAATTTTATTCCTGCGGTCTTCGTCATATGGCCCGGATTGAAAACAAGGGGTGGCTGAGATGATTGTACCTCCTGTAATATGCACATCGAATTCCCAATCTGTAACACGTTCCAGATTAAAAAAATCCCATGGCCCCCAGCCAAATTCAATGCGGCAGAGTATGGGTTTGTCCCAACTGGAAATACTCGTATCCTCATCAACAGGATGATTACGATAAATTACTTTATTGTTACGCAATACTTCCACCCGGTCAATCACATCCTGTCCCTTCACCTTTACTAATATATTCCTGGAATCGACTGCCGGGAGGGTTTCTCCCATCCAATGCCCGTTCAATCTGAAATCCAGTTCAATCCTGTCAGCACTTACGCCATAAGTACGTCGCGCTTTAATCGCTTCCATAATAGATTCCCGGGTAAGCGTATCTGCATGTACCGCGACCAGGCCTTCGCCATATGCTCCGGGATAGCCCAGGTGGTCATCTGTACTGGCTACCAGTCCCACCTGGTGACCCTGCTCCAATAAATATTGTATGGTGTTTTTAGTATATCTTCCACCCATACTATGGCGAATAAACCGAAAGGGTGCCCTGTCCGATTCTGAGTTTCCATGCTCTGAAAATATTTCCACTACAGGCGATACATCGATGGGTCCCAGTACGCTCCAATTCTGGCCTCTCCATCCTTGTTGGTATGCTGGATGATGTGGAATTAATATCGCATTATTCTCACGGGCAAAGTGTTGCAGATCCCGGATATTATCCAGGTATACCAGCTCTCCGTCATGTCCGGGCATGATGGCACATACATCACCATAAATACTTGAATGCCACTCATATCCGATAAAAGAAACAAATTGACCGGGTGTATTGGTCTCATTTGCATATTGCTTTATCTTGTCCCAGTTCTTCCTGGTGATCTCAAATCCTTCCGTGAATCTGTCAAAATTACTGGATGCTGGTTTATCATGCCACTGGGAATGGGGCGTGAAGCAATAAAAATCAAGGTGGCTTTGTGCAATATCATACGCTCTTTCCAATGAACCCTGGGCATAGCCAATATTACAGTGATTATGGATATCTCCCCAGTATATTTCCTTCTGTTCGATTTCATATTCAATTTTAGTCTGGCATTGAATGAATAAAACAGTTGGAACAATTATTAAGATCCATAATATATTTTTCATATCGTCTATCTTTTATTTTCCGGAAACGGAATCAGGACCCTCAAAATGCTGGTTGAAGAACCTCGTGGTTGGGTAGGCAAACTCAATATCCTTGTTTTTTGCAAATTCCTTCAAAATGTCTTTCCAGATGTCATGCTCGCTGGTTCGGCGTTTCCGGAATTTACACAGGTAACGTATGGTCAGAAGTACACCACTGTCCTTGACTGAAATATATACAAACGGGGTTAAATGAGTATAGGTTATCAGGAATTTTTTAGTAGCCTCTTTTATCTCTTTTTCGACGGTCTTTGTCAGATGTTCTGCATGCTTGCTTATGATCTTTTCCAGAATAGTACGGGCCGATTCCCAATTACTCTCAAAAGTTATCAAGATGGGGATCTCATTCCAAATGTATCTGAATCCCTTGCTATAATTGGCTTGTGCCTTCATGAATACAATACCGTTGGGTATATGGATGATCCTGCCGGTACTCTGATCTCCATCCACCCAGTTTCCCACTTCCAATATGGCAAACTGGAACAGGCGTATATCTATCACGTCGCCGGTATTCTCCGCTATCTGGACCCGGTCACCTACCGAAAATGGTTTTCGGGTGCTGATGAATAGCCAGCCTGCAATGTTCGTCAACGGATCTTTTAGAGCAATAGCCAGTCCAGCAGTAAACAGTCCAAGGAAGGCCCCAAACCTGGCAAAGGCGGATATCCAGACACTGCTGATCAGGATGATGCTGATCAGAGACAGGGTTAAGCCGATTGATCGTTTCCACTGGTATCTTAGCCTGGGATCTTCGGTCTGCCTCCAGACAATTTTCAATAGGAGGAATCTCAAGACCCAGACGACAACAATAATGGCAATAGATATCAGAATTTTTCTCTGGTTCGTGGGACTCAAGCCAATCTCTTCCTGTATGATTTCAAACATAATGTGATCTATGGCGGGATCAGTATATGATCCCGGATTATGAAGTACCTAATTTACTCAATTCCTGCAAAATATCGGCTAATAAGGATAACCAGAAGAAAGCGAATTGGAGGCCAGGAAAAATATATCATAATATTCATATATTGAATTATAACTTCATTTTACCCATTATATTCACCTATAAAACTGATATATATGAACATCAATTGGGCTGAATAATCAAAGCTACGTCAAAATCGTTAGATCTCATACTTACTGATTTTATTATAAAGGGTTCTCCTGCTTATCCCCAGATGCCTGGCAGCCTGAGACAGGTTGCCGCCATTCAGCTGGATAGCCTTTGTGATAATTTCTTTCTCGTTCTGTTTCAAGTCGACCATTGCAATACCTTTCTCTGGTATCAGACGGGATTTAAACAAAAAATCCCTTTCAGACAGGGTGTCATGATCAGATAGAATGACAGCCTTCTCAAGGGTATATTGCAATTCCCTGATATTGCCAGGCCAGTGATGCTTTTCGAGTTTTTTTAAGGCCCCATTGGATATGACTATATTTTTCCGATATTTTTCACTAAGCTTTTTAAGAAAAAAGTCAACAAGTAAGGGAAGATCCTCCATCCTGCGCCGAATAGGAGGAAGGCCTATGCGTACGGTATTAAGACTGGACAACAGATCCTGGTGGAATGTTTTATCTAACATCATCTTTTGATTGTATTTATTTGTTGCAGAGATGATCCTGGCATCAACGTCTCTGGTAAGATTAGATCCTAGTCTTGTTACTTCCTTGTTTTTCAATATATTAAATAATCTTACCTGTAGTGATGGTGTAATTGAGTCAATCTCATCAAGGAATAGGGTTCCTCCTGAAGCCATTTCAAAACTGCCAGGTTTATCCATATGAGCATCAGTAAATGCCCCTCTATCATACCCGAATAATTCACGTCCAGCCAATGATTCACTCAGGGACCCCAGATCGACTTTAATAAAAACTCCAGCTTTCCTCTCCGACCTGAGATGGATCTCACGCGCAATCAGTTCCTTGCCCGTACCATTCTCCCCCAGAATGATCACATTAGCAGCTGTACCTGCGACTTTGTCCACAGTTTTCATCAGGTCTTTCATCGCCCTGGATCTACCATATACCATCTGATGATCCTTATGCTGGTCAATATAAAGATTCCTTTGCTGTTCGCGGAGCATCTCTACAAGTTGTCGGGATTTACTCAAATCCATCGCTGACTTAACAGTCGCCAGCAGTTTCAGGTCATCCCACGGTTTTTGAATGAAATTATTTGCACCGGCCTTGATCGCAGCGTTAGCAAGTTCTGCGTTTCCCCATTCGGCTATTAAAACAATAACCGCGTGGGGATCAATTCGCCTGATGGAATTCATAAGTTCTATTCCCTCTCTGCCGTTACTGGCATCTGGACTAAAGTTCATATCCAGTATGAAAACATCAATATCTTCATTATGCAAGCAGGTCAACGCCTCCTGCGGGCTCCGCCGGGCGTATACTTTGGTGAAATGATCTCCAAGGAACAACTTTAATGCTACGAGAATTTCTTCATTATCATCAACAATAAGTATATTACCAGTTGCCATATAGTTTCATAATAATGTGATTAATCAAATGTAAATATTTTATACAATAATGTATATATTATATACAGTTAATTTTACACATAATATATCCAAATATGTGATTATCAAATGAGTAGACTACTGATGCCTGTGTTGACATACACAAACCAAAATCGGTAAATGATAAGCCCAATAGATGTGAGATTACATTATCATAACCTGCTGTCTTTTCTGTATATGGCAATTATTGATTAATTTCAAGCAGCCATTTCACGGATACCTGTAATCCAGATCAAGCATGTTTGAATTCCTGGACAAGCCATATCCCTTTGATAATATCTTGAATGCTTTTCTCCGGATTGGATTTGGGATCGCCCTTGGATTGTTCCTTTTCATTCTGTTTTTTCAACCTTTTGAACTTGACAATGCAGATGTCAATAATTACATCCTGACCATTGCCGGATTCAGCGGCATCACTTTCCTGCTGATCGGCATTCTACAAATAATCCTGCCGTGGAGTTTCCCGAAAAAGCTGAACAGGAAGAACTGGGACCTTAAACGGGAAATCATTTTACAATTCTTGTTATGGGTCCTGAATTCTGTTGCATGGGCCTTTTATATCGTCTATATCGCCCAGGTTAAATTATCCATGTATCTCGAGGTAAAAATCGTGATACTTAGCATGGCACCTCCTTTGATCATTCTTTTCACCAAAGAGATCCGGTCCCTGAGGATGCAGGTGGATGGTTTAAAAGTACGGCACCGTGAAAAACGTCAGGAGCATATCGAACTGGTTTCTGAGAACCGGGCTGAAAAGCTGGCCCTTGCATCCAGCGAACTGATATTCGTTAAATCATCTGAAAACTATGTGGAGATTCAGTCCTTCGCTGGTGGGACTATAACTAAAAAATTATTAAGGACAACCTTTAAAAGTATTGAAGACCAGCTTAAGCCTTTTTCCCAAATGATCCGTTGCCACAGGTCCTATATCATAAATATGGACCATATCATCAGACTGCACAGGGAATACGGCAGGATCTTCCTGAAAATGAACGGACTTGAAGAAGACATCCCAGTATCCAGGCAATACTTCCTTGGCATAAAAAATGCACTGGAAAGCAATTAAGTGACCAATGCCATTCATCCCGGATGAATTCCATCCGGCACAATTCCTTGTATCCCGGCCCTGATAGAGGGTAGTTCATCCCTTTTCTTTTCATGAGTCTTACGTAAAGAATATTTTTACCTGGTACACCCTTAAATATTTCAGCGTCATGAACATTTTATTAGTCAATCCAAAAACACCCGATACCTACTGGAGCTTTAACCATGCTTTGCGCTTCATCTCAAAAAAGGCAGCAAATCCACCCTTGGGACTTATAACCGTTGCTTCCATGCTGCCGGAGGACTGGCAAAAAAAACTTGTGGACCTGAATGTTGCTTCCCTGCATGATAAGGAAATCCTTTGGGCGGATTATGTATTTATCAGCGCCATGTCCATTCAGCAGGAATCCGTCAGGGAAATCATTGAAAGATGTAACAACCATAATAAGAAAATCGTAGCCGGTGGTCCCCTGTTTACCGGGGAACCTGAGAATTTTACAAACATTGATCACCTGGTGCTGAACGAAGCGGAAATCACCTTTCCTCAATTCCTGTCCGATCTGAGATTGAACCGGGCAAGGAAAATTTACCGGACTCGAAAAACATGCCCCGATGGATGCTTCCCCAGTTCCTGATTATACCTTAATTAATCACAACAAATATGCACAGTTAAGTATCCAGTATTCAAGAGGTTGTCCCTTTGATTGCGAATTTTGTGAGATCACTGCCCTACTCGGCCGAAAGGTCCGGACAAAATCAAACGGGCAGATCATACTGGAACTTGATAATATTTATAAAACAGGTTACAGGGGCAACGTGTTTTTCGTGGATGATAATTTTATAGGTAATAAGAAAAAACTAATAAGGGAATTGTTGCCTGCCATTATTCGATGGAACAATAGCCATGGCAACCCGTTTGACTTTACCACCGAAGCCTCCATCAACCTTTCTGATGATCCCAAGCTAATGAAGCTGATGAGAGAGGCTTGTTTTATCAAGGTCTTTATTGGCATTGAAACCCCGGACGAAAAAAGTCTGGAGGAATGTGACAAAAAAATGAACAAGCAACGGGATCTTATCCATTGTGTAAATAGGATCCAGTCAAACGGCATGGAAGTAATGGCCGGGTTTATAGTTGGTTTTGACAATGATTCACCGGGTATTTTTCAGCGCCAGATAGATTTTATTCAACAAAGCGGTATCATTACAGCCATGGTCGGTTTACTGAATGCCCCCAACAATACCAGACTGTATGAACGACTATCAAAGGAGGGCAGGATCATTAACTACGCCAGCGGTGACAATACCGGTTATTCTATCAATTTTATACCCAAAATGGATAAAGAAGAATTGCTCACCGGGTATCAGACCATCCTCAGAAACATTTATTCCAGCAAAGCTTACTATGAGAGGGTGATCCGTTTTTTGAAAGATTTCCAGCCCACGTTTAATTCTCAATTGGCCTTCACATTTGGCCGGATTATGGCATTGCTGCGTTCCATGGTAATTCTGGGTATTTTTACAAGTAATCAGTTATATTACTGGCGACTGTTTTTTTGGAGTCTGATCTACCGGCCAAAACTTTTCCCTCTGGCCATTACTTATAGTATTTACGGATACCATTTCAGAAAAGTTTTCAAGGACCTTTCCTGATTGTTTTTTCAGTAAAATCCCAATTCACGGAAACAATATTGACGGTTTGATCGTATCACATTCTGTGATACCATAAAACTTTAAAATCTGTTTACCAATGAGAATAGCACGACTATTAAATATAGCCGGTCTCATCAGGACTGTTCTTGCCATTATCATTTTACAATTATCCAGTATTTATTGCACTCAGGCTCAGACAAATATGCCTGAAGTTCTGGACACTGCCACCCTCCGGCAACAGCTAGACTATATGAATGAAAGGATGAATATTTACAATGGGTACAGGGCGGTACGTGATGATATCTTCCTTAAGATAAACAGGAATTCCCTGGATTCACTTAACGCTGCAAAAAGAGAGATCAGCCAGTTGGAGGCTTCACTTGCAACCACCGGGTCTGATATGGCTTCCCTTCAAAATACCCTGCAACAAACAATAGAGGAGCGTGATCTGGCCATCAAAAACAAGAACAGCCTTTCTTTCGTTGGTATCCAGATGAATAAGGCGGCGTATAATTCCATCATGTGGATCATTATTTTAATATTAGTGGTCATACTGGTTTTTCTTTTCCTTATGTTCAAAAGAAGTTTTGTCGTTACCAGCCAGACCAGCAAAGATCTGGAAGAGATCAGGGAAGAATTTGAAACCTACCGGCAGCAGTCCCGCGAGCGTTATGAAAAACTGGTGGTTCAGCACCACCAGGAGGTTCTGAAACTGCAGGGGAAAAGGCCCAGAACGATTGAATAAAGACCTTCCTTAGTAAATCCGATTTTCTTCTTAAACACTTTTCTGTTGGTGAATAGTTTATATATTTACTAGACACAACTGAAATTTATGAATACAGATCAATTTAAACCGCAGGGGATTTGTTAAAAGAGTTTCCGGGGGACTGGCAGCCGTGGGGGCTATCCCTGTATTAAGTGCTTTCCAGCAAGCCGGGAAAGATCCTTTCCAGCAGGCACAGGTCGACATAGAAAACCTGAAGATCACCGATCTTCAATCTGTAAAACTCCAATTCCCCGGCAAAACGCCCAGGAAGTGGAATTCAATAATTGTCAGTGGTGGAGGACCACCAGGGATGACATACCTGGAATTGCACACCAACCAGGGAATCATCGGGCGGAGCCTGCCAAAAGGACCTTCATCCATTCGTAAATCCATGCTTGAGAAAGATCAAAGGAGAGAATCCTTTTGATGTGGAAAGGATCTGGGACAGAATGTACCGGTATAATCGCAAACCCGTAGCAAAAGGGGATTATATCGAAGTCATGGGGTCGATTGATATGGCTGTCTGGGACATCATTGGCAAGGCCCTTAACCTTCCCGTGTATAAGGTCCTCGGCGGTTTTCAGAAAAAAATCAGGGTATACGCTGCCGGGGGATATTACGAAGAAGGAAAAACCATAGATGACCTTGTAAGAGAGATGGAAGGTTATGTTGCGGAAGAATTCCATGCTGTAAAAATGAAAGTCGGGGGAGCCCCCTTTGAGGAGGATGTTGACAGGGTAAAAGCTGTCCGCGAAGCCACTTGGTCCGGATATCGACCTGCTCATTGACGCCAATAATAAATGGAATGCATATGAGGCCATTAGGTTTGGAAGGGCCATTGAAAAATACAACCCTTTTTGGTTTGAAGAACCCGTGGAACCGGATGATTTCGATGGATGTGCCGAAGTAAAACAGGCCCTGGACATACCCATCGTAGCTGGCGAAAATGAATTTACCCGCTGGGGATGCCGGGACCTGATACAGGCCGGTTCGGCAGATATCCTCAACCTGGATACTGTCAAAGCCGGAGGGATCACGGAATATAGAAAAATTGCAGCCCTTGCCTCCGCCTTCCACATTCCTGTAGCACCCCATGGAAGTCCGCATATGGCCATGCATCTGCTGGCGTCACTGGATAATGCCCTGATCATGGAAACATACCCGGCTGTAGAGAGCCAATATAATCCTGTACTGCCTTTATATCCTGTAAAAGATGGTCATGTCACGGTGCCGGAAACACCCGGACTGGGCATAGATCCGGATCCTGAACTGGTAAAAAAATATCAAATCGAAAATTGATCCCATGTTAAAAAAGATTGGAATTTTCCTAGCGTCGATTGCTCCTGGTATTTTCCTGATAGGATACAATATCGGGACCGGTAGCATTACCACCATGGCTGCTTCAGGAGCTGCCTATGGCATGACCCTGATTTGGCCCCTGCTGCTTTCCTGTATTTTTACCTTCTACCTGGTCATGTTATTCGGCCGTTACACTTCAATTACCGGCAATACCATCCTGCATAGTTTCAGGTCCCATTTCGGAACCCCTGTTGCTTTGCTGGTTCTCGCCTCCCTACTGATCTCTGAATGGGTATCCTGTATGGGGGTCATGTCTGTTGTCACCCAGGTGGTGGAAGAATGGTCAAAACCACTTACCCGCTCAGGGAATGGTTTTAGTCCCCTGATCACAACGTTTATTTTCGGTGGCATTCTGTACTTCCTGTTCTGGAACGGGAAGCATCGTATTTTTGAGAAGAGCCCTTGCCATTTTTGTAGGCCTGATGGGGCTATGCTTCCTGCTCACCATGTTTATGGTTATCCCGGAACCATCAGAAGTAATTAAGGGCCTGGTACCGAAAATCCCCAATGCTCCAGGATCACTTCTGATCATGGCCGGAATGGTCGGTACTACCATGGGAGCCATATTATATGTTGTCAGGTCCATCCTGGTACAGGAAAAGGGCTGGAAGAAGGAAAATTTCAAACAGGAAAGAAGGGATGCTATTATTTCTGTCAGCCTTATGTTCCTGCTGAGCGTGGCAATCATGGCCGCCGCTGCAGGGACACTGCATCCATTGGGACTGAAAGTGGAAAATGCCATTGATATGGTCAAGCTCCTTGAACCCCTTGCCGGCCGCCTGGCCATATCTGTCTTTGTGGCGGGCATTGTTTGCGCCGGGCTCTCTTCCCTATTCCCCATCATTCTGTTGGCGCCATGGCTATTCGCCGATTTTAATAATAAGCCGCGCAATATGAAATCAACCAGTACCAGGCTGTTGGTCTTATTCGGGGTTTTACTGGGATTTGTAGTCCCTATATTCGGTGGCAGACCTGTCCTGGTAATGATCATGGCACAAGCACTTACTATTATTGCCACACCCCTGGTACTGGCCCTTATGATGATCCTATATAATAAGAAGAGTGTGATGGGTATTGATACAGCGGGACTCAAGACCAATGGATATCTGGCATTTATACTTCTTTTTACCATAGCCATGGCCGTTGCCGGGGTTATGGGTATTGCTGAATTATTGGGATGATGTAATTTTATCTCATGTTCAAAAAAACAGGCCTCTTCCTGGCTTCCATTGCACCGGGCATATTCATGGTCGGGTACAATATCGGAACAGGCGGCATAACACTATTTACTACATTAATGGCGGTGGCCGGTGTCATAGGAATACTTAATCTATTAACATGAAAAAAGAACAATCAGAGAGAATACATCCCGATATTGCAGCCTGTTATTTGTATGTCATTGGGAAATATGGTTATCCGCCGGCGGCCGGCGATACCCTTGCACACATGGAGGAATTTTCTTCCATGGGATTCAGTAGTATTGAACTGGAGGGTATCAGGGAAGTACATCTCGGTCAGATCTATGAGATAAAGGATCAGATCAGGGAGAAAGCGGATGCCCTGAACCTCAATATTCCTATTTTTTGTATAGTGTTACCTGGACTGAGTTCTCCGATTCCCTAATGATAGAGATGACAATCTTGAACTTTTTGAGAAAGGATGTGAAATTGCAGAGATCCTGGGCGCCCGGGCTGTCCTGGACAATTCCCCCCTTCCTCCGTGGCAATTTCCTGATGGTATACCCATTACCCGGCATTACGATGAGGAGATCATTGCCGGTGCCATCCTTCCCCCTGACCTGAACTGGAAAAATTACTGGGACGGACTGACCTCAACCTACAGGGTGGCCTGCCAGCTGGCTGCAAACAGGAATCTGGATTTTCACCTTCATCCCTGTCTGGGAGCTCTGGTAGCAAACACCGATGCCTACCTGAATTTTTCCCGGGAAGTGAATTGCGATAATCTGAAGTTCAACATGGACACAGCCAACCAGTTCTTTCTAAAGGACAATCTGATAATATCCCTGCAGCGGCTGGAGGGTCAGATCGATTATATACATTTTTCTGACAACCGTGGCTTCCGCGTGGAACACCTGGTCCCCGGAGAAGGCAACATCCCCTGGGAGGCATTCTTTGAAATACTCGACAAGGTCAATTATAAAGGCCTTCTGGGGATTGATATCGGTGGTGCTGAATCTGACGTCACTGACTATGACAGAGCTTACCGGACAACGGCTGCCTGGCTTTATGAAAACTGGTTGAAAAAATAAGAACATATGAATCGTAAAAATTCAATTCTTTTGGTTTATTCAGTTGCGGTGATCCTGCTGCTCGTACTGAACGCCTGCAACAGGCCCTCCGGATACAATGTCACCCGGTTTGGCGCTGTGAGTGATGGAGAAACCCTTAATACTGAAGCCATTCAATCTGCCATCGATGCCTGTTCAGAGTCAGGTGGGGGAACAGTGACCTTTCCAGCAGGCAGCTATCTTTCAGGGACTTTGATACTGAGGGATCATGTGAACCTGCACCTGCAGGAAGGTGCTACATTGCTTGGAAGCACTAATCCTGAAGACTATCCGAAGATAAAGACCAGGATACGAAGTTATTATGATGAAATTGTACTTCAAAGCCTGATCTTCGGGGAGGATCTCAGCCATGTCAGTATTACGGGAAAGGGTACCATTGACGGACAGGGTGAAGCTTTTGTTGTAACCACCAAACAGAAACCGGACAGATACCTTGACCGCCCCCACATCATACGGATGATCGCCTGTAAAAATGTACTGGTAAAAGATATAAATATGCTGAATTCAGCCATGTGGATGCAGCATTACCTGGCCTGCGAAAACCTGACGGTTACCGGGATCAGGGTATATAATCATGCGAATCAGAATAATGATATGATCGATATTGACGGATGCAGGAATGTAATTATCTCCGATTGCTATGGTGACACCGATGATGATGCACTGACATTTAAAAGCACCTCAGAGCACGCCTGTGAAAACATCACCGTCACGAATTGTATCCTCAGCAGTCACTGCAATGCCATCAAATGCGGAACTGAATCAACAGGAGGATTTAAAAATTTTACAATAAGTAACTGTGTTATCAAACCCTCAGCCGATAAGGAGGCTATCTTTGGATTGCCCGGCGGGAGCAGCGGCATTTCACTGGAGATTGTTGACGGGGGTGTCATGGAGGGGATCACTATTTCCAATATAAGCATAGACGGACCTGAGGTGCCCATATTCATCCGGCTCGGCAACAGGGCCAGGAAACATTTCCCGGAAGCAGAAACACCACCTGTGGGCCAATTGTCCAATGTTTTGATCTCCCAGGTGATGGCCCGCAACACCGGAAAAACCGGATGCGCCATTACCGGCATTCCAGGTTATCCGGTCAGAAATATTAAACTCTCAAACATGATCCTTGAATTTCCCGGGGGCGTTGAGGATCCGGTTCTTCCGGCTGAGGTTCCGGAACTGGAGGACCTTTATCCTGAAGCGACCATGTTCGGAGAACTGCCAGCCTATGCATTTTTTATACGCCATGCTGAAGATATCAGTTTATCAGATATTACAGCCATAACCCTTAATCCCGATAAGCGTAAACCCATCCTAACCCAGGATGTCAGGGGAATCACCATAACCAATTCTCCCAAGCCATGAGATCACTCAGCCAGCTAATTTTACCTCTTGTTTTAATCCTGGTTCAGGGATGCTCTGGAATCACAGATCCTGACAAAAGTGAGCCCCTTGCCCTTTTACCCTATCCTCAGCATGTCGAAACGACCGGAGGTTTTTTCTCAGGCAGGTGCCGGCCACTTAACCTGCCGCGTTACCGGCATTGACAGAGCGGACGAACCCGTCCTTTTTGCGCAGTTGGAGGAGCTATCCCTGAAAGTTGATAATGCACCGGCAGGAGCCGAAAATGTCCCGGATCTATGGTTGGGGATCCCGGCAGCAAATGCATCATTTCAATCTCATTGCCAGGCGGCAGGTCTTGTACTGCCAGACACCCTGGATCGGGAAGGATACCTGCTGAAAATTACCCGGCAGGGAGTGACACTGGCTGCTGTAGATCCGGCCGGTGTCTTTTACGGACTCCAGACCCTCAGGCAATTATGGAGACAATTCCCTGGTAAACCGGGACTCCCATGTCATGAGCATAACTGATTGGCCTGCCATCCCCATGAGGGTGGTGATGGATGATATAAGCCGGGGACCCATCCCTACGAATGAATATATCAAAGAACAGATCAGGAGGTATTCAGAGCTGAAGATCAACCATATGTCATATTATATCGAGCATGTGGTGAAAACTGCATCTTTTCCGGGATTTGCACCTGATGGTGGCATCACGGTGGAGGAATTCAAGGAGATATCCGACTATGCGGCTGATTACCATATCACCACCATCGGCGGATTTCAGTCCCTTGGCCACTTCGCCAATATCCTGAGTGTCCCTGAATTCAGTCACCTTGGCGCTACCGACCGTATGCTGGATCCACTGAACCCGGAAGCCATTTCCTTCCTCCGGGATGTTTACAAAGAAATGGTACCGGCTTTTACTTCAGATTTATTTAACGCCAACTGTGATGAAGCCTGGGACCTTTCCCGCGCTGAACTGACAGGTGAAGCAGCCAGCCTGGGTGTGGCCAGGATATATTCAGATCATATCCGGCGGCTTGATACCACACTTCTTGAACTCGGGAAAAGGACACTGATCTGGGGGGATATTATCATGGAATATCCGGAGATCCTGGACCAGTTGCCCGATTATATCCTGACCGGTGCCTGGAATTACGATGCCAGGGAATCATTCGCTGATTTTATAGATCCTTTGAAAAATGCCGGATTTGATTTTACCATATCGCCCGGGATCCTGAATTCCAACCGACTCTTTCCAGACTACCAGATGACTTTTACCAATATCCGGAACTTCATCAATGAAGGGTACCAGAAAGGGACCAAAGGGGTATTCCTGACAGTCTGGGATGACGGAGGGCCTCATTTTTTCAACCATGACTGGTACGGGGTCGCCTATAATGCAGAACAATGCTGGAAACCAAACAAAGATGATACAGGACCATTCGACCAGAGATTCAGCCAGGCATTCTATGGTGACCGGCAAAATACAATCCCCCAGGCGATCTGGGAGCTGAATAAGCTGACTCACCTGGGACCCACCTTCGAGATGAATGAACTTGTTTTCGGCAAGGTCATGATCCCGGAAAAAGGCAAAAGTGCCAGCTATAACCTGACCGAATGGGGACAGGTAAAACAGGTGGCAGAAGAGGCAGCCAGGCTGCTTGCAGAAAGTTCTCCAACGCGGTACATGGATGACAGGCAATCACTTGAATTTGTCTGCCGGCAATATATGTTTTTAGCTGATAGCAGACAGCATTTATTTGAAGCTGCGGAAGATTACCGCGCAGCCATGGCTGTTCAGTCTGAGGACCGGGAAAAAGCCTTTGAACACCTGGAGAAAGCAAGAGGGCTGGTGGCAGAACAGGCCAGTTCTTTTGAAGATCTTACCAGACAATTTGAGATCCTCTGGAACATGGAAAGCCGTCCTCACTGGTATGAAAAGGCCACAGCAATGTATACCGGAAGAAATCAAGCATTTGCCGACCAGCTGTCATTGCTCGACCAGGCCATATCCCTATTTTCTTCGGGGGGGTCTGTCCCCCGGCCTGAGGAGGTAAGAATGGATATCCATCAACACGATGGACAGTATTTCCAGTACTGGCTATTGTGCGGTAGTTTCCCTCTCTCAGACCCAGGGGAAGCAGGGATGGATTTTCTTCAGGATATGGGGGGAGAATCCCAAGCAAAACCTTTCCCGGGCATGCGCTTTACAAATGCAGAAGGGATCACGTATGGCTGGCATAAATATGATTCACCCTTTACAGACAGGCTGGAACTGGAACTTGTCTTCCCTGATAAAAATCTGGCCGTTGCCTATGCCTACTGCACGATCGATGCTCCCGCAGATAAAATGACAAAAGCCCTGGTCGGGTCCAGCGATGGTGTAACCGTTTACTGCAACGGTGAAAAACTAATAGAGAAACACGGGCAAAGAGAACTGGTTCCCGATGAAGACCAGGTAATGCTACCACTGAAAAAGGGCAGAAACCATCTTTTGCTGAAAATAGACCGTATGAAACCGGGATGGAAATTTACTTTCAGGCTGGAAGATGAAGACATAAGGAATCACAAACAAAAATATTACATTCAATAAACTCACCATAAACGTTATGAAAAGGATTATTCAAATTTGCATCTTACTTGCATTGATACCGGTGATAACCCTCTGTATTGCCAGGAGTGGTGAGGATTCAGATAAGGACAGGGTGCTCACTGCCATCACTGAAACCGCTGATTATTTATCCAGCACCATTATTGATGAAAATGGCATCTCACAATGCGATTACAACCTGACCGAAGGAATATGGTATCCTTACGAACCGGCATGGCATACAGGCCAGGCCATCTATGCACTGACCGATGCATACCGCCTGACAGGTAAATCATCATACCTGGAGACCGCCAGAAAGGCGGGGGACTGGTGGACAAGCCTGGAGATCACTGACCATCCAAAACTGAAAGGGATGCTGAATGCCATCCATGGAGACCATGCCGGGCAGGTCATTGTTTTTGCCACAGTCTCAGATGGTACTGCAGGGCTCTACAAACTTCATGAAGCAACAGGAGAGGCAAAATATGCCGAGGTGCCTACAAGGGCGGGGGACTGGATGCTGGAGAATATGTGCCTGCTGGATGAGGGTGTATGTTATCGATAATGCGGATCCCGAGACTGGTGAGGTGCTCAAGGAAAACAGTCCATTCTGGCCGGATAAAAAGGATCAGGGTCTCTGGGATGTGGCCAGGCCCAATAATGAAGGATCTCTTTTCCTCGACATGTACCAGTATACCGGGAAAGAAGCGTATAAGGATGCTTTCATTATCGCTGTGTGAAAGCCTGGTGGAGACACAGGGACCGGAAGGCTTGTGGATGGATTTCATGCCCAACCATAAGGCTGAGGGATCGGTCCATCCCCGCTTCAACCTCTGGTATGCTGAATCATTGCTGGAGGGATACGAACTGACGGGCGATAAAAGATACCTGGAAGCGGTCCGGAAAACGGCAGCCACTTTTGCCGGTTTTCAAAAATCCAATGGAACGATCTATTACCAGAATTTCCTGAACGGGGATGTGAACAGAAATTCAGTCTGCGGATCAGCCGTGGCATTTGCCGGGATCATCTGGCTGAGGCTGGAATCCTATGGCATTGATGAATTCAGTGAAAACATCGATCTGTCACTTGACTGGATCCTCAAAAACCGTTTTTCTACCGACCACCCCGACCCCAACCTGGCAGGTGCCGTGATCAATACACGACTTCGCAACAGGCATGGCAAACTCTGGTTCGTGAACCGGGATATCGGAACTTCCTTCGGGATCCGGTTTCTTGCGGCTTATTATGACCATCGCCTCGACAAATAAAATCATCGCTGGATTGACTTAATTCGTATTGGAGATCATGGATCGATCAAATCTACCGTATTTAATAGGTTATAGGGCATAATCTGGGCGTGATGCTTTGTTTTTAGTTAATGATTCTCTAAATTTCGGCGCATCAACTTTCCAAGACCAATGAATAACTTAAAATACCACAGGTCCTTCCTGTGCCTTGTTATTGCGATTATTTGCCATTGTTTCCATTCCGACACCTGCATCGGCCCAGTCCCGCGGCATCGTAAAGGGACGCCTTATTGATGCTGCCAGTGGTGAGCCTCTGATGTTTGCCAATGTAGTCCTGAAGGGAACTACTACAGGAACGGTGACCGATGATGATGGTAATTACCTTCTCCCAAACCTCCGTCCCGGCAATTATACACTTCTTTTTTCCTACCTGAGCTATCATGATAAGGAACAGGAGATTGAGGTAGTAGGAGGAGAAACACATATCGTCAATGGTGAGATGGAAATGGCATCCATTATGGGAGAAGAAGTGGTGATAACGGGGATGATGCGCGGACAAACAGCTGCCATCAATCAACAGGTCACATCCAATACCATCGTCAATGTCGTCTCCAAGGAAAAGATCAGTGAGCTTCCGGATGCCAATGCCGCAGAAGCCATCGCCAGGCTCCCGGGGATCTCACTGCAGAGGGATGCGGGAGAAGGTACCAAGGTGGTTATCCGGGGACTGGCACCCAAGTTCAATTCCATTACGATCAATGGGGAGCGGATCCCTTCTACCGACGCGGTTGACCGTTCCGTGGACCTTTCCATGATCTCCCCGGATATGCTGGAAGGGATGGAAGTATTCAAGGCATTGCGGCCGGACATGGACGGGGATGCCATCGGTGGTACAGTTAATTTCATTGCCAGGGATGCAGATCCCGGGTTTCATGGTTCTGCCCTTTTGCAAACCGGGTATAATGCCCATGCCAAGGAGTTCGGTCAGTATAAAGCCATGGGAAGCCTGGGCAACAGGTTCTTCGAAGATAAACTGGGTGTGCTGGTCACAGGAAATTTCCAAAGGGCCAACCGGAGCTCACATACACTGGATGCCAGCTATATTTACAAGGGAGAACAGGATGGTAATGCCATCATCGGCATAGCTGATATGAACCTTTCTGACCGCCAGGAAATCAGGACCCGGGGGGGAGTAAGTGCCACGCTTGATTACAAACTTCCCAAAGGAGAGATCTTCTGGACCTCATCTTTTAACAAGACAGACAGGGATGAGGTAAGACGCAGAAAACGTTATGGTGTCGATGCCAATAATGTCCACCTGGATCTGCGGGACCGGGATATCAATACAAACCTGTTTACAAGCAATCTCAGCGGGAAACATTTCATAAAGAGTTTGGAGATCCACTGGAGGGGATCCCTCTCGCAGAGTATACAAAACACCCCTTTTTACCAGTATGCCCGTTTCCGCGAATTGGCAGCTTTTACCGCAGATTTGAATGATCTGAAAGGGCCTGAGACTATCCCACAATATGCCAAGAACAACCTGGATGAGACATTTTTTAAAGACAACTACCTGGAAAGCGGGAAAAGCAACGACCGAAATTACACAGCACAGCTAGATCTGACCCAGCCATATGGAATAGGTTCCTGGCTGAAAGGATTCATAAAGGCCGGAGCAAAAATGAGGCATAAAAACAGGGACGTGACCAGGGATATATGGTGGACCTCCCATTTCGGTATCAATGACCTGTCAGCTGCAGAACCCGATGAGTGGGACCGGACAGAACAGGGTAAACTGGCCGTTAGTAATTTTCTTGATCCCAATATGGACATTAATCCCTGGCTCGGAGGACGATATGATTTTGGTCCCGCATTAGACCTGGACAAACTGCTTGCCTGGGGAAGGGACTGGAGGGATTACACCTTCCCCGCTACTGGAGATGCGCTTTATCTCCAGGATCCCAGGGCATTGCTAGAGATCTATACTGCCAAAGAGGACATTTATGCCGGTTACATTATGACAGAGATCAATATCGGTAAATATATCATGATCCTTCCGGGGGTCAGGTATGAACAGACCAAAAACAACTACCAGTCAACCTTTGGTAATCCATTTCAAAGCGAAGATGGGGATAATGTTAATGTAGGGGGCCTGACAGATACTACCGGTGGACAAGTCTACAAGGAGTTCCTTCCGATGGTCCATTTCAGGGTGAAGCCGGTGGACTGGTTCGATCTCCGGCTGGCCTATACCAAAACGCTCTCCCGCCCTGATTACTATAACCTGGTACCATGGAGAGTAGTGGCACGCAGTGAAGGTACTGTTAATCAGGGAAATCCTTCTTTATTGCATACTACGGCCTATAATTACGATGTTTTTACATCTTTTTACAATAAGCTGGGTATGTTTACAGTCGGCTTGTTTTATAAGGAGATTGAAAACATTGATTACATCCGGACTTCAAGGATACAGGAGGCGGGAGATTATTATCGGTTTTTACCTCACGGAACCGGTTAACTCTATCGGGACATCCACCGTTAAAGGTTTTGAAATAGAGCTGCAAACCAATTTCCGGTATCTTCCCCGGCCTTTTGACGGAATAGTACTCTATGCAAACTATTCCCGAATGTTTTCACAAACCGAGTTTCCTTATTCCTATATTGATGGTTATGAACCCACACCTCCATTCAGACCACGTGTCGTAGACACAGTAAGGCAGGAAAGAATGCCGGGCCAGGTAGATTATGTCGGGAATATTTCCCTGGGATATGAGAAAGGGGGGTTCTCGGGAAGGGTTTCCCTTATCGTACAGGGACCAAGTTTGCAAACCATTGGAACCAGATCTGAATTAGATGGCTACAATGGTTCATTTGCCCGCTGGGATCTGATACTCCGGCAAAAGATCAAGAAACGGTTCAGTGTATATTTTAACCTTAATAATTTTACGAATTATTCTGAAAGTTCTTACCTGGGTAGTACAAGATATCCAACCAGGGAGGAATTATATGGCTGGACAGCTGATCTTGGGGTACGTTATGTGTTTTAAAAAAATTTGACTATTATTATGCTTTAATAGTATATTTACTCAATTCAAACTTATATTAATCAAAACATGAAACTATGAAAAAACTTTACATTGTTCTTTCTATTCTTCTGGCAACCATGCTGTTTGCAGCCATGGTGACCAGTGTAAGTGCCCAGCGAACCGTTGAGGTACCAACATTCAATCCGGGCGATCCGGTATTTTTGAATGAAGTTATTGCTTCGGATACAAATACCGATGGCAGCCGGGTTGACAGCAATACGACCTATGTGCTTGCAAATGATGGCTACTACCCCTTGTATAGGCACGATAGTGAACAGATTCCCTCTTAAAATTGAAGCGGCTTCCATGGATGGTGTAAGGCCCAGGATTTATCCAAGCGTTGGAGGCGGGCTCGAATCTTCTCCCCTGTTTGAGCCACGGGATGATATTATCAGTTATGTATTGTGATCTTACCAGCGTTGATGACCTTGGACAGCTTACCAAGAATATGTTCAGGCCCAAAGCTGATGATCTCACGATCTGGGTTGAGAATTGCCTTATCGATCAGGATGTGGCAGCTATCTGGCGCCTCGATGGTGAAAACCTGAAAATTTTCCTTAAGGACAATATCATTACCAATTTGCTTGGTGACTACAATAACGGCAGAGGCATTGATACCCGGGGCAACGCCCAGGATACGATCTGGATTGAAAATAATACATGGGTCAATATCGGATCACGCATCCTGAGAACTGATCAGGAAACATGGAATTATATTTATTTCAACCAGAACACGGTCGTCAATACAGGACGGCGGGTTCTTGATATTGGAAGGGTTAGAGAAGCTGTTATTACCAACAATATCTGGCAGGATTGCGGGATAATCGGGATGGATTCTACTGATGAATTTGGCATCATCTGGGCTGATTCAGTAGAAACAGGAGAACAGGATATTCTTATCAGCAATAACAATTATTCCATTGATACAGGTTATACCAATCGTATTCCTGATACCGCCGCTAGTAGTACCTTTGTTTAATGCTACCGCACAGGCTTTTGTGGATGCAGCTGGAACCGGTTCCACCATGACCTCATGTACATGTAGTATTTAACAATGGACCGGCGGCTACCTATAATCTGACCACTGAATGGTATGAAAACCCGGATCAAAATGAAAGCCTGCCAGACTTCGATAGCGTTAGGCATGGCCACCTGGGATTTTGGTTATGCGAAGCTCTGCATTGATGACCGGCGGCACAGAAGGACAGCAACTGGGTGATCACAGATGGACGGCAACCGTTGGCATCAGGGATTTCCAGGTAACAAGCACCGAAAACCTGAAAGTGTTCCCGGTACCTGTTGATGATTATGCCAACATAAGCTTCACGCTGAAGGCTGCATCCGAGGTTGAAATGGGTATCTATAATATTGTAGGTGCAAAAGTAGCTACGGTGGAATACAGCCATTTTCCGGCCGGTGACCATACCATTACATGGAATGGAGCCGGCGATTCAGGACAGATACTTGAAACCGGAATGTATATTCTCAGGATGAGAGCCGGAAACGATGTTTCTTCGCTAAAGATCCTGAAAAAATAAAACAATTTTTTAGACCTCATTTTCGAGACCGTCTCATTAACTTGGGACGGTCTCTTTATTTTAATTAACCTGATGATGGTAAACTCAAAACTTATCATTGACTTTATTGTCATCTGTTTGATACCCCTTGACATGTCATGCTCAACCGTTCCCCAAATCACCTGAACCGTGGAGAGAAGAATACAATATCTCTCTGGACAGTTTTGAGTTCACTACATCCCATGACCGTCATCAACCAGTCTGAATTATCCGGGGTAAAGGAAAACATCCAAAATAATATTGAACCACAGATTTCTGCTTTCAAGCAATTGATTATCCGAGGCTGATGATACAGCTCGGATTTACTGCCGATGCACCTGATTCAATGGACATCATGGGTGGTTATGAGCCCAATTCCAATCTCAGTGAGATGAGGGATTGGTTATGGCGGAATGGTCATGCCGCATATACTTCTGGACTGGCTTATGCCCTGACCGGAGAAACAAAGTATGCTGACAAAGCAATGGAAGTGATCATGGATTGGGCCAATACCTATACAACCTTTACCGGAGGGGACAGGGGACTCCAGCTCGGGTCCTGGTTTTCACAGATGTTTTATGCCGCAGATCTTATCTGGGAATATCCTGAATTCTCTGATGTTGATAAAGAGCAACTCAGAAAATGGGTCCGCAATAAATGGCTGGATGAAGGGGATGTGCTGGATGTCATGCGCAGAAAGGATAACAATTGGAAGGATGCCGGAATCCTCGGTACAATGTCTGCTGCTATAATCCTGGAAGATACATTGCTGTTGAAAGAAAGTCTTGTTCAATTGAGGAGTTATTTCTTCACCCGCACAGATGATTATGTCCAAATTAAAGGTCCCCATTGGAAAATCAGAAAAGATTATAAAGGGATTTACTTATTAAGGGAAGTAGTACGAAATGATGGGAGCAGTGGACTTGACATACACAGCCTATGCTCTCACAACCATGTCTCAATGTTTCGAAATAGCCCGCTATGCTGGATATAATTACTGGCATGATACTACTGAAGACGGTGCTTCTATCCAGGATGTAATTGAACAATATTATGCCTGGGATATCCTTAACGAACCATTCTCCTGGCATGCCTCCCCAAAAAAAACAACAAAACGAAGAAACTGCTATGAGCTGGCAAACACCCACTTTGAACTCAGCGTAGAAATGAAAAAATGGATCAATAATAACAGGCCGCTCAGCGGTAGAGAAGGAGATGAATATATCACCTTAACTAAAGGAACCGCAATAACCCTTACCCGTATTAAAGATACTGACCACGACAGCCCTTCAGGTCTTTCGCTGGATCAAAATTATCCCAATCCTTTCAGTCCCGTTACAAGGATATCTTTTAGCCTGCCAGCCAGGGATCACACAATAATAAACATAATTAATTCAACAGGCCAGGAAGTATTAGAGTTGCTTAACGAAGAGATGGAGATGGGTTCCCATACCATCCGTTTTGATGCCAGTAGTCTTCCGTTCGGAATCTATTTCTGCCAGCTTCATTCCGGGAAATTCAGAGAAGCCAGGAAAATGATACATGCGGGTGTAACAAAATGATATTGTCCGCTTACATCTCCAGTAAATGCTCCATGCAGGCTAACCAGAAATCATTGTAGTGTTCCCAGTATACAAAATTGCAACCCCAGTGGGGTGCCGGATCAGACATGTAGGCCATTACCTTTCCTTTATCGCAGGTGCCCGCAGTCAGTAAGGGATCGCCTGTTTCCTTTACTTCCAGCAGGACATCAAATCCATCCCTGGGCAGTGTCTGGTTATATCCCAGGATGGGCGGAAAACCAGAGAAATCTAATTTCGATAAAGGTGTTTTTTCATCGGTAAACTGAACAGTAAATCCTTCCGTATTCTCCACCAGGTCCTCGTACTGGAGGCAGTTAACCGGAAGTACTTCTTTGAGTCCGGTCCTTCCCCAGCCTCCTTTTCCCATCTCCCCGTTAAAGGATAACCAGCCACCACAGAATATGGCATGGGTTCCGTTTTGGATGGCTTCAACTGTCAGGCGGACACGGTCCGGGTAGGTGAGTGGTTCCGATCCGAATTTTGCCCGGTCAAAGAAATCCGGGGCCAGCTGAAAGATCTTTGCTTCCACATCACTGAATATCAAAACATCGTATTCATCAAGAATTTTTTCCCATTCCCCCGGACCAAGTTTGTAGAAATCCCACGTCGGAACCGATTCAACCTCATGTTCCCCGGTTGATTCAAGAGCATCTTTTAGCCATTTGCCATAATTGAAAATATCCAGACCCTTATGTGCGTAATTGAAAGGGGTTTCTGCGAAAACAGGTCCCGTCAGAACGGCCCAGTCCCCTACGTAATATACTTTTGCCATAACTATTTTTTTTTCAAGGTAAGGTAGGAATGCCAGCAGATAATTCCAAATCATTTTTATCTTTACCTTAATTAGACCGATCGATCAATGACCTCCGCCGAACGGATCCGCACATCCATGAATCTCTCAACACCTGACAGGGTACCTTTGATGTGCCAGCCTTCCTGGGGATTCGTCCTTACCCAGTTACCTGAAATTGATCCCATCGATCTCTGGCATAATAAGGACATGGTATATGCCAGGTCATTTGCAGATATCAGTACCAGGTTCCATTTTGATGGTGTACTGATCCCGGCAGTAGGACTGGCAGCCCTGGATGAGGCCATGGTGGTCCAGAATGATCCGCACTTTCCTGAGGGACCTGCTATATTTTTTAACAATGGTGATCAATGCATCTATTGCCGGGATGATCTGCCCAGGTACCAGTATAAAGATGCTCCGGAGATTACCATCGATGAACTGGATCCTGATAAGATCCCTGAAACCATCAGCTTTCACACGCCGTCCAATCATTTAAGGATGTGGATCAATGAGGACCTGCCGGGAAGGACCATTGAAATATCCCAAACCCGGGATTATCTGGATACGGACTTATCCATACATGGATCCACCTATGCTCCTGAAGATTATTTGATTGACCAGCTGGGAGTGGAAGGGGCCTTTCTGGCCATGATGACGCATCCGGACAAATGCAGGGAAATTCTTATTCGATATGCCGAGGCAACTTCCCGGCATGTTTTAGAACAAATTGAGGCCGGTGCAGATGCGATTAATTTTTCTGCTCCCTGGACAGGGCAAAATTTTATTTCCCTGGAGATGTATGAAAATGTAATCGCCCCGGCACAGAAAGTTATTGCCGATTTATGTTCAGAAAAAAATGTACCTTGCTACTGTCATACCTGTGGTTCCATTGATGACAGGCTGGAATTGATCATTGACCTGGGATTTACCGGACTTGAATGCCTTGATCCTCCACCCCTTGGAAATGTGGAGCTTGAGGATGCTGTAAAAAGAATTGGGCACAGGGCTTTTATCAAGGGGAATATTGATCCGGTTAATGTGTTGATGAATGGCACACCTGAGCAGGTGAGGGAAAATGCCAGGCAGTGCCTTGAAACCGGAATGAAAGCCAGGGGATTCATCCTGAGCACGGCCTGTGCCATCGCTCCGGGGACACCGGCAGAAAACCTTGAAATATTATATGAAGTTGTTGAACAATACGGTCACTATTAAATAAATAAAGCCATCAAAGATATTTTATCAGATACCAATTTTACTACACTGGACTGGGTAATTGTTATCATATACCCTATGATCTCAGTTGCCATCGGACTATACGTCAGGAAATTCATCAAGAACATGCGGGATTTTGTCACCGCCGGCCGTAATCTGGGTCTCTGGCTTGGTATTGCGACCATGACCGGGACAGAACTGGGATTAATAACGGTCATGTACAGTGCTCAGAAAGGATTTACCGGGGGGTTTGCAACCTTTCATATTGCCCTGGCTGCATTGATCGTCACATTTGTTGTTGGGATGACCGGATTCATTGTCTACAAGCTGCGGGAAATGAAGGTAATGACCATTCCTGAATTTTACGAAAAACGTTTTGACCGGAAAACCCGTATCCTTGGTGGTATCATGATGGTGCTGGGAGGCATTTTAAACATGGGGCTTTTCCTTAAGGTTGGATCCATGTTTCTGGTTGGCATTACGGGCCTTTCAGCAGCCAGTTGGGCCCTGCCGGCCGTAATGATCTTTCTCATCGTGCTGGTATTGATCTATACTGTCCTCGGGGGAATGGTATCCGTTGTTATTGCTGATTACGTGCAATTTGTAGTGTTGTCAATCAGTTTGCTAGTTATTACTTATATTGCCATTGCAAAAGTCGGATGGAGCAATATATTTGACACCATTCAAAGTTCAATGGGACAAGCCGGCTTTGATCCGACAGTGGCTGGTGGCGAATTTGGATGGGAATATATTGCCTGGATGTTTTTCCTGGGACTGGTCAGCTGTGCCATTTGGCCAACAGCGGTTGCCCGGGCCCTTTCTATGGAGAATGCAAAGGTGGTCAAGCGGCAGTACATGTTTACCTCCGTCTCCTACCTGATACGATTCCTGATCCCTTATTTCTGGGGTATTGCGGCATTTGTTTTCATTACCCAGGACGCTACTTTCAGTAATTTATTTTTCCCGGCAGGCTATCCACCACCGGATTCCCTGCCCGCAGGAGTAGAAGTGGTTGACAACCTTTACGGCATGCCCTTCTTTCTTGGAAAGATCTTGCCTGCGGGTTTCATCGGTCTGGTCACTGCAGGCATGCTTGCAGCTTTTATGTCAACCCATGACAGTTATCTGTTATGCTGGAGCACTTCTCTTACCCAGGATGTGGTCGCTCCCATAGCAAGAACAATGGGAAAACCCTTAACTTCTAAGCGAAAAGTTGCCCTGTCAAGGATCTTCATAGTAATGATTGGAGGATTCGTGCTCTACTGGGGACTGTTTTATAAAGGAAGTGAGGACATCTGGGATTACATGGCCGTCACCGGTGCTATCTATTTTACCGGGGCATTTGCCCTGCTGCTGGGTGGCCTGTACTGGAAACGGGCCAGTTCGACTGGCGCATTTATAGCATTGATAGGTGGTCTCGGTGCCATCGTGGGACTTACCCCTGTTCAGGATCTCCTCGGTATAGAATATTCCAGTGCCCGTGTTGGGTTGTTATCAGTAATAGGAACCATTGTTTTGATGATCATAGGATCTTTATTGTTCCCGGATCGAAAGGAGCAAAAAGAACCCAAAACCATACCGAATCATGTCACTTGAGAGCTGGAGTATATTCTGGAAAATAGTGTTTATCATCGGGGTTGGCATGTTCGCTATCCTGTCTCTTTTTGTTATCATAGGTGGTGCAAAGAGATGTTGCCAAACTGATCCAGAGACTGAAGGACAATGCCGATGAATCACAGACT
>CAVVYS010000026.1:0-38648 GCA_963752525.1 uncultured Bacteroidaceae bacterium | reverse complement strand
TGCCAACGCCAATTTTTCAATGTTTTGGCGGTCACCTTCCCCCAGTCCGTCCGGCTCGATCTGTGCTGACAGGAAGTTCTGGTGAAGCTGGCATTTGGCCGGGTCATCATCAACATGGCCGATACCAATAATGGCTGTATGGATCCCCGGTGTTGTGAGGGCGTACTGTACAAGCGGCTGGCTGGGCAGTTGTTCACTGCCAACTGTACGGACAACATGCTCCGAGGTATTGGACCACCTGGCGGGTTTGGTATACATGGCTCCATCTGCAAATACTTTCATGGCTATGATCCCCAGGTTCTTTGCAGCAGCAACCGGGATTACATTATGCTGCATATTCAGGTTGAGTTTGTCGTTGGCATTGATAGCCACCAGCATTCCATCGAAAAGATCGAAGGTGTCGCGCTGGATCATCTTGATCATGTTTGGAGATGAATAATGGCCTGAAAAACCTATATGCTTTATTAGTTTTTTATGTTCAGGGTTAAGACCTGTTAGGTTGCTTCCATCCCTGACATCCCTGAGTGCTGCCAAAGCGCCTATATGTTCCATATCCGGAGTGGTATCTTCGATCCCTTTGAAAACAACATCTACCTCACTTTCCAGGCGGAAGTTATGGATCAGTACCATATCAAGATATGCCCCTTCCGGGTAAGCTCCCGTCCCGTCCCCAAATATCTGGCTCAGGGTACGATTAACATCATATAGGGTATGCGCAGGCATGGCCCCGTTTGTGCCGCTGTAGACTCCTTCCACTGGATAACCACCTTTCCCCCATCTCAGTCCGGTTTTTGATGTCAGGAAAATGGATTTTCTCAGTTTCTCATTGTAAGCAGCCTGTCCGGGTATCAGGTTGAGTTTTCTGAAGGCCCTTCCGAAATTGACCTGACTGGGACCGTAATAATTCGAGGTGTCAAAATAATTCACCCCCAGTCTGAAGGCCTTCATGATAATCTCAATGGGATCTTCAGTAGGTGACGTCCATTGCAATGACGCTTGTCCCCCGAGCCCCAGGGAAGTTACTTCAAAATCCAGCTTGCCAAAACTCCGGGTCATCGGCGCAGGCAGGGGGTTGCCTGAACATGAAATATAAGGGATGGCAGATATCCCCGCAGCCGCTATGGCAGAAGTTCTCAGAAAATCCCTACGTGTAAAATGTATGTCTTTATTTCTCATGATTCTCAGGATTGGTTTCTATTAATTCTAACAGCCTAAATTTAAGGAATCATGGTTAATATTCAATTCATTGGATTTAATATTCAATTCATACTATTTATTAACTTTGTGTGCTTTTAAAAGTTTGTGTTCATTATAATTGTGAGTGCTTTTAATATTGAATGCTTTCTGAATTACGTGTGCTTTCTGACAGGCTAAACCATGAGCGAGCAACAGAAAAAATCTTTAGCTGAAAAATTGCGTGACAAATTCAGGCTGATCATTTACAATGACAGTTCTTTTGAAGAAATCTGGTACATCCGTCTTACACGGATTAATATCGTAATCCTGACAACAAGTCTTATTGTATTGATAGTGGTGGGAATATTTGCGTTGGTGGCTTTTACCGGTATCCGGCAATTGATCCCCGGGTACCCGGATGAAAACCTGCGCAGAACCATCCACATGAATGCAGTGCGACTCGACTCACTGGACAATGAGATCAGGATGCGGGATCAGTATTTTCAGAATATTCGGTCACTTGTAGCGGGAGAGGAACCGGCTAACCCGGTTAATATGGGGGATACAACCATGGAACCCGCGGTTGTTCGTTTTTCCAAATCCATCGAGGACTCCCTGCTCAGGATGCAGATTGAGCAGGACGAGCAATATAATTTACTGGTATTATCCAACCAACGCAGTCCAACAGACCTGGCCGGCATTCATTTTTTTGCCCCGCTAAGGGGATTGGTGACCCTGCCTTTTAACTCTTCTGAAAACCATTTCGGGACAGATATCGTCGCTGCACCCAATGAGGTGGTTAAGGCCACGCTGGATGGAACGGTTATTATGGATGCATGGACGGTAGAGACTGGCTATGTAATTCATATTCAGCATGAGAACAATCTGATCTCAGTCTATAAGCATAACTCTGAACTCCTGAAGGAATCAGGAAATATTGTGAAGGCAGGTGATGCCATCGCCATCATTGGGAATTCAGGTGAGCTTACGACCGGGCCCCATCTGCATTTCGAGTTATGGCATAACGGAACCGCCATCGATCCGCAATCCTATATTGTCTTCTAAATGAAGAAACAGGTAGCCATTCTAGGATCAACCGGATCCATCGGGACCCAGACCCTGGAGGTTATTGAGAAAAATCCGGATCATTTCAATCTTGAAGTACTGACAGCACGCAATAATGCAGATGTGCTCATAACCCAAGCCAGGAAATTCCTCCCGAACCATGTAGTTATTACCAACGAAAACAAATATGATTTTGTCTCTCAAAATCTTTCTGACCTTCCGGTAAAAGTATATGCAGGGACCGATGCGCTGGAGCAGATTGTTGAAATGGACTCGATTGATATAGTTATGTCAGCACTGGTGGGTTTTTCAGGGCTTCATCCCACCCTGAGAGCGATCCGCGCAGGTAAGGATATTGCCCTGGCCAATAAAGAAACACTTGTGGTAGGCGGGGACCTGATTACAAAATCCGCCATTGAAAACAAGGTGAATATTTATCCGGTAGATTCCGAACATTCCGCCATCTTCCAATGTTTAGTCGGGGAAGAACTCAACCCAATCGAGAAGATTATTCTGACTGCATCTGGCGGACCATTTCTTGGGAAAGACCGGGATTACCTTCAAAATGTCACCCCGGAAGAAGCTTTAAAACATCCTAACTGGTGCATGGGAGACAAGGTTACCATCGACTCGGCATCTTTGATGAATAAGGGACTGGAAGTAATTGAGGCCAAATGGTTATTTGGTTTGAGACCTGAGCAGATTGAGGTGATTATCCATCCCCAGTCCATCATTCACTCCCTGGTACAGTTTGAAGATGGATCCCTGAAAGCCCAGCTCGGTATTCCAGACATGAAATTGCCCATTCAGTATGCACTTGGATTTCCGAAACGCCTGAAATCCGATCTGGAACGATTTTCCTTCTCAAGTTACCCAAACCTGACTTTTCAGTCTCCCGACATGGAAATTTTTCCCAATCTGTCCCTGGCCTACAACGCCCTTCAAAAAGGAGGGAATATGCCGTGTGTATTGAATGCAGCCAACGAGGTGACTGTCAATGCCTTTCTTGAAGGCAAACTGGGTTTTTTCGACATGTCCGGGGTCATTGAAAAAACGATAAATTCCATGACATTTATGGCCACTCCAGATCTAAATGATTATGAAGAAACTGATTCAGAGGCAAGAAAAATTGCCGAAAGTTATCTTTTTAGATAATTTTGCCTCGATTTTACAACTGAAAGAATGAATGTTATAATACAAATTGCACAGTTCCTGTTAAGTTTATCCATCCTGGTTTTCCTGCATGAGCTAGGTCACTTTGCCTTTGCCAAGTTGTTCAGGACCAGGGTAGAAAAATTCTATATTTTCTTTAATCCATGGTTTTCCCTATTCAAAAAGAAAATTGGTGATACAGAATATGGTATAGGCTGGCTACCATTGGGAGGGTATGTGAAAATATCCGGCATGATCGATGAATCAATGGACAAGGAACAAATGAAAAAACCTCCCCAACCTTGGGAATTCAGGTCCAAACCCCCATACCAGCGCCTGCTGATTATGATAGGCGGTGTACTGGTCAATTTCTTACTGGCTCTGGTAATATATTCTACCACTCTTTATGTCTGGGGGGATCAGTTTTTACCTACGAAAAATGCGAAATACGGGATCATGTGTGATTCTGTAGCCCTTGATATCGGTCTCCGGAACGGCGATAAAATACTTACAGTTGATCAGGTGGAAATAGAGAATTTTAATAAGATATTCCATGATGTGGTCGTGAATAGTGCCAGGTCCATACAGGTTGAACGTGACGGACGGGTAGTCGACATCCCCATCGGGGAGGAATATCTTGCCCCCTTGTTGAAGAGTGAGGTCTTCATAGCCACCCGGATTCCATTTATCGTGGATGATTTCAGTAAGGATTCACCGGCACGTACAGCAGGCCTACTCGTCAATGACAAGGTTGTTTCACTCAATGATATGGAGATTGAGTTTTTTGATGAATTCCGTACCAAAATGAGTGATTTGAAGGGACAGGAGGTAGCCGTAGGGGTACTCAGGGATGGTGAAAGACTGACTTATACATTCAAATCAACGGATGACGGAAAGATCGGTGTCTGGCCGGTAGGAGACCTGAGCCGGTTTTTTGAACTTCAAAAGATCGAATATTCCTTTTTTCAGGCCATTCCTGCGGGCATCAGCAAGGGTTTTGGGAATGCCATCAGTTACCTGAAGCAAATGAGACTGATTTTTACGCCGAAAACAAAAGCCTATGAATCGCTGGGGGGATTTATTAAGATCGGAAGTTTCTTTCCCAAAGTATGGAATTGGCAGGTTTTCTGGGAAATGACTGCATTGTTATCCATCATTCTTGCCATTATGAACCTTCTGCCGATTCCTGCACTGGACGGGGGTCATGTGATGTTCCTGCTCTATGAAATAGTCAGTGGCAGGAAGCCTGGAGACAAATTCATGGAATATGCCCAGATCGCCGGTATGCTTCTCCTGCTGGCCCTGCTTCTTTACGCCAACGGCAATGATGTGGTGCAATTGTTCCGGAAATAGATAATATTACTACATTTGTATGGTTGAAGTAAAAAATTGAAGACAATGGAACTATTAATTATTTTAGGTATTCCGGGACCATGGCAGATTGTACTGATTGTCCTGGTGGTCCTGCTGCTTTTTGGAGGCAGAAAGATTCCTGAACTGATGAGGGGTCTGGGGCAGGGCATGAAGGAATTCAAGAAAGCCACCTCTGATGATAAAGATGAGGCCGAATCTGAAAACGAGATCGACAAGGAATAGAATCATTTAATATCTGTCACTTATACCTGTCATTCATTCCTTTAGAATTGAAGATGGCAGGTTTTTTTGTGCCCGAAAATGCTACTCTACAGATCATTGCATGAAATCCGGGAAGCCTGCAACAAGCAGGAACTTGATCTGCCCTCACTGGTTGAATTTTACCTTGAAAGAATAGAGGAGCGAAATAACCTGAATGTTTTCGTTGAAGTATTCGACCAGGAGGCATTGGACAGGGCAAGGCTTATCCAGGATAAAATGACCAGGGGCAAGGCCGGGAAGCTGGCGGGAATGGTGATTGGTCTTAAAGACAACATTTGCTATAAAGGGCATAAGGTTTCTGCAGCATCGAGATCACTTCAAAACCATAAGTCGGTGTACAGCGCCACGGTAGTGGACCGTTTGATAAGGGAAGATGCCATCATCATTGGACGAAACAATTGTGATGAATTTGCCATGGGAGGCACCAATGAAACATCTGTATACGGTCCAGTCCTTAATCCGATTGATACCGGGAAAGTCCCCGGCGGATCATCCGGCGGGTCTGCAGCAGCTGTTGCAGCTGATCTCTGCCTGGCCGCCATCGGATCCGATACAGGAGGGTCAATCAGACAGCCCGCTTCTTTTTGCGGATTGGTGGGTTTAAAGCCTACCTATGGCAGGGTAAGCAGGTATGGTTTGATTGCCTATGGCTCTTCCTTCGACCAGATCGGTCCTATTACCTGGAACATTGACGATGCAGCCCTGATACTTGAAGTGATCGCCGGACCGGATGCTTACGACAGCACCGCATCAGATAGGCCTGTGCCGGCTTATTCCAGACTTGAGACTGCTGAGCCAAAACGTATCGCCTACCTGCAGGAAGCCCTGGACCATCCCGGACTAGACGGAGAGATCCGGGAACGAATGATAAGGATCATCGAAGGGCTGAAGGGTGAAGGCTACCAGGTTGACCCT
Source organism: uncultured Bacteroidaceae bacterium (assembly GCA_963752525.1). Taxonomy (GTDB): domain Bacteria; phylum Bacteroidota; class Bacteroidia; order Bacteroidales; family SM23-62; genus SM23-62. The sequence goes on along the minus strand of CAVVYS010000026.1, from coordinate 32,705 downwards.
GTATCCTTTCCCTACCTTGACAGCCTGGTGCCTGCCTATTATGTAATGGCCATGGCAGAGGCTTCTTCCAACCTGGCCCGTTATGATGGCATCCATTATGGTCACCGGACTAATGAAGCTTCGGATGCTAAAAGCATTTATATTAGATCAAGGAGTGAAGGCTTTGGTACAGAAGTCAAGAGAAGGATCATGACTGGTACTTTCGTGCTGAGTGCAGGGTATTACGATGCCTATTATGGGAAGGCCCAGAAAGCCAGGCGGCTGATCAGGGACAGGACCATGGAGATCCTTGATTCTTATCCCTTGATCCTGCTTCCAACAACCCCCAGAACAGCTTTCGGGTTGGGAACCATGGGTGATGACCCAGTTGCCCTGTACCTGGAAGATATCTTCACCATTCATGCCAACCTGGCCGGGATCCCGGCAGTATCCCTGCCACTTGGCAAGCATTCAAACAATATGCCTTTTGGCGTACAGCTAATGGCTGGAGCTTACCATGAACCTGAACTGTTGAATTTCTCAAAATATATACTTACTAAATACAATACTTTGGCTTGAAATTTGCATCCTATCAGCTGATTATCATGTACATTAAACCCCCTGTTATGCGCAGATCGATCTTTCTCCTATCTATCATTTTTCTTATCTTAATCACAGGCTGTACCAAGAAGGAAAGAAAAGGCTTGCTTCCTATGGTTGCCGGTAAACCAGGTGAGATTTTGCTGGTAATTGAACCCTATTTATGGGAATCAAACCTGGGACAATTCTTTTTAGAATTCTGCAATGAGCCCATTGAGGCCCTGCCCGCCGATGAACCAAGTTATACTTTGATCCATATTCCGTCGGATGGTTTTAACAAGATATTCAAGGGCCACAGAAACATTATCATGACGGATATTTCCGACCAGCATGCTGAGCCCAGAATTATTATCCAGCGCAATGTCTGGGCTCATCCACAATTATTGATCAAAATTGTGGGACCAAAGGATTCCACCACAATCGCCTATCTGAAGGATAACAATCTTAGACTGCGAAACCTGCTCCAGGTGGATGAAAGAAACCGCATTATTGAAAATTACAATAAAAACAGGGCCAAGGGAATTGACGAGAGGCTGAAACAGCAACATAATGTTTCCATTTCTGTTCCGGCAGGTTATAGGGTAGGCCTTGATTCCACAAATTTTATCTGGTTGACACATGAGGTGGCAGACATGACCCAGGGTGTATTGATCTATTACTATCCATATACCGACGAAAACACTTTTACACCAACCTACCTTCTCAATATGCGCAACCAGTTCACACGACAATATGTACCCGGACCTGTAGAGGGATCATATATGAAAACGGAGGACCAATTCCCCGTGATATTCAGCGAAAACGCAAAAAATGGCGAATATATGGTTGAGATGCGAGGCCTTTGGAGGCTTGAAAAAGCGTTTATGGGAGGACCCTTCATCAGCCATACAATTCTTGATGAACCAAGAAACAGGGTGGTCACTGTTGAAGGCTTTGTGTATGCTCCCAGCCGGGATAAAAGGCTCTACGTCAGAGAAATTGAAGCCATTCTCTACACCTTTGATATAGTGAATTAGAATCGTACAAAAAAGTTATCTTTGTTGCATGAAGATAACTGCCATAGAGAAAACCGGCCCCAAAGACAGCATTATCCTTGTTGGAAAATCCACTTCCGGCATCAAATCCTGGCTTAAATCAGACCAGGAAAGAGATTACCTGAAATTTTGCATTGACAATAAGAAGAAACTTTTTGTCTTCAATCAATTTCCACGATGGATCCTTGTCCACCTGATTGATGACCAGAAGAAACCCAATCAGGCACTTGAAGAAACAAGGAAGGCTGCAAAAATGTTTGCTGACCTGGTTAATGACAGGAAATTATCTTCGGTTTCAATCGTGGGACTTGAAAAAAAAACTGATCATTTACTGGCTTTTGCTGAAGGTCTGGCATTGAGTAGTTACCAGTTCAATAAATACCTGAACAAAAAAGAAGAAAAGGACAATTCCCTCAAATCCATTAAAATCCTCTTAAAAGACAACAAGCAAGGGGTGAAAAATCTGGATCAACTTTGCAAGGCCGTATACAAATCGCGAGACCTGGTGAATGAACCCCTTTCAACATTGACTGCTGTTAAGTTATCGGAAGAAATTGAAGAAATGGGCAGGGAGGCTGGTTTCCAGGTCGAAACATTTCACAAAAAGAAAATAGAAGCACTGAAAATGGGGGGCTTACTCGCCGTGAATAAGGGAAGCATTGATCCACCCACATTTTCCATCCTGACCTGGAAACCCGAAAAACCACAAAACGATAAACCCATTGTCCTGGTCGGCAAAGGAGTGGTGTTTGATACCGGGGGACTCAGCCTGAAGCCGACAGCTGACAGCATGGATTACATGAAATGCGATATGGCCGGTGCCGCGACTGTAGCCGGTGTCCTATATGCACTGGCCAGCAATAAGGTGCCGGTTCATGTTGTAGGGATCATACCCGCTACCGATAATCGTCCAGACGGCAATGCCTATGTTCCGGGAGATGTGATCCGGATGTTTGACAATTCAACGGTCGAGGTACTCAATACTGATGCAGAAGGAAGAATGATCCTGGCAGACGGACTGGCCTGGGCAAAGAAGCTTGATCCTGAGCTCGTTTTCAGTATTGCTACCCTGACAGGAGCCGCCCATGCAGCTATCGGAAAATACGGGATCGTCTCAATGGGCAATGCAGGCAAAAAAGAAATGGATGCTTTGAAGAAAAGTGGTGAGCGAGTGTTTGAAAGGATTGCCGAATTTCCATTCTGGGATGAATATGGTGAGTTAGTGAAATCCGATATAGCAGACTTGAAAAACATTGGTGGCAGATATGCCGGAGCAATTACTGCGGGAAAATTTCTTGAACATTTCACCAGCTATCCATACATTCATCTGGATATTGCAGGTCCTGCTTTTAACAAGACATTGGACAGCTATCGCGGTAAAGGTGGAAGTGGGATCGGTGTCAGGCTTTTATACGACTTTATCAAAAATCAGTAAAAATGATCAAGGTAGGTATTACACATGGTGACATTAATGGTATTGGCTATGAAGTGCTTATTAAAACCTTACTTGACAGTCGTATCTACACTATTTGCACGCCTATTATCTATGGCTCCCCCAAAGTTGCAGCTTATCACCGAAAGGCCCTTGACATAGATAATTTTAATCTGAGCAACATCAATACGCCTGAAGAGGCCAATCCCAAAAGGGCGAGTATAATAAATTGTGTTGATGATGATGTCAGGGTGGAACTTGGCAAATCCACGGCCACAGCAGGTGAAGCCTCTCGCCAGGCCTTGATGCGGGCTGTTTCTGACCTGAAAAACAATAAGATACAAGCCCTCGTAACCGGCCCCATCAACAAGCATAATATCCAGTCAGAAGATTTCAATTTTACGGGCCATACTGAATTCCTCAAGGATTACTTTGGCGTCGAAGAGGTATTGATGCTCATGGCAAGTGACCTGATGAATGTCGGGGTTGTCAGCAGTCATATACCATTGGCTGAAGTTTCTGCAATACTTACTCCAGAGACTGTCCTGAGCAAGATTAGGATTTTGAATGATGCCCTTGTTAGAGATTTTGGAATCAGAAAACCCCGCATCGCCGTATTGGGACTGAATCCACATGCGGGTGAGGAGGGAATGCTTGGGGAAGAAGAGAATGAAATAATCATCCCCGCCATTGAAATGGCCCGTGAGGACCGGTATACAATCTTTGGTCCCTTTCCTGCTGATGGGTTCTTCGGTTCCGGAGATTTTACCAAGTTTGATGGAGTCCTGGCGATGTATCATGACCAGGGATTGATCCCTTTTAAAACCCTGATCCCCGATGAAGGGGTTAATTATACGGCTGGATTACCCATTGTCCGAACTTCTCCAGCTCATGGAACCGCTTTTGACTTGGCCGGGGGCAACCGTGCAAAGCACGGTTCTTTTCGCAAGGCTCTTTACATGGCCTGTGACATATACCGAAACAGGATCCAATACGAAGAGCTTACAGGTAATCCCCTGCCTGAAAGAGATATCTCAGATACTGAACGATAGGGTTCCCTGCTGTTTAAAAACATCCCGTTTTACATTGCTTACAGGTATTAAATAATCCTTCATTACGGGATATTCATTAGCTTTGTGTAAATCCCTAAATTCCATCAGAAAATGGCCAGATTTACCAAAGAAGATGCCCTGAATTATCACTCAGAGGGCAGACCAGGAAAAATTGAAGTAATTCCAACCAAACCCCACAGTACCCAGCTGGATTTGTCACTCGCATATTCTCCCGGGGTGGCCGAACCCTGCCTTGAGATTAAGAAAAACCCGGAAGATGTTTATAAATACACTGCCAAGGGAAATCTGGTTGCGGTTATTTCCAACGGCACGGCGGTCCTGGGACTTGGAAATATCGGTGCCCTGGCGGGCAAACCGGTAATGGAAGGGAAAGGCCTGCTCTTTAAGATCTTCTCTGATGTAGATGTATTTGATATTGAAATAGATACTACCGATGTTGACCAGTTCATAGATCATGTGAAGGCCATCTCTCCTACCTTCGGCGGGATCAATCTGGAAGATATCAAGGCTCCCGAATGTTTCGAGATTGAGAGAAGATTGATAGATGAACTGGATATCCCGGTCTTTCATGATGATCAACATGGCACGGCCATCATCTCCGGTGCGGGATTATTGAACGCTGTTGAGATCATCGGGAAAGAGATCAAAGATTTGAAGGTTGTGGTTAATGGCGCCGGGGCTTCAGCCATATCCTGTGCCAGGTTGTATGTCGCCATGGGTGTCAAACAGGAAAATGTGATCATGGTCGACAGCAAAGGAGTACTGAGTAAGAAAAGGACAGACCTGAATAAATATAAACTTGAGTTTGCCATTGAAACGGATAAAGTCACGCTGGCTGATGCGGTGGATGGCACCGATGTCTTCCTTGGTTTGTCTGTGGCAGATGTACTGACCCCTGAAATGTTGAATACGATGGCTCCGGACCCCATTGTCTTTGCCATGGCAAATCCAAATCCCGAGATTGCATATGAGAAAGCCATGGCTACCCGTGACGACTTGATTTTTGCCACGGGTAGATCGGATTATCCCAACCAGATCAATAATGTCCTTGGATTCCCCTTCATTTTCCGGGGAGCACTTGATGTTAGGGCCAGGGAGATCAACGAGGCAATGAAAGTATCGGCAGTGAAAGCACTGGCTGCGCTTGCAAAGGAAGATGTACCAGAAATTGTCAATACAGCCTACAAAGCAACCAATATTGTCTTTGGCCGGGAATATATCATTCCCAAACCACTTGATCCAAGGCTTATAACAGCTGTCGCACCGGCCGTGGCTAAAGCGGCCATGGATAGTGGAGTGGCACGTAAAGAGATCACTGATTGGGACGACTACAAGCAAGCGTTGAACCAACGGCTCGGACTGGATAACAGGCTGATCAGGAGTATTATCAACAAAGCACAAATGGATCCAAAGCGGGTAGTATTTGCTGAAGCGGAGAGTTTTAAGGTCCTGAAGGCAGCCCAGACTGTGATCCACCAGGGAATAGCACAGCCCATACTACTGGGAAACAAACAGAAGGTAAGCAGCCTTATCAGGGAGAACAACCTGGACCTGGAAAATGCGCTTATTTTGGATCCTAGCAGCGAAGATGAACAGGATACCAGGAAGGAATTTGCACGGTTGTTCTTTGAGCAAAGACAGCGGAAAGGCTTAACCTATGATGAAGCCCTGGAGTTGATGTTCCAGCGAAATTATTTTGGGGCCATGCTGGTGCAAACAAGCCAGGCGGATGCTTTTCTGAGTGGCTTTACCAGCAAGTATGTTGATACCATCAAACCGGCATTGCAGATCGCAGGGACCAATAATCCCGAGGACAGGATTGCAGGAATGTACATACTGATCACAAAAAAGGGACCCTTGTTTTTTGCTGATACAACCGTTAATATCGCTCCTTCTGCGAGGACCCTGGTGGATGTGGCATTACTTGCGGATCGCGAAGTCCGTAAATTCAATATTGAACCAAGGATCGCATTGTTATCCTATTCCAACTTTGGTGCCATACGTACCGGTAGCCCTTCCCGTGTGCATGAAGCAGTGGAGATACTTCACAGGGAACATCCCCACCTGATTGTTGATGGTGAGATACAGGCTAATTTTGCCACCAACAAGGAACTACGCATGAAAAAATTCCCCTTCTCCAAATTACAGGATGCAGATGTCAATACATTTATTTTTCCAAACCTCAGTTCAGGCAACATTGCTTACAAATTAATGCATGAACTGGCCGGCATGGAGGTGATCGGACCTATCCTGCTGGGGATTGGAAAACCTATTCACATCCTGCACCTGGAAAGTTCGGTCCGTGAGATCGTGAATATGACAGCCATCTCTGTCATTAATGCACAATATCAACAAGCGGAAGACAATAACTAATCTGTCGGTATTTGGAGTATTTTGTTATTTTTAGTCTTTTATTGTCTTAGCCACTGAACATGTACGAGTTTATTACCGGGGACATCGTTGAGAAAACGCCCACTTTCATCATCCTGGAAACTGGAAATGTCGGGTATTTTATCAATATATCCATTTTTACTTACAGTCTTCTTCCGGACCAGAATCCCTGCCAGCTTTTTATTCACCAGATCGTCAGGGAAGATGCCCATATTCTTTTCGGTTTCATCAACAAAGAAGAGAGGGAAGTCTTTCGTCAGCTAATCTCGGTCTCAGGAGTAGGTGCCAATACAGCCCGGCTAATTCTATCATCCCTGACCCCGCTGGAAATCCGGCAGGCCATCAATGAGGGGAATGTACTGGAACTGCAACAAATCAAAGGGATAGGTGCCAAGTCTGCCCAGCGCATCATCGTTGACCTGAAAGGTAAGATCAGTATGGCGGCAGAAATGGATGAATTATTCCCTTCAAAGAGCAATACAATCAAAGAAGAAGCGTTATCTGCTTTAGTTAATCTGGGTTTTGCAAAGAAGACGGTTGAGAAAGTTCTTGACCAGGTCGGTAAGGGAAATGATCAACTAACCGTTGAAGCGTTTATAAAGGAGGCCCTTAAAAAACTTTGAATTAGCTAACCACCATCAGCCTGACTTTTGAAGAGGGGTATAAAATACATTGGTGTTACTGTCATTGTTTTAACCCTGGCAGTGGTCTTATTGCCGGCTGTCAAGGCTCAAACAGTACAGGACAGTATAGACCTGAGATATCCTTTCAGAGAGGATCCTGATGGCAATGTTACAGATCCAGGAGAAATCTCACCATTATTTCTCAATAATCCTTCCAACATTGAATCCAATATCGTCTATGATCCGGTTACCAATACCTATGTATTTTCTGAGAAGGTAGGAAGGTTCAATTACCGCCCATCCCGTGTGATGTCTTTTGATGAGTACAGGACCTTTGAAATGAACCAGGCCAAAAACCGGTACTGGAGACAACGCAGGTCCGGTGATAATCTGGAAACACAATCCGGACTGATCCCAACCGTTAATGTTGGTGGAGAAGCATTCGACAGGGTATTTGGAAACAATACCATCAACATTATACCGCAAGGTTATGCGGAACTGATTTTTGGTTTCAATATGTCAAAAATCGACAACCCAACACTCACTGAGAATTTGCGGAGAACCCCTTCATTTACCTTCGAGGAGAAAATACAAATGAATGTTACCGGTACCATCGGTGATAAAATGAAGCTGGGGGTCAATTACAATACTGAAGCAACCTTTGAGTTTGAGAACAAGACAAAACTGGAATATTCTGGAAAGGAAGATGAGATCATTAAGAAGATCGAAGCCGGTGACGTGACCCTTCCCCTGTCCGGATCCCTGATCCAGGGGAGCCAGAGTCTTTTTGGATTGAAAACAGATCTGCAGTTCGGAAAACTCACAGTAACCTCAGTTTTCTCCCAGCAAAAAGGTGAAACTTCAGTTATTGATGTACAGGGCGGGGCGCAGGTCAGTGAATATGAGATGAATGTGGATGAGTATGATGCCAACAGGCATTTTTTCCTGGCACATTATTTCAAGGATAACTATGACCGGGCACTGGCCAATCTGCCTGTGATCAACTCTGGCATTAATATTACCAAGATCCAGGTTTGGGTCACCAACAAGACAAGCAATTTTGAAAACTCGCGGAACATCCTGGGATTGATGGACCTTGCTGAAGGACAGGCAAACATCTACGGTACTGATTACTGGTCGCAGACATCCGGACAAACTGGTACTTATCCCAGGAACGAACTGAATACCCAGTACCAGGAGATGACAAGCACGTATTCAGGGGTCCGGAATATCAATAATGTTACCCTGGTACTTGCTCCACTTCTGCCTGGATTCGGACCGGGACAAGATTATGAAAGGATTGAAAATGCCAGGGAATTAACCTCACGAGAATATACCCTCAATGAAAAACTCGGTTATATATCCCTGAATGCCGCCCTGAATACCGATGAGGTATTGGCAGTAGCATATGAATACACATTGAATGGAAGGACATTCAAAGTCGGGGAACTCTCCTCAGATGGTGTTTCTGCCCCAGGTACATTGATTGTTAAACTGCTGAAGGGGACCAACCTTACCCCCCAGCTTCCTACCTGGGAACTGATGATGAAAAATATTTATGCCATCGGAGCCTTCCAGGTAAATCCTGATGATTTTATTATGGAAATCCTCTATAATGACGACCAGACAGGAACCACGGTTAATTATCTCCCCGAAGGCAAATTGAAAGACCAGATCCTGCTAAGGGTTATGAATCTTGATAACCTGAATGACCAGCTTGATCCAATACCAGACGGACGATTCGATTTCATGAATGGCATCACCATAACTCCGGGTAATGGCAGGATCATTTTCCCGGTGCTCAAGCCATTCGGGGATTATCTCAGAAATGCCATCAATGATGATGCCATTGCCGAAAAATATGTCTTTGACGAATTATATGATTCTACCCGGACAGTGGCCTCCCAGATAGCTGAGAAAAATAAGTTTATACTTGCCGGAACCTACAAATCATCAAGCAGTTCAGAGATCATGCTGAATGCCATGAATATACCACAGGGATCTGTAGTTGTTACAGCCGGTGGCAGGCAGCTCACCGAGAATGTTGACTATACGGTGGATTATATGGTTGGAAGTGTGACCATCATTAACCAGGGTCTCATGGAATCTGGTACACCGATCAGGGTATCTCTGGAAAGCACCTCCCTGTTTGCCATCCAGACCAAAACCTTGCTGGGAAGCCATCTTGAATACCGCATTTCTGATGATTTCCGCCTGGGAGGTACCATCATGAACCTGACCGAGAAACCCTTGACCCAGAAGGTAGGCATAGGTGATGAACCCATCTCCAATACCATCTGGGGAATTGACGGATCTTACCGGACCGAATCCCAATTCCTGACCACGCTGGTGGATGCCATCCCCCTCATTTCAACAGCAGAACCTTCCAATATTACCCTTACCGGTGAATTCGCGCAGCTGATCCCCGGTAACTCAAAAGCCATAACAAATGAAGGGATAGCATACATTGATGATTTTGAAGGCAGCCAGACCTCCATTGACATGAAGAATTTTGCTGCTTGGGTTTTTTCCAGTACACCGGTTGGAAGGTTTGCTGAAGGCATTAAGGTAAATAACAGAGAATATAATTATAACCGTGCGAAATTTGCATTTTACGTGATCGATCCTCTCTTCCTTCGCAATAACAATTTAACCCCACCACATATCAAGGCTGATCCCAATACCCAGTCAAGTCACTTTGTAGAGGAGGTCTTTGAAACGGATATCTTCCCAAACAAGGAAAACCCCAGTGGTGTACCCACTAATATTTCTGTTCTGAACCTATCTTATTATCCACAGGAAAGGGGACTGTATAACTATACAACTGAGGTTGATGCCAACGGTAACCTGTTGAACCCGGAACAAAAATGGGGAGGTATCATGCGCGAAATTATGACCAGTGACTTTGAAACCGCAAATGTGGAATTCATTGAATTCTGGTTAATGGATCCCTTTGTCGAGGATCCAGATCAAGCAGGCGGTGAGTTGTACTTTAACCTTGGAGAGATCTCAGAGGATATATTGCGTGATTCCCGTAAATCATTTGAAAATGGCTTTCCCCCCAGTGAAGAGATTACCCTGGTTGATACTACTGTATGGGGCCGCGTACCACTGGTTCAGTCCCTTGTCAATGCCTTCAACAATGATCCTCAATCCCGGCAGTTTCAGGACGTGGGATTGGATGGATTGAACGATGATGAAGAAAGGGATTTCTTCAGTGAATACCTTGACAGCCTGGCCATCCTTCACGGGGCGGAATCAGCTGCCTATCAAATTGCCTCGCTTGACCCGTCCCAGGATAATTACCATTACTTCCGGGGTACTGATTATGATCAGGATGAAGTAGGGATCATTGACCGTTACCGGAATTACAACGGCCATCATGGAAACTCTCCTACCTCGGAACAGTCTAACGAACCATATCCGACAACAGGGACCACACTTCCAGATGTCGAGGATATTAACAGAGACAACACCCTGAATGAGAAGGAAGCCTATTATGAATACAGGGTTCGCCTTACACCATCCAGTCTGCAGGTGGGACAGAATTTCATCACCGACAGGGTAACCAAGAGTTCTAATTTTCCCAATGGTTCAAAATCATTGGTCAATTGGTACCAGTTCCGCATCCCAATCCATTCATATGAAAGCAGGGTAGGATCCATAAGGGATTTCAATTCGATCCGTTTCATGCGATTGTACCTGAACGATTTTGAGGAGGAAGTTACTCTCCGTTTCGCCAGTCTTGATCTGGTCAGGAGTGAATGGAGAAGGTACCAGTTTGAGATCACGGAAGGTGGAGAAGATCTGTCAACACCAGAGCCTTCGGTTGGTATCCTGGATGTTTCTGCTGTAAATATTGAAGAAAATGCCGGAAAAACACCTGTTAACTATGTGTTGCCTCCTGGCATTGACAGGGTGATCGACCCGACCAACCCACAGCTCCGCCAACTTAATGAGCAATCACTTCTGTTGAAGGTGCAGGGACTTGACGATGGAGATTCCAGGGCAGTTTTTAAAAACACTTACCTGGATATCCGCCAATATGGAAAGCTCCAGATGGAGGTTCATGCTGAAGCATTGAAAGATGGTATGCTAAATGATGATGACCTTGTTGCCTTTATCAGGGTGGGTTCTGATAATACAAGCAATTATTACGAATATGATGTGTCCCTGAAGATTACACCTCCTGGATTTTATAACAATGATGACGGTAATGACCGCCTGACCGTATGGCCATCTGATAACCGTTTTGATATAGAGTTAACGGTTTTCCAGGATGTAAAACAAGCCAGGAATGACCAGATGAGAGTGAGCGGTTCTACCATTGGTTATAATTCTGTCTTCAGCATCGTTGATGGAAAAGGGAACAAGGTAAGTGTCACTGGAAATCCTAACCTGAGTAATATACGAACCATCATGCTTGGGGTGAGAAATCCCAAGGCGGGAAACAATCCCGGTCAGGATGATGGTATGCCTAAATCGGGAGAGATCTGGCTGAATGAATTAAGGCTTACAGATTTTAATGACAAGGGCGGCTGGGCGGCCAATGGCCGGATGACAGCCAAACTGGCTGATTTTGGAACAGTGACTGTGGCAGGAAATACCAGTACACATGGTTTCGGAAGTATTGAAAAAAAGGTCAATGAAAGGCAGTTGGAAGATATTTACGCTTATGATATATCTTCAAATCTGGAGCTTGGGAAATTCTTTCCTGAGAAAGCGGGAGTCACAATCCCTATGTTCGTTGGATTTTCGGAATCAAGGATCAATCCGCAATACAATCCACTGGACCCTGATATCCCTCTGAAATCTGCACTGAATAATGCAGAAACAAAGGAAGAAAAAGATTCCATCAAAAGAATTGCCCAGGATTATACCAAACGAAGCAGTGTCAATTTTACCAATGTAAGGAAGCAAAAAATGCAGGGGCAACCCCGTTTTTATGACCTGGCAAACTGGAATGCCAGTTATGCGTACAGTGGGTCTGAACATCGCGATGTAAATACTGAATATGATATTCGAACCCGTCACAGGGGTGCATTGAATTATAATTTTAATTCCCGTCCTAAAAATGTTCAGCCATTTGCCAAAGCCAATGTCTTCAACTCTCCACATCTCAGGCTACTGAAGGATATGAACTTCTACTTTTACCCCTCACGTTTTGCCTTCCGCACTGATATGAACCGGAATTATGGAGAAAGAAAAATCAGAAATCTTGCCAATCCTGGAATCAAGATTGACACCATTGTGACAAAAAATTTCATCTGGAACCGCTATTATGACCTCCAATTCGACTTGACACGTGCCTTAAAATTTGATTTTAGTGCTACCAATACCTCGAGGGTTGATGAACCTGGAGGTGTGCTTCGGAAAGGTGAGAACGATTACGAACAAAAAATGGATTCACTCTGGGCAGAGATCTTTACGCTTGGCAGGACTACAAGATATGTCCATAATTTCAATGTGGCATATACTATCCCGATCAATAAAATACCATTACTCAACTGGGTTAGCTCGTCTGCCCGTTACAGTGCAACATACGGCTGGGATGTCGGTCCTGTTACAGCCGACACCATCGTCCTGGGCAATAACCTGAAAAATTCAAATAATTTCCAGCTTAACGGCCAGTTGTCAATGACCAATCTGTACAATAAAGTTCCTTACCTTAAAGAGGTCAATAATAAATTCAGGAATGGATTCAGGCAACCAAGTGCAGAAGGAAGAACCAAGGAAGTAAGCTATACCCAGGATGGGATCATACTGCGTTCCGGCCGTACACGGTCCATCAACCATAAATTAAAAACGGAATCTGTCAACGCTGTTTTTTACAGTGAAGATGGACAGGAGATCGAAGGAGTACTGGTAGTTGCCAGTGAGAACCGGATCACCTTTACTACTGATACCTCAGCGGAAGATTACCGGAGGGTGAGGGTAGAGGTTAACGGCACCATTGAAAAAGGAGAAAATCCCCTTGTTATCATTGGTGACTATACGGCCAGGATCCTGATGGGGATCAGGAATATTGCCGTCACGTATAACCAGAGTAATGGTTCAATGCTTCCCGGTTACATGCCTGCAACAAGCATTTTGGGGATGCAAACCTACAACGGAGCACTGGCACCGGGATGGCCATATACCCTGGGTTGGCAGGATCCAAACTTCCCTGAGAAAGCTGCGAGGAACGATTGGTTGTCAAAGGACCCAGTGATCAATTCCCCCTATATCATGAATCATTCCAATACCTTCAATATCCGAAGCACAGTAGAGCCATTGACGGGCCTTCGTATTGATTTTACAGCCAACCGTAATTACTCGGAAAATATAAATGAATACTGGATCGCCGACATGTTTGGCAATTTTCCAGACAGCACCAGGAGTCGCCAGTTAACCGGTAATTTTTCCATATCTACAATCATGATCGGAACATCCTTTGAGAAGGTATTCTCATCGGACAATTTTGCTTCCGCCACCTTTGAGCAATTCAAGAATGAGTACAGGCAGCAAATATCCGCAAGGCTGGCTACCCAAAGAGCCGAGGGGGGGGATTATGTTATGAGGCCCGACACGAGCAATTCCGCTTTCTGGGATGGTTACGGGGAAAGTGCACAGTCGGTTTTGATCCCGGCCTTCCTGGCAGCGTATGGAAAAAGGGACCCCAACAAAGTGAACCTCAATCCCATACTGGATATTAGGGATATGCTGCCCAACTGGCGCCTGACTTTTGATGGCCTCTCAAAAATTCCATTCCTTCAAAAATATTTCCGCTCCATCAATATTAACCATTCCTACCGTTCATCCTATACCATTGGAAGTTTTATATCCAATCCATTCTATATGGCCACGGAGGCAGGTTATGTGGATACAGCATCCAGGGACATGAACGGTAATTTCCTAAATGAGGAAGATATAAGTGCAGTAGCCATCAATGAACAATTCAGTCCCCTGATTGCCCTGGACTTGAACTGGGTAAACAGCCTCACCACCCGGGTTGAGTATAAAAAATCCAGGTCTCTCGCTTTAAGCCTGGCAAACAGCCAGTTGACGGAAATATCGAGCAATGAATTTGTGATCGGAGCAGGATACCGGTTTTCAGGATTACCTCTGATTTTCAACCTTCCTGGTGGGGGACAAACTGCTATGGAAAGTGACCTGAATGTCAGGGGTGATTTCTCTATCAGGGATAACAGGACCATCATCCGGAAAGTTATTGAGGATGTTGACCAGATAACAGCCGGACAGCGGATTGTGAAAATAGCGATCAATTTCGATTATGTGCTCAGTGACCGTTTTAATATCCGGCTCTTTTTCGACAGGATAGTTAACAAACCTTTCGTGTCCCTGTCATACCCAACGGCAAATACAAATGTCGGGTTTAGTATCAGATTTACGCTTGCCCAGTAAATATTTGTTTATAATTTTATCATATCAAAACAATCCTATAAAAACATCAACATCATGAATGTACCCGACAACTGTAAATACACTGATAAACATGAATGGATCCGCATTGAAGGTGATGAAGCGTACATAGGAATTACAGATTACGCCCAGGGGGAACTGGGTGATATTGTCTATATCGAAATAGAAACTGAAGGGGAAAAGCTAGCCATTGGTGAAACTTTCGGTACCATTGAAGCTGTTAAGACTGTTTCCGACCTGTTTATGCCTGTATCGGGAGAAGTTCTCGAGTTTAACAGCAGTCTTGAAGATGAAGCTGAGCTTGTTAACACTGATCCCTTTGGAAAGGGATGGATGATTCGGGTCAGTATTGACAAACCTGCAGAACTGGATGCATTAATGAGCCCCGAACAATACGAGGAATTAATCTCAGCCTAGTAATAAACCACGCCTAAAAAATGCTGCTTCTATTTGTCTGTCAGGAGGTAGAGGTAATGTGAGAAGAGGATATTGAAAAACCCCGCCTATAAATGTTGGTTAGTGGCAACATTTTAAGCGGGGTTTTATGATATCCTTTACTATGTTACAGTTTTTTCATTACCTCTACCTCCTGGTAGGCTTCCACCATATCCCCGACCTTAATATCATTGAAATTCGCAATATTCAGTCCACATTCATAACCAGAAGCTACTTCCCTGACATCTTCCTTGAATCGCTTTAAGGATCCCAGTTCGCCTGTATAGACAACGATGCCGTCTCGAATGACGCGGATTCTTGAATTCCGGTTAATCTTTCCCTCTTTCACCATGCATCCGGCGACTGTACCAACCTTGGTTATCTTGAATATCTCACGTATCTCAACGGTGGCAATTATTTCTTCTTTGATATCCGGAGATAACATCCCTTCCATGGCAGCCCTTACTTCTTCGATCGCATCATAGATCACTGAATAAAGGCGAATGTCAATCTCCTCTTTTTCTGCGAGTTTCCTCGCACCCAGAGATGGTCTGACCTGGAATCCCAGGATGATGGCATTGGATGCTGCAGCCAGCATGATATCTGCTTCCTTTATCTGTCCAACAGCTTTGTGAATAACATTTAACTGTATCTCCTCGGTGGAAAGCTTGATGAGTGAATCGCTGAGGGCTTCAATAGAACCATCCACATCACCTTTGACAATGATGTTCAGTTCCTGGAAGTTACCAATGGCAATCCGGCGACCGATTTCATCGAGTGTAATATGTTTCTGGGTACGCTGATCCTGTTCCCGCTGGAGTTGTTCTCTTTTATTGGCTATTTCCTTTGCCTCCTTGTCAGATTCCATGACATTGAAACGGTCACCCGCCTGGGGTGCTCCATTCAATCCCAGAATAAGTACCGGTGTTGAAGGACCGGCTTCTTTAATTTTCTTGCCACGTTCATTATACATGGCCTTGATATGCCCAAAGTAGGATCCGGCCAGGACTACATCACCCATATCCAGGGTTCCATTCTCCACAAGTATGGTAGATACAAAGCCTCTTCCCTTATCTAATTCTGATTCTATGACTGAACCACTGGCTCCTTTATGGGGATTGGCTTTCAATTCAAGCAATTCTGCCTCGAGCAGTACTTTTTCAAGCAATTCATCAATATTGATCCCGTTCTTGGCAGATATTTCCTGTGACTGGTATTTGCCACCCCAGTCTTCAACAAGGAAATTCATGTTGGCAAGAGCTTCCTTGATCTTTTCGGGATTGGCTGTGGGTTTATCTATCTTATTAATGGCAAAAACCATTGGAACACCGGCAGCCTGTGCATGATTTATGGCCTCCACAGTCTGTGGCATTACACCATCATCAGCAGCTACCACAATGATCACGATATCAGTGGCCTGGGCACCACGGGCCCGCATAGCAGTAAAGGCCTCGTGACCCGGTGTATCCAGGAAGGTGATCATCCTGCCATCATCAAGGTGTACACTGTATGCACCGATATGCTGGGTAATTCCACCAGCCTCACCGGCTACCACATTGGCACTCCGAACATAATCCAGTAATTTTGTCTTTCCATGATCAACATGGCCCATAACTGTAACGATGGGAGGTCTTGATTCCAGCTCTTCAGGATCATCATCGTCTTCTGCGATGGCTTCCTGTACTTCCACACTGATAAACTCGATCTTGTAATTGAATTCATCTGACACAACGGCAAGTGTTTCTGCATCCAGGCGCTGATTTATGGATACAAACAGTCCCAGTTCCATACACTTGGCAATTACTTCTGTTGCCGGAACATCCATCAGTGAGGCTAACTCCTGAACGGTAACAAATTCGGTAACTTTAATGATGTTGCTTTCTTCCTTCAGCTTGATTGCTTCTTCATGCAATTTCTGACTTACTGCCTCGCGCTTTTCCCGCCTGTATTTTGCTCCCTTTGATTTAGTCCGGTCCGTCAGCCGGGCCAGGGTTTCCTTAACCTGCTTTTGAACATCTTCCTCACTCACTTCGGGCTTAAGTGGCTTTCTGCGCTTTTTGAGTACAGGTTTCTTCTGGGTTTTGGATTTATCAGCTGCTTCTTTGTTTCCCTTTTCACCCAGGTCCACTCTTTCTGTATCTTTCTTGATCCTTTTACGCTTTTTCTTCAGGGCAGCCTTATCAGCGGCTTTCTTTTCCTTATCTTCCGGTGGAGGTAGTTCAATTTTTCCGACTACAGAGGGACCCGTAATCTTGGTGATCTTTGTTTTGATGAAATTCTCATCCTCCACTTCTTTCTTCGCAACCTTCTCCTCAATTTCTTCAACAGCAGGTTCAACAACTTCATGCAGGTTCAACAACTTCGGCAGGTTCTTCTGCTTTCGTTGCTTTTACTTCAGGTTCTGATTGTTTGGTTTTCTTGGTTGCGGGTGTGGTTTTCTTTTTAGGAGTTTCCAAATCTATCTTCCCAACCACTTTTACATCAACATCAGCTCCTTTATCCTCTTTTTCCTTGGCAGGTTTGGTTTCTTTCTTTGCGGCAATTTCTTTATCGGGTGCTCCCTCTTTAGCTGGCTTTTCAGCTGGTTGTTCAGCTGGCTTTACCGGAGCTTCCTCTGTCTTTTTCCCACGACCGCTAACTGCATCCAGATCAACCTTTCCTACTACCTTAACTTCAATTTCTTCTCCTTCTGGTAATTCAATCTTTGCCGTGGCGGATGAGTCCTTGATAAAGAATTCCTCTTCAACATCAACTTGAGATGGTTTCTGCTGATCAATATCATTGATAGAGATGGTCTCTTTCTTATCCCTCAGGTTTTTAAGACTCAGCAAATCAGATTCTTTCTTTACGCTGATGTCAGCACTGTACTCCAAGATCAGGATATCATAAATCTCTTCCGTGACCTTGGTATTGGGATTTGGATCAACCTCATACCCCTTCTTGTTCAGGAACTCCACGATAGTGGAAATCCCGACATTAAATTCACGCGCAATCTTACTTAATCTTGTCCCTTTACCTGCCATACGCTATTTAATAATCTGCTAATATAAAACTATTCACCTGAATTATTCAAATTCTGCATTCAGAACTTTTATGACCTCCTGGATGGTTTCTTCCTCAAGATCAGTCCTTTTAACAAGATCCTCTGTGCTTAGATCCAGTACGCTTTTAGCTGTGTCGCAACCGATGGATTTGAGCTCATCAATGACCCATCCTTCAATTTCATCAGCAAATTCCTCCAGGTTAACATCTTCTTCATCATCCTGAATACCTTCCCTGTAAACGTCTATTTCGTAGCCCGTTAACTGACTTGCCAGCCGGATATTCAGTCCCCCTTTTCCAATGGCCAGAGAAACCTCATTCGGCATAAGGTAAACTTCTGCATCCTTTTTTTCTTCACTTATCTTAATGCTGCTGATCTTGGCCGGACTCAGGGAACGTTGTATAAATAACTGGATATTTGTGGTATAGTTTATTACGTCAATATTTTCATTTTTTAATTCCCTGACGATTCCATGGATCCGGGATCCCTTCATACCTACACAGGCACCAACAGGGTCAATTCTTTCATCATATGATTCAACGGCTACCTTGGCCCGTTCACCGGGGACCCTGACGATTTTTTTAATGGTGATCAGTCCATCAAATATCTCAGGTACTTCCAGCTCAAAGAGTCGCTCGAGGAATATGGGAGAAGTCCGGGAAAGAATAATCAGTGGATTGTTGTTTTTCATTTCCACTTTTATGACCACTGCCCTGATAGTATCACCTTTCCTGAAATAATCAGAGGGAATCTGTTCAGATTTGGGAAGGATCAGTTCATTGCCTTCATCATCCAGTACCAGAATCTCACGCTTCCATACCTGGTAAATCTCACCTGTTACAATTTCTCCTATCCTTTCCTTATATTTTCCATATAGATTGTTCTTTTCAAGATCCAGTATTCTGGATGTCAGGTTCTGCCTCAGTGAGAGTATAGCCCTTCTGCCAAAATCAGCCAGCTTTACCTCATCTGTAACTTCCTCCCCTGCCTCATAATCCTCATCAATCTTCTTGGCTTCTGAAAGGGTAATCTGCAGGTTTGGATCTTCCAGGTTATCGTCTTCCACTACTTCCCTGTTCCTCCAGATCTCAAAATCCCCTTTATCAATATTAATAATGACATCAAAATTTTCATCCGTTTCGAATCTCTTCACCAGCAATCCCCTGAAAACGTCCTCAAGAACCGTCATCATGGTAGCCCGGTCGATATTCTTCAACTCCTTAAACTCTGAAAAAGTATCAATCAAATTAAGCGCTTCCATTTTGATATTTATATTTATTTATTGTAATTCCTAAAACTGAATGCTGGCCCTTCCCGATTTGATCTCTGCAAAAGACAACTCGAGAAGCTCTGTATCTTTTGGCTGGCCCTTCCTGCCCCTGGTCATTTCAAGTACAATGCCGTTTTCGTCTGTTTTTCTCAGGATCCCCTCCAATTTCTCTCCGTCCGTCTTCACCAGGTTGATCTTTTTGCCTACATTTTTCTGATACTGTTCGATTACCCTGAAAGGTGAATCCAGTCCGGGTGAAGATACCTCCAGCGCAAAGTCCTCCTTGTCCCTGTCCAATTTTTCTTCCAGTTCCCTGCTGACCTTGACACAATCATCAACGCTGATCCCTTTAGGAGTGTCGATATGAACAATGATCTTATTGTTATTATCAACTTTCACACCTACCAGGAAAATATCCTTTCCGGCTAAAATTCCTTCCAGATGATGCTCAATGATGTTTTGATCCGCCATGCTATTTCAATAAAATAGGGGACTCCCGTCCCCTATTGCAAATCTCATATCCGGGCGCAAAAATATAAAAAATCGGCAACTTTACAAAATATTATGCCAGAAGCCGGTCCCTACCTGTCCAATACAATTTAAATTACTAAATTTCGTTTTCTATCATTAACAGTGGGCCGAGTTAATACCAACAAGAAAAAGATCATCAATGATCCGGTATACGGATTTATCAAAATCTCTTTTGAGGGTCTATTTGAATTAATTGAACATCCTTATTTTCAGAGACTTAGGAGAATCAAGCAATTGGGATTGACATATTTTGTCTACCCCGGTGCCACCCATACCAGATTCCAGCACGCCCTGGGATCACTGCACCTGATGGGCATGGCCATTGAGGTACTTCGTTCTAAAGGGGTGGAAATTTCCCTGGAGGAAGAAGAAGCTGCTCTCTCTGCCATTTTATTACACGATATTGGCCACGGGCCCTTTTCCCATGCCCTGGAAGAAAGTATTGTTCCGGGTATTCATCATGAAGCATTATCTATATTGTTCATGCATGCTCTGAATAAAGAATATAAGGGTCGTCTTGACATGGCCATCAAGATTTTTACCGGCAAGTATCCCAAACAATTCCTGCATCAGTTGATCAGCGGACAGCTGGATATGGACAGGCTTGATTACCTGAAGCGAGATAGTTTTTTTACCGGGGTCACAGAAGGTGTGATAGGATCAGACCGCATTGTGAGAATGTTGAATGTGGTGAATGATCAATTAGTCGTTGACCATAAGGGCATTTATTCTATAGAAAAGTTCCTGATAGCACGGAGATTGATGTATTGGCAGGTATACCTGCACAAAGCTGTCCTTTCTTCTGAGATTCTCCTGCTTAACATATTGCAGAGAGCCAGGGAACTAGCGGGACAGGGTGTGGAAATATTCTGTACTCCTCCCCTCCGCCATTTTCTGTACCAGCCGGTTTCGAGGAGTGATTTCTTTGGAGATGAAAAACCGGGAAGATATCCACACATCTCTGATACCGTCATCAGTAACCTGGAAATGTTCGCCGGACTGGATGACAGTGATATCATGGCCTCGGCCAAGGTGTGGACAGATCACCCGGACCCTGTGTTGTCTACCCTTTGCAAAAAACTTAAGAACAGGGATCTGTCCCGGATAGAGATCAAGACGGAACCTTTCCCCGATGAGTACATTAATAATATCAGGCAAAGAGTCAGGAAGTTATACCGTTTAGCGGAGGAGGATATCAGATATCTGGTGCATGCTGACAGCATCAGTAATTATGCCTATAGCTCGAAAGATGAACAAATCCAGATCCTTTACAACGATGGGATGTTAGTGGATATAACTGCAGCCTCTGACATGCTGGACATTTCAGTATTGTCAAAGACCGTTAGAAAATATTTTTTGTATTATCCTAAAGATGCTTTGGCGTAGTGTTTAATTATTTATTTTTGTGACCAAATTTTAATCTTCATGGACTTTACAGCTGAACAGATTGCCGGATTCCTTAACGGGAAAGTCGAGGGAAACCCGGCTGCCAAGGTAAACGATGTCTCAAAAATCGAAGAAGGAAAACCTGGAACCCTGGCCTTCCTGGCCAATCCAAAATATGAGAAATATATTTATGATACAAAGGCGACCATTGTCCTGATCAATAATGAACTTGCACTTGAGAAAGAAGTAAAAGCAACCCTGATCAGGGTAAATGATGCATATAAAGCATTTGCCAGCCTGCTCGATCTTTATGAACAGTCCAAGCCCAGAAAAACAGGGGTCAGTCCAAATTCAAGCATAGCAGAATCAGCAACATGCGGCGAAAACCTTTATGCCGGAGATTTTGTCTACATCGGGGATGATGCCAAAATAGGTGACAATGTAAGACTGTATCCACAGGTTTTCATTGGTGACAATGTCAACATAGGTGATAATACCATTCTTTACCCGGGCGTGAAAGTAATGGAAAATTGCAATATAGGAAATAACTGCATTGTTCACGCAGGAACCGTAATCGGATCGGATGGTTTCGGATTTGCACTTGACCAGGACAGTACTACCAGGCAAAAGGTGCCACAGGTAGGAAATGTGCTCATCGGAAATGATGTAGAAATCGGCTCCAATGTTAGCATTGACAGGGCCACCATGGGTTCAACCAGAATCGGGAATGGGGTGAAGATGGATAACCTGATCCAGATCGCCCACAATGTAGAAATTGGTGAAAACAGTGTGGTAATTGCTCAGGCCGGCGTTGCCGGATCCACAAAGATTGGCAAGAATGTGATCCTTGCCGCCCAGGCTGGACTGGTAGGACATATTACCATCGGAGACGGGGCGATCATTGCAGCCCAATCAGGGGTAGCACACAGCATAAAGGAAAAAGAAATCGTACTTGGTTCCCCTGCATTTGATATTAGGGAATCCAGGAAATCTCTGGCTATTTTCAAAAGATTGCCTGATATGCGAAAAACTTTGATACAGCTGGAGAAAGATATTAAGGAATTAAAAGAATTAAAATAATCCAGCAGGTACTGTCTTACGAAAGATAGATTTAACGAATTTTTGTATATTGCGGCGTTCAAATTCTATCTGTAACTGAATGGAATATGACTGGAAATCAGAAAACTATTAAGAAACCTGTCAGTTTTAGCGGGAGGGGTTTGCATACCGGAGTAGATGTAAAATTGACCCTGGCACCTGCTCCTGAAAACCATGGTTACCAGATTATCCGGACAGACCTGAATGACAGGCCAGTAATCAGGGCCCTTGCAGAGAATGTGGTTGAAACAAGCAGGGGCACTACGCTTGAGGAAAACGGCGTAAAGGTTGCCACCATTGAACATGTGATGGCAGCCTGTGTTGGATCAGGACTGGACAATGTAATTATTGAAATGAACGGACCCGAGGCCCCCATCCTCGATGGGAGTTCAAAATTATATGTAGAAGCGATTATTAGGGCTGGACTAAAAGACCAGGAGATCCCCAGGAATGTTTATCAGATCACCGAAAAGATTGAATACCGCGATGATGAACATGGGATAGAGATCATCGCTTACCCTGATCCAAAATTCAGTGTCGATGTAAAAATTGATTATAACTCTAAGGTACTCGGTTTCCAGTACGCTAACCTGGACAAGATCACTGATTTCAATGATGAAATTGCACCCGCAAGAACATTTGTCTTCCTACATGAACTGGAATTTCTGGCCAAAAACAACCTCATCAAGGGCGGGGACCTGGACAATGCCATTGTGATCATTGACCGGAAGGTTTCGCAGGGGGAACTGGACCGCCTTGCAGAATTATTCAACAAGCCCAAAGTAAAAGTACAACCAGAGGGGGTGCTGAACAATATTGATCTTAACTTCAGCAATGAACCTGCACGACATAAGCTGCTGGATATTATGGGAGACCTGGCACTGGTTGGGCAACCCATTCAGGGAAAAATCCTTGCCACCCGTCCCGGCCATTATGCCAATAATCAGTTTGCCCGCCTGCTCAGAAGCAAAATAAAAAAGGATAAGCTGAAAAAAAAAGCACCGGTCTATGATATGACCAAGGCGGTGCTTGATGTGAATGGTATAATGAAATTATTGCCTCACCGCTATCCCTTTTTGTTCGTGGACCGTGTTCTTCACCGAGACAGTAAGACAGTCGTAGCGATTAAAAATGTTTCTTTCAATGAACCTTTTTTCCAGGGACATTTCCCTCAGGAACCGGTCATGCCCGGGGTTCTGCAGGTGGAAGCAATGGCTCAGGTAGGTGGAATACTTGTATTGAATACCGTCCCCGACCCGGAGCATTATGCTACATATTTCCTGAAAATTGACAATGTAAAGTTCAGGGGGAAGGTTGTCCCCGGGGATACATTAATTATCAAGGCGGATCTGCTCGAACCCATTCGAAGAGGCATTGCTCATATGTTTGGGCAGGTATTTGTAGGAGATAATCTGGTTTCAGAGGGCGAACTCATGGCCCAGATCGTTAAAGAATATGAATAAACTGAACCAAGTCCAGGCCAACATTCATCCTGGTGCAAAGATTGCCGAAAATGTTAAAGTAGAACCATTCGCTACCATCGCTAAAGATGTTGAGATTGGGGAAGGTACATGGATCGGTCCGAATACCGTTATCATGGACGGTACAAGGATAGGAAAGAATTGTTCCATCTTCCCTGGAAGCGTAATCTCAGCCAATCCGCAGGATATGAAGTACGGTGGGGAATATACAACGGTTGAGATCGGAGATAATACAATCATCCGGGAATGTTGCACGATTAACAAAGGCACCAAGGCCCGGGGCAAGACCATTATTGGTAGAAATTGCCTCCTTATGGCTTATGTCCATGTAGCCCATGACTGTGAACTGGGAGACCAGGTCATCCTTGTGAACAATGTTGCCCTGGGAGGGGAAGTTGAAGTCGATGACTGGGCAATTGTCAGTGCAGCCTGCCTGGTTCACCAGTATGTGCAAATAGGGAAGCATGTCATGATCCAGGGTGGATCTAAAGTTGGCAAGGATGTTCCCCCCTATATTACCGCAGGGAGGGATCCTTTTTCTTACGAGGGACTGAATTCAATCGGACTGAAACGGAGAAAATTTACCAATGAGAAGATCCAGGAAATTCAGGATATCTACCGTATTCTTTTCCACGGAGGTTACAACAATACACAGGCCAGGGAATACATTGAACAGCATTTCCAGCTTTCTGAGGAACGTGATGAGATCGTCGGATTCATGAGGAAATCAAAAAGGGGACTGATCAAAGGACTAAATGCCGGAGGTTGATTCTTCCTCATCAAATGAATTCCATCCCTGTGCCTGTAATGCTAATTCATCTCCCTGTTTGGTAATAAATTTCATCCCGGCTTCTTTTTCAGTAATATGGCCAATCACGGTTATGTCTTTGATCTTCATCACCTTTTCATGCTCATTGAGAGGGATGGTAAACAATAATTCATAATCTTCACCACCATTCAGGGCAGCGATAAATGGTTCGATATTCATCTCCCTGGCAGCACGGTCTGTTTCATCAGCAATGGGGATCCGGTCATGGAATATCCTACAGCCCAAACCGGATTGTCTGCAAATATGAATCAGGTCGGAAGAAAGTCCATCTGACAGATCTATCATGGCACCTGGAACAATCTGGTGATCCTTTAATGACTCGACAATATCATTCCGGGCCTCAGGTTTCAGTTGCCGGCCTATGATATAATCATAACTTGACAGGTCAGGTTGTTTACCCTCACCAGAATCATTAAATACCCTGCGTTCCCTTTCCAGCAATTGCAATCCCATATAGGCTGCGCCCAGGTCGCCGGATACACAAATCAGGTCATTTACCCTGGCCGTATTACGGTATGCCAGTCTTCCCTTTTCTACCTCACCAATGGCTACTACATTTATAGTGAGGCCTGTTAAAGAAGTGGTGGTATCTCCACCCACCAGGTCCACCTTGTATTTCTCACAGGCCAACCTGATCCCTTCATACAATTGTTCAACAGCTTCTACACTGAATTTTGCTGAGAGTGCCAATGATACCAGGATTTGCCTTGGATGCCCGTTCATGGCATATACATCAGACAGGTTTACGATGACAGATTTGTATCCCAGGTGCTTTAAAGGTGTGTATACCAGGTTGAAATGTATACCCTCCACGAGCAGGTCGGTCGTGATCAGCATTTTCTCTCCCTGATAATCCACGACAGCAGCATCATCCCCTATACCTTTTACGGTGGTCGCCTGATGTACCTTCAGGTCCTTTGTCAGATGATCAATCAATCCAAACTCACCAAGCTTGGACAAGGGGGTTATTTTCTTCCTTTCATTCATTGGGAATACAGGTATTGATAGCTCTCAAAATCGTGGCAAAATTCACCAAAATTTAATACTTTTACTTATCTTTGTCCTTATTTGGAATAAATCTAAATAAAGAGATGAGGGATGATTCATACTGAAGCGAAGGGATAATATGGAAAACAATCAAAACGAGGTAATCAGGGAGGTAACCCAGAATGAATACAAGTATGGTTTTTATACTGATATAGAGACTGATACGATACCGAAAGGGTTGAATGACGACGTGGTCAGAATGATCTCTGCCAAGAAGGGTGAGCCCGAATGGTTACTGGAATGGAGGCTGAAAGCTTTTCAGCATTGGCAAAAGATGAAGATGCCAAAATGGGCGCATCTTGTCATACCGAAAATTGATTACCAGGATATTGTTTATTATGCCGCCCCTAAGCAAAAGGCCAGCCTTGAGAACCTGGATGAGGTTGACCCTGAACTCAGGGAGACATTTGACAAGCTGGGCATATCCCTGGATGAACAAAAACGGCTGACTGGAGTGGCTGTTGATGCTGTTATGGATTCTGTCTCTGTCAAGACCACTTTCAGTGAAACCCTGGCGGAACTAGGGATTATCTTTTGTTCTTTCAGTGAAGCAGTGGCAAACCATCCCGATCTGGTTAAAAAATACCTGGGCTCGGTGGTCCCCTATACAGATAATTACTTTGCCGCGCTGAATTCCGCAGTTTTCTCAGATGGTTCATTCTGCTACATCCCAAGAGGTGTCCGTTGTCCTATGGAGCTTTCCACCTATTTCAGGATCAATGCTGCCAATACGGGCCAGTTCGAAAGGACCCTGCTGGTAGCCGATAACGAGGCCTATGTGAGTTACCTGGAAGGCTGCACGGCTCCCATGCGTGATGAGAACCAGTTGCATGCGGCAGTGGTTGAGATCGTGGCCCTGGAAAAAGCCGAAGTAAAATACGCCACCGTGCAGAACTGGTATCCCGGTGACAAAAACGGCAAGGGGGGTATCTACAACTTCGTGACCAAACGAGGGATCTGCAAGGGCAATGATTCGAAGATCTCCTGGACCCAGGTGGAAACGGGTTCGGCCATTACCTGGAAGTATCCCAGCTGTATTCTTAAGGGCCACAATTCCATCGGTGAATTTTATTCCGTGGCAGTCACCAATAACCGGCAGCAGGCAGATACGGGTACCAAAATGATGCATATCGGGAGGAATACGCGTAGTACCATAATTTCCAAGGGGATATCCGCCGGGAAGAGCCAGAATTCTTACAGGGGACTGGTACGCATTTTGAAGACTGCCGAGAATGCCCGGAATTTCTCCCAGTGTGATTCATTGTTGCTGAGCGATAAATCCGGTGCACATACTTTCCCTTATATTGAGGTTGACAACAGCACCGCCATTGTTGAACATGAAGCAACTACCTCCAAGATCAGTGAAGACCAGATCTTTTATTGCAACCAGCGAGGCATCGATACTGAGAAAGCCATCAGTCTGATCGTGAATGGTTATGCAAGGGAGGTACTGAACAAATTGCCAATGGAGTTTGCCGTAGAGGCCCAGAAATTATTGCAGATCAGCCTGGAAGGATCTGTTGGATGAGTATATAATTAAAAGCATAATATAGCAATGTTATCAATAAAGGATCTGAAAGTTAGTGTGGGGGATAAGGAGATCCTCTCAGGGATCAACCTTGAAGTGAAACCCGGAGAAGTGCATGCCATCATGGGGCCCAATGGTTCCGGGAAAAGCACACTGGCAACGACCATTGCAGGAAGGGAAATGAGGAATATCACCCATGGTTCCATTAAATACCTGGGTGAAAATCTGCTTGAGATGGATCCCGAAGAAAGGGCTAAAAAAGGGATCTTCCTGGGTTTCCAGTACCCTGTAGAGATCCCTGGTGTCAGTATGGTCAGTTTTATGAAAACGGCAGTCAATGAACACCGCTTGTATAACGGAATGGAACCCCTCTCCGCCGGTGATTTCCTGAAGTATATGCGGGAAAAGAAGGAATTGGTAGAATTTGACTCCCAGCTCACCAACCGCTCGGTAAATGAAGGATTTTCCGGGGGAGAAAAAAAGAAAAACGAGATTTTCCAGATGGCCCTTCTTGAACCAAAACTGGCCATCCTGGATGAAACCGACAGCGGGTTGGATATCGATGCCCTGAAAATCGTGGCCAACGGGGTCAACACCCTGAAAAACAAAGACAATTCAACCATTGTAATCACCCACTATCAGCGTCTGCTTGATTATATTATCCCCGATTTCGTTCATGTTCTCTACAATGGCCGAATTGTCAAATCAAGTGGGAAGGAACTGGCCCTGGAACTGGAGGAGAAGGGCTATGACTGGATCAAGGAGGAAGCCGGAAGATAGATAAACATTATGAATACAAGCCAGGACTATATCGAATTATTCAAAGCCAAGGAGGATTTACTTGAAAAGGCATCTCCCTCGTTTATGATGAATATCCGGGAGGAAGCCATCCATGAATTTGGAATAACAGGACTGCCGGACAGGCAGGATGAGTTGTATAAATATACCTCCCTGCAAAAACTTTTTAAGCCCGGCTATACGATGCAACTTCAACCCAGCAATGTTGATTTCAATTTGGAGGACATCTTCAATTGTGATGTGCCCAACCTGCAAACCAGGCTGGAGATTATCCTGAACGGGTTTTATAAGGTAAATGGGACGGCCCTGACCGTATTGGAGAATGGGATCATCATCGGGAGTTTCGCCGAAGCCCTCAGGAAATATCCTGAACTTGTGAAAGAACATTATGCAAAACATGCCGGAATTAAAAATGACTCCCTTGTAGCTTTAAATACTGCCTTTGCCATAGATGGCCTGTTTATCTATGTGCCCAAAGGCCAGGTCCTCGAGGATCCTGTACAGGTGGTACACCTCCCCATGACCGGGATCGATACCATGCTGCATTACCGGAACCTGTTTATCATGGAGGAGAATACCAGCGCAGAGGTCATCGTATGTGACCACACCCTTTCTCCTTTTCGTTTCCTGACAAATTCTGTAACAGAGATTTATGCTGGTAATGGGTCCAGATTCCATTATTCCCGGGTCCAGAATGAGCACCTGAATTCTAACCTGCTGACCAACCTGTTCATACATCAGGAAGCCGACAGCACGGTCAGGTCCAATACAATCACTTTGCATGGGGGACTGATACGGAACAATACCAATGTATTGCTGAATGCTAAGGGCTGCAATAATGAAACCTATGGCCTGTTCATGTCTGACAAGAACCAGCATATTGATAATTATGTGAACATCGACCATGCCAAACCAAACTGCACCAGCACCCAACTGTTCAAAGGGATACTCGATGAGCAATCCACCGGTGCTTTCAACGGCCGCATCCTGGTCAGGCAGGATGCCCAGAAAACATTGGCCTATCAGACCAATAACAACATCCTCATGTCTGACGAGGCAAAGATGAATTCCAAGCCCCAGCTTGAGATCTATGCAGATGACGTGCGTTGTTCCCATGGGGCGACAACCGGCCAGCTTGATGAAGATGCCCTTTTCTATATGCAGGCAAGGGGGATCCCAAAGCAGGAAGCCCGGCTCTTGATGTTATATGCTTTTGCCCATGAGGTCATTGAAAAGATCCAGGTCACCCCGCTTAAGGACAGGATTAATCACTTGGTGGACAAACGGCTGAGGGGTGAACTATCCCGTTGCAACAACTGTTCCATGGCCTGTGGCGATCTTCCCATCCCTGATTAATGCCTTCCTCAATGGACTTTGAAGTAGATAAAATAAGACGGGATTTCCCATTGCTTTCCATGAAAGTACACGGACACCCCATCGTTTATTTTGACAACGGGGCCACCACCCAAAAGCCCAGGCAAGTCATAGATACAATTCGCAGGTATTACGAAGAGGAAAATGCGAGCATTCACAGGGGGGTACATTTCCTGAGTGAACGTTCCACCGAAACCTATGAAAAAGCAAGGGAAAAGGTCAGGAAATACATCAATGCATCATCTACAAACGAGGTTATTTTTACCAGCGGAACCACAGGGTCCATCAATGCACTGGCATTCAGTTTCGGGGAAAAGCATCTCGGTCCCGGTACAGAAGTGATCATTTCTGAGATGGAACACCACTCCAATATCGTTCCATGGCAGATGGTCTGTGAACGAAAAGGAGCCAGTTTGAAGGTGATCCCATTTAATAATAAGGGAGAACTGGTGATGGCCGAATTCAAAAAGCTATTGTCAGATAAGACCAGGATTGTTGCCATTACACATATTTCCAATTCACTGGGAACCATCAACCCTGTCAGGGAAATCATACGCCTGGCGCATAAATCCGGTGTCCCGGTACTCGTAGACGGAGCACAGGCCCTGCCCCACGAAAGCATAGATGTACAGGACCTGGATGTTGATTTTTATGCATTCTCAGGTCATAAGGTATATGGGCCTAACGGGATAGGCGTGCTGTATGGCAAAGAAAAATTATTATACGACCTGCCTCCTTACCAGGGAGGTGGAGACATGGTTGACTGTGTTTCCTTCGAAAAAACCACTTACAATCAGTTACCTTTTAAATTTGAAGCTGGCACCATGAATTATATCGGGGCAGCTGGACTGGCGGCAGCGCTGGACTATATCAGTGGGATCGGACTCAAGCGGATCAGGGAATACGAGAGATACCTGCTTGAATACGCCACCATGAAGTTGATGACTGTACCCGGACTGGAGATCTATGGGAATGCTGCCAATAAAATCAGTATCCTTTCATTCCTGCTGGATGGGATCCACCCTTATGATGCCGGAATGGTGCTGGACAAACTGGGCATTGCAGTGCGTACTGGCACCCATTGTACACAGCCGGTCATGGATCATTTTAAAATCACCGGGACCCTGCGTGCTTCCCTGGCATTTTATAACACAACCGGGGAGATTGACAGGCTTCATGCCGGACTCCATCGTGTTCGTGAAATGTTCGGATAGTATGACTCCCATTGATTATATTTGCGGTAAAGTTTTGGAACTATGAACATGAATGAAATACAGGAAGAGATCATTGCAGAATTTGAAGTTTTCGAAGACTGGCTGGATAAATACAATTACCTTATCGACCTTAGCAATGATCTGCCCATCATGGATCCCAAATATAAGACCAGTGAATACCTGATCAATGGATGCCAGTCGAAGGTATGGCTGAGGGCTGACCTGGAGGACGGAAAAATGAGGTTTACAGCTGATTCAGATGCCATCATTACCAAAGGGATCGTTTCCCTGCTTATCCGGGTCCTCTCTGACAGGAACCCTGACGAAATCATGGATACGGAACTGGTATTCATAGACCGTATCGGCCTGCGGGAAAACCTTTCCCCCACCCGGTCAAACGGACTGCTATCAATGGTGAAACAGATGAAATTATATGCCCTGGCGTACAAGACGAAAATGGCACAACAATAACAATCCTGCATCAATGGTTGTTTAGTTGACGGATGCAGATAAAAGATTTAAAATATGGAGAAAGATAATGAATTCCTACAACTGGAAGACGCCATCATAAATACACTGAAAACCATTTATGATCCGGAGATCCCGGTGAATATATATGACCTGGGACTAATCTACGAGATAGATGTGGACGATGAAAACAATGCCAAAATACGGATGACCCTCACCACCCCGAACTGTCCCATTGCAGATGACATCATCGCCGAAGTGCAGCATAAGGTTGAAGCCACTGAAGGCGTGAAATCAGTAAATCTCAAACTCACCTTTGATCCACCCTGGGATGAGTCCAATCTGACCGACGAAGCGAAACTGGAATTGGGACTGTTTTAAAATTCCTCCCCTGCCTTGGAAAATCCTGCTGAAAATAGCCACAAGATTAAGGAGAAGGCATTGGAGCTGGGATTCCTGGACGCCGGGATAGCACGGGCTGACCATCTGGCAGATGATGCCCCGAGGCTGAGGGACTGGCTTGATAAGGGCTACCAGGGCTCCATGGCATACATGGAAAACCATTTTGAGAAGCGGGTTGATCCACGAAAGCTGGTGGAAGGTGCCCGGTCTGTTGTCGTGGTTTTGCAAAATTATTATACCAGGGAAAAACAGCATGATCAGTCGGCCCCGCGCATCTCCAAATATGCATACGGGAAGGATTATCACCGTATCCTGAGGAAAAAACTACATAGTCTGTATGCCTTCATGGAAGAGCATATCGGGGCACATTCGGGGAGGGTATTTGTTGACTCTGCGCCCGTTATGGAAAGGGCCTGGGGGCGGCTGGCGGGATTGGGATGGATAGGGAAGCATTCCCTGCTCCTGAACAGGAAATATGGTTCCTGGTTTTTTATCGGTGTGATCATCACCGACCTGGAACTGGAAGCCGACGAGCCCGTAAAGGATTACTGCGGGGACTGCACCCGATGCATTGATGCCTGTCCCACCGGGGCCATCCTGCCGGGAAAGGTGGTGGATGCATCCCGATGCATTTCCTACCTTACCATAGAGAACCGGGATGCCCATCTCCCTGAGGAATTCCGTGGCCGCATGCAGAACTGGGCCTTTGGATGTGATATTTGCCAGGATGTATGTCCCTGGAACAACAATGCTTTTCCCCACTCGGAACCCTGGCTTGAACCCCGTCCCGGATTACTGGAGATGAGCCGGGAGGATTGGGCAGGACTGGACGAAGCGAAGTTTGAAAGGCTCTTTGAGGGGTCGGCGGTGAAACGTGCAAAATTCGCCGGCCTGCGCCGGAATATTGATTTTCTTTAATCCGTATCCACTATTGTCAGAACGATCCTCCGGCTACTTCGGGGACCATCAAACTCACATAAGAATATATTCTGCCAGGTGCTCAGCCCCATCTTCCCATCCACGATGGGGATGGTTTCCGAGGGACCGACAAGGCCGGCCTTCATGCGAGAATCCCCGTTGTTATCCTGGGCATCGTGTTCCCAGACCCCATGAGGGATCAGTTTCCGCAACAGGTTTATAACATCATTCTGGACTGACTGATCCCAGTTCTCCTGTATCATTATCCCGGCAGTTGCTCCCTGTACGTAGACATTGACAAGGCCGGTCTGGACTCCGGATTCAGCTAC
>CAVVYS010000025.1:0-80310 GCA_963752525.1 uncultured Bacteroidaceae bacterium | reverse complement strand
CCGATACCATAAGGAAGGAGGTTAAAGACCAGGTTAATGAGAATATCAGGCAACTCTTCGATGATATGAGTTACTCCGGGAAAGAAATCATCCGGGCGGTCCAGATGATCAATGACCTGTCTGAAATCCAGGCAAATAATTATGAACTGAATCTTGAAAAAACCTCGGTCTCTGAGACCATCCGTGATATCATAGCAGATGAAGAGTATGCGATTCATAAGAGTGGACTGGACCTCATGTTTGAGAATAAGGCAAGCACAGATCTGATTTTGATTGATGAATATGCTTTAAGCCAGATCCTTTCAAACATTATTGATAATGCCGTTAAGAATACGCAGGAAGGTCAGGTTGAGATAATGGTCAGCCAGGACAATGAAAAATTTTTAAAGATTACCGTCTCCGATTCAGGAAGAGGAATGTCTCAGTCATTCCAGGAAGAAATGTACCTGCCTTTTAAAAGGGAATTGACAAATGGTGCAAATGGGCATGGACTTGGACTGGGTCTCACACTGATAAAGGAATTTTGTAATTTGATAAATGCGAATATCCATATCTCATCAAAACCGGAGAAGGGGACCCGGGTTCATTTAAGTATTCCCTTAGAAAATTTGTAATGGCATTTTTATAATCTTCTCTAAAAAAATGGCAATGGATCCTGATCAAAATGAGAAACTATTTGATGACAAGGAGCTGAAAGACGATAACGAACAGCTTTTTTCAGACTCAGCACCCGAAGGTATTGAAAAGGAGATTATCCAACCTGAATATTCAGGTCCGGCCTGGAAGATCATGGTGGTGGACGACGAGGAAGACATTCACTCTGTGACAAGAATCGCACTCAAAAGTTTTTCATACAAAGACCGGGGAATAGAATTCATTCATGCACACTCGGCTGAGGAATCCAGACCCTTGCTCAGGAATAATCCGGATATTGCTGTCATTTTGCTGGACGTTGTGATGGAGACCAATACGGCGGGACTTGACCTTGTGAAGTTCATCCGTGATGATGTGCATTTGAAATATACCCAGATCATTCTTCGTACAGGATATCCTGGATATGCTCCCGAGCGGGAAGTAATCGTTTCCTATGAGATTAATGATTACAAGACAAAAACTGAACTGACTGCCTTCAAGCTTTTTACCCTGGTGCTTGCCAGCCTCCGGGCATATGATTCGGTAACGGAACTGGAGAGAATGAGATTGGGATTGGAAGACAAGGTCAAGGAAAGGACCGCAGAACTTGAACAAAAAAATCTTCAGATCATGGAAATGGATCAGATGAAAACAAGATTCTTTTCCAATGTTTCCCACGAGTTCCGTACCCCCCTGACACTGATCCTGGGGCCGCTGGAAGATATCCTCTCCAAAGAGGAACTGACAGAAAAAAACAGGGTAGCCATGGAAAGGATGCACCGGAATGCAGTCAGGCTATTGGGACTGATAAACCAGCTGTTGGACCTTTCCAAACTAGATGCCGGCAGCATGAAGCTGGAGATGATCGAGTCAGATATCCTGCGCTTCAGCCGCCTGATCATCTCAAGTTTTCAACCCCTGGCAGACAGGAAAAATATTCAATATATAGTCAATATCCCAAAGAAAAATTATGTTACACATTACGACCAGGATAAACTTGAAAAAATACTGACAAATCTCCTCTCAAATGCCTTCAAGTATACACCCGAAGATGGGGAAGTGAACTGCCAATTGAAGATTGGATCCAGGGGCCCGAATAAAGATCAGGATTTCATGAATATACAGATATCAGATTCCGGTCCAGGCATACCATTAGCAATGATCGACAAGATATTTGACCGTTTTTACCAGGTAGAAGGATCCTGGCAGCATAGCAGTGGAGGGACGGGTATAGGCCTTTCACTGACACGGGAGTTGGTTGGTTTGCAGCATGGACAGATCAAGGTAGAATCAGCTGAAGGTAAGGGGAGCACTTTTACCATTGTCATCCCATTGGGAATGGAACACCTGGATAAGCATGAATATCTGGTAGGAGAAAAAGAAGACCTTGAAGAGGCAGGTATTGTAAATGTTGTAATTGCATCAGGAGGTTATGAAAACCGGCAAACAGAAGAAGCTGGTATAGAGGAACAGGATGGTAAACCAAAGATCCTGGTGGTGGAGGATAGTGAAGATGTGAGGGCCCATTTACTTGATAACCTGGGAAATCAATTCTTAATGCTGGAAGCCGTGGATGGGGAAGAGGGACTCTCTCTCGCGACTGACCATATGCCGGACATTATCATCACCGATCTGATGATGCCCAGGATGGATGGTGTTGAACTTTGCAAAAAGTTAAAAACCGATGAAAGAACCAGCCATATACCTGTCATAATGCTGACTGCCAAAGCAACTGTGGAAAGCAGGATTGAGGGACTTGAAACGGGGGCTGATGCCTATATGACCAAACCTTTTAATATGCAGGAATTGCAAACCCGCTTGAAGAGTTTGATTGAACAACGTAAGAAATTGCGTGAAAGGTTCAGCAAGGAGACAGAACTTGGTCCCAGTGATATCGCAGTTACATCTGTTGATGAAAAATTCCTGAACAAAGCCATTCAGATCATTGAAGATAACCTGGGTGATTGTGACTTCGATGTCACAGCCATGACAGGGGAAATAGGCATGAGTCGTATGCAACTGTTCAGAAAATTAAAGGCCCTTACCAACCAAACCCCCAGTGAATTCATCCGGACTATCAGGTTGAAACGGGCAGCCCAGCTGCTGAAAAAGAATTTCGGGAATGTAGCTGAGATCACCTATGAGGTGGGATTCAATAATCTTTCCTACTTCGCAAAATGCTTCAGGGAGCTATATG
Source organism: uncultured Bacteroidaceae bacterium (assembly GCA_963752525.1). GTDB lineage: Bacteria > Bacteroidota > Bacteroidia > Bacteroidales > SM23-62 > SM23-62. The sequence goes on along the minus strand of CAVVYS010000025.1, from coordinate 77,480 downwards.
GCGTTTCCCCATCGGAGTTTTCCAAAGCCTGATCACCTGCAGGACTGCACCCGGTTTACCCTATGGAATTTTGATAACTTTGGAGTAAATCAGGAGCAGGTGGCTTCAGACCATTTGCCTGTTGTGATCACTTAAATGTATAATTTACAATGACAAGAAATAGAATCTTTTTTACTTTTATTGTATTACTTATTGCCGCTCAGGTTTATGGTCAGCAAAAAGAAGGGGGAGAAAACACTAAACTCAAAGTTATATCCTACAATATCTGGAATGGCTTCGAATATGGGAAAGATTCTGTTCGAAGAGCAAAAGTAATTGAGTGGATAGACCATCAAAAGCCTGATGTAGTAGCCCTTCAAGAACTTTGTGATTTTACACAGGAGAAATTATCTGAACTTGCGAAAGCCTGGGGGCATCCTTATGCTGAAATATTAAAAACTTCAGGTTACCCGGTAGGAATCACATCTATAAAACCAATTATCATTAAAGAGCGGATATTGGAAAATATGCATCATGGAGCATTGCATTGCCAAATTGGAGGAATTGACTTTTTTGTCATACATTTTTCTCCCCATAACTATAAGAAAAGACATGAAGAAACGGCCATAATTTTATCTACATTATCTGAAGTTAGAAACAAACAAGATAAGTATTTGGTTCTGGGCGATTTTAATGCAGTATCACCTTTCGATGCTGATTATTATATAGACAAAGAAGAGATGCTTAAATCCATGCAGGAAGCGGAAAAAAAGCAGGAGCATATTAGAAATCTTTCGGATGAGCAGCTGGAATACGGTGTAATAAGCAGGTACATAAGTTTCCCATTAATTGATTTGGTTCAGAGATTTACTTTGGGACTGGAGCAACGACTCTCATGTCCAACCCAGGTTTTTGAAAAGGAAGAAGGAGAGGGCAGGCATCCTAACTCTAAGCGTATTGATTATATTTTGGCCTCACCATATTTAGCGAAAGCATGCGTTTATGCAGTCGTTGCAAATGGACCTGAAACATTTTATCTGTCAGACCATTATCCTGTTATTGCTGAGTTCGAGTTTTAAAGTGTTTTGTTTAGCTGACTAATGAATGGCTATGTTTCTTTCCGTTCCATTTTGTATTGCACATTTCTTGCGGCGAGGTAATCCCGCACATATTCGAAACTGCCCGGATTTTGTCCCACAAATTCCGGCGGTGAAACACCCTGGCGGTCAAATTTTCCTGCCAGTATAAGATCGGCCACAGCGGTACAGGTGTATCCGGTAGTCCGGGCCATGGAATGAATTTTCGTCTCCGGGTCATATTCATCATAGAGATCATATATATACTGCACAGCTCTTCCATCCTCTTTTCCGGAAATAATAATCTTCATAACCGTCATGTCGCTCTCTCCTTCCTGAAGTTTCCATTTAGGGAAAAGTAGTTTTGCCGTCAGGTCGATGGGTCTGATATTTGTCCCACTGATATTTACTTCATCATATGAAAAGAAGCCGGTCTCCCGAAGTACCTTGACATATTCCGTTGTACCGGGATACCGCAATGTCTTTTCGATCATATTCGGTATATCCATGGTTGTTATCAGCGATCTGAGTCCATCGGAATTCCATGCCTCCAGTTTTCCGACCTTTGGAAATGCAAGGAGTTCCAAGTCCGACAATGCCTCGCGTGTTACTAGTTGGCGATTTGCAACATACCGGGCCGGCCTTGTATATTCCTCTATGACATCTATGGGAGAGAAGACGGCCTTATATTCATAGGGCCATTCCCTCTTTTTAGGAAGTCCGCCAACATAACAGTGAAAGTCTTCCACTTCCATAAGACGCTCATGATGACCCAGAATCAGGTTACCCATTCCTGGTGCTACACCACAGTCCACCACGGCAGTTACGCTGTTCTTTTTGGCCAGGTCATCCAGGTTGAGATAGTCCTCAGGCATAAATGATATATCCACTATATGCTTTCCTGCTGAGATGACATCTTCCAGGCAGCGGAATCCCATATGACCCGGCAGAGCACCAATGACCATATCATATCCGGATACCTGTCTGTTTATTTCGCCAGGTTTGCTCAGATCAACCTGCCTGGTGGCAATTCCTTTTTCTTCTAACCAGTAAAATAATGCCGTATTAAAATCCACTGCAGTTACTTCATGCTTTACCGACAGGTCCACTGCCATGGCACTGCCTACAAGACCGGTGCCCAGTACAATAATTTTTGCCATGGTGAAAAGTTTTACTAAATCTAAATAATTCAAATCACATTGGCAATGACATTTTTTTAGTATTTTCATACACGTAAACCCAACGTTTATTAATTAACAAACAACACTTATCATGGAAGGATTTCATCTTTTGGACTGGATTGTTCTGGGGATCTTTCTGCTGGCTTTGGTCGGGATCATCGTCTGGGTCAGTCGCATGAAAGAGGATACATCCTCGGATTATTTTCTTGCCGGACGGGATGCTACCTGGATTGCCATAGGGGCCTCCATATTCGCCTCTAATATTGGTTCTGAGCATCTTGTGGGACTGGCAGGAGCAGGTGCATCCAGTGGGATGGCTATGGCGCACTGGGAAATGCACGGTTGGATGATCCTTGTACTAGGTTGGTTGTTCGTTCCATTTTATGCAAGGAGTGGCGTGTTCACCATGCCTGAATTCCTGGAAAAAAGATATAATTCAGCTTCACGTTCCCTTTTATCCATTATCTCACTCGTCTCTTATGTCCTCACCAAGGTGGCGGTCACCGTATATGCAGGCGGTATCGTTTTCAAAGAGGTATTCGGAATAGAGACCATATGGGGTATAGACTTTTTCTGGTTTGGAGCCATCGGACTGGTTATCATCACCGGCATTTACACTGTCATAGGTGGGATGAAATCAGTATTGTATACATCCGTCCTGCAAACTCCCATCCTTCTGATCGGATCCATTACCATCGTTGTTATTGGTCTTATTAAAGTAGGCGGTTGGGCGGAACTGGAGGCTATTTGCACTCAAAACCTTACCCCCCAGGGAGATTCCATGATGGGGTTGATGAGATCACCCAAAGATCCGGAGTTTCCGTGGACAGGCGTGATCCTGGGCTCAGCTATCATCGGATTCTGGTACTGGTGTACAGACCAGTATATTGTTCAACGTGTTCTCTCCGGACGAAACCAGACCCACTCCAGAAGGGGAACCATTTTTGGTGCTTACCTGAAGCTGCTACCTGTTTTTATCTTCCTCATTCCCGGAATGATAGCTTTTGCTTTAAATGAAAAAGGATTGATTGACCTTCAGGACTCAGATTCAGCCTTTCCCCTGTTGGTTTCCGAGCTTCTGCCAATTGGCCTGAAAGGTGTCGTAGTAGGTGGTTTGCTGGCAGCATTAATGAGTTCGCTTGCTTCCCTGTTCAATTCTTCAGCAGCCCTGTTTACCGTGGATTTTTACAAGAAATATAAACCTGAATCAACCGAGAAACACCTGGTATATGTGGGCCGTATGGCGACGATTGTAATCGTAGCCCTTGGTATTGCATGGATACCTGTGATGAAAGGCATAGGGAAAGTACTCTATGAATACCTGCAGGATGTCCAATCCCTCCTGGCCCCGGGCATAGCCTCGGTCTTCCTGCTGGGTGTATTCTGGAAGAGGGCCACTCCTAAGGCAGGTTTTGCCGGATTGGCAACAGGATTTGTACTGGGCATGGTCAGACTGGCATTTAATATTTTTGCTGATTCAGTACAGGAGGGTACCTGGTACCATGCCATCTGGGTAGCTCCTAACTGGTTACATTATGAAATTGTTTTATTCGGGATCTGTTTGATGGTGATATTCGTAGTGAGTTTCTTTACTGAGCGGGCCGATGAGGCAAAGCTTGTCGGCGTTACCTTTTATTCATCAACCCCTGAACAGAGGGCTGTGACCCGGGCTAGTTATAATAAATGGGATGTGATCAACTCCATTGTTATCATTGCCATTATCATAGCCTTTTATATTAAATTCTGGAATTGACAGGAATAGATTGACATGTAACCGGACTGCTTTACGTGGTTCTGTATTATTACTTCTTGCCCTTTTTCTTGTGTTTCTTTTTATACCTGGAATTGGAAGGACGGAAACCAGGGTTCCATTCGGGACTCTCACCAAATTCAGGAGGTACAGGCAGCTTGAGGATCTCGTTTTCGATCAGCTCTTCTATTTTTTTCAACCGGAACATATCATCCCTGTTAACCAGGGTGAGGGCAACACCCGTAGATTCAGCCCTTGCCGTCCGGCCCACGCGGTGGACATAATCTTCGGCATCACCTGGTACATTGTAGTTAATGATCAGGCTGATGTCCTTGATGTCTATGCCCCGGCTCAGTACATCGGTAGCAACCAGAACACGGACCTGCCTGGCTTTGAATTTTCCAAGTACTTCCTCTCTGTCTCTTTGCTCAAGGTCGGAGGACATCTTCTCAACAGAGAATTTTTGCTTTTTCAGAGATTTTGCGATATCAGCTACTGATTTTTTCGTAGCACTGAAAATAAGTATGCTTTGATATTCCGGTTTATCAGCAATGAGTGAATGTATCAATGGGATCTTTTGATCATCATTGGCCAGATATGCTGCCTGAAGTACCCCTTCTGCAGGTTTTGACATGGCTATATTGATCTCCGCAGGATTCACCATGGCCTGTTTGGCCAGATCTCTTATTTTGGGTGGCATGGTAGCGCTGAAAAGCAATGTTTGCCTTTTTTTAGGCAGGAAGGAGATAATTTTCTGGATATCGTCAAAGAATCCCATATCCAGCATCCTGTCTGCCTCATCAAGGATCAGGTGCTTGATCTGGTCAAATTTTACATATCCCATTCTCAGGTGGGCAATCAATTTCCCGGGTGTGGCTACAATGATGTCATTTCCCTTTGTCAGGGCAGTCTTTTCCTGGTCCCACTCGCTGCCGTCACCACCGCCGTAGATGGCCAGGGAGCCTACAGATACAAAATAGGAGAGCCCCTGAATCTGTTGGTGTATCTGCACTGCCAGTTCACGTGTCGGAACGATCACCAGGGTATCAGTACCAGGATTACGGTCAAATGCCAGTTTGTTCAGGATGGGAAGGATGAAGGCAGCAGTTTTGCCAGTGCCTGTCTGGGCGCAACATATCAGGTCTTTTCCCTCAAGGATATCTGGTATGGCCAGTTCCTGTACAGGGGTGGCTTTTTCAAAACCCATGTAATCAATGGCTTCTAATAACCTCTCATCCAGTTTAAAATCTGTAAACTTCATTTCACCAATCAGGATTTTGACGGCCAAATATACCAATAATACATTGTGGTTCTTTGTTTTCTTTAATATATTTGCACGACGAAATTTGGACCCGTAGCATAATTGGATAGTGCACCTGACTACGGATCAGGAGGTTGGGGGTTCGAGTCCCTTCGGGTTCACTTGTAATTATATAAAGCCTTACATTAAATCTATGTAGGGCTTTTTTTATGGATGTATGTATACCATAAGATCCCTGTTACATATTAATCAATACTAGTTACATATCTATTAGATGCATGGTGTGATGTGTGATACATTTACATTATACAAACTTCAAAACTAATATCATGAAAACTCTCAATTGCAAAACCAGATATTTTCCAGGAATGAAAAGATTAACCATGTATTTATGTGCCATCGTTGTACTTTGCTTTTTAAACGCTGTTTCTCTTAAAGCACAAATTACCGTTAGTGAAAACTCAACAGCTTTTGACGAGCCGGTAATTACCAGGGAAATAGAGCCAGAACCAGAAACTGAAATTACAAATTGGAGAATACTGTTCCCGAATAGACTCTATCAATTTGTGAGTAATGTTCTCAAAACGCGCTCTGATAGTGAGGAGTCTATAATACAGAACACCAGATAAAAGAATTTAGGGAGTAGTAATAAAAATTCAAAAACATTTAAATGTGAGGTAACATGCGACAACACCGATTAAAACTATTTACCATTATCATGTGTGGACTTGTACAAGCAATAGGCGTACAGGCTCAGGAAGCCATTCCTGCCGCAGGGGCTAATGCTTCGGGCATCGATGGTTCAGTGAGCTATACTATTGGTCAGGTCTTTTATACCACCAACACGGGCATAAACGGGTCAAAGGCCGATGGGGTACAACAGCCATACGAGATCTCTGTAGTTGTTGGAATTGAACAAACGAGGGACATAGATTTAGTATGTACAGCTTTTCCAAATCCTACCCAGGATATTCTGTTCCTGGAAGTAGAAATCGTTGCCAATGATAATTTCTCCTTTCAGCTTTATGATATGATGGGAAAACTGTTGATTAGTAAAGAACTGACCGATATCAGGACCACTATTTCAATGGCAAATCTCGCTCCGGCAACATATTTTCTGAAAATCACCGACCATAAGAAAGTAGTTAAAACATTTAAAATCATCAAAAAACAATAAAATTTCACAAAATGCAAAAGCTATATTCATTAATCGTGACCCTGGCAATATTTTCAACGCTATTCTCCCAGTCCCCTGAAAAAATGAGTTACCAGGCAGTACTGCGCAACAGCAGTAACAATCTTGTTAGTAATATGACTGTTGGCATGAAAATCAGCATTTTACAGGGTTCTGCTGAAGGAACCCTTGTATACACCGAAACTCAATCCCCGGAGACCAATGCCAATGGATTGGTTAGTATTGAAATTGGTACCGGATCAACCAGTGATGATTTTTCGGCCATTGACTGGTCTCAAGGTCCATATTACATTAAAACCGAAACTGATCTGGCGGGTGGAGTAAATTATGCCATTGTTGGAACCAGCCAGTTACTAAGCGTGCCATACGCTTTGTTTGCAAAAACAGCAGGAAATGTATTCACCGGCAATTATAATGATTTGACTTCCACGCCAACAACACTTTCAGGTTATGGAATAACAGATGGGATGAATATATCACACCCGGCTAGTGGTATTACGGCTGGCTTAATTGCCAACTGGAACTCCTCATTTGGTTGGGGTGACCATGATGGGCTTTACCTACCTGTCGGATATGTGCCTGCCTGGGATGAAGTTACCGGCAAACCTACATTTGCGACCGTTGCAACAAGTGGCAGTTATACCGATTTAATTAATACACCCACTATCCTTGGTAGTCAGTGGACAACCTCAGGCAGTGATATTTATTATAACGACGGCAATGTTGGGATTGGCACCAGTGATCCATTAACATATATTCATGCACATGGCTCACCAGTTACGAGTCGGGGACAACTATCCCTGTCTGCCCCATCAGGGGAAGGAATTTTCCTGTCCATGTACGATGATGACATCTTCAAAGCCTATCTCTGGTATGAGGTCAGCGATGAGGACCTTCGATTGCAAAACTTTACAACTGGTGACCTGAACCTGAATCCTTATGGCGGAAATGTTGGGATTGGCACAAATGATCCAGGCGCCACACTCGAAGTAAACGGACAAGTGAGAATTACCGGAGGTACTCCTGCCGAGGGCGAAGTTCTGACTTCAGACGGTACCGGTCTGGCAACCTGGGAACCACCTGCAAGTCCCTCTGAAGATCATATTTATTTTGAGGTAAAGCGTGACGTAACATATACTTGGGGAGTAGATGGTGGAAACAGGATCGATTTCAGCACTGGATCAACGGTTTTAGAAAACCAGGGAGATGCATTTGATGCTAGTACAAGCCTATTTACTGCTCCGGAAGATGGAATATATGCATTTCATGGCGTGATTTATTTCATAGACATGACTCCACTATACATTTCATGGTGTGATACAATATACCGGCCTTTCTCAAGGAACTGGGCTTTCTATAATTCTACTAGCAGGAAATAGGAATTATTTCGGTCCACAAACGGATGCTAATGGAACTTTTCAAGGAGAGAGTATCTCATTGACTCTTTACCTTTCTAGAGGCCAGACAGCCGAATTAAGAGGTTTTGTTCGTGATCCAGATGCCTTAATTTATGGGCACCAACAGTCAAATTTTGCTTTTACCTATTTTACAGGTGCAAAAGTAAATTAAGATAGCCCCTGGTATAATCTACCCGGCTTTTAGAGGCCTAAGGGTTCGCCTATTATCAGGTAAACAACGTTAACCATTTTTTCAGCCTTTTTGATATTCAGCTTCTACCTGTCAAAGTCCCTTCGGGTTCACATTAAAAAATGAAGCAGCTATATCTGTTTGTTAGATGTAGCTGCTTTCTTGTTTGCTGCTTTCCATCGTTTGATAATTCTATTTATAGGACAAACGCAAAGAACTTGTGTCAGTTACAATTGATCATCGGTATTATGATAAAACGATATCTCAGTAACTTAAAAGAGTACCTGGTGAAATTAGGTTTTATAATCAAGCAGCCGTAAATTTATATATCATTATTGTAGAACCCTAAAACCACTGGCATGAAAGAAAAAAAATTGTTTATTGTGTTCATGGGTATTGCGCTTTTATGCAGTACCTGTTCAAAGGAAGACCCTGAAATACAAATCGTGGAAGGAATTCAACTGGAGGCATTAAGTGAGGAAGAAGCAGCTTTCTGGGATGCTCAGGAAGATGTGGTTTTGACTTCTTCAGATATCATCCTGCCCAATGGATTAAGTGTTGAGGAATTTATGCAAGATATGGATCCAGATTTTATTAATGAATGGAGTAAAAAAAGCAACTTTACTAATGATAATCTGGGGCCCGAGGATAGTAAAAACCTGCTTATAGCAAAGATGAATACGGTAGCTCTATATTTAACCAAGGATAGTAATTTCGTTTATCAGGGAGATCCAGATAATGGGATACCTCACCAAAATGGTTTAGCATACTCTTATGGTCAAAGAAATTACAAGGAAAGGTTAAGACCTCCGTCTCCCTATACCACTTGTATTGAAGAAATTTATGGCCTGGATTGTTCTGGTTTTATATACCATTTATTTCTTGGTGCCAAAGTTGATCTCAATCTCCCCACATGGTCTGAAAAACAGAGAAAACCTTCCGTCCTTGAAAGTGCCATCAAGACAGCGTATCCCCAAATGGATAAGATTATTGTAAGAGATACCGGGAAAATTGAGCCCTCAAAATTTGAAAGCGGTGATATTATTTATTGGCTAAAAGTTAATGAAAAAGGAGAGAAAGTAGCTTTTCATATAGGAATGGTATTAAAAAAGAAGAATGGTGATCTTGCTATAGCCCAATCAAATGGCCACCCGAAATCCAGATGTCAGGACAACTATGGTCCAAAAAGAGGACCTAGATTCGTCGATTTGAGAATCGCTATCAAACCAAGAAGCCAAAACGGTTTTGGTGATGACTATGGTGTCGTTAGGATAGATACAGAAAAGATGGACTCGCTGACTTATAATCATTGTGATTTGGAAATGGAGGTTATAGGTCAATATAAATATGTTACAAATGATACAAGTTATACACAAGATGCCGACATTATCCTTGGGGCAGTGAGCACTGGAAGTTTTAGCGGAAACACCTATACCGGAAGCTATTCTGAAGCGGTAGGAACGAGTGTTAAAATAACCGGAAACGTTGAGGCCGTTTTAGATGAGAGTCGAACAAAAATTGACAGTTTCAATTGGAGTGAACAATTGGTTCATCCAAGCTATACAGTGAACAAAGTACTTAAGGCCAAGGATATTTCATTTTCATCTACAAGCTCGGGATTTGTTTTCTCAATAATGGGAGAAACTGTTAAGGATCATATTATCACTTTGAAGGATGATCAAATCTCCAATGCTGGACTTAGCTACTCAATAAAAAATTATCAGAGTCAATTTGATAGCTATATCCTGGTGGAATTTTATACCGAATAATAATTTACTGATCAAGTTATAACAACAATGAGTGCATTAATTATTGCTATTCAACTCTATGTATGGTCTAAGTTTGAATTAATAGAAATTGGCATAGAGCTATACATAATATGAAAGATTTAACTCATCAATTAGCAATCCTGGATTCCGAACTTGCTAGCGAAATTATAAATTCTTCAACGGTAGAGGAAATTCCAAAAGGCACAGAAATCCTGAAAGAAGAACAATACGTGAAAGTTTTGCCAATTGTCCTGAGTGGAGTAGTGAAAGTTTTTATAAGATTTGAAGAAAGGGAATTACTACTCTATTATATCCGACCTACTCAAAGTTGCGTCATGTCTTTTTCTGCGTGTTTAAAGAATCAACCCAGCAAGGTATTTGCAGTAACAGAAGAACAATCAAAGGTACTTCTGGTTCCTGTCGAAAAAATTCCTGTGTGGCTCAAAAAGTACCCAGGCTTTAATAATTTGTTTCACGAACAATTTGATCTGAGATATACAGAACTGCTTGACACTATTCAGCAAATATTGATTAATAAGATGGACAGGAGACTTTATGACTATTTACTTAAAAAAGCTGAGGTATTGGATCAGGATGAAATAATTATTTCCCATAATCAAATTGCCAACGAGCTAGGAACGGTCCGCGAGGTGATTAGTCGCGTTATGAAAAAGCTTGAAGTTGAAGGAAAGGTTTCACAAATGACCAAAGGGATTAAAATATTGAGGCAGTGACTGCAGTCACTGTACAGCATAGATAAATGTATGAAATTTGCTCCAGAATGTTAAATAACAAATTCATAAAATTCATACTGGTTTGTTTTACTTGCATTGCTTTGGTTTACGGCATTGTAATGATCATTCAGAATTTACTTAATTAATTATAAATGAATAAATCATGAAAAAAAACATGGGAACAGCAGATCGCATTATTCGAATAATAATCGCTGCTATCGTTACAACTTTGTATTTCACCAATGTTATCTCTGGCACTCTAGGGATAGTCCTTCTGGTTCTGGCAGGAGTGTTTGTATTAACTGGTTTAGTAAGTTTCTGTCCGCTCTATGCTCCATTTGGTTTGAGTACATGTCGGACCAAAGAATAGGTATAAATATCACCAAGCCCCGGCAGAAAGTCGGGGCTTTTTGATTTCCAATCTTGGGAATTTCGTAAATTCATTCTGATTTCTTAAACCCCTAATCAGAAATGAGACTACGAAGAATAAAACAAACCCTTGAGGAAAACATGGTTCATTTGAATTATAAGCGGGAATACCTGACAGGGAACCAACCAGGTTGTTTATATTCAAATATCATAAATCTCAAGTTGGCCATCCAAAAAATTAAAAACCATGGTCTTTACGTATCATTGATTTCAGAAATTGAGACATCCATCATTTTTACCACTTTACAGGATGAAATCATATTGACAGACGGTAAAGAGGACACCCGGCTGAAAAAATCATTAGAAGTTATACGCAGTGGATGTGCTGCTCTATTGATGGTTCTGAAGGAACTATATGATGAAATAGAAGATGATTCAACAATATATGTCCAGATGCCTGAAATTAAGGACCTGGAAGATCTCTCCAAAAAATCGAAAATCTTACACAATGCCATTTCACAGTCTATTATGGACCCATTTATTAATGGAACAATAAAAGTCAAGGCGTATGATATTGGTTCCTTATGGATAATTATGACTGTTGGTTCAGTAACGGCGGTTAAGTTAATTGGTGGCCTTGTATGGGCAGCTGCTGTTATCCGGAAGAAGATAATGGATTTTAGAACATTTGAGCAGCATGCAAAATGTCTTGAAATAAAGACTGAATCCATGGTCGACCTTAGGGATGCACAGAAAAATCAGCTAGAGGTATCTTTGGAAGCAGAAGCCAGTAATCTTGTATCCCAATTTTACAGAGGGGGGAATGCTGAAAAGACTGAAAGGGTAAAATACTCAATAAAACTCATTTCTAATCTAATGGATAAGGGTGTTGAAATCCACCCCGCTCTAAATGCCTCCAAAGCCGTTGGGAACATGTTTCCCGATTACAGCAATATTCGTTTGATAGAATCCAGGATACAGAAACTTGGGACAGGAAAGTGAATCCGGCTGTGAATTACAATCTTAATCTGTGAACATTTATTCCCTTAGATCTGTTCTATCAGCTTTGCAATTGCTTTTGCAATCCCCGGGAGTTTATGAATATCCACGATATCCAGATTGTCTTTTGGTGTATGGGTAATATCTTGGCTGTCAATATTATTGATAAACCACTGCGAAGAAACCGCGATGGCAGGCCGTCCAAGCTGAGTAAATATGCTATGGTCACCCTGCGGCCATTGCACACCTTCTGATAGATGCGGGGAATTATCCATAATGCGTGTTGCTTCCCGGCTGATTTCCTTGGGCAATCCAAAAAAAGAAAAAGCCGTATCTCCAGTTATATACCCGGCGCCATCAATATTGATATTCAAAAGGATGTTTTCAAAGTTTTCCTTGTTCTCAGCGAGGTACATCATTTGTCCAGGTACAGCATAATAATCTTCTCCATTCAGGGCTACGATTTCAATTTGTTTGTCACCTATAAAATCCTCAAGTAATTCTGCCAACAGCAGAAGTATTACTACACCTGTAGCATTATCAATGGCCCCGGGAGTACCTTTTTTGGCGTCAATGTGAGCGGTTACCACAATCCGGGCAGATGAATTCCTGCCTGTCCTGGCAATTACATTGCACCCATTCCCTGGTACCCTCCTCGAGATGGATTCAAGAGTAAGCTCTTTGCCGACATATGGTAGCAAGGTCAAACCTTCTTCTTCTGTCATATAGACTGACGGAACATCAAAATCCCCATCTTCAATCAAAGGAAAAGGATATACTCCTCCTGCCAGGGACGCATTTCTGCCGGTTGCAGCAATGATTGCCCTGGCTCCTGAATTTTCCAGGAGGGAAATGATCATCTGGTGTCTGTCAGGATTGTAGAAAACAAAATTCTTTGGCATTAGCTGTTCACTGGCTATTTCCCCGTAAAGAAGGATGATTTTGTTTTTTGCATCAAGCGATTCAAGTTCGCTTATGGTGGAGGCAGAAGTAAGTAAGGCTTTGGTTTTTATTCCGGTAGAGTATGGGCTTACCAGTACTTCAAAACTTTTACTTTCCACAAGTAGTGTAGCACCCCCATCTTCCCAATCCATCGCATTAAATTCCTGTCTATCCGTTTGCCATCCGAATGATGATATTTCTTTTTCAAAAAAGGCTGTAGCTCTCCTGTTTCCCTCAGTACCAACAGATCGTTCGCCGATATCCCGGCAGAGAATGTTTAAATATCTGCCGGCATTTATGATGAGTTTTGCTGTGTTCATAGGTTTTTTATGGGATTAATGGTCGAGATAAGGTTTGAGCCATCAACTGTTCAATGCTTATGGTATGACCAAGGTTGTGGATGTTAAATAAAGATAATTAAATTTAAGTCATCAAAATATTCGTCCTGATGAAATCAAATTTTAAGGTGATCGGTTTTGATGCAGATGATACTCTCTGGGTAAATGAACCATATTACAGAGAATCGGAAGACACATTCTGTGATCTGCTCTCGGATTTTGAGTCCCATGGAAAAGTAGCCAGGGAATTGTTCAAGACCGAGATGCAAAACCTGGAATTGTATGGTTTTGGGATCAAAGCCTTTATGCTGTCCCTGATAGAAACTGCACTGAGAGTAAGTAATCATAAAGTAAGTCAGGCCATAATTCAGGAGATTATTCAGTTGGGTAAGGCACAGTTGAACAAACCTATTCAGATGCTGGAAGGGGTACGAACAGTCCTGGAGGAACTCAGCCGCCTGGAGTATACCCTTATTGTTGCCACGAAAGGGGATTTGCTGGATCAGGAAAGAAAGCTTCATAAATCCAACCTTGAAGCATTTTTTCACCATATTGAAATCATGAGCGACAAGAAAGAATCGGATTATCTTAAATTACTGAAGCACCTGGAGATCCGGCCGGAAGATTTCCTGATGATTGGGAACTCAATGAAATCAGATATATATCCTGTTTTGAACATCGGGGGATACGCCATACATATCCCTTTCCATATCACCTGGCAGCATGAGGAGGTCGCAGATATTGAGATGGACCATATGCATTTTCAAACAGTTGAGAATATATCGCTTGTCCCTGGACTTTTAACCAAAGGTGAGAATCAGATTCCATGATTTTAATAATCCTCCTTATTGCAAGTGTGTTTGTAATTGTCGTCTCTACCAGTAAGTTTAAGATACATCCTTTTCTTGCCCTGATTTTTACGGCGATCTTATTTGGATTATTCTCCGGGATGCCCCTTGGTAAAATCGTGGAATCAATCAACCTGGGTTTTGGTGGGACCATAGGTCAGATAGGTATTGTCATCATTGCAGGAGTCATGATCGGTACCTTCCTGGAACATACAGGCGGAGCATATGCCATGGCCAAAAGGATCCTTCAGATCACGGGGAAGAAAAAGGTTCCGCTGACCATGTCTATCATAGGTTACATTGTTTCAATACCTGTGTTTGCAGATTCTGGTTTTGTGATTCTTATGCCCCTGAACAAAGCCCTGTCAAAACAGGCAAACATTTCTCTGGCAGGAAGTTCTGTTGCACTTGCCCTGGGACTCATGACTACGCATTGCTTGGTGCCACCAACACCGGGTCCCATTGCTGCAGCAGGGATATTGGAGGCTGATCTGGGACTGGTAATCATTCTGGGTATTTGCGTAAGCGTAGTTACCATGGCAGTTGGCTGGTTGTATGCTACGAAAATTGCTGCAAGGCATTATATCGATCCCAATCCTGAGCTTTCTGAATCAGCATTAGAAGAGAAATTAAAGCAGGCACCCCGGGCCATGAAAGCATTCATGCCCATCGTTGTCCCCATCATCCTGATCGTTTTGAGATCCATCTCTGACTTTCCCACCGAACCATTTGGCTGCGGTCCATTGAAAGAAATCATAGGATTTATCGGAAATCCCGTAATTGCTCTCCTCATCGGATTATTACTGGCCTTCACCCTGCCCAGGAAATTTGACATGCAAATGTTGTCTACCTCAGGCTGGATAGGACAGTCTCTGATTAATGCAGCCCTTATTGTGATGATTACTGGTGCAGGGGGAGCCTTTGGTATGATCCTACGCAACTCGGATATTGCATATGTTCTTGGCGACTATCTGGTGGATGCCAGGATCGGAATACTACTGCCTTTTATTATATCCACAGCCATAAGGATTGCACAGGGATCTTCCACAGTAGCACTGATAACAACAGCCTCCCTGATGGTTCCAATGATGGAACCCCTGGGTTTTGACTCGGGTGTTGCCAGGGCATTGGTGGTACTTGCCATAGGCGCTGGATCAATGGTAGCATCTCATGCCAATGATAGTTTGTTCTGGATATTTACACAAATGACAGGGATGGATGTTAAGACAGGCTACAGGATACATACAGTTGGAACAGTGGTGATAGGAATCGCATCTGTCCTGGTCATCTGGGGACTCAGCCTGGTCCTTATTTGATATACCCCTTCAAGTTCATTTTTCCTTATTTTTGAACTAAACCCTTCCATGCGTTTCCATAAACAAAACATAAAATCTGCACGACCGCCCAGGTCTTTTTTCCGGAGGTTAGTTCGTATCCTGATTATTGTATTATTCGGATTGTTGGGGATCATCCTGCTACTCACAGGATATCTTTATATGGAAAGAGATAATATTGGTAGAAGGGTGCTCTTATATACTAACAATTTTGCACAGGGGGAATTGAGTTTTAAGGAAATAACTTTTGATCCGGTGCGCCATTTTCCAGACATATCCCTTTTGTTAAAAGATGTTGATTATTATGAAAACCCGATTGGTTCACGTAACCAGAATGAAAAAGCAGTTTTTGAGATTGCACGATTATACGCAGCACTTGATGTCCAGGAATTAATCAGGGGAAAGATAAAAGTTTCTAAGGTTTCCCTGCGAAATGGTAATATAATGCTTGTACGTTATCCTGACAGTTCATTGAATTTGCTGAATGCTTTCGTGCTATATGAACAAAAAAATATGGAATCCATGCCAGATTCTACTGGTCCAGTCCTGGACCTGGACCTGGATCAGATATCATTACATAATATACAAGTTGAGTTTGACGACCGGGTAGAAAGTGACAATGAATCTCTGTTAATGAAAAGATTGACAGCATCTTTCAGTATTACTCCAGAGATTATACGAAGTGAGGTGATGACAGAAATGGAGTTGCAGATGGTCCGTCTTTCTGACAAGGTCATGTTCAGAAATAAGGATCTGGGACTGGAAACGGCCTTCAGGTTCGATCGTGAGACTGGCATCCTGCAGATCGAACCAAGCACACTCAGTATTGATAAGGCCAGTATGAATATATCGGGGGACATAGACTTTAAAAAGAACGATAAATTTAATATTGAGGTAGATGGTTCAGACCAGGATTTTAGCATTTTTCAGTTACTGCTAACCAAAGAGGGATTGAAAAACCTGAAGCAGGGTGGAATTATTTTTCAAGGGAAATATCATCGGCAATCCCGGCCAGGAGATCCCCATGGCTGATTTTGCCTTTGGCCTCGAAGATTTAACGCTGTATGTACCCCAGACCAAAGATTATATCAGGAATTTGAACCTGTCTGGAAAATTTAGATCAGGATCTAAGGGGAATCTGTCTGCGGCCATCCTTGACATTGATACTGTACTTGCGCAATTGCCCTTAGGGACATCTCAACGCTGCCTTTCACATGGAAAATTTTGTCCACCCGGAAATTGACCTAATCTGGGATATGAAAGCCTCATTATCAGGATTAGAAAAAGTTTTAAAAATGGAACTTTTTGATACACTGGGAGGAGAAATTGATACAAAATGCAGCCTCCTGGGTGCCCGTTTTGATCCTGATTCAAACCATATTGTAGCAGATGTCTTTACGCTTAACATTCTTTGTGACGATGTATCTGTATCTATCCCGGATGTTTTATCCATTCAAAAAATTGATGGTAATATATATAATGACAAAGATACCACATGGTTTACTGATCTGGATGTCAGAACGGGAAATACTGATTTCTTTATCAATGGGATTGTTTATAATGCCCTATACCTGCCGGCAAAGGTAGAAAGTGATATCAGGGCTGATCTGCAGATACAATCCGAGATATTTGACATGCCTGAATTCCTGTCTTTTGTGCCGGCAATTAGGGAGGATTTCCCATACAGGATCATGGATGTGGACCTGGATGTTGTTCTTTCAACCAGCACATCAAAAATGATTGATTTTGAGACTAATCCACATATGGTTTTTGATATTAAACACCTGGATGCCACCATTGAAAACTTCTTGCCCAGGGTAACTGATATAAGTGGTGAGTTTATCCTGGCTGAGAAATATCACAGAACCTTCCTCGATTTCAACAACTTTGAAATTGAAATGCTGGAAAGCAGCTTGCTTGCTGACCTGGAGTTGCATTCACCTGCGAAGAAAAGAACATATATGACGATGGATGTACAGACACGAGACCTGAATCCGGGGCAAATATTCTGGGGAGAAGATGGGGATAGCATTCCGGATTTTCTGAATGGTAAACTGAATGGGGATTTTTTACTGGAAATCCATTTTCCGCATGACAAATCAACCAGGCTAAAAAAGGTTGATTTACGGGAGGCGGACCTGCACTTTATCAATGTCAAGGATACCTTTGAAACAAGCTCATTGAATTTGCTTGCCAGCGAGATTTATTGGGATAATAAGCCAGAAAGCAACTTGCTGGAAAGCCTGGATGCGTGACATTCATTTCAGCATGGAAAGGCTTGAGACCGATTACATTGACATAGATGACCTTGAGTACATTATTGACATAAGTGATGGGGTATTTAACATTCAGTACTGAAAAGTCGAGGTTTTTTGCCAAAGCAGGAGCAGGGGATTACATTCTTGCACCTTTCGCAGAACTGCCTTATTATAAAGTTATACATTAAGGTAGAAGGATTCGATGTGACTGAATTGCTAACGGCCCTCAAAACCGATACGGTATTATCGGGAAGAATGAATATATCCATGGATCTATTTTTGGAGGGCAGGGATAAGGAGGAATTACTTTCCAGTCTGAAAGGTAAATTGAATCTTTACGGTGAAAATCTTATTATTGTATGGAATAGACCTGGATGAGGTGATCAAGAAATTCAAACGTAGCCAGAATTTCAACCTGGTAGACCTGGGAGCAGTCATGTTTGCCGGTCCTGCGGGATTTGCACTCACCAAGGGAGGCAACTACGCGTCCATGCTGGTCACGAACTATGGTGATACTTCTCATGTGACTGAGAT
This sequence comes from uncultured Bacteroidaceae bacterium, assembly GCA_963752525.1. GTDB lineage: Bacteria > Bacteroidota > Bacteroidia > Bacteroidales > SM23-62 > SM23-62. Next base: position 59,326 of record CAVVYS010000025.1, on the reverse strand, counting down.
CGTCTCTGACTGGGAGTTTGAAACTGGCAGCATCTTTCTCAGGGATGTGGCTTTTGCATCCGAAGAAAGCCGTGTCGCCGCAAAGGGCTGGCTCGATTTTCAACAAGACAGCCTTGATATTTCATTTGCTGTCATTGATAAAAAAGGATGTAACCTCATTAGGACAGGATCTTTACGGCAGCACCAAGGACCCAGAGAAGAGCAGAATTAAACTCATCTCAACCTTGCTTGCACCCGTTTCCAACCTGCTTGATCTAACCCTTGACAAAGATTGTGAACCTTTTTATGAGGGGAGGATCAAACACCCTGGCCGCAAATAATTCTTATGATGATTATATCAGGACTAAAAATATAATTCCTACATTTATTGGCCACAAACCATATGAAATCATGAAGAAAATCCTCAGAATATTCCTAGTATTCATCTTGCTTGTTCTTATCGTTCTCCTGGTTACACCCATCCTGTTCAAGAAACAACTACTTGATAAGGCCAAAGAGATCGCCAATACCAGTGTAAATGCAAGGATTGAATTTACTGATCTTAAGCTTTCCTTCTTTAAAGATTTTCCCAGTCTCACTGCTTCATTGTACGGTGTTTCCGTTTCCGGAATAGAAATTTTTGAAGGAGATACCCTGGTTGCCTTTGATGAGTTCAGCGCTACCGTCAATGTTATTAGCCTGGTCAGGAAGGAAGCCATCAAAATCAGGAGCATCCTGATTGACAATCCGCGGATTTCCGGCATCATACTGGAGGATGGTTCAGCCAACTGGGATATTACCAAGGAAAGCAAGGACAGTGAGGTAGTTGTGGAGCCCGACACTGCTGGATCAGGGTCCATGGATCTGAAGATTGCCCTTAAGAAATTTGAAATACGTGATGCTTCTATTGTTTACCTGGACAGAAAATCAGGTATGCAAGCAAGCCTGGATGGGTTAAATTTACTGCTGTCGGGAGACCTGGATCAGGATTTTGCCATCCTTGAGCTGACATCCAGTACTGAACGGTTGAACTTCATCATGGGAGATATACGTTATGTAAAGGATGCCATGCTGGACATCGGGATTAACCTGGATGCAGATATGGTAAATTCTGTCTTTACCCTCATGGAAAATACATTTGCCATTAATGAACTGGTATTGGTGCTGGATGGAAAGGTGACAATGCCTGAAGGGGGAGATCTTGGGGTGGATCTCAACTTTATTACAAAGGAAACAAGCTTTAAAAGCTTACTTTCCATGGTACCAGCAGTCTATATGAAAGACTTTGAGGATGTTCAGACGGATGGAGATATAGCCTTGTCCGGATCCATCCAGGGCCATTTTACAGAAGACCATACTCCTTCGGCTGATATTAAATTACTGGTAAATAACGCAAGGTTTGAATACCCTGACCTTCCAAAATCTGCCGAACGGATCCATATTGATATGAATGTGTATTACGACGGGATACAGAATGATAATTCCATTGTGGATATCAATGGCTTCCATGTCGAACTGGGAGATAATCCTGTTGATTTTTCAATGCATATGGTCACACCCATCAGCGATCCTAAGGTTAATGCAACCATGTCTGCAAATATCGATTTTTCAACGCTGGCTGACGTAGTCCCCATAGAAGATATAAACCTGACAGGTAAACTTGATGCTAATATTGATCTGATGGGCAAGATGTCAAGTATTGAAAATGAGAGATATGATGAATTCAAAGCTGATGGCAGCCTGAAATTACAGCAATTTGAAATGCAATCACCTGACATTTCCCAACCTGTCTTTATCGAAAGTACGGTCATGAATTTCTCACCACAGTATGTTGACCTTGTTGAATTTATTGCCAATATTGGGAGCAGCGACATCAGAATGGATGGAAAACTTGAAAACATCCTATCCTACCTCTTCGAGGACGGCATAATTGCAGGCAATTTGAACCTTGAGAGTAACTTGCTGGATCTGAATGAATTTATGCCTGATGAGGCCGATAAAGAAGATGGCCAACCCGCCGAAGAACCTCCTGGTGATACATTGACCACAGCCTCTGATACAGCTGCAAGCTCCGTCATAGAAATACCCGGTAATATCGATTTTACTTTAACATCCAGCCTGAAAAAAGTGTTATTCAATAAGCTTGAAATAGACGACCTGCTGGGACTGATCATCATTCGTGAGCAGAAGCTCATCATGCAAAAGTTGAGCATGCAGTTACTGAAGGGCAGCGTGATCATGTCTGGTGAATACAATACCCAGGATATGAATTTTCCGTTGGTGGATCTGTCACTTAAGGTGGACAGGATCGATATACCTTCTGCCTTTAATTCCCTGGTTACCATTCAAAAGCTGGCACCTATTGCAGAAATGGCTACGGGTACAGTATCAACCAACCTGGATTTTACCTCATTCATAGGAGAAAACCTGATGCCGGTAATGAATTCCATAGTGGCCAGTGGAAAGTTGGGATCAGAACAAATCAGCATAGAAAAAACAGAAACCTTTGACATGATAAACAATATCCTGAAAACAGAAAAATTCAATGATATTACCATGAAGAACCTGGCCATTGATTATTCTGTACGGAAAGGAAGGGTGTATATAAAACCCTACCAAACGAAGATCGGGAATACAGAACTGGTAATGGGGGGAGATCAGGGCATAGACCAGACCATGAACTATGAAATGAATATGAAGATACCAAGATCTGATCTTGGCAGTACTGCCCAAAATGCCATCAATCAGGTTACCTCACTGGCTGCAAGCCAGGGCTTAAGCATTGATCCTGGTGAGACTATTGATGTGAAATTCCTGGTCACAGGCACTTTCACTGATCCAAAGATCAAACCGGTTTTCGGGGAAGGACTTGACAACATGACTGAGGAGGTCAGGGAACAGGTGAAGGAGATCATTGAAGAACAAGTAGAGGAGGTTAGGGAGGAGATCAGGGCGGATGTGACTAAGGAGGCCGAAAAGATCATGCAGGAAGCCCAGGCAAAAGCAGATGCACTGAAGGTGGAAGCTAAAAATGCTGGAGAGGAATTGATACGGCTGGCTGAGGAAGAGGGACAGAAAAGGATCAAGGATGCAGGTAGTAATGCACTTCAAAAAATAGCGGCTGAAACTTATGCCAAGACACTCAAGTCAGAAGCAGAGAAGAATGCTAAATTACTGGAGGATGAAGCCAACAAACAGGCCGATGAAATAATGCGACAGGCTCAGGAACAGGTTGCCAGGTTAAAACATTGACAATATCTTTTGGGAATAAAGATATTGGTTTTTACATTGCTTAGCTGCAATATGTAAGTTCCTGGATCCCAGGATTCCACATTGATTGAATAAAATGAATCAAAGATTTCTGTCAGCACTTTTCTTCCTATCAATGTGTAGATATCCACTTTATTTTCAGTACCTCCTGATTGTATGAAGAGCATATCACTGGTTGGATTTGGAAAGATCCTGATATTGGGAAGTTCTTTTGTATCATTATTTTCATCACTGAGATGAAGGGAAATCTGGCCTTTGTAGACAGGTAAATCAATGTTGGAAGGATATTGCTTCGAAAAATAAATGCTTTGCATTGCTTTCCTTGGCCGGAGCTCATCACCTGGCTTCCATCTGAAAAATGTATTGGTCTCAACCGGCAGGTTAGGATTTGACTGGTAACGGGGATGGTTGCTGCTGCTGATAAGTACTTTGATCTTGTGGTCCTTGCCAAAAGTGTAAGCAATGGGCATTAATTTGAAACCATACTCGTAAACCCTACCAGATACTATGTTTGTAAATGCTAGGTTGGGATCCTCCTCTCCATTGATTAATTTTTTTGCATATTCCCTTGCCCGCGCATTAATGGCACCCTCCACCACAAAATATTCCCTGCCATCTGGATATACATCAAGAATCCGAACAAAAAAGTCTGTACTGGTAGAATCGGAATGATTTTCCATTGGATTGCTGCTGGCAAAAATATTTGCGACCGGAAATCCGATAATGGATATGGTGTCAGTCAGGGCATTGCTTTCAAAAGAAACAACATCTTCGCGAGTCATCGTATAGGGTGCCAGTAAGGGATCTGCCAGGTTCATCTGCCCCTGACTTTTACGGTCTCCCATAGGAGTAAGTGTAATCATATTGGCACCACCCACAGTTTTAACAGGTTTTTCCGGATCATGAACATAACTTAATAATCCGCTCGTTGATTCCGGTTTCTGATTGTCAAGTTTATGATTTTCATGCAAATATATTTTTTGCCGGTGGATATTCGTTGTGAATGGGAAGGAGTCACTTTTAAACCAGTAGTTTCCAGCTTCAGGTGATCCGGCAACATAGAGCCTGACATTCGGTATCTGCGTAAAGTCGGTCATTGTTTGAGATTCCAATTTATCCATCGATACTAAGGGTGGATCAAGCCTTGGTATATTTATACTGCTGCCTGTAATTATATTATTTGCTGACAGTGTAAAGCTAATACTGTCCAGTCTGGTATGGCCTGATAAAAAGTTAAGGAAATCGGTAAAGGGTATAATGATATCCCTATCCGGTATCCTTATCTCTATCTCTGATGTAATCGATTGCCAGGTCTCACTTTCCGGTATGATAATCTTAGGTTCACCAATATTTTTCCAAGGGTTACTGTTTAAATGTGCCCTGAACCATTGCATGGGCTCTGAATTGAATAACTCATCCACAGGTAGATTTTCCAGGTTTAGTTCAACCTTTAGCAAGTCAAATAGAAAATCCTGAACATTATCCGGATAAACCATATCTCCGGTGGATTTCATTGTAACAGTCTGGTGGGCCCAGGGACCGATGACCAGTTTCTGTAAAGATTTATGTCCATATTCGTCGCTCAGGTTCTGCATCAGCTGGTTATAGGTTTCAATCTGTCCGTCGATAAATATGTCCCACCACCCGGTGAGGTGATAGATAGGAACCTCTATATTGCTGTAGCGGCTGAGAGTTGCTTGCTGATTACCCTCTCCATTGGCATCAACGTAGGCAACACTTGCATCCATATCGGCTCGGAGGATTGAATTGGGATAATAGCCAGGAGGACCATCATCAGGCTCATAGCTAACCCAGAAATCAATGGCCCGTTCAGCAGCATCGTCTTTACACAAAAAAACCCGGCGCAAACCGGGTTTTTTCTATTCTCCATTTTTAGCCGAAGCTGTCATCCTTTTTTCCTGTATCCGGGCTTTTTTGCCCGTTCTGCCACGCAGGTAGAAGATCCTGGCACGACGAACATGACCGCGTTTATTGATATCTATTTTTTCAATGAAAGGAGAAGACGTCGGAAATATTCTTTCAACACCAATATTCCCAGATAATTTACGCACGGTAAAAGTTTCTGTCAGCCCTGACCCTCTGCGCTGTATAACAACACCACGAAATTGCTGGACCCTTTCTTTATTGCCTTCCCTGATCTTATAGTGAACAGTAATCGTATCACCTGAATTAAATGAAGGAAAATCTGTTTCCTTCATGAAATTATTTTCGGCTGCTTTTAGTAAATCCATCCTGTCAATATATTAATTTTCAACGACTCTCAATTATTTTCAGGACGCGAATATACGAATATTTTTCGTGAATAAAAGAAACCAATCTTAAAAATAATCAATGTATTCATCGATTTATTAACAAGGTCTTGGAGGTGGTTCAGAAGGATTAATGTGCCTCACCGATGACTTTGAGATCCTCACCCTTATCATCCGCGATCTTTTCATACCACCAGTCAGGGTAACCGGGTTGATCCGGGTTGGGTGGAATGCTCCCACCGTAGCCGTTATAAATGAACTTTCCATTTTTTTCTTTCTTGACATTCCCGTCCATGTATTTGACAAGCAGGTAATGCCCCAGTTCCTTCCAGCGCTTAAAAGTCCTTTCTCCAACACTGGTTGAATAGTCCGTTAGAAATTCCCTGGCAAGTTCTGGATCCTTATTATAAAGTTCAAGGGCAGCCTTATCCACAGCTTCTGTATTCTTGATATATTTTGTTTCCAATTCGGATTGTACCTTAAATACGTCAGGGGTCATCAGGTCATATCTCATGTAGCAGAAATTGGATACAAAATTAAATGCCCAGAAGGCAGAAGTTTCAGAATAGGTGATCATATCGCCATTACCTACCTCGTAATTTTCAGGAACTCGATCAATTCCGCAGTACATAGGATTATAAACTGTGGTGGCTGCATCATCAACACCAAACCAGAAAATGCCGCCTATCCAATCCGGCAGCCAGTTTCTTGACTCGGTTACGAAAGAATATCCTGTTTGCTGGGTGGCAATGGCTCTCTCATTGCAATACGTAACGTCGCCTACGGACCAGGTCAATGGGCGCCAGCGGTAGGGATTGCGATAAGGGCCGGCGCCAATGTCAGCTGTCATGTCAAGCGCTGTACCCTCATAATGATCCCTCATATAATTCATCAGGTCATGGGCTGCAATCTTGCTGTCTGGTTTTACCCATAAGGGCATCCTGTTTTCTAGATTCTCCCCTTTGGCATAATCCAGGTATTGGTCCATGCCGCCTGTGATCTTGCTGAAGAAGGACCATACCCTGGCTTCACAAAATCTGGCACCGCTGAAAGTAACCGGAGCATAAATGTCTGAAAAACTGAAATTCTTGTCTTTACCATCGAAATATCCCTGTTCCCTGGCAAAAGAAATAACATCTTCTGCATAGATACAGTTTTCCGGATCATCAAGGGGGAAGGTTGTGATCCTTGCCTGGTTGGCATGGGCAGATACATATCCGTCAGGGATTCTGCGGGCAACCCACACAGCTCCTTTATTTCCCGGGCCTTTGCCGATCAGGTCCATGATCCAGACCTCATCTTTGTCTGCAATGGAGAAGGATTCACCTGAACTGTAATAGCCGTACTCTGCTAAAAGATCACCCATTACCTGTATGGCCTCACGGGCAGTCTTGGCCCGCTGCAATGTCAGGAACATCAAGCTGCCGTAATCAATGATCCCGGTAGTGTCAACCAGCTCGGGGCGACCTCCATAGGTCGTTTCTCCAATAGCCAGCTGGTGTTCGTTCATCAAACCTACCACTGAATATGTATGTGGAACCTGCTTGATCTTTCCAAGGTATTTTCCGGTATCCCATTCATATATCTTCATAAGGCTTCCTGCGGCGTGGTCAGCCGCCGCCTTGTAATATAACTCTCCGTAGAGGAAATGGGCATCCGCTGCATAAGTGATCATTGTGGCACCATTTACCGAGGCACTGCGGGTGACCAGAAAATTTGTACATGTGTTTGCATCCTGTATAGACAATGCACATACTGCCAGGATTGCCATAATTTGAGATAAGCGTTTCATATGTTTTGATTTATTTGCGTCCGACAAAAATACATGTTTTTACTTTTCTACCAGCTATATTCTTTTCTTGTAGTGTATTCGAGAATAAAATAAGCTTTACCTTTGATGGAAGTTTGGTTTTAATAATAGTTGTGAAGAGACTGTCAGGACAACCGATTATAATTTGCTGGTTTCAACACAAAAAGCCTCTTATGACCTAGCTAAATCCTATGCGCTGGATATCCTTCGGATTGAAGCTTATTTCCCTGAACCCGATGCAGAGGTATCCATCTCAAAAACCCTGAAAGAATTGATCGAGACTTTGCAATAGTGGGACTGCCTTTCCATCCAGCCAGACTGGGTTCAGACTGGCGGAATGCAATGCCGTTCAATATTCACGGTCACTTCTGATGTCAACTGTATTCTTAAATATGACCGCTGGACCTGTCCCGAAAGGTTGCATCAGGTCCATGTCAGAGAGGAGAAGTCCTGTTACGTCATCAAAGATCAGGGCGGGCCGGACTTCGTCCTTTTCATAGGTAAGCCTGACATTGTTAAAGGAGAGGTTCTTTACATGCCTTGAATAGATACCGTAGGCAGGCAATTTTCCGAACATGCTGTATTCCGGGTATTCAGATTCATTTTCCGGAACCTCTGCTTTGAAGGTGCCAGGATCACCCCTGTTATCATAGCTGATATAGATATCCCTGAGTGTGATGTTCTCAATATAAAAACCCGGAATACCGGTAATGGAGCAAGCGGTTTCGTCCACACCGGTACACATGAAATTACTGATGGAGATGTTCCTCAAAATACCCATACCAGGTTTTTCAAGCTTCTCATTTTCCTCAAAAAAATACTGTGTGCCACCCCCGGATCCCTGGGCCAGGTGGTGGCGCGCCCTGTTGCCAAGTCGGATAAAGATGCCTCCCCTCACGCCCTTCGCTGAAATGTTGTTTACCTGTATCCTTTCGGCCGTTCCCCCGTCCACCATTTCAATGGCGATGGCTGAGAGACGGGTGTCGTAAATCGCGCAATTGCTGACCAGTATATCTTTGAATCCCCCCACTGATTCTGTTCCCAGTTTGATGGCATTGCACTGGCTCCGCAGTATGCAGTTGATTATACAAATCTGTTCACAATCCCGTGGGGCAGTTGCCTTCAGAACAATGGCGTCATCACCGCTGTTAATATCGCAGTTGCTGATTCTGACCCTTTTGCAGCAATCTATATCAATTCCGTCATTATTATGGTTTACCAGGCTGTTTACACTGATACCCTCAATTACCAGATCATCACAGGCCAGGTAATGCTGTACCCACATGGCCGAATTTATGATATTGATGTCTGAGATATGAATATCCTTGCATTCAACCATCCTGATCAGGTAGGGCCTTTTTTTATAATTTTCCCTTCCGGGGAGATCAAACTCATCTTCTTCACCCTGGCCGTCAATGGTACCTCTGCCGCAAATACTGATGTTCTCCGCTTTTTCAGCATAGATAAGGCTTTTATCAACATAATTGACATCCGTATAGGACCGGAATTCCGGGTAGATCTCAGGATAGTCTTTGATCTTAGGGCTTCCTAGCAGGACCGCCCCCGTTTCCAGGTATATATTCACATGGCTTTTCAGGATGACGGTACCGCTTAAAAATTTTCCGGGCGGTACATAGACAGTCCCGCCACCCTGCTCAAAGCATTGGTCTATGGCAGACTGTATGGATGTGGTATTCAGAAACTCACCATCTCCCTTAGCACCATGGTCAAGGATGTTTGCAGATCCTGCCGAGACGTGCAGGAAATTAATGAAAAGTACGGTTAGGGAAATGAGTGTTTTGTACATGGTTCAAGCTTTGAAAACAAAAATATTTAAATTTTCTGTGACATCGCCGATATAATAATAGATAGATATCATCTATATGAGGATAAGTATTAGGTATTTAATACTCATCAAGGTATTTTTAATCTATGAAAAATGGCAGTGTGGGATGGAACCCCGGAAATGCTGAATGAATAAAAAAAAACAACAAACATTTTAGTCAATGAAATCCAAACTTATCCATTTGTCCCTGGCAATCCTTATCGCTGCCTGTGCTGACCAGGGGACAAATCCGGTAACCAGTACGGATGATGATACGCCTCCCATTAAAAAGGCACTTGCCCTCAAGCCACCCATGGGATGGAATTCCTGGGATTGTCTTGGTTTCGGGGCCAATGAATCGGAAGTGCGGGCCGCCGCAGAATATATGGCAAAAAACCTCAAACATCTCGGGTACGAATACATTGTCATCGACATGATGTGGTATGGAGATTCCATCGCCTCGGATTATGAAGCCTTTACCCATGAAACCATGCCACATAAACCCCATTATACGGTTGATGATTTCGGGAGGCTCTTACCTGACCCGGTGAAATTCCCTTCCTCTATGGAAGGAAAGGGTTTTAAGCCCCTGGCTGATTATATCCATGGACTGGGACTCAAATTCGGGTTGCACCTGATGAGGGGTATTCCCTGGCAGGCCTATGATCAGAATATGAGGATCAAGGGGACCGACATAGGTGCCGCAACCATCGCCCAGCCCGATAAGGGCTGTCTCTGGTATGACGGGATATATGGAGTGGATATGACAAAACCAGGATCCCAGGAATACTATAATTCAGTCTATGAACTGTTTGCGGAATGGGGAGTGGATTTTGTAAAATGTGATGATGTAACTAACCAGCCTGAGTTGGAAGCCATTAGCAAGGCTTTGAGAAGCAGTGGAAGGGATATGGTCCTGAGTTTGGTACCTCATGATTTTCCCATGGAAGTGCTAAAGGCAAATTGCCATATGGCAAGGATATCTGCCGATTTCTGGGATGTATGGCAGATGGTTAAAGTAGGCTTTCAACCTGCTGCAAGGGTTGTGGAACAAGCTGAACCAGGATTCTGGCCCGATCTGGACATGCTTCCGGTGGGGAAATTGGGAAAAAAAATCACCTATAAGGGACCGGATGAAAGGATATCCAGGTTCAATAAGGAAGAGCTGCATACCCTCATGACCCTCTGGTATATTGCACGCCAGCCCCTGATGATAGGAGGCTACCTTCCTGAGACGGATGAGCTTACCCTGGAAATCCTGACCAATGAAGAAGCCCTGGCTGTAAACCGAGAATGCTTAAACCCCAGGCAGATCAAATTCAAGAATGCCATCATTATCTGGGCTGCTGATATCTCTGATTCGGAGGATAAGTACCTGGCCTTCTTTAACCAGTGGGAAACTAAAACACCAGTTGACATAAAAGTGGCAATGAGAGATATAGGATTGGATGCTGATGCCGAGTATAAGGTAAGGGATCTCTGGGCAAGGAAAGATTTGGGAACCTACACTGGGGAGTTTTCTGCACCCATAAAAATGCATGGAGCGGGACTGTTCAAAATTTCAAAATAGATTAAGCGGAACCCTTGTAGTTGTGAAGTTTTTAAATATCTTAATACAATCATTCATCCACGGATTGATCTTTTTGTATGACGTTCACAGGAGAGGCATATCCAGTTGGTAAGATTATCACTATTTCACATAAGCATCAGAAACATGGAATTCAAATCAATCAAATTTAGTTTATTAATTAAGGCAGGGTGTTTAATCCTGTTTGCTTTCTCATCAAACCTGGCATTGGCAGCTGTAATGAACATTGGCACTGCATCGGTCAGGATCACACCACTCATGGGTACACCGATTGCCGGGTATTATTATGAACGGGGTGCTGAGGGTGTCCATGACGACCTGTACGCCAAAACCCTTGTAATTGAAAAAAATGGTGAAAAGCTGGCTATCATTTCCTGTGACATTATAGAAATAACTGCTGAACTGGCAGCTGAAACCAGGCAGCTTGCAGAGAAGTCCACCGGGATACCTGCTGATCATATCATGATCAGCGCCACCCATTCCCACACAGGCCCTGTTATACTTTCCTCAACCAATATGTATGCCACAGAAGGTAGCATGGGTGACCTTTTGAGAGACTATATGAAGGAGCTGCCAGGCAAAATTGTGGAAAGCATTGTTATGGCAAATGATAGGATAAGGCCTGCCCACCTTTCATTTGGTAAAGGGCAGGAAGAAACCATCAGTTTTAACCGGCGGTTTTTCATGACAGATGGCACTGTTGGCTGGAACCCAGGAAAATTGAATCCCATGATTATAAAACCAGCAGGACCCATTGACCCGGAGGTAGGTGTGCTTTATGCTGAATCTTCAAAAGGTAAACCATTATCCACCTATGTGAATTTTGCATTGCACCTGGATATTACCGGCGGACTTGAAATATCGGCCGATATGCCATATACCTTGTCAAAGATCCTTGGCGGATTGAAGGGAGAGGACATGGTCACCCTGTTCGGACAGGGGTGCTGCGGGAATATCAACCATATAAATGTGAAATCAGGAGAGCCCCAGAAAGGGCATGCTGAAGCCGAACGCATCGGGATGGTGCTTGCCGGAGAAGTGATAAAAACCTATACCAGGCTTGAGCCTATTGAAGTTGATAAGATCCAGGCCAGGAGTGAAATTGTCAAGCTTCCGCTGGCACAATTTTCTGCGGATGAGGTGGAAAGTGCCCGGGAGATAACACATAAATTTGGGGAAAGGAATGCTGCCCCTTTTATGGAGATGGTAAATGCCTTTAAAATTGTTGATGTCTCCGAAAGGAAAGGAAAGCCCATTGATGCTGAAGTCCAGGTTTTTACATTGGGTGGGGATTTCGCCATGGTTAGCTTACCAGGTGAAGTCTTCGTGGAACTTGGCCTTTATATCAAAGAACGATCACCTTATACCAATACCATGGTCCTTGAGCTGACCAATGGTTCGGTTGATTATATCCCTGACAGAAAAGCTTTCGTGGAAGGTAACTATGAGCCAATCAGTGCCAGGTGTGCACCCGGTGCAGGGGAGATCCTGGTCGAAAGGGTTTTGGAGATTCTCAATGAAATGAAAAATAACTGACATGAGATATTTGCTCAGCATGAGAAACTTCCCCCAATAGAATCACTGTTTCAATAAGTACAAACCAGAAGACAGAATATGAAATTTTTTATGAATCGGACAGCAGGCATTTTACTGATTTCTACAGTATTATTATATTCCTTCACAGCAGGAATAAAAGCTCAGAAACATGGTTCAACCGAACATGAAGGGAAAATATGCGATGTTAGGTCCTTCTCCATGAACAAGATATGTAAAGAGTGGGATGGGCAATGGGAGGGCATAACCGTGGCCTCTGATGGAAACTGCTATTTTGGTACATCTACCCATTCCAGGGGACATGGAGCAGGGTTTCATAGGTATAATCCGGAAACTAAAAAACATACCGTGCTGGCGGAAGATATGACCCTGGTATGCGGGGAAGGGGATACCGAAACACAGCAAGGCAAGATCCACAGTCCCATTGTCGAATGTGATGGCTGGCTGTATTTTACCACACATCTGTCCAATTACTGGCCAGAGGGGATAGATGTCTACACAGGTGCTCATGTGATCGGATATGAACTCGCCACGGGCAATTTTCGCGACTTTGGCATAGTCAGGCCACGGTATTCTATATATTCTGCTATAAATGTGGATCCGGAACGCAAAATTCTTTATGTATTTGTTGCTCCCTTTCATGATGAACTGATCAAAACCGGGGGTTGTTATCTGTACAGCATTGACATAAAATCTGGTGACAAAAAGGAACTTGGGCAGATAACCAAGGGACAAACCGGAGCATGTTTCTGGTTTTATGTGGATGATGAAGGCAATTGCTGGTTCAACCTGTGGAAATTACATCAACATTATGAGCATGATCAAGGCAATCTCTATTGCTACCGCTTCAAAACCGGGAAAATTGAAACATATGAAGATGTACTCCCGAGAGGCGTAATGATTGACGGGACTCCTGTTACCGACAAGAAATTGTTAGGCAGCCGTGCATGGACATGGGCACAGGCCCTTCCAGGTAGAGAAAAATGCCTCTTTACTATGGGGAATTGGGGTGGAGGTGATGAGCGCCTATGGATTTTTGATCCGTCGAAGGACATTAAAACAGGCAAAGCATTTCAACCCATAGCATCCATTGGTTCCACCTTTCTTGAGACTGCCCTCGGTGGCGATAGGGTTTACTTTGTTCAGTATGCATCTGTTGATGACCAGCGGGTTCAGAGTGCTGAAGCAAACAGGGAAAAGGATCCTGCAGCATTGGGATTCAATGATAACCTGCACATCAGGAGTGTTTCCATCAAGTCTGATGGGAACAATACCATCATTGATCACGGTGCCATTGTAGACCAGGATGGGAGAAAACCGCGCATGATCAATTCACTTGCAGCCGATGATAAAGGAAATGTATATATCATGGGAAGTTGGTATGTTAAAAACTACAGGGAAGCATCCATGCAGATCCTATTCTCCGATTATCCCGGTGAGCGGATCTATAAGCTGGTAAATCGGGGTGAGTTTTTTGCTGTGGCAGAAACAGAAAAAAAATAATTTCTTTCCTAATGAAAGCAATTAAAAAAATCCTGATAATATCCTGCTGCCTGATCCTGTTGGCAAGCGGATCCTTATATGGCCAGATTAAATTCAAAGACGTTACAAAAAAAGCAGGGCTTTTAGAGCCCCTCCGGGGCATGAAAGGCCACGGGGCCGCCTGGGGAGATGTCACCGGAAATGGTTATCCTGACCTGTTTTACGGGACTTTTGCCATATACAGTAAGACGGATTGGAATGTTCGTGGACATACTGGTGGTGAATCCCCGAATAAGTTATTGCTCAATAAGGGGGACGGGACTTTCACTGAGGTAATGGAATCCCCGATCCGAGTGAAATCCTGGAACTCCGGGGCTGCTTTTGCCGATTTTGATAATGATGGGGACCTTGATCTGGTAATTTCTCATCAGCACCATATTGACATACCCTATGGAAAGCTCGGTAATTTCCTTTATGAAAATGATGGTAATGGCAATTTCACAGATGTGACGGAACAATCCAATCTCTATTTTGATGCTCCATTCCTGGGCCGTTCAACCATGGTATTTGATTTCGACGGGGATGGCCTGCTTGATATCTTCATGCAGGAGGACTGGGTACTGGCGGACAAAGGGGGATCGAATTCGCGTTTGATGAAAAATATGGGTGATCTGAAATTCAAAGACGTTACGGAAGAGGCCGGGTTCCCGCATGGATTTAGGGAAGGGCTCTATGGACTCGGGGGGTTTACGGCTGATATTAATGGCGATAACTGGCCCGATGTATTTTTTGCTCACAGTTGCCGGATGTTCATCAATAATCGAGATGGTACCTTCCATGAAAAAGAATATGACCTGGTCGATCCGGCCACGAGGGAACCAGCCACGGTGAACCCTGACTGGACCTGCGGGGCAGACCTGGGAGACCTTGATAATGACGGGGATATGGATTTTGTAATTGGAGACCATATCAGTCATCTGGACACTACAAACCATCATATTTATATTATACTAAACGAGGGGAATGATGAGAATGGGGATCCCATTTTCAGGGATATAACTTTTGAAGCAGGGATAGAAAAATCAGATACGAGGGCCCCGCATATTGAACTACAGGATATTGATAACGATGGGAAGGTTGATATCATGACGGCTGTATGTGACAAATTTGTCTACCGCAATGAAGGTATTGCGGATGGCATTCCTCGTTTTGGAAAGCCAGTAGGAACAGGTTATGTGGGAGGTATTGGATACTGGGCTGCCGGTCCCCTGGGAGATTATGACCGTGACGGAAGACTGGATTTCATAGGACCGGACTGGGAACCGGCTTATGCATCGCCTTTGCTGCGAAATGTAAGCAAGGGTGCTGGAAAATACATTGCCGTCAAACCTGAATTGAAAGACAGTCCAAACCGTAACGGTATAGGTGCCAGGGTAGAGGTTTATAAAGCCGGAATGCTCGGTAAAATAGAAGGCCTGATAGGTACTCGTATCATTTCGGTATCCAACGGGTACAGTTCAGGTACGGAGGCCATCGCCTATTTCGGCGTACCGAAGGATAAAACAGTCGATATCCGGATGACCATGCCCGCAGGAGGGAAGGTATATACCAGGCAAGGAGTAAAGCGCAGGCAAATGATCACCATTAAGGATTAAGGAAATTATTATTACCCAGATACAAAATGGCCTTTTATAAGCATTTAATTCAGATGGTTTTCCTTTTTCTGCTTGCAGGATGTTCTGGCTTGCCCGGTCCACCTGGACCAATCATCTTTGAGGATAAGACAGCTGATGCGGGACTGGTAGAACCCCTGAAAGGAATGGCGGGACATAATGCGGTTTGGGGGGATGTGAACGGAGATGGCTATCCGGACCTGGTGGTTGGGACATTTACCCATTTTTACGATTCTGTGTATGATGTGAGGGGGCATAGCGGCGGACCCGAACCCAATAAGATCTTTATTAACCAGGGGGATGGAACCTTTAAAGAGGTGTTGGACAGTCCCGTCAGGGTCCGTGGCAAAAACTCCGGCGGAGCTTTTGCAGATTTTGATAATGACGGTGACCTGGACCTGGTCCTGTCACACCAGGCTCACCTCAGGGTCTGGCCAGGTGACCTGCCAAGGTCAGCGATTCAGAAAAATATGTTCTTTGAAAATGATGGTGAGGGGAATCTAAGCAATATTGCCAAACAGTCAGGATTGGATCTTGGATATCCTTTTCTTGGCCGGAGCACATTCGTGCTGGATTACGATGGAGACGGATTGCTGGACCTGTTCATGCAGGAAGATTTTGTACTTGGAGATATCTCCGGGGGCAACTCGAGACTGATGAAAAACATGGGTGATCTCAGGTTTGAAGATGTCACCGAAGAAGCTGGTTTCCCAACGGGATACCAGACTGGCTTGTATGGTCTGGGCGGATATGCTGATGATATCAATGGGGATACCTGGCCGGATGTATTTTTTGCCCACAGTTGCCGGATGTTTATTAATAACCGGGACGGGACATTCCATGAAAAAGAATACCATATCGTTCCAGATGAGATTGCCGCACCCTCAACCGTAAATTTGAACTGGACTTGTGGAGCCAATACTGGAGATATCGATAATGACGGTGATTTGGATTTTATTGTTGGGGACCATTTCAGTTTTGATGCAAAGGACCATCACCTTTTTGTATTCCTGAATGAGGGAAATGACGAGAATGGAGATCCCATCATACGCGATATTTCGGATGAGATCGGTCTGGAACATCCAGATGGAAGGCTCATCCACATGCAAATCGAAGATGCAGATAATGATGGAAAATTGGATATATTGACCGTCAGATGTAGCGCCTTTGTATACAGGAATGCTGGTATGGTTAATGGTTTGCCCGGTTTTGATCCACCCCTTAGTTCAGGATATGATTGTGGCATCACATACTATGCTGGTGGTTCCTTTGCCGATTATGACAGGGATGGAAGGATTGATTTTTTCGGACCGGAATGGTTACCGGTGGATGCTTCTCCGCTGCTGCGGAATGTTACTTCCGGAGCTGAGCACTACATTAACATCCGCCTTGACCTCAAGGACGGTCCCAATCGCAATGGCATTGGAGCGAAGGTGGAGATCTTCAGGGAAGGTCGACTAGGATTTGCAGAGGACCGCCTGGGAACGAAGATCATATCAATTGCCAATGGCTACAGCTCAGGCTATGAGGCCATCGCTCATTTCGGATTGCCCAACGACAGGAAGGTGGATATCCTGGTCACCATGCCCTGTGATGGTCCGGTTTATGCGGCTACCTCAGTTAAACGGAATCAATTGTATATCATTAAAGAATAGGGAACAAATGCATAATTCAAATAACATTGATGTTGTAACGGTAAAAATATCAAGCTTACTGATCCTGATTTACCTGCTACCACTCTCCTTACATTCACAGATCCGTTTTGAAGACGTGACAGAAAAGGCTGGATTAATAGAACCCCTGAAGGGTATGAAGGGACATGGAGCTGCCTGGGGGGATGTGGATGGCAATGGCTATCCTGACCTGTTTTACGGTACTTTCAGTGGACGACCAGATACCAGTTATGCCAAACGTGGACATCCGGCAAAACCGGAACCGGATAAGCTTTTGCTCAATAATGGTGACGGCACCTTTACTGAGGTTTTGGACAGTCCCATTAACCAGTATGGCAGGAATTCCGGAGCAGCCTTTGCAGATTTCGATAATGACGGGGATCTGGACCTGGTGGTATCTCATAATTCTTATGAAGGCCAGAAAGAACAGTACAGGACAGGGAACTTCCTGTTTGAAAATGATGGTAACGGATCCTTCACCGATGTAACAAAAAATTCAGGACTGGATTTTGGATGGCCTTTCACAGGAAGGAATACTTTTGTTTTTGATTATGACGGAGATGGGCTGCTGGACATTTTCATGCAGGAAGATTACGTGCGAGATGATGTTTCGGGCGGGCATTCCAGGCTGATGAAAAATACCGGTAACCTGGTATTCAGGGATGCCACTGCTGCTGCCGGTTTTCCCAGTGGTTACCGGAAAGGTTTCTGGGGCATCGGAGGCTGGGTAGGTGATATTAACGGAGACCTTTGGCCGGATGTATTTTTTGCCCACAGCTGCAGAATGTTCATTAATAACGGGGATGGTACATTCCGGGAAAAGCAGTACAACATGATAAAACCCGAATACATGATGCCAGGAAGCTCATCTGGTGGGTTCTGGACCTGTGGAGCAGATATTGGTGACCTGGATAATGACGGGGATATGGACATGGTCATGAGTGATCATTTTCCACTTGGTGAGTCCATTGAGCGGTCAATGTACGTATTCCTGAATGAAGGCAATGATGGAAATGGGGATCCTGTGCTTCGAAATATCACCTTAGAGGCAGGGGTTCCACCACCACCTACCAGGACTCCCCATTTACAGCTGCAGGACCTGGATAATGATGGCTGGGTGGATATTTTAGCCACCAGTTGTGATGCTTTTGTTTACCGGAACCTTGGAGCCTCTGACGGAATACCTCGTTTTGAAAGACCTTTGTCATCTGGCTTTGACGGAGGGATTGGATACTGGGCGGCTGGTCCCCTGGCGGATTATGACCGTGATGGAAGGCTTGATATAATCGCTCCAGAATGGGAACCTGCCTTCGTCTCGCCCCTGTTGAAAAATGTTACACCAGGGGCCGGCAATTACCTTGCTGTAAAACTTGAACTGGAAAATGCTCCCAACCGCAATGGCATTGATGCCCGTGTTGATATCTATCAAAAGGGGATGCTGGGCAAGGCTGAGGGACTTATTGCCAGCCGAATCATTACCGTTTCTAATGGATACAGCAGCGGATATGAGGCCATTGCTTATTTCGGACTTCCCAATAACAAGAAGGTCGATGTGCGTGTGAGTATGCCATGCGGAGGAACGGTATACAAGGCTACTTCTGTAAAAAGAAACCGGATGTTTGTCATTAAAAAATAAATTATAAGCCGTGAAAAATAAAAATAAACGTAAAGGATTTTTAGCTGTAGTTTGTTTCATACTGTTCTTTCAGGCAGGGGTAAACGCACAGGTAGAACCGGGCGAGATGATAAGCATTCCCTCCGGATGGTTTATCATGGGCAATGACAGTGGCAGCTGGGAAGAAACACCGGCCCATCCGGTTTATCTTCCTGCCTATCAAATCGGCAAATACGAGGTAACCCGGGGGGAATACCGCAAATTTATTGATGCGGGGGGATATGAAAACCCGCAATACTGGTCCCCGGAAGGCTGGGTATGGAGCCAGGGGGATGTCATTGTGCATGCAGGTATGTATGGAAGGGTAAAATATGCTGAGCGGCCTGAACAAGAAGTGAAAAGGAATGCTCCGGACCATTGGGAGGAGGAACAGGAGTGGATAGGACATAATTATGGCCACCCCCGGTTTATTCAGACCGAAAACCATCCCGTTATAGGGGTTACCTACTACGAAGCCGAAGCTTATTGTAAATGGGCGGGTGGCAGACTGCCTACAGAGGCGGAATATGAGAAGGCTGCCAGGTGGACCGGTTCTCGGTCAAACCTTTATCCCTATGGAGATACCTGGGATCCTGAGAAGAGCAATAATCCCCTTGACCACAACCCGGCAGGCGGAGGTTTTAAGGTGAACCAGAGTGCCCCGGTAGGAAGCTATCCGGAGGGCGCCAGTCCATATGGCTGTTTGGATATGATAGGCAATGCCTATGAGTGGACTGCCGGATGGGCGAAATCATACCCCGGGGCTACAAAAACCTTTGATTATACTGGTAAATACCATGTGGTTAAAGGTGGTTGCTGGGATGACCCTAAAGTCTCCTGTGCTTTCAGGAGCTGGTATCTTCCTCCCAGCAGCAGTGGCACCGGTCCTGGTGACAGTGACTATATTGGTTTCCGCATGGCCAAATCCATAGAGTGATCCGCAAAATGTAAGATTATGCTAAGAAAATCCAGCTTCAAAAAAGGGGCGATCAACGGGATCTTCTATTGGTCCATCATGATCAGCCTCCTTGTATCCTGTTCAAGACAGGAAGGTGAGCATTTCATTGTCCAGGACGGTAAATCCAATGCTGTCCTGGTTGTTCCACGGGATCTGGGTCAACTTCAACAGATTGCCCTGGATGATTTTCGGACAAGCATTAAAAAGGTCAGTGGTGCAAACATTGAGTTGGTATCCGAAGATGAACTGGAAGGTGTCCCGGGCAAATATGTACGGATTATTCTTGGCCCCTCGGCGCTGACATCCACCCTTGGATATACTGGTGAAAACCTGCTGCCCGAAGAGTTTCAAATCACCTCAAAGGGCAATGACATCATCGTGTTGGCCAAGGATATCATAAATTCAGGAGAGGATCAGAAGATCACCAATTCAACCAAAGAACTTGATTCAAGGGTTACTTCCTGGGCATTTTCCTATTTGCTAGACCGGTATGTTGGAGTCAGGTGGCTTTGGCCGGGGGAACTTGGTACTTATACACCAGAACAACAGGATATACAATTTCCTAGGCTGGATATCAGGTTCCAGCAACCCATCGGACGCAGGACTTTTAACCTGATTGATCCGGGACCGGAACTGCTGCAGTGGGTGGCCCATCATCAGGTATCCGGACTTCGAATTCCATATAAGTTCCGGCATTCATACCGGGAAGGCCAGGATAACGGGAACTGGTTCAATAGATTTGAGAAAAGCCATCCCGAATACCTTGCTAAAAACACGGATGGTATTGCGGCGCTTTACAACAACCGGGAAGACCGCTTTAAGCTGTGCATCAGTAATCCGGATGTAGCCGGGCAGATTATCAGGGATTGGGAAGCAGCCGGCATGCCCGATTTCTGGGATGTCACACCCAACGACGGGAATGGTTTTTGTACCTGCGATGGTTGCAGGGACCTGGACCTTGAATATGGAGGAGTGGTTTATAGCAGGGAAGAGATATGGAACCGGCCGGGTCATGTTGTTCTTACCGATCGCTATGTTTGGTTCTGGAACCAGCTGATTACCAGGATGCGGGAAAAGAATCCGAATGTGAAAATCGGAGTTTATTTCTATTCGGCTTACCGTAATCCGCCGAAGACGCTGAAGCTGGAGGAAGGGATTGTCGGAGTAATTGTTCACGGCATGGATTTCTCGTTCTGGGAATCCTGGCAGAAAGCCGGTGCAGGGGAGATTGGCCTCAGGCCCAACTGGTGGCATATGGGAGCCTGTGGACCCAATCTTCCGCTCAGGCAGGTTGGATGCTATATTGAAAGAGCCAGGGAAGCAGGAATGGTCATGTTGTATATGGATACCATGATGGAATACTGGCCTACACAGGGTCCCTATTTTTACCTGGTGGCAAGATTGGTGGCACGTCCCGATCTGGATACTGAGTCCATCATCAGTGAATACTGCGAATCCTTTGGTTACGCTTCACCTTACATCAGAAAATACCTTCAGTACTGGGAAGATTACCACAAAGAGGTTGCCTACAATATTCCCGCCGGGGGCATGCTTTCGCAGGACCCGGACGGGATCTACGAGACGGTTTGCAGAGAACATTTTGGCGGACCTCAACACCCATTGCGTGGTCACTGGAAGACGCTGCCCTATATATATACGGATGAAATATTGGACGAAGCCCGACAGATACTTGATGAAGCTGATCAGGCTGCCGCTTGTGAGAAAACTGCTTTACGAATAAGTTTTTTCAGGGATGGACTTCAGTGGGTGGAGAAAGCAGCTGTCTACATGGGTGCAACAGAAAAAGACAAAGAGGCGTCGCTCGAACTACTGGCTGAATTCAAAAAAGCCATGCAAGGCAAATACGGTTACTGGAACACCAAGGATATCTATATGATGAAATACTGGGGGATCATCGGAGAAGAATTTGACCTCAGTGGTATGTAAGATGTCAAAAGGAATTTTTATTCATTTCATATAGATCTGAGATTGAGGGTATTATTTTCAGGATGTTCTGGTAATATATCTTTCTGAGAACATCATCCGGCAGACCGATGCCATGGATGGGCCATCTTGCCCTGCTGAAGGTTCCATCATAATCCGGAGCATAGAAGGCTTCATCATAAGATTCGAGGTAACGGAAGTAGGTTCGGTACATCTTTACTGAGGAGTCCAGATTTGCCGGCATATCGGTTCCAAAAAGTATCCTGTCCTGGTGCTTGATGAATAATTCCCTCGTGGTGTATGGTTGCCTGCCGATCTCATCCAGCCGTGCAGAGAAATCTATGTATACGTTGGGATTCTTTTCAAGCAGCTTTGAGACATAAGGAAGGTTTTCTGCCGCGTTGGCCACATGGGGCAGAATGAAGACGGTTCCCGGATGCTGCTTGATCAGCTTGTCTCTCCGTTTTAGTAAAAATTCCTTTTTGGGAAATTCAGGGCCGGAAAAATTCCAGTCTGGATACTTTCGAAGGGAATCATAATGTTCATTTTCAGGTCTGGCCGGTTCAAAAAAGCCGGATGGATCTGCCTGGTGGATCAGGACGGGGATATTTAATCTGCCAGCGGCTTCCCAGATGGGTGAAAGGCGATCATCATCGACATTGATAAGGTTCCCCTTCCCGTCCCGGTATCGTAGTCCAAGCTCTTTCAGGACTTTAAGTCCCCGGGCACCCAATTCCACATCCCTGTGCAAGGCTTCAATGCACTCTGACACGAACCTGTCACAGTCATTAAACAAAGGGGCATTTGTGTTTCTGGCAAAACCTGCCATCGTAAAACAGTAAAATCTTCCCGGCCATTTGCCTTCGGACCTTTTGAAGAAATCCGCAATGGATGATGTTTCAACCGTATATCCCCCCTCAGCCAGACGGATGTTTGCATTTCCCGTCAGATCGCAATAACAGGCTATTCCGGTTGTATCCATGGTTTGTACAACCAGCCCAAGGTCCTGCTTGTCCCACATATGATTGTGTGCATCAATGGCCGGGAACCTTGCCTTCACGGGAATATTATCCTTTTTAATCAATAAGTTATTTTTACTGATCATGAGGTTAATTTTTCATTGATCTTTCCAAAATTTGTCTTATAGAATATTTTTGATCCATCCTCCATCTACTGCGATGGATAATCCTGTAATGTAACTGGCCATTTCCAGGGCCACGGCTTTGCCAAGTCCCTGTCCGGATGCTGCTACGAAGGCTACCTTGTTGGTCAGACCCAGTTCCATCTTATCCTTTCCTCAGGTAAGTGTCCGTACCGTCCAGCCAGTCCTGCCGGGGAGGTGCCCAGCTGTCCATTTCCTCAACATCTCCTACCATCAGGGCCTCATGCGGCAGATTCGGGGGGATGACCACAATTTCCCCTGCATTTACATCCAATTCCTCCTCCTTATTTTCCCCGAACCAGAAGCGGATGGTTCCAGAGTAGACAGAAGTAATTTGTTCATTTTCATGTGTATGCAGTGGAACCACGAAGCCATCCTTGAATTTCATTCGGGCAAGCATCAGTTTCTCACCTGAGATGATCTTGCGATGCATATCCGGTGTTACCTCTTCGGTGGGGACATCGTCCCATTTTATTTTACTTATCATATCAGCCATATTAAAACAGGTCCTCAAGTTGTTTGACTGCGGCCGCAGCCATGGTCTCCCCCGCACCGATCTCATATATGGTCGATCCGGGATTTGTCTCATATCCTGTAATATAAGGAGTATATCCTTCGGGTCCCTGTGTAAAAGATACCCTGGTCGGGAAATACCTGGTACGGTCATTGGCATTTCCCATAACCATGGTGAACGGAGAGGGTGATTTTGCCTTGATATCCACACCGAACTCATTGAAAGGTTCCCCTGTCAGTCCCACAAATGCCAATTCTCCGACACGGATAACCTGGAGCTCAAGGCTGTCTACCTGATCCTGAATCTCGCGCATTTTTATCCAGTTCTGGGCATACATTTCATCTGGAATGCCATCCTGCTGAATGGGCGGCATGCCTTCCCTTGCGACCCTTTCCATAACTTTCTCGGCCCAGGCAAGCTGCTCATTTGTAATGGTAATCCTTTTCAGCGGTACAAACTCCTGAGAAACAAGAACATCTCCGCCTTCAACCGGCCTTTGGTTTTGGATGGCCTCAAGGGCACCTACGCCTAACAGGTATCCGATTCGCTGCGCTTCCTGGTAAGTATCCAGGAATCCAACCTCATTGTCAATTTGTGTGACATTACCACATGGCCCGTTGAAAAACAATGGGAGATAATCCTCACCTTTGACTTTTCTGATGCATTCTACCATGTAGCCGGGAAAATCGGCTGACCATAACCAGTTGCTGCCGGTCAGGGTGGTTACGTGACAACCGAAATTGACAATGGAACCAATATCTTTACCATCCTGGTTTATGGTAAAAGTAATTACCTCAGGATCTTTTGTCCCCCAGGAACCCTCAATCAGATCCGGATCCATACCTTCCCAGGTCATATGAGTTGTACCATCTTTGGCTTTTAGCCGGCGGTTATGGGAGATCCTGTCTTCTTTGCTGCGACCTGCATATAGAACGGATGGGGCCAGGTTTTCATGGGCCCTGACAACGGCATCCGCTGCCTTCAGGAGATATTCCTTGGCCTTGGGCGCTGACAGGTCTGACTTGGGACCGCTATGGGTATGGGTGGCAAGGATCATGATGTTGTTTTTCTCAATTCCGGTCTTTGATTCAATATACTCCCTCATATAATTTGTCGTCTCTTTATTAAAGACCGCAATATCAACGGTAAGGACTGCAGCTTCAACGCCGTTTTCGCCCCTGGCAACAAAAGCCCGTGCATAGAGGGAATCGTGTATGCCCCTGGAAGCATAATCATCTCCCCGGTAGTTGCCGACAATATCCAGTCCGACGTCAGGTGTGTAGTTCACTTCAGCAATGCCAACCATTAATCCGCCTTTGGCATTTGGTGATTCGACATTGCATGATTGTATGGCGAAGATTCCAAGAACTCCTGCCAGGATCAATAATTTACCACTATATTTCATAATTGTTGATTTTTTGTTTAAAATTCAAACATGAGAATTTACAAGATAATATATTCAGCATATTGTTCCGGTTCCATATCTTAAAAAAATGAATATAAACATCATGTTTGAAACGATTAGTATCTTCCTTCCATCAGCGGGTATTCTCACTTCTCTTTTCGGGATTGGTAACGGATGATTTCGGCAGCTGCGGAGATCACGGTACCGAATCCCACATCATTTGGATTGGTTTCCCGGTTATAATAATACGCAAGGTTATACCCAATACCTGTCCCACTGCATATACCGGCAACGGAAACCTTGTTGTAGGTATGTATCCTATCGGTAATCCCTTCCCATCCTTTGA
Source organism: uncultured Bacteroidaceae bacterium (assembly GCA_963752525.1). GTDB lineage: Bacteria > Bacteroidota > Bacteroidia > Bacteroidales > SM23-62 > SM23-62. Next base: position 34,219 of record CAVVYS010000025.1, on the reverse strand, counting down.
AGGCTATTTCTATGTACCGTTCCGGAATAAATCCCTGGTTTACCGCATAGGCTGTGCCACAACTGAACATGGCGGTGCAGGAAGTTTCAAGAAAAGAATCTTCCTTGTCCAGCAGCTGGTGCCATAGGCCCGAAACGCTCTGGTACCGGGCCACTCCCTTGATTTGTCTTGCCAGGCTCTGAATGACTACATCTCTTTCAGGATGATCATCTGGCAGAATCTTCAACAGTTCCACCTTTGCCATCAATACCCATCCATTGGCCCTTCCCCACCTGGCAATTCCGTTGCTCTTTTCATCACTGTGCCAGCAATGGAAATACAGGTTGGTAGTTTCGTCCCAGAGATAGGCGTCGAATTTTTTGACCTGCCGGACAGCCTCATCGAAATATTTCCTTTCACCACTAAATTTTCCCATTCGTGCAAGGAAGGGAACACTCATGTACAGGTCATCTGCCCAAATGGTCATTGGAACAGGCCTGTTCCGGGCAAATGTGCCATCTTCCAGCCTGCTCATCTCTTCCATGATAAACCCGGCAGCCTTTTCCAGGTAGGGAGTGTAAGTTTTATTTTTCCTGTGAAAATAGGCATCCATGATGCTTGCGCCCATGGCTCCGCAATCATCCAGTTCCTCCCGTATAAAGAACTGTCCGAAGGGAGCATGCCATTTATTTACCTTTTCCGCCCCTTCTTCGAAATAACCGGCGTTTTCAAAGATGAAATCAACCGTATTAATCGTGTAATCAATGTACTTCTGATCATTCAGCACATCGCCCAGATCTGCCATGGCAATATTGATCACACCATTGTGATAATAAAAGTGAGAATACCGGTGAAGAAGCTGAACATCCAGGCCCTTTTGCAAGGGGTTAGTCCGGGCATATACCTGCCCTGTTTCTTTATCAATAAATCCCCTTTTGTTATCTGTGATAACCTGATCTGCAATCAGTCTCGCCGATTGCTCCACGGATAGTTCCTGCTGTCCGAATCCCGGGATGGCTGAACCAAGCAGAAAAAATGACAGAATCAATTTTTTCATTTTTTGATGTGTTAATAGATTATTTCTCTATCCCTTAAAGATAGTTAAGTATATTATTCAAGTTATTAATTTGTTTGGTTTAGTACCATGCTTCTTCAATGGCAGTATTGACAAAAGATCGAACATTTTTTACAGGGGTTCCGTATTCCAGAAAATCAGCAGACTGAATAATAAAGTTCCCTCCGGGCTTTCCAATATTCATTGTTCTGCGTGTTTGCTCACTGATTTGGCGGGGCGTTCCTTTTTGTAAAACATTTACCTGATCCACCCCGCCCAATATAACATAATCCTTCCCAACCATTTCTTTGGCCTTTTTCAGATCCGCATCACCCAGTGGGGGAGGAGAAAAAGGCTCAACTATTTTTACTCCAAGCTTTTTATAAGAAGATATGAGGTTCATGATTTCTCCGCAGTTGTGATACATTGCCGGAGTTCCTTTTCGCTGTAAAATATCTATGTATCTTCTTTCATATGGTAGGATATAGTTTTCATATATATCCTTTCCTAAAAAGCCTCCAGGAACATTCCCGCCAACGCATTGAACATCAAAACCCGCTTCCTCTATGGCCCTTGCATAAGGCAATACTCTATGCATGGCAAAATTCATCAGCCTGTCATAGAAATCAAAATCAGCAAGAAAAAGACTGTATAAATCTTTCTGATTAATTAACATGGAAGCATTATTGAATGGGCCGTGGGGTGACCATGAGCCAATAATTCCATCATCTCCAACTGCTTCTTCAATATCCTTTAACCATTCTTTGATTTGATTGGGGTAAGCAGGATCCATTTTTGGTTCATATTTAATGGCCAGGTCTAGGTCTTTTTGCGTTTTAATTGGAGCATCTGTGCATGAATAAATAAATGTTCCCGGGCGCAATTCAAAAGTGGAAAAATCCTGCGTCAAGCACCCTTCCGGTGTTCTTATTTCAGAATGATAGATGGTGGTGTTTCCATTATTCGATCTGCTTGTTTTTACCTCCCAGTTCTCTGACTGTACATCTGTTTTTAATCCTCCATAATGTATAGAAATGGGATTATTGATTCCAAAAACCAAACGGATAAAAACATCACAACCTAGTTCTTTCTGAAATTCAACTATTTTTAATTGCATCGTTTTGTAGTCAGACGGATCAATATCAGGGTAGATTTGGGTGATAAAATGTCCCTGTTCAACAATAAAAAGAGTTACGGGTACTCTGTCAGGCATTTCACCCTGAAATACTTTTTTGAACCGTTCTTTTCCTTTCATTTTTTTATTCAATATCACTGTGCAGTGAATGGGATTTAATTTGTTCTCAGGTACAAAATACAAATAATGCAAGGATTGTATATTACCTGCCTGTGATCTTAAATATTGATTTAGTACTTTTAATTCGATTTGTATATTTCTGGAAAGAAATGTATGCTATTGAAAGGACAAAAAAATATGCCATATGGCCGGCGAAGATTTATCAGAACCCTTACGGGTATAGCTGCGACGTTTGGCCTGGGGCTAACAGGAAATAAACTCTCAGCCGTGACCATATCAGGTATTTCTTCACGATCAGGTGATGCTGTTTGCATTCCCAGACCCATCCAGGTGGTTATTGACGATGTGGGCTGGTGGTCAGGCAGGGATGGAAGCGCACAACAGGAACCTTTCCGTACAGGTATTAGCCGCCACCATACGATCGCTGATTATAATGCCATCATCGAGCTTGGCAGGTCCCTTGGAATATGCCCCCAGGCGGCCATGGTTTTGTGCGAATGGGACAGGGAAAATGTTCTTCGTGACCTGCCAGAGAGTACGTGGATGGGGACCAACTGGGACAATGGCAAGTGGCTTGGTCCATGGCTTGATGAAGCAGCAGATCTGATCTGCAATAACCCTGACCATTTCGAGTTTACTGTTCACGGTATAGGGCATGAATACTGGTTAGGGGGCAAATTGACCAGGGCAGAATGGGCTACTTCAGATGGAACAATGCGTCCGGCAGAGCATATCCTTAAACACCTGGACTATTACCAGAAGATAATGCAGCAGAACAGGTTGGGCTCCTTTCCAGGGTCTTTTGTTCCCACAGCCTTTAACCATGGCTATGGAACCACAGGTGAGAATCATATTAGCCTGGCCGAGTTGCTTAGCAGACATGGCATTAATTATATAAACACCCCGTTTTACAAAATGCAAAATGTTGATAAAGTAAAAAATGGTGTATTCGGATTGGATGCTGGTGTCCTGACGATAGACAGGGGAAATGACTTGCTAGACTGGAACGTAATTGGCACCCTTCCCGAGGGTGAGATACTGGGACCCACATGCGGGATGCATTGGCCAAATCTTCTTCATGAAAACCCGGAACGAAATACGGAAATCGTCCAGGGCTGGGTAACCCTTCTGAAACCATATAATGACAGGCTTGAAACCCTGCTTGCCCAAAACTCAGAACATTTTCAGAAACAACTTATACATCATATCACCACAGGGATCAGGATTGAAGAAAATAAAATCGAACTGGATTTTTCAGAGGCCAATAATCTGGGTACTGAAAAGGCCATGAATGGGCTTACTGTAAAATTCAGGACCCAGCATGAAACCAGTTTTGATTCTCAGGATTTTGACATTGTCTCCCGGTCAGCATTGAAAGAAGATTCAACCATTCTTTATACACTGGCGCTACGGAGAAGGAATGCACATGCAGGTGCTGCTATAAGCTTTTCGTGACATATCTATCAGTTACAAGATGAATTATGAAAAAAACTACAACCTGGTTGATTTTGATTATCCTGGCCACTGTTTCTGCCTGTTCTGGAAATAAACAAGCTGACCTGGACGAAATTGAAGAAGTAGCCCTGAAATCAGCTATATGGTCCCTTGATAATAATCTGGATGGCATGGGTTATCATAATATGTGCGCAGCCTATGGAATTTTGAAAGTCGCTGCTGCAACCGGGAAGGATTCACTGAGGGAGGTGGTCGAAAGAGTGTTTAAACCAGAGTTGCTCGAAGGTGTCAATCCGCACAGGGACAATGCAAGGGACTATCCACCCCATCAGTGGTTTGGTTTTGTTCCGCTGGAACTCTACAGGCAAACAGAAAATCCAGCTTACCTGAAGAGAGGGATAGAGATGGCTGAGGAACAATTCTTTAACCCGAATGAGAACGGCATGCCAGCCTACACTTCCCGGATGTATATCGATGATATATATGGTGCCACGGCCATGCAATCACTGGCATATGCATGTACAGATGATGATACTTACCTTGATAGGGCTGTTCAGCAGGTATTGTTTTATTCTGAAGAATTCATGCAGGAGGAAGGGCTTTTCTACCACAATGTAGAACAGGCTCCCCATTTCTGGGGAAGGGGTAACGGTTGGTGTGCAGCTGCTTATGTTGAACTCCTGAATGTTATGCCGGTAGATCATCCGAAGCGAGATCTTGTATTATCATATTATTACAGGATGATGGAAGCCCTGGTGAAATATCAGGGTCCTGAAGGCATGTGGTATCAGCTAATCGATGATCAGGAAAGCTGGCCCGAGTCATCCTGCACCTGCATGTTTTTGTTTTCCATGATTGAGGGGATCAGGTATGGCCTGTTGCCTTCAACACCATATATCAATACTGTGGAGAAAGGTTGGCAGGGTTTATCGAAATACATTGATGAGGAATGGAGGATCATGGACGTTTGTGCCGGCACAAGCTATGGTGACCGTGAATGGTACCTGAACCGTCCCCGGCTGACCGGAGATCCACACGGACAGGCAGCACTCCTCTGGTCGGCATCATCCTTACTCAGCTCCATGAAGGGGGGGTATTAATACAATCAAGTGAATGATTAGTATTAACCTATGAAATGCCCGGGCAGCAATATTAAGACTTTAAATATCAGGAAACCGTAGAAAAGTACTATGGAGGCTGTGCTTATAAGATTAATTTTGTATTTGAACATGATTATAGAAAACATTGGAGGTTCAAAGAATTCAATTTCAAATCACGATAAAAATTCGAATAAATTATGTCTGAAAAATTAGCAATTAAAGGTGGCCAGAAAGCAGTGACTAATGCATTGGTAGGCTGGCCAAATTTCGATGAAAAAGCCAAAAAGGCTGTACAGGATGTGCTGGATTCCGGTAAGGTAAATTACTGGACGGGTCCCAGGGGAATGGAATTTGAGAAAAAGTTTGCCGAATGGCAGGGTAGCAAGTATGCCATCAGTGTGGCTACCGGTACGGCTGCGCTTCATGTGGGACTGGTATCCTTGGGTATAGGACCGGGTGATGAGGTGATCGTACCAAGCTATACTTTCATTGCCTCCAGTTTTTCTGTAGTCCAGGCCGGTGCCATTCCCCGTTTTGCAGATGTGAACAAGGATGACCATTGCATCAGTGTTGAGTCGGCAGAGAAACTCGTTAATGAACGTACCAAAGCCATCATGCCCGTGCACCTTTATGGTAATGTATGCGATATGGACAAGGTCAATAGATTTGCTAAAAAACACAATCTCTTTGTTATTGAAGACAATGCCGAAGCGTACGGCGGTTCCTTCAATGGGAAAAAAACAGGTACACTTGGTGATATAGCCGGCTGTAGTTTTTGCCAAAACAAAACATTCACAACAGGAGGGGAAGGTGGAATGGTTACCACGGATAATGAAGATTTTGCCTGGATTGCCAGGAGTTTCAGAGATCATGGCTATGATGTGAAACAGCGCATCAGTCTGCTTGAGCTAGAGCAGAAACTACCTTATATCCATAATATGGTAGGATGGAATTACAGAATGACAGAAATGCAGTCTGCCATCGGACTGGCTGAGCTGGAACGCATTGATGACTGGAATATGCCAACCAGGCGTAAAAATGCACATATTATCATTGACAAGATCAAGGACATGCCACAGGTATTGTTTACTCCGATTGATACGGATGAGAGAAGGAACGGCTGGTTTGTTATGGCTTTCACCCTTGATGTTGAGAATATGAACTGTGATATCAGGGAGTTTGTGGAAGCAGTTACCGCTGAAGGCGCACCGGTATGGAAGGTATTCTGGCCACAATGCCATTCAGAAGGAGCCTTCCAGCAGCACAATGCATTTGGTAACAGTGGGTTCCCTTTCGTTTCGAAAGAATTTACCAATCCTTCATCAGTGGATTATTCAAAGGTTGATGTACCCAATGCCAAATGGCATGAGGACCATACCTTTACCTGTTTTGCTTTCCCCACCTTCACGGAAGAGGATTGCGAACAGATTGGTGATGCCATTAGAAAGGTTATACTAGCATACTCAAAATAATTTTATAGCATATGGATAGTAAAAAGATTAAATGGGGGGTTATAGGCTCAGGTGGTATCGCCAGGAGAAGAACCATCCCAGAGGGAATCGTGCCTGCAGAAAATGCAGACCTGCAGGTAGTATATGATCTGAATCCGGTCGTAAACAAAGAAGTTGCTGATGAGATCGGCGTCACGGCTGCCAATAGTATTGAAGAACTCCTTGATAGTGATATTGATGCTGTATACATAGCCTCACCTGTGAACAAGCATCTGGAGCATGTGGTAGCCTGTGCCAGAGCCGGGAAGCATATACTTTGCGAAAAACCTCTCGGTCTCGATGTTGAGGAAGCTGAAGAAATGGCAAGTGCATGTGAATCAGCAGAAGTACTTCTTGGCACTGCCCTTATGATGAGGTTTGTTGAGCAGCACAAGGAAGCCCTGAAACTTATAGCACAGGGTGCCATCGGGAAACCCGTTTATGCAAGGGGACAGCTTTCCTGCTGGTATCCCCCTATGGATGGAGCCTGGAGGCAGGATCCCGAGTTGGGTGGAGGAGGCTCACTCATGGACATGGGCAGCCATTGCATTGACCTGCTGGAAATGTTTTTCGGTGAGATTGACCGGGTTAGCTGTTTTACCAATACCCAGGTACATGGCTATAAATCTGAAGACAGCGCTGTGGCCATGCTCTACTTTAAGAACGGGGCCATAGCAACGGTTGACAACCTTTTCAATGTTCCTGATAACTCCGTTAGAAACAGCCTTGAGCTCTACGGTTCACAGGGTAGCATCCTTGCTGATATGACTATTGGCCAGGGACCTGCAGGGGAAATGAAAGCCACCCTTCAAAATGCTCCGGCCGGATACGATGCACAACAGGAAAGAGCTGATGGAGATGTTTTAAACATCAGTCCCGAACCGGTAAATACCTATATGGCAGAGATCGTGGAATTCAGTAATGCTATCCTTGAGGGCAGGAAGCCTCTTAACAGTGCAGCTATAGGTGTCCGCAACCAAAAGATTCTGGCGGCCTGCTATGAGTCTGCAAAAACATGGAAAGCCATTCAAATAAGCTAAGAGAACAAAATGAACAAAACGGTATTGGGTATATTCGCACACCCGGATGATGCAGAATTTCTATGCACCGGTACATTTGCACATCTGTCTGAAAAGGGCTGGGACATTCATATAGCGAGCCTGGCCCCGGGGGACAAAGGAACTGCGGAACATACCCGGGAGGAGATCAGCAGGATCAGGAAGGCAGAATCCGCCAGGGCTGCGGAGATTTTGCAGGGTACCTATCATTGCCTGGAATTGGAGGATGTATATATTTTATACAACCGGGATTCTCTGAACCGGACGACTGGTTTGATCCGGAGGGTTAAGCCGGACCTGGTATTTACACATAGCCCTCAATGCTATATGGTGGATCATGAGATGAGCAGCAGAATCGTTCAGACTGCCTGTTTCGCAGCGGGGATGAAGAACATGGAAGTCGATGAACCACCAGGTGAACATGTCCCCCACCTCTATTATGGCGACGCTATGGAAGGAAAGGATCGTTTTGGCAAGATTCTCCCAATGTCCATAAAGGTGGATATTTCCGAAGTTATCAAGACCAAGGAAGAAATGCTTGCATGCCATGCCAGCCAGCGGAACTGGCTTATGTCTCACCACAAGATGGATGAATACATAATGTCCATGAAACGGGGCGGGGAGATGCGTGGCAAGGAGATCGGTGTACAGTATGCCGAAGGATTTAACCAGCATCTCGGACATGGTTTTCCTCAAACAAATATTCTCCGTGAGGTATTAGGAGAACTGGTAATAGTTGAATAAGATATGTTAACCAAAAAATAAATAATTGTCATGCCAAGAAAAAGAAGTATGCTCGCAGAAGACTGGTGGGATTTTACCACCCTTGATGATGCCCTCCTGAAGGATGTGGCCAGTTTAAGTGCCAAGGATCTGGAACAGCTTTCAAGACCCGGATTTAAGGTCGTGTTTTATGATACCCTGGAAGATTTTTACCTGGCTGAAGCCCTGGAATACATTACCACCTGGAAGCAGGCAACCCCAGATAATCCTACCGGGATTTGCGGACCCATTGGTCCCACAGAACAGCTCCCACTGGTAGCCAGGCTGGTAAATGAACTGGAACTCGATCTTTCCAATGCCCATTTTTGGGGGATGGATGAATGGTACATGGATGGCAAAGAGCTGGATGCATCCCATCCTCTTTCCTTTGAGAAAGCCGACCGGGACCTTTGTTTTGAAAGGATAAATCCGAAATTGAGAATGCCTGAAGAAAATCTGCATTTTCCAAAGGCCGACACCAGCATTTACAGCAAAAGCTATGATGAAGGTGTCCGTTGTATGGTGATGCAGGGTGGTCAGGGAGATATTAAACACTGGGCTTTCAATGATCCCCTGAAACGGGAGGGAGCTTATGCTGATGAACCACCTTCTCCTGAGGAATACCGTAAGATGAGTACCAGGATAGTGGATCTCCATCCCGTAACCTGTATGCAGAATGCCAGGACCAGCGGAGGGGGAGTAGTGACAAATATTCCGACCCAGGCCATCACTGTGGGTCCACAGGAAACATGGAAGGCCGAAAAGGTATCCATCTGGCAGGCAGGTACACATGATAACCCCTTCGGACAGAGATTAACCGCTTTCATGATCAGTAAAAAGATCATGGATTCGGCCGTTCCTATGTCCCTGCTCGCCGGCCATCCGAATGTGCAGTTTAACTACTATGTGAACGGCATTGGGGTTTGTGAAACTGAAATGCATTAATCAAAATCTGAACCCCTATCCTGTTTGGTTTTTAAGAGGTAAATGCCCTGAATACAGCGAGGCGATATTGATGTCCTGGACAGCCACCCCGGTCAGGTCTGTAACCGTGGTCTGTTGATCAGAAATCCTGCCTTTATCTTTGCCGCCGATAATATTTCCAAGCTCGATAAGGCCTTCTTTTTTAAGATCACCGGCTGGGATGGCCTTATAGATCTCACCCCTGGCCAAACATTGTTCTATGCTGTCAGCCACAACCATATCCGCGTTCGCCTCAATGGCAGCTACGGTTACCATTACATTGTCAGGGGTTGCCCCATTTTACATTTTTGATATGTTTTCTCTGAGTTCGGGCCTTCCGTTATAATTTTCACAGAATCGCCGTAAAAATTGCACTGGATTTTTTTGTTAATTGTTATACTACCCATAATTCGTTATATTAGGCTTGCAGGATATAGTTTGAAATGCCAGGTTTATTGATATGAAAGTAAAGGAGATCAGATTGCTTCAAGAACCTACCTCTTCATTTATTTTGTACCATGAAAGAAATCCTTTCACAAGATGGCATTACCACCCGGAGTACGAGCTTGTCCTGATAAGGAAGGGCCGGGGCAGAAGAATGGTTGGAGATCATATCGACCGGTTTAAAGAAAATGATCTGGTCCTCATTGGTCCAAATCTTCCCCATGAGTGGCTTTGTGACCAAAAATATTTCAAAAAGGATGGAGGATTTTTGGGAGATGGCATCGTGATACAGTTTTTATATCATTTTTTGGGGAAAAAATTCTTTGATTTACCGGAAAATTTCATTCTCAAAAACGTTCTGGCTAATTCATTACGGGGAATTGTGATAAGTAATGAATCCCAAAACAGGATTAAACACCATATGCTCCAAATGCTGGAACAGGGATCATCTGAACGCTTATACAGTTTATTAATGATATTCCAGGCACTCACTGATTATGAGAATCAGCGTTTCCTTTCCAGTCCTACTTCATTGGAACCCGTTATGCTTAAAGGCCATGAGCCGATGCGTAAAGCACTTGATTTTATTCTCCAAAACTATCAGAAGCATATTGAGATCAAAGATCTTCTTGAAATCACCAACATGTCCAATACCGCCTTCTATGCTTCTTTTAAGTCCACATACCGAATGTCCTTTAAAAGCTATTTACTGAAGATAAGGGTCGGCTATGCCTGCAGGCTCCTTACTGACGGTTTTTTGACCATCTCTGAGATTGCCTATGATTGTGGATTTGAAAATATCTCGAATTTCAACAGGCAGTTCAAAAAAATCAAGAGTATTACACCAACTGAATTCCAGGACAGGGTTAATAATGGTAAAAGCATTCCGGTTATCACAGATTGTTAAGAATAAAACATAACTATGGTTTTCAAATTATCCAGATTCACTGCCGTCCTTGCAGTGTTCATGTCAGCGCTATTCAATCTGCATTCACAGGATCATCAGGAACCCGGAGACCCAAAAGATGCTCCCATCCGATTTTCAAATGTTGCTCCTGCCATGGGACTGGCTAAGCATATCCTTGGTGTAGCAATTCATGGCGCTGCCTGGGGGGATATCAACGGTGACCAATACCCGGATCTTTTCCTCGGAGTATTCGCTAACCATAGCCTTCAATCAAACCTTATCCTGCTGAACAAGAAAGGTAAGGGTTTCAGGAAGCAGGACAATCCTGATGTCGAAATACGTTCACGGAATTCGGGTGCCTCCTTTGCTGATTTCGACGGGGATGGTGATGATGACCTGGTAGTGGTGCATGTCAATGACCTGGAAGGGATCAGACATGCACCTGAAATGGCCCAGAGTAATTTTCTTTATCGCAATGATGGCAAAGGCAATTTTACGGATGTCACAGCTGCCAGCAACCTCGGATTTACAGGGGAGTGGACAGGGCGCAATCCTTTTGTCCTGGACTATGACGGGGATGGGATGCTGGACCTGCTGATGCAGGATGATGCTGTCTGGCCCCAGTCTCTTGGCCGTTCGAGGCTTATGAGGAATACCGGGGATCTTGTTTTCGAGGATGTTACACTTGACGCGGGACTAGGAACTCATCTTAATGGACTGGGTGGGGTAGTGGCAGATATCAATGACGACAGCTGGCCAGATTTCTTTTTTGCCCAAAGCTGTACAATGTTCATTAACGGGAAGGATGGAACATTCAGGAAAGTGGATCAGGAATTTATCCCTCCGCCATACAATGGATCTACTGCTGATGGGAATTATGAATGGACCTGCGGAGCAGACATGGGGGACCTGGACAATGACGGAGACCTGGATCTGGTGATGGGGGATCATTTTCGTCAATTGCCGCACAGGATTTCTGTGTTTCTCCATGAAGGGAAAAACCTGGAAGGATTTCCGGTTTTCAGAAATGTATCAGAAGAATCGGGTGTCATTACTGCCAGTGCCAGGCAGCCTTATGTCGAGATCCAGGATTATGACAATGATGGAAGGCCTGACATCCTTGTTGGCAACCCTGATATATTTATTTATCGCAACACAGGCCTGAGAGATGGTGTCCCTCAGCTTGAACTGGTCTCCATTCCTGAAGATGCCAGTGCCGGATCTCTAGGTTACTGGGTATCTGCACCCTCAGCAGATTTTAACCTGGACGGGAAGATGGATATTTATTTTGGTTCCTATGATTCCCTGACCCTGTCTCCCATGCTCCTGAATATTTCGCCGGATAATAACTACCTTAAGGTAAGGATTTCCCTGCCACGAGGAGGGAACAGGAAAGGCATAGGAGCAATTGTGAAGATCTACAAAAAGGGAATGTCAGGACAGATGGATGGATTTCTGGGAATGCAATACATAACCGTATCAAGGGCTTACAGTAGCGGGGGTATTCCGGAAGCCCTTTTTGGAATTCCCGGTAAGGACAGTGTGGATGTAGTTGTGCAGATGCCTTGTGATGGTCCGGTCTACAAGACCGTTGCCGGTAAAAACTCCAACTGCATACTGCCAGATTCAGGTCATTGATCAGGTTTTATATAAGTATCTAAATTAACATCCAAGTATGAGCAATCGACGTTATTTTTTAAGACAGATTTCGGCAGCCGGGCTCCTGGGTATGATACCTGGCAGCCTTGTGTCAAAACAGCATCTACCGCCAATGAAAAAGCAAGATGGGAACACTGAAAAGATATGGGCTTGTCTGCTGCATATCAGCATGAATATGTGGAAAGAAAAATCTCCGGTCCTTCCCTTCGATGATTCGGTTTGGAACGATATCCTTGAGAAAATGGTTGATGTGGGTATGAACATGGTGGTAATGGATCTTGGGGATGCGATAGTGTATAAAAGCCACCCGGAAATTGCTGTCCGGAATGCCTGGTCTACCGAAAGGTTACATAAAGAGCTGGAAAAGATCCGGGGTATGGGGCTTGAACCAATCCCCAAACTGAATTTTTCTACCTGCCATGATGCATGGCTGGGAAAATATTCCCGTATGGTATCAACGGATAGATACTATGATGTATGCAGAGAATTGATTGCCGAGGTGATGGATATCTATGGGAAACCACGCCTGTTTCATCTTGGGATGGACGAGGAGAATGCACGCAATCAGCGGGAGCATGAACAGATCATAGTAAGGCAACATGATCTGTACTGGGGTGATATTTACTTCCTGATAGGGGAGGTGATGAAAAACGGGGCCCGGCCATGGGTATGGCAGGATTTTGTCAGACATAGGCCTGAAATATTTGCCAGGATGATGCCCAAATCAGTACTTCAAAGCAACTGGTATAACGGGCTTGATTTTAATCCTGATACAAATATCGAAGTGAAGGGCTACCAAACCCTGGAGTCACTTGGTTATGAGCAGGTTCCAGGGGGCAGTAACTACTATGATGGAACAGAAGAGAACATTATGGAAAATGTAAAGTTCTGCGCAGAAAATATTGAAGACGAAAGATTGCTGGGATTTATACAGTCACCCTGGTTCAGCACTGAAGAGAAAAACAGGGAAAGGCTGATTAAGGCTGTTGAACTGGCCGGAGAGGCAAAGGCCTGGTATGAGAAGAATTATCAATAAACTAGACTTGTAATTATGAAAAGATTACTCATTAAAATGGCCTGTCTGTATGCATTGGCCTTTATTTCAAGTAGCTATAGCTACGCCCAGGAACCCGGACCGATTACATTCAGTGATGTGACCGTTGAAGTGGGACTGGATGAGTTGCTGAAAGGGATGCATGGACATTCAGTGGCATGGGGCGATATTAATAATGACGGTTACCCTGACCTTTTTGTAGGTACCTTTGCAACCCATGCCAATGAAAGGTATGCTTTCCGGGGACACGGAGCCTTTCCGGAACCGGATAAATTGCTGATCAACCATGGAGGGACCCACTTCACCGTGCTAACACCTTCCCCCACGGAAATCAAGGGAATGAGCAGTGGAGCTGCATTTGCCGACTTCGACAATGACGGGTACCTTGACCTTGTCACCTCACATATTGCAAACAGCAGTGAGGATAATAATCATGGCAGGGGCAATGGCCTTTATCGCAATGATGGAAATGGTGGGATGATTGATGTTTCGGCCAGAAGTAATCTGATCTATAATATAGACACTGTCGTAGTTTCTGCCAGGAATACTTTCGTGCTGGATTATGATGGTGACGGAAGGATTGATCTCTTGATGCAGGATGATGATTGCTGGCGCTGGTCCATTGGGAAATCCCATCTTATGCGCAACATGGGAGACATGGTTTTCAAGGAGGTCACCGTGGAAGCCGGACTTCCGGAAAATATGAACGGACTGGGAGGTTTCGTAGGAGATATCAACAATGATACATGGCCGGATATTTTCTTTGCACACACCAATGTTATGTATATCAATAACCAGGATGGAACCTTCCGCAAACTTGATTACGAGTTTTTCGATCCGCAGTATTCAGCCAATGCAAGGGCAGGGAATCTTGTCTGGACCTGTGGGGCAGAAATCGGAGATCTGAACGGGGATGGCTTACTGGATATGGTTATGGGTGACCATTTCGGGAATACCCTGCCTCACAAGATCCGTGTATACATGAACAAAGGAAATGACAGGAAAGGTAATCCAAAGTTCAAAGAAGTCAGTGATAAGATCGGGATAGATACGGTAAGCCAGAAGGAACCTTACGTTGCCATTGAGGATTTAGATAATGACGGAGACATGGATATACTGGTCTCTACCCAGGAGAGTTTTGTCTATACAAATACAGGGAATGCCACCAATGGTTTGCCGCAGTTTAGCGGTCCCACAGGGTCCAATGCTCCTGGCGGAGGACTGTTATATTGGCCGGCGGGAGGCATGCCCGACTTTGACCGTGACGGCAGGCTGGATTATCTCGGTCCCCAATGGTACGCTGAAGAAAGATCACCTCTGCTGAGGAATGTCACTGAAGGAGCAAACAATTATATCAGCATCCGGATGGATATCCCTGCTGAAGATAACCGTAATGGCATAGGGGCTATGATCAGGATCTATGAGCCCGGGAACTTAGGGAAGGAAGATGCCTTACTTGGTGTCAAATGCATCAGTGTTTCTAATGGTTATAGTGGTGGGAACCCGGCCGAGGCACATTTTGGCACACCTGGTTTTGAAATGGTTGATATTAGCATTACCATGCCATGTAGCGGGAATGTATACTATGCCCGGGAAGTTCAGACGAAACAACTTTTTACCTTTAGGGACAAGCCCCAGTAAATTTAATTTACCTTTCTGTACCAGGGAAGTCTATCGAGGGGGACCTGAATAGTTTTTATTGCCGGACCTTTGACAATGCTTCCGTCGTCACCTTTCCATTTTCCTTTTGGAAAAATAACAACTCTCTCTCGCAGTCCTTTGGCAGTTACTGGTGTAACCAGGATATCATCTCCAAGGAAGAACTGGTCACTGATAGAGGCATAGCCCTGTCCCGGGTAAACATATTCCAGGGATCGGATAATGGGTTCTCCGGAAATGGCTGATTCCTTTGCCAAGGCAAGGATCTCATCTCCCATTTTGTAATGAAGCTGTGCCATATTCCGGCAGATCACCAGGTTCTCCGGACCCAGTATTCTCCATGGAGCAACCGAGAATTGCATCATCGGCATAAGTGCTGAGACTTGCGTGCCTCTAACGATTAATTCTTCATCCAGATCCGGGTTTTCCCAGAAGGAACCAACCTCTCCGCCACCAATCATATCAGGACAGCTGAAAGGATGACCGATCAATCCAAGAGCGATCATATCGGGGATCAGGGCATTAAGATCGTCCCAATCATGCCCCTTGTCCCTGAGCCGCTGTACAAGTGGCTGTCCTCCCATTTTCCAGCTGGCACGGTATTCATTGAATTCAAATTCGAGTCCAATACTCGTGTGTAGCTCTGCATGAGCATTCTGGCTGATATCCTTCAGTCCGAAAATACCCTCATAGAAAAATGCATCCCCTGCATCCAGTTTGAAACCATCCACCTCGTATTCGTCAATAAGATACTGAAGCTGAGCTTTATACCAATCCATCCCTTCAGGATTGCTGAGATCAATAATGGCGCTTTGTCCATTCCACCATTTTACGATGGCCGGCTGTACTTTTTCTGGGGTAGCGAACATCAGCTTATTGCTTCTGGCAAGCTGCCTGTAGGTAGGTGTGTCTGACCCTACAAAGGGACATACCCATACCATGACCTTGAAGCCCATTGTATGAAGCAGGTCTATCATACCCCTGGGATCATTAAATCGTTCACATGAAAAATCCCATTCTCCGTAGTTCTTCTGCCAGTTGTCATCGATCATGATAATTCCGGTGGGAAAACCATTGCCAACAATAGATGCAGCGTATTTAAGTATGTCCTCCTCGTTCTGGTTGTACTGCAACTCTATCCATGTATTGTATTGGGGCCTGGAAAAAAATAGTGGATGTGGTATTTTACCCGAAGCAGGGAAGTATGTTTTACTTGCTTTGATATATGCATCTCGAAGATTTTCCCCATCCTCGTTAAGTACAATTGCAGCAGAAGACTCCACAATTATGTTACCATCACTGAAGCTGATTTCGAGTGGTTCCTCGCTCCAGATGAACCTTCCCTTATCTGACACAAAGAGAGGCTGGGACTGGTTCGTGCCAAGGTTTCCGTTCTGGTCAACCCGGTAATCTGCTGTGCCAAAAGGCATTTTTCGCCCATCTACGATGTTACCTCCCCACCAGTTTTCACCCGGGAGAACAGAAGTTTCTATTTTAAATATTTCGCTGTTGCCCTGTGAATATATCGTGGTATAAACAGCCGATACCATGGTGAACAGGAAGATTCGTATTATTATTTTCATACGCTAATACTCCTTGATCTTTATATTCCGGAACCATACCTTGCTTCCATGATCCTGCAGGGCAATATGTCCTTTTTTGGATGAGCCGTAATCTGGATAATCCTTGAATTTTCCGGTGGTTCGCCGATGATGCCAGTCTTCACTCCATGGGGTGAATTGCACAACCCTTTTACCATTCAGCCAGTACTCCACATGTTCAGTATTATATATAATTATAGATTTATTCCAATCACGTGTGTGCAGCACCTTGTCGGGAGATGCCGCATACATAGCGTAATCAGCAGCAGTCTTTTGCCAGTCCTCCAGTACAATTTCATAGTCCTCGTCTTCAATAAGCTGGTACTCCGGTCCGGTTTCCCAGGGTACCTTATACTGTTCCCCTTCCAGCGCATTGTACATGACCCCGCTGTTCCCGTTCGGACCAAGCTTCCATTCCCATGTCAATATAAAATTCCCAAACTGTTTGACCGTAATAATGTCTCCACCTTTGTCACCTCCTAATCCCAATCCTACAAGGCATGCATCCGACACCTCCCAGCCTGAGGTACCCTCGCCATTGTACTTCCTCCAGCCCATCGTGGTTTTACCGTCAAATAATAGTTCCCAGCCCTCATTTTTTTCTTCGGTGCTCAAGCAATTCATAATCGGTTCCTGAGACACTGTGAGCTGATCTGTTTCTTGCTTAGTTTTCTGTGAGCATGAGAATAACAGGAAAATAAGGCTTGCCACGATAAGGATTTTTTTGGATTTCATAAACTTTATAATATCGGTTTTTCGGTTTAGAAATCAGTAAAATCCCATTTGCCCCGGTAAGGACGCGACAACATCATATCTGCCCAGTCATCCCCTATGAACTTTTCATTCTCAGGATCCCAGAGCAGGGGGCGTTCCAGTTCATAGCATATGTTGACCAGATTACAGACGGATGCGGTTCTATGACCGGTTTCCACATCAGAGATTGGCTTGTTTCTTTTCTTAATGGCATTTATCCAGTCCTGGTAATGATTGTCGCTGAAATATACTCTTTGATCATTTTCTTTCAGGTCAGCCGAGGCCAGTTTTTCATCGGGGAAAGTCCGCAGGAAGTTCCGGCTGACTTCGATTTTCCCTTCAGAACCAATAAACTGGACGGCATTTCCATCGCCTTCTCCTCCCCATAGCTGATGGTTAACCCTTACACCATTTTCATAGATCATGGACACCCCGGTTTTCTGGGCATATCCTTCCGGAGCAATGAACTGAACCGGACCCGACTCGTCCATTTCAAGTGCCCACTGGGCAATATCAAACATATGGGCACCCCAGTCTGTGATGAGTCCGCCCCCAAAATCACGGTAGCCCCTCCACCAGGCCCATGGTCCATCTACCACTTTTGGGGCAAGGTCCTCGTGATAGCCCCTGTAAAGTGATGGGCCAACCCATTCGTCCCAGTCCAGCGACGCTGGCACTTCCTGTGTCGGAAGATCACATTGGCGTACGGGCTCACCAACGCTGACATTTATTTCATTTATCTCGCCAATATAACCGTTCCGTACCAGTTCAACAGCATGCCTGAAATCTCGCCAGGAGCGCTGCATGTTTCCTGTCTGAAACACCCTGTCATACTTGCGGGTCGCATTTACCATGGCCCGGCCCTCAGCTACTGTGAGTGCCATAGGCTTTTCACAGTATATATCCTTACCAGCTTTCGCAGCATCAACAACCATCTGAGCATGCCAGTGGTCTGGTGTTGCTATCACAACTGCATCGAGATCCGGATGCTCCAGCATTTCACGGTAATAGTGATAAGCCTTTATTTCACTGTCTATGCCTTTCTTTGTGTTTTGTTCTTTGGCAAAATCCAGAAAGAGATCCAGCTTTTTACCAAAAACATCACTCGCTGCCACTGCTACAGCTTCTGGGCATTTGGTAATCTCCTTTACAAGGTGATAGGATTGTTTTCCCAGCCCGATGTACGCCAGGTTTATCATGTCACTTGGGGCAATAAAACCCTTACCTCCGAGCACATGCCGGGGTACAATAGTCAGTGCTGCCATTCCTGCAGCCGTTTTTCCAATAAAGTTTCTTCGCTTCATATTATTAATTTTGGTTCAGTTATTATTAAAAATTATATTGTTTTCGATGAGATTATTATCTAAATCTTCCCCAACAATACCTTTTTTCAAATGATCGCTGAGAATATTATCAGTAACCACATTATGCAGACATTCTCCGGAAAAAAGAATTCCGTAGGCTTGTGTTTTTCCGGATTCCTCCGGGTGTGAATTGCAGCAACGATTGCCGCGAATTATGGTGGAAGAGGTGTTATTCAAATAAATACCCGGCCATTTCCCCGCTTCCTCCTGAGAATTATTCTCACAGATATTGTTGACGATAATATTGTTCTTGCCCGTTGTGCATTCTATTCCTGATTTTGCATTTTTATAACAATAATTTCCATCGACAATATTCATTTGATCACCCATAACACCTCCCCATCCAAGTCCCCCTATTCCATTTTTCCCATTCTTGTAAAAATGGTTCCCTGAAACGGTGGTATACCTTACATTAAAGCAGAAATAAAGACCATCCCATCCATTATAGCGACCTACATTATTAATCCAGGTACTTTCATTTATCGTTGTTCCGGGATGGAATCCATTGCCATGATTATATTCAGCTATACAATTGCTTACATAGGCATTAGTCCCTCCCTGAACGCTGAAACCATCGGATGGATAATTTTTTACGGTTACTTTTTCAATATGTACATTTGAAACATCTCGAAAATGGATGGCAGAAGTTACAAATTCATTATAATAATTACTTCCGGGTTTCATCTTCCCGTCGATCACCATATTTTCTATCCTGATGTTCTCAGCATTTCTTGCTGTAAATACAGGAAAGAAGTTCATTATCATTCCATTTTCTTCCAGTAAAAAATCACGTTTCAGGGGAGTATCAATGATAAGACTCTTGCCTTCAATGTTTGTAATGGCTGCAGTGCTGCAATTCCAGCCCCATGATGTGTCACTGTAAACAGTTATTTCACCTCCCATAAAAAAACCTGAAATATCTTTTGGTCTAATCTCTGTATCTCCTTTTCTTCCATCCTTTACAAGTGGAATTTGTATGCAGGAATCCAGGCGTTCGATAATCGAATGATTGCCATATCCCCGAACATATATTCCTGAATATAAAACAATGGATCTTCTGATTTTGTAGATTCCGGGAGGTACATAAATCTCTCCGCCATCCGGTTTTAAATAGTCCACTGCTTCCTGAAGACCGGCAGTAGGAGAATCGGGATCATAAAAATCCCGGAGGTTAACAGATTTATTTTGTTGTCCGCTAACAGATTGTGAACATAAAATAAAGAGAATGAATAGGATTGATAGACCAGATAATAAAAATGTAGGCTTCATGATATAAATGGTTATACTAAAATATTCAGATCAGATTTTTCAGGTACCGGTATGCAGGCAAAATTACCCGTTAAATTCCTTTATCGCATCAACTACGGCTACAATGTTTTCCACTGGTACATTAGCCTGAATATTGTGGACAGAATTAAAGACAAAACCTCCATCCTTGCCGAAGATTTCGCAGAGCCGCAGGACTTCCTTCCTGATTTCATCTGGTGTGGCATAGGGCAGGGTTTTCTGGGTGTCGATTCCCCCTCCCCAGAATACCAGGTCTCTACCGAATTCCTTTTTAAGTTCAGCAGGATCCATATCAGTGGCATTGATCTGTACCGGATTTATGATATCAAAGCCTGATTCAATGAACTTTGGCATAAAAGATTTTACTGCCCCGCAAGAATGCTTGAAACTCTTCCATGGGGTATTTTCATGGATCCAGTCATTGATTTTCCGGTAATAGGGCAGCCACATATCATCAAACTGTTCAGGGGAACAAAAGGTGGAATCCTGGGTGCCAAAGTCAGTACCGCAAATGAATACCACATCTATATTGTCTCCGATCACCTCATAATACCGGCTGAAATTATGAATGGCCAATTCGATCTGCCTCTCAAAGATCGTTTTTATATAATCAGGACGCATAACGGTGCTCATATACCATTCCGCCACGTCCCTGATCCCTTTTGGATTTTTCAGTTGCATGCCTGGTACCAGGGCAATATCTCCCAACGCAGTACCTCCAAGTGCAGCGGCCACTGCCTTGCCCGTTTTCCTTGCTTCCCTCGAAGCTTTTTCCCAGAATGCCAGGTCTTTGTCAGTAACTGCATTGAACTCCTCCATGTTATCCTCAGGATCAAGGCTGGCTTCATCAATGGGTTCCTGGCGGATGATGGCATCAAAGAAATAACCGCTACGGGGCATCTTTGCAGAGGGTGGGGCAGTCATATCTCCCTTCGGGAACATTAGCAGGTCACCATTTTCATCCAATTGGGTATGGAAGTTCTCAGGTACCCTGACAACCTGGCCCCAATGGGTTTTAAATTCCTTGTACGGGCCATGGTTATAAAAGCCAAACATGTTTTCTTCACCGAGGGCCCCGTAAACATCTACGCCCAAAACCTCAGCCAGGTCAGCATCCACTTCACCGAGCATTTGAAAGGGTTCTATCACCCTTACCGGTTTTTTCTCAAATCCGTAATACTCTCTCAGTCTCTCAACTGCCAGGCAATGAATA
This sequence comes from uncultured Bacteroidaceae bacterium, assembly GCA_963752525.1. GTDB lineage: Bacteria > Bacteroidota > Bacteroidia > Bacteroidales > SM23-62 > SM23-62. The sequence continues at coordinate 13,162 of CAVVYS010000025.1, read as the reverse complement.
CCTGAAGTCGGTGTGCCTCCAAAATCCACCACAATCCGGTCTGGTTGCTGATGGTTTATGGTTTTTATGAAATTATCCCTAGAATTACTCATTAAGATTCCATTATGGTGATCATGAAGTTAAATATACTCTATCTGCTCAGTTCCCTGTGATACTTATCATTTTTTTTTTTGTATTTTATGTCTTTCTGCAGACATAATCCGAACAGACAACACCATTAAAGGAAGTAGTTAGGGGCACTGAAGTTTGGGCTGGACATACCCCGAAATTTTAGCCAAAGCTAAAGCTGAGCTGAGGCTAAGGTGCTATTAATGTTTTCGGGAGCCCCTGGTATTACGATGACAGACTTTATACTTATCGCAGATACCCACCATGATTTTCAATCCATATTTCCTTTTTTTCTTCCCTGGTCCGCTACTGCCGGATCGAATATTAAGATGCCGGGGCCCAATTCAATTGACTGCTCATCGAAAAAGATGTAAAATATCGGATTATTAGCATATAATGACAATAAACAAATAAATAATATCTATTGAAAGATATTTTTTACCCGAATATTCATCAATACAGATAATAACTGGATAAAATATATCTATTTCGAGTTTTGTTCATCCTTGCTGTCGATATCAGTGCTGTCTGTAACATATACCAATGACTGGCAGCTATTTCTAGATCCTGAGAAAGTATCCTCATTTTCTTTTGTTTTTCACTTTGGAAAATTCCGAAATCAAGGTCCTGCCTACAAAGCAGAGAAATCGATAGGAATTATGGGAGATGTCCAAAAGTTTGGGAGATTGACTAATGTTCACTAATTTAATATAATGAAGAAAAAACAGATTACCAATCTTGTGAAACTGGCTTTTTCAGCCAGCCTGCTGGTCCTTATCCAGTTTAACCTTATCGGACAGATCCATGTATTGAAAAAATAATTGCTTCATCATTTAATGAAGACTCCGGGGATCCATGAAGATAGAGCAGGAACAGCAATGATAAGTATCAGTATCAGGATCAGGGTTAGGATGAAAGGGATACAGTATCTCAGGGTTTCCTCATAAGAAGTTTTTGCGATGCTTGTTGCCACGAATAATACAACTGCTACAGGAGGTGTTGTTGCTCCAATCTGGGTAGCCATGATCACGACCAGTCCCAGATAATAAGGATCAAACCCAAAAAGGTTACCTATATAAACGATTACTGGTATCATGATAATCAGGATGGCCAGTGATTCTACGAACATTGTCAGGATCAACATGATCAATACCAGAAAGATAAGTGTTAATGTCTGGTTCCCTGAGAATATCAAAAGCAGTTTCAGGATACTTTCATTAAAATCAAGGTAGGTGAGAAGCCAGCCAAAAGCACCTGCAACACCAATAATACCGACCACAATGGTTGTAGTTATGGCAGCGCTGATAAGAATTCCGGGGATGTCTCCTAGTTTCACTGACCGATAGATAAAGGCACTGACAATGAATGAATAAAGGCATGTAACAATGCCCGCTTCGGTAGCCGTAAAAACCCCCCCCAGGATACCACCCAGAATGATCACAGGAGCAAGCAATGCCACCCATACCCGGGGAAGGGTTTGAAAGACCTTCTTTATGCTGAATTTCAATGTGGTTTCCCTCAATTCTGCAAAGGAAGGGAAGAAGGAATGCAGGTATACGGTCACCATTAATCCGATTACGATCAGTATGCCGGGGATAATACCTGCCAGGAATAATCCCCCGATAGAAACTCCAGCCATTGAACCATACACGATCATAACCATGCTGGGAGGAATAATTGACCCGACGATCCCTGCCGTTGCCAGGATGGACGCAGAAAATCCTCTTTTGTATTTTTTCTCTGACATGGGTTCAATTAATATGGACCCTATCGCGGAGGTTGATGCGGCTGCAGAACCTGTAATGTTGGCAAAAGCCATGCATGCCAGAATGGAAGCATGGCCAAGGCCACCACGCAGATGGCCTACGAGTGTCTCAGCAAAAGCCACCAGCTTACGGCTCATTCCCCCTTTGGCCATTAACTCTCCTGCGAGTATAAAATAGGGTAGTGCCAGCAGGCTGAAAGAATCTGTTGTCGCAAATATTTTCTGTGGGAAAAGGGACAGGGTGACTTCAGGTACCAGAAAAAAGCCTGCCACGCAAATAATACCAATGACCAGATAAACCGGAATTCCAATTAAGATCAATAAAAGAAGCGCTATAAAGAGGCCTGCAATCATGAAGAGGATCCTAGATGAGAGACAAGGTTTCTAAGAGCTGTTAAGACCAGGTAAAAATTGCCTATGATGATACCTGAATATACCCAGCTCATTTTTATCCCTAAGCCAGGACTATTTTGAAATGTCCCAATGTGGACAAGGTCAAAGGTTATGAGTATCAGTACAGAGCCAAAAGCCAGCCAGAGTAGGTGGATGATCAGGTCGAATATAAATCTCGATTGCTTAGACATCTTCCTGTAAAAAAGGTTCATACCCAGGTGGGCCCTGTTCCTGTAGGCAAGCGGTATGGTAAGAAAGATCAGCCAGATATGGGAAAATTTCTGCAGTTCCTCACCCCAGCTCAACGACTGATTGAGAATATAGCGGTTAAACACCTGTACTGTTCCGGTAAGCACCATGACCAGAAAAACAATAACAATAGCATATTTGATCAAATCATCCAGCAGATGATAGCATTTCCCAATGAATAACTTAGCAGTCATACAATCATTTCAATTATTACCGTAGGAAATTCCTCTGATGATCTCCAGCACTTCAAGGCAATTATTTTTTTCAGCCAGTTCATTTTGAAGATTCAAAGTTTTTATCTCAAGATTTTTCGTATCAATGGTTTTAATTTCCATTCCCTGATCTTCCAGGAATCCGAGTGCTTCTTTCTCCCTTAATGGGGCCAGGCCGCGCTGAATATCCCGGGCCATGTCGGCTGCCTCCTGTATGAGTTTCTGTTCATCTGATGTAAACCGGTTCCAGTCTTGCTGGGAATAAATGAATGCCACTGTTCCAAAAAGATGTTGTGAAAGCACTATTTGTTCAGAAACTTCGTAAAACTTATTTGCCATGATCACTGTGGCATTATGTTCAAATCCATCAAGGATCCCTGTCTGCATGGCTGAATAAACTTCTCCGAAGGCCATGGGTGTAGCATTCATGCCCATGGCATTAATGGAGGCTATATAAGTATTGGATTGGATGGTTCTTATTTTCAGGCCAGCCAGGTCATCTATGGTTGATATTTCCTTGCCAAGGACGATGTGGCGGTAACCCCAGCTATCAAGCCAGGCCAGAACCTTAAAACCATATGGTTCGGCATATTGTTCCAGCAGGTCACCTGCCCGGCCATCCAGTGCCTGGTGTACATGATCATAGTTCTTCCATAGATAAGGCAGGTCAAGGACGCTGAACTCAGGGATAAAATTATTCAGAATGGCCGTTCCACTTATGATGCAATTTGCTCCTGATCCCAGTTGAATGGCTTCATAAACTTCCCGCTCCTGTCCAAGGGCATTGGCCGGATAAATTCTTACTTCTATATTTTCTGTCTGACTCTCAACATATTGTTTAAATGCCCATGCTGTCAGGTGGAGTTCTGAAGAGAAACTGGCAGGATGGGAATGTGACAAACGTATGGTTTTTATTTCCGGATCATTTTCCAGATCTTCCTTTGTGCTTTTACCGCAGCCGGTAGGAAAGACCAACAACACAGTAGCGAAGTAAATTAAAACCTTATATAAGTATTGTTCCGTTGATCTCCTGGACATAATTTACTGTTTTTTTACTTAAACTTTGAACGCATATCGGCGATTCCCGGAATGTTATCCATCATATATCTGTACTGCTTGTCAAAATTTTGTATCAATGATCGCTGGTGAATCCCAACAAGAACTGTAAAAATGTAACTTTTGTGCCCTGGGGAAGTTACGGTTGGATGAAATCCCTGCCGGAAGGCAAAAGTATCTCCGTTCTGAGTCATATAACATTTGGGTTTTCCTCCATCAAGATAGCAAAACTGTGCACCAAAACCATTATCAGGATTAAAACGATAATGATAGAGTTCTTCGAATTCGGTTTCTTCAGGTGGATTCTCTGTGTCATGTTTATGTGGCGGATAACCTGACCAGCATCCCTCGTCGGCATGTAACTCACTAACCAGGAGGTTGCCTGTCCTGTCCTTTGCGTTTTGTCCCAGTATATGGAAGATCCTCCTCCTGCTTTTTGTTTCATTTGAGCCAACATCCACCATATCAACTTCATCAGGACCTATACGGAAGGGACCGAATGATTTGTCACAAAAACAACCTGCAATGGCTAATTCAACATCATTATTTAAGACTTTGATTTTTATTTGTACAGCTGTACCCGCATAGACAGAATCGGCGTTTCCAGACCAGATGTCTTTTCTGCGGCCAACTTCCTGAAAAAGTTCATTACCAGCAGTTATATCACATGTTCCGCTTAGTACCACAAACAGCAGTTCATATTTGTCCAGGGAAATAACTGTTTCTGAGTTTGCAGGCAGTTTAAGAATATTAAAATAGGTATTGGGTAGAACGGGGTCATTTATGCCCACAATGGGCTGGTTTTTATTTTCATAAAACCTTATCAGTTTTTCATGGTTCATGATGCGAATATTAGATGATTGTGATGTCAATATAGGCATTTTTGACCCCTTTTTAACAGGGTTTTAAGAGTTGGTCTTAAATAATTGTTAAACAGTTAAATTAGGTCTGCCAAAAGGATAAATCAAGATATATTTGTATTGGCAAATCGATGAAGTGCAGGAATTTAATCTTTTTAAGACAATTTTAACATTTCTTCACAAACAAAATCACGATTTTCGCGTTATAGAATTAAAGGTTTAGGTTAAAAATAGGTTTAGTGGTTAGTGTTTTAGTTAGTAATTAGGGTGAAAAGGCGCGATTCTCAATCGCGCCTTTTTTTATTCTGAAAACATCAGGTCCACGATTTGCTTCCTGTCCGTGTCATTCAGTAGATTATCAGGATTTTTCCCATTGACTTTGTTTTTGATCATTAATGCAACGATCTCTTCTTTTTGATCCGGACCAATGCCAATATCACCTAAACGGATAGGACAATTTACCTCTTTAAAGAAACTTTCAAGGGCTTCAATTGTCCTTTCAGCCGAAGCATCACCAAAAGTATCCTGTCCAAGTTTTTCAAGTCTATGCCCAATCTTCGGTTTCATATGCCTCATCCATGCAGGAAATGCAATGGAAAGTGAAGCACCATGGATGGTGTCGTATAAAAGAGATAACTGGTGTCCGAGGGCATGGCTGGTAAAGTCCCCGTTCGCCCTCCCTCCAGCCAGAAGGCCATTCAATGCATTTGTTGCAGCCCACATGATACGGGCCCTGAGGTCATAATTATTGAGATCCTTCATTAATCTCGGACCGTATTCCATGGCTTCCAGGATGATGGATGCTGAGAAGCGGTCTGAAAGGCTTGCATCTCCTTGTCCGAAATAGGATTCAAGCACATGGGCCACAAGGTCTGCGATACCATACCCTGTATGGTCAGCGGGGACACTGCAGGTATAAGATGGGTCCATGAAAGAATGATCAGGGAACATTGTTGTATGCCGGTATCCGAATTTCTCCATGGTCTGCATATTCTGCACCACTGCCACAGCGTTCATTTCGCTGCCCGTAGCTGCAAGCGTAAGTACGGCTATGATGGGAATCACCGCCTGCGGGTCTCTCAGGCCTTTCATAACATCCCAGCCAGCACATTGTTCACTAATGCAGACTGCAATAACCTTTGCTGAATCAATCACAGAACCACCTCCCACTGCAACCACCATATCCACGCTGTGTTCGATTCCCATAGCCGCCGCCGCATCCACATCTTCAATGATAGGATTTGGTTTGATCCCGCTGAATTCGAAAACTTCAATGCCAGCCTTATCAAGCTGGTCTTTTGTATCCTGGTAACTTCCATTGCGCATGACGGATCCTTTTCCGTATAGGAGCAGGGCTTTTTTTCCAAACTGTGCAGCAGCTGCTCCGAGTTCACCTACAATGTTTTTCCCAAAATGTACTTTTGTAGGATTATGAGCTATAAATTTTTCCATATCCCAAAACTAATAAATTATTAAAAATCCTTTAACTTCTGTATATCACTCCGCAGCAGCTGTCCCTCGAGGCCCCGGTGACGGAGGCAAAGCAATTAATCCTTTCATGGTACCTCAACCATCCAAGAAATGCAAAGATGAGGGCTTCCTTATACTCTATCAGGTCATTGGAAGGTAGGATAATGTTTCCACGGCTTATTTCCCTGATCCTCTCAACCAGGAAGGTATTATAAGCACCACCGCCGGTAAGCAAGACTTTAGCACCCCGGCGGATTTGCCTGGCGATCTGAAAGGAGATATGCTCATACATGGTTCTCAGGAGATCTGTAACAGGCAAATTGAAATCCCTGAGTACCGGCAAAAATTCATATTCCACCCATTCTCGCCCGAGGGAACCGGGACCGGCGGTATGATAATAATCTATGCTGTTCAAACGGCCAAGCAAGGTCTCGGAGACATTGCCTGATCTTCCCGCAAAACCCTCTCTGTCATAGGGAAGGTCCAGCTCTGAAGCCAGCTGATTAAGGACGATATTAACCGGTGAAACATCTCTGGCAAGCCGATGTTCATCAGGCTGGTAGGATATATTGGCAAACCCGCCCAGGTTTAGGCAGAAATCGTATTCCCCGAAAAGATAATGGTCACCCACAGGAACCAGCGGCGCTCCCTGTCCTCCAAGCAAGACATCTATCTTCCGGAAATCGCCTGTAGTTATTATGCCGGTTGAAGTAGCAATGACCTGAGGATCACCCGCCTGCATAGTAAAACCGGCCTCTGGCTGATGAAAAACCGTATGTCCGTGTGAAGAGATCAGGTCAACACTTAAGCCGGAAGTTTTTATAAAGTTGCTGGCATTATCAGCGATGAATTGTCCGTATTCCTGGTGAAGGTTGAACAGATCGATCCCTGACAGATGAGGGGCTGAATTAAGCTTTCTGATCCACTCGCCAGAATACTGGATGGTTTGGGCAGTATGTATTCTATAGATCCATTTTTTACCGCTCTCCCAGAAAGAGCAAATGCAGAGATCGAGTCCGTCAAGTGAAGTGCCGGACATGATCCCCAGGATTTTTTTTTCATTATCCATCTTAAAACGGGCCAGGGATTACCAATAAAAATCAGTATAATAATACGCTATATTATCTTTATTGTCAATAATATATAATTCTAATTCATGGCTTTTTCCCTGCTCCAGCCGCTCGGGATCAAACCGGTAGAACACCAGGTTGTATTTCAGATCATATTCAACCAGTACCCAGTGATTGTCAATATAACCCTCATAGGATCTGATACCCGATTGCTGGTCTCTTACCCTGAAACGAATGGAGGTTTTTGCACTCATATCCCTGGATCCGCCCAGGTTAAGTGGCTTTACCTCAGGTTCAATGGTATCTACCAGCACTGTATACCTGCCAAAGGAGCGTATCTTTGTCCTGACCAAACCATCTTCCCATATACCTCCTGCTGCTTCCATTGGGCCTTCCTCTCCGTTCATATATCCAAGATAGGCTTTGTCTCTGAGATATTTTGGAAGGCTATCCGCTCTTATGGCCAGCTCACCTGAGAGATGCATGGGGGTATAGATGTTGTGGATGTGGTGGACGGGGGACCAGCAGCCTTCTAAAGCCTCAGTTTTCTTATAAGTAAAATCCACGTTCTTATACAGGCTTCCATTGGGAATGGTAAGGACCACATCTTCATTCCTGAATTCATTGGGTGAATCCCAGGTGAATGTTGAGACAAAATCATGAATGGGGGAGGATGGGGTTTTAGTGTATGATTGACCGCCCTGGATCGTAAAGGATATTTCTGTGCTGTTGGCATAAGCATCCTCCAGGATAAACCTGACCGGGTATTGCCTGTCCTCTGAAAAATCAATGATCCCCTCATTCTCAACATGTTGATAGAGTCCCAGGCGATTATTTGGCTCCAGGTAGGTTTTCTGTACCAGCCTGCTGTTCTCCTTCTTTTCTTCATAATCGATATAACTGTTGATATATCTTGATTCACTGAAAGTAAACTGATCCATTTTCCAGTGGTATTTCTCTTCTCCGTCGATGAGCATCTTTATACTGTATAGTCCGCAGCGGTTACGTGCACCGTTGAGATAATCAAAAGCTTCAATACCAAAACCTATCCTTCCGTTTGCCATAAGTTTCTGCTGGTCTATCAGTGTGTATCCTGTACTGTCAGTTTTCACCTGAAATCGTTGTTTGCCACTGACACCATTTACATGGCTTTGATCACCTGTAGGATACATGTAAACGGACCTAAGCCTGGGTGCAACATTATCCTCTATATCAAATCCAAATAAAAGTACATTCATGGGAGCCTGGTTGGCTGCATTCCTGATCTCGAAATGTAAATGAGGACCAAAGGAATACCCTGATGAGCCCGATAAGGCGATGAATTCCCCCTTCTCCACTTTCCATTTTTCTTTCTCAGGATAAATATTCAGGGCATGTTTTTCCTGTTTGTACTGAAGCTCCCTGACATAATCAGCAATATCCTGCCTGAAATTGTTGAGATGGGCATATACAGTTGTATATCCAGCTGGATGAGTAATATATAGCGTATTCCCATAACCAGCTGCCTCAACTTTTATCCTTGAAATATAGCCTTCCGCTGAGGCAAAAATCCTATGTCCAGTTACCCCTTGTGTCTTAATGTCAATGCCGGAATGAAAATGGTTGGATCTCAGTTCACCAAAGCTGCCGGAGAGGAACATGGAAATGTTGATGGGTGCAATGAAATAATCTTGTTGGAATGTGGGCTGGGATAGTGCAGTCCCACCTAGGCAGAATAGGGGTAGTAGTATTAAAGGGTATCGGAAACTCATGGTACAATCTTAGTCAACAGTTCACCGCCATTAATCAAAGCGGGACCTTCATTCGTAATTTCGAAGCCTAAATATTTTAAATTTTCTGTAACAATCTTATATTTGTAGTAATAATTTATTAACATGAGTGCTTCACATCCGGATACTTTTGAGCAATTACAGATGCGTATCCGGCAGGTGGTGGAGTTATACAAGAAAGAAAGAACAGAAAACGAGCAACTGAAAAAGAAAGGTGTTGAACTTGAAGAGAGAGTGAAGCTCGATGATAACAGGCTAATCGATCTCGAGGAGAAATATAATAAGCTAAAGATTTCAAAAGCGCTGATTGTATCAAGTAACGATGTGCATGATGCAAAATTAAAAGTGAACAGGATGGTGCGGGAGATTGATAAATGTATTGCTCTTTTGAACAGGTGATTTGTGCCGGATGGATGAAAAACTGTCAATTCGAATAAATATCGCAGACCGGTATTATCCCTTAAAGATAGACCGGAATGATGAAGAGAAGATCAGGAAAGCAGCCAGGACAATAAACGAAAAAGTATTACAATACAAACAGAAATACGCAGATAAGGACACACAGGATTTCCTGGCAATGGCTGCCCTGCAATTTATGATCAAAGTAATTGACGGAGAGGGGATAAAAGGAGATTCAGAGATACAGCAAAAGATCAGGGATCTGAATGAGGAACTGGGAGCTGTGTTGGACAGAGAGTAATATACGTTCTTTAACATAGAAGAATTTAGCCCGCATTGTTTCTTCAACTATTTATGGAACTCAACATTAATCATTTTGGGGCAAAGCTCAATTGATTTAGGTCAGGCCTCAACCTCTTCGGAGGATCCACCCGATTTATCGGGGTCTGGACAGTGGAAGACCGAAATCGAATGGCCGCTCCACCCATGTTTTACAGGGGTTTTATTAAATCTTGAAGAAGCGTGCGGGTTTTTTTATATATATAACCCAGAACAAACCATATAAGCTATGAACGGTAATATATTATTTATAATAATAGCTCTCATATCACTGGCTGCCGGGGGAATCATCACTTACCTTTTACATATGATGATTATGCGTAAAAGGAGCACCAATATGATCAAGGAAGCGATGGCTGAGGCAGAAGTGATCAAAAAGGATAAAATTCTACAGGCCAAAGAGAAGTTTCTCCAATTGAAGTCTGAACATGAAAAAGTGATCAATGAAAAGAACCAGCGTATTCTGGTTGCTGAAAATACCTTAAAGCAGAGGGAAGGTTCTATTTCACAGAAGACTGAGGAGCTACACAGAAAAAACAAGGAAGTTGATGCCATTAGGGATAACCTTGCCCATCAGATGGAAATCCTTGAAAGGAAAAAGGAAGAACTCGATAAATCGCATAAGCAGCAGGTTGAACAACTTGAAACCATTTCCCAGCTATCTGCAGATGAAGCCAAGAACCAGTTGATCGAGTCTCTCAAAGATGAGGCAAAGACAGAAGCCATGTCTTCTATTAATGAGATTGTTGATGAAGCCAAATTAACAGCTAACCGGGATGCCAAAAATATTGTCGTGAAAACAATACAGCGTGTTGCGACTGAAACTGCCATCGAGAATTCCGTAACTGTATTCAATATTGACAATGACGAGATAAAGGGACGTATCATTGGCAGGGAAGGAAGGAACATCAGGGCCCTTGAAGCTGCTACAGGGATTGAGATCATTGTGGATGATACACCAGAGGCCATCATACTATCCGGTTTTGACCCGGTAAGAAGAGAAATTGCCAGGCTGGCACTTCACCAGCTGGTGACTGATGGCAGGATCCATCCAGCGAGGATCGAAGAAGTGGTAAATAAGACGCAGAAGCAGATTGAAGAGGAGATTGCTGAAGTTGGTAAACGGACCGTGATCGATCTCGGGATCCATGGAATACATCCAGAATTGATCAGACTTGTAGGTAAAATGAAATATCGTTCGTCATATGGACAGAACCTGCTTCAGCATTCACGTGAGGTGGCCAATCTATGTGCAGTCATGGCATCGGAGCTTGGTTTGAATGCCAAGCTGGCAAAACGGGCTGGCTTATTGCATGATATTAGGCAAAGTGCCTGATGATGAGCCTGAACTGCCACATGCGGTCCTGGGGATGAAACTTGCTGAAAAGTATAAGGAAAAAGCAGAGGTCAGCAATGCCATCGGAAGCCATCATGATGAAGTCGAGATGAACACATTGCTGGCACCTATTGTGCAGGTTTGTGATGCCATCTCGGAGCCCGTCCTGGAGCACGGAGAGAGATCGTGGAATCCTATATCAAACGGCTGAAGGAACTCGAAGCACTGGCCCTGTCTTATCCTGGTGTCAGTAAAACGTATGCGATCCAGGCTGGCAGGGAGCTGAGGGTGATTGTTGGAAGTGAAAAAGTCAGTGATAAAGATGCTGAAAGCCTTTCTTATGATATTGCCAAAAAAATTCAGGATGAGATGACCTATCCGGGACAAGTAAAAATCACCGTGATCAGGGAAACCCGTGCCGTAAGTTATGCAAAATAATGACGTCGGAAGGAAACGCTTGCTTGTTACCGGGACCGCCGGTTTTATCGGTTTCCACCTGATCAAATCCCTATTTGGATCGAATTACCAAATAATTGGTCTGGACAGCATCAATGATTATTATGATGTTGATCTGAAATACGGCCGGCTGGCTCAAACGGGTATTGAACGTGAAAAAATCGCTTATAATAAGCTTATCAGCAGTACAGTCTCCGACCAGTACAAATTCATCCAGCTGGATCTTGAAGACAAGGATAAGTTGATCAGCCTTTTTAATGAGTTTAAATTTGACAGGGTTGTACACCTGGCTGCCCAGGCTGGAGTGCGATATAGTTTTACCAATCCGGATGCTTACATTGGAAGTAACATTACTGGTTTCCTGAACATACTGGAGGCTTGCAGGTACCATCCTGTTGAGCACCTTGTTTTTGCAAGTTCATCCAGTGTCTATGGTTTGAATACGGAAATGCCCTTTTCTGTACATTCACCAGCTGATCACCCAGTAAGCCTATATGCTGCCAGTAAAAAAAGCAATGAACGCTCGCGCGCAACCACCTTGCGATCACGCCGAGACCACGCGCAGACCTGCACCGGGGAAATGCGATCGGCATGAAGCAGGCGAACCTCCGGGAGGGAAACCGCAAGGGCACGGCGGATGCGGGCCTCGGTCGGATCGCCGTCCAAATCGGCCACCGCAAGCAACGTCACAGCGCCGAGCTGATCGGCCTCGGGCAATACCGCGCCCTTGCCGCCCGAGAGCAGATAGCGCGGAGTTGTCCCTGACCGGCGCAGTGCGATACGGTCCGGATAAGCGAGCGATAGCACTGCTCCGGCACTGATCGCGCCAAGCCCTTTTGCCGTCTCGACCTGCCTGCGCAGGCGCGTCGACTCTCTGCCCGAATCGCGCTGATCGCCCCGCGATCAACTCGGATCGGATGGTCTCTTTCAGCCCGGTCTGGACTGCGCAGCGCTGCAAGCCGGATCGCAAGATCTGTCGGCGCGGGTCCGCATGAACCGCGGATCGGATCACGGGCACCGACCAGTGCGGCGATGTCCGCGGCGAGATCGCGCGCACCGCTTTGCGACGCGACGACGAGCATGTGGGCGAGACGGGGATGGAGCGGAATTTCAGCGAGCCGGCGTCCATGATCAGTGATCCGACCCTCAGAGCCGAGAGCTCCCAAATCATGAAGGAGCTCGCGGGCGCCCGAGAAGGCGGCTTCCGGCGGCGGCGAGAGGAACGCGAGCGAGTTGGGGCGGTCCGCCCCCCATTGCGCGAGGTCGAGGGCAAACCCGGCAAGGTCAGCGCTGGCGATTTCAGGCGGCGCATGGGACATCAGCGCGCCCTCTTCTCCGCGGGACCAGAGCCGGTAGCACCAGCCCGGTGCGACACGGCCGGCGCGACCCCTGCGTTGCTCCGCCTCAGACCGGGTGACACGCTCGGTCACCAGCCGCGGCATTCCGGAGCTGGGATCGAAGCAGGCCCGCCGGGCACGCCCGGCATCCACGACGACGCGGATATCGCGGTATGGTGAGAGAGGTTTCCGGCGATCGCCGTCGAGAGAAACGAGCTCACGCCCCGCCGGAAGCGGCGCGAGGGCCACACGCTGGGCTTCGAGCCCCAAGCCGCCATGAAGCTTCTGAATATGGACGCCGTTCGGCAACCGCGCAGAGAGCCGGCCCGCCGTCTGCTCAATC
>CAVVYS010000024.1:0-282215 GCA_963752525.1 uncultured Bacteroidaceae bacterium | reverse complement strand
TGGTGCCAAATATTTAAACAAGTCTAGTCAAATCTTAGAGTATAGAAATGAAGCAGTGTATCCATTCTACATTATCCATTATACAATTATTGTTCTTATAGGTTTTTGGTTGATGAATAACTCAATGCCTTTATTTTTGAACTTTGTTATAATGATTGTTGGTACATTTGGCGGTTCGTGGATGTTTTTTGAAATAGTTAAACGAGTGTGGTTTTTAAGATTGCTGTTCGGATTAAAGAAAGTAAACAATAATAGAATAAGGGGGTAGAACACTAAAGCCGACCGCAACGCGTGTCACACCCTTTGCAGCAACGACAAAGCCCGCACCACGATACGGCGGCTTAGTTCCACCGTTAGCTGCCAAATGGACTTCGATATGCTAAGAAATAAATGACAAAATAACGTTCAATTGTAATTTTTTCGATATTTTGAACGATTGGTGGTTGATTCGCTAATCTCACTAACTTTAGCTATTGATAACGGATCACAATATTAAGAAGACACAACTATGAAATACCACAACTTAGGACACAGCAATTTAGAAATCTCTGTTATTGGGTTGGGCTGCATGGGGATGTCGGAGTTTTATGGTTCAGCCCAAGAGGCGGAGTCGATTGCTACCCTCCATCGTGCCATTGAACTAGGGGTTAGTTTTTTTGATACGGCTGATATTTATGGTCCTTGGACAAATGAAATGTTAGTCGGTAAAGCGATTGCTGATCGACGGGACAAGGTCGTTTTAGCCACTAAATTTGGTGTTATGCGCAATGAAAAGGGTGATTTTTTAGGCATTAATGGTCAGCCCGATTATGTGCGCTCGGCTTGTGATGCTTCCCTCAAAAGATTGGGTCTAGATTATATCGACCTGTACTATCAACACCGCGTTGACACAAATGTCCCAATTTGAGGAGACCGTTGGCGCTATGGCTGAACTGGTACAAGCGGGCAAAATACGCTACCTTGGCCTGTCTGAAGCAGAGCCGGATATTATCCGTAGGGCCCAAGCGGTCCATCCGATTAGCGCGCTACAAACCGAATATTCATTATGGAGTCGAGAGCCGGAGCAAGAGATTTTGGCCACTACTCGTGAGTTTGGGATCAGTTTTGTCTCTTATAGTCCATTGGGACGAGGTTTCTTAACCGGTCAAATTAAGCGGTTTGAAGATTTGGCTGAGGATGACTGGCGACGAAACAATCCTCGCTTTCAAGGCGAAAATTTTGCCAGGAACCTGGTTCTTGTTCAACAAATTACCGAGATTGCTCAAGACAAAAATGTTACTCCAGCCCAGTTGGCCTTGGCTTGGATTTTGGCACAGGGAGAAGATATTGTCACCATTCCGGGTACAAAACGCCGCAACTTTTTAGAACAAAATTTGGGTGCACTTAATGTGACCTTGACTGAGGGAGATTTAGCTCGTATCAATGATGCGTTTCCGATGGATGCAGCAGTAGGCACGCGGTACTAGTTCTCATCAACACCTGTAAAAATTCTTTTTGTGATTAAAGCCAATGTGTAAACATCTCTCTGAGTTAATACATCGTTTTTCGACTTGGTGGGTAGCTCTTGTGGCCTTGATGGTCTTTTTACTATTCATTATGCTGGTACTACCTTTAACAAGCTTCGAAAGCAGAGGTAAAAAATGGAGATATTGGATCACCTGATTTGTCATTCTACTACACTGCGGAAGATCTCTATCGCATGGCCGAGGCATACGGTGAGGAAGGTAGAAAGTCATATGTTAAAGCTAGGTACACCTTTGACCTTGTATGGCCGTTGGTCTATACCTTATTTCTCATCACGGGATTAAGTTGGGTGACCAGAAAAGCATTTGCAACGGGAAGTTTTTGGCTACGATCAAACTTAGTTCCGATACTGGGGGCACTCTTTGATTATCTGGAGAATGTGTCAACATCAGTGGTAATGGCACGATATCCGGCTCAAACAGGAGTGGTGGATGGGATATCTACAATATTCACAATGGTGAAGTGGGTGTTTGTGACATTAAGTTTTGTACTGCTACTCATAGGTTTGGTGGCAGGCATGCTGGCCTGGGTGAGATCTAATAAAATAGGATAATAGGTGTTGCCTAACATTAAAGCAGACCGCAACGCATGTCACGTTCTTGGCAAAAAGGCAAATCCCGCTCAAACGCTACGGCGGCTTAGTTCCATCGTTAGGTTTTATAACCTTCAGGATGTATTGCTGTTAACCATTTTAAAAATGAGGCCGAATTTAAGCCAACAAGAAGGAAATTCATGAAAGCAATTGTATACGAAAAGTACGGAACAACAGATGTGCTAAAGTTCAAAGAAGTTGGAAAACCTGTCCCCGCCGATAATGAAGTCCTGATAAAGGTATATGCCACAACAGCAACAGCCGCAGAGCAAATGATACGAACTGGTAAACCGTATTGGGGTAGGATTATTCTCGGTCTCAGGAAACCGAAAAAGAAATACAGAATTCTAGGTATCATGCTGGCAGGGGAAATAGAATTCACAGGTAAAGACGTAAAACGATTTAAGAAAGGGAACCAGGTATTCGGATTTGCCGGTTTCAGATCCGGTGCCTGTGCCGAATATATGTGTTTACCTGAAAAAAACTCGTTGGCACTAAAACCGACCTGATTATCCTCTGAGGAATCTGCTGCTATTGTTGACGGGGCTACCACTTCATTTTTTTTCTCAAGGATAAGAGTAATATCCGGAGCGGGCAGAATGTGCTCATCATTGGTGCATCAGGAAGTATTGGCACTTCGACGGTACAGCTCGCCAAACATTTCGAGGTAAAGGTTACAGGAGTTTGCAGTACTGCCAATGTAACGCTGGTAAAATCGCTGGGGGCCGATCAGGTCATCGATTATATATCCTACGAAGATTTTACAAAAAGCGGTGAAACATGGGATATTATCTTTGACACGGTTGCAAGAGTGCTTTTTTACGATGTAAGACTTCCCTGAGTAAAAACGGAAGCTATTTGCCAACAGTAGGCCTGATAAACAATGTGCTGATGTTATGGACTGCCCTGAAAGGCGGGAAAAGAGTTAAAACAGGGATGTCGATTGAAAAGAATGAAGCCCTGCTTTATCTCAAAGAGCTTATTGAGACGGGTAAAATAAAATCTGTCATTGATAGACGGTATCCTTTGGAACAGACTGCAGAGGCTCACCGGTACGTCGAAAAAGGGCACAAAAAGGGTTCTGGTATGGCAAAAAGGCAAGCCAGCTGGCGCAGGCAGCTTAGCTCTCTATTATGCGACTGTACAGCAATTGATTAACATATGAATAAAAATAACTATTAAGACTCATGAATAAAAAGGTTATCATATCAGCATCAATTCTCTTAATCTAGGCCGGCATTTTAATTCAAATTCTAATTGAGGATTCAAATACGAAATTTGACATTGAGATAATTGAGTTTTTTTCTGGAATAATCTTGGGAACAGGAATAGGATTACCGATATATCTACTTTTCGGGAAGAAGAAAGAATAGGAATCTCAATTATTTTATTGCTATGAATACACAGTATCGCTTAATCTCAGAGGGAGTAAGGTATGAAAGGAGCGTAGAACAGATCACTAAAGCCGAACGCTTTACACGTGTCACGCACTTTGCAAAAGAGGCAATTTCGAACCGAGTGAGATACAATTTTGAAAATGAAAACATCAAAAAACACAAGAGTTTAAATTTCCGGTTGGATACGAAAGGTTTCAGACAGAAGCCAGCTTTTTAATTTTCAACTAAATCGTCCTTATTCTTTTGGATATGCGCGATTTGTAGACATGAAAGAAGCAGGGCAAAAGATAAAGTCATTTTCAGACTGGAAGAAATGCTAAAGCTAGCTGAAAAAGCTATTTCTGAAGAAAGGTTAATGAACGCTCATTTTATTATCGTGCGCTGAATACTATAAAAAATCAAATGATCCTGAAAAGGAAATTTTATATGATAAATTCATCGATCTTTTTTACAAAGCTTTTGAGAATGCTGAAATAGAAAAACATAACATTCCTTTTGAAGAAGCGTTTCTCCCTGCAATAAAAATTCAAACTGCTACCGAAAAAAAAGGTACAATTGTCTTTCACGGAGGTTTTCATTCATTTATTGAAGAGTTTTACTCCATGATGGTATTCTTTTCAAATCATGGTTACGAAGTAATCGGATTTGAAGGTCCCGGACAAGGTGCTGCACTAAGAAAATTTGGATTACCAATAACATACGAATGGGAGAACCAACTATAGCCATTTTAGAATATTTCCAACTTGAAGATGTAACATTACTTGGCATTTCAATGGGTGGATGGTTATGTTTAAGAGCATCGGCTTTTGAACCGCGAATAAAAAGGGTGATTGCTACAGGACATGCAATTGATTACATGCAAAGCATGCATCCATTACTTCAAAAACTTCACTTTTGGTGCTTGGAACATTGTTGGAACTTTATGAATCGTATGGCTGTAATGAAATTTGAAAAAAGAGAAGGAATGGCATCCTGGATGGTCGATCATTTGAAATATATCACCAAGAAAACACAGCCTTTAGACGCGCTTAATTTTTATTTGCAATTGAATGATCAAAATATGCATTCTGAATTAGTAAAACAAGACGTTCTAATACTGTCAGGCGAAAAAGATCATCTTGTCCCAAGCAAAATGCATGATATGCAGTTAAAGGCATTGATTAATGCAAATTCAGTTACTGGCAGGATTTTTAAAGAAGAAGAGCAAGCTCATAATCATTGCCAAACTGGGAATATTGAATTGGCCCTTGAGACAATGATTGATTGGGTTGAAAAAACCGGCGGTAATAAAGGCTAAAATTATCGATGGGCAAAATGAAATATGGGACATAGAACAATTTACTTCAGCCGACCACAAACGCGGTGGCTGAGTTCCACCGTAATACTTCCCACTTGAGTAAAAATGAAAACGGAATATGTAATTAGGTCGTGGGTAATAGTAAAATAGTAATAAGACAAAACCCCTATGATCTTTAAACTAAGAACTCCACTATTATTTACTCTGCTTATCTTGATATATATACTATTCTCCTACTCCTTTTTAGGTGATTGGTTGTATTCTTCAATGGGTACAGTATTGATAATCTTCCTAAGCTATTTGATATGGGCAAAAGGTTTTCTAAAGCATATTGGATTGCAATTGAATCTGCATACAACTATTAAATCCATAATACTTGTTGTCATAATTGCTGGATGTTCTCTCTTGATTCTGAAATACATTGGAAACAAGAATAATATCCGGATTGAGTATTATAATTGGCGTGATTATTACCACGTTATGTTCTATGTAATAAATGAAGAAATAGTATTAGGAGCGATTTTACTCTTTGCATTAGTCTATAAATGGAAGATTAGACCAGTTGTGGCTTCAATCTGCTTAGCGGTGTTTTTTTCTCTGATACATTATATATTCTACAGATGGATTTTTGCTGACAGAGGAGTTTTAGGAATATCGACATTGATAACACTATTTCTTGTGGGCTTTGTTAGAAATAGTCTAATTATTCACACTGGTCATATTGGATACTCCTGGGCACTGCATTTTGGGTGGATAGCCATAATGTTTGGGAGTAGTCATACATTTCTCAAAACAAATATGTATGTTCCAGAACCTGAGAGGTTTAATTTGTATTTAGGCTCAACTGAGATGTTAATTATTTCTATAGTTCTAGCAGGAGTTTTCTTGGCATATTGGATAAAAACGTACAACCCACATCAGGTTAGTTTGTAATAATAGCTTGTCGTACTGATTGAATTTCAGAATCTCACTAATAGCTAACTTTAATGTAGAAGAGGGAAAGTATAACAAATCGTTAGTTTGTGTAGGGTGTTAAAAAGTTAGAATGAGGAAAGGCAAAGCTCGCACCACACTATGGCGGCTTAGTTCCACCGTTATCCGGCTCAGGGAAATATTATAAATTAGTTTCGATGAAAAAGAGTTTCAGAGCAATTCCATACAAGCTGAACTTGAACATAGTTTTACCTAGCTGCTGTCGAGTTATCATGCAAATGCAAAAGTGTCGTACTTCCCTGCTATTTTTGTGCATTGTGGTCTTTACGGTAGGTTGTCAAGAGACTTCACGAGATACGACAGGAGCAGCTTACCCTGAGAACGCATATGAGTTTTTAGCCATCCCCAAGGATGGCCGATTCCACGCAGCGTAAAAGTGTGCCCTCGAACGTGGCTATTACAAAGGACCCGAGTTCAGCTTTCAATATTTGAGTGGATTGAAAGCTGGTATAACCGACGCCGGAGACACTCAGCATTGGAGTATCATACAATAGAGGAGTTTGAGAGAAATAATCATATACTTAAAAACGCAGCCCAGCTCAACTGAACGTCCGAATTAACGGGGTAAGTCCACTCTGAGGTAATAGGATTCTGGATTTCTCAACTGCTCATTATAGTCTGTTATTTCGCAAAGGCTCCAACTAAAACCAGGAGAACCAATGTTCCGTGGATCAATATAACACCAGACACAATATAGAGGAAAATCACGAGGAGCGTTCTTCGCTTTATGAGTTTTAGAAAACATAGTTAAAAAGTTGTGTTCCGGTTATTCTGATATATTATAGATTCTCACATATAACAGGAACTCATACTTGATACTGCTTAGTTTGCTTCAAAAAGGCATTCGGATAACCTGGCACCAATGATGGTGGTTTACATGTAATAATTTGTACTTTAATAGTTCATAATTGCATATCTTTATTTTCATTCTGTAAAAACTTCGCCTTATGTCACCAAGTGAAAAATTCCTTTCAATTCTGTGTGCAATCCTGACGATAACCTGCTTTCAACGGGCCTATTCCCAGGACAAAATACCCTGGCTGGATGACTATGCGGGTGAAATGCTTATAGGTTCAGATACCTATCGATATAATTTCACCAATGTTGAAGGCAATGATTGCAATCCAAAAATTGAAGAATTGGTTACCGATAAGAAAGGTTCCACGAAGACGCGTTCCTGGGTCTTTCATCTTTCTGATATTAATCCTTCTGAGATCAGTTTTAAAGCAAAAGGAAAATCCCTTGACATCTCCATGGAAACTCACAAATCCCAGAAATTCATTACTTATTATGAAGATGGAGAGATCCAAGGTTTCACTGAAAAAATAGGAATCTCCATGAATGAATTAGATTTAACAAGGTCATTCCTTGAAACCATAAAAGAAAAAATTGCCAATTGCAAGGAAACACAAGTATCATGGGAAAACCGGGATCAGGCATTTACATGGCTGATGAACAATATTGCTGAAGCCACAGATAAAGAGATCAAATGGGATCAAAAATTTGCCCAAGGTGATCGGAATTACATGGTTGATTTTCAGGCTAATTCCACTGACAAAAAAGGCGAGCATAAGATGTATGGTTACACTTTTGATCTTAATGATATTAATCCATCGGCCATCAATCTGAAGATCTCCGGGAAGTCACTTATGGTGGAGCTACCTATAAGCGAAGACAAAAGATATATCATGGTACAATCGCAAGCGGGAACTGTTTTTACAAATAAATTGCTGATTTATTCGAATGAGATTGAGCTAGCCAGACAGATTGTCAATGCCTTATCATATTTGGTAACCAATACTGCACCTGAAAGACAAAAATGGGACTCCTACAATGCTTCACTGGGATTTGTAAAAAATAATTTGGAAGAGGTCAAAATAGACGATGAATATTTCTCAAATAGCATCAATTTTGAAGAATCACCATCTGGACTGGTGAAATTGGTGATAGAGAAATCAGATTCTGACGGAACCTCTGAGACTATGCAATACTCTTTTTACCTGGTCGATCTAATGGATAAATTACAGCTTGAAGTTTCCAAGAATAGCATCACCATTGAGATGGAGACAAAAAACAAACGTGATTTTATCCGTGAACTTGCAGATGGAGAAGAATCAGATTACACGTCTAACCTGGGTTTGCATATGCCTGACATTGACATGGCCAGAGATATTCTCAACGCGTTTGAGGTCGCAATTAGCACCAGTGAAGAGAATTTATCAGAATTCAATAGCGTTAGCGAAGTAAGCTCATGGTTTTCAGAGTTTGTCGGCACAATAGAAACTGATGGAGATAAATACGAGCAAAACCTGAATGTTAATGAGGAGAGGGAAAATCAGCTTACCTTAGAGAAGAAAGTGACGGAGGCCGATAATGAGAGTATTGAAACGAGTTTCATTCTATACCCCGAAGATATTGGTCTGGATAATCTGGAAATAAAAGCTAGTGGCAAAAAACTGATCGTTCCCATGAAAACAGATAAAGGAAGATACATCAAGGAATTCAAGAATGGAAATCTTCAGGATTTTACTGGCACAACAAATATTTGGTTTATTGATCCTATGGTAGCGAAAAATTTCATTGTTGCTATCCAATTTCTGAAAGCAAATTCTGCTGTTGAAGACAGAACATTAATGAGCGAGGACGAAGCCAAGACAATCCTGTCTGAGAACATTCAAAACATTGAATTACCAGATGATCAGTACGAACAAAAGTTGGAGTTCACAGATGAGGGTATTTGTAAATTGAACTTTACTCGGGTGGAAACCGATAGTAAAGGCGCCAGTGATGAATACAAATACGAGTTCAATATTTCAGATATTCATCCAGGCAATTCAAAATTTTCAGTAAAGGGAAAAATCATTGCAATTAACCTGATCACTGCTGGAGATGAGAAGCTAATTAAACCATACAAAAACGGGGAGGTGGGAGATTTTATAGATGATTTTTTCATTTATGCGGATGATGTGCTGATAGCAAAAAAAACACTGGCAGTGTTCGCAAAACTCTCCGAAGGGTGTAAGTAAACCATCTTTATTCCTGAGAACGGGATTAAAACAACAGGACCTGACTCCTCAACAATTTGTTTGTAAATCTCCAGATGAATGCAAAAGCAAGATCACTAAACCGGACGTAGGTATCGCCAGTGGGTAATAATTGCGGTAAAGCCTGCGCCGGTGAGTTCCACCGTTGAAACGACCTATTTATCTCAGGTCTACGTACTCATGCGCTTCATTAATATCTATCTTATGAGAAAATTACTTGAGCATACTGCTAAGTGCCGGATAGGGTTAGTCCTCATTATCGGGATTGTGTGGCAGCCTGCTGTGGACAAAGCCGCTGGTCAAACAGATCCCATCGGGGAATTATCCAGCGGCATTTGGATGCCGGCTGTGGACACTACAAAGGTAAAGACAAAGGGGATATGGCACAGGTCAGCCTTCAGATATGCAGCGGAAGAGCACCTCCTGACACACGACGAGGGTGCCGTTCTTGAAATTGACTTCGTTGGTACGGGCCTGGTCCTGCGACTCAGCGGCCACGCCGTCCCTTCCTATGGACAAGCGAATCTGGGTGTTCTCGAGGTGAGTATAGACGGCACTTCTACACCTGCACTCCACCTTCGCGAGACACCACGAGAGATCATGTTGGCCCGTGACTTACCACTTGGTGAACATCGGGCTCAGCTAACCCACAGACGGAGTACCGCAGGAACAGGGTGCCGGATAGAAGGAGTCTATGTCCTTCAAGGCCGGACCGGGGAACTAGCCTTTGAGGTGAACGGGGAGGAAAACTCGCACCTGGTGGATGTGAGGGCTGTGCTCATGCACCAGGGTAAGGTGATCCGGAATACGCTGGTCAGAAATTGGCTGAATGGTCGGTGTCGATTGGCAGGCCTGCCACCCGGCGACGATTACACGCTCCACCTCACGGCCTCAGGCTGGGAGCCTCACACCGAGTCGGGGATTGAGATCATAGGGAGCAGCGAAGTGGCGCTACCGCCGGTATATGTCAAACGCGAGCCACGGACTCGGACGAATAGGGTACGCTTCCCGAGTATGGGGCATCCCGTGGTTCGCCTGCCTGGCGACCAGTTTCGCAGCAGACTTGTAATCCGCCAACACACGGTTGAATCACTGAGACTCGTTCGGCATGTGGGTCCGGCAACTATCTCCAGGAAACTTACCCCAGAGGAGGATCCGTCCGCTGCCTTCTACTACGACCGTGAGTTCCTTGCTACTATTCCAGACGATACACCCCCTGGACTCTATGATCTGGTGGCCACGATCCGCAGTGAGCAGGGCTACACCGAGACAGTTATGTCGCCGCGGAGTGTGCATGTGGTGAGCGCTTACCCCAGGGATCCCGTCTTCATGACCTTCGGACATCTGGACACCTGGGGTCAGTACCAGGCAGAATATCTCCACCAGTTGGCTGGGATCGCTAACATTCTCGCTCCGGATATGGTGTTGGTAAGTAATGCAGTAAACGCGGCTTATGTGTCTGGGGCACTCTCCGATGTGTATGTTCCTTATGTCGTCACATTCGGGAATCATAAGTTTCACGGCCACGAACAATGGTATGGAGAAACCGTAGGCCCAGTCGATTTCGGTAAGGCTCTTGCCATTCTCAACTTCGGACTCTACTGGCACAACGACCTCTCCAAGGCAGACGCCTTGCTCTCCGCACGAGAAGACACGCGAATCAAAGTGATAAATGGCTTTGAGCACAACGCCCCGGTGCAGTCATTCCTCGACAAGCACACCGTCGCTATGATCCATGACGGACATGGTCCTGGTCCTAAAGTAATGGAGATTGGGGCCACACCTACGGTGCGTATTGGCAAGATCAATAGCGAAAGCTTCCGAATTGTCCGCTTTCAGAACGGCAAGGTTTCGTCCGCCACCTATCTGGGCAGTGATGTAGATCCCATCCCGTTCAGGCGCAGCGAGCGGGCTCCAGTCCAAATCGAGTACTCACCTGCAAATGACGGGCGTCATAGCATCGTCACTGCCACTGTCACCAATGGTTTGGAAGAGGTCTTTCCGAACTGCAGGGCCGTCTTGGTTATGCCTTACGCAACGAAGTTTACTGTAGACAACGGTCAGCTAGATCACGTGATAACGAGCGACTGCGGAACCTTTGCAGTCGTTACCGTGCGATTTAACCTCCCTGCGCAGGACGTATTAGTCGTCTCTGTCACAAGTCGCTAAGTTCTACTTGGGGGTTAGACAGATGCGTGCAGATCCCGTCATGTGATGGAGCCTGGTTGGTCGTGGAAGTCTAGATGGCTCCAACAACGCAATGCATCGGCACGCTAAGCATCCGATGATTGCGCGACCATTCTAGCCAAAATTTTAAGTTATTGAAACACCACTTACATTAAACACCGAATACATCCTGCAGGCTGAAAATAGGGGTGGGGTCCGGTTCCTGTCTCATGTCGGGAAAAAATGGTAAGAAACTGTATTGGCCTGGTTGGCGAATACCCGTCCAAGTGCTTGGCAGCAGACAGAACGACATTACGCCTAAACAACATCTGCCAGGCAGTGCGTTTCGTTCCCGATTCTGTTGCGATGATCGCAAGCTGTGATGAAGAGCTTGCAGGATTTGAGGTTGGAGAGTTTCAAATGCTTGTCGAAGGATCACCCATAAACGAAGCAGGATAAGAATGAAAAATATTTCTAATGTAAGTAAAGTAAGGTGGGATGGATACACACCCAGCCACTTGGCTCCACCGTTCTATGTACAATAGAGCTGCTGTAGTACTTGAGAATTTGGTTGATCAACAATTGTTGCTAAATTGACTATGAAATACCAAATAGTCGCCCAAAATCAAATCGGAAAAACATGAGGAACATATTGCTGACACTCTTTATTTTGACTAGTGGATTTATAAATGCACAGCATAATCAGGTTCCAATAGAACCGAAAGTATATGTATATAAAATAGTTAATTCAGATAGCCTTAAAGCCTACGCATTCTTCCCACGCGATAGAATTATATGTGAGAAATATCCCTCAATCTCAATATTCCATGGTGGCGGTTGGGCAATGGGAGAACCATCATGGGGATTTGGGCGTGCTAAACGGTTCGCAGAAATGGGAATGGTATCAATCTCAGTGCAATACAGAATCTCAGATAATAAAGAAATAACACCCATAGAAGCTATTGCGGACACAAGAGATTTTTTCATTTGGGCAAGAGAAAATTCGTCTGATCTAGGGATTAACAATGAAAGTATTGCAGCATATGGTTGGTCTGCTGGTGCTCATTTGATAGCATGTTCGGCAATATTCCCTAGTAGCAGTCCGGATTCAATTATTTCAAGTATACCAAATGCATTGATACTGCATTCACCTGCTTTATCTGTAATAAATGATGGTTGGTTTGAACAGCTTTTGCTTCAGAGAGGTAAACCAATAGAGTATTCCCCAGCAGAGCATATTACCGGGAAATTGCCTCCATCAATTATTGTAATCGGAAGAGATGATACAGTAACTCCTTTAAAATATTCAGTATTCTTCCAAAGTGAAATGCTTAAGCAGGGCAATATTTGTGAACTTCATGTTTATGATGGAGTAGGACATTTGTTCACTCCATCAGATCAACCTGATGATGGATGGCCCCAACCAGACAAAGAGGTTTCAAAAAAGGCCTTTAGTGATATAGACAGGTTCCTAAAGGGATTAGGATATTTAAAATAGCAACTGATACCATTGACATAGAACAAAACACTTATGCCGTTCGCATACGCGGCGGCTTAGTTCCATCGTTTTGTGTATAATAACAGAAATGGCAATTGCATTTATTCTGCCACATCAAATCACTACAGCGGACTTGCTGGCTGTCATCCTTTTTGCTAGTAGGTGGCTCGTAAATGGCGCAAAAATACATGCCAGCCTGCGCAAGCCGCTAATTTCAAACGTTATATGCTTTTTCTTCATTACTCATCTGCGATACCGTCAATGATGGTAGCAACTAGAAATTAAGTACATGATTCTTCCTACCAAATTGCTCCATTTCACTTTAAAGGTATTCCCTGTAAAAAAGATTGCTACAAAACGATTTTTAAAACCAACTAGATCAAAATCATTAAATATCCCAAATAGCTTAAAAAAAGGGTTTCGAACTGAGCAATTTCTGGTGAAAAATCGAAACGTAGTTACATTTATTCCCAAGAAAGTATCGGAAAATAAGCACCTGTTCTTTCTTCACGGGGGTGCATATGCTGCGGAAGTACAGCCGAGTCATTGGGGATTGATCAAGTACTTGGTAACAAAAACATTCTTTAAGTTAAGCTTTATCGATTATCCACTTGCCCCAGAGCATAGTTACAAAGAATCACATGAAATGGTTTTCCAAGCCTACACCAGACTAGTTGAAAATCATCCAAATGATGAATTCTATTTTGTGGGTGATTCAGCAGGTGGAGGATTTTGTTTGTCTTTCGCTCAGACACTTCGAAATATTCACTTTAAAAAGAGGCCTAAGAAATTAGTGCTCCTCTCTCCTTGGGTAGATATCTCTTTGAGCAATCCTGAGATTAGGGAATTGGAAAAGAAGGATTTGCTTCTCAATCCAAAGCATTTATTAACCTGTTCGCATCGTTTTGCAGGAGGTTTAGATTTAAAGGACCCCATAGTCTCTCCACTATATGGTGATATGGATAAACTAAACCATATTGGTGTCTTCGTTGGTACACACGAGATTCTACTACCTGATTGTCGAGAACTCAAAAGAAAAATTGAAAAATCCAATACTGATATCTTTTATAAGGAGTATGAAGATATGCAACATGATTGGATGATATTCCCAATAAAAGAACGCAAGATTCTAATAAATGACATGATTGACTATATATTGAAATAATTGATTATTCAGGGCCAACTTTCAACTAACCGCATTATTTTTTGTCACGTTCTTCGCCTTATTTGCGTTTGGTTGAAACATATCCACTAAAGCCGACCGCAACGTAATATTTGCAAAACATTACTAGCAAATATTGAAGTTAGGCAGCAAAAATTGAAAAAATCACAGGTTGAAAATACTGCTTGGATGGAGTCTTGCAAAGGGCTGGTTTACATTTGAAGAGAATGAATGCTGCCATAGCAAGTAATGATCATTTTATTACATTTGGGGAGTAGTATTGTTTCATCCAGATTTGAGGTGATAACCTTGGTGTCTTTAGATTCTCTGTGATATTTGAGTGGAATGAAAAGAAAACTTACCCTATTGATCTTTTTGGGTGCTTTGTTGAAGTTAATGTCTCAAGAGCCTTATGTCTTTGAAGAAGAGAATGGCTTAGTAGTGATAGAAGCAGAGTCTACACCAAGCTATGGTCTATGGTCTCCAGATACTGCTATCTTGGGATATTTTGGTGATAATTATCTCCTATACCAAGGCGCTAATTATTACAATTCGCCTGGAAATTCGCTGTTAACTTATAAAATCCAGATAAGTAAAGTGGGGAAATACCGCTTTCAATGGAGGAGTAGAATTGCCAAAGGGACCAGCAACACTGACCACAATGATAGTTGGCTGCGTATTGAAGATGCATCAAAGTTTTATGCTCAGAAATCAAGCAGTGTCCTATACCCACATGGTAGTGGGATGTCCCCTAATCCAGAAGGAGCTGGGTCGAATGGCTGGTTTAAAATATATCAAAATGTATTAAACGACTGGACTTGGAATACTTCTACGAATGATAATAATCCTTACAGTATCTATGTTGAGTTTGATTCTATTGGCATTTATACAATTGAAATCTCGGGTCGCTCCAATGGCCACTCTATTGATAGAATAGTTTTATATCATAGTGATGTAACTACTATTACTGCTTTGGATGCGAGCTTGCCGGAATCTCCTAAAAGCATTATCTCTTCAATAGATGAAGTAATAATGGAGTTAAATATTTTTCCTAATCCTGCAAAGGAGTACTTAGAAATATCTCTTCCACAATCACTCCTTCAAAAAAATACTTATACTTTGAGAATATTGGATGTATCTGGGCGGGTAGTAAAACAATTCACCAAGCAGAAATTGAAAGAAAAAAGGCGTAAGATTACAATTGATGATATTCCATCTGGAATTTATTTTCTTTCGATAATATCTGAAAAGACTCTTTACAAAAGTGAATTTGTAAAACTTTAGATGCAAAAATTAATGGAATGCTGGAGCCTTTGGGAGATATGCTTTCCTTGGTTATATCAGATGAGGTGTTAAAAAATTGCCTAAAATTGAGTATATGAAACTTTTCGTAATGAGTGGTAAGTTTAGTTCATACTTATGTGCAACTTGAAATATGAGAGTACCCGGCTTGTATAAGAAAAATCATATTGACAAGCAATATACTTCAGTCGGGCTTTTCAGAGAACTGAATATTAAGTTCGATATTGATAAAGTCTTTTATCCTGGATCTCATGTGCATATAACTCCTTCATTGATTTTTTCTAATGTAACCTATGCAGATTCATTTAGGAACACCCACAAATTCTTTGAAGAAATAGGAACTATTGATTTCATTAAGCATAACAAAGAGTATATAGAAGAGCCTGTAATTCGTTTCTACCAGCAAGACTACTACAAGCCATTCAAGGAACTGGGTATGGAATTTGATCTGGTGATTTCTCAATATGCAGGATTCGTAGGACAAGCCGCAAAACCTTATCTCAAAAAAAATGGGCTATTAGTATGTAACAATTCCCATGGAGATGTGTCAATGGCCTCCTTGGATCCTGGTTTTGAATTAATCGCCGTATACAGGAGAAAATCAGATAACAATTTCAGTATTTCTGACAAAAACCTGGAAGAATTCTTAAACCCAAAAAATGGAATTCAACCATCAAAAGAAGAGATAATTAAATCAATGCAGGGAATAGCTTACACGAAGAGTCCTTCTGGATATATTTTTAAAAAAGTAAGTGAATAAAAGCAGCTGACACTATATAATAAGCGACACCATAACTACCGCTTATACTTAACCATTTGGTTTAAGAACCCTAAATAAGAAATGCCCATGCGTTAAAGGTCTAACCATATTATAATAAAGGATTAATTGGATGTAGAACAACTCACTGAAGCCGATCATTATGTGTGTCACGCAATTTGCAATAATCGCAAAGTTCACGCCACACTAAGGCAGCTTAGTTTCCCTGTTCTACGAACTTTAATAGTTATCAAAGGGAAAAGGGGAGGGGCACAATTAATTTGAAGCAATGCTTAATAACAACCATCGAATATGAAAAAAATTATCCCTTAGTAGTGAAATTGAAGCAATAAGAATTAAGGAAATTCTTAATTGTAACGAAATTCCCCACGTGGTTAGAAGCTTTCATGACTCAGCCTACGATGGTTTATTTCAGAATCAATATGGTTGGGGAGTACTTGAGGCAGATGAATCATATGAGGACAGAATTCTGGAACTCGTAAAGGATTTATGAGGGTTGATAAGCATATACAATGTACACACCTCATTCCCTTGTCACAGCTTTTGCAGTAAGGAAGTACGTTAAACTCAAACTGACCAGCATGATTTATGGTGCGCAGAATCACTAAAGCGGATAAAAAGGGGAGGGGAGGAGTATGGCACTTATTTCAGCCATAGTGTTATCTTGCTATTATTCTAGGAGGGTGCTGCTTATTGTCGCATAGTTCCACCGTTATATGTATAAAAGGAAACGGCGGGATGTAAAAAAATAACAACGTTATATGTAACATATAGATTTATGATAGCGATGTATACATTTATAAAAACTGACTTTCGATACATTTTACTTGTTATTGCAATAGGTCAAATATCATTGATGTCCTGTGAGCAAAGATCTGCTGATATTACTAAAATCAGAGGTATTTATGGAAATCCAAAACCTTTCTGGGATAAAGAATTAAATCTCAATAATCTTGGGATTAATGCTATTTTCATCCATAGCGGATCAATCAACCATAACATTATTAATAAGGCTAGGTCTGAAGGATTAATGGTATTTGCTGAATTTGCCACATTGAACGGCAAAAATTATGTGGATAAGCACCCTGAAGCCTGGGCAATCAATGAGCAAGGTGAGAAAGTGCAAGCTGCATCCTGGTTTATGGGTGTATGTCCTACCGACCCCAGTTTTCGTAGGTACCGATTTGATCAGCTACGGGATTTACTCTTGGAGTATGAACTGGATGGTGTTTGGTTGGATTATGTGCATTGGCATGCCCAATTTGAAGAGCCAGAACCCATTCTACCTGAAACGTGTTTTTGTGATCAATGTCTTAATACTTTTTCAGAAGATTCCGAGGTCAAATTACCTGACGGAACCATTACAGAAAGGGCACAATGGATACTGAATAACCATGATAGTTTGTGGCGTGACTGGCGATGCAAGGTAATTTTTAATTGGACTGAGGAAATGAAAAGCCTTATAAAAGAAATTAAACCAGAGGCGCTCCTTGGACTTTATCATTGTCCATGGGATGATCAGGAATTTGATGGTGCCAGGCGTCGTATTCTGGGATTGGACTTTGATTTATTAAAAGAAACTATCGATGTATTTTCTCCGATGGTATACCATGCAAGGATGGGAAGAAAGCCCGATTGGGTCCATGAGCATATAGATTGGTTATGCAATCGGCTTGAAATTAGAAAGGATTCTTACCCTAAAGTATGGCCTATCGTCCAGGCATATAATGATCCGGGTATTATAACCAGTGAAGAATTTGAAACCGTACTGAGGCATGGATTGTCAGGAAGGTCCAGTGGAGTGATGATGTTTACTACTTCTGCGGTAGCTGAAGATGAAGGCAAGACAGCAGTGATGAAAAATGTTTATACCACACTAAAATAAGATAAGATAACATAACATAGACAATAACTGTGAATGAATAACTGAGTAGGCTTTGATAAGGTTATCGATAATATGGAAAAACAAATAGATTTTAATGGTGAATGGTCCAATGAATATGATGATATTGCACATAAAATAATACCTGCTTATCATTCTATTTATGAGTTAACTCAACACCTCTTAAGGGATAAATTGAACAAAGAGGCAAGAATATTAGTGGCAGGTGCTGGAACAGGAAAAGAGATGATTGACTGTTCACAGAATAATCCCCACTGGTCTTTTACCGGTTTTGATCCAGCAGAGCCGATGCTTTCTATTGCCAGAAAAAAAGTGGCAGCCGCTTCTCTGGAGAACAAAATATCCCTTGTCCTGGGCCTAATTGATGATGTAACAGAAAAAGACTTTGACGCTGCCACATCTATTCTGGTTATGCACTTTCTACCAGATGACGGTACAAAATTGAATTTCTTAAAAGGCATTGCCGATAAATTAAAACCTGGCGCTCTTATAGTTCTTGTTGACCTTGAAGGAGAGATTGGTTCAGATGAATATAATACTCTCAATGCCGCTTGGAAAAATCAACAGCTATTTATAAGAGGTGAAAACGATAGGGTTAGAGAAGAATTTATAATACGGGAAAAAGAAGTTCACTTCATTCCTCAAAAGCGTATCGAATCACTATTGGAAGAAGTGGGTTTTATTAAAATTCATAAGTTTTTTAAAGCCTATCTCTTTGGCGGTTATGTGGCAATAAAAAGATAACAAGTCGCATAGCAGTCATTTTACAAATTTGCATATATTATACTTTCCAGGGATTTGTCCTATAATTAATATTATGTTAAGTAGAAAATATTATTATGTAGGATTCCCATCTCCTGCTTTATTCATAACTTATATAAAAAAGGGACCATATGTTCGAATCACTAACGCTTGAAAGATTTCTAAATTATGCCAGTATGTATAATCAGGAATTATTTCCAGCCCAGTACCTGATGCTTGGCCTGGGATTAATAGCCATTCTCTTAGTCTTTTTTCGAACAAAACACTCAAGCAGGTTCATTTCTGGGATTCTCGCTTTCTTTTATGGATGGAATGGATTACTATTTTACATGGGATATTTCACGGAATTTATGCCAATTCCATTTGTATTCGGAATCCTTTTCATTGTTCAGGCCTTACTATTCATTTTTGAAGGAACAATCCGCAATAGAATCAGCTTCCAGTTTAAAGCTGATTTGTACGGACTAACAGGTGCGTTGCTGATATTTTATGGAATTTTTGGCTACCAAGCCCTGGAATATACACTTGGCCGTGGATATCCTGAAATACTCTCATTCGGCATGTTTCCCTGTCCCACAGTGATCTTCTCACTAGGAATATTGCTGTGGACTGGAAAGAAATTTCCACCCTATATATTGATATTTCCACTAATACATGCCCTCAATGGATTTATTCCAGCTTTTATGATTGGGATAATTGAAGATATTGGGCTTATAATCAGTGGTTTACTAGTATTATTCATGTTGAGTTATAGGGATAAATTTCTGTTATTCAGAGAGATAAAAAAAGAGGGACCTTAACGGCCCCCCTCCCATATGTCTCGGTAATATATCTGATTCTTGCTGTTACATTCCTTCAATTTTGGCCTTTATAGCTTCATATTCTTCCGTCATCCCTAAACGGTAATATATGGTCTGTAATGTTTCAAGAGATGCTTTTTCATCCGGATTTAACTCAAATGCTTTCTCCATGGGTTCTATGGCAAGTTTTAATTCCGAATCGGCCTTTTTTTTCGCTGCATTATATTCATCAAGGTCCTCTTTGGTATTTGCGACATCATACAACTCAACTGCATTATTGAAATGCAGGGCGCCAATATTGAACCATGAATTGAAAAATTCAGGATCCACTACGAGAGATTCCTTGTATGCTTCCATGGCTTTTTCTTTCTCTCCCATCGCCTCATACTGGACTCCCCTTGCAAAATATATGGAAGGATTGTCAGGCTCCTTTTCCTGTGCCAAGGTTAAAAATCTCATGCCTTCTTCAACATCCCCAGTAGAAAGGTAGTAATTCACCAGTTCAAAAAGGATTAGTGATGTGTCAGGATACGCCTCATATCCTTTATGAAGGGCATCCAGTGCCATGGCTGAATCCCCTATTTCCACATATTCATTTTTGAGAAGATAATATGCATCACTGCCACCATAACCAATGTCAATAGACTCTTGGAAATATTTGGCCGCCAATTCATGATTTCCTGAATTCTTAGCTGCCAGGGCTGCATTATAAATGATTATGGAATCAATATAATTGTCATAGGCTTTTGTATTACTGGCATCAATGATCATTTCAAATTTCTCTAGTGCCTCAGCATACTCATTCTTGGTAAAATTGCGGATGGCATCAGCTTCTGCCATGCGTTTCATGTTTTCAAGCTGATCGCGTACCTTTTTTGTCAATTTCCCCTTTTCATCAAGATTCAAGGTTTCCTTAAATGCATCAAGAGCAGCTGGAAGAGGATCGGGATGGATCACCTTGGTCTCTTCCCAGTCCTGTAGGAAATCATTTTCAAAAATGAGCGTAACTCTTTCATATACATGATGTTGAAAGGTTCTTCCATTTTCCTCGACGGTTTTTACCTCATTGGCATTCTTCAGGTATAACTGGGCCTCCGATAAAGGCATCCCCAACCTGAGAAATTCAATATTGACTTCATGAATATCAAGAAACAATTCTCCTCTGTCAAACCAGGTGCCGGGCTTTAATTTGTCCTTTGCATCATTTATGGCTTCGTCGCTCTTACTTAATTTTTTCTCCAGCGACGAATAATTCAGGGTTGGTGAGGCCAGGTCTTGTGCTTGCACTGTGAGAAAGCCTGCCATAAGAAAAGATGCAATTAAAAAACGTTTCATATTACTAATATTTGGTTTAAAATTCTTTTTCTGGCGCAAAAATATGCATTTCAACAATAAAGTTCAAATTCCTTGCCAAAAATTGAAATGCGTCAATTCATTTTCTGCAATTGGCTAATGTTCAAATATATATCAAATATATTGAATTTTTTATTCAGTCACATCACTTTCAGGAGATGTTTCATGGCTATCCTCAAATTCATTTTCGCCCCCATTTTCGTAACCCTGGACTTTGGTGACAGAGGCAATGGAGTCTCCCTCTTTGAGGTTAATAACCCTGACCCCCTGTGTAGCTCGTCCCATAACCCTCATATCCGTTACACGCATTCTGATGGCAATCCCTGATTTGTTAATGATCATCAGGTCGTCTGAATCTATGACCTCTTTAATGGCAATGAGTTGACCCGTTTTATCGGTGATATTTATGGTTTTAACACCTTTGCCTCCACGGTTAGTAATTCGGTAATCTTCTATATCGGAACGTTTTCCATATCCTTTTTCAGAAACCACCAGTATATCTTGATCTTGGTCTTCCAGGCAAACCATGCCAACTACTTCATCCTGGATCATCTGACAAACCTGATACCTCTCACACCAGCAGCATTTCTTCCCATTGGCCGAACAGTACTTTCATTAAAACGAATAGCCTTGCCAGATCGTATTGCCAGCATGATCTCAGCCTGGCCATTTGTTAACCTGGCCTCGAGTAGTTTGTCACCTTCTCTCACATTGATGGCAATGATACCATTTTGCCGCGGACGTGAATAGGCCTCCAGAGTTGTTTTCTTGATAATACCTTTTGTAGTGCATAATACAATATAATTATTATTAATATACTCCTGGATCAGTCAGGTTCTTGACATTAATAAATGCCATTACCTTATCCTCCGCATCAATATTGATCATGTTCTGAATTGCCCTTCCTTTGGATGTCCTGGTTCCTTCAGGAATTTCATAAACCTTCAACCAGTAACATTTGCCTTTCTCTGTAAAGAAAAGCATGGTATTGTGCATGGTGGCAATAAACATATGTTCTAGGAAATCTTCGTCTCGGGTGACTGAACCCTTTGCACCTACTCCTCCCCTGCTCTGGGTTCGAAATTCGGTAAGTGGTGTTCTTTTAATATAGCCCAAGATGAGAGATGGTAATAACCATCTCCTCATCAGCATAAAAATCTTCCGGATTGAACTCCTCAGCATTGGGGACTATTTCAGTTCTTCGTTCATCGCCATATTTTTCTTTGATCTCAAGCAGCTCATCCTTGATTATCTTCATTCGCAGTCCTTCATCACCAAGAATCTTGTTGAAATATTCAATCTGCGTTCATTAGCTCCTCATATTCTTCCTTGATCTTATCCCGTTCCAGTCCGGTAAGCCTCTGAAGCCGCATGTCCAGGATTGCCCTGGCCTGGATTTCAGTTAGTTCAAACTCTTTCATCAGTCCTTCTCTGGCTTCATCCGGCGTTCTGGAAGAGCGGATTAGTTTAATAACTTCATCAAGATTATCCAGTGCAATAAACAGTCCTTCCAGGATATGTGCTCTTTTCTCAGCCTGTTCAAGCTCATATTGTGTACTGCGTACCACTACTTCATGCCTGTGCTTGACAAAATAAGTGATCATCTGCTTTAGATTGAGCATACGCGGTCTGCCATTTACCAGTGCAATGTTATTTACGCTGAAGCTGTCTGTAGCTGAGTATACTTAAGTAGCTTATTAAGAACTACATGAGCATTCGCATCTTTCTTCAGGATAATAACAATCCGCATCCCGTTCCGGTCCGATTCATCATTGATATAAGGATATCCCTTCAATTTTCTTTTCATTGATCAGGTCGGCTGTTTTCCGGATCATCTCGGCCTTATTGACCAGGTAGGGAATTTCAGTGACGATGATTTTTTCCCGGCCTGAAGAGGTTACCTCAATTTCAGCTTTGGCTCTCACCACAATTCTTCCCCTGCCAGTTTCATAGGCATCCCTCACTCCCTGGTAACCATAAATTAATCCACCAGTCGGAAAATCAGGTGCCTTGATGATATCTATCAATTCATCAATCTCAATATCCTTATTATCAATATATGCTATAATCGCATCAATGGTGTCACTCAGGTTATGTGGCGGCATATTTGTAGCCATACCTACAGCAATTCCAGAAGCACCATTTACCAGTAAGGTGGGTATCCTGGTTGGTAAAACCGTTGGTTCTTCCAGTGAATCATCGAAATTCAATTGAAAATCAACGGTATTCTTGTCGATATCTGAAAGTGTTTCCTCTGCAATTTTTCTCAGTCTTGCTTCTGTATAACGCATTGCAGCAGGACTATCACCATCTACGGAACCAAAGTTTCCCTGGCCATCGACCAGGGGGTAACGCAGAGACCATTCCTGGGCCATTCTGACCATCGCCTCGTATACGGATGAATCACCATGCGGGTGATATTTACCCAGCACCTCCCCCACTATTCTTGCAGATTTTTTATATGGCCTGTTTGATGCCAGACCGAGATCCGACATACCATAGAAGACCCTTCTGTGAACAGGTTTCAATCCATCCCTCACATCAGGCAAAGCCCTTGAAACAATAACCGACATCGAATAGTCGATATAGGCGGACTTCATCTCCTCTTCAATATTGACCTTAATTATCTTTTCTTCTTCAGCCATATTCCATCAATTATATAATGTAAAGATTAAAAAATTGAAAAACCAGACAATAATTCAGATTATAAGCTCCTCGGAGACGGGAAAATGGGGAATTAAATACCTGTAAATAAATCTTTTAAAACTTAAATTCTTCAATCTTTGATCTTCCAAATAGATTCCAGATTTCAAACTCCGAAAATACCTAATTATTGCCTATTATTTAGTCATTTTAATGTGCAATTTTTCAACATTTTACTGTTTATATTTGTTACTATTATTATTGCTATCTTTGCAATCAGATATTTATTTTTAACCTTTGTATAATCAATGTTTTAGAGAAGATGGATGCCAGATTTTCACAACGGATCAAAGATGTGCTGTCATACAGCAAGGAGGAGGCTATCCGTCTGGGGAATGCTCATATTAGTACTGAACACCTTTTTTTGGGCATTTTGCGGGATGGAGAAGGATTAGCCATTGATATACTGATCCTGATGGGAGCAGAATTATATGATCTTCGGAGGTCGATTGAAGAATTGATTCGTCCGGAAAGTGCAATAAAGGTAAGTGACACTGACAATATACCCCTGCTAAAGAGTGCGGAAAAGGTATTGAAACTCGTATATCTTGAAGCTAAATCACTACAGGATGATACCATCGATACCGGACACCTGTTACTGGCCATAATGAAAGATGAGAACTCTATCGCCACCCGGGTATTGAAGGAACACAGTATCGATTATGAATCTGTACGGTTAGAGTTGGAAAGCACTAAAAAAGGGACTCCAAGGTCAGAATTTCCAGGTGATGAAGATGATGAGGAAGAAGGAAAAGGACCTTATGAAGGTTCCAAGGGAGCCGGTGGCGGGCAACAAGCAAGTAAATCCAGTTCAGAAACTCCGGTACTGGATAATTTTGGTATTGATCTTACCAAGGCTGCTGAGGAAGACCGTTTGGACCCTATCGTTGGACGTGAACGGGAGATTGAACGCCTTGCCCAGATTCTCAGCCGCAGGAAGAAGAACAACCCCATACTAATAGGAGAACCTGGCGTAGGGAAGTCTGCCATTGCCGAAGGATTGGCAAACCGTATTGTTCAGCGCAAAGTTTCAAGGGTGCTTTTCGGTAAGCGGGTAGTCACCCTGGATCTTGCCAGCATTGTCGCGGGCACAAAATACCGTGGACAGTTCGAGGAGAGAATGAAAGCCATACTGAATGAGCTGAGCAAAACTTCTAGCATTATACTATTTATTGATGAGATCCATACCATAGTTGGTGCGGGAGGTGCCACAGGTTCACTTGATGCAGCCAATATGCTAAAGCCTGCACTGGCAAGGGGTGACATTCAATGCATTGGAGCCACAACCCTTGATGAATATAGACAGCACATTGAAAAAGACGGAGCTTTGGAAAGACGTTTTCAGAAGGTTATGGTTGAACCTACTGATGCTGAAGAGACCGTTGAAATACTGAACAATATCAAGGAACGCTACGAGGAACATCACAATGTAACCTATACGGATGATGCAATCAAAGCCTGTGTTTCACTGACACAGCGCTATATCAGTGACAGGCACCTGCCTGATAAGGCCATTGATGCCCTTGACGAATCTGGTTCAAGGGTACACATTTCCAATATTATAGTTCCGGAAAGGATACTGAAACTGGAAGAGGACATTGAGGAAACCAAGCGCGAGAAGATCAAAGCTGTAAAGAATCAAAATTTTGAGCGTGCTGCCAGTTTCCGGGATAGGGAAAAAGAATACCTGGATCTGCTGGACCAGGAAAAATCCAAGTGGGAAAAAGAACTTGCCAAGAACAGGGAAACAGTTGATGAGGAGAAGGTGGCAGAGGTTGTGGCCATGATGACCGGTGTTCCTGTCCAACGCATTGCCCAGGCAGAAGGCGCAAGGCTGTTGAAGATGGGTGAAGAGATGAAAAACTCAGTGATCGGTCAGGATGAAGCCATAGGCAAGGTAGTAAAATCCATTCAGCGTAACCGGGCCGGATTGAAAGATCCCAATAAACCTATTGGCACTTTTATTTTTCTCGGTCCCACTGGCGTGGGTAAAACGCAGCTTGCAAAAGTATTGGCCCAGTACCTTTTCGATTCAGCTGATAACCTGATCCGTGTGGACATGAGTGAATACATGGAGAAATTTTCCGTTTCCAGGCTGGTTGGAGCGCCCCCAGGATACATTGGCTATGAGGAAGGCGGACAATTAACCGAAAAGGTCAGGAGGAAACCATATGCGGTAGTGTTACTTGATGAGATCGAAAAAGCACATCCCGATGTATACCACATACTACTTCAAGTGTTGGATGAAGGACAACTAACTGACAGCCTGGGAAGAAGGGTGGATTTCAGGAATACCATTGTCATCATGACATCCAATATCGGGACCAGGCAACTGAAAGATTTTGGACAGGGTGTCGGATTCAATACCAAGGCCAAGGCGGACAGCACCAATGATTATACCAAGTCCGTCATATCGAAGGCATTGAAGAACGCTTTTGCCCCTGAGTTCCTGAACCGGATCGATGATGTCGTATTGTTCAACGCTCTCACACGCGACGATTTGCACAAGATCATCGATATTGAACTTAAAGGGCTATATGCACGTATTAACGTGTTGGGATACCAGATAAAACTCAGTGCCACTGCAAAAGATTACATCGTTGAAAAGGGATATGACATACAATATGGTGCACGACCTTTAAAGCGGGCCATTCAAAAATACCTGGAAGACCCCATGGCTGAAGTGCTTATCTCGGCTGATATTGCAGAGGGAGACACCATCAGTGTCGGTTTTGACAGCAAGAAGGAGGAAATTACTGTTAAGATCCAGAAACTAAAGAAAGAAAAAAAGGAAGAAGGCTAAATTTTAGGCCTTGCCATACAGATCAAAAGGTTCAGCCCTTGTGAAGGTAACATCAGTAAATTCACCTACCATAAGGGCTTTTTTTGTTTCAATTAACACCTCATTATCTACTTCAGGGGAGTCAAATTCAGTTCTGCCTATGTAATAATTGCCCTCCTTACGGTCAATAATTACCTTCATAGTATCCCCCACCCTTTCTTCGTTGATAGTATGTGAGATAGACTGCTGTATTTGCATTAACTCTTCAAGACGTGCAAGTTTCACAGGTTCTGGAATAACATCTTTCAGGTTAGCGGCTCCCCATGTACCTTCCTCTTCTGAATAAGAAAATACACCAAGTCGCTCAAAACGTGCTGTTTGCACAAAATTTATTAGCTCAGAATATTCTTCTTCCCCTTCCCCTGGATGTCCCGTAAGCAGTGTTGTCCTGATAGCTGTACCGGGAATAATGGTTCGGATCTTATCCAGCAGCCTCAGAGTCTCACTTTGAGTGATACCGCGGTGCATATTTGAAAGTACGGAGTCCGAAATGTGCTGGAATGGTATATCCAGGTAATTACAAATGTTATCAAAGTCACGGATCTGGTGGAGGATCTCCTCGGGAAATGCAGTGGGGTATGTGTAATGCAACCTGATCCATGGGAGTCCGGGTACCCCTGCCAGGGCATCCAGCAGCCTGGGAAGCTCCCGCTTTCCATATAGATCAGTCCCATATGCAGTCAGATCCTGCGCGATCAGGATCAATTCCTTCACCCCTCTTTCAACCAGCAGCTCTGTTTCCCTGATAAGCGTTTCAATGCTTTTGGACTGTTGTTTTCCCCTGATGAGAGGTATGGCACAAAAAGAACATTTACGGTCACAACCTTCGGATATCTTAAGATAGGCATAGTGAGAGGGGGTAGTCAATTTTCTTTCTCCCAGGAGCTCCTTTTTTAGGTTTCCTCCCAATCGGCTGATTACCTGCTTGATATCATTAACGCCGAAATACTGATCCACCTCAGGTATCTCTTTTGCCAGTTCCCTCTTGTAGCGTTGGGACAGGCATCCCATTACAAACAAACTCTCAAGCCTTCCCTCCTCTTTTTTCTTTACATATTCCAGGATTGTATCGATGGACTCCTGTTTGGCGTCCTGTATGAAACCACAGGTATTGATTATAATTGTTCCCGCATCTGAATCATTGTCATCATGAACAACCTCGATTCCATGGGCTTCGATCTGCTTCATCAGAACCTCAGAATCTACCAGGTTTTTACTACATCCCAGGGTAATTACATTGATCTTTCGGGAATCCATGGCTCTTGTGTCATAAATATAAGTGAATCAGTCAGATGAATGAGTCTGATGTCGGATCAATTACTAAAAAGGGAATCGACAAATTCGGTTTTGTTGAAGATCTGGAGGTCTTCCATCTTTTCCCCTATGCCAATATATTTGACCGGGATTCTCAGCTGGTCAGATATGCCAATTACCACCCCTCCTTTGGCAGTTCCATCCAGTTTGGTAAGGGCTAGTGCATTGACTTCGGTGGCTGCAGTAAATTGCCTGGCCTGTTCGAAAGCATTTTGTCCGGTAGATCCATCAAGTATCAGCAGGATTTCATGCGGAGCATCGGGAACAACCTTGGTCATGACCCTCTTGATCTTGGTAAGTTCATTCATCAGGTTCACCTTGTTATGCAGACGTCCGGCTGTATCAATGATAACTACATCCACATCATTAGCCTGAGCCGAAGACAGAGCATCGAAAGCTACAGAAGCAGGATCTGATCCCATCTCCTGTTTGATAATTTCTACCCCAACCCTGTCTGCCCATATGCTCAACTGGTCAACTGCAGCGGCACGAAAAGTATCCGCTGCCCCCATATATACTTTCTTTCCTGCTTTTTTGAAATGCCAAGCCAGTTTTCCAATAGTAGTGGTTTTACCAACTCCATTTACACCGACAACCATGATCACATGAGGTTTTTGAGTAAGGGCATCACTGAAAGAGAACACCTCACCATCATCATGCTCCGATAGCAGTCCAGCGATCTCCTCCTTCAGCATCAGATTCAATTCACTGGTTCCCATGTATTTATCCTTTGAGACGCGGCTTTCTATGCGCTCGATGATTTTCAGCGTGGTATCCACACCTACATCTGATGTGATCAATACCTCTTCCAAGTTATCAAGCACTTCATCATCCACACTGGATTTACCCACAACCGCCCTGGATAGTTTCTTAAAAACACTTTCCTTGGTTTTCTCCAATCCCTTGTTCAGTGATTCTTTTTTTTCCCTGGAGAAGATTCCCATTTTCTTTGTTTTGCAGTGGCTTCTGTAACTTTATGATACTAAAAAAGCTTTCCTGCAAGAAGAAAGCTTTTTCAATTACACTAATTAAGTTGGGTTCTGATCCTATCTCTCTTTTGTAAAGAAATCATTGATATGATCATTATGCACAACTTCTTCTTCAAATAAGTATGCATTAGTCTCTTTTGATTTCACCATCCGGATGCATTTGGTAAAGTTCTTACCAACACCGGTCTGTAATGTTGCTACTGATTTTTTAGCCATAACAGTATTATTTTATTTCCCTGTGGATTGTAAATCTCTTCAGGATGGGATTATACTTTTTCAATTCAAGCCTGTCAGGTGTATTCTTTCTGTTTTTGGTAGTAATATACCTGGATGTACCTGGCATCCCGCTATCCTTATGCTCTGTGCATTCAAGAATGACCTGCTGTCTGTTTCCTTTCTTTGCCATTATTGTTCAGCTTCAAATATTAATAACTTTTCAGGAAACCTTTTTCCTTGGCATCCTCGAGTGCATTTTTCAACCCTTTTTTATTGATAGTCCTGATACCGGATGCAGATACCCGAATCTTAACCCAGCGGTCTTCATCTTCAAGGTAGAATCGCTTATCAAAAAGGTTCGGATAAAATTTTCTGCGGGTACGTCTTTTGGAGTGAGAAACATTATTCCCTACTATTACTTTCTTCCCCGTTATTTGGCAAACTCTCGACATTATTCTTGGTTTTATATACCCTTTTCAAAACAGTTCGCAAATAACGCTAATTTTCTTTAATTATCCAATAATATTTTAACAATTTTCTTCGGTTATTAACTTCCTGAGCATATTGAGTCCGGTCATAGAAGCTTTCTGGATATTCCTGCCCCTGTGATCTCCTAAATTAAACTGGGCAGATTGTGTTTTTTGACTGGATGCCACTGCAATCCAGGTTGTTCCAACAGGTTTGCCAGGTGTACCCCCATCAGGTCCGGCGATCCCGGTGGTTGAGATAGCATAATCTGCCCCATAGCGCTCTCGAACACCTTCTGCCATTTGTTCACAAACCTGCCTGCTCACTGCACCTTTTTCTTTTATGACCTCTTCCTGAACACCGAGGATCTTTTCTTTTGATTCATTGGAATAGGCAACAACAGATCCCAGAAAGTATTTAGAACTTCCGGGCACGGTTGTGATCAAATGTGCTATGTTCCCTCCGGTACAACTCTCCGCAAGAGCCAGTGTTTTTTTATTTCGCCGCAACAAAACCCCCACTATCCTCTCAAGTTGATCGTCTTCGTAACCAAAGAAATGACCATCGGGAATATAGGGTATCATCCTGTCGACCTGTTCTTGTACGACAGCCATGACCTGATCCGTCTCTTCCCCGCCCGAGGTCAATCTAAGCCTGACCCTTCCCGGGGATGGCAGGTATGCAAGCTTTACCTCTTCAGGCAAAGTCCTTTCGAAATCTTCCAGCATCCTTGCCAGGTGCGATTCAGCTATCCCCTGGACCAGAACTGTCCTATGGACAATGGCCGGCAATTTGTATTGCTTTTTCAGCCTGGGAAGGATGTATCCTGACATCATACATTCCATTTCGTGAGGAACACCAGGCAGGGATATGTATTGTGTATCATTCCTGCTGAACCACATACCTGATGCAGTTCCATACCTGTTCGGGATAATGATGCAATTATCTGGCAGCATGGCCTGTGCCCTGTTCAGATCGTTCATCTCTACATTTCTCCTTGTGAGGAAAGATTTGATTCGATCAAGGGCTTCTTTATTCTCCGAGAGCTGGCAGTTAAAGTACTCAGCAAGTGTCTTTTTCGTGATATCATCACTGGTTGGTCCGAGTCCGCCGGTCAGGATTACCAGCTCAGCCCTGTCCTCTGTTTCCATTAGTATCTGGACGATCTCATCGAAGTTATCTGCGATGGAAATATTCCTGGTTACTTGTATACCCTGTCCCGTCAGAGCATCACCAATCCATGCCGCATTGGAATTTATTACCTGGCCAATCAGGATCTCATCCCCTATGGTAATGATTTCTGCTTTCATACTACAAAAATAACAGATATCCACATACTTTCTTCAGGCATTGCGCAAATTACTACATGTTGAAAATCAGTTTAAGATCTTAAAAAAATTCTTGGTAATTTTATAAGCTTCACGTACCTTGTAATATCAACACTAAAAAAGAGAAGCGTATGAAACCACTATTTACATTATTACTCTCCTGTTTGATATCGTTCAGCCTGATGGGGCAACAAGATATCAAAGAACTGCAGAAAGAACGACATTCAAAGAAACATCAGTTTGGTATCAATGCATTTGAAAGAAAGATGGACAAACATCCTGAGTATGCTAGCAGGTATTTATCCAGGCAATTCAGTGCCATTCAAAAAACTACCCTGAAAGCGGATCAGGCGTCGGATCAGCAAATGGATAGCATCCTCTGGGAATTATATGATACAAATACCTCTATATGGTCGCTTTCTGAAAGGGAATTATTTACCTATAATGCCAACGGGAACATGACCAATTATGTATGGTTTGTGTATGATAGCGTGGACATGAAGATTTTACCCGAGGATAGACAAACTGTGACATATAACGGCCAGGGCCAGGCTTCCGAGATGGTTTGGTTAGAATGGGATAAAGTATCCGGTCAGTGGGTTCAGGAAACAAAATTTGAATTAACCTATGACGGAGAAGGAAATTTGATCCAGGAAACAGTCTACGAATGGGATGATGTAGGAAGCCAATGGCTGGTTGTAATACGATATGACAAGACCTATGACGGCAGTGGTAATTTGACAGAGGAGTTATGGTTTTTCTGGGACGAAGATAGCTCGAAACTAGTCTTGGCATTTAGAGATGAATACATATACGAAGGTGGAAGATTAACAACCTGGAATGAATATTACATGGAAGAGGGAAATTTGGAATTAACTTTCGTCACTACTTATACTTACGACAATGGGAACCTGATAGAAGAATTAACGCAGGGATGGGATTTTTTAGCAGAGGACTGGGGTGATTTCGAAAAGACAACCTACACATATGTAGGTGGCAGAGTTGTTACGGAAGAGCAATGGGGATTTGATTGGTTCCAATATTTAATGATTAGACAATCACTGTTCGAGTTCACCTATGACGCAGACGGGAACATGGAAACGGAAACTGAATCAGATTGGGATGAAGAAGCTGGAGAAGTTAAGAGTTGGAATGGTGTGGCCGCCAGTTGGCTGAATACCTGGAGATCAGTATGGACCGTCAATAAGAACTTTACCATTACTCAGCTGTATGTACCTTTTTGGTTTCAGTCTGATGACATTGAAATGCAATTTGTGCATATGCCTGTGTCAGAACTCGGCTATTTTAATAATAATGGAACATGGGATGAAAATTACAAACAGACAGCTTAC
This sequence comes from uncultured Bacteroidaceae bacterium, assembly GCA_963752525.1. Taxonomy (GTDB): domain Bacteria; phylum Bacteroidota; class Bacteroidia; order Bacteroidales; family SM23-62; genus SM23-62. The sequence goes on along the minus strand of CAVVYS010000024.1, from coordinate 250,432 downwards.
TATTCAAACTTTGGTGGTGGTGGTCCTTCAGGTATTGAGGATTCGCAGATGGCACTGATAAGCGTTTTTCCAAATCCAGCCTTTGAATCTGTTACATTCAAGTGGGGAGAAGAAAACGCACGTCTTAATCTTGAAGTTTATGACCTCACCGGCAAACAAGTGATTTTCCGGACCGTGGATAAAAATGAAACCATCAGTGTGGGGGACCTATCCCGTGGAATGTATATCTATAAACTCACTGATAGTAATGATAACATTCAAACTGGAAAAATAAGCTTAAGATAAAGTCTTCAATTCACATTCAGTCAAATATTTATGTTTAAGAGACCCGGGAATATTACCCGGGTCTCGCTTTTTCAAATAGTAGGGCGGAACCCGAGGGCTATGCAGGAGGGCAGACCTTCATCCGGATGACTGAAAACAACCTCACCAATGCCGAACAACCTGAATATGGGATGTTAGAGCAGATCCTTTCCCCTGTGAACCTGAACCGAGCCTACAAACGGGTGAGGAGTAATAAGGGAAGCGGAGGGGTAGACAAGATGGAAGTCGAATCCTTAAAGGATTATCTTGTCAATAATAAGGAGAAGCTCATTCAATCCATATTGGACGGTAGATCCCGTCCTAATCCGGTTCGGAGGGTAGAAATACCCAAAGAAAGGGAACCAGAAAACTCGGTATCCCTTCGGTGGTGGATCGCGTCATCCAGCAGGCCATCGCTCAGATCTTATCACCGATTTATGAGAAACAGTTCTCACCGAACAGTTACGCTTTCAGACCCGGCGCAATGCACATCAGGCACTGAACAAATGCAGGAGCTATATCACGGATGGTTACAAATATGCCGTGGATATGGACCTGGAGAGGTTCTTTGATACGTCAATCAGAGCAAGCTGATAGAAGTGTTATCAAGGACGGTAAAGGATGGCGGTCATCTCGCTGATCCACAAATACCTCAATGCAGGAGTTGTAGTACGCAATAAGTTCGAGGAAACGGAGATGGGTGTTCCCCAGGAAGTCCTTTAAGTCCCGTCGCTGAGCAACGTTATGCTCAACGAATTGGACAAGGAACTCGAAAGGCGGGGACATCGTTTTGTGCGCTACGGCGACGATCTGGTAATCCTGTGCAAAAGCAAGAGGAGTGCAGAGCGAACGCTGGCGAAGATCGTTCCGTACATCGAGAATAGACTGTTCCTCAAGGTAAACAGGGAAAAGACCAAAGCGGCCTATATCCAAAGGATCAAATTCCTGGGATATTCCTTTTATGTTTACAAAGGGGAGGTAAGATGCAGGTTCATGCTGAGAAGCATTGCAAAGATGAAGGGGCGTATCAGAACGCTCACCTCACGGAACAATTTTCGGGAAAAGATTGAATACTGGGTGGTCCGTCAAAAGATTATGAGCAATAATATAATTTAAAAAAAACGATTCGGCTGATTCCAATCAATTTTAGCCACAAACACACTACCGTCACTTCCATATTTTTCTACACCATGGGGTTGCATCCATTCAGCAACGGTTACCCAGGTTTCGTGCGGAGATATATCAGTTACTCCAAAATTGCCCAGCCTGGCGCCTCGTTCAGGCACCAGGATCTGCTCTGTTTCACGAATGACACAAAGTTTTACAGGATCAACCTGAGCCATGAATAACGGGGCACGGTGACGAAATACATGGTCGTTGTTTGCTCCCCGGCGTGTATAGACCAAGAATAAACCATCGCTATGCGTCACCCAGTGTTGCTGGGTGTTATAGCTGCCCAGTTCTGTCCCATCATTAAAGGTCCAGGGTCGGTACTTGTCGAATTGCAGACCATCTTTGCTACAGGCAACAAATCCTTTATTATCATTTCTAATGGTCATGAAAAATTCCCCGTTAAATTTGGTTAGCGAGGGTTCGCCCAGGCCCCTGGAGTCATCATTTAGTTCTAGCTCGGTTCCATGATTTAAATATTTCATTTCTTTTCCATCAAAAGAACATCTACAAACAGTGACCCTTGAGTTTTTTCCTTTTGGGCGAAAAGAGATGGGTAAGAGTGTGTTTCCATCATCGAGATCATATCGCTGAACACATCCTGCACCAGAATTAAAGAATTTATCGCCGTCTGGCATTTTAAGTTTTTTCCAGTCCTGCCACTTGCCTTTTTTAATATTATATACAGAATAAGAAGTATTCCGGGGCCTTGGATTGGTAACCCTCCAATCAGGTGTATAAACCACAGTATGGCCTGTACCCAGCAGCATTTTTGATTTAGAATGCCATTTGGGCCAGAAGTCACTTACAGCTACCGGACGTTTGACCCCTGCGATTATTTCATATCGGGGTGCAAGTGTTTTTAACTCTTCCGGTTTTGTCCACTGTCCAGCCAGGTTTTCGGTATATAGTCCGAACATCCCGTAAAAAACATCGCTTCCTGCAAGGTCCAGGCTGTTCATGGTCATAACCACCCGGGGCTGTCCATTTTGTCCTGCCTCAGGTACTATTCCAGCCCTGGGATGGCACCAGCACCTCTTTCCATCAAATAGTTTGGTGGGAACATCTAAATCAAGTGAATAGCTTAATTCCTCTTTGCCATAACATACAGAAGGGATAAAAGCCAATGAAATACCGCTGATAATAGAAGATTTTAAGAACTTTCTTCTGCCTGGATTATAATGCATAGCTCCTGAACTATATATTTAACTGAAGATCTCATGCTATAAAAAAGGACCAACAGTACCGATAACTGTAAGTCCTTGATTTTCATGAGCGGGAAAGGAGATTCGAACTCCCGACCCTCAGCTTGGGAAGCTGATGCTCTACCCCTGAGCTACTCCCGCGGGAAGGCATGGGTTTGGGTGTGAGTGTGGGTGGTGAAATTAGCAATTAATTGGAATTAACACAACGGCATATCTTGATTTTGCTTATAAGAAATAAGGTTTTATCTTGTACGCTTCTATACCTACCCTACATGTCTGATCGTCAAAACAATAAATTCAATCAATTCTGGCAGGAATTAAAACGCAGGAAAGTCATTAAGGCAAATGCCATGTATCTGGCGACTGCTTTTATAATATTAGAAGTGGTGGATATCATTGCTCCGGCCCTGCATCTTCCTTCATGGACAGTTACACTGGTACTTGTTCTGCTGGCAGTGGGATTCCCCATATCCATTATTCTATCATGGATATTTGATGTAACACCTGAAGGATTTGTAAAAACGGAATCAGTAGAAGATAATGAACAGAAAACAAAAACATTAAAATCTGGCCGCAGAAAATTCCAGCTGAGTGACGGGATCATTGTTGTGTTACTTGTATTTGTTATGATTCTTCTTTTTCCAAGAGTATTCAATAAGGATAAATTTGAAAATATCCGGGAAGATGATGGCCGGATCTCAATCGCTGTATTGCCGTTCCAGAATTTAACAGCTGATACAATGTATAATGTTTGGCAGGAGGGCGTTCAGAATCTGCTGATCAATAAACTATCCAATTCTGAGGAATTGTCAGTCAGGCAGTCACAGACCATGTTTGATATCCTTGAGAGTACAGGCCAGACAACCTATGCGTCCATTACCCCTTCCATTGCAAGAGACATTGCCTTGAAGCTTGAAACAAATACATTTATCGTTGGGAATATAATGAAGGCTGGAGATCAAATAAGGATCAGCGCACAGTTGAGGGATGCGAGCTCTGAAGTTGTCTACAAATCTTACGAAATAGATGGAAATCTGGAGGATGATTTTTTCGGAATCACCGATTCCCTGTCAAACATCCTGAAAAATTACCTGGAAATTGAAGTAATAAAACAGGATGTACCCTATGATTATACCAGCTGGGCATTTACCAGTTCGGCAAAAGCATACAGGTATTATTTGCAGGGGCTGGATTTTTACTTTAATGCAGATTATCCATCAGCCATCGATGTTTTTAACAAAGCCATTGAGATTGATACAAGCTTCTTTGCTGCCTATTCCTGGTTGGTGCAAACCTATGAATCAGACGGATTTCTCAGGCAGGATTATGATCAAATAGAAAAAGCCAGACAATTGCTTAAGAAATTTATAGGCTGGGAAACGGAAAAATTATCCCATATCCAACAGCTTACTTTGAACCTTGCCATAGCCAAGTATATTGATAAGAATCCCCAGGAATACATTAAGAATTGCAGGCTGATCCTGGAATATGATCCCCAGCAAAGATTGTTCTGGTATAACCTGGGTGAAACCTATCGTAGCATTTGGAGATTTGACAGGGCCATAGAGGCTTTTGAGCAGGCACTTGAAATTGGACGCCAATGGGGTGTGGAGGAATTGATGAGGACTTCAGCCAGGTTAGGTGCGGTTTATCACGAGGTTGGGGATCACGATAAAGAACGGGAGGTTTACGAGGCAGGATTGAGGAATCTGCCCAATAATTATGAAATCGTTCGTGAACAGGGAAAATGTGCACTATCCCGCGGAGATACGGCAGCTGCACGGGAATATATCAGCAGGTACAAAACACTTAGCAGGGAGTTTAGGTATTGGAATGAGTCCGCTATTAGCCATCGGATTGCACATATGTACGCCAATGCCGGATTGATTGAGGAGGCAGAAGAAATCTGGCTCTACACCTGTAGATCGGAACCCAGTTCGCTCTACCATCAAAGATGTCATGCTGAATTCCTGATCCAGCAAGATTTTGATGTTAAGAGAGGATTGGAAATAGTAAATAACATACTTAACTCAGACCCGGACTACTACGATATTCTGTATTTTAAAGGTGTTGCCCTGCATAAACTGGGTCAATCGGAGCAAGCATTGGAGACCCTTCAGCAAGCCTGGGAAAAAAGATTTTCTTACCGCCATGATCATTTCCTGGCCATTAAGGAAGTTGAACAGGCTCTTATCAATCGAAATAATTGAAACATACCATTGAAATTCATTTTCTACTTTACATTCCAAAGAATTTACCGTAACTTTATTATAGATTTCTGACGGGCTGCATAACCCGGTTGAATAGTACTCTGTGTGAAGAATCTTCATGCGTATCTGAATAACTTTTGGTTGACTTTATATAGCATACTCGAATATTTGTTTTCAATACCTCATTGAAGCAAGGTTGAGGGTTGCTGTCTGAAATTGCATTTATGAACCCCTGCCCCGAAAGCTTATTGTTAAATTGGATTCGTTTTCTTTTCCTCGCTGCACTTATCAGTTGCATTAATATAACTGTCAACGCAGAAAAAAGCCTGAAAAAGATTGATGAAGACTTGCTTTTACTGAATGAAACTACCAAAACATTCAGAAACCAGGTTTTGGCCCTGCTAACCATTATTAAAGAATTAGATAAGAAAGGCCCAAATGATGGCTCCAATGGTGCAAACTTAGTTGATCAAAAGGAACCTGCCGGAGCAATGTCGAATAAAACATTATATACTCAACTCTCTGTTTTGAACGGGGACATTGAAGATCGATACAATGCTCTGAAAATCAGGGTATCAGAAATAGAAAAAAAATCTGCAGAACTGGCTTCTGGTGATCAACCAGGAAATAGCAGGATACAACAGGAAATCAGTGAGGTTAGCAAAAAAATAGATAAATATTATACCTATGCCAATAAGTTCATAGAACCGTATCTTCAGTTTTTAGTACCTGGAGAAACTCCGGACAAAAAGAGAAAGCCAATTCCATCTGACAGATTTATGGGCAAGGTGTCCCTGGGTCTTGGTCGGACAGTTCAAAGTTCAGCAGGTGATGTTTCCGGATTTGCCGGGAATATTGGTTTTAATGGACTTTACAGGGTGAATAACAATACATCGGTTACGGGGGGGGTAAGCTACCGGGAAGAAGTAATGCGGACACCTTATGCTTCAATCAGGGCTAATGCAGGCATTAATAATACTTTCAACAACAAAATACGGCTAAATGCCAGCGTTGGTTATAACAATTACAATGATAAGCAAAGCAATAATAATGATTTTGATTTCTATAATGCATCCGTGAACCTCTTCGCCCCACTCGGTAAAAAATCACACGTAAGCGGCCATTTATCAAGGGGATTGAGAACCTATAAATTGGATAATGGAAACAGTTTTGCAAGCACTAGATATCAGGTCAACGTCTCTCTTAGCAATGATCATACGCAAGAAACAAACATATTCCTTCGAGGTAATCTGCAATCCAGTCAACTTGATTATTTGAAATTCAATCAACTAAATCCAGGATTGATCTTCACCAGAAGACGTGATCCATCAAGACTTTTTACAACGCTAATTGATTTAAATCAATTTACATATTCAGGTGAAGCAGAAAGCAATAATTTTTCTCGAGGCCGACTGGATGTTAAATGGACAAGAAAAAGGAAGGACAAATCCAGCAACAGTATATTTGGAATAATCGGAAAGATTTATCCCAATAATGAGCGACTGAATTATCTCAGAGGGAATATGGTATTTAGTTCTACAAGTAGTAACCTGGCACTGGGTCGGTCCAAATCATCCACATTCAGAACTACCTATACGTATTATCTGCAACAATCTGCCACCCTTTTGGATTACCTGGACATGAGGTTTGACAGGTTGATCAGAGGTAGAGGAGCTTTTTTCAACTTCAATATGTTTGGTCGCATATACAATGCTTACAACAGCGAAACCGATGTTTACCAAACACTAGACATGTTTCTGTCAGCCGGGCCCATTATCAGGAATCGTGTAAGAAACCCTTCCGTGAATTATAATTTCAGGTTGGGTCCTATTGTGGGCACACACATGCTCGTCGGATCTGAATATGAATTTTGGGAAAACAGCGGTACCTCATTGAGGGTCGGAATCACACTACAGGGTTATCTAAATATAAAAAAGGCTTCCCTGCGACTGATGGGCAGCTATGAGAAACAAATACTTGTTACAAATGAGTATGACATCGATTACAACACCGGTGATTTGATTGTTGGAGAAACATATTATCGTGAGCCGAATTCATTCCAGTTGTCTGCTGACTTCAAATTGCCGGTAGGGAAGGCCTGGGACATCTTTTTCAATGTCGATTATTATAATATTAGAACCGATGCAAGGGAAGAAACAAGTATCAATCCAAATGAACAGAATATGAGGCAGAGGATGGTCGGTGGTGTGATTTACAGATTTGTTTTATAGACTGCTGTATCATTTATGCAAACAAAATATTCAAAAATAAATGTCATGAAAAGAATCCTGTTTTTGCTGCTTTGCATGATAATACATGCCCTGGCAGTTAACGCTCAACGTGTGTCAATACCCGTTGATGTAACTGCATATCAAACCTTCGGACCAAATAATAGTATATGGGGATTCGACAGAATTGTAATTGAGGGTACAACCGGAATAACCTGGCTTAAAATCTCTGCAAGTGGTGCTGGTCCCGGAGGTGCATGGGAAGCAGCTAGAGAGGTGATCTTTGATGGTGTCCCATTTGCAGGGCAGCAGATTATCTGCCCGAAGCGTCCACCTCCCTGTGAAGGATGTGGCCCTCAAAGAGTTACTGAACTCCATTTTTTTGTTTGGGGACAGGGTGCACTAGATGTCAATGTAACCCGGGTAACCTACGATAATGATAATATGTCCGAGGGACAATATATTAATAGGGAAGATCCGGATGGCAAAATCCAGGGGATGGGAACCCTTACCCTCGATCCACCCAATGTTCAGGCCGGCAACGATGTTAATGTCACGGTTTTGATACCTTCCAGGCTGGTGGCTCATGTGGGGAGGGTTGAACTGATTCTTCCTGCACCTACTCCACAAGACATAAACAGGACAACGAGGGTAACCCTGCCCTTTGATCCTGATGGTATATACAATTTTACGTGGACGGTTCCCAGCTTGTATTTTGGCCAGTCAAATGTCTGGGATGTAGTGAAAGGTGTACGGTTTGAGGTATTCGGTAATAAAGCCAATGCCGGCGGTCAATTACCCCAATTAACATCCGGATACACCGAAATAAAAGTCGCAGGAATGTTACAGTGCAGCCTGGTCGTTCAGGGTAGAACTGTTGCGAATGGCGGATCTGCGGAATGGCTGAATAACAGAGAATTGAGAGTGGCGGCGATGGCTATGTTTGGGAGGGGACCGTACAGTTGTGTATGGACCATAGATGGTGAGGATTTCTCGGGAACAGGATCAGACTATAAATCTTGGGAATTTAAAGATCAAAATGTGCTGCCTACAGCCAATACTATCACCGCAGTAGTTACCGATGCCAATGGAAATACTTCATCTTCAACAATTACGGTTGGTGTAAAGACGGATATGAATGTTGAAATGGCAGTGCAAGGCAGAGATATACCTCTGGGCGGAAGCACTAAATGGAAAGATGGGTACAGAAGAGTCATTGCAAGGATCAAGCAAGGAGAAAGGCCGATCAGGTACAGATGGATTGTAAATGGGGGGGAATATTCAACACAGCTCATCGAAGCCGACCCGCAAGTAAACTTTGAGAATCAGGATTATTTGAATGATTCACTCTCCATTACAATCGAAGCCATCGATGCAAATGATGTATTGGTAAGAGGAACCATCTTCATTGGCAGGGATCCTGATAGAGAGGAAGAGGAGGAGGAGCCAACCGGTCCAATTGGAGATCCACCCCTCCCACCACCGCTGACTGGAGATCCAAGTATGGGTGCCCACCCCGGTGTTGATTGGGACAATCGCCCGTGGCTGGATGAAAGGGTGCAACAATGTGTGAGGGAGTATTTGCAAAACATTGTTCTATACATGGCCAATGAAAGAAGAAAATGGGAAAATACTGGTCGGCGTAAAGCCCAGCAGCAACCCCTTTTTACCAGCATTGATGACTGGGGAAGGGTACTGAATCAATATTTAACGGCCAGCGGTGGCGTTGATGGGAATTGGGATAATCCTACTCATTTTGTATGGTCTGAGTTTAATAAGCAATATGCACAAAACCTATATGGAAGGACGGTGGAATACTATGTAAAATATGAATGTAATTCCTTGAGACCTCCCCCAATGGATGAAATGGACATGGCAATTGCAGATCTCACTGAAGAAGGAATGGGCGATCCGTGTGATGCAGATTCCATTCAGCAGGAATTATTGGCTATCAATAACGGACTGATGCTTTCTCAATCTTATTATTCAAATTTTATACTATACTATGATAAAATCATCAAAGAGGTTAATGATCAGAAATCCGATCCCTCGAGAAATGATCTGATCGCCTACAGCCTGGTTTCTGCCGACAATCAGTTGACTTCTCACTCTGGCAATCTGGAAGAGGTCAAACCAGTTGGGACAAGTCTTATTACAAGATCAGGTCAGTGTCCGGATGATATTGATATGCTTGAAATCATCCGGATATTATCAGAGGTAAACAATAGACAAGATGATATGGTAAACAAAATGGATGAGATTGCAATGCTACTGGAATCGTTTGGTGTCGATCTCGAGGAAACCATGCAGCAAGGGGAACAGCTGGCTCAGCAGAATGCAGATCCAAACTGGGTTCAGGATGGTGGATTGGGTGTTGAGCTTATGGGGGATGGCATTGACAACCTTTCCAGTGGGATACAGGACCAGATCATTAATGCTGCGAATCAGGCTGCTGTTGTAATTACATTATTTGATGCAGGAGATGTTATGGATGATGTTTTTAGCCTGGTGGTTGATGGAAGGAACAGAGGGGATACGGATCCGGGTGATTACAGGATATACATGTTAGATGATCTGACTCCGGGCAGGCATGAGGTTGTAATAATAGGTAGACAGACTGATGTAGGAGGATGTACATATGGTATTATCGTTAGGGAGGGGGTGAATGAATTGTTGAGAACAGCTGATATTGTTGAGGTAAACCTGGAAGCTACGTATTATATCGAGGTGACGGGAAATTAATCCTTCCACCAAGGATTGGCATGAATGTTGGACATTTTTTATTCCAATCTGTCAGCATCATGAAATACAAAATCAATATTAAAATACTGGCCCCGCTGATTCTGGGATCAAGCCTCACTCTCAACTCCTGTGAACCTCCTCTTTGTGCCTACTGCTATGATACAGGGCCATTATTAAGGGTATTTGATGACCGGGATATTGAGATATGTGCAGATAACACCTATGAACTGGAAGAGCTGGTCTGGACTGCAGAGGAGATGGGTTACAAATGCGAGTATAAATAGAATGTATGCTACTAAAGAATCAAGCTTTGCCCAGTTTTGATTAGGGCATCCTGATACCTTTAGGTTTATGACGTTTCATTGTTTTGTGCTGCTTCTGCTTGCTTACTGTTAAGGACCTGTAACCACCACAACTGCATAGAAAACAAAGGCCAAGAATGAGTATTATCCTCAACGGAACTTTTGGATTAAAACCATATCGTCTCAGCACAGTGTTCAAGTAAGGGTTTTTAGTAGGCTTGTGCCTTATTAGGTTAAACGGCTGAATGGGTGATTTTCTTGTATAGAGGATCTAAATACTGGTTTTAGAACCTGTACGGTATTTTAACCGAAATAGTTTGTATTCGAGTGCATTCTTTCTACTATAAAAAAACCGGCTGTTAGCCGTGCTTAATTCATTGACATTCTAATATTTTGTTGTAGCTTTAATATAGATTTCCTGCATCTCAATATCAAATCCCAGATATCATTCCATTCTCATTTTTCTCAATTATTAACCCTAAACTCAATAATCATGAGGAAATTTATCATTTCATTTTTCGCTTTACCATTTATTGCCCTTTGCTTTTGTGTGACCCTACATGCTCAATCCTCTGAAACGGACCTCGACCAGGTCGAATTAATGAAACAATTTGCCGGTAAATGGGCGGCAGAGTGGGGTAAGGATAGTACATGGTTATGGGAGATTACCCCATCTGATAAAGGATATGTACATGCTTTTTACTTGAAGGTAAAAGGGAAAACTGTTGCAGCAGGCCAAGGGATAATTGGATTTGGAGATGAATACAGGAATGTTAACTTGATTATTTTGCGTCCAAATGGTTTCATTTCCAGGGACATTGGAGGATTTGTTTCGGATAATGAATATATTGCAAAGCGATATCCTGCTGAACACAAAAAGACGGTTTTGGAAACTTGGGAATGTACCTTCATTACACCTGATAAATTCAAAGCAATTAGGAAAGCAAAGGGTGTGAAAAAAGATGAATTAATTTATACAAGGGTTAAGTAATAATACTTAAAGTGAGTATTCATTGGGGGGTATCTCACCCCCTTTTATATCCCTACGAACTCCCGGTTCAATTAATCTGGCCAATTCGGCTATATAATTCTTTTGGGCTTTTTTGATGAGTTTGTTATAATGATAGATTTCGATTTGTACCAGGTATTCCTTTTCCTTTTTCCCCTCCCCTGTCCTATCGTGAATTAACCTAAAACGAACCATTGTTTTTTTCTACTTAATTAAGCCAGTAGAAAATAATTTCCAAAACCATTATAATTTTATTCTTCACACTTCACAAAATTTCACAAAACTACAATTTATATAAGTATGTATTTATGGGTAATTCAGACGGAAGGATAATAAAAAAGGGGTGTTCGAAAGACACCCCGTGGAGCCTCCCATCGGATTTGAACCGACGACCTGCTCATTACGAGTGAGCTGCTCTACCGCTGAGCTAAGGAGGCTTTAATCCTGAGACAAAAATACAATTTTTTCAACTTTGTGATATACCCAGTAATGCTTTTACCCGCTGATACAGCGGTGGGTGCGAATAATGAAAAAATACATATACCGGGTGCGGTGTAAGATTACTCAGGTTTTTTCTTGAAAGTTTTTTAAGTGCATCCACCAATGGCTGGGGCCTGAACATTTCACTGGCATACCTGTCGGCCTGGTATTCATTCTTGCGTGACATGACATTCATTCCAATGCCCAGGATAAGAGACAGGGGACTATACAATATTCCGAAGGCGATCAGACCAATATGAAAACTGGGTATCGAAGCATCTAGTGCCTGGGACAGAACCGGGCTTCCAACAAAAAGTGAGAGGATGAATAGAAGCGCACCGGTCTGAATAATGGATAAGATCACACCTGTCAGGGTATGTTTTTTCTTATAATGCCCGATCTCATGTGCCAAAACGCCAACGATTTCATCCGTTTCCAGATCATTGATCAGGGTATCATAAAGAACAATACGTTTCTTGGCTCCCAGTCCCGTGAAATATGCATTGGCTTTGGTTGAGCGCTTGGATCCATCGATCACGAAAATATTCTTCAGTTTAAATCCTGCCTTGTCGCTGAATGCTGTAATGGCATCCCTCAGATCTCCTTCCTCCAGGGGTGTTTGCTTATTAAACAGGGGAACGATCAGGTTGGAATAAAACATGTACATGAAAATGGTGTAAAAACTGATAAAGATCCAGGCGAAGATCCAGAAGTTTTTTCCCGTAAGGGTATAAAACCAGACAATGACGGCCAATATCCCACCTCCCATTATAATCCCGAGCATCCAGGATTTGAGCTTGTCAAAAATGAATGTCCTTACCGTTGTTTTGTTAAAACCAAAGCGTTCCTCAATTACAAAAGTGTCATACAGGGTGAAGGGAATATTTATAAGATCTGAAGCAAACATCAGCAATCCGAAAAACAACAGGGCGACAAGGATGGGATGCTGGGTCACATTCCTGACCAGGTCATCGACAAAAGCAAATCCACCGTAGAACAGCATCAGGAGGATCACGGCCAGGCTGAAGGTGCCGGTCAGGATGGCAAACCGGTAGTTCACCTTCTTGTAGGCCATGGATTTCTGGTATTTCTCCTTATCATAAACATCCTCCAGCTGTCCCGGGATGGGAGCATCGTACCTGGTTGAATTCAGGTATTCCAGTAATCTTGAAAACACATAATTAAAAATGACGATGGCAACAATAATGGAAAAGATTGTCTCGGGATTCATGGGAAGGTGTTTACTCGTTCACAAATATTATGCGTGATGGACACCGTGCTCCATTCCATCCATGTAACCGTGCTTCATCCAGGGTAGGTTTTCATGCCTGTAGAAAGGACCGAGAGCCGTACGCATTTCATCCATCTTTGCTGAATCAAAGGGTTTGAATTCCTTCAATGTGGCCAGGTTTTCATTTAGGACCTCCAAGTTGTCATAACCGATATTGATAACGCTGAAGTGATCTAAAGTCATGGCATACTTTACCAGGTCCGATCCTGCCAGTCCCTCAACCGTCTCTCTCGGACGAATCACCTTCATGGCAACCACACCCATTCCCTTGTTGGCTGCGAAGGGTACAGGTAGCTCCTCAAATTTTTCTTCTCCGGTTGCGACCTGATGGTTAAGGGCGATCATCATGACCTCGAAATCATATAATTCCGCTGCCCTTTTCATCCCTTGTGCTGATGCGTGACCTGTGAATCCGATGTGTTTGACAATGCCCTGGTCCCGGTATTCATGCAGAACTTCCAGCACCATGCCTTTTTTTCCAAGTTCCTCAGCATCCTCCACATCTGATAGGGAATGTACATACAGAAGGTCAATATGGTCTGTTTGCAGACGTTTCAGGCTTCTTTCAATGGTTACCTTCGCCTCGTCGGCTTTACGCTCGCCAACCTTGGTAACTAAAAAAACCTTTTCTCTTCTCTCCTTTAATATCATACCCACCCTTTCTTCACTGGATATCTGGTCATTTCCATAGTTTGCAGCAGTATCCCAATAATACATGCCATTATTAAATGCATGTTCAAGGATGGCATGTGCTTCGTCATTACTCTCAACAGACATCCATCTGCTTCCACATCCAAAACCAAGGCGTGGAGCTACGACACCGGTACTTCCCAGTTTGACGGTCGGCAATCCTTTGGCATCATAGGGAGATGAGCTGCATCCGGCGAGTGGTGTGATGGCAACAGCAGCAGATGCGGCAGCTGTTGTTTGAACGAATTCCCTGCGTGTAATTTTCTTTTTCATGATTTATTGAATTAGATTATTCATGTATATATATATAGTCTCGTGAAAATTTATTGCGACCATTCTGTAGGTTCCCTGTCCCATCGATGTTTGGCCAGTTCCTCTAGTAAACCATCATCTAAAGGACCAGCATCACTGGTGGCTATGTTCATTTCAGCATGATGAATTTTTCTCATTCCAGGTATTATGGTGCTTACTGTGGGCTCGCTGAGAATAAAACGGAGGGCCATTTCCGGCATGGACATGCCAGCCGGTAACAGCGGCTTCAGCGCATCAGCATGTTCGACGCTATTAATAAGGTTTTCGGGGACAAAATAAGTATTTCGCCAATCGCCATCTGGCCAGCTACTATCTTTCGTCAATTGGCCGGTCAAAGTACCTTCATCAAATGGCACCCTGGCAATCACGCCGACATTGTTTTCTTTGCAGGCAGGAAATAATTCATCTTCGGGATCTTGATCAAAAATATTATAGATCACCTGCACTGTATCAATCAGGCCGCTTTTAACGGCTTCAATTCCATTCCAGGGCTCCCATCGGTTCAAACTGATCCCTATGGCCTGGAAAAGGCCCTGGGATTTCAAATCAACCATTTTCCCTGCCCACTGGTCATCTTTCAACCAGTTATCTTCCCAGGTATGTAATTGCATTAAATCAAAAGAATCCAGGCCAACATTCTGAAGGCTTTTCTCTACATATTCCTCAATGTGGTCCGCTGGAAAACAATCTTTCAGGGTAAACTCCCTCCTACTGGGCCATTTGAAATTTTTAGGAGGGATCTTCGTTGCAGTATAGATTTTCCTGCCCGGATTTGCCCTGACCAGCTGTCCGAGTAATCCTTCGCTTTTACCTGCACCATAACCCCAGGCAGTATCAAAAAAATTACAGCCAAGATCTACTGCATGTTGTAAGGAAAACATTGATTCTTCATCATCAGATCCTGTCCATCCAGCCATGCCCCACATTCCATAACCAATCTCACTTACGCTCCAATCGGTTCTTCCAAGTTTTCGAAACTTCATACTATAATCCTTCAAATTTCCGGATGAAAGATAATAAGAATTAAACGGGTAACAAAAGAGGTGTGGCCAAATCCTAATTGATCCAGTACGATAATTTAATGACCAGTCCCCTGTTCTTGCTATGATAATTTTCCGGATATGCGTTCTCCGTGTAAACAATAAACAGATCTGAAACCGGAGCAAATCGCCATTGGAACCGCATATTTACATTAATATTGTCGATCTGGTTGTTGTATTGGAGAAATGTTGTAAGAAATAGTTTGTCGGTAAACGTAATATCCAACCTGGGACCAACAAGCCAAAAATCAGCGCTTGTATACGGTTCGGGAAGCATGATTTTATTGTAGGACGCTAATATGGCCAGGCTTCCATAGGGTTGAACCCGATAATTAACCTCAGCACTCAGATTCAGGCGAGTTCCATTAAAATATCCACCATATCTTGAAGTCAGCATGTAGTTGAAAAGTTTCCGTGAATCAGAAGCATATGATAGTTCTATTTCTTTCCACCAGAATTCACTGCCTGCAGCCAGGGTATCACCTCCAGAATTCGTAGGATCAAAGGGTTCTAATAGTTTTACATAACCATCTTCATACTCAATAGATATACTGCTGCGGTTCATCCATTCAATGGCATAGCCCAGCTCGATTTCACGGTCGGTTAACGAAAGATCCGGAGTAAAAAAAGCCTCTGCCCCGAGTGTGGGCCCGTGATTAGCAATGCGATCAGAAATCGGGAAAAACTTATACCCAATTATCGGTTGAATCTGGTAATATCCTGTTCTTCTAATATATCCCATCTCTGCAATATAATCTCCTCCTACAAAAGCCTGGCTCAGTCCGGTTGAAAATTGTTGGGTTTTATAAGCAATGGCTGCTATAGCTGCAAACCGGTCACCTGCTGCGTCTGGATAAAATGATTGGTGGTAGGAAGCTTTCCCTGTCAAACGGTTGTTATCACTGGCGAGGTTAAAATCTATTCCTGCCACTCGATTATATTGAAGCCCTTGATAGTCTAATTTTTCCTGACTTGTTGTGACCTGTTTGTTGTTCATGAAAAACACAATATTTGAGCGTGAAAACACTCTTCGCTGCAAAGCCACTACACTGTAATTATTGGCCGGAATGGAATCTTTCATCCCCGTTTGCATATTCATCAAGCCGATGCGCCAATTATTCCCGACCGTACCACTTAGCCTGGCTCCCGCCAGAACGGGACTATCCAGTCCTATCCGCCGGGAGAAAAATGGCCTGATATTCTCGCTGCCCAGATTAGCAAACAGATCACTATTCTCCAGAAAGAATTGTCTTTTCTCAGGAAAGAAAAGTTCGAACCGGTCCAGATTGGTCTGCTGCCTGTCCACTTCAACCTGTGAATAATCAGGATTGATGGTAATATCAAGATTCATCGAGGTGGAAAGAATGACTTTAGCATCAAGTCCCGCTCCACCTTTGAACTTTACCGGTTCAGTATCCTCATTGTCCTGCAGGATTTTGCCTGATAAATAAGGAATTACAGAAAACCTCACACCCGATTTAGGTAAAGGATGGTCCCATACCAATGTCCCTGTATAAGCAAGATCTGCAGATTGAAACTGGCGGGGAACCGGTGCCCAGCTTGATTTTTCATTGCTTTTAAGATCCATCCGACTGAAATTAATTCCCCAGTGATTGTCTTCTCCTCTATACCGGATGCTTCGAAAAGGGATACTGAATTCTGCGATCCAATAATCCGGATGATTTGTTACTGCAGACCTCCATTTACAGTCCCATTCCAATGAAACAAATCCTCCGTTGGCCTGCATTCCTTCCCACTGGGCACCGGCAGATGAAATACCGAAGGCAAATCCATTGGTTCGGTCGTTGTAAGTGTCAATGAATGCTATAAAATTGTCATTCCTGCCAAAACTAAAATCCCTTCGCAATGATTCAACTGGTCTTTTGCCGGGTAAAGTATCATGGCAAATAATGCCCATATAAATATTGGATGCATCATAATACATCTTCACCTCAGTTTGGGCTTGTGCAAAACCGGTATCAATGGGAAGAATCCGGTAAAAACTATCAGCAACTTCAGCATGTGACCAGATATCTTCATCAAGTATCCCGTCAATTTTCAGTTCACTTTCCGTGTTATATATGGGGAGCCTGTAGATATCACGGTTGTTTGGACCATTCTGTCCAAATACAAGAAGCTGGCCTCCCAGTAGTAGAAAATGAAAAATCAATAAAGTCAGTCTTGTCATTACGGTATGGCCTACTAAACAGGTGTTAAATCAACAGCCGCATTTGCAGCGGCTGTTGATTTAAGAAATACACTAAGTGGAAATGATGTCTCAGAATGCTAAAATATGATTATTTATTTAATTCTCTGGGTTTTTTGCCTTCCCTCCAGTGATCCTCTATTTTCTCCAGCGTGATCCCCTTTGTTTCCGGTATGAATTTATTTCCCCAGAATATGGCAATTACACCTATGGCAGCATAAAGCCAGAAAGCTCCTGCGGCTGAAATGGCGTTAACAAGCTTCAGGAAGGTAAAGGCTACAATCCCATTGAACAACCAGTTGGAAAGGGATCCGATGCTCATGCCCACACCCCTTACTTTTAATGGGAAAACCTCTGAAATAATGAGCCATCCCAATGGTCCCATACTAACCGCAAAAAATATGATATAAAGGAACATGGCACCAACAGTGAAGTATGCCAGGGAATCTCCGAGTGAATCCTCAAGGAAGAACGACAGACCAACACCGAATAAAGCTATAATCATTCCTATCATTCCAATGAAGTATAATGGTCTCCTGCCAAGTTTATCAAGAAGCATGATTGATACAACTGTAAACAGCACATTGACCGCTCCCAGCAGAATGGCAGGAAGAATGGTCAGGGTATTGCTTTCTATGCCTGCCATCTTGAATATTTTTGGGGAATAATATATGATGGTATTAATACCTGTGAATTGCTGGAAAAACATGATCCCAATAGCGATTACCAGAGCTGTTCGAAGCCAGGGTTTAAATATCTCACTGTAACTGGCAGATTCAGAC
Source organism: uncultured Bacteroidaceae bacterium (assembly GCA_963752525.1). GTDB lineage: Bacteria > Bacteroidota > Bacteroidia > Bacteroidales > SM23-62 > SM23-62. Next base: position 232,462 of record CAVVYS010000024.1, on the reverse strand, counting down.
TCCCGTTCAATATCAGCTTTTATTTTCTGAATAGCTTCCTCCACAAGTTCGGGATCTTCCACTTTGTTTAAAATGCGCCGCCCCTCTTCTTCTCTTCCTTTGCCTATCAGCCAGCGGGGTGTCTCAGGAACGAAAAACATACCTATCAGCAAGATGAGGGCTGGGAAAAAACCTACATAGAACATCCAGCGCCATGAAAACGGATTTGCATCATTGGCGATAAGGTAATCGCTAATGTAGGATACAAGGATACCAATGGTAATCATGAGCTGGTTCATCGTCACCAGTGCACCACGGTTCTTGGTGGGTGAAATTTCAGAGATATATAGGGGAACGGAGAAAGATGCTATTCCGATGGCTACGCCGATCACTATACGGCCTACTACCAGCATTGAAACACTGGGGGCAGCCCCGGTAGCAATCGCACCAAAGGCAAAAATAACGGCAGCAATAATGATTACTTTCCTCCTGCCCAGGATATCTGTGACCCGGCCACTTAAGGCAGCACCAAGAACGGCTCCGATCAGTACCGCGGTAGTAACCCATTCCAGCTGGGAATCACTTATCCCCCATCCGTTTACATCCTGGAGAAAGTTTTGTGCTCCGGAAATGACACCTGTATCAAATCCGAATAAGAGTCCCCCAGTAGCTGCAATGGATGCTATGACCACGACAAGATTCTTGTTCCGTTTTTTGTTTGCATTCATAATAATTTTGTATTTATTAGGTTTAATGAGTTCAATTAAGATGCTATAATAATATAACTATTTGAATCTAGCAAAGGATCAAACCGTTTACGATGACTTTTGGCGAGATTTTTAGTCCCTGACTAAACAAATACTTTTTTTGTTTTATCCTTCAGACGGCAGTTGGGCTTTTAATACTTTTTGTTTTTCGTAGCGAACTTTCAGTTGATCGATATAATCCTTGGTAACGGGATCCTGTTTTATAAAGTAAGATTTAATGGCCCAGTCAAGTGCAGGTATCAACAGATCCTCCATCTCGCAAACGAGGGCCATATTAAAACTTGCCTTTGCAGCAATTTTTTCATTATCCTGGTAGGCCAGTTTTTTCCAGATCTCTGCTGCCCCTTCCCAGTCCCATTTTGCAGCCAGCCTTCCCGCATCCCTCATGGCCTCTCCCCCAGATGTGTAATAATAGCGAGGCACCTCAAACCAGGATGGGCTGATCCTCTGCCCGTATCTTAACCCAGCACTGTAACTGGCGCTTCTTAAGGCATCAATGAATTCTGGTAAGCTCTCCACGGCTGATTGAGTTTCCCATTTGATCTTAAACCAATCTGTAGTATCCTTTAACATGTATTCATCAAATACAGAATCAGAAGCAAGGTCATAAATTCTCCAAACTGTATGTGTGACAACTTGCCGAAAGGCCATGTAATCCATTTGATATTCAAATATGCCAATAGTATCCTGAATCCGGTAATACTCAAGGGTTATAATGGATTCAGCCCGTTCACCTTGCATTGCGGCTTGTATTTGATCCCTGGTAAGCGGTTCTAAAAAGTTAATTGTATCGTTCCTTCTGAATTGTATGATATGAATGGAGTCAAGATCAAAAAGGGGAGATTCATTCAGTCCATCCTGAAGTCCCCTGAAAACCAGATTATTAATAACAGTATCCAGAATGTAAATCTCTTTCTGGCTTAAACCAGATGTATCATCCAGTTGACGCTTTGGCAAGTATGAATGATTGAGAAAGGCTACCTGGTTTACATATGGAGGAAGGGTGATCTTTGCCGGTTCAATTACCTGTATACTGATCTCCGCCATCGGTGAACAGCCAACCAACAGCAAAGAGATGATCAGGATTATATCATATCTTAGGTTTGCATTGCTCCGCATATGCTGATTACCTGTCCGCTAACGTAGGATGAGAGTTCCGAACCAAGGAAAACGCAAGCATTTGCCACATCTTCCGGTGTTCCTCCCCGTCTTAACGGTATGGTCTTAATCCAGTTTTCTTTCACATCTTCCGGGAGCTTATCAGTCATTTCGGTGATGATAAATCCAGGAGCCAGGGCATTGCATCGGATATTTCTTGAGCCGACTTCTTTCGCAACAGACTTGGTAAAGCCAATGATCCCTGCCTTCGAGGCAGCGTAGTTAGCCTGTCCCGCATTCCCTGCCACACCTACCACAGAGCTGATATTAATAATCGATCCAGCTCTCTTTTTAAGCATGATGGGCTGTACGGCCTTGGTGAAATTAAAAACTGATTTTAAATTGACATTGATCACAGCGTCCCATTGATCCTCCGTCATGCGCATAAGCAGCGTATCTTTCGTGATCCCGGCATTGTTGACCAGTATATCCACTGTCTCAAAATCCTTGGTGATCCGCTTTAACACGTCCTCCGTTTCCGAGTAGATTGCAGCGTTCGACGCATATCCTTTCCCTTTAACCCCGAGAGATGAAACTTCCGCTTCAAGAGATTTTGTATTATCGTCAATCGCCAGGTCCGTGAAAGCAATATGGGCTCCCTGCTGGGCCATCCCAAGTGCAATGGCTCTGCCGATCCCACGGTTGGCACCGGTTACCAGGGCTACTTTTCCTTCGAGTAGTTTCATTGTATTGTTATTTCGTTTGAAACCTTGTTATTTACCATTCAGCACTTCCTTCATCATCTGGCCAATATCAGCAGGTGATTCGACGACATGTATCCCGCATTCAGCCATGATCTTCATTTTTGCCGCCGCAGTATCATCCTTCCCTCCAATAATAGCTCCTGCATGCCCCATTCTCCTCCCTTTAGGCGCTGTTTTTCCTGCAATGAACCCTACGACAGGTTTAGTACCATTTTCTTTCACCCAATGGGCTGCATCTGCTTCCATATTACCGCCTATCTCACCGATCATAATGATCCCTTCTGTCTCATCATCTTCCATAAGCAATTTAATAGCATCCAATGTAGTGGTTCCAATGATAGGATCCCCTCCTATCCCAATGCAGGTTGATTGTCCCATCCCCAACCTGGTAACCTGGTCCACTGCTTCATAGGTAAGCGTTCCGCTTCTGGACACAATGCCTACTCCTCCCTTGCGATGAATGAAGCCCGGCATGATTCCAACCTTGCATTCTTCGGGAGTGATTACACCTGGACAATTAGGCCCGACCATGCGGCAATCCTTATCTGATAAGTACTCTTTTACCTTTACCATATCCTGGGTGGGTATCCCCTCAGTGATGGTTATAATCACTTTAATCCCGGCATCTGCAGCCTCCATGACCGCATCAGCTGCAAAGGCCGGTGGCACAAATATGACCGTTACATCGGCCCCTGTTTCCTTCACAGCGTCTTCCACTGTATTGAATACCGGCCGGTCAAGATGGGTTTGTCCACCTTTTCCAGGCGTTACACCGCCTACCACATTAGAGCCGTATTCAATCATCTGGGTGGCATGAAAGGTTCCTTCACTGCCTGTAAAACCCTGAACTATAACCTTGGAATTTTTATTTACTAGAACACTCATGATATTATGATTGTTGGAATGATTTTCAAATGTAATAAAAAGGATGATTGCCCCTGCTTTCCAAATAATGATTTATTGACTAACTTAGTTCTGTTAAGTCTTTTATCTGAAATCATGCTTGATGATAAAACCATATGTGCCATTGCTACACCTGCTGGAAGCGGTGCCATAGCCATGGTAAGGCTTTCCGGTAAGGATACTTACTCCATTGCAAGTCAATTTATCAGTTTTCAGGCTGAAAAAAAGGATATTACCTCCCTCACTCCCAATACCATTCACATGGCCAATATCATGAATGAGGGTGAGCTCATTGATGATGTAATGGTAAGTCTATTCCGGGCCCCCCGCTCCTACACCGGTGAAGATATGATCGAAATCTCCTGTCACGGTGCACATTACATTCAACAGAAAATTTTAGAAACGCTGGTTCAGTCGGGTGCCAGGCTGGCTGAACCCGGAGAATTTACTTTAAGGGCTTTCTTAAATGGCAAAATGGATCTGTCACAGGCTGAAGCTGTTGCAGATTTGATTGCAAGTACATCCACTGCCTCCCACAGGGTGGCTATGAACCAGATGAGGGGTGGCTTTTCAAGCGAGTTGGCCAAGCTTCGGGAACAGCTCCTGAATTTCATTTCATTGATTGAACTGGAGCTGGATTTCAGCGAGGAGGATGTGGAGTTTGCAGACCGGAAGGCACTGTTTTCCCTGGTAAGGAAAATTAAGACCGTGATATGGGAAATGGCAGATTCGTTCCGGTTGGGCAATGTGATCAAGAATGGTGTACCTGTCGCAATAACAGGCAAAACAAACGTGGGCAAATCTACACTCCTGAATGCCCTCTTGCATGATGACCGGGCCATTGTTTCGGAAATAGCAGGCACAACCAGGGATGTGATAGAGGATCTGATTTCCATCGACGGGATCAGTTTCCGATTCATTGATACCGCAGGTTTGAGACATACCACAGACACCATAGAGAGCATAGGGATAGAAAAAGCATTTGAAAAGATAAGCCACGCATACATAGTGTTATATGTGATTGATGCTGCACAAAAAATTGAAGAGATCGATCGGCTGGTCGGAAAAATCAAAAAACGCCTTGAGGGAAGTGACACGAAATTATTCATCCTGCTTAATAAGATCGATTTCCTGACCGATCAGCACCTTGATGCTATCCAGGATCTAAATAATTTTGAAAATCTTGATGTAAATGACCAGGTATTGTTTATTTCTGCATCTTACGGGGATAATGTGGACCAGCTTGCCTCACTCCTGGTGGAAACAATCAAACATGGAAACAGCGATGAGAATGATGTTGTGATCACCAATGCCCGCCACTTTGAAGCCCTGGTGAATGCTGGAGATGCCATCAACCGGGTCCATGAGGGAATGAAAACCGGGCTTTCTTCAGACTTACTCGCCCAGGATATTCGGCAGGTCCTCCACTACCTTGGCGAGATCACTGGAGAGGTCACTACTGATGAGATCCTCGGAAATATCTTCTCCAAGTTTTGTATCGGAAAGTAATGTCCTTTTTTATCAGTAATTTATGATTTTTTCTCGCAGATTGGTCGTTTATATCGATTAAGCTGCACTGGGGGTGACCTCATTTGCAAATCAAAGACTTAATTTAATTACAGGATTCCAGGCAATTTTCGTAATATTAAGCCTAAGAAAATTATTCAATAAAAAGTTAAAAATTGAAAACAATATCTCTAACTATTCTATCTCTCATTTTAATCTCCTGTGGTTCCAGTGATCAGCCGAGTGCTGTGGAGAGTCAGCCAAACATTATCCTGATTATGGCTGATGATGTCGGTACGGGAGATATTTCATGTTATGGGGCAAAACTTATAAAAACGCCAAACATTGATAAACTGGCAAATCAGGGGATACGGTCCGATCGCTATTATACTGCCGGAGCAGTTTGTGCACCAACTCGCTACTCCTTATTGACAGGACGTTACCCTTTTAGAACCAAAGAGTTGAGTGCAGGAAGAGCATCACCCTGGGATTATCTTTTTATCGAACAGGACCGCATGACCCTCGGATCCCTGTGTAAGCAAATGGGCTATAAAACTGCAGCCATCGGGAAATGGCACCTCGGCTATGGGACTGAAGAACAAATAGACTGGGGCGGCACCTTAAAACCAGGCCCCCTTGAGATTGGATTTGATTATCACTGGGGCGTACCACGCAATCATAATGATGGCGTTCGGGCCTTTGTGGAAAATCATTCACTATATGGGCTGGACCCTGACAGGGAATTTAAACGCGCTACAAAAACGGAACGTGTTCAGGGCCTTTTGCATGAACGTGTGGATGATAGGGTTGATTCAACGCTGACTTCCAAGGTCCTTGAATTCATTCGCGCAAACAAGGATGGTTCCTTCTTTGTCTATTTCACTCCCTGTGCAGCCCATACCCATGTGACTCCCAATGTTCGTTTTCGGGGCACAAGCCAGGCCGGTCAGTATGGCGATTACGTTCAGGAGCTTGATCATCATGTGGGAGAAATCATGGACCTTCTCGATGAGTTGGAGCTTGCAGAGCAGACATTGCTGATTCTCACCAGTGATAATGGGGGGCAACTTAGAGATGTATCAGGTGCCGGCCTGGGGCTGAACCTCGCAGATGAATCTGGCGATGTGAGAGCCAAAGCAAGGACACCTAAGATTATGGCAGGAAAGATGGGGCATAAGACCAATCTTGATTTGAGGGAGGGAAAAGGTAGCCCGTATGAAGGAGGTTTTCGCGTGCCTTTTATCATCCGATGGCCCGGGAAGGTCACTGCTGGAAGCACATCCACGAAAATGATTAACTCCGCTGACTATCTGGCTACATTCGCAGATTTATTTGACCAGGAACTACCTGAAAATGCCGGAGAAGATTCTTTCAGTTTTGCGGATGTGCTGACCGGGGAAAAGGTCGAGCAGCCTCGCAAGAGTGTTGCACTGCATTCCAGCAGAGCACGCTCCTTTATAGACGGTGACTGGAAACTGGTGGATTTTAGTTATAGAGTAACAGAGCCGCAGGAGAAGTATGAGCTGTACAATCTGCGGGAAGATCCGGCGGAATCTGAGAACCTGGCATCATCAAACCCGGAGCAACTGAATGCTATGAGAGAAGCATTGAAGCAAATTGTCGAAGGAGAACGGAGTCGCTAATCCACTATTTTTTTGCATCAGGATTACCTAAACGCTTTTCAAAGATTTCTCGTTCCTTCTCAGCAAGATCTTTTGTGAACTTCAGGTTCATCTTCACGGATTTGGTATTTAGTTGAATATTCGGGATTCGGGATTGGTAATTCTGCGTTCATCTTTTTTAACGAGATCTCAAGCTGCAACAATAAATTGTCCCGCATTTTCAAGTTTTCCTGTGCCAGGTTGTGCTGCTCTTCCGGGTCAACAGCAAGGTTATAGAGCAAATACCCACCGTGCTCATCATTATAGAACCGGATCAGTTTCCAGTTATCCTCAATGATGCTGGAAAATGGTCCTGTTGCATGGGTATAATGTGGGAAGTGAAAAATGATCGAACGTTCTTTCAATGTTTCACTTTTCGTTAACAAAGGCATCAGGTTCAGTCCATCAGCATGCTGATCCGGGCGTAAAGGCAAACCTGCGGCACCGAGCATTGTTGGGTAAATATCCATCCCTATAATCCGTTGTTCTGTTGTACCCGGTCTAACTTTCGCGGGCCATTTCACAATAAATGGGACTTTCATACCAGCCTCAAAGGGAAAACTCTTCCCTCCCATGAGAGGATAATTTGATGTATTGTTGGGAGTTAATCCGCCGTTATCAGAAGTAAATATAACCATGGTATTTTCTTCAAGTCCCAATTTCCCTGATCGTCTGGATCAGACGACCAACACTTTCGTCAACAGATTCAACCATTGCGGCATATCCCGGATTATTCTGATCAAATGTATTTTTGTCTTCATACTGCAGCCAGTTTATCTCGGCTTTGGCTGTATTGGATTGTGGACCAGGTAATGTGAGAGAACTGCCATCCAGGGTCTATCACTGTTTTCAGTAATAAATGCTGCGCATTGGGCAGTCAGCACATCCGCAACATATCCATCCGGATCGGTTCCGGTCATGTTGGCAGCTGTCCCGGCAAAATCTTTCATCCAATGGCTCCTTTTTACATCCTGTTTGATCCTGTATCCTTTGGCCACATGGAAGCCTCGTTCATCAGGATAATAGCCCGGGCATTCACCAATGTGCCATTTCCCAAAAAAAGCAGTCCTGTACCCTGCTTCGGCAAAAGCCTGGGGGATAATTACCTCTGTTTCAGGTAAAGCATGACGATGACGTGCTTCCAGATACTGGTCTCTTTCTCCACTGTATTTGCTCTTGTCATAAAGACGGCTGTCAGGTCCTGCCGGCCCATTGAAAACAGTGGTTAGTTGTGTGCGTGCAGGACATTTACCGGAAAAGATAGCACCCCTTGTAGGTGTACATACTGGAGCCGGGGAATAGGCATTCAGAAACCGTATACCGCTTGATGCCAGTTTGTCAATATTCGGTGTTTCGTAATAACGGCTGCCAGCACAACCTATGTCTTTCCATCCCATATCATCTATGAGAATTAATAGAATATTTGGCGGGGTATCTTCTTTTGATTTGATACTGCAGCCAGAGCAAATTATCAAAACAACAGAAAAATAAAATAATGACTTCATATTCTTTAATATGGCTAAATATACTTATTTCCCTATAGGCCGATAACTCTCAACTATACAACCATTACGGCTGTGTAGACAAGGATTTCAGGTAATTCTTGATAGTTTCTTCTTTGGACCATACAGTGTGTTTTACTTTGGCCAGATCTTGAGGCGAATTAATTGTTCGTCCTGAAGTTGAAAAGGTCCAGGTGTAGGATTTTCGGTTCTCGCATTCTTACCAGAATAAGTCGATACGATCCGATATGGCGTTCCATCGGGATTTTCGTAGAGAGCCTTTGAAATCATTGCCTGACCAAGTGTTTGGGTTGTAATGATATCTCGTTTTTGTGCTGATATCCGCTCCGGATCAATAGTCAATTCAAGCCACCAGCCATCAGGCATCTGTGTTAATGTTACGTTCGGATTTATATTTTCTATAACCAGCGCATCCTGTTCATGTATACTCGGTTTGGCATTGTCCATAAAGACATTGCCTCCAGCCTGGAGATTTACTGCATCCTCACCATATACAGATAAACCTGTATAGCCTGCAAACAGGTTGTTAAAAAACCTTTCATCATCACCAATAACTTTTGAAATTCCCAGCACTTCGGTGCTGTGTGGTTTATGGAAAGGTGTTTCTCTTGTCAATTCATCTCTTAATTTAATCTCGCCAGCAAATAAATTGTGAACATAAGCCCCTCCACCACCCGATTCAAGCAGTGCGTATGGTGATAGAAACAGGTTGTTATCTACCAGGAAAGGCCCGTGGTTTACTTCAACGAAAAGGTCTTTCGTATTGTGGTGCATCAAATTTCCGCTTACCCTGGTGCCCTGGGTCATCCAATCGAGCCATATCCCATTATGGCCACAAAGGTAAATATGATTATTACTAATCTCGGTGTCAATGGCTCCATGAAACTTGATCCCCGCCATTTCTGCACCATAGAATGGCCACCTCAGGTAGATAGCGTGTATTTCATTTTTTGTTATGGTCGAGAATGCGGCACCCATACTACCTACTATTCCCGCTTGTCCACACTGTCGAATATGATTGTTGCGCACAATGTGGTGCCCGATGTTCTCTTTAGACCAACCATTCTCCAGTGCACGCTCAATGGTTTGATTGTAACCAAATGCGGATTCAGCCCTGTTATCCCACTCGTCACCGTATTTTCCGAGTGTAATACCCGTACAGGTTGAGTAGCGAATGGTGTTGTTCTCAATGATCCATCCCTTGGACCAATTTGTCCCTATCAAACCAATTTGTTCAGCCGTAGGGGGCGCCCAGGGTGTGGCTGCATGTTCCATAACTAATCCACTTACTGTAATATAATTTATCCCCGGTTTCTCTGGATAAAATACCGTTTGACGAGCATTTACCTCGACGATTACATCCTCCGGATATTCGTCGATAAATTTAGCCCATATCGTTGTTTCCTTCTCACCTACAATGGCATACCAAAGCGGATTATCGCGCGTTGATACAAATACATCCTCTTTTTTTGCAGCTTCCCTTAACCAATGACCATTGATATAAACACATCCGGTATGATGAGTTCGGCCTTCAGCCCTAAACCAATCTCCTGAGATGGTATCTTTAAAGGGATTGAACTGGCCAAAAAAATCATTTGGCAGGGTTACTGTCCAGGTATCATCCATCGCATTCTTCCATCCTCGTATTACTTCCGACCCACTGATCACTGCGGTTTCGCCCCGTGCTGCACGATAGACAATCCGTTTGCCATCTGATATTCCTCCGCGTGGTGGATTTATACGTTCACGATAGATGCCTTCATGTACCGTTATCGTATCTCCAGGCTCTGCTACAAGCGCGGCCTTTGAGATGGTTAAGAAAGGCTCTGAGACACTGCCATCATTATTGTCATTCCCTTTTGTCGAAACATGATACTCTTTTGCCCTGACGCATGCTCCAGTCAGGATGAGTGACACCATAGCCAGAGATAGAAATTTTTTACTAATCAACTTATATGCAATCCATTTCATGATTTAGTTTTTTAATTTGAGTAATTTTTTTGTTCATGTACTATATTCTGCTCAACATATCTTCACCACATTAATATTTAATATCTGTCCCAACTTTTCAATTTTGCCGGCAATATGCCCCACGCCAATGGCGCAATGGTGTGCCGGCCCTTGTTTCGACCATTGGTCCATAAAGGCTTTTACTCCTATTGTAAAACGGTAGCGGCTGTTGGTATTCCCAATTTGGAGAACAGGCCCTTCCACTGCTTCTCCTTCTGCGCATAGCATGAATACGCCATCCATTCCTTCTACCACCGAAAGCAGGGTTACCGGGCCATATTTTACATTCATCTGTATAGATAGTCCTTTCCCGGGTTTGCCATGGTAAATTGGTAAAGGAACCAGTTTTACCTGTTCCTGGGCAATGGCGTAATGGGCGGGACCGTCGTGCCCAAGATAAACCACATCATCTTTAAAATCCATCAGATAGAATTCAGAAAATGAACCTCCCGCACCAAACCCTGCCATTATTTTCATGGCCAGTGCATTTTTTACTTCACACTCCCCAGCTATGGGAATATTTTTCCCCGTTAACAGGGTATTGCCGGCAATCACCGAGGTTACTATATTTTCGTATTCGTTACCTACTTCGCCCTCGTAATAATAGGCCATTGAGCCAAGGTTATGATTCTCCACCAGTTTATCCAGGGCTACCGAAGTTTGCGCTGCTCGCTTAACCTCCGCAGCTTCGCATTCAGGCGAAACATCGAAAGTATTGTTGAACTCCTCAATTTTTGCATCTATTTCAACCTCTTTTGCTTCATCTCGGTATTTTTTCAATTCACACATTTCAAGTAGTTCGAAGTGTGTGCCAAAAGCGGCCGACTGTTTGGTAATGTCGGTGTAAACATCCAGCATACCGTTATAATAATGGCCCAAAATGCCCTGGCGGTTATTTCTCATTGATGCAGCAACCGAAGCGGCTTCTCCCCATGCTGCAATTTCACTCCATGATCCGCTATCATGCAAATGTCCGGTCACAATATCGTATTGGATGCCAGAACGGTTAAATACTGACGCAATTTCAGGAACCGAACAGGCCTGGCAGTGCTCCAGCCAAACTCCGGTCATTTTTCCGCGGTCTCCCAGCTGGTTAAACGTTTCATAATCGAGCTGCTGAACAGGCTGAAGATTTAATATTATCACTGGTACTTTCAGCTTTTGTGCCACAGGCAATACGGTAGAAGACAATGCGTAAGTTGATACGTATAGAAATACTATTTCCACATCCTGTGATTTGAGGAAGACGGCAGCTTCTCGCGCCTTCACCGGATTGTCAACCATTCCTGCATCGACCACTTCTGCGCCAAAACCTGCAATTCTATTTTTGATTTGTTTCTGGTAGTCTTTCAGATTATCGAGTAATCCATCGAATTGAGCCCAGTAAGTATCAAGGCCAATTCCGAATAGTCCTACTTTTGTCATTACTTGAATTGTTATTAAGTTTTCGTCGTCAATTAGTTTATGTACCATTTCAGTATCTACCTAATGCCTGCCTCTACTTTATCACAGCCTCCTTGATGGTAACCGGCCCCAACAATCCTGAAGGTTCCAATGGTATTGCCTTTCTTGGCCTTCCTCTAAAATCATTTATCAGCACCGCATTGGTTGAGGTATATTGATGTCTGTCAGGAAATATCTCATCCCCTGCAACCCTGTTATACCAGGAGTTTACAACCTTTATTTCCAGGGTGTTTTCTCCTGTTTGCAATTCATTGCTTACTTCTGTTCTAAATGGTTTTGTCCATAGTATGCCCTTGTCTGTACCATTGATTTTCACCTCTGCTATTCCTACATCTTTCACACTTTCCAATTGTAAAAAGTATTGCTTCCCTTCTTGAGGTTCAAAATCTAAATTGAATGTTTTTGTGTATTTCGCTTTACCGGAATAATACATAATTCCTTCCTCGGAATGTTTTGTCCAATCCATGAGCTCAGGAAATTTCACTGACCCGGGTCCACCCCATCTGGGGTCGAAGTTTACGTCCCATTCTCCAGTAATATTTTGTACCGTATTGTAGTCCACATAATTTCTGTGTTCAGTGCCTTGCTTATTTATGTTAATTTTCTCGTTAAAGACGACCATGATAGCTCCATAAGGCTCCAGGGTGACCGGAAGGGTTGTCAATCCCTCTTTTTGTGTGAAAGCTCTGGCTTGCCTTATCTCTCCGGTAAGCGCATCCCAAAATTCGGGTTGCATCCCTGAAACCCTGAACTGACAGTTGATCTGTGCTCGTTCTGCGGTTTGATTACTTACAAAATATACATCACTCTCTCCGATGGTATAATGGATATAGTCGAAATCTGTTTTGCTGTTGCTCTCGACAATATTAAAGTCTGCAGGTACTCCATCTGAGAGCAAATATTCCCTTGCTGAAATTCCCCAGGCAACCATTCCTTTTCCATATTTGTTTGCCCCCTTGTCTGATACCTCGGTTCCCCAGATCTTATCGGCCAGTTCTTTGAATTTTATTTGTGCTTCTTTTCCTCCCGTCAGACTGGCCTGTTTTTCCGGCTTATAGCCTATTGCCACGGCACCTTCCTGCAAAAGTTCTTCGACTTTTTCCAGTACAGCCATAGACAATACTCTGTGGTCGGGCAATACCAATATACGATATTCAATACCACCGGGAACAAGGATCTTTCCATCTTTTACCTCAAGTTGTAAAAATATGGTCTCATCCGTTACATCGTAATCGAAACCGGGCATCACCCCTGCCGGGTCGGAATGTTTGAAAGGGAATACATTTGGGACATGATCGCCGTAGTAGTAAAGCACATCGGCTACAAATTTTCCGTTTTGTACGACTGATTGCGTTCTGTGCATATAATCTATAAATGCTCCGGACTGGTCCCACCAGGTTACCTGAGGATTTACATGTGTGCCTGCAAAATACTCCTGCCCGGGCAGGCCCATTTCAGGAGGAGAACAGGTGAAAGTATGAAAATACATCCGGTTTAAGCCAGCGCAAATCTCATGGTCGAATGCCGATTTCTGATCATGCCATAACTCATCGTTCCAGTGCGGCCCGATGGTAGTAAATGATTCCGCACCAACGATCTTTTTCCCGTAAATATGGGCAGCCGATGATGCTTGTTTTAGAAAAAATCGATTCTCTGGCCGTGGGCGGTGTGGTGAAGGTGACCAGAATTCACTCATCACAATATCGCTGAATCCGTAATTCTTTATGCCGTCCATGGGGCCGGCGTGAGGCCCTGCCGATTCAGGCTGTATACCCATATTGTATTGATGTGCATAATCCTGAAAACGTGCATAGTGGTTATAAGCGACCAGGTCACCCAGTGTTTTTCTGAAGTCGGCCAGAAAAGCATTTGATGTATTGATATCTTCTATCACATATCCGGCAACAACAGGTAGATAGCTAAGAATGTCGTATCCCCTGTATTGTTTAAACTCTTCTGCAAAATTATCTGTCCAGTTCATTCCGCCGCATTCCCAGCTATCGGTTTCCATGTATTTCAGGGTTGTTCCCACATGGTCACCGGCAGCTTTGAAAATGGGCTCCACCACGTCGTTCCAGTAAAAATCGAATGCCTCTGTGCTCATATAATCCAATACACTGCCCTGCCAATAGCCGCTTGAGGTTGATACGTGCGAATCTGTGCATGTATAACCAATTCGCAAAATACACCACTCTCCCTCAGGAACATTCCAGCTCAGATTTCCTTCATTGTCCATGTAGGAGGATATATTGGTGATCTCATCTTTTTCTACAATGTATGTTGATCTGTTTTCAGGCTTCCGGTTATTTCGGGGGATATTTCCCAGTAAAAACCGGCAATCAGGCGCTGAACCTCCCAGCTCATGGAATCCTAATTTAAGATCCAGGTCAGTAATTATTTCTGTTGTTTCATTCCGTGATTTAATGGGGAACGCCAACACCACAATGTCTCTATAAAAGTCTCTCCGGGTTTTGGGCAAAGCCAATTTTACAGACACTTTTTTGTTCCCCGAGATTTTTGTTTCCGAATAAGTAATCTGTTTTGCTGTGTATTCCGGTGTTACCCGTGGCCCCCCCAGGTTCCAGCCACTCTGGATATTAAAACCCATATCCAATCCCAGTCTTTCTGCCTCATTCAAAGCAAAAACAAACAATTCGTTCCACTCATCAGAACCAAATAAAGGTCCCTGTGGAATATCTTTGTTTCCCCTTTGATTATGTCCCCCGGCATCAAAAATCATGGCTCCCTGAAAATTTCTGGATTTCATGGCTTCCAGATCCTTTGTAATGGCTGCTTTGTTTACGTTACCATTGAGCCACCACCACCAGCAGTTTACCCCGTATTCTGTATCAGGGGATTTGAAGTTTTCTGCCAGATAGTCATAGGTAGCACCTTCAAGACTTGATTCCTTGGATCTGTTGCTACAATTAGCCAGTGTAATGCATATTAGCATCAGCATGCAATAATGTAAGGTCTGTTTTGTCATATTGTACATTTTATTTATCAGGAAGCATCTGTTGTAAAGTTTGATCAAAATCATGGCCAATCGTAGTGTTCTTTGTAAATTCCCAGTAACTTGTATGTTGCATCTTAAGGGCAAGGGTCGTAGTAATAAAGCTCTGGGTCCAGCCGGTTAATGTACCCCATGCTCCCCAGCCATGATCTGCATTGGAACCATAATATTCCCAGTTTTCATAATCGAAGGCACGAAACCAACATCCATCAAGGTCTGCCCGCCCTGAGGAAGTGGTCTGAATACGTACCAGAAAATCGGCAAGCCGGTTAACAGCCTCTATATATTCAGGATTCTTTGTGGCCTGGGCTGCTTCATTCAGCGCAAAAAAAGCAAAATTGCTGGTATATAACATATCGGCAACAGGCTCGCCATTTGTATGAATAACCGGTGCTTCCGTTGTCCCATAATGCTGGTTGCTTTTGGGGGCACCGTATTTTCCCTGACTACCTTCACCAAGTACTTCCCTCAGTGCACCACAATCACCTGGTACTTTAATAAATCGTTGCAAACGTGGTTTAACCAGGCCCGGTGCTGTTCCGAGTCTTCAACCCGAACCAGCCATGCCAGCGGTAATATCATCCGGGCACGTTCCTGCTGAAGCCCGTTTGTCCATAACCATCCTTCGGGATAGTTATCCATGGTTATCTGTATCGCCTTTTTTGCCTTTTCCAATAAAGGCCGGTAGTTTGTTTTATCGAACAGCCAAAGGTAGGTTGCCCAAAGCCATGACTCGTAATGCGGTGCCGGATTCTCCAACTGGCTTACCATGAGCTTTTTCCAACCCTGTTTTTCTATTTTTTCGCCAGTCAATGATCCTCCCCGAAATCCTTTTTCACCGGCCGTTCTAAAATTTGCCAGTATCAGGCGTTCTAATCTGGTCATCCCATTTCCTTTCACCAATGATCTGTGCCGTTAGGGCAGCCCCTAAAATAACACGGGCATTATCATCGCCGTAATATCTCGAAGGGTGTGTATCTGCCCATCCAATAAGCCCGTAAGAAGATTTTTGGGGATTGGTACTTTCACTGGTCTGGAAAACGTCTGAGTAAAATAAAAAATCCATCAGATTTTTGGAAATTTCTAATTGTTGCCCCTTTTCATTTATATTATTTGCCATGGCCAGTGTCATGGCTGTTTCCGAAACGCAATCGGCACGTAACCAGTAACGATAAGGTTGGCTTCCATCAGGATTTATGTACGAATAATGCCCTTCCATCACACCCAGAGAACCATCCCCTGAGGGATAGTTTAACTCCATGGGCGGACCAACCGGCAGAGGTAATGTATCTATCGCACGCCAGTGAGCTTTCCAGTCCGGATGAATAAGGAAACGTCCCTTCTGGTACCACGCCGCTCCTTGCATTACAGCATTTTGATAAGCATCAGCCGTCAGCGGTTCGTTTTTCGAAAAAGCCGGTTTGACGATAGATTCCCAGTTTACGATACCATTTTTAACCTTAATATCCAGATAACTTAAGATTCCGGCAATGGCATGCACCCATGATGATTTTGGGGAATACCGACTTTTGTTAAAATCGCTCAACTTGGTAGTGGAAATAAGAACATTGTCTTCCTGAAATAGAATAGGTGAATTGGGTGTGTTTGCTAATCCATAAACCGCTTTGTTAAAACCAGCCACATTGGCTCCTTTTATGTGGCAATCTCTATCTGAGACATCAACGTAAGAATATAATCCTGCGTCAAGAATACTCGCAGATGGCAATTCTTCTCCAAAAAAATCGGAGGTCGTTATCAGCCTTTCCTTTTTTGTTGATTTTATTGCGCCAGTAGCTCCTGTGGGCAGACGGTCGGGAAATTCAACATATACCTTCAGGTTTTTAGCCTTTGTATTCTGGTAAAAATTTTCGGGAAGCAAGGTTTTTTCCTCAGGATATTTTCGGGCAAGTACTAATAATCTGCCATTGCTCTGGGATTTGTTCCAGGGCATGTTCAATATTTTCATACCGGCTACACGAATGATTGTTATCTTCCAGCAATACGAAATAAATCGTTGCTTTCATTGCAAACAATATATATGCCTGCTACCTGATCATTGTTTATACAACCGGTCAAGGTTACACTAAGAAATATCAGAATAATGCCAATATTGGTTCTAGTCATGTGTTTATTTTTCTCTATTTCATTGCACTTTCCTGAATGGTAACAGGTCCCAGTAATCCTGAAGAAAGAGGTTCTGTAAATTGAAATGACCTCATCGCCGATTTTGTAGTAAAAGTATACCTCCCTGTGGTATATTCTTTTCCTCCCATTAATCCATTTTCAAATTTTACTGTTCTGACATTTGCATCCGGTTCCTGTCTGTCTCCCAGCAAGCGATTAATCCAACGATTGGCTACTTCTATTTCAAGTTTATTTTCTCCCTCTACTATCGCATCTGATATATCAATTCTCCATGGAGCACACCATACTACACCCAGATCTTTTCCATTGAGTTTTACCCTTGCAATATCATTGACCACCCCAAGATCTAAATACAATTTTGATTTTTTTTGATTGATATCGGAGGCGTCAAATGTCTTTGGTATATGTTGCAATTCCTGAATAATACTTTATTCCCCTCTTCTCGTGTTCTGTCCAGTCCTGCAATTTTTCAAATATTGATTTTCTCGGGTCCTCCCCACTCAGGATCAAAAGCAAGCTCCCATGGTCCTTCAATTGTTTTTATCTCTTTATATTGCTGGAAAATTGGATTGACTCATTATTATGCAGGAGTACCTGTGCCTTCTTCCTGATGGAAAATTATAAAGTAACTTTCATAGGGCTCAAATTCCAGATCTATAGTGGTTATTCCATCTTTTGCTAGCATAATGCTGTAGTTTTCTTGATTCTCCGGTTACACCTTCCCATAATTCCGGTTCCCCCTTTGCTCTGAATACACATTTTGTTTTTTGAAATTCACCGGTTCTGTTGGCGACAAAATATATATCCTTCTCTTCGGTTCTGCGATGACCATATCTGATCTTATTATTCTTCAGAGACGAAATCCTCGCTGAATATTCAATCTTGCCAATATTTCCCTGGTACTTTCATAGTCTGGATAAAGTGTTGTAATCTGAATAGCTATTGGATAGTTTACCTCCCCAGATATATGCTGCCTTCTCCATATTTTCTCTCACTTATCCTCTCAGGTGTTTGAAGTGTTCCCCACAGCTTTTCAGCCATAGCTTTTACCTGATCATCACAATCCGGATAATCCAGTTAAGCTCGGTGATTTTACAGGAGGAGTGCCGATGATCCTGGCACCTTTTTCCACCATTGAAGTAATTTTCTCCAATAATTCCGGAGTCATGGTCTCAAAATTGGGGAGTACCATTATTTCGTAGGAAGATGCTCCGGGAAAGACAATTTTCCCGTTTTTCACTTCAGCCCTTTCCATGAGCATTTTGGGAGAACAACCGTCAAATCCGTATCCTTTCTTATCAGGAATAGCTACCATTTTCTTCCAGGGCATCCGCTGGAGGAGTAAATATCATAGGAGCACCTTCAGGTGTAAGGTAAAGAATATCAGAGACTGCCTGTCCCTGTTGCATCATGTGGGAGCAACGGCTGATGTATTCATGGTATGCCTTTACCATGGGCCACCATGTTTGCCCCCTGTCCCAATGAACCCCATAGGGTCCCATGGTCATTCCGGGCCGGTATTCATCACCAAGTGGTTTATGTGCAAAAGTGTGATATACAAAACGGTTTACACCCATGGCCAGTGCCCAGTCACTCTGGTCCTTCATCGACCAGGGGTATTGCTGCCATGCCTCGTTATTATTTGATGTAAAAACTTCTGCACCCACCACAGGCTGTCCTGTGATATGGGAAATTGATGTAGCTTCAATAACTGCGTAATGTGTGTTAAATCCAAATCCTTTACTCCAGAATTCAGCCATAATAACATCGGCAACTGCACCCAGGTCAAGGTCTCCTGCAGGATTCATATCATAGGGTTCTATGGTAAGTTCCAATCCGTTTTTATGAGCATAATGCTTTTGCAAATTCGGCATGGTTTTCTAAAAGTAACTCCTGACATGTTTTGCGAAGATCCCATAAAAAGCGTTCAGTAATTTCTACACTTCCAACTGCACGTCCGGTATAGGTAAGGAAAAAAGGCTCAGGATCATAACCCCGTCTCTTTTTAAATTCTTCAACAATTCCATCAGTCCAGTTTTGTGAACCACTCTCCCAGCTATCCATATGAAAACCTGTCCAGCCAACACCCTCTTTTCGTGGAGCAGTCTTCTCCAATAATATATCCGTATAGTTTTTCAAATGGTTTTCAAAAGCCTTTGCATTAAGTTTATTTGATTCAAGACCGATAACAGGTTCAGGAGAAGGACGTGTGCTGGCACCGGTTACCCTGATTCCCATCCTTACGATGGTCCAGTTGCCTTCCGGCGCATCCCAAACCAAATGTCCATCATCTTGCAAGTACTGAGAAATATCAATAATATCATTTTGCTTCAGGATTTTACTGTCTTCTGCTTCATCATAGCTGGCAGGAGCAGGTAAATGTGGTTTTACATCTGGATAGGAAGAATATGGATACCTTTCATAAAGCGCTTTTTCATTGATATCTTCAATTACAGCTTGTGCAGAATTTGGAATGGCATAAACAACAACATCTTCATAGTATGGATCATTCATTTTATGCCAGGGTGTGCTTCGTTGTTCGGGAATCGGAAGCTCAATATCTATCTTTTGATTACCCGATACTTCTAGTTTCACTAAAAACCAGATGTTGCATTGATTCTTCCGGCTTTACCCACGGACCTCCGCTCCCACACCATCCGGGACCTGCCCCCATTAGTATTTTTATACCCAGTCGCTCTGCCTCCCTGACAGCATGCACAAATAAATCCTGCCACTCTTCACTCATAAAGTCCACTGGACCTCGGGGAACCCCTATTCCCACTTCAAGGAAATATCAAATTACTGATACCTGCTTCCTTCATGGATTCGAGGTCTTTGGTCATCCCTTCACGGCTCAAATTTCCGTCCATAAAGTACCAGTACACACCTGGAAATGATGAGGATGGAGGAGAAGTAAAATCCCTTTTTAAATCATCGTCAGCGTCACATTGATTTATTAATAGGAGTGGCAAAAGGATTATGATTGCTCTCATTGGAGTTAGAATTAATATTGAAAATGGATTTAAGGTTTTTCAGAATCTCAATTAGCTACTATTCAGTATTGCAATAAGTTTATAATTGATATAAAGTTTCTCCTTACCGACTTTTTCACTTTGTAAGATTCCCAATAATTCTAATTCCTTTAGATAATTACCGGATGTTTTCAGATTTCCAATGCCTGCATATACAAGATCATTTCTTTTGGTATATGGTAAGCGAAATAAGATTTCTAGCAAATCCTTTGAGTAAACTTTTGGGATATGTTCTTGCATTTTCACTCCCATGTCTGCCATTAGTTTGTCTATTTTCTCGATTGTCGCTTTACCTTGATGGGATGTTTTTTCTATCATATCAAGTATATATTCAATCCATGAATACCAGTCTTGTTTTTCCGATACCCCGCGCAAGCATTTGTAATACTGCACCTTTCTGTTTAAAATATATTTACTGAAATAGAGCACAGGCAAATCAAGTAATCCTTGAATAACCAAATAGAGTAGCATTATAATACGTCCAGTGCGTCCATTGCCATCAAAAAAGGGGTGAATTGCCTCGAACTGATAGTGGATCAATGCTAGTTTAATTAATGGATCAATTCCTTCGTTTTCATGAATGAAATGCTCGAGTTCAGCAAGTTTGTCACGGATAACTTTTTCGCCTTCAGGTGGCGTATAATAAATCTTTCCTGTTGTCGGATTCTTTAATTGTGTGCCCGGAGCGTTTCTTATTCCTGCTGAATTTTTTTTAATTATCTGAACGATATCAATAAAAAGATTTGTCGTTAATAAAGGTTTGTTTTTTAATGCATTCATAGCATACCATATAGCATCTTTATAATACATCGCTTCTTTTGTCGCCTGGTTATTAATCTTTTTATCTGCAACAGAAGCTCGAAACAATTCGTCCTGAGTAGTAATAATGTTTTCTATCGCTGTACTGGCCTGAGCTTCTTGTAGATTTATTGTATCTACAAATAGAATTGGTTTGGGCAATCTGTTAATGGCTCCTTTAAGCTCAGATAATGCTCTGCTTGCAGCGATAACCTTTTTCAATATAGCCGTCGTTTCAATATCAATTGCTGGAGGTAAATCAGGCAAATCATTGAATGGTTTTTCAGGTTCGAACATCTTCAAGTGTAAAATTTATATTCATTTCAAGAACAAGGGTAAAAATATAAAAAAAACGCCCTCGTTCCATCTTTGAGAGTAATTATTACACTCATATTTTGACGAATGGTTCAATATCTATGAAATCCATCCATTGACATTCTGACTCATATTGGGTAAATTTATGTAACCCTAACCGATAGAATGGAAGGATCCACCCACCAAATTAACCTGTCACCCTTCCAGAAAGGAGTTTATTTCATTACTGTAAGGTCAATAGATTCTGTAAAGACAGAGAAGATTATCAAACAATGACAAGGTTATTTGCATTCCTGTATGATGATGGTCATCATGAACAAATCTAACCTCCCATCATATTTACAGAATAAATTTTCGCAAGGAGAATAAGGATGGAGACCAGGGCAAATAAGATAAAAATTACCCATAGGATGATCTTTTTCCATCTGGGTCCACGCCTGACTTTTCTGATACCAAACATCCAGATTAAAAACGTACAGATCAGTCCTATGATAACCACCCTGTAGGCAATGGTCATAAAATCGAATACTTTTATGAATAAATTCATCCCGCTATATGGGCTTTCCAGTACCCATACACAATCATCATAATAGGTTTTTCCGTTTTTGCTTCCGCTCACAATGATTCCATTATTCCCGTTCTGCAGGTTTATCCCATCCCATGTAATAATGCCTTTTTCAGGTGATTTAGATGGATATGAATTACCATTTACTGCAAAAGACACATTTTCCAGGTTGGAATATACTTTAACCTGTGTTTCAGCTATATCCCTGAAAATATACCTGGAGGAAGTAATATGAAGTACAGGCTCTTCCGACCAGTTGGCCTTGTAGAAATAGAAAGCATCTTTTTTTGTTTTCCGGTCATAGGTAACCAGACCTTTATCATTGATGCCGAAATGATCTCCCTCTTTCCTGAAGTGAGATCCGAAATCAAACATATTCCAAACGTAGGTACCCCAGACAAAAGGACGCTCATCAAATATCTTCAGGTTTTCTTCATGATAATAGGATTGCCATTCTTCAGGATGAGGAGATCCCATGGGGTTGGGTGGCTTTAATTCATCGGCATGCTGTCTAATACTCCCTCCGGCTCCATACTCACTTATGCCAATACTATAATCAGGAAAATCCTGATGTACCTCATCCAGAAAGATCCCCATATCTTTTGGCTCCTTATAATACCAGCCAAAATACCTGTTAAAGGCAATGGCATCTGTAATACCGTGAAAAGCTGGTTGATCGTGAGGATTGAGCATACTCGCTCCAACAGAAAGCCTTCCCGGGTCCTCCTCCTGTACCAAAGCGTTCAACTCTCCAATAAATATAAGAGACTCAGCACCTTCAGGGTTTTGAACTTCATTGAAAATACTCCACATCAGGATGGAAGGATGGTTGAAGTTCTGCCGGATCAACTCCAGCAATTGCTGCCTGGCATTGGCATGAAAAGCCTCCGTTGGTTCATAACCATTCGTGGAGGACAAAAATCCCCCAGGCATTCCGATAAAAGGTAATTCTGCCCATACAACGAGGCCCGATTCGTCTGCCATATCATAAATAATTTCAGCGTGCTGGTAATGTGCCAGCCTTAGCGCGTTGATTCCCATCTCTAGCATAAGGTCCATGTCTTCGCGATGATCAGTATCGGAAAGAGCAGAAGCTTTATCCTTTCTATCCTGGTGACGACTCACTCCACGTAAATCAATGGGTTCTCCATTGAGGAAAAATCCTTCATTTGCGTCAATATGAAAATACCTCAGGCCCAACGGTTCTGTTTTCGAGTCAATTACAAAGCCATTCAGCAGAATATCCACCTTTACCTGGTATAGATATGGGTCTTTTTTACCTTTCCACAGGTGAGGATTCTGAATGGTATATTTATGGACGAGCTTACTGTCATCATTCGGAAGGAGATCCCTGCTTTGTTGACTTTCTGACACTTCACCGGATGCATTAATAATGGAGGTCCTGTATACGATTTCAATGTCCCTGCCCGAACCATTGGACATCTTTGTCAATACTTCAATTTCTGCACTTTCCCTGCTTACATTTCCCTGCTTCAGAAAAATCCCGGGAGAAGCATAGTCTAATGGTGTAATACAAACTGGGTCGGTAACTATTAAATTAACAGGTCGATAGATCCCACCATAATTATTAAAGTCCCCTACCAGGGGGATAACTTCCAGGTTTGCTTCGTTGCTTACAGTAACTTCTATGATATTTTCCTGATCTAAGAGTATATGATCCGTTATTTCAAAACTAAATGCAGCATATCCACCCTTATGCTCTCCAACTTCTTGACCATTCATTACAACGCTGGTGGTAATATTGACTCCTTCAAATCGTATGAATATTCTTTTACCGTTCCATGCTTTAATAGCCTTAAAGCTTTTTACATACTTTCCAGTACCCCGGTAATACTGTATACCTTCCTGGGCATCAAATTTATTCCAGGAATGGGGTAATGTAACTGTGTCATCAATGGGCAGACCGGAAACAGATTGACCCTGAAAATTCCAGTTGCTATTGAAAGAGATTTTCTCACGTCCCTGAGCCTTAATGCCCGGGATGGTCAGCAGGAATACTGACAGTATCAATAAGACTGATTTTTTCATGTTTGAAGTTTATATGGGATTAGGACATTATATTACGGTCAGTTTTATTTGCTGTAAATCTTTTTCCTCTGAAGAAGCTCCCACAGAAATGGTAAAAGCACCGGGTTCCACTACTTTCTTCATTTCCTCGTTGTATATAGATAATGCTTCAAAATTTATATCGAATGTGACCTCTTTTGTTTCACCCGGTTTGAGGTTTATGCGCTTAAACCCTTTCAGTAATTTCAGGTATCTTCCCACCGACGCGAAGTCATCACGCACGTACATTTGCACAACCTCCTCTCCTTTCCGATTGCCTGTATTTGTTACATCCACTGTTATGGTTGTCGATTCGCCAACTTGAATGGTTCTTGCAGCCAGTCTGGGTTCGCTGTATATAAAGGTGGTGTAGCTCAGTCCATATCCAAATGGGAACAGCGGCGATTTATCAGAAAACTTATACTGTCCATGTCCTGAACCGATAAAATCCGGTCTTTCCAGATAGGTAACCGGCAGCTGGCCAACGGAACGGGGAAACGAAACCGTTAATTTTCCTCCTGGATTATAATCGCCAAAAATGACATCGGCAAGGGCTTCACCCGTACGCATTCCCAGATACCATCCTTCGATTACAGAAGGTATGTTTTCAGCAATATAATTGATGGTAAGCGGCCTTCCATTCAGCAGTACAACCACAATTGGTTTTCCTGTGCTATGAATGGCTTCGACCAGTTCATTCTGAACGCCGAACAGATCCAGATCATCACGGTCGGTTCCTTCGCTGCAGGTTAATGTTGAACCTCCCAACGCAAGTATTACCACATCTGATTTTTGAGCAGCAGCGACCGCCCCGGCAAAACCGTCTTTCGAGAAACTTGTTAATTCACATCCGGGTGAATAGTTTATTTTGACCCTACTGGCTGCTTTTTCTGTAATTCCTTCTAAAACCGATGTGTAATATGGAGGAATACCTGAGTATCCACCCATCTGGGTGTATTTCCCATTTTGCAGCCTGACCTCAGCGGCATTGGGCCCGATGATGGCAATAGAGTTTAATTCATTGATATCCAGCGGTAAAAAATTATTGTCGTTTTTCAGCAAAACAATCGCTTTTCTGGCCACTTTTAACGCTAACTCCTGACTTTCCGGAGTACTGACAATCTCTGCATTGTATGATTTGTCTTTCGTTTCAAATAATCCAAGTCTAAATTTTGCGGTCAATATGCGCAATACACTGTGATCAACGTATTTCATCAAGGATGGATTACCTGTCAGTGTATCTTTCAGGACCTCATAAATATAAGCTGAGTTGGCAGGACTTTTTCCAATGACAAGATCCATATCAACTCCGGCCTGGAGTCCCATTACAGCTGCTTCAGGACGGTTTTTTGCAATAAAATGCATCAATTCCAGGCGCGATACATCGTTGTTATCAGAGACAATGAATCCATCAAATCCCCAATTATCGCGCAGCAGATCATTTAATAACCAGCTGTTCATGTGACAGGGGATCCCATTTAGATCCTGGTGCCCGGGCATTATACAACCCACTTTTGCCTCCTTTACTGCAGCTTCAAACGGAGGAAGGAAGACTTCATATAACCTGCGTAATGACATATCACTGAATCCGCCGTTTATTCCGCGGCGGTTCTCAGGGTAGCCGGCAAAATGCTTCGCAGTGGCCAGTATGTGATTCTCATCGAACTGTTCCTCGCCGGTTCCCTGTAATCCTTCAATAAAGGCAACACCCATTCTGGATACCAGGTATGGATCTTCACCATACGACTCTTCCACTCTGCCATAGCGCGCATCGCCGGAGATCACATCCAGATTTGGCGAATAGCAATGTGTCAGGTTGGCTGCCCTGGCCTCTTTTGCAATTTGTGTGGTCATTTCTCTTAAAAGCTCAGGTTCCCAGGTTGAGCCCAGCGCAATGGCCTGGGGATAAACGGTAGCACCTTTCAGCCACAATCCATGCAGGCATTCACTGTAAAGCATTATGGGTATGCCAAGGCGTTCATTTGTGGGAGCATCCTGAGTTAACTGGGCAATTTTTTCTTCCAGTGTCATATTACTGAGAAGATCTTCAACTTTTTGGGCAATTTCAGCATCTTCTCCATTTTGAGTAGATTTTGGATTGGGATGGCATCCCCAAATAAAAAACAGGGCAAGTAGCAGGCTGATTAAATTTCTCATGTTATGTTTTTATTCAAATTAATTAGGCATGTTTCTCATACCATTTGAAAACCATACTGGTAAATAATCCGATAACGGCGAAAAGAGAGAGCAGTAAAAACACATACTGATGGCCTGGTTCTCCCGGATACTTATCGAGAAGATGACCCATCCATGGGCCCATAAAGATATCAGGGGTAAAACCTACAAATGATACGATCCCGACAGCTGTTCCTGTATAACCAAAAGGAATTTTCGCCTCCTTCATGGTGGCAAAATAAATGGCCCGTACCCCATAGATACCAACAGCTGTCAAGGTCAAATTGAGAAGTATTAATCCCAGGATTTGATCCAGCAGTCCCATGCCAACCAACAATCCACATACAACCGTAATTCCAAAACATACAATGAGCAACTTTATCCGGTCAAACCTGTCAGCCAGGTAACCGGCCAGAATGGCTACAATGGCACGAAGCCAGAGGGCTGCGGTACCAACTCCTGCAGCGTCCGCCTCGGAGAATCCCAGAACTTCCCGGGCATACAACGCAAAATCATCAGTGCTCTTGTAACCTACATAAGCGCAAACGATGATGATGGCCAACATCCAGACAGAAGGCAACTGTATTAGTTTCAGTACCCGCTGAAAACTCTCACCTAAAGGTTGACTTTCAATATCCGAATGAGTCTTTGGAACCAAATACCAGACTAAGAGTCCGCTTACAAACGTCATCACGGAGAACACAAGAACAACTATCTGAAATGCATGAATACCATCGGTAGCAGAGACTCCTGGTGAGGTATCCGAGGCAAAGCGTGAAAATAAGACCAGCGCAATGGTTCCGGTAAGGGCTGCTGTAGCCCCTCTCCCACCTTCCAACCAGCCAAATGCCCTTCCCTGGAAACCGGCTCCACCCCATTCCCTGGTGGCCCTGATCATGGCTGCCCAGAACAGGAATATGGAGGTAAATCCCCAGAAACCATAGATCGCTTTCATGATCCCGGACGAAGGAAGGAAGAACATTATCATGCCCCCTATGGATGTCAGCCAAAGGGCTATGGCCATCAGGTTCCTGGCTGCAAAATGGTCTGCCAGTGTCCCTCCAAAAATGTATGAAACAATTGCTACTACACCATAAATGGAGAAAAATATGCCCAGTTCCGTATTGGTGATATCAAACACCACCAATAATGTTGGACGGAAAATCCTGGCCATTACAAATGGAAGAATAAATATGGCTTCCCCGGCTATGATCAGGGAGATCAGTGTGGAAATCCTCTTTTGTCTCGATTTATCCCGCATTATCAATCATCCCTGCCTGGAATCAGTCTGTTTGATGCAAATTTAATTGGTTAAATCAAAGACAAGCTTCCCATTAACATATGTCTGGTGGACCTTAATTCCCGAGTCCTCATTCGATATAAGTATAAGGTCTGCCCTTTTCCCTTCCTGAATTTCTCCGATATTATCCAGGCCGATGAGCCTTGCAGGATTACGTGTGGCCATGTTGATGGCGCTCTCCAGGCTGCAGTCTGTAAATCGCATCATATTTCCCACACATTTTGATATGGGTGAGGCTGCCCCGGCCAGAACGTTTTCTGCCGGGAATTTTACCACATCCGGTGTTAATAAAACAGTCCCTCCCCACCTGGTGTATTCCCCTGGTGGCAATCCAGCCAGGTCCACAGCATCTGAGACAAGTATGGTTAACTCGTCTCCCTTCACCTTATAAAAAGTCTGTACTTCCTCCTTGTTGAGATGGAAGCCATCAATGATGAGGCCTGCTGAGAGTCGGTCCTCAGCGAGCTGTGGCCAGAGAGGATTATTATGCCGGTGGATCATATTGGCGCATCCGTTACCCAGGTGAGTCACAAAAGAAGCACCTGCATCCACTGCTGCCGTGATCTGTTCAGCTGTGCCATTGTGATGACCGAGTGAGACAACCACATTATTATCAGCACAATAGCGAATTACCGGGATCACTCCATCGAATTCTGGTGCTACGGTAAGCAACCTGATCATGTTATTGGCTGCCTCCTGGTATTGCTTGAATTCCTGGAGATCCGGAGGGCGAATAAACATTTCCGGATGTGCACCACGGAACCCTGGTTCAGGGGATATATAAGGACCTTCCAGGTGGTAGCCTGGAACTGACAGGCTAACAGCAGGATCAGCATGGGCAGCGGATAAAGCCTTAAAGGCATTTATTAAACTTTCATGAGCATTTGAGGTTACTGTTGGGAGGATAGTGGTTACTCCAATTTCCCATAGTCCTTCTAATACCTTATTTAGATCCTCGGCTGTCAGGTCAGGATCTGAAAAATCGACCCCGTTGTAGCCATTGATCTGAATGTCTACCAGTCCGGGTGCAACAATAAATTGGGGGCCTTCGGAGGTCTTCTTCCCTGGTTTGATCGCGACGATCTTGCCGTCAGATATCTCGATTGATACTGGTTTATTGCTAGAATATAAGATTCCTTCAATAGTCATATAATTTTTATCTGAGGTACACTGGGTAAAAATAAGAATACTCAAAACTAAAAATGTTATCAAATTGTGTTTCATCATTTTATTTGTATTTATTTGATAATAATATTTTCTCTATTGTCATTAATTCACCTGATCCTGGCTTTTTCCCTCTTTTCCCTCCATTCCTTTTCAGATATGGGTGGTGGGGTAATTTCCTCCAGGTTTTTCTGCTCGAGTGTTAGGGCTTCAGTCGGACATGTTGTGACACAGAGGCCACATCCGACACATAATGTTCTATTAACTATGCAGGTATCGTTGTTCATTATCAATGCATTGAACTGACAGCGTTCCAGGCAGTCCTCACAAGTAGTGCATAAATCCGGGTCAACAACTGCATAAAAGTCTGAGCGGGCAATGATATCGGTATTTCCGTATTCAACCATCCCCCTGAGTACCCCACAGGAGCAGGTACAACAATTACAAATATAATTTACTTCTTCCTGCGTATTGGATGGTGCATGTACCAGACCCTCCTTGTCTGCCTCAGCAAGGATCTCCAATGCTTCTTCCTTACTGATGGCCCTGATATCTTCCCTCCGGTTAAAAGCACCTGGTCGTGACGAAAATACCAGACAATTTTCAACTGTGTGGTCACAGCCTCTACCGATCAATTTCTGCTGGACCCTGCATATACAATCTAAAACACCCCAAGACCTGGCATCATCCAGGTAGGTTGAGGCTTTTTCATATGGCATTACATCGGTACCTACCGGGATGGTTTTTTCCACAGGGATGATGCGGTGGACTGAAGGAGTCGATAACATGGCTTTATGAAAGCTTTCCTTATAGTATGCCTCAAATAATTCGGCAAACTCCTTATCAATTTTTGCATTCTGACGTTCATAAAATCCCACGACAAAAGGGATCAGGCAAAAGACAAAGCCCTCTCCTTCCTTTCTTTTCATGTCAATCAGTCCCTTTTTAACCATCCCGATTAACATGGATTTCACCTCAGGTACACTGCTACCATACATGGATGCAATGTCCTTGATGGTCAGTAAGTCCAGGCTGAGAATTGATGCAAGTGCAGCCTCCTCGGGAGTAAATAGCTTTGCCAGTAATTTAAGCTCAACCCCACTTTCGGTTTTTGGATATCCGTTTGGAATCTGGTCCAGGCGGTCGGCAAGCGTTTGATAAGGATTCATGGAATAAAAATACACTTTTGTTTAAATCAATCAATAAGTTCCGGCGAGCATATTTGCGAACTTGACATCCTGAATATAATCATTTACATTTATACCAGACTTCGTGAAACATATTTCCTGAAGAAGACCAGGGATAGTGAAGAGCACCTTCATGAAACCGAAGGCGGTTGTGCCTTATGGATAAAACGGGAATGGTTCAGGTCGTTACATAGTACACATTCCGCAGGCTAATTGGCATCGATTAAGCGTCCCATTCCGCTTACAGATTGGTCAATGTTCGGATCCCCTTTGTAGTAAATATCTCCAACACCAGTAATGTTGACTATCAGCTCATTTTTCACATTAACCTCACAATCGCCAACGCCAGTAATGTTTATTGTACAGGTTCCAACTTCCAGGTCAAAGGCTTCGACGGTGCCAACACCTGTAAGGGAGATTGCCAGTTCCTCCTGGTAGTCACCGGACAGTACATAATCCCCCACTCCAGTCAGGGTAATGCTGCTGATTTCCGGGATGGTGATATCAAACCTGATTGTATCTGCTTCTGCGATGTTAACACCCTCCTTCAGTCCTATCTTTAATTCATTACTAATTACACCCATGGTCATTTCATCGATGACATTCTGCTGAGCTTTTAATACCACCGACTGAGGGCTTCCCATGGTGACAAATATATCGGCAACACCAGTATTCTCAATCTTGCTGAATGCATCCAGTGTAAGGGTCTTAGTCACGAGGGGACCGGTACCAATAATTTTTTGGGTGTCATCATCTATACCCCAATTCTCACATCCCATAGGGATCATGAATATCAGGCCTGCTATAAAGGATATGATTATGGGTTTCATTTTCTATTGTTTAAATAATTATTCGAGCACTACGGTGGAACTTACAGTGGCCTTGCCATTTCCAACTTTGTCAAATATAGTGATTTTGATCCTGTACTTGCCAGGCTCAAGATTTTCAGTGGTCTCGAAAGTACCATAGGGGGTTGCAGCATAGCCATCTTTCAGCTTAATATGTCCGTTTTCGCCAAGCATTTCTTTGGCATCCAGGATAATGTTATCATCCTGGTCAGTTACTTGCAGGTCCATCTCAAGCCAGTGTAATCCATCTTCTCCTTCTTTGAATTTTCCAACATTATATAAGATATAATGCACATCTTCTCCTCTTTCAAATGTTTTGTCTTCAGCCGCAACGATCTGATTGTTCTCATCTATTCTGGCGAGTTCACTTTTCTCAATAGAAATACCCTTTGAGGTGGATGTTTCAAATTGGCATCCTGTTAACAGGATCCCTGTACAAACAAAAAGAATGCATAATCTTTTCATAATAAAGTGTTTTTATTGAGAGTTTATTCCTCTGTATCTGTATTTAACCAGCGCATCTGAAGCCTTGTCAAATTTTTCCATATCCATGTATATATACCCCAGTGCATTATAAATATTTGCAGGATCTTCCTTAATTTCTGCGGCTCTCAGGAGGGTTTCAACATGTCCCTGGTAGTCTCCTGCTATTCGCTGAAAAAAGGAGAGGTGAAAATATGCATCAGGGTTATCAGGATATAGCTCTACCAATTCCTTTCCAAATTCTCTGACATCAGCTTTCTGATCCTCCAAAAGTTTCTGTAAAGCTGCTTTCAACAGGTTCTCACCCTTGCTCAATGTAAATTTTGATTGGATTGCCTGCGCTGCATGCTTTTGGAAAGTTGTAACAGGTATCTTTTCTTCCTTTACTGACGCAGTGCAGGATGCTATCCAGGTGACCAGGACAGCTAAAACCTGCATTTTAACAATGACCAGGTTTTTCATTATCATGGTTATATGTATTAATAGACAAAATAAGTTAATTCAATTTTCTGTCCAATTCAAGTAATTATGATTTTATTTTTGGCCTTGAACTGGCCCATAAATGAACGCATGTTACATATCTTATATTATATGAGACATATCTGTTAGACCGGTGCCTGTCCCATTTGTATTTTTATCCTATCATAAACCATAAAAACCCAACAATGTTAGTACAACCCAATCCTTCAGACGGAAACTTTAATGTGAGCATTAATAATCCGACCTCAGGAAAATTAAACCTGAGAGTATATAATTCATCCGGAATGCTGGTAAACTGTCGTTGTTGCTCAAACGGCACCGTAAACCATGAAGTTCAATCGGAGATAGATCTTTCTTCCCAACCAAGCGGTTTCTATATCCTAAAGGTGGTTGGAGAGAATTTTCTGAAATACCAAAAACTGATACTTACTAAATAACATTGAATTGAACCGAACCATTCCAGCCTTTGATTGATGCTGCTTTACCACAGGTGGCCAAAATATGATCAGCATTGTCATTTATTAAAATGCCAGCCGGAAATTTTCCGATGGCTTTTTGTTTTATAAAACATGTTGATTTAAACCCTATATATTTCATACCTTTATTGTATCTCATTGATGCACTATCTGCATACTGTTCCTTGCCAGGCATTAAGGCGGGAAGCTATCTCAATTGACTGAATAATCATTAAAACCACTGCCATGAAAACACACATAGCAAATCTATTGACTGCATTTGTCATTTGTATGTTGCTGCTGGGATGCACGAAAACGGATGATATTATCATAGGTATTAGCATGGGCCCAACCCATGAGAGATGGACAAAGGATATCAGCTACCTCACCCAGCACCTTGAATCGCAAAATGCCAAGGTGATCGTAAGGGAGGCCAATGGAAGCCAGGTCGAACAAGCCAGGCAGGCCAAAGAATTGATAGAAAAAGAAAAACTGGATGTCTTCATCATCGTACCGGTTAACAGCGATGCTGCTGGTAAGCTGGTAGATTATGCCAAGTCAAGGGGTATTGACGTAATAGCCTATGACAGGATCATTAAAAATTGTGACCTGGATTTTTATCTGTCTTTCGACAATCTAAGGATTGGAGAGATGCAAGCTGAATACCTTACCAAAATCAAACCCAGGGGATCGTATGCCCTCCTGGGCGGTGACCCGGGTGATAACAATTCCATGCGCTTGAGAATCGGCCAGATGAATATTCTACAACCTTTAATAATCAGGGGAGATATCAAGATCGTCATTGACGAAAATGTGGAAAAATGGGATGATGGAATTGCCTATCAGATCATAAAAGATTACCTCAGCAACAACGAAGCTCCTGATGCCATTATTGCTTCCAGTGATGGCCTGGCAAGAGGTGCCTCAAAAGCTTTGTTGGAATCAGGAGTCGAGAAGGATGTCTTGTTATCCGGACAAGATGCAGAGACAGATGCCTGCAGAAGGATCGTGGAAGGTCATCAGACAATGACGGTTTATAAAGTTATTGAATCCCTGGCAGCATCAGCAGCCAATATGGCTATTCTGCTTGCCAATGACGAGCCAATACCCAATACCCTCGTAACTGTAAATAACGGTATGAAAATGGTTCCCACAGTATTGGTTTCATCGATCATCCCTGTGGGTGAAGAAAACATCCGCATGACGGTCATCGCAGATGGCTTTATTAATGAAACAGAGGTTTTCGGGGATCAAAAGTAAACAGCTTACGGAAAACTAAAAATGAGCAAAAAAACCAGGAAAGAACGGTTGCTATATCCGCTCCTTCCTGGTTCAGAAACCTGAATCGTCAAGTTTCCAGCCTAAGTTCTCTTATTCAGATATTCTTCTATCTTTTCCTCGTACTCCTCTTTTTTGATTACCAGCCGGAGTATTTCCTTATATATGGTTTTCAAGTCTTCCTTAGCTGAAATATATTCGTGCTCATCGTGAATCTTATCCATCATGATCAAAGAGTTTTGCATTCTCATGGTTTTGGCTTTTAAGTGCTAATGCATACATTGTTCCAATATTTATAATAACTATATAATCAGACAGTTATGCTTATATTGAAACAACGGTAAATTCCTAAATATCGTCCGGAAATATGCAAGCTGCGTACGATTTCGTACACCATGAAGGCCGGTTTTTATTTTTCATTATTTTTATACTAAAATACTTCTCATGCGACAGTTATTATTTTTCCTGATCATAATAGTATTCAGCCACTCGGCATTCAGCCAACAAATCACCCTGGTTAAAAAAACTGACGCTACCAAAACCAGGACCATTCGGATGGACAAAAGGATAACTATAAGAACTTTTGCTGGTGAAAAGTTCAAGGGAGAATGGCAGGTGCTTGATGAAGATAAGATTCTTGTCCAGGAACAGGAGGTCAAGAAAGACAATATCATGATGATCTCCGGTTTTGTACACAGCAATTCAAAGGACAGGGCCGTTGGCATCGGATTGACGGTCGGTGCCGGACTCATATTCCCTGTGGCTATTTATTATTTCCTGGGTGGAATCGCCTGGGGATATTCAAATGGAATATTTGTCGGAGCGACCCTACTTGTGTTTGACCTCATACTTGCCTATGCTGGTACTACTTTGATGGGTATTATTCCCCGCAGGTTCAGTACCTTAAATTGGGAAATAGAACTATCAACCCAAGCTGCACCTATTCCACTTCCTTTACCAGTTGACTAGAGAGGGAGATCAGCCTTGTATGCAATCGTGGACATAGAAACTACTGGAGGAAGTCCGAAGACCGAAAAAATTACGGAAATAGCGATTTACCATTTTGATGGTGACAAGGTTACTGATGAGTTTATCTCCCTTGTCAATCCGGAAAAAAATATCCCCTACTATATTACTACACTGACTGGTATCACTAATGAAATGGTGGAGAATGCTCCGAAGTTTTACGAGATTGCCAAGGAAATAGTGAACTTTACAGAGGGAAAGATCCTTGTAGCACATAATGCAAGTTTCGATTATAAATTCATCAAGTCAGAATTCAAAAGCCTGGGATATGAATTTACAAGGGAAAACATGTGCACGCTCAGGCTTAGTCGGAAATTGCTACCCGGACACCGTTCATACAGCCTGGGGAACCTCTGTCATGATCTGAACATTGCCATAAAAGGCCGTCACAGGGCAGCCGGTGATGCCCTGGCCACAGTCAAACTCCTGGACCTGCTACTGAAACGGTCCGGGGAAACCGGACAGCAGGATATGCTGCAGGCTTCCATATCCAAAACCCTCAAAAACCTGCATCCAGATCTGGATAAAGAGAACATTGATGCACTTCCTGAACAAACAGGTATATATTATTTCCTGAATGACCAGCAGCAGGTCATATACATTGGAAAAAGCAATAACATCAGGAAGCGGGTGATGAGCCATCTGAGTAACAACAGTTCCAGGCGGGCCATTGAAATGAAAGAAAACATCGCCGGGGTCAATTTTGAACTTACCGGCAGTGAATTAGTGGCCTTGCTTACCGAATCGAGTGAGATAAAGAAACATGGCCCCAGGTACAACAGGGCCCAGAAACGCAAAACCTTACATTATGGTTTGTATAGCCAGAAAGATGAAAAGGGTTATTACCGACTGGAAATTGACCGGACCACCAACAGGATCAACCAGGCTCCTGAGACATGTTTCCAGAATAAAGCAGAAGCGAAAAGCATCCTGACCAAAATGATAGAACGGCACTGGCTCTGCCAGAAACTATGTGGAATGTACGATACAGATGGGGCTTGTTTCCATTATGAGATCAGGCAATGCAATGGAGCCTGCATCGGTAAGGAGTCTCCGGACATCTATAATAAAAGGGTGATGAAGGCCCTTTCTGTCTTTTATCATAAACATAAGAATCTTCTGATCATAGACAGGGGGCGGAAGGAGAATGAAAGGTCTGTGATCCAGCTTGAAAACGGGAAATATGTTGGTTTTGGTTTCCTGAATACTGAAGAATCATATCTCCAGCTTGAAGATATTGTAAACTGTATCAAAATTTATGAGGACAACCGTGATATCCAGCAGATCATCAGGACCTACCTTAACAAACATGATGTGGAGAAATTAATAAGATATTAGACAAGAAAGGTATCCAGTTTTTTGATCACCTGCTTAATATTATCCCTGGTTTCTTCATCAAAGTCTTCGAACCTCACCCCGTTATCCTGAACATGCAAAATGAAATCTGAAGCCAGTTTCGCCCTGGATATTTCATTCAGCTCAACATACTCAGAGTTTTTTTCCGTAATGCCCACCCGTTGGTGCAGCACAAAATTCTTAAAATCAATAGTTGAGAATAGATCTTCGACACTTCTCAGGTTATCAAGGAGTACAAGCTTTTTGTTTGCAATTTCGTCATTGTTCAGATAAATATTGCTCCGCAATTCCTGATAAACCCGGTTACCCTCAGCATCATCATCCAGCAGAACGATAAAATCCAGCCGCCAGCCCATTAAGAGGTTTACCAGCATGGGTACGTTATTGACATCGGTTGAAGGAAGGAAATACAATTCTTTGTGATAGCTGGCCAGATCAAATATGGTACTTAAAAAATAATAGGTAGGCGTATCTTCAACAATTATATTGTTTTTCTTCTTTACAAACTGGTGATCACTCATTTTAGTCCCCATCAATGTATAGATCGGAGACAAAGTGTCGGTGGAAGCGTCATTTAATGATTTGGGACTGAAAATAACGGTTTCACTCCGCATATCATCTTCTACAGCTCGTTGGACAGCCAGCAAACGGTATAATTTATTTAGATTGATCAGGTGTGGTGAATGGGTAGAGTATATGATCTGTATATCTTCCTTAATGTCTTCAAAAACCTTCAGCACATCTTCCTGGGCGCGGGCATGAAGGCTGAGTCCGGGTTCATCGATCAGAAATACCCTTGATCGCTGCTTGTTTTCAATGGCGTTGGCTTTCAACTCAAGGTAAAATGAAAGAAACCATCTTACGCCACGGCTCCGCTGTTTTGGATACAATCTTTCCTGGTCATCCTTGATCCAGAATTCCAGATAGGGTTTACCCATTTTATCAGGATGATTGTTATCATAGTGTTCCAATTCAAAATGGATCTTGATCTTGTTTGTTTTTCCCAGGCTCTGTCTCCAGTAATCCTGAAAATTCAGGGTTATCTCATTGTTTAACTTTTCAATTTTGTGTTTGAGTATCCTGCTGTTCCTCTCCTCGAAAAAAGTAGCTTTGAGTCCGGATACAATCAAAAAATTCCTCGCTGCCTTAAACCCCTCCACGCTATCATTCATAGAAAATACATCCTCAAGATCTATCCTGTTTGGCAATAAACTGCTGAAATCTTCAAATAATTCAAATACAGGTATATGTGCAGCTGCTAGATCTGCCATTTCAGATTCGGTGTAGAATCCATTGTATTTATTTCTCTCCTTCTCTACCAAATCCTCTGCTTCAGACGGCTCTGTTCCTTTCAGGATCCTTGAGGTTACAGCCAGGCTAAAATCCGCCTTATTCGTCGATTTTTCAAGGTTAAGATCATTTTCAAGATGTTTCGAATTAAGCATATCCAGCTTGCCTTGCATCCCCTTTATCTCCTTTTCAGTCTCCATGCTTTCCATATAACCCTGTAAGTCAGCAAGTTCTCTGTATGAATCTTCCCATTTAAGTTTGAACTCACTCAATTGGTTCTGAGCTTCAAGACATAACTGGGCATATCTTGATCGCTGTGCCAATTCCTCAGCCTTTACAGCTTTGGTTTCGATAGTGAGGACTTTCTTTTCCAGCCTTTTATTTAACCTTTCTGTTTCAAGTGCGAGCTTTTGCACTTGGTTTTGAGTATCCCTGTCAGGTTTCCTATCTAGTATTTTTTTGCTCCGGTTCAGCTGCGGAGTCAGCACATTTAGTTCTTTCTCAATATCCTCTTTCTCCACTTGTATCTGGCCCAGTTCTGCTTCCGCCATCCGGGCTTCTTCAATGATCCTTTGAAGTTCTTCCAGGGTTCTCTCCCTGAATTCTTTCATCTGCTCTTCAATCTCTGCATAATACACGCAAACTGCCTCATCCCCAAAACTGAGATAACTGGATTTATCAGCATTCCATGAACGTGTCAGTGTAATTTGCTCAGTGCTGGTGGCAATCTCCAAGATCCTTGAAGGCACCTTTTTACCGGAAAATATTTTTTTCAGGTCTGTGGGACTAACACTGAATGAACAGGATACCTCGGGCAGACTGAGATCGCTACGCAGGATATCATCTGTAATAATTCCGGAATAAAAGCTATTAAGTGCCTCTAAGACAGAAGTTTTACCGGATTCATTCTGGCCAATTATACCGGTAATATTATCGGAGGCCAGATCCTGCCACCCGGTATTTAGAATTGACCTGTAATTCTTGATCTTGAATTGTTTAAACCACATCTGACCTCAGATTTTAATGCCTATGATCAGTACGTCATCTACTTGCTCAAGGTTACCTTTCCACCGTATGAATGTTCGCTCCAGTTCCCGCTTCTGTGATTCGAGAGGCTTGCTGGAATTATCAACCAGCAATTTCTGCATGGTCTTATACCTAAATTTTTTCTCTTCTGGTCCCCCGAACTGATCAGGATATCCATCCGAAAAAATGTATATCAGGTCACCGATTTCCAGCTTGATATCATGGTTGGAAAATGACTTTTCTATTACAGCATTGATCCCTATAGGCATTTTATCCCCACGGGTTTCCTGCAACCGCCCGTTTCGTATCATGTAAAGGGGATTAAAGGCACCTGAGAACTCCATTTTCATTTCATCCAGATCTACTACGCAAAGAGCAATATCCATCCCGTCCTTATGTTCACTGTTATCCCCTGTCTGGTGAAGTGCTTTCATAACATTTTCCCTCAGGCGGTTGAGTATTACATTCGCACGTGGGATATGTTTGCTGACAATTTCATTCAGAAATGAGATGCCCAGAATGCTCATAAAAGCACCCGGAACCCCGTGGCCTGTACAATCGGCTGCAGCTATGGCAATCCTGTTATCCTTTCTGTTATACCAGTAGAAATCGCCACTTACAATATCCCGGGGTTTAAAAAGAACAAAACTTGAGGGAAAGGTTTTCTTAAAATATCTTAGATCAGGAAGTAATGCGGCCTGAATGGAACTTGCATAGGAAAGGCTGCCGGCAAGCTCCTTCTGTTGCTGCTCGATCTTGTTTTTTTGTTCACTGATCTTGGCGATCAGATCCCGTTCCAGGGAAACTTCTTTTAATTGATCCATCCTAACTTCACAACTGAAATGCAATGAGATTATAACGTTATACGGATTCATCCCGGCAATGTTCCAGGCAATTTTTCAGCTATATAAGCAAATCCATGAACATATGTTATTATGTGACAAACAGCTGTATTTCTTACACTTATTGCCTGGTCTTAAACTTTGGCAGAGATTTTGCATTTACTTAATCAAACAAACCGTATTTAAAACGAAAGAGTCATGAAAAAGATTATTCTCATAACAGCAATATTGCTTCTCGCGATCTTTGTTCAGGCCCAGAGAAGCTCAAGGGAACGTACCAGGCATGAACCCGAGAAACAGAAAAGTGAAACGACCGTAAGACGGTCAGTTGAACAGAAAAGCAATAAAAGCCAGCAGGCTACACGGACCAGACAGTCCAGCACACGAGACATTTCCTATACCAGCAGGAGCAGGACCAGTCCAGCCAAAAGCAATGCGCATAGGCCTTCCGGTGTTAGCAGGAGCCAGGCACATAAAAGTACATATGAAAAGCCATGGCAGGGTCAGGTATCTCGTAAAAATAGTGGTAATCAGGGGCGTACTAGTGGAGACAGATCCCCGAACAGGACCCATACCGGTACATATAAGGGACAGAAACCAACTCCGAACAAAGGTACAACGAGCAGATACAATGGTTATAAGTCACCCAGTAACAATGGTAGTGTCCGCAGTGCTAACAATAGTCATAGAAATAACCAATCTATTCGGGGCAATACTGGCAAAAGCCAGCATGTTACTAGGACCCATGCCGAGCATCGCCAGCATTATACCACTCCCAACCGTAGGGCAGTACGTAAAAATCATGTAAAAGGATATCATTACAATCCGGTTAGGTATCGCACCGTCAATTACCACTACCGGGTACCGAACAGGGTCCATGTTACCTGGACCAACCGTATGTACCATGATTACAGGCATATGTATCCCGAGTTCAGGTACTGGTATTATCCAATCGGATACCAGATCCTAACAGTTCCAGCTTACCATGCATTTCACCATATAGGGGAAGT
Source organism: uncultured Bacteroidaceae bacterium (assembly GCA_963752525.1). Classification (GTDB taxonomy): domain Bacteria; phylum Bacteroidota; class Bacteroidia; order Bacteroidales; family SM23-62; genus SM23-62. The sequence goes on along the minus strand of CAVVYS010000024.1, from coordinate 192,932 downwards.
AAGGAATGTATACGGCAGGGTTCATGAAGTCTATTATTCCTGGACCACTGACGAGTACCACCTGTATTTCGGAGGAGCATATCCACAACATGATTTCACGGTCATTATTCCAGGGAGTCATGCCAGGCGGTACGACAGGTATCCGGATATGTACTTCGAAGGAAGATATATGTGGGTAACCGGACTCCTGAGCACATACGAGGGTAGGCCTGAACTGATCGTAAGAAGAAGAAGCCAGATACATTTATATTAATACCCTATGTGAGTTAAGAGTAGATTCTGAATAAAAAAGGGGCTGTTCCGCCAGGACAGCCCCTTTTTTTTGGTAAAATAATGGTGGAGTAATAACAATCTCGTAAATTGGTTTTCTGTTTCGAGACAACAAGTTAAATTCACCTTTTAAATATGAAAACCATGAGAAAATTACTGAGCTATATTTTTTGCTCTTTCATTATTATTTTACTGAGTTCATCAATAGTATTTTCACAGAAGTGGAACAGGAAACAGAAAGATGTCTGGTCAGTTGTTGAAAAAGGCTGGATCGACTGGAAATCCGGTAATGCTGGAGCCGTCAAGGCATCCTTACATGATAGTTACCAGGGATGGAGCAATGACCAACCCTTTCCAATGGGAAAGAACGGGGAAACATCGTTGTATGAATGGATGACTGCTAATTCCGAGATTCAGTACTTCATGCTAGACCCGGTACGAATTGTTGTCGTGAAAAATGTTGCCGTAGTACATTATTTTTTTACTTTTTTGAGCCAGCGCACCGAAGGTGATGAAACCATAAATGTAACCATATCAGGAAAAAACACTGAAACCTATATTAAGAAAGGTGGGAAATGGCTGTTGCTTGGAGCTATGACTATTTTAGGGGAAGATAATGACCTTGACAACAATTAAACAGCCATTGGGTTTATGAAAAAGACCTTTCTATCGGCTATACCTCTTGTTCTATTAAGCCTCCAGTTTTGTGAGCAGAAAGATAACTTGCTGAAAGAGACTGAAAAAGCAATGCTGGATGCCACCCGGTATATGGTTGAAGAGATCAGTACCGATGGCGGTTATCTCTGGTATTATCTTCCAGATCTTTCAAGACGGTGGGGGGAAATGGAAGCATATGAATCCATGATCTGGCTCCAGGATCCCGGTACTGTCAGCATGGGACATACCTTCCTGGATGCCTATCGTATTACTCGTGATGAATATTATTACGCTGCAGCGGAGAAGGCTGCTTCTGCCATTGTCAGGGGACAAAGGCCGGAGGGTGGATGGAATTATTTGATAGACTTTGCCGGGGAGGAATCCATCAGCCAATGGTACAATACCATAGGTAAAAACGGGTGGAGGCTGGAGGAATTCCAACATTACTATGGAAACAGCACCTTTGACGATAAAGTGACAGCAGATGCAGCACGATTCTTGCTGCGGATCTACCTTGAGAAAAGGGATCCTGGTTTTAAGCCGGCACTTGAAAAGGTAATTGATTTCATACTTAAAAGCCAGTATCCAGAGGGAGGCTGGCCGCAGCGTTATCCTCTGAGATATGATTTCAGTAAAGATGGTCAACCGGATTATACTTCCTTTTTTACATTCAATGATGATGTAATCTGGGAGAATATCCATTTCCTGGTCCAGTGTTACCAGAATCTATCAAAAGAAGATTATTCAGATGCCATTACCCGGGGTATGGATTTCTATAATGTGACCCAACATAGTAGCGGAGGATGGGCACAACAGTATGATATGGATCTGAATCCTGCCGGAGCGCGAAGCTATGAACCCCTGGCCCTGCTTCCCACGACTACTTACAAAAATGCTATTTTGTTACTCAGGTTTTATGAATTGACCGGAAACCGAAAGTACCTGGATGGGATTCCCGCAGCAATTGGGTGGCTTGAAGAAACCAGGTTGCCAGAAAATGCTTCAGTTGGCGGCAGGTATACACACCCGACCTTTGTGGAACCGGAGACCAATAAAGCCCTTTATGTTCACAGGAGAGGGTCAAATGTGATATATGGCCGTTATTATTATGATGATCATGATACACTTCTTTTAGGCCATTATTCAGGGAAGGGCAAAATCCATCTAGATGAACTGAAGAAGCAATACGACAGCCTTGCCAACGATACACTCCGGGAAGCTACAAATGAATTGTTCATGGACGAGACTATGTTTTTTGACTTGAACCACTTCCGGAATAGACCTATCCATAAGGAACATGAGATCCTGGAGATCATACAAGGGCTGGATGAAAATGGTTGCTGGATGACCACCGGAGCCATGATAAGCCATCCTTACATCGGAGACGGACAGTCAGAGGAGAATACTGATAAGTATGCCAGCACTTATGTGGGTGATATGACAGATACCTCACCGTACAGGGACAGTACCGGTCAGGAGTACATATCCACACGACAATATCTTAATAATATGAGCATGCTGATTGATTACCTGAATCAGGCCTCAGTGCCCAGATCCATCAAATAATTGGGCGGCTTCTTCATCCAGGTACCATTCCAGGGCACCCGCAGCAGGCTTGATAAACGCGGCAGGATATTTTCCCGATCCTCTTCTGTTTTCAAGGATGCTGGCCAGGATGCTGGCCTTATTAGCGCCGGTAATCATAAAACAGATCCGGTCTGCATTGTTGATCACCGGTCCGGTCAGGGTTATCCTCTGTTGTCCTGAAGCGGGATGCCTGGCCACCTCACAGATACGGTCTGAGTGAAGTAAATCCATCTGGTCAGGGAAAATAGAAGCTGTATGTCCGTCTGTTCCCATGCCCAAAAGGATCAGGTCAAAACAGGGCAAATCCTCCCGTTCGGGCAATTGAGACCGGAGCAAGGCTTCATACCTTTCTGCTTCTGCAGAGGGTTCCTCCTCTCCCATCATCCTGTAAACATGTGCATAACTGAGTGATAATGGCCGAAAAAAGGTCTCATCCGTCATGCGGTAATTGCTTTCAGAATGGTCCGGGGGAACGCAACGCTCATCCACCCAGAAAAAATTTACCTGTTCCCACAAACCAGGATCTTCATTACCAGAAACAATTTTTTCAAACAAGACACGTGGAGTAGATCCGCCGGAAAGCGCAATATTGAAAGGCCTATCTTCCCGGATGTATTCCTGAGCAAGCCTGATCATCGTTTCAGACAATGAAACGGCCAGTTCGCCTGTTGATTTAAAGGTATGGATCACAGTTCGCAATATATGCCATCATCGGCAAGGTTCTTACAGGGATATCTCCAGGTCAATCCTTTTTCCTCTATCAGTTCATCTGCTTCTTTGGGTCCCCAGGTACCTGCTGGATAGCCAAACAAGGCATGATCAGGATTATTCTGCCAGTATTTCAGGATGGGATCCACAAAGCTCCAGGCACATTCCACTGCATCTCCCCTGGCATATAATGTCGAATCACCCAGCATGCAATCAAGTAGCAACCTTTCGTAAGCAGTAGGCAAGTAGACGTCTGAAAGGTCGGAATAATGAAAATCCATATTTACTGTCTGGACCTTGTATCCGGCGCCTGGGACCTTCATGCCATATTTTATCAGCAGTCCCTCATCAGGTTGAATCCTGATAATCAACTTATTCGTCTCAACTTCTTCTGTCTGATGGCCGGAGAATATATGATGAGGGGTGGGCTGGTAATGAACCACGATCTCAGTCACCCTGGTGGGTAGCTGCTTGCCGGTCCGGACATAAAAGGGAACATCTTTCCAGCGCCAATTGTCAATATAAAACTTAATCCCAAAATAAGTCTCTGTGCGGCTATCCGGATCCACCCCTGTTTCCATTCTGTAGCCTTTGGCTGATTCTCCCCCTATCATGGATTCCGTATATTGCCCCCTGATCACATGGCTGGCCAGGTCCTGCTCGCTTAATGGACGGAGGGATTCCAATACTTTCACGATCTCATTCCTTATTGAACTCGAATCGGCCCAGACCGGGGGCTCCATGGCTACCAGGGCGACCAACTGCAACATATGGTTCTGAAACATGTCACGCAGAGCCCCGGATCCCTCGTAGTATCCTCCTCTATCCCCCACTCCTATGCTTTCAGCAGCAGTGATTTCAACATGGTGTACATAATTCCTGTTCCATATAGGTTCGTAAATGGAATTTGAAAAGCGGGTGACCATTATATTCTGTACGGTTTCCTTGCCCAGGTAATGATCAATCCTGTATATCTGGTCTTCATCAAAGACCTCTCTGAACTCTTGGTTCAGTTTCTTGCTCGATGCAAGATCATACCCAAATGGTTTTTCCACGATGATCCTTCGCCAGCTGTTCTTATTCCTTGCCAGTCCCTGGCCAGCCAGGCTGTGCGCCACTTTTGCATAAAGGCTCGGTGGAGTAGCGAGATAAAAAATATGGTTGTTCCCGGTATCCAATAATTGATCCAGATCATCCAGCTTGTTTTTCAGCATGGTATATTCAGCAGGATCCGCTGTATCAATGGATACATAATAGAGGGTTTTTAGGAATTGCTTTACCCTGGCAGGATCTGCATCATCTCCTGAAAAAGTCTCCAGGGCGTCTCTCATGTGATCCCGGAATGATTCATCGGAGAACTTCTTCCTGCCTGTTCCCAGCAGTGCGAAGTTTTCTGGCAGCAAGTCTTGTAGGTAAAGATTATAGACGGATGGGATCAGCTTTCGCCGGGCAAGATCCCCTGACGCCCCAAAAATCGTCAGGATATGTGGGTTTGGTTTTTGCATATCCAAAAATAAACCAATAAACCCAAAATGCCTACGCCCAAAAGTTAAAGGTTTGCTAATTAAAGCCTCTCAAGCACCCGATTCACTTTGTCAGTAATGGTCTGGCTAATCTCCACCATATCACCATCCATAAGTTTGGACATAGTTTCATGAGGATTCATGGCCAGGACCTCTGTCCCACCTTCCACTTCCTGCACGACAAAGTTGCATGGGAGAAGGGTTCCTATTTTATCATCAACTGTCAAGGCCTGGTGAGCATATTGCGGATTGCATGCCCCCAGGATGAGGTATGGCCTGAAATCAACATCCAGTTTCTTTTTGAGGGTTTCCTGTACATCGATCTGGGTAATGACACCAAATCCTTCTTTCTGGAGTTCCTCGATAACTTTTTCGACAGCCTCAGGGAATCCCAGGCTGATCTTTTTTGCTAAGTAATATGCCATGATGATTAGATTATCTAGCTATATTGATATAAAGTTAGAATTTTTCTGCAACTTATTCAGGCTTGCCACCATTGACTATATCCGCAGTGGCAATTGTGCTGCTGTAGTTTACTGAATAGGCTTCAAAGAATCCTATGGCACCATTATTAAAATTGGTGCGGATATTTGCCGGGGGACCGCTAAATAGTGGAGTCTGCGTGAAGACCTGGGATTGTGCCTCAATCACATATTTGTAGTATTCTTCAGTAATCCCGTTGATCTCAAAAGTGATGGTATCTCCCACTTCAACTACCTCATCGGGTTTATCTGTGCTTAGGAACTGCGATGGAATTCCGTAGGTGTAATTCCCATTGAAGAATTCGTCACTCTGCACAATCACCTCGTACAGGGTGTCCGTCAGAAGTATTCCGTTTTTCCGAACCTTAAAAGCATACCAGTCAGGCTGGGGAGAATCCCATGCCCAAATCCTTACCTGGTAACCGCTGAAAAATGTATCGAACCATTCTATCTTAATTGAATCAATGGGATTCACCGGATTCATCATGGAAGCAGCCGAATAATCTTCGGGTTCCCCATCCTTATCAATATCTACATTCCCTATTCTCAGGGTATATGTTCTTCCCGGTATCCCGTGATAATCGGGACTGGTATGATACCTTCCGGGCAGCGTAGCTGATTCCGTAAGCATGTGAACACTCACTCCGTCATCCAGGGAGACCTGGGCACCGGTAACTGCCGGTGCTACCTGGTTATAAAAATAATCACTTGTTTCACTCAGCCTGACCCAGTGTGCAGTTGTGTCGCTGGTGACCTGACCCTCAACAACCAGCCGCGAATAGGTTGAATCCAGGTTAATCTCAATCCTCTCAGTACAATTCCACAGGAGGATTGAAATGGCCAGTATGATAAGGATCGTCGTTATGTTGTTATTAATTTTCATTTACCTCCTCATTAAAAGCGAAAATTCCAGGTCAGTGCCGGCACTATCGGGAATAAATAGGTCATTTCTGCATGTGTAATACTCGGACTTTCTTCATCCTGGACAAAATTGATGGCCCATGCATTCTTACGGGCGTATGCATTATATACTGAAAAGTTCAGGTCCCAGTTCCATTTGCGGTCGGGTTTTGGTTTTGACCCGAATGAAACCGACAGGTCCAGGCGATGATAGTCGGGCATACGGTACTCATTCCGGTTAGAATAAACCGGTGCTATATTGCCCATATATTCAAACCTTCCAGTCGGGAAAGTTACCGGCAGTCCGGTACTGTATACCCAGTTGGCTGAAACCCATAACCTGTTGGTAATTTCATAGTTACCGACAATGGCAATGTCATGGGGTCTGTCATAGGGGGCTGCATATGGATTACCGTTGTTGATCTCCGGCACCGTCCTTGTGGTTTTCGAATAGGTATAGCTGATCCAGCCATTCAACCTTCCATCATTTTTACGAAACAGGAATTCAAGTCCATAGGAGGTAGCCTCACCTATCCTTATCTCTCCCTCCATAAAACGGTTCAGGAGAAGATTGGCGTGGTCCTTGAAATCAATGGCATTTCTCATCTCTTTATAATATGCCTCTACAGACAATTCCAGGCGGTTCTTAAAAAGGTTCCTGAAATAACCAATGGCTACCTGGTCTGAGATCTGGGGATTTACGTTCGGTGTAGAAGGGAACCATACATCCAGCGGTGTTCCTGCTGTTGAGTTCTGGGCAAGATGCACATACTGCCGGGTTCGGGAATAACTAGACTTTACAGATGAAACATCATTGATCATAAAAGAGACAGCAATCCTTGGTTCAAGTCCCATTAAATGATGAAAGACTTCTCCACTTTCATGGACCGTTGAATCAATTGGCTGATAGTCATCATCATAATTATAAATGGTTCCGGGACCCATATTGTGAAAACTGCTTAATCTCAATCCGTAACGCAGGTTCCATCGCTCTCCGGCGGATTGTTCGGCAGATACATATACCCCGTTTTCAAGCGCATAATTGGTCGGCAGGATAAACTCAGTAAAAAGACTCCCCTCTCCTGATCCATAGGCACTGCCAGGTTCAAAGTCATGGAATGTGCTGATCAATCCAAACTTCAGGGTAAACTCCGGACTGATGTAAAAATTCAGGTCTGCCTTGGCAGAATAATCCTTCAGGTTGGAACGCCATGTAAAGGAATTTGCATCTCCTTCAGGTGTTCCAAGCTCATACATATATCTGCTGTGGAGCAATGTGAAATTGCTGAAAATCCTGGAAGAAAACAGATGGTTCCAGCGAAGGGTGTAGGTCTGGTTTCCAAAGGCCATTTTGGCAAAGGGATTGGCATATACATCACTTCCCATATAACCTGATATAAACAACCTGTTCTTTTCATTAAAAATATGATTCAGTTTCAGGTTAAGGTCGTAGAAAAACAAGGTGTTATCCCTTATATCCGGATCTTTGGCAAACAGCAGGAAGATATCAGCATAAGTCCTTCTTCCGGACACCAGGAAAGAAGTTTTATCCTTGATTATGGGACCTTCCAGGGTAAGCCTGCTGGAGATGGTTCCAATGCCGCCCGAACCTGAGAACTTTTTGAGGTTCCCTTCTTTCATCCTCACATCAAGGAGGGATGAAAGTCTTCCTCCGTAATCTGCAGGAATATCACCCTTGTACAATGTTACATCCTTGACAGCATCATTGTTAAAAACCGAGAAGAATCCCATAAGGTGGGATGCATTGTAAACCGTAGCCTCGTCAAGCAGGATCAGGTTCTGATCAGGGTTACCGCCCCTGACGGAAAAGCCTGATGCTCCTTCACTGGTTGCCTGTACTCCCGGCAGCAGCTGTATGGCCTTGATCACATCTACCTCCCCCATTAGGGTGGGTATCCTTTTAATGGATTTGATAGGTAGTTTATTCACGCTCATCTCGGCCTTCCTGACATGCGCCTGCTTTCCTTCTGAGCGAATGGTTACTTCTTCAAGCTCCTTTATATCCTCCTTCAATTCATGGTTGTAAGTCCGGTTCTCATCCAGGTTGACTGCCAGTTGCTGTAATTCATATCCAACATAGGAGACTTTTAGATGGTAGAATCCCGGAGGAAGGCTCAGAGAATAAAATCCGTAAACATTGGTGATCGTTCCTCGGTTCAGTTCCTCCACCATTACGGCAGCCCCGATAAGCATCTCACCGGTCCCGGCATCCCTGATGTGTCCGCTGATGGTATAGCGAGGTCCCGTTTCTTCTTCTTCACTATCCGCCATCAGTGGTAAAAAGGAAAATAGTAAGGATAGAACTATTAAAAGTGGTTTTCTCATTTCTATCGGTGGACTTTACTACATAGACAAATATCAAACCAAAAAGTTGTCCACATCATCAAAGATTATATTAATGAATCAATAAATGATTCATTTCTCGATGAACAGGGGAAATTCACCGGTGAATGGAGGAAAGGGTTCAATGAATGAAAAAAGGCTGGCTCAGACTGGCCGGAAACTGGATTTTCCAATCGTCTGATGCAAGCGGTCTCTGACCCAGTCGCCCACTTCCGAAGTGCTTTTCGGATCATTTGGTTTAATATCTCCTGTAACCATACCTGATTCCAACGCAGCTGAAACAATATTTCGTATATCTTCGGCCGAATTTCCCAGTCCGAGGTGATCCAACATCATGGCAAGGCTGAGTATGGTGGCAAAGGGATTGGCAATATCCTTCCCGGCAATCTGTGGGGCAGAGCCATGAATGGGCTCAAAAAGGGCTGTGCCCTCCCCAACGGATGCTGAAGGCAGCATGCCGATGGAGCCGGTGATCACAGATGCTTCATCCGTAATAATATCGCCGAACATATTCTCGGTAAGTACCACATCGAAATTTGAAGGCTGCAGGATGATCTGCATGGCGGCATTATCAACAAACATAAAATCAAGTGTGATATCAGGATAATCTCGTGCCATCTTTTGCACCGTTTCCCTCCAAAGCCTTGAAGTCTCCAGTACATTGGCCTTGTCGACCAGGGTAAGTTTTCCGCGTCGTTTGCCGGCAGTTTCAAAAGCCATTTTTGCGATCCGTTCAATCTCAGGAGCAGAGTAATTACAATGATCCCAGGCCTCGGTCCTGTCTTCGCTCCGTCCCTTATCCCCAAAATAGATGCCACCGGTCAGTTCCCTGAATACTATAAAATCAACTCCCTTCAGGAGGTGGTCCTTGAGGGGGGAAATAGGATCCAGTACAGGAAATGTTTTTACAGGCCGGATGTTGGCAAACAGGCCCAATGATTTCCTGATCTTCAGTAATCCCTGCTCCGGCCTTACTTTGGCGGCCGGATCCAGGTCGTATTTCGGATGTCCTACTGCGCCCAGTAAAACTGCATCAGAAGCTCTACACTTTTCAATGGTATCATCAGGCAGGGCATTGCCCGTCTGATCTATGGCCACTGCACCGATCAGGCCTTCTTCAAAACTGAAATTTACATTTTCCTTTTGTTCTATAACGGGAATTAATTTTAAGGCCTGTGCGACAACTTCCGGTCCAATCCCATCCCCGGGTAATACAGTAATTTTATAATCCATTCTATTTGAAATGATTTCTTTCTATGATATTCAGCATTTTTTCAGTAGCCTTGATTGCGGCTTCAGTTTGATCGGCCTCCACCGCCTTGGTTTTGAATTCCCTTTCCTTGAATTCCCAGGTAATCACGGCTTCCACAAGGGCATCCGTTTTTCCTCCGGGTGGAATGGTCACGATATAATCAATCAGGATAGGGCGTTTCCTTCCCAACTGTACTGTGTATATCTTCCAGAGAGCCTTCATGAAGGCATCATATTGTCCATCGCCTATGCTGCTTTCCTCGTATTCCTTCCCGTTGATCTCGATGATGATATTGGCAATGGGCCGAAGACCATTGGCCAGGGTCAGTGCATAACTCTTTACTTTGATGGGCTGATGAAGGTCAATTCCTTCCAGGACATCCGAGATGATATATGGAAGATCCTCGGTGGTTACAGTCTCTTTTTTATCACCAAGCTCAATGATCCGCTGGGTAACCATTTTTGTTGATTCCAGGTCAAGGTCCAGCCCGAGCTCTTCCAGGTTCTTTGTTATGTTTGCCTTTCCAGAGGTTTTGCCCAGGGCATATTTCCTTGTCCGGCCAAAACGCTCTGGCATCAACTCATTGAAATATAAATTGTTTTTAGAATCCCCGTCTGCATGTACTCCACAGGTCTGTGTATATACATTTTCCCCAATAAGTGGTTTGTTTTCAGGAACCCTTATGCCGGAAAATGATTCCACAAGGCGACTGATCTTGGTTAGTTTCGATTCATCCACATTATGTTCTATTTGAATGTGGTCATTAAGTATTCCCATCACACTGGATAAAGGAACATTGCCTGCCCTTTCTCCCAGACCATTCACCGTTGTATGTACTCCATGTACACCTGCTCTGATTGAGGAATATACATTGGCCGTCGCCAGGTCATAATCGTTATGGGCATGAAAATCAATATGCAGGTCAGGATACCTTTCCAGCATCTTGCTGCAGAATTCATATGTCTGTTCATGATTCAGGATGCCCAGTGTGTCTGGCAGCATTAATCTCCTGAGGTTCAGGTCCTTTCAATGTATCTGCAAGAAAATACACATAATCAGGTGAATGGATCATCCCATTTGACCAGTCCTCCAGGTAAAGATTACAGATTATGTCTTTTGAGGTGGCATATTCGATAGCAGAGACCAGGTCGGCCAGGTGCTCTTCCGGTGTTTTGCGCAGTTGTTCCTTCACGTGTAACAAAGAACCTTTGGCAAGCAGGTTCACTACCCTGGCCCCGGCATCCTTAATCCAGTCGAGTGATGCATTTTTATCAATGAAACCCAGGATCTCAATACGCTCACTAAGATTATTCTGATCGGCCCACTCCATTATCTTCTTGACCGCATCAAATTCCCCTTCCGAGACACGGGCAGAGGCGATCTCTATCCTGTCCACCTTCACTTCACAGAGCAATATCTTTGCAATATTAAGTTTTTCAAAAGCATTAAAGGATACGCCGGAGGTTTGTTCTCCGTCACGCAAGGTGGTATCCATTATTTCCAGTTTCATGACTTACTATTTTTGATTATCAAACGATTCATTTTTGTGCAGATACTTCATACCTGTCAACCTTATCCAGGATACTTAGCAGGTAATCAATATCGTCATAGCCATTTTGAAGGCATTGCTTCTTATAGGGATTTATCTCGAATTGTTCAGAATCCCCTGTGCTCAAAAGCTTTATTTCCTGGTCTTCCAGGTTGACAATGATTTTTTCTTCAGGATTGGATGTGACTTTTTCAAGTACCAATGCGAGAAAATCATCGGACACCTGAACGGGAAGCAATCCATTGTTCAAAACATTGTTTTTAAAGATATCTGCAAAAAAACTGGATACAACAACCTGGAAGCCATAATCCGCCAGCGCCCAGGCAGCATGTTCCCGACTTGAGCCTGAACCGAAATTTTTTCCTGCAATCAATATGGATCCATGGTATTTCGCGTTGTTCAATACAAAATCTGGTTTGGGCTGATCACCCTCATCATAGCGCCAGTCTCTGAACAGGTTGTCTCCAAATCCTTCCCTGTCAGTGGCTTTCAGGAACCTGGCCGGGATGATCTGGTCAGTATCTACATTCTCCACGGGAAGCGGAACAGCAGTTGATGTTATTTTATTAAATTTTTCCATGGTTTCTAAATTAGTTTTCTGACATCTGTGATCTTACCGGTAAGGGCTGTCGCTGCAGCCGTTAGGGGGCTGGCAAGAATGGTCCGTGACTCGGGACCCTGCCTTCCTTCAAAATTTCGGTTGGATGTGGATACACAGTATTCCCCCTTGGGTACCTTATCCTCATTCATTCCAAGGCAAGCTGAACAACCCGGTTGCCTGATTTTAAAACCAGCCTCTTCGAGAACCTCTCTGATCCCCTCATCATCAATTTGTTTTTCTACCAGTTTAGATCCAGGAACCAGGTAGGCTCGGATATTATCTGCTTTCTGTTTTCCCCTGACAAGATTGGCCACGGCCCTGAAATCCTCAATGCGCGCATTGGTGCAGCTGCCTATGAAGACATAATTTACCGTCTTGTTGAGTAACATCTCACCCTGTTTAAGTCCCATATATTCCAATGCCTTCGCTTCGCCAGCCCGGCTGGGTATTGCCTGGTCGACAGGGATCCCCATGCCGGGATTGGTTCCGTAGGTCAGCATGGGTGGTATTTCTTCGGCTTTGATATTAAGCTCTTTATCGAATACCGCATCAGGATCAGAATATAATTTCTTCCATTTTGTTACCTGTTTGTCATAATCAGTACCTTTTGGAGCAAATTTTCTTTCCTTCAGGTATTCAAATGTCTTCTCATCAGGTGCGATCAAACCTCCCCTTGCTCCCATCTCAATGCTCATATTACAAACAGTCATACGGGCTTCCATGGACATATTCCTGAAAGTCGATCCAGCATATTCAACGAAATATCCTGTTCCTCCACCTGCTCCCAACTGGGCAATGATATAAAGGATGACATCCTTGGATACTACACCAGGACCAAGTTCACCCTCAACAGTAATTCTCATTTTCTTTGGCTTGTATTGAAGGAGACACTGGCTTGCGAACACCATTTCCACTTCACTGGTGCCAATACCAAAGGCAATGGTCCCAAAAGCACCATGAGTGGCTGTATGGCTGTCCCCACATACAATGGTTTGTCCCGGTTGAGTGATCCCCAGCTCGGGACCAATGATATGAACAATCCCGTGATTTTCATCACTTAAGCGAAATAGTTGAATTCCATGCGCCTCACAGTTTTCCGTAAGCTTTTCAACCTGCAACCTGGATAGCTTATCCTGTATAGGAAGATGCTGGTTTATGGTTGGCACGTTATGGTCAGGCGTGGCAAATACCTGTCCGGGGCGAAAAACTTTAGCACCCCTCTTTTGGAGTCCTGCAAAAGCCTGCGGACTTGTAACCTCGTGGATGAAGTGCCGGTCAATATACAATACATCCGGACCATCAGGTATGGTATCCACGATATGCTGTTCCCAGATTTTATCAAATAGCGTTTTGGACATTTTAATAATAAAAGATTTAAAGATTTGAATATTTTAAATTACAAAGATATGCTAAAATGCTTGAAAGTTACGGAAGCTGGAAGTGATTCTTGAAGATCACACTCAGACGATCTGTGCAAGGGCATCAACGAAAGCTTCCACTGATGCTGTAACAATATCAGTGTTGGCTGAAAATCCATAATATGTTCCTCCCTTGTGTTGCACCTGTACATGTACCTTTCCCATATCCTCACTGCCCCTGGTAATGGCCTGGATAAGGAACTCTTCCAGGCGCACTTTCTTATTGACCATTTTCTTAACAGCGGTGAATGCAGCATCGATGGGTCCATTACCTGTGGCTGTTTCCAGTAGACTCTCACCCTGGATATTCAAACCTACCGTAGCTGTGGGGATAGAATTCAACCCACATGTAACCTGGAGTGTTTCTACTTCAATAGTCCGGGGACCGCGTTTTTCTTTTCCAACAAGTACCTTTAGGTCCTCATCATTGACTTCTTTTTTCTTATCAGCAACATCCAGAAACTCTTCGTACAAGTGATCCAATTTCGCCTTGGTGAGCTTGTAACCAAGTTTTTCAACCCGATGCTTCAGGGCAGCACGACCGCTCCGGGCGGTCAGTAAAATAGAGGATTCATTGATCCCGACAGTCCTTGGGTCAATGATCTCATAATTCTCCCTCTTTTTTAATACCCCATCCTGGTGGATACCTGAGGAGTGAGCGAAAGCATTCCTTCCCACGATGGCCTTGTTCGGCTGAACAGGCATACGCATCAGTGTAGAAACCAGGCGGGAAGTCCTGTAAATTCTGTTTGGCATTTATATCCGTGTATAATTTCAGGTGTTTGCGGCTCTTAATGGTCATCACCACCTCCTCGAGGGAAGTGTTTCCTGCCCTTTCACCAATACCATTCATGGTAACTTCGACCTGCCGTGCCCCGTTGATCACTCCTGACATAGTATTGGCCGTGGCCATACCGAGATCATTATGGCAATGTGTGGAAATGATGGCATCATCAATATTCTCAACATGGTCTTTCAGGTACTTTATCTTAGCCCCGAATTCCTCGGGTAGTGTATATCCTGTAGTATCAGGTATATTCACGACAGTGGCCCCGGCGGCAATAACTGCCTGAACCACCCTGGCCAGGTATTTGTTCTCTGTTCGGCCAGCATCCTCAGCGTAAAATTCTACATCTTCCACGAAGCTCTTGGCATATTTGACAGCCTCAACAGCCCGCTCAATGATGGCATCCTGGGTAGAATTAAGCTTGAAATTGATATGGTAATAGGAAGTGCCAATCCCTGTATGTATCCTGGGCCTGGCGGCATATTGCAGAGCTTCTGCTGCCACCTCGATATCCTTCTTTACCGCCCGGGTCAATCCACAGATGACAGGCTCCTTCACGGCCTTTGATATCTCAACCACCGAGTTAAAGTCCCCCGGACTCGAAATCGGGAATCCAGCTTCAATAATATCCACACCAAGGCTTTCCAGTTCTTTTGCAACTTCAATCTTTTCTATCGTATTTAATTGACATCCAGGGACTTGCTCTCCGTCCCTGAGGGTGGTATCAAAAACATATACCTTTTCCTTATTCATGACCTTACCTTTCTGTGTGGGGTTAATTTTTATTTGAACTTACAAAAGAAGTAAATAATTATGAGATATGCTATTTAGCATAGGTATAAATAGCATATCTCCCTGATAATCTATGGGGTCCTCTTTTAGATGCCCGGAGCGTAAATTTCAGGTTCGGGATAAAAAGCTCCTATGGAAAACCAGTATGCCATGAAAGATTTTACAGGTTTTAGCTGCTCCCCCTTCCTGGATCCCGAGACTGCTGTTCCGAATAAATTCCATTCATTGCCTTCCTGGTCCACAAGCATTCCTTCATTCACCCCGGCTGTGAATTCAAGGATTTTGCCATCCCATGTCTTTGCATTGAAAGCTACCATGTATTCATCCCTGATCCCGGCGACAAGCAGGTTTGTACCTTTAAATTCATCCTGAATAACAGAGAGCTCCTCACCAAAGTTTTCAAACCGGTATACCCTTGCTGAGCCTCCCTGGTACGACGGAAAACCCTTTCCTTGGGATGGAGGCGGTCATCTGCTGGATTGGCTGGGAAATATGAGTGAATTACTCGTTTTGTAACCGCCGTATGGATATGACCCATAGTCTCCTGCTGTGTCCTGTTGAGGTGGATATGACCATGGAACCAGGAAAGAGCCTCTTCCAGGTTTTCCAGGGCATCTCAATCAGTGGTAAAATGACTGGTCACCCCGATCAATGATCCGTTCACACATTCGAGGCGTATCTGGGACCAGTTTGAACCGGTTTTCCTGTCATAGGGAATAAGTTGGAATTGTATAGGAGTCCGGATACCCCAAACGTTGTCTCCTCCTCCTCGATTATCCTCTCCCAGCCTATCCCAGTACCCGTCAGGGGACAATAAGTCACGGCAATGGCCTGTCCCCCGACCTTGTCATTAATGATCTCATGCCAGTCCAGGATGTCATGGGGATAGGCAACAATCTCCCCATCGTAATAATACCCCAGGACCAGGTCTTCATCTTCCAGGTAATGGTTGGCAGGATCGTCAACACTGACCCTCGGCGGGGTTTGCAAGGCAGGTATGCCATCCTTGCCGGGACCCCCATCCCTTACCTCGTTCTGCGGAATCAACCAGTCCCCTCCCGCATTATTGGAAGGATTATTGCAGGCTGGTCCGGATTTGTCAGTTTCACAGCTACTGGTGCTGATCGTGAATGCCAGTATGAATGATATAAAAATATTTGTTTTCATTTTACTTGAGTTTTAAAATGTTATAGATGAAGCTCTTTTTACCGGTCAGCCGGAAATAAATCCCGGCCGTTATGCGAAAGCTAGTGGTTAGCTGTATCCCTTTCAGGTTGGCATATACAGGGATCTCCCCTGCCAGACGTACATGTAAAACCGGCGAGGGATGGTATACCAATCCGGGTACAATAAACACCCACTCACCCCCTGTATTGGGAAGATGGTTGTCTCCGAGGAGATCAGGACCAGCCGTGCGGAAACGCATGAGCAGGGACGGTTCAAAAATATGCCTGCCAGCCAGTAATTGTTCTGAAATGCCGGCGATGGCCTGGAATTCATTGCCAAACTGGTAGGAGGTAAATTCCAGGTAATTTGGATTGGTACCGGTGTACCTGTAAATCATCCTGAGGGAAAGATTTGTGCTCGGCCTGATAATACCCTGTCTGCTTAGCAGTCCCCATCCTATTATATCCCAGGCACCACTCCCTGGCTGGAGGTCAGCATTGTAAGTAATTCCATCGGTGTTTG
Source organism: uncultured Bacteroidaceae bacterium (assembly GCA_963752525.1). GTDB lineage: Bacteria > Bacteroidota > Bacteroidia > Bacteroidales > SM23-62 > SM23-62. The sequence continues at coordinate 176,353 of CAVVYS010000024.1, read as the reverse complement.
CCATATCAGACCTTCCCAGCGGGATCTTCGGTCCCACTCCAGTGATCAATTCCCACTTTTTTGCCTCTCCTCCGGCAAACCTGTAGGAAAGCAATACAACGGCATCTCCTACTCCATGTAGAAAGTCTGTGTTAACCGCCCCGAACTGTTCAACCCTCCTTGTCTGGAGGACATAAGTAAATAATCCGCTGATATACAGGCGGTCTGATATGGAATAACCTGTTTCAAACAGGAGAGATTGGGTAAGGCGTCTCCGTGACTGATCCTGTACCGTTTGCCTTCCCTGTTTCAGGGTATTCATGTAGTTCAAATCATAGGATGGGGAAAATTGCCAGGTACCGCTGGCAGCTGAAGGCATACCCAGGTTTCCAGTCAGGGGTACGCCCCCGGAACAGCAGGTCTGTCCGAAGATATCCGGGACAAAGAACGGAAACAGAAATATGATGAGTATGATGAATCCCCTCATGATAGCAAAAATACCATGAAGGGTGCAGTCAGACTGTCACCTGGCAGACAGGGGCCTGTTAAATTAGTGTGAAAAAGGAATCCTACTTGAGTTCAAGCTTGAGCTTCTCAACCCAGCCATTCACCCTTTCCTTGTTTTTAGTTCCCTGGGTTTCAAAATCTATACCCAGTCCTATGAACTGGTCCCCTCTTTCAGCCCTTGAAGATTCGTAGGAATATTCTTCTGTTGAGGTAAATCCGACCAGCCTGGCACCCTGTGCTTCCAGTATCTCACCAAGGATGCCCATGCCATCCAGGAAGTTCTCCGGATACCCTTTCTGGTCGCCCAGTCCAAATATGGCAACCCGCTTACCCTTGAGATCCATGTCTTCGAGATCAGGCACAAATTCATCCCAATGGTTAGGCAGTTCTCCATCAAACCAAGTGGCTGTTCCGCAGATCAGGTTGTCATATTGCAAGAACTCATCTGCTGTGACTTCTTCCACATTTACCATTTCGACATTTGCATCCTTACCGAATGCTTCTTTGATGCGCTTGGCGATCTTGCCTGTTTTCAGTGTATTGAAACTGTATACTATGGCTATTTTTTTCATGGCTCTGTATGATTAGTATTGAAGCAGATCCCTGGCAGCTGTGAGTATTCTTTCAGTATTTGGCAGGATGGCAGCTTCCAGGATCCGGTTAAATCCTATGGGTGTAAAAGTTGAACCTACTCTTTTTACCGGACCATCCAGAAATTCAAATGCCTCGTCAGTGATCAATGCAGCCAGTTCCCCGCCAAAACCTGAAAACACCTTGTCTTCATGCACGATCAGTGCCTTACCTGTTTTTTTCACTGAGGTCAAAATAGCTTCCCGTGTCCAGTGGGATCAATGAACGAAGATCAATGACCTCCACGCTGGCTCCATCCTCTTCTGATATCTTTTCAGCAGCTTCCAGGCAAAAATGGCTGGTATTGCCATAGGTGATCATGCTCAGGTCCTCTCCTTCCCTTCGTACCCGGGCTTTACCAAAGGGTACTTCAAAATCATCCGGAACAGCTGTGGCAGCTTTTGGCGCATTATATAAGGCCTTGGGTTCCATATAGAAATTCAGTCCCCTGGAACGCATACAGGTACGCAGAAGTCCCGCAGCATCATCGGCAAAAGAGGGATAGACTACCCTGACACCAGGGAAAGTGGTAATGGCCCCTTCAATCGTCTGCGAGTGGTAGAGTCCCCCGCCAATATATCCTCCCGAGGCCAGCCGAATAGTTACATTTGGAGAAAACTGACCTTTGGTCCGCCAGTACTCATGGGTAGTTTCCACAAAAGCTTCCATGGCCGGCCAGAAATAATCAGCAAACTCAGCACCTTCCGCTACGATCCTGATTTTATCATTGAACCGGCTCATCCCGTTTGCGGTCCCCACAATGTAATCTTCTGCAATAGGGGCATTGAAAACCCTTGCCTTGCCGAATTCTTTCTGCATTCCCTTGGTAACATTAAAAATACCACCTTTATCCTTATTGGCAACGTCCTGTCCCCAGATAAATGTATCGGGATTATGCCTGAATTCAGCTTTCAGGGTTTCATTTATAGCCTGGATCAACCTAATAGGTTCTCCATCATACTGGTGTGTCCCATCGGTATATTTCTCAGGCTGATAGGGTTCGGGAATGACAAAGTCATGAATGGATTCCGGAGAAGGATCCGGGGCAGCCATACCGGCCTTATGTGCGGCTTTAACCACCTGCTTCATTTCCTCTTTAATCGCTGTCAGCTCTTCCTCCGTAAACCTGTTATACCGCAGCAAGAGACGGTGGTATTTAGCAAGGGGATCGTATTCTTTTACATAATTTAATTCGAAATCATCCCTGTACAGGTCATGGGCATCTGAATTGGAATGGGAATGTATCCTCACACAGTTTGCCTGGACAATGACTGGTTCCTCAAATTCTTCGATATGCTTGCGAGCTTCTGTAAGTGTATTCATTGAATCGAATACATCCTTGCCATTGCAGTGGATGATTCTCAGGTTCTTGAAACCCGAAAAATTATCTGCTACTTTGCGGCGGGCAGTTTGGTCTTTTTTGGGTACAGATATCCCGTATCCATTATCCTGGAACACGAATAGAACCGGTAGTTTTTCATTGGACGCCCCATTTATAGCCTCATAAACGTATCCTTCAGAAACGGATGACTCACCCTGTGAACTGATGGCAATACCGGGCGTTTTATATTTCTTGAGTCCGCGGGCTACACCCACAGCATGCAAGGTATGGTTTCCTGTGGATGAAGATACATTGTGAATATTCCACTCAGGCTTGGCGAAGTGGTTTGACATGTGACGCCCCCCACCAGCCACATCCAGGTCCTTCGATATCCCGTTATAAATGATCTCTTCAGCTGTCAGACCGGCTGATATAGCTGTCAGCATGTCCCGGTAATAAGGAAATAGAAAATCTGTTTCCCTATCGAAGATTTGTCCTATGGCCAGTTGTATCCCGTCATGACCTGCGAAAGGTGCATGGTAAGACCAGCCGATGGCCTGTTTGAGATAATTGGGTGCCCTGTCATCCAGGAGGCGACCAAGGGTCATTAGACGGAACCACTCTTTCAGGGTTTCCTTATCTGTCGTTTTAATGCTGTATTTTTTCTCTATACTCATGATCTGCTAAATTACCTTATTACCATCGAAATTTTCAAGGTAGTCGGCGAGTTTTCTGAGGAATGCGCCTCCATAGGCCCCGTCAATGATCCTGTGGTCATAGGTCAGGGAGAGGAACATCTTATGCCTTATCCCGATGACATCACCGGTAGTAGTTTCAATAACGGCAGGTTTCTTTTCCACTGTTCCGATAGCCAGAATCGCTACCTGTGGCTGGTTGATGATGGGCGTTCCCATTACATTCCGGAAAGTTCCGAAATTGGAAATGGTGAAAGTACCGCCCTGTATATCATCCGGACTCAACTTGTTATTCCTGGCATCATCAGCCATTTTGTTCAGCGCCTTGGTAAGGCCCAGCAGGTTCAATGAATCTGCCCGTTTGATGACCGGAACGATCAGGTTGCCCGTAGGAAGGGCCACTGCAATGCCCAGGTTTATATCTTTCTTAAGGATGATCCTGTCGCCGTCAACCGAAGAATTGATCATCGGAAAATCTTTCAGTGCCTGGATAATAGCCTCCATGAACACGGGCAGATAGGTGATCTTCTCCCCTTCACGTTGTAGAAACTCGTTCTTTACCCTGTTTCTCCACAACACAATATCCGTCACATCTGCCTCCAGCATATTGGTAACGTGGGCAGAGGTCTGTTTGGACATGATCATATGGTCAGCGATCAGTTTCCTCAGTCTGTCCATTTCAATGATCTCATCTTCAGCGCCCACCGATACTGAAACTTTTGGTTTCGCAGGTGCAGCTGCAGGTTTGAGGTTAGGCAACTGCTGCTTCAGCTGGGGCAGAGGCAGGAGTTGTCCTGGTCTTCACATAGGCAAGAATGTCTTTTTTCTGTACCCTTCCCTCTCTTCCGCTCCCTGGGAGGGTATCAAGTTCCTTCATGGAAATCCCTTCCTCCCTGGCAATGGTAAGTACAAGAGGTGAATAGAAACGGCCTGATCCCCCAGATTTTTCAGGTGCTGGTGGTAGAGTTTCTTCTATGGTCTCCACAATGTCGGGTTCAGGTCTAGCAGAAGAAGCACTCTCTTCCACTTCTTTTTCACTTACCGGAGCACTTCCTGAATCTTTAGCAGGTTCAGCTTCCGCAACAATATCATCTCCGCTCGTATCAATGACGGCGATGATGGTTCCCACCGGGACTGTCTGATCTTGTTCAACATTAATCTTTATAATCGTCCCTGAAACCGGACTGGGGATCTCTGAATCAACTTTATCTGTAGCAATTTCAAGCAGCACATCATCATCGTCGATTTTGTCACCCACCTTAACAAACCATTTGGTAACGGTTGCTTCCTCTATACTTTCACCCAGCTTGGGCATTTGAAGTTCAAACTGTGCCATAATTTATGGATTCTTAAATGCGCTGCAAATATAAGAAACTTAAATAAATTTATATCCGGTCTAAATAGCGAATAACATCTACATTTAGGCTCCAGCGGGTAAATTGTTCGATTTCGGTTGGTACCACACAAAACTGTGACGATTACCCTAATTCAGTGAAGTGCGTGGGGGATAGTTTGGTTGATGAATTCGTTGACGGAATCTGATATTTGTGACCGATTTCATAGAAGTAGTCATAAAAGTTAAGTGATTATGAACAAAATTTGATGATTCAACCATGCAGTGCTCCGTAAAAGTTACAGATATTTCCACCATTCATGAAATTGATGGTGCATGGACCAACCAAGATTATATTGAAATATTGGATAGTATGGGCTTTCCCGAAGCTGAGAAGACAGCTCCCGAAGAATTATTGGAATTATTATTTCTGGCCATAAATGATTATGAACCCGACGAGGCCGCGCAAATTATTCTGACTTACAAGTTATCCGATAAATTAACAAAAGGCCAGATACAAAATCTTGCTCAGGATATGATGGATGATGATGTGGCCGAAGATTATTCCGATATCGCCCTGCACTATCCATTATTTAATGTTAACCAACTACTCAATAAAGCATTCAATGGTAAATTCCCCAATACGAAGGCCAGTAAAGTAGCACTGGTAATAAAACTTCATCAGAATAATAATTTAGAAATTAGTAAGGAAACAGTCTTGAAAGCCATCTGTATCGGCCTGAGTGAAAGAAATCTGGTAAGGAGACTTTTTACACAGCAGCTGCAAGGAAAAGTCAAATTTCCTGAGGCTGAGGACATAATCTGGGAAATGGAACAATTCGAGGATGGGGCCATCTCAATTATAACTTCAGATTATTGGGTAAATGATGAAGACTTAATAAAGTATGAATTTGAGGGAATCATTAATGAATTTGAAGATAAATAGTCCCCCGGATGCATCAAAAATTTTAATCTGAAGGTGGTTTCTACAGGAATGCACTCAGACTGTGAAAAAAGTAATATGGCCAGTCGTTTATCTGACTGGTTTTTCTGTGATAATTCCTCCTCCACGCACGGTCGCTCCGATCACGATACCAGAACTGATCACCACAAGATTTTTAACTATGTATTGGCCTTCTAATGTCAATCCGTATGGAAAATGGGTGAATACCTGATCAGGCAAAAGAAAAATAGGAGTCAGTGTACCAATCATCTGCAGGAACATTAGTAATAAAGTTTCTCTGAGGAATATCTTAAATATTAAACCGATACCAATCAGGACTTCCCATGTGGCCAGACCGTATCTTACAGTATTCGGACCGATCACACCAAAGGTAAGGATATCAATCGTTTGGGTGGCCAGGGCCTCGGCAGGACTGAGTCCCTCAAAGTATTTCAACAACCCGAACCAGAAGAAAATAATCCCAAGGCTTATTCTCAGAAATCCAACACCCCTGTAGCCCATCCAACGGGTGATATGCACATCTAACTGCTCATATGAAGTTCCTCTCAATTTCATTTCATTGAATGTAGTGCCACCTTGTTGCCTTCTGTATCGATAAACTGGGCCATAAATCCGTTTGGCCCCAAAGAGGTCTTTTGGAGGACTATTTCCCCTCCTGCTTTTTCTACCCGTGATAGTGGCTCAGCCAAATCGTCTCCACCATTCAGATAAATTAGTGAACCAGCCTGGCTGGGTTCGTAGCCCGGCCCATCTGCGATGCCACCGCCAATTCCGCCATTCTCCATGTCGAACGGAAAAAAGGCCCATTTTGCTCCTTTAGGGTCCATTTGCATAATTTGCATTTCTGCTTGAAGCACCTCTTCGTAGAATCCTTTAGCTCTATTGAAATCTTTTGCCGGGATTTCAAACCAATTGATTGCATTTTTCATACTATTTCTTTTTTAGTCTTATTATTTCAACGAATGGATGCTATCGCCTTTTTGCATATTGTCTGCGGCCTGCCATTAGGCTTCGTTTTAAATAGCATTTTTCATGTCATATAGCTTTTTTACTTCTTCGTCACTTAACGGAATATCATATATTCGTAAATCATCTATAAAGCCATCAAAATATGTTTCCTTGCCAAAATTCCAAAATCCCTTTCCTATCCACAATCGTTCGTGTTTTTGAGCATCTTTAAAAAACTGGGAGGCGCCAGCATCACTGAAATTATAACTCCAAAGAATTTCTTCTCCGTTAAGATACCCGGTGTTATAGTTTTTACCAACAACGGCAACAAAATGATACCATTCTCCTTCAGATATTAATCCTCGTTTGTCATCATCGTCATCGTTTGGTTGGGAGTCAAAACAGATTGTTGGATACTCACCAGGATTATTAAAAATTGTAAAGTAAACGCCTTGAGATTCTGTATCTATTTCTCCATGTGCTAATGCGATAACAATTCCTTCATTTGAAGCATCTTTCATATTGTCACAGCCATTTTTGCTGCCATAGTAAAAAACAGGCAGGATATTACTTCCAACAGGGATATTACGAGCATTAAACCAGATGGAGATACTGCCCTTTTTCAATTTGTTTAAATAAGTAGGTGTTTTCCCATATTCTAAAATTTCTATATAGTCTCCCTTCCCGTCAAGTTCCAAACTACCATTTCCTACAATTCCATCTGTTCTCTTTGGGGCTCCTATTATTTCGCCATTAGATTTAAAATTTGAGTTGTCAATAATTGCGCTGCCTTCTTTTTCGTCAAAAGACCAATGCCCGACAAGCGATTCATCCATTCTATTATTGGGAGGAAGAATAAACGCCATTGATATTACAATGGCTATCGTAAGTGTAAAGATTCCAAGAAGTTTTTTTGATTCATATTTACTTATTTTAAAGATTTAATATCTGATCTATTTTTTCTAGTATAAAATCTTTCTTCTGAGAGACCTGTATTTCATCATAAGCCCAGCATGGGCATATCTTTTACTTTGTGATATGTCAATCCAACAGAGATACATTTTTTTAATTCAGCTTCTGGTATCAGATCATTCAACTGAAAAATGATAGCTCGGTTTCCTTCATATTTGAATAAACTATTATAGATCATTTTAAAAGTCGGTACTAACTTGCTTGTACATTTGAAATATATAGCATATTGATTCGGCTTATTTTCCTTCCAATCAATTCTTATAGTACTACCTTTTTTAACTAAATAGCTAGGTTCTCCCCATTTTAATGTTTCCTCTATTTGCTGTATTTCCTCTATTTCATTTGCAGTGTCTAAAATAAGCTTTCGGAGGTGCAATAATTTATTGCGAACCAATTCTGGGTATTTAATGATTACACTTTCAACCTCCGGATCAATTTTTACTTGCAACTTGTTCATAGTGCCAAGATTTATTAATTATACTGTTGTGATATAGTTCATTAAGAGTATGATTAGAAATTTCAGTATATGATTGCAGACAAGGTTCTGTGTATAATGCTGTGGTTGATGTCAGGGAGAAATGTATTAAATAAATCAATTACCAAGATATTGAGTTAAAAGTATATTAAAATATTAAGATATGCAACTACTTATATTGCCATCCCAAATAGTAAAATACCATATGCATCAATATGTTGTGTATTGGACATGCTTAATTAAATTAAAAATATTAGGTCAGGTAACAGTTGATGTGATTTTTGAAAATTGAATGGTTTTAGCGATATTACAGGGCAGTTTGTGAACCTCTCAATTCCAATGAGAAAGGTTGGATGCACTACCTGAGCTTAATAATTCATTAACAACGGAGGAATATTGTTATGCGTACGATTTTAAATATTGCAACCATATTGATTTTTATATCAAATTATTCTATCGGACAGGAAAAACTGACTGAATATGATATGAATTGGCCTCAATGGCGGGGACCGTTCGCCAACGGAGTCGCCCCGGCAGGGGATCCTCCGGTTGAATGGAGCGAGAGCAAGAATGTTAAGTGGAAAGTTGAGATACCCGGCAGGGGTCATGCTACGCCCATTGTATGGGGAGATCAAATGATATTATTATCAGCAGTGCAAACGGATCAAAAGGTTGAGAAAACTGAACCAGACGAGGATCAATCAGATAACTCATGGATGTCGCCTACCAGTACAGAGTATATTCACGAGTTCGTTGTTCTCTCTGTTGACAGGAATAATGGTAATATTCAATGGCGGACTAAAGTCCGTGAAGAACTTCCGCATAGTCAAACGCATGAATTTGGGAGCTGGGCTTCAAACTCTCCTGTAACAGATGGAGTGAATATTTATGCTTACTTCGGTTCTCACGGTTTGTATTGTTTGAACAAAGAGGGCAAAATTCTTTGGGAACGAGACCTTGGCCGAATGGAAAAAGTAAGGAGCTTTGGTGAAGGCAGCTCACCCATTGTGCATGAGGATAAATTAATCCTGGTCCGGGATCATCAAGGCCAGTCCTTCCTTCACGTGCTTAATAAACAAACAGGTGAAGATATCTGGAAGATAGAAAGGGATGAACAAAGTTCCTGGCCAACGCCTTATATTGTTGATTATGAAGGGAAAACACAGATTATAACCAGTGCTACATACAGGATACGAAGTTATGATTTTGAAAATGGAGAAGTGATCTGGGAATGCACTGGAATGACCCGTAATGTCATTCCATCACCTGTAAGTGTGAATGGTATGGTCTATATTATGAGTGGTTTCAGGGGAAGTGCCCTGCTGGCTGTAGATCTCTCTAAGGCAAAAGGAGATTTGACAGATACTGATGCCATTGCATGGAAATATGATATCAATACACCCTATACTCCTTCTCCTGTACTTCTGGATAATAATCTATACTTTCTGAAGGTTAATAATGGGTATTTAACCTGTCTTGATGCCACAGATGGTAAAGAATATTATAGCAGTCAGAAGCTGGAAGGAATTCAGAATATCTTCACTTCTTTGGTAGGAGTCAAAGACCGGATTTATATCAGCGGTGCCAATGGTAGCACAGCTGTGGTGAAGCATAGTGCTGATTTTGAGGTAATATCAATAAATAAGCTGGAAGATAAATTTCATGCTTCACCCGTAATTATCGGGGACGTACTGTATATGAGAGGATTCAAATATCTGTACTGTATCTCTGAAGAATAATAGCAAGACTTCTTATATAAGCTACTTCGATTCAACCTTTAGAACAAAGCCATTTTTATATCGCTGAAGTTTCTTGCCAGGCAGGGTAACTGCAATTGCATCGCCCTCAATCTTCCAATCCAGTTCCCCGGAGCTGCCAAGCAAGCCGATTCGGTTGATCTGGTTTTGGATCTCAAGCAATGATTTCACCTGAATGGTATTTTCTTCAGGTACAGTTAAGCAAATCGCATAGATATTTCTCTCATTTTTTGTGAACCAGAAATCTTCGGAGGTAAACTTTAGGTTGAAACCTTCTTTGGCCCGTTGTGTTGTACTTTTTACATCCATTTGTGTGTTGCCTTCACGTTGAGTGGTCCATTTCTGAGTGCCATAGATGGCCTCCCCATTGATCTTCATCCAATTACCCACTTCATGCAATAGACTGACACTTTCTGGAGGAACAGTTCCATCTCCTTTGGGACCAATATTCAATAAATAGTTACCTCCTTTGCTGGCAATTTCTACAATCCAGTACAACACTTCTGAGATTGATTTCCAGTCATTATCATAACTTTTATATCCCCAGGTATTGTTTAATGTTCCCGGGGTTTCCCATGTCCTGTATTTTGGATCCACACTGGTGGGTATCTGGTTGTCTCCTGCTACCAAGTAATCTCCGAGACCATTTCCCACACGGCTGTTTACAAGACAATTGGGCTGCAAATTATATGCATGCTGGTAAAAATCATAACTCTGATCCGGATTCATAAACCTTGGAAAATCATACCATATTTCCACCAGGTCCGGAAACTTGGTCATGATTTCGGTAACCTGTGGTTTTGCCTTGGTTTCGATGTAATCCTCGTAGCTGACCGGCGAGGGGTCCCAAAGGTTGGCTCCATATTTATCAGAGTGATCTGGGTCTATTTCTAATTGCTGGGCCAATCCTACATCTCCCCCATCCATCCAGTCAATGGAATGAGAATAATACAATCCCATCCTGATATTGTATTTTTTACAGGCTTTGTAAATTTCTTCTATTGCATCCCGCTTAAATGAAGTCTGGTCAATGATATCATACTCTGAAACCCTGGAATCATAGAGGCAAAATCCGTCATGATGTTTGGCCATGGCTACAATGTATTTCATACCAGCATCTTTGGCCAGCTTAACCCATTCTTCGGCATTAAAATTTACAGGATTGAATTGTTGGCATAATGCCTTGTATTCTGACCTTGGTATTTGGGCATGATACATTATCCATTCTCCCAGTCCGGGAATTTTCTCCCCTTTCCAGATGCCTGCAGGATTAGAATAGACACCCCAATGGATGAACATGCCAAATTTTAAATCATTGTAAACTTCATAAAGCTCATCTTTTGAGGCATTCATTTTTTTCCACTCCTGGAAATGAGCATTATCTTCCTGAGAAAACAGATGGGAAGTAACCAACAATACTATCAGAATGGTCGTAGTTCTTTTCATGACTTTTTATGAATAAAATATTTATCAACTTTATCTAAAAAACGCTCATCCTTCATCCCGGCGCGGTTGAACATGATCACACTGCCTCTTTCCAATTCCGGGTAAAGTCTGATTTCACAATAGTAGAACCCTCCGCCGGCATGTGCAAAATAGGTATTGCCTTTCAGATGACCTTTGAACCAGGACAGGCACATACCGGTGGTCTTGTTGTTTATGGTAACGTTTTCAGCGAATAGCTGCTTCCAGTACTCATTGGATATTAATCGATTATCAGGTTTCATAAGCTCCTGTAAGTAAAATACAAAACTTCTTCCAGAGCCGATAAGTCCACCATATGGCGTTCCATTTACCAGTAGATTCTTTACGGATATCCATTTGCCCTCAGTTTTGTCAATATACATGGATTTATCAAGTAAAATTCCAAGGATCAAATTGTTGAAACTGATTCTCTTTTGATATCCTTTAGCATGAAGGCCCGCATCCGGGATGGTAAAATCAAGCTCGCCAGGGCTGATACCTGACCTTTTGATTATGTTCTCTGCAACATATTCGGTATAGCTCTGCCCACTTATCTTTTCAATGATCATCCCCAGCAGGACATATCCCAGGTTAGAATACGCAAATTTTTCATTGGGTTGTTTTTTGACCTTGCTGTGTTTCCGGAAAATATCATTGAAATATTTCTGATAATCGAAAGTCTCATGTTCATCTGCTGCATGTACCCAACTCAGTGGCATAGGGTTGGGGATCCCGGAAGTATGGGTCAGCAGCTGTCTGCTTGTAATAATAGGTGGATACGGAAATTCAGGTAAATATTCAACAACCCGCTTATCCAAGTCAATTAGTTCTTTCTCAGCAAGTTGCAGAAGGGATAATGCGGTAAATGTTTTGGTAACAGAATAAGCATTAAAGGTGGTTGCCTCAGTGACCTTGACCTGATTATCAATATCAGCCAGTCCCCCACAATGGCTATAAAGGACATCATCCTGGTTAAAATGATAATATTGAAGTCCAGGTGTCTTGTTCTTTTCTACCTGGCTTGATAAAAATTGATCAATGGTAGTCGTTCCCATATTCAGCCCTATTTGACTGTTTTAAAATACTTAATTTTTATGCCCCCATCAACATCATATCTTGTAAAATCATATTTCCAGGCAGTTGAAGCAAGCATATCATGAAAAGAATTTTCGACCTGGATATCCGATATCAAAAGATGGATGGCGTGTCCATTTGGCCTAATTACCCTCTCAATCTCTCCGAGTTCTTCTTCGAGGTTCCATCCAATGGCATTGGAGGTCATAAGGATATCAACGGAGTTGTCGGGAAGCGGGATTGAATCCAGGAAGCCGTCTATTACATGAAGATTTTTTGTATTCATCCTGGCAGCCTTTTCCCGGACAAAGCGGCGCATGTTACCCACAGGTTCCATGGCATAAACAGTACCTGCTACAGGTGCCACCAAAAAGGCTAGCCTGCCGGTACCGGCACCGGCATCCAATATGGTATTTCCCTGAAGAGAAGTTATGGAGCTTAGCTCACCGAGCTCCCAGATAAGTCTGAATGGTTTATCATATACCTCAGGATATTTGGTATAAACAATAAGATCTGCAATTTCCCAGAGGAAATCCTGGCAGGAGTCCTCCAAGATATTTTCCTTTTCTGCAGGCTTGTGAGCTGAGAGAATGGTATTAATAAAATCCTCTATGGGTGGATATTTTAGTACTAAAAATCGATGAATGATGGGATATGCCTGAAGTAAGATTGAAAATTCTTTTTCCAGAACACGATCCGGAAGATATTTCACCTGGAAATCTTCCAGGAGTAAGAGATCTTCTACTTTGATTGTTAAGCCGGGAAAACGCTTTTTTAAAGATTGTGCATATCCCATATCAATGAGCAGTATGGCTATTTACAAAATCAGCCAGGTTTTGATCTTCCATTTCCATAGAGCTTAATGTGTTTTTAACCGCCCGCTTGTTCATCATCCGGAATACAAAGGATTTTTTATACTCTTCCAGTGCTTGTGTGGTCTGCCACTGGTAGATCCCCTGCCAGTATCCATTTTTTTTATTTACCCCATACATCTTAACCTCAAAACCAGGGAAACCTGTTATTAATAACATTGGCAGTATCGAAACGATTCTGTTTGTATTATGAGATAATCGGGCAAACTTGAAACTGACGAAAAATGATGTGGTTGAAGCGCTTTTCCGGTCAGGGTTTATGGCTATGTACCGAAAGATGGTAAACTCCTGGCCGTCTTGCATTTTGATTGTACGTCCAACATATTGCTTGGATAAGCGCAATTTTCCCAGTATCAGTTTGAATACTGAGAGTCCTAAACAAATTGGAGGGCTTTTTCTAATTAAGGTAGCCATAATCCAACAGATCAATCAAATCCGGCTATTATTTTATTGGCAACCCTTTTTGCCAGAAATTTTTTAAGGTAGGGGATACTGGCGTCATAGTAATAGTCTTCCTTATCCTTATAATATTCATGATCTGCACTCATCACATCCTTATCTATTGTGGATACATATTTAAAGATGTGAAATGGTACCATCATCGCCATTTGTGGCTTGTCTTTTTTTCCTTTTTTTATTCTCTCAATCAGGGTGTTAACCGCATTAAATGCTATCTCATGGTTCTGGATCTTATTCTTCTCAGGCATCTTCCCCGCTCTGAAGTGAAGCTCGAGTGAGGGGACAATATTAAATCCAAAAACAGAAAGCATCTTTTCCATGTATTCGAGAGCATACTCAGCTCCATAACCTGAACATGTGGCTAACGGTAAGGCAAATTTTTCGAAAAATTGAGGTCTGTGTGCATAGAAAGCGAATCTTTCAAAGAAATTCTTCATGGTTGCAGAAACCATATGTGAATATACCGGGGATGCCAGGATTATCCCATCAGCATCCTTCATCTCCTGGATAATCAGATCCCGGTCATCTTTTACCGGGCATTTCTCTTCACCTTTCTTGACACAAACATAACATCCTTCACATAACTGAAAATTCATGTCGCTTAGCTTCAGTAACTTAATGTCAAGATCAGGATAGTTGTCCTGGATTGATCTTAGCATTGAATAGGTATTTCCTTTGTGTGGACTACCGTTTAAGACAGCAATTTTCTTGGCAGTCTGATAATAGTGCTTTACCCACTCAAGTTAGACAAAATTTCACAAATGAAGTAATTGAGATTATTGATCAATTTTCTAATCGATCCGGGTGAGGAGATTTGAAGGGACGGGTGTAGGTGTGGGTTGGTTAAACAGGTCGAATTCAGGCCATCTTTGGACAGTATTGACCGCCCGGAACATGGTCCTGGATGATTCCCTGTGTATTTTTGATTTTTTCACAGTCGTGGTATTCATTACAATGATCCAGTTTATGCCGTTGTTCTGCCTGACCATCAAGGCAGATGATCCTGAAAGGGTTCCGGTCCGCCACCATGTTCCACTGCCATCCGCCCCTTTCCAACCAATCATATTGTTGCGTTTGCTGCGACCACTCCTTGTCATCTTTTCAATGGTTTCGGGCATGAGGATATCAGGACTGGAATTAAATCCGTCAATGGCAACAGTAAGCTTTAATAGTTCAGCGGGTGAAGCTATCCATCCGCCAGCTGCACCAAGCAGAGCAATATCATTTCCACCATAAACCCGTGATGTATAATTATAACTATCGTATGCCAAAACCTCCTTGCCACCGGCTATCTGATAATACTTTACTTCATTGTCGGCCTTTTCATGGTAATAACCCCTGCCTATCTGCATATCCCAGATACCCAAAGGATTTAATAATGAGAGCTTGACATAATCATCATATACCATACCCGTAACCTCCTCGATAATCTTTCCCAGGACAACGTATCCAAGATTTGAATAGCTATATTTTGTTCCCGGCGTATAACTTAATTTCCGTGTCATGGCATACGCGATTACATCATTACTCTTCACAGGAAGGGATACTTTCATCTTTCTGGCCACAACATGTGGCATAAAGACGGGATCTCCGTAATACTTAGACCATCCTGCTTGATGCTGAAGAAGGTGCTTGATAGTTATGTTTTCAATCCTTCTATCCCTGTATGCTAAAAATTTATCCTCATTCAGAATACCCTCGGGTCCAAACACTTTTGAATCAAGGTCGATTTTCCCCTCCTCCACCAGGTGCATGATCGCAACAGCCGTTATTAGTTTTGATATACTTGCAATCCTGAACAAATGTCCTGGTTCAACTTTCTCAGCATTCTCCTCATTGGCATATCCGAATCCCTTGGCATAGACAAGCCTTCCATCCTTGGTGACAGCAACCGATGCACCCTTTATCTTATATCGTTTCAGGAAACTGGTAATGATCTTATCCATGCGCTCAGTTTCTTCAAATGAGGACATATCATTGTATATCATTCGGGAGATGGATGCGGGTTCACCTGACTGTGCAGGATGCATTCCTTTCCTGTCGGAAAAGATCGAGCCTATATCCCAGAAGAACAGAACCAGGATCAGGATCACTTGCACAGAGATAAACTTAAACTTTCTCATTCTTTATTTAGACTAATTAAACGCAATTATAATTCTACGCTAATATATCTCCTTTTATAAATTTAATGATTATCAATGTAAAAAACATAATTAACACATCCCTGTTGATAAGTCTAAAGAGGCTGTTTTTCATTGTATTATTAGTATTTACAGGCAATTGCGAAGGTGTCATGAAAACACCCCTGTAAAGACCTTCGCATAGTGAAATCCAAACTTGATCAAGCTGGAATTTACGGCTGCCTATAAATTTTGAAGATTAGTCAAATAGTAAAAAGAAAAATAGATCATTTGGGTTCACAACCCATGATAAAAGCCTCTCGGATGAGTTTTGTGTTACCGCTCATTATATAGAAAAGATGCAGATCCTGGATATTCCTGGCTCTCAGTTCTTCATCTAGGTAGGGAAATTCAATAAAAAGACTAAAGATTTCTCTTCTTTTCAGTTCGAACTCAGACAGAATATTCAATAATTCCTTCATTTTAAGACAGGGTCCTTTATATACTCTTTCAGGTGATCCTGAGGTGTGAGCCACATATGGAGAGTCATACGGGATATTAATCAGGCCCGACCAATCAAAATCATAGGGAACAGGAAGGGGTGGCTCAAAGTAGTCCCGTGACACCAGGACCACATTATGCATAATGGGAATAGAATAATCTGTATTGATGATCATATAATTAAAAATGGCCATCATTGCCAGCTGATTCTGGTCGAGTTTATTCTGCTGTGCAAATTCTAATTCAAGCAATTCCCCATTGTTCCGGCTAGCCATATCTTCTGGGTTCTCAATAAAAAAAGCGAAGCGGGCAAGGGTATCCTGTGGCCCATGCATACCCATATACTGAATCCGGGCCAGTCTTGCTTTAAAACTAAGAGGAGTATAAATACTATAGGTCTTGTATATCAGGTATTCCTGCAAAACAAATTGCTCATAGTCTAGATTTTCATTCTGGCAATGGCTCACTATCTTAATGTCTTTCAATCCCTCAAAAACAGTACCTGCCACATTTTTCTTCTTGAATTTCAATTTGAGAGGTGGAAAATCACAATTGTCCGGGTTCTTCCGGAAATGTCCACGAGCCCTGGCTTTCACACTGAATTCCGTTCTCATGCCCGTACTGTCATAATACACCAGGGTTCCATCATGGTATCCAGGATCCTCCCCTATATCCGCAAACAAGCTGTCCCATGGCAGATACAATTCCATCTCCAGAAGGGCATCTGTCGCAAACAAGCCTGACTGTTCCTCCAGCCCTTCATCAGGGAAGCTATTTGCATATCCATGCATAATGCCTGTTAATGCAATTAGGATGATAAATATCTGCCGGATGATTGACATCGTATTGTAAGGTTGTATATGATTAGCTGACAAATTTAGCAATTCTAGATTAGTTAAATTTATTCCTTCTTTACTGCGAATTCATTTTTTTTTTTCATCTTTGCTGTTTACCCTTACTCATTCCTATGATTAAGAAAGTTCTAGTCGCCAACAGAGGCGAAATAGCTATCCGGGTAATGAGGTCTTGCAGGGAGATGGGGATAACTACGGTCGCCGTTTTTTCAGAGGCTGACAGGTCCTCACTGCACGTCAGGTATGCCGATGAAGCTTATTTCATAGGCCCTTCACCTTCCAATGAAAGTTACCTGGTCATAGACACAATCATTGAAGTTGCAAAACAATCCGGTTCTGATGCCATCCATCCGGGATATGGCTTTTTATCAGAAAATGCAGTCTTTTCAAACCGTTGTAAAAAGGAAGGGATCATATTTATCGGACCCCAAGCCCATGCCATTTCCACCATGGGTGACAAGATCACGGCTCGTGAAAACATGATTGCAGCAGGTGTTCCCGTGGTACCCGGAACCAAAGAAGCCATCTCAGATGTGAAAGAGGCGGTGAAGACAGCTGCAAAAATTGGGTTACCGGTAATGATCAAAGCTTCTGCTGGTGGTGGGGGAAAAGGTATGCGCCTGGTGAAAGAAAAGGAGAATCTGCTGGATGCCATTCGGGCAGCTAAATCGGAAGCTCTCTCTTCATTTGGCGATGATTCAGTTTATATAGAAAAATATATTGAATCACCTCATCACATTGAATTTCAGATCCTTGCCGACCAGCATGGAAACGTGATCCACCTCTGTGAGCGGGAATGTTCTGTTCAGAGAAGGCACCAGAAGGTGATAGAGGAAACTCCATCACCGCTGATGACTCCTGAATTGAGGGAAAGAATGGGACAGGATGCTGTTGCCGCAGCCAGGGCAGTTGACTATGAAGGTGCCGGCACCATTGAGTTCCTGGCGGATAATGACAGGAATTATTATTTCCTGGAAATGAATACACGCCTCCAGGTCGAACATCCCATAACAGAAGAGGTAGTTGGCATTGACCTGGTAAAACAACAGATTCTGATTGCCTCAGGTAATAAACTCTCCCTGAAACAGAAAGATATTGTGCAATCAGGACATGCGATCGAGTGCCGGATCTATGCGGAGGATCCTGATAACCAGTTCAGGCCGAGTCCAGGCCGCATCAGGTATATGACAGAACCTTCTGGTCCGGGTATCCGGACTGATGGCTATGCCTACGAGGGATATGAGATCCCTTTGTATTACGATCCCATGATAGCTAAATTGGTTGCCTGGGCCCAGACACGTAAAGAATCAATCGAGCGCATGAAACGTGCACTCCATGAATACAAGATAGGAGGTGTGAAAACATCGATAGATTTCCTGGAGAAAGTGATGAATAACAAAGCCTTTGTGAAAGGAAAGTACGATACCCATTTTATTGATGAAAACATAGATAACCTAGTGGCTTCGAGTGATGGCCAGAGCAAGGTAGATGAAGACCTTGCCATCATCACGGCATTTGTGGACTACCATGAAAAATTATCAAGATCAAAATCCTTGAAGCCTTACCAGAGCAATGGTGGAAGCTCTCCCTGGAAGCATTATGGCAGGAAAAAAGGAATAATGCGAATGTAATCCCTCTCAAAACTCAATAATATGTCATTAGAAATCCGGCTCGACGACCGATACTCCAAGGTTGAACTTGTCAGTAAGGAAAAGAACAAGCTTAAACTAAAGGTAGATGACAAACTGTATGAACTTGACATGATCAAGGTGGCAGAAGGAATGTATTCCATTTTGCTTGATGGCAAATCTTATAATGTTGAGATCATTGAGAAGGACTGCGCCAAGCAATACAATATAAATACTCCTGAAAAATCCTATGACCTGGAGATCATCGATGCAGAAACCCGTTACCTGATGAGCAGAAAAGGGAACGACCTTGAAGATGCCAATAATATTGTATCCTCTCCCATGCCTGGCAAAATTGTGAAAATAACTGTGAAAGCAGGTGAGAAAGTTAAAGTTGGACAGACCGTTATCATCGTTTCAGCCATGAAGATGGAAAGTGAGTACAAGGCTGGCAAAGAAGGCATTATAAAGGAAGTCCATGTGAATGAAGGAGATACGATAGAAGGAAACCAACCATTGATTACGATAGAATAAACCTGATACAAGCCATGAGTTCACCCCTGGAAAAGAAATTCAAAACATTTGAAGAGCGCATGAAAGACGCCGAAAAAGGCGGAGGCGAAAAAAGAATTGAAAAGCAGCATGCGAATAATAAAAAAACAGCACGGGAACGTATCGAAGCCCTCCTGGACCCAGGGAGTTTTGTAGAACTTGACAAACTTGTCATTCATCGAGCTCGTGATTTCAATATGGAAAAGAACCTGATCCCTGGAGACGGAGTGGTATCCGGACACGGGAAGATAGATGGAAGGCTGGTTTATATCTTTGCCCAGGATTTTACCGTATTTGGAGGGACACTCAGCCGTGCCAATGCCGACAAGGTAGTCAAGGTAATGGAACTGGCCATGAAAATGGGAGCCCCGGTGATCGGTCTGAATGACTCAGGTGGAGCAAGGATACAGGAAGGGGTGCAAAGCCTTGCAGGTTATGCCGATATATTCCACCTCAATGTAAAATCATCAGGTGTAGTGCCCCAGATCTCAGCTATTTTGGGACCCTGTGCCGGTGGTGCAGTCTACTCTCCTGCCCTGACAGATTTCATTTTCATGGTTAAGAAGACAAGTTATATGTTTGTAACCGGACCGGAAGTGATAAAGGCGGTTACCCATGAAGACGTGACCAAAAATGAACTGGGAGGTGCCATGACCCATAACTCGAAGAGTGGTGTGGCCCATTTTGCAGCTGAGGATGATGAGCAGTGCATGATTATGGTACGTGAGCTGATCAGCTACCTTCCTTCCAATAACATGGAGGATCCACCCCTGAAAGCCTGCACGGATGATATCCACAGGGAAGAAGAAAAACTGCAGACACTGGTACCAGATGATCCCAACAAACCATATGACATCACTGAACTGATAGGAGCTGTGGTTGATGATGGGGTTTTCCTGGAGGTCCAGCCACATTATGCTAAAAATATATTTGTAGGCTTTGCCAGACTTGCAGGGCAACCGGTAGGCATTGTAGCCAACCAGCCCGCACATTTGGCAGGCGTACTGGATATCAGCTCCTCCATTAAAGGCGCTCGTTTTGTCCGCTTTTGCGATGCATTCAATATTCCCCTAATTACCTTTGAAGATGTTCCGGGTTTCCTTCCGGGCACCTTGCAGGAATTCGGAGGAATTATCAAGCATGGGGCAAAATTGCTCTATGCATTTTCTGAAGCCACTGTACCAAAGATCACCCTTATCACCAGAAAAGCTTACGGTGGAGCCTATTGTGTCATGTCATCCAAGCATATAGGGGCAGATGTGAACTTTGCCTACCCCACTGGAGAAATTGCTGTCATGGGATCTGAGGGAGCCGTCAATATCCTTTACCGAAGTAAAATAAATGACGAGGAAGCACGTACAAAATTGATCGATGAATACAAAGAGACCTTTGCCAATCCTTATAAAGCTGCTGAGCTGGGGTATATTGACGAAATCATCATGCCACGACAGACCAGGGCTAAACTCATACAAGCCCTTGAGATGACCCAGAATAAAACGGAGATTAAACCGGCTAGGAAACACGGGAATATACCGTTGTAGAGCGTTTCTAGGCAAGGAATCAGGGCTATGCAAACTACTGCACAACAGGCCATGAGGCCAGAAATAAAAACAAAAATCAATGATGCTGGTATCGTAGCAGTGCTGGTCATCGACGAACTAAAACATGCAGTCCCGGTCGCCAATGCCCTTCTCAAGGGAGGGGTTGATGCCATCGAATTAACATTGCGAACTCCGGTTGCCATGGATGCGGCACTTGCTATAAAGAAGGAAGTACCGGAAATAACCCTTGGAATTGGCACCGTGTTGACGGTTGAGCAAGTAAAAGCAGTTGCAGATGCAGGTGCTGATTTTGCAGTTGCTCCAGGCTGTAACCCAAAAGTAATTGCTGAGGCGCATATGCTAGGTTTGTCTTTTGCTCCAGGAGTTATGACTCCTACTGACATTGAATCAGCTATTGAGCAGGGATGCCGTGTACTTAAGTATTTCCCGGCTGAAACATCAGGGGGAATGAAGCATCTGGCAAACATGGTAGCCCCTTACCAGTATTTAGGGCTTACATTTATTCCTTTAGGAGGACTGAATATTGAGAATGCCCAATCCTATCTTGATTCACCTCTGATTTTAGCCATTGGTGGATCATGGGTGGCAAAACGCCCACTTATTCAATCGGGAAATTGGGAGGCCATCACCAATAACGCAAAAAAGATCAGAGATTTAATAAAAAAAATCAGGGCGAATAAATAAGCGGTAGCTTATGGAATGTACCCGATTCATTGGGAATGCAGATGCGAGGGACATAAAACACAAATGGGAACTTCTTCTTTCGAAAAAGCTCCCATTCCACTATATGTCAACCATAGTTGGCAAATAGCGCCAAGTTACAGTTATTATGACCGTTTCACCAGTGTGACAATCCGAAGATTGACGCTTCATGAAACCCGGATCCGTTTCAGTCAAACCCTCTCAGGTATGCTTCCTCCAGACCTCTTCTGCTCAGGCTGATCCGACCATTGATATCCGAAGATACCAGCGATTGGTTCGGGATTCAGCAGGTGGTCATCCTCCCGGATAACTCCTTTCAGTATCCACCTAAACAGCCAGCTTTTCAAAGATAGGCTCTCTCGAGCTTTGCCCTGAAGAGATGGAGCAACTTTAACATTCTCCGAAGAGGGTAGTTTCTGCTGCCTGTCTTTCCTGGTGGGATCTTTCAGAGGTAGATCCTCACGGCGCTACTCTTTTCCAGATCCGGCTCAAATCATTCTTTCCGAAGAAAGATCAACCTGGGCTTTTTACCCCGGGAGAGAAACCTTTTATCTCTCACTTGGTCCAACAAACATAATGTGAAATATGTGGGTTTACAAATATTTAGATCTGTTTATCTCAACATACTTTAAACAGGAGTTATTAACAATTTGTTAATAAGACATTGATATCCGAATAACATGAATTTAGCTATATTCTACGAAGATTCTTATGGCCTGTATCAAGGCAAGAACATAGAAGAGCAGGGCCATGATACGGTTCAGCCAAAGTGCTATTACAGAGGATCTTTTAGAGACATATTGGCTCAGTCTGCCGTATATCCACAGGGTGCCAAATCTACCTAAAAATACACCGGCCAGGAAAAGGGCAACCGTTGAAAAATGGAAATCAAAACCTACGGTACTTTCACAATAAGCTACAACCAGGATCCAGAATGGAAGTGCTGGAATATTCAGAAAACTGATCAGCACCCCTTTGAGAAATTCCGGTAATTCTCTCCTGTAATTTTCGGCTTCATGGGAGGTATTTTTCTTTCGCATGAAAAATGCCCCGATAAGGATAAAAGCAAGTACCACGGAAAGCTGTATATATATATTTGATTCAATATGCCTGGTGATGAGCCAGCTGAAATAAATGGCCAGCACAGGTTTAAGCAATTCCATGATGGAAGCTGCAGAGGCCAGGACCATAGCTGCCTTGAGGTTTTTACTTATCGTTGTATTGACAACCAGGAGGTTTACGGGCCCAAGAGGGAAAGTAACCAGCATACCTGCTATCAAGCCAAGAAACAGATGCAGGATATAATTCATGAGGGCATTAATAGATAAAATCTAAGATAATGGTTTTTTTCTTTGCCGGTGATAGATATGGACTATCAAATCGAGTAAGAATTTGCCGAAAGGGGCGTATGTTACTCCATCCCGGTGATTCATACGACTGATCCTGTAAATAATCCTCATGTGTCTTGCGATATCTCTGTATGCGTGCAGCAGGCAATAATCCGGATCATAAATATGAGCCGGTTCGGAGTTTACGCCGTTCAGTTCCAGTATCCTGATATTTTGTCCATGGTAGAGATCATCAATGCTTTTCGCTTTGACATCGAATCGCCCGTAATCAAACCCTGGAATATCAGCGGCGATTTTTGAGAATACACTCAGCATTTGATCGGTGATCAGCCGGCTGCCATTCAGGAAGCAGGTTCCGCGGTTATGATTGCCGATGGGTTCCAGAACGATCTCCTCTCCCTCAGGTAAAATCTCATTGAGCCGGTTTTTATACTTGCTAAACAGGTGTTTCCGGTTGAGCTGTACCCTGTTCTTTTCCTGCATCAGTTTTTGCAAGCTGGTTTGGCCATCACCTCTCACCTTGAGGAAATCCCTGATAATCAAACTGCTTACTTCTTCACCCGATCCATCGGGATATTTATAATACAGTATTCCAAGTTCAAGGGGCCAGGAAATATATTCCTGCAGGATCATATGGTCTTTTTGCCTGGCAAGATATGCCTGGAGTGTGCTTAGATCATGCACAAGTTCAACTCCTTTTCCCCTTTCTCCTATGTCAGGTTTTACGATCAGTGGAAAAACCAGTCCTGTCTCGTCCATTAATGCTGTAAGGTCATCAGTGCTTATGTCCGGCCGGATCCTGACGCCCCTGGGTGTAAAATCAGGATTGATAAGGGTTAGGATATCATATTTGCACACATCAAAGGCTCCACCGTATTTCATACCGGGATTAGCAGCCGTGAAATAGGTTAAAGAACCAGCTTTCAGAGCCAGGCAAAGGCCATAGAAGTACATTGGGAGGTAGAGCAGCCAGAACGGCCAGAATTCATACCTGATAATCCGGGTGAAAAAAAAAGAGATTCCGGGGACCATAATTCTTCGATTACTACGGATATAAAAATAGTCAACTTATGTTTACGATTTTTGTACATTTGGATTGTTCGAAGATCCTTCTCCCTATGGAACAAATTAAACAGGCCACCAATGAGATCATTGACCAGCTAAAGGACCTGGCTGAGAAATTGACTCAGGAGGACTTTAACAGGTCTCTGCCAGTACTTCTGAAGAGTTCAATAGGTATGCATTACCGGCATATCATCGAGTTTTACGAGGTGATGATTTCAGGGGCAGGAATGAGAGAAATTAATTATGACAGCAGGAAACATGATCCTGAACTTGAACAGAGCAGGGAAAAATGCCTTGAAAGGCTGGAGGGTATCAGGAAGGTTATTGCCCTGGATCCTGCCATACAATTAAAACTCTGCGGAAGTTATTCAAGGGAATCCGATACTAGATATACCCTTCCAACTTATCTTGAGCGCGAGTTGGTGTATAATATTGAACATGCCATCCACCATATGGCCATCATCAGGATAGCCATGCAGCATGAATTTCCGGATCTTACGGTAAGTGCTGGATTCGGGTATGCCTATTCAACACTGAAACACAGTGAGAAGTAATGTGTACCGTAAGTTATCTTCCGCTGCCTGGAAAGGGTTTTATCATCACCTCGACCAGGGATGAGAAAAGCATCCGGAAGCCGGCGCTGCCTCCTGAGAAATATGATATTCATGGCGGACCCGCATTCTTTCCACGGGATACTGATGCCGGTGGAACCTGGATCGCCTCTTCACCTGGGGGACATACCCTGTGCCTGTTGAA
The DNA here is from genome assembly GCA_963752525.1 of uncultured Bacteroidaceae bacterium. Lineage (GTDB taxonomy): Bacteria > Bacteroidota > Bacteroidia > Bacteroidales > SM23-62 > SM23-62. The sequence continues at coordinate 151,814 of CAVVYS010000024.1, read as the reverse complement.
TGGCGGATTTATATTCCATGAATCCAATCCACCTTACCGCAGGAGCAGGGGACTGGTCCTGCTGGACTTTTACCGGTATAATGATGTTACTGGTTTTAGAGAACAGTATGATTTTAAGGGGATTGAGCCCTTTACCCTCCTCATCCGGAATGCTCATAGGTTTGCCAAGGATTTGGTGGATCCTCAGTTCGATGAACTTCGCTGGGATGGAGAGCAGGTACATCATACGCCACTAAACCCAGATCTGCCTGCTATATGGTCCTCAGTTACGCTCTATTCCGATGAGGTCATCAGCCAACGCAAGCAATGGTTTGACCAGTGGCTGATTGGCCATCCTGAATTTACAATTGGATCGGCGGTAGATTTTCACAAAACTGCAGGTACAGGAAATATCCAGAATGATATCCTGATGAACAGGGATAATGTGGTCAGGACCGTCAGTATCACTTCTATTTTAAGGGATCCGCTCAGACATGAGTATTTCTATGAAGATGTAATTAACAGTCAGCAGCATTCAAACAAATTACTACCTTGAGGTTTTTACTAAAAAACCGGGGTGCTGCTCTCGCAAACACCCCGGTACCCCTAAACCTATCTTCAGTATCTTTAACGCTCTTTATTTTTGTTTGATTGAACAGCCAATGGCCTTCGTTGAGTTTGGGTTTGGATCATTACCAGCCATGAGGGCATCAACTGCATTCGCCAGATAGGCCTCCTGAACAGATGCCGCGTCCTGGTAATTGTCATCTATTGTACCAATATACTTTACCACAAGGTCACCTTGCTCCTTCTTCAACAGGTAAATATGTGGTGTTTTGGTAGCTCCGTAGGTTTTATATACTTCATATTTGGCATCTTTCAGGTAGGGAAAGGTGAAACCCTTATCCTCTGCCCTCTTTTTCATCGCCTCCAAGCTGTCCTCCGATTTGAGGTCAACATCATTTGGATTAATTGCCACGACAGGGTATCCTTTGGTTTTATACTTTTTGTCGAGAGCAATGATACGGTCCTGGTATGCCTTTGCATAAGGGCATCCGTTACAGGTAAAAACAACAATATATCCCTTGGCATCATCAAAATCAGCCAGGCTTACATAATTCCCATCAATATTCTGCAGTTTGAAATCTTCTGCCTTGTCACCTACTTTATAACCGGCACCCATTACAAATGAAAATGCCAGGAAGGAAAATATTCCAAGTAATAATATCTTTTTCATTTTATGTTAATTTTTTGTTCAACAATTCTTTTTAAATCTTCATAGTTATAAGCACCTTCATGAAAGGTCCTGTCGTTACCACGATAAATTATAGTTGCTGGAATAGACCCTGACCATGAAGCATCTACACCGTCTATCCAATTATTGGCATTCGGGTCATTTAGTACAAGGACTTCTGACCGGATATCATTCTTTTCAAGGAATGGTATTAGTCTTGTTTCGATCTGCCCCGGAAAATCAAGGCTTACCAGCAGAACCTTTACCTTCTGTTGACTGTATTCCTGTCCTACCCTTTCAAATGCTGGTAATTCCTCTACACAGGGAGCACACCAACTGGCCCAGAAATTCACGAGGTAGGTAGTGTCATTCTGTAAGTGTAAATGAGGTTCAAAATCATTAAAAGTAAGCACCCTTGGCTGGTGCTTCAGAGTAAAAGAACTTAGTAACCAAATAATAACTAAACCTGTAATGGTAATGATTCCGAACCTCATTTTTCTTCACTATTTCTTATTACAAATATAAATGAATATTAATACCCTTATATCTTTTTAACACAGCTTTAACATCATTCGTTATGAAGGCAGCAATTATCCCGGATATTTACTTTTGCAGAAACTTCTTAAGTTCTTCGGGAATTTTGAAATAAGTATACCGGTGTGAGTGTTCACCAGTAGCTGAAACGGTTTTATCGCTGGCTATCTGGTAAGTGCTTTTTTCACCAGCAATGCGGGAGAAATATACATCATATTCCTTCTTATCCTTATCAATCATTACTACATGTACCAGGTTTTTATCGAATCTGGATTGCAGATAATGCTGGCACATTGGACAATAGAAATCAATAGGGTCCCCAGCTGTTAATTTAAATGAAGGATGTTTTATACTGGTATAATTACCTATCTCAGGATGAAGCAATAAGAGTCCCCTTTTGTCCTGGCGGTTTTTGGCAGATAATATAATGTAATCCCCAACCATTAGATGGCCTTGGCATTCCGGACAGACATAATATTTTTGCATAAGTACCTCCCTCTTTTAATGTGGCTGGCATAATTTACGAAATATTAAAACAAATTTCCACTGTTATAAGCAAAAGGCTTTACCAGCTCAGGTACATTTTTATCTACACCCTGCTTTGAAATCAATCTGGAGATGGTATGGAACCGCATCTCCTTTTCAGGAACAGCTGAAAGGTGTTTCACCGCTTCATCAGCGCCCAGCTCAGGATTTATCCAGGAATGCTCCTCCCCCTCCTTCAGCATGACAGGCATACGTTTTTTTGAATTGTGAATTTTTTCCATTAGCGAATTGGCAGCCATGGTAATGATGGAACAAGTCTGAAATACTTCCCCGGTTTCCCTGTCGGTCCAGTCATCATACAATCCGGCAAGTGCCAAAGGCTTTTCACCCTCAAGGTAGATATAATGAGGTATCTTTTCAATCCCGCGATGCTGCCATTCATAAAATCCACGACACAGAACAAGGCATCTTTTCGATTTTACCGCTCCCCTGAATGAGGGTTTTTCACGAATGGTTTCAGCCCGTGCATTGAATGTCTTCAGCCTGATCTCGGATGCAGCTCTGGAATCCCTTACCCAGAATGGGATGAGTCCCCATTTTACCAGGTTAATCGATTCAGGATCCTCTGTCTGGATTACGGGCAGGTCAGGAATCTCAAAGGCATTGAAATAATAGCCCGGACGAAAAGAGGAAGGATCACGGAATTTAGCTCCGAAGCGGCTTTCGAGTGCATTTCTGGTAAGGTTGATATTGACTGTAAAACACATACCAGTATTCTTTATTTATTTAATTCCCAGAGCGAGTTCAGAAAATAATTCTTCTTATCAAAAAAATTTCCGGTAATCATGAAACCAGCACGTGCAGCATAGTTTTCAATATCTTCCAGGCTGTATTTCTGCGCAATCTCCATAAAAATGGGTTCATCTTTATCAAATTTAATGATGGTGGGATTTGTACCAATGCTAACCTGTTGATTTTTGGAGCTGATCAGGTAACTATTGGCAGCGCCTGTGGCAGGATCATATAATGGGTAATGATAAAATTGCCCGACTTTAAAATCTGCATATAGTTCCCTGTTGATCCTTCTCAACAGGTTCAGGTTAAATTCCCGTGTAACTCCCTTAGGGTCATTGTAGGCAGCCAGGATTACTTTCGGATCCTTTTTCAGGTCAAACCCAGTGAGTAATTGGTCACCGGGCTGAAGTATTTCCGACAGTTGCATAAAAAATACATCGGCTTCTTTTTCTGAGAAATTTCCGATGTTGGATCCCAAAAACAGGATGATTTTTTTGCAGGAGCTTTTATGGCTCAGCTCTTCCAGGGCCTTGAAATACTCATGATTCATGGGGTGGACAGATAGCTGAGGTAGGCTTTGATTCAGATCCTCAGACAGTTTATCCAGAACACTGCCTGAAATATCAATCGGATTGTATTCAAAAGCCACTTTCTGATCTGTGAAATAATTTAGTAGTATTTTGGTTTTACGCGCATCCCCGGCGCCGAATTCCACGAGGTGGAAAAGATCACAGGCACTCATGAAATGTTCCAGTAACGTAGCCCTGTAGCTTGTAAATATCTCATGTTCACAATCAGTGAGATAATATTCATCAAGCGCCATGATCTGCTGAAAGAGTTTATCCCCTGCTTCATCGTAGAAGTATTTTGAGGAGAGGAATTTAGGACTGGAAGTTAGTCCGGTTATTACATCTTTCAGAAATTGTTTATCCATGATCTATGGGTGGATTCACATCTTCATTGGCTTGTTCGGTTAAGGTCTCGTCTATATCATTAAAAGTTTATCGCAAGGCTGATGATGATCTGCCTTACCCTGTTATCAAGATTGATTGTATGCCCTCCAATGTCGAGCTGGTCTCCCAGTTTGGTAAGGTTTCCTTCATACCGCAGATCAATACCTAATTTCCAGATATCCAGCCCTGCTCCGAGCTGGTAACCGAAAGTGGCAGATTTAAGGGTTGCCTCATACCCGGTGATATCAGTCAGGTCTGATTGGTCAGAAACAATAATACTTCCCACTGGTCCCAGTCCCAATCTGAAAGTCCCCAGTTTCACCCCGACCAGTACAGGTACATCCATCCTGCCAATCTTCTGTTTGACCAGCTGTTCTGCTGTACCTGCACCGGAAATATCCTCCACCTTGTATTCATTTGCGATGGAAGAAAAGTATAGCTCGGGCTGGATGAATATTCCTACCAGGGAAGCCCTCAGAAATCCTCCAACATGGTATCCCAGGTTTCCGCTGGCAGCAGGATTGATGCGATAGTCATCCGTCAGTATCTCACTCGCTTTAATATTTGATATATTCAGGCCACCCTTGATGCCAAAACCGAGTTGGGCATAACTAGCCGAGGAAGCATGTGGCGAAACTTAATGTCAGGATTATTTTTTTCATGTGATTAAAATTTTAACATTGTATATCTCTCTAAACTTAAAATATATATCTGTTATTATCAAACCTGCCTAAAAACTAATACGCAAATTTTATATTTGTGTTTTCAAAATATTTGGTAGAGCAATCCGTCATTTAATTTATGAGATCCCAGATAAGGTTCATTTTCTTCTTCTTTGTTGCATTCATTCTTGTGGTTGATGGTGTTAGTTTTGCGGGACTTGCTTGGGATTTTCCCATCATTACTCACCCACTGATCCTCGCTGGATTCTGGCTTATTACCCTGGTTTTTATTTTGAGGCTGGCTGTCTATGGCCGGGTATTCCTATCGAATAGCAAGCCTGGATTTTTTGCTGGATTTTATGTCTATACAGGTTTTTTCCTCGCATTTTATATACCAAAGCTGTTTTATATTGCCTTCCTGATCGTGGAATTTGGGCTGAAACTGCTGATCTATCCTGTTCTGGTGATGCTGGGCGATCCATTGCCGTTCGGTGAATTTCTGTGGACCGGTCCCTTGAATATCATATCCATCCTGGTCATCCCTCTGTCTGTCTTTTCCATGATGGTTATTTTCTGGGGGATGCTTTTCGGGCGCTTTAATTTTAAGGTACGCCGCTCAGAAATTTCCTTTGAGGATCTCCCGCCAGAATTTGATGGATACCGGATAATCCATATTTCGGATCTCCACCTGGGTAGTCTTTACGGACACCAGGAAAAACTCAGGCGGGCCATTCACCTGATTAACAATGAAACACCTGACCTGATACTGTTTACCGGAGACCTGGTGAATAACCTGGCAGAGGAAATAAAAGGCTGGGAAGACCTGCTGGCTGACTTAAATGCAAGGGATGGGAACTATGCCATCCTGGGCAACCATGATTACGGGGAATACTACGACTGGCCTGATGAAAGAGCTCACCAGGAAAACATGCAAAAATTGATCAGGGCGCATGAAGATTCAGGATTTACCTTGTTGCTTAACCGTTCAGTAAAGATCTCAAAGAAGGATGAAGATATCTTCCTGTCGGGTGTGGAGAACTGGGGATTGCCCCCATTCAAGCAATATGGCGATCTTGAAAAAGCTTTGAAGGATATCCCGGATACAGGATTTACCATCTTACTCTCCCACGATCCCTCTCACTGGGATGAAGAGGTGACGGAGCGTACCAGTGTGCACCTGACCCTATCGGGGCATACACATGGCATGCAATTCGGGATCAGGATAGGGAGATTCAGATGGAGTCCCATTCAGCTAAAATATCCCCGCTGGATTGGCTTCTACCAGCAGGGTAAGCAATATTTGCATGTGAACCCGGGACTGGGTTATATTGGTTATGCCGGAAGGATCTGGATCCCTCCGGAGATTTCTGTGATTACCTTGAAAAAGTCTACTTCTTGAAGTGGCTCGACATGTATAAGGCTGCGCCAAGCAATCCTAAATCTTTAAGCATCATGCTCATGGCTGTTTGGTCACCACCCGCTGCTCCCGGTAGATGCAGTGTAAGGATGATCAGCAACAGAAGAAGGGCCAGTAACAGTGTGGCAAGTTTTGTATAGACCTTGATGATTATGCTTACCCCAGCAGCAATCAGTCCAAGTCCGGATAAATATACCAGGATCTTTGGCGCTGGCATCCAGCCTGGCATCCATTGAGCCATCATATCAGCTCCACTGAAGTGAAAAAATCCAAATGCAAGGAATATTAAACCGAAAATAATCCTGCCTGCGTTGGAAGTGAATGTTTTCATAATTATACAATTTTAGTGTTATGATTGACCAAAACTATACAAATAGAATGCTGGGAAGTCTTAAATATTTGTGAATTAACGTCTACTTAACAGGCTTCATTTCAAAAGTCAAATTCTGATAATTCGGTAAGATCATTAAGAAACCCGCCTTCCACCAGCCTGCTGAAATGCTTGATATCGATGTTACCCCTGAGGTCAATCACAGCAAAGCTTTCATCAGAATCTATCATCAATATGGCTTCCTTAACCATGCCATCCTTTTCCTTGATGCGGATGAACATATCATCACCCCCTGATTGCATCCGGAAGAGATCCTGGAATTTATTTCTGCCGGTGAAATCTCTAATCACCGTGCTCAATTCTTTTTTCATATCTACGGCTTCTGACACCTCCTCCACGTATAGCATACTGAAGGAGGATAGTTCTTTCATCAGCCCTTTCAATTCTCCCTGTTCAGGGTCATCCTGGTCCAGCACAAGGCTGAGCAGTCCAGGTGGAAAACCGATGGCCCCAACCCCTTCTTTATCCCGGTAATGATCAAAAATTGTTTTAAATGATCTGGATTTATTTACATTGGAATTGCAACCTGTAAGACAGGAGAGCAGGAAAAGCATGAGAAGACCGATACTCAAGATGGTAAATTTGTGCGTCATCAGCCCTTGAATTTACTTATCTTCCAGGTTTTCAAGCTCTTCCATTCCGTCAATATCCAGGGCTGAGCTCAACTTTGCAATGGTATTCAGGTCAATTTCACCTGTGATGGCGATAAGCGCATTGTCATCATCACCGCTTACGATCAGCAGCAGTTCGACAATCACACCACGATCTTCCCTTGCTAGGAAAACTACATCAGATTCACTGTCCTTCACAACCATTAATTCCTCATATTCCTGACGGGGAAGGTCTTTCATGATCTCCTCGTAGAAATTTATTCCAACGGGACTCCCATCTTCGCTGGCCAAGATTTTAATACCGTTGAGCTTCCCAAATATCTGTTTCACCTCATCCATGTCTTTGTCTTCCACATTGTCAAGGTTAGCGAACATGCTGAACATGTACTTGGAAATGTAAACAGTGGTAAACCCTTCCTGTCCCGCGTATTTATCGAATACACGGTCTATGGACTTATTCTGAGCGAAAATGGCTGTCGTAAATCCAATCAGACAAATGATAAAAAATAATCTTTTCATGACTTCCTTATTTTGATATTAATTTTTTTGTCTTTTCTATTGTTGAAAAATATTCAAGTTTTTGTAAGCCGGTTCCAATAGAGAATACCGGCTGCACAAATTGTTTTCCTGATTCAAGTTTTTCTATATTTTGAAGCGGTTTTCTACCAGTGTTCATCTTATCGGATACAAAATAGAGAACGCGTTTTGCTTCAGCATAAGCCAGGTAGGGATCCTCAAAAGTATCTCCTGTAGCCTGCAGTGAAGGTCTCTTTTTAATCTGTGAATCCATGAACAAAGCCAGCAATACAAGGATAACTGCTGCAGCACCGCTGATCCAGTAATATTTCCAATGGCTGAATATAGATATGGATTTTACTGTTTTTTCATCAATCATACCCTCCAGCCTGTCCTGCAGATCAACTGGCAAAGCACCTTTCTGCTGTATCCTGAAGAATCCAAAAAGCTCGGCATCGGCTGCCAAATGATCTGGTACATTACCGGAGGCAAAGAATTCCCTGAGCATACCTTCCTCAGCAGTACTCGTTTCGCCGTTGTAGTACTTCTCAAGCAATGCTTCTATGTTGTTCAGATCTTCCATGATTGATACATCTTTTGAATGGTTTCTCTTACATTTTTCCTGGCCCTTGATATATTTACCCTGATGGCATTTATTTCGAGTCCCGTAATGTCTGCTATCTCCCCGTATTCAAGTCCCTCAACATCCCTCATCTGCAACAGTGTTTTCTGCTGCTCCGGCAAACGGTATATGATCTGGTTTATTCTTTCCACTGTATCTTTTAATTCGAGGCTGCTCTCCGGGTCAGGGCTGCGATCCGCTTCATCATACTGATATGCTCCTTCCTCCCTGTCGTCATAATACCTTGGTTTCTTAAGCTTGATTTTATCCAGGCAAAGATTTCTTGTCATCCGGTATGCAAAGGCCTCCATGTTTTTGATATTTCCCAGCTGCTCTTTTTTGTCCCAGAGCTTAAGCCAGATCTCCTGCACCACATCCTCCGCATCATGTTCATTACTCAATAAGCGGTTTGCATACCTAAATATCCTCTGGCTAACCGGTAATACTCTATCTTTGAATTCCTGTGCGTCCATATTTTTTGTCCGGGGAATTTCTCAAAGTTAGCCATCTTTGAGGAACAATTCTGCCTAATTATCCAAGATATCTCCTAGCTCATCCAACCCCTCCAGCTCTCCTAATGCTTCCAGGTCTTTCATCGTAAAATTACCCTCTACGGAGACCAGGACATTATCCTCCCCTCCCACCAGGACGAGAAGTTCACTTAATCTCCCGTTCTCTTCCTTGGCAAGAACCATAACTTCCTGGTCAGCTTCCCTGACTACTACAAGTTCTTTATAATCATCAAATTCTACTCCTCTCAGCTCCTCCATGAAGTTGACGGCTGCGACATCAGCTTCATCTTCCTGTGCAATTACCCTTACCCTTTTGATCTTACCGAGGGTTCCTTCGAGTTCTCCTTTCTCTTCTTCCATGTTGGCGATCACTTTGAACATATCCTGAGTGACCAGAACCGAGGTAAATCCTTCTTTCCCATAATATTTCTTAAAGAGCTTGTCAATGGATTTTGTCTGAGCTGTTAGCATGAGTGGTACAAGCAGGACCGGAATAAGCAATGCAATTTTCTTCATTTTTCTAAATTTTGGTTCAACATTGATTTTCAAACTGTTTCATATCAATGACGATCACCTGCAAAATTCATTACAGGAAAAATGAAATTTCAGGTTTATGGCAGGGATACTGATCTGTATTCAGCCTGGTCTTTCTGAAGCCTTTTCCAGGGCTTTCAGAAAGAATTTGGGTGCACGGGTGGGCCGCCTGGTCTCATTATTGACAAAGACCAGTACAAGAGAACCAGTACAGGTTTTTTCACCTTTCTCATTATAAACTTCATGATGGAAAGTAATCCTCACATCTGGTTTCTCATTAATAATGGTCCTGATGGTCAGCAGATCATCATAAAATGCTGGTGCAAGGTATCTTATCTGCAATTCCCTTACAGGCAGGATGATCCCACTGTCTTCCCACTCACGATAAGAAAATCCGAGGGATCTGAGCATCTCTGTCCTGGCTGATTCGAAGTACATCGCGTAATTGCCATAGTAAACATAGCCCATTCTGTCAGCTTCAGCGTACCTTACCCTGATCTTGGTGTCAAACTGGAAAAGCATGCCCAAAAATATACATTTTTAAAAACTTACAATTTTTTTTTTGGAAAACAGAGAATAGGTTATAAATTTGCATCCCGAAAGAAATCAAGGTCGAATCAGTAGCTCAGTTGGTAGAGCACATCCCTTTTAAGGATGGGGTCCTCGGTTCGAGACCGAGCTGATTCACTTCTATATTTACCAAAGCCCTGTAAGGCAATCACTTACAGGGCTTTTAAGTTGAGCAGTTTCTCAGGTCCCCGATTCTATCGTCCGGCATTTACCGTGAAATTCCAACTCCACCTTTTTTGGATTTTCAATGATTTTGAAAAAGTCATCCATGTATTTCAAGACTTTCTTTAATTCCTTCTCAGATAATCCAGGTACGCTATTACAGGTCTGGTAAATCTCATCCTTGGATTGCCTGAATTCATTTAGGGCCAGCTGAAGATCTTCATCTGACCTGCAGAAACCACGGTATAATCTGGACCTTACCGTCTCAATTGGCAGGATTTCAGCCGGTACGGCATAGGGTGGATTGACAAGCCCGGACCAGTCGAAATCATAAGGAACTACGATAGGCACGGCTGAGGACCCTTCTTTCAAGAGTATTGTGTTATGCTGAACCCAGACCGACCAGTCAGTGTTTCCGATCATGTACTGAAAAATGGCCATAACCATGGTCTTTTGCTTGTTGGTTTTTGTTTGATGTATATTACTAATTTTTAACTTCTCACAATCATTTCTATGTGCCATTTGATTGGTAGGTTCTATCAGAAATGCCATCTTATCGAGAGTATCCAGCTCTCCTTTGACATCGGCATAGGTCATTTGTACCAGCCTGACAAAGTAGCTTTCTTCCGCAAAAAGACTGTATAACTTATAGGCTAAGTACTCTTTAAGTACATTTTGTTCATATAGATCAAGTTTGGACCGGCAATGTGTTACAAGCTTGATCTTATCCTGACCCTCAAATATGGTGTTTATCACGGTGGTATCTGAAAAATTTAGACGCAATGGAGGAAAATCACAATTATTGCGATCTTTCCTGAAATTTCCGCGTACGCAAATTTTCAATGGAATGTTAATTATATTCCCTTCAGTGTCAGTATAGCTTATTTCTGCCGGATGGCTTTCTTCTGCTTCCCTGTTGCTAAAAACTGCCTTGATGTCCATGGTCAGGGTTAAGTATAGGGGTTCCTCCGCTTGAAACAAAGACTGTGGCGGTTCATCAGCACTGGATCGAATATCCTGAGCATAAAGGATGAAATGAGCATTGATCAGGATAATGAAAACCAGCGGTTTTTGAAACACCAGGGTTATTCTCTTAATTGGTTTCATCATAGGTAGTTTTTTCTGGAAAAAAACTGGAGAAGTGAAATGAGATATGGGATGAAATTTGAGATGAGAGATCGAAAAGTGGGAATCCCTAAACAAAGGTAAAACGAAATATTCAGAATGTCAATGAATTAAGCCTGATTTTCGCTGGTTTTTCAGTATCGTAAAAATGATATTTCTCTTTTGAATAGTTTCATGAAAACCCCTAATTTTAGACAGAAACGAATACCTGAAGATACAAGTCCCATTAGAGTTGAAAGGATGAGGTTTGAAGAGGACAGCCCAAAAAATAATTGATCGAATATGAGAACCAGACTGATCTTCCTCTTAATCTTGTCTTCCTCCCTCCTCTTCTCTTGTAATAGTGGTGACTATCAAAGACATCAGATAAAGACAGAGATCTGTATCCTCGGTGGCAGCGAAGCGGGTTTTACGGCTGCCATTCAGGCCGCCAGGCTTGGAAAAAAGGTCGTGTTGATAGAGCCTACAGGACATCCTGGCGGAATGATGGTGGAAGGCATCGTTAAAGATATCCGTTTTGGGAGTGCAAGGGTCATTGGAGGCATAGCCAGGGAAGTGTATACAGCCATTGAAGCCTATTACGGACTTGAACCGGACTTTCTCGATCCGGCTTGGTACTCAAGGTATGAACCATCAGTGGCAGAGGGCATTATCGAGGATTTACTTGCCAGGGAGGAAAACATTAAAATAATCCGCAAAACCAGGATCAAGGAGGCAGGCGGGATTGAGAAGGAAGGGAATAAATTACAATGCGTAGTCCTTGAAAACGGCATTGAAATTTCAGCAAAACTATTTATTGATGCTTCCATTGAAGGACATTTGATCCATTTTGCCGGGGTCAGCACAGAAACTTTTCGGGAAGGAAATGCCAAATATGGTGAGACCAGGAATGGGATTCAGATAGATAATACCTACCGGCAGTTTATGGTAGAGGTTGATCCTTACATCCTCCCGGGCGATGAACAAAGCGGGCTTCTGCCTACCATACAGGAGGGAATGCTGGGTAAATATGGAGCAAGAGACAAACACATACAGGGTTTCTGTTTCAGAATGTGCCTGACCAAAAATAAGGATAATGTAATTCCTATTACAAAGCCTGTGAATTATGATCCGTCTATTTATGAGATATACAGAAGGTACCTGAATGCCGGGGGCCAACTGTTTCAACCAGGAACCAACAGACATAACGGGAAAACTGATATTGGCAGCTGGCATGACCTGTCTGCCAACCTTTATGGGGAAAACTGGAGATATCCTGGGGGTAGCTATGCTACCCAGGACAGTATTGTTCAGTATCACAGGGATTTTAGTGTGGGACTTATATGGTTCCTGCAAAATGATCCGGATGTGGATACTGCCACTAGAAAGAACTGGGAAGGCTGGGGACTTTGCAGGGATGAATTCACAGATAATGGCCACTGGCCCCGCAGGTTATATATCCGAAGTGCCCGCAGGATGGTTTCAGACCATGTGATCACAGAGCATCATACCTGCAGGGATAATGATAAGCATGTTGAAGATCCTGTGGCCATAGCCTGGTGGCCGCCAGATACCCATCATGCCCGTAGGATTGTACATGATGGGTATGCATACAACGAAGGATTTGTTTTTGGTGGTGAGGACTGGAGACCCTTCGGCATATCCTGGAAGGCAATGGTACCAAAATCAGCAGAATGTGTAAACCTGATCACACCTACCTGCTTATCCTCAAGTTATGTTGCATATGGCGCCATCAGGATATTGCCTACTTTTATGATGCTGGGGCAGAGTGCAGGCTGTGCTGCAGTATTGGCCTTAGATCAGGAAAAACCTGTCCAGCAGATAGCATATGACCAGCTCGAGAAAATGCTGCTTGAAAACGGACAGATCCTGGAAATTCCTGAAAACTGGTTGGAATTAATCACAAGCATAAATTAATTATTGTTTTATGAAAAGCACCCTCATTGGATTAATCTTACTAGGCTTATTTTCAGGCATGTATGCACAGCAGGTTGCAGATACAGCTTATAAGCCTGTCATTCATGATCCAGCCTATATGTCTGGTGCGGGACCATTGGTATTTATTGATGAAGGCCATCATAACTTTCACACCAAAGAAGGCCGCTACAAGGCTTTTTCCAATCTTGTGGAAAGAGATGGATATTTGGTTAAGGCTTATAAGGGTGAGTTCGTGAAAACAAAACTGTCTGAAGGAAAGGTCCTGGTGATTTCCAATGCCTTAAATGAGAAGAATGTCCAGGACTGGACCCTGCCGAATCCTTCTGCATTCACAGATGCGGAAATTGAACATGTTAGACAATGGGTCTTCGACGGAGGCAGTTTATTTTTAATTGCTGATCATATGCCATTTGCAGGCGCTGCCCGGGATCTTGCGGCATCATTTGAGTTTGAATTTAGCAATGGATTTGTATTTGATACAGTCTCACGGGGACCGGCATTCTTTAGGACAGTGGACGGAACACTCACTGAGAGCAGGATCACAATGGGAAGAAATGATCATGAAAGGGTAAGGCAAATTGTGACATTTACTGGCCAGGCGTTTAAAATACCGGCTGATGCTACACCTGTTTTGGAATTTGATGATAAATACCTGAATTACCTGCCTGACACAGCATGGGTATTCAATGAGAAAACAGAAAAGTTTAATGCCGGGGGTTGGTCACAGGGCGCTTATATGCAATTTGGGAAAGGAAGGATAGTAGTATTTGGTGAGGCTGCCATGTTTTCTGCACAACTGGCTGGACCTAATAAGATTAGGGCAGGCATGAATGATGACAAGGCAAAGGAGAACTATCAACTACTGCTGAATATAATTCACTGGCTGGATGGTATCTTTGAGTAACAGGCAACATGGAAAAAGAATATCAATCAATGCTAATTCACATTAATCAGGCGGTAAAAATTGCGAAAAGTCTGTATCAGGTGGGTGGAGAAGTAAAATCTCTGCCTGGGGAGATAGATTTTAATTTCTATATCAAATCTGAATCTGGAAGCTATCTTTTAAAAATCAGCCGGCCAGGGGCAGATGATGAATCCATTGAGTTTCAACATGCATTGTTAGACCATGTGGCTAAAAACAGCACCATCACTAATGCAACGGTTGCCTTTCCTGACAAAGATGGGAACTTTATCAGTGAAATTAGGGACGAATCAGGCAATGTCCGCAAAGTCAGGTTATTATCATGGATAGAAGGTAGGTTATGGTCGACCGTAAATCCAATCTCAACCAGATTAATGCAAAGTTTAGGAAAAAAATGTGGCAGGCTTACGAAAGCATTACAGGAATTTGATCATTCAAAGGCGGAAAGAAAGTTTGAATGGGATTTGGCCCAGGCCGGCTGGACCTTTTATTATACGCATCTATTCACAGGAAAACAACTAGAGATTGTTCAATATTTTCAGGAACAAAACAAAGCTATTCAAGATGAATACCAACTCCTCAGAAAGGGCGTGGTACATAATGATGCCAATGATAATAATATCATTGTAAGCAATGATTTACGGCAGCCAGAAGTGATATCCCTTATTGACTTCGGAGACGCTGTTTATACGCAGACAATTAACGATCTGGCCATTGCCATTGCCTATGCGGTAATGCATAAACCGGATCCTCTAAGGGCTGCTCTCCCAATCATTGAGGGATACCACAGCCAGTTTCCAATATTGGCAAAAGAGCTTGAATTTTTATATAACCTGGTAGCTATACGCCTGGTAATCAGTGTTACCAAGTCAGCTATCAACAAACAAAAAGAGCCCGAAAATGAGTATTTATTGATCAGTGAAAAACCAGCGTGGGAACTTTTGGAAAAATGGGTAAAAATCAACCCAGAATATGCCTGTTATTGTTTCAGAAGCGCCTGTGGTTTTTCTGCTCATCCGAATGAAACCAGGTTTGTTGACTGGGCTGGAAACAATGCCTCTAAATTATCATCCCTCTTCCCTACCATTGGAAAAGAAAAGGTCTACCCTATAGATTTAAGTGTCTCAAGTAAATGGATGGGACTACAATCTGAGTCTGATGACCTGGATTATTCTCAATATAAAATAAGTAAGCTTCAGGATCAGGAAGCGGATAAAATCATTGCCGGAGGTTACCTGGAACCACGCTTCTTGTATACTACTGCTGCCTATGATAAGATGGGAAACAACGGCAAGGAAAGCAGGACCGTACACCTGGGAATTGATTTCTGGTCAGAGGCAGAAACGCCCGTTCATGCATTGTTCGACGGACTTGTGGTCACGGCCGTGAATGATGTGGGGGATAAAGAATATGGGGGATTGATCATTATAAAACATCTTCTTGAGGATCTTGAATTTTATACTTTATACGGGCACCTATCCATTGCTAGTATAGAAAATAAAGAAGTTGGTGAAGCTATTAAAAAAGGGGATTGTATTGGCTATTTTGGGCATTATCCTGAAAATGGAAACTGGCCCACCCATCTGCATTTTCAAATAATGCTGTCAAAACTGGGATATGTTCATGATTTCCCTGGTGTTGCTTACCCGGAGGAAATAAATGTATGGGGAAGTATCTGCCCTGATCCCAACCTGCTATTCGCTAATCCGGATCTGTCATCCAAGGATACGGGAAATACCTCCGACATCCTTTCATACAGGAAACAACACCTGGGTAGGAGCTTAAGCTTATCTTACAACGAACCCCTGAATATTGCACGGGGATCAGGCGTATACCTGATAGACAATCTGGGCAGGAAATACCTTGACACGGTCAACAACGTAGCCCATGTAGGTCACGAACATCCTGGAATAGTTAAGGCTGGCCAGCAACAAATGGCAATCCTCAATACCAATACTCGTTATTTGCATCCTGAGATCACCGAATTCACGAAAGAATTACTGAATACCTTCCCTGGAGAATTATCGGTTGTTCATGTTGTAAATTCAGGCAGCGAAGCCAATGAACTTGCCCTACGCATGACCCGGGCTCTCACACGACAAAAGGATATGATTGTGGTGGAAGTCGGATATCATGGGAATACCAGCGGGTGTATTGACATCAGTTCTTATAAATTTCACGGCCAGGGAGGACATGGTACTCCGGAATATACACATGTAGTTCCACTGCCTGACCAGTACAGGGGCAAATACCGAGGAGAACACACCGGTCCCCTCTATGCCAGGCACATCGAAGATAAAATCCAAGGTATTCAAGCGGAAGGAAGGAAAGTTGCAGGCCTTATCTGTGAAAGTATCATCAGCTGCGGGGGACAAATTGAGCTGCCTGAAAATTACCTGAAGCTCGCCTACGAAGCAGTAAGAAATGCTGGTGGGATTTGCATTGCAGACGAAGTACAGACAGGATGCGGACGTGTAGGGCATCAATTCTGGGGCTTTCAGTTGCACGATGTCATTCCCGATATTGTCACCATAGGTAAACCCATTGGCAATGGACACCCTCTGGCAGCAGTGGTTTGTACTCAAAATGTAGCAGATGCTTTTGCCAATGGTATGGAATACTTCAACACTTTTGGCGGTAACCCTGTCTCATGTGCCATTGGCAAAAAGGTTTTGAGCGTAATAAAAGATGAAAAACTACAGGAAAATGCATTGAAGATTGGGAATTATTTAAAATCTGAACTTCATAAATTACGCAGCAACTTTCCCATCCTCGGAGATATCAGAGGCCAGGGTTTATTTCTTGGTGTTGAATTATGTGATCAAAATAAAAATCCGCTGACCGAAATGACAGCCTACCTGGTTAACAGGATGAAGGATCTGGGTATATTGATGAGTATAGACGGAAAGGATAACAATGTGCTGAAAATAAAACCGCCAATGGTTTTTTCAAAAGACAATGCGGATCAGCTGATAGCTGGCTTAAGAACTATCCTCAAGGAGGATTTTTTGAGACAACCATTATAATCATTTTGTATTAACGGTCATGTGCCATCTTATATAATTCATTGACTGTTTTCCAGTTCCTTGTAGTTGCCACCACATGTAATGCTTTCTCAAACGCATTATTATTCATCACCGCTTTGCCGTACCCATCCGGTAAATAAAGGAAAATTATTTTATCATCCTGGATAAAATGTTCATCGTTTTTTTTAAAATCCTGCAGCTTCCTGACAAGGTATTCCGGAGGGGTACTCAGTAAGAAGGTAACATAGAGCCTGTCCAGGGCTGTTCCAGGCTGCCGTGTAAATGGATTATGGTTGATAATATACTTCAATTCCTTCGGAACCAGTACAAGTGTCGGTACTTCAAAACCATATTTATCAAGTAATTTCTGTCTGATCATCTGAGCTAAATGCGAAGGATTATCCTCAGCGCTGGTAAATACGATGTTCCCGCTCTGTATGTAAGTTTGGATCCCCTCCCAGCCCAATTCTTCCAGGTGAGCTTTCAGGTCAACCATAGGGATTTTTTTCTGGCCGCTTACATTAATGCCCCTGAGCAATGCTATATAGGTTTTCATCTTTCATTGGTTTTGCGTTCAGCTTTCAACAAATTGTGAATAATTTTCTGAAATATAAAAATGGAAATTTCCCATGATACCCGCAACCTTTGTACTTTTAATAGCATCTATATTACAAACACTTATTCATGCGCATTGTTATCACGATACTTGCTCTCCTTTCCATACTCAGCATATCCTGTGAAAAGAAAAATACTATTCCAAAGGAAGGGATTCACTTCTATCTTTTGTCTGATCATGAATCTCTGGATCCTCTCTGGGAAATTGATGAAAGTACAATTCTGTTGGAAGAAATCCCAATCATTAGATATGAGGATATCCTATCATACGATCCGAGGAATCATACCTTTAAGATCAGTTCTGATGCCCAGGAGCGTTTAAAGGGTATGGAATCCGATATCCATTCCAGGCCTTTTGTTCTGGTAGCCAATAAGGAATACGTATATACCGGTTATTTCTGGGCTGCTTACTCCTCAGCCATTTGCCCATGGCTGAACATTGATCCTATACATGCACAGTATGCCGGAGAACTCAGGATAGAGTTGGGCTACCCCTGGTTGATGGAAGATATGACTATTCCTGACAGGAGGAACGATCAACGCATGCTTAACATCCTGAAGCAGGACCGGAAACTTACAGATTAGTGGACGGTGGATTTTCCGTATATTTGCCAAAATTTTTTCCATGTACAAAGCGATTATCCGTCCGCTGCTGTTCCTGCTGAGCCCGGAAACCGTTCATCATCTTGTGGTTGTCCTTATCAGGTTCTTATTTGCCATCCCTTTTGTTAAGGCACTCGTCAGCGCCATATATACCATCCGGGATGAGAAGTTACGGAAAGAAGTATTCGGACTTACTTTTGAGAATCCTGTTGGGCTCGCGGCTGGTTTTGATAAAAATGCCACATTCTACGGGCAGTTTGCTGCCTTTGGTTTTTCATTTATGGAAGTAGGGACAGCTACTCCTGTGGGACAGCCGGGCAATCAAAGGCCACGCTCATTTCGTTTGCCGGCAGACAAGGCACTGATCAACAGAATGGGATTTAATAACCATGGTGCAGGGTTAATTGCAGAAAGACTTGACAAAGGCCGGACAAAGTTGATAGTCGGAGGTAACATCGGGAAAAACACCAGCACGCCCAATGCATTAGCTGTAGAAGATTATGCGGATGCCTTTCTCGCCTTGTATGATTATGTGGATTATTTCGTTGTCAATGTGAGTTGTCCCAACATAAGCGATTTAAGCCATTTACAGGACCGGGACCAGCTGGCTGGTATTCTTCTCCGCCTATCGTCCATTCGTGCAGAAATGCTGCAGAAAAAGCCCATCCTCGTAAAGATCTCACCGGACCTCAACTGGGAACAGATAGATGATGTGCTTGAGCTGGTGGATGAATTTAATATGGATGGTATTGTAGCGACCAATACTACTATCACCAGGGCTGGACTTTCAACTGCTCCTGAAAAGTTAGAAAGAATAGGCCTTGGTGGACTGAGTGGGAAGCCTATCAGGGAGCGCTCTACAGAAATTATCCGGTACATTTCTGAAAGAACTGATGGTAAACTGCCCATCATTGGTGTAGGAGGAATCCTGAGTGCTGATGATGCCCTTGAGAAATTAAGGGCTGGAGCTTCGCTTATCCAGATTTATACAGGGTTTATATATGAAGGCCCCGGGCTGGTTAAGAAAATCAATAAAGCCCTGCTTCAGAATTAAGATTCGGCATCATATTCCCTGAATGTCCTGTCTGAATAAAACACTATCACGCGTTCAATCTCACGCTTTTTGAGAAGTTTAGTTCCTTCTTTCTCTGGTTTCTTGATATTCATGGTGATTGGTTTTTCTTCAATTTTCAGCTCATTATCAAGGGATTGAATCTCATTTTTAGCTTCAAACAGGTCTCCAGAGGGCGTTTTTTTCTTATAAATATCACCTGATCCGGTAATAAGCCAGTCACCATTGATCTCAGGAAAGGCGGCGAGGATCTTCTGGATAAAATCGAAGCCAGGCTTATTTCTTCCAGATAGAACATGTGAAACACTTGAGCGTTGAACACCAATTTTATCAGCAAACTGGGAGGAGCTAAGTCTTTCTTTCGCTAATATTTCCTGAATTTGGTCCTGCATATCGTATTTACAAATGTAACACTAATATAAATTACAATTGTGAAATAATTTAAAAAATAATTGTTTACAAATGTCAAAGGAATATTTTTTGATGCAAAGGGGTATTATGGCCTTAAATCCTGTTTTAACCCTTAATTTTGTCAAATTATCACTTTAAAACAGCTTTTAAACAAGATTTTAGCCCTTCTGGCCTTAAATCACTCAGATATGAGGTAATATCATAGCAAAACATCTAATATTTTAGTTTAAATGATCTATTTAAATACCTGGTTATCAATTAAATGATGATATAACAACGGGTCGAAAAGGAGACTTGCACACATTTGTAAACAATATCTTCACTCATGGCTTTAAGTAAATAGTATAAACAACTGGTTAAGAGTATATTGAGTATAATATTAGTCAATGATGAAATAGTTCTTTGATACTTGTTAAAAGGGCCCCATCAGATCAGCCTGGTTGTATAGATATGTAACAAGCACAAATGTCAATTTGTCACTATAATTGACAAATGTAATTTACAATTGACGACAGTTTTCTTTTATTAATTACGAATGAGAGATTATTTAGCTACTCGCTAAAATTTTCTGATATTTGCAGACGAAATCTCGAAATCGTCTAAATATCCTGTTCTCGGCTCTTTATTGATATTAATATCCCGCCCCTTCCACCCTGCAGAATTTGATTTTTGTCCCCGACTTGATTTTACTACATTTATGAATTCATCAGTATTTTCAAGAAAATGAAAAAGATCCAGCTACACTGGCAGATCCTTATAGGTTTACTTCTAGCGGTTATTTATGGCATAATCTTCCCTACCTCATATCAGATCAGGGAGAATTCCTTAAATGAATTTGGCAGAGCCAAGATTGAATCCTCTGTTATTGATCAATTGGCTACTCTATCAGGTATTCAGTATGGAACAAGAAGTGAATTCAGCACTGCTGTCATTGAAGTTCTTGGAGAAGAATACTTTGAACAATATGAAGTAATAATCTATAAGGCTGCCTATTATAACAAGGCCATCAACGCTGTAGGCTGGATGGGAGTGATCTTTTTAAGAGCACTGAAGATGATTATTATACCATTGATACTAAGTTCTTTAATCTCAGGAGTTACGAATATCGGGACCGGTGAAAATTTGGGTAGGCTTGGGTTAAAGACCATTAGTTACTATATACTGACCAGTACATTCGCCATTGTTACCGGACTTTTCCTCGTGAATATCATCAAACCAGGTATTGGGGCGGACCTTAATTTCAGTCAAAACGTCGAGGATCTTGTGGAGAACCAGCGGAGTTTGGGACAAACACTGATAGAGATTGTCCCTACCAATATCTTTCAGTCATTCAACAACAACGCCATGCTTTCGATTATATTCTTCGCTATCATCTTTGGATTTTTCATCACGCGGATCAGTGATCCTCATCGAAAGTTCTTGAAAGAGGCCTTCAATGCTGTATTTGAGGTCATGATGCAGATCACGCTGTTTGTAATCAAATTTACACCCTTTGGCGTTTTTGGCATTGTAGCCAAGGTGGTGGCTGACCAGGATGACCTGGCCAACCTGGGCGCCAGGATGGGGCTATACATGGGAACAGTGATCCTGGCTTTACTGATCCATTTCCTGCTGACACTGCCCCTGCTCGTAAAATTTATTGGAAAAGCCCGTCCATTTAGGCACCTGTCGAATATGTCCACCCCACTCCTTACAGCTTTTTCAACTTCCTCATCAGGGGCAACATTACCACTTACGATGAAGGCAGTTGAACAAAATTCTGGGGTTTCAAACAAGATCAGCAGCTTTACCCTTCCACTCGGTGCAACGATAAATATGGACGGTACAGCTTTGTATGAATGTGTGGCTGCCATATTCATCGCCCAGGCTTATGGGATTGACCTGTCCTTAATACAGCAATTCATAATCATCGTTACAGCACTGTTGGCATCCATTGGTGCAGCTGGAATTCCAATGGCGGGACTGGTGATGATCACCGTGGTACTGACAGCTGTGGGACTTCCCCTCGAAGGGGTTGGCCTAATCCTGACGGTGGACCGGATACTGGATATGTTTCGGACAGCAACAAATGTCTGGAGTGACAGTTGTGGGGCCATCATCATTGCCAAATCTGAAGGAGAAAGATTGAATGTTTAGATAAGTGCATCGTGCAGAATCTCAGCAGGGTGTAATGCCCTCCTTCCTGTCCCATCCTTGATCTGATGCCTGCAGCTTGTTCCCGGAGCAGCAATCAATACTCCTTCCACAGTCTTCCTGATGGTTGGGAACAGTATGAGTTCTCCTACTTTCATGGAGAGGTCATAATGTTCCTTTTCATATCCGAATGAACCAGCCATGCCACAACAACCGGAAGGAATTTCTTCTACTGTATATCCGGCAGGCCATGAAAGGACCTTCAATGTGGATTCGGTGGTAGAAACAGCTTTCTGCTGGCAGTGGCCATGCAGTTTAATATGCCTTTTAACCTTGGTGAACCTGTCTTTCGATATCAGTCCCCTGGCTATTTCACGATCCAGGAATTCCTCTATGGTCAAGGCATTTGCGGCTACTTTTCTGGAATCCTCAACCAGCTCCTTATTTACCAGTTCAGGATATTCATCACGGAATCCCAGGATGGCGGATGGTTCAAGTCCGACCAGTGGTACATCTGAACTTACCAATTCTGACATGGCCTTGACATTTTGCACTGCAATATTCTTTGCTTTCCTTAAAAGGCCTTTGCTGAGAAATGTTCGTCCACTCACCTCATGGTGGGTTGTCACTACCTGGTAACCAAGCCTCTGTAAAAGCCTGATGGCCTTGATTCCAACCTCTGCATCATTGTAGTTTGTAAATTCATCTACAAAAAAGCAAAGCTTCCCGTTGACCTGCTCTATTTCGCCGTTCAGGCGGTCAAGGTTCTTCCCTATCCACTTTCTCAATGTCCTTCTACCCAGCGCGGGGATGCTCCTTGCAGTGGCAAATCCTAATATCTTTTTAATCAGGGTCGACAATTGTTTCTGGGTTATAAAAAAATTAAACACCCCAGGGATGGCCATCCCCAGCTTCTGTATGCCTGCGATATTGGCGATGATCCATGCCCTGACCGGAATCCTGTGAAGATCGTAATACTGTTGCAGGAACTCTGCTTTCATTTTGGCCATATCTACATTGGACGGGCATTCCGATTTACAGCCCTTACAGGAGAGACAGAGATCAAGTACATTATATATTTCCTGGTGATCGAAGGGATTTTTCTTCTGGGAATTGTTCAGGAATTCTCTTAGGATATTGGCACGAGCCCGGGTGGAAGTCTGCTCATCGCGGGTTGCCATAAAACTTGGACACATAGTACCCCCGATGAGGGCAGATTTACGACAATCGCCAGATCCGTTACATTTCTCTGCCATCCGCTGTATCCCGCCACTCTCAGAGAAATCAAAAACAGTTTGTATTTCCTGCATTGGTTTTCCGGGCAAATACCTGAGAGAGGAGTCCATTGGCGGTGTATCAATGATCTTCCCCGCATTGAAAACATTGTCCGGGTCCCAAGTATGCTTTATTTCTTTCAGTACCTCATAGTTCGCTTCACCGATAATAATAGGTATGAATTCTCCCCTTACCCTTCCGTCGCCATGTTCCCCGCTGAGTGATCCACGGTATTTCCTTGTCAACTTGGCGGTATCCCTGGCTATATCCCTGAATTTCCTAACGTCCTCGGGATCTTTCAGATTCAGTACTGGGCGTAAATGCAACTCCCCGACTGAAATATGTGCATGGTATACACATTCCAGTTCATATGATTTTATTATTCTATTAAAGTCTTCAATAAAGTCTTCCAGCACATTAACATTCACCGAGTTATCTTCGATGACAGAAACCGGCTTTGCATCTCCCGGTATGTTTGCCATTATACCGAGCCCGGCTTTTCTGAGGGACCATACCCGCTGGATATCATTTCCTGTTAACAGCGGAAAGTGATATCCAAGACCTTCCTTTCTCATGGCAGCTTCAAGGTCTTTGTGAACCTGTCTGATCTCATCGATGCTATCTCTGGCAAATTCTATGATCAGGAGGGCTCCCGGATCCCCTTTCAAAAAAAAGCGGTTTCTGGATTGGGTAATATTTTCACGTGTCAGGTCAAGAATGATCTTGTCCATCAGCTCTACAGCGCCAGGATTAAAACTGAGTGCGATGAGGTTTCCCTTGATGGCATTCACGACGTTGTCAAAATGCACACAAACCAGCGCCTTTTCAGCAGGTGGCAAAGGTACCAGGTTCAGTTTTACTTCTGTAACAAAAGCCAGGGTCCCTTCTGATCCCGCGATTAGTTTACAGAAGTTAAAGGGTTCTGTTTCCCTGGAGAAAGGATCAGTGTCCAATAGCGTATCGATGGCATAGCCTGTATTCCTGCGGATCAGGTTAGGATCAGGATATTCAGTACGTATCTGTTTCCTTAATTTTTCATCGGAGAGGATCTTATGGATATGCCTGTAGAGCTGGTTTTCCAGATTTTCCCCCATCAACTTCCGCTCAAGACCTTCCTGGTAAAGTGGCCTGAATTCCACCTGGGATCCATCTGAGAGTATGGCATTCGCTTCGAGCAGGTGATCACGTGTACTTCCATAAATCAATGAATGTGATCCGCTAGAATTATTGCCAACCATACCGCCGATCATGCACCTGTTGGAGGTAGAAGTTTCAGGAGCAAAGAAAAGACCAGAGGGCTCAAGGAATTGGTTGAGTTCATCCAACACTACTCCAGGTTCCACCCTTACCCATTTTTCACTTGCATTAAATTCCAGGATACGGTTCATATACCTGGAAATATCTACCACCAAACCGCGCCCTACTACCTGTCCCGCCAGGGATGTCCCTGCACCACGTGGAATGACAGTCATACAATGGGCAGATGCAAAGTTTATCACTTTTCTAATATCCTCAATGGTCCTGGGCCTGATCACAGCCTGGGGAATTTCCCTGTAAACCGAAGCATCGGTGGCATACATCAGCCGCATGGAAAAATCTGTATAAAGGTCACCCTCAAGCTGGGAAGCGAGTGTTTTTAGATCCTGCTCAGTTGCATTTTTCTGATGATTGGTCATGAATGATAATTGAAAAATGAATGTAAAGATAGTATCCTTTACAATATACTCACGTATGAATGGATGAAGTCTGAACCGGTGTTTAAAAGTTAGGTTGAGTGTTCATATCTATGATATAAATCATATCATCAAAGATTTTATTATCCATTTTTTTGAGCTATTTTTAAAAAATTCTTTTGGACATTACAAATACTTGATTATCAATGGATTTACTAGATGGAATTAAATTAAAAGCGAAGAGTCATAACAAGCGGATTGTGTTACCTGAGGGACTGGAAGAAAGGACCCTGAAGGCAGCGGATGAGATCATCAGTGAAGGAATCGCACAAATCATCCTGCTCGGTAATCCTGATGCCATCAAAGCAGCATCTGACAAATTCAATTTGACCAATATCATTAATGCCACTATAGTTGATCCAGCAGATCATGACAGAAAAGGACTATATGTTGATCTGATGGTGGAATTAAGGAAACATAAAGGACTGACTGCTGAAGAAGCTGGAAAGCTTATTGAGGACCCGCTCTACCTAGCAACACTTATGATTAAGAACGGAGATGCTGATGGAGAGGTGGCAGGGGCTATGAATGCCACGGGTGATGTGCTAAGACCCGCCTTCCAGTTCGTAAAAACCCTTCCCGGGATTAGTGTGGTATCCGGGGCCTTTATTATGATCCTGAAGGACAGCAGTTATGGAGAGAACGGTATCATTGTCTTTGCCGACTGTGCCGTACATCCAGATCCAACGGATAAGGAACTGGCAGAAATTGCTGTGGCAACAGCTAACACTACCAGGGCCATAGCAGGATTTGAACCCCGGGTGGCCATGTTGAGTTTTTCAACCAAGGGAAGTGCCCAGCATGAAATGGTCGATAAGGTGGTCAACGCAACCCGTATGGCCAGGGAAATGGCCCCTGAATTAAAAATTGATGGTGATTTACAAGCAGATGCAGCAATCATAGCCTCCATTGGTGCCAAGAAAGCTCCTGGGAGCGATATTGCCGGAAATGCCAATGTACTTATCTTTCCATCCCTGGATGCTGGTAATATCGCATATAAGCTCGTACAGCGGCTGGCAGGTGCTGAGGCCATAGGACCCGTATTGCAGGGAATGGCAGCCCCCATCAATGACCTTTCAAGGGGCTGTTCAGTAAGCGATATTGTCAACCTGGTCGCCATCACGGCTAACCAAGCTGCAGGTTTATGATTTTGAAACAAATAACACATAATAATAAGATGTCAGAAAGATTAACGGATTACAGCTTACAAAAGAAGATTGTTTCTGGAAGGAACGGAGGACTCCAGAAAGTTGGCGTAATTGGAGCAGGTGGACTGGGACAGGAGATCATCAGGGCCATAACCCGGCAGGGAATTGAAGTTGTTTTTATCGACAAAACGGAAGAGTTGATTGTTGAGATCATGGAATCAATTGGCAGACAGCTGGATGAGACCATTAATAAATGGGGTATTACAGGCAGTGAGAAACGTGCAATTTTGTCCCGCATTCATGGCAGTACGGATTTTAATGATATCCGGGAATGTGATCTCATTATTGAAACCATTCACAGGAAGGGGCGTGGGACTTCCCTGTTAGACAGAAAGGAAGTCTTTCGAAAATTGGAAGCCATTATAGATACCAAAACAGTCATTGCTTCAAACAATGCAACCTTGATGATCAGTGACCTGGCATCTGCCCTGAACCATCCCGAAAGAGCAGTTGGATTTAATTTTATCACCCCTGTTTCAAAAGTTGGGATTGTTGAGGTGATAAGAGGACTTGACACCAATGATGAATCCTATGATTTTGCCATACGTTTTATTAAAATGCTGGATAAAAGGCCGATCACATTGAACGAATCCCTGGGCAACATTAGTACCCGGCTGATCGTAACCCTGATCAATGAGGCCTGTGAAATATTGATGGAAGGTGTGGCCTCTATCAACTGCATTGACGACACCATGAAATCGGGATATGGTCTGCAACTTGGACCCTTTGAGCTGGCGGACCGTGTGGGACTGGACAAAGTGCAGAAATGGATGGACAATCTATATTTTGAATATGGTGAGCAGAAGTTTAAACCCTCTCCTATTTTGAAACGGATGGTAAGGGCGAATCATCTTGGGAGAAAGGTGGGCATGGGGTTCTATAAATATGAAAATCACAAAATCATAAGCCAGGCTATTACAACCACTGATTATATCTAGTATTAATCGCAAAACTTAAGCAAGAGCATGAATATTATTGTAATTAACTGCGGCAGTTCCTCCATTAAGTACCAGCTTTTTGATATGACAAAGCACGAGGTAATTGCCAAGGGTCAAGTGGATAAGATCGGATTGCATGGATCCTATATCAAGCATGAAAGAAAAGATGGCGACAAAGTAAGACTGGAAGGTGAAATCGTTGACCACCAGATTGGTATTGAATACATGTTGGGCATATTGATCAGTAGAAAACGGGGCAGCATCAAGAGTTTTGACGAAATACATGCTGTTGGACACAGGGTAGTTCACGGAGGTGAAAAATTCCATTCTTCAGCATTAATCAATGAGCATGTAATGGCTGGAATAAAAGAATGTGTAGACCTCGCTCCTCTTCACAATCCACCTAACCTGAAAGGTATTTATGCAATGCAAGCCCTGTTGCCGAATGTTCCTCAGGTAGCCACCTTCGACACAGCTTTCCACCAGACCATGCCAGATTATACATACATGTATGCCATACCCTATTCATTGTATTCTAAATATGGTATCAGAAGGTATGGATTTCATGGCTCCTCCCACCGTTTTGTATCCAACAGGGCTGCTAAAATACTGAATACTTATCTGAAAAAACTGAAGCTTATCACATGTCACCTGGGCAATGGTGCCTCTATCACTGCCATCAAGGATGGTGGATCCCTGGACACCTCCATGGGGTTAACACCGGTAGAGGGGCTCATCATGGGAACCCGAACGGGTGATCTTGACCTGGGTGTACTGACATATATCATGAGCAAAGAGGAGATTGGGGTTCAGGCTGCCAATACGCTTATCAACAAGCATAGCGGTATGGTCGGAATAACGGGCGTCTCCTCTGATATGAGAGAGATTGAGAAGGCGGCATTTGAGGATAACAATGAACGCGCAGCATTGGGATTAAAGATGTATCATTACCGCATCAGAAAGTATATCGGAGCTTACATGGCCGCCATGGGTGGTGCAGATGCCATTGTGTTTACTGGTGGCATTGGTGAAAATGCTCCCGATTCGCGAGAAGAGATCTGCAAGGGACTTGAATTTGCTGGCATTGAATTCGACAATGAGAAAAATGAATCTACCAGGGGGGCGGAAGCCATCATTAGCAAGGATAGTTCTCCCGTGAAAGTGATGGTTATACCAACCAATGAAGAACTTGTGATTGCTGAAGATACTGCCAGGATTATTGAGGGTATCAAATGACCGGAGAAGGACATAATACCTTCAGGCATCTTTCAGAAATCCTGGAGATCGCCAAAAAACAAACCTCAAAGAAACTGGTCGTTGCTGCCGCAGAGGACCTGCATGTTCTTCAGGCTGTTTTATATGCAGAGGCGGAAGATATCATCGATCCCATCCTTATAGGCGATTCGGACAAGATCCTTGAATTATGCAGTGAGAATGAGCTGGAACCATTCGATATTCCCCTCATAGATGAAAAAGATCCCGGTAAAAGCTGTGAGCTGGCCATTGATATGATCCGCCGGGGTGAAGCCAGCATTTTGATGAAAGGGCTTGTCTCTACGGCACCTCTACTGAAGGCTGTATTAGATAAGAATAAGGGACTCAGAAAGAATGAATTGCTTAGTCATGCAGCCATTTTTGAGGTACCCTCCTATCACAAACTCATTGCGGTAACAGATGCCGCCATGAATGTTTATCCCAGCCTGGAGGAGAAAGCAGGTATTATTGCGAATGCTGTAGAATTGTTTCATGGGATTGGCATCAAAGAACCCAAAGTGGCCATTCTTGGACCTATTGAAACTGTCAATCTCAAGATACCCTCCACCCTAGATGCCCGGGATCTGAAAGAGATGAATTTGAGCGGCATAATCAAAGGTTGCCTGGTATATGGACCACTTGCTATGGATAATGCAGTCTCCCGGGAGGCTGCACAACTTAAGGGCATCAGTAGCCCGGTCGCTGGTGATGCTGACATTTTACTATGCCCGGATCTTAATAGCGGGAACATCCTCTACAAGACCCTGGTTTTTCTAGCAAACAGTATATCTGCTGCCGTAATCATGGGAGCCAGCGTACCTATTGTCCTGACCAGCAGGGCAGATTCCGAGATAAGCAAGCTGATGTCCATAGCCCTGGCTGCGGTGCTCAGATAAACTGCTATATACCATATCAATACCTTTATAATATTTACGGAAAAAGCCTTATTTTCGAAAAAACCAGCTTAATCATGGCATATCATCATATCCTCGCTATCAATCCCGGCTCTACATCAACCAAAGTCGCGGTCTATGTAAATACCACGATCATTTTTCTGAAAAGCATTCCTCATAAACTGCAGGACCTCAAACAATTCGCAAAAATTTCAGATCAGTTTGAGTATCGAAGGAACATCATCCTGGAAGAACTTAAGAATGCACATATTGAACTGGAAATGATCAGGGCCATAGTTGGCAGAGGCGGACTCATAAAGCCCATAAAATCGGGCACCTACAATATAAATGAGGCAATGAAAAAGGATCTGCAGACAGGTATCCTGGGAGAACATGCCAGCAACCTGGGGGGATTGATCGCGGATTCCATTGCACAAACCCTGCCAAATGCGAATGCCTATATCGCCGATCCTGTTGTGGTTGACGAACTGGAAGATGTAGCAAGGATCTCGGGGCATCCAAAGTTCCACCGTTTGTCCATTTTTCACGCACTTAATCAAAAGGCTACAGCCCGGTCCTATGCCAGGCTACTGAATAAGAAATATGAAGATCTCAATCTGATCATTGCCCATCTGGGCGGGGGTATATCCGTCGGAGCCCATAAGCAGGGCCGAGTAATCGATGTCAATCAGGCCCTTGATGGAGAAGGGCCCTTTTCTCCGGAACGCACTGGGACCCTGCCGGTTGGAGCTCTGGTACGCCTTTGCTATGAGGATGATATACCTTATGATGATGTAAAAAAAATGATCAACGGTGAAGGGGGTTATGTAGCCTATTTCAAGACGAACAATGCTTATGAGATCGAACTTATGGCGGATGGAGGAGATGAAAAGGCGCGCCTGATACAGGATGCCATGTCCTACCAGGTGGCCAAAGAGATAGGTGCCATGTCCACCGTTCTGCATGGAGATGTAGATGCCATCATACTTACCGGTGGCATAGCCAATAATCCCATGGTGGACGAGTATATCAAGAAAATGGTCTCCTACATAGCACCTGTGGTCATTTACCCCGGAGAAGATGAGATGCATGCCCTGGCCATGAATGGACTTCGTGTGCTAAAAGGAGAGATCATTCCCAAAGATTATACCCCTGAAAACATGGTGAATGGAGAGATTCCTGACCAGGGAAACTAGGGGGTTGAAAGGGAGACGGGAATGATTTTGCCATTAAAATAATGCCCGCCGTTAATAGCAAAATCCTTTATAAAAGCTGCCATTTCAACAGGACTCAAAGGAGCCATATAACCTGGGAAAGCGGCTGCAAGCATCTCCGTTTGCACTGCACCAAGGGCCAGCGTATTAAATCGTATAGGGCTATCCTTGAATTCGGCCGCCAAACATTCCGTCATTACACCCAAGGCTGCCTTCGATGAGCTATATGAAGATAATCCGGGAAACTTGGTGCTTCCCTGCACCCCTCCCATACTACTGATATTGATCACATGAGGCTTTTGAGCCTTCAGAAGCAGTGGCAGGAGCCCCTGTATTAAAACTACTGGTGCCAGGTAATTTACCCCCAGGCTGCGCGTAAGATCCTCCAGGTTAAGCTTTTCAAATGGTTTATTCACCAGCAGACCTGCATTATTCACCAGGATGTCCAGGGCATTAAAATGTTGCTTCACCTCCGGTATGAACCTGCTTGGAATGTCCTCAAGCCTCTCGAGGTCAAATGGCTGTATTAATGGTTTTCCGGGCAGTCCTTCACAATCCTGCCTCAACTTTTCCAGTCCCACCTGATTCCTTGATACAGCCAGTATCTGGTGCTTGCTGTCCCCTGCCAGCAGCCTGACCAGTTCATATCCAATACCCCTGCTTGCACCCGTAACAATAATATTCATAATTCCATGTTTTTATTTTACCTCAGAATAACAAAATACAATTAATCGGGGAATTTTCTAATTTTGACTTCTGAAACAATAGCAGGAGATGAGAGGCATAGATAGGTTTGGAATTATTATAGTATTGCTGCTGGCATTATCTGTCAGCCTTTTACAGGCACAGTGGGAAGAAAAACCTCCATTAAGGGACAGGATCTTTTTTGGTGGTAACTTCGGACTG
Source organism: uncultured Bacteroidaceae bacterium (assembly GCA_963752525.1). GTDB lineage: Bacteria > Bacteroidota > Bacteroidia > Bacteroidales > SM23-62 > SM23-62. Next base: position 120,570 of record CAVVYS010000024.1, on the reverse strand, counting down.
CAGTTTGGAACTGTGACCAATATTGAGATTTCACCACTTGCCGGTATATATTTGACCCCAAGGCTGGCTGTTGGACCCGGGATCAAGTATGAATACTTTAAAAGTGATTATCCTGGATTTGTTCCCTATGAGACGCATATCTACGGTGGAACAGCCTTTGCCAGGTATATGGTGATTAAGGACCTGAGTGAGGCAATGGGGCTGGGACTTAATTTCGGAATTTTCGGACATGCTGAATATGAAATACTTAGCCTTGAAAGTAAATATTTTGAAATCGGTGCTCCTCCCGATGCAGAGGGAAGATTTTTTCTCAACTCTATACTGATTGGCGGTGGGGTCTTTCAGCCCATAGGCCGGCGGGGAGGATTTCTTTTCATGGTCCTATGGAACCTAAATGAAACCGCCAGTTCACCATATAGTAATCCCATATTTCGGATAGGTTTTAATTTCTAGCAATATTTTATATAGTTTTTAACAAGTATCGGTTTTGATATTCCTTCGGGATGGTTTTACTTTGTGGGTTTATTAATAATTCACCAATCATTTCAAATTTCTGATGATCGTAGAAAAGAATAAAGTTGTATCACTCTCATATGAGTTGAAGGTTGAAGGAGAAACTGTTGAAACTGTGGGTGCTGATTCACCCCTAATGTTTCTTTTCGGTACCGGTAACCTGTTGCCAAAATTTGAGGAAAACCTGAATGGATTGAAACTGGATGATGGCTTCGATTTTGACCTGGTTTCTACTGATGCTTATGGGCCAGTGGTAGATGATGCCATCGTTGATGTCCCATTACAAGCTTTTGCCGTGGATGGAGAGATTGACCGTGAGATTTTAAAAGTTGGCAATCATATTCCCATGCTTGACCAGTCTGGGAACCGTTTGAACGGTGTTGTAATCAAATTTGATGAGGAAATCGTTACTATGGATTTCAACCATCCCCTGGCAGGTAATGATCTTCACTTCAGCGGTAAGGTCGTTGAGATCCGAGAAGCATCTGAGGACGAGTTAAATCATGGACATGTACATTCACCTGACAGTTGTAAGGATTGTTCAGATCCGGATTGCCATAGCAAATCCAATTAATCCCTTATCTCAAATTCATCTGCATCTTTCCACACAGGGAATTTTTGCCTGAAATCCCTGAGGTTCTGCAGTGAAAGATGAACAATCTGGATACCCTCCTCTCTAACAGGAAGGGAGGTAATGATCTGGCCTTTTGCATTATAGACCAGGCTATCGCCTGCATATTCAATCTCCATACCGTCTCTACCTACCCTGTTTACACCAATCACATATGATTGGTTCTCAATAGCTCTGGCCTTCAGGAGTGAGATCCAGACATCTCTTCTGACAGCTGGCCAGTTGGCCACATACAAAAGCAGGTCATAGTCCCCGGTATTCCTGCTCCAGACAGGAAATCTCAGGTCGTAGCAAACCTGGGGCCTGATCCGGAATGTATTAATTTCTATGATCGCTTTTGATTCACCAGGCGTATAATGTTTATCCTCTCCACCGATACTAAACAGGTGTCTCTTATCATACTTGGTAATCCTGCCTCCGGTCTCCATCCAGATAAAGCGGTTATAATAGCTGTCTTGATCCGCGATGATTAAACTTCCGGCCACGACACAGTTATATCTGTCCGAGTTTATCCTCATCCATGATACAGACTTTCCATCCATACCTTCCGCCAGTTCCCTGCTTTTCATCGTGAATCCAGTAGCAAATAATTCAGGAAGGATGATAGCATCCACATTTTCTGCAATACCTTCAATTTTTTTTGATAAGGCTTCAAGATTGGCATCAATATCCTCCCATATGATATCGGGCTGAATAAGCGCAAGTTTTAGTTCCATTTAATGAATCTACTTGGTGAGGCTGGTCTGGTAATTGGTTAGTACCTGGGAGAGAAGTGGCACATAATATGTCCAATAAAATTTCGAGGTACTATTCTCCTTGTTTGTGTAAAAGATCTTTTCAAAAGTTCTGATTCCCTGCAATTTAGCTGTCCACATCCGAACAGGATAATCTGAATAGTCTCCTGCCAGATAAAGAAATGGTGAACTGGTATTCGATTCAAATATAGCAGGGAATCTTGATGGAAGATTAAATTCATCAAGCACAGCCTTGCCTTCTATATTAACATGAAATTTGTATTCTGCAATTACCTTATTTGAGAGCTCATCCATAATATCAAAGCGACCAGGATAATGTACAGCTTCAGGCAGACCATAGGATTCCAGACCATATCCCGTTGTCTGGATCTCAGGAACGCCATTTTCAAGATGTTTATCTGCCTGTAGCACAGCTACCTGCTGCGCCGGTTCATTCACCAGGACAATCCCTTCTCCTGTATATGGCCACTCCCCATCATTTCTTTTTTTGTAAATAGCAACAATCCAATCCGGTAAGTCTTTTGTTCTGGATGGATCAAGTTCATTGATATACCAACCTGTCCAGTTTGTCCACTTCATACCCAGCATTTCCTCTGCTTTTTTTCTGACCAGCTGTATGGTGGGTGGAGCAATAAAATTGTATTCGGCGATCAATAACTTGCCCTGATCATGTAATCCTTTGATAAACAGGTAGTCATTATTATTCAGTCCGCCTTCGATCAAGGTCCCTTTGCCCTGGCCGGATTGTCTCCTGTACCATTCATTAAAAAATACACCGTAGGTATCGGAATAGTAAGCCATATCATAATTAGACAGTAGGTCATTGATTTCTTCAAGCTTGATCCTTTTAACTTCGTATTTTCTTGATTTTAATGGCTTTATAGGATGAAAACCATAGTAGTCTTTTTCCATCCGGTAAACCTTATTATCATCTTTAACAAATTTATCATTTAGTAGCAACCAGAAGATGGCGCTATGCTCCTTTCTTTCAAGTCCGAGGACCGTTTTATTCAATACCAGGATATTGATTGGTTTACTCTGTTTGATATTCCAGATCAACCAGCTTGCAATAGGTAACAGACATAGAATGAGAAGAACGATAACAATGGTCTTAACTATTTTCATAGGACTGAAATTTGGTTCATTATTATCTTCGTACCACCAGAGCGCTTATCTTTACACTGCCACTTTTTTATAAAAGTAAAAAATTAATATGATAAATTGAAAATTATTAGGCTGTGAGGTCATCCTGGAATGGACAATTAGTCAACGAAATATAGTTTTTAAATTTTTGGGATGATTTTTGCATATACTGTTATTATAATGCTTTATTTTATTATTTTCGTCAACATATCCCAATTCAACACGATAAGAGTATTATTATGAAGAAAATTATTTTGTTCACAGTGTTTACCGCCAGTCTTGGGCTGTATATTACCCAGGCGCAACCTGCTAACATACAGGATAATCCCAAATATGGGACAGACAGCGCTTCTAGAACCGATTGTGCCAACAACCTTTCCACCATGAGTGAATTTATGAAAATTGACCTGCTGGATCATGCTTTTCCTTCCTGGCAATTGGTTTTTAATGATTGCCCTGCTTCCAGCAAGAACATCTATTTGTATGGTATCAAGATCTACCGTGCCAGGGTTGCCAAACAGAAGGATCCGGCATTAAAGGCATCGGCACTTGATACATTGATGTTGATTTACGACAGACGGATTGAGCATTTCGGGCAAGAAGGATTGGTACTTGGCAGAAAGGGGCTTGACCTTCTCAGGTATGATAATTCACAGGTCCAGCGTGCATATGAATACCTGAAAGAGTCTGCAAATCTTGGAAAAAATAAAACGGAAGATGCGGTAATGCTGGCTTTGATACAAACATCCAACGTTCTCTTTAAACAGGGTGAAATGGATAGTAAAGAACTGGTAGATAATTACCTTATGTCAGCAGAAGTAGAAAATGCCCACGTAAAATCCGGTAAGAATGTTGAGAGGGCAAAGACTGCATTGCAAAATATCGAAGCCATATTTGCCAACAGCGGGGCAGCGGATTGTGAAACGCTTGTCAAGATTTTTACACCCAAATTTGAAGAGACTCCAGAGGACCCAGAGTTCTTAAAAAGGATCACCAGCCTGCTTGCCAGCCAGGATTGTGAGGATACTGAACTTTTTGCCAACACCTCAGAAAATCTTTACAAAATAGAACCATCCTCACAGGCCGCTTATAACCTGGCAAAACTCTTCTACAAAAATGAGGATTATGCCAAGTCAATTGACTATTATCAAGAGGCTATAGATGGTGATGCTGATGCTGAACAAAAAGCACAGTATCATTATGAATTGGGACTGATACAGTTCAGTAAATATGATGATCTTACCAATGCACGATCGAATGCCAGGAAAGCCATTGAAAATAAACCCGGCTGGGGACAGCCATATATCCTCATTGGCAACCTCTACGCATCGAGCAGTGATAATTGCGGGGAGAATGATTTTGAAAAGACCACAGTATTCTGGGCAGCGGTTGACAAATTCCAGCAGGCAAAATCTGCTGATACGGAATGCAGTGCTGAAGCCAATGAATTAATAGCCAAATACAAAGCCTATTTTCCCAATGTAGAGGATGCATTTTTTTACGGCTACGAAGCAGGTAAGGAATATACTGTTGGATGCTGGATTAACGAAAAAACGACTGTCAGAACCAGACAGTGACAGGAATTATCAGAGGTAAAATACACAAAAAGGAGGCCATTCGCCTCCTTTTTTTTTAACCCCGGCTTAACATAAAGTTAACATTCACTTAAAGCAATATTGGTCCGAAAAGCTAACTTTGTTCATCATATACATAAGAATTTTCATTGATGGAAACATTCTTCCTGCTAATCGTAATCATTCTCATCGTATTAGCAGTCTCGGATCTGGTGGTTGGCGTAAGTAATGACGCAGTAAACTTCCTAAATTCTGCCATCGGATCGAAAGCCGCACCTTTTATCATCATCATGATCATTGCTGCCGCGGGCATTGTGTTTGGAGCGACTTTCTCAAGCGGCATGATGGAAGTGGCAAGAAAGGGGATCTTCCATCCTGATCAGTTCTTTTTCAATGAGATTATGATCATTTTCCTTGCAGTCATGATGACAGATATCATCCTGCTTGATTTCTTCAATACTTTTGCCCTTCCAACTTCTACTACTGTATCCATTGTTTTTGAGCTCCTAGGAGCCGCCGTAGCGATTTCTCTCCTAAAGGTACATGCTGCGGGATCCACTGTGGCAGACATGAGCCTGTATATTAATACTTCATCAGCTTTGTTAATGATAACAGCCATCCTTCTGTCAGTAGTGATAGCCTTCACGGTTGGCCTGGTAATACAATACCTGGTACGGGTGATGTTTTCGTTCAATTTCAAGAAGAATATCAGATATTTCGGAGCCCTATGGGGAGGCATTGCCATAACTGCCATCACTTTTTTCATTTTGATTAAGGGCGCCAAAGGCTCCTCCTTCCTGACAAAGGAAACAGTAGCCTGGATCATGGATAATTCTTTACTGATCCTTGGAGTAAGTTTTGTGGGATGGACGGTCCTGCTGCAATTGCTGCAATTAATATTCCGCCTGAATATACTGAAGTTTATCGTACTGATAGGGACATTCGCACTTGCCATGGCTTTTGCAGGAAATGATCTGGTAAACTTTATTGGGGTACCGCTGGCCGGCCTTGAATCTTTCAGGGAGTTTCAGGCTTCAGGTGTAACGAATGCATCCGGGTTTGCCATGACAGCCCTGGCCGAGCCAGTAAAAACACCCACCTTATTCCTGCTCATAGCAGGGGCTATAATGGTATTTGCACTCTGGACATCAAAAAAGGCGCAATCAGTGTCTGCAACAACCATAGATCTAAGCAGGCAGGATGAAGGATATGAAAGATTTGAATCTTTTGGAATGGCCCGTGGCATTGTCCGTGCTAGTATTGGATTTTCGAATTTCATTAACGCACTGATCCCAAAGACCATTACAAGTTTTCTGAGAAGTAGATTTAACCGTGAGCAATTAAAAGATGTAAAAAAGGATAAGAACCTGTCTTTTGACCTTGTCAGGGCTTCTGTAAACCTGGTAGTGGCAAGTGCACTGATCTCGCTGGGTACATCCTTGAAACTTCCTTTGTCCACCACTTATGTGACATTCATGGTGGCCATGGGGACATCCCTGGCTGATGGTGCCTGGGGAAGGGAAAGTGCAGTATTCAGGGTATCCGGTGTCGTTACCGTAATCGGAGGATGGTTTTTCACTGCCTTCTGTGCGTTTACAGCTGCTTTCCTGCTTGCTTTACTGATCAGCTGGGGACAGGTATTTGCAGTAATCGGATTACTGATCCTGATCATTTTCTTCTTTGTCAAGTCCTATAGTCTCCACAGGAAGCGGGATGCAGAACGGAAGCATAATGAAGGTGTGGGTGAAGTTGATGGACTGGAAGTCAACGGGGATAATGTACAGAAAAGTTGCACCAAGTCTGTCTACAAAACATTGTCCCAGGTATCCATCCTATATTCAAATTCGGTTAACGGGATAATAGACTTGAAACGTCCCGTCATGAAGCAAACGGTGAAAGCCATCAAATCCCTCAACAAAGAGATAAAGATCCTTAAGGATAATATATTCCAAACCATCTCCAAATTACAGGAAGATGATGTTGAATCAGGACACCACTATGTGCAGGTGCTGGATTACCTCCGTGAGACGGCTCATTGCCTGACCTTCATAGCCGACCCTGTCTTTGAATATATAAACAATAATCATCCTACCCTTATCAAGGATCAACAAACAGAATTGAGAGATACTGCGCAACTCATAAATGATTTCTTTACAGATGTTATTAAAATTATTAAAAACAAGGAGTACAGTGCCCTTGACAAAGTGATCTCAAGGCAATCATCTCTGCTGGATACTTTCACGAAATTGAAAAAGAGACAACTGAAAAGGATTAAGAATAAGGAAACTGGAATGAAAAGCAGTACCATTTACCTAAATACCCTTACAGAATCAAAAAACCTGGTACTTTATACCATCAACCTGCTCAAAGCTCAACGGGATTTTGTGGAATACAATAATGAAAATGGTAATAAGGTTTTCGAGACCCCTTCAGTCAATTAGTGAACTTGTAGCCCACTCCTTTTACAGTATGAATAAACTCATCGCCGATCTTTTCCCTTAATTTTCGGATATGTACATCGATGGTACGGTCACCAACAATGATCTTATCACCCCATACCGTCTGGAATATTTCCTCTCGGGTAAAGACCTTGCCAGGTTTGGAAATCAGTAGATTAAGTAATTCAAATTCCTTCTTCGGCAGTTCAAGTTCCTTTCCCTTTTTTACGACGATAAACCTTTCCCTGTCCATATAAATATCATGAGACTTGCTACCAGACTTTTTATCTTTATTCGGGAGTGGTGCATGACTTCTTTTGAGCAGGGCCTTTATTCTGCTAATCAGGACCTTTGGCTTGATCGGTTTCGTTATATAATCATCACCACCAGCCTCAAAACCGGCAATTTGCGAATAGTCCTCTCCCCTGGCAGTCAGAAATGCAATAGTGGTATGAAAAAGCGATGGTATTTTTCTGATTTCTTCACAGGTTTCAATTCCATCCATCTCGGGTAACATAATATCAAGCAGGATCAGGTCGGGTATTTGTTCAACGGCAATTGCTATGGCTTCCCTGCCGCTGCGGGCCTGGTATACTTTGAATCCCTCTTTTTTCAAGTTATAGTTAATGAATTCCAGTATATCGGGTTCATCATCTACGATCAGGATTTTATACATATTGGTTTCGATTTCCATCCCAGGGAATTTTGGCTTTATTTTCCACATAAAACTAGCCCAATATTTTATCTAAATAATACAACAATGTAATTTTTATCTTATTTTATTGTAAAGTTTGTCTTAATTCAATCTGTTCATAGGTATCCCTTGTTGAATAATTACTATTATTGATTTCTACATTCAAACCTGAAAAAAATGAATAAGCACCTGATTATCTGTGCCTTAATTTTATCCTGCAATTTTATTTCCGCCCAGGATGACACTGATAAAAAGTTTGTACCTAATGGGGATCCAATTGTTAGGATCTTTGCCAATGTTCATTCGGGACTCACAAAAACAAATCCTTCAAAAGCATTCGAAGTAAGAAGGGCATACCTGGGTTATAAATACAGACTCAGTGAACATTTTACAACAGAAATAAAAGTAGATATAGGAAGTCCAGAAGAAATTTCCGAGTTTGCAAGGCTCCGCCGGTATGCTTACTTCAAAACGGCTGCCCTTTATTGGGAAAAGGAAAAATGGACCATACGGGGTGGGATCATTGATACGGAACATTATAGGCGGCAGGAGAAATACTGGAAACACCGATATATTTATAGGTCTTTTCAAGATGAATACAGGTTCGGACCAAAAGCAGACCTTGGTACTACGGTTATTTTTGCTCCATTTAAAAACCTGGCATTCGATGCCAGTGTGATGAACGGGGAAGGCTATCAGAACCTGCAGAATGACAATGCATTCAAATACAGCGGCGCTGTTTCATATTTCCCGATCAGTCGCATACAATTGAGGATATACTATGATTTCATTGAGCAGGAAGTCTGGCAATCAACACTTTCAACCTTTGCTGCATACCAACACAAGAAAATAACCGCAGGCGCAGAATACAACCTGAAGGGAAACAGAGATTTCGATCAGGACCACAATCAGACCGGACTTTCATTTTATTTGTCTTATGCTATAGCTAAGAGGTTTGAAATCTTTGGCAGATATGATAGATTATCATCCAATACACCTCAGGGGTATACACAGCCATGGAACCTGGTAAATGATGGTTCTGCAATCATTGCAGGGGTTCAGTTCCAACCGATTGAACAGGTGAAGCTGGCCCTGAACTATCAGGACTGGGTACCATTTGCTGCCAATATGGGAAATTTATCTTATATCTTTATTAACCTTGAAATAAACCTCTAATTCCGCAGCAATGCCTATCTCAAAAGAAATATACAACCCTAAACAAAATGTCTCAGCACTACTATTGATCATACTGCTGGTAATTGCTGCTGACAGTTGCCGGAAAAGTGATTATGAAGTGGATCATGTAGAATCGATCAGGGACAATGGTGGCGGGACTGGCACCACTACCTGGAGAAAAGACATGAATTATTTATTGGAAGGATTGGTATTTGTAAATGATGGACAAACACTGACCATTGAACCAGGCACAGTGATACGTGCAAAAACTGGCCAGGGAAGTGCGGCCAGCGCGCTCATAGTAACCAGGGGAGGCACAATCATGGCTGACGGTACCGCTGCGGAGCCAATTATCTTTACCACCGAAAACGATGACTTAAAGGGATCCGTTCCAATTGAAGCCAAGGGTTTGTGGGGAGGGGTTATTATTCTTGGTGAAGCCAGGTTGAATAATCTTTATGGTGAAAACCATATCGAAGGCATACCCCTGAGTGAGCCAAGGGCCACCTATGGCGGCCTAAGCGATAATGATTACTCAGGTATTTTCAGGTATGTTTCCATACGGCATGCCGGGACCAATATAGGGGATGGTAATGAGATCAACGGCCTCAGCCTGGGCGGGGTTGGCAGTGAGACGATTGTGGATCACATAGAAGTCATTTCAAATGCCGATGACGGTTTTGAGTTCTTTGGAGGTACGATAAATGCAAAATACCTCATTGCATCGCTCTGTGATGATGATGCCTTTGATTACGATGAAGGATACCGTGGGAAAGGACAATTCTGGGTGGGAATCCATGACAATCAGAGAGGAAACCGGTTATTGGAGGCCAATGGAGGATCTTTTCCGGAAAATGGACGCCCCCTCTCAACACCACTCCTTTTCAACCTTACCCTGGTGGGTAGTGGGATGGACAGTGAGTCTAACCAGGTAACCTACAGCAGGAATGCCGGTGGATGGCTGGCCAACTCCATCCTGCTGAACCAGCAATTTGGTATAAGCGTTGAATACAAGCCGGATCTCGAAGACAGCTATGGTCAATTCGAGGCAGATCGCTTGCAGTTGAAAGGCAACATATTCTATGATGTGGCATATAATGATACCTCAGCCATATTCGAAGTGTATGCTGAAAGTGCTGGGATAGATCTGGAGGAACAAAATTCCAGGATCAGGGAACACTTTAGCTCTGAGAAAAACAAGGTGGAAGACCCCGGACTAATATACACTGGTGGGATATATAAACTGGTATCCAGCAATTATCGTTTCACTGGACTGGCCCCATATCCAGATGATTGGTTTGACCAGGTGGGTTACCAGGGAGCATTTGGCACATACAACTGGGCATCCGGATGGACCCTCCTAAGTCAGGAGGGCATCCTGGTTGATTAGCTCCTGCCCTCTGTTATTTCTTTGCCCTTTCGGAGAGCCTCCAGGTTCAGCAGCACCATCTCCTCCCCTTTCCTGCCGAAAATGGCCCTGATACCGCTTTCAAAATGTTCATAAGGGATCTGGATAAATGGCGTGGCAGCACCCAGGATGACCATATTGGATACTTTTCTGGATCCCAGATCTAATGCTATTTTATCAGCATCCAGAAGGACATGATTTGGATGAACGGCAATTTGTTCTTCTATGGCTTCCATGTCCGGGTAGTCAGGGATATTCTGATAGGGATTTGAGTTGGTAACAAGCCATCCATAGGAGGAAAGGTAGGGCATATACCGCAGGGATTCCATGGGTTCAACCGAGAGAATAAGGTCGGCATTTCCCAGAGGGATCAGATCTGAGGCAATGGGACTGTCAGATATCCGGAGATTGGATTGTACTGCGCCTCCGCGCTGGCTCATGCCATGCACCTCTGCCTGCTTGATATATAATTGATTGTCCAGTGCTGCCATGCCAATGGATGCCGCGATGGATAAAATACCCTGTCCTCCCACCCCGGCCAGTATTATATCAGCTTTCATTTTGTTTATTGTATTTCATTATTAGGTTTGCTGGTTTACTGCGGGACTTCCTTGCGGGCTTCCTTTCTTTTCCTGGTTACTGTCTGTATGCACTCCCGCTGGGCAATGATCACCGACACTCCATCGTAAACAATCTCCTCCCTGAGTATATTCACATTTTCTCCATGAAATTTCTTCAAGGGATTCAGGGTCCGGATATGTTCTGCTGGCACACCTACACCTTCACAGATCGTTTCTATGCGCCCGGTGGCATGGGATGTCTGTCCCCCAGTCATGGCCGTTGTAGAATTATCAGAGATTATAACGGTGATCGGTGAATGCTGCAGCACAGCATCCAGTAAGCCAGTCATCCCGGAATGAGTGAAGGTTGAATCACCTATCACACACACCGCAGGTATCAGTCCCGCGTCAGCCGCACCCTTGGCCATGGTTATGGATGCCCCCATATCAACGCAGGTATAAATGGCATTGTAGGGAGGCAATGCCCCCAGGGTATAACAACCGATGTCTGAAAAAACCTTTCCTTCACCAATTGGCTTCATGACTTCATTCAATGCCATATATACATCCGAGTGGCTGCAGCCCTTGCAGAGTGCCGGGGGCCTGTTGGCTACAATATCCGGGATTTCGTAGATTTTTTTTGATCTGAGACCAAAAGCCATACCGACCAGGTCGGGATTAAGTTCCCCGGCACGGGGCAATGTCCCGTCCAGCCTGCCGCGAACCTTTTTTCCAAGTCCCAGTATCCCAGCCAGTAATTCTTCGACCAGGGGATAACCCTCCTCTATGACCAGGATTGACTCACACATATCGTACAATGCTGCCAGCTTTTTCCGTGGAAGGGGGTATTGGGAAATTTTCAGAACAGGATGCGGTACAATATGATCTTTAAAGTTTTCAATCAGGTAATTATATGCCAGTCCGCATACAATAATCCCAACAGACCTGTCATTTCCATCAAAGAATATATTAAAGATGCTTTGTTCTGCTGCCGATTCGAAAACATCCTGGTTTTTTAGCAGGGTCTGGTAACTTTTACGGGCAAGGCTGGGCAGTAAAATAAACTGGTTTGGATTATCAGGCAGGATAAGTGGTTTCTGGTCCATGACCTCCGACCTGTTTACTCCGGAACGGGAATGAGCCAGCCTGGTGGTTAGCCTGAGCATTACAGGGATCTTGTACCGCTCTGACAATTCAAAGGCATGATAAGTCATATCATAAGTTTCCTGCTGGTCTGCGGGTTCAAAAACAGGGATCATGGCGAACTTTCCAAAGATGCGTGAGTCCTGTTCATTCTGAGAGGAATGCATGGAAGGATCATCTGCCACGGCTACGACCATTCCTCCATTCACCCCCGTGATAGCGGCGTTCATAAATGGGTCGGCAGCTACATTCAAGCCAACATGTTTCATACAAACCATTGAACGCTTACCGGCATATGACATACCCAGTGCGGCCTCCATGGCCGTTTTTTCATTGGCCGACCAATCACTGTGTACTTTTCCTTCCCTGGCAAAACTGGATTTCTGGACATATTCTGTGATTTCTGTAGAGGGCGTTCCCGGGTAAGCATATATACCTGAAATACCAGCATCCAGGGCAGCCTGGGCAATGGCCTCGTCTCCCAGTAACATCATTTTCTGCATGGCCTGTTGTGGATTGATTAAACAAACCAAAATAGAAAAAAAAGACTTGGACTCAGGTAAGAAAAGTCATGTTTTCCAGCCAGAATTCATATTTTTGCTTTGGTGAATCAGAAATTAAGATATTCGAATGCTTTTGTGCGATTGATCCGCTACCTGATTCCATTTATACTTACCCTTAATAATTTTCTTGCGATTTACAGCCAGGAATGGATTTACAAAGATTTATTCTCGTCCAGTGATTTCGGTAATCTGGAGTTTAAAAGTATACTTTATGGTTCTGGGGGGTTTCTCTACCTGGGAACAAGCGGAGGATTGTTTAAAACAGATGGTTTTAATAAATCACTTGTGCCCCTTTCAGATTCTTTGAATATCCAAAGCATTACTTCCATGAGCGAATACTCGAATGAAGAATTGCTTATTGGAACTGCATCCGGAATCCTGCTGAAAATCCATCAAACCAGTGGTGAACAGGAGTATATGGCATTTGTCGGTGCTGAAATCAGGGATATCCTGATCTCATCGAAAAAGGAAATTTGGTTTGCTACCTATGGAAAGGGATTGTTTCACCTGACCGATAGCCTGGGGATCATTAATACCAGTAAAGGTTTACTGGATAATTACTGCTATTGCCTGGAAACTGATGCTGCCGGCAGGATCTGGGCAGGCACAGACCGGGGGATCAATATCATTTCTGAGGAAGGATCGGTGACCCATTCAATAACGGGATCTGAAGGTCTGCCCGACGTCTTGGTTACTGCATTATATAATGATAAAGAGGCCAGAATGTGGGTTGGTATGGAATCAGCTGGAATTTGTTACCTGGATATCAGTCCGGGACCTGTTAAAGTATTTCCAGCCGTTAGCATTATGGGAACATGGAATGGTTACTAATTTATTAGAGAGTGGACAGAACCTGATCATAGCTACGGGTGAAGAGGGTATTTTTGAGCTGAAGGACAACACTTCAACTCAATCATTTAATTTTGAGCCCTGGTCTGTATCAACTGGACTTGAAGTTATTGGCCTGGTCGAGGATCATCACAGCAACATTATTGTGCTGACTCCGGAAAATGTCATCCTTACACCCGGGGATGCCCTTCAGCTATGGACCAGCCGGAATAGTTTCCCGTTTCGGGATATTCATGCATTGCATATTGACAATGAAGCCAGGCTTTGGTTCAGCATGTATAATTCTTTATATACCCTTGATCCGGGATCAAAAGATCTTCCAACCAAAGTCTTTGAGACATCACCAACCAGTTCCATCATCAGCCTGTATGAAGATCCTTTTCAAAATTTATGGGCCGGAACTTTCGGTGAAGGTTTGTACATCATTGACAAACAGTCCTTTCAGTCTAAGCATCTGACACAATCTGATGGATTACCAGATGAGAATATTATTTCATTAACAGGAGATTTCGAAAGGGTTTGGTTAGCCACACTGGGAGGAGTAGCCACCTGTCCCCTGCCTGAAAATCCCCTTGAACACCCTGTAAGCATAACCCAGCTCGACATTGGGCAAAATACAGGGCTAGATATAAACTTCCTTTATGATATCCATAAAGATTCGATGGGAAATCTATGGTTTGCCACGGATGGTAGTGGCATTATATCCAGCCATAATGGAAGAACCCAAACATACCTTGGCGAGAATGAGCCAGGTAGGCAGGTAATGCTGGCAATTACCAGTGACCGCAGAGGTAATCTGTGGTTTGCATCAGCCACAGAAGGCCTCTATCGTTACGATGGTTCAGGCTTCACACATTACGGGCAGAAAGAGGGGCTCAGAGATCCCTCCATCACAACTATTATCCTTGACCGGGAAGACAATCTGCTCATTTTACATAAATCAGGTATTGATATCCTGGATACTCAAACCGGAAGTTTCTCCTACCTCGATCCATTTTTCGGAAAATTGGAGAATGAGTTTTTTCTGAATGCTGTTGGACAGGACCGTGACGGAAACATCTGGCTTGGATCTGAGAAAGGTATCGTCAGGTTCGCTTCTCTGCCGGATGCATTTTACGAGGGACCCAAAACCATAATCAACAGGGTCAAGATATTCTATGAGGATTTTGATTTCCGGAACGACAGCCTACTCGAGTATCGTCAGAATCATATTATTTTTCATTTTTCGGCTATCTGGTACCAACACCCCGAAGCCGTTACATTTCAATACCGGATGGAACCAGATGATCCAGGTTGGTTTACCACTGCTTCCAGAGAGATCTCCTATTCGGGTCTGGCCCCGGGAAAATATACCTTCAAGGTTAGATCAGGAGTGAATATGCAATTCGGACAGGCATCCTTATCAACTTATGAATTTACTATACTGAGACCCTTTTTCCTGCAGTGGTGGTTTATCCTTATCGTAATACTTGCATTCTCATCAATGTTTATTTTTATATTACGGATCCGTGAAAGGAACATTCGAAACCGGGAAAGGGATGCGAGGGAAATGGTTATCCTTCAATTCGAAACATTAAAGAACCAGGTAAACCCACACTTTCTTTTCAATAGCCTCAATACATTGGTTTCAATGATACGCCAGGACAGGGATATAGCTACAGAATATGTTGAAAATCTGGCTGAATACTTCAGAAATATTCTGACTTTTAAGAACATTGACCTTATCCCAATGACCCAAGAGCTAACGCTAATGGAAACTTACTATTACCTGCAGCAAAAACGCTACGGAAAGAATTTTATACTAGAATTGGAGCTTGATAAAAAGGCGAAAGAATCACTGGTGCCGCCCTTAACTTTGCAGATACTGCTTGAAAATGCATTGAAACACAACGAAGTATCTTCAAAAAGACCTTTAACAATCAAAATTGCAAGTAAGGCTGATACTATCGTTGTGGAGAATAATCTACAATTGAAGATGAGTGCAGAGGCTTCAACCAGGACCGGACTGGATAATATTAAAAATAGGTACAGGCTGGCTTCAGGAAAAGAAGTCATCCAAGAAAATGATGGATCATATTTCAGGATATTCCTGCCACTGATAATACAAACCAATGAAAGCACTGTTAATAGAAGATGAACTTTATGCTGTCCAACAGGTGCAGAGCCTATTGGCTGAATCAGCTCCCGAAATAAATCTGATCGCTGTGCTTGATAGTATAGAATCCACAGTGGAGTGGTTTTCTGCTCACCCCCCTCCCGACCTTGTATTTATGGATGTACATCTTGCAGATGGATCCTGTTTTGAAATTTTCACTCATATCAATATTGGTGCCCCGGTGGTTTTCATTACTGCTTATGATCAGTATGCCCTGGAAGCATTCAGAGTCAACGGTTTGGATTATTTGTTAAAACCCCTTAAGAAAAAGGACCTGGAGCGAAGCCTGGAAAGATACTATGAGATCGTTTCGAAAAAACCCGCGCAGGTTGATTACGACCGTATCGCAAGGGAGATCCTGCAAAATACCGGACAGTACCAAAAGAGATTTTTAATCCGCTACGGCCAGAAAATTACCATTATAGACATATCTGATGTTGCCTACTTCTTTGCTGAATCAAAAGACACCATAATTTGTACCTTCGATAAGCGACATTATCCTGCTGATCAGAACCTTGAACAGCTTCAAAATATTCTGTCCCCTGATGAGTTTTTCAGGGTGAACCGGAAATTTCTAATAAATAGCAGGGCTATAACTTCTATGACAAGCTATTCTCGTTCCAGGATCAAATTGCATCTTGATCCCCCCTTCCAAGAGGATGTTATTGTAAGTACAGATAAAACTCCTGGTTTCAAAAACTGGTTGACCAGTTCTCCAAAATAGCACGAGTGTTTCATTCCAGGCTGTCCTCTTCTGGCGATTGATTGCTGGCCTGTCCGATGATACTACTACTTCATCCTCTATTAATACGCTTTCATCTTGCATTTTTTTCATAAGCAGGTGAAGATCTGCATCTTTGAGATCAAAATCTATAAATCATGTACATACTACTTATCCCCTTTCTCTTATTCATACATACGGTAAACCAGGAGGGTCCTGATTCAAAATCATCTGGCGCCGTTTTTATTTCAGAGAAGTCCCATGTGAGATTTTTCTCTGAAGCACCCCTGGAAAATATTGAAGCTACATCTACCAAGATGAGGGCGGCCCTGAACCTGGAGACAGGTATACTGCTTTTTGTCATTCCAATTAAATCCTTTGAGTTTGAAAAACAGCTTATGGAAAAACATTTCAATGAGCAGTACCTTGAATCAGACAAATATCCTGAAGCAAGGTTTGAAGGGAAGTTCACAGAGGCTCCCATCGACTTAAATGGATCCTCAGAGGCAGATTTTGAAGGATTGCTTTCAATGCATGGGGAAACTCATAAAGTAACAGGTAAAGCCATGCTCCAAAAGAATGGACAGAGCGTTCACGGGAAGAGCATTATCCTGGTCAGGCTGGAAGATTATAAAATAAAAGTACCCAGAATGGTCATCAAAAATATTGCAGAGGAAGTGGAGATAACAATCCAGGTTGATTTCATTCCCCAAATAAACCCCTAAATAATGATTAGAAAATATACTATAAAAATTGCCATCACTACATTAATCATAGGATTACTTATACATCCATTAACCGGGCAGGATCTTGATTCGCTGCTCAACCAGACTTCCGAACAGACAGAAAGGGTTGTGATCGAGAGTTTTAAAGGTTCTAGAGTCGGTAATGGGCAGTCTACAAACCTGCCCGGTAATGGTGAACTGAAAATGTTTATTGGCCACAGGTTTGGCAAGATCAGCGGTGGATTATATGAATTTTTCGGACTTGACCAGGCCACTATGAGGCTTGGTTTTGATTATGGATTTAATGACTGGCTGGCAGCTGGTTTTGGCCGGAGCACGCTGGAGAAAACATGGGACCTGTATGCAAAATCCAGGATCGTGGGACAAAAATCAGGTGGCTCACCGGTTGGTTTTACACTGTATGCAGCTGGCTCCGTAAATACTCTGAGAAATATCTATCCTACAGGGAATGATGGATTTGGCGACCGCTTGAGTTTGACGGTCCAGGGACTGGTCTCCCGGAAGTTTCAGAGGTTTTCCCTGCAGCTTGCACCCGTTTACGTACACACCTTCTATGACCCCAGATCTTCAGGATCCGAGCAGCTGTTTTCAGCTGGACTGGCTGCATCGATCAGAATAACCAAGTTCATGGATCTGACAGCAGAGTACTATGCTGCCATGGTAAAACCATCTTATGATATTACCAATCCCTTTACATTGGCTGTGGATTTCGACACGGGGGGGCATCAGTTTCAACTTGTGCTAACCAACGCCCAGGCTATGTTCGAAAAGGGAATGTTATCCAATACGAATGGGAAATGGACAGCAGGAGATATTTATTTTGGATTCAACCTGCTCCGGACCTTTTACATGAAATAATAATTACTAAACAATAAGAATAAATAATTATGAAAAGAAGAGAAGCATTAAACAGAATTGTCCTAGGAAGCGGGACAGTATTATTACTTCCTGCAGCACTCCTGTCCTGCTCAGAAGATGGAGCGGACGACACAGGTGGAAATAATGTTAACAATGATCTCACGATCAACCTGGATGACGG
This sequence comes from uncultured Bacteroidaceae bacterium, assembly GCA_963752525.1. GTDB lineage: Bacteria > Bacteroidota > Bacteroidia > Bacteroidales > SM23-62 > SM23-62. The sequence goes on along the minus strand of CAVVYS010000024.1, from coordinate 102,462 downwards.
TGATTACTCAGCACTTAAGAGCGCGGGAGGATTCGTTGTAGTCTCCGGAACCATCATTGCCAATACAGATGGATCTAATTATGTGGCCCTGTCAAGTATATGCACACACCAATCTTGTACGGTGGGCTACAGTGTTCAAAACAATAATTTCCCCTGTCCATGCCATGGTTCGGTATTTAATTCCAACGGTTCTGTAGCGAACGGACCGGCAACACAGCCACTGAAACAATATACGGTGACAAAAAGCGGGAATGTTCTGACAATCAAATAAGTACAATATATTAATTATTAAATCTACAATTATGAAAAAAGAGTTTACTAGAACAAACCTGATCCGGAGATCCTGGATCCTGGTACTGCTTGCAGCCATGCATCTTGCTGCATTCGGACAGACATCTCATGCAGTGAGTGTAACCAGTAATGTATTCACCCCTGATGAGATTACCATCAATGTGGGAGACACGGTAATATGGACCAACACCCAGGGAAATCATAATGTGAACGGGACCCAGGCCACATTCCCTGCCAATCCTGAATCTTTCGGCAATACTGTTGGCATGGGCTGGACATTCAGCCATGTCTTCACCATTGCCGGAAATTATGATTACCGTTGTGATCCGCATTATACCTTTGGCATGACCGGTAAGGTGGAAGTGAAAGAAGTTTCATTAGATACAGTAACTGTGAATTTAAGTGGTATGACACCACATGTTGGCCAAGAGATGTATTTTCATCTGATAGATGTAGCAACAGGAAAAGTTATTGACAGGGTAAGTGAGATTGCTCAGGAGTCATTTTCTGTCAAATTAGGTAAAATTCAAACAGGTAAAGCATATTATGTAGACTTCTTTGCAGATCACAACAATAATGGACATTACGATGCTCCTCCACTTGATCATGCATGGAGGCTGGAGATTGCCAGTGCTTCAGGTGGTGAAGTATTTGACTTTATGCATAATACCAATTTCACAGATATCATGTGGAAACACAGGTTGAGGGTCAGGTTCGCCGGTATGAATCCCCATCTGGGACAGAAACTGACCCTGTATGTCAGGGATCTTCCTTCAGGCAACTACCTGGATACGATAGTAGTAGCATCCATTGAGGATGCAGATTTTGATGTCAAATCATACATAATTGAAACGGGGAATAGTTATTTGGTAGACTTCTATGCAGACCATAACGGGAATGACATTTATGATGCTCCTCCGGTCGATCATGCCTGGAGAGTAGAAACTGGTGAAACGATGGGTGATTTGGATATTGATTTCCAGCATAATACTAATTTTACTGATATTCAGCCCCCTGCGGATAGTGCAGATGTCTTGCTGGCTGCAGATCCAGTGTTTGGGAATATCCTTACAGATGCCGCGGGATACACCCTATACTATTTCACCAAAGATGCCCTGCCTGACACCTCTCTGTGTACTGGCGGATGTGTTACTAACTGGCCTCTGTTCTATGCAGCCGACCTGGTTGTCGGAGAGGGCCTGGACAGCTCAGATTTTTCGAGCATTGAACATCCTGAGGGGGGTAATCAAACCACCTACAAGGGATGGCCGCTCTATTATTTTATAAACGATCTGAATCCTGGAGAAACCAATGGAGAGGCCGTTGGGAATGTATGGTTCGTAGCGAAGCCAGACTACAGCATCATGCTGATAGACAATCTTCTGGTTGGAATAGACGGGGTAACATACAACAGTAATTATGAGCCCGGTGAAGAAATGGTGCAGTATTTTGTGGATGAAAATGGCATGACCCTGTATATATTCATTAATGATACATACAACCAGAACAACTTCACCAAACCGGACTTCAGCAACGACGCTGTCTGGCCAATATTTGAAGAGGAACTCCGCAGTGTGGCGTCCACACTTGACACCTCCCTATTCACAACCATTGATGTATTTGACCGTAAGCAGCTTACCTACAATGGATGGCCGCTATATTACTTCGGTGGTGACTCCCTTCGTGGCAATACCACCGGCGTATCTGTACCCGGTCCGGGTATTTGGCCAGTGGCAGTCGAAAGCCTGGAAGCACCTGCTGCCACTGCCATCGAAGATCTGTACATGAATGCAGGTATACAGCTCTATCCCAACCCGGCCGTCAATGAATTGAATATCATATCTGACGAGATCATTGAATCCGTCTCCATCATCAGTATGACCGGAGCCAGAATACTGATAATCAATGATATTCAGGCTGAGGAATCGGTCATATCCCTGGATGGTATCGGTGCCGGGGTTTATTTTGTGGAAGTTCGAACAGTTGATCAAACAACTCGGGTAAGCCGCCTGGTTAAAAGATAGTAATTATCCGATGATACTGGGAAAGGAAGGTTGTCCTGCTGGGCAGCCTCCTTTCCTGTTTTAATCAGCATGGTTTGAGGATATGCATAATTAAACGTCAGGACCAGACCGTCAATACCAGCCGACGGCGGCCTCCATAATTCCTGAACTCACAAAGATATATTCCCTGCCATGTCCCCAGGTTCAGCCGCCCATTTGAAACGGGGATTGTTAGTGTTGCCCCAAACAGCGAAGATTTGATATGGGCCGGCATATCATCCGCACCTTCAAGGGTATGGATATAATAGGGCTGGTTCTCCGGTACCAGCCTGGACATAAAAGATTCAAAATCTTGCCGGACAGTTGGATCCGCATTCTCATTGAGTGTAATGGCTGCAGAGGTATGCTTCAACAGAATGTTTACAAGGCCAGTATCAGGTAACTCCGAAAGCTCCTGTTCAATATACCTGGTGATCAGGTGAAAACCCCTGTCAAATGGGGGCAGACTGATTTCCTTCTGTTGTATCATCCTAATAACATTGGCCATACAAAAATAGCTATTCCTTCGGAACACTGAATACTTATACAAAATGAGGATCGTTTTATTATGTAAGGAATTTTACCCATTTTTGAACTTTCCTTTCTTCCAGGAGGCTGCGTGCATAAAAAATTGTTAATCATATCCATCCTGATCGCTGGTATATTTTCACCAATATTCAGCCAGGACGACGAAAAGCTGGTCCAGTTATCCGGAGTAGTCCGGAATGAATACCTGCAGCCCTTGCAGTTTGTTCATATACTGATCATGAACCAGCGCCGGGGTACCATAAGTGATACAAGGGGGATGTTCTCATTTGTCGTACATCCCCGGGATACCATTATGTTCTCCGCCGTTGGATACAAACGGACAGGATTGATTATTCCTGATACCCTGGCATCATTCAACTATCCTGTTGATGTAATTATGGAGGGAGATACCGTAGAGATCAGGGAAGTTATAATCCTTCCATGGAAAACGTATGAAGAATTCAAGCAAGCCTTTATAACCATAGAACTTCCCGATGATGATCTAAAACGAGCCTACAGGAACCTGGCCATGATCAAGCAACAGATCCATAATCCGAATGCTGCTCCTGACCCGGGTTTGAATTACCAGTATCACTTAAGGGAACAATATAATGAAATGTACACAGTTGGGCAGACACCTTACTACAGCATATTTAATCCAATGCGATGGGCTGAATTTTTTAAATACCTGGAAGAGGGCAAGTTCAAGAATCCCAACAAGTAGGATTGAAGTCACAATTTAAATACCGCTTATCTGTTTAATGATTATTGAGTAGCTAAGGATGAAATTCTGGATTCTGATCATATTATTCAGCTGCTGCATGCCGATACTGGCCAATGCTCAGGAAACCGCTCAGATCAGCGGAAGGATCATTGACGAAAACCAGGCTCCTGTATTTCTAGCCAATGTATCAATCCCTGGTACACCCTATGGCACCGTAACAGATGAAGAGGGAGTCTTTTTGTTGGAGGTTCCGGCGAATGAGAACATTACCCTGGCCATATCACATCTTGGTTTTAAACAGATCACACTCAGTTTTCGCCTTCAGCCCGGAGAAACTCAGGAAATCAACCAGGTCCTTAAGCAAACCCTACAGAACCTAAATGAAGTGACCATAAGGGAACAGCACGAACGGGCAACCACCATTAACCGGATAGATATAAAAACCCTGGATATGCTTCCCAATGTTTCAGGTAATCTGGAGAGCATTCTTGGCACTATGCCGGGTGTTTCTTCCCGCAGTGAACTCAGTTCACAGTACTCGGTAAGGGGAGGTAATTTCGATGAGAACCTCGTATATGTAAACCAGATTGAGATCCACAGGCCACAACTCGTCCGATCAGGCCAACAAGAGGGACTCAGCTTCATCAACCCGGATATGGTTTCATCCATCAAGTTCTCAGCCGGTGGTTTTGATGCCATTTACGGGGATAAAATGTCTTCCGTGCTGGATATCACATACCGGAGACCGGCAGAATTTGGAGGAGCTGCAAGTATCAGCCTGCTGGGCGGAACGCTTCAGCTCGAAGGGGCGTCAAAAAACAGGCGTTTTACCCATATCTCAGGTTTTCGATACAAAACCACACAATACCTGCTAAGTTCGCTCGAAACACAGGGGGAGTATAATCCAAACTTCTATGATTTTCAAACCCTCCTTACCTATAAGCTTGCAACTAAATGGGAGATAAGTTTCCTGGGAAATATTAATTTGAACCGTTATAATTTTGCTCCGGAGACCCGGAATACTGATTTTGGCACATTTCAAAATCCCCTGAATCTAAGAATATATTACGAGGGCCAGGAAGAGGACAGATTTGATTCTTATACCGGAGCCCTGACCCTGCAGTATGCTCCCAGTGACCAGCTCTCTCTGAAATTTATCGGTACATCTTATTATTCTGTGGAAAGGGAACGTTATGATATACTCGGTGAATATCTGATCAATGAACTGGATAACCAGCTGGGTTCCGAGACTTATGGAGACAGTATCCTGAACTTAGGTGTAGGTGGCCAGTTAAACCATGCCCGCAACAACCTGAATGCATTCGTATATTCCGCCTCTCACCTGGGTACATTTGTGGGTGATCGCAGTACCCTTAAATGGGGTGCAAATTGGCAGCGGGAACAGATCCATGACCGCATTAGTGCCTGGCAAATGATTGATTCAGTAGGGTACTCCGTACCGTACACAGGAAATACAATCACCCTTTTTGATGTAGTTAAATCCAATAATAAGCTCTATAGCAACCGGATTACCTCCTTTATCCAGAATACTTCGACATTTGAAAAGGGGCAAACGAAATTCTTCCTAAATGCTGGACTCAGGGCATCATACTGGGATATGAATAATCAGTTTCTGCTGAGTCCCAGGGTAACCTTCTCGGTAAAACCAGATTGGAAACGTGACCTGGTTTTCAGGTTTTCCACGGGATATTATTTTCAGCCAGCATTCTACAGGGAATTACGCTACCCTGATGGAACGCTGAATAGGGATATTAAGGCACAGCAATCTATTCATTTCGTCCTTGGAGGAGACTATGTCTTTACCGCGTGGGACCGTCCATTCAAGTTTACCACAGAAATCTACTACAAACACCTGGATAATCTTATACCCTATAAGCTGGATAATGTAAGAATAGTTTATGCAGGTGAAAATCTGGCCAGGGGATACGCTGTGGGACTCGACATGAAGATCCATGGTGAGTTTGTCCCAGGTGCCACTTCCTGGATCAGCTTCAGCCTGATGAAGACAGAAGAAGATATCAAAGGTGATTTTTACCGTAGCAAATATGGAAACCTCATTGAATCCGGTTATTATCCAAGGCCCTCTGATCAGCGGGTTATGGTCGGTATTTATTTCAGGGATTACCTCCCCAGCCTTCCTGATTACAAGGTGCTGCTTAACCTGATCTATGGATCCGGACTACCCTTCAGTCCCCCGAATATCCCCCGATATGATATACATTTCAGAATGCCATCCTACAAGCGGGTTGATATTGGTTTTTCCAAAGTCCTGAAACGGGAAAATGCCATCCTGAAAGATGGAAATCCCTTTCGACATTTCGAAAGCATCTGGATCAGTGCTGAAATTTTTAACCTACTTGGAACGAGAAATGTCATTTCATACACATGGATTAAAACAGTCTCCAACCAGGATAATGTACCAGGTGCTTTTGCTGTGCCTAACTATCTTACCGGAAGGCGCTTCAATGTAAGGCTGACGACCAGGTTTTAGTTTACTCAAAAATATGTTCCCGATTGAAACCAGGAATGGTCAAGATTGATTATTTTTAGAGCCTGAAATAAATTTAGAACTGATGAATACACAGGATTACATTGCGAAAGAAAACAAATTTGGCGCACATAATTACCATCCTCTACCCGTGGTACTGGATAAGGGAGAGGGTGTTTATGTATGGGATGTGGAAGGAAGGAAATATTTTGATTTCCTGTCGGCCTATTCTGCTGTGAACCAGGGACATTGCCACCCGAAGATCGTGTCTGCCATGAAAGACCAGGCAGAAAAATTAACCCTTACCTCGAGGGCATTTTATACCAGCGTGCTCGGGGAATATGAAGAATTCATTACCAATTACTTTGGATATGATAAGGTATTGCCCATGAATACAGGGGCTGAAGGAGACGAAACTGCACTAAAGCTATGCCGCAAATGGGCCTATACCAAAAAGGGGATTAAAGAAAACGAGGCGAAGATCATTGTCTGCGAGAATAATTTCCACGGCCGGACCATTACCGTGATCTCCATGTCGACAGATCCTGATTCATATGATGGATTTGGACCATTTACACCAGGTTTTATCAAAATACCCTACGATGATCTCGGAGCCCTCGAGAAGGAGCTGGAAGATCCCAATGTGGCGGGATTTCTGGTTGAACCCATTCAGGGTGAAGCCGGTGTACATGTTCCTGCAGACGGGTACCTGACACAAGCATATGAAATGTGCAAGAAAAAGAACGTCCTATTTATCGCTGATGAGGTCCAGACTGGAATCGGGCGTACTGGAAAATTGCTTGCCTGCGATCATGAAGGAATAAGGCCGGACATTCTCATCCTGGGGAAAGCACTATCGGGGGGTGTTTATCCGGTGTCGGCCGTGCTGTGTGATGATGATATTATGCTTTGTATCAAACCAGGTGAGCATGGATCCACTTTTGGGGGGAACCCGGTAGCAGCCAAGGTAGCTATTGCTGCTCTCGAGGTCATCAAAGATGAAAACCTGGCTGATAAGGCTCAGGAATTGGGTGAATTTTTCCGGAATGAACTAGGCAAGATCGATTCTGATATGATCGAGACCATTCGTGGAAAAGGACTGCTCAATGCCATAGTGATCAAGCCCAAAGCGGGAAAGACTGCCTGGGATGTATGTGTGGCTATGAAGGAAAATGGATTGCTGGCCAAACCGACTCATGATCACATCATCAGGTTTGCTCCCCCACTGGTTATAACCAGGGAAGAACTTTCTGAGGCCGTGGATATTATCCGGAAGACGCTGGCCGAGTTTAATTAACGACGTTATTATATGACCAGGTAACTCATCATCTGGTTTCTCTCAGAGATGCAACTTGCTACGAAAAATCTATATACCTGGCATTCTGTCTGTTTTATTTATATGGTTCATTTCCTGTGAGAACCAGAATGAGGAGGATCTATTCGGCAAAACTGATTGTGATACTACAAATGTCAGTTACTCTGAATACATTGAGCCCTTTATCGAAAATCATTGCTTCACATGTCACTCAGATGCAAATTTAATTGCACCCTTCAGCCTTCAGGGATATGACAATATTAAGGTCCGGGTAAATAGCGGTCAGCTTTTCGGAGCTCTAAATCATCAACAGGGATATCAGAATATGCCCAGGGGCAGACCTAAATTGCCGGAATGCGATCTCTCAAAAATCAATAGTTGGATTCGAGATGGTGCACCTAATAATTGATATGTATGTTGAAATACTTTACATCTTTACTCATTATTCTGCTAATCATCTCACAGAGCATTTTAGCACAATCACTGGAAGATGTACTGAACAGGAAACTGGAAGAAACTCCTGATCCGGAATATACCATAGCCACTTTTAAGACAGGTCGGATTATTAATGGGCATAGTATTGAAAATCCGGAACGGGGAGATCTTTTGTTCCTTATATCTCACAGATTTGGTACGCTGAATACCGGATTTTACAACTTTTTCGGACTGGATAACTCTTCAACAAGGCTTGGATTAGCTTATGGGATTTTTGACAGGCTCAGCATAGGAATAGGACGTGCTACCTATCAAAAGACCTGGGATGGATACCTAAAATACAAGATCCTCAGACAGCAATCAGGTAAATCGGGTATGCCATTCACCATGAGTTTGGTTTTGGCCTCAGATATCAATACACTGAAGCCTTTAGATCCTGAGAAAACCTATACACTCACCAACCGGATGTCGTACGTGAGCCAGCTTTTAATTGCCAGAAAATTCGGACCAAAACTAAGTCTTCAAATTACCCCATCTTATATACATAGAAACCTGGTTGCGAGAAGGATCGATCAGAATAATATTTTTTCGATCGGTGCTGGCACGAGGTTTAAGATATCTAATCGTGTTTCACTCAATGCAGAATATTATTACCTGTTGCCGGGACAGACAGCAAATGATTACGATAATTCATTTTCTATTGGAATTGATATCGAGACTGGTGGCCATGTTTTTCAATTGCATCTAACAAACTCACAATCAATAATCGAGAGAGGATTCATCACGGAAACTACAGGGCGTTGGATGGATGGAGATATTCGTTTTGGATTTAATATAACAAGGGTATTCGGACTTCAGAGAAAATCAATAAAATAATATGAGCAGAAACCTGAATTTCCTTTCCCAAAAGATCAGATTTCAAAAACCTTTGTCAGGGTTCTGGACAAGTAAGGTTTACATAACTGTTGTATTCATGATAATGATGACAGGATATGCACCACAGGAAAATTTATTTTTTACAGATTCCGGACATATTAACTTTACCTCATATGCTCCCCTGGAATACATACAGGCATCATCAGATGAACTGGCTGGAATACTTGACGCCAATAACCTTTCATTTTCTTTTACAGTCCCAATGGTAAGTTTCCAGGGATTCAACTCTGCCTTGCAAAGGACACATTTTAATGAAAATTATATTGAATCAGAAAAATTCCCCAATTCCACATTCAAAGGCAAGATCATCGAGGAGATTGATTTTAATAAACCAGGTTCTTACCAGATTAGAGCGAAAGGATTGCTAAATGTTCACGGAATTGATATTGACAGGATCATTCGATGTACGATAAAGGTTGGAACTGGAAGGATCACCGTAGAATCGAACTTTACAGTACCTCTTAACGATCACAAAATCAAGATTCCAAGTATAGTGCAGCAAAAAATTGCCGAAGTCATCGATGTAAGTATTCGCATTGAGATGAACCCTATGGATCAATAGGCATTTGATGCTACATTGCAGCCTAATGTCTTTCTTTCAGAACCTTCACAACGTCCTCCAGCATATATCCCCTGTCTACCAGCAGGATGGTCATATGGAAAAGCAGATCTGCTGCTTCATTTAAGAAAAGTTTGTCATTTGAATCCATGGCTTCAATGATAAGCTCTGCTGCCTCTTCACCGACTTTTTTTGCGATTTTTCTGGGACCTTTACGGAAAAGTTTTGCTGTATAGGATTTTTTTGGCAGCTTTTCTTTCCTGTTACGCAATAATGCCTGGAGGTTCTTTAGAAAGGATAGGTCATCCTGGGCAGTTTCTCCGAAACAGGTCCTTTTCCCAGTATGACATGCCGGTCCCTTGGGATTGGCCCTGATAAGCAGGGTATCTGCATCACAATCCTCCAATATCTCAACTACATTCATAAAATTCCCGCTCTCCTCCCCTTTCGTCCACAAACGCTCCTTGCTTCGGGAGTAAAAGGTTACCTTTCCTTCACTTACGGTTTTCTCATAGGCTTCCTGGTTCATGAAACCCAGCATCAGTACTTCGTTTGTTTGAGAATCCTGGATGATGGCAGGAAGGAGACCTCCCATTTTATCAAAGTTTAATGACATAGATGATGTTTTTTACCTGATTGGTATATTATGGTTTTTTAAATGTTTTTTTAGGTCCTGTATCCCGATCTCCCTGAAATGAAATATGGAGGCCGCCAAAGCTGCATCTGCCTCACCCTCTCCAAAAACGTCTATAAAATGATTCATCTTCCCTGCCCCGCCTGAAGCGATTACAGGAATCCCAAGACTAGTGGATAGTTGCGCCGTGGCCTTGTTGGCATACCCGTTTTTGGTCCCATCATGGTTCATGGAGGTAAACAGGATCTCACCGGCGCCCCTTTCTTCTGCTTCACGGGCCCATTCAAACAGCCTTCGTTCTGTCCTGATCCTGCCCCCGTTGACATACACGAACCAGTCATCTTCTTCATATTTTGCATCTATGGCCACAACCACGAACTGGCTCCCGAAAGAACTGGCAACCTGTCCGACAAGTTCTGGATTCTTCACTGCAGCAGAGTTAATGGTTACCTTATCAGCTCCTGCATTCAGTAAGGGATAAACATGGCTGAGATCATGGATACCCCCTCCGACGGTAAAGGGAATATTGACATGCTCTGCAATTTTTCTGACCAGGTTGGCAAAAAGGTTCCTTCCCTCATGTGTGGCTGTAATATCCAGGTAAACGAGTTCGTCTGCTCCTGCCCTGGCATATTCTGCACCCATTTCTACGGGATCTCCCACTTCCCTGATGTCCAGAAAATTGATTCCCTTTACTGTCTGCCCGTCACGAATATCAAGGCATGGTATGATTCTTTTCGCTAACATTATGCATCATTCAGTGAGAAATAATTGTATTTCCTGTGATGTGATATTGCCTTCATAAAACGCCTTTCCAAAAATGACTCCATCTATCCCTGCCTGGCCAAGTTCCCGGATGTCTTCCATCCCTGAAACCCCGCCACTGGCAATGATCTCAAGGGTTGGAAATTTGTCTTTCAGAGTCTTATACATATCCAGGGCGGTACCACCAAGCATTCCGTCTCGTGCTATATCAGTACAGATCAGCCTGGCAATGCCAAGGTCCATATACGCCTGCACAAAATCAAATAGCTCGATTGAAGTATCCTCCTGCCATGCGTTGATGGATATCTTACCATCCCTGGTATCAGCCCCGAGAATAATTTTTTCGGGACCATACCTCTCCAGCCATTTTTCGACTTTAGTCCGGTCTTTTACAGCCATGCTTCCGGCGGTAATCATGTCTGCCCCCGCCTCAAAGACTGATTGTATATCTTCATCGGTCTTGATACCGCCGCCAAAGTCAATGACCAGCTTTGTGTTTTCAGCAATTGACTGGAGAATATTAAGATTAACCACCTTTCCTGCCTTTGCACCATCGAGATCCACCAGGTGTAAACGCCTGATACCGAGGTCATAAAAATGTCTGGCAACAGGCAGGGGTTGCTCAGCATATATCTTCTTTTGCTGGTACTGGCCCTGTACAAGCCTAACGCATTTTCCGTCAATAATATCAATGGCGGGTATCAGTTCAATCATAGTTCCAGGAAGTTTTTAAGGATCTTTTCACCAACCAGACCACTCTTTTCGGGATGGAACTGTGTAGCATAAAAATTATCACGCTCAATGGCAGCACTGAAAGGGTTGCTGTATTGTGTCACAGCACTGGTATTCTCCCCCAAAGCTGCATAGTAGCTGTGTACAAAATATACAAAACTGCCTTCAGCTTCCGGGCTGAACAATTTGCCTCTTACATTTTCAAGACTGTTCCATCCCATATGCGGGACCTTCAATTTCGTTTCAAATTTCTTTACCTCCAAGTCAAAGATCCCTATACAGTTCGCATCGCCCTCCTCAGTATGAGAACACATCAGCTGTAATCCGAGACATATTCCCAGGACTGGTTGGGTTAGCTCCCTGAGTAGGATATCCAGTTTTCTTTGCTTCAGGTATTCCATGGTTGTACTCGCTTCTCCCACTCCTGGAAAAATAACCCTGTCTGCGGTATATAGCTGTTCGTGATCATCCGTAATGGTGGCTTCTATGCCCAGCCTTTCCAGGGCAAAATACACTGATCTGATGTTCCCTGCATTATATTTTACGATGGCTACCTTCATTGTCTAACTGAATACGACGGTTTTGTTTTTGTATACCATTACCTTGCGGGATAAATGTGCATGTATGGCACGGGACAAAACGATTTTTTCCAGGTCCCTTCCAATTCTGACCATATCGGGGACTGAATCCCTGTGGCTTACCCTGGCCACATCCTGGTCAATGATGGGTCCATCATCAAGGTCTTTGGTCACATAATGACTGGTGGCGCCTATGATCTTTACCCCCCTGTCATAGGCAGAATGGTATGGCTTTGCACCCGGAAAAGCCGGCAGAAACGAATGATGGATATTAATGATCTTGTTCCTGTAATAACTGACAAAATCATTGGAAAGGATCTGCATATACCTGGCCAAGACGATGAAATTGATAGAATAATCTTTCAATAATTTTAATTCCTGCTTTTCCTGTTCAGTTTTGTTTTCTTTTGACTTGGGGAAACAATAAAAATTGGGACCAAACTTGTGTACCGTATCTTTCTGGGTTTCATGGTTGCTAATCACCAGTGGAATATCGACATTCCATTCGCCAGACTGGTACCGGGCAAGGATGTCGTCGAGGCAATGGGGAATCTTGGATACGTAGATCGCCATACGCGGTCTCATATTTGACAGATAGAGTCTCCATGTCATTTTGAATTGTTTGACCAGGGGATCAAGGTGCTGTTCGAGTGCTTCAATGGGGATCTTGAATTTCTCAAGTTCCCACTCCAGCCTCATGAAAAATACGCCGGCCTCCCTGTCAACATGCTGATCGAGGTAGAGGACATTTCCTTCATATTTGCTCAGAAAGCTGGTTACCGCAGCCACAATCCCTGATCGGTCCGGACAGTGGATCAGCAGGATAGCAGTATTTGGATCTGTTTCATTCATGTTTATTCGACATTTTACAAAGTACCTTTTGTTGAGGGGATTTCCGATTGCCATGGATTCTGTTTAACCGCCTGCTGCAGCACTTTGGCAAAGGCCTTGAATATGGCTTCGGCTTTGTGATGTTCATTATCACCAAATACTTCAATATGGAGGTTACATTTAGCAGAATCACTGAATGACTTGAAAAAATGCTCAAACATTTCTGTAGGCATATCGCCTATTCTTTCCCTGCTGAATCCTGCTTCCCAGACCAGTGCACTCCTTCCTCCCAGATCCATGGACACCTTTGCCTCTGATTCATCCATGGGCAATAAGAATCCATACCTGTCAATGCCCCTTCTATCCCCGAGAGCCCTGCTAAAAGCTTCACCCAATGCAAGTCCCGTATCCTCAATGGTGTGGTGTTCATCAATATACAAGTCGCCATTCACCTCTACTTCCAGGTCAATCCCACCATGCCTTGCAATCTGTTCCAGCATATGGTCAAAAAAACCTATCCCCGTAGTGATCTTATACTGGTTGGTCCCGTCCAGGCTCAAGTCAACGCGGATCTTTGTTTCAGATGTTTCTCTCAGGACCTGTGCACGACGCTTATTCCTTAGCAGGTATGCATAAATGTCGGACCAGTCCCCTGCTACAAAACTGCAGATCGATGCGAGTCCGGCTTCATTAATTTCCGGTTGTTGGTCTTGTTTCCCTAAAAGTATGGCTTTTGCACCAAGGTTCCTGGCCAGTTCAATATCAGTGAGGCGGTCTCCGATCACAAAAGAATTGGTTAGGTCATAAGCACCTTCCATATAAGCGCTAAGCATGGCGGTACCCGGTTTCCTAGTCGGAAGATTGTCCTCAGGCATGGAGCTGTCAATGTGAATCCCGTCGAATGAGATACCTTCATTCTCAAATGCGTTTAATATCTTTTCCTGAACCAGCTTGAAAACCTTTTCAGGGTATTCTGCCCTACCCATCCCATCCTGGTTGGATACCATGATCAGCTCATAATCCAGTTGATTCCGGATGAAAAACAGGTTCCTGAATACGCCAGGGAGATATTCCAGTTTTTCAAGGGAATCCACCTGGAAATAAACCGGTGGTTCCACTACCAGGGTACCATCCCGGTCTATGAATAATGCTTTCTTCATTGAGGATATGATTTCATGAGTTCAATAAGCCTGCTGTTCTCTTCAGGGGTCCCCACAGTGATGCGGATGCAACCTTCACAATGTGTCAGGCTTGAGCGATTTCTGACGATAACACCTCTTTCATATAAAAATGAATATAAACCATTTGGATCCTCCACCCTGACCAGCAGGAAATTCGCATCAGAAGGAAATATTTTTTGTACGCATCCTATCTCTGCCAGTAGGTTTTCAAGTTTTGTTCTCTCGGCCAGTATCTCCTTTACCCACTTATCCTGGCTCCCGGGCGATCCCAGCATCTCCAGTCCTTTTATCTGGGTCAGGTAATTCACGTTATATGGATACTTAACCCTGTTCATGTATTGGATCACCAAAGGGTCAGCCAACGCCATTCCCAATCTTATTCCAGCGAGTCCCCAGGCCTTTGAGAGTGTTCTCAGGATGACCAGTTTCCTGTGTTCGCCTAACATGGGAAGTAAGCCTTCTGTACCACAAAAATCAATATATGCTTCGTCCACGACAACCATTCCATGAAATGCTGATAGTATCCTGCTAATCTCCACCTTTCCAAGCAGGTTTGCACTGGGATTGTTAGGTGAGCAAAGGAAGACCATTTTTGTTTCCTCTCGAGCAGCTTCAAGCAGGCGCTCCGCATTCAGGCTGAAATCTTCGTTCAGGCTGACAAAATCCACTCCTACGTTGTTGATGTCGGCACAGACTTTATACATCCCGTAAGATGGATCGATGATAATGATCCTGTCTGCGGCGGGTTCACAAAAAATCCTGATCAACAGGTCTATAGCTTCATCACTGCCATTGCCCAGGAATATCCGTTCAACAGGGGTGGGAAAGATGCCCGAGAGCTTTTCTTTCAGTGCCATCTGAATGGGATCTGGATACCTGTTGAATGGTTCATTATAAGGATTTTCATTGGCATCCAGCAGTACTGCATCACCTCCTGAGTACTCATCCCGGGCGGATGAATAGGGGATCAAATCCCTGATATTTTTTCTTATAAGACCTGTAATTTCAGCCATCCCTCAACAATTATCTGTCAATTTCCTCAACCTGATTTCCACGGCTATGGAGTGGGCCATCAATTCCTCTTCCTCTGCCATTGCCTGTATAGTCGGACCAAGGTTGGTGAGTCCATCTTCACTGATCTCCTGGTAACTGATCCTCTTCATGAAACTTTCCAGCCCAATACCACTGTAAGCCCTGGCATGTCCCCCTGTAGGCAGGGTATGGTTGGTGCCGGATGCATAATCTCCCGCACTTTCAGGTGTATTGGGTCCCAGGAATACTGATCCTGCATTGCGAATCCTGTTGCCTACTTCTTCATAATCCCGGCATTGGATAATGAGATGTTCAGGGGCATAACTATTGATCATATCAAGGATGTTCTCCTTGTCCTCCATGACAATCAGCCTGCTGTTTTTGAGGGCGGCCTCTGCAATGTCTTTCCTGGGGAGTGTGGCAAGCTGCCTGTCAAGTTCAGCCCTGACCTTTGAAATGATCATCTCCGTGGTTGCTACCAGAATAACCTGACTATCTCTCCCATGTTCTGCCTGTGAAAGCAGATCAGAGGCAACGAATGAAGGATCAGCGCTGTTATCAGCAATAACAGCTACCTCGGAGGGACCAGCAGGCATATCTATGGCAACATTTTCAAGGCTGACAAGTTGTTTGGCAACTGTCACATACTGGTTGCCTGGACCAAAGATCTTATCTACCTTCGGTATGCTTTCCGTCCCATAGGCCATGGCGGCAATTGCCTGAGCACCTCCGACCCGGTAAATCTTTTCCATGCCAAGGATGCTGGCACAGTACAATATAGCTGGATGGACCTTGCCATCAACATTCGGTGGCGTACAAAGGATGATCTCACGGCAGCCTGCAATCCTGGCCGGGATGCCCAGCATCAGTACAGTCGATAAAAGAGGAGCTGTCCCCCCGGGTATATACAATCCCACTTTTTCAATGGGCAAATATTTCATACGGCATTCCACACCGGGCATGGTATTGATTACCAGATCCTCCGGTTTCTGACTTTTATGAAAACGCTCAATATTGGACTTTGCAATGGCCGTGGCTTCCTTCAGGGAATCAGATATATGCTGTCCGGAATCATTTATTTCATCCTCAGTGACCTGCAAATCCAGGAGTTCTACCTTATCAAAGGCCAGGGTATAATCTTTCAAGGCCCTGTCTCTTCCCTCCCTGACAGTATCAAGGATGCTGATTACATCCTCCCTGAGCGTGGAAAAATCTGTTTCCGGTCTAGCCAGTATTGTAGACCACTGATCTTTTGGTGGGTTGATATAGATGTCCATTGCTTCAGGTTATCATTTTCTCAATGGGTATGACAAGGATGCCCTGTGCACCATGATCCTGCAATTTGTCAATTACATCCCAGAATTCATTTTCATTCAGAACTGAATGCACCGAACTCCATCCTTCCTCTGCCAGTGGCATTACTGTGGGACTCTTCATACCTGGTAATATGGCGGTAATTTCATCGAGTTTTTCATTTGGTGCATTTAGCAATATATATTTATTATTCTTTGACTTTTGAACTGCTCTTATACGGAATATAAGCTTATCAAGTATTTGCCGGTTAGATTTTGACAAATCTTTATTAGCCACGAGCACAGCTTCCGATTCCGCAACTACCTCAACCTCTCTCAATCCATTGCTGATTAGTGTACTACCGGTACTTACAATATCAAAAATGGCATCTGCCAAACCAATACCAGGGGCAATCTCTACAGAGCCGCTGATCTCATGGATTTCACAATCGAGATGATTCTCGTGCAGAAATGTCCCAAGTATTTCCGGATAGGATGTGGCTATCCGCTTGCCGTCCAGATCCGCCACCCCGATGTAGGATTCCCCTTTCGGCAGCGCTATGGACATACGACAACGGGCAAAGCCTAATCGCTCAATGATCTCCAGGTCATGTCCTTTTTCCATCATTACATTTTCCCCGACTATCCCTACATCTGTGACCTTGTCAAATACATATTGCGGGATATCGTCATCCCTCAGGAATACAGCTTCCAGTGGAAAGTTCCTTGCGGCTGAAAGAAGCTTCCTGTTACCGTTGGCCAGTTTTATGCCTGATTCCTTTAACAGCTCAAGTGACTGTTCACTGAGTCGTCCGGACTTTTGTATGGCAATGCTTAATTTCTCCATAATTAAAAACAAAAAAAGGTTTGCAGCATCTGCAAACCTTGATTTATAAAGTTTATTCGATAAGCTGCATACCATTCCCGGTCATCTATGATGATGGTGCCCGTGATATGCAGTTGTAAAATTCATCTTCCTGTTAATCTGTTGCAATTATATGAAGAATACTTCAGATCTGCAAAAATAGTAAAAATTTTCGTTATGAACTGATAGTTTGGACCTAAAGGTTTGGGACTAATGGGTCCAAACCTTTAGGTCCAAACCTACAAATCTTTCAACAACTTATTGGCAGGAGATTTATTGATTGCTTCGTAGAGGGATTGCTGGATACTGGCAAATGTCTTGAGTTGTTTGGATTGCTCAGCGATTAAGCGATCATCGCCTGCCATTTCAAGCCGTTCGAACAGTAGGCTCACGCTGATCTGGTTGATATCCATAGCAGGGAGATAGGCGGTTTCTTTGACACTGTCAGTGACTGCCCCGACCAAAAGGTTGGCCTCCACGAGATCGTAAACAATATCCCTGACCAATCTCACTGGGATACCCAGTTCATGACTTAGTTCAGCTGACGTATTGGGTTTCTCTCCTGTTTGTAACTTTTTAATGAAAGTATACATGATTAGCAATGTAAGTAACCTCCGGTTCTTGCCAGAAATACTGAGTGCCTTAGACTCGAACTCATATTGCTCGAGGTTCTGGTAGGCAAAGGACATCTCCGCTCCAAGTAGTACAATCAGCCAGGATAACTGCAGCCAGATAAGGAAAAGGGGCAATGCCACAAAACTTCCGTATATAGCACCATATTTTCCGACACCCACTTGAAAATAGATGTATACAATCTGGGTGATCTGAAAAATGATCCCTGCAATAAAACCTGCATTCAAAGCATATTTGAATTGCACCTTGGTATTGGGCATGATCACATATAAAAGCGTAAACAGCATGAAAATCAGAAGATAGGGCATAAGCTTAACAACTAACATTACTACCTGGCCAAGGTTTTCCCAAATAATTGATTCTGATCCGGCCATATTACCAAGGTAGACGGTAATAGTACTGCTAAGGAAAAACAGAATGGGTGCAATGAGCATCAGGGAGAGGTAATCTGCAAACTTCCGGGCAAAAGCCCTGGGTTTTCTTATCTGCCAGATCACATTGAATGAATTCTCAATATTGCCCAATAATTTCATGACCGACCAGAACAGGAATACCAGTCCTACCCCGGCGATGACTCCACCATTTATATTGGCGAGCATGGAATTGGCAAATTCCAGGACGTAATTAAGGACTTCAGCCATCTCTTCACGTTCAGAAATCATCTTTCTAAGTTCACTGTCAAGCCTAGCTTCAAAACCGAATCCTTTAGCAATCCCGAATACCATGGCAGCTACGGGGACAATGGAAAGCAATGAATAAAAGGTGAGTGCGGATGCCCTCAGTTGTATCCTATTATCCCTGAAGCCTTTTGAGGCAATAAGTATAATCCTGAGTTGCCGGATCAGGAAACCGAGGAAGGGATGATACTGCTTTGTTTCAAGAAGCCAGACTTCTGTTTTGATAAACTGTAGGAAACGCTGGATATATTTCATATCTCTTTAGTAACTATGATTTCATCCCCGTCATTTACTTTTCTAAATTCCCTTGCGTCCCCTAGGATATGGCCAAATACATTAACGGGACTGTAGGCTTTGGGGATATTGCTTGTACTTACGGGCGTCGGACCAAAAAAGATACAGAAGGCATCACCGACAGGCCAGAATCCGAGGTCGCCGATCCCGACCTCCTGCCGTGCGTCTGATGCCTGATCCATGTGGAGTGGTATGGTGAAATACACTTCATCACCCCATATATTGGCTATCCCGCTGAGTGGAAGCATATTGTAGATACGAATGGCTGTATCAGATCCATTCAGTTCTGCCACAAGGCTGATATTTCCTATAACAATTCTAATTTTATCCATTGAAAACAAATTTAATTAAATATCCTATATGAATTTTCTACTTAAATTTGTTACAAACCTAGACCTCATGTTTAGATCAGTTATTATCACCATGGTTCTGTTGCTAACCCTGGCAGGTCAGGCAAGCTCCCAGGTGAAAACCCGTCCGCCAGCTGTTGCAGGGTCTTTCTATTCAGCTGATCCTGACGTCCTGAAGAAAGACCTGGAATTCCTATTCAGCCGAGCCTTACCTGGTTCAACCCCCGGACAGGCACTGGCCATAATTGCTCCTCATGCCGGCTATCCCTACTCGGGAGAAGTTGCTGCCAGCAGTTACAGACAGGTGGATGCCAGTAGATCTTATAAAAATGTATTTGTGATCGGATCCAGCCACAGGTTCGCTTTCGAGGGGGCAGCTATCTACCAATCCGGTGATTTTGCAACACCTTTGGGAGTGGTTACTGTAAATCAAGACCTGGCAAAGGAACTAACGAAAAATGAAGCGACATTTATTAAATATGAACAGGCTCATCTAAGTGAACACAGCCTGGAGGTACAGCTTCCTTTCTTACAATATTGCCTGGAAAAGGATTTTAAACTGGTACCCATTTTACTTGGGACCCGCTCACACCGTGCCTGTCAAAAAATCGCCAGGGCGCTTGAACCATATCTCAATGAAGATAATCTGTTTGTTATCAGCGCAGATTTTTCTCACTACCCAGACTATAGCAGTGCCACTGAGGTGGACATCAAAACTGCAAAGGCCATCTGCTCGAACTCCTCTGTGCAATTTCTATCGGCCATTGATGAGAATGAGGAGAAAAATATTCCTAACTTAGCTACATCAGCCTGTGCGTGGCCTGCCATTCTGACTTTGTTGTACATGACGGAGCAGAAGACGGACGATATCAGCTACAAGCTGGTTCAATATCAGAATTCGGGAGATTCAAGGCACGGGGATAAAAGCAGGGTCGTGGGATATTGTTCCATTGCCGTTTCAAATCAAGGAGGTAAAAGTGAAGCCCGATTCATGTTAAGCACAGAAGACAAAAAGAATCTACTTAAAATAGCCAGGTTAACCCTTGATAATTATATCAGGAAAGGAGTTCTACAGTCTGAAATAAATGATAATTATTCTGCTGCTCTAGAAACTCATACAGGTGCTTTTGTCACGCTCCAGAAAAATGGTAACCTGAGGGGGTGTATTGGAAGGTTCGAGCCGGATCAACCATTGCATATCGGTAGTGCGTGACATGACCATATCTGCATCTACCAAAGATTACCGGTTTAAACCCGTCATTCCTTCAGAGTTGGAGGAAATTGAGCTGGAGATCTCAGTTCTCACACCCATGGTAAGGATCCAGGATCCATCAGAGATCCTGCTGGGACTTCATGGGATCTATATTAAAAAAGGACATAATTCCGGCACTTTTTTGCCTCAGGTGGCTACACAGACAGGATGGACACTGGAAGAATTCCTGGGCCATTGTTCAAGGGACAAGGCCCAAATAGGATGGAATGGATGGAAAGATGCTGAGATTTATACTTACGAGGCGCTCATCTTTTCCGAACATGAATTCAGTAAAGAATAAGCAGTCCACCGCCCTATGCCATATGCCCTGATCCCCATCGGAATCGCGATCATTCTACTCTATGCCCTCACCTTTCTTTTTTACAGGGCAGGAATAATCCCTAAAAAAACACACAGACAGATATGGAATACAGGACTTTTAATTGCTTTTTTCATCACTGCTGTATTGGGACTCCTGCTGGCCGTACAGGTAAATTATAAATTAGAAATCCCGTGGATTAAGGAACTTCTTGTATGGCATGTGGATTTTGGGATCGGCATGAGCATAGTTGCCGTTTTCCACTTCACCTGGCATTGGCGTTATTATAGGGATCTGCTTATAACTAGCATGGATAAGTCCCATATCATACAGAAGTTGGATTTATCAGATACAGAGAAAGTCCCATTCAACCTCAAGTTCAGGGACAGTGTCCCTTTGCTGGCACTTGGATTTACTGCCCTTATTTCACAGGTGATATTCTTACGGGAATTCCTATCGGTTTTTAATGGGAATGAGCTTGTGATAGGTATCATTTTTGCATGCTGGATGCTCTTGACCGGCTTAGGTGCACTTCTTGGCCGTGCCAGTCTGCCTTTAAACAGAAAAAACAATATCCAGATTTCAGGTTTTTTTCTCCTGGGCTTATTGCCCATGCTGACCGTATTTATTATCAGGTTCCTAAAGAATGTATTATTTCCGGTCGGCAGCATGGCAGGCATTGCCGGAATCCTGATATTTTCTGCATCCGTGCTGCTATTGTTCTGCCTTTTGTCCGGTTTCCTTTTTACGCGACTGACTGTTGAATTATCAAGGAAATACGGAGCTAACCTGCTGGGTAGGTCATACGCCATCGAATCGATCGGTAGTATTGCAGGTGGAGTTCTTTTCAGTTTCCTGCTTGTTTATCTCCTGGGCACTTTCCAGATCCTGTTCCTCATGCTAATCATCAACCTTTCAGTAGCAATTATAATGAATATGGCAGGGAGAAAATGGATTTTATTTGCTGGATTCATAAGCACTCGTGTTTTTGTGCTTGTTTTTATTCTGGACCTTGATCTTCGCACAAGATCCTTGTTATTCCCCAATCAGACCACTATTGAGACGCTTGATACACCCTATGGCAACATTGTTGTTACCGAAACAGGTGATCAGGTCACCATTTATGAAAATGGAAATCCAGTCTCCATCTCTTCTGATGTAAGCGCTGTTGAAGAGGATGTCCATTATGCCATGGTCCAGCATAATCATCCGGATACCGTGCTTGTCTTGTCAGGTGATCTGGCAGGGATCACATCAGAAATAGCGAAATATCCCGTCCGGCATGCCGATTACGTTGAGCTCAATCCATGGATCACCAGGATTCGTTCCAAACATCTGGGGCATCCGGAATACCCATGGCTCAATATCCTGCATGCCGATGGCAGGAAATTTATCAGGAACAGTGAGATATGCCTACGATGTGATCTTGGTGAATCTTCCGGCACCGGGAACTGCCCAGGTCAACAGGTATTATACTACTGAGTTCTTTCAGGAGGTAAAATTATGCCTGCATACAGATGGTATTATTTCTATTTCCCTGCCAGGTGCAGAGAATTATTTAAGCACTGAGGCTGAAAGGCTATATTCCCTTATATATAACACCCTTGGAAGGACTTTCGGGCATATACTGGTTGTACCCGGACAAAAAACATATTTTCTAGCCTCTGATGCTGAACTGAATATTGATATCCCCGGGTTAATTGATCAAAAAGGCATATCAACCACATATGTCAACTCCTACTATCTCGATCTTGCCAGCATTCAGGAAAGAAGCCGGCAGATTGAAGAAATCATCCAGGATGGGGATCTTATTAACCAGGATTTTCAGCCCAGGGCTTATTTTCTGCAATTGGACTTCTGGCTCAGTCATTTTACTACAAATTTCTGGATGCCCGTGATTATTTTGATCATCCTGATAGTGCTGGCTGGATTGCGCGGCGGCCCCCTTGAAACTGGCATTTTTACTGCAGGTTTCACAGGAACTGCTGCTGAATTGATCATCCTGATCGGTATTCAGGTGGTTTTTGGATACATTTATCTCTATCTGGCCATAATAATGACCGTGTTCATGTGCGGTCTGGCAACTGGCGCTTTACTTACAGAAAGGATCCTGGGAGCCATCACATCTGTTAAATTTCGAATATGCCAGGTTTTTTTGGGGGCGATTATCGGGTTTATGGCCCTCAGCTTTCTATTGATCGAAAGAACACAAGTTCCGGAGATACTGTTGCATACCATCTTTATCATACTGACATTCCTGGTTGCCTTTGTAACCGGACTCCTGTTTACATCGGCTGCCGTGCTGCGCCGGTCCAGCGTTGCCAGCTCGGCATCCAGGCTTTACAGTACGGATCTGGCAGGATCAGCAGCCGGTGCATTACTTACTGCCATATTATTGATTCCACTGCTTGGACTTATCCGAAGCCTGGTCCTAATTATCCTTCTCAACCTCTTCGCTTCCTTGTATTCTGTTGTTCGAAAGAATACAATATAGATTGATTTCAATCGCTTTTTTCCGTTAATTTGATAGCAATGGACAAAAGGCAATTTATTAAATCAGGACTCATGGGCATGGGCTGCCTTATGTGCCTGCGGACAGAGCAGCTCTTTGCAGCCGATGATGTTTCCTCCAGGCATACCAGGGAGGCCCTGTTTTATGCCGAGACCCCCAAAGGAGTGATGTGCCTGATCTGTCCCAATGAATGTACCTTGAAAAGCGGGGAATTAAGTGATTGCAGGAACCGGATCAACAAGGACGGCAAGCTGTATACCATTGCCTATGGAAATCCATGTGCCATTCATGTAGATCCAATTGAAAAGAAGCCACTTTATCATTTCCTGCCAAGCAGCAGGTCCTTTTCCATTGCCACAGCTGGATGTAACCTTGCATGCCTGAATTGTCAGAACTGGAGCATCTCACAAAGCAGTCCCACTGAAACCAGGAATTATGACCTGATGCCAGATGCAGTGGTGGACCAGGCCCTTAAAAACAATTGCCAGACCATCGCTTATACATATTCAGAACCCATTACATTCTTTGAGTACACTTGTGATTCGGCACGCATGGCTCATGAACAAGGAGTCATGAATATTCTTGTCTCGGCCGGATATATAAATCCCGAACCCCAGCAACATCTTATTAAATATATCGATGGAGCCAACATTGATCTTAAGTCCTTCGATGAAAGCCTGTATCTTAAATTAAATGCAGGGAAGCTCAAACCAGTGCTGGATTCTCTAAAGATGTTCAGGGAGTCCGGGGTATGGCTTGAAATTACCAACTTGGTTATACCATCTTGGACGGATGATTTGGATATGATTGCCAGGATGTGTGATTGGCTGTATGACAACAGTTTCGAAGATGTCCCACTTCACTTCAGCCGTTTTCATCCCATGCATAAACTGACCCAACTGCCTCCTACACCGGTTTCCACCCTTGTAAAAGCAAGGGAAGCAGCAATGAATGCGGGACTGAAGTATGTTTATATTGGCAATGTACCTGGGAATGATGCGTCCAATACCTATTGTCCCGGATGTAAAGAAATCATCATCGAACGGCGTGGCTATCAGATCCTGCAAAAAAATCTGTCAGCAGGTAAATGCAGTAATTGTGGTGAAAGTATTCCGGGAGTTTGGGATTAACCTGACCAAGTCCACCTCAGGATTCTGATGCCTGCCAGCAACACCTGATCGGAGAAAAGATCAATGCTTCCGCTTTCAGTTCCTTCATTGCTTTATCGACCTCTTTTCTCTCGAGGCCGGAAAGTTCGGCAATTTCTCCGCTTCTCAATGGTTTATTGGCTGCCTTCATTACATTGAGGACTGTTTCTTTTTGATTCATATTATATAGCTTTTGAAAATGGCTTATTTATCCCCCAGTATTTCCCTGGAGATCTCCTCCCATTCTTCTTCAATCTTCGTATCAGGCATCCGTTGTCCCGCATTACGGTACCAATAGGCAGCGTTTGAATGGTCCCCTTCCTTGCGATGAAGATAGGCATGGACCCATGATCCATCCTTTGTAAAGACATTCTGGGCGATCTTGTGAGCACTGTCCCAGTCACCGACAGCATCCAGCAGCAATGCCTGCAGGAGCATAGGGATGTCATCAGGAATGGTTCCCTCATCCCTTATGACAATGAATTCATTATACTTCATTTCAAAGGTTTTATTCAAATTTACAAAGTTTTGTCACTCAAGTAAAGAGCAGATTCTTTTATCTTTGTGCCCTTATGAAGGCAGCAGTGATATATGAATATGGCGGACCGGAAGTATTCCAGTACGAAGAAATACCCCAACCTGAGATAGGAGAACATGAAGTATTGGTTGAAGTTCATGCGGCAAGTGTAAATCCAGTGGATTGGAAACAGCGAAATGGGAACCATAAATTATTCCTGAAAGCCAGGTTTCCCATCATACCAGGCTATGACATTTCAGGCCGGATCATTAAATGCGGGTCAGAGGTAAGAAACTTTAAGGATGGGGATCAGGTATTTTGCAGATTGACAAGACGCTTTGGAGGAGCTTTTGCTGAATATGCAAGCGCCACAGAATCAGCCCTTTCCCTTAAACCCGATAATATGGATCATATTCATGCGGCTGCCATCCCAATGGCGGGTCAGACTGCATTACAAGCTTTGAGAGATAAAGGAAGGATTAAACCGGGACAAAAAATAATGATCATAGGTGCAGCAGGTGGCGTGGGACATTATGCTCTGCAGTTATCGCGGATTTTTGGTGCCGAGACAACAGCTGTATGCAGTTCCAGACATGATAAGCTGATGGCTTTACTTAAGCCTGATCATTACATCGATTACAATAAAGAGGATTACCTGGGGGGAGAAAAATGCTATGACATCATTTTTGATGCAGCCGGCGTTAAATCATTCCTTAGCTGTAAAAAAATATTGGTACCTGGAGGCATTTACATTACTGTACTACCTCGTCCCAAACTATTATTTCATAAAATTATAGCTTTGTTCTCAAAGGGCAAGAAAGTAAGGTCTTTGATTCAAAAATCTCAGGGATTGGATTTGGAGGTCTTAAAGAAACTGGTCGAAGAAGAAAAACTTATAAGTGTGATCGATTCAATCCACCCTCTGGATAAAGTGTCAGAGGCGCACAAAAGAGCTGAAGCCTATAGCACTGAAGGAAAAATAATTATAAAGGTCAAATAGCCTGATTAGTACCCCATCATTCTACGGATCTTCAGCAATGCAATCTGCTCATATTCCTTGTCAAGGTCATTATCCAGGTTCCCATTATAGTTCTGCAACTGCTGCTTATCCACTTCACTCAAAACACTGGCCCTTTTCCAGTTTTCCATGTTAGCTATCTTCTCTTCACACTGTTGTATTTGCTGGTCAATGCTCATCTTCTTTTTTTTTTCGGTTTTTTTACTCGGTCTGATTTTCATGGCTTCGTAGATGTAAGACGACTCATTCCCAATTCTGTTACAATTAACGAAAGCAATTTTGATTAAATATTTAATCCAGGTTAATTAATCACAAAATAAGTTAAAGATTAGCTTCTGCAGTAAGGGAGTTCGGCGAAAGCCGGTTATTATCCGGTAAGAGATCTCAGCAATTCGGCGAAAGTCCTAATGAAAGTTTACTATATTAGGTTGCGATCCTCAGTTTATTTGCATTTGGAATTTCAGTGGTTTCAAGGGCATCATTAAGTTTTCCCCGGCGATATCCTTCAGGATCAATTTGTATTTGTTCGTAACCAATGGATGTCATGTATTCTTCCACTACCTTCCTGGTCGGGCTGTCTAGTAACTTAGGAATTTGGGTTGGATCAACTTCAATATTGACAGTTTCTCCCTGGTGGCGGGCCCGGATGTTACGAAATCCCTGGTCAGCGAGGAAATTTTCTGCTTTGTCAACCATGCTAAGCTTCTCCCTGTTGATAGACTCACCATAAGGAAATCTTGACGAAAGACATGCCAACGCATCTTTGTCCCATGTAGGCAATCCTAATTCCTTTGACAGATCACGTATCTCTTTTTTTGTAAGGCCTGCCTCCTGTAAAGGACTTCTGACATTACGCTCCTTGAGTGCTTTCATCCCAGGCCTGTGATCTCCCAGGTCATCCTGATTTGAACCGTCAACGAAATTCCTGAATCTCTGGTCATCTGCCATCTTAGCAATGCTGTCAAATAACTCGCTTTTACAGAAATAACAACGGTTAACAGGATTATTGACAAAGTTATCATCCTCGAGTTCATTGGTATCGATAATCCGGATTGATGCCCCAAATGATTCAGCGACATCAATGGCCCTTTCGTATTCCCGCGAAGGAAAAGTAGGAGATACCGCCAGTACACCTATGGCTTTCTCCTTTAATACATCCGTTGCAACCTTTAATAAAAAAGTGCTGTCAACGCCACCTGAGTAAGCGACTGTAACCTCACCCATCTCTCTTAAAAGAGTTTTTAAATGTGTCAGCTTCTCCCCTGTTTTCATAGTGCAAAAGTATTTAATATTGATATTATAGAATATAAAGATCTTAAAATCATTTAATAATAAAATAATACAAAATTTGTATCGGGATTTGTGCAACTCAGGTGTGATATTATTGACTTTAATAATAAACCCACTACCCCATGATCCCGA
Organism: uncultured Bacteroidaceae bacterium; assembly: GCA_963752525.1. GTDB lineage: Bacteria > Bacteroidota > Bacteroidia > Bacteroidales > SM23-62 > SM23-62. Next base: position 75,071 of record CAVVYS010000024.1, on the reverse strand, counting down.
AGTTGATATCAATCTTAATGTTTGTGGCCATTCCCGTTCATTTACTGGGAGGAGAACCAGGGAAGTCGGTGTATGTCATTAAGGCGGCTATACCTGATTCAATAATGGGTATACAGATACAATTCGAGGTAAAGCAGGCAAAGGTATTATACGATGGCAGAAGAGTGAGTTTCTATTGTTTATGTGCTGATATAATAAACCAGAATAAGGAACCTGAGCGAATCATCGTCAGGTATCATTGTCAGGGAGAGGCAAGAGAGAAGGAAATTGAGATTGGAGGATGCCAGCAAAGAATTATTCTGGTTGATAAATGTATGAAGAAGGAAGATTGTTCCGTTGACATTAAAGAGTTTTACAGTCTGTTATTACTGGAATACAGGCAATAATCCTAGCTAACTCACTTCAGCCCTTTTCTTCCTGATCTGCTTCTCAATAATGATTTTCATTTCCTCAAGTTCCGTGACATCTAGATTTCCTTTCTCGGTAAAGAAAGAAACAAATCTTTGCGGTGAATCACTGAAATAGTTTTTCACAAGGATTTTAAAATGATTCTTGAAGTACCTGTCCCTGCTCACCACTGGGTAATACTCATGGGTTTTACCATATGTCCGATATGATATAAAACCTTTCTTGACAAGTACCCTTATCACGGTTGAGACAGTCGTATATGCAGGTTTTGGTTCAGGGTACTGCTCGATAATCTGCTTGAGAAATCCGGACTTGATTCTCCAAAGATATCTCATCACCTGCTCCTCAGCTCTGGTTAATTCTTTCACTGAAAGACCCGAATTTTATTTATTTGGTCCTTTAGTATACGGTGAAAATCCAATTTCGTTAACCAAACATTAACATTTTTTAACGATTTTTTCCTTGCAGCTACGAAGAAATTCGTATATATTTGCTACGAAACATTTCGTAATACCTAAAATGCAAAACATGTCTCCTTTGAAACCAACTGATTCAGAACTTGAGATACTGCAGGTGATTTGGCTTCATGGTCCTGTATCAGTCCGTTTTATCAATGATGAATTGAATCGCAAAAAACAGGTTGGCTACACAACCACGCTGAAACATATGCAAATCATGACGGAAAAAGGCTTGCTTATGCGGACAGAAGAGGGACGGAAACACATATATAATGTAGTATTAAAGGAAAAAGAAACAAAAAATCTTCTCCTTGATAAATTTGTGAAGACCGCTTTTGGCGGATCTGCCATGGACCTGGTCATGCAGGCTCTGGGCAATCATCAAACGACTGCTGATGAACTGGAGGATTTGAAAGCATTGATTGATAAAATTGAAAGAGAAAATCAATGAGAATATTGGAAATCTTCATACCTGAAAAGATTATTAACGCCTTGGGTTGGACAATTTTCCACTCTTTATGGCAGGGATTAATCGTTGGGTTGCTGTTATTTCTAATTTTTAAATATCGCAGGAATTTATCATCTCAGACAAGATATCTCCTTGGTGTTTTCGCATTGCTTGCCATCATTGTTTCATCCCTGTTTACCTTTATTATTGCAGATCATTCCCTTTCTTCCCAGACTGATTATGTAGCATTTTCATCGGCAAGTAACTCAAGTGTGTCGGGCATTTCCGAAGGTGTTGGTGAAATATCCATTTTGAATCCGATCTCATCAGGATGGCAACAAAGCCTGGTGCGTACATTTGATTTTGTAAGCATCATCTGGTTCATAGGTGTACTATTGCTTACATTGAGGTTGGCTGGTGGAATGCTGGTCATAAATTCCATTCGCCGAAATGGTATCTCCCCCCTGCCGGAGGCATGGGAACAGAGAATGCAAAGGCTAGCACATAAATCTGGACTCCACCGGTCCATTACGTACCTGCAGTCACAAAAGATAAAGGTACCTGCGGTTATAGGTATTTTGAAACCTGTAGTCCTGATACCAACCATGATCATTAGCGGATTGCCAGCAGATCAACTTGAAACCATCATCGTCCATGAGCTGGCCCATATAAGGCGGCATGATTTTCTTATCAATATCATGCAATCCATCATGGAAGCACTTTTCTTTTACCATCCTGTTGTCTGGATTATTTCGGAGAATGTCCGTCAGGAAAGGGAGAAATGCTGTGATGACTACACCGTAAAGGTTTGCGGGAAGGTATCACTATATGCCCGGGCATTGGCCTGCCTGGGTGAGTTGCAGATCTCTACCATGGTTCCTTCCATAGCCATCACCGGAAACAAAAAGAGTATTTTATACAGAGTAGAAAGATTAATAAACAACAAAAAGATGAAGTCTAATAAATCAGAAAAAATTATTGCGGGACTTGTGCTGCTGACCTCTGTCCTGGTCATTACCCTGAGTACTAGTGCCACCTTAAAGCCATCCGGCTTTGCACAGTTGGAATCTCAGATTATATTGCCATTCATGGATAAAAAAGCAGCTGTTCCATTGACTGATCCTGAGTCTGTCACTGCTCCTGCTGCTGTCACTGCTCCTGCTGCTGTCACTAAGCCCCCTGCTGTTGCCGTACCTGTTCTTGTCACAATACCCACTGCTGCAGCTAAACCTACCATTCCCAACGAACCTCCACCTATTACAGAACCAGCTCCTTCAAATCTACCGTCCCCTGTCCTTCCCGCAGATACTTTATTCCGCCATGAAAGGGATAAAATAGATATAAAAGACAATACAGTAACCCGTAAATTTCACAATAAAGAAGGTGAAGACCATGAAATAAAACTCGTGGTCAAACAAGGAAAGGTAAAGGAACTATATGTAGATGGCCAAAGGATCCCGGAAAATGATTTTCCTATTTACCAGAAAGAAATTGATGTAACCTTTGAAGATCTCCATGATATGGAGGCTGACCTGAAACATGCCCGGGTGGAACTTGAGCATGTAGATTTTGATAAGATCAGGGAGGAGATACAAATTGAGATGGAACATTTCCAGGAGCACGAAATGAAAGACTTGCAGGAGGAAATGCTTAAACTACAAGAGGAACAGTTCGAGATTCAATGGGATGAAGAGGAACTTCGCCGGGAGATAGAAGAGGCAATGATCGATGTAAAATTTGATCAGGAAAAGATGCAGGAGGAAATGATTAAAGCCCAGGAGGAAATTGCGAAGGCAATGGAAGAATTTGAGGCTGGTGAATATGAAATTAGCGAAGAAGAATTCAAACAGGCCATGGAGGATATAGAACGTGGCATGGCCGATGCCAGGGAAGGCATGGCAAAGTTGGAAAAGGAGGATATGCAAAAATTGATAGATGAGGCCTTAAAATCTGTGGAGGAAGTTGATTACGATAAGATCCAGAAAGAAATCGAGGAAGCAATGAAAAATATTAAAGAGATTGACTTCTCCGAGATTGAACGGGAAATGCAGATCGCCATGCAAAACATGGAGCAGGAAAAGCTCAATATGGACAAGGAGAAAAGCAATATAGACGGAATGATAAAGGAGCTGGAGAAACTGGAACTCGATCAAAAATAAGTTCCAGAAATATCCGATAATCACTTCAGAGTCAGCAAATACACAAACTTCTCTATATCAACAGTATAATATCAGTTAACTTTAATTCGGCTGGTATAGATCTTTTCCCCCTTATCTAACGTGATAAGGTATACCCCACTTGAGGGTCCGTTACCCTGATTTCCCTGACTTTTCCTGGACAAAAATGGATATGGCTGTAAACAATCCAAGGATCACCAACAGGAAAAGGTCCATCCTTAGACCGCCGACTTTGGCCGGAATGATCTCCAGCAGGGATGATATAAAAACAACAATGGCCACAGCAGTCAACACCACTATCCATTTGGAGGGTGGCCGATCCCGGAGTATGGCTGCCAGGATCATGGGGGCGGCCAGTGCAGTGCCAGCAAAACTGACCCTTGCAAGCATGACAAGCTTGTCGCTGGCAACGAGCGAAAAAATCAGTGCGGCCAATGCAAAAAAGACAATGCCAAGCCGGGTTCTTGTCAATGTTTTGTCCTTGATGGCAATGAGGGAACGCAACTCCGATCCCATCGCAAATATCTGTGAATCACTGGTAGATAGAGCTGCAGCTATCAACCCTATGATGGTTGCCGCTGCAATGAAGCCTGGCTGATCAAACAATAAAACACCGGCAAGAAAATCTGCCGTATTACTATCCGGATACTTGACTGCACCATAAAAACCAATGAATGCAGTAGGCAGTATGATCAGCATGGCAAAACAACCTACTGCAATGGCTAAACGGTGAGTAGATTTATGGTCTTTCATAATGACCAGCCTGGTGGTTAGCTGAGGTTGGGTAACCGGGATCATAACGATAACCAGCATGGAAGCCAGCAGGAATTGAAAGCTGAACAATCCGTTCGGTCCAGGGACAGATAATAAGCTGGAGTCGATTCTTTCCACCTCCGTAAACATTTCTTTTATACTCCCAAAAGATTCTATGCAACTCCACGCAATTAACCATACAATGATTAGTAATATGGTGCCCTGCAAAACATCAGCGAACATGATAGCTTTGAGTCCCCCAGTTTCACTGTACAATAACATCAATACGATCATTGCAACGGCCCAGGCCCATATGGGAAAGAATCCAGGGAAAGCGGCATTGAGGAAAATCGCAATTCCCCGTATCTGTATGGCTGTATAAGGAATCAGAAAAAGGAAGACACAAGCAAAATAAACGTAACCTGCCCACTTGTTTTGGTAGCTGTCCTGCAGTACCTGCGACATCCCGTGAAATCCTCTAGTGGCCACTTTTTTTCGTAAAATGTATCCAAAGAAAAGAATGAAAAATACCATTACGCCATCAGAGAATGCCAGGAAGATCCAGGCCCCGACACCATGTGTCCGGAAAAAATCTGGCATGCCCATCAGGGTGAACGTGCTGAAGAGGGTGGCTGCAAAAGACATGAAACCTATCACCAGGCCGATGTTTGCACCGGCAAACATAAAGTCATTCGTTCCTTTTGTTCTTCTTCTGGTCCGGATAGCCAGAAAAGCAAGCGCGGAGACATAGAGAACTCCCAGTACTAATAGCCATTTAATCATTACTATTCATTTTCATTATTGCTTCCTGGATGAACCTTTGATCCAATGAAGGTCATAAGGACCAGGCAGATGCATACCAGGATTCCCATCCATAAAGTGTAGGGCATACCTATGAAACTTGGTTTAAAAACACCTGAGGGAATTACCACAGGAGACAAACCGAGGGCTGTAAGGAGTATCACGACAATTATGCTAATCCTCCATTTAATAAATTTCCTTTGAGATTTTTCCATAAATTAATTTATATGCTGGATAAGAATTATAACCTGGGAAGGCTTAAACCGCCATCAACCATGATAACCTGCCCTGTTGAATAAGGAAAATTGCCCTCTGCCAGTGAGGCCGCAACTTTTCCTACATCATCCGGTTCACCCCACCTTGCTTGAACACAAAGATCATTTTCCAGTAGCTTATCATATTTATCCTTTACCCCGGCAGTCATATCAGTTTTTATGATGCCCGGCCTGACCTCATAAACAGGAATGTCAAATTCCCCAAGCCTCGCCGCAAATAGCGCAGTTACCATACCTGTTCCTGCCTTGGAGATACAATACTCCGCCCTGTTTACTGAAGCTATGGTGGCAGAAATGGATGAAACATTGATAATGCAATTGAAAACTCCGGCATTTTCCTGCTTTTGTCTGACCATAAGCCTGGCAACCAATTGAGTGAGAAAGAAAGTACCTCTCAGATTTACCCCCATGACATAGTCAAAACTTTCTTCCGTGGTTTCAAGGATATCATTTCTTTCTTTTGGAGCTATGCCAGCATTGTTCACCAGGATATCAATCCTCCCCATCTCAGCCATGATCCTGTCCACAATTTGCTGTCGATCTTCAGAATGCCCTATATTTCCCTGGTAATAGTTTACTTCCTGACCAAAACTTCTCAACTCTGCCAATATATCTTCCACCTGTACGGGATCACGGACACCGTTGATGGCCAGGCTGAAATCACTGAGGACCAGTCTCCTGGCTATCCCAAGACCAATCCCCCTGCTTCCACCGGTAATCAATGCTACTTTTTTCATTCTATATCATTCTGAATAATCAAGACTGGGAATATCCACCCACCTTTTTTCTTCCCAGCTTTCCAATCCTTTTTCTGCTAGTTGGATTCCTCTGGCACCTTCCATAAGGTTCCATGGAAAGGGTTCATCTCCCACAACATGTTTCAGGAAAAGCTCCCATTGTACCTTGAATGCATTGTCATATTCCTCCCCGGCTCCTACCTCAACCCAGTTCTCAAGAAATTTGATAGGCTGCTCAACATCAGGGTTCCAGACAGGCCTGGGTGTGTTTTCATAGCTTTGCATAAAACATTTTCTCAGTCCAGCGACAGCTGATCCCTGTGTACCGTCAACATGTACTGTCAGCAGGTCATCCCGGCGAACCCTGGTGGTCCAGCTGGAGTTGAACTGAGCAATTATGTCCCCTTCAAGCATGAATGTACTGTAGGCTGCATCTTCTGCTGTGCATTTATAAGTTTGCCCATTTTCATCCACCCTCTCAGGGATATGGGTAGTACCCAGGCAGGATACAGAATTTATCTTTCCGAATAGATTTTCCAGCAGGTACTGCCAGTGGCATAGCATATCCATGATGATGCCACCATCATCCTCTTTCCGATAGTTCCATGAGGGTCTTTGTGAGGGTATGCTGTGGCCTTCAAAAACCCAGTAACCAAATTCCCCCCTGACCGATATGATCTTGCCAAAGAAATGATTATCAATTAATTTTTTGAGTTTCAGCATCCCTGGAAGCCAAAGTTTGTCCTGAACAACACCGCTTTTAAGATTATTCTGAAGACAGTAATTATACATTTCCATGGCCTGATCAGCGTCGACTGCTGCAGGCTTTTCACAATAGATATGCATACCTGCGCTGATGGCTTTTTTTACGGCATCATACCTGCGACCGGTAGTTTGCGCATCAAAGTATATTTTATTGTTTTTATCCGATAAAGCGTCTTCCAGTCTGGTAGTATACCTGGATACCCCGCTCATTTCGGCAAGCTTTTGGAGTTTGGCTTCATTCCTGCCTACCAGCAGTGGTTCAGGGATGATGGTTTCTTCTTCACTTAATTTCACACCACCTTGCTTTATAATCTCAACAATTGACCTCATGAGATGCTGATTGGTACCCATCCTGCCAGTGACTCCGTTCATAATAATACCGATCCGGTTCTCTTTCATATTATCCTAAGATTTATCGTAAGTTTCATGGTATGCTTTAATGATGTCACTGAGAAAAAAATCCTGGTCCGATTTCCAATACCGGCTAGAAAAAATCTCCACTTCCCGGAAACCGTCGAACCCTGCTTCATCCACCCACTGGCTTATCTCTTGGACAGGTATGCAACCCCGGCCCATAATTTCCCTGTCGAGCAGCATGTTTTCAGTGGGTACATTCCAGTCACAAATATGAAATGCCAGTATATTCCCCTTGCTTCCCGCAGCGCTGGATCTGCTGTTGGAGTTCCGGATCCCACCACAGATGATAGACATCAATGGCCACACCTACCCATTCAGAATCAAAATATTCTGCCAGGTCATTGGCAGCGCACAGGGTATTTATCGCAGACCGCGTATCTGCATACATAGGGTGTAGGGGTTCAATGGCCAGCTTAACACCAAAGTCAGCAGCAACAGGCAGGACCCCTTCAATTCCTGATCTGATCTGGTCCCTTGATTGCTGCAGGGACTGGCCCGGATCTGCTCCACACACCAGCACCATTAAAGGTGCGCCAATAAGTGAGGCATCCTCAAGCATCCTTTTATTCCTGTCAATGTTTGCCTCCCTCTTATCAGCAGATAAATCCGGAAAGAACCCTCCCCTGGCATAGGATACAACCTTTAAGCCTGACTTCGTCAATTTTTCCCCGGCATTTCTGGCACCGGCATCCTTAATGGCATCTTCCCAGACCGTGATGGCGGGAACACCGGATCCTATATATTTTTCTATCAGGGTATCCAGACTCCAGGGCTTGTTGGTAATACTATGAATGCACAATCTGTCCATCAGGTCATAAATATACTCAATACCTGAATTTATTCCAGCCTGCCATCCAGAATAAAAACCGTCGGATTGTCAAATTTCCAGGGTTCAATGCTATGTGCATTAATATTAGCAGGCTTCGTGCTCTGTCCGCCTGATTATTTCGTCCTGGAGGTCCTTGCCCAGATCATTGAAGTAATCACTATATCCGGCTACCCTTACGATAAGGTCCCGGTACTTTTCAGGTTCTTTCTGGGCCTGGCGCAGTGTTTCAGCCGTAACAACATTAAATTGAATATGATGTCCGTTCATTTTGAAATAGCTTCTGATCAGTCGGGTGACCTTATCTATCCCCTCATCTGTTTCCAGGAATGACGGGGTAAATTTCTGGTTCAGCAAGGTACCGCCGGTACGCAGGTGATCTATTTTGGCGGCTGAATTCAGTACTGCTGTCGGTCCAAAACGATCCGCCCCCTGGACCGGGGATATACCTTCTGACAGGGGTTCTCCGGATTTCCTGCCGTCTGGCATGGCACCGATTACTGATCCAAAATATATATGGCTGGTGGTGGGTAAAAGATTGATGCGATAAGTAGCCCCCCTGGGACTCATACGCCCGTCAACTGCACTGAAATAATATTCAAATACTTCTTTTAAGATATCATCGGCGTAATTATCGTCATTCCCGTATTTCGGGGTTTCAAAAAGCAGGTCATAGCGAAAAGATTCTTTTCCGCTGAAATTTGTTGCCAGGCTTTCCAGGAATTCCCCCATCGACAGTGTTTTCCGTTCAAATACATGATATTTCAGGGCTGCCAGGCTATCAGTCAAACTTCCTGTCCCCACGCCCTGGATATAATTGGTATTATACCTTGCACCTCCTGCATTGTAATCCTTTCCGTTGGCAATACAATCATCGATCAGGATAGACAGGAATGGCACCGGCATCTCACTGGCAAAAACCTGCTCAATGATGTTGCTCCCCGTGATTTTAATATCGACAAAATGCCGGAGTTGTTTATTGAATGCCTCCATCATGACGTTAAAATCCTTAAATGTTTCCGGATCACCGGTTTCCAGCCCGATCATTTTGCCGGTTCGCGGATCCTTGCCATTATTCAGTGTTATTTCCAGGATCTTGGGCAGGTTGAAATACCCTGTAAGAATGTAACATTCCACGCCGAAAGCACCGGTTTCCACACAACCACTTGCCCCTCCCCTGCGTGCATCGGGTAAGGATTTCCCCTGCCTGGACATTTCCTGGATGATGGCATCTGTATTAAAACAGGATGGCTGGCCGAATCCGGTTTTAATGATATCCAGCGCTTTCCTGACGAAATCATCGGGATTTTTCCTGCTTATCTGCACCATGGAACTGGGCTGGAGTATTCTCATTTCCCCGATCACTTCCAGCAACAAATAAGTAAGCTCATTTACGGCATCATTGCCTTCGGCATCCAATCCTCCCAGATTGATCAGGCTGAAATCCGTATAAGTATTACTCTCTTCAGCCGTAACGCCAACTTTTGGAGGTGAGGGATGATTATTGAATTTCACCCAGAAGCTCTGAAGTAATTCCCTGGCAGATTCGGCATCCAGGCTCCCCTGCTCCAGTCCTTTTTGGTAGAAAGGGAAGAGATGCTGATCCAGCCTCCCGGGATTAAAAGAATCCCAGGGATTCAATTCCGTGATCACACCAAGGTGCACGAACCAGTAATACTGGAGGGCCTCATGGAATGTATCCGGCTTATTTGCAGGTATTTTCCGGCATATCCTTGCCATCTCAAGCAGTTCAGCCTTTCTCTCCCTGCTTTTTTCCTTTCCTGCCAGGCGTTCCAGAACATCAGCATGCCTTTTGGCATAGGTGATAATGGCATGGGCCGTAATTTCCATCGCTTTCAATTCCTCACGCTTGTGGATGGCAGATGGGTCATTCATAAGATCAAGAGCGGCTGTTGCCGCCTTGATGTCATTGATAATATCCAGCATACCTTTGCGGTATATCTTGTCACCAAGGACTGTATGTCCCGGGGCACGCTGTTCCTGGAACTCTGTGAAAACCCCGGCAGCATACGCCTCATGCCATTGTGAAGGCAACTGGGCCATGATCCTTTCTCGGTTGCTGTTCCCAGTCCAGAAAGGTAAAATCTCTTCTTCAAAGGATTTCCTGGTTTGGGCATCCACACTGAAGGATACCTTCTCCCTGGCATCCAGGATATCAAGGTCTTTCAGGGTATGAATACAGATCTCAGGGTAGGTAGGTGTTGACTTGGGCATGGGACCCCGTTCACCTACGATCAATTCCCCCTCATTGATGCAAATCTCCTTATGATTGAGGATATATTCAAAACAAAGGCCCCTCTGCATTGGTCTTGAGAGATGCTGGATGTTTTTATCCTGGTAGAACCGGGTTACCAGCAGACCTCGTTCAGCTGATAGCCTGTTCTCTGCATGCAGGCTCTTATCACGTAATTTATTTATTCTTTCGTTCATGTTAACCTCCTATATTAACTGCAAAACCGGCATTGATCAATGCCTCTTTCAGTTCAACAACCTTCTCTTTTGGAGGTGTGCTGAACCCGTTTTGCCTGTTTTTTTTATGAAATCTGTTATATTTCTGAGTACCAAATAGATGATAAGGCAAAATATCAACCTGATCCAGTTTATCCAGGCTTTTCAAGTAAGATATCATTTGTTGCTGATCCGCTTTTGAATCATTAAATCCGGTCACCATCGGTATCCTCAAGACTACCCTGGCCTTTCCTTTCAAAGCGATCTCCAGGTTGTGCAGAATCTTTTCATTGGAGGCACCGGTATATTTCTGATGTATCTTATCATCCAATGATTTAAGATCATACAGAATAAGATCGGCCAGCCCGGTGGCCTGATGTAGGATCTTTTCAGATACTAGTCCACTTGTATCTAAGGCCGTGTGGATCTTATTCTCCCTGCATTTTTTTAAAAGGGCAAATACCACCTCAGCCTGCATCAGAGGCTCACCACCTGAAAAGGTTACCCCTCCGCCAGATTCATCCATGAAAATCCTGTCCTTCTCGATTTCCACCATAAGTTCATCTGTTCCTATCCAGCGCCCAAGAACCAGATCCTTCTGCAGGCTGACACCATCGAATTCCTTATTCTCAGTATAGTGCTCAATATCAGGAGATATACCCTCCGGATTATGGCACCACCAGCAATTTAGCGGACATCCCTTAAAGAACACAGTGGTGCGGATACCCGGACCGTCGTGTATGGCAAATCGTTTTATATCAAAAATGCAGGCTTTCATCAATACTGGGTGAACTGTTCAGAAAAAGGGAATAGGTAATGTGAGGCAGGGAGTGGATGTCAGTATGCTCCCGGAACATTAGTAAATCAGGCAGGAATACAGACCGCGGCCCATACGAGTATACATCCTGGTAATGATAAAAGGTGCTTTCACCTCCATTGATTTTTGGTAAAAGTAAGGTATAACATGCAAAAAATCAAGGATTAATATCAGACAATATGCAAAATTGTTTAATAAATGTTAAAAGGCACATACTGTCACCAGGGTGACATTTCCCTCAGGCTTCACAGGATAAATTTGCTTTCAATTATTATTCACCAAAATTGAAATATGATGAAAAAAGTAATGTATCTATTAGCTGCCGTTACGATTTTTGCTTTCGCAACAGAGAGTGCAAATGCACAATGTGGAGATGAGAAAGCCAGTGCTGACATGACAGCCAGTGTTGAAAAGACGAACTAAACTGTACGCACTCACCTTTCATGCAGATTATTGTGGTGCCTGCAAAAAACTGAAACCCAATGTTATGGAATTACAAACCAGGGCGGAAGGAGACGCAGTTGAGTGGGTCAAATTTGATTTCACTTCGGCAGAAACTAAAGCTAAGTCTGAAAAGCTGGCTTCTGAACTGGGTGTCACCGATATCTATAAAGATAACCAGGCTACTGGTTTTGTATTGCTGGTTGATGCTGATACCAAAGAAAAGGTAGGAAAGCTTACAAGCAGACAATCAAGCGATGAAATGTATCAAACGCTGAAAAATATTCTTTAATTAATTGCCAAGCCATTAAGGCGATTTAATTTGTGTTTTGTTCGAAAGGCTGTCCCGCGTTAAACCGGGACAGCCTTTTACCATTGTACCAATCTCTCTAAATTCTTTCTATCTTTACTATATCAGCAACTGACAGGTTCTGACTAACGAAAACTTCACGAATTTGGAAAGAAGCCAAAACTGTTTGAAAAAGCTGGAAAGGATGAACCGGTCCCTCAGGCATGAAGAGCCTGACCGTATTCCCATTAGTGATTTCTTCTGGGGCAGTTTCATCGAGAGATGGAGAGATGAGATGGACCTGCCCGGCGATGCTGATCCATATTATCATTATGATCTTGACTGGATGGTCACCACTCCCAACATGGATCCCAGGATGATGTCTTTTGAGACCATTAAGGAAGATGAAATAGAAGTCATTGTAAAAACGGGCTTTGGAGCCACCATCAGGAAAAAATTCGATTTCCCTATGCCTGAATTTTTGGACTGGGAAGTTGATACCATTGAAAAACTGGAAAGATTCGAATTTGAGGATGCCAATTCCCCTGCGCGGTATTTCAAAGGGGGAGATAACCAGATTGCTGGAGTGGGTGATGGTTTTCAACGGAATTCCCCGGCCTGGTTAGAAACCGTAAAAAAGCTCCGGCCCGACTTCCCTGTATATGGAAGTATGATTGAATGTTCCGAGTGCCTTACCAGGCTGATCGGACAGGCAAATTACCTGCTGTGGATAGGCATGTACCCGGAACGCTTCGGTGAGGCCATCAACCGTATTGGACATTTCTACCTTGATTGCCTGAAGGCAGAGATCAAGGCAGCAGATGGTTTACTTGACGGTATGGTTATCTGGGGTGATGTTGCCTTCTCGCGAAATATGTTCTTTGATCCGGAATACTGGCGTATGTACTTCAAGCCCTGGGTCAAAGCCATGACAGACTACTGCCATCAGCATGGACTGCCCGTGATCTATCATGGCTGTGGCAATGTAAAATCCATATTGGGAGATTTCATAGCATTCGGATTGGATGCCTACAATCCACTTGAAGCTAAGGCAAGCCTGGATGTTATAGACTTGCGAAGGGAATATGGTCATGATCTCGGTTTTTGCGGAAACAGTAACATTCAGGTTTGGGAGTCAGGAGACAGGGACCTGATCCGCCAGGAAGTATTAAGGAAACTCAATGCTGCCAAAGGGGGAGGATATATCTTTCAGTCTGATCATTCGGTCAGCAGCGATGTCTCCGGTGGAACATATGATTATATAGTGAAACTGGTACGGGAATATGGGGATTACCCGCTTGATCTCGGTGAATTTGATATAACAATTTAAATTACACACACATACAGATGAAACGTTTTGGCATGGTTTGCGGTATTAAACCCGACAGGATAGCTGAATACAAAAAACTGCATGCAGAGACATGGCCGGATGTACTGAAAATGATTAAAAAATGTAACCTCCAGAATTATTCAATCTTTATCAAGGATGAATTGTTATTCTCCTACTTTGAATACACGGGAGAGGATTTTGAGAACGATATGGAACAAATGGGAAAAGACCCGGCAACCCAGCGATGGTGGGATGTCTGCAAACCATGTATGAAGCCTCTCGAAACCAGGGCAGAAGGTGAGTGGTGGGCTGAAATGGAAGAGATATTTCACACCTAGCACAGAAAAAAATATCTACTCTACCCCAGGGTCCGGGCTAATTTTCTCCTGACTCACATCACCGGCCTTTTTTCTGGAGCACGATCAGAAAACCTTTTTTCCCTGGAATTATTAACTCTTTCAGTGTAGTTGGTAATTGTTGATCCTGAAATCCCGGAATGAATGGTATTATGCAGTCGCATGCTGATCCTTCCATGCCCAGTTTATCCCAATCAATCTCCAGTGAACAGGACTGATCTTTTTCGCTCCAATTGGCGACGGCAATTATATGTTCCTCCAGGCCTTCATATAAAGTTGCTTTCACCAGTTTATTGTCCGCTTTCACCGGGATATCCTCATCCCAGTATCCGGTCATGTATTTATCGCCTATTTGATACTGATCCCAGAATTTCCATATCTCTGTTGGATCGCCTGACCATCCTGCCCTGTTAGTAATGCCAAAGACCATCCCTCTCCAGGGATTCCCCCCATCCTGCAGCATCTGGCCTGGCAATCCAAATGGTATCCCTGACACTTCGATCAGCCAATGGTCAGGCATACGGTCATAATCTCGCCCTTCACCTATCCAGACCAGATCGAAGTAGGGAAGCAGGTCCATATACAGGTTCAGACAATTTGTATAGCCCGCCCACTCGTTGTAATGGTTCCAGCTGTGAAGGTCCATTCTTCCCTCAGGCCGATACTGGTCGATAATTTTCCGTGGCTCTGCGCAATGTGATCCTGTCCAGCGCCGAATCATCAATATATACCCCGTCAATTTCAAAGTTTCTAACCATCCAGTTCAGTCCGCCGATATAAAAATTATTCAGTCGGCTGTCCGGTGTTGTGATTACTGACAGATCAAGTTCCCCCTTGAATTTACCCTCTTTGATTACATTATGCCAGGCAGGAATATAATTCTCTCGCAGGTTTTTCTTCAGCCATTCTGCCGGACCATCCTTATTAATGATGGTGCGGCATTCATTTCCAGGACCGGGATATATCAATTCCCCATTCAGGCTGTTAAAAGCCCAGAATTCAGGCAGGTTCTTGGTTAGTTCACGGGTGGTATAATACAATTTCAACTTCATATCCTGTTCATGTGCATTCTCAACAAGTTGCCTGATCTCTGCAGAATTTTCATCCAGGTATGGATAATTAATAAATGGATATATATCTTCTGCATGATGTATATTGAGAATGTTAGCACCATTTTCCCCGGCGGCGATCAATTTCCGGGATGCCCCTTTTGCATCTCCCCCATGGTAATATCGGTCTCCGTACTTTATGTTCCTGTCTATGGTTTTGAATGGGGTGATCAATAGCTCGAAATCAAAATGCAAGACCTCGCCAGCTTTCAATTCACGCTGGCCTGAGAATGTTTTGACCAGGACAGCATCTTCCACCTCCTGGATATTTACGCCGCCTTTGCCTTTGTTGCCCCAGGATATCGGTAACTGCAGGGGCCCGAAAGCATAATATATATTGATCAGTGGCCGCCTGTAGTTTTCGGCCTTCCATTTGATCCTCAATCCCCCGTTTACATCACCGAGCCATAGCATGTCCTGGTTTTTCGTCGTATCCCACTTCCATTCCCAATCTGCTGTCCTTAGTCCCCCTTCATGGTCCAGGCCCATCATGTAAACGGCCTTGTCCTTATTCATCGGAATTTCGAGTGCGGATATCTTTGACGCTGAAGGTCTTTTTTGGATTTAATGTGAGCTTGAAATCCGCAAATCCGTCATATTCCATTTTACCCTGGCAGATCAATTCACATTCCCGGGATGAACTTCTGGACCGTCCATGAAATTCCGGAAGGACCATGGTCTGGTAAATGCTATATTTCCAGGCTTTAAATGAATGATCTCTCCATTTTCCGACTCGATGATGAAACGGAAAGGTTGCTTTGAACAGGGGCTCTCCTTCAGCCTGCAGGAACTGATTGGATGGTTCAAAATAGCTTGTAAGCATAGCCGGAAGTCCGGTCGGGGCAATATCCATGGAACGCCCCAGGATCTCAATGTGATGTCCTTCACGCTGTACCCGTTCAAATCCCCGGGTAATATTGCTATCTATTCCCACAGTATTATTCAGCCAGGCCAACCGGGAAAGGCGACTGCCTTCATCGAATCCATGGTTAGGGACCATGTCTCCACCAACCTTAAGCTGTATGGGAATGGATTCAGCCAAACCTTCTGCACCTATGGAGACAGTTCCTTCATAGGTCCCATGGCTGACATTGGCAAGGTCAATTCCCACCCACAACGCCTGTACGCGGTCCTGCAACACCCTCACCTTTTTGGAAAATGGCAAACCCTTCCCGTCGATTCCCCCTTTATTAAAGCAGGTCATCTGCTCTGATGCAATGGTCGATCCGTTATTTCCGATCAGGTCTGACAGGTTTATCTCCAGATCTTCAAGGGTATTTTTAAGTGCCCATACTCCTACCTGGTACACGAGATATTCTCCAGGCCGGGCATCTACAGTGAAAGGATCTCCTGAAGGATCATTCTCCAGCCAGCTCACTTTTAAGGAATCATACCATCTTATTGGATCCTTCCGTGTTTCGGGAAATATATAGAAATGGTTTTGTCCAATTTTATCAGCATAAGTTTCCCTGGCATGCCCGGTGGAAATATACGTATTCATTTCCTGTTGTCCCACAGCTGCTGTTAGCAGGAAAATGGATATAAGGACAGTGAAGGACCATTTTTGCAATCGCTTCATAGCGTTAAGAATATTCCATGTTAATCAGTTGCCGCCAATGGTTTCCCATTCTTGATATATTTTCCAACCTTCCGGAGTGTTTTTGCATCAATTTTCCTGATCTTGCCTTCATAGTTCGGTCCCACATCAATGGAAAAAATATTTCCGTACTTAACCGCCCCCAGATAATCCCTGTAAAGATCTTCTGCCGGTTTGCACAGATTATCGTGTTTTGGAAGTGAATAAAACCACATGGCTCCTCCCTCATGCTCAGGCAGGATAGGATAGGTAAATTCAGCAACCAGATATCCCTGGTAGCTGGCCTCCGCTTCCTTATTATACCTGCTTGTGCTTGCATCCCCTATATGTCCTGGTTTACCCATCTCTCTCAGGCATAGCCGGCCGGCCGGTTCTCCATGGTTAAATCCTATAAAACAATCAGGCTGGAATTTATGTATCCATTCAGCAGTCTCCTCGTGTCCGAGTCCCCCATCCCCTATTGCATGATCCATCCAGAAGAATTCTATGGGACCGTATTGCGTGCATAGCTCCTTCAGTTGTGCTTTTTTCATTTCAGGATTCTTACTTTCTCCTGCCTTCCAGTTTTGCCCGTCAACGGCACCAGCCCAGTTCCAGTCCCCTTCTGAAAAATACATCGCTAACTTCAGTCCGTACTTATCGCATGATTTCCTGAGTTGCGCCAGCACGTCTGTTGCCAGGGGGCTATTTGTCACCTTTTTATCCGTGGTCTTTGTATCCCAGAGGCAGAAGCCATCATGATGTTTGGTCAGGAAGAGAATGTAGTTCATACCGGCATCCTTAGCAACTTTGCACCACTGGTCAGTATCGCAACCGGTAGCCTTAAAATATGAAGCATCCTTGTCAAGCGTAGGGGTCCATTCCCTGCCGGAAAAGGTACTGAAAGACCAGCAGATAAACATTCCGAATTTTAACTCCTGGATTTGAAGAGCTCGTTCATGGTCATCCATTTTGGCTGGCAGATCCTGGCCCTTCAGGAATAAAACAGGTTGCAGCAGGATTATGATCACCCAAAATAAACGCAAGTTTTTCATAGTATGAGGTTTTGTTTTAATCAGTATTTTTCAAGCTGTATGCTGAAAACTCTCTGATCAAAGGTTCTTTAAGACTCTCGTTAATTATCAGCCTAAGTGATGATACTTCCATGTCTTCAATCCGGGCAATGTACTTATGCCCGATACAGCTCCCCTGGCATAGATCTTTCCAGCCCCAGGCTGTTTTCCCCTGAATGGTAAATGCTCTTACTCTTTCACCATGTGCAATATCTTCCATCAGGACGAGCTGGTTGACAATTTGCCTGTTATCCAGTTTCTGTGTGATTTTGTTCCCTGTTCCAGAGGTGGATATAAGGGGGGTTGCAAATCGCCGGCGAATTTCATTTCCGAATTCCTTCAGCCGTTTTACATCCGCTTCGGGCATTAATCCATCTGGTCCTGGAGTTACACCCAGGATCAGTGTTGTATTATGCCCCACGGACTGATAGTACATTTCAATCAGTTTATCCAGGGGATATATTATATGTTCCCGGTTTGGCTCCCAGAACCAGTCATGTCCACCATGCCCCCTGAGGGGAGCATCACTCATGGCAGGAATATAGTACCGACCGTCCGGATCGCCTGTCTTCAGCAGAGCAAAATTGTTTTTACTGATCTCTTTCTGGGCACTTTCTCCCGCCCCTGTAGAAACGTATGGGAATGTCCCCCAGCTGGGGTAAGGTACCATACCAGACTCGCTGCCACCCCAACGCATATCCGCCCGCTGGAGGTTGTGATAGAACAGGCAGTCGGGCTGATATTTTTCGAACACTGAAAGTACATCCGGGCCTCCCTGTTCAGGACCATGTGCCCCCCCGTCAAACCAAACCATGGCCCAGTCTCCATACCTGGAAAAGATCTCGGCAACGATATTCTCAACCATATCATTGTAGTGCTTTTGCCTGTTAGCTGCAAATGCCCCCTCGCCCTGCACCTTGAAATCATGAATCCCATAAAATGAATTCCAACGTATCCCGATGTATACACCAGGGAGGATACCGTATTTTTCGCAGGATGCTTTAAAATCCTTCAGCACATCTCCCTTACCATCTTTCCATTTGAGCGCTTTCATGCAATAGGGAGTCGCATTACTCTGGTGGAGATAGAAACCCGTCTCATGACTGACGGTGAGTATAGCTATTTTAAAACCGGCATCTTTCAATGATCTTACCCACTGGTCCGTATCATAATGCTGAGGGTTAAAGATATTGTAATCCTCGACCGGAGTAATTCGCACTTCCTTCTGCACATAGAATTTATCGTCGAATGAGTGCAGATCCAGGCAAACCAGTGCAGCCAGCTCAGCATCCTGCCAGCTAAGCTGTGCAGCTGTAGGAAGCGGGATGCTACCCTGACCCCAAACATGGCTCCAGATTGCAATTGAGGCGAATATGATAGCAGTTCTCTTCATTTCGAATGGATACCTTCCCTGTTATGCCCAGCTCATCCGCATTAATCGAGTTCCTTGATCCTTATATTCCGGTACCAGAGTTCTGATCCATGGCCCAGGAATCCTATATGCCCTGTTTTTCTCTTAAGTCCCGGGTGATCTTTCCCATCCATGGTGCCATTCAAGATGGAATCTGCAATATCTCCATCGACAATGGTCGTTCCATTCAGGATAATCTTGATTTTTGTACCATTCACGATCACCTCCTGCTCATTCCATTCTCCCACCGGTTTAAGAAATCCCCTTTTGGCTGGGATAACGCCGTAGACAGATCCATGGTACTGGTAAGGCTTCAGGTTTGCATAAACCTCGGCTGTATTATCAAGCACCTGGAATTCCATCCCGATATAGGCCGCATCCCCCTCAGGCGGGGTACGTATACCCAGTCCGTTATTGGCTCCCGGGGTTAATTTGAATTCAAGACGCAGATTAAAGTTGGCATACTCCTTTTCCGTATACAGGTTCCCCTGTCCTCCAAGTTTTGGCCGGATGGCAATGGTACCTTCTTCAACCACATGGTTAATTTTGTTACCTATCCAGCCATCCAGGTTCTCGCCGTTAAAGAGTAAAGCAAACCCTGCCACTTTTTCCTCGGGACTTAATTCTGCACTTTGGATCTCCCGGACATAAACATCGCGGAAAGCACAATCGTTTCCATGTGCCTGCAATTCTATCGGTCCGGATGGGAAGATCGGCAGGCTCCTGTCCCAATAATTTTCCAGGATAACATTGTCAACAACCAGTATCCCGTTCAGGTAGACGCTTACCTTATCACCGATCATGGTGATCCGGAAAGTGTTCCATTCAGGAGGGAAATTATCTGCTACCACCAGTGGTTTACTCTGATTCTCCTGGTTGTTGAACAGTCCCCCTGACCCCACACTTGAACCAGCATCAACCCGAGAGGCATCCCAGATCTGTACCTGGGGTGATCCGCGCAGGTAGATCCCGCTATCCCCGTTCTTCAAAATTTTCCAGTCCAGTATCATCTCAAAATTCCTATATTCTTTGATAGAGCAAATATTATCATAACCGCTTCCCCTGAAGATCAGTATCCCATCTTCGACCTTCCAGTTCTGGTACATCAATTTATCTGCTTCAGCCTGTTTGCCGGCAAGTTCTTTTTTGCTCATTTTTGCACGGGATATGGGATCCTCAACAAGTCCCTGCCATCCGCTGAGGTCTTTCCCGTTGAACATGGGGACAAAACCAGGATCATCGGGCATGGTCTTCAGATAGTTCTCTATATCGATCTTTATATATGGACTTTCAGGCCCGGTAATTAGATCTTTTGCCTTTGAAAGGATCTTCCTTACGTTATCACCGTATAGTCCGTCATCTTTTCCCGGGCTGGGCAGGGCAATCCGGACCGCAGCACTGACGGCACTCTGCAGGAGCTGATCCTCATCGATATACCCTGATACAAACATTAAACTCAGAAAGGTCTTAATATCGCCACAGGCAGAGATAATCCTGTTTTTCTGATCTTTATCCGCTGCTATAGGCATTATTTTCCTGAGCAGCAATATCTTCTGGTCTGCTGTATGCCCTGATTTAACAACCTGGTTGACATACCCATTGAAGGCAGCCTCAGAACCGGTGGTATGGCATATATCAAACAGGTATGGAATGGCACTGCCATCGGACCACCCGACAAGGGCTTGCAGCGCAAGGTCTTTTGTCTCGCCCTGGCTGTTATCGTATGTATATTTTACAGTTCTCAGACTCTTTTCTCCACCTATACCCGAAAGAACAGGGATATAGTCTATTTTATTCTCAGCATTTTCCATAGAGGAAAGTACTTTGTCTATATATATACCTTTATCCTCAGCCATATTCACAGAAGAAATAATGGCTCGCTGGAGTTCAGCAGTTGTTTGCAGGTTATGGTCCTCACCCAGGAAATCAAGCAGGACATCAAGATTTGCTTCGGTTACCACGTTTTTTAAACCCTTAATGGCTGAAGAACTCACATCTCTATTTTCATTCCTGGAATATTCCATAAGTACTTTAAAGAAATCGGGACTCCCTTTCTCTGCAAGTAAATCCAGCAATATAACCTTGACAGGATCCGGAGCCCCGGGGATGATTTCAATATAGGGTTTAATATCATCCCCACCGGTCGAGGACAGAAGTGCTGTTTTAGCAGCACCCAGATCAGGTTCTGCTGGATATTTTAACATGTGGTCAACAATTTTGCCTGCCGCAGCTGAGCCTTCAATGGATGCAAGAGCACCGACTGCTTCGCATCGTACACCGGCATCCGGGCTATCCATAAGTGTAACAATGGCTGGCACAGCCGATTTTTCCTTCAGGGAAGCAAGCAGGAATAATATCTCTGTCTTGATTACGGGATCGGTCGTTTTCTCCAGTTCACTTATCCATGGACCGGCAGGGCTGGATTTCTCTACCGCATAGTTAATTGCACTCATGCGATAGGTTTTATTATCATCTTTCATGGCCCTCACCAGCATCGGCATGGCAGCATTTATCCCGGCATTATCCGCATATAGTTGCAGGGCATAGGATTTGAAATGGACCTGGGATTCTGATTTGCATTTCTTCATTAGTCCCTGGCATATCTTATTGCTCAAAGCAATGTTTCCATGGCTGCCAAGTTCCGCTGCATACTCCAGCAATGCCATGGTGGCAGCCGTTGGTTCAGGCAAAAATTTTACTGATTTTGCAGCAGATGACAAGGCCTTGTATGAATCCGGGCTCCCTATCGAAGCGAGTGCCTGTAGTATATTTCGCTGCAAATATGGTTCGTTATCCTGCACTAGCATATCTGCCAGCAAACCGGCCGCACCGTCCACCTTTAACACACCCAGCGCCTTTACAGTTTCAATTTCAGGACTACCGGATAAGGAGCCGAGGACAGAAGTAAATACCTCTCCTGCTTTTTTTGGGTCAGCCTGTTTCATGGCTGAAATGGCGGGATAACACAAGAACTCATCAGCAATGTAAGGCGTAAGTGCTTCAATGGTCAAGGTGCTGCCTATCCACTGCAACTGGTTCATGAAAAAAGCCTGTACCTGTTGGTCGCTGCTTTCTGTAGCAAATGCAATGTTTATTTTCTCCCATTCTTTTGATTTAACTGTAGGGACATTCCCGCTTAAATATTTGGAAAGGCTTTCAATGGCAAATCTTGCCTGGGTATCATCCCCCGCTCCCGGAGGAACCACCAGGGAACAAATTTTTGCAAGTCCCTCCTTCCCCAATTTATATGTTTCTTCTGCCAGCCTGTCCCTGTGCTCCGGATCACTGACAGGCATCTGGACGATCAGGTCTGCGATTTTAGTTTCCAGAGTTCTTACATCCTGGGCGATTGCCATCTGGCTTATCATATACAGAACCAGGACTGATAATATTCGAAACTGTCTCATTATAATAGATTTAAAATAGATTTATTGTTTTGATAGTAATTAATATTCAAGTTCCCTGCTCTTTATCCGTGGCCCTGTTTTTTCCCTGTTCTCCTCAGGATAACCCAGTTCCCATGGATCGGGACCAACCCAGCTGCTTTCGCGTCCAAAGATCCGGATCCTCCCCCTGGTATCAATCTCAACTACCGCAAATAAAGGATCCTTGTATGGAGCAGTGTACTTGATGTATGGATATTGCTCATCGATCTTTTGGCTATACCTTACCTGCAGGTAATCAGCCCCCATCCAATAATACGACATGCTGTTGATCTGAATATAATTGATCCCCTTGATTGACGTGGCATAATCAATATGGTGATGCCCGCTAAAACAGGCAATCACTTTATTCTTACCGGATGAAAGCTTTGCTTCTTCAAGTATTTTCCTGACATCAGACGCATTTTCCACTCCTCCTGGATCTTCGATGCTCTGGTGAGAAAAAATCACCACCGGTGTTTCAGTCCCCGACAGATCCTGCTTCAGCCATTCCAATTGATCTGATCCGATATATCTTGCATAGCCGCTTTGAGGTGGGTCTTTTGGATCATTCCCGTCCAGCACTATGAAATGGAATCCTTGCATATCAAATGAATAATACCGGCCTGGCATATCCAGGTAACTGACGGTAAAATCCCTGGGGTACCTGTCACCAGTATCATTATCCATATCATGGTTCCCAAGTACAGTGAACGAAGGGCCTTCAAAGGAATTCCAGATGTTTAAAAAAGAAGCATTATAATCCTGTGGCTGAGTGAAATCTCCCAATTCGATAATAAAATCAACATTGTTTTCATTCATTTCGCTAACGAATGCCAGAAGCCTCTGGTCAGCATCGTGCATGATATCCTTATGTATGTCTGCACAAATGCCAAACCGGACCACCTTATGCTGGGAACAGGATACCGCAAAAATGAAAAGGAAAATCAACATTCCTTTCTGAAATAGTCTGATGGTTCTCATAACGACAATCAGATTTGCCATGGGCCTCTCATGGGTTGGTTGATAAGGGCATTGGCTCCTCCGTCATTAATAAATTCCTGGCTGACCGGATCAAATTCAAGTGAGCGCCCCAACCTCAGGGCGATTACACCAAGATTCACTATGGTACCTGACCTGTGCCCGTTTGCCTCGTTCAGGGCAAACTTTTTACGCGTTCTTACCGACTCATGGAAAGAGGTTATTCTGGGCTCCGGATCAGGCAATGAGGCAACAAGTTTTTTTACATCAGGGATGGTGGATTCAAAGTTCTTAAAAACTTTTCCTGATGGCCCGTCAATATAAGCTGCATCTTTGTCCCTGTTCTCTCCGTCAAGAATGATCTTGCATCCGTCAGCGTATGTGTATTCTATCCTTCTCCATGTACCGACAGCATCATAATGTTGCTGCGGAGCATCAATATCAATCCTTACCGGGGATGTATCATCCTTGCCAAGCATATACTGTACCGGGTCCAGGTAATGCTGTCCCATATCCGCCAGTCCCCCGCCATCATAATCCCAGTATCCCCTGAATTTGGAATGCACCCTTTCCGGGTTATAAGGCTTATAAGGTGCAGGTCCCAGCCAGAAGTCATAGTCCAGATGCCCGGGCACAGCCATAGGCTGCAGGTTATGCTCACCCTTCCAGTAGAATTTCCAGTTATATCCCGTGATACCGCTAACTGTAAACGTTAAGGGCCATCCAAGCGCCCCGCTGTCAACAAGTTTCTTCAATGGCTCTACAGTTGTTCCCAGTCCATAAAAGGGGTCTTTGAATCTGAACCAGGTATTCAGTCTGAAAATCCTTCCTGTCCGCTGAACAGCTTCGACTACGCTTTTGCCTTCGCCTATGGTGCGCGTCATGGGCTTTTCGCACCAGATATCCTTGCCTGCCTCGGCCGCCATCTTTGACATTAACCCGTGCCAGTGAGGAGGTGTGGCGATATGCACGATATCAATATCAGATTGTTGTAAAAGTTCACGAAAATCGTGATACCCTTTCACACTGCTATCCACCTTGGCTAGGGTGCTGTCAAGTCGTTGTTTGTCCACATCACAGAGTGCAACGAGCCGTCCTTCCCTTCTCAGATGATTGCCGTTGCAGATACCGCCACAGCCTATGATGGCTTTGGTAAGTTCATCGGAAGGGGCCATATAGCCTACTCCCCCAAGTACATTTCGTGGAACGATCGTAAATGCTGCAGCTGCAAATGCACCCTTTTTTAGGAAATTACGCCTATCCATGTTGATCTTCTGTTTCATAAAATCTGTATTTCTATTATAAAAGCAAGTTAATATTTCTCAAAGTTCTTCCGGATACCGGGAATTGGCCCTGACAGGTTCCTGCATACTCCCTTCCTGTTCAGCTTTTTTCCTTTTGTTTTCTATCAGCTCTTCAGTATCTCCCGGATTCACATACCATTCACTTGGTTCATGGCTTTCCTGGAATATTTGCAGGGCTTCTTCAACAATCTGAATATTGGTAGCAGACATTTCTTCACTACAGGATACGTCTGATGAAAGATCCCATAATTGTATGGGTTTATCAGGGTGCTCCCTGAAGGCAAACCAATTCCGGAACCTGGCGGCCTGGGCATGCGCCCCGAATGATCCATTTTCCCAGTAAAGGTATTCATGCAGAGGACCATCAGGGATTGATTTGCCAGTTATAAGGGGAAGAAGGCTGATTCCGTCAGTAGGTGGCTCCTTGATCCCGGCGAGATCGCATGCTGTAGCCAGAAAATCAGTCAGGGATACTAATTTGTCTGTGGTTCCAGGTTTAATTTTATCCTCCCATTTCACAAAAAATGGTACACGGACACCTCCATCCAGTGGCAGGAACTTTCCTCCTTTCCATGGACCCTTATTATCAAAAATGGGATCATTCTCCCAGTGTTTACGGTTAAAGTATCCCCAATGCGCATATCCATTGTCACTCGCAAAAAACAAAATGGTATTTTCAGAAAGATCCAGTTCATCCAAGGTTTCCGTAATTTCCCCTATATGCCTGTCCAAATGTTCCATCATGGCAGCCCACTCCTTATGTTTCTGGTCCCACAGCAGATCTTTAAATTTACCCAGATCAGGTGTGATACACGGACCATGAGGCAATTGTGTGGCATAATACAGAAAGAAGGGGTTGGCATGGTTATCCCTGATAAACTGTATGGCTTTGCTGTGAATAAAATCCTGTGAATTTATCGCCTGTGTTGGATCCTTGACACCATCCGGGATCAATTTCCCTTTATCATCATAGCTGTGCAGACCCTCAGGGGAACGGGTATGCTGATAGGTTCTTTCCATATCGAATCCATAGTTCCCGGGCATGGGAATAACCCTGCCATTTTCCATCAGATAATGGGGATAGAAGCCATGGGCCCTGAGCTGGTCATAAAATCCAAAAGAATAGTCGAACCCCTGTTTATCCGGAGTACCCTCGGTACCAGGAAGTCCTATCCCCCATTTTCCGACCATTCCAGTGGCGTAACCTGCCTCTTTCAGCATTTCAGCGACGGTAATATCTGCATCCAGCAGATGATCCTGTTTCCTTACCGACCTGTTATTCCTGATCCTGCAATGTCCCATGTGTTTTCCTGTGATGAAACTTGCCCTGCTGGGCGCACATTCAGGGGAACCGGCATACGCTTCAGCAAAGAAGAGTCCTTCATTCATCAAGGCATCCAGGTTGGGTGTTGTAAATTGTTTCTGGCCCAGGCCGCTCAGGTCATAATAGCTCATGTCATCTGCAAGGATAAAAATAATGTTGGGCTTTTCATTTCTCCGGGAATCGCATGAAAAGAAACAGGTGGAAACCAGATATATAAGGGCAGCATTAATGATAACCAGGGGGAAAGATCTCATTATTTATTTTTGTTTAAGATCAAATTCTGCCAATACAGGGTAATGATCAGAAAGATAATGATTTTCTTCTCCATTGCAGACTTTTGCAGCCCTGCATTTGATCGACAATTGCGGTGATACAAGGATATAATCAATTCTCCCCATACGGGCGACCAGCTCTTCTTCAGACTCCCCGTTAACAGGACCCAGTGCACCTCCCGGGAAAGAGCCCCGCTCTTCCATGCTGCTGGTAAACAGGCGGCAGACATCGATAAGGGGGAAGGCCAGCAGGGCTGACATTACCGAATAATCAAGATCTCCGTATGCCAGATTACCTTCCTGAAGAGTGAGGCCGGGAATCCCTAGCTCTTCTGCCATATCCACCTTGTTCTGTGCTATGGAAGCTGGAACATCAGGTACCTCCATCTTAAACAGGTTACCATATCTGTACCACGAATGGTAACTGTCATGCCTGTAGTCAGTATAGTCGTTAAACCGGATGTGTTCAGAAATTGAATTATCTGGGATACCTGGTTTTGTGTTGTACCTGTATTGATCCAGTTTCTGGGAATGTACCGGGTTCCAGGCTGGCAGGATCAGGACCAGGAGTAGCGTGATTGGATTTCTCATAGGATTCATGATTTGCAGAATAGTAATATTATTAATCCCCCCCTCGAGAAGAAGAAACCTTGCAACGACACCAGGGATTCAATCTGATTTTAACCCATCATCATCATCAGGAGGATCAGGAGAACGACAATGATGATGGCCAGAAATACAAACTGATAATTTCCTTTGTTTAATTTATGACGCCTGACCATAATTAATTGCTTAGCTCAGGTAATAATATGGAATTAAATAATAGTTTATAGGTGGCATGAGTGGATGCCCTGAAATTCGGATTAAAACCAAATAACACGAATTGTCCCTTTCCTTTCTTCATCCAAATCATGAGTGGCTTATTACCCAGCAGTTCTTCTTTAGCAATGTAACCACTGATGCGAATATTTTTCTCAGGTGTTATGCCAATGACCCTTCGGTCCATGTCAAAATTAGGTACTGATGTCCTGAAAGCCGGTTGACCCCTATAAAACACGCCAACACTGGAGGGCATACCCAGGGTCAGAGGATGGTCCTTTTTTAAATTGATTTTTACCAGTGATCCGGGACAGTTTAAACCTGCTTTTATCAATTGATCAGATACATCGCTAAAGGGTAACTGGAACTCTTCTTTGGCGGTATCCTTTGCTTCATTTTTATTCTTATCCTTTTCCATTTCGGTGGAGATCGTCAAAGTACCTTCAAACAGTTTGGTAGATCCTCCCCAGCTGATAACCAAACCTCCCTGGTTAACGAAGGCCATCAATTTATTCATTCCTTCCTTGCCAATGCCTTTTGTGTATTCAGGAGGATAACTGGTAACATAATAATTACTCCCGCTGCCAAATTTCCCACTCATTAATATTGACTTGCTGGAACTTGGAAAGATCACTGCATCAAAATCTCCAGCGAAGTCTGTTTTGCTAAAGTCTCCTGGCTTTACCACTGTAAAAGGAATATGGTAGGTATCCAGTACAAATCTTGTCCAACCTGCATCCATATCATGGAAGTTAGTCTCAACCAAAGCAATACGTGGCATAGACAGAGCTACGGTGGTACCAGGTTTTTGGTCAGTGTAGATAGGTTCAACAGTAAGTTTGCTTAGCAGTGTTTTCCAATTTCCAACCTGGTTTTCTGCTGAGATGAGAAAGCTACCCTTGGCAATCTTCTTTCCATCAATCTCTGTACCCTCGGTCAATCTTTCTACAGGCAGTCCAAGTTCCAAGGCCCGGAAAGCTGCCTTAAAACTTTCATTATTACCTGCCGAGAATAGGCCCATGGATTTTTGACCAGACCCCGACATGAGGGTTAAGGCTTCATCCAGTTCTTCCAGGGATGACTCCAATTCAGCATATCGTGTATTCACTTCCCAGCTTTTAACGCCAAAATGCAAAGGTAAAGACCAGGAAGTAATGTCATATGGCCTGATCATCTCTCCTCCTGGGGTATAATGACGGGCTGGGAATTCCTGCACCTCCATCACTTCCTTAATAAATGCCCGGAAAGGTTGTGCAAGGGGAACCACAACAGCTCCCTCCGCCAGCACCTTGTTATCCAGCTGAAGTTCATCGCTGGTTTGATACACCTTTACCCCATGTTCCTTAAGCAGGTTGACCAGGTGCACCAGTTCACTGGCATCTCCTTGATGCGCAGGCATAATATAATAATATGGCGGCTTCATTTTACCCTTTTCCACTTCCCGTACGGATAGTTCGTTCCGGAAATTAAGGACAGATTCCTTGTGCATAGAAGCGGTTTTTAGCAATGAATTGGTTGATGATATCTCATAATCTACTATATCTGAGAGTTTCCACCATCCACCTTCCCAGGGCTGGGGCATATTGATGCTTTTCTTATATTCTCCCAGTCCCTTGCCACCTACCCTTAACTCATTTGGTTCAATATAGACCGGCGTCGCCACTCTGGCACTAGCTGCTTCGGTAAGCATGCCGATCACACCTTTCCATAAACATGTCTCTGTTGAACCCGGCCAGTAGTCATCGAACAGGTACTGCTGGGAGACACCATCCAATCCCTCGCGGGTCATATCCTTCATCATGTTGGTCCCGAATATTTTCGTCCAGTTCCAGAGCCCGGCATCAATATTTACAGCAATCGGATCATGCATGGGAGGCACAAAATACCTTGTGCCTGTAGATCCCATCTGGTGTTTTTCAATCATTACCTGGGGAAACCATTCCTGGTTATAAATCCTGGCGATGGCTTTTGTATCTTCCTGTGATAGGGTTACAAAATCACGGTTATTATCGTGGCCAACATACTTGTGATACACCTGCGGCATGGAGCTACCTTCATATTTGGTTCCTTTGTATTTCTGATAATGATTTATCACCATATCCATGCCATCAGGGTTATGGTTGGGGACCATCATATAAACTACATCTTCAAGCCACTGAAGCTTAGACGGATCACTGGTAGTGGCCAGGTCGAATGCAATAAGCGGGGCAGCCTGAGAAGGTCCCACCTCGGTGGAATGCATAGATAGGGTACCCAGCACGAATACTTTTCCCTCAGCTATCAGCTCCTCCTTTTCCCCGGCAGAGATATCGGTGTCAAGCGCCAGTCTTTTATTGATGCCTTTCAGTTTATCTAGATTATTTATATTGCCGGCAGAGGAGATAAATGCAATATACATAGGCCTGCCTTCGGGAGAATTTCCAATCTCTACCATCTTCAGTATATCAGAGGCTTCATCCAGTTTTTGAAGATAACTTATCAGTTCTTCATAATTGAACAGATTCCGGTCAGAACCAGGTTGAAATCCAAAATATTCTGAAGGTTCTTGCTGGGCCATAAGTACTGGGATCATAATTAAAGTCAATGCAATTATTGTAAAAAAGGCCTTGCTGCGGTTAACAGATTGAGAAATTTTCATAAGTTGAATTTTGTGTTTAGAAATGATTGAGAAAATTAACTATTTTTTTTGTAAAGCCTGGCATACGAATCATGTTCGGTGGGGTTACCATCAATTCTTTTTGATGTATTCTTAAAAAATGGTAATTTGAAATCGCTAACCTATTTTTCAACTATGGCATCTCAATCAGAACTCCTGAAATACCTAAAACTTTCTATAGGTGTTGAGAAGGAACCCAGTAAGGATGTAAAAGAGCTTTTGGCAGATACCATACTTGGCACCCCTGGAAAACTAAGATACCGTCATACATCATTTAATACCAAGCTTCCTTTTCTGGGCCGGATCTACTTCATTGTCCTTAAAAAGTCAGACAAGCTTTTAGGTTGTATTGCATTCAGCCAACGGGACACCCTTTATAAGGAAAATACTGTAAATTCATGGTACGTCAGGTATTTCTCCATCAGAGCTCCCCTTAGGGCGAAATCATATAAACAAAAGAAAAGGAAAGGCCAGGAAAAAGAAAAACCGCATCGTGAAAACCTCCTGAAACTTACCACACAGAAGTTCTTTGATGATCCGACCATGCTGGACGATCAAATCGGTAATGATCCGGGAGGAGACCTGGTCTATGCATATGTAGAAAAGGAGAATGCCAGGAGCTGGGATTTTACGGAACTGATCGGATTTGAAACAGTAGGAAGGATACACACCAGCTTATTCAGCCGGTTCAAGCCCAAAAAAGACCCACATGTTCACAGTATCGCGAAAACCGACAAGGAAATCATTCTTTCAGGCCTCAGAGAATTTTACATGGAACATACCTTCTATACAGGGCATAATATTTTCTTTGGAGATAATTACCTGGTCTGGAAAGAAAATGGGGAGATTGTTGCAGGCTGCCAGGCCAACCCGGAAGTCTGGAAACTGGTGGACTACCCGGGATTCTTTAATAAATTGTTCCTTAATGTGTTGATCCGGCTCCCTGTCCTGTCCAAACGATTTGACCCGGGATACTTGAAATTTATAGCCATCGAGGGAATCTGGTATAAAAAAGGGTTTGAGAAATGCCTGCTTCCATTGTTTGAGTCAGCCTGTGCTTTTCATGATTTATATCTGGCAATCATCTGGCTTGATTCGAAAAGTCAGCTATACGGAACCATCCGGCATCTTGGACAATTGGGCATTATTGACAAATTCATTAAATCGGCCATAGGTGATATCAGGGTTAAATTCATTAACTGGTCAGAAGAGGATAAGCAATACTACTACAAGCACCCTGCTTATATATCATGTTTTGATATGACCTGAGGATCAGTAGTTTTCAATGTTCTCTAATTTATTCTCGAATGCTGCAACCCTGCTTCTCTGTTGCTCGATCTCCTGCATCTTTTGGTTCTGCTGTTCAACCAGAGAAGGAATTTCCACTTGGGTATTATCAATGTCAGCCTCATTTCCGACAATGTGCTTATTTTCTTTTTTGATGGAACGCAGTATTTTATTTCTATCCTTTTCAAGGTCTTTCAGGGCATCCTTTAGTGTTTCTTTCTGAACCGGATCATCCCCGGCTGAGTTCAGCTGTACCTTGGCTCTCGCTATTTCCTCATTTTTCACGGCCAGATCTGACTCCAACGTTCTGATATCATCTTCTCCTACATCGATTTTATGCTCTTCTTTACTGATTTGTTTCTCCAATTTTTCTTGATCGTTCTGTAGCTGTTTCAGCTCATTCTCCAGCTCATTTAAAACATCCTCTTCAGCTTTAAGCTGATCTTCCGCCACCTCTATATAGACTTCCTTTCCAAAATCTTGCATGTATGTTTTGAGCTGATTGAACTCAGATTCAAACATGTTTTCAGTAATAAATTCATTCCGTTTCAATTCAATACATGCATTCAGCTCAACTATTGAATCGCGGGGTATGATCTGGCTGTAGATATTTACCGGATCGTCACCAGTGGCTTCAAGATAGGCTCCAAATATGGTAATTTCACCATTTTGATCTTCTGATACATCAGATTTGGTACCTTTTTCTAGTGCCTTGATCCAATTCTCTTCCACCAGTTCATATGATGCTTCAGGGATCATCAGCTGGACTCCCGAATACACAACCTGGCCAAGCTTGAATTCTGTCCCTGATACCTCAATTGGTTTTTGTCCATATAACACTCCAGGGGCCAACAATAGTCCGATTAGGTATAAAGTTTTTTTCATGATAGGGTTATTTTGGTTTTTTCAATTTGGGTTTTAATAAAAGTAAGGACTATTTATATAAAGACAAAATTTTCTCGATCGGTCACATAAAAAGCATCCACATGATTGTTCTAAAGTAGGTGCTAGTAATCTGATGGTCTTGAACATCAGTCGTCGAAACGTTTCAGATCATCAGGATCAAAGGTCCATTCAGGTGTTACAATAGTGGTATTATCCAGTATATACCAGGGGGAGATCATCGAATTATTCCTGTTGATGAGGACCTGTATATCCTGGGCAGGCATATAACTTTGAGCAAGCATAAACACTTTTTTACCACTGTCCGGGTTATTGGCCATATCCACAACAATGACGGCATGTCCATAGGGGGTTCCCGTCTGAATAAAAACATTCCCGATTTTCATATCTTCCATGCCGTCCAGGCCGATCATTTCCTGGTTGAGGGACCTGGTATTGGCATAGGAAAAAACGTAATCCAGGTATTTCCTGAATTTTCCGTACGAATGATCACCTTCATTATATTCCTCATAATACCTAGGTTGCCCGTCTGAAACAAAATTGAAGTGAATATCCTGGTATCTTTGCCTGGTATACAGGAATTCCGATCTTAATCTCATGATTGCATCAGCACATTGCTGCAGATCCCTTTTCCCGATATCCATGTCAATGACAGATATATATACATCTTTAGCATTCTTTGGTTGTCCATTATAGTATCGCACCGGCGTTCCGAAGGTTTTCAATTTCAAATGCCTGAGATAAAAACCAAATGAAGCAGTATCAATCACCGTTCGCTCAAATCCTGGGGGAGGGTCAAAACGATTGAATATGCTATTACCAGTGGTGTCAAGAATGGTATACTGATCCCTCACTGCGGGGCTGTTTTTAGTTCCTTCTCCTGCTTTACTGATGCAGGATATCAGAACCAACATAGCTGTAATAACTATTCCTATGATTGCTTTGACGGTTCCCATTTCATAAACCAGAATTTAATGTTTTCAGCCGGATCTTCCCAGTAATAAAAAGTCTCAAACCCGTACCTCTCGTATGCTACTTTGGTTCTTTCCATAGCAGTTTCCAGATAAATAGGAAGATTTAGCTCTGTGGCCATTTCGAAAATGGCATCCCGTAATTCATATACGGCTCCCCTCCCATCGGGTATCACACCTAGAAACCAGAAATACAGATAATTGCCAGAATCAGGACGTTTACTCCTTCTGTAGGATTCTCTTTTTAATACCTTGGGAATCCGTCTGGGATTGATGGAGAGGAGGGCAAAACGCAACTGGTAAATTACTTCTCTGAGTGAGAATACCCGGTAATTGAATCTGTAACATAAGGCAACCCCTTTCTCATTGGAAGAGATAAAAGCCCCTTCCCTCAGATATGATTTTAGAAACGCATAGCTGGCCAGCCTGTGAATCTTCCTCTTATGGCTCCCACTCTTTTTTATCAGCCAATTAATACCCGGATTGGTATCAAAAGTGCTGGAAATGATATCAATAACCTTATCTTTTTCAGCAATGCTTGCTTTTCTCATTAAAGAACCCGGTCAGGCTGCCAGGTATTCATATTTAACAGGTGATTAAAGAAGTTTAGCCTCAAGTTTTTTCTCGGCGGAAGCATATAGCCTTGAAATGGGGCATTTTTCTTTGGCGGCAGCTGCCAGCTCATTGAATTTATCGTAGGACAATCCTTCACATTTCACCTGGGTATTCAGTTCAATGGTAGTGATAACCGGACCAACATCATCTTTTTCAAGGTGTACCTTGGCAATGGTATCTACACTCTCAGGGTTAAGGTTTTCACCACCTATCAGGGCAGCTAAAAACATGGAATAACATCCTGCAATAGCAGCTCCAACAAGTTCCTCGGGGTTGGTTCCGTCACCTTCCTCAAAACGTGATTTGAAAGTATAGGGGCCGCTGTAATTGCTGAAATTCATCTTTCCATTGCCCTCTTTCAGGGTTCCATTCCATTTTGCATTGGCTGTTCTTGTTGACATAAGTTTCTGTTTTGTTTAATTGGTCCTTAAAATTAAGATAGTTTTTCAACAAAACCAGACTTAAAACTCTTAATTTTTCATTCACCCTGTATCATGAAGAAGCCTATCCCTGTATTTGTTTGTTACTGAGTCCTTGTAATAATGGACTTTTTGTTGACCGTTAATCTTTCATTGGTAAATACAAGGATATAGTTGCCGGGTGAAACATTTTAGCTTATAGACAATGATTTATATCTCTTTCCTGATAATAAACTGAAGCCCCTATCCAGGGCTTCAGGATGGGAAATTCCAAGGAAGTAAAATGAATTTGATTTGTCCGGATCAGTGCCAGTAATTGGCTTTAATTCTGCTTCCGGAGCATTGTCTTTTTCAGGATGTCCATGTCATGTTTCAGGTTGGCAACAGTCTTGATCAGTTCTTCCTCCGGTGTTACAGGATCAGGGATCTCTGAGCTGATATAATTGACGAATCTCCAAACTTCCTTGATCTCGTTGACATTCACGTCAAAAGGTTCATATACCGGGTTCAGGGAAAACAGGGTGAGCTTATGCTCTTTTTCCACTAGGTTTTCTGCGATCTTGAAGACGATTCCATCATCCAGGGTCAGGACCACATAGGCCTCCCCTGTGACGATATCATTCCAGTCCTGCAGAAATACTCCAGTTACCCAGGCCTTGTCCGGGATAGGAAGCATGGAATCTCCCGATAGCTGGAAAGTCCTGTATTTTTTGCTCGGTGAAAGAAAAGGAAGCTGGAAGGTCGGCAGTTGCTGTATGAATTCCGGGTCTGCAAACCCGTTGGTATACCCTGCCTTGGCTTTTTCATTCACCAGTTCGATATTTTCCTCGTTTTCTTCATCGACCGTAGTGGCCAGTACACGTAGCTTACTGCCCCGCAAATATATATCATTCCCCCTTTCCAACTCTGAAAGCTGGCTTTCCGACAGGCTGTCCAGGTTGATCCTGATCAGGGTATCCACCGCCACTCCGAAATATTTTGAAAATGACATCAGGGCCTGTATGCCAGGCTCGGCCACCTCGTTTTCATACCCGCTTAGCGTTGAGCGCTTCATGCCCAGGGTATGGGCCAGTTCATCCTGTGTACGTTTCCTCCGCTTGCGAAGAAGCTTGATGTTATGGGCAAAATGCATGGCTATATCTTTTGGTTATCAGATAAAAATATTTCCCCGGTTGCTTCACTTTTTCAACCGGAATGATTATATTATAATCGTGTAAAATGACTAATTACTAATCAAAATTACAATAAATAATTAAAAAACAAAATATTGGGGGATTTTTTTTATTGGACATGAGGGAAAGAAATATCGTGCACCTCGACCTGGATACCTTCTTTGTATCGGTCGAGCGTTTAAGGGACAGCAGTCTGGTTGGAAAACCAGTGGTCATAGGGGGATTGTCGGACCGGGGAGTAGTAGCCAGCTGCAGTTATGAGGCAAGGCAATACGGGGTACATTCGGCTATGCCCATGAAACTGGCCAGGAATCTTTGCAACGATGCGGTCATCATCCGGGGTGATGGGGAAATGTACACGAAATACTCCCGCATGGTGACTGATGTCATCGCAGAGGAGGCGCCTTTGTATGAAAAGGCCTCCATTGACGAGCATTATATAGATATATCGGGGATGGATCGTTTCTTCGGCTGCATGAAATGGACGCATGAACTGCGCCAGAAAATCATGACACACACGGGATTGCCGATCTCATACGGGCTCTCTGTGAACAAGACCGTTTCCAAAATTGCCACGGGAGAAGCCAAACCCAATGGGGAGCTGGAAGTGGTCAAATCCCGGGTGATCCCTTTCCTTTCCCCGCTTTCCATACGGAAGATCCCGATGATAGGGGACAAAACCTATCACCTGCTAAGCTCGATGGGCATACAGAAAATCCGGACCCTTCAGGAAATGCCCGTGGAGATGATGGAAAAGGTACTGGGCAAAAACGGCAACGAGGTCTGGAGAAGGGCCAACGGGATCGATGCCGCCCCTGTCAGGCCTTACTCTGAGCGCAAATCCATCAGCACGGAAAGAACTTTCGAAAAAGATAGCATCGACGTGGTACACATGAAAGAACTACTGGTAAGCATGGTGGAAAGGCTGGCCTATGACCTGAGAAAAAAACAAAAACTGACGGCCTGCATCACCGTGAAAATAAGGTATTCCAATTTCGACACTCATACCCTGCAGAAGCGCATCCCCTATACCTCTTTTGACCATGTCCTGATCGAAGCCGCCAAGGAATTGTTCGGCCGGCTCTACCAGCGCAGAATGCTGATCCGACTGATCGGGGTCAAGCTCAGCCACCTGGTCGGCGGGGTGCAGCAACTGAACCTGTTTGAAGACACCCCGGAGATGATCCGGTTGTACCTGACCCTCGACAAGCTGAGGAACCATTATGGAAAAAAGTCGATACGGAGAGCTGTGGGGATCAGCAATAGAGAGAAAATGAAAGAAGAAGAGGATGAGCAGCAGCAGGGCAACCCCCTGCCGGAGGAGATCCAGCAGCGGAGCAGCTGGCAGGTCGGGGGCAGCACCTTCAACCGACTTTGGAAGATCAACCGCCCGGATTATTTAACCGGGCACAAAACTTAAATGCGCACACCCACACGATCACACCCAAACACATGCTGTTATGTCATTCATATTATAGTTTGCGCTACGGCACCATGTCCGTGGAAAACCTGCTTGAACAGGCCGCCGGGAGGGGTGTGTCAGCACTGGTCCTGACTGATATCAACAATTCCATGGGCATCATGGATTTTATCAAGGCATGTCGGCAGCATGGCATACATCCTGTGGCAGGCATTGAGTTCCGTGACGGGAACCAGCTGTTATATACCGGGGTGGCACGCAACAATGATGGTTTCCGGGAACTGAACGAGTTCCTCACGGCCTGCAATGTAAACAAGGAACCCCTGCCCGCCGATCCTCCGCCCTTTAAGGATGCATGGACCATCTTTCCTTTTGGCAGCAAGACCCCGGCCCAACTACTCGATAATGAATACGTCGGGATACGGCCTTCGGAGGTGAGAAAGCTTCTCTCCTCCCCTTTCCGGTACAAACGCTCAAGGCTGGTTATCAACCAGCCGGTCACTTTCGGAGCGAAAGATGATTATGCCATCCACAGGCATCTCAGGGCAGTCGATAACAATACCCTGCTGAGCAAGATCAACGGAGAACACCTGGCGGCGGCCGATGAATATTTCCGGTCACCGGACCAGCTCCTGGAATCCTTCAAATCCTACCCGGATGTGATCCGGAACACGGAGCATTTGCTTGGGGAGGCCCATATTGATTTTGATTTCAGCAGTATTAAGAACAAGGAATGTTTCACCGGCAGCCGCTATGATGACAAGCTCTTGCTGGAAAAGCTGGCCCTCGACGGGATGCTCCACCGTTACGGGAGAAATAACCCGGAAGCCAGCCGCAGGGTCAAACATGAGTTGGAGATCATCGATCGCATGGGGTTCTCGGCTTATTTCCTGATCACCTGGGACATCATACGCTATTCCATGTCCAGGGGATTCTACCATGTGGGGCGCGGCAGCGGGGCCAACTCGGTGGTGGCTTACTGCCTGAAGATCACGGACGTGGACCCCATTGAACTGGACCTGTATTTTGAGCGTTTCATTAATCCCAAGCGGACGAGTCCGCCGGACTTCGACATCGACTATTCCTGGAAGGAGCGTGACGAAGTACTGGACTATATCTTCAAGCGTTACGGAGAAAAGCATACGGCTTTGCTGGGGACCATCTCGACTTTCCGCGACCGCTCCATCATCCGTGAACTTGGTAAGGTATACGGATTGCCAAAAACGGAGATAGACCACCTGGTACATTACCCCGACGACATGATGAACCGCAGCCAGATCACAGAGAACATAATGAACATCGGGCATAAGATCATGGACTTCCCTAACCAACGTAGCATCCATGCCGGCGGCGTGCTGATCTCCGAAGAACCCATCACCGCCTATACCGCCCTGGATATGCCACCGAAAGGATTCCAGACCACACAATGGGATATGTACGTGGCCGAAGATATCGGTTTCGAGAAGCTTGACATTCTCAGCCAGCGGGGCATCGGGCATATCAAGGAGTGCGTAGACATCGTTCTGGACAATCAGCGCAAAAGAATAGATGTGCATGAAGTGGAAGCCTTCAAAAAAGACCCGAAGGTGCGTGAGCAGTTGAGACGTGGAGAAACCAACGGATGTTTCTATGTGGAGAGCCCTGCTATGAGAGGACTTCTGAAAAAACTCCGCTGTGACAATTACCTCAGCCTGGTGGCGGCCAGTTCCATCATCCGTCCCGGGGTGGCCAAATCCGGCATGATGCGAGAATATATCTGGCGCTTTCACCACCCTGGTGAGTTTGAATATATCCACCCGGTCATGGAGGAGCAGTTGAAGGAAACTTATGGTGTTATGGTCTACCAGGAAGATGTGATCAAGATCTGTCATCATTTTGCAGGACTTGACCTGGCCGATGCGGATGTGCTGCGCAGGGCCATGAGCGGAAAGTTCCGCTCCAAAAGTGAATTCAAGCGAATTGCTGCCAGGTATTTTGAGAACTGCAAGGCCAGGGGCTACTCGGAGGAACTGGCCCGTGAGGTCTGGCGGCAGATCGAATCCTTTGCCGGGTACTCCTTTTCAAAGGCCCATTCTGCCTCTTATGCTGTGGAATCTTTCCAGAGCCTCTTTTTGAAGTCCCATTTCCCCCTGGAGTTTATGGTGGCCGTGATCAATAATTTCGGGGGATTTTACCGCACCTGGGTCTATGTCAATGAAGCCAGGCGCTGCGGGGCTACCATCAACCTGCCCTGCATCAACCGCAGCCAGCTCAAGACCTCTATCATGGGAAAGGATATCTACCTTGGCTTCATTCATATTTCCAACCTGGAATCAAAAACCATATCGGCTTTCCTGGAGGAACGCGAGCTGAGGGGCCCTTACAAAAGCCTTGAGCATTTTATCAGCCGGGTGCCCATAGGGCTCGAACAGCTGGTCATCCTGATCCGCATAGGAGCCTTCAGCTTCACCGGCAAGGGAAAAAAGGTACTGTTATGGAATGCCCATATGCAATTGGGGCAACACAGAACAGTGAAACGTGAGAAGTCTCTTTTCCAGCTGCCTGAAAAAAAGTTTACCCTTCCCCAACTGGAGGAATCTGCCCTGGAAGATGTCTACGATGAAATAGAACTGTTGGAATTTCCGGTTTCCCTGACCGGCTTTGATCTGCTTAAAACCTCGTTCAGGGGGGAAATCCTGGCCTGTGACCTAATGAAGCAGGTAGGCCGGACCGTACGGATGATAGGCAACCTTGTAACCATCAAAAATGTGCGGACTGTCAAAAAAGAATGGATGCATTTTGCGGCCTTCCTCGATGCTGAAGGGGAGTTTTTCGATACCATACACTTTCCCAAATCACTCAAGCAATATCCTTTCCGGGGATACGGTGTCTACCTGATCCTGGGAAAGGTCGAAGAGGAACTGGGTTTTCCCAGCATTACCGTGGAAAAACTGGCCAAACTGCCGGTGAAGCCGGATCCTCGCTACTAATGTATTTTGAAAATCAGCCGCATATTGGTAATTTTATATGGACCGGTTGACAGATACACCCTGCATGTATGAAAGGATTCTGCATATCCAATACTGAAAGCATAAGCATAAATATCCAGCGAATTCTCCTTGAACAGTTTCAGTATATCATAATACAGTCTGAGAATAGCCAGGAGGAGGTGGATAAATCAATCCACGAGACCCGGAAAAGTATGAAAAGGATACGTGCCGTCCTGCGGATGATCAGGGACGAGATAGGATATAGCTCCTATTACAGGGAGAACACATTTTACAGGGATCTCAGCAGGCAACTGTCAGAGGTCCGGAATTTCGAGGTGCTTTCAGGCTCTCTTAAAAATCTCCAGAAAGACCTGTCAAACACCATTCCTTCTGATGTCTTTGTTTTATTAGAAGAGGAATTGGGAAGGCAGCGGAATCGTGTGAAGGGAGGACAGGCCGGGCTAAGCCAATTACTGAAAGAGATGGCGGGGGAAATTAAAATTGCAAGGAACAGGATTTATGACTTTCCGATCAGGCACGATGATTTCAGAGCATTTGAAGGAGGTTTGTTCAGGATGTATCGCCAGGGAAAAAGGTACCTCCATGATGCCAGGAATAACCCTTCCCCGACCCATCTGCACGATTTGAGGAAAAGGTTGAAGTATTTCTGGTACCAGGTGGAAATTTTACAACCCATATTCCCGGGCCCTATGAAAGCCTACGCCAGCACACTTGAAACAATTGCAGAAAATCTCGGCGTTTATCATGATCTTCAGGTGCTTCAGGAATTCCTCAGCGAGTTAACCGTCATCTCGGATGACAAATTAAACGAAACATTGCAGGAGGCCTGTCTTGCCAGGAAATCTATGTTGCTCTATCATATCTGGCCTTTGGCAGATATAGCATACAGTGAGAAACCTTCCGCCATGGTAGGCCGGCTAGCCAGCTATTGGAAAGTTTATGCACATCCAGATTCTGACAAAAACCCGTAAATATCCCAACCATGAAAAATGAGAAAAGAATGGCATGGATCCTTCAATTCCAAGAGATTAACAGGCTGATGGAGAATCAGCTCGAGAAATGGCATTCAATCACAGAAATCCGAAGAACCTACGATGAATTCATAAGGAACCTGAAGAAGCTGAAAGATCTGCAACCAGATCTTGAAAAGAACCTGGATCCTGTGCGGGATGAGCTGAAAGAGAAACGGGAACAATTAATTGAGAAAATCTTTCCAGTCACCAATATACTGGCAGTTTATGCTACTGATAAGAAATTGAAAAAAGGGACCCGTAACATGATCATAAAAAGGGACGAATTGAACAAGCTAAATAAAGCAAAACTGCTTGACCTTGCTGACCGGATGCTAAAATCGACAGAAAAATATTTTCCAGATCCTGGCGTGGTGGAACATGAACTGCTAAGTTATGGCTTAACAACGATAATGGTGGATGAATTCAGTACGGCACTTACCAAATATGCATATGCGCTGCAATTGAACAAAGATCTGCTCCGCAACAGAAGCAAGTCAAGGAAAACATCGAACCGCCTGCTGAAAGCCAACCGGGAAATATTGAACAAAAGACTCGACAGACTGATGACGGTATTTTCAATAACACATCCGAGTTTCTACCAGGAATATACAACTATCAGGAAATCGAAATCAGTATGAAAACAGGATTCAATTCCGGGTTCAGTTTTCCATCAACTCACCGGGAATAACCTTTATCATCTGTTTTTTTCCTTTCCTTAAGATGCCCATTTCAAGTTTTTTACCGATCGTGTGCTCATTAAGCAGCTTCTGCAGGCTGTCTATACCGGTAACAGGCTCCCCATTAAATTGTATGATGATGTCTCCTTTTTTGATGGAATGATTCTCAAACTGCTGGCTCGTTTCCAGGCGTTCTACTCTGACACCACTAGCTGTATCAAGCTTATTGTAATGAACGACCCGAAGGGGAAGTGCCATGTATTGTCCGGCAATGCCCAGGAAGGCCCGACGTATTCTGCCTTCCATGATAAGCTTTCCGGCAATGTATTCTGCTGTTCCTGCACTTATGGCGAAGCAGAGTCCCTGAGCAGGATAAATAATGGCGGTGTTAACTCCAATAACACTACCTCGTGAATCTACAAGGGGACCTCCGGAGTTGCCAGGATTCAGGGCAGCATCGGTTTGGATTACGTTGTCAATTGACCGCCCAGATTTTGTTTTCAATGTTCGGCCAAGCGCACTGACCACCCCTGTTGTCACGGTACATTGAAATCCATAGGGATTCCCTAATGCTATGGCAAGTTGACCTACCCGAACTGGAACATTATTTTGGAAAATGACATTCGGCAGATTTGAAGTATAAATCTTTAGTACAGCCAGATCAGTATATGGATCGAGGCCAGTCACTTCAGCCTCATAAATATTCCCATCCTGTAATTCTACCTCAATCCTGCTATTCCCTTCTGCAACATGATTATTTGTCACGATAAATCCTTCAGGCGAAATAATGAACCCAGAACCTCCACCAGGCTGCTGCTGTCTTCCCCTTCCCTGAGTAGGCCTGGAGATTTTAATGTTAACTACGGCGGGACTGGTAATCCTGGTGGCAGCAATAATGGCTTCTGAATACGCATCCAGCAGTGGCTGATCATTTACCAGATGATCTGCTTCCTGATGGGAGTGGCTTACCGACTCTTTGTCCTGAATATTTAATATATATGTCATGATCTTGGTTTTTTATATGGCATCTACATTAGACGACTAAAACCGTGCCTGATTGAAAACCGGGCAAAATGACAGAAAAGGCCATGATAAATTGAATTTAACATGGCCAAATTTTTACAGATTTTGTATTTTCAAGCCAGCTGATCCGCTAAGTTCAGGAATCAACTCTCGCAGTTCCTCGGACATTGAAACTGTTACCTGGGTCAATGTCTCGTAGGTTTCCGCCCATGATCCTTCTCCATGGATCTCCTCAAAGTCCTTGATAAATATCGGGTCCTCATCATAAAAGGCCCATTTATCGAATCCAAAAACGCCGGAAATATCCCTGCCATTACCGGTTTGGAAATAGTTCCAGTAAACATGCCAGGAATTATCATATTTCTTGGCCCTGAATACCTCCACGATCTTTTTCATAATTCCAAGGAAATCTTCACTCTTTCCATGCTTCAGTTCCCAGGACCGTATATGGATCTTCGGCGTAAAATTCCAACCTTCAGGGGTGTAGGAAAGATCTGCGTCCATACGCCAGTATTCCACCTCTGTAACCTCATCAATATAAGGCATCACAGCGTTCCAGTCATCCTCATGGGCCTTATCCGATGGCCTGCTATCAAGATCAGTAAAGCTAAGGGGGCCCATCACCCAAACCAGCTGGCCTGCCCTTGATCCGTTTGCCACACGCTGGATGGCCACTGCATCTGGGCCTTCATTATGGAACTTTTGATTATGAATTGCCAGGGCTTCATTGAATTCTTTTATCTTATGGTATTTGGGTTTGATATACATGGTTTCGTACATGATGTAAGCATCCTGTCCGAAAGTGAGCACACCTGCAAGCAGCAAAATGTTGAGAAATAATAGTTTTTTCATTTTAGGGTTTATATTTAAAT
Source organism: uncultured Bacteroidaceae bacterium (assembly GCA_963752525.1). Classification (GTDB taxonomy): domain Bacteria; phylum Bacteroidota; class Bacteroidia; order Bacteroidales; family SM23-62; genus SM23-62. Next base: position 31,995 of record CAVVYS010000024.1, on the reverse strand, counting down.
GTCTGAAATTACTGAGGATCAAATATATAAATAAAAGACAATCAAGTCTGGTTTATTCAGACCAAATTATTTCTAAATAATATTCATTAGGAAATCACGATAAAGTATATATAATCAAATACTTGATAGAGTTAAGCATTAAATTAGTTTTCAGGATCAATAAATAAACGAGGAATTTTGTCGGTATTATTCAAATGTGCTAACTTATCCTACCATTTTAAATTAAAACTATCTACCATGAAAACAATTATGACTTCGTTATTTATCCTTTGTACTTTCGCATCTGGCATCAATGCTGAAGGTCCATTTGACAAGGGGAAATGGATGCTTGCCGGTACCATGCCATTTGGAGGATCCAGTGAAGACAGGGAACATTTAAGTGGTGTGAATGGAGCCGGGATATTCTTCGGTTCAAACTGGACCTCAAACGGTCAAACATCCGATAAGGATAAATTTACATCCTATGCCTTCACCCCCATGGTTGGTTATTTTGTAATTGATAATCTTGCTGTGGGACTCAGCCTGAATCTCAGAGGCCAATCAGAAAAAGAGGGGGGTAGTGATGACAAATATAAATTCAGTACCATTGCTGTTGGTCCCTGGGCCAGATATTATCTCGCGCAATATCCCTTACTCAACAACAATGTTTACGCCTTTGGAGATGTCAGAGCAAATTTCGGTGGCTGGAAGCAAGTATATACCTCTGGCAGTTCTAGCCAAACATACAAGGAGGGATTAACCCAGTTTGCCATTGGCCCGGGTCTCGTATTTGTTCCTGTAGATTGCTTCAGTATCGACTTTATGATCCAGTATAATCGAGTCATCTGGAATGATAAGGACAGCGATGAAGTATATAAATGGCATACAAGCTCATTCGGATTTGCATTTGGACTGACCTTCTACTTTGCATGTGGAGGTGGTTCATAATACAAGATTCCGGCTTACTCCTTTTCTCTGAGTAATCAGGGTTTTCCCAAGTTTGTTTTTACCGGCGCTGCCAGATGTATATTACAGGTGATTATTTGGAAGATTTGACTGCGCCTGGTAGGTATTTGTTTATGGTCTAATTGTTATCTTTCATTTTTGAGTTCAGAAAAAGAAAGCATCATACAGAGGCAGTAGATTAATTCCGGTGTGTGATACAGCGTCAAAAAGTATATCCAACAGATACCCCTAAGCCAAATAAAGGTACTTCTTCAGACCTGTTTACTATCAGGCGGCTGATCAAACGTATGGAAATGCCGACGTTTGCCCTGTATCTGAAAGCCCCCAGGAAATATGGCAGGTGTTGCCAGTTGCCCTTGTTTGTCTGTCCGTTGTAGCCTACTCCCAATTCTACAAATGTGAGATAACCTGTTGTATACGCTGCTTCTGTCAGTATCATTAATCCGTGTCCTGGCTCTAGGCCATCCCCTAGTCCCCCTCGCAACAAAACCGCTGGTCCGAATCTCTCAGGTTTCAGGAAGAACATATGATCATAATTAACAGAAAGATAATTTGTCCCATCATATCCAAATTCCATATCAATGGTATTCTGTTCCGATATGGGAAGGCTTATTCCACGTTCAGGTCTCTGACTGTTTAGGGTTGAGAAATGAAGGATAGCAAAAGATATAATTAGCAGCGGTCTCTTCATCACAATACCAAGCAATTCCAGATTTGAGATTCAATAAAAAGCCCTGAAAGTAATAAAGAAATTTTGTTTATCACTAAATCTGGAGAGAATTAAAAGCTGTAAGAAACTATTCCATTTGCTTTGGTTTCAACCTTCGGTAAATTGACCTGTCGGACAATTGACGTATTCTGCGAAATCCGAATAGCCAGAGGAATATAAGGAAAGGGATGAATGCAAAAAGCAAGTATTGATGGCCGGTCATCAAAATGAAATCATAGATTCCGTGAAGCAGCGTGGGGATCAGCAATGCAAGAAATAGTCTTCGGGTACGTTCTGTCGGATAAAACCTGGCCAGTCCGAACTGATAACCCATAACGATCCCGAAAAGGGCATGAGCCGGTACAGCAGTGAACGCCCTGGTAATACCTACACTCATTCCGCCATCCGTAACATACAGTATGTTTTCAACCCCTGCAAACCCAAGCGAAATAAAAGTCGCATATACAATCCCATCAAATTTTTCATTAAAATTTCTATTTCTCCAGATCAGCAGATAAAGGGCCAGAAGTTTGAAAAGTTCTTCCGTAAAAGCAGCTACAATGAATCCACTCCAGGCCGCTGAAGCCAGTCCCACAAAACCCTGACCAAGTGCAGCCAGAAACCCCTCAACAAAAACAACCGGAATCGTAATAATACAGCCAACTACCATGGAGATCAGCAACAACCTGATGGGCTCACGCTCATATTTGTCCCTTATATAGATATAGAGGGCAATGATGAGGACAGGTGCTAGGGCAATGATAATCAGGTTCATCGGGTGGTTCTTAAATTACCAGCCCGGATTGTAGGGGGAGCGTCGCATGAAAGGATTGGAGGGATCATTGAAATAATAGGGTCGCCCATCGGTAACATTGACTCTGGCCCCTATATGAAAATTGTCAGTGATTTTATAGTTCACATTCATCCCGATGGATTGGAAACCTGAATTTTTATGAAATGCATTCATATTCCTGTACATGTCATTATCCAGCTCTTTGACCACCATTCCGCCGATGGTTAACCGGCGACTGACCTGGTAATTACCTGCAGCGTAGACCCAGAAACGGTTGTACCGGAGTCCAGGAGGGCCGGCAGGTCTGCTTCCAGGTATTCCAACACCTTCAAAACCTGCACCAGACATAAAGCCAGTGGATAAAATGACTCCTGCACTGAAATGAACACGTGGAGCAGCCCGGTACCGGATCTCAGGGGCCATATATGTATCAAACATGGAACCATTCCTGCCATAACTGGTGAAGGAGGCTCCTGTCTGAAATCCAAAGTCAATCTTGTCCCTGGTCGCCGTCTTCAATTTCGGAACTGTCAAAACTTCCTGTCCCAGGTTAAGCTGTTGTAATAGAAGAGAGTCTTCCTCTGATTCCTGGGCAAGGCATAACAGAGGTAATAACAGAATTCCGGTAAAAAATATCGATCGCATAAGATATTAACGCAGAATATATGGTATCAAATATATCAAATTCTAATGATTAATATAAATGGCGTTTCCAGATTACCTGCACATGGATCAGGATCAGATGCCTAAAGTTCCATCCTTGATACACTCAGAACCCCTTTCAGCCGGGCCAGGTTCTTGATCAATGCATCAAGATGCCTGGTATCCTTGACAAATAAAGTGATGGTACCTTCAAACATTCCCTCGGTTGAATCAATGGAAACGGATCGCATATTAACCCTCAGATCTTTGGAGATAACATCCGAGATCTTACTCAGGATACCGATGTCATCGAGTCCTGTTACCCTGATGGTAGCTGGCAAATAGATATCTGCTCCGGTGACTGCCCATTGAGCTTTCACTACACGGTATCCGTGCTTAGATATCAGCTGGGCGGCATTGGGACAATTGACCCGATGGATGGTGATGCCGGCACTGACTGTTACAAAACCGAAGATCTCATCACCATATATTGGTTTACAACACTTTCCGAGCCGGTAGTCCAATTTGTCCAGAGATTGATCAATGATCAGGTAATCATCCTGTTTCAAACCGGAAGACATGAGTTTTTCAACGTCGTGTGCAGCGATCTCAGTGGATTTTCCCGGGGTAGGGGCTTTATCCTTTTCCTGCAGGATTCCTTTAATCTCGAGCAGGTCAATTTTTTCAACGGCCACCAGGTGATAAAGGTCGGTAGCAGTCTTTAGTTTATAATGACGGAGCAGCTTGTTTATATTCACATCCTCAAACTCAAGTTTCCAATTCCTGAACCTTCTTTTCAGGATTTCTCTTCCCTCCTCGGCCTGGGCCAGTTTGGTTTCCTGCAGGGCCTGCTTGATCTTGGACCTGGATTTTGATGAAACCACATATTGAAGCCAGTCCTGCTTGGGCCGCTGTCCCTTTGATGTTATTATCTCTACCTTGTCACCATTGGATAATTTATGCCTGATTGGTACGCTTCTCCCGTTGATCTTGGCTCCCATGCAAGTCATTCCTACCTGGCTGTGAATATCAAATGCAAAATCCAGAACCGTAGCTCCGGCAGGAAATTTCTTCAGATCTCCCTTCGGTGTAAATACAAAAATTTCCTTATTGTATATACTCAGTTTAAAGTCATCTATGATATCCCCTGCATCGGGTTCCGGATTTTCAAGCATCTCCCTGACCCTGTTCAGCCATTCTTCCGTGTCGGATTGATCTGATCCACCTTTGTACTTCCAGTGTGCAGCCAGGCCTTTCTCGGCCACTTCATTCATCCTTTCAGTGCGGATCTGGACCTCTACCCATTTGCCTCCAGGAACTACAACCGTTGTATGTAGTGATTCATATCCATTTGATTTGGGCATGGAGATCCAGTCCCTCAGGCGGTTGGGGTTAGGCTGATAGTGATCCGTCACCAGGCTGTATACCTTCCAGCAATCAGACTTTTCATGTTTTACATTGGATTTGAGAATGATCCGGATGGCAAAAAGATCATAAACCTCTTCGAAATCGACCTGTTGTTGCTTCATTTTTGACCAGATTGAAAATACCGATTTTGTCCGGCCCTTAATCTCAAAATCGAATCCCTCCTCTTTTAACTGCTTCTGCAAAGGGGCAATAAACCCAGTGATAAATTTGTTACGAGACACTTTCGTTTCCTGCAATTTTTCCACGATTTCCCTGTAGGCTTTTATATCAGTACATTTCAAGTGAAGATCTTCCAGCTCAGATTTAATATTGTACAATCCCATCCTGTGTGCCAATGGGGAATAAATATGAAATGTCTCCGTGGCAATGGTTAATTGTTCAGCCCTGTCTAAGTAATCCAGGTTTCTCATATAGTATAACCTGTCAGCCAGTTTCACCAGGATTACCCGGATGTCACTGGATAGAGTTAGTAAGAGATTCCTTAGGTTTTCCCCCTGGTCATTGGATTTATGAGTATCTATCCTGCTTATCTTTGCCACATCATCTATAATCTGGATGATGCTGGAATCAAGTTGAGGCTCCAGGTCTTCCCTGCTTAAACAGCCATACAGGTAAAAATCAAACAAGAGAGATGTAATGATAGATGTAGCACCCAGTCCCATTTCACCCGCGACGATGCGGGCTACACCAAGGGCATGATAAATCGTATGCTCCCCCAGTTTTACAGGTTTGTCCTGGCATGCATCCAATGCAAGATTCATGGCTTTCTTCAGCATGCCAAACTCATCCTCACTCATATCTGGCTGGCAGATCCTGAGCAATTCCCTGTACTGGCTCAGCATCTTTCTATCAGACCTTATATCGCTTTTTCCTGTGGACATTGTGGTCTCTTCTGAAGGCAAAAATACTATTCTTTTACGATTGTATAAAGACGAAAAGGACGTACTTTTGGACGATGCGCAAGTTCCCCCATACCTATGTCATTGTTTTCTACATACTTCTGATCTCAGCCGCCCTCACCTGGATCATTCCTGGCGGAGAGTACATTGAGAAGAAAGTGCTGGTAAACGGAGTTGAGAAAACTGAGCTGGTTTATCATGAAGTGGAGAAAGATCCACAATCCTGGCAGATATTCTCTGCCCTGTTCAAGGGATTTGTAAAACAATCAGGTATCATCGTTTTTATCCTGATGATTGGTGGTGCCTTCTGGATCATGAATAGTGGTAAAGCAGTTGATGCAGGCATCTTGTCATTCATCCAATTTACAGGCAGGCTTGAAAGATTCGGCTGGATCAGGAAGCTGGGGGCAGATAATATAATCATATCCCTGGTGATGATTATGTTCAGTGTATTCGGGGCTGTTTTCGGGATGAGTGAAGAAACCATCGCTTTTGTGATCATTATGGTACCCCTTGCCATTTCCATGGGATATGATTCCATCGTAGGCGTCTGCCTGTGTTTCGTTGCAGCTGCCTTGGGTTTTGCGGGGGCCATGCTGAACCCATTCACAGTCGGGATTGCACAAGGCATTGCTGGATTACCTCTATTTTCCGGAATGGAATACAGGATTTTATGCTGGGTCCTCATCAATATAGCTGGCATTGGTTTTGTGCTCAGGTATGCTAAAAAAATTAAACTCCATCCTGAAAAATCACCTGTTTACAGGGAAGATGAATTCTGGAGGAAGAAAAGTATAACTGAATGGAAAACCATGACCAGGGAAGCACCTAAATCAGCATGGGTTTCATATGGAATCGTGCTGACCGGGCTGATTGCTTTTTCTATATCAAATCACCAGACTACTCTTACTGTCGGAGATCCGGCTGCCGGTGCTGGTTCATCCATCACCCTTCCCCTTATCCCGGTGGTAACGGGACTTTTTGCCCTGGCTGGCTGGACAAGTTTGCGAAAATCTGTTCAGTTTTTCCTGCTTACGCTACTGGGCTTTACCATATTGTTTCTTATCATCGGTGTTATGGCTTACCATTGGTACATTATGAAAATAGCCACCCTGTTTTTTGCTATGGGACTCTTCTCAGGAATTGCCATGAATTATTCACCCAACAGAATTACCGCCTCCTTCCTTGAGGGGGTGAGGGATATTCTCCCTGCTGCTCTGATCGTGGGACTTGCAGGTGGTATCATAGTGATCCTTGAGGATGGTAAGATCGTTGATTCAATTCTACATGGCCTTTCTTCCAGGATGGCAGGCCTTGGAAAAATTGCCTCTATCGGAATCATGTATGCGGTTCAGACCCTTATCAATGTGATGATTCCTTCAGGATCAGCACAAGCGGCCCTGACCATGCCCATCATGGCACCATTTTCAGACCTGGTTAATATATCCAGGCAGGCAACTGTATTGGTTTACCAGTTAGGGGATGGATTTACCAATATGATCACACCTACCTCAGGGGTGTTGATAGGCGTTCTCGGGGTAGCCAGGATCCCATATGAGAAGTGGGTGAAATGGGTTACTCCTTTTATGATCCTACTATTAATCCTGGGTTTTCTGTTGCTGATTCCGACGGTTACGATGACCCTGAAAGGATTTTAACGGATATTTACGCCTAATCCTACGGTGGCCACAGAATAATTGGCCCAGGTGTAATCAAAATGCAGGGTGATCACAGCAAATTTAAACCTGATCCCTGCATTCATCCTCGGTTTGGTTGTCCCTCCATCCTGGTTCTTGATCTCAACGTCGATAGGATTTTCCAAAACATCCTGATCTCGAACAACAGGTGTAAATAGAGGATCAAAGTTAGGATCCGTCGGATCGGTAATAATGATTGGCATGGGATAGAATCCGTTGAGCTTCAAATTGGTCTGTGTGATGCTCACGCCTATTCCACCATAAAAGCAAACAACCGGAAGGTTGGCTGATACCAAGGCATTGGCGGTATGTCCCTGGGTTACTACATCAAAATTCTGGTTGTCAAAATTTACATTGTCTGTAGTCAGGTCTGTAGCATAAATCAAATCAGGTGTAATGCTGGTCAGTTCAGTATTTACCTTAATATTGGTATAGCCGTACATGATTGAGAGGTTAAGTACAGGCATCTTAGCAAGCACAGGGATCCATTGTTTTATATCGTGCTTGAACCCGGCACCCCAGATTCCGGCCTTGGCAGTGTTTCCAATCTTTACTGTTGGCATATAGCGCCCCATTATTTCGAAGCCTTTTGGCAATCCAACCGCTGCATTGATCATGGGTGACGGGAGTATATCCACACCCGTCCCGGATGGATGGTCATATTGCAAGTACGTTACAGGGTTCGTAACACCGGGGATATCCGTCTGGTAGGTTAACTCCGGACCGATTTCTTTGCCCCCTGCAACCGTATTGGCAATATTGCCATCATACATCGCAGATAATGATAGTTGGCTTAAATCATAGGATTTATGGACATCTGGAGCAAAGGCCGCACTAGCCGTAAAGGTAATGTCAAAGCCACCAAGCTGGTGGACCTTAGCAGTATTGTACCAGCCTCCATTGATATTGGCTCCTAACGCATTGGCAAACGGCCTTAAATACTCGGTCAACATCAGTTCGGCATCATCTACCCCACCGGTAAGAATGACCCCTATGTCTTCAACCTGTCCAAATGAAGGCATGATCGTTAAACAAAATAATATCATGCCTGTCTGGATTGATCTTATTCCTGATTTCATATGTAATAATATTATATGGTTAATTGCTATCGAATCTGGTATACGCATATAATTTGATCTTGTTTTAGGAATGACAGGGTTTTTCCAAAATGGGTTGCATTCCACCTTTACTTTGCAGTTCTAGGCTTATTCCTTAATTTTAAGGGATCATACGTAAACTGGAAATGGATATTCCCAACCAACCCTTGGCGGATAGGATGAGACCGGTTATCCTGGAAGATTTCATGGGACAAGAACACCTGGTCGGCAAAGATGCTGTTATCCGAAAGATGATTGAATCAGGAACAGTGGCTTCTTTTATTCTCTGGGGCCCCCCGGGTGTAGGAAAAACAACCCTGGCTCGGATCATTGCCAATCAATTGGACAGGGCATTCTACCAGCTAAGCGCAGTTCAGTCAGGCGTCAAAGATGTCCGTGAGACCATTGAAAAAGCCCGGAAACAGGAGTTTTTCAGCAAACCTAACCCCATCCTGTTTATTGATGAGATCCACCGATTTAGTAAATCACAGCAGGACTCCCTCCTTGGAGCTGTTGAACAGGGCATTGTCATCCTGATTGGTGCAACCACCGAGAATCCCTCATTCGAAGTTATATCCCCATTGCTGTCACGATGCCAGGTATATACCCTGAATTCACTGTCTAAAGATGATCTTTTGCGCCTCATTGAAAAGGCTCTTAAAAAGGATACTCTTCTGAAGAAACTGAACATCAATATTGTTGAGAACGAGGCTTTGATGAGGTTATCAGGAGGGGATGCAAGAAAACTGCTCAATATTCTGGAACTAATCATCAATGCTGAGATTTCGGGCGGAAAAGTTGTTCCGGAAGAGATCCTGGTGACCGATCAATCCGTTCTTGACAAGATCCAGGAGAATATCGCGCTCTATGATAAAAACGGTGAGCAACATTACGATATCATCTCTGCCTTCATTAAGAGTATCCGCGGAAGTGATCCAAATGCCGCTGTATACTGGCTGGCCAGGATGATAGAGGGAGGTGAAAAACCGGAGTTCATCGCACGCAGGCTTGTGATACTGGCTGCTGAAGACATTGGCCTGGCTAATCCCAATGCTCTTTTATTGGCCACCAATTGTTTCCAGGCAGTACATATGGTAGGCTGGCCGGAATCCCGTATCATTCTCTCAGAGGCAGCCATCTACCTCGCCACTTCAGCCAAGAGCAATGCATCCTATATGGCCATAAATGATGCTCAGGAAACGGTCAGGAATACTGGCGATCTTAGCGTACCAATGCACATCCGGAATGCACCGACCAAGCTAATGAAGGAACTGGGATATGGCGATGAATATAAATATGCACATAGCTACGAGGGCAACTTTGTGGAAAGTGAATTCCTGCCGGAGGACCTCAGCGGAAAAAAACTTTACGATCCCCAAAACAATACCAGGGAATATGAAATCCGGGAGAGGTTAAGAAATTGGTGGAAGAAGAAATACGGATATTAGCTATTTATTTCTACTTTTAATACACTTCAATGAGAGCATAAAGACCAGCATGCTAGAAAACCTGCCAAATATTAAACATAGTGATTCGGGACAATTTTTCCTGATTGCCGGCCCATGTGTGGTCGAAGATGAAGCCCTCTGTTTCCAGGTAGCTGAGCATGTTGCCGGTATTTGTGAAAGACTGAAAATCCCTTACATATTCAAAGCCTCCTATCGTAAAGCCAATAGATCCCGTTCAGATTCTTTCACCGGAATTGGTGACCTGGTCGCACTGGATATCCTGCGTAAAGTTCGTAACCGGCTTAAAATGCCTGTAATTACAGACATACATGCCCCAGATGAAGCTGCCATTGCAGCAGAATATGTTGACATCCTTCAAATCCCTGCCTTCCTGAGCCGCCAGACCGATCTGCTCATTGCCGCAGCGGAAACCGGAAAATTTGTAAACATAAAAAAGGGACAATTCATGGCACCTGCCTCCATGAAGTTTGCTGTAGAGAAAGTGGCCGCCCAGGGTAACTCGAATATTCTGCTTACTGATCGTGGGACCATGTTCGGGTACCAGGATCTGATTGTGGATTTCAGGGGGATAATAGAGATGCAGCAGACAGGCTATCCGGTAGTGCTTGATATAACTCATTCACTGCAGCAACCAAACCAGGAGAGCGGGGTCAGTGGTGGCCTTCCAAAAATGATTGAAACACTTGCCAGAGCAGGTATTGCAGCTGGAGTTGATGGAATCTTTATGGAAACTCATCCTGACCCGGCAAATGCCCTTTCTGATGGTGCCAACATGCTTGCCATCAAAGATATTGAGAACCTGCTCATTGTTTTGAGTATGTTGAGAGAAACCGTTAATAAAATGAAACCCAAATAAGCAAATTATCATTATTTAAAATTTAGCATCATGAAAAAAATCATAATTACCTTAATAAGTGTTGCCTTCCTAACTATGGGATCCGCCTATGCCCAGGATCTGCAGAAAATTCTTGATCAATACTTTGAAACGGCAGGGCAAAAGAAATTATTAACAATAAAAACTATGGTATCCTCAGGGAAAACCCTGCAAATGGGCACGGAAATGCCTTTTAAAACCTATCAGAAGAGACCTAATAAATCTCGCCTGGAGATAGAAATTCAAGGCGCTAAGATGGTGATGGCCTTTGACGGTGAAAATGGCTGGGCCATACAACCATGGACAGGTTCGGAGGAGCCCATTGACCTTGCAGGAATGGAACTCGGATCCGTGAAAGAAATGGCAGATTTGGATGGAGCCCTGTGGGACTATGAGAAGAAAGGCCATCAACTGGAACTGGTAGGTAAGGACGACTTTTCAGGTACCGAAGTGTATGTCCTGAAATTAACCAGGAAAGAAGGGGATATCTCCACCTTTTATGTTGATTCAGATAAATATGTAACGCTGAAAATGGTCAACAAATCAGTTATAGAGGGACAGGAAATTGAGATGGAGATGCATATGAGCGATTACCAGGAGGTAGACGGCATAAAATACCCTTTTACTACCGAACAAAGAATGAATGGTCAGGTATTTATGACCATTAAGATCGAAGAAGTTTTCCTTAATGAGGAAATAGCAGATGACCTGTTTTCTAAACCCACAACTACCCCTAACTAGTAAATATTGTTAACATATTGTGATTGATACTAAATGGACAGGAGCCCTTTGTGGGGGCTCCTGTTATTTCTTCAGCAGGTCTGTAAGCCGGGTTCTGTATCCTGGTCGTCCCCAATGGGGTCGGTTCCCGGATCTCTATCATTTATCTGATCGACCTACCCCCCGACATCGGGCGAGCAACCCTTAGCAGCCGGTATACATGGTCTTTCAGCCCAGAAGGCGGACGATCACCGATGTCGCCACCGTGACCAGTGAGCTCTTACCTCACCTTCTCACCCTTACCCTTTTCCCGACAAGTCGAAATGGGGCGGTTATTTTCTTCTCCGCTTCTATACCCTCACGGACATCTTTCTCTCGAAAGTATGGTGCTCTATGCTGCCCGGACTTTCCTTTCTTTAAATACCGTTGCCGGCATCCAAAGAACGATAGAACGTCCTACTGAATTGCTGCAAAAATACGAAATTTTCAAATAATCACAGGTAGGTTTGGAACTATCAGCTTGGAACTATAAGTTTGAAGCTTATATTTCCAAGCCGATTCATGGAGAATCTGAAGTATATATTGCCGGAAAGTTTTATAGCAAAATATCCTCTTTCCCAGAGAAATGGTTCCAAACTATTAATCTACAACGGTGGACAGATAAGCCACCAGATTTTCAAGGACCTTCCATCATTGATTCCCACGGACGTATTAATGGTTTTCAATGATACAAGGGTAGTTCAAGCTCGTTTACTTTTTGAAAAATCAACTGGCTCCAGAATTGAGATTTTCTGCCTGGAACCTCATGAGCCTGCTGAGTATTATCAAGCGTTTCAACAAACTTCACAAAGTACCTGGAAATGCCTGGTTGGGAATGCAAAGAAATGGAAATCAGGTGTTTTGGACATGGAAGTTGACATGGGGACCGGCAATCATTTATCAAAGGTTTCACTGCACGCTGAACAGACAGGCAGAGACAAGGATGCATTTCTCATCAGGTTTCGTTGGGATCCCGGAGATGTTTCTTTTGGTGAGATACTGGAAAAAGCCGGCCATACCCCTATCCCACCCTATTTAAATAGGGATGCTGAACCTGTTGACAGACAAACTTATCAGACTGTTTATTCCTTAATCGAAGGTTCCGTGGCGGCACCTACAGCAGGATTGCATTTTACAGATGCTGTCCTCAAGCAGATCGACAGGAAAGGCATCAACCGGCTTAATCTAACACTGCATGTAGGGGCTGGAACTTTCCAACCCGTCTCCACGGATGACCCTGCGAAACATCCCATGCACGCTGAACATTTTTATGTAAGCAGGCGGACCTTGCAGGCCTTACTGGATCACAAGGGAGATGTTTTGGCCGTAGGCACCACAACCACCCGTGTGCTTGAATCACTTTACTGGCTTGGAGTCAAGCTGTCAGGCAGCAAGCAGTCCGGTACTTCCCAAATATTCCTTGACCAGTGGGAGGCCTACGGCCTGCCTGCAGGCAACCGCGAAGACAGTTTCCGGCAACTCCTAGAGTACATGGAAGTGAATAATATGGAAATCATGGAAGGAATCACCAGGCTAATGATCATCCCGGGTTACACTTTTCGAATGGTTAACCGAATGATCACGAATTTCCACCAGCCAGGCAGTACATTGTTAATGCTTGTGGCCGCATTTATCGGCGAAGAATGGAAAAAAGTTTACGATTATGCCCTTGGCAATGATTTTCGCTTTTTAAGTTATGGTGACAGTTCCCTGCTTATTCCCTGATAACTCCTTCATCAATTAATTCCAGTGTATCTGGATTGATCACCTCTATCGATACTTTCTTACCGTCAACATGGATAAGTACCAGGGCATTTTGGGTTGTGAAGCCCTGAACATGATCGGACCAGGGGGTTACCTCCTGTGCATAATAGGGTGCACCAGCTGCCCCGTTGTTGATTTGCCATACCTCCCTGCCAATCTCTATCTTCTCACTAAAATACATGTCGGGATATATGGTCATATCAGCAGAGACCCTGAGGCGGTTATAGTTATGTTCATCGCCGGTAAGTATGGCCAGGACCTTGTTGCTCTTATTGATCAGCAGGTCAAGGTATTCATCTCTCCTTTCAATTATCCCCTTGGGAAGAGGTTTCCCTCCAATATAGGGACGGTACTGGTTATTACCACTATACCACATATCATCCCCTACATGTCCCCCATTTGGAAAAGCTGGAGTATGCTGGGTAACAAAAATATGATCAATGCGTTCATCAGCTTCCAGCATCTGCAGTGTTGAGGCCAACCATTCAAGCTGCATGTCCAGGATATAGCCATGCAAATTTCCACTGGTCTGCCGGATGAAGGGTGTGGATGAAGAATACAAGTAATCCGAATTGAGGACAATGACGGCGACATTATCATAGAGATAGTAGAAGACAGATTCCTTATAAGAAGGGAAATCTGTTTTTTTGGGATCCGGATCATAGGATGCTCCATCCTCACTTTCCGGTCCGTTGACAGGCATATGAAAATTATCCATAAATACAGCTTCAGCAGATTCCGTTTCAAATGGGAAGCGGTCAACCTTCATGATCATTTCATCCCTGCTGTCATAGAACCAGTATTCCAGTGCCTCATGGTTACCCATACCCACATAAACAGGAATATAGTGTGCAAATGCTTCAATGGATCTTTTCCAGTTGGCATATTGCAGATTGGTTGCCTCCTTGCTCGTTAAATAGCCATTGATCAGGTCACCAGTAAATTGAAAAAATCGGGCCTCATTCATAACGGTTGCCGCCATGATCTTTTTCATGATATAGCTGTTTACCCCGAATATATCTCTTTCACCACCTCCCTGTCCGCTTCTGGAATCACTGGCATAAGCAAAAGTAAAGGGCGTCCTGGATCCGGTTACAGGGGCAGTATGTAATGAATATTGCTGTTCAACACCTCCAGTTTGCAGGACGTATTCATACTCTCTATCAGGAGCCAGGCCAGTGACCTGGATAGTATGGTCAGTGGTTGCCCTGGCATCGCTAAAACTTTGGCCATCCACCATTACAGTGACAGAAACCTTCTGGTTTGTTTTAAAACTGATGGTAGCACCCTCTTCTGTTAGCAGGTTAACAAAGGGGCCTTCTATCACCGTGATTCCAATCTCGAATGGTCCTATACCCTTGAATGCCACCCTTCCGTCATAGATCATACTTCCATACTCATCTACGACACGGTAACCAATGGTCCCATTCCCGCTTTTCCCCCAGCCTGTCATATCGAATCTCCCGGAAAGGTTTCTGAGAATATCGATCTGTGTTTTCCCTCCCACAATTTCTGCCGTGCTCCTGAAATATACTGGCAGCGGGTGTCTTGAATCGTTATAGTGGATAAGTCCATAGTACAGGGTTCCGTTCAACAAGGTATCCTGGAAATCAAAAGCAATACCCTGCTGTGTACCGATAGGATTCCCCAGCATCTGTGTAAGGGTATGATATGCAGGAAGATCCACATTGTAAACCCTGGCACCGTTCCTTTCCACGTAAACCTGTTTGCCTTCGATTCCCATATTGGAATACACTTTTGGCACTTTTTTCTGTGCATGACATCCATAAATAATGGAGCCGGTTATCATAACTATCAGAAATAATTGTCGTTTCATATCGAACATTTTTTTACAAGTGATCTTTCATTACTTTATTCAAAAGGGAACTAAAATTAAAAACATCCTCTTCTGCAGTGTCATAGGAACACATCCATCTTACCTCACCGCTAGCCTCATTCCACACATAAAAGAAAAAGGCTTCCTGGAGGACGGGAATGATTTCTTTTGGCAGGATGGCAAACACCGCGTTGGCTTGAACCGGCTGTGTGATCCTGATCCCGTCAATTTTTTTCACTTCTGCTTCGAGCATTTTGGCCATTCTGTTAGCATGGCTGGCATTTTTCAGCCAGATATCCTCATCGAGGAACCTCTCAAACTGCGCTGCAATGTAACGCATCTTCGAAGCGAGCTGCATCCCCTGTTTTCTAAGGTATTTAAAATCATAGGCAAATTCTTCATTCATAAAGACTATGGCTTCACCGTACATCATCCCATTTTTAGTTCCTCCAAACGACAATACATCAACACCTGTGTCTACCGTTAATTCCCTGAATCCGGTTCTGAGGCTTGCAGCAGCATTACTGATCCTGGCACCATCCAGGTGGACCAGCATGTTGTGTTCATGGGCATATTCTGTAATGACCCTTATCTCATCGGGGAAATAGATAGTTCCCATCTCTGTAGACTGTGTAATGGAAATCACACGTGGTTGAGAATGATGTTCAAAACCAATGCCATAAATATGTTTATCCATGGATGCAGGAGAAAGTTTGCCATCAGGAGATTCAACGGAGAGGAGTTTACAACCAGTCCATCGCTCAGGAGCCCCGCATTCGTCTTCATGGATATGTGATGTTTCGGCACAAATGATAGAATGGTAGGGTTTGGTGATGGCATCCAATCCGAGTACATTGGCCGCCGTTCCTGTAAAAACAAAATAAGGCCGGACTTTTTTTCCGAGGATGCTTTTTATTTTTTTTACCGCGGAAGCTGTATAAGGATCATCTCCGTATGCGATTGTGTGACCTGAATTCACATTTTCAATAGCCTTCATTATTTCCGGATGGACCCCGGCATTATTGTCGCTTGCAAATCCCCTTTTGTTCATGAAATGGAAAATTTGTTAAAATAAAATTATATATAAATGACGGGATCTAAAACAATTCGTCGTATTTAGTCCACATAAAATCCCCAAGATCCCATGCCTTATCCACTACCCTGGTGCCCCATTTGCTTGTATATCCAGTAAGGAATTCAATGGTTTTCTCAGGTTTGCCCTTTTTATAAAGCTTCAAGGCTTCAGCTTCAACAAGCTGCTGGTTGTCAAGCAATTCCTGCTGCCACGGAAGCCAGACAGCATCCACATCATGTCGCATGTCTCCCCATCGCTGGGCTGTCAGTGTTCCCAGGCGGTTAAATGCCCACCATGCTGACTCCCGGGTATAACCTTCAGGCCTACCAGGCGTTTTATAGGGAAGTGGAAGGTCGGTAACCGAACAATATACCGGGATATAGATGGAAGTAGCCACATTGTCCATGGCCAGCCAGACTACCCCACCTATCTCATCCGGCAGCCATTCCCTCGACTGTATAATTGTCGCATACATAGTATACCAGCGTGCAATGGTCCTTTCACCTCTCCAGCCCCAGCCACCATTGATCCTGAATACCTTATTCATGTCATATGGCATAAATGGATTCGCCAGGGGAGAAATTACCATCTTTCCACTGTCATCTGCCACAGTAATATCCTTGACAAAATTAAAATCTGTTCCCTCGTAATAATCTTTAAACACCTCTATTAGGGTAGCCATATCTACGGGCTCATCAGGTTTTACGGAGAACGGATAATTCTCTGCATTCGGATCCAGTCCCAGGGAAGGGGCGAGCAGGTCAAAAACCCTCCATTCCCTTCGCCGGCTGGCAAATGATGCCCTGCTTTCCGGTGCATAGGCATAGCAGAAACGGAAGGGGCCGTCAACAGGTGACCACCAGCCGTTCTCCCTGGCCACATCAAAGATATTCTCAGATGCCATATAATGATCAGGATCTCTGAGGTCTATTTCCTTTATGGTACTTGCATTAGCATTTACAGAGACATGGTCGTCAGGTACCCGCTGGGCGGCCCAGACAGCTCCGGTCCTTCCTTTTCCCGGTCCCACGATCTCGAGATGCCAGACCTCTCCGGGATCAGATATGGTCAGGCATTCTCCGTAATCATTCCAACCGTACTCTTCAAGAAGTTCACCGGCCACCTGTATGGCTTCCCTGGCATTAGCGGTCCTCTCCAGCATCAGCCGACACAACCGCTGGCAATCAATTAAACCCTCGTCAGACTGCAAGTCTTCCCGTCCACCAAAGGTGGATTCACCTATGCCGAGCTGGAACTGATTCATACAGGGATAAGCTGAATTAATATAGGCATTGGTGGAAGAAACCTGGGGTATTTCACCAATTTTCCTGTGTATATAAGTTGGCATGTCAAGAGAATCATAGGGCATGCGTTTAAACATCGGTGCTGCACTTCCTGCAGGATGATTTTTAGCCGGCTGGATGTTAATCCATGAGCGTGTGCGATGACTGTCATCCGTGTGTGATGTAATTACAGATCCGTCAGCAGTAGCCTCCTTCCCCAGGGTTATGCTTGTGCATCCATCGGGAATGTTACCTTCCCAATCAGGCCTGTCCTGTGCCTGAACAAAGAACATATTTATACACCCTAAGAGCATAATTACCAGAAATTTGGAGGAGAAATCTTTCATTTTTGTGGAATTTTCAGTATTTTACAGAAATTGTAACCAATATTCCCGCTAATATAATATTGTTGAGTAGTCTTTGATTAAAGATTCCCCTGAAATTATTCTATGATAATGTAATCTTTATGAGGGAGAATAACCTGCATATCAAAGAAAAGTTAATTTCGCTCTGTAGAGAAACACAACAAAAATGTGTCGACAGCGCCAAGTCAGCTATGAATGAAGCCCAGCTGGCCCTTAATGAATACGGTGCCAACAAAGACCGCTATGATTCATTTAGAGACCAGTTGATGGGCAGAAGGGATATGTTTGCTGCTCAATATCAAAAGGCACTTACTGATATGCATATCCTCGAGCGGATTAACCCGAAGAACCCGAAGGAAACAGTTGAGTTTGGTGCCATTGTCATTTCAGATACCTCAAAATTCATCATAGCCATCAGTGCCGGAAAAATAGAACTGGATGGTATCATTTTCTATGCCATCTCCCCTGCTGTCCCGCTCTACAAAGCCATGGAAGGTCTGAAAGCAGGTGAAAGCTTTGATTTTAACGGCAAACGACAAACCATCAAGGTATTGTATTAGTCTCCCATCAATGCTTCTCAACCATGGACCAAAACAACAAGAGAGGTAGGTACGACAGGATCTACAATCAATTATCGGGACTCCTGAATGCAACTGATGATGTAGTTTCACGCATGGCTACTGTGGCTGCGGTTCTCCATCATAAGATGGATGGATTTTTCTGGACAGGATTTTACCTGCTTAATAAAGGGAACCTTTTTGTCGGGCCTTACCAGGGACCTGTAGCCTGTCAGGTGCTTGCCAAAGACACCGGTGTTTGCTGGACGGGGATCAATCAAGGTAAAACCATTGTCGTCCCTGATGTAGAACAATTCCCCGGACATATCACCTGTGATTCAAGATCAAGATCAGAGATTGTTGTACCGATATGGGACAAAGAGGGTCAGATCATCGCTGTACTGGATGTGGATAGCAAGCACCTGGACCAATTTGATGAAACGGATGCTGCAGGACTTGAAAAAATCGTAGGATTGATTTAATATACCAGACCTGATCAGACACCCAAGAGATCTGACAGCTTATCAATACTGTAGGGTTTTGTTAGCAATTGATCAAATCCCACATCCTGGAAATCGTCAAAAAAGAGATGGGGATTATGGGCTGTCAGGGCAACGATCATGACCCTGCTTTTTGGAATGGACATTTCTTCCCTGATATATTTGGTTGTTTCAAGCCCGTTCATCACCGGCATCTCTATATCCATCAGGATCAGATCATAGTGTGTTTTCTCAAAAGCATCTATTGCTTCTCTGCCATTTTCAACCTGGTCAAACTCAATATCCAAACTTCTCAGTACCTCAGCGAGAAGGAGGCGATTCGTAAAAATATCATCAACAATTAATACTCTCATCGGGAGTGAGTAAGGTCACTTAATATTGTTTGCAAATTTAAGTATTTCGGCGGCCTATCCCAATTCGCTAAGGGTTTTTACGATATCCATTGAGATTATTTCCACCCTGCTGCCATCCAAATATATGATCTTGTCATTTTTAAATTCAGTCAGTGTGCGGATAAAACTCTCTTTAGTCGTTCCTGCAAGTTCTGCTAACTCACGGCGGGTCAAGGGAAAATCAAAATGAGGCTGCTTGTATATTTGTTCAGCAAAATACAGCAATACATCTGCAATCCTGCCAGGTAACTGTTTATGGGTCTGGTTCATCAGCCGGTTGAATATAAAGAGACCTTCCTGACTGATCAGGTTCATCAACTGGAGGCTGAATTTGCCGTTTTCCATAAGGACATTCCGGTAGGCATTAATATCTATGAAACATATATCGGCATTTTCAACCACAGAAGCAGAATACTGGTGTATCTGGTCTCCCATCAACGACATCATCCCTATGTATTCGCCGGGTGTGGCAATTCTCAGCAAAACTGTTCTTTCATTCCGTCCCTCTTTGAAAATCTTAACCAGACCGGAAACCATCAGCATAATGTGGGAGGTCCGGGTATTCTGCCGGAATACTATGTCTTTCTTGTAATAGCTGACCACATTGCTGTTACGCTGCAACAATTCTACCTGCTCCTTGTCAAGCAGCTGGCTATAAGGCATTTGTTCTTCACAAGGAAAGCCTGATACGGATCCTGTCTGATTTATAATCATAATTCTTATTAAACTTACAAAAAAAAGAGAGATGATATAAATCATCCTAATAAATATGCACACTCTCTCAAAATGCAATATATTTGAGACTATAAAAATTCATGCCACTGTATGAATGCCAATACAGACAGGAAGAAGATATTAATCGTTGATGATTCCAATACCAACGTTGTCCTTCTGGAAGCAATCCTGAATAGCAAGGGATATGATATAAAGACTGCTTTGAATGTGAAAGAGGCCTATACCATGCTGGAGAAGGACCGTCCGGAACTGATTTTGCTTGATCTCTTGATGCCGAAAATCAGCGGATACCAATTCCTTGACCAGCTCAAGAAAAACAACGAAACCAGTGGGATCCCGGTGATCATTGTTTCGGCTGTTACAGATGTCATGAACATTAAGAAAACCCTTGATATGGGAGCCGTTGATTACATTGAAAAGCCGGTTGATATCAAAACATTGGTAAGAAAAGTAGAAAAGACCTTGAATTGATTAAAAATGACAACCTTTATTATATCCAATCAGAATAAAGACATTGAGACATACCAATATTGTTACATGGTCCGTCTCTGTATCTTCTCTTATTATTAATCCGCCCATCCTCTCTTGATAAAAATCTCTGATCATTCTCCATCCTAATGGAATTATAAGTATTTTTATTCTGACTTGGGATGGTTATGGACAAGCCTAACGATATAATTATCAGGTATACGGTTTATGGATTTCTCATCGGGATCATTTTCCCCTTCACCTCCCTCCTGCTTCACTCACTAACCGGCAACGTTTCATTTACACTGCATGGTTTTGGATATCTACATAAGCTATTTCCAGGGCAGATCCTGCTGGATATGGTCCCCGTGCTGACGACTGTGGCCGGTATAATTGCTGGAATTCGGACTGCCAGGAACAAAATTACTATTAAACGACAGCTACTTGAGGAGCAACAACGCTCAGATAAAATACTTGACTTTACTGCCAAGCTTATACATAAGCAACTGGATGCGGAATTAAAGCTGAATGATGTGGGCGACCAGCTCGGAGAAGCCCTGGTTAACCTGCGGAACAATCTGAAGAGTGATACAGAGGAGCAACAAAACCGCAAGATGGAAGATGACCAGCGGAACTGGATTAGCGGGGGACTGGCTACTGTGGGGGATATCCTGCGCAGGCCTTTCGAGAATATGGAAGAATTTTCCCATAATATCATCAGCTACCTGGTTAAATACCTGAATGCCAATCAAGGTGGATTCTTTCTTATCGAACAGGATAAGGATAATGAAAAGTACTTTGACCTTAAAGCTTCCTATGCCTATGACAGGAAAAAATTTGCAGATAAGCGGGTTGAATGGGGAGAAGGCTTGATCGGCACCTGTGCTCTTGAGAAAGAAAGTATTCATATGACAGACCTGCCGGATGGTTACCTTGAAATCACCTCAGGTCTGGGGCTCGCCACCCCTGATAATTTACTGATCGTTCCTCTTATCACTCAGGATGAAGTGTTGGGGATCCTGGAACTTGCCTCATTCAATACCATAGAGAAATTTGAGATCGGTTTTGTTGAGAGTGTAGCTGAAAGGACCGCCATTACTATTTCCAGCCTCAGAAACAGTATCCGCACAGCCTCCTTGCTAAAAGAATCTCAGAGCCAGGCGGAGGTAATGGCTCAACAGGAAGAAAAGATGCGTCAGAACATGGAGCAACTGAAAGAAACACAGGAACAGGCAGCACAGCAAGCCGAGAAGTTCATCAGTTTCACCACCTCTGTCAATCACACACTGATCAGGGCCGAGTTTGGTACTGATGGTACATTGCTATATGCGAATACAAAGTTTCTTCATAAGCTTGGTTATTTCAGCAATTCTGAGGTAGAAGGGCAGCATATCTCAAAATTCATTGATGCAAAGGACAGGGAATGGTTTGACCCAATTTGGAACAGGCTATCGGAGGGTGGAAAACATTATGAGGGATATATGAAACATGTAAGCAAAGAGGGACAAGATCTCTGGACTATGTCTACATATACCTGTGTAAGGAAAGATGATGGGGAGGTTGAAAAAATACTATTCCTGGCCATCGACAATACAGAGCAGAAGAAGCAAAGCCTTGATTATGAGGGCCAGATCGAATCTCTGAACCGGCTGAACATCAAAGCTGAATTTGCACCCGACGGAAAATACATC
This sequence comes from uncultured Bacteroidaceae bacterium, assembly GCA_963752525.1. Classification (GTDB taxonomy): domain Bacteria; phylum Bacteroidota; class Bacteroidia; order Bacteroidales; family SM23-62; genus SM23-62. The sequence continues at coordinate 10,016 of CAVVYS010000024.1, read as the reverse complement.
AATTGCAATGAGCTTTTCCTTGAAACTTTAAAATATACACGGAAGGAACTCGAAAAAATGTCTGTTTTTGAGTTTGTTGAAAAAAATGAACTCGATAGCTTCCATGAGATATGGGAAGGGATTACGCTTGGTATTGCATACCAGGGACAAATGAAGACCCGGACAAAATATGAAGATGAAATATGGTTCCGCGTTAGTTATACAGCTGTAAACGACATGTACGGGGAAGTTTCAAAGGTAATCTACCTGGCGACTGATATCACACATGAAAAAATAATGGAATTGGAAAGCCGGAAATATACTGATCAGCTGAAGATCCATGAAGATAAGCTGAAACTTGCCAGTGTGGAATTAAAGAAAAAACTTGAACAGACAAAAAAAGACCTGGAAGCTCAGTATCAGTTGATAACCAGAGAACGCAACCGCTTTGAAAAGACCCTGGAGGATCTCACTGATATAGTCCTTTCTATTGACCAGGGATCCAGGATCATTTTTATTAATCGGGCTGCTGAAAAGTTCTGGAATATTAAAGCTGGCAATATCCTGGGAAAAGATATTAAATTACTCTTCCCAGGCAAACCTGACCGGTATGATTCATTCCTGGTCAGCCTTTTGAGTCCCAGGTCAGCAAAAATCACCGGCGAAAAGAAAAATGTTAAGATCCCTGGAGGTGACGGGAGAATGCACTCGTCTCAGATCCTGCTCTCCATGTCAGAAACATCTGATGAGGTAAGCTATACCGCATTTATTACACTATCTTAATATCCTTCAAATAGCAGAAGTTCCCTAGTGCCTGGCTATGGTCACCATATGCGATGATATAATGTTGTCCGGAGATTTTCTGGGTAAAATCATCCATAGGGACGTCAAGGAGAACTTCCAGACTGGGCAACTGTGGCACAGGGTCATCCCATCCGGCTTCCTCCCATGCCTTCAGCCTACCTTCACCCGTGCAAATGTGCATGGTATATTCGCTCCCGGAATTCGACAATCTGGCCAATGTCAACCTGCCCGTTTTTAATTTGGAAATATTTAAAAGTCCCCCGCTGATGCCACCAAACGCAGCTTCTGTTACGGTTACTTTACCATCCACAACCTCAGCCGGGACAAAATCAGGAACTCCCAGTAAAACGCTATTTTCGAAAAACTCATAAAATTCCAGGTATGCAGCACATTGCCCGGTTAATTGTTTTACAATTAGCTGGGTAACTGCCCCCATGGTGTCGTTTTCAGGTATACAACACAGTCGCACTTCATCAGAAAGTAGCATAAAGATCATTGCGGGAGGAAATTCGAGAAGATTTTTCATTCCATCCACGTCCTTCAGGGATATGGCATTAAAATGATTCTCTTCAGCGATTTTCCTTACAGCCATAAAATAAGAAATGCCTTGCCTCAGGAAATCTTCGTCAATCGGTTTTACAAATTCCCAATTCTGTTTGATTTTTACTAAAACCTTGTTGACATCTTCTTTATTGATCTGTTCACTCTTCTTTAGCATCTCTAACATCTCAAAAAATTCCACTTCAATCCCAATCCTGCTTTTGAGAGAGAGTCCCTCATAAAGTGTATTATACAATTTCATGTCACGGTAGCCCATCATGCCAACTTTGGCATGTTCCAAAAACTTCATACCGGAAGCAGCAAGTATGAAACTTTTTATTTTATCCAGAGGGGATGCCTGACCGATAACATTATAAATATATGTAAATTTGTATCCAAGGTCTTCGAAGACTTTCCTCAATGCAGTTGTACCAGCTTGAGGTGCTGCGGTAACAACCCTGCCATCTTTCATATCTCCACACAGTCCCCACAAAACCATCGGCTTCTCCTTGAATTCACTTGTTATAGAAATAACTGCATGAGAAGGAATCCAGCCTGCAATACAAATGATCAGTGTGTCAAATTCAACTGGAGACATATCCTTGATTGCCCTTTCCACATCTATATTGCCGGGATCATCAGTAACAGTTTCAGTGGTCAATACATCAAATCCTAGTGATTTTACCTGTTCCAGTGCTTCAGCGCATTTTGCGTCTAACAGGTCCTTTGGGGAGTTGATTTCTCCAAAACCAATAAATGCAACTTTTGTCATAATACCAATTATTTTATCTCCCAAAGTGAATTAATCATATTAACTGTCTCATCTACTAAAATATCCCCACCTTCAGGTCCAACGCGGTTAACCATTGCACTGTAACCACCCCCCGGAATGGCTCTCCGGGTTGGAAGGTAACCCTCACTTCCACTACATAGTTGTACGATAAAGGTTTGTTTGGCTATGCTCATTCCTGTAATTCTGAGTCCGTAATCCAGATAAAGCTCAAACGGATTGGTGGCCATTACAACATCTCCAATTCGCAGTACATGTAGATCTATCCTGCAGAACCGATCATTTTCCTGATTTAAATATTTCTCAACCAAAGCTTCTTTCTTTTTTACAATCCCAAAGTCAGTCACTTTATTATCCCAGGGTCCATACTCTTGTGTCTCTTCATTCTCTTCAATTTCCTTTAGAAACCTGTTCCATGCAGTACCGGGATTCTCAGGGTTCTGGGGCTCCCGGGAACGTATTTCTTTAACTATCTTAAGTGCTTCTTCATATTCTTCCAGACTTACCCTCCTGGTAGGCAAATCAACTTCTTTAACTGTATGTTCGAAAATTATCCTTGTTTGAATTGTGTTTTTTGCTAATGGATAAACATTATTAATTACCCGGACAAGTCTTTTCCCAATCTCGATAATTCCTGGAAGATCCCACATATTGGGCTCTCCTGATTTATAACCTCGTGGCAGGTCTCGAGGTGATATATCCCCTCCCGCACCACATTGGGCTAAAACATATATCTCCTTTGAATATTTTGCGTTTAGCTGCTTCCTCACCTCACCCCAGTAATCGGATGAAACAAGGTATTTAGCTTCCATTACCTGTGCTGGGCAGGAGACATTCATGATTATCCCAGTCAGCTGTTTGTTCAGGTCCCAGCAAAAGAGCATGTCAACACCTGGATCACTCGGCCCCTCCAACCCAATGAAATCCTGTCTATTGGTTGATCCATACATTTGTGTAGTCCCATCCGAATATTGAACTCGTCGGTTATGCCCGATAACTGCATATCCTAATCCCCGACTAATACCTGCAGGGCTGCGATTGTTCCATGCGCTGACAATGGCACCTACAGCTTTTTCTACAAGTAATTTTCCAAATTCACTTTCATCGTCCGGGTTAGGTGCAGTGTGCGTATGTGTCGCATTTAAAAAGAGTTTTTGAATATCAAATTCAGGAATTTGCTCTGCTACAAGGTCCCTGATTAAATCCTGAAGGCTTTGATGAATAGATATAACATCTACTGAAACCATTATGGCCTGTTCAGCAATTCCATCATCGCATTCAGATTCAATGGCAAATGCAGTCACTTTGAGAGGGCTCTGCACTTCTTCTGCAATCCTCTCATAATATTGTCCCCTCAACGAAACTGGTAATTGTGGAGTTATATCCTCCATCGCCCAGCCAATTCGCAACCCACCGTCTTCTAAAGATTCTGAGCAACCTGTGACAGATGCGATAATAATAACTGCAGATATAATAAAGAGGCATGGCTGCAGAACTTGCCTTTGTATTGAGTCCATCATGCTAGCTTTCAATAACCACATCAATATTCATCATCTGGCCTAATTTCTTAATCTGTTCTGAATAATCTCCGTAAACCATACTTAAATGATTGCCATAGTCAGCCTGCTTTTGCAGGAATGTATGTGCAGTGCCACTATCCTTGCCTACAATAAAAGCCGATACCGCACAACCCCGCAGATCTTCATCCCAGCCCTTAGAACCGGTCAGTTCACCTTTCAGGACAAGGAGTCTGGTTCCAGTAGGATCTATTCTTGCTACGGTAACGTCCTTTACATCATTCTCCATGAAATCAACCACTGCTTTTGTGCCCCATCCTGATTCAACAAATCGCCCCAGCTGGTAAGGCAGTCCAGGTTTATCGAACCCGTTCATTTTAATGCCCGGCACACTGTGGTTGATTTCCAATATCCCGTTCTCCCTGTAGAACATATTGCCGAAATGAACAGATTGTTTTGATACCAGCATCAGCATTTGCATGGCCAGCAGTCCCCCCAGGTCTCCTTCACAGGCTGAGGGGATCCCCAGGTCTTTAAACATGGTATGTACCAGGCAGGGTGTTATGGTCCATTTTTGCGGTAAACGGCTGCAACAAAATTCAAAACACTCAATGGTAAATGCATTACACTCATGCTTTTTCATCAGGTTAATGATAGACTGGTAAAAGACCATGCTGCTGGAAACATATTTCTTTTCCAGAAAGGCACGATTCGCATTATCATACATGGTCGCGGCCATCTCATCAGCTTCAGCATTTTTAGCTTTATCCCGGAGTGTTGAATCCATCTCTCTGGAGAGCTCCTCATAAGAGATTGTGACCAATTCAATGCCATACATCTCTTTCAATTTTTCAGGCTCATTAATACCTGCCACAGAAGCAACGGATGGCCATCCCCAATCGGTTGGATACAGGATCTTCGTTTCTCCAAATACCTTGCGTGCCCTCAGGAGGTTCAGTAAGTCATTTAATTCCAGGTCAGTGTCGGGAATATATACCTCTATGCCATTACTCCGGCAATAAGCTGCAATGTCGACTGTCCTGCAGCTCAGTCCCGCTGCCAGCACAACAGGCTTATTATACCTTTTGGCAATATCGAAGGTAGCGACAGAAGATCCACTTGGATAAACCAGCAAAACATCGGCATTTTTCGCATCTGTATTCATCTTTCTGAACTCATCTTCTGTGATTTTGAAATCTTCAACAAATAATACCAGCTCCGGTTCAAGCATTTCAACAGATGAGGTCTCAATACCATGAGCGTTGTTTTTGATATTCTCTCTGAATTCCTTAAATGCGGCATGTGCCCTTTTCTTTTCCTCTTCCATCGGGACCACATTGAACCGGCATGGTCCTTCCCACACATCGGTATGGTACATGTTCGTCATAATGGGTTTTACAGCCAGCCTGTTCAGGTTTGGACTTGGGATATCGATCATCGACGGATCTATAAGGGGATTCCCGAAGAGCTGATTCATATACAATCCGCTGATCACAGCAGATCCTGTAACGGTTGCTCCAATGCTGTTTTTGATAAACCTCCTTCGTTCCATATTTTCTGTGTTAAATTAATCCGCTAGAACTTAGTATCCTTCCTGTTCTTTTTATAATTTTTGACCATCTTGCCGAATTCTTTATCCTTTTTTCGTTTTTCGACGAGGCTTGACTGGAAATGGATTTTCTCCCTCTCCAATTTCAGGTAGTTTTCATAGGCTGCCCTGTCCAGTTCCCCGCTTTGCACGGCTTTTATGATGGCACAACCATCTTCTTGTAGATGCCGGCAATCAGAAAATTTGCACTCCCGCGAAAGTTCAGTAATCTGGTTAAATGTATTCTCCAGCCCACTGCCACTGTCTGCCAGGCCGATCTCTCTCATCCCCGGGTTGTCTATCAGAATCCCGCCACTATCAAGAACAACCATCTCCCTGTGGCTGGTAACATGCCTGCCCTTACTTGTATGCTCACTGATGGCACCTGTGTTCATCAGATCCTTACCTGCCAGATTGTTGATCAGGGTTGATTTACCCACGCCGGAAGAACCCAGGAAACAATATGTTTTCCCGTTACGGATCTGCTGAATCAGCGACTCAAGTCCATCTCTGCTTTTATTGCTGATGGCAAAAACAGGGACATTCGGGATCCGTTCCGAAATCTTATCGATCAGGGCTGCTAGTTTACTCTGACTGATAAGGTCAATTTTGTTCAGTATGATGACCGGTTCGATAAAACCCCCATAGGAAATGGCCAGGTACCGTTCCAGCCTGTTCAGGTTAAAGTCCCGGTCCACAGCCTGCACAATCAAGGCATAATCAATGTTTGCGGCGATAATCTGTTTCTCGCCAAACTTACCTACAGTCTGCCGCTCAAGTAAACTATGCCTGGGATAGATCGCATGGATAATGGCATCAGACTCATTGTGGATCGACACCGCTACCCAGTCCCCTACGGCCGGAAAACCTGACCTGTCAGATGCTGAAAAACGCAGGTGGCCAATGATCTCGGCATCTATTTCACCTTTTTCTGTCAGGACAACATACCTTTCCCTGTGCTCTGCAGAGATCCTGCCGACTTCAAAAGAAGACAGGTTTTGCTGCTGACTATACCGGGCCAGATCGTCAGTATAACCCAGCTCAGCTAATTTTATCATCAGTCTTTGATTTTTATGAGGCCTTCCTCAATGTTTAAATATTCCATAACTGCGGCATTGCCATTCAAGGCGCCAACAGGAATATGGGACTCATCCCCGAAAACCTTCAATTGCTCCTGTGAGAGGAGGGTGACAAAATCTTCCCGGTAACCATTATTGTATGGAATCGCCCCAAGGTTCAGTCCCAGGTGATGCGCCATAAAATTATACATGATTACCCGCTTCGAATACCCGTAGTCATGCTTTTCTCCCGCCAGGTGTACGTTTTCAACTTTGTGTTCTGCATCATAAAGGGCATACACTTTCTGTATATACGGATATTCAATCCGGGGGGTGTTCCTTGTCCAGTCCTGCCCGTTGGAAATCAGCAATAAGGGCCGGGGTGCACAAAGTGCTGCTATTTCAACATTATTGGTCTGGTGATGATCACTTTTATGTATGGGCATGCCGCTTTCACAGATACATCCTCCAAAAAAATGGGCGGAGACCTGGACCACTGGTGCTGAGACTTTAATCCTATCGTCAATGGCTGTCAGTATGAAGGTCTGCGTACCTCCTCCAGAGCCACCGGTCATCCCGATCTTTGCGGGATCGACGTCATCACGGGAAAGGAGATAATTCAATACCCTTGTACTGTTCCAAGTCTGCAGCAGGAGTGCAATGGGCATTCTGTGAGTCACCTGTTGAGACTCTCCAAAGCCCACCATATCCCAGGTAAAAACAATGGCACCCATGCGGGCCAGTACTGCACAACGCCTTTGCATATCTTCACGTAGTCGTTTGTCCGGCAGATGTCCATGGGGACATAATACGGCTGGATATTGCTCCTTTTCTACAAGGGGGCGGTACAAGTTTCCGGTAATATAAAATCCTGGAAAACTTTCCAGGGCGATGTTCTCAACTATGTAACCATTCATCTTTCGGGTATTCAGGATAGTGGGATTAAAGCTGCCCTCTATGGACGGCATTTTATGCAGTCCCATTCCTTCTATGATCCCTTTTCTGATCATCCTGGCTCTGCTTTCCCAGGAATGAAGATCCTGCCATGATGCGGCAAATTTTTTCATCATAAGGTTGGCCGTATCTTCCGTCCAGTGATGGCCCATGCACAGTTTACCTTCAAAGTCAGATATATTTATTTGTCCGTATGCATTTATACCAATCCCGATTACGATTAGCAGGAGTAAGTTTTTCATTGTTTTCAGTTTTGTCTGGTTTTATATTAAAATAATAAAAATAAGCATATTCTCTATCCCAGTCACCATTCCCGGATCCCTCATTTTTGACTTTGAGCATTTCGTCCCGCTAATGGCGGATCTCAAATTTCTGGAAACCCTGGACCGTGGAGGCAGTATATAATACCTTCTCCACACGTCCGTACCCGGGCCCTTTTCGGCACCACTCCAGATACATGTCCATGTTGCGTAGTTCACCCTCGGCTTCAATGTATACTGTTCCATCCGGCTCATTCCTAACAAAACCGTAAACGCCGTACAGTTCAGCAGCTCTTCTGGCTGCATACCGGAAGCCCACTCCCTGCACATGTCCCCTGATCCTTATATTGTAATGTTTCATCGACGGACTTGACAATGTACCGGTAAATTTATTAAATTATTGCCATGAAATTCCTTGACATTTTCTTCACTGTCTTTCATTCCCTGCTTGTCCTGTTTATCTTATTCGGATGGATCTGGAAAAAGACCCGGCGCCTGAACCTGGTATGTATTCTGTTGACGGCCGCATCCTGGCTGTTGCTAGGGATCTTCTACGGCCTGGGTTATTGTCCCCTTACAGACTGGCATTTCAACATCCTGCAAAAGCTTGGGTATGCAGACCTTCCGAACTCTTACCTGAGTTTTCTTTTTACGCGCCTTACCGGCATGCAGATTAAACAAAACCTGGTTGATACGGTTACCCTGTGGGGACTTGTTTTAGCCATGATAATCAGTATCTTTTTGAATTTCCGGCAGTGGTTCCTGCGGCTCATGGGAAATGAAAAAACAGACTGATCTTTATCAGGGTTCCCTGAAAAACTTTGGCCCGGGCTTCAACATGGCCCTGAAACTGCCTGCCAATAGCAAAAGTGTTAGTCCCAGTATCATGATGGACAGGAATATAAGCACCTCATCCTGCTGGTCCAGAAAGGTAAGCAGGTTCTTGAACATGGCCCAGATGGTTACGAACAGTACAAAAATCATGGGCACCAGCGTGATCAGGATATTCTTCTTATGGTTGAAGAGGTATAGTGTCACCATGCCCAGCGCAAGTGCAGCCAGTAACTGGTTGAGGGAACCGAACAGGGGCCAGAGAATGAGTGCGCCGGTGGCACCTGACTTTAAAAATGTCATGACCATGGCAGCCAGCACTACGAACAGGGTTGCCACATACCTGTTATTCATTGGTTTTCTTATGACACCCTCCTTATTGCGGAAGATCTCTTGCAGGGATAGGCGCTGTATCCTGGCAGCCGAATCCAGGGTTGTATTGGCAAAACTCACGATGAATACAGCAATCATACTTTTACCAATGAGCGGTGGTATCCCAAAGCTTTTGAAGAGGTTTGAGGCACCGATCACAAAGGCTTCCAGCTTGGCATCAATGCCACTGAAGGCTGCCCAGGAAGAATAATGATGCCTGAATGCATCCGCCCCTGTAAAGACCTGTCCATCCTTCTCAAGTCCCAGTCCCAATCCCCCTGCCACAGCCATAATCACCAGCACGGCCAGGAAACTTTCCCATAGCATCCCTCCATAACCGATAAATAATGTATCCTTTTCACGGTCTACCTGCTTCACTGTGGTACCTGAGCTTGCCAGCGAATGGAATCCGCTTATGGCACCACAGGCAATGGTAATAAACAGGATGGGCATGATGTCCGGAACATCTGATCCGGCGGCAAAAGCTGCATCATTGATAGCTGGGGCAGTGATTACCGGATGGGCCACAAACAGGCCCAGAATGATCAAAGCAATGGCCACCAGCAATTGATGGGAATTTATATAATCCCTTGGCTGTAGCAATTTTTGCACAGGCAGGGTGGACGCAAAAAATACATAAACAAAAAGGATCAGACACCAGGTGACCACCGATGAACCCTGAATGGGAGGCACATGGATGGGGATATACAGACCGATGATAACCGTACCGTACATAAGGAGCACGGCAATGATGGAATAGAGCAGGTCATTTTTTCCCTTGCGTATCATCCAGCCCAGCCATACAGCTATGGGGATCTGCATCCAAACCGGAAAACTGCTTCCGGATACAGTTCAAAAAGGACACCGACGATCATGGCAAATACAGACAGGACAATGAAAAGCAGTAATTGCATCAGGAACTGGAAGGAATACCGTGTACCCGGACCGATCAGGTCTCCAGTCAGGTCTCCTATGGTCTTCCCCTTGTTGCGGGCAGAAATGACCATGGTGGAAAAATCATGGACGGCACCCATGAAAATAGAACCCAGGAAGACCCAGATGAAGGCCGGCAACCACCCCCATATCACCCCTATGGCCGGTCCGACTATGGGACCGAGTCCCGCAATGGTCGTAAAATGATGCCCGAATATGATATTACGTTTGGTAGGCACATAATCCACACCATCATTGAATTCGTGCGAAGGCATCTGGTTCTCATTCGAAAGTTTGAAGATCTTCCTGGCGAGAAACCGGCCGTATAAACGGTAGGCAATCAGGTATCCGACAAATGCAAAAATAGTAAGGATCAGGCTGTTCATCTGG
>CAVVYS010000023.1:0-21578 GCA_963752525.1 uncultured Bacteroidaceae bacterium | reverse complement strand
CCTGGTAAGCGGGCTTCCCTACTTTTCCCATGAAGAGGATGGCTCCGGTGGAGTTTTCCTTGATTATGTAAAGGAAAGGTTTGTCCACCCTGAAGATGGGGGTAAGTCTCCACCGGCTGAGGTTTCCCGTATTTCCACAATGGTGGCCGCAGCGGCTTCGGTACCTTCTTCCTGTACATCGATGAATGTCTGGTGGATGACCCTTGATATGTAAAGATCCGCCCCTGGAGTGATCCTTGAAAAATCGGCACCGTCTGAGAAGGCAATCCCTAGTCCCAGGTCAATCAAAGGATCGTTCAGGAGGGCTCTAAACCCGTATTTGAATTTGGGAAGCTCGATCTGGACATTCCTTACCGTGGGGTTTTCGAACCAGGTATTCCACCGGGGAAGATCCATCTGACTGATGAGATCGTCTGTGGTCTTTTCCCCGGAAGGGAGCAAAACGACCATACTGAAGGTACTGTCGCCATAGGGCATCTCCACGGCTGAAAAATCTTCGGTGACCGTGTAATTGAATGCCCCCTTGACATTCATGAAATCGGCCGTGGTGAAGCCACCTCCATCCAGGTAAAATGGACCCTCCGCGGTCTGGCTTTTGTCGAACTCATATTTCCAGGTGGCATTGAAATAGATCGCATTGATAAGGTACATAACCGCATCGGATGGAATATAGTCCAGCATATCCTTGATTTTGCCATTGGTCTTATCCTCGATCCATCCGTTGATGATGTCGACCGCCTGTGGATCCGAGAAATCAAGTTCCCTGACCGCAGCATCGAAATACTTCTGGTTTGTGGTAATGAACTCTTCAAGCACGTTGTAGCCAAGCTTATACCAGATGCTGTTGGCGATCGAGAACTCAACCTTATCATCCAGGTGGACCAGCTGGTCCATCAGGTCTTTATAGCTCTCATTCACCTCCGCATTGGTCAGTTCACCGAAATGCAGGACATCATAAAAAGCATCCAGGGTGGTCCCGGCCGCTCCGTTCATGGTCATCCCCAGGGCATAGGATACACTTAAGGGGGATATCATGAAATTATCCTCCTCACTTAGGGCGTTGACCTTCCCGAACAGTTCAAAAGCAAATTGCTGATCCGCTTCAAGGATCTCCTCAGATTTATAATTCAATATTATTTTGGCAGGATCCTTATGCACTGTTCCGAATTTTCACAGGAGGTTGTGATCCCTGAACGTAACAGAAGGATTATTACGGGAGGATCATATTTGTTTTTTCATGATCACTTCTTAAAAGGTTCAGTTTAATGACGCAAGAGGAGGGCTGAGGGTTGCGTGTTGTTATACCTTGTCTCGTGTTATCAAAATGTTAAATGGGTTCAAACAGTTTGATATGAAAACTAAGGATCTTCAAGGACATACCAGCAAAAGACCGGAAGAAACAGATCAGTGATCACCTTCCCCTCTGGGCCGAGTTCAAGATAAATGAGCTTACCCAGCAATTAACGCAAATTATCAATCCTTAATTGGCTCTGCGGATTTTAATGTAGATTTTCCTGAAGCCCGGCGTTTTTCCAGCAAAACCTCATGAGCTTCATCTGATCCGTCAAAAAAACTGCCGAACCATTTGTCGAGGGGCACGGATTCGTGGCCGAAGTTGACGGTAAAGAATCTGTGATGAAGATAGTGGAAGTAATTATCCCTCCTTCCCCAAACTGCATCAGACATAGCTTAGATCTTTGGTTAGAAAATCCTTGTATCCGTTAAAAGAATTTGCCGGATATATTTTCAACTGCTGTAAATATAGTATTCTGAGGGAATGTAATCAACAGGCCGGTAATCACGATAAGCCCACTGGAGGCAATATATCCTCATCGATTCAATACAACAGTAAATGTAAAACTGCTATCTTCAGGATTTATTTGCTCACAAATCATTGAATAAAGTTTTCCTTTTTATAAGTCATTTTCGAGAGGTTCGAGAGACCATCAAACTGCCTGTTTTTTATCTGCTGCTGGCTGGTTCATTTGCCGGGTGGCAGACGCTTTACAATGTGCATCTCGACAGCATTGGGTATACCAGTATTCAGATTGGATCGCTGAATGCGCTCTTCATTTCCACATCAGCCATTGTGGTACCTTTCTGGGGCATGCTTGCCGATAAATTCGGAAATAACCGTGTCCTGCTGTTGCTTACTTCTGTAGCTGGCTTGTTTGTGTTTTTCATTGGCAAGACGATGGTTTTTCATTGGATGCTCATATTCATATTTGTAATATCCATCTTTCATCAACCGGGTGGGGCGGTACTGGATGGAATGACATTGGGTTTAATCCGTGGGAATCCCAAATATTCATATGGTCAGTTTCGGCTCTGGGCTTCTGCAGGCTATGCTGTTTCTGCGCTGGTAGTGGGCTATTTTGCAAGGAATAATACGGGGATCATATTCAATATTTCAGCATTGCTGTTTTTGCTTTTATCGGTTTTCAATCTGATTACCATGCCGGTCAGGCCTGTAACCGAAAGGAACCTGGTGAATTTCAAAAGTTTCGCCATCTTCTTTAAAAACAGGAAACTGCTGATCTTTCTTGTAATTATCTTTCTCTACGGGATAGCGGTCTCACCACTTCATCAATTCATCAACCTGTATTATAAAGATATAGGTTCAGGAAGTTCTTTCATCGGACTGGTCTTTTTCTTGCAGGCAGGCTTCGAGATACCCTCCTTCCTTTTGGGAGTGAGGTTGGTCCGGAAAATGAAACCAGAAAGGATCATCCTTTTTTCAATGCTGATTTCCGCCATGAGGATGGTTTTGTATGGATTTATTTCAGTCCCTGAAATCGCCGTTTACCTGAGCCTTTTTCATGGCGTTACCATTGCTTTCTTTCTTATCGGAGTGGTGGAGTATGTCCAGCGACACACCCCGGATCATCTTCGCACCACAGGCCAGGCACTTATCTGGGCATTTCATTTTGGGGCAGGAGTGACCCTCGGGAATTTGATGCTGGGGTATTTACGCGATCATGGTGGAATGCTGAAAGCCATGCATATTCACGCAATCATAGCCATGGTTATCGTTGCTGGTACAGGGTGGTTTTTTCAGCGATTCAGGGATGAGGCCCTTAACTAAAAGTTTTCATCAAGTTGATCAATCAAGATATTTAGATTTATTCTAAATAGGATGTTATATTTGTAATCGAATCAATTTAAGAAGTATTTATTGTTTTGAATCCGATCTCCAAATCAAGCGCTTATAAGCTCACAGGCTTTGTATTTGTTGTTCTGCTTTCAGTACCAATATTTCTGGAATATCTAAGTAACAGGAACGATAAAAAATCCCTCGGCTTAAAAACTGAATCTGCGTTGGAGCGATTTGGTTTTTTCCTGCAGGAGGTTTCTCAGAAATCAGGAGTAGATTTTATACACTTTTCACCCCGGCTCGATCCCCTGTTTGAACCTATCTTACCCCAGATCGCCTCCATGGGTGCCTCTGTTTCTGTTTGTGATTTCGACAATGATGGATGGAATGATTTTTATGTAACCAACAGTCGTTACAACAGTAAAAACTCACTTTACCACAATCAACAAGATGGTAGTTTTATTGATGTGGCACCTGGGTTTGGACTTGCTGATTTGAATAAAGAAGGAAGAGGTACTTCCATGGGTTCAGTATGGGCAGATATTGATAACGATGGTTATGAGGATATACTAATCTATAAGTGGGGTAAACCTGAACTATTTAGAAACGAGCAGGGCAAGGCTTTTACCAACATAACTTCAAACAGTGGCTTGCCAGATTGGATCAATTCAAATGCAGCCATTTGGCTTGATTACAATGCAGATGGTTATATTGACCTGTTTATTGGTGGCTATTTTCCAGAAGACATTGATTTGTGGAATATTGAGCATACCTCAATCCTGACAGAGAGTTTCGAATACTCTCAAAATGGAGGCCGTAATTTTTTACTGGAAAACATTGGTAAAGGAAGGTTTATGGATGTTAGCCAAGGAGCAGGCCTGAATTCTACCCGATGGACCCTGGCTGCCTGCGCTGCAGATATTAATGAAGATGGGTATCCAGAATTAATTGTAGCCAATGATTATGGCGTAGACGAATTTTATTACAACAATAATGGTGAAGGTTTTATCGAAGACGGTGTTTCGACAAACATTGGCTTCTCACCTAAAAGTGGTATGAATGTAAGTATGGGAGACATACACAATGATGGTCATCTGGGAATATACATTTCGAATATTACCGAGGATGGAATTTTATTGCAGGGAAACAACCTTTGGATTCCTTCTGTCGATCCTGATAAAACCAGCTATGTAAACCTGTCGGTAGCCAAGGGCGTTGTGAACGGAGGCTGGAGTTACGGAGCCCAGTTTGGCGATCTGAACAATGATGGATTCAATGATCTGTTTCTGGCAAATGGCTTCATATCGGCTCAGAAAGGAAGGGATTACTGGTATGATTATTCCAAGGTTACCGGTGGTAATTCTGCTATTATATCAGATATTCATAACTGGCCTGCAATGAATGGCCGAAGTCAGTCCGGGTATCAAAAGAACAAGATATGGATAAGCCACGAATCGCAATACTTTGAAGATGCTTCTGAATTTGTAACGGACAATCAAACCTATGACAGCCGTGCGGTGGCTTTTGTAGATCTTTGGAACCGCGGAGTGCTGGATGTTATTGTGGCCAATCAGAATAACAGACTGCTGATTTATGAGAACACAGTTAATGAAGAACATAACTGGATCGCGTTTATGCTGGAGGGAACCCAGTCGAATAAGAGTGCCATCGGTGGTTTTGTAAGCGTTTTTTGGGATGGGCAGGTACAGACACAGATAATAACCGGTGGCATGGGATTTAGTTCTCAGAACCAGCGCAGGCTTCAATTTGGACTTGGGAAAGCCGAAGGGGTAGATAAGGTTCAAATCCTTTGGCCAGCAGGTTCCATGCAGGAAATTGCAAATCCGGAAATAGGAAAAGTACATAAACTCAAGGAGTAGAAATGACAAATTCTGTAAATCATACAGGAGGAAAGATTAAGGATTCATTTCGATCCCTGATACAGTTTCGTTATGTACCCCCTATATTTATCAGCATTATCCTTCTAACAGGTCACTTTACTTTTGGCATCCTGGAAAGTTATGAGGCTATTTTACTCGCTGTTGGATCTGCCATGGCCACTGATCTAATCCTTTCCCGGTTCATTCTTGGTACATGGAAAAATGTATCCAGTGCATACATTAGTGGAATAAGTGTAAGTATCCTTATTCGTTCGATCTTGCTTTGGCCGTTTGCATTTGTATCGATCATTTCAATAGCCTCAAAATACATATTACGCTATAAGAACCGTCATATCTGGAATCCATCAAATTTTGGCATAAGCTGGTTCTTGTTTTTTGCTCCTTCTGCTGTATCCGGACTGAGTATTCAATGGGGCAATAATATCCTTCCAATGCTGGTCATCTGGATACTTGGCCTTTTTATCGTTATACGGGCAAAAAGATTTCATATCAGCCTGACTTACGTAGCTGGTTTTATTCTTTTTTCTTATTTGCGGAGCCTTATTACAGGAGCAAATTTCTATACTGAGCTTGCTCCACTCACCGGTCCCATGTATCAGCTTTTCGTTTTTTTTATGATTACCGATCCTGCAACTACGGTTGGCAATAAAAAAGGCCAAATACTGGTAGCTTTTCTAATTGCCCTGGTAGAATTTGTATTACGGCTTAACCAGTTTATCTATGCTCCCTTTTATTCTCTGTTTCTGGTAGGCCCAATTGCCATGGTAATTCATCTGAAAATCAAGCATAACGCGATGAAAAATACCTCCGGGTAAAAAGATCTAATTGTTTAACGATCGGTTTTTAGAAATTTCAAACTCGATTGTCCCCTGTTTTTCCTGATGACAACCTGATAGATTCCCTGATTTAATTGTGATATGGGTATTGACAGGACATTTGTATAATTTTCTCCAGTGGCATTGATGACCTGTCTTCCAAGCAAGTCAAATATAAGTACCTGGACATCCTGGCTAATACCTGATTCACAATATACATTAAGAATATCCGAACCTGGATTTGGATAGATGATATATGGATCTGACTGAGTGAAGACGTAATCATTATCTATTACTCCTGTAGCTCCATCAACCTGGATAGATTTTGTAAGATGGTTTGTCCCGCATTCATTAAATGAGGTAACTCCGATTTTACCACTTTTTGAACCAATGATAACATCTATCGAATTACTATCACTTACACCGATCCAGCCTTCAGGTAAGATCCAAAGGTAGTCCGCTGAGGTATCTGTATTTACAGAATAGGTTTGCAAAGATCCCGAGTTGGGCTCATCTGAGCCCTGAATGATTGTGCCGATATCAGGTAACATTGCACAATCATCACATGCATCTCCTAAACCATCACGATCATTGTCGGATTGATCGTTGGGGATCAGCATGCAATTATCCTTATAATCAGCAAATCCGTCGTTATCCGTATCATCCAGTTCACACAGATCTCCGATGCCATCCCCATCATAATCTGCCTGGCCGGGATTGTATACATACACGCAATTATCTATATCATCAGCAATACCGTCATTGTCACTGTCTATGTTAGATGAGACAACAATGTTCACTTCCTTCTTTCCCAGGTTGTGGTCAGAATCCATTACCTGAAGCGATATCAAATGTGTCCCGGGGCTTAAACTGTCAACCAGAACATTATATTCCATACCGATCAGGCCATCAATATCCGACAGCCATTGTATAGAATCAAGTTCGGAACCATCCTCCACATCAAAGGCGTAGCCTTCTAATGGGATCATTTGATTGGCATAAAATTGTCCATTATTCTCCGGCGAAAAGATCTCTACTTCCGGGATTTTTTCAGCAACTTCAAATGAACCATCTGAGTCATCGTAAGAGGACAGAACCCCATCTGAAGCAATGATCCTGATTTTTGACTCGCTACTGCCAGGATAATCATCTGTATCCCATAAATAGCTCGTTCCAGTCTCATCAAGCGCAACAACTGTCCAGTTTAAACCATTATCCATGCTATAAAGGATGGTGAATTCAACAGTATCATTGTCGAGATCGCTGTATTCCCACCGTATGCGGCATGTATCATTGAGCATATCCCCTCCGTTGGGATAAAGGACACTGATCAGGGGTTCATTTGCGCTTATATCACTGGAGAGTAAGGTCTGGTCCTCGTATTTTATTACTAATTTGCTTGCATTAGCCATAAAAGGTACCTTGACGACAAAATTACTTCCTCCTCCGTCAACTTTATTTAGCGGACAAAACTTTTGCTCCAATAGGATGGCGGAATTTATATCCATCAGAATGATTGTGTAGTCACAACCCGATTCATTACCCTCATTAATGTTTATATCGTAATCAATAATCTCAAAATTATCAATGGTTCCATTCTCGGAGATCATGCCTAAAATAGTGATGTATTCCTGGTTCTCATAATTGAATTTTAATTCCTTCTCCGGGTTTTCAGCACTTTTCTTATCGAGGGAAAAGTGATCCTCGTATATGCCCATATAGGTATAAATTGATACCCATTCAGGTTCATCGTAAGACATAAAATCGTAGAACGAATCGGGTGCATAAGCATTGGTTCCATCAAATCCATATTTTTGGATACTGGATGGGATGACCCTGTCACTGCAATAACTGCCGTCTGCATGACAATCCTGTACGGTTGTTGAAGGAAAGTCCTTATCAGTATCATCAGGATCTGCTTGAAAAGATGGAACATGATCACGTCCAAAATTATGTCCCAGTTCATGGGCTATCGGTATACCACTTCTGGGTGGACTTTGATAGTATGACCAGGACTCATCATCATTGAAGAAAGCATATCCTCCTTTTCCTCCAAGATCACATTCCTGTATAATTGTACCAGCTTCACATACCAGGCCATGATATTTCAGATCATCTACAGGATCATCAGTCTTGACATTCAAACGCCATATATTAAACATCAGCTCATTACCATTGCAGGAAGGATCCTTGTCAAAGTCTCGAACTGCTGATTTCCAGGTATTTATCTCACTTAAAGGATAAACATTCCGGACATAATTGAGGCCTTCGAAGAATTGTGCAACTGTTGGGGTGCATGAAGAACCTCCGTCGATGACCTTCACTGGGACGAATACTATATTTAGTTCTTTGGCCGGGGTTAATCTAAGAGGAAAATCATCCGGACCATCATTAAAGGGATTAAGATCAGCCAGGCTGCTATTATTAAAGATATACATCCTGATATAGGGTGTGTCATCCCATTGCCAATTGCTCGGAATGATAAAATTTAATGTGTGATCGGGGTTGCCAGGATCCATATCAACAGTTGGAGGAGCATTCATGCTGTTGGTTGAGAACAAGGTTTTATCCATTAGCCTTCCGTTGACATAAGTGCTCATTGGCAGGCCATTCTGGTAATAAAATTTGATCATTCCACTAATCGGACCAATTTCTGTTTGTGCAGCCCCGACATCAAAATAGACCCTGATATGGGTGTTCTTGCCAGCAATTAGTGGGACACTTTGGTTTTCATCCTGTATGGCCTGGGTCAACTCTACCCTGATGGTTTTCAAATCAACCTCACAGGTATCGCCGATATTATTATGGTTGGCATCTGTTTGATCCGGGTTTGGTGTATTGGGACAATTATCCAGGTTGTCGGCCCAATCATCATCATCACTATCTATGCTGGAATTGCATGCATCACCAATACCGTCGCCGTCCAGGTCAGCCTGGTCCGGATTCGAAACTGTTCTGCAATTGTCCTGGGTATCCGGGATCCCGTCATCATCATCGTCGGTATCACATGCATCCCCCGTTCCATCTCCATCAACATCTTCCTGCTCTCTGTTGGATGTTCCCGGGCAGTTATCACAGATGTCACCAATTCCGTCACTGTCGCTATCTTCCTGGCTGGCATTGCTTACCAAAGGACAATTATCAACCGCATCCATAACACCATCCCCGTCCATGTCGTCACATGCATTTCCGATATCATTTGAATCATAATCTGCCTGGGAAGGATTGTAAACGAGTGGACAATTATCAACAGTATCAGCTATTTCATCACCATCATCATCGTTGTCACATAGGTCCCCTAACCCATCATCATCCGTATCCACCTGATCAGGATTGTATATATCTGGACAATTATCCTCGTCCCCCAGCTTTGGTGACAAATAACCTTCACCTTCACAATAACCGTCATTATCACTATCATTTTCAGGATCATGCGGACATTCATCACATTCATCTCCCTCACCGTCATCATCGCTGTCATCCTGGTTGTTGTTCCTGACAGAAATGCAATTATCGCAAGCATCACCATGATCGTCATCGTCCTGGTTTTCCTGGCCGGGATTGGATATGTTTGGACAATTATCGCTGTCATCGGGTACTCCGTCTTCATCACCATCAGGTGGAGCCAGGCCGGAGTAATATGGTGTTACCAGTCCGGTTTCAACCACATTCTGTGCACTTGTCTGTGGATCAAAACAATAATCAGCACCCCTGGGGTCACCAACTGCCAGGTCACTGTAGTTATCCCCATTGATGTCTCCAGATGCTATGGAGTATCCAAAACTTCCGGAGATAAAATTGCCATCCATGCTAAAATCAGCATCCGCAAGGACGGGATCCTCTCCAAACCCGGTCAGGTCACTTCCGGAACCTGCTCCTCCAAACCAGATATATACTTTTCCCCAGAAGCCCTGATGACTCTGATCTGAGGGGGTAGGGTTGAAAAGTGGATCCCCTATGAATATGTCTGTTGCTCCGTCACCATTAATATCTCCTGCAGAACCACAGGCCCTGCCGAAACTATACGAGGATCCTGCATCCAGTCCGACAATGGTCCAATCTGCATTCTCAGCATCCACAGATTTCAGGGCGATCATACCGTAAGCGCCAGCAGAGATATTTCTCCAATCGCTCTCTGTGCCAATCTGAACCGGTGTGTAAACTCCGGTTGAACTCCAGAACCATTTTGTGCCATCAGATTTCAGCGCAATTGTATGTCCCCATCCGCATGCTATATCAATCCAATCATCATCACTGCCTATTCTAACGGGCGTCCATCGCTCGGTCGTACTGCCATCCCCAAGCTGACCCGTATTATTCGCCCCCCAGCCCCAGATAGTACCATCCGCCTTCAGGGCGATGGTAAAATATCTCCCGACAGCCACATCCACCCAGTCATTATCCGAACCTAAGCGTGTTGGGCTAAGGAGGTTACTGGTTGTTCCATCACCCAGTTGTCCGTGGTTATTCAATCCCCAGAGCCACAGGGTTCCATCCGACTTGATGGCTGCGCTATGGTATTGTTGTGTTACTGCATGTTCCCAATCATTATCTGTCCCAACCCTTGTCGGAACTAACCTTGGTAAGGTATTCCCCATACCTAGCTGGCCATTGTCATTGCCTCCCCATGCCCAGAGTGACCCGTTGGATTTTATGGCAAGGTTGTGGAACCAGCCTGCAGTGGCATTTATCCAGTCATAATCTGACCCGATGCGCTGCGGGGTTGGTTTGCTGACGGTTGTATTATCACCCAGCATTCCTTCTCTGTTTCCACCCCAGGTCCAGAGAGAACCGTCTGTTTTCAGTGCAATGGAATGTTCCATGCCGGCTTCCGTATAATACCAATCATTATCGGATCCGATTCTGACAGGGGATTCCTTTGGTTCAGTTGTGCCATCTCCAAGTTTACCGTATTCATTTCCACCCCAGCCCCATAAGGACCTGTCTGACCTGATTGCCAGGATATGTTCTTCACCTACCTCGGTCTGGATCCAATTAACATAAGAGGTAACCTGCAAGAAAGCATCACTAATAATGTTTCTTGTATACCATAAGGATTGTTTTTCGGGTCCAAGGGATAAAACTACCTCCTGAGGATCAAGATTGCTATTATCCAATTTGTAAATAGCATCGTCAAATCCATCTGAATTAATATCACCGAGGCTACCCTCAACCCTTTTAAAGATATTTTTATGAATGACCCTGGGTTCCCTCTCGGGAATACCCATTCCGGTTGAGAATCCATAAACTACAAAGGTTTTATTTTCAGTAGGCATTTCTGCCAATACATCATTTATGCCATCTCCATTATAATCCCCTGCACTGGTCACATTTGTTACGGTATTGTTCACACTGATATCGATGGTGTGATAAGAATCACCAATTCCATTTTTGTCCGGGCCACCATAATAAAACACTACATTTCCATAGTCCCCGAGAATTACATCAGAATATCCATCACTGTTAATATCCTCCACAGCAATATTACCCCTGGCATTTTCTATTTCTGACCCCAGTAATAAATCTCCCGCCGCTAATCCATAATAAACAGAGATCTTATCGGCACCGTTGGAATGAACGACTATATCATCATAGCCATCATTGTTTATATCCCCAATGCGTACCATATTTCCAAACCTGGCACCAGTGGCAACATCACACCATTCACTATGATCAGAAATGGTTAATTGATCATCCAGGACCTGTCCATTAATTATCTGAGGAAATAATATTGGCAGAAGAAGAAGTACAAATTTTTGGCAAGAATAACCTGGCTGGATTACATCTGAGAAATTCATGGATATAAAGATTTGGTTTGGGGCAAAGGATCATGATACAGTGAGGCATGAAATGTGAAAAAGATCAAAAAACAAAAGAAATCTACAAGAACGGGAACAAAGAAAGACGTCCAGTACTAAATTTATTCAATAATATGCTGATTTCCAAACTTATTGATGGATTTCACATCCTGGTACTGTAATCAAGAAAAATTTGCCTGACTACCTCGTCAACAGCATCTGCTTTACAGCCTTATTTCCATCTGCTTCCATTTGAACAAAATAAATTCCGCTGCTTACCCGGTCACCACTCGTGTCTGTACCATCCCATGTCACAGTATGCCAGCCAGCGTTCTGCATTTCATGAACGAGCATCTTTGTTTTCTGTCCCTTCATATTGAATACAAATATTTTTACCTCAGACATTGAAAATAGCTGGTAGTTTATATGTGTTTCCTGGTTGAACGGATTCGGATAGTTTTGCAAAAGTTTGAAAGCATCTGCTGAGGGCAGACTGGGACTGGAAATTCCTGTGGTTTTTTCAGCAGAAACAACCCTGATGGCATCTGCACATATAACGCCACCGGTAGTACCCCCATCGGTAATCTTTATCATATCTGCAGCAGTACCTGTAAATGTGTAAGTACCGATCATGTTCCAGAAAGAACCATTTATTGTCTGGTTCACCCTTACCGTATCCGTTCCGTCTTTGTGATAAATGATATAAGGGGCGTCCTCAGATCTGTCAGGGCCTGCCACCCACCAAAAATAGACTTCAGACTCAGCCTCCTCGGAGAGTCCCAGATTATACAAAACGTGATTTTCTCCTTCCCCGGATGGGATGACCAATGCATTTGAGGATCCATATGCTCCCGGATCCGCAGATTCAGTCCACCCGCCAACTATTTCAGTAGTTTCCTCGTGGGTGTCGCGGTACATTGCCCAGTCAGGTAGTACGCTTTGAACGGCATCAGAATGTACAATTGACAAAATACTTGGAACCGTTCTTGGTGACGTATCCGATGGTTTGTTGACAAATGTGTTGCCTACGGCCAACTGGGAGGATCCACCGCCGTCCAGGTTGAGTGCTTCCACGCAGCCGAGATCAGACATGATCTGGGCCAGCTCAGGCAGGTCGACCCCTTTACTTTCATCGCTTCGGCCATCAGCAACCAGCAATATTACATGCTTGTTTGCAGTATAGCCGACTGCGCTTCTCGGATCCTGTTTGCCATATTCTACCCCGGATCCACCCCAAAGGACCTCTTCCGCATAGGTGACACGGATGGCATTATTCTTTAATGAGAACTGGTCCGCCACCTATACCAGTAAGCAGGTCGCTGTATACCGTTCCAAAATCAGCCTCTGGTTCTTCTATGGGATCAGGATCATCAATGGTGTAGGATAATGGATCAGTGAAGGTAAAAATTCCATCATTCGTATGGGTTATATGATAGATCCAGTCTACTGATAATGACCTATCCTTTTTCATTCCAAAGAAACCTCGTAACACAGGATACCATTTTGTAACATTGTTTACTTCGCGTTTTAAACTGTCCACATTTCTGGCTTTCAACTCTGAGGGATAAACCACTGCGGAAAGAATAGCACTTTCCCTATAGAAAAACCCTCCGTTAATGGATGCATATGCATTCTCCAGGCGATTAAAATCTTTTACGTTCTTCTTGTCGTCCAGTCCCCGGATATAGGGCCTAACACTGAGTTCTGGGCGGTTCAGGTCGGCATCAATATAATATGCTTTTAATTTTGGATCAGATCTGGTTCCTTCAAATATACGAATCCCTTCAGGCAGGGTGTATCTTGAAGTAATCTCTATCCAGCTCAACTTCTCCTCAATGTCAATCTTGGTCACAAAAGCATCACCACCTCCCCCATAGGTTTCCTGTAAAGCTTTTTCCGGTGGAAAATCCGCAGACCATGTTTGACTTGTCACATAAACGTTTCGGTTCAGGTCCACCGCAATACCATCTTTGCCATCCCAATCAGCCCAACCTTCAGAATTGCTGCCACCCAGAAATGTAGAAAATACCATGTCCGATCCCAGTGGATTAATTTTAACTACAAAGATATCTGCAAGTCCATTCAGCGAGGATTGAAGTGGGTTCACGGTTTTAAATTCGCTTGATAGTGTAGAACCTGCGATGTAAGCATTACCTCCATGATCAACTTCAATATCCAATCCTCCTTCCCAATGACTGCCGCCCAGGTAAGTGGAATAAACCAGCGATGAACCATCGGGATTAAATTTAGTGACAAATCCATCAGGGGCACCTCCGATATTGGCCTGTACAGCATTATCGTTTGGGAAATCAGGCGATTGAGTCATTCCAGCTACATAAACATAACCAAGGGTGTCAACTGCAATCGATGTACCTACATCGATATGTAAATCATTATCATCAGTGCCAGTACCAGTTAAAAGGGTTGAAAATACCAGGCCAGTGCCAGCGGCATTCATCTTTGTTACAAATGCATCTCCCCCATAACCTGATTCCTGATATGCAGATTCCAAAGGGAAATCAGCTGAACTTGTGGAACCTGTTATATAAATATTCTCTTCCCTGTCGAGGACTATGCCACGACCGCCATCTTCTGATTCACCTCCAAGAAAAGTAGAAAAAACAAAGTCGGAACCGTCTGGTTTGATCTTTGAAATAAATGCATCTCTATATCCATTTAGTATTGCGTCATATGCATTCCATACTGGAAAATTATCTGAAGTAGTCATTCCAACCACATAAGCATGGCCTGATTTATCGGCTTGGATATCGTGACCTATTTCATCTTCATCCCCTCCCAGGTAAGTTGAGTAAAGAAGAGCTGTGCCATTTGGATTGAGCTTAACAACAAAAGCATCGGAATGAACCATATCATCCCCACGGTAAGTATCCTGCATGGCATTTTGCATTGGAAAATCATCTGACTGGGTGCTGCCTGTGATATAAGCGTTACCTGAAGGATCAACGGCAATGCCCAGTCCGACATCATCGCCGCCAAGTCCGCTTCCGCCTGGGCTCCCACCAATATAGGTAGCATAGATTAATTCTGAACCATCGGCATTCAGTTTCGCGACAAACACATCATACGCACCGGCATTTGTTGCTTGCACAAAGCTGTCAGCAACTGGGAAATTCGAATCTGCCGATCCAGTAACATAAACATTACCGAGTGTATCCACTGTGATGGCTTTTCCTACTTCAGTCCAATATCCACCTAGATAGGTAGAATATGCAAGTACGGGGTCAATAACCAGGGGAATGTCCTTATCATAATCACCAACACTGAATCCAACTTGATTTTCACTTTGAAAGATATAGGTTGCCGGAACTTGCTCTCTTATACCTTCCCTTTCCTGATAGGCTATGGGTTCTTGCATAATCATTTCTGATAAGCCTGTTCGCAGGACTAGTTCCCCTTTCTGATTCCTGGTGATAGAATCCATACCCTCAAACTGAAGTGATATTACCTCCGGTTCTGATCCTGGTGAGACGATAAAATCATATTCCAGTCTGCCTTTATTACCATAATACTCAAGATCGATACCAGGATACACCTCGCTATATTTAACTTTTGCATAGTTTGGGATATCCGTCCACCATTTCGCTGGATCATTGCCGATGAAATAGTTCGATCTTGTCAGTAGTTTGTCAAGTCCGTTTGCCATGGACTGAGCATTGGCTCCCACTATTCGCATTTGCAATAATCTATTGGCTTGCAGGGCTTTAGATTCTGACTTTTCCCGGCTAGCCAGGTCCATGGATTCAGTATCCAGGAGGCTCAGCAGCATCCCGGTTGAACTGAACAAGGCTGTGTGGTTTTCTGCTCTGCTCAGGAAATCTGCCTGAGTTCCAGCCTGACCATCGTTTTTTTCAAATCGCATGGGCAGTTTGCTGGAGAATTCTTTGATTTGATGTTCTGGCAAATTACTGTCCACCGCTATTGATTCATGATCAGTTATTAAGTAAACAGAAAAGGCAACCGCAATGATGATCAGTATTAAAAATGAAATTTGAAACAGTGGCGAGGTTAGGATTTTTTTATACATGGGATAAATTTGTAAAATGAGTGGATTTAATTATTGTCTGGGTTTATTGAGAGCTGAATTCATCGGGTAAAACATCAATCTACTGCTGGTAGGGGCATTGCAGTGCATTACAGTAAATTTAAAACATATTTTGCAGGAAGTCAATGAGATAATTACTTTGAAGTACAATGTTATTATTCCAGTTTGTCTCTTGGACATCTCGTTTTGTCCTAAAGAAGAGCCCAATATGTAAGGGTCTTTTCCAGGTCAATGACCGTGGCTTGCTCCTGATTGGTTACCCACATCTCCTCATATCCAAAGAACCTGCTGTAGGTATGGTATATAATATGAATTTTTGTCCCAGCGATGTTTTTTATGGGCGGTTGCACCTGCCGATTAGTTACAAGCATTGTTTAAAGCTAGGTTGAGCTGTCAATCCAAGGATATTCCGTTATCATATCTCTAAAGCTAAAACAACTCTTGTTTACCCGGAAAACTTCTTATTTCATTTGAAATAGACATTTTTTAATCTCGGATCCGACATATAATGCCAATAACCCATTAGCGATTATCTCACAAAGGGCAATAATTAATACTTAATTGCCCTGACACACCAATATCAGCTTAACAATTATCCAAATCAGGATAACGGGACACCCAAAAACGTCAAAATATAAGTGCTATATCGCTGATTATCTTTGTTTTAAAAAATCATGCTGAGAGGAGTGAGGAAAAGACTAAAACTTCACTGATCTAGGGATAGTATGTCTTTTATCGAAATGTAATTTGAATTAATGAATGTGTCTTTTAACTTTATAGAATCCAGCGTTTGCGTTTTACTGAAGTCAAACAGTCTATGAGATATCTAATACTGGTTCTTTGCTGGCTTGTGTTCTGTGTCGAGGTTCTGGCATCCGATACACAAGAAGTACTTGCTGTCAACGGCTCCCCCTTTGCCATTTCACAGGAAAAAAGTATTGAGGTCACCTGGAACGGTAAAAACCTTATCAGCGGCGATATGCATTCCTGGTTGCCCAGCCAGAATGTGGGTGCTTCTGCAGAACATTTTGATGTATCCAGGCATCCTGAAGTATCCGGGTACAATGAGGCATATAGTGAGAAAGGATGGCAATATACCAATGCCTGGAGTACAGATGTCAAACTTCCATTTCGCAGGGAGCTGGGAATTTCTCCTGATGGAATAAAAGTCGAAATCAATTTTCAATCTCATCAGGATGCTCTAATGGAGAGCTATCCATCCGATTCAATCTTCTACAGGATATACCTGCCACTTTCGACTTTGAACAATGGCTCATGGGAAGCTTTGACAGGTCGTTCCTATAATGCAACCTGGTCATCCGGAACGCTTAATGGGGACACTCCGGATGGAAATTTTGTAGGAGCTGATGCACGTTGGATATCTTTTACAACCCCAGGAGGGAAAATTACTTTCGACTTCAATCCTCACGGGGTAACTACCTATTATTTGGCTGCTGCCAATAGCATTAATTCACAGTGGTCGGTAAAAAAAAGGAGCGACATGATAGAAATGACCCTTGCCGTACCTGCTACCGACTTCGGTGGAGCACTCACCGGCAAGGTCACCATCTTTGAAGGAGACAAGCGATTACCTGGACCATCATGCAGTAGACTACTATCATTATTTTTCGGAAATACCTGCTGAACGGCTCTTCTGCTTCGGGGGAAATTCATCTGAAGATTTCATCAATGCAGGATTGGAAGTTTACGATGAAATTAAAGGATACGGCTGGGTGGATGCTGAGGGGATTAATCAGGCGGGAGGGGATCTTACAGGTGCACTTTATACCGCAGCAACCTCTTCCCTTGGAAATACTTTTACTACAAGAAATCTTCGTCCGGGTTTATACCTGATTACCATTCGTTCAAGTGCCCTTGAACAAGGTGTCGGGCCCTTTCATGTCTCATTAAACGGTGAGGAGGTATTCAGCAAAATCAGTATAGACAAAGGCAGTGTTGCCAACCTTACCTGTGTTCGCTGGATTGAGGAAGGAAAGGCATCAATCAGATTTGAGGGTGATTGGGCGGTCAGTGTATTGGGTTGTCAGCTATTCATGCACACTGATGAAGATTTTAATATTCGCCGTGGTTTCTGGCTCAAAGGCGATAGCTATTGTCCGGATGTTATGTTCAGTAATTATTTCGACACCCCTCCAGTTTACGGTAAGTCTGCTACAAAAACCCCCCTTGCAGGAAGAGTTGAGGAAATCAAGGAGATCCCGGAACT
Organism: uncultured Bacteroidaceae bacterium; assembly: GCA_963752525.1. Lineage (GTDB taxonomy): Bacteria > Bacteroidota > Bacteroidia > Bacteroidales > SM23-62 > SM23-62. Next base: position 3,680 of record CAVVYS010000023.1, on the reverse strand, counting down.
TCCGGAATTGGAGACTGTCGCTGCCCAACCAGGATTCTGAAGAACTGCTATGGCGATATACCAGTCCCCTAGGTACCATGGGTTCCCTCCAATTACGCGTCATTTAACAAATTCAACACCCCAGCACTTATCAAAAAAAGGTTGGAACAGGTTAAGGAGGGAGGAGTTGAAGCCGTTATTCTGAATGGATTTCTTTCCCGACATACTTTCCCGGCACACCTCGAACGTGTGGAAGAGAATATCCGGAAAACCGTGGAAATTGGACATGAGATGGGAATGAAATTTCTCGATCACCAGGATCTCACTATTCTCTGGAACATGGATATGGGATTCAGATTTCTTGCCGAACACCCTGAATTTTTGCAGTTCAACCATACAGAAGGTCTTCCCACATGGGAGATCTGTCCCATCAATCCTCTTTTTAAGGAGGGGTAGTTTTTTTCCCTACATCCTTGAGCATATCAGGAATACGGACCTGGATGGCCTGATGGTTGATGAGATTACCTTTCACCGCAATAATTTCTGTAATTGCATCTACTGCAGGGAAGCCTTCACAAAAGCAACAGGCCTGATGTTGCCCGATGACGAGACAAGTCCACTCCTTCGCAACAGATCTTCCAAACTGTGGAAAGCATGGATCGAGTGGCGCAAAAACGCCATTGCGCAGTGGAGGATTGACCTTAGCAAAGCCACACAAGAGATAAATCCTGACTTCTGCAATATCCAATACTACTTCTGAAGGTGGTTTTATAAGGGACGGAGCTTCGTATGAACAGGGTGGTGATCTGGCTTTGAGTGCAAAATCAATGGATTTCCTTGGAACAGAAATTATGAGCCGGGACGTATGGGACAATTACAGGTATAATTTTTCCAGACAAACATCTGTACAACAGCCTGAACGAAACTTATCAGTCCCCGGTTTTCGGATTGGTCTATCCAATTGGGCAAATCAACTATGCCATTCTAGGTTGGGCCATGAACAATATGGTCGGGCAGGTTACCTGGTCTTTCGAAAGTTTTAAAGACGCAGATAAATGAATCAATACACAGGCTGGGAAGAGAATATGAACAACAGATCTGCCAAGCCATTTGCTGATATCGCACTTATATTTTCGCGCAGAACGCGTGACTGGTCGCCTGAAAGCAAAAATTCATACCCAGAGGAAATCATGGGGATCAGTCAAATTCTTACAGAGTACATATTCAACAACAGTAATTCTGGATGATGCGCTGTCAATCAGGATCTTTCAAGGTTCAGGGTGTTGCTCGCACCAGGATGGAGTGTATTTCCGATGTGCAGGTTGATAAACTCAAGAAATATGTTCGTAACGGAGGAACATTATATATAACAGGTGACGCAGGAGATTTTACATCCTATGGTAGAGCCTCAGAACAAAAGAGCTTTTGAAATTGTTTGAAAATGAAAGTATTGAAAAGACAGATCATGCCGAATAGCAGAAGCAAATGCAGGTAAGAGGAGAGATTGTCTATTGCGCAAAGCGATTGGGATAAATGATTTTTGCAAATCTCAACCATTCAAAATACTACGAATATCGACCCGATACAAATCAAGTGCTCTCCATGAAAAATTCTCAGACAGGTCATCGGGACAGAACTATCATTTGAAGCGATAGAATGCCTTAAAAATTACTTACATCGTCTATAAGAGAATCCCAAACGGAGAGATATTACCTGGTACATATGCTCAATGCTACCGGTGTAAGGTAAAAAATGGAGATAGACTACCCTTGCCCGATCCAGAATGGGGACAAATCAAAAGGGATGTTATTTTTGAAATATCATTACCTTCAATTAGTAAGTCTTACTACGCCACACCTGATGCTACAGGACACAAACCAGTTAAGGTAGAGAAAGTAAAAGAGGGTCGCTACAGGATAATATCCCCGAAGGTACTGTTGAGAAATATGGATGTATATCTAATAGAAATAAAAACATAATACAGAAAAATGTCGAAAAAAAATTATTCAAGGCGTGAATTTGTTAAACAAAATTCAATGGCTGGTCTGGGAGCAGTGGTTGGCATGGGTGTAACACCTTCACTTATTGGCCAATAGTGCCAGCGAACCGGTGCCGGTATCAGTACTTGGAGGAGCGAAGACAAGAACAAAAAGCTGGCCGGAATGGCCAATCTGGGATCCGGCTACCGACGAAACGCAGATACTTGAAGTCCTTCGAAGCGGTGTATGGTCACGGAGAGACGTCGTCACCGAATTCGAGAAAAAATGGGCAGAGACCATCGGAGCCAAACGCTGCCTTGCTGTTGTGAATGGAACGAACGCCTTAATTGCTTCCCTGGTCCAGTTGGGAATCGGAGGCGGAGATGAAGTAATCGTTCCCCCCTATACGTTTATTGCCACCATCATTTCAGTGTTGCAAACCGGAGCCATGCCCGTGTTTGTGGATACCGATCCGGAGACATTCCAGATTGATGCCAGTAAAATTGAAGCCAAGATCACGCCTCGCACAAAGGCAATACTGCCGGTTCATATTCTGGGTTTGCCTGCAGATATGACCCGGATTATGCAGATTGCCAAAAAGCATAATCTGATCGTTGTTGAGGATGCATGTCAGGCGTGGCTGGCAGAAATTGACCACAAAAAAATGGGGACATTCGGTCATGCAGGATGTTTCAGCTTTCAGAATTCCAAAAACATACCCATTGGCGAAGCCGGGGCTATTGTGAGCGATGATGATGATTTTATGGACAGGTGTTACTCCTATCATAATTATGGCAATCCTTACGGTACTGCGGTTGGAACAGTGGGATCGGGAACCATTATGGCGGGAACCAAACTCAGGCTGACGGAATACCAGGCTGCCATTGGACTGGCCCAGATGAAGCGCCTGGAGGAGCAAACCGAAACCAGGAACATAAATTCAGCCTACCTGAAGTCACAAATCAAGGATATCCCGGGGATTCTGCCTTATAAATTTAATCCTGGTGTGACCCGTGCTGCTTTCCACCTTTTCCCATTCCGGTATAAAAAGGAGGAGTTTAAAGGCTTGACAAGAGGAGAATTCCTGAAAGCACTTCAAAGTGAAGGAATCCCCTGTATGGGCGGATATACTCCACTCAATAAGATGCCGTACCTGGAAAACGTACTTAAAACAAAGAATTTCAAACTGATGTATCCTTCCGGGATGCTGGACTACAAGAAATTTATGGAAAGGAATCAATGTCCGGCAAATGACCAGTTATGTGAAGAAGCAGTCTGGTTTTTCCAGAGTATGCTGATAACCGGTAAATCTGATATGGACGATATTGCCATGGCCATTGAGAAGATCCACAAGAATGCTGAAAAGATAAAAGGAAAGATATAATTGAATAAATCTGATCCTGCTGTGTAATGTTTTTGGTAATATTACATAAATGTAGCTTAGCCAAGTATCCAGATTTTTGCTGAGTAGTTTATATTTCGTACTTTCGATATTGTGTATGACAGGTCTTGGATAATTTGGCTGAAAAGGGTATTAAACATAAATTGACGATAATTCTGACAATCCTGCAATAATTAGTCTAAATGTCTGATGAAGAGAAACTTCTTGTTTCCATGATGAAAGCTGGCAACAGCTATGCTTTTGAGAAATTGTATTTCAGATATTGCAAGAAACTGTATAATTTTGTATTCAGCATTTGTAAGAACAGGGAGGACACTGAG
>CAVVYS010000022.1:0-78816 GCA_963752525.1 uncultured Bacteroidaceae bacterium | reverse complement strand
AGGCTGATTAAGTCAAGATCTTATTCTGCCAGTTTCAATCCATTTGTAAATGAGTATTGAGGCAGGTACCATCCTTCAATAGCTACTGCTTCATGGGTATAACTCATCATTTTACCCCACAGGGCTATCCCTTCTTCGCCCAACATTTCCGACACTTTTTGCAGGTTCATATGATAGTCCAAAGGATCCTCTGCCCAGGTGGTCAGGATGTACATCGGTTGTTCAATCCCTATGAAGCCTTTAAACACCCTGAATCCCATATTGGCACCTTTTTTTTCATATAACTGTTTGTAGGAAGCCATTACCTTTTCCACATCATCCTCCGTGCCTGGTTGAAAATAGTAATAGCTCCATCTGCGGTAAGGACTTCCTTCTCCCCAACTATCTCCCTCTGGAACAAAGGACAATTCTCTCTTATATTGAACTATATAATAGCGATAAAATTCTATTGCCCCGTTCAGGTAGTCCGTCATAAGATCAAGTTCCGGATCATTTACTTCTTTTTCAAAATATTCATGTATCCCATTTTTCAAGTCTCTCAAGTGATGGATTGGCATGACTCGTGTAAAAAAATAATCTTCTTGCATATGGGTGAAATAATTGAATCCCTTCACCTTTTTTTCTGCTAAGAATTCCTTGATATCCATTAAAGTCATTTCATAATCATCAGTCATCGAGGGATAAACCTTATCTTCCCGGATCAGCATCAGGTCCCACTTGTCATCATCAGAAACCTGGCTAAATGCCATCGTTCCCTGAACCAATAATACGGCGATTCCGATATAAATTATTTTGTTGATTTTCATAACAATTTGTATTAAATAAGATCCGTTTCAGTTTATTTTATGGTGTAACCCTTACCCTCTAAACAGGCAGAATACGCTTTTTTGAAATTATTCATAAGGTTTGCCTGTTCTTGTGTAGCAGCCTGATCGTTACCTGCCTGCTCCATGGCATGTCCAACCCGACTCGCACGCCTTCCTCTCATCGCACCTGCAACTGCACCAATAGCAGCACCTTTACCGGCATCGCCGCAAATAGCACCAATGGCTGCTCCGCCTGCTGCTCCGCGGGCTGCTCCTCCGATAGCTGCACCATCCGGACCTGTAGGCACTTGAGCTGCTTCCACCTTTGGTGGATTTATCGGATCTACGCCACTTTGCTGAACAGCCCAGGTATAACAATCAGATTCATCCTTATCCTGCTGAGCTGCATCTTGTCCTTTGGCAGGAAATACGTACAGACCCACTTTGGCAGTAACGGACGCTCCGAGAGACTTATCCTGGGCACTGACGAACATATTATTTGCACAACATATTATGAATATCAATACAAGTATTTGAATAGCTTTCTTCATCGGTTTATCATTTGTAGATTTAAACTTTATTTTACAGGTTCTACTGGATACTTATTCATAAGTTTTTTCACCTTCTTTGGTATGGTTTTCTCCCTTTTTGAAGCGTTCGCTTGCACCGTACTCTGGGAAGTTCCCTGCCAGATCAATTTCTGGGTGGATGCATCATACACATCAACTACCAGGGTTCCTTCTTCATAGTCATCTTCGCTATAGGTGGTAGTGGCGCTTCCAAGACCCACGCCTCCAACGCCCATCCCCCAGCCACGGCCAGCGCCCATTCCCATACCACCATTAAAATCCGTATAGGCTGTTGTACTGGTCTTATTATCTATAACCAAATAAAGGGATACCAGGGCATCTGCGTTGTCCGTAACAATTTTCAAGTCTCTGTTTGCGAATTCGGCCTTAAAAGCATCGCGCAAACGGGTCTTATCAAGATCATTGAGCAATTTCTCGCTATCCTTCTGCCATCCGGCAAAACTAAAGGTCTTGTATTTGGTAAAATCAACTGATCTGTCATAATCAGTGGTAACCTGTGAAAATGCGCTGCCAATAATCAATACCGCCAGGGCAATGGTGAATGCTGCTTTGACTGAATTTTTCATTTTGTTTTTATTAAGGGTTCAATAACTAACAATTGGCCATATTCTATGCACCGTTTGTTAAGATTAAATTTACGCCCTTAATCAAGCTAAATCAATTCCACTTAAGTGGAATAATAGAGGTATTTAAGTACCGAATCCTGCTTTGAAGCGTGGATTATCAGGTTAACTACTGCAGGATGTGTTCCATTTCTTTTACCATCTGTTTTGATCGAGTGCATCTTTAATATTGATCGGGTTTAATGTTTCTGGACAGGATCCTGCCGTGATGCCATAGGCCTCCCGGCAGAGATCCACCCAAATCCAAAACTATTTTGAGAGTTTACATTTATGAAAGTATAGGTAATGAGAGGTAATAAAGTCAATACGTCTTTGGTATGAAAATGTCCCGAAGGATTTATAAATTGAGTCTACCCCGGGTTCCGAAAGCCAGATCTGGTCCCTTGTTTCTTCCAGCTCAGGATTAATGAGCAGCTGAACACTCGGTGTGATCGCAAAATGTTGCAGGATCTGAAGTTTATTCACGGAGGTTTCTGGCATCATGTAACTTGTTGTTCTTACAGATACCTTGTCGAGCGAAGCAATAGCATTCAGGCGCAGCCTGGTCAGGACATGGAGGTAACCTTCCATGCACTCACAGAAATTGCTCTGTTATTTTGCTATATTTGGAGTTTTTTGAAATTCTTTTTTTATAAGAAATATTGAATCACTGGCTGATAAAATACCGCCTGCTAATTTTGATCCTGTTTACCGGGGTTACCCTTCTGTCAATTTTATTCATTCCCCGGTTGGAAGTCAATCCGGACCTGGAAAAGTACATACCGGATAATATTGAGAACAAGGTTTACACCAGAGAGCTGGACAGTATTTTTGGTGGCAGTGAGATGATCCTGTTGATGCTGGAGGCCGAGGATGTTGTGAATGACTCAACCCTGAAAAGGCTCGAGGATATTAAGAACGAGCTTAACGAAATCGAAGGTGTTGAGCGATGTATCTCTCCTTTTGATGCACAGGAGATATCTGTGGTGGATGGATTTATTCAAATGGATCCCTTCATGGAGGATATCCCATCGGATCCTTCCGGCTACGAGTTGCTGAAAACACGGATCATTGACAATGGAATGGCATCCAGGTTTTTCTATACGGATGATTTTTCCCTCGTGTCCCTTATCCTCATTAAAGATTCCAGGTACCCGGATAAAGAACTGATCAACGGGATCAGCAGGGTTATTGAGGATAACCCGGGACCAGGAGAAGTCCTGATGGGAGGATTGCCTTATATCCGGTACTCCATTTCCGAGAATATCAAGAAGGACATGATTATCCTGCTGCCAGTTGCGCTTTTACTCATGGTGATCATGTTGTATTCCTCCTTCAGGGAGTGGAAAGGTGTCTTTATGCCTTTTCTGGTTGTCATCATGAGCATGATCCTGTCCTTTGGTGTCATGGCGCTGTTAGGATGGCAGATATCACTCATCACCATATTGTTGCCCATCATGCTGATTGCCATTGCCAATGATTATGGCATCCATATGATAGCCCGTTACCAGGAGCTGGCCCAGTTTGATGAGGTTTTGTCAATGAGGCAGATCTGTAAGCAGATCTACGCGGACCTCAGACGGCCCATTGTGATCACCGGTCTGACTACCATTGGGGGTATACTGGGACTGCTCACGCATACCATGATACCAGCTGCCCAGCTTGGGATCCTTGCTGCCATTGGAATTGGATTTGCCCTGATCCTGAGCATCTGGTTCCTGCCTGCCATGCTTTCCTATTTTAAGCCAAAGAGGACGCTGCAAAAACCCCGGAAGCAGAAACTGGTATCGGCCGATCGCTGGTTGAAACGATTCAGCAGACTGGTGACCGCTCACCCGAGACAGGTTGTCCTGGTGGCAGCCATTCTTGGTTTTATGGGAGTAGCCGGGATATTTTTTATCCGTGTGGATACCAACCTGGAAGGTTATTTTCTGGGTCGGTCAGAAACCAGCCGCGCCATAGGTCTGGTTAATGAGAAGCTGGGTGGATCCCAATATATTTCAATCCTTTTCACAGGTGATGTTTTGTCCCCGGATCTTTTGCATCGCATGGAGGCTTACGAGATGGAATTGCAGGATGACCCTGCTGTTGGGGCAGTAAGTTCTCCTGTGACCCTCATCAAAGAGTTGAGCAAAGGTTTCTATTACCCCGGTGAGGAGGGTTATCAGCAAATCCCTGCTACAAGCAATGAGGCTTACCAGTTTATTGAGGTTTTCACCATGGGCGGGAACGAGGAGGCTGTGGAACAATTCATAGATTACAATTATGAGAACTCCCGCCTCCTGATCACTTTAAATGATGGGAGTAACCGGGAAGGCAAACGATTATGGAAGAAAATACAGGACATGACAAAGGATGATCCTGACATTAAATTTATTGCAGGTTCAAGCCTGACCCAGATCGAACTGGCTGATATGGTGGTCAATGGCCAGGTTAAGTCCCTCGTGCTGGCCATGGTGGTGGTTTTTATCCTGTTGAGCCTTATATTCCGTTCGGGAAGGGCCGGCCTGCTGTCGGTTTTACCGCTGTCTGTGGCTATTCTGATCCTTTTCGGCCTGATGGGGTTTTTCGGTATCGCCCTGGATATTGCTACTGCCCTGATGTCCTCCATTATGATTGGTGTGGGGATAGACTACACCATACACTTTTTATGGCGTTTTAAGGAAGAGCGAAGCAGGGGAATTGATCATATGGAAGCTGCCTTCATCTCGCTTACCACGACGGGACGCGGAATTGTTTTTAATGCGGTGTCAGTGATCGTAGGTTTTCTGGCACTTACGCTATCCAATTTTGCACCCTTGCGATTTTTTGGCGCACTTGTTGTAATATCCATAAGTACATGCCTGATAAGTGCATTAATTCTTATACCTTCGATCGTTATTTTAGTAAAGCCAAGGTTTCTTGAAAAAAAAGATCAGACATGAGATTTTCAATCAAAATATACTTATTGACCGCATTGCTTGTTTTCATTTCCAATGTTCTGTCAGCACAGGAAGATGCCAGGGAGATATACACAAAAGCCACGGACCAATTGCTGACTGAAAATATGGAGCTGGTGCTTGAGATGGATATCACCGATAAAAAAGGCAGGGTGAAAATGAAGGGATATGAGGTCCTGGTGGCCAGGTTCGGGGATACGGAAAAAACAAAAATGAGCTGGCAAAAACCTGAGGCAGCCAGGGGGACAACAGTTATTTTTACTGAAATGCCAGGTGAAACAGGTTTGATAGAGGTTTTCACCCCTTCCAACGGGAAAACACGAAAAATAAAGGCTACCCCGGACAATATCAATATGGTAGGTTCCGAGATGAAAATGACTAATATCACAGCCCGTGATACTGGTGATCTTTCCTTCCGGCTGTTAGGCAGGGAGGAAGTAGAAGGCATACCATGCCATCTTATTGAGGTAAAAGCACAGGATGCCCAGGATCAGGCCAGGGGTGAATTATTGATTGAAGAGGACAGCTACCACATCGTACAAATAAATGTCTTTGACAAAGGAGGGAAACTGACCAGCATTGTGAAGCTTTCTGATTTTCAAAGGGTAGATGGCGCTGTTAAAAAGGTCCAGCCAATGCAAATCCTTACCGAAGATATAGAGGAAAAGAAGCGGACGGAGATACGCGTACTGAAAATTGCCATGCGGACAGACCTGAAAGAAGAGGATTTCCAGCTCTCTGCTGAAAATGCTCTTTAATGTCCGGTGGTATTGTCTTAATATTATTCAATTATGAGAACAAACATCAATTGGCTTCTGCTTATCCTGCTATCCTTTAACTTGACCCAATGCAGTCTCCCCGAAAATGATTCAGGTAAACTTCCCAATATCATCCTTTGTATGGCCGACGACCAGGGTTGGGGGGATATGGCATACAATGGCCACCCGGTCCTCCAGACGCCTAACTTCGATGCCATGGCTGCCGAGGCCTTCCGCTTTGACAGGTTTTATGCGGCTGCACCCGTCTGTTCACCCACCCGTGGCAGTGTTTTGACCGGCCGTAATCCCAACCGTTTTGGCTGCTTCTCATGGGGACGTACCCTCCGGCCTCAGGAGATTACCATTGCAGAAGTTTTGAAAGAGGCCGGATATGTGACCGGGCATTTTGGGAAATGGCACCTGGGATCGGTCCGGCTGGGCAGTCCCGTAAACCCCGGAGCCAGCGGATTCGACGAATGGCTGTCTGCCCCCAATTATTTCGACAATAGCCCCATCCTGAGCCGGGAAGGAATAGCCATACAAACAGAAGGTGAAAGTTCCATGGTTACGGTTGATGCAGCTATTGAATTCATTACGGAAACACAGGGATTCGGAAAAACCACTCTTTGCTGTGGTCTGGTTCGGATCTCCCCATAGGCCTCATCGGGCCATAGAAGAAGACCGGGTTTTATATGAGGATCAGCCAGAGAACCTGCAGCATTTCTATGGAGAGATCACAGGAATGGACAGGGCTTTCGGCAAACTGAGGGAAGAACTCAAAACCCTGGACGATTATGAAAATACCATACTCTGGTATTGCAGTGATAATGGCGGACTCCCAAATGTAGGTGCAACCGGTGGCCGGGGTAAGAAAGGTGATATATATGAAGGCGGACTGAGGGTGCCTGCCATATTTGAATGGCCGGCAAAAATTAAGAATGCCAGGATAAGCTCTTTTCCGGCATATACCTCCGATATTTTCCCCACGCTGATAGATATTATTGGTGTAAAGGCGGATCCGGCCCGGCCTCTTGATGGCATCAGCCTGCTTCCAGTACTCGATCAAAAGGTTGATACCAGGAAAGAACCAATGGGTTTCTGGCATTATCCCGCCGGAGGGATCCGTACACCGAGTGCGGCGTGGATGGCTGAACTGCTGGAAGCACAGAAAAATGGAGATATGGTGGGTGATTCCACCAGGCTGCGTGTAGAAGATAGCCAGATCAGGACACAATATCCAGTGGATACCCTGCCCGGACATGCAGCCTGGCTTGACTGGCCCTGGAAACTGCACAGGATCCATGATATGGAGGGAAATATTCGGTGGGAATTATATCATCTGGAGAGGGATCCTATGGAGAGTGAAGACCTGGCCGAAAAAGAAAGGGAAACGGCAACTAAAATGAAACCGGAACTGGAAGCCTGGCAAACATCAGTAGTACAGAGTATGAACGGGCTCGATTATGAGTAATAAATTATCTTTGGTTGTTTTACATAGTTAACAAGAGAGTAGTTATGAAAATCTTAAAAATTAGCGCTCTGTATATCCTCGGTTTCAGCTTACTGCTGAATGCTCCGGTGCAATCCCAGACCAGTGATTCTGCGGCTGTTGGCCAAACGCTCAAAAGGCCCCGGTTTGAGATCCAGGTAAACGGGATCTATGCCACGTTAGAGACCAATCTCCGTTTCGAATCAGCCAGTGGTATACTGGGAGTGAAAATTAATTTTGAAGATAACCTGGGAATGGATAAACACAGGGTAATGCCCATGTTCAATGCCAGGTTTAACATAAAAAACAGGCACAATCTTTTTGCCATGTATTATGGCCTTCCACGTGATGCAAAATATGTGACAAAACGGGATATAGAATTTGGTGACAGGTTCATACCGGAAGGAAGCGAAGTTCTTTCCCATTTCAACACCAATGTTTACAGCCTTGGTTATATGTATGATATTGTCAGTGATACCAGGTCACGGCTGGGATTGTTTGTCAATTTCTATGTTTTAACTGTGGCAACAGGGGTTAGCTCCAGTACGGAACCGCTGAATGAGAATTTTCGGGTTACTGCTCCCCTGCCTAACTTTGGGGCCCAGGCCTACTATAAAATCAAGGAATGGTTCGGGGTATCCGGACTGTTCAGCCTGTTCTTTCTTTCCATTGACGATTATGCCGGCTCCATCCATACATTTGGCGGGCAAATGGACTTCTACTTGATGCCCTGGCTTGATGCCGGTCTTGGCTATTATCTTTTTGACATTAACTTGGAAGTCTCAAAATCCCAGTTTACAGGTTTGTTCGATTATCTTTACAAGGGGCCTTACCTGAGCCTGGGCTTACGGTTTTAGAAAAGATAGCTGTCTTTAACCTGGTATATGTCCCTATGCTGAAGATGCTTATACAAAGACGATATATTGCACTGATCCTGTCCCTTTGGATGAGCTATTCCATCATCGCACAGGATACTTACACCATGCAGGGGAAGGTCTTGGATAAAGCCGGAGAACCTCTTAATCGGGGCCAATGTATTTTTACCGGAGATTGAGAAAGGGACTGTGACCGGTGTGGATGGGGATTTTGGTCTCGCGGGACTACCCCCAGGACGTTTTATTTTTCAGGTCTCTTTTATAGGATATGAAACCCATGTTTCCAATATTTGGATTGGTAAGGATATGGATTCTTTTGAGATTCGCTTGCATCCTGCCACCATCACGGCAGGAGAGGTGGTGATTTCCGGAGGAAGGCATTCCACCCAGCATGAGAATGCCATTAAAATTGAGCTCCTGAAAGGCAATGAACTGAAGCAGATCGGTTCACCTAATTTGATCGAAAGCCTGGCGGAACTGCCCGGGGTGGATATGATCAGCCGGGGCGGGTCGGTGACCACACCGGTTATCAGGGGACTCTCAACAAGTAATATACTGCTGCTGAATAATGGTTTCAGGATGGAGAACTACCAGTTCTCGGCTGACCATCCCTACCTGGTTGACGGGAGCGGACTGGAACAGGTGGAGGTGATCAAGGGACCGGCATCATTACTCTACGGGTCAGATGCCATTGGAGGCGTGATCAACCTGGTACAGGACAAACCAGCACCACCACAGTCCGTTACAGGGAATGCGGATCTGAGGTATTTTAGTAATACTGCGGGACTCGAAGGCAGCCTGGGAGTTAAGGGAAACCAGGGACGGGTGACCTGGGGGATCAGGGGAGGGTACCGCAGCCACCAGGACTACAAAGGTGGTGATGGCGAAACAGTGCCAAATTCCCGCTTCAACGGGGGCAGCCTGAAATCCTTTCTCGGAGTAAGGAGCAAAATGACTATGCACCGCCTGGCCTATGAATACCAGCAATTGAAACCGGGCATGACCAATGAGGCATCTGCTGCACTGGTACCCTCCAACGATAGGCGAAATGAGGTCTGGTACCAGGACCTGGACAATCACCTGCTTATGTCGAGGAACCAGTTCTTCCTGGATCCATTCAAGCTGCAGGCCAATTTTTCCTTTCAGCATAACCACCGGAGGTTAATTACCGCAGAACCTGACCATCCCGATGTAGATATGCAACTCAGCAGCTTCAGTTATGAATTACGCAGCTACCTGATTACCAGCAAAGTATCAGAGTTTACCCTGGCTCTGCAGGGACTCACACAGTCAAACCGGAACAAAAAAGCTGAAAACCGTGTGCTGCCCGATTACCGTCTGAATGACCTGGCCATTTTTGGATTGGTACAGCATGACTTTGAGAATAATGTCCATCTGCAGGTAGGATTCCGGTTCGATAACCGCTTCCTGGATGCACCGGAACAGGAAGCCACCGGGCACAGCCATGAAGAGGGTCCTGAACAACCTGGAGAACCCGGACATGAAGAGGAATTGATGCCCGCCCTTAATAAATATTATGGCAATGTCAGCGGATCTCTTGGTGTGACCTGGCAAATTTCTGAGGGTCTACTGCTGAGGGGCAACCTGGCTTCGGCGTACCGGGCCCCGAATGTGGCCGAACTGACCCAGGACGGGGAGCATGGTATACGATATGAAGAGGGCGACCGGGACCTTACATCTCAGCGTAATTATGAGCTGGATGCCTCCATCCATTTTCATAAAGAACATGTCATGCTGGATGTGGCTGCTTATTATAACCTGATCGATCAATACATCTATCTTGATTTTACTGCTGACTCAACAGAAGAAGGATTACCCATTTACCGGTACGTACAGAATGATGCCGGTATTTATGGACTGGAGGGTATTGCTGAAGTCCTTCCCTTTCACTGGTTGAGCCTTAAGGCTGCATACCATTTTACCCGCGGGCAACAGGTATCATCTGCCGCTGAACTCCCCTTTATTCCGCATAACAAGCTTCGGACCGAGATCAGGTATATGCCGGGAAAAATCCTTAAGAAGGGGAAAGTATACCTGAGCTTCGGATCTGAACTGGCTTTTTCCCAGGATCATCCTGCCCCACTGGAAACAGCATCCGGCTCCTATCATCTGCTTCACTCCGGAATAGGTCTGTCATTTCCCGTTTCGGGCCAGATCCTCAGCCTGGACCTCCAGGTCCGGAACCTCCTAAATACGAGCTATATTGACCATCTATCGACACTCAAACCACTGGGGTATTTCAACATGGGGAGGAATATCATGGTAAATTTGTCAATCCCACTGTTGTCAAGTGGAACATAATCCGCTGCATTGCGTACAAGGAAACAGCTGATCTGTTTATTCAGATAAAAAGAAACTATCTTCATGGAAGATTTTTGTACGTTCATGTAAAATGTCCCAAATCAAAGATACACAACCAAATGTGCTGTATGTCGATGACCTGCAGACCAACCTGATTCTATTTCAGGCCACCTTTGAGCATGATTATCATATCATCCTCGCTGAATCAGCAGCAAAGGCGCTCGAGATCATGAAAGAGGTGGAAATTCAGGTCCTGGTCACAGACCAGCGCATGCCGGATATGACGGGGACCGAATTACTTGAGATTGTTTCCAGGGAATATCCCGAGGTACGCAGGTTTCTGCTTACCGCTTTTACGGATTTTGAGACCGTAGTTGAGGCGGTCAATAAGGGACATATACACGGTTATATCAATAAACCCTTGCAGGCTGAGGAAGTCAGGCTATCCATAAACAATTCGCTTGAAATGTATTACCTCAGGAAACGGAATAATGAGATGATGATAGAACTCGAAAATGCCAACCTGGAGTTAATGGGACTGGATGGGATGAAGAGTGAAATCATCAAGGTAATCAGCCAGGAAATAAGGAACCCCCTGAACAGGATCATGGGTACTCTCCACCTTTTGAAAGACAAGATGAAAGGGCAGGAGCTTGCCGGGGTGATCAATATCCTTGACAGTTCAGTTTCCAGGCTTGAAGAGTTTTCCAGCATGACAGAACAGATATCCATCCTGAAATCTCCCGGTCATACCCTGGATATGCAAGAGCTCAACCTCAAACAGGTTATTGAATATGGCATGATCGAAGTTTCAGAGGAATTGAAAGAGAAAGGAATTGGGCTCGATCTACAGAACCATACACCGGATCTGTGTATTAAGGGTGAATCTGATCTCCTCGTAAGCTGCCTGGTCAATATCCTGAGGAATGCAATGAACCATACTGGAAGGGGAGAGACCATTACCATTATTACCAGCAAATCAGACAATGAGGTGATATGTGAGGTAATAGACCAGGGGGGAAATTACTCTGAAAAATTACTGGAAGACCTTACCAGTCAACTTACTGCTACGGATCATAAGTTAAACCTGAACCTCGGGATTGACCTTGCCCTTTCCCAGTTGATTATGGAAGCACACGGGGGCAATATCCTTTTCGAAAAAGCAAATGGGAGCAAGGCTTCCGTAAAGATGCTGTTCAATGGCCAGGAAATGGCTGTACCGGATCAGGAATGACGCAACCATCCAGGATCAGTTTCGTATTAATTTAAAAAATGAAGCTAAGGATTCATGAATGAATCTATGTTAAAATCCCTGATGAGATTGTTTGCCATTATGGCAAGCATCAACAAGGAGGCCATTCATGTCCTTGCCAGGAATTTTGTTGAGTCATACCTTACCCGGCAGTTCAGCCAGAAACTGGCTGAACGTTTCCTCCTGATTTTTGAAGAATATTTCAATGAACTGGACCGGGAGGAAAAAAAGGGTCCTGAGAAAAAATTGTCAGTGCTCTCTTTAAAAATCCTGGCCATTTGTGACAAGATCAATGAAGAGCTTCATATCCGGCACCGTTTCCAGATCCTCTTAAGCCTGATCCAGTTTGCTAAATATTTCGAAGATTATTCCCAGGTCTGGTCCGGTTTTTCCAATGCCATCACCGATGCGGTTCAAACCATTGCTGACGGGCTTCTGATCACCCCTGAGGAATATGCCAACTGTACTTCTTTCATTGTTGACAAATTCTATAAGGTCCCCAATAAGGAACGGCTCCTTGTGATAAGTGATGATAAGAATTTTCAGTTCACCGAGATCAAACATTATCAGAAAGACGGACTTTCAGGACAGATATATGTTTTACGCATCCTGAGGGCAGATACTTACCTCTTCCAATATGTTGGTAAGGAAAGACTGGAACTGAATGGTAAGTATATTTTCCCCCGCCATGTATATTTCATGCCGAGGGGAAATTCCATCAAAGGAGAAGGGATCAGCCCGATCTATTACTCCGATGTGATAGCGGGATACCTCAAAGATACCACGGGTGACCAGGTAGATTTCCTGGCCAGGAATATTGCCTTTCATTTTAAGAATTCACCCAACGGTATACACAATTTCAGTTTTCAGGGGAAATCCGGACAGATGGTCGGTATCATGGGGGGGAGTGGTACGGGGAAATCAACCCTGGTAAAGGTTTTGAATGGTTCTCTGGATCATGATGCCGGAAGCATTTATATAAACGGGCATAACATGTCAACGGAGAAGAAAGAGCTGGAAGGGATGATTGGATATATTCCGCAGGATGATCTGTTAATAGAGGAACTAACCGTTTTCCAGAATCTCTATTTCAATGCGAAATTATGCCTGGATGGATACAGTGAGGAAGAACTGTCCGACAGGGTCAATATGATCCTGAACGACCTGGATCTTTTTGAGGTAAGGGAGCTGAAAGTTGGTTCACCACTTCACAAACTGATCAGCGGGGGCCAAAGGAAACGGTTGAACATTGCCCTGGAGATCATCAGGGAACCGTATATTCTGTTCGTTGATGAACCTACATCAGGACTTTCTTCAACTGATTCGGAGAATGTAATGATGCTGCTAAAAGAACTGGCTATGAAGGGCAAGCTGGTGGTTGTCAATATTCACCAGCCATCGTCGGATTTGTTTAAGCTTTTTGACCAGTTGGTTGTGCTCGACAAGGGAGGGTATCCGACATATGTCGGGAATCCCGTGGAAGGGATCATATATTTCAAGGAACTGGCGGACCGGGTGGATGCCAGTGAAAGTGAGTGCATTTCCTGCGGGAATACCGACCCGGATGAGATCCTTCAGATCATTGAGGAGAGGGATATCAATGAATTTGGCGAATTCTCGAACAACAGAAAAACCAGTCCCCTGGAATGGTTTCAAAAATACATTGAAAACATCCAGTCCAAACATGAATTTGTATTTGAAAAGAAAGCCATTCCTGCCAGCCTGTTTAAGATCCCCGGCCGATTCAGACAATACCTGATCTTTTTCAAGCGGAATTTCCTGTCAAAACTGGCGGATCGGCAATTCCTTGCCATATCCCTGCTGGTTGCCCCTCTGCTTGCTGTTATCCTGGGATATTTTACGAAGTATATAAGCGGGACAGAATCTGATCCACATGCCTACCTTTTCAGCCAGAATGAGAACCTGCCGGCCTACCTGTTCATGAGTGTGATTGTGGCACTTTTCCTGGGACTCATAATCAGTGCCGAAGAAATTATCAAGGACCGGAAGATCCTGGCCAGGGAGTCCTTCCTACACCTGAGCCGGACATCCTATCTGTTATCCAAAGTAGCCTTTCTCTTCCTGCTTTCTGCCGTCCAGATGCTGCTTTTCGTTATTATCGGGAATGCCATCCTGGAGATCAGGGGAATGACCTTTTCTTACTGGGTCATTCTTTTCAGTACTGCCTGCTTTGCCAATATTATGGGCTTGAATATATCGGACGGACTCAAATCCGTCGTGGCTATTTATATAGTTGTGCCCTTCCTGCTGGTTCCACAGATCCTGCTGGCTGGCGTAATCGTGAAATTCGACAAATTGCATTATAAGTTCGCCTCGCATGAGAGCGTTCCATTTGTTGCTGACCTGATGCCCTCGAGATGGGCTTATGAAGCATTGGCAGTAAATCAATTCGTCTATAATAAATACCAACAACATTTCTATGAAGTGGAGATGAGGGAAAGCAATGTGACCTATGACCTGCAGTTCCTCGTTCCCTCCCTGATCCAGCAAATTGAGGATGCAGAGACAATGTATCAGCGTGAAGATGACAGGTTTCCGGAACAGCTCAGGGTGGTTAGAAGCGGATTTGATGCCATATACCTGACGGAAGCATTTCCCGGACAGGACAGGTTTACCATTGATGCATTTTCACCCCTTTTGGCCGATTCAACAATCAGTTGGCTCAGGGCTTATCGATCCCGCCTTTCAAATAACCGTGAGAAACTGGTCAAAGAGAAGGACAGGATTTATATGGACCTGAAAGATGCTTATGAAGGCAGTTCCGGGATTACCAGTTTCAAAAGGGATTTTTATAATGAAAGCCTGGCAGACCTGGTGCTCAACCGTGTGGATCTTCATAAAATTGTGGAAATAGAAAACAAGCTGATCCGAAAGATGGAACCTGGTTATATGTACCCGGTAATGAAAAACGGGAGGTCACATTTTTTTGCCTCGGTCAAGCGGGTGGGAAACCTTTATATGCCGGCTGTGGTTTTTAATATCGTGGCGGTCTGGATCATGACCTTTGTTTTTTACCTTATCCTGCAATTCAGCCTGCTGAGGAGGACACTTGAATTTTTCGGCAATATAAGGAGGAGGGAAGTCATCACAAATGGAAGTTAGACTGTTTATAAGTTGATAGAAAGTTTTAAAAAACGATTTATATATTTGTTAATACACTGATTATAAGTTAAAACCTTAGTTATGCAATGCAAACTATACAAATTCTGCCTTCTGATTCTGCTCATTCCTGCCATACTTGTTGGAGGATGCAAATCTGATAAAGGCAAACGCGGCCCTGGATTGCTGGATGATAGCGAGGCTGAAGAAATAGTGGACCGGATAGAAACCATAAAACAGGTTTACCATCTGTCCCCATCCCCAGCTGAAATGCTCAGCGTCATCGATGTTGCTGATCTATCTTTTAATGTCAGTTTGTTAAATCCGCCGGGCAATATGGATAATTACCTCGATACAAAATCACAGACCATAAGCCTTGGGGTCTATATTACAGATCTTGCCTATGCTGCCCTGTTCGGGCGGCACGAGGAAACACTTGATTACCTTGATGTCGTGAGAACCATGGCTGAACAGATCAGGGTAACCGGAGCGATTGATGATGAGCTTATTGAAAATGCCAGGAACAATGTTGAATATCTGGATTCCCTGTTTAATATATCAAATGAGGCATTCATCAATATGCTGTTTTTTTGTGAGCGGAATGACCGTCCCAATACCGTTATTATGCTTTCTGCCGGGGCCTTTGTTGAAAGCCTTTACCTGGCAGTTAACCTGGCCGGGGATAATGGTGACGCTGACTATATCCTGCAGCACCTGGCCGATCAGAAATATGCCCTGGACAACCTGATGATGTTCGCGGAAAGCATGAAGGACCAGGATCCAAATGTGGCAGCGGTCATTGAAGATTTGAATCCCATAAAGGTAATTTATGATGAGATAACCATTGTTGATGGAACCACTACCGTCGCGACGGAAAAATCAACTGGTGACCAGCCTAAAAAACTCGTAATCGGCGGGGGTAGCAAACCCACTCTCAGCAAGAAAGAATTCGAGAAGTTGAAGAAAACCACAGTCGAGTTGCGTAACAAGTTAGTTACTAATTAAATGAGTTAAAATCAGAGAGGCATGAAATATATTCACCGAATTCAAATACTGTTTGTTCTGCTCCTTATTGCTCCCCTTTCTGTGATGGCACAAGATTGTGTGGACTATCATAAACTTGGGGATTGCATGATGGACCGCCAGAAGGGCTATAAGATTTACAGCCAGTCAAAAAGTGTCAGTATGAGTCCCATAGACACTGTTGAAATCAATGTCATATTCTATGGACAGAAAGACTATATTTTTTCCTTTTGCACCCATGCCAAGTTATATCCGGTCCATTTTGTATTAATTGATCCGGATTCGGGGGATGTATTATATGATAATGCAAATGACAGGTATATTGAATCTCTGGGCATTGGATTTGATGTAACAAAATCTCTTACCATAAAGGTTGATGTCCTGGCACGGAAGGCCAGTGAAGAGGAAATTGAGCAATACGTTGGATGTATCGGCCTGCTCATTCAATACCGGAACTATTCCCAAAAGAAAGTAAACTTAAAGATGTAGTGAATAAAAGCAAGCTGACACGATCAAACAACCGGGTCATTGCCGGTGTTTGTGCGGGGCTCGCTGAATGGCTCGGCTGGGATATTGCCCTGGTCAGATTGCTTTACCTCCTTGTGTCAATCTTCAGTGCTGGATTCCCCGGAATCATTGCCTATGCCATTCTCTGGATAGTTATGCCGGAGGAAACCCGTTTCCAGAGCTGAAAACATTTCACTATTTTTGCTGAATTGTTACATCTTACCCCTATTATTTTATGAAGAATCTTATTTTTGTCCCACGTTTAGGACTGGCTTTGTTGTTGTTGTTTATGATAACAGGATGCCAGCAATTACAACAAAAAAAAGATATGAGAGCACCTGTTGCAGAGAAGGTTGAAAAAGAACTTACCATCCATGGTCATACCCGGATCGATCCTTATTACTGGCTCAGGAAAAGGGAAGATCCAAAAGTCATTGCTTACCTGGAAGCGGAGAATGCCTATACGGAAGCAATGATGAAGGGCACCAAGGATTTCGAGAACCAACTCTATCAAGAGATTGTAAGCAGGATCAAGCAGGATGACCAGAGTGTACCATACCTGGACAATGGGTATTATTATTATACAAGGTTTGAAGAAGGGGGTGAATATCCACTGATATGCCGGAAAAAAGGCAGCCTTGAAGCGAATGAAGAGATCATCCTGAATGTGCCCGAAATGGCCGGAGAGCACTCTTACTTTCAGATTGGCGGATACAGTGTCAGTCCGGATAACAAATTACTTGCATATGGCGTGGACACGGTTAGCCGCAGAAAGTACACCCTGTATTTTAAAAACCTGGAAAGCGGGGAGATATTTCAGGATGCTATCCCGACCACTGATGGAAGTGCCAGCTGGGCAAATGACAATAAAACTGTATTCTACACGCAGAAAGATGAAGAAACCCTGAGGAACCACAAGGTTTTCAGGCATCTGCTTGGAGCACCGGTAGAAAAAGATGTGCTGATTCATCATGAGGCGGATGAAACCTTCAGCACCTCTGTATATAAAACGAAATCTGATAAATATATCATGATAGGATCAGGAAGTACCCTCTCCGATGAATACCGCTTCCTGGATGCCGATGATCCGGAAGGTGATTTTTCAGTATTTCAGGTGAGGGAAAGAGAGTTGGAATACTCAGTGGGGCATTTTAATGATAAGTTCTATATCCTTACGAACCTGGATGCCAAAAACTTCCGGCTTATGGAAACGGATGTAACAGCTACCTCAAAAGAAAACTGGAAAGAAGTCATCCCCCACCGGGAGGATGTCCTCCTCACTGATCTTGAACTATTCAGTGATTACCTTGTGGTTTCAGAGCGAAAGGAAGGTTTGCTTCAAATCAGGATCATTGAGTGGGAGAATGGACGTGAACATTATGTGGATTTCGGAGAAGAGGTTTACGTGGCCAGGATCGCCTACAATCCCCAATTCGATACAAAACTACTAAGGTATTCCTACTCCAGTTTGACCACTCCCAATTCCACTTATGATTACCAGATGGAATCGCATGAAAAGACCCTGCTCAAACAACAGGAAGTGATCGGTGATTTCGACCCCGCCAATTACGAGGCAAGACGGATTTATGCCACGGCCCTGGACGGGGCTAAAATCCCCATGTCTATGGTATACCGGAAAGGCATCCAACAGGACGGGAAAAATCCCCTGCTGCTTTATGGATATGGTTCCTATGGATATACCCGTGAACCGGCATTCAATTCAGCCAGGTTGAGTTTGCTCGACCGTGGTTTTGTTTTTGTAATAGCCCATGTGCGTGG
This sequence comes from uncultured Bacteroidaceae bacterium, assembly GCA_963752525.1. Lineage (GTDB taxonomy): Bacteria > Bacteroidota > Bacteroidia > Bacteroidales > SM23-62 > SM23-62. Next base: position 60,754 of record CAVVYS010000022.1, on the reverse strand, counting down.
CGGACAGATCAACGGGAGACATTGGTACGAGGATGGGAAGATGTTTAAAAAGAAAAACACTTTCACAGATTTCAATGCCTGTGCAGAACAGTTGATTGCCGATGATTATACCAGTCCTGATCATCTGTATGCCATGGGAGGAAGTGCAGGAGGTCTTCTTATGGGGGCCATCATCAATCTTCAACCCGAATTATATCATGGAGTGATTGCGGCAGTTCCTTTTGTGGATGTGGTCACCACCATGCTGGATGATGAGATTCCTCTCACTACCGGGGAGTTTGATGAATGGGGCAACCCGGATGACAAGGACAGCTATGAATACATGCTCAGCTATTCACCTTATGACAACGTGGAAGCAAAGGACTATCCGAATCTGCTGGTTACTACCGGACTTCATGACTCACAGGTGCAATACTGGGAACCGGCCAAATGGGTGGCCAGGTTACGTGTTATGAAGACGGATGAAAATCTGCTGCTTTTGAAAACCAATATGGAGGCGGGACACGGAGGTGCTTCCGGCCGCTTTGAATACCTGAAGGAATTAGCCTTTGAGTACAGCTTCCTACTGAAACTGGCCGGGAAAACTCCTCAAAACAATCTGGAATAAGCTTTAGCCTTACCCAGGTTTATGGACAGGACCTGTTACAAATTTGTTAATCATAATTACATTCATGTTAGATCTGTTGCTTCCAGTTCTGTACATTTGTATTATCAATTCTGGGAAACAGGAGATCAATCTATGAGAATTACAAAAAGATATAAAAGAAGGCTGCCCTCTCCCCTTCAGCTTTCATTATATCTTTTCGCTGTGATCGCTTTTTGTGTCATCAACTGGAGGCTACTTAAGGTAGTCAATCCTGATCAACCTGCTCCAAAATCGATTGAATCAATAATTGTTGAAGAAATGCTTGAGGAAATGCCCCCGGTGACAATAGCCGAGGAAAAAATGGAAACACTTGATCTCAGTAATTTTGCAGAATTCAGTGAGCAGACATTGAAACTTGAACCCTGGATGTTAAACTTTGAGGCATTCTCCAAGTTTAACACCGAAAGCGAAATCAAACTTGAGGACTGGATGATTAACACCACTACCTGGGCTGCTCAAGATATCTCGAGTAAATAACCAAATCATCGTCCTTCACCTTACCTGTTACATTTCAGGCAGACGACCGCTTTCGGAACCTCAGATAATATACCAGGATCCCGGACAAAATTTCGATCTCTCCGAGTAAAAAAAGGAACCAGTTGAATTTTTGGGGTATATACCGCGTTGCCAACTCCAGGACCTCTTCTTTTGGCAGGGTCCAGATGTCTCTGATGGTCATGGATTCCATAATAAAAGCTGAATAATCCCAGATAAATCCAAGGATCAGTGTCACTGATCCGGTGATCAGCAGCAACCAGCTGATCCCGGGTATTTTAATGTCCTTTTTATTAATGACCAGGATAAGCAGGGCAAAGCCTATCATCGTCAGGGAAACGATCAGGGGTGTGACCACGGGACCAATCCAGGTGGATGGAAGCAGGAAAAGCACATCGTATGTCATCAGTGATTCAGGCCAGCCTATCAGCAACCAGAGGAACACATAGTAGAAAATATCCCAGACAGCAAAAGCGTAAAGAAACCAGGCAAACCGTTCCGAGGCATTCCGGCCGGCCAGGAACCCAATGGAAAGCAGCATGACAAGTGTTGCCCCTTCCCGCAACAGTTCGGTCAGCATCAGATCAGGCTGTACAGGGCTCAGGGGGAATCCAAATCCCTCGGGGTACAAGATCTCCCGCATATAGATCACCACAGCACTTTCCAGGAGCCCCATGGCAATGCTGAACAGGGTAACAATCAGCAGTAGAAAGGATAAGGATTTCTTGTTCATAGTACTAAGATATGCATAATGTTGGTTTTAACTATCTTTAAGGCCTGAAGGCCATAATCACTCAAAAACTTGAATTATCCGGACAACTTTGAAACGAAAATAGGCTTTGACAGGATCAGGGATTTGGTCAGCCAGGGCTGTTTGTCTGAAACAGCCAGACTTCTGCTGTATGAGGAAGGATATTTGACTGATTATAATGTGATCATGGCAAAACTGCTACAGACAAAAGAATACATGTTGATGATGGGGGAGGAGGAATTCACCATAGAACCGTACCCGGATGTAAATCAGGCACTATCAAAACTCGGGGTGCTGGGAAGTTACCTGATACTCGATGAAGTGTCCGCCCTCAGAAAGAACCTGGATGCAGTCAGGGGTATCCTGAATTTCTTTAAAAAAACTGACCGCCAGGAAAAATTTCCAAATATTTTCGGAAAAAGCCGGGAAGTAAAAGTCTATCCCTTCATCCTGGAAAGAATCGATAAAGTGCTGTCTAAAAATGGAAAGATCAAGGATAACGCATCAAAGGAACTGGCTCAGGTACGTGCCCATCTGGCTGGTAAGGAGAAACAGGTTGCCCGCCGCCTCCAGAGTATCCTGAAGTCCGTCCAGCAGGAAGGTACAGCTGAATCCGATGTAGCTGTTTCCATTCGTAACGGGAGACCCGTAATCCCGGTCCAGGCCTCCAGAAAAAGGCAGCTTTCAGGGATTATCCATGATGAATCAGCCAGTGGAAAAACAGTATTTATTGAACCATCAGAAGTAGTTGGGATCAACAACGAGATCCGTGAGCTAGAATATGCTGAAAACAGGGAAATTATAAAGATATTGACCAAATTAACGGATGATCTGAAGCCCTATGCAGAGGAGTTGGGCCACTTGTCCGGTTTTCTTGCAAACATGGATATGATACAGGCCAAGGCTAAATATGCCAGTACTGTTTTAGGGATTATGCCCGAGGTCGTTGAACATCCAATGATGGAATGGAAAAAGGCCATTCATCCCATCCTGTTCAAGACCCTGCAGAAAGAAAAACGAAGAGTAGTACCCCTGGATATCAGTCTTCATAAAAAATCACGCATACTGGTTATATCCGGACCTAATGCAGGAGGAAAATCGGTCTGTTTGAAGACTGTAGGGCTGCTGCAGTATATGATACAGTGTGGTTTCCTTGTACCCATGGACCCAGATTCAAAGGTGGGAATTTATGATCAGATTTTTATAGATATTGGGGATGAGCAATCCATTGATAATGATCTGAGTACATATAGCTCTCACCTTTTAAACATGAAGTATTTCACACGGAATGCAGATGCTGGCACCCTGCTGTTGATTGATGAATTCGGGACTGGCACGGAACCTGCCCTTGGGGGCGCCATTGCAGAGGCCATCCTGGATAAGATCAACAGTCAGCTGGCCTGGGGTGTGATCACTACCCATTACAGTAACCTGAAACACTTTGCAGCCGAAGCTGAAGGGATAGAGAACGGGGCCATGCTTTTCGATACTGGCAAGATGCAACCTCTTTACAAGCTGGAGATTGGTCAGCCTGGTTCTTCTTTTGCTTTCGAAATTGCAAGGAACATAGGTCTTCCTGAAGAAATTATTAAGGGGGCCTCTGAGAGGGTGGGTGAGGATCATATTACATTTGACAAACATCTTCGTGAGATCATACGGGACAAAAGATACTGGGAAGGAAAGCGTGACAGGATACGTATTTCCGAGAAAAAACTTCAGGAAACCCTGACGAAATATGCTGATGAACTTGACATGGCGGAAAAAACCCGGAAAGAAATCCTGAAAAAGGCCAGGGAGGAAGCAGATGAGTTGCTCCGGCAGGCAAACCGGAAGATAGAAAATACCATACGTGAGATCCGTGAAGCACAGGCTGAAAAGGAGAAAACCAGGCAGGCAAGGGAAAGACTAATTGATTTTAAGGAGAAAGAAGTAAAAAAGGCTTCCGTTAAGAAGGATCCCCTCGATATTAAAATCCAAAAATTAAAAAGCGAAGAAAGGAGAATTCGCGAAAAAAGACAACGGTTCGGACAGCTGGAACCTTCTCGTAAAGTTCCGGAAAAACCTTTGGACCCAAACATCCGTACAGGGGACTACGTAGTGATGAAAGGACAGGAAATACACGGTGAGGTTTTGGAAAGAAAAGGAAATAAGGTTTCTGTTCAATTCGGCCATCTGACCACCAGGGTTGGCTTGGATAAACTGGAGAAGGTTGCACCCGAAAAATATGACCCTCTCAAATGAATCAAATCATGGCAGGGGGAACTATGCCGATTGGGATATCGCCGGGAGGAAGATGCAGTTCAGGCCGGAGATCGATGTCAGGGGACAAAGGGCAGAGGAAGCACTCAGGAGGGTAACCGCCCTGATTGATGAAGCCATCATGGTGCAAAACCGCGAATTGAGGATACTTCATGGAAAGGGGGACGGGGTGCTCAGGCAGTTGATCCGGGAATACCTGCGGACTGTTGACCTGGTGGATTCATTTGGGGATGAGCATGTTGACCTGGGTGGCACTGGCGTAACCATTGTATTACTTGATGTCTGATTAGTGCAATTTTAAACATGGAGATACTGATCTATACTGAATGTAAATCACCAAGGCTGCAATATGTTCTGAATTATATATTGAGGGACTGCTTTGGCTGTGATTTTTCAGTTACTGACCAGGAAACAATATTTTCTCCACATCAGGGACCCAAGATCAATTATTCAGGCAAGTATGGATTGGATGGTTTCCGTATCCCTGCATCCGGATTGCTGGCGGAGAACTGCATCCGGAAAATGGAGCCTATGCCTGAAACTTCAGGGGACGTTCCCCGGCTCTTTCCAGATGATAAAGAAACTGACCTTCGCTTCGATATTTTCTCGGCTGTCTTTTACATGATCTCCAGGTACGAGGAATACCTGCCTCATGAGCCTGACTATCACGGCAGGTTCCATGCGGCAAGCAGCCTGGCTATGAAGTATGAATTCCTGGAGAGGCCAGTCGTAGATCTGTGGGTACTAAACATGCGAGAAAGGCTCGCTGAGATGTACCCTGAGCTGGATCTTTCTCCCGGAAAATTCAAATTCCAGCCCACTTCAGATATTGATTTGCCATATGCCGTTTTACACAGGGGCGTATTGCGAAAAATGGGGGCGAACCTCAGATCCAGCATAAAGCGAGATGGCGAATCAGAAATGCGCCGTGCCGTGCTTTCAGGTGAGCTTAAGGATCCATATGATACTTTCGATGAGATGAGGAGAATACATGCTGAAAGGGGACTCAAACCTATTATTTTCTTTCTGACTTCTGGATATGGCAAGTATGATAAGAGCATCTCACCTCAAAATGAAACTTTCAAGGAATTGGTAGGACAAACCATGAAATTTGGCAATCCAGCCATCCATCCTTCCTACCGATCGGCTGGCAAACCTGCTATCCTGCAAAAGGAAATCCGAATGCTATCTAAGATTACCGGTGCCGATATCCTGTCCAGCAGGCAGCATTATCTGAAATTCAACCTGCCGGAGAGCTACAGGCAATATCTGGAGGCAGGGATAGTAAGGGAATACAGCATGGGATTTGCTTCCCATTCCGGATTCAGGGCTGGGACTTCCAAACCTTTCCATTTCTATGACCTGGAAAATGAAACCGAAACCTCATTGATCATTACACCATTTCAGGTGATGGACAGGACGCTGAAAGACTATATGAAACTTTCTCCGATATCTGCCGTGGAAAAGATCAAGAAATTGATAGATGCAGTCCGGTCTGTCAATGGGACCTTCGTATCTATCTGGCATAATGAAGCCTTCAGCGATATGGGGGAATGGGAAGGCTGGAAGGTAGTGTACCTGGAATTGTTGAACCATATTCAGCAGGTTCGTGATTAAGCTATTGGGCCATACTGAGATAGATAAAGAGAAATGGGACCATTGCATCAGCCATTCCATTTTTGAGACCATATACCCTTACTCATGGTACCTCGACCTGGTATCTCCCGGCTGGGATGCCTTGGTACAGGATGATTTCAGGACTGTTATGCCGTTGACATGGACAAGGAAGATAGGATTCCGTCTTCTGCTTCAGCCCATCCTCGCTCAGCAGCTGGGGGTTTTTTCCATGGATCCCCTTGACAATGCTACGCTTGAAGAATTTTTGAATGCTATCCCGGCCAGGTTTCGGTATATTGATATCTGTCTTAATATGGAGAACCGGGACATCCCCGGTAAATGGGAATCTTTTGAGCGGCATAATTATGAACTTGATCTTTCCCTGCCTGAAGACTCCTACAATAATAATACCCGCAGGAACATTCAAAAAGGGCAATCCCTGGATTTTGAATTCAGGGGAATTTCTGCCAGGGAATATCTTTATCTGAAATTTCACGGGATGAAGGATGCCCGCCCCGGGGTCAGATGGAGCTACCTTGAAGAGCTTTTTGTTGGACTGACACGCCTTAATAAAGCAGAATTTTTTGGCCTCTTCAAGGGAGAGGACTTGCAGGCTGCTGCCATACTTGGCTATGCAAGCAGTAGGACCATTTACCTGAATGGCTGTAATTCAGATGCCGGAAAAGAGAACAGGGCAATGTTCGTACTAATGGACAAATTAATCTCACAATCACGTGGCAGCAATAGGATATTTGATTTTGAAGGATCCAATATAGTTGGGGTAGCAAGGTTTTACGAAGGATTTGGAGGGAAAAGAACAGTTTACCCACGAATCATGAAAACAAGCTTCCCGTTTCTAAAGAAGATAAAATGATAACATGCATAGAGGAATTAAAGTAATATTAGGCATCGCCAGTGGATGGGTCCCTCAATCCATCCTGGTCAATTTGACAGGACAGCACTTCCTCTTTCCTTTTTACCATACCGTCTCTAACGCTCCACTACCGCATGTCAATCAGGTCTATCATGTAAGATCCTTTGCCAGTTTTACGAGGGATCTGGATTTTCTGACCAGGCATTTTGAGCCAGTGGGACTAAATGAATTAAAGGACTACAAGAACGGGGGAAGTAAACCGTCCAAACCCTGTATGTTCCTGACTTTTGATGATGGACTGTCAGGTATCTATGATATCGTGGCACCGGAACTTTTGAAAAGAGGAATCCCTGCGGCATTTTTTATAAACACTGATTTTATTGATAACCAGGACCTTTTTTTCCGGTACAAGGCAAGCCTCATTCTTGACAGGCTGGAAAATAATAACTATCCACAGGCTGTACTTGAAAATTTCCGTCGCCGTTTTCACCTTGTCCGGGCTGGCAGGCTGAACGTTCGTGAGCTTGTTCTTGGGGTAAGCTACCGGCGGCGTGGGGAGCTGGATGAAATGGCAAAACTGGTGGATCTTGATTTCACAACCTATCTGAAAGTTAAAAAACCTTATCTGACCTCCACGCAGATTAGCGAGCTGGCCCGGTCAGGATTTTACATAGGGGCCCACAGCAAGGACCATCCACTATTCAAAAACCTGGCACAGGATGAACAAATTGAGCAGTACAAGGATAGCCTTGCACTGCTACAGCAGGAATTCGGGATTAGTGATGGACTGTTTTCATTCCCTTTTACGGATGATGGTGTATCTACATCCTTTTTTGCTGCATTATCCGCCGAAGGAATGCCCCCGCTGGATGCCACATTCGGAACAGCCGGGTTGAAGGAGGATCCGGTAGACTTTCATTTTCAACGGACTCCAATGGAAGTCAAAAAAATCCCGGCTTCCCGTATACTTAAGGGTGAATACACTTATTACCTGATGAAGAGACTGGTGGGAAGGAATAAAACAAGCAGGGAATGAGGCTTGAAAAATACAATGCCAGCAGATTAGAGGAGTTCATAGAATCGGAGCAATTCCAAACCATGCCGATTATCCCGGTCAGCCCTCAAAGGGCCCTATCCTGGATGAAGAACCCGAGAATGAACCCCGAAGATATCCTCATGTATCTTCTTTATGATGGTGATGAACTTGCAGCTTACCGATGTATACTACCTGATCACCATGTAAACATCAGGTTTGGATGGCTGAGCGGGAACTGGGTTGACCCCAGAAGGCGCAGGCAGGGGCTGGCGAGTCAGCTCTTCGATGAGGCATTGAAGGATTGGGGGTACCAGCTGATGTACACCAATTATGCCCCGGAGTCAAAGGCTGTCTATGATAAAACCGGCAGGTTTGCCTTATACCGGGAACAGGAAGGTGTCAGATATTATCAGAGGGCAGTCTCAGCAACATTATTGGGCCATAGAAATGCAGGCTACCGCCTGGCCAGGCCATTGCTTGACCTGGCTGACGGGATCATCAATGCCTGGCAGGATCTCAGGATCAATACCGCGAAGAAAAAAGTCAAACCAGATTTCCTCCATGCCGAACCGGTTCCCTCAGTCGATCCGGTCTCTCTGGACCTGATGGAAAGGTATAACAGGCTTGGATTCGGATTGCGGGACCTAAAGACATTTGACTGGATCATATCTTATCCCTGGGTGATGGAAGGGAGAAAACAGGAAAAAAGATACTCTTTTACATGGCTGGTTTCGCGTTTTCAGAACACCTGTCTCAAAATCTGGGATTATGAGGGAAATCTGGCCGGATTCCTTATGTTGTCAATAGTGGGTGAGAAAATGACCTTGCCTTATGTCTGTCTGAAGGAAGAGGCAGGCAAAGCTGCAGCAACGATCCTGGACCATTACCTTTTCTCTGAAAAGATATCCTATATCACCGCCTATAATCGCGAGGCGATAAACCTCCTGGAAAATTCCAGGGCACCATTGCTGGGGAAACGCCGGATATATCAGAAATTCTTTGCCACACATGAATTGGCCAGGCAGCTGCCAGACGGGAACAAAATATTTTTCCAGGATGGGGACGGAGATGTGGTCTTTACTTAATCTTCGAGTGCTTCAAGATCTATTTCCCTCTGTTCCAGTTCAGTGAGCTTGCCATCATCGCATTTAAATGTGCGTGCCCGGTACTTATTAAGCAAGTTGTAATTATGGGTGGCCATGATAACGGTGCGGCCTTTCTCACTGATATCCATAAGGATACTCATGATATCGTCCGAAGTTTCCGGATCAAGGTTCCCGGTAGGTTCGTCAGCCAAAATGATCTCGGGATCATTCAGTAGAGCACGGGCTATTACAATGCGTTGCTGTTCCCCTCCTGATAACTGGTTTGGCATCTTGTAACCTTTTTGTGCCAGTCCCACTCTCTCCAGCACTTCAGAGATCCGTTGCTCAATCTCCTCCTTGTTCTTCCAACCGGTGGCTTTCAATACGAAGGTAAGGTTATCAGTCACCGTGCGGTCTGTTAAAAGCTGGAAATCCTGAAAAACAATCCCAAGTTTACGGCGCAGATAAGGAATCTGGCTGGATTTAATGTTATGTAGTTCAAAATCTGAAACATAACCTTCTCCTTCCATCAAGGGGTGCTCAGCATTCAGGGTCTTGATAACGCTTGTTTTACCGCTTCCAACCTTACCAATGAGGTAAACAAATTCACCTTTGTTGATCCGGAAATTGACATCTGAAAGTACCAGGTGGTCCTGTATGAAAATCGAGACATTTTCCAGTCGAATTATGGTATCCGGCGACATGCTGGCAAAAGTAAAATAAATATATTAAACCCAGGCTATTGTTAATAAATATGTTAGTTGTTCCATCCAGCATCCCGGTAGAACGATTGCAAAATAAAGTACTTTTAAATCCGTTAGAAAGAATAACTAACTGCATGCAGATATATATGAATATTATCCGGATAATTGCACTTGCGCTGATATTTGCATCTACCTTTTCCACTGCCCCGGCTGTTGCTCAGAAATCACTTATTCAAGAACATCCTGACAAGCTGTTTTTTGAAGCCTGGGAACTGTTTGAGAAAGAGAAATACGCGGCAGCACAGTTAAAGTTTGAGGAGATCCTGGAAAAACCAGGAGAAACATCTGCCATCCTGCATCAGCGGGCTGAATACCTGAGGGCAAAATGTGCTGTCGAACTTTTTAATGATGATGCCCAGTACCTGTTGTATGATTATGTAAAAAACAATCCGGATGCAGCCAATATCAATGAGGCCAGATTTGACATGGGTAAAGTGGCATACCGGGACAGGCAGTACGGTACTGCTGTCAAATGGTTAAAAACCGTAGATCCCCTGTCACTCTCCTCTGAAGATCGCTCCGAGTACTATTTCGAGCTTGGCTACAGCTATTTTAGGAGGAAGGCATTAGAGGAAGCCAGGGTGGCTTTTTATGAAATACTTGAATCAGGTGATAAATACGAGGGACCTGCCACCTATTATTATGCCCATATAAATTATACTCAGAAAAATTACCAGACGGCCTTGAACCATTTTCTGAGGCTGAAAAATGATGAGACCTTTGCTCCCATTGTCCCTTATTACGTGACACAGATTTACTATCTGCAAAAAAAATGGGAAAAGATCATAGCATATGCTCCGATGCTGCTGGATTCCATTACCGAGAAGAGATTTGCTGAAATGGCCAGGATCATAGGGGAGGCTTATTTTAATAAGGATGTATTTGAAGAGGCAGTCTATTATCTACAGCAATACCATGAAAGGGTCAGTCTTACCCAGCCTGAAGATAAATACCAGATGGGTTATGCCTATTATATGATAGGGGATTACCAGAAGGCCATGGAAACCTTTAAAAGCATTCCTGTCAGGAAAAATGACCTTAGCCAGAGTGCGATGTATCATTTAGGGGACTGCTATGTAAAGCTTGGGGATAAGCAGCAGGCGAGGCTGGCATTTGATGGAGCATCCCGGATGGAGTACGATAAGGCCATCCAGGAAGATGCCCTGTTCAACTATGCCGTACTTACCTACGAGCTTTCCATGTCACCATTTAACGAGGCTATCAGGGGACTGACTCGCTATATTACGCTTTATCCTGCCTCAGACCGAACCGATGAGGCATACAATTACCTGGTACTCGCATTCATGAGTACGAAAAATTACAAGGCTGCCCTGGCTGCACTTGAAAAGGTTAAGCGGAAAACACCTGAAATTGAGAGGTCTTACCAGCGGGTGGCGTTTTTTAGGGGACTGGAACTTTTTAAGGATCTGTCTTTCATGGATGCCATCAATAAATTTGATGCTTCACTGGCCTATGGACAATATGATCCCTCACTGAAGGCCTTATGTTATTACTGGAAAGGGGAGTCATATTACCGGATGAATGATTATGACGAGGCGCTGAATTATTATCGGAATTTCATGCAGACGGACGGAGCAACGGGCTTGAATGAATATGCCATATGCCACTATAATATCGGCTATGCAGAGTTTAAAAAGAAAAATTACCGGGAGGCCCTGAATTGGTTCAAACGGTTTGAATCTTTGGACCAGGGACAGAACAGGCAGATCCTTGGGGATGCGTACAACCGGATCGGTGATATGTATTTCATTGATGTACGTTATGCACAGGCCATTGAGCAATATGATAATGCCATCCGGATCGGGATCACTGATGTGGATTACGCCCTCTACCAGAAAGGACTTTCAGCAGGAGTTCTGAACAGGCACACAGAGAAAATCAGTATCCTTGGGGAGATACTCGACCAGCATAAAGGTTCAAACTACACTGCAGATGCCTTATATGAAACGGGGAGATCATACTTTATAATGACCCAGGCGGATAATGCCATTCCATATTACATAAGGATACTGGAGGAACATCCAAATAGCTCCTATGTGCCGAAATCCTTGGTTCAGCTCGGATTGATATATTACAATAAAAACAATTCAGACAAGTCCCTTGAATATTACAAGAAGGTTGTGGCAAATTTCCCCATCACTCCGGAGGCAAACAATGCTCTGCTGGGGATCAAGAATGTCTATGTGGAGAACAACCAGGTGGATGAATACTTTGCCTACGTAGAATCTCTGGGCAGGGACATAAATATTTCACGCAATGAACAGGACTCTCTGTCTTACATGGTTGCCGAGAACATCTATATGAGCGGTGACTGCGATGAGGCAATCAGCAGTTTCCGTGATTATATCAATGATTTTGAAACAGGGGCTTACCTGATCAACGCCCATTTCTACAAGGCTGAATGCCAGCTCAAAGCCGGGGAACACCAAGCCGCCCTGGAATCTCTTGACTTTATTACTGAAAGCCCAAGGAATGTTTTCACAGAACCTGCATTGTTAACTGCTTCACGCATCTATTTTGATTACCAGGACTATGCTGCTGCCCTGGAAGACTACCTGATGCTTGAGGACATCGCTGAGGTAAAGGGTAATATCACGGAGGCACACATCGGAAAGATGCGATGCTATTACCTGCTGAATGAGTTCGGGAATACCATTGATGCGGCCAGGGTGGTCCTTCGCGAAGAAAAACTTTCAGATGAGCTTGTACGTGAGGCGCATTTCAAAATTGGCAAATCCTTCATAGAGCAGGACAGATTTGCCCTGGCCCAGGCTGAATTTGAAACTGTGGCCCAGGAGGTAAGCAGCATTGAGGGGGCGGAATCCAAATACCGGGTGGCAGAGATTCTCTACATCAGGAAAGAATACCAGCGAGCAGAGGATGAGATCTTTGATTTTATTGATAAGAATACCCCACACCAGTATTGGATGGCAAAATCCTTCATTCTCCTTTCGGATATATACCTGGTCCGAGAAGATGAATTCCAGGCCATCCAGACCTTGGAAAGTATCATCGATTATTACGAAGAAACAGATGATGGGATACTTGACCAGGCACGCAGGAAGAAAGCAGCTATACAAAAGCGGCAGGATGCTCAACAGGGAGAGGATGCAGAAGAGGACATAGAGATTGAAATGGGAGAAAACAATTGATATGGATAGTTCAGTCATAAAACATATAATCACTTTCGTAGCGGTCATTTTGCTGATGGGAAAAACGGGCGTGATAATGGCCCAGGATGAAATGAACAAGGAGATTGTTGTTGTCAAACCTTACGAACCCAGTCTTTCGGATGCATTCAAGATCAATGTCCTGCCCAGGGTAAGTGACTCTATCAGCATCCGTCCGGATTTCAACTATTCAATTGAGCCAAGGAAATTCGAGACCGCCTTCCACGTACGCCCTATTAGTCCAGCTAAACTGGTCGGCGTACCCTTGAAAAAATTATACAAAAGCTACCTGAAAATAGGTTTTGGTAATTACCTGATGCCCATGGGAGAACTCAGGATCAACTCCATCCGCTCAAAGAAAAGCCAGTGGGGAATTGCCTTGCAGCATTATTCAATAAACGGTAAGATCAAACTCGACAATGATCAGAAAGTATCCCCTGGATATTTTGAGAATTCAGGGAATTTATACGGCAAGAAAATATTTAATAAGGCTTATCTGGCAGGTAATTTTAAAGGGGCCTGGGATGGTGTTAATTTTTACGGATACCATACATCAATTGATACAAGCCTTAACGTTGATGATATCAAGCAGCATTACTTGAAACTTGACGGAAAGGTAAAAATGGGTTCCACACACAAAGATTCCAGCCACCTGAATTATACCTGGACGCTGGATTATAACTATACCAACGATAAGCATAAGAACAATGAGCATGCCTTCCTTATTGGTGCAGATGTGAACAAACGTTTCAGGTCGGGCAATACTTTGGGACTCGGACTGGTGGGGGATTATTACAGGACCAGCCTGAGCATTGATTCCATTAATAATACGGTTGTCTCCGCCAAGCCCTGGTTGGGCAAGACCACCGCGGATTTCACATACCGGGTAGCCGTAGAATTGCTCGCTGATATAAGGGGGGATGAGGTATCACCCCATTTTTATCCGGATGCTTACCTGCAGATCGGCGTGGTCAGGGGTATTTTGGTTCCATACCTGGGCGTCGACGGAAAGCTTCAGGTTAACAATTACCGTAGTGTCATTGACGAGAATATGTATATCACACCCGGACTCAAGGTATCGAATACCAGCCATAACCTCAGAGGCTATGTTGGGCTTAAGGGAAGCCTCAGCCAGGCCGTTTCCTATGATATCAGTGCCAGTTATTCAATGGTTAGCAAGATGCCTTTTTATGTCAATGATACCAGCACTGTCCTTGGCAATACATTCGTGGTCACATATGATAACTTAAAACTGACTACAATTCGTGGAGAATTGCTGATACAGCCATCAGACAGGCTAAGTTTCCTGCTGCTTGGAGGATATGACCAGTATGACCTTGATAACTTTGAAAAGCCATGGCATAAACCGGAAATAACTGCTTCATTTGCCACCGGGTATAACCTGAGAAACAAGATCCTGCTGGAGGCAAGCCTTAATTATATGGGAGAACGATTTGCTCCCGGTACCCCCCTGGATGCCGAAATGATCAGCCTGAAGGGATTTGTGGACCTGAACCTGGGCTTAGAATACCGTTATACCAAGCTGCTTTCTGCCTTCCTGCGTCTGAATAATATCCTGGGAGCCAGGAATTATTTCTGGAACCAGTACCCGGCTATCGGATTCAATGTCATGGCTGGATTTACCTATGCTCTCTGACCACCTGAAACCGTGTTAATTTTGTGTTGATAAACGACCTGGTTTTTAGGGAGTTTAAAGCATTAAAAGTGGTATTTTTTTCGTATATTTGTAGCGTAAAAAGGATATTTTAGTCCTGTTTTATAAAGCACTGAAATATAAGTATTTAATTCGAATATTATACGACCCTGAGCACGAATCTAACCTAGCCCTTATAGACTTCTGAGAAGACAGCAGATTAATGGCAAGAAATCACCCTGTTTTTCCGGTCAATTTAAGATAAAATAAGGCCTGTTTTATGCCCAGAGGCAAGAGGATAATTAAATGATGGACTATGAAAGAGAAGGATAAAGTAGACGAGAATTTGAAACCCAATCCTGAGAACGGCAATGCTGAGTATTCAGCAGAGAGCATACAGGTGCTGGAAGGATTGGAGGCAGTCAGGAAAAGGCCTGCCATGTATATCGGAGATATCAGTACAAAAGGGCTTCATCACCTGGTGTACGAAGTTATAGACAATTCTATAGATGAGGCCCTGGTCGGATATTGCGATAAGATAGATGTGGTCATTAACGAGAATAATACTGTTACTGTTACTGACAATGGACGGGGGATCCCTATCGATATTCATGAAAAAGAGCAAAGATCAGCGCTGGAGGTGGTTATGACGGTACTCCACGCCGGAGGTAAGTTTAATAAGGACAGTTATAAGGTTTCTGGAGGACTTCATGGCGTTGGAGTTTCCTGTGTAAATGCCCTCTCTAAAAATTTACGTGCAGAAGTGCACAGGGAAGGCCAGGTTTATCTGCAGGAATATGAGAAGGGCAAACCCTTAGCCGATGTTAGATCTATTGGGAAAACGGAAAAAACCGGTACCATCATCACCTTTGATCCTGACGACACGATATTTATTACCACCGATTTTAATTTTGAGATCCTGGCTTCCAGGTTGCGTGAGCTGGCTTATCTTAATAAGGGAATTCAGCTGGGCATCACGGATATGAGGGAGAAGGAGGAAAATGGTAACGGGAATGGCAATGGCAAGTACAGAAGTGAGCAATTTTATTCCGAGCGAGGTTTAAGCGAATTTGTAGAGCTGCTGGATGCCAACCGGGAGAAATTGACAGAGAAGATCATTGAGATTGAGACAGAAAAGAATGATGTTCCCGTTGAGATTGCCCTGCAGTACAATACTTCCTTCAGTGAAAATGTTCATTCCTACGTGAACAATATCAATACCATTGAAGGTGGGACTCACCTGGCTGGTTTCCGCAGGGGATTGACCAGAACATTGAAATCCTATGCTGAAAAGTCGGGCATGCTTGCCAAAATGAAGTTTGATATATCTGGAGATGATTTCAGGGAAGGATTAACTGCTGTCATTTCTGTAAAGGTGCAGGAACCCCAGTTTGAGGGACAAACAAAGACAAAACTCGGGAATTCCGAGGTGATGGGTGCAGTTGACCAGGCCATTTCTGCAGAACTGGCCAATTTCCTGGAGGAAAATCCCAAGGATGCCAGGACCATAGTACAAAAAGTGATCCTGGCTGCTACAGCGCGCCATGCTGCCCGTAAGGCGAGGGAACTGGTGCAACGTAAAAATGTACTTTCAGGGGCCGGCTTACCTGGCAAGCTTGCGGATTGTGCAGAGAAAGACCCGGCTAATTCCGAATTGTACCTGGTAGAGGGTGATTCAGCAGGAGGAACTGCCAAACAGGGCCGTGATAGACATTTTCAGGCCATCATGCCCTTGCGGGGAAAAATCCTGAATGTTGAAAAGGCCATGCAGCATAAGATCTTTGAGAATGAGGAAATAAAGAACATATTTATTGCGCTGGGAGTGAGTATTGGAACCGAGGAAGATAGCAAGGCACTGAACCTGGAAGGGATCCGCTACCACAAGATCATCATCATGACAGATGCCGATGTAGACGGAAGCCATATAACCACACTTATCATGACTTTCTTTTTCCGTTATATGACCGAACTGATAAAAGCGGGATATCTCTACATAGCCACCCCCCCCTTCTACCTGATCAGGAAAGGTAAGTTTGAGAAGTATTGCTGGACTGAAGAAGAAAGAGAGCAAACCGTTAAGGAGCTTAGCAAGAATGGCAGTGAAAGCGGGATACATATTCAGCGTTACAAAGGTCTTGGTGAGATGAATGCCGAACAGTTATGGGAGACCACCATGAACCCGGAGAACCGGACTCTCAGACAGGTGACTATTGAGAGTGCTGCAGAAGCAGACAGGATCTTTTCCATGTTGATGGGCGATGATGTGCCTCCAAGGAGAGAATTCATCGAGACACATGCTAAGTATGCAAATATTGACGTATAATTCTGCCTGAACTACTTAAGGCAGAGGCATAATAAAAACGGCACTGAAATTTGCGCCAGTAAACGCAAATTGAGGTGCCTTTTTTTATATGCCTGCAGCTATTGGTAAATTTCAAACGAAATAAATAGCAGGATGAGACTATCTCAGACATGATCTAGCCTGACATAAAAACTTTATTATTTATGAAGTTCCCTGTTTGCAAGCTTTTTTACATGTTCCTGGTAATCTTCCACTGCTCGTTTAAAAGCTGAGTTCAACTCTTTCACACTATCTCCTTCAAAAACTATTAAGTCCTCAATGCCTTCTAACTTGCCATAACAAATATCATCTACGGCACTATATCGCACTGAGCCAACGAAATCTTTATATTCCATTACATCTTTCATAGGTTTTATAATTTTAGAGGTTCGCTGAAAATTTCTTGATTTTGTTAGTTGTAGTATCATACGTATGAAATTCATTCTAGGTTACATGAATTTTTGATTACGTATGCCAAGGGAACCGGATTGTGGATTCCTCTGTACTGGCGAATGAATTGGCCAGTCAGGTCCGGTTGATAACTTTCAAAGCCTCTCGCCTGCTCAGGCCAGAGAGTTCGGGGTGTGCATCGACGTATTGCCGGACGGTTTGCGGATCGGTTTTGGAATATTCCCGGAGGACCCAGCCTATGGCTTTACGAATCCAGAAGCTTCTATGATGGGATAATTTTTCAATGAATCCAACCATCAGGTCCAGGTCAGTGTCTTTTTTGTATTTTAGCTGGAAAAGGAGGCAGGAGCGTTGCAGCCAGATATTCCCGGAGTCCATCCACCTCCCTGTTGTAGGCTTGATCTGTTCCGGGTACTTTTTCATTATGTCTCCGACAAGCCAGCCGGCCAGGCCGTCTACCGTATCCCACCAGGATTTTGTAGTGATCAGGTATTCCAAAAGAGGGAGTTCATTCTGGCCAAGATTCTTTTTCATCCGGTTCAGGAGGTCAATGACGGTGGACTGGCACTCGCGTTCTTCCATCTTCCAAAGGTGGCGGGTGATTTCTTCAATAATGCTCCAGTCTGGCAGGCCGAATTCCTTAATATGGGAAGACATCATGCCTCTCCTGGCAGGTGTCCCAATCCCATAGAAGTCGAAATTGTCCTTCATGTATTTTTTCATCTGGGCGGCACGTACCGGATCTCGGTTATTCTCGTATTGCCTGATCAGTGGTTGCAGGTAAGCCGGTGTCATTTATGGATAGTGTAAAATTTTTAAGAAAAAACCACAGCACATTGATCCGCTTATGAACAGAGCAATGAATAATCTTTTCATAGCTGGTAATTATTTGGACAAAGTTCCGGAAAAAACAAAGGTGGCCGGTCCCTCGAGTATAATATCTTCGAACGTATCCGGGCCTGTCTTTTTAAAAGTCACAGTTAATTCTCCCCCGAGGGTCCTGACCCGGAATGCCGTTTTGTCAGTTTTGTCATGCAGGGCTGCACAGATGGCAGATGCCACCACGCCTGTCCCACATGAATATGTTTCATTCTCTACACCCCTCTCATAGGTTCGCACAAACAGGGTTTCTGCTTCCTTCTGAATAAAATTCACATTGATGCCTTGTTCCTTGAAATCATCACTGTACCGGATCATCCGCCCGGAATGATAGACATCCATATCTTTCAATCCCCCGGCAAAAAGACAATAATGTGGGGATCCTGTATCCACGAGGTAATGATTCTTTTGCCGCATGACACCCGATACAGGCTGCATATGCAAGCGGACATGATCCGGCCTCACAAGCTCTGCCTCATGAACCCCGTCTACTGCCCGAAACTTGGCAGTGGCATCACACATACCCAGTTTATGGGCAAATGCCACGGCACATCTTCCACCATTCCCGCACATGCTACCTTCTTTTCCATCAGCATTAAAATAGACCATGTTAAAGTCCAAATCGGGGTGTTCACGTATCAGGATGAGTCCGTCTGCTCCGATACCAAAACGACGGTCACAAAGATGGCTTATGAAAAATTCCTTGTCCATGGGAAAGGTTTCATCCCTGTCATCAATCATGATAAAGTCGTTTCCTGTGCCATGATATTTAGAAAATCCGGATTCCAATCTTTTTTTTTGTTAAATATCTTTAAAAATAGCAAGTATTTGTAACAATAGAAATTCTCAATCGTTTTGAATTTGTAATTTTGATGCATATTAAGGAAGGCATGTTTTTTGATGGTGAACCCTTTCGGATATAATTTGTTATCACTACATAAGACACAGAGATATGAATGCAAAAAGATTCTTCGGTTCCATGTTGCTGGCCATTGCAGGAGGAATAGCAGCAGTAGTTATATATACAGCCATCGATCAAAAGGAGCCTACCTATATTGTACAGGAAACACCTGGGATGCAATATGTGAATCTGCCCCCGGCAGAATCCGTTGCGCCAACTAATTTTATAGTGGCTGCCGAATCCTCAGTGGACGCTGTAGTACATGTAAAAACCAAAGCCTTCAGGGAATCTTCAGGGAATCCCTTCTATGATTTATTTTTTGGCTATCGTGATGATGTGGAACAGAAGCCTGTTCTGGGATATGGTTCTGGAGTCATACTTACCTCTGACGGTTACATTGTTACAAACAATCATGTCATTGAAGGATCAGAAGAAGTGGAAGTCATATTGAATGACAAGCGGTCTTTTAATGCAGAAATATTGGGAACTGATCCAAGCACAGACCTGGCAGTGCTGAAGATCAAGGAAAATGGACTGCCTTTTTTAAGATTTGGGAATTCAGATCATCTCAGATTGGGAGAATGGGTGCTGGCAGTAGGGAATCCTTATAACCTGACATCCACAGTTACTGCAGGTATTGTAAGCGCTAAAGCCAGAAACATCGGCATTCTTGGTGAGGAATTATCAATAGAGTCATTTATACAAACAGATGCAGCCGTAAATCCTGGGAATAGCGGGGGTGCCCTGGTGAATACAGATGGTGACCTGGTGGGTATCAATGCCGCCATTGCATCCAGGACCGGTGCATTCACCGGTTATTCTTTTGCCATTCCTGTAAGTATTGTCAAGAAAGTTGTCGAAGATGTCATAGAATATGGCACTGTGCAGCGAGCTGTCCTTGGAGTGGTTATCGTAGAGCTGGATGCTGATGCTGCAAAGGAAAACAATATAGATGAGATCGCCGGCGTTCTAGTAACAGGCCGAAGACAGAACGGAGCAGCCATTGATGCAGGAATTGAGATAAATGATATAATCACAGCAATCAATGGAGTCATGGTAAACAGTCCTGCGGAATTGCAGGAACAGGTGAGCCGCTATCGCCCGAATGATAAGATCAGCGTAGCGATTAACCGAAAGAACCGGGCCATACAGATGGATGTGGTGTTGAGGAACCTGGAAGGTGGAACCGGTATCGTTGAGAGGCAGGAAGCTGTCTCTGCATTTGGGGTAAGTTTTGAAGAATTATCATCATTAGAGAAACGTAACCTTGGCATAAACAACGGCGTAAGGGTTGTGGATGTGAATAGTGGAAAATTCCGCAGTAAAGGGATTAAGGAAGGATTCATCATTACAGAAATCAATAATCATGCTGTTAATAAGCCCAATGATATAAAAAGTATTGTGGAAGGATCGGAGGACGGAATTTATATCGAGGGAATTTATCCTGATGGTTCCATTGCATATTATGCAATTGAATTGTAACTTTGTCAATTCAATCGGATTCTTGCCTGCTGGCAAATTTGGAATTTAACTCCCATGCCATCCCGTTTAACCGGTTCTCCTTCATGGAAGAAGAATGGAGAAATGTTTTGTGTACAGGTCAGGGTATAATGTTTCCGACTAAATATTTGTTCTACAGGTAAATATTATTTGTACAACATACGTTAAAAAGATGTTATTTATATTGACTCAAGTTAGAAAAGGGTCTATTTTCGCAGAAGTTTTATTTGAGGAGTTATAATGAGACAATTAAAAATCACAAAATCCATCACCAACCGGGAAAGCGCCTCCCTTGACAAGTATTTGCAAGAAATAGGGAAAGAGGAGCTGATCACTGTTGAGGAAGAGGTTGAACTAGCACAGCGGATTAAGAAGGGGGATCGGACAGCATTGGAGAAGCTAACACGTGCGAACCTAAGATTCGTGGTGTCTGTTGCCAAGCAATACCAGAACCAGGGACTCAGCCTGCCTGATTTGATTAATGAGGGTAACCTGGGACTGATCAAGGCAGCTGAGAAGTTTGATGAGACCAGAGGATTTAAATTCATCTCCTACGCTGTATGGTGGATCAGGCAATCCATCCTGCAGGCATTGGCAGAGCAATCGAGGATTGTACGCTTACCCCTTAACCAGGTAGGTTCATTAAACAAAATAAACAAGGCTTTCTCCAAATTTGAGCAGGAGTTTGAAAGGACTCCCTCACCGGAAGAACTTGCCGAGGTACTCGAACTTCCCAAGGAAAAAGTCTCTGATACCCTCAGGGTTTCCGGAAGGCATGTCTCTGTGGATGCTCCTTTTGTGGATGGGGAAGACAACAGTTTGCTGGATGTATTACCCAATAATGACTCACCAAATGCCGACAAGGCATTATTGAATGAATCATTGACCAGGGAAATTGACCGGGCATTGGCCACCCTTACTGAACGGGAACGTGATATCATCAAGCTGTTTTTCGGTATAGGGATACAGGAAATGACCCTTGAAGAAATAGGGGAGCAATTTGGACTTACCCGTGAACGTGTCAGGCAGATTAAGGAAAAAGCCATTCGCAGACTCCGGCATACCTCACGAAGCAAACTCCTGAAAACATATCTCGGGTAGATATATCAACGAAATTATTTAGAAACCGTCTTAGTTCAAACTAGGGCGGTTTTTTTTATCTTGTTTAGTGTTAAAAACAAGATATGAAAACACAGAAAATTTCAGAAAAGCAGCTCAAAAGAGTCAGTTGGACCTCCTGTATGATGTTGATCCTATCTCTGACATGGGCCTGTCAGGATGATTCACAAACAGGCAAACTGCCTGGCCAATGGCCTGTTCTCAAGCATTATGACAGGGATCATGTGGACAGGATTGCCCTCCCTCTCGGTGGCATCGGAACCGGTACGGTATCACTGGGAGGTCGTGGAAACCTGATGGACTGGGAAATCATGAACCGTCCTGCAAAAGGTTATAATCCTGGTCCAAGGTTTGAAATTGCTCCATCTTTCGTTCTTTTTACGGAAGGACAGGATCAAAAGGACACCCGGCTGCTGGAGGGCCCGGTTCCCAGCTATGAATATGAAGGTGAGCGTGGCGTTTATAGCATTACCAATCATGGTATGCCAAGGTTTGAAGAAAGCACTTTTGATGCAGCCTATCCCTTTGGACAGGTGAACCTGCACCATTCCGAATTACCTGTCAGTGTAAAAATAAAAGGATTCAACCCGCTTGTTCCGGCAGATGCACAAAAAAGTGGTATTCCTATTGCCTTTCTCGAGTTTGAGTTGATCAACAATACGGCGCATGATCTGGATGCTTCCATCTGTTTTTCCTTACAAAATTTTATTGGTGATGATGGTAAATTTGGGATATCTGCAGAAAACAAAAATATATACCGTGAAGATCAGAACCTGAAGGGGATTTTCCTGATGTCTGAAGGCGTTGATAAGGAAGCCGAACAATGGGGGACCATAGCCATAAGCACCACCGCTACTGAGAAAGTAAGCTACCGCACCCATTGGAAGAAACAACACTGGGGATCATCTGTACTTGATTTCTGGGATGATTTCAGTGAAGACGGGATGCTTGATGAGCGTCCCTCATCGGGAGAAGATAAACCAATGGCATCGCTGGCATCAAAAATCAAACTTTCTCCTGGAGAAAAAAGGGGAATTGATTTTGTGATTGCCTGGCATTTTCCAAACCGGGTGGCCTGGTCCGAATCAATACTTAAGAATTATTATGCAACAGAGTATAAGGATGCTTGGGATGTTATTAGCAAAACCTTACCGGAGAAAAAGGGTCTTGAGGACCAAACCCTTGAGTTTGTAAATGCATTCATTGATGCCGATCTGCCAGAAGTTGTGAAAGAAGCTGCATTATTTAATATCAGTACCTTGAGAACCCAGACATGTTTCCGGACGGAAGATGGCTATTTTTATACATGGGAAGGGTGTAACGATAATACCGGCTGTTGTTTTGGTTCATGTACGCATGTTTGGAATTATGAACATGCTACGGGATATTTATTTGGGGAACTGGCTCAGAAGAAAAGGGATATTGAATTTGGACTGGCGACCCAGCCGGATGGCCTGATGAATTTCAGGGTACGCCTCCCACTGGATAATGCCCAAGCCTTTGGACGGGCAGCTGCGGACGGACAAATGGGAGCCATTATGAAAATGTATCGTGACTGGCAGCTGTCCGGAGATGAAAAAATGCTACATAATCTCTATCCCAATGTTAAGAAAGCAATTCAGTTTTGCTGGATTCCCGGAGGATGGGATGCCAACATGGATGGTGTGATGGAGGGAGTACAGCACAATACAATGGATGTAGAATATTTTGGTCCAAATCCTCAGATGGGAATATGGTATCTGGGAGCTCTGAGGGCTGTTGAAGAAATGGCCAGGCATGAGGGGGAGGAAGAGTTTGCAGCGTTATGTCATGAATTATTTGAGAATGGCAGTAAATGGCTGGATGAAAACCTGTTTAACGGGGAGTATTATATTCATCAGATACAGTTGCCTGAAAATATGGACGATATTCATCCAAACCTGGTTGTCGGGATGGGAGGTGATAATCAGCTTGATCCTGACTACCAGCTTGGGGAAGGTTGCCTTGTTGACCAGCTTGTGGGACAATATGTGGCGCATGTATGCGGTCTGGGATACCTGGTTGATCCCGCAAACCTGAAAGCCACACTCAACAGTATCATGAAATATAATTACAAGGACAACCTGAGTGACCATTTCAATTGTTTCAGGAGCTATGCACTGGGTAATGAGGCTGCACTGTTAATGGCGAGTTATCCTTATACCAGGCCGGTAAATCCCTTTCCCTATTTTACTGAAGTCATGACGGGATTTGAGTATACGGCGGCGGTTGGGATGTTGTATGAAGGATTGGAAGAAGATGGACTTAAATGCATCCGGAATATTCGTAACCGGTATGATGGGATAAAAAGAAGTCCTTTCGATGAAGCAGAATGCGGCCATCATTATGGAAGAGCAATGGCAAGCTGGTCGGCCGTTCTTGCCATGACCGGGTTCCATTATTCTGCCGTTGACCAGCATATGTCGTTTAATCCCAATATAGGTAAGTATTTCTGGTCGAATGGGTATCAATATGGTACGGTAGAAATAGCGGATAAGGGGAAAAATAAAGCAGTTAGCCTGAACATACTGAGCGGAGAATTAACATTGAAAAGCTTTCTCCTGAATGGATACGGGAAAGCTGATTTTGCAGATGGAAAGATCATTAAAACAAGCCAACCTGTCAAAATTGAGGTGGAATCAAACTTATCTAATGACTGAAAAATGTTATGAAAAAATCAATTTGGAAAAGGTCACTGCTATTTTTATTCATCATCCCGGGAATGGGCTTTTTTGTGACTTGTACCCAGGAATCCACGCATCCGCCTCCCAATATCATTGTTTTACTTTGTGATGACCTGGGATACGGTGATCTTGGATGTTTCGGGCATCCTTATATTCAAACGCCTAACCTGGATGGACTTGCCGCCGGCGGTATCAGGCTGAGTTCTTGTTATTCGGCTGCACCTGTATGTTCCCCTTCGAGGGTCGGATTGTTGACTGGGCGAAGTCCAAACCGGGCAGGGGTCTTTGACTGGATCCCTGAGGCCAGGGATGAAAGGGAGGATGGCCGTGACCTGGTTCATATGCGCGCTTCTGAGACCACCATCCCGGCTTTATTGAAAACGGCAGGATACCAGACCTGCCTGGTGGGAAAATGGCACTGCAATGCCAAATTCAACAGTCCGGACCAGGCCCAGCCCTCTGATTTCGGATTTGACTGGTGGTTTGCCACACAGAACAATGCCCTACCCAATCATGAAAATCCCGTGAATTTTGTCCGAAACGGCGTGGAGGTTGGGCCCATGCAGGGATTCAGCTGCCAGCTGATTGTTAAAGAAGCCATTGACTGGCTGAACAGGGCCGATATGGAGAAACCTTTCTACCTGCAGGTATGTTTTCACGAACCACATGAAAAAGTAGCATCTCCGATGGACCTGGTACAACAATATGAGGGGGTTGCCAAAAACCATGATGAGGCACAGTATTTCGCCAATGTTGCAAACGTTGACAGGGCTGTGGGGATATTGATGGATGGGATAGTTGCCTTAGGGGAGGAGGAAAACACCCTGGTTATCTTTACTTCGGATAATGGCCCGGAAACTTTAAACAGGTATACAGCAGCATACAGGTCGTACGGTTCGCCCGGGAGGCTGAAAGGGATGAAGTTATGGACCCATGAGGCTGGCTTCAGGGTTCCGGGAATTATATCCTGGCCGGAGAGCTTACACGGAGGTGTTGTTTTGGACACACCGGTTTCTTCACTGGATTTTCTACCTACCTTTTGTTCTCTGGCCGGGGTGGATATGGCAGATCGGGACCGTCTGGATGGTGTGGATATTTCAGCCATTTTTAACAGGGGGGAAGTGAATCGGACAAAACCCTTGCTCTGGTGCTATTACAATGCATTGAATGAACATTATGTGGCGATGAGGGACGGGGACTGGAAAATCATGGCGAAATTGAATACAGAAGGATCAACACTGCCCCGGCTCAGTAATGTACACACAGAAAATGAAGCCCTGGTAAAAGGGTCTGTCCTGGAGGATCACATCTTATTCATGGTGTCTTCTGATTCCCCTGAAGTTAATGATGTCTCGGCAGAGCATCCAGAAGAGTTTATAAGAATGAAGGAACTTCTTCAAGATCAGTATGGCGAGCTGATGGATAATTCTTTTATCTGGAGCAGGGAGTCTGCAGGACAATAAGATTTTACTTTAAAATATTAATAGCAAGATGATGAACAAAAAAACAATTATGAACTTTTCATTACTCGTATTGTGTTTGGTTGTGGTTTTGCCTGCCTTAGAGGCTGAATCCAGTGGTACAGGTCAAATAATCAAAGTTTCTCTACAGAAAAGGATACCGTCTGAATTGGATGAAGGCGCTTTCATCATGATAAACGAGATCCAGGATTGGAAGGGTGAAGAAACAGCTATCATTATATGTGATATGTGGGATAAGCACTGGTGCACCGGAGCCACTAGAAGGGTTGCAGAAATGGCTCCGTTTATGAATAATGTCATTTCAATTGCCAGGGAAAAAGGGATATTGATTGTGCATGCCCCGAGCGACTGTATGGAATATTACAAAGGCCATCCTGCAAGAAAATTGGGGAAGAAGTATAAAATTAAGAACATTGAAAAAAAGCTGGGTGATGGCATACTTGAAAGCGAAACAGATGCTGCATGGCCATTCGAAATCTCTGGGGGCGGATGCGATGATAAGCCACAATGTGAAATCCGAACGGCGTGGACAAAGCAAATTGAATCCATTGAAATAGTTGATGGCGATCTCATCACAGATTCAGGCATTGAGGCTGGCAGTATGTTCATGAAAAAAGGCATCAGGAACGTTATCCTTGCCGGTGTTCATACCAATATGTGCGTCATAGGCCGTTCTTTTGGCCTGCGTAATATGAGGCGGCTGGGGATGAATGTCGTACTGATGAGGGATATGACTGATACCATGTATGATGGAGATTCCTGGCCAAATGTATCTCATTTTACCGGAAACAGCCTCATGCATGAATACATTGAGAAGTATGTCTGCCCAACCATGGTTTCGTGTGATTTTACCGGTAAGAAACAATTCAGGTTTAACAATGATACCCGTCAAGTAATTGCTTTTGTCACTGCGGAGGGTGAATATGGAGCCAATCAGAGGCTCCCCGAGTTTGCACATGAACTCCTGCTTACGAAAAATGTAAACTGTGAATTCGCCCTTGGTAAACCGGTCATGAGGGGAGAAGGACGTCACAACATTGAAAACCTTCAAATCTTAAATGATGCTGATCTCGCGATTTTCTTTGTCCGCAGAAGGGCCATGGCGCCCGAAAAAATGGCACTGATCAAGGATTATGTTACCAGCGGAAAACCTGTACTAGGCATTCGTACTGCCAACCACGCCTTTGATGTACGCGATGATGATTCATCCATGCTGGAGGACTGGCCTGAATTTGATAACGAAATCCTGGGGGGAAATTACCATGGTCATTACGGCCGGATACAGGAGGGGACCGAAGTGTCGATTGTTCCAGGCATGGAAAGCCATTCCCTTTTAAAAGGAGTCAGTCCGGAAGGCTTTTCCAGTCTATGTACTCTTTACGAAGTCCGGCCGATGAAATCTGACAATGCACAGGTGCTCCTGGTTGGAACCATTCCGGAGAAACCGGCGGAACCTGTATTGTGGATAAATAGGAACAGGTATGGTGATGCTATTTATACTTCACTTGGGCATTTGGAAGATTGGGAAACAGAAAGTTTTCAGCATATCATGATAAATTCGGTAGATTATTTTCTCGGTGCAAAAAACAAATCAATTCATTAAAACGCCGGATAAGGTTTTTGCATTCCGGACCGGTCATTATTATTCTTTTTTATCCATGATCTCCTGGAGCTTGAACATTTCATCTCGCAGCCTGGCCGCCTCTATGAAATCCAGTTCGCGAGCTGCCTTTTCCATGGTCCTTTTGGTTTTGGCTATGGTTTTCTGAAGGGCCCCTTTATCCATATATTGGATCAGGGGGTCGGCTGCCAAATCAGTTCCCTGTGGTTCAACATAATATTGTTCACCGGTGATCTCAGCCACTGGTCGACCCATGATGGATTTGGTCGTTTTGACGATCTGCTGGGGAGTTATTTTGTGTTCTTCGTTGTAGGCCAGTTGTTTCTCTCTCCGGCGGTTGGTCTCGTCAATGGTTTTTTTCATGGAATCAGTCATCTTGTCGGCATACATGATCACCTTGCCGTTTAGATTCCTTGCAGCACGTCCGGCTGTCTGGGTGAGGGATCTTGCACTGCGCAGAAATCCTTCCTTGTCTGCATCCAGAATGGCCACCAGGGACACCTCGGGAAGGTCCAATCCTTCCCTGAGGAGATTGATGCCTATCAAAACATCAAAAGTTCCTTTTCGGAGTCCATCCATAATCTCTACCCTCTCGAGGGTATCGATGTCAGAATGAATATACCGGCAACGTACACTCAGCCGTGAAAGATATTTCGTCAGTTCTTCTGCCATCCGTTTGGTCAGGGTAGTAACCAGTACTCTTTCATCCCTTGAAACCCTGTCGTGGATCTCTCTCAGCAGGTGGTCGATCTGGTTCAGGCTTGGCAGAACTTCTATCACCGGGTCGAGCAAGCCGGTTGGGCGTATCAACTGCTCCACAATCACTCCTTCACATTTTCCCAACTCATAATCACCAGGTGTGGCACTCACGTAAATGGTCTGGTTTACCAGCTCTTCAAATTCTTCGAATTTCAGCGGCCTGTTATCAATGGCTGCCGGCAGGCGGAATCCATATTCCACCAGGTTCTTCTTACGTGAATGATCACCCCCGAACATGGCCCGAACCTGGGGTAAGGACACATGGCTTTCATCAACGACAATGAGGTAGTCATCCGGGAAATAATCTAGCAAACAGAAAGGGCGGGTGCCAGGCAGGCGTCCGTCAAAATACCTGGAGTAATTTTCTATACCTGGGCAAAAACCCAGTTCCCTGATCATTTCGAGATCATAGCTCACACGCTCTGAGATTCTCCTTGCCTCCTGCTCCTTGCCAATATCCTTAAAAAAATCAACCTGTTTGAACATGTCCTGCTCTATCTGCTTCAGGGCTGCCTGCATCCTGTACTTCGTTGTGACAAAAATATTGGCCGGGTAAATGATGGCCTGGTCCAGCTTCTCCAGGGTATTCCCATTGATGGGATCAAAGGTTTCTATCTCTTCGATATCATCTCCCCAGAAAATAATGCGATAGCCCAGATCAGAGTAAGCCAGGTAGATGTCGACATGGTCACCCCTCACCCTGAATGTACCTTTCTTGAAATCAACCTCATTGCGTGCATACATACTATCCACCAGCCTTCGCAAAAATTGGTTCCGGGCAATGACCTGCCCCTTTTCCAGCTTGATGGTATTTTCATAAAAATCTTCCGGATTCCCGATCCCGTAAAGGCAAGATACTGATGAAATAACGATTACATCTTTTCGGCCTGAAAGGAGTGATGAGGTCGTACTGAGCCTTAATTTCTCAATTTCATCATTGATTGACAGATCCTTTTCAATATAAGTATCTGTAACAGGAAGGTAGGCTTCAGGCTGATAATAATCATAATAGGATACAAAATATTCCACAGCATTCTCAGGAAAAAAATGTTTGAATTCTCCGTATAGCTGGGCAGCCAGGGTTTTGTTATGACTCAGCACAAGGGTGGGTTTCTGTACATCCTGGATTACATTGGCAATGGTGAAGGTTTTCCCTGAACCCGTCACTCCGAGCAGGGTCTGGAATGGATCACCACGCCTGAGACCGGCAGCCAGTTCTTCTATGGCCTGAGGCTGGTCACCCGTAGGTGTAAATTCGGATGTGATTTTAAAATCCAACTTTTAATCCTTTGTGAGCGTAACGTAAACAGGTAAATGATCACTTATGCCACCAAAGTATTCTGGTCCACCATAAGTACGGTTAGGTACATATTGCTGATTTTCTTCATTCAGGTACATCATAAAATCCTCTTTCAGGATGCGGCCTGATTCATGGTCGCAATGTAAGCCCCGTGTATGTGGAGGACAGATTTACTCACGATGATGTGGTCGAGCATGTTCCAGTTTCCGCGGTAATTATAACTCCCCTCTCCCTGGATGTTATGCATATCGTACATGAGGTTGAACAGTTCCCTGTCCCCTGCATTCTTCCTCTTATTATTGGCCAGTAGCATTTCGAAAACACTCCTGTTGGTAGGTTCGTCATTGAGATCTCCCATGACGATTATTTTGGCATCCGCTTCTTTATTTAAAAGGGCATCAACTTCCTTGCGGAGTGCCACGGCACAGAATATCCTTTTGGGTTCGGATTCTTTTTCCCCGCCCCATCTTGAGCTCCAGTGGTTTACAAAAAAATGCAATCTTTCATTATCCCTGGTAGTACCTTCTACGTACAGGATATCCCTGGTGGTTTCCGCTGAGTCGAAGGGGAAGCTAACAGGAATGGCGCGGCTTGAAATTACCCGGAAATCCTGCATCCGGTATAACAGGGCGCAATCTATACCTCTGAGATCCGGACTTTCATAGTGTACAATGCCATATTCGCCTTTTCTCAGCGTTTTAGTCTGTATGAGATCGTCCAGCACCTTTTTGTTTTCCACTTCACTGAGTCCGATGATCTCTGGCAGCTCATCTTTATCTATGGCCCGGATGACGGCGGACAGATCATCAAGCTTTTTCTGGTATTTCTCCATATCCCAGGCTTTCTCCGATTCAGGTGTAAATTCTCCATCCTGGGTTCCGGGATGATCTTCAAGATCAAAGAGATTCTCCACGTTATAAAATGCGACCGTAAATGTAGGATCGTTTTTCTGAGCAGAAAGCATCAGAAAGCAAGTGATAAATACAGAGAACAAGGTCATTTTCCTCATGATGGTAAATTTGGATTTCAAGGTAGTAAAAATACAATTGTCAGGATTGAAAAAGAACCTTTTTATCAGCACTGCGTAGTAACAGGATATCAAGTCACTACAGGGAATAACAAGGGCAAGCTACCGTGCAGCATAATGAAGCATTATTAAAAAGGATAGCAAAACTTGTCAGGCAGAACCAGGATCTGGTTGAACAGCATGATAAGCTTAGCAGGGAACATGAGAAATTACAGGCAAAGCTTGAGAATTTCAAGCTTGTTTTGGCCAGTATGAAGGAAAAAGGGGATCTGCCCGATGAAAAGGAACTGGAAAGACCACATAGCCAGAAATTCAAAATGGCCACAGTCCTGTTTTCCAATATCCACGGATTCTCCAGGATTTCGGATAGCATGGATTCGGAAAAATTGATGGATGAACTGGATACCGTCCTTTTCAAATTCGACATGCTGCTGAAGTTTAATAACATTCATAAGATCAAAACGATAGGTGATTCTTTTATGTGTGCCGGCGGAATCCCTGTCAAGAACATTACCAACCCCATCGAGGTTGTGATGGCAGCATTAAATATGCAGCAGTACCTGGAAAAAGTAAGGAATAGGAGTGGCCACGATATCTGGGATCTGAAGATTGGGATTCATACCGGTCCCGTTACAGCAGAAATAGCAGGAAAGAAAAAGATTACCTATGACATCAAGGGAGATACGGTTAATATTGCGAGCCGGATGGAATCGTCAGGAGAAGTTGGAAAAATCCTGATCTCAGTAATGACTTATGAGCTGGTAAAGGAATTTTTTGTTTGCGAGTATTATGGAAGGCTTCCCGTTAAGTATAAGGGGGACCTTGAAATGTTTGCTGTAGTTGGAATTAAACCGGAATATTGCGTTGATGGTGATCCCTTTACACCCAATGAGAAGTTTGATACCAAATTCAAACTTATACAGTTCACTGATATCCAGGAAATCATTCTTGATAAGCTGGAAAAGGAACTGCCCCGGTACCTTTTCTATCATAATGTGAAACATACGGTTGATGTGGTCACAGAAGTGGAATTGATTGGTTGGGCAGAGGGATGCACCGACGATGAGGTATTGTTATTGAAGACAGCCGGCTTGTTTCACGATGCCGGACATACCCTTGGCTATGACGGGCATGAGGAATTAGGATGCCAGCTGGCAAGGGAATTTTTACCCAAGTATGGATATATTGAGGAACAGATTGATAAGATCTGTACCATCATCATGGCTACTCAACTGCCTCCCCAACCTTCTACCATCCTTGAGAAGATTATCTGTGATGCCGACCTGGATTACCTGGGGCGGAGCGATATGATCCCCGTTTCCAATACCCTTTACAAAGAGTTGAAGGAACAGGACAAGATCGGTTCATTCGATGACTGGAACAAGCTCCAGGTGAAATTTATCTCTGGACACCAGTACTTCACACAAACGGCAAGGAGCCTGCGTGAGGTAAATAAGCAGAAACAGATTGAAAGGATCAGGAGCCTGATCAACGGAGAAGAGAAATAATCCGCTGCTGGTAATGCTTTGAGTCTCCTTTCTCAGTGCGGCCCACCTTGTAACCTCTTGAAATTATTATTTTAGGTGTTTTGCGAGTTTGGCATTTAGTTCTGCTGCATCAATGGGTTTGGAAATATAATCATTACATCCGCAATCCAATACCATTTTCCTGTCAGATATTTGTGCATATGCAGTTTGTGCGATGATGGGCAGATCAGGATAGGTTTCCCTGATCTTTCGGGTAGTATCTATACCATTCATTTCTGGCATCCTGATATCCATCAGGACAAGGTCAAAATCATTTTCTTTTTTCAGTATTTCAATCGCACGGTGTCCGCTTTTTGCCCAAAAGATTTCCGGATTATGCTTCCGTAGCAGAGTTTCAAGAAAGAGATATGAGGATCCATCATCCTCCACTATCAGAATCTTTTTGCCACTGAGGTCAAGTTTTGACATTTTCGCATCACTCTTCCTTTCCTTCTTCACTTTAACAAGTTCCGGAGCAGGCTCTTTCGGAGGTGTATACTTGAGTGTAAACTGAAAATCAGATCCCTGTCCTACAAGGGACTTAACCAAAAGCTTGCTTCCCATTTTCTCCACCAGGTTCTTACATATGGCCAGTCCCAGCCCGGTCCCACCAAACTCCCTGGTATGAGATTCATCAATCTGCCGAAATCGCTCAAAAATGAGCTCTTGTTTTTCTTGTGCAATGCCAATACCCGTATCCCTTACAAATAGCCTGATATGGTTTTGTGGAAGCAAGTCGAATCCAATCTCAATATATCCGTCAGGTGTAAATTTAATGGCATTATGTATGAGGTTGACAAAAACCTGTTTAAGTCTGGCAGGATCTGTATTCACTGTCACCGGCTGCTCAGGTTCCGGAATATAAAGCCTGAATTGGAGGTTTGGCCTGGTTTTGATCTGGGTATCTTCCTTAAATTCCTCATAAATATCCCTCATAAATTCGAATATCTCCAGTGGTTCAACTCTCACCAGCAGGTCACCTGCCTCAATCCGGGATATGTCGATGATGTCAGAGATGATCCGCATCAAGTCCTTTCCCTTGCTATTGATGATATCTATGTAATAATTGCTCTGCTCCTGGTCGACATCTTCTTCTTTCAGCAAAGATGAGAATCCCAGGATGGCATTCATGGGAGTACGTATTTCATGTGACATATTGGCCAGGAAAGCAGATTTTAACCGGTCGGACTTTTCTGCCTGTTCTTTTGCCCGTTTTAGGTTCTGTTCGTAGATTTTGCGCTCGGTGATTTCTTCCAGGATCCCGACAAAATTGGTAACTTGCTCATTTTCATCGAATATTGGGGAGACAGTTATGGAAAGCCATACCTTACTACCATCCTTCATGGCATATTCCAGTTCTCCTTTCCAAATTTTACCTGTCCTGACTTTCTCCCAAAGATCCTGGTAATTTTTTACTGGGATCTGTCCACGGGTAATTTCAAATGGTGTGGTACCGAGGACTTTGTCGGGGTCCATGCCTGAAAACTGGATAAAGGTATTGTTGACATATATGATTCTGGTCTCGGTATCGGTAATAATTACTGAAACGGGACTCTGTTCCAGCGCGGTAGACAATTGCCTGATCTGTGTTTCAGCGGCTTTTCTGTGCCGCAGATCGGCTAGTGATCCGACAATCCGCTCCGGTTTCCCATTCTCATCACAAATAAGTCGGCTGGTAAGGCTGCAGGGGACCGGACTACCATCAATGTCCCTGACATCCAGTTCATAATCCCTGATATATCCATTTTTACTTAGCTCTTTTAATAATGGTTCACGGACCTTCTGGTCATAATAAAAGATGACCATCGGTTTTCCGATCAGGTCTTCCCGTTTATATTTTGTTATGCGTTCAACAGATGGTGTGACATTCAGCAGTATTCCGTCGACGCTGGCCTCGTAGAAAATATCAACCACATTCTCGAAGATGCTTTTGTATTCCTCCTGGCTGCTCTGGATAGCCTGTTCGGCGTTTTTTCTTTCGGTAATATCCCGTACGAATGACACAACATATTCACTTCCTTCAAAATCAATATGACTGGCCGAAATCTCGACAGGGATGGTGTCTCCATTTTTTTTCCTGTGAATGGATTCCACGGTTCTGTTGCCACTATTTTTAAGCCGGTCCCATAACAACTCTTTCTTCTCTACCGGAAATTGAGAGTCAAAATCATAGGCATGCATGGTAAGCATTTCCTCACGGGTGTAGCCCAGCATCCTGCAAGCAGACGGATTTACATCCATTACCCGAATATCCGGAGCCAACCAATAGACACAATCGGAATAATTGTCCAGCGTAAATTGTGTCCGACGCAACTTCTGGTACATATCTTTCCTGGAGATGGCATTATACAGGATGGCGGCTATATACCTGAGCATGTTGCCATACTGTGCAGGCCAGTTATGATTTTTCATGGGTTCTCCAGAAAATCCCAGCGTACCGACGAGGATGTCTTCAGATATAATAGGCACAAGAAAGAGCGCACTAAATCCATAGGTATTGATCCATGTTTTTTCACCGGTTGCCGCCGCTGGCACATCATCAGGTGTATTAATGATGACATCTTCCAAATTCTGTAACTTTGCAGCGCTAAAGCTGAACATTTCTATCGGCAGGTTCTGAACCCTTTCAATCTGGGAAAATGCAGGATCATAACTCCATTCATGCGATACAGACACTGTTTTACCCTGGTCGGTAATCAAGAACATCGCCCCTCTAATGGCTCCAATGAATTCGCTTACTTCCTGCAAGGTGTTTTCAATCCCCCTGTCAATCTGGTCGTCCGGTATGTTGAGGAAGCGGCTGCTGGTCTTTGAAACAATCTGTTCAAACATCAGGTGCATTTTCAATTCATTCTGTTCCGTCTTACGCTGGCTGATATCCCTGATAATGGCCATGATGGCCTTTTCTCCATTGTAATCAATGATCTGGTTGTGAACTTCAGCTGCCTTCAAACTGCCATCTTTGCATTGGAGATTTTGTTCAAATAAAGCTGATTGGCCAGTCATCAGCTTTTGAATATGTTGATCTTCCGGTCCTGCTTCACCCGGGTTTCTGAAATCGGCAATACTCATACCAAGTATTTCACTCCTGGAATAACCCGAAAACTCACATGCACTTTTATTGCATTCCAGGATTTTTCCGGGACCCTTATCCGGTATCATATGTATCAGTAAGGGATCTGACAGACCATCTAACAGTTGTTTTATATCCGTTGCACTTTTGAGTATATCCTGTTCAGCTTCAATCCGTTCGGTGATGTCTCTCGTCACTGTTTGAAAGGCGAAAGGTTTCTTATCTTTTCTCAGAAGGGTAACCTTTGTTTCTATCCAGATATTTGTGTTGTCTTTTCTTTTTACTTGAGTTTCAATGGCTTCTAGTACTCCCTCTGATTTGATCTTTTCCAGCAGTCGGTCGCTGATTTTATTAAATTCCGGGGAAATATAGGGTAGGTCCTTATAAGCCAGTCCGATAAGTTCATCAGAAGCGTAACCGAACATCTTTACATGAGCAGGATTGCAGTATTCAACCATTCCATCCAGGTTATACAAACAGACACTTTCTTCTAAAAGATCCAGGTATGATTGGATCACTCTAACAGGTAATTTCGGATTGGAGTCTTTACTGGACATAAGTAAGGGATAACAGAATGCCTAAAAATATAAAAAACTGTACTAGTATTAATTTTGGGTTAGACTAATTTATCAACGGAATCGTTGCGTTAATAGAATATACATATATTTATACGAACAAAGCGATTACCATGAGAAAGGTATTTTTCCTGTTTCCCCTTCTGATGATGTTAGTCTGGGACCTGCCTGCGCAACATCTGGCTGCCTATTTAGATTACATGGACAGGTTTTTTGTTTTTGACCATGGGGAAGCCAAACAACTTGAAAGCTACAAACTCACCTCCTTCCAGGTGGGAGGGAATTGTGTAGGTTATGTAAATTATCATGGTGACTTCATGGTATATCACAATGGTTCTGCAAGGTTACTGGAACGGACCCGCCCTACTGAATATATTGTGACAGACTACCTGATGGGATATGCCATCAACAGTGTCCTCAAGGTATTTGATGATGGAGAGGTTAAAATGCTATGCAACAATACCAATGGATATATTGTGGAAGATAGCCTTATCACCTTTTACGATGAGGTACAACATCAACTCAAAGTATATCATAGCGGGCAGACGCGGGTCATTGAGGACGGACTTTTGCAATGGCCCATCAGGTCCTACCAGTCTGGAGATAACATCCTTGCATATATCACCACCTTTGATAATAAGTTTAAGATATACTACAAAGGTGAAGTAATTATTGTTGATCAGAATGTGCAGGAGACCATTTACAAAGCCGGCCGTGATATCGTTGGTTTTATGAACCTGGCCACAAACGCATTTATGGTTTTCTACAAAGGAGAATTCTATGATTTGGAGGCATTCAGGCCGGAATCTTTTCAAATGGGAGATGAAATGATGGCTTATGTAACACAGGAAGGTGATTTTAAAATTTTTGAAAATGGAGAACTGGTCACCATCCACACTTTTCCACCGGATAAATATATCCTGAAAGACAGTACGTTGGTTTTTGAGGATCAAAACTTTCTGAAAACCTGGTGCGATGGACGTGTTATTGAGATTGAACAGTATATTCCAAAGCTCTACAAAATATCAGAGAAATCAGTGGCATACATTGACAACAATAACAGGATAAAGGCCAATGTGCATTGTGAGCCAATGCTGGTTTCTTATGAGATGGTGAATGACCTTGATCTGGTCAGGAACGTTATCATATATAACGTTGGAGTAAACACGATCAAAATCTGGTATGAGGGAAAGCTTTATTAATTGTCAGGGTTTTGAATAGTCAGAATCCTGCTTGAGTTCCTTTACCTTATGTTGCTTTTCCTCGGTTGATAATCCTATGAAATTTACGGATACGGTTATGAAAGAGGCAACCCCTGCAATGGTCAGAAGGATGGTGAAAATATCGCCAAAAGGGACCAAATAATAAAGGGCTGACATGATGAGGGCCACCCAGACGCCTGCGCACCAGGGACAGGTAATGATCTCCCTGATCACAAAAAAAACATAAAGTTTTTCTCTCGATTTTAAAAAATCCCGAAAAAACTTAAAGATCTTATCAAAGACAAGGATCCTGGTAAGCCGGTATGTTGCGATGGATAGCAAGGCAATATCTCCAAGCGTAAAATCTTCCTTGGTGATTCCTTTGAGCCGGAATAGGTAAGCAAGTCCTACAAGA
This sequence comes from uncultured Bacteroidaceae bacterium, assembly GCA_963752525.1. Lineage (GTDB taxonomy): Bacteria > Bacteroidota > Bacteroidia > Bacteroidales > SM23-62 > SM23-62. The sequence continues at coordinate 23,550 of CAVVYS010000022.1, read as the reverse complement.
CATACGATATAAAACAGGGTTGCAAGAAAATTCCAGGATTTCTGCTGGTCATTGAGGTTTGCTGAACTGTTTGCCATAGCCGAGTTTTAGTAAATGCCGCTCCGAAAATACAAAAAAAAACAAATACCATGATGGGTTTGCAAATGGACAGGCACCAAAATGGCTATTTCATTCCCAGTTTTTCACCTTTTGAGAGCAGGTCAATGGCTTCATCCAGCCTGCGTAATTTCGTTTCCGCCTTTTTGGCTCCCATAATCCACCCTAGATAATTACGTTTGTGGGAAGGGGCAAGTTTGTAAAAATGGCTTCTGGCGACAGGATTCTTATCCAGTGCCTCCCCGAACCATGAGGGAATGTCAGGCAGCCTTGTTTCTTTTTTCAATGAGGGATCAGGCAGTTGGTTCTGTTTTTTTGCATACTGGTAGAGCTCAAGGCCTTTCGTTGTCATTTTTCGCTGTTTGATTAATTTCTCAACCCTGATAACATTTGACACCGACCAGGTGCTTTTCATTTTCCTGGGAGTAAATTTCTGCATATACCTTTCTTCGTCAATTCTCCTGACCGTGCTGTCTATCCAACCGAAACAGAGAGCTTCTTCCACAGCATCATTATAGGGTATGGATGGTTTTCCGGTATGTTTTTTATAGTATTCCAACCAGACAACGGTTTCGGTTTCATGGCATTCCTGTAACCATTCACGCCATTGCTGCCTGGTGGGCAGGTAGATTGAATCTATTGCTTGCATAAATAATGCTATTAATTTCCCATTAATTCCAGTATCTGTTTGAGCGGGATTGCTTTCACCTCACGTCCGTCCTTTCCTGTCATGGTTTTAGCCGTAAAAAGGGAATTGATAATGGCTTCTTCCGTGGCTTCAATGGCAGCCATAAATAATGGCGTCATGGCATCGTTCCGCAGAACCTTCTTTAACTGAAAAATGTTACTGTCGGAATACCGTATCAGGTTGTCTTTTGCTGCTGAACAGGCAATTACATAATCCCCGCTTCCGTTAGAAGCAATCCCGCCAGTTTTTGCCAGTCCCATGAAACTCCTTTTTGCCAGTCGTTTAAGGTTCCTTGCATCCAGGGGGGCATCTGTAATAACTACAATCATGCAGGAACCATCAGCGTCGGAATCAATGAGATTTCTGTAGGGATATTTATTAAGTTCCTTTCCAACAGGGACTCCATCAATCTCCAGGATACCTCCGAAGTTTGTCTGAACCAGCACTCCTATGGTAAAACCTCCAAGGGATTCAGGGATCTTACGGGAGGCTGTGCCGATCCCACCCTTATACCCGAAACAAACGGTTCCGGTCCCAGCCCCCACATTACCCTCGGTGACCGGTCCGCCGGCAGCGCTCTCAATGGCTTCGATCACATGTTCTTCCCGTATATGCCTGCCCCGTATATCATTAAGTCTGCCATCATTGGTTTCGCCTACGATGGGATTCACCGACCTGACCTCCTCATTCCCTGGCTGTTGAAGTGTATAACTGATCAGTGCATCTGCAGCAGTGGGTACGGACAGTGTATTGGTCAGTATTATGGGAGTTTCAATATTTCCCAGTTCCTCCACCTGGCTGTATCCGGTTAGTTTACCGAAACCGTTCCCTATATATATAGCCGCAGGTACTTTTTGCTGGAAAACATTGCCCGTATGGGGCAGAATGGCAGTAACTCCGGTTCTGATCTCATCTCCACTTATCAAGGTTACATGGCCCACCTTTCACTCCGATAACATCAGTTATTGCATTAAATCTGCCGGTCTCTAAAACCCCGATCTCTATGCCATGGTCCCTTGCTCTGCCCGGGGACTGGCCAGTTGTTTTGAGTCCGCTGATAAGCAATATTACAATGATGGTAATGTATCTCATTATAGTATGATTTACAAAAAGTTAATATATGTCCAGGTCCCTTCCCACGAAAACTTGCCCATCATATATGCCGGATATTTCTTCAAGCAATTCCTCTTCGTTTGCTCCCCAGAACAGGATATGATAAAGAATTACCAGTCCCGGATCAGCACGGCCGGCAATTCCTGCAAGTTCCAGGGTAGATGTATGATGTGCGGCATGATATGATTTCCAGGATTCGTTCTTTTTGTCAAAACCTGCCTGGGAGTATACCTCATGAACGAGGATATCTGCCCCGGATGCATATTCAATGATCTTTTCAGAGGGAGCTGAATCGCCTGAAATAACGATGACCTTATCGGGGGTAAAAAAACGGAATCCCCAGGCATTTGGCCAGGTTACCATGTGGCACCCGGAATGCCTCTGCCTTGATTTGTTCATCCTGGTAAATGAGCCCCTCTTCTAAATATTTCATGACAATTTACCCGCCATCCCTCATCATTGGCAGGTTCGCTACCATATAAACGGTACCTGATATCTTCCTTGTAAGCTTGCAGGATGTGTTCTGTCATCTCCCTGGTTCCAGCCGGACCGTAAACTTCAAGTGGTTCATCCCTGCCCATGACCCATGGTGTCAGAATCAGGTCCGGATAACCGGTGGTATGATCAGAATGCAAATGAGTCAGAAAGGCCCGTTTTATAAGTTTCACATCCAATCCTTCAATATGGCCACCATATCGAGGAGATAATGCAGCCGCCCTGCGGATCAAGCCCGGACCAAAATCCACTATATAAGGGACATCATTGACCACAATGGCCAATGCACAACCTGATTGATCCGGTGAGGGATTTGGGTTTCCCGTACCTAACAATACCAGTTTCGTTACTTCTGATTCGGAAAAATTCCGTTGGGCATATACTCCCTGTTGGATTAGCAGGATGCATATCAAGACTGCTAATTGCTTGAAAATCATAGGGTACAATTTTTACTTTACCGCTGTGATCCAGGGGTTTAATCAGGGATCATCCTTTGATACCCAAATGTAAGCCAGAATTATTTGCCGGCCAAACCGTGCCTGAGGAGCCTTTTTTCATTAATGCGGGCATCGTTCAGGAAAAAGTAAGTTTCCAGGATTTTACCAGCCTCCTTTGCATTGAAGGTATTTATATACCTTGAACCGTTGACAAGGGTATCACCTGTGATGATTAAACTGTCAATCCGGGACTGAGGTATCCCGGTTATTTATTTTTGCTGTTATTTCCTGAGTAAGTATTACTTTTAAGGGCTTAACTCATGTTGGATGGATTTATTAAATGACAACTGGTGTGTCATCATTCCGATGGCAAACGAAGAACAGCACTTCCTCCCCCTGATTTCCAGGCTGAAAGAAATGATGGACAGGTTACAGAGCGGGAAAGCTTACATGGTAGTGGATACAGTATCGGTGGATGAGACCCGTTCACTATGCGAGAAGATTAGTAAAGAAGATGATCGCTTTGCCACTGTTTGGTCCCCGGAAAACCGAAATGTCGTGGATGCCTACATGAGAGGATATAATACTGCCCTGGAGAACAAGCATGACTTGATCATAGAGATGGATGCAGGACTTTCACATGATCCCTACGCTTTACCTATGTTTTTAAGGGTTCTGAATGAAGGCAATGAATGTGCTTTTGGCAGCCGGTTTATCAATGGAGGATCTATCGTCGACTCTCACATCAGAAGACGATTTCTATCCAGGGCCGGCTCAGCACTGGCGAATGTCTGCCTGGGCACGAAACTCTGGGATATGACCTCAGGCTACCAGGGTTTCACCAGGGAAATCGTAGAGAAGTTTGTTAAGCTTAATCTTAAATCGACAGGTCATTTTTACCAGACTGAGCTACGTTTCCTCTTAAAAAAAACCAGGTACATGGAAGTTCCCATTCATTATAAAGCTCCATCGCCCAATGTCAATCTTAACTCTATCCTGAACTCACTGAAGTGCCTGATTTTTTATACTTTTAGCAGATTGGTCAACAGGGTGGACTACCTGAAGATCAAATAATAAAAATAAGTGATGAAAATTGCAGTGATTGGAACCGGCATCTCAGGATTATCAGCTGCCAGGTTGCTGGAAGAAAGAGGGCATGCCGTTACCCTATTTGAGGGTTCAGAGAAAGCAGGTGGACTGATCAGATGTGATATTGTCTCAGGGGGATTGTTTCACCGGGTAGGGGGGCATATTTTCAATACAAAGATTAGAAAGGGTCGCCAATTGGTTCTGGTCAAAATTTGACCGGGATAAAGAATTCATCAAGGCCAACAGAAATGCTAAAATCCTAATGAACGGACAACTGGTCGGATACCCCATAGAAAACCATCTTTATGAATTATCTCCCGGAAAAGTGAAGCGTATCATTCATGAGTTAATGATTCTTCAAAGCAGGGGATATAAGGCCCCGTTTTCATATAAAAATTTCGAAGAGTTTCTGGTAGGGAATTTTGGGGAAACACTCTATCAGGTGTACTTCAAACCCTACAATCAGAAAATATGGCGCACGGACCTGGCCAAAATATCCCTCGAATGGCTGGAAGGCAAACTGCCTATGCCGGATTACCGTGAAATAATCTCAAAAAATATCACCCGGGAGGGAGAATCGGAAATGGTTCATAGTACATTTTACTATCCTCTCAAAGGAGGCTCCCAGTTCCTGGCTGACCGGCTGGCAGAAAACCTGGATATCAGGTATGCTACCCCGGTTGAATATATTGAAGCGTCTGAAAACAGGATAATGGTTGAAGACAATATATATGACGGATTGGTCTATACCGGTGATATCAGATTGTTGCATAAGATACTGGAGGTTAAGGATCGCGAGCTGTTATCATCTCTGAAATCAGTTCGTGACCTGCCTTCCAATGGAACCAGCAACCTGTTTTGTGAAACGGATGATACAGATCTCTCCTGGCTTTATCTTCCTGAATCCTCGACCCAGGCCCATAGAATCATTTATACAGGGAACTTTAGTCCGAGTAACAATCCTCCCAAAGGACGAAAAACATGTACGGTTGAATTTTCAGGGAAGGTTTCTCGGGAGGCCATGGCAAAAGAAATCAAGGGATTACCCGGGAACCTGAAGGTATTAGACATGAATTATGAACCCAATTCCTATGTGATCCAAACCAGGGGGGTGCGTGAAGATATTGACCATGTCCGGACAAAACTCAGGAACTACAATATTTTTCCTGTCGGACGCTTTGCAGAGTGGGAATATTACAATATGGATAAGGCCATAGAATCTGCCATGGACCTTGTAGATTCCTATTTTTGATCACTGCCTTGGTAGTAAAGTTTCTTCCCTTCAGTTACTCTCCAGAATTCCAGCATTTCGGCGTTTAAGCCGGAGCTGCCATAATCACGAATGGGTTCCCAGCCCATGACAGTGCAATCATCTTTCAGCCGAGTGACTTCTTCATTTGATTCCCTGAGAGTTTCCAGTGCCTCTCTCTCACAATCATTTCTGTCCAGCGAGCTAATATCAGCATTTGTAAAAATAAGGATGAATACGGAAAGTACAACATACCAGGCCCACTTGTACTTCAATTGGACCTGTTTGATGATGTAATAGGTAGATAATGCATAGAAGTATATAAGTGCCAGGGTCACCGGTCCAAAAGTATCTCTCCTGATGGTATATGGCCGGTAGTGTTTGTAACCGCCCAGGGGCAGCAATACAATATATACCACACTCAGTATTGAAATCCATATAAAAACTTGCAATACCCAGTTTCGTCCGGCACTTTCCTGTTGCCTAAAGATGATAAAAACATTCAGTGCGATTAGCATAAAAAGGAACATGAATCCCGGTTTCGAAGTTAGCTGGAGAAATAAACCTTTTGGCAATCCAAGATATCGGTCTGATATGGCAAGTGTGTCTTCCAGAGTAGTAATATTGTTTAGGGTAAGGTACAAGGAGTACAGGCTAAGTGCCATAAAGATCCCAAAATAAAACAAATAAACGCTGGGAATTTGATGGAGGGCTTCTATCGATCTCCCTGCCAGGGTAGATTTTTTGCTCCTTACAAAACGGGTCCGCCATTTATGGATTAATACACCGGAACATGTTACCAGGACCAGGCCAGGGACAAGTGGACCATTCAGAGATAGTACAAGGGCCAGTAAGATCAGTAAAATACCGGGGACCAGCTTCAGTTTGATCTTGTTTTGAGCATGGGCTGCATTGTAAAATGGAGAAAAAAACACCAGTAGCATTCCCAATGGCAGCGCATAGAACATCGCATAGGTAATGGATCTGTCTATGATGCCCATATCCAGATAATATGAACCACCGACCTGTATCATAGGCATGACCAGGAATGCCGCAATGATAAAGTCCCGGCTAAAGATATTTTTAGATCCGCTGATGAGAGATGCCAGCATCCAGATGATCAGCACCTGTATCAATATTTTCATTATGGCTGAGGCCAGGTAGATGCTGGTAATGGGATCAACCATATATTGTAACAGGAAGGGGATGGTTTTGTAGTATTTAGACATAAACCAGTGTGCAAAAAAGCGATTTGGGTCCTTGTATTCCTGGTCCTTGAAAAGGACATTGAGTCCAAGCGGGTCTTCCATCAAAGGCTGACATGCTTCGGATGGCATGATTATGCCGGCCATATCTCCATCCAGGGGTTCATGATAATGCTGCAGGAAAGAATAAGCCGTATCGAATAGAAGTAATGCTAACAGTATCAGGTGGATATGACGAAATCTCATGCAGGTGAATTTTTTTGAGGCCATCCTGGCTGGTGGAATCCAGAGGATCAAAAGTAAGAATATAGGCTGTAAATCAGGAATATTTTTTCTTAATTTTGCGGACTATAGGAGACTAGTTTTATGAATTATACCCAGAATTTCATTCAATTTCTACAGGCCTGTATCACCCCTGTTGCCCTTATATCGGGGGTTGGACTGCTTTTGCTGACCTTTACCAACAGGCTTGGCAGAACCATTGACCGGACCAGACAGCTGGTACATGAGTTAGATGATATCCATACAAATCATAAGCTGGAAAAGGAATATGAGATTAAAATCCTCTACCAGCGTAGCCGGTTTCTCAGGATTTCGATTGGTGCCATGGTGGTAAGTGTTATTTCGAGCAGCCTTATAATACCTGTCCTTTTTTTCATGACGCTTTGGGAGCATGATCTCAGGATCATGGGCTACATACTATTCATTCTTTCCATCTTGTCGATTTTACTATCCTCACTCTATTTCTTCAGGGATGTGATATTATCACTTCATGCTCTTGAACTTGAAGCCAAGGATTACCTGAACGATTAGCCAGGATTTCATGTAATATCAATTGAAAACCGTACCTTCGCTAAAATTTTAAATCTGATATGGGTAGATCACAAGAATCATTTAATAAGAAGGAATTAAGGAACCGGAAAGAGAAGAAGAGGAAGGAGAAGGAGAAAAAGAGGCTGGCCAGGAAAGAAATCGAGAAAAAAGGTGGCCTTGATGACATGATTGCATATGTGGATGCGGATGGCAATATAACATCCACACCTCCTGATCCAAGTAAAAAGGAGGAAGTCAAATTAGAAGATATAGAAGTTAGTGTCCCGCAAAGTGAAAATATACCAATGGATCCTATTAGAAAGGGAGTAGTAACCTTTTTTAATGATTCAAAAGGTTTTGGTTTTATACGGGATTTAGAAACGAAGGAATCAGTTTTTGTACATATAAATGATGTTATCGAAGATATCACTGAAGGTAATAAAGTAAGCTTCGAAGTAACCATGGGGCATAAGGGACCTGCTGCCATCAACGTAAAACTTGATAAGAGTTAAACCGCCTCATTTCCTGATCCATCAGTCATTTCAATTCGTGTCCTTGGTAGGCTTCCAGGGTATTTTAACTGGAGAAAGCTGATAAGTTTCTCCCGGACAAGTACACGCAGATCCCAGGCAGTGGGAGAATCTACAGCACTCATCAGTGCACGGATCTCAAGTGTTTGCTCTTTTGCATTCGTAACCTGCATGACATTTGTTTGACCATCCCAGAGATCACTTCCCTCAAGTATGCTGGTGAGTTCATTTCGTAACTCATCCACCGGTACTGTATAATCTGTATAAATAAAAACAGTTCCAAGAATATCAGCAGATACTCGTGTCCAATTCTGGAATGGATTTTCAATGAAATAGGGAGATGGAACGATCAATCGACGTTTATCCCAAATTCTCACTACGACATAAGTAAGTGTAATCTCTTCGATCCACCCCCATTCGTTTTCTACGATAACAACATCATCAATCCTTATGGGCTGAGTTATGGCGATCTGAAAACCTGCCAGAACCGATGCAATTATTTTTTGGGCAGAGAAACCGATGATGATCCCTGCCACACCTGCAGATGCGAACAAACTTACGCCAATGCGCCTGATGCCATCAAAGGTCATCAAGGCAATGGCGATCGCGACAAGGATCACAATAAAAATTATTATGTTTTCCAGGACCCTGAATTGTGTAAAGATTTTTCTGGCTTTAAGGTTATCCTTTTCGGAAATATCATATCGACGCTGGATGACTTCCCTGAAAAGATTAATTGAGCGGATTAAGAACCAGGTAATTATGAAGATAAAAGACAATTTTATTAAATGACCTGCAAATACAGAGATTTTTTCCCCTGGGGTAAATAAACCCTGAAGGATTATAAAATCTATCAGCAGCAGGAGAAACAGTGCAGGATATTTGAACTTTTGCCAGGCAAGTAGCCATCAAATTATCTGGTGATCTTCTTCCGATTCTTCGAAAGACCCTGGAAGTAATGAAATAGATCAGGATACTTATGAGGACTACAGACGATGCTATAATCCAGGCGGACCTTGTTGTATTTCCTGCTATGGTCCAATTATTTAGGATGCGATTCAACATTTCATTCATAGCGCAAATGTATAAAATCCGGAATCATAAACCATTGATGAGCATAGGATGCACTAAATTAAAATTAAATGATGGTTCTACCATCACTTGCATTGCCTATCATCTTCAATATTTCTCTCCTCCTGGCAACCAGATCTGCCAATTCAAGGACCATATCCTCATTTACCCGTTTTGCCATTGGGATCACAAACTTTTCAGTTTGATCAAGGTAGTCTGATATCTTCTGATCTGAGTGGGTGTCTCTGTGAAGATCAGTCAGGTTACTTATCCGGTCGGCACATTTGAGTATGAAAGCATTCTGTGAACCCGTTCTAAGTATCCTATGCAGGTATTGGATTTTTGTTTCTTTCTTCAGTTTGGTTACTTCCAAAACAAGATCAACTACGCGTGGGCCATCATGATCAATCCACCTGATCTCATCCACTCGGGCTTCCGGCAGATCTTCAAGAAAGTCATGAAGCAGGGAAGCTTTAAGCAATACACTGTCATTGTAATATTTATAATCAAGGAGGATCCCCAGGGTAGAGAAACTATGCCTGAACTGGTTGCCACCAACTTTTCGCTCTACTTTGATCAGGGCAGTTGCTTTCATGATATAAGGGGCAAGCACAAGATTTCTTAAAGCTTCCAGATCGTTCATGATTGATTTGATTTTATCCAATAAAATTACCAGCTTTTTAATCTACAGATGCAAATGATAAGCCATTTTTTCAACTAACTTTAAATGACTAAATTGTAATAGTTAACTATATTTCTATGGTTATGATGATCCCTGAAAAGCAGACTGCGGAAAAAGTTCATGTGGCGGCTCTGGATCTGCTTGATAATCCGGGTATCCGGCTGGATCATGATGAAATAAGCGAGCTGCTCCTTAAAGCAGGAGCAAAAGAGGGCAGCTCTACCAATGTCATCCGGTTCCCTGAAGGGCTGATTAAAGAAAAACTTGCACTGTTACCTGCATCGTTTGTATTTGCCAATAGGGAAGGAAGAGGTAAAATAACGAGTGCAACATCTGAAGCCGTTATTTGGTCTGTCCCGGGTATGAAAGTGGTAGAGAACAAGCAGGCCCGTCCATTCTCTTCGAAGGATTTGGCAGAAGCTGCACGTTTGCTTCACCAGCTGGAGAATGTGGATGGCGTTTTTGGATTTGCCCTGGATGATATACCTCCTAAAGCCTGTGATGTTGTGGGACTGCGCATAATGGCCGAACATACCAATAAACATATACGGGTTCTATGTTTTACACCGCCTGGTTCGGAGATGATGGTTGAGATGAAAAAAGTAGTAGGGGATTATCCCTGGTTCAGCATTGGATTTACAGCCCATGGCCCACTTCGATGGACGAACCTGGCCCTGGAGATTTTTAGGAAAACTGCAGGTTTCGGAATACCGGTGACTATCAATGGCGAACCCATGGCTGGTGTTTCTGGTCCCGTTACCCTGGCAGGTTCCGCAGCTGTGGGGACAGCTGAAATTATTGCAGGGATTGTTATCAACCAGCTTCTGGAACCGGGACGTCCCTGTGTTTTTAATCTGGGACTGGCACATACTTTCGATATGCGGAATAGTATCGCTGTGACCGGGGGACCTGAAAATCATCTGTTTGCCCGCTTATCTGCAATGATGGGCAGATATTATGGTATCCCCTCTGCAAGTTGGGTCTCAACAGAGTCCATGTGTGCAGATTCCCAGGCAGCCATGGAGAAAATGTGTGGTTTTCTTACCCATCTTCAATGTGGAGTCTCTAACATCTGGGCAGTAGGGCAATTGGAATCAGAACTTGCGTTTTCACCCTCGCAGGCTGTTATTGATAACGAGATCATCTCCTATGTAAAAAGATATTTGAAGGGTGTTGAGGTCAACGAGGATACACTGGCCATTGAACTATCAAGAGAGGTTGGAATTTCTGGATCTTTCCTCGACCAGTATCATACATTGGAGAATTTTCAGGATGAATTTTTTCTGCCGGATATTTTGAATCGGGAAGTACGTGAAAACTGGATGGCCCTTGGAAGCAGGACCCTCACACAAGTAGCGGAAGAAAAGGTAACAGAACTGATGGAGAAAGATGTTGAAAATGACTTGGATGAAAGCCAGATCAGAGAATTGGATCTGCTGGCAGACCGGTTTTTGAAACACATAACTAATAAAGGATAATCATTCATGTTCAAGAAATAATTCATGGGCACTTTAAAAGGTAAAAACGCATTGGTGACTGGTACCTCACAAGGAATTGGGGCTGCCATCTCCAAAGATTTAATCAGGGCGGGATGCAATATTTTTATGCATTATTTCCGATCGTCCGAAGAACCGGAGCGGATGAAAGCAATGGCGATTGAAGGGGGGCAAAATGCAGCATGCCTTCAGGCTGATCTAAGGAATGAAGATGAGGTTGTAGGCTGCATAAATGAGGCTGTAGATCTGTTCGGGACCTTTGATGTACTGGTTAACAATTCTGGATCATTGGTGGAACGCAGGTCTATTTCAGCCATGGATTTGGCCTATTGTGCTTAAGCCTTATTTCTTCAACATCGGGAACAACCTGAGTATCTCTGTATGATTCGGCTGTTTCCCATACTCGCAAATTTCAAATGATTCAGCATGTTTTGCTGTTTCGGCGTTTTCTCCGTACCATTCCTTCAAACATTCCCTAACGGATTCATTTGGTGCAGATGGCCTCCATTTCGCCAACAATTCCAATCTTGATTTCTCATCTTCCGGCACCATGTCCAATCTCCCGGAAGTCCATGGCAGCCAATCGAAATGTTGAGATTCATGAGCAGCCATTCCATAAATCTTCTGTTCAAATACCTCGTCAATGATCACGGCAATATCCGGTTCAAAAGGATTTGGTTTCTGGAATCTGTCGGCTGCATACAAAAAAACCGGGTTTCTTTTCAATGGAGGAACTTCGGGTGCAATATTTGGCACAATGACCAGATAAGCTGCATCCTGTACCAATATTGCTGTATATCTGTGATCGGGATGATAATCGTTGGTTCTTGGTGTAATGACAATATCGGCATTCCATTTTCGGATTTCCCGGATAACCTGTAAACGATTCTCCAGTGTGGGCATAAGCTCGCCGTCATGGTTATTAAGAACTGTATATTCCACACCAAATCTTTTCCCGGCTTCCTGTGCTTCTGCAATCCTTATTTTTGCCAGCTCACCTCCCCCCATGGCATAATGACCCGCATCTCCATTGGTAAGGGATACAAATTTTACCTTATGCCCCATTTTTGCATATAGTATGGCCGTGCCTCCGGCATCGGCATCGCAGTCATCCGGATGGGCACCAAAAACAATTACATTAAGGGGTTTATCTTGCGCGAATGATAGAATTGATATTAAGATCAGGCAAAAAGAGAAAAGTAACTTTTTCATTTCTTCGAATTTCATTACGGGATTAATTTCATTGCTTCAGGATCCCATTTGATGGGTTTTCCTTGGTAATAGCTTTCATTGGCTAATAGGGCGGCTCCTGCAGCACGCATACCAAAAGTAGGATCTTCTATGATCTTCTTTTCTCCCCGCACTCCCTTGAAAGAAATTATCAAAATGGTCATAATGGCCCCCTTTATAATCTTCAGGAGCTTCATAGTTTGACTCACCGATGTTAAGTTCTGAAGATCTATCTCCTGGAAATTTCTGGTCATATTCAGCGACAATTTTCTTCTGATTCTCTTCAGTGTATGCTATCAAAGCATATTCGGAGGGTTTCATACCCAGTTTTGAGCGGATCAATTTCACGCTGTTTGAGCCTACCTGCATATCACCTTCAGTACCTATTAAACGAAAATCGTATCCTCCACCGTTTCCGGCGATGAAATTCACCCTGAAAGCAGCGTTGAAGGCTGCATGGGATTTTGTTTCCGGGAAATCATATAAGGTCATAGATACATCAGGTACATCCCTTCCATCCTTCCAGTATCTTAGTCCCCCGGTAGAAAGTGCCCTATTCGGGCCATTTGAACTAAGAATAAAATGCAGGGTAGAAAAGGCATGTACAAAGAGGTCGCCGGCGACACCTGTTCCATAATCTTTGTAATTCCTCCACCGGAAAAAACGGACCAATTCGTAAGGAACTTTTGGCGCCCTGCCTAAAAATGTGTCAAAATCAACTGTATCCGGATTGGCATCGGGGGGAATTGGATATTGCCAGGCACCCTGTGCCGAATAGCGATCATTATACATATCCAGCATTACAATTTGCCCGATGGCACCGTCCTCATATAATTGTTTGGCTTTTTCGTTTCCCAGAGATGAAAGTCCCTGGCTGCCAACCTGCAGTACCTTGTCTGAATCTTTCTGGGCTTTAATAAATTCAAACCCTTCTTCAAAATTTTGCATCATGGGTTTTTCACAATACACTGCTTTCCCCGATTTCAGGGCTTCAACGCTGATTCTTTTGTGCCAGTGATCCGGGGTGGCTACGATTACTGCATCTACATCATTTCGATCGAGAATCTTCCGGTAGTCCCTGGTCACAAAAACGTCATTTCCCCATAATTCTTTAGCCCTGTCGAGGCGTCCACTATATAAATCACAAGCAGCTACAAGTTTCACGCCTGGCACCCGAAGTGCTGTATTCGTGTCATGGATACCCTGAATGCCTGAACCAATTAATGCGAGATTGATTTGGTCATTGGCTGCAAAGGCTGATGATGGATAAGATCTTGATTCCATCAACAAGCGTTGATTATATGTCCTGGAAAATAACAAGGGCGATGAGGAAACTAAACCAGTGCCCAGAATGGCTTTTTTTATAAAGGACCTTCTGAGATTTGTTGCTGTCTATTGTTTTCATAGGATTTTAAATATAGAATAATAATTATCGAATATAACATATTTCCTGCGTATCCTGTGAATGGAATTTTAGAAATTAAATTAATCACCAAGAAGTATTATTTTTATAGATGATGCACCAAAATGTAAAACTACATTATTATGAAAAGGCGGAAATTCATTTCAAAAAACCTGGCTTTTGGAGCACTTGCTCCAGCTGCGTACGCTTCATTAGGCTCCATAGATCCAAAAACAGCTAATCCTGCAAGTGCCGTTAAGCAGCAGGATGAAGTAATCATTGAAAGGGTATCGGAGGGAAAACCCTACAGGGGGAAAGTATTGGCAGTCATACAACCTCATTGCGATGACATCCCGATTTTTGCTGCAGGTACCGTAGCAAAGCTTATTTATGAAGGTTATACCGGGTATTTGATCAGAACAACCAACGATGACGCCGCAGGTGCTGGTGCGAGTATGGGGGAGAGGGTTTTGAATAATGAAAAGGACAATGAGGCCGTGGCAAAGGTTCTGGGGTTAAAAAAGACTTATGACCTGAATTATAGAAATCATAGGATGGACGAATATAATATTCAGGAGATCAAGGGACGGCTTATATTTTTGTTCAGGCTGCTACAAGTTGATACCTTGATTTGTTACGATCCATGGGGGCATTATGAGGAGAATCCTGATCATTATATTACGGCCAGTGCAGTTGAAGCAGCCCGTTGGATGGCAGGCATGGGTACCGATTATCCTGAACAGTTAGAGGTTGTGAAACCTCATACCGTGAGGGAGATGTATTATTTTGCCAGGGGCCCCCAGCTAGTAAACAGAGTCGTTGATATCAGTCCGTTTATCGATATAAAGGTAGAGAGCAACGTAGTCTGTAAAACACAGGGCCCGGGTGGAGAAAATGGTGCACGACTGAGAAAAAGATTAGCAGAGGAGGGGAAGAAATTAGCCATTCTTGGTGATGATGACAAGACAGCAAACTTTAATTATATAAAGGAATTTGTTTTAGAACATGATAGAATAAACGGGGAAAAATATGGACTGGATTGGGCGGAATGTTATCATTACATCGGCCCGGCTTCATCCAGGCTCAATGATTACATTAAAGAGAATTCCGTTTCTATATAGATTTACTATCCGCTAATTTGGGATATAGACGAAGGGCATTTTTATAATATATTTTTTCCAGCACTTCACGGGGTAAGTTTAAGCCTTTGGTCGGAGTATCTCCAAAAAAACCGCCATTAACAATTTCATCAGTTTCTAGAATCCGGAAACAACGGTTATATGCTTTCACTGAATTTTCTGTTTGTTCAGATGTTTTCCAGCGACCAATATCGGTTCCGAAGACTATACGGTCAGCATATTCAATGATAAAATCACGAAGATTATCATAGGTGACCAGATTGAAATATTGAAAGGTGGCAGCTAAATCGATATTAAAATTTGGGTAAGTGGCCAAAAGAAATCTGAGATAATCAATTTGTGCATCCTGGCAAATTAACCATGAAGCATGTGCGGCCACGACTTTTAAATCGGGATGATTTGCCAGTACATTATGCAAACTGCTTATCTCTTTCCAGTATTCCACAGGATCTGCACACCATTGACCCCGATCTCCAAATGGACCATTTGGATCTGCAATGTGAAGTGAAGCAGCCATAATGCCAAGTTCTTCCATCTTTGCAAACATGGGTTCGTTGGCAGGATCATCCACATAAGGAAAGCCCTTTTCTCCATCCTTCAGCCTGCGATAATAAGGACCATACCAGATCTTATAGCCTATAAACCCCTGTTCGCGCATACTCTCCAAATCTTCAGGCTTATACACTAATCCACGTGCTGCTTCATAATCTCCATAAGCACAAAGCATACGATTCTGACTGACCAGCATAACGGAATCAATATTGGTAATGGGATGTCTCCGGTCGCTCAGATTTATCCACATGGCTAAATCCGTTGAATAATCCGTAAGCAGGATTTCCCTTACATCGAGGTATTTCTGAATAGCGTCATAGTCACCAGCAACATGTGTATGAACATCTATTCTTGGAATATCAGGGTATTTTGTTTTTACTTGTGCGAAAACCTGCGAGATATACAGGAATGTAATGCAGAAAGTCAGTGTAGTTCTCATGTTTAAATATATAAATAATCGTTACAATATGCTGCCTGGAGCTTACCTGAAAATCTCCGACAATGAAAAGACAGGGTGTAAGCCATAAATTTGTTTATTTGTGGTAGCAGTTCATTAAAATGTCATAAAATGGGACTAAAAGAAGATCATTCGGAACACAGCAAACTTATATCGGATATGTTTTGCTGGCCAGTCTCTGATGGTGAGTGGGATAAATATAAACTTGCCGATGAACAAGTAGCGTTTTTTAATGAAAATGGATATGTATCCAATATAAAACTTTTAGAGACAGATCAGGTGGATCAACTCAATGAGGAGCTTAAGCTTATCATGGACCCGGATCATCCAAACCATCACCTGTATTATGAGTATCATTCCAACGAATCAACAGATCCGGATAAAATTATTTTTCATTCTCTTGGGCATTGGCGTATTACCCCTGGATTCCATGATGTTCTCTGGAATCCTGCTTTTGTCATGGCCGCCTACCAATTGCTTGGGAGCAGAGCGGTCAGGTTCTGGCACGATCAACTCTTTTGTAAACCTGCCAAACACGGTGGTGTGGTAGCCTGGCACCAGGATTATTCTTATTGGACACGGACAATACCCATGCAGCATCTTACCACCTGGGTAGGCCTTGATGATGCTTCGGAGGAAAACGGATGTCTGCAATATATACCAGGGAGTCATCGATGGGGTTTATTGGATAAGCCAGCTCTGACAGGTGAAATGGAAGGTATGAAAGCCTACCTGAACAGTGAGCAGGCCGATGCGCTTCATAACCCGCTTCCCATTGAAATGGCAAAGGGTCATGCCACATTTCATCATCCTTTGTTGGTGCATGGATCCTTTGAGAATCTATCAGAACGGCCTCGCCGGGCTTTTGTGCTAAATGTTTTTGCGGATGGTACCAGGTCTGATTCAAATGAACCTCTCCTTGAAGGAGTCCCTGTTATTCAGAAAGGGAACAAGATGGATGGGAAATTTTTCCCTTTATTGTTTCCGTTGACGAAATAGAATTCAATTTATGTTTAGGATTTTAGTTTTGTTTTATGTGTTACAATTTGTAACTTGCAAAATGTAACATACAATATGTAATATGAAAAAGCCGCCGACACCTTTTCCAACCACCGGCTATTTCGGGGCTGAATATTTTTGTGACAGGGAGGAAGAGCTGGAAAGTATGGCAAGGAATGTCAGGGGAGGCATATCAACAACTTTGGTCGCCCTAAGGAGGATGGGAAAAACGGCCCTGATCAGACATCTGCAGAATGAATTGAAAGAGGAATACCTTCCGATTTATGTAGATATCCTGCCAACAGAATCAATGCTGGATCTACTCAATACCCTGGCTACAGGTATTGCAGAAATGGTTCCGGAACAGTCCCGCTCCGGAATAAAAGTATGGAAATTCTTAAAATCCCTCAGGCCTGTAATCAGTTACGATTCCTTATCAGGAATGCCCACGCTTAGTTTCAATCAGACTCAGGAGGAAGGCTTACAATCGATAAGTGAGCTTTTTAATTTTCTGGAAGAACAAGCATATCCTGTGGTATTTGCGATTGATGAATTTCAGCAGATCTTGAATTATCCACAGAAACAGGTTGATGCCTGGTTACGGTCCAAAATACAAATGCTTAGTAATGTACGATTTGTATTTTCAGGAAGCCAGCAGCACCTTGTCAACGAACTCTTCGCAAATCCTTCCAGGCCTTTTTATAAAAGCACACAATTTATCAAATTGAATAAAATCGAAAGGGGGGTGTACCATAAGTTTATTGCATCACAGTTCAGAAAGCATTCCAAAACCATTTATGATGAGACAATAGAATCGATTCTGGATTGGACAGACAGTTATACCTATTACGTACAGCTCTTGTGTAACAGGATTTTTCTTTCGTCAGGGAAACTGGTACAACACGATATTTGGAAAGAGGAAGCTATGCGCCTGCTTAAGGAACAGGAGTTTGTGTTTTATTCATACAGGGAAGGTCTTACTAAAAATCAATGGCGCCTGCTAAAAGCAATTGCAAGGGAAGGAGTGGTAAGAGAACCCACTTCCGCCAAGTTTGCATCAAAGCACCTGCTCGGGTCTTCGGCTTCTGTATTAAGGGCCCTGCAAACCCTGCAGAAGAAGGAATTGATCTTTAAGGAGATAGATGCCAGTGAAGCTTCCTATTATGGTGTCTATGATGTATTGTTCATGCGTTGGATAGGTTCATAGGGAGCGGACTTTATCAGCGAACCCTACAGCAGCTGCAAATGATATTCAAATGTGTTTATTTCAAGTTAATCATAGTAGCAATAATTGATATTCACTGTCCAGATTGTTACTTTTGAAAAAACAACAGCTATGCAAACGATTAGACTGAGAGTGAATGATCAAGTATATAAAAAAACTTAATGAGATTGCTTAGTAAGTATGGCAGGGATGATATTCAGGTAATTGAAGAAGAGGAAAAATACCTATCCATTGAAAAATACTTGACGAAACAGCTCTCCTCTGTTGAAGATTGTAGCGCAGAGTATATTGATATTGATGAACTTGAGAATACTTTAGACACAACCATACGGAAACATGAACCTTAGAATTCTCAAATCATTTCAAGATAAGTTTAGCGAACAAGTTAACTATATCGCAAAGGTCAAACCAGGAGCGGCCCGTAAATGCAATACAGATATTCTAAAGAGAATTAGAGAAATTCCTTCTATGCCATTTGCATGTAGAAGATCCATTTTCTTTGATGGAGAGGATATGTGTGATCTGATTTACAAAGGTTATATTGTGGTTTATAAAGTTGATAAAACTTAGGGTATTATTTCAGTATTTGGTTTTACAAAGTATAAAGACAAAACGTTTATGACTGGATAGATAGTGCCAACACCAATTAGATCCCATTTTCATTGTCACATTTGTGGTAGTAGGGCAGAAAATGGACAAAAATTGATGGTCTACATATCTGACTCTGATAAGAAAAACACAGAACACTAAAGCGGACAAAAAAAGGGAGGATTGTGGTACTTAATTTAGCGTCAGTGTCTTATAGAAATTTTTCAAGCATGGTGCTGCTTTTTGCCGGTTGGTTTCACCGTTGTGTTACAGGCTGAGAAAAAACCGTATTACTGGTCGGGAGGTAAAATATGAAACATCCATTTGTTATCTTATCAGGATTCATTCTTTTAATAGTAATCAGCATATGTGGATTCCTGCTGAATGACAGGCAGGTTTTATACGGCAATTCCTTGCGAGACAATGATTTACTACATTCAGAAAGCAAAGCAGGTACAGATACTACCTGGTCCATTGGTATATATGGAGGTCCGTCACCGTTTCTGCTTTCATCACCCACGAATGTTTCGAATCCAGTACTCACGGCGGGTGATGTCACGGATGTTGATGCCGCACTCGTTGCTCACCCATTCATGACTGTGACTGATTCGGTATATTATATGTTTTTCACAGTGAAAGATAAAATAAACCAACATGGTAGTATCGGATTGGCAGAAAGCCCTAATGGTGTGGACTGGGAGTACCAGCAGATTGTCATCGATGAGCCTTATGATCTGTCTTATCCCTACATATTTCAATGGCAGGATGAGTACTATATGATACCCGAAGCCCATACGCAAACTTCCGTCCGACTTTACAGAGCGATTGATTTTCCTACCAGGTGGACCTATGAGAAAGATCTTATCAGCGGCGACGGAGATCATTTTATCAGCCCTTCTATCGTCCGGTACAAGGAAATGTGGTGGATGTTTATCGCTCGTTCTGGCAATGAGACCTTACGGCTGTTTTATACAGCGGATTTGATGGGACCATGGACCGAACATCCCCTGAGTCCTGTAGTTGAAAAAAACCTCGATACAGCACGACCGGCTGGCAAGCCTGTTGTAGTAGATGGAATTCTGTACCGAATGGGGCAGGATTGCTTTCCGACATATGGGAATCAGGTGCGGGCTTTTCGAATTACGGCTATAAGCACGAAGACTTATAAAGAAGAAATGATTGATGCCCCGATTATTAAAGCAACATCAACGGGGTGGAATGCACTTGCGATGCATCATGTTGATCTTCATCAGATAGACAAGAATCTATGGATAACCCCTGTTGACGCTCAAGGCATCATATCTATAAAATAATGACATGCTGCTTTAATACGTTACAAAGTTATCCTTAAGCAGTACCGTCTATCGTTTTCCCGTATACCCGATTCAATATCATGGGAAGGATATATATATAGCCGTCCGTTAAAAACATGTGCAGCCGGATCGGCTGTATAGATATGGTCCGCCAAGTATCTTGTTTCTTCATCCTTTTGCAGTTTTAATGATATCTCCTACTATTGGTTTTGCCTTATACTCTCTGTCGAAAAGCAAGGGATAATCGGTTCTTCCCCTGATTGGCCAGTAGTTTCGCCATAATTGCTGGTCTGTTATTCCCCACAAAGTAACACGCTTGATCTTGTCCTTTTGCTTAAGGAAAAGCTCGAAGAAATCTCTGCTCCCATACGCCTGTCAGGGAACGGAATAGCGGTGATATCTATCTCCGTAATATGGACATCTGCACCAGTTTCTGCAACCGCAATAATGCTCTTTTCAAATTCCTCAAGGGGCGGGTAAAATGAAGTCACGCTCAATAAGGTCAGCCGTGCCTTTACGTATGTCTATCTTACGGGAGGATATAAACGTCAATTAATTGGGCTACAAAGTTTGGTAAGTTTCATCAATTATTGGAATAATATGGGAAAAGTCTCATGTAGAAACATTCATAAATAACTCGAAATCAATTAGATACAAAAATGCGCAATCGGTGGGGTAAGATTACTCGCCACTTCGTAGCTCGTGATCGACCAGTTGGTGACCATGAATAAAAAGCCCTGGTTCGCTCCGCTCACTCCATACTTTTTTCATTTATCTCGAATCTCAAGCAAGCTTGGATTCACGCTAAATAAAAAAACCCTGCACTTTCGTGCAAGGCTTTTTATTCAGTCGGGTTTTCTGAACGAAGTTCGAACCTTCTTCGAGAGAGAAGAAGGTTGTCACGTCTGATTTTTCGCTGTTTCTGCCCGATTCTGTCAAAACTGTCAAATTCCTTGGATTGGTCCGGTGTTGATGCTCATGGCCGCAAGCATTTTGTTATCCTTTGCCAGGTACTCTGCTCAAGAGAGAGGGTTTAATCCAATTGTGAATTACGCGTGCGCATTCCCCGAAGTTCTACTTCGGGGTTGCGAGCACAATTAAAATTAACAATTAATCGATGATTCCTCGCAGCAAGTTACGAGGAGAATCAATCCTTTCTCCGCCCTGCTCCGCAGGGCAGGTGGGGCGGCAGGGGTTCGGGGGGGCATGCCGCCCCGCTTACTTTCCATTCTCTAATCCCCGTATAGGGAGATGATCTTGGGGTATGGCAGGATGTGCAATTCCACTTCGGCCACAGATGTTTACCTGGTTGAATGATTGAAGTATTTTGATTAGGTCGTATATTCGGACGGCAAAACCTCAAATTCTTCCACAAAGGCGTCCCTGAACGATTTGGGATTGCTGAAACAGGTCACAATTCAGGCATTCTGACCTCCTTACCCCAATCTTTATCAGGTAATTCTCCAAGCTCTAATTCCAGGGTGGCACCCTGCATTATCTGCTCGTGTGTAATGAAGGGACTGAATATCTCCTCACCGTTGATATATGCCCGATGGATATACTTTTTCGATTTACTGGATCCTCTGGCAACTACTGTAAAGACATTTCCATTTGTCAGTTTTATGCTGACTTTTTCAAACACAGGACTGGTAATAGTATAGTATGGCAGGCCGGGTGTAACCGGGTAGATCCCAATGCATGAGAATACCACGAAGGCCGTCATACCGCCTCCGTCTTCATCCCCCGGAATACCGAATATATTATCCTTAAACCAGACATCGAGTAAAAATCGAGTTCGTTTCTGGGTTTTCCATGGAGCACCAAAATAGTTATATAAATAGGGGATGTGAAAGGAGGGCTCATTGCCCATGCTGAATTGCCCGACCATACCGGTCGAGTTTGAACCATCTACAAAGAAATATTTCCTCTTCATTCCCAGTGGTTCTCTGAAGAGTTGATCGAGACGGGCTTCTGCCTTTTCCTTTCCTCCCAGCAATCTGATTAATCCATCAATATCGTGTTTCACATCCCAGGCATATGTCCAGCCATTATTCTCATCAAAATATTCACGGTATCCGGGTCCTCCGTCAGATTTTGGATCGATATCCACCCATTCTCCCTGATCATCTTTTGGCATGAACAAACGATGCTCAGGATGCCATAGATTTTGATAATTCTTTGCTTTCTTCGAAAATTTATCATAATCATCCTGCTTCCCCAGTTCTTTAGCGAGTTCAGACATTGCCCAGAAATCATAACTTATTCCAAGGGTGACAGGAACGGGTTGCCGTTTCTCAAAGCCATCCACCTGCGGCTCGGTTTCTTGCTGGCTTGGCCTGAGGGAAGGGAAATATCCTTTTTTGTGATAAAAATCGTCTAGTGGACGCTGTGGGGTCCCCTGTCGCCAGGGGATAAAGGTACCCTCGGTCAGGTTCTTTTTTATTCCTTCATAGGCTTTTTCAACATCATAGCTAAGCAGGCCTTTTCTGTATCCATCAATGAATATGGCAGATGAATGATAGGCATTCATACACATATGGTTGCCATGTAATTGGGGGAAAGTCGGCATCCATCCACTTTGTTCGTACATTAAAGTATAAGAATTGAGCACATCATTCTCCAATTCAGGATTTAAGATGGTTTGCAGCGGATGCTGCGCCAGGTATGTATCCCAGATCCAGTCATCCACATAAAATGACCGCTCGCTTTTATGCACTGTGGCGTCGTATCCACTGTAGTATTTACCATACTCATTAATATCCACCATGCGTTCATAGGTCCGGTACAGAGAAGTATAAAAAGTTCTTTTTTGCGCTGTTGTACCTCCCTCAACCTGAATCTGGTCAACCGTCTCTTGCCAAATTTTTTTACCGTTTCCTGCTAGTTCGTCGAAATTCACCCGGGTCAATTCCTGCTTGAAATTATATTCAGCCTGTTCACGGCTGATGTATGAAACTGCATATTTCAATTGTATGCCAGATGGTGCATTGTTTGGTATTAATACAGCATACTTGCCGCGTTCACTTTGAAATTGAGTATCCTCCAGAAGGTTTCCTTCCTCATCTGTGATCACGGCATAAATAAATACCGTCAACTCGCGGGTAACGGAATTCAAACCTCGTGTTTTATAGATCACTTGATCTTCAAAGATGAACACACCATCATTTTCCGAAAGGCCGAGTAGTTCATCCGTCCCCCTGAATAACAGGTTTCTTTGCTCCGTTCCAGAAAATTCCAGTTTATAAATGGCGCATTTCTTCCCCGGTGCAAAACTTACACGAATATCATCTTCAATCAGGTAGGTTGAATAGTGCCATGGATGCACCTTTTCCAGGTCATGATCGATATACATGTTCTTCTGCCAGGCTGTTTCCCTTATTTTTCCCAGTGAAATCTTCATTTGAAAAAGTCCGCTACGCCTGTGTGAAACCACCTGCAGGGGAAAAGCCTCCACCTGGTCGCAAATATAATCCCGCTTGACGGGGAACATCCTTAACATCTGGTTTGGCAAATGCATGGTAGGATAAGTGGGTACCAGAAAACGGGATACGTTACCTATGGTCGGATCTATGTATTGGCTGTTGTCTTTGCGGTTACAAGAGAATAAAAACAGGACCACCGTTATTATTGTCGCAAGCAGGGTAATCTTGGGGTATTTTTTCATGGCTGGTTTTTTGCTGA
>CAVVYS010000021.1:0-16649 GCA_963752525.1 uncultured Bacteroidaceae bacterium | reverse complement strand
TATTCGAAACTTTCATCCTAAAATAGCAATAATTAAATAGTAATCAAAGGTATTTCAATTCCATACCACATCATCATTATTTCTGATCAGGTTTTCGGGTACGGGATGTTTTTCATCAAAAGGATAAAGATCTTCAATTTCCTCAATAACAATTCCTTTCTCAAGCCTGGCAGCATCCATCGCCATGGAAAGGTCGAGTCCAAGATGTCTGGCCAGGAATGGATAGACAGCAGCACGTTTATTAAAATCATATCCGTGCTGGTCTTCAGGGAGATGGGCATTTTCGACCATTCCCCCTTTGCCAAACAGCTCATAGATATACCTGATATTCGGATATTCTATGTCAGGGGTGGTTTCTGTAGCATCTGTGCCTACCGAAACAAGGAGCTGGGGATTGGGCGCTACACAGGCCGCAATCTCCACATTGTTGGTTTTAAAATCATTGTTTTCATGGATGGGCATGCCCAGTTCGCAGATGCAACCACCGAAGTGCCGGTTTGATATCATTACGACCGGGACAGAAACCCTGACCCTACGATCAACTGCAGCCAGGTGGAAGGTTTGAGTGCCTCCTCCGGATGCACCCGTACAGGCAATCCGTTCCGGGTCGGCACCCAGTGAAATCAGGAAATCGACAGCACGTATGCTGTTCCAGATCTGCAACTTCATTGTTTTGGGATGATCATGATGCCAGCCCAGTTCAGCCAGCTGTCCATAGCCTACCATATCATATGTGAAAACCATAGCACCCAAACGTGCCATGGCAGCACAACGATATTGAACATCCGGGCGATAACGTCCATAGTCCTCTCTTTTGGGCCAATGTCCATGGGGACTTAAAATTCCCGCAGGTGAATCTTCCCTGGCAACCGGGCTGTAAATACTCCCGGTAACATATACCCCCGGCAGGCTTTCGAAGGCAACATTCTGTACCTGGTATCCGTCGTATGTGCGTATATCACCAAAGATGGGATTCAGCGGGCACTTTTCAGGCAAGGGTGCCAGTTCCGCACCCATCAGGATCTGCGTACGGATCTCTTCAGCGCGTTTCTGCCAGGCTTCAGGCGTGGTATAGGTTTTACGCATTTGATCCAGGAATGCTTTACCTTCCGCTGCTGACCATTGATAAACCTGCCCGGCTTTAGATAACTCGAATTCAACTGGCTTTTCTGTTTTCGACCCCTTGCCGGAGCAGGAAACCAGCAGGCTGCTGAAAATAATGGCCAAAAAGAGATTGATATTATCATTCACAGAATATTTCATATTTGGACCCTCGCGGTTTTTGCATTGAAGCAATACTACAAAATAAGTTTTAACTTTGATAGGAAGTGTGTTTATGCATAAACTTCAATGATATGAAGTTAATTAAATTATAAAAATGAAAAGATTATTAAAATTATTATTGATCGGACTTATAACGGTCAGTTGTGGAACATCTGGCACAGAGACAGGCTGGAAGATCAGTGTTCTGCCTACATCAGTCCGATTAGACCCTGCGACCAATGAGATCATAGACCAGAAATTTGATGCGGTTGTCCAGGAGTACACCGGGGGTCAAAACCTCCTGGAAAAGAACTGGATCTATGATGGTGAACGGGTAACATTGTTTGGAGCCAGGGGTGAATATGTCTCCTTTCAACTCGTTTTAACCAACCATTCCGGATCTACCCTGAAAGGCATCACCCTTGATATACCTTCTTTCCAAGGACCGGACACCAGGTTCAATGTTGATCCGGAACTTTTTCTTGAATGGTCAGTAGAGGTTAAAACGCTGAGCACAGGATATCCCAAAGCCTCTCTGGGCACAGGCTGGTACCCTGATGCCCTGATCCCCTTTCAATTTATACAAATGGATTCCTCTAAAGTGCATCGGAGGTGGACCTATCCTGTTGAACTTCCTGATTTTAACAACCGCATTGATAATCAGCGTTCCCTGATTGTATGGGTAGACCAGTATATTCCTTTTGAGTATGATAATGCCAGACCAGGGACGTATACCAGTAATGTTTCAGTTACCATTGGGGATGAAACCAGTAGCATACCGGTAGATCTAATCGTCTGGGATTTTGCTATCCCCAATGAGAATAAGTTGAAAGCAGCCCTGCAGCATGAGGGTTTTTTAAGCAGGAAGGATCCAGCATTTGAACTGGAGATCTATCACCTTTTTAAGCGCAACCGGATCTCCCTGATGGATCCAACCTATAAACCTGACATGCAAGTATCAGCAAGCGGGGACATAAGATTAGGCTGGGAAACATTCGATGCACGCCTTACAAAATATTTTACAGGGGATGCATTCACCAGAGAGTATGGTTATGAATATGGTCCGGGTTATGGTGAACCTTTGGAAACATTCATCCTTCCCTTCAATGTCCACGGAAAACATGGAGGATCCGGATGGCCTGATATCGGCAATATGGAAGAGGAACGCAAACCTGAGAATCAGGATGTATTCCGGCAGGTAATTAAAGAGGTGCGTGATCATCTCATGCCCCTGGTTGATCCTCAAAAAACAGAGCTCACGGTATATCTGAACGGGCTGGATGAATCCTATTTCCCCGAGGCATGGGACCGGATGGTGTTTTATGGTGATGTATTCAAAGCCGATTATCCTGAGGTCCGTTTCCGGATTGACGGAGGTTACAGCGAGGAGGCCATGGAAGTTGTGCAGCATTCTATCAGCTCCTGGGCATCACATACGATCACTTATGACATTGAGAGGATCAGGAAATACCAGGATATGGGTATAGAGGACTGGCTTTACGGTCCCATGCTGTATGAATCTAAAGTCAACAGCTGGGTAGGAAGTTCGACATTCCTGGATCTCCCCCTGGTAAATGACAGGGCGATCAGCTGGGCCAGCTGGAAGTACCACACCTATTCCTGGATCAGTTGGGGCATTGGGGCCGGCTGGGAGAGCGCATGGTATGATCCTGAAACCTGGAAAGACACCTACAAGTATGGTTCAGATTCTGATCCTGAATATACATTTAAGAAGTGCAATGGCAATGGCATGCTTATTTACAGTCCCGGTATTATACCAAACGTAGGAGGGGCCTGTCCATCCATCCGGCTTAAAACCATGAGGGACGGGGTCCAGGAATATGAGTATATGCGCCTGCTGTCTGAAATTGATGGCAACAATGATCGGGTAGATGAAATAGTGAACAGCATTATAAAGGAGCCATTTGGAGAAAATTCCATCGGAAACCTGGATGTCTGGACTTATGACGCAGCTAAATGGGATAGACAAGATCAGCTGGGAGAACTGATCGAAGAATCAAAAAAATAAAACTTGAACAAATGAAAAAGGAAATCAATCGCCGAAACTTTGTGAAAATCACTACTGCCGCCGCCGGAGGCCTTGCCGTTTCCCAACTGGGTATGGCCCAATCTTATTTCGATGAAGAAAAACCCCTGCGAATGGGGTTTGTCGGTGTAGGGGACCGCGGATCCTATCACCTTGATGCGGCACTCGGTATCAAGGGTGTAGTCGTTCCGGCGCTCTGTGACATTAAAGATGCACATCTGCACAGGGCAAAAAGATGGGTCGAGGAGGCCGGGCAGCCAAGTCCGACATTGTACGGGAAATCCGACACCGATTTTGTAAGAATGTGTGAAACGGAGGACCTGGATGTTATTATTTGCGGTACTTCCTGGAAATGGCATGCACCGGTATGCCTGGCTGCCATGAATAACGGGAAACATGCTGTTACCGAAGTCCCTATTGTACTTACCATTGATGAAGCCTGGGAAATTGTTTAAACGGCTAAGAAAACCGGTAAGTGGGCTACCCTGGCACTGGAACAGGCCCTGCTGGAATCAAATTATGCCATGGGGGTGCTGAATATGATACAACAGGGTGTTTTGGGTGATATCATACATATTGTAGGTGGCTATGTGCATGACCTCAGGATGGTAAAATTCAATCCGCAAGAGGAACCCTGGCGCCTGCAACATTCCGTTGACCGGAACGGGAACCTTTACCCTGATCATCCCATGAACAGGATCATGGCCATGATGGATATAAACCATGGTGACAGGCTGGATTATCTTGTGTCCGTGAGCTCAGGTGCTGCCATGCTGAATGAATATACCAAAGATCAGTTTGGGCAGGCCCATCCATATGCCACTCAAAAAATGGCCCAGGGTGATGCCAATGTCAGCCTTTTGCGTACCGTGAAGGGCAAACTCATCACATTGAACTTTGATACCAATACACCTCATCCAAGAGGGATTTACAGGGTTCAGGGATCCAGGGGAGTATTTTTAAGTAGCAGCGGACTAGGCGCTCATATATATGTGGATGGAGTCAGTCCTGAATCTCATCAGTGGGAAGATGCCGAAAAGTGGCTACAGGAATACCAGCACCCGCTTGTAAAGAATTACGATCCGCCTGAAAGAGAAAGTGCCATCCGTGGACACGGGGGACAGGGGAGAGCCACGCCACTGACCTGGCATTTGCTTGTGAAAGCCCTTCGTGAAGGGAAAATGCCATTCTTTGATGTTTATGATTCTGTAACGAGCAGCGCCGTATCCCCATTGTCCGAAATGTCAGTGGCCAACAAGGGCCAATCGGTAAGCTTCCCGGATTTTACGAAAGGCAAATGGGAAAATCAGCCACCCATAAGTTTTGATTAAAAATCAATATCTATAAATTCAAATAATTATGAAACAAATATTCAAACTGTATGCAAGCTGCATACTGCTTATGACACCCGGAATAATAACAGCGCAATCAGGAGATCTCAGGTTGCTGGACTGGCATCCGCAAAGCCAGCTGGTAGTAAAAGAGACAAAAGTATTAAAGCCCAAATATCCGGTAATCGATATCCACAATCACCTCGGGAATCTCGAGAATGCTGAACAATATCTGGAAGAAATGGATAAGGCCGGCGTGTGGAAATGTGTGAGCCTGGACGGAAGATCAAAAGATGATTTTTACAAGGAACATCTGAAGGTTTCACATTCCGTTTCCAAAGACAGGTTCCTGATTTTCTTCCGCCCCGATTTTACGAAGATAGATGAACCGGATTTTGGTATTAAGGAAGCAGAAAGGCTTGAAAAAGCCGTCAAAATGGGCGTCAGGGGATTAAAGATTGCCAAAAATCTTGGACTTGAATACAAAGATAATACCGGCAAACTTATCCCGGTGGATGATCCCCGGATCGATCCCATATGGGCAAAATGCGGAGAACTGGGGATCCCGGTTGCCATCCATGTCTCTGATCCCAAGGCATTTTTCACCCCTATCGATGAGTTCAATGAGAGATACGATGAATTGGGAGCACATCCAAACTGGTCATTTTATGGAGATGAATTTCCATCCAAAGAGGAGATACTGGCCGCCCGCAACAGGGTAATTGCCAGGCATCCCAATACCATTTTTATAGGTGCACATATGGGCACCCTGCCCGAGGAATTACACATCGTGGCGAACTGGCTGGATATTTACCCAAATTTTTATGTGGATATCGATGCCCGAATCAGTGATATTGGCCGGCAGCCCTATACTGCCAGAAAGTTTTTGATCAAGTACCAGGACCGGGTAATGTTTGGGACAGATACCCCTCCCAATGCTGAATCCTACAGGATCTACTACCGTTTCCTTGAAACCGATGATGAGTATATTGATCCTGCAGGGGGGCATCATCTCCAGGCTCGATGGATGATATATGGCGTCCATCTACCCGATGAAGTACTGGAGAAACTATATAATAAAAATGCCCTGAAAATTCTCGATATGCTCAAAACGGATCTTCTATAAATTATGAATATCCGCCTATTTGTTGCACGGGCTTTGTTCATGTTAATTTTATGCCCCAATATCCAGTTGCAGGCACAGGATGATGTTGAGTTATTTAACTACTGGCAATATTATGCTGATATTGAGAATTCGCTTTACAAGCATTTCTGTGGTGTCGCTTTTAAACAACTTGAAGAAAGAAAAAGAGAGATAGGCAGTTTGGAAACGAAATCGGACTGGCTGGAAAGACAATCCCTTGTCAGGGAGAAATTATCAGCCATTATCGGTCCCTTTCCTGAAAGGACTCCATTGAATGCCAAGGTTACCGGGATATTGCATAGAGATGGGTATAGCATTGAAAAGATTGTCTATGAACCCATCCCGGATTATTTTGTTACAGGCGCATTGTATATTCCTGATGGAGCCAAAAGAAATGCTCCGGCCATTTTTTATGCATGCGGCCACAGTATTGGCGGATTCAGGGCAGAAGCGTACCAGCATATCTGCATCAATCTGGTAAAGAAAGGATTTGTAGTACTCACCATTGATCCGATGGGACAGGGAGAGCGGTTTGAGTACTGGGATCCGGCAAAAGATGAGGCAAGATTTCCCATCCCTGATCATGAGCATTCCTATGCAGGAGCCCAATGCGTCATCTCAGGTTACTCTACGGCCAGGTATTTTATCTGGGATGTCATCCGGGGAATTGATTACCTGCTGACCCGTAAGGAAGTGGATCCTGACAGGATAGGAATGACTGGCAGATCCGGAGGTGGGAACCTTACGGCCTATCTGGGAGCCCTTGACGATCGGATTCTCGCCACCGCGCCTGAATGCTATATCACTGGCTATGAGCAAATTTACAAATCGATTGGTCCCCAGTGTGCCGAACAAAATCTTTACCAGATGATTTCTGCCGGGCTCGATCATGCAGATTTCATTGAAGTGAGGGCACCAAAACCCACCATGATGATTACGACGACGCGGGACTTTTTCAGCATACAGGGTGCGAGGGAGTCATATGCAGAGGCGGGCAGGATGTACCAGGCCCTGGGTGCAAAAGATAAGCTGATTTTGGTGGAAGATGACACCGTACACAGGTCAACCAGAAAAAACAGGGAAGCCATGTATGCATTTTTCCAGCAGTACCTTGATAATCCTGGCAGTCCGGATGACCTGGAAGTGGAAGTACTTCCGCAGGAGGAATTATGGGTTACTGAAACGGGACAGATTGTGAGCTCTCTGAAAGGGGAATCAGTGTTCTCACTGAACAGGTCAGCAGTGCAAAATCAAGTGGAATCACTCGAAAAAAAAAGGGCAGATGAAGTCGGGCATCTTGAAAAACTGAAATCTCTTGCTGCCAGGCATTCGGGGTTTGAATACCCGGATAAATTCGGGAAATCGGTATTTTCAGGACGTTTTGTGAAACCGGAATACCAGCTGGAAAAGTATCTTCTTGAAGGCAGTGGCGATTACGTCCTACCTGTGGTATTGCTGAAGCCGAATGTCTGTCTAAAGGATGAGGTGTTATTGATCCTTGATTCGGAAGGCATGGAGCATGCTGTCAATCAGGATAGCCTGGCTTTTGAACTGCTTGCTGAAGGTTATCCCGTTTTGCTGGCAGACCTTCCCGGGATTGGCAGTATGGGACCAGGTTACCTGAAAGGTGATTCATATATCGACAGCATTTCTTATAATCAATGGTTCGCTGCAGTCCTGGCAGGAAAGTCCCATGTGGGACTCAGGGCTGAAGACATTGTCAGGATAGTGCATTTTGCAAAGAATGGTCCCCATAATTATTCAGGAATTTCTGCACTTTCCATCGGGCCACTTGGCAGTGAAGTGTTGCATGCAGCATTATTCGAGCCCGGAATACAAAATGTATGTCTGATCAGATCATTTTTAAGCTATGCGGATATTGCTGCAACCCGGTTCTATGAGGCGGAATATGTTCCTTTTATCGTCCCGGGGGCCATTGGAGGCTATGATCTGCCTGACCTGATGGCCGGGCTATGTCCCCGGAGAGTGCTTATAATGGAGCCTACAACAGGTGATGGTTTGATTGCTGATGAAGCAAAGGCCAAAAATAGCATGCTCTTTCCATTGAAGATTTATTCAAAAAAAGGAGTACCCGGTAAATTTAACCTGATGAGCAGGCCGGATGTGCAAACGGTCAGTGAAGCATTCTTGAAAGTATTCTCACATTGACTATGAATATGATAAAAAGATCATTTTTTAATAAATATCTTTTACCCGGTTTTGTCTTTCAGAGTGTAATCATTGGAGGAGGCTATGGAACTGCACGGGAGTTGGTCGAATATTTTCTTAAGTTTGGTCCGATCGGAGGGTTGTTGGGAATGCTTCTGATCACTACGGTCGTATGGTCAATATTTCTGGCACTGACCTTCGAATTCACCCGACTGTTTCGCACGTTTGACTACCGGACTTTTTTTAAAGAGCTGTTAGGTCCGTTCTGGCCAAGTTTCGATCTTATTTATCTCTCCTTGATATTAATAATATTGGCTGTATTAGGATCAGCTTCAGGAATTCTGCTGCGTGATAGTTTTGGTGTCCCTTATTTTATTGGTGTAATAATTATGCTGGTAGTTGTTGGATATTTAACCTTTAAAGGAACCCGAATCATTGAAAAATTCCTCTCTGTTTGGTCCATAATTTTATATATAGTATTTGCACTTTTATTGGTTTTTACATTGATTAAATTCGGACCAGCTGTTAAAGAGACTCTCTCCAATACTCAAATTGAACCAGGTTGGGCAATGTCCGGATTCAAATATTCCTTTTATAATATAGCCAGTGCTGTTGGGGTTTTATTCTGCTTAAAACATCTTGAGACAAGGAAGGAAGCGCTTACTGCCGGGGTCCTGGCTGGAATCATCGGCATTGTCCCTGCATTGCTTTTATATGTTTCTATATTAGGGTATTACCCGGGCATTCTGGAGGAGGAATTACCCTCTGTCTACGCGTTCCAAAACCTGGGTATTCCTATTTTTTTTGTCACTTTTCAGATTGTACTATACGGCACTCTGATTGAAACTGGGACTGCCTTAATTCATGCTGTGAATGAACGCGTTCAGTCAGCTTTCAAAGCCAGAGAAAAAGAAATGCCAAGGGCCTATAGACCTATTATTGCCTCTGTATTTTTATTGATTGCATTTGGCATTTCGAGCTTTGGTTTGATCAATCTAATTGCTAAAGGCTATGGTGCATTAAGCTGGGGATTTCTTTTGGTTTACCTGCTTCCTCTGGTAACCATAGGTACGTATAAGATTATGATTCATACAAGGGAAAATGTTAATTTAAAAAAAACATGAAGAATATTGTCCTTACAGCTGTGTTCATTACACTCTTCTCAGCTGGTTTCTGTCAGGAAAACAGAGAACCCGAAACCGTTTTTGTACGACCTGTTGAGATAGATGATGTGCTCATTAACCCTGGTATGGGGTTTACTTCTTTTCAACGTTTCAATGGGGATACTTTAAATTATGGCAGAGGTTGGACCGAGGGACTACCAATCGTTTACCAGGCGTTTGACGGGGATCTATCAAACATAGGTTATCCCCAGACTTCCATTGCCTATTTCAGGGTTAACTGGAGGTTCCTTGAGACAGCACCGGGAGTATATAACTGGCAGATGATTGACAAGGCTCTGGAAACGGCTGCTTCAAGAGGGCAAACGCTGATGCTACGGATTTCGCCATATGAAGCAGGGGAAGAAAAGGATGTACCGGATTGGTATCGAAAGATGGTCGGTCCTGATACCCTGGCGGGATCGGGTAAGCATTGGAGGGTTGATCCAGAAGATCCAAGGTATGTTCAGTATTTTGGAGGGATGATCAGGGCCATGGGCGAGCGATATGATGGTCATCCTGACCTGGAGACGGTCGATATTTCTTTCATAGGGTATTGGGGTGAGGGCTCAGGAACCCATTTACTCAGGCCTGAAACAAGGAAGGCTCTGGTACATGCCTATCTTGATTATTTCAAAAAGACACACCTTATTTTTCAGCCCCTGAATGGAGATGCTCCTGATCCAGGAGTCCTTGTGAAAGGTTTACCCATAGCTGCTTACTGGCCAGATGGGAGGAATAATGGGGTGGGACCGGAGATGCGCCATCTCGGATGGCGGATTGACTGTCTTGGAGATCTGGGTTTCAGTCTCTGGCCCGGGGGGGCAAACCATATGACCGATATATATCCCCAGGATATTGTCAAGAGCGGCATGAGTGAAGCCTGGAAAAAGGCCCCAATCGCCATGGAGATATGTGGTACTTTTTCGAGCTGGAAGGAAAAACACAAGTATGATAAAGAAGATGTAAAATACATTATTGAGCAGGGACTCAAATGGCATATGTCCACATTCAATGCAAAGAGTTCCGTTGTTCCTCAAGAGTGGAGGCCATTGATAGATGATTGGCTGAAAAAAATAGGATACCGTTATGTATTGAGAAAGTTGACTTTTCCTGACAGGGTAAAACCAGGAGGAAGGATTGCCTTTACTACCTGGTGGGAAAACAAAGGGGTGGCCCCTATCTATAAAGATTATAAGTTCGCCATCCTCTTGAGGAATTCAGATGCTACAAAGGTCCTGTGCACCGATGCAAACATTCTTACCTGGCTGCCTGGTGATATCGTTTATGACGACCAGGTTTTTCTACCGCAGGAAATGCCCGAGGGTGAATATGAACTCGAGATCGCCATTGTATCCCCCCATACTTTTGAACCGGCGGTGAAACTGGCCATTAGCGGGATTAACAAGGAGGGATGGTATCCCATGGGAAACATCCTGGTTCAGCGCTGATAGAATCAATTGAAATTGACCATCCTCTCAGTTTTCGTCCGCTTCCAGGGCCGGCTTCAAGGTCCATAGCTGCAGCTTGGTGGATTCCTATTTACATCTTACTGAAAAGTTCCAGCAGCAAACCATATTGAACAATTTGAACATAAAAAGATGGGGATAACTGGTAACAGAAAATTGTTAAATCTCTTGTGTTTGATAAATTGATTGAGCAATTTTAATAGGTGCATCTGCATGTCTTTTATTAGGGAATTTAGTCTAAAATTAATCAAAATGATCAGACCAAAAATTGGATTTATCGTGTATGGCGTCCATAAAGACGGTTTAAATGACCCGATGGGAACGCCTTTTATTGATGAGGAGTTAATAGTAAATGCAAAAACAGCACTACAAGAGGCCGGCCTGGAGCTGGTTGAGCATGATATTATCATTGCTTCAAGGGAGGAAGCAAGAACCTGTTTTGCGAAGTTTAAAAAAATGGATGATGTGGATGCAGTTATCCTGTTTTCCGGAACATGGGTATGGGCGGCGCATTTAATAGCAGCGGTCAGGGATTTCTCATTTTCCGGGAAAGGCATTGTTTTATGGACCAATCCAGGTTCGCAGGGATGGCGGCCTGTAGGCGGACTGGTAATGCAGGGTGCCCTGAAAGAAGTTGGGATCCCTCACAGGTTTGTTTACGGCAGCTATGATGATCCGGAAGAGATAGGCAGGATTGTTTCCTATTGCAGGGCATGTCATGAAAAGCACAGGCTGAATATGAGCATTATCGGAACTTTTGGCGGGCGGGGCATGGGTCAGACCTGCGGGGCGGCTGATCCATCACAATGGATGAGGATCTTCGGAATTGATATTGATTCCCGGGATACAACCGAATTATTGAAGACCGCAGAAAAGATCAGTGGGAAGGAAATAGAAAATGCCAGGTCCAGGATACAGCCATTATTCAATGAACCTATCCCAAGTGATGAGATTTCTGAAAGATCTATTCGCCTTTACCTGGCCATCCAAAAAATCATGAAGAAGGAGAAATGGGATTTTTATACCATACAGTCCTTCCCGGGTATGGGGGATGAGTACAGTGCGACCTGTTTTGCCCAGAGCATGATGCTGAATGATGGGGTGGGTACGTCCACCCTGAGTGATTTTAATACTGCCATGACCGTAAAACTGATGACTGATCTGAGTGCTGAACCTGTTTATTACGGGGACCTTCAACATATTGATAAGTCCAACAATGAGATCAAGATCATTGGAGACGGCGCCTGTCCGCCTTCACTTGCCGGCAGTGTGGGTCCGGCCGGATTTGCCGAGCATGGAATTCCCACAGAAGGTGAGGCTGGCGGACTGTCTGTAAAACTGACCTGTAAGCCGGGTGAGGGGATATTGGCCAGGCTCGGTCGGAAAAAAGGTGTATTTGAAATGACCCTTGTACGCTGCACCATTTTCGAGCCAGGTAAAGAAAAGCTGGAAAAGCGACAGCTTGAATGTGGCATACCTTTCTGGCCCCATGCCTTTGTGACCGCTCATTGTAACATAGATGCACTGCTTAAAGCCTGGAATAATGAGTATGCTGTGCTGGGCTATGGAGACCATCTTTATGATGATATTGCTGCCTTCTGTGAAATAATAGGCATAAGGGCCGTATTGCTCTAATCTATATCGATGAGGGAAAGAAGTTCATTGTGTAGCGATTGTCCGGATGCAACTACAGAATAATTTTGTTTAAGAGATCCGGCCGTCACATTAAAATCGAGTTCATTTTTCCATATATCACAAACCGATCCTCCGGCTTCCCGGATGATAAGGGAGGGGCCAGCTATATCCCATATCTTAGTGGTCTGGTTAATGACTGCACCCAGACGGCCATCGGCGACATAGCAAAAATCAACCAGGGAATTGGTGGCCCTTATGTTCCTGACATTGGCTGCGATTTTTCCGAGCAGTTTCATTTCGGATGCTGTCTTACCCGGATCCTGGCTGTGATCAAAGGAATATGCCAGCAGGGTATCATTTAGCTGTCTTGCATTGCTAACCCGTATGGGTTTACCATTTTTCCAGGCTCCCATACCCATTTCAGCAAAATATAGCGTTTTCTCCAATGGCAGGTACATACCGCCCAGTACCGGGGTTTGATCTTTCATCAATGCCATGATAACGCCAAACCAGGGTAGTCCAGCAGCAAAATTTGATGTTCCGTCTATGGGATCAATGACCCAGGTGTATTCCGATCCTGCCTGATTAAACCCGCATTCTTCTGAAATAATATTGAATTGTTCAGGATGCTTGTCCAGTATATCGAGGATTAATTTTTCTGATCGAATGTCTGTCTCTGTTACAATACTACCATCGGCCTCCTTGACTTTAATCTTAGGTGTTTTGCCAAAATTTTCCAATAACAACTTGCCTGCAGCCCGCAGGGCAGTGATCATTGTCTTTTTGTTTTCACTAAAAAGCATGGTTAATCTCCAGATATTTGGTACATGCGAAGGCTGTCATTATTGATTGTGAATAGCATCAGATCCTGTCCGGTTACCATTTTGACCCGGGCAATATCTCGCACTTCACCATTTATATAAAGGCCGCTTTTAGCATTTGCGACTTCCTGAAAATTCCCCTCTCCGTCTCCCAGAAGTAAAAGTCCCTTATTAGCATCAAGGCGGCCGAACTGGATCCTGGACCCAAAGAAATTTCCGGCGAGTAATATGTCCAGGTGGCCGTCATTGTTATAATCATCAGATTTTATAATGTTTACAGGTGATAACTG
The DNA here is from genome assembly GCA_963752525.1 of uncultured Bacteroidaceae bacterium. Taxonomy (GTDB): domain Bacteria; phylum Bacteroidota; class Bacteroidia; order Bacteroidales; family SM23-62; genus SM23-62. The sequence continues at coordinate 3,320 of CAVVYS010000021.1, read as the reverse complement.
GGCTGCAACTGGCAAGTCTGAGAGATTGAATTGATTGTTACCCTTGTTTTCCAGGTAAGAGGAGCTGAATGTATTGGCTTGAAGGGTCAGAGAATTGTTCAGTTCCTTCTCCGAAAAGATATCCAGGATTGTTTGATCGGCATAAGATTCATAGTCGGGATATTTTTCGTTTATTCCCGGAAGTTGTGACATCAGGTCATCTTTGGGGTACATCGGGTAATTTTTACCATTGATATAATAGGACATCACTGCATCCAGGGAACCGTTATTATCAAAATCTTTGGCATAGATGCTTACAGGTTCACGCGGTGTTGGTTTTATCTCAAAATTTAAACCCATGTTGCCAAGCATATAATCTGTATCCCCATCCTGGTCAAAGTCCCCCGAGCAAACACTGTTCCACCATCCCCGGGAGTTGGGCATCCAATCCTGTCCCGTAATTTCCTCCAGGGTAGAACCCGAGTTTAAAAACAATCTTACCGGCATCCATCTACCAAGCAGTATCAGGTCTGCCAGCCCGTCACCGCTGAAATCTGTCCACTGGGCATCTGTAACCATACCCGGATTCAATAGGTCCACATTTTTTGCTTTAGTCACATCCTGGAAGTTTCCCCTTCCATCGTTTTCAAGGATATAGCTTCTGGGAGCAATGGGATAGAGTCCGGGTGTCAGCCTGCCCCCGATAAATAGATCTTGATCCCCATCGTTGTCAATATCTGCTGATTTTACACAAGAACCGCTTGAAAGCATTCTGGGAATGCGGTCTCTCGATTTTGTGAAATTTCCCCTGCCATCATTCAAATATAATCTATCCTGCATTTCGACTGATGCCATAGCGAACTCATTTCCCCCGCTGACCACGTATAGATCAAGATCGTCATCCCTGTCAATATCAAGAAACAATACTCCAAGGTCTTCACTTCCTTTATCTGATTCAAAGCAACCCGTATTCCCCGTCTCAAAGGTACCATTCTCCAGCTGCAGGTAAAGCACACCTGGATATCCACTGGCCCCTCCGATAAAAATATCAGCCCGCCCGTTTTTATTGACGTCTCCCACAGTAATATATGGCCCTTGGGTTGAAAGAAGATGTGGTAAAAGGGGTTGTTCCTTAAAATCAATGTATTCGTTCTCTATATGCTTGTGGTATAGAGGCTTATTGTTTCCAAATGATTTGAAAATAGGCTTAATTTCTGGTAGTACTGGAGGTAATTCAACTATTGCATCCTCATTACTCAGTGTAATAGTCTGATCAACAGAAACGTGATGAAGTGTTTGTTTCCTCAGGTCAGGCCAGGTGATGGAAAGTGTATCTATGGAGGTTGCATCTCCCAGTCCAAAAATCAAAACATGGTCCATGGAGGACATATATCCCCTGGAGGGATAGAATTCCTGTGTAAACGTCCTGTCTCCGCAGCTTATATCAACCCTTGAACCAATACCACCTGTATTCATGCCACTGCCTTTAAGCTTGATTTTAAGGTAATGGTTTTCAGATAATTTTTCGGAGTTGTTCCTGTAGACGAAGGCATAATCATTGATATTGTTAATAACAAGATCCATATCACCATCATTATCCAGGTCTGCGTAAGCCGTACCATTGGAAAGGCTTGGCTGTTCAAATCCCCATTCCTTACGAACATTGGAAAAGGTGAGGTCACCATTATTTCTGAACATATAATTCTTTAGAATGGTTGGCGGAACCTTTTCTATTACATCCATATCCTTCATTCCCTGTTGTCCACTCTGCTGTTTCTGCGCATCCTTCACCAACATCATTAATACATCCATGTGGGTATTGTTCTTACCATAGCCGTTACTGATAAAGAGATCCTTAAACCCATCGTTGTCATAATCACAAAGTAGTGGTGACCAGCTCCAGTTGGTAGCAGCTATGCCGGCATACTGCCCAATATCAGTAAAAAACTCGCCATCTTTATTTAAATGCAGCATATTCCGGGTTGTCTGAAAATAAAATCCTCTCGTTTCCAGCAGTTTGAACTTTTCGTAATTGTGGGGACCTGCCACCAATTTCTGTTCCATGTTCTGTTCAGGGAGCATATCCAATGTGAACATATCGATGTTCCCATCATTGTTTATATCTGCTGCATCATTGCCCATGGATGAAAATGATATGTGGCTGAAGTATTTTTCAAGCTGCTCAGAAAAAGTACCATCCTTTTGATTGATAAAAAAATAATCCTGTTCGTAATAATCGTTGCAGATATATATGTCAGGCCAGAGATCATTATTGAAATCAGCTATGGCAATGCCGAGACCATAATTAATCAGGTTTGAAAGAATACCGGCATCTTTGGTTACATCGGTAAATATCTCACCATCGTTCCTGAATAATTTATGTCCGTATCTGGGTCAGATTCTTGCTTAAATCCCGGAGATCTTTCCGGTAAAGGCGATATACCTGTCTACGGAATGATTGATAACAAATAAATCCAGGTCCCCGTCCTTGTCATAATCAAAAAAGCTGCTGTGCGTTGAATAGGCCGGATCTTCGACGCCATATTCCTCAGCTTTCTCGGAAAAAGTCAAGTCCCCGTTATTAATAAAAAGCAGATTTTTCCGGTATATCGGCCTCCCGTCGGTAGAGCTGCATACATATATGTCAAGGAGACCATCGCCATTGATATCAGCCATGGCTGCTCCATTATTCCATGTCTCCCCGGCTGCCACTCCGGCTGATTGGGTAATATCTTCAAATTTTAAATCTCCCTTGTTCAAATACAGCCTGGAAGAGACCAGATTGCCTGTAAAATAAATATCAGGCAAACCGTCATTATTGATATCTCCAATTGCTACGCCTGCACCATTGTATAGATAACTGTATTCAAGATGATTAAAGTCTTCTGTTTCTTCAATGGGATTCCTAAAGGTGATCCCTGTCCGGTTAGGAGATAAGGTAAATTGTTTATTCCTTTGCTTACATGACAAACTGGCCATGAGAATCATCAGGATGAAAATCAATCTGATACCTTTCTTCATGAGTTCTGGATTCTGCATTAAAACTAATTGTTTTCCTGCAACAAAAAAAGACAGGCCCGGGAGGCCTGTCTTTTTAATATGTAAATTTTCAAGATACTGTTGAGCAGGATCCCACCAGAGCCTGGTGCTTCCTTTATCCGGTCCGCTAAGCATGCCAACGGCTGCGTTGGCTGCATCAGCATTCTGCTCGTATTCACTGCTGACAAACTGTACCCTGCGCATCATGTCATTTACACCTACATCCGCATTCTCCGATGCCATAATGGGATACCTTTTAGGCAGGTCTGCCCAACGTGGATCCGCCCATGCTTCCCAGCCAT
>CAVVYS010000020.1:0-232226 GCA_963752525.1 uncultured Bacteroidaceae bacterium | reverse complement strand
ATAAACACAAAGAATCTGATTAAACATTTACTTAATTAATCCTATTTCTATGAAAAAGAATCTACTTGTAACAGCAATTATCTTTTACATTGCTGGGCAGTATGATGGCCCAAACCCGTACCATTACGGGTAAGGTTACTTCATCTGAAGATGGTCAGCCACTGCCTGGAGCAAATGTTTTGGTAGTTGACCGCGGCATTGGTACCATTACCGATGCCGGTGGTAATCTACGCTCGATGTTCCAACCGATGCACAAAGCCTTGAATTCAGGTTTGTGGGGTATGGAAAATCAAACCGTGGCCATTGGCAACCAAACCGTTATCGATGTTGCCATGGGAGTATCAGCAGTGGCCCTCGAGGAGGTTGTGGTAACTTCCCTGGGTATTGAGCGAGAGAAAAAGGCGCTTGGTTTTGCTGCCCAGGAACTTAACCAGGATCAATTGTCGGCTTCACGGGAACTCAGCGTTACCAGGATGCTTACCGGTAAGGTGGCCGGTGTCCAGGTCTCCACTACAGCGGCCGGTACCGGCGGATCTTCCAACGTTACCATCCGGGGTAATTCTTCTATTACTGGAAGTAACCAGCCCCTGTATGTGGTCGACGGTGTTCCGATCATTAACCAGCCAATAGGTGCTGGTAGCGGTAATTGGGGCGAATCCGACTATGGTGATGGCATTGGCGATATCAACCCCGAGGACATTGAATCCGTCAACGTTCTGAAAGGACCGAATGCTTCTGCGCTTTACGGTTCCAGGGGTGCCAATGGAGTGATCGTGATCACCACTAAGTCTGCCTCAAAAAGAAAAGGTGCCACGGTAGAACTTAATTCAAATTTCAGCATTGAAAAGATTAACCTCTACCCCAAATTACAAATAAATATGCGACCGGCTATGAAGGAACCAACCTTTACGGAAGTTTGGTGGAAGTTCCTGAAGGCAGCGGGCAGTTTTATGAAACCATGGATGACTGGCACGGAGGTGATAACTGGGGACCTCCGCTCGACGGCAGGAGAACCATCGTAAATCCATGGACCTGACCCGAGAGAGGAGCCCTCCACATGGGTCCTCGCACCCCAGCCCAAAGACAATACCAAGCAATTTTATCAAACCGGATTCGTCAACTCAAATACCCTGGCCATTTCGGGAGGTGATGACAAGACAAACGGAAGGCTTTCCTTTGGCAATGTTTATCAGAAAGGAATTATCGGGGACCATAAGGTAACCAAGTATAATCTTGCATTGAGCGGTAATTCACAGGTGAACAAGTGGCTCAGATTCGACGGCAGGTTCAATTATATCCGTACCAACGGAATCCAGAGGCCCTCCCTAGGATCCGATTACGCTAATATCAACCGACTTGCTACAAGTTATTTGGCAAGGTATGTCCCCCTGGATTTCATTAAAGAGTACTATGAGACAACCGGAGAGGCGGTCGCTGGCCCGGACTGGCGTAGAACCCTTATTTTATGCTTAACGAGTATAAAAACAATGACTACCGGGACCGCATTATCGGATATGCCTCTGCTACAGCACAATTTACCGACTGGTTGAGCCTGATGGGCCGTGTGGGAGTTGACCTACATACCGAGCACCACCAAAAAACTATCCGGTTGGTTCCTATAGCGGTACCAATAGCCGTGGCCGCATATTAATAGATATGCGGCATTATAGGGATATGAATGCCGATCTTATGCTGAATGCCAATAAACAGCTTTCAGAGAATTTTTACGGTTCACTCACTATGGGAGCCAGCCTGCTGACACAAAGAAGGGACACAGAGCATATGGATGCCCGGAATCTGAAAGCCCCTGGTGTTTACAGTATTACCAATGCACAGGTTTTCCGTCCGGCAAATTATCTCTGGGAAAAAGAAATGCAGTCTGTGTATTTCATGGTCAGCTGGCATATAAAAACTGGCTGTTCCTGGATGTAACAGGACGGAATGACTGGTCTTCGGCACTTGGAGTGGATGAATATTCATTCTTCTATCCTTCAGTGGGACTCAGCTGGGTATTCTCTGATGCCCTTAACATCAACAATAATATCTTGAGTTTTGGTAAGGTAAGGGTTTCCTGGGCACAGGTTGGTAATGACTCTGATCCATACTTGACCAAACGCGGTTATACTTCCTATACAACCAGTTATCTTGGACAGGGATTTGCTTCAAAAAGCGGTACGTTGCCACTCTTTAACCTGAAAAATGAGTTAACTGAATCATGGGAAATTGGTGGAGACTTGAGGTTTCTGCAGAACAGGATCGGTATTGATGTTACCTACTACAACGGACATACAACCAACCAGATCCTGCCGATCACTGTTTCCACCGCCAGTGGATACAGCAGTGTGGTCATCAATGCAGGTAAAGTCAACAACAAAGGTATAGAGGCTGTCTTAAACCTTACCCCGGTCAGCCTGGCCAATAGTTTCCGGTGGGATATTGCCTTCAACTATGCAAAAAACACAATCCTTGGTTGTTGAACTGGCACCCGGGATCGAAACATACCTGCTAGCCGCAGCCCCTACCTCCGGACTTAGATGTTTATGCAAACCCGGGAGAACCTTACGGAAATATTGTTGGATATGCTACCAAGAGATCTCCTGATGGCAGGTATATTATTAATTCAGCCGGTGCTTACCAGCGGGAAGCCAGTGTAAGCCCACTTGGTAATATCACTCCTGACTGGATTGGCGGACTGAACAATACTTTCATGTTCAAAGGATTTTCCCTGAACGTCCTGATTGATTTTGTACAGGGTGGAGATCTTATATCAGACACTTATTACTACCAGATGAGAAGTGGTACCGGTGAATTTACTGAAGAGGGCAGGAGGCCCCAGGATACCGATGACCAGGGAACCAGCTACCTTATATTACTGCCCTCGATGGTGTTGTGGAAATTCTGATGCTGATGGCAATGTCACTGGTTATGAAGAAAACACAAATCTTGTTGACGGCCAGACCATCTATGCGCACAGGACCTGGGGTGGACCGACAGACTGGTTTGTACTTGATGGAAGTTATATCAGTTTAAGGGAAGTAATGTTAAGCTACAGGTTCCAGCCATCTCTCCTTGACAAGACACCGTTTTACGGAATAACACTCAGCCTGGTTGGCAGGAACCTGATGTACCTGGAGAATCACCTGGCAGACTATGGTGTATCCCCGGAAGCTCCCCCGAACACTAGTGGCGGCGCTCAGGGCCTTGAATCATTCTCCATACCTACTACACGGACCTTCGGTCTTAATGTCAAATTAACCTTCTAAATAATATAAGATATGAAATCATTAATAAATATAAAAATAGTAGCTGGTTTGGCATTGATACTTCTGATGGTCAGTGCATGTACGGAACACTATGAGGAACTGAATACCAGGCATGATCTCGTCACGGATGATGTATTGAATACTGATCTGCTATTGACCTACGTTCTGCACCAAGTGGGTAGCCGGTGGCGAAACTGGAGGCGGAACAATAGGTAATTATCCCGGTTTGTCGGTTTCCAACTCGAACCGCCCTTTCCAGGTACAAAATGCGGGCTATAGTCCATATTCGAGCCAGGAATGTGGCGGATTTGATCAGAATCCTGGAAAATAGGGATGCCGAGGCCGGCAACAATGACAATGCTACCGAGATTGCAATAGCAAGGATAGTGAAGGCCCATACTTTTGCCAGGATGACCGATCTTGTCGGCGATTGTCCCTATTTTGAATCATGCCTGCCCCAGGAAGAGGTGGTATACTCGCCCAAATATGATACCCAGGAAAGCATTTATAAAGACCTTTTAAAGGAGTTGAGAGAGGCGGCAGCTCAACTGGATGATAATAAGGATGCTTATGGGAGTGCTGACATTCTGTATGGCGGGGACGTTGCCAAGTGGAGGAAGTTTGCCAACTCGCTCAGACTCCGCCTGGCCTTGCGCGTGCGATATGTGGATCCGGCCCTGGCCACACAGGAAATGAGTGACCTGAATGAATCCAACCTGATCACCAGCGCAGAAGATATTGCCTACATCATGACCGCCGATGATTATGACATGAACCTGAACAAGAATTTCTTTAATGTTAATGCTAGCTGGTCTGGTCTGCGCGGAAACGGACCAGATCTGACAAAAAGTATTATCGGCAAAACGGCTTTGGATATCTGGCAGGACAATTTTGACCCGCGACTGAAATTATACTGTGATACAGCGGCAGCACCCTGGCCAACCACTCCCGGTTATGACACCATCGATTATTTCGGTTACCGTGGGCATCCTGTACTGGGCTATGTGCCTGTTGAACAAAAATACCCCTACGGCTCGGAGTCAATCTCGAGGTGGTCCCTGCATATGTATGCACCCATCTGGCCGAATTTTGTGGTAACTGCCCATGAAGTCTATTTTGCACTGGCAGAAGCAGCTTTGTTTGGTATCAAAGGTTCGCCGGCCGAAGCCCAGGGTTTTTATGAGAAAGGTGTAAAAGCGGCGCTGGACTGGTCAGTTTACTGGAATGATATAATTGAACCTCAATTACCGGAGATGTTCGGATACTACAGGCCCGACTCTTCTGCTGAATTTGTTGCCGAATATGCTGACTTCCACAGGGTCACCCAGGAGGAGGTTGATGCTTTTGCTGATACCGCCGCGGTTATGACACTGACGGGTACAGCCGAAGAACAACTGGAAATGATCATGAACCAGAAAATCGTCGGATTCTTTCCTAACCAGCTCTTTGAGGCATATTGTGAATGGAGAAGGACAGGTTATCCGAGGGTACTGGTAGGAGATGATGATGACGCCCTGCAGGGTGTTTCACCCAGGAGGTATCTGTACCCGGACAGCGAACAGTCGTTAAACGCTGAAAATCTTGCTGAGGCCATCTCCCGTCTTGGCGGAACAGACAATATGCTGTCAAAAATGTGGTGGGATGCAAATCCCCTTGCACCTCATGAGCACCCGGGTGAGGTCCCGTATATGGATGCACCTTGGGTGAAAGGAAAATAAGTTTTCTCAAATAACCAGTTTAAAGAAAACAGCCCGTAAAGATTGACTTTATGGGCTGTTTTCTTTATTATGCAAGGTGCAATCTTAAATGACTCCTGCTTATGAAAAAAATAGTAATCTTTCAGTTAACTTTATGTATCGCCTTTCTTAGTTTATCTTTCTGCAGCAACCCTGCCCCGAAAAATGAACAGCCAAATAATATCCGTACTTATCTTTCAGCAGTAGGAGAAGAAATAACGGAAAAATCGCTTTCTGGCATTACCAGCCTGCCGGACTGGGAAAATGAACGGGATCAGCGCTTTGATGAGTTTATTGAAATGATGAGCCTGCAGGATATGCCGCTGGAAAGTATAAGACCAGACTTAAATATACAATATACAGGCACCATCCAAAAAGAAGGGTATCGAATAGAGAAACTCTATTATGAATCCTTACCCGGACTATTTGTGCCTGCGAATCTTTATATCCCTGATGATATTCAGGAACCAAGGCCGGCCATCCTCTATGTATGCGGCCACTCACCTACCCAGAAAGTCAGGTACCAGCCCTATCCCAGAAAATTTGCCGAAATGGGATTTGTTTGCCTGATCATTGAAACAATTCAGTTTGGAGAAGTCCGGGGTCATCATCATGGATGTTATTTTCAGGGCTGGTTCAACTGGTACAGCAGGGGCTATAATCCCGGAGGAGTGGAGGCATGGAATGGTATACGGGGACTGGACCTTCTGGCGGGAAGACCAGAAGTGGACCCGGAAAAAATGGGAGTGACCGGTTTATCGGGGGGCGGATCGCAGAGCTGGTACATTGCCGCAGCAGACCCTCGTGTAAAAGCAGTAGCTCCGGTTTGCGGAGCCAGTACCCTGAAAGCCCACATGGCTACTCGTACGGTAGATGGACATTGTGACTGCATGATGCCAATCAATACCTATAGGATAGATTTTCAGGATATCGGAGCATTAATTGCTCCCCGGCCACTACTGATAGCCCAGGCTGACGGTGACGGTATGAATACCATTGAATCGATTCGGGAGTTGCATGATGACATTAAAAGAATGTATGACCTCTATGGGGTACCTGAAAATATCAGCTTGGTGGAAACTCCCGGAGGTCACTCCTACCACAGAATTTCAAGGCAGGAGATCCATTCTTTCTTCCTTAAACATCTCATGGGGAAAATGGTTACACCAGAAGAAGCAGGTGACATAGATGAAACACCTGAAAATCTACTATCTGAAGATGAATTAAGGGTATTTACAGATGGGCTGCCTGAAAACGACAGGACCCCAACCATACAGGATTCATTCGTAAAGTTACATGATGATCCTGAAATATCCACAGAAAAGGATCTAGATATTTTCAGGGATTCCGTCGTACAATTTCTAAAAACCAGAACCTTTGGGGCTTTTCCTGAGGTCAAAGCATCCTTCGATCCCAGGCTTGAGTTTCGCGCTGCCGATGGGGCGAAATACGGATGGACCATTCATAGCTTCATTTCAGAAGAAGGTTGGCGGCTAAAGCTCGATTTTCGATGGAGAAATGAGCCTGATATTCGAAAGCCCATGATGATCGTATTGCGTAACTACGATGAAGACCAATGGGAATCTGAAAGTTTTATTTCCGGACTGGAAAACGATTGGAACATTGCCTTTCTTGAAGTAAGAGGAGTTGGAGAAAACGGCTGGGATCCCGGCACTGCAATGGCATATCCGCAGGGCTTCGGCATGGACCGGGAGAACCATAGCATCCATGCAGGTCTATGATGTATTGCGATCCATGGAATTCTGTCGTACTTTAGATGGTGTTGATCCCGGGAAAATAGGCATTGCTGCGAGAAATGAAATGACTGCTGTGGCCATGTATGCAGCCTTATTAGATGGCAACATTCAAACCATCATCCTGAAAGATCCACCCGCTAGCCAGGACAGTCCAAGCCAACCTGATGGCCGCGGTGCCGCCATTGAAATGCTTAATTGTTTGAGGATTACAGACCTGTATCAATTACCGGCATTATTATCACCTGCAAAAATTAATTTCCAGGGAGAGATTCCGGAAGCTTACCAATGGTCAGTGAAAGTTTTGCAGGGCCTGGGAAAAGATAATATGATCAGCTTTGACTAATAAAACTCAGAACTAAACAATATTCCGATGGAAAAACATAATAAATTATCAAGAAGAAAATTCATAAGCGATTCGGCCAAAGCAGCCTCTGTTGTTACGGCTTCAGGTTTATTAAGCTCCTGTACTTTCATTTCAGGAAAGAATGCAGCGAAATATAAAATTCCACGGCGGGTCCTTGGTAAAACAGGACTTGAAACATCTATCCTGGCCTTTGGCGGGGGATCTCAATTTCTACAGAACAATGACGGAGAATGGGAGTTGCTTCTGGAAGCTGCTGTTGAAGGGGGAATAAATTTTTTCGAAACGGCACCCTCATACATAGCCTCGGAATTTTGGGAATGCGGTGACGGAAAGTCCCTTGACAGTAGTGAACAGCGTTATGGTCAGGTTCTCTCACCCTACCGGGACCAGATAGTATTATCTACAAAACTCTCATCCCGTGATCCGGAAGAGGCAAAAAAATCCTTTGAAAGCAGTTTGAAAAACTTCAAGACAGATTACCTGGACATAATAATGATCCATGGCATCACCCTTGATGATAAAATTTCTGATCTTGAAAAAGGGCTTTATAAAACCATGCTTTCTTTTAAGGAATCAGGTATGGTGAAAAACATCGGTTTTTCATGTATGAATGATCCGGAACACAGCAAGGAATTGCTGGAGAAACTCGATTTTGATGTATCTCTGGTGGCCATGAATGCAACCCAGTATGGTGGTTTTGCAGAAACAATCCTGCCAGCTGCCCAGAAAAAAAACATGGGTGTTATTGCCATGAAATTAATGCGGGATATCGTTGGAGAAGCTGCCACTCCGAAGGAACTCCTGGAATATGCCTGGACCCAGGAAGGTGTTGCCAGTGCAACCGTGGGACATTGGGGCATTGAAACCCTCCAGGAAAATATCAGTTTAGCCCAAGCATATGTTGAAACCCCTGTTGCTCAATTGGACCGTGAAAAACTGGAGAACAGACTGGCATCTTATGCCGGACCACACGCCCTCTGTTGGGCAAGGCCCGGATACCGGGATGGTGATATTGTGGTAGCTTAAATCATTAATCCTATGAACAAAACAATCAGCATCGTTCTGTATATTTCTTTGCACAGCTTGCCATAGACCAGAACCAGCAGAACAATCTCAAAAAAGCCAAATTGGCGAAGATATGTTCCAGCACCATTATATTACCCAGGATATGCCTGGAGAAACTGATTGGGGATACGGATGTCCTGCCCTGGCTGATTTTGACAATGATGGTGATCCGGATTATGCTTTTTCAGGAGCTGAAGGCCTGTTCTGGTATGAAAATATGGGCAACCATGAATTGGGAGATACACAAAGTAGGTGTAATGCCATTAAATCAATTAGGGGCTACCTCATTTGATGTGGATGATGATGGCTGGGTAGATATTATTGTCGGAAGACACTGGTTCCGAAATAATGGGAATCCCAGAATTGAACCTTTTATAAGGTATCAGTATGATGAACGGATAGAAACAAATATCCATGACATAGTTATTGCTGATGTGGATGGTGATGATGATGGTGAGGTCATTATTACAGGAGATCATGAAGGGGTTTTCTGGTATGATATTCCAACAGAACCAAATCGTGATATGGCATGGCAGAGGACAGAAATTACATTGGATGTCCTGACCACCAGGGATAAAATACATGCCGGTTTCTATCCGAATGGGGTTGATGATCTGGACGGTGACGGAGACAAAGACCTTGTCCTTCCTGACAGATGGATGGAAAATACCGGCCAGGGAAAGACATGGAAGAAACATCCCCTGCCTTTTGGAAAGAGAGGGCCATGGGGCCTTTCTTCACGAAGCTGGATTATTGATTTGACAGTGATGGTGATAATGATATTGTTATGACAGATTGTGACCAGGTTTGCTCCAGAGTCGCCTGGCTGGAAAACCATGGTACTACTCCCCCGGCCTTTACTTCACATTTTCTTCCAATGACCGCTACCGGGATCAGGGGATCATTTCATTCCCTCTATGTCGGCGATCTTGATAATGACGGTGATTATGATATTTTCTCATGCGATCAGGAGGATGATAGCATATTCCCGGAAGGAGCTGCTCCCAGATGGTATATCTGGGAAAACACAGGCAGCAAATCTATACCCCCAATTCAACGAAAGAGTGATCTTTGACGGCAGACTGGGAGGGCATGATGCCCTGGTTGGTGATGTGGACGGGGACGGGGATCTGGATATCTTCTCCAAGGTATGGAATCTATGGCCTGGCAATGCCAATAATGGTATGGAGCATGCTGATTACCTGGAAAATAAACTTATCGATTGATTTAATTGGTAAACGCCTATGAAAGGATTAACTGTTCGCAATCCGACGGTTTACACATTTGCTATCCTGGCTTTCATTGCATTTCAAATTGGATGCGCAGACAAAAAGGCCAGCTCCATGGTCTCCGAAGCCTCTTCCTCTTCAGAGAAAATCCATTTTTATATTGACACAAACAAGATGAGCGAAGCCCCCGTGGAAAAACTTACCTATGGTCTGTTTATTACAGCACCATGGGAAAACGGAGGGGTTTTATATCTTAATTTTCCGGAGCACCTGGAATACAACCCGGTCGGAAATACCATTCTTCGCCACTTTGATACCATACCCAATCCCTGGATCATTTCACCTGACGGGAAACAGGCATCATACAGGGTGCAAAGTTTGGCGCTTTCAGATGTTTACGTAGAATCGTTTGCACGTGTGATGCATGATGGGGATTTTCCATTTGATGCCCAGGGAGTTCATGTGGCCATGAGAATTATAAACCATGGACCCAAAACCCTGCCGGTAATACGACCTTTAATTTGTAATCAGTTCAAAGGTCTAACCGGTTTTCCACAGCGCCATCATGATTTTCAACATACCCACATAGTGATTGATGACCAGATCTTTGCCGTGGCTGATCTGCCAACAGAAAATTTAGAAACCACTTTCAAAGGCTGTGTGGTCGAAGGCTGTCCCCAGAGGGATACCCGTGCAGAAAAGAACGGGGGACTGATAGAACAGGACATGGATGCTGCCTTATCCATCGTTACCTCCCTCGACCAGCAGCGAAAAGTGATTTTCTGGTGGAATCCCGGGAAAAGCATGATCGCCAATTCATTCATTCCCTGTATCCATGCCGATCCGTATTTCGGGACCTTAAAGCCTGGTGAAGAGGCCCATGCTGAAGGCATGATTCTTTTTATAGAAGGAGAAATTCAGCCCATTGTGAAATACCTTAAGAAAAAATCCCAGGATGTAGAGTGGTTTTAGCTTAACAAAACAATTGAAAAGAAATGAAAACAGGACGACTTAAATCACTTGATAGCCTCCGTGGATTTACTATGTTTTGGATAATCGGAGGCGCCGCATTAATTCACTCCCTGGCAAAAGCAACTGATTGGCAGGTTTTTATTGAGTTTTCTCAGCAATTGTCACATGTAAAATGGAACGGCTTTCATTTTTTTGATTTGATTTTCCCATTATTCATGTTCGTTTCAGGGGTGGCTATGCCATTTTCTTTTGGTAAAAAACTACACGAGGGGTTAAGTAAGAAAAAACTATTAATAAAGGCTGCAAAACGCGCTATAATCTTGATTCTCTTCGGTATAATCTATAATAATAAAATATCTTTCGACTTTGCAAATATGCGGTATGCCAGTGTATTAGGTCAAATCGGAGTGGCTTATTTTATTGCCGCAAGCATTTACCTTTTTTCTAACCTTCGAGGGCAAATCATTTGGACAGTTTCAATTTTATTAGGTTTCTGGGCAATAATGACCTTGATTCCGGTGCCAGGATTTGGTGCTGGTGATCTTACACCTGAAGGAAATTTCTCAGGATATATTGACAGGCTTTTATTACCCGGCACAACTTACCGAGAACATTATGACCCTCAGGGAATTCTACTGATGATATCAGCAGCAACCATAACTTTAATGGGAGCATTAACCGGGACCCTAATTATCAACGAAAAGCAATCAAAATTTAGGAAAACATTATTAATGATAGCACTGGGGGTAATATTGATTGGTTTAAGTCTGATATGGAATATCTGGTATCCAATAAACAAGGAGATCTGGTCAAGCTCTTTCAACCTGCTCACCATAGGATGCTCGCTTATTTTTATGGCAATATTCTATTTTATTATTGATGTAAAAGGCTATGTAAAATGGAGCTTCCCTTTTGTGTTGATTGGCTTAAACCCAATTACCATTTATATGGCACATCGCATGGTTGATTTTCAGTACACATCCGATTATATATTAACCGGGATAATGGATATGTTAGGGGATTTCTCCGGAGCAATTTCAGCCATTGGAGTACTGGGATTAGAGCTGTTATTACTCTATTTCTTATACAGAAGGAAGATTTTTCTCAAGGTATGATTATTGATCTCAAAGGATCCTGAATCTTACACCGGTATACATGACCAACAGTTTCAGATGGGATATTGCATTCAACTATGCAAAAAAACACGAACATAGTTGATGTACTGGCACCCGGGATCGATAGCTACCGGCTCGCTGAGCATTACCCGAATGATGTATATGCAAACCCGGGAGACCAGTCAAAGCGTACTTGGCAATATCACTCCTGACTGGATAGGCGGATTGAACAATACTTTCTCATTCAAGGGATTTTCTCTGAATGTCCTGATTGATTTTGTCCAGGGCGGAGATATTACAACCACAACTTATTTCGAACAAATGCGGCGTGGTACAGGAGAATATACCGAAGTAGGCAGAAGGCCTCAGGACACAGACGATGACGGAAACCAGCTACCTTATATAACGGCCCTTGACGGTGTTGTGGAAATCCTTGATGGTGATGGCAATTTAGTCAGCTACGAAGAAAACATAAAGCTCGTTGACGCCCAGACCATCTATGCCCACAGAACCTGGGGCGGACCGAAAGATTGGTTTGTATTTGATGGAAGTTATATTAGCTTAAGGAAACTGATGTTTAGCTAGAGGTTCCAGCCATCTCTCCTTGACAAAAACCCGTTTCGGGGAATAACACTCAGCCTGGTTGGTAGGAACCTGTTGTATCTGCAAAATCACCTGGCTGAATATGGTGTATCCCCTGAAGCTCCACCGAACACCGATGGCAAAGTTCAAGGTCTTGAATTGTTTTCTATTCCTACTACGCGAACCTTCGGGATTAATGTTAAATTCACCTTCTGATTAATATAGAAGCTGATTTGGCATGATACTTCGAATGGCATACCTTCAGCGCCGGGTTATCGTAATAGAACCATTTTTATGACAGTTCTCCGTCTTACCTTAAATAAAACTGACTAATGCAACAAGTTATGAATAAGCTCGCCATCCATTCAAAATATGCTTTGTCAATTGTTATTGCTATTGCTCTATCTCTCCTCATTTTTACCCCGGCATATATAAAGGCGAATGAACCAATAAATTCAGTTCTTTTAAAAGTAGATTATGCCAAACTTGTTTCACGGGCCGATTTACATTATTTTTTTCCGGTTTCCCGCAGTGAAGAAGGAATGCCGGTTGGTAACGGAACGATGGGAACCTTGGTTTGGACAACACCTTCTTCGTTAAAAATGCAGATCAACAGGGTGGATGTTTTTGCCAATGATGCATCGTCCGATAATTTTTACGAGCGCCATACAGATTATTGTGGAGGAGTAGGTTTTGTTGAATTCGATTTTATCAGGGAGGGGGAAAGTACTTTTACAGATCCCTTTTTTAAGCAGCACCTTTCATGTTATAACGGACTTGTAACCCTTCAGGGGAAAGGAATAAAAGCAGAAGTTTTTGCCTGGGCAGAGCAGGATGTAATGGTAGTTCGAATCCATCCTGATCAAAATTTACCGGTTACCATTTTGGCCAAATTACGTTCGCTTCGTCCCCTTACGGTAAAAAAAGGAGATCACCAGGCCATTTCCAAGCTCAATATCAAAAACAACCAGCTTCTGCTTGAGCAACAGTTTTTTGAAGAAGACTATTTCTGTGGATCATCCCTTTCAGTTGGTGTTTCCAGTAAAAATGCAACCACTCAGAATTCAAACAAGGAGGAAATCAGATTTACGGTTCCTCCCGGAAAAGAACCTGTGACTTTTTTTATCTCTACGGCAGCAAGCTTCGATCCCAAAATTGATCTGGCAGTTGCCACAATCAAGCTTTTAGATAAGGCAAAGGAACAGGGATTTACAAAAATTTTAAGTTCAAGTACTGAATGGTGGAAGAATTATTGGGAACAATCGTTTGTTCATCTAAAAAGTGCTGATGGCGTTGCAGGATTGATTGAACAAAATTACACCTACTTTTTATACGTAATGGGGTCAAGTTCACGAGGGAAGATTCCACCAAAGTTCAATGGAATGATCTGGTCCACCGACGGCGATGCCCGCAAATGGGGCAGTCTTTTCTGGGGAGCTAATCAAAGCTGTATGTATAACGGGCTGTTTCAAACAAATCGTGGTGAATTGATGGATCCTTATTTCAATATGTATTCCGATATGTACGAAACCTGTGCCCGGGCCGCACGTCAACAATGGGGAAGCCAGGGAATTTATATACCGGAAACCGTTGGTTTTAGTGGACTGCCTGAACTTCCGGAAGATATTGCCAAAGAGATGCGAGATTTATTGCTGGTTGAAAAAAAATGGGAGGACAGATCGGAACAATACAAGAAATTTGCACATACCAAAATGCCCTTTTTAAGCCGTTGGAATCAAAAAACCGATATAGGTTGGAAGGATGGCCATTGGGTGGATGGCGATAAAGGGGGAGGCGCGTTTGGCCATGTTACACATATATTTTCAAGGGGAGCCAAAATCGCCTACCAGTTCTGGATGAAGTATGAATATACCAATGACCGGGGCTGGCTGGAAAACAAAGCATACCCAATGATCAAAGGGGTTGCCGAATTCTATCAAAATTTTCCAAACTTTAAAAAAGATGTAAATGGGATGTATACTATATCTCATGTAAACGACAATGAATCCATCTGGGACGCAAGTAATACGGTGGAAGAAATATCCGCCATACGCGGAATTTTTCCGGTTGCCATAAAAGCATCTCAAATTTTAGGGATCGATGAGGAATTAAGAGAACAATGGAAAGAAATACTCGAACATCTGGTTCCCTTCCCCTTGAATACAAACCTCGAAAGTGTTCCCAGTTCAGAAAAAAAGCAATGGATAAAAGCATTACCTCCGGCGGGGAGAGGCAATTTTGCCAGACATCCTGACCCAAATACGATGCCGGTCTGGTTCTTCGACCTTTGTAATCTTGAATCCGAAGATCAGGAAATGCTGGATATTGCCAACGCTACTTTTGACAGCTATTTTCCAGATGGGATCAATTCAGAATCCAGGGTCTACGTATTATCGAAACTTCCCGTGGCAGGTTCTATCCTGGGCAGAACGGAATCAACAAAGTATTTAATTCCAAACCAGATTCATACCGCTGAATCAGATGTCCTCATCAACCGCATGACCCTGCGCGAAGGATTCCAGACAACAGGCGTGCAAAGGCTTGGGCGTGTTGCCGATGCATTGCATTTAGCCCTCTTTCAAAGTGCACCTGAAATGCCGGGAGGGAACCCGGTAATCCGTGTATTTCCTGCATGGCCAGAGAACTGGGATGCCTCTTTTTCATTGCTCGGAAGGGGGAATTTCTTAATCACTTCTTCAATAAAAAATAATAGTGTTGAATTTATTGAAATAAAATCACTTTCTGGTATACCATGCGAATTAATAAATCCATGGGACGGAGATGAAGTCAGTTTGTTTATTGATGGAAAAGAAAATAAAACTTTTTCGGGCATTCTTGTGAAATTTCCTACGCAAATAAAGACCCACTATATACTGGTTAAAAAGGGAAATACTCCGAATCAATTTAAAGTAGAAATTACAGATTAGAATTTAATCAAATACCCATGAAAAAATTTATTCTCAAATCACTGATCCTTCTTTTGGCGTGTTTTTTAGGAGCTTGCTCTCTAAAAACTGATTTTTCTGTATCCTCTCCCGATGGTAAAATTACAGCCACGCTAATGTTTGATAAAGAACAGGGAGTTCTTAACTATATGGTACAGAGTCATGGAAAAGAAATCATTTCAACCAGCCCAATCGGAATAAATACTGACATTGGAGATTTTCGTTCTGGATTGTCACTCAAACAACATGTTGTGAAAACGATAGATGAGACCTATACATTACCACAGGGTAAAGTTTCAACCTACCGTAATAATGCCAATGAACTGACCTTGAAATTCAACAAAGAAGGGCATGAGATAAATATCCTGTTCCGTGTTTATAATGATGGTGCAGCTTTCAGTTTTGAAATTCCCGGTGACGGAAATATCGAGATTTATGAAGAAAATAGCGCCATCCGTTTAGCCGGAGAAAATTTTACCTACTGGGGACAGAATCACCCAAACAAGTACGGGTATGAAAGTGCCCTCGGACCCATTGAAGGCGATCTTATGTCAAATCCTGTTTTAGCTCAGTTAACAGATTCAAAACATTTTGTATTGATGGGCCAGGCTGCATCATACGGAAATTACATTCAGGCACATTTTACGCGTTCGGGATCAACTTTTGCTTACAGTTTTCCTCTGGATCAGGAAAAATCAGGCCCCGTTCGTACAACACTTCCATTTCGGTCTCCATGGAGAATGGTTATAATTTCACCCGATAATCCGGGCAAAATTGTTGAATCGTATTTGATGGAAAATTTAAATCCACCGACAAACCCTGCATTTATAGATGAAGATGGTACAATAAAAAAATGGGTTCAACCGGGAAATGTTATGTGGGATTATATTGCTAAAGATGGCGATAAACCTCGAATGTGGATTGATGCAGCTGCAGAAATGGGATGGAAATATTATATGGCAGATGCGGGTTTTGCTAGACGTTGGGGCGGCAGCGACTCCGTTCAACAAATTATCGATTATGCAAATATGAAGAATGTCAATGTGATTGGCTGGGCCCATACCCGTGAATTTGATACCCTGGAAAAAGCAATGGAAACGATGGAGCGATATGCCCAATGGGGACTCAAAGGAGCTAAAATTGACTTTTTTGATCACAATACACTTGACGAAGATCCTCGGGCTTGGAGGGATTATGAGGATACACAACAAAGTTTAAAAATGAGGGACTGGATTTTTAAGCTGGGAATGGATAATACTTTTCTCCTTGAACTCCATGGTAACACTGTGCCAACTGGCGAACGGCGGCAATTCCCTAATTTAATGACCCTCGAAGGTGTTGATGGTATGGAAAGGAGGGCAAAACCCGCATCAAATGATCTTACTATTCCCTATGTTCGAAATGTAATGGGCCCTGTCAGTTATACCGTTATCCATTTTGAAAGATCTCCCGGTTCTCATGCGTATCAGATAGCCATGCCTATTGTTTATGAAGCTGGTTTAAAAATTTTTGCTGAACATGGACAAAAATTACTTGAGTGGCATGGAAGAGAAATGATTCAGGATATCCCCGCTGCCTGGGACCAAACAAAATATATCGAGGGTATGCCTGCCAGCCACATAGTAATTGCACGACGTAAAGGACAGGTTTGGTACATTGGTGGCATGACGGATGAAGCACGAACCGTGAATATTTCATTGGATTTTCTGGATGAGGGGAAAAATTACAATGCATTGATCTATAGCGATGAAACACATACCACAATGAAAAGGGAGACCAAGTCAGTGAAGAATAACACGAATTTATCAATTGCGCTGCTGGAAAGAGGCGGTTTTGGCTTACGGCTTAATCCTGTGGATTAATTTCCGTCTTGCTAATTAGTGCATTATAGCCCGCTCCTCTTACGATTCGCCCTGGAGTAGCCCCGGTGTGCTCTCCGTCTTTCAAGACCTGTTGACCGTTTACAAATACATGTCTGACCCCTGTTGCATACTGATGCGGGTCTTCGAAGGTAGCATGGTCCTGTATCTTCTCCGGATCAAAGACGACGATATCGGCAAAATACCCTGCTTTCAGCAATCCACGCTTGTCTATTTTCAGATTTTCAGCAGGCAAATGGCTCAGCTTGCGGATGGCTTCTTCAAGTGTAATA
This sequence comes from uncultured Bacteroidaceae bacterium, assembly GCA_963752525.1. Lineage (GTDB taxonomy): Bacteria > Bacteroidota > Bacteroidia > Bacteroidales > SM23-62 > SM23-62. The sequence continues at coordinate 215,046 of CAVVYS010000020.1, read as the reverse complement.
ATCTTTTCATCCCTGACATATTTTCCCAGGAGCCGGGAAAAGTTCCCATAGGCCCTGGGGTGGGGATTTGTTTTTAAAAAGACGCCTTCCGGGGCCAGAGATTGTTCATCTGAACCAAAACTTACCCAAGGAAGGACAATCTGCTTTTTTATGTTCTCTTCAGACATTAAAAAATAAATGGCATCCACCCTGCTGTTATCATGAATGATCAGGTCGAGAATGGTTTCAGCCGCTGAGGTATTTCTCATGTCAGCCACCTCGGCCAGGGTTTTTCCGGTCAGATATTTCAAAGAGTCATTCTTAAACCCTACCACGATAATTTTATCGGCCGAACCGGTCATATGGAAAAAATTTTCCCAGTCCTCACCTGGCAACCTCATCTCCTTAATTACCCTCTCCCTGATCTTCTTATCCTTCAATCTGGCTACCCAGGCATCATGGCCTCCCTCCTGCACCCACTGTGGCATGGTGGCATACAATCCGGTTCCCGCTGCCTGGTAGTTATACATATCTGCCGTAATCTCCAGTCCGTCCATCCTGGCAGCCTCTATCCTGGCTATGGCCTGGTCCATTTTAGGCCAGTTTTCTCTTCCAGCTGCTTTCAGATGGTAGATCTCTGACCTGATTCCGGCCTTTTCGGCAATCTCTATCACCTCTTCAATCCCTTCCAGTAGTTTCTCCCCTTCACTTCTCATATGGGTTATGTATAATCCATTATATAAGGATACTTCTTTGCATAACTCTATCAATTCTTCCGTTTCAGCAAAAAAAGCAGGAGCATAGATCAGGGAGGAACTGATGCCCACTGCCCCCTCTTCCATGGCTTCCCGTACAAGCCTTTTCATATATTGCATCTCATCGGCCGTTGGTGCACGATCTTCATGGCCCAGGGCATTCACTCTGATGGTGGTGGCACCAACAAACGAAGCGATATTACATGATACCCCTTTATCCTCGAGAAACTCGAGAAATTCACCCACCGTTGACCAAACTATATCATATTTTATATCGCCCTGTTGTTCGGTATTCTCTTTTTTCATCGATGGGGTCAGCGGTCCCTCCGACCATCCTTCTCCCATAACTTCCAGTGTGACACCCTGCCGGATATTGCTCTGTGAACGGCCATCCTCAATCAAAGACTCCTGCGCCCAGCTCAGCATATTAATGAATCCCGGGGCCATGGCAAGTCCGCCAGCATCGAGTTCAATTTCTCCCCGGGCCGATTTCAGATCTCCCATAGCAGCAATGGTATCAGCATTAATGGCTATATCACCCGCATAGGATAATGATCCGCTGCCATCATAGATCATCCCGTTCCTCAGGATAATATCATATGCTGACTTTGGTGTGCAGGCTACCATAATTATCAAAACAAAACCGGTCAAATATTTCATGGTGCTTATTCTTTTGATTATTTCCTAATAATAACAGCAATCCACCCTCCCGAATCAGGTGATATAAATTCTTCCAGGCTGCCTCCGCTGCATGAAAATCGTTCTCCCCATTCGCCGGATCCAATGCTGATCCAGCGGCCGGAGAATTCACCTTCATCATTACTCAGGTCCAATGTTGCCTTTCCGCCATCAGGGAATAAAATCACATATTTCTCTCCCTTTTTTGCCGTAATATAGGCCTCGCTACCTTCTGTATCCGACAATAATTGCATAAACGGTGTCATTTCCCACATCTTTACCATTGTTTCCAAATTTCTGATGGACCTGATTGATGTCTGTGATTTTGCACCCAGTCCATTTCCATGGGGAGGCCTATGATGCCGCACCGCTGCACAGCCACCGATAACATTTCTGACAAACCTTTCAATACCATCTTCATTAGAACCTGATCCCCAGGTTGAGTTCATTCCACCATAGACTTTAACACAATTTACAGGGCGCAATGAATATAAATCCCTCTGCTGCAGAATCCAGGACAAGGTATCCCAGTGCTGCCGGTTGAAATTCCTGCTGTTTATCTGAGAAACATCCAGGAACTCATATGTTTCAGGATTTTTAATGGCAGTTAAACAGGATTCACAATTGTGCGGCATAAAGAATTTGTCGAACATATCAGTTGTATAGACCTGTTTTTCCCCAGCCCTGTCCTGTATATGACTCATCCAGTATTTTCCCCACTCTCGAGGAGTGCTTGTTTCATTATCCATGCAATAAAGCACATTCCCATAATTCAGACTATAGGATAACATCTTATCTACAAATTTCTCCTGGTATTTTCTTACAAGATCTAATGCCTGACTGTATTTTGGCATTCCTGGGATTGCATGAAAGAATGGCTGAAGATCTCCGGAGGGATGTCTCGGATAATCATGTTCCATACCACATTCATCTGCTGTATAGTTTACATTATTGGCAGGATTAATGGGATTGGTTTTCCAGAAATCCATTGAATAATCAAACCGGTCCCACACCTCAATCTGAATAATAATGTCTCTTTCATGAGTTAATTTCAGGAGGGATTCAAACTTGTTCCAGTAATCTTCATTCCACCTGTCGAGGTCATAATAACCATCCTCCTGCAAATAGAATGGCCAACTATTCCCTGTATCCCTGGAGCTCATGGTATTTCTTATGTAATTACCTCCTACGCTTTGAAGTAAATCCAAATGTTCCTCGAGTCCGGTGCTTTGAAAAAGATTGTCATCCATGGTTCCCCCAAGCAGTAAAACCGGCTCTCCTTTGTATTGCCAGTATCGCGGGTTTTCTTTGTAGGGTTTGATATCATTTTCACCGGTATCTCCACCTTGCTTCGAGAGGCATCCCGGGACAGAAAGCAGCAAAATAAGATTGATCAGGACAATAATCTTTTTCATCATTCGCAATTTTAGAATATTAATAATTAATAGTACCAAAACGTTCAGTGCTAACAACCAGTTCGTCAATCCATAACTTCTGATCATTGTTCAGAAGACCCGGACCAAAATAAGGAGCCATTAGAAACTGGTTGAACTTCATATCCGGGAAGTCAGTGGATCTTAAAATCACATCCCGTTGATCAATGACCTTCTCCCCGTCAAACCATCCTCTCACTATGCCATCAGGGTTTGGCTGATCTTTATCGATATCCAGAGTATTCAAGCGGAAATAAGCCTCTAAACAATGCCATTTATCATCACTAAACAATGCTTCTTCACTATCATAAAACTTTCCATTGTATCCTCCCCGTAAGGGTCCCTGTGTGAGCCCGTGAGGCATGTCTTTATTTTGAATATCAGTAGCTGCCAGGCGCAACCTGCCTGCCACCGGTTCTATATACATGGTAAGGTGACTGGCTGCCGGTCCGTGATATTCACTATTCTCAGTGGTAAGAAAATGAGTAAGGTGCGGGTGATAGTTCCTGCCTGACCATTCCCAATCCTTAGAAAGTCTTAGATAAAAACGGATATAAACCTCATCAACCGGTTCAAATAGGTGCCTGTGAGATGAAGATCCCTGTACACGCTGATCATTCATTTTCCATTCGTATTCTAAACATCCTTCGCCATTCACTGACTTCTTTGATATCCTGATGGCCGTTCCATCATACCAACCCCTACGCTCCAGTCCAGCATCATCGAAGGTTTCCTCGAATAAAATGGCCTCTGGCTTATCCAATTGATTTTCAAAACCAAGGATCAACAGCAATAATAAAGATATCATGTTGATCATCACTTAACTTTCATCGTTACTACCTGATCGGTGCTCAGGATTACTTCTTCCTTCTTCCTGCCTATGTTAACAGTATAGGGTGATCCATAAGTAATTTCATCACCATCCACAGTATATTCAGGCAACTCTGCTTTGATGGAACCGTTGCTACCAGTCTTCCTGGCCCATACTTCCTCTCCATTCTTGTCCAGGATCCTTACTTCAGCACCTTTAACTTCTTTGCCTTTTTTATTGATCACATTAACAGTCAGGGTCCAGAAAACAGTATATGAGTGATGCTGGGGACTGGCATCTATGGTAAAATCCAATCCCTCAAAGGTATTGGAACGAAATTCTATATCCTTCGCCAGGCAATCATCCCGCTCGATCCAGCCCATGCGCACGGCGGGAAAATCTGTTTCAGCATCAGCAGACCTGATGAAACTGTTCCCGGCTATCACGGTTCCGGTAGCACTCCCGTAGCCACTTCCCACCCACATGGGTGTTACATTGGAAGTGATCCGGTTATTATACAATTGGCCGCCCAGGGCATTGCCGATGAAAAACGCGTAAGCCTCAGCATCCGTATCAGGATGGTCCTGTTCGACAAATATATCGTTCCCGAACACAAAATTGTCTCCTGCACTGGTACTGAAAAAGAAGGCTGAGGCCATGGGAATGAAGTCTGGGTATTTTTCAAATTTCCTTCCCCTGATGTAAAATTTGTTATTGTATATCCTGTTCCCGAAGCATCCCCTGGGTGACCCCAGGGCTTCGCCATAGTCTGCCACACGTATGGCATTCGTACTGTAATGTTCATGATATTCACAGCTGGGAGGCGCCGCTTTTATCTTAAACACATTATTAAATATTTCTATATGAGAATGCCTGAAGATTTCCAGTCCCGATCCAATTTCAGGTTCAATGTGATTCTCAAACACCATGGAGCTGTCCCCCATGGCCATTATACTGTAATGATTGGTAACCGTCTGGCGGTTCACAAATAAATTATGATGTATGATGGAATGTTTTCCCTTAAACACCAGGCAACCCTGTCCCCCGAAAAACTCAGAATTAGAGACCTCCGAAGCTTTCAATCCACGTAAATCAACCGCGTAAAATTCCGAACCATGCCTGTTGATAATAAATGGGCTCTGGATCTCAAACCTGCAATTGGTAATGGTGGCATGCGGAACATCTACCGCAATGGTGTTAATACCCGAGGTAGTGAATTTTACATTGTCCAGGATGATCCTTACATCTTCGGCGGTGGACTGTATTCCCCAGGACAGAACCCCAAGGCTGCCGTTTTTTATCACACCATTCTTAACGGTTACTGTACCCCTTCCCTCAACTTTTGGAATTCCGGGAACCGACTCGCCCGTTGATGCATCAGCAGTATAATCAAATAATGCAGAATGGTTCCGGTTGTATAAATGATCGTTATGCCCCATTGGATGCGTATTATCCACAATCCCGATACCAACATCCATGGCCGGCCGGATGTCAATATGATCAACAAGGCAATCATTCTCAGCCTTCACCCGGATGCGATATTTACCTGCGGGAAGATTGTTGAGGTGGGCTATTATGAATCCTCCTCCAAGACGGGCAGAGCGATTTTGAATGGGACAGGAAACCATGGTTGAATCAGCATATCGGGTGATACAATTTACCTCATCTCCGGCTTCATTATTTACAAATACACTGATCCTCATATCATTTCGAACATCCCCACCCATATCGTGATAATAATGGCCCGTAATGCCACACATGGCATAGTAGGAACGCCCTTCAACAGGGAGGTTAATATAGGCAGAGGCGATCTCATCCCCTGCTTTCAACCGCAGGATCTTTTCCCCGATAAACTCATGGACCTCTTCAGTATTTTCGATCTTTGCCCCCGGTGCTTTCGACACATCCCAATCCTTCAGCCCATCTTCAAAACCAAAATTGGGAATATGCTCATACCCGCCATCTGCATAGGTTATGGTGTAGCCATTCAGATCAAGGGTGACATCTTTCCCAAGAAAAATGGCACTTCGGTCACTGGAAATATCCCGGGTAAGCATGTAGGTTGCCCCGGGCTGTCCAAAGCTGCCGGGATCCTGAACGGGGATTACCCCATCGGGTAGATCCTTATGCTCTACAGGAGCATATTGCCCGAAGATACCAATTGAAACCAGCGTTATAATCAATAGCGTAAAAAGGCTTCTCTTCATGATTTTAGTTTTAGTCCCATGCTTCTGATATCATTTTCAGGAACATATCCCATTTTTCATCCGGGATATTCCCATCCACTCCCAATCTTACGATTACCATATTCCAGTCCGGTATCACCATGCAGACATTGTTATTATGCCCGAGGGCAGCATAGGTATCAGGTGGTGCAGATGGCCATTTACGGAGCCCATCCGGACCAATACCATTAACCCACCAGTTAAACCCATAGGTTCCGGGTCCCCGGTTATTCGCGGTACTATAAGCAGGCAGCTCCTGGTCCACCCGAACCGTGGTGGCCATGTCCACCCATTCGGAACTGATCAGTTGCTTCCCGTCCCAATTGCCCCGGTTAAGGAAAAGGTGCCCGAACCTTGCAAGTTCTCTGGCGGAGATATGGATCCCTTTACTTTTGTTGCCAGCCCCTCCATTGACCAGCAGTCCATCGATAATCCCCCAGTCCTGCCAATCCCAATGGGATGGATCCATCCCAACAGGATCTGCAATCTTCCGTCTGAACAGGTCCTCTAAAGGTTCTCCTGCTATCCGGGTGAGCACATTGGCGAACTGGTTCATGGCACAGTCATGGTATTTATACATGTTGCCTGGTGCAAACAGTGGGGTATCGGTTTGATAGGGAGTACCGGACTGGTCACCCCCAATCGCATCATAACCCGAGGTCATGGTGGCAAAATGGCCAAGGTTCACATCGGGATACTGCTGTTTCAGTATGGGAACATAATCTATGGCCAGTGTTTGGAGCCCGCATTTTTCCTCTTCGATTAAAAGTCCCAGTACCGCACTGGTAAAGGATTTGGAACAGGACCAAACATTGTGCATATGGTCTATATCATTCCCTTTCCAAATCAAATAACCATTGCGTATCACCAGGGCCTGGTCTGTTTTGTGCTCCCCGCACTGGCTGGCCAGGTAAGCTAAGGCCAGGTCAAGTTTTTCCGTATTAATCCCCTGGCTTTCCGGGGTTTTCTTAAGCCAGTCCTCCTCCGGGAACACCATTTCTGAACAGGATAAAATAAAAACCGGGAAGACAATAAAAAAAGCTATGAACTGCCTGCTCATTTCAATATCTGTTTATCCTTTATCAGTTGCTCTCTCAATTCTTCATAATCCAGTTCATGCACCGGTATATTTCCATCTATGGCCAGGCATGCAGCCGTTGCAGCCGATTGTCCCGTTACCATAAATACCGGTTCCATGCGTATGGATCCGAAAGCAATATGTGTAGCACTCAGGCAAACCGGGACAAGCAGATTATCGCATTCCGAAGCTTTGGGGATGATGGACCTGTAACTAACCGGGTATGGACCCTTAACATGTGCTTCGACATTGCCCTCGTTTCTCACATAACCCTCCTTACTTATATAACGCTGTACATGATGAGAATCCATCCCATAGGCTGCCATTCCTACAGCATCTTCCACAACCTCAATCCCCTCACAATGTTTCTGTGTCATCACATAGTCACTGACCATTCTCCTGGCTTCTCTAACATATAACTGTTGCTGCCATCCATCTTCTCTTTCGAATTCATCCTTGCAGGTACCCCAGCGGGATACTTCTGCCCTTATCTCCTCAGGTATCCTTGGGTGATTTGCCAAAGTCCACCACAATCCCTGCTGATATGAACGATGCCTATCGATGATTTCCTCCCTTTCTTCGTAGGACGCTTCAGGATAATGGTAATTCTGGCCTATAAAATCTGTTGAGAAACCAGTCCGGTTATTCGTATCGGTCTTCTTGTTGGGCATTTTGCTGTTTATCCAGGGTATATGGTTAAAACCCGCTTCATAATTCCTGAGTAACAGTTCATAGTTTAACTCAGCATAGTCCCCTGGTTTTATAAAAGGTATCCTGTTATCCGGATGGTCGGTAAGGCACATCCGGAAGCAGTAGGCCTGGACCCTATGATCACCTGCTCCCGCTTCTCCGGGTCCATTTACATCAATATAAGGCAAGGCCCCGCTGCTTTTATCTCCCTGTATAATATAAGGATCAACCCCTTCAACAAAGTTGTGATTTCTTCCATTGGCGGATACTATCCCCAGCAGCGTCAGGCTGGTATCATTGGCCTGCACACCATTCAGGTTTTCTCCATACTGGTCATTACCTTCCCTGCCGATGGTATAGCTAATTCCGGCGGCAGCCATCAGGTCTCCTTCATAGGTGGCATCTATAAACATACGGCCATGATAGACTTCTCCGGATTCCATGGTGATGGAGACAATCGAACTTTTTTCTTTAAGGATCCCCTGTTCCCTGTCCAGCCGCTGCTTGTATCTGACATCTATGCCCTCCTGCCTAAGCATATCATGATATACTTCCAGGGCGGCAGACGGCTCAAAGGTCCACATGGCATCTTCGTCCTTACCGGTCCGGGTTTGTCCGCCGTCCATGTAATCTTTTTGTTCCTGCCATTTCCAGCTAGCAGGTTTGTTGTAATATTTTTTAATGTTCTGATAGAATTCCCTTGATATACCACCGATGGCCTGTTTGTTGCCAATGTCCGTTTGTCCCAGTCCCCCTGTGGTCAGTCCCCCTACCCTACTGCCGGGCTCCAGTACGATTAATGTTTTCCCCATCCTGGAAGCCTGGATGGCTGCTGCAATTCCCGCAGATGTTCCGCCATAGACTACGATATCATAGGAGTTTTCCCCCTGGTCAGGCTGGCTGCATCCTGAGAATAAAACAAAGAGAGATAATGTTAATCCTTTAAGAACAATGCTTAGGCGAGATTTTTTTTCCATTGTATATTAATATTTAGATCTTGAATAAATATCTTAAATTCTGTCAGTTACCTCCAGGCTGTTTGTTTTAGGATTGTATTCGTTAAAATGCTGGATGAGCATGTATATGTAAGGCATTTGATCCTGGATGCGAGTAAGCACATCACCGGAAAGATTTTTTCTACTGAAGGGTACGACCTTAACATACTCCTGAATTTCACCTGCTGTTCTTCCATATTTGAATTCATAGGGAAACCTGCCTGCCGGATCCGTCTGAACAGCTGGATTATCCACGTTAGGTATGCTTATATAAAACTCACTTTCTGTAATGTCTCCGTCCGGATTGAAAAACGATTGCTGCTTCAGGTATTCATATAATTCCTTTGCTGTGTTTTCAGCCGGATCTATCAATTGAATGTTCTGGATCATGAATTCCCTGTAAAAATATTTTCCCTCAGCCGACTTCATATCGTACAATTCACCGAGCACTTTGTGAATCTCTTCAGATAAATATGGATAATGAGTACATCCCAGGATTATAACCTTCAGCTTGTTTTTGCTATCTGATCTCCGTATCTGTTCCAAAAGCGATACGAGGTGAAAACGCACATAGTTCTCAGCATCATTGATCTGCATAATGGTGCATTCTTCCAGATTTTCAGCGTCGCACAACATCTTTCCACCGGAAAAATCAAAATTATAAGCATCCAGCAGATCTTTCTTGATGGTAAGATCACCACTCAGACCAGGACCTTTGTAATCTTTGCGTGGTGAAGAAGCATTCTTTTGATAATAATCAGCATCCCCGTCCACAGCCTCAGCTATTCCAATTCCACCCTGGGAGAACACCTCAATGTTACCAGCATAGTTCTTTTTATTCTTCAGATCTATAAGGGCATTCTCATAACCCTTTGATGCCACTGTTCCGGCTGTAGCCATTACCCCAACAATTGCGTCTTCATCTTTTGCCAGGCAGTCTAAAGCTCCCTCAACCCCGGCATCAATAACCCCAATAATTTTAAGACCAACACCTGCCCTGCTTATGAATTCCTCAAGATGTTCCTTACCATAGGCAGTGGCAGTATTACAGCCGATCACAATGGCCTTTACTGCCTGCTTGTCTGTATTTGCTGATATATCCTTATGATCGGTATAGTATTTATTACCCATCAGGAACTGGGCATCTTTAATTACATGTTCTTTGAGCAGATCTGTGTTGTTCTCTGCGGCATAATTGCCATATGGCATATTGGCCAGGTCACCAAAATAGATGAATGATTCGCTCAGAAAATCCCTTGCACTATCACTGCCATAGGCATGATTTTCATTCTGATACTGATCATAATCAAGTATGGATTTTAATACCGTTAATCCCCCGGTTCCCGAATCAAATATCCCGATAGGCAGGGTATTATCAAGAGCCGGATAGGTTTTAAAATCTATGTAATAGAAACTTCCCCTGTCGGAAAGAATGGTTTCTTCTATGTCTTTATTATCACCTCTACAGCTGATAATCAAAACAGTGATTAAACAAAAACGGGTAATTTTTAATAATATCCTTTTCATGGGATGAACACCGGATAAAGTTTTATCCATTATTATCTGGAGACGATTGCAATAACAGAATCGCTGGTAAGTTCAACTTTTTGTTTCTTTTTTCCAACAATTACCGTGTATGGGGTATTGAATACTTTCTCCTGCGAGATAAATGCATACTCAGGTAATTCATGAACAATGAAACCTTCCTCGCTGGTTAACTGACAAAAAACTTCTTCGCCATTCTTGTCTTGTATCCGGACCTCTTTACCGGCCAGGGCCCTGCCATTTTTATCGGTCACCTTGATCTCAAGTTCCCAGTATACCTTGTAAGTATGGTCCTGACCTGTTGTTTCGATCTCAAATCCGCCTCCCTCAATTACATTTGAGTGGAATTGAATGTCCTTTGCCACACATCGGTGATATCCATCCCAGCCCATTCTGAAAGGCTTGAAGCTGTCATCGGCTGTGGCTGATTTTACGATGGTGTTGTTAGCTATTATCGTCCCGGTGGCTGCTCCATAACGTGATGCCACCCAGGCTGCCGGGACATTGGTCGTAATATGGTTGTCAAAGAAATGCCCGCCTACGGTTCCGCCTCCGATATAAAAGGCAGCTGTCTCATTTTTGGAACCCGCATCCTGGTCATTTACGACTATCTGGTTCCCGAAAATAAAATTCTGCCCGGCACTGGCACTGTAAAAAACAGCCCATGCCATGGGGATATAGTCTGTGTATTCCGGATAATCTTTGCCCGTTATGTAGAACTTGTTGTTGTATATATTATTCCCGAAGCATCCTCCACCGGAACCCGGCCTTGCCCCGTAATCTGCTATCCGTATGGCCGTAGTGCTGAAATCCTCATGCCCGTATTCACAGGTTGGGGGTGCTGCCACAACATGAATTTCATTATTGAAGATCTCCATTCCCCTGTGAACATATATCTCAATTCCGGAGCCGACCTCAGGGATGATTTTATTTTCATATATCAGGGAACTGTCACCCATGGCCATGATGCTGTAATGGTTGGTGACAGTTTGCCGGTTGGCAAAAAAATTATGATGGACCTTAGAATAATTCCCCTTGAAAACCAGGCATCCCTGTCCCCCGAAAAACTCAGAATAAGATACTTCAGAAGGTTTCTCCCCGATCAGATCCACAGCATAAAATTCTGACCCGTGACGGTTGATGATAAACGGGCTTTCTACATCAAAGTAACAATCCGTTATGCTAGCCTGTGGTACATCAACGGCAGAAGTGTTAATGCCTGATGTAATCATCTTTACATTGTCCAATATAATATTCACTTCTCCGGCCGTGGACTGAACACCCCAAGACAACACACCGGTAGTCCCATTTTTAATGATCCCGTTCCTTATGGTCACCGTTCCCAGTCCTTTAATAACAGGGATGCCAGGAATGGGTTTACCCAGTGATACATTCTCGGTATAATCGAAGAAGGCACTGTGCCCTCTTTCATAAAGATGGTCATTGTGACCCATGGGATGTGTCTTTCCAACCATGCCTATGCCCACATCCATGGCAGGCCTTATATCAATATGGTCGATCAGACAATCCGTCTCCGCTTTCACCCTGATGCGATATCTGCCGGCTTCCATTCCATTCAGGTGTGCATAAATGAATCCACCTCCGAGCCTGGGTGACCGTTTCTCAATGGGACAACTAATATAGGTGCTGTCGGAATATGCTGTTATACATTCTACCGTATTCCCCGTTGCATCCTCAACGAAAACACTCACCTGCATTTCGCGTTTGGTAACACCACACATGGCAAAGTAAGACCGTTCTGCCAGGGGCAGGTCAATATATGGTGAAACTATCTCTTCACCTGCTGATAAACGGAGAATATTTTCCCCTATGAAAACATGTACTTTGCTGTCCTCTATAATGGCCGAAGACGCCCGCGAGATATCCCAGCCAACCAGTCCTTCTTCAAAACTATAATTGGGAATATGCTTATAGTCCCCCGCGGCATAAGTAACCGTATATCCATTAAGATCCAGTGTTACGTCCTTGCCCAGGAAGATGGCAGAAACCGGACTGGAAATATCATTTGTGAGGATATATGTCGCGCCTATCTTATCATAGCTCCCAGGTTGACTGACAGGTATTTCCCCTCTGCCCGGCTCTCGGTGATCTGACTGTTTGTATTGTGCTTGTAAAAAGCTTGGGGAGATAAAGATAATCGAGAGAATCCAGATCAGAGAAAATGTTTTCTGTTTCATTTCCGTATTTTCTTAAGAAGCAATGGCAGCATTAACAGGAATGGCAGCACCCAAATAGCGATATAAGAGAAATTTTCAAATCTTGCATCATATGTATAGATATGGTTTCCTTCTTTTTCGAACAGTGCAACTACCATATCGGTTGTATATGGATCATCGTATTCAGGTTTATAGCAATCTGCCATATGCTCATAGCTGGGCCTGGTTATTTCAGGGTCAGCTTCAATTTCAGCGATATCATAGGGGACATACAAACCAAAGTCAGGATCCAGTATATACCATTCGTCTTCGGAAACCCTGGCCCTGACAACCACATGTCCGGCAATATCCCATAAATGGGCCTCTATACCGTTATCAAGCAATACCCCCTTTACGACGATAGAGTGGGAAGAACATAATCCAACACCTCTCTCAAGCCCTTTTTTGTAGTTTTTGAATTCATAACGATTATCTTCCCGAAAGGAGTTCGCTATAAATAGGATATAATTTTCTCTGAGCGGAACCCTCAGATTATACTTTTTCTTACCCTCGTTTTTGAAATAATGTGACATACTATAACAAACTACTTCATTAACGCGAAGCGCAAATTCCTTATCAGATTCTCCATCTTTCCTCACCAGTTGTTGTTTTGCATCTTCAAGTTTTATTGTGACATCATTCAACCGGCCGGTATTTTCCTCAGTATAGAGATCGTTGTGGCGCATTGACTTAAGTAAACCGAAAACATTGATAAGCAAAAGCAGGACACCAAATCCAAATAAGATATTTTTGAAGGTATTCATACTTGTATGGTTTGTAAGATTATGTTAGATAAAGATAAGTAATTTTCTTACGTATCCTTATTTAAACCGCAAATCTTCCTTATATTTATATGTCCGCATTTCATTGGATCAGAACTAATTAAATATAAAATGAAACTAACTGAACCTCTAAACAAATCAATATTGATACTCCTGGTATTACTCTCTATGTTTAATCAAATCAGTTCCCAGGATGTTATCACTGTCAAATCCATCGAAATTGACGATGTGCTTACTAATCCAGGAATGGGATTTATGACCTTTCAGCGATTTAACGGTGATGCGTTAAATGAAGGCATCAGATGGACGGAAGGTTACCCCATTGAATACCAAGAATTTGATGGTAACCTGGAAATGGAAAACCACCCTCTGACATCCATTGCCTACTTCCGCATCTACTGGAAATTCCTGGAACCGGAGGAGGGCCAATACCAGTGGGAGAATTTTGATAAAGCCCTGAGAACGGCCAGGGAAAGAAATCAACAATTGCTGATCAGGGTCGCTCCCTATGGTAATAAGTTACCGGATACTGATGTTCCGGAGTGGTTCAGGGAAATGATTGGAGATGATTATAAAAACCAGTCGATAGTCAAGCACTGGCAGGTTGATCATGAGAATCCTCTGTATATAAAACATTTTGGCAATTTTATTCGGGAGATGGGGAAACGTTATGACGGGCATCCGGACCTGCATGCAGTTGACCTGTCCATCATCGGGGCCTGGGGAGAAGGTGAATATACGCACCTGCTGAGTGAAGAAACGATGAAAGCATTGGTGGATGCCTACCTGGAATCATTTCCCCGTACACCCCTGATCATGCAGTTATCCGATTACCATTCCAACCAGTACGGCCTTTCCAAAGCAAACGTAGGCTGGCGTGTAGATTGCCTGGGAGACCTTGGATTCTGGGCAGAAGAGCAGGATGGATTCAATCATATGTATGACAAGTATCCCATGGATATCATCAATTATGGAATGCAGGATGCATGGAAGAAAGCCCCTGTTTCCATTGAAGTCTGCGGCACCATAAAGGGCTGGAAAGAAAAACAGGGCTATGACCTTGATCAGGTAAGATTCATCATAGACGAATCCCTGAAATGGCACATTTCTTCATTCAATAATAAATCATCTGGGATACCCCCGGAATGGTGGTCGGAGATCAACCGCTGGCAGAAAAAGATGGGATACCGCTTTGTGCTCCGGAAATTTACCTACCCCGGAACGGTTAAACCAAACCAGGGTTTGCATTTTACCTCTTGGTGGGACAATAAGGGTGTCGCTCCCTGTTACCAGGAATATCCCCTGGCCATCCGGCTGAAAAACGAGAAAGATTCCAGGGTTTTGGTCACCGGAGCAGATATCAGGGATTGGCTCCCGGGTGATAACCTCTACAATTCTGCAGTTTTTGTCCCATGGGATATGCCAGCCGGGGAATATGATCTGCAGATTGGAATGATAGACCCGATAAGTTTAGGACCTGCCATTAAACTGGCTATAGAAGGAATTGACCAGGAAGGTTGGTACACCCTGGGCAAAATAAAAATTCAAAAATGAACAGGTGGACGATAATTCTATGGATTTTTAGCCTCCTTGTTGCTAGTGTGATTTCAGTACTGTTGGCAAGAACCTGGGCTTGCCGCTCCAACAACAAACCTGATATCAGCACCGTCCAGAGCATGGAAAATGGCATTAAATGGACACGATGTTTTAGTGCTGCTGATGGTACCATATACTTTGAAGATCACAAGATGAGCAAGGATGGGGGCAAAACAATTATTGCACAGCATGCTATTGAAGTTGAAGACATTAATGCTGCTCCGGAGCGAGCTGTACTGGTCAGCGAAAATTCCTTCTATGCCCTTGACGGCCCAACTAAAATGATCACTCCTGGTGTATACAAAGGCAAAGCCTGGAGATCTGATGACGGACTGAAAACCATAGAGGAAAAACAGGTGACCTTCCATGTACCGGAAGGTCCGCTGCGTGATCCCGAGGAAGGGGAATGGTATGGTATTTATGTTTACCGGACCATCCTTGAAATGCCTGATGGGTCCTGGCTTATGACCATGTATGGGAATTTTGCCTGTGATTCCATTTTTCCCCCAGATGCTGATGCCCAGAGAGAGTTAACTTACATGCAAAGAACCTTCATTGTCACGTCAACGGACAAGGGGCATACCTGGAATTATTTATCAACTGTCGCATCACCCAGACTGGGTGACCCCGTAGGCGAAGGATTCGTTGAACCGGCCATAACCCTGCTGAATGACGGCAGGCTGCTATGCATCATGAGATCCGGACATCGTTACCCCCTTTATGCCTCATGGAGTGAAGATGCCGGCAGGAGTTGGTCTCATCCCATGTATACTGGTATTGACCGGGGCTGTGATCCCTGTCTGATAACACTGCAGGACGGACGTGTGGCCCTGAGCTGGGGACGGAGATTCCCTGAAGGCTGGTCTATCGTATCACCTGAAGGAGATAAGGGCCGTTTTGAATTTCCAGGATATGGCTACACAAGCCTGTCCATTAGTAAAAACGGGGGATTGACATGGACCAGCCACAAAATCATGGAACGATCTGGAACCTGCTATTCAACCATTATCGAAGTAGGGCCCAATGTTATTTTTATGCTTGTAGATGAGTGGTATTGCCAGATTTCACTGGACCAGAACCGCATTAAAAAAGGCTGATACATTTTCCACCGGGGTATCCGGCTGGATATTATGGGCCGGTGCTACAATGTATCCACCATCTTTACCCAGGATATCTATGCGGCGCCTCACTTCATCATGGATTTTTGCCGGCGTACCATTAGGAAGTAGATCCTGTACATCAATACCACCGAAAAAAACCAGGTCCTTTCCAAACTCTCTCTTGAGAAATACAGGATCCATTCCTGCTGCCAGTGGTTGAATTGGGTTCAGAATATCAAGGCCCAGATCAATGAAGTCCGGGATTATAGGAATTATTGATCCACAACTATGCCAGGCAATCTTAATATCAGGTTGTACCTTTCTGAATTCCTCAAACATGTACTTTATCCTGGGTTTGAAGACACGCCTCCATTCATCCGGATCTATCAGCATTCCATTCTGTCCCCCAAAATCATCTCCGCACCAGAGGATGTCAACTCCCATGGCCAGAAGCTTTTTTCCTGCCTCGATAATATAATGCATGATCTTGTCCATCAGATAGGGTACATACTCAGCTTCTATGACCAGGTCGACCAGGAACTTCTCCAATCCAGTGAGATACCAGGATATCTCGAAAAACATGGTTTCCACATCCCCGATAATACCATGTGAATTACCGTACTTGGTTAACATCTCTCTGGCGATGTCAAATCTGCCTGGTGCCAGAGGATCCGGGAATGGATATTCCAGTATATCATTTTTTGTGTAGGCATCTGATAATGGAAATTCATCCAACTCACTGTATATACCAATCTCTTTGAATATCATCCCCCATTCATTTTTTACCCTTCCATCGGACAGGGTAATTGTTGGGGCTGAAGGAGGTGAAGCAGGTGCTATGGATATGAGATCTACACCCAACTCTGTCAGAAGTCCCATGTGAGAGATCCGCGATGACTCCATGGCATCAATCGGAGGCTCAAAAGGAAGACCATGTAACTCACCCAGCTTTTCTGCCATCTGAGGAGTAAGAGAGACATATAAGGGAGGCCTGTCGGGTTGCCGGTGGTTTATGGCTGATATGGTCCGCTCCCTGGAATCCATAAATCAGTTATTTATGGAAACTTCAAAAGTTCCAGGCTCATTAATGGTAAATTCAAAGATCACATCATGCTGCTGGGTATGGAGGTGATTCCATGTTCGGTATTTAAGGTATACTTTGTAAGGAACAATCGCATTCTGAATGCCGTAACGCTGGCCTAACATCATTTGTTCACCCGTATCGCTGGCCATTGAAAAATCCGTTATTCCGACATTGTAGCTGCCACCCAGAAATATTCCTATTCTGACCCCAGCACCCATGTTGTTTATTTTCTTGATTGACCAGCGGACAACACTCATGGACCTGTCAATTTTATAAGGAGGCATTGGTATCGGTCCATAGTAAACTTCATCTTTCCAAATCCCTGTAACAATAGAATCCTCTCCTGCTCTGGGGTAAGTCATTGTACCTTGTCCCTCAATGATCCCTGCCTTAAATTCTCCTTCATAAACCCGGCCATCTGCCCAGGTATATTTTCCTCTGCCGGCCGGTAAACCTTTTGAGAACCTCCCCTCATAAGTATCCGTACCAATGGCTAAACCCTTTCCATTGGCCAGCCCTTTTTTACATTTTCCAGTATATGAGCCTGATATTTCTGGCTTTAGTACCTTACATTCCTTCTGGGCGTATAGCATACTTCCTGAGATCAGGATCAGCATTAACCACGTAGTTTTGATTGATATATTACTGCTTTTCATAATATTAATTGGTGATGGTAACTTCAAAAGTCCCCGGTTCATTGATTGTGAAATCAAACATTACATCATGCTGACTGGAGTGCATTTGATTCCAAACACGGTATTTAATCCGTACTGTGTAGGGTACAACAGCATTCTCCAGGCCAGGCTTTCTTCCTGATGAGACTAGTTCTCCACTGGAAGCATCCATGGTCCAGCCATCTATGTCAGTATTAAAACTACCGGCAAGGTATAATGATACACCCAACCCGCTACCTATTTCGTTCACCTTCTTGATCGAGTACCTGACTAGCCCCTGATTCCTGGTAACCTTATATTGTGGTATGAATTCAGTCCCTGCATATTCATCTTTTTTCCAGTACCCGGCGACAATTGAATCCTCCCCTGCTGTCGGGTAAATCATTGTACCTTTTCCATCCTTCATCCCTTTAAGCCAGGAACCTTCATAAACCCGGCCATCTGCCCAGGTATACTTGCCATCCCCGTCCGGCAATCCTTTTAAAAACCTCCCCTCATAAGTATCAGTACCCACAGCCAAACCCTTGCCCTGTGCCAATCCTTTTTTACATTTCCCTGTGTATGTTCCGGAAATCTCGGGCATAAGTACCTTACATCCATCCTGAGCATAGACAATGTTTCCTGAGAGCAGGATCAAGATAAACCCAAAGGTCTTGAAAGAAACATTACTGCTTTTCATATTTTATATTTAAAATCATCTATTCCGAAAAATATAGCCATACTTTATCATGCATGGTATACAGACGGTTATGTTCACCGTCAAAAACCAAAATGGGACTGGAATGGTCACCTTCCACAATGGGGTTTTCAGGATATTTCTCCCAATTTATCAGGTCAGTTGATACAGCTACGTTGGAAGTCCACAGAGCATTAGCATTGGGATCCGCCCAATCCGGATTGGAAGAACCATGGTAGTACAAATAATACATACCCTCATACTTAATCACCTGGTTGGCAGCTACAGCCGCTTCATCATATGGTTCAGGACCCATTTTTATCACAGGTTCATCCTGTACATTCGTCCATGTTTTCTTATCATCCGAGGTTGCCAGCCATATACCCAGGTCATTGCGCTCATAGAAAAGATACCATTTCCCATCTTCAATCCAAACAACCGGTGTTCCGTATGGGGGAGGAATAGGGTCTCCACCTGTCTCCAGTATCACCAGGTCTCCCTGCTCCTGCCAGGTAATCCCATCTGTTGAGGTCAGCAGGTGGGCAATATCAAAAGTCCCTTCAGCATACATATAATACATTCCTCCATCCTTGAAGACAAACATATCTTCCGTCCATTTCTCGCTAAAAATAGGTTCATCTGAAAATCTGCTCCACTGAATCCCATCCTCCGAGGTGGCATATCCCAGAAACTTTGGTTCGGAATCCTCTGTATAACCAGTGTACCACATTTTATACAAACCTTCATCAACCAGGATAAATCCTCGCTCACGAATGTGTTTATCCCATGTGTTCGTTCCAGTACCCTGGAATACCGGATTGTCTTTATAGGGAGTAAAATTAACCATGGAAGCAGCAAATTTCACGCCACTTTCATTCTGACCCGAAGGTTTTTGCTTTGTCTTGCAGCTAATACTGGCTATCATCAGGACCAATACAACAATACTGGTAAGTCTTTTCATCACTTAAAACTTTAAATTATTCAATAAAAGTATTTTTACTGGCTCTGATCTCTTTTTCAAAACCCTCTCCCACATCAAATATCCGGCTTTCCCTTTCAATGGCAAAGGGCTCTTTGAGTAGGGTAAAGGTATTATCTTCCAGCTTTATGGTCATATCGACTTCCCATCCGGAATTAAAGAAAAGATCATTGCTGAAAAACTGGTTATCATGGATAAATGCGGTATATTTCCCCGGATCTGCCGGTCCCCCAGTCATGCCAATTAACATAATCGCCGTGGCCCAGTCCCCTGTATTGCCATAATCACCATGCCATACCTCCTTATAATGCGTGATCCCGATAAAGGTATTGCCATAAATCTCATTCATCCCGTTCGGATCATAACAAGCCAGGTTCAGCGGTGTTGGTGGTACGTATTCCCATATCATATAGATGGTATATTCATCTGGATCTCGCTCCTCGAATTCACCATAGAGTGTGGTTGCATCATTTCCGGTGATCTTGGCAGGAGGCAAATCGGGATGGTACTTTACAAAATAATACCTCCACCTGTCTTTTTCCCAATCCTGGCTTTTGTCGATAAGCCTGTCCTTTGCAATGGAAGAAGCGGTCGATCGAATGTAAACACCATTGTCCATTTTATCTTCAGGGGCTCCAACCCCATCGGAATCAGATGGCAAATACTGATTTATTCTTACGAAATTATCATAGATCTTACAGTTATTGGCAGATCTGCCCTCGAACTTTATTCCGTGCAATTCTATGAGCCTGTGATGAAATGGACGGGTCCTGGCAGGCAGATCACTCAATTGCTGGTGTCCTTTGGTATCAATATAATTCTCATAAAAATGCGTGCCCTCCCCCGTCAGATGGACTCCCCTGCCTGAGGATGTCACCTTATTATGGTGAACCAGTGCACCCGAACTGGGTGACAGGGCATAACCATTCACATATTGCTGGTGGTGCTGTATGTCATTGTAATCAATTTCAATGTTTTTGGCAGACCGGCTGCTGATCCTGAGGCTGATCCCCCAATGGCAACCTTCGGTCAGCAGGTTGTCATGAATATGGATATCGCCGCCGTATGTATAAATCCGCATCAAGGCATTCCCCGGATAGTGTCGGCATTCAATTTCCGTCACCCTGCTGTAGATATAGTTATGATGAATTTCCGTCTGATTGGCATGTGTCATCAACAGGGGAAAGGCATTGGGTAGATGGACATCTGTACTGATCCCGAAAATTTCTGTCGGGACCGGCCGGTTGAGACTGGATACTGCAGTACTGTAATCACGAGATCTTTTCCCTTGCAGAATGTGCCCGTTGCATAATTTGGTATTCCCGGGATCTGCAAACCTGACCCCATAAACCTGTTCCGAAGTGTTATCACCAAAAACAACAGTATGCCCGTCCAGGTCAAGTGTCACACCTGAGGCGGCAATCTCAATGGCCGTGCCTTCCGCCTTAATATCTTCTGTCAGTATATAATAAGCATCCGTTTGATCCAGGATATATGGTGCAGGTCCCGACATATCACCCGGGATCCGGATGGCATTTTCCTTTATCTCCGGTTTAATTTTGAAAATTTCACTCTCCGTTTTATATTCTCCTGCCGGATCGACGAATACCATCCTGTAATAATAGGTTTCGCCGGACTCCAGGCCCTTCAGCCTGTGCCAGTGCGACCATCGGGGTTTCTTCGTTATGACAGTCTGTTTGCCAAGATCTTCGGTCTTTCCATACTCCACATAGCTATTGGCAGATAGGCCGATTTCTTCCAACTGCCAGTAAATGATAGCAGAAGTCTCGGATACATAGGTCCATTTTCGCTGAAAAGCCTCACTCCTGATACTGGTATCAACCATATCTCCACTCAGGTCTCCTGGATCCTCAAGGACTATTTTGGTAATCGAAAATCCAAGGAATAGAAAAGCAAATGCTGTAAAAACTGGAGGTATTAATTTCTTCATGTTTTATTTACGATCAATAGATTTAATAAATAGGGCAAAATTAAGAGGAAGGGCAGTACCCACTTCGCGATATAAGAAAAATCCTCAAAAGGCTTCTTCATATGATAAATCCGGTTCCCTTCCTGGGTATACATTTTCACAATGTCTTCGGTATGCTTATGCTCTGTCACATGGCTGGCGTAGACTCCGTCATGGTTTTTATAGGCTTCCCTTACCAGAATCAGGATTTTGAAAAAGTGCCCTGATGGCCACAGGGATCACATATCCATAATCAGGATCCAGGGTATATTCAGTCTTATCATAAAAGGTAACACCCACTACTATATGTTGCTGCAGGTCCCATAGATCAGCTTCTATTCCATTGGCG
Source organism: uncultured Bacteroidaceae bacterium (assembly GCA_963752525.1). Taxonomy (GTDB): domain Bacteria; phylum Bacteroidota; class Bacteroidia; order Bacteroidales; family SM23-62; genus SM23-62. The sequence goes on along the minus strand of CAVVYS010000020.1, from coordinate 193,432 downwards.
TTCAATAAGTATTTCAATCCAATGCAGGGCTGTGAGCAAATTCCCACCCCCCTTTCAATGACTTTTTTATAATTTCGGAATTCGTATTTCTTTCGCCCGGTGATCCATTGCTTGATTCTTAATATATAATTTTCCCAGAGCGGTACTCTCATGTTGTATTTTTTAATCCCTTCATCCCTGTAGTAATGGGCCATGGATTTATTTACAAGCATGGTGGCCCGTGCTGCAAAATCCTTAACTGATTCATTTTCTCCCCGTTTCCATAGTTTCTTTGCCTCCTCAAAACGAATGGTAATATCGTCTTTATAGGGTGTAATCTCACTATATAATTCTTCATTTCTTAATGATTTGAACAATCCTGTTATATTAAAAGCCATTAAGACCATCCCCAGGATAAACAAAGTAACTGAAATGATTCTCTTTGTTGTCATCTTATTATTTGAAGCTTTAGACCTTAATAAATGTTCTGTTTTTATAGAAATACCAAAGGACAATATATAATATGGTAAATCCTCCGATGGCAGTAATCATATAATAATAATCACCAACATATTGCTCCAGTCCATGAAGCAGATTATGTGAGATGGCTGGCAAATTAATGGTATTGGCTACCACATATGCGAAAATGGCATTCATACCTATAACCTTCAGAAAAAAGGCCCATTTTTTATAACCCTTAACATCAATTACCCAGTAGAATAATGCCAGTAATACAAAACATAAGCCGGAGGAGAACAACACAAAGGAAGAGGTCCATAACTTCTTGACAATGGGATGCCATATCCCCCATATCAGTCCCATTACAATACCTGCTATCCCATAGATCAAAAGGTACAGGGCCACTTTTTCCCTTTTCAGTTTTGACTGTATGATCTCTCCGGCAAACAACCCTGTTAGAACAGTTGCAGTGAATCCCAATCCGCTCAGTATCCAGGTATACTGGGTACCGTCTTCAAATCTTCCCAAGATCAGGCGGTCTACATACAAAGCAAAGTTTTGATCGGGCAATAATACACTCTTTCCAACACCGGGTACATGAGGAACAGTAATTAGAATGGCATAAACGATCAGGCAGGCTGCAAACAAAATATATCGTCCATTCTTCGAAAGATTCAGATAGGCAATACATGCAGCGATATAGCCAACTGCAATGGCTTGCAAGGTGTTGCAAAATATGCGAAATTCATTAATATCCAAATTAAGAAGCCTACCCTGTACAATCCACCCAAGAATGAATAATATGAAAAAACGCCTGATCAAGTGCCTGTATAAGCGAGGTCTGCTGGAATCCTTATCCAGGCGTTTGTTCATGGAAAATGGGATGACGGCTCCCACAACAAATAAGAATAGCGGCATCACCAGATCCCAGAAATGGAATCCAAACCATTCCGGGTGGGTGAATTGATTTGCCAGGGATTGTGTAAAGGGGATGTCTGCCCCCATGTTGAGTCCCCGAAAAAAACGTCCTAGAAAAATGATCAGCAACATGTCGAAACCACGAAGAGCATCGACAGACATGATACGTTCGTGTATTTTGGGATCGTTTGTCATGATTATTCGTCTTTCATTTTGTGATTGTCTTTTATATAATCAATATCCTCGAGGGAATGAAAAATGTCTATCCAGACATAGTGCAGCTCATTGCCTGCGGCTACCTTCACACCATGACTGGATCCCAGGGGAATGTGCAGCAGATCTTTTTCCAGGAACCTGGCTTCAGCAGAATCTGCCATCACAACTACATCATTCCCGGCAAGACCAAAAAAGAGTTGTTCCAGCATTGGGTGAGTGTGCGCCTCGACTTCATCGGGACCGCTGGTTTTGACTGATCCAATACACAGGCGGGGTACAATATCTTCTGATAATATGATCCTGCTGACCGTCTTACCGCTTTTTATATCATCAACATATTCCCTGCATTCGGAATAAGGGATCAAAAAAGGAAATTTATCTTCTCTTTCTCCCAGCCATTTGATGTCTTCTGCGGAAAGGTGTAATATTAATTCAAGGTAGCTGAGATCCTTTTTCCCTCTGGATATAATAAATTCCCTGTGAATGTCGGGAACGAACAGTGTTAGCTCATCGATGGTATAGTTAACACTATCTTGCAGGATACTCCCGTTTCCATCGGTAAAAAGCAGTATCCTTAGTTCATTTTCTTCAGGAAGGTATTTATTGGCAATTCCCCCACGGAGTTCTGCAAAAAATGTTTTAACCCCAATAATCTCTCCTGGTAATAATAATATTCTGGCAATACCCCTTTCAAAATTCCCTGCTCCGCTTATCTCGCAGTTAGTTGAATTAATATTCATCTGTGCTTGGTTTTTTTACAATCATACGCCTATTCACTGTAGATACGGTCCAGTAGTTGGTGGGCGGATTGGACCAGGATATCCGGACTTCCGGGAGTCATGATAGATACACTGGATTCATACCCCCCTTTCAGCCTTTCTTCATCGGTGGGGAGATAGGATACATATTCGTTGGCAATGCTTACCAGGACCGGATCGTACTCCTTGTAGGGTTCGACCATAAGTTTGCCAATCCTGTTAAAGATCTCTCCCTGGGTAGCCAGGAGAACCTGGTCATTCAGCCTCAAGGCATACAGGTTCAAACCAAGTTCTCCCTGCTGTTTCCATTCAGGCCGAACCATTCTGTGAATCTCAGGGGTACGATATAAACCCCAGAATTGATTCTGTAATTTCCTTCTTTCTTCAGGATTTATTTCTTTGTCGAACAGCTCCTCGATCCTGTCCATTTCTGCCTCCACCTCTTCCTGGGAAAGAAATATATTATCTATCAAGGGTATTCCGACAGGTTCATTGTAAAATTTAAGACAGGTTAGTGCCTGCCAGTTCATAGCCTCATATTCCTGGATGATCTTTTTCGCCAGACGGTCACCATATTCTTTTGCACAAATATGGGAATACTCTTTATTAAGTGGCCTTAGATCTCCACAGGGTCCCTGCCCAAACAGGGCTATCCCTCCGAGGGATTCTTCGATCTTACTTTTCATATACCCGGGGAAGTCTGCCGAAACATCCCCATTAACGACCTTGGCGGAAACGATAACCGCATGTGCAGCAAACCGGGTAAAACTGCCTTTCAGAACACCTGTATGCTTATCACGGATAAAAAGGGTTTGAAGCTTATTATCCATCTCTCCGCTGGTCATATATTTTCTGTCCGTTTCCAGGAATATTTCAGGATCCACACCAAGATTAGCTACCCAATCATAAATATGGTCGGTAGCATCTACATGATCATCATGGATCAGGCATCCATCATTGAACATAACAGTACGGGATCCTATTCCGTCTACATGTACCCTCCGGTTAATCAAAAATTCTTCTCCTGCCAAAAGCAGGTTCATAGAAGCAACCTCCACTTTAGTCCGGTTGTCTTTTGCCAGCTTCACCGCTTCAAGGACGGCCATCTGGAAAAGTTCTGGATCAAGGGGTGGTGTGGCATGTGAATGTGAGGGCAGCAGGACGATCCTTTCCTTCGAAATACCTAATTCTTCGGTAAGCGGATCAGCCAGCATATCTACTTCCTGAAAATCCAGTGATACCTCATCTATACTAATAATGGTCCATGGTCCCACTTCATCTTCCCCATACATGGCAGTAACGAAAATGGAATCAGCCAGCTTCCTGATACCTCCCGATCCGGGACGCCAACGTCCTTCAACCCGGTCTGAAATGGCAAATTTCTCTTCCCGGCTATATCTGTTATCAGCTGTATTTACCTGACTGGAAAAAACAGGATCCTCAAATATTCCGGCCCCGGTCAGGTCCGCTTTGCCAAAACCAATCTCCAGAACCGCCTTTTTCTCCTGCCTGGAACAAGCAAGTAAGATAACTGCCATTAACAATAACGCCAATTTGCTGTATTTCATCAATCGTTAGGATTTATAAGCAAATATACATTATATTTCACTTCTTTTATCTTAAATTTACTTTCATTAAGTAGACATTTCTTCCAATTAACAATCTTGCCAACCATGAAACGTATAAATTTTATCAGAACCATTGGCCTGGCAGGTGTCGGTCTGGGTGTACCGGGACTTGCAGCGGGACTAACAAACGGGATCAGTCTTAAAACCAATGAAACCCTTCCTCCCCTCCTGGTCGATCAGGAAGGCAATCCCATAGTGTCAGTCCCAGGTTGGGAAAAACAACGGGATCTCATAAAAAAACGCTGGCTTAAATACCTTGGCGCCCTTGATCCTAACCCCAGGACACCGGTGTTAAAAGTCCTCAAAGAGGACAAGCCTGAAGGGATGGTAAGGCAATATGTCGAATACGAAGGAGAACCCGGAATAATGGTACGTGGATACCTGCTGAAACCGGGAAGGATACATGAACCGCTTCCCGGCATTGTCGCCATGCATTCTACCAGTGATAGCCAGATGCTTGGCATAGCTGGTGTGGAAGAGGGAAGGATAGTAGCATTCGGCTATAAACTGGCCAAACAGGGATTTGTTGTCTTTTGTCCCCAGTGCTATTTATGGCATAACAAGGGTGAGTGGGACGGTGAACAGCAGACAACCCTTTTTACAGACCAACATCCCGAATCAAAAGGCATGGCTAAAATGTTATTTGATGCACAACGAGCTGTGGATGTACTTGTCAGCCTGGCTGAAGTGGATACATCACGCATCGGATGCATGGGACATTCCCTGGGAGCAAAGGAAGCGTTATACCTGGGAGCATTTGATGACAGGGTGAAGGTCATCGTAAGTAATGAAGGAGGCATAGGTATAAAAATGTCGAACTGGGATGCGGTCTGGTACTTAAGCAAGGACATCGACGCATTTGGACACAAACATCATGAAGTTCTATCACTCGCAGCTCCTAAACCCTTCCTGCTGATCGGTGGTGATTCTGCAGATGGTGAACAGAGCAAGCCATATATAGCAGCGGTAAAACCGGTATATGGCCTGTACAATAAGGAAGAAAATATCGAACTTAAAAATCATGGAACGGGGCATTCTGCCATACCCATCACAGAAACCTGGACCTATGACTGGATGAGGGAATATTTGGCGTAATTTTTGTGAGATTATATACCACTTAGCGAGCTAACATGGATAAGATCTCTTTGCGTTTTCGAGAACACTGACTAAGTTTTCGTTAGACCCAGTAATACCCCTGTTCCTTTGAAAACCGTTCATCTCATTCTTGTCTTATTTGTTTTATTCTTCATTGATAATGGGGCAAGCGCTCAGAACAGCAAGGTATTCCAACCTGGTAATGAATATGTTACATTCGAGAAGATTTATCTTCACATAGACCGTGAGTTTTATTTTATCGGTGAAACGATCTGGTTTAAAGCATATTTACTGGATGGGCAAAACCTATCAAGTGTTGCAGACACACAGAACCTTTATATTGACCTGATTGACAGTGAGGGAAGAATTGCCCAGAATCAGGTGTTGATCTGTGAAAATGGCGAAGCCTCAGGAAGTATATTGATCCCCGACTCAAGTTCGACAGGTACATTTATGATCCGTGCATACACGGATTTCCTGAAAAATTTTGGTGAAGAAACATTTTTCCACAAACCGCTAAAAATTTCGGAAGTAAAAAGCTCTATTGACCTGGAAGCCGAAAAATCCAAATTGCACGAAGGAAAGCCCAGAATAGATATCTCATTCTTTCCTGAAGGGGGCTATTTACTGGCAGGTACAAAAAACCTTGTAGCCTTTAAAGCAATTGATGAAAGTGGGAAAGGAGTATCCATAAATGGGAAAGTGCTGGACGGTAAAGGAGAAACTGTTTCATCTTTTAAGACCTATTATAATGGTATGGGTAGGATGTTTTTATTTCCCATGAAAGGCAAGTCTTATAAGGTAGAGATAGATGGTTACCCTGATTTTGAGTATAGTTTTAATGATATCCTGAATAAAGGAGTGAAATTACAACTACTGGGCCAAACCAAAGATGAACTGGCCTTTGGGATTGTTTCAAACTCCAGCAGGTATTCCGTGCAGTCATTTTATCTGGCCTGTTTTTGCCGGGGAAAATTACTGTTTCACAAGGCCATTGGAGGCAGTTTGCTGCCCCTGAAGATAGTAGTGGAAACAGATTTGATGCAGCAGGGAATAAACAGGTTTATCCTATTCGACGAAAATCTTGAGCCTGTTTCAGAACGGATGGTATTTTCGGATAATATGAATGTCAATAATCTGGAAGTAAAAACAAACCTGCAGGAGTATCCTACACGCAGCCAGGTACAATTGGATATCCTTGATGAGATAGATAATCTGGGTTGTTCGAATTTATCTGTAGCAATAATAAATGAGAATGCCCTGAATACAAACCGGGGAAGCCAGAATATTTTATCATTTCTATTACTCGATTCTGAACTTAAAGGATTCATTCCGTCACCGGCAGATTATTTTTATGATGACAGTCTTACTTCCCAGGCCAAGCTGAACTTACTAATGCTGACTCATGGCTGGAGCAGGTATTTGAGGAATACTCCTGAAATGAAAGATATTAACATCAAATATCCGAAAACAGCAGGAATTTCAATTAAAGGAAGGGCAGAAAAGATAACTGGCAAAAAACCGATAGTTGGCGGGAAAATAACACTGGGAATATTTAAAGAAAATAGTATAAACTGGTTAGAAGGTGAAACAGATTCAAAGGGTCGTTTTTCTTTTGATAATATTGTTGTTTTCGATACGGCAAAGATAATTGTTCAGGCCCTGAACGAAAGGGAAAGACAGAAATCAGAAATCTTTCTTGATACTGTTTTTGAAAAAGAACCAGCAGTTTCCTCTGATATTCTGGATTTTATGAGTGGTTTCCAGGATATTCCCCTTGAACTCTACCGTCAACAATACTACAGTGAGCTGGCTCAGCGTGAATTTAGTCCTGATGATAATACGATTCTACTCGAGGAAGTTGAGATTAAGGGCAAAAAGACGGAGAAAGAGGATGGACATTTTAGGATATACCAGAACGCAGATCATGTATTAGAAGTAACTTCTGAGAATATTTCACATGTTGATGTGATTCGATTTCTACAGGGGCGTGTGCCTGGATTAGTGATTTCTGGGGATAATGTTTTTTTCCTTCGAAGTACTTCGAGTTTAACCAGAACACCAACCCCATTGTTTTTGATAGATGGTTTCCCGACAGGAGGGAGCCAGTCAATGTCAGATGATGCCATCCCGGATGAGAGTGTATTAAGCCTTGTCCGATCAATACCCATGTCAACAATTGATAAAGTGGAAATATTAAGAGGAAACAGTGCTGCAATATATGGATCCAGGGCAGCCAATGGAGTTATTGCCATCTATACAAGAAAAGGGTTAGATCCGATCATCCCTGATGATTTATTGAAGGGAGTAATAACAGAACAAATTGTTGGCTATTCCAGCTACCGCGAGTTCTACTCACCTAAATATACCCCTGAAAATATCGATTCTCCGCAGCCCGATTTCCGGACAACATTATATTGGAATCCAGACATTACAACAGAATATGGCAAGGCCGGATTGAATTTTTTTACATCCGACGATTTCTCATACTACAGGGTAATTGTTGAAGGGGTTATGGACAATGGAGACATTTGTTTAGGTACTGCCAGATTTACTGTAAACAGGAGGAATTTAAGCCTGGATGATTTTATGCTTGAGAAATGATGGACCGAAACGTCCAGAGTAAAGCTTCAATTCTTTAACATCTATTATTCATTCTTAACTTTTATTAATCTATTAATATACTGATTAAGAATACCTTTACTCTTTCTAGCACCTGAGCATAACGGAACTATCCTGACCATGAAAAGACAACTGCTGACACTGATTATTGTTGGATTAATATTAAGTATGTCATCAACCTACTCACAAGATGTGCTTAAAATTGGCCATGCAAATCTGGTAGAAATACTCGAAGCACTTCCCGAGACTGATAGTGCTGAACAACTAATAGAAAAAGATACTGAAGAATTGGAGCTGATGCTGGAAGACATGCGGGTGGAATATAACAAGCTACTAAATGATTACCAGGAAAACCTGGCTTCCTACTCAGAAGTTATCCGATCTGCCAAGGAAAGAGATATTGTGGAGATGCAAAATCGTATACAAACCTTCCAGCAAAATGCATCCCAACAACTGCAACAGCGTGGTACTGAGCTAATGCAACCTATTTACGATAAAATCCAACAGGCCATTGATGAAATAGGGAAAAGAGAAGGCTATGTTTATATTCTGGACACAAGCAAGGGAAGTGTTGTATTTACTGGAGAAACCAGTAAAGATATCGGATCCTTACTAAAACAGGAATTGGGAATTTCTAATATACGATTGTAAATTACAGCGTTAGGTTGCTTATTTTAGTGAGGTTTACTGAAAAATGAGAACCTCACCAGTTTTTCCATCAATAGCAGAAATATCAGACAAAGACAGAGTATTAGCGGAATGACTACCATTACGGGATCCATACCCAATATTAAATCCTCCATCCTGGAAAGATACATGGTAATTAGAATTCCTGAAACCAGTCCTAGCCCATAGAAGAACCAGGATAATTTGATATTCCTTTGTACAAATTTCTTGCGATCAATTTCAGCTCTGATCTGAAACATCAGATCCTTTTCAAAATCATCAAATGGCATTTTTACTTTTGATTCAGAGATCATTCTACGCAATTGATCGTCTTCAAAACCTTCGCTCATTTGTATAATGTTTTTAAGTCATTTTTCAATGTTCTGCTCAAAGCTATATACATTTTCTTTCTCCCCCTGAATAACAGAACTTTAACATGTGATGCAGATAATCCCGATACACTGCATATTTCTTCAAGAGATTGCTCCTCCATGTAATATAATGTAATTACCATCGCCTCCCTGGGCGGCAATGTCTCAATGGCATTCCTGATATAAAATCGTTGCTCATCTTTTAGAATCAAATCCCAAGCCCTGGATACATCTTCAAGCATTTCTTCTGAAAGATCCTGAAGTACATTCCGGTGGGCCTTTTCTTCCCGTTTAATATGTTTAAAGGCTTCATTTATCAGGATGCGGGTGAACCAGGTTGAGAAACTTGACTCCTTGCGAAAGTTTTTTAAACCTTTGAATGCCTTAATAAAAGCTTCCTGAACAACATCTCTGGCATCAAATTCATTTTTCACAATGGATATGGCTAAGGAATATGCTCTGTCCTTGTATTGCCTGACGAAATATTCAAATGCCTCAGTCTCACCGTTCAGGATCTTCCTTATTTGAATATATTCCATTTGCCTATTTACGTGCAGGCCTGTCAACAAAATGAGCGATGATCATGGAGATCCCGCCAAAGAGTATTCCGCCCATCAATACGAACGGTCCGGTGTCCATCCTTACTTTACTGGAGTCAAAGGTTAGAGAGAATACAGCTACCGCCACTACACCGAGTGCAATGCCGGTTATAAGTATCCCGATTTTCAGCCAGGGAAACCTAATTTTGACTTCTTGCCTGGAAAATATTTCCGAAACATCAGCACCTTTTTCTATCAAGGCCATTCTCTCTTTATTCCGGGCTTTTAGATAGAAGTACCATGATAGTACGATGGTGGCGAAGAAACCTAGCCAGGGAAGTGCTTCAAAAAAGTATCGCAGATCGTTCATAATAATGGGTCTTGTTGTTTGTACTTCTTAGATCCTTCCACTTGAATCTAGGTTACAAGTTTCACCTTAAATTTTAGTTTTGTTCTACAGAATGGATACACCGCCACAATGAAACTATATATGATTATTCCCTGGCGTATGAAGTAAATATTTTACTTTGAAAAAAGAAAGCCAGTTTTTGTTAATATCTTTACTCTCTAGCAAAATCATTTAAAAATCATAAAATGAATCTTCCGTCAAAAATCAATTTAACCTTCTTGTCATTTCTACTTTTAATGAGTCCTGTTATGGGACAGGGAACTGTTACTGATTTACGAAGTTTGGGGTATACGATGTTTCCAACACCCCAACAAGTAGACCTGGAAAAAGAAAGCATAATTATAGATGGATCCTGGCAGACTATGCCAGAAGAATCTGCGCCACCAAAAATAACGAATGAACTTATCAATAAGGCCCAGGAGTTGCATGGTATAAACTTTTCAGGCACTGGTACAGGTCAGATAATATTGAAAATTACCCAAGATGTTGTTGCTGATATTACTGATCCAGGAATTTCCCAACAGGCATACAGAATTACCATCAGCCAAGACAGGATACTCATTGAAGGAAATAAGAATGAAGGCCTTTTCTATGGCGTACAGAGTCTCCTACAATTATTAAAGCCAATTTCAGAGGGGAGATTCAAATTGCCGGTTGGAACCATCACAGACTGGCCTGATCTGGAATTGAGGGTAATCCATTGGGATACCAAACACCACAGGGACAAAATGGAAACCCTTAAAAGATACATTGACTGGTCTGCTTATTTCAAGGTTAATGCCATCGCTTTTGAAATTGAAGATAAATACGAATACCCGACACATCCGGTGATTGCACATCCAAATGCATTTACCAAAGAAGAAATGCATGAATTGACCAGGTATGCATTGGACAGATATATTCAGTTAATACCAAATGTACAGGCCCCCGCTCATATGGCATTTGTTCTAAAGCATAAGGAATTTGAACACCTTCGGGCTGAACAGGAAAGCAATTACCAGGCTTGCATGTGTGATGAAGAGGCCATAGAACTAATCTTCGATATGTACCAGGATATGATAGATGCTACTCCGGGAGTGGATTATTTTTTAGTTTCTACAGACGAAATCTATTACGCAGGTATATGTGGCAAATGTAAGGACGAGTACAATGAAAAAAATCGAAGCCAGATCTGGGTAGACTATCTTAACAGGGTAAATCAATGGATGAACCAACGTGGCAGGAGGGTAATGGCCTGGGTGGAGTATCCATTGTTACCAAAGGATATCCCTCAATTACCGGATAATGTAATAGACGGTATTATGAATGAGAATAAAGAACTTGACTGGATAGATAATGAAAACAATACTGGCATTAAGCAACTGTCTTACAACTCGATGCAGGGATCGGAGTATCTGTTCCCGAATTACTTTCCAACAATCTACAGGGGCCGCCAGATTGATGGCAGGTTAAGTGACACCTATGGTGCTGTGGCAAATTTGCAGTCCAGGGGAGCCGACCTTATTGGCACATTTGCTGCAGCCTGGGGAGATGCCGGTCTGCATAACGAAACTTTCTGGCTGGGTTGGGCAACCGTTACTCAATATGGCTGGACTAAAAATACGCCGAAACTGCAACAGAGCAATGCTGATTTCATGGATATATTCTATGGATTTGATAGTCCGGATATGGTAGAAGCATACATATTATTAGAAGAAGGAGCCAGGTTTTATGAGGCATTGTGGGACAGGGTAACATCAAAAGAACGTGTTAAAGGCTACGGTAATTCTTACGGGAAGGGTATCGGAGGTGATATGACCGATCTACTTTTAAAGATGCCACCCTTGCCTTCTGGAAAGGAATTGAGCCTGGAACCAGCTTTTCGAAGCCAATATGAGCAAAAAATTGAAGAAGCCGCCTTACTTCTGAAAAAGAATGATCAGCTTATCTCTCAACTCATGAGAAATCTTACCAGGGTGAACTACAATCGTTATAACCTGGAAGTGTTTCTGGCCCTGGCATTTTTAGAGCGTTATACCATGGAAACCGTACTCAATCTAGCCAAAATCGAAGATTATCTGGTGGCCGCATCAAAGAATAATGAAGATCCTCAAGAAGCGGTTAATCTAATGACAGATGCTTATAAATTATCAGGTGAAATTATGAATAATCAATATGAAATGTGGTCTGATTTTCAAGGTACCTGGTATAAAAGCAGACTTATCAAGAATCAAAGCGCAGGAGGCAAAGATTACCTTCATGTTTATGATGATGTAAAAGATCATTTTGCAGATCGGCGAAAGGGATTGGATTATATGCTGGCTCCTTTTGAACGAATGAAAATGGATGAATGGAGACAGGAGTTGAAGACCATTGTCAACGACTTTGCCAGGCTTCACGACATTCCTGTTTTAGGTTCGGAAACCAAGCGTTTGGAAGATTAAACACCTTTTATGATAAGTAGGATATTTGCTGCCTGTGCATTAACTCTTTTTCTTTTGATGCCAGCAGCGACGCAGGATGATGTGGATCTGTTCAAATACTGGAAATACTATTCAGATAGTGAAAATTCACTCTACAAATATTTTTGTTCTGTAGCTTTTGAACAGCTGGAATCAAGGAACTCAGATATCAGTAAGCTGAAAACGAAATCGGACTGGTTGGAAAGGCAATCCATCGTCCGAAATAAACTAACTGAGATTTTGGGCCCGTTTCCTGAAAAAACACCCTTGAATATTCGAATTACAGGAATTATTCAAAAAGATGGTTATCGGATTGAAAAATTAATTTACGAGTCACAGCCAGGCTACTTTGTCACTTCTGCCTTATTTATTCCTGAAAATCTTGAAGGGCAGGGCTCCAGCCATTTTGAATCCGATAGGTCATAGTCCGCTGAGCTTTCGAAGGGATGTCTATCAGCATACAATTATAAATCTGGTGCAAAAGGGATTTATTGTTTTTGCTTACGACCCCATTGGTCAGGGAGAACGCTTGCAATACTACGACAAGGAATTAGGTAAATCCATTTTTCGAACCAATCATGAGCACTCCTACCCGGGTGCGCAATGCTTTATATCGGGTTATTCACCAGCAAAATACTTTATATGGGATGGCATCAGAGCCCTTGATGTATTACTGTCAAGACCAGAGGTGGATCCGGAAAGAATAGGTATAACAGGAATTTCAGGTGGGGGCAATCTTACGACTTTTATTTCAGTTTTTGACGACCGGATTCTTGCTGCTGCTCCCGAGTGCTGGATAACTAATTATAACTATCTGTTTAAAAGTGAAGGGCCCCAAGACGCTGAACAAAATCTCGTTAGATTGATTTATAACGGTCTTGACCATCCTGATTTTATAGAACTTCTGGCTCCAAAACCAACCCTGATCATGAGTACAACCCGTGATTTCTTTAGCATACAGGGAGCCAGGGAAACATTTCAGGAAGCCAGCATGGCGTATGCGACGCTGGGAGCAGAGGGTAATTTACAAATGACTGAAGATGATTTTGGCCATGGTTTTACCAGGAAAAACAGGGAGGCGATGTACGCCTTTTTTCAAAAGCATCTGGATAATCCTGGTGACGCAAGCGACCATGAGGTAGAAATTATACCGGTTGAAGAATTATGGGTCACAGAAACAGGCCAGCTCGCTACTTCTCTTCAAGGAGAAACCATGCATTCCCTGAATAAAAAGGTTGTGGAGAAACAGCTTTTGGTACTCGAATCCAAACGGACTGATATAGACAAACATCTGGCTGGGATTCAGCATACGGTTGCCGGAATTTCCGGGTTTTCCCTCCCGGAGCGAAACGATGATGTTGTGTTTTCGGGACGATTTGTGAATGCGGAATACAAACTGGAAAAATACCTTATACAGGGAAGTGGCGAGTACATGATCCCCCTGGCTTTGTTTGTCCCATTCAAAAATGATAAAAGGGAAGTGATTCTTATTTTGCATGAAAAAGGTAAAAACTTTGCTGTTAATAGTGACAGCCTGGCTAAGCAACTTCTGGCAAAAGGATATACAATATTGTTAGGTGACCTTCCGGATATTGGAGAAATGGGCCCTGGATATATGAGAGGTGATACTTACATTAATAATGTTTCATACAACAAATGGTTCGCAGGTATACTTACAGGAAGATCCATCGTTGGCTTAAGGGCGGAAGACATCATCAGGATGACACAGTTTATTAAAACCAACCTGGCTGATTACCATTCGATTTCAGCTATTTCAGTAGGTTTATTAGGGAGTGAATTATTGCATGCCGCAGTTTTCGAGAATGATATTCAAAAAGTATGTTTAATCCGTCCCTTTCTGAGTTATGCTGAAATTGCCGGCTCACACGAGTATAAACCTTCTTTTATACATTCTACCGTTGCAGGAGCGATCGATGAGTACGACCTGCCTGACCTGATAGCCAGTTTATGTCCAAGAAAGATTCTTGTCGTAAACCCCACCTCAGCTAATGGTGAGAAAGCTGATGATACAAAATCCAATCAAAACTTAGTTTTTCCCTTCAAAGTGTATGCTGATAGAAATGCCATCAACAAGATTGATCTGAAAAACAATATTGATGATCATTTAATTCTGGAGCAATTGCTTTCCTGGTTAAAATAATCTGGAGAATTTATTACTTAAAAGGAGTAGCCATATATCCCTCTATATCGGTCCAGTGATCGAGCATGATCTTCCTTTTCATTTTCAATTGTTCGATCAGGTCCGGTCCCAATAAGAATGTATCCTCGAATTTTGGGTCGTCGGCATGGCTGATAAATTTCATTCCTCCGTCTTCAAGCAGGTCGATGAGTTCCTGGGTATTATCCAGTTCATCTCTCATAACGGCATTAAATTTTTGCAGATCTGGATCCCCCTCCCAGGTGGGTGTTTTGTCCGGCCTGTGGGGAGCCATACTGAGCTTTTCCGCATTTCGGTCCCGAATGGCCTGTGCTTCGCCAAAATTCCCAAGGCTTCTGAATATGCTGCTGTATATTCTCAGGGCTTTGGCCATGTCAAGAATGAATTCCTTCTCAGGAGCTGAATCATCAATCCCTTCCATTCCCCTGATCACCCTGTTGACCCTGGAAACATACTGGTTAACCGCACCTATTGGAACCTCGCGATGGGCACCATGAATATCCGTATAGTCCATACGGGCCTCCTTTTCCGATGGATTAAAAACATGGGGCAGGAAATAAGCCTCTTCCTCAGCAGTCAGCCTGTCCGGGGCAACAACCAGGGGCCGTGTGATATGCCTGGCAGATACCCCCCAGTAGATCCCTGTGGGTCCGCGCATGGCTACTCTTTTATATTTATTGGCTTCCTCAAGTTCCACAAAGGCATTAAACAGTTGTTCTGCAGAACCCTCTCCTGCCCATTCTTCACAGATATTATATAACTGCTGCATTGAAGCGATATACCCCTGAGGCGGTTCTGTGCCGAGGTTCTCCACAAGTAAATCAGTAAACTTCTCTATGGTCTCCATCCTTTCGTAACCTCTGTCATAGGATGCCCTGAAACTGATAAACACGGTATTGGCAGATCCCCTGGCAAGTGCATTGGTACTTCTTAATACATCCATGGGGAACAACAAGCCCCTTACCGGGTAATTACCTGATATCATGCCGCTTATTCCCCGGACTTTATCAGAATTATGACTCTGGAAATAACAGCCCTCAGGTAAATGGGCAAAAATATCTGCCTTTTCTTCATCAGAGAACATGGATCCTGTGAGATAGATGGATACCTCCTGTTCTGCTTTTTCAGCTCCATCCTTAAATGTATTCATCAGGGTTGCCACCCTTTCTCCCATGCTGTGGTTTTTGCAGTGGGTGGGACCATTGGGACCGGTATACTGCCAGTCAGACCAGCAAATGCCGGATCCAGCATCGTTGGTTTTGAAAAAGAATGTGTGAATCTCGGGAACATTCTCCAGCAACTCTGCTACCATATTTGCAAACATCTCCTGTGTCTCTTTCACACTGACGCAGGGCGCAAATGCCGGATGATTACCCCTCCTTGGATGGTCAACCCTGGCACCACGCAAATGCGGATAAGCCTCAAAGAATGCCTCAGGCAGGTAATTGGGCTCATACGACCAGAATGCAGCATCCAGTCCGAATTCCCGCAAAATTTCAGCCTTCCCCAGCAACAGTTCACGGTTCTTCTTCACAAAATCCGCCGGGATAAAAGGCGCAATCTTCGGGTCCGGAAAAAACTTGTATGGGGTGGGATTATAACTTGTATACTCATGCCAGGAATTCCTCCCTTCCGGTACATCATGAAACCCTTTTTCCGCCACAGAGCTGACATTAACCTCGACCCTGCCAAATGGTTTCAACCTTGCAGCCTGTTCTGCCAGTTTACGAAATTCATCAAGGTCCCTGATAGGGGCATGTACCACAAATACTTTTTCCTCTTCTGTTCCTTGCGCGTATGCCTGGGAAGGAAGAAAAATAATGGAAATAACAATGCATATAAATAGGTGGCTTACCAATTGTATTTTCTGATTCCTGGTATTCATAATTTATGTGTTTGTATTGATGTTTGAATTCAGGTTAACGCAACAAAACCATCTTCCCTTTATTGATTCCCTCACCTGTCTGAATTGTATAATAATATATTCCCCTTGCAAAAGGATCTGCATCGAACTCATAAGAGTGTTCACCCATAGGTTGGTGTTCTTTGAAAGTTGTGGATACCCTGTATCCCAGGGTATTATAAATATCTATTTTAACATTTCCACTTTCCTTAATGGCATATTTAATGGTGGTGGCCCTGGTAAATGGATTAGGATATACCATTGATTCAAGGCTGCTTTCCTGATCAAGATCAACAATACCTGTAGTAGTAGGTCCGATATATTCTGTTGATACCACGACATCATCGAAATATACTTTATCCATATGATCACTTTCCCCAGTCATATAATACAGGAGCCAGAAAAAATTAAGTTTCAGCCTATCATCATTTCTCCACTGGAAGCCTTCAAATGCTGAGCTGTCAGGATGGGGATAAAACTTATCCCATATCCAGTAGCCATTGGGAAAGCCTTCTCCCAGGTGCAGGATCTTTTCTCCATTCACCCAGAAAGCCTGCTCACCATTGAATTCTTCAACCGGGTCATTGACCTTCATCATGAGCTCTACGCAAATCCATTCACCACGGACAATAGGAGCAGGAGGATCAGGATGGAAAGTATTTCCCCAGAAATAATTGGGATCAGCATAACCACGCATATGCATCCAGTAGGTATAAAAATCCCATGACCATTTGTCCCCTATGGGTTCAATACCCGTTGTGAAACGTTCATTCCCAACAGGCCGGCTCCCTGCACCTCCCTGGGGCCATGCGGTAGGAGGGTTATAGCCGCCCATATGTACAAAATGATGAACCGGGCTGTGGATGGCTTCAAACTTTACATAAAAGCGGGCAAAGAGGGAGTCATAACCATCCGGGAACATTTTGTATAAATGTCCGCCCGAATTCTGACCTTCTGTATAGGTCATTACCAGAGATTGGGAACCCGGACTTCCTTCCGGTACATCACTGGAGAAAAACATATTTGCACTGTTTTTTGCCTCATCCCATTTTACGGTCATTTCCGTAATGGAAGCAGCTTCAAAATCCTCCTGGAAAATGATCCCACCATCCTGGCCGCTGGCATTAACAACAACAAGGATCAAAGAAATTTGTATAAATGTTCTCATCCGCTTTATGCTGAAGTATGTCTTAGGACACTGCCTGCCAGTGCTCCTGTATGTTCGCCGTTTTGAATGGTTATTTTCCCGTTCACAATCACATAATCAATCCCAGTAGGAAATTGATGGGGATCTGTAAAGCTGGCATTATCGATAATCGTATCAGGATTAAAAAGCACTATATCCGCATAGTTTCCACTTGCGATCAGCCCGCGGTTTTTCAAACCAAGTTTTGTAGCGGGCATAAATGTCATTTTGTTTACGGCGGTTGCCAGGTCAAAAATTTTATCCTCCCTTACATATTTGCCAAGAACCCGTGGGAAGGTCCCGTAATACCTGGGATGTGGTTTTCCCTCTCCCAGCTTTCCATATGGAGCTACCGCATTTCCATCGGAACCAATCATGACATGAGGAGATGAGAGTACCTTTTTCAGGTTGTCTTCATCCATGGCAAATCCAATCATCGATACACGGTTGCGCTCTTCGATTAATATATTCCGGATAAATTCAAAAGGTGATAAATTCTGCTCATCAGCACAGGCCTGGACAGACTTTCCTTCCAGTTCCTTGTTCTTCTCTAATTGACAGGAGCTGATAACCACCCGGTCCCATCCTCCGATATCCTTTCCCTTGCTTTCCGCATGATCTCTGATTTTCTCCAACGTCTTTTTATCTTCAAGACGGGCCAATATTTCATCTGTATCTCCCTGCCGCGACCATAATGGAAGGAACATGGTAAGACCCGTGCCATAAGCAATATATGGATATCGATCTGCTGTTATCTGCATTCCGGAAAGGGCAGCATCATGGATCATTTCCAGTACATGGTCAATTTTATGCCAGTTGCCATGATTGGCTGCTTTCAGATGTGCAATTTGTGTGGGAACATTGGCTTCCTTACAGATCCGCAAGGCTTCCTGTATGGCCTCTTCTACCTGATCATCCTCACTGCGTATGTGGGTTGCATAAATGCCCCCATTTTTTGCAACAATTTCATTCAATGCTATCAGCTCTTCTGTAGAAGCATAACTCCCCGGCGCATATTCAAGTCCCGATGAAAGTCCGAAACTACCCTCCGCCATGGAACGTTCCAGCATCTCTTTCATCTCCTTTATCTGTTCCGGTGTGGCCGGGACATCATTATTGCCCACCGCAATACCCCGTAAAGTCCCCTGCCCTGTCAATGTTGCATGGTTATTGGATATTTTATGGTCTTCGAGCTTTCTTAAATAACCCTCGGCTGTCCTCCAGTCAATATTTATCCCGTATTGTTGGAAAATATGTTCATCCATTTCCTCGAGACCATCATCGCTTATTGGGAAGTATGAACCACCGCAGTTTCCGGCGACTTCTGTGGTAACTCCCTGGTGTATCTTGCTTTCCGCCCTGGAATTTACCAGTAACTGTAAATCGGTATGGGTATGGATATCAATAAAGCCAGGAGAAACTACCAATCCCTCACCCTCTAATGATGATATCAGCCGTTGCCCTTTTCAGATCATCAATAGCGGATATTTTATCGCCAATTATGCCGATATCCTTTTTATATGCCGGGCCTCCCGATCCGTCGATAACGAGCCCGTTCCTGATGATGATATCGAATCTATTCTTGATGCTGCATCCGGCCATCAATCCCAATGTCCCAGTGGCAAGCGTTAAATTAAATTCACGGCGGCTTATTTTTGTTTTCATATCAGTATCCTTATGTTTTATGGCTATTCCCAGTACAACCTGTTTTCGAGAATATAATCCAGTATTTCTTCATATAAATTGAGCTGAATATCCACAATATCACTATGGGTTACAAATGGTTCAGGAAACCTTTCGGAAGTAGTGCCATGAGGGCATTCAAAAGTAAAAGCCATGGTGCCTGAAATATGATGCAAAGCCGGAATCAAATTAAAGGTTGTACGAGGGGGAAACGCTTTATCTTCTATGGAAGGTTCACTATGCCATTCATGTTCGACATAAGCCAGACCTGCATTTTTGTATCGAAGATTCAGCCGGTTGCGGATATCATCTATTCGCACCTTCATAAACCAGGGTAAATAGCTGGCCATGAGGATCATTGGTTTATTTTCATGAGAATGCAGGGAAACCGTAATATCAGGCACCTCTTCGCGTGCAATATCAAGGATGGCTCTTGTTTCATCGGCCATGGGAGAGAAAAAATCGTCATGCATGGGGTTTATCCCGTCATCATTGAAATAGGCACCAAGGATGTTTACATTGCCTTTCATGGGATGGACTGCCTTGGCGCCTGGCCATCCATAAAAGGTTCCGTTATTCCTTGTTCCCTGTCCGTATTTCGTCATGATCTTTGTTGGCAATCCCACAAAACTGTCATAGGGGCATCTTTTGCGTCCATCCGGATTGCCACTTGGAACAATTATGACCCGGCATTTCTCAAACTTACGCTTTAAGGAATTCCATTCTTTTCCACGATAATCCTTACCCGTTTCCGCAACATGGATCAGGTTAACCAGTCCCACAATATTTTCAACTTCCTGTCCGTGAACAGGGCCGAGGAAAAAGACAACCGGTTTTGTTTTCTTGTCTTTTGTTGCATAATAAGCCGGATCCTGGGCTGCCACGGCAGAGTTGTAATTGGCCTGGGAATAAAAATCGTCTTTTTCCCCATAATATACCGCATAAACCGGCAAGCCTCCTGCAGATTTAGCAACCACCTGAGATTTTCCGGTTTTCAGATTTTTAATCTCATTATCAATGTCAGATAATTTTGATTTATAAAAATCCGGTATATCGGTTGGATTAGGCGGATCGCCAGCTTCAATCCTTACCTGAGCGTTAGCATTACCGATTGTAAATATTGCGAAAAGGCAGGCTAGAAGGAATAATGTACATTTTTTCATTGTATTATCGTATTATATGAATTACTGATCAGTATCTACACCAACGGTCAGGGTGAAAGTCCCCCATGTCACATTTCTCTTAATCGTCTTCCATTCCTTGACCTCATAGCTGGCAAGGAACTTTATCTGATGACCGATTGGGCAATCTTCTGATATATGGATCACGGAGGAAACGGCATATCCATCTCCCCATTTATCGGGTTGCAGGTCCACATATATCCTTTCGTTATCGATATAAGGATCATCATAATACAGCCTTGTACGATGCGGGACATGGCTTACCTCATATACCAGGATAGACTCACCTGGCTCTGCTATGTTATTTCCATTGCCGCTGCCAAAGATCTCACTGTCACCGTCATCTATTCCGAGATTGGTGAATTCAGGCACATCATACATCACAGGCGCTTCAAACTCATCCATCCAGGTATTTTTTTTATCGGATATGGTAAGATGGAACTTTAACCTGAATGGAGACCCGTCCGCGGGGGGCTTGTTGGATGCGGTGATGTTAAAATCAGGTTCTATCCACACTGGTTCACCCTGTATCAGATCACCAACTTCAATTACCGGATGGTCTATGGTAACGTCTGGATGCGTACAGCTGAGTTCCACTTTGACATTTTTTGAAATGCTGCCTCCCCGGTTCAGCAGGCGGAGCTTTAAACGGCAAGATTCATTTTGATCCAGGAATATATTATGGCCATTCACCTTATGTGCCAGGTAAACAATCTCAGCCGGATCCTTCTTTTTGTAAATACCGATCTGGTGGGATTCATGGTTTACGGAAAAACCAATGCTTCCATCCTCATCACTCTCCAGACTGAGCAGCTCTTTACTGTCCTGTGTTTCATTAAAATCGAGAAGAGTATAGGCAGTATTTGCTTCATATATTGGAGGTGTTTTTACATTTATCTGCACTCCGGGAATAATCCACCCATGGGGTTGCCATTTCCTTGTTGTAATCCCCATACCTCCTTTTGTGACACCATTCATTTCAATATACCCGGGTTCATCCTTGTTGCTTTCTACCTCATACCCCCAAATTTTAAAATCCGAATATAGGTCGGCATGGTGCCAGCGTTCCGGTGCAGTTAAAGGGTCCTCAAATGATGCTAATACAAAATCAAAAGCATCATTCAAGTCCAGGGGCATTAATGTATGCCCTCCATCATAAACCTGATACTCATATGCCAGTTTGCCTTCCTGCATTGCTCCTGCATGTACTTCATCATTAAGGTAGACCAGCTCCCCGCTGCTGCTGTTATGAAACCTGATATTCACCCCATGAAGGTTCTTGAACATAAACCTTACCCGGTAGAGGGTATGATTATTTGGATAACCGATAAAAAACTCTGGAGAACCTTTGGAGTTTACCGCAGTACCCACCATCTCAGGATACTTTCCGGCTATAAAAAAGGACATGATCCCTCCCATGCTATGACCGATTATCGCCCTGTTTGACCTGTCTGTCAGGGTACGGTAATTGGCATCTATATGGCTTACAATTTCCGGGAAATAGTCTTTAAACTGGGTTTCATAGTTGATGTTGGAATGAAATCCGATATTGTACGGTCTCTTGTCAGAATCAACTGACCGGCCATTCCATGCAACGATGATCACAGGGTGCGCTTTGGTTATTGCGCCCATTTCATCAGACAACCTGGGGACGTGGGTGCCGGTATTACCATGGAAATAGTAAATTACGGGATATGATCTTTCTGAGTTGGAATAATCATCCGGCAGGAATATCCTGTAGGGTTTTTCCCGCTTAAACACTTCACTGAAATGGGAATTATCTTCCTGGGAAAACAAACCAGGTGGCCATATGAAAAGCAATAATAAAACCCAAATGGATGATCCTATCTGTTTCATAAAATTGGTACGATTTTGTTTTCCATGCTATTCATTTGTAATCCCCTTGATAATATTCTCCAGGGTTAATTGGTAAACCCCTGCCTGCCTGTAGAATCCAAGGTCTGTAGGGTGAACACCGTCAACAGTACCTTCCCCGTCAAATCCAAGTTGCCCCTCGGCGATCTGATAATACAAGTGTTTTAATCCTTGATTCAGCAGATTCTCATAGGCATTCCTTAAAGCTTTCCAGCTATGGGCATTTTCAATAGCATTGCTTTCAACCAGGATGGCATTATTGTAAGTAATGCCCTCCGCAAGTACAATGGGCGTTTCGGGGTGAGCTGCCCGCAATATGTTTACAAATGGTTCTACCCGCTCAGCCACCTCATCAGGCATCAGGTTAGGCAGGCAGTCGATGAAGTATATCAGTGGATCCAACTCAGCAAGCAATTCCGCCACCTCTGGTTCCATGCGACCGTTCCCTGAAAATCCAAGGTTTATAATTTCCCGGTTCAACCGCCGGCCCAGAATAGCTGTAGCGCACATACCCGGTCTCGAGGCGCAACCTCCCTGGGTGATGGAAGTGCCATAAAACACAATTGGTTTTCCCAGGTCAGATGGCACAGGTTCAACTTTAAATGCCGGAGGTACTCCTATTTTGACAAATTCGATTCCATTATACAAAGGCAGGTATAATAAATATTCGCGGGGGGATTCATTTATCCCTTCCACTAACATAAAAGTGCTTTCAATGCTATCTGGTTTACCCATTCCCAACCAGCGCCAGGATCCGTCTTCCATTTTAACGTATAGATCCAGTCCACTGACTCCCGTAGCAGCCATATGTGGAAAAGCCAGGTTCTCCTTCGTAAGTTTCCAGTGCCCCTTTATTGAAGTGGCATTGGTTTTAAACTGCACATAAAATCCGGCAGTATGATGGCTAAGGTCCCACACATCATCACGAACCAAAGTCTCAGCCCTGGCAGGCAATCGATTGTACAGGAGGGGATCTTCCACCCAGCCCTTTCCCCTTATCCCTAGTTGTTTAATATCCGTCCAAATATACCCATCAGCTTCGACCCCCTTTGCTTCCGGATGCCCATTTATGGAGGCTGATATCAGGAGGAGTCCCAGGAAAAGGGCCAATTTCATATCTATTAGAAACCTGATCTTCATAAACTTAATTTATCATTTTAATGGCTGCTCCTGTTTTCTGAACGGGCATCCTTAACAGTTTCTCCACTGTTTAATTTACCGCTCATGGCATCCGGCCTGTATGTACTGCTTGCATCATAATATTTTTCCCCGATATCAATATCCGAGATTAAAACGCCAGGAACATTCGGTTCCAGCTTGTTACGAATCAGTCCATCCGGAGTAATAAAATAGCATGGCCAGCTTTCCGGAGTTGATGAATTTGTCAGTGACATATAAAAATAATTGGTTGCTGCCCGTGCCTGAGCTGTAATATGCATGATGATGGGATGAATGCTCCCCTTGCCCTGCCTGGCATTATAAAATGACTGGAAGATCACGTCCGTTTCGGTTTTCCTGTATTCCCGGTACAGTTCCGGGAACCTTATATCATAACAGATCAACAACCCACAATTCACACCATTCACTTCAAAGTTCACAAAATGATCTCCGGGTGCACAATAGTCAAGATCTCCTCCAGTGCAGAATCGTTTATCATAGCGGTCGTGGATCTGACCTTCAGGATTGATCAGGTATAAACAGTTGTGTGGTTTATTGCCTTCGCTTAAGGGATGGAGGGATCCAAGGACTATCCATGTTTTAAAGGTTCTGGCCAGGGTTAAAACTGAATCTGTTGCCTTGTGTAATAGCTCCCAATCAAAATCATCAAGGGTTTCCATGTCGGCACCCGGATAACCTGATAAGGCACATTCGGGGAAATGAACAATATCCACCTTGCGTAGTTTTGCATGTGTCAGTTGTTCTTCAATCCACCTGAGATTCTCCATGATGTCAGCAGAAATAGGGAACTGGCATGAGGCTATCCTGATTTTTCCGCTATCTGCCTCTGTTTGTGCGCAAATGATGGCCAGGCTGCTTAACACCAGGCTCAAGCTAACAATGAATTTTTTCATGATGTTTTGTTTAATTAATGTTTTTGCCATACTTCTTCAATCTCTTCCAAGGACATCCCTTTGGTCTCAGGGATCTTCTTAAGTATAAAAGGCACCGGGATACAACAAATAGCAAATATAAAAAATGTTCCAGCCGGGGTTAGTGTTTCCAGCATCCATGGCACTACCTGACCGATGATGGCGGTGCCCACCCAGACGGCAAGGGTAGCAACTGACATGGCCCGTCCCCTGATCCTGGTAGGATAAATCTCTGAAAGCAATACCCAGATGACAGGACCATAGCCTATGGCGAAAGAGGTAATAAAGGTTAATATAAAGATCAATAAAATAAATCCCTGGGTTTTTCCAAGCAGGAATAAAATACCCACCATGATTAGTGAGAAGAACATGCCAGTAATGCCACCCTTCATGAGTTTCTTCCGCCCGTATTGATCAATTTTCATAATGGCAAAAATGGTGGCAGCCATGTTTACAAAACCAATAATTACCTGGCCTCCCAGAGCATCGCTCAGCTTTATCCCAGCTTCTTCCATAATTCGTGGTCCATAATATATAATGGCATTGATACCCGTGAATTGGGAAAGTAAGGACAATCCTACTCCGGCCAATACTGCGATGAGTATTCCTTTTTGTAATAATACAGACCAGGAACCCTCAGACTCCCTGGCAATGGCCGCCTTGATGGATTCCAGTTCTTTTTCGGCAATCTCTTTGTTATTGATCCTTTCCAGCACCTTACCCGCTTCGGTATTCCTGTTTTTTGTGGCAAGCCAGCGTGGACTGGATGGGACAAGAAACATGACGACAAAAAACAGGAGGGCTGGAATCGCTTCACTTCCAAACATGGCACGCCACACTTCATCAACAAATACCTTATGCCAGATTCCTTCAGGGTTCAGAGAAGTCAGTGACTCACTCAGATTCAACATATAAGCATTGGCAAAATAGGCACATAATATACCCAGGGTAATGGCAAACTGGTAGAGGGCTACCATCCTTCCCCGAACCTTTGCTGGTGAAACCTCTGAGATATAAAGAGGAGACAGCATTGAGGCAACACCGACACCAATTCCCCCTACCAATCTGAAGATGATCAATTCAGTATGTGAACCGGATAAGGCACATCCAATGGCTGAAATGGAGAACAGGAGTCCGGATGCAATCAATGAATACTTTCTCCCGAATCGGTCGGATATCTCACCTGCAAAAGCTACTCCCGTGATACAGCCAACAAGTGCGGAACTGACAAACCAGCCTTCCATAACGGTATTCAGTTCAAACTTTCCCTTGACAAAGCTTATTGTGCCGGAGATAACAGCTGTATCGTAGCCAAATAAAAACCCTCCTAACGCGGCTGTGATGGCGATGAAAAAGAGATATGACCTGTTGGTTTCTTGCCTGGTATTGTTCATGGATTTCAATAAGTACATTTTAATGCCTCATCCGCGAAGGCTTTTAATAAATCTATGTCTGCTTCAAAAAAATGGTCGGAAGATGCCAGGATAAATCCCCCACCCTCTCCAGCTTCCTCAAAACATCTCCGGACCTCATCCCTTGTCTCCTGCGGCGAACAGCCCTTAAAAAAATGGAATTGATCGAATCCCCCAATCATGCATACCTTATCCCCGATGCGCCGTTTTGCCTCCTTCAGATTCACATCTCCTCCCATCGCAGGGGGCGTAAAAGTTTCCATGGCATCCGGATTCATGGCAGCAATGTCTTCCAGTATGGGCATCATGCCACCGCAGGTATGGTAGACTACCCTCTGCCCTGACTGATGTGCAGTTGCTATCAATTCAGCATCATAAGGGGCCACAAATTCATTAAAAATGTCAGGGGATATAACAGTGGTTGATGCATCGCCTCCACCAAGCTCCAACAGGTCATATCTTGCTCCCTTCAAGGAATTAATATATACTTTCTTGCGCTCTTTCAGGATGTTTAAAAAAGCATGTACCCATTCAGGGTCTTCCATACTGGCCATGATCAGGTTTTCAATGCCATAGAGGCAGGCTGCATCCTGCCAGCATCCGGGTTGTCCGAAACCCTCGAAAGTGCTGATATGCCCACGGACCAATCCCCTGTCACCAAATTCATCTGCTGCCCTGTTGATCTCCTGCACATCACAGAGTGGATAGGTCATATATTTTGAAATGACATCGATGTCTGATTTTTCCTTCACCAGATGTTCGGCCAGCCAGGTGGTATGCTCATTTGATTGCAACACCATTGAAAGGTTTTTCTCTGGTGTTATGATATTAAACTTTTGCGTGGTGTAGCTAGGATCATCAAGGGGTTCAAGATTAATCTGCCAGCTGTCTGAACATACCCTGCGTGCTTCAAGAAATCCCAGGCTGGTATGGAGTGGGTCAAAATACTCACCTTTATCCGGGGAATATTGATATGCCATTACCCAGTTGATGGGATCAATCCCCAAAAAGTCAAAAAATTCCAGGTCAGATATCCCATCCATGTAATTATCCAGGAAAGAGGGCATAATATGGTGCATGGTAACAGGCATCCTGTCTGCTTTTCCACCCTCCAATGTTTTTATAAAACGATCTTTTGAATTCAAAGCAATATTCGTAATTTAATGGCTATCAATAATTCAGCATCACAAGCGTTAGGCAAGCAATGCCAGGGAATTTTAAAGCTTGTCTTCTCCGTATATTATTGTGTCAATTAATTAATTATAATTACTTTTGTTAATTGTCACAAAGTTATCATTTAACGAACATTATCTTACGTTAACTTATATTTTGCAATATTTTATGAAATGAAAAGTACAAAAACATTCACAACATTTCAACTAACTGCACTGGTTCTTTTAAGAATGCTCATTGGTTGGCATATTTTATATGAAGGAATTTCAAAAATGCTCACACCCAATTGGACATCAGCGCTATTTCTGAGGGACTCGCAATGGATTTTATCTGGATTCTCTGACTGGATCATTTCAAATGACGGGATTTTAAGTGCGGTTGATTTCCTGAATACATGGGGATTGATAGCCATCGGGGCTGGATTGATACTGGGACTTTTTACCAGGCTTGCTGCCTATGCAGGAATGGGACTGCTAATCATGTATTACCTGAATAACATTCCACTGATTGGTATGGAATATAGCATGCCTGCAGAAGGGAATTACCTGATTGTCAGCAAAACACTGATTGAAGCAGCAGCCCTGCTGGTGCTTGCGCTCTTTCCCACTGGTAGTGTATTTGGACTGGACATATTAATTTCAAGATTAACGAAATCCAATAATGAAGAATAATACAATGGAAGAAGGAAAAACTATTAAACGCCGGACCTTGCTCAAGGCATTAGCCGGCATACCTGTGCTCGGGTTTTTCGCCTATGAAGCTGTAAAGAAAATTAATTTTGATAAGGACAAAAAAACCAGGGTTATCAAGGAACTCGGACTGGATGACATCAAAGCACCTGAAGTTATAACAGCCTCAGGTAATAAAGGAGATTTGTTACGACTGGGATTTATCGGTTTCGGAAACAGGGCCGGTCAATTATCAAATTCACTTGGTTTCGCCCACCCTTATCAGGTGAAAGCTCGGGAGAAGAATGGTACCCTGGCTGAATGGCTTGAACAGGAGGACCTGAATGTTGCGGTTACCGGAATCTGTGATGTTTTTGACCTGCATGCTGAAAATGGACTGGCAACAGCAGCCAATGAGGTTCGACCAGGAGGTGGTAAGGGAAATACCCCTCCGGCCAAACGATACAAAAGCTATCAGGATCTGCTGAACGATAAGGATATTGACGCAGTGATCGTAGCCACTCCAGATCATCATCATGCACATATCACCAGTGAAGCCGTCAAAGCCGGAAAGCATGTTTATTGTGAAAAAAGTATCTGCCGGACCGAGGAAGAACTTTATGAGGTGTATGACACTGTCAGGAACAGTGACCGTGTATTTCAACTCGGGCACCAGATCACCCAGAATGTTATTTTTCAACAAGCCAAAGAAATCATCAAGAGAGATATCCTTGGTAAAATTACCCTTGTCGAAACGACAACCAACAGAAATACAGCCAGCGGAGCCTGGATAAGACATCTTGATGCTGATGGCAACCTGAAACCGGGAGATGAGAAAAGCATAGACTGGATGCAGTGGCTGGGTGCAAGCCCTTACGAACCTTTTACCATTGACAGGTATTATAACTGGACAAAATTCTTCGCTTATGATATGGGTATGATAGGCCAGTTATTCACCCATGAATACGATGCCGTTAACCAGCTTTTAAGAATAGGTATCCCTCATTCTGCCGTAGCTTCGGGTGGCATCTATTACTGGAAGGATAACCGGGAAATACCAGATTCCCTGCATGCCGTTTTCGAGTATCCTGAAAAAGAAATGACGCTGACCTATAGTGCCAACCTGGCATCCAGCCGGCCTAGGGGACGGGTATTCAACGGGCATGATGCCAACATGGAACTGGGAGGATCGCTCAGCATCACTGCTGACTGGGATTCAACCCAATATGCGGAGCAAATTAAGAAGGGCATCATTGAAACAGATGGACCCATGATCTCTATTAGTCCCGGTTCAGGAGGAGGAGTTGATGCCATAACATCCGCCACGGAGAAATACTATGCCTCCAGGGGATTAACCACTACCAATATTGGTGGCAGAAATGTAGATGTAACCCACCTGCACATCAAGGAGTGGATAGATTGTATACGGAATGGCGGCCAGACCAGTTGCAACATTGAAATGGCCTTTGAAGAAGGTGTTACCTGTGTGATGGCTAATAAATCCTACCTGGAAAAGCGCAGGGTGGAATGGGATCCTGTAAATCGTAAGATTGTCTGATAATAAACATGGACACTGTGATCAAAGCAATTAGATATTCAATTCTTTTATCACTGATCCTTCTTATTTCTTCTTGTGGCCCTTCTTCTGATAAACACTCCCCTTTTAATTTTAAGGAGAGTGATCAGGGGTTCAGCCTGTATGAAAACGGGATGGCTGTATTCTTTTATCAGAAAGAACCCAAGATCCTGGGTGGAGCTTATATCCTGTAATAATTACCTCCATCCGCTGCTTGCGCCGAACGGGGATACCCTCACCGAAGAATCCCCGGCCGACCATCCTTATCACAGGGGCATCTATTGGTCCTGGCACCAACATTATATCAATGGGAAGAGCATCGGTGATGGGTGGATAATGGAAGATATTTCCCAGGATGTGACTGAAATACAGTCAGGTACTGACAAGCATTCGGCGTCCCTGGATCTTACTGTTTTATGGAAATCTCCCAACTATGAAGATGGCAAAGCTTATATTAAGGAAAATACAAGCATAGTCGTTCATCAGTTGGAGTCCGGGATTCGTTTAATTGATTTTGAGATCTCACTGCTGGCGCTTGTCCCCGGAGTTAGCCTGGGTGGCTCAGATGATGAAAAAGGTTATGGAGGATTATGCACGCGTATTAAACTTCCTGATGATCTTGTTTTCACTTCTTCAAATGGACGGGTTACACCGCAAACGCTTCAGATCATTGCAGGTACCTGGATGGATTTCTCCGGTTCTTTCGGTCCCGGGGAAGAACAGAATGGTTTGGCCATTTTATGCCATCCGGGTACACCTAACTACCCTGCCCCATGGATACTGAGGCAGAAGACCAGCATGCAGAATATCGTTTTCCCGGGAAGGGAGCCGGTGGAAATATCCATGGACCAGCCGACAAAACTAAAATACCGCCTGGTACTTCACGCAGGCAATGCGGATGAAGTGGACCTGGCCCTGTTCCAATCTGAATATAATAAAACTAAGTTTTAATACCCCTTAATCATGAAAAGCCAAAAGAGACCTTTTTCCAGACGTCAGTTTGTGAAAACCACATCAGTTGGAGCCATAGCTGCAAGTCAGTTCTTCCCGGCCTTGCCTTTAACAGCAAAGGGAAGTGCAGTATCAGGAAAACTGGCAGCCCTGGGCGGAGATCCTGTAAGAATCAATAAAAGCTGGCCTGCATGGCCATACCACGATCAAAACGTCATTGATTCCGTAATGGAGACCACAAAAAGCGGCATCTGGTGCAGGATCCAATCCAAAACCGGCACCGTTCCCACCTTTGAGAAAAAATATGCGGAGATGGTCGGAGTCAAACATTGTGTTGCTGTCGGTTCCGGGACCCAGGCCCTTCATACTGCAGTTGAAGCCCTTGGACTCGGCCCCGGAGATGAGGTGATCACTTCCCCCTATACCGACCCGGGCACCATTGCTTCTATTCTCTCTGCCAGGGCCCTGCCGGTACTGGCTGATATTGACCGATTTTCATTCCAGCTTGATCCGGACGATGTAGAGCGACGGATCAATCAAAACACAAAGGCCATCATGCCTGTGCATATGATGGGACAAGCCGCCCATATGGAGAGGTTTATGGAAATGGCGAAAAAGCATAAACTGTTCATCATTGAAGATGCCTGCCAGGCCCACTTTTCAAAATACCAGGGAAAATTGCTGGGAACCATCGGCGATGTCGGATGTTTCAGCCACCAGTCATCCAAGGTACTTGCCTGTGGCGAAGGAGGCAGTATCATTGGCAATGATGAAGAACTAATGGACAGGTGCTACACCGTACAAAATCATGGTACCTCAAAACGTGGCCGTACTGAGACCATAGGTCCGAAATATCGTATGAACGAATTTGAGGCTGCTGTATTATTGGGACAACTACCCACTGTAATGGAACGTCACGCCATTCGCAACAAAAACGCCAAATACCTGACATCCAAGATTAAGGATATACCGGGAATTCATCCTCAAAAGTTATATGAAGGCCAAGGAGATGGTTCATTCTATCTGTATTCCATGAATTATGATAAGACGGCATTTCAACGGCGTTGACCGGAGCAAATTCCTGAAAGCAATGGCGGCAGAAGGCGTAAGTCTGAGTCCCTATATCAAAAACGGCCTGCATAAGGAGCCCTGGGTTGACGATATCATCAACCGGAGGGTGTATAAGGCAATGTACACTGCCCAGCGACTTCAGCAATTCAAGGAAGAAATGCAATGTCCAATCTGTGATACCGTATGTGAGGAAGAAATGATCATGATATGGGCATCGGGACCGCTGCTTGGTACACAGGAAGATATGGATGATATCATCAATGCCCTTGCCAAAGTATATGAAAACAGGGACCAGCTCGATAAAGTTTAAACAGATGAAAAGATCAAAACAGATATTGCTTTCAATACCGATATTTCTGGTATTGATATCAGGTATGCTGATATTTTCAGTTACCAGCTGTGACAAAACTTCCAACCTGGTCCAGGTCGGTGTTTTTGAAATCGATGTTACCCCACCGATAGGCAGTCCTGTTGCATATGCTTATGCAAGATCCATTGTGGACCCCCTGACTGCCAAGGGCATTGTCATTCTGTCTGATGAAGCACCGGTTGTTTTGTGCGCGGTGGACTGGATTGGTATTGCCAATGAGGGACAGGATGTTTGGCGGGAAAGCCTGGCAAAAGCTGCCGGGACTACGACAGACCGGGTATCTGTTCATACTGTCCATCAACATGATGGTGTCAGTTGCGACTTCACAACTGAAGCCATACTAGATGAATATGGTTTGGGAGGATGGAAATCAGACATACCCTTTTTAAACAAAACCATCCAGTCAGTAGCTATGGCCGTCGAGCAGGCAAAACAAAATGCCCAGCCCGTTACCCACCTGGGATTTGGTCGGGCTATGGTAGAAAAGGTTGCCTCAAATCGCCGCATCCTCGGAGAAGATGGGAATGTAAAGATAACAAGGTGGAGCAGGACAGAAGATACTGCAGCCATTGCAGCTCCTGAGGGACTCATAGATCCTTGGCTGAAATGTGTCAGCTTCTGGAATGGGGATCAAGCCCATTGCTGTACTCAATTATTATACCACACATCCGATGAGCCACTACGGGAAAGGTGACGTGAGTTCAGACTTTCCTGGCATCGCACGGGACAGGCGGGAAAAACAGCTGGGAGTACCCCATATATATTTCTCGGGTGCAGGCGGTAATATCACTGCGGGAAAATACAATGACGGATCACCCGAGAACAGGCCTGTACTGGCAGAACGGATGGAAAAAGCCATGCGAGAGGCATGGGAGAAGACAGAAAAAACACCTTTAATCTCAACAGATTTTGATTGGAATAATACAGAGGTTTTACTTCCCCTGGGAGAACACCTGGTAGAAGAAGAACTATTAGCCCACTCTCGGATCAGCCAATCGGACTCAACCAGCAAACTTGTCGCAGCCGACCATCTTGCCTGGCTCCGCGGACCAATGAAGGACACAAGGTAAATGTTTCATCAATAAGGCTCGGCAATGTATGGTTGTTGAATATACCAGGAGAAGCCTTTATCGAATTTCAGCTGGCTGCCCAGGAAATGAAACCCGGTGATCATGTTTGCACGGCTGCCTATGAGGAATACGGACCAGGATATATATGTACGGAAATTGCCTACAGCCAGGGCGGGTATGAGT
Source organism: uncultured Bacteroidaceae bacterium (assembly GCA_963752525.1). Taxonomy (GTDB): domain Bacteria; phylum Bacteroidota; class Bacteroidia; order Bacteroidales; family SM23-62; genus SM23-62. The sequence continues at coordinate 160,760 of CAVVYS010000020.1, read as the reverse complement.
CCAGTGAAAGAGCCTCACTTGTATCCCCGGAGGTAGAACAGGTTATGCTATCATCGATCAGTGAGGTTTTGAAATAGGTATAGATAATTAAAATCATGTTCCTATGATTAATAAGCATGCCACAGTCATTGTGATCTTCATGCTGAGCCTGGCCATGCCAGATAATATTGCTGCCCAGGAGGACATACTCAGCACAAACCGTCCCATCAGAACTTCCCGGCAACTGATCCTTACAGTCGGACAGGATAAAGGCGACCTGCAGGGAAATGATGATAAGATCATCCAGGCAGGAATTGAATATCTACACAGGCTTGGCGGGGGAATCCTTCAAATTTATCCGGGAACCTATGAAATGAATAACGCCCTATATCTGCACCCGGATATAACCCTTCGCGGATCCGGTGAGAATACAGTATTGCGCAAAACAGATGGTGTAGTAACATCGATTATACGGGATATGGATTGGTATGAATATGCCGTTCAGGTAGAAGATGTGAAAGGATTTATTAACAGGTGGAGGGATTATGCTGAGATCCAGGATTGATTCATCCGACTGGGCCTTTCATGTTTTCAGGGGCACTATTAAGTCTATTGAGGGAAATGTATTATTTCTCGATAACATACCCTATGAAAATTTCTGGGAGGAGGAAGATGTTTCCGCCAGCCACCATTTTCCCGATCATTACGGCTGCAGAAAAAACCGATAATGTGATCATTGAAGATATCGTGCTGGATGGCAATAAGGCCAACAATGAACTTATAAATGGCAATTATGCCGGAGCAGTATTTATCCAAAATTGTGACAACTGGAAATTTAATAATGTAACTGCCCGGAATTACAATGGCGATGGCTACAGCTTCCAGGTATGCGATAATATTCAATTTGAGAATTGCAAATCACTGGATAACAGCGGACTTGGTTTTCACCCCGGCAGTGGCTCCCAGTATCCGGTCTTTAGAAATTGCACCTCCACCGGAAATGATCTGGGAATCTTCTTCTGCTGGGGGGTCACCCATGGGATTGCTGAGAATTGTATTCTGTCAAATAATCACAGATATGGAATAAGTATTGGCCACCGCGATACTGATAACCTCATCACAGGATGCAAAATTGAAAATAATGGAGAAGTAGGGATATACTTCAGGGAACCCAGTGGTGTCAATAACTTCCGATGCAGGTAATCGCAATACAATTATCGATTGTGAAATTCTTAACAATGGCAAAAACAAAAGCGGAACAGGAATTGATATCGGATGGGAAATAGAGGATATTTCAATAAAAAACAACCGTATCGGGAATACCAATGAACAAAACAATCAGCAAACAGGCATTCACATAAGTGAAAATGCAAAACGTATTTCACTTGAAAAAAATACTTTTATAGATAGCCCGGTTGAGATTGAAGATCTCCGACTTGATAAAAAAGTACCATAGCATGTCAATAACAATTAACCGAAGAAAATTTTTCAGGAATACTGCCATCTCAACTGCAGGGATCATCATGGGTGGGAACCTGCTTGAATTATCGGCCAATGATTATAGTGCTTTTGTATCCAGCGACATTATGAAGGAAGTGATGAAATATCGGAAGATCAATGCTCATGAACATGTTACTGCTGATTGTAGTAACGTCGAGGCACAGATAGATTTTGCCGACAGGCTGGGTATGGAGAAGTTGGCTATCTCGAGGCCATTCACAAGAGAACCTGCAAAAGAAGCCACTCCGGAAGAATTCAGAAAGTGTAATGACAGTGTGCTCAAAGCCATGAAAATGTATCCCGACAGGTATCTCGGGATGTGTTTTGTAAATCCTTTATATGGAAAAGAATCACTCGAAGAGATAAATAGATGTATGGATCTGGGAATGGTAGGATTGAAGGTCTATCACCAGGTGAAAATCAACTCCCCCTTATTCTACCCTATCATTGAAAAGTTCATTGACCTGAAAATGATCATCCTGATGCATGCCCATTGCGGACTTGGTGTCGGGGGAGAAAGAACCAAATATGGTAATATCCAGCCCAATGCTTCCATACCTGAAGACTTTGTCGAGGCTGCAAAAAGGTATCCTGAGGCCATGTTTCAGTATGCCCATACCGGTGGAGGAGGTGATTGGGAATATGCCTGCAAGGCAATGAAGGACTACCCGAATATATTCGTCGACACCTCCGGCAGTAATAACCAGGGTGGAATGATTGATTATGCACTCAAATATCTTGGTGAGGACAGGCTGTTTTTTGGCACAGACGGTTCATATTACCAGGGTGTAGGTGGCATCCTGTCTTCAAACTTCAATGAGGTCCAGAAGAAAAAGATCTTTTTCGAGAATTTCAATAACGTTTTAAGAAAGGCGGGGAATCATGTTGATTGATATCAATGCCAATATAGGCCACTGGCCTTTCCAGCAAACAAATTGCAATACCTGCCAGGCCCTGCTTGAAAGGATGGATCAAACTGGCATAGATGTTTCCGTGATCAGCAATATGAATGGCATCTTCTATAAAGATACCCAGGCATCCAATGAGGAACTGCACAAGGAGATAACCGCTGATCAACGATTTCGGGACCGCTTTTTACCCTTTGCCATTATCAATCCTATCTATGCAGGATGGAAGTGGGACCTTGATATCTGCATTTCCACAATGGGGATTAAGGGGATCCGCCTGTATCCCTTGTATCACGATTATGAACTTACCCATCCAGCCTGTATCGAACTTGTGGAGATGGCGCGGGACCGTGATCTGGCTGTGGCTTTTACACTCCGTATGGTTGACAGCAGGCCCCGCTCATGGATGGACATCGACAAGGAATGGAGCCTGGTAGATATCATTCCTATTATCAAAGAAGTGCCTGATGCAAAATACCTGGTTTTAAATATTGCTAATGGGATCTATTTGAATGATGAAGATACAGCGCTTTGTAAGAATTCAAACGTTGTATTTGATACTTCCGGAAGAAATATCTATAACCTCAGTGAGCTGATCCAAAAATTCGGAACAGACATGTTTGCATTTGGCACCCATTCACCGATTCTGGATTATCTCACGGGTTTGCTGAGGATCGAATCACTCCGGGAAAGTGAAGCAGATGAAGCAACCATGGAACTCCTGAGATCAGGGAACGCAAAAAGGATCCTGGGACTGTAGCGATCATACATTATTATCCAAATAAAAATTCAAAAACCAGATGAGAAAGTCAATAAGGAATATTCCATGGACAGGATGTCTGATTTTTCTATTGATCCTGTCACCGGGCTGTACAAAGGAAAGATCGTTCGATACATCCGGAACGCCCTGGCAGTTCAAGGCTCAAAGAGAAGAGATCGCTCCCACCCACTGGGTTGATGATGAGGTAAAATACGAAGGAAAAGCCACCCTGGCACTTGCAGGAGATGGGAAAGCATACGCCAATGGTAACTGGAACCTCGAATTTGATGTTACTCCCGGAAAATCTTACGAGTTTCAATCCTATTACCGCCAGACAAAAGTCGACTTACCTAACCGATCCGTTCTGGCCCGAATCATCTGGCAGGGGAAAGAAGGAAATCAGATAAAACGTCCCGAGTATCCCAGAACACTGCGTGAGAAAACTTCCAACGACTGGAACATCATTCAACAGCGCTACAGGGCACCAGAAAATGCTGTAACTGCCATACTTGAATTGGTGTTTCAATGGGATGCTGACGGGATTGTCCATTTCACTGAGGCAACACTCAATGAGGTTCAGGAGATTGGTGCCAGACCCGTTACTTTAGCAGCCATTCATTACCGCCCTGAAAATACCAGTTCCTCCCGTGAGAACCTGGACCAGTATTCAAAGTATATCGGAATGGCCGCAGACAGTAATGCCGATATAGTTTGTCTTCCTGAAGCCATCACCCTGGTGGGAACCGGTAAATCCTATGTGGAGGTGAGTGAGCCGGTACCGGGACCTACCACAGAATACCTGGGCTCCCTTGCCAGACAATACAAAATGTACATTGTGGCAGGATTGCTGGAACGGGATGGCCCGGTCGTCTATAACACGGCTGTATTGATCGACAGGGAAGGTAAGCTGGCGGGCAGATACCGGAAAGTTACCCTGCCAAGGGAAGAGATAGAAGGTGGTGTTACTCCTGGGAACTCCTATCCTGTATTCGATACCGATTTCGGCAGGATAGGCATGATGATCTGCTGGGATTTGCAGTTCCCCGAGGTTTCACAAAATCTGGCCATGCAAGGAGCCGAGGTTATTCTCATGCCTATATGGGGCGGTAATCTGACCCTGGCCAGCGCCCGGGCTATTGAAAATCAGATCTGGCTTGTTTCTTCAACCTATAGTATGAAAACAGGCGTATTCGATCCTGAAGGAGAGCTAGTGGTGGAAGCAAATGAGCAGTCTCCTGTAGCTGTGATACAGGTGGATCTGAACCAACATAAATACTGGCCCTGGCTGGGAGATCTAAAAAACCGCATACCAAGTGAGAATCCAGGCTGGAGAAATTAGGTTTGCTAGTATTAAAAGTTATGCGGCAAATATAGGGCTCGTAAGATCAGGGTAAGCAAAAATAATTTCTAGGATGTTAGCATTTTGTACTTCAGTCGGAATAGAAGGCAATCCTACTTTAACACGCTTCATATAACTCTTTCTTTACATTCCAACATTATTATTTTGGATCACTTGATTTGAGCGGATATTAAGATTTTCAGCTCACTAGACTATTTTTTGACCCTTTTGGTATTAATACTTAAAAGGCAGGAGATGATAACAAGTATTTGAAATAGACTTTATGATACACGAATATAAGTCATGGTTTTTGAAGAATTAATCCGGAGTATATATCAGGCGCATGAATATTTAAAAAATCGTGCGGTATCAGCGGTCAACCAATCGCTAACCATTCGGAATTGGCTTTATGGTTACTACATTGTTGAATATGAACAAAATGGAAAAGATAGGGCAAAATATGGAGATAAACTCCTGACTGTTTTGGCCAAGAATCTGAAGAGTAAGGGATTAAAAGGTCTGTCTCAAAGAAACTTATATAACTTCTGTCAATTCTACCTGACATATCCCGATATAGTACTAGTTCTTTCAGATAAGGAACTGCCAAAGGCAATTTTGCAGACGCTGTCTGCAAAATCTGAAATCCTAAAGCAAGAAAATAAAAATATCGGAGTAGCTCCACATCTATTGATAGGCAGGTTATCATTCTCACATATTATTGAATTTATTGCTGAAAAAGATCCAACAAAAAGAGCTTTTTATGAGATTGAATCTATCAAAGGCAATTGGTCAGTCCGCGAACTTAAACGTCAGATGGGCAGCCTGATGTATGAGCGAACAGGCTTATCAAAAGACAAAAAAGGATTATTTACAAAGACCAGCGCCAATGCTTCTCAACTAAAGCCCGAAGAAGTAATCAAGGATCCGTACGTTTTTGAGTTCTTAGGACTTCCTCAAAAAGATGAAGTCAGTGAAGATGATCTGGAAACAGCCTTACTGGATCACTTACAGGCATTTTTAATGGAGATGGGAAGGGGCTTTTGTTTTGAAGCCAGACAGAAAAGGATAAGCGTTGATAATGAGCATTTTTATATCGACCTTGTGTTTTATCATCGGATCCTGAAGTGTCATGTTCTGATTGACCTTAAAATTAGGAAGTTCAAACATACGGATGCAGGTCAGATGAATTTTTATCTGAACTATTACCTGGACAATGAGATGATGGTAGACGACGAGCTACCTATTGGAATACTGCTCTGCACCGAAAAGGATGAATCAACCGCAAGATATGCACTTGGCAATCTTGAGCATAAAGTCTTTGTCTCCCGCTACAAAGTCTCATTGCCGACAGAAGAAGAACTGCAGAATTTCATAGATAAGGGCAAACGGCTACTTGGTCAATAATATCAACTACTGCATGAAAAAGTCCTGTAATCAATCCGGTTATAGGGTGCCAATTCATGGATGCCCAGTCCCAGTTCATCCATAGCATACTTGAGAAAACCATGTTTCTGGGAGTTTTCCTTGACCCAGTCCGGGGCATTGTCTCCCTGGACTTTTATTTCTTCAATTATATGGTTAAGCATGACCGAATCCAGGGCCACCGGATCAGTTCCCAGTATCAATGAATTTGGAGATTCCTGTGGGAAAGTCTTCCATGGCCTGGGAGCCCAGACATTGTTATGCCAGTTGGCAAAAAGGGCATCTGCGATATTTAGCCTGACCTTATTTTTTATGCTCGGGGTATTGCACACGTCTGCAATATAGCTCTTATCCCCCATCCCATCATGCAGGTTCCGAGGTGACGGTATGGAACCAAAATGATTTTTCATAGCTCCGGTAATACCACAACCATGGTTCTTCATCAGGCAGAGGTTAATAATATGATCCGTCTGTGTATAGGCCTTAGGCATCCAGAAATCACCACCGGGACTGGGTTCGTCTTTGGTGAACGTCACGGATTCATTTTTGTCCCAGCGTTCTGCATCCGTCTCATCAATCCATTGCACCTGATCATACCGGCAGCGTCCTTTCATTATTTCCGGGTGGAACCAGCGGGAGGCATCAAGTATGGTGATCTTTTCTGCTGAAAGTCCAAGCTCACCAACTAGGTTATCCAATATAACATTCACCAGTGGGATTGTCTGGTCCATTCTATTCGTGGTTACCTTTTCATCAAAAGATGCATTGTTCATGTTCATCTTTATGGTAATGCGGTCACTTTTCTGAAGCTTTGGCAACAAACTTACCCAGGCATCTTCTGCCGATCCTTCATCGGTCAGTTCCCTCAATCCTCTATCCAGCATCTTCGCTACTACATCTTCATTAATATAATCGAAATAGCGCTCTTCTATTTTTCCAGGATTACCGGTCTCACCGGGTTCCACTGTGTGATCCCAGGGTGCATTGGCATTATAATCCCATGGATTTGTTGCTTTTGGATCATGGATACGGATGATCCTGGATTTTGAATTGTTTCTCCCTCCTCCGGCAAAAACCGGGTAAACTTGGGCAGATACTGCAGCAACTGCAGATATTTTAACAAAATTCCTCCGGCTGATTGGTTTATTCCTGATACCCATCTGGATTCTTATTTCGGTTTATCAATTTATGTAATGCTGCAAGATATGAATTAAGTACATTTATTCTGTGATTCTATCTGCCGTAAATCAAATCAAAACGGGTCACCATGAAAAATTTAATTCTCAGCCTTTTTGTTCTTTGTATATTATTCCCGGGATCAAATATCCTGAATGCCCAGCCTGTAGAACCTTACCCTGACAACGTGGAAAGGGATACCGGTGACAATGGGTTTTCCCGTGGATTCGGGAATACCAATCACGCATACTCTTTTGACTGGTTTGACAGCCATATGCACCTTGCGTGGAGTCATTACCCTAACAAATTAATCGGAAGCCAGATACAGGAAGTCATGGACAGATGGTTCCACCTTGTAGGAGAATATCACAGTTCCAGGATGATCCTCCTGGATCCCTACCTGGAAACCATGGAATGGGCGAGGGATCATCCCAGAACACACGTTTTCTGGTGGATGACATGGGAGCAGTCCGATCAGCTTCCGGAGATTCAGCGTCGTGTAAAAGAGGGATTAATTCAGGGACTGAAATTGCATACAGGAGATTTCAGATCAACGGAAAACCCGGATTACAGGGTCATGACCACACCGGGATGGCAAGAGATTTACGCCTGGTGCAGTCAGCATGATCTTCCAATAATAATACATGTCAACCAGCATTGGGGTGACCAGGGTTATACCTATGGAAAAGGAGCCAAGGAATTCTGGGAACAGGCCAATTACACAAATCAGGAATTACTCGATTTCTTTCTTTCTGAGATGGTTGGTAAATACCCGGGAGTTAAATGGATTATGGCACATATGAATTTCCAGGGAATTGAATCGCTGTCAACTTTGCTTGATAAGTATCCGATCTCTACCTGGACACCAGTATTGGCATGTTTTTACGCCAGTATGATATCCTGACTCCTGGTGAAATAGAGCCTTACCGGGAATTCTGTATGAAATATGCAAACAGGTTAATGTTTGGCACTGATGCATTTGCCTACCATCCACTGGAAAGTAAATATCCAGAACGCATACGTAACTGGTGGCTGCCTCATTATATTTTTCTCATGCAATTGCACCTTCCCCAGGAAAACCTGGATATGATATCTCATGGCACCTGCGAAAAAGTGCTCGGCAGATATTTAAAAGAATGAGAAGAAACTGATGTGGGGACCGGAAATGAACGGACAGATTGTGGACCACTGGTCACCCGATCTCAACTGTATTTTTCCTATACAAATCAGGGGATATCAGTATTATGAAATAATTTTTTCATAACTTGACTATACATTCTCAATTCTCAAACTCCCAAACTCTCAAGGGTTTGCCATTTCATTTACAGGAGGGAATATGCTCAGTAGTGTTTCATACAAAAACCTGAAGGAAGTTTTCACACCTCTCATCATTGTTTTATCAATTGTTTCCTGCAACAGTGATAAGCAAAGCGTATTTGATGAAACGACAGCTTCGCATCCGGCTCCCCAAATTGTTGCTTTAAATACCCAGGAAGGCTATAGTATCAATCCTGTTACAGGAGACAGCATTAAACCTATTATAAATTCATTGGGTGATACCGTAAAAACAGGGGTGCCAATCCCGGCTATAGGCAAAGTCATAGATCCCAAAAGTGTAGCAAAACCCAAAGTAATTCCTGCAGGTAAACCAGATGTCGTTCCCATCCACCAGAATGTACATAAAATACCGGAAAACCTCACTGTCATTCCTGTAAATAAAAGCTCCCTCAAAACTTTTACCCCCGGTGTAGATACCTCTTCTTTTGTGCTGATTAACTCCATCGGAGATACTGTACCTACAGGTGTACCCATACCTGCTAAAGGAAAAGTTGTGCCCTGCATACAACCGCAACCGGTCAAGGCCTTACCACCACGCATGAAAGATAATGCCATCATTAATATCAAATACCTGGATGTGGAACAGGGGATGAACTCGTCTGTGTCACGTCCATTCTGGAGGACAGCCGTGGCAATCTCTGGTTCGGCACCTAGTGACGGGGTGAGCATGTATAATGGTGAAACCTTTACACATTTTACTCAAAAAGAGGGCTTAAGTGATAATTTGTCACGTCCATCCTGGAGGACAGCCATGGCAATCTCTGGTTCGGTACAGATGGTGGAGGGGTGAGCATGTATAATGGCGAAACCTTTACACATTTTACCGAAAAAGAGGGCTTAAGTAATAATGATGTCCGTCCATCCTGGAGGACAGCCATGGCAATCTCTGGTTCGGTACAGTGGCGGAGGGGTAAGCATGTATGATGGCGAAACCTTTACTCATTTTACCCAGAAAGAGGGCTTATGTGATAATAGTGTCCATTCCATCCTGGAGGACAGCCATGGCAATCTCTGGTTTGGCACAGATGGCGGAGGGGTGAGCATAGTATAATGGCAAAACCTTTACTCATTTTACCCAAAAAGAGGGTTTAAGTAGTAATTATGTCAGTCCATCCTGGAGGACAGCCATGGCAATCTCTGGTTTGGTACAGATGGTGGAGGGGTAAGCAAGTATGATGGCGAAACCTTTACACATTTTACCGAAAAAGAGGGCTTAAGTAGTAATGATGTCAGTTCCATCCTGGAGGACAGCCATGGCAATCTCTGGTTTGGTACTAATGGCGGAGGGGTGAGCAAATATAATGGCAAAACCTTTACGCATTTTACCGAAAATGAGGGCTTAAGTAGTAATAATGTCAGTTCCATCCTGGAGGACAGCCATGGTAATTTCTGGTTCGGCACAGATGGGGAGGAGTGAGTATATATTATGGTGAAACCTTTACGCATTTTACCGAAAAAGAGGGTTTAAGTAATAATTTGGTCCATTCCATCCTGGAGGACAGCCATGGAATCTCTGGTTTGGCACCTGGGGGGAGGAGTAAGCATGTATAATGGCGAAACCTTTACGCATTTTACCGAAAAAGAGGGTTTAATTAATAATTTTGTCAGTCCATCCTGGAGGACAGCCATGGCAATCTCTGGTTTGGCACCAGGGGGGAGGAGTGAGCAAGTATGATGGCGAAACCTTTACACATTTTACCAAAAAGAGGGCTTAAGTGATAATGATGTCTGTGTCCATCCTGGAGGACAGCCATGGCAATATCTGGTTCGGTACAGATGGTGGAGGTTGAGCATGTATGATGGGGAAACCTTTACACATTTTACCGAAAATGAGGGCTTAAGTAATAATACTGTCTTCCATCCTGGAGGACAGAAATGGCAATCTCTGGTTTGGCACCCAGGGTGGAGGAGTAAGCAAGTATAATGGCGAAACCTTTACACATTTTACCGAAAAAGAGGGATTAAGTGATAATATGTCAGTCTATCCTGGAGGATAGCCATGGCAATCTCTGGTTTGGAACAGATGGGAAGGGGTAAGCATGTTTAATGGCGAAACCTTTACATATTTTACCGAAAAAGAGGGCTTAAGTAATAATAGTGTCCAATCCATCCTGGAGGACAACAACAATAATATATGGATAAGCACAACATAAGGGATTAAATCGCCTGGTGTTTGGTCCGGAAAGTATTCAACACAAATAAGAGCTTACAGCCTGTAATCCTGTAATACATACCTATGGCCTGCAGGATGGTCTGAAAGGCATAGATTTCCTATTGAAAAAGTGCGTTATTGGATAGTAAAAACCGCATTTGGTGGGGCAACGTCAAAGGTCTTACCATGCTGGATATGAATAATTTTAAGATTCCGGTTGAGCCCCCTGCCATGCAACTTAACCGGATAGACATTAACGAGCAGTTTGTAGATTACCGCCATTTGAAAGATAGTAACGGAATGAAAATGGAATTCAATGGCGTGGCCAGGTTTTATAACTACCCTTTAAACCTGGAACTTCCTTACAACCGTAATCACCTTACCTTCTATTTTTCAGCCATTGACTGGTCCGCACCACATAAAATTAAGTACAGCTATAAAATGGAGGGTTTGGATGATAAATGGAGTGCTCCAACAGCAGAAGCCAAAGCAGATTACCGCAACCTGCCCCATGGCACCTATACTTTTAAAGTGCGCGCCATTGGAGCAGCACAAAAGTGGAGCGAACCTTTTGAATATACCTTTAGAGTATTACCCCCCATATGGTTCACATGGTGGGCATATTTGATCTACGGTTTCATTTTACTCATCCTGGTCCGCTGGTACAGGGGATATCTTATCAAAAGGGAAAAGATTAATGCTGACCTCAAGATCAAAGAGATGGAAGTAAGTAAGATGCAGGAACTGGATCATATGAAATCCCGCTTCTTCGCCAATATCTCACATGAGTTCAGGACACCGCTGACGCTGATACAGGGACCTATAGAGGAATTGAGAAAACAGTTTCAGGGTAATCCGGAAGAATCCATACAGTTATTCCAAACTGTGAAAAGGAGTACTCAGAGATTACAGGATTTGATCAATCAGCTTCTTGACATCTCAAAACTGGAAACAGGCAATGTCAACCTGCAGGTCTCCCAAGGAAATCTTGTAGAATTTGTAAAAGCCATTGTACTTTCTTTCCTTTCCCTTGCTGAGTACAAGAAGATCAGGTACGAATATGACCTGCCGGATGAAGGCGAAATGGTACATTATGAACCTGACAAAATTGAAAAGATACTCACAAACCTGATCTCCAATGCGTTCAAATTCACCAATGAGAATGGAATAATACATGTAGATATTCGATTCCTTGAAGTCTCCCCGAATAATACTTTAGATTCTGTTGAGATAAAGGTATCTGACACAGGAAAAGGGATTCCTGAAGAAATGCTGGACAAAATTTTTGACAGATTCTACCGCGTAGGTGATCCAGATACCGGGGAGGTTGAAGGGACTGGACTGGGACTGGCACTGACAAAAGAGCTGGTAGAACTTTACCGGGGAAAGATCAGTGTTGAAAGTGAGGTAGGAAAGGGAAGCACCTTCACCGTTACCCTTCCTGTTTCAGCGGCACAATTCAGGCCTGAAGAAATTGTTTCACTTTCATCCGATGAAAATATCAAAACGGAATCTGTTGCATCGGTCCATGAACATGAGGATTATGAAGATACAGAGCCCATCGAAAGTCAAATCCCGGATACTACCAAAGAAAAACCTGTAATACTGATTGTTGAAGATAATGATGACTTAAGGAAATATATTTCCAGAAACCTTGAAAAAAACTACAGTATATTATTTGCAGAAAATGGTAAGATTGGTTTGGACAAAGCCCATGAAAACATCCCCGATCTGATCATAAGCGATGTGATGATGCCCGTAATGGATGGCATGGTGATGTGCGAACAATTGAAAAGAGATGAGCGAACTGACCACATCCCGGTTATCTTGTTGACAGCCAGGGCAGACAGAGACAGCAAACTGGAAGGATTAGAAACCGGGGCAGATGATTACCTGGTTAAGCCATTTGATACTGAAGAAATGAATGTTCGCATTAAAAACCTGCTCGAACAAAGAAGGAAACTGAGGAAAAAATTCAGGTTCGACTTCCTGTCAGACACAACAGATATGGAATTGCCACCAAAGGATAAATTTATCGAGAGATTACTTGATATATTCGATCAGCACATTTCAGATCCAGATTTTAAAATGAGCCAACTCTCCGGTGAATTAAGCCTGAGTCAGTCCCAGGTCCTTAGGAAAGTGATGGCCATTACCGGCTATGCTCCCAACGAATTATTGCGCAACCACCGGTTAAAAAGAGCAGCTGCATTGTTCCGTAGCGGACACAACCATGTTGCCCAGGTCATGCATCAAGTTGGCTTTAACAACCAGTCCTATTTCTCCAAATGTTTTGGGGAACTCTTTGAAATGACACCTTCTCAGTTTATTGCTGACAGCAAAAAATAAGCATTTCTTTCAAATGCTGGATTACTGTTAAAGTTTGCCGTTTTTCTTATAGACTGCACCTTCCGTGATTCATAACTTTAATACAATTAATAATATAATCTACAATATCCTGATAGGATGTGGAGCTATTCTACTTCGTAATGGGATAATAGTATTTAACACAGTTAAATAAAATGCCTGGAAAACATAACAATCTTGGACAATTCTGGCAGGAATTAAAAAGACGAAGAGTCATTCATGTGATCACAGTCTATGCTTCACAGCTTTTGTACTAATTGAGCTTGTCAATAATTTGACAGAGCCCCTGAACCTTCCAACCAACTTACTTACCATTGTGGTGATAGTACTGGCTGTTGGATTCCCATTGGCCGTTATTTTATCCTGGTTATATGATCTGACCTCGGAAGGTGTCGAGAAAACCAAACCTATCGAAGAGGTTAAAGAAGGAGAGAAAACAGTGATTCCCAATGCATGGAAAATTGCCACCTATGTAAGTTTTGTAGTGATCATTGGATTGGTCGACCTATCAATATTGTAGTAGGTACAAAGGGATTGCGGCCTGGAGATATTCAATCACTGGCGATACTTCCATTTGACAACTTCACCGGAGATGATCAGCTGGACTGGGTGGCAGCCGGTATGCACTCTTCCCTCATCGGAGATATGGGCAAGGTGAGTGGACTGCGGGTGACTCGGAAAAACTACCTCCAGTAGCCTATAAAGAGACAAATTTGACAGCCACTGAAATTGCCGAAAAAGATAATGTGGAGGCACTGGTGGAACCCACACTGACCTGTTATGGTGATATGGTATGTGTTCAGGTCAGGGTGATCACTACGTATCCAGAGGAGAAAGCTACTCTGGGTAAAGGAATATATGGTAGATAAAAGTCAGATCTTGAGCCTCTATAACCGGATCATCAAAGAAATTGCAAATGAGCTGAAAGTCAATCTTACGCTGCAAGAAGAGACCCTGTTGGCCGAATCAAGGAATGTTGATCCAGTATGCATATGATGCCTACCTGAGAGGCAGATATTATCTTGATCAGTTTAATCCACAATCCTTTTCATGCTGCCATTGATAGTTTTAAAAAAGCCATTGAAATAGAACCCGATTGGGCTGCTCCCTATGCAGGATTGTCAGAGGTTGGAACGTATATGAATCAAATTGGTTTTGGATCAGAATCAGATAGAATCAGAATGATCTATGAAAACCTTAATAAAGCCCTTGAATTAGATCCTAATTCTGTCGAAGCTCATCATTTAAATGCTGGAACTGCTACCTGGATTGAATTTGATTGGAAGAAAGCCGAAAAAGAGTTTTTAAAAGCCATTGAATTGAATCCCAGTCATGTACGTAGCCATAGTTTCTATGCCCATGTGCTTACGATACTTCGCAGAACGGATGAAGCATTGTACCATGGTAAATTATCTTAGGAACTGGATCCGGAAAATCCTTTTACTCTGGGGTTATATGTGGTGGTACTGTGTAATGCCGGTAAATGTCAGGAAGCACTTTTTTATACTTGAAAAAGCACTTTCTATTGATCCGGACCATCCTTTTTTGTGTGGTAAATTGGCTTGTGTTTATGAGTGTTTGGGAGATTATGAAAAAGTATTTGAAGAGTGGAAAAAAATTCATTATGACCGCTGGGAACAGTTGGGAAATGCAGAATTACTTGAAGAAATTTTATATGAGCAAGGATTTATGGCTTTTATATCAAGAGTTAGTTAAGTTATATGAAGAAGGAATGGCAAAAGGAATACATGTTTCATCCTTAATTCGTTTTTGGTAAGTATTTGAGTTTAGGAAAATATGATAAAGCGATGGACTACCTCGAAATAATCTACGAAAAAAACAACCGTGATCCGGAACTGCCCTATATCTCAGCCCAATTTATCTATGATAAAATGAAAGGCAATTAAAGGTATATTGAACTCCTCAAGAAAATGAACTTTGCCAATGCCGGAAAGGATTAAAGGAGTTTTAGAATTCACTTGTAACCAGATATCGAGCCAAAATATGCCCCAAAACCCAAATAAACTATCCCAATTCTGGCAGGAACTAAAACGACGAAGAGTCATCCATGTAATCATGGTGTATGCTTCAACCGCCTTTGTGATCATCGAACTGGTCAATTATTTGACAGAGCCCCTGAACCTTCCAGAAAGGTTGTCAATCATTGTAATTGCAGTGCTGGTAGTTGGCTTTCCATTGGCCATTATTTTCTCATGGCGATATGCCCTGACCTCAGAAGGAATTGAAAAAACCAAGCCTCTTGAGTGAGATCCAGGAAGGAAAAAAAACTTCTATCCCCAGAGCATGGAAAATAGCCAATTATGTGAGTTTCGTAGTGATTATTGGATTGGTAGTCCTGAATGTTATGGGTGGTGACAAGCAATTGCGCCCTGGAGAAATTCAAGATTTGCTGATACTGCCATTCGAAAATTACACAGTTGATGATACATCAGCATCCGAGATTACCTCAGAACTGAATGTGGACGCGATTATAGAATCGAATGTGTTGTCCCTGGGTGACTCTATATGTATCCAGGTAAGGGTAATCAGTGCATTTCCGGAGAAGGAAACACTCTGGATCGCTGATTATAAGGAGGAGAAAAGCCAAATATTGAACCTCTATAACCGCCTTACTAAGCAAATCGCAAATGATTTGAGAATCCAGTTATCAGCAGATGAAGATATTGAACAGTTGAAAAAAATGAACCTGCCTTTGCCAGAAGAATAAAAGAAATTTAAAATCTCTGAAATCAAGCACGACCCAGCTATGCCCCAAAAACCAAATAAACTATCCCAATTCTGGCAGGAACTAAAACGCCGAAGGGTTGTTCATGTGATCACGGTGTATGCTACCTCCACCTTTGTACTCATTGATCTTGTCAATAATCTTACAGAGCCGCTGAACCTTCCGACCAACTTACCTACCATCATGTTGTTGTTCTGGCTGTTGGATTTCCGCTGGTTATCATTTTATCATGGCTCTATGACCTGACCTCGGAAGGGTTGAAAAAACCAAACCCTTGAGTGAGATCCAGGAAGGTGGAAAGCCGTCTGTCCCTAATGCATGGAGAATAGCAACATATGTCAGTTTTCTGGTTATTGCCGGATTGGTTGTACTGAATATTGTAGGAGGAGGTAAGCAATTGCGCCCAGGAGACATTCAATCATTGGTGATCCTTCCCTTTGAAAATTTTACAGGTGATGAACAGCTGGAATGGCTCGTGTCTGGATTGCAAGCCTCACTGATCCAGGATATGGGACAAATCAGCGGTTTCGATGTCTTAGGTAAAACCTCTTCAAATGCATATAGAAATGCTGGAATGACGTTGCAGGACATCGCCTCAGAGAGAGAGGCTGATGCACTAATTGAAGCAGATGTAATGTGCCATGGTGACACGATGTGTTTCCAGTTAAGGGTAATCAGAGCATTTCCTGAGGAGAAAACAATTTGGAGCGAAGAATACAGGGTGGCAAAAAGCCAGATTCAGAACCTTTATAACAGGATCACAAAGCAAATCGCAGAGGAAGTGAAGATCGAATTAACACCAAGTGAAGAGGCATTATTAGCTGAGTCAAGGACAGTTGATCCTGATGCCTGGGATGCTTACATGAAGGGATTGTTTTACTGGGAAAAACTCGACGCGGAGTCCATGCAAAAGTCTCTGGAATATTTTCAGCTGGCCATTGATTTAGACCCCGAATGGGCAGATCCCTACGCAGGCCTGGCAAATGCCTGGGGCATATTTGGTTTATTTGAGTTTTTACCCAAATCGGTTACACTTCCAAACACATATAAATTCCTCATCAAAGCCCTCGAACTGAATCCCAGCTCTGCCCAGGCACAGTTTGTAAAAGCCATTAATGCCGTATGGCAAGAATGGGATTGGGAACAGGGAGAAAAGGCATTTCAAAAATCACTGGAGTTGAATCCGAACGATGCATTGTGCCGCTTATACTATGCCCATTTATTGATGATCCTGCGCAGGACAGATGAAGCAGTACTCCAGGCGAATATTGGTTTGAAACTGGATCCTTTAAAACCCCTGGTTCTGGGACTATATGCAGTGGTGATGCTGAATGAGGGTGAGTATGAATCTGCTATCCTACATTTCGAAAAAGCACTTGCAATTGAACCAAATTTTGGCTGGGTTGCTGGAAATTTATTAGATACCCGGATGAAATATGCTTACATGAATGGAGACTATGAAAAGTGGTTTGAATTGTGGGGCGAAAAAGTAAAGGGCGGGTGGAATGATGAAGGCCGGGAAGCTGTATTGAATACCTTTTATGAAAAGGGCCATATAGCCGGGATTGAAGAAATGTTTAAGATGAATGAGAAATACGGGAATGAGAGGAACAATGATGAAAGCTGTTGGATGGCTGATGAACGCAAAGCACAAAGACATTTAAAATTGGGAGATTACGACAAAGCAATGGATTTTTTGGAGAAGGTTTATGAAAATCGAAAAATGAATATAGCCTATATCGCCAGAAATGAATTCTATTCACAGTTAAAGGACAATCCAAGATATATTGAACTGTTGAAGAAATTGAATTTGCCTTTGCCAGAAGAATAAAAGAGATTTAAAATCACTAAAACCAAACTCGAGCCAACTATGCCCCAAAAACCAAATAAACTGTCTCAATTCTGGCAGGAATTAAAACGCCGAAGGGTTATTCACGTAATCACGGTGTATGCTACTTCAGCATTTGTGATCATAGAACTGGTCGATAATTTGGTTGAGCCGTTAAACCTTCCGTCCAACTTACTTACAATCGTTGTGATAGTCCTAGCTATCGGATTCCCGTTGGTTGTTATTTTATCATGGATCTATGACCTGACCTCGGAAGGCATTGAAAAAACCAAACCACTCAGCCAAATCCAGGAAGGGGAAAAACGGACCATCCCTAATGCATGGAAAATTGCCACCTATGTGAGTTTTGCTTTGATTATCGGATTAGCCACCCTGGAAATTGCAGGTGTAGGTAAGCAATTGCGCGCTGGAGACATTCAATCCCTCGTGATACTTCCGTTTGAAAATTTAACGGGTGATGCAAAGCTTGATCAGTACGTTGCTGGCATGCACGCCTCAATGATCCAGAATATGGGAAGAATTAGCAGTTTCGATGTCCTAAATCGTACCTCTTCAATTTACTTGAAAAATGCTGACATGACATTGCAGGAAATCGCTTCAGAGTTAGATCGAAATGTAGTGATTAAACCAAGTGTATCGTGCCTGGGTGATGACTTATGTTTCCTGATAGAGGTTATCAAAACAGAACCTAAGGAAAAAACAATCTGGATCGGTGATTACACGGAGGCAAGAAACCAGATACCAAATCTCTATAACAGGCTCACCAAACAAATTGCAGATGAGGTGAAGATCAAATTAACTGCCGATGAAGAACTAGCGTTAGCGGAATCAAGGGTAATTGATACTGCAGCATATGAGGCTTACATTAATGGCTTGTTATATTTGGATGCGTTTGATAGAAAAGCCATTCAAAAGGCTTCAGAGTATTTCAATCTTGCAACCAGATTAGATCCCGATTGGGCAGATCCATATGCACGTCTGGCAGAGGTTGAAGCTTACCGGTATCAAATGAGAGTTATTACGCGATCGGATGCCATGCCGAAGATGTATGAAAACCTCAACAGAGCTCTTGAACTGGACCCCAATTCTGCCATTGCTCATCATGCAAAAGCCATAATCGCTGTATGGACTGAATGGAACTGGAAGAAAGGCGAAGAAGCTTTCAAAAAATCCCTTGAACTGAATCCAAGCAATGCAATGGGCCATGTATTCTACGGGCATTTATTGAATATCCTGAACAGACGTGATGAAGCCTTGGTTCAGGCCGATCTAGCATTGAAACTGGATCCATATTACCCTCGTGTTCGTATACTATGTGCATATACGGCAGGAAATGATCCACATTCTGTTATCCCGTATCTTGAAAAAATACTATCAATTGAGCCAACTCATCAGCTTACCAAAATTAAACTTGCTGACGCATATAAAAGGATTGGAGATTACGAAAAATGGTTTGAATACTGGAAGGAAACAATAGCCCGGTATGACGACGAGGTAATTGCCGAAATCGACAAAGTCTTTCATGAGCAAGGCTATCCTGCTACCATTGAAATGATAATAAATCTTGATGAGGAGGCCATGAATGAAACCTTAATAAGCGTTGGACATGCAAATCGATACCTGGCACTAAATCAATACGAGAAAGCAATGGATTGTCTTGAGCAAGGGTATGAAATTCATGCACCGAGTATGCCTTATTTCGGGGGAAATGATCAATTAAAGGACAACCCTAGGTATATTAAACTCTTAAAGAAAATGAATTTGCCTTTGCCGGAGGATTAGTAACGTGCCAGTTTGATTTTCTCATCAGCTCATTGCATTTTGGTCAAATAATGTCTGCTCCATGTAGGAGCAATGCAATTTACTACGATATCAAGAAACACTGCAAATGTTACTCCAAGCTTCCACCTACTGATTTATTAAAGCCCTTTACAATAAATCACTGTTATAACTTACTTTTTCATAACTTGTACATACATTCCAGATTTCCAAAATTTCCAATCGAAGTTAATGAGAGTGACTTGAAAGTTTATCTCCTATTCTGGTTTGTTTTGTACTCTCATAAACATTTCCCATCAGATGCTTGATTTGTGTTAGAGATTGCGCTTTATCTTATAGACACAAGAAGAGGAAGTTTGTAATTTACTATCTGAGACATCCTGAGTATTGCTTTTACGATTAATGGTCAGAAAGATCAAAATCAAATACAGCCTAGTCACATGTCTGGTAAATCTAACAATCTCAGAAAGTTCTGGCAAGAATTAAAAAGACGCCGTGTCATACATGTAATAACATTGTATGCCTCTGTAGCCTTCGTGATCATTGAGCTGATTGGTAACCTTTCTGAGCCCCTGAACCTGCCAGCCAGCCTGCAAACCGTTGCAATTATTATGCTGGCTGTTGGATTCCCGCTCGCTATTATTTTATCATGGCGTTATGCCCTAACCTCCGGAGGTATTGAAAAAACCAAACCTTTGAGTGAGATACAGGCAGGAAAGAAAATTGTCATCTCCAGAGCATGGAAGATAGCCACTTATGCGAGTTTCGCAGTGATTATTGGATTGGTAGTCCTCAATTTTATAGGTACAAGAAATCGGAATACATCCTGATGACATTCAAAAGTTAATGATACTTCCTATCGAGAATTACACTGAAAAGAATGTGGACGTGGTTATCGAGTCGAAAATGGAGTGTCTGGGTGACACTATATGTCTCCAATTAAGAGTAATCCGTGCATTTCCAGCGGAGGAAATTCTTTGGAGTAAAGAATACATGGAGGATAAAAGTCAAATATTGAACCTTCATAATCAGATCGCAAAGGAGATTGCGGCATGGCATGGATGGGATAGTTTGCATCGGTATTAGGCATTGGATTATCCTGAGAAATTGTATAAAAACCCTGATTTGAGTTTGGCAATTGTTGCATCCAATATTTATAAATATGAACAATAGAAAGAATATCCAAGGTATGTTGCTCTATTGGGAAAATTGAACCTGCCAACTGCGGATGATTAAAATATATAGAATCTTTAACCAACTTAAACATACAACCAAATGGAAATTAATCCAGCGTGTATTCTACTAAAAAGATTCGGGAAGTTTTTACTTCTCGGGGTTTTCACTACCCTACTGCTGACTGCCGTTTCCTTTGCACAGCAGCGAACCATCACAGGCACTGTTACCTGTAGTGATAACAACCTCCCTCAACCCGGGGTCAATATCTTGGTTTTAGGTACATCAACCGGCTCAATTACAGACCTTGAAGGTAATTATACAATTGAGATACCGGATGGCGAAGTCACACTTCAGTTCTCATTTGTTGGTTTCAATACAGAATTGATCTCGGTTGCCAATTCGACTGTTATCGATGTAATTTTGAAGCCCAGTCTAATGCATTAGATGAGGTGGTCGTAACCACGCTCGGAATTCCTCGAGAGAAAAAAAAGATCACCTATGCTGCCCAGAATGTTAGCGTGGATGAGATTAGCCAGGCCAGGGAACTGAACGTAGCCAATTCACTGGCCGGCAAAGTAGCAGGTCTTGACCTGGTAAAATCTAACTCCGGTGTGGGATCTGCAACGAGGATCCTGCTTCGGGGTAACCGGAACATTCAAGGGCAAAACCAGCCAATAATTGTGGTCGACGGTGTTCCGATTGCCAACGAAACAATTGGTGCGGTAAATAGTGAAGGGGGTGGTGTGCAGTCAGAAGATGGTATCAGTAACATCAATCCGGATGACATTGAATCCATCACCGTTCTGAAAGGACCCAATGCAACAGCTATTTATGGCTCAAGGGCGAGTAACGGGGCCATTATGATCACCACAAAAAAAGGTGTGGCAAGAAAAGGAATCGGAATAGAACTTACTTCAAACTTTACATTTGAGAAACCGATCCTACTGAAACGCTTCCAGCAGAAATACGGTCAGGGAACTACCGGAAGCTATGTCAGGGACCAGGAATGGATGTGGGGACCGGAAATGAACGGACAGATGGTGGACCACTGGTCACCCGATCCCAACTGGGACGGTCCTGCTCAATATGCTTACACGGCGCACCCGGATAATCTAAAAGATTTCTTCTCTACTGGTACCAATTGGGCCAATACGCTGGCACTGAGTTCAGGAAACGAAAGATCGCAGATGTATTTTTCCTATACAAATACAAGGGCCCAGGGTATTGTTGAAAATAATAAAATGCGCAGGAACAATTTCAACCTGCGTTACACATCAAAACTGACTCAACGCCTCAGTGCAGATGCCAAGCTTACCTATTTCAATGAGGAGGTTGACAACAGGGTGTCCACGGGCGATGGATTTCTCAACCCCATGCGGGCCATTTACCGGCAGCCCAGCAATATTTCCCTGGAAGATGCCAGGAAATATGAATACTATGATGATGCCGGCAACCTTCGCCAGCATTACTGGCACCCCGGTTCTGGTTCCAACGGTGGACAGAATATTTTCTGGATACTTAACAGAACCTCCAGGGAAGATGTCCGTCACAGGGTCATCGGATTGGCCAGCTTAAACTATGAATTTATGGACGGTTTAAGCTTAATGATCAGGACTACATTCGATAAAACTTTTCACCAGTATATTACCAGAGTGCATAATGATACATACACGATAGCCGACGATGGAGACTACTCCCACTGGAGGGGTGAATACCTGGAAATGAACAATGATTTCCTGCTTAATTACAATACCATCTTTGGCGATCTATTGTCGCTTGATGTTTCATTTGGCGGCAGTATGCGTCTGTATAATGGGCAGTATCTAAATACTAACGTTGGAGTGGGTCTGCTGCAACCAAACTTGTTTACAATAAGCAATTCCGCTACTAAGGGAGCATGGGATGGTGACTCAGACAAGAAAATAAATTCCCTGTACGGTTTTGCGACCATCGGGCTTAAAAATTTCCTTTTCCTTGATATAACAGGAAGGAATGACTGGTCATCCACGCTTCCGAAAGAGAACTGGTCATATTTCTACCCTTCTTTTGGCCTGACATGGGTCATTTCAGATATGGTAGAGTTGCCTTCATTCCTACCTTTTGCCAAACTCAGGGGATCCTATGCATATGTGGGCAACGACACAGATCCGTATAGGCTCGACCTGACTTATCAATCCGGTGCAGGCGGCGGTCAGGGTTATGCATGGAAAGGAACCACCCTTCCGGCTGAAAACCTTAAGCCGGAAATAACCCGGTCTATTGAAGTTGGAGCAGATCTGGCTTTTATTAAAAATCGGATAGGATTTGACCTCACCTGGTATAAAACCAACACATACAACCAGTTGATTCAGGTTCCGGTACCTTATCCATCCGGATTTGAGTTCCAATTCATCAATGCCGGAAATATACAGAATACCGGTCTTGAACTGACCCTGCGTGCAACACCTGTCAGGGGTGAATTCACCTGGGATATAGCCTTCAATTATGCCACGAATAATAGCCTTGTTGTCGAGCTTACCGATGAGCTTGACGAGTATACCATCAGGGACCGTAGCTGGATGACAACCATCAAGGTTGTGGAAGGCAGCCAGTACGGAGATATATTTACAAAAGGATTTTTGAGAAATGAAGAAGGCAGGGTGCTGATCGATGCATTTGGACTTCCCCGTGTTACCCTTGGACAAACACTTCCCATGGGGAATTATAACCCCGACTGGTTTGGAGGTGTAACCAATACTTTCAGGTATAAGGGATTTGACCTGAATGTCCTGTTCGATATGCGAATGGGTGGAGATATCTTCTCATACACAGAGGCGATCCTTTCCTTTGATGGTATTTCAGATTATACACTTGAAGGAAGAGAGGGTATGGTCGTAGACGGTGTTGTGGATGTGCAAGACTATGAGGAGAATCCTGGCAGTGATCCAATATATGAGGAGAACACGATAGAGACCACTGCCCAGGATTACTGGCAGCATCTGGGCGGAAGGGAAAGTAATCCTGCTGGAGAGGTATACAGGTATGATGCTTCATTTGTAAGATTCAGGGAGCTTGTATTAGGGTATACCTTTAGCTTTAACAACCCTTCGATCAGGAGCCTCCGCTTGGCACTTGTGGGTCGGAACCTTGGTTTCCTGTACAATGCTGCAGAAGTGATCGATCCGAACACGTCGGTTGGAGTCAGTAATTACCAGGGTGTAGAGGGGTTTGGACTTCCTACAACAAGATCTATGGGGGTTAACCTGAAACTCACATTTTAGCAGAGTGATAAATACCTAAGAACTATATAAAAATGAAAAAGAATCTAATATTCATTACACTGTTGTCCGGCCTGTTAATTGGATTCCTCTTTACAGGCTGCACAGAGGATTTCGAGGAAATAAATACCAATGATAAGGTACTGGCAGAACTCGACCCCGGCTACCATAGGTAATGTATATGGCTTTTGCCAGTACAATGCATTGATGATTCACTTTAATTACTCTCAAAACATTTATGGTGACCATTATGCTCAGTATTTTGCAAACACAAAGCCTTCATTTGATTGGGACAGGTATAATCTGGGTGGTGGAGTACTTGAAAATACCTGGAAGAATTATTATCGCAATGCAGCGGCTAACCTGGCTGTTATACTGGAGGATACCGATCCGGCCAACGGAGTGGTCGGATTTGAAACCCAACATGCACTGCTCCAGATATGGAAAGTGTTTATGTATCACCGTATCACCGACTACTGGGGACCTATTCCCTATTCGAAGGTCGGGAATGGAGGGACCAGCGTTCCCTATGATTCCCAGGAATCAATTTATGATGATTTTTTCAATACACTCGATGCAGCACTTGCCGTGCTTGATCAGCATGCCGGGGGGAATGCTTTTGGCACAAATGACCAGGTCTATGGCGGCGACATTGACAGCTGGAGAAGGTTTGGAAATACCTTAAGATTAAGGCTGGCAATGCGGATCTCCAACATACAACCAGGTAAGGCTCAGACTGAAGCAGAAAAAGCCCTTGCAGGCGGTGTAATAATTTCCAATGATCAGAACGGTATCTTTCATACTTCTGGTCCAAATTCAGGAAATTGGATGAATCAAATGCTCACATGGAATGAATTCCGAATGAGTGCTGCCATGGAAAGTGTTCTGAAAGGATATAATGATCCACGATTGCCTGCATTTTTCAGTCCAACCGTCAACAGCGTAAAGGCAGGCACTCCTGAATACAGAGGATTGAGGAACGGGTATAGTACTGTCGATCTGTCAGCAGAAGACCTGCACGTAGACACCCTGTCAACCATGGGGCTCCGATGGAATGATAAAGCCAATAGATATAGTAACAACATTGAGATCATACTGGCAGCTGAAGCCTATTTCCTAAGGGCTGAAGGTGCCCTGAAGGGCTGGAATATGGGTGGAGCGGCCGAAGATCTGTATAATTCTGGCATTGAAATGTCATTATCATTCTGGGGAGTTGATAATGCATCTATTACAGCTTATCTGCAAAGTACAGATCTGCCTGATACAACACATGATGCACCGACCCCGGTATCCGATATCCCGGTCAAATTCGAATCGGATCCTGCGAGGCAAATGGAGCAGATACAAACCCAGAAATGGCTTGCCCTCTATCCCAATGGATGGGAAGCCTGGTCGGAAGCAAGAAGGACTGATCTACCGAAATTATATCCCCGGATGCAATCCGACAATCCTTATGTTCCAGCTGATGCGATAGTGCGCAGGCTTATTTATACAGATGAAGAACACAACACAAACGCGGCTGCCGTGGAAGCGGCAAAAGGTCTTCTGAGCGGGCCGGACAACGGCGCTACGAGGCTCTGGTGGAATCCAGCCAAATAAGATCAGTATTTTGGTGATTACTCCTTTTCAACTCATTGCTAATTAGCAAAACATAAACATCTCCCCACAGATGCATGATTACTGTTAGAGATTGCGTTTTTTGTTATAGACTTCACCTTCTCAGGTTTGTAACTTGTATTTCGAATTCTGATAGAGAAATTTAATTACCGGTTGAGAGTTGATGAAAGGGCCAGGGACATTTGCTAAAGCAAAGACCTGGCTTTTTCATTTTCACTAATATCAATGATCCCTTCCAAGCTTATTGCTGATGGCAAAAAAAACATTTCTTCCAGTTGTGGGATTACCGTTAAAATCTGCGGTTTTTCTCATTGACTTTGCCCACAAGGGTTTGTATCTTTGCTAGAGATCTGAATTCACAGGAACACTGCATTTTATCTAATACTTAATATTCTATTATTAAGAGACTAGTAGTAACATTTCAAATTGTCCTTGTTGGACTTCCCTCCCATCGCGACCTTTCACTACATATCAATTGATATTCCCACTGTCAGTTTTCAGCTTAGATTAACTCAATCTAACATGTAACATAAATAATTAATTCCTAAACCATCTAAATTAAAAATCATGAAAACACAATTTGACATCCCAGGAATTAAATCAATTTACTTCGCAGTTATTGTTTTCTCCTTATCCTTAATTGGATGTGAGCAAGATAGCTTTCTCATTGAACCAGATGATCTAAGTGTACTTAAATCCGGAAAAACAATGGTTATGCCCAGCATGGATTCTGATGTACTTACCAAAGCCGAGGAAGACTGGCAGAACATAAACGATGCTCTTCAGAATGCTGGCTCGGGAGAGAGAGTACAACTAGCTGAGGGACTATTCTACCTGCACAAAAGTATTACAAAGTGGGATTTTAATGGATCACTGAAGGGATCAGGAATGAATAAAACAACTATTCAGACGGTACCAGGTGAATTGTTCGATGTAAGTGAATGCCCGCCGCTAAAACTATCATTTAAGGATAATGATGGTTTCTATATGTTCTGTTTCGCTCATCATTATAACGATGAGATGCGAACTGTTGCGGTTTCAGATATGACAATTATTGTGGATGAACCAACCACACCATATTATCAATATAAGAACCATGATACTCGTCCACCGGAGGAAGGAAATACACTTCAGGCTCTTCATGTACAGTATGAGAATCTTGATAATGATATGGCCAATCCTATTAATCTGAATGTGATGTATAAAAATATCACAGTTATTGGGGAAAAAGACAATGAAAAATATTTAAATACAGGTTATAGTTTGTATGCGGGATTAGCTGCATTTGGTGCCTCAAGCGGTAAATTCGAAGCGAAAAATGTTCATGTTCTAAACGCGAATAATTGTATTTTGCCGATTGCCTTCTCCGGAGATGATGCAACCGTTACAGTAAAAAACAGTAGTCTTAATTCTTGTATTCTAGGTGTCAATTCATTTCTGAACCACAGCTGGACAATTAAAGAAAATGAGATTGAAAATAGCAATACGGGCATTGCCTTGGTGAAAATTGGTCCAAGCCTGTCATCCTGGGACGGTCCCGACGGCAGCTCATATGTTAAGAATAACAGGATTCATTTTATGGGTGTGCTTGGCTTGGGAATACAATTTGTGAAAAACGTTCAGGTAAAAGATAATGTTTTTGAGGGGAGTGGTCAATATGGTGGTATTGCGAGTATTGCAGGAGATAACTGGATTATCAAAGACAATGACCTGTGCGGGGTAGCGATCACAGCTCCCTTTAATTGCACCATCTTTTTGATAGGTATTAAGAATTCTGAAATTAAGGATAATGCCAATCAGGTTATTGGACCTGGAGCTCCTGATCCGACAAATATTGTTGGTGAGGGGAGGGAATGTGATTGAGATCAAGGGATCTGGGTGCGATAGCCACGATGAAATCCCTTGTTTTGGGCCTGTATTCTGCCGTGAAAAGTAATGAATTCTGTGGAGAAAGTTTATGAAGGCGAAATGGAAGTACAGCCTATATCTCCAATATTAACTTCAGCTATTATTCATATTTAACGAACAACCCAGGGTATATTGAAATTCTGAAAGAAATGAACCTGCCTGTACCGGAGGATTAATTCAATTTTGAGTCATTCAATCAAATCCGAGCCAAAAATACCTGAAATTCCAACAAAGTCCATGGACCGATTTTGTTTCTGTACGCTTTACTGAATAAGAAAATCAAAGGTGAAAATATCAATCCAACTTTTTGACAATTAGTAATTATTGATCTAACTTTAGGTAATCTCACCCTTTGCACAAAGTAATTGCATAGCACCTGGCAATATCATTCTTTCAGTTTTCAGTTCCACTATCGTTGTTTCTTTAAGAGATTTTCAATATCAGTTAATAAAAAATGCAAATCAAATGCCAAGTAAACCGAGTAATCTTGGACAGTTTTGGCATGAATTAAAAAGGCGCCGTGTCATACACGTGATCACAGTGTATGCTTCTGCTGCCTTTGTAATCATCGAACTGGTCGGTAACCTGACCGAACCCCTGAATCTTCCCTCAAACCTTTCGACCATTGTGATTATTGTTCTTGCTGTTGGATTTCCGCTGGCCATTGTTCTGTCATGGATCTATGATCTGACCTCGGAAGGGGTTGAAAAAACCAAACCCATGGACGAGATCCGGGAAGGTGAAAAACCCTCTGTCCCCAACGCCTGGAAGATCGCCACTTACGCAAGTTTTGTGGTAATTATCGGACTGGTGACATTCAATATTTTTGCAGGCACAAGGGGATTGCGGCCTGGAGATATCGAATCACTGGCGATACTGCCTTTTGATAATTTTACCGGAGATGATCAGCTGAACTGGGTGGCAGCCGGTATGCACTCCTCCCTCATCGGAGATATGGGTAAAGTGAGGGGACTGCGGGTGCTCGGACAAAAAACTTCCAAGGCCTATAAAGAAACAGATATGACAGCCACTGATATTGCCAGAGAATCAAATGTGGATGCACTGGTGGAACCCACGCTGACCTGTTATGGTGATATGGTATGTATTCAGGTCAGGGTGATCACAGTGTATCCCGAAGAGAAGCTACTCTGGGTGGAGGATTACATGGAAGAGAAAAGTCAGATCCTGAACCTCTACAACCGGATTACCAAAAAAATTGCGAATGAGTTGAAGGTCAATCTTACTCAACAGGAAGAGATCTTGTTTGCTGAATCAAGGAGTGTTGATCCCGAGGCATATGATGCTTACCTGAAAGGCATATATTATCTGGATCAGATCAGTCCGCAATCCCTGCCTGCGGCCATTGAGAGTTTCAAAAAGGCCATTGAAATTGAACCTGAATGGGCTGCTCCCTATGCAGGACTCTCAAGTGTTGGAGGGTACTTGAAACAAATGGGCTATGGATCATATGCTGAAAACATCGTAATGATTTATGAAAACCTTAATAGAGCCCTTGAATTAGATCCTAATTCTGTCGAATCTCATTCTGGAAAGGCAGGGACTGCAGCCTGGACGGAATTTAACTGGGAGAAAGCCGAAAAGGAGTTTTTAAAAGCCATTGAATTGAATCCCAGTCATGTACGCAGCCATAGTTTCTATGCCCATTTGCTTACTATACTGCGCAGAACGGATGAAGCATTGCACCATGCTAAGATATCGCAAGAACTGGATCCGGAAAATCCATTTACACTTGGATTATATGTGATGGTGCTCGTTTATAACGGAAAATGTCAGGAAGCACTTTATTATCTTGAAAAGGGACTTTCCATTGATCCTGACCATTACTTTTTAGCTGGCAGATTGAGTGAGATTTATGAGTGTTTAGGTGATTACGATAAAGTATTTGAAATGTGGAAAGAAATGGATTATCCACTTTGGGAAGAATATGGTGTTGCAGAATTATTTGAAAAAGTTTTCCAGGAACGTGGTTGGATTGCAGTTACAGAAGAGGCAATCAGGGTCAATGAAGAAGTATGGGCGAAAGACGGATACCTGATTCCAAGCAGCCAGGCCATCAAATATTTCACTGTTGGAAAATATGACAAAGTCATGGATTACTATGAAATGGTATATGAAAATAATAACCACGATCCGAATCTGCCCTATATATCATGCAAGTCCTTTTATGACAAGATGAAAGGCAACCAAAGGTATCTCGCACTCCTAAAGAAGATGAACTTGCCTGTATCGGAGGAATAAAAGCTTTTTACAATTAACCCCTAAACCTAGTACCATGCCGGGCCAACCAAGTAAACTTTCCCGATTCTGGCAGGAATTAAAAAGGCGCCGTGTCATACACGTGATCACAGTGTATGCTTCTGCTGCCTTTGTAATCATCGAACTGGTCGGTAACCTGGCCGAACCCCTGAACCTTCCTCCTCACCTGTCGACCATTGTAATTATAGTGCTTGCTGTCGGGTTGCCGCTGGCCATTGTTTTATCATGGATCTATGACCTGACAGCGGAAGGGGTTGAAAAAACCAAACCCCTAAGTGAGATCCGGGAAGGTGAAAAACCCTCTGTCCCCAACGCCTGGAAGATCGCCACCTACGCAAGTTTTGTGGTGATTATCGGACTGGTAACATTCAATATTTTTGCAGGCACAAGGGGATTGCGACCTGGAGATATCCAATCACTGATGATTCTTCCATTTGACAATTTCACCGGAGATGATCAACTGGATTATGTGGCATCAGGAATGCACTCCTCCCTCATCGGAGATATGGGAAAAGTGGGCGGTCTGCGGGTGCTTGGACAAAAAACTTCCAAGGCCTATAAAGAAACAGATATGACAGCCACTGATATTGCCAGAGAATCAAATGTGGATGCAATGGTGGAACCCACGCTGACCTGTTATGGTGATATGGTATGTATTCAGGTCAGAGTGATCACTCCGTATCCCGAGGAGAAACTACTCTGGGTAGAGGATTACATGGAAGAGAAAAGTCAGATCTTGAATCTCTACAACCGGATTACTAGGAAAATTGCGGATGAGTTGAAGGTCAATCTTACTCAACAGGAAGAGACCTTGCTAGCTGAATCAAGGACTATTGATCCCGATGCATATGATGCTTACCTGAAAGGCGTAGCTTATCTCGATCAGTTTAATCCGGAATCTTGGTCTGTAGCCATAGAAAGTTTCGAAAAAGCTATTGAAATAGAACCGGATTGGGCTGCTCCCTATGCAGGACTCTCAAATGTTGGAGGTTACATGAAACAGTCAGGCTATGGATCATATGCTGAAAACATCAGAATGATTTATGAAAACCTTAATAAAGCCCTTGAATTAGATCCCAATTCTGTCGAATCTCACTTTAGAAATGCAGCGACCGCAGCCTGGACGGAATTTAACTGGGAAAAAGCTGAAAAGGAGTTTCTGAAAGCCCTTGAAGTGAATCCCAGTCATGTGGACAGTCATAGATTTTATGCTCATCTGTTGACGATTCTGCGTAGAAGGGATGAAGCCCTGCACCATGGTGAAATATCACAAGAACTGGACCCTGAAAACCCTTTTACACTGGGATTGTATGCCGGGGTACTAATTGAAGCTGGGAAATGTCAGGAAGCGCTTTATTATCTTGAAAAGGCACTTTCAATTGAACCGGGTCACGGCTTTGCATCTGGCCAATTATGGGGTGCTTACAAGTGTCTTGGTGATTACCAAAGAGTGTTTGAAATTTGGAAAGGATGGAATCTTCCCCTTTGGGAGGAGTATGGGGTTGCGGAATTATTTGAAAAAACTTTCCAGGAACATGGCTGGATTGCGGTTATGGAAGAGGCAATCAGGGTCAATGAAGAAGTATGGGCGAAAGACGGACACCTGATTCCAATTAGCCAGGCCGACAAATATTTCACTGTTGGAAAATATGATAAAGCAATGGATTATTATGAAATGATGTATGAAAATAATAACCACGATCCGAATATGCCGTATATATCATGCAAGTCCACTTATGACAAGATGAAAGGCAACCAAAGGTATCTCGCACTCCTGGAGAAAATGAATCTGCCAGTATCGGAGGAGTAAAGAAGTTTATGATTTTTAAGCCTGATCTCGGCCCAATTTCAAGTAAAAGGCTCTGTGGCTGCCTTAATTAAAAACTGCATGATGTCATCTTTCTCTGGTTTATCGCTCACAAATTTCACGGCCTCAGAATAATCAATGTCCTTGAAATAAGCAAGTTGCTGCCTGAATAGTTTGAGGTTAAAAGCATCTTTGTACAATTCATTTGATCTTCTGCCAATTTCGTGGATTGAAAAATGATTTCTGAGGATAAAATACATATCAACATAATCTTTCCATTTCGCCCTTCCCCCCAGTGCAAATGCTTTCATGGCTGCCAGATCAATTAATTCCGGCATCTTAATGATATTCTCAAATTTGACCTCATGAGGTATGTCAAATGGATAATTAAAGAAGGTAATCTTCACATCGTTTGTTAAAATATGAAGCTGATCATACGCTTCATGAAGAATTTTATACTGAACATTACTGCCAGCCAACTTATTTTTAATGCTCTTTGGTTTCAGATCAGATTCCGTAAACAGATCAAAGTCAATCGACTGTCTGTGACCAATGTACAATGCAACGGCCGTTCCCTTGGCCAGATAGAATGCCCTGGAAAATTCTGAAATTAAGTCTAAGAGTCTAAACTGACTGCCTGTTAATATTTCTTTGTGCATGCCTCTGAAAATAGAGGTTGAAGAAATTTATTACCGCTGGAAAATAATTCACTCTCCTGCCTGATATGTGGTTATAAAAAATATCAGCGACCTTATTGATTCCCATCATATCAAAGAGTTTTTGTACCGCCTTTTCATCTCCATAATTAAATATAGTTTCAACAAGTAACTCAGGGCTGATGTTTTCCTTTTCCTGATCTGGAATATACCAGAAAAGGCTGCTGTTCTCATTAATCAATTCCTGAATTTCCTTACTATGCATGAAATATTTCTTCTGCCAATTGTACAACCATCTTGAAATCCATCTAATCAAAAATACGAAAATTAACGGTTTATTCAGCTGTTATATGCTGCAGTAACCGCTTAAATCCTCATAGAATCCCGGCCGCTGATTGGATTTCATTTCTTCTCAAGTTTTTATGTTCAGTTTTGAATTTTCAGGATTGGCTTGTTAATGATCCTTGGTTTCGGTTTTACAACAGAGATACTGACCTCATCAAGTACCTCAGTCGCTGTTGTTATGCCCTGTAAGGGTACAACAAGCACTTTGTTCTTGGGGTTAAAGACACACATGCCGGCTATCTCAGGGACAGCTACCCTGTCCTTAACTGCTTCAATTTCTGCTTTATAAATTATGGCTGGCTGACCGCTGGCATATTCATCCTCTGCCTTGGTCTCAGGGTTAAATTCCGGGTAAGCCTTGTTGAAATCACCGGACAGGTTATATTCTATCCAGCATATCCATTTGCTCCCGGGTTTCACCCTGACCCTGGTCCTGAAATATCCTGGCAGGGGGGTGGCCCCTGAGGAAATAATTTCATCAGAGGCCGTCCCGGCATCACTGGATCTGTTCTTTCTTTCGGCCTTATTTATTTCAGACCACAATGGCAGGGCAACAGGGACATCTGCTTTGCCTTCCCAGTCCCCCATCGCTACCCGCCTGGTAGCATAGGCCGTATAGGTCTTGCCATTATCGGGATCTTCCAGCCAGATGGCAAATGTCGGGGATTCTCCAAAGACTGATTGCTGTACCAGTTCTTCATTGATATGTATAAGGAATTCTAATTCTGTTTTATTCCAGGTCCTGGCGAATGCAAAAATGACAAGTATGGCAATAATTAATCCGGCAGTTATAATGCCCCATTTAATTACAGATCTCATGGTTTGAATCTTTCAGGTTATACGAATTTGTCCGCTTCAAATCCTTCCCGGTAATTCATCCTGGACAAGGCCCGGGCATCTGCATCATTCGTAATAACCTCATATTCCGGAGAGAAATTCAATTGCTTATTCCCCATCCTGTAGGATAGATTGGCCAGGTGTATCAGGACGGAGCTGTTATGTCCCTGGACAAGGTTACCATTGGGCTCATCCCTGGACCGGACACAATCGAGGAAGTTCTTGATATGGGCTTTCAGGGGATAAAATCCTGGTTCCTGGGCCACAATCTTCCCATCTCCATCGAATACCTGCCATCCACCTCCCATACGGCCCACAAACATCAGCTTTTTTGTCCCAAGGATATCTATCCTGGTGGCATTTTGCCTCCAGTCAGGGAAATTTTCGCTGAAACGTATCTCCGGTGGCGATTTTTTCATATAGGGAGTGCACTCACCTGTTTCTACGGTCAGTGTAAAATTCCCATAATCAAAGGTGGCCATCTGGTAATCAGGTACATCTCTGTCATCATCGAAGAAATACCTTCCCCCCGAACAATATACTGATTTGGGAAAGCCAGGATCATCCAAAACCAACCGGGCAAAGTCAAGCTGGTGTATGACCCCTCCCGCCAGTGCATTTCCCCCGGCATAGTCCCAGTAATAACCCCAGGATTTATTGCGGGATACAGAGTAGGGAACTTTAGGTGCCGGACCCAGCCACATGTCCCAGTCAATGGTATCAGGGGCTTTGGCCTCTTCTTTTTCCACGAAAGGGATGGGGCCATTCAGCAGTTCCTTTACATGGACAGAGATGATATCACCAAGTTCACCACTTTTAATGTATTCCCGTGCCTTATAACCATAATCTGAGCTTCGGTTCTGTGTTCCGCACTGTACAATCCGGTTGTACTTTCGGGCAATCTCAATCATTTGCTGTCCCTCTTCTATCGTATGGGAAATACACTTCTCCACATAAACATCTT
This sequence comes from uncultured Bacteroidaceae bacterium, assembly GCA_963752525.1. Taxonomy (GTDB): domain Bacteria; phylum Bacteroidota; class Bacteroidia; order Bacteroidales; family SM23-62; genus SM23-62. Next base: position 126,601 of record CAVVYS010000020.1, on the reverse strand, counting down.
TCCCGGCCTGGCAGGCCCACATAGTCGCCAGTCCATGCCAGTGCTCAGGGGTAGCAATAAACACCGCATCCACTTCCTTGTCGTCAAATACCTTCCGCATATCACGCACTCGTATGGGTTTGCTGCCCTGGATCTTTTCCACTTCCGTTATGCCATATCCGCCCCGGGTGTCATCGACATCGCAGAAATATTTTACATGGATGTTCTCACCAAGTCCCGCAGCATCCGTGATGACCTTGGTACCATGACCACCGGCACCTATAAGTGCCACGACCAATCTGTCATTGGCACTTCTTTGAGGGACTGAAGGGCTGGAAGGTGGTTGGCTGTTTCTGTAGGCTGGCACCTCCTTCGGCAAATCCGCTTTGCTGATCCCAGAACCGTTATCTTTTTGCTGATTAGTACAGGATGCTGCCATGGTCAAACCGGCAGCACCGGTCGTGGCTAGCTTAAAGAATTTTCTTCGTTTCATTTTTATGATTATTAAATATCAAAATTCAACTTCAATCATATGTTCACCGGATCCGGTGGGTACAGGAATTTTCAAACTGGTTGTAGATAAGGGAATTTTCTTGCCATCTACTTTAATGGTTGAGATCTTTCCAGATGCTTCCTCCAGCCAATCAGCCAGTTCCAGGTTCCATGAGGATGTCTGCTTGTTAAAATACTGGCAGTAATGTGGATCATAGCCAAGGCTGATGGTTAGTTTTCCATCCTCTTTTACCCATTCACCTGAGTTACTGGCATGAAGATAGCCTATGAATTCATTAATACTCATGAAACGGCCCTCCGGATACTGCTTGAAAACAGTGGCAAATTCCTCCGGCTGCCTCCTGATCCCAAAATCGTGAGCATCAGGCGGAGCTGCAATGATCAAAGGGGACTCCTGAGGTACCCAAAAATTCCCATCCTATGATGACCATATCGGTACCACAATAGCCCTCTTCCCATCCGCACCATCCAAACCCTGCCTGGGCAGCCAACTTGAATGTGTTCTTAAAATAGGAAATGGATGTGCCATTCCCACCTGCACAGAACTGGAGGGGAGTGACCCCGAACTGTTCAATCAGCCATTGTTTACCTGTTTTCATGCGCCAGAGCTGTTCGGCTGCAGGAATTTCCTTCTGCCGACGGGTATCTCCGAATTCACGGTACCAGCCCACTTCAGCCTTTTCCTTGTCCAGGGAAGCCCCATACCAGCCTGGATCGGAAACAAGATCGGGCTGCATATGTGTCAATCCATGGCAAAGGACTTCAAAGACCCCCAGCTTGACTCCTTTATCGTACCCGCGCTTTCCCGAAATATAATCCTGTTTAGTCCCGAATTTATCAGTAAAATTCTGGTGTCCATGCTGGTTCCAGTCTTTTTGTTTCCTCATTCACAAAGCCCGGTACGAAATTGACATTGAGTACGGCATTATGTCCTGTAAGAGGCTTGATCAGGTACTTTTCAATGATCTCCTCTGTCAAGGTAGGATACTGCCAGTGTTCCAGCCAGGCATTCTGCGCACCTCCCGGATCATCCATGATCATAATGATATCATTCTCCCAGGTTTTATAAAGATTGTACCCTATGGTCCAGGTAATGGATCGTCTCAGGAGTGTACGAATATCCTGATATTTAAACATATTATTATGATCGTTTCCAATCCATACTGCCCTACCACCCGATTCATAGGTTTTAGCAGTTGCCTGAGGATAATCCCCCTGCATAGCAATGATCTCAGTACCGTTCAAAACATCAACCCTGTGGCGCTTGAAATGGGATCCATAAAAAACATCTGTACTGCCCTCATCAGGCTGGAAAACAGCTGCAAGTCCCTCGGTCAAAAAATGCTCACCTGCCGGCCTCATCTCCGCATTGCTCTCCCAGCTCCCAATATATTTAAATCCCAGCAAGGACTGGATCTCTGCCTGCCTGATCCGATCGGACAGGGCGATCAACCCGATCCCGTGATCCTCTACCATTTCCTGCACTATGGCATAATCAGGATGTAACAGTTTTTCACTTTCATTTACATCCCAGATAATGGTTCCATACATCGGCCTGCCCTGCATATCAAGGAACATATGGCGATCGAGGAATTGCTGATCGAGCCGAACTACATCATAAGGGATGCCCCAGGATTTGAGCAGGACCATCAGCTGGTGAAAATCATGGGGACCGGCTACCTCTGGATAAGTAAAGTACCCCGAATAATCCCCCGTCGGTTGAGGCCTGCTTACCATATAGCTGGCAGGATCTTCCCATTGATCACCGATGACTACCAGCACACGAAAAGGCCTCATGGCCTGGCCAGTCCCAGCAAAGATCATCAGACATATGACCGATATTGTGACCGTTCTAAATAATTGCTTCATTTTTTTTGTTTTTTAAAAAATTAAAATCCTGATCTGGGCGGACGGAAGGATGAAAGTCTCAACCAGGGGATTGAGATCAAAAGCCTTGCTCCGGTATGTTTTAGCTTCCTTCTTTTTACCCAGTCCTTCCAGTGCCAGTGACCTTGTAAATAATGATACTGCATTGGATGATGCATCCGAGTCTCCATCAAGGGCTTCGAGCATTTTCTCATAGATCTTCTTTGCTTCCTGCTTCTGTTTTAATGCTTCCATTGCCCTGGCACGATAAAACTGGTAAGCATTCCCATCCCCCACTTCGTCAGATATGACCTTTTCATAATATTTCCGGGCCTCGTCTTTCCTGCCAAGCGCTTCCAGGGATTTGCCGATCTTGTACTTTTTCCGGGCATGGATGGTATTGGGTTGTTCGGCAACCTCAAGATTATCAGGATAGAGCAATGACTGCTCATAATAATCGGAGAGCTTCCTTAAAATTGCCCTGCTCAAACTCGGAATCCCCCTGTTTAATATTGGCCTGCACCCATGTCTGGTGAATGCCATATTTCCCTTCCCATGAGTTAAAATGGGTGTTGTTCAGAAGTTTCAAAGCCTCACTGTTTCTATCCGCCAATATGTAAAGCAGGACCAGTTGTGAGACGGCCTGGTTATATTCCCGGACAACCTTAATATTATCCTCGAACATGGCTATCTGTTCCTGAATAGGCAGCTTCAATTCCCAGTTGATCAATCCCAGTTCTACAATGGCTTTTCCTGCCGACGGGTCAGCTTCTATAGCAGCATGATACGCTTTCTGCGCTTTGGGCAGATCACCCTCCTCATAATATACCTGTCCGAGATTCCTCTGCGCGACAACGTTGGACGGATCCAATTCTACCGACTGTTCCCAGTGCGCATTAGCCTCCACAGGACGTTGACTGAATTTACACAGGTTGCCCAGGAGATAATATGCCTGAGCATCCTCAGGATTTTCAGATAATGGCCCATTCTAGTACCGGGAATGTCTCCAGCCGGTACGGAAAACAATATTTCGGGCTTATCATGGAAGCTTTCTTAAGTAAATTACCCGCCTTGTCAGATTCCTCCATTTGCTTATAATAATAGGCCTGGTAATAATACAGCAGTGGAGAAACGTTGATTTCTTCCGATTCACTGGCTGACATTTCAAGCACTTTTATAGCCTCAGCATAATCACCACAACGGGCGAACCGGATGGCAATTTCAATATGATTTTCAGCATCGGCCCTGGTTAGCTCCAGCAATTCAGCATCCAGAGCACCCAATAATACATCTTCTGTACCTGAGGCTTCCGCAGCTGTTACCTGCAATTGTTTTGAAAATAAATCCAGAGGATCTGCCTTTAGATTTGTCCGGGTCAATTCAATAGCTTCATCATATCGTCCCATCCGAATTAACATCAATGCCTTAACTGCATGGGCCTGGGAATTATAGCCATTGCTTTGGATGCTCTTATTAATATGTTCCCAGGCCTGGTCCAGCCGGTTTTGAATGGCAGTAAGCTGGGCAAGCTCAAAATGGGCAATGGCATACCAATCCAGTCCATATGTTGCCCGGTTCAGGCATCTTTCGGCATCTTTCAGATCTCCCAGGCGAAGCTGGGCCATCCCCTTGTAATACCATGCCTTGAAAAAAGTCTCATCCCGTTCAATAGCTTTATTAAAATGCTCCAGTGCCTCCTGATATAATCCACATTTCAAAGCCAGTTCACCCAGTGATGTGTTACAGCGTGAATCACCAGGATCTCTCCTAAGTGCTTCCTGGAAGTATAATCTTGCTCTTTGAATATTATTATAACGGTACGACCGGTCACCATAGACGAAAAGCAGGTCCTGCGAACTAACCTCTTCCGGAGCAGGAGGAGCAACCTCAGGTTCGGGAAACGGGGGGTGTTTTGGTTTTTCATGGATGAAAGCCAGCAATGTATCTCCAACTGATGATAGTACGGTCATTTTAAGCTTATAAAGATCAGTTATACCTGGACCGGATGTTTCTCCGATGTAGGGATTAGCGGGACCGGCATCTGTTTTCGTATTGAATATTTCTTCCCCATCGTAAGAGACTATTATTTTTGCATCCCTGTTCAAGCCTGTGGGTGACCAACCGAAAATGGCTTTTCCATCATTTAATTCCAGGTTAATGGATCCTTCAAGATTGGCATAGTCGTAAACGCCGATATCCCTAACCGGGAACCAGAAATGGCTGAAGATTTTGGTTTCTCCAGGCATCAGCCAGTAGAAGCTGGGCTGATTGTCCGAATATGCCCCTGCCTGGGGTTCAAAATAGGGAAGGTCCCCGTCTGTCAAGATCTTTTCCCACAGGCGTCCCGCCGGGGCTGTCCCCCAGGTCCAGAGTTTCTTTCCCCTAACAATGTTATGATCGGCGACATGGACCATTCCTGCCTCTTCTTCCGGACTATAGCCTCCAAAATAATCCGAGCTTGATTCCACTGCAAAATAACTTGATGCTCCGGGTATATTTTTCCAATAACTTATATCTGCACCGTCGTGTACCGGCCAGCGAAAAAATTCATGTTTGCCGTGTCCGGTCATTAGTTCCCCGGGAATTACTGCCTGGTAGTTTTCGGTTGCCCTGACAGCACTGGTGGCCCAGTATTGGAAACTTTGTATATAGGGTGTACAATTTTCAAGCCTTATCCTGGTTTCTACCCAGTTCCTTCCAGGATGAACTGTGGTTCCTACGGACCATCTCATCCTTTTGGTCCTCTCGATCTCACCCACCCAGGCGGTCTTTGTGCCATCCTGGTTTTCGCTTATACCCCAGTCCGTATCCCTGAATCCACTGGGACGATGCCCTGTCGGGAAATTCCATTCCACTCCGCCTGAGATCCAGGCTCCCGTTACGGCTATCAGTCCGGGTTTGATAACCTTCTGATCGTACAGGAATCCGTAGCCATTGGTCTTGTCCTCAGCTCCATGGAGCCTACCCCCCAGTTCAGGAAGCACAAGGGCTTTAACATATTCATTTTCAACATACAGAGCGTTATAGGTTCTGGTACCTTTTTCATTGGTCAACCGGTCCATCATGGTATAGGGATAACGGTGGGTCCTCCAGTCCGGCATTATCTCAGGTTCCCTGACACCATAGGTTGGCAAGGTTAACGGCTTCTTGATACGCCTTCACCTGAGCATTTGCAGGGAGAGATATTATCATCAAAAGAGCTATGCCTGTTACGTTTCTCAATAAATCCAATTTCATTACTTTCTATTTGTTTAGTATTAGTTGAGTTTAAATATGATCTTATGTTCTGGTCCGATTACACCAAATTTATTGACACTCCTTGCCTTCAGGAAGTTTTGTCCATCATGAAGCTCCCAGGACAGTTCCGGACCTGAAGTTTGCCAGTCCCCATTGTCAATGGAAACCTCGAAGTAGTCAAAATTGGGGGTATGTGTTTCCAGCTGTACTTTTAATGATGCATTTCCCTCATCATAAAGATGTATAAATGCCTGGTTGAGGGTCCAGAAAACATCACCATCCCGGCTTGTTCTGATCCCTATTCTGTCGCGTACATCCATTTCTCCACGGTGCTGCCATACTTTGTTTTCATTATATTCATCTTCAACGATCAGGTAGTCAAAATTCCACCAGGTGAAGGGAACCTCAAAAAAGTTATTTCTCGATTTATAGGCTACCCATTCGTAACCATCCTGTCGATACTGATAGGCACCATCCCTGTCACGCCTTTCCAGGGTAACCCTCTCTGCTCTTTGCTCCGTTCCAAAAACCATTTCCATATCTATACCGCCATTGCGGTAGAATTCACGTCTGATTTCATTACTGTTGAGCGGAACCGCAGTTCCTTGCAGGCGAAAATAGGAATTGCGGCTGGGATCGATCTGCATCCATTTACGCCAGTAGTTAGACCAGACATCCAGTGTCCCATGACCCACAGACGTAATTTTCCTGGCAGTAAAACCCAGTGAAGAATACATCTGCATCAGTGTAAAAGAAAGGAAGGTGCAATAGAAAGTCTGGCCGTTTAATCCGTGCTGAAGGACATGTAATGCCTGTGGCATAATCGGTGGGGGTGAACCGAATGGTACATGGTTTACGAGCCATTCATTGAGCATCAGGATTTGTTCAAAGTCGTTTTTTCCAGGCGCAATGATTTCCTTGAGGCTGTACTGGTTCCTCAGGCGTTGTAGTTCCGGATTCTCATATTTTTCATAAAAGAAGGGAAAAGTCGACCTGACTACCGGCTGGTTATCAAAACCCAGGCAGCTTATTTCTGTACCATCTTTTAAGCTGATTTCACCACCTGTTTTAAGATATTTGAGTTCTCCAGGTATCTCTTTCAATATGGGACCACAGAGGGCCTCGTTCTCAGCCAGTTTATCGTCCATTTTCGATTTATGGAGGGCTGACAGTGAGGATCTTAATTTGCCAATCTCTTTATTGCTAAGGTTCCCTGCAAATAAAAGGTGCCCGAAATTTTCCGCATCCATGGTTTTAATATCCATGGGCGTGGAATGATAGATTTCATTGCCAGACGTTTCTGAAAAAGAGATATTGAAGCCCCAGAATGAACCTGCAATTGATTGCTTGAATATATTGTGAACAGGGATGCGGACCTCTGCAACAAACCTGCCATCACTTTGTATGGTTCCGGATGTCCATGAGGTAGTCCAGGATTCATCATCCACCCTCAGGTCCTGCCTGCGCCCTTGTGGATCGATAACAAACTTATAGTAAATCCCATGCTGGTGCTCGGGATCCAGCGTAATGGTAACATTGGGTATACGCCGTAGATCAAACTCATCACTCAGGTAACATCGCTTTGCTTCCTTTTCGCTCACAATGGCTGGTAAATCAATTCCCAATACCAGGCTTTCTCCATCATATAGTGCAAGGACCCGGGCATTGATTGAAGTGGGACTGCTACCTTCGGTCTTGTAAAATTCCTGAATAATGCAGGCATCTGACCAGCTTTGCTCAAAGAGCTTGCCATCCGTACTGATCTCATCTGAGATGGTGGGAATTTCAAAAATAATTGAGCTGGCAATATCTTTATCCCACATCCAGCCGGCCAAAATAAAGCAGGTAATTAAGGTTAAGGCAATAATGGTTGGTCTGCTTTTCATAATCTATCTTGAATTGGTGATTAATGCCTCTGCCAGTATGGATACCGAATCAATTACTTTGCTTTGTTCTATGCTGGTTTCAGGAATGGCCAGGGGGATTTCGGTGCAGCCCAGGACAATGGCCTCCGATCCCTGGCTAACAAGAAATGAAGCTACTTCCAGCAGATCTTGCCTGGATCTGTCCGTAACCGGATCTGAGTAAGCCTTGATACCATAGCTCTTATCATATATGGCGGGATGGACCAGGTTTTTTTGCATGCTCTCCCCGGGATATATGGCTTCTATATTATAGTTGGAAAGAACATTGGTGTAGACTTGTGACAGGTATGTTCCATTGGTGGCCAGTATTCCTGCTTTCCTGATCTCCGGATAAGTGGTTGAGATATGCTTGCCCACCTCTTCTATCATATTGAGCAGCTGTATATTTCCCGGTATCCTATTCTGTATTTCATTAAAAATAACAGGAGTATGAGCCGTATTACAAGGTATCCCAACGACCTCTGCCCCTGCAGCGGCAAGCGTTTGGATGATTCCGGCAATGGCAATCCCCGGGTTTTCCTCCACCTCTCCCAGCAGGAACATGGTCCGGTCTAACACTTTAGCCGGAACGGATATCAGGGTAACAGGCAAGTGGTCCTGATCGGTTCTGGCATCTGTTTGTTGATAGATCTTCCTGTACAGATCAATTCCGGCGAATGTCCCTACCCCTCCTACTATCCCTATCGTTCTGCCCATTTATTACCTTTTTACTGCTTTCCCATAGACCTCTATCCAGTCTAGCCGGGAACAGGCTACACTCCTTCCTCCGGCCATCAGGTCCGTAATACCTATTTCATCAACTTTTGAGAGATCCGGATTTTCGACGGACTTTTGTTCCGTTATGCTTTTGATATCCAGGGTATACCATTTAATATCGGATATATTGAATTCCCTTATTCTCCAGTCATCGGAAGAGCAGTCGCACTGGTCACTGACCAGCCAGGTACCATCTGCCAGTTTAAGCAAAATACGCAGGCAACGGAACCCACTTTGCTTTGACCTCCACTTGATCTTAGCGAACTCACTGAGATCAACATATGATCCGGGATCTTTCAGGGTCAGAGCCCAGTTGCTCGGGCATAGTCCGGACCATACATAGAAAGGATCATCGACGGGATGGTCATGATTGCTTTTTCTCATACTATCGACAGCTCCGCCGTATAATCCCAGGACCAGGTTGGGATTGGCCACATGGTCCTGGTTTACAGGTTGTTCCGGTGGTGTTTCTTTCCAGTCTTCCCTGAAGAAGAGGTCAGGCCTGTATTGCTGGGCCTGGCATGTCGTTGACAGCAGCAATGGGATGGTGTAAATAATGCAGTAAAGCAGGTTTCTCTTAAAACTCGTAACAGACATAATTGATTTTTTATTGGTTAAGCATTATAATTTAAAACAAATCTTGATCTTATTTCAGATTGATCTTACGTGGCCCGTAATGCGGAAGCTCCTGCCCAACTTCGTATGCTCCACAATCCGGTGCCTCTCCTTTGTAATTATTATTTATGTTGGGTATGAAAACGGCTGCATCCACCACCCTTGATCCGGCCTTTGGTCTCAGGTCGGGCACAGCCCTTTCAGGCACCGGCGGATTGGGAAACTCAATATCATAGAAAACATTATGCAATATAAGTTTTTCCACGCCATGTTTTTCCACATCCGCAAATTCTTTATCTCCAATTCTGGCTATGTAAGGTGTATCATGGACACCCACGGCATCATAATCAAAGCTGCTGTGGATCCCGGGATCCCTAATATCCGCTGCCCAAGGATTTCCCACACCCCACTTGCCCCATGCTACATCAGTAGTCGGACCGCCAATGGCCAGGTTGTTCCTGAAATAGGCATGGTCCATCGGTGCATTGCCTCCCAGTCCCCTGCCAATCTTTATCATCGTATTATGCAAAATCACATCCCCCTGGCTATATCGCTGAAGCTTCAAACCTCCATTTATCAAATTATACATGGCATTTCGAACAAAATAATTCGGCCCGCCCAACCCTGGCTGGGAACTGAGTCCAATATAACAATTGGTGATCCGGTTTCGAAAGATCCTGCAATTCGAGAAGCAGAAATCTGCCTCTATGGCATCATCGGCTGCCCTGTATATATCATTATTGTAAATGTCAATACATTTCTGGTTGCTGACATGGCTGTCTTCCATGGTCGAGATGCAATCCCTGAATCCGGTCACACGGTTATAACAGATGACATTCCCCGGTCCTGTAAGCTGAATCCCTTCACCGATATTGTCACCATTTGAGCCCATTGCCTTGCTGCTCCACTCGCAGATGCCAGTAACAACATTATCACTGATGTAACAATTGCTTGCCCCTGGCAAATACGCAACGATACCATATATCGCATGTATGGTACAGCCCCTGACCACACAATTCTCGGCCCCGTTTAATTGAATGGCTATCCCTTTTTCACCCAGGTTGGTAATGGTGAGTCCTTCAACAAAAACCCACTCCCTGTTCTGCATGTCTATGTGTTCAAAGACCGCCTTCCCCTCACTGCAACGATAAACCAGGGGATGCCCTGGGGTCCCACTTTCTGTAAACAAAGTATCATGGTCCCCGGCCGGCAATTCAATGACTTTCGCCTTCCGGTCAATTTTTGGAACCGGTCTTGTGCGTGCATTCACCTTTCTCTCTACCTCTCCCCCATCCGGGTCATAAAGCCTTAGCCTGATTTCATAAGGGGTATCCGGATGAAGGTCAAAAATACTTCCTGAATGTTTATTGTTCCAGGTAAACCCTGTATTTTCACCAGCAGGGACCCTAAACAGGGGCATACCCTCTTCCCATTCCTTTGTTCCACTCACGCGATAGGATACCTCCACCCTGCCATTCAGATTATCATCTCCCTGTATTTCCCATTCTACAGCCAGGTTTCTCAAGGTGGGAAAGGGGGTAGTTATTTCTCCGGCAATGGTATGGTCCTGTCCCTGAATTCCTGTACTTGCAAAAAAAATATATGCAAGCAGAAATGAGATTTTACAATTTGTTTTCGCAGAACCCATGGTAATAATTTCAGAGCTTCTTTTATTTGTCCAAATCCCAGATCCTGAAGTTCTGATAATATCCTTCAGAGTCATATACCTGGCGAATGCCAAACCTGCCTCCCTTGTATGGTGGTCCGGTAATGGTTCCCTCATCCGTAAAATTCATGAATTCCTGATTAGCTATTTTCAGGCTGATCTGCCCGCCTGATTTTTGGAGGACAACATGAAAAGAATTGCCTGCTGAAAGTATCCGGGGAAGTGTTTTTTGCTTCAGCAGTGCACCGTTTTGCTGACCGGGATTTTTGCGCAGGTTACAGGTTGGATTATCATTTCTCCGATATGATAAATGATAACCGTTTATATCCCTCCTGGTATATTTTTCAAAAAGTGAATAAGTAGTGAACTGACTTTCAATATGATTTAGGATATCGTCCCCGTCATTTTTTTCCACACAAAAATACATCAAAAAAAAACCGCTTTCAGAAACCGGAGTGAAATCATATTCCACCAGGAAATTTTCAGGCAGCTTTTCACTCGCACCATACCATCACCCCATCAACACCTTTCTTCGTGCTAACCATCATCCTGTTATCTGACCATCCCACATCAACCTCATCCCTGTCAAACTTTTCAACTTCCCAGTTCGCAGATTCTGCGTTGAAATTATCCGTGAAAATGAGTTTCCCAGGACGGGGACCGTAATGTGGGAGGGCTTGTCCGGCCTCATATGCCCCGCAGTCCGGTCCATCTCCAAGGAAATCCTCATTCATGTTGGGTATCAGCATCCCAGCATCAATCACCCTGGAACCCCGTTTTGGCCTGAGGTCAGGCGCCTCCCTTTCCGGTATGGGAGGATTTGGAAAGGCAATGTTCATGAAGGTTTCCCCGAGTGTAATGTTTTCAATACCATGTTCCTCCTTTTCCGAGAATGGGAGTCCCCCGATCCTGGCCACATAAGGCACATCATAAACACCTACAGCATCATAATCAAAATCACAGTGAATACCTGGGTCAATGATGTCAGCAGCATAGGGGTTACCCGGACCGTAATCGCCCCAATTTACGCCTCCTGTGGGACCGCCAATGGCCAGGTTGTTCCGGAAATAAGCGTAATCCATGGCACTGTTGCCTCCCAGGCCTGCCCCAACCTTGATGACAGTGTTATGAAGGACTACATCTCCATGGCTGAAACGCTTCAGCTTGAAGGCTGCATGGGTAATGTTGTACATGACGTTCCTGAAAAAGTAATTGGGCCCTCCCAATCCGGGTTGAGAGCTCAGGCCTACAAAACAGTTGGTGATCCTGTTCCGGAAAATCCTGCTGTTTGAAAAGCAGAAATCTGCCTCTATGCCATCATCGGCACCTCTGTAAACGTCATTATTATATATATCTATACAGGTCTGGTTTACCACATGCCTGTCCTCCATGGTTGAGATACAGTCGCGGAATCCTGTTACCCGGTTATAGCAGATGACATTTCCCGGACCGGTAAGCTGAATGCCTTCTCCAATATTTGCACCATGTGCACCCATGGCTACATTTGTCCAGGCGCTGGTGCCGGTAACCACATTGTCGGCGATATAACAGTTTTCTGCACCCGGCTGATAGGAAACGATACCGTAAACCGCATCCACCGAACAGTTTTGGATCACACAATTCCTGGCCCCGTCAAACCGGATACCAAAGCCTTTATGATCGAAATTGATAACTGTCAGTCCATCTATAAAAACCCATTCCCGGCCTTTGAGATCGATATGTGTAAAAATGGCCTCTCCACTGTTACAGCGATAAACGACAGGCATTTCCGCTGTGCCAGATCTTGTGAAAAGGGTATCGTGAGTCCCGGATTCCAGTTCAATGATCTCAGCAAAATCATCATAACTCGGGACAGGCCGGGTTTGAGCCTGCAGCATTCTTTGCTCGGATCCTCCGTCCGGATCCTCCAGCTCTAGAAGTATCTCATACCGGGTGCCCGGTTTCAGATCAAAGATGCTCCCTGAGTGCTTGTTTTTCCAGGTGTAGGTAGGCCGGGTACGAGTTCCTGAATTTCCTGCCGGAACCCTCCTGAGAGGCATACCCTCCTGCCATGAATTTTCTCCTTTTTCCCGGAACTGCACGGTTACCTTCCCATTCAGATTATCATCCCCCTGAATAATCCATTCGACTGCCAGGTTGAGAATGGTCGGATAGGGTGATCCTACTTCACCAGAGATGGTTTTGTCCTGGGCGTAACATTGAACTCCAGCCAGCACGAGTAATCCGAAGACAAACAAGCGTTTGTAGTGGTATCATAAAAAAGCTATCGTAAGCCAAAAAGAAAGAATAAAACTTTCATTTGGTTTCATTAACAAATATAAATATTATTTTTACTTTTTGTTAACTGATCAAGCAATAATAAAGATGACACGAATGGATATGCTAGCAAATAAATGGCCCCTGATAATCTTCCTGGCAATACTGACCATGGGCTGCCAGGACTGCTCATCCAAAAGGATTGGGGAAAATGATCCTTCCATAGAAAACTCCTGGAGGGTAATCGGTCCGGGTGGCGGAGGCGGTGTTCTGAAACCGACCATCAGTCCCTTTGACGAAAATTTTGTCATGACACATTGTGATATGACAGCAGCCTACCTGACGCTGGATGGCGGAGAAAGCTGGAAAATAAAAAATTTATGGACCGTTCCTGAGGATTTTGAGTTTGATCCTTTGGATAAAAATACAATATATGCCGCTGTACGGGGTTACCGTTACAGCGAGGACAGGGGATCCGGATTAAGCCTACTTTACAGATCAGAAAACCGGGGAGAGACCTGGCACATTATTTATCCTGATCTGGCCAAGGTAAAAAAGTATGACCGTTTGCAGGGCATGGATTTCCTGCCTTCAGAGATTGTTGACGGAGCCCTGGATGTCACCATTGCCAAGGTTAAAGTGGATCCCGCAGATCACCAGCGCATATACCTTGGAATGGCTCCACTGAAAGCCTATATGGGAGGCAGTGGCCAGGAAAAGGCTGATTCCGCCATGCTGGTCCGGTCCACCAATTATGGTGAAGACTGGAAATTACTTACAAGACTACCCGGTAACAGTGTCAAGGCTATTTTTCCATGTAACATTTATGGGAGTCCGGAGGAGGTCATCGTTTTCACGGAAAGTAACTGTGTCAGTGTGAATGAGCAAACAGGAGCCACCAGAATCCTGCCTCTGCCTGTTGAAACGATCATTGCTGCGGAAGGCGGTTATGAGAATAATGGCGGACTACTTTATATTCAATCTACATTTAAAAACGAAGGGAAAAACGTTAAGGGGGGTATGTTTGTGAGCTCGTGACCTGGGTCGAAGCTGGACCCTTTCCAACACTGGCTTACTAAAAGAATTACCCGAGGGGATGGTCCCCCGTTTCAGACAAGGCCTTGCAGTATGCGAGAAACAGCCGGCCGTGGCCTATATATCTACCATGAGTCCGATTACAAATAAAGATGGTGATACAGAAATCATATATAGCATTTACAAGACTCTGGATGGAGGAGGTGAATGGTTTCCCGTACTTCTGTCCTCAACCCCGGGAGGCTACATCACTGGAAATTTTGAAGGCTCCTGGATGGAGGAAAGTTTTGACCCTGGCTGGGGAGGAAGCCCCATCGACCTGGGTGTCGCTCCGGGGAATCCGGATATTTGCTATGCGGGGGATAATGGCCGGGGTTATAAAACCAATGATGGCGGAAAAACATGGAAACAGGTCTATAGCCATAATCTTGAGGATGGATCTTATGCCAGCGGCGGACTGGATGTTACGACCTGTTATGGTGTTCATTTCGACCCCTTTGATGAGGAGCATTTTTTTATTTGTTATACTGATATGGGACTCTTCCATACGTTTAACGGGGGGCAAAGTTGGTTCCATTCAATTACTGATGTACCCAGGTCCTGGCAGAATACCTGCTATGACCTTACTTTTGATCCCGAGACAAAAGACAGGGTCTGGTCGGTCTGGGCCAATGCACATGACCTGCCCCGTACAAAAATGTTTGGCCGGTATGGATTTGACCGTTTCAAGGGGGGGGTAGCCATCTCAGAGGACGGTGGCCGCCACTGGCTCAAGAGTAACAAGGGCATGCCGGAAAATGCCGTCTGTACAAATATCCTGCTGGATCCGGACTCACCCCCAAATTCCAGGACACTTTATGTAAGTGTATTTGACAAGGGCGTATACAAATCTGTTGATGGAGGCGAAAACTGGGAGGCGGCTAATGCTGGACTTGGAGAGAACCTGTTTGTTTGGGAGGTACGCCAGAATTCCAGAGGACGTTTGTTCCTGCTTTGTTCACGCGGTGAAAGAAACGGGGAAACTGTTGACGGGTGTATCTATTTCAGCGATGACGATGCCGGATCATGGACACTCCTTGAACTTCCGAAAGGCGTTAACGGTCCCCATGACCTAATCATTGATCCTGAAAATCCGCAAATCATGTATGTTAGTTGCTGGCCACGCAGGGAGGGGGACAGGGATGTCGGTGGAGGTGTTCTTAAAAGCGTAGACGCGGGAAAAAGCTGGAAACAGGTATTCGATGAGAGGATACGGGTCAATGCAGCCGGCATGGAGCCAGGCAATTCGAAAACCCTTTATATCAACACCTTCCATAATGCGGCCTACCGAACTGAAGATGCCGGAAAATCGTGGAAGAGGCTGGAGGGGTACCGGTTTAAATGGGGACAAAAAGCAGTGCCCGATGTCAACCATCCAGGAATGCTTTTCCTGACTACCTATGGTGGTAGTGTTTATTACGGACCGGCAAAAGGAGTTCCGGGTGTATTTGAAGATATTGATAACATGCCGAAAGGATGGTGGTAATTTTATAAAACTTACGTAATTTCAATGCATGTTCAAAAAGATTAAGGATTTTACTAAGTCGGTTGGTCCGGGGTTCATTATCGCATCGGTGGTATTGGGACCGGGAAGTATCACGGTTGCATCCAGGATAGGTTCGGAATATGGCTATGCATTCCTCTGGGTGATCGTGTTGGCAACCATTTTCATGATTACCTATACTTCCATGGCAGCACGCTACGGGGTTATGAACAATGAATCCATGCTGCAATCAATTGCTGGCAATTATGGCAGATGGTTTGCCCTGGTGATAGGCATCTCCGCCTTCCTCTCCACCTCCAGCTTCCAGTTTGGCAATAACCTGGGCATCGGGATCGGTATGCAGGGTATCACAGGTATTAATGAACGTGTCTGGCCACTGATCTTTACCCCACTGGGGATCATACTGATCTTCTGGGCTAAAAATCTTTATAAGGTTCTGGAGAACCTGATGAAGTTCATGGTGATGATTATGATCATTGCCTTTTTCATTAATCTCATCCTGACCAAACCTGAAATTGCCCCTCTTGCCAGGGGTTTTGTGCCTTCAAAATTGTCGATGAACAGTTTGCATGTTGTATCTGCATTAATGGGTACATCCTTTGCCCTGGCAGCTGCATTATACCAGTCATATCTGGCTCAGGACAAGGGATGGAAAAAGGAGAACCTGAAGCGCAGCCTGAAAGATACCTACATTGGCATTTTCTTTTTGGCACTCATATCTGCTACCGTATTGATCACATCTGCAGCAGCATTGCATCCAAGGGGAATCCTTGTTAATTCGGCAGCAGATATGGCCCTGCAGCTGGAAGCCTTGTTCGGCGCTTCTGCCAAAATTATCTTCAGTGTTGGACTATGCGCGGCTGCCTTCTCATCCATGATGGTGAATTCTGTGATCGGTGGTGGACTGCTTGCTGATGGTTTGGGACTGAGCCGTTCCATGAATGATACCCGGACCAAGTTATTTATTATCTCCGTATTGCTGATAGGCATGCTTGTAGCTGTCTTTTTCAGGGGTAATGTCATTTATGCCCTGATCATGGCACAGGCTTCCACCATGTTGACAGTTCCCCTTATTGCTGTTGGTATGTTCCTGGTTCTTAACAACAAAAAGGTGATGGGAGAATACAGGAATAATATCCGTCAGAACATAATCGCAGTGGCAGGTTTTCTTGTTGTAAGTCTGATGGTCTATTTCATGTACCTGAATATTGTAGCCCAGATAAGGGCAGCCTGAAATAGGAACCAATTAAGATTATTCAAATAATAAACATAAACAGGAGGAAATATAATGAAAGAATACCCGGATAAAATTGCCAGCCTGGACATACTGGAAGATATGCTGTCCGCACCTACGCCTGAAGCAATTGAGATGTTTTCAGGCCTGGAAGGTGACATTATGTTCCTTGGAATCGGAGGTAAAATAGGCCCTTCACTTGCCAGCATGGCCAAACGTGCCTGTGATCAGGCAGGCGTTAAAAAACGCATGTATGGTGTCGCTCTTTTCGAATCAGAGGAACAGCGCAAACAGCTTGAAAAGATAGGCTTTGAAACCTTTCATGGAGATTTGCTTGACCCGGACTTTATCCAAAGCCTGCCGAAGGTCAAAAATGTATACTTCCTGGCTGGTATGAAGTTTGGTTCCGAAGATAACCTTTCCCTGACCTGGGCTGTTAATTCCTACATGCCTGCAATGGTTGCTGATTATTATAAGGAATCAAATATCGTTGCTTTTTCAACTGGCTGTGTTTATCCCCTGGTTTCCGTTGAGTCTGGCGGATCCCTGGAAACCGATTTACCAGCACCTGTTGGGGAATATGCTCAGTCCTGCCTGGGACGGGAAAGAATGTTTGAATACGGGAGTAAACAGCATGGTACAAAAGTCTGCCTGATCCGCCTGAATTATTCAGTGGAATTGCGGTATGGTGTGCTGGTTGACATTGCGCTTAAAGTCAAGAAAGAGGATCCAATTGACCTTTCCATGGGATTTTTCAATGTAATCTGGCAAAGTGATGTAAATGATGTGGTACTGCGTTCAATAGAAATCTGTGAGAGTCCGGCAAAATACCTAAATATTACTGGTCCGGACACCTTATCAGTCCGGGAAGTTGCCATGGAATTTGGCAAATTATTCGATGTTAATCCAACATTCGTGAATGAAGAAGCCAGGACTGCCCTGCTCAATAATTCAGAGCATGCGTTTCAATTATTTGGCAGACCGAAAGTATCAACCCAGCAGATGATCAAATGGATTGCCGAATGGATAAACCAGGGCGGGGAAATGCTTGGTAAACCCACCCATTATGAAGTGAGAGATGGTAAATACTAAAGAAATCCCTGAAAACATCCTGAAAACCCTTCACAAAGGGCTTGTCATTCCAGCCATGCCACTGGCCCTGGATAAGAACCGGAAGCTTGATGAGAGAAGGCAAAGAGCAATTATAAGGTATTACCTGGATGCAGGTGCAGGAGGAGTGGCTGTGGCAGTTCACACTACCCAGTTCGAGATCCGCCTGCCGGAAATCAATTTATATGAGCCTGTATTAAGAATTGCCAGGGAAGAGTTCGACGATTTTGCAGCAAACAACCAAAAACCGGTTATCAGGATTGCAGGGATTATTGGACAAACCCAACAGGCAGCCCGGGAAGCAAACCTGGCTTTATCGCAGGGGTATCACGCTGGACTCTTAAGCCTGGCAGCATTCCCGGAAGCATCCAATCAAACCATACTGGAACATTGCAGGAGGATTGCTGAGATCATCCCCGTCATTGGTTTCTACCTTCAACCTGCCGTGGGTGGAAGGATACTGGATGTTGATTTCTGGCGTGAATTTGCCCGGATTGAAAATGTAATTGCCATCAAGATGGCACCTTTTAACCGCTATCAGACATTTGATGTTGTACGAGGTGTAATTGAATCCGGACGGGCAGATGAAATCGCGCTTTATACCGGGAATGATGACAATATCCTGGTGGATTTACTATCCGAATATGAGCTTCCTTCAGGATCGAAAATCATAAAAAAAAGGATAGTAGGCGGCTTACTGGGACACTGGGCAGTTTGGACCAGGTCTGCGGTAAAACTGCTGGAAGATATTCAGAAAGGAAACATGAACGGGGACATACAGCAACAATTGAACCTGGGGATACAGATCACCGATAGCAATGCAGCCTTTTTTGATGCAGCCAATAATTTTAAGGGCTGTATTGTGGGTTTGCATGAGGTATTGAGGCGGCAGGGACTATTGGAGGGATTGTGGACCCTGAACCCGGATGAAGTACTTTCTCCAGGACAGAAAAAAGAGATTGACCGGGTTTATCAAGCATACCCGGACCTTAACGATGATGACTTTGTGGCTGAAAATCTGCAAAAGTGGTTATCATGACCATAAAAGTGGCCAAATTCGTAAAAAGCAGTACGGGACTCATGGGTTGTCCCAGTGACGATCTTTCTGAATTTGCTTTTATTGGCAGGTCAAATGTGGGGAAATCATCCCTCATTAACATGCTTACCAACCGGAACAGGCTAGCCAAAACATCCACCACACCGGGAAAAACCCAATTGATCAATCATTTCCTGATCAATAAGGAGTGGTACCTGGTCGATCTGCCAGGATATGGTTATGCAAGGATGCCAGTTAAGGAAAGGGAGAAAATGATGAAGATGATCCGGGAGTATATACTTAAAAGGCAAAACCTGTCCTGTCTGTTTCTCTTGATCGATATACGCCTGGAGATGCAGAAAGCCGATCGCCAATTCCTGGATTTTCTGGGCAGCAACCAGGTCCCATTTGCCCTTGTATTCACCAAAACTGACAAAATTACCCCTACTCAGGTCGGGCAAAATATCGAGCAGTACAAGAAAAGCCTGCTTGAATCCTGGGAGTCCCTCCCTCCTGTTTTTAAAACATCCGCATTGCATAAAAAAGGCCGTGGAGAATTGCTTGAGTTTATACAGGAAACCCTGAGGTAAAGTAAAATTAATTTGTACTTTTAAAGCAAGTATAAAAGCGGACATTAACGCAGATGAATTACCAGTAAAAACCCTATTATATATACGGATGAGACCCATTTCCCCCATCAAGTTTTTTGCAGGCAAACAATCCATGTACCTGGCTGAGAAGATTGCAAAAGCATTTGGAAGTGAACTTGGTAAAACCAATGTCCAACGCTTCAGCGATGGCGAATTCCAGCCAAATTATGAGGAATCTGTACGAGGTTGTACCGTATTTATCATTCAATCAACCTTCCCTCCTGCTGAGAATTTGCTGGAACTGCTTTTGCTAATTGATGCTGCCAAGCGTGCCTCTGCATACAAGATCGTAGCTGTTATACCCTATTTCGGTTATGCAAGGTCTGACCGTAAAGACAGACCCAGAGCAGCCATCGGTGCCAAACTCGTAGCCAACCTCCTGACAGCAGCCGGCGTGGACAGGGTCATGACGATGGACTTGCACGCTGATCAGCTTCAGGGATTTTTTGATGTCCCTGTGGATCACCTGTATGCATCTTCTCTTTTTGTTCCTTATCTGAAAAGTCTGAACATGAAGAACTTTTCTGTTGCGGCCCCGGATATGGGCGGGACCAAAAGGGCCAATGCTTATTCCAGGTTTATGAAAACAGAGATGGTGATCTGCTACAAAGTCAGGAAAAAAGCTAATGTAGTGGAAGATATTAAGGTGATTGGGAAAATCAAGGGCAAGGATGTGATCATTGTCGATGATATGATCGATACGGCAGGTACCATCTGCCTTGCAGCCGATATGCTGGTAAAGGAGGGAGCTACTTCTGTCAGGGTTTGTGCCACTCACCCTGTCCTGTCCGGAAAAGCCTATGAAAGAATTCAGAAATCCAAAATCAAGGAGGTAATTGTAACCGATACCATTCCCCTTCCCAGAGATAGTAAAAAGATCAGGACCATCTCCGTGGCCGAACTTTTTGCCGATGTGATCAATAAAGTCTACAATTATGAATCCATCAGTTCTAATTTTATCCAATAAAGTATTATATTTGCGGGTCTTTTTTGAGGGGTAATTTCTAAGCGTGTGTGATGGGGAGTTAGCGCCCTCTAATTCTGAGTAGCACTTAAAATTGTTAAAATGAAAACATTAGAAATCAAGGGGGCCCTGCGCCAGGGCCTTGGAAAGAAGGAATCCAAAGACCTGAGGAAACAAGGAATTATCCCCTGCGTGATGTATGGTGGAGAAAAGAATCTGCATTTTTCAGCTCATGAGAACCAGTTCAAGAAGCTCATCTATACACCGGACGTATTCCTGGTGAAACTTGAAGTTGAGGGACAATCTTTTGATGCCGTCATGCAGGATATACAATTCCATCCGGTAACTGACAGTATCATTCATATTGATTTTGTACAGGTTTTCCCGGACAAGAAAGTTACCGTCAATCTACCAGTCGTCTTAACCGGCAGCTCAGTGGGTATACGGGCAGGCGGTAAACTAAGGCAGAGAAGGCGCAATCTGAAGGTCAACGGATTGATCAAGGACATGCCTGACAGGCTTGAAGTAGATCTTTCAGACCTTGACATAGGTGAAAGCATGAAAGTTGGTGACCTTAACTACGATAATCTTGATGTCCTGGACCCGGCCCGGGCGATGGTCGTTGGAGTCGTTTCTTCCAGACTGATTTCAAAAGGCATGGAAGAAGCTGTACCGGAAGAAGTAGAAGAAGTAGCGGTAGAAGGTGAAGAAGGAGAGGTTGCTCCAACTGAGGAAGATACCCCTGCTGAAGAGGAAGAATCTTCCAAGGAATAATCAAATTTTTTTCCCTTGAAATACCTGATTGCTGGGCTTGGCAATATTGGAGAGGAATACTCCGGGACAAGGCACAATATAGGATTTACCATAATGGATGCTCTGGCCAGAGCATCCAATGTTCCTTTCAGGGATTCCCGTCTGGCATTTTCAGCAAACCTGAAATACAAAAGCAGGATTTTTGTGCTGATCAAACCTACCACCTATGTAAATCTGAGTGGCAGAGCAGTGCATTACTGGATGAAAAAAGAGAATGTGCCGGTGGACCGGCTGCTGGTCGTAGTGGATGACCTAGCCCTTCCATTTGGCACCTTACGCCTACGCCCCCACGGGGGAGATGGTGGACATAACGGCCTGGCTCATATCAACCAGATCCTGGGAACCCAGCAATATGCCCGCCTTAGATTCGGAATAGGAAATGAATTCTTTCCCGGCAGCCAGGTGAGGCATGTGCTGGGTGAATGGACAAGCGAAGAAAAAGATGGTCTTGCGGACCGTATCAAGGTCGCCGAGGAAATCATTTTAAGCTTCGGGGCCATAGGAGTAGAACGGACAATGAACCTGTTCAACAACCGCTGACAAAACCTTCCAGAACCCTTTATTTACAGGCCTGTTAAAGATTTGTTAAAGCCTGATCATAAGCCTTTTTTACACGTATATTTGTAACGGCAAAACAGGCATGCAAAAATCCCAAATCACCATCATTATCCTGGCGGCTTCCATATCACTGGTTGGCCTGACCATAACACAGTCTTCCTGGGTATGGAATGCTGTCAAGCTGGTCCAGGAACAACATGACCATAGGGTTGATATGGCTCTGGAGGAAGTAATCGATGGAATGGTCAACGCCAATGATGTTGATTTGAATCGCTCAGAAAACCCATTTTATTCAGACACACAAACAAAGATCACTTTCTTTGAGGTAATTGATACTACTTTGCTTTCTTCCCTGCTCATGCAATACGTGGATTATCACAAACTTGATCCGGACTTTGAATATGCGATTCTTAAAACAAGCAATGACTCCGTAATTTTTTCCTCCACCGAGATCATTCCAAAATCGTTAAAAAAGAATTGCCATAAGGCATGCCTTTCCTGCCTCTGGAAGGAAGAATTTTTCCACCTTGAAGTGTATTTTCCCTCACAGCGTAAGGTGGTACTTGTTGAGATGTCAGTCTGGTTGATCTTTACAGCCATCTTCTTCCTGATCCTGGTTTTCACTTTCATGTATATCATTAACACAATCATAAAGCAGAAAAAGCTGTCGGAGATTAAAAATGATTTCATCAACAACATGACCCACGAGTTCAAGACCCCCATATCTACCATTTCACTTGCCTCCGAAGTTTTGTTACATGCCAATGCAGATGCCTCACCGGAAAGGATTAAAAAGTATTCAAAGATCATTTATGACGAGAATATCCGGATGAGGGGACAGGTAGACCGCGTCTTGCAGGTGGCAAGGCTGGACAGGGAGGAATTCAGCCTTACCAAATCAGAATTTGATCTGCATCAACTGGTCAGGAACACCGTTCAGCACCTATGTTTCGATGAGTGTGAGAAAGTTACAACTGTAAATTATCATTTTGATGCTAACCAATGCATACTCAATGCAGATGAAATGCATATTAAGAATGTTGTTACCAACCTGGTAGACAATGCTATTAAATATTCCAATAATGGAACCTCCCTGGATATTCAGACCCATAATAAAGAGGAAGGCATATTATTATCCATAGAGGATAATGGGATTGGCATGACGAAAGAAACAGTAAAGCACATTTTTGATAAGTTTTACAGGATCCCTACCGGAAATATTCACAACGTAAAAGGATTTGGTTTGGGATTGTATTACGTTAAAAACATGGTGGATGCCCACGGCGGACACATAGAGGTAAAAAGCGAAATCAACAAGGGTAGCCGCTTTGATATTTACCTCCCTCTTGATACCCCCATTTAATTTCTTTAAATTAGCTGATCAAGCTAATACCATGAAGAAAAAATCCAAAGCAAACATTCTCCTGGTTGAGGATGATAAAAACCTGGGCTTTGTACTAAGCGATTTTTTAACCATGTCAGGATATAGTGTTCAGCATGCCGAGGACGGTGAAGCGGGACTGGAACTATTTAAGAATGGCAGATTTGATATTTGCATACTGGATGTTATGATGCCCCTTAAAGACGGGTTCACCCTGGCTGAAGAGATCCGGGTGATCAATGATGTTGTGCCCATTGTTTTTCTAACGGCCAAAAACCTGAAAGAGGACAGGATCAAAGGTTTTAAGATCGGCGGTGATGATTATATGACCAAACCGTTCAGTACCGAAGAGTTGAACCTTCGTATTGAAGCCATTCTCAGGAGGACCAGGCTAAGCCTTTTGAATGGAGAGAAGGAGACATCATATGATTTGGGAAAGTATAAGTTCGACTACTCCAATCAATTATTAAATGGTCCGAAAGGTGAGAAAAGACTCACCAAGAAGGAAGCTGAGGTTTTACGATTGTTATGCATTAACAAGAACAAAATACTCAGGCGGGAGATAGCCCTGAAGATGATATGGGGAGAAGATGACTATTTCATGGGACGAAGTATGGACGTATATATCACCAAACTCCGGAAATTCCTCTCTGATGATCCCGCGGTGAACATCACCAATATACACAGGACAGGCTTCATGCTGGAGGTTCCCGAGTAAAGAGGAGGACATGAAATATGCTGATCGATAAGCAGATCAGGATCGATAAATGGCTATGGGCCGTCAGGCTATTCAAAACCAGGAACCAAGCTACCGAGGCCTGCAAAAAAGGAAGGATCCTGATCCGGGAACAGCCTGTAAAACCATCCAGGGTACTCAGGATCAATGATATTATACAGGTTAAGAAGCCTCCGGTTATTTATTCATACAAGGTAACCGGACTACTGGCCAAAAGGTTATCTGCCAGGCTGGTGAAGGATTATATTGAAGATATCACACCTGAACAGGAGCTGGAGAAACTGAAGGTCAGGGAAACATTTTTTATCAGCCGGGATAAAGGCAGCGGTCGTCCTACAAAGAAGGAAAGACGGACCATGGATAAATTAAGAGGGGATTAAATACTCAGCTTATGATCATTGCACAGGAAAAACGAAAAACGAACATTGCAGAATTCATCCTCTACATGTGGCAGATTGAAGACCTGATCAGGTCTTCAAAGTTCAACTTCTCCCATATAGACAAGACAGTAATCAGTAAGTTCAGCCTGCCGGATGAAACGCTCAATGAAATACGTAGCTGGTATGCTAACATGTTCACTTTGATGATAGACGAGAACATACAGGAGAGAGGACATATGTCATTCCTTACCAACCTGATCAGGGAACTCAATGACCTTCATCTTCGTCTCCTCCAATCTGCCGATGAGAAAAAATACCAGGAGATCTATCAGCAAGCCAGTGAGAATATCAAGATATTCAAACAGAAAAGTCCGGAAACCTACGCTTCCGAGATTGAAGTCTGCCTTACAGGATTGTATGGATACTTAATGCTACGGCTGCAACAATCCGAGGTCTCAGCCGAGACAAGGGTTGCGATGTCCAGCTTTAGTAACCTGCTGGCTGCCCTGTCAACCCGATTCCGTGAGATTGAAGAGGGACTGAAGGAATTGCCATAATACAGGCAATGATTAAGCGTCATTCTTCCTGTAAGAACCTTTCCTTTAAGGCTGAATCCGGAACAAAACAACGCTCGCGCAGACCGAACAAACGGTACCTGCTCCGGGCAATCAGGTCATAGATAAAATCCCTGATACATTGTGGAACAATCAAAAATCCATAGAACAGGCTCCAGCCCCTGTCAAGCTGCCTGGCTATCCTCAAAGCTGCTGTGGACTTTCGGTAGACATTTCCATTTTCTATCAGTACTATGGAGTGTTCCGCCAGCTCTCCCATATCGTACTTCTCAATAACTTTTTGTCCCTCCGCTGTTTGAGAAGCAGCAAAGATGAAATACTTTTTCCTATCCCTCTTGATGATAAAGAGCACAGAACGGGAACAAAAGTTGCAGTACCCATCAAATATGATAATTCCCTTATCTATGGCAGCTTGATACAAATGGCTATATCAATGTTAATTTCACAAGCTTAAAATCTTGAAAAGACAACTCCATCCAATTCTCATCACCGCTTATGGTACCCAGGTTCTGATCCCTTATCTCAACCGAATTCATACATCCTGTACGGAAGATCAACAAAATTGCGAATAATGAAATTTTCGTTTTCATTACAATTATGGTTATTAGTTTCAACACCCAACGGATACCATCCTTCGTCACTGAGCCCAATTTAATTAATAACGCTCAATAAGTGTCTGAACTTAATATAATATTCACACAAAAAACATTATGTTTAATCTATGAAAGATATTTCCAGTAAAGCACAACAGGAAGCGGAGAATTTTCTCAACAATGAAAAACAGTTTCATCTTGGAATGTTGCCGACTGAACAATCCAATCCCAAGACAAAGAACATTGACCTGAGGTTTGAAAAAGATCCGGTAGATGGGGTTTCAACTTTGCTATCAGTAGACCGGGACATTCAAACCATGGCCCAAAAGATCCTGAAGAGTAATGAATTCAGTGATATGGTCAATGCCGGGGTGCATACCATCTCTGAAGGCGGGAAAATTGTTTTTTCCGGTTGTGGTTCTACAGGGCGCCTGAGCATTCAGTTGGAAGCCATGTGGCGATATTTCTTCCGGGATCTGCGAAATGAATATCCGGAAATCTATGATACCATAAAAAATAAAGAGGATAGCGTATTCAGTATTATGACAGGAGGAGATTATGCCATGATCCGTTCTGTGGAATATTTTGAGGACTACCAGGAGTTCGGGAAACAACAGGTACGTGAACTGGATATGTCAGGCAGTGATATGCTGATTGCCATCACTGAGGGTGGAGAAACATCATCCGTGCTGGGAACCGTTGAAGAAGCAGCAGACCGTGGAGCAAAAGTATTCCTCCTGTTCAATAACCCGATATCCGTCCTGGCAGAAAATATAGAGCGCTCTAAACGAGCAATAGAAGATCCACGGGTAACAGTGCTCGGACTGTATTGCGGGTCAATGGCGATTGCCGGTTCCACAAGAATGCAGGCAACCACTGCGGAACTCCTGGTTGCCGGGGCGGCACTGGAGTCCATATTATACCGTTCAATCAGGCAGGATATTCCCCATGATATTCAGGAGAAGCTGAATATAAGGGAGATCGATTATGCCATGGCATTCAGCACACTCTTGGATGAGTTGCTTACATACAGGAATACTGAAACAATCGCAGCGTATATAAATCTTGAGAAAGAGGTCTATCAGGAGAAAGGACTTGTAACCTATTTTGCGAATGAATTCCTGCTGGATATTTTTACAGATACAACGGAAAGGGCTCCTACTTTTATGCTACCACCTTTTAGAAAGTCTGATGATTCTATATCTCCGGTATCCTGGGCTTTTGTAAAAAGTCCGCTTCAACCGACTGCTGCTGTCTGGGATCATATATTGGGCCGCTCTCCTCGCTGCCTGGAATGGGACAGCAGACTTTACCGGCAAATGGGTATTCCTGAGAGTCTGGCCTCTGCCCCACCTAAACTAGATAAAAATGAGATCCTGAAATTCATTATCGGGAATGAGGAAGATGATTCCCGCCTGTCAAGGACGCCCAACATTGCAGTGAGTATTCTTGGAGGCAGAGAAATCCTTAATCCGGCAATTAATGATTACCAGTTGGCCTTTCAACAAAGCACATCAAAATTCCAGGAACAACTTACTTTCATTATAGGCAATGGTGAAATAGAAGCAGATTACCGGATTGACTGTCATCCCGCGCCATCTGTTCTGAATTTGATGGAACGCCTGGCCATAAAATTAATCCTGAATACGATATCAACAGGAACCATGGTACTTTCAGGCAGGGTAACCAGCAACTGGATGAGCTGTGTGGAGATCTCGAATAAAAAATTAAGGGACAGGGGAATACGTTTAATTGCTGAAATCTGTGGTTTAACCTATAATGAAGCCTGCTATACACTTCACGAATCGATTGAGAAATTAAAGGAAGAAACACCCGCTGGCAGTGAAAGAATTTCCGCCGTTCAGTTTACAATAAATCAATTTAAAGCAGGGAACAAAAATTGACAGGTCTATAAACGATTGATTAAATCGCTGTACTCATTCCTGATCTTATCAGAAGTAGTGCTGTCAATGGCTACGCTCATGTTTTTCTTTATCATTTCCACGTGGGTAGAGTCAAACCAGGACATGTTCTTTCTTATGGATAGTGCAATACTATCAGTCAATGCCTCAAGGTCCTCTGTTTTATAAAGTGATGTATTTTTTTGTTTATCCAGAGCATCGGCCAGCATGGTTACGTGTATATATTTTATGCCGCTGAATCCGGACTGCATCCCGACATCCCCAGGCTTATCAGATTCATTTATTTTTTGGCCGAGAGTGATCATTTCCTGGGTAACCCTTATCCCAAAAATATAACATTCGATCAGTTCCTTATTGTAATATTGCTCCCTTCTGTATATATCGGTATAGATATCGATATATTCACTTTGAATGTGGAGAAAGGATTGTATCCGGTAGGCTTTTTCGTATAAAGGAAGCGTGTCAATATTCAGGAAAGATAAATTATCCATACCAATCATATGTTCAAAGAGCTGTCCTGATTTTCTGCTGCCTTTCCTTGGCAATGAGAGCGGTTTAGTATTCTTGATATCACGCAGATCTGCAATGATATTTGCAAATTCACTTAATTTCCATGGCCTGCTAATATCAGGTATCCCTAGTTCCTGGTATTTTTCCAGGGTATATGAATAATCTTTTTCTTTCGGACCTGAACAGGACACTAAGCCAACCAGAAGTAAAAGGGTGATCAAATGAGAATTTTTCATCTTGAATAAGATTTTTCTAGCGTATAAAAATAATAAAAACAAAGTCTAAACAGATAGAATCAAAAATCAATCCTTATTTTAGTATTAAAAATATGAAAGATAAGATTTCTAGACGCAGGTTTATTGGCACTTCTGCTGTGGGAGTGGCAGGCATTTCGGCCGGTTTCAGTGCAAAATCATATCAGCGCATCACCGGGGCGAATGACAGGATCAACATCGCTTTTTTGGGTACCGGGGCCCGGAGTTACGGCCATAGGCGAATGGTAAAGGGTTCCTATGATGACAAGAACCTGCATGCCATTGCCGTATGTGATATCTGGAAACAAAACCGGGAAAAGGCAGCCACTGATTGCCTTGATAAGTTCAATACAAAGGTTAAACAATACAAATACTCAGAGGAGCTGCTGAACGACAAGGATGTGGATGCTGTCATGATAGCCACCGGAGACCACCAGCATGCTAAAATCCTGGCCGAAGTTGTGAAGGGTGGTAAACATTGTTATTGTGAAAAACCAATGGCACAGGATATAGAAGAAGCCAAGCTCGCACGTGACACTGTATTGAATTCAAAACCAATTGTCCAGATGGGTTCCCAGTGGGTCAGTGAACCTATACACCTGAAGATCAGGGATATCGTAAGATCCGGCAAACTCGGACAAATCACCAAAATTGACCAGTGCTGGAACGATAACAATCACCGCTGGCATGAACCGGATGATCCGGATGTGGCTTCCATCCGGGAGGAAGATACAGACTGGAATCGCTGGTTACTCGGGAAACCATACGAGCCTTTCGATCCATGGAAATATTTTGAGTTCAGGATCTTTGAAAAGTACTCGGGCGGAATTACCTCGCAATGGATGAGCCATGGCATAGGACTCGTCCATTTTTATACAGATACTGCCATACCGGATTCAATGGTGGCACATGGTGGCATATTCGGCTGGCCTGATATCCGGGAAAACCCTGACACTTTCCAGGCACTGGCCACTTTTGAGAAGGAGAATTTTCTCTATTCCTATGAATCAAACTATGCCAATAAATTTGGCGACCATACCATTATTCGTGGTAAGGAAGGTACATTATTTGCCCATGGCGGGGAAGGTTCTCCGCGGTGGTTTTTTATCCCGGAACACCTGAACCTTCCCGGCGGATTCGACTTTTATGAAGGCCTGAAACAGGCGGTAAAAAATGGTGAGGCCGAGATGATTACCGTACCCGACTTTGAAGGAAAGATAGCTCCCACCAGTATAAGTGACGACAGCAAACCACATCTTGATAACTGGATCGATTGTATCCGTGATGGTAATCCCGAAACAAATGGACATATCATGACGGGATACTGGCACTCAATAGGCATTGTTATGGCCACCCGGGCTTATCGGGAAGGGAAAAAATTGTACTGGGACAGAAAACTGGATAAGATAGTTGAGCAGCAGCCGATTCAGGCTTCCTGAAAATATCGGTTCTTTTTCTATCCCTATGTGACCCAGAATACCCTAACTGCGTTTTTTATGTTGGGCCCTGTCTGCCCTTGCAATGTGTTCCTTTAAAGTGAGGATGCCAAATTCATCCATAACATCCTGAACCTTGATTTCAGGAGAAAGGCTTTCAATGGTGGTCCATTCCTCTTCATCAAAAGTCTCCAACTTTATATCCCTGCCATATTTTGCTTTAATAGCTGGAAAGTCTCTCACATAGGGCCAGGTATGGATAAGTGTTTTTTCAAGATTTACGGGTGCGCATATCCAGTTGCGGTTCCAAAACTCGGTCTGGGCAATGACTGTCCCGGGGAGATCGCATATTCTTGATGGTCCTTTAATTGTACTACTAACAGTATAAGCTGAAGTTTCCCATGCCTTGGTCTGGATAAGCCTCCTGCCGGGGAAAGCGGATGGCCAGAAAATGATATCCGGGTCTTTTTCCTTCAGGGCTTCCCAGCCATCTTTCCATTCAATATCAAAACAGATCTGAATACCTATCCTTCCAAAATCAAGGTCAAATACCGGCGGGTCCATAGGTCCCGGGTAGACACCCTGATCCATTTCACCTATGGTAGTATGTATTTTTTTATAATTACCAAGGATCTCGCCCTGCCTGTCTATCACAACAGCAGCATTATATGCCTTGCTGTTTTCACTTATAATTATCGGGCAGATCAGGTAACAATGATTTTGTTTTGCGTACTGTTGGAAACGGATCAAAGATGGAAAAGGACTTGATTCCGCACCCTCCCCGAATGTACCTTCACGCACATAATTCGTAAAGGTCTCCGGAAGACAGACAATGTCGGGTTGATAAACTTTCATGGCCTCAAGAAATCCAATCATGGAATCTATAAGCTCTTGCTTACTATCAACTTCCATTCTGTCCTGGGAAACGGTCCCTATCCACACTTCACGGGGCAGCTTTTCCCGCTTTTGTTTCAACATGGCTCCGTTTACATGTCCAGATGCCATGAGTCCACCAGCCACTCCAATCGCTGATTTTTTAATAAACTTTCGCCTCGAGGTATTCTTCATTTCAATTCAGGTTTTAATGAAATTGTTTAACTTTTCTTTAAGACATCCGGAGATACTCAAGGTTAGAGGAATAAATATCCATGAATATCATTGAAAACAAACTTATTGATTTTTTTTATCATTAAATACAATTGAAAGCTGTTCCTTTGTAGAGTCCATGGGTCTTAAGTCAATTGCCAAACATTATTCTATACAGCAATTCTCTGATTTAGAAGCCCTTTTTAGAAACACACCAGACAAACATTATGAAACGAAGAACTTTTTCCAAAGCGCTGATATCTTCAATAGGTTTAAGTGCCATTGGAGATAAGGTATTATTCGCCAGTCCAGGGCATATCAATACAAGCGGTAATAACTGGTCAGCCAAAGGCCTTACATTGGGAATAAGCCACCAGAGGCCGGATGAACTTCATGAACAACATATTAATTATCTCAAACAAATGGGAGTGGAATATCTGGAGATCAGAATTCCGAGTGAACAAAGTTCCTTTGAGAACATCATAGAAATTCGTGATAAGGTTGAAGGTGTTGGCTTAAAAGTTTTCGAGATTATGCTTGCTGATAAATACAATTTTAAAGAAGCTGCTTTAGGACTCCCGGGCAGGGATGAAGAAATTTTGTTTTTCCAAAATTTTCTCAGGGACCTCGGCAAGGCAGGTATTGACACGACGACATATGCCTGGCAAACAGGAGGTATATATAAAACCGGCACAACGACAACACGGGGCTGCAGTTGCCGCTTATTTGAACTTGAATCAGCCCAGGCTGAACCGAATTCTTATGGTAAATATTTTTCAGAGGCCGAAATATGGGATAATTATGAGTATTTTATGAAGCGTGTTCTGCCCGTTGCAGAAGATGCTGGTGTAAGACTTCAGTTGCATCCTAATGATCCTCCGGTTAACCACAGGGGTATACCCAGAATATTCAGCAGCACGAAAGCGTTCCGGAATGCTATGGAAATATCGGACCACAGTCCTTATTCGGGAATGTTATTTTGTACCGGGACTTTCGGAGAAATGCCGGGACCTGATGGAAAAGGGGAAGATCTGGTGGAAGCCATTCATGAATTCGGATCCAGGGGACATATTTACCAGGTACACTTCAGAAATGTGAGCAGTCCCCTGCCCGATTTCCATGAAACATTCCCGGACAATGGATACCTGAATATGTATAAGGTGCTGAAGGCATTAGGAGAAGTCAATTTTAATGGGATTGTGGTCCCTGATCATGTACCGGTTTGTGAAAACAGTGAAGCAGGACCAGAAGCAGGGGAAGCCTATATTTTTGGATATATTAAGGCATTGATACAGGCTGTGGATACTGAATTGAGTCGTTTGAACTAAATTTAAAGAATGAAATATTTTCAAATAAGTGCATTAATTGCCCTCCTTACCTTATCGGCATATTCTTTTGGACAAACAGGCTCATGCTGTTCTGACAGTTGGATCGATAAGGATGAAAACGAAAACTATACCGCACGTCACGAATGCTCCTTTGTTCAGGCAGGCGATAAGTTCATTCTCTTTGGGGGAAGAGAATCTGCCCAGAAATTAGAAATGTATGATTACAAATGTAATGCATGGAGCGCCGGAGGAAATGCACCTAAAGAATTTAACCATTTTCAGGCAACTTCATACAAAGGTTTTATTTGGATCATTGGTTCGTTTAGAACCAATAATTTCCCAAGAGAAATACCTGCTGATACTGTATGGTTGTATCATATACCTTCTCAGAAATGGATTGCGGGACCTGAAATTCCAGCAGACAGAAGACGTGGAGGTGCAGGCCTGGTCGTACATGACGACAAATTCTATGTAATTGCCGGGAATACCATTGGTCATGATGGTGGATATGTAAACTGGTTCGATGAATATGATCCAACAAATAATACATGGACAAAATTGGAAAACGCTCCTCAAGCTAGAGATCATTTTCATGCTGCCATAATAGACAATATCTTATACGCTGCCGGTGGAAGATTATCCGGAGGCGAGGGTGGAGTATTTGCGCCTTGTCTACCGGTGGTTGATGTCTTCGATTTTAATACGAAGAAATGGTCTGGACTAAAAGCAGAATTACCAACTCCAAGAGCAGCACCAGGAATCGCTGTTTTCAACGAAGAACTGCTTGTAATGGGAGGTGAAGGTGAGGAACCTGGGCCAGCCTATAAATTAGTAGAAGCCTACAGTCCGGCAATGGAGATCTGGACTCGTAAAGCAGATATGAATTATTCCAGGCATGGTACACAAGCCATAGTATCGGGGAATGGGATTTATATCGCAGGTGGATCACCAAAACGTGGAGGTGGCCGCCAATTAAATATGGAAGTATATAATGAAGATGCACCTGAGGGAATAACTTTAACAGCCTCTCATTTTGAGGCACCTGCCGATGTAGAAATTGCTCAGGGAAGTACTAAAAAGATAAAAATAAAGAATACAGGAGGAAATACAGGCAGTTTTATCAGCTCTGTGGAATTAGCAGGAGAAAATAGCGATGTTTTCAAGATTAAATCTAATCATGATCTAACCTTGGTAGATGCCGGGGAAGAATTTGTTATTGAAGTTGAAAACGCCGGAAAATCTTCAAAGAAGTTTGCAGATCTGAATATTACTTACAACAGTGATGATATTAAAACAATAAAATTAGCCAGTAAGTAAATTGTCAGATTCTTATTCTAAAAACTCCATGAGTCCAAAAAGTTGGGTTGATGAAAATCAGGGATCTTTTCCTGGGAAGTTGCAGTTGCTCCCAAGTAATAAAAAGCAAAACTATGAGTAAAATAAATATTAACTTACCCAAATGGAGCGGAGATTACATTTCAGTATAATAACGGTGCATAAGTGCACAATGAACTTTAAAAAAAATGAGTCAAAAATTGAAAATTGCTAAATCCTCACTAAACATGTTTTGCATGTTATTGGGAATCTTCTTCTTGGTCCCGTCAACGCTAATGGGACAAAATACAATGGCTCCGGACTGGCAGCCTTCTGTCAAACTTGAGCATCCCTATCTCTTCTTTACCAAAGATGAAATCCCGGAGATCCTCGCCCGGACTGAGCAAACCAAAGAAGGTCGGGAGATCATGGCAGAATTGAGGGTAGAGAGTAACCGGCTTATATATACTCCGATTGAGCCGGCCCCGCCTCAATCGAAGAATCCCAGGTATGAGAGTGATGGAAAGTACAACAGAAGATTTAGTAATTACCGGCATGCCATGCTCACCCTGGCTTTCATGTACCAGATGACAGAAGACGAACGCTATGCTCATAAGGCCTTTGAATTTGCTGAGGCCATCTGCGACCTGCCGCAATGGATTATAAAGGCCCATGAATTCAATATCATTTATGACCGGGTATGGCCATGGAATGCACTTAACAATGATGATCAGGTCGTTTTTAATTATGATATTCGAACTGGAGATGTAGCCACAGAGATGGGGATTGCATTTGACTGGCTTTATTCAGCACTGACTAAAGCACAGAAAGACCGCATGCGCGGGGCACTCCTGGAGAACGCCATTTTACTGGCACGTAACAACTACGATTATCATTGGTGGGCTACTTCCTACAAATGCAATTGGAATGGCATCTGTTTCTCAGGTCTGGGTGTTTCGTCCATAGCTCTGCTCACAGAAGATCCCGGTCTTATCGATGTTGTCAGAGAGACTTATAACCGCATGGGGCTTTTTTTAAACGAATTAGGCGATGATGGTGGTTGGCAGGAAGGTAGAGGCTATTGGGCATATGGCATGCGTGCAGGAATATTCTTTTTTGAATCTATGCGCAGACTGTCCAACGGCCAATACAGCTTATATGAGCATCCCAAATTGCAAAAGTATCCAGTGGATTTCGCACTCTATGGCCTCACTGGATATTTTGGAGACGGGAGCGGAAGGGTCGTGGGTTCGACTCATTTGATCAACAAACTGACAGCTGAAACAGGAAATACCGATGCTGCCTGGTATAGGGCCAATATGATGGAGCAGGGAACAAGTATGTTTGACTTGATCTGGCCTGTGCCAGATGTGGAACCCATAGCTCCGAAGGTGGCTTCCCGTCATTTTTCGACGATCGACTGGGCTTTTATGCGCTCAGACTTCAAAAATCCGGACAATGTTACCGTTGCTTGCAAAGCCGGCTATAATGATGATCCTCATCATGGTCACCTGGACATTGGCCAATTTACCGTCTATTGGCAAAAACAGTATTTCATCAGGGACCTGGGTCATGGGGGATTTGGCTATGATGAAAAGTATTTTAACGAGGCTCGCTGGAACTATGTTCCAGCTTCTAGTATCGGGCATAATGTGCTCTTTGTTAATGGAGAGGAACAAATCTCGGCCAAACTTAAAAACCAACCATGGCTGGAAGGGATTGGAGGCCGGATCCTTGATTTCAGAACCAGTCCAGAGATTGACTATACCCTTATGGACCCGACCAACGCATATCCCAAAGAACACTTAAAGGGTTGGCGACGACACCTGATCCTGGACAAACCTGACCTGGTCCTGGTCATGGATGAGGTCAGGTGCAATATAGGTTCGAGCATTGAGGCAAGATTTCATCCTGGTGTTGATATGGAGGTGAAAGATAATCTCACTTTATTGACCGGGGAAAAAGGGAAAGTTATGGCCATTATTCCGCTTTCAGAGTCACAAATGGAAGCAGGAAGACATGCCTACCTACCAGTAAAAGCTGAAGCCAGGACGACCTGGATCCCTTATGTGAGCAGTCTGACTTCCGCCGAAGGTGATAATAGTCTAATCGCTCACCTTGTTCTGCCTGTAGAGGACCTGGAACAAGCCAAACAGATCCAGCAATCGGTCTCATTTGAAGAAAATTCCGGAAATAGTCAGGAAATTTCATTCACCTATCATGGGGAAAGATATTCATACCGGTTTAAAAAAGGTCCGGAAGGGTTTATCCTCCAGGATTGACATCCCTCATTCCATAAATGAATTGGATTCCATGGAACGAATATCGAAGCATCTGATTAAAAAATAGTTATATTATGTCTTTATATTACTCTGTTTCAACCTAAATGAATATCCAGTCCTTCCCAAATCCTGCGATTTTGGTCTGTATCCTGGTATGCCTATCAGGTTGTCAGTCACCATCAGGATTGCCTTCACCAGATCCTGATAATGGAGGAATTTTTCTACCGGAAGGTTTCAATGCACTGGTTGTAGCTGATAGCGTAGGACGGGCCAGACATCTTGCAGTCAGGGAAAACGGGGATATTTATGTCAAATTAAGTGCATCTGATCCCATTCGTGGAGGAATTGTGGCCATGAGAGACATAAATGGCGATGGTAGGATGGATGTCAGGGAAAGGTTTGGAGGCATCCCCTCAGCCAGTAGAAATTACGGGAATGCCATGACCATCCATAATGGATACCTGTACTATAGTTCGGCTTTGGTCCTCTATCGACAGAAGCTTACCCCCAATTCATTGATTCCCATCAGTCCACGTGAAGAAGTGTTGCTCGATGATCATCCACACGGTGTACACTGGCACATTACAAAACCTGTTACATTTGATGACCATGGATATATGTATGTGCCGTTCGGTGCTCCGTCAAATGCCTGCCAGCCTCTGGATGCTACCCCAAACGGTGCTCCCGGTGGTCTCGGGATAGATCCCTGTCCCGAATTGGAAAAACATGGAGGTATATGGCGATTTGATGCCAATAAGATCGGTTTAAGGCAGGAAGATGGTTACCAAATTGCCACTGGAATCAGGAGTGTGGTTGGCATGGATTGGCACCCGGTGGACGGGCACCTGTATATTATGATGCATGGAAGAGATAATTTACACAGCCTCTTCCCAGATCGTTTCAGTGCCTGGGAAAATGCGATGTTGCCTGCAGAGGAGCTGATTCGTATTACCGAAAACGAAAACTATGGATGGCCTTACTGTTTTTATGATCAGATAAAAGAGAAGATGATCCTGGCACCGGAATATGGAGGAGATGGAATACTTACTGGCAGATGTGATAGTATGGATCTCCCTGAAATGGGCTTTCCGGGACATTGGGCACCAAATGATATCCTCTTCTATCGCGGTGATCAGTTCCCGGAGCGATACAGGTATGGAGCCTTCATAGCATTTCATGGTTCAACCAACAGAGGTCCATACCCCCAGGCTGGTTATTTTGTAGCCTTCGTACCTTTTGCCAATGGAAGAGCTACCGGAGAATGGGAAATTTTTGCAGATGGCTTTGCTGGTGTTGACCCTGTTGTCAATACCAGCGACGCCTTTTACAGACCTGTAGGCTTAGCAGAAGGTCCGGACGGTACATTATACATCACAGAATCTAACTACGGCAAGGTGTGGCGTGTAATGTATAGTGAAAATCGCAAGTATTTCAACACTAACCAGCTGGCATCAATGGAGGACAGAAAATCTTTATCTCACATCAGGACACCTGATGTCAACGAAGACAATTTGCAGAAAAACCTGGGCCAAAGCAACCAGCTGTATAGCACATATTGCAGCTCCTGCCATCAACAGGATGGTAAAGGAGCAGCTGGCAATATTCCACCTTTGGCTGCATCTGACTGGGTGCTGGGTGATAAGGTCCCATTAATTGATATTGTACTCAATGGCAAAAGCGATGCCATTGAGGTAAACGGTGAATCTTATATGGGACTGATGCCAGCCTACAATTTTTTAAGTGATGAAGAGTTGGCTTTGATCCTGACCTATATCCGTCAAAACTTTGGCAATAATGCAGGTTTGATAGATGAGCAAGATGTCGAATCCAGGAGATAAACAATGTCGAATAAACTATAGCCAGATGAAAATGTTTCGAAAACTAATCATCCCAGTGGCGATAGTGCATATGTTGATGCATGCTGGGCTTGCCATTGGCCAGGACCACCAGCTCACCGGGAACAGTTGGAAAATTTCAGCATATCTGGAAAAATCTGAAATGTCCATTGAATATGAACCACTTGGAATGGTACTCAACAATGTACAGCTGTTGATTAAACATGGGGAAGACTGGGAGAAATTGTCAGACTGGCAGGTAACTTTAGAGGGTGAACGGTTGCTGATTCATACGGAAGATCCGGCAACGGACTGGACGATTTTTTTCCGCAACCGGGTATTGGGAATGAGTACATCCGTGAGCGAGGGTCTGCTTACCGCTGAAGCCGCCGCCGATGAGAGCCGATTTCCCGCCCGCATGATCGATTATAGTGGCAGGGCCAGACCTGTTGCATGGAAAGGAACCGATGAGATTGGGTATAGCTGGGGAGGCAAGCAGACCAAAAATATCAGTTTTCTTCCTGCAGAAAATCCTGATGTACTTTATTTGTCTTTAGGACAGGTCTCAAGTCGGAATATGCACTGCCTCTTTGATCGTGAGATGGACATCATGATCAAATTTCCTAAGAGCGCTCAAATGTTTCGCTCTGATGAAGAAAATCTGCTGCACGTATCCATACCTGTTGGTGATGATATGATCGTAATGTATTCAGATTATTATACAAAATATCTGGGACTTCCGGTTTATAAACCAATGGATGATACCCGTTTCAAAAACCCTCCTGTCATGTGGAACAGCTGGACCAATTACTATTATATGGTAACCGAAGATGAAGTCATTAAAAATGTGGACTGGATCGTAGAAAATTTTAATGATTACGGACTCGAGTATGTTGTGATTGATGATGGACCGGAACGAGGGGAACAGGGCGAACATTACTGGACGAGTAACTGGAGCAAGGAATTTTTTCCGCATGGTGGTAAGTGGCTTGCAGAGTATATCAGGTCAAATGGACTTACACCCGGATTATGGCTTGTTCCGAATGTTTATGCAGGTGCCCTGGATGACCATCCGGAATGGTATCTCAGGGACAGGGACGGAGACCATATCATGGTCTATAATACACCTGCACTCGACTACACCCATCCGGAAGTGCTTGGACACCTTTCTCAAATTTTCACAACTTTGAAGGATTGGGGATTCGAATATTACAAATTTGATGCTGAATTTGCCTTGACGGAATACATCCCTGATGTGGACAGGGACAAGCTGTTTGATAAGAACATATCACAGATCGATGCTTACAGGAAAAGGCTATCCACGATCCGGCAGGCTGTTGGGAAGGAAACATTTATTGAGGGCTGCCCCGCCGGGACACCGCTACAGGGGATAGGATATTTCAATTCATATTTTAACGGCGATGATATTTACAATAGCTGGTTGGGCATGTATCCATTTTTCCTTTCCATCAATGCCAACCTTTTCCTCAATCATATTGCCTGTTACCTCATGCCGGGAGAGGGGATCTGTGTGAGTCCGAAAATGGATATCGAGAAAGCAAAAACAGTATATAATCCGGAATTTATCAGGGTGGCTTCATCTCGTGAGTCGGATATCTCCAGTGTCGGAACAACAATGAGTGAAGCCCGGACCATCGTTACCTATGCCACAATAAGCGGAACGCCATACAGTTTTGCCGACAGGCTACCTGACCTGCCCACAGAGCGGATTGACCTGTTAAAAAAGTCACTGCCCACCCTGCCCATTATTCCAATGGATCTGTTCAGCAGGGGAGGGTATTCAAGCTGGGGATTGTTCGAAGAGTTTACACCGGAAACATATGAGCATAATTTTCCACGTATTATTGATCTGAAGATCAACGCGGCTTCCGGTAAATATGATGTAGCAGGGGTAACTAACTGGACAAACAAAACCGAGTCAGGGGAAATTTCATTTGCCGGAAACCTGGGATTAGATCCGGAGAGGTCCTACCTGGTATTTGATTTCTGGAAGCAGAAATTTCTGGGAATATTCAACAAATCAATTGAGCTGGATATCGAACCGCATGATACACGGGTGCTTCATATCCGCCCCTTGCTCCAAAGACCACAGATTTTGGCAACTGACCGGCATATTTCCGGGGCATACAGCATAGAAACCCTGGAATGGGATGCTACAAAGCAGACCCTGACGGGTTCTTCGAAAACCATACCTGGCAACACCTACTCATTGTTCCTGCATATTCCTGGCAAATTCTTGCTGTCTGAAATTAGATCGAAGGCTGAGACCATTCCGGAACAAATAAGTGAGAATGTCAACAGGGTAACAATGAAAGCGGATGATAAAATAACCAACTGGTCCATAATATTTGAGTAATTATATTAACCCCTCTTAAAACCCCTAAACATGAAAAAGATCTTTTTTAGCCTGACTTTAATGCTGTTCTCTTCTTTGTTCTTATTCAGTCAAAGCAGGAGCACCAGAATATTTACAGTGTTTACTTCACATGGTTGTGGTTGTACCGGATCCGGAGGTGCTCCTTTGACTTTTACGACAAATGAAGAGGTTATATCTGAACTTCAGCAGGCATGCGATGAAGTGGATTTCATTGTATGGGAAGGGACACGCAAGGATGCATATGTTGAAATGCAATTGAACAAAAGCAGCTATGACGGAGTGCTGATCATCGGAGGAATTGATGGAGACTACCGGTTGGCCTTCACTGGATTACCGACGATAGCTGTGTATAATCTCTGGGAGTTTATGAATCAGCCCTGGGACTTATTTGCTAACGGGAAAATGTCTGATAATGCAGTACTTAAGGGAGGTACTGATTACAAAGATGTGAGGGTCTTAACCGCTCAGCTCGACAGAAGGAATCTTTGCACTCCGGCTGTAAGTGATAAAATGTTCAAGGATCTGGTCTACAAGATTAAACTGATACAGGTTATTAAAGATCTTAAGGAGACCAGGATATTGATGGTGAAAAATGCAAAAGATGAGATCATCGCATCAGTTAATTACAGGGGGGATTTTAATCAATCCTTCCCCCCGGATCATAATGAGCGATATCTTGATAATTTTAAAAAGATATTTGGCGCTGAGATTATACAGGTGGAGGCCGAAGATTTTTACGAGACTTATTCAAAGATAAATATCAGGGATGCAGAAGAAATTGCCCAGCAATGGATGGATGGTGCAGAAAGAGTGGAAGCCTCAAAATCAGAGATTACTAAGACAGCGAGGGGCTATCTTGCGCTGGATGAATTGAGAGAAAAATATAAGTGCAATGCAGTGTCTACGCATATCAGGACAGTTACCGGAAGCGGTGAGATAAAAGACCGGTATAATCCTGGAGTGGGACTGGAGCTTGGATTTAAAACCAGGGGGATACAGGCGGTCTGTCAGAATTATCCTGATATCCTGATGAGCCAGATCCTGGCCTATTCATTGGCCGGTCGGACAAGCATGCTGGGGGATGTGATATATGATGTTTATAACGATGTGGAAATTATTTTACATTGTGGTATACCAATCAATCCGCTGGGAGATGAACACAGGCTTCCCTATATCATAAGGACCCATGCAGAAAGCCCTGTAAGGGATATACCGGAAGAACCAGGTTCTTCAACCGGAATGACAGTAGAATGGCCTGTAGGTGAGCCTGTTACTTTTTGGGAGATCCATTCCCTTAACAGGAAAATAAGACTACATACAGGTGAAACAGTCAATGGCTATGACATTTATACAGGTGGGGAAGACATGTACAATGTCATGTGTACTGCAAAGGTGATAGCCAGGGTTGATGCAGAAAAGATACGAGATCAGCATTTGCCATATTTATATGGAATCCATACCATTGCAACACTTGGTGACCTGAGGCAGCCAATAAAAGACATATCTGTTCTGCTGGGTTTTGATATGGTGGAATCAGATAAATAATTTACTATTAGTATCTAACTATTAAAATATTGAGCGGTGGGAAAGGGCAAGGCTACAGGAAATTGGTATTATCTGATTATTTATTTCTTAGTAATTTTTACTACAGCAACCCTTCATGGTCAGGTACAAGAAACATCAAAAAATGTTGGTATTGATCTAGCTCCGGATGAGGAAAACCTTGATGTTTTTCAACAATGGTTACGATGGAACAACCCGGGTAGTATGCTGATTCATCATCTGACAAAGCAGGCAATGGATCATTATGAGATAAGAGACAGGGAGATAGAGAAACTGAAAACCAAAAGTGAATGGTTGACAAGGCAGGAGTCTGTTAAGGATAAACTAATGGAGCTGGTTGGTCCTTTCCCGGAAAAAACGCCTCTTAATCCGCAGATTACCGGCACAATTAAAAAAGAAGGCTACAGGATTGATAAGATCGTTTATGAAGCCATGCCTGAATATTTTGTCACAGGTTGTCTTTATGTTCCTGATGGTATTAAAGGAAAAGCCCCTGCAATACTCAATGTAATAGGACATAACCAGGAAGCTTTCAGGGCACCCTTATATCAGGTAATCAACTATAATCTTGTGAAGAAGGGGATGATCGTTTTCGCAATAGATCCTCCCGGACAGGGTGAACATGTTCAGTATTTTGAT
The DNA here is from genome assembly GCA_963752525.1 of uncultured Bacteroidaceae bacterium. Taxonomy (GTDB): domain Bacteria; phylum Bacteroidota; class Bacteroidia; order Bacteroidales; family SM23-62; genus SM23-62. Next base: position 84,613 of record CAVVYS010000020.1, on the reverse strand, counting down.
CCGAAAATCAATTTTTCTTCAATTGGTTACTCTGTTATTGAGCATAGCTATAGCGGAAATCAATGTTTCTTATCAGGTTCTTCAGCGGCCAGGTATTTTATATGGGAAGGAATGCGGGCCATTGATTATCTGCTGACGCGTATGGATGTGGATCCTGAGAGAATTGGAGTAACCGGCTTCTCTGGGGGCGGGACAATAACATCCTATATTTCTGCCTTTGACGACAGGGTTAAAGTTTCTATACCGTGCAGTTGGGCCACTTTAAACAGGAGGTTGCTGGAAACAAAAGGAAGTCAGGATGGCGAGTCGATATTTCTCCATGGGGTTGCCAAAGGGATAACCTTTGAGGACCTTCTGGAAGTAAGAGCACCAAAACCCACATTGATGACCTTCACCTCACGCGACGAATATCTCTGTTTGCAAGGTGCACGTGAAGCATATAAGGAAGCAATAAATACTTATAAATCATTCGGACTGAAAGATAATCTTGAAATGGTTGAAGATGATTCCAAACACTGGATGACTCCAAAAATAAGACTGGCCATTTATGCATTTTTCATGAAACATTTCAATATTCAAGGCGATCCTTCAGAAGAGGAGGCAGAGATATTAACCCCAGAAGAATTGAGGGTAACTCCAACCGGACAAATCTTAACGTCATTTGGGGGTGATTTTATTTTTGACGTGAATCAGAAAGAGACTGAGAAATTGATTGAGAATCTTGAAAAATCGAGAAAAGATATTGAAAAACATCTAAGCCGGGTAAATATCAAAGCAAAAAAAATATCAGGTTTTATTGATCCCACTGGCACAGAGGGTGAAGCCTTTATAAATGGAAGGTATCAGAGAAACGGATATTCTGTGGGGAAATATGCAATTATTGGCGAGGGTGACTATGCCATTCCCATTCTGCTGTTTGTCCCAAATGATGGTAAAAAGACACATCCGGCATTGATTTATCTTCATCCACAAGGAAAAGTCACTGAAGCAAAGCCAGGAGGTGAGATTGAGGAATTAGTAAGAAAAGGATATGTAGTAGCTGCTGCTGATATTATCGGAGTTGGCGAAACAAAAAACACTGCAGTAAGAGACCCTTCAAGCGGATATAGTGCAGTCATTATTGCCAGGAGTGTAATTGGAATTCAGGCTGGAGACATTTTGAGGGTGGCAGCTTATTTAAAGAGTTGCGATGATGTTGATGCTCATAAAATTGCTGCGATAGGGATCAATGAGATGTGCCTTCCTCTTATTCATGCTGCTGCATTTGACCAGTCAATAAGCAATGTTATTCTTATGGGCTCTCCGATATCCTACAGGTCAATTGTGATGAACAGGATATATAAAATCGGACTAATGCCAACCGGAAACAAAGGCATAGGTCATCCGTATGAAATAAATTTTTCATGGGGAATTGCCGGCGTGTTAACAGCGTATGATTTGCCGGATTTAATTGCATGCATAGCTCCAAGAAAGGTGGTTCTGGTAAATTTAAAAGATCACACTCTTGAATCAGCTTCAGCAGATCTTATTAAACAAGATATGACCTTTCCGCTTTCAGTCTATTCGTATAAAGATGTATCAGAGAATCTTAAGATATTATCCTCAAATGAACATTCGGAAGATATTATTGACTGGTGTTTTAAATAAATCCCGCAGTTAATTGAATATCAATGATTATATTGATCTTTGTAAATGTTAGAATTTCATAATTATGGTAAATAAAATCAATCGAAGGAGTTTCCTTGCTGGTACTTCACTTTCAGCAACAGGTATACTTCTTGGGAGTAACCTTGCTGGATGTTCTACCAACAAAGATCAGGGCATTTCATCTTATGATCTGATGAAGGATGTTATGAAATACCGAAAGTTAGATAGTCATTGCCACCCCGAAACTGATCTGGGGAGGCAAATAGATATTGCTGACAGATTAGGAATCGGGACAATACAGATTTCCAAACCTGTTACCAAATACTCAAGCACTGACCCGGAGGGGCCGGAACAAGTCAGGAAAAATAACGACATCATAATCAAGGCGATAAAGCAATATCCAGATAGATTTATAGGTTTTTTCACCTTGAATCCAAGATACCCGAGAGAATCTATTGAAGAGATGAAACGATGTCTTGATCAGGGAATGGCTGGCTATAAAGGTTATACACAGGTTAAGGTGAATGATCCGCTATACTATCCGATAATCGAAAAACTTATTGATCTCAATATGATAGTGTTTATGCATACATTTTGTCAGTTAGGTTTGGCGGGCTATCGGATGAAATATGATATTGGAAAACTTGAAAATACTACGCTTCCTGAGGATATGGTTGATGCCGCTAAAAGATATCCTGAAGCAATGTTTCAATTTGCACATATTACCGGCGGAGGTGACTGGGAATACGAATGTAAAATGCTTAAAGAGTGTCCAAATATTTATGTTGACACCAGTGGCAGCAATAATGAAGAGAACGTGATTGATTTTGCCATCAGACATCTTGGTGAAGACAGGATCTTTTTTGGCACAGATAATTGTTATCATCATGGTATAGGCAAAGTTCTGGCCTCGAATGCAACTGAGGCACAGAAGAGAAAAATCTTCTTTGAGAATTATAATAATCTATTAAAGAAAGGAGGGCACAATGTTGCTTGATATTAATTCATATGTCGGACATTGGCCATTCAAACAATTAAAGTATAATACCTGCGCAAGCAGGCTTGAAAGGATGAACAGGTTTGGAGTTGAAGCCTCAGTGATCAGTAACCTGAATGGCATTTTCTACAAAAACACCCAGTCAGCAAATGAGGAATTGTACGATGAACTGAAGTCAGACAGGCGATTCGGTGATCGATTTTTAGCGTTTGCAGTGATCAATCCAATCTATGCCGGATGGAAAAAAGATCTGGAGATCTGTGTAACAAAAATGGGAATGAAAGGTCTACGGGTATATCCCCAGTATCATGATTATGATATCACAGATCCGTCCTTTGTCGAGCTTGTAAAGATGGCACGTGATCATGGCCTGCCTGTGGCAATGGATATTAGAATGGTTGACAGCAGGCAGCGATCATGGATGGATATACCGGTTTTTGAGCCGAAAGAGGTAAAATATGATATTATTACAAAGGAATGGGCATTGAAAAATATTGTTCCTATTGTAAAAGAAGTGCCTGATGCAAAATATATTATCGTAAATCTTGCAACCAGTATTAATCTTGATGATGAAGAAATGGCATTGATAAAAAAAGCAAATATACTGTTCGATACTTCTGGCAGATCTATCAGAGGTGATAATACCCTTAGCAAATTGCTTGAGAGATTTGGTAAAGAGAAATTTGCTTTTGGCACGCATTCACCGATTCTGGATTATCTGACGGGACTGTTACGTATTGAAACCCTGAATGAATCTGAAGCGGATGCAGCAACGAAAGATCTTTTGAGATCAGGTAATGCTAAGAGATTTTTAGGATAATAATCAAAATGAAAAGAAGCATAAAACACAATTAAAAGGTAAAAAATTATGAAATCATCATCAGTACGAAATTCTCTCAGGCAGGTAGTCCTTCTGTTATTACTTATAGGACTGGCAATTGCCAACCCTGTAAGGGCACAGAAAAAAATATATATTCTTACCGATCTGGAAGGAATCAGTGGCGTTTTCAAGTTTGGACAGACCAGGGAAAAAGACTCCCCACCAAACATCCAGGCCTGTGAATATTTTATGGATGACCTTTCTGCGGTAATACGGGGACTCCAAGATGGGGGGGCAACTGAGATACTGGTTCTTGACGGTCATGGAAATCAATGTGTTATTCCTCACATGATGGAGGAAGGCATAAAGTATGTTACTGGAGTACCCAGGCCAGGCCCTTTGTATGGATTGGATAATTCCTTTGCGGGAATGGTACAATTAGGTGCCCACGCAATGATGGGCACTCCGGACGGGGTTTTGGCCCATACCCAGTCTTCAAAAAGTGAGAACAGATACTGGTATAACGGTGTAGAATGCGGGGAACTGGTCCAGATAGCTTTGATTTCAGGATATTATGATGTACCTACCATTTTAGTCACAGGTGATGAAGCAACCTGCAGGGAAGCAAAACACTTCTTTGGTGAGGATATTGTAACTGTGGCAGTCAAAGAAGGAATAGCGAGGGAAGCTGCCGTTCTATATCCATTTACTGAGACCCGTAAAGCATTATACGAAGGAGCTAAAAAATCTATGGAAGCCTTATCGCAATGCAAGCCCTATAAAATGGAAATGCCCATCAAGGGAAAATTGCAATACCTGGATCTGAAATCCAATCCAAAAAAACCTAAAACTGTTACCAGGGAAGCAGTCTTTCAGGACCCCCGGAACATTACGAAATTTTAAAGTTTCCGGTGATTAAAATAATAATATTCGGCATATTTTCTGTTGCTTTAATTTATCTCTCGATAAAACTGGCATTCGGGTTACTGTCTCCAATGCCTAGAACTTTTAATTCCCTGGCAATAATTAGCAATCTGAATTTGGACACCTTGGTGCATTTGTTTTCATCATAATAGTATCTTTTGCAGTATTGCTCAAGGGGTATGTCTCTCTATCCATTGTAATAATGCTAATTAACTCTGGTACTATCCCAGGCCTCAATAATCCCTGCCAGCCTTGACATATCCCCTTTGTCAGTTGAGGACAGTATCAGGTTCCCTTTTTTAACAATGTCTTTCTCATCGGTCCGGTTATACCTTACCGGAGGTATACCTTCACCACAAACCAGGACATTGTCCTGTACGAGATTCGTGGTAGCCCTGTGGAACCGCAGGGGCGATTTTGCGATCTCATAGATCAGGTTATTGGCAACTGTAAAATCCGTGCATCCTTCGTCCAAAAACATCCCGTTACTTTCCGCACGTCCCGCATTTATATCAACATTATGAATATGATTCCCAGTAATTTTTCCTCCTGGCTGCAGACCCAGAATATAAATCCCTCCCCCGTCACTGAGTATTTTCATGATGTGATGAATATGATTACCCTCAATCCGGACCTCCCTGCAGGGAGTGGGTTCTGTACTCCAATGCCAGCCAGCAGAAATCCCCGTATAAGGCAGATTTGAAACCTGGTTATTTTTTATGAGCGTTTGAGCAGTAATTCCACTCCATATTCCCACGGAGCCAAAAAATTGTTTTCCCGTTTCTGAAATAATACAATTTTCCACAGCGTTACCTGAGGCGACCTGTTCTGGATTGGATTTCCACCATGGAGACCCTCCGATAAGGCGGTCCCTGCCTTCACCTATCATGATGCCGTTGCCGGAAATGTCTGATAATAAGCAGTTGGAAACTGTACAGTTATTTGATCCTGTACCAAATCTTAGTCCCGATCCTCCAAGATGGATCAGGGTGCAATTCTTAAATGAACAATTTTCAGTCCACGATGCTTCAATGGCAACCGAGACGGTATTCCAGGAAGTACCTCCTTCACGCGGATCAAAATGGCAGGCCTGGATCCCGGCATATCCTAAAGCTGGCAGGGAATAGGCACAATGGCTAAAGGTAATGCCATCAAAGCTTATGTTACGAAGATGATCCGCTTCTGTTCCATTCAGGCTAATCAGGTTTTCAGCGCAGGGGGCAATGATCTCCATATCCCGGGGATTCTCCCCTTCCGGTAAAATCAAATATAGTAACGAAGTCTTACTGTCAAGATACCATTCATAGGCCTGGTCCAGAAAGGCAAGGGAATTTTCCAGGAAATAACGGGGATTTGGCTCCCAGTTTCCCAGGTTGAAGAAATCCAGGTCTTTTCGCCCCGATTGAATCTATAGCGGTGATCCTGTTATTTCTCAGCGTCTATTTCTTCCAGGGTGATCCGGGTAATCGACCAGTCATGCAATAAGATCAGCTCAACCTCCTGGGAATTCTCCGGCAATGGAAAGTCTCCCCTTCCTGAAAAAGAAATTGGTACGGTTATCCTCGCCAACTTTTGCTACACGAAGGTATCCCTGGTCCGGGTGCCTGGCTCTCTGTGCACGTTCACCATTTACAAACAGTTCTCTAAAAATCAAAAACTTTCCTTTTACTTTTGGAACTGTTGCCATCCACAAACCAGCTTCACTCTGTTCCCAGTTATTGATCTGAATCCCTCCTGAAATAATTGGCTTCTCTCCTTCCATGGCTTTGTAAATCACTTTCAAATCTTCCTGGCCTGAATCCTCCGGTTTAAAAACAATCGGTTTTTCAACCTGGTAAATGCCACCATCAAGGTATACCCTTATGTCATCATGCTGTTTTGACTGAAGTGTGGACTGAACAGTTTCTCTGGCTTTTTCAATGGAAGCAAATGGTTCTTCCCTGGTTCCAGGATCTGAATCATTTCCGGATGGAGAAACATAAAACTCAGGCGCCTGACCACAACCGGCTACAAGGAATAATCCAAAGACCAGTGATTGAGAGGAATTGAGATTTCATTAAACCAATTTTTTTATGGAAGTGGTATGCATTTCATTACATAATAAAAGACCTGTTCTCCCTGGTCATTGCCAGGTTTCGAGGTAATGTGAAAGATGGTATCTGCTCCCACTAACCTTTCCCTTACTGGACCCTGTATCATATTCAATTACTTCATATTCCACATCCTTGGCCAATCCCCTTAGTTCAATCTCCTTATCAAATGCTTGTTCATCAAAAAAGGCATAATACACAGTACCATTATCTTTCCTGATTACATATCCTTCAGGTTTATGGTATTCAATATCATATAATCCCAGGCACTCTCCCGCGGTAGAGCTCTTCACTAACATAAAGGTCCATCCATTTTCGCGCATGATCAGCCCCACCCAGTTCGTCCACATTCCAGCGAATAGAAGTGATGACACTTCCGGTGGCTACACTCATGGCCGGTTCACCCGCTATATTATTATAGTCCATTTTGTCAACATAGCCATCACCGGCAGGCGCTGTTGGTCCCCTGAACGCCTTCATCCATCTGATTCTCCATCTTACTTGCTTGTTTGAAGTAGGATCTGAAGCATCTCCCAGAAAATAATACGGGTACTGATAAACATCGTGTACCGAAGCACAGGCACACATCCCTGTCCATCCGCTCTCTGGCTTTAACCCCATGATCTTTTCATGCATTAATTTAAAAGCGAGGTAGTTATTTTCAACACTTTCAGACGAAGAGGAATGATGGTGGCTTTCAGCAAAGCAGGGCAAGGGGTTCTGGTCCGCCCAGTCAGTATATAATCCATCTATATCCCACTTGTGGATGATCTTTTCAAGGAGTGTATCCCTGGCAAAGCTTAAAACTGGGGGCTGGAGGGACAAAAGGTGAATTTGGACTGCTGGCTCTGGTAGAGGCTGCCATCCTTATTCTTAACCAACAGGTGTTCTAAGCCTTCCGCTGTATTTGTCCCCAGCAGGTCAAACCATAAATAGACTTTAAAGGATTTATCTTTGTGCTGCCCCCATTGCGGATTTGTGAGCCTCCCGGACAAAATCAATAAATGCCTGCTCACTGTTGAACTTTCCCGGATCGGGATCCCATTTACCAACCATATCAAACCAGCCGTCATCCAGCATAATAGCTGTAAATCCGTAATCAGCCAACTCGTCCATTTTGTCCCTGACTTCTTGTATGGTGAACTCCCCTGTGCCACCCAGGCTGTTCATCCCCCAGGTTTTCCAGTAGGGTTCATAAGCCTGGTCGGGATACTCAGCTGGCCATCCACTGCGGCCTTCTTTTTTTAAGGCACCATTAAGAAATTGTCCAAACCGGCGGCCTGGTATGAAAAAATCATTCTGATGGGTACAGACAGCACTTTTCCAGGTTGTATATGAAGCATCGTTCTTCAGAACCTCAGGAAGCTGGCCGTAACTATCTTCAGGCACATCCTTAAAACCCATACCTACCATTCCATCCCCGCCAGTTTTTAATTCAATATGATGGAAGCGTGGAATCCCTTCAACATGAAATACGGCCATCCCCATTTCAGGACCCCATACATCGATAAAAGGTATGCCCGAAAGGTTACTTCCGGAACCGGGAATAATAAAATCCTCATTGGTAGTGTCTGTAATGCCAACATTTGTCCAAGTCTCACCCCATTGCTTATTGAGGGGCTGCAAATAGCGGAAATCATAGCTTCTGGCGCCTGGATTGGTCAATTTCCGGTCCACCCGGTAATAATTATAGAATACCCTGTTTATCTTTAGATCTTTACCAGTATGGTTTGTATAAGTACACCAGCTCACCGCAACATCAGGGTATTGTTCATACATCTCAATGTGCAGTGATCTTTCAATTTGGGATTCACTCCCGTTCAAAGTCAATCTCTTACCTGGCCCGTATTCAGGATCCTCAATATCAAGAAATACATGGGAGGAAATTTTGAAATTCTTGTAGACTTGATCATCCAGAACAATATAATGAGAGGGTACAGGATCCGGTGCAGTTTTGCTTGAGTGGTTCATTGATAGCACATTTCCATCAACCTCGAATTCAACTTTACAATACATGAGGTCATCGAAAGTGAGATGGATATTCTTGTTCTTAAAGTGTATGCCAGCATCATCAATATCGAATGAAACTTGTGACAAGTCCTTGTTATCGCATGCTACAAAAAATAAGAACAACGCTATAAAACAAGCTGAGAGATTTTTTTTTCAATTCCATGGTAAAATGAGATTATTATTGTCTGTTATTAAGGGCTTGCTCAGCTTCTTCAAGATACATTCTCGCTTCATCTTTTTCAGCTTCACTGCCAAATTCTGAAAACAATTCAATCCAGTTTCGAACAGCCTTTTGATAGGTTTTCAGGTATGCTACTGATTTTTCGACATGGATGGATTCTCCATTATGCAAATAATATACAGGATTGGAATGGGCGAATACCGTTAAGCCTCTCGGCAACATTCCCGGTGTATTCTGAGAGGTTACCCGTCCTGCAATCCAGGCGCTTTCTGACAATGTAACATCCACCTCTACATCCACTGAATAGATGTCGCGTTGTGTATAGTAATCAGGCAGAATCTCCCATTTTACGACTTTGCCATTGACAACAATTTCCAGCCTCCCGAAAGGGTGTAATGATTTGGCTTCTAGATTGACCCTAACTGTTTTTTCTCCTTCAAAAGGGACAGTCTCGCCTGAAAGATGATCATCCACGCTAAATCTCAACATCGGGCCATTTGATATAAATCCCGTTCCGGATTTGAGTCCCTCTATCCATTTGTCATAATTTGCTTCCCCCTTCAGGTATATATAGTGCCGGTTACTGCCAACCGGAATATCTTCTCCCATTTTATCCGAACCAGCCGTAAGTGGAAGCCTGAACCCGGCATTCAGGTATTGATAGTACAGGTCCATGCCCCGCATGACCGTAAAATCTGTCTGAGACATTCCTGAATAATCCCAGGGCGTCCAGTGGCTGGGCAATTTTATCGGATCATCATAGGTCATCAGTTCAAGGGCATCAATCAAGCCAAGAGGAATAGCTATGGCAGATTCCAATCCCGGCAGGTTGGAAAAATGAGCCCAGACAGTTGTGGCCTCATGTTTTTGGGATTCCTTCACCCTTGGGGACAGCAAAAGATGAGGATTTTTGGGACCCATAAAGTTTAACTGCCCGCCGAAATAGGCATAGGGTTCAATAATCTTTTTTAATCCCAACAAACATACATGCCCCAACTGCCAGTCCCTGTATTTCCTGGCCCACGTAAACAAGATGATCCGGTGTTGAAACCTTATCAAGCTCACCTGTAAATTTCTCCCTGTCATACGTAAAATCACTGGTCAGCAGGTTGACAACATGAAGGTCTTCTGCCCGCATCTGCAAATGTGCTGAGGAGGTCTCCAGAAAATGGACGTGTGTATCGCCACTGTAATAGCCCAATTCAGGCATATTGATCCAGCGTTTCAATCTATATTCCTTAACCTTTGAAATATCAGGATCAGACAGGTCAATAATATCATTAAGGGGATAAGTTTCAAGTCCATGCCGGATCTCAATATACAGGCTGTCTTCAGTGGTGGAAACATTGAATGTACCGTCGACATACCATCGTTTTTTACCCAGGTAGTACACATATTCATGCTCTCCATCAAGGCTGATATCCATTCCATCGCCATTTGTTACCGATACTGTGGCGGCAAGGGATTGACCGGATTCAGCACTTAGAATCCGCCCCCTGAAAGTCCTTTCTCCGGAAGCATAAAGGGTAGGTAAAATAATACATGAAACCAGTAGGACAATAAAGGTTCTTAACATATAGAATGCTCCTTCTATTTAAATGAATCTGTGTGTTTCAGGGTCTATCCCGAGATTTTCGGCCATGGTCCCCCCCCACATTTTTTTCCTGCTTGCCGCTGAAACATTATTGGCGTCCAGCATCATAGAAAAACGCTCAATGTTGCCGGGAAGCCCTTCCGGGGTTTCATCCGTGCCGAATACAATATGTTCCCAGGCAGCGGGACCACCCTTTAAGGTATGTGGGTTGTTTTCTCCCTCCTGGTCTGACCACCAGAGGATCTCGCTCATTCTTTCCAGCCGGCCAAGTTTTATGAATTTAAACAGGGTTGATCCCGTTACATCAAAGAACAGGTTGGCATTCCAGCGTGCCGCTTCGGCTGCTTCATCATACCAGGGATTTCCCAGGTGTGCTCCCTGTATCTTTATCCTCGGGAATGCCCTGCATAATGTGTCCAGATACATTGGCCGCATACGTGATGATGATGTCCAGGCTGGCTCATCACTGGCATACCGGCTGGAAATGCCTGTATGGAAAAGCAGGTACAACTTATATTCTTCGCATAACCTGTAGGCCTGGAAATAAGTCTGGTCGTCAAAGTTTTTCTGGGGACTGTGAAACTTCATGCCGACAAATCCAGCCTTCTTAAACTCTTCAATCTCCCGTATGGCATTTGGATCATCCAGGTTTACCCGGCCGTACCCAATGAATACATCAGGATAAGTTTTAATGGCTTCAACCATGAGATCCATATCTTCCCTCCAGGTCAGTACACAGGCCATCGCATTATATGGCCGGTAAATCCGCACCATATCTTCGACCCATTTTTCTGTGCTTCCGCAATGGATATGTGAATCAATCAAAAAATCTGGTAATTCTTGAGATTTGAAAGGTTCTTTCATCTCGGCAGCATCTGCCGTACTCCCTTGTAATACAGGAGAGATCAGAGTCGTAGCTGCTGCGACTTTAACGCCTTTGTTAAAAAATTCCCTTCGTCCGATGTTGGTTGATCTTGTTTTCATTTTGTATGTTTTTAGTGTTTATATCCATCCTGGTTTTTAGCCTTATCCATAAAAGCCAGCATATTTTCAAGCGGAACATCCCCTTCTACATCATGCGAAGGGGCAAATATATATCCTCCATCTCTACCCAATTCCAGCAACCTGTCACTCTCTTTCATTACATCATCAACAGATCCGTAAGGAAGTATGCGCTGGGTGGATAAGCCACCGTGAAATGACAATCGTCCCCTGTAGGAGGGCAGTAATTGGTAGATATCCATAACCTCAGGTTGAAAGGGGTTAAAATTATCCAATCCTATTTCAACGAGGGGGTCAAATAATTCGTCTACGTCTCCACAGGAGTGTATGAATACAAACTTGCCTGCATCCTTTACAACCTGGAAAATCCTGGCCAAATAGGGTCTGATAAATTCATTCCAGCATTCCTGCCCCATAATCAGCCCTCTTTGCTGTCCCCAATCATCTCCCAATTTGACAGCATCGATATCGAATTTGAGCGCCTGCTTTATCTGTGTGATGTTGTAATCGCATATGGCAGTCATCAATTCATGCACGAAATCCGGATTGATTACAAAATCCATAAGCAATGCTTCCATGCCCCGCAAGGTCCAGGCCCTTTCATACATCGAAAAGCCGATCTCGAATAATCGGAACCGGTCCGGGTATTTTTCCAGGAGACCTGGAATATCACTGAAATAACGGTCCGCCAGGGGATCCGGAAAATCGTAACGGGCCAGTGTGGGTTGTGGCAATACCTGGCCTTCCACATTTCCAATGTCCTTATCTATGGAGCGATCCCAAGTTACACCAAAAAAATCTTTGAAACGGTCATTCCCTATATCTTCAAAGAATCCAATTTCATCACCCAGTACCAACATATGGTTGCCCGTGATATCCATGATGTCTTCCGAACCGTAATGATCCATCAGTTTTTGCTTTGCTTCCACCGTAAACCCGAAATGCCAGGGAACATAAGGTGGTCTCTTATGTTCCAGCACCGTTTTTACTATATCACGTTTCGTCATTACATTTTCAATTAGGTGATATTTAATTTATCTTCATACACAAATTTACTGTTAAGAATTTTAATAATGGAAAAATCTGGGATTAGTTCTCGCAGGAAATTTATAAAATCTGCTGCAACCATTGGAAGTCTTCCATTTCTTCCCCTTCCCTTGGATCTAATTAGTAAACCAACAATTATGGAGCTTTCAGAAAAACAACAAAGTCTCATTGGCCATTACGGTCCCTGGGCAGCCTCATTAATCGAAGATCCTGCACCACTGTCATTCAGACACAGAAAATGGACTGACCTGGAACAATGGAGAAAAATGGCCAGGGAAAAAATGCTTGAATTGGTGGCTATGCCTGATGCAGGAGGTGTTCCCGATGTAAGCCTGAATAAAAAGTACGTCCATGATGGCCTTGATATCGAAGAGATAAGCTGGCAGTTACCGTACGGGAGGCCAACAGAAGCCATTTTATTGAAACCGCAGGGGGCAAAGGGTCCATTGCCAGCTATTCTGGGACTCCATGACCATGGTGGTAATAAATACCTGGGGAAACGAAAAATCACCCGCACATCGGATAGCCCTCCTGATTTTGTGATAGCTCACCAGGAAGAATCATATGAAGGACTTGCCTGGGCGAATGAAGTTGCCAAACGGGGATATGTTGTACTGGTCCATGATGCGTTCGCTTTTGCCAGCCGCAGAGTATTCTATAAGGACATGGCAGGCGTTGAATGGGGACCGAATAATGTAGATGGGAAGTCTGACGCTGATCCGGAAAATCCGAAAAATATTGAAGCATACAATGCATGGGCCGGAGCACATGAAGATATCATGTCCAAATCCTTATTCTGCGGTGGTACAACCTGGCCTGGGGTTTTTCTGGCTGAAGATATAAAAGCCCTGGATGTACTCAGTAACCGGCCAGATGTTGATCCCGGCCGGATTGGATGCGGGGGACTTTCCGGCGGGGGACTGAGGACGGTTTACCTTGGAGGTACTGATCCCCGTATAAAGTGTGCTGTATGTGCAGGATTTATGACCACCTGGGATGACTTTTTGTTGAATAAGTCCTATACCCATACCTGGATGACCTATACTCCACTGCTGCCCAGGTACATGGATTTTCCAGAGATCCTGGGATTGCGCGTACCCTTACCAACCATGACGCTTAACGACATCGATGATGGTCTTTATACCATGGATGGCATGACCCGGGCTGACCAGATCCTGAAGGAACTATATGCCAAGGCCGGGGTAGCTGACCATTATGATGGCAGATTCTATCCGGGTCCCCATAAACTGGATGCCAAAATGCAGAAAGATGCATTTGACTGGTTTGACAGGTGGTTGAAAAAATAGGAACTGCTAATTCCTAAAGCAATTGCTTCCGATTGTCGTAAATTTTCTGAATGGCATTTACGATGTCATCCATATCTGTGCGTTCAGCCAGCAACATGCTCTGAGAAAACCAGACAGCCTCCTTGCATAACTGCTCGTTATCAGGAAGATTTTTTAGTTCCTCCCGGTATTGATCCAGTCTTTGCTTTGAAAACAATCTTTTATACCCTTTAGAGCTCAAAGCTTCCTCCATCAAACCGTCATTATATTGAGGTCCATACCCCCCGGAGCAGGGAATCCCTTCTGCAGACAATGCTTTTAGGAATTTAGCCCTTGGCAAATCATCAAAATATTCCTTTTTATAGCGGAAAGGGTACAGGTGATAAGCCGACCTGTCTGCTCCATCTGCCAATTTATAGGGTAAAATCCCTGGGATCTCTTTTATTTTCGAGTTCAGATACAAAGCATTCTCCAGTCGTTTATCCGCGTCTTTTCTGGCCCTCTCCATCTGGGACATTAAAATAACTGCCTGGTATTGCATCATTCTTTTGTTCCCTCCACGGAAAGGGTAACCCCTGAATTCATCTATGTTTTTACCATATGCCCTTCCACAGTTATGATATGAAAAACACATGTCCATAATATCGTCATCATTCCCTGTGACCGCTCCACCTTCCCCTGAGGGGATATGTTTGGAGTTCTGGAAACTGAAACATCCAAGGTCTCCCAATGTCCCACATTTTTTACCATCGTATTCAGCCAGCCAGGCCTGGCAGGCATCTTCAATGACAACGAGATCATTTTTCTTTGCAATGGCATTGATACGATTCATATCACAGGGCAAACCGAGGATATGAACAGGAAGGATGGCTGTGGTCCTATCCGTAATCTTCTCTTCAATTTTGTGCGGATTAATGGTAAACGTTTCCTGATCGGTATCCGCAAAAACAGGTAAGGCTTTCTGGTTGAAAATTGCATTATAGGTGGCGATAAAAGTATAGGGTGATGTGATGACCTCGTCGCCTGCATCAACTCCCAGCACATGAAGGGCGGTTTCTAATGCGGTGGTCCCACTTGCCGTGGCAAGGGCCCGTTTGGCTCCAATAAGATTGGCATAGGCTGTTTCAAATTCGTCGACTTTGGTACCCCTGGCCCTGTACCAATCTCCGCTCCGGAGGACCGATAATACCGGTGCCTCAGCATCTTTGTTCCATACCGGCCATTTCATCCAGCTATCTGTCCTGACAGGGCTACCTCCCTTGATCGCCAGTTCAGCGTCCATAACAAAATTTGAATTTCCGAAAACAGGTACCCTGGAAGCAAGTAAGGCGCCGGCTGTTCCCACGGATGCGTTAACAATGAATTTTCTTCTGGAAGATTTTTTCATTTTCATGACTTAATTTATTTATAAAAAGTGTTTAGCAGTTCTCCGATTTTATTCCGGTATTGGATAAGGGATTGCGGATCCTTGTCATATTCTGTTGGTCCGCTAACCAATGATGCAGGTAAGTTAAGTAATTTATGAGCTTCTTTGATAAGTTTTTTACGCTTTCCGCCATCCTCATTGGCAACTTTTTCCAGTAAACGCAAATACTCATAATCCTCTATACCGTCACGAATTTTTTCCAGTCGTAAGCAGGGAACCGGGCCATCCAGATATTTCCTGGACCGGTCGCCAGGATCCCTGTTTGGTGGGTAAAAAAACCGGCCATCCCCGTTACCCCATCCACTTTGTTTTCCATAAGGCAAACCGTAACCCACGGTATATGACATGGGATCCTCCCATGGATTTTGCATAAATCCGTTTGGGGATGCGGTACTGGAATTCCAGTAATTTGCCGACCAGATTAGAATACCGGTCAGTTGATATTTGTATGATAACCAGAGCCACATCCTCATGTTGATATCATCGTGGTCAATAAACAGGCTCAGGTAAGGTGCCTTTGGACAACAACAGACATATGACCAGAATTCCGTTCCCTGTGCCACCAGGTCTCTGATGATTTCTTCATCCAGCCTTCCGATCACGGTACAACTGATATCTGTGATGTCCATAATATCCGGACCAGGTTGATGTTCGGTAATGAACCGGGTGATCTTAGGAGCCGAGCGGTGAATAATCTCCATCCCCTCTCGGACAAAGGGGTAATTCTCGGTGTTGGGTTCATCAAACCAGTATACATATTCCTTCCCCAACCATCCCTTCTCTTCAAGATGATCCTGAACCATTGAGAGGTATTTTTTCATTAAATAACCGTATTCAACCGTTCCCTGAGCAAATCCTCCGAATACCCCCCTGCTCTGTGCATGAAAATTGCCATGAGGCAATCCCTGCAAGGGTAAATGATAAGCGTTGAAACCCAGCTCATCCAGGTATTTTTCGCCTGCCATATCAAAATCTGTAAAATCAACATCCAGATCCAGGTCTTCAGGATCCAACTCAAAATCACCCTGGGGTAAAAGATTTATACCCTTGTCCACATTGAAGAATTGGATATCGTCAAACCAGGCGGTCCCGGTAAAATGCCCTGAATTACTACGGAATACCGGGAACAGGTGTATGGTCACATACCTGACTTCTTTCCGGAACGGCCTGATCTTCAAGGTATCGGCTTCCCATTGGCCATGGCCTGTGAATTCTTCGATTCTGTTCTCAAAAAGCATTGTCTGCTGGTTGGCATCGTAACATTTCACAAGTACACAATATTTCTGCTCAGGCTGGGCAGTCCGGGCATACCATGTGAGCTCAAAGGTCCCGCTATGCTGCACTTCTATCAATGTTTTGGTATAGGCTTCGGTATTGGCCTCCACATCATTGTCCACTACTTCGAGGGCCTTTTCCCCTGTATGTACCTCATTACCGGTAAAAACACCACCGGTCCATTCCAATCCATCAATTTTTAATATCATCGGATAAAGGCTGAATGGAGCAGTAGGGGCAATTTTATAATCACCCATCATGTTGTAGTATTTATCGGTCACCTCCCGCAGTTCTGCATCTGACTCGAGATTATGATAGTCCCGGATCATAGCTGTACCCATGCCAAAAGAAGAACGGATGCTTGACTTTTCGGGGACTGAAAAACTCCAGACCTGTACAGAAACAGGTATTTCCCTACTCCACTCACCTGCGATCAGCTTTATCGAACCGGTGTATTCTCCGGGGATTGCATCTGCCGGAACTTTCACAGTAATGAAGAATGGGTTGTTTTTACCTGTCTGAAGGTCTATGGGCTCCTTTAACAAGGGCAAAGGATCCGGGTACCAACCCGGTTTTCCATAATCATCCGTTGGCCGGACCACATGTATGTATTCTACTTTCCTCAGGGTAATTTGATCTTCCGAAATTGTGGCACCCGCTCCGGATCTCAGTTCTTCCGTTTTAATCGTAAAACCATGCATAGATTTATGAGGAAGCACAACTACCTGCACAGATTCAAATTCATTTGCTGCCGCAAATATTTGCAATGGAAAAACTTTGCCGGCAGGAACTGGATCGTTCCGCATTATTTTGTAGGATCCTTCCGCCCACCATACATCGCAAGACTCATCAGAACCAAGCATATATCCAAAATCCGCAGCCCTGGCATTCAGTCCAACGAGAAACAGCAAACCACCCATTAAAAGGAAGATCTCTTTTATGCCGAAGTATTTCATAGCCTAATTATTTCATTACTTGTTTAACCAACTTAGTATTTCATCGATAACCTGTGGATTTTCCTTCCTGCAGATAAAGCTGAAATGTTCACTTTTACCTTTTTGAGAATATGCACTTTCTGGATAGGACAGGTTCTCCTCCGCCATTTTCTCATCTGCCTTGACCTCATTTCCTGATAGTGGATTAATGATCAGCAGTTTGCGCGGGCATAATGCAGCCATAAGGTCAGCCAGATCATAAGCTTCTATGGCTCCTGCTACTGTGGAAGGAATAAATCCAGGTGAATATTTTTGGGTAAGGGCAATTTCAGCAAAACTTAAAAATGGTTCCAGCAGGCATACTTTCTGAATGTTGCCATCGAAGACAGCAGCATGAAGGATTTCACTCCCGAGTACACCAACAGAAATGGCTGATAGGTAATTATTATCAGGAAGATTCTTTTTAATAAAGTGTACCATCCTTGTTATATCTTCTGCCCTTAGTCCAACAATGGATTTTCCGGTCAGAATACCTGCAAACCATTGGTTATATGAAACATCTTCAATATAAGCATCTCCTTTCAGGTATCCTGGTCCCAATTCCCCTATCCCTGGCAGATCTCCGATCAATACAGTATAGCCTTCCCCTACAAGCCGCTTTGCCAGGCTGTCCATGTTGGCCGCAAAATTCTTCCCCTTCTCATGCAACAATAAGATGGACTCTCTTTTGTTGTTTTCAGAAGGGATAAACAAAGCCAGGGGGATCATATATTCACCACTTCCCGATATCAGGTATTTTTCCAGCTTATATTCTGCATTCACATATCGTCCTGAAAAAATATTGTCATCGCTAAACACCGGGAATGAAAATCCAGAAATCCGGGCAGCTTCATCCTTAATTCCGGATATATGTTCTTTGTTGTTGGCACGTTTAGACTCGAGCGCCGACACCTGTTTCTCAACAATCTTTTTATTCAGGGAATAGAGCGTCTCACCTTTTAATGAAGTGGCAAGCTGGCCTGTTTCTGTAACCCAGAATTCTTCAACTGGTATGGTCTCTACATCCTGGTCAGTTGCATCGCCAGGATGATCAAGATGCTGCTGAAAAAAGGCATAAATGGCTTCCCTGTTTTTCCTTGTAAAGCCATGAACATAATCTTCTTCTGTCATCTGCAAATTGCCCTCTACCCCCATAGCGGCATAAGCCTTTCCGGCTTCCTTAAATGTTTCACGGGCTCCCTGTATACTAAAAAAGTCACGGGTTGTACTGCTGATTAAGGTTGGCTTCGGAGCCCTGGCTTCTATGAGATCAGGATGATCAAGACCCTGGTATAAAAACTGGAAAAGATTTTGCTCAGCATCCTGCGGCCCCCTGCTTTTCAGAAGATAATTGAAATTGGTAATAAAACATTCCGGAGCAGCGGCAAGAATCCTCTCATCAATGGCCCCGATAAAGGCTGTCGATGTACCCCCTCCTGATAGTCCCGTGAGTCCAATCCTGTCCGGATCCACTTCTTTTCTCGACAACAAAACATCAATGCCACGGATACCATCCCAGATAAAGTATTTTGCAGGGGAATACCCTGATATAAAACATTGAGCTCCTGGGTAAGAATGTTCATCGGTGGAACCGAACCTGGACTTTCCCGATGCTGCCTCATAATATTGTAAGCGCTCACCCTGTCCGACCTGGTCATAGGTCAACACGATAAATCCCTTTTTCACAAGGTTGATGATGGTATGCTGGTAGATATCCCTTCGAAAACTCATCGTGCTATGCCCTATCGGATTTAAAATGGCCGGAGCCCTGCCCTGTATCTTCTCAGGAATAAATAAAGCAGCGGTCACATAGTATCCCGGGAGTGACTCATAAATCAACTTCTCAACCCGGTAACCATCCCTTTGAATCACCCCGGTGATACGTATGTTCAAAGGTGTTTTTTCAGGAAATGGGCCAATTATATCAAGTAGTTTCTCGCGGACATACGACTGTCGATTTATCCAGTCCCCCTCCGATTGCAGTCCATCTATAAGCCTTTTCCTTTCTTCCAGCTGCTGAAACGCGGTTGAACAGAAATATTTATACAAGGCATTTTCAGCATCCGAATAGTACTGCCAGTAATTAAATAATGTGACGTCGTCCTGGGACTGCAACGGTGAAATTTGTATAAGCAGGAAAACCAGGAAAAGAAGTAGTTTGTTTTTCATCCAAAGTTTTTTCATCCACATGTATTATTCTTTAAATTTATCAAAATTTAACGGAAATGTCTAAATCACATTGCTTCATGCGAATCCTGCTTCTTATGTTCCTTTCCATCTCAGTTTTAATGCCGGTTCAATCAGCCATACATACCGCCTCGTCCGAGAAATTATACCCATATTTCCCATCCCGGATGCATGCATTTATCTGGTACAACTGGGAGTCTGTATCCCTTGACCGAATGGCAAAAGTATTGGATACGACAACAGAAAATGTTCGGGAAGCCGGCCAGGCCATGGGTCTTCCGCCTCACCGCAAACCAGGTCCGGAATTTCTACAACGCGGATATATCTCAATAATACGCCGCAACTGGCACCTGATCAGCTACGAGCAGATGCTGATTTTATTGGATTGGAATGCTGAACAATTGGATCAAACCATGAGGGATGACGATTTTCTCTGGGTTAAAGTAGGCGGAATGAAACCGGTCTGTCCTCCCCTTCAATACCTCCCTCCAGGCCCGTATATCGAAAAACGCTGTGCCGAAATAAAAAAAATCGTTGAAGAGAATTTTGGCGAGGAACTAAATAAACCACAGGAAGAGCGGTTTGCATTTATCCAGCATCTATCAATCATGGATGAAACCTATGACATTGGTTTATCTTCCAAAAATGATTCAGATGAAGCCATAAGGTATATTTATTCCTATTTTGCACCCTTTGGCGATCCTCTGCTGCACCCTGATCTCAATCCCTTTCCGGACGGCTTGCTTCAACGTCTCAACAAACAGGGGATCAATGGTGTCTGGCTCCATGTAGTATTACATCAATTAACATCCAGTAAAATCTTCCCACAACTTGGCAAGGACCATGAAATACGCCTGGCAAACCTACGCAAACTGGCAGAGCGTGCGGATAGATATGGTATAAAAATATATCTGTACATGAATGAACCAAGAGCCATGCCTCCATCATTCTTCCAGGACCGGGAAGATTTGCTGGGCTATCATGACAATAATGGTTTTGGCACTCTATGTACCAGCGTTCCCCTGGTTCGTCAATGGGTTAAGGAATCCCTGACAAATGTTTTTACCAATGTTCCTGAGCTTGGAGGGGTTTTCACCATATCAGGTTCTGAAAACCTTACCCATTGTTGGTCAAAACAACATGGGGACAAATGCCCGCGTTGTTCAGAGCGGGAGCCTGCAGAAGTAATTGCAGAAATCAATAAGGTTGTTGCAGATGGGGTTTGGGAAGGTAATCCGGATGCCAAAGTGATAGTGTGGGACTGGGGATGGCCTGATGGTACAGCCTGGGGGAAAAACCGCTGGGCTGCCGACGTCATTGAACAACTGCCCGATAATGTTTACCATATGAGTGTGAGCGAATGGAGTTTGCCCCTTCATCGTGGAGGTGTCAAAACAACCGTCGGTGAATATTCAATTTCTGCAGTTGGACCGGGACCAAGAGCGCTCCGGTTGTGGGAACTGGCAAAAAACCGGGACCTGAAAACAATGGCAAAGGTTCAGGTAAACAACACCTGGGAATTATCTGCCATTCCATATTTACCAGTCATGAACCTGATTGGGCAACACATTAAAAATCTTCAGAAAGCAAATGTAGATGGACTGATGCTCAGCTGGTCCCTCGGCGGATATCCTTCACCTAACCTTGAACTGGTTAAATATATCCAGGACCATCCCTCCCAAACTTTGGATCAATCCCTCCTGGAAATAGCCAACAAAAGATACGGAAAAGCATCGGCTCCTGAGGTGATTAAAGCCTGGGCTACATTCAGTTCTGCATTTACTGAATTTCCATATGGTCTCAGTGTTTATACTGCCCCAATGTCATATGGTGTATTCAATCCTTTTTATCCTGATGCAACCGGGAAAACGGCGACCATGCTTGGTTTCCCCTTTGATGATCTGGAACAATGGCGGGGCGTTTATCCAGTGAGGATACTGGCAGACCAGTTTGTAAAACTGTCTGATGAATGGGAGAAAGGCCTTCCCTATTTTAAGACCGCCATGGAAAAAGCAGAAAACCCTGAACAAAAGAATAATGCACTTGAAGACTACCGGTTTGCCACAACGGCCTGGATCCATTTTAAAAGCGTTTCCAACCAGATCCGGTTTATAATGGCCCGGGACAGCCTTCGATCCGGGGAACTGGAAAAAAATGAGGTGGAGACAAATATAAAGGTCATAGAAGATATTGCCAAAGACGAGTTGCAGTTGGCCAGGCAGATATACCTGATCAGCAAAGAAGACTCCCGCATAGGATTTGAAGCTTCTAATCACTATTATTATTTCCCGCTGGATTTTGTAGGAAAGGTGGTCAATTGTAAGTATATCCTGAACACCTGGTTGCCGGATGTCAGGGAAAGTCATGACATTTGTAAGCCTACCAGTTATCCAGGGCCATAACCCTTTTAGGATTCCCCTTTCCAAACAGGATGGCTTGATCGGATAATACTTGTTCCGGATCTTTCAATACCAGGTCGAGTTCCAGTAAGGCATACATCAAATAGCCCACGCCATCCATAGCTTCATAATAAGGCTTGGCAGGATGTCCCCGAAAAAGCCCCTTGTAGTATAGTTTGTCAATGGCCATGTCAGCTATTGCTTTCGCTTCTTCCAGATATTTATTTTCCCTGGTTATGATAAACATATGGATACAGAACGAGATCGTTCTCCCGTACTTTCCGGCATAGGTACCCTTGTAACCAAATTTCTCCGAATATTCACGGTACCATGTTTGTTCTGTTTCCGGGCTTCCCGGAGGGCTTTGTATGATCCAGTCAGCAAATCGTTCAGCGCTTGTTAAGAAGAGCGGTTCCTTGCATAGCTGGTATGCATATGCATAAGCCTGTGCCGTATAAATGGCATACTGGTAGCCTGCTACGTATGGCTCCCACAGGTCCAGATGTCCGCGGGGTTCATATTGGGCATAGTCATCCTGGAGCCTGGGACCTGGCAGCGGTGTGCCGTCCAACTGGAGTGCCCCCCAGAACATGCCGGTTTTTTCGTCAAATCCATATAGTGCATAGGCTGTTAGAATATCAATTGCCTGATCTTTGAAGACAATCTCTCGGGTCATCTCATATGCTTTCAGCAAGGAATGACAGTAAAGTCCAGAAATGCTTGTCACAAAACTGCTTCCGTCAAATCTATCCACTCCGGCATTGGGCCGTTCAGGGAACAGATCCGTTTCGGTATTCCTCCTTGCCCAGTAATAATCAGCAAGCAGTCTTGCCCGGTCCAGCCAAACCCTCTGCTTTGTTTTGGTGTACAGGAAAGAGAAAGCTTCCAAGATGGCACCACTGCTCATACTGAAATCGCAACCCTGCAGGCCATCAGCATGGCGGTTTATCTCCCCGGTTTGCTTATTGATCACATGCCATTGCCATAGGGCTTTTATCTCCTTTTTAACAGCCTCCTCGTTAAGCTGCCATAAATACTCCCAATTGATACAGTTAATGGCATGGATCTCATGGTGGTTCCCCTCATGTCCATCCATACTATCCTTGAACACATCGTAATGGCGGTGCCATCCCCACCAGAACAATCCACTGGTATCAACAAGATTACGCAGGTAGTAGTCTGCATATCTGTTGGCAAATTCTTCATAGCTACCATCATCTGTGATCTGGGATAAATTAACCATGGTTCTCAACAGGGCATTATCCGAGAGCAAGTTGGCCCCGGCGGGATTGCGCCGCTCCCGCCGGGTGACACGCCAGGCTTCATCAAGTTCAAGTGGGTCCTCTGGAGAAATCCTGGATTCAACGTCCAGGATACTGACCAGGATGGGGGTATGTTCCGGTCCATAGGTATCTGTTCCATGAGCCATAAGAAGATCCAGACATTCCCGGACAAATGACAGGTAGGATCTATCTGTTCCGGGAGGATGGTTCAACTCCGCATGGATCACCTGCCCGCCAGAAAGGAACAGGCAGAACATCATGCAGATCTGATATGTATAGAACTTTTGTAACATGGCAAATTTTTTAATAAGGCACCTAAAAATGTATAAGTTTCAAGATAAGATGTTTTTGTAATATTCACTATATTAGTCGGTATTATGAAAGTAATCAGTTTTTTATTAATTAGTTTTTTGGTGCAAATGTGCACTGGTAATCAGAACGATATGGCTTCAAAATACAAGGTTCAAAAATTAAGTGAACAACCTGAGATAAATGCAGTCTGGGACAAAATGCCCTGGAGCGGGATTGAACCCATTCAAATAAAACAGTTTATGGGAGATAAGCCGGAACATTTTCCATTCACCCAGGCAAAAGTAGCTTATGACAATACTGCGATCTATGTTATATTCAGGGTGGAAGACAGGTATGTAAGAGCCGTTGCCGGAAAAAACCAGGGCCCGGTATATCTGGATAGCTGTGTGGAGTTTTTCTTCTCCCCGGAAGACGGAATTAAGGAAGGATATTTCAACCTGGAAATGAATTGCGGTGGGACCATGTTATTTCACCACCAGATGGAACCCCGGACCAAGCAGACATTAATCAGTGAGGAACACATTGCTCAGGTGGAGGTAGCAACAACCCTTCCTGAGATTGTGGATCCTGAGATCGTAGAAGATACCACATGGATTGTTGAGTACAGGATCCCTTTCTCGGTACTGAGTAATTACCATTCATTTTCCAATCCTGAATCCGGATCTGTATGGCGGGCAAACTTCTATAAATGTGCGGATAAAACATCCCATCCCCACTGGCTCACCTGGTCCCCGATTGATTTTCCCACACCTAATTTCCATTTGCCAGAATACTTTGGGATCCTGGAGTTTCAGGAATAATAAAAGATCGCCAATTTGAAACAACCATTGTTCACAATTTTCTTCTCCCTGTTTCTGCCAGTGTTTATCTATGGTCAGTACAACGTCGTTCCCGGATTTCAGGAGGTGCAGATAAATAAAGGTAAATTTCAATTAACTGCATCCTCGAGAATAGTGGCCGATTCAGGTAGCTACAAGAAATTGGAACAGGATTTAATGGTTTTCAATAAAGAGTTGGGATTGCTAACCGGGATGGAATTGGCTGTCGTGGAGGGAGAATTTCAAAAAGGAGACCTGGCATTCACCCTTGACACAAATGAGGAAAGCCTCGGTGCGGAAGCCTATCAAATGGACATTTCCAGGCAGGTGCTGGTAAAAGCCAAAACCACAAAAGGAGCTTTTTATGGTATGCAGTCACTATTGCAGCTCTTTGAACAGGACGACAAAATACAAAAAGGCTTTATTCACGATTTCCCGCGATATGCTGAAAGAGGCTTTATGATCGATATGGGGAGGAAATACTTTGAAATAGAGTACATTGAAACCCTGATTCGCAAACTGGCATGGATGAAAATGAACTTTATCCATCTGCACTTCACAGAATGGAATGGATTCCGGCTAAAAAGTGAATTATTCCCCGGATTGGCAGCTGAACAATCTTACAGCAAAGAAGATATAAGAAGAATTTTGGATTACGCTGCAAAATACCATGTGATGGTAGTACCCGAAATTGATCTCCCTGCCCATGCAACAGTCATTACAGATTACAATCCCTATCTCGGTTTTGAATGTCCATCCATGCGGTCATCCTGGTGGCAGACATATTCATTGGAAAAAGCCGGATATCCTCTAGAAGATCAAGCATGGACATTGGATATTACCCGGCGGGAGGTAAGGTCCTGGATAAAAGCATTGCTTGACGAATGGATACCCTTGTTTGACGGCCCATACTTCCATATTGGTGGAGATGAATATCAATATGATAGAGAGAAATACGCATGTAAAGAACTGGTATTGGCGGCAAAAGAAATGGGATACGAGTATCCCGGTGATGTATTTGTGGATTACATAAATGAGATCAACGAGCAGGTAAAATCATACGGGAAAACGACCCAGATTTGGAACTGGTGGCGTTTCAGCCAGAATGAAAACAGGCAGAACAATACGAGTATTCAACCGGCAAAAGACATTGTCATCAATGCGTGGAACCGACCCCGGCTGGAGGATATTCTGGCTGACGGGTACCATGTCGTTATTACATCTGAAGAAGGAGAAGAAACATTATACGTAGTTCCCAGCATGGGCCGGAAACCGGGAGAATACGGCTATTTTGACTCAAAAAAGATCTATGAACAATGGTCCCCGCAAACCCATCCCAACGTCAATGGATTTAAGGTGTGTCTGTGGACAAATGATGCTGAGGACAAAGAGGATGACTGGTATGACCAATTTATAGATCTTCCAATAGCGGTTCTGGCAGAACGCACCTGGGATATTAAGCACGACCCATCAATAGAGCAATTTCAGCATCGATTGGAAAAAGTAATTTTTCCTTTTTAATGCCGGATCAGTCGTCAATGGCCTGGTTGACAAGCATTTTGAATTTCCAGCTGCTTTCATCACTGACAGGCCCCCGTGTTTGTTTCATAATGACCCCGATGGTTTGTTCTTTTGGATCTGCAAAATATTCAGTATTGAAATAACCTCCCCATGAAAAAGTACCTTCACTGCCCTGCCCTCCGGCATCCTGCCCAAAGGAGGTAATAACACCAAAAGCCAGCCCATAATGCTCAATGCCATCTCCAAATAAACTGCCGGTTTGATTGCCCATGATGGTTTGAACCGTCGTCCGGCTTAGGATCCTGGTTCCGTTCAACTCACCACCATTTAAATACATTTGAAGAAAGGTTGCATAATCCTCTGCCGTGCTGCATAATCCTCCACCACCTGAAAATAATGCCCTCGCCCCCTTGACCGGGTAGTCAGGATCGTAAAATGTCACCGGGTATTTCTCCCATTTGCCTTTTACGGAACGCTGGACTGACACCAGCCTATCGGTTTTATCTTCCGGAAGGTAAAACCAGGTATCCTTCATGCCAAGGGGATCAAAAAGCCGGGTTCTCAAGAATTCATCGAATGGCATCCCAGAAACTACTTCGATAAAATAACCCAGTACATCCAATCCCATAGCATAACTATATTCCGTACCAGGTTCAAAATGAAGGGGCAATTTTGCCAGCTTTTTAATATTCTCTTCAATCGAAACGTCCTCCGTTGTAAAAGCAATTTTAATCCCTGCCTTTTCATATATCATTCTCATCCGCTCATCTCTGTCGATTTCGCCATAGCCTATTCCTGAAGTGTGTATCAATAGTTGCCGGATGGTAATTGGGTTTTTAACAGGTTCCCCTGTCCATGAAGTATCACTGTATCTAAATGTTTGCAATACTTTCACCCCCTCGAATTCGGGGATATATTTCGATACCGGGTCATCCAGCCTGAATTTCCCCTCTTCCCAGAGAATCATTACAGCCGTTGAAGTAATGGCTTTACTCTGAGATGCTATCCTGAAAATATCATCTTTCTTCATCTTTCTGTTCGACTGATTGTCAGCCATTCCATATGCCTCATGAAAAACGATCTTGCCATTTCGTGCCACCAGGGCTACAATGCCTGGTACTTCCCCATCATTCACAGATGCGCTGCACATGGCATCAATGCGGTTCAATCTTTCTGTAGACATACCCACACTTTCAGGGCTTGCAGATGAAAGAGGGGCAGATTTTTGAATAGAATTGGTTTGTGCATTTGCCGATATGGCAAGTGCCACAAAAAAGAGTGTGATAAAATTTTTCATAAATTTTCTGTTAAAATCTTATTAATATAAAAGTATCATGCTTTCTCAGGATTCAGCTTTCGGACGTATGGCCAGTAAAATCAAACCTGATAATAAAACACCTGCTGCGGATATCTGAAAAACGACAGACAGGGATATTCCGGCATCTTTCAATGCACCCCCAACATAGATCATAATTCCTCCGGCTATCACACTAAAAAAACTCATAATTCCATATCCTGTTGCCCTGTAACGTTGATCAACAACCTGGCAGATAACCGGCATGAAATTCGCATCATGAAACCCTTTGGCCAGTCCGAATATAACAATTCCTGCAATGGCAATACCAAACAAGCCTGTAGAAGCCATAAGAAATAGAAACGGCCCCCCAATAATGTATCCCATGGCCATCACATACACCCTGGCTTTAACGTTTTTCCTTGACCAGCGATCAGCTATAAATCCCCCCACAATAACACCTAAAAAGGAGGCTACCTGTATAAACGCAGTGGCTGAAACGCCAGCTTTCCCAAGAGAAAGGTTGAATCCATCTTTAAAAAAAGTGGGTAGCCATGCATATATCACCCAGAAAGTCATTCCCAGCAGGCTGCCATATATTAAGATAATCCGGTAGGAAAAGGAACTGAAAAGGTTCTTGAGTAATTCAGGAATACGTAATTTATCGACACCCAGATTTTCAGCCGATTTTTCCTTTGAGAGACTATTTACCTTCAGTTCTTTTGGGGCATCCTTTAACACAAAAAACAACAAGAAAGCGTAAACAATGCCAACACTGCCAAACAAGTGAAATCCAAAGCGCCACCCCCAGATTTCTGCGATATATCCACCAGTCCCTCCCAACGCCATTCCTGCATATAAACCACTCATAAGTATGCCAGATGCAAGTGACCTGGTGGGCCCCTTATGATAATCTATGATCAGTGCTACGGCTGCAGGGATATAACAGGCTTCGCTGATGCCCATTATGGCACGGGCCGTAAGCATCTCTGCAAAGGAATTTACAGAACCAGTCCAGAGTGTAACACCAGACCAAACCAGAAGGCTTATTACAATAACCATCTTTCGGCTATACCGGTCGGCGAAATAACCTCCGAAAGGACTCAGTATCCCATAAACCAATAAGAAAACTGATGTTAGCAACCCAAACTGAGCATCAGTCATAGGGATACTCTCTTTAATGGGGTCACGCATTGATGCAATCAATAACCTGTCAAGATAATTTAACAGGGAAACAACCCAAAGAATTCCTACTACTGTCCAGGCATAAGATCTAGTCCATTTCTGTTTGCTAATCATATTCCCGTTCGTATTACCGTTCGTAATCTATTTTTCCCTGAATGATGGTTTTATGGATATTCATTTGCTCATCCAAAACCAGAATATCAGCATCTTTACCTTTTTCAAGGCTTCCTTTGCTATCATTCACGCCCAATATTTCGGCCGGTGTTAAAGTAGCCATCCGTAAAGCTTCTTTCAATGAGAGGTCCATCTGTACGACAGCATTTTTTAAGCATATTTCCATGGTGGCAACACTGCCTGCATAAGCACTGTGATCAGGCAAGCGCGCAATCCCGCCTTCTACTATGGCTTCAACTCCACCTATTTGATATTTACCAGGGGGCAGTCCGGTCGCCGGCATCGCATCTGTCACCAGGCATACCTTTTCAACGCCCTTCATCCTGACCGCCAGCTTCATTAATAATGGTCCTAAATGCCAGCCATCTGCGATCAATCCAGCAGCAACCCTATCATCATACAATAACGTTTCCGCAGCACCAGCCACCCTTTTCAACTTATCCCTTCTGAAATTTGACATATTACAGAAAATATGTGTGGCCAAGCTTATCCCTGCATTTATGGCAGGTATCATCTCAGTATGGATCCCGTCCGTATGTCCGGCAGAAGCAATGATTCCCCTTTTTCTCAGATCCTTAACGAGTTGCACAGCACCTTCCAGTTCCGGGGCCAGCGTCATTACTTTCAGAACATCCTCATATTCAAGGTACGGCAGATAATTATCCGGTTCTGGCAGAGACAATAATGACCTGGGATGAGCTCCGCTTTGCAATGGGCTGAGGAAGGGGCCTTCCATGTGTACACCCAACAACCTGGCTCCTTCATTTTGCCCCGTCCGCAAAAGTCCACCTACATGATCCAATACTTCAATAAAAACACTTTCCTGGCTCGTGATCGCGGTCGCTAAATAGGAGGTAACACCATGTTCTGCAAAGAAGTTACCCATCACCGAAAATGTGTCTGGACTGATCTTGGTAACATCCTTACCCATGGCGCCATTTACCTGTATATCTATCATGCCCGGGGTAATGAAAAGACCGCCCGCATCAATCCGAACAGCCTCCGATGGTTCCTCTGTCACACCACGTTTACCGATTTCCACAATTTTCGAATCCCGAACCATGATAACACCATCCTTTATCTCACGATCAGGTGTTAAAACAGTACCATTTGATATGATAAGAAAATTTTCCAAATGCTACGATATCATGCTTTTAAGAATATTTTCTGCCGGTATAAGAACCAGAGAAACAACCATTTCAAAAATAAAACACTGAGTGTAAGGAAAACAGGTGCTATTATTCCCAGGTATTTAGAAAACCCAAGGAATAGCGCATTCGCTGTAAACTCAAAATCGATCAGCCGTTGACCCACCCAGATGGTGATGGCATTCATCCCTATCACGACAAGGAAAAATGTCCACTTTTTGTATTTTTTTACATCAATGATCCAGTAAAAGAGAGCCAGGAGCAGAAAACACCAACCAGCCGAATAAAGAACAAATGAACTTGTCCAAACATTTCTGCTGATAAAGAAAAACTGTCCCCAGATCCAGCCAGCAATTAAAGTAACCAAACCAGCAATGATGAATCCCAGGGTCTTTTGATTCGTTGATCTTTCAGATCGCAACCAATGTCCAGCCAGAACGCCAATTAAGGTAGTAGCAAGTGCAGTAAAGGTGGAAAGCACTCCTTGCCGATCGTACAATCCTAGTCCCAGTGTACCAGGAATGAGTTTTTGATCCAGCCAGGTTGTCAGACAACCTTCCGGTGTGAGCACACCCGGACCGTAACCAGGAACAGGAATATACATAACTGCCGCCCAATACCCAAGCAGGATAGCAAACACTACCATGGCCTGGATTCGCCAGTTTGTGTGGATAAGCAGTATGGATGCGATAAAATAACATATCCCGATCCGGCCAAGAACACTCGACCAGCGCATGGTTGCCCAGTCACAACGCAGCAAACCATAGTTTACAAGTCCCAGAAAGATCAGCACAAGTGTACGTTTCAGAATATGACGGTACAATCTTCGGGGAGTCTCCCCTCTTTCCAGGCGTCCTAAAATTACAACGGGCAATATTAACCCGACCAAAAACAAAAACAGCGGAAAGATCAAATCCAGAAAATAAAATCCCTCCCATCCGGCATGGTCCATATTTTTTGCCAGATTTTCCGTAAAAGAATTTGGCCATACTTTGTAAAAACTGGAGAAAAAACCTCCCCCACCAATGATAAACAACATTGTAAATCCCCGTAGGGCATCTATCGATATGATCCTGCCGGCAGCTGGTTTTTTGGTACTTTGACTATTCATTTTGTGAGATATTTCAGACATCTTATTACAAACTTGCATGAGCAAACAGAGCTAATACTTCCTCCTTCGTCATGCTGAATTGAATGTACCGCCTATGGTCAACAGGTAGGATAGTATGTTCATCGATTGTTGTTACCGGAATTTCTTTACCCAGCTCCTCAAATAAATTTATCTTTTCAATATCTACAGGCAATTTCATACTGCCCTCACCGGAAATATGCCAGTACACAACCCAGGGTTCATTATTGCGATCGAATATAAAGGCACGGATATCAGTACTCCCGCCGGCTATATCTTCAATCTGTTGATACGGATGCAGCTCGAAACCTCCTCCTTCATTTTCCAGCAAAATATGCTCCTGGTAAGGATCCTGGAGAGCTAACTTCTGTTCTTCACTGAGAATGCCCCTTACCCTGGCCTCCTCCCACCTACGGATAACTTCCAGGTTATCAGCAGTCCGGGGATGCTTCCTCAAATGGTCAAGATTTCCAAGCATGGAAATGATGGAATTCCATCCTGCAGCTCGGCTGGTGATAAATTCAAGCATGTCAGGCTGTATGCCTATCGTTTCTTCCCCGGGAGACACATAACCGATCCAGCCATAATCTATCGATGTGAAATCATTTGAAATATGCATGGATTCCGCAAGAGGATGTTTCCGGGTGGCTTCCTTTATCACCTCCGGGCGAAAAACATCATAGGCGTTTCCGCGGGTGATTATATGCCAGCTAAAGTGTGATTTAAGTGCCCCTTCGGAGAAGATTGGTTTATTCTCCAAAGCTTCATGCACGATTAACTGGGACTTTGATACCCAATACCAGTAGGGAGGAGGCACATCCTCTGCACCATCGTAATAAATAAATTTAAACCCCGCCTCTTGGATCAGTTCTGCCAGTCTTTCTGCCATCTCAACCAATATGTCTGTTTTCGGGTTCATGCGTATAAAGATTGGCCAGGTGTCTACATCCAGTAGACCGATCAGGTCTCCGGCCTCACGGTTTACCCTTGTCGTGTTCAACGCAGCCCTGCCACATCCCATAAATTGATACGGTGGTATTGTCGTATAATTTTCATAGGTAATCAATTCCCTGCCTATCTTTAAAAACCTCCGCCCCTCTTCCAGGGTGGTACCGGCAGGATTTTCCTCTACCGTAATGATGGTTTGTCGCTTATTAAGATCCTCCCGCAGTGTGAAAATCTCCCGGAGATTCAGGCGGGCATCAGGCACCGGGGTAACATATGCATCATTCTTTTGGGCCTTGTTGTAATGTATATGAAATCCAGGGATCATTCCGGCAGCTTCTATCTTTCGTGTGATCTCCTTTAGGTCATCCATGCCATTGGGATACTCGGGGCGCCAGGGCATGTGTCCCATGGATTGGGCAAAATCCGGATAATAAATCACCATTTGTCTGAACCCGGCTTGTTTGGCGAAGGCAATATTCTCATCAATATTCTCTGGGGTAACATCCCGGAGTTCGTAATAGGAATTCTTATATTCTTCACTCCTCCTGCTTTCCACACCGAGGGGGAGGCCATAGTCCCTTTCAACCCTGTCAATGCAATCCAGCAGTTTTCCTTTCTCTGTGACAATCAGTGCCGCCCCAATACCTACCAGCTTAACTTCGACCGACCCGCCTGCCTGCATTTTCTTATACCCAGGCATATCTTCCGCATCGATCCGGGTATCCGAGTTCGTAGCCAGTAAATTTACTGCGATGTCTTCATCCCATGCTACATTGAGCCATTCGCCAAAATGAGACCTGTCCTTAACAGGTAATTGCATAAGGATAACTTCATCGATACGCGTAATGCGTTTTACACCAAAATCGGCCATTCGATATTCCAGTTTTTTCATCTCAAAGCCGATGTAATCATCAGTTATTTTCAACCCGACCGTGGCTGTGTAATCTGTGAGCTCGAACCCAATGACCAGATCACCACCAACACGGTATACCGTATCTGCAGCAAACGTCTTTGATTTGGCTGGATATGCAAGCATGATCTCATTGTCATACGGCCTGTCCTGTGTGATGGAGAATACAGGAACCCTTATCCCATCTATCAGACACTCCTCTCCGGTGGCTTTGTGAATAAGGCTGCGGGCTGTCCCGTCACTTGTTATAACCAGGCGTAATTGGGCATTTTCAATGGTGATGTCCGTAAAGTCTTGGCCGTTTTGTGTGTTTGAGCACCCCAGTATGCTGAGGGAAATTACTGCCAGAAAAATATACCTGGTGAAATTATTTGAGATCATGATCAAAGAATTTTTTTATTTTTTTTTGGTATTTAACCTGACATCCAGGGGTTCCGGAAGCCAAACACGATAGCGTGCCGATCTGTTCCATTTGTTGACTGCCTGGTCCATCATCGCCATCCATTCCGGGTCATGTGTATACTCCCAGGAGGCTACGGCCCCTAGCATCCATTTTCCCCAGAATTCGGATTGCCAGAGATGGGTTTCTGTTTTATGCCGGAACGGCTCAACCAGGTAATCATAATCCTCAGCCTTGACCCTGTTCTCAATGATCAGATCCGTTTTTCCACCGATGAATCCCTCCAGTTCTAACTGATCCTGCGAAATGGTTTGTAACTGGTCAAAGACAAGCTGGGACTTTGCCGGTTTCGCAATACAGATGCAAAATATCAGCAAAATACTGAATGTGTGTTTTATCATATTAATTAATATCTTCAATAATGATGGCCAGACCATTGCCAGCCTTTATCCTTCGACTGATCTTGTCAGTACTGCTTATTATTTGTCTTGCTAATACCAACCCTGGTGATGGTCCCGGCATCAGGATCATCATAATAGAGGGTGGCCTCATATTTCAGTCCCGCGCTCAAAAAATCCAGCGGAATCTTAAAATCCCTGTCCAGTGATCCGTTAAGCGCCCCAATGAACCAGCGATTTGCCACTGCGCCTTGCAATGATGGCAAATTCCCCGGGGTAACCGTCAATGACCCTGGTATCATCCCAAACAGTAGGCACTTCATCAATGAATTCCAGTTCAGGCACTTCCAGAATTTGATTGCGGCTTCCACCCGCACCAGATTCGCCAATATCTGAATCCAGGGGCCTGTCATACCAGTAAACAAATTGCCAGGGACTGTAAACGCAAACAAGCTTGGCCAGCTGGGAGGCATGGGATCCCATCTTTTCATCCACCCGAGGGGCGAAAGTAACAGTTGGTATGGTCTCCGGCTCCGGCTATCATACGGGTGAAAATAGTATTAAGCACCATGGCATTATCAGGTGATTCTTCATCACCCCTGATGCCCTCCTGTGTCATTAAATTTGGATATGTCCTCGAATAGCCTGTCGGACGGTATTCATCATGGATATCAACCATCAATTGAAAATCAGCAGCTTTACGAACTGCATCATGCAACCATGTTGTCCATTCCTGCGGACCGACATTGACAAATCCATATTTAACTCCTTTTATCCCCCATGACCTGAGCAGTGGAAGAACATCATCCAATTGCTTCTCCAGGGCTCTCCTGTTAACGTAGAGAAGGATACCTATGCCTTTGCTTTCTGCATACGAGATCACCTCATGCAGATCAAGTGGCCCTTTTGATCGTTTGGGATCGACCGTGACTGTGGTAGCATCGGAACTCTCATCGTATTCATGACCGTACCATCCCGCATCAAACTCCACAAATTGCAGGTTATGATTCGCAGCAAAATCCACACAGGCTTTCCCTCCCCTTGTGGTAAGCGTAACTTCCCGGATGACTTTACCGGGCTTTATCCATGATGTGTTTTCAATCTGCCTGGGTTCGCTGAGGTTTAGTATTAAATAATTTTGCTCAAGGATCTCACCGGGTTTCTCAGCAACCATGATGAACCTCCAGGGCGTTTTGAATGCAGAGTGAATTGTAACTTCACCATCCAGTCTGGCCCGGAGAGTAGCCGGGGTATCGTCTGGCCTTGTAAATTTCATGCGCGCAAAGTCTACCAGTCCCACTTTCCCCAATGGCAACAAAAAGAGAATCTGGCAATTGCATCAACAAAGGCCTGTCGATGGGTTTTTCGACTTCATTTACAGGTATTTTAAAGATTTCGCTCTGCGCCCTTTCCGAAGCCCATAGAATGGTCTCAGCCGGTAAAACAAATTCAGTTTTTTCTTCAATGATATGCGTATCGCCATCTGGATATTCATATCGAAAGGCTATCCCTTCATTGTAAGCCCGGACATGTAGCATACAATTCCTGACACCCTCCCGAAAGTCAATGATTACTTCGGAATATACCTCAGGGTACTCACTCTTTTCACCATAAACCGGCTTCCATGAGGATTCCACATTTTTCCTGGCTACATCATTAAAAATGATCTCGCCTTGTCTCTTCTCCGTCCTTTGAGAATACATATCCAAGACGGGATGCTTGTATCACCTCCCTCCCACGAAAACTTAATGAATAGTAGATCTCATCCGCTTCTTCATTCAGATAACATAAAAATTCATAAGCTCCATCCGGACTTTCAAGTCTTACCTCTTTGTTTGTGTTACAGGAAATAATGATGGATATGGCCAGGCATAATCCGGCGAAAGTAACTGTCTTATTGGTCTTCATATACAAGATGTGCCCTGAAATATTAGCAGTTAAGCTCAGAAGCTCAGAACTTCTGAAATAATTTTTCTGATTACTTCTTTTTGTGCTGGGGTCAGTTCTCTGTCACTGGGCCATTGATCAGATATGTCATAGGATTCAAAATCTGGGATATCCACAGGGTTTATCCGGCATATTTGAGAAAATACTGTTAGTCCCGCAATATACCGCCCGACATTATTCATGTGCCAGGCATCTCTGTATAATTCTCCAGATCCGGAAAAGCCCGGGATCCCTCCTGATTTTGCTGTCTGGTCAAAATGAAACAAAACCTTACCAAGCGGTATAAATTTAACATTATCAGCACTCCTTTCAATGGAATTTTCTAAATAAGTGAAATACTTTCCTGATAATATTCTCAGTGTATCATTTTCATGAAAATCACCAAGCCAATCTTTGGAATAATCAAAATCGCCAAGTTGCGCTGCTGTATTCCTGGGCCATGTACAATATATAAAAACACTACAACCCTTATTTTTACTACTGCTTATGAACCTCAGAAAATCATCTACCGCTTCTTTCTCTGCTTTTCCTGTACCACCCACAAATGTTTGAATACTTATGGCATCCCATTTATGGTTTTGAATGGCTTCCTGATAAGCACCATACCCGGTCAGATCCACACATGTTTGTCCCGGGTTATTCCAAATGGTTTTTAGATTCTGGCCACAGTTAATATGCCATCCATTTTTAATTTCAATACTCAGTGCCTTGCCTATCTCCAGGAAATCTGTCGAGGGACGGAAATCCCAGGTATGGCTATTCCCTATACTATAAAGGAAAAATTCTTTGGAAGATTTGTCTTTATCCTGAGCCCGGGAAGTGGACAGTGGAAGCAGCAACAGTATCAGTAAAGCGGTTGCAAATTGATTCATGTCTTTGTAAATTACTTCAACCAATCAATGATTTGATTATATACAGGCTGGTTTTTTTCCACTGTGGTATGCCTGAAGTTGCCTTCAACACCTTTCTGGGTGAATACAATTTTGGGATAGCTCAAATAACATGATTTAGCATCATCCCCTGCTGGATCCCCATTTGCTGAGAGTGGATTAAGGATCAGGATTTTCCGGGGACTAAGAGCCGCCATGAGGTCGGGCAGATCATATTTGTCAATTGCTCCCGCCACCGTGGAAGGAATAAATGCAGGTGAATACTCCCAGGACAGAGCAATATCTGCAAAACTTAAAAATGGCTGAACAAGACATACTTTTTCAATAGCATCATCGAATACAGCCGCATGCAAGATTTCACTGCCCACCGGTCCCACAGCCATGGCCGAAATAGTCTCAAATTCATTCAAATCAGTCTGGATAAAATGGAGTATCCTGATGATATCTTCTGTCCTCATTCCCACAATGGATTTAGCCGTATGAATTCCTGCAAACCACTGGTTGAAAGAGGTATTGTCTATATAGGCATCCCCCCTTAAATATCCCGGTCCCAGGCTCCCAATGCCAGGAACATCAAAAAGCAAAACGGAATAGCCCTGTTTCAGAATGGAATGTATCATCAAGCTATCCTTTGAAGCAGCCTGTTGCATTCCCTCTCCATCCAATAAAAGGACCACTTCTCCATTCCGTTTCCCAACAGGCATAAACAATGCTGCCGGCAGCATGTAATCGCCACTTCCTGGGACAAGATATTTTTCCAGGATATATTCGCTTTTTACATACCGCCCTGAAAAAACAGCCCCTCCAAAATTCTCGGGATATTCAAATCCTGACATTTGCTTAGCATTAACACCAACCAATTCTTTATGCTCATTAAAATCCTCACTGGCCCTTAAGATCTTTAATCTGGCTCTTTGATTTTCAACCAGTTTCTTATTCAGGGAATGCATGGTCTCTCCTTTCAGAGAGGTAGCCAGTTGCCCTGTCTCTGTAGCCCATAATTCCTTACCATTAAGGACATCCACATCGAGGTCATCCGGACTGCCAGGATTGTTCAGGTACTTTTGAAAGAAGGCGTACATGGCCTCCCGGTTCTTTTTGGTGGATGCGTGCACAGAATCATCTTCAACCATATGCA
This sequence comes from uncultured Bacteroidaceae bacterium, assembly GCA_963752525.1. GTDB lineage: Bacteria > Bacteroidota > Bacteroidia > Bacteroidales > SM23-62 > SM23-62. Next base: position 47,259 of record CAVVYS010000020.1, on the reverse strand, counting down.
TATGCTCTCCTGCTCCCAAGGCCTTGTAATATTGCTTTATCTCATTAAAAGTTTCCCTGGCTCCCTGGATACTGAAAAAGTCACGCGTGGTAGTGATCATCAATCCGGGCCTTGGTGCCCTGACCTCCAGTAGATCTGCATGATCAATGCCCTCACTGAACATATGATATAAATTTTGCTCAGCATCCTGTGGTCCGATTGATTTAAGCACATATTCCATGCTGGTAATAAAGCATTCAGGAGCCGCAGCCAGTATTCTGTCATCAACCGCGGCTGTATAGGCTGTCTGTGTACCACCGCCGGACCTTCCAGTCATGCCTATCCTATCCGGATCCACTTCCTTCCTGGTTTGCAGATAATCAACAGCCCTTATGCCATCCCAGATGAAATATTTTGTTGGGGAATATCCTGAAATATAACATTGCGCACCGGGATAGGAATGTTCTGTTGTGGGACCGAAACGGGATTTACCCTCCTTCTCAATATAATATTGCAATCGCTCTCCCTGACCTATGGGATCAAAAGCCAGTACAACAAAACCCTTTTTGACCAGGTTAATAATAATATGCTGATAGGTCTCACTGCGGAAGCCATCTGCGGTATGCCCGCTCACATATATAACAGCAGGAGCTTTCCCTTTTCTCTTTGCAGGTAAAAAAAGAGCGGCGGTTACATAGTATCCAGGAACAGATTCAAAAATAACTTTCTCAACCCGGTAATCCTTTTTCTTGATCACACCGGTTATTTGCGGGTTCAGAGGAGTTTTTTCGGGGAAGGACCCTATCATTCTCAATAATTTTTCCCTCACCTCCTTCTGTCTCTCCAGGTAATCATCCTTTGTTTGCAGCCGGGCAATGTCCGACTTCCTGTCCTGCAGTTGCTGAAAAGCCAGTGAACAGGAACTTTTATACATGGCATTTTCCGCATCGGAATAATATTTCCAGAAATCAAAAAGATTGACATCATCCTGGGATTGAACAGGTAATATAAAAGTTATAATGAAGGTCAGGAAAATAAACAGTTTATTTTTCATTTCAAGCTATTTTTGAATTGTTCGACTTAGTGTCAATCAACATAAATAATTCTATCTGGTATGACTAATTTAGACGGGACAGTAAGTTAGCAAATAACATTAACTTTTCACTTCATGAATAAAAGTAAATCCATCACGCATATCCTGGCCATACTGCTGTTGGCCCAGAGTTGTATGGTTGCCAAAAATCCGCTTGTACAAGAAGCAGAAACTGTTTTGAGAGACGCCTCAACGTATTTCCAATCTATTTCAACCCAGGGCGGATATGTGGGCATATATTCTGCTGACCTTAAACAACGCTATGGTGAGGCCATTTACGAAAAGGCCAAGGCTACGGAAATCTGGGTACAACCTCCGGGTACTCCCAGTGTGGGAGAGTGCTTTCTACGAGCATACCGGATCAGGGGTGAGAAACAATACCTGGCAGCAGCCACAGATGCTGCACGTGCGCTTGTTTGGGGACAAAGAACGGTGGGTGGCTGGGACCACAGAGTGGATGTTGCTCACCTGGACACGAAATCGGAAAAAACAATCCGCATGGAGGGCCGCTGTACATTTGATGACAATATTACCCAGGGTGCTCTCAGCTTCCTGATGAGTATGGATGCCGTATTGGATGAGCCCTGGCTTACTGAAGCCATTGAACTTGGTCTGGGGTATATGATGGAGAGTCAATTTGAAAACGGTGCCTGGCCGCAATGGTATCCCCTGATCGAAGGTTATCATGACTATTACACGTTTAATGACAATACAATCAATGACTGTATTAAGCTAATGCTTACAGCACACAGTATTTACGGAAAGAATGAGTACCTCCAAACTGCAAAACAGGGAGGTGATTTTATAATCCTATCTCAGCTCTCCAAGCCCCAATCCGGTTGGGCCCAACAATACTCTCACGATCTCAAACCCGCATGGGCCCGCAGCTTTGAACCACCAGGTGTGTGCAGCGCAGCTACCATCAGAAACATCCGGACACTGGTTGACCTTTACCTTTACACGAGAGATGCCAGATACCTGGAGCCCATTCCATCAGCTTTTGAGTGGCTGGACAATTCGAAAATCGGAGATAATCAATGGGCAAGACTTTACGAAGAAGGAACCAACAAACCTGTTTATGGCGACAGGGAGGACGGCTACAAGCTGCACTATGTTTACGAAAATATTAGTGCGTATGAAAGGAAAAGCTACGCCTGGCAGGGCGAGTATGGGTTCGATGCGGTAACCTCCTATTATAATGATGTGAAATCCATGGGCGCAGACAACTATATTGCCAAAAGAGACCAAAGACTTACTTCCGATGAACAGAAAAAAATGGCAGAACTGATGGAACCAGAGATCAGAACTATTCTCAATGATATCGATGACAAAGGGAGGTGGATTACTGACGATATGATCACATGCAAAAACTTTGTCATGAATGTGAATATGATCTGTGATTATCTGGAACTTTCAAAATCCAAGCAATAGCATTCGAAAAAGTTTTTCATTAACCTTATGTTCGAGTTGCTGTCATAAATTCAATTATTCCTTGGACATCGTTAGTTTGTGCAGGGTGTCCCCCAATAATTCCTGTAGATTTCTCTGCTTTGTAGGCTGGACCTTGATTTCGGAATTTTCCAAAGTGAAAAGCAAAAGAAAATGAGGATACTTTCTCAGTATCTGAAAATAGCTTCCAGTCACTTGTATTTGGTACAGACAGAGCTGATATCGACAGCAAGGATGAATAAAACTCGAAATGAGATATATTTTATCCTGTTATTAGCTTTATTGATGAATATTAGGATAAAAAATATCCATCAAAAGATATTTTTTATCTGTTTATTGCCATTATATGCTAATAATCCGATATTTTACATCTTTTTCCATGAGCAGTCAATTGAATTAGGCCCCGGTATCTTATTATCCGATCCGGCGGCAGCGGACCAGGGAAGAAAAGAAAGGAAATTTGGATTGAAGATTAAGATGAAAACCAGGAAAAGAAGTAGTTTTTTCTCAGATTTGTGACCATTGCAATTCCACTCCATTCTTTTTTAGCAGGGACTGGAACTCATCAAGCTTTTCCGGGGTATTCCGAACCATTCTCGGTGTGGTTTTGTTGGTATGTGAAAATGCACATAAAGAACCTGCCGCTTCACCGATAGACCATTCCACCGGATGCAAGCGATAGCATCCATTTGAAATATGAGTTGTGCCAATGTTCTTACAACCCGGGACCAGGTTCTCCATTCGCCGGGGGATCATGGCACCAAGAGGGATCTGAAAGGGTACGCTTGCCATGTCAATATAATTGTCTCCTCCAGTACTGGGATGCAAATCGAGATGATAATAGCCTATTCCCACCGAATCATGAAATGGTTTTGCCAGGATCCGTTGCCCGGATTTCCCGACTACTTTCCGCCGCTCTTCAAGCGTAATATCCTGCTCCAGAATTGTATACTCAGCGAGAATCCTTCGCGATTCACGGATATAAGGATATTTTGCCAGGCCATCTTCAGTGCCCACGATATCTTTTCGAAGCCTTAGCCCTTGCCAGCCCAGTTTCCCATCCGGACGGGGAGCCTCTGTTTGAAGCCAGTAAAGAAGTGAAAGGCTGAGCTGTTTGGCTTCATAAAGATTTTGTTTGCGAACCTCATAAGGGACATCGGTAATATTTCCTTTCATATAATCATTCTGGGGCCAATTGATCAGCGTAATATCACTGGCATAGGTCCCACTGACAAAATTATTGCGATCTATCATTCGCCGGTAAAGCCATAGGTTCAGAGACTCCGTAGCAGGGGCTGGAGTTGATTTACCGGGAGGAATAAAGGAGAGTGTCTTAGGGACCAGCGTCCGCGGATAAGAATAATCGAGTGAAAGGATGGGACCCGGCCAGTCCGGTTTCAACGGAGGAACATATTCTTTCCAAAAATCATACATTGCAGGTCGGTCAATGGTAAAATCCTCCCCTTCCAGGTGGTCAATGGCAAAGCAGTGGGTCATAGACTGGATATTCGCAGGATCTGCTTCCTCGGGTGCATGAGCTTCCCCGGTCTGTTTCCTGGATTCTGCCCCAATGGAATATTCCGTTCCCGAGAGGGCTAGCAAATCTCCCTCCTCACTGGCGTCAATAAAATAATTTCCATGCAGGACAATCCGATCGCCAGTGTTCCTGTTCAGGCAACTCACTGCATCTATCCTTACATTGCTAACGGAAGCTTCCACAGGTTGTGTATTGAGCAGTATTCTCAGCTGACCTTTGGCAATGGCCGGCCCCAGCATGGACTCCAGAACAGCTACGGAAACAGAGGGTTCATGACATATCCTGGAGACAGCTCCATTTCCTGGATTCAGGTATGCTACTTCCATGGCAGCATTCGTCAGGGCGTAATTCTTCTTATAGTATTCCCGGACCATTGAACGGTATCTCGCATAGCTTACTGACCTGCCGCTTTCTTCTATCCATTGATGCTCATCCGGCGGAACAGCCTGCTGGGATACCTGTCCCCCGATCCAATCCGTGGGTTCTGTCATGATAACCGATGCACCAAGCCGGCAGGCGGCCATCGCAGCCGCACATCCACCCAATCCCCCTCCAATAATTACGATATCGCTTTGCAATTCATCACCTGTCTGTATCCTGCACAGGTCCGGTGTTAGCAATCAATTGCTGGGCTGATTACTCCGGCACCCAGAAATCCACATTGTTCAATAAACTTTCTGCGCTCCATATTTGTATTAATGGATTTGTTCATCTATTTCGCTAATATCTCTTCGATGGCAGGCAACAAGGCATCCGCTATTCTCGCGGAACCCAGATCGGTAGGATGCGATCCATCCACAGTGCATTCATCATAATCATCCCCTAAGACTTCTGAACCGTCCAGAAAATAGATATTCTCATCGCCAGCACTTCTTCTTTCATCCACCAGGTTTTTCTGAAAATCCCTTCTGCTCATCAGCTCATTATAAGCGGTACTGCCAACTGGTGTTCTGGCATACCGTATCTTAGACATAATCAGGATTGGCGTATCCGGATGCTTCTCCCTCAATATACTTACGAAAGGGCCAAGAGTATTGAAGATGGTTTTATTGGCATTGGCTTCATAATCCAGTATTATCAAATTTGTTCCGGATATTTGATTGATCAGGTGAGCAAGGGCTGGTTCTCCTCTTCCATTCCCCGAAAACCCCAGGTTTACAAAGGCCACATCCAGTTTCCGGCTTAATATATTGGAATAAGCCATTCCTGGCCTTGCAACGCAGCCTCCCTGGGTGATGGAAGTTCCGTATATGACAATTTTACCCGGACGGGAGAATGGTTTAGGTCTCCTTACACGAGATTGGGCTTCTATACCAACCAACACCGAGTTTACTCCATTATAGAGCGGAAAATTAAGCGTGAAATCACGCATTTGTTTTTGGTCTGAATTCAAAAGTTCAACCTGGTAACGAATGGTATCTGCAGGGAAACGCGTAGTTCTCACATATCTCTGGACCTCTCCTTCTTTTAGATATAAATCAAATCCACTCTGTCCAGTCGCCGGCATATGGTACATCCCGGATTTTTCCCGTAGTTCAACCCTTATCAAGATTTTTTTCGTGTTGGACCTGAACCTGATCTGTCCGCCTGCAGTATGGTTAGCCAGCTGGTCCACAGCATCCCGAATTTCCCAGTCAGGCCGAACGGGCAACCTTCTGTAGACATCATCCTCCTGTATCCACTCAAATCCTGAGAGCTTAAAAGGTTCCTTCCTGGGATCCAACCAAATGATGCCATCAGCATCCGGCTTATTTAAGGTCATATTGGGATCCAATTTTTGGGCAGTTGGTACCTGGGCAAATCCCGTTAAATGAATAATCAGCAGTATTGTAAGCATCGGAATACGTTGTAGAAAAGTGGTCATATCAATAGATTTTTAGTGAAGTATTGAATATTTTCAGATTTGGAAATTACCAAAAAATCCATCAAATACCATCACGCAGCAAAGTATTTCACCGTTGGCTGGCTGGTTTGAGATATGTAGAATTTTCCATACTTTTAATGCTGAACCTGTTTCCTAAATAAGTAGCCATGAAAGTAAAAAACCCGGTTAATTTGGCAGCTGCATCAGCAATCGTATTATTAGGCATGATCTATTCTTGTGCGCCAGAGCAACCAGCACCAGGCGGCCAGTTTTATGATCTTGGTACCGGATTGGAATCCAGGTCTATCTCATTTGAGAATCCCTCTGGTGAACCTGGCCAGGGAGGACAAACTGCAAGTCAGCTGGGCATCGGCCGTAAAGGTTTTCCTGCCAAGGGAATTGAACCCGGTGAGACCGTGGTCCTTTGTAACATTAAAGGTACAGGGACCATCAGGCATATATGGATTACAGGAGGAATGAAGGATAATACCAAAGCACTTCGAAGCATGGTGGTGCGAGCCTACTGGGAATACCAGGAGCATCCCTCGGTTGAATGCCCGTTGGGAGATTTCATGGGAAATGCCCATGCAAAAGTGAACTTTTACCAGTCTGCAGTCCATTCAACCGGTATTAATTCTGCTTTAAATATTTGGCTCCCCATGCCTTTTACCGAGAACGCAAAAATGACATTGACCAATGAAGGTGATAAAACTGTTACCATTTTCTACCAGATTGACTATACTATTGGCGACAGGCATCCGGAGAAACTTGGAAGGTTGCATGTCTGCTTCCAGCGGCAAAATCCTACTACCCTGAAGGAGGATTTTGAGATCCTTCCACATCGGAGAAGTGAAGGCAGATTTATTGGAACGGTACTGGGCATCCGGACACTATCAGGGAACTGGTGGGGAGAAGGAGAAATAAAGATCTATATGGATGGCGATACGGAATTTCCGACCATTTGCGGGACTGGGAGTGAGGATTATGTCTGCCTTTCCTATGGGATGCAGCAGACTCCCCTGCTTTATCATGGATGCAGCTGGAACCAGGAAGGATTTATCTCCATGTACCGTTGGCATCTGCCAGATCCAATCTATTGGAAAGAGGAGTGCCGTATTACCATCCAACAAATAGGTTGGAGCAGAGAATCGCAGGAAAAAACCGGAAGTGCGTTGTATGAAAGAGAGGATGACTGGAGCAGTGCCACTTTCTGGTATGAACCTGTCCCCAGCGCTCAACTTCCACCATTCCCGGACCTTGAGAGCCGGGTTAAAAACCTATGGGAGGAAAAATCTGAGTGAGAAACATAACAGTCATTTTGTACCTGGGGATAATCATCCTTTCTTCCTGCCAGTCCAGGAAACCGAAGCATCAGCCTGTCAACCAGCACTCATTAAGACCCGACAAGCATGATCCCCAGAAGGTTATCAAATTATCAAACGGTGTGATAAACGCAGTTTTCGTGGATAATACTGCATTTGGAGAAAACCATAGAGCCGGTTATAATGGAATTGCTGAATTAATCCACAAGTCACAGGATTCATCAGTTTTCGTTCCCTTCTATGCCGGCTTTAACCTGGAACATATTTTTGGAGGGGACAGCCTGGCAGAATTGTTTGAGCCACGAAAGCATCCTATGGAATTATACAAACTATCAGATAATGAGGTGTTGCTGTACCAGTCACCCACTCCATTATCAGGTTTGGAAAGCCAGACTGTTTTCAAACTGACTGACACCCATTATATTGATGTGGATTTTCGCTTTATTATCCATGATGGAGATTTCTTCAAACACGGATATGCCGGTCTTTTCTGGGCCAGTTATATACATGGGCCAAAGGACAAAAAAATATATTTCCCGGGACTTAAAGAAGGTTCAGATTCTATTGGCTGGATCTCTGCGTACTCAACACAGCATGGTTCAGAAAGTACACATTTAGGTAGGAATGAGAAGGATCAGATATATTTCGCCCCCAACTTCAATGCCAGGCTGGCTTCCCATTTCTCAGATTACAGTTATGACAAACCATTTTACTACGGGCGTTTTCACAATATGGTCCTGGCTTATATGTTCAAATCGGACCGGGGGATCAGATTCTCCCAGTCACCTACTGGAGGAGGAGAGCTTAATCCGGCCTGGGACTTCCAGTTTATTGTACCTGACTTTGAGGTTGGCCGGGAGTATTTTTTCCAGGCCCGCATCATGTATAAAGAATTTGCGGGAGAGGATGAAGTTTTAACAGCATTTGAGACCTGGAATTAAATAATATTAGATTTACAGGATTAATTATAAATATAAAACCTTCAAAAAGATAGATTATGGAACTCAACAGGATTAAGATGATCATTATTTCATTGCTGATCACTGCATTTTACTTTTCCTCCCAATCCGGAGTAGATGCCCAGAAACCTGGGACAGGCAAACATGATGGGAAAATTTGCGATGTTACTTCCTATTCCATGAATAAGATCTGTAAGGAATGGGACGGCCAGTGGCAGGGTATTGGGGTTGCCTCAGACGGGAATTGTTATTTTGGAACATCCACCCATTCCAGCGGACACGGGGCCGGGTTCCACAGGTATGACCCGGGAACAAAAGAACATACCGTAATAGCAGAAGATATGACGGTGATCTGCGGAGAAGAGTTCAGCGGTTCTCAGCAGGGCAAGATCCACAGCCCAATTGTAGAACTGGACGGCTGGCTATATTTTACCACCCACCTTTCCAATTACTGGCCTGAAGGAATAGACATCTATCCGGGAGCACATGTTCTGGGTTATGAACTGGCCACAGGGAAGTTTCGCGATTTTGGTATTGTAAAACCACGCTATTCCATATATTCTGCCATACAGGTGGACCCTGAACGGAAGGTGCTGTATGTATTTTTGGCACCTTTCCAACCGGACCTGGTCAAAAATGACGGTGCCCACCTGTATAGCGTGGACATAGAAACGGGTGAAAAGAAAGACCTTGGTCAGCTCACGTTCGGGGAGATGGGTGGAGTTCCCTGGTTTTATGTTGATAATCATGGTAATTGCTGGTTTTCCCTGTGGAAAAGAGAGTGGCAATATGAATATGATCTGGGTAATCTATACTGTTATAATGTCAAAGCCGGAAAGATCATTACCTATGAAGATGCGCTGCCGAAAGAAGTTGAATTGATTGACGGGACCCCTGCTGCAGACCGGTATTCATCTAATAAACGCTGCTGGAACTGGGTCGGTGCCCTTCCTGGAAGGGAAAAATGCCTGTTTGCTCTGGGACACTGGGGAGGTGGTGACGAGAGATTATGGCAATTTGATCCCAGCAAGGACATAATGAGTGGAGAGGCATTCGAGCCGATTGCCTACATCGGTTCCACTTTCCATGAGACTGCGATGGGAGGTGAGAGGCTCTATTTTGTACAGTATGAAGACCTGGAGGTTCAAAGGACCCAGAGCGCTGAGGTAAACAGGGAGGATGACCCGGATGCAGTGGGCTATAACAGCAAGCTGCACCTGCGGAGCATCTCCCTCAAAGCAGGAGATGAGCGTACCATTACCGATCATGGAAAGATTGTCGACCAGGATGGAAGGGCGGCCCGGATGATTAACTCCATGGCTGCCGATGACGAGGGCCGGGTTTATATGATGGGTAGCTGGTACATTAAGTCTTTCAGTGAAGCTTCAATGCAGGTCCTGCTATGGGATCATCCAGGCGAAAGGATCTATGAATTAGTAAAACGTGGTGAATTTTTTGCTGTCGCCGAAACCAAAGAAAAATAATTGCTTGAGTGTATATGTTTAAAAGATTAATAAACAGGTTATTTTGCACCATCCTCCTGTTCCTGTTTCTAGGTCATCTTAATGGCCAGCAAGCTCCTTATCTTCAATACCTTGACCATCCCTGGGTGGATTCAGTACTTGCAACACTTTCAACGAAAGAGAGAATTGCACAGTCAGTCTGGATAGCCCTTGGATCAGATCAGGATATATCACAATATGCGAACATAGATCATATCATCAGGCAGTACGGTGTAGGCGGACTTATTTTTAAACAGGGGAAAGCTTCCCAACAAAACGAACTGATTAACCATTACCAGTCCGTCAGCAAGGTACCCCTGGCCGTTAGCATGGATGGGGAATGGGCTCCCTATCCTAATACTCTGGCTTTTGAAGCACTCGTCTCTGATTCACTGAAATACCAGATGGGAAAAAGGATGGCTCAACAATTCAGAGGATTGGGAATTCAGGTTTACCTGTCGCCATATAAAGATGTGAATGTTTCCAATGCGCTTCAGGAACATCATATTCTCAGCACAGGAAAATTTACTCCGGGTCCTGACTACACTAAATTGGATAGCACGCTTAAAGAGGTTCCTGGATTTGCAGGACAGATAGCCACTGATGTTTCAGGAATAACAGGACTGGCCACCTGTATTGAACAAGATGATACCAATGCCATCTACGCGATCAGGCAGATCCAATCTTTGTTGGATAAGGGGTTAACAGACAGGGAAGCAATTTCACAAAGGGCCAGGATGATCCTCGCATTTAAATACTGGACAGATCTCCAGGATGTTCCTTCTTCCAAGAGTACTGTTGATGAAGCTTTTATCAGGGATTTGTATAAAGGTTCACTTACTGTCTTGAATAACAGTGACGATGCTATTCCTGTAAAGGATCTTGGGGGAAAGAAAATTGCCTGTTTAGCCATTAAGGCTAAATCTACCACTACTTTCCAGGAAATGGTCAGCAACTATACCCGTACAGACAATTTTTTCTGGTATCCAGGAGCAGTTGCTGAAGACTCACTTCTTGGGATATTGGAGCCCTACGATCTAATTATCGCCGGAGTTTACAACAATCTAACAGGAGAAGGTATAAATCACTATTCAGGGAAACAAAAAGAGATGGACAGTTTTCTGTCATCCCTTACTGAAAAGAAACATCTTATATCGGTCTATTTTGGTGATCCAAATGAGATTGACAATATTGAGGGACTTAAATCTTCGGAGGGACTAATCCTTGCTTATCAGCAGAATACATACACTGAAGAACTGGCTGCACAGCTAATATTTGGAGGAATAGGCAGTGAAGGCAGGCTGCCTGTAGCCCTTGGTAATAAATACCCTGCCGGATATGGGATCAGGACAACTGCCAATATCAGGTTGCAATACGGTTACCCGGAAAATGCCGGGGTCTCATCCTGCCAGCTGAATCACAAAATTGATTCTATTGTTAACAGCGGACTGATAGCGGGGGCATTTCCTGGCTGCGAAGTAATGGTTGCCAGAAAAGGGATCGTGATCTTTTACAAAACATACGGCTATCATACTTTTGATAAAAGGATAGCAGTCCAGAAACAAGATCTATTTGATCTGGCTTCGGTTACCAAGGTCTCCGGGCCGACACCCGGATTAATGTTGCTCGAAAGCATGGGCTTGTTTTCTCATACCGGGCAACTGGGAGATTACTGTCCTGCCATGAAGGGATCAGACAAGGCTGATCTTGAGATAAAGGATATTCTTGCACACCAGGCTGGCCTTTTCCCCTATATAACATACTGGAAAAACACAGTGAAAAAAAGCGGGGATTATAAGCGGCGTTTCATCAGGAATAACCCCTCTGAAAAGTTCCCAATCCAGGTGGCAGACAGGGTATATCTGAAGAGTGATTACAGAAAATATATTTATAAAAAGATCAGGAAGTCGGCATTGGGCGAAAAGAATTATGTGTATAGCGGACTCTCCTTCCTTCTTTATCCTGAAGTGATCGAGGACCTCTCCGGTGAACACTACGAAAACTTCCTCTCAAAGAAGATATACCACCGGCTGGGCGCATGGGATCTGGTTTTTAATCCATCCAGGTTCTATCCCGGGTCAAGGATAGCACCCACTGAGATCGACACTTTGTTTCGGAAGCAGCTGGTCCATGGATATGTACACGATGAAGCAGCGGCAGTATTGGGAGGATACTCAGGGAATGCTGGTTTATTCTCCACCGCCAATGATCTGCTGAAACTCTTTGAAATGTACCGGCGCATGGGAGATTATGGAGGAGAGAATATCATAGAAGAGGAAATAATGAAACTGTATACCTCTTACCAGTTTCCCGAGAATAAGAACAGACGTGGTCTGGGATTCGATAAACCTTCACTGGGTGAGCATGACGGAACCCCAAAAGATTATCCATGCCCTGGGGCATCGCCTTCCAGCTTTGGACATTCGGGATTCACAGGGACTTTTGCCTGGGCAGATCCTGAGCAGGAAATAAGCTATGTTTTTCTCTGCAACAGGGTCTACCCGACCCGGGACAATAATCTGATAGCTAAAATGAATATCAGAACAGCTATCCTCCAATGCGTGTATGATTCGATCAATAAATAGTGATATCAACAAGTAAACCATGAATAATATGAAAACAATTCAAAAATTATTCGGCTGCGGTCTTCTACCTGGACTTATGCTAATGTTACTTATTCCCAATAATGCCTGGGGAAGTAAATATGTGAAGATCGCGACCATTGGGGCACCGGCGGCGCAACTGGACCTGGACCAGGAGCCACAGGTACTTGTGGAGCAGGTAATTGAATTCTGGCAAAATGAATTGGCCCCTGTGCTTCCCGACCAACCGGATCTAATCGTATTGCCGGAAGCATGCGACAGACCGGCTGGAATGAATATTGAGTTACAATTAAAATATTTCAAAGTCCGGGGGGACCAGATATTAGAATATTTTAAAACCGTGGCCAGGGACAATGAATGCTATATTGCCTTTGGAGCGAAGCACCAACTGGATGATAGAACCTGGAGGAATTCCTGTATCCTGCTGGACAGGAAAGGTAATATTACCGGCATTTATAACAAGAACTATCCTACCATCGGGGAAATGGAAGCAGGGATCAAAGCCGGGAAAGAGGTCCCCGTTTTTGAATGTGATTTTGGACGGGTCGCCTGTGCCATCTGTTTCGACCTTAATTTTGATGAATTACGCTTGCGATATGCCGAACAAAAACCTGATATTATTTTGTTCCCTTCCATGTATCACGGGGGACTTGTACAGCAGAACTGGGCATATACTTGCAGAGCATATTTTGTAAGTTCCATAGCCATTGCAAGCCTTCGTTCTGAAATTCGCAATCCCATGGGGAAAGTTGTCGCAACGACCACGAATTATTTTCATCGAACCGTAGGCACAATTAACCTGGATTACTGCCTGGCACATCTCGATTATAACTGGGCCAAGCTAAGGGCATTGAAGGAAAAATACGGAGAGGATGTGACCATTTCAGATCCGAGTGAGATAGGCTCCGTTCTATTAACCAGTGAGCATGAGACCATAAGCATTGATGAAATGGCAAAGGAATTTGAAATTACACTCCTCGATGAATACCTGGATAATTCAAGGGCGTTCAGGCATAAGCCGGGTATGATGGAATAATTATACATCATTATATCATGTTGAACTATAGTTTAATACTTCTGGCTGTCCTGCTACTTTTTTGCAGGGGCAACTCGCCAACTGTTTTTCCTGTTGAAGCAACTAATTACCAAGTGAATCTCACATTCAATCCAGCCGGGCCCGCCAATCTGCAGGCGGATTCGATCAGTCACCCTCCATGCAGTGAGTTTGAGGTACCCCATTACAATGCCTATAGGATTAAGATTAAGCCGAACATAGATGGCCGGCTGGATGAACCTGCCTGGGAGGTTGCCCCAAAATCTCTCCCTTTCCGGGACCTGATTTCCGGCACTGAGACCATACATGACACCAGGGTTGCTGTGCTGTGGGATGATGAATGTTTATATGTAGCCTATTGGGTTGAAGAACCAAACGTACAGGCGACATTAACCGAACGGGATGCTAAGATCTACCAGGATAATGATGTGGAGCTATTCATTGCCGGAAGGGATACTTATTACGAATTTGAAATTAATGCTTTTGGAACCATCTATGAAGTATTTTTTATCTGGGAGGAATCGTACAAAAAAGGGGGCTATGATACCATAGCAGGATTGAGTCCGGACGAACCAGGGAGAATTCCCTTTCACGGAGTGGGCTATAAACCTCATCCCAGGGGACCAAGAATTGGATATTGGAATTGGGACTTCCCGGGATTACAAAGTGCTGTTTTCGTGGATGGTACGATCAATAATGACCAGGACAGAGACCGGGGCTGGACAGTAGAACTGGCCCTGCCCTGGTCAGGTATGTCAGTGTTGGCTCTGGCTGACAACAGGAGTCTTCCACCCCAGGCTAAGGATATTTGGCGGATGGATTTCTCAAGATTTAACCAATACAGGGAGGCTCCACCAACAAAAGATTCTAAAGGTTGGGCCTGGAGTCCACATGGCGTTATGGATTCACATGTTCCGGATTGCTATACTTATATCCATTTTTCCAAAGAAGATGTCGGCCCATAAATAGTAATCTACAGACTGATGGAAATAAAGAAGTACCGTTTTCGATATGCTTTGCTTTTTGCTCTGCCAGTACTGATTATCTGTTCTTGTAACAAGAATGCCGAAAACGACCTGAAAGAAGCAGGCAGGGATTGGCCTGTGTATCTTGGAGGCAATAGCAGTGCCCAATATACACCGCTTGATCAGGTTAATATAAATAACATCCAGCAGTTAAAGTTGGCCTGGGAGTACCATTCTGAGAGGGATTCTTCTGCCCATCTGTCACAAATTCAGTGCAATCCGATTATTGTTGACGGGGTGTTGTACGGAACCTCACCCGGACTGAAAGTATTTGCCCTGAATGCAGAAAGCGGAAAACAAATATGGGAGTTTAACCCGGAACAAGATGCTGGTTTCTCTTTACATGTCAACCGGGGGGTTACTTTCTGGGAGGATGGAAATGACAAACGTATATTTTTTACTGCGGGGTCAAACCTGTATGCAATAAATGCTGAAACCGGGCATCTAAATAAGACCTTTGGCAAATCGGGGATTGTTTCTTTAAAAACAGGTCTGGGTGATGAAGCCCAAGATAGCTATGTAGTTGCCAGGACCCCCGGCATTGTGTATAAGGACTTGTTGATCATGGGATCAACTGTGTCTGAGAGTATGGGGGCAGCTCCTGGCTACATCCGCGCGTTTAATGCCCTTACGGGGAGATTGGAATGGACCTTCAATACCATACCCAGGCCCGGTGAAGTGGGCTATGAGACCTGGCCTGAAGAAGCATACAAATACATAGGTGGTGCCAATTGCTGGGCAGGCATGAGCCTCGACGAAGAACGTGGAATCGTTTTTTGCCCTACAGGTTCAGCATCTTACGATTTTTGGGGAGGAAACCGAAAAGGAAAGAACCTCTTCGCCAACTGTTTGCTGGCTTTAAATGCAGAAACCGGAAAAAGAATCTGGCATTTCCAGACAGTATACCATGATATCTGGGACAGAGATCTGCCCTCTCCGCCTAATCTGGTAACGGTTAATCACAATGGGGAAATGATTGATGCCGTAGCTCAAACCACTAAGCATGGTTTTGTTTTTCTTCTCAACAGAGAAACCGGTATACCACTCTTTCCTATTGAAGAAAGACCTGTTCCAGCTTCAGATCTGGAAGGTGAAAAGGCCTGGCCCACCCAGCCATATCCTGTTTTACCTTTGCCTTTAATGCCTCAGCAATTTACGCAGGAAAATGTAACCAACATCAGTCAGGATGCTCGCGAATATGTGTCAAATATACTGGCAACAATTCGCACGGGACAAATGTACATTCCACCCAGCATACAGGGGACTATGATGTTCCCGGGTTTTGATGGAGGAGCCGAATGGGGAGGTGCAGCAGTCGACCCATCTTGCGGAATATTGTACGTGAATCTCAACATCATGCCCTGGATCCATCATATGGTCCCGATACCAGGAAACCAAAAAGAAACGACACATCCGGCCGAATCAGTATATTTAACCAATTGTGCTGTCTGCCACGGACAACAACGCCAGGGAGATCCTTCAGGTACCTTTCCCCCATTGATAAACATTGCCGCAGATTTTTCGGAAGAAGAGATTTTAGAACTTATCACCAAAGGCAAAGGTTTTATGCCTTCGTTTAAACATTTAAACGAAGATCAAACAATGGGATTGGTTGCCTATCTGCTGAATGAAAGTTACACTAACAAAGCCCATATCTCTGAAACGGTTTCTGATAACATCCATAGCTCTCCTTTTGTCCATACCGGTTACAATCGCTTTTTCGATCCCGATGGTTACCCAGCCATCGAACCCCCTTGGGGGACATTATCGGCTGTTGATCTGAATGAAGGCACAATTAAATGGCAGGTTCCCCTCGGTGAATTTCCAGAGCTATCAGAGAGAGGTTTCCCCCAAACTGGTACGGAAAATTATGGAGGACCTGTGGTGACAGCCGGAGGTCTTTTATTTATTGGAGCATCCAAAGATGGCTACTTCCGTGCGTTTGATCAGAACACGGGAGATGAACTGTGGAAATATAAACTACCGGCAGGAGGCTATGCAACCCCGAGCAGTTATGAGATTGATGGAAAGCAGTACATCGTCATCGCATGTGGCGGTGGTAAAATGGGGACTCAGGCTGGCGACAGTTATCTGGCTTTCGCACTGGAAGATGAATAATGTTGTATCACCAGCATCCTGGTAAAAGCTGCTTTCCATGGTCAAATTCAAGAAATCAAATAATTTTCAGTGATTGAATCAATCATTTAATTGATTTATTTCTACTTTAACTTTGTTCAATCACAAGTTAGAGATACCTTTAGAATATAGAAATAAACTAGCTTAGCTTATATGCGGCTAGCTGACTATCTGCCTGATTATCAGCTCATTTTTAAAATTAATTAACACATGAAAAAAGAATGTAATACACGGAATACAGGAATCCAACGCCGCGATTTTATAAAAACTACAACCATTGGGGGATTGGCCCTTTCAATGGCACCGAGCCTGACTTTTGGACAAAAAAGTAGAAACAGCAAAGTTCAACTGGGATTTTTAGGAGTAGGTGGCCGGGGCAGATCCCATCTCCGCAATATCCTCAGAAGAGATGATATTCATGTATCAGCTATATGTGATATTGATCCGGTTGCCATCGAAAAAACACTGGCTATGATCTCGGAGGCTGGATATGAAAAACCGGCTGTATATAACGAAAATGAAAATTCCTTTCAGGATCTATTATTACGGAATGATATAGATGGTGTAGTCATTGCAACTCCCTGGTTATGGCATACGCCCATGACAGTGGCAGCGATGAAAGCAGGGATATATGCAGGAGTGGAAGTTTCTGCAGCGACAACATTGGCTGAATGTTGGGATCTGGTTGACACCTATGAAGAAACCAGGGTACCGACCATGATCCTGGAAAATGTATGTTACCGGCGAGACGTTATGGCGGTTCTTAATATGGTGAGACAGGATGTTTTCGGCGAATTGCTCCACGCCAGGTGTGGTTACCGGCATAGCCTTTTCGGAGCCAAATTTGGTCCGGGTGTAACATTTGGCGAGGGTGCAAATGGTGAAGCCCGCTGGAGGACACAGCATTCATTATACCGGAATGCCGATCTCTATCCCACCCATGGTGTTGGTCCGATCGCTACTATGCTCAACATTAACCGGGGAAATAACTTTCTAACACTCACCTCCCATGCAACTAAATCCAGGGGTTTGCATAATTTTATTGTGAACCATCCTGAGGGGGGACCGGATCATCCAAATGCAAAACTCAAATGGGCACTGGGAGATATCGTGACATCAACCATCAATACAGCCAATGGAGAAACCATCATTGTCACCCATGATACAAATTCCCCCAAACCATATTCCCTGGATTTTCAAGTACAGGGAGTAAAGGGACTGACTGAATTCGATGGTCATAAGAAAAGAATTTATGTCGACGGAATAAGCGAACATCACCAATGGGATGAAATGGATGAATGGCTGGCCAAATATGACCATCCTCTATGGAAAAAATATGGAGAATATGCCGAAGGTTCCGGACACGGGGGCATGGACTTTTTTGTAGATCATGCTTTTGTCGAAACCCTTAAAAGAAAAGTACTCCCGCCCCTGGATGTTTATGATGCCGCTGCCTGGAGCGCGATAACACCACTTTCCGAGAGGTCCATCGCAGAAGGGAATGCACCGCAGTACTTTCCCGATTTTACCAGGGGTAATTGGATCAAGAGAAAACCTGTTTTCGCATTATCTGATGATTATTAAAATACCAGCCATATGCAGATCAATCTAAAAGATAAAAATATACTGGTAACAGGGGGTGCCGGCGATGGATTGGGACAGGGAATCTGTGAAGCTGTGGACCAGGCAGGCGGCAGGGTAATTGTAAATGACCTCACGCTAGAAATGGCCTCCGAAGCCGCGAGAAAGTATGAAAATGCTGTTGCAATTGAAGGAGATATAAGTAAAGCGGACGATGTCAGCCGAATGTTTGACAGGATTAAAGAGGAATGTGGGACGATCCACGGTGTGGTGAACAATGCCGGAATAGGCCTTGGCAAAAACGCAATTGATGCCAGTGAATCAGAAGTTGACCGATTATACGAGGTGGATGTCAAGGGGATCTGGATGGTTTGCCGGGCATTTGTTAAACAATTGCTGGCAGCCGGTGAGGTGGGAAATATAGTCAATGTCTCATCCATTCAGTCTTTTGCAACCATGCATCGCATGGCCATATATGCCGGCCTTAAATCAGCGGTCAACGGGATGACAAGGGGACTGGCTGTTGAACTCGGACAGTACAACATCAGGTGTAATGCCATAGCACCGGGACTGGTTTATTCAGAACAAAGTTTAACCATGATAGGTAAATGGACACCGGACCCGGTAAAGTGGATGGAAGACCATAAAACTGACCACCAATGCCTGAATTTTTTCACCAGCGCGCGGGATTGCGGGAATGTAGTGGTTTTTCTGCTCTCAGACCTGAGCAAGAGCATAACCGGTCAAACCATATGTGTGGATAATGGTACAAGTAACCTGCTTTATAATAACGAATACACAACATAAATATGAATCAATAATAAAAACATGAAAATTTTTTCAATTATAGCACATGAGGTAATGGTACCCACGCATCCGGGGGCTATTGAAAGTGAGGGGATGAACAAACCCCTGCACAAACTGCCTGTAGGGACGAAAGATGCCTGGACCGTACAATTTGATGAGCTTTCAAAGGTCCTGCTGAAGATGGAACTTGAGGATGGGATCATTGGTTGGGGAGAGCTTTACAGGGCGCATAACTGGGATACAATTGACAGTATTGCCGAATCAATTCTTGGAAAAGACATCAATACATTCACCTTGCAAGACCTCCCATTTCATTATTGCAGGGAGTATGACGGATTTGAATGTGCCATATGGGATGCCTACGCCAAGGTACATGGACTCCGTGTGGTCGACCTGCTTGGAGGTCCCGTTCGAGAACAGGTAAAAGTGGGAGCATGGAGCGGGCACAGGCGAATGAGCGATTTAGGTGAGCTGGCCAGGAAATTCGCAAAGCAAGGTTATGATTGCCTAAAACTTAAATGCGACCTGGAGGAGGATGTTGTAGGCTGGTGCAAGGAGATAAAGAAAGCAGCACCTTCCATGTCTGTCATCCTGGATCCTAATGAAAGGTGGGAGACAGCCGGGGAAGCCAGAAAACGCATACATGGATTACAGGAAATTGGCAATATGTTATGCCTGGAAGATCCAATCCCTAGATGGAAACTCAATGAATTTTCAGAATTGCGTTCATTCGGGGCCATACCCCTCGCCCTGCATATTTCCCTTCCTTATATACAGCACGGACAGCGCATTAACAATGCCATCGACGCCCTGCAGGCAAAAGCCGTAGATGGCTTTAATTTTAACTGTGGCCTGGCAGACTTTCAGAGACTTGCCAATGTGGCATCAGCTGCGGGCCTTCCTTGCTGGCATGGTTCTGAGGTTGACCTGGGGATACTGGAAGCAATGTATGTGCATTCAGGCGCAGCAGCAAAAGCCTGTGTATGGCCAAGTGACATTTTCGGCCGCATGATTCGCACCCACGATTTGTTAAAAGAGCCATTGCAGTTCAATCCTCCTTACGTAAAACTACCTGAGGGACTGGGATTGGGCGTTGAGCCGGACGAAGATGCTATACGGGATCATCAGATCAATGAAAAATCTTATACAATATGAGCAAGTATACAAATCCATTCAATCAACATGACCCTGACCGCTACCAGATCTGGGAGATGCTGGTAAAAAGAGACATTGAAGCTTTTATTAATAATGACTGGGAGGCTGTAGGCGGTGATTTTATCGAGGAAGGGTTTATGGGCATTGATGCTCTATCCTCAGCCAACCCGGATTCATGGAATCTTACTTTCCCGGATCTGAAATCATATAAACATTTCTGGCTGGATCAGTCAGCTGGCTTCTCCTCGACCGATTGGGAAGACGATCCCAAAAAGAAACTTTATGAGGCCACTACCCTTAGGGATATTGATATTTCGGAAGACAGTGCCCTGGTGCATAAAAAATTTGACGGGGCCATTAAAAAGAATAATGGCCGTACTGATGTATTAAACTGGCAGACATTATACCGTTGCAGAAAAGTTGATGGAAAATGGAAAATCGCTGGTTTTACAGGATTTCTGCCTAATCCCATGGGGAATGCACCTGCAGCCAGACCAGCTGTGGAACTGCCAGATGATGCATCACAACATGTTACTGCAGGACCTTATTCCCCGGTATTAAAGATAAATCCCGGACAGATCGTTGTGATTTCGGGCCAGGCTGCCCTCAACCAGGCAGGAGAAACAATCGGCAAAACCATTGAGGAACAAACAAAGGTGACATTGGAGAACTGCAGGACCCAGCTGGAAAGTGCAGGCAGTTCACTGGATGAGGTATTCAAGGTCAATGCATACTTAACGGATTTAAAACTCTGGCCACGCTTTAATGAAGTTTACAAAAATTACTTCACAAAGCCTTTGCCGACAAGAGCCGTAGTTGAAACCGGTTTATTGTATGATTTTTTAGTTGAAATTGAAATGTGGGCCGTAAGAAAATGAATTGGGATCAATTAACATCACCAGAAATAGATGCTTTAGACAGAAGCATACCTGTAATACTACCTGTTGCCGCCATTGAACAACACGGGGCACATCTACCTATAGCCACCGATAGAATGATTGGTGAGTATTTTTGTCAGCAATTGAACAATGATATCCCGGACAAGGTGCTCATTTTACCAATCATGAGTGTGGGATGCTCTGAACATCACCTGGAGTTCACCGGATCGCTGACCCTAAAACATGTTACATTTCAGCGGCAAGCTGAAGACATACTTGGTTCTGTGGCTTTGCATGGATTCAAGAACCTCATCATCTATAATAGTCACGGAGGAAATCTTGGCATCTCCCAGGTAATCGTCGAACATTTTGGTCACCGGCACCCTGAATGCAGGATAGTTCTGGCAACCTGGTGGAAAATTGTATCCGGGGAACTGTTTGATCTGAATGAGACCGGAGAAGGAGGTGTAGGACACGCTGGAGAGTTTGAGACCTCGCTCATGATGTTGATAGCGCCTGAACTGGTTCATCATGATAAGATTGGGGATAAACAAAACCAGCAAAGTTTTGAATGGGCTAACGGTGATATGCTCCGGGGACCAAAAGCCTCCTTTTATCGAAGCATGAAAGCGATGACTCCCAGCGGTGCGTTTGGAGATGTACGAATGGTCTCTGCTGAAAAAGGACAAAAAATAGCAGACATAGCAGTCGAGGCCCTGAAAAAAATAGTGCTCGACCTCTACCATGTCCAATAAATTCAAGATTTGCTGATAACTTTTAACAGCGGGCGGTAATTTGTCCAGGACAATTCTCCACGGTGTGCGTAGACTTTTTCAAATTTCTTGAAAGTTTATGCACAGCAGGCATTTTATTTTTTCCGTAGCTTTTGCTCTCTTTCCAGGAGATCCCGCTCATTGTTAATCTCCTCCTTTAGAGCTTTCTCATCCGGCAGATACAACTTGTATTTTGAGGCAAAGATTTGTTTACTTTCATTCAGAACACTGTATTTGACAATTGTATTGTCCTTCTCAGTGCACAGAATCAAACCAATGGTAGAATTATCATTTTCTTGCTTCACTTTATCCTCAAAGAGCCTAACATAAAAATCCATCTGGCCGATGTCCTGGTGATTGAGCTCACCCGATTTTAGATCGATTAGTAAAAAACATTTTAGTATATAATTGTAAAAAACCAGGTCAATATAAAAATGATTCCCTTCGGACGACACTCTATACTGCCTTTTCACAAAAGAAAAACCTTTACCCAATTCCAGCAAAAACTCCTGAAGTTTATTGATCAATGCTTGCTCAAGCTTCTTTTCATAAAAATCCGTATTGGTCTTCATGTCTAAGAATTCAAGCACATATGGATCTTTGATAATATGTGAAGGCTGCATTTCTTCCTTTTTATCTTCAATCTCCTTTTTTAACTTTGCACGTCCCTCCCTCCTTGACATTAACACACGTTCATAATACAAACTGCTTATCTGGCGATCCAACTGTCGGGTACTCCAATTACCTTCGATAGCTTCCTGCAAATAAAATTCACGGGCATCATCATCTTCAATCCGTATCAGCAACCGATAATGGGTCCAGGACAATTCTCGACGCACTGCGTCGAGAATTGGGTAAGTTTTATAGAATCCTATCATATTCCATAAGTTAGACTTATCAAAACCTTTCCCAAATTCATTGGTTAGCCTGATTGATAAAGATTCTAGTAAGAGCTTTCCGTAACCTGCACGGCTACTACCTTTTTGTTCTTCTTCAAAAATGGTACGTCCTATATTCCAATAGGAAATAACCATTTCTGAGTTCGCTGCTCGATATACTCTGCTCCTGGCAGTTTCCAGGATCTCTTTTATTCTGTCATAAGAACTCTCAAAGGAAGTAGATAATGATTGAACCATTTTAAATGCTATTATGCCAATTCTTCGGTTTCTCCTTTATGGTTAAACTTGCAGAAAATCATACATGTTTCGATTTTACAAATGCCGAATAGCTTTATATAAGATAAAGGATCCCTAGAATCAGGCCTTTGACATATAAGCCCATCGTTGCTAGTACCTTAGAAACACCAAAATAAATTATATTGGATGCCAGAGAGTTAAGGAGAAAGATTACGATTTGCCGATGAGTTTCCTTTTTTTCAGTTCATCGTAAATAGCCAGGCAATTTTCACTGGCATAGCCAGATTCAAGGTGGAATGCAAATTTTATCGGTCCACCTTTATTTTCATCCAGGACCTGTTCCAGCCATTTAAGAATTTCACTTTTCGGTGAGTCTTTTAACATCAACTGTACAGGTGGTTCCAGGTTAATCTCAAAACTTGGGCCTTTGATTTCCCTGATTTTGGCGACAGAGGTATTTGATCCTGTATCAATCACCGCCAGGTTTTCTATCTGCGAAATGGCTTCAAGTAGATGATCTGTGGAGCCGCAAGAATGAAGCCGGATATTCCCGAATGCTTTCCCCAGTTGGGTAACATAAGGGGTGATAAATTCGGCGTATTGTTCATTGGAGATCATGGTACCCGAACATTCTCCTACATGGACTGATGTGACTGGAATATTGGCTATTTCAGAGTAATGATTGATCAATAAAATATAGGCATCCGTGATCCACTGGTGGACTATATGGATGAGATCAGGATCCATGATCATCATGATCATGACATTGTCTCCGATAAGTTTGAGAGAAGTTGTAATGATCCCATGGATGGTTGCCCGGCCAGAGCTGTCCCAGAAAAAAGGTGGTATTATCTCTAAGTCCGGATGTGAGCTTTTCAGTTGCAGGATCTGAGCATCCAGCTCCTTGATAAAGGGGTGATCCAGGATTTCCTCCATAGTGGGAAGATCCTTGCCCGAGGTTATATCTTTCAATGGATTGCCTGATACATCCGAATCTTTATCCGGATAGACTATAAATTCAGAACCCAATGCAATCGCCAGTATCAGGTTGGGTTGTATGCCTCCTACCAACACCTGATTCTCTTCGGTAAAACCGGCCTGCATAAGGTTAGCCTCCATATTATACAAAGGGTAACCCGGGAACTCTTTACTGACCAATCCATTCATTTTCCTATCCTGGAGCTGCCTGTAAATCGGGTCCTTGTAATACTTTTCATCAAAAACAAAGCCCCCCTTATCATGGAGCCAGCCTTTTGAAACACTCGCCTGAAATGCTATCATTATATAATTTAATTAATGTCTGCCGGTTTCACGGCCTTCCCAGCCGCTTTTTCCTTCATCCATGTAAACTTCATGCACCGATCTTGAAACACGATCATCGACTTCTTCCACCAGGCGCACCCTCAATGGATTGGTCAGCCGTTTTTGCCATTCTAATATTGGGGCAAATGGTTTATCCCCTTTAGCCAATTCATAGGTAAGATAGGCCCATCTTTCAGCAAAGAAATATCCTTTCATTGCTGGTATCACTTGTTGATGGTTAGAAGACAGAAAACTAAAAGAAAGTGCACGTGTCCAGTATACCCAGGGTCCTGCGGTAATGTACATATATGGATTGAGAAGCCGTGGCCTGTTTTCAAGTCCCGCATTAGCATATTCCAGCTGTATCCCGCAAAAACCTATACCTGTTTCCTTATTAAAAAAGCTGATCCACGGAACATCAGCCTCCATGGCAAGATCTGTCAGATCAGGCATTTTGCTTATATCGTACACAATGACACTGTCCCTTAAAACATCATACCACGCTGCATGTGTCATCAGTTCCCGCTTGAATACTATCTCTCCATTTCGAAGGGCAATAACATCAATCCGTTCATTGATCCTCATTGTGCTGGAGCTGATGAAGTAAGGTTTGCCAGGATAGAACTCATACCGGACGGATGCATCAACTTCCGGTAATTCCCTCAGATGATCCCACATTTCAGCTGTCGAGATTACCGGTCCCGCCATAAAATCCACATTCTTCGGTGGTTTCCAGTCAGCTGTATGTGTCCAGGGACGAGGAGGTGTATAGGCTCCGGGGTTCCAGTGGATGGCCCCATTCGTCTCCATCCTGTGAAACAATGGTACATCGGGCATACTTTTTAGAGTGATCTGATCCAGGTGCCCGGAATTGGGATGCAATACAATGGAGTAAAGATCATTGTCAACACGCAAGCCCGGTGCTTCTCCCTGTACCCTCAGATCAGTCTTATACATCCTGGCAAGGGCATGTTCATTGTTATAATAGACATGAAATACCTGGCTGGTTCTGGCAGGCACATCTGCCAGAAAAGCCACTCGTGCTGTAACCGTAGGCATCCATAATGGGATTTCACGGGTAGGATTGCCATTTTCATCCGGTCCCATATCATCGGCTTCCAGGTATTGTTCTATATCATAAACCTGACTGGGCACTTCCGAGAGTACGTGGGTCTGGGGATCAACTGATACGACACGGATATCCCGGGTTAATTGCCCTGCTTCATCCGGGTAAAATGGCAGTAACACCTCCACCGGTTCTGCCTTCCTGTCTATTCCAGCTGTTTCGGTAACTACTATGGCTTTATAGTTTTTCCATGCGGCATCAAAAACCTGGACATCTTCCGGGGCTTTCAACATTTTCTTTGCTGTCAGAAATACATCATTGTCGGATCCATGGATATTCTTCTTCATCCTGATCTTGATAAGGATCTCGTAATCCATCCCCGGTTCCCATTTCACCCATCCGACCAGATGTGGATGGTGGTATAATGTCCCGTCCTGGGATAAACCATATCCCGAAGGCGGTCGATGACTTATCACCGGCCTTTCCATAGTGGAAATTTCACCTGCCCGGTGCAGATCAGTAAAACGAAGTATTTTACCATTGACGATCGCTTCTGCTTCTATGATAGAAGCCTCAGGCAATTCCAGTTCAGCAATAAAATGATAAAAAGGAATGGCCGGGCTGGGATAATCCAGTTTGAGTTCATGAAGGATCAGTTCCTTGTCTCTATATTCTGCAGCATTTCCTTGATTAGTATAGGATACCAACAATAAGATCCCCGTGATGAACAACAGATATTTTTTCATAATTTAAAGGTATTAAGAATATGGAATTTAGCCAAAATCGTTCTGTTTTCAAGACGTATATCATGATTTCTGGCCGTATCTGTTTTCTATTTCCTATGTTTTAGGCAGCATACCAATTCTATCGCTAATCAATCTGGCAGTACTGCCAATTTCCTCAAAAACCAATTCCTGCAATTTGTAGTTAAACCTGACCTCCGGCAAATAAATCCCCAGGCTAGCTATGATTTTATCATCCTTAAATATGGGGGCTCCAATACCTACAACGTGTTCACCATCAGAATGTATAGCCAGTTGTTTTTCTTTAATCTTATCAAGCTTTTTTATCAAATCATCCTTGTCTCCTACGCCTTCCCACATATCAAAAGGCAGACCATATTTTTGAATAAAGAGCTCCTGTTCCTGAGTATCCATACAGGCTAACATCATTCTGCCGGTGGCAGTCAGATAAACATTTTTTTCCTCATTGTTGGTGATCACCTGCAACTCCTGGGTACTGGATTCCTTATGCAAGGTGTATCTCATGTTCTCCTTGAGAATAGCCAGGATACAACACTCGTTTATCTTTTTCTGAAGTTCTTTCATTGGTTCCCTGGACATTTGCAATAACTCCTTTTTGTTGGAGAAATTACCGGTGAGATAATAGGCCCCTGAACCCAGTTTGTAACCCTGCTTTTTCCTGGATTGATCAAGGTATCCTCTGTTAACCAAGGTTTTAATAATATTGGCACAGGTGCCTTTATTCAATTCCAGGCTCTCAGAAATTTCACCCAATCCGAATTCTCTGTTACGGTCTTTGGCAACAAATTCCAGAATATCCAATGCTCTGTGAATAACCTGTATCATTTGATTTATTCATCTGTTATTATGAAAGCACAAATATAATAAATGAATAGACTATATTCAATATTATAAAACTCCTTTTTAAAACAATTAAATCAAATGATGTCTGCGAATCATGATACTTTCAGATTGCGACCTGATAGTATTCAGAATATAAGATACATACAACTCGCATATTTCGAATTTATTAATAATTTATGGAATGGCTTGGTAAATATATTATATTAATTATTTTTGTTATATAGAACTGTATTTTATAATAACAAACTGTATGGTATTATGAGTGTAAAAGAAACAGGGGTAAGTTATTATGGCATAAGTTACCCGGAACATGCAAAGAAAGATTTTAAAGAAATGGTGCAGCATAATTGTAATGCTGTAATTCTTGCTCTTTCTGAATTCGATATCGACTTCTGGTTTCCAAACATTATCAAAATAGCCAGGGTTGCAAAAGACCTCGGATTAAAGGTCTATCTCGATACTTGGGGCATTGGCAAATGGTTTGGTGGCGAACCACCAAGTCTGTTTCTAAGCAATAATCCGGGAAACAGACAGGTTTCTGCGGTCACTAATGAACCCTTGCCTGCCGTATGTTTCAACACAAAAGCTTTCCAGGATTATTTTTATGGAATTTGTGAGAAATTGGCCTTTAAAGTAGATGCAGACGGATTCTTCTGGGATGAGCCCCATTATGCCTTGCCTAAAAGTTATGCATCGATTACAGGTGGAGCAGGTGATGACTGGTCCTGCCGCTGTCAGGTTTGCCAGCGGAAGTTTGAGCAACTATACGGGTATGAAATGCCGAGGATACTGACAAAAGAGGTGATAACATTCAGGGAAAACGCTGCACTTGAAATCCTTGAAACTGCATCTCGCAAAATCAAGGAGATCCGTTCTAAAAGTAAAATCACCTGTTGTGTGCATGCTACTATAAATAGTTACTATGTAAAAGAAAACAGGGGATATGATGATTGGAACAAAGTTGGCAAAGTGGATGCTTTTGATGTATTCAGTACTACCATCATTAGTTATAAACTACCGCGTAGCTTCTTTAAAACAATTACACAACAAACAGTTGATATTGCAAAAAAATATAACAAAGGTTCACAACGCTGGCTGATGAATTATTACCAGGAACCGGAAAAGATGAAGGAAATTAAAGAGATTGCCCATCTCTATGCAAGCATGGGTGTGGAAAGCCTTTTTGCCTGGACATATCGTGGCGGGCATGGTACAGTGCTTGCAGCACCCCATGCCCTGGAAATGTGGGATATGCTCGGCAAAGCTTATGGCGAGGTTCTGTCAAAAAAGTATGCAATTAAATAATTAAGGAGAAAAAACATGGAAACAAATGATTCAGGTTATCTAAGTCAGGTTATTAACCTGTTAAAAAAGGTCCAAGAAGAACAATCCGCAAATATCGACAAAGCTGCAGAGCTAATGGCCGGTGCTATTGAAAAAGACGAATTAATTCACGTTTATGGGGGAGGTGGTCATACGACATTGGTAATGGGTGAGATGTTTTTCCGGGCAGGAGGTTTGGCCAATATTAATCCTGTTATGGAACCGGGTCTTTCAGTATTTAACCAGGCATTGAAATACCTGGAGCTGGAAAGAACCGTGAATTACGGCCGAGCCATCGTAAAATACTTCCGAATCCAGAAAGATGAAGTGCTGATTATTTTCCATAATATCGGTATCAATGCGGCAACGATTGATGCGGCTATGGAAGCCAAAGAAAATGGGGCAAAAATAATTGCAGTAAGCTCCTCCTTCTGGCAAAATGATATACCCCAGGATCATTTTATCCGCCATCCAAATAAAAAAAATCTTTTTGATTATGCGGATGTTTGTATTGACGATTACAATCCTGTTGGTGATGCAGTGGTTACCTTAGATGGATTTGAAACAGCCTTCGCCCCGATCTCCAATATTGTCGATTTTTACATTGCCCATTACCTTGAAATTGCTACCATAAAAAAATGTGTGGCAAAAGGGATAAAACCACCTGTGTGGTCAAGTGCCAATGCCCCGGGTGGTGATGAGATCAATGCAAAATTTGTGGAGAAATATATGCCTCGTGTAAAGTATTTATAATATGGAGGAAGCATTAGCAGGCTTATTGAAGAAATACAAAGTCCAGGAAAACAGGGAGTTGAACCTGTCTCCATCAGGACGCTCAAATGGATTGAGTTTATTGCCTGGATGGATGTGGGTCAATACCTCACCGGAAGAAAATCAGGTTCCCCTGTTGACATGGCGATTAAAAAGAAAGTTCCTGGAATTGAAAAAAATAGTAGAAGATGCCACCATTGAAAATGTACGCATGCTTCGTTTCAGCTGTATGGGAGCAGAGATGAATGGGATTGGAATTCGCTATTATACCGGGAATTGGATTTATGTGAGTTTATCGGGGGTGGGGAAATTGTCTCCCTGCAGGCAGCTATCAATATGGGAGCAGTCAGGCAATGCTATTTTAAAATTGGACAATAATATTATTTGCAGTGTTGAAATAAGTACCCGGATGCCAGCGGGATCAGACCTGGCAGACAGGCATGAGATGATCGCCAGAAGGGGAGTTGCGAGTGATCTTGTTGTGGATACAATGGTCCCGCAGAATTCTATTTACAGCTACACGGACGATGGAGAAAACCGGTATAGAGATGTCGATATGGAATTGTACGGTTTCAATGAAGAGAAAATTGACCATGTACGTTCTGCCTTCCAGGTTCTGAAGCAACCGGGCTTAATGCAACAATGGAAGCTTCAACACCAACGACTGGTCAATTTCACGCAATTCGCTTTTATCTCTGATAAGGAGCGGAAGAAAATCACCTTTAATAATTAGGCAGGATATATATGAAACCGATAAAAATAGCCATGTTGTCGCTTACGCATGGCCATACACGTAAATATTATCAGACATTAAAAGAAAATCCAAAATTTGATTGGGTTGCTGTTCATGCTGAAACAGAACAGGTAAAGGAGATCTTTCTGAAAGGAATTATGATATTCCCTGTTATCTGGATGAACAGGAAATGTATGCTACCCATCCTGAAATCGAAGCAGTGGTCATGGCCTCGGCAAACAGTAAACATCTCCGGCAATTCAGAGAATGCACCAGGAGAGGTATTCATATCCTCAGCATGAAAATACCCTCATTCGATATGGATGAGTATGAAGAAATCATGGACCTGGTTGAGAAATCCGGGATTGTTTGTCAGGTAGAATTAGAAATGCATTACAATCCTGTCGTAACAAGACTATATCAACTTGTTTCGCAGGGTGATCTGGGGAAGCTTGAATCTGTTAATGCAACAAATATTACCCTGTCCCCTGTTTGGGCTTTCCCCTGGCAGGGTAGTCCTGAAGAAAGCTATGGAAAACGGGTTCCGCTCAGTCCCGGGGACAAACGTTTCAGGGGAGGATCTTTATGTGACCATCCACATGTATTTGATCTGATACGGTGGCTGACCAACAGCGATTTTGATTATGTTTATGCAGAAGCTGGGCCCAATATCAGACAGGATATTGAAGTGGAAGACATCCTGCTTGTTAACGGAAAAATGAAAAACGGGACCAGCTTCTTATTTGACCCTTCCTGGTCGCGTCTTGAAGAACGCCTGGAAGTCCCTGGTCCCGGTTGGGAAATTTATCCCAAACGCATGGAAGTAAATGTAAATATAAGCGGAGAGAAAGGCTTACTGTTCGCAGATTGTTTTGGGCCGAATGTATACCATAATGGCGTGCCGAATGACAGATATACTGTACAATACACCTATTTTGACGAGTGGATTGGCATGATGGATGAGTTTGTGGATTGCATTAGAAACAAGAAAACGCCAAAAATCAATCTGAACTGGCACCGTAAAACAATAGAAGCGATGAACGCTTGCTATGAAAGTATCTCGTTGGACGAGATAGTATATTTATGACCTTCATACTTTAGCTATTGAAAAATAGAAGGGATTTTATTAAACAAATATCAGCGGCCGGAATTTTGTCAGTCTTGCCGAATTACGCTGTTTTCCAAACCATATCAAATCCCGGTGCAAAAGTTTGGGCTTGCCTGCTTCATCTGAGTTTTAATATGTGGGAGGAATACATATCTCCCCACCGCCCCTTCCGCGGATACCGGCCTGATCTGGAACTGAGTGAATCATTGTGGGACGACGCCATCACCAAAATGGCTGGCGAGGGAATGAATATGGTGGTGATCGACCTTGGCGATGCAGTCAAATATGAGAGCCACCCCGAGATTGCAGTTCACAAAGCATGGTCCACAACCCGCTTGCGGAGAGAAATAGAAAAACTTCGTAACATGGGACTGGAACCCATCCCAAAATTGAATTTCTCTGCCGGCCATGATACCTGGCTGGGCAAATATTCCAGGATGGTATCCACAAAAGAATATTATGATGTTTGTTCAGGCCTGATTACGGAAGTATGCGATATTTTTAATAAACCGCGCTTTTTCCACCTGGGGATGGATGAAGAAACAGCCAGTCACCAAAAGTATCAGAAACATATAGTTGTAAGGCAGAATGAACTATGGTGGAATGATTTTCTATTCCTGGCAGAAGAAGTGGAAAACCAAGGCTCCCGCGCATGGATCTGGCCTGACTATATGTTATGGAATGACCCTGAGGGATTTTTCAAAAAAATGCCAAAATCTGTAGTCCAGAGCAACTGGTACTACGGGGAAGATTTTGATTTGATCCGGGCGGACGGAAATACAAATAAGTATGTGAAGTCTTATCTTGACCTGAAAGACCACGGGTATGATCAAATCCCTACCGGTAGCTATCATGCTGAAAATAAAAATAGTATAGGCAATACGGTTGAATTTTGCAAAAAAAATATCGGAGGTGAACATTTGCTTGGTTTCTTACAGACATTCTGGAAACCAACCATAGAGGAATACCGGGACCGGATCCTGAAGGGCATAGAATTGGCTGGCAGTTCAAAAAAATGGTTTAAGGATTATAAATGATACTTTTCAGACGAAACAGATAGAATGGCTTTCAAATATATTGACTGGACAATCATCGTAATTTTTTTGATTGTCTTAACGGTAATTGGATTAATTAGTAGCAGAAAGGGTGGAAAGGATTCGGCCAGTTTTTTCCTTTCCGGGAGGAATATGCCCTGGTGGTTGTTGGGAATTTCAATGGTCGCAACTACGTTTTCCCTCGGCACACCCAACCTTGTCACCGACATTGTTCGTTCCGGCGGCGTAGCCCGGAATTGGTTATGGTGGTCCTTCCTCCTCACTGGGATGTTATCAGTGTTTATTTATGCTAAACTCTGGAGCCGTTCTAAGCTAATGACGGACCTTGAATTTTATGAGGTAAGGTACAGTGGAAAGACAGCTGCCATCCTGCGGGGATTCCGTGCAGTGTATTTAGGATTCTTCTATAATGTTCTTATTCTGGCCAGTGCTTCCTTGGCATTTATTAAGATCACTACGATAATGCTTGGCACAGACCCTTTGCCTGCATTAATAATAGTCTCCATACTTGTACTTGTGTATAGCACAATCGGAGGGTTGAAATCCATTTTATGGACTGATTTTTTTCAATTCATTTTTGCAACAGGAGGAGCTGTACTTACGGCTTTTCTCGTTATTAATTCACCAGAAGTTGGAGGGATCTCGAATTTTATTCAACATGAAGCGATACATGACAAACTCAGATTATTACCTGACTTTTCCGATACAAGAATGGTTTTAATCGTGTTTATCATACCTATTACCATACAATGGTGGGCAGCCTGGTATCCGGGCTCCGAACCAGGTGGAGGGGGATATATTGCCCAAAGAATGCTGTCAGCCAAATCAGAGAAACATGCTGTAGGAGCTACGCTGATATTTAATTTCTTCCACTATGCAATTAGGCCCTGGCCCTGGATTCTTGTCGGATTAAGTTCATTGATAATATTTCCGGATTTACAATCCATGGCTGAAAAGTTTCAGAACGTACCGGACCAGTATATTCAGAATGATATTGCCTATCCGGCCATGCTCAGAGAGTTCCTGCCGAATGGTATATTGGGATTGGTTTTCGCATCATTAATTGCTGCTTATATGTCGACTGTTTCAACCCACATTAATTGGGGTGCTTCATACCTTGTGAATGATTTTTATGCCAGGTTTATTAACCCAAAAGCTTCAGAATCAAAAAAGGTGGGGGTTGGCAGACTATGGACCATTGGTTTATTGGTCTTCTCCGTGATTTTAGCCCTTTATCTGGAAAACGCCCTGCAGGTCTTTCAGTATCTATTAATGATTGGGGCAGGTACCGGTTTGATTTACATTCTAAGATGGTTTTGGTGGAGGATTAATGCATGGTCAGAGATATCCGCCATGGCAGGAGCAACCATATTCTCAGCCATATTAATCGTAATTGAACAAGTGTATTTAGTCAATATGGGGCAGGATAACATTTCCCTTTTTGGTATTGAAATGGAGCGTAGTTTATGGGATACACTAAAATTTGTTCTTATCGTAATCCTCACAACAATTGTCTGGCTGACTGTTACTTTAAGTACCAAACCTTGTGATGAAAAAGTATTGCTGAGTTTCTATCAAAAGGTAAAGCCGGGAGGTCCCGGTTGGAATAAAGTAATGACAAATGGGGTAAGGAAGGGATTGGTAAAAGAAAATAATGTTTATGCTGATTGGGACGTGCCTATGGGATTACTATGCATGAGTTTAGGATGTATAGCTATTTTTGGTTTTCTTTTTGCTATCGGATATTTGATTTATGGAGAATTAACATTGTTTTACATTCTTTTATCCATTGCCCTTATCTCTTCTGCTCTTTTATTCAAGTTTTGGGGGAGCTTATTTCATTCTTAAAGTTTCCTCAGCAAGGCAGCCATTTTTTCTTCATATAATTTCTGCCATTCTGGTGCCAGTAGACAATCACTGTCTTCCTGAGCACCACCCACATTGAGAAGCTGTTCGGCAGTTGGTGCGTAGTAGATGTAACCATTGGTGTAACCAGCCACAAACGTAAACTCATGTGGAGACATCTTCTTGATGTTCAAGCCGATCTGTACACTCAATTCTCCCGGAAAGGTAAGCAGTACAAACTCCCCGATCCGGAGCCCCAATAATTCAACGTCAATCGTCTCCTTTCCTGAGGCTATAAGGCTTGCCTGGTGTTTGTCCAGAAGCGCCAGGTTGGTTTGATTCCTGGTCAGTTGCTCCATGATATGGATGTTATGGATGTATTGATTCATGTTTCTGCGGTTCTCAGCATCCAGTTTTTCCAGGTCCACCCTTCCAATCCCTTTCTCGTGTTTGTATCCATGAGAATAGTAAGATGGATATTCGCTTGAGATGCTATATTTAACTACCAAAGGGATAAATGTTTTAAGGTTGATGCTAGTACCGCTCAGGGACTGAAGCAGCCGTTCCTGCTCGTTCTCCAGGGAGAGCATGCGTTGTGCATTATCGGCTCTGGGCAAGGCTAAAACTTCATTGAAAACCAGTAAGCGGTCATCCCTTTTACTGTCTATCTCTTTCAATGCCTTCAACGTGCTAAGACCCAGCATATTCCCCAGTGTCTCTGCATCACGGGGATGATTTACATCTTTATACCATACCGGATTAATATCTCCTGCGCAACCCTGCAGGAACAAGGCGATTGTGCCCTCACTCAAATTGTCTTCGATAACCTGAGATGCAAACCCGGTGATATCGGCAGTGTTACCGCCCCCGGGCACTCCCTGGATTGGGTGGATAGCGAAATTGTAAACCACTGCCAGCGTTCGGCCATCTTTCCTGTCTAATCGAATAATGCCTATTTCAGGGTCAACCGGACCAGCCCCGGTGACCTCTTCGTCGGGCACAAGCGAATAAGCATGACGAACATCAGCTTCCTTGCCGTTCTTCAGTTTAAGCCGGCGGTTTTCCATGATGCGAGTTTCATTTCCAATACCAGTCCCAACCTTCACGGGAACCATACTCAGGGAGGCTTCCTTCACTGCCTGGAGAGTCCGTTGGTCAACATCGGAACAGACTACTCCATGACAATGGCTGGCATTAACCAGCACATTCCCAGGCTTGATCTGGAGTTCATTTTCAATTTGGGAACGAACCTTGCCAAGATAGTTGTTGCTGATATACCCGATCTCACCAATGGCAACGGCGTCAAGCGTGATAATCACGGCAGTTGTTTCGCCGTCATCCAGAATGAGTGCCCGGACATACAGGTGGTCATTGACCGGGCCGGCTTCCATGTCCGTAATGTCAACTTTTGCCACACCCGCCCTGAGTTGAGCCGCATTCACAAAGTTAATAGGGAGGAATCCCGTGGCCACAAATACCGTGAGCAAGAGGACTATAAATAACTTGTAACTGGAAGGTTTCTGGTTTAAGGTGGTTTGTCCGAAACGGCCAAACAAGGTTTTTACATTTATGCCCATCATAGTAGAAATTAACTTTTACCTTTATTTTTATATTTCATTAAAGTAATAATTATACCGTCATGAAAAAAACAGTTCTGAATTTGTTCCGCTCCACATTACCTGTTCTTGCTATAGGTGTCTACTTTCTTTTACAAGGTTGTAGTACATTTCCATCCCAAAATCAAACGTTACGACTCCCCGGTGCAAAACAATGTATCGATGCCGGTGCTTTCTCGAGTTTACAGGATGCAATAGATGCCCTTTCCGAGGAAGGAGGAGTTGTTTATATTCCTCCGGGAACATTTGAGATATATGAGCCATTGATCATCAGTAAACCGGATGTGCAAATTGAGGGAGCTGGGACTGCCACACATATTAAAAATATGAACACGGAAGGGAAGCCAGCGATGCTTATACAGCATCCAAGCAAAGAAGAAAGCCGTGAATCGGAATTATGGCGGCTCAGTTTGCTAAATTTTCGTATCACTGGAAACGAGAAGAGCGGACACGGCATTGAAGCTCGAGGGATCAATGAAGTATTCATGCATGGTGTAAGTGTCAGTTACCATGGAGGTGATGGGATATTGCTCAATCACTGTTACGAAGATCCACGCATCACCAATTCATTGATCACCTATAACAAAGGAACAGGACTGAATTTGATAGGCTGTCATGATATCATCGTTTCCGCAAACCAGTTTGAGGAAAACCAGGATGCCCTGCATTGTACTGACGGATTTAATCTGTGTATGACAGGCAATAATCTCGACGATCATTTAGGAGATGGAGTGGTTATTAATAATACATATGGTTCTGTCGTGTCTGGAAATATGATCGAAGAATGTGCGGGCACAGCCATTATTCTTGACAGGGATTGCTACGGCAACACAATCAGTGCTAACGTGATTGCGCACAATGGTTCAGGTGGGGTTGACCTTCGTGACGCTCATGGCTGTGCCGTAAGTGCTAACACATTTACCATCATGGGAAAGGATGCGCTTGTAATCGGTCCAAAAAGTGGAAGAATTACCGTATCAGGAAATAATTTTTCCAATAGTTATATCGGTTTGGAAAAAACCAAACGCGTTGAAGATTTAAATGCAGGAGGTATTGTTTTTGAAGGTACCACAGATATATGCGTCGTGGGAAACCTGATCTCATCGGTACGTCCAAAAGCTTTGGAACTGAAAGGTGAGCCAAGTGAACGTGTTAATTTTTCAGGAAATGTGATTACCGATGCACCAAGTGACCAGGAAAAACTGAAGAATTCAGTGGTAGAAAATAACCTGAATTAAATCAATTCCAAGGATAGAATAGTCCCATGAGCTTATCTCGTGTTTTCGTCACTCCTTTCGAGGTTACTTTTTAAGTTATAGATAATCAGCCTTATAGAATTTCAATTTGGGTGTTTTCGGGTGTCCCGTTATTTTGTATAGATGTACTGGCCATGGGACACCTAACTGAGCCAACTACCGATCCAGGAATCAGAAATTAGAACATCAGGGTATTTTGCCACTTGATGCCCATCAGGAACATAGGTTTCCGGATCTGCATTAACAGGAATGATGTGGTAAATGCCCCAGGTTATTTTACATAGCATACCCTTATTGACCATCTCTGCAAGGATCTTGGCTAGATAAACAGGGTTTTTCTCCGGAAATGCCATCGTTACATCCTGAAATGTAAAACCAAACATATTTCTGCTTGAGAACAGCTTAATAATGTTCCAATTCATGGCAAAAGGATATTTATTATCTGATTATTATGCTTATTTGCTATTATTAGAATAAAAAATATCCCTCAAAAGATATTTTTTATTCAAGTATTCATCATTATAGCTAATAATTGGATATTTTATATCTATCTCTGATTTTTTTTCGCCCATAATGTCGATATCAGCCTCTCTCTGCCATATACCAATAAAAGACCAATCCTCAATAGATAATTATCAGTCAAATCAACAGAAAAATGATACAAGCATGAAATTGATCAAACATTCTGAAATTTCTGCCAGGATTCTCACAGAGATACCTTCTGCGTTCCTCATGGATTGTGAAAAAAGTTGGATATCTCACCGCCATGAAAGCCGGAATACATTCTGACTCATTGCATGACATCTTACACCTATCCGGAAATGCACAAAGTGACCAGGAAAACCTGAAAAATTCAGTGGTGGAAAATAACCTGAACTAAATCCGTTTCAAGGATAGAATAGTCCCATGAGCTTATCTCGTGGTAATGAGATTTCTTTGTTTTAGCTCTTTTAAACCATTCTCCCAGGGTCCTCCGGCTCCCCACATATAATAGGTAAAATAGGTGGTGCTCTTGGTGTATATTTCACCCAGGGCTGGAATTCCACAACGTAATAATGCGCATCATTATTGATCGGATGGTTCATCCACATATGGTGAAATATTTGCCGGTCCAAGGGATAAGCGGCCACATATGCAATGTCTTCCTTGGTATCATAACCTGCATTCCATCCTTCCTTCTGGAAAAATATCCGGCCATAATACCTTTCCGGCTTCATACGATATTCGTGCAGACCATCCTCTTCCGGTACGGTAAACACATCCTCTGTCCAGTGCTCCTTCCCCAGCGCCAGAAGGGGATCGGGTGCAATGATGTTGGCTTCCGGATAATTTTAAAAGTCAGGCATAGCGTAACTCCAGCAAAGGGGAATTCCCGTATAAGGTAAAGGTCTTTTCCAACCGGTTCCCGAAATAATCGGTCCACATTCTCACCCTGACAAAATCCCCTTCCTCCTGAAGGATCTCAGCATGATAGACCTGGTGTGTCTCCATGCTGGCCTGTCCCAGGAAATCCTCGAATCCGCCGTAATAATAATAGCCCCTTCTCCCGGTAAGGACGTTTGTGATCTACAGGTTTATCCGGCCATAGTTTCCCGAATACATTGTCATTCCGGCTTTTTACAATGTACTCTATCACCCTTGCTCCGGTTGTTAACAGGTCACCTGTACACTATCGTTCTCCATCCGGATCTCATTGACTCCGTCACTGTTCAGGTCAACCTCATACAGACGGGTTTTCCCTCCGCTTTGCCCACTCCCAGTTGTGATGTATAATCCACCCCGAGGGCAGTCACTTTAACATCATAGTCACCGGGATCAAGCTCCAGGTCAAATAATAAATCCTGTGAAGAGCCCAGTGGTAGCATGAAGGTCTTGGAGGTTTGAAATAGAGCTTGTTCTTTATCACCGGTGCGGAAAACCTCCACCTCCACGGGAAATGATGATTACTCACTGAAATTGTGGACCGATACCGGATAGCTTACCCGGGGAGCATGGCCATATAATAACCTGTGTAGGGAAATGGCCGGGGGCAAGTCAAGCATGGCCATGTACTTTTCTTTTTTCCTTCCATATTGAAATGCACCGCCAGGGGATTGGCACGGTCCACTGCGTCTTTTCCAGGCTGCAAAGTAAAATGGAGCGATCTTTGAACTCTTTGATGGAAGGTCCACCGGGGTCAATGAATAATTTTCTACCTTCACTCCGGCAGGAAGCATCTAGTTCCAGATCTCCGGATGCAGCACTTTCTACTGAAGTTTCTGACGGTTACCTCCAGGTCATAGCCATTGACTACTGCCTTTAAATCAATCTGGTCACCGAAATAAGCTTCCAGGTAAACCCTGTCAAGCAATAACATCTGCAGGGCATTCCGGTAGGTGGCGGGTCCCAGCATCTTGCCCTGAGGCAGCACACCCGTGGCGCGCCTGTCAAGGATGGCATCCCACATGGATTCCCTGGTAAGCGGTATATCCTTCTCAATAAATAGTACCATGCAGTTCAGGGCATCCTTGTCAAGCATTCCGGTTCTCACGATAAACGGAACATTTTCATTGTCAATTTGTTCCTTATTCCCTTCAGTCGCCAGGTACCCATCGTAAAAAAAGCGTCGGCATCAGTATCCCAGACGGGACGGAATACATATCCTCCTTTTTTATGGGCATACTCTATTCCAGGATTCCCTGGTGAACATGCTCTGGACCTGTAATCCGTCATAATCCTTGCAGCCTGCAATCGGCCAGAATCCTACATCGGTTACCACCGGAAGCTCTCACCTGATCCATCCACTCTTCCAATTCGTCCTTAGCCAGAAAATCCATGTAGCCGCTGAAAACGAACCAGCTGTTTCCTTCATTCATTCCTGTCCCTATCACCTCAATTGGATGCCCTTTGCCACAGGTAACACTCTTCAACAAGGTATTCAGCCCCAAACCAGCCTTTGTGAAGCTTATATTTATTAAGGATGCGGCCGGTATGCTCAATCAGGTCTCTTAGTTCCTGGCGGGTCCCCGCCTCCGGTGAACTGGCCACAAATAAGGTATTTCCTCCCTTTTCAAGCAGAAATAGATCCGCCCGTATCAGTCCCGCGTTTTCATAGTGATGGCTCTTCAGCTTACGGGGCCATTCCCAGTCCGCCGGCAACCCGGACATGACTATCTTTCCAGCTTCCGATGCTGGATCAAGTAAGACCAGCACATTCCCCTTGGAAAGAGCTGCTTCCATCTGATCAGGATCAGGCTGGTCCAGGATTTCATAAGATCCGGTTAACAAGCCATTCATAAATCCTTCCTGCATAAGTAATCCAGGGATACCCATATCCTCAGCCATATCCACCTTGTTTTGCAGGATGGTCTTATCCATCTGTGGCAATGCCATTTTGAAAAGATTGCCGTAACGGTACCACTCATGATAGGTATTATGCCAGTATCTCGTATATCCGTTGAACTGGACTTCATTCTTGATTATCTATTCTGCAGGGGTTGGCCCTTCATTTCCATAGTGGAAATCGTCAAGGGATTGCCCATAAACAAAACAACTGGTGGTGAAAATAATTAAGCTTGTAATCACCCTGCCATAAAAAAATCTATCCTGTTTATAGGTCTTTCATATTTGCACAGTTATTTTGCGGTGGTAATTAAATTTCTCTCACGCAGAACTTCTACCCCTTTCTCCCATGGTCCGCCTGCACCCCACAGGTAATAGGTAAAATACATGGTGCTTTTCTGAATAATGGGAGTCCAGGGCTGGAATTCTGCGTAGTAATGATGGGAGCTCCTGTTTCTCGGATGGTTCAGGAACATGTGTAAGAACAATGGCTGGTTCACCGGGTAGGCTCCGACGAATGCAATATCATCCTTTGTTTCATACCCTGCATGCCATCCCTCGCTAAGATAGAATATCTGTCCCCAGGTCCTTTCAGGATACATCCTGAGTTCAAAAAGGCCATCCTGGGTAGGGATGGTGAATACATCTTCAGTCCAGTGCCTCTCACCCAACTCAAGGATGGGTTGGGGTCCGAGTACATTGGCATATGGATCCTTGAATGTCAGGGCAAAACGGACCTCCAGCAAGGGGGTATTGCCATAGAGTGTAAATGTTTTTTCCAGCCTGTTGCCAAAATAATCTGCCCACATCCTTACCCGGACATATTCACCTTCCTTTTTAATGATCTCGGCATCATAGATCCTATGGGTTTCCATACTTCCCTGCCCGAGAAAATCTTCAAATCCTCCGTAAGGATAAAATCCCCTTTCCCTGAATGGCCGTTTATCATCTATGGCCTTTTCCGGCCAAATCTCGGAGAATACGTTATCATCCCTGCTTTTTACTGTATAATTTATAACCCGTGCACCTGTTGCCAGCAGGAGGATCCGCACACTGTCATTCTCCATCTGGAATTCGTTGGTCCCGTCCCCATCCACATCTATAGCGCTGACACTGGCACTTCCTTCTACTCCACCGATACCAAGCTGCGAAACATATTCCTGTCCCAGGGCACTGATCCTGACATTGTACCCTCCGGGAGGAGCCTCCAGTTCAAACAACAGATCCTGAAAAGATCCCTGTTCGGCCGAGCAGGTCTGCTCACTTTCATAGACTACTTTTTTATCATCCTCGCTGTCGAGGATCTGTACCTTAACCGGAAAAGGTGTTTCTTTTGAGAAATTATGTATGGTGACAGGAAAAGAGAATGCCGGTGCATGGTCAAATAAAACCTGGTGCACCGATATGGCAGGGGGAAGATCAAGCATGGCAACAGTGCTTTTTGCCTGGTTTTTCCACCGGCAATGAACGGCGATTGGATTGGTCCTTCCCATGGCTGAAGCGTCAGGTTGGAGGTTGAAGGTAAAAGTTTTATGACTTCCGGCGGAGTAAGTTGATCCCCACGGAAAGGGCATCCTCCGCACTCAACTGATCCGGCAATTTGATGTCCAGTGATCCGGATATTTCTTCCGGATAAGTGTTGGTACCGTAACCTTTAATTCATAGCCCTCTACCTTTGCCTCAAGATCGATCCGGTCACCGAAATATTCCTCCAGCCAGACCCTGTCCAGCAATAACATTTGCAAGGCATTTCGATAGGCGGCAGGGCCCATCATTTTGCCTTTTTCCAGGATCCCTACCTCTCGGCGGTCAAGGATGGCTTCCCACATGCTCTCAAAAGTCAGGGATTCCCCCTTGTCCAGGAAAAGGACCATAGATGCCAATGCATCATCTTCCAACATACCTGTTTTCAGAATGAAGGGAACATTCTCGCTGTCGATCTGTTCCTTATTGCCCTCTCCTGCAATATATCCGTCATAATGGTAGGGATCGGCTTCCCTGCTGTATACGTTGTGAAATACGTATCCATTCTTGCTTTTAGCAAAATCAAACCATGTCTCTGGTGTAATCAGCCGCTGGACCTGCAAACCCTCATAATCTTCACATCCATATAGCCTGCTATGGCCAACATCAGCTACAACCGGCAGATCTATCTCCTTCATCCATTCCTTGAATTTTTCCTGGGAAATAAAATCCATGTATCCGTCAAAGACAAACCATGAATTGCCTTCATTCATGCCCTTTCCTATAATTTCCAGCGGATGCCCAGGGGTAATGGTCACACTGTTCAGCAGGGAATACGCACCGAACCACCCTTTGTGAAGATCATATTGCTCAGATATTTCTATCGTGCTTACCAGCAGTTTCTTAAACCTATCCCTCATGCCCGCATCTTCTGAACTGACCACGAATAAATATTTATCACCTTTCTGGAGATAATAGGCATCTATTCTTTTAAGGTCTATCGCATTGTACTGGTGGCTTTGTAATTTTTCAGGCCATACTACCCGGTCTGACAATCCATGGGTAAGCTCTTTCCCCAGGGATGATGTTGGGTCTATATATACCAGTACATTCCCATTTCCCTCCATAGATTCTTCCAGTAGAGTTTTGGTTGGATTGTCAAGTATCCGATAGGGATCTAAAGTCAATCCATGAATAAACCCTTCCTGCATGATCAGTCCCGGGACACCCATTTCATCTGCAATGTCTATTTTGCTCTGCATAATAACCTTTTCCACATCGTCGTGGGCTATCTTAAACAGATTACCCGTCCGGATCCATTTGTGATAGGTATTGTGCCAGTAGTTTGTGTATCCGTTAAATTGTATCCCATCATTCACGATGTATTGAACAGGATCGCGTGCACCATTATATGTAAAATCATCCAGATTCTGACCAAAAGCCAATGATGAGAATGATACTACGAAAACAAAGGCTGGTAATAATATTTTGTATTTCATCGTATTACATTTTATGGATTATCTCGTAGTGATCAGATTCATTTCCCTCAGAGCTTTCACAGCGTCCTCCCAGGGTCCGCCCGATCCCCATAAATAATAAGTGAAATACATAGTGCTCTTCTGATAGATAGGCGTCCATGGCTGGAATTCCACATAATAATGATGTGCTTCAGAATTGCTGGGATGATTCATCCACATATGTAGGAAAAGGGGTTGGTCGACAGGGAAAGCACCTACGAAAGTGATGTCTTCCTTGGTATCATATCCGGCATTCCAGCCCTCCTTCAGGATTTGTACCCGGCCATAATATTTCTCGGGTTTCATCCTGTATTCCTGCAGGCCATCCAGTTCCGGAACTACAAATACATCTTCCGTCCAGTGTTTTTCTCCCAGTTCCAATATGGGTTGGGGACCAAGGACATTGGCTTCCGGATTTTTAAAGGTCAGTGCGAATCGCACTTCCAGCAGTGGATTGTTCCCATAGAGTGTAAAGGTCTTTTCCAGCCGGTTGCCATAGTAATCCGTCCACATCCTCACTCGAACATAATCTCCTTCCTTTTTAACTATCTCAGCATCATAAACCTGATGGGTTTCCATGCTGCCCTGTCCCAGAAAATCTTCAAATCCCCCATAAGGGTAATATCCCCTTTTCCGAAATGGTCTTTTATGGTCAATGGCTTTCTTCGGCCATAATTTGAAAAGTACATTATCATCCCTGCTTTTTACTATGTATTCAATAACCCGCGCTCCTGTTGTCAGAAGGGTGATCTGCACACTGTCATTCTCCAGACGGTATTCATTAATCCCATCAGCATTAAGGTCCGTGGCATAGACATAGGGCTTCCCTTCCGGTATGCCAACACCCAGCTGCGATTCATAATCCACACCAAGCGCCGATAATTTCACTTGATAATTTCCAGCGGGGACTTCCAGCTTAAAAAGCATATCCTTGAATGTCCCTGGGGAAGTCTCACACTTTTGTGAGGTTCTATATACCACCTTATCCTCCCTGTCAACAACCTGAATTTTTACCGGGAAGGAGGACTTCGTTGTAAAATTATGGATGGTAACCGGGTAACTTACCTCAGGTGCATGTGCATATAAAAGGCGGTGGACCGATATAGTTTGAGGCAGGTCCAGCATGGCCAGGGTACTCTTCTTTTTTCCATCCCAGTTAAAATGAATAGCCACAGGATTGCTGTAATCCATGGCTTCCTTCCCTGGAAGCAAATTGAATTTCAGGGTTTTTGATTGCTGGGATTGAAGGTTTACTGACACCTGCGCACTTCCCTGGATTTTTAGTCCTGGTGAAAGCACCAGATCCAAGGTTCCCGACACTGCGTCTGTTGATGAATTTGTAACCCTTACCTGCAATTCATAATCCTCTGTTCTGGCCTCCAGTCCAATGCGGTCACCGAAATACTCTTCCAGGTGAACCCTGTCAAGCAATAGCATCTGCATGGCATTCCGGTAGAAGGCCGGTCCCATCATTTTGCCCTGTTCCAGCACACCTACCTCACGCCGGTCAAGAATGGCTTCCCACATTGATTCACGGGTAAAAGCCTTTTCCTTTTCGAGGAATAGCACCATGCCTGAAAGAGCGTGTCCCGACAAGTAGCCTGTTGGCATAACAAACGGGATATCTTCATTGTCGATCTGCTTCTTATTCCCCTCAATGGCAAAATAACCATCATAATCAAAGTGGTCGGCTGCTGTGTCCCAAACCTGCCGGAATACATATCCTCCTTTTTCCTGTGCATATTTGTTCCAGGAGTCCTTGGTAAACATGCTCTGGTTCTGAAATCCATCATAATCCCTGCAACCGTAAATGGGCCCGAAACCGACATCCGTTACTATGGGAAGATTTACATCCTTCATCCAGTCTTCCAGTTCATCCTTGGCCAGGAAGTCCATATACCCACTGAATACAAACCAGCTGTTTCCTTCGTTCATTCCCGTACCGATCACTTCCAGCGGATGCCCTTTTTCACAGGTCACACTTTTCAGCAGGGTCTGG
Source organism: uncultured Bacteroidaceae bacterium (assembly GCA_963752525.1). Classification (GTDB taxonomy): domain Bacteria; phylum Bacteroidota; class Bacteroidia; order Bacteroidales; family SM23-62; genus SM23-62. The sequence goes on along the minus strand of CAVVYS010000020.1, from coordinate 2,423 downwards.
GCCCCGAACCAGCCTTTGTGCAGCTTATATTTTTGAAGGATCTGGCTTGTATTTTCTATTTGCTGTTTGAGTTGATTACGGACTTTTTCATCCGGGGAACTGACAACGAAGATTTTCCTGTCACCGTTTTCCAGAAAAAATGCATCTGCCCTTTTCAGATCGATAGCGCCATATTGATGGCTTCCCAGTTTATCCGGCCATAAACCTGTCCCGGGCAATTTGGCCACCAGGGATTGGCCTGTCTCTGACTCCGGATCTACCAAGACCAGGACATTCCCGTCGGAAAGCGCACTCTCCAGTTGTTCCTTTCCAGGTTGATCCAATAAATCATATGGCACAGATAACAGGCCATTGAGAAATCCTTCCTGCATGATCAATCCCGGGATCCCCAGATCCTCAGCAATATCCACCTTGCTTTGCATGATGGTCTTTTCCACATTCGGTATGGCCATCTTAAAAAGATTGCCATACCGGTACCATTCCCGGTATGTATCATGCCAGTAATTGGTATACCCATTAAACTGAAAATCATTCTTGACTGCGTTCTCTATTGGCCTGGCCTGGCCTGTTATATAAATACTAATGGTAGAAAAAAGAACAATAAAAAGAACACTTCGAAAGCACCTTGTTTGCATGATCATTGATTTAATGAATTTTTATATTATAATATTATAGTGTTTTAAAGTAAGATCCAAACTTTTGAATCAATTCCCCAAGGATGTATAATTCTATGAAAAATTCATCCTTGTTATGCTAATCTCAATTTATATTCCGTTCTGTATTTTGCCTGCGAGCTGGCCTTATTAAAGTTTAATAAGGGTTTCATTACCCCCTGAGCTTATTTAGATTGATTCTAAATTTCAAATCATTCATTTGTGAGCTTTTCCTTCTTCGTGAAAAAATAATTTGTCCGATAATATAAAGAAACTGGATTAAATATCCTGTATATCTGAGACTTATGCTGTCAAAAACAGAGATTTGAATTTGATTCTTGGGTTCAGAGATGATCATACCATCAAAATAATATCACTAAAAAGAATTTGTTTTAGGTTTAGTTGGAATATAATTCAGAATATTATTAACTTGATCCGGCATATTTTTAACATGTTTATAGCTTGATATCGCACCTGTTTATTAACAATATGACTTGCTACACAACTACTCTGATTCAGTCTCTTATAGGTCATTTAACCACTCAAATATTAACCTAAATCATCAAACCTATGGTAATTAAATTATTGCGCGTTTTTTGGAAAAAGTATTCGAGGTACATATACCTATGTACGTTCTTTATGCTTTTCCTGAGTACTGCTATGTTCGCACAGCGGACAATTACAGGAACTGTCACAAGCAGTGATGACAACCTGTCTCTACCCGGGGTCAATGTTTTTGTTCAGGGTACAACAACCGGAACAATTACAGACCTTGACGGGAATTACACCATTGATGTTCCGGATGGCGATGCTGTCCTCCAGTTCTCATTTATTGGTTATAATACTGAACTGGTCACAGTTGGTGGAAACACTGTTGTTGATATAATCCTGATTGCGAGTTTGGTATCATTAGATGAGGTGGTCATAACCTCTCTTGGTATCGCCAAGGAGAAAAAACAGATCACATATTCCGCCCAGAATGTTTCAACGGACCAGCTTGCTACTGCCAGGGAACTGAATGTAGCCAACTCCTTACAGGGTAAAGTAGCCGGTATGGATGTTATAAAATCCAGCGGAGGTGTTGGATCCGCCACCAGGATAGTCCTGAGGGGGAAACAGATCCATTGCCGGAAACAACCAGCCCCTGTACATTGTTGACGGCGTGCCCATCCAGAATTTCGCCTGGGGTACACCCACAAGTGAAAATGGAGGTTTACAAAGACAGGATGGTATCAGTGATATTAATCCTGACGATATTGCTGGCATTACGGTACTGAAAGGGCCTAGTGCCACGGCATTATACGGATCACGGGCAAACAATGGCGCCATTGTAATCCAAACCAGGCAGGGCTCTATCAAAAAAGGCATTGGCGTTGAATTCAATACCAACTGGTCAATGGATAAGGCAATGATCTTAACCAAGTACCAGCATGAGTACGGCCAGGGAAACGGCGGCCAGTTATTAGTAACAGTGAAGAAGGATGGGGCGCAAGAATGGAAGGACAGATGGTGGATCACTGGAGTCCAAATCCAAATTACGAAGGCCCGGCCCAATACGCTTATAGTCCGCATAACAATTTCGAAGATTTTTTCCAGACCGGGTATAACATTGCCAATACACTGACATTAACCAGTGGAACGGAAAAGGTCAGAACTTTGTTCTCCTATACTAACACCCGTTCAGAGGGAATTGAGGAAACAAACTCAAAAGAACAATTTCAACCTGCGTATCGACGGTAACCTGAGTGAAAGATTATCTTTTGATACAAA
>CAVVYS010000019.1:0-144919 GCA_963752525.1 uncultured Bacteroidaceae bacterium | reverse complement strand
TCCGCCCGTATCCCATAACAACTCATCGGATGATCTTTCAGTTCACGTTCCATCCGGGCAATATCCTTCCCGTTCCTGGCTACAAAAAATACTTCTGCACCCCAGGACATGAGTGATTCCACGATGGCCCGCCCCATACCTTTGGTACCACCGGTTACCAGGGCTGTATTTCCTTCGAGTGTCCATCTTTTATGCATATTTTTTCCTCCATTTACATTTTCATTTCCAGCGCTGTCTGACGTATAAGATACCAGGCATTCTGCACATGTTCCCTGGTCACATGGGTCTGGGCAATGACCATTCGCAGTGTTACCAGTCCGGATACCCTTGTATGGGTCAGGTAAATCCGTCCACCCTCATTTAATTTTTGCATGAGGGCCATATTCAACTTATTGACAGTATCCGAAGATTTTTCGCTTTTCGGTCGGTAGCGAAAACAAACCAGGGAAAGATGCTGGGGATCCAGCAATTCAAAACCCGGTTCGGACCGGATCTGTTCACCCAGTTCCCTTGCCCAGTCGATGTGGTCCTGCACTTTCTGTCTGATCCCTCAACCCCGTAATCGCGAATCACAAACCAGAGTTTAAGGGCCCTGAACCGCCTGCCAAGCTGCACCCCCCAATCACGGTAATCCTTGACCGTCCCGCGTGTCCCGGTCTTCAAATATTCCGGAAGGATCTCAAAGGTACAGACCAGGGACTCTGTATCCTTTACAAAATAAGCTGAACAATCAAAATTGGTGAACATCCACTTGTGGGGATTGAAAACAAAACTGTCCACCTGTTCAATGCCCTTGATCATTCCTCTCTGTTCCGGAAGCACCAGGGCTGTGCCAGCAAAAGCCGCATCTACATGGAGCCAGAGATCATACTCTTTGCAAATATCTGCCATTGGCTGAAGCGGGTCTATGGCTAATGTTCCCGTGGTTCCAGTGCAGCTACCACACAGAGTGGTATATAACCACTGCGAATATCATCCTTGATACATTTCAGCAGACTTTCAGGCTTGATGGCAAGGGTATCATCACATTCAACTTTGACAAGTGCCCTCCTGCCGAATCCTGCCATTTTTACGGCTTTCTCAATGGAGGAATGGGCTTCGCTGACTGCAATAGATCCTGAAATAATTGTTTGCCTGAAAACCGATTTCATTGATCCGGTAACTGGTATACTTCTCCCTGGCAGTCAACAGGGCAACAAGGGTGGCGGTGGAAGCTGTATCCTGTATGACTCCTTCAAACGTCTTTGGCAGACCTATCATATCACGGAGCCATTTAAGTACCTTCTCTTCCAGTTCTGCAGCGGCTGGTGAGGTTTCCCATACCATGCATTGAGCTGCCATGGTAGATGTCAGCATTTCTGCAAGCAGGGATGGATAACTTGAATTTGCGGTAAAGTAGGCAAAGTAATTGGGACTCTGCCAGTGGGTCATTCCAGGTACAATGATCTTCTGGAAATCTTTAAAAATTTCGTCCATAGACTCGCCTTCCTCCGGCGGATTATCAGGTATCTGTCGGTATATGTCCCCTGGCTTTACCTGCGATTTGACTGGAAGCTTTTCCACACTTTCAAGGTAATCCGCCATCCAGTCAACGAATTCATGTGCGTATTTTCGAAATTCCTGTGAATTGATCATCAATATAAAAGTGTTTACAGGGATATAAAATTAGGGTAATCTTTTTTATATGGAAACAGGATCAAATAAAATGATTATTGCGTAAATTATATCCTGAAAAAACTTTCGAATTAAACCAAACAATAATGCATAGAATAATCATTTTTTGTAGTCTTTTTTTTCTGATCCTGGGATGTGACCATTCCGCAGAAAACGTACCGGTGGCTGAACTGGATGAGGCCTATTATTTCGCTGATGAAGCTGTCGCGGAAACCAGGGTAGTATCCAGCCAATCCATGGCTGCCGCACCTGAAGCAAAACCATCTCCACCACCTGATCTTGAAGGACTGGAGAAAAAAATTATCCGGAATGGGAACCTGACTATCGAATCAAAGGATCTGAAAAGTTCCAGGACACATCTGGACACCCTGGTAGGTTTTTATTCAGGCTATATTTCCTCGGAATCCTTTAATGACCAGGAGGACCAGCTAAGCTATAATATCACCTGCAGGATACCATCGGAAAAATTCGATCTGTTCATATCAGGTGTAGAATCAGGTCCTGATAAGATAATCAGCAAGTCGATAAATGCCAATGATGTAACAGAACAGTATTATGATGTAAAAATCCGGTTGGAAAATGAAAGGAAGGTGGAAAAAAGATACCTGGAGCTACTTGCACAAGCACGGTCAGTAAAAGATATCCTCGATATTGAGGAGAAACTGGGCAAGGTACGGCAGGAAATTGAATCCAAGGAAGGCAGGCTCAGGTACCTTGATGACAGGGTCGGTTACAGCACCCTTAGTATATGGATCTACCAGAAAAAGGACCGCAAATACGAACCGGTTGACAGGGATGGTTTCGGAGAGCGTTTAAAGAAATCACTTCACAAAGGCTGGCAAGGCTTCGTAGACTTTGTGTTGTTCTTCTTGAGAATCTGGCCTCTTTGGATTGTAGGACTGATCATCTGGAGATTGATAGTCTGGTTAAGCAGGCGATCCAAATAAAATAATTGTATTATGCACAAACAAAGTACCAAAAAGATTACCCTGCTATGTTTTGTAGTCTGTTTGGCATGGCAAGGCAGTGCACAAAATCCGCCGGTAAGCATTGCTAATTCAGAACAGTTCGCCACTTTTTTCAGTGAACACACAACAAGAATACAAGATCTATGTTCATTTACCTATGAGTTATTCATCAGGTGTTGTGACATATCCTGGTATGTATGGACTGGATGCGGATATTGGATTTGGTTCAGCTGCTGAAATGTGCCACCTTGCTGCCTGTACGCAATGAACTGCCTGAACTTATTGTTGTTGGTATAGCCTATGGGGCGTATCCCGGGCAGGAGGGAAATAATCGTACACGAGATTTTACACCTACAGCTGTTTCAGGATTGTCCCTCCAGCGGTGGAGCAGAAAAGTTTCTCCAGTTCCTCCGGGATGAACTTATTCCTGTGACTGACACAAAATACAGGACCAAACCTACTGAAAGAACCCTTTCATGTGCTTCCCTTGGTGGACTGTTTTCTCTTTATGTTCTCTTTGAACATCCCGGGATTTTCAATCGATATAAAATTTCAAGTCCATCCATATGGCGGGATAATGATGTCATCCTTGAATTGAAAAAAAATATGCAGAAAATCATTCTGATTTGCCAGCCAGGGTTTTCCTTTCTGTAGGTGATGTGGAAGGGACAGCTGATAGCTGGAAAAAAATGGTGCAGAAACTGGAAGATAGAAAATATTCCAACTTGAAATTAACTTCCATGATGTTCGAGGATGCTCCCCATTTAACAGCTTGTATGTTAGCGGGAGTTAGAGGTGTAAAAGCAATCTTTTCTGAAGAATAAACTATGTCTATATTTTTGTTCTTGCCTTTTCCCTGGCCAACTCGAATTTCTCCCTCATCTCTTTCAGGATATCCTGGTTTTGCGGATCGTCAACAAGATTGATATGTTCTTCTGGATCACTGGCATGGTCATATAGTTCTTCATTGCCTTCTGCTATCTCTTCACCCCAGCGTGTATACCTCCATCTGTCTGACCTGACCGTAGCACCTTTTCCTCCAAAACTGATGGTATAGGCAAGTGACTCACCCGGTTTGGTTTTACTATTGCTTAGGTATCCGGCAAGGCTCTTTCCCTGCAATATTTCAGGCTGCTCATGAGCAAGGCCACACAACTCAGTAAGGGTGGGATAAAGGTCAATCAATTCCACGATCGATTCGCAGATATTTCCATTATTCTTTCCAGCTCCCGGCACAGATATAATCAAGGGAACCCGGACACTACCCTCCCAGAGGCTTACTTTTGACCAGCAATCATGTTCTCCCAGATTATAGCCATGATCCGAAATAAAAATTACGATGGTTTCATCCCTCAGGTTTAAGCGGTCCAGTGCATCCAGCAACCTACCTACCTGCTGGTCCATAAAACGAACGCTGGCCATGTATGCACTGATGGTTTGTTTTTTCTGGATCTCACTCATTTTCCAGACCTTCATATTCTGCCTGACCAGGGCTGGTTCCGGAACATTATCTTCAACAACAACAGGTGGGAGCTCTACCTCCTCTTCCGGATAAGGCTCAAAACAATTTTCGGGAGCAATCAGGGGTACATGTGGCCTGACCATTCCTACGGCCAGGAAAAAGGGAGCATCTTTTTTGTCTTTTTGCGCATTCCTTCCATGCTCGGGTGCCTTTCCCGCCCGGTTTTCCAGGATTGCAATGGCCTGACTGGCAGCAAGATAATCAGCCTGTGTATCTTCGGTCCCATCTTTAAGGATCATCCTGGCAAAATTGGATCCGTAATGCAGGTTCCCTGGAGACAGCAGCTCCAGGATTCCAGGACTCAACGTTTCAGGTCCCATTACATTGTATGCATAATCCCAGGAATCCGGATCATCTCCACCGGGTTCTCCGCGTTCAATTCCGCCGGGCACACCCATATGGTAAATTTTTGAAACCCTGGCTGTATAGTAGCCCTTTTCCCTGAAAAAACCTGCCATTGAAGGATGGTCAGAAAGTGCGGGGTTCACTGCGCGGTAACTGCCAAGGTCATAACTGTTATTGATAATTCCGTTGGTTTCCGGATGTAATCCACTCATGAAGGACGCTCTGGAAGGGCCGCATAGGGGATACTGGCAGTATGTCCGGTTGAACCGTACACCTTCAGCGGCCAAACGGTCAAGGTTAGGTGTATGTTTATCCAGCTCCATATAGGGTCCGATGCGGGTGTTAAGGTCATCGGAAACAATCAGCAGAATGTTTGGCTGTTGAGCTCTCAAAAGAGTAGTAACTGATAGCAGGAATATCAGTACCAAAAATCTAAGTTTATCTGTCATGTCTAGGTTTCTTAAATTTATCTTATTGTTTCAATTCCTCCGAATAAAGCCAACTCAAATATTTTCATATAACAATCAACATGGGCAAATCCAATATCCCTCAACCACCCACATTGTTTCTCGACCGATTCTAATTTATTTAAGATCTTATGGTCAGGATCATTATACATCAGCTGTATTTCTTCGTTTGTTTTACCGTCATTGATATGATGATGATAATCGGACATCCCATCTACAAACAGATCATTGAACATTTCCATGACAACAGGTGTAGGGGATGAAACATGCTCAAGATTCAGGAAGATCCCATTTTTATTTAGTAATTCAAATATATCCTTGTACAAACTTTTCTTTTCTGTGTTTTCAATATGATGGATAGCATACCCGGATATAATCAAATCAAATTTTCGGGATGTCAATATGGATGTATACCAATCAGAATTAGCAAAATCCTGAACTACAAACTCAGACTTATGATCTACATCTTTGTTTTTTGCTTTTTTAATCATCTCCGTAGAAAGATCCAGAAAAACTCCATGAGCATCCGGGTAAAGCTGATAAATAAAATGTCCCAGAAATCCATTACCACATCCCAGATCCAAAAATGTATTGACCGAAGGATTGAATTTTCCAATGATTCTCGAAATTATGTCTAATTGTTCCTCCGCAAGGGGAAAAAATTGCCGAACACCTTCAACATATTTAAAGAGTTTCTCTTTTTTATCCCAATAACTCATAATTGATCTTTACCTCTTTCTCAAAATATCCATGGCGCATAAATATCCGCTAAAAATAGCCCCGGAGAATCCACCCCCGATCTTTGTCCAAGCGGATGCAAAATGCAAATTATCAATGGATTTGATCTGGTCGGAGATGACCCTCTCTGGCGTCTGCGCAAATCCATAAACAGCTCCACCGGGGTTTAAAGTATAGCGGGCAACGGTTTTGGAAGTACCCACTTCATAAAATTCTATATAATCCTTTATTCCTGGAATAAGCTTTTCTAATTTACCAATAAAGATCTCAGCAACCTGCTTCTTTTTTGCCTTGTAATCTTCTAAATTCAGTTCATTCCAATCCGAATAATAATCAATACAGCAGATAACACCTACACTTTTCTCATCACTTGTTAGTGCCGAATCGATCTGACTGTAATCGACAAAGGTAAAGCTCCGTTTCTTAAAATCACCACTGTTATTAGCTTTGATATCAGCCTGGGTTTTTATCGATTCATCAAAAACGAAAGTTGAATAATATTTACTACCCAGATCTCTCGCCTTTTTCCTAAAACCAAAATATATGGTTAAAAGTGATGCTCCAGGTTCCAGTTTATCAAACTGTTGCTGCAATTCCCTACCATGTTCCTCAGGTAACAGCGTATTAGCAACATTCGGTATCGCAGCATTGGCTATGATTTCTTCTCCATGGGCTAATAATTGAATCCGAGGCTACTTTTCCAGCCTCAACATATTTGATCCCTACTGCCCTGTTGTTTTCAGTAATAATTTCAGTTACCAGGTGCTTCAGAATCACCTTACCGCCGTTCTGTGAGATATAATTAGAGAGGTAATCTGAAAGTTTTTGTGAACCTCCTTTAATAAAATTACCTCCTCCCTGGAAATAACTTCCCTGGGCTATGGAATAATAGTTCAGGGAAATGGAATATGGGTCATCATGAAAATAGCCAAGATTGCCCAGCAGGATAAGCTTCAGATCTTCGTTGGAGATTATTGAATCTAGAAATTGACCAAGAGATATCTCCCGTTTCCCTTCCGATTCTTTAGCTTTTTTCCTCGCATTAAGAACCTGGTCAAAATAAGCCTTTATGCCATCTTCTTCTTCTGGAAAAGTTTCAGTTAGTACCTTAATTGCCTCATCAGGATCATGTGGTATGGTGATCTCACACCTGCCATTGATAAAATGATAAAATTCAGGGACTTTGAGGAACTCGACTTCATCAAATACCCCCAGATCGTTGAATATCCTGGTCTTCATATCCCTTCTATCCAGTCCATCCATTTCATGCAGGCCAACTTCAAAGGTAAAGTCCCGGCGCTTAAATGATGTGGCACAACCACCCGGCCGGTCATGCTGCTCAACAAGCAATACCTTCTTCCCTTCCTTGGCCAGTTTTGCACCTGCTGTCAAGCCGCCAAGACCACTGCCAATAATAATGATATCATATTTCATCTGATATTATTTTTAGTTCATTTTTCCCTGCTTATCCAGGGGGATGGGATATCGTTTAAATTCGGCATTTCTGTCAAATAAATACCTGTAGGTTATATAGTGTTTAACGGATTCACATCCCACAGAGATAAATATTTTCTTCATTTTGGGGTTGAAATCACCCACCCATGAAAATTCAATTTCCTTATACTGGGTTTTTCGTTCCAATACTTCTGCAATTTTTAATATAAAAGCCGATTCTATCCCCAGATTCTGAAATTCAGGGATAACTCCCATTAACATCCCTCGAGCCCGGGATATGACTTTTCTCCTTTTCAGATATACAAATTTCAGCTTGTTCCATAGATCCAGTTTGCCGTTCATGTATTTCAATATCTCATTAGCATCAGGAAACATGAGGTATATGGCGATGGGCCTTCCATCTTTATAGGCAAACCATATAAACTTTTCCTCTACTATGGCTTTTGCCTTTTTTAGCGTATTCCGTATATAGGCTGGCTTTAGTGGCTCAAAGTTTTCTTTGAATGAGGCCCAGGCAATATTAAATACCTCGGCAAACTCATTCGTGAATTTTTCTTCTTCTTTCCAGGTAAAATGTTTGAATTCATAACCTGGCTTTTTGGCTACCCATTCAGCAATTCTCAGAAATCGTTCAGGCAATTTTTTTGACACATCCAGGTGAAATCCTTCCTGCTTAAAATATGTTTTAAACCCATAAGATTCGAACAATTCCTGGTAATACTTAGGGTTGTAGGATAGTTCATAGGCATAGCGCATAAATCCATCCACAAGGAGTCCCCAGTACCTGTCTGTTTCACCAAAATTGATGGGGCCATCCATGGCCTGCATCCCCTTGCTTTGCAGCCATGCTTTTGCCGTATCGAAAAGAAGGAATGCTGCGTCCCGGTCATTAAAACATTCAAAAAATCCTATCCCTCCTGTAGGCTGGTTTTCACCAGCAGAAGTTTTGTAATCTATGAATGCTGCTATGCGTCCGATTAGTCTGCCAGCATCATCTTTTAACAACCATCGTTCTGCAATTCCATGATTGTAATAAGTATTTTGATCCGGGTCGAAAATGGCATCCAGGTTCTTATCAATGGGGCAAACCCATATATTATCATTTTTGTAGATGATCCTGGCTACATCAAGAAATTCCTTCTTCGCTTTTTTATCAATAACCCTGACAACATCCATGGTTTGAGTCTCGTGTGATCAGCCTGATACCAGTCAGATTACTTTATATAGATCTGGTCAATCAGATCCTGGTATTTTTCAGTGATAAATTTTCGTTTCATCTTCAGGGTTGGTGAAAGTTCACCTGATGCCGGTGACCAGACATCGGAGACCAATCTGAACCGGTTGATCTTTTCAAAATCGGCTATCGTATCGTTATACTTTTGCACTTCTTTTTTGAAGGCATCCACCAACTGGCTGTTATTCAACAGTTCAGCATTGTTATTACCGCTGATATTATGGGCGTCGCACCATTCTTTTACAAATAAATAGTCTGGAGCAATCAGGGCTGATGCAAATTTTTCATGTTCACCAATCACCATGATCTGTTCAATAAATAATGACTCTTTGAATTTATTCTCGATTACCTGGGGAACAATGAATTTTCCGCTTGAAAGTTTAAATATTTCTTTCTTGCGGTCAGTCACATATAAAAATTTATCATCATCTATCCTGCCTATGTCGCCAGTGCAGAACCATCCATCTTCATTGAATGACTTTTTTGTGAGCTCAGGATTTTTATAGTAGCCCAACATCACATTATGGCCTTTGCAAAGGATCTCTCCATCATCTGCTATCTTCATTTCAACACCATCAATCAGTGACCCTACTGAGCCCAATCGCAGATCGGGTTTGTTTTTTCTGTTAATGGTAATAACTGGAGATGTTTCGGTAAGTCCATACATATTAAGCACTTTTATACCAGCTGCCCAGAAAATCCTTTCAACCCTTGGTTGCAGTGCGGCACCTCCACAGCCCACAAGTTCAATATTTCCACCAATAGCATCTCTCCATTTTGAAAAGATGAGTTTATCCGCAATGCTCAGCCTCAACCTGTAAAACCAATTGCTCTCCCCTACCGGCTTATACTTAAGTCCGATTTTTACAGCCCAGAAAAAGATGGCCTTTTTAACACCCGTCAGCTTTTTACCCTTTGTTAGGATGGTGTCAAATATTTTTTCAAGAATCCTTGGAACAGCATCAAATCCATGGGGTTTTATATCTCGCATGTCAGCCGCAATAGTTCCCATATTTTCAGCATAATAAATACTGGTACCACTATATTGTGTCTGAAAATTCCCCATCCGTCCGCCTACATGGCATAATGGAAGAATGCTCAGGTACTTCTGTTCTGGCTTTAAGTCAAAGATTTCAGCGGCCGCAAGGAAGTTCCTGACCAGGTTGGTATGTGAGAGCATGACCCCTTTTGAGGTTCCCGTTGTTCCTGAGGTATATATCAGGGAAGCAATATCATCAGGCTTGATACCAGCTCTTATCCTCTCAAAATCTTTTCTGTAGTAATCCTCAGATTTTTGACCCTGTTCAGTAAGTTCCAACCAGTTTTTTTCATTTTCAACAGGATCAAAAGTATAGGTGCCTTCGATGTTCTCAACCTTTTCTATAACCGGTTTAAGGTTTTCGAGCAGTTTGCTGTCACCAATAAATACATACCGGGCATCTGAATGCCTTAGAATATTTTCATATTCGAGACAGCTCAGGGAGGTGTAAAGAGGAACATGCACAATCCCTATCATGGCCATTCCCATGTCAATAAAATTCCATTCCGGCCTGTTATTTGAAATGGAGGCGATTTTGTCTCCTTTTTTAAATCCCCTCACCAATAAACCCAAACTGAAATGGTAGGAATAATTGATATATTGCTGGGTGCTATATTTTTTCCATTTCCCATTTTGTTTAACAGCAAGGGCATCTTCTTTCATGAAAAACTCCCTATATCTATCCAATAAATCAAAGGTTCTTTTAATTTCCATTTTCGGATAAGAGTTTTATATTTTCAACAGATATTGATTCTATTTTGTTTTTTGAAAAATATACCGGGAAATATTGATTCTTGCACCAAGGTACAAATAGATTTTTATAGAAAGGGCTTTCAGGATCTCCCGATTGCCCGGGTGAATTGGTGCCCACAGAAGCGTCCCAATCATTAACATCCACAATTATCCTGAACGTAGCCCCTGATGTTTGGTTGTTTGAGCCTGATGTAGATCCAGGGGTATGCTGGCTCCCTCCCCTTGGCATCAAAGGGGTATTGAGCTGAACTTGCAAGTCCTTATTAACCACTGTGCCCAGGGGATGTTTTATTTGTACGTGTTTGTATTTTTCCTGCCCGTACTGCCAGCTTGCCATGTTATCTCCAAACCTTTTGGATAAGCCATCAACTGCAGAAGAAAATGTCCCGCTCAGGTAATGATCTCTCTTGCTTATTGCATCATGCTCAAATTTGGATTCAGGGTTTAATATCCATTTGACCAGGGTTGTCGTCTGTACACTTTCAATTACTTCCTGTGCTAAAGGATCAGGCATATACTCAAACATTCTTCTATGCAACTCTTTTTCCCAGGCAATATAAATCCCTGCTGCTACAGATCCTTTGTCCAGCATATAGTCCCAATCCAGCAAATGCATGTGGGCCTTATTGGACAGGGAGTCATTGAATGGTAGGTCTGCCAATAGCGGGACAAGTGTCCGGGCCGGGATAGAGAAATAATCAGTCTGCAATTTTTTCATATCCTCCATAGAAAGTTTCTTTCCGGCCCCCAGCACTTCATTGATCCTGTTTCCACGGTATGCATCGGCCCACCTGTAGGAGATGGCATCCCAACGAGTATAGTTCTCCGGGGTCACGTTCTGATTGGCAGTAGCTATAAAACCTATTGCCGGGTTATAATTGCTCGGCTTCTGTACAATAGGAAGGTATCCGTCCCATTCATAACTGCCATCGCCAGGAACCGGGACCAGTCCGCTGAAATTTTTCCGGACGGGTGCAATGCCTACTGCCTGCCAGCCAATATTACCTTCCTGGTCTGCCCATACCATATTTTCACCCGGAATATTGCTGAAGTTGCAGGCTTCCCTGAATTCTTCCCAGTTTTTTGCCTGATTCATTCTCAGTGAAGCCAGGTAGGGTGAACCGCCAGGTTCCATCCATGCACACCTTACTGCATAAGCCTTATAGTTCAATGAATCAATATAGGTAACCGGACCATGCCTAGTGTACCGTAAATCCACTTTTGCTTCATCATTATCCTTTATTGGAATAATCTCATGGATCACGGCCATATCTACCCACTTATCCTGGTATCTGTACTGGTTTAGGTTTTGTGGATTGAGGTCATAAATATATAAATCCTCCCCGTCTGTCCTGAATACGGTCAATCCCCATGCACCATATTCATTATGCCCTATGGATATTCCCGGAATCTCGGGTTCACCGCCGCCAATTACATTCCAGCCGGGAGCAGAGAGGTGCACCATATAACGGAGGGAAGGGATTGACAAGCGCCTGTGGGGATCATTGGCCATATAGGAATGCCCGTTTGCTGTGAGCGAGGGATTAACAACCCAGTTGTTACTTCCTGTCCATAAATGCTCATTGATATCAAGCATATGATCAGTTTCAACGGAAATTTTACTGGAACCGGCTTTAATCCGGTAAGCTGGTTCAACATCTTCTGGTTGAAACTTTACCGGTGATCTGAAACTATTGTAGAGTGCCAGGATATCATCAGACAAAAGTGATCCATCAATGGCAGGATCCATTGCTATATCAGGGTCCTGGGGGTGAAACCAGTAATATTCCTTTACTTTCTCCGGACCCAATTTCGCCACAGCCCTCCCTATGCTCAATTCCGTCCCGATATTTCCCAAAAGGCCCTGATGTCGGGATATGACTACTATCCGGTGTCCATTCTTGTGGACTGATATTGAGCGCCTTAAATGTTACTGGGAGCAAATCCGGGTTTTCCAGCACCTCTCTAACATAGGCATTTACTCCGTCTACATAAGCCTTGATAATGGCCTCCCCATCAGGGTGATAATGCTGTAATTCTTTTTTCATATCCCCCCTGTACATAAACAGGCGGGTCCCGATATCCCTGTTTAATTCACGGGGACCAAGGATTTCAGCTAATGTACCTGTTGCCTGTCTTCTCCAGATCTCAAACTGGAAAAGCCTGTCCCTGGCAGCACAATATCCCTGAGCCATAAACAGGTCATGCTGATTGCCTGCATAGATATGGTTGATGCCTGCTTCGTCCCTGATTATTTCTACATCCTCATGAAGGCCTTGTACCAAGATTTGCTCATCATAGTCTGTGCCATTATTGCATGAAATGAGCGTAATAAGAAGGGCAAGGGTTTTTAATAAGTTTTTCATCATTCAAAGAATTATTTCTCCACCTTCTGCGGGGTATATGTCGGGCCATCTGAAGATATGGAATTTTCATCAAAAAAAATTCTATCTATCCTGGGGTATCTGGCAGTGAAAGCAGTATCCCATCCGTGGTAGATAATCCAGTCTTTTCCTCTTTTATCTGCATACATGAAGTGATGTCCTGGACCTTTTACCATTTCGTTGGTAGCCAGGATAGTATCAGGCTGTTCAATAAATGGACCTGTCGCAGAGGAGCCAATGGCATACCGCACATGATAGGTATGATCTGTCCATCCACCACAGCTATAAGTTAGGAAATACTTATTGAAACGGTGTTGTAAAAATGGTCCTTCCTGCCAGGGATGATGACTGATTATTTGTTTAGGGTTGCCGTCAACTTCAGTTGGGGAAATCAAACGATCCTGATAGATCTGGCCTGCTATTAAACCATCTTCATTAAGATGTTCAATGGTATAATAAATATACATTGACTTATCTTCATCCACATAAACATGTCCATCTATGGAGGCATGAGGTATGACCACACCAACATCCTCATAAGGTCCCCAAATACTATCTGCCGTGGCAAGACCAACCCGATTACCTGAGTTACGGGGAGAATAACTGGGTGTGGCAGTATAGTACAAATGCCATTTATCATTGAGTTTGATAACTTCGGGAGCCCAGAAATGTTTGTAATTCCAATCCGTTTCACTTCCCCTTTCCACAGCTCCACGGATAAATTCCCAATGGACGAAATCTCTTGTTCTGTGAATGGGTATGAACCGTCCATCATCCGCTTTGCCAGTGGCAAATAAATAATAAAACCCATTGTCATACATCATACATGGATCTGCGAGGTATTTATCGATGATAGGATTAGTATAGGTCAGAACACTCTCATGACTGGCATGTTTCCTTTTTTCCCTGTTCCCATTGCAATCGAACATCATGAGCAGGATTAGAAGGAATAGTTGGCTGCGAATTAACATGAATTAATACTTTTCATTCTTCTAAAATTGATCCATACTTCATACTACCCGGAAAAATGCCTCCTCACCATTTCTGATACCTCCTCAAGCCATGCTTTTCTCTGATCCGCGTCACTTGTCACCATGATCCTGAACATTCTTCTTTCGAAAGTTTTTACGCCACAAAGATCAAAGATGCAATTATTCCATAACAACTCCAGAGGGTCCCCAAACACGGAATTCTCCCTTTCTTCACTGGTATTAGAAGTATTGAACACCAAGGCTGTTCCGGCACTAAGTAATCCGATTGGCACTCCTTCACCCTGATCTCCATCTTTAAATTCATAGGCAAGGCCTGGTCTGAAGACCCTATCTATCCAGCCTTTTAAAATGGCAGGAGGCTGCCCCCACCAATTTGGGTGAATAATGATAATTCCATCGCATTGAATTAAATCTCTACAATGTTTCTTTATAGTCTCATCCTGATGCCCATTTTTCGGAATTTCAAAGTTTCCCAGGATTGGATTAAATTTTTCCCTGTATAGGTCATGAAATACAATCTCATGCCCTTGATCTGCAAGCCTGTTAATACAGGTATCTGCAATGGCATGACTAAAGCTGTTATTATCGGGATGGGCCAGTACGATTAATATTTGCATCTGTCAGGCATGGCTTTGATCATTGTCTTTTAAAGATAATTCATTATTCCATAATTACCTCCGCTATTTTAAGTCTATGTCCTCCCTGCCTATAGTATGGAGGACCAGTTCATTAACAACGAAGTTTGTATCAGAACCGGGTCTCATTTTCATGTTGGAAAAATCAATAAATATTAATAAAAATTCTTTGATATAACGATCTTTATAGTTTAAATTAGCATGTAAGTTGAACCATTTTGTAAAACTCGAATGGTAGTTAATATTACAACATGTATGCAGTACGGCGAAAATGGTTATAGTGCTGGTCGCAGTAGATGTGTACACCTGGATAAAGGGGTCTTCGGCGGGTATATCTGTAAGCGTGGAAATCAGATTGAATCTGTTACACCCAGAATGAGCACGGATAGCGCTGGGTGTGCTGACAGAGAAATTTCACGATCGGCCTGATAACCTGTAATACTCTTTTTAGAATTGCCCAAAACATAAACGCTGAGATAAAGCAGGCAGCGTTTTTAAGATTACTATTTATTTTTTCGAAGCTTCTGGTGTCATTAATCTACTTCTGGTATTTTCTTCATCCAAGTTAGTCTTGTGAAGCTGGTATCCTTGCCGCTCAATCAGGTCTCCCAATGTATGGTTTACCTCATCGAGAAAGTCGTTGCTAAACCTGTACTTACGTGATGGAAAGTCCCGGTTAACAGAAATATAATTTTCTGCCTTTGATAGGTCAGCATCCAATCCCAGGTCCAATCGAGTAGTAAGATCAGACAAGACTTTCGCTGGATGCTTTATCAACTCCTCATAGCGGAGCTCAATCAAATGGTCTGAAGGGATGAGTTCTTTTGTCTCCAGGTAATAACATATTAGTCGTCTATAATTCCTAAGCAGGAATCTGTCCACCTCCCGTTTCTCGTAATCCTGCAGGGAAACTCCACTCAAAAGAGATTGAAAAAAAATCATGGATGACAGCAGGGTCTCATAAGGGTCTCTTTTAAGGTATATGAAGCGGGCATCCGGGAACTCATCCAAAAGGACTGATATCCTTGCTGTATTGACCGGATTCTTTGATATAAACACATCTCCACCAGTATTCAACTGGCATCTGCGAATGTATTCCTTGTAGTACCGCCGGAATTCCAATGACCTCCTGCTCTGCGGGTCATCCAGATACATGAATTCATCAGCAAGATATCTCGCCTGCCGTGGAAAATAAAACCAGTAATAGAAACTAAAAAACCACTCATGTCCAAAGGCAAGTTCTTCCTCCTGTGGCAGATCAGGATGCATCCTCATAGCATCGGTAGGACGTTGTTGTGGCATGAACACCTTCACAAAAAACCTTATCAGGCTTTTGAAGGCAAAAAGGTTATTTGGTAAAGCGGCCTGGTATGTAGTTGTGTATGCAGCCGGATAAACCTGGCATAAAAGATTATGAAGGAAGGATGTTCCACTTCGCCAATGCCCGATAATAAATATAGGTGGGACGATGAGAGAAACCTGGTCCCTTTTTGACTGGTAACGGATCCTGTCGAACCTGGCCAATTCATGAAGGATTAGGTTAATTGCTTTAGACCGTCGGTATTTAAGCCGATAATTTGAGTCCACCGAAAATCTATTTTCGATTTCCTTCAATACATCCCGGTTGCAACCTATTAGCGGGCTCACCATGTACTGAAATCCTGCCTTCATCTATTAGCTCATTCAAGGGTTACGGAAAAACAATCCTCCTAAAGCATTGTAAAAATGTACTTCTTGTGAGATCAAGATAAAGATTATATTGTGTAACAAAAAGAATTACATGTCTGGTCCGCGCGGCTCGTACTCTGAAGAATTGTAATAGAGGATTTATCGATAAAGGAAGATAATCTCACAATAATTAGTCTACACCAGCAATATATTGATGATTTTCTGGAAGGTAAAACTTTAGAAACACCATTGACAATAAGAAAGTATAATTAACCTCCGGTACTTTTTGGTAGTTTGGTCGTAACGGATTCAGAAATTACTTTACAATTCTCTTTTTTTCAGATAATTACAAGGAATATTGTACTCCCGACGGGATTCGAACCCATGACCTACGGCTTAGAAGGCCGTTGCTCTATCCAGCTGAGCTACGGGAGCATTAGCGCTGGCAAAAATACAAAAATACATGAATATTAAATCTCCTCAAGGGAATTAACTGAAATCGATCTCATCCCGTTCTCTATCTCCTTAACCATCCGGGTCAGCTTGCTGTTCACCGGGGTATTGACTCCACATTCATTTCCCTTAGAGTTAATATAACCGTTAAAGAAATCAATTTCGGTCTTTCTTCCACGCTCAAGACTTTGCAGACTGGATGATTTCAGCTTCCGGTATTTAAAACCTATGACCCTTATGGTCAGGTGACGTTTCAAAGAAGCAAATATTCCTGGCTTCAGGAATTCATAGAAATCCAGTTTGCCAGCATATGGTTTAACATTAAGTTCAATGGCATCTGCCACAGCTATGGCTTCCCTGATGATCTCAATGAAAATGTTTCGTATATATCGCCTGGCCAGCATATCTCCCAGGTATAAGCCACTGATGGCTCCCAGGGTGGTAATGCATGAACTAATGATGAGTTTGGAGTAAAGATGAGAGTGGATCTTTTGGCTTGTTTCGGTCGGCAGGATATGCCGCAGGATCCCGGCAACTTCTTCCAGTTTTTCATCTTGTTCCCTATCCCAGTTCCCGATCACAAACTCACCACCTGAAGTCATTTCAACCTTTCCCGGGGCAATCAAGGTCCCTCCCCAGCCAACAACGCATCCTATCGTACGCATTCGGCCGACGATAGAGGCAAGGGCCTCTTCACATATCCCGTTCTGCATGGAAATCACCCTTGACTGTTCATGGATGAAAGGCAGAATATCTCTCGTAATTTTTACCATTGCATCAGCCTTGGTGGCCAAAAATACATAATCAAATGTTCCGGTAAGTTCGGATGCTTGGGCCACCGCCGGAACAGGCATGTGCAAATCCCCGCAGTAACCACTGACATCAATCCCGTCTTTGCTAATCTTTTCAGCCAAATCAGGATATTTTGCAACCAGCCAGATGTCGTACTTCTCCCGTGCCAGGAAGGCAGCAGTAATTCCTCCGACAGCACCAGCTCCTACTACAAGTATTCTCTTGGATCCTTCCATGAATTGATATCTTATGATTCCTTAATCCAGTTAACCAGGCCTTTTTTATTAATGATATCCAGCAATTTTCCAGGCAGGGATGGATAATGGAATACCCTTTCATTCAGTTTTATCGTTCCTGTATTGAGGCTAAGCGATACTTTGTCGCCGGACCTGTAACTATCGACAAACAACGGTTGTACGATAAGTATCAGTCCCTGGTTTACACTAGACCTGAAAAAGATCCTGTTTACCGATTTCACGATCACGGCCTTTACACCAGCATATGCCAGTCCCACAGCAGGATGTTCACGGGAACTGCCACAACCGAAATTCTCACCCGCCAGGATGATATCCCCCTTCCCTACCCTCGCAGCAAAAGCAGAATCAAATCCGGCAAATAAATGTGGAAGGATGGATTCGGGATCAGCACTGGAAACATTGTAGGTCAGGTTACCGGCAAACATCTGGTCGGTGTTCAGGTTATCTACGTCTGTGTAATTCCAAACACCATTGATCTTTCTCGTTTCGCTTGCTGCAATTCCGGTAATCCCCAACATTTGGTCCTGTTTAAATTCCCCAAGCTTTTCCTTAAAATCCACATAAGAGGATATGGTACCAGTAATGGCACTGGATGCCACCGTAGCCGGGGAAGCCAGGTAGATCTCCGCCTCCTTGTTCCCCATTCTGCCTTTGAAATTACGATTTGCTGTGGAAATGACCGTGAAGCCATCAGCCGGTATTCCCTGTCCCGTTCCAAGGCAGGGGCCACAGGAAGCACTGAGCACATTGGCTCCAGCTCCCAGAAAAGTAGTGATTAATCCTTCCTCAATGGCTTGTAAGTAAATATCTTTTGATGCAGGAACTACCAGGAGCTGGAATCCTTCTGCTACCTGTCTGCCCCTCAAAATGGCGGCAGCCTCACGCAGGTCTTCAATCCTCCCATTTGTACAGGTGCCTATCAATCCCTGTTGAACCCTGGTCCCTGCCACTTCATGCACAGTTTTGATATGATCCACATGATCAGGGGCAGCCACAAGTGGCACTACTTCGGACAGGTTTATGTTAATTTCCTCAACATATTGAGCATCATGATCAGCCCAAACTGCATTGATTTCAATACTTCCAAAAAATGCCTCCAGGACCTCGTCAGGCGGAAAAACTGCATTTTTGGCACCCATTTCAGAAGCCAGATTGGCCAGGGTCATGCGCTCTGATATTCCAAGACCTGTGACTCCCTCCCCATGAAATTCAATGGACCTGTAATTGGCACCGGCAGAACCAATCAACCCGATGATCCATAAAGACAGGTCTTTGGCATATACTCCTTCCCGCAGCCGCCCTGACAGGTTGATCTTCATGGAATCCGGGACCATGAACCAGGTTTCACCCCTTTTCCATATGCCGGCCGTCTCTGTCCGGTCAATGCCGGCAGCCATGGCATTAAAAGCACCGGCTGTACAGGTATGGCTATCGCTACCAACAATGATCATGCCTGGCATGGCATGATTGGACATGATCTGGTGGCAAATCCCCCTGCCTGCATCATAGAACCGTTTGATGCCATTCGTCCGGGTAAAATCCCGGATCTCCTGGTAATCGGTTGCAATCCTTGCATTGGTAGGTGGGGCATTGTGATCAAGGACGATCAGCAACTGTTCAGGATCAGCTAATTCTGAACCATTCATATTTTCAAAAATCTGCCGAATGCTTGCCGTATTATCATGTGACAGGACGATATCGGGTTTCCTGAAGACAATCTCCCCCTGGGGGGCATCAAAGATCTTTTCAACGAAGGTCTTTCCCATTTTTAAAATAATCCCCCGTTTTGATATATCTCCAATTGGACATCTGAAAATGGATTGGCTTGAATACTATTTTGATTGCTCAAATTAATAATTTTTCCGGTACCAACATTGACAGATACCTGATCCCCCATCCTCAATCCCAGTTCATCTATCTTCCCGGAGCTTAGGATAGGAAAGGCGGCATTGATGG
Source organism: uncultured Bacteroidaceae bacterium (assembly GCA_963752525.1). Taxonomy (GTDB): domain Bacteria; phylum Bacteroidota; class Bacteroidia; order Bacteroidales; family SM23-62; genus SM23-62. The sequence continues at coordinate 125,587 of CAVVYS010000019.1, read as the reverse complement.
CATTCCGCTCATAGATAGATCCAAAGGACGCTGCGACAATACAAGCCAGGCCTAAAGACTTAAAGCAATCTACTGCCTGTTGCCTGGAGCTTCCTGCTCCGAAATTCTTACCTGTAAAAATGATATCTCCCTGCCTGGCTTCACTGGCAAAAGATTCATAGCCTTCAAGATTCCCGAAGGCATGTTTTCCCATTTCCCTGATATCGGTAATAGCCAGATGCCGGTTATGATATATCATGTCCGTATCAACATTATCCAGGTTGATAAGCCAGACACGGCCGGTAAATTTTAAAGGCTGGTCATTGTTCAAAGATTTTGAGGGCCTGGGGGTTAGTATCTGGGATGATGGTTTGGATTTCCGTTCAACCGGAGGGTCAAAGATATGGTCAGGAGAAGTGATAAAGCCTGCAACAGCACTGGCTGCGCCTATTTCAGGAGATGACAGATAAACCTCTCCCATGCCTTGCTTTCCCGGGAAATTCCGGTTCCCTGAACTGACCGTTACCTCGCCCGGCCCGTTCTGACCTACCTGGCCAGCTGCACATCCGGCACATCCCGGATTGGAAATCATGGCTTGAGCATCTTTAAATATTTCAAAAAGTCCTTCCTCCAGGCACATGTTCCAAACCCTGTCCGTGCATGGAACGATTTTCAGCACCACACCATCTGCCACTTTTTTATTTTTCAGTATTTCTGCTACCACCCGCATGTCTTCAATCCTGCCGTTCGTACAGCTGCCAATGAAAACGGAATCTATCGGCGTACCCCTTACCTCATCCAGTGGTATGGCGTCATGTGGTTTCCCGGGGCGTGACACCATGGGGACAAAATCCCCTGCCTGCAGGTCGATAATATCCGCATATACAGCATCAGGATCTGCCAGAACAGGATCTATTTTACGATATGTCCTTGATTCACAATACCTTAATACTTCCTGATTAGGCGGGATCAATATGGTGACAGCACCCATTTCCGTGGCCATGGAAGCAATGGTGATACGTTTATCGAGGGAAAGATTATCAATCTCTTCTCCGTATAATTCTATGGATTTCCCTAAAAATGTATTCGCACCAAACCGGGCTAAAAGACAGAGTACTATATCCTTGGCGCTGACTTTATCTGGTATTTCACCCTTGATGGTCAGCTTGACGGATTCAGGCACCTTGAACCAGATCTTTCCCTTGCTCCAGGCAGCTGCAATGTCTTTGTCTCCCATCCCCTGTCCGAATGCACCTACTGCCCCAAGTATGTTGGCATGGGAATCTGTAGAAACGGCAGTTGCACCAGGATAAACCAGTCCTTCTTCGATCAAAAGATGCGTCCCAATCCCCCGGTTAATGTCGTACACCTTTATCCCGTATTCCCGTGCAAACACCCTGCAAAACTGCTGATTCGCAGTATATTTTTGATCTGAACCTGTTGGATTACAGTCAAATGTAAAGAAAGTCCTGTCCGGATCCGCAATCCCCAGTGCATTGTCCCGTATATTTTTCACCACATTCGCTCCCCCGAAGTCACGTGCCACCCTAGCATCAATATCCACATCAAGGATATCACCGGGTTTTACCTCAATTGCCTTGCTATGATTGGCAAGGATCTTTTCAATAATGGTCAGGCCCATAAATGTATTTTTTCCTCTATCCGACAAAATTACTGGTTTAACTGGTTAGAAATTTTCCAAATAATTGGAATACATTATGTTAAATAACAGTATTTTTGTAGCTCTTCAAATGGGAATGAAAAGAACCTCCAGGTCCAATATATGGAAACTTTATCTTATCAAGATCTCAAAATGGTTCATGCTTTTCATGCCTTATGTTGTTCCATTCTACCAGGACAATGGAATGGATATGCACCAGATCATGGTGTTACAAGCCATATATTCTGTTTCCATAATAGCGCTGGAAATACCGTCGGGATATTTTGCTGATGTAATCGGCCGGCGCAGAACTCTCATCCTTGGTGTCATCATGGGAACGATAGGAATGGGCATTTACAGTATATCCTATGGATTTTTGGGTTTCCTCATAGCTGAATTGATACTTGGATTTGGACAAAGTTTCGTTTCAGGTGCTGACTCTGCCCTGCTTTACGATTCACTCCTTGATAACCAAAAGGAAAAAGATTACATCAAATATGAAGGCCGCATGGTATCTGTTGGCAATGTTGCAGAAGCCGCAGCCGGTATTGCAGGTGGGTTATTTGCACTGATCAGCCTGCGCACCAATTATTATGTACAGACAGGCGTGGCCCTGTTAGCAATACCAGCAGCTATATCATTGATGGAACCGGGCAAACATAAGCGTCTGGGTGTTTTCAACTTCCGGACAATCCTGGATGTTGTTACGGATTCCCTTTTTGTCAACAAGGAACTCCGGACCAATATATTCTTATCAGCCATTATTGGATCGGCGACATTGACCATGGCCTGGTTCGCCCAGCCATATTTCGAATTTGTCGAACTTCCACTCTCTCTGTTTGGTATCATCTGGACATTGTTAAATCTCACTGTGGGCTTTGCTGCCATGCTTGCCTATCGGGTAGAACGAGGACTTGGCGCCAAGCTGACAGTCCTGCTGCTGGTTATCATGATTCCTGCAGGTTACCTTGCATTAGGTCAATTCAATTCACTCCTTGCCATCGGTATATTGTTTTTCTTCTATATAGTCAGGGGTATTGCTACACCAGTGCTGAAGGATTATATCCACAGGCTAACCTCTTCGGAGGTCCGTGCAACCGTGTTATCTGTAAGGAATTTCATCATCCGTATCTGCTTTGTGCTGATCGGGCCAGCCATGGGTTACCTGACAGATCAAACAAGCCTTCAGACAGCGCTGACTTTCGGGGGAATCGTTTTCCTGGTTTCTGGTTTACTGCTTGCCTTTCTATTCAATAAGCACAGGTCAGACATCCAGACTTAAGCCATCCCAGGCAATTGAAACATTGCCGGGTAATTCTTGCATTGTTTCTGCATGAGAGCCCATCATATGGGACACATGTGTAAGATAAGCATGTTCTGGGTTCACCAATCTGATCACTTCAAGGGCTTCTGAAAGGCTGTAGTGGGAAATATGTTTCCGCTTTCGCAAGGCACATATGGTAAAATATCGGGTTCCGCGTATCTTATCCAGCTCTTCCGCGGCGATAAGATTCGCATCCGTGATGTAGGTAAAATTACCTATCCTGTAACCTAAGACAGGCAAGCGGTGATGATAGGCACGCACAGGAATGATTTCAATTCCTCCGATGGAAAAAGGTTCATTTCCGATATGGTGAAAATTTACCTGTGGGATACCAGGGTATTTTCTCTCTGCAAATATATATGGAAAAGTATGCTGAAGTGCACGCAGGACCCTCGCCTCTCCGTACACATCCATAGGTTGGTCCTGCAGGTAATTATAGGCACGGATATCATCGAGTCCAGCAATATGGTCTCTGTGTTCATGGGTAAATATCACTGCATCCAGTCTATCCACCCTGGCGGATAACATCTGCTGCCTGAAATCCGGTCCCGTATCAATGATGACTACCCTATCCTGATATTCAACAAGGACAGATGACCTCAGCCTTTTATCCCTGGGATCATCCGACCGGCAGGTAGCACATTTACAGGCGATAACGGGAACGCCCTGTGATGTGCCGGTGCCAAGAAAGGTGATCTTCACGGAATCGAAATTAATAATAATATGATGATATAAGCAGAAAAGCCAGAATAGATTTCATGCCTTGGATATCAATAAAAATGTAATTTTACAGGAATTTAGATGATATGATCATGGCTGGAACTCTATACCTAATACCTGTTACCCTTGGCGATTCACCTGTTCAGCATGTCATTCCGGATTATGTACTGGAACTCATTGGCCGGCTGGATCATTTCATTGTGGAGGATTTGCGCAGCGCCAGGCGATACCTTAAAAGAGCCGGCATGGAAAAGGCCATAGATGATCTTTCATTTTACCTGCTGAATGAGCATACGGAAGACAGGGACATGGAAGAATTGCTCACGGTACTAACTGACGGCCATGATGCAGGCTTGCTTTCCGAGGCAGGGGTTCCGGCTGTGGCAGATCCGGGATCAGAGCTGGTGGTACTTGCACACCAACACGGTATCAGGGTAGTCCCATTGGCCGGTCCCTCTTCCATCCTGATGGCATTGATGGCCTCTGGAATGAATGGGCAGTCATTCCGCTTTCATGGTTACCTGCCCGTAAAGAAACCACAGCGTGTTGGTAGTCTGCGAATCATGGAGAAAATTGCCATGGAAACTGGAGAAACTCAGATTTTTATGGAAACTCCCTACCGCAATATGAACCTTCTCGAGGATATTACAGCCACATGTAAGGATAATACATTGCTATGCATTGCAGCAGATATCAGCCTGGCTAATGAAACTATTAAAACAAAGACCATTCGAGAATGGAAAGACAAGCTTCCTGATATCCACAAAAGGCCTGCTGTTTTTTTGCTATCGGGTTAGGAATGGAAAATATTCCCGGATATTACTCTGCTAATTCAACCTCCATTTCGAAAACAAGGGTCTCATAGGGTGGGATCACTACACGGCCATGCTGATCATAACGCCCCTCCTCCCCATATGCCAGAGTGTAGGGAATAATCAAGGTTCCCTTTTCTCCGTTCCGCATTAATTTAATTCCTTCATTCCATCCATCAATCATATAAGCGCTCGGTAAGGTAAAAGATAAAACCTCATCTCCCACATTGCTGTCAAATTCCCTGCCATCCAGGAATTTCCCAGTATAGAAGACCTTCACTTCATCACCATCCTCGAAAAATTCTCCTGTACCAGAACTTTCTTCGATATAATACAAGCCGGATTCTGTTGAATCAACATTTTCGAATGCACCCGCCTTAAGGTAGGCCCAAATCTTTTCCTGTTCGTATATTTCAGGATCATCATATGCATCCAGAAGCTCAATGGTGTAAATGACCGTTGAATAGGCAGGCACAGAGCCTGTTGCATACCCTCCCATGGCCAAGCTGGATGGCAAAATAATCTTCGCCTTCCCGCCGACTTTCATCAGCTGGATACCCTCATTCAAGCCAGGCAGACTAATGTAGCCCACTTGCAAGCGGGTTGGTCCGTAAAGAAATTCTTCATCATGTATACTATTCGTCTGGGCCGTTCCCTCATAACTGGTGGTAAATACAGTACCATCTATCAATTCACCTACATATTGGATCTCAACAAAAGTCCCTTCATCAGGGGATATACCTGTTCCCTCTGTAATGGGAACATAGTACAGACCCGAGACAGTTGGATCCTGTGTAATATTATTATCCACTAAATATTGTTCCAATAATCTCATTTCCAATGCCTTCAGCTCTTCATCATTATCTTTCTTGCACCCTGTAAGCAAAAGGGTTGCAAGAATGGCAAAGACTCCAAATTTAAATATGCCTATATTTTTCATACAATTATTACTTTTTCAATCAGATGATTTTAAGTCCCTAAGGGTTGCGTACACAATTTATAATACAGATCCTACTCCTCTTTTGTATTCATATAGTAAACGAGGGTCATATAGGGTGGGATTATCACCCGGCCAAATTCATCAGTGAGACCCTCCTCTCCGTAGCCAAGGTCGTAAGGCATAATCAAGATCCCATCTTCCCCATCCCTCATCAGTTTAATGCCTTCGTTCCAGCCCGGGATGAGACCCTCCCCAGGCACTATAAAGGTTAAAGCTTCTTCTCCTACATTGCTGTCAAAATCCCTTCCATCCAGAAACTGTCCTGTGTAAATTACACTCACCTGGTCACCATCACTAAACAATGATCCGGTTCCTTCCTGTTCCTGTACGTAATAAAGTCCGGATGCCGTGGAGTCCAGATTTTCAAATTCACTCTCCCTAAGGTACTCCCATATCTTTTCCTTTTCATGAATTGCCGGATCATCAAAGGCTTCCAACAACTCAATGGTATAGATCAGTGTTGAATACGAGGGCACGTCACCCGATGAACTTCCGCCAAGGCCCAGGTTGGAAGGTATAATGAACTTTGCCATTTCTCCAACTTTCATCAACTTGATCCCTTCGTTCAATCCCTTCATAGGAATATGTCCCAGCTGCATCCTGTAAGGACCGTAGAGATGATCCTCCACAAAAATATTGTTCATTTGAGCTGTATTTTCATCGCTGGTAGCAAATACTGTACCATCTATCAGCATGCCTGTAAACTCGATCTCAATCCATGCGTTCTGAGTTGGGATCACACCACTTCCCTCAAGGATGGGAATATAATATAATCCAGATTCAGTCGGTTCCTGAGTGATATTATTATCAGCAAGGTACTGCTCCAATAACCTCATTTCATTCTCAATCTGTTCCTGGGTATTATCTTCATTACATCCTCCCAGTAAAATCGCTGTCACCATGCCGATCATTCCCAGTTTTAAATTCATTCTTTTTCTCATTACATTATCATTTTTAGATCAGACGAGTATAACCTTTACAGGGTTGCGTTTACATTATTCAAACGAAAAAAAAATGTTTTATTGTGATGTATCCGGACTTTTCACATCCACCAGTTCAACCTGATAAATGATGATGGAACGGGCAGGGATGCGGTTCTCATCACCAAGTAATCCATATGCCAGGTGCGGAGGTATAATGAAGCGTGCCTTATCACCTGCGCACATTAAGGCTACACCTTGTTCAAGTCCAGATATCTCCTGACTCTTGCCCAACCTGAAAATCTTGTTCCCATCTTCTTCTGAAGTATAGCAGAGGGTTCCATCCAGCAGGCTTAGCTCATATTTCAGATCAAGGATATCACCCTGTTCTACCTTCCTACCATGAGCTGTTTCAAATATCTCATAAAACAAGCCTGTTTCAGAAACTTCCATATCCCAGCCACGCCGCTTTGAATAACTCTCAATTAATTCAACATCCTTCTGTACCAGAAACTTATTTACCCGTAATAACATTTCCTTTTCCTCATTGGCCGTCATTTCCGGGGCCTTCTCAGAAGCTGCTTGTTTTCTGCATGAAAGCAGAAGTAAAACAGGGAGTATCAAGATTAGTACCCGGAAGATATTATGGAAGGTGGTTGATTTCATCGCTGTGCTCTCCGATCAGATTTTCGAATTTCTTAATGGTAACCGATAATTCTTCATATGATTCGCCTCCAGCAGCATTTTTATGTCCACCCCCATTGAAGAATTTCGCTGCAAGAGAATTAATTGGAAAATCTCCCTTCGACCGGAAAGAGATTTTAATATGATCTTCCCGCTCAATAAAAAGTGCAGATACGCGAATATTTGAAACCGAGAATGGATAATTCACAAATCCTTCAGTATCACCCTTGGCATGCTTGAATCGCTTGAGTTCATCGCGGGTCAGTGATATGTAAGCAGTCCTGTGTTTGGGGATGACAACCAGCTTCTGCTCAAGGCTGTAACCCAGAAGACGCATTCGATCTTCAGTATAATTATCGTAAACAAGACTGTATATTCGGTCCTTATCAATCCCACGAAGCAATAGTCCCTCTACAATCTCAAATGTTCTTGGCAGGGAGCTGTTAAAGCTGAAACACCCGGTGTCTGTCATAATACCAACATACAGGCATGATGCTATCTGGGTGTCAATCAGTTCAACATCTCCGAGTCCCTCAATCAACTGATAAACCAGCTCAGCAGTAGAGCTTACTTTTTGGTCAGAAAAAATAAGATCTGCTCTACACTCCGGTTCAGGATGATGATCTACAAGGATCATGGTGGCATCTAATCCTTCAATAAGATGCTGCATTTTTCCCAGCCTCCCGGGCTCATTAAAATCAAGGCAAAAGACCAGGTCTGTATTTTGAATTTCCTCTCTCACCATATCGCCTTGTTTTGAAAAAATAAGGATCTTATCAGTTCCTTCCATCCAATTAAGAAATTGAGGGAAATCGTTGGGAACAGCCATGTTTACCTGGCATCCCTTTTTCATAAGGAACCAGTATAATCCCAGCATGGATCCTATGGCGTCCCCATCAGGATTGATATGCGTCAGCAGTGTTACCCGAATAGGAGGGGCAAGAACCTTTTTTAATTTTCTGTATATTTCTTCGGGGAGAGTTGTCAAATCTAGTTTATTAAGGCTGAAAGCGAAGGGGCAAAGTTATGAATTATTAGTATATTCGCCCGATTCGATTAAAAAAATCCAAAATATGGCCGAAAACATCACCCTTACCATGATTAAACCCGAGGCTGTCGGCAAGAATTATATTGGTCCCATTTTACGAATGATCAATGAAGCCGGTTTTAAGATTGTTGCCCTGAAACTTACAAAATTAAGTACAAGACAGGCTGAAGCATTTTATGCAGTTCACAGTGAAAGACCATTTTATGCAGATCTTGTTGAATTTATGTCATCCGGCCCAATCGTTGCAGCCATCCTGGAGAAAGAGAATGCTGTCGCCGACTTCAGGAAACTGATCGGGGCTACAAACCCGGAAAATGCAGAAGAAGGTACCATCCGGAAACTATATGCAGAATCCCTCCAGATGAATGCAGTGCATGGATCTGACAGCGATGAAAATGCACAGGTGGAAGCAGATTTCTTTTTCGCGAAGAGCGAAAGGGTGGGTTACTTGTAGTTCCTATTTCAGGATAATTTCATCAAGCATTTTCTCGCCCGCAGCTTCATTAAGCTTTTTCAGGATCTCCGTTTGCAGCATGAAAAGTTCATTGCGGATCACGGATGAACGAAGATAGACGAATAATTTCCTGTCCTTTATGAAAATCCTGGTAGTTGCCCTTGCAACGGATTTGCCAAGCAGAGATTCCCAGGACTGGATTAAATGTCTTTCCTTTAAGGGTTTTTCGAGTCCCGATTCTTTCAGGTAAGCCCTTATTACATCTCCTATATTCTGTGTGTTGCTTCTTTTCACCGGTTCGTATATCAGGATTGTTCATTTACACCGTTTAGACCAACGCTGAACAATTTATAATCGATGGTCAGCTCATTTAATATATTTTTAATACGTTCGGGGTTGGTGTCTGTTATAAAGATCTGTCCAAATTCATGATTTGCCACCAGCCTGATAATCTGTTTTACCCTGTTGGCATCAAACTTATCAAATACATCATCCAGCAAAAGGATTGGGTGAAAACCATTGACCTTTCGAATAAAATCAAACTTTGCAAGCTTCAGGGCAACCAGGAATGTCTTTTGTTGCCCCTGGCTTCCAATCCTCTTAATCGGGTATTCTGAAAGGGTCATTCCCAGGTCATCTTTATGTATTCCAGCAGTCGTGTACTGCAGGATCCTGTCCTTTTGCTCATGTTCCTTAAAAAGGGTACGAAGATCCTTTTCCTGGAGCTGGGATTTATAATTCAAGCCTACTTTTTCCCGACCTTCAGAAACCGATTCATAGTATTGTTGAAAAATCGGTAGCAGGTCCTTGATGAACTCAACCCTCTGCTGATGAATATAATCACCATGCCGGATCAACTGTTCATCCCATACCTCCAACTGGTCAGGCTGATATGAACCGGAACGGTGAAAGTTCTTCAAAAGGACATTTCTTTGTCCCAATGCCCGGTTATACCTTATCATGCTCTCGAGGTATTCCCCGTTAAACTGGGAAATCACCGCATTCATAAATTTTCTCCGTTCATCAGAACCTTCTACAATCAGGCTGCTGTCAGCGGGTGAGATCATAACCACCGGTATTAATCCCACATGTTCAGACAGTTTCGTATACTCTTTTTTATTCCGCTTAAAAATTTTTCGCTTATTCCGCTGTACCCCACAGAGGATCTTTTCATCGAGTCCCTCTCTGACAAACTTCGCCTGGATCAGGAACTGGTCTTCTCCATGGCGAATATTCTGAGAATCCAGTGAATGGAAATAACTCTTTGTCAGGGAAAGGTAATATATCGCATCCAGCAGGTTGGTCTTGCCCGTCCCATTATCACCCACAAAACAATTGATCTTGTTGCTGAAATTCAATTCCAGCTGATCATAGTTTTTAAAATTGATGAGTGAAATATGTGATAGGTGCATGATCTGATTCTTATTTGACAAAAATAGGAAATCCGCGGCGATTGCCGTATTTTTTTATTCAATACAAAACAATTACATTTGCGTTGTTTTTTCAGAAAGAGTAACATGATGGCAAAGAAGAAGCAAGTTTCTGACGCGGGCTTGGAAGGCGTAGAAGGTGCATTAACAAAAACAGAACAATTTATCGAGGATAACCAGAAATGGATTGTCCGGATTATTACAGGGATAATGGCATTGGTGATCATTTTCATCGGTGCAAAAAGGTTTTACCTGAATCCGCTTGAAGAAGAAGCTCACGGACAGATGTTTGTAGCAGAGCAGTATTTTGAGGTCGATTCGTTTAACCTCGCCTTATATGGTGATGGTAACTATTCAGGTTTTCTTCAGATTATAGATGACTATGGTATTACCAAAGCGGGAAATCTTTCCAAATATTATGCTGGGATTTCTTTCCTGAAACTTGGCGACTTCGAGGATGCCATTGACCACCTGCAGAAATTTAAATCCAAAGACAAAATGGTGGCACCAATTGCCACAGGTGCCATTGGAGATGCATTTGTTGAACTGGGTGAGACCGAGAAAGGGCTCAATCACTACCTGAAAGCGGCTTCATTATCTGATAATAATTTTACCTCACCCATGTTCCTGATGAAGGCCGGACAGATCTATGAAAATCTTGGGAATAACAAAAAGGCCCTGGATATTTATGAACAGATCAGGAAGGATTATCCGGATTATTCGAGACGGAACAATATAGAAAAATATATTACACGGAGCAGGATATCTTCCTGACCCTCCCATGGCAACCAGTCTTCAGAACCTTTCCGGCTATGACCCGGCAGAAATTCCTCCAGTAGATGGAATGAGGATAGGGATAGTGGTATCCGAATGGAACCGTGAAGTAACCCAGGCACTGCTGGAAGGTGCTACAAAAACATTAATACGGCTGGGGATCAGCGAGGACAATATCCAGGTCCATTATGTTCCCGGGAGCTTTGAATTACCTTTGGGTGCCCAATTCCTTGCCGAGTATTTGAAACCGGATGCTGTGATCTGCCTGGGATGTGTAATACAGGGTGAAACTCGTCATTTTGATTACATCTGCCAGGGGGTCACACAGGGCGTCACAGATCTGAACCTGAAATACAATCTACCATTTATTTTCGGTGTACTTACCACCGACACCATGGAACAGGCCAAAGACAGGGCGGGAGGTAAACATGGGAACAAGGGGGACGAGGCAGCCGTTACGGCACTTAAAATGGCCCACTTAAAAAAGGCTCTCAATTAAATTCTGGAATTTTCTACAGATCTCCCATATGGGCAAGGTTGGCTACCGGCCATTATTTCTTTTTCTTGGGAGCATTGTATCCCCGCTGTTTGGCCATATCTTCCAACCGTTTCTGAAAGCTGCTTTGTTTTTTAACAGATGACTTTTTCTGATTACTATGCAGTTTCTTCCTTAGTGCATCCTCATCAACAAAACGCTTGGATATCTGGTTTTGTCCGAATGTTATGATATTGGCCAGGAAATAATAATAGGTCAGTGCAGATGACCAACTGTTAAGCATAAACATGAACATGACAGGCATAATGTACATCATGCCTTTCATGCCTGGCATCTGGGATTGTCCCATATTGGCCTGGCTGCTGATTTTCATGGTAAGGATGGTTGAAGCTGTCATAAGCAGGGTAAAGAGGCTGACATGATCTCCGTACATAGGAATTGTGAAAGGCAGATCAAGTATAGAATCATAGGTGGAGAGATCGTGTGCCCACAGGAATGGCTCCTGTCTTAATTCTATCGAGGTTGGAAAGAACCTGAACATAGCGATCAATATAGGCATTTGCAGAACCACCGGAAGACATCCTCCCAGAGGACTCACTCCCGCTTTTTTGTAAAGTGCCATGGTAGCCTGCTGTCTTTCCATGGATTTCTCCTTGGGAATTTTTTCATTAATGGCATCAATCTCTGGTTTCAGTGCCTTCATCTTTGCCATTGAAATATAGGAACGGTAGGTCAAGGGGAAAAGAACCAGTTTAATTACAAGGGTAAGGATCAGAATGATCAGTCCATAGTTATTAATAAAATTATTCAGGAAACTGAACATGGGAATTATTGCATAACGGTTGATCACCCGGCTCATCAACCCCCCGAGTCCTACAAGATTTTCCAATTCGAGATCGTACTTTTTCAGTGTATTGAAATGGTTTGGACCGAAAAAGAAGGTCATCTTTTGTTCCTGTTCAGGACTCTGTTCGAAAGGAATACCAATATGTGATTCAAAGATATACAGGTATTTGGGATCTTCCTCCAGCTTTGATGAACGGACGGTGGCATTGGCAAAATAATTCTGGGCGATAAGAACAGAAGAGAAGAATTGCTGTTTGAAAGCGATCCATCTCATCCTGGTAGGTATATCTTTTTCAAAAAGATCCTTCTTGCTTCGCATATTGAATTTCTCAACCTCATCCTGGTAATGTTTGAAAAAAATGGTGGTGTAATTCAGCTCATTCATTCTCCCCATTTCCTGCTGGGGTACATAGATTTTCCAGTTCAAATCGATGAAATTATTGTTCTGTGCCATGATTTCATTCATGTTCACAAAGCGCATATCAAAACCCACCCGGTAATCACCCGGAGACATGGTATATACATACTCGATAAATCGATCTTCCCCGGCTGGAAGCTTCATTGAAAGTGTGACCGGACCATTGCTGGCATCAAGATGAGACCTGTCTGAACTGGGCATAAAATAAAGTTCACTGGTGTTAATGCTCCGGTTTTGGGCGAAAAAGCTCATTCCGAATATGGTAGAATCACCATCAAAGAGGATGAGGGGCAGTGAATCATGTGTTTGATAATTTTTTAATTCCACAGTATAAGGCCTGCCGCCAAGTGTGGAAATGCTCATCTTTATGAGGTCGTTCTCCAATGTTATATATTGCTTTTCACCGACAGCGGCCTCACCAAATACGCCATATGCATCCTTATACTGATCGAGTGAGGCGGCATCTTGTGAAGCACTTTCAATTTCCACCTTCTTTTCACCAGGACTTGCCACCTCTTCTGATGGCTGGGTTTGCGCTTGTTCGTCTTGCTGTTCCCGTTGTACCATTGCCTGCGCATTTCTAAGAGAATCCTGAATACGTTGCCTCTCCGCTAATTCTTCCTGGGAAGGGCGTGTAAATAAGGAGTAGCCAATTAAGATGCCAGCGATTACTAATAATCCGATGATTGTATTCTTATCCATTGATAATTATTTACGTGCCAGGACTTCCTTCTTTTTTTTATGATCAATTGAAAGGTCAAGTGAGGACTTGACAAACTGTATGAAAAGAGGATGAGGTTTCATCACCGTGCTGCTGTATTCAGGATGAAATTGTACGCCAATAAAAAAAGGATGTCCTTTCAGTTCCATGATTTCTACCAGATTGCTCTCAGGATTGACTCCTGATGCAATGAATCCTGCATCCTCAAATGCTTCCAGAAAGGTGTTATTAAATTCAAAACGATGCCTGTGTCTCTCTCTGATAAAGTCTTTATTGTAGGCTTTGTGTACTATGGTACCTTCCTTGATTTGGCAATCCCAGGCTCCCAGCCTCATGGTACCTCCTTTATCAGTAATTCCTTTCTGTTCTTCCATCAGGTCAATAACAGGATACCTTGTGCCTTCGTCCATTTCGGTTGAATGGGCATTCTTATATCCCAGTTCATTTCTTGCAAATTCAATCACAGCACATTGCATCCCCAGACATATCCCAAGGAAAGGGATCTCATTCTCACGGGCATACCAGGCAGCAATAATTTTCCCTTCTATGCCCCGGTCGCCAAAACCCGGTGCCACAATAATCCCATGCTGCTCTGAGAGGATCTCATTTACATTCTCTTTAGTGATCTCTTCCGAATGGATGCAGGATATTTCTACTTTACACCTGAAGGTAGCTCCTGCATGGCTTAAAGATTCCATGATGGATTTATAAGAGTCAGCAAGTTCGACATATTTCCCTACCAGGCCTATCTTCACATTACATTCTGGGTTTTTTAATCGGTTCACAACTTCCGTCCACGGTCCGAGGTCAGGTATTTTTGTCTTCTCAAGCTTCAGCTTCCTGATGGTGATCTCATCCAACTTCTCCTTCTGCAGCAGCAAAGGAACCTCATATATTGTGGAAACGTCTACGGATTCGATAACAGCTTCCATTTCAACGTTACAGAAGAGTGCAACCTTACTGCGGATGTCACTAGTCAGGTTCTTTTCAGCACGCAGGACCAGGATATCAGGTTGTATCCCATTTTCTAGCAGGACCTTAACTGAGTGTTGGGTGGGCTTTGTTTTTAACTCACCCGTGGCAGCCAAATAAGGGACAAGAGTAAGGTGAATGAACAGGGTATTGCTTGATCCCAATTCAAACTTCAATTGCCTGACTGCTTCTATATAGGGCAAGGACTCAATATCACCAACCGTTCCACCTATTTCGGTTAAAACAACATCATAATGGCCTTCCTGTCCGAGCAGTTGTATCCTCCGCTTGATCTCATCAGTGATATGTGGGATGACCTGGACAGTCTTGCCAAGGAAATCACCCCTGCGCTCCTTCTCAATTACCTCCTGGTAGACCTTGCCGGTTGTAACATTATTCGCTTGGGTCGTTTTGATACCCAGAAACCGCTCATAATGGCCCAGGTCAAGATCTGTTTCTGCACCATCAACAGTCACATAACACTCTCCATGTTCGTAAGGGTTCAGGGTTCCAGGATCTACATTGATATAGGGATCTAATTTTTGAATGGTAACGGATAAGCCCCTTTCCTGTAATAACATAGCCAGGGAGGCCGATACAATTCCCTTGCCCAGTGAAGATGTAACACCTCCCGTAATGAATATATACTTCGTCAAACTCAATGCGATCCTCTTTTATAATTATGTATCAAGGTTATCAATCATTTCTATCTTATTTTCGAGGAGTTTCATTGATTCCTTGGCATCATTGATCTTTTTCTGCACTTCTGCTATCATTGATTCTGCATTCTTTGATTTTGCAAAAAAGCCAATGTTATTCTCCCAGAGCACGATATCATTTCTTAATTGCTGCAACCTGTTCATGAACCTTTCACGTTCCTGGTGCATCTTGACATCTGCTTTGGGTTTTTGACTAATGTTGTCCAGCTTATTCTTAAATTTCAGGAGGTTTCTTTTTCCATCATTGATTTCCAGGTTATCAAAATGTTTATTAATCGCCTGTCTGAACTTTTCCTGCAGATTATCTTTTTCCTTGAAGGGCACGAAACCTATATCAGACCATTTACGCTGAAATTCATTGATTATTTTAAAGTTCTCCTCAAGGTTGTCGGTTAGTACAAAGGAGTTTACCTCTTGCAGCAAATTATTTTTAGCTTCAAGATTCTGGGAATATGTCTGGTCCATATTCTGGAAATGCTCAGATTTCTTGGTAAAAAAATGATCGCAAGCTGCCCTGAACCTTCTCCACACAGCATCTGATTGTTTCTTAGGAATAGGGCCAATCTCTTTCCACTTCTTTTGCAGATTGATTAAGTCTTCGGTGGATTTCTTCCATTCAGTGCTTTCTTGTAAAGCCTCAGCCTGCACACAAAGGTCAGTCTTAAGTTGCAGGTTGTTTAACTGATTTTCCTTGTTTTGAGCATAAAACTCCCTCTTCCTCGTGAAGAAGCTATCACAAGCCGACCTGAACCGCTCATAAATTTTGTTGTTGTCTTTCTTTGGTGCAAACCCTATTGTCTTCCAGACTTTCTGGATCTGGATTATTTCCCTGGACTTCTCATCCCATTGCTTATGATTTTTCAGGACCAGGTTACTGATCTCCTCAACCTGATCGCATAAAAGGGCTTTTTGTTCAAGGTTCTTTTTCTGGGCTTTTTTTAGTCCCTCAAAATGTTCCTGGTGTTTCCGATTAATCTTTGCCGTAGCTTCTTTGAATCGCTCCCATATCTCTGAACGGAGTTCAAGAGGAACCGGTCCGATCTCTCTCCATTGATCATGATACTTTTGAAGCGTTTTAAAGGCATTTATCACGGAAGTTTCCAGCAAGAGCTCCTCAGCCTTCTCACAGAGCTGGATTTTAAGTTCAAGGTTTTTCTTTAGATCAAGATCTCTTAACTCCTTATTGATCTTGATGTAGTCATAAAACTTCTCGACATGGTGATTGTATGTATCCCAAAGATCCTTCAGATTTTGTTGGGGAACAAGGCCCAGGGTACGCCATTCATGTTGCAGGTCCCTGAATTCATGAAAAGTCCTATTAATTGACTCTTTTGAATTGATCAGTTCTTTTATTTTCTCAATAACTTCATATTTCTTCTTCAGGTTTGCCTGTTTTTCTGACTCAAGGTTCCTGTTGTATTCAGCCTTCTGGCTCCTGAATCGTTTAAATAATTCCTTGATTCTTTCTTCCAGATTATCTGCCTGAATCACAAAGTCTTCAATATTACCTCCGTCCTCAACATATTTCTTCCGCTTCTGTTCAATATCAGCCTTATTTTTCTTGTAGAAATTAATCTTTATATGATCAACATCATTTCTTATCTCTTGCGCTGATTGATTATCGAGCAAAATTTCCAGCCGGTTTACCAGGTCTTCACGTGTTAGTGTTGAATAATCAAACTCAACTACACTTGATGAGGGGGTCTCTGATACGGCTTTGGGTTTTTCCTCGGTTTCGGGTTTTGGCTTCACCACTGCCTCAGGTTCAGATTTGACTCAGGTTCAGATTTCGGCTGACCTCAGGTTCAGATTTGACCTCGGCTTCAGGTCTTGCCTCTGGTTCGGATTTTGACCTCTAGAGCTTCGGCTTTGCTTCTGCTTTGACCTCAGCCTCGGGCTTTGTTTCTGCTTTGACCTCAGGCTCGGGCTTTGTTTCTGCTACCTCGGGTTCAGGGCTAGCCTCTGGTTCAGATTTTACCTCTGGAACCTGGGTGTCTTCTGTTTTGGGTTCAAGGCTGGCCTCTGGTTCAGATTTTGGCTTCACAACTGCTTCAGCATCGGATTTGACCTCAGGCTCGGGCTTTGCTTCTGCTTTGAGCTCAGCTTCAGGTTCGGCTGTGGATTCTGCGGGTGCTCCTGGCTCGGGTTGAGCCTTGAGCTCAGCTTCAGGTTCGGCTGTGGATTCTGCAGGTGCTTCTGGCTCGGGTTGAGCCTTGAGCTCAGCTTCAGGTTCAGGTTCTGGCTCAGTCTCAGACTCAGTTTCGGGCATGTCAGGAAGTGATTCATGGACATGCGTATCCTTGTCCGGTGTTTCCGGTTTGTCTGTTGTTTCTTCCTTATTGTCGGAAGTAACTGAACTGGAGCTTTTATCCTCCTGGGTAGCGTTCTTCTTAATTTCGCCGGAATCACCGGCGACTGGTTCATCATGAACCTGGTCGTTATGTATCATCATCAATCAATGTCTATACATGCTTGATCCATGCAATCACTTGCGAAAATAGCCAAATATGCAGTATAGACAAAGTTTTTTTAAGCTTGTTCACTATTTTTACAAAAAATCAAGATCAATGAGAATCGACATCATTACAGGTGTACCGGAACTCCTGGAAAGTCCGGTAAATTTTTCCATAGTTAAAAGAGCCCGTGATAAAGGCCTGGCAGATGTGCATATACATAATCTGCGGGATTACTCAAACGACAAACACAAAAAGATAGATGATTACGCTTTCAGTGGTGATGCGGGCATGGTATTAAACATTCAACCGATTGACGATGCCATCGATTCTCTCACCAGGGAACGAAAATACCAGGAAATTATTTACACAAGTCCGGATGGTGAAGCTTTTAGTCAACAGATTGCCAATCAGTTATCTACCTGTGAGAATCTGATTTTCCTATGCGGTCATTATAAGGGAATCGACCAACGCATTAGAGACCACCTGGTTACCAGAGAATTATCAATTGGAGATTACGTAATGACCGGTGGGGAACTGGCTGCTGCAGTTATGGCCGACTGCATCATACGGTTAATTCCCGGTGTACTTTCTGATGAAACTTCGGCACTCACGGATTCCTTTCAGGATGGATTGCTTGCCCCGCCGGTATATACTCGTCCGGCTGAGTATAAAGGTTGGAAGGTACCTGAGATATTATTGTCTGGCAATACAGCTGAAATCGAAAAATGGAAGTTTGAGCAATCTCTCGAACGGACAAAAAAGCTAAGGCCTGACTTATTGCGAGACCAATCCTAACTCAACGCAGGATCTTTCTTACAAAGGCCACGGTAAAATACGACATCAGGAAAAGCCCTGTAAATCCAACAACACTGGACACCCATCTAATGATCCCGGATGGGTAATAATCCCCATATCCTATGGTCAGGAAGGTGATTGCACTGTGGTAAAATGATTTGGCAACCAGGCTGAGCCGGTCCGGATCTCCCAGAGCGGACACAATATCCGAACTGGTAAACAGCGACAGCAATATAAAAACCATACTGAAAAAGGTATAACATACCAGCATGGTGATCATTACCCTCACAGGATTGGTTGCATATAGCCCGGCCCAATCCAGGATAACCAGTTTAAACCAATACAATGGATACATCCAGAGGGCACTGAGACGTTCCTTTAAGACAGATTTCTCGAGTACAGACTTCGATTCAAGCCGCTTGAATTCCACATAAGCCTTATCTTCATCTGTATATTGACCGGTTACCCTGAAATTTTCTTTCAGTACACGGAATTGTTCAGCCTTTTGTCTGTTATCGGTGTCTGTCTGGCTATGGATAAGCCTCTTAACATTGTTTTGTGTCCAATCAATGAATATCCTTCCTATCAGCCGCATCCCGGAAAAATTAATCGTACCTATATCCTGGTTGAAATCATAAGGTTTGAGGTCAATGATATCTCTGGCTACTGTATCAGACAGGTCAATATGCCCACAATTGGCCAACCTTAGATCCAGGTAATAATCGAGGTGGCAGGAAGCAAGGGAAAGGCTTTTAAACCTGGCATTTAGAAAGGAAATGCTGCCTTCACCAAAGATAGCACGGTCAAAATTTGCATCTACATTGTCAAATTCTGCCAATTCAAAATCAATGATTCCTTCCCCAAACTGTGTCCTTCTAAAGCTGATCTTTCCTTTTTCCAGTCCACTGGCCTCAAAACTCACATCTCCTTCTCCGAATACAGCACGGTTAAAATTGATGCGACCCGAATGGAATTCTGCGGTGCGAAAATCAACGTGTCCATCCCCAAATTCAGTTCTTTCAAAAGAGATATCCCCTTCCCTGAATTTTGCGTAATGAAAATCAATTTTCCCTGTCCCAAACCTGGCTATCTTAAATGAAACATTTCCGTTTCCAAATTGAGTATTAATGAAAGTAACATCTCCATCACCAAATTCAGTATTGGCAAAAGTTGTAAGTCCATCACCAAAGCTGGCATCGTGAAAATCTTTCCATCCTACTCCAAATATTGCATTTTTGAAACTTACATCCCCTTCTTCCACGTGCATGCCTCTGAAATCAAGGTGACCGGCAGGAAGATGTGCATTGCTGAAATTGATCCCTCCATCCATAACCCGGATGCCATGCATATTTAAGCTGCTTTTAGTAAAGTAAGCCTGCTCGAAACTGACTTCTCCACCAGAAAATACAGCATAACTAAGATCAATTGTGCCTTTATTATTAAAAAAAGCTGAACGGGCACTGAATTGATTGATTTTGACAGGATGCTTAATATCCATGCCTTTTCTATACCGGTAATCTGTCAGGGATAGTTTTTCGATAAGACAATGATCCAATACTATTGGCTGTTCTTTGTCTATCCTGTCAAAGATCCATTTCTCATCCACGTATCCCAGCATCTCTACGAACTCGGAATGCCCGTCCGGGGAGATCAGGGTCAGGATAGCTGTCCTGGGATATTTACGCCCGTCATCAGTTGTGAATCTCAGATTCTTGATCTCGACATTGAAAGCGGCAAATTCAGGGAACATTATTTCATGGTTGACTTTTCCTGTCTACGAAAGAATGAACTATCTGTTACAAATACCTATGTAGGGGCAGTTCCTGCATGTTTCTACCTCTGCGGTCTGCCGGAAGGGTATTTCCCGATTATAAAGGTCAGCCAGTAAGGCCTGCAGATGGCTGGTAAAAACATCATCATATATTGAATATTCCGTTATAGGGATCTGCTTTCTTGCCGCACCCATCCGGAACTGGTAATTAAAATCCTGGTTATATATATCCCTGATCAAGTAAACTCCAGGGATGATCCTGGCCTTTTCCATTCCTTCGTGAGACATGAACACTTTTGCATAAAGGAATGTTTGGAAAGCTGCCTTATTTCTGTTCCTCTGTTCTCCCGCGAATAAATCCTCGATGGATTCAAATTTCATTTCCCCTTTGCCGGTCTTATAATCGAGCACCCGGTACACCCCACCACACATATCTATCCTGTCGATCTTCCCTCCTACTTTTACAATGTATGGAAAACCGGAGGATTCAAAAGCCAGTCCCGCATAATAGGCGACCTCCAGGCTAACTATGCTAATGGGACAGTAATCCAAATCTCTTTCCAGAATCTTCTGAAGATAGGTGAAAATGATCTCACGTATCACAAGGTTCCTGCCCTCGGGACCATCACCTGATCCACGTTCTTTATACCAGATCTCTTCAAAAGCTTCATTTACGGCCAGCCGGACTCTGTTCTCATCTTTAATAATCAGCTTAAGGTCAGCCTGTTGGATAGGATTTTCCTCCTCGCTATATATCTTCCTGATACTTTCATGTAAAAGGGTTCCAAACAAGGCAGGGTCTACTTCTTCCTTTAACTCATCCGGTTCCATGAATCCTGCAATATACCTGAAGTAAAATCTTAAAGGACAATCAATCAGGCTATTAAGGGCGCTTGGGGAAAAATAGCTGCCGTTCTCCCTGCCCATGCTATAGCTCTTCAGCTTCTCCATGATGGTGCCAGTCTTTCTGACTTGTATAGGTGGGAATTGCTCCGACTGAATATCAAAACCGGCAGAGAATTCCTTGACTTCAAATGCCGGCTCGTACCGGAGTTGATGTATATACCTTGATTTCTCCCCTGTACTCAATCCCTCAGTTTTGTTATTATATACCAATGATATGTCCTTCGCCCTGTGAATCAGCCGATAAAAATAATAGGCATAAATGGCATCCTGATGTTCGAGTGTTGGCAGGTTAAAACCAAATCTCAGGTTATGGGGAATAAAACTCATACTGGCACTGCTCTTGGGAAAAGCGCCCTCATTCATAGACAGGATAATGATCCTGTCAAAATCCAGCACACGGGTTTCCAGGACTCCCATTACCTGTATCCCGGAAAGTGGTTCGCCGGAAAATGGTATGCTGGTCTGCTGGAGTATTTTATGGAAAAGTCGCAGGAAAGTAGGGAGGGTAAAGCTGAGGTTCAGGCGGCCGATCACATCTTTGAGCCGCTTGATCCTTGTATAAATCCTGAAAATGAATTCCAGTTCAAGGGCTGGTACCGTATTTGTCTCCTTTTCATCCGCAAGGGTTATTGATTCCAGGATGGTTAGGAGATATGCGGCTATGTCTTCCGGATTCCTGAGTTTTCTGAATACCTGGAGAAACAGTTCATTCTTTTCCAGGTCCCCCGCTTGGACATATATCCTGTTTTTTTCATGAATCTCCCTCACCATGGCCCGTGCATCTGCTGGCTCACGCATCAGAATATACTGATGCTGCAAAACAGCCAGAACGTCCGGATAGTAATACCTGATGATGCCATTCTTCCCTTCCCGGGTATTACGTTGTAAAGTAATCAGGTGCTCGATCAGGCTGAAGACCGGTGCAGCTTTTACCGGGAACCCCATGGTTACATTTATGGCCTCCAGGTTATCAGGCAGGGCATGCAGGACCGGGATCAGCAAATCCTCATCTGCCAGGATAATGGCTGTTTCTTCACCAAGAGTTTCAGATTCCCTGGCCTGCCCAAGTATTTTATGTATCAATTGTGCCTGACCGCTGTCCCCCGGAATAGAATATACCTGGATCTGCTTGCCTGCATCAGAGAGGTTGTCATGGCTGATTTGATGTCCGGAATCTTTATATCTGTCCATATTATGCCTGATAAACCTGCCTGCCTCATGCATCTCATTTTCCAGGTAAAAATTATCGTAATCCCAGTAAAACATAGCTTTACCAGTATCAGACAGTGATCTGAACAGGACTTCCTCACATGGATTCAATGCATTAAACCCGATGAAAACCATGATTGAACCAGGCAGGTTGAGGGGCCCAGCATCCATTATCTTATCCGCTACGTTACGGTATATCATCCCTTCATATCCTGACCCATTTACGAGCAGGTTATCCCTAAGCTTATCATAAACAGTATGAAGTATGTTCCAGACTTCAATAAACTGTTTTTTCTGTTCACTCTGATGATCCGTTGAAAAATGTCCCCAAAACCGCTGGATGAGTTCAATTTGCTGTTCTGAAAGGTACTGGAATGAATCTTCCATTTCTTTCAGATCTGCAAGGTTCCGGAAAAGATCCCCTGCGTTGATCCTGTACTTATCCACATCATCAAAATCAGCGAGCATTATCTCTCCCCAGTAATAAAACTCATCAAAGCTCTCTTCTCTTCCCCGGACCTCACTGTAAACCTTGAACAATTCACTGATCAATTCAAGTTCATCAGCATAAGCCAGGTCAGAAATAGCGGCCATTAGGTCCTGTATGGTATAAATAGAAGGCGACCAGATGGGTTGCTTTAGGCATTCACCAAGGTATTTATTGAAGAACAAACCTGCCCGGCGGTTTGGAAAGACCAGGCATAGCTCTTCCATCCGTTCTCCGTGCAACAGGTATAACTCCTCAGCTATTTCCCTTAAAAAAGGCTTCATAATGAATAAAACTTTCCCTGCCAGGTATCTTGCCCTGCAAGCATTTGTTCAAATGTATTCAATACCTGCTCATATCTGATCCCCCATGACTTGCTCAGCAAAAATCCAGGATTCGATTCCCCTGCAATCCTTTCAACTACAAATTCGGGATTTAGTATTTCTAATATCTTCATCATTAAGTGAAGGTATTCATCAAGGTCATAAATCCTGAAATCTTCAGGATTTGAAATGTACTCTTTTGCCATGATGGTATTTTTGACGATCTGCAGCTGGTGGAATTTAATATTGTTGATCGGTAATCCCGAAATAATCTTCATTTCTGCCAGGACATCTTCAGAAGATTCCCCAGGCAAGCCAATGATGAAATGTGCCCCTTGCCTGATACCTTTTGATGCTGTCATATCTATGGCACGGATGGAATCCTCGAAGGTATGCCCCCTGTTCACTCGTTTCAGTGTAGCGTTGTAACAGGATTCTATGCCGTACTCAATGATCACATAATGGTCTTTTGTCAATGTCTTTATATAATCAAGTATTTCAAGATTCACGGTATCCGGACGGGTTCCGATGACCAGTCCTATCACTTCATCCCGTCTGAGGGCCTCCTCATACCTTTTCCGCAAAACATCAACTCCGGCATAAGTGTTGGAATAAGCCTGAAAATAGGCCAGGTATTTAGTAGTACGCCGGTATCGTTTCCTGTGAAATTCAATGCCTTCATCTATCTGGGTTGAAATGGACTTTTCCGGCTGGCAGTAGGAAGGATTGAAAGCATTGTTGTTGCAGAAAGTACATCCCCCTTTACCTTTACTTCCATCTCTGTTCGGACAGGTAAATCCGGCATCAAGGGTTAGTTTTTGTACCCTTTCACCAAATTTTTTCCGGAAATATTCGGTATAACTGTTGAAGCGACGCTGATGTCCCCAGGGGTATGTCCTCTCCACTTCCGTCATATTGTTACAACTTCTTTAAGGTTTACATACCAAATGAATCCCTTCACCTCACCATAACTCATTTCTTCAAGCATTTCCGTATACTTTTTGACCTGGGATCTATGACTGGTGGATTGCTGTCTGCCAAATTTGTAGTCCACTACGAAAACCTGGTCATCCTTAAGCATCACCCGGTCAGGCCGTTTTAAGGTTCCCTCAGGGGTAAGGATATCCTGTTCAGCAATTACCCTCCAGCTACCATCAAACCATTCCAAAACATTGCTATCCTCAATCAACCTGCTTATCTCCGCTTTTAGCTTTTCAGCATCGGCAGTTTCAATCATCCCTTCCCTCCTTATAGTATCAATCGCCTTGTCGATGTCAGAGGTGGACCGGATCCTGGAGAAAAGCTCATGCATGAGGTTGCCCTGATGAATACGCTGCTCGGCACGGGTATCGAAGAAACTGGTCCCTCGGTATTGTAAACGAAGTTTGCCTGTGAATTCATGGCTATGTAGCCGCTTGATCAGTAACTGTTCACTTGCCCCGGTACTATCCTGCCTGACCAGAGAATCAAAATCTCCAGACGACCAGTTTACACCTAACTCATCACCTTTGTATCCCGGCTGTCCACTTTTACCATTCAGGATTTTTTGCACCATGTCAGCTGCATTTGTTAATTTATCCCTGGCTGGGAGCGGTGCAAATATAAATAAGCTCTCCATGGCCCGTGTGAAAGCCACATACATCAGGTTCAGGTGGTCAACGTATACCCTGAAGCGTTCTGCCTGGTATTCCATATTGAAATAAGTATCGCTGAGGGCGGAAGAATATTTCACGGGCAGGAGACTGTACTGGTTGAAAGGGCTCTCCTCCGGCTTACACCATAGGATCTCGGCGTTCAATCCCCTGTGATCAAAAGACCAAAAACAATAGGGAATGATCACAGCAGAGAATTGAAGTCCCTTGGCTTTATGAATTGTCATAACACGGATAGCATCCTGATCCTCCGATACTGTCAGTGCCAGAGTCTCCCCGTGTTCAGTCCACCAATAAAGAAAAGAATTAATATCAGCCGGATTATTCCTGCTATAATCCAGTATTACATCCTGGAAAGCAAGCAAATAAGGTGTCTCCTTTTCACTGCTGTGTAAGGCAAACAAACGGATTATCCGTTCAATAAGTTCGGTTAGTGTAAGATATCGCAGATGGTCCATCTGCTCAAGGAAGGCTACTGGTAATTTCTCAACCCCAGCAGCCAGAAAATCATTTTCATAAGCCTGATTCATATGAAAAAGTCCATACTCATAATTCAGCTGGGCAAGATTGATCAGGTCACCAGGATGTGTGAGGTACTTCAGCACTCCGGTAATGATCCTTACAGACAAAGAATTCCATAGAAACAATGATTCACTTGAGATCATATCATATCTGTATCCGGACCCGGGATGCAAGCTTTTGTGCAGAAGTATAGCATCAGAGATCTCCTTGCCTTCTCTTTTTGTCCTAACAAGGATGGCTATATCCGAGAGGGCGAGTCCCCTGTCCTGTAACTGCTCAATAAGCTCTATAACCTGCCCATGAACCATCTGTTTCCAGTCCCCCGTCTCATTCCCTATCATGCTGATCCTGACAAAACCTCCATCTCTACCGGGTATGTCAGGCACCTGCTGAACCACGTCCCCGTATGCTCTGTCAATTTTTTGTGAATACAGGTTTTCATCCTCCCCTCCCGATTGGAAAAATTCCTTTAGTATTTCCTTTGATGAAGTGAAAAAATCATTATTGAACATAACTATATTGCGCAGGCTCCTCCAGTTATGCTCCAGTTCTTTTTCTTCTATCTGGGAAGGATTGAATGCCCGTGGGATTACTTCACTGAGGATCTCCCAATCAGAATTTCGCCACCGGTAGATCGATTGCTTCACATCTCCAACGATCAGGCATTTGCGATTGTAGGCCAGGCTGTTGTCAATGAGCGGTTTGAAATTCTTCCACTGGAGTCCAGAGGTATCCTGAAACTCATCGATCATGAAATGATGGAAATAATTACCCACCTTCTCATAAATGAATGGGGTTTCATTGTCCTCTATGATCCCATATAAGAACCTGGCGGCATCTGACAGGAGGAAAATACCCTGGTCCAGGGTGTACTCCTGCATCCTGGCTGAGATATCCGTCAGTATGCCCAGGGTATAAAGAAAGCTCCTGACCGAACCGGCCGTTTTATATTTTCTGAAATCACTCTCATACAAACTTATTACCTGTTTCAGGAGATCATTCAATCCCCTGTCATAAGCCTTGAGTATCCTGTCTTTGGCCTCAGACGCCCTGGCATACCAGTTCTCAGGCGTATCCACCGCATTCAAAATGGTATTGGAAGGGGGGCGATAATCTCCTTGAAGAATCCTGGTAAAAAACCATCCGACACCATAGGCTCCTTTGAAATCTCCTACATCCAACTGTTCCTCACTCATTAATCTCAAGGCCTCCCTGGCAAATCCCTCGAGACCATTCTCAAAACCAAACTTAATGCTGTTTAAAGCCGTCTGGAACCTGTTTAATCCATCCCTGTCAGATAGCTGGGAAATCAAATCTGTACTCTCTTCCTGGAAGCCTTCATTATTCAATTCTCCACCCAGTACCAGCAGGTCATTTTTCAGGTTCCAATGCTTTCCTTCCTGCACTTTCTCCCTGGCAAAATCCACAAACCATTTCTGCAGCTCCGTATCCCGGTCAAGTCCATCCAGCATCAAGTCAACTGCTTTAGATAATATGCGAGGTGCATCCAGCTCCACCTCATATCCGGCAGCCAAGCCAATTTCTCTCGTGAAAGCGCGGATGGCCCGTTGAAAAAAGCGGTCTATGGTTTCAATATGGAAGCGGGAATAATTATGCAGGATGGTTTCCAGGATGATCTTTGCCCGGGCACTTAACTCTTCACACTCCAGATTTTGCTGTTCAATGATCTCAGTACGGATAGAAGAATTCACACCGGAAGCCAGGCGGTATAGCTCCTCCAGGATACGGCCCTTCATCTCTTCGGTGGCCTTATTGGTAAAAGTGACGGCAAGTATATGCCTGAATACTTCAGGGTCCTGAAGTACCAGACTGAGATAATCCCTCGCCAGGGCAAAGGTTTTGCCTGATCCAGCCGATGCTTTGTATATAGTTAGTCCCGACAAAAGGTGCTGATCAATCCTCTAAAGATACTGAAAATACCTCCCTGTGCGGGCGAATAAAATAAGTCCGGTCTTCTTAAAAGATGGCCGGACTTTTTTACTATTTAACTAAGAAGAATAGATCTACTTGATTAAGATCATTTTATGAACCTGGAAGGTTTTGCCTGCCCTGATCTGACAGAAATATATCCCTCTCGACAGATTGGCTCCATCAAACATCATTTCATGATGACCGGCGATCTGTGTTTCATTTACCAAATCGGCCACTAAGGCACCGGTTACATTGTAAATCTTCATGTTTACATGACTCTGGGCCGGCAGATTGTACTGGATTCGTGTCGTGGAATTGAATGGATTCGGATAGTTCATCAGGCTTAATTCCACTGGTTTGTTCTCTTCGATCCCTACTGCTTGACCAGCCTCCCAGGCAGCGACCATTTCCGGACCGAACCAGTTCAGGTCTCCCAGTGGGTAACCATCAGTAGCGGCATCCATGAGTTCCTCAGCGGTTGGTGTGAAATCGAACGGCAAGGGCCAGATAAAATCCTTCTGCTCTGCGCTATCAGGACGCCATGCAACTTCATGATCCGGTATCTCCGGATCCATGCGGTCTATCCTCTGCGCCCAGGACGACTCAAAAACTTCCGCCGGGATTGGCCCCATCTCGAATAAAGGATCATATGAATTACTATTCACCGTATCCGGAGTCCAGTTAGGCTCAATAGTCCATCCATTTTCTGCAGCCCGGGTTCGCATAGCCCAAGCCAAAAATGGCTGTGTGGTCACACCGTTGGCTTGATGCCAATCCAGTACCTGCTGTTCGTTATACTTCAGGTTGTTCGTGATAATAACAAACCTAAGATCTGATTCCACAGAATCAAGATCATGAGGAAAGACAGCACAATCACCATTAAGGGTGTCTCCCAACTGTCTGTAGCTGACATAGTCACCGCCCCAAACCAATGTATCAGTACCATCGATCCATTCACGCGGACCCACATAACCTCTTAAGTGTGTATTGTAAAAGATGCTGTTCTGTACCTTAAAACCATCCATTTTACTCTTGTGAAAAGACTCACCCCAGGTGCAGACATAGGTGTTATGGTCACCCCACTGCCAGCCAGTAGGACCTGTACTTCCGGATAGATTAATTTTGCCACCAACAAAATAGCTACAGTTATAGGTGTGGTTGGTAGAGCTGTCTCCCCCATACGCAGGGCCACCCCAGCCAGCATAATTATCCCAGCCAGTGGTGCTGATATTCCAATGGATGTTGTCATGGAGGACCCAGTTAATCCCTGCGAACGAGTTGGTCACCCAACATTTGCTGACACCCTGCAGAATACACCCGGATGCTTCGACATTAATATTTCCCGCAGAAGCTGCAAGGGCACCTGCAATTTGTCTATTGTCCCAGGTAAAACCTATAAATCCAATGTCTATTAAGCGGACATCTGCTGCTGCCAGGATCATATAAAAATCATCTTCCTCACCTGGATCTGTAGATCCTCTCATAACAGCAGGAGGGTCGCCTGAACCTTCCCGGTCATATGCCTCTCCCATGATTACAGTAGGTTGGGTGATCTCAACCGCTTCGCTTACCACATACTCTTTCCCTTTTTGCAGTATCAGTGTATCTCCGGGATTAGCTGCCATGGCCGCTTGAATGGTGTTCAATCCGGGGTCAACAACCACTGATGATTGTGCAAAAGAAGCAGCGCCGGTAAGCATCAATATACCAACTGCCAACAGGGCGCTTTTAGTTATTAATTGTAAAATTCTTTTCATTTGTATTAGATTTTAATTGTGTAAAAACGTGTAAATCAATAAGATTACTTACTTTTTGCCATGCACCTCCTTTCTTAGATTATATCTGATTCATTGATTAAAACTTGTATCTGACACCAATATCACCGGAGACGCCATACACCTCTTCTCTCGCAAGTTTTTCGGGGTGGTAGGTCATTATCCTCCGGTCGGTGTTATTGGTCATGTTGTTTATATTCAGGTAGAATATCAGTCCCGGCACCTTTTTAAGCTTTTGCGACAGCTGCATATCCAGCCTCATCAGTGCATCCTTGTCCTGATCTTGAGATTTATTGCTGGCCTGTGCTGTCGTGATGGTTCTATCCTGGTAATAGGCAGAGATCCTTCCCGAAAAACCTCCCAGTTCATATCCCAGCGCCACATTGGCTATCATATCAGGCATCCCGATTACTTTGTTCACCCTGCTGTCATGCTTCCCTACATTCATTACATATGGCGGTTCATCGAGATACACTTTATAAAAACTATAGAAGGGGTACCTGGTCTCCGACTTCATGTAGGTCAGGTTCATGTTCAGCAAAATGCCGTTAAAAGGCTTGGGGAGGTACGAAAAGTGCGTCTGCCAGTCAATCTCCAGCCCCTGCACATAACCCGGCCATTCATTGTTCATTGGTTGTATGTATTCTTTATTATTATAAATCGGATCGAGTCCCAACTCTTCCTCCGCATCGATAATCGTCCTTTGGTAGTTCAGCACCTGATTGGTCAGCTTCTTGTAGAACGCCCCGATGGTAAACAGACCTATCTTACCGGTGTAGAAGGAGATATGGATATCGTAATTATAGTTGGTCTGTGGTTTCAAGTAGGGATTTCCCAAAGTCTGTGTAAGGTCTCGATCTCGAAAATACACGGGGCTCATCTGGGTGAAACCGGGACGGGTCAATGTCTTGGTAGCTGCCAGGCGGATATCAAACCATTTGGACGGTTTGATCTTCAGATGGACCATCGGAAAGAAATTCTTATTGAAGTGGCCCGCAGTAGTATCTCCGATTTGGCCCTGAGTAGGATACTCCCCTGAACCTTCTTCACCTCGTACAAACCATCTGGCGGTAGTACTATACTCATAATTCTCATACCGCACCCCGGGCATAAAGGTGATGAACTCTCCAATGTCGAATCCCGCCATGATATAAGCGGCATAGTTTCGCTGGGTGTTGGTATAGTCATCTTTATCGCCATACATCTTCTGTCTTAAAACATCATCACACACATCCAACACATGCTCCAGCTTGTCAAAGTCGGTATGGAACCAGCTCTGGGCACCCAGCAGGGAGAAATCATGCGCATAGGGTTCCTCTGCAAAAGGTTTAAAACCAAACTCAACATTCGGAGTATATTGCCATCCGAAATCAGGCAGCCTTGCAACGGCACTATCGCCTAAGTACTCCCCGGAGTGGCGACCGAAACTTGAGCCTCTTTCCCACCCTTCATATCCGCGTTTCATATCACGCACCTTCCCCCCGAATTTCACATATCCGTCGATTTTATTGCCCAAACGAAAAGGCACCTCTATATCCAGCCTGGCAGACAGCTCCTTTGAATAGCTCTCTTCTCGACCATAGGCGGCGCCGCCTGCCTGTGTCCAATCTATATTGTGGGTAGCGTAACCAATATATTCACTGATGGTTGTGGAGCTGTCAATGCCAACAGCTCCTGCATCATTTCCTGAGGGGTTATAGACACTTAAAGATAGGCTTTCAGGTATTTCTTCTCTTCGGCTTGACATGGAAACGCCCCAATCCACTTTCGCACCCAGAAGGGTATGTTCACCACCAATACCCTGTAAAAAATTCCTGCTTTTCCCCTGAGAACGCGATGAACTATAATTCGTGGAGGATTGACCAAATCCATTATTATAATTGACATTTTCTGAATTGCGCTGACTAAAGAATGCCTGGTAATAGAGCTTCCCATTTTTCAACCGGTAATCGGTATAGATAGTGGTCCCGAAACGTTGGTTCAGATTTTCGATATGGTTCAGGCCTACACTAGTGAGCTCAACGGGCAATATATCCTCGGATCCTGTTACTGAAGCTCTGAAGGTCTCGTGTCTGGCTGATAGTACGTCTCTGCCCCGGTTTTTCCGGTCATAGTTCAGGCTCAGCATCACACCCAGGCGATCATCAAAAAAGCGGTTGCTCAGCAAAACTGACACATCCTGCATCTTGAAAGATTTGGTAAAACCGTTGTAGCCGGTCCTGACCCAGATATCCTTCCTGAATCCCGGTAATGCCTCTCGCATCTTGAACTCAACATTTCCGCCAAGCACATCCGCATCCTGGTCGGCCATAAAGGCCTTGCTGAGTTCAATGCTCCCGATCATAGACGATGAGATTGAAGCCAATCCGCCATCCAGACGCATCCCGTTCACGAACATGGTGTTGGCGGAGACCCCCCTAACATTGATCGTAACAGCCTCACCTCCAGCCCTGGTCACTGATACACCCGGAAGACGGGCCAGTGCTTCAGCAGCATTGGCATCGGGAAGTTCCCGGATCTTTTGTTCCGAAACCACATTTTTAATGTTTCTGGCTGCAATTTGAGTGTTGATAGCCTTCGCCTGTCCGCGAGCCATTGCTGTTACGACCACCTCTTCGCCCTGGATGGAGGTTATGGTCAGACGGAAATCGGTAGTGGTCACCCCTCCAGCCGTTACTTGCACAGTTGCGTTATTCTCAGAATACCCCACGAAAGTAACCCTTAGGGTATGTGTACCAGGAGGTACCTGATTTATAGAATAGAAACCTAAGTCATCAGAGACCGCACCTCGCGATGTACCCATCAATTGTACATTGGCATAGGCCACTGGTACACCTGCCTCATCATAAATGTGTCCCTGAACCTCACCGTTATCCTGGGCAGTCAGCAGGGTGGGGATTAAGATTAGTGCGATTGTAATTAGTCCTTTTAGATAAGTTATCATGGTTATTCGGGTGCAAAAATCTGTTACATAGATGGTTTAAAATTACTTTTATTTGGTTTATTCAAATAGTATCTCACTTCTTTTTTTTTGTAAATATTCCGTAATCTCTGCAATAAATTGAATTTCACTGTATCGACCAAACAGTTTGTATAAATTATTACTTTTGACATCCAACTTCCTGGTTGGAACTCTTGGATCAGGTGATTTCACCTATATAAAACTCCATGTAACACACCTGTTACGTTTCTTGTGAAAATGAATCTGAAAGAAATAAGAGAAAAATCTACTATCGCTCAATCAATAAATGTATTACAAATTTCTTAGAGGAAACAGAGAATCGAACCTACTGTAACAATGTCGTAACATAAGAAAATCTGAAACGGGTACATGACAAACTAGTAAAAAATGTGAAAGGCCTCTGTAAGTGGTTAGTTTACCACCTTCCGGATGAGTAATTGAAAAAGAATCAGCCGAATCCATGGAGGTCAGGGTTAAACTCAAGTGCATCCCAATATAGACTAAACCCCATGAAATCAACATTCCTTGTTTGCCTGATTTTGCCTGAAACACCCACACAAACAAAAGTCCGGTCTTCTGAAAAGATGACCGGACTTTTTTACTATTTAACTAAGAAGATTAGACTATTTGATTAAAATCATTTTATGAACCTGGAAGTCTTTGCCTGCCCTGATCTGACAGAAATATATCCCTCTCGACAGCTCAGACCCATCAAACATTATTTCATGATGTCCGGCGATCTGTGTTTCATTTACCAAATTGGCCATTAAGGCACCGGTTACATTAAAAATCTTCATGTTTACATGACTCCGGGCCGGCAGATTGTACTGGATTCGTGTCGTGGAATTGAATGGATTCGGATAGTTCATCAGGCTTAATTCCACTGGTTTGTTCTCTTCGATCCCTACTGCTTGACCAGCCTCCCAGGCAGCGACCATTTCCGGACCGAACCAGTTCAGGTCTCCCAGTGGGTAACCATCAGTAGCGGCATCCATGAGTTCCTCAGCGGTTGGTGTGAAATCGAACGGCAAGGGCCAGATAAAATCCTTCTGCTCTGCGCTATCAGGACGCCATGCAACTTCATGATCCGGTATCTCCGGATCCATGCGGTCTATCCTCTGCGCCCAGGACGACTCAAAAACTTCCGCCGGGATTGGCCCCATCTCGAATAAAGGATCATATGAATTACTATTCACCGTATCCGGAGTCCAGTTAGGCTCAATAGTCCATCCATTTTCTGCAGCCCGGGTTCGCATAGCCCAAGCCAAAAATGGCTGTGTGGTCACACCGTTGGCTTGATGCCAATCCAGTACCTGCTGTTCGTTATACTTCAGGTTGTTCGTGATAATAACAAACCTAAGATCTGATTCCACAGAATCAAGATCATGAGGAAAGACAGCACAATCACCATTAAGGGTGTCTCCCAACTGTCTGTAGCTGACATAGTCACCGCCCCAAACCAATGTATCAGTACCATCGATCCATTCACGCGGACCCACATAACCTCTTAAGTGTGTATTGTAAAAGATGCTGTTCTGTACCTTAAAACCATCCATTTTACTCTTGTGAAAAGACTCACCCCAGGTGCAGACATAGGTGTTATGGTCACCCCACTGCCAGCCAGTAGGACCTGTACTTCCGGATAGATTAATTTTGCCACCAACAAAATAGCTACAGTTATAGGTGTGGTTGGTAGAGCTGTCTCCCCCATACGCAGGGCCACCCCAGCCAGCATAATTATCCCAGCCAGTGGTGCTGATATTCCAATGGATGTTGTCATGGAGGACCCAGTTAATCCCTGCGAACGAGTTGGTCACCCAACATTTGCTGACACCCTGCAGAATACACCCGGATGCTTCGACATTAATATTTCCCGCAGAAGCTGCAAGGGCACCTGCAATTTGTCTATTGTCCCAGGTAAAACCTATAAATCCAATGTCTATTAAGCGGACATCTGCTGCTGCCAGGATCATATAAAAATCATCTTCCTCACCTGGATCTGTAGATCCTCTCATAACAGCAGGAGGGTCGCCTGAACCTTCCCGGTCATATGCCTCTCCCATGATTACAGTAGGTTGGGTGATCTCAACCGCTTCGCTTACCACATACTCTTTCCCTTTTTGCAGTATCAGTGTATCTCCGGGATTAGCTGCCATGGCCGCTTGAATGGTGTTCAATCCGGGGTCAACAACCACTGATGATTGTGCAAAAGAAGCAGCGCCGGTAAGCATCAATATACCAACTGCCAACAGGGCGCTTTTAGTTATTAATTGTAAAATTCTTTTCATTTGTATTAGATTTTAATTGTGTAAAAACGTGTAAATCAATAAGATTACTTACTTTTTGCCATGCACCTCCTTTCTTAGATTATATCTGATTCATTGATTAAAACTTGTATCTGACACCAATATCACCGGAGACGCCATACACCTCTTCTCTCGCAAGTTTTTCGGGGTGGTAGGTCATTATCCTCCGGTCGGTGTTATTGGTCATGTTGTTTATATTCAGGTAGAATATCAGTCCCGGCACCTTTTTAAGCTTTTGCGACAGCTGCATATCCAGCCTCATCAGTGCATCCTTGTCCTGATCTTGAGATTTATTGCTGGCCTGTGCTGTCGTGATGGTTCTATCCTGGTAATAGGCAGAGATCCTTCCCGAAAAACCTCCCAGTTCATATCCCAGCGCCACATTGGCGATCATATCAGGCATCCCGATTACTTTGTTCACCCTGCTGTCATGCTTCCCTACATTCATTACATATGGCGGTTCATCGAGATACACTTTATAAAAACTATAGAAGGGGTACCTGGTCTCCGACTTCATGTAGGTCAGGTTCATGTTCAGCAAAATGCCATTAAAAGGCTTGGGGAGGTACGAAAAGTGCGTCTGCCAGTCAATCTCCAGCCCCTGCACATAACCCGGCCATTCATTGTTCACTGGTTGTATGTATTCTTTATTATTATAAATCGGATCGAGTCCCAACTCTTCCTCCGCATCGATAATCGTCCTTTGGTAGTTCAGCACCTGATTGGTCATCTTCTTGTAGAACGCCCCGATGGTAAACAGACCTATCTTACCGGTGTAGAAGGAGATATGGATATCGTAGTTATAGTTGGTCTGCGGTTTCAAGTAGGGATTTCCCAAAGTCTGTGTAAGGTCTCGCCCCCGCCAATACCTGGGGCTCATCTGGGTGAAACCGGGACGGGTCAATGTCTTGGTAGCTGCCAGGCGGATATCAAACCATTTGGACGGTTTGATCTTCAGATGGACCATCGGAAAGAAATTCTTATTGAAGTGGCCCGCAGTAGTATCCCCGATTTGGCCCTGAGTTTCATAGGGCCCGTAGCCCTCACCCTGTACAAACCATCTGGCGGTAGTACTATACTCATAATTCTCATACCGCACCCCGGGCATAAAGGTGATGATCTCTCCAATGTCGATTCCCGCCATGATATAAGCGGCATAGTTTCGCTGGGTGTTGGTATAGTCATCTTTTTCACCAAGCATCTTCTCATTTAACATATCATCACACACATCCAACACATGCTCCAGCTTGTCAAAGTCGGTATGGAACCAGCTCTGAGCACCCAGCAGGGAGAAATCATGCGCGTAGGGTTCCTCTGCAAAAGGTATAAAGCCAAACTCAGTATTTGGAGTATATTGCCATCCGAAATCAGGCAGCCTTACAATGGCAGTATCGCCTAAATACTCCCCGGAGTGGCGACCAAAGCTGGAGCCTCTTTGCCACTTTTCGTAACCGCGTTCCATATCACGCACCTTCCCCCCGAATTTCACATATCCGTCGATTTTATTGCCCAAACGAAAAGGCACCTCTATATCCAGCCTGGCAGACAGCTCTTTAGAATGGCTCTCTTCTCGACCATAGGTGGCGTTTGAGACCTGTGTCCAATCTATATTGTGGGTAGCGTAACTTATATATTCACTGATGGTTGTGGAGCTGTCAATGCCAACAGCTCCTGCATCATTTCCTGAGGGATTACTGACAGATAAACCAAGGGATGAAGGTGTTTCTTCTCTTAGGCTTGACATGGAAACGCCCCAATCCACTTTCGCACCCAGAAGGGTATGTTCACCACCAATACCCTGTAAAAAATTCCTGCTTTTCCCCTCAGCGCGCGATGCACTATAACTCGTGGAGGATTGAGCATACCCATTATTATAATTGACTGTTTCTGAATTGCGCTGACTGAAGAATGCCTGGTAATAGAGCTTCCCTTTTTTCAACCGGTAATCGGTATAGATAGTGGTCCCGTAACGTTGGTTCAGATTTTCGATACGGTTCAGACCTACACTAGTGAGCTCAACGGGCAATATATCCTCGGATCCTGTCACTGAAGCTCTGAAGGTTTCGTTTCTGGCTGTTAGTACGTCCCTGCCCCGGTTTTTCCGGTCATAGTTCAGGCTCAGCATCACACCCAGGCGATCATCAAAAAAGCGGTTGCTCAGCAAAACTGACACATCCTGCATTTTGAAAGATTTAGTAAAACCATTATAGCCGGTCCTTACCCAGATATCCTTCCTGAATCCCGACAGCGCTTCACGCATTTTGAACTCAACATTACCCCCAAGCACATCCGCATCCTGGTCGGCCATAAAGGCCTTGTTGAGTTCAATGCTTCCTATCATCGAAGAAGAAATGGAAGCCAATCCTCCGTCCAGACGCATCCCGTTCACGAACATGGTGTTGGCAGAGACCCCCCTAACATTGATCGCAACAGCCTCACCTCCAGCCCTGGTCACTGAAACACCTGGAAGACGCGCCAGTGCTTCAGCAGCATTGGCATCGGGAAGTTCCCGGATCTTCTGTTCCGAAACTACATTTTTAATGTTTCTGGCTGCAATCTGAGTGTTGATAGCCTTCGCCTGTCCGCGAGCCATGGCTGTTACGACCACCTCTTCGCCCAGAATGGAGGTTAGCGTCATACGGAAATCGTTGATGGTCACCTCTCCGGCTGATACCTGCACAGTAGCCTCACTATCAGAATACCCCACGAAAGTAACCCTTAGGGTATGTGTGCCAGGGGGTACCTGATTGATAGAAAAGAAACCTCTGTCATCAGAGACCGCGCCACGGGAAGTACCCATCAATTGAACATTGGCATAGGCCACCGGTTCCCCTGCCTCATCATAGATATGTCCCTCGACCTCACCATTATCCTGAGCAGTCATCAAGGTGGGGATCAGGATAAGCGCGATTGTAAAAAGTCTTTTTAGAAATGTTGTCATGGTAATTCTGGTGCAAAATTAGTTACAAGGGTACATTTTATTTTAATTCATCTATATTGGATGCATACATTATCAAATATCTTTAATCCTTCCATATTAGCATGAACAAAGCATTGAAATATAGTTTTTTACAATGATGATTTTTGTAAGAAGTTGATGAGATATTGAAGTGAAATATAGTCAAATAAGTAATATCTATAAAAACCTAAACTTATCAATTAATAATCCGGACATTGATCGAAATATGTTTGTAAGTCAAATATAATAATAAAAAAGCCAACAATGAAAAAAAGAAAGCAAAAGAAAGAGGAAAAAGCATTACTAATCCACATGGTCCTCAACAAATGGGAAGTCTGAGTTTATCCTTCTTTAACCCCCTTATATCACGCAAGGTATAACCTTCATCAAAAATATGGCATATTACTAAACAGATCAGCCGGTTATACAGGTTTTGGCTTAAAATTTGGAGTATTTTAATATAGCATTTTTGCTTGAAACCAATCTTAAATAAAACCATGCATGAGACTACTTATACTTATTTGCACCATTTTTATAATCAGCTTTCAAGTCTCCCATTGTCAGTCCAATTACAAAGGCGTAGCATTGAAAAATATCAACGGGTACAATGCCGGTGACACGATTGACATCTTTGGATTCAAACAGAGCTCCTCCGGAAAGTCTTTTTACCTGATAGGCAAAGGTTTTAGTGAAAAATATATTTCTTCTTCAAAACTTGAACTGCTGGATGATAATTTAGATTATTGGCAGGTGGTCTGGCTGGAGAACCAGTCCTCACATATTAATTCCAGTGGCTGGCAGACAAATCTGCGATCAACTTTGAGAGATGATTTTTATGAATATGCCTCCCAGATGGAAATTAACGGCCTGGTTTTCAGGGATGAATACCTGGAAGATTACCTGCGGCAGCTGATTCTCATTGTCCACCCCCAGGCCCTGATAAAGGAGGTTCCTTCACGGCTCAATATTCTGATGATAACAGCCATCAAGCCTGAAGTCTTTACCTTCGACAACGGCACCATTGTGATCACCACAGGGATGCTGGGCAAAACCAGGAGTGAGCAGGAGTTGTTGGGCATAATATCCGAACAAACTGCACATGTGGTGCTGGACCATAACCTGATGAACCTGACCATGGAGATCCGCAATGAGAATAATGCAGAATTCTGGTCAGCTTTTGCCACCATTGCATCGGCTGTCGCCATGGAATTCAGCAATATCAGGTATGGAACGAATTTCCATGTGGGAGATCTGGCATTAACTGGACTTTCTGCAGCCGCCATTTCTGATGCCCTTGTCGTGTCCGCAGGAGCTTCATATACCAGTGAACAAAATGAGCGCTCGAGAAACCTGAGTCAGGCTTTCATGGAAGATTTACAACAAAGAGAAGCTTTCGAATATCTGCCGGACAAGGAATATATGATCAATATCTCATCTGCCTTATCACTGACAGCCTGGCAAGAGTATCATCACCACAATTATGACCAGGCCATGAGGTATATGGACAGGGTGTTCGAACTGGGGATTGCCAGTGAGGAAGATTACCTCCTCAGGGCCAAGCTGACGAGGACTCTTTCAAATACCTACCAGAGCAATGCCGAAGCATTACGCCTTATCAATACTGCCCTGGCCATGCATGATTTTGATTTTGTAGAGGCCCTCGCTGAAAAAGGACTTATCCTCATCCGGTTGGGAGAAGTGGCTCAGGCAAGGGAGGTATTTGTTGACTATAAGGAAGCAGTAACCCAAATGCCAAACATACCTTCGGGCAAGAATGCCACCTGGGCCAGCCGCATGCTGATCAAATGCGATCAGCTTTTGCAAAAACGTTAAGACTCTCCTGATTTTATTAAATTGCAGGTAGAAAAGCCTGTAAATCATGTCCAGAATTTCCGATTCCATATGGATCAAAACCTGGTGGATGATACTGTTATTCAGCATTGTCAAACTTCTCCTTCATTTCCTGACCAATACCAACTATGAATTGCAACGGGATGCATTTATGTATGTCGACCTGGGGAATCACCTGGCATGGGGATATCAATCAGTGCCACCCTTCATTGCTGTGTTCGCTAATATTTCCAGGTTTCTTCTCGGCGATACTACCTTTGCCATCAGGTTCTTTCCTGCTATAGTCGGTGTAGTTTCCATCATACTCATCGGGATCATGGTGACAGAAGCGGGGGGCGGAAAATGGGCCCAGTTTTTTGCCTGCCTTGCCTTCCTCGCTGCCCCGGCATTCCTGCGAAGTAACTCCCTGTTCCAGCCGGTTTCCTTTAACCAATTCTACTGGCTTTTACTGGCTTTTCTGTTATTCAGGCTGTTACATACAAAAAAGAACCTCTACTGGTACCTGATTGGGATTGTTGCGGGACTGGCATTCCTGAATAAATACTCCGTTGTATTCTATCTTATTGGGATCATCGTGGCTGTACTGTTGACTCCATTGAGAGGCTGGTTACGTAAACCCCATCCATATATTGCCACGGCCGTGGCAATACTGATTGCTTTACCCAACCTGATCTGGCAGGTCAATCATAACTGGCCTGTGATCCATCATATGCAAGAACTGGCAGAGACTCAGCTGGTGCATGTCCGGGTAGACATTTTTCTCGCGGAACAAATTATGATGTTCCTTCCCGTTTTTTTCATTTGGGTCTTCGGCCTGATATATGTCGCTTTCCTCAAAGATGGAAAGTCTTACAGGGCCTTTGTTTGGATATACCTAACAGTGGTGCTACTACTCATTATCCTGCGTGGAAAGCATTATTATACCATTGGACTGTATTCATCCCTTTTTGTATTCGGCGGTCTTTTTATTGAGAGGTACCTGGCGGGGAAACTCGGGTTTCTTAAATATGTCCTGATCATTTTCATCTTTACCGTTTCCGTGGTAGCCCTGCCCATAAGTCTTCCCATCTTAAAGCCTGAAGCTTATATTCAATTTTATAAATCTATGGGCCGGGAAAAATCTGAACGCTGGGAGGATGGGGAATATTATGACCTTCCCCAGGATTATGCAGATATGATAGGATGGGAGGAGCTCGCCCGGATAGTCGGAGAAACATATCAGAAAATGACATCCGAACAACAGGCAAGGTGTGTGATCCTGGCAAATAATTATGGTGAGGCCGGGTCAGTCAATTTTTACGGTACAAAATACGATCTGCCCGCGGTCATCAGTTACAACGACAGTTATATATTTTGGGCCCCTGAAAGCATTGATGGGGAGTACCTGATCAAAATCGGGGATAGTGATAATCTGCAAGAGCTGTATAATCAGGTTGATATTGTTGGTCGCATCTCAACCCCCCATGCAAGGCAGGAAGGGACCCCTGTATACTTTTGTGCTGATCCGAAAACAGACATTAATCATGTTTACCAGGAAGAGCTTAAGGAGAGACTTGAACGCTATCATTAAGCATTCCTTCCAACCCATAGACCCTGCTTTGAGAATCCTTTGATTATTCGTACTTTTAGAGGGCCATGAATCCAAAAAATGCCATAAAAGTTTTAAAGGACCAGATTGATAAGCTGGAGACTAAAGATTTTGATCTGAACGCCTGGAAAAATTTTACCATTCTCCTGCTGGAAAGGATATTCGGACCGAAAACAAAGAAGCTTGATTCCATTCAAAAGATCAAATACGACCAGGGAAGCTGGGTTTTGAGGGATGAAACAGGTTATACGAATTCTATGGAGGCCTGCAAAAAACTTGGCAAGGAAATACTCGAAGAAGCCATTGTTGAGCTTGAGACATTTGGTGCTCCGAAAGAGACAGGCAATACTATCCCTTTCGATGTTATACTGAATGCGTTGCAGGATGAGCTAACCGGCTCACAATTTCGTGAAATTAAAAATGCCCTCGGAGAAGAGAGACAGATCAAAGACCTGAAAAAGATCCTGGTTACCAAATTGAAAGGATTTGATTCTGAGGGTATATATGCCATCGTTGCGAATATTCTCAGTAATGAAGAGGTTATTAAAAACCTGCCATCATAAACCATCTTTCCTTTATCAGTTGATTACACCGAAATTGCTAATTTTGCAGCCAACCGAATGTTTATGAAAAGAGTAGTGGTTGGTTTATCGGGTGGCGTTGATTCCAGTGTAGCAGCATACCTGCTCAAAAAGCAGGGCTATGATGTGATCGCTGTATTCATGATCAACTGGCATGACAAGACCGGCACACTGGAAGGCGATTGTCCCTGGAGGGACGACCTGGTATTTGCACAGCTGGTAGCTAAAAAACTGGATATTCCTTTCCATAGTGCCGACCTCAGCAAGGTTTACAAAAAGAGGGTGATTGATTATATGTTCCACGAATATGAGATGGGACGGACCCCTAATCCTGATGTACTCTGTAACCGCGAGATCAAATTTGATGAGTTTTTCAAAGTGGCAGATAAGTACAATGCGGACTTTGTAGCTACCGGGCATTATTGCCGGAAGGAAACACTGGATAAAGAAGGGAAGAGGGTTAACAGGTTGCTCGCGGGACTAGACCCCAATAAGGAACAGTCATACTTTTTATGCCAGCTAAACCAGGAACAGCTTTCAAAGATCCTTTTCCCCATTGGCGACCTTTCGAAGGAAAAGGTCAGGGAAATAGCAAGTGAACAGCAACTGCCTACAGCTGATAAAAAGGATTCACAAGGGATATGTTTCATCGGAAAGGTAGACCTGCCGACTTTTCTTCAACAGCGGCTCGAAACCAAAAAAGGGGATGTGATTGAAATACCCCGCAGGTTCAAAAGTTACCTTGAATTTAATTCTGAGAGGGACAATCCCATTTATCTTTCCCAGCCCTGGCAATACCAGCCGGAAGACGGGATACTTATCGGCACCCATAACGGGGCTCATTTTTATACCATTGGCCAGCGCAAGGGATTGAACATAGGAGGCAAGAAGGAACCTTTGTTCATCATTGGAACAGATACGATGCGAAATATTATTTATACCGGGGAAGGCAAAAGCCATCCAGGCTTGTACCGGAAAGGTTTGTCAATCAGTTCTTCTGCCATGCATTGGGTCAGACCTGACCTTCAATTAAAACAGGGAGATTCTAAAAGATTCAGTTTTCGTATCAGGTATCGCCAATCCCTTCAGAAAGGAACACTCCACATCATGAAAGATGCTTCATATATTGTTTTTGACAAGCCACAGCGTGGCATAACATCCGGACAATTTGCTGCCTGGTATGAGGAGGATGAGATAATCGGATCCGGGGTGATAGATTAGGTATGCAGATCTATCGGATAACTACAACCCAGTCTTTTTCGATATCTACCAGTGGTTCTCCCAGGCTTTGAAATCCTTTTCCCTTCAAAGAAGTGATACTTCCATCCTGCATTTCACCACCTTCACGCGGATTAAACCATTTTACCGATAAGGATTTTTCAGATTCAAGCCGGAGCCCGGCGTTCTTTGTCCCTGCAGGCAGGTAAAC
The DNA here is from genome assembly GCA_963752525.1 of uncultured Bacteroidaceae bacterium. GTDB lineage: Bacteria > Bacteroidota > Bacteroidia > Bacteroidales > SM23-62 > SM23-62. The sequence goes on along the minus strand of CAVVYS010000019.1, from coordinate 83,106 downwards.
CAAATAGATTTCACCTGTTTTTGCCAGGCAATATGCACCCTTGATATTTACCAGTTCATCCTGGCAAATCATTTCTTCCAATGGAAACTGGTTTACAAATTGAGTGGCAATGGAAGATTGTTTCCACCAGGTATCACGGCTGCGAAAATCTTCACAGGTCAGATCGGTGTGCGGATAACGATAACCAAAATACCATTCAACCCCGGTCCCGCCAGCCAGCAATGTGCCCCAGAGGGCAAGGTGGCGGATGGTATCGTGACTGACATCGTATGAATCGGGCATAACGCCTTTCCAATGGGGACCCAGTTCATCGAAGTTTACGATCCAGGGCTTGCCCGCTTCAGCAGACCTTATCACCCATTTTTTCACAAGCTTGTGCACATTTGTGGGATTTCCTTCCTGCAGGGATGGACCATCAAGGCTTTCGAACCCCAGCATTGGTGTCAGGTATTCATCCTGCTTATCCTGTCCGCTATGCGTATGCAGGACAACATTGCTAGGATAGGGATTGATTTTTTTGATATAATTGGCCATGTCTTTTTTCTGGGCGTCCGTTTGTCCTACAGGGGTCCATTCCGCCGGACCGTTCTCTTCCCCCAGGTTCCAGCCAATGGCCAGGTGATGGCCAAAACGGGCTATCAATTCCCGCAGGTATAGCCTTCGCTGAACCCCGGTATGTCCCATATCGAGCAAACATTCATTCTCGGTTTCCTGAAGGACAAAATGAATCATGATCCCCAGCTGGTCCATGTACTCAAAAACCACTTCCCATTGGTCCAGTTTGCTGCAATCAAACCTGTACCTCTCATTATAATCAGTATAGGGCCAGACATCCTTCCCGTCACCTATAATATTCATTGTCAGCATGTAAATGGAATTTACTCCAACAGTATGAAGATAGTTCAGGGCACCTATCATGCCTTTTCCTTTCCCTTCCTGCCAACTTGGATTTCCTTCCTGCCAGTCAGCAACATGGGGTCCGTATTGGTGAAGACTCTCCTTGGGATCAGCTTCCCCTTCTCTTACTTCGGTCTTCAGGCTGAACCTTGATGTCTGGTCAAAATCTGCATATGCCAGGAAATTCTCTGGACTGTCCGCCCCGTTTTTAATCCATATCTTTTCACTCCCCTGGATCTTAAAATAACCTTTCCCTCCATTAACTATACGTCCCCTGGCACGGAAATCAGGTCCGGATTTGTTGGATGCTGATATTTCAAGTGAGCCTACCCCGCCATTTATGGCTATTTCTTCACTCAAGCCTTCACCGTCGAGTACGGCAATGTTTTTACCTTTTCTGAATGTGACTTTATAGTTCCAGGTCCCGGTGGCATCTGGACTGAAATGGACTTTCCAGATATTTCCAGCTTTGGCTGAGGTCTCTCCTGCATTTCCGTCAGCAGCATAATAGCCAGGCACATAATAGGTTTTGCTCCCCTGCGTAAATACAGCTTCCACCTGATAATCCAGGAATGGATTTTCCTCTGCCCATTCGGATGTTTCTGGTCCGTGAATGACAAGGGTGATCTTATGCCATTGCTGTAATTCACCGGTAATCTCAATTCCTTGTTTGACTGGGGAATCACATGAAAAGATCAGTGCAATAATAAAAAGGTAAATGAGGTGTTTCATCTTATTCTTTTGTTTAGGATTAGCGGCTTACATGTGGTAATTCCTTTTCCAGGAATTTGAGGCTCTCTTCGACCCAATGGTCCGGATCTTCCACGAATCCACCGCTGGCTTCACTTCCCATCTCGATACCCGCCACACATGGTTCCCCTAATCCAGCACAATTTTCCTCTATGCCTAATTCAAGGCACTTGTCCACATACTGGCGAAATGGGACAGCACCGGTACCCAGTATACTATTGGTATGTGCAAAACTTTCCGTTTCACTTAAATGGACATGCAGTATCCTGCTTTTCAATTTTTCCAATTGTTCCGGTTCCTCACGGGTGATCACCAGATGTCCGACATCAACATTCGGATATACATTAGGCAGGCCGATATCTTCTACAGCCTTGGCAAGTTTGTAAGTGTTATTGCAAATGAAATATACATGTGGATCCAGTTCAATTCCTACCAGGATATCCTTATCCAGTCCCCACTCAGCAAAACGTCCAACATTATCCAGCATATACAACCAGGACTGTTCCGGTGTGGTTCCCAATTCATATAGCCCACCGCCCCAGCAAACCAGCAATTGGCGGCCACCCAATTCCAGCTGGAAATCCGCACAGGCTTTCATGTAATCAAATACCGCATCACGTTTCTGAGGATCCGGGTGTGCAGTATCCTTGGTAGCAACCATTAGCATCTGTGTGCTGTGAATATCATTATCTTTCACAATTTTTACAGCTTCTTTTCGCTGCTCTCTGCTCATCGTCATGGGATTGCCTTTACGTATTCCTGCATACTCGATGTATTTAAAACCATATTTTGCCGCTGCTCGCAGAGATTCTTCTGGACCCTTGTTTCCAACTTCATAAACAAGGGTATTTAAGGCCAATTTCATAATGAATGGATTTGGTTTTAAAGATATAACACCGGACTGGAAAATCCAATATTCAGAGGCAGTGGCTCTTGAAAACAGGATATACCCTACTCACTGTTATGAAGGCCACATTCCTTATGTTCTGCATTCTCCCACCACCAGCGGCCTGCCCGTGAATCCTCTCCTGCCTGGATGGCCCTTGTACAAGGTTTACAGCCAATGCTCGGAAAGCCACGGTCGTGCAATACATTGTATGGAATATCATTTTCCCTGATATATTGCCAGACTTGTTTTTCTGTCCAATTGATCAGCGGGTTCAGCTTCATCAGACGGTGCTTATCATCCCATTCCACCAGCTTATTGAAGAACCTTGTCACAGTCTGATCCTTTCGCAAACCACAGATCCAAATCTCCATACCTTCCAGTGCTCTTTTGAGGGACTCATTTTTCCGGATATCACAGCAAAGCTTCCGGTTCTCAATGCTCTTATAAAACAGATTAATTCCCTTGCTTGCCACCATCTCCTGGACCTTCTGAAAATCGGGGAAGTAGACTTCTACGTTCAGATTATATTCTTCATTGGTATGTTGGATCAGGTCGTAGGTTTCCTGATATAATCTTCCCGTATCAAGGGTAAAGATCCTGGTCCCACGATCAATATCAGCGATCATTCTGGTAAGTACCTGGTCCTCAGCACCCATACTGGAAGCAAAAACAATTTTCCCCCTGTACCTATCCAGAAAAAAGGACAGTATCTCTTCCGGATCTTTCCCCATCCATTTCTCATTCAACTCATCTATCAAATGCTCCTTCATTTTTCCTCCTCGCTCTTATCCTCAACCTCAGGTTTCAGGGTAAACTTCAAAATAAAATAACCCAATATCCCGGCCAAAAGTGATCCTATTAGTATGCCAATCTTGGCATGATTCAGCAATCCGATGTCCTGGTATGCCAGGCTGCTGATGAACATCGACATGGTAAAACCTATCCCCCCAAGAAAACCCAGTCCCATGATATGAACCCATTTCGTACCTTCTGGCAGAGAGGTTATTTTAAGTTTGATCCCGATCCAAGCAAAAATGAGAATCCCCAACACCTTGCCCAGGATGAGGGCAATGGCAATATTAACTGACAGGGGTCCTACCACCCTCTCTCCTGCAGCAGCACTGAGAAGAACTCCGGCATTTGCCAGGGCAAAGAGGGGCATTACAAGGTAGGAGGTAAAACTGTGCATTTTATGCTCCAGGTATTGAAGGGGACTGTGAACCTTCCTGTAATAAACTTCCAGGTTGTCGAGTGCCTCCAGCTGTTCTTTACTGAGCAGCATATTTTCTTCAGCATCAGATTCCTCGAAAGTTTTCAGGCTTGATCTCGTGGCCCGGTTGAAAACATTTAATTTGATGCTGCGTTTGGCGGGTACTATAAATGCCAGCGCCACCCCGGCAATGGTTGGATGCAAACCTGATTTCAGGACAAAGTACCAGATAAACCCTCCCACTATAAGAAAGACCTCGCCATTTCTCATTCCGGACCTGATGGCAATGGCCAGCATGATAAACAGTGCTCCGGCAATCATCAGGTTTTCCCAACCGATGGATTCACTATAAAAAGCAGCAATGACAATCACTGCCCCCATATCGTCCACAATGGCAAAGGCCGCAAGAAAAACTTTCAGGGCCAGGGGTACCCGTTTTCCAAGAAGGCTCAAGATACCAAGAGAAAAAGCAATGTCTGTAGCCATGGGAATTCCCCAGCCCTCTGCTCCAGGATTGTTGCCATGCAATGCATAGAACAGTGACGCAGGAATCACCATACCTCCTATGGCGGCCAGTATGGGCAGGCTTGCCTGTCTGAATGATGCAAGTTCACCAACCAGGATTTCCCGCTTGATCTCCAATCCCACAACAAAAAAGAAAATGGCCATGAGACCATCATTGATCCAGAGAATCAAAGGTTTTGACAGATTAAACACATTGCCCACCTGTACCGATAATTCCCAGTTCACCCACCTGGTATAAACCTCTGAGAATGATGAATTGGCCATTATCATAGCAATCGCAGTGCAGATTAGCAGGAGAATCCCACTTGCTGCCTCGATCTTGAAGAATCTCTGGAAAGGTCCCAGTAAATTGGTTATGACAGTTGTTTGCTTGGCCGACATGGCGTTGATTTTATGGTGAAAATAGTCAATATATTAATAAAATACCTATTTGTCTGCTTTGATGAAATTATCATAACGGCCCAGGTCATACCAGTAGTCCTGGTTATGTGTATAAGCTCCTATCATATGGTGCTCAGCCAGCTCCAGGTACATCTCGGTCAGTGAACGAGGCTCTGTTTTGGGAAAGAAATCCAGGAATTCTGCATTGATCACCTGTACACAGGTATTGCCAAAATCCTCAAGTGATCCTGAGGGGGTCCTGACCATCCTCTTTTCACCTGTTTCATTATGTATCCATCCACATAAAAATCCGGTATCATCAAATAACAGGGATCTTGACGTTGGCCGCTTCTTCACAGCCAGGGAAGCTAAGGCTTTACCATTCCTGTGATTCCTGATGAGATCGCCGATATCCAGATCAGTGTATACATCTACATTGTGGACGATAAAGTCTTTTTCTCTTTTCAAAAATTCCCTGGCAAGCAAAATGGCACCGCCGGTATCCATGAGTTCACCGGTTTCATCAGAGATATATAAATTTACTCCCTCCACCTCCAGCTTGTCCAGGAATTCAACCACCTGGCCGGCAAAGTGATGAACATTTACCATAATATCTTTTACGCCTGCATCTGCCAGGTTCCTGATAATTCTCTCAACCATTGGCTTACCTCTGAATGAAACCAGTGCTTTGGGAGTATTATCAGTCAGGGGCTTCAGCCTGCTACCCAGTCCTGCAGCGAGGATTATTGCTCTCATCAGATCTTATGCATTGGATTATAATTTACCGGGCTTGCAAACCTAATCTTTTTTCTTTACCCTGCTGTGGCATTTCTGGCATTCAAACCTGGGGTTCCCTGACAATCTTTCCTTTGCCTTTTTCTTGCCTATCTCACACATTGTTTTGCTCATCCCTTTGCTATTGTTTTTTATCCAGTTCCCTGTGTTTCAGAACAACATTTACTGGGTACTTTTCTTTCAGGTAGGTCTTAAGTTGCTCGGCACAGTAGACCGACCTGTGTTGTCCGCCTGAACACCCAAAATTCACCATCAAACTGGTATATGCCCTTTGCGTATAAACCTCAACAGATTGGTCCATTAAGGCAAATATCTTTTTCAGGAAATCAGATACTTCAGGTTTGCTAGCCATGAAATCTATGACATCCTGATCCCGGCCAGTTGATTTTTTGTAAACTTCTATCCTCCCCGGGTTGGGAAGAGTACGGCAATCAAACATGTATCCCCCACCATGTCCGCTATAATCCCTGGGGAGACCAAGTTTATAAGAGAAGCTGGTAATATTCAATGTTAATTTATCTTCTTTCATAGCGTGTTTCCAATTTGATAATCCGGCCAGGCGCTGAAGGCATCTTGTCAGTTCTGGCAGGCCTTGAGGGACCAGGGACTTATCAAGCAGCCACCTGATATTCTGTATGGCAAAGGGGATACTCTGTAAGAACAATGGAATGTTCTCAATAATCCCCCTTAAACCGTATGCCCCCATAGCTTGCATTATCCTGACCAGCACAAAACCATAGTAGTATTTCTGAAATTCCACAGCATCATCTTTGTTCACCCCTCCAAGTTTCTCCAGGTAATACTGTAATAATTCTTCCCGGACATGAGATGGAAGATCAACCCGTGCCTCGAACAGCAATGAAGCTACATCGTACTGCAAAGCACCCATCCTACCACCCTGGTAATCAATAAAATGAAATGATTCATCCTGGTACAGAATGTTCCTGGCCTGAAAATCACGGTAGAGAAAATGATCTCTTCTGGCATTCATGAGGAAGTTTGCAAAGAATTGAAAATCATCTTCCAGTTTCTGTTCGTCAAATGGGATACCCTGCAAATTCAGGAAGAAATACTTAAAATGGTTCATATCCCACAGAACAGACTGTTTGTCGAATTCTTTACGTGGTACGCATACGGAATAATCCAATCCTGCATGCCCGTTCACCTGAAACTTTAACAGGTGTTCAAGTACTGAATGGTAGAAAGGAAGTATCTTTCCGGGAAAGGATCCTTTATCCCGGGACTGGTCAACCAGGTGTTTCAGCATCAGATCACCAAAGTCCTCCAACAGATAAATTCCTCTTTCCTCCTGAACAGCATACAGTTCGGGCACATTTAACCCCTGGCTTCTGAAATGTTCAGTAAACCTGAGAAATGCCCTTGTTACCAAGGGATCCGGACTGATGGCTCCGATGCAGGTACCATCCTCCCCCTCCATTCTGAAATACCTCCTGTGAGAAGGAGACCTGGGCAATTCAATAATTTTTTGAGCTTGTGTGCCGTAGTGTTGGTGGAACAGTTCCTGTAATTCTTCCTTTTTCAATGCTTGTTTAATTAATACCTGCAAAAATAATAAATTAAAGATGCGCGGGTCTAATAACTATTTTTATAATTTTACGCTCGAATACTGACATGATGAAACTATCCATTTATAGCCAAAAAGAACTGAACTTTGTCGAGCTCAATCTTACCGGTACTGATGAAAACTACAATAAACTGGATGCTGAATCCAGGTATATAGACAGTGTTGTCTTTAATCTTTTCACTGCCTGTTTTGAAAAATCCAACAAGCTGTATGAATACTATGATGCTACAAAGTACAACACTCGTTATATCATCCCACTGAGAAACCAATTGCTTACACACCTGGTTATCCTTCAAAAAATCAGATCCCTTTCCGAATTTCAGTCCCACATCAACGAAAAGGTTTTTGGAAAAGATTTCCTTCTGGCCATTGTCAGGATGGATAAAACCTGGATGGATCACTGGACCATCTACCACGAAAAACTGATCCAAATCAACCAGGAAATTCTTGATCTTGTTGATTACTGTATTGATGAGGACCATAACCTATATGTGATCGGATACTGATTTTCTTATTTAGACCTGCTGTTCAAAATCATGATAAAAAATCCTTATAATTGGTTATGTTTGTAGGCATTACCAATCAATATTATCATGCCCAGTTTTGTAATTACTGATAAATGTGACGGATGCAAGGCACTGGACAGAACCGCATGCCAGTATATCTGTCCCAATGACCTGATGGTCCTGGACAAGGAGATCAACAAGGCCAAGAACCGGGCTCCCGAAATGTGCTGGGAATGCTATAATTGTGTGAAAATTTGTCCCACACAGGCCATTGAGGTCCGGGGTTACGCCGACTTCATGCCCCTGGGAGGCGTTGTACAACCACTGCGAAGCTCTGATGCCATCATGTGGTCCGTGAAGTTCAGGGACGGGGAGATCAAACGATTCAAGTTTCCTACCCGGACAACCCCCGAAGGGTCCGCCGATCCGGACGCTGGTTTTGTGACCGGCACCGAAGATCTGAAAAACCCAATACTTCGCACAGAGCCGGCCTCCACCGGTCTTGATGAACTGGAAAAAATCTGATCATGAGTATTACAGAAAACTTTGAAACCGTCGAGATCCAGACTGATATCCTCATTCTCGGAGGTGGAATGGCCGCCTGCGGAGCCGCCTATGAAGCTGCCCACTGGGCCAAAAAGAACAACCTTCGTGTCACCCTGGTGGATAAGGCCTCTATGGACAGGTCTGGTGCTGTTGCCATGGGACTGTCTGCAATCAATATGTATTTGGGATTGAAAGACGGGAAGAATAGCCTTAGCGATTATGTGAAATACGTTAAGAATGACCTGATGGGAATTGCCCGCGATGACCTGGTGGCCAATATTGGACGTCATGTAGATGCTTCCGTGCATTTATTCGAGAAATGGGGACTTCCCATCTGGAAAGACGATGATGGGAAATATGTGAATGAAGGCCGCTGGCAGATCATGATCCATGGTGAATCCTACAAGACCATTGTAGCAGAGGCTGCCAAGAATGCCCTGGCTGAACTGGGGGAAAATGGCCAGTATATTGAGCGGGTATTTATTACGGATCCCATAATGGAAGGGGATCGCTGTGTAGGGGCCATAGGATTCAGTGTCAGGGATATGAAGGTGTATATTTTCAGGGCAAAATCCGTGCTGGCAACCATGGGGGGAGCCGTTCATATATTTAAGCCTAAATCTGTTGGTGAGGGACTGGGACGATCCTGGTATCCGCCATTCAACAGTGGTGCCAGTGCTTATTTCACCCTCAAAGCCGGTGCGGAAATGACCTGCCAGGAGGTTCGTTTTGTACCCGTCAGATTCAAGGATGCCTACGGTCCCGTTGGCGCCTGGTTCCTGCTTTTCCAGGCACAGGCTACAAATGCCCTCGGGGAAAATTACATGGAGACCCGTGCTGCTGAACTGGAGAAATGGGCCCCCTACGGATTAGAAAAACCTACCCCTGCCAACCTGAGGAATTACCTGATGATGCTGGAGATCGAGGATGGGAAGAGCCCAATCTACATGCGGACGGATGAAGCCATTAAAAGGATTGTTGAGAGCATACCCGATGAAAAAGAAGCCAAGCGAAAACTGAAAGAACTTGAAAAGGAGGCCTGGGAGGATTTCCTTGACATGACCGTCAGCCAGGCCCTGCTCTGGGCGTCCATGAATATCAAACCGGAAAAGAAACCTTCTGAGATATCTGCCTGCGAACCCTACTTCATCTCATCACACTCCGGGGCATCCGGTGCCTGGGTAAGCGGACCGGAAGACCTTGCCCCCGATGCCTATAAATGGGGTTACCCGAATATGACCACAGTGAAGGGATTATTTGCAGCCGGGGATGCCTCTGGTGCGTCCAGCCATAAATTCTCCTCCGGGTCTTTTACAGAAGGCCGCATTGCCGCCAAGGCTGCAGCCTCTTTCTGTCTTGATAATCCAGATTCTCCTGAAATCTCTGAGGAAAAGATCAAAGAACTAAAACAAGAGATACTGCAGCCCCTTGAGTTATTTGACACCCATAAGGGCTATACGCAGGATCCCGATGTTAATCCAAATTACATCAAACCCCAGATGTTCATGTTCCGGCTGCAAAAGATCATGGATGAATATGCCGGTGGGGCTTCAAGCGGATTTAAAACATCAGCACCCCTCCTTGAAAAGGGATTGGAGCATCTCGATATGTTGAAAGAAGATGCTGCCAGGCTGGCTGCAGAGGATACTCATGAGTTGATGCGCTGCTGGGAAAATATCCATCGGATCTGGCAGGCTGAATCGCATATCCGGACCATGTTATTCAGGGAGGAGACAAGATGGCCGGGTTATTATTTCAGGAGTGATTTTCCTGGGATGTCGGGGGACTGGAAAGTGTTTGCCAACTGCCGGTGGAACCCTGAATCAGATGAATGGGAGCTGTTAAAACGCGATATAATAGACCTGGTTGATTAATGCCGGAAGCTGATCAAAATACCGTTCTGGTTATAGGTGGGGGTATCAGCGGGATGACTGCTGCTGTAGAGGCTGCAGAAACAGGATGCCGGGTTTACCTGGTGGAGAAGCTGCCCTATCTCGGGGGACAGGTAGCCAGGGTCAATGAGTACTTTCCCAAATTATGTCCTCCCTATTGCGGGCTTGAGATAAACTTCAAAAGGATCAGGAACAATCCGCAGATAGAGGTGCTTACCTCTACAACGGTAGAGGAGATCAGTGGTGTGGCAGGAGACTTTAATATTCGGATCAAAAGCGGACCTGAATATGTGTCTGGGGATTGTACAGCATGTGGGGAGTGTGAGGCCGTTTGTCCCGTGGAAACTTCCGATCCCTTCAATTTCGGAATGACTTCTCGTAAGGCCATTGCCCTGCCCCACGAACTGGCCTATCCGGTTCGCTTTCATCTGGATGATGCTGCATGTAACAGGGAGTCTTGCAAAAAATGTGTGGATAGCTGTCTGTATAATGCCATTCAACTGGACGCCACTCCAAAAACCAAAGAAATTAAGGTTAACGCTGTTATTCTCAGCACCGGCTGGAAACCCTATGAACCTCAAAACCTGGATGGATTTTCGTGGGGAAAATCACCTGATGTACTGACCAATGTTATGATGGAACGTCTTGGAGCGCCTAATGGTCCTACCGGAGGGAAAATATTAAAACCCTCCGATCAGCAGCCGGTAAAAAAAATAGCCTTTGTGCAATGTGCCGGTTCCCGTGATGAGAACCATCTCCCCTACTGTTCAGCAGTCTGCTGCTCGGCCTCCCTGAAACAGGCCCTGTATTTTACCAGGCAGAACAAGGAGTATATGGCAGATATATTTTATATCGACCTGAGGGTAACGGGCAGGAATGAAGATTTTTTAAGGAAGGTGGAAAATAATGAGCAGATCCGGCTGCTTAAGGGAAAGGTTAGTAATGTGGGACTGAAAGAAGGAAGACCTGTGATTGATGCAGAAGATATTTTATCCGGACGGAAGATCAGCGCCGATTATGACCTGGTTGTCCTTGCTACTGGCATCGTACCTGAGATTCCTGTATCACCGGGCGCGGACCTGGACCCCGATGGATTTATCATCAAGGAAAGCCTTGAGCCTGGATTCTCGGCCGGGGGATGCTGCTGCGAGCCAAAGGATGTGGCTGCCACGGTAAGGGAATCAACTGGCATAGTACTCAGTGTCTTACAAAAGAATGTTTAGGGAGTGGCTGAATCAAAGAACATAGGGGTATATATTTGCAGCGGATGCCAGATTGGGAAGGCCATCGATATTGCGCGACTCAAATCCGTTGCTGAGGAGTCCCAGTCTGTCAGGCATTGTGCTGAACATCCTTTTTTGTGCAGCCAAAAATCCCGTGAACAAATCATACTGGATTTGTTAGAGAAACAACTCGACTCCCTGGTCCTGGCTGCCTGTTCGCCACGCCAGGCAGTAGCCAATTTTTCCTTTGAAAAAACCTTTACTGAGCGTGTTAATCTACGGGAAGGTGTGGCGTGGACCATGGAACATGGACATGAAGACACGCAGGCAGCAGGTGAAGACTATCTCAAGATGGGCATTGCCAGGACAGAGACATCTGCACTTCCTGATCCCTACCTGCTCGAGCACCCAGTTTCAGATATTCTGGTTTTAGGCGGAGGCATCAGCGGGATGCAGGCCGCTATTGAATCAGCCCGGGCCGGATACCAGGTGTTACTGGTGGAGAAAGAAAATAAACTGGGGGGATGGTTAAACCACTGGCATGATATCATCCCTGTTTCAGGAGGGAAAGAAACCAATCTCAATTTTTTCCTACAGGAAAAACTGGATGAAATAAACTTTTTACCCGGGATAAAAGTACTGTTCGAAACCACCGTTTCATCCATCTCTGGAGAACCTGGATCATTTTCTGTTGATGTCAACCAGGGAGGAAAGCTCACCGGTCACCAGGCCGGATCCATTGTCCTGACCAATGGCTGGAATCCCTATGATGCCAATAAACTGAAAGAATTAAAATACACTGACAGGCAGAATATGATAACCCAGGTGGAATTGGAAGCCATGGTAAAAGCAGGAAATATCCTCAGGCCTTCTGACAAGACCACTCCCTCCAACATCCTTTTCATCCAGTGTGCAGGATCCCGTGATGAGGAACACCTGTCCTATTGCTCCAATGTATGTTGCCTGACCAGTCTGAAACAGGCGCAATATATCCGGCGGCAGCTTCCTGACACCAATGTATTCATTGTCTATAAGGATATCAGGACACCGGGAAAAAATGAACATTATTACCAGGAGGTCCAGGCCGATTCACGGGTATTCTTTACCAAGGGAGAGATCTCAGAGATCGTTGACACAGCCGGGGATTCCATGACGGTTACTGTTTCGGATAACCTCCTGGGTGAACCCATCCGTATCAATGCAGATATGATCGTGGCCGCCACGGGCATGGTCCCCAACCAATCAGCCGACCTGCACCTCAGGTACCGGAAGGGAGAGGGATTACCTGAGCGTGAAGTATGGTTTCCCTGACTCCCATTTCATCTGTTTCCCTTACGAAACTTTGCGGACAGGCATTTATGCAGCAGGCGCCATTCGGGTACCCCAGGGCATACAGGCCTGCATGGAAGATGCCTCCGGGGCTGCCCTGAAAGCCATTCAATGCATTGAGAGTGTAAAACGGGGACAGGCAGTCCATCCTAGACCGGGAGATGAAAGCTTCCCGGTTTTAACCATGCAGCGCTGTACGGATTGCAAACGGTGCACGGAAGAATGTCCCTTCGGATCCTATGATGAAACAGAGTCCGGGACTCCCCTGCCCAACCCTGCCAGGTGCCGTCGCTGCGGGATATGTATGGGATCCTGCCCGGAAAGGATCATCAATTTCGATGACTACTCCATACATGCTGTTTCTTCCATGATAAAATCCATCCCCATTCCCGATGAATTTGAAGAAAAGCCGCGGATACTGGCTTTCGTATGTGAAAATGATGCCTATCCTGCCTTTGACCTGGCAGCCCAGCACCGCCTGAAGATAAGTCCATTTGTTAGGATCATCCCGGTCCGCTGCATAGGCTCCATCAATAAGATCTGGATATCTGATGCCCTATCACAGGGTTACGACGGTATATTGCAGATTGGCTGTAAGCCGGGTGAGGATTATCAATGCCATTTTATCACCGGAAGTGAGCTGATGGAAACCCGTTCGGAAAACATTCAGGAGACCCTTCAGACAATGATGCTGGAACCGGAAAGGATCCATACGGAATTTCTGGAGATTGATGAATACTCCAGGATTCCTGAGATTTTAGACGAATACATGGAAACCATTGAGGATATCGGTCCGAATCCATTCAAAGACATGTAGATGCTGGAGGTACAGCCCGACATATCATTTATTGAGGAATTGCAAAAGACAACGGGTTCACCCTTGACCACCTGCATGCAATGCGGAGGATGTACGGCTGCCTGCAGCCTGTCTGAAGAGGTGAATGTATTCCCCAGGAAGCAGATGATTATGGCAGCCTGGGGCATGAAGGAAAGGCTGATGGCTGATCCGAATGTCTGGACCTGCCACCAGTGCGGTGACTGCACCATTACCTGTCCCAGGGATGTGAAACCGGGTGAGATCCTTGCCGCCCTGCGACAAGTGCAAATATCATACTATTCAAAACCAGGCTTCCTTTCCCGCTGGATGCAGGACATTCGCTTCCTTCCACTGGTGATCCTTTTACCGGCATTTATAATAACCATAATCCTGGTCCTGGCAGGTACTTTTTCCCCCGTAGATTTTTCCATGCCGGAAGGCCCGGTCAATTATGGAGAGTTCTTTCCACATGGATGGCTGAATGGCTCCTTCACTTTATTGTTTGTCTTATCTGCAATAGCCGGGATAAGCGGGATAAAACAGTACTGGAAGAACATGAAAGGCCTACGCAGAAAGACAGTGATTCCTTGCCAAAGTTTACAATTCACAAATTCTGGCAGGTTTTGCGGAACATCATGATTCACCGTGATTTTAACCGCTGCACCGAACAGAAGAGACGCTCCCTGGCCCATTTATTTGTTTTCTGGGGATTTATTCTGTTGCTTTTTGTGACATTCTTTGCCATTCTTTCAACCATCTTCTTTGAGTATCCCCTGGGCATCCTGAACCCTATCAAGATGGCAGGCAACCTTGGTGCTTTCTTATTACTGGCAGGATCCTCCCTGATGATTCTCCACCGGCTCAGGAAAAAGAACAGCCTGGAGAGCAGGTACGGGGACTGGTTCTTCCTGCTGTCTTTCTGGCTCCTGACCCTCTCGGGATTGCTGGTCGAGGGTGCACGGTTCCACGAATGGAGCTTTGCCTATCATATCTACTTTATCCACCTGATCCTGGTCTGGATCATCATTCTCTATTTCCCCTACACAAAATTCTCCCATTTCCTCTACAGGACAACAGCTTTGATATTTCTAAAGCTCAAAGGATTTTAGCGAATTAGGGCAGAATACGCTATTTCCAAAAATAGCCTATTTTTGTGGTTAATAGCCTGTTAATTCTGTGGAGGTTTGTGTATGTCCAGATTTAATATAGCAAATAGAAATATCAGCATCTTTGGCATTTGTTTAATAGCCTTGCTAGTGGTTTCATTTCAGGACTCTGATTGTGAAATTACAAATGATATTTTTACCGGCAGACCGGAATTCACGGGTTACGACATCAGTAATGGTTTATCATCTAATGTCGCCTACGCTGTTCTTGAGGACAGTCATGGATTTATCTGGATTGGTACCCAAGATGGATTAAACAGGTTTGATGGCTATGATTTCCAAATCTATGGTGTAGGCGCTGAGGGGAGTAAATTTATGAGTCATTCAGGAATCAATGCCCTCCTGGAAGACAAAGACGGATATATCTGGATTGGAACCGAAGGAGGTGGCCTAAATTGCTATGATCCCGAAACCGAAAAGTTCTGGTACTTCTTCCACCATCCTGATGAAACTGGCAGTCTGTCTTCAAATACCATTACCTCACTAACACAGGATGAAAAAGGCACGGTTTGGGTCGGTACCTCATATGGATTGAACCAGATGCAAAAAATCTACACCAACCAGGACAAAGACGAGTACATCAAACCTTTGAGTTGTACATTCACGCGATACTTTTCCCGGAGCAGGGATCCTTCCAGTCTCAGCAGCAGCAGGATCACTTGCATGTATATTGACAGCTATCGGCACCTCTGGGTCGGAACGGCTAACGGGCTCAATTTATTCCTGCCTGAGAAGGGGAATCAGAAGGGAGGAAATTTTATCAGGTATACCACTAACCCAAATTCTTCCTTACCGCTTTCTCACAACAATATAAATGCAGTTTTTGAGGATATATTCGGTAGTATCTGGGTTGGAACCAACAAAGGTGTAAACCAGCTTACTGAAAGAGGGAATAATGGAATCCCGACAAAATCCAGACAAATTCTGCTCACCCCCGAGCAACAGTCAAGTACCGGAAATAATGTGGTACATGATATTATCGATGATCAGGCAGGTAACCTATGGCTTGGCACTATTGGAGGAGGCCTCAATGTTATCCCCAAAGACCAGTTATCTGAAGACATTGATATCAATTTTATCAATTACTATCACAATGATCTTGATCCAAAAAGCATCCCTACAAATACGATTAATTCCCTGATCCTGGCCAGCACAGGTGATATCTGGTTTACTTCTAACAATCTGGGAATCGGATTAATAAACACCCGGGTGCAGATATTCCAGACCCTCCGCCACAATCATAATGAATCCAATAGCCTAAGCAACAATGTAGTTAAATCAGTTATTGAAGACATGCACGGAAATTTTTGGATTGGTACCTGGGGAGGTGGCCTGGTGAAGTACACACCTGAAATAAACAAATTTAAAACCTATGAACCAAACCCGACAGATCCCGGCTGGCTGGGTAGTGATATCATCCAGGTGATTGTACAGGACAATGCAGGTATAATATGGATTGGCACTCAAGGGATGGGATTATACCGTTTCAATCCTGAAACTGAGGTTTTTAAAAATATTCGTGGACCCGATAAATTTGGTAACTCAATTATTTCCAATGATATATGGAGTTTATTCCCGGGCAGGGATGGAAGCAGCCTTTGGATTGGAACTTATGAAGGGCTGGACAGGTATGATGTCCGAACCGGAATTATCACAAATTTCCCTCATAATCCGGAAAATGATCAATCGATCTCCTTCAATGAGATCCGGTCTCTGTATGAGGATAATGCTGGTAATTTATGGATAGGTACCGGGGGAGGCGGACTCGACCGCCTGGAGATTGAAAATAATATTTTCCATCACCACAGGTATAAGTCCTCGGATAGCACAAGTTTGAGCAATAACAGCATATATTCGATTTTTGAAGATTCAAGTGGCAATCTCTGGGTTGGAACACTGGGTGGAGGAATCAGTAAAATTGAAGCGTCAGAGAAATATGCCGATCAGCCTGCATTCCAAAATTATGGAAAAAAGGAAGGCCTGGCTAATGACGTAGTAAAAGGTATTCTCGAAGATGAGAGAGGGGATTTATGGATCAGCACCACCAATGGCCTTTCTAAATTCAATCCCAGGATAAAAACATTCGTAAATTATTCAGAAAGTGATGGCTTGCAAAGTAATGTATTTAATATGGGTTCTTGCTGTAAATCCAAGTCAGGTCAGCTTTTATTCGGTGGGGTAAACGGCTTGACCATATTCCACCCTTATGATATTCCGGAAAACATACTGCCACCACGGGTATTCATCACAGATCTTAAAATTTCTAACCGGTCCGTTTCAGTTGGAGAGAAAAGCGGGAACAGGATTATCCTTGACCGTTCCATCACCATGACAGAAGAGATTGAATTGTCACATCAGGCAAAAGTCATCTCTTTCGATTATACAGCAGTCACCTATGCAGCACAGGAGAAAATAAAATATGCATACAGGCTGACAGGATTAAATGAAAAATGGTCAGAAACCAATTTCAGAGGAAGGTCGATCACATATTCTAACCTGAAACCGGGTGAATACGTATTTGAAGTGAAAGCATCCAATACCGATGGAGAGTTCAGGGACAATGACACCTCCACTTCCATTTCAATGATCATCCATCCTGCTTTTTACAAGACTAAGGCTGCTCTAGCAGTTTATGTCCTGCTTATCCTGGTAGGCCTGGCCTATTCCCGACAGATCACCAGGAAAAGAATGAGGTTGAAATTTGAAGTAGAACAGGAACGTATAGCCTATCAAAGGAGAAAAGAGGTTGATGAAATGAAATTACAGTTTTTCACCAATATCTCGCATGAGTTCAGAACACCCCTTACCCTGCTCTTCGGTCCTTTGCAAAAACTTCACGAAAATGTGACTGAATCTGAGCGAAAGAAGCAATATGGGATCATGGAGAAGAATATAAACCGTATGCTAAGGCTGGTTAATCAGATCATTGATTTCAGAAAAATGGACCAGGGAGCACTTGAATTTAAAGCTAGCAAGGGTGATGTTGTCCAAACCATCAGGGATGTTT
This sequence comes from uncultured Bacteroidaceae bacterium, assembly GCA_963752525.1. Lineage (GTDB taxonomy): Bacteria > Bacteroidota > Bacteroidia > Bacteroidales > SM23-62 > SM23-62. The sequence goes on along the minus strand of CAVVYS010000019.1, from coordinate 65,588 downwards.
GTTCACTGTTCGAGGAGATGGCTTCAGCAAAGAAAATCAGATACGATCGCATCTTCTATGAAAAGGAAATAATCACATGGTATGATCCTGATAAAATTGAGAAGATCCTTACTAATATTCTCTCCAATGCCTTCAAATATTCCTCCGTTGAGGGAAAAATACTAGTTGAGGTTAATATATGCCTACCAGATGATCATAAGGATCTCAGAAAAATTCTTATTGCTGACAAAAAAACGGCCCTCTCCGGCAGGTATTTTTATATCTCCGTATCTGACACCGGAAGGGGAATACGAGAAAATGATCTGGGACTTATTTTCAAAAGATTCTACAAAGTAGAAGAAAAGGATTTGACAAAGTACGAGGGGACAGGTATGGGAATCGGTCTTTCAATGGTAGAAAAGCTGGTTGAGATGCATCATGGAGAAATCCATGTTAAAAGTGAAATCAACAAAGGGAGCTCATTCACAGTATTTATCCCTATGGGCAAGGATTACCTTGGTACTAGTGAATTATCGGAAACCGTTAAAGACACTGCGTATAAAAGGAGCCAGGTACTTAGTGAAACAATACTCATGAAAGAAGAACCATTTGATAAAAGCAGTTCCTTGAAGAATCCAGAAAAAGTATCTTTCCACGGTGATCGCAAAAAGTTCCCGCTCCTCCTGTTGGTCGAGGATGATATTGACCTGCTGAGTTATCTTCAGGATAGCCTGATTGATCAATACAGGATTCATACAGCCTCAGATGGTGTCCAGGCTCTAAAATCAGTAATTGTGAATCATCCGGAACTAGTAATCTCCGATATCATGATGCCAGAGATGGATGGTATTGAGCTCACAAATAAAATCAAAACTGATATCCGGATCAGTCATATCCCGGTAATACTGCTGACAGCGAAAAGTACCCTTGAGAACAGGCTGGAGGGATTGGATATCGGGGCGGATGCCTACCTTTCCAAACCTTTCCATTTAAAGAATCTAAATGCCCAGATCGAAAACTTGCTAAAATCCAGGAAGCTTCTAAGGGAAAAATTCATCAAGGATGATCAGGTTAAACCCGAAGAAATTACCCTGAAATCCATTGATCAGAAATACCTTGAAAAAGCCATTGCTACAGTTGAGAAGTTTATTGAAGACCCTGTATTTACGGTTGAAAAATTTGCCCAAGAGATGTTTGACAGCCGTGTTCAATTGTACAGAAAACTCAAGGGCCTGACCGGCCTGTCCCCAAATGAATTTGTAAGGAACATACGAATTAAGAGAGCCGCCGAGATACTTATCAAAGAAGGTATCACTGTTGGGGAAGTGATGTACAGGGTTGGATTTTCTAACCGTTCCTACTTTAATCGATGTTTCAGGCAGGTGTATGATACCTCACCCGTAGATTATCAGAAAGCACACAAAGCTTAAAACAGTTCACCAAACCTTTTGAATTAATTAACTGATTTAAAGTATAATATCGGAAAAATGGAGATCGATCCCTGATCTTGCATAGTATCATTTATATCGACTTTTGTATCATCTCTACACGAATTGTAGCATTTCTATTATAATCCGGAACATCTGAGCGACTCATATTAATTCAGGTTAAAGAACTTTACCTCTTGAATTCTTCAGGAGATTTATGATCTGTCAGGTATAATGTCAGGGACCAAATTCAATAATAAAAAAAGGACTCTTTTAAAAATGAGAATTTGGGAAACGATATTATATACGGTAGTTCTGATTCTGATAATCGTACTGATAATTATTGTAGCTGGATTAAAATAAAATGATTTTCACAAGGCAGAAAAGAGGTTTTAATTTTTCACGCAGTATTCAAACTGCGAAATTATAATCTCTCTCGAATAATAGGTTAAATCTTTAGGTTAATAGGTTAATTGGCTAAGTATGAACCTCTTTTCTGCCTCTTTTTATTTGAAAATATGTATCAGCAAATCACTCATAATATATTTAATTACAATTCTAATAATACACATCTAATTGTTTAACCTAAGATCATGCTTATGAAAAGTAATTTTGACTTTAGGAAATGGACCAGGAGAGTAATCCTTGGTGTATTTCTATGCAATCTTTCGTTTCTTGCGGTTTTGGCCCAGATTACAGTAACAGGTACTGTAACCATGGAGACAGGAGAAACCGTTCCGGGAACAACTATCCAGGAGAAAGGGACAACAAACGGTGCCATTACAGACGTAGACGGAAATTATTCTATCACCGTAGTAGGTAGTGAATCGGTCCTTGTATTCTCATTTGTTGGGTATGAATCACAGGAGATTGTTGTTGGTAACCAGACGGTTATCAATACTACACTGATAGTGAGCCTGACCGCAATCGAAGAGATTGTGGTTACAGGATACAACAGCCAGTCCCGTGCAACAATTACCACATCCATTGAAACCGTTGCGGGGGAAGAACTCCAGAATGTACCCGCCGGAGGGCATGCCGTAAATGCGCTCGTCGGTAAGGTGCCCGGAGTCATTATCCTCCAGAAGGATGGACGTTCGGGGTCTGCCCCCGCCATTCAGATTAGGGGTGGTACTACCCCGGGGTTTGGCGGAGATTCTCCCCTATATATTGTGAATGGATTCATCCAGGACGACCTTGGCGGTATCGATATGAATGATATAGAGGAGTTCACTATTCTGAAAGATGCTGCCGCTGCTGCTATTTATGGAGCTCAGGCGGCAAACGGTGTAATCATTGTTAAAACCCGCAGTGGAAGCAAGGGAAAAATGACTGTACAGTTTAAGTATTCACATGAATGGCAGAGTGTTGACAGGTATACACAACCTGTTATGACCCCGGAAGAAGAGATCTATTACGGGAGACTTTCCTACCTGAACTACGAACGTAGTACAGGTTATCAATTTATCAGTGGCAGGTTACATTGGTGGTCTGCGGCTCAACCTTATGATCCTTCTCAGGCTGGATGGGAACCGGACATGGCATCACAGTTACACTGGCTTGACGATGTGATTGCATTTAATGGTTCCCTGCCTTCAGGATGGCACCAGACAACCGATCCCGTAACTGGCAGGCAGCTCGCTTTTCCGGTTAATGACTGGCAGGCTGCTACATTGACGGATGGAAGCGCCGACAATTACTTTTTAAATTTTAACGGCGGTGGTGAAAGGGCAGCCTATAATGTATCTCTTGGATATTACGATGTGAGCGGTGTAGGTGTATTTAATGATTACATAAGATATTATCTGAGCGCTAATACTGATTTCAAACTATCTGATAAGGTTAAAACAGGATTTAACTTCGGTTACACACTTGAAGATGAAAACAGGGGAGAGGGAAATCAATGGTATCAGAGAAGTGGAAGGCAGCCGATAACTGTTCGCTTATTCAAGGAAGATGGCAGCCCGGCACCTAACTTTAAAAATAGCGCGAAATACAATCCTGCCTACTATGAATCACATCTCATAAGAGAACAGGTGAATTCAGATCTGAGAGTTGGTACATTCCTGGAATGGGATATTATCCCTGACCTGAAATTCAAACCCATGATATCTGCCAGGCATCTTGGATCCAATTATGCATCGATGATCTATGAAAATGAGATATCCGGTTCGAGACGCGATCAGCAAGGATGGTCAACAAGTGGACTCAATACTCAGTTTGACGCACTTTTAATCTATGATAAAGAATTTGGTGATCACTCTCTGAATGTCCTTGGAGGTACATCTTTCAGAAACACCCGGGAATATTTAGTAAATGCTACAACGTTTGGATCATCATCGGATTTAATTCCGGTTATGCAGCCTACAACTCCACAGGAGAACAGCGCGGTTAATTCTGAGTACCTTTCAACGGCAATACAAAGCTGGTTTGGCCAGGTATCCTACGACTATAAAAAGAGATATCTGCTAAATGCCACCTTAAGGGCAGACGGTAACTACAAGTTTACAGATGAAAACAAATGGGGGATTTTCCCGGGAATCTCTGCAGGATGGAATATTCACCAGGAAGAGTTCTGGAGCAGCATGGGAGCAAGCTGGTTTACCAAAGCCAAGATCAAGGCAGCATACGGTGAAGCCGGCCAGTCAAAGAACCTGAGTATTTATGACACACAGGGTTCCTATTCAACCACAACTTATGCAGGAGTAACGGGAGTCCTTCAGTCCAACCTTCAAAACAAAGATCTGAAATGGGAAACAACGCGGGAATGGGGACTCGGAATGGACCTGGGCTTTCTTGGAAACAGGCTTAATTTCATATTCGATTATTACGATAAAGCCTCTATCGACAGATTATTCCTTGAGCCGCTTCCTTCCTTTACAGGCTTTACTGGTATAAGGACCAACGTTGGAACCTTTGGCAGCAGTGGTATTGAACTCAGTCTCAATGCCAATATCATAAGAATGGGAAACTGGACTTGGGATGTATTTGTCTTTTCCGATATTCTTCTAAAGCAGGAAACTATAAAACTACCCGATAATGGCACTGAACTGAATCGTATCGGTGGTTTCTTCGTTGTCAATCCGGATGATCCGACAGGAGATCCAATACTTGTTGGTGGCTTGGCTGAAGGAGAACGCTCGGGAGCCATATATGGCTATGTAAATGAAGGTATTATTCAGAACTGGGACCAGGCCGATGCTTGGAATGCATCTCATTATGACGAGCTTATGGCCGGTTCAGCAAATGGCAGGCAGTTCAAGAAGCCCGGAGATTATATGTGGGCTGACTTAAACGGTGATGGTATCGTTAATTCTTTAGACCGTGAATTCAAGGGGTATGAAACTCATAATAAAAGACATGGCCTCACAAGTACACTGCGATGGACACCCGGATTCGGTTCCTTCCTGTTCTCGTTTACACTGGAATCGATGCAGGGGCATATGGTTGAGGATTGGATGGGTATGAGGATGATGGCACAGGCACAGGGAGCAGACCGGCCAAGTCTATATACCAGAAGTTCATGGCTTGAAGAAGGTGATAATGGTTTCGCACGCTATACCTGGGCGAATCGGCACACGGGCTGGAACTATGAAAGAGTAAGTGACCCGTGGCTGCAGAAGGCAGATTATATTGCACTGAGAAATATTGAAGTAAAATATACACTCCCGCAAGCATGGACCAGTAAGGCACGACTTCAGGAACTCAGTATATTTGCATCGGGTTATAACCTTGGTTTTTTAACCAATTATAAAGGTCCGGATCCAGCCCAGACAGGTACCGAAGACAATATAACTACCATACCACCAGCGCCACTGACTATCAGCTTTGGGATAGATCTTAAATTTTAATTCAGAACAACATGAAAAACATACTTAATATTATTAAACTAATTGTTCTGAGCTCCTTACTATTTGTAGGATGCGAAGAGCACCTCAATGTTGATAGCTACAATGATATCACCGGAGGAAGTTTCTGGCAGTCGCCCAGCGATGCACAAACTTATGCGAACGGTATACAGGCAAATCTGATGTCATTGTTGGATGGTAACGATAACTATGTAGGTCTTACCGACGCCCGAACCGAAATGTTCAGGCCGGGTGGATTAGGCCCACGGTTTACAACACCCATCCCCCTCCATACTCAAACAGCGACACTTGGAGGTGCAAACTGGCGTGCGTATTATGCGATTGTTCACCACTGCAATTTATTATTACAGGAAATTGAAGGAATTGCATTTGATGATCAGAAGGAAAAAGATGAAATCCTCGCCATTGCATATTTTGTAAGGGCATTTATTTATTTCGATCTGGTCCGGTTTTATGGTGATGTACCTCTTGTAATGATCCCTACTGCTGGTAAGCCGGATTTGGAAAATTATTATGCACGTGCTCCAAAAACCGAAGTATTAGCTCAGGTCAAAGCGGATGTCGATGAGGCTATTTCAAGAATGCCCACAGGTATTGCAGACAAAAATTTCATAAGCAAGCCTGCCGCATTAGCCTTAAAAGCAGAAATTTACTTATGGACAGCCAGAGCATATTCTTTCGACCCGGTTGTAGCGGATCTGAACACTGCGATTGCCGCCATTGATGCTATACCTGGTGAATCTGACGGCAAAGTATCTTTCGTCATGGATGACTGGATTACTATTTTTAAAAGACAGGCCAATGATTGTCCCGAATATATCTGGGCAAATTATTTCGATTATATAGTAGGCCCAAAAAATAATCTTCATGATGCAATTACCCTTCGATTTGATAATGTTCCTGATACCTTGCAGGGTACTTTCCCGATTGCTGTAACTGATGAAGGATTAAACAGGATTGAAATTGGCAGTCAGATGAATACCATCTTTAAGAAATACCAGACGGTAGTCCCACATGTTAATCCTTTCAATAAGTATGATCAGGTAACGGAGAACGATTATAGGGATCTGAGATATGTTAATTCAATGGTTGACATTAATGGAGATGGCTCCATCAATGTTTGCATTAAATTCCCGGGAATACTGGTTACAACTGATAATCGTAGATATTGGGACCATGACCTTCCAATCTACCGGTGGACAGGTATGCTTCTGTTAAAGGCCGAGGCAATGAACGCCTTGGGTGGACAAACAAGCGAGGTTGTTGAGATTCTCAACATGACAAGGGCAAGGGGCGGTCTGGCTGACTATACGGGGCCAACAGATCAGAATACCCTGGATAATGAAATTCTGGATGAAATTGCGAGGGAAATGCTTGCAGAAAATCAAAGATGGTGGAGTCTTGTAAGATCTCATAAGGTAGCTCAGAACGTCCAGAGGTTTATGGATAACAGGGGCGATGATTCGATCGATCAAAATGTCTGGAATTTCTACTACTTCTCGATTGCAGAGAGTGTGCTTATCCAGAATCCAAACATCACACAATCACCTGGATATTAGATAATAAACTTTTAAAATAAACCATGATGAAAAAAATAATAATAGCCTTATTTTCATTGGTTATCCTATCATCTATCGCCTGCGATAGTGATTATCAACTCGATGATATAGCCTCAAGAAGTGATGCCAGGGTAATTATCGTTTCAATAGATGTTCGGGATGTACCTTATGATTCACAAAGGAGTTTTTATAACCATGATACTAAAGTAATTACAGTTCAGATCCTTCCTGGAATGGACTGGACCACCTTTACGGTATTTGTAACTCCTACTCTCTATTCAACGATGAGTCCATTTGGAGGAGTCGAAGAGGATTGGTCTTCCGGGACGAAATCCTATACGATAACCTCAGGAGATGGTACTGCTACCAATACTTATACAGTAAATATTGTAGAGGTTGCAGAGTTTGGGAATAATAATCCCTAGAAGGGAAGTATAACACTATTTTTAAAACAGGAGGGAACTTAAGTTCCCTCCTGTTTTAAGTTAAAGGAAGGGTATTTTAGGCAGTACTTTCATTTATTATCAGGTTCTGACTCTATGTTGACGATTATCTTCTTCAAACCGAAACATATATCAAAAAGGAATGAATTCCGCAGAAATCAAAAAGATTTACCATGAAAGAGGGTATGTGGCCGTGAATGGTTTTCTTTCAAAAGACCAGATCAATGAATTAATTGCCGAGACTGAAAGATTTATCCGGGATGTTGTACCTATGATCCCAGTTGAGGAGGTTTACTATGAGTCCATTGAGGACCTCTCCACTTTGAAGCAGATTCAACAAATGCATGTTTATGATCCTTATTTTAAAAACCTGGCAGATTCGGAAAAGGTAACCGGACTGGCAAAACTTTTACTCGGGGGCAAGGCCGTATTGAAAAATATGCAGTATTTTAACAAAATTCCCCACCAGGGAAAAGAAACACCGGCCCACCAGGATGGGTATTATTTTATGATCAAACCACAGGAGGCTATCACAATGTGGCTTTCACTGGGAGAGGCTGATGCTAAGAATGGGGCTGTGTGCTATGTACCCAGTTCCCATAGGAAGGGGATGAGGGACCATGGTAAAACGTCTTTGGTGGGATTCTCCCAGGGCATTACAGATTGGTCCGATAAAGACAGGAAGTCAGAAGTTCAAATGAAAGCAGGTGCAGGTGATATCCTTGTCCACCACAGTTTAACCATTCACAGGGCCAATGCAAATAAAAGCCACAGGCAAAGGCGTGCCATAGGCTTTATTTTTTACCGAAATGATGTGGTTATTGATGAAGATGCACATGCTGCATACAAAAGGAAACTGGATGCTGATCTGAAGGAGCGAGGAAAAATCTAATCAGGAATTAGCCTCATTCGCAGAAGCGAAACTAATTCTCTAAATTTGATGGTTTGAATACAATATACTCCAAGAAATAACTTAGCTGATGAAAAACTTTATAATCTTATTTATTGCGTTTTTGTTGATGGCATCATGCACACAGAACAAAATTGCCTACGTTGATATGGGAAGTATTATGAAGGACTACGATGGACTCAAAGCTTTTAACATAGAAATGGAAGCAGAAAAGGAACAGTTAAGAAAGGAGATTGAGAGTTTAATTGAACCCTATCAGTTAAAAGTTGATGAGTACTATAAAAAGGTCGGCAGGATGTCAGCTACTGAAAAGAGTTCAGCCGAACTGGCCCTGCAACAGGAACAGACTGCCATCAATGAACAACAGGACAAATTCATGCAACAACTTGAGGAACAGAGGCTGGAAGGCCTGGAATCCATTAATGAGGAAATAGCTGCCTATGTTGAGGAATATGCAAAATCCAAAGGATTTCACTTAGTCTTTGGTACCCTGGGCACAGAAACAGTGATTTACGGCGAAGAAAAACTGAATATCACCCAAGAGGTTTTAATCGAATTAAACAAACAGTATTCGGAATAATGATCTTGAGCATGTCTAAGTACATTGTGGTTTTGTGTTGCTTATTCTGTCTATCCTGCTCAAGAAAACCGGAAGGGCAGGATACCACACCTGGCTCGGAAGAGCAAAGGGAGTATTTCCTTGTCCATACCGACCCCAGAAATACCAACCTCTATTTCACAAACAAGGTCCTGGAGACTGAAGACCATCATTACCTGGCCTATGAATCCATGTACAATGGAAGTGGTGTTGCCATCGGGGATATTAATAATGATGGCTTATCGGATATTTACCTGGGCGGCAATTCTGTCTTCGACAAACTCTACCTGAATAAAGGGGATCTAAAGTTTGAGGATATAAGTAAAAGTTCCGGTATCTCCGGCATACATGATGGCTGGACAACGGGAATCAACATGGTTGATATCAATGCAGATGGCCTGTTGGATATTTATGTTTGCAGGGGTGGACCCTATAAAGATCCCGAAGACAGGTCAAACAAACTGTTTATCAATAACGGCGACCTTACGTTTACCGAATCAGCAACAGGGTATGGACTTGATAATGATTCCTACTCAATTCAGACCGCTTTTTTGGATTACGACCTGGACGGAGATCTGGATGCATATCTGATGAACCAGCCGCCCCCTTCCTTTCAGTTGGGGGATATCCGTTACAGGCAGTTAAGTGAAGATATCCGGAGCGGAAAACTACAGACTGATAAGTTTTACGAGAATATTGATGGCAGATTTGTGGAGAAAACAGCTGAAACAGGGCTGACAAATTTCGGATACAGGCTCGGAATAGCTGTTGGGGATATCAACCAGGACAGCTATCCTGATCTCTACGTTTGTAGCGATTATGACGGGGCAGACTTATTGTATATAAATACCGGTAATAAACGTTTCAAAAACACCATTCATAAACAGATCGGACATATTTCTCTGAGCAGTATGGGTACTGATATGTCGGATATTAATAATGACGGATGGCTGGATATCCTTGTACTTGAAATGGCTCCGGATGATCATTTCCGGGCTGAATATGAAATGCTCCCCATGAACAAATTCAGGTTTCAAGGGCTGGCTAAAAATGGTTTTCATAACCAGTATATGTATAATACCCTGCAATTAAATAATGGCAACGGTAGTTTCAGCGAGATAGCCGATCTGGCCGGTCTTGCCAAATCTGATTGGAGTTGGGGGCCACTGTTCTTTGATATAGATAATGATGGTAGAAAAGACCTTTTTATAGCGAATGGAGTAAAACACCAGTTTATTTTCGGCGATCTTCCAGGAGAGATGCAAAAGAAATCGGAGGAGTATGATAGGCCGTTGAATATTTCAGAAATCACTGAGTTATCCCTGACGAGCACTACACCTAATGTAGTTTATCGTTATGAGGGCGGACTAAGATATAAAAAGATCACCGATCAATGGATGGATGAATCTGCCTTTAATTCAAACGGCGTTGCATACGGGGACCTTGATAATGACGGGGACCTTGACCTTGTGGCAAATAATATGGATGATAACGTTTCGCTTTATGAAAGCATGTCAGCAAACGGACCAGGAGGTAATTATGTTAAATTTATTCTGAGAGGGCCGAAAAAAAACAGGTTTGCCATTGGATCAAAGATCAGGATAAAAAAGGGTGAGGAAATAATGTATCAGGAACTCCATAATGCAAGAGGGTATTTATCTTCCGTGGAACATTCACTGGTTTTCGGATTGGGAGATATGGAAATTCTAGGAGACGTGGAAATTATCTGGCCGGATGGACTATCAACTTATTTCAATGATCTTGAGGTGAACAAAACCTATCACTTAAATTATTATGATGCCAATAAAAACTTAAGCCAGGCTCCTGAACCAGTTGATCCTTTGTTTCTGGAGGTGAACACAGAGGACCTTGGCATAGCATATAAACATCAAGAGAACAGATTCAACGATTATGAGAAACAAATTCTTCTCCCCTACAGCCAGTCCCACAATGGCCCTTTTATTTCGAACGCTGATGTAAATAACGACGGACTTCAGGATTTTTTTATCGGCGGAGCAGCCGATCAGAGCGGTGAGCTTTATATTCAAGACTATTCCGGAAAATTCCGCCAACAGGATGGTCCATGGAGAGATGACAATATATTTGAAGACCTCGGTTGTACGTTCTTCGATTTTGACAGGGATGGTGACCAGGATCTATATGTGGTCAGCGGTGGCAGTGAATTCCCAGCCGGCAGTGATAGGTTCCAGGACAGATTGTATTCAAATAACGGTAAGGGCCATTTCAGTAAAACTACCACGGCCCTGCCAGCGATATATACAAGTGGGCAAACTGTAAAGTTCAATGATATCGACAGGGATGGAGATCCGGATATTTTCATTGGGGGACGAATCATTCCGGATAAATATCCCTTTCCTCCTACCTCCCATTTATTGCTGAATGAAAACGGAAGGTTTGTCGATGTCACAGCAAAATATGCCCCGGACCTGGAACAAATCGGAATGGTTACGGATGCTCTTTTTCTGGATATTGAGGGGGATGACGACGAAGATCTGGTAATCGTCGGGGAATGGGCAGCCATCCAGGTTCTGGAAAATAAAAATGGTGAATTTCGAAAGATCGAGGTATCCGGATTGGAAAGCAGTGTTGGACTCTGGTTCAGCATTGAGGCAAATGATATTGATAATGATGGTGATATGGATTTATTTGCAGGAAATCTCGGTCTAAACTCCAAATTCAAGACAGGAAATGGAAATTCCTTTCATATATATTGCGATGATTTTGACCAGTCGGGCACTTATGATATAGTGCTTTCATATTTATATAAGGACGAACTTGTTCCAGTGAAGGGACGAGGATTTTCTTCCCAGCAAATGCCTTTCATCGCTGACAAATTCCCTACCTTTAAATCCTTCGCTGCAGCCAGCCTGGTTGAGATATATGGCCGGGAAGAACTGGATAATGCGTTGCATTATGAAGCCGACCTGCTGGAAAGTATTTTTGTGGAGAACCTGGGAAATGGAAAATTTGAGATCAAGGCATTACCTGTTGAGGCCCAGATATCACCTGTTCAGGACTTTGACTTCCTGGATATCAACGGGGACGGGACCAATGAGGTTATAATGGTTGGCAACATGTACCATACCGAGGTGGAAACCATGAGGCTGGATGCTTCCTATGGCTGTATCCTGGAATACAGGAACGGAGGTTTCGTCGCGGTGAAATCAAGTTTATCAGGATTTAGCAGCAAGGGCGATGCAAGGGACATCAGTCTGATTAAGACAGAAGATGACCAGCACTTAATAATGGTTGCCAATAACAACGAACCACTGAATATATTCAGATTTATTAATAAATAAGCCAGACTGTCAAAAACCCTGTTCTTTGGGTAGTATCCCCTGATTCAGACTATTTTTCAAAATGGTGATCATATTTGCCTCCTTTCCTTGTTATAATGTGCCACCCGGCAGGAAAGGAGGAGCTGAATTTTTAAGTATCAGGGTTTTCTAAATCTCCTCGATCTCTTTCATGAATTCATTTATCTCATCTTTCAAATTGTCCGGAACAGGCAAATCATAATCCGCCTGATAATTGCCAGGACAACCCAATAATTCCATTGCATATGAGTAGGCAGAAAAAATATTCCCTTTCATGAAGATATTTCTTAGTCTGATAATGTTATTCAGAAACTCCTGTACCATCCGGGGATCTGCATCAGGACCTCCTCCGTACATTTTTTTTGAATTGTACGGGGTACAGGTAAACATACCGTCAAGGTTCTTGCCTATACCTGAATTCAGAGCTACATCGAAGGTGTCGAGTCCGCTGTAGAAAACGGAAAAATCATCACTCAGATGGGCATTGCGTTCCATATCAAGAATCAAATTCAAATTGGCTGTTTTAATGCCCTTTATGTTTGGCTTCCCGGCAAGTGTTTCAAGTATTATTGGAGTTATCGGGGATTGCGTTACACCTGGCAGATCGTATATATATACCGGGTAACGCGGATCTTGCTGACAACATCTCGAAAAAATTGACGATTTCACCCTGGTTAACTATATAATAGTAGGGAACCGTTGCCACCACCCCGTCAATCTCAATATCTCCCAATTTCTCAATCCGATCGATTACTCGTTGTACAGAACAATCCATAACACCCACCATTACGGGTACCCTTCCGGAAACGGTATTTGTGCATACTTTTGCTATGTTGGAATATTCCCCATCTCTGATACTTGACATTTTTCCCATTGAACCCATGCAAAGGACCCCGCTTGCTCCTGCATCAAGCATCAATTCAATTTGCTTGTTGTAACTGTCGGCATTCAGTTTTCCTTCTTTATCCGTTGGGGTACCAAGTGCAGGATAGAACCCATCTTCCATTTTTCGTGCAGTCATTGCTATATCTGTCTTATGGTCATCGTAATTTGTAATTTAACTAAAAATCTTTCTCATAAAGTTTAATGCTCAAATAACCTCCAAAGCCTGAATAGGTGGTTGTTATCCATATTTCACCCGGGTATGCTTCAAAAATACGAGGATAAGCCAACCTTTTTACTTTGCTTTCAGGTGTGATACGGGCAACTACAACAGGGCTGCTCCAGGTGTTGCCATCATCATCGGAAAACATAATAGACAATTCTTCCCGGTTATTGCTATGAGCAACCTCAGAATGCACGCCATCACCACCGCTTAAAGGATAGCTATTTTTTCCTTCCGGATAAACACGGTTCCAAACCAGGAACAAGCGACCACTTTGTAGTCTTGTCAACAATCCCGGTGCAGAGCTGGCATCAATCTTCGTGGGTTTAAATCTCTCCCATGTCAATCCTTCATTTTCCGAATATGCCTCCCAAAAAACACCCCAGTTTGTGCGCATCAACATCCATATCCGGCCATCATTAAGTTGCTCGATGGTCGCTTCCGTAACACCGCTATGATGTCCTACACCTCCTAAATCGATTACATTTGATCTAATCCAGTTAAACCCGTTGGTCTTTGAGGTATATGTAACTACTGTATGATGACCGGGATTATGTCGCATCATCATCGAAGTAAATATAATATTTCCCTCTTTTGTCTCAATGATATCCCGGTTCGCGCCTGTCCACTCCTCATGGAGTTTTTGCAAATCTTGCCAGGTTTTTCCTTCATCCAGACTGCGAATAGCATAAGTGGGAAGCATTGCGCCCGGTGAATCAGCAATATCTTTATTCCAGTTCCAGTTTGCCCTTTCCTTATCATTGGCAAAAGCCAGAATGATTGTACCATTACTGGTTCTGAACAGCACCCGTTCAACACGTATATCAAACCTGCTTGTATCTTTAAAAATTGGGTGCTTTGTCCAGGTTTTACCTTCATCCTGACTAGTACAACTCATATTCCCTTCAATCGTGAGAATATTCCCATTTGACAAACGAACAAACGGACCTGTTTTGAGACCAGGAATCTCTTCAGCTCTGTGATCTATCCAATATCCGGTAGACGTGATTTTTCCTTTATGTTTATGATTCATTGCATCCTGCCCCCATACCTCCTTACAAGAAGATAAGAGAATGAAACAAAAAATTAACAAGAATAGTACTGTTGATTTTAGAAACTTAGTTTTCATGATCCTTAATGTATTCCAGTATAGTTTTCAACTCTTGATTCGAATTTATAAATAAATGCATGCACACAGGCGGTAAACTGTTTCTACTGTTTAGCTCTTCTTCGGTTTAACCGTTAATCGGCATCTGGCAAAATCTGTCCGTGATCGATCCAGATCATACTTGTAACCCAATGGCTCAAGGACCCTGCGGTATAGCACATCACAATGTTCACAATAATCCCGATAGGGTTCAACCTGTTTATCCTCAAGAAGCCTTCCCTTGGACGGACAATGATGCATGGTAATGGTAAATTCCTCTGCTTCCTCATCCAACTCCATTGAAAAATCCGCGGCCTCTTCTTTGAGCGTTTTACTCCAATAAATCCAGCATCCCTCTATTCCACGTTCAACGACATGGTCTCTCAGGTTTGTTAAAAAGGTATCCGACAAATACTCCCAGAAACTTGTTACTGCAGCTTTGTCCTTTTTTTCTTCAATGAACCTGAAAAGCTCATTATAGGCTGGAATAAAATCTGTACACGATATCATTTTGGCTTTATAAAAAATCGGATTTGATATGATCCATTCTCATTATTATATTCGACCATTTCACAATCATAGATTGTATTCTTACAAATCTCTTTATTGACCGTTGAGACAGTTTCATAGTACAAAGGTGAAACAGGATGGCCCCCCGCCCTCATGTGCATCACAGCCGGGGACTCAGAAAGATGTATGATCAGGTCATCATCTGAAAAGTGCATATTGAATACCGCATTCTCAATTTGGTATATCTTTTCGTAATGCTCTTTAACAGCAGACAATCCTTTTTCCGTTAAGTCTTTTTTCAATACGGTATAATATGAATTGACAAACTGCCTCAGGTATTCCCTGACCGATTCCTCACCAAAATTTTTATGCAAATAATCTATCCCATAGTTTAAAGCAGTGTGGAAGTCAGGATGATAATAAGTGTTGTCTGAAGCTTTTTGATTTGTGACTTTCTTTGCCATTCCGGTATACAATAATAATTAAATGTGATTTGTATAACCTCTACTTATTATAAATCCAGTCAAGACTTAATCTGCTGATATGCTCAACTGCCAGACCGTTGTTCTCCTTCCTGTTCCCCGCACTGTGACCCAGCAGGACGTAATCACCTGCAAATTCCATGGCTGTATAACAGTACCATCCGTCAGGGTCATCCGCCAGGGTCCTGATTACCTGCCAGGTTTTGCCCTCATCTTTGCTGACGGCTGTATTGAAAGGGGTCCTTTTCCCGGCAATGGCCTCAATTTCTCCACCATTGTTATTCCATACCATTAATAAATCACCCGTTGCAGGTATGCGTTCGATGGTAGCAGGGGACCGGGGTGAACGGATATTGCTGGCTTCAGCAGGGGACCATGTTTCTCCGTTGTCAGCAGAGAATGAAATATACTGAAATCCGGAATTATTGCGCATGAACATCATAGTCCTTCCATCTTTCAGGGCAACAACACCGGGTTCCTGGAGGGTCACGTCATCGGGATTTGCCACTTCTTCTCCCGCTTCCCATGACCTGCCATTGTCATCTGAAAAATAGGCCAGGATGCGGCCGGTACCTGTCCATTCCATACCCGGCCATGAATGCTGGGATACAGGGACAATCAGCCTGTCATTCTCCAGCTGAATTACCCGGTCATTGTTCAGTACAAAATACCCGGTTCTATCATTAATACACAGAATTTCTTCCCCCCAGGTCAAACCCTCATCATTGGAGATCCGCATTATGGGCAGGCAATCCGTCACTGAATTTTTTTGCAGGTAAAACAGTGCAATCTCCCCGTTGTTTAATCTCAAAAGACTAACGCTCATGAGATTTAAGCCCGACTCATTCGAAAAATATTTTATATCCTCATCACTCCAGCTTATCCCCCCATCATCGGAGTACCGGCCGGCAAGAATAGCTGTAGCGTGGTCACCGGCTCCTCCCGTAAAATGAGAATATATAAAGAGGATCCGCCCATCCTTTAATGTGATGAAATCTCCCTCTCCGTTCCTTGGATTATCGTCCGATGGATTTAATTCCAATACAGTTTGAGGAGTGTTATTCTCCTCAGCGGAGCTGTTTGTTTGGTTTCCACATGATAAATGGATCAGGAAAAATGACATCATCCCCAATACCATCATCTTCTGGTTGCTTAAATGCTTGTTTTTCATAGTGAATTGTTAAATTTTCTCAGTTTCTACACGCATTTTCTTTTTCCATGACTGAATGGATGCCTCCAGGACGATCATTGATTGCAATGCATCTTCCGCTGTGCTTTCGGGGGACCGCTCTCCGGCAATGGCATCAAAAAAAGCCTGGTGTTCTGATTCATATATGCTGTCACGTTCGACCTTGATTTTTACTTTGCTTACATTTTCCTTATTTCTATCCCCCTTGTATAGGATATTGGCAATCAGGTCAAGGTATACCCAGCCAAGATCTCCCAGAAATTCGAAGTGGTAACGGTCGGGATATTGCACATAATTCAAATGAATACTTGCCCTCAGGGGACCTCTGTAATCCAGTAATAAAGTTATAGAATTTGGATTTGATCTTAGTTCAAGGTTTCCACCAAGGCTGCCTGAAGCGTAGACTCCTGCCGGACTTTTACCCAGCATCCAATATAATAAATCCGGCTGGTGTACATAGTCCATGAGTATGGCAGCTTCCATGTCGGCCTGGTAACGTGAACGTGAATTCACAAGTGTGCCGTAGGTACCCACGTGGAAATGGGCATAAAGAATTTCCCCCAGATATCCACTGTTGATTATTTCCCGGGTTTTTACTATGCCTGGATGAAAATGGTTGGAAAAACCATAGACCAGCACCCGGTTAATATACCTTTGTTTCTCGATGACTTGACGGGCCTTGTCAATCCTGTCTGCCATGGGTTTCTCACAAAGGACATGTGCCCCGGCCTCGAGGGCCCGGATGGTGTGTTCAGTGTGCCATTCATGGGGCGATGCCACCAGGACCATATCTGGCTTCGATTCAAGCATCCGATCAAAGGAATGATGCCCGTGAACCGCTCCGTATTCATCCATGGCTTCACGTAAAGCCCGGGGATCTGTATCGCAGAACTCAACTGAGATATCTTTTCTCCTGGCAAGTAAACGGCCGTGTCGCCGGCCTATAGAACCAGCCCCTACTATTACAAGTCTTTGATTATTTGCCATCATGTTAAAAGTACTAAATTCTCATGTAGGAAGGATGTTGAAACTCACCGTATTCCGAAACAAATGTGTCTGATTTTTATACAATTATTCAGAACTTGTAACATTTGTATCCATGGTTGAAAGATTGCTTTCTACAGAACTCATATTTTCTGCTGAATTTTAATAACTCCAATTCCCGTCTATGAATGCAGATATAGATAATTAAAGATGTTGCTGAAAGTCAGACTAAAATACCTGCTTACATTCATACTTTTTCCAATCATCTGCAGTTGCCTTTCCTGCCGGGAGGAAAAAGGTTTCCCGAAAGAGGTCATAAGGCTCGGACTGGCAGATTCCAATACCCCTGTAAGCATAATCTTTCCTGGATCTGCAAGCGGATCAATCAGACTCACACTGGAATGCCAGAAATATAGCGAGGGAGTAATATCTCTCTCAGGGGAGTCCACTGAAGATTCTTCGGTGGTTGTTTTCAACTATCCCTTCAGGATTATCCGCCAATACTATCCCCGGAAAATCATCAGCGGGCAATCACACCAGGTCAGACTTGAATGGAATATGTCAAATACCAGTCTGAAGGTTTTTCTTGATTCAGCCCTTCAGACCATAAGGCTTGCTAAAAACGGGGAGCCATTAATGCTAAACAGGATAACCATTCGGAGCACGTCGATCAGGCCTGACAGTTCAGTTTTTTGCATAAGATTCACGGGGGCGAGTATTCCGAGGGATGAACTATCAGGGAGCAGGGTTCGTATTGTGGCATTTGGCAGCTCGACCACTGCATGCAGGAACACCATTACAGGAGTGTACGCTCAGAGATTACCCGAAAAATTATCAGATGCAGGCATTGATAATCTGGTATTTAATGAAGGTATAGGCGGGAGTCACACAGGCCGGTTAAGTGATAACAGGCGTCATAATATTCCCCATGCACTTGACCGATTTGATACATCAGTAGTTTCAAGGGATCCTGATGTGGTGATTATCTCCTTGGGGCTGAATGATTCATGGGTGGACAATAGAGAAGGAAAGTCCAGGATATCCAAAGAGGATTACAGGGCTAATCTTCAGTTCATGATCCGGACTCTCAGTGATCGAAAGGTCAAGGTGATCCTGATGACCCCGAATGCCATTGCATCACAGTATGAGGACTGGCGCTATGAAAGATCAGCCGAATATGCTGGAATAGCGCGGCGTATAGCGAAGGAAGAAAACATCCCACTGATTGATCAGTGGCGTCTGTTCGAGGAATATGCTTCTGTTGAGGGACAAGAAATCGAGGACCTGCTGCTGGATGGTATGCACCCGAATGACCAATGGCACGAAGTTTTATCTACTATGCTGAAAGATATCATTATTGAACAACTTAATAACTAATCCATATGATAAAAAAACAGCTTCCCCCGACGGTACTTTTAGGGATGATTCTTTTGCTTGCCATGTGTACTTCTCCACCAGAAGAATCACCATCCGTAACTGTATTTGAATATACAGAATCAGCGACGGACACCTTTGGGTACAGGATACCTTCCATGGTTACCACCGATGAAGGGACCCTGCTTGCTTTTGCTGAAAAAAGAGTCGGACTCCATGATCATGCCCAGAATGATATTGTACTTCGCAGGAGCTTTGACCATGGTCTCAGCTGGAATGCCGAACAAATGATCGCTGAAGACGGGAAAAATTCACTGAACGATCCTTGTGCGGTGATACTTGAATCGGGCAGGATACTGCTGATGTACCAGCGATTCCCCTACGGCTATCATGCCCGGAATTCAGGGTGGATCAAAAGGGCTGATACCGGATATGAGACTCCCAGGACCACTAAATCTTTCCTTGTTCACAGTGATGACGATGGAGAGACCTGGTCAGAACCAAGAGAAATTACACGAATGGTCCGTGAAGAGAACATCGTAAGCGTTGGAAGCCCGGGGCGCGCTATTCAGCTGGTTCATTCTGAACACATAGGCCGCATTGTCTTTCCCCTGTATGAAACCGTACCTCCGGAGGGAGAAGGATCAAGGACCTGGAGAAACAGGATTGCTTACAGTGATGATGGCGGTAAGACGCTGCAGCTGAGTGACCGCATTCCTCATGAAGGTTTATTGGGTTATGGGAACGAAGCACAGGTTGTAGAACTACAGGATGGTACACTGCTGTTCAATGCCAGGAACCAGGGGGGACAGTACCGGAAGATCTCCCGGAGTTTTGACGGCGGGATCACCTGGGATAATATGCAACTTGATCCCGGACTTCCCGGGGTGAATTGTATGGGTTCCATAATCAGTCATGAGGATGAATTGGTCTATTCCGGTCCGGCGAATAAGAAGCAGCGGACAAATGGCACAGTAAGGATATCCGTGGATAACGGGAAAACATGGGCCTATTCGCGGGAGCTTGTACCGGGGGGATTTGCATACAGCTGCCTGACCAGCCTTGCCGATGGAAAGATTGGCCTGCTTTACGAGACAGACAGGTACAGGAAAATCAACTTCATGAGTTTTAGTCCGTCGCTAATCAGACAAACCCAGACCATTAGCCCGAACTATGTAAACATACCAATCATTGACCTTAATGATGATACCGGGAGACAGGTAATTGTTGACCGTGAAAAAGGTCAATACCTTGGCCACCCCACAACCGTACTGCTGGAAGACAACAAAACCATGATCTGTGTGTATCCCAAGGGACACGGCAAGGGGGGCATCGTAATGAAACGCAGTACCGATGCAGGATTAACATGGAGTGAGCGGCTTCCGACTCCGGAATCCTGGAAAACCTCCAAGGAGGTTCCTACCATTTACCGTGTGGAGGATGCGGAAGGAATCAAACGCCTGATCATGTTTTCCGGATTATACCCGACCAGGATGGCCGTATCCGAGGATGACGGGACCACCTGGAGCGAGATCGAACCCGTGGGCGACTGGGGTGGAATCGTTGTCATGGGTTGCCTGTTCCCGCTAAAGACCGGCAAGGGGCATTACATGGCCCTGTTCCACGATGACCAGCGATTCTTTACAGAGGATGGAATGGAAAAATTCCAGGCATGGAGAGAAGAAAATGAATCCAGCCTGATGACACTTTATAAAACCGTTTCAGAGGACGGGGGACTTACCTGGTCATTCCCGGAGGAAATATTTAAATCAACAGAGATTCATCTTTGTGAGCCCGGATATATACGCTCCCCCGAGGGGGACCAGTTGGCCGTTTTCCTGAGGGAAAATGCAAGGAGAAAAAACTCTCACGTAATTTTTTCTGACAATGAAGGGAAAACCTGGACCGAACCCAGGGAATTGCCCAATGCTTTGACCGGCGACAGGCATGTATTGAAATATTCACCGGATGGCAGGATCCTGGCAACATTCCGGGATGTCAGTGCAGCACGAGGGGAAGTAGGCGGGCTGGCAAGGCAGGAAGAAATTGCCAATATGGATGAAGTGGCCAGCAAATACAAGGTTGGAAGTCCAACGGAAGGCGACTGGGCAGGATGGATTGGTACCTACCAGGATATACTTGAGGGAACTGAAGGACAATACAGGATAAGGCTTAAGGACAATAAAAAAGGTTGGGATACTACCTACCCCGCTCTTGAATTACTGCCTGATGGAACCTTTGTTATAACCACATACGGGCACTGGGATGAAGGTGAGGAACCCTACATCCTGAGTGTTCGGTTCAAGCTGGAAGAACTGGATGAATTGGCAAAACAATAAACACATGGCATTGGTTAAATTTCTGCTGAAATCTTATAACATGCCTGTTCTGCTGATCTTTTCCCTGATGGTCCTGGCAGGATGCATCGGGACCGGGGTGAAAAAGGGTAAAGATCCTCAGAGTTATCCGGTCTTTGTTGAGGGCGAGGAACCCATAGTGGGTTACAATTCAGAAAAGTATGCCCAGTTCAGGGAACAGAACATCCTGTTAAGCAGTTCAGGTAAAATTGTCGTAATCGTCCAGGGAAGGAACGCGAGCAGGTGGTCGGACCGATCCGGACAGGACCTGGTATGCAAGATCAGCGAAGACCATGGCGAGTCCTGGTCAGAGCCTATTTTGATGGCAACATACGGTGAAAAATCCATCTGTCCGAATGCGGCAGTCTATGACCGGGAAACGGGCAGGATCATCTGTCTTTATACTGTATTTCAATGGCCTTTTACCGATGCTGAAAGCCGCAAAACATGGGAAGGCCTGAAAAACAGGGAGTATTCCATTTACAGTGATGATGAAGGACTTACCTGGAGTGAACCCCGTGAGATAACGCACACGGTAAAAGCAGATTCTGTTGTTCAGGTCTATGGTTCAGGGGAAGGAATTCAACTTTCCAGGGGACCGCATAAGGGAAGGCTTATCGTTCCCGGAGGGGACTTTGTCCCGCCCCACAAAAGGGTCTTTGCCTGGTACAGTGATGATCACGGGGATACATGGCAAAGCAGTGCAGTGGTGCCTAATCCCCATGAAAGGCTGACACCCTGCGAAAATTCCATTGCCGAACTCTCCGACGGCAGCCTTCTGATGAATGAACGGAATTCAGGAATAGGCCAGAGATGGCAATCCAGGAGCTTTGACGGGGGATTGACCTGGGATGCTTTTGAACCGGTACCGGACCTGCCCTCGATCAGCTGTAATGCAAGCATAATCACCGTGGAATATGAAAAACGGGAATGGCTGCTCTATGCCGGTCCGGTCGGACCCGACCCGGAGGTGAAAAACACACTGGAAGAATACAAGGGTAAAAAATTAAGCTCGCAGGAAAAAAGACAGAACGGGGTGGTTTTCGTTAGCATGGACGGCGGAAAAACCTGGCCGCACAGAAAACTCATTGTCCCCGACCTTTTCGCCTATTCCAGTCTCATGCAACTCCGGGATGGCAGCATCGGGCTTTTTTATGAAGCCCGGGACCATAAGGATATAATGCTTGTGAAATTTTCGATGGACTGGCTTTTTGAAGAAGATACAACCAAATAATGCTGACATGACAAGACTACAAACAATTGTGATCATCATTGCAGGCCTTGCGCTGGCTTCCTGTAATACGGCAACAGATTCTCCCGGGCCGAACATCCTGCTGATTGTCTCTGAGGACAATGGGCCAGACCTGGGATGCTATGGAAACCATTATGTTACAACACCCAACCTGGATGGACTTGCGGAGGATGGGGTGCTTTTTGAAAACGCATTCGTAACCTACTCTGTTTGCAGTCCCTCAAGAAGTACTATCTACACTGGATTATTTCCCCATCAGAACGGGCAAATTGGACTGGCTACCCATAAATTCAGGATGCACAAATCCTTCAAGACATTGCCGGTTTTCATGAAGGAAGCAGGGTACCGTACAGGCTGCCTCGGGAAGATCCATATCAATCCCGAGTCGGCTGTTCCGTGGGATTTTCATCCCATTAAAGGGTCGAATTTTGCAAAGAAGAACCTTCCCTCCTATGCCGCATTTGCAGATACATTCATGAACGCTTCTAATGCACCCTTTTTCCTGATGGTGAATTTCCCTGATGCACATTATCCGGTTCAAAAACAGGTAGAGGGCATGCCGGCGATTACTATTGAGGGAGATGAGGTTGAACCTATTCCCTTCCAGGGAGCAGACAGTAAAAGGCTTCGGGAGTATACGGCCAACTATTATAACTGTATGAACCGTCTTGATGAAGCAGTAGGGATGTTGCTGGAAAAACTGGTCGCTTCCGGTAAAGCTGAAAACACGTTGATACTCTATCTTGGAGATCACGGAGCCCAGTTTTCGAGAGGAAAATGCAGCAACTATGAAGCAGCACTGAGGATACCTCTGATCGTGAAATGGCCTGGTAATTCCAAACCGGGATTAAGGACTGAAGAGCTGACCTCTACTATAGATCTTCTGCCGACCATTCTTGATGCATGCGGAATAAATTCTGATGATGGTCTACCCGGAAAATCTCTTGTGCCCCTGATCATCGGCGAAGAGGGCGCTTCAGGTCACGATTATATCTATGCAGATGGTTCCGGATCTGCAGCATTCTTCTATTTCCCAAAGAGATCAGTCAGGGATAAACGTTATAAGCTTATCCACAATCCATTGAGGGACAGGGAAAATCCAAAATTCGCACGCTATGCTTTATTTAGAAAATCTCATTTTTCTGGTGGTACGATGATCTCCGAAATCGAATCAGCCAGTCCGGAAGTCCAGCAGGCCTACCAGACCTGGAGAAAACCGCCCGAGTACGAATTATATGATCTTCAGGAAGATCCGCTTGAATTCAACAATCTGTCCGACGACCCGACATATAATGAAATTATGGCCGGACTTATTAAGGCAATGGAAAAATGGCAAAAGGATACAAAAGACCCTTTGGCTGATCCGCTGAAATTGGCACGGTATACCAGGGAGGTGGATTCAGTGTTCAGGACATATGGCACTGCATATGCCAAGGACCCGGATTTTGAGTGGAAATATCCCTACTATTTCTATGATGACAACGAAAAGTAAACTCTTCAAGGCATGAGATCTGTATTTATCACAGCATTATTAATTCTATTGTGCGCTGCTGTTTCTGCTCAGATGGATACTACGAAAATGATTCTGGGTGACTGGTTTAATAATGACGGTGATAAATATACTATTGCTATTGATCGAGTGATCAGTTTTTCAAGGCAACACACTAATGACTGTATGTATTTGCAATGGACATTTAAGGAGAACAACCAGCTGGTTCGCTCAGGTGTTTATCAAAAAAATGATTACCCAATCGGATTTCAAATACAACCAGTAGAATACTATCTCACGAATGGTAAAAACACTCTTTTTTTCAGCAGGAAAAGTTACAAGATTCTCACATTAACTAAAGATTCCTTAACCGTTATGCTTGCGGAATAATTTCAGATACCAGCATCGAACAGATAAACAAATCTTCCGGATTAATGAAACAATTCATCTGCCTTCTTGGATTCATCAGTTACTTCACAGCATGCACCGGTCAAACCGGGGACAAAGAAGCGGGAAAAGCCTACGAAAACATAGGCCCCCTCGGAATTTTAAAGCCTCTTCCGGATAGCAGCAGGATTGTACCCGGACTCAAAGGCTATGATATACCTTTCGTTGACCTGAGTGAAAGGACAGATCTGCAGGTCCTTGTTGACAAAGAGTCTGGACAGTATCTCGGACATCCGACAACTGTCCTGCTTGATGACGGAAAGACCATCATCGCAGTCTATCCGAAAGGCCATGGCCGGGGCGCCATTGTCATGAAACGGAGTTTAGATGGCGGACTCACATGGTCGGAGAGGTTGGCCACCCCACTATCGTGGGAGACATCCCTGGAGGTACCCACTATCTATCCCATTGAAGACAACAAAGGTAGAAAAAGACTTATTCTGTTCTCAGGATTATATCCGGCCAGAAGAGCTCTTTCAGAAGATAAGGGGTGCAGCTGGACGGAACTCGAGAAGATGGGGGACTGGGGAGGGGTCGTGGTTATGTCTGACATGATAAGACTCAGAAACGGAACCCATATGGCACTTTTTCATGACGATGGCAGGTTTATCCAGAACCAACTTGAGCGAACGGGTATCCGGACCATCTACAAAACCATTTCAAAGGATGGCGGGCAGACCTGGAGCAAACCGGAAGGGATCATTACCCGGAAAGATGTCGGTCCCTGTGAACCAGGACTGGTCCGGAGTCCGGATGGCAGACAGATAGCCATGCTGTTACGGGAAAACCTCAGGGTTGCAAATTCCCTTGTCATTTTCTCAGATGATGAGGGAGAAACATGGACCGATCCGATTGAGCTTCCCAGCACTGTGACTGGTGACCGGCATCAGTGTATTTACGGACAGGATGGCAGGCTGGTAGTCAGCTTCCGTGATCGAAGTCCCAATACACAACCGGATTCTCCTACGGAAGGGGACTGGGTAGCATGGGTGGGCAGGTATGAGGACCTGGTCGAAGGAAACCGGGGAGAGTATCGAATCCGTATCAAGGACAATACGAAAGGGTACGATTGTGCATACCCCGCCCTCGAAAGGCTCCCGGATGGCACCATTCTGGCTACTACCTACGGGCACTGGAGAGAAGGGGAAGCACCCTATATCATGAGTGTCAGGATCAGGCTGGAAGAAACCGATGCACTGGCAACAAAAAACAAAAACAATGAATAGTTTATATTCTGCAGCGATTATATTGATAACAGGCTTGCTTATCCCGGCAGGCCATCTACACTCTGACAACAGGACCGAAAAGCAACCTTCAGGCATCAAAGTATTTGTGGAGCAGGATACCATTCCGGTTCTGATTGGGAAACAGAAGAATCCGGTCCTCAGGATCAATGTTAAGGCCGATGGAGATGACTTTCCTGATTTGACCGGGATTTCCCTCCGTACTGTTGGTACCAATTCCCAGAAGGACATTTCGGATATGGCCATCTACTTTTCAGGCAGCAGATCTGATTTCAGGGATGCCGTCCCATTGGGAGAACCTACTCCTGCCAAACCAGTACTTGTTTTCCCTAGCAGACAGGCTCTAAAGAAAGGTGACAATTATTTTTGGGTCTCGTTGAAAATATCCGGGGAGGCGAACCTGTTAAACAGGATAGGGGTCCTATGCGAACATATTGAACTGGAGGGAGAGGTCAAACTGGAACCGGTCACACCGGTTCCTGCTTACCTGAACCGTATTGGGATCGCCCTGCGCCGGCATGGGGAAGATGGGGTGGATACCTATCGTATACCGGGACTGGCAACTACGAATGAGGGCACCCTGATTGCTGTGTATGATAATCGCTACAACGGACCCGTCGATCTCCAGGCGGATGTCGATGTGGGCATGAGCCGGAGTACGGACGGGGGACAAACCTGGGAGCCCATGAAGGTAATTATGGACATGGGAACATGGGGCGACAAACCGGAAGATGAAAATGGCATCGGAGACCCATCCGTACTGGTAGACCGTGGAACCGGTACAATCTGGGTAGCGGCTGTCTGGGCCCATGGAACGCCGGGAAAAAGGAACTGGCACAGTTCCCGTCCGGGAATGGATCCCGTCAAAACCAGCCAGTTTGTACTTGTGAAGTCAGAGGATGATGGCAAGACATGGTCGGAACCCGTAAACATTACATCATTCATCAAGGATCCTGCATGGTACCTCCTTTTACAGGGACCAGGCAAGGGGATTACCCTTTCAGACGGAACCATTGTTTTTCCTGCCCAGTTTAAGGACCATGAACAAATGCCCCACTCCACCATAGTATGGAGTAAGGACCATGGCAAAAACTGGTCCATAGGTACAGGTGCAAAACCCAATACCACAGAGGCGCAGCTAATTGAACTGGAGGATGGTTCAATAATGCTCAATATGCGTGATAACCGGGGAGGATCAAGATCGGTTTATACAAGCAGGGACCTTGGAACAACATGGGAGATACATCCCACCTCGCGATCCTCACTGGTTGAGCCGGTTTGTAACGCTTCACTCATCAAAGGGACCTTCCTGGTAAACGGAGAAGAACAGAAGCTGGTACTTTTTGTTAATCCGAATTCCATCAAAGGCAGGCATCATATGACCATAAAAATGAGCACCGATGACGGGAAAACCTGGCCCGAAAAATACTGGCTTCTGCTGGATGAAGGCCGGGGAAGAGGATATCCTTCCATGACCCGGATCGATGATGAGCATATCGGGATTCTCTATGAAGGAAGCCAGGCTGACCTGGTATTCGAGAAAGTCCATATTAATGAATTAATAAACCGGTAAGAAAATGAATAGAAAATTATCACATGCTGATTTACTGGAGTTAAAGCGCTGGAATACTCCCACTATATATAACGGCTGGGAGCAAATTACAGAACAGAATATCGGCAGGGATGGATTTAATCTTGAACCTGTAATAGATTTCATGCCCCAGATGGGTCCGATGGTAGGCTATGCTGTTACAGTGGTTATAGAACCGGGTAATAGGAAGTATAAAACCAACAATCCTGATTCCCTCAAACAATACAGGAAATATATGGCATCTGTACCCGGACCAAAGATCGTTGTCGTACAGGATCTGGATAAACCGGTAATCTATGGTTCATTCTGGGGAGAGGTAAACAGTAATATTCACAGGGCCCTTGGCTGTGTTGGCACAATAACAGATGGAGGGATCCGTGATACAGATGAAATGAACAATGCAGGATTTAAAGCACTTGCAAGGGGACTTTGTGTGGGACATGCATGGAGTACTTCCGTAAAGTGGAATTGTGAGGTAGAGGTTTTTGGAAGGAAAGTCCAACCGGGTCAACTGATCCATGCAGATAAACATGGATTTCTGGTTATACCTGAGGAAGACCAGGAGGAAATCCTGGAGGCCTCCCGTTTTATGGATTCAAATGAAAACAATAACATGATACAGGTCGCAAGAAGCAGCTCGGGAAAAAGCACGGATGAAATACTTGACGGTCTTAATAAGGCAACTGAACGGTTTAAGAATGAAGCCAAAACGAAATTTGGTAAATAAAGTTTTAAAGAAATCATTCAAAAACAGCTAAATGATAATCCGAAAAACCAGTCTCCTTGCAGCCATAATAATTTGCCTTCTTGCTGGAATGAATTTGTATGCACAAAAATCATCCAACGGCCAGAAGGAACCATTTTATAATGCAGAGCCGGTTTTCAAACCACTTGAAGACGGGATGGGGTATCATAATTACAGAATCCCATCACTCCTGGTAACAAAAAACAATGTTTTGCTTGCCATGGCAGAAGGAAGGGAGGATATGAACAATGATCATGCGAAAAACGACCTGGTACTGATGAGAAGCACAAACAGCGGGGAAACATGGGAGGATCCTGTGGTCATAACCCAGGCTGGAGATAATGTTACAATGAACCCTGTCCTGGTTCAGGCCAGCGACGGAACCATCATTCTGTGCTATATATATTTCCCTGAAAAGCGGCATACGCGGCAGATGAAATCTCATGGGGTCAAAATGGTTGAACCGGGTCTGAAAGGAGACCTGATTCAACGTGTCTATATCGTCACGAGCAATGATGATGGTTTGACCTGGTCAGATCCCCGTGAACTAACAGATATTGTTAAATCCGGAGAAAACACCATCGCCTCCATATGCGGACCGGGTACGGGTATTACAATTACAAGAGGAAACCATACCGGCCGGGTTATTATTCCCATGCAGGAACAGTTTATGCTAGGAAAGACAAAGGAGACTTTCATCTACTCTCTCTATTCTGATAATAATGGCAAAACCTGGCATCATGGTGAGCTGGCGCCACCCGATGATGATGGTTCCGGTGGTGAGGTTCAAATGGTTGAGCTCGAGGATGGAGGAGTAATGCTCAGTACCCGCAATTCATCCGGGTACAGAAGACTTGCCTTCAGCCGGGATGGTGGCCAAACATGGACGAAACTTTACAAGGAAAAATCCCTCAAAGACACCGGTTGCATGTCACCCTTACTCAGGTATAGGTGGGCAGATGATGAAAAGCCGGGAGTGATTATTCATGTTGGGGTCACAGCCCGTGTGGATGGAAGAAAAAGAGGAAAAGCCGAGTTTTGCCTGAGCTACGATGATGGAAAAACATGGCCGGTTCATAAAGTTTTTCACGAGCAGGCATTTGATTATTCAAGCCTGGCTATAATGCCTGACGGAAGTATTGGCATGCTCGCTGAATATGATTTCAATGGTGAAAGGCTTGAAATCAAGCTGGCAAACCTGAACCTGGAATGGATAGAAACCCTAGATAAATAATATAAATATGAAAGGAAAATCATGAAAACAAGAAACATTATTAATGGCCTCTTCGCATTTGTTATTTCCGGTATAGCGGCATCAGGATTGTTAGGCCAGTCCCTTGAACCTAACGACATCTTCATCGGTGGCACCGAGGGGGTGCATGAGTTTCGCATTCCTGCCATGATCACATTAAGTTCCGGAACAGTTATTACGGCCTGTGATGCCAGGGTAGACAGGAGTGGAGATGTCCCCAACAACATCGACCAGATGGTAAAGCGGAGCACGGACAATGGAAAGACCTGGGGAAAGATAATTACGGCTGTTAATTTTGCCAACCAGGAGGGAGCCGGCGATCCATCCCTTATCCAGGATGCCAAAACCGGTCGGGTATTTCTTTTCTATACATACTGTCCTGGAAGGAATGATGTCCCTGAAGGCGGGAATGCAAAACAACGACACCTTTCACTTCAATACGTATTCAGCGATGATGAAGGCATTACCTGGTCAATTCCCCAGGTTGTGGAGCATGGGCTTAAAAAGGAAGGCTGGCATTCAATGTGGCCAGGACCCGGTAGGGGTACCGTCCTGAGTGATGGTCGTCTGATCGTCCCTATTACGGTCTTTGATTTTGAACATTTCTATTCGTACTATCTCTTCAGCGATGATCACGGCAAAAGTTGGGATATCTCAGGTAATATCGGAACGGGTGTCAATGAACCCACCCTGGTGGAAATAGATGAGAACAAACTTCTTGTGAATGCAAGAAATACGAACAGAGAAGGTAAAAGAGCGATCGTCACCTCTGATGACAGGGGAAAAACCTGGTCGGAAATAAGTTATCATGAAGATCTTCCGGATCCAACCTGCCAGGGAAGCTGCATCCGGATCAAGGATAAGAAGGGTAAGAATATCCTTATATTCTCAAACGCGGCAGATCCCAAGAAAAGACAGAACATGACTGTCACCATCAGTTACGACAATGGTAAGTCATGGCCCGTAAAAAGAACGGTTTATGAAGGTCCTTCCGCATACAGCTGCCTGACAGTTCTACAAGACGGAAAGATTGGGCTTTTTTATGAGAATGGAATTGAGTCTCCCTACGAAAAAATCAGTTTTGTGAAGTTTCCGCTTGATTGGGTATCAGATAAAAAATAATCCAAATGAAAACGAAATATGAACTGAAAATTCCCGGAATAAGAATAATTCCGGGAATGCTTATAATTCTCTGTGGAATCATCCTCCCGGCATGCAATGCTGAAAGTGAGGAGAAAGTGAAACCCAATTTTGTATTTGTGCTGGTTGATGACCTCAGCTGGAGCGATCTCTCTTACAATGGAAGTGTGGTCTATGAAACCCCGAATGTGGACAAACTTGCCACCCAGGGAATGGTCTTCTCAGATTTTTATAGCGGGGGACCCGTATGCTCTCCGACAAGGGCATCTATCCTGACTGGTAAATATACCGCCAGAACAGGGATAACCACCTACCTGCTATATCCCGAACGGGATGCTCCCTATGTAACCAGTGAACTACCGCTCGATGAGTTTACGATAGCCGAAGCCCTTAAGGAGCAGAATTATGCAACAGGCTACTTCGGCAAATGGCATCTGGGATATTCCCGGCAGCATTGGGCCGCAAACCAGGGATTTGATACAGCCATCGGAGGTATGGACCTTCCGTGGGCATGGGAAATTGCCCATCCGGATGTGGAACCTCCGGACATGGACAGGTCAAAAGGCCATCTCAGGTTTTTCAGTCCGCATCACCTGACTTTCATGGAGGATGGTCCTGAGGGAGAATACCTTACAGAACGGCTGACAAACGAAACCATACGGTTCATAAGGGATAACAAGGATAAACCCTTCCTGGCTTACCTTTCCTTTCATACCGTGCATACCCCATTGCAGGCCAAAGAAGAGGTTGTTAAAAAATACACCGATAAGATCCATGCCATGGGAATGGATACCCTCACCGAAAAAATACCTGCCGAAAAAGCATATCAGAACAATCCAAACTATGCAGCAATGGTCCACCATATGGACGAAAACGTTGGCAGGTTGATGGATGCGATTGAGGAAATGAGACTTGATGAAAACACAGTATTCATTTTCACTTCAGATAACGGGGGGAAAGGCAGCGTGACGTCCAACCTTCCACTGAAAGGAATGAAACATAACCTCGATGAAGGGGGCATCAGAATACCCACAATCATTCGGTGGACCGGTAAAATCCAGGCCGGCGCGACTTGCTCTGAACCACTGATTACCAATGATTTCTATCCGACTATGTTGGACCTGGCCAATGCTCCCCTGAAGCCTGAACAACATATGGATGGTGTCAGCATCAAGGATGTATTGCTTGGGAATAAAAGGGATACCGGAAGAGAGGCCATTTACTGGCATTACCCTCACAGCCGCATGGAAGGAGCCATCAGAATGGGCGACTACAAACTGGTTTATTACTACAAACTCAAAGAAGCCCATCTCTATAATCTCCAGGAGGATATTGGGGAATTAAATGATCTCAGTCTCGCAGAACCCGAGAAGACAGAGGAGATGCTTGGCATGCTTAAAACCTGGCTGAAAGAAGTTGGCGCCCGCTTCCCTGATGATCTTGAAAATAATCTATAAAAGCCATGAAAAATCTAAAATCAATATCCCTGATCCTTGGCCTGGTTATGCTGGCTGGGATCATCCTCCCGGCATGCACTGCTGAAAGTAAAGAGAACGCGAAACCCAATTTTGTATTTGTACTGGTTGATGACCTCAGCTGGAGCGATCTTTCTTACAATGGTAGTGTGGTCTATGAGACCCCTAATGTAGACAAGCTGGCTTCCCAGGGGATGGTCCTCTCGGATTTTTACAGCGGGGGACCCGTTTGTTCCCCTACAAGGGCTTCCATCATGACCGGTAAATACACGGCAAGAACCGGGATAACAACCTACCTGATAACTCCGGAACGGGATGCTCCCTACGTAACCCATGAGCTACCGCTCGCTGAGTTTACGATAGCCGAAGCCCTCAAAGAGCTGGACTATGCAACCGGCTATTTCGGTAAATGGCACCTGGGATATGCCCAGGAGCACTGGGCAGCCCACCAGGGATTTGACATCGCCATCGGAGGATTGGATTCCAAGCATGCGTGGGCCATTGCACATCCGGATGTTGATCCGCCTGACGACGTCAGGAATGATAAACATATAAGGTTTTTCAGTCCCCATCACATGACTCACATGGAAGATGGTCCCGAAGGAGAATACCTGACGGATCGCCTGACTAACGAAACCATACGTTTCATCCGGGATAACAGGGACAAACCCTTCCTGGCTTACCTTTCCTTTCATACCGTGCATACTCCCCTGCAGGCAAAACCCGAAGTAGTACAAAAATATGCTGAAAAGATTAGCCGTATGGGGATGGACACACTGACTGAAAAAATGCCTGAAGAGAAAGCCTACCAGAACAATCCAAACTATGCTGCCATGGTACACCATATGGACGAAAATGTGGGCAGGCTAATGGATGCGATAGAGGAAATGGGACTGGATGAAAATACCGTTTTCATTTTCACTTCGGATAATGGCGGAAAAGGATCAGTGACCTCCAACCTTCCCCTGAAAGGAATGAAACATAACCTGGACGAGGGGGGAATAAGAGTGTCCACAATTGTCCGGTGGCCCGGTAAAATTGAAGCCGGTTCCGTCTGCTCTGAGCCCCTGATTTCCAACGATTTCTACCCAACGATGTTAGACCTGGCCAATGCTCCCCTGAAGCCCGACCAGCATATGGACGGTATCAGTATCAAGGATGTATTGCTGGGGAATAAAACGGAGACAGGAAGGGAGGCCATTTACTGGCATTACCCCCACAGCCGCATGGAAGGAGCCATCAGAATGGGTGACTATAAACTGGTATATTACTATGAACTCGATGAAGCCCATCTCTACAACCTCCGGGAAGATATTGGGGAATTAAAGGACCTCAGTCTCGCAGAACCCGGGAAAACAGAGAAGATGCTTGGCATGCTTAAAACCTGGCTGAAAGAAGTTGGAGCCCGTTTCCCGGATGGGCTTGAAATTGAATAAGGATCATCAGCAGATAAAATATTATGCATAAAAGCTTGTATTTAATAATAACGGGAGCGCTTGTGGGACTTTTATCTGCCTGCAGCTTTATCCCGGAGAAGCCCAATATCATTATTATAATGGCCGACGATATGGGCTACTCCGATCTTGGATGCTACGGAGGTGAGGTCCATACACCCAATCTCGATGGACTTGCTTCCAATGGAATCCGGTTTACACAGTTTTACAACGCAGCACGCTGCTGTCCTTCGAGGGCCAGCCTGATGACCGGACTCTATCCCCATCAGACGGGACTTGGTTACATGACCAGTGTTGATTACGGTTTGCCCGGCTATCGCGCAGATCTTAACAAGCAATGCCTTACCATTGCCGAAGTTTTGCAAACGGAAGGCTACCATACCTACATGTCAGGAAAATGGCATCTCACCCAGAGCGTTTTTGAAAGCGGGGATACTAATAACTGGCCTCTTCAGCGCGGATTCGACCGGTTTTATGGTACCCTGATTGCTGCCGGGAGTTTCTGGGACCCAATAACATTGATGCGTGATAACGAAGCCATCACGGCAGAGGGAGATTTTTATTATACGGAAGCCATAAGCGAAAACGCAGTTGGTTTTATAGAGGAATCCGAACCCGGAGATCCGTTTTTCCTATATGTAGCCTATACCGCACCCCATTGGCCCATTCATGCCCGCAAGGAAATTATTGAAACCTATAGCGGCAGGTTTTCAACGGGATGGGAGCAACTCAGGCAGGAAAGATATGATCGAATGCTGGAAATGGGAATACTCAATCCGGAATGGAAACTTTCACCTGGGGATACAGAAAAATCAGGTGAATGGGAAGAGGCACCCAATAAAGATTGGGAAGAGCGCCGGATGGAAGTATATGCCGCCATGATTGACCATGTAGACCATGGAGTAGGTGACATAGTCGATGCCCTGAAAAAAAAGGGTGAACTTGAAAATACACTTATATTCTTTCTATCTGACAATGGGGGCGAAGATCTTGAGCACCGGAATGGTGAAATAGGGAATTCAGGCAGACCCTGGAACATCATGGTATATGTGCCCCTTAAAACAAGAGATGGCAGAGAAGTTTTTGCAGGAGACATACCAGGAATAATGCCGGGTCCCGATGATACCTACCAGGGATACGGGCAATGGGCGAACCTTAGCAATACCCCCTTTCGTAAATACAAAACATATGTACACGAAGGTGGGATCTCTACTCCTTTCATCGTGCACTGGCCCAAGGGTTTAAGTGCCAGGAATGAATGGAGGGAACAACCGGCCCATATCATGGACCTGATGCCAACTTGCCTGGATGCTGCCGGTGCCAATTATCCTTCAGAATTCAAGGGTAATAAAATAACCCCGCTTGAAGGAAAGAGCCTGCTTCCGGTTTTTAGAGGTGAGGCATCCGGACATGAAGCCCTGTTCTGGGAGCATGAGGGAAACCGGGCCGTACGGAAGGGCGATTGGAAGCTGGTTTCAGAATTTCCGGGAAACTGGGAATTGTATAATTTGAAAGCCGATCGCACGGAAATTAATGATCTGGCTGAAAAATTTCCTGATCGGGTCCTGGAACTTGAGAACCTTTACAATGAATGGGCCCTGAGGTGCAATGTAATACCCTGGTCGGAGATGGAGATACAGAAGATACCAACAGGGAAAACTCCGATTTTACGCCCGGACTCTTTGATAAATTAAAGCAATCTGTGTCCTGAGGGCAAAATGATAGAGAGTTTAAAGGATTTAAATTCTCAATAATTTAACAGAGCCAATGCATAAAAAATCAATAGTTAGCTTCAGCATTCTTGCAGTTTTCCTATGCCTGATGACATCATGCCAGGAAAGTCCCCCTCCTCCAAATGTCCTCTTCATTTCAGTCGATGACTGGAATGATATGACAGGCTGCCTGGGAAACCCCGTTGTGCAGACACCCAATCTTGACCGGCTCTCTGAGATGGGCATGCTCTTCACAAATGCACATTGTTCTGCACCCGTTTGTAATCCTTCCAGGGCTTCTCTTATGACGGGACTTTTGCCTTCCACTACAGGTGTTTACAACAATGGACAGCCGATCTTCGCCAGTTTTCCTGAGTTGGTTTCCATTCCAAGGCATTTTAAAAATAATGAGTACTTAGTCGAAGGAGGCGGAAAAACCTATCATGAGCAGATAGGTTTTAATAATCCGGGGGACTGGGATTTTTATTTTTTATGGGATGAGGCAAACCGGGAAAATGGATGGTGGGGCCATTACTCCTACCCTCCTGCCCCTCAGCCGGATGTCAGGCCGGTAGGTCCACTCGCTGAATCTACCGTTAGGAATTTTGAATGGGCAGCACTGGATGTACCCGACACCTGGATGCCGGATCATAAGGTGGCATCATGGGCCAGGTATTTTCTTTCCAGGAAGCATGATCGCCCTTTTTTCCTTGCAACAGGAATATTCAAACCTCATATCCCCTGGTTTGTTCCCGGGGAGTATTTCGATCTCTATGATCTGGAAAGTATTAAACGCCCCCCCTATAAGGAAGATGACCTGGAAGATCTGCCTAAACCGGGAAAGGAACGGGCCCTGGATAGTCGTTCCGGACATGATCTGGTTGTGGAACTGGACCTCTGGGAGGAAGCTATCCGGGCCTATTATGCATCCATTAGCCATAGTGACAGGCAGCTTGGGAGGATCCTTGATGGATTGATGAACAGCGAGTATCCGGACAATACCATAATCATTCTCTGGAGCGATCATGGATATCACCTTGGGGAAAAGGACCACTGGCATAAGAATACACTCTGGGAACGATCCACCAGGGTGCCATTGATCGTTGTTGCACCCGGTATCACCACTCCCGGATCAATATGCAATAAACCTGTTAGTCTGCTGGATCTCTATCCTACCCTGATCGAACTATGCGGCTTGCCAGCCAGGCCGGAACTTGATGGTCATAGTATTGTTCCCCTTTTAAGAAATCCTGAAGCTGAATGGGAGCATGCTGCCATCACTACCCATGGAAAAAACAATCATGCCATCCGGACAGAACAATTCAGGTATATCCGGTACGAAAACGGCAGCGAAGAATTATACGATCATTCCACGGATCCGAATGAGTGGACAAACCTTGCAGATATTGATGAGTACAAAGAGATTAAATCCGATCTATCGAAAAGGCTGCCGGCAGTTAATTCGGAAGATGCTCTACATAAAACCAGGGATTTAGTATTTAATAAGGAAGAATATAAATGGTATCGCAAAACGGAATAATTGAATCCTATATGATGAGAAATCTAATGCTAGCTGTATCATGCCTCTTGGGGGCACTCTGCTTTTCGCCCAACCGGGATCAGAACAGGATGACGGGAAACCGGTATTCACGACAGTCTGCAAAATCGGTGAGACGAAAATTGAAAATGCTGATGACAGCCGTTATGCGGGAATCAGGGAGCCCAATGCAATCATGACGGACCAGGGCACACTGGTTGTTGTTTTTGGTCCCCATGACCAGGATGCCAAAAATGACCGTGCCCACCAGGACCTGATCTGCCGGACAAGTAATGATAATGGTACAAGCTGGTCCCCTGCCAGGCGAATAATGGACTACGACATGGAAAGCCTGCTACCCACTACGCTTATCTATGACAGTGAAAAATCAAGGATCGTACTGCTGGTAAACGTGATCTTTAATGCACCGGAAAGGGAGGACAGGCTTGGGGTAAAAACTCCCTGTGAGCATTATGTCCTTTTCTCGGAAGATGAAGGTGAAAGCTGGACCAATCCAAAATCCATACTGGAGGATGAACCGGGTATCTGTGTGTTTGGAGGTGGACATGGAATACAGCTTCAGCATGGCAATTATGCAGGCAGGCTTCTAGTCCCTGGGGGAGTCGGACCAAATGGGAGCATCCAGGGTGTTTTCTTCAGTGATGACCATGGAGAAATACTGGGCGTTTTCGAAAAATGGTAGAATTGGGAATACCGAGGCTACGGCCTGTGAATTACAAGACGGGACAATCCTATTTCAATGGAGGGAGCAAAAAAGCCAATTCGGGGTTCAAACCTGTACCAGCATTGACGGTGGTATCACTATCGGGGAACCCACCATGGCACTGCCCGATGTCTGGGCGGGATGCAATAATTCATTGCTTTCAATCAAGGCCGGCGATAAAAATGCCGTATTATATACCGGTCCCCTCGGACCCGAAAATGCCGATAAATATATTCTTGAAAAACAGGCCGGAACACTTAAAGTCGGATCAGAGGATTCTCGGCAGACGGCCCGATCCAACGGAGGGGCTTTTATCAGCACAGATGAGGGGGCAAGCTGGACCGGGGGATTGATCACACCGGGTTGGACGTTTGGATATAATACGGCAGTACAATTTCCGGATGGTGATATCGGGATCATTTTTGAGGGCATTCCACCTGGAGTGACTGAACTTGATAGAGGAGGCTGGGATAAAAAACAGCTTGGGATATATCTTGTAAAATTAGATGTTAATTGGCTACTTTAAACTACATCCTTATGATGGTTAAAAACAATGTTTTTTTAATATTACTTCTCCTGAGCTCACAGTTCAGTTTGAGCGGACAGGAAACCATCCATTCCTACGAAACATACGATCTCGCTGCGCACTATCCTGCAGAGGGCCATGGGTACGAGCCTGTTTACCTCAGAGAATCTCCCATTAACGAGGCCACAGTCCAGGTTTTTGATGATGGGATGATAAGGGTGTATCATGCTCCCAACCGCTACAGTGACAGCGTTATGTCAATTCAATCTGCAGACGGGGGATTCACATGGACTGAACCTGAGGTAATTTTTCAGGATTCCATCATCTGGCAATATCCCAGGCGTACGCTCATCGATAAGGATGGGAATATCCACCTCCTGGTATTCCGGGAACCTGATCTTTCTGTTTTTCATACCAAAACTACCGGAGTTGGTAAAGACTGGGAACCCTTGCAGAAAATTGCCGATGGAAGGATTGGTGCGATCAGGGGATTTATACAAACTGAAAGCGGGCGGTTGATCTTCGGATTTCACAGGCATATATGGGAGCGTAAACCTCCGTATGGTGGCTGTTTCAGTTCCTCTGTCTGGTCAGACGACAATGGGAAAACATGGACGGAATCGAAATCACGGGTTGTAGCCCCAGTCTTTGAAAATTATATCGGAAATAACTACGGAGCAGTTGAACCAAACCTGGTTCAGTTAAATGATGGGAGAATAATGATGTTTATACGGACACAGAACGGCTGGCTATACCAGTCATTCTCTGAGGATGAGGGGGAAACCTGGTCAGAGGGAAAAGCTTCCATATTCCATACTTCCAATTCTCCGGCGAACCTTTTAAAATTGCCTGACGGAAGGATCGTGGTGACATGGTGTAATACCGGTGATCCCGACATCAGTAGTTTTGGAAAAATATATACCCACAGGGACGTTCTGCATATGGCCATTTCCGATGATGACGGAAAATCATGGAAGGGCTTCCGGGAAGTTTTCAGAATCCCGACCCGGAATGATCAGAACGATATGAAGCGGGGAGACTCAGGCTGTTCCTATCCAAATACTGCATTTACGAAAGAGAAAAAAATAATCCTTGTAACCGGACAGGGAGAATATGGCGGCGGAAGGGCTATGTTTCTCATCTCGCCTGAATGGTTGTATGAACGAGGCCTGGACGATGACTTTTCAGGGGGACTCGAAAAATGGTCCTGTTATACATTTATTAAACTTGGACAGAAACCGGGCCGCTGGCAGGGACCTGAATTGATGGACGATCCGGATGCAAAAGGCGGGAAGGTCCTCCATATCCGTAAAACGGATCCCGAAATATTCGGTGATGCAGCAGTCCGGAATTTTCCAATGGAACGAAAAGGGAAACTGTCCATGAGAATAAAAATACTCCCTGGTTCAAAGGGCACATCCATCTCCCTGACCGACCATCACAGGCATCCAAACGATCCTGCAGGCGAGAAGACTGCCATGTTCACCCTTGACAGCAAAGGCATTCCTGAAGAAGACTGGCAGATCCTGACCATGAAATGGGATGTTGACAAAGGGAAATGTGCGGTATCCCTGAACAAGGATCCACTGACTGTGCTGAAAATGGAAAATGAAACAGGATCAGGCATCTCCTACCTGAGATTGAGATCTCTCGCCGAAGATGGAACCAAGGATGATGATGGAATGCTCGTGGACTGGGTTAAGGTGGCAACAGAATAGGAAAGCTGCCATCAGGATAGATTTGATACTTATCAGAAATAGAAAACACCAATGAAAAATCAAAAGATACAATCCTGGCTCAAAAGATTTCTGGCCCTTGCAATATTGATTCAATCCGGCTTTTTCCAATCCTGTTACAGCGAAGTTTGGCCTGAATCATTTCCTCTCTTCGAGGCTGAGATTACCAGGGTAGCCGGGCATAAGGATGGTGTACCTGAAAAAGATATGTATGAGTGTTACCGCGAACCGGTTACCATCATTACAAAAAACGGAAGGATTGTGGTCGGATGCCATGCAGGTAACCGGCTCGAATGGCCCGAGAGATCGGGACAGGATTATGTAGTCCGCTATTCGGATGATGGTGGAAAACATTGGTCCTCTCCCATTCTGGCTGCGGAACATGGCAATTATTCCTTCCAGAGCCACGGGATGGTATACGATGCGGTCATCGACAGGGTTTTTGTTAAGTATATGGTTTATCAGTGGGACTACAGTACGATTACCGGAAGGGGAATCGAAGCATCTATGCCGGCCATCCAGGCGACCTTTGATGCCGGTGAGGAATTCTCCCGGCAGTATGTGGTTTACAGTGATGATGGAGGTGCAACCTGGAGCAAGCCTGAAGAGATCCCAGTAGAACACAACAATGATATGCCCCATTACGGTTCCTCCGAAGGCAGGCAGCTTACCATGGGTGACCATGCCGGTAGACTCATTATCCCCGGAGGGATGAGAAAACACAGGGACGGTGTGGAAACCGATAAAACCATTGGTATCTGGATAAGTGATGACCATGGACAGAACTGGAACTTTATCAGCATACTTGAAGCCGAACCCAGGAGTATGTCCTGTGAGGCAAGGGTTACCGAGCTGAAAGACGGTTCATTGCTGTACAATGTCCGTTCCAGATATGAAGGCCGGAAGCTCTCACGAAGCATGGACGGGGGTGAAACCTGGACAGAATTGGAATCACATGCCGATCTGGAGGTTACCCAGTGCAACGGATCCACCATAACCCTGAGAGATAAACAGGGTGAGCTGACGCCAAATTTATTGTTCAGTATCCCCTCTCCGGGTGGACGAAATGACGGTTATATATATGTATCAACCGATAATGGTAATACCTGGCCTGTAAGGCATCAGCCTGTTGACGGATATTTCGCATATTCCTCCCTGATACAGGTAGATGCAGAGACAGTCTGCCTCTTCTACGAAGCCAATCATTATCAAGATATCCGGTACCTGCTGATTCCTGTCTCAAAACTAATCACCGAATAATATACTGAAAATGAAAAGATTGCAAAGCTATTTACTGGCACTTTTGTTCTTCCCGCTATTCCCCGGCTGCTCGAAAGAGGAGCAGAAACCAAATGTGCTTTTTATTGCGGTGGATGACATGGCTGATTGGGCTGCTTACCTGAACGGCCATCCCGATGCCATTACCCCGAATATGGACAGGCTGGCAAGCCAGGGTATCTATTTTACCAATGCCCACTGCGTATCCCCCATCTGTGGTCCATCAAGGGCTGCCATTTTAACCGGTATGCGACCTGAAACCACGGGCGTTTATACCAACAAGGGAACCTATATTGATTATGTCCCCGATGCTGTTTCCCTGCCCCGTTACTTCAGGGATAATAATTACCATGTTATGGGAGCCGGAAAGATCAACCATGCCCTGGGAATGGTAGTGGAAGATAACTGGGATGAATACGGGCCGGATTGTGGTGTAGTTGGTTCCCCCTTCACCCACGAGGAATTGCTGGCCGAGGGAATGGACCCTACAAGGGTAATCAGCAGGCTGAACTGTACATTGCCAATGAACGGGGGACTCTCCCTGATCGACCGTCCGACAATGACCTGGAATACTTTTGACTGGGGACCGCTGGATGTGGATGACCTGGATATGCCCGATGGTGAGATTGCACAATGGGCAGTGGATCAGCTTGCTAAAGATCAGGAAAAACCTTTTTTCCTTGCTGTCGGTTTCTATAAACCGCATCAACCCTTTTTCGTACCACGGAAGTATTTCGATATGTACGATGTGGATAAAATCAGCCTTCCATTGACCCTTGAAGGTGACCTCGACGATGTTCCTCAGCCGGGGATAGACTTTGCCCACGCAGCATGGTCGGCAGGAACCCATAAAACGGTAGTGGAACACGATCAGTGGCATGAGGGAGTCCTGGCTTACCTCGCAACCATAACCTTTGCAGATGCCCAGGTAGGCAAAGTACTCGAAGCCCTCGATAAAAGCCAGTATGCTGACAATACATGGATTATCCTCTGGAGCGATCATGGCTGGTCTCTGGGCCAGAAGGAACACTGGGGGAAACACGAACCCTGGCAGGCTTCAGTAAAAGTTCCCTTCATCATCGTTCCACCTAAAAACCACAAAGGAAGAGAATTTAGACGAGGCAGTCCCTGCCCTGCTCCGGTAAGCCTCCTCGACATCTATCCCACCCTGATCGATATTTGTGGATTGCCACCAAGGGAGGTCCTTCAGGGCCAAAGCCTGCTGCCCCTGGTTTTTTCTCCTGATGCCGAATGGA
Organism: uncultured Bacteroidaceae bacterium; assembly: GCA_963752525.1. GTDB lineage: Bacteria > Bacteroidota > Bacteroidia > Bacteroidales > SM23-62 > SM23-62. The sequence continues at coordinate 23,459 of CAVVYS010000019.1, read as the reverse complement.
ACGACGCCGTTGTCACTTCCGTAGGCAGAGGTTCACACAGCGTCTTTACGAAACAGTGGAGATACATCCATTATTTCGATGGAAGCGAGGAATTGTATAACCTGAAGAAGGATCCGGAAGAATGGAAAAACCTGGCCGGGGATCCTGAATTCTCGGAGACGAAAAAAAAGCTGTCAGCTCACATACCTCTCGACAGGAAATACAAACAATTCGTAAGGTGGGGCCACTGGAAAGCTTTAATAGAGGAAACCGGCGACATTGAACTTTATGATATCCATGAGACTTTTGGCATCTCGGAACAAAATGAGGTATCTGAAGCCAACCCAGATGTTGTAGCCTCCATATTGAAATACCTTGATGAAAACAATATAGATCAAAGACATGTCCTGATTCCCGAATAGTCAAATTATTATAATAACTATTAGACATGAGACCTGAAAAACTTAAAACCACACCTTACATAAAAATGGGATACTCCATGGTCCTTGGACTGGCAATATTTACCGGTGGCCTGGTTTCCTGTGGTCCATCTGTTAAAGAAGACTCATCCGGGGAAAATCCCGACAATAAACTTCCGAATATTATCCTGGTAATGGCGGATGACCTGGGTTATGGAGATGTGGGATATTACGACAATCCTATCGCCAAAACCCCCAACCTTGATGCCATGGCCGCGGAAGCGATCCGTTTTGACCGCTTCTATTCGGGGGCTCCCGTTTGTTCTCCGACGCGTGGAAGTTGCCTCACAGGCCGTCATCCCTACAGATATGATATTCCATGGGCAGGCAGGCATCCCCTACCGGCATCTGAAATTACCCTTGCAGAAGCGCTTAAATCCAGGGGGTATTCAACCGGACATTTTGGCAAATGGCATCTTGGGGGTTTAAGTAAAACAGTTAACCAGCAGGAATTCCCAAACGGGCCCTCTCCCTATTCTCCTCCATGGGAAAATGGATTTGATGAAGTGTTTTCAACAGAAGGCATGGTGCCTACCTACAACCCATACTATCATGTAGGCAGTGCCTATGGCAGCGAAGATTTCAGATTTGTTCAGACAGAACCTGTTGATAAGGGTCAGCGTACCAAAGGAAATGTGTGGCGTGAGAGATACTGGACCGGACCCGGCCAGGTGGCGGACGAATGGTTTGAGGGTGATGATTCGGAAATCATCATGGACAGATCACTCGATTATATACAAAGAATGAAAGAGGAAAAATCGCCCTTTCTGGCAGTAATCTGGTTCCATTCCGTGCATTCACCTGTAGTTGCCGGCAATGAACATCGTAGCATGTATCCTGAATTGAGCATGGAAAAACAGCATTGGTTCGGATGTATTACAGCCATGGATGACCAGGTAGGAAGGCTCAGGTTATACCTCAGGGAATCAGGGCTGGCAGAAAATACCATTCTCTGGTTCTGCAGTGATAACGGTCCCTCCTACATACATAACCACAATTCCGCTGGCCCCCTTCGCGGGAAAAAAGCAGAACTCTACGAAGGAGGGATACGTGTTCCTGCAATACTGGAATGGCCGGCAAAATACCCTGAAGCAAAAGTTATTGAAACACCCGTGTCCACAAGTGACTTCTACCCCACCCTGCTTGCCATTGCAGATATTGAAATGGATCAGCAACCTGAACTTGATGGAGAGAACGTAATACCCGTGCTGGAAGGTAATGCTGGCAGAAAGGAACCCATAGGATTTGTCTACCCATTACCCGCCCGTCTCAAAAAACATGAGACGGTTGAAGAAGAACAATTAGCCCTGATAGGTATGCAGTATAAAATCATAAGCATCGATGATGGCAAAAGTTTTCAGCTTTATGATCTGGTTTCAGATGTTGGAGAGACTACTGACCTTGCCAGTACTTTTCCGGAAATTTTTGCAGAAATGAAAGATCAACTGCTGACATGGGTCAAATCATGCAAAGGGGAATAATAATAAATTCATATGCTGGGAATAGGAATAATAGGAGCCGGATATTTCGGTGAGAATCATGCAAAGGCAATTCTGGAGACAAAAGGAGTTGAGCTTATTGCAGCGAGCAGAAGGAGCACGGAAGAACTTCAGAAGTTTTCGGGAAAGTTCAATATTTCCGGTTATACAGACTATAAGGAACTGTTGAAAAACCCGGACATTAATGCGGTCGTCATTGCAGTCCCACACCAGGAACACACACCTGTGGCTGTGGATGCTGCCCGCGCCGGCAAACACATCCTGCTTGAAAAACCCATGGCCACCAGCATCGAAGGCTGCAACCAGATCTTAGATGCTGCAAATAAGGCAGGGATATGCCTGATGATGGGACACACCATGCAATTTATGCGATCCTCCTCCATCGTCAAAGAGATCATTGATTCGGGTGAACTTGGTGAAATAATTTACGGTACCGGTATTGTCGCCAAAGAGTGGCTGACACCTAACAGAAAAGACTGGCACAGGGATGATCCCATTGGAGGAGGTATACTGATAACCATGGGCATACATTATATTGATTTGCTGACATGGTGGTTTAACAGCAGGGTTTCATCGGTAAGGGCAAGTATTTCAAATCGGATTCATGGGGATCCTGCGGATGATTCCGGCATGATTCTATTGCAGTATGAAAAAGGTACAAGTGGAACTGTTATCAATACAGGATATAAAAAAGGGGCCGAAATATTCAGGGCTACATTGACCTGTACAAAAGGTATGCTGCAATCAGAGATGTTCGGTGGTGTGTTTATTGGAAAGAACAATGAATGGAAATATTTACCGGATTCTGCTTCCCAGGATACCGAGCATGAAGCCTTACTGAATGAATGGAAAACTTTTGCAAGAGCCATAGAAACAGACACATCTCCACAGGTTACTGGAGAGTATGGTAGACATATAATGGAGATCGTATTTGCAGCCAGAGAATCCTCCACACAGCACAAAGAGATATGGATCTGATCAGGGACGTGTTTGTGGCAGGACAGGATAATTTCAAGAGTTTTCGAATCCCATCCATGATCCGGACTGGAGAAGGGGGGCTGCTCGCTTTTGCAGAGGCTAGGGCAGCGTTGAGCGATCATGCTCAGAACAAGATCGTGTTGAAGAGAAGCGTTGATGATGGTGATTCCTGGGAGGAACTCAGGATCATTGCGGATGCGGACAGGGATTCGCTTAACAATCCCCTGGCAGTGCAAGTTGCAGGCACTGGGAAAATTATTCTTATGTACCAGTATTATCCTTTTACCCCAAAGGAGGCAGTAAGTAATCCCGATCAGTGGATATCACATGAAGGCCAGGACTTCCCTCCAAATATTCATGAGGCGGCCGTACAGGAAGGATTCGACGGTAACAAAATATGCAGGACCTACTTAATCGCAAGTGAAGATGATGGAATAACATGGTCCCATCCCACAGACATAACCAGGATGGTTAAAAGACCGGTGGATGTTACGAATTATGCAGGTGGACCTGGAATAGGAATACAGGTAAGGAAGGGGTCATACAGGGGGCGGTTAATTATGCCTTTTTCCCAGGGTCCCTGGACGGATATGAAAGTATATGGGGTTTACAGCGATGATGGTGGATACACCTGGACGATTGGGAAAACGGCACCCAATGATCTTGAGGGCATGCCCAATGAGGTCCAGATGGTGGAACTCAGCGATGGCAGTATTTTGCTGAATGCCAGACCATTTAAAGGTGAACCATACAGGATGGTTTCAATCAGCCGGGACGGCGGGAAAACCTGGTCGGAACTTATCTACGATACAAACCTGGAAGACCCTGGTTGCCAGGGAAGTATCCTTAGCATGACATGGCCGGGTCCGGAACAAAAAAACATACTTTTATTTGCGAATCCAGCAGATATGAAGAAAAGAAAAAACGGAACCACCCGGCTGAGCGACGATGATGGCAGATCCTGGAAATACACGAAATCAATCTACAAGGGAAGCTTTGCTTACTCATGTATGGCAAAACTGACAGAGAGGGAGTTTGCCGTTCTTTTCGAGCGGGATGAATATGCAAGAATTTCATTTACCAGGCTGGATATCAAAAGCTTGTTCACTGAATAAAAAACAAAAGCAAATGAGAATACCGGATAAGCAAAGGATCCTTGATGCCATAAATCATATTGAGCGCAGGGATATTCCCCTGCTGGAAATTGACCCGGATATGGAGATCGTGAACCAGGTCCTGGAAAAAAATCTGCCATATGATATTCATCCTTTTGAAATGGATGCAGAAAATAATATTGAGCTTAACATCAGGATGGGGAATGATATGCTATACTTCTCCCATGTGTGGAGGACTGGAAGGGTACAGGTCAGGGACAGCGACGGAAGGCTGCATTACAAAGACGGCCGTATTAAATCGCGGAAGGATTTTGACCAGCTTGAGTTCCCGGACATGGACAAGCTTGAACAAAGACTTGAATCCACATGCAAAGCACTTCAGGACACTGATATGGGCTTAATGTGCGGGGCACAGACAGCTGCCTTCACCGCCATGACGGCCATGGGGTATAATGATTTTCTGTTCAATACCCTGGCTGAGACGGATATGGTTCTGGACCTGATAAAGACAATTCACGAATATTGCCTGCGGGAAATGGAGTTATACCTGAAATACCCTGTAGATATGATGAAAGTGGGGAGCGGGATAATAACAACTACCGGGCCGATGGTATCCTGGGAACAGGTTGAAGATCTGGAAACCTCATTTATCCGTGAACAAATAGATATAATACGGGCAGCCGGGATGCCGGTATTTTTTCATATCGACGGAAAAATTGATAACCTGGTACCGGAGTTTATAGAGATGGGGGTGGATGTTCTTAATCCCATCGATCCTTCAGGATCAGTGCAGAATATTTATGAAATAAAATCACGGTATGGAGACAGGATCACCCTTTCGGGTAATATTAACATTGACACCGTACTCAAAAACGGCACACCGAAAGAGGTAAGAGAAGACGTGATGGAACATATGGAAAAACTGGGGAAAGGCGGAGGTTACATTCGTATCCTCAAGCCATAACCTCCACGAACTCATCCCGGTTGAGAATTTCTATGCCATGAGGGATACGGTAATGGAGTACAGCCGCTAAATCTATTTCCAGATCGAGAAGCCACCATCAACAACTATATTTTGTCCGGTTATATAATCCGAAGCAGAGGACGCAAGAAACAGCACGGTGCCTTTCATGTCAACACCGTCCCGGCCCATACGGCCCATGGGGGTGCTGTCGCAGTAGGCTTCAATAAAAGCCTCAGGCTGCCCCCTCTCAAATCCGCCCGGCGAGATGCAGTTCACCCGAACACCCATCGGGGAAAGAAATCCCGCCAGATCCCTGGTCATGCCAATTACGCCGGCCTTGGCTGCGGCATAATCAACGGGCTGCCCGTCCATTCCGGAATGACTGTACATCCTCCTGTCCCTCCCAAGCATGCCAGCGATGGAGGCAATATTGATAATGCTGCCCGATCCCTGGTCTGCCATAAAACGCCCGAAGGCCTGACAACACAGGAGAACTCCCGTAAGATTTATATCGATCAGCTGCCTGATATGTTCAGGATCCCGATCAAACAGGTTGCCCGGCGAAAGCCTTACATTTCCGCCGGCATTATTGACAAGTATATCGACATTCCCTTTCCATTTCCTGATTTTCTCCCGCCAGGTCGATGATCTGCCTGGTATCCCTGATATCAAGTACCTCCGGCATCACCTCCACACCGGATCCGGATCTGAGTTTTTCTGCAGCAGCCTCTGCGCTTTCCATGGACCTGGAAGTTATCGAAAGATTACACCCGGCTTCTGCCAGGGCCTCTGCCATATCATAGCCAAGATCCCGGGCACCACCAATGATAACCGCCAGTTTGCCCGTAAGGTCAAACGGTTGAAATTTAATATTTGTCATATATCAGTAGAATTGTTAAACTAAACGTAAGATAACATGAAAAATCGAATTTGGTTAAGTTTAATTCTTCTGCTCCTGTCACTTGGACTCCGGGCACAAACAGCGATTATCCATGAATCGGAATATCCCGATACGATCCGGGTAGCCTGTATCGGCAACAGTGTAACATTCGGATATGGAATAACAGGACCGGGAGAGGGACTCCTATCCTGCCAGGTTGCAGGAGATCATGGGAGAGAAATATGAGGTCAGAAATTTTGGTTTCAATGGAGCCACCATGCTGCAAAATGGCCATAAGCCATACCGTGAACAACCACCCTTCGCGGAAGCCCTCGATTTTAAACCCCATGTTGTGGTTATTCACTTGGGACTGAACGATACAGATCCCCGGAACTGGAATCATTATAAGGATGAGTTTTTACCGGATTATCGGGAGATGATCAAAGTATTCGAGAACATCGATACGGAACCTGCGCCCAGGGTCTGGATATGCAGGATGACCCCGATCTTTTCATGGCATAAAAGATTCAAGACAGGCACAAGAGATGATTTCTGGGAGATACAGAAGGCCATTGAAGAAACTGCCAGTGAAGAGGATTTGACGCTTATCGACCTGCACACTCCACTTTATTCACGCCCCGACCTGTTCCCGGATGCCGTTCACCCTTCCGAGGAGGGCGCCGGGATCATCGCAAAAACTGTGTATTCACACATTACCGGGGATTTTGGGGGACTCACACTTTCGCCCCTGTTCACAAACCACATGGTCATGCAAAGGGAAAAGCCTGTCCGGATTTTCGGGACAGCCAATTCCGGGGAACAAATAAAAGTGGAATTTGCCGGGAAGGAATCAATTGTCCAAAGTGGTCCGGATGGAAGCTGGTCAGCGGAGTTTGCACCAATGGGAGCCGGTGGTCCATATGAATTATCCGTATCCGCTGATACCACGATCACCTTCAGCGATATACTCATGGGGGAAGTCTGGCTGTGCTCCGGCCAATCGAATATGGCTTTCCTGCTCAAGAGTGAGAAACACCACGAAACCGAGATCCCGAAGGCAGAACTTCCGGAAATCCGGCTTTTCAATTTTAATGCGGTCGCTTGGCCGGGCGGTGGCCAGTTTTCAAAGGAAGAAATGAAAAAAACGAACCGGGGTGAATATTTTAATCTGGGTCCATGGCAGAAATGCACCCCGGAAACAGCAGCAGAATTTTCTGCTATCTCATATTATTTTGGCAGGGAGCTGAACGAGCATCTCGGGGTGCCAGTCGGACTGATTCATAATGCCGTCGGAGGTTCAAACACAGAATCCTGGATCACCAGGAAAACCCTGGAATTCCACCCTGAATTCGTTGATATGCTTGAGGACTGGCTTCATAATGACCAGGTGCAGGATTGGTGCCGCGAAAGAGCTTCAGATAACCTCAAAAATGCGGATAATCCAAATCAACTTCACCCTTTTGCTCCTTCCTACCTGTATGGTACTGGAATCCACCCGCTTGAAAAATACCCTATCCGGGGAGTGATTTGGTACCAGGGCGAATCAAATGCTGAGAAGATCCGTCAGCATGAAAAACTGTTCACCACCATGGTTTCGGACTGGCGCAGGTTCTTCAGAAATGAAGGAATGCCTTTCTACTATGTCCAGCTCTCCAGCCTGAACAGGGAGACCTGGCCTGAATTCCGTGACAGCCAACGACGGTTGATGTCTGAGCTTCCGAATACAGGTATGGTTGTATGCAGTGATATTGGACATCCCACCGATGTGCATCCGAAAAACAAAAAAGACATTGGATACCGCCTCTCATTATGGGCTTTGGCAAAGGTTTACGGGAAAGACCTGGTATATTCGGGTCCCTTGTACAGGTCCATGGAAATAAAAAATAAGAAGATCATTCTGAATTTTGACCATACGGGAACTGGATTATCAACCGCCGGAAATAAGGAAATCCTTGGATTCGAAATCGCGGGGAAAGATGGAGTATATCAAACGGCGAAAGTCAAAATAGAGCAACATTCCATTGTTCTTAAAGGCAAAGAATTGAAAAGTCCTGTAAGTGTAAGATATGGCTGGAAACCTTATACCGATGCCAACCTGGTAAACAGCAGTAGACTCCCAGCCTCGACCTTTTCAACTAAGGAAAATTACTGACAATTGTAGCATTTATATAGGCTTCCGTAACATTTGAGAGGACTGTTTCGCAAAGAATAATGCAATTTTGTGTCTTTAAGCCCTAACTAAAACCAATATGGAGAAGATAATAGGATTCATCTCTGCTCCTTTTACCCCCATGAATGATGACAGATCGATAAACCTGGACATAATCCCAGCATTTACAGACTTCTATATTCGTAACGGAGTGAATGGCGCTTTTATATGCGGAACCTCTGGTGAAGGCTTTTTACTTTCCCTTGAGGAAAGGAAAAAGGTAGCTGAAAAATGGATCGAGGCGAGTCCCTCTGATTTCAAACCCATTATTCATGTGGGGGGACCATGTGTGAATGACTGCAAGATCCTTGCAAAACATGCCTCAGAAATCGGCGCCTACGGAATTGGGGCAATTGCGCCCGTCTTCTTCAAACCATCCAGGGTGGAGGAACTTGTGGACTATTGTGAAGCGCTGGCATCAGCAGCACCTGACCTCCCTTTTTATTTTTATCATATGCCCGGGTATACCGGTGTAACCTTGTCCATGGTTGATTTCCTCGAACAATCCTATGAACGTATCCCAAACCTGGCAGGCATTAAATATACCCACGAGAATCTTTACGAATTTAACCAATGTATGCTGATTAAAGACGGGCACTATGACATGCTCCACGGACAGGATGAGACACTTCTTGCGGGACTGGCACTGGGAGCTACCGGAGGCATAGGGGGAACATATAATCATATGATGGGAACTTTCATTGAAATGAAGGAAGCTTTTCTAAAGGGTGATATGGAAAGGGCGAGGAATCTTCAGGCCAGGTCACAGGCTTTTATTAATATATTAATCCGATACCGTGGTAACGTGATTGGCGGGAAGCGCATGATGAAGTTTCTGGGACTCGATCTCGGGCCAAACAGGATCCCCATACAGAACATAACTCCCAGGGAAGAAACGCAGATGAAAGCAGACCTTGATGAAATCGGATTCTTTGAATTCTGTAATATGTAACAATATCGATTTTCTCTCAAACAATTCCCAAAGGCGGATAAAATGATGAAATCTCATATCTCGATATCGCGCAATAAACAAAACATATTTTTCCGGCTTATTCCAACGCTAATAGTCTGTTTGCTGATTTTCAACCCTGCAGTCTCAAAAGATACTTTTAAGAATAATATCAGATGGCAGGAACTTCCCGCACTGCCTCCTGCCCCTGGACAGGATGTACAACCGGGACTGGCTTCCCCGTTTTCAGGAGTTTCAGAAAACATGTTACTTGTTGCCGGTGGATGTAACTTTCCAGATGAAGCAGTCTGGGAAGGTGGGAAGAAGGCATACTACAGTGATGCATTTGCACTTGAACGAAATTCAGACGGAGAGTTTATCTGGCATTCCGGATTTAAGATTCCCTACAAGGTCGCTTATGGAGTATCTGTTACTGTACCTGAAGGTGTAATATGTATCGGCGGGAGTAATAATGTCGAATCATTCTCTTCTGTATTCCTTATGAAATGGGATCCGGATACAAAGGAAATTATTACCGAAGAGCTTCCCTCGCTTCCCTATACCATCAGCCGGATGGCAGGCGCACTGGTTGATAAGACAATTTATCTTGCCGGGGGACTGACAGACGGGGAGCTTGCAAATACTTTTTTATCCCTTGACCTTTCCAGATGGGGAAATAGTAATTTCAAATGGGAAATCCTTGACGATTTTCCAGGTCCTCCACGTTTGCAGGCAATCGCTGTAGGACAGGACGCGGCAGAGGAAATGCATTTTTACCTTTTCAGCGGATCCTCTTATCCAAAAGATGCGGACGACCCGTATATTTTAACGGATGGACTCGAATTCAATCCAAGTACCAACGACTGGTCACAAATACCTGATATTAAACCGGATGGAGGCGAGGCCCTTTCTTTGCATGGTGGGTCAGCTGTGACAATCGGGATGCAACATATACTTTTCACAGGAGGTGTAAACCGGAAATTATTCTTTAAGGCCTGGAAACGCGAAAGAAATATTGAACTGGCTCGGGCCAATAACGAAACGGAAAAACTGGAGCAGCTTCTCCAGGAAAAACATGAGTACTTTCTTCTGGAACCGGATGAATATAAGTTTAACCGGAAAGTCCTCGCTTATCATACCATTACACAGACTTGGATCAGCGTACAGGACTACCCTTATCAGCCACCGGCGGGAGCTCAGATGGTGAACTGGGAGGATGGATTTGTGGTCGTAAACGGGGAAATCAAGGCAGGTGTAAGGTCGCCCGCTTTGTATTACGGGCAATCAGTGTATTCTCCCAAATTCGGTTTCATCAATTGGACCGTGATCGTTATTTATCTTCTATTCATGGTTTCCCTCGGATTCTTTTTCATGAGGCGCGAAGAAGGTACGGATACATTTTTTAAGGGTGGACAACGAATCCCTTGGTGGGCTGCAGGCATGAGTATTTTCGCAACCATGCTGAGTGCAATCACCTATATGTCTATCCCGGCCAAAACCTATACAACAAATTGGGCATATTACATAATGGCTTTGACCATTTTTATCATGGTATGGCCCGTGATAAGATATTACCTTCCCTTTTTCAGAAGGCTGAATGTAACAACAGCCTACGAATTCCTTGAAAAGAGATTTAATTATGCCACCCGATTGATTTCCAGCAGCCTGTTCCAGGTGTTTATGGTTGCCAGGATGGCCTTGGTTCTTTTCTTGCCCTCCCTTGCCTTAACGACTGTTACAGGTATAGATATTTATCTCTGTATTATACTTATGGGTATTATTACAATAGCCTACTGTACTATGGGAGGAGTGGAAGCCGTAATATGGGGAGATGTTATCCAGGGTTTTGTTTTACTGGCCGGTGCAATCCTCTCGATAGTCTTCATGATCACCAGTACCGAAGGAGGCCTGAACAGGGTCATTGAAGTGACCATCGAACATGAGAAAATGAAAATGTTCGATTTTGCGTTTGATCTTTCAAGGGCAACTTTCTGGGTTGTGCTGATCGGGGGACTGGCAAATAACCTGATTACGTATAGCAGTGACCAGGCAGTAATCCAACGCTACCTGACAACGAAAAACCAGAAAGAAGCTGCCAAGGGATTGTGGTTCAATGGTGGGATGAGCGTTTTTATTTCAATTATCTTTTATTTTATTGGTACTGCAATGTTTGTTCTATATAAAACCCAGCCCCAGGAACTGAACATGGCAATGGGAGATGCGGATTCCATATTCCCTCATTTCATCATGACAAGAATGCCGGTGGGGATTGCCGGGCTTATGATTGCTGCAATCTTTGCTGCTACCATGTCAACCGTTTCATCCAATGTAAATTCGATATCCACTGCATTTACCACAGATATCTATAAACATATCTGGCCTGCATCAAGCGATGCCAGACGGCTCCGGGTGGCAAGGATCTCTGGGATACTTTCTGGATTTCTTGGAATAGGTCTTGCAATACTAATGGCCACATGGAATATCTACAACCTTTTCGATTACTTCAATGTTATTCTTGGTCTGCTGGTAGGCTCGCTGGGCGGTATGTTTGTAATGGCCGTTTTCTTCCCGAGGATCAATTCCACCGGAGCAATTACCGGATACATTGTCAGCTTCATCATATTAATGCTTATCAGGATTTACAGTGATGTATCCTTTCTCCTGTATGGATTTTTCGGGATCACGATCTCTGTTCTTTCAGGTTATATTGTTAGCATGATTACTCCGAAGGAGGAAAAGAACCTTGCTGGATTGACCTACAAAACACGTGACGATTAGACCTATTTATTGAGCGATCGAATGCATTCTCAGAGAACCATTAATTCAATCTGATGCCACCAAGCGAACATATAGTAGCAGGCATGAATAGACTGGTACTTAACAGGGTTTCCCAGAAACGGATCACAATGCTTTCGGAATTTGTAAAGGAATTCGAGCAGTACACCTATGCATTTATATTTAAATTTAGAAATCATTAAATTTCAATAAAATGAAATTAGAGAAAATAGATGCTTTCATTCGGATCTATCGTGATGGATTACTGAATGACACCATCCCTTTCTGGATCAGGCATAGCATTGATAAGGAATTTGGAGGATTCATGTTCTCTGTCGACCGGGATGGTTCCAGGCTGGATACTGATAAGGGCATGTGGCAAACCGGGAGGTTCACATGGATGCTTGCAACCCTTTATAACCAGGTGGAACAAAGGCAGGAATGGCTGGATCTTGCCATACATGGAATTGACTTCATCAGTAAGTACGGATTCGATCAGGATGGCAGGATGTTCTTCCACCTGACCAGGGATGGAAAACCAATACGGAAAAGAAGGTATATATTCACTGAGACATTCGGGGCCATCGCCTATGCAACCCTATATAAGGCGACGGGCCAGATTGAATATGCCACGAAGGCCAGAGAATTGTTTGACCTGATCATCAGGCATCTTGGCAGTCCGGACCTTTCCTGTCCCAAGTTTACAGATACCCGGCCTCTGAAAGGTCTCGCTATTCCCATGATCCTTACCGTAACTGCACAGGAATTAAGAGACAACCTTGATGATCCTTCGTTTTCCAGATACATTGACGAATCAATAACAGAGATCCAATATGATTTCATGAAACCCGAGTTTAATGCTGTACTGGAAAGTGTAGGAACGGATGGCCGGTTCCATGACCATTTTGACGGAAGGATGACATGCCCTGGGCATTCCATCGAAGCAGCATGGTTTATTTTGAATGAAGCCAAACAGAGGGGTAATGATCCTGAGCTGATAAAAACAGGTACCACCATATTGGACTGGATGTGGGAGATTGGATGGGACAAGGAATATGGAGGGATACTATATTTCAGGGATGTAAAGGGACTGCCGGTGCAGGAATACTGGCATGACATGAAATTCTGGTGGCCACAAAACGAAGCCATCATTGCCACCCTGCTGGCATACCAATTGACTGGTGATTCAAAATATTCAACCTGGCACCAAATGATCCATGACTGGGTCTACAAGAACTTTCCAGATCCCGAACATGGTGAATGGTACGGATACCTGCACAGGGATGGTAGAATATCGGTTCCCCTGAAAGGCAATTTATGGAAAGGACCTTTCCATATCCCCCGTATGCAAATGATGGCCTGGCAGATTCTCGAAGAAATTAAATCGGGTAATTAATGCCTGTCGTATGCAAATTGTTAAATTTGCCAGATAATTGTTTAATTTCATCCTGATTACAAACAATCCATACAGATAATTTCATGAAATTAGTTCAAATTGACTTTATTATTCTCGCTGTATTCTTCAGTATTGTCCTCCTGATTGGATACATAGCCTCAAGAAAGGCAGGAAAAAACACATCAGAATTCTTTTTAGGCGGACGGGGAATGCCCTGGTGGCTGCTGGGTATTTCCATGGTGGCCTGTACATTCTCAGCCGATACTCCCAACCTGGTAACCGGCTTTGTCCGTGAAGATGGTGTGGCCAAAAACTGGGCCTGGTGGGCCTTCCTGATCACAGGGATGGTCACTGTATTTATTTATGCCCGGCTCTGGCGCAGATCCAATGTTATGACTGACCTTGAATTCTATGAGATCAGGTACCGGGGAAAGATCGCTTCATTCCTGCGCGGATTCAGAGCTATCTATCTGGGCGTTTTCTTCAATACACTGATCATGGGTACCGTAACTCTGGCCGCCATTAAGATCGGAGACGTGATGTTCGGCATCAAACCCTGGATCACTGTTGTATCTGCTTCTGCAATCGTAGTCCTATATGCGGGACTCGGGGGACTCAGAGGGGTGGTTTGGGCTGATTTCTTTCAATATTCCATTGCCATGTTCGGAGCTGTACTGGCTGCGGTTGTGGCCATCAGGCAACCCGAAGTACAGGCAATCGGGGGACTGTCAGGAATGCTGGACCAACTTGGCAGCAAGGCTGATTTCCTTCCTGATCTAAGTAATCCGTCCGTGTTCATTCCCCTGCTGATCATTCCCATTGCTGTCCAGTGGTGGGCAGTTTGGTACCCCGGTGCTGAACCAGGAGGTGGAGGTTATATTGCCCAGCGGATGTTGTCAGCTAAAAATGAAAAGAATGCCATTGGCGCCACCTTGCTGTTTAATTTTGCTCATTATGCCCTGCGTCCCTGGCCATGGGTCATTGTTGCCCTGGCATCCATTATCATTTATCCTGACCTGGATTCCATCCGGGCTGAATTCCCGAATCTCACAGAAACTTATTTAAAGGATGATATTGCTTACCCTGTTATGCTGTCAAAGTTATCAGCCGGATGGCTGGGACTGGTAGTGGCATCCATCATAGCAGCTTATATGTCAACCATCGGCACCCACCTAAACTGGGGTTCCTCTTATGTGGTAAATGATTTTTACAGGCGGTTTATACGCAAAGATGCCCCTGAAAAGGAACTGGTAATGGTAGGAAGAATCACCACAGTTACCTTAATGGTCATCGCCGGAACCTTTGCACTGACCTTTCTCAACAATGCCACCCAGGCCTTTGATATTCTTCTGTTATCAGGCGCGGGGTCCGGTGCCATTTACCTGCTTCGATGGTTCTGGTGGCGGATCAATGCATGGACAGAGATCGTGGCCATGATATTCGCTACCGCATTCGCAGTGGTCCTGGTTTTCATTGTTCCCGATGAAGCGGTTGTAACTACCAACCTGGATGCTTTTACGGTAAAATTACTGATAGCAGTTACAGGCACAACCATCGTCTGGCTGGTAACAACCTATGCTACCAAACCGGAGCGCATGGAAACCCTGTATGAATTCTTTAAGTTGACCCATCCCGGGGGTCCCGGATGGAAGAAAGTTGTGGAGCATGCTGAAAAAAATGGAATAAGTATTGATGAAATGGAAGCTGGCAAGAAATGGGAAATGCCACAGCAGCTTTTGATGGTATTCATTGGAATAATAGTTATATACGGTTCATTATTTGCCATCGGCAGTTTTGTCTATGGCAATATCCTTACAGGGATCATCACATCTATTGTTGCAGCGGTTGGAACAGTCTTCATGTTCATATTGCTCGATAAATTGAGGGTTGATAATAAAGCTTAATCTGTTTTGTAAATATTTGATAAATGGTAACCAATTTTTCTCAGGTTGAAAAAGCCTTCTTAAAGAAAGCGGGGGATTATGAGATGACTACCAGGACACCCTATATCCTGGTAGAAAATTTTCCTAAACTGGGTTTGATGACTGCCCTCAGATTCCTGGAGTGGGTTCTTGAAAATCCAGAGGGAGTAATCAGCCTACCGACTGGAAAGACACCTGAATTCTTTATTAAATACACTGATTTCCTCCTTGAGAACTGGAACAAGAAGAAAGGTGAAGAAATCAGGAAGGCATGTGGGCTTGAAAGTGCAAAGAAACCAGATCTCGGAGGACTTAAGTTTGTGCAGATAGATGAGTTTTACCCAATATCTCCCGAACAGCATAACAGTTTCTATAATTATGTTGAGAAATATTATATCAGGGGATTTGGATTGGATCCAAAGAGATCTCTGCTGATCAATTCCGATGAAATTCCACTCGCAAGAGGAAAACATTTCTCAGAGATTTTCCCCGATTCTATAGTTGATATGTCACTTATTTACCGTGACCCCAAAACAGACCTGGAGAAATGCCAGCAGGCATCTATTTTAAAAATCAATGATTGGTGTTACAATTACGAAGAGCAAATCCGCGAGATGGGAGGCATTGGTTTCTTCCTCGGGCGGTATTGGTCCCGATGGCCATATTGCCTTTAATGTACGGGGGTCGGAACACCACTCAGCAACGAGGCTAACGCCTACCAACTTTGAAACCCAGGCTGTGGCTGCTGGAGATCTGGGCGGGATTGAAGTCTCACGGAGCCGGCTTGTCATTACCATTGGTCTTGAAACGATTACCTACAATTCTGAAGCTGTAGCTATCATTTTTGCGGCTGGAGAGGCCAAAGCAGACATCGTGAAAGCCTCCCTGGAGAGTGATATCACCAGTATATATCCTGCCACGGCCCTGCAGAAATTGCCCAATGCCCGTTTCTACCTGACAACCGGTGCCGCCAACAAGCTGCATGACAGGATTGACCAGTATTACAGAACCGGTCCATGGACCCATGAAAAGACAGAACGTGCCATCATTGATCTGTGTCAGAAGATTGATAAATATGGAGATCGCCTGCTCATGGACGAACTCAAAAGCGATCCATACTGCAGTATGATACCGAAACTGGACGAAGATACGGTCCAGTCCGTCAAAGATTCCATCCAGGCCAAGATAGAGAAAGGTATGGAAAAGGAAAAGAACCAGGTATTTTATCATACCGGTCCCCATCACGATGACATCATGCTGGGTATTATGCCTTCTATTAACAGGCAATTAAGGGAACCTACCAATGATTTTTATTTCTCCGTATTGACCTCCGGATTTACCGCCGTTACCAATATGTTCATCACATCCTTACTGACGGATGTGAAGCATTTTTTAAATGCTGGAGAAATACAGATGACAAAATATCCTGATTTTTTCGAAACCGGTTATACATTAAAATGGGATAAGGATGTCAGCCACTATCTGAACAATATTGCTGCAGAGGATGAGAAGGAACGGAAACGTGGAATAGCTCACCGGATTGTCAGGGCCATTGTAGATATCTGGAAAGTAAAAAGCCTAGAGAAACTGCATTATACCATTGATGAAATCCTTTCCATCCTTCGACAAAGTTATGACGGCAGCCAGAATCCACCAAAAATACAGAAACTCAAAGGAATGGTCAGGGAATTCGAGGAGGAGTTGATCTGGGCACATTATGGTGTTCCGGTAAAAAGGGTGCGTCACCTGAGGCTTGGATTCTACAAAGGGGATATTTTTACCGAACAACCTGACCGCAGCCGCGATGTTGCCCCCATACTTGAGGAGCTGAGGACGATCAAACCAACTGTCATCAGTCTTGCTTTTGATCCCGAAGGCAGCGGTCCGGATACACACTACAAAGTCCTGCAGGCCATTGCAGAGGCAGTTAGGGAATGGGGAAAAGAAACGGATACTTCAAAACTACGCATCATCGGCTACAGGAATGTTTGGTTCAGATTCCATCCTGCCGATATTAATGTAGTTGTCCCGGTGTCTCTAAATTCACTATCCATCATGGATCAGTCCTTCACCAATTGCTATATCAGCCAGGTGCATGCATCATTCCCAAGTTATGAGTACGATGGAAAATTCAGTCTTCTCGCTCAGAGGATTTGGGTTGAACAACTGGAACAACTCCAGTTGCTGATGGGCAAGGATTATTTCTATAATAATGAAAACGTATTGTTAAAAGCAGCCCATGGCCTGCTGTATTACAAGGAGATGAAAGTCGAAGAATTCATCCAGCAAGCCAGGGAACTGGAGAAAGCACTGGAAGGCGAACTTACTTAATCTCAATAACTCCCTGACAATCTAATTTTAATTCTGGTTTTGTCACCTTCTATGGTCCAGGCCGGAATTCTCAATTCAAGCCGTTTCAATCCTTTAATTTGTTTATCAAGCTTCAATGGAGCAGGGTAAAGAGAGATGACAGAAAAATTAATTTCAGGATGAGTTAGGTTCGTAATTTTCAGTTCTTTTCCGTTTTGTTTTAAAATTGCACCACCATCAACAATCTCAACATTTGCCATTGTCATTAATTGCCACGTGATCAAAGATGTTTTATCTGATTTTTCAATTTTGTCTTCAATCAGGATTGAAGTCGGACTGTCTTTTACAAACTTTCTTGAAGCATTACTTACAGCACCTCCCAATGCAGCAGACATATCGAATGTGGCTTCAGGATTTTCATGCTTTTTGAATTCCGTAAGAGTAGCTAATCCTTTGGCAATGTGAAGCTGGTTATTTACTGAAATGGTACTGTGCCCGAAATTACTTTTGGTCAACAATTTCCATCTGTCACATTCCTGGCAACTTTTCCATAAATTGAATCCGGCGCGTTCCAATACTCCGTAACTTTGGTTCCCCGGATCAATTATCCAGCGTACTCCATCCAGTTCAAAAATAAAGGATCCTGCATCCATATTTCCATGATTCACAGTTCCCCTGCCACCTTTTCCTCCGAAATAATAACCTCTCGAATTCTCTTTATTACCAGTGAAAACGACAATCGGATTTGGACCTTCCCCTTTCCAGGCTGTGGGAAGTTCCTTAGTCGATTTCTCTTCAAACTGAGCTGTCCAAACCAAACCGGCACCCGCTAATCGTGAAATTCTGCCTCGTTCTTTAGCCGGAAGCATAAATTTTTCTTCACTTAAAAATGCCTTGTTTCCGGTTTTAACAGCGAACCAGCTTAAAGTAAAATCTGTATACCTTTCAGGCTCCTCTGCACAATCGGCATAATTAAATAATTTCCCTGAGGGAGCAGTTGATAATACCCTAAAGACTGCACTTTCTTTAAATCCCGGAAAATCAGCAATCCCGAAATCAGTACCAAATGCACTCTCAAAAATGGCAGCCGTAACTACTGTAAACTGGGTTCCGTATCCCCAATACACAGCACCTTCAGGATAAACTCCATCGGGAGCATATGATCTCAGGGCGTTGTTCAATCCATCAATGGAACGATAAATGGTTTTAGCTGCCAGTTCAGGTTCAAGCTCGGCAACTACAATCGAAGCGGCTATCATACCAGCATTACAGACCTGGTTCCAGTTATTATCGTTGTAAACCCAACCTGGAGTTTTTCCACTTTCGGGCCAGCTTTGTTTTATCCCTTTTTCAATCAATGCTTTCTTCGCCAAATTAACTGTAGATTTTGGAAGATCTCCGGCTGTCCAGTCGAGGGCTAACGCAATGGCAAGTGACATTTCGCCAACGTCGAGGAAATGCTTTGGGTTCCAGGTTGGAAAATTACAGGCAGCCACCACTTCATCGTTTATCCTTTGCAAAATCTCTGATTTTTTTTCAATTCGATAAACCGTGGCAAGCATATTTATCCTCCATAAAAAATCTCTGGAAATACCGAGTTGGTTGCGTTGCGATCTTGGATTATCAGGAATTCTTACTGAAATCAAATCCTTCTCCAGAACCATTCCTGCATTATATTCTATCGATTGGTATATACTCCGAAGAACCTTATCGGTTTTCATTTTCTTCTTGAGATTCATTTCAGTTGTTGAATTATATACCAGCCTGGGTAGAGATTTCCTGAGGTTTTTTTTCAGATACTCTACTGACATTGGATTGTCTAATTTTGGTAATTTATTCTCTTCTGAAAAAACTTTTGAATTAAATAACAAAAGAATAAGTGACAAAAAAATGGCTTTTTCAGCTTTCATAATCATTTATCTATATTAGTTCCTATTGATGGATACCTGAATTTCCGAAGATTTTGATTCACCATAAAAAATATCATCAGGTGTATCATAATCCTCCCTGTGTATGTCCATTCCAAATGTGGTCGCATAACAGCCTGTGATCAGCGTAGATCTTGCAGGTTCCTCTTCAATGGTTGCTGAGGGAGCATGTCCCGCAGCAGGAAGAGTCAGCATTTACCATTCCCAAATGGCTTTAATGTTTTGTTCCAGCTGTTCAGCAACCTGACTGTATTGAGCCTGTCCATACAGATTCTCTTTCTCTGTATACCCACCATCCATCTTATACAGTTCGGGCTCGTGTGACTCGCTCAGGATCAGTTTCCAGTCTCGAGTTCTGGCCATGGCTGTTCTGTATTGTGAGGTCCATGTAAGGTTTTCAACACGTGAATGAAAAGGGACGTCGCTGTCAGGGTTATAATAAGGTTCAGGATTTTCCCAATATTCCTCAGGTAAGTCACCATAAACAGCCGATGCATAAATCAATGGGATCATCTTTTGCCGATGCTTGCCCCTGTAATAAACTTTTCAAAGAGCGCCCGGCAAGATGATCCGGAATTTCTAATCCTGCGAGATCAAGAAGAGTTGGGAAGATGTCAACGTTCTGCGTCAGGTTGTCCGGATTGAGTCCTTTTTTTATTTGCTCGGGAGCATACCATATCATGGGAACATGCAAAAGGGCATCGTAGAGGAACATGCCTTTCCGGACCATATTGTATTCTCCCATAAAATCACCATGGTCGGCAGTAAATACCAAAATTGTATTGTCGGCAATACCTTTATCCTCGAGAGCCTGGAGAATTTCTCCGACCTGGTGGTCAACGCCCCATTCCACAGAGGCATGGTAATAACGCATTGTTTCTTTCAGGTCTGTCTCAGGCATACGATCATAATGCAGCGCTTTCTGGTGTTGGGCCAACCTTTCACTCAGATGGGCAGGATCTATGTATTTAGGTACAACCATATCATCCGAACAGTACCTGCTGGTGTATTTTGAAGGAGCCATATATGGGGGATGTGGATCAAAATAACTCACATGAAGAAAGAATGGTTTCTCTGAACTACTCTGATTAATGAATTCTATTGCCTCCTGGGTGTTTTTTCCCGGATTACAATCCTCTTCCGGCCAGAATATATCCGAGTGCCAGTTTGGAGGGACGAATTTTGAATAGGCCCGGCATGCCTCCCTTCCCCTTATGCTTAAGTAATCAAAGTTTTCGAGTTCAGATTGAATAAAGGTGTGATTCTTACCGATATATGCAGTCCGGTAACCAGCCTGATCCAGATACCATGGCAATGATCCCTCGAAGCTCAACCACTCTCCTTTGTGTTTATTATGTAGAACTCCTGTCTGACTGGGAAATAATCCGCTGAAAATCGATATGCGGGAAGGTAGGCATACGGGATTATTTACAAAGTTATTGCGGAACAAAACACCATTGGCAGCCAGTTTATCGAGATTAGGTGTCCTGGCATTACTGTTTCCAGTAGCGCCAATGGCGTCCGCCCTCATCTGGTCGCACACGATGAAAACTATATTTGGAGGGGGTTTATCGCCCTGGGCACCAGCAAATAAAATGGGCAGGAATAATACAATAATGGATGGCAGGATAAATCTCGATATGCCTGACATTACCTGGTGAGTTGATTTCATATCTCTAAATAGCTTTAATTGTTTAATGAGACAGTAATTTAGCAGCTTCTATGTAATTCACAATGCAATACCTTGTAAATTTGTTATACTTTGATCAATATCGCCTAATACAGAACATATGAGATTAGTTCAACTGGTTTTTATTGTCGCAATGATCCTGATGCTGGATTTTCCGGTTCTCACATTTGCCCAGCCAATTATCGAACTTGAATGAGAAATTTCTATTTGGCCTCAACAGTAAAACAGTAAACAATTTCCTGGCTATAGGTCTCTTCGGGCTTTAATCGTATGGACTGGAAATTTTCATGATTTGGGGCATCCGGATATCCCTGAGGTTCCAGGCAAAAGGCTCCGTACTGTGGATAATGGATCCCTGATTTGCCGGGTTCACCCTCAAGAATGTTACTATTGCCAGCTCCACTCAGGTTGAAATAACTATGGTGGGTAAAATTGACAATCGTAACCTCATCAGTTGAATACTTCATACTTAATAACCAATGAATTATCTTTACCCAGGGTGTATTCAACAATACAGTTCAGGTTACCGGGGTATCCCTCCTCCTTGTCCTTACTCAGGTACTCTAAGCCTCACACCTGCTTCCTTGTCGCCCACTTATTTCCAGTTCCGGACCAAAGTACTTTGTTAAAGCCTCTCACTCCTCCATGCAGGTGGTTTTTTCCAAAATCAGGCAGGGTATTGGGTGCCAGATCATAAGTTTCATCCTCCAGGGAAAATTGTGCTCCTCCCATACGGTTTGCAACACGCCCAATCGTAGCGCCAAAATAATTAGGGTCCTCAAGCCAGCCTTCCAGCCTATCATAACCCAAAACGACATCATCAAATTTTCCGGCCTTGTCTGGAACTTTAATACTGGAAACAATGGCTCCCAGTTCGATTATTTCCACTTCCATGCCATTGCCATTCTGAAGAAGAAAGAGGTGGACAGGTGTTCCCACTTCAGTGTTGCCATATACGGTTTTTGAAATATTCATGACATTCAAGATTTATTCTTATATGAGTACTGGTTGGAATTTTAATATTGAGACATTTTGTAATTTGCAATGATCCTGTTACCTTCTGATGTCTTCCTGATGGGATGAAAACTTCTGCTTCATCGGGAATTCCATTACTGAACTTGCCAGGAGTATTCCGCAGTATCCATGAGGGTGGCGTGAACCGGGTACAGAAACCCTTTCAGTAGTGACATAATCCCGGTAGCTGTCTTTTACGCCCATGCTACGTACAAAATTGTTAATCACAGGGAGTCCAGCGCTATCCAGGCTAATATTCTTTTGCAGGCCATCCCATGCCTGAAGCACAACGGGTAAAAATTCTTCGGATCCTATGTATTTATTGTCTATTGCCTTTTTTAAGAAATATACAAACATTGATGAGCCTGATATTTCAATCCAGTTATCAGTGGAGTCAGCTTTATCAACCACCTGGAACCAAAGTCCCGATTCCGGGTCCTGATATTTTTTCAATCCTGCGGCCAGTCCCCTGACCAGATTTGCCATTCTGCCATAATGCTCATGGTCCTCAGGCAAATAATCCAGAATATCCACCAATGCCATACAGTACCATCCCATACCTCTTGACCAGACAAAGCCTGAAACCCCGGAAACAGGGTCGGCCCAGGAAGCCTCGCGGGTCGGGTCCCATGCGTGGTATAGAAGGTTCGTGGCTGAATCATAGACATGCTTGGCAATCAATATGGCCTGTTCTGTGGCTGTCCGGGCCGAATATTCCACATCTTCGAATACTTTTCCGTAACGCATCAGAAATGGCTCTGCCATGTAAATCCCGTCCGCCCACATCTGGTTCGGATATTCTCTTTTATGCCAGAAACCGCCATATTCATTGCGCGGCTGGTTATCAAATTCGTTCCGGAGGATCTGGGCAGCATGCCTGTATTTTTCCTCACCCAACTCTTCATACAGCGTAATACATAACCAGCCCGGATGAAACAGGTCTAAATTATCTGAAGAAGCATCGAATTGGATGTTCCCGCTATCATCAACATAAGCGTCGACATAATTTTTAATGTACTCAAGATATTCAGCCTTTCCGGTTTCATAATATAGTTTTTCAATACCAATCAGTACGATGGAATTGCTATATTCCCATCCCTTATGCGTGAGGTCGTTGATGTTACCGTATCGCTCCAGAATAGCATCTGCGAAAGCCTCAGACCAATAAATCCGCGGTTCATGGCTTTTTGTGCAAGCCGTTAAGAAAACTGCTGCAAAAAGAAACAGTATTGTTCTCGTCATTCCATTAGATTTTATATCAGCTTGACCAGCAAAGATCCCTTGAAATTGGTTTTTAAAGATGGACGTGTCGCTGGTTACAGTACCCAGGCTAATGTTGTTGATATAGTCGAATACAGCATACTCCACACCC
>CAVVYS010000018.1:0-358706 GCA_963752525.1 uncultured Bacteroidaceae bacterium | reverse complement strand
TGTCGTTTTCGCTCCACCTGACCGGAGGATCACCACGGGGTGCCTCGCCTGTCATCAATGGGCCCCGCCATTGCGGCCAGTAGTCGAGAGCCTCTGATGAAGGTTCCACCCAAAGACCAGTATTGCCACAAAGAATAAGAATTGCTGCAACTACCGTAACCAAACAGCGTTTAAAACGAGTCATTGTTCGACACTTTGCTGATGTATCTTTTCCCCCTTTTTGATCGAGGTTACTCTGACACCGGTGTTTCCGCCACTTTGCAAATCCAGATCAACCGGCTTGTTGTTTCTATGCTCCACAGGTAAAATCCGGAACCTGGATCGGTTGAGAATCGTTGGCAACGGACCATTCGGTCAGTGCCACGATGGAGCTCCAGGTGGCCGCATCATACACATCCTGGTCCAGGGGAATCCCGTTTCGCAGGCAGTCAATAAGACGCCAATCCATCATGAAGTCCATTCCGCCATGCCCGCCCACCTGTTTTGCCAGTGCACCAATCTTTTTCACGATGGGTGGTAAATATTGCTCTTCCAGTTCCTGTATCTCCTCCTGGCTCATCCATAGGTCCCCTCCCATTGAGATCCTTGGAGGCAGGGGCCATTTCTGGGCAGTGGCTTTTGTCCCGCTGATCGTATACTTCCTTGAATAGGGACGCGGGCTGGATACGTCGTGCTGAAGCATGATTGTCTTTCCAAGTTCCGTTCTGATGATGGAGGTATTCATATTCCCCCGATACGAATTGGTATTATACTCCTCGTAGAAGGGATCTATTTCTGCCAGTTCGGCTGCCTTAGGACCATAGGAGAATTCGTTGGATTGCATGGAAACCAGTTGCCGTAGGCGGTCTCCCCGGTTAATATTCATCATCTGACATACCGGTCCCAGACCATGCGTTGGGTAGTGGTTACCGTTACGCTTCTGACTCTCTTTCAGCAACCACATCCCCGGATATTTGTTCTTTTCAAACGCAATCCCGATCTGATCATGGATATACGCAGCATCCGCGTGGATAACCTCTCCAAAGAGGCCCTGGCGAACCATATTGAAGACAAGTAGTTCAAAAAAATCATAGCAACAGTTCTCCAGCATCATGCAATGCTTTCGGGTGCGCTCCGAAGTGGTTACCAGTTTCCAACGTCTTCGATGGTCAATGCAGCCGGCATCTCAACAGCGGAATGCTTGTCATGTTCCATGGCAAAAACAGAGACAGGTGTATGCAACCTCCAGGGAGTTACCTGATAGATCAGGTCAATATCATCGCTCTCACACATGCGTTTCCAATCATCTTCATCTTTCCCATAGGTTCTGGCCGGTGGCATCCCAGAATCGGCTAATATTTTCTGCCCAACTTCCACACGATCTTCCCTGATGTCACAGATTGCCTTGATCTCAACACCCTCGATCAGGCAAAGCCTCCTGAGCGATGCAGGTCCCCTGTTCCCTAGCCCGATGAAACCGATCCGGACGGTTTCCAATGGAGGTGCTGCATAACCACTCATATTAAATAACTGTTTATGCGGTTCTTCAGCTGCCGATTTGATATGCATCAGAGGCCCCTCTTTCGGGTTACATGAAGAAAGACTGGTCGTGATCACTCCGGCTCCTGCGGCACCTGTTACCTTGATGAAATCTCTACGATTTGTTCTCATCTGGAAATACTTTATGTGTAAAGTTTTGCTCCCTCTACCCGTACGCTTCACGCTTCAGTACTGCTTCGTTCACCCAGTAGACATTCTCAAGGTTGTTGCGCCATGTATAGATCTTCTCTGCCAGTTCCTTATAGGTTTTCTGTTGATCCGAGTGCAAACTACGCCCCTGCTTCTTGCCCCGGGTGAAGAAGAAGACTGGCCGTCCGGAGTCACCACCGGACAGTATTCTTTAGCCGAGGTGTTGATGGAGCCACTCATATGATGCAGCCTCCCCCATGTGCCGTCCTCCTGCGCAAAGCTGATGTAGAGATCGCTCTGCCCATGGCTGTCTGTCCTGCCGTCGACGGTCACGATGATGTAGCTCTCATCCGGCGCGATGAAGGCGTCGCCTTCCGAGTGTTCACTGTTGATCTGTGTGCCGAGGTTCTCAACCTTGCAGCATCCGGCCTCGCCCGGTTTGGCCCGATAGATGTCAGATTTACCGTAGCCTCCATCCCGGTTCGAGCCGAAATAGATGTTGCCCGACACTGATAGTGATGGATAGATCTCGACTGCCGGCGAATTGACCGGACTTGGAAGGCGTCGTGACTTACCCCATGGACTACGGGCCTCTTTGCGGGAGACGATCCAAAGATCCCAACTGCTTGATAGTTCGTTGGTTACCCCAGTATCCTCCGGTCTGCGAGAGGCAAAGATGATCTGGTTGCCGTCAGGCGAAAGATTGGGGTCAATATCGTTGTAACGCCCTGAGAATGGGGCCACCACAGGATCGCCCCAGCCATTCGCACCTTCACGACGCTGAATGATGGCAGAGAACCCCCAGCCGTCCACGACGAGTGTCTGATACATCTCCTTGCCGTCGGGTGTAAAGGCCGAGTTTAGTTCGTAGGCGGCAGTTGAGACGATTCCCGGGGCAAACAGTACGGCTTTGGACCCGGGCGACTTCTGGCCGAGGTATGGTCCCCGACGGGGCGCTTCAGTGTCGCGGTCTTCTTGTCCGCTTAAAGGCGTACCTTCCCGCACTGTGCATCCTGCAAGTCCGCCAACCAACAGTACTAATGTACATGCGAGAGTTGCTGTCGATTTGTTCATAGTGATACCTTTTAGTTAAGGCCTTTATTGTCGATGAGCCATTGTACAGATTCTTGGACTGCCTGCAAAGATGTGTATCGTGGTTCATAATCCAGTAAACGTTTTGCTTTGACAATACTGCAATTGGGACAGTGTACTATATGTTCCCAGGTTAATTCCGCATCCTCCTGGCATACGGTCTCTTTCCACTGGTCCCACGCCATATAACGTATATTTGTTTCTTTGCCAAACCAGGCGTACATGGCCTGGGCATAACCACGCAATGTCAATGCTTTTTCCGCAACCACATGAAAACTTTCACCCACTGCACAGCTCCAATTATTTATCGCTTTCATAAATGCTTGAGCGACATCATCCGCGTGTACATGATGTACGGTTTCCAGGCCTATGTTAGGTAATGCCAGTTCCTCTCCCTTGGATATGGTACTGAAAACATGGGGATTAAAGTTACCTGCCGGATTTAAGGGTATCCAGCCGGGGCCTACTATATGGCCGGGATGCAATACTGTTGCAGGAAATCTTGTTTCTCGGGCTTCTTTAAGCAGATACGACTCAATCGCAGCCTTTTTAATACCATAGTTACCAAAGGGTTTGCGCGGATGGTCCTCCGTTGTCGGAACCTGTTCACTCGGTCCGTGAACCCAAACTGAACCACAATGAATGAAATGTTGAACTTGCCCACGAAGAGCTTCTACCAATTGTCTGGCACTTTCCGGTTGAAAACATATCATATCAATCACAACATCCGGTTTCAGGTCTTGGATTTGTTGTCCAAACTGATTCTTATCTTCTGCTTCATCGCGATCGATTTTGACTTGTTGAACCAAAGCCCATGCTGCATGATTCTGATAAGCCCTACGTTGCTCACGACTGACACAAACAACATTGTGACCTGCATTGACCAAACGAGGGACCAAATAGGTACCTACATGACCAGTACCACCAATAATAACAACTCGCATATTTTTCCTATCATTAATCCTTGTTTAGAAAACTTCATCTTCTGGGCGTGCCATCAGTTTGTTTAAGATTTTTTCCGATACTTTAAAAACTGTTCCATGACGTAAACCATCCGGATATTCCAGATCTTCAGATTTATCAATCCAGGTTGTCAAATCCGTCGATACAAGTAAACCATATTTCGCTTAATCTGTATTTATCAAAATATAAATGCCAATTCTTTCCAATTTTTATGACTGTTGGGCCTTCTGCCCAGTAATCCCCATTTATTGGTCCTGAAGGCTCACTATAAGGCCCTTCAGCAAAATTGCTTTTCGCTATTCTTATGTTCTTTTGAGGTATAAAAGGCTTATTAGTTTCGTCTTTTAAAAACATTAGATATTCCGATCCTACCTTCATAAGAGTTGCATCAATGACGTTAAAGCCTTTATCATAAAATATTCTGGTTTCCGAAAAATCTTCAAAATCCTCTGTCATCACATAATATATTCTGTGGTTATTACCTTTACCTTCTATTCCTTCATTGCTCTGATAATCAGTATCTGCAAACCGTCCCGGAATCGTCGTGGCCCAGAAAATCAAAAAATGCTTGTTTATATCATCGAAGTATATTTCAGGCGCCCAACAATTTTTAGCATCCGGTTCATGTTCCATAACTGGAATATATTTTTGCTCTGACCAGTGAATGAGGTCTTTTGAATTTGCATATCCTATGCCTTTTTCTTGCCAACTGATAGTCCATACCATATGAAATGTACCATTCGCATCTGAAATGATGCAAGGATCTCGCATGAGCTTATCATTTCCTACTTGAGGCTTCAGAAATGACTGATCATTGTTCAAAGCTGACCATTTGAATCCATCGTAGCTGTAGGCTAAGTGCAGACCGTCTTCTCCGTTACCCATGAAGTATGAAAATAAATATACTTCTTTCTCCGATTTAGTACATTGTAAGAATAAAACTATTGATATTAAGCCTATTACAGCTGTTACTTTTTTCATAAATATTGATCCCTTCTCATTTACATTATAACGGTAGACATGACGCGCTGAGGAAGCCCTTCACTGAAGTGCGCAGATTACTCAGTCGCCATTGATGGCTTTGTTCAACGTTGTTTTCACAATGGCAAGACCTTTTATTTGGTCCTGTTTTGCCGATAAAACTTGCCCGCGACGGTTTTGAGTGCCAAGTTTACGTCCTATCAGCAGTTCATGGTCGGAGAGTTGGCAAATGCCCAGCGCACAATCGAAATCGTATTTTCCAAGTAAATTGAACGATTCATCGGTCTTGAGCAATTTTGGCGATTCCCCATAACATCCAAACCACCAGTAGCCCTGCGCGTAGCAGGCTGTTTGGATACCCATGAGTGTGTATCCGCTTTTAATTGTATGCTTCGTCAGGAATTTGAAAACCTTATCATATTCATAAATATAATTTTCATGGTGCCCTTTTGGCAAACCACCAACGACATAGAAACTGTTATTGTGATAATCAATGCCGCCAGCACCATGAACAACCTCATGCGCACTGTGCCGTGAAACCAGATTCAACTCGTCGGCATCATATACGTAAACCCATGATTTTGCATGCCCACTCTCTTTATTGAATTCTCCAAGATTGACTGCCACATAGATATTCCCATCGTGATAAGTGAGGTCGCCGTGGTGAGTGGGGACGGCTCTCTTGATTAACAGCTTTCCATTTGCATCCGTCTTCACCAATTCTGTTGTGAAAGACCAGTAGATTGCCTTGTTATTGTCTATTGTGATTCCCTGCAAATGGCCTCCGTATGAACCGGGGCAGACAATCTGTCCCATGCATGGATTTGTTATTAACAGCACATAAGCAAGTGAGGTAAAAACGATGCGGCTAAGAATTGTCGAATGATTCACCTTCTTCTCCTCGTCAAACGGTTGGTTTGAACGGCAAGCCGCAAACCTGCTGTATTCAGTTGATCCATCCACATGTGGGAATGCAGATTTATGGCTTGTATGAGTAATCAACAATCTCAAATTCAGGCAATTCATTCCGGTCAAATATTTTCAGTTTTAATTTTTTATCATCTTTGAAAACGTTAACAATCCAGACGTCTTGCTCTAGTTTGAACAGAAATATCCGGTAGATTTTCATCGGTTTTTAGCGGGACGCTCGTGGTAATGATAAACGCTACCCTTAAAAAATTATGATCCTTATTAACATCCGCATCCAAAAGCGACTGCCAATACTCTTTAAACAAGGGATGTTTGGTATTTTCAATAATCTTTGGAATGTCTGATTTGGAAAAAAGCAGGTTTAATGGAAACTCGCTTTTCGGCGCTGCCGCAGTTGCCGGACTGTTTGATAATAAGGGAATGATGAGTAACGTTGAAATTATAATCCAAGTAAGTGCAGAAAATGTGTGGTTACGATTCATTCGAGATGTTTTTCAAAAAATAAAATTACGATAAAAGTTGTATTCTTCGTAAGAAAATTAATTGCCAAAATCTTAGGGTGATTTGTTAGCCCATGATGTTCTTCCATGAGGTATTGCACCTGGGGGCGTCATTTAAAGAGTTTAATAATACACTCCGGCGTTTCTGCTGAAACTCGTGGCTTTCATGGTGACAACCGTGGTTGCTTTCTGCATGAGCGCATCGAGCGAAGAATGAGTCCGAGTTGATGGCATTGATTGGCCCAGCCAGCAATTTTAATTTACATCACGGTTAGCCTAGAATTGGATTGGTGTAAGCATGCCAATTCGCCACTGGTACTGCCCATAACCCTCTCCAGATTTGTCTTTCTCCAACATACCCTGGAAGATAAATTGTAGCTCAGTGGGGTCAACTATCAATGATTCATCATAGCCGTAACGAATGAGTTCGCCATGACTTATATTGTCAGTCCAGGGCTCGACATATGAAGCAGGACGTACATTATTCCATCCAGCAAAAGGTCGTTCCGCGGTATCCGCAATCGGCGTCCATTCGCCATCTAGTCGATCTGCTATATAGGCTTTATAGTATCTTTGCCCATCTTCTTCAATTATCGTTAGATATTTGTTCATTCCTTTGAGTTTATATGTGTGACTGGCTTCGAAAATATTTGCTTCAAGAGCTAATTCACAATCGTGAAATCCATGAGGAAAATTTTCCAATGGTGTCCACAATCGCCACATTTTACCATTCAGACTCGTGAGAAACAAATATGCGCGGTGATCGTCACAGATAATCCAATAGTCAAGGCCACCTACTTCACGTGGATCGCCTACCCCACTATCTAGTATTGGCATAGCCCTTGTCCATGAATCAGGAGAGGATATATCACTTGTCGTAGAATATGCAACCCACATTTTATCCGCCTCAGGTACACCCATCTGGTAAATTAAGTACCATTTCTCATGTGGCCTGAAATAAAAAATCTGGGGGGCGCAATAATAGTCACTACTACTTACGCTAAGGATTGTTCGTGTGGAACTATTGGCTTCATCCCAATTCTCGAACGAACAATACTCGATTGCAGACCTGCCCTCTAATTTAACCGTCGTAAAGACATGCCATTCGCCATCGAAAAAGACAACACTAGGATCTTTCTGGGCACGACTTGGTTCCTTCTCGCGCTGCTCTGGTGCAATCAGAGGGGCGCTGTATTCCCAAAGTTTTGGAATCTGAAAAGTTGATGTTGTGATTTGCGCATGGGATTTTTCCGCAGCTACTAGTGTCAAGATGAAAAATAATAGGAAAAAGAGGACTTTTTCTCGAAAGTAATAATGTCTAATGTGGATCACTATAATATTGCTTTTATGGATGGCTAATGATGGCCTTTACCCACTCTTGGAGGTAATTTTCACTTTGGTTCAAGGCTCATCACATAATCAAAACTCTCGTCTAAATATCTCGCGGCATTGTATTTAGCAACCAAGTCATCGTAAGTCCTTAGTTTTTCTTCCCACATATTTAAAGTTTTTTACAAATCCTATAAATTATTTTCATCCATTTTTCAATTAAAGTGTCAATTTCTTTATTCAGAAATATCCCGTTCTTTGATTGCTCTTTTCTCGCATGTTTTACATAGTTCAGAAATACCTTTTTGCTCCCACGATTCTTTTACTGTTCCATTTGTTACAGTTTTTCTACCTCTAATATGTTGACAATCTTCAAATATGTGGTATTTGTTCCCAGCACTGGTCCAATACACATTATCGTTATCAAGGTTTAGTTTTTTTATTGTACTCGTTTGTTCATTGATTTCTTTAGTATATTGTTCAACAGATGGAGGATTAAAGTCAACTCCAGTGATACCTGCTGCCAGCATCGCTACTATGGCAACAGCACCTGCAATACCTTTTGTTTTACCATCGATATTTTTGTTCATAAAGATGAGAATAACCAAGGGAAGAAATGCCAGCATACCCATAATAGCTCCAAGCTGATTTTGTATAAAGAACTTCGCTTTGTCTTTTTCTGATGCAGGATCCAACCGGTTTGCTTTTTTCCAAAGTAATGATCCGGTGATAGCCAAAGCCAGAATTACCGCTATCACAACTATTAACCATACCAGGGTTTCATTGCTGATTAATTTCAAAATTGCAAAGACTTGTCCTGCCATGGCTAAAATCCATGCTATGAAAGCAAAAATTCGCAATTTTTTTGCTTTTGCCTTGCTTTCGATGCTTGCTTCAAATACCTTTTGATCTGACATAATTTAAATTTTTATGGTTTTTATTTTTGATTGTTTGGTCCTCAAGTAATAACCCGTTTTTTTGAGTGGTCTCTGATCTCCACTTTTATTTGAGACTTGTTAATTGCTTAATGTAGAATTTGCTTCTAACTATAAATATACACATTGTTCAATACATGCTTTAATATTAGAAGAAATACAAATAGTTGATTTTGGGTATTTATATAAGGTTGAGTTATGTGGCTTGATAAATATCAGATTTTGAGTGAGTAATTGGTCATTGGATTTATTTTACGCTGCAATCTTAAGCTGTAATTTTTCATTTTACAACTCAAGTTTGGACACATAAAAAAAGAGCTTAGCCGCCGGGGACAAAATGAGAATCACTTTGAGACGTGAACCATTTGATTACATCCTTGAGAAAAGTGAGCTTTTTCGATTAACCCAAATTTATGCCCCGAGGATTCTAATATCCCCATGATCCCCCCGGATCTAGTATACTCACGAAATTGTGCAAAGTGATCAAAGCCAAACGCGATTTCAATCAGTCGTTTGACCGCCCCGCTAAAGTTCCAAGGAAGGGGGACAGTGGAATCAACAATAATTACATCTTGGCCAACCCGAAATGCCTCCTTCAGCATTTTCATTCTGTCCTTAGACCAAAGTTCATGGATAACGTTCAAAATGAGGACATAATCAAAAAAATCCTCACCCAAATCAGTCATATTTCTTGCATCTAGATGGAGAAATTCTACATCAGGATATGGATTAATCGATCGGGCAAATTCCAACATCCGGCAGGAGAGATCAATACCGGTGACCTGACAATCCTTCTGGCGCTTCAGCTGAAAGCAGAGAAGTCCAGTCCCGCAGCCAATATCAAGCACGGACGAGCCATGGGGAATACGCTCTGCAATCGCTGATCGTAATGGCTTGATCAAAGGATCAAACATCATGTGATACAGATGGCCGTAATAAAATAAACTCTTATCTACAGGCATACTATTCTCCAGATTGATACCCAAATAACATCCTATTTAAGTAAGCTAACGGAGCAACTCAGTTACTCTGATGTATCTGGGTCGTTATATTGAATTGTGGTGGGAATTGTATCAAACTTCATCATTCTCCATACTATCTTCCATCTTCCCTGAGTGTTCCAGAAAACGAGAATGTTCTGCCCCTTCTCATGATGCTTCACGCCCAGGAGTTTGTATACAACCTCGAAAGGACAATCCGCAACTGCGATGTCCCCAACCACATCAACCCTTGGATCACCAGTAATATACTCCAGAGTTTCTGCCGATTGATCATAATCGCGATACGATTGTACATAAGCAGCCCGTCCATGAATACGCTTTACCGAATTTGGTGGGGCGATTACCACATCCTCTGCTAAATATGATCCAATACCGTCATAATCTTTCAATCTCCAGCATTCGTTGATCGCCTTGACAATGCCTATAATGTTTTCTATTTCTGTTATTGATTTTTCTACCATAACCTGGATTTATCCGACTAAAGGCCTGGAGTTGAGGCGCCTGGGATCTCTCCTGCTCCCGCCATTAAAGATAGCAAATTAGCTCCATCGGTTGCAAATTGCAGGCCATCCCAGGTCGCTTCTAGCGAGTAGTTTGTGTGCATGTGATTTTTATAGACATGGCATGGAACCAGCGCTGTTGCTTTCTGAATGGACAATAAAGAACGCCCTACTTTTTTATTTAGAACCTTAGCGAGCCACGGAATCCCCGAACAGCATAGTAAGATTCTGCACCATTGTGATACACGAAAACCTGGCCATAGCGGTAATCGGCAAATATAGCACCACCGAGTTTTCTAATATCTGCCGGTGTTTTCACCCAGCTCGATGTTTTCGTATCGAAATTTCCAAGTTTCTGCAACTCCCGATATTGAGCTTCCGTTAGAAGTTCAATGCCCATGGCGGCAGCCATATCTAGGGCATTATTATGCGGCTTATGTTGTTTCCTTGACTCCAAAGCTTCACCATCGTAACATACACTTCTTCGGCCTTTAGGACTTTCTGCTGATAAATCATAGAATATGTATTGTCCCGTCCTTTTATCATGACCAACAACGTCTGGTTCACCACCCGTTCGTTCCATTTCATTCAGCGACCACAGTTTAACCGGATTAGAATCCAGCTTTGCCTGCACGTTAACCCATTCAAGATCGTTATGGCGATTCATGTTTTTTTCAAAACGGGCTTTCAAAACACTTAGTAGTTCTTCATGCTGTTCTGGTGTCAACTCTTTTTTATTGCTACGATCATTGTTCATATATATGTTGATTTGTAATTGTATTTCTTTTCTTTAATTTATTTGCAGTTATAGGCATAGTAATTGGTAAAGTTGTGTAGAAAAATCCTGCAAATATTCCAATGTCATTTGGCATTATAAGAGCGAATAGTGCTGAAGCAAAACCTGTAACAGATAATACTGCATAAAGAATCATTTCTGATCGTGATTTATTTTGTTCAATGTCACTTAATAGTAAGTTCATCTTTGAGTTTTAATGCATGTCAGTATAATAAACTATACACAGCCATTAATACTGAATAGCCTAATCCATAGATTATAAATATACTAGCCATTTCATTCTTCTTACTAATAATAAATGAAGCAGGTAACACTCCGTTACTCAACCAGAAGAATAGCACGGAACAGATCAATTTTAACGGATAAACTTATACAAGCACGGTAAAAACCAAGACTAGGCTAAGGAGTGCAGAGTATCTATCTTCTAAACCAAATCGTCGACTCCAATTACGATGTCCGATCCACAAAAATGCAAATAATAGAAAGCTTGCGGCAAATGCAGGAATATCCTTTAGGGCAATTACAAATTCATTATAGCTCTTGCGAATATTACCTGTCGAAATGATCAACAACGTTACAGCAAATGCAAATGACGCGTCAGTAAAAGTTTCTAGCCTGGTCATTTCCAGTCCTCTTAAGCTGTAACCATTCTTGATTGGCAATGATTTTATTTTTTCTTTAGTCCACATCTTATTGTTTAAATTGGCAACTTACTTTTCTTCTCATTAATGTATGATCTCAAAATAGTCATTACTCGATATGATCTCAATTCTACCCTGCCTTAATTCATCAAGCTTTACTTTCTTTAAAGAGTCTGATTTTGCCAGGACAGCATCACTTATCAAACAAATATCATAATTCCTCTTATTTGCTGCTGTTATGGTGCTGTTTACACAATGTGCTAAATCAAGACCCGTAAACACTAATTTGTTGATTTCATTATTAACAAGGATACTATCAAGTGCTGGATTACTAAATGCATCGGATTTATCCTTATTTAATATAATATCTGAGACAAGCTTTAATCTCGAATCAAATTTTGAACCAGGACTTCCTGGTGCATAAGTATCGTTAAGAATGTTAATTAGGAAATTCGTTATCTCGTTCTTTATATATATCACAGGTATATTATTTTTGACTGATGAATCCGCTATCTGATTAATCGTATTTATTAATTCTTCAGACTTCAATATATAATAATCGTCTACAGATACTTTACCGGTCGTTCCTTCTTGAATATCTATCACAAGTACAGCTTGTTTTACTGTGTCCTTTAGAGTTATGGATTCACCCTCTGATATCTGTAATACTGTTTTTTGGAAGATCATATAATTGACTGTCAAGATTAAAACAATCAGGACAAGTATTGATACAATTGATATTAATATTCTTTTCATTTTCAATTTTCCTTACTGTATTTTATTACTAAATATCTTGTTTTTCCATAAGTTCTTTAAGTTTATGCAAATCAGCTTGCATCCCCTTAATCATCATCCCACGCATAAATAACATTATAATACGCATAAAAAAGGGTGCCACAATTTTAGCATGGACAGTGACCTGGCTGCCACTATTTCCTGGTTGCACATGAAAGGATGCTACAGAATCCTTCAGTTTGCCTTCTCTATGAATAAATTCAAAATAGCGACCATCTTCAAACCTGCTGATTTCCCAGTTCATTGCGCCAAGATCCTTATGGTAATGTACTCCTGTTGAACCTATCCCATATGGTGGTTGGGAAGTCCATTCAGCTTTAATGATACCATCTCGCCATTGAACATCTTTTGTGACAAGTATCCAGAAGTTCCATATCGTTTCAGGATTTTGAGAAATAGAAATTGATTCGTTGATTACCATTATTTGCGTTCCTTCTAAATGTAATAAGGGGCATGATTGAGCATTTCAAGAGGCATCCCTAGATTTGCACCGCTTGGATCCAAAACGAGGCCCAATCCTATTCCAGCAGCACCAAGGCCAATGAGTAATTGGAGGATTCCTAACATAATTGTACTTTTCGAAATGATTCTTAATGCTCAAAACAATGAAAGAAAAACTTAGTCTACTCACAGAGCTAGTCAAACTCGCACGTTGCGATCACAATGTGCGCGAGCAAGAGTATGAATCTTTAATGACCATAGCCCAATCACTCAATGTAAGTAAGGAAGATTTCGATTCTTTGTTCGAAAAATATATCGAATTTACGCCCCCAGAATCTGAATTTGAACGGATATTGCAATTCCATCGTCTGGTTCTGCTGATGAATATTGACAAAGAAACTAGCGATGTTGAAGTTGAATTAATAAAGGACATCGGATCAGTGTCGGGTGCATCCATATTAGCCTTTTTGATATGACTGATAGGCCACCTGGCTTCCCTGGCGGCCTTTTTAATAACTAATAATGGATTAAAAGTTATCAATGATTTCATTGAAAACAGCGCTTGGCCGCATTACCAGCGACGCTTTTTTCATACTCGGCATATAGTAACCACCGAGGTCAACCGGCTGGCCTTGAGCCGCTAATAGTTCCTCATTGATTGTTGCCTCATTTTTACCGAGTTCATCTGCCAGCTTCTCAAAACGAGCCTTCATATCAGCATCATCATCCTGGGATGCTAACGCCCTGGCCCAGTAAAGGGTCAGATAAAACGTGCTGCCCCGGTTATCAAGCTCATTCACCTTGCGGCTTGGTAGTTTTCCGTTTTCAAGGTATTGGGCAATAGCCTGGTCCAGAGTTTTAGCAAGGATAGCAGCCTTTTCATTTCCTGTCTGTTCAACAATCATTTCGAAAGAGGGGACAAGAGCGCAGTATTCACCCAGAGAATCCCATCTGAGGTGTCCCTCCTTGACAAGCTGCTGCACATGTTTTGGTGCTGATCCACCAGCGCCAGTCTCAAACAGCCCACCACCTTTCAGCAGGGGAACGATCGAAAGCATGCGTGCACTTGTCCCCAGCTCGAGAATTGGGAAGAGGTCGGTCAGGTAATCTCTGAGCACATTGCCTGTGGCTGAAATCGTATCATCTCCTCGGCGGACTCTCTCAAGTGTGTATCTCATTGCTTCCTTCGGCGGTTTGATAAGTATTTCCAAGCCGCTGGTATCATGTTCGGGTAGATAGGTATTCACCTTTTTGATGATCTCCCGGTCATGGGCGCGGTTCTCATCGAGCCAGAAGACGACCGGACTGCCGCTTGCTCTTGACCTATTTACGGCCAGCTTGACCCAGTCGCGGATGGCCACATCTTTCGCCTGACACATGCGGAAGATGTCACCGGTTTGTACAGTCTGCTCGAGTAAGGTCGTTCCTGCTT
Organism: uncultured Bacteroidaceae bacterium; assembly: GCA_963752525.1. Taxonomy (GTDB): domain Bacteria; phylum Bacteroidota; class Bacteroidia; order Bacteroidales; family SM23-62; genus SM23-62. Next base: position 344,702 of record CAVVYS010000018.1, on the reverse strand, counting down.
CATCGACAACGCGGATGGTGCCCGGAGCCTGGGCTTCGTATGTCTTGTCATGAGAACCGTATTCTTCGGCTTTCTTGGCCATTAATCCGACGTTAGACACATTGCCCATCGTGGCCGGATCGAATTGACCCTTTTCTTTGGCGTCTTCCAATATCGCCTTATACATGGTGGCATAGCAGCGGTCCGGAATCATGGCAATGCAGTCCTGAAGCTGATCGTCATTGTTCCACATTTTGCCGCCGTCGCGGACGACGTTGGGCATGGAAGCATCGACTAATGATGTTATTGGGCACATGAAGATTGGTGATACCGTAACGCGAGTCAACCATAGCCAACGCTGGTTGGCTCTTATATATCGCTTGAATGTCCGCTTCGATCTCGGCCTTTTTGTCGGCCGGAAGTTTGTTCAGCTTTTCCAGAACATCGGCCAGCCCGTTATTGACATTTGCGCCAATTTCCTTCAGTGTAGCGGCATGCTTATCAAGGGCATCCTTGTAATAAACGGACACGGCAATGACCGAACATGATCGGATCGGAGACCTTCATCATGGTAGCCTTGAGGTGAAGCGAAAGCAGAACGTCATCCTTTTTTGCCTCTTCAATCTGCTCGGCGTAGAATTCCCGCAGGGCAGCGACATCCATATGCGTCGTGTCAATAACTTCGCCCGCCAGTAATGAAATCTTCTCCTTGAGAACTGTGACATTGCCTGCTTTATCAACGAATTCGATCTTCACATCGCAGGCTTTGTCCATCGTCATTGAAGTTTCATGGGCATAAAAGTCTTTGCCATTCATGTGCGTGACGCGCGCCTTGGAGCCTGACTCCGGCCAGGGTTGCATCATTCGATGAGGATGCTTCTGGGCGAACTTCTTCACCGAAGCAGCCGGTCGCCGGTCTGAATTACCTTCACGGAGGACCGGGTTGACAGCCGAGCCAAGGACGACAGAGAATCGTTTTTGCAGTGCTTTTTCTTCATCCGTTTTTGGCTCTTCAGGATACTCAGGAATATCATAACCCTTTTCTCTCAATTCCTTGATTGCATCCTGAAGCTGCGGAATCGAGGCGCTGATGTTGGGCAACTTCACGATAATTGTATCAGGCTGCTGTGTCATTTCACCCAATATGGTCAAATAGTCGGGAATTTTTTGCTCTTCGTTGAGCTTTTCATGAAAGTTAGCAATAATCCGTCCGGCCAGTGATATGTCGGCCAGATCAATCTCAATATCCGTGCCTTTCGTGAAAGCTTTCAGTACAGGAAGAAATGCCATTGTTGCCAAAGCTGGCGCTTCATCCGTATGAGTCCAGGTGATTTTTGCCATTGTTTATCCTCGTTTTTTGTTGCTATTCTGAATCAGAGTGTAATATAATCAATGTAGAATGACTTTACATAATTAGCGTTACAAAACTATAACGATAGAACTAACTGGTTTTTACTTGGAACATGGGAGGAATAATCCATTGTAGAGATTTATTATGTGTTCTCATAAATATTTATAAACCGCGATCTCTTTATACTTATTTCACCTATTGATATCTACAATTTGAAATCCATCAGTCTCCCCATCTTCGAATTATCCTTTAATTTTCGCAGTGTTTACCTTCAACCAATAGTCGTATGTCTCTGGTCCTTGACTTAGGCTAATAATATCGGTTGTACCATCAGAGTTTAAATCTAGGCTATCACTAAATGTGAATTACTGAGCAGATATACCTAGCGAGAGAAACATACCAAATATTGAAAAGACATTTTTCATGACTATGGAATTTTAATACCGGCAGTATAAATGCAGTAGCAGCTTGTTAGACCACTCTAACATAATTAATGAATGACCTCTGGATTCTATCTTTGCCGGATCTTATTAGCCTATCTTAGCTCTATAAACCTCGTTGCCTTTTCAACGCCGTTTATAATAATCGTGAATTTATGTTGGCCCGGATAGTGCTTTCTAGTAGAAAGATTCTTGAATGAATGCTTTTTGGCAATTTTATGGCTCCCCATCTCAAAGTCAGCTTCCCGAATCTGAAAAATCTTACGTGAGATCTTTTTCTTGGCTTTGACATAGTCTACTCCATACTCTAACCTTACCCGGCGGATTTCATTATCACCAATCTTAATCTCAAAGGAAAACTTTAATTCATCGCCAATGGCCAGTGAATGTCGTTCAAATACTAAACTGTTTACTTCTATTCGACTTGGATCACCAAAACCAAACAAGACTAAGGCTCTCTTATTACCCTCCTTCAACATGGTGCGACATGCCCTTTTCACTATCCAATTCGTGTTTGTGCTATTGCCATACCACCGTTCACAAATATCCATTACTACGTCGGGATGATCCTTGGAGATGTCATTCAGATTATTGGCTACACTCTTTCGCACATATTCCACCGAATCATCTTTAAGGGTTTCCATTATCTGAATAATCGGAGTAGGATCTTTCTTAAACTCTGGCAAAGACATTGCCCATGGAAGTCTGGGACGACAACCTTCACTTGCCAGCCGGCGTAAGTGATAGTTCTCATCTTCGGCCCATTTGTACATATAGCCCATTGCTCTCTCCGGGTCTTCTGCCAGGAAAGGACGGATAGCGAATTCAGAACTACACAATCTAGTAAAGAAAGCTAATGCAGGAAGCGACAATTCCCAATTATCCAAACCACAGCTTTCCACAAAGTCGGGAAAGATCAGTACATTAAAACCCTCAAACTTAGGAGCAACTTCTGTTAGTATCTTTAGCGCCTGTGGATAGTCTTTGGGCAATGTTGCCACCATACCTTGTGTAATATGATGCATCTTCTGCTTCAGTTCTTTTCCTTCCCAATCGTCCGTATATATCAGTCGATTGAACTCAGCCAGGTTAAAATCAGGATACGCTTCTTTAATAGCTTGTCTCAATTCCGCTATAAATTTATCTGAGAAAAATATATCTTTCAATCTCTCTGTCATAAGTATTGTTCTTCCCTAAATCAATCCAGTGGTATAACTTTGGAACTAACAGGCGCCCGCACTACAGCTACTATAAACTACTGAAGATTCCGGTGTACGGTTTAACGATTTGTTATGATTGAAAACACCATGCCTTGCTTAGAAGACGCAAGAGCCTCTAATTATAACTTTGCATTGGCACTTGCTGGCACACCGCCTGGCCCCCAGCCAAATTTCTCAGCAATTTCCTTGGCCATTGGAGGATTCACAGCATGTAACTTTTGGCTTTTTGGCATATCCAGAGACCCCGCTTCAACAAAGCCTGCTATTCCTCGATTTATCATGGTCAAGATAAAAGAATAGGGATTTGGTTTTTGTACCAGGATGTCGTTGTCAGTTAGGCTGTCGAATTGTCCAAATACTGCATCTCCAGCAACACACAGAATCACATCAAAGTCTGGATGATGTTTGAAAATGCTATCGAGTGTTACAGGTTTCTGTAAATGAAGGCTAACGGTGAGTTAAGGGTATGGTCAGGCAATTTTCTGTGGTCTGCTCTTCCCACCAGATAGTGCCCAACGCAGAAATTTCACCCACCTGGACCACTTTGAAACTGAAGGTGTAAGGTTCAAGTGTAGTTCAGCGAAACATAGTGAATCCTCGATTAGAGCATCGTGCAACGGGCGAAAGATAAGTGGCCATGATAGTTGAGCAATTCCATGTGTCCGCATTTTCAACGTTTCACGAAGTTCTGTTTTGCTTTTGCCCAAATCAAAAACATCATAACCATGATAACCATCAAAGCCATTTGGCCCCGTGAATCGAAACACAACTCGCTTTCCAGGCACATATTCTTCGACACTATACCGAATAGGACCATGCCCGCCATCTGCGGAAACAGAAAGCGGTTTGTCAAATTTCATTCGAGGCCAAAGCCGATGAGGCCATAACAAATCCTTTTTTGACGAGAGTGTATCAACTAGCCCACCTACTTCTGTTGATGCGACCGGATATAAACGTCTATGTATGTTAATAACCTTCATCATCTTTTCCACCTAACGACTAGGGCATCAAATCTAATCAATTCTACCTGCTCCAGTGCGTTTATCCTTTTCCATTATCTCCTTTATTTTGCGTTCTTCCCAGGACCTTCCCCATAAGTCACTGAATAGGTAAAAGGCATGAATGATTAGACCAATACCCCATCCGATGAGAGGCCAAATAAACCATAAGTACTCAGGAGATGTGAGCAAGTTAATGACAATAAGAGCTGCGTTGACTAAAAGGTAGCAGACGAGGTGAAAGTAGAAACCCTTAATCTCCTCCACACGTCTTTTTGCTTTTTGGTATCTTGCTTGTTCGTCCATTTTACAAATTTCCTCTAGATTAATATTTTAATTATTTAAAGTAAGTCTAACGGTTGAGTTCAGGGGCCGCTGAGTGAATTTGAGGTGACTGGGGAAGGCGAAAGCCCTCTACAGCAGTCCATTGCAACGAGGGGTTAGGCATCACTCTTTCCCAACACCATCTTTCCAAGCATAGTAATTCCCTGTGGAAAATAAATGTTTTAAATTTTTATCATCAACCCAAGGGTAACGAGAAAGGTACTCTATCTTCCATTGGGCTTCATCTATAAATTGGCCTTGTTGTTCCATCATTGAGTATACAAGATCATGGCCAAATTGCATAGCAGCTTGTGCAATAGCATTATACTTATCTAATTCATCTTGTGTGAAATTTGGATATGCTTTACATAAGCGGTCTTGTATTGGCTTTAACCAATTTGCTCCCCATTCCTGAGCTATGTCTAATGCAATATTCATTATTACTTCTTCATAATGTTTTTCGATTTTCGGCTTGCGGTGACGAAACAGTAATGCAATTAGTTTGTTTATCATTTGATGCCTAAAAGTAAAGCTCAGCGGCAATGAAACCAGGTTTGATCTTTGCCTTCTTTTGCAAATAAAGTGACACGCAAAATTGTCTGCTGTAGCGGCTTGTTAAACCAAATCTCACATTCTGGACAGTTAGGACCCTTTATCGAATATTACACGCCATTGGCCGTCATTGTCTTTCCTCCAGATAGAGTTGAACCGACCAAGGATTTCTCCGGTCGTACTGCGGATAGGACCGGAACTGAGCGCTAGGCGACCCGATTCCAGCACCTCAATCACGTCTGGTTGCCATGAGAACGGCGCTGTCTTGTCCTCAAAAAAAGGTGCCCAGGCTTGAGTAATGGCATCATGACCCCGTAAGGGTTCGTTACCGTTAAAGAACACTGCTTCGGGTGAAACGAAACTAAGGAAAGCATCAAAATCACGATCCTCCATAGTTTTCGCGAATGCCACCTCGCGGGCCTCTACCACTGATGTGGCGCTATTGACAGTTTCTGTTGATGCACGCGAGCAAGTACACAGGCCGAGCATCAATAAAAAACCTAGATTGATCATAACACCATATGGCCGTTTGCTAATATTCATCTCTGATTCTTTTATTTTGATCTAACATATATACTACTGCCTTTTATGGTGAGGTACGCTGTTTGAATGACAATACTTTCAATAAAAATTTATTATCGATATCCTAATCTTGGATAGTTATGGAAAGTCAATTTTAATCGATAAATAATAGAACTTTTACCTGGCATCTCACGGCTTCGCCACGTCACTCCCAAAAAACAAAATTTTATTTAAGAGAAAGCAAAAGGAAATTACAAAGAATATTAATCTTATACAATAACAAACTTCTTGTGGATACCATAGAACTAACTGTGAGATGCTCTGAGTATTTATATTATAATTTAATTTGATTAGCTTGCAATTCTCCCACCAAGAATCAAAGAAATGTTATCTAAAAAATTGGCTCGTTTCAGGTTAATTGTAATTGGACTTTTATTTCTAAGCCCAGCATCCGGGCAGGAACAAGCACCCGATTCCATTGTGCAACGGGAGAATGCAGTCCGTGTCTTTATTGACTGCGTTCTATTGTGATATGAATTACATACGCGATGAGATCCCTTATATAAATTATGTCAGGGATGTGAAAGAAGCACAGGTGTATATTCGTGAAACGAGCGAGATGGCGGGAAGCGGAGGAAGGAAATACACCTATGTGTTCAGTGGCCAGATGGAGTTTGAGGGAAAGCATGATACCCTTGTTTATGACAGCCGACCGGATGATACCAGGGACTTCAGGAGGATATGGAGAACACAGATGCTGAAGATGGGACTGATGCCATATGTAGCTAAAACACCACTCTACACTGAAGTATTGATACAACCGTCCGAACTGGTGGCGAAGGAGGTGGTAGTGGACCGATGGAACAACTGGGTGTTCGAGCTTGAAGCCGAACCCGATTTTGAAGGGGAAGAATCCTATAGGGAACTGTCTCTCAGAAGCTCGGTATCAGCTACAAAGATTACACATGATTGGAAACTGGAGTTTGATTTTGACAACCGCTATACCCGGACCAAGTATACCTATGATGATACCTTATATACGCAAAATAAAAGCTACCAGGGACTGGATGTGCTGGTCGTAAAGAGCATCAACGAACACTGGTCAGCAGGTCTCCAAACCGATTTGCTTTCATCCTCTTATATTAACACCTATTTTTCGGCTGACATCCTGCCCTCCGTGGAATACAACATTTTTCCTTATTCCCAATCCACTCACCGTCAATTGAGGGTATTGTATGGCCTAGGGAGTTCCTACAGGATATATAACAGTATCACCATTTATGATAAAACGGAGGAACTACTATGGATGCAGCAGCTGCAGTTGGCCTACCAGGTACAGGAGAAGTGGGGGTCCATCAATGTGGCACTTGAAGGATCGAACTTTTTCCATGATTTCAGCAAGAATCGCCTTGAGTTAAATGGTTACGTGAGCATACGAATCATGAAAGGACTCTCTTTTCGTGTGGGGGGGGCTGTTGCCCGTATCAATGACCAGTTGTCACTGGTAAAGGGAGAAGCTTCAGAAGCTGAAATTTTGCTGCGATTGCAGGAACTGCAGACCAGTTTTAATGTGGAGGGTGAAGTCAGCCTCACCTATACCTTCGGCTCCATATTTAACAACATTGTTAATCCCAGGTTCGGGAATGGGAGAAGACGTTTCTGACATCATTCTTAAAAATTAACAGTTTTGTAACAATCTGGTCCTTTGTGGATTTGTCCTAATATCGTAATTTGTCTGCCAAATATAATGTAGGTATGAAAAATATTAGAAAAGAGGAAATCAGCCAGGAAGTCTTTGATCTTTATGACGATTATGCACATAATCGATTGGACAGAAGGCAATTCATTGACAAGCTATCAACATATGCCATTGGCGGATTAACAGTAGCATCACTGCTCAGTTTCATCATGCCCAACTATCAGGATACCCTCCAGGTCCGACCCGATGATCCCAGGTTGAAATCGGAATTTATTAAATATAAATCGCCTAAAGGAGGAGGTGAAATTCGTGGACTTCTTTCAATAGCCGGTTGATGCTGACACTAAATTGCCGGGTATTGTTGTGGTTCATGAAAACCGGGGACTGAATCCGCACATTGAGGATGTCGGCAGAAGGGCTGCACTGGCAGGTTTTGTCTCACTGGCACCGGATGCGCTTACTCCCCTGGGTGGTTACCCTGGCAATGATGACGATGGCAGGGAACTGCAGCGTCAGCGCGATCGCAATGAAATGCTGGAAGATTTCATTGCGGCCTATGAATACCTGAAAGCGCATCCACAATGCACTGGAAAAGTTGGCGTTGTTGGATTTTGTTTTGGAGGATGGATCTCCAACATGATGGCAGTCAAGGTTCCTGACCTGTCTGCTGCCGTCCCGTTTTATGGAGGTCAACCCCCGGCTGAGTCTGTACCAGATATCAATGCCCCCCTCCTTCTCCAATACGCCGGTTTGGATAATCGTGTCAATGAAGGATGGCCTGCCTATGAGGAAGCATTGAAAAAGCACAATAAGGAGTACACTGCCTACATGTATCCGGATGTGAACCATGGATTTCACAATGATTCCACTCCGCGTTATGACAAAGCGGCTGCTGAACTTGCCTGGCAAAGAACGATAGACTTCTTCAATGAAAAATTAAGAGTAAGTAAATTCAGGGTATCCAGATTTGATCCGGATACCTTTACTTCAAATGTTTATCCAGAAACCTGTAAGATCTGTTCCAGGTTTTCTTCAGATCCAAATGCGGGACCACCATGACCGGTATCGGGGAATAGTTCAAGTGATACATTTTCATGCCCCAGCACATATCCAAGTTTCCTGGCAAGAAGGACCGAACCCTGGTAAGGCACCAGCTTGTCTTCCAGTCCATGTTGGATCAGAAAAGGAGGGATCGTCAGCTGAAACATAGGTTTCAGGATTTGCTTCTATCACGAGCTCCGGGGCATCTTCCAGGTTCTTGCCAAGGAGTTTTGATTCCGGCGAATCAGGGGTTGAATGCTTCATCGGTTTTTCTACTCCGCTTGCCACAAGATGTTCATCCATTCTAAGAAAATCGGTCGGCCCAAACCAATCAACCACAGCCTGTATCCTGCTGGATTCTTGAGGATTACCCTGGGAAAGGTCCTCGAGTGCTTTCACATCACCCGATGTTCCAACCAGAGCGGATAAGTGGCCCCCGGCAGATCCTCCCCAGGCAGCTATTTTGTCAGGATTCAGCCTGTATTGATCAGCATTGGCCCTGACCCAGCGAATGGCTGCTTTGCAATCATTTATCTGGGCGGGCCAGATAGCCTCACCACTGAGGCGGTAATTAATGGCTACTACTGCGTATCCACGTTTCAGCCCTTCCAGCATGGATAAGACCTGCTTATATGCCTTATCTCCTCCTATCCAACCGCCACCATGGATGTTCAGAATAACCGGAAAGGGTCCGTCACCTTCGTCCGGAAGGTAGATATCCAGCTGCTGGGCCGGTGAAGCTGACGCATAGGCAATATCCAGCCATTTGCGTTTGATGTGGTCAGTATTGGCTTTTCTGGGCTCCTGCGCCCTCAGAGAAGATATGGAAAACACAAATATCACGAAGACTGTGAACCAATAGCGAATCGACCTTGCTCTGCAATAGTTCTTCATCTCATTAATTTTTAATAGTTCATTGCGTAAATCAGGGAATTACGTGGAAGAATATGGCAAAAAAATGAGAAATACTTCCTGCCATGACGAAAAGATGCCAGATAAGATGATGGTATGGAAATTGTATTTTCTTATAAAAAAGTATGCCCAGTGTGTAACAAGCACCTCCAATTAGAATCCATGCAAGTCCCATCGGAGAAATGGACCTGGTTATGGTTCCAATTCCGATGAGCAGCATCCAACCCATTATTGCATACAGGAGAATAAAGAAATAGTTGACCCCGGATTCAAATGGCGTCGGCTTCAACAGCCTGATAAATGATCCCTATTATAGCAAGTCCCCACTCCAATCCAAATATGGTCCAGCCAAGTCCTGAACGGATAGTTACCAGGGTCAATGGTGTGTAAGTTCCTGCGATAAGGAGGAAAATAGCCACCTGGTCAAAGTTGAAGAAGAACTCCTTTCCCGGACCTGGTTTGAGCCAATGATTAAGGGTGGATGAAGTATAGAGGATCAGCATACTTAAGCCAAAAATGGATGTTGAAACCACATGCCAAACATTGCCATTCAGGGCAGAATAAACCACCATCAGGACGAGACCTGCCGTGGCAAGCAGAGCACCTGTAAAATGGGACAGAGCGTTGGCCAGCTCTTCCGCGGGTGAAAATCTCTTGGCTCTTGTATTCATCATTGTTGTGTGGTCAAATGTAATACTTTCATCAACCAATCAAATGCCTGCTCATTATTTATTCTATGCGGTCCGTCATGGTAGATGGTGCTTCCAGACTCTCTTTTCTCATATATGCCATATGCCCTGGATATTTCGGCGAACATTACCTCATATTCTTCCTGTGGCATTAGGCCAGATTTGAATCCTATTCATGAGCATTTTTATAAGTTGTGTATCCCTCAGCACCACCAAGATAGAAAGTCCTGGTATCTGCCTCAGCCCATGCATCATTGTTTCTGATCCTTTCAGGGAGATCGGGATTGGCAATGAATGGGCGCCCGTAGCAAATGGAGTCACCTTCTTTGGCCTGCAATGCGGCCTCACCTGACTCCGTACCATATTCTCCATTTAGCATCAGATGGCCCCGGTAAAGTTTTCTGAAATGGGCGGGTACATTTTGAATCAACCATGATGATTCAACAGGGAAAAACGGACGGGAAAGATGCAGGTATGCCAATTTGTAATCATTCAGGCGATTCACGATGGACTCAAAGGTTGGCAGGCTGTCTTCATTTAAAGTGATGCCTGCACGGCCATGGTACATTGGATTCAGCCTTGTTCCCACGCGATCAGCAGGTAGAACGGAAAGTATGGCCTCCAGGGTCTCAAAATAAAACCGGGTCCGGTTTTCGATTGAACCACCATACTTATCGGATCGCCTGTTGGTAGTGTTGCTGAAGAACTGGTGGAAGAGGTAACCGTTGGAAGAGTGGATCTCCACCCCGTCGAATCCAGCATCCTTAGCCCGCACAGCAGCCATCTTAAAATCATTGACGGTCTGAAGGATATCCTCTGTCGTCATTGCTTTAGGTTCCACTGATTGTTTTCTTCCCTCTGGTGTCCTGATCGGAATGTCGGGATTTACGGATGATGGAGCGTGGGGCAATTCTCCATCATGATAATCCGGATGAGATATGCTTCCTACATGCCAGAGCTGGGTAAAAATCCTGCCACCTTCTCTCATGGACTGCCCTGGTGACCTTTTTCCATCCTTCTGCTTGTTCGTCCGAATAAAGACCCGGCGTATGCACATATCCGATTCCCTTTTTGGATACCACCGTTCCCTCAGTAATAATGAGCCCTGCCCCTGCCCTTTGCCGGTAATATTCAGCCATGAGGTCATTCGGAATTCGGCCGGGATTATCTGCCCTGCATCGTGTAAGGGGTGCCATAATGATGCGGTTGGGCAGTTCAAAGGCTCCTAATTTAACCGTTTCGAGTAATTTCATATAAGTTGGTATAATTTCAGTTCATTTTTATAATCAATCAACAATAGCATTACCCATCATCTGGAGGAATTTACCATAGACCAGATCCGGGTTCTTTGGATGACCATCCTCGCCCATTCTAACGATAACCATGTTCCACTCAGGAATTACGATGCATTTGTTATTGTTGTGTCCCGAGGCAAAATAACATCCTTCCGGAGCACCAGGGAGCTTCATCTGGCCATCTGCTTTCCGACCGTTCACCCACCAGTTAAAACCATAACATCCGGGACCCACGGTGGATTTTCTATCTGTATCAGCCACAGGAATAGTTGATGGGACCTGTACCGTTGTAGCCATTTTAATCCAGTCTCTACTGATCAGTTGCTTACCATTCCAGTTCCCTTCATTCAGGAACAACCAGCCCCAGCGGGCCAATTGACGGGCATTCACATGAACATTGGTACATCCGTTGTTGATGTCGATGCCGTCGACCGTCTGTTCCGGGAGCCAACGCCATGGTCCCATTCCGATGTGTTCGGTAATCCTTTCAGTAAGGAAATCATGCATGGTCTGCTGCAAAACCCTGGTAAGCACCCTGCCAAACATCATTTGTGCCTCATCCCAGTATGCGTAGGCAGTCCCAGGTGAAGAAATAAGGCTCATCCGGCTCATATGGTGTCCATGACCAGTCCGCATAATCCGCATCTTTCCATCGGCTCACTCCCAGCGCACTGTATCCGGAGGTCATGGTTGTAAAGTGCCGAAAACTGATCCCTGCATACTTTTCCTTGAGCAGGGGTTCATAAGTAAAAGCCAGGTCATCCAGGCCAAGCACCCCGTCGTCTATGAGCAGTCCGAGTACAGTACTGGTAAAAGTCTTGGAGCAGGACCAGATGTTATGGACACTGTCCGCCTGCTCTCCTGCATGGATCAAATAACCATTCCTTATGATTACGACTTCCCTGTTCCCATTATAAAGTGAATGTGATTCAAGGTAATCCAGTGCCTCCTGCATTCTGCCAGGATCGATACCCTGTTCTTCGGGATCACTTACTGTCCATTCTTCTCCTGGGAAAATATTGGTAGGCTGTTCATCGACAGCCACCCATTAGTATGCAGGCACTGATAAACAGGACGATTAAGCATTATATTCTTTGATGAGTTCTTCATTTTTATTCTTCAAATTCAGATTATTTCTGCTCTTCAATGCTTCTGGTAATGTCTGAGGCTATATCTCCTGTATGGGCAGTTGTTTTTTGTTCTACCAGCATGATCTTGCATTCCATTTTTGATGAGACCCTGTGGTTAATGCCCCTCCCAACAATGAAAATGTCTCCCTCATTCATGGTAAAGCTCTCCTGTCCTTCTATCTCAAACAACAGGCTGCCTTCTATGATATAGAACAATTCATCTTCATCTTTGTGATTATGCCAGGGTATATCTTCCCCTTTGATCATGGCGATCTTCACAAATACATCGTTCACTTCACCAATTATTTTTGGAGCAAAGTAATCTGTGAGCTGTTGAAAGCTGTCCCTCAGATTTATTTTACTGGTACCTGCCATGATGCAAAATCCAGTGGGAACATCTCTCCATGAGTAAATCTGCGGTCAACACAGATTCCTGACTCAGTTTTATTCCTTTTTCTCCCATAATGATTGATTGTATGTTGGATTGAAAGTTAATATTTATCTGCCATATGACCTTAGTCTTCATTTAACAGGATCTTCTGAAATAGCTTTGCTGGAAATTATGCTTCCGGGAGGTTTGCAAATATATCCGGACAAGTTATCTTTGAAATCTTTTCCAGTTCAATATTATTAAAGATGAGATATTTGATCCTGTTGTTATTTCCCACTTGTTCTATTTTCCTGTACCACAGATAAAAATAAAATCTATGAATGGCGCGGGGAAGACCGCACAGGTATTTACCATGAAACCAACCTGCTTAAAGAATGGCCGGAGAATGGTCCGGATGAACTCTGGGTTATTGATAGTCTCGGAAATGGATTTGGTTCTCCTGTCTTTGCAGGCGAACAGTTTTTCATTAGCGGAGAGATTGACAGCATGGCTGTCCTGTATTGCTTTGATCTTGATGGAGATAAGCAATGGCAGACTGTATTGGGAAAGGATTGGGTGGCCAATTTCCCGGGATCCAGGTCTGCTCCTACTGTCATAGGTGATATGATCTACCAGGTTCAGGATTTGAGCAGTCTTTTTTGTGTCGACAGGGAAAGTGGAGAGATCCTCTGGTCAAAAGAATTCGGAGCCAATCCTGACAGTGTACATGGCAGGTTTGGGCATGCGGAAGCAGCCCTGGTAGAAGATGAGAAGGTTTTCTGGACCGCCGGCAGGCCAGCACATAATGTTGTTGCCATAAACCGGTATACGGGAGATTTTATCTGGACTAATAAAGGTCTTGGAGAGGCTTTTGCATATAATTCCCCAAAACTGATTAAACTCCCCCACCGGAGTATACTGGTCACATTTTCGGCTTATCACTTGATGGGATTTGATACTCAAACAGGGGAACTGTTATGGTCCCATGAACAGGACAAATATCTCCCGAGCAAAAAGCCCAGGGATATGGAGATATTCATGCCAATACCGTTCTGTATGATGAGGGTTCAATATATTATGCGGCAGGTGCCGGAAATGGTGGTGTAAGACTTGACCTGTCAGAAGATGGCTCAAAAATTACACGAGGTTTGGCGTAATCCTGATTTTGACAGCTTCATGGGAGGCATCGTTAAGATTGGTAATTATTTGTATGGTAGTGGAACTACCAAGAAACAATTAAAGGCCATTGATGCGACTTCCGGACAACTCACAGATTCCTTGAAGGTCGGCAGTGGTGCAGTGATCGCAGCCGATGACATGCTGTACTACTACAACCAGCGGGGAGAATTGAAACTGCTAAGCTACAATGAAGGCAAGATGCAGGAAATCAGCTCCTTCAAAATCACCAAAGGAACGAAAGAGCATTTTTCACACCCGGTTATTTACAGGGGCGTTTATACCAGAGACGGGGTAACATGCTAATGGCATATGATATCAGGATGCCGCCTGATCCCGGATCTTAATGCATGATTACCATTTTTCTGGATTCTCTGCCAAATGATCCCTGAATAGTATAATAATATATGCCGGATTCAAATAAATTTCCGTCAATTTCCAGGGTATGTGCTCCAGCTTCTTTGAAACCCTCATTATAGGTTTTCAGAAGTTTTCCTGAGATATTATAAATATAGAGGTTAACAGTCTCAGCTTTACTTAAGGTGTATGAAATACTGCTTGCATCGCTGAAGGGATTAGGATAATTTTGATGCAATATTTCAGCTTGATGAAGCTGCTTTTCGGGATAAGATCCCAAACCCGAAAGAATAACCGGATTTCCAATTACAGTCCACCCGATATTATTGTCCTCATGAATCTCTTCAAGGGATTCATCCGGATCGATCACACAGTATATTCGCTCATACTCCAGTATATTATCAGGGAAAATCCAGGATAGCTCTATCGTTTTTAAGCCACGCGCGTATACAACGCCTTCGGTCTCAAATTCATTTTGTCCTTCAATATCTGATAACAGCGTACCCCCATTATCCGGATCACCAATGTAAAACCTGACTTTAACATGTCCGGGTGTGTCTTTCAGGCTGAAATTCCGAATAGTGGTAGTGATCAATACTGTGTCACCAGAACGTGGGTAAGCCGGATCAAACACAATGTCTTTGGTTTGCTGACGTTTGGCCTCATCATTTATGCCAAATCCTTTCTCTGGGTCAAGTCTCCAGGGAAGGATTAATGTGGGATCTGGAAAATCTCCATACATTTCCTGCCACCATGTCCTGTCAACCTGGTTGCCAACTTCGGGTTCAACACTGTAATCTACGACCAGGGCACCCTGTTTAGACCAGTAAGCATAGGGTGTAACCCGGTATTCTGTAGGCCCAAAAGACCTGTCAATTGTACCCAAATCAACTTTTAGCTCCAGTTCCTGTTTTAGGGTGGTATTATGAGTATAGATGTAGGCCCCTTTAGCATTTGATTCAAGTACAGCAAAACCATATTGCAAACGTAGATCAACTCCGTATTCAATAGTCGTATCAGTCGAGCTATGGTTTATCTCCTCACCATACAAGCTCCATGAATAGGGAGAACTGGCATTAAGAGTATAGGTAGTTGGAGCTTTCGTAGAAACAACATTTTGCACAATATCAGGATGTTCATTCAGTTCACCATATTTATAATAAGAAAGAATATTACCTACCTCGTGATTGGGTTTGTAGGTATTGCCGCTCACGCTTTTACTTGGAAACCAGCGCCCTTCCAGGGTCACTGTATCGGGTTCAAGAATCCAGATGGAACCGGAGAGTTCTTTGCTATCGCCTGTTGAGTATGGGTATTCCCATGAATCATAATCAGTTATCGTTGCAAAGATCATATCATCTTCGCTGCCATTAACTTCTTCTGCAATCGACCATGTCTTTGATTTTCCATTTGAAGACTCAAAATGTCTTCCATAATTAAACAGTAAATGTGATTCAAACTCAAAACCCACGGCCACTCCAATGCCTGCTGGTTCAGCAGAAACTTCACTGGAGCCTTTTACCTCGACACCGGCTGTAACATCCCATGCAGATTGGATGATGGTAGTTACTTCATTAGAATTTGATGCGCTTTTAACGTATGAAGCAATAAAATCGCATGGTTCACCCTCATAGCAATTATTTATATCATAAACCAAACTGTCAAAAACATCAAAATGAATCGGAGGTGTATTTAAAATGACTACAGGTTGAACAATTTTTGAAACACGATTGTAAATGGGTTCATAAATGGTTACTTTGCTGGCATCAAAATTTCCCAGGGCCAGGGCATAATTCCTGTTTGGCCAGGCAAATGGAGCCTCTTCATCCCTGATCTTTGCAACGAGGTCAAGGCTTTTTAAAGTATCATCGGGCGTACCCAGAATGGCAATTTCAAAGTACTGATCGTTTTCATCTTCCGAGCTGGGAGTACTAAAAATGTTTCTTACAGCCACGATTTCATCTCCCAAATTCTGATCAACATCGGCAACAGCCAGATACTCATAACTGTATTCAAGTTCAGCACCTTCCTCTCCTACTCCAGGAATACCACCTGACAGTTGTTTAACCAGGTTCAGATTCTCATCTGCGGTAAATACATCAAATGTATTGCCAATGGCAAATACCAGTTCATCTTTTTCATCATTATTAAGATCTCCGGAAGCCAGCAATACTGATCGAAAGTCATTTGTATTTTTTAAAACCGAGTACCTTTTTGTTGAATCCTGTATGAAACTTTCAAGGTTTGTACTGACTTCCACCAGTTGCATATGTGTGTCTTCGATGCTCAATGATTCCTCATTATGATTATATGTAATCGCTACAGCTATGATATCTTTATCCATTGAATAATGTCGTAATGTTTTTACTGACAAGTCAATATCATAGATTGGAAAATCTGGCTTATGGATGATTACTTTTCTTCCCTTTGGAAGGATGCTACTTCCGTCAACATCGTAAACTTTTGTGAAGAGTCCATTATCAAAACCAACCAGCACGATTTCATCATCCCCACTGTTATCAAAATCTCCGGTGGATATTGAAAACTTTGCCTGGTTTGATGAATTGGCTGAAAGGTCTTCATCTGCAAGGGAGGCCATTAATTCAGGGACCATTGTACCTTCAGAATCGTAAACCTCGAGGTGAATGTGTTGATCATCATCCAGAAATGCAACTACAAATTCATCCATATCGTCTCCATCAAAATCACCTGTCCTGACAAAAATCCTACCCTGCTCACTATTGCCTGTGATAACCGGTCCTGTAATAGTTAGGTTTGTTGAAGTAGACCATGCCGTTTGAGTGGTATCAAAATGAGGTATAAGGACCTCGATCATATGATCCGATCTTTCCCAAATGGCAATCACTTCATCAATTTCATCTCCATTTAAATTACCGGTTGCCACATCCATCTTTTTATTGCCACCTAATGTAATTTCTGAAGAATCTTTTACATGAACAAAAAGCCTTTCTTCAGGTGGTTCGCCTGCCAGATCAATGTCGTATTTAAATACTTTCTGGTAACTCTTCATTGAATTAGGATCTGCTCCTTCACTCCAGAGTAAAAAAATATCACTCATGCTCAATGTTATAGGAGCTTTCCAATTAAATGGATCTGCAGGTTCCTGTGCCTGAGGATGACCAAAAAATATCGCAGCAACTATAATTGAAGTAAAAATTTGCTTCATCATTTTAGGGTATTAATGAGCATTGCATTGTGCATTATTCTAAATGTACTGTTATTATCTGCTTGTTATACATGCATCTATGATGAATAGATTCTAAATAATATATTATCGGATCTCAATATCTGTTAATAGGCCTGTCCCGCTGGATGTATTGCGATAGTTTTATTGCCATTAAATCACATGCGATTAAAGCATAATTCTAAATAGTGGATTAATACTGCACTCTTTTAAATAAAGAATTCTTCCACTTTTCCGGCACCCACTGGGCAAAAAACAAATATATTTATCATGAAATTCCAATGATTAATGGATCAAAAAGCGAAGTATGCGCTGGTAACGGGGGCATCCTCTGGCCTTGGCTGGCACCTTTCTGAATTACTTGCCCGGAAAGGTTACCATTTAATTACAGTCAGCAATCAGCCTGCTGAACTTGAGGAATTGAAAGTTTATCTGGAACAGACTTATACATCCAGGTGCTTACAGTCAACATGGACCTTGCCCGGGAAGCAGCTGCCAAAACTTTGTTTGATTATTGTGAGGAGAAAGATCTCCAGGTGGATGTGCTGGTCAACAATGCCGGAGTGCTGGTTTACGGGGAAGCATTGAAAGTAGATTATGCCCGGTCACTATCCATCCTGAATCTACACATGACTACCCCTGCCCTTCTCTGCCGGCTGTTTGGCGAAAAGATGACGAAGCGCGGTAAGGGTCATATCCTCAATGTTTCATCCATCTCAGCTGTTATGCCCTATCCCACCATATCATTCTACGGGCCGACAAAGTCGTTTCTGCGCAATTTTTCCCGCGCACTCAGAACGGAACTGAAACCTTCCGGGATTAATGTAACCTGCCTCCTTCCCGGAGCAATGGATACCAGGCTATTAGATGTATATAGTGCAAAGCTCGAGATTGGCAAAAAAATTCGTATTGTGAAACATCCGGAAAAGGTTGCCAGGGCTGGCATTAAGGCGCTCTTCAGAAACCGTTCCGAATGCATACCTGGAATGTTGAATAAGCTAACCATCTGCTTGCTTCCTATCCTCCCACAATTTATTATCGGATTGATTTACAGGAGATCACACCCTGGGTCCTGATTATTTTGTAAGGGCTGTGTACTGGTTCATCTCTTCACTCCATTGATCAAGCAGAACCAGGAGTGTATCTGCCATTTCAGGATATTCTTCTATCAACCCGGTAGTTTCACCTGGATCTGATTCCAGATTGTAAAGGAATGTCTCTTTCCCTTCCACAAGTAACTTCCAGGGCCCCATCCTGATGGCTCGCTGCGTCTTAAACCGCCAGAATACAGGACGTTCCTGCAAAGCATTACCGGAAAAAAGGCACTGGCTGAAATCCTGTCCATCAAAATCCAATTCAATCAGGCAGTTCATTGCCAGTGATGGAAATGATCGTGGGGTATAGATCCATAGAAAGTACGGTTTCATCAATTATGCCTGCTTCAAGGCGGTCTTTCCAGTAAGCAATGGCAGGAACACGATGACCTCCCTCCCATAATTTGCCTTTAAACCCTTTCAGTGGTAAGTTAGATCCCATGCTTGTTGCCCCGTTATCAGAACAGAAAAACAGGAAGGTATTCTCAAGCAAGCCAGATCGCTCCAGGTGTGCGACTATCTGACCTATACCATCATCCATTGCCTCGATCATTTCCCGATAAGCATTTTTTGTATCCCGCCTGGACCCATGATTTGGAAATTCTCCCCCAATGGTCCTGTCAGCCGTATCCTCCCTCCCCTGATAGGGATAATGCGGAGCCTCATGGGCAACATACAGGAAAAAAGGGCTATTCCTGTTGATCGCTGATAAATTGAACAGCAGCATCAGTTATCAGATCCGTTGTATAACCCTCTTCAATGATAGTATCCTTATTCAGCCACCAGTCATAATGTCCTGTCTGGTCGATATGCGAATGGTAATCGACATTCCCGCTTACGTATCCTTTGAAATAATCAAATCCGTTATTACCAGGAAAAAAAGCAGTATCATATCCAAGGTGCCACTTTCCGATAATGCCGGTAGTATATCCCTTTGATCCAAGGTAATCCGCAAGGGTATATTCCTCTGCAGACAAACCGGTATGCCTGTGTCCAGCAGCCGTGACCACACCCTCGATACCGCATCTTTGCTGGTACCGGCCAGTCATGAGGGCAGCTCTTGTGGGACTGCAAACAGCGCCGTTGGAATGATAATCCAAAAACCTGATACCCAGATCCGCCAGCCTGTCAATATTTGGAGTTTGTATGTGATCGCCACCGTAACAGCCCAGGTCACCGTATCCAAGATCATCTGCCATGATGAGTATGATATTGGGCTGCTTCTTTTCAGTACATCCGAAGATAACTAAAGATAACAGGCATAAAAACAGGAGTTTACTACCACAAGAAAACGGCCGTTGTTTGCGCATAGGGTAAAGATAATTCTTTTTAATCAGGATCATTTCTCTGAACAATTTGCCTGCAGTATTGTTTAACTATAAACAGCATAAGGTGCAACAAAAAAAATTACTTCAGATCTTTTGTGTTCTGATTTTTACAAATGTCCTTTTAAACCTTAATACAATGGCACAAACAGAAAAGCAGAGATTTTCAGTACTTCACAAAGATGGAGCATTTGAAATAAGGCGATATGAGCCTGCCGTGATGGCATCGGTGGAGATGCCCGGCAGCTATAACAATATGTCTTCCACCGGTTTCCGGGAATTGGCGGGATATATATTCGGAGGCAATGAGGAAAAGGTGAAAATTGCTATGACTGCACCGGTCCATGTGGCCATGTCAGATTCTACCAGTACAATGAGTTTTGTAATGCCTTCTTCTTATAAAATGGAAGATCTTCCGGACCCCTTGAATGAAGATGTCAGGCTGCATGAAACAGGTATGGCGATAACTGCTTCAATCAGTTTTGGTGGCTATGCCAATGACAGGAAAATCCAAGAGAAGAAGGAAGAATTGCGACATCTTTTAAGGTCCAGGGGAATAAAGTCTATAAGATGATTTTCGCTTCCTTGGGTACAATCCCCCTTACCGATTGATCAATCGACAAAATGAAATTGTTGTGACCCTGTTTGGTAACTGATCCCATCCCCTCATTTATATGGCCCTGAACAGGATCAGGTCTGCCAGCGTTGCAGCTTGGGGATGTGGGAAGTAAAGAACCAGCGTTTCAGTGAACTATAACCCATCTCCTTTAATTTTCCTTTAACAAAGCTGATCATTTCATCGGCTTCCGTAAAGCCATCCCTGAAGGCCCCTTTCTCGTAACACAGGCTGCAGTATTGCTGTGTTTTTGTTCCATCTTCCAGGGTACCTCCCCTTCCGGGATCCTTGTCCATCGGCATTCCGCAACTCTGGCAGAATTTGTCATATGCTCCCATAATCTTATTGTTTTGATTAAAATTTAATCAATATTGATGTCTACATTTTAAGCATATATGATTAAAATATCCAAATAATTTCCGGAAAATTGATGATTTTCGCTGGATGGTTTCCCGGATATGGAGCGGAATGTTTATATTCATGATGGATTTCAAACCTCCTTCCATGAAAAGCAGACCCACCCTCATCCTTTCAGCAGTTGTTGCAGCCCTCGGCGGATTTTTGTTCGGATTTGATACGGCCGTTATTTCAGGAACCACACATTGGCTGGAAGACTTCTTCCAGTTAAGTAAAGCCACACTGGGATTCACTGTTGCAAGTGCCATTATCGGGACTGTAGCAGGGTCGCTGATGGCTGGAAAGCCGGCAGATATTTTTGGCCGTAGAAATGTGCTGTTCGTCCTTGCTTTGCTTTATCTTCTTTCAGCATTGGGATCTGCCATGGCCAGCAACTGGACCATGTTCCTGATTTACAGGTTCCTTGGAGGGATAGCTGTGGGAGGCTCCTCCGTTGTAGCACCCATGTACATTGCAGAAATTACACCTGCCAGATTACGGGGACGAATGGTCGCCACTGTACAGGTCAACGTGGTTTCGGGTATGTTGATAGCATACCTCTCAAATTACTTCATTGCATCCCTGGAGCTTGGCCAGGTGGAATGGCGCTGGATGTTCGGTGTGGAAGCCATCCCTGCTTTTCTCTTTTTTGTCCTGCTCTTTTTCATCCCATTGAGTCCACGCTGGCTCATTACTAAAGGAAAAGAAGACCAGGCAGCACTGGTGTTGGAGAAATGTGGCACAGATAACGGGAATGTCGGAGAAGAGATTGTTGAGATCAGACGTTCACTTGACATGCAGACCGATCACAGTAAAGAAAGGTTTTTCAGCAGGAAATTCAGGAAACCCATCATGCTGGCCATGGCCATTGCCATATTTAACCAGCTTTCCGGCATCAATGCCGTCCTTTATTATGCTCCACATATTTTCAGGATGGCCGGTGCCGGCAGCAATTCAGCCTTATTGCAATCGGTAGCCATTGGTGGCACTTTTGTTGTTTTTACCGTGCTGGCACTTACCATTATTGACCGATTCGGCAGAAAGAAGGTTGATGATCATTGGTTCCCTGGGGTATATCATCAGCCTGGCTGTGACTGCCTGGGCATTTTATACCTATGGGACCGAATTCAGCCAGGCTGGGGGAAAGGTAGTGCTGATCAGTATCCTGATTTTTGTTGCATCGCATTCATTCGGACAGGGCACTGTCATATGGGTTTTCATCAGCGAGGTCTTTCCCAATCGTGTCAGGGCAAGGGGCCAGGCCCTGGGAAGTTTTACCCACTGGTTTATGGCTGCTGCCATTTCCTGGACATTTCCTGTTATTGCAGATATTTCGGGTGGACATACATTCGCCTTCTATGCCATCTGCATGGTGGGGCAATTGATCTGGGTAATATTTGTCATGCCTGAAACGAAAGGACTGAGCCTGGAAGAGATCCAGAAAAGGATGGGGATCAAGTAATCCAATTATTAAGTAATTATGCAAATCACAAAGCCTACTTTATTGCTTGACAAATCAATATGCCTGAATAATATTGAAAGGATGTCATCCAGGGCCAGAAAAGCAGGCCTTGGATTCCGTCCCCATTGCAAGACCCATCAATCTCACGAAATAGCCAACTGGTATCGTGATTTTGGTGTGTCGAAACTAACAGTATCATCCTTTGACATGGCTGCATACTTTGCAGCGGATGGCTGGCAGGATATCCTTGTAGCATTTCCTTTCAATCCGCTGGAAATAAACCGTCTAAATGAACTTGCATCAAGATGCCGGATATCCGTCCTGCTTGATCAGGTTGAAACCATAAAATCATTCCAGGGTCTGGAAACAGAAGTTGGCTATTATATTGATATTGATACCGGATATGGGCGGACAGGTGTTAAATCGGACCAATTTGAGGAAGTAGAAATGATTCTTAAAACCGCCAGGCCAAATAAAAAGCTGGTGTTTTCCGGATTTTATTGTCATGCCGGGCATTCCTACAAAGCCAAAAACATTGAAGGGAGGAATGAGATCCACCTGAAGGCCCTTGCCGATCTGCAAGATCTTAAAAATCAATTTGCCAGTTACGAACCAAAAGTCCTGTATGGGGATACCCCAAATTGCAGCATACAGACAGATTTCAGAGGGATCGATGAGATCACACCTGGAAATTTCGTGTTTTATGACCTGATGCAGGCATCCATTGGATCATGCAAGGAATCAGACATTGCCCTTGCGCTGGTTTGCCCCATTGTAGGCAAATACCCTGATACAAAAGATATTGTTATCCATGGAGGTGCTGTACATTTTTCAAAGGAAACGATGAATATCGGGGGACAAATAATATATGGCAAGCTTTTAAACTTAAACTCGAAGGCCTGGTCTCCCATGCAGGATGGGATATATATCCATTCGATAACCCAGGAGCATGGGTGCATCCGGATGGAGAAGCGAATTATTCAATAAATCCTCGGTGGGTGATCTGCTTGCCTTTCATCCTGTCCATTCCTGCCTCACAGCCAATTTAATGGGACAGTATACAACCATGGAAGGGAAATTGATCAAAATGCTATCATACCCACTTTATGGGTCTGCCAATTAGGCGTTTGACCATTTCCATTTCAGCACAATGCCACATCTCGTGCTTGAAGCTCCAGGATAGAGCTTCATATTTTGTAGTGGCCAAAGGGTGCTTCAAGGGGATGGGTTCGAGTGGATCATCCAGTTTATTTTCCGGGAAGGTATCCAAAAGTTCCAGCGTAATTTGCTGAATAAGGTCAAAATGATCATGAAGTTGGGTAGCGGGGTAAATGCCCTCTTCAATGGACCGTATCTGCCAGGCAAAATTCATGTCGGTATGCTCGGGTATCTCAAACCATAATTCCCTGGGAATCTCAGATATAAGGCGATTTGTAAAATCCCGTGTCTCCCGTATCTGCTCAATAAGGAATTGTAATCTGTTTATCATCAGCACTCTGCATTAGGTATAATCATTTCACTTCTCGAAGCTGAACCAGTCCAGTTCAAATTCACTTTTTGCCTTACCTTTAAAAACCAGGTAAATATCTTTTCTGCCTTTTACCTCTTTTATTTTTCCGGATACCGTCACATAATTCTGCTGATCTTTCATTTTTGGTACATCAACCTCACCCAGCAATAAGCCTGACACACCACCCTCCCTTATCTCTATTTGTCCGCTCCCCCTGGATGCACTTACCCTGGCAGAAAATCTGCCGTTTCCATTCCCGAAATTCACATTCGGAAATCTCAACCAGTCCTCATTCATGATATGAGAAGCTTTGAAACCTCCTTCAGCATTTTCTTCTTTGATAATACCAGGAGACTTTTCATAATACCATTCGGCCTGAATTTCGGGCCAGGATGCTTCATATTGTCCAACACCTGTTTCAAAATGTTTGTCGAGAAAGTCGGTATCGCTGACAATTCGACCTTTATCATCAAAATGGCAGTAGGTAATGATTGACTCGCGATATTTAAACCCCGGCCTCAGATAGTAGCACCAGATATGATAAAACTGGCCTTTCCACCAGAAGAAGCTTCCATGGGCATATTCGCTTAAATTATGGCCATTCCCAACTGCCCCGACACACTCATAGGGGCCATATATGTTTTTTGAAGTAGCATAATCGCGTCCCCAGGTCAGATAATAAGTATCCTGGTACTTGAATAATATAATTCTTATCCATCCAGGCAGGGGCTTCCTCCCATTCCTTTCCTTTGATCTGAATGGGCCGGGGATCCTCGGCAGTGGAGATCATGTCCTCATTGAGCCTTGCTATATGAAAGCCCCCTCCTTCCTTGTCTCCATAAATCAAATAAGGTGTTTTTTGTGGATCATCATTGATCAAAACTGTTGGATCATGCATGGGTGAGACCAGAGGTTTGCCCAGGGCATCTTTGAAGGGGCCTTTTGGAGAATCCGAGGCCATAACCCCCACACTTCTTTTCCGGTCAGAAAAATAGAAATAGTACTTCCCATTCCGTGTGGCGGCATCACCTGCCCAGCAATCAGTGCTGTTGTCAGGCATGTAATTGTCTTTGGTAGAAATGACACCTTCCTGTTTCCAGTTGATCAGATCAGTTGAGGAAAATATACGCCACTCCTTCATTACCCAGGTTTTATCATCCGGGTGGCTGTCATGGCCACAATATAAATAAATGGTATCATCAAATACCCGTATATGTGGATCGGACATGCCAATATCCTTTACAATGGGATTCTGTGCATAGGCTGTTCCAGAGGAGGCAAGAATAAATACAAGACAGCAAAATCTCATTTTCATCTGTTTCAAATTTTGTTGCATACTATTCCACATCTATTACTATTCTGCGGTAATCATACAGGGAACCGATCTGGTTTTTGTCCTTCACTTGAAGAATAATATGGATTTGTTTACCCGAGGCGTCTTTTGGCACTTTAAGATTTAAGATCTTGCCCGAGGCTTCTTCCAATGTGATTCTCTCAGGATAAGTTCCTGCTTCGAAATAATTGTACCATAAAAACTCCAATTCGTCCTGATCCGGGTCGGATGAAGCGCTGGCATCAAGATCTATCTCCTCTCCAGGCCTCGCTGCGTAGAATATAAATGCATTGGATGGATCATCATTTATGGCAGCCACCGGATTATGATTGGCATTTTCAAAGGGTTGATTACACCAGTCCATGCGACATTTGAAATCATTGAAAAAAGCACGACGCCAGCGCCAGACCGGGGTAAAAAGATCGTTGTATACTTCCCCGTCTTCTGGATTTACCCACTCATCTGAGTCTTCGTAGTACAAATAAAAATCACCGTATGTCTTTTCATCCTTGTTCACACTGGAATGTTTCGACCAGAAATTTTTCATCTTTTCGCGGGTGAACCGTCCGCTCCATCCTCCCCAATGGGGATGTTCAATGCTGTATAATCCTTTATTGGCCAGGCCAAGCCATGGAATGGTTCCACCGCCTTCCACAAAAGCAAGACGGCTTTCCTCATTGTGTATAAACAGACGAAGGGGCCAATAGGCACCGAATGGACCATGATCTGCGATAATATGTTCCAATGCCCACTGGTGCTGTCCCAGAGGGCTGTATTCATAGGGTTGCCATGTATGAGGTCCGAGTTCCATGTCATGTCCCTGGTTGTCCGCACCCCCATCCCTTGCCGGTCCCCCATAACAATATGTTTGATAATTGCTTCTTATCCATTTTATCTCGGGATAATTCGCACAAATCCAGGCACCTGCATTATCCTGTGCACCGTTTTCATACACCCTGAGTTTTGAAATAAACTTTTTCAATTCTTCTTCCGAATGGTTTGCCTGGTAATCTTTTATAGCCTGGGCCAGGGTATTCGATCCCGCATTTACCACAATGTAAACCGGTCGCGGATCTTCCTTTTCCACCATTTTAATAATTAGATCTGATCCCTCAGATGAAAGCCCTGCCCCTGTATTTTCTATCCCATATCCTGTTTGCCCACTGGCAACCAGGCTTGTCAGGAATTCCGGTTCCGGATAACCATCCGCATGTTTTTTCAGATTTTCTACAACCTTGGTGTACCCTTCTATCAGATGATGGAAAAGCTCGGGATGTAATTTCTGTTTGTACGGATCCTTTGAGGCAGGTTGTAAGTATTTACCAGTCACAGCAACCAGTCCCTCCAGATCAAACTCATTGGAATACATGAGCATATGCATCATTTGCTGAACTTCGTCAGGTTCATTACCCATATCAGCCAGGATCATCAATCGCGTTTTCTCGCCCTGCAAAACAAGGGGGAAGGGCTCGGGTAAAATACCTGATGCCAGCTTTACCTCTGGGCCAATTCCCCGCGGTATATATTCCCGTTCATTTGTCAGCAGGAAACGGTCGAATTCGAAGCCATCCTCGCGCATACTAAAAGTAATTTCGTGAACGCCCGCTTCTTCAATATCGAGATAGATCAGGTAGGGTTCTCCGCAATGCACTTTTTCTGTACGCTGTTTGCTTTCCCAGCGCCAGCCACGCTTTCCCTTACACCACTGCATACGTTGTCCTGTTTCGGGCCACTGTCCATTTATGCCAACATGTAAACCATTATCTTCAGCGCCGGAGCTAAAAGCGCGAACCCAGACGTAATATCTTCCGGGATTGTTTATTTTCACCCGATAATGAAGAATTCCCATCTGTCCGGCTTTATTACTGAAATTCTCACCGGCAATAAGTTTATCGTCATGGGTAACGCGGGTGTCAGGCAATATTTCCAGGTAAGCATTATTGCCGGCATGCTGACAATGCGATCCATCTTCGTCACGGCCAACTTCAGGGATTTCTTCTTTTGATGTTCTATACCACTGACGAATATCACTTTTCGATTGTTTGTAAAAATACTCTGCCTCAACAGCAACAATGCCATTTTCCTCTTGAAATACTACATCGCTATCTACGATGGGATCACTCAATTTTTGTGCTATAACCGAACCTGAAGCATTAGCAGTAATAAATATTAGAACGAATAAATTGCTTATTTTCATATAGTTACAATGTTATAAACCCACGGCAACAGGATGTTGAAGTGGGACTGATTATCATCTAGATGAAGATAAAGTTAGATAAATATTTATTCAGGTTCGCTGATTTGTATCAAATAAAAAACGGGGGATCCTGATAAGGATTCCCGTTTTTACAATTTCGTATTTCTGGCAGATCTATTAGGCTGGACCTGGGTTATAATAGAATTGAAGTATCCTCATGGTAGAATTTTTCAAATGCTTCCATCGCCTGCCCACTTTGGGCCATCCTTTAAATTTCTGTAGCTAAGTCTTTGAATTTCATTTCTTACATTATTAAGAATAACATATCCTAATATATGTTATTCTTCTCAAGTAAGCATCAGACCTGCCTCAGATTAATAATAAATTAAGATATACCTAAGCATATCCGTATCAAGTGGTCGTCTCAAAACTGATGATATTCAAAAATCAGATTTCAATTTATTATCTAATGACCCTAACGATCCTCACCCAGGAAAGGAGAACAAACACAACTTTCAAAACGTAAGTAAATCATTGATGTGAATCACTTATGTGATAACCTGAAATTTTACAGCCTGTCCAAAATCTCCAAAATCTTTTCAGGAGACATTCTTTCCGTATAATTCGCTTCAACATGTGCAGCCACAATTGTGAAATCGGGATCAATAATAAAGGTAGCCGGAACCGGAAGCAGTTTGGAACCGTCTCCATTTTCTTGTGTTAAATCCCTGCGGCTGTGGTAATCGTCTCCAGGATCGAATTGTAAATTATAGGCTTTTATTACGTCCTGGCTACTGTCGCTTAGAACTTCAAAGCCGAGTTCATTTTTTTGTTGGGCTGTGAGTGCGTTGTCAGGATTTTGCGGACTAATGGCAAGCACACTGGCACCAAATGATGTTATTTGCGGTAAATATCGCTGAATTTCCCTGAGGTCCAGATTACAAATGGGACACCATTCTCCCCGGTAGAATTTCAGAATAACAGGTCCGGACTTTAAACATAGGCCAAGGGAAACCATTTTATTTACCGCATTCGGTAATGTAAAGTCGGGGGCTTTATCACCAACTTTTTTCCCTTTTACATGCTGTGCATTGGCAATAACTAATTTTTGGAATTCTTGTAACTGGCTCATAGGATCTTTATAATTCAAACAAAACTAATAATAATACCCATGATGCATCAAGCTGTTTTTCAAGCCTTTGTGAATTTCTGATTGGCGATATAATCAAAATCAGCTTTTATATGCCCGAGGGGATCTTCTGTTCTCTCGTCCTCAACGAAATAATATTCAAGCCCGGTCTTCTTTCCGGCCTTAAAGCATGACTTAAAATCTATCGTCCCCTGCCCGATAGTCGTTTCATTCCCATTAGGGTCTGCCTCCTTAATATGGAAAAGGCTGATCCTGCCCGGATACTTGTTGACAAGGGTCAGGGGATCATACCCCCCCTTGGTAACCCAGAATAAATCAGCCTCGAAATAGACCAGTCCGGGTTCGGTTTCCTCAATCAGTACCTCCAGTGGGACCTTATCACCTATCATCCTCAATTCAATGGCATGGTTATGATAGGCAAACTGTATCCCGGCTGCTTTGCATTGTTCTCCGATCTTATTGAATTCCCCGGCTGCTTCCCTGTATGTGTCAATGGTCCTTTCGCCCTTGTGTGACAGACCTCCGACCACCAGGTATTTGAAACCCGCCACCCTGGCAATATCTAACATGGCAGGGGTTTCTTCAGCGGTAAAATGACTGCAGTGTGTGGATAGCAGATTCATTCCGGTGCCTTCTACTACTTTTCTGTACTCAGCAGGTTCAATTCCATCAGGATACAGGCCATTTTTGCCCAGTCCATACCCCTCAACATTTACATAACCGATATCAGCAACCTGTTTCATGGTTCCCTTGAAATCTTTTCTCAGCTGGTTCCGTACCGAATAAAGCTGTAGGCCTGGTTCACCCTTATAAGTTGAATCAAGTAAATTAGATCGTCCTGAAAAAGCGAGATTTGGAAGGATCATGGTGCCGGCAGCCATCATGGAGCCCGCTTTAATAAATTCACGCCTGTTTGTCTTCATCATTGTATTTTTTATGCGAATTTGTCCAGTCTAATATAATGAGATCGCCTGGATTTCTGTATGTGATTCATCCATAATTTTAAGCATGTCCCTGACAATTTCGGGATGCTGATCTGCTATATTAAATTCCTCTGAAGGATCCTTACTCAGGTCATACAGTTCAATATAGGAATTTCCCTTGCGAACATCCAGCCTAACTCCTTTCCAGTTGCCTTTGCGAACTGCCTGCTTGCCGCCTGCCTCATAGAATTCCCAGTAAAGGTAAGGATGCGTTCTCCTGCGCTTCTTCATTCCCGGTCATGGCGGCAACAAATGAGATTCCGTCGCTGTTCTCAGGAGCCTGGACACCAGCCAGTTCACAAAAGCTAGGCAGAAAATCCCAGAAACATGAAAGATGATCCGAAGTAGATACCCGGCTCGATCTTCTGCGGCCATTTGGCTATGAAAGGGTGTTTTGATCCCGCCCTCATAAAGATCCCGCTTTTTACCCCTGAGATGTCCATTGGAATTGAAAAAATCAACCTTGTGGTTCCCTTCTTCATGCGGACCATTATCACTGACAAAGATCACAAGGGTATTTTCTGCCATGCCAAGATCTTTTAATCTGTGCATGGATCATGCCAACAGAATTATCCAGGTTCCGTATCATGCTTGCAAAACCCTTCTCAGGATTGGGCCATTCCTTTATCCAGGAATTCCCCGTATTCCGGCACCTCCATACCATCTTTGAACATGCTGCCGGCTTCGTTATTGGCATGTGGTACATTATAGGCAAGGTAAAGGAAGAAAGCTGGTATCCCTGTTGGCATTGATAAAATCCAGGGCTTCCTTATCAAATAGATCATGGACATAGGTAATTTTTTTTTCTGCCACACCCGTTCCTTCTGGCCTGGTCAGCCCAGGGGTTCTGCCCATCGACCAGGAGTGTCTGGTTACCCGGTAGATTTTCTTTTATTCCATTGCGATACAGGAACTCCGGATAAAAATTATGAGCATGCCACATATTGATATATCCATAGAAAAAATCAAATCCATTCCTTTGGGGATCATCTACTGGAGGTGGACTTCCAACTCCCCATTTCCCGATAGCACCGGTCACATATCCGGCCTGCTTCATTATTTCACCGAGGGTGGTTTCCTCTTCATATAGTTGCATCTCCGGGCGATTCCCGCGAACGGATACATGACCTGTATGGAGTCCGGTTAAAAGTGATGCCCGTGAAGGGGCACAAACTGTGTTCCTGTATAATGGTTGGTGAACATCACCCCTTCACTGGCCATCAGGTCAATATTCGGTGTACTCAATATTTCCTGTCCATAACAGGACAAATCACCATATCCCAGGTCATCGGCCAGGATCAGCACGATATTGGGTTTACCGGTGATTGCTGCCTCTGATGTAATGTGCAGCCAAATGTATCATGGCCATGAGACATGAAAATATGTAATGAGGATAACTAGGGAATGAATTTCTTGTTTTCATATGGTAAACTTTATGAACATAAATTTACTAACTTACATGAATATGAAGCATTCGAAATGTTAATCTACTATTTGTTGTTGTGATGATGATTTCCATGGCAAGCTGTGGAGATGCATCGAAAAAGAATGAAATCCTGCCCAATCCAGTTAAGGTTTATGAAGACCAATGTTATGTTTGGCTGAAAGAAATGCCGGATTTTTTCCGGGAACGGCATTATCTAGACGGTGGACTGGCATGGGATAGGCATTCATACCAGGGTGTCTATGTTTCAGACAACCCGAAAAGCATGTTTTACTCAAGGCATTATGTGGGACAAACAGTGGTACTTTTTAAACCGGATAAACCCGGTGGAAACATGAACCGGGGCAATATTATCTATCAGTATTCCATCTCTCAGGGGAATGACGGAGATATGGACCAGATATGGGTACATGGTGAATTCAAACCACCCGATGATTGTAAACAATGGGTAATTGCCGGCACAGGAAAACACAGGGGAATCCGGGCCGAAGGGGTATGGCACTGGCACTGGCCGGAAAACCGTAACTGGCTCCAGCCGGAAAATCCTCCAGGTTATGATTATCCGAATGCTGAGGAATTCAATTATAAATACCCGGACGAAAACAGCAGGCCAGCCGGAAATGCTGGGACAAAACTACTGGATTGAAGAACCCCCGTATGGGAATACATCGGAAGAACCTGTACTCGGACTCCCAGCTGTCCAAAAACCGGCTCAAACCAAACGGAATACAGGAAAAGGGTTATTTCCTGATAAACAAGATCCCTGACCTGCAACAAAAGCAGCTCATACCCCCCGGCAACAAGGGTGGAGACCCGGAAGAGAAAGACAGGGTTTATTCATTTTAATTTTGAAGGAATCTATCAATCTGATGATCCTGCAAGTCCCTTCATAACCAGCCGGTAACAGGAAAGCTGATGGCGAGTTTTTACCCCAGTGAATCAGGAGGATATGCATCCGGAAAATGTTCATTGTGAATATCTATGTATCCAGTGTGGAGAACCGGAGGGAGACCAGATCTGGTTGTGGGGAGAATCCTTTCCTCCGCATGAAGTCCCAGTTGACGCTCAAAGTAGCCACCGGAAAATGGGAAGGTTTATCGGGAATTGGTACCTGGCATCATGATTATAAGGAAGGATTTGATCTTGCGCTTGCCTGTTCATTTACATTTGACATTCCCATGAAATGATCACAATATTACATGTTAAATGAATCAATCATGAAATCCCTAGATTCTAATTACTATTTTAATCATGAGCCTCTCCGCTGCCCTGTCATCCTGCCGGCCCAGGACAGAACAAGGCATATTTTTTGGAGGTTCTGTTATCAGTGAATCAGAAGATCCCGTCAAAATGCTATTCCCCGGGAACTGGGCGGATCCTGCCCTTGTTAAGCTCGGAGATATTTATTACCTGACTGCAAACAACGGTCGTTATGCTCCCTCTGTCCTGGTCTTTCAAAGCACGGACCTGAAACATTGGGAACCCCTCTCCTATGCCAGTCCACTTGAGATACAGGCACCTGCCACAGACATTACAGCTGTGGGAGAACGCCTCTATATATATGGAGGGGGTGGCATGGATCCCTGGGTCATGTATGCAGATCCGCCCTACGAAGTATGGTCTGAAAGGCTCAATATGGAACCCCTGGAACCCCATCCCATTGATGCTGGCCATATCATGGACGATGAAGGAAATCGCTACCTGTATATGTCAGAGGGCAAGATGGTGAGCCTTAGTGAGGATGGACTCAAAGCCACCAGCGCGCCTGAAAAAACCTATGAAGGATGGGAGATACCGGAAGAAATCGCCGTCGAATGCATCTGCCTGGAAAGTCCCAAATTATTTCTGAAAGACGGCTGGTATTATATGGTCAGTGCAATCGGAGGAACGGCAGGTCCATCAACCAGCCATATGGCCATCGTAGCCAGGGCACAGAATCCCATTGGTCCCTGGGAAAATTCCCCCTATAATCCCTTGATATGGACCCGTGACGAATCCGAGCTCTGGTGGTCCAAAGGCCATGCCACCCTGATTGAAGGACCCGACCAGCACTGGTATGCAATATACCATGGCTACCGGCACAGCCACCGCTCCTGGGGCAGGGTACCCCTGATCTCCCCTGTGGAATGGAACGATGAAGGATGGCCTGTCCTGACCTCGGATTGGCCTGATGGATGGGATGATCCACCGACAATAAATCTTCCCATCAGTGATGAATTCGATGGTGAGGAGATCGGGAATGCAATGGCAGGCTTATGAAAAAATCGATACCCAGCGTTACCAGATCCTTGAGGAAGGACTTGAAATCATGGCTATTGAAGGGGATCCGGGCATGTCCAATCCCTTTACTGCCAATCCCAGGGACCTGGCCTATGAAGTTGAAACGGAGATGGTGGTGGAAGGAGATGTTTATGCCGGACTTATCCTATTTTACAATCCCAATGCTTACGTAAGCCTGGGGCTAACACCTGACAGCACCATCCTGAAACACAAGCGCAGGTCCCGGATTGAAGGCGACAGGAAACGGTCCGGTGATGAAATGCCCTTATTCAGAAAAACGCATCCGGTTGAAAATAAAAAATGACCGCCAGGATGCCTCCTATTATTATGCAAGTCCGGATGGTGAATGGATCAAACTGGAACGATCCGATGACATTTCCGGATTCCAGCACAATATTTTCGGCAGTCACAGCTCCATCCGCCCAGGCTTTTACGCAACCGGGAACGGAAAGGCCCGTTTCGAATATTTCAGGTACACAGCACTGGACCGTCAGAAATAACCTTTTAAAGCGCGAGGTCGACCGGTCGGCCATTTTCTGATGAAGATTTTTGAAGGGCAAGGTAAATTTCCTGGTCTAGGCGTGCCTGTGTGGCTCCATAGGTAGGTTCTTCACCTGTTCTTACAGCATTCACCAGGCTAAGCAGGCAATCGGCCACGGCAATCTCATCATCATGCCATTGAATGGTACTTCCTTTGGGTTTTCTAAATACGGGATTGCTCCATTTAATAATCGGCTGGGCAGGCAGTCCGGTATGGGCGATTATAGATTCCAGGGGTCCGCCGTCTATGCGTTCCCATCTCCTTTCGAGGGTAATTTCCTGCCTGCCTTCATTCCCCGGTGCCAGAATGGTCAGGGTATCCTGCTGGTTTACAGCATCACCAATGCTTATGCCCATTCCTTTTTCTGCCAGGAAACGGCTGCTCCGCCACCAGCGCAATGCTGAATCATATCCTACGCTCGTCCAATGAAAAATCCCGAGTCGATCTCCTTCGAATTCAATTATCCCATGTTCCTGCATCTCTGACCTGGCATCAAATGATCCTGCCAGTCTGGAAAGATGCGGTGCTAAGTCATATTGTTTTACTGTTCCGGTCACCCTCAGGGGCCTGGAATCAAATCCCAGGTATGACCTCAGGACACTCACTACCATGGTATGCATGACCTGCAAAATCATTAAAGGAAGAATACACTTTCCCGAAAATACCTGCTTCTATTAATTTCAGCTTAATCTGCTCATTTGGGCGGCGATGGAACTGTTCGGCAACCTCAACCTTCAATCCTCTTTCCGAGGCGGCAGAAATTATGGCATCAGCCTCTGCAAGATCCACAGATATGGGTGTTTCCAGTAAGACATGCAAGCCCACTTCAATGGCCATGAGTCCGACTGCACCATTGGCATCCTTTGAGACAGAAACAATTCCTAGTTCCGGTCCAGTTTCATTCATCAGCTTGTTGATATCCGTAAACCAGGGCATTCCAAGATACTCACCCAGTTTTTTAGCGGACTCCTTACTCCTGCCCCAGACAGAAACAAGGTTCACCTCATCCGCCAGTGCATTCAGGATGGGTCCATACAGGTATGCAGAACGGCTGCCGGTGCCAATTATCGCAACGCGTATTGGTTTATTATCGGTCATTATAAAGTGGTATCATAACCTCATACAACGCATAAGATCCATTACCATGCAGGAAGAGGCATGCTGACAGGCCCTGTGGATCCTTTTCATCGCGACTGACCCGGTTTTTTGGCCAAGGAAAAAAGCAGTAACCAGAAACACATAGGTATACCATGCAAAACCAATTTCTGAAACCAGCCTCATGGCAATAATAAATGGAACTGGTAGATGAATGGCCAGGAACCATTGAACCGAATAAAACTTCACATTGCTGCGCCAGTATCCGAAGGGTACGTTTAAAACGAATACCAGAATGCTGATAAGAACTAGTGTTGACATTTAACTACAAAGATAAGGGTTCTAGGACCATTTTGAAAAATTGTGGCCGTTCTGATGGTTGGAGTATTTATTGCCAATCCGTAACATTACCGCTGTCAGGCAGCTCTTGGGGTCCGGACTTCCGCATGATTCTATTCTCTGCTATGGCAAGTTTTCGGTAGCCAAGGTTAGCTGCAAGGAAATAAACCGGCATTCGTAAATTTCCCATGATCCGTTCAATGATACTGAAAATTTTACTGAAGTCGCTCTTCGCTTTGATTTTACCTATTTGTAGCTCCAGGGGTGTCATATTCTTAGGCTGGAACACCACGGTATGGTGGTCGTAGTATTCCCATTTTTCATGCAAAAGCCTTCCGGCTTCTTTCAATTGCTCAAATACCCTGGTACCGGGATAGGGAGTTAATGCATTAATGGATGCCAGGCTTATACGATTTTTTCTTAAGAATTTTATGGTTTCCCCGAATGTCTCATGTGTATCTCCGTCAAAGCCGAAAATCACTGAGGCCTGAATTAGGATACCCATTTTCAATATTTTCTTGATACTTTTCTGGGTGTCTTCCAGGCTTTTCAGCTTTGTGAATTGATGATTGTTGGCTTCCAGTACACTTTCCAGGCCAATGAACAATCCTTTACAGCCGCTTTTTTTGGCCAGTTTCATCATTTCTATATCGTTAGCGAAGGAAATTGAGGATTGTCCGATCCACCTGATATTCAATGGAATCAATGCCGTAAAGAGTTCTCTGGCATACTTTTTATGCCCAATGATATTATCATCAAGGAAAATAAAATTCCTGGCCCCGGATTCAACAATATCCCTTACAATATGCTTGACAGGTATCAGTTTTATTTTTTTACCAAAAATATCCGTTACGCAACAAAAGTCGCAATCGTAAGGACACCCCCTTGATGTTTGCAGGGGCACCAGATTATACATCCGTTTTTTAGACAGGGTTGAAAAATCTTTTGGTATATAACGGTCCAGGTCCGGATTGGGTTCATGATATCTCTCCTGAAGATTACCGCTTTCAATATCATCCAGTAATTTTTCCCACACACCTTCAGCTTCTCCAATCACTACAGTATCAGCATGCTCAAGTGCCTCATCAGGCAAAAGCGAAGGATGTATCCCTCCCATCACTACTATTTTTCCCTTTTCCCTGAATGAATCGGCTATGCGATATCCTCTATATGCATTCGAGGTCAGGCAACTAATGGCAACAACATCGCATTCTTCATCATAGTCCAATTCCATGTATTCCTCCTCAACAAGTTTCACCTCATGCTTTTTCGGAGTCAGGCCTTGAAGGATAAACAAGGCCAGTTGTGGTATCAAAATTCCCTTGTTGGTAAATTTGTGCGGGTCCCTTACCGGTGAGACTAATAAGATTTTCATTGATATTTTATGTTGGTAATGAGCTAGCCTGCTAACCTGCTCCAGTTCCGGAAAGTCTGGTTCGGCTCAGTTACGGGAAAGAGGGTTATTTTAACCCAGGATCAGGATAAAGATATGCGATTAAAATTATTTACCAAAATTCTACGATTAAGAATATTATCTCCGATACCCTTTTTGTTGTGGGAATATCTTTAAAATTGATATATTACACCTAATCCTAACTATTATTAAAGATGAGTAATTCTAAGAGGTTTCACTTTCGACATGCCAGGATTGGTTTACTGATGTTTACCCTAATTCTCTTTCCGAGGATGGGCTTTTCCCAACCCGAGAACAAGGAACTTGCCAAAAAAATCCTGGCTGACAAGGATCTTGAGGTAGTATATGAAAAGGGACTGGAAATCCTGGGGACAGGTTTCAATGCCGGTACCGTCTACGCGGAGGTGTGGATACGGGACTTTAATACCTTTATAATACATTCTCTATTGGTGACACCCAGGGAGGATGTCCGGGAATCCCTGCTCAGGTTTTTCTTCTTTCAGGGATTTGATGGCAACATGATAGATGGTTACATGGAAATCCCGAAAGATGAAGAAATGGATTTTTATTACCGCACAGTCAGACAGGATATGCCTGGCTATGCATTTCACAAGAATACGGTTGAAACAGACCATGAGACTTCACTCATTCAGGCTGTTTACAAGTATATTGAAACAACGGGAGACAAAAGCTTCCTCCATGAGAAGGTCAATGGAATAACTGTACTGGAAAGGCTGGAAATGATGCTGGCATGGTTGATGAATAACCGTTACAGTGAGGAATTTGGACTGATTTGGGGAGCCACCACGGCGGACTGGGGTGATGTGCAGCCCAACCATCCCTGGGGCGTAAAATTTGATGAATCTACTGTCCCGGCTATAGATATTTATGATAATGCAATGTTTATGATTGCTCTCGAAAATTTCCTTGCCCTTCAGGATGATTCTGAGGTTATCGCCAGGTGGAGCGAAACCTATGAACAAATCAGGACAAATACAAGGAAGCATTTATGGGACAAACAAAATCAGAAATTTATCCCCCACATTTATTTCATATGTAAGCAATTTGAGGAGATTGACGAGAACCAGATCTATTACCATGGGGGAACTGCTGTTGCTATTCAGGCGGGACTTTTGGATAGGGATGAGATCCTCACCTCGCTGCATAAGATGCGGGAGAATGTAAAAGCCGCCGGGGCTAAGAGCATAGGTCTGACCATATACCCAGCCTATCCGGAAGGTGCTTTTATGAACAAGGGGATGGGGCCCTATCAATACCAGAACGGGGGGGACTGGACCTGGTTTGGGGCCAGAATGATCACGGCCCTTGTCCAGAAAGGTTATGCCCAGGAAGCCTATGAGGACTTACAACCCATGATCAGTCGTGTAATTCAGAATGATGGTTTTTATGAATGGTATACCATTGAAGGTGAACCGAAGGGAGCAGGTATCTTCAGGGGATCTGCAGGCGTACTGATGGAGGCCATCGATGCACTCAGAAACTGGGCCCAGGAAAATCAATAGTTGGAAATAATATCAAACAGGACCCGCTGGAACAAAACAACCTGTACCTTGATGAACAAGAGGTGGTGAGACAATTATCTGAATCTCTCCAAAGCATTGTGAAACAATAAGTTTCTTGCTATCTTTCAATTTGTTCCATTGCTTCTGAAAATTCCCTGACCGGTAGTTTGCATACACGGTCTCGGCAAACATAGATCATGGTTTCTCCGGCTGAGTATTTGCCTTTGTGAAGATCCATATCTCCTTCACGCTTCCCTCCTGACAGGATTACATTGGGAAGATATTTTTGGCTGAATGCCTGGCGAATGGTCTCAAAATTATCTCCGAGAATAACCACCTCATATGGAGGATTGACCATATTTGCCTCCAGACATAGCCCAGTTTGAATAGTAATAAGGGTTCTGCTGGATGTCTTCTCCGTACGGTCTGGAGCATTTTCCGGGATATCTGCAGCAGGTCTTCACGGTATAAATAGGTACCCAGCTGGAAAAGATTTGTTGCCATTTCAGAATTGGACGAAGGAATTACATTGTCGGATATCTCTTTCTTCCTTACAATCAAATTGGAGTGCTGATCATGTGTGTAGAAAAACATGCCGGTCTGTTCATCCAGGAAATGCTCCAGGGTATAATCAGTCAGTGCTTCTGCCTTTTTCAGCCATTTTTCATCGAAGGTGGAACGGTATAGCTCAATAAAAGCCGAGATGGTAAAGGCATAATCATCCAGGAAAGCAGGAATGGAGGATTTTCCATTCTTGTAATTCCTGGTCATTTGCAGGTCATCACCAATGGCATCTGGTTTCCAGGAAATGGGCAGCATTTCAAAGCTATTTCCAGGAATTCTGGATTCAGCGAATGCCTGGTAGCTGTAGGCATAAGCCCTGGCCATCAAAGCATTCCAGGATGTAAGGATCTTGTCATCAAGTCCCGGGGCAATCCGACCGGAGCGTTCCTTCAAAAGAATTTCTTTTCCATGTTCTTATGATTCTTCTTCAATTCCTTCTCTGTAAGTCCATGTTTTTCTGCCACTTCTGCATCCTTCTTCTTCCGGAAAAGGATGTTCTTGCCATGCTCCCAGTTACCCTGTTCGCTGATGTTATAATAATCGGAAAATACAGCAGCCTCTTTTCCAAGGATTTTTTCTATCTCAGCAAGTGTCCAGACATAATATTTCCCTTCTTCCCCTTCACTGTCAGCATCCAGGGCAGCATAAAAGCCTCCTTCGCCGGAACTCAATTCCCGCTGAATGAATTCATGGGTTTCGTAAACCACCTCGCGGTACATCGGATCGCCAGTAATCTGCCATCCCCGGGCATATAGCTCCATCAATTGGGCATTGTCATATAACATCTTTTCAAAATGCGGAACATGCCAGTCCGCATCGGTGGAATAACGGGAAAATCCACCTCCTGCATGATCGTAGATCCCACCCATAGCCATATTATCGAGGGTAGAAATCACTGATTCATGAGCCCTTTTATCACCACCGAGGTAATCATAATGCATCAAATACTTCCAGGCCACAGGCATGGGAAATTTCGGAGCCCGGTTGATCCCCCCCTTTCTCATATCCAGATGAGGCTGGAGAGTTGAAAAGGTCCTGTCAAGTTGCTCCATGGTATATTCCTGTCATCTACTTTCGATCCGGGACCTGTTCCATGGTACGCAAGCCATTTGTCATGTTTTCGGCCTGCTGAACAAGTTTTTCTGGTTCGTTATCATACATGTCCATAAAATATTGGAGAACCTTGATCCAGTCTTCCTTGCGGAAATAGGTCCCAGCATAAAATGGTTTCCCATCCGGCAGGGCAAAGGCATTTAAAGGCCATCCTCCCTGGCCTGATATCAGCTGGACTGCATCCATGTATACCTGGTCCACATCAGGCCGTTCCTCCCTGTCCACTTTAATGGAAATGAAATGCTCATTCATTAGGGCAGCCACCGATGTATCCTCAAAACTCTCGTGTTCCATTACATGGCACCAGTGACAGGCCGAATAGCCTATGCTGATGATGACCATTTTATTGTCTCGCCTTGCAAGATCCAGGGCCTTCTCTCCCCAGGGATACCAGTTGACAGGATTATGGGCATGCTGGAGTAAATAGGGACTGCTCTCATGGATCAGTTCATTTGTAATATTCAGGTTGCTCAGGTTGTCCTGAAGAAGAGCCGAGGGTCATCATAGCTAAAAGAATGATAAGGTTGATTAATCGAAGCATGGCATCCACCTATCTGGATATAACATCCACACGAAGATACCATCTTTTTTAGAATGATTCTAAATAATTGAATTCGGCATTAATAGAACTTAAAGGGATTTATACCAGGCTTGAAGTAAAATCTTGGTTTCCTTCTGTCGGACCCAAAGGATGTGTGCCTTCTAAAAATTATATATTCGGAGAAATGGTTTATATTTAAAGCATGGAGAGGGCATTTCAAAATAAAGATCTTGGGAGCAACAGGTATCCGGCTAAATAACTCCTTCATTAAAGCAGCCACATATGAAGGAATGTATGAAAATGGTATGCCAACACAGGCACTGACAGACCACCATGTGGCCATGGCTAAGGGAGGTGTGGCCCTTACCACCATTTCTTATGGGGCAGTCTCCCCGGATGGCCGTACATTTTCCTACCAGATGTATATCCATGATGCCAGCCTTGCAACACTCAGGAAACTGGCTGAGGAAGTCCACCGGGCTGGAGGAAAGGTTTCGATGCAACTTACCCATTGCGGGTATTTTTCCAAAAATAAGGCCATTAAGCATCCCATGGCGCCCAGCCGGATTTTCAACGCATACGGGACCCTGTCAGGGATCATGTTTTCCAGGGAAATGACCAGGGAAGATATGGATAAGGTCTCTGAGGATTTTGCCAATGCTGCCCTGCGGCTTAAAGAAATCGGATTTGACGCAGTGGAGATCCACATGGGACATGGATACCTGCTCAGCCAGTTTTTGAGTCCCAAAACAAACAAACGAAAAGACGAATACGGGGGAAGCATAGAAAACAGATCCAGGTTCCCGCTGGAAGTATTGAAAAAAGTTATTGCTAAAACCGGGAAAAATTTTCCGGTCCTGGTAAAACTTAACCTGAGTGACGGCATCCCGAATGGTTTTTCACTGGAGGATTGTAAATATGTAGCCCGCGAACTTGAAAAGCATGGTTGTTCTGCCATTGTTTTGAGTGGAGGATTCACCAGCAAATCACCTTTCTACTTAATGCCAGGGAAGGTACCGCTCTGGGGCATGATAAAGAACGGATCAAACCTGGCTGAGAAAATTACCATGGCTGTTTTTGGTCCATTTATCATCAAACGATACAGGTTCAGGGAAAACTTCTTCCTCGAGCAGGCCCGGGAGGTAAGGAAAATTGTAAAAATGCCATTGGTATACCTTGGTGGGGTAGATTCAAGGAAGGGGATTGAGGAGATCCTGGATGCTGGCTTTGAATTTATTGCCATTGCCAGGGCCATTGATCCATGACCCTGAGTTCCTTTTGAAACTGAAAGATGGCCGAATTGACAGATCCGAATGTACCAGATGTAATCAATGTGTGGTGGAGATGGACAGGGAGGGGGTTAAATGTGTTATTTAATCCGGCGCGATATATTCTGGATTGAGCTCAGTCGGAACAGGTGCACCTGTCCTTTCTCTCCATTCCTCCAGAATCTCCAATAATTCCTGTGTTTTTTCCGGATTTGACTCAGCAAGGTTGGCCTTCTCGCCAATGTCCTCCCTGAGGTTATACGAGTTCCAGTCCTCCATCCTCAAAATACTGGTGCAGTTTCCAGTCCCCCATCCTTACCACAGATCCCGGCCGGGTCCTGAACAATGCATCCCGGGTTTCATAATCCGCTGATACATAAGCTTCAAGATATATTGGAAAATGCCAGAATAGCGGTCTTTCCATGACCTTTTTGTTTTTTGTCATATGGGGAAGCAGGCTGATGCCATCCAGGGGCAATGCATCCTTGCCCTTCAGGAATTTTTTTAAACCGGCTGCTTCAAGAATTGTCGGGTAGAGGTCAAGGTTGGTCACGGGGACCTCAGATTGCTGTCCCCCTTCAATCTTCCCTTCCCACGTGATGGCAAAGGGTTCACGTATTCCTCCTTCATAATAACTCCCTTTCCCTGCACGAAGCGGCCTTTGTTTGGTAACCGCAAAATGTCCACCGTTATCGGAAGTAAAAATGATCAGTGTATTTTGGGATCTACCATCCTCCTCCAGGGATTGTAGCAAATTCCCAATGTTCCGGTCAAGGTTATCTATCATGCTGGCATAACCTGCATGCTCCTGTCCCATCCATGGCTCTTTTTCCACATACCTGATAAACAGGCTGTCCACAGGATGTATGGGTGTATGGACCGCATATGGGGAATAATAAAGAAAAAAAGGTCCGGTGGCAGCCTCTTTAACAAACTCAATGGCCCGGTCCATGACCAGGTCCGTCAGGTATTCCCCGTTAGGAGCATCCAGTGGCACATTGCCATAGGGAGGATAATAACTCGAAGGATGTCCATGACGGGTACCACCTATGCTTAAATCAAAACCCTGGTCACGGGGATCTTCTCCCAGGTGCCATTTGCCAGCATGGCATGTGCGGTAGCCGGCATCCTGGAGTACCTCTGCGATGGTTATCATCTGGTCAGGCAAAACAGTACTGTTTTTTGTGGGGATTAGTTTGCGGTCACTGCTTTTGCCCCGTTCAGAAGTGCCAACCGTGTAGATCCCATGCCGGGGTGTCCATTGCCCGCTCATCAGGCAGGCCCTGCTGGGTGCACAGTTTGAAGCCGTGGCATAGGCATTTGTGAATACCATTCCGCTTTTGGCCAGCCTGTCGATATTGGGTGTTTCATAAAACTCAGACCCCATGAAGCCCACATCCCGCCAACCCATATCGTCAATGTTGATCAGGATGATATTGGGTTGGGGTTTATTACATCCTGACATTGCTAACAGCCCAAAAGTGAACAGCAAAATTATAATCGGGTTAATCAAACGTTTGATCATTCTGATGCAGTTTTAGGAATATTAATATAAATTATTGATCATCTATTTATACTGGATTCAAATGCTGAAACAGCCTCCCTGATCGCCAGCAGGTTTTCCCAGGGTACTTCAGGCTCCACCAGATGTGTCGGTCCCAGGCAGATCCCTCCTTTCTCTCCACATTTTCGCAAGCGGGAGAGGCATACTTCCCTGACCTCATCAGCCGTACCGTAAGGCAGTACTTGCTGCGTACCAACAGTTCCCCAGAAAGATACCCGTTCACCGAACAGGTCATGTACCTCATCAAATTCCATACATTCCGGCTGGATGGGATTTAAAATGTCCACACCTACTTCTATCAACTGGTCGATGAAGGGAATGATATAACCGCATGAATGATAGAATATCAGGATCTCCGGATTTATTTCCTGGCCGTATCAATCACCTTTGCAAGGCGGGGTTTCAGCCACTTTTCCCACATTCCGACGTCAAGCATGATGGTAGTCTGTGTACCGATATCATCCCCAAGGCTCAGGATATCCACTCCTGCCCGGGCATATGCGGCTGCCTTGGCACAGGCAAAATCAGTGATCTTATCAAGGATGGTTGGAGCCTTTTCATCCTCCATCATCATATCCATCATCAGTTCTTCCATGGAACGGAGATACCATGAGGCCTCCCACACTGTCATCTGCATAAACGCCAGTGATGCCAGTCCCTCGTCATGCAAGGCTGCCACTTCTTTAGCCATCTTCTCCCTACCCTTCTGATCTACCGTCGGATAA
The DNA here is from genome assembly GCA_963752525.1 of uncultured Bacteroidaceae bacterium. Classification (GTDB taxonomy): domain Bacteria; phylum Bacteroidota; class Bacteroidia; order Bacteroidales; family SM23-62; genus SM23-62. The sequence continues at coordinate 300,965 of CAVVYS010000018.1, read as the reverse complement.
GGATAATCAATTATCTCATTCAGGTCTGCTCCCTTGAGTGGATGATGCATCCGGGTCATGTGATAGGCCAGCTCGGAACCCATGGAATGGCCGATGCCATACTCTTCGAATTTGGTATCTGCAGGCAATGTCTCTCTTTTGTACAGGTCAAACCCGTTGGTATAATTTTTTTTCACTTCCATTTCTATCCTCCGATGGCTGAGGTTGAACCAGGATTCATAATCCTCATGCCCGAATCTTTCCCGGAATGCATCAATCTGTGAATCGCAGAGCCAGAAATCAACAGGTACATGGTCAAAACCTTCTCTTCGGAGTGTTCTTATCAGGTTATTTCGGGATGTGCTCATGAGCTACTAATTTAAGGAGTTTATACAAGTTGCAGATCTTTTACCAACCTCGTTTAGGGATTCACCGGTTTAATCACTCGAATCATGAACATCTGCCGGGTCCCGTTCTTGTCAATGCCAGGTACGAGGATTGCATCATTGGTCCGGTTCCAGCGTGGAGCCGGATCGATACGAATGTCACCGCTGTATGATCCCTTATCTATACCTTCACTTCGGGCAAATGCTCCGTCGTTCCGCCGAAATACAGCGTAATAATTCTTTGTAGACTCCTTGTACCCGTTGACAAACCAATTCCCGTCGGGAGAAAGGGAGATGTCTCCCTCGGGTTTGGGAAACATTTCAGGATTACCCAACTGTCCAACAATTTTTTTCGTATCCACATTATAGAGAATCTGTCTGTCCCCACTCCCATCCTTGGGCCTTTCGCTGCCTATTAACAGGTTTCCTTCGGCCCATTCAGGATGTCCGCCGATATGGGTTTCATGAAGTGTCAGTCCCGTTCCGTCAATGTTAATCGAGCAGGGTACGTTGTTTTTATCACCGGGCTTGTCACCCCATCCGGATCGTACAAAAAAGTATATGCGATCAGCGTCCCGGTTCCATAATGTATGGTTGATGAAAAGTCCGCTGTGTTTCATGCCCGGTTTGAGCTCCAGAAGCTTCTCCTCAAGTTGATGATAGGAAACGAGAAGTCGTTTCTCACCAGTTTTTATATCCACTAAAAATATTCCATCGTTTTTCGGTGCGACATCCTCTTTTGACCAGTCAAGGGCTTCGGGATAACCTGTCACCAGTCGCAGTCGTGCCAGGCGACCGTAGTTCAGGCCGAGCCAGGCAGAACCGTCGGCAGCGACGCCTCCATTGCCAATAGGTGTGTCCTCAAACCTGAATTCACGCACACGCTTTTTCTTTTTAACATCGTAAATGACCGTAAAGACTTCGCCTGTTTCGACATCCCTGTCGTTAAAGAAGAATTGTGATTCGGCAGCCAATGGATTCCAGTAGAACATGGTCCCCTGCTGTGGGTTCCATGCATGCGTTTTATCCACTCGTATGATCTTATTGTTATCATAGGTGTCTATAAGGAATATGGTGGCTGCCTCTTCAGGCTCTGGCATGCGGTCTATCCTGTCGATCTCAAGTCCCAGGATATATTGCCCGGTGGCGTTCCAGGGGATGGTCTGGCATTGTCCTATATAACCGAAGAAATGATGTTTTGTACCGGAGGTGACCTGTTCGATCTTCAAATCAAATGAGGATTGTTGGACAGGCAAACCGGGCGAATCCGCCAGTACATGATTGATAACGGTCTTCCAGGTTGAAAAACGTTCCACTTCCAATGCTTTTATCTGATATGCCAGGGAGAGATAAGAATCATCAAAGTAGGAATAGTATTCATATACCCTGGCTGCCCCCATTCCATCATAGATATTTCCACTGGCATATTTTGCTTCACCCGCTTCAGCACGGATACGGTCAAACTCAACCTTTGAATTCACAAATTCCTCATGTTGTTTTTCACCGTTTGTATACGGGACCATAAAATCTATACATTTTCTCAATGACCCACCATCCGCATTCTGGTAAGCTTCCAGATCCATCCCATTCCGGTCTGCAGCAATGGCCAGATCTATCAAAGGCCGTATTCCACCGGCGTGGTAATTGAATGCATCACGCTGGATGAAATCATTTGTTTTTCCATCTGCATAAAAGGCTACATCCACATATTTTTTATATCCATACTGCACATATTCAACGTATTGTGGCTCCTCCAGGATAAAACCAATAAAACCTACCAGCCAGAGACGTTTTGCCTGCCAGTTATTATTATTCTCACCCAGCATCTCGAGGCTGGCAATGTTATGTAACCACCTGTCAATCCCCGCCTTCTCAACATCACTAAAATGATTGATCAGCAGGCCATAAGCAGTGATCATTGGAATTAGCTCTTTCTCTGATATGGGATTGCCATTTGGGATGTGTTTCCGGCTCCATGCAAATACTATTTCCCTGGCTTTATCAGCATATTTTGTTTCCCTGGTGACCAGATATGTCCAGGCCAGGTTTTCAGCCCTGAGCGCATCTTTTAAAGATTCCTTGGTACGTACCCGTCTCGGATCCGCATCTATCAGTCCCTCGTAAAAAATGGTATCAACCGGATTTGGAGCTACCTGAAGGGCCAGATCGGCCTGCACCTTGATCTCCTGGAAAATAATATTTGCTTCTTTATCGGATTGCTACCAGGGCTGAAAGTTCATCCGCATTGATATGATACAGGTTATCCGGTATCTGCGTTTCCGCTACCACAAGACATAGCTGCTGATAATCAGACTGAAAAGATATTATCCATACCATTATTTTCATCTATTCCATTATTTCTCCAGAGATGCCTCATTTACTGATGACAGCCAATCATCAAGTTCTGCTATCATTTTATTCACCAGTTCCGGATGCCCGCTGGATATATCATTTCTTTCGTAAGGATCATTTATAAGATCATACAACTCGAAAGTTACACGATTATCCTTGCTTACCAATTTATACCTGTTATCTGACCAGGCTGTCATCATGTTCTTCTTATAACGGGACTGGAATCCTATCGGTCTGCTTCTTTGGCTGTCGTTATCCGAATCAATGATTTCAGCAAGACTGATACCATCAAGTATGGGTTTAGGATCTAAAGAGATATCCAGGAGATCAATAATGGTGGGAAAATAATCCGTTGTAACTGCCGGGAAATCTGTTTCACGATGTTGTTTGATTTTCTCAGGCCAAACCAATAAGCCTGGTACCCGTATCCCCCCTTCATATAGACTTCCCTTTCTTTCCCGGAATCCTCCCGTCTCTCCCTGCTGCCGTCCCCCTTTAGCATCTCCTGGTCCCCCACCACGTGCTGCCGGACCGTTATCGGAAGTGAACCAGACCATGGTGTTCCCGTTTATCTGCAGATCCTCAAGCTCACGCCTCAACCGGCCGATCTGCTCATCCATGGCTGTGATGGTTCCATAATAATGCTGTTTATCCTTGTCCAAATCAGGGTACATATCCAGGTAATCTTTTCCTGCAACTACTGGACTGTGGGGGGTATGGAACCATATCACGGCCAGGAAAGGTTGGTCCTTCAAGGCAGCATCTCTGACAAATGGGATTACCCGGTCCATGATTACCCTGGAATCATCTCCTTCCAGATTATCCTTTACCATCTGTTCCTCCCCTGTCCAGTAATAAGTCCCATAAAAGTCTCCCTCAACCAGTCCAGCAGCTACCCCACCGGCTTCCCTCTCAGGTACGATCATCGGATCCCATGTTGGAACTTTTGCTTCCGTGGAGAAACACACATCAAATCCATGCTGCCATGGTGGTGAATAATGTGATGTGTCGTCTCCCTTCCCTCCCCTGTTAGAATCTCTTACTGTTTTGGATAGTGTTCCGAGATGCCATTTCCCAAAATGCCCCGTGACATATCCTCTCGTTTTCAGCACCTCGGCAAGTGTTATCTCACTTTGTGGGAGTTTTCCAACATTGGCATATTTAATCCCGTACCGAAACGGGTGCCTTCCGGTCAGCACACTACCCCTGGTAGGAGAACAAACAGGTGCAGCCGAGTAAAAACGGTTGAATACCAGTCCCACTTCAGCCATATCATCCAGGTGCGGAGTCTCCAGGACCGGATGCCCGTTATAGCCTGCATCTCCCCAGCCCATATCATCGGCCATCAACAGGATGATATTGGGCAATTGCTCCTTCGCAGGAGTGCATGAAGACGCAAATTACAACTAGAAACGGACCAAGAAGGTATCTGATCATTTTTACCAGGTTTTTCATATTGAGGTTTTAGACCTTTACCGGTTTATGCTTTGCTATAAAGTCCGGATCAATCTCCAGTCCCATTCCAGGTCCCGAAGGTACGGTAACAACACCTTCTTCGCTTTCAAGTGAGGATGTTTGGCAGTCAACTGGTATATCCTTATTAAAACCTTTGAATTCATGATAGGGGCCCGCATTAGGTATCGCTGAAACAAAATGCATCATATACAGATAACCCAGGCCAGAACCGGAGATATGTGGTACACATACTTTATCAAAAGCTTCTGCCATCCTTGCTACCTTCATTGACCGGACCATTCCTCCGAAATAAAACATATCGGGCTGGACAATATCCAATCCATCATTTGCGATCAACCACCTGAACTGGTGCATACTGGGTTCCTGTTCTCCTCCTGCGATTGGAATATCAAGGGCATCTGCCACCTCTCTTGTTTCTTCATACCAGTCAAAGGGGACAGGCTCTTCGTAGAAATCATAACGATAGGTTTCGATTATTCTTCCTATCCTGATTGCTTCCCTGGTGGAATATGATCCATTGGAATCGGCATAAATCACCATCTCGTCGCCAAATGTCTTTCTGACCAGGGGAATCAGTTCCTCAGTTCTCCCCGGGGGATAATCGGCATCCTTGCTCATGCGTCCACCAATTTTAACTTTCAGTGCCCTGGCCTGAGCTTCTTCAACATCCTTTTTGATCCCTTCGATGGATTCCAATGCAGTTTTGCCTCTATAATTGTTTGCCCGGTAGACCGCTACTTTTGGATTATGAATTTCACCAATTAATTCACCGATGGATTTCCCTGCCATTCTTCCCAGCAGATCGAGAATGGCAAATTCTATGGTAGCCAGAGGAACCCATAGAGCAAGGTTCTGAACTTTATAATTGCTTTTATACACATAGACTTCATCCAGGAGTTGTTCCAGATTTCGGGCATCCTTTCCGATAAAGAAAGGTTGAAGCCGGTTCACGAAAATCGGATAGAGGGAAATCAACTGTGCATTGTTTCCCACTGAAATTCCTTCCGCCCCATCCGAGCTGCGAACCCGGCAGATGAAATTGTTTTCATACCGTAGTAGTTCCAGGGATTCAATGATCACCGGATCCGTGAACTGTTCTGATTTCAGGACAGGCATTGCCAGCACCTCATCAAGTTTTCTGTACCGATCGTCTAAACCCTGGCCCGAAGCCTCTGGTTGCGATTGACAGGAACTTAAACCTCCAGCTAATATTCCCGTGCCCATGGCACTTTTTAAGATGAATTCTCTTCTGGTGTTTTTCATTGGAGTTAATATTTCTTATTAAGAAGCGATAATATTCACAGATTTGAAAACATAAACACATCCAAGCTCGTCTGCCACACTTACCGCAACTCGTTCTCCGTTGGGAGAGATGGCTACACGCACCGGCTGAGTATTGCTGAATACGGGTTCCTCCTCTGGTAGGATCATCATCCTTCCCGCCTCGCGCAGTCCCGTTTTATCACTATAATGGAAGAGATTACCAAGATCTTTCGGATCACCTGAAACACCATAGGCATGACCATCAGCCACGGCTATCTGATGAACAGGGCCATGTACCCCGACAGCGCCAAGTGCATAAGTTGATTTCGTCTTTTCATGAAACAAAGCCACACAGCCGTCATCTGTTCCGATTATCCATGAATGACTGCCCCATCGTGCCCAGGCAGATATACCTGCCTTGAACTGTCTCCCCTGGCGTGCAGGTGGGTGTGACTCTTTCAAAACCGCTGGAATTTTATCTTTGTCTCCCGATAAATTAAATGAGTGGTCTTTTTTTTCCAGGATCTGAAAGTTGGACTGTGCATTTGTACTGTATGTTCCTGAGGGAAGTTGCAGCATTAAAGAATCCGGTCCGGACCATTCCAGATTTTGCACCAGGGAGGCAATACCACGTCCAAACTGGCGCCAGAGCCTGATCCCAAAAGCTTGCTCAGACTGAACTCTGGTGTTGGCTTGTTTATTAAGAAATACTCTGTATTCCTCATTTTCCTGTTTAAGCGCTATGTAAGGAGCAGACGCTTTATCAAAGTTATCAAGGGGATAAGCATCCCTTGCATCGCTATAGGGAAGGTAAGCAACATATATCCCTGACCCGCTCAGTCCGCCTGAAGGTTCCGTTTGTGATACTTCTCTGGAGATGGCGGGTATTGACAGCAATAATTCCAGGCATATCCTCACCATGATTGGAATCTGCAATATGGAGCACATCATCAGGGTCAATAAACATCTCACTGACGACAGGCTGTAACCCGGTCGGGCGTCCCAAGCAGGCCAACGTACTCAGGTTCCTTGCCATCCATTATATCCCAGCGAAAAAGGTGTGCCATAGAGCCAACTGATTCACTGATAGGGCATAACGAGGCTTGCCAGAGTATCCCTTTTGAATCAAATGCCAGTCCTTTCTGCATCATCCAGGGGGCCGATTGAATGAAAGAGGCCGGGCGGAAGTCACCAAATCGTTCGAATTTCAGCGTCTCCGGATCGAAAGCATAGAGCCAGTCACTGCAACGCACACTGAGCAGAATCCGTCCATCCGGCATGTCGGCATGATGCCCCAGGTATCTACGGCCTCGCCAATTTGGATTCTTTTCAGTCTCTTTGGCGAGTACCCCAAGGTCAGTAATGCTGCCATTGTCGACGGCAATATGGAATACCGTTCCCGATCGGGTAGAAATTAACATGTTGCCCAGGCCATCTTTAACAAACTTATATGATCCGAATTCCGTGATCTGCCCAAAGTCCTCTACCTTACGGGTTTCCAGATCAAGCCTGTAAAGATGTCCCCGGAGATAGGTAGTGAACCATAGCGCATTGTTCCTGTCATCATAACATGCGCCATAAATGCTATCCCGGGCAACCGGAATACCAAGATTCGAACATTGGCGGGTAGCGGGATCCCAGACAAGGACATGTGATCCGGGATACCCTTCCCACTGATGTGTATAATGCTGGTCAAAAAGCCAGTATGGATGCGCTAAGCTGCGTGCTGTGGTATGAGTGGTCATAAGCACCTTGCCGTCACGTATCGGTGTGATGGATGTATGTATCTTGCTGGGAGGAATCATCCTCGGATCTGCCATTGTCTCACGTCCGGCATCGAAGCAAAATTCCAGACTCCCCGTCTGCCGGTCATACTCGTATAAAATTGCATTGAGAGCATTGCCCAGCTCGCCACATAGAGCAACATACATCTTACCGTCATGTCCCCAGTTGAAGTCCCATATGGCATTGTGTTTCGTGTTGACAGGAAACTTTGAATACCTGACGGCCTCCTGTGGCAGAAGCTCGAAGAATCCTTCCGGCATCGAAGCACAGGTATAGGACAGATCATCGAATCTGAATTTTCCAGAGATGGCTTATAATCATTTATCTCAGATGCTTCTGGAAGGTCATTTACATTTAATATCGAAGATTTGTGCAATGTCAGTCCGCCAGCAGCCAGCGTTGAGTTGATTAAAAAGTCCCTTCTTTTCATATCTTCTCCTAAATATTCACAGATTTGAAAACATAAACACATCCAAGCTCGTCTGCCACACTTACCGCAACTCGTTCTCCGTTGGGAGAGATGGCTACACGCACCGGCTGAGTATTGCTGAATACGGGTTCCTCATCTGGTAGTGATCATCATCCTTCCTGCCTCGCGCAGTCCCGTTTTATCACTATAATGGAAGAGATTACCAAGATCTTTCGGATCACCTGAAACACCATAGGCATGACCCTCAGCCACGGCTATCTGATGAACAGGGCCATGTACCCCGACAGCGCCAAGTGCATAAGTTGATTTCGTCTTTTCATGAAACAAAGCCACACAGCCGTCATCTGTTCCGATTATCCATGAATGACTGCCCCATCGTGCCCAGGCAGATATACCTGCCTTGAACTGTCTCCCCTGGCGTGCAGGTGGGTGTGACTCTTTCAAGACCTCTGGAATTTTATCTTTGTCTCCCGATAAATTAAATGAGTGGTCTTTTTTTTCCAGGATCTGAAAGTTGGACTGTGCATTTGTACTGTATGTTCCTGAGGGAAGTTGCAGCATTAATGAATCCGGTCCGGACCATTCCAGATTTTGTACCAGGGAGGCATTACCACGTCCAAACTGGCGCCAGAGCCTGATCCCAAATGCCTGCTCGGACTGAACTGCTGTGTTGGCCTGTTTTTTAAGAAATACTCCGTATTCCTCATATTCCTGTTTTAAGCGCTATGTAAGGAGCAGATGCATTATCAAAGTTATCAAGGGGATAAGCATCCCTTGCATCGCTATAGGGAAGGTAAGCAAATATATCCCTGACCCGCTCAGCCCGTCTGAAAGTTCCGTTTGTTATACTTCTCTGGAGATGGCGGGTGTTGACAGCAATAATTCCAGGCATATCCTCACCATGATTGGAATCTGCAATATGGAGCACATCATCACTGTCAATAAACATCTCACTGACGCAGGCTGTAACCCGGTCAGGCGTCCCAAGCAGACCAACGTACTCAGGTTCCTTTCCACCCATGATATCCCAGCGAAACAGGTGTGCCACAAAGCCAACTGATTCATTGATAGGGCATAACGAAGCTTGCCACAGTATCCCTTTTGAATCAAATGCCAGTCCTTTCTGCATCATCCAGGGGGCCGATTGAATGAAAGAGGCCGGGCGGAAGTCACCAAATCGTTCGAATCTCAGCGTCTCCGGATCAAAAGCATAGAGCCAGTCACTCCAATGCAGACCGAGCAGAATCCGTCCATCCGGCATGTCGGCATGATGCGCCAGGATTCTGTGGCCTCGCCAGTTTGGATTCTTTTCAGTCTCCCTGGCGAGTACACCAAGGTCAGTAATTCGGCAATTGTCGACGGCAATATGGAATACTGTTCCCGAGCGGGTAGAAATTAACATATTGCCCAGGCCATCTTTAACAAACTTATAAGATCCGAATTCCGTGATCTGCCCAAAGTCCTCTACCTTACGGGTTTCCAGATCAAGCCTGCAAAGATGCCCCCGGAGATAGGTACTGAACCACAGCGCATTGTTCCTGTCATCATAACACGCGCCATAAATGCTATCCCGGGCAACCGGAATACCAAGATTCGAACATTGGCGGGTAGCGGGATCCCAGACAAGGACATGTGATCCGGGATACCCTTCCCACTGATGTGTATAATGCTGGTCAAAAAGCCAGTATGGATGCGCTGTGCTCCGTGCTGTGGTATGAGTGGTCATGAGCACCTTGCCGTCACGTATCGGTGTGATGGATGTATGTATCTTGCTGGGCGGGATCATCCTTGGATCTGCCATTGTCTCCCGTCCGGCATCGAAGCAAAATTCCAGACTCCCCGTCTGCCGGTCATACTCGTATAAAATCGCATTGAGAGAATTACCCAGCTCGCCACATAGAGCAGCATACATCTTACCGTCATGTCCCCAGTTGAAGTCCCAAATGGCATTGTGTTTCGTGTTGACAGGAAACTTTGAATACCTGACGGCTTCCTGTGGCAGAAGCTCGAAGAACCCTTCCGGCATCGAAGCACACCTATATGACAGATCATCTGCACTTGAATTTTCCAGAGATGGCTTATGATCATTTACATTTAATATCGAAGATTTGTGTAAGGTCAATCCACCAGCAGCCAGCGTTGAGTTGATTAAAAAGTCCCTTCTTTTCATAATCTTCTCCTAGTTTACTATTATTTCTTTCTCCATCCTTATATCCTCGGAGCTTGCGCCAACCTGAATAAGATACCTGCCTGGTTTGGTACGATAGACCTTATCATTGGCATCCCACCTTGCAAATCTGCTTACAGGGATCTGAATCTCCAAATCTTCAGTGGTTCCTCTCACTATTGGAACTCTTTTAAAATCTATCAATGTTTTTCGTGGGACTGCCATTTCTTTCATCTGCCTCCCTGATATAGATCTGCACTATCTCCTCTCCATCTCTTTCACCCTCATTTGATATTTCAAAACTTAAATTTATTGTTTCATCAACACCAATTAACGTACTGTCAATATTCATGTTATCATAAGCAAATGTAGAATAGCCAAGCCCATAACCGAAGGGAAACAAGGGCTTGCCCCTCAAAAAACCTGTATGTACGCCCTTTCATGCTGTAATCCTCAAATTCCGGAAATCTTCTGTTGATTGATAAAATGTGACAGGCAGTTTCCCGGATGGGTTTATATTCCCAAACAGGATATCCGCTATGGCATTTCCCCCCTGTTCTCCGGGATACCAGGCGAAAAGTATTGCATCTGCCAACTCATTGATTTCCGGCAAAGCCACAGCCCCACCTCCGGTTACTATCACGATAATTTTTTTGTCCGGATATCTGTTTCTCATCTCCCGGATATACTCTACCTGGTTAGACGGCAATTCTATCCTTCTGCGATCTCCCCCATGAGGGTTGAACATGGCATCCCCATCTTCACCTTCAAGCAGGGTATTCAATCCTATGCAGGCGATGACAATATCTGCCATGCCTGCCCTCCAGTAACCATGATACAGGCTGTCATTGTTGAACAAAAATCCCTGGCTGTAGTCTACCGTTGTTCCGGCATCCACGACATTGATGATGCCTTCCAGAATGGTTACCATGTTGCCTGAATACCCACTGTAATTGGCCATCAGGGCAGTCATGTCGGCAGCAGTAGGCCCGGCCACCAGGATGCTTTCCGGTTTATTCGGATCCAGTGGCAATACCCCGTTGTTTTTTAACATAACGATGGATTTGCTCGCTGTCCTGTATGCCAGTTCTCTGTGCTGGTCATTGTTTACAATTTTAGGCGAAAGATCTGACCATGGTACCCGTGTCTTCAGGATCAAATAAGCCCAGTTTAAATCTTGTCCTAAGAAGTATCTTTAAATTTGCATCAATGGTAGTTTCTTCAACCAGACCTCTTTCGACTGCCATGGGAATGTATTGATACATATCCCCACAATTGAGGTTTACCCCTGCGTTTGCCGCCATAGCCGCAGCCTCTACCCCTTCATCCACTACTTTATGTCTTGACCAGATATCATCCAGCGCCCCGCAATCCGTAACAATATGGCCCTGAAACCCCCATTCCTCTTTCAGTACATCATTGAGCAGGTATTTGCTGCCGCAACATGGTTCATCATATAAGCGGTTGTAGGCGCACATAACGGATTCCACTCCCGCATCCACCAGGGCTTTGAAGGCTGGCAGATAGGTTTCCCTGAAATCTGTTTCACCAGGATGCGTATTGAAATAATGCCTGGATTCTTCAGGACCGCTATGAACCACATAGTGTTTTGCACAGGCGGATGTTTTTAAATATTTGGGATGATCGCCCTGTAAACCATTTACAAATGCTGTGCCCATCCTGCTGGTTAAATAGGGGTCTTCACCGTAGGTTTCCTGGCCCCTTCCCCATCTTGGGTCCCGGAAAATATTGATATTCGGAGTCCAGAAAGTGAGTCCGGTATACTGGGCCCTGTTTCCCTTTTTCACTGCTGCGTGATGTTTTGCCCTGGCTTCATCAGATATGGCTGTAGCCACCTGCCTGGATCAATTCGTCATCAAAGGTGGCAGCCATACCAATGGCCTGGGGGAAAACAGTGGCTTTTCCAGCCCTTCCAACGCCATGGAGGCATTCATTCCACCAGTTGTATTCAGGTATTCCCAGCCTTTCAATGGCCGGGCTGTTGTACACCATCATACCTGCCTTCTCTTCCAGGGTCAGCCGGTTTACCAGGTCATCCACCCGCAGGTCAACTGGATTCTCCGGGTCCTGGAAGGGATAATCGAAATTCTGGGCCTGTAATACACAGAGACCAAAGATTGCCGGCATGAATAAGAGGAGTATGAACGGCCAGAAACGTCGCAACATTTTATCTGTTTAATTGTTAATAAAGGTATTTCCCGAGCAGGTATCTTTTCCGGTCAGGATACCATAGTACCGTTCTTCCCTGAAATTCTGTAATGCTCGGATAGGTACCTATCTCAGCTGTCATTTTCGGGGGGACTGCAATATCCTGGGTATTCAAAATCTCTACCGGTTCACCGAACCATATCGGTTGTTCAGCATCAGCTCTGAACTCTCCGACAGCATAATATGCCGGATTTCTGATAATGTTAGCTACATTAATACTCCAATCCTTATCAGCCTGGTGATAATCAAACCTGTTACCATCGTTGTTGTGAAAAATGAGGATATACCCTCCGTCATCGAGCTGAAATAGTGGACAAGGAGACATAGGGTGTTTGATACCTTCTCCATTATCCGAATACTTAAGCATCTCCGGAACAGTCCATGTTTTACCAATATCCTCTGAGACAGCATAATAAACATATCCCGTCATGTTTCGCATGACGGTAAACAGTCTCCCGTCGGGCAATAAAACTAGAGCAGGTTCCTGTGCCACTGACATATGAGGATATACCGGATTTTGCACTTCCAATCCCAGATCGTTTTCCGGATACCAATCAATCATTAATTTTTCCGGAGAAGGATTTTCATCCATATTCATAAACCGCATGAAATAACACCTGGAGTCTGCATTTACCCAGTTCTTTTCACTTTTCATCACACTTTCAGAAGTAACCAGTGTATAGCCTGCGATCCATTTGCCTTCGTTATCCTTGATGGGTTTCTGCCATACAATCCAGTTCTTTGGGTATCTCTCATCCGGATTGTCGTATTTAGAACGCGGCATTGCAATTTCTACAGGTTCCGTCCAGCTATATCCGTTGTCATCCGAAATAATACATCCCATTGTTCCACTTCCCTGCCTGTTATTATCATAAATCTCGATCTCTTTGGTATAGAAAATATAGATCCTGCCTTTATCCTGATACTTTTTCCCTTTTTTTCAACGCTATAAAATATCAGCAGCAGTGAAAATGACTGTATATTTCATAAATCGTATTTTAATGCCCTTCCTCTCCTGATCTCTTTGGCTGCATCAACCATGGCCATGAATCCTTCAACAGGTACATATCCCGCAATGGAATTGCCGGATCCGAGGCCGTAACCCCTGGCAGATTCCCTGAAACGACTGGCATCCTCCAGTACCATCCTGAAAACCGTATCATAATCATTCAAACAAATGGTATTGACATCGATGCCGCCAAAAAGGCCTATCCTGCCAGCATACAATTCTATCCATCTGCTGAATGGTGCGATCTCATCCTCGTTTGAATGTTTGGCATCAATGCCCAGTGCAATGATATCCTCCATCAGCTCAAAATTTTCCCACAGCTATGCAATAGGAATTTCTTTCCGGAGGCGTGGATAAGATCGATCACCCGCTTGTACTGGGGAAGGATGTGGTCCCTGATCGTGTCCGGTTCCAGTAGGGTGGATGTTTTAAATCCCAGGTCGTCACCCATTCTGTAAAATACAAACAGGTCAGCGTATTTTTCAATCACCCCTCTCCATAATGTGATCATAAAGATCTCCGATTTTAACAAACAAATCCGTAAACAACTCAGGATCAGTATACTGCATTGTACTTAGATGATTCATAGCCAACCAGGTCCTGAGCCGATTCAAAGATGCCATATCCACAACCGCCAAAGGCTTTCATCCCTTCGGGCAAATATATTTCTTATCGCCTCGAAATGAGGAGTATAGGTATCCCAGAAAATTTCCGGTAATTTGATCCCAGGGGTATTTTTCAAAATCTTCCCTTGTCTGTATGGGTCCAAGCATACCTCCCATGATCGCTCCATGTCCGGGAAAGATCTCGCAAATAGCAGCTTCGTAATCGAAGGCATCATAGGTCATATCTTTCCAGAAACCGAAGTAATGATGCGGTAATAATTTTCGTAATCCGCTGGCCGCTTTCCTTCAAGTCCAATTTCCCTGCCAAGGGATTTGGAAATAAACGGCAGGTCTATATGATGCTCATAAAGCGGTAAACGTTCCGGCTTCTTATTATAGAGCACATCCAGGATATGCCTGTAGTCCGGTTGAAAATCCATAAGTCTATCTGCCCTTCGAATTATTTCTTCTTGAACATTTTCATATAATGCTCCGAATCGGTCAGGATACCACCACTCTTTTCATAATAGTCGTTATCCAGATCAAATACCCCGTCCCTGGTTTTGGTCCATGAGGCCCCGTTATAAGGATGATAGCTGAACATGGTATCCCAGTTGCTGTAATTCTGGTGCCCGTTGGTCTCCAGTAAACCAATACCCAGTCCTGGGAAGGGATCCAGTCTTGCCGCCACCGCCTTGTTCCAGTCCACCAATATGGGATTCACCGTCAGATCAGCACAGAAACAGGGTACATTATGCTTTTTCGCCACATTGGCGATCTTCATGGTCATGCTGAGTGTCTTGGCAATGGCCTTGAGAGCAATGGCACGATACCCCATTTCAATTCGCTTCAGTGCATCTTCATCGGTATGGGCAGATTCATCTGCTGCCAGACTGATCTCAATATCACTTACATCTATCTCCTATCTCTTCGGGGAAAGGTTCCTCGATAATGGCTATCTGGTCATAAGCCCCGATCTCTTTGGCATGGTCCAGCAAGCTTCAGAAGTGTCTCTTTCTCCTCATACCTGCCGTTTGCATCGAAATAATAAGGCAATTTCCCATCCTTGCTGTATGGTGTTTCCATATGGCCGATGGCCTTATGGATCTCGGTCAGGCGCTGCTTTATCCTTTTCCAGCATCTCTTCCTGTGTCCCGGGCTGGCCGATCTTTATCTTCATAAAGAAATAACCTTCATCAGCCGCCTGTTTGATTTCGCTCAATCGGTATCGTGTAGGCCATCAGCGGAATACTGGCAACCTTTTCATGGTGATGGGAAAGGGCTGGCCGGTATTCATGCAGGGATCAAGTCATCGAAGTTGGTGATACCATTCTCCGCTGCATATAGCAACCAGGCCGCATTGTCCAGTCCCACTAGCGCATTCAGGGCAAATGTTTTCCTCAGATTTCACGTCCCGAGACTTTCACACCATATTCATATACCTCCTCCAGGATATTGTCGAGCAATTCAACCGGGGATGAAAATGTTTGCCCCTTTACCATTTGCATGGCCCTCTCCGTCATCAGGTACATGATGGCGTTTCCACCAGCCTCTGAATGAGATGCAAATACAGCGGCATCGGACCAGAGGACACTCTGGGTGCAGAGTCCGACTTTTTCAATGCCGGATCCACTTTGCATCCAGCTCATTGTTTGCCAGATCTCAGACATATACCCTCCTTTAAATCCGAATGGACGGATAAGGGGTTCCCGTTCAAAATTGGAGTTGACTGCCTGGATGGTTACAGGTTTCATAGTTTTACTTTTTGAGGTACCTGATTTACAAAGGGAGGAAGTTAATCCTACACGATGATAACTGCTGCCAGTGTACCAGTTTTTATTACAAATTCTCTTCGGGTTAGCATATTTATATCTTTAGTATTCAAAGCATTACGCCAGACCAGCTTCCTTCAGTTTATTTTTCAGGAAGGCAACGTCCCGCTTCATATGTTTAATCGAACTCTTTCTTTTTTGTTCTATGGTCAGGGTTTTATCTTCCTCATCAAACATATGATACTCCACATGAAGAGATATAGGCCCGGTATAGTCAAATTTCTTCAGGTATCCCAGGAACTTATCCCAGTTAACTATGCCTTCTCCCAATGGCCTATAGACGTTCCTCCATCTGCCGTTCACCTTTTCGTATTTTGCATCCTTGGCCACCACACAATTGATGTAAGGATTGATCAATTGTAATCCGTACGGCCAGGAATGATTGCCTTCAATGGAAGCATGGCAGATGTCATACTGGTTGCCTATCCATTTGGGGTCCAGGTCCTTCAGCAATAACCACAGGTCCCATACCGGGGCCCCAAAATACAGACCTGAATGGTTCTGGTATGCGCCACGTATCCCGTATTTCTCATTCAGTTCGGCCAATCCTGCAGCCGCAGGTTTGAATTTTTCAATGCTTTTCTCAATGCCCAGGGATTCATCGTACTTGTAATAGGCCATACGGTACCTCCCAATACCAAGTTGACCGGCTGTCTTCAATACCGGTGCTGTTAATGGATCTTTCGGATCATTGATCCGGGTCACCATCATGGGAATGGTGAGTCCCCTTTTCTGAATGGCTTCTACTGCCTTTGGCAGGTCCTCTTCCACCCTTTCAGGTTCCACATGGGCTCCAGGTCTCACTCCCAGGTCCACCCCGTCAAATCCGGCTTCCAATGCGCGCATCCGCCATATCTCCATAATCCATGAGGATTTGCAGGTGTTTGGAGAATATACAGACCGGGCATTTTATCTCAGGTCCCTTTGAGACAGGATTATTAATGATCGCCTGATCCCATAATGGGTAAGTCCCATGCCAGCTACTGCTGATCTTTTTAATAAATTCTCTTCTTGATTCCATGTCCTATTTATTTTACAGTTTCCAGGGTGCCCGGTATTCGTAATGCAGCAGTTCATTGGCTTTTTCATTGTTGGTGATCCTTTCCTTCACAGGATCCCATTCAATCCGTGATCCCGACTCCAGGGCAATATTGGCCAGGTGGGCAAAGCTGGTGGACCGGTGGCCTTCTTCCAGTGGGCACCAGGGAGCATCTCCTGACTTTACACAATCCAGGAAGTTCCTGACCAGGTTAGCTGTTGAATTTTCACTAATGCCCAGGTCTCCAAATTTCGCCTTTGCTCTCCACTTTGTAATACCTCTTCCTCTGTAAGTTTATCCCAGGTCTGGAATTGTCCCCTTCTCGCAGGAGTGATCTTGTAACCATTCTGATCGGCAACCAGGTTGGCCTTTGTTCCATTCAATTCTACTTCACCTCCCTGTATGCCTCCTCCACTGCTGGCCTCATGGATGCCGAAATTGATCATGGTACCTGAATCAAACTCGAAAATCACTTCCATGGTATCGGGAATATCCCGGTCATCTTTTACAGCATACTTTCCTCCGTGTGCGGTGATCGCAGTGGGTGCAGTTTCACCTATCATCCAGCGGATCACATCCATGTAATGTACACCCCAGTTCCCCATCTGGGAAGAATAATCCTTCCACCACCTGAAATAATAAGGTGCAATATTATACTGGTATGGACGCTTCGGCCTTGGTCCCAGCCACATGTCCCAGTCAAAATCCGCAGGTGGATCCTCTGCTTTTAACATGCCGATTCCATCCGGATACATATTGCTGATCCTCAGAGCCCTGGCAGTAGTTACCTTACCGATCCTATCATTTTGTATTTCTGCTACCAGTTTTTGAAATACTGAAGAACCACGGCGGTTCAGACCCACCTGGACCACCCTGCCGGTTCTTTTCTGTGCGTCCACCATGGCCCTTCCTTCCTTGAGGGTGATGGTGAGTGGTTTTTCCACGTAGACCTCTTTCCCGGCTTCCATGGCCTGGATGGCCTGGATAGCATGCCAGTGATCAGGTGTGCCAATGCAGACAGCATCAATATCCTTTTGTTCAAGGAGTTTTCTGAAATCCTTATACAGTTTGACTTCCTTTCCAAATTGTTCTTCCAATTTGGGAACCTTGCCGGTATCCAGGTAACGCTGGTTCACTGCCGAACGATTGCGGTTAAGATATGGTTCATAAACATCACATAATGCGGCTACTTCCACATCCGGGTTGTCCATAAACAATGTCATTAGCTGTGTGCCACGGTTTCCGATACCAATAAATCCCATCCGGATTTTATCATTTGCCCCCACCCTTTTCCGAGGGGGGACATGGCCATGCTTTCAAGCCCGATGGTAGCACCGGCAGTAGCTATGGCGGATTTGGCAATAAAGGATCGTCTGGTCAGTTTCTTATCTTTCATCATATCAGGTTTTGGTAATTTATTTTCATGGCTGCAAATTGTTGACAATTTAATGAATTTTACCTTATGCTCTAAATGATGCAGGTACAGGCAACACCGATAACATTTTGCAAAAAATATCAGCTTTGCGGGTCTACTTGTGAATGATCAAAATCCCATACCCACTCACCACCAGTGGCATGGACCAGACCGGTCGTTCCGAAATATATTTGCATTACAAACACTGTAGTTAAAAACTGACCAGGAATGTTCTGATCTGGTCATGCTGGATATTAAATGTAAACTGGTCCTCTCCGTATTTGTGGAGTACTTTTTGTGTCGATGGGTCTTTCCAGATGGTCGCACTCTATGACAGATCTGGGTTTATAGGGAAGCTTGACAGTCACTTCCTCATCTTCCCCTTCAGTTTCTACAATCCTGATTACTATGTCGTAAGGATTATAGGCATCCTGTTTTACTTTCAAACATGAAATGATAACGTGATCGCTATTTATGCTGAAGAATGATTTTTCTGCCGGAAAAGACAGCTCTGAATATTTCCATCCACTGATGTTTCCCCTGTGACGGATTTCCTGTTTGGCTATCAGAGGTTGATTGAATTGCCAGGCTTTTAACGGGATGTCAGCATCTCTCCAACCAGCACTATGTGCTATCAGGGCATATTTGAATGAATGTTTTCCTTCATCCATACGTGGGTCCATGTCCCGCGCCCCCCGCACAACAGACATGGTCATTACACCATCGTTTATCGTAAATCCATATTTGCCATTGTTCAATAATGAAAGGCCAACTTCCTGATTTGAATAATCAATCCATTTTTGTCCCGGAGATTCAATGCTTGTGCCACTGCGCTTGACATATCCATAAGGCTGGTCGTAATATGCCTCACCCTGCTTTACCTGGGTAGGAAATACAACCCGCAGAAGTTGGTCATGGCCATGCCAGTCTACTTCCATCTCAAAATCGATTTGCTCGCAGTCAGCCTTTAAAGTCATATAGCGGACAAATCTGGAGGACTGGTAATAATCTTCCCATCGCACAACTGTTTTAATGGGCGAGCTATAAATTATCTCAGGTTTTGTCAGGGTTTGAATTGAAATTCCTCTCCGGTCAGAACCAGTGACCAACTGCTTCCGTGATCTTCTAAAAGCTGCAAAGTATTCCCATGCCCCTCCAATATTTCCTGGTTCAATTTTTTGCTGTATAAACTGGATATGCCCTTCTCGTCCCATGAGATTCTATAGTAGTTATTTTCCACCACATTATCACCTGCTATTAGATCTGTTTTTTCTATATCTGGTTCTTTCTCAACCACCTCAAGTACCTTGTAACCCAGCGGAGGGATATCCCTGGCATCTATCGAGACCTCGTAGCTCAAACCATCTTCGGATTTTTCAGTAACAATAAATTGAACATTTTCACCCTCTTTATCCAGTATGTCAAAACTGGTAACCTTTTTAACAAAGGTGATCTCAGCATCAACAAACTGGCTGACCGGCCAGGAATGTGGATTATAAATGACCAGCGGGATGCCTTCTATCTGGGTATTGATCCGATTTCCAATATTTTCAAGACTGTTCAGGATCAATTCTGATGTAGATGCTTTCCAGTTTTTGATAATCCTTGTAAGCATCATTCACTCCCAGGCCTGTGAGGGTGCCCGGAATTATATCGTGAAACTGGTTAAACAGCAGTATCTTCCAGGCTGCCGACTAAATCCTCTCTGGGGTAAAATGGTTTACCCTTATAAGGGTGCCTATGGCAGAGAACTTTTCAGCAGCTATAAGCTGGTTCTCAAAATGCCTGTTGTATTTTTTTATCCTGGCCTGTGAGGAATAACACCCCTTACACCTGCACTTCTCGGGAGAGTAACCAAATTCATTGTTTTGAACGGGCCACTCTTTGCCCGATTGATGCAATTCGGTAAAATATTTTTCAGGGGAAGTGTGAACAAATTTCAAATCGTGATCTTTGGCCAATTTTTCCAGTGCATGAATGTCACGTGGACCGGGTCCCCCACCATGGTCACCCTGTCCAATGGTAATCAATGGGGTTATCATAATCAGCCGTCTTAACCCATGTATCTATGTATTCAGGTAGCTGGCGAAAAGTTGGGTTATAATGGCCTGGAATTTTGTATGCCAGGATTCTTGAACCATCTATTGACTCCCACCAGAACACTTTTTTACCTTCCGGTTCTGACCTGCTGAACACATAATTCTGTACTCCACAACCGGCATATATTTTTGGCAATGTTACCGGGTGGCCCGTAAAAACATCCGGAGACCAGGCAATGTTTACATCGTCGATCTTGAGGTTTTTTGAATAATAATCCCTGGCAACAAGAAACTGCCTGATGAGGCTCTCACCGGAAGAAAGGGTCTCATCGGCCTCAACCCACTGTCCCCCAACTACACTCCACCTGTTCTGTTCAATACTTTTATTTATCCTGGCAAACAGCTCAGGAAAGTTATTCTGGATGGTTTCATAGTAAAGCAAGTAGCTCTGTACAAAATGCAGATCCGGATAATCATCCAGGACACCCAGCACATCCGTAAATGTTTTATCCAATTCCCGGTTTATGATCTCATTCCAGCGCCAGCGATAGACAGGATCCATATGGGCATGGCCCGATGACATAGATCTCCTTTACCTGTTTGACATCTGAGGGTTCCTGCCCCTGGGCGCCAATTGTCAAAATATTAAACGCAAAGAATAAAGCCGCTAATGTTCTCATGTTTTACTATTGATTTAATAAATGAATGACTGCTTTCTTGCTTACGATCCAATTGCTTTTTCCATCTCTCATTGATGGGCTTATTCTGCCGCTTGATTCAAGCCAAATCGGCTTTGTTTTGCTCACTTAGATATATTCCAGATGGATGATCACCCGGAATCTCGAGGATACATGCTGCATAGTATGAGAATTTGAAGTCCCAAACATGTCGGTGGTCAACATGGGATATATGATTCAAAACTTATCATGTTTATTCATGGGTGAATGAGGTCTCAAAAAGTCAAATTCAGTATATATACCTGCCGGCTTCCCGTATATGTGGAATTGAAGCCTATGATATCTCCATCCGGACTCCAGCGGCAATGTATGTCACAGCGCCATCCTCCTGTGAATTCTTCGGGTTCCACAAACCTGCCAATGGGAAGCACGGCTTCTGTCTGCATGTCCATGAGATATATCTTTTGTTCCCTCAGCGCTTCCCTTGGATAGGTGTCGGTGACCATCCACCTGCCATCGGGTGAAAATGTACCATGCCCATCATAGTCCAGCAGTCCATTTCCCAGTCTTTTATAATTCGATTCACCAACAGTAAACAGGACATGCGCATATTGTTTGGCCTGATAAGCCGCCGTGATCATGAGTTCATCTCCGCTGAGCCAGTCGAAATGGGAGCCAGCCCAGCCATCCGGAAAGCACCTTTGCAGTCCCGTGCCATCAATATTGACTGTAAAAGATGTTGTGTTCCTGTTAGGGATAGCCCGGGCCAAGCCAGAAGATTTTTGATCCGTCCCTGCTGATCAATGTGTGGTTGAAAGTATTCAATTCCTTCTTCAGGAATCTCGGGGACCAGTTCTTTTACATCTGCGATGGAAACCAGCAAGCTTGCATTTCCTGTTTCCAGATCAACCAGGAACAATCCATCATCTTCGGGAAACTGCACTCCTGCCCTCTTGTCCTGCCCCTCTCCACCATAGCCGTAATCAGTCCGGGTAATACGCAGCCGTGCAAAATTGATGCTGATGGCTTCTTTTCCGTTAGGGGAAACTGCACTAACGGGATAGGGTATGATCCTTACTTCTTCTTTGGTAAAAACATTCATTATCACGGAAACAAATTTCCCATCCCGCAAATCATTGAAAATGATCAGGGAATCAGGGGAAGTGGAAAGCCAGTGCGCCATACAGCCCTGTTGAAAATTCCAGGCACGAGTCTCAGTAATGGGTAAAAAATCATGTGTTTGCAGATCCACCAGTCCAAGCATGGCCGGCTCATTTTCATCAGGCAGATGATGTTTTACATCTGTTTCAAGAACCGTCACATATCGCTGGGATTTGCTGAATGAATTGATACCGTAATAACTGGCAAATAAATGCTCTTTATCACTGCTGGTTATTTGTATTGGGTCACTTACCTTCGGGAATATGACCTTGGTGCCATTCCCCTCCGGCTGGCTCATACAACCTGCCATTATTAGGGCTATAAGGATACCCAACATCTTGTTTCTATTTTTCATTGCTTGTATGGTTTTAATGTTATTTTTGTTCTGAAACTTTCGCGACCCAAACCCTGTTCTTATTATCAGGTTTGTCATCCCTGTGATACTCTGAGCTAACTACCCAGACTTCATCTTGATCCACCAGGGTAACACCAAAATTGCCGAGGGCAACTCCATCTTCCGGTAAACAAACCCTTTCACTTGCCTTCTGGACGGTTACCGTTTCCGGATCAACCCTGGCCAAAAAAGAGGGGCCCTGTGCCTGAAAACATGGTCATTCCTGCCATCGGGCCTGGTATATATTAGGTACAGCTTATCTTTCACAATAGCCCAGTGTTGTTGGGTATTGTAGCTTCCCAGTCTGGTACCATCATCGAAGGATGATCTTGCTCATGCACATTCTCTCCAGCATCACACGAATTCATGCAATCCAATAGAAACAGAAGTATATATTTGAAAGAAAATAATCTCATCATTTAAAGATACATAAAGCATATTAATTCAGGATTAAGTCTTACAGGGACAATTGTTCAGGTATTATATTATCTTGTATCTTTAAATGATGAGACCAAGTAATAAAGAGATTTTCCTGTTTCTATCACTGCTGGTTTTAATTTGCCCGATCAAATCTTATGTCTTGATAAATGCGCAGGATATTCACCCCGGTTTTGGTGAACCACAAAATCCTTTGTTTCAGTCGGAGGAACCAATTTACCTAACACTGACAATGGACACCAGGTCAGTTTTTCAAGATAGGGAGGCAGAAGAAAGCTATCCGGCAGAGATCAGTTATACTGACCCTGAAGGGAATATTATTACCCTTCCATTGAAAATTAATTTACGCGGAAACTTCAGGAAAGATAGTAATAATTGTGACTTTCCTCCATTGCGTCTAAATTTTTCAAATGCTACTGTGTTAAATACCATTTTCGAAGGTCAGGATAAGATCAAGCTTGTAACTCATTGCCGGTCCAGGCAAAATCGATACGAACAAAATGTATTGAAAGAATTTTTAGCCTATAAGTTATATAACCTCTTTACGGAAGAAAGCTATTTTGTCAGGCTGGTAAAACTGACATATGCCGATGTCACTGGAAAGCTCGACACACTAAATAGAATTGGATTTCTCATTGAACCTACCTCACAAATGGTAAAAAGGAATGGTTGTGAGAAGTTTGTCATTAATAAGATACAACAGAACCAAACCAGCAAGCACAAGACCACAGTGCTGGCTATTTTTCAATATATGATCGGAAACACTGACTGGTCAGTCTGGAACCAGCATAACATAGAATTGTTAAAGGAAGATACCTCAGCCAAGCCAATCGTTGTTCCTTATGATTTTGACTGGTCCGGACTTGTCAATGCTCCTTATGCCATACCAGTTGGGGACTTGCCTTCTGTGAGAGTCAGATACTATCGCAATTTCTGCATAACGGATGCAGAACTACAGCTGGCCCTGGATGAATTCAGGCAACGCAAGGATGAAATTTATCAGACCTGCAGGAATGTTCCTCTTTTATCAGCGAAAGAATTAAGGAAAACCTTGAAATATTTTGATGACTTTTTCAAGATAATTGAGAATCCAAAGAAAACAGCGTCAGAATTTCATGATAATTGCCGTGTTCTTTAGCGTTATGAGAACCCGGTAAAATCATTTACCACAAAAAGAAAGAAGACCCACAAATTCCTCTGTTTAATAAGGTTTGATCCAGGTCAAATATCCGGGATTGTCTGCACCGGCCAGTACCTGACCTCCCCAGGAGATTTCTGTGCCGTTGATGGCGCCCGCCGCTATGGCCTGTCCGGCTGAATCTGTCCTCAACCAGAGGATTTCCCCCTGCCCTTCAAATTTTCCATTACGCATCTTCTGAGGCCCTTCATCAGAAATCAACAGGTAGTCGATATACCCTCTGTCTTCAATGATGATACTGATCCCTTTACCTGTGTCAGCCTGGGAAGTGCTGATTTGCGGAGAGAGTTCTTCTCCTTCCGGGGCGGTGAAGATCAATGTATTCATCTTCACCGGCAGCTTCGATTTATATTTATAGACCAGGTCATGTGCTGGATTCCGGCCATACAGTGTAACCCAGCCGCGTACATCGGGCTCGGTCTGTCCAAGATATACTTTGGTTTCCTCCGGCAGATCCGGTCCCACAGGAAGCAGCATAAGGTTGGCATATCCTGTCTCTTCGGTCCTGGCCAGGCCGGTTTTCTCATCAAGGACAAGATTAACCGGACGCACCAGGCTTTCTTCTTTGTTCTCAACGATCGGGGCCAATTGAAAGATCTGTTCCAGGCTTCGCTGTTTATCCTGCTGTGCATCGGTGACACGGTCGCTGACCAGGTAGAACCCGTCCCAGGGATGAAAGATCGATCGCTGGTGGATGATATCCATCTCGGTAGACGCAGTGTCCCGATTGCGGCTTTGCGGTCCGATCTCGGTGAAACCATCATTGTAGATTCCGGCTACAAAGGCGAACAGATCATTGGTTTCCCAACGGGCATCAGGGTCAGGGCCCTCAGGCCGTGCTTTACGCAAATGGTAGCGGTACTGTTCCTTGCCATCAACAATGATGGAATTATGCGCCCTGGCACTCCGGAAATAACGTTCATAGGGATCTCTCCGGTAAGAGTATATTCCCGGATCGGTAATCATGGACCGCCCATGCGCATGAAGTAGAAAGTGCAGCTTGTCTTCATGCTGGTGACCGGCTCCGTAAAATCCTCCGTCAAATACCAGATAAGGGCTTTCGGGTGACCAGGCTTCCCGCATTATATAATATCCAGCCCAGGGGAAGGCATAAGAGGTATATGGAGGAGCTTGGCCTTCGGTAAAATGTGAGACGATAAATCTCCAGGCAGGATTTTCATGAAAACTGAGGGCCCGATCTGAGGCCTTCTGCAGCTGATTTGGGGGCACTGCCCTGATCCTGCAGAGGCGGCAGAATGAGGTCTGGCTGGGTCATATAGACAAAAACATCTGCCGCCCTACCGAATACCTCGCGAAGTCTGGCGGGGATATCCTGTCCCATTTCATCTGCGATTGTTAAAAAAAGCGCGAGGCTGGAGAAGGGATATTCATGATAACCGGGTGATACTTCTATCTGAAAACCATCAGGAAGGAAGCTGTTTTCGGCTGTCCACAGAACCCTTCGTGTACCAATGTCATAGAGATAATCACAAATGTCAACTTCAGGGAAAAGTGCCCCGACGGTAGCCAGGCCTGCACTTTCCACCTGGTACCAGTTGCCTGCCGTCATTTGGCGGTGAGTGGCAAGGTATATGCCCTGTTCAACATACCGTTTGGCAAATGTAAACAGGATATCATCAGGTGTATCTCCCTCCAGCATGGCCATCCATTACCTCAGGCCACGCCCGCCAGCAACGACTGCCCGCCTCAAGGGTCCGCCAGGGACCCGCCCTGTTATGTTCTCCGGTATTGGGCACCGGGCTCTGATGATACCAGGACATCCAGAGTTCGGTCAGCTTATCAAGATATTTCGGATTGTCTGTACCCCTGTATACCCTCGCCAGGGTGGCCAGTTGCAGATGTTTATTGATATCCACGAGTGATTCCAGATCATTCAGGATTTCGCTATACACCCCGATTACCGGGCCATAATTGTGTTTGATATGCATATGGGTATTGATGGTCCAGATATTGTCCATCAGTTCATCTGCCTGCGCAATCCAGTCTTTATAATCCGTCCGGAGATACATGGCATCATCCGATAAGGATTTTGTCTTTGCGGAGGTATGCGGCATAAGCCTTTTTTGCTGAAACCAAGTCACCCCTATCTCGTGCTGCAATTACTTCCTGCAGTCCCGGATGACCGGCCTTCAACCTGTTCAAGAAATCCCAATCTCTCATCTGTATGGTTAGGGCTGGAGGTGCCATCATGATCTTCTTACTGTCTGAATACCAGGCAGACGCTTCCGGAACAATAGGCAGCCCTTTGTCCATTGCAGCTTCCACCGTCATGGTCAGCAGCGCCTGGTGCAATGGGTCATGCTGATCCATCCCCTTCGCCATCCGGCCCCATCCAATCATTCTCCATAACCAGGATTCAGGCTGGTCATCAAGCACAACGCCTGCCATAGCAATGATGCCGGCAGTTGCCATAAATTCACCCTCGTGCTTCCATATCACCCAGCATCTCACTGACCAATTCTGCAATTTTCTCCCCTCCAGCAGGCGTCGGACTGCTTCCGTATCCGGACAATGCTGACATCAATGCACGAGGATACTGCACTTTTTCCGGGAGCAATTTTTCAACATCGGACAAAACCCTGGCAATCTCAGGGCTTGGTTCTTGATGCACCTTGGCAAAAAGACTGTTGACACAGGCCAGGCTTATTGTAAATAGGAGGATCTGTAAACATTTCGTATTCATCACAGTGCTTTTTATCGGTTCATATTTTATCGGACTTACATTAGATTAATCGATCCGCTCAAACATCAGCAATCTGAAATCCATCACCTGCGATCCGGAACATTCAATGCCTGCAGGGTCAGTTCTCCACCACCCTTTTCAAGGTGCATAACCGGAAGTTTCATGGGTTTCCAATCTTTCACATAGGAATTATGCCGGACTACCCTGTCCTCCTCCATACCCACCAGAGGCGGATCATGGGCTTCTGATATTTTGCCCTGGATACTGCTTTCATTGAAGCTCAGCTCGAATGTTGATCCGATATCTTCAGGCGGACAGGTATAATAGAGGGTCACCTCGAAATCACCCGGTTCCGTAACCTCCACATCCCAGGTGATCCTGTCATCAGTGCTTATCCAGTTAGTATAAAAGGAACAATTGGGCCAGCGGTTTGACCTGACAATATTGCCAAAACCCACGCCATCCCTGGCCGGGATCTGGGTGTATCTGCTTCCCGGGTAACCGATGTAGAAAGGACGTTCATCATTTTCCGGCAGTTCGGCCATCACTGTCTGTTTCCATTCATCCGTGGCCTGCTAAGTTTTTGGGTAATTTCAGGTTGCTTGTTCAGCAATGTTGGTATACTGGCCGGGATCTTTTATCATATCGAATAGATTTCCTTCATGGTCCATTCTGTATTGCTGGGTCCTGGCACTGACCCTGCCGGCCCAGTGACTGAAAATGATCCGGTCTGTGTGACCGTTGCTTCTCCTTCCAGGATCAGGGGTTTAAGGCTGATCCCATCCAGGGGTTTGGTACCATCTGCTGAAATTCCTGCCATATCCGCCAAGGTGGGCAACAGATCAATGGCTGCCGCAATTTCGCTGATCTCCCTGCCTTCTTCTATCATGCCTTTCCAGCGGATAAACAAGGGGGACCGCACCCCGCCTTCATCTGTGGATCCCTTCCGGCCTTTCATGCCGTCATTCCAGCGCCATGAATTGGGACCATTATCGACCAGGTAAAGCAGAATGGTATTTTCTTCCAGACCTGCCGGCTGACAGCTTATCCATGATCCTGCCAACATTGTAGTCAATATTTTCACACATCGCCAGGGCCGCCCGGGTAAACATAACATCCTCTTTCTCAGGATCCCTGTGGCGTTTATCCAGGGGAGCATCTTTTAATCTGTCCCAGTATTCATCGGGTACCTGCATGGGACCATGGGGAGTATTATAGGGGATATACAGAAAAAATGGATGGTCCTGGTTGGATTCAATGAAATCAATGGCATGATCAGTCAGGTCATCAATGATAAATCCCTTACCCGTGACGATTTTGCCGTTGTGTTCTAACATGGGACTGAAATAATGGCCCCAGTGTCCTGAGCAGAATCCATAGTATTCATCAAATCCCCTGGCATTGGGATGATAAGGGTGCTGCATGCCGCTGTGCCATTTGCCGAAGGCTGCCGTGGCATAGCCGGAAGCTTTGAAGACATCGGCAATGGTGGTTTCATCCGGGTCTATTCTTTCTCCCCCTTCCGAAGTACTGTAGACACCCATTCTTGGATGATACCTCCCGGTGAGTAATTCTGCCCGTGTCGGGGAACAAACCGGCGCAACATAGAAACGGTCAAAGCTGGTCCCACTGCCCGCAAGCCGGTCAATATTGGGAGTATTCAGGTTGGTATTCCCATGAAAACTCAGGTCTCCCCAGCCCTGGTCATCGGTCAGAATAATGATAATATTGGGTTTCTCCTGTGGGTCTCTGACAAGCCTGGATTTGACAGCCCGGCAAGCATGCCAGAAAACTCACTACAATAACAATAACAATACAATTCTATAAATTATATAATACATTATAAACCTGATATTTATTATATACTTATCTAAACTTTCATATTTAAGATTTTAATTTCAATCCATATTCCTTTTTTGTAGCTGGTTCTCGACGGGTTCAAGGGTCTGCTGGTGTTTCTCGATCTCAGCACGGATTTCAGCTATAACCCCCGGGTGCTGTTCAGCAATGTTATACAGCTCCGAAGGGTCATGCTCCAGGTGGAAAAGCAAGGGCGGATCATGCTGCATTTCATCATCCTTTCCGTATGCGGTTTTGGTGATGAAATGTGCCTTGTAGGGCCCTTTCCTCACAGCAAAGATCCGGGTTCCGCGGTAATAAAATACAACATCACGCCCTGAGTGACCTGTCCCGAATAATTGCCGGTGATATATCCTGCCCATCGTAAACCCTGTCGTCAGGTACCTCCACTCCTGCCAGTTTGCAGAATGTGGGAAAGATATCCATGGTAGCTCCCATATCCATGACGGTCCCGGGGGATATCCTGCCAGGCCACCAGAAAATGGTAGGCTCACGCATACCCCCTTCATATGTGGCGCCCTTCTCCCCCGTCAGTATCCCGGGGGAACCGCCATTCAGTTCCATGATGGCCCATGGTCCATTATCAGAAGTGAACAGTACAAGGGTGTTTTTCTCAATTCCAGCCTCTTTCAGGGCTTTAATAATTTCTCCGGTGCTCCAGTCGATCTCTTCTATGACATCGCCGAAGAGTCCCCGCAGGCTAACATCCTCAAATTCTTCTGATCTGAACAGGGGTATATGGGGCATGGTATGGGCCATATAGAGGAAGAAATGCCTGTCCTTATTCTCATTGATAAACTTTACGGACTCTTCTGTATAGCGTTTGGTAAGGGTGGGCTGGTCTGCCGGCCGTTCGATGACCTCCCCGTTCCTGATCAGAGGGACATTGTATATGGCCTGGTCCCCGTCACCCTCCCTGTCCATATCATTGCTGTAGGGTATCCCGTAATAATAATCGAATCCATGTTTGGTAGGCAGGAATTCAGGAAGGTGCCCAAGGTGCCATTTCCCTATGCATGCCGTCGTATAACCGGCCTGTTTCAATGCACTGGCAATGGTTATCTCACTTTGCGGGAGGCCGCCGAAAGAGTTCGGAAAAAGGACCCTGTGGCGGTCATCACACATCCCTGACCTGATGGGCAAGCGACCGGTCATCAGTCCCGCGCGACTCGGCGTACAAACACTTGCCGCCACGTAAAAGGAGGTCCACCGCTGTCCCTCGCTGGCCAGCCTGTCAAGGTTAGGGGTTTTTATGGTCGGATGCCCGAAGGCACCTATATCCCCGTATCCGAGATCATCACAAAAGATAATAACAAAATTAGGCAGTTTGTCCCCCGGTATTAGAATTACAGGATGGCAACAGGAAAATAAGGACAATCAAAGAAATTGCGAATACATTTTTCATGGTGGATGAGGATTTGTGGTTCAGTGCACCCAATTTAGGAAAAACCAAGGTCTATTCCAGAACCTATCTCAATGTTTTGTGAATTAATCATCATCCTCACCAGCATATATTAAGGGATAAGGTTCATTTCCCCTGGCCGCAAACCATAAAATCCTGTTGAATAAATCATCATCGCCGGTATCGATGCCATCAAATTGTGGTTCAAGACTTTTCTGTGCATAATGTAAGGCTTTCCCTTCAAGGGCCGACAAGGGTGGATTCATCTCATCCAAAGGTATCTGGTTGGGAACTGCATGAAAGGTAGTAAAGTCCGGCGTTTCATTAAAACATGCAAACATCGGATCAGCAATGGCATCCTGAATATTCATCGGGGGCATTCCAAGAATTTGTTCCATTGTCCGTATCATGCAGGGCTGGTTATAAGGAGTATGAATGGTGGTTTTCAGCCTTGAATATGGACTGATTACAAATCCAACAGTCCGGTATGCCGAAACATGATCCCAGCCATTCTGGGAGTCATCTTCCACCACAAATATGACTGTATTCTTCCAGAACCTGCTGCGGGAAACAGCTTCAACAATTCTTCCCAGAGCCAGGTCGTTATCGGCAATCATCGCCCTCGGCGTGGGCAGACCTGGCCGGGTTCCACCGGTATGATCGTTTGGAAGGGCCATGATCATTAGTTCAGGCAGGGAATCACCATCCATTGACTCATACTTATGCAAATCTTCAATAAAAGTGCTGGCCCTCAGAACGTCCGGTATTCTATGCCCATAACCGTAAGAGGGAAAAGTGGGGGAAAGTATGTCTCTAACTGTATTTAAAGTGGTTTCATTTGTAAAATCAAGTTGTTCCCCTTTTAAGTAGTCTGAATAAATATCTGTCCAGGTCAGAGATTTATCCTTCACTACAGGTATGGCAGCTTCCCCGTATATGATCACTTGTTTGTCATTGCGTTTTGCATTGTCCCACAGGAATCCGGAAGGGGCATATACCAGGGCATCCGTCTGTACATGAGGATAACTACGAAACCATGCCCTGACATTTTTTTCAATATAATCCGTTACAATTGAGGCATCCGTCCACTGATGGCCTTCAGCAGAGCATTTCCCGGAGACCATGAAATTATCCATAAGCTGAAATTCCCTGGCCAGCTTGTGGGCATTTGGAGTCACCTGACTGCCGTAAACGCATAGGCTTGAATCGCCCTTTCCCTCAGGCATATCGCCCAGGATCTGATCGTAGGTCCGGTTTTCCCGGATGATATATAAGACATGTTTGAAAACGGATGGTTCACCAATTCTATCGGGAACAGGTTTTGCCATAACATCCTTTCGTGGAGGAAGTTCTGCGGTTTTTAGTCTGGAGAGTTGATTGACTGCATAAACGGTATTTGTATAAGACTTTAACTTCCTTTTACCCGGCATTTTGACCACTGAAATTGAGGCAAGTTTCACATGGGAATTATAGATCGGTGTATTCCTGCCCTTTCCCATTACCGGCAATGTGGAACCTGAAGCTTCCAGGTTTGTAATATACAGTTTGTTCTTAGCGGAAATAACAACTGAAGAGGGATATGCTTCGGTGGGAATAAACCCTCTAATGTAACTCTTCTCTTCAGTTCCTGTTCCAGAAGCATTTCTTCCCAGTTGAATCACCGCCACGGCATTGTCCATACCATTGGTAACAAACAGCATGGCACCATCCCCTGAAAGCCCTATCCCATTTGGTGAATCTCCAAAGTAAGAATTATACTCCTCATTCATTCTCAATGAAATAGATTCGGATATTTCATCAGAAGCTGTATGAATTACACTTACTTTATCACTGTTGGAATTGGTGATGTAGATGTAATCCCCATCAGGAGATGAAATGATTTCATTCGGATGAAGGCCTACAATTATTTCCTTTATCAGATCGCCATTTACAGGATCGAAAACGCTTACACTTCCCTCGCGGGAAGCTGCCGTGGAGGGATCTATCCTCATCAGTCCCCAGGGAACCCCGGCCACATCCTGATCCGATTCCAGTGGTATTCTGCCTCCCCAGTTGGTAACATAAATTTTATCATTGGCACAGGTAAGTCCATAGGGAGCAACCCCGGTGTTCTGGGTCCAGATCTGTTCACCGGTTTCCAGGTCCAGTTTGACCAGCTGGTTGTTTCCATTCAGCACAATATACAAATAATCTCTTCCCGATTCTTTCCTGATTAAGAGTTCATTGGGATTGCCACAATGGCTGGTTCCAATGGCAGGAAAATCAATTATTCTGCACGATCTTTGCCTCTGGCACCCGTTCCAGCTCACCTTACACATAGGATCCGCCAGTCTTTCAGCACAACTCCACAGGACATAATCTTCTCCCATGTCTGAGTACCAGATGATCCCGGAATAAGTGCTCATTGCATGTTTCGATTTCTTTCGTTCTTCCAGAAAGGCAGCGTATAGGAGATTTTATTTCTTTTGGTACTGATAAATACAACGCTATACCTCTCCTCTACTGCCAGCCACTTTCCATCGGGTGAAAGCGCACAATCCAAAGCATGGTTCTCCAGGGTTGAATCACCAAAATATATTTGCTTTCCTGCGGGATCTAAAATACGCCCGTATGGTAATTCCTGTGCGGAGGATTGTCCATATATCCATGAGACAGAAGCAGAGACCAGAAGTACAAAAAATGTTTTTTTCATGAGTTACTTATTATTGATTAACCCTAAATCACCTCTGGGGTGTATCCTTAAAGGTGGAATACAGGATATCTCCCTTTCTCATTCAAAAATTCAAAGATCATCCTTGGGGTTCCCCAGGAACTGCCTGCCGGGTCCACTTTCACATGCAGGAAATCCACCAGAGGCTCCAGGAGATGTGTAGGGCTGCATGATCTCAGCATCCGGATCCGTTGATTCCGGATCACCTGGATTCCTTCCCAGCCTGGAATTGGCATCAACGAAGGCACCCGTGGCAAATTCACTGTATCCGGTCGGATCTATGGCATGATACTGCCAGTGCCTGTCACCACAGATGATCATAAATTCATTCTTACTAAAACCTTCCTCTTTCAGCCATTCAAAGAAGGCCTGTCCCTCATGTCTGAAACCCTGGTGGTTCACATGGTTGTCTGTCTTATAAGCATCATCCGGCCCTATCATAGGATCCGGGGAGATCAGTACCTTGAAATCAGGCATCACTCTCCTTCAAGTGTCCGCTTCAGCCATTCTTTCTGCTCTTTTGCCCCATATGGTTTTATCCGGACCGTCAGGCATGTTATTGGGGCTCCGGTAATCCCTGTTCTCCACCAGCCAGAATTGTAATTCTCTGGATACCCGTAGGTTTTATAAGTAACTTCATCATAATCATCTGGGTCCACTACCGGAAGCTGTTCCTTGAACATCCTGATCCCCAGTTCATGGGATGGCATCCTGTCCCCATCCGTGGTGTCACAGTCATTCCAGCGGTAATCATGGTCATCCTTTTCCCAGTAGGTCCCCACATTTGAAAAAAGTTCCACCAGCCTGGGCTGGCTGAACTGCAGGTGGTAGTAATTCCGGATGGATTGCTCATCAATCCCTTCCCCTATGGGCATGGCAGGTGAGTCATAGTAGACATTGTCCCCTGTCCCACAAAAAAATCAGGTTGTAAGCTCAGCATCTGTTCAGCAGCCGGAAATCCATTGTATTTATCAATCCCGAGATACTTCTTACCCGGACTATAATAAAAACGCTCATAATTCATCCCGGTAACCACAGCAAAACTCATTTCCCTGGAATCGTCTTTCCCGGAAGGGTTTTGAACTCACACCAGTGGCCCGTCCGGTAATTTTCAGTATCCAGACCGTATAGCAGCCTGTAATAGTAGTTGGAATTAGGATTGAGTCCTTCAAGTTTTACTTTAACTATATAGTCATTCCCGGGTTTTGCCTCCATCCAGGCCGTTTTCGTTGTTTTTGTTCGGTTAGGTTTGTCAGTGTATTCAAAACATGCCCATCCGGGACAACCGATATAGTCATGGTTAAAGGCTTGATTGGTAAGGGTCAGACGTGTTTGGAGGATGGCCGAATTCTCCGTCATATGTCCCACCATCTCCCCCTGGGAATGTTCAGGATGAGCCAGTAATTGAATTAGCAGAGCCTTCATCTCATTCATTTCTACTGATGTCTTATGCAGGGATGAGTCCTTCTCTGCACTTGTTTCAAGGCCATTGGATAACCCTGCATGCACCATAGCTGAAAGTAGTACAGCAATGATCACTGACATCGTTTTTATTAAACAGTACCTGTTTTTCATGGTTTAAACCTTATTTTACATGGGTTTGACATAAAGCATATCTAATAAATCATTGTATAGCAAATACCTATCACTTCCTTTCCAGGTCAGTTAAAATAGTTGATTTTTTGCTAAAGTTTCCCATTATCCTGAAAATTTCACTATTGTCCAACAAAATTTTATTTCCTTATTTTTACTTAGGTTGTGATGAAGGGAAAACCTCCTTGGAGTATTCCTTTTATTTTTTGACTCGGACTCTATTGATAGTTAAATTAGATGAAATATGAGAAATTACGAATTGTTTACATTATCAGGCGTATTTTCACCTGCTAGCAGCCATTCCCATTCGATTAATAACAATCATACTAAAGCAAATATTGTTTTCCTGTTGCTCAAGAACAGATCAATCATTCGTTTATTACTTTTTATATCACTGTCTTTTAATATAGTTCAGGCCCAGGAGGAACTTAATGTAATTCATGGTTGGAAGCATTATAAAAATGCCACCGATGCATTGTATAACCATCTTACCGGACAGGCATACGATTTTCTTGAGAAGCGCAATGCTGATGTCGGAAAACTACATACACTGGAGGATTGGCAACAAAGGCAGCAGACGATCAAGGAGTCATTATTAGATATAATCGGGCCATTTCCTGAAAAGACGCCTTTAAATGCACGCATATTAAATACAATTGAAAAGAAAGACTACAGGATTGAACACATTATATTTGAGTCCCAACCTAGTTTTTATGTGACTTCATCATTGTTTATTCCAAGTGGATTAAAAGAAAACGAAAAAGCAGCGTCCATTATATACTGTAGTGGACATTCTCCCACGGGATATCGAGGATATTACGAGCATGTTATTCTGAATTTGGTAAAAAAAGGATTCGTTGTCTTTGCCTTTGATCCAGTAGGTCAGGGAGAGCGTTTACAGTATTATGATTCACAATCTGGAAAATCAGTAGTAGGACCTCCGACAAGGGAACATGCTTATATGTCAGCACAGACATTTATTACTGGAATTTCCCTTACCCGATATAATATTTGGGATGGTATCCGAGCTGTAGACTACTTGTTAACAAGGGAAGAAGTTGATAGTGCAAAGATTGGGATTACCGGACGTTCGGGCGGAGGATATCAATCAGCATATATAGCCCCATTTGATGAACGGATATATGCTTCCGCAATCGAGAATCATATCTCTAACTATAAAAGGATACTACAGTCTATTGGCCCCAGAGATGGTGAGCAGAATCTAATACATATGTTCTCACGCGGGATAGATCAACCTGATTTCCTGTCTATAAGGGCTCCAAAGCCTGTTTTGATGATTACTACAGCAAATGATATGTTCAATATTCAGGGATCAAGAGAAACGGCGCAAGAGGTATCTTCTGTTTATAACGTTTATAATAAAAAGGAAAACTTTAATATGGTTGAAGACATCGCTGGGCATTCTTCAACAAAAAAAAACAGGGAAGCTATGTATGCTTTCTTTCAAAAACACCTCAATAACCCCGGTTTCTCATTTGATGAGGAGGTTGAACTACTTACTGAAGAAGAAATGCGTGTTACTTCCACAGGTCAGGTGTCAACCTTTTTTAACAATGTAGAAACCGTTTATAGTCTGAACAAAAAAGAAGCTGAAAAACTCATTTGTAAACTAGAATCTTTAAGGGGAAAAACAACTAACTATCAACAAAATGTAATTGAATCTGCTCAAAAAATATCTGGGTATAGAGAGCCGGAAGACATTCCATTACCGATATTAACTGGATGCATTCAAAGGGAAGGATATATAATTGAGAAGTATTTTATTAAAGGCGAGGGTGATTATCCAGTTCCCTATCTATTAATGATTCCGGATAAACCAAACAACAAAGCCTTGATCTATCTGCATCCTGCTGGAAAGACAGCCGAAGCTTCAGCAAATGAGGAAATTGAATGGTTCGTCAGAAAGGGTTTTACAGTGCTTGCTCCCGATATGATAGGAACGGGTGAAACAGGACCGGGTGATTGGCAAGGAGGCTCATATTTTAACCATGCAAATAACAATGGGTTACGACATGATATTTGGTATGCTTCAATGTTAATTGGGAGAAGTATAGTGGGTATTAGAGCTGCTGATGTAGGAAGGCTTGCCCGCATACTGAAGAACATAACTAAAAATGAAAAAATTTATGCTGTTGCAAAGCAGGAAATGTCACCTGTGCTTTTGCATGCTGCAGCTTTTGATTCTGTCATCTCACGGATCGCCCTGATTGAGCCCTATTCTTCTTATCGTTCCATTGTTATGAATCGTTATTATTCTCCGGCTTTTATAGACAATGCCGTACCGGAGGCACTAAAGTATTATGATCTACCTGACCTTGCTGCAAGTTTGGCTCCAAGGAGATTATTGATGGTAAATGTAACCGATGGGGCAGGCAGATTTGTTGATTCTGAAATTATTAACGATGATTTATCAATAGTTAGGAAAACATATCAAGACAGGAATGCAGAAAGGAATCTTATCATTAAATCTGGTGAATCCTTGGAAAATTCATATACTCTTTTTATTGAATGATTAATTATCCAAACGATTGAGGGCAAAGGCATAAGCACCTATGGCAATGGCCTTGCTGGTTCCAAGACGGCTAATACCAACGGCGGTTTTAGGCTGGTCATCATAATACTGGGTGTCTCCTGTACCAGGTACGGGTACTTCCCGCCCTGTTTTCTCAAGGAAAGCCTGGAGCTCCTCGCTATCTTCCAGGTTAAAGGGCCGTTGGACAAGCCTAATCATTGGAGTCCCGACCGGATAGGCATAGAAGCCATTTATTGTTTTCATAACAGAAGGCATGAAAAACTTCGCCGCTCCTGCAATGCCGCCTCCCATTACTATGAGTCCATCCGTCAGGGTTACCAGGTTTGCAATGGCATCCCCCAGGTGTTCCCCCATTAACTCATAAGCCTTTAGTGCCGCATCTCTTGATCCAGAAGCCTTGCCCTCAGCTATTTCACAGATATCCTTAGGGCTGAGGTCCTTTTTTTCGAGAAGTCCAGCATACTGGATATAATTCCGGATGACTGAGCGGATGCTCACGCCTTCCTCAGCATTCCGGTCAGGTGAAAATCTGTTGGAAAGGAGCCATACTTCGGCAGCAAGTGAATTATCCCCAACCAGAAGCCGGCCCTGTGAATAAATACCAGCCCCGAAACCGGTCCCCAATGTCAAACCAACCAGGTTGTTATATCGTTTCGGATTTCCGTTCTTCTCAAGCATCCGGTTGACATTGGGCAGGAATCCCCCCAATGCTTCACCATAGGTGAAAAGATCCCCGTCATTGTTGATGTAGGCCGGGATATCGAAGGTATCTTCAAGTATAGCTACAAGGGGTACTCCTCCCCTGAATCCTGGCAAATTGGCCAGGTCACCAACAATTCCGTTGGGGTAGTCACAGGGTCCGGGAAAAGCGAAACTGATGGCCACTGCCGGCTCATTAAGCTGTTTGATAACCTCACGGAAACCCTCCTTCATAGATGTTATGCATTTATCCAGTTGGTCTCCATAGGAAGGTTGTTTTACCGGTTTAACAACCTCCTTGCCTTCCTTAATGGCTGAATACACAAAGTTAGTACCCCCTGCATCAAGGGTAAGTACGGTACGTTTATCAGAAAATAGATCCATGATTATTTAGATTTGAGATTTAGATTATTCAGTTTTTAACACGGCAATCCAGTCGCCTTCGCCAGGACATTCCAATTTAATCATTGCCCGGGGTTCAATGGTTTCGGCTTCAGACCATTCCGCAGTAAGAACTTCACACCATTCCAGGGTGACATTTCCCCTGAAAGCCGCATAATAAAGGCTTACCGATCCACCTTCAGGAAAATATACCACATATTCCTTTCCCGGAAGCACCATACAATAGGCTTCCCCGGGATCTCTGTCCGAGAGGAGGTCATTGTAGGGCTCGGATTCAAAAACATTTACTTTTGTAGACAGATCTCTCATGCTCCTGATAACATTTTGCGCCTTTTCATTTAGTCCCTGTCCACTGGTAGGCCTGTGAAAACGGCTGGACGCACAGCCCATCAGCACATTCTGAATAAAAGCCTCTATCCCCTGCTGGGTGGTTTTATGTCTGCCGCCGTCATTTCCGTATACCTTCACATTTGTCAACGGCCTGAGATATCCCAGTTTATCAAGATTTTTCATCTGGGTGATCCCGTTATCCCAATGATTGTCACCAGTCTGGTGGTTATTCTGGGAAATATCAACAAAATCATAGATTTCAGGATGGTGCATGGTTTCAAAGTGTTGCGGGTGTGACAGTTCCCAGGAATCCCACATTTCTGTGCACAGGACTTGTCTGCCTTTGAGCTTAGCCTTCATCTTGATATATTTTGCCCAGAACCTCCCCCAGCTTGCCGTTACGGAAGTTTCGTTATCCATGCAGTAAAGAACATTCCCGTATCCCAGGGAATAGGAAAGCAGCTTGTCAACGAAACGCTGCTGATAGGTCATCAACCGGGCATTGTTGTCCATTTCCGGAACGGACCAGAAAAAGGGATTTCCGCGGTAAATTGGGTGGGTCGGTACCACGGTAAAAAGTTTGGTCCTGGCCGTATCGTAGTTCCGGTTATTCTTGGGATTGAATGGGTTGACTGCCCAGATATCCCTGTAAAAATCAAAGGTGGCCCAAATTTCAATCTGGACTATGATTTCCCTTTCTTCACAGGCTTTCAGAAAATGATCAAAGCGCTCCCAGTAGGTTTCGTTCCATTTGTTCAGGTCATATAATCCGTCTTCCTGCAAAAGGAAAGGCCAGAGATTTCCCTCATCGCGGCAGGACATGGTATTCCTTACATAGTTACCTCCTGATGCCACCAACAGGTCAAGGTGTTCTTCCAGCCCTTCTATCTGAAACAGGTTATCATCGACCGTTCCCCCCAGAAGCAGCACGGGCTTTTCCTTATATTCGAAATAGGTCGGGTACTGTTCGCTGACCTGGATCTCCTGGGCATACAAGTTCATTATTGGAGCAGTAAGCACCAGGAAGAGAACGATTGAATTATATATCCGAATGTGCATTTTTTTCATATTCAATGGTTTAGTTTAAAAGCCTGTTATTTGCTCCTCTTGATTAATTCTTCCATGGCTGCACCGGGAAGTATTTCATGCCCACCCTCAAAGATAGTCAGGTTTATGGATTGGAACTTTTTTTGGTAATGTATCCTGCGGCCCTCGGGCAGGATTTGCGGAGCATCCACAGTTGGTTTGAAAGTTCTATGGGACAACATAAACAATGCATCTTCCCTGGAGACCAATGCCTTTTTTTTTCCATTCATATCCCTGACCAGTTTATTGTAGAAATTTGATTGATTGTGTGATGGGAACTGAACCGGTGTAGCCATCATGGATGCCGCAATAGATGTTCAATATGCTGTTTTTTCGCTTGGTAAGCGGTGTATCCATAAAATATGGGGACCGTGCTTTAGCCTCCTCAATATCCAGCACAGAATCCTGGCTACCCGTACAAAGGAGTATATCCCCGGCATATTTTAGTCCCCTGCTCTCACATTCCCAGTACCAGTCCACCAAGTCACTGATGGGTACCCAGGCCGAAAAACTCCGGACATCAAGGGAGGTTTTCATGTACATCAACAATGTTGCGTAACCTCCTCCGCTGGTACCAATTACATGGATATTATCCGGATCGACATTTCCATTTTGGATGGCATATTGGATGGCATCTTCTAATGTCCGGGATCACCTTTTCACTCCCGCATGCATCAGGATGGTTATTGCTTCCCCGGAAATCCGGGTGGATATAATTCCAGCCTTTTTCACTGATCATTGCGGCCAGCGGGTCTTTCTGGCGATAATCCCCGCTCCACGTATGGAGGCTGACAACCAGTGGCTGTGATTTACGTCTCCTGATGAAGGTAAAAATATGGCTTTCTGATGATTGGCGTCAGAGGGAGGAATGATGATTACCTCATCAAAATTCCTGGCCAATCCTTTTTCCATCCATCATCCTCATTTTGAGCTGGATAGGCTGGATTTTCTAAACCTTTAAGATAATCCTGAAGAGCAATAGGCTACAGCCTTTCCGAAAACCCTGGCATTGTCTTTCGAAGCCTGCATCCCCAGGATACTGGCATAGGGAAATTCAATCGTGGTAGCCAGGCTGATGTTATCCAGTCCCCTGGCCCACTGGCCAAAACTTTTTCCCTTGCTATTGTTGCTTTTGATATTCCATGCTGTTCCATAAGGCAGGAAATCAGCGCTCCGGTATCTTAGTTCACCTGTTGCATGTTCTTCAAGCAAGTCACTGAACCTTTTCTGTTTGGCCACCATCTGGGGATCTTGCTTACCAACCATAAAGATCCATTCATTGTATTCTCCTTTGATCCAGGGGCAATGGAGATCAAGGGCTATTTTCAATCTGCCATCACTCCAGGCAGGTATTTCCTTTCTCAATGCAGCGGTGGACTGATGTACAGATACCCCCGAATAATCCCGATTATGGTCCCTCGGTAATCGGTTCTTCCCCTGCTCCCCATTTTCAACCCCGTCTTTATCCATAAAGGGAAGGATGCGGAATTCCACCTGATCACGCAGGTATTCCAGATCAACCTCATTTAATATACTTTCCATAATTCCTTCCAGGACATAGTTTGCCATCATTTCACATGCATGATGCCTGGCTGTGATCAGGACCTTTCCCCCGGTATTGTTTTCCAAAGGCAGGAGAGAAATCTGATCAATCGGGCGGCCTTCAGGAGAAAAACACAATGTATCCCGGACCAGGCCATCACTGTTCTGCAGGTGGTCGAGAAACAAATCCAGGTCTTTGCCGGTATAGGGAAAGGCGGTACAGAACCAGGCTACCGTATCTTCCGGAGAGAAAACAAAGGAAAAGCCATTGTTAAACACCCGGTTTTCACCATACCAATTCCAGGAAGTGTTGTTGTTAATACTGTAAGCGGGACCATAGGCAGTGAACTGGTTATCCATAGTGAATTGGAAATATACCTGCTTCCCGCTAATGTTCGAAACCTTGAAATACCAGTAGAACCATTCACCTTCAGTTTCTGAAAGGTCTGGCTTCAACCAAAGGGTATCACCCTCAGTCCTGACCACGATGATATTACCCCCTGCAAAATCAGATGAGATTAAAGGTTCAGCCTGGGAATAGGTAGGTCCCGAGACCAAGAAAATCACAAGGACCTGCCATAAAATTCTTTTCAAATTCATATTTACAAGCATTTATTGATAGTCCAGCCAGGCAGTTGCCCGGGTTGTCCTGTCAGAGATGAAACGTATCCAGCGTGCCTGAAAATGATCAGGAAAGCGGTGTTGGTATGTTGCACCTGGAGCTATGGTCACCCGCTGGTAGAGCATCCAGGGACCATCACCTACCGGGTCTGCTTCAATATCAAAAGTTATGGGTTCATCAGAATTATGCGAGAGAGTGAGGCTTCTTTCATCATAAAATCCGATCAGGTAGGGATCTGAAGCTTCGCCAGCCTCTGTTTCCGTGCCAAGCCAGGGTCCACCATGACCGGTGGGTTTTCCCAGTTCCCACAGATCATCGATAACACCGACCCAAACAGCTGCTTTGCCATCTTTTGACCTGATCACATGAGATCCGTTCCCTGCCATGTCCGGCTGAATCCCTGTCATCACCAACAGTCCACGGTAACTGGCAAAATCATGGATCCGGAATGGGTGTGAAGCGACAGGACGCAACTTGGCAAAACCATCAGCACTTTCTGCAGGCAATTCATAAAAAGTTCCATGACAGTTAAACAGGTCGCGTTGTGTTACGACCTCCCGGCAAAGACGGATGTCTGCGGTCCTGGTAAGTTCAGTGAAAGCTTCATCACCCAGGGGCAGTCGCCACCTCCTGTCCTGGTCATCAATGATCAATATCGAAGATTCTTCCACATCCAGTACATCTTCAGGTATGGCAAATTCATCCTGGATAAATTGAAGCATTTCAGAATCCTCTACGGGGGTAAGCTCAAGTCTTTCATTGAGCTCATAATAACCGATCAGGGTTTTATCTTTACCCTTGTATTGTTGGACTGCTACTCCCAGGGTTCTCCTGTTATCACCCAGGCTATATAGCAATCCTCCTACAGAATGATGATCTTTTGCAGATGCTATACCCCTGAAAATATTCTCCCATCCATCAGTCCGCCTCTCTACTCCCGTATAGCTGAAGTGGACTGTCCCATGAGCTGATCTGTGAGGGATTACCCTGACCCATTCTGAGGTTTCATTCTCTGAAAATTCCACCATTTTGCTTCCTTTTCCCGGAACGTTAACCCTCATCATTTCCTGCCATTGTCCCTTGCCACGCCTGTCAGTTTCAAAC
Source organism: uncultured Bacteroidaceae bacterium (assembly GCA_963752525.1). GTDB lineage: Bacteria > Bacteroidota > Bacteroidia > Bacteroidales > SM23-62 > SM23-62. The sequence continues at coordinate 258,484 of CAVVYS010000018.1, read as the reverse complement.
AGGAAGCTGACGGTGCTGTCACTTTCATTCTGAATCCAGCAACAACGCTAAGACCAGCCTGCTAAAAGGAAGGGTTCCGAAGGCCTGCCAGCATCCATCTCTTCCCTCAGCCAGACCCCGCCTTCAGCGGTCGTGGGACCCAGCTGGTCTGGCATCTCCAGGTCTGTAAACCAGAGGTTGGAATTGGACTGGCCGGGACCACTGATGTTTCCTTTTACTTTTCTTGTATTGAGCGTTTGCCCCAGGCCTGAATCATCGCATCCAAATACCAGTTGACGACGCCACCTTGTAAAGTCACCAAAAACTTTCAAATAAGCAGAACGGGGCCTGATACCACCACTGTTATCCATTGAAAAATTTTCCGGGAAACGCCAGAACATACCATGCATAGTCATGATATAATCATGGCCCTTATTCGAGCCCACATCGCGGATCCGTGGCCATTCAGTATACCATCCATGAGCTCCGTCATAAGTATGGCTGGATTTTGGAAGTCTGTAGAAATCCCATGAGCCTTTGCCGGCATCCCGGACGCCCAGCAACAGGGATTTATGATCCCAGCCCGTTGTCCAGACCGGGTCGTTTTCCGGATCTTTATTGCCATGGATCCCACCCGGACCTGTAACCTCGACAAACTGGTTCCGGCGAATGAGTTTCCAGTCCTTTCCATTCCATTCCATAAGGGCTCCAGACTCAATATCAGACTTTTCCAGGGCTTCGGGAGAAAGTTCTCCGTTGTTGGAATAAACCAGTACTCCCTGGCCCGAATACAAACCTTTTCCATGGGCGCCAGGTAACAGGGTACTGTAATCTTCCTCCGGCAGTTCATGGCCATCAGGATATAGGACCTTAACTTTCAGCGATTTAACATCTACCTCATAAAAACCTTCCTCCATGCTGGCATAGTAGATCTTTTCTCCGGGATCAGTCAGGTGCCGGGCATTTCCAGTATGCCGCCCAGGCATCTGATCATAAGGGATGGCTCTGACCTGCCCCTCGGCTGAAATGGCATATGGCCCTATGAAAAGCTGCTTGCTCTCCGGGTGGATCATCCTGTTGGCTGGTGTGCCCCCAATGCTTTCCTGTCTCACTATACTTACCAGATCAGGGCTTATTTCGTACAGCTTGTCGGCTGACCCGTATGGGAAATGGGGACCATAAGTAACAAGCCAAAGACGGTCGGCCCATGGTACCACAGCACCTGTACCGCATTCCCTTCCTTCATTATAGTAGGCCAGGTGGGGATAAATGCCACTGACCTGTAAAGCTTCCTGCCCACAGGCAGAAAACAGCATAATAAGGGTCAGAAATGTAAGACGAATCAATTTCATATAACCTTATAAACCTGATCTTTATATGAATACAATAAAACTATTACTTCAAATTTTAAAAATCACCCATTATTCCGGTTTTATGCTGGGCATTTGTGCATCAATTTCGCCTCTCCAATGATGCAGTTCCATCCTGAGTTCTTCCAATATTTCAGGATGCTCCAGTGGAAAGGTCCCGGCTTTCTCCCGGGTCTGATTCCAGATCATATAACTCCCAGGCTGAACCATTCTTTAGATATTCCTCATGCCATTCGATTAATTTGAATTTCCCCTTGCGAATAGCAGATGCAGGTTTCATTCCTGAGCCCCGATGATAATGGGGATAATGCCAGTATTGAATGCGGTCAATCATCTTTCCATCTCCCAATAACTCGCCTGCAAGGGAAGTCCCATCAATCGGGTGTGCGGGTGGAGGCAGTCCGGCTAATTCCATTAAAGTCGGGAAAAGATCAATGGTAGAGGTAATTGCCGCATTTTGAGAACCGGCTTCTATCCTACCCGGCCATCTGACAATCATGGGTACCCTTATCCCTCCTTCATAGAGCCATCCTTTGCCTCTCCTGAATGGAGACTGGCTGGCATAAGTCTCTTTGCCACCGTTGTCGGAACAAAAGAATACAATGGTATTTTCTTTCAGTCCCAGTTCTTCCAGCTCTTTAAGTAGCCTGCCTGTTCCTTCATCCAGGCGGCTTACCATGGCTCCCAATGTCGGATTTACCCTGTATACTGGATCAGGATCTGATTCCTGGAATGCTACAATGTTTTCCATGCTTTCCATAATGGGGTCATGTATGGAATTGTGAGAAACAACCAGGAAGAAAGGCTTTTGCTGGTTTTCACCGAGGAAACGGATCGCACGATGGCTTATGCTATCCACATTATGCGGATCATGATCCGGATCTGTAATGCCATTTACCGGTTTATAAGTGACCATATATTCATCAAAACCCTGTTTATCGGGATTGAACAACTCTGATTCCGGAGGTTTTTTTTCCATGCTCAGGTGCCATTTTCCAAATATGGCGGTCCGGTATCCATATTCCCTGAAAACCTCAGCCAGGGTGATTTCATCCAGGGGAAGGAGTTTTTGCCAGTCTGGCTGTATCAACAGACTGTCAGGGCATAAGCTCCCCTTGATAAAATCTGTCAGATGCAGTCTTGCCGGGTACTTGCCTGTCATAAAAGCAGCACGGGTCGGACTACAGACCGCTGCTGAAGCATAGGCATTTGTGAATCTCATTCCCCCAAATGCCAATCCATCAATATTAGGTGTCTGGTATGGTCCCCCGTAACATCCAAGCTGGTTCCATCCCAGGTCATCTGCCAGGATCACGATAACATTTGGAAGTGTCTCATTTCCTTTTCCTCCCTGGCAGGATAATAACAGGACCAGAAGCCCATAAAATAAAAGTTTTCTGAGGATCAGGCTCATCTGTTTGCGATCATTTGGGTCAATGAATGATATAATACAGGATGGATAACCGGATCTAGTTGACAGTGTTCCTGAAGGATGCGCCTGATAATCCAGATTATATTTCAGCCTGAATTTTCGGTCCCCCTCGAGTTCCTGTCCATTCTCCCCGACAGCCTTGAAACTGCAACCTTTAATCCAGGCTTCCAGGATCAGGTCATAGGGAAGCTCCCGGCTGATCCCGGCAAGGATGGGAACAATCAGCCGGTCATCCCTCCCCAGTTTTCTGGACAGGTCACATCCCACCCTGAAAAGAGTATCCCCCAGGGCTTTATTGGCGAAACGCATTAAGAGGTCATCTGTATGGTCTACAAGCTGTTTGTGATCAAATTCATCGGGATACATTCTCTGCAAGATGGCAGCTGACTGTAGCATAGTTTCCCGGGTCTTTTCATGCAAGTCGGGTATTTCCAGTGCCTCCCAGGTGTATACCAGTTCAGGAATATGATAATTGGCCTGGTAGGCCAGCGTAGCATGTCCCATATTATGAATGAATAGCTTCCTGTCCACCCATGCTTTCATATTGTCCTTGGGAGACAGTCCCGGTACATCCGGCACGGGATTTTTAAATGCCCTGCCGTCCAGGATCAGGTTATTATAGGGTTCTGCATAAACAGCCAAAGGATCGGTGGCCACCTGTTCCCGGGTCATGATGGGGACCATCTTACCTATGCTTGTTTCCACCAGGCCTACATAAGCTTCCACCGGATAGCTTGCTCCCCCTTTCAGGAGTGCTGAACGCAGGAAATCTCCTGCATTGCGCACATTTTCAGCCAGGATAATATCAATGGGATTTCCGGGATACCTGTTGTATCTGGACTGTATCCCCCGGTTCAGTATGCCGGTTAGTCCGGAAAGCCCGTTCTTCCCTACTGATGTGGCCAATATCTCAGCCTCCTCAATCCGGGTGATGATATTTTCCTCTTCATTCAGATGAAGGGCAGTGATGTTATTAACCTCAATGGTCTTTTCCTTATCGGGATATTGGCTGTCCTTTATTATCACCGGAAAAGCCTTTTTTTCATTCAGCCTGTCTATGAGCATTCTGTCAACATCAACAAGGACAACCTCGTATCCTGCATGGCTAAATAATTGTCCGATGAAGGATCGGCCTATCCTGCCGGCACCAAAAACTACTATGCTCCTCATCCTATCCATTCTTCAATTGTTCTGCGTAAAATTCATAGTATTCAGAGATGACCTCCATTTTTTGTCCCGGATAATCTTCCAGGAAAGTCCCTCCCATATAAGTACAGGCAAATCCGCCTGATACTATTCCCCATTTGGCTGCTTCAACGAGGTCAGGGTGATCTGTCCCCTTACTCAGTTGGCTTGCCAGGGAATAGATCACGCCCCCGACAAAATTGTCACCTGCCCCCGTAGTATCCGCATTCGGGTTGTCTGAAAGACTTAGATCAAGCAATGATTTGGACACTGGCAGCTTTATCAACTGCTCAGCATAAACGCTTACAGACGCTGTACCATCGGTTACCATAAATGCTTTCAGGGGACTACTGGAGAAATAAGCGAGTGCCTTATCCATTGAATTTTTCCCACTGATCTTGAGGGCCTCTTCTCTGTCCATAATGAGTAAGTCAATGGATGAAAAGGAACGGTGATCCAGGCCTATGGGCCAGGGAGATACCGGGGGATCGCTTTTCATTTCTGAAATCGAAAACTGTATTTACAAGTTTAAAGGTTGATTCCCCTGCCCAATGCAGGATATCATCCAGCCTATCGTGAATGGTAGGGACCAGCGCTGTACCTCCAAGTGCTAGTATATCTGCTTCAAGAAATCCGGCAGGAAGATCTTCTGGTGCTCAGTTCTTCAGCGGCACCGATATTATTAACAAATGTCCTTTCCCCGCTTCCAAGGTTATAAGTTGGGTCTGAAAGCACATTGGTAAAAGGAGTTCTAGCATCCTTTTTAATAAATTCATGGCTGCTGACCGGGGTTCGGGAAAGTATATCCAGTATCCGTTCAGCTATCCAGTCCTCTCCCAATGAACCAACGAACCGGACCTCTGCTTGCTCTTGCAGTAACTGGGCTGCATGAATGATGGAAACGATGGCCGGACCTCCAATATTGGAGGCATCAGGTTTTCTATCCCCTGCAATATCAATGTTGATTTTTTCAAATTCCTTGCCGGCAAATTTTTCGAGTTCTTCAAGAAAGACAAGCTGCCCTGGTGTTAGTCCCCCGTCACCAGCCTTCCTGCTCAGGTATTTTTGAAATCCAGGACCGTTAAAATCAATCCCGTTATATACAAAATCAAGCAGCGTACAACCTAGTCCGGATATCTTCAGTTTTCCCATAAAGCTTTGGATTACAGATATTTTTCATAATCACCAACCAACAAATGAACAGGCGGTTCATCTTCAGCTATCTCGGGGAACCTGCCCAATTTTTCAAAAAACCGATTATCTGAATGGTCATCATTTACCGCGCTGACTTCTCCTACCATTACTTTCCCTTTACCCGGTTCACCATAGAATTTGTGATAGAGTCCCTGGTAAAGTGTAATGCTTTCACCTGGTGAAAGACGAATAATGCTTCCCGGATCAAGGACCTTCCTGACACCATCCATACTGACTTCAAATGTATGTTCTGTAAATTCCTCATTATCATCTGAGTGATAAAGCTCCATCATCAGGTTCCCTCCTCCCCGATTGATGATGTCTTCCATCTTGGACCAATGAAAATGCATCGGAGTTACCTGTTCCTCTCCCACGATCATGATCTTTTCGGCATAAGGTTTCTGGTCAAATTTCAGGTTTCCATTCCTGATAGTGAACAATAGCAATCCTGTCCCACAAAAATCACCCGTTCCAAAATCTGTAAGATCCCATCCAAGCTGGTTCCTGAAGATCTCATCTTTGTTTTCCTGGTTTTTCTTCCAGTCGTCGTGGGTCCAATACCCCCAGGGGGGAAGTTTAAAATTCTTACTGTCAAAAAATTCCAGGGCCTCCCGGATCAGCTTATTAATTTCAGATCGTTTCACTCATTAAAATTTTTAATTTATTCTGCATTTTCAAGTACTTGTCCATCTTCCAGCAGCCTGGTTCTCAACTGCTCATATGTTACTTCATGTATGCCTTTGCTTTCTGCCACAGCCAGGGTAGCCAGGGTAGCCGCACTTTGTCCCAATATCATAAATACCGGTTCCATGCGGATGGAGCCAAAGGCAATATGGGAGGAGGACAGGGCTACAGGAACCAGCAGGTTATTGCACTCTTCCCTGATCGGCAGGATGGATCCCATGTCTATCCGGTAAGGTTCATCCGGATGGACACCGATATCCCCTTCATTCTGGACGAATCCATCAGGTTTGATATACCGCTGGATATTATGCGAATCCATGGTATAGGACCCCATACCTATGGGTCTGTTAACAGGCTGTTTGCCCAGGACCTCATTTTCGGTCATGACAAACTCTCCTATCATCCTCCTGGCCTCCCGTACATAAATATTATGTGGCCAGTGTCCATTGTCTGTGAACTCATCTTTTGCGTATCCCCATTGGACCATCTCTTCCTGTAATTCAGGCGGAACCCTGGGATCAGATACCAGGAAGTACAAGAGTCCCTTCTGGTAACTGACATGCTCCGATATGATCTCTTGTCTTCTTTCATAGCTTGCTTCAGGATAGTCATAGTTCATACCGATGTTGTCTGAACTGAAGGGGCCATGATTATTGACATCTGTTTTATAATTCGGGATGGGATCGTATTTATTGAATAGCTCTCTCCATCCTGCATCGAAAATCCTCACCAGTAATTCATATTGGGTAGAGTCATAATCTTCCGGGCGTGTAATTTCCACTCTGTTTCCCGATACCTTTGTAAGGCACATACGGAAGCAGTATGCCTGGATCTTGCTGTCCCCATCACAATACTCCCCTGGGTCTTCTGTTGATATACGTGGCAGTACACCGCTGCTGGGATCACCCGGGATGATATAGGGGCTAATATCTTTCGTGAAGTGGTGGCCATGGTGGAGCACACCTGTTTGCACACCATTCCATTTCTCCCCGTAAACATCGCAACCTTCCCTGCCAACATGATAGCTTACCCCTGCCGCCGCCATGAGGTCCCCCTCGTACGTGGCATCTATGAAAACTCTTCCTATAAATACTTTACCACTCAAGGTCTGTATGGATTTGATGGCAGCACCTTTCATACTGACACCTCCATCCCTGTCAAGCCATTCTTCACGGAAAAGGGGAATATCATTTTCTTCAATCAGCTGATCAAAGGCCATCTCTGCAGCATGGGGTTCAAAGATCCACATGGTACGATTATTCCCATCAAGGGCAACATTTCCCTGTCCCTTATTCCCATATTCAGATCTTTCCTGCCATGGCCATGATTCTTCTTTCTGGTAATGCTGGTAGAGGCGGTGATAGAAATTCCGTGCGAGTCCCCCGATCACCGACTTATCCCCCGTATCGGTCCACCCGAGTCCAGATGCACTTAACCCTCCCAGGTGTTTATCAGGCGAAACAACAACCACTTTTTTACCCATTTTTGCCACCTGAACGGCAGCCGTAACCGCTGCGGATGTCCCCCCATAAATGACTACATCTGCCTTAATGGTCTGGCTTTTGATTTTTTTCTGATTGGATTGGCAGGCAGGCATTCCAATCAGGAAGGCCATAAGTACAAATAAAAGTTTCATGGTAAGTTTCATAACTATTATTTTAAATTTAGTGTTCCAGGTCCATTTCGACAAGTGGCAATTTAATAAATCAATTTAACTATCTTGGTAGCTATTCTTACAGAAATAACATCTTAAAATGAAGAAAATAAATCCAGCCGTTATCACTCCCGTTTTGCTAACCTTTTTTGTTGTAAGCTTTATCGACCTCGTCGGAACAGGTGTAGATGAGCTCAAAAAGGATTCTGAGACTCCGCAATATGTACTTCAGCTGATCCCTTTCGTGGCCCTTATCTGGTTCTTCCTGCTTTCGGTCCCCGTAGGCGTATGGCAGGACCGTGCCGGAAAAAAGAAAGTACTGAATTACGGTATCATAATAACAGTATTGGGTTTGGTAATCCCGGTATTTGGGAATACCCTGCCCGTCATTCTCCTGGCATTTGCCCTGCTGGGGATCGGAAACACCATCCTGCAGGTTTCTGCCAATCCCCTGCTGGTGGATGTGGTACCTGCAAACAGGGCTTCCAGTTTCCTGAGCTTTTCCCAGTTCATTAAATCCCTGGGATCTATGTTGGGACCATTTTTTGCAGGCATGCTAGGTCCCTGGCTGGCCCGTTTGTTCGGGGATGATTCACCTGGGTCCTGGAGATATGGTTTATACGCTTTTGCCCTGATCGCCATCCTGTCCTGGGCCTGGCTTTCCCTGGTGAAAATAGAAGAAAGTAAACCCGACCGTGCCCCCGCCACCCTTAATTCATGTTTTAAGTTGCTGGGTGACAGATTCATTCTATTAATGGTACTGGGAATATTTGTGGTTGTCGGGATAGATGTAGCCATCAATTCCAATATCGGCACCTTCCTATCCGGAAAGCTTGGCGTTGGAGATGAAGCAGCCAAGTATGCAAAGTCACTCTACTTCCTTGCCAAAATGATCGGCACCTTCACCGGGGCCTTGCTGCTCACCCGTCTGCATCCTGGTAAATTTTTTCTCGGTTCTTCCATACTCCTGGTGGTTGCCCTGCTGGTACTGGCATTTACGCCAAGTGAATCATCTGCCTGGGTAATCATCTTTATTGTCAGCCTGGGAGCCTCCAATATCTTTCCTTTGATTTTCTCCATAACGGTGGCAAAGATGCCGGACCGTGCCAACGAGATATCCGGACTGATGATGATGGCTATATCTGGCGGGGCGGTTATCCCCTTCCTGGTTGGCTGGTCCATGTCAATGTATATCAATGGTGGGATACTGGTACTTGTGGCCTGTACCGTATACCTTATTGTGATCTCGCTAAAGACCCTGAAAGATTAATCCCTGTAATAATTCCCTTCCATAATCCCTTTCCAGTCCCCTGATGAAAAACACAATCAACCAATCATGAAGAATTCATTGGCCATTGCTGCCATCTTGTTAATCCTTACACATTCGGGGGGTGCCCAATCCACAGAACAGTTCTATCTGTCCGGCACAGGCTTCGACAATACTGTGGAATGGGATTTTTATTGCACTGCAGGTAACAATAGTGGTAACTGGACAAAAATAAGTGTACCCTCCTGCTGGGAGCAGCAGGGATTCGGAGCCTACAATTACGGCCACGTTCCCTTTGAGGATAGACTGAAAGAAGAAGGGCATTACCGCTATACTTTTACCGCTCCCGGAGAATGGAAGGGCAAACATATCCGTATCGTATTCGAGGGTGTTATGACCGATTGTGCTGTCCATGTAAATGGCAAAGCAGCCGGTCCCGTCCACCAGGGCGCCTTCTATAGATTTGACCATGATATCAGCCGCTTGCTGAAATTCGGAAGGAAAACCTCCTTGAGGTCAATGTGAAAAAATTCTCAGATAATGAATCAGTAAACCAGGCTGAACGGAAGGCGGATTACTGGACCTTTGGCGGGATTTTCCGCCCGGTATATTTGGAAATCAAGCCAGCAGAACACATTGAAAGGGTAGCCATTGATGCCAGGGCAGATGGTTCATTTCATTCGGAGATAAACCTGTCTGGAGGAAGGAAGGCTTCCTCCCTCCAGGTGAAGATCCTTGATGCAGATGGGAATGAAACTGCCCGCTTCTCCACACCCGTTTCTGGTAAGTCCCACGAAACCACCATCAAGGGTAAGGTGGAGGATATACAGCCATGGACACCTGAATTCCCCAATCTTTACACGTCCATTTTCAGCCTCTTGGATGCCGGGGGCAATACCATCCATGAATCAGCTGAGCGAATTGGATTCCGGACAGTAGAGGTCAGGGAACAGGACGGGATATATGTAAATAATGTACGTATTAAGTACAAAGGAGTGAACCGGCATACCTTCCATCCCGATCATGCACGAACATCGTGTAAATCATTCAGCATCGAAGTGGTTAACCTGCTCAAAGACATGAATATGAATGCGGTCCGCATGTCTCATTATCCCCCGGATCCTCATTTCCTGGATGTTTGTGATAGCCTGGGACTTTTCGTGCTGGATGAGCTGGCGGGATGGCAGAAGCCTTCCTATGACTCAGTGATAGGCAGAAAACTACTGCAGGAAATGATCCCCCGGGATGTGAACCATCCCAGTGTGGTGATGTGGGACAATGGCAATGAAGGCGGCTGGAACACAAGCTACGACAAGGATTTCAAGGAACTTGACATACAGCAAAGGGAGGTGAACCATCCCTGGGGCCTGTTTGAAAAGACCAATACGGCCCATTATGTCGAATATGATTACCTCTCCCTTGATCATTTTGCACCCCGGAGTATTTTCTTCCCTACCGAACTGCTGCATGGTTTGTATGATGGGGGGCATGGAGCGGGACTGGAGGATTTCTGGCTTCGCCTATGGCATCATCCCCTATCTGCGGGTGGTTTTCTCTGGGTATTTGCTGATGAAGCCGTCAAAAGGACTGATACAGGCGAACTGGATAGTGACGGGAACCATGCACCTGATGGGATCCTCGGGCCCTACCATGAAAAAGAGGGCAGTTTTTACACCATCCGTGAGGTCTGGTCCCCAATCTTCATCGAAAAACGCTATATCACGCCGGAATTCAACGGGATATTCAATATTGAGAACCGTTTCCACTATACCAGCCTTGACCAATGCAGCTTTTCTTACAGCTGGATTAAACTTCCCATGCCGGGCAAGCCGGGTGCCAGTGTAGCCGGGAAACCTGTTCCGGATGAGATCCTTGCCAGCGGAGTACCTGTTGTGGATCCACTGACACCTATGAAGACAGGGTATATTAAGGGTTCCCCAGCCGGAAGGATGGATGGCCTCAGACGCCCTCTTACTTGAGGCACATGATCCCGCATGGCAGGCTGATCCATACCTGGACTTGGCCGGTCAAATCCCCTGAAACAAAAGCACTGAACTATTGCCTGCCAGTGCCCCAGCAGGCTGCGGAAGAACCAGGGGGTCAGACTGGAAGAAACGCCAGACAGGATAATCATGGAGGCTTCCGGGACCCGTGATCGAGATCAGCAAAGAAACCGGCATGCTTGAAAAGGTTGTATCAGAAGGGTAATGAACTGCCATTGGCCGGTGGATTTATTGTGGGAAAAGATACGCCGCCCCTGAAAGAACTGGAACATTTCAAAAAGGGGGATAACGCTGCATGTGAAAGTAAACTTTGAAGACCAATCCATCTTCGAATGGATACTGCATGAAAATGGACTGCTGGACCTGAAAGCGCGATATACTATGGATAAATCAACGTGGCCCATTCGCCGGTATTTCTTTTTCATATCCAGAGGAACAGATCCAGGGCGTCCAGTATCTGGGTAAGGGTCCATTCCGGGTATGGAAAAACAGGATGCCCGGTGGAAACTTTGCGGTCTGGAATAAACCCTATAATAATACTGTCACAGGATATGCAGGATTTGAATATCCCGAGTTCAAGGGATATTATTCCAATCTTTATTGGGTGACTTTCAATGATAATCAGGCTCAAGAGTTTACTGTTTATTGCAGGACTGAAGATATTTTCCTTCGGCTGTATACACCTGAAGAATCACCGGTTCCGGCAAAGACTACAGTCAGGCATCCCCCGGGGGATATTTCCTTCATGCACGGGATCCCGGCCATCGGAACCAAATTCAAGGAAGCCGGTCAGCTCGGTCCACAATCCCGCCCCTACAAATACAATTACAGAAGGCTGCAGGATGGATGCATTGAACCTTGACCTTACCTTTGATTTCCGAAACATAAGTAAGCCCAATATGAAGAAAACATCAACATTCAATTGCCTGGCTGTAGACATGGGGGCCAGCAATATCCGCATCATGCTGGGATCCGTATCCCACAACGAAATAGAGTACAGGGAAATATACCGTTTCGCTAATAACATCATAGATAAGGATGGGCATGAACGCTGGGATATTAGAACATATTCTACATGAAATTATAAATGGGATTAAACCTGGCTTTTGATGAGACCAGATGAAAGAATCAGCAGTATGGGTGTGGATGGCTGGGGTGTGGATTTTGCTTTGCTGGATGCCTCTGGCAAATTGATGGAATTCCCGGTTGCATACCGGGATAAAAGAACAGAAGGGATGGAAGAAAAATGGCTGGAAATAATGAGCAGGGAGGAAACCTTTCAACGGACGGGCATCAACTACTATATTTTCAATACGCTTTTCCAGTTGCTTGCCATGAAAGACAGTAAAATACTTGCAGAAACCTCCCGTATCCTGATGTTGCCCAATTATGTGATGTCAGTGTTGTGCGGGAAGGAAATAAACGAATTGACCGTTTCATCCACCTCACAGTTGATGAATGCCGCTTCCGGAACCTGGGATCCGATGATCCTGGAGCATCTTGGAATATCAACAGATGTGATGGGTGAAATCTGTGAACCCGGGACAATCCTCGGGGATGTGGATCATCCTGGACTGAAAATAACCAGCACCAAAGCCATCGCTGTTTGCTCCCATGACACTGCCTCTGCAGTGGTATCGGTTCCATTCGGGGAAGAAGCCTCAGTATTTATCTCCACAGGTACCTGGTGCCTGATCGGTGTTGAAACTGACAGTCCTATCCTTTCTCCCGATGCCCTGGCAAATGGTTTCACCAATGAGAGGACCTATGGAGGCCGCTTTCGCTGTCTAAAAAACATAGCCGGCCTATGGCTGGTACAGGGACTTATTAAAAGCCTCCCGGTTGACGAGGATTATGAAGAGATAGAATCCATGGCGAGGCAGTACAAAAAGAACCTCTGAATGTTGTCAATTCTGATGACCCCCTTTTCTTTAATCCGGATAACATGAAAGAAGCATTTGATGAATATTTCCGGAAGACAGGGCAGGAACTCCCAACCGGTGCCGGGAGGTTATTTTCGCTGTGCCTATGACAGCCTGATATTTTCATTTCGCTATCATATTGAACTAATCGAAAAGCTGACAGGTCAGTCCATTGAGACCATACACCTGATGGGTGGCGGTTGCCAGTCCGCTTACCTGACCAGTCAGACCACTGCCATCTGCCAGCGCAAGGTGGTCAGTGGTCCGGTTGAAGCTGCCACCATAGGAAACATCCTAGTACAGGCCATGGCCATGGGAGTTTTACCTGGATTAGATGAGGCCAGAATAGCTGGTGAAGGAATCACAAGCTGTAAGAACATTCGATCCGGATCCCTCAGACAGTATGGACCTGGCCTCATACAGAAAATTCCTTGATCTGTTGCCACGATAAGAGAAATACATAAACCGGATACCCCATTACTCGGGAACCTGATAAAAATCCTGAAGCTCTCCAAGTCTGGATTTCAGATCCTGTATCAAGGTTTCATTGCCGGGGTCATCATACAGGTTGACCATTTCATTAGGATCACTTTCCAGGTCATATAATTCCCAGTTTTCTGGCTCGGAAAGGAAATGAATCAGCTTATGGCTTTTCGTGCGGATACCATAATGCTGGGGAACCCCCCAACCACTCTCAAAGAACTGATAATAAACAGCATCCCTCCAATTTGCATTAACCGGTGAATCAAATAGTGGGACGTAAAGACTGGCCCTGCATATCATCAGGTATTTCAGCTCCGGCCATTTCAAGGATGGTTGGTGCAATATCCAGGTTCTGGACAAGTTCATTGCAAATACTTTCTGGCTTTATCCTGTCAGGATACCTGATTATTAGTGGTGAACGCAAGGATTCCTCGTACATGTACCGCTTATCAAACAATCCATGTTCACCAAGAAAAAATCCCTGATCAGATGTGTAAACAACTATGGTTTTGTCCAGAAGTCCATGCTGATCAAGATACTTCATGATCCTCCCTACATTCTCATCAACCGACAGTATACAACGCAGATAATCCTGCAGATAGCGCTGATATTTCCAGTCCACCAAGTTCATCCGGAGTGAAACTGGCATTTTTATAGTCATTGATTTCCTGTCTCATACCCTTTTTCCCAAGCAGTTACCTGCAGGGTATCCATGGCCATCAATTGTTTCCTGTATTCACTTCTGGCCCATCGGTTCACCTCTTCTTCGGGACAGGTATCACATGGAATTTTCAAGTCATATACCATATCCATATGATGGGCTACAGTAAGCTTCTGCTGGTGCAAATGTTCCCTGCCGGTATAATCATCATGAAAGCTGGCTGGCTGTGGAAATTCTACATCATCGAAGACATCAAGATGTTGAAATCCTGGCATCCAGTTCCGGTGTGGTGCCTTGTTGTGTACCATCAGCATAAAATGGTTCCTTACTTTGTCGTGATGAAAGCCATTCCAGTGAGAGATCGCAGATTATGTCCGTTACATATCCATGATAGGTGGTATCTGAGCCGTTATTGATGAAACGTGGATTATAATAATCTCCCTGTCCGGGCAAACATTCCAGTAATCAAATCCGGTAGGCTGGCTTTTCAAATGCCATTTCCCAATCATGGCAGTTTGATACCCGTATTTCTGCAGGATCTTGGGAAAGCTTACCTGGCTGGAATCAAATCTTGCATGATTGTTAGGCACTCCATTTAGATGTGAATGTTTACCAGTAAGTATGACTGCCCGGCTGGGTGCACATATGGAATTGGTCACAAATGCCCTGTCGAAGAGCATACCTCCCGCCGCAAGCTCATCGATATTTTTGGTTTCAATATACCTGCTACCATAGCAGCTCAAAGCCTGGGTCGCATGATCATCGGACATGATAAAGATAATATTGGGTTGTTCTCCATTGCTTACTGTCTGATGCCCCTTGCATCCGAAAGTAATTATGGCAAGGACGGGAAGAAGGTAAAGTGTAAATCTCATTTTACTAATTTAAGTTTTTGACATAGTCCTGATCTGCCCTGACATCTGGCAAAAATTGCTCCCAGTGAAAAGATGTAAAATCCGGCCACTTTTGCTCAGGGTGCCCCATGCTTACATATGGCATTGGCCTGTACCTGTCCCTTGTCAACTCAATAACATTTCTCCAGTGTCCAACACAAAACTCCAGGTAATCCAGGGCTTTTTCCCTGCCATCAGTATCCAGACCAAGATTATATGATTCAAGGGATACACCGGCCCGGAGCTTGTCCGCAAAATAATATCCTAAATGGCACCATGTTTCCAGGTCATCAAGTTCTGAGGCCAGGGCTGGATCATTGCCGGGATCCCTGAGTTCCAGGAGCAGAATTTTGGTTGCGGAACAATCCTCCTGAAGTTTATCAGCAAGTTCGAGGGGGGTGATGAACTCCTCATCTACAGGCAATTCTTCAATAAGTCGCTGACAATAATCGCTGATGCTCAGGTACCCGGGATCCAGGGTTTCATGTCTGATCAATTCCTCAATGGAAATAAAAGGTGATTTCCCGTCATCAAAACCGGTAGGCCAGGCTGCCAGGAATCCCTCACTGTATAAGGTAAAATCCCAGGTTCCCTTATAGAATGATGCAATGTACTCCGGAACTTTGGAAGCCAGGGTAAAGGCTTTCAGCATTTTCAGTCCATCCACCTTCCCATACCTGTTCTCAAATGCCCTGGCCAGTGTTTCATCACTTTCTTCAGGATGATAGGTCAGCTTTCCCCATAGATGATAGAACAACCACTGCTTCTCGAAATGCATACTGCCAGGTCTTATGCGGGTGATCCTCGAGGTAGGAGTAATCCATAGCCGGTATATATCCTTCAGATCCAACGAAATAACCATCCACATAGTCAAATTTATTGGTCCGAATATGATCCCTGATGAAATCGGGATCGCCCCAGCGAAGCACAAAAAAATCTTCATTGCGTATCATCCATGCGATGAAATAATTTTCAGGTGCCGGATCCCAGAATTCCCGCATGATGGTCCCCTGGTCATTTGAATGCGTTATGGAAAGATTGGGTGTTGAATGTCCATGGGACCAGTTGAATTTCACTTCGACAATGGTCCGGTCAGGAAGATCAGCATAGTCAATGACCCTGCGCATCTCCATCGGGTCACCTGCCAGCACAGCCCGGTGTATGAATTTGATCTTTCTGTCGGCAGCCTTCATCCCTTCCACAAAGGTCTCCTGTATCCAGTCCTCCCGGTCCGCAGGCGTCATCTTCCGTTCCCCCCAGTTTCCCATCCAGTCAGCCAGTGTAACTCCAAGCCCTGTTAGATCTTCATACTCATTGATCACCTGTGTAACAGATTCCCTTGTATATTTTTTTACCTCATCCGAGAGATCATTATGCACGGCTGCCCCGTATTCCTTCGCAAATTCCGGTGAAACCACTATATTCCAGTTGACTAAATAGGTTTCTATTCCGCGTACCCTGGCCATCCTGAAAAGCGTTTTCCAGAAGGACCTCCATTCATCCAATTCCTCATCACTGAAGGGAGTAGCTTTAGGATAATTCTCAGCCCGGATCATATATGGAAATGGATGCGTATTCCAGAGGGTCAGGGCATTGAACCTGTTCCCGACCATCATATCCAGGAAGGATTCCCAGAATGCCAGGTCACGGCATGTTTCCATGTGCAGATCGGTAGCCGGTCCGGGCCTGTAGGGAGACCAGGGCAGGTTGAATTTGATGGCCCTGAATGAAAAAGCAGGATCTACCTGTTTATCGGTGATCCGGATGAGGTCATTTGCCGGACCGATCTGATCGATCAGGTCCATGATACCGTAAAGGCAACCCCGGGCCGTATTCCCGGTGATGGTGACGGTATTATCCTGGCGGCTGATCCGGAATCCTTCCGGTGCTATATCTGCCTGGGTATGATCTTTTTCACAAAGTATAACTATTTGAGTTGCAGATGATTTTCCTGTACGGCCCTCTCCCACCTTGAAACCACGCGGACCTGAGATGGTCCGCAAGCCTCTCGGCCCCGTAGGACAGGACTTCAGAGCCGGGGTCATAGGAAATATTTACGGCTTCCTCATCCGAACAGGAAATCAGGATAATAGAAATGATCAGAAGTGAAAGCCTGACCAGTTTATTTATATAGGGGTCCATAGTTTTCACAGGCCCGGTAATCGGATCCTTCTGCATCCATCCCGAATGCCGACCAAACACTGGGCCTGAAGATTTTTTCCGGGTCCACATTATGCATGCATACAGGTATCCTCAGCATGGATGCAAGGGTTATCAGATCGGCCCCGATATGTCCATAGGTAAAGCCCCGTGATTAGCCCCCCAGTTGGCCATGACCGAATATACATCCCTGAAGGCACCTTCTCCTGTCAGCCTTGGTACGAACCATGTGGTCGGCCAGGTGGGATCGGTCCTCTCATTCAGGATGCGATGCACTTCCTCCGGCAACTCAATGGTATTTCCCTCGGCGATCTGCAATACCGGTCCCAGTCCTTTAACAATATTCACCCGGCTCATGGTAATGGGCATCTGCCCGACAGTGCGAAAGGTGGAAGAGTATCCTCCTCCCCTGAAATATCCCTGAACAGCGGGTCCCCAGGTAGTATTATCCAGGCATTTCTGGGCCTCTTCTCCAGTGATATCCCACCATGGTTTCATGGCTGGTTTACTGTCAATGCTTTGCTGCCCGCTGCCATCCAGTGCAGATGGTCCTGAATTGATAAGGTGGATGAATCCATTGGCAGCATCCCCCGAAAGTGTATGGCCGGTAACCCTTTTGACTGCATCCGGACTCCAGTATGTCCTGACGTCTGAGAATACCTGGGCAGCACCTGTGAGCAGGTGTCCGAACAGCATCACGACTGCATTCAGGCTGTCATTTTCGGTGGCCAGCATATAAGGTTGCCGTATCCCGTCCCAGTCGAAGGAAGAACACAGGATAGCTTCCATGAAGTCCCCGTTGGGAAAATGGTCTGTCCATGCCCGCTGGCCCTGGAACCCAGCTGCAATGGCATTATGTCCCATTGCTTCTTCACCATAACCCAGTTTATTGAGTTTTGGGTTCCCCACCATCAGATCGCGGGCGATCAGGGTCATTTTTACAACAAAATCCCAGTCCTTGTCTTTCTCCTCCCGACTCTTCTGTTTTCCGGCACATTATAATCCTTGCCTTCCTTGCAATTCTTCCGGGTCCACTGCTCGTGCCTTTTCGATATTCATCCGGATCAAAGATCCCTTCGTTGATCCTCCTGGTAAATTCTGACATATCAACAAATTCACAACGCATCCCCAGGAATTCCTCAAAAAAGCCGGCATCGACAATTGATCCTGCGATCCCCATGGAAACTGCCCCCATCGCAAGGTAGGACTTACCTCTCATGGTTGCCTGTGCGAGGCCTGCCCGGGCAAACCTTAACAGTTTCTCCTGTACATCTTCAGGGATGGATTCGTCATCGCCGTCCTGTACATCATGACCGTAGATAGAAAATGCCGGAATCCTTTCTGGTTATGCCCTGCCAGAGCAGCTGCCAGGTAGACGGCACCGGGCCTTTCTGTCCCATTAAATCCCCAGATGGCCTTAGGCAGATGTGGATCCATATCTATGGTTTCGGAACCATAACACCAGCAAGGGGTGACGGTAAGGGATACCCCTACTCCTTCCCGCTGAAAAGCTCAGCTGCAGCTGCTGCTTCCGCCACACCCCCGATGGTAGTCTCAGCAATGATACATTTTACCGGGACTGCCATCCGGATGCCGGAGATTGTCTTCCAGAAATTTTGCGGCCCTCTTTGGCCATTCCCATGGTCTGCTCTTCAAGTGATTCCCTGACTCCGCCAAGACGGCCATCGATGGTCGGACGAATGCCAATTTTCGGAAGATTTCCAAGTCGATTATCTGATCCCATAGTTGTCCAATTTTATTTGCCGTTAAAATTAATACCGGAGCAGGCCGGACAAAATGTATAGATATGGTAAATTTGTGTATTATTTAAACATCTGTGGTAAGATGAAATTCCGAAAAAATCCCGCTTCGGGCGATCCTTCCAATATTCAGCAATCATTTGAAAACATTGATCTAAATGTGCATTGTTGCAGGTACTGGTGGATGAAGCAATGGAAACACCAGCGCTTGTCCTTCCCCTACTGGCGGCTATACTGGAATAAAGTCACCGGGGCATATGTATTCTTATGAGAATACGAGTACATCCTGGAATCGGACAAGATCATCCTCATCCCTCCCAATACACCATTTTACACGGATATGCTCCATAACAGAATCGGATGATGTTGAGCCTTACTGCATGGAAGGTGGTTGGATACAGAGCCATGAGATGGAGATCCTTTTCCGTGGATAAGGGATATGTTCCCCATTTTTTCATTCATTTCAACCTTGGATATCAGTTTGATAATATTCAATCCAGGTATTTATCCAGTTCCCCTTGTTGATACTCAAAGGTAATTGATTTCACTTATCACAGAAGAATTGATGACGGCAGCAAACCTTTGACCTTAAGCATTCTCTGGCCATTTACAAATTAATATTCTCAGCAGTGGACACCATCCCGGAAGATATCCTGGCAGGTATTCACGATCGGCAGCAAGATCAGCAAAGTCCTGAATTATATTGATCAGCACCTTGATGAATCCCTGACCAATGAAAGACTGGCCAACGCTGTCCATATGGCCCCAAATTCATTTGCCAGGCTTTTTAAGCAGCAAACCGGACAAACACCGCAGGATTTTATCCGTAAAAAACGGGTTGAAAATGCCAGCAGGCTGCTTTACCATTCGGACCAGAGCATTAAACAGATCTCCGAGAATGTGGATTTAATGACCGGTATTATTTCACCAGGGTATTCAGCCAGGAAATGGGGATCTCTCCAGCCCGGTACCGTAAAAATCTCTTATTGAACCGGATCTGAGCAGCCTAAGCAAAGTGCTAAGGAGATTTATAGCTCATTCTCGGGGCAGCAAGGTATTCCCTTATCTTATGTGAAAGTGAGTCAGCCAGAGATGCTTTTTCATCCAGTTTGTTATTCATTTCAGACGGATCATCCAATAGATCAAATAACTCCACAGGGAGAAGGCTGTCCGCCAGTAACTTGTGTTTTCCATTAAGCAGTACTGTGGTTGAATAAGGTTTGGGTTTGTCGCCGGGCTGTGGGTACCAGTTATAAAGATCCAATTGCCAGAATATTTCTCTATGAGGTAGCTCAGTTTCTTCGCCCCTCAGCCATGGCAGAATGTTGATCCCGTCAAGCCCGGATGGATCATAAGGGATACTGGCTGCATCACAGAAGGTCGGAAGTAAATCCACATGTGCCGCTACAAGCCCGGTAGAAACCTCCCCTGATGGGATCCTGCCCGGCCAGGATGCGATAAAGGGAACCCTGATCCCTCCTTCATGGAGATCGGCTTTGCCACCTTTAAAATAACCTGTGCTACCGAAATGGGCCGGACCATTATCAGAGGTAAAGACAACAAAGGTATTATCACGGATGCCCAGCTCCTCCAGGTGTTGAATGATTTGCCCTATGCAGGCATCCAAATGTGAAACCATGGAACAGTAAAAAAGTTTGTTCCCGGCAAATCCCCTTTTTTTGTATTTACTCAGGTGGGGCTCAGGTGCTGGTTCGTATGGAGTATGGGGTACATCAAACCAGAGATTGATATAAAAGGGCCGGCCGGATTCAAAGCTCGAATCTATCATGGCCATGGCCTCAAGGGTTTTGATGTTTGTCCAGTGTTCCTCCAGCAGATCAGCACGGCGGTCATCCCTTACCAAATACCTGCCACCGTCCCGGTACAACCTGGCAGTCCTGACTAATTCACCCCTGATAGTATCTTCCAGGTTGACGAGGTAATGGTCAAAGCCATGTTCAAGTGGACCGGGATTTATGCCTGCTTCTCCACTGAACCTGGCATTGATCTGATGTTCCTGCAATCCGCCGAGATGCCATTTTCCTATATGAAATGTTCGGTATCCCCTGTTTTTTAACAACCTGGGTAATGAGACCTCCTGTATAGGAAGATACTCACCCATTATATCCCTGAAATGTTGCCGGATATCAAATCGCAGGGGATACCTGCCCGTCAGGATAGCCGCTCTTGACGGAGTACATACTCCCGATGAAGCATAAAAATTCCGGAGCTGAATGCCCTCAGCAGCCAGGGCATCAAGGTTTGGTGTTTCAATATCGGAGCTTCCAAAACAACTGAGATCTCCGTAACCGAGGTCATCTGCGAGGAGGAAAAGGATATTTGGATTTTCTTCCCTGACATTGTTCTCTACGACAGGGCTCCTACAGGATGAAATGAGACAGGTACAAAGGATAATCAGAAGGTTGAGATATTTCATATTATTATTTCAATTTATCATTTAAATTTACTTCTGCTATGCCAATATTTTCCATCTTACATGATGATTCGGGAGTAATTTTGCGGCAATTAAAGCTACAAAAGATGATCATCATGAAAAAACGGTTTCAAATAAAATTCCTACTGATCCTGTCCATTGGATTATTCACGTTGGCTGCCAGCTCTCAGGAATACAAGGATTCCACTCATATTCCGGCACTTGCGGAAGACCCCGCCAGCCATTTTTTTGGTACCAGGCTGCAACGTACACTCACATTGCTTGCCAGCAGTACTGAAAACCAGGCCAGGAAAATCAGGATACTGTTTTATGGCCAATCGATTGTAGCAGGACTCGATGCAGAGGCTATGGTTGACCAGCTCAGAAAATATTATCCTTTGCCCGGATCGAGTTTGAGAACAGGGCCATAGGGGGCTTTCAGGCTCCATTGCTGGTGCGAACGGCCGCACATGACCTCTACCCCTTCTATCCAGACCTGCTGGTTTTTCATGTCTATGGGGGTGAAGAAACAGGTGAGCTTGAAAGGATCATCCTAAATACGCGAAAATATACCACTTCCGATATCCTGGTATTTAATCATCAGGTTGCCTGGGTAGCGGATCCGGACAAACTGGCTGAGAGGACGCTGGAGGATGATCTCTCCTCTGTATACTGGCGATACCTGGCAGGCAAATATGGCTGTGAATTGGTGGATGTCCGAAGACGTTGGAAAAAATACATTGAGGACCATTCCTCAATCAGCATCCATAGCCTGATGGGAGATACTATCCATTCAAACGTACATCCTAATACCAGGGGCAATAAACTCCTGGAACTGATGATCCTGGATCACCTGAAGCCGAGGCCTGAACATGCCTACTTTCCCACGGAAGGATGGGCAGGTCAAGTAACAGATCATGAGGCCCGGCGGTTTTTCGAGGAGAAAGAACCCATACCAGGCCAGGGGCTTCAATTTTCTGGTACAACCCAAAAATCGAATTCAGGAGTTCTGCTGAAGAACGGTGAGTGCAGCCTTACCTTTACAGGAAACAGGATTGAGCTTCTTACTTTTTCTTCAGTCCAGACTGCAGGCCAGGTTGAAGTATTTATTGACGACCGGCGGCCTTCTGAATATCCGGAAATGTATTATGCTACACGCCCCTCGCAGTCATACCAGGAGTGGAGAACAGCCCTTAAACGGGTGACCCTGCATGAAAATATCATACCTGACAGGTGGACATTAACCCTTACCCGAATAGACAGGGATAAATAAATTGATAGAGTATGATCTGAATGGTGAACAGACCGGTTTTGACGGAAAGGGAGATAATCGTTCAGTATTCGTATCAAATTCGGGACAGATCATTATCGATCCAGGAGACTTTTTCATTTTTGAAAGTGAAGCATGGACCAAAAAGGAAACACCAGTAGGATTCGAGATCAGCTGGGAAGTAAAACCATTTTTTACCGATACCCTTCAACCGGGAAAGGAAGCTTCCGTGTTCCTTCTGGGACAGGGATTTGCCAATGAAACTCACAGCCTGACCCTTAAAACGGTGGGAGACAATTGCCATATACCCATCAAATCCATACGTGTCTACTCTCCACCTTTACAGTAACGGTTCTATTAAAAACGCAATCCTATGAAAACCCTAGTTATTTTATCGATCACTTCCCTGATGCTCCTTTTTTCCTGCACAAAATCTGGAGAATTTTTTGAAAATTTTGACAGGTACCATGACAGGGTCTGGATCTCGCGGGATTTTTGGTCCGTTCCAATGGAAGACTGGAAAATAAATAATGGAAGGGTGGAAGCCTACGGGGATCATCCCAAACGAAAGCTGAACCTGCTGGCCAATACACTCGAAGGGGAAGGTTCCTACCATGCGCAGGTACGCCTCGGATCTTTGGAAGAAGTAGGGATCCAAGGGATACGCTGGGTTTGTATTTGGACTGAAAGATGATACGGATAATGACATGCGATCTGTCTGTTATTTTGGCAAGGGGACGATTGCCGGGATACAGGCTGATGGAAAGATCTTCATTGGTGATATTTCTGCCACCCTCCCGGAGTCTTTTGAGTATTCGGAGCTTACCCTTGAACTTACGGTTTACAGGTATTTGAGTTCTTCGAAGGTTCTCCTGGAATGCAGCGATCATACAGGAAGTAAAGCCAGTGTTGAGGTGGATGGACTCTCTGATACAGAGGGGATGATCGCCCTTGAATGCACAGGGGATTACTGGTTCGATGATTTCAGACTGAGAGGATCCATGGTAAAACCTGGTTCAGCCTTTGGTCCCATTCTGTTCACCATGTATACCCTCAGCCGGGAAACCATGAAATTAACCGCCCAGATGCCACCACTTGGTGAAAGGATGATAACCAGGATGTAGAATTGCACATTATTAAAGGGGCGTAAATACCAGCTAGCCAGTGAAGGCAACAATGATGCCCGATGCCAGGATCGCAAGCTTTCGCATTGATGACTGGGATGCAACAGAAGATGTCTATTTCCGGGTGGTTTACAAAGAAACCTACAGGGAGGGAAGCCCTGAGGAATATATCTATGAGGGACAAATACGCAAGGAACCGGACAAAGAAGAACTGGTTATGGGGGGACTGACATGTCAGTATCATTATGGTTTTCCATACAGGCCACTCGTAGAAAGTCTCAAGGAAAAAAATCCTGATATACTGTATTTTTCGGGAGACCAGCTTTATGAAGGGAATGGTGGCTACGGTATCATCAGGTATCCGGCCGATAGGGCCATCCTCAATTACCTGGGAAAATGGTATATGTTTGGCTGGGCTTTCGCAAAACTGATGGACGACAGGCCAACCATATGTATTCACGATGATCATGAAGTCTTCCAGGGCAATTTGTGGGGCGACGGAGGGAAACTCCTGACCGAGGCACAATGGAACAGCAAGAGGGATTGCATCTCGGGATTTGTGGAACCCGTGGAAATGGTCAATGTGGTCATGAAAACCAATAGTACCCACCTTCCGGATCCTGTTGATCCAACACCCATGGAAAATGGTATCCAGGTCTATTATACTGACCTGGTTTACGGAGGGGTGAGTTTTGCTATTTTGGGGGACAGGGTATTTAAATCGGGTCCCGAACAAGTGGCTACCTGGGAGGGCCGCCTTGATCACCTGAAGGAACCATTGAATGATCCCTCAAGCCTTGATAAACCGGGACTCACACTCCTGGGAGACAGGCAAATGAAGTTCCTGGATCAGTGGGTGCGGGACTGGAAAGATGCCAGTATGAAAGTGCTGCTTTCCCAAACGATCTTTACTTATGCCTCTACCCATTCCGGCAACGATTCATCCTACCTTGAAGGGGACCTGGATTCAGGTGGCTGGCCTAAGCGAGGCCGGGATGAAGCCATAGGACTGATGCGAAAAGCGTTTGCTTTTCATATATGCGGAGACCAGCATCTGCCATCTTTGATCCAATATGGTATAGATGATTACAGGGATGCCGGCTGGGTATTTTGCACACCGGCCATTGCGGTTGGTTACCAGCGATATTTCCATGCCGGATAAGCTTGGTTGGCCGGTTATTAGCCGCCCTGCTCACGGGAATCCAAACACTGGCTATTACCAGGATGGATTTGGTAACCTGAATTATATCTATGCTGTCGGTAACCCGGATGAGATAAACAGACATGAAAACCGGTACAATCAAGCGGATCTTAAGTCATCAGGTTATGGCATTATCCGGTTTAATCTGAATAGCCGGGATATCACGGCAGAAGCCTACCGCTTCCTTTCCAAAACAGACGGAGGCAGGATACCAGCAATTCCCCGGGATGGCCCCATACCATCAACCAGCTCGATAATTATGGCAGGGAACCTGTGGCCTATCTTCCTCCACTGGATATTCAGGGGATGGAAGACCCGGTAATTGAGGTCACCAATGACGTAACAGGTGAAATTGAATACATCCTGAGGATCAAAGGAAACAGCTTCAAACCCATGGTCTTTTCCATGGATCCCCACACCATCAGGATCGGTGATCCGGAAATATGACCAGTGGAAAACCATCGAAGTTCTGAAACCCATACCTGACTACAGGATCAATCAGAAGAAGGATAATAAAAGTCGAATTCTAAGCTATCTGAATAGGATAATAAGGGACAGATCCCGCTCCCTTTTTAAATTCCTCTTAGTACTTAATAACCTGAAAGGTCTGTATAGGCTGTCGTGACTTATTGGTTAATTTAAGTATATACTGCCCGCTGGCATATTTCTTCAGGTCGATCTCTGTATCGGCTGAATTGATCAACTTATTTTCTATCAATTTGCCCCTCAGGTCATATAGCGAGTATCTCGTATCCTCAATATATTCACTGAAACGGATCGTGATGAATTCCTGTGTCGGATTGGGGAACACCTTTATCTCTAGTCCAGGATAGAGAAGATCGGTTACCGCTGTGACTGTTAGTCGGGTTTGGTGAAAACCCTGGGTCAGTGTATTTGTACCACCTATCATGGTCTCAATTACCGCTTCACCAACTGTCCAGCTAACTTCATACCCCGCCGCACTCTGCGAATCGCCATTGGATGATACAACCTCCTGGGCGGATACAATCGAAACAGCCGGAATCAACATTAGCAATATGGCTAAATATTTCATTTTGTCT
Organism: uncultured Bacteroidaceae bacterium; assembly: GCA_963752525.1. Classification (GTDB taxonomy): domain Bacteria; phylum Bacteroidota; class Bacteroidia; order Bacteroidales; family SM23-62; genus SM23-62. The sequence continues at coordinate 232,747 of CAVVYS010000018.1, read as the reverse complement.
TTGATTAAATGAGTGTTCAAAACCAGATTATTGCTGAAGCATTTTTTCAATCTCAGCAAGCCTCGATTCTAGTTTATTTACCTGCTCCTGCAGATTATCGTTTGCGACCTTTAATTCATCATTGGATGTTTTCAATTCTTTGATGGCATTGACAAAAGCCACATTGATCGGGTGCATATTGAAATCCAGGTATCCACTCTGGTTTACACTAACAGCTTCGGGAAAAATCTCCTGCACTTCCTGTGCTATAAGACCGATTTCTTCACTTTCATTGTCAGCCCCAGAGGGTTATCTGCCTTATAATTAAATTTTACGGGACGGAGTGCAATAATCTCAGATAAACCTTTATCATATTCCCCATGCATATCTTTCAGGCGTCTGTCGGAAAAAACGGACCACATACCCCCTCCGGTTTTGCCGGCGGTACCATTTACACTTAACAGGTGAGTGGGTAGGTTTGTGCCAATTCCTACATTTCCATCTGCTGTGATGTGCAGTCTTCTAACATTATTTGTTGCAAACGCTAGCGGAGTATTTTCATAATTCCAAACGTAGGCACTACTGCTAGCAATACCCACGAGTAGTCCATCACTGGTCGTAGTTCCCGAAGTAGAATAAAAGAACCTCTGATAACTGGTATTGGCGCTACCCATTAAAGATAGAAGGCTCGGGGGATCTGCCATACCAATACCTACATATCCGTTAAGGCGATAAATGTCTGAACTGCTCAGACTCCATGCGGGATCTTCCCATGAAGCTATACCTCCAGCATCAGAGGTTAATAATTTGCCCAGTCCCTGGGTACCATCTAAGATCCTGACAGGGCTTCTGAAATCTGCAGCTGGCCCTCCTCCTGAATTGTTTGCATAAATAGCTCCATAAGTTCCACTGTTATTAAGAGCAGCAACTGCCTGGTTATCCTCGGTGTTGGACTGAAATTGCCTTCTGTCAGCACCAGGATCTTTGCCTACGCCTACTTTTCCATTGATGTAGAACAAATTATTATTTAGTTCTTCCCATAGACTGGAACCTGCTGGAAGGGTTACTGTACCTCCTCCATCAGATAGGGTGAGGTCAGACCCAACCAGGTCAATGGTCTGAAGCTCATTGGCCGGATCGGCATCCGAATCATCAACCTGATCCATTTCAGCATACATGGCAGAGAAAGCATATGGAACTGAAACGAATTCGGATGTTCCAAGATGGGTAAAAGCACTTCCACCTGCAGGGTCAAATTCAACTTTAAGGAAATGACTGGCAAAGGTCCAGCCAGCTGGACCGAAAACGCCACTGACAACTGTACCGTCCCCAATCCTCAGGTTGGCTAATCCAAAACCATTGGTGGTCACAGCATGAGTTTCTTCATACACAACAGTTCCTGTTTCGGAACCTTGTAATACGCTTATCCTAAAGGAAACACTTTGATTGGCTAAAACTTCGCCCGAACCGTCACGCACTACCGCCTGGTAGTTAAAAGCATTCGGGACCTGTGCTAATCCAATGAAAACTAATGAGATAAAAACAATTGTGAGGGAAAACTTCTTTTTCATGATTCTTTTGGTATTGATGATTACTATCAATTTACAAAAATTTATCTTGCCAGTCAAGTAATACAGGTGAATATCAGCGATTTACCTTAATATTTAACAATCTGAAAGGTCTGAATGGCCTGACGTGACTTATTGGTTAATATAAGGATGTACTGCCCGCAGGCATATTTCTTCAGGTCGATTTCTGTGTCGGTTGAATTGATTAACTTAATTTCTATCAATTTGCCCCTCAGGTCAAATAGCGTGTATCTGGTATCCTCGATATATTCACTAAAACGGATTGTGATGAATTCCTGTGTTGGATTGGGGAAAACCTTAATCTCTAATCCAGGATAGAGAAGATCGCTTACCGCTGTGATGGTTAGTCGGGTTTGGTGAAAACCCTGGGTCAGCGTATTTGTACCACCTATCATGGTCGCAATTACCGCTTCACCAAGGGTCCAGCTAACTTCAACCCCCGCCGCACTTTGTGAATCACCGTTGCTGGAAACCACCTGCTGGGCAGAAACAACCGAACCGGCCAGAAATAATATCAATAATATGATTGAATATTTCATAATTATTCTGTTTAAGGATAGTATGATGGGAATCTAATCCTTGATCATTTTTTCAATCTCTTCCAGACGTGATTCAAGTTCATTTACCTGCTCCTTTAAATCATCATTTGCTGCCTTCAATTCTTTAAATGCATTAACAAAGGCAACATTAATAGGGTGCATGTTGAAATCGAAGTATCCATTCTGGCAAAGGGATACAGCTTCCGGAAATATTTCTCGCACTTCTTGGGCAATCAGCCCAACTTCTTCATTATCACTTGGAAGGTCCAGGGGATTATCATCCTTGTAATTAAATACTACCGGTTGCAATGCTACAATTTCAGATAATCCTTTTTCATAGCTCCCGTGCAAATCCTTTAATCGTCGGTCCGACCAATTTGTCCAGCTGCCACCACCAGGTTTTGCGGCAGGGCCATTCACAGATAACAGAAAAGGTAAAGGATCCATGTTGGGGTGTCCAATAGTTACAGCTCCGTCTGATTGAATTACCATCCGGGTTGTGCCATTTGTACCAAAGAAAATAGGCCCATTTTCTAAATTTCGTATATAAGCATCAGTACCTCCACTATTTATGCCCAAAAACATACCATCGTTGAAGTTATCTCCTGTGGCGTTGTTATGAAAGGTCATAAAACTATTGCCAGTCCCTCCGTGTACATCTATTTTTTCGTCGGGATTGTCCGTCCCAAATCCAACATTTCCGTCCGCATCAACAAGTACCCTCAGTGTATTATTTGTGCCAAACCGCAATGGACCGTTCTCATAGTTCCATAAATAGGCATGGTGATTTTCAGAGGCCAAACCAACAAGAAGTCCGTCATTGCTCGTAGTTCCTGTAAATTCATTATATAATCCCAAATAACCTGTGTTTGTCCCTCGCAAAGTTAAAAGTCGGCTTGGATCACTGGTTCCAATACCTACATTTCCACCATTATAAAATGCTCTGGTCCCATTTGTACTCCAGACAGATGATGCCAGGGTAACTGAATTCCCATTCGAAATTGATAAATCATTTCCAGAAAGGGAAAGGGTCTGGTCATCCGTAAGATCTCCAACTACTCCTAGGGGGTCGCCACTGGTTCCATTACCTGAAAGTGTGGCTTCACTAACTACTGTTTGTGTACCCCAGTCGTCGCCGGGCAGAGTAACTGTGTTCCCTTCTGAAATAGATAAATCATCTCCAACAATGGAAAGGCTCTGATCATCCGTAAGATCGCCAACGACCCCTAGAGGATCACCACTGGTTCCGTTACCGGAAAGAGTTGCATCACTTTCAACGGTTTGTGTGCCCCAATTGTCAGCAGCACCAGGTGCAGGAAGGGTTACTGTTCCCCCACCCTCAGAAAGGCTAAGTTCTGAGCCACTTAGACTTAGGGTTTGTATCTCATTCGTGGGACTGGCATCTGCATCGTCAACTGCATCGTCTTCAACTGTTTTCGCATGAAAGGCATAGGGAACGGCTAACAATTCTGATGTTCCCAGGTGGGAAAAAGTACTTCCACCAGCAGGGTCAATTTCAACTTTCAGAAAATGACTTGTTGCGCCCCATCCACCCGGACTGAATACACCACTGACAAGTGTACCATTGCCGACTTTCAGGTTGATCAGTCCAAAGTTATTAGTGGATACTGAATGGGTTTCAGCATACATTACTGTTCCTGTTTCAGAACCCTGCAGAATACTTAATCTGAAGGAAACGCTCTGGTTAGCCACGACTTCTCCGGAATTGTTTCGTACTACCGCCTGGTAATTAAAAACATCCGGGACCTGTGCTAATCCAATGAGAACAAAAGCAACAAGAATTACTGAAAGGAAAATTTTCTTTTTCATGGATGGGGTGGTTTGGTGATTAATTCAAGATAAAACATAATAACAACAGCATTCTGATACAAATTAAACCTTTGCACCACCTAGAAACTAACTGTCATGTAACCAAATTTACCAAATATGTAACACCTGTAATTTTGCTATACCAGACAGGTAATACCAATCCGTAATAATTGCTCACATTTACGTATATTCCATAATCGTAATAGAAAAGAATTCCAGGATTTTGAACTATTATTGCACCTGATGAAGTTTCTCCGTTTTACAAGTCTGTTCTTTTTTCTTTCTCCCATTATCTTTTCCTGCAATACTAATATTGAAGATAAAAAGCAGGCTTTTCATGAAAATGCGAAAAGGTACCAACCAGATCAGTCAGGGCTGATATCCCTGAAAGAGAGCCTTAATGAAAGGTTAGAAAATCTTAGTCCTGATATGTCGATGTACCGGTCATACAGATCATCTGGCAGTTATTACCACACTGCTGTTATGAATGCATGGGTTCACGGTCTCAGGGCAAATGCAGGTTTTGCCACAGATCTGCTTGATGCAGGCGACAGTACATATCAGGCACTGGGATTAAAAGTATGGGAAGCTGTGATTTCCTTTCAGGACCAGGACACAACCAGCCCTACCTATGGGATCTGGCCTTACTATGCAGAAGAGTCTTTTGAACAGATGAACGCCCCCGACTGGAACTGGGCAGATTTTATCGGGGTTGAATTGCTGGAATCATACCTCAGGCATTATAACATATTACCTGATGGCCTGAAGCAGAAAATGGAGGCAGCCATTATCCATGCCAGCAGGTCCATCAAAAAACGAGATGTCAAACCAGGGTATACCAATATTGCCATCATGGGAACGCTTGTCACACATCTGGGCGGTCACCTGTTCGATCTTCAGGATCTAATTGAATATGCTGACATGCGAATGACCAGGTTTTACGATTTCACAAAAGATCTGCAGGGATTCGAGGAATATAACAGTCCTACTTACACAGTAGTTGCCCTCAATGAACTCCAGCGTATGAAACAATATCTTCTGGATCCTGCTGCCCTGGAAATGGTGGACTACTGCTACCACCTTGCCTGGGAAGAACTGGCCGAACATTTCTATATAGCCTCAGCCCAACTTGGAGGCCCTCATAGCAGGAGCTACTCCACATTGCTCGGGCAGGGATTTTATAATCTGTTATATTCAGCTTCTGATGGGAAAATCAACTATGGTGATGTTGGCAAAAACTCATCCTATTACAAACTCCGGCATAAAATCCCAGAAGATCTGATTTCAGCATTTCTTGAGCCAGGAGAAGAAAGAACCAGGATAGATACTTTTTCTAAAGGGGAATATCCTGTTATTGGTACTACCTGGCTTCATCCCAATGTATGCTTTGGTTCAGCAAACCGTTCTACTACATGGCAGCAACGCCGGCCTTGGCTCATTTACTGGGGGGAAGATACAAACCCAAAATACCTCAGTGTTAAGCTTCTGCATGATTATGTTGATTTTGGAGTAGGTAATATATTTACCGTACAGGAAAGAAATAAGGCACTTACCGGATTGAGTTTTGCTACTGATGGTGGAGACTATCACCTGCTGCTTGACCGGATCAGTGATGGACAATTCCGCGCCTCTGATCTGAGACTACGTTTCGAAGCCAGTCCCCCGACCCTATTTGACAGCCTCCACCTGGTGGAAAATCTACTCAGCATAACCGATCACCCGATTAAGATACGGGTTGAAATGCTAAATTCCGAATTCGGCAGCCATCAAATTGACATAGAAAAAGGCCGCGACGAGAATCATTGCTGGATAGACTGGGTTATCTACAGTGGAAAAGAAAGGGGATTTGACCTTACCGGAATCAATCCGGCAGTATTCGCCTGGACAACATGCATTTCAATAAGTCCCCATGATCTTCATTCCTGCCCTCCTGCCCAATCTGAGATTTCAGATAAAACCTTATCCATGCAGATGGATGTTCTCTCCCTATCAATTCCGGTGGTTCCAGCTAAAGAAAAAGAATTGCAACACGATAAAGTTCACCCACTTGATCGATTATATTGAAAAACGGGGCTTACAATTTGATAAGAACTCCAGGCCCTCGTTCAAAGTTATTCCTCCTAATACTTAATGACCTGGAAGGTCTGAATGGCCTGCTGTGATTTATTGGTTAATTTGAGAATATACTGCCCGCAGGCATATTTCTTCAGGTCGATTTCTGTGTCGGTTGAATTGATCAACTTGTTTTCTATCAATTTTCCTCTCAGGTCATATAGTGCGTATCTGGTATCCTCGATATATTCACTAAAACGGATGGTGATGAATTCCTGTGTTGGATTGGGGAAAACCTTGATCTCTAATCCAGGATAGAGAAGATTGCTTACCGCTGTTACTGTTAGTCGGGTTTGATGAAAACCCTGGGTCAGCGTATTTGTACCACCTATCATGGTCGCAATTACCGCTTCACCAAAGGTCCAGCTAACTTCAACCCCCGCCGCACTTTGTGAATCACCGTTGCTGGAAACCACCTGCTGGGCAGAAACAACCGAACCGGCCAGAAATAATATCAATAATATGATTGAATATTTCATTTTGCATCTTTTTATAAGTTAATTTCTGGGCCTGCTTCTCCTTTGTAGTCGTTCAAATTTTCTCTCAAGAGCTACTATTCTTTCTGCCTGCTGTTCAATTATTTCCTGTTGTTCCTGAAGAGCTTTTACAGCCACAACTGTTATTCCAGTATAATTGAGTGTATAAATTGATTTTCCGGTTTTGTCATCCATTACCTCATTGACCAATTCAGGGAAATGATCTTTTACTTCCTGTGCAATAAACCCGATTTCACGTTTTCTGCTATCGGTGGCCTTCATTTCATAAGTTGATGGCCTCAATTTCTTTACACTGCCCAGGGAACTGTTCAGCGGTTTGATATCTCTTTTAAACTGCCTATCAGAAATTGGCGAATAGACACCAGTGCTGCCATCAAACGCTCCTCTAAAGTTAGTATTATGGTATAAACCCATATCTGAGGAGCCTGAATAAATTTCCCAGGTGGATCCGGCATCTTCATGATAGATGGCAATTCCATCGTCTCCTTTCTGGTTTACAAAAAGCGAGTAATTTCCAGTGAAACCGGATCTGATACCAACATGTCCACCTTCTCTGATATTTAAACCATCTTTCTCTCCGGGAGCTGCACTTGAAGTACTCACCCACATACCCATCCCCGCATTCCCATACACTATATCTCGTCTATGGCCTTCCGATGCGAAGGCGATTATTCCGGGATTACCTCCGGGTGTTGAAATATTTATACTGCCTGTCCCCAAATCGAATCTACTGATTCCTGAAACATGAAATTGTTCCGTGGGAACGGTATTGATACCTACATTTCCGTCACTGTAGTAAATGTCATTGCCAGTTTCGCTCCAGATAGGTACTGGCCATGCAGGTTGAGGCAGGTTAACGGTATTTCCATTTGAAATAGTAAGATCATGCCCATTGATGGTTAGTGTCTGGTCATCGGTGAGATCTCCAACAACTCCGAGAGGAGCTCCATTGGTTCCGGAACCAGACAGTGTGGCATTGCTTTCAACCGACTGTGTTCCCCAGTCATCACCAGGCAGGGTCACTGTATTCCCGTCCAGGATTGTTAAATCTTGTCCGGCAAGTGAAAGGGTCTGGTTATCCGTTAGATCACCAACAACACTCAGTGGATCGCCGCTGGTTCCAACACCGGAAAGCGTCGCATTGCTTTCAACCGCCTGTGTTCCCCAGTCATCACCAGGCAGGGTCACTGTATTCCCTTCAGAGATTGTTAAATCGTGGTCAGCAAGAGTAAGAGTCTGGTCATCCGTGAGATCACCAACTACACTCAGTGGATCGCCGCTGGTTCCAACACCGGAAAGTGTAGCATCGCTTACAACCGCTTGTGTTCCCCAGTTGTCTGCAACTCCCCCCGCAGGAAGGGTTACCGTTCCGCCACCTTCTGAGAGGGTAAGATCTGAACCACTCAGGCTAATGGTTTGTAACTCATTCGTGGGACTGGCGTCTGCATCGTCAACCATATCGGTTTGAACAGTCTGTGCATGGAAAGCATAAGGAACGGAGAGCAGTTCTGAAGTCCCCAGGTGAGTATAGGCAGATCCACCTGCCGGGTCAATTTCAACTTTCAGAAAATGACTTGTTGTGCCCCATCCGCCCGGACTAAATACACCGCTGACGAGTGTCCCGTTGCCAATTTGCAGGTTGACAAGTCCAAATGCATTCGTAGATTTCGTATGGGTCTCAGCATATAATACGGTACCTGATTCAGAACCCTGCAATATACTTATTTGAAAGGATACGTTCTGGTTAGCCACGACTTCTCCGGAATTGTTTCTAACTACCGCCTGATAATTGAACGCATCGGGGACCTGGGCTAATCCAATGAAAGTCAAAACAGCGAATGCTGCAGAGAAGAGAATTTTCTTTTTCATAATTGGTGTGGTTTTAGTGATTAACTTGAAGTTAATACATAATTGCATGAACTATCAGATACAAATTAAGGCCATTGCACCACCCGGAATCTAACAGTCCTGTAACAAAATTTACCAAATATGTAACACCTGTAATTTTGCTATACCAGACAGGAAATATTTATTGATTTAAATATCAAATCATAGAAATGGAGGATACTGCCCCCCCTGGATATTCAAGGGTTGGAATACCCGTTCATTAAGGTCAACAACAAGGTGGCAGGTGAAATTGAAGTCGGATTCTGAGTCTTCAAAAGGAGATCCATACTGAAAAACGGGGCTTACAATTTTATAAGAACTCCTGGCCCTCGTTCAAAGTTATTCCTCCTAATACTTAATAACCTGAAAGGTTTGTATAGGCTGTTGTGACTTTTTGGTGAGTTTCAGGATATATTGCCCGCTGGCATATCTCTTCAGGTCAATCTCTGTATCGGCTGAGTTGATCAATTTGTTCTCAATCAATTTGCCCCTCAGGTCATAGATTGCGTATCTGGTATCCTCAATATATTCACTGAATCGGATCGTGATGAACTCCTGTGTAGGATTAGGGAAGACCTTAATCTCTATACCAGGAATGGAGATTTCACCGACCGATATGATGGTAACTTTTGGCTGGTGAAATCCCTGGGTCAGCGTATTTGAGCTGCCGGGAAAGGTTTCAATTACTGCCTCGCCAAGAGTCCAGCTAACTTCAACTCCTGCTGCACTTTGTGAATCACCGCTGCTGGAAACCACCTGCTGTGCAGAGACCACCGAACAAGACAGAAATAATATCAATATGATGATTGAATATTTCATATTGGTTCTATTGTTGAAGCAATTTTTCAATTTCAGCAAGGCGAGATTCAAGGTCGTTTACCTTTTCCTGCAAATTATCGTTTTCCGCCTTTAGTTCTTTGATGGCATTAATAAATGCCACATTGACAGCGTGCATATTAAAGTCCAGGTATCCATTCTGACTCACCTTTACAGCTTCCGGAAAGATCTCCTGAACTTCCTGGGCAACAAGACCGATTTCTTCTACATCACTTGGAAGGTCGAGGGGATTGTTTGCCTTGTAATTAAACAGGACAGGTTGTAATGCCAGAATTTCTGTCAATCCTTTATCATAGCTACCATGCAAATCCTTTAAGCGACGATCGGAAAAAACAGACCAGCTACCACCGTCAGTTTTGCCTGCCGTTCCGTTAACACTTAAAAGGTGGGTAGGTTCCAACGTGCCAATTCCAACATTTCCTTCTGAAAGAATCGTCATTTTGACAAGACCATCTGTCCCGATATTAATAGCAGCATCTTCGTAATTAAATATATAACCAATATTGTTATCTTTCAGGCCAACAAGTAATCCATCGGAGCCGGTGCTTCCCGAGACATCCGTATGAAATATCATGTAACCGCTAGTAGCTCCTCCGTGTACATCTAATGGGTGCATAGGACTTGTAGTACCAATTCCTACATTTCCGCCTTCATCAATATGCATCCGCGTTACACCATTTGTGCCAAATCGTAATGGACCATTTGAAGAATTTGAAACATAGGCGTAATTTTCGGCTTCTTCTATACCGACAATTAATCCATCGCCGACTCCATGTCCTGTGTGCGTATTTTGAAATGACATATAAGAGTTGGCACCCCCCATTAAATTTAATAGTCGCACGGGAGTTGAAGTACCAATACCTACAGATCCGCTGTTATAATAGGTGTTGCTTCCATTTGTACTCCAGACAGATGATGACAGCAGGGATACTGAATTTCCATTCGAAATCGATAATTCATTCCCGGAGAGGGAAAGCGTTTGATCATCCGTAAGATCACCTTCCACTCCCAGCGGGTCACCGCTGGTTCCGTTACCTGAAAGTGTGGCATTGCTTTCAACCCTTTGTGTTCCCCAGTTATCACCTGGCAGGGCTACTGTATTTCCTTCAGAGATCGATAAATCCCATCCAGCAATGGAAAGGGTCTGGTCATCCGTAAGATCACCCTCCACACCCAGCGGGTTACCGCTGGTCCCATTGCCGGAAAGTGTTGCATCGCTTTCAACCGTTTGTGTTCCCCAGTTATCTGGAACTTCTGGCGTAGGAAGGCTTACTGTACCTCCACCTTCGGAAAGGGTAAGGTCTGAACCACTCAGGCTTATGGTTTGTATCTCATTCGTGGGATCGGCATCTGCATCGTCAACCATATCGTTTTGAACAGTCTGAGCATGAAAGGCGTAAGGCACGGATAGAAGTTCTGAAGTCCCCAGGAGAGCAAAGGCACTTCCGCCTGCAGGATCAATTTCAACTTTCAGAAAATGACTGGTTGCGCCCCAGCCATCTGGACTGAATACTCCACTAACGGGTGTTCCTTCACCGATTTTCAGGTTGACCAATCCATATGCATTTGTAATTATTGTATGAGTTTCAGCATATATATTTGTACCCGATTCAGAACCCTGTAAAACACTTATTCTAAAAGATACATTCTGGTTAGCTACGACTTCTCCGGAATTGTCTCGTACCACTGCCTGGTAATTAAAAACATCAGGGACCTGTGCTAATCCAATGAAAACAAAAGCCATAAAAGCTGCTGAGAGGAATACTTTCTTTATCATTATAGTGTGTAATATGTGATTTAAAAAAGTTAAGACATATGAAATGCAAAAGTAATGATTTAACTGAAACTTGAAAGATATATCCGGACCAACAATGGTGCTGACCAGGTCAGGATACTGAATACTTTATATATTAATATTTATTACTTTCACATCTTGGATTGTATCATAAATGAAATTTTCATTATCATACCGATGGAGGATACTGTCTCTCCTTTTCTTTGCCACTACTATCAATTATATCGATCGACAGGTCATCGGCATCCTGGCACCCTATATCAGCGAAGAGCTGGGTTGGTCGGAGGTGGATTACGGATATATCGTTACTGCTTTCCAGGTAGCCTATGGGATCGGATTGGTTACCATGGGGAGGTTGCTGGATCAGTATCGGGACCAGGATAGGGTATTCCCTTTCCATCACGATCTGGAGTATCGCCGGTATGGCGCATGCGTTGGCCAGATCCGTTGTTGGATTTGGACTGGCCCGATTTACGCTGGGTATTGGAGAGGCTGCCAACTTTCCTGCCGCTGTAAAGACAGTGGCTGAATGGTTCCCTAAAAAAGAACGGGCCCTTGCGACAGGATGGTTCAATGCAGGTTCTACGGCAGGGGCAATTACTGCTCCCCTCATTGTTCCCGCTCTTTGCATTGCACTTGGGATGGCAATGGGCGTTTATCATTACAGGCGCCCTGGGTTTTATCTGGTTATTTTTCTGGTGGCTCCATTACCATAAGCCGGAAAAACATCCCAAATTAAGCAAGGAAGAATACAAGCATATCCGCCAGGATGGTGAGGATCAGACAGAATCAACGCCCTGGGCCCGCCTACTGCCATTGAAATCCACCATAGGGCTTGCACTGACAAGGTTAGTAAGTGACTGGGTCTGGTGGTTCTTTCTCTTCTGGCTCCCGAAATTTCTGAATGATGCATACGGTATAACCTTGAATAAGATCGGACTGCCCTTGATTGTTATATATGTGCTATCCAGTGCTGGGGGCATTGCTGGGGGTTGGCTCTCATCGAAAATGATCCGCAATGGAAAATCCATTGATGCTGCCAGGAAGACCGTGATCCTGATCTGCGGCTTTTGTGCCTTGCCTGTAGTACTGGCACCGGTGAGTGGCGGACTATGGATGGCGGTGGCATTGATTGCCCTGGCTGCTTCGGCCCACCAGGCATGGGCTGCCAACATGTTTTCCATTATCTCGGATGTCTTTCCCAGGAATGCTGTTGGTTCTGTAACGGGACTGATAGGTACGGCCGGGGCAATTGGTGGGGCACTGGCTGCAACATTTGTTGGTTATATCAGGGAATGGACCGGCAGTTATTCAATCGTTTTCATTATCGCCGGCTCGGTGTATCTTCTGAACTGGCTTATAATTAAACTATTTATCCCCAGGATAGAATCCATTGACCTGAACTAAAATCTCATGATATGTCAAAACAAGACCAATTTGATATTACTAAACGTGATAGTCAGTCGACGCCTGTCGTTCCCTGTCACCGCTGATGAATTTGATTTTGATGCTTACAGATCGTATGAGGAAGGAACAATAGATTTCTGCCGGGATTTTCAACAGCGAGATTCAGGTATTGCTGTCTATCGCCGGATGCGCGTGGCAGAAGTATTTGCAGAAGGATGTGCCGATATGAAGAGATCGTTCGAATGGCAATTGGGCGGATTGCAGAAAAGCATGGAATACCGGATGGATATCCCGAACTTCATGGAACCCTGGTATGGGATAGGAACTACCGCCAGTGCATTGGGACTGGAATACCTCTGGCAGGAGAACCAGGCACCGGCCATCCGTCCTGCATTCCAGGATACGGAATCCGCTCTCCGGTATCCTGATATCAAACCCATACGGGAAACAAACATCGGGAAGCATACCCTCGAAATGGTACAGTATTTTAAGGATCAATCCAAGGGACTCCTCCCCTTATCGGTTTGCGATGTACAATCTCCACTCAACGTAGCAGGCAATATCATCGAGATCAATAACTTCCTCATGGATACCATGATAAATCCCGATCTGGTAGGAGAGTTTCTGGAGCTCCTGGGTGGATTGATCGCTGATTTTACCGCTGAACAATTGAAGATCCTGGGAGACCAGGTGGTTTGGCCGGGACATGGGTTCCCATCCTCCAGGGTTTTTACCGGGTTCGGATCGTCAGATGATAACATCCTGATGATCACGCCTGAGGTATACCGGGACCAGGCCATACCTTCCCTCCTTAAGATGACGGAAGCATTGCAGGAACCGGTATTCCACTCCTGCGGGAACTGGTCAGAACGGGCAGATGTTATCAAACAGATACCGGGGGTAAGCATGGTCGATGGTGCCTTTACCCTTCAGACGGATCCGGATCCCAATCCACCTGAATCCATCCGGGATGCATTTGCCGGGACAGGAATCGCTGTATGTGCCCGTATTGTAGGGGATCTGGACAGCATAAAACCAGCCCTTGAAAGACTCTGGCACCCTGACTTAAAACTCATTGCCGTCACCTATTGCCAGTCCCCCGAGGAACAACAAAAGGTCTATGAATTTATCCACCATCACTGTGTCTGAAATCTGTCTGAGTATTACCTGATACGACTTTGAGCCTCCACTAATTGAAAACATATTTTACACTGAACTGTAACCTGTTTGCTGTTCCTGAAGTGTTGCTTAAGTCTTCACGCGTACCTCGCAGGAATTCTGCACCAACCAACAATGCATCGGTTAGATGCCAGATTGTATAAATGGCAGCATATCTTGCCGCTTTTAAATCGCTATCTGTTTGTCCCGCTGTATTATCTCCAGTACCCTGTTTGTATACCACAAGAAAAGATAAAGCCGGTGTCAAAAAATGCTGGTATCCGAATGTTAATCCCAGACCACTGATTGCTTCAAGTTTTCCGTTCTCATCAAGGCCTGCAACCAGGCCACCCCGATATCGGGCAACGCCCGGCCCGGCAATTGCATGGCAGATGAATTTATCTTTTTTAAAGAGGTTAATCTGACTCGAAAGATTAAATACTGACTTTTTAACAGTTAAATCTTCCCCGGAAAATACTAGAATTACATAGATTGTGCCTTTGTCATAGAAAACGTCCTGGACGAATATACGGATCTGAATACACTGAGCAAGGAATATATCTCTTTGGACATCGAAATTTTAACCAAAGCTGAGCTGAGGCTGGAGTGTTTTTTGATGTTTTAGGGAGCCCTGGTATTCCGATGACAGACTTTATACTTATCACATATACCCATATTGATTTTCAATCCATATTTCCTTGCTTTTTTTCCCTGGTCCGCTGTCGCCGTATCTAATAATAAGATGCCGGGGCCCAATTCAATTGACTGCTCATTGAAATGAATGTAAAATATCGGGTTATTAGCATATAATGGCAATAAACAGATAAAAAATATCTTTTGATGGATATTTTTTATCCAAATATTCATCAATATAGCTAATAACTGGATAAAATATATCCATTTCGAGTTTTGTTCATCCTTGCTGTCGATATCAGCTCTGTCTGTACCATATACAAGTAACTGGAAGCTATTTCCAGATCCTGAGAAAGTATCCTCATTTTCTTTTGCTTTTTACTTTGAAAAATCCCGAAATCAAGGTCCAGTCTATAAAGCAGAGAAATCAACAGGAATTATTGGGGGAGGTCCAGATAAATCTTTCAATATCTCATCGGAAATACCGATTGGTCGATTCCTGGAAAACACAATATTGAAATAATCAAATCTAAGATCCCATCCATCCTTGTGTTTGAAATGAACCTCAGATGTTTTTCTCGATCACCTCACCCGTATTGGCATCCTTGAGGATCCTTTTTGTATTGCCGTCCGGCATTACCTCATCTTTAATCAGCAGGTATTTACCCTCGATAAGGGGCCTGTAGTCTCCATCTCCATCATCTCCTTTCTTTCCCCGCCAGTCAGTGAGCTCAACCGGCTCCCATTTTTTTGTTTTGGCAGATAAATAGCAGGCATCAATGATGGCATTCACCACGTAACCATCATAAAAGGTCTCCATTGGGCTGGTCCCTTCCTCAAAGGCATTGAACATATCCTGGAACATATGGTTATAACCAAGGGCATTCACCTCATCTCCAACCGGAAAGAGCCAGCCTTTGTCAGACTCAGCCTTTTCTGCAACATAGCCTCCCATTCCTCCCGATGTGAACATCTCAAAGCCCGTCCGCAGCCAGTGATTGAGCCAGATGGTCCCTTCCGTTCCGGAAACTTCATCACGCAAATCCATACCTCCTCTGAATGTCCAGTTAACTTCGAACTGGCCAAGGGCACCATTTGAAAATCGGATGAGACCTATCCCGTGATCTTCTGCTTCTATAGGATGCACCATGGTATCGGAAGTACAAATTACTTCTACCGGGCGAATATCCTTTCCCAACAAAATTGCGGATGATTTCAATGCAATGGCAGCCCATATCCACAATGGCACCCCCACCGGCCTTTTCCAGATCCCAGAACCAGTCTGAATGTGGACCCGGATGGGTTTCGCGGGACCTGACCCAGAGGATCTTGCCCAGGGCCCCATTTTGAACTGAGTCCACTGCCTTTAATGTTTTTGGCATATAAACCAGGTCCTCCAGGTATCCGGCAAAAATGCCTGCCTTCTCAACAGCATCCAGCATTTCCATGGCTTCAGCCGTATTGCGGCCCAAGGGCTTGGTACAGACTACAGCTTTTCCTGCTTCTGCACACATAAGCACTGCTTCCTTGTGCAAATAATTTGGGAGGGCGACGACCACAAGATCGGTATCAGGATCATTAATTGCTTCTTTCATGTTGTCGGTCGCTTTGGGTATGTCCCACTTCCGGGCAAATTCTTCTGCCGACTCCAGGGGCAGGCCACAAACTGTCTTGATGCGGTCACGTCCGCGTATGCCATGAATGGTCTCGGTATAAAAGCTCCCGATAAAACCGGTTCCAAGCATGGTAATTTGATGTCCGTTTTTCATGCGTTTTATTTTGTAAGTTTTTACTATCTTAAGATAGAAATCTTTTAGCATTGGAGCAATGATATATCTGAAAACAATACGAAGAAATTTTTTTCATGCCTGCTTCTGCATCTTGCTCACTCCCTGCATCCTATCTGCCCAGGACAAACAAAGCCAGAACAATCAGAAGGTAGACGGCTACAGGGGTATCTGGTTTGAGCTCAACCAGAAGTTCGAGCTTGGAGATAAGTATAGCGGGGGACTCGGTACCTATACAGCCAAACATATTCCCCTGGCAATTTATGCTCCGGCAGTCGATAAGACATTTTTTGTCTTCGGGGGTACCATTGACAGGGATCAAAGGTATCTGCTATGCATGATCGGTGAATTTGACCACAAGACGCAGCTGGTTTCCAAGCCTACTGTGGTCTATGACAAAATGGGGGTGGATGATCCACATGACGACCCAACCATCATGATAGATGACGACGGTTATATCTGGGTCTTCGTCAGCGGCAGGGGCAACAGCAGGAAGGGTATCAAACTTAGGAGCAATGATCCTTATGACATCGATGAATTCACAGAGGTCAGTATGGAGGTATTTGCCTATCCCCAGATATGGAATACGAAACAAGGTTTCTTCCATTTTTTACCAAGTATACAGGTGTGAGGGAATTGTATTTTGAAACCAGTACAGATGGTTATTAGTGGACCGGGGATGCTGATGTTGCAGGGATCAGGGAAAGTCCGGATAAAAAAAGCGGGCATTACCAGGTCAGCAATCATTTTAAGGATGGGACCATCATCGGAACATTTTTCAACAGGCACAGGGACGGGCACCCTGATACAAGAACCGACCTGTACTATTTGCAAACCAGGGATTTTGGTAAAACCTGGGAGGACATAAATCAGAAACCTGCAAAACTACCCATGACAGCTGTTGATATCAGCCAGCGGATCATCGATTACCAGTCACTGGGCAAGAATGTTTATATGAAAGACATGGGTTTCGACAGCAAGGGCAATCCCGTCTGCCTTTATATCACGAGTGGAGGGCATGAACCAGGACCTGATAATAAACCTTATCAATGGCGTGTAACACGCTGGAATGGAAGCAATGGAAAACCCACGATATATGCGAATCGGACCATAATTATGACATGGGAAGCCTTTTTATAAGTGATAGCAGCTGGACCGTTGTTGGTCCCACTGAAACAGGACCTCAGCTATGGGGCACAGGTGGGGAAATTGCCATATGGACCTCAAATAACAAGGGACGGGACTGGCTTAAGCAGCGGGATGTTACCAAAAATAGTGAGTTGAACCACTCCTATGTCAGAAGACCGTTGAATGCCAAGGCACCATTCTGTTTCTTCTGGGCTATCGGGGCATGCCCATGAATTCAGTATCTCGGAATTGTATTTCGGGGACTTCAACGGTCAGGTTTGGAAACTGCCATATACTATGAAAGAAGATTTTGAGAAACCGGAGAAGATTGATTTTTAATGCTTAATTTCAAAAAAAATAAAACATGAGGATTTTCTTATTGATACAGGCAATCTTTGCCATCATGCCTTGTTTCCTGTTCACAGGAAGAAACTGATCAGCAACCCAATATTGTAATTGTATTCCTTGATGATTCCGGATGGGCCGATTTCGAACCCTTTGGAAAGGTGCATCTTAAAACACCCAACGTTACCCAGTTGGCCAGTGAGGGCTGTGCCTACCAGAATTTTTATGTCCCCCAGGCGGTCTGCTCTGCTTCCCGGTCCGCCCTGTTATCACTGGCTGCTTTCCCGGGAGAACAAAAGTATTCGGAGCACATGGTCCCAATGCACGGGGACTGGAAACCACGTTCGCAACCATGGGCGAGGTTTTCGGATCAGCAGGTTATGCAACGGCGATCTTCGGTAAATGGCATTGTGGTGACCAGCCAGAAACCCGGCCCCAGGCACGCGGGTTTGATGAAACTTGTGGACTGATGTATTCAAACGACATGTGGAAATACCATCCGGAGAACCCGGAATACTGGGGGAGATATCCTCTCCAGTTCTGGGAAAACGGGGAAGTTACCATCGAAGAAGTAAACCATGAGGATCAAAAATACCTGACAAAGTGGTATACTGAACATGCGGTGGATTTTATCAACCGCCATGCTGACCAGCCTTTCCTGGTATATGTCCCCCACTCCATGCCTCATGTACCCATCTTTTGCAGCGATGAATTTGAGGGAAAATCCGGTAAAGGATTGTACGGAGATGTGATGCTGGAACTGGACTGGAGCGTTGGAGAGATCAATAAGGCGCTGAAGAAGAATGGATTGGATAAGAACACCATCATCATTATGACCTCAGATAATGGTCCCTGGATCTCCTATGGCAACCATGCTGGTGACTACACCTTTCCGGGAAGCCAAAGGGACTTCCTTTGACGGGGGAGTCCGTTCTGCATGTATTATCAAGTATCCAGGCCAGATCGAAGCAGGTACCACCTCAACTTCGACATTCTCCAGCATAGACTTACTGCCCACCCTCTGCTACCTGGCTGAAGTTCCCCTGCCGGAAAATGAAATTGACGGAAGAAATGTATGGGGACTCATGCAGGGTACACCGGGCGCAAAAAACCTAAGCGGATTATTATGCTTTTTCAAATGGAAACAGGTTTGAGGGAGTAATGAGCGGTAACGGCAAGTGGAAACTTCACCTGCCTCATCCTTACAGGACCCTCCAGGAGGCCGGGAATGATGGTATGGCAGGAAAATATGTTCAGGAAACCATAGACACAGCCCTGTTCGATATGGAGAATGATAAATATGAAACCACAAATGTCCTGGGGGAATATCCAGCCATTGCCAGGGATTTGGTCCGCATGGCAGAAGAACACAAGAGCAGGTTTTATACGGAATAAACCGGTTTATTATACCTTATTCTTTATACAGCTCCATCGTCACCTCACCCGGAGGTTTATTCTCTGCCTCGCCCTCCAAATAACCATTCTTTTGAAGGAACTGATCAGTCATGTAACAGGGTCCATTCAAACCAGGGGGCCTTATTGAAGAAGCCATGGCCTACCCCATCAGCTGTCCAAAGTTCTAATTGAACCCCGTGGGATGCTGCAATGGGTAAGGATCGATAAGCAGGCTCGATCAATTTATCATTGGTGCCGAAAAACATGATCCCGGGAGGTGTATCTTTTCCAATCCATTTATTAGGGGAGATAAGTTCTGCTATTTTTTCATCTCCAAATCTTTCGATGAACCTTTCAGAGGTGGTCTCCATTACCGGATTAAACAAAACCATTAAGTTGGGCCTGGAAGAAATGGAATGGTCCTCACCGGCTGCTTCCAGTCCTACGACAAGAGCCGCACAAGCTGCCACATGACCGCCAGATGATCCCCCTGAGCCAACGATCATATCCGGGTTAATACCCAGCATTCCGGCATTTGCACGAACCCAGCGTATGGCGCTTTTGCCATCTTCCACACACTTGTCAGGGGATGTCCCGTGTCTCGATTTCACCCGGTAGTCAGCCCTTATGGCAATCATTCCCCGTTCAGCAAGGTAGGCCGCCTGCCTGCTGAAATGCTCAATGGTTCCCCCATTCCAGCCTCCTCCAAAAAAGAATACAATGACCGGTCTGGAGTCTGAGGCCTTCCAGTTCGGAGGATAGTCGAAATGCAGTTTTAAGTTCCCTTCCGGTGTTTGCTTGAAAACGATGCTGTCTGTTTGTCCGAACAGCAGGCTGCATGATAGCAGGGAAAGAATAAGAAGCAGGTGCCTGTTTTTCATTTTTAATGGTTTTATTGATCGGTTTGCTGAGAAGGAGAGATTACCAGAGAATCACTGAAGGTTGATTCCAGGTCGGACCAGTTCACCATCCTGATCTGGTATGTATACGTGCTGTCTGGATGTAGCCGGTAATCCACGAACTCCATCTTTGTCGGGATCCATTTATCCACATTCTCATACAGCGCTTCGGGTCCGGGTTCATCACCATAATTGCCATACTGGAAATTCTTTTTTACATAATCATCATTGATCCCGACGAATTTTTTAATCTGTCTATCGTTGCGATAGAGGTAAAACTGTTTGATCCCGCTTTCAAGGTCAGCCTCTGCTTCCCACATGATGCTGACGGAAGTTTTTCCGAGGAATTTATACGAAAGATTATACGGAGCCTCAGGTGGCGTTGCGTCCGTGACCCAGCCTGTTCGTGTATATTCCTGCCATCTCCGGGCAAATTCACCATCCGGCAGCCAGACCATGGATAGTGGATCACGAGTGAATCCTTTTTTTTTTGCAATTTCAAAACTGCCAGGATCACCCAACCATGAATTTTCCATATCAATTTTCCTGAGTACCTGATGTTCCTCCGATGGAAGCCGGAGCTTAAAGCATGCATCGAAAAAAGGTATGGCCAGTAACCTGGAATTCCCACATTCATGCCCGGTAACCGGATCAGGTGCAAGCAACCAGGGGGCGTTCTCTTCTCTTCCGCCTGGATAGTATGTGAGTCCGTTCAGCCGGGGACGCTCACTACGCCCATAATTAAACAACAGGGGAACCTCGAATGATGCCGGATTATTGATTTTCCACCCTCCCGAACGGGCCACAACGGCAACGATCTTTTCAGGATAAAGTTGTAGCATGCGACTTACCCAGAAAGCACCCCCGGAATGTCCCCACAGGGCCCATGGAACACTGCTTAGTTCCGGATGCCCGGATTGTTCAGCCAGGTTATTCAGCGCGGTGTGAAAAGCACTGTCACTCCCGTTCATAGGATTATGCCAGCTGGCACAAGAATCCACCTGCCTGTAATGGGTCCCCATGAGTGCACAATCCCATTTACTGGCAAGGGCCCTCCAGTGATGGTCCCAGGGCATCAGCAATCCGTTCCTTCCGCAACCATGCTGGTGGACGATGATCCCCCGTAACTTTTCCACACCCTCGGGCATCCAGATCCTGTATTCCGCTTCAGCAAACATGTCTTCAGGACCGGGTTCCATCCTGAACTCGAACATATTATGCTCCAAAGAATATCCGGTATTCGATACACAGGATGTACAAAGAATTAGTCCAGGTATAAAAATCCACAAAATACTGATCTGGATATTTGACAAGTTGACAGATAACTTCATTGGTATCATATTATCATACTTCTCTCCTTAGTAAAGATATTGGTTTTGAATTCAACCGTCAATCTGGATAACAACAGACTTCGAAAAGGGCAGCCGGACAATTATCCGTGGGGTGTTCCATGATTATGACGATTTTATCAGTCACTGCAGGTTCTGCCAGGAGGATCTCATTGCGGCCCAGGTAATTCCCCTTTGTCTGATGCAAAAGCCTGCCCTGCCCGTCTTCGATCTTGTAATCCCTTACCACAAATGGAACCCGGTCTTCAGGATGCCCCATCAATACAGATTCCATGGGATGATCGTAGTCCGGGTCCAAAAACAGCACAATACGACTTATGCTGACCTTTTTCTGCCATGTTAAGACAATCGTAGGCCGGGGGTCTGCATGACTGGCAATCCAGGCGTTGGACATATGTGTCGGCCTGGTAAATCCATTCTTTATATTTTCAATATTTGCAATCTCGGCTACCGGATCAATTGACATAGCAATGTTATGGCCTGCAGGTCTTTTTTCGGGTGTCCAGAATTCAAAAGAATGTATCCCCGAACCATCCGGTGCTTCCTGTTTTCCGAAATTTGAAACAGCGCGGTTGTATTTATTAAAAAGGCTGAGTATGCCAGTAATCCTCATGTTGCTGCTTTTGATCTGTACTGCCTTGTTGGCATGAAAACAGATAAAAACATACTGATCCTTTACACTGACATGGTTGAATGTATATACTATATCATTTTCTCCTTCTTCAAGTTCATGCTCTTGCACTTCACAAATTATGTCCGGAGTATAGTTTCCGGGCTTTTCTGCTAATCTCAGATCTCCTTTTAAAAAAGTGGGACCTGCAGCCTTTACCCTTACTTTAATTTGAAGCTGGTCCTGGTCCGATATAGGTATCATCTGGCAGGCTGCTTTTTCCAGGCTGAGCCAGGGACCATCTGAAGGTATGTCTTTTAGCATAAATGTCGAGCTGGCCTCTACCCTCGCAGAAGCCATCAGGTTATTTTCATCCTGCAGTGGAACATGAGGAATACTCTGTCCTGACAGGTTTAAAACAGTTTGCAAATGGTCCATGTTAGATCCTTTCAGCATGTCTGAGGGCAATAAGCCACTTTTAATACAAAGCGCCGCTGCCATCCCTACTGCCTGTCCACCAATGGCACATGTAGCCATGACCCTGGTGGACCCGAAGGCCACATGGGTACAGGAGATAATCCTGCCGGCAAGGAAAAGATTCCGGATATTTTTACTGTAATAGCTCCTTAAGGGGATGGTGTAGATCCCCTTCGTATGAAACTGGTTACAGGATGGCTGATCAGCATACACACCGTCGGCCGGGTGCAGGTCCATGGCCCATCCTCCGAAAGCAACGGCGTCCTTATGCTGCCGTTGCTCAACCAGATCAGACTGGGAAAGCATATAATCCCCTTCGAAGCGGCGGCTTTCACGCTTGCCCGGGATGGTACCTACCCATTCCAGGGTATATGTCTCCGCTTCCGGGTAAAACCCTGAATTCTTAATATAATCCCATATACCATAAACGATCCTCCACAATTCCCATTTTATTTCTTCTGATTGGTGAATTGTATCGAGGCGTCCCCCATATTCCAGCCACCAGAAATAGGCACCCTGGTCGCCTGTTTTGATTGAACGGATCTTGGGGATGCGGTCAAATTCTTTTAATGCGAAAGAAGGCGGAATGTATTTTACCGGCTGACCGACATCCTTTGAATAAAAATAGAGTGTATGTCCCAGCAGTTCGCCATAATTGCTATCCGGGGCCAGTCCCTCACCAAATTCACCAGGATCCTCGGCACCCATCCTGAAGGCAGCTCCTGCGAGGAATCCTACAATCCCATCTCCTGATGCATCCGCGAACAGGGGGGCAAGCAGTTCGTATCGCGTGGAATTCTGGCTGCAAAAGGCCAGGACTTTCCGGATTTTATCCGGTCCATCTTTCTCCAGATCATATACTGCAGTGTTGAGGAGCAGACGAATGTTTTCCTCCCGGGTAACTTTTTCAAGCAGGATGGTATCTAATATTAACGAATTTCCTTCCCGGTTACGGAAAAGATTTTCCGTCAGGATTTCATCTATCACCCCTCCTTCCCTGGCCCAGCGGTTATTATTACCCATGTGGGAGGTTGCCCCCAATATCCATAATCTTATCTCGCTGGAAGCATTTCCCCCAAGGACGGGACGGTCCTGTACCAGCACCACTTTGATTCCTGCCCTGGCAGCCGTGATGGCAGAACAGGTCCCCGCCATGCCACCCCCGGTGATGACCAGGTCTGCCTGGATCACTTCATTGTTTAATGTCCGCTTTTCTTTATCCGGCTTTGTAGTTTTCATGGTTAAATCAGTTTTTTTGGCGGCTTGCCCGCAGGCGCAGCCAAATGCCTCCAGTAATGATCAAGAGGCTAATAATCAACACATAACCCCAGGCATCTCCACCCAGGAAGGCCAGTCCACCCATCAACACCCCTAAAACCAGCAGTACAAATCCCAGTACCCTGAATGCATAGGTATTCTCATTCCTGGAATCCTTGTCCAGCGTCCCGGCTGGTATGGCCATATAGGTTGACATTTTCTTTAGATAGACCATATACTGCAGGCTAATCTTACCACTTAAGGCCATCCAGATTTCCAGTGTCATTAGCATACCCATGGGAACGAGTGCTCCAAGGGCCATTTCAGCGGCACGGTCAAGTTTCAGGTCTAACAACCAGGGGGTGATGAATTTGAAAAACAGGTTTATCACCAGTGAAGTGATGGTTATCGAGATAATATCTTTTCCGGAGAGCCGCTTCGAGAACAGGGCCCATATGGGCGGTGCCAGCAAAGGGACCCCCGTAATGGCCCCAACACTTAACACAGCCTCCACTATCCCTCCCATACCCGGAACCATCAATGCGACACCGACCGCTCCCAATCCGAAGACTACCGTAATCATACGTGCAAACCACATGGTATGCTTATCAGAGGCATCCGGATACCTATTCTTAAATAGGTCGTTGGTCACCACGGCTGCGGACATATTCAGGGTAGTATTTACCGAACTTGCCGTGGCAAAAACCATGGAAGCCAGCATCAGACCCAGCATACCCGCCGGCAACACCTGCTTGCATACCATGATATAAGCCCCCTCTGATTCTAGTCCCGCGACCCCGGGATTGATCACCCTGTAGGCTATGGGCGGCAGCATCCAGATTACGGGACAGACAAGGTAGAGTATGCCGAATAAGAGGCCGCTTTTTCGTGCTGACCTCTCATCCTTGACACTGGTAAATCTTTGAACATAAGCCCAGTTCCCACCAATAAATATGGTGTTGTAAATAAAAAAAGCGAATATAAACCAGGGGGTGAACTCACCCGAAAACAATTTGAAAAATTCATCCGGAGCTTCTGCTGCAAGACCGCTCACTCCACCTGTCATTTTAAGCGCCAGGGGGATCACTACCAGAACAGAAGAGAACAGTACTATGAACTGCAAAACGTCCGTGATCAATACAGCCCAGAATCCACCCGCCGTTGTATACAGGATGATGGATAAACCCACGATGATGATGATCCAGTAGAGTGAAAAGCCGGTGGCAACACTGACAATTTTGGCAACAGGGTAGAGAAAATTTCCCGAGGTAAACAAGGATACCAGCAGGAATATCCATGTATAGAATTTCTGGGTTCTGAGGTTAAATCTCCTTGTCAGAAATTCTGCTGCAGTGAGTATCCTTGCCCTCTTCCACCGTGGTGCAAGTAACAGTCCCACAAGTACCCCACCTATACACATTGTCCATTGTATGGTCACCGACACCCATCCCAGGTCATAAGCAATGGAGCCCCAGACCACGAAGGTCCCGGCACTGAAAAAGCTCATGAAGAGGGAAAGCCCGCTGATCCCCCAGGGAACAGATCCCCCACCGGCGAAAAAAGATGTCATATTTTTTCCCGATCGGGCAAATGAGATACCTGCCAGAACAATGATCAGTGAAAAGATCAATAATACTATGTAATCAAGTACATGCAATCAGGTGCTGGCTTGGTCATGTTGACTATTGTGAAAGTAATCCAGATGAATCAATAATTTCTTCTTCGGCCCATTCAGGCCTGGCAAAATTCCGGATGTGAGCATATCGTTTATATGATTCAAAAATATCCGGATCCTCACCTACAAAGCGGGGATCTTCTGTTTCAATCAACCAGGCTTCCAGCTGGCCATGGAGACCCTCCCTTATGTCCTGGTAATGGACATCTTCTGCAAGATTAGCCAGGCAGTAAGGATCATTCCTGATATCGTATAATTCTACTGCAGGCCTTATGGCCATGGATTGTTCAAACAGGGGATTTACCTCCTTATCAGAACGATGGTCATACATATACTGCAGAGAGGGGGATCCGTCTATATCATGGTAAGCCACACCGGGTTCAGCATTACCGTTCTCATCCAGACGTACCGGGGCTCCTGCTGGCCAGCGTTCAGGTCTCATGTTCAGAATGTACAGGAAGTCAGCAGTCCGGATGGCCCGCTGGGGATAGCCCAGGTTTTTCCATCTCGAAGAACTATGCCGCTCCCTGGATGAAAAAACAGCCGTACGGTTTCCATCAATCTCACCACTGTTACGGGAGGCCAGGACGTTCAGAAGGCTGTTCCCGGACATGGGAAGCATGCCTTTTTCCAAATCTCTGCCTGCCAGTTCCAATATGGTAGGTGCAAAGTCGACAAAGGATACCGGATCCTCTACAATTCGGCCAGGGTCAATGCGGGAAGGCCAGGCCATGGCCAGTGGAAGGTGGATCCCATATTCATAAGCATTGGCCTTGGCCCTGGGAAAGGGCATTCCGTTATCCGAGGTTACAATGACCAGGGTATTCTCAAGCTCTCCCTTTTCTTCAAGGTATTCTAATATACGTTGAAGATGATTGTCAAACCATTCAATTTCCACCGCATAGTCCAGCAAGTCTCCCCTTATGGTATCTACGTCCGGCAGAAAACCAGGAACGACAGCTTCGGCCATTTCTTTTCCAAGGCGAATCCCGGAGTTTTGTTCGTATACCCGGTGTGGTTCAGTTGCACCATACCAAAAAAAGAAAGGCTGTCCGGGATCTTTATCCTCATAAAATGCCTTAAAATTTTTAGCATAATTAATCCTGTTAATTCCATTGGCTGGTGGTCCATCTGGTGAATCATCACGATAACGAATATCATTATATGCAGGTCCCACAGGATTCCTGGTCCGTCCGCTTTTTTGCCAGTTAAAAGGGCCACATCCCTTTCCTGTAAATCCAATATGATAACCGGATCTCTCCAATACATCAGGAAATGTCACAAATTTCAGGGGATATTCCTCCTGATGCTGCCCGGCCTGTTCATTTTGCCAGGGATAGCGCCCAAGCAACAAGGAAGACCTGGAAGGGGCACAGCCAGGGGAAGGGGCAATACAGTTCATAAACAGGATGCCTTCAGCTGCAATCTTATCAAAGGCGGGGGTTTTTAACCATTCCGAACCATATGCTCCGCAATGAGGGAAAGATTGGTCATCACTGATGGCAATCAGGATATTAGGACGGGATCCTTTTAAGCCCATTGCCCTGTCTTCCACCCTGTCACAGGACGACATTATGGTTAGAACCGATAATACCAGCCAACATGCCGTTTTCAAAATTTGTCTGTTATTCATTTATTCAATGTTTAAATAATTTCGAGTGTGTATTCTATGGGACTATATCCTGTTATGTAAACACTTTGAAGGGGTAACTTGGGCTCGGCTCCCCTCAGTTGGGTCCATCCGTGAGCCTTTTGGCCCGGACCGAACCGGATTTGCTGCTTCCCCATCCTATACTCCCCGTATCCTCCATCGAGGAACCAGGCGTCTTCAATGCCGGGTACCGGCTTAAGGCCTGACAATTTTCCTCCTACCCTGAATCCCAATTCAATGGCGAGAGGTACACGTTCAGTACCTGTGGCCTCAATCTTGAGAAGAAAGCCCTCGTCTT
Source organism: uncultured Bacteroidaceae bacterium (assembly GCA_963752525.1). Classification (GTDB taxonomy): domain Bacteria; phylum Bacteroidota; class Bacteroidia; order Bacteroidales; family SM23-62; genus SM23-62. The sequence continues at coordinate 205,613 of CAVVYS010000018.1, read as the reverse complement.
TTCTGGTAACTCTAACTGTTGTAGTATAATGCTTCCAACCTGTCAATTCTCTTTTATCAGGGCCCATTTTATGCCAGTCCCCGTCCCCGGGGATGTTATCCTCCTGCAAGGGCTGCATGTACCTGCCCTTGATCTCACTTTTCAGGATTACTTCATCACCCTCAAATTCCATTGATTCGCTTTTGAACTGCCCCTTCCCGAAAAAAGCTGCAGATATGCGGACAGCATCCAGAACGGCTTTACCCTTCTGCAGGCTGAATACATTATGGTTATCAGAGAAGACAGTAGTGCTGGTCAATCCATTCCTATACCTTACCACATTGGAATGAATGAATTTCTTCGCATAGACCTCTGGCAGGGCGGCTGGTGTAGGAAGGTCCTGTTGGAGTTCAGGTTCATCGATGATGGAAAGCAACTTAGCTGCCAGACGGTGATTAATAAAATTCTCCCGCTTTTCATTTAATTGCTCAATAAATGCGGCGATGGACCCGAAAAGGGTATTGCCCTCACGGATGGCCATGCTCCTGTACAGGAAATAATAAGCCGAAATATTAACGCGGGTCCCCCGGTCCTGCCTGCCAGAGGCACCGGTTACGATCTCCCCTGAAGGATGTACATAAAACCAGCTCATTTCCAGGTTTTTCCGCACGGGTTCGAATAATTCCGGTCTATCCAGCAACCTGGCAATGGTAATAAAACTATCATCAACCACAATGGAATAAATACCTGTGCTCTTTTCCGTATACTGCCCATCGGGATCAATATCAATCCCCTCAGCCAGCCATTGGTCAATACGCTGGATATAGCGTTCATCCGGATACAGAGAGTGTATCCTGGCCAGTGCACGGCATACGACCCACCTGTGATTAGGTGTGTGGATGCCCCCTTTGACCAGGCATTCGCCAGCCTTTAACGCAATGCGTTTCAATATCTCCTGGAGTTCAAGCAGGGCAGGTACCAGAAGCCGGGAATCCTGAGTTTTGACAATGACACTCAGTACCACGCAAACGGGTTCCATGATAAAAGCAGTATCAGGTGGAGAGTTGAAATTGGTTGTCAGAAGGTCAAAAGTGCCATCTTCATATTGCACTTTCTCAAGATATTCAGCAGCATTTATACAGGGATCTATCAAGTCTGTGTCTCCGTAGTATCGTGACTCCCCTATAAAATAGCCAGACAACAGGCGATAGATGAAAGTAGCAGCACCGCCAGGATGATAGATAGTGAAATTATCGGGAACAGCACCAAAAACAGCTGATGCTTCATCCCTGTTCTGATTGTCAAGCAAATCCGGGATGCGATCGTCATTGTATCGTACAAGCCACAAGAAAAAAGCCTTTTCAGGATTTTGACCATTGCGTTTATTACATGCAGATGTCAGTAAGCTTACAGGCAGGATCCCCAGTGCGGGCAGTGTTACCAGACTGGCAGCCTTTACAAAGTTCCTTCGTTCCATCTGGAATAATACTTTATTACAGGGCTCTTATTCGGCAGTGCCCCAACGCTTGTTGGGTGCCGGTCCCATTTCAAGCTCCAGCTCGCCTCCCCTTTTGAGCTTTTCATGTGTAAACCAAAACTTATTATGAGACTTTCCATTCAACCGCGCGGATTGAATATACCTGTTTTCTGCTGAATTATTCCGGCTGGTGATCACAAATTTTTTCCCGGGATAGTATTCAGGGTCAAGTCTGATAGTGATCTTATCAAAAATGGGAGATGTAATCTCATAGGTAGGTTCCAGGGCAGCTCCCCCATCCACAGAAAACAGGCCTATGGCCATCAGGACTCCCAGGGCACCCATTTGCCCCTGGTCCTCATCCCCATTATATCCCCCATATGGAGTGGTCTCTCCAAATGTTCTTTCCTTAACCTCCCTTACCCATTTCTGGCTGAGCCAGGGAGCTCCAGCATGATTGAAAAGGTGGGCCATCTGGGTTCCCGGCTGGTTCTCGTAATCCACCCAGGAACTGCTGTGCTGAAGCATGGGCTGCAATAAAATTGTTGGCGGAGGCTTTCTCAAAACTTTCATTCAAAAAATCCAGGTAAGCTTCCTGTCCCCCAAAAAGCTCTATGAGTCCAGGCATGTCATGGGGAACAAAATTGGTATAGATGGCAGCATTGCTTTCCACAAATCCCGGCATATTAAATCCTTCCCCGATGGGTGCAAAATCTTCTAACCAGCTTCCATCCAGATTCCTTGGCCGGATAAGTTTTACTGAATCGTCCCAGAGATTACGGTAATTCCGGGAACGTTTCATCAAGCGTTCATGATCCCGGGTCCTGCCCAGGGAAAGTGCCATTTGTGCGACACACCAATCCTGGTAAGCATATTCCATGGTCATGGCTGCACCTTCCTTGTGAAAACCACTCCCTTCAATATTCTGGGGTATGTACCCGCGTTCCATATAATATTTCATCCCTCCACCCATTGCATTTTCCTGGTGCTCATATCCTGCATGGTCCCGGATCCCTCCGGCTTCCGAATTCTTCAATAAACCCTCATAGGCCTTTTCTCCATCAAAATTCCGGATGCCCTTATTCCAGGCTGCAGCGATAACAGGTGCGGCCTGATCCCCTATCATCACATAGGTATAATTTCCACCGGATGGCCCCCTGGGTATTAGTCCACCGTGCTCATACATCTCAACAAAAGTGTTGCAGAAAGCATCCATTACCTCGGGATAAGCCATTGGCCAGAGGATATTGAGTGACCAGTGCGTACCCCAGAAACTGTCAGAGCCATGGTGAGTAAACAAGGGTTGGCCGTTTTCATCGAGCCTAACCTTTCGGACGACAGGTTTATCTCCGGTCATGTCACAATACGATCCGTCCACATCGCTAACGACCCTTCTGCCCAGAAGGGCATGCCAGAGGTCTGTATAGAACTTAATGCGCTGTTTCTCAGTACCTCCTTCAACCTCAATCCTGGATAACCATTCGTTCCATTCATCAACAGATTCCTCCCTGACACGATCAAAATCCCAATGGGGTATCTCCGTCTCCAGATTAAGGCGGGCCTGGTCTATCCCGGTATAGGAGATGCCCACCTTGACCAGTACGGGGTCATTAGTCTTCAGTGTGAAACTGCACATAACCTCCGGTATTCTCCCCCTGAATACTGTCTCCTTCCAGGATCTCCCCGTTCTTCCACCCGGCGAATCTTTCAACAGGCCTGTCAAACCTGGCTACAAAATAGACGTAAGTATCCTTGGGCCTGCGGCGCGTTCTACCGATTAAGGAATAGCCTGCGATTTCAGTATCATTCACTCGGAAGATTTTGGCGGTTTTAGTGGGACCATGGGCGAGGAATGCACCCACATCAAAGAGAATATAATTGTCCTCTCCTTCTGGAAAGGTATAGCGATGAAAACCCGCACGGACAGAGGATGTGATTTCTGCATTGATATCATAATCCTCAAGATAAACCTGGTGATAGCCAGGAGTGACCGTCTCATTTTCATGAGAGAAACTTGATTTATTGGCTTCCATGCCCATGTGCCCCCTGAACTCTCCACTGGTGGGCATAACGGGGATGCCTGCCATTTGCCAGGCATGGATATGGCTGAAACAGCGAACATGCATGGAATCATACATATATCCGGAATTCCATGTTCCCTGGACCCATGTATCCGGACTCAGATTTACCATCCCGAATGGCCGGCAGGCAGAGGAAAAGTAGATCCACCTGGACTTATGGCTATCTATGAGCGGATCCACATAATCCACAGGCCTCGGGCCGGGTTGTAATGAACAGGACAGGCTTACAAGGATAAGGCATAGTACTGGTATTATCTGCTTTTCGGTAGGTTTTCTTTTCATGGTTTGATTTGGTTTCTTAAATATACAATCTCTTTCCTGATATATAACAGATAATAAATTGATAGAAAACAAGCAAAGTGTTTTAAAGATCCGGGGGCATCCCGGGCTGATGATATGAATTCTTCTGTTTATATTTACAAAAAAGTGTTTGCCCCCTTAAACCAGACCAAGTGAAAAATACAATTCTTTTAGCGCTGCTGTTTTTTGCTGCCAACCTGAATGCCCAGGAGATAGCCTTCGAAAACATCATCATTGACAATAATGTTTCTGGTCACCGGGAGATTGCGGACATAGATGGAGATAGCCTGAATGACATAGTAGCTGTCAATCATGATCTGAAAGACAATCGCCAGATCGTATGGTATCAGTATCCTTCATGGGAAAGGAATGTGGTTGTTAATCTGGATGTTTTCCCAGACTTTCAACATTATCGTTCCTGTGACCTGGAAGTGGCAGACCTCAACATGGATGGTTATCCGGATATACTAGGGCGGATTGGGTTGAACAATGACCTGGACGGGGTCATCTGCTGGTTTGAACACCCTGGCAAAGGCAAGCTTTCCTGTTCCACTCTTTGGGAAAGACATGACGTAGGAGAAACAGAATATATTAAGGATTTCGAGGTTAGGGATTTCAACCAGGATGGATTGCCTGATATTGTTGCCCGGTCAAACATCAATGTCTACCTCTACTTTAATAATAAAAGATCATGGCAAAAGAAAACCATCCCCGTACACCATCACGAAGGGATGGAAGCTGCTGACCTGGATGGGGATGGTGATGAGGATATTGTGCTGAATGGTTTCTGGCTTGAGAATCCGGATGATCCCTTTGGCCAGGATTGGCCCGAGCACAGCATTGATGAAAAATGGTATAAGCAGCGTACCCGCAGCTGGCAGGATAACAATGGAAAGGTTTCAGTAGCAGATATGAACATGGACGGACGCCCGGATGTTTTGCTGGCACATTCTGAAAAACCAGGGTACCCGGTATCCTGGTATGCAGCCCCGATTGATCCAAAAACAGATCCCTGGATAGAGCATGTCATCGGATGGATGGATAAATGCCATAACCTGAAGGTAGCAGATTTTGATCTGGACGGGGACCCGGATGTAATGGCTGGTACACTCCCCAATCTGCCCAGCGAAGCTCCACATCATTTCGGGATCTATATAAACCTCCAAAATGCCATGCACTGGAAATGGCAGGAGCTTACTGAATCGGGAAATTACAGTGCGCAGGTTGGTGATATAGACAAGGACGGGGATATGGATATCGTAGGACTCCGAAATTATAATACACCGCCCATTGAATTGTGGAGGAACCTTTCGGCAGACAATAAACAGGATAGGGAAAAATCAGATACAATAGGCCGGCTCGGAAATAAACCTGCCGGATAATATACTAAGCCTTGATAAATGGACCTATATCCAGGTAGATAACATGCGAACCCGTTTTGCCGGCAGGACCAGCGGGGATGGATACTGGTTCGGCCTTGCCATGGGTGACCTGTCGGGGAACGGGGATCTGGATATAGCATCAGGGAAATGGATTTACAAGAATCCCGGTGAACAGATGGATGCAAAATGGGAAAGACATGAAATTGGTGATAGCCTCGATGCATTGCTGATACTGAATGTGGATAATGATGAAAAGCGTGATCTTTTAGCGGCCAAATGCAACAGACAGTACTGGATAGAGGTCATGGGACTGGACCGGGACCAGTTCATATTCCATCCCGATTGGAAGCCTTCCTGTTTGCAACCATGGTACAAGCACCCAGGGATACAACCTGGCACAGATCATCCCCGGAGGCAGGCAGGAAATTCTTCTGAACGCAGAGGGGGTTCATTGCCTGATCATTCCTGATGATCCAGAGGCAGGGGAATGGCCTTCTGTTACATTGCTGGAGAGCGGCAGTAACGGGGAATGGCTGAGTACGGGAGATATTGACGATGATGGAGATCAGGATGTCTGTCTTTTCCTCAAGAATCCCAAGGAGGCGGACAGGGACCTAAACCGGGTTGCCTGGCTCGAGAATCCAGGAACCCTTGAGGGACAGTGGAAATCACACGTTATCGGACTCACCAACTATCATGGAGACAAAGTTATACCGGCCGATGTCAACGGTGATGGCCGACTGGATCTGGTGGTGACAGAGGAAAGATGGCCCGGACTCGATCCCGATGCGGGCATGTACTGGTTCGAAGCCCCGGAAAACCCGGTCCAGTGGAACTGGAACAGGCATCATATCGTTACCCAGTATTCCATGAACAACCTGGATGTTGCCGACCTTGACATGGATGGGGACCCGGATATCGTAACCTGTGAACACAAGGGACCGGCAGAGCAGCTGCAGGTATGGGAGAATGATGGAAACGGAAACTTCATCCACACATCATTGACAAAGGAAAGGAAAGCCATGCCGGTGCAAGACTGGCGGACCTTGACCGGGATGGTGACATGGACATTGTCAGCATTGCGTGGAACGATTTCGAATATCTCCATGTCTGGAGAAACGATGCCATACTGGATGGTTGGCATGGCCGGTCCAAAGCTGTACCGCTTGGACTTGGAAAGGAAGGGGATTTTCGCTATTTCCTCCCCATATCCATCACCACTGCAGAAAAGGATTTTGCCAATAAAGTCGTTGAGATTGAGCTGGACCTTGAGAAGCTTGATAAAGAAATCAATGATTTCGCGGACCATTGATGCGGGTTCGGTGCGAGTATTCGAGACCGATGAAGCTGGCGAAATCATTGATGAGAACGTTTTCTACCAGTATGAAAGGGATCCTGACAATGCCAGATTGGGTAAGCTGGTATTCAAGGTCAGTGGCTGGATGGCCAGATGGGTAATACAAGATTTTTTAAGATCATGATGGGAGCCGAGGGGGGATACTTCATTCAATCCGGTCTTTATAAAATACGTTGATTTTGACAACCATATCCTCACCAGGGCCAGCGAAGCTACCGGATAAAGACCCCTGGCGGCACCTATTTCTATCACAGGAACGGGGCCGGATTTGCCAGCCTGATCGACACGAGGGCAATGACTGGATCAGCTACCAGTCCCGGTGGTGGTTCTGCCGGTGAGTTCCGCGGCATCCCGAACATCCGTCCCGGCCGGCTTTCATCCGGGTTATGAGAACCTCAGCAGCCGGGTCATCCACAGCGGTCCCATTGAAACTTTCCTTTGAATCTGAAACAGAAGATAAAAAATGGTCCTCCGTCTGGGAGGTGTACCCGGACCACGCCACTATGACGCTGCAGAAAAAAGATACCGGTAACTACTGGCTGCTGTATGAAGGCACACCCGCCGGTAAACTCGATGTTGACGGGGATTACTGGGTGCAATCCAATGGATTCCGCCGGCCGGTGTCTTTGGATTGGACAGGGATGCTTCCGGATCCTGAATGGGTCTGGTTCGGAGATGAATCCCACAGCGGGTGCTTTACCTTGCCAAACATGAACATGATCAGCATCCCGACCAGTTCTGGCAGATGCAGGGCAATATGACGGTATTCGGATTTGGCAGGAAGCCCCATGAGAGTCCTGGGACTTACATGGAGGAGGTGCCTGTTCAGCTGACTATTGGTCTTATAGAAAGCAAGGATTACAATGAAATCAAATCCATTATCCGGTCGGCAGTCAAGAACCCGATAATAGAGGTTGGCAAAATTCAAAAAATGATACAATAATCACTACAGATACACTGATGCTAAATCCCATGAAGAAAACACTAAAAACAAATGTAATCGGACTGAATATCAGCATATTGACTCACAGCCTCTTAATTCTAATGATGATGGGTTGTACATCATCAGATGTGGACCCTCCAGCCCCAATATACCCGGTACCAACAGAGCGGCAACTGGCCTGGCATGAAATGGAGCAATATGCCTTTGTCCATTTTACGACAAATACATTTACGGATAAGGAATGGGGATACGGTGATGAGGATCCTGCCATTTTTAATCCAACAGATTTTGATGCAGATCAATGGTGCAGGGTTTTTAAGGACGCGGGACTCAAAGCAGTGATCCTGACCTGTAAGCATCATGACGGTTACTGCTTATGGCCAAGTACAGTATACGGAACATTCCGTAAAGAAGAGTCCCTGGAAAGAAGGCTGGGGTGATGTTGTACAGGAACTTCGGGATGCATGTGAAAAATACGGACTGAAATTCGGGATCTATCTATCGCCATGGGACAGGAACCATGCGGACTATGGACGTGAAGAATACGTGCAGTACTACAGGGACCAGCTAAAAGAAATCTTTTCCAGCTATGGGCCAATTTTCGAAATGTGGTTCGATGGAGCCAATGGTGGTACCGGATATTATGGGGGTGCTGACGAAAAAAGGAACATTGACAAAAGAACCTATTATGACTGGCCAACCACCCTGGAAATGGTAAGGGGCTATGGAACCGGAAGTGATCTTTTTCAGCGATGCCGGTCCTGATATCCGCTGGTGTGGAAATGAAAGGGGATTTGTAAATGAAACGAACTGGAATACTATGAATACTGATACCTTGTATGCCGGAAAAGGTGGGATCACTGAGTTACTGAATACTGGTACGGAAGATGGTGATTCATGGATACCGGCTGAAGTGGATGTTTCCATCCGGCCGGGATGGTTTTACCACGCCGATGAAGATGTGAAGGTTAAAACTCCTGAAGCATTGTTTGATATCTATCTAAGCTCGGTTGGCAGGGGATCAAACCTGTTGTTGAACATTCCCCCGGACAGGAGGGGTCTTATACATGAGAATGATGTGAAAGCACTTACTGGCTGGAAGAAGCTCCTGGACGAAGCCTTTAAGCAAAACCTTGCCTTCGGTAAAAAGGCAAGCGCAGATAAGGTAAGGGGTGGTAATAATAAATATGGGGCACGAAACGTCACGGATGGAGACATGGAAACCTACTGGGCCACAGACGATGAGACTAACAGACAGCTCAGTAACCGTAGATTTACGTGAAAAGAAAGAGATAAAATATATCTTTGTGCAGGAATATATAAAATTAGGACAGCGTGTCCGGACATTTGATGTCGAGATTGAAAAAGACGGCGAGTGGGAGAAAGTCGCTTCATCGACCACCATCGGATATAAGAAGATCCTGCGGTTAAATCCCGTATTAACCTCAAAGGTCAGGATCAAATATAACCGGAGCCAGGGCTTGTCCATTGATATCGAATGTCGAGATTTATTAATTTTGTAGAGCTAGCTTTTTTCACATGAATTTATTTAATGGAAACCTGATCACACTTAGATCCAGGAAGAACTTACCAGACCTAAGCAGTCAGATGGCAGATTGTTTGCAGCAGTTACATAGATCTTTGCATGAAAAAGATCTGCCTTCCAGGGCTATTTACAAGATCATCCTTTTCATGAATAGCCAGTCCCCTGATTACAGACCAAATCATATCAAGGGCCTCTTAGATCATCTAAAAAAAGAACTGCATGAGGAGATCCTGGTAATACCATTGTTCCAGGCCCCATTGATATGCGATCTTTTGATGGAGGTTCACTACAGCACATCAGATGAATGGAAACGCAGTTTTTTCATGCATAGTGCCGGTGCTGTTATAGTATTCAAACGTAATGGCTTATCTGTTGCAAATGGATTTTCTACTTCAAATAGTGGTGATTGCCAGGCAGATGCAAGCCTTGTATTTAAAACACTGCAACAACAGCTTGATGAGACAGATTTCGAAATCTCTGATATCACCAGGCAATGGAATTATATTGAAGGCATTGTTTCCAATAAAGGAAGATCATCAGAACTACCAGGTATTCAATGATGCCAGAAGCCATTTCTACCAGGATCACTTCGAGAAGAATGGATATCCCGCTGCTACTGGAATAGGCATGAAGGCTGGAGGAGTCCTGATCGATTATATTGCCATCAAAGGAGACAATGTTACCAATGTACCCATTGATAATCCTGTACAGATCCCTGCACATAAATACCATCAGGACTGCTTAATGGGCCTTCCAACGGGAGAGGTTAAAACCACCCCGAAATTTGAGAGAGGCCGTTATGTCTCCCTGAATGGAGAAGAAATAGTTTTTGTCTCAGGCACTGCGGCAATAACTGGTGAAAAAACAGCCAATCCAGGAGATGTAGAACAGCAAACCAGGCTTACCATTGATAATATTGACAGCTTGGTATCAAAAGATAATCTGTCCAAAAATATTATCCCCCTTGATCTAAATTTAATTACCTGAGAATCTATATTAAGGAAAAGAAGGACTTTAAGAAGGTAAGGGAAATATGTGAGAAAAGGTATGGGAATGTTCCCATGGTCTGGCTTCAGGCAAATATCTGCAGGGATGACCTTACAGTTGAGATTGAAGGTACATTGCTTGTGGTGAAATAAATACAGCAAATCAATATTCCTTTGAGAAAATGAAATATGCTAAATGTTTCCGCTTACCCATCCTCCTGATGGGATTAATATTCCTATTCTCCTGCTCCGGGGTAAAGATCCCGGATTACCGCCACCCAATATTCTCTGGATTACAGCCGAGGACATCAGTCCCTGGTTAGGCTGCTATGGGGACCCCAATGCCACAACGCCAAATCTTGACAAGCTGGCTTCGAAAGGGGTTTTATACCAAAATGCCTTTGCCAATGCCCCGGTCTGTGCACCGGCCCGGTCCACCATCATTACGGGATGTATCCACCCGGACTGGGGACTCAGCACATGCGCAGCACCAATGAGATCCCTGATTTTGTGCGCCTGTATCCCGGCTACCTGAGGGATGCTGGGTATTACTGCACCAACAACAGGAAAAAGGATTACAACCTGGTAGAAAAGACTGAGGAATGGGATGAATCCTCGGGTACAGCTCACTATAAAAACCGGGCTCCCGGACAGCCCTTTTTTGCCATTTTCAATTTCACGGTATGCCATGAAAGCTGCATACATAAAACCATGGATAAGCTGGTGCATGACCCGGCAGCCATGGAAATACCTCCTTACCACCCGGATGTCCCAGAAATCCGCCATGATTGGGCTCAGTTTTATGACAAGATCACCATGATGGATACGCTTGCAGGAAATATCCTGGCAGAACTGGAAGAATCCGGACTGGCTGACAGCACCATTGTCATTTTCTATGGGGACCATGGTGGAATCCTCGGGCGGAGCAAACGATTTATGTACCAGACAGGGCTCAGGGTACCCATGATCGTAAGTGTTCCCGATTTATACAAACACCTGGCACCTGGGAAAAAGGGATCATCTACCAAGCGCTTGGTAAGCTTTATTGACCTTGCCCCAACCTGCTGAATATTGCGGGCGTTCCCATCCCAGAATATATGCAGGGGAATGCCTTCCTTGGACCTGACCAGCCTGAAGCTTCCCCATATACCCATACCTTTCGAGGGAGAATGGATGAACGATATGACTTCTGCCGTGGTACCTTCAGCGAAGACTTTCATTACATCATCAACTACATGCCCCACCGGAAATACGCCCAGCATGTTGAATACCTTTGGAAGGCACCTTCCATGAGGGCATGGGAAAAGGCTTACCTGAATGGAGAATGTAATCCTGAACAAAGCCGCTTTTTCGAGGCCAAACCACTCGAAGAACTTTATGACAGGTCGAAAGATCCCTGGGAAGTAAATAATCTGGCAGATGATCCTGGACTATGCTGATGAGCTTGAAGAATTAAGGGAGGCTACCCTTGAATGGCAGCTGTCAATTCGTGATGCCGGATTCATTCCTGAGGGAATGCTGAAAAAGATCAATGCCCGTGGCAAAATATATGATTTTACCCGGACTGATGCCTACCCCCTGGAAAAAATAATGGAAACAGCCACAATGGCGGGATCAGGGGACCCGGACAATATACCGGAACTAAAATCCAGGCTGAGAGATGCCAATCCCATTGTACGGTACTGGGCTGCTACAGCCGGGATCATCCTTGGTGATGAGGGCAAAATGATCCCTGAGCTCGAGAAAACCCTCAGAGATGAGATCCCGGAAGTACGTGTAGCCGTTGCAGAAGCATTGTTTGGGTTGAACAGGCAGGATGCAGCTCTGGAAGTGTTAAAGGAAAACCTTTTCCTCGAAACACCTGAATCAGTGTTATTTACCATTAATGCTTTGCAGGAACTGGGACCGGAAGCACTGGTGCCTGCACTCCCTGAGCTTCAAAAAGTTATGGAAAGCAACGAAAACAATTATGTAAACCGGGCAGCCTATTTCGCACTGGAGACCATTGAATCATTATAATTCTAAACCATGCGATTGACATCGCCGAGCATTCATTGAATCCTGCCTTACATGAGAATCAATGCGGGAATATGGATCCTGTCCCTTTTTCTGCCGGTACTGAACGGATGCAGTGATTGTACAATTAATATTGATGTCTGGTATGGAGACGAACCAAACTTTCGGCAGCCCTGGAAATCCTCAACGAGCCATTAATATCCTGGGAAATATCCGTAGCCACCACCCCATTAAAAAGCTTGAATATTCCCTCAACGGGAAGGCTTTTCTTCCCCTCTCTAAAGGTGCTGATGGGAGGCGTCTGGCAAGGGATGGTGATTTTAACGTGGAGATCTACCGTTACCTCCTCCATGAAGGCATCAATAACCTGCGGATCAGAGCACTCGATTCTGATGGAAATAAGGCTGAGAAAGCCATCAGCATCCTTATACAGGGAAAGAAACCTGGCCCCTTCCCTACCAGGTAAGCTGGCAGCATTCAGAAGCAGCCGGAAATCCTTATGGCCTATCTCAGGAAGAAGTCTATCTGATGGATGGGAAATGGAAGATTGAATACAGCCGTATCCGAACCCTGGAACCATATTATGACAGGGTACTTGCATTCGGCGATTCAACATGGGAGAATTATGAAGTCCGGACAGATGTCATCTTCTATGGCCATAGCAAACCTGATCCCGGTCCCCCGACTTTCGGAGTTTCCCATGTGGCCATTGCCTTTCGATGGCCTGGACATGATGTTGATACCAACCAGCCGCATGTAAAATGGTATCCATTGGGGGTCACCTGCGAGTTCCAGATATCTGCCAGCCGGGATAGCTGCAGATGGAGGATGCTCTACGGTCGGGCGGGCAAGAACCGAGAATACGGAATGGAACCGGCAGATTGAGCTCGGCAGACTTTATAAGATGGCTGCCCGTGTGGAAACCATCGATGACACAAGCAGCCGGTACTCGGCAAAACTCTGGGCTGCAGAGCAGCCAGAGCCCCTTTCATGGGACCTGATAGGGATAAAGGAAGATGAGACTATGTTCTTCGGATCTGCCCTGCTCTTGTCACATAATACAGACGTAAGTTTCGGCCATGTTTCGATCATACCTTTAAATACTGAACCAAACTGAAGCTATGAAAATGAATATATATATAAAAAAGAGGCGTCTCCTGAACTTTTTGATCATTATTGGAACGTTTGTTTCCATATACTCATGCAAGGACCAGCCGCAGGAAGCCGTTTCTCCACTTGAAAAGATCCTGCCGGTTGCCCAGAGGGTAATGGACGAAACCTCTTTCAGTTTCGAATCTGTACTTCAGTCAGAGACACATAGGATACAACGCATCGAGCCTGGCAGACTATATGGGATGCCAGCCTCCGGTTCAGCCTGTGCACTAAGTTTTATCCAATCCCCCAAAGACACCAGTATACTTTTCGGGATCAGTTATTCAGGAGCCTGTACGATCCGGATCAATGACGAGCCTGTCTTTGAAGGTAAACAAAAACAGGATTTTACTTTCCGGGAGTACACCTATAATCGATTTCATTTTGACACCATTGTTGCTTTCCACCTGAGAGCAGGATATAATAAGTTGCTCGCAAGGATGGATGCAAGTCCCGAAGATTGGATCCTTTTCCTGCGACCTCTGGATGAACATGGAGATGAGGAGCATTTTGTCGATTTCAGCCTCACTCCCTATGCACCGGCTTTGGAGGAGGAAAAGTGGCTTGTATGCGGACCCTTTGAACCAGCCACAAGAGACGAATTGCTTCCCCCTGAAAAACAGTTGAATCAGGTCTACACAGATGGTGAATCATTCCTGACCTGGAAAATTTTACCCAGGAATGTGCTGAGGGAGCTGTCTATAGATCCGGGAAATGCATATACCCGTGAATCCTATGCTGACTGGCATTATGGCATTGGTGCAGCACTCATGGGATTTTTCAGACTGGCGGAGGTTACAGAGGATGAAACTTATGTAAGGTTTGCCGCCCACTGGTGTGACTTTGCAGTGGACAACCTGGATTATTTTACCTATCAACATAATGAACTCCATGCCATCAGGGGAAGTTACCACCGGATGGTCCGCAAGACCATGCTGGATGATTGCGGATCTCCTGCCCTCCCGCTTCTTGAGATGTATCTCCTGGAAGGCGAAAAGAAATACCTTCCCCTGATCAATACCATGGCAGAATATGTTCGCGTCGGACAATCCAGGCTGGAGGATGGAACCTTCTGCAGGCCGGAACCTGTTGTGAGTTCAATATGGGGAGATGATCTATTTATGAGCGGTGCGTTTAGTCTTCGCATGGGGAAGATCACCGGAGATCCTGCCTGGTATGATGATGTAGCCCTGCAGGCCAGACAATTCAAAAAATATCTTCTGGATGAGCAGGAAGGCCTGTACAAACACGGCTGGTTCAGTCCCACGAACAGCCAATCCGAAATCTTCTGGTGCCGGGCCAATGGCTGGATCATATGGGCCACTGCAGAGATCCTTGCCCACCTTTCCCCTGATCATCCTGACTATCCTGCCATTCTCAAACAATTCAGAAATCATATAGAAAACCTTATAAGCCTCCAGGATCAGAACGGTCTCTGGCACCAGGTATTGGATCATCCTGAAACCTACCTTGAAACTTCGGGCTCAGCCATGTATGTGCTAGCCATCGCCAGGGGTATCCGTGAAGGATGGCTGCCCGGAATTTACAGGGAGAATGCAGAGCTTGGCTGGAAAGGTATCTCTGAAAAGATCAGTGAGGACGGGATTGTAAGCGGAATATGCCGCGGTACGCCAATCGGTCATACCGTACAGTTCTATGAGGACAGGGATCAATTTGATAATGATCCCAGGGGACTCGGAGCTGTGATTCAGGCTGGTATAGAAATGGAATTGCTAATGAATCCTGAAAAATAATAAATCATAGAGATGCATAAAATCGGAATTTCAAGAAGAAGATTCATCACCAGCAGCGCTGTCCTTTCCGGAACAGCCATGTTATATAATCCTTTACTGGCGGTGGAACCTACGGCAAAGAAAATCAGGATGGGTATTGCTGGTGGCAGGTTTGGCAGATCCTTTCAGTGGCATGAACACCCAAATTGTATTGTAGAAGCAGTCAGTGACCTGCGGCCTGAACGGAAACAAGGGCTGATGGAAACTTACCAATGCAGCAAGTCCTATCCATCCCTGGAGGAGATGGTTAAAGATAAGAATATTGATGCCATAGGTGTATTCACAGAAGGCCCAAATCATGTAAAGCATGCGATTGAGTGCATGAAACATGGCAAGCATGTGATCAGCGCAGTTCCCGCCTGCTGGGGTACTGTCGAAGAAGCGGAGAAACTCCTGGAGGCTGTGCAAAAATATGGTATGACCTATATGATGGCTGAGACCAGTCACTACCAACAGTTTGTGATATCGGTCCGAAAAATGTATGAGAAGGGGGAGTTCGGAGACCTTTATTACTGTGAATCTGAATACCAGCATGACGGACTGGATCCACTTTTTATAGAGAATGGCAAGCGTACCTGGCGGTACGGTGTGGCTCCGATGCATTATCCGACTCACTGTACGGCCCATATCGTTGGCATTACCGGGGAGCGGCTAACCGAGGTGGTATGCCATGGATGGGGTGATGATTCCCCCTACCTGAAGGACAATGTATACAACAATCCCTTCCATAATGAATCCGCTCTCTTCAGAACGGATATGGGCCATGCCTTCAGGGCCAATGTCTGGTGGAAAGGCGCCCACCTTGGAGGGGAAAGGGCCAATTGGATCGGGACTGACATGAGCTTTTATGCCGACAATGGACGCAGCGGTCCGGCCCAGGTTATTAAAAGCAGGGAGATGGGAAAAGATGATGCAGGATTTGTACAGAGCAGGCCTCAACTGGAAGATTATGTGCAGCCCGAATGGTGGGATACAGATATGTTACCAGCACCCCTAAGGCATAACAGTGGCCATCACGGCTCCCATACTTTTCTTACCCATGAGTTTATCGATGCACTTGTAAATGAAAGAAAACCCACGGTTGATATCTACGAGGCGCTGGCCTATACCGTGCCCGGGATCATAGCACATGAATCCGCCTTACGCGGAGGGGAACTATTGAAGATCCCTCAGTTTTCCTGAAAGGCAAATATTTCTTAAAGGACAAATAATAACATGCTGGCTAACCAGGGCTGGAAAGAGGAGATAGAAAATCTCTAAATCTTCGGAACCACAAAAGGTTTCCTGTATTCCTTGGTCAACATGGCATTGGCCTCATTGTCATCGACGAACTTCATGCTTTCCGGATCAAAATCCAGGGTTCTGCCAAGGCGGTAGGAAATATTAGCCAGATGGATCAGTGCACAGGAATAAAATCCCTCTTCAATGGGTGCATTGTTAATGGATTTATCATTGGCACGAATGGCATCTACGAAATTCTGGTAATGGTTTCCAAGTCCACTTCCTGATTCTCCTGCTTCCTTTTCCTTGCCCATAAAAGTCTTCCAGGTATTTACGTCTTTTATCATATAACCCTCAGCTCCGTAAAAGGTATTTCCAACGGTATTGGCAGAACTGGTCATGTATGTGTTCCCTGTCTCCCTGGTTTCCATGTCCAAACCTCCTCGGTCTGTGATCCAGTGCCTCACCTCAAACTGCATGATCTTCTTTTTATCGCCTCCTCCTTTTTCATTGGGAAATTCCATGGTTGCCATCAGCTGGTTGGGTGTTTCCTGATCGTCGTCAAACATGAAATGCCCGCCTATCGCCGAGATTTTTGTGGGCAGCTTAACACCCAGTCCCCAACGGGCTACATCCATCTCGTGTACCCCCTGGTTGCCCATATCCCCATTGCCGTAATCCCAGTGCCAATGCCAGTTATAGTGGAAACGGTTCTGGGTAAAAGGCCTCTCTGGTGCTGGTCCCAGCCACATGTCGTAATCCACCCCAGGGGGAACAGGCTCAATCGCAGCTTTGCCAATGGTTTCCCTCCACTTGTAACAAAATCCCTTGGCCATGTATACTTCGCCCAGCTTGCCTCCATGCAGGTATTCAGCCATGGATTGTGCACAGGGATTGCTCCTCTGTTCAGCTCCATCCTGTACGATCACATTGTGTTGGTCGGCAGCCTTTACTAACTGCTGGCCTTCCCAGAATGTATGGCAGCATGGTTTTTCCACCGTGACATGCTTGCCTGCCTGTATGGCCCATATGGCAGCCAGGGTATGCCAGTGGTTTGGGGTGACAATAGATACTGCATCAATATCTTTGTTATCAAAAAGTTTTCGCAGGTCAGCATACTTCTCAGGCTTATTCAGGCCATTATCTGTAAAAAGATTTTTAATCCGCTCGTCGAACAGGTTCTCATCTACATCGCATATGGCAACAACTTCCACATTATCAAGGGAATTGAAATTCTGTATATGGCTTTGACCCATCCCTCTGATACCAACAACGCCTACCCTGATGCGGTCGTTTGCGCCCTTCCAGTTTTGAGAACTGCCCCAGAGCATAGGGGTAGATGCCATAACTGCTGTACCTGCAGTGGCATATTTAATGAAATTTCGTCTTTGCATTTTCAATATTTTTGAGTTATGAATAAAGAGCCGCAAGCAGGCCCTGGATATATCCAACTGTTAAGGCTGTACCAGTTAATGGGCTATCCTCTTCTATTCCGTATTCGATGGTGTAGACACCCTGGTAATCAATGTCTCTCAGGGCCTTGATGATGGCTGGGAGATCCAGGTTCCCCTGGCCTGGCCTGCAGGCTGCTCCTTCCACGTTATTGGCTGTGTTGTCTCTAAGATGTACATCGTATAGGCGGTCCTTAACTAAATATATTTCCTCCACCGGATCAAGACCAGACCTTGCAATGTGAGCCACATCCATACAAATCCCGATGCGCATATCCAAGTCTTTTATCCTTTCATAGGCTTCCGAAGCACTTGGATAGGGCATGCCATCCGGACCATGATTATGGATCGCCAGCCTGATATCATACGCTTTAACTTTTTGTTCAGCGAGATCCAGAATGTTATAGTCAGGAACCCCCACGATCATTTCAAATCCGGCCGTTTTTGCATAGTCAAATGCCTTTGCAACCTCTTCTGTTGATGTCATATAAATAACACCGGCAGCATAGGGGTCAAGCCCTGCATATCTCATTTTCATCATCGTCTTTTCAATTTCCTCAGGACTCAGATCAAATGGCAGGTGCATGCTTTTGATAGAGATCTTTCTAAGTTGAAGGTCTTTCATCATTTCAATCACCTCATCCAAAGTCAGGTTTCTCAACCCATAGGAGGCTATCCCGATTTCCACTTCAACAGGCAGCAGCACTGAGGCTGAGGGATGCTTCCCTGCCATGATTCTCGGTCCTGCGGCCATCCCAGCCAGTCCCATCCCTGCAATGGTGAAAAATTTGCGACGTGTTTGATTTGTCATTAATGGCAATTTTATATCGGAAACTATATCCGAATCAATTATCAGGCCAGAACCGGGAATGGCAGTTCTAATACTATGATAATTCTTTCTTGATTCCAAACCTAAGATAGACTATTAAATTTACCCTGGCAAGATCAACAGGCTTATACTGTTTTTCTAATTGGATGAGGGAAAAATCCAGATTGTTTTTTTGAGGCGATAATTTATAATATCTTTAAAAACAAACATTATCATGAGCATCAAACACACAATCATCATTTCGCTAAGTACCATTTTTATTCTGTCATTGACAGCTTGTAATCAAAAACCAGCTGGTCAGAGCGTTGAATGGATCAAAGAGCAAGATGCGAAAACCGCCCGGGAGGTTTGGCAAATAACATCCCATGATTCAGCGAGTGAGGCATGCTATTTTGAAGCCCAGGCATTTACAAACAATGATAAGTACGTGGTATTCAGCTCGAAACGTACAGGCGAATGGCAGTTTTACCGCTGCGACCTGGAGACTGGTGCATTAAAACAACTTACTTCTGTAAGTGATTTATCTCTTCGGTATACCATGCACCCAGACGGGAAAAGGATTTTATATATTGACGGTACATCACTTTGTGCCATAGATGTCTATGATTTGAGTATTGACACATTGATGATGCTTGGTGAATCCGGATTAAAGAAACCCCAGATTGCCAATAGTTTCAGTGCAGATGGAAGATACGCGCTGGTAAACAGCCGATCAGATTCAGGAATGAGCATTTATCGGGCGGACCTTATGTCACAGACAATGGAGCATGTATTTACAAGGACCGGTGGCAGGTATTCACATGCTCTTTTAAATCCTGTTTATCCCCACCTGGTAACATTTGTACCCTATCCTGATACACAGAATGATATGAGCCTGCCTATGGATCAACGTGCCCGCACCTGGATTGCCAATATGAATACAGGAGAAGTGAAACAATTCCTTACCTGTCCCTATGGCTACCGGGCAACGCATGAGAGCTGGTCCCCCGATGGGGAAAGATTTTTCTTTTATAAAAAAAGTGTTCCGGGTTGGATGCCAGTATCGATAGCCTCCATCAGCAAGGATGGTGATGACTGGCTGGAGTATTATACTAACGATACTATACGTCTTGGCCATGGCAGAGCCAGTGATGACGGAAAATGGTTTATCTCAGACGGACAGGACCCGGGGTCTAATCCACTGATATTGCTGAACCTCGATACAGGTGAACCGGAATTTCTTTGCTGGGCCGATGCCAGCATCAAAGAGGGACATAGTGCACATGCCCATGTCCACCCATCTTTCAGCTCTTCAGGCAAGTTTGTAACGTATACATCTGACAAAACAGGAACACCGCAGGTCTATGTGGTGGCTTTGTAAAACCTGCCGGATTCTGAATGGTTGATTGAATCTACTTGACTTTAATGACAGGATAGTCTAATTTAATTATATCCTGGGCAGGTCATATTTAGCGCTGGGAAAAACAGAAGAAGCGATTCAGTCACATAAGAAACTTTTAGAGTTAGACCCCGGATGGCCCGGCGCCCTGGGTTGTACCTATGCCGAGACGGGGCAGGTGGAGGAAGCTGAAAAAATCCTTAATGATCTGATAGAGAGACGTTCTATGGGTCCATGGAAAGCCTGGCAAATTGTTTGCCTTGCTGGAGCATTAGGCAAGAATGATATAGCCTTTAAATATCTCAACCGGAAACCAAAGCATCCCTTTCTAACTACACTTGCTGTGATGCCCGAATATAAATATCTGCGCGACGATCCGCGCTATGATGATGTTATCAAAGAATTTAACCTACCTGACTAGTTTTATTTGTATGAACATCTGTGGTTCTCAGAACAATCTAATTTAGAAGGAAATTAGAATTAATATGAAAAATAATAATGCAGATCCATGATCTACATGTCTTATATGGTTTAATTATAGCATATATTATCTGGTGATGATAAGATAAATATTGCAAGCTACTTGATTTTCACCCTTGGATGGTCTAATTTTATTTATAACATCCCACTCTATATTAAAGAAATGCCTGAAAATTCAAACAACCTTACTTAACTATTGCATGAATTGAACCGTATAAAAATCACCAGGTAATCACGATTAGCCTCAAATTATAAATAAGCATAAATGGCACAACAAAAAAAAATTAAAGGTTTTATTTCAAATCCCCTCGTTCAGACCTTCCTGATTTATGTCAGTGGTGGGTGGATTGTCCTGGAGATGACAGAATATTTTATTAATAATTACAATCTAAGTGAAACATTTCGAGATATACTGCTAATAATACTGCTTGCAGGCTTACCTGTTGCTCTTTTCCTTTCCTGGTATCTCAGCAGGGATAAAGCGGAGGAAGAGGATGAGCTGCCAGCAATACCTGGAAAAAAAGCTCCAAGCTTTGTTGATGTTATGCGCAAAAGGCCCTGGTTTTCTATTCCGGGGACGGTAATGTTTCTTTTGATACTGTTTTCTCTTATTAGATTAATTATCCGGAATAGTGCTGATAATTACGGGACTTTGGTCCAGTCACAGGCTGAGATCTCACTGGCTGTACTGCCATTTTCTAATTTTACAGGGGATACTGACCAGGAATGGCTGGTGGAGGGCCAGCATGAGACTCTGATCAATGAGCTCTCCAAGATAAGCCAGGTCGGGGCTCTCCGGGTGATTTCCAGGAGTACTGTTAATGCTTTTAAAAACTATGATAAACCTGTGCCCCAAATCGCCAAAGAAATAAATATTGACTATCTGGTAGAAGCTTCTGTACTCGGCTTTGGTGACTCCATCACACTCCAGTTAAGACTTATCCAGGTTTTTCCAGAAGAAAATGTAGTCTGGGCAGAATCCTGCTCCAGTAATTTTGCCGATGTACTTAAATTACACAGCGGTATTGCGGGCCAGATTGCTGAGAAAATGAATCTAAAACTAACCCCTGATGATCTGGACAGACTTGCCATACCCCGCGAAGTAAATCCAGATGCCTATAAGGCTTATCTCCGTGGCATGTATCATCTAAACCAGCTTACACCTGAAAGTATTCGGACCGGATTGGAATACCTTCACGATGCAGTCAGGATAGATCCTGCAGAACCTTTTGCTCATGCCGGACTGGCACTCGGATACCTGGAGATTGCACATAGCCCACTGGGGACAAATGATGATCTTGAAAAAGCTGAAGCATCAGCTATGCAGGCCCTGAAACTCGATACGACCATGGCGGAGGTACATACCGCTCTCGGGGAAGTATATCTATATAAGCTCTGGGAATTTGATAAGGCCGAGAAACATCTCTTAAGGGCCATTGAGATAAACCCAAACCTGGCTATGGCGCATTATCATTATTCCTGGGCCCTTTATCTCTGGGGCCGCATGGAGGAAGCCATTGTTGAACATATACTTGCGCAAAAATATGATCCATTCAATCCATTGCATACAGCATGGCTTGGAGCATTGTACTGCTATGACGAACAAAATGAAAAAGCCATTAGCACCGCTCTTGAAGCATTGGAAATTCAAGAAGATTACGTGGTAAGCTATTATGTCTTAGGGATAACCTACTTAAAAATGGGAAGGGTGGATGAGGCTATTGCAGCCCATCAAAAACTTGCTGAACTTATACCATTATGGTCCTGGCAGCTAGGACATACCTATGCTGCAATTGGACAAATTGAAAAGGCTGAAAAGATCCTGGATGAATATGAAAAGACCCCTGTAATCCCGTTCACAGCTCAAGGACGTACAATACTGTATACAGCACTGGGCAGGTATGATGAAGCCTTCAAATGGCTGAATTATGAACCGCATCATGCCTGGACAGCCTGGAGTGCAGTCATGCCTGAAGCAGAGGGTTTGCGTAAAGACCCTCGTTTCCAGGACTTTTTGGAACGGCTTAACCTCCCGGATTAAAGCTCATCGCAAAATACAGGATGATGAACAATTAATTCCTTGCTACTTGATTCTTACCTCTGGATACTTTAATTTTAACCTATCCAATCTCACTTAAGATAATTGCATGCTTGGTTCTTCAAGCAATTTTGCATTCCTCTGACATTGAATGATCAGAGGAAGGTTTTTCCAGGTTATCACAGTTAGTCCCAAAACATAAAGAATAATTCTATGGCGCAGCAAAAAGGCATTAAAAGTCTTATATCAAATCCTCTGGTCCAAACATTCCTGATTTATGTCAGCGGCGGATGGATTGTTCTTGAGATGACTGATTATTTCATTGGTAACTACGGCTTAAATGAAACAATCAGAGATGTTTTGCTAATAATCTTATTAGCAGGCCTGCCTGTGGCCCTTTTTCTTTCATGGTATCTCAGCAGGGATAAAGCAGAGGAAGAGGATGAGCTGCCAGCAATACCTGGGAAAAAAGCCCCAAGCTTTGTTGATGTTATGCTCAAAAGGCCCTGGTTTTCTATTCCGGGGACAGTTATGTTTATTTTGATCCTGTTTTCTCTTATTAGATTAATTATCCGGAATAGTGATGATAATTCCGGGACTTTAACCCAGTCACAGGCTGAGATCTCACTGGCTGTGCTGCCATTCACGAATTTTACAGGAGATACGAAGCAGGAATGGCTGGTAGCAGGACAGCATGAAACCCTGATCAATGAGCTTTCCAAAATCAGTCAGGTCAAACAACTGCGGGTGATCTCCAGGCACTCCGTTAATGCATTTAGTAATTTTAATAAACCTCTACCTGAAATTGCAAGGGAAATTAATGTCGAATACCTGGTGGAGGGATCTGTTTTGGGCTTTGGTGACTCCATCACCCTACAGTTAAGACTAATCCAGGTTTATCCCGAAGAGAATGTGGTCTGGGCAGAATCCTGTTCCAGTGATTTTACCAATATATTAAAATTGCACAGCGGTATTGCAGACCGGATGACCGAGAGATGAATATAAACCTTACTCCCGATGAGAAAGAAAAATTGACCTCACCACGGCAGGTCAATCCCGAATCATATAAGGCATATCTTCGCGGTATGTATCATTTAAACATGGATACACCAGAAGACAAAGAAAAAGGATTGGAATATCTTCGCGAGGCAGTCAGTATAGATCCCGGGGAACCTTTCGCGTATGCAGGTTTGGCACTCGGTTATGTTGAAATTGCACACGGACCATTAGGTACGGCTGATGATCTTATAAATGCTGAAGCAGCAGCAGCCCAGGCTTTCAAACTTGATACTACAATGGCTGAAGTATATGCAGCTTTGGCAGAAGTATATCTATATAAAACCTGGGAATTTGACAAAGCGGAAAGGTATTTTATCAAAGCTCTTGAATTAGACCCCAACCTGGCTATTGCTCATTGGCATTATGCATGGGCTCTTTATCTTTTCGATAGGTTGGAGGAAGGGATTGTTGAAAATAACTTGCACAGAAATATGATCCTTTCAATCCAAATATAACGGCACACCTCGGATTAATTTACTGTCAGGATGGCCGTCACGAAGATGCCATTACAGGAAGCTCTAAAATCACTGGAAATTGAAAAGGATTATCAAATGGGTTATTATGCTCTCGGTGAGGTATATTTAGCGATGGGCAGAATAGATGATGCAATAGATGCACATCAAAAACTTGCAGATTTATACCCCTGGTGGAAATGGGCACTTGGTAACACATATGCAATTTCGGGGCATCGTGATGAAGCAGAAAAGATTTTAAATGAATTAGAAAAATCTGAAGTCAATGGTTGGAACGCTCTTGGACTTACAATATTGTATGGAGCATTAGGCAAAATGGATGAAGCATTCAGATGGCTGGCCTATGAACCACATCACGGCTGGGTAACATGGTGCGCTGTTATACCGTCTTGGTCTGAACCACTTCATGATGACCCACGTTTTGAAGATTTTTTGGAACGGCTTAATCTCCCGGATTAATTTATGACACGAAACAGAGCTATTGTACTCTGTCTGAATGGAGCTTATTTTACCGTATGATCCAGGGGCATCCCCAGTTTCTCATACAGGCGCCTCCTGCCAGCCTTATCACCCTCCAGGACTCCCTGGGCATATTCGGCTACTTCAACGGCCACTCTCCTTGGAACAACAATTACCCCGTCACCATCTGCCACCACCACATCACCTGGGCAAACCAGGACGCCTCCGATGGAAATTGGACGGTTGACAGACTCCAGTTCATTGCGCCCGGGACGTATCCCCCTGCCCTTTTTTCGCAGGTAGAGGGGCACTTTTTCCAATCCCACTTCATCGGTATCCCTTGATGAAGCATCGGTAACCACGCCGACCGCACCCCTGTCTTTCCAGACCAGGATATTATTGGATCCTATTGAGCCAATGTCTTTGTCCTCCACATCATCGATCACGATCACTTTTCCTTTGTGGATCAGTGGGACAAAGGCCTCTGAGGAATAGGTACTGTAAAAATTACCCTCCCAAGCACTGAAATCCTCTTCCGGCTTTGGCCGATCAGGTTTTTGTGTGGGAACGTAACGGGCGGTCAGAGCAATGCCCCTGATGATATGGGACATGGTGCTGTAATCCACCCAGGAGGGATGTATCGTCATGGTCTACCTGTCCCAGGTGAGGCAGACCCACCATATCCATGCCATCCGAGACATCAGCCACCCGGAGTCCCTCGTAAAGCTTCAGCAACTCCAGATCTTCAGCTTCCGTGTACCATTCTGATTCAATGAAATTTTTGCCCTTGCTCAGTTCAGCCAATTTCGGCCTCCTGGGCCAGGCCAACATACAAATGAATAAAAGGCCAATAAACAAACAGGTATTTTCTCATGATGGTTGAGATTTATAATGACCAGATATTTAGTCAGGATCTCCTTGCCCTGCCGGATGGCATCCCTGCCCGATGATTCGATGCCCCACCATCCGCTGAATCCCATGTCTTGGGCCAGCTTGATCATTTTGGCAGATCCTTCCTCGGTAGGCTGGTTCCTGTAGGACATCCCCCAGCATATGGAAGCGTCTTCTTCAGGTAATCAAAATTATCAAATTCATCACTGGGGGCACGCCAGTCCGGGTAAGAACCAAAGTATTTGCTATTCACCTTCTCCATAAGTTCTACCATCCAGTCCGCATCATTGGAAAACCCTCCGTGGTTTTCGATTAACACGCTGATATTCGCCGGAATGGCATATTCAAGCAGCATATTGTAGGCATCGGCAGCCCATTTCAATCCATCTTTCTTGCTGTCTCCTTCCTTCCCTCTGCAATTCGTGCGAATGGAATGGCATCCCAGGTAGTTGGCAATGTCTATCCATTTCCGGTGGTTGATATCAAACTGCCGCCTGACCTTTTTATCCGGAGAGCAGGGGTCA
The DNA here is from genome assembly GCA_963752525.1 of uncultured Bacteroidaceae bacterium. Taxonomy (GTDB): domain Bacteria; phylum Bacteroidota; class Bacteroidia; order Bacteroidales; family SM23-62; genus SM23-62. Next base: position 179,798 of record CAVVYS010000018.1, on the reverse strand, counting down.
CCTTCGGCATCCACCATGATCAGCACCATGGTCACTCCGTGATCATCGGCATTTTTCTTCAGCTGGTTCAGGTAATCCATATGGGGCACTTCAAACAGGGTATTGACAAACTCTATACCGTTGATGTCAAAATCCTCCCGGGCTACCTTGGGGAAATCCAGGGTTTTCCATTTGCCGTCCCTGAGCTCCTGCACGAGGGCCCACTGGGCAATGGAAATATCATCCGGTCTTAGTTGTGGTGCGGTCGAACTTCTCGAAAAAGCTTGAATCGATGGTGCTACCATGCTTGCGGCTCCCAGTGCCATTGTTTTTCCAATAAAATTTCTGCGGTCCATTCTTATAGTTTTATTTATTTGAGGGTGACTTAAATGTATGAAAACTTGACGGCATTTCAAATTATTGCAGTTCATCCAGACTCAATCCGTCTTCCGGGATCAAATCTCTCCAGTAATGAACCGATGCTTCGATCTTCTTCAGGATATCATAAGGGATCTCCGAAGTACCTGCAAAATACTTCAATGGTAAGATAGATCTCATTACATTTCGGAGGCATTCCGGTTCCGCTTTGCAGATAAGAGTGAGACAGGGAGTCTAAAACCCTTTTACCAGAAATTATCCCCTGATCATTGAATCTGGCAGAAAATGGCCAGTGTGCCGAAACATTCCCATCCGTCTGCTGGAGATGGATTATCGGTGAATAACAACCCATTGTTTTCAGCCAGTAATAGGGATCCCCATCATCGTACTCTGCGAATAAATAGGCATGTTCATCAGTCAGATCCAGGATCTCATTTATGCTGTCGCTTTGTCCGCTCTCAGGAGATTTAACTGCTTCATGAAGAATATTATATGCCTTATCTAAACCCAGCCAGCAATTCTCTAATTTATTCTGAAGCCTCACCTCCTCCATGAGTTCTTCCAGGTATTTGTGATCAGGTTTAAGGAATTTCCGCTGTCCGGATTGATGGCCAACATCGATAGTAATATACAAGGGCTTCCCTGATCTGTGAAAAACATTCCTGATTAAATCACGTGCCCCCTTGACCGTCCAGGGAACCTGGTGGGGAGTATACATCTGTTCCAGTCCCAGGCTTTTCAATCCCTGATTGGATGCATATTCAGACAGACCTGCCAGCCGGTCGCATAAATCTTCCAAATGAAAATAATACTTCTCTTTCTCCTGCAATATGTTGCAGTTAAAGGCGTGACAGAAAAATCCCAGACCAGCTTTCAGAGTGCAGGCAGTATCAATCATCCCTTTTATCCAGTCATTCATAATATGGTCCCGGACGGATTCATCTTCATGAGTTAAACCCGTCGTGGAATAGGTCCCATGTCCTGAATAAAGATTACAAATTTTCACACCTGTTTTAAGGGATGCTTTAGCGACTTCATCCAACCATTTCCCCCTGTAATTTTCAGTCGAATAAAATGGATCTATTTCATTATCGGCACTGGCCTCAACATAGTTCACCCCCATGTCTGCAATTATGCTCATCCAATCTCCCGGATTGGTCCAGCGCTTTGAAGCAAAGCAGTTATCTATTGCCAGGTATATTTTCGGAAGTTTATTGCTTTGTGCCATATTTCTGTGTGAAAATCAATTGTCCCGAATTTACATTTTAACTTATTTTATTTATCCTCCTCTGCAGGAAAACCCACAGATTGTGCTAACACGGAAACCTTGTCCATTCCCAGCTGCATTATTTCCTGTAGTTTTTTGCCGTCAAAAGACCCCCGCACTACACAAGACAGTCCCTCAGAAGCACAAAAAAGATATACATTCTGTGCAATGAATGCTGCATTAACGCAAGCCGCATTGATCCGGGTCTCATCCCAGTTTGCTGCACTGTCCCCTTTGGCGACATACATCAGGTTCAGAGATGCGTTTTTCACATAGTCCTGTGTACCGGTCTCTGCCCTTATATCCTTTTTCGTTACTAATACCAGAGAATGATTTTGCGCGTCATAGGTGTATAATCCCTCGGCCAGGGAACAGTAGAGGACAGTATTTTGTTCGTTATGAGATGAAGGGGCGGTTCGTCTGCCATCTTCTGATCTATTGATACCCCAGGCAGCCCACAACAGGTTTGACAGCATTTGGTATGATAACGGTTTCCCCGAGAAAGATCGTGCAGACTGCCTTTTGCTTAATGCCTCCATCAGTGGAATACCACCTTCTTTTTGGGGAGCAGGCAATGAGATATCCTGTGCCTGTAAACCTGAAATTAAAATAAGACTGATGATTATTAAAAAGTATGATTTCATGATTTGGCCTCCTGCGTTTTTTATTTGTTTGGTTAATATGATCTTTTATAGCATGTTGAGATCACAGAGTATATTTTAAACATCTCAGCTTTGTCCCCTAAGGCCTAACCTAATTAATCCTGAAACAAGCCCGTTCAATCTATCCTGCTGATCTTCTTTTGGATGAGTGCAGATTTTTTCAATTCCAGGCAGTTTGTTATTTACGGTCTCAAGATATTCACGGGTGGTGGTCACCGTGTCAGGTTCTAAGGAAAGATCATCAAATATTCTGCTATCCAGTACATCATTATAGGCCTGTTTAGAAGGAGACGGAGTGAGCTGGGCCAGTACATCTTTACATTTTCCGTCAGGCAGCAGATGCTTACACCCCTCACAGATAGCATCCGCGCTAAGCACGAGTTTGATTTTCTGATCCAGTTTTGATAACAGCCTGGGTGCTACAATATGCAGCGAATGTCCGTAAGGGTGTGGTTGATACTCTATTCCCTTCCCATAAGCGGAGATGATATCTAAAATATGGTGAGGCCTTAATTGCAAGACTAAGCCCTCCAGGGTCTTCTGCGATCAGCTTTCAGTGATTCATCATTAAGGATATCAAGTACCAGGTTGACATCTTCGACAACCTGGAAGTCATACATGCCAACACAGATAAAGTCAGCTCCTCCCTTAAAGGCATATGGGAAACCAACTTCAGGAAGGATAGCCCCTGCAGCGAGTGTCTTGAAGCCAATCCAGGGTTCTTCCAGTTTCTCCATAAAGGCCACGGTTTCTTCCGGTTTAGTACACCAGATATTATCCATTTCCAGTTCTGGTGTGGCAGACCAGTAATTCACATGATGAAGGGTTTTTACCCAGAAATCGGGTTTAATACCTGCTTCCACGCATGCCTGTATGGTCTCCAGGTTATGTCCCCCTATCCCACCGGGGATACCATGCTTCCTGATGAATTCAACACATTCGCCCAATTCATCAACCCTTCCGTCAATAACAAACTGGTCAGCTATTCCACCCTGTACATAGCAGGCATGTGCACCGCCCTCAATGGAAAGTTCGATTCCTTTTATGGGATCCATCTGGTAGCCACAGTCTGAAATGAACTGGATCTCTCCACCCTGGGTCCGCCAGTATTTATTGATCACCCTGTTGAGTTGGGGATTGGTCAATATGGTATTGATCCCGCAGGCTTCAGCGATTTTAAAGGTCTCAAATATTTTCTGGTCATGATGATAGGCCTTGACCAGTTTATTAACGTACATCAGATCTCTGGAGTGAGCCCATCCACCCATCAGGTTTCCTCCGGCGATCATCCGGCTGATTTCCAGTTCGCCGATTTTTCCCTTAGGAAGGGTTCCCTTCAGGTCTTTCAGGGATGAGAAGCTAAAACTCTTGATGGTTGCCCCGCTGCTTGAGTCAGGCTGGCTGGTGTTGGCCTGTAAAATCCTTTCTTCAAAACTATCCCATTTTTGCTTGCGAATGGCTGCATAGGTAAATGCTCCCAGCACAGGCAATGTGGCCAGGTGTCTTAACATATCCCGACGTCCAGTAGGTCTGCCTTCATCTTGGACTGATCCTTCTGCAACCTGTTTTATGGGTATTGGATCAGGTTTGGGTTTATGTACCTTGAGCCTGATGGCCCTCAACAATCCGTCCAGGCCAATGAAGTGACCGGTTGGTATCAATACCAAAACGAGGAGAGCTATCAGTTCGATAAGGTTTTTATCGATCCAGACATAATGCCCTTCGAGGTAAGCTCCGGTGGCTGAGATAAATGGTGGATTGGCAGTATAGTAGAATGCCAGCAGTACAATGCCCCCGATGGCAGCATACCGGGATAAGAAACCAAGCATCAGTCCCAGTCCCACAAGTATGAGTCCCCAGATATTAATAACATCCACAACCTGCAGTACACCGGGATGAGCTGCGATCCAGTGGAAAAATCCCGAAAACATCCACCTGGATTCCAGGAGGTAACTGGCAGATGTCCACCCTGAAGTTGTGAGTTTTACGATTCCTTCATAAAGAAAATGCCAGCCGATGGCGATCCTCAGAATAGTAAGTACCCAGAGGCTAAGGTTATTCAATTTATTACCAGAAATGCTTGCTGTTTTCACCGCTCTGCTTTTTAATGATCAATTCTTGATATCGCCTTAAATTTACGCATTTATTTGCTAATTGAGACCTTTGCTTAATGATCAAATCTTAAGGCATAAAGCAATCTGGTGTTTCAGAATAAAATCATAATTTTAAAGAAACAAGATTTATTAACTTATTAGTGATATGAAAAAACTGATCTTTTTAAGCATTTTTGACCTTTTTGATTTTTCCTTCTGGCCTGAGGGCACAGGAGAATGGAATTTGGCAAACAGGACCTGCCTGTTAAATGGGAAGAAATTACCTCTCCGGATTTCGTTACGGCTGTGGAAAAATCAGCCAAAACATGTGTTATCCCACTTGGGATCATGGAAAAACACGGACCCCATATGCCCCTGGGAACTGATCTGATAGATGTCAGAGAGATTGTTACAAGGGCAGCAGGTAAGGAATTTACTATTATATTCCCACCATTTTATTTCGGACAGATATATGAAGCGAAACAACAGCCAGGTACGGTGGCATACAGTCCACATACCGTCCTAACAGTCCTGCAGGAAACCTGTGATGAGATACACAGGAATGGGATTGAAAAGATAATTCTGGTAAGCGGACATGGAGGAAATAATTCCCTGCTGCCTTACTTCTGCCAGATGCAGCTCGAAAAACAAAAAGAATATGCCGTTTATTTTTTCAGGCCTGAGGATTCTGAGGAATTCCAGGATCAGCTGGACAAGATGAAAAAAACAGATTGGGATGGACATGCCGGAGAGACTGAAACTTCAATGATGCTGGCCCATCGTCCTGAGCTTGTTAAACTCGAGAAGGCAAACAGCCAGTCAGGAAAAGACCAGAATCGACTGAATTCATTATCATATGCATACACCGCAATCTGGTGGTATGCAAAATATCCTAACCATTATGCAGGTGATGGCAGCTATGGAAATGTTGAGATGGGTAAACTGATCCTGGAAAACCGAGTAGATCAGCTAGCGGAAATGATTAAGTCAGTTAAAGCAGACCAGAAAACCATTGAATTGCAGAATCAATTCTATAAAGATTCAAAATATCCACTAAATACGGAACAATAGGACTCCGGGTGAGATACTGCACACTATCCAGTTTATAAATGACTGATATACCGGCTAAAATTCTCAACCACTCTCTGCCTGAGTTTCTCAGCTACGTCTGGATTGACATTCCGGGGATTCCATCCGGGTTCAATTTGGGGTTTATTATGCAGGATCCCGGTTTGTCGAACTGATAATCCTCCCGCTTCCTGTTCAGAAAGATCGACTAACTCAGGACGAAAAGCCATAAGCCAGGTGGTTTCACTGTATCCTGCATGTCCACCCACATTATAAAAACCATCGTCTTCATTCAGATCATTGAACTGGTATGTTTTTATGGCATGAAATTTCATCTGCTGGTCTGAGTTTTCCTCTGCCATATCTTCAACCAATTTCATTTGTCCCTTTCCTCCATGATGATTCATCAGGAAGACATGTTTTATTCCACACTCTGAGATTGCGTTCAGCCTATTTTTGATAGCGAGTTTCATCTCCTCCTTTTCGCAATATTCACTTTTAAGGGGCAAATCCGGAAAATTCATCCCGTATACTTCCTCATTCTGGCCTAAGCCCCACCTTTCTTTCTCATCATTTGTTCGCCATGCATCGAGTCCGAATGATAATGGTCTGAACCAGATCCCTCCATCCTTGAAGCTACCTGTCTTGCTAATTCCTCTGTGATCAGCGCGTCTGTTCCCATCGGCAGATGAAAGGAATGCCACTCAAACATCGGGGAAATGGGTATAAATGCATAGGGGCCTTTATGGATGGCTTCTGCAATTTCACCCGGACGCATTTCTTCTGCGGATCTTATTAAATCATCATTTACAATTAATTTCTGCTTTTTAGAACCAAGCTACTTGCCCGGGTAGCGTGATATATGCAGAACCCAGTATACTTGCCTTCAAGAATGATCTGCGTTTGTTTTTTAACATTATAAATAAAGTTTATTTCACAATTGTTTCAACTAATCCTGAGTATATTTTCTTCCCTCATCCAACATGCTGAGGTAATTATCAACGGGGATATAATTGGCTATCGAGTTTCCCGATCCCAGGCAGTACCCACCTCCAGGCATACACTCATCAAGGGTCTGTTTTACCCTGCTCTCGGATTTCCTGCTCAGTACTTCTGCATAAAAAATCTATATCTATGCCTCCCAGAATTGCGATGCGGTCCCCGTACTTTGCTTTAGCAGTTACCACATCTTCAATGTTGTCTTCAAAAGAATGCCTGGCATCTATCCCCACCACTTTGATCAGATCCTCCATGATCAGATCAAGGTCACCGCAGGAATGCAGCAGGTATGGTCTGCCTGCCTGGTGTGATAATTCTGCCATTAGTTTATGCCCTGGAAAGACGAATTCCCTGAGGTCATCAGGACTGATCAGTGGTCCCCCGCGGAAGCCCATATCATCTGAACCCCAGATGATCTTAACCCGGTCAAACTCCAGGAGCCGCCTGATAACTACATCATAAATTTCCACCAGTTTCTTGCTGATCGCCTCGACCAGGCCACGATCCTCATACAATGCGTAGCAGAGGGTCTCATATCCCATCAGCCAGCTCAGGAATTCAGCAAAATGTGCAAATCCCCCACTACCGATGACACACATATCATCCGGCAGGTTCTTTTCATACCATTCCAGATGATTGCTTTTACATTGGTAGGGATCCGGCCAGGGATATTTTTCAAACTCCTCCCAGGTGCTTATGGGTCCCTTTTTCTGATTGATAAACTCACGCCCCCCTGCCCTCCTGATTTCTGCACTATCTGCAACGGGTAATTTGTCCAATGGCATATCAAAGTCATCCAGTCCGCAACGAACATAATCATATCCAAGAAATCGTTGCAGCCTGATCTCCTTTTTAAGATCGTAGAAACGGTCTGTTTCTGTTATCCCTTCAAGCAAACCAAACCTTTTGCAAATGATCTCTTTAATCTCATCATCCAGAAATAATTCAATATGATGGACCCTCTCCGGAGTCCCTCTCCGCTCAATACAATGCAATAACCCTTCCCAGCTGGGAGAGACCTGTACACTGAAAATATCATGTCCCATACAGCACTTAGTTTGCTCTCACCATAATAATAAATAAACTTACCTTTAGATTTAAAGATGTGCAAATTCTAATTCCTTTTTATAATTGTCGAATAGTAGTGATGCGTTAACTTTTTAAAATATTTTGTAAGTAACAGTATATACAATATAATATAAGCGTTCTTTGATTTTTTGATTTGATTTGATCTGTAGTTTTGCGCTTTCAAGTGCAATACTATGAATTCAGGCAAATATGTTTTTTCTCAGCTACTCCAATTTATTAATAGATACGAGTTTGAGAAGTGTGTCGCCAGGTATGATGGTGACTATCGAACAAGAGGACTTAACTGTTGGAACCAGTTTATCCAACTATTCTTCGGTCAATTAACCTCCCGCAATTCATTGCGAGATATTTGTACCTGCCTGAAAGCACACAAAAACAAATTGTATCATCTTGGGATCAAGCAATATGTTAATCAATCGACTCTGTCTCGTGCAAATGAAAACAGAGACTGGAGGATATTTGCTGACTTTGGCACTTACCTTATACAATTGGTAAAACCTTTGTATGAGAACCAGCCAATCCCAAATGTTGACGTTGAAAATGACGTGTTTGCACTGGATTCTACTACAATCTCGCTGAGCTTAAAACTTTTCACCTGGGCAAAAGGCAAGTATTCCCGGGGTGCGGCAAAAATTCACACTGCACTGGATCTAAGAGGTAACATTCCAACCTACATTCTGATAACCGATGGAAGGTATCATGACAGTAACGTGTTGGATGTAATGCCGATCCAGCCAGATGCGATCTATGTTATGGACAAAGCATATGTTGATTTTGCTGCGCTTAATAATATCCATAATGCCGGAGCTTTCTTTATTACCAGGGCAAAGGTGTCATTGGATTGCTCAGTTGTTGGTCAGAATTTCAATATTGATGAGACCACAGGACTGAGAAGTGATAAAACAATTACCCTTAATGGTGTTAAGTCAAAGAAGCTCTATCCGGAAAACCTCAGACTTATTGAATACTATGATGATGAGAAGGACGTTGATCTCACATTCTTATCCAACAACTTCGAGGCATCTGCCCTTGAAATCGCACGGTTATACAGAAATCGCTGGCAGATAGAGGTTTTCTTCAAATGGATAAAGCAGAATCTGACCATTAAAAAGCTCTGGGGGCACTCCGAAAATGCTGTGAACATCCACATTTGGGTTGCAATCTGCACATACCTAATCGTGGCATATGTAAAATACAGTTTGAAGAGTCCTCTGTCTATCTACGAGATTTTGCAAATATTAGGCATATCAGCCTTTGACAAAACCCCAGTGAAAGAGCTGCTAACAGATTTTCAAGACAATCAAAATTTCAAAGAACAAAGAGATTTATTTAGTTTTTAAATTTTAACGCATCAGTACTAATTGTCGAAGATGAAAATCAATACCGTAAAAGTTAGATTCCTGATATCAATTATTTTTTCTAACATATTGTTATTCAGCGCTTATTCACAAAATACAGCCATAACCTATGAGCCATTTATCTGGAAGTCTGAAGCACCTGCTGACTGTCCTTTTGAAAGGTCCGAAGATATAACAGGCATCCTGTTTAAAGGTACAAGCAGTGACTACCGGGTGGCGGATACCTGGTATTTTTCATGGGCATCCGATAATAAACTGTATTCACCCTTTACGGATGGGGATGTTCCAAGGCTGGATGGTGCCAGGTACCTGTCCATATCCTACATGGATCCCTATGTAACCGGACAGGCGGTCGCGGAAGGTGACGATCCCACCAATCTGAATATCTAGTTCTTGTGCACTATAACAAATTTCATTATATTTGCTTATAAATCAGCAAAGTACAGTATATTAAAACTACCAGGATCGCCGGGTGGAGTTTCTCCGGGTTGAAGCACTGTAACCCCTGCCAAGGTTGAATCGGGTTTCTCAAAAAGGGGGTGTGCAAAGATACTAACTGCATGGATCGGTGGTCCATTATACGCCTGTGCAAATTGATCTCTTCCTGTATCGTGATCGTCCATCTGTCCATCGATATCCACTGCCATCAAAGCTGGTTGATCCATGGTAAAATAGGCTTTGCCGTCGGTGATGGTCGCTGCGCTGCCTTTGGAAACCGGATGTACTGTTGCCTTGGTGATGGGGGAACCGTCGGCTTTCGCGATCTCCACTTCAATGGCGGAGTTCATTTCAATATTGGCATAGGTATGTGTCCATCCTTCAAGGTGACTAAAATAATTCTCAGGCGATATCGGTGTATAACGAACGTGTTACCAGCCCGAAACAGTCCTGCCACTCATTGTTTGAAGCATTGGAACGTACCCGTATCTTGTAATATTCCTTCGGTTGTGCGAGTCCCGGGACATCGGAATAGACGATAAGTTGATCATTGCCATTCTGAAATACTTTAGTGGACTCCTGAGCCTTCAGGCTCATTCCTGCGCAAAAGAAAGCCAATACGAAAATTAAATGGTGCTTATATATTAAATTCAAAAAAATCAATCGTTCACCTGTTTTTTTATTCATTTGAAGGATATAAAGTAAAATGCTCACTCTCTACACGTTCAGTTTCCAGGAGTTCTATTAATTCATCCAACACTTCAGGGTACTTCTCTGATACATCATTCTGCTCTGACCGGTCTTCTTCAAGATCGTAAAGTTCTACCTGGGTTTTTTCAGGATTCAATACATCCAGTTTCACCAATTTCCATTTTCCTTTTCTGACAGCCTGTTTGCCTCCCTGTGAAATAAATTCCCAGTATACAGCCTCATGTTCAGCTTGTTCCTTACCCAATAATTCTGGCAAAAATGAAATCCCATCAATACCCCGGGGCACATCAATACCTGCAACATCGCATGCCGTAGGCATGAAATCCCAGAATCCAGAAATATGGTCACTTGTCTGACCAGGATTAATGGTTTCAGGCCAGTAAGCTATCATAGGCACTCTGATCCCACCTTCGTAAAGATCACGTTTATAGCCTCTTAATCCTCCGCTGCTATTAAAGAATTCGGGATCATTCCCCCCTTCCTTATGGGGTCCGTTATCGCTTGTAAAAATAATAAGTGTGTTTTTATCAATGCCCAGTTCTTCCAATTCCCTTTTTATAGTTCCGATGTCCCTGTCCATTCGACTTATCATTGCAGCGAGTCCTATTTGGGCTTCGGGCCAGTCATTATCCGCATATTGCCCGTAATCAGGGACCTCCATACCATGCTCATCAACCAACCAATGCTCATTATTGGCATGAGGTATGGTGTATGCCAGGTAGAGGAAAAAGGGCGATGTGGCCGATTCATTTATAAATTTCAATGCCTCCTCTGTAAACAGGTCATGGCTATACTCATTCTTTTCAACTGCAGCAGTACCTCTTCCTTTTAATCGTCCTTCTTCCACATATACTATTTTATTGTCGAGCGTTACTTTTTCGTTGTTTCTCCATAAATAATCAGGATAATAGTTGTGAGCTCTTAACTGGCTCAGGTAACCGAAGAAGTAATCAAATCCCTGTTCATTGGGGAAGCCTGAAGTGTTAATTTGACCAAGGCCCCATTTCCCAATCAACCCTGTTGAGTATCCGGCATCCTTTAGAAGTTCGGCTACAGTTACATCCTCTTCACTGAGCGGAAGTGCAGAATTTGCTCTGATCCTGGCATGCCCGGTATGTAAACCAGTCATAAGAACGCAGCGCGACGGGGCACATACTGTATTACCTGCATAATGTTGTGTAAACATGATTCCTTCAGCGGCCATTTCATCGAGATTTGGCGTTTTAATTTCTGTCTGGCCATAGCATCCCAGGTCACCATACCCCAGATCGTCTGACAGGATAAGAATGATGTTGGGCTTTTCAAAATCTTTCAGTGTTTGATTTTTACATCCTGCAAACACTGTAATAATCAGCACAGTACATATTCTAAATTTCATAATTCGTGATTGTGCTTATTAATTTACCCACAATGCCATTGATTGAAGCCCTGTCCGGTAGATTATAAACTGGTCCATTTTTCACCATCAAAAACAGAAATGCCTTTTTCAGTTCCAACCCAGATACTTCCGTCTGTATCTTCAGAAATGGAATACACAAGAGTATCAATCAACCCCTGAGCCTGTATCCTTTCTGCAACAACAATTTCTTCGGGAAACTTTAAATGATATGTAATATGAGTGGGACCATTTGAGAGGGTGTAATTCTTCCATTCAGAACCATCATATACAGATACACCGGTTTCTTTTCCAACCCAGATATCCCTGTTCGCTGCTTCGTAAAGACATAATACTTTCTCACCGCCAAAAAAATACCTGAAATCCCCTGTACCAACATAGGTCCCGTTTTTGTTTCGGGTAAGCCCCCGGTTTGTGCCAAACCATAAATAACCATCAGAGTCAACCAGCGAACAGAAGACATTACCTTCCGTATAATCTCCGTTGTAACCACTAGCTAACTGAGTTGCACCGGTAATAGCATTAATAGAGTGATCGTAATCGCAATTGAACAGGAACCGGCGCAGAGCAGTAGCAAAATACTGGTTCCCATTAAATGAAATTGATGTATAAGTGGTATTTAAAAGAAATTGGAATTTTTCTTTCACAAGTGATTCATTATGGAAATACAAGCCGTTGTATGTACAAAACCAGGTATTGCCAAACGGGTCTTCTTTAATGTAGTTTATGGTATCGGAAATTATGCTGGAATTTAACCTGTTATAAATGTCTGAAATTTCATGTTGTTGTTCTGATACTATCAGACTGATTATTCCTTTTTTCGTTCCTGTCCATATAGTTCCATCACTGCTTTGTGCCAGGCATAAGATCTCTGTGTTTAATTCTTCATCGGTATATTTTACCCAGTTCGTATTATCATAACTGTATAAACCCGTCGTTGTTCCAATCCAAATTTTCCCGTCCTTATCGGTCAGAATAGAATTAATGGTCAGGCCTGACGAGGAAAAATCATCAATACCATCCTGGTTCAATTTATCTGTTATATCCTCTTTTTGACAGGCAAACAGCAAGAAGCTCAATGATATTAATATTGATATTTTGTAAGTATTCACCTGAAAAAGAGATGTTAAAACATTCAATAAACTGTAATCCTGGTTGTATTTATGATTTGTGAATTATTGTTATTGGTAGAAATCCTGCAGATATATAATCCTGGCTCTACGGAATTGAGGCTCCAGTTATACTTATGATTTCCGCTATTCATTTCTTCATTTATAAGATTTACAATCTTCTTCCCGGACAAATCATAAACATCAAGAATTACACGAGCTGGATTATCTAGTGAAAAATGAATTGTTGAGTAAATACTTGCAGGATTTGGAGCACAGAAAATTGCATTGTCTTTTTCCAGTCTATTATGGACAGAAGTGGGTTCAATCGTTTCTACCAGGCTTTCCGGGATACTTACCAGATGGATGCCCTGGCCAACTCCCAGGTTCTGGGAGTATTGCTTATCGGATGAATTATTCCATCTTTCATATACTCCAAGGCTTTCAAGTTTTGAGCCATCATTTTCCGGATCATAATTGACTGCCCATTGAGAAGGATCAGCAGCCTGAACCATGTAGTCATTTACCGCTAACGTAGTAGGATAGGCCTCCCAGGTATCCTTGTGTTTATCAAAATGTGAGTCCCACTCTTCATAAAGAAAATCATAACAAACAGCTTCTATTGCTACTCTGTCAAGAGAAATGATCAGTGATGAAGTCCAATCATTATTAAAAGGCGCCATATGCCACCTTTCAACCCAACCGGCAGCATTATTACCGGACCAAATGGCATCTACAATGTTTATGGCAGTATTACCTCCCATGTATTTATGCCCCATGTAATCAACCAGATGCCTGTATTGGCCCATATTCTCATATCCCGGACTACTGGGGAAACAATAATGCAAATCATCTCTTACCAGGTTATTCACATTTCCATCACTGGCCCTGACTGAACCCTGGTGATTCTTAGCTGTTAAAGTAACACCTGCTGCATGATGACTCTTTAAACAGGGCATATTTATGAAATAGGATGCTTCAACATATGCAGTGGGAAGAACAGAGGAATAATCATTATCAGGATCACTGGTGAAAAACAGCGCTTCTTCTGACAATTCAATTTTTGTTCTTCCATCACCACCAATATGATCGACATACTGAACATCAGGGAATTCACGAGAGCACATGTTATAATGTACATTTGGAAAAGCCCTGTAAGGATCTCCGACAAAGATATCATACTGATTTACACCCAGTTCATTTACCAGCTGTGATAAAACTGCAAGAAGCAGATGCGGAGAGGTTTTAACCTTTTCATTATCCTCAAACGCATGGTCCTGTTTACCATACGACGGGTTAAAATTCATTTTGATATATATTTTCTCACCCGGTGTGTAAGCGATATCACCTCTCCCCAGCTCCTTGTTATGATAGCGGAATATGGCATTCCATGCCTCTTTTACAGTAGCTTTGTCAACGGCTTTTTTTATTCCGTCGTCCAGCATTTCCTGAACTACTGTCATATCAGTATTGGTATCCTCCCACCAGTAATCCCCCTCTATATTCGTACATGCATCCCTTGTAACATCTGGGTTGTATACCCATACTACTCGGCCGGGACAAACCCCTTTAGGCGTTCCGACCGGTGCAGTGGCCAGATAACCATTTGAGCTTTTGATTTCAGCCTTTGTTTCGGTATTGTATATGGTAATCGCTGTGAACAAAAAAAACACAATCACAAAAAAAAGGATGCCTGCCCTTTTGAAATTTGTGCTTAACAGGGCCGTTTTTAATCTTCTCAGAAATACGAACGAACCCGTAATTGATATTAGGTAGATTACAAAAGAGGCAGCAATAGGGGAAGCAGCCCGCATACAGGGATATGTAGCCCTTGAGGGTTTAGGTATAACCCTGATTAAAAACCAGGCAGTTGAGAGTATCCCCGTGATATAAAATAACAACCGGAATTTTTTTGATTTGTCCATTTTCATAATTCCTAAAAGTTCAGAATAAAGATTAGAAAAAGTGATGTATTAAGCTTATATTCAAAATTTGAATTAAATAACATAAACTATAAGACATCACTTTTTCTAGTTTAATATTTTACATTTTTAAGTGTTAAGCTAATTTTTCAATCTATCATTTCAATATCCCTTAAAAATCATATTGAATCCCAAAATCATACATGGCGCCGTAGACTTCATAAGTAGAATGCCTGCTTGTGCCGCTCAAGCTGGAAATATCCGGCTGGCTTGTAATATTAACACCGGAAGCAAAAATGGATAAATGATCGTTTACCCTGTATCGCAATGAGAAGTCATACCGTATAAAATTTTCAACATATCGATCATTGGGTTCAACCCTTGCATTTCCAACTCAGGCTGCGGCCCTGAAAAAAGACGGAGAACATGCCTGAAAAACCACCAATCTCATACCCAATCGTCGTATTTAAAATATGATCCGGCTGGGTCAACAACCTGCCTCGACGGAATCCCGTGTGTATAGGTGTTGTATTCTATGACGTAAGGAGGTTTTGTTAAATATTCTATGCTATCAAGGGTTACATAGTATTGTCTCAGCCAGGAATTGGACCAGGCACGTGTGTAATTAATTCTGAATAATATATTTCTTAACAGGTCTCGGCATCCACGCTGATATTACGAAGATTCGCCTGATAATCAATTTCAATTCCCTTTACCGTAGATGTACCTTGGGTGTTTTTCCAGGTATGTACTTCTTTGCCGCTATAGTGACCCATATCAAATGCCGGGTCTCCGGGCTCAAAGCCAAAATCAATGGCAGCTTGGTCATTTGGAAGATAATCATCATAGCGAAATGCAAAATTTTTTATCTCTTTATAAAAGGCGGAAATAGTAAACAGGCCGAAATTGCTGTGATAAAATGAATTGGACCAGTCATAATTCATAGATTCGGCTGTTAGTAAATCGGGGTTTCCTAATTGCTGTTGCGCTTGATAGGATTAAATGAGACGGTGGTATAGGGAATTCGATATCGATAATTGGGCCGGGAAATTGTATTTGTCAGCGACAATCGCGTGTCAAACCAATCCGTGGGTTTGATTTTTAAATGACACCATTGGGCAGCCAGAATCCTTCGGATCGTTTGGCATTTACGTGGTTCGTATATCCCTTGAAAATTTGTTGTCGATTGTGAACTGGTCCAAGCATAATACCCGTTTGCGTCAAAATCACTGCCCTCATAACGAATGCCTGAAATAAGTGTGAGAAGATTATTAAAGGCACTTGCTTTCAGCATGAAATACCCGGCATAATAATTTTCCTGAATATCATAATTGTTATTCGGTGTATTGAGATCTTGCGGATCTGCTAGATGCCAGTCTTTGATCCAATCAGTCCATATATCACTGATACCATCTACTTCGATATATTTTACGATCTCAGTATTGCCATTCAGCACGGGATCAGCATTGTAATCCGTGTCAAAATAACTGATTGGCGGCCCTTCAGCGCCATCCGGGAACCTGCCATTATGCAGCGACTGATGAAAAATATAACTTTCACGGTTAATCCGGTTATACTTTCCGCCGAATTTAATAAAACCTGAAACTTTTATTGAAAATAAAGGGACGTGTAATATCCAGTTTGCCCGCCCACTGTGTTTCACCGATATAACCGGAATCTCTTTCAGTTCGTGTAAAAGCCCATACGCCATCATTTGGAAGCTGCCAGTAACCATTCTTCCGGATCAAGCTCTTTTACACCAGGCGGCATTGAAGATTGATTGAGTTGACCGGTTATAACCATATAATCATCACGGTGTTTCTGTTTTCGTGCTGTAACGAGACACTTGCCACTCGAATTCAAATCCCAGTAAATCATGGGTCGCTCTCAGAGAATTTGAAAGAGAATAATTTTTGCTGTCTGTCTCATACCCGTTTACATTTGTCTGTGACCTTGTGACTTCTTGGGATCTGGATGATCCCCAATTATAAAAATTGGAGAACAGCAAGTCTACACCAAACAGGTTGTAATCCAGAATTGCATTGGCGCTGTGTTTGTAGCGTGTTTGCGTATATTTCTTATCGATGCATTATCAGTAAGAAACCTTGTCAACCTGGTTCCATCCGGCTGATAAACATCTTCTTTTGTTATAGTTGCACTCAATCTGTCACTGCCGCGATTTCTTTTTTCACTATTGGCGGAAATCTGCACGCCCAGCTTGCTGTCAAAAAATCGTCTTGAAAGTCTCGCCATCCCCCTGTATTGGTTAAAATCATTTACGTACGCATTGTAGGCGCCAGACGCGCGAATCTGGTAAATGGTGTCATTCGAGGCCCGGCCCAATCTCAGATTGACCGTGCCCCCCAACGTGGCGGCATCCATATCAGGGGTGATTGTCTTGTATAGTTCGATGCCGCTTAGATTTTCCTGCGCGATAGATGATAAATTAACGCTTCTGCCATGACCATAATCGTCAACTCTGCCCATACTTGGCGCTGAACCCATGGTCACGCCGTCCAATTGAACTTGGTTATATTGTGGTGCTAAACCACGAATACCGACACCTTGCTCCTTCGCCATTATTGCGAGTCACCATTACGCCTGGTAATCTGCCAATAGCTTCTGCCGCATTTTGATCAGGCACTTCCTGGATTCGTGCAGCATCAACAACATTTACGAATGCGTCGGCGGTGAGCTGCTGATTAATAGCGCCTAATTGCCCTCTTGCCAGAGCAGTTATTACTACCTCCTCTCCTTCTACTGCTCTCACTCTTAAGCTTATCCTTACGTGAACAATATCATCAGAAGTAACATTAATAGTCCTGGTATCAGGCTGATAACCAATATATGTTACTCTCATTTTTATTTCACCCTCCGGCAATCCGGTAAATGAAAAACGTCCCTCTAGATCGGTGACTGTCCCATAGAGATTATTTTCTCCCAGGACAACAGTAGCTCCCGGCAAAGGTTCTCCGGTTGCAGCATCAGTAACAATACCAGTTACTTCAGCTGCATAGACAAAAGATGAACAATTAAGAACCAGAACGAATATTAGAACAAATTTCTTTACTAAATTCATATCTACCTCCTTATTATTAAATATTTATCATTAGTGTCCGGTTAAATTCAACTGATTTTCAGTTGTTTATCATATAGTTTTTTTTCGTTCGAGATATTGAAGAGCATCATCCATAGAAAGATCATGAGAATATTTACTTTCTTAAAGGCTTGACTGGCTCCATCTGTCCTATCACTAGAAACCTCATTGTCTGCTTTTCGGACTCACTATCTATTTCGAATTAAGAATTCGAATCGTAATTGTGGGAACAATGCTGGCATAAACAACCGAAAAAAATCAAAACCCTTTTTCGATAGGTATACTTTCGAAATCCGGTCCATCAAGTCTCCGTTTACCAATCCTAGCTGTATTATACCCGGCCTCTTCGAATATCTATGCCACTGTTAAGGAATCTGATGGAATAGGTAACTGTCTCATAGGCTCTACCGGATAGTTATTCCTTAATGAGAGGGATGACTGCATAGTCATCCCTCTCATTAAGGAAGAGTGTAAAATTATATTTCAAATGAACAAACTGAGACAATAGAGCTGATGATTCTATTTCATTAAAAACATTTTTTTCGAAAGCTCTTGTGAACCCATTTCCAACTTGTAAAAATACATACCACTCGGTAATTTTTGTCCTGATGAATTGGTACCATCCCATTTAACACTATATACACCAGCAGTTTTTTGTTCATCTACTAACGTATTAACCTTTTGCCCCAACATATTATAAACAGTAAGCCTAACATTTCCTGCTTGAAGTAAGGAGAATTGGATATGTGTTTCATGATTAAATGGATTTGGATAGTTTTGAGATAATTCAAATGCTGCTAGCTGGGCATTTGAGATATTCTCAACTCCTGTCTGTTTCCCTGATTCCCATTCTGCTTTCTTATCAGGAAACCAGTTCAAATCGCCTAATGGGAAACCATCTGCTGCTGCAGTATAGGATATGGCATCTGTGTTATATGACATATCCAGATCTTCAGAGAAGATATGATCAAAAACAGGTTCATGGTTTTCATCCCACCAGTCCCAACCTTTATAGGGGGTTGTACCCATTGCAGCTTCAGTGGCGGTGTCAATATTGGCAGCAATTAATTCTACCGCAAACATCGGTACATCAGGTGCATTGGTAAAAGTCACTTCTTCTTCAAACCAGGTTTTGCTGCTATCCTTATCAGCGATTGCCATCCAACCATTATTGGAAATAACATAGGGTTTAACCAGTCCCAGCGCATCCCAGGCATCCAGTATATCTGAAGTCCATGAGATATTATTGTTCTCCATTGTCAAGACTGTACCGGCAGAATCGGTCATTTCCACAGACATGACCCATAAGCCATCAGGCCCTGTATAACTGATGGTAGGATCCGTAAAGGCACTGTCAGGATGAACAGTATTTTCCGGAAAATCGAGGTATTTATCAGAGAAAAATTCCAAAGGCCGATATGTACCATTGATATAAAGATTATTGGTAAATTGAATTTTTTCAGTTCGGCTGGGCCCAAATGTGGGGCCATGGGCGCCGGTAATATTGTACAATGTATTATGATCAAATATTACTTCCGGTATTTGCTGCTCAGCATTCAGGTAATTTCCCCACTGAATTCCCAAGTACCCAATTATACAATTTACGAAGGTATTATTTTGAAGGCGGACGTAATCAAAACTCTTTCGTTGCCCGCCAACTATAAAACCCCAACCTCCGGCAGTGTTAATATTAGCGTTAAATAAACAGTTTTCAATGATAAGCGTATCCGGATCCGGCCATAGCACCTGTTGATATTGTGTTACCACCACACCATCCAGGTGCAATTTATTAATTTTTGAAGCATTGATAAGTCGATTTGATGTTGGAGCTGTAGCCTGCGCCCCGGTAAATTTAATATTTTGCAAAGTAAGTGACACAGAAACATCAAATTGTGGGTTCGGATATGTGCCATCCACTTTAGCCACGCGGACGACGACAGGCTTGGGGCCATCACCTTCAGCAGCTTTGAGCGTAAGAGCTACTGTATCAACAACGAGTTGTGCGGATACCGGATAAATGCCTCCTCTTTCAAGTACAAGAACATCATAACCCTCGTCAGCGGCATTGTCAATTGCGAGGGTTAAAGCGTCAAGCGTATTTTTCTCCACAACAAATTCTTGAGCGAAGGCTGTTGCGGTCATGATTAAACATGTGAATAGTACTAATGGTAAATTTCTTTTCATTTCGAATCTCATTTAGTGATGTTATTAATTTATAAACTAAAATCTCTTGATCCTACTAATTGATTTTGTGCATATTAAATCATGAATATCACCTCCTTTCCTTTCAAATTGTTAGTTACACAAGATTGTTGTAGACAACTTGGAATTGTAACTAATCAGTCCCGTATAATTTAGCAGCAATATTTTATTACAGGCATAAAGCACACCTTAATTTTATTTTAAGTCAAGTCTCTCTTCCGAGATGATCAGATCCGGAATGGTACCCTGAGCCTTAAGTCAGGCTGTCCCCAGGACACAAATAGTAAGTAATTAATAACAGTAGTCGTTTGTTCATTATGTTTAATTTAAGTTAGTATTCAATTCTTCTGTCTATGTCAAAAGATTCATTCAATATTATAGGTAAAGAATTGGATTGCACTTTTAGACAAGCTAAGTTATGGAATATAAATAGGTTATAAGTGCATCTTTGTTCCAAATAGGGTATTTAAATATGCCCTAAATCGGTTCTGTCACATCTATAAAAGACATTTCATTATTTTCTTAGTTTAGCACAAAACTAAATTCAGCATTATGGATACAAAGGGTCAATGCTTTCCGAAATCAATTATAATTCAAGCAGTATATTTCAAGTTAAGTTTTTCGTTAAGCTATAGGGATGTTGAAGAGATAATGAGAATCAGGGGAGTAGAAGTTGATCATACCACTATTTAGAAATGGGTTTATAAGTTCATGCCTGAGATAGAGTTCCAAATGCGAAAGAGAAAGAAGGTCGTAGGGAAGCGATGGAGGATGGATGAGACATATATCAAAGTGAAGGGGGTCTGGCGATATTTATATCGAGCAGTAGATAGGGATGGACAAACGATTGATTTTCTTCTAACGAAGCGAAGACAGCGTATGAGTGCTCAGTCGTTTCTAATAAAGGCAATAGAAAACAATGGCACACCTGAGTTAATCAATATTGATAAAAGTGGGTCTAACAAAAGTGCAATCAAAATATATAACTAAAGATCATTTCCCAATATTGAAATCAGACCATGTAAATACCTGAATAATATTGTAGAACAGGATCATCGGTTTATTAAATGGCGCATTCAACAGGGCTTAGGATTTAAGGATTTTGAGTCAGCAAGAAGAACCTTAACTGGAATAGAGATAGTCCATATGATCAAGAAGAATCAGCTGAATAATCAAGAGCAAGGTACGTCAAACCCTTTTCTTCTTTAGTTGCATAGAACGGAATTTAATTGAATATTTTAGTAAATCGTTGAACAGATGCGAC
The DNA here is from genome assembly GCA_963752525.1 of uncultured Bacteroidaceae bacterium. Lineage (GTDB taxonomy): Bacteria > Bacteroidota > Bacteroidia > Bacteroidales > SM23-62 > SM23-62. The sequence goes on along the minus strand of CAVVYS010000018.1, from coordinate 158,766 downwards.
AGAACTAAAATTACGATTTATAATCTTATCTAGTCACCCCTCTATTGCGGCAGGGGAACATACCAGTTCTCTTCATTCATCAGATGTTCCCCTTCCGGAATAAACATTCAGGAAGATTCTGCTTTTTGATTTTCCAGGTACTCGGAGGGTTTTACTCCATATTTCTCCTTAAAGCATTTGCTGAAATATTTCGGGTTGGAGAACCCGGTCATGTAGGCGATTTCAGAAATTCTGAGTTTATCCTGCATTAAGAGGTGAGTGGCTCGTTTTAATCGCATATTTTGTAGCAATTCCTTGCCTGAATACCCGGTCAGGCTTTTTACCTTCCTGTAAAAGTGGGTATGACTAATTCCCAATTCTTTCTCTAATGTATCAACGGTAAACTCCGATTCCGGAATGCCTTCCTCAATTTTTTCCATCAGTTTTTTCATAAACTTTTCGTCGGCAGATGTGACAGTGATTTCAGAAGGCTCAAGCTCCAGGTCTTTCTGGAAGAGTGCTTTGAGATGTTCTCTCGTTTTTAGTATATTTTTTATTCGTAATGAAAGGTATTCTATTTCAAAAGGTTTGGTGATATAGTCATCGGCCCCGGTATCAAGCCCCTTGTATTTTGATTCATCATCTGCCCTTGCCGTTAAAAGAATCACCGGAATATGACTGATCTCTGCAATTGTTTTTACCTTGCTGCACAGCTCATAGCCGTCCATATTGGGCATTACAATATCGCTGACAATAAGGTCCGGAGCTTCCTGAAGGGAAAGTGTCAATCCCTCCTGACCGTCAGATGCTGAAAGTATCTCATAACTGGATTCCAGCGATGAAACCAGGTAAGATCGCAAGTCATCGTTATCCTCAACGATAAGAATCACTTTTTTATCTTGCGCTTCATCTGATTCCACTATTTGAGAGGTGTCTTCAACGATTTCAGTTTCTATCATTTTTATTTCGTCGACCTCAGAAACTTCGTTGAGTGATTCGCTCGCGATTATGTTCTTCACCGGCAAATAGATAGTAAATTTGGTTCCTTTGCCCTTTTCACTATGCACTTCGATGGATCCATTTTGAGCATCAATCAGATCTTTGCTGTGAGAGAGTCCAATTCCATACCCCGACCCCGGGTTTTCTGAATCCTGGTAAAAGCGCTCGAAGATTTTGGACTGCTTGTCAGCCGACATTCCTGTCCCTTTGTCAATTACTTCGATTTTCACTACATCTGTTTCCTTCAATGGACCTGGTAAGGGTTCATTAGAATTTGATGGAATGGTGGTCACATATACAGAGATTTCAGCATTTTTGGTGTATTTTATGGCATTGGAAAGCAAATTGAATATAACCTTGCCCATCATATCCTGATCAATATTGGCTTTTATGACAGGTTCGCTGCATTGCTATCTTAAATTGAATTCCCCGGTTCTTCATCGCAAATTCAAAATACTCGGATTCCTTTCGGATAAACTGGACAATATCGACTGATGAAAGCGAGGGATTTAGTGTTCCTTTTTCAACTTTTCTCATATCCAACAGTTGCTCAATAAGATATTTAAGCCGTTTGGCACTTCTGCTGATCAAGTCGATTTGATGCCTGAGGTCGGGCCCCAGGTTAAAATTCTTCAAAATGTTATCAATAGGTCCGGTTATAAGCGTCAAAGGTGTTCGAAGGTCGTGTGAGATATTAATAAAAAAACGGGTTCGCAACATATCCAATTCATGTAATCTCTGGTTGTGCTCGCTTTCCAGTATCAACTTTTCTTTCGTTGCTATCCTGATTACCGAATACTTTGTGAAATAGATGACTCCCAGGATAAAAATGCCCGCATAAATGGCAAATGCCCACCAGCGAAGCGCATATGGAGTCTTAATATGGATATACAATGTTGTTGGATTATCATCCCAAAGATCTGCGCTGTTGGAAGCAATGACCATAAACTGGTATTTCCCGAAAGGCAAATTTGTATAGTTGGCATAACGTTCCTGGGCATCCGTTACAATCCACTCCCTGTCATATCCTTCCAGCTTATATTTATAGATTATCTTTTCAGGATTGGAATAAGCCATGGCAGAAAAATCGAACCGTATATCATTTTCCCCGGGTCGAAGAAGTAATGAATCTGAATGATCGATAGACTGGTTAAGCAGCAGATGATTATTAACTTTTTCACCTGCCTTTATCATCTTATTGCGTAAATAGAATCCGGTTATTTTAACCCGGGGGAATACTGGGGAAGAGGGAATTTGTTGCGGATCAAATACATTGAAACCATTGATTCCTCCAAAATACAATTTCCCGTTCTCAGCCTGATGAGAAGTATGCTCCGAAAACTCATTACTTTGCAATCCGTCCGAAATCTTATAGTTGAAAAAGCGATTTTCTTTAATGATATATTTAGAGAGTCCCTGGTTTGTACCAATCCATAAATTGCCCTCATAATCCTCCTCAATGGATTGGATCATGTTGTTCGGGAGGCCGTCTTCAGATTTCCACCTTTTGAAGGTATAGGAACTACTATCATCGTTAGGGGTTATCCTGTTCAGTCCCTCATAAGTGCCTATATAAAGGTGCCTGTTACGGTCAAGACACAAGGTCCTGATATAATCACTACTGAGGGAGGCATCATCTCCCGGGACATGTTGAAATGCTTGAGTGCTTAACGGATAATGGTTTTCATCCAATACGATCTGATTCAACCCATACCCCTCACTGCCTGCCCACAATACATTGTTTAATGTATCATACTTCAATACCCTTATATTCCTAATAGGAATAGAGGGATTCGAATACTCATTGTAAAATGTGGACAAGATTTCATAATCCTTGCTTAATTCAATCCTTGCAATACCAGAAAGAAATGCAATATAAAAAACAGATTCACTGCATCTTTCAACATTGAACGAAGCTGTATAGGCAGGTATTTCTTCGGTCTCTTCAAAGTTCACCGTATGCAGAATATCAATTTCAGTGTCATTTATTCTGACAAGCTGAGTGCCATCGTCCGTTGCCAACAAGAGGTGTCTTCCATCAACGGGCAGAATATGGAATACCGTGTAATCCCACTCCGGTCCCATATGCGTGTACCTGCCAGACCATGGCTCGTATTTAAATAAACCATTATTGTGCAAACCAAGCCATATAACATCTTCACTTTGTGGGTAAATAGCCCTGATGAAATTATTTTTCATTCCAGTGCTTTTCTCAGCGGGAATCCGGTGTAAGCTAAACCTGTTTTCCGCCGGGCTGTAAAGATTTATCCCGCTCCCAATGGTACCTATCCACACAATGCCTTCTTTTGAGAGATACAGGCTCCGTATAATACTGCTATTCAAACTTCCGGGTTGGAATTCGTTATTCCTGATAAGCTGCATTTCAGGAACTTCGTCCAGTAGATTGTCAGCTTGAATTCTGACGATGCCATAATTAATGCTTCCTATCCAAAGGTTTCCCTGTTGGTCGGTAATCATCGATTTAATATTCTCCGGAATAAAGGTTCGAACACTCTTTTTGGTGTATGCTGATACCCCGTTTGTTGAAGTATTGAAGCGGTATATTCCCATGTCACGGGTTCCAAACCAAATATTGCTGTTGTGGTCCTCAGACAGGCAATTAATTGACTTTACTTTACCGAGCTCTTCCGGCAGATCATAAAATAAATAGTGTTCTTTTCTTTCCGTATTATAATCAAAACAACACGGTCCGTCCCAGGTGGCCAACCATATCTTTCCATCAGATGATTTAAGGATTCCCCCCACGGAACTGTAGATAGAGGGTAAGCCATTCACTTCGATGTCTACATGATTCGTCTTGGCAGATAAATTTTTCAAACGCATTTCGTCGATCTGATTTGTGGGTAAAGGCATCCGAAACAGGCCTTTGGATGTGCCGATCCATAGGTTTCTTTCATCTGCCAGAAGTGCAACTATATTGATTTGTTTTCCGGAGAAAAAATTGGGTACTGCCAGCATCAGTTGTGTTTCCGGGTTATACATGTTCAATCCCTCTGCTGTGCCAATCCATATCCTGCCGAATTTGTCTTCCGCTAGAGAATATATGGTATTGTGTATCAATCCATTGGTATCTTCTTCGGACATCTGGAAGGACTTTACAATATATCCGTCATACCGGTTCAGGCCATCAAGTGTTCCGATCCACATGTACCCCCCGGAATCCTGTAAGAAGCAATACACTTCACTTTGGGAGATACCGTCTTCAGATGTAATATAACTGAAAGATAACTCCTGCGCGCTCAACTCTACTGTGGCGAGTATCACCAGCGCTATTTCTAAAATCCAAGGTTTCATTATCAATTAGACTACTTTCAATCTCATATTGGTGCAAAACCTCCTGGAAATCTTAAAGAACCAAGATAGAAAAACATTGGACAATTTAAAATACACAGGACCTGAAATGCGAATTGTAACTCTTCTTATGAGTTAATTGGAATAAAAGACCCCCCCTTTGACTACTCAGTTAACTAAATTTGATTGTATTAAAACTGATTTGAAATTAGTGATATTATATAATCTTTCAATTATGAAGCGTTCTCCTGTGCCTGCAATATCAGCCTTTTTGGTGCTCTCACTCATTTTTGCCTCAAATTCAAGAGTTGAAGCAAGGAGCTCCGGTGAAGAAACATGGGTGTATAATGTGCTTGAACATGGTATAAAAAGTGACGGAGAAACAATAAATACCGAAAAAATCCAGCAGCTGATCGACAAGGTGGCCAATCTGGGAGGCGGGACGCTATATTTTCCTCCCGGGGAATACCTGACCGGGACTATTTATCTGAAGAGTCATATTGATCTCCATCTGGCAAGCGGAGCGATTTTAATGGGAAGTTTGGATATTAATGACTACGAACCAGTTGAAGAAGAAAGGCCAAATCATTCAGCCCGTCAGCAACGGCATCTTATCTATGGGAATGGGTTGGTTGGTGTTTCCATAACGGGTCGGGGTACGATCGATGGACGGGGCTATAAATTCTGGCCTGAAGATTTCAGAACCATGACGGAAATTGAAATCAGAGCGGCGCTGACAGCCCCCGATGGTTTTAATACACGTCCCGGAACTTATGTTAAACTTGAAAATTGCTCGGATGTTCTGATCGAGCATGTACAGTTTAAGGATAGCCCGCATCATATGCTCAAAGTGCTCAGCAGTTCTGATGTAGTTGTCAATGGTATCAGCATCGAACAGGGTATTTACGAAGATGATGGTCCTAATACAGATGGATTAGCCATATCAGGTTTTAATATTCGCATTTCCAATTGCAATTTTACCACCGGTGATGATTGTGTTGTCATAGGTAATGCAGAACATTTAACCTTGAGCAACTGTACATTTTCCACAACGGAAAGTGCAATTGTGCTTAGTGGACTGCGCAACGGGGTTATTTCCAATTGCAGTATGCTGGATGCCGGAAGCGCCATTAATATTCGCCCGGGCAGAGGAGGCCTGGTAGAAAATGTGACCATCAGCAATATAAACTACATATTGCAACGCAGTAAAGGAGGAAACCTGGTATTTGTCCGATCCAAACCTTATGGAGAGGTGAGATGGTCTGTAAAGTCCTGGGCCGAAAAGTGGAATATCGACGTTAAACCACCTGCCGGTCCTCCTCCGGTTATTCGCCATATTCTAATATCGGATGTTGTGGCAAACTCCGACGGGGCAATTTTTCTTGACGGACAGGAGGACGGCTATATAGAGGATATAACCTTTGAAAACATTCGTTACACCATGCGTGGAGGCGTGGAAAAGCCGGAATCTGAAATTCCATCCCATCCTTTTTACGTGTTTGGCCATCACACTGCTCCATATGGGATGTTCTGCAGATATGTGAAGGATATTACCCTCAGAGATATCAAGTTTACGTGGAATCTACCCGAGAAACCGGAATGGGGCAGCCCGGTACGATTCGAGAATGCTTCCGATATCGAAATAACCGGTTTTAAAGGCCGTCAATCGTTACATTCAGGCAAACCCGTAATACAACTGAAAGACGTTGACGGTGCGTATATTCACAATTGTCAGGCAGCTGAAGGCGCCGGCACCTTCCTTGAAGTTGCGGCCGGTTGTAAGGAGATACTTTTTATCAATAATGACCTGCGAAAGGCAGGTACTTCAGTGTATATTTCAGATCCTGCAAGTAAAGGTGAGGTCATTGAGAATAATACCAACAAATAATCACGATTAATGAAATCGACGCAAATCTTCCATACATGAGAAAAATATACTATTCATTATGAGATATCTAATTTCGTTCTGCGTTCTTACAGCCCTGTGTAATCTGACAATGGGTCAGGTTTTTCCTGAAGATGCCTGGGGAGTTTATTCCTGGGGAAACTATGATCCTTCCGAAGTAAATCCGGAAATAACACCGCATGTTAAAGGTGCACCTATCACCATGCGATGGATAGCCCTGGAACCTGAAGACAGAAGATTTGAATTTGACAGATTAATCAAGGAAAAACTTATAAAACTGGATGCCAATGATTATTATACCACCCTGATGGTATGGGTGGCATTCGCCACATCAAATGTAACCCCTCAGGACACCATTTGGGCCTTCACCCCTGAATGGCTTTTTCGCAGAGGGGTGCCTCTGGTCAAGTTTCCCGAAATCGTCAATCCATTGGGAAGAACCAGTATCAGAATATGGGGATGAACCATTTAAAATAGAATGTTATTGCTCCTAGCCTGAGCCAAGAACTACCTTTGCCGCCATGGTATCCTTGCTCGACAAGCAGGTTGGTGAAGTTCTTGCAAAGCTGAAAGAATTGGGCATAGAAGATAACGCAGTTATTATGCCAACATTAGCTGACATTGCCGGTGTTTCATCTCCGGATAGTATTGGTGGAATTTCATTTTTACCGGTATTAAAAGGCGCAGAACAAAAAGCACATGATTATCTGTATTGGGAATTTCATGAGAAAGGCGGAAGACAGGCTATAAGAAAAGGCAAATGGAAATTTGTTAAACTTAATGTATTTGATGCCTCGAAAACGAAAATAGAATTATATAATCTTGAAAACGACCCATCAGAACATCAGGATATTTCAGAGAAACATCCCGGTATTCTCGAAGAAATGACGGCCCTACTAAAAAAAGAAAATATTCATAATTCCGATTTTCCTTTTATTGATCCAAGAAAAAATAACACCCTATGAAGACGAAATTATTATTAAGCTTAGCTATACTTATTTTATCTAGTTGCAGAAATTCAAATGTCCCGGAAGATAAAGTAACTCCTTTAGCACAAACTCCTCCCATGGGATGGAACAGCTTCGACAGTTATGGCGTGTATTTGCATGAAGAAGCAGCATTAGCTAATGTGGAGGCTTTCGCCGAAAAACTAAAGCCACATGGTTATGAATTCTATGTAATTGATGCTGGTTGGTTTGGTGAATTCGAACTCCAGCCGGGAACCATATATCCAGCAGAGAAGCATGCTAAAAAAATGAATATGAATAAATATGGTTTGCTTCAACCCTCAGAAACCTATTTTCCAAACGGTTTGAAGCCCATTATTGATCGTTGCCATGAATTAGGCTTTAAATTTGGGCTACACCTAATGAGGGGTATTCCTAGGGAAGCAGTACATCAGAATCTACCGGTAATGGGAACAAATTATACTGCTGCTGACATTGCTGATACAACCAGTATCTGTAGTTGGAATCATCAGAATTATGGAGTAGATATGAGCAAACCTGGAGCACAGGCATTTTATAACAGTTTAATTAATCAGATGGCAGAATGGGGGGTCGATTTTATTAAATACGACGACCTTGTGCCTTTTCCTGAAGAGATAAATGGCATTTCCAAAGCAATCGAAAACTGTGGAAGGCCAATTGTTTACAGCCTAAGCCCGGGAGGCGACGTAGATCCAAATCATATTAAAGCCTTCAAAACTGCGCACATGCTTCGTGTAACGCCTGATATCTGGGATGAGCAAAATGGAATTAACCAGTGCTTCGATGCCTGGAGAAAATGGCAGGGAAAAGAAGAACCCGGATTCTGGATTGACATGGATATGATTCCTTTTGGTCAGTTGCAGCTAATGAGTCCAAAACCCGAAGGGATCACAGGACACGAATCAAAACGAGAATTGATGAAAATGATGGATGCCGGTGAACTGGAAAGAATGGAACTGCTTTCGGGGAAAGGTTTTACACGTTGGTCCGAATTCAGCAAAGACCAGATGTATACCTTCATCACCTTGAGAGCTTTATCTGCATCACCCTTGATGATGGGGGGGGGCTTACCCACGCTAGACGATTTTTCACTGAAATTAATTACAGATAAAGATATGATTGAATGCAACCAAAATGGGATAATGGGTTCGTTAAAATATGATGCAGATGGAATTGAAATCTGGAATACACCCAAAAAAGACAGCAACCATGGCTGGTTGGGTATTTTTAACAGAACAGAGGGTATAAAATCGATATCGCTTGAAAACGTTGATCTGGGATTTGATAACAATATTCAATATGTATTAAGGGATGTTTGGAACGAAAAAACAGTAGCAACGCTGGATTTTGATATCAATCCGAACGGTGTGGTTTTTCTGGTGTACACTCAAAAATAATTTGTAAAAAACATTAGAATCCATGAAATCTTCAATTAAAGTATTAATCTTTTATTTGCTAATACTTGGCATACACACAACTGTTTCTGCACAGCCATATTCATATTGGCCGAGCTATTATCAAACTCCCATTGAAGACATAAGCCAGGCACTATGGGTTGTTTCAGACACTGTTGTTGACGGCTGGGATTGGTCCTTGCCGCCAGGCAACACTCCTGCTCCAAAATCAAAGCTTATGTTTGCAAGAAACAATTATTTAACCCTTAATCGGGTTAACCAATTGCCAGCGGCAAATTTTTCTTGTAATCCGGTAATGACGCACTGGTTAAACTGGAAGGATCTCGAACCGACCAATGATAACTACAAATGGGACGCACTAAAGAATGTTCTTGATGCATGTAAAGCTAAAGGATATGAGTCGGTAATACGCATTATGACCTGTCGGGTTGAAAGATCTGCACCTCCTTGGATAGTAGACTTAAATCTTCCTAAGATTTATTATGATGGCAGACCGAATGATACAAACTTTGATCCTGCCGATCCTACTTTTCATCAGCACTACCTTGATTTGGTTGCTGATTTTGGAGCGAGTGGAATTCCGGCAAGGGACGATGTCGTAGGACTGTTCGTTGGTTATGCTTCCAAATCATGGGGAGATGAAGGCATCGGGCCTGTTGTAGGAGAAAGTGACCCAAACAGCAATGATGCAGTACCGCACGTAATAGAAAGATTAGATGCGTGGGCTGCTATAACAGATGGAATGCGGGACAAAATGGTTATGGGGGGGTATTCCAATTATGGCTTTAGCTTGGGATTTGGTATCAGACGAGGTTTCGTGGAGCATTACATGTATCATACCCCCGACGCTGTTATGGGCCAACTTGTAGACGCCAATAATTACATGTACGTTGATGAGAATAACGCAATAATTGCCAATAACCTATACAACGGTGAAGAAAATGAGGAATATGAAGAATCTTGGGTAGATCGTTTTGGCCATACTGATGGATATCCTTATCGGTATTTTAGTTCAAATATTCGCTTGCTTCAAATGCGCACAAATGCTGTACTATATAACCAATTTGCTTTAATGCCTGAAATGCTGGCATGGGTTGGCCTGGAATTAGGCAGAACCAGGGAAGATACTCCCGATGCATGGTGTTTCCTCAGAGAAACTTACATAAGAAATGGGGTAAATGACAATGTTAAAAACTTTGAACGATGGCTTTATCAACGTAACACGCCTGGTTACGAAACGGAAGCTGTAATTCCTGTTGTGAAAAATTATAGTTCCTGGATGTACGATGAATCCAATTATTCGGAAGATTATATTGCAAGAAAAGGTCAGAAGATTGGCTTTGCTGCTGATGATGTTGTTTTTCCTACGGATGTTGAGTACGATGTTGCCATTAAAGTTTCCTACATTGATAATGTTTCAGGTACGTTAAAATTAGTGTACCACAACGATAACGGGCCGCAGGAAAATACGATTATTACAACAGGAGGAGACATGGTACGAACTGCCACATTCTTTGTTGATGCGAAATTTGATGCCAGCGGTTTTGACTATGATTTCGAATTGCATTCTGAAGCAGGCAAAGAAGTTCCTGTATCCTTTGTACGTGTAATAAAAGTACCGCCTGTTGTCGATGTTACCGGGGTAACAGTAACGCCAGAGACTTTAGCTAAGTAGCTTGTACACTGCCAAATTGTTATTAAACTTTAATTCAAATCATGAAAAATCTGACACGCATCCGTTCCGTTTGCAAATATTAATAATACAAATATCTAACAAATTTTAAACAAATGAAGCGAGCATGATTCTGACGATCACAAAAGATTCACAGCTTGTTATGAAAATTAATTATATGAGAAATACAACATTAGCCGTGATTCAAATGGCCTTGATTTTTTCTGCTTTTTCATGCAGCAATACAAACAAACAGCAGGTTGAGTCAAAAGCTAATATCATTTATATTCTTGCCGATGATTTGGGCTACGGTGATCTAAGTTGCTACGGGCAGACTCATTTCAAAACGCCTAACATCGACAAGCTGGCTGCAGAAGGTATGTTGTTTACACAGCATTATTCCGGTTCAACAGTCTGCGCTCCTTCCCGTTCATCGCTGATGACCGGTAAACATACTGGCCACACGTTCATTCGTGGCAACAAAGAGATTCTGCCCGAGGGGCAATATCCACTTGAAGCAAAAGCAGTAACCATGGCCGAAGCATTGCAGGCAGCAGGTTATGTAACCGGTGCATTTGGCAAATGGGGGCTTGGTTATCCTGGTTCGGAAGGCGACCCCAACAAACAGGGATTCGATGAATTTTATGGATATAACTGTCAACGCATCGGACATCATTACTACCCCTACCACATGTGGCACAACCAGGAAAAAGTGACGCTGGAAGGGAATGCAGGCACACAAACCGGTGACTATGGCCCGGAGGTAATTCAGAAACATGCCATGAAATTTCTGGAAGAAAACAAAGACAGACCCTTTTTTATGTATTATCCATCCATTATTCCACATGCCGAATTATTTGCACCGGAGGATTATATGGAAAAATACAGGGGTAAATTCGAGCCCGAAATTATCTATAAAGGAGTGGATGCAGGTGAAGAAGGATTCAGAATAGGAAGTTATGGTACACAGAATGAAGCACATGCTGCTTTTGCCGCAATGGTAGATTACCTTGATATGCAAGTAGGAGAAATTATAGCAAAACTAAAAGAATTGGGAATTTACGATAATACCATTATTATTTTTACCTCAGATAATGGCCCGCACCAAGAAGGTGGGGCAGATCCGGACTATTTTAACAGTAACGGACCACTGAAAGGTTTTAAACGCGATTTGTATGAAGGCGGTATCCGCGTGCCGATGATTGCCGTATGGAACGGTAAAATTGAGGCTGGAAGTGAAACTGACCACATCTCTGCATTCTGGGATGTGTTTCCAACGCTAGCTGAAATTACCGGTGCCAAAACACCTGAAGATATTGAAGGTATTTCTTTTCTTCCGACCTTATTGGGAAACAAGGAAAAACAAAAGGTGCATGAATATATGTACTGGGAGTTTCATGAGAAAGGTGGAAGAAAATCACTTCGAAAAGGAGATTGGAAACTGGTACAATATGATGTTCTTGACCCTGCAAAAACAAGGACGGAACTGTACAAGCTCAGTAATGATGTTGGTGAAGAAAATAACCTGGCCGCTGAAAATCCGGAAATGGTGAAAGAATTATTGAAAATTATGAATAATGCTCGTACAGATTCAGAAATTTTCACTTTTAATTCAGGAACATATTTGCAATAAAATCTCTACTTCTATAAAACGAGAAGATGCAAAATAAAATTTTTATTACTCTGTTATTGATCCTGTGTTTTGTTGAGAGCAATTCACAGGATCTGTTCAGAAGAGGTGTATGGGGTACATATACCTGGCTCAGCCCCTGGGATGATGGAGATTTTACCAGGGAAAACTATCCTTACGTAAAAGGCGCACCTATTGTGCTTAGATGGTCAGCGTTGGAACCAGATCCCGGGAACTATCAGTTCGGGAAGCTGATAGGAGAAAAACTGAAACATGCAGCTAAAGTAGATTTTTATGCCATGCTATCCATTTGGGTTGGCCCCATGTCGCCAGGATGGATTTACGAAAACGGTGTGCCGCTGTTGGAAATGGAAAAAACAATTAATCCCATTGGTAAAGTCCGGGACTGGAAATTTCCATATTATTTCGATGAAGATTATAAAACCTATTTTTTCCGGATGATCGATAATCTTGGGGAATACATTTTAAGCCTGCCCGAGGATATTCAAAAAAGATTGGTTTTTGTTCAATCGGCCGAAGGGAGCACCGGTGATGGATGGCCCTACAAAGGGAAACCTCTCGATTTAAAATAGGATATTACAAGGGATGAATGGACCTCATTTCGTTTCGAAACATGAAAAGATATACCGATGCTTTTAGTATTGACGGTAAAAATACGATCCCTGTACTGGTAAACTATGATTCCTGTACAGAGGAAGAGTATGAGTGGTTGCTCAAAAACATGCAGGCTGTCGGATTAAAAAATGGCATGTTTAGCCATGGTTACCATATTAGTTTTGGAAAAACAAGGTTGGCCAATTGGAATGATTTTAAAAGAAAGTTGGCAGAAAAAAACGGCATTTTTTTTCAAGGGGAGAACAGGACAGGGAATGGGAAATTTACGCTTGGAGTACACAAAATCCAGAACAGGCATTTTACTGGTCTGCTATTTACGCGACTCACAATGGGCTTAGTATGTGGAATGTACCTCCAAAAGCCAGCAAGGGAGAAAGGATGAAAGACGCAATGGCGTTTTTTAATCGATATGCGAATGAGCACGATCCAGAAACAGCAAAAGCTGCCTTTTGTGCCTTGCGAAAAGGGCTGGATGCATCGGATGTTATCAATTATCCTGAAGGACAGTATGGGAAAGCCGAAATGTACAATGTAAACAGGTACCTGAAAATTGCTGAAACCTTTAAAGCGTATGGGGCCAAACAGGGGGATCCTGAAAAAGCCGCCGGAATGATTGATTCTCAAATACTGGGTGATGCAGGTGAGTACGATACGGTTGCCCAGGCAAGCATGACAAATGCCGGAATGATAAACAGAAAACGTCAGGATTTTAACGATGTAGGCTGGGAAATTCTGGACGGGAATTACGATCGTTTTGTAGAACAGATTGAACCCGAGGGCACCAGTTACGGATGGTGGCATAAAGGACCCGAAGAAAGCATTTACAGCCGTTTTGCCCGTTCTATAGATTCTAAAAAAGGTAACAAGTTCTTCTTCGATGTGAATGACGATTGCAATTTTGATGGAGAAATAGCGATTCGTTTTGTTTGGTTGGATGAAGGTAATGCAAAGTGGCAGGTAAAATATAATGGAACGACATCTCCTGAAACAATAGCTTTCACAAATTTAAATGGTAATTCAGGGGAGTGGAAAGAAAAAACCATTGAAATACACGATGCAAAATTCAGAAATTCAGGTGCTAAATCTTCTGATATGATAATTGAGAATTTTTCAGAAGACGAAGCTATCGTGTTTCATCTTATTGAAATTTTTAAACAGATGAACTAATGCTCTTTTTCAAGCTGCAGAAACGAAATATAAAAAATAAAATTGACTGTCATGAGAAATATTAAGCTTTTATTGATGTCAACACTCCTGCTTCTTGTGCATGCATGTTTTGCAGAAATACCCACTATTGAACTGGATTTTAAAAGTGCATCTGTTACAACCCAAAATGATGAAATTATCGTTACGACAGGTAAAGTAACCGGCAAGTGGAAGTGGACTGGAAAGGGTTTTGTAAGCACGGGTTTAAAAAATTTACTATCGGAAAATGAATGGGTGAACGAACAATCAGAACACCTTGCCGACTGGGATTTAAGCTTATTCGAAGATGACGTGGAGTTAGTGTCATTAACAGCCGATATTTCAAACGATGACAATTTTACCAGCCAGCATATTCGGATAGTTGCTGAAATGGATTACGATATGCCAGAAAAACACTATGGTGAGTCTGGTTTAAGGCTTCGTTTTGAAATCTGGGCATATCCTGATGCACCAGGTTTTCGCACACAATTATTTCTAAAAGGTATAAAAAGTTGGGCCGCTCCAGGCATTGCCTGCTCAAACGATTATCTGATAGATTATCTGCCAGTATCTACTGCAGATTTAACACGACAAACCGTTGGATTCTACAACGATCATGATGGCAGAAATGCTGATACACTTGATTTTGTTGACAAGCACATTTTCTCTAAACCAATTTCGGATGGCGAGATATATAATGACGCCAATATTTTATTCTTATTTAATGAAAAGGAAGGGATGGGTTTGGTTAAAGAATCCCATAAGGTGATAAACAAAGTTGGTATCAATACCGGATATTTTAAGTGTAGTGAAAACGGAATTGAATCAACGGGTTGGGGTCTGGCACTTGCCAATATTAATAGAGATGAATATTTACCCTGCTGGGCAAACTGGCGTATTTGCTGGGCAGGCGATGAAGATGAAAAACAACTGGCCTTAAAAATCTTCGACAGAATGAGATACCCGGTCACAGAAGAAGATAAAGTCATCATGACTAATGTATGGGGAGGTGGACAACGTATCGCCGGTGCAAAAGAAGAAAATATTGTAAAAGAAATAAAGAGTTGTGCTGATTTGGGGATCGATGTTGTACAAATTGACGCCGGCTGGTCAGAAAGGAATAAGCCAATAAAAGGTTGGGCAATTTCTGAAGAAGCCTATCCCAATGGTTTTGATAACATCATGAACCTCGCAAAAGACAAGCATATAAAATTAGGTATTTGGAACAGAGCTGAACATGTAAACAAATACGACAGTAGACTCAATGTTCTGTGCGATTATGGATTTTTGTATTACAAAATTGATATTGGCTCATGGAGTACTTATGATATGCTATACGAAGTAACAACGCATGCAAGGGAATTATTGAAACATAGCCAATATAAAGCGAAAATAAACTGGGATGTTACACATAAAGGTCTGCGTGTAGGTTACTTCTACAATAGAGAGTATGGTAATTTATTTCTTCAAAATCGAAGACTTGATTTTAAGGAACAAAAGAATCCTCTTTCTCATCTGTATGTGCCTCGCAGGATATTAAAAGACCAGTGGCTGTTCGCTCCATATCTCAATCTGAATCAAATCATGTTTAATGTACAAACTACTGATTTAGTTAATCATAAATACTCAAATGCTTATTTATATGGTGATGTATATTCTTTTGCAATTGCTATGATGTGCACTCCTTTGTACTTCACCGAAACGTGGCGTTTTGCTCCCGAAGACAGAGCCCCAGTCAGGGAACTTATAAGTATTTACAAGGCTCATCGCAACGAACTTTATGAGGGCTATGTATTTGCACTGGGAGACAGACCTGACGATACAAGTTGGACAGGTTTCCAAAATTATCATCCTGATGAAGAATTTGGCTACCTAACCTTATTCCGCGAAATTGATAATAAGGATAAGAAAAAGAAAATTCAATTGCATTTTATAAAAGGGAAAACGCTGGCAATAGAAGATTTGATGACAGGAACTAAGAAAAAGTATAGAGTAGATGAAAATGGTTATGTTGAGTTTGAAATGTTAAGCCCGGCTTCGTTTAAATTCTTTAAATACACAATATTGTAATTTTATATTCTTTCATAAATGAAACGTATTGTTATATTTTTAACCCTGGTGTTCGTCGTGCTTTTTGCAAGCGCACAATCCTCTCAACCTAATATTGTGTTTATTCTTGTCGACGATATGGGCTGGGGAGATTTAGGTATAATCTTTCAGAACGAAAAAACGGGTAAAAGACATTTAACACCAGAGTTGGATGCCTTGATTCAAGAAGGTGTTCACATGGTGTCTCATTATTGTCCGGCTCCTATATGCGCTCCTTCAAGGGCATCGTTATATTTGGGGCAACATCAGGGGCATGCTGGCGTAAGAGATAAACAATTCGATAAGGCATTACCCGACCAATTAACAATTGGTTCAGCCATGCAAGAGGCCGGCTATAGAACAGCCATGGTGGGTAAATATGGATTACAAGGCGATGGTGATAATCCGAATAATTGGCCTGCCTATACTACAAAGCGAGGTTTTTCAGAGTTTTTCGGATATCCTGATCATCGTGGAGGTCATTTGAATTCCCTATATCATGATTGGCCCATTGGCGATAAGGATAAGGAGCACCACAGGAACCCAAAAAAGCTCTGGCACCAGCAAGAGGAAATCAGTGGGCAATTGGAAGGCTGCTATACAACAGACTTATTTACTGCCTTTGCAAAAAAATGGATTGTTGACCATAGAAATACCAGGCCGGAACAACCTTTCATGCTAATGCTCACTTATGATACACCTCACGCAGCATTGCAAGTTGCAACAGGTCCCTATCCTGAAGGTAAGGGATTGTCTGGTGGTGTACAGTGGTTAGGAAAACCAGGAGAGATGATTAATACGGCTAAAGGAGAAATTGATTCGTACATTCATCCCGATTACCGAAATAAAGATTGGACCAATGTAGAGCAACGATTCGTTTCTAATAAATTATACCAGGCAGAAGGCCTGCTAAAGGTTTCTGATGATAGTGAAGTTGTTCTACATCTCGAGACAAAAGGGCAAGTGGTTATTAAAATTCACGACAACGTGGTAATAAACCATGATGATCCTACACAGAAATCTGCCTCTGATTCCTACGAATTGAATCTAGCGAAAGGCTATCATCCTATTCGCATTTATGCAAAGGATATGGGTGAAAAAACAGATTTCGTGCTTTCCTGGACTATTAATAGCAAACGGACGTTGTTACAGGACGACTTCATGTTTTGTCAGTACTAACTTTTTCAATAACAAAGGTGATTGCTCACATCTTAGTAATCACCTTTGTTGAAATCAAACATGGGCTGTAAAAAGAAAGAATCAACAGCAGGGCAACTATAATCTTGTTGTTGAAATCGGAAATCCGTTATAACAATATATCTCTTATTAAAAAGCAATTAACTTTGTTGTCTGCCATGAGTGTGATTGAAAGTTGAAATATAAAATATAAAGCTCACTATGAATGTAAAATCAAATTTCCTATCAGTTCCTAAGTATTTAGGCATAGCTCTGATCTCATGTCTGCTGTGGCAGCAAAATCTGACCGCGCAGGGGCAGCAGCTCTATCTCTCCCGCTTTGTGCCCAACCTGAAATACTCCGATTCGGATCTGACCAAAGATACCGATGCTGCGACCTACAAGGCCATATTCGGAGAAGGTGATAAAGATGGGCACCGCCTGAATTCCATCAGCCGGATAGGAGAGTTAACGGTGCAGCCCGATGGTGCCAGCGCTATTGTGAGCCGGCCGAACGAGGAATACGTCCTCTACGTAACGGAGGGAAATGGTACGCTCATTTATGGACCTGAGGAAGCCGCCCTGAAGAAGAATGATTTTCTTTATATTCCTGCCGGAGTCAGGCATGGAATTTCAAACTCCGGCAGCAAGCCCATCAAGGTTTTTTTCATGGGTTATAAACTGCCGAAGGGTATTGATTACAAACCCAGGAAAGAGCTGGAGATCGCCAATGCCGATGATGTGGAACTTCAGGTTTTGGGAAGTCACGGACCGACTACTCAGTACAAGCTACTCATGGGTGATACCACAAGCACACGGGACCGTCTCGCTTCCGCATCTCAGATGAAGAGTTTGTTTATAATGGATTTCTCCACCCACGGCACAAACAACCCGCACCGGCATCCGACTCAGGAGGAAGTTTACTTCATTCTGCGGGGTCATGGCTACATGGTTGCCGGACAGGACGCATACGGAAATTCTGAGCGTCATCCGGGTCAGGCAGGCGATGCCTTTTACTTCGCTGCCGGGACGCAAGTTGGTTTCTATAGCCTGAATAAAGAAGGGGAGGAACATTCCATTATTTTAGCCTTACGCTCAGTAGATCCAACGAAGCCTCAAAAGAAGCAATGATGCTCAATCGTCGAAGTTTTATAAAAAAATCAACAATTGGAGGATTAGCACTTGGGGGGATGATAGCTGCTCCGGTGGAAGACCTTGTCGCCGCGGCAAGCTCCCCGGTGAAACGCGCCTCCAGTCCTTCGAAATTAAAAATCACTGATCTGCGTTACCTTACGGTGGAACACTTAGGGCGCCCCTGTTCGATCCTGCGCATCGATACCACTCAGGACATTTACGGATACGGAGAAGTGCGGGATGGTGGAGACGTGAAGGTCGCACTGGTGCTCAAGGGACTTTTGCTTGGAGAGAATCCCTGCAACGTGGAAAAGATTTTCAAAACCATCAAACCGTTCGGAGGGCACAATCGTCTTGGCGGAGGGGTTAGCGGAGTCGAAATGGCTTTGTGGGATCTGGCCGGGAAAGCAAACGGTGTACCCGTTTGGCAATTACTGGGTGGACGCTACCGCGACAAGATTCGCCTGTATGCTGATACCCATGGAGATAAGGATTACGATCTTATACGGGAAAAGGTGAAAACCCGTGTTCTCGGGCAGGGCTATTCCTGGCTGAAGATGACCCGTGTCGGAAACGTGTTGAAGGATGTGCCCGGAACCCTGGAACCGGGAAACAAGCAGATGCTGACGAGCAAAGGTATCGAGGTAATAGCGGAGTATCTGCAAATGATCCGTGACACTGTAGGAGATGAGATTGCCGTTTCTGCTGACCACTTCGTAGGAAAGAACCTGGAGAATATGACACGCCAGGCTCATGCCCTTGAGCAAACTCGACTGGCATGGATCGAAGAACCTGTTAACTGGAAGGAAACGATGCAATTGAAAGCGCTCCGGGATGCGATCAATACCCCGATTGCAACCGGGGAAAGCATGTTTGCCCGTGAGAGTTTCAAGGTGCTCATAGACAAGCAGGCCATCGATATTGTGCACCCCGATATTGCAACAGCGGGAGGAATTCTGGAAACCAAGAGAATAGGAGACTACGCGGAGGAAAATGATATTGGTATGGCTCTGCATTACGCGGGTACGCCTGTGTCCTTTATGTCCAACGTGCATTGTGCCGCAGCGACCCGGAATTGTTCCGTACTCGAATATCATCCGGAAGGCGATGAAATACCCGAGTGGACTGAGATGGTGTATACAACGGGCGGGCAACCCTTAATAACGCAAGGCTACGCCAATGTGCCCGATTCACCTGGCCTGGGCATCGAACTGAATATGGACCACATCAAAACCGTTCTTCACCCTGATGACAGGTCGGTGTTCGCGTCCACTTCTCAGTGGGACCATCGCAAGGGAACATAATCTCTCAGATCCTTTGTATCTCAATTTTCTGACCTACCAGCTCCAGGTTCTCCCGGATCATTTCCTCGCTCCTAAAGTCGGAAATCACGCCTGCGATATATGGATTCTGAAGGTTGAAAAGGTAGGCCTTATGCGGGAGCTTATGGTCTCCCGGCACGGCCCGGTTCAGCTTGTCAATCCGCCACTGGGGTACCGAGTCACCCGGGTTACCTCTTGAAACAACCGGCCTTGCACCTTTCATGCTGATTATCCCCATACCCGATCCAGCTGCTTTCCTTAAGGCCATGTTAATGGTGGGGAAGTTGACAACATTAACGGCAGGCATGGCCATGTCATAATGTCCCAGCTCAACTGCTCTTAACAGATTGTTCTGATTATCACTGTGCATGGATACACCAAGGAAGCGGGCTTTCCCCATTTGCTTCATTTCTTTGAAGACCTCAACTATGGTTTCATCCTCCAGTTCTTCAGGCAGGCGCACCCCATGGGGACAATGCAGAATGTCAACATGGTCAGTGCCAAGGCGATCCAGGCTTTCATCCAAGGCCTTATGCATGGCTTCTTTGATTTTCACTTTCCACTCCTTCCGGTACCCGTATTCCTTTCTTATAACGTAATTAAGGTAAGATTTGGACAATTGTTCTTCCTGGCCGCCAAAATAATTAAAATGATAGCCTGGTTCCAATACACCACGCTTGCGGATTAGCTCCTTGGATGTTGCTATCAATTCATTTTGTTTAGCAGACGGAAGTCCCTTATAGATATCCTCGCTAAGCTGGTGGAGTTCGGTAAAATAGGTGCTTAGCTTTGTGGCAACGAACAGTTTGTCCCTTCCCACGATTTTCAGCAATTCACCAACTGCTTTCTCGGATTCACCATTCCCATACGCCGATGCTGTATCCAGGTAATTCACTCCCCTGTCCAAGGCTGCTTTTGCGAACTGGTAGTCAGAGGGAGTGAGCCCTGAAGCGCCTATCACCATGGCTGAGACCATCAAACCAGTATCACCCAGTCGCCGGTATTCCATTCCTTCCTGCCTGTTCCTCCATTCCTTTTCGCGGATGTTTCGCTGAATTGCGGCAGGATATCCAGCCTCTGCTTTCAGGTTGCCTGTGCTCAACGCAGCCATGGTAAGGGCAATGCCTTTCATAAAGTCTCTTCTGCTTCTCTTGAATATTTTATTTACCATGTTTAGTTTGAATATATGTTCAATCAAATATAATAAAAAATGGATTTTACTAACCTGATGCCAGCGCGAATTTTACAGCTGTATCAAAAAGGCGTAATCCATCCTCGGTCATAAAGTTAGATGTACCCGTTATATTTTCTTCTTCAAGGAAGAATCCAATTCGCATCCCGGCGGCCTCAGTTCCATCAAATAGTATGGCACCGCAACTCATTGTTTATGTGCTTATTATACAATTTTAAATGTAATAATACAATCTAGTTAAAATGTAATGTATTAATTAATTATTTAAGAATTAAATGTTATAGTGCACATGACTTACAGCCTGGGACTAACACCCAGTCCACCCCATCCTTACGGCGGCCGCTATCCATGCGGGTCATTGGTATATAACGGGGTCTGGTATTATGGGACCTATTGCCTCGCCCCGGCCGGATCGACCACTTTCGGAGAGGAAAAGTTCAACTGGCCCTGGCTGGGGCCCCTGGTGGGTTTCAGGATCTCGACAGATTATGGAAGGACCTGGATGGAAAGTCCGCATACACCTGAGAAGCCTCTTTTCGACGAGAACGGGATGTGGGGATATCCCGTCAAGATCGGGGCCCCTCATTTTGTAGATTTCGGCAAAAATATGGAACATTCCCCCGATGGATATGCCTACCTGGCAGGGCACGGGGCAGAGTACCCCGATCCCGAACCCAGGTTTGCCAACCTTTCCTGGATAAGCGGAGACCAGATCTACCTTGTAAGGGTAAAACCAAGTATTGATAACATCAATGATCCATCAAAATATGAGTTTTTCGGGGGACATGATGCCAGCGGCCGACCTGTGTGGACCCCGGAATTTGATTTGATCAAGCCCATGATTGACTGGAACAATAATTGCGGCTGCGTCACGATCACCTACAATGCCCCGTTGAAAAAGTATCTAATGTGTGTGACAGACGGATGGCCGACGGTCGAGAAGATGAACTCCTATATCCTTGAATCAGATAATATTACCGGTCCCTGGAAACTGGTGGTTTACATGAAAGATTTCGGGGAACAGGGCTACTTTTTAAATATACCTACGAAGTTTATCAGCAAAGACGGAAGAAACATGTGGTTATGCTATTCGGGAAATTTTGCCACGGACTGGCGTGATATAAAAATCAGGGAGGATCCCCCTGGCAGCCACTACGGACTGGTACTGCAGTCCATCGAATTGCTAAACCAGGAATCGCATAACAGGCACTCAGGCAAATCCAAAAGGTAAGCTACCTGTCACTGCTTTTTATCAGTATGACATCCTCATATTCGCTGATATCAATGATCTTATCCTTTAATCGTATAACAGGAACTTGCCCATCCCTGTCATTATAGATATCTGCATGCAGGAGTTCGTGATCCTTCCATTCCATGTCAATCCTGTATCCTCCCCTTGCCCTTAGCCCTGTAATTTTTCCTGTTCTGAATTCATCGGGCAGAGCGGGCAGCAGATGTATTTCACCCATATGTGATTGCAAAAGCATTTCAGCAATGCAACCTGGAATGGAAGCAGATGCATCCAGCTGGAAATGGCAATATAAGTCCCCATCCATGTAAAAATCCTCCCTGCCACTGGCATATCCGGCATGCTGATGGGTAAGCACATTTTCGAATCCCTGTTCTGTCAGGATGCCGGTCAGGATCTGGTTGCTGCGATTACCATCCATCAACCGTGTCCAGCACCACATCCGGTGAGCCCGGGACCAGTTACCACCGGAAGCCTGTTCCTGTTCCAGAAAGCGGCCATCTCCCCTCATATCCAGGGATTTCTTTGCAGCATCTGCAAGTGCGGGGGTTGTGGTAGGGTGGATCTGGCTGCCCGGACTGACACCGTATAGATGTGCAATATGCCGGTGTTTACAATCCGGGTGGTCAATATCCTCATACCATTCCTGTAACTGGCCATACTTTCCAATTTTCAGGGGCAATAATTGTGCCCGTACCACCAGCAGTGAATCTGCAAATTCAGCTTCCCCGATAAGCCTGGCAGCTCTGGAAGTATTGGTGAAGAGGTCCCAGATCATCTCAGCATCCTGGTATACACCGGGTAAACTATAATGGTAATCCTCACTCCTGAAATCATGGAAGGCAGGGTTCAGTCCCACTTCAGTCATCAGGGCACCGTGTTCGGCAGAAACCGATGGTGCAGTGATTAAATAACCCTCATAAGGGATCAGGTTTTCGAGCCAGAAAACGGAGGCATCTTTTAACAGCGGATAGGCCTGGTCCCCGAGATATTCCATATCCCCGGAAAACGCAAAATGCTCCCATACATGCTGACAATGCCAGGCTGCTCCCATGGGAAACATGCCCCAGGGATGGTTCCCGATGGGCGCTGCATGTCCCCAAATATTTCCTGTTGTGTGGCTCACCCAGCCATTGGTACCATATACACGTTTAGCGATCTCCCTTCCGGAGATGGCCAGGTTCTCGATCCAGTCTATATAAGATTGTTGGCATTCATCCAGGCCGGTGGGTCCGCAGGACCAGTAGATCTCCTGGAGGTTGATATTGCTCTGGTAATTGCCGGTCCACGGAGCCCTGAGAAAAGCATTCCAGACTCCCTGTAAATTGGCAGGCAGCGAATTTGGCCGGGAGCAGCTGATGATCATATACCGCCCAAGGTTAAATGCGAGTACCTTGTAGCCGGGATCTTCCTCGCCCGAACACAGTTTATGAAACCGCTCATTGGTTGGCAATTGTACTGCTTCCTCATTCCCGTCAATCTCCAGGAAGACTCTTTCATACAGCGACCTGTAATCAGACACATGGTTCAGTTTTAACTGATTATAATCCAGTAACATCACCTCTTCCATAATTCTATTAGTGATGATCTCCGGATCTTCCCCGGTATAATCCGGATATTCCATTTCATAGTTTGTGGCCATGGTAAGGAAAAGCTCGACTGAATTAGCATCCCTGATCTTCAGACTTTTTTCATTTGTGCCAAATGTGCCCCCATCATTTTTGACCTGGATCAGTACCTGGAAGGGACGATTGTTCCCGGTAATAAAACCTTTAACCCGGTAGGTGCTGCTTTCAATTTCAACCATTGAAGAATCCTGGATGATATCCATGGAGATGTCAAACGAAATCTTCCCGGGAGAGTTGGATGAAAACTTCATGGCCAGTACCCGGTCTGGATAAGAACAGAAATATTCCCTGGTGTACGTAACATCGTTTAAATCGTATTGTACACGACCGAGTGAATTTGACAGATCGAGGGATCGTTCATAATTCCCCCACCCTGCTTCCTGATCTGTAAATTTCAATTTGAGTTCACCAAGGGATGTGAAATTTCCCTGCAATTCCCCGGATCCGAAAAAATCTTGACTTATCAGGCTATCAGCCAGCTGGCTAGCCCCATTAACCACGGCTTCCCTGATCTTTGGCAGTGATATTATTGCTTTCGGGTTTACACCGGCCTTTTCCCATTCTCCCATGGCAGGACCACCGGTCCACATACTCTGGTCAGTCAGGGCAAAAACCTCTTCTTCGACCCCTCCAAAGAATGATGCCCCAAAATAACTGTTCCCCAGGTGGAGGGACTGGCTATTCCAGTACTTTGCAGGATACTCATACCATAACCTGTCGTTATAATTCTCCTGCGGACTCTTGGTGGTAATGCATGAAAGAAGGAACAGTCCTGTCAGGATAATCGTAAGGGAAATTTTTATTTTCATCTGGTTGGTTATTGAGATTATTCAGTATATTATTATTTGACAGAAAGATACACCCGTAAAGATATTTATCCTCCGGGACGAACTAATACCAAATATAATTAATTAAACTATTAGATATCAACCGGTTTCATTTTGATTTTGTATGCTTATATTTAAGGTTAAAACAATTTAAATGAAGGACATCAGGATTGCGACGGCCCAGTTTGAAACCAGAGATGGCGACAAGGAATATAATTTTTCCAGGATTGAGGAACTGACTGCAGGTGCAGCGGAACAGGGTGCCCGGGTGGTTTGCTTTCCTGAACTCTGTATCTCAGCATACACCTTTCTGAAGAACCTGAAAAAAGAAGAAATTTTCAACCTGGCAGAGGAAGTCCCTTCCGGGGAAAGTACCTCCCGCCTGATGCAGATAGCAGCTAAATATGATGTAGCTGTGCTGGCAGGTCTCGTCGAAAAAGAAGGGGAAAAACTCTATAATACCTATGTCTGCGTTAAAAGTGAGGGAATGGTGGCCAGGTTCAGAAAATTGCATCCCTTTGTCAGTAAATTCCTCTCCCCCGGCAATGAATATGTTGTATTCGATCTCTATGGGTGTAAATGTGGCATCCTGATCTGTTATGATAACAATATTATTGAAAATGTAAGGGCAACGGCACTGATGGGGGCAGAGATTATTTTTGCACCCCACGTTACCTGCTGTACCCCCTCATCCATGCCCGGGCGGGGCTGGGTTGATAAAAAACTCTGGGATAACCGGCATAATGATCCCCAGGCACTCAGGGAAGAATTTGACGGCATGAAAGGCAGGGGCTGGTTGATGAGATGGCTGCCTGCAAGAGCTTATGATAATGGTATCTATCTTGTTTTCTCAAATCCTGTGGGCCTGGAAGGCGACCAGGTAAAAAACGGAAATTCCATGATATTCGATCCTTATGGAGAGATCATCGCTGAATGCAGGAGTTTTGATGATGCGTTTGCCATCGGACTATGCACTGCTGATAAGCTTGAGCTGGCAGGTGGTTTCCGCTATCGCAAAGCAAGAAGACCGGAGTTATATGGACATATCATAGGAAAACCCAACGATTCCTCCACCAAAGTTGACTGGATGTAAAAAAGATTTATGTTTGTTGTAGGAGTTGATACTATTTTTATAAAACTATACATCATGAAAAAATTCTTACTGATCGCACTCATTTGTATCCCTGTATATGGTTATGGTCAAAATAAGACTGGATCTTTGATCAGGGCAGGTTTCAGTGAAATTGGCATTACCCCGGATAAAGCTATTATCATGCAGGGATATGGAAACCGCAAAGATCCGTTTAAGGGGATCCACGACAGTATTTTTGCACAGGCCATGTACCTGTCACAGGGAGATGAGGAAGTACTCCTGATCACCTCGGATCTGATCGGGCATTCCCACCATCAGGTAAAAATGCTGAAAGGAATGATACAAAAGGAAACCGATATCCCGGAAGACAAGATCTTTGTAACAGCGAATCATAATCATGGTGGACCTGTAAATGGTACCTATAGACCTGCGGAGAGAATGCCTGAGGATGTTAAGGAGTACGTGAAAACACTTTACGGGAAACTGGCGAAAATCTCAGCAGCAGCAAAAATGGACAATCAGCCGGTAAAGATAGGATACGAAAAGGGCGAAAGCAGGGTAAATATCAACCGGAGGGCCGTCTATTCTGAAGGGGAAGTCTGGCTTGGAAGGAACCCTGACGGACCCTGTGACCATGATCTGGATATCATCAAATTCACAGATACCAAAGGAAAACTTAAGGCTGTGCATGTGAATTATCCCTGCCATGGTACCTGTACCGGGCAGGATAATTACCAGTTGACGGGGGACTGGCCAGGCATATCTGCAAATATGATGAAAGAGAAGCTGGGCAGGGATGTGGTCATCATGGTCACTGCCGGTGCCTCAGCTGATATCAACCCCATCTATGGGCCCAATAACAATTTCAGGCAGGTAAATGCCGTAGCCTATGGGGTTGCTTCAGTTGCCCTGGATCTGGTTGATAAATGTGTTGCTACAGAATTTTCCGAACTCCGTTCAGTCACTACTACGGAAGTCTTTCCTGGTAAAAAGAGTTGGGAGTCCAACCTTGTCCAGGAGTCGGTCCCAGGTGATAATGTAACCATCAACTTCTCAGCCATCAGGATGGGTAATATCGTAATGGCCGGCATTTCAGGGGAGCTGTTTACTGAAATTGGAATGAATGTGAAGAAACGGTCTACCGGAAACACTACCATAATGACCCATTGCAATGGGGCGAGCGGTTATATCTGTACTGATGCATCTTTCGGGGAAGGGGGTTATGAACCACAGGTTTCCCGCTTAATGCCCGGTTCAGAGATCGATTTTGAAAATATGCTGGTTGAGTTGATTGAAGGCTTAAATCATTGACCCGGAAACATGGCCATTCAATGCTCCCGGTCCTCATCCGGAGAGGTAACATCTTAGCATCTCTAATCCAGCTTGATTCACTGTCTTAAAAGCGGAACCTGGAAATAATGTATATAGATCCTGTCAACGCTTCCCCTGTGGCAATCATCAACCGGGTACATCCAGATTAGTTCTGACTGGACATTCAGGGTACCGGTTTCGTATACAAAGTAATCAGCCGGGAGCTTCATCTGGGCGGAGAGTGAAGGTCTGCCAGTGCTGAATAGGTATTCTTCTACATTCTCTACATGGATCTCCATTGATCCCTCTCCCCCGACAGGCATAACAGGATGCCAGGTGTCCAGGTCCTCAGGAGCTTCTCCAGCTGGTATCCTTATCCAGACAGAAAATACCTCCCCTGCCTCGGCTTTTCCATTCCCGTTACCCCGGCCTTCAGATATGGTTTCAAGCCTGACCCGCTCGTCCCAGTCCCCCCAGTTATAGCGGTATACTGGTAGCCGTTCGTTGCGGCCGTCAAATATCATGATATTATCAGCGGATACTTTTTTCAGGGAATCAATGATGTGGACCTGGATGATCCTTTCGCGTGTTGAAGTTATTCCCTTATGCTGATATCCAAGAAACAAATAGGCCAGGTTATTATTCCGTGAGGTAAAATTACCTCTGAGGGTGACCATATCCTCCAGGATGGTAACTTCTCCTGGTTCCAGGGTAAAAGCTTTCGGACTGCTTACGATGCTGATGCCTTCAGCATTCTCAGTCCGGCAGGAAAATACTACTGAATCCATCCGGGAAGGTGACAGGTTTATCACCTTAAAGGAGAGAGAAGTGGTCTTGCCGGATTCGATATAAAGATTCTCATTAAGCTCATCTGTCAGGAAGAGGATGGATGGAGGAAGGCCATTTCCACTGATACCTATCTCATCTCCACTTCCACCCCTGGTTTCTATCTGCAATCTTCCCAGCGCATCTGCCTTTATTGACGAGGAAGTCACAGCCCCGGTTCCATAATTGTAGGCAGAAAGGTTATACTCGCCCCCGGGTAAATAAATTGACGGTGTAGTCACCATTATATCATACTTTCCACAGGGTTTGCCATAGGGGAATCTGAATCTGGTATACAATCCGAACCCGTTTTCCGTAACATCTCTCAGGTAGGTCCACCCCTCTTCAACCTTGCCTGTTTTGACCTGATAGTCCCAGACATCGAAATCGGGATAGAAATTGATAAAAGAAAAACTTTTGGGGTCTGTCTTTACTACCTGGAATTGTTTCATATGAAAATCAAACTGTTCAGGTATATCTGCAGCATAATGGCGGCAAAAATCGGCCAGGTGGAACTCGCTGGCAAATCCGGCCCCATTAAAGATAGCGGCTGTATGCTCACTGAAGTCCCTCAAATAATCCAGTGTATTGGTAGTACCCCTGAATGGCAGGTTCCGGAAGTTACGCCATAGTTCCTGCACATTCAGCGGCGTGGTTATGGGGGGTGGTCCCGCTCTGTAATAATGTGGTGAATGGCCAAACTGTGAGCAACTGCTGATCAGGTGCGGATTGGCAGCTGATACCCACATGGAACTGTGTCCCCCGTAAGACAGACCGGTGATGGCCCTGCCCTCCGGTCCGGGATTTGTGTTATACAATGAATCAACTACATCGAAAACTTCACGGATGTATAGTGAGAAATTATAATCATTCTTTTTCCAACCGGGTTCATGGTGATAGGGATAATATACACCGCAACCATCTTCATCATACCCCGGGATCTTCCCGTCCACCGCCACAACAATCACTTTATTCAGATCTGAATAGCTCTCAAAATCAGCATTGTAGGGAACATTATAATCAGGATGTTGATCCCTGCCGGGTAGGGCCGGTGGCGCGGTATCAGCATCAGCGTAGCTGTCAAGACCATCTTTGTAATAAGTCCCACGGCAACCGTGAAAATAATAAATGACGGGATACTTTATGGTGGTATCTTCCGGATGATAATCCAGGGGGGTAAAAACCCGGAAGGTCCTGTTGATACCGAACTGCTTGCTATAATGGACCACATCCGTAAAGGAAAGAAAGATAATGGTTGAAAGGGCCAGGAACAGGAACAGGAAGTTCCTATTCCCTAATGTAACTTTATTCATAATTGCTTTATGATGTCCCCTAATACTTCTCCCATGGAGCCCATTCACAACCATTGGCATGCCTGCCAAATTTCAGCGGTGGCCTGTCTGTTTCGAAAGCACCCAAATCTGGTCCCTTTCCAGCATAATCATCATTAAAGTTGGGTAAGATAGCACCTGCATCAATGACTGGGTTAGGCATATCAAGCACCGGATCAGTGAGTATACGTTCAGTATTACCGGTTTTCACAGGAACTTTTCCCCATATAATGGTGGAAACTGTAGATGTGGGATAAAACTCAAGGTAATAGGATTCTATAAAATCCGGGGTTCCGCTAACCCGGTGAGGTTCCTTGGCATTGCCCAGATCCATTCCGGTAAACAGATCATAATCGTAATCCCCCTCTACCTCAACAGGTTTTGATGATGCCAGCCGGCCTAAACAATGGAATATGTTGTTCCGTGTAATACAATTCGCATCGACATGACTGCTGAATACATGCACGGGCCCATTGGGCTGAAGTGCGGTATTATGGAAAATATATTTCCTTCCACCACTAAATTCTCCTCTCGAACCGGTTTTAATCATAGAACCTCCCAATATGGCTCTTGATTGCCGGCTTTCTCCAAAGACGTTGCGAAAAATATACAAAGGTCCTTTGGAGGTTGAAGCAGTGGCGATACATTGAAAGGTATCATGAATATAATTTCCCCAGATACGAACATTCATATTGGCACCTTCGCTTTCTATTGCGTCGTCGTGAGAACCACGCAGGATATTGCCATAGATATCTGAATCACGGTTGGGACTGCCGGCATTGCTATAATTTGAGCTGCCACCAATGATGTCGTTAAAGCTATGATCGGGCGAAGTAAGTAAATCATTGTATCGAATGACATTTCCTCCGGAACTGTTGTTCAGAGATATTGCCTGAGGACCACCGGGATGCCCGCTGTCCCAATCATTGGCACAACCCCTTGGATTGTTTATTAAATTATGTTGGATTATTAAATTCCCTGCTCCATTTTCCGCATAGATCCCACTATCCATATTCCCTTCATTACCAAAGGATACCGATCCTCCAATCCGTCCCCATACTGTAATGTGGCAGTCTTCAATTACAATGTGGTGTCTGCCTTCTTTAATGAGGATGCCATGTCTGGCAGCATTTTTAATTTCAAGGCCCCTGATGATTACGTAATTAGCATCAATAACCACGGCATGGTCTCGGATATTTCGAACATCAATAACCGTGTGAGTGCTATCAGGTGGTGTGATCATGTGCCATGATTCAGGTGTACCTGATTCGGTAATCTGAATTGGGTCCGGCCCACTGGAAACCAGGCTTGTCTTCCCAATTTTCCATTCCTCGTTCAGGGTTGTCGTCTCTGTGAAAAACGCTTCTCCCTGCAGAAGCAATTTAATACTATAGGTGGTATTGGGTGAGAGCCTGACAATACTCCCTCGATATTCCTGTTCTCTTTCTCCATAAACCAAATCGAGAGCCTGATGCCATGTATTTTCATCAGTTGATTTGTAAAACACCTGGCAATCGCCTTTTTGTGCGGCAGGAAAATAAATACTGATGCACTCAAATGTTGGGACCGTGTGGATATTGCCAGACTGTCTGACAGTTGCTCCCAAAAGCCTGGATTGGCTTATTATTAAAATGGTCCCGATAAACAAAAGAGATACCAATGTAAAAAACTTCTTCATGGGAGCCGTATCTGAATTAGAACTAAATCTTAGGTTCCCATCCCGGTTCGTAGTCACGGCCCCAGAGACTCATTGCATCTCTATCGTACATTCTTCCTGTTTTTTCATCAATGTCGAATCCCTTTCCAATACGGTAGGCCACATTTGAATAATGTATCATCGACATGGTGATGGCACCATCATCAATGGGTGCTGTCAGTTTAGCCTTGCCACGGATGGCATCAAATAAATTTACTACATGGGCAGTAGACATATCTCCCCCTCCACCAAGTGCAATGCCAGCTTCCTGGGAGGCTGATTTATTGTCTTTGATCATCTTACCTTCACGATCATACAAAACATACTTGTTCCTGTCAATAAAAACCGTTCCCTCACTGCCATAAATGATGGTTCCCCGGCCTCCGCCATAGGTATCATATCCATTACGGCTTTTTCCATCCCATTGAATGACCTTATTTCCAGGATAACGGAAAGTTACTTCCATGGTATCGTACATTTCCCATCCATCATCCAGAAAATGGCGTTTCTCAGCCTCTACATCAACACGGGAAGGATAATCCACCTGAAGCGCCCACCGGGCAACATCAAATTCATGGGTGCCATTGTTACCAGACTCTGCCGTACCATAAGCCCAGCCATACCAGTGCCAGTTATAATCCCAGGTTTCCTGGGTATACTCCCGTCTTGGGGCCGGTCCCTGGAAGAGTTCCCAGTCCAGTCCATCAGGTACCGGGACTTTCGTCTGTACTTCAACTTCACCTCTTCGAGCAGTATAAAAGGCTGTTGCCTTATAAGGAGTTCCGATTACTCCATCATGGATTTCTTTTATGATTTCTATGGTATGGGCTGAGGATCGCTGCTGGGTCCCTTGTTGTACAAGTTTGCCATACTTTTTTTGGGCAGCAACAATCAGCTCATTTTCATACATGTTATGCGTGGCCGGTTTTTCACAATAGACGTGTTTTCCTCCTTTAAGAGCCATGATTGCACCTGGTGCGTGCCAGTGGTCAGGTGTGGCATTGAAGATGACATCCACTTCAGGATCGGCAATAACTTTACGAATATCATTCTCCAGCTTGGGTGAATAATTAATTTTTCCCGAGAATCTTTCTGCCGCTTTTTCACGCTGGCTTTTCATTACATCGCAGAGGTACAGAAGTCTGGCATTGTTGTCTTTATTCACAATGGGTGGAATATATGCTCCCAGACGCCTTCCCAGTCCCATGATACAGACATTAATTCTATCGTTGGCACCGAGGATCCTTCCATAACTCTGGGCGGACATACCAAGTGCGGATCCACCAACTGCTAAGCCGGTAGCACCGGCTGATACTTTTTTCAAAAAATCTCTTCTGTTTGAACTCATATTATTTCAATTTATGTGGATTTCTATTTTTCTTAAAGATAATAATTTCAATAATCTTACAGTGGTGGATAACATAACAATATTCTAGATGCCAGTTCCGATTTAAATGTAACCCTTTCAATAGCCGCGGAGAAGAAGATTTCATCACCCTGTGTGAAGCTGTATTTTTCTCCATCTACTGACATGGTACCTTCCCCTGAATAGATAACACCCACAAAAAAACTGCCATTTCCTTTCAATTCATATTCACCATTTAAATCAAGTTCTTTTAATCCGAAACAATCGGTATGTGCTTCGTTGATGATGGTTTTCAGGGTGAACGAATCTGAAGAGTCAATGACGCCAGGTGCAACTTTCCATCTTTTTGTTGCCTCGTCAAAAGAGCAACCATCATAATGAAAACATTTCAGCATGATATCTTCACCAACCCCCTGGTGAATGAGTTCATCACCGATGATAATTCCACCGGGGGTTGTTTTTTCTACTCGCATAGTGTAATCAGTAGGTTCCTGCACCTCCATTAAAAAGCAACCACTACCAATTACATGAGGTACGCCACCATATATAATAAAAGCATCGCCGGTCTGTACTTCAAATCTGTGAAGGCTGTTCAACATGCCTTCGATATCCTGATTCCGAAAAAACGCTGCCCATTTCTCAGGAGTTATTCCCTCTTTAAATCCCAGGTAAATGCAACTCTTTTCTCTATTCGTCTCACGCACATCCAGGACATACCATGATTCTGTCTTTCCAAATTCTGAGTTAAGTACGGTACGTGCATATTCCTTATCAGGGTGAACCTGTATGGTGAGTCGTTCGTTTGAGTCTAGCATTTTTATCAATACCCCGGGTGTGCCAAATTTATTCGCAAGTTTTTCCCCAATAAACAGATCTAGATCAGACGAAATCAGTGTGCTAAGCGGAATGATATCCAAAGGAGTTCTTATCATTGACAGCCCTTCTTCTACTGGACGATTTTTCCCCCTGGCAGCAATGGTCGACATGATCCATTCCTCAGGCAAATTACCATCATTTTCGGACGGATTTTTTTTCCACCGGTCAATTAATGCTCCCCCCGTGTAGGTCCTCCAAACACGGTTTGGCAGTTGTTTCAGAGGTTGATGGGCATATTGCTTTAATTCATCCGGCATACTATGGGAATTTGATATAACCACTATGAAATAATCAGTTGCCAGACTCCCTTTATCCCCATTGATGAATTTATGAAGGAGAAGACAAGAATTGCAAGAAGAATGATATTGGTTGTTAACCTGTTCTTGTACTCCCCCATCAGGTCTTTGCGATTTCCAAGATATATAATACATCCGACAGTAATTGGAAGGATGACAGAATTGAAAGCCTGTGATAAAATCATTACAAAAACAGGAGGGGCTTCAAAAATAGGTACTACCAGCCCTAAGAGAGAAATACCCAATACCATAATTCGGTATTTTGGAAGTGTCATCTTTCGCTCTGACTGATTGTAATCACATAAAAGCCAGGGCAACATCAGGACGTTTGGCAACTGGGATGATACACCCGCGGAAATGATGCCAATGGCAAAAATAGAGGTCGCAAGACCTCCAGCCAGTGGCTCCAGTAATTCAATCATTTGTGAGGCTCTCGATAAACCAAGTCCTTCCTTAAATAAAGTTCCGGCTGCTGCAGCCATGATGGACCCACTGATGATGAACATCATGGTGACTGAAAGTAGAACATCGTTTCTTTGTTTTTTACGGTCCTTAATCGTCCATCCCGCTTCTTTTACCAGGGTCGTGCGAATGATAAAGAGGCCCGAAAAAACGGTTGTCCCAACCATGGAAGCAATCACCAGGAAGGGACTATTTCCCAGGCCTTCTGTGACTTCCGGAACACTGGGAATCAGCCCCTTTACGATCTCATTCAGAGGGGGCATAAGGATGAAAAAGTTAAGGATAAAACTTGCTGCCATGATGGCTACAATGACTGCAAGAGCCCTTTGAAAGATTTGGGTTTGTCCTTTCCAGAATATAAAGTAGACCAGGAATATAAAAAGTATTGCAAAGTAGACGGGAGCTATGCCACCTTCAATCATGGTCTTAGACCATTCATGACAAATGTCTGCTGTGATGCCCATCACTCCCATTACACTACCCGAAACACTGGTAGTGAGAGCAATGATAAAAAAAATTCCCACTACAGGATGTATATGTTTTCGGAATGCCTGCAATGCAGTCTCACCAGTCACCATAGTATAACGACTATAGAGATCTATCATAAGAAAAGTAGCCAGGCAGGATGCAACAATCGTCCATAACAGAGACATCCCATAAGTAGCACCTGCCTTTGCCATGGAAGTGACGCTTCCCGTACCAATATTAAAACCCAGGAGAAAAATACCAGGCAGGAACAATGCTAACCATTTTGAAAACCTTTTGAACAAGTTTTTGCTTATTTATGAGATGTTAGAACAAAATTGGGTTTCTCTAATTCAACGAGTTTTTCCCATGGCACTCTTCATAACCGCATCAATACTTACGGTACGGCCACCATTGGCCTTACTCTGTTCCGCAGCCTCCATGAATGCAAATATTTCCAGGGTTTCTTCTTTGGTAACAGGCGAAATGCCGGTTTCAAAAAACCTGACAATTTCTATCAACAGTGGATCATATCCGGCATATCCCCCCAAGGGCAAGATCTTTTTTTCGCCAAAAACAGTACCTCCATATCCGCCTTTGCCGTCGCGAATGCCGCGAAAGGATCCAATGCGTCCATCTTTCCAGGTTCCGGTAACAATATCGGTGCCCTCAGTGTGAACCCTAACAACCTCTTTACAACCCGTTCCCATGACGGTGAATAATGGCTCGACCCCATGTATCCCGTACCAGAACAGATCTGGATGTGTTTTTTCAATGGATGCCGAACTGTAAGTGTCAGCTCCCGTGACTTTGCCTATCTGGCCTCCCAGAACTTCCTCGATCCCTTGCATATAACGCAAAGAGGAGGATGAGAACACGGGTACATTGTATTTTTCTGACCCTTCAAATATGGCTATGGCATCTGTCAAAGAGGCTGCAATAGGTTTGTCTATGAAGACTCTTTTTCCCGCTTTGAAAACCAGCATGGCCTGTTCCAGATGCAAACGCCCGTCATTGGTTTCAAGTAAAATCACATCAACCTGATCAATCAGCTGCTCAATTGATTCTGTAATAGTGACACCCAACTTCTTTATTTCTTCAGTATAACCCGGGATCCTGCTATAACTGCTTTCTATCTCCCGGCTTCCATAAGGGTATGATGCTACAACCTTATAATCATGGAAATCCATTCCAGCAGGCGGGTTATTCAGGCTTTTGGTGAAGGCGATACTATGTGAGGTATCCAATCCAATGATTCCTATCCGTTTCCCTTCGGCCATTGTTGGTTTTTCCCGTGAAAATACTATTTGGGGTCCCATAGCAGCCCCTGCTCCCATTAAAGAGGATTTACGAATGAATGTACGACGGTCTGTTTTCATATTTTTTGTTTTTGCAATATTTATATAGTCGTGTTATGAAGTCATTGTATTAGCTGCACATAGAATAATGGCAGGGATCCAACCCCTTTCCGTTTTAGACTGATCCATGATGATTTCTCCCGCCTCTGCAGGTATGGCCCAACCTGTGTAAACCGCAGTTATTTCTCCATCATCAGAAACATGGTTTTGCACAAATTCCCACGCCTTATCCAAAAAATCATCATATTCATCAGGTATCCAGCCTTCCATTATTCCTTCCTTGATGGCTGTCATACACATGGCTGTTCCTGAAATCTCTTCCGGAGTCTCAGGCTGATCAATCAAGACCCGTAATCCTCCGTCTGGCCCCTGATATGCCTTAACGCCATCTGCCAGCATTTTTAAATCCAGGCTTAATTTTATAAAATCTGGATGTTCGCTGGGTAAAAATCTCAAAACACCCGTGATAGCATAGGCTAACCATCCGGATGCCCGGCACCAGAAAGTTTTTCCCAGACCCGTGGGGAACAGAACTGTTCTGGCGAGCTTTTTTTCTTTATCCAGAAAGATCGAGGTGCAGGTTTTTATCTGGTACAGGGCCTGATCACGATAAACCTCTCCATGAACCCCATCCAACACTGAGGCAATCATCAATGCTTTTGTAACAAAATAGATGGAATCAGGGATGGTGAATGTTTTGGATCCATCACGGGAGCTAACGCCGTCGTCATGCAAAACCAGGCCATATTTATTCCGGGCAGATTTATGCAGGATGGCATTGGCGACATCCATGCAAATATCATTTGCCCTCTCATCCCCATTTATCCTGTATAATTCGTAACAGGGAAAAGGAAGTCCGAAAAAACCACTGTACATGGTGAAAGGCAGATATTTTCCGCGTATTATCCTGCAGGTACTCGGACCACTAAAAGTATCGTAAAACTCCTCATCCGATAATTTAGGATCATTTTCTATGTGAAAATCCAACCAATCCCGGGCATATTCCAAAGTACCTTCAACCCCTCTCCTGCTCCACCCCAGAATGGATTCCATGGCCATAGTGCCATCCCAATCAGTATTCCAGAAAGCAGGCTCTCGGGCAAGCAAATGATCAATCACAGCTTGAAATTTTGAAGGAATTATCTCCAATTCATTTAAGCTCAAATTCTGAATCGCGAAACCTGGCAAGGCTGATGCCATGATTCCTGTGCCTGCCGTAAGTCTGATAAAAGATCTTCGCTTCATGATTCATTAATAAGGAATTCGTATTGAATAATCAAATCCTTCAAAATGGATCCTTAAAACTCCCTGATAAGTGAGAATTTTTGCATCCACCAAATTGGCCATTCTGTTCCTGGTGCCATTTACATAAAATACCTGTGGCATATTAGGCTGAACAGGATCAACACTTCTCCAGTATGGAAAGGCCCCCAAACCTCCGAACAGGTGGGTATGCTCCCAGCCTTCTCGGGGGATGAGTATTTTTGACTGAAATTTTCCATCAGCCGCCTGGATCGCCTGAATAACAGTATGATATTGGCCATCATTCATATAAATGGCTGTGTCTGATTTCAGCTCTTTCATGTCTTTGCTGTCCTGCAGGCTAATACCATACCCTCCAAGATACAGGTATATTGGATCCGGATTATTATGCCAGAAAACAAGAATTTCTCCATCATTGCCAACGATGGTATGTGTTATGACCTCATCCCTGTTTTCTACCATTACCTCGCTTTGGTTTTCTCCTGGTTGAAGTCTGTACGTGCTTATCTGAAGGTCATCCGAAATAAACATTGCTTTCGCCCTTTCACGGTAGAACCAGTTTTTCCCATCATATGAATATCCGGAACGGCCTGCACCAATGCTTCCCCCTCCTTCTCCTAAAACGCAGAATCCCAGATAACTGGAATAGGCATGCTGATCATACTTGGCAGAATTCTGCCATTTTTTACGGTTC
The DNA here is from genome assembly GCA_963752525.1 of uncultured Bacteroidaceae bacterium. Taxonomy (GTDB): domain Bacteria; phylum Bacteroidota; class Bacteroidia; order Bacteroidales; family SM23-62; genus SM23-62. The sequence goes on along the minus strand of CAVVYS010000018.1, from coordinate 121,391 downwards.
TGTGCATAGGGTTGCCCAGCAGGAAACATCCTTGCTTCACCATCGATATCACTGACACGCAGGCTGAATTGTGCACCTTGTACTGCCATTTTACCACCTTCTCCATCAGCAGGAATGGCTTCCTCTTTGGATGTCCAGAATGGGTCAGATTCGGGGATAAGCAGACAGGCAAGTCCGTGCGTTGCCCAGTATCCATCACCATAGCAGAGATAAGGTTCTGCTATTGATGCATTTGTCCCCCAATAGCCAATGGATAACAAATTGTTCTTATCCAGACAGCCGTGCTCCCAGAAATATTTCATGGTCCCTGAGGCCATCCTGCGTGCCTGCCCCGGAGGCAGTGTACTCGTGCCATTAATGACGGCCCATGCAATGGCTGCATTCCCTGCAAAACGATAGCTTAGCGATCGCCCCCAGGGAATGGGACCGCCATCCCGTCCAAACAACAAGGGCAAAGTCTCCAAAAACCTTGCAGTGGTAAATTCTATCCTGTCTCCAAATTGTTCCTGCCACTGCGGATTAAATTTGTACAACACCTGGTTAAAAAGTTGAAAGCCCCACAGATTATAATAATCAAATCCCCGGTTGCTGCCATCGAGAAACCAGCCATCTCCCCTGTACCATCCCATCAAACGCTCATTCATGCTGGTCAGATAATCCCTGTTTGATGCTAATCCATTCTGCTCCAGAAGATCGACCGGGACAGTATGGAAATAGTAGTGATTATTATCATAGGCCTTGGTTTGAACCTGTTTTTCAAAGAAATTCAGCAGGTTTTTTTGCTGCTTTTCTGAGAATGGGTCCCAATATCTTTCCGGTTCAATATAGGCTGCCATGGCAAAGGTTGATCCTACCTGGTCATACATAGGTGGGTCACCCCAATAATTCGGGTTCTCGGGATCTGTTCCCGCAATCATTGCATTGATGAAAGGTTGGGAAATGGATCCATGATAGCCTGGGACTTCATCTTTGCCGGTAGCCTTTGTGTAGATGATAACGGCCATCATCATTCGCTCCAGTATCCTTTTGCTCTCTTCTACCGGGCTCTTGCTCCTTATTTTTTCATAAGCTGTAAAACCGTCTTGAACAGAAAGATCCGGGATTCCTGTTTCTTCGTTAAAATGCAATAAGGCACCGGCAATAATCTTTTCAGTGATTTCTAGCCAGTGATCCCTGGTATATCCGGTATAGGGACTAATAATAATATCGTCATTTGCCTTTAGTCCGCCCAGTACTGCAGAAAAAGACTTAATGGACTGACTGTATAAATCAGCAATTTCCCCGTATGCTAGCATGAAACAGAATAAGGCTAGAACCAGCTGCTTTTTTATCATTGTGATTTTAAAAATAACTAAATTCACCAATCTTTCACAGTCTTAATTTTGCTATATATTTACAAACCAAAAAAAATCATTATGCCTGGTCCCGGTTTATATTTATTCGGAGAAGAAGAGAAGAAAGAAATGCTGGATGCACAGAAATGAGCAGGGAGATCCTGTAGCGTTTATGCTGAAAGAGGTCCACACCCGTAGCGAGCTGAATAAACATATGCCAGTAATGTTCCACGACTGGGTTGCCTGGCAAAAAGCCCCAGATAATGAACTGACAAACTCATGATATGAAAAGACGAAAATTTATAAACACAGCAGGATTGGGCGCTATTGGCGCCGGGATTACCCTGAATAATGTTTTGGCAAATAAACCAACCATAAGAGGTATGAAAAATTTAACAGCTGAAGATGTAAATACATACTTACGCTCCCTTATTGATGTCCAGGAGCCATCGGTCGATAAGATCATAATTGGAGATCCCGGAACCCAGGTCAAGAAGATTGGTACGGCTTGGATGCCTTATTGGAAAACCTGCAAGCAGGCGGTTAAGGAAGGTGTGAATGTGCTTATTGTTCATGAGCCCACCTTTTATGCTCATCGAGACCTGGAAGCAAATGATTGGATCAATATTGAAAATCCCAGTGCGGGACAGCAAAAATACCTGGAGCTAAGGGATGAGAAAGCCAGGTGGATCAGGGAGAATGGACTGGTGATTATTCGTTGCCATGATGTATGGGATAAAATTCCGGATATAGGCATCCCTTATGCTTTTGGACAAGCCCTGGGTTTTTCCAATGATGATATAATACGCAAACAGACTTTTTATAATGTATATAAAACCGACGCGGTTCCTGCCATCGAAATTGCCAGATCTATCGCCTCAAAGCTTAATATTGCTGGGCAACCGGGTGTTGCCTTCTACGGTGATGAGAATTATTTGGTAAGATCTGTTGGTGTTGGTACAGGATGTATCTGTGACCCCATGAATTATATGCAGCTTGAGCCTGATCTATTCATAGCCATAGATGATACAGTCAGGACCTGGATACAGACTACCTATGCAGAGGATACAGGGAAACCACTCGTCGTTGTCAATCATGGGACATCTGAAGAATTCGGCATTAAACTACTCAACGAACATCTGTCAGAGGCATTCGAGGATCATGACGTGATACATTTTAAACAGGGATGTACTTACCAATGGATAACTTAACCCCCCCCGTATGCTTTTAGTACTGTATCGATAAAATGGTTATTCCCTCTATCAATGGTCATCCTCGAAGGATCCGCCTCAAACCATTGAACGGTTCTTTTTATGCCTTCCCTAAAAGTAATTTTCGCCTCAAATCCAGGTACGAAGCGTTTGATCTTCGAGTTGTCAAAAATGGTACTTACAGCCTTATCACCCAGAAGGTTCCCTCTCATCCATTCCCAACCCATGGTATCGGCCACCTTACAGATAAAGTCCGACGCAATGTGTACTGCCTTCAGGTCGGCACCTGCGGCTTCTGCTACGGCTTCATAGATCTGATTCCAGCTCAAAAGTTCATCTGAGGTAATATGGAACGCATGCCCAATTGCTTGCTGGTGCCCTAGAAGGCCGGTAAAAGCCCAGGCAAAATCATCAGCATGGGTTATCGTCCACAGGGAAGTACCATCGCCATGAATAATGATCTCCTGCCCTTTTTTCATCCTGTCAATGATGGTATAATCCGTCCAGGAGCCTATGGCCACTGGTATAACCGTATCGTAAGTATGGGAAGGTCTCACGATGGTTATGGGAAAACCATTTTTACGGTACTCATCATTCAGTAAGTCTTCACAGGCAATCTTATCCCGGGAATATTGCCAGTTTGGATTGTAGAGTGGAGTAGATTCGGTAATAACAGGGTGCCCGCCGACTTTTTGATAAACCGAGGCAGAACTTATAAAAATATATTGCTTTGTCCGGCCCGAAAAAATCTCAATATCCTGCCTGACGTCATCTGGGGTGTAGGCTATAAAATTGACAACAACGTCAAATTGCAGGTCACCCAATGCCTCCAGCATCTTATTTTTATCCTTGATATCTGCAAAAATTGTCTTCACTGCATCGGGAATATTTGCGTTAGCCTTCCCCCGGTTCATGTGGAAAAGTTCAATTCCCCTGTCAACTGCCTGCCGCGAACAAGCGCCTGAGATATTACCAGTTCCTCCAATAAATAATACTTTCATAATGTGTCAGTTGATGACAAATAGAAATATACCAACCTGATTGTACTTGTAGTATGATTCAGAGAGCATTTTAATATATTATCAACTTCTTCGATAAGGTGAATCCAGTGATATTGTTTTTAATAATCAGAAAATATATACTTGGTGAAAATTCTTCAATATTTATCCTGTGAGGTAGATATTCTATGGTTTCAAGATAGACTAGTTTTCCTGCTAAATCATAAATACTAATTGTATTTTCTGATGAAGGACCTTCGATAGTTATCTCTATATCACTGGGGTTTGGATATATCTTAAATTCTGAAATAATTGAATCATTGCGAATTACTTCATTTGTATCCCATTCAAATTGACATAAAAAAGTTTCATTTCCCTTTAGTGCTATAGTGTCGGCCCAGGTCTCATATGAGACTTTAATATATGTGGTTTCATTTAGGGATGCATAAGGATTTTGTGCAGCTATTAAAATTTTCTTCTTATTCACTACTCCTCTCCAGATCGGGGATTCATTTATAAAAGAAAAATAAGCAGGTTCTGGATTTACATAGGATTGATTACCATCAAACATATCTGAATACTTTGATAGGCGATAAAGTCCATAGATAAAGTATTCATAAGTATCATAAGATCGAGGAAGCCAAGGGTATAAGCCCATTGCTCCAGCCATAAATGGGAATATTGCCGTAGCTTCTGCCATCCAGGGTTCAATGGCTTTTGCATCTGAGCTGTTAGGGTGATAGTTGAGCCAACAAAAGACCAAGTGCCCCTTAGTGCTCCAGTGTTGATTCACCTCAATCGTAAAAAGGTTATAGGCAAGATATTTCAGTCCCTCTCTTCTTGTATTAACATTATAAAAATTATAAATAGAGGGTCCGAGAATATCATGTTTACGATAGAAATTGCTATTCATGAACCCACTTGTCCCGTTCATTAAATAATTAACCATTGAACTATCGCTTATCCATGCGTTCCAATCATAGTCATAGATGCCCCACCAGGTGCGTCTCACGGGCAGTTCATTATAGGAGCTTTTTAAAACATCAGGATGTAAGATGTCATCCATCAGTTGCAAAGACTCACCGTAGAGTTCTGCCATAGCTATTTTATATTCGGTAATAAAAGCGCTATTGGAAAGATTTTGATAATAAGTTGGTACCAATGAGTCATTTTTAATACTTAATATATCATCATCATCATGAAATGCCCACTCCAAATCTGCTATTACGATATCCATATTTTTCCCTTCTGGGGGGATATATTTGTACCAATAGTTTCGGATATAATCAAGTGTTTCCTTCCATTTAATGCGATAGCCCTGTATATTATTTCCCCAGGGACTTTTAATCAATCTCCATGGTTGATTTGTGTTTAGCGCCCATCCATCTTCATTTGCAATGCCCGCCCAGGTATATGCTCTCTGGTCAGGAAATAAAGTGTCTAAATAAGCCAAATCGGATGTAGCTAAATGAGAAAATCCTTTTTTCAGAGGATGCAATAAGCTATCGGAAGGTGCATTCCCATGATAAATAACAGTAAAAGGCAATGTAAAGTCAGGAAACTGCTGCCAGTTTATCTCGCTTCCTGTCGTATCAACTACAAACACATTGGGATTACAATCACTTTGATAGATTTGTGCATTGGTTATTACTCCAGATATTAGTAGAATTATAAGGATATGACTGAGAGTTGTGACTTTATTCATTTTATATTTTTAATAAAATGCACTACAACGAATCAGTATTCTATTTTTCGTCCACAATCGATTGCATAGACGAGAAGATAACTGAAACAAGTTAGTTAAAAATAAAGGAGATTAGGGTGATGAACTAAAACAACTTTGAGTTATTAACTATCCTGCCAATTATTATATTGTTGTAGTCTGTTTTATTTTGGTTATGATTGTAACAGAATCATAATGTACTTCCAGATTCAGGTAATGCTTCCATTAAGATTTTTAAGGCATTATTTAAAGCTGCTCTACCTCGCTCCCCTCCCTTATAATGACTCATCTTTACAACTACTAAATTATGTGAAGGGATAATGATTGTATATTGCCCCCCGGCCCCGGCCATGTAGTATGCTTTCTTAGGTATGGGAAAGCTTTCTGTGCCATTGATCCAGAAGAATCCCCCATAAATAGGCCTGCCATCCGCTTTCCAGGCGGGGGCAACGGTACTTACGAAATCTACAAAACCCTCAGGCAGTATCCTCTCATCCATCCAGATCCCGTCATCCAGGTATAAATTTCCCAGCCTTGCCCAATCCCTGGCCGTTCCGAACTCGTAACCCTGCAGGAGAAGGTTTCCGTAGGTATCAGTTTCCATCACCATGTTCCTTATTCCAATCTTATCGAATAAAACTCTTTGCGGGAAACTTAAGTATTCCTCTCCTCTGCGTTCAACCGCAAGCCTGATCAAATAATTGGTCAGGGAGGGATCACAATTCCGGTATCGACCAACAGTGTTCGGTTCCCATTGTTGCGGGCGTGTAGCAGACCATTTAAAGGAATTAACGGAGCTAGTATAAACATAAAGATGATCAGGATAGCCCAATTCAGGATCAAAATCAGGATCCAGGGGGGCCCGGAATCTCAGACCACTGGACATTCGCATAATGTCAGCAATACGGATTTTGGCCCTTGGATCACCTGCTTCCTGCCATTCCGGTATGGGGGCTGGCTGGAACAACTCGTAATCACCCTGTTGGATTAATATGCCCATAAGGGTAGCAGTAAGGCTCTTCCCCATGGACCAGCTTTCCAGTGGAGTATCTTTTGTAATGCCAGGGCGATATCGTTCTCCGATAATCTGTCCCCTGTAGGTGATAATGAATGCGGCTGTCAATGCTTCAGTATCTGCAAAGGCTGCATCAACAGCTTGTGAAATCTTTTCCACGTCAATTTCATCAGGTATATCATCCTCGGCAATAAGATCACCCATTGGCCAGAGAGTAGTTTCAGGATTAGGTAGATTTTTAGTTATTTTAAATGGAGTAAAGTTCAATTCATCCTTGCCCTCGGGAAGGCAGATACAACCCTGATCCTCAAAATACCTGGCCGTCCGTACAACCCCATTCGGCAAAGTAATGTGGACAGCTTTGTTTTCCATATCCAGTTGCCGGTTGGCAAAAACGGACCGTTCCGCATAGGGAGCAGTGAAATACCCGATATTTTCAGCCGCAAAATCAAAATCCAATCCTGTTACAAATACTGCTGAACAAAGGATTTTGGCAAAACCGGAAGCGTGATGTGACAAAACATCACCAGGAGGTACTACATATTCTGTTTCAAGTTCCAGGGAATCCGCCCTGGCCAGGATTCGGTCTCTTTGATCAAACTCAACATTACTACCGGATTGAGATACTTTATTTCCACATGCACTTAGGATAATCAAGCAAGTGAACGGGATAACAAGTTTTTTAAAGGACATGGGTATATATTTTAATTAATAAAATTCAAATCTTCATCTAAATTTAACATTTTCAGATTGTTATAGCAAACTCGCCCTACTTGTTTTTCGTTTTCTGTCATGCCCTTTTGTTATTTTCCCCTTGCCTATTTTATTATCTTTATCATAGAAATATATAATATCCTGATAGCATTATTGTAATCCAGTAGCTAGTTAACTGTAAATTAACTTTCAAAAAAACATGACTTTTTTAAAGAAATTATTGATACTTATATTATGTTGTTTCGTACTTCCATTGATTTTAGTACAGGCCCAACTCACAGTAAGTGAAAATGGACGCTTTTTTGTGAAATCGGATGGTTCACCTTTTTACTGGTTAGGAGATTCAGGTTGGGCACTTTTTCAAAAACTAAAAAATGAAGATGTAGAATTATACTGTAAAACTCGATCTCAACAGGGATTTTCAGTAATTCATGCGGCTGTGTATCACGTGAATCCGTTTGTCTTACCACCCCTATCTAGTGTTTATGGGGATTTGCCGTTTATAAATGATGATCCTCGACAACCTGATATAACTCCTGGAAATAGCCAAATTGATTCTACAGAATATTTCCCAGATTCACCATGGCTTGATTTTCATATGCTGTAAACATGGGCTTCTTTTATAAAATATATGCTGCAGTCACGTCGGACAATAATCTAACACCTGTAAAACCAATTCTTCATGGTGAGGGCGCATATGAGGACGGACCAGAGTATCCTACCAAACCTATTACTCCTCTCCTCATTTGAAGACAAGCATACTGGGCTATATTCGCCTGTGGTTTACAGACATACGGCAATTCAAATATTTGGAGTTTTGGTACTACTCCATTCTATGTTTCACAAGATTGGAAGAAAGCATTGAGCTCACCAGGTGCTAACCATCTTACAGTGAGCAGGGCATTTTTTGAATCATTGGAATGGTGGAAATATGTACCTGATCAATCAATAATTACTAAAGGCGTGAGTAATGGGGATACCCTAAACGTTGCCATGTGTTCCACTGACTGTGATAATATAATTGTGTATTTTTCAAGTGCAACATCCATCGATTTTGATATGAGTAAAATTACCAGATTTGCTTTATTTTCAGCAATATGGATTGATCCGCAAACCGGTAAAAAACACCAGATCGGTAGCTTTAAGAATGTAGAACCTAAAACATTTTCTACACCGGAGGGATGGGAAGATGCACTACTTTTAATTGAAGCTATAAATCGATAGATTAAAAGTCAGGTCTATTGTTAGCTGTCGCATTTATCCGAATAGTCGGAAAACTAATTCTCAATCAGGTGCCTCAAAAGGAAGGTTCATTTCCTCAATAATGGAAATGATCCTGGGATCATCCTTTATGTCGTCAAATCCAATTTCTGATAGAGTAATGTAGGGCATCATTGGGTCATGCATTTCATATGCTTTTATAAAATATTCGATAGATCTATCCAGGTCACCTGCTTTCCAATAATACTCACCCAATTCAAAATTGCCTACGTAATTTGTTCTGGCATATTCTTCCACATAAGCAAGCATAGTAAGAATAGCCTCTACATAGCCCTTGTCCTGGAATACTGCCATGATGTCCTCTTTGGCTTCATCATTTAATCCTGGCCAGGTTTTAAGCTCTGTCTCTATAGAACGCTTATAATCACCATTGAAATAAGTAGCTTCGGCATAAGCGAGCAATGCAAAATGGTGCTCCGGATCGATTTCAAGTGCATTTTTACTTTTTTCCAATGATTGTTGAATTCTGCCATGCTCATCCACCATGGCACTTAATGCCAGTACCATTGGGTTCATGGGATCCAATTCAGCCGCCATTTGGGAATGAAAATGTGCCTCGTCGTATCTTTTCAGGATCATTAAGAGATGTGCATAATAGATCCTGGACATGGCATTGTTCGTATTGATGGCAATGGCTTTCAGGAATTCCTTTTCCCCCTTTTCCCAGTCCCATTCAGTCCATACAGCTATTATACCACGAATAAAATGTGAATCAGGAAAGTCAGGATCAAGTTCAATGGCTTTGTTGAGGTTCTCGAATATTTTCGGTCCAGCTACTTCGGGTGCTGCAAATCCCATCTGCGCCAATCCAACCCATACCTGAGCGAGACCAGAATATATAGGGGCAAAGTCAGGATCCTTTTCACTGGCCAGGTTAAGATAATCCAGGGCCTTGTTGAGGGATTCCAGGCTGAGATCATCCCAGTATTGATAACTCCTTACAAAAGCATCATAGGCATCCCTGTCAACTGTTCTTGACTTTGCAAATATTCGCTCTTCTTCAGGTGTTAATTCTATCATTATCTCATCGGCAATCTGTTTGGTTATCTGATTATAGAGGTTAAAAATCTGGCTTTTGTCCTCTTTGTAATCGGCGATCCAGAGCTGCTCTTCCTCTCCTGTGGTTCGCACGAGCCGGAACTGCATACAAACGGTGTCACCAAAGCACATCACACTGGCTTCTACAACAGCATCCACATTTAATTCAGATGCAATTTCACTAGCTGATATATCCACATCCTTATATACATTGGATGTTGTTTTACCCAAGACCCTTACTTCGCTGATCCGGCCCATATCACCAACCAGCATAGCGTGCATGCCGGATACCACATTTTCCAGCTGGTCATCACCGGTGAAATTTTCAAACGGAAGTACTACCAGGGATTTAATATCACCGGCCCTCAGCATGGTGGGTCGTCCTACCAGGTTCAGGATGATCAACCCGATGATCACAGCAATGCTAACATAAGTGGCGATCTTCCATCTATTTTGTGATACCGGCCCTTCACCTTCCTGGACCACTGATAAAGGTTTTGTCCTCTCCATGCCCTTCGGGGTCAGGTCAAAGATCCAGGACATTATTACAGCGATAGGGAATCCTATCACCAGGATAATGATCACGATAGTAGGCGTGCGTTCAGGGAGGTTCAATGGTTCAACTACATTGTTGACCAGCTCAATGATCACAAATGCGGCAGAAGCATAAACGGTGATCACATAAATGACTTTGCGCCTTTTTAATTCCTGCCAGAACCGGGATAGTCGGTTTGAATTATTTGGCATTTTAGTACGGTTGGTTACTGCAAGTTACTTCATTTTCAAGACCGAATCAAGTAGGAGCAAATGAACGTATGACGGGGGCAATAAGAAATATTGGGCATTCCGGAGTTCCTTGCTATCTAGATACCAAGCTTTTTATCAGAATTATATCGTTCAAATTTAGTAATAGTGCCCACTGTTTTTTATTGCGTGTTAGCAACTGATTTTAGAGCTTGTCTTTCCAGAGCCATCTAATTATACTATGCAATATCGCACACCTGTCAAAACATCTGAATGGTGGATTTTATAATTCGTACCTTGCTTTTATTTCCAGTTTCAACTCTTGAGGTTTTATAATTCTGATCATCTCTTTTTCTATGGAGAAATCTTTCCAGGGTTCGCCATTTACCCAGACCGACCGGATTAGAAGTGATTCCGGATGCCTAAACCTAATAAGCAATACTTCAGGCAGGTTCCGGTCTGAAAGATCTATATCCGCAATTATTTCATTTTCAGAATTTACTCCTTCAATAATAAAGGAAACCGGGCCAAAATATGAAGGGGCATTTTTCACAATTACTTTTTTCCCAGAAGTCAACCAGTTACGGGGTATAGCCTGACCGATAAACAAGGTATCCATACCCCATTCATTTAACAGCATTTTTCTATAAATCTCGAACCATGCTCCATCCGTACTGGGGGGACCATAATAAACCGGATGTGCCCAGCGGTGTTCGAGAGAAGTTAACTGTTCATGTGAAAATGCACAAGCCGTCATACTGTAAAATGATCGTATGACAGCTTTAGGTTCATCCCTCAGCAAGTATGTATTTGCCTGTGGGATATAGACAGGTTCGTTTGCGGCTCCCTGATTCTTAAAAAACAGATTATCCTCATAATCATTAAGCATAGCTGTAGTCTGCCAACTATCAGGTTCGAACACGCCCAGACGTGAAAGATGCAATGGTCCGGTATCAACATCTGTCGGATACCACTGATCTATGATCCGTCGGGGAGTCATTGCATCAGTTGAAATGTAATTGATCCAAGTACCATCGGCCAGTTGTACAACCGGTGATTTAACACTGGTTTTTGAAAATGCATTTACCAAATCCATTTGCATTCCAGCAGCCACTTCCGATACTTCATTTGCACGTTCATGACCATAAATAGTCAACGCTCTACCAAATAGTTCCAGCCCCCCTGCAAAATAGGCCTGTGTAAATGCCCACTCGTGTTTTGCAGGACTTAAATCATTAAGGGCCGCGAGAATCAATCCAGAATGGTTGTTCTCTCCATTTCTGGCTTTGGTGATCTGTGAAAGGCACCATTCCATTGTTTTTAAAGCATATGGCAGTAGCCGTTCAAATTGTCTGTTATTTCGGGAAAGTAAATAATTTTGAGCGATGGCGTACAATTGTCCAGGCGAATAAACACCCCAATCGGCATAACCCCCTATTCTTCCATTGGGTTGTTGTTGTGTTTTAAACATAGCCATCAGTTCATTTTCAGCTACTTCTTCATAACCTCTTAATCCGTAGATCATATAATCCACATACACCGCCTGATTAATTGGCCAGTCCGCATTTTTTTGACCATAGGCAGTATTTGCGTATGGGATATCCATGTGAGGCTCATTAGCACTTCCTATCGTGTGTCGTGGTAATACCAGTGCATGCCATAAATTAGCACGAAACAACTGGTTGACTTTTTCTTCGGGAACTTCAAACCAGGCTCCTTTATCCAACCACCCGTTCCAGTATTTTTCTGCCTCTTTTTTTGCTGATGTAAAACCAATTTCTTTGAGCTGATTGATCTGTGCAGGTTCCACTCCTGGCGAGGGAAGTTTGATAATGAATTCACAGGATTTGTCCGGGGCAAGATTTCCTGAAATAGTCAAGGAAACTTGTTGTCCATTTTCAAGGGTTGAAGAGTGAAGGTCTTTCATTGTTAAAGCGCTTTCGGTGTGCAGCATCAGCACAATGTTTCCCGTCTGTTTATCGGTAATCATCCAACTGCCAATCCCCGAATCTTCCAATTGCAATTGCCGATCTTTTGCCTGGTTGTTAAAACTGATCTCAAAATTCAAAGACCCGGGTTCTCCCGTAAACTTGATCTTTGAGAGCAATAAACTGGGCAGGTAACCGCCAATTGCATCCTTACGTGTAATTAAGGGAGCAGCTAACTGTTCGATATGACAATACCGGCCATTCTTTTTCAACTCGGTGATAATAACCGGAAGGCCATTTTCAATTTTTTGCATCTCCCATTTACTGTCTTTCCAGGAAAGATCCAAACTGAATATATGAGGCGAAGCAAAATCGGGTCTCACATTCCCATATCGGTCGATTGCAAATTTATAAATTGAGCCGTGTGCGGCTGCAGTTAGAATTAGATGTCCGGTTGTTCCCATCCATTTAGTCTGCCAGTTTTCCCAGGAAAGATCCGAGATCAATGGATTTCCGAAATCAGTCCAACGGGTTTTGAACTCTTCAAGAGTAGCATCAGGCTCCATCTTAATACGTTCCAGAACACGCTGACCTGTTAATGAGGCCAAGTATTCTTCAAAATTAATAGGATTTTTGTCCAAAGAAATGTATATATCTAGTTCAGGTAACCACATCGCACCCTGTTGCAGCAGTTGCAGCATACCTATCGAAAACCCACGGGTACCTTCAGCATTTAATTGTATCGTAAGGATAGGTGCATCCGGCTGGCACCAGGGATCCTTCAGCAATCGCTCTGACTGCCCGGGTGACCCATTATCAAAGAAGTATTTCCACATGTTTGTATTAGGCAACCCGATTCTTCTAAAAGCCATTTCGGGAGTATGCCAGGACACATTTACATATAATTCATCTATATCACCCTGACCGTAATGAATATAGGATTCATCAGAAATTGTATCATCATTTTCTGTATTGATGCCAACAGGTAGGGATACCTTAAGTTCTTTGGAAGCATTGATAAACCTGACCTGATGTTCTGTCTGTTTTTCTGACGTATGTCCAAATTCTAACTTAATTCTGGCACTATCCCAAATCTGTGCTGATGGTTGTGCTACTACAATTTCGACACATAATATACCGAAAATTAAAAATGAAAAAATGCCTAAATTTTCTTTTTGTTTCATTCCATTATGCAGTAAAGAAAGTCATATATATTTATCATCTTGAGACAGGGAAAAAACCTGATCCTAAACATAGAATGCAATTCTTTTGCGAATAGTTTCCTTTATATCCCTTCTGCTCCTATAGTCAAAATAGTTTTTATAAGTGTTTTCTTTTAGTTGTTGCTAATGCTGAATGTGCCCGAACGTAGGAATATATGCCATCCAGTTTGCTTATGCCGTCAATTCTGCCAGGATAGGTACATTGCTATCTATTATTCATATTCCTACCATATTTTGTTATTTAAGATCAAAAATATGATTGGCAACAAATGGAGGAAAACTATGGAACACTATGAACAGTAGAAGCCATAGTACTATGATAAATATTGATTGTTATTCAGCCGTTTCAGTTAAAGCAAAAATGGGAGTAAGTTCCAATTTCCTGAATTCAACTTCGGAACCCTCCGCTTGCAGGGCTATCTGTCCTTTGTCGGCAGTACAATCAAATCCATGATTCACCAGGTCATCGTTTACCCAGATTTTTATTTCTTTGGCAAAACACTCAATTACCATGGTATTCCATTCACCTACCGGATTTTCAGATCCATCAGTAAGGTTTAGTATTCTGCGTTTTTTGCCTTCTGTAATGCCCCATTCTTCTTTTGGTCCACGGCGATCTAGCATATCAGGAACGGAGATATCTTCAACAATGCACCAAAAATCACCTGCATTTTCATGAAACATCTGCACTTCCAGCGATTTGGGGAACATTTCATATAATGCCCTTGGCGTCGACGCATGCACCAGCACTCCACAATTCCCAGGTTCCCCTGCAAACCTGTATTCCACTTCCAGGCGGTAATTCTTAAAGACAGAATCAGTTATCAAATGACCATTGGGATCACCCAGGCTTACCAGCATTGAATCACGAACGACAAATGCATTGGCTGTATCCGGATTAATATCCTTTGCAGGGATATCGATATGCCAGCCGGTTAGATCAACGCCGTTAAACAGGCTTATGGTTTCCGGTCCGGAAGGACCACAGGAAAAAAGGAACATCAGCATTAACAGGTAAAGAGATAAGTGTTTCATTTTGATTGTGTTTAATAATGTATAACTCGAGTTAAACGATAATTAAGGACAAGAATTACCAAATTTAGCGGATTCCCTTAACAAAAGGTCTCGTATACTCATCAATTTACCATAATGGTTTGATTATTCAGATGTATGGTTTAAATTTCGGAAATAACTTATGTACCCCATCCGTCTCAAGTAATTCAGAGGATTTATTAATGGATATGAAGAAAACAGCAGATATTTCCGGCAAACGGCAAAAACTAGCCTATACATTTTTGTCAATACTCAGGATCGCCATTGGTTGGCATTTCCTTTATGAGGGACTAACGAAACTGTTTGATCCTTCATGGAGCGCCGCGGGATACCTGCAAAGTGCCACTGGTCCCTTGTCCGGATTATTCCAGGCCATGGGAAACAGTGAGCTGGTCTCAATCATTAATGTTTTGAATACCTGGGCGCTGATCCTGATCGGCCTCGGGCTTTTCCTGGGACTTTTCACACGGATTGCCCAACTGGCCGGAATTATTCTGTTATTTACATTCTATATCTCCCATCCTCCGATATTTACGGAACCCGGATTTGCCAGGGAAGGTGCTTATTTCATTATCAGTAAGGACCTGGTGGAGATTCTTGCCCTCCTTATGTTGATGTTCTTTCCCACAGGTAAATTCCTGGGTATTGATGCATTGCTGAAAAATTATTCAAACCAGGCAATGCATAAGATGGATCATGGCCAGCCCGATCCCGGAGTGACCAAAGCCGATGTGAACGGGATACGCCGCAGGGAAGTATTAAAACACCTTGCAACCGTTCCCTTCCTGGGGGCCATTGTATACGGAGCCCTGGCCAGAACCCGGATGAGCAGCCTGGAGGAACAGAATCTTGTGGATAGTGCATCCGGACCGACACAGAAATATGTTAAAAGTGTCATGACGGGTTCTGATAATAGCAGTCTCAGGGGACTGATGGGTAAACAATTTACCGAGGAAACAGATTTGCTCAAAGGGCCCCTTCCCCATGGAAACCTGGGCAGCATGAGTACTTCCAAGCTGATCCTGGGGGGTAATTTACTCAGCGGATATGTGCATTCCAGGGACCTCATCTATGTTTCATCCCTTGTTCTGAATTACCATCAAAAGGACAGGATATTCAGGACCCTCATGCTCGCCGAGCAATCAGGCGTGAATACCATTCTTTCCCACCCTATCGTAATGCCCATCATGGAAGAATACTGGAAAGACGGTTACGGGGAAATCCAGTTTATTTCAGATTGCGCAGGACTGGAATATTCAGATAAGGGTTCACAACCCATGGATTTCGAAAAATATATGGATCTGGTGAAGTACGCCATCGACATGGGAGCCACTGCATGTTATATACAGGGAGAGTCAGCAGATTACTATATCGAGAATAATCAGGTTGACAAGCTGGTAAAAATAATGGACCTGGTAAAGGAAAACGGATTACCGATGGGAATAGGCGCCCATAAAATAGAGACCATTAAGAAATGTGTTGAGCTTGGACTCGAACATGATTTCTGGATGAAGACCCTGCATACACATAACTACTGGTCAGCCAAACATCCAACCTGGCATGATAATATTTACTGTTATGATCCGGAGGAGACCATCCGCTATATGGAAGGCCTCGAAAAACCGTGGATTGCCTTTAAAACACTTGCAGCCGGAGCTATAAAACCGGAAGAAGCTTTCCCGTATTCATTTAATAACGGAGCAGATTTTATTTGTGCTGGCATGTATGATTTCCAGATCATCGATGATGTGAATATCGCCCTTAGTGCACTTGATCAAGTGACCGGAAGGAAAAGGCCCTGGAGGGCTTAGGTCTTGCCTGTAGCCTGCATTCTATCTTTCATAGAAAGGGAAGATCTCTGATTCTGTACGGACACTTTTCATTTGTTCACTGAGTTCCTTTACCAGTTCCGGGTATTCTTCCGAAAGGTCTTTCATCTCACCAGGGTCATGATCCAGGTCAAATAACTCCTGCTCTCCCCCATCCTGCCGGAAACAATCATTTTTTACCAGCTTCCACTTCCCCTGTCGGATGGCTTGCTTTCCACCAAGCTCAGAAAACTCCCAGTACAAATACTCATGGCTGGACTGATCATTTCCTACTAATTCAGGCAGATAGGAAATGCCATCCAAGCCTGCAGGTGTATCAATCCCTGCAAGGTCACAAACTGTTGGCAGGAAGTCCCAAAAAGCACTTAAATGTCCTGAGATCCTCTCAGGCTTTATGGTTCCTTTCCAGGCCACGATCAAGGGGACCCGTATCCCTCCTTCATAAACATCTCGCTTCCCACCTCTGTAAATACCATTCGAGTTGAAGAATTCCGTAAACTCTTCTCCTGGCATGGGACCGTTATCACTGGTGAAAAATACAATGGTATTGCCTTCAATGCCCAGTTCGTCCAGTTTTTCCATGATCATTCCGACGCCCCTGTCCATTCTGGTTATCTTGGCAGCATACCGTCTGGTATCACCGGGCCAATCTTTTTCAGCATACATCCCCAAGCCTGGAACCTCCATACGTTCACCCTCAGGTGCTTCTCCATTATCGTGAGGAACGGTAAATGGAAGGTATAGGAAAAACGGCCCTTCATGGTTTTCATCAAGGTACCACAGGGCCTCCTCCAGGAATAGGTCATGGGAGTATTCTGATTTGTGCGTGGCATAGCTACCAAGTCCCTTATGCCAGAAGGAGGTATCCAGGTAGTGGACCTCGTTGTCAAGGTATTCCCTCTCACCATTCCTCAGGAGGTATTCCGGGTAATAATTATGTGCAAGCACCTGGTCGAGATAACCATAATAACTATCAAAACCATGTTTCAAGGGATCACCGGTAGAGTTCTCAATACCCAGTCCCCATTTACCGATCATGGCTGTTCGGTAACCTGCAGACTTAAGCAATCCGGCCACTGTTTCAGTCCCCAGAGATATCGGCCACTGCCCGGAAGGTTCTGCCTGGCGGTTTCCCCGCACTTCAGCGTGTCCCATATGATACCCTGTCATCAAGGCACATCGTGAAGGAGCACAAACGGTATTGCCGGCATAATGCTGTGTAAACCTCATGCCCGATAATGCCAGTCTGTCAATATTGGGGGTCTGAATGATCTCCTGACCATAGCAGCCCAGGTCACCAATGCCCAGATCGTCTGCCATGATAAAAATAATATTAGGACCTGTTTTTGGTTCGCTTGAGGGACTGCAACCAATCATAAAAGCCATTAACAGGCAGGTCCAATAAAGGACTGATCTACGATTCGTCTGAGGTTGTTTCATGATAGAGAGTGCAAAGGTTTATCAAATATAGAAAATCAGATATACATTCCGGCAACACTTAAAATGCAGCCCTTAAAATGTTTACATTTGTTTATCATGAAGAGAAGAAGTTTTATCAGGGGACTAGGATTGGGTTCAGCTGCACTGGCCGCATCCAAGAACGCCGGATTGAATGCCGGTCCAATCAGCACTCCTCTGCCCCTATTTGACTACGGGAAAATTCTGAGCCTGGATGATGCAATATCCCTGGAAGGGCTTATCATCGTACGTATAGAGTTGAAAGACCATCCTGATAAGGAGCCCATTTTTCATAGCGGGAAAATCAGGGTAAAGGACGCTGAGATCCGGAGAATTAAATCCTACTTTTTCGAACAGGATGAGGACGAATTCAGCGGGGATCTTTATACTTATGAAGTGCATCTGCCTGGAAATGACAAAGAAATAATCGTACTCTGGCTTGCCAATGCCTCTGCCAATACCAGTATCTATTTTCAGGGTAGAAACAAATGGCAGTTCCGGATCTCTGAGTTGGTTGATAATGATGAGGTGGAACTCGAATGCGACGGGCTGATGATCAGGGCTAATTTATTGTTGGACAAAGAAATAGGAGAAATCTCTCTTTCCGATTTCGGAGCTCGTGAGCCAGGAGATGATTTTGATTTCATTGCCATGGCAGATCCCCAGGGAGGAAATCCTGATGACGAGAAACAGCTGGATACCCGGATGAAGATCCACAATGCCTTTATCCAGGAAAGTGTTGACCTCGCCAATAAGCTGGATTTTAAACCTCTGTTCACGATCGTCATCGGAGATGTATGTGACAAATGGGGGTATGAAAAGGACCTGAGGCAGATGAATACCTTCCTGTCCGAATTGAAATCCCCTGTTATCTATGGAATTGGGAACCATGAAACTCTGCTCCGCGCTGAATTCGGTCCAGGTTACAACATGCAGGCTTTTAATCATTTTATCGCAGCACAAAAAGCAATCAATGGGCTGGATAAACTGCTGTACTCCTTTAATGCAGGGGACTGGCATTTTGTGGTCTGGCCAGATCCACTGCGATCAGGTTTCTGGGAGACACATCCGCATTATTTTGACTGGCTTGAGCGGGATCTGGAAAAATTCCGGGACAGACCTACCATGGTATTCCAGCATGTGCCTGTCCATCCTGCAGGAATATCACCCCATATCAACTATGCCGAATCTGTCTTTGTCAAACGTACCTTTCTGGAGATCCTCTCCAGATATGGCAATGTAAAATACTGCCTGAGCGGGCATGTGCATATCCCTGTAAGGGCTTCCTTTAAGACAGCTGTTTCCTACCGGGGAATTCAACTGATAAACCTTCCGGCTGCAGGTTACCGTCCGCGCGCTTTTGGTGAAGAGGATTTTTTCGGCGGCCCCACACAGGGGATAGCCATGGTACATATCCGGAGCACCGAGGCTTCCATACAATACAAAACGGTCACCGAAGAGGTATTTGATTATCCCTCTCAGTTTCCGGCATTAGATGAAAAGTCCTATCCCCTTTGGCTTCAGTACAAATGGGAAATCCCGGCTGCAGACAGAATCATAAACGGGGATTTCAAAAATGGATTGAATGGATGGGCAAGGAGATTCGTTTACCAGGAAGACAAAGACCCTTCAAATTTATGTGAGATCCGGCCTTCCCCCGGGAATGCAGACGCGCCTTCCCTTTATCTTTTTACAAGAAAACGGGGGTACATGGCTCCTGGACAGGACCGCCTTCCCCAGGATATTAACCGGCTATGCCAGGCAGTTGAATTGGAAAAGGGCCTCTGGCCATCACTCCGGTTCAACTATTATATCGACGGAAAGCACACGGATATGAAGGGTTATTGCGGTGCTTATGTATGGATAGAAGGATATTCCCACAGCAACAAGGTCCTGAACCTTATGTATTCAGTAAACAGGATCTGGGTGAATATTGGTGGACAGTATAGTAAGTCCCGCAGTGTGCCTACGGTTCAATTGGGAATGAACAACCGGACCGATACCTGGAATGAATGCCTCCTAAACATCAAGGAAGATCATGACGCTCACAGTGAGGGATTATCATTCGGGGAACTGGATATTGACCGGTTTATTATCAACCTCGGTGTCTGGAACCTGAATGATGGGGAAAACCAGCCATTCGGTATATATTTCAATAACTTTAAGCTGGATTTTAACCAGCCTGGATCCAGCAATGCAGGCGGTATGGACATTAATCCCAAATCCACGGAAGATGAATGGTGGCGCAACAAGATCTGGCCCTGGAAAAACATTGCCGGAGAGCACCGATACATCATTGCCACACAAAAACCATAAGCAGTTCTCAATGGTTCATAATTAATCCTCGGGGAGGCGGTCCCACCATGTCCGCTTCATGATAAATACACATACGGTTATGACTGCAAGACATATAAACAGGGGTATGTTTTTTCTCAACACCATGTACATGGGTGCCAGGACCAGCAGGGTCTGAGCTATGGTACCTATGCTGATATTGAACATGTCCATCTTGAAACTCCTATTGGGAATGAATTCAGGATCCTCCTGCATGACCTTTTCACGGATGGGTCCCCAGAATCCCCAGGGGTTAACAGTGCGATAGAATGATTTTAGTGTTTCTTCATCGGTTGAAGGTGAAGCATAGGTACCTGCGATACATCCTACGACAGAGATGACCAGAATAAGTGGGAAATAATACAGGTCTAAGGTTTTCGAGAACAGGGACGGAAATACAAGGGCAGGGATCATGCCTGAAATCATTCCCCAGAAAAACCCGTTTCCATTGAACCTCCACCAATGCCATTTAAGTAGATTGGCTGCGAGATAGGCTCCCCAGAGAGATGATACGATCCACAGCAGTAAACTATTTACATCTTTCGAATAAAACCCGAAAATGACACTGATGATCACCGTTGAAACACCGGCCAGGTAATTGACATTCCGGATCTGCCGATTATTGGCCTTCGGTTTAATATATTTCAGGTAAATATCGTTGGTCAGGTATGCCTGGGCTGCATTCAGGGTCCCGGCAAAGGTTGACATAAAGGCTGCCAGTAATCCGGCAAGCAATAGTCCCAGAAGTCCCACAGGCACAAACTGGCTGATAGCAGATGGCAGAATCTGTTCAAAATCGATCCTGTTCCCAACAATCAGGTCCAACTGGTCATAATAGAGTAATCCAAGTACCACAAATCCGGTTATCATAATGTACCTGACCGGCATTAAAATAACGGATACAAAACCACTCATTTTGGCCGCATCCCTGGGTGATCGTGTCGAAAGGATCTTTTGCATATCGTAATTTGGTAGTGGACCCGCAATAGAAACCAGGATACCCTTGAATACCATCATCATGAAAAATATGGTGAACAATGAATAACCGTCAGTCCTTATCTTTTCATTTACCTCGTCTATGATACCAGTCCAGTCAAGATTTAGTTTCCAGCCAAAGAGCGGGTTAAACCATCCATCCGGTACATTCAGGGTATTTCCAGCCAGTTCTCTCATGGCAATGACTCCAATGATGATGGCTGAAACGGTCATAATGATGTATTGGATAAGGTCTGCCCAGACAATGCTGGTCATCCCCCCGATGACTGTATAGAATACCGCAAACAGGGTGAAAACTATGCCATAGACATGGGGAACATGTTCCGGTCTAACATCAAAGGGTATGAAAGGGGAAACCATTTCCCAGGGGATGAAGATTTCTATGAACTTTCCCAGTCCGATAAAACCGTAAGCCAGGAAACCCAGGCAGCTGATCAGGGCAAAGATCACTACAATTACATGGGTCTTCCTTGCATCTCTCAGGGATCCAAAACGGGTAGCCATCCATTCCGCTCCTGTTGTAACATTGGATCGGCGAAGCCACATGGATAGATAAACCATCAGGAAAACCTGGTTGAATACCGGCCATAGCCAGGGAAGGAAAATGCTTTTCAGGCCATAAACAAATCCTATAGCTACGAGCCACATGGTTCCGGAAATATCGAACATCCCGGAAGCATTTGAAAGTCCCAGAAGGTACCACGGGAGAGTCTTCCCGCCCAGCAGGTAGGCATCTTTGCTCCGCATGGCCCTTTTTCTTACCCAGAGTCCAATGAAAACGGTGGTCGAAAGATAAACTAGAATGATTAGGATATCTATAGTCTTTAGCAGCATGTCTGGGTTTTTGCGGTGATTTAAGGCTAGCTTACAAAGATATCAATCCAGAATTAATCTCATAATATTCGGTCATGAATAAAACAAAAAAGGCCAGGCAAATTGCCCGGCCATTTTTTGTGTTTCTGATGTTTGTCAGCTTCCGCTCCAGGCCTCTGACAGGGCCATGGGATATGCTTTCTTGATCTTATTCTGAAGGTCGGGTCCCAGCTCAGTATACTTAACCCCGTGTTCCTTCGCTGCCTGCTTATCACGGAATTCATAAACAACGGAGAACACCATATCCACTGCCTCAATATACTGCCCGTATGGTATCTTATTATCATACTCAAGGGAGAATACATACTTTCCTCCGTCATGCTGTTTGATGAATTCGGTAAGTCCCTTATGTACATCTGCAGGGGTACTGTTCCTCGCCGACAGATCAATCACATGAAGGGCAGTCCCCATTTTCTCCACCTCCTCCTTATCCATAATCTTGGCATCCATGGGGGGAAGCAAGCGTGGAAGGGCAATGGTATGATAAAGGACCGGTGAGACATCCATCCCTGACTTATGTGGATAGCCTGCATCGGCCAGTTTCAATGCATTTATCTCCCTGAGTTTCTGTCGAAGACCGGCGACCTCCTTCATCGGGACATTCTTATCGGCATACAGCACTCCAGTCAGCTTATTCACATCCAGTTTATTATGCCTGGCCCGTTCTGCGTTTACCTTTCCAGCCAGTTGATCCATGGAGATCTTCTCATTGTTGAAAGTGAGGGCGATTTTATCTTCCTTGTTAAATCCAAGGCAGATCTTATAAACCAGGTCCTGCTTTTCCAGTATCCTGTATTTGGATATCATGGGAAGCTCAATGCTCATTCCCTGATTTTCCAGGAAGAGATCCAGCGTATTGTCAAAAGCTGTTTTCTGATAAGCAGTGGCTGCTATGTCATTCCACCAGATCTGTATCTGCTTATCACTTCCACTGAACCTCAGTGCCGTCCCCGGTCCCTCTTCACGGCCTGAAAAAATGATCTGATCTTCCTCCGTCCGCCAGAAATAATCACGTATTGCGGAACCATTCTCCAGTATACTTACCCTGTTTCCATTGAATAGCAGAATTTTAGCAGCTTCATCGGGTCCCGTTTTCTTCCATAAGCCTTCCATCTTCATGGCCATCCTCTGCTGCTTCACCAGTGTTTGGAGGTTCATCATATTATCGTCCGGTCCTTTTACAGTAAAATCTGCAAAAAGAATGAATAAAATAATTGCGAAGGGGATCACCAGCATGGCCTTCAGCCTGGCCGGTCTACCTGATCTTATCTTTGTCATCATGGCAATTCGTTTTTTTATTGGTTTCAAATTAAAATTATTTACAAGTTCCACCGAATGATAGCCGATTACCTGTTTCAACAGCAGGGTCTGGTAATCAACCAGGGCAAACCCCCTGTCGAGGACCTGTCGGTCGGCAATGAATTCATGCGTGGTTTTCAGGGCATTTCGGATTTGCCACGCAACCGGATTAAACCATTGAAATACTGCCAGGGCATGGGCAAACAGGTGATCAATCGAGTGCCGCTGGCTGATATGTGCCTTTTCATGCTCCAGTACATTATGAAGATCATCTTCCGACAGGGTACTTTTATTGATATACAGGTACCGGAAAAAGGAAAAGGGGGAAATATCCTCTTCCAGGCTGACCATCCGGAATCCCGAAAAATTGGTATAACCATACTTTCTGGCAAGAAGGAAAAGGCGGGTGATCAGGTAGATGAACCGGACCAGGAACCAGGCAACCCCTATCAGATAAATAAGCAGGATCACCAGTGCCGGAAAATACCTGCGATTTCCTGCATCCCATGTTGCCACTGGTTCATCTTTACTGTCAATACTCAGCACTGACTCCTCTCCCAGTCCTTCCATCCCCTCAAATGCTCCGCCAGCTCCTCCCTGCACCACAGAACTATGCCGGATGCCCGGCTCAGCTCCGTAGTCAGCATCGATCATCCCGATCAGCTCCTGGTAATAATTCCTGAATTTCAGAATGCCGGCAGCAGATTCCTCCATGGAACTTTCCTGCCGTATCATGAAATTCAAATGTACCAGGGGAAGTGACAGGGACAGGATGATGCTGCCTACAAGGAATAATCTGTTGAAGTTGAAATAGGTCTCCTTCCTCAGGAAAAGCCAGTATGCCAGGTAGAGAAGGCTCAGGCAGAGCCCGGTCTCAAAAAGGTATATGACAAAACGGGTCATTGTGCTTAGGTTTTTTTTCTCGGTATCAGGATTTCTTCTTCTTCAAATCCTCCAGCATCCTGAGGGCTTCGTCAAGCTCTCCTACATCAATATCCTTCCTCTCTGAGAAAAAATGCACCACTTCCTTCAGGGAATTACCGAAATAATTCTTCATCAGTTTGCCCATCTGATCGGTCCGGTAATCTTCCCTGCTTATCAGCGGAAAGTACTGGTAAGACCCGCCATAGGTTTTAAAGGAGATGATTTCCTTTTTCACAAGCACCCTGACAATGGTGGAAATGGTGTTATAGGGTGGTTTGGGATCGGGGAAGTGCTCCTGGATATCCTTGATAAAACCTTTGTCTAGGTCCCACAGGATCTGCATGATCCTTTCTTCTGCTTTGGTCAGCGTAAAAACCTGGTCACTTTTCTTCATTTGATCACCTTTTTTGTTATAACGATGTAAAGATATTATTTATTTTTTAGTCGTGCAAACTTATTTATAAATAATTTAACTTAAAAATAAATAATTCGCGGTAATGACCTGTATGTGAGATAAATGATCTTAATGTATGATTTCGACGGGAAGGCTATTGAGGGAGCTGACCAGTATTTTCTGAGATCCTTTAACTGTTCTTACCTTAATCTTTTTTGTCCGTCCGGGAACCAGATCGAAATAATTATCTTCAAAAATATCACCTGCACCTTCCAGATTTTCGAGTGTCACCTGCCGGGCATACTTATCGGTAGAGATTTCTATTCCGTCATTAGTAGTCCGGACAATCAGATTGGCGTCGGGCAGCTGAAGATATCGTTCGCCATTCAGTAGCAGGGTCTGTACATGTCCATTGAATTCCGCCACAAGAAACTCACGGTTAAATACAATGGTTCTCAGGGGGGCAGCATCCAGGACACGTCTTGATTCACCCGGATTGATAAGGACATCCTCAGACAGCTCACCCAGCACCTCACCGTGAAAATCCATTTTCTTCAGGTGAAGTATACCATCCACTGCCTTTGGGGAATCATTCACTATCCAGGTGCAGATCCTGTCAGGTGTCTGTTCGAAACTCACCAGTACCGGATGGTAGGCACGCCGGGTATAATAATAGGGGATCTTTGGTTCGAGATAATAATCAATCAGGCTCATATAAACAATGGGCCATGCATCATTCAGCCTCCAGACCTGGTTGCCCCAGCATCGTCGTGTTCCATCCGGCTCACCGTCAGGGACTCCCCGCCGCTGGCGCTCTACCCTCTTTTGCAGATATTCACCATGGGCAATACCTGTGATCCGGGACAGATCTGCTGCCGATTGGGGATCACAAAAATCCTCGATATGGCCGAGTTTCTGCCAGGCCGATCCGGCAGAACGGTACTGCCACATTTCCGGCCAGGCAATTTTTCCTGGTTTATCTACGGCAAATGAATAACCATCAGGCCAGAGTTCTTCCTCACTTAAGAACCTTTTCATGCTTTTCAACGAATAGGCGCTTACCCTGCACAATTCGGAAGTGTAAAGCGGAACTGAAGACAGGGGAACGATCTTCAGGGTCGTATAATCATGCCAGTCTCCTTCCAGGGGATAATTGCTATGGGGACCACCATATGGTGAACTTGGATGATAGGGACGGCCAGGATCAAGCTTCCTGACCAGATCAGGCATCATGGATTCGAAAAGATCACTGCCGGGTGCGGGCACATACCCTTTGCCAAACTCCCATCCCATAATATTCTCATTGCCTCCGGTCCACAGGAAAATACTGGGGTGGTTCCGGAGCCGAATGATCATATCCTTCAGTTCCATTTCCACGTTTTTTCTAAATTTTATATCCTCGTAAGGATGTACCCCGTAACCGAAATAAAAATCCTGCCAGACTAGGATACCTCTCCGGTCACATTCATCATACCATGACGAAGGAGGAATATTGCCCCCGGCCCACATGCGGAATACATTCATATGGGCATGAACGGCCATATCGATTTGCCGGTCACTCCTTTCCTGGTCCCACCGGTGGGTCAGACCATCCAGTGGTGCCCAGCCCGCTCCCATCAGGAAGATCATCTTTCCGTTGATCTTAAAAGCAAAACGGGCATCCCCGCTTGCCTCATCCAATAGGACCTGCTCTACCTTACGAAATCCAACTTTCATTTCCCGGATATCCTGGATCTCTCCTTCACCATGCATCTCTATCATCAAAGTGTATAAATAGGGTTCACCGTGGGTGTGAGGCCACCATAAATTTGGTCCTGGAACTTCAAATTCAAAGCCGTTATTCATGTCAGGAACAGTACCCTCCGCTATGGTCAATTCCTCTCTATCCTTAAAAAACCAGTGTACTGACATGGGTTTACCACCTATTTCCAAATTAACCTTTACACTACCACCGGTGAGATCGCTGTTCAGTAACGGTCTTACATATACATCCTCAATCCAGCCGCTTCCGGGTACATCCAGGATCACATCACGAAAGATCCCGACTTTCATGAAGTTTGGTTTGGGTCCCAGGTACTCACTAAAATCCTGGCTGCACTTGCGCAAATATTTGTATGCCTGTAGACCGGTGGTGATTTCATTTTCAGCTTCTATACGTTCCAGGGACTTTGCGGGTCCTGTGAAAAGTACCAGAAGGCGGTTCTCCGCCCCCGTTTGGTGCATATAGGTCCGGATATCGAAGCCATACCTGCGATACATATTATTACATCTCCCGATCAATGTCCCATTCAGAAAAACAGATGCTTCTGTGTCCACTCCCATAAACCGCAGATAAACAGGGCCAGTCCCCGGCGGGGTATTAAACTGTGTCGCATAGACCCAGTCCGTCTCCCATACCCATGTACATTTTGCAGCATTCCGACTGATGCGGGGATCAGGTATCTTTCCATGTTCCAGAAGTACTTCTGCTACCTGCCGGGGCATCTTGTCCACCTTCATCCACCGGCTGTCACTTCGGGTCAGTTCACCGGTCAATTTCTCTATATCCAATGTGTCTGCATCGACCTCCCTGACCATCCATCCATCTGTCAAGATCTGCTGTTGCCTCTCCTTATGCTGTGATGAGGCAGAGACAGGGCAAACCAGGAATACTAAAAAAAGCCAAACCAGCCATTGCGGGAATAACAGGCATTGTATCTTTTTCATGCTTTTAAAGATTTACTTTTATTTGATCTCAACGATCACATAGGGCAATTCTCGGTCAAGGTCAGGGATCATGGTTCCATTCCCAAGGGAATCCACTGCCTCAATAAAATACATAAGATCCCATCCGGGGATGATAAAATCACCGGGAATGGTTGCCTGGTAAAGGCCGCTGACGGGATCCAGATGCATTTCTGCGACCCCGTAATCTTCAAACTGGGTAAGGTGCCTATATCGTAAACGTACCTGCTGTATCCCGGACGGATCGGACACGAGGGCATGAATTTGCAGATCCCTTCCGGGTGCAGCTGTTGCTGCGCTTTCAAGCTTCATTTCCGGACCCTGCCTGTCATCACTCACCGTAACCGGGATGGGATCCTGCCAGCCGGCCTCCGGATAAAGGGTTTTTATCCCTCGGGAATCCCTGGCTTCAATTACATAAGCCATCGTTCCTGCCTCTCCCCTAGGAATGGTAACTTCATACATTCCATCCCCAAGTCCTTTCATGGAAAAGGTCTCAGGCCGGCCATCAATCCGGACATGGACATCCACCCCATCGATTCCCAACCGGGAGCCTATGGTGGCCTGGATCTTAAGGTATTGGTCAGGTATTAAACTGCGGACGGGCACATGGGCTATCCAGGGACCGGACTCCTGTACCTGAGGCCGGGCTTTCTGGCGATCTTTTCTCAGTTGTTTCAGTCCCTCATCCAGAAGATCCAATTCCTCGGACCAATGCCTGCTGAATCCAACATCGTGGACGCCAAAAGCCAGATCCTGGTTATATACATCCCTGGCTGCATACACAATTGCCGCCCATGCCTCCCTTGCCTCCTGTTCCAGTGCGATGGCATTATCCAGGGAAAACAGGTCACCGGTTTGCAGATACAGGTTGTATTGAACAGCGGCAAGCAGACGCTTTGCATAATAAGCTGAAAGGTGTGCCAGAATCTTCAGGTCGGTAACTGTAGAAATAAATTCCTTGCCGGGTTCCGATATCAGAGATCCCTCCGCCTGGGAGACTTTCTCCAGGATACTTTCTGAGGTTGAGCTGAACCACCGGCTTGTCAGGGTTGGCCGACGTTTGGCGGAGGATGTACCGTCGATCAGGCTTTTTGTATGATCTTCTGTGTTCATGAACTGCTGAATATCACTGCCCTCAGCAGAAGCAAATACAGGCAAATCATCCTGGCGCATCATTTCAGCCCAGCCTCGGGTGGTAGGAAAATTACGGTAACGGTAGCTCGCTGCCACAATTCTGGGGAGGACCTGGCTGGCCTGATGGAGTCCCTGCATAAGAGCCGTTCCTGCATCCTTACCAAACCGCTCATGAAATTCACGTTCCCATATCTCTGCAGGTGTATCCGGATGGTAACTGACACGTCCCCATACCTGGTAAAAATGCCAGTAGCGCTCAAACTCGTATTGATAATATTGATATTCCGGATTCAGCAGATCAAATGGGGGAACATCATGATCCTCACCAAGCATTTTGGTGGCAAGCATTTCATTGATCTCAAAACTGTTGCCCTCATAAATTTGTGCACTTTCGCAAAACCGGCGTACATAATCAGGATCTCCCCAAAGCAACATACGGGTTGTGCCACCATTCCACAGACGCCAGTGGACGGGGTAACGCCGGGGCTTTTGCAGGAGATCCGCATAACCATGGCGTCTATCCTTCTGGTTCTGTGTGTTTATGTGTGTGGGATGGAATGGCTGTCCCATTTGTTCCATCCAGTATTTGGTGGTGATCCGAAAATTTAGTCCCATTGAAATCGCATCTTCGATGACCACATCAGGCAATCCTTTAGCCCTCAGGTCAATGCGAAGATCCGGCCGGGCTTCCTGGATAAAGACAAACATGTCATGCCAGAAGCCCGGTGTCTCTTCCCTTGTCAATCCGGATTCCCAGTGAATTCTGAATTGTATGGCATCTATTTCCGGAAAAACTTGAATAAACTTCCCGAGTGCGGCCTTATTATAGGAAATCAAATTTTCAGTTGTCACGCCCCAGACCAGGTGTGGGGTTCTGCTGCCGGCCTTTTCGGAAGCTCCTGGTATCCCTCCACCCTGTACCTCACCCCGGTAGATATGATCCCAGAAGGCAGGGCAGAATCTGATTCCCCGACGGTGGGCCATCCCGATCATACGTCTGAAAGCGGCTGTATTTGCTTTCTGTTGTTCCGGACTGAGACCTACCATGCTGACATCCGGGAATTCATCGACATTAAAAAAGTAAGGGTAGGCCGGTGCCATAAATCCGCCATTTTCATAACCAAAGATCACTACGAAACTATTGATCCGGCTTTCCGCGAGCATGTCGAAATACTTCTCAAGCTGGATTGTATCAAACATAAATTGTTCAAAATGCTTCCGTTGCATGGTATATATGGAAACGGCCCTGTCGAGCATTTCGGGACTTTCTCTTGTGTCCCGGATATGTTCAAAGGGATCACCATTCGCATCGGACCAAGTAATGCGATCAGCCACATCCAGGGCCGCATACATCAGTCCCACTTCATCCGAACCACAAAGCACCAGTGCAGGTCGGCCATGGATTTCCGTTTTCTGCACCACCAATGCCTCGGCTCCTTCCGGCATGGTAACATTGTCCACCCTGAGCCTCCTTGCGGCGGGACCCTCATGGATAGACACACCAGCCAGAATAAGGTAATCGGTCTTTACAGATAAAACCTTATCAGTTTGCTCTACGATAAAACCTTTTGATCGCAGCGCCTGTTCAAGTTTCATCAGTCCGTGGAGCGCAGGCCCTTGTATCCCCTTATCCACGACCAGTGCAACCTGTCCCATGGCAGGGAAGGAAAACAATACAATACAGATAAGCAGGCAGGATAGGGTCTTGTTAAAGATCAGCAAAGGTCTTAGCATCATAGCTATAATTTACGGTAATTGACATTCAGGAAATCAAGGCGTTTCAGGTGATGGGCTAATGTTTTTGAAAATTCATTAAAATCCTTTCGATCTAATGGTGTCCAGCCAATCTCTGCCATGGCACAGGCTCTTGGAAAAGCCATATATTCAGCCTTCTCTGGAGTTGGGATGTATTCAGTCCATACCTGACCCTGGACCCCGAGAATATGCACTTGCTGTTGTTCGGTCAGAGCTGCCGGGACTGGATTATAGGCATAGACTGTGTCCAATGGTAAAAATCCTCCAATGGCCAGGGGTTCATTTTCTGGATCTGCCTGGTAGTAATCAAAATAAGTATAACCGTATGGAGTCATGACCACATCATGTCCAGATTTTGCCGCCGCTATGCCTCCCTCCTCTCCCCTCCAGGACATAACCGTGGCATTGGGTGCCAGTCCGCCTTCCAGTATTTCATCCCAACCGATCAACCGCCGGTTGTTTGCAGCCAGGTATTTCTGCATGCGTGTGATGAAATAACTCTGCAACTCATGTTCATCCTGAAGGCCTTCCTCCTGGATACGCGCCTGGCATTTGGGACAATTTTCCCAACGGTCTTTGGGACATTCGTCGCCGCCTACGTGGATGTATTCACCAGGGAAAAGATCAAGGACTTCCCGCAGTACATTCTCCAGGAATTCAAAGGTTTTCTCATTCCCGGCACAGAACACCTCATTGCGGATACCCCATATGGTACTCACCTTGAAAGGTCCTCCGGTGCATGATATTTCCGGATAGGCGGCCAGTGCAGCCTGGGCATGGCCCGGCATCTCGATCTCCGGAACGATAGTGACATATCTCTTTTCTGCATAGGCAACGATCTCACGTATCTCATCATGGCTGTAAAATCCGCCATGGGGCTTACCATCAAATGTCCTGGGTTCGTCGCGGTAATGACCGACCATGGTTTCTTCCCTCCAGGCCGAAATCTCAGCCAGTTTCGGATACTCCTTGATCTCAATCCTCCATCCCTGGTCATCTGTCAGATGTAGGTGCAGCCTGTTCGACTTCTGAATCGCTATCAGGTCGATGTATTTTTTGATAAATTCCACCGGCATATAGTGCCGACACACATCCAAATGCATTCCGCGCCATTTGAAACGGGGATAATCTTTTATCTCCACACAGGGCACTGCCCAGCCAAGATTCTCTACGGCGGTCCCGCTAAATACTTCCGCCGGTAACAGCTGCCGCAATGTTTGCATGCCATAAAAGATCCCAGCTTCAGCAGGGGCTTCAATCAATACCCCTTTTTTATCCACCTTCAATTGGTATCCTTCTTCCTCCAATTCCACCAGGGAAGGATCCAGCGACAGCTGTATGCTGTTTCGGCCCGGACGGTCATCTGTTACAGCCAATTCAAAACCCATGGAAGGTGAAAGAAGCTTTGCCAACATGTCACCCAGGGGACCCGTATCATAATTAACAATAATTTTCGTGTCTTTCGTGATCTCGAAGAAGTCATCGTTCATCACAACATGAACAGGTTTTGGAAGAATGGCAATGTCTCCGACAGAGAAATTATCCTGCTTTGACTGGCAGCCTGAAGTTATAATGGCCAGAAAAAGCATCATGGACCAGAATGTGTTTTTAGTTAGAAACATAATGATTATTTTGATTAAACATATGATTTTGTGCAAATTCGTTTTACTCAAGATCTATTGCAATTACTTCGTGATCAAGTATTTGTGGAACATTTATGCTGATTGTATCTCCGCTTTTGTGTATTTCCGGACGCGTCCCAGCAACCAGAAGTCTTGCCCCGGTCACTTTTTTTCCGGCAGGTATCTTTATGATCATCACCTGTCCGGATAAGGGAATCAACTCCCTGAATGGCCCTTTCATCATCATTGGATTCGTTAGGTTCACCAAGTGTACAGTCATGGATTTTTTCTGCTGCCAGATGGTTACATCCATTACCCCCTGCCCCCTGACCTCCACAGGCTGATCATTACGCAGTGCCCATTGCAGCGCATTCCTGATCAATTTTCCATGATCCACATTCAGGATCTCCCAGAAGGTCCTGTCAATATCCCAGGGTATATATACAACCCGGCCCCCGCCAATTTCACGCAGGTAAATCTCCCGGATATCGGTCCTGGGCTCCCTTGGATAGACATGTTCCATTGGCAGATCCGGATAGGATGGAATCAGGGTAAGCGGTGAAGGAAAGGTTTCGATAGCCTGAATATCCAGGCGGTATATGCCATTAATGATCCTTGAGGTATCATGTAATCCATTCAGTACCGGGTGATATTCCCCGTTTTCTTTTTCGCAGCGCAGATAGGAATTCTTCATGGGCCCCTCTACCTGATCGTCGAATGATACCCCGAAAATATCTGCCAGTCCGAAGTCAACTCTTTTTTCCCCAAACTCATTGTAAAGAGAAGTTTCGAATGTTGCCAGCAAGCTACCTCCCCTACTCACATAATCCCTGAGCTTCTGGCATTGCCGATCAGACAGGGCTGCGATGTTGGGCAGGACCAACACTTTGAAATGGTCAACCTGACTGGCTTCCAGATATTGTTCATGGACCATCTCAAACGGGATCCTTGCCTCAATCAGCGCATGATACATACCCATTTCATGATTCCGCGAATTTTCCTGGTGCTTCTCCCCTCCATAGAAACGCTGTGTCTGTTCTGAATAAAGCATTCCGACATTGGCCATGGGTTTCTCATTCCTCAGGTAAGCCTCGGACTTATGGTGCCATTTATAGATATCCTCGACATATCCAAGCCATCTTTCATCATAAAGTGTCCCTGAGAATTTTGTAAACCATGGCCGCATTCCATTGGCTGTTCCATCTGCCACCCAGACGCGTACCTCGGCTTCACTCTGGACAGAATCCTTCCAGCGGTACGGCTCTTCCAATCCCATGCTGAATATCCCGCCAATAGGCTTCTTGCCCATAATGGCCCGGTATTCCTTGGCCCTTTTGCCATTGGTCCAGGGAGGGATCATGCCCCTGCGGGCCTGGTGATCGGTAAATAGAATATCCGATTGTTCCCCGGCCATTCTTTTATCCGGAAAGCCATTCGGGATGAAGCGGGCATTTGGATTGATCTTCCGGATCTCTCCATCCCATAACTGCCACAGTTCATAAAGCCTTTTCCTGCGCCATTCATTCCATTTCTGATAAACGGGATCGAGGCGCTGGTTTGACTCAGGCAATGCCATACTTGCGAAGTCTTGAAACAGCTGCTGGCAGGAATCACAGTAACAGATCCCATGTCCCGCCCAGCGGTTGGAAAATATCCCATCGATTGAGTAGAGTGACATGATCTCCCTATGGACCCCGGTCATAAACTCAAAATTATAGGGACCCAGGGCACAGGTAACATGAAGCTCCGGATTGGACCAGTGTCTTCTTTTATGGCCTTCCCGGTCTACTGCCGCCCACTCGGGATGGGCATCAAAAGCATCGGGCCAGATAGCATGGGGATCGGTCCGGGCGATTACCACCATATCCCTGTCCCGGCATCCTTTTACCAGGTAACCAAAGGGATCGCTCTCTCCCATCCATAGGCTGCGATGATGAAATGGAATTTTCGTCGGATAATAGGCCACAATCCCGCCTGCACTCAAACAGGCCGCATCTGAATGGGTCCGGCTGAAATAATCCAGCCAGAAATCAGGATCATACTGTCCGGGATCATTTTCTACCAGGGTTAACTGGGCCCACCTCATAGGTTTATCAAACCATGTTTCTGTACTACCACTACCGTGCTTTCCCGGATAGGCCAGAGGCGGAATAAAACCCACAAGGGATCCATAAACAGAAGATGTTTTGACAAATTCCCGTCTTCTCATTGTCTTGGTGTATTGAAAATGTTAAGTAAATATCCGTATTTTGAATTAAAAATACACCAACATGAAATCCTATATCTGTTATACTGTGCTAACAATGCTGATCAGCATATTGCTTTCACCTGCCAATCAATGCCTTGCCCAAACAGACGAAACAATTCTGAACATAACCATCCTGGATGAAGAAACACATCATAAAACTCCAGCCAGGATTCATGTTTCAGCGAAAGATGGCAGTACGACCGGCCTGCCCCCGGAGGCCATAGGCGTAATGTATGGAAGGAATGACCGACCGGAAGGTTACGGCTACCAGCCTGACAGTTCCTTTTATGCAGACGGACAATTCTCCCTTAACCTCGGCCTGGGAGATTATGAACTTTCCCTGTCCAAGGGAATGGAATACCTGGATCAGGTGCATACAATTCAAATGGATGAAGATGTACAAACCCTCATGTTCTCCATGAAAAGATGGATACATATGGCAGACTCAGGCTGGTATTCCGGTGATGAGCATATCCATTTAAGGAGGTCACCCAGAGAAAACCCACACATTCTTAAGTGGATCGAAGCTGAGGATATCCATGTCGGGGCTTTGCTGCAAATGGGCGATTTCCGGAATATCTATTTCGGGCAGTTCGCCTTTGGGGATGAAGGCGTATATGCTGTGAAGGACCGGGTTTTGTCTCCCGGACAGGAAGAGCCCAGGACACACCAGGTGGGACATACCATTTCCCTGATGGCAGACGAATTTGTCCGCTACAGTGATGATTATTACTATTATGATAAAGTCTTAGACCGCATCCATGAATTGAATGGCATTACAGGCTATGCACACCAGGGGGAATCATTCAGCGGATATCGTGGGATGACCATGGATGTGCTGGAGAACAAGGTGGATTTCCTGGAGATCCTGCAGTTTTGTGTGGAAGGTGGCCCCTTACTGACAAGGCATTATTACCATTTCCTTGACCTGGGTTACAAACTGACAGCAACAGCCGGATCAGACTTTCCCTGGTGTGGGATTGGTCCCAGGTTCGGTGTGGATGGTCCGGCCTGGAATGCAAGGATAGGAAATGTGAGATTCTACACTTACCTGGGAAAAGAATTCAGTTACGACTTATGGAAGCAGGAAGTCAAAGCCGGCCATACATTCGTTTCTTCCGGACCCATGTTGGATTTCACAATCAATGGCCATATTCCTGGTGATCAGATTGAGCTCCAAAAGCCTACAACCCTCTCAATAAAGGTACATGGATATGGCCACAGGGAGCAGGTACCCTTATCCCGGCTTGAGATCATTGCCCATGGTAAAGTAATAGGATCTGCGACGCCCGCTGATGGCGGACAGTCTTCCGAGCATTTGTACATCCAGATGGAACTACCCGTCGAGCAGGGAATATGGATTGCTGCACGTTGTTTTGCAGGTCTCAACCAGGCCGCACATACAACCCCGGTTTATGTGACCATCAATGGAAATGGTTTCGAGAACCCGGAAACCTGTGCCAGTTACCTCGAGTTAAATGAAAAATACCTGAATGAGCTGGAGGCAGAACTTGATGCACCGAATGAAAACCTTGAGTATCGGGCATATTGGTATAAAAAAGGACTTCAATCAAGGATTGAGACTACGCGCAAAGTCATCGAACAATTAAAAAACAGATAGACTTCCGGAGGGCATCTCCCCTCATCATTTCATGCTTATCTGAATGATTGATTTGGGTGGCATATTAATGGTCAGGGTATTTCCTTCGGTGAATACATCATCGAAAGACCTTATATTAACCCCCTCGTTCTCACCAAAATCATTGAAGGCATTCATACTCCCAGCGGTAATAATGTCGACTTTGGAGACATTAATTGATTCCTTCCCCTCTACAATACATTCAATATTTTTACCATTGTTGGGGTTCAGATTTGCCATGGTGAGATGAATGTTTCCAAATTTATCTTTTGAACAGGAAGCATGAATGGCCGGAATGGATTGATCTTCCAGGGTATAGTCTTCTGAACTGATCCTGCTGGGAATAAGGGTGGCATCATGGTGGACTTTGTACATTTTAAATACATAATAGGTGGGGGTCCTTACCATCTGGTCCCTGTCCGTTAATATCACACTCTGAAGGACATTGACGGTTTGTGCAATGTTGGCCATCTTTACCCTCGCGCAATGGTTATTGAAAATGTTCAGGTTAACTGCTGCCACCAAGGCATCCCTCAGGGTGTTCTGCTGGTAGAGAAAACCTGGGTTGGTCCCGGGTTCCACATCGTGCCAGTTACCCCACTCATCCACGATCAATCCCTTGGTCTTTTCAGGATCATACTTGTCCATGATGGCTGAATGATTTTGGATGAATTCATCCATCTTCAATGTTTTTTGCATCGTGGTAAACCAGTCTGCTTCGCTGAAGTCTGTAGCGGATCCCTTGTTGGACCAGTCTCCCTTAACAGTGTAATAATGCAGGGATAGTCCCTGGAACGAACTCCGGGTTTGGGGATCCTTCATAAGAGTTTCTGTCCAATGGTAGTCATCAGTATTGGGACCACAGGCCACCCTGTAAAGCCTGTTCTCACCATAATTCTTACAATATACCGAGTACCTCCTGAGTTCATTGGCATAATATTCTGCTGTCATCCGTCCCCCACAGCCCCAGTTCTCATTCCCGACACCCCAGTATTTTACGCCAAAAGGTTGGTCCTGACCGTTTTCTTTTCTTAGGTTCGTCATAGGACTGATATTTTCAGAATTCAGGTATTCCACCCATTGGGACATTTCCCTCACCGTTCCGCTCCCCATATTCCCACATATGACCGGTTCACAGTCCAGAAGCCTGCATAATTCAAGGAATTCATGTGTCCCGAAACTGTTATCCTCTGTCACACCACCCCAGTGTGTATTGATCATTGTGGGTCTCTTGTCCCGGGGACCAATTCCATCCATCCAGTGGTACTCATCTGCAAAACAGCCTCCCGGCCAGCGAAGGTTCGGAATGCCCATTTCCTTTAAGGCTTCAACTACATCTGTTCTTATCCGGCCTGTGTTGGGTATCTCCGAACCATCCTCAACCCAGTAACCGTCATATATACATCGGCCCAGGTGTTCAGAAAAATGTCCGTAGATATGCCTGCTAATTTCCTGTCTGGCAGAATCGGGGTAAAGCACAATTTGATTATCCTGTGCAAAAAAAGATGCTGGTATGGCGATTAAAAGAATGGCAAGAAAAAAATTGGTTTTCATTATTGATTGGGTATTAATATCCCATGAAAGTAATACTATTTCCCCGGGAACCCAAGAGGTTTGAGGCAGATTTTTACAGGTCCGGACTATAGAGAGAACTGTAGCTCACTCAGGTTCCGGTAGATACCTGATGGCAGTTTTAATAATTCTTCATGGCTGCCTTTTTCCACCAGCCTGCCCTGGTCAAGCACAAGGATCTGGTCCGCTTTACGGATGGTTGAAAGCCGGTGTGCAATAACAATGGAGGTCCGGCCAAACATCAGCTTTTCGAGGGCATCCTGAACAAGACGTTCCGATTCCGAATCCAGGGATGATGTTGCCTCATCCAGAATCAATATTCTGGGATCTTTCAAAACGGCCCTTGCAATGGCTACTCTCTGTCTTTGTCCTCCGCTTAGTTGTGTTCCCCTTTCCCCCACCAGGGTTTCCAGTTTTTCCGGGAACCGATCAATGAACTCCATGGCATTGGCTTTCCCCGCTGCTTCAAATATCTCTTTATCATCCGCCCCGGGCTTACCATAACCTAT
Source organism: uncultured Bacteroidaceae bacterium (assembly GCA_963752525.1). Taxonomy (GTDB): domain Bacteria; phylum Bacteroidota; class Bacteroidia; order Bacteroidales; family SM23-62; genus SM23-62. The sequence goes on along the minus strand of CAVVYS010000018.1, from coordinate 83,816 downwards.
GTTTTCTCGGATGGTTCCACCGAAAAGAAAAATATCCTGGGGCACCAGGGCTATCTGCTTTCTCAGGACAGAAAGGGGTATATCCTGGCTTCTTTTCCCGTCAAACCATATTTCACCCGCCGTTGGATCATGCAGTCGCATCAGCAGGGATGTGAGTGTTGATTTACCGGCACCAGAAGCACCAACCAGGGCAATGAGCTGGTTTTCTGAAATTTGAATACATATTTTGTGCAATACTTCTTCTTCAGGCCTGGATGGGTAAGTAAAGGAAAGGTCTATCAGGCTGATCTTGCCGCTCAACACATCTTTCTGTTCCAGTTCAGGGATCTCCTCTATCTCTTCCTCTCCGACCTCAAATATTTCAAAAAGATCTTCTGTGGCACCTATGAACCGCTGAATGCGAGTAATCACACTGGCCAGTCCCCCAATATTACCACCGATAAATCCTGAATACAGGACAAAAGAAAACAATTCTCCAGAATCGATAATACCTTCGGCCAGCAGTCCCGAACCTTTCCATATGACGGCCACCAGTGCCCCGAATAAGCCCAGTATGACAAAGGAGTAGAAGGCACCCCTGTACCGTCCACCCTTCATGCCCAGTTTGGCAATTTCCAGCGTCCTGTCCCGGTAACGCCCCATTTCAAGGAATTCATTGGTAAAGGTTTTTACACTGCGGATGCCCTGAAGGGTCTCTTCAACAATGGTATTGGATTCAGCTACTTCCTTTTGCATCTGCTTGGAATACTTCCTGATAAATCTTCCAAAGAAAAAAACCATCAGGACTATTGCGGGCAGGATGGCCAGCATAAACAGGGTCAGTTCCAGGGAGGTATAAACCAGGAGGCTAATACCACCTACAATGATGATAATCTGTCTCAGGAATTCCGCAAGTGTAGATGTCAAGGTATCCTGTAATAATGCAATATCGGCTGAAATGCGGCTGTTTAACTCCCCCACCCTTCTTTGTTCAAAAAATTTCAGGGGCAGCCTGATTAGATGGTTGTAGGTCTCCTGTCGCAAATTGGCCAGGGATTTTTCTGTCACATTCACGAAGAGGACAGTGCGGAAATACGAAAAAACGGATTGGATCACAAGAATGCCCACAAGCAGGAGTGCGATCCGGTTAATGGATTCAGCCAGGTTGCCCTTGGTACCTGAATTAACCAGGTCACCCAGCAGTTTCGGGAAAGCAAGACTGGCGAGGCTGCCTCCAAACAGAAACAGCAGACCAATCCCGAATTCCACCCTGAACGGCCGGATGTACCGGTATAACTTGAGCGCATTGCCCAGTCCGGTTAAGGTAATCTTCTTCTTTGGAACTTCAGTTTTCATACCAGGAGGCAATATTAGATAAAAACATTCACATGTTTATCTCTTTAATGACGAAGTGGAGGATCAAATATTTTATTTGAATTAACCCCAGTAATTATTGACTTTGGCTCAGCGTTGGTGTATTTTTATGAAGATACCAAAACCAGTCATTATTGTGTCAGGATATATAAAACTTCCGCATCCCAGGACCAGTGGTAATCTGTCATTAGAAGAAACTTTTATATTCAGGCGCTCCCGGAGGTCTTTTCAAAAATCTCCGCTATCCATTTCGGAGATCTCACAGATTTTGTGGGCAGCTTATGGATGGAAAGAACCGGAACACGGTAAGCGTTATACCGGTAAGGCAAACAGGACCTGTCCCTCAGCCGGGGGAATATTCCCACTGGAGATCTACCTCATCGCAGGTGATATCACAGATATACCATCAGGTTTTTATCATTTTGTACCAGATGAACACTCCCTTAAGCAGATCCATGATAAAGACCTCAGGGAAGATCTTTACAATACTGCCTACCCCCGGGAAATGATCCGTGTTGCACCGGCAAGCCTTATATACATTGCCATTGAAAGCAGGGTCGTGGAGCGGTATGGGGAACGCGGAAGACAAAGGTATATCTCTATGGACATAGGGCATTCTGCACAGAATGTATACCTACAGGCCGAGGCATTGGGACTGGGAACATGTGCCATTGGGGCCTTTGATGATGAAGCCACCATTCAGGTACTGGGCTTGCCAGTGGAGGAAATACCCATGTATATCATGCCTGTCGGCTATCCCGTCTGACCCGGATTTTTTCGAGTGGATCAGGCTTCCGGATGTGTGAAAATGGGTTTTAAATCCTTGATCATTGATAGGATCTCATCCTCGTCAGGAGCTGAAAATTCTTTCTTTCCTTCAATAAACTGTAGCGTTTTCTTCAGGAAGATGGAATCACCTGCATGCACGGTGCCGGTTATGTCTTTTGAAAGGGTGAATTGCAATGATTTCTCGATCAATTCATCCTCTTCGTATGGGTGATACCATAAATTGGGATAGGACTTCTCATCTCCGGATAACCTTGTTTTAGCAATGGCTTTGATGGCCATGATTCCCATGTTCTTTTTCCTGGCAGTTTCGAGTACTTTAGGACCAAAATTACCATTGTACCAGCAAACACAATTAATGGGATACAGGATGGAATCAAAATCAAACATGTCCATTGCTTTCAGGGCAACCGCCTCATTGTGGGCAGAAAATCCTATGAAGCGTATCTTGCCTGCATCACGTGCCTTCTGGAAAGTTTCCATGGCTCCGCTGGGACCAAAGATCTGATCCAGGTCTTCCATTTTACTGAGTGCATGGAACTGGTATAGGTCAATATGATCAGTCTTCAATTGCTCCAGTGATTCATGCAATTCCTTTTCCGATCCTTGCTGGTCTCTTTGCGTTGTTTTGCAGGCCAGGAAACTTTTCTTCCGGTAAGGCTTAAATGCCGGTCCCAATAATGCCTGGGAATCTCCGTAGGTAGGCGCTATATCATAATAACTTATGCCCCGGTCATATGCCGCCGCGACCAATTCATTGGCAAATTCCTGTCCATTGTTCCTGAGGGCTATGCCGCCAAATCCGAGTACGGTTACGTTTTCCCCGGTTTTACCAAGGACACGCTTCGGTATGTCCCCCAATTTTTCGCTGGCATAGGCACCGAATATATGTGGAAACTGCAGAGCCATCGTACCTGCGGCACTTATTTTTACAAAACTTCTCCTTTTCATGCTTCTGGTTTTTATGGTTTATTTGCCATGTAATTTACATAATTCTTTGCAGCTATCAGAATTTATAGCGGAATCCTATCCTCAGGACCTGTGTCTCATACCAGTTCTCATACATAACATTTACACCATCCCCGTTGATTTCCTGCCGAATCCCATAATGATTGAATATATCACTGAAGTTCAAGGTAATATCTCCCTTTCCCTGGATGACTTTTTTCCTGATCCCAAGATCTATGGAGGACCTGGACAACTGTCTTCCCTGGGGGATGTTCTTTGGTGCAAAGTAGACTGCGGTCAATTGGATTTCCCAATGCCTGGGGAGTGCGAACTGGTTGCTGATCTTTATATCCCAGGTTTTCTCAACAGTTCTTTCAATACTAAATGGCCTCTGGTAGGGAAACAGGAGCGTGCCGGTATAAGGATGAATCACATTCTGGTAGAGGTTTCCGCTGGCGGTTAATTGCCAGAAGTCCATCAATTGTTGTTCCAGTAACAATTCAATCCCCGTATGGTCCGCGCTTCCGGTGTTCTGGTATATTTTATTCACCACATCATAATAAAAACTGGTCGTATCGATGCCGTAAACCCTCATGAAGGGGTCCTTGATCGTCCGGTAATAACCAGATATGGCAGCCAGGCCTGATTCCCACTTAAGCCTGTATGCCATCTCGAATGTTTGGGTAAACTGTGGCCTGAGATAGGGATTTCCTACTTTTAGCAATTCCGGATCATCATACTTGGGAAAGATCCTAAGCTCGGGTTCACCCGGACGGTCAATTCTACGGTTATAAAAGACCGAAATCCGGTTCTTGTCATTGATTTTATAGGAGATCCTGATATTGGGAAATAATTCGAAATATTGATAGGCATCATTCTGGTCATAATAAATATTCTCAGAAGAGATATCATAAAACACATCGGTATATTCCATCCTCATTCCAGCTTCGACATCATATTTCGGGCGCTCATAAACATAATTCAGATAAGCTGCATAAATGTTCTCCCCCCACTCTGACCAGTCCCCTAATCCAGGATAGATAACCGATTGTTCACCATGCCCAACCGTATAATTCACAGGGATCCTGCGAAGTGTTAGCTTGGAACCTGTTTCCAGGCGGCCGTTTTTCAGGGGCTTGATATAATCTATGGACCCGCTTGCTGTATGCTCTGTAGCAAGGATATGGGTGGTATCCGTTGATTGCCTGATCTCAGAACTATCATTCAGGAAGTAGCTTTCATCCTCCCAACCCTTTGTATACAATACACTCGCATTAAGTTCATGTCCCGGCTGGGCAAACTTATGTTTGTAATCCAGGTTGAAATTCATAAACCCGGTTACTTCTGTTTCCCTCCAGGCCCAGTACCTGTAGCGCTGCAAGGTGTTCATGTCAATATAAGGAACCTGGGCAGTATCGATATGTTTTTCATAATCATAGACTGCGGAAAATGTGATGGTGTTATTGTCGTTAATCAGATAATCCAGTCCCCCGTTGATAATATACCGTGTCTGCGTTCTGTTTTCCGGTACTTGCGAAGCAGTCATGCTACCCTCATCATATTCCCGGTTGGTGAATTCATTATTGGGCAGGCTCTCCTGGCGGATAAGTTCAGAGAGGAGGAAAAGGTTAACCTTCGGGGTCTTGTAATTCAGGTTCAGACTGGGGATATATTTGGGATTCCAACTGTAACTGCCCAGGTTCGTTGGCAGGTCCTCACGTCCCTTGCTCATTCTTCCCATCCCGTAGGTAAAACCCACATCAGCGTTGAATCCTGTCTCTTTTTCCTTTTTGTAGATCAGGTTAATGATCCCTGCCATCCCTGCCGCGTCATAGCGGGCAGATGGATTATTTATGATTTCTATACTTTCAATATTAGCAACGGGAATGTTATCCAGTCCCTTTTGATTCCCGAAACCTGTAAGGCTTGATTGCTTACCATCTATCAAAACAGCCACCCGGTCGCTTCCCCTAATAATGACCTTCCCTTCCTGGTCGACGGTAACTCCCGGCATGATCTTCAGGGCATCCATGACAGAGCCGCCGGATTGGGCTACATTATCCTCCACCTTATAAGTCTTTTTATCCAGGTCAGAGGATGTAAGGGACCGCTTGCTTCTGATGGTAACTTCATCGAGTGCCGAGGATCCCAGATGAAGTTCAATATTCCCCAGGTCATAAATATCATTTAGTTCTCCAACCAGCAGGTCAATGGAAAGGGATTCGTACCCGACATAAGAACATGTTACAACATATTCCCCGCGATCAATGCCTGAAATAATGAATCTGCCATCCTCTTCCGTAATGGCTCCTGTTATGAGTTGTGCTTCCCCGGGTATTTTCAGTGAAACTGAAGCATAGGGAAGTCCTTCTTCATTTGCGGCATCCAGGACCCTGCCAGAAACGATAATCTCATCCTGGGCCAGGGCACTGCCTGTCAACGTGATAAATATTAAATATAGCAGGGTCCTAATCACATTGCAATATAGGCTTATTTTCCAAGAGGTACCCAGTCCGGCATTATGCCCAACTCTATACCAAGTACGCTTTCCCCCAATAGCCAAGTCACCAGGAGCACAACCAGTATCCCGGTCATATTCAGCACAAACCCGGTCCTTACCATGGTTTTGATCCGAAGGCGTTCTGTACCAAAGACAATGGCATTTGGTGGGGTGGCTGTAGGTAACATAAAGGCCAGCGAAGAGGCGATTGTGGCAGGGATCATTAAAAGCATGGGATTGTTACCAGTGGTCACGGCCAGGGTGGCAAAAACCGGAAGCAGCATCTGGGTGGAAGCTACATTGGAGGTTAATTCTGTCAGAAATGACATCAAAGTTATCACTGCCAGAAGTATCAGGTATGGATGAATGTTCCGGGTCCATTCCAATTGTTCACCAAACCAGAGTGCCAGTCCCGAGGATTGAAAACCCAGGGCCAAAGCAAATCCTCCCCCGAAAAGCAGCACGATGTTCCATGGCAGCTTTTTTGCCGTTTCCCAATCCATGATCCTGCTTCCTTTCTTATCCTTTGCAGGTAAGATAAACAAGATAATGGCAGCAATCATGGCAACCGTACCATCATTTATGAAGGCCGGGGCACCAAAAAGGGAGGACCAGCCGGGAATTGTGAATCTGTCAAACCTGATACCTGCCCTGAATATCCACATGAAAGCGAGTGCAAGAAACACGATGAGCACTGTTCGTTCCTCAAAGCTTGCCCGTCCCAGTTCCTTATATTTTATCCGGAAATGGTTTTTATCTAAGGCTTCCCATGGTTCCCTGGGCCGGTAGATTAAATAGATTACTGCTAAAATGGCAAAAAGCATTAAAATGGTTACCGGCAATGCGAAAAAGAACCAGTTTGTAAATGATATTTCCGGCGCCTCGGGATACATCAGCGTAAGGATCCTGGGAAATACCAGATTGGTTGGTGTACCTACAAGTGTTGCAATACCTCCTATGGATGCACTATAAGCTATGGCCAGAAAAAGTCCGGTCGAATAATGGCCGACACCTTTGAGTGACATGTTTTCTTCAAGTGACGAAATAATAGACATAACAATGGGGATCATCATCATGGTTGAAGCTGTGTTGGATATCCACATAGACAGGAATGCGGTGGCCAGCATAAACCCCAGCAGTATCCTTCCCGGACTCACGCCTACCATCATTAATATCTTCAGGGCTATCCTTTTATGCAGGTTCCATTTTTCCATGGCCAGTGCCACCACAAAACCGCCCACGTAAATGAATATTATGTAGTTAAAATAGGTGGAAGATACTTCTTTTCCGTCAAGCACGCCCAGGAAGGGGAAAAGTACCAGTGGAACGAGGGCCGTAACTGCCAGTGGGATGGCCTCAGACACCCACCAAATAGCCATCAGCAGGGCTACTGCCAGGGTACGTGTTACTGCAGGCTTACCAGGATCCAGATCTGTGAATAAGAGGATGGCAAAAAATACAATTAATCCAAGGATCAGGCCAACATACTTTCTTGTCATGGGTGAGAATTAGCATTGAAAGATCCCTGAAAATAAACAAAAACTCTCAAACAGGGCAGGATTGCTCCCTCTTTCTAAGGCCAATTATTCGTAACGCAGTGTTTCTGCTGGGTTTCTGGAAGAGGCTTTCAGTGCACGATAGGATGTGATCAGGACAGCAATGATCAGGGTACCCAGTCCCGCATACAGGAACAACATAAAATTGACCGAGATGCGCTTGGTAAAATTGTTTAGCCAGTTGTTAGCCACCAGGTAGGCTATTGGCCATGCGATCAGGTTGGCTAGCAGGATTAGTTTGACAAATTCATTTGACAATAACCTGATGATGGAGGCAAAAGTGGCTCCCATTGCCCTGCGTATTCCAATTTCCTTGGTACGTTGTTCTGCGATATATGAGGTCAGTCCAATCAGTCCGAGTGATGCAATTAACAGGGCAAGTATGGTTAACATGACCGAAAATCTTCCAAACTTGTCCTCATCATCGTACAGATTCTGAAGCTCCTTGTCTAGAAATGAATATTCAAAGGGACGGTTCATGGCAAAAACATTCCATTCTTTTTCAATGGTTTTGAGGATTTTTTTGTAATTGCTCGTATTTACACGTATGGCTATGTAATTTGTCATACCAGCAGCAAATCCCGGATTTCTGACCATATCAAGTATGAAATTATTCATGGGTTTATGCACTGAGAGGATGTTGAAGTCCTGGAATACCCCTATTACCCGTTCATCCCCTTCATGGATGATTCGCTTGCCAAGGGCCTCTTCATTTGTCCAGCCAAGGTTGTTGGCCATTTTTTCATTGATCATGATGGCATTGGCAGTATCCGTACGGATATCCTTAGAAAATGCCCTGCCGGCAACTACATTGATATCGAAAGTTTCTATAAAGTCGGAACGCACTATGAACATGGGATACCAGAATCGTTGGTCTTCACTTAAACCTTCTATGGTTATGCCCCTGGTATTATGATTCGCCCCGATAATATCTTCCATAGCCGTCACGGACTCGATCTCCGGATATTTGAGCAGGTTTTCCTTGAAAGTCTCATAATTCCGTTGGATCTGGTTAACACCCTGAGCCTGAAGGAGCAGGATCTGGTCCTTCTTAAAGCCTAGGTCTGCATTCCTGATATACTTAAGTTGGGAGAAGACAATCAGGGTACCGATTATCAGCGCAATGGATATGGCAAATTGGACAGTTACCAGTATTTTCCTCGCAACAGCAGAACTCTTGCCATTCCTCAGGCCTCCCCTGAATATAACAATGGGATTGAAAGAGGACAGGTAAAAAGCCGGATATGCCCCGGCCAGTAATCCCACACTCAAAACCAGCAATATGCCGAATCCTATAGAGGTGATGGCAATGATATATTCTCCTGAGATGCTTTTATCCGTGAAATGATTAAATCCCGGAAGTAACAGTTCCACAAACAGGCAGGCAAGGATAAGTGAAACAAATGTGGTGAATATCGTCTCCCCTAGAAATTGTTTTACCAGGGTGAACCTGTCTGCACCAAAGGTCTTTTTTATACCGATCTCCTTGGTCCGTGTAGCAGAATTGGCCGTGGTAAGGTTCATGAAATTTATACAGGCCAAGGAAAGGACAATGACGGCTATGACTGACAGGATATAAACATACAGGATATTGCTGTTGGCATGCATCTCGTATTCATGGTGGGATTTCAGATGTATGTCCGTCAGTTTTTGAAGGTAAAGTGTCACATCCTGGTCCGAGAGATCAGGGTAATGGTTCTCATAAAATTCTGGAAAGCGGGCTTCCAATTCTTCGGGCTGGACCTTCTCCGGGAGTTCCACATAAGTCCAGCAGGGATTCCATATCCAGGTTTGGGGAAGCCTTCCCCCGAAGGCCAGCCGTATGGTTGACATGGAGCAGAGGAAATCAATCCGGAAATGGGACTGGCTGGGCAGATCTTCCATCACGCCGGTTACTTCAACGTTTAACTGTTCAACCAACCTCATTGTTTTCCCAATTGGATCTTCATCCCCGAAATACCTGGCAGCGGTAGATTCTGTAATGACCAGGCTATTCGGAGCGACAAGAGCTGTTTCAGGGTTTCCCTGGACCAATGGAAAAGTGAACATCTGGAACACAGTCGAATCCACCACAAAAAAACCCGGTTCATTATACTTAATAAGGGTTGTATCATCCTTCTGGTATTCGACAAAAGTCTGGTTGACCATGAAATTGAAAAAACGGCAGGTATTTTTTACCATTCCGGTGTAATCCAATTGTAGCGTAGGAGCGAATGGGAAGGAACAGGTTGCCGCATCTTCATTCACATCATTGGAATTATAAAATCGATTGACCCTGTAGATGCTTGCAGCCTTCTCATGGAACCTGTCGTATTTCAATTCATCTGTGATGTATAGGATGATGAATATGAAACTGGCCAGTCCAATGGCCAGTCCACCAATATTTATGATGGAAAAGTTCAAATGACGGGCAAGATTCCGAATGGTAATAAGTATGTAATGCCTCAGCATACTGGAACCTTATTTAGATGCCTCTGCCTCAAATCCTGTGCAAAACTTTACAATTAACTAATCTTATGAATTTTAGATCCCAGGGGTTGGGTTTTGCTATTTAGAAAGTGTTGTAAAATAGAACACATGCTGTTCAGTTATGTACAAGGTACCTGATTTGCCTCGAGCAGGATTTTAACATTTCTTTTTCATTTCGTTTGCACAATTTAAATATCTTTGATCTTCCAAAATCGGAGCAAGTTTTTTTACCATTAAATAATATGTTAGAAATGAGAAATATAAAACCTTTGCTACTTCTGGTTGGAGGTGCACTAATTTTGCTGACATCCTGTTACAAATCAGAAACTGTTTATTATGATGAAATGGATGTCACCCAGACAAATTACGAGGTTGATTTTAATTTCAGTTCGTATACCTCTTTTGCCATGCCTGACTCTACCATCCTGAAGACCAACTTTATGACGGATCAGGAAATTGAAGCTTTTTTTGCTCCCGGCGGTGCAAGTGTAAAAACCAGGGAACTACTTAGAACCAGTTTTGAATCAAGGGGATATACCTATACTGATTCATATGATAATGCAGATTTTGTGGCTGTACCTACTGTGTTGATGATGAAATATTCTGAGACTGTGTACTATCCACCCGGATGGTGGTGGGGGTATCCTGGCTACGGATGGGGGTATCCCGGTTACGGATGGGGATGGCCAGGCTATGGCTGGGGTTATCCCGGTTATGGTTATAGTTATCAGTATAAAGTGGGTACCATCGCACTTGAAATGGCTGATGGATCATCTTTCAGGGAAATGCTGGAGTGGCAGGATTCGAACCCGGGACAGGGACAACAATCTGCTGCCAATGAGGTCCCCGAACTTCTTATTCGCTGGATGGCCAATATCGATGGATATCTTGCCAGCAGCCAGGAATATAATGAGGATCGTGCAAAAAGGGGTATGGATGAAGCCTTTGAACAATCTCCTTACCTGAAGAAGTAATTATTAAAACCGGAAGACATGAGAAAAGCAATCATCATATTAGCATTTGCTGTATTCAGCGGAACGGCAGCATTTACACAGAATATCTGGACGGTAAACTACGAAATCGGACTCCCCCTTGGTAGCATGACTGATTATGTCAGTAAAACAAGCTGGAGAGGATTCAGCGTTAATGGCCAGTCATATGTAACCGACAAAGTGACACTGGGTGGGACCATGCAGTGGCACGCTTTTTACGAGAAGTATCCACGGAATACCTATGAATTGCCTGACGGTGCTGTAACCAGTACAGTCTGGGCAAAGTTGTATGTAATGCCCTTGCTGGTCAATGCAAGGTATAATTTCAAGCCGGAAGGCACCTTCAGGCCTTATGTGGGACTCGGAACCGGGGCTTATTATATCCAGCAGGAAACGCAGGTTGGACTGTTCACCGATAATCGTAAAAACTGGCGGTTCGGTCTGGCACCTGAGCTTGGATTGTATTATCCCTTTGGCATGTCAGATATGGCTTTGCATGTGAGAGCTGCTTTTAACCAGGTTTTCTATAATGTGGATCCCATTGGCAGTAATCTCGGGTACGTGGATTTCTCCATCGGACTCGCTTTCTTTAGCTGGTAATACACAGAAAACTTATATATATAAGGGCCGTCTCAGAATTTCCCGGGACGGCCCTTTTCCATTTGACTGTCTGTAGGCATGACAACAACAGCTATTCAAAGATAAATACCTCTTCGATCTTTTCATTAAAAGTGCGGGCCAAATCATAGGCCAGTTTCAGTGAAGGATTATATTTACCCTTTTCAAGGAAGACAATGGTTTCCCTTCTCACTCCAACCTCCTGGCCAGGTCATCCTGGGTAAAACCATGCCTGGCCCTAAGTTCTTTAATCCGGTTTGGGATTCAGGTTTTCGACAACAGCATAAATGATATCCGGATCAGAGCGGAACAGGTATGGAATGAATCTCAAGTTATGAAATATTTAATGCTGAATTTCGTATAATTCCAGGATCCATTCGAGATGATATCCTCCGTATAATGTCATGATTGGCTCCATCCATTTAGGAATGTCCTGGACCACCTTTATACCGTTCTGTTTAGCTATAAAATCCTGTGCAGTTTTCGTGTCAGCATCAATTCTTTTAAGCACCAGTAGATTTACCTTATTTTCATTGAGCAATGAATCACTGAGCTCGTTCAGCGATTCCAATCTGACATCTTGCATGTCCTTCTCCATATAAAAGGTGCAAAACAGGTCCCATGGACCATAAGGATTACTATGATTATAGGATATCAACTGAATGGACTTATCACCGTAGTTCTGCCTGATGTGATGTGTGATGGTCATATTAGCACCTGATGGTTTCAGGCTGACTGTGACAAGGCCAATACAGTTAATAGCAATAATTATCCAGGTAACTGTATGAATGGCAATCCTGCCAGGTTTTCGCCATTTCCGGGGATCCCATTTTAATGCCTGGTATGCCAGCAAAAGTATTATGGGAACCAGGTTAACTACAGGAAACATAAAGCGTAACTCTTTATGTGCAATGATGGAATGGACCACGAAAAATGGCAGGATAGTCCAGACAAATACACTCCGGGGTTTTTTAACAATAAGTACCAGGAAAGCCAATATGATCGGGATTCCTATGGGGAAAAAGCTGAAGCGGAAGATGCTGTAGAAATAGTTCCACCAGGCTTCAGTGCCATATCCAGAGGCTACATCCTCAACAATATTTACATAAAAATAGTTCCATGCAGCCAGGGTAAATTCCCCGTACAACCAAAAATCCAGGAGTATCCCTAGCAGCAGTATGGCCAGTCCCGATACCAGAAGCTTCAATAGGTCGAGGATTTTCTCCCTTTCAATGATCAGCAGCCATAGAAATATACCCAGGGCCAGAAATGCATTCTGATAGCGGAACAGAAAACTAAGTCCCAGAAGAACGCCTATGAGATAATTCCGGTTGGCACGTAGATTGGTGCTTAATAGTACAGAAAGTGCATTCAGGAGCATGATGCCTGACCATGTTTCCGAGGTAAATCTTATATTTACAAATGGTAGGAACCATAGGAAGTAGGAAAGAAAGAGGTAGGCCTTATGATACCTGGGGTGGATAAAATAACTGCAGGTCCGGGTAAAATACCGTATGCTGAACAGAGCCAGAAGGGCTGTCAGCAAGCGAAGTACAAAGGCTTGCATATAAGGGTCTACAACGGAAATACCCTGTAGTATCTTGATGACGGAAAAAGCAATAAAGGGTTGGAGAGCCGGTCTTACCCTGGCCTCAAATTCCCAAGCCAGTTCATCCAGGGATACATTTCCCATCTTGTATAACGCGAACTCAATCAACTGAAAATGCTCGTCTCCATGATAAAAACCGGTACTGAACCAGGCTGCGACGACGTATACTGCAAGTGCTGCAAGGAAAAAATACCGCTCATACTTCATGAAATGCATAATCGGATGATATTTGTTATTTGATTACTAAATTTAATCTCTGAATATAGTAAAAATATAGTAGCCTGTTAACCCTTAAAACAATGTCTGGAATCCCGAGTATTTTTAATGATGTTTTCGGCCCAGTTATGCGCGGACCATCGAGTTCACACTGTGCCGGGGCCCTCAGGATAGGCCGTATTTGCAGGGATCTGATGAATGAGAAGATCAGTCGGGTTAGCTTATATATTGATCCCGGGGGATCACTTGCCACCACCCATGAAAGCCAGGGATCGGATATGGGATTGATGGGAGGATTGCTTGGCTGGGATGCCACCGATGACAGGTTACCTGAAGCCGGCAAGCACTTTGCCAAGAGTGGTTTGACCTTATCCATAGACATCAGGGATATTGCTGCCGTACATCCGAATACATACCAGTTGGTCCTGGAAGGACCGCAGGGATTATGTGAGCTTAAGGCCCTATCCACCGGGGGAGGTATGATTGAAATTGCAGAGATAGACGGGAAGCATCTATCTATAAAGGGAGATTGCCATGATGTCCTGATATATGGCGTTAATAACAAGGATATTATGCAAATCCTGGACAACCGGTTTGCCAATGATGATATTATTTTGCATCCGGGAGATGAAACAATGCTCCAGGTCAGGTCCCTCACTCCTCCAGACAAAACTATGCTGCAAGAACTTGCTGGGATTAAAGGTGTCAGCCGTGTATGCAGTATAAAGCCTGTACTGCCTGTCCTTTCCCCCAAGGATATCAAGGTCCCCTTTCTCACTGCAGATGATATGCTTGAGTTCAATCATGACAGGAGATTGTCCCTCTGGGAACTGGCATTGTTATACGAGAGCCAGAGAGCCGGCATTCCTGAGGAAGAGGTGTACGAAAAGATGAAGGTGATAGCTGGATATATGGATGCGGCTGTTTCAAATGGAATAAGCGGAACCCGGTACGCTGATCGCATCCTCCCCGCCCAGTCCCCCATGTATAAGGAAAAAATGGACCAGGGCAAGCTGCTTGGCGGGGACCTTACCAACCGCATCATCATGTATACCACTGCTGTTATGGAGGTAAAAAGTGCCATGGGTCTGATCGTGGCAGCTCCAACAGCTGGCTCATGTGGTTGTATACCCGGGGCAGTCCTGGGAACAGCAAGGGGTATGAACCTCTCCCATGACCAGGTTATAAAAGCATTGCTGTCTGCCGGGATGATAGGGATTTTTATCGCGCGGAACGCCACCTTTGCGGCAGAATCAGGAGGATGCCAGGCAGAATGTGGTGCTGCGTCGGGAATGACTGCTTCAGCCCTTGTATCCCTCGCTGGTGGGTCACTTGAACAATCCCTGGCAGCTTCCTCCCTGGCATTGCAGAATTCCCTCGGAATGGTCTGTGATCCTGTTGCCAACAGGGTGGAAGCTCCCTGCCTTGGAAAAAATGTCATGGCTGCCATGAATGCACTTTCCTGTGCCAATATGGCTCTGGGCGGCTATGATCACCTGATCCCACTGGACGAGGTGATACAAACCATGAATGAGGTCGGAGCCAGCCTGCCCGGATCATTGCGCTGCACTGCTCTCGGGGGACTGTCTATTACCCCAACCGCTAGAAAAATTGAGAATGAATTGAAAAACAAAACAATAAAATAAAACATCATGAAAAGGTATATTCGCGTTACATTGCTTGGTGGTTTTGCTGCCATATTACCTTTGGCCCTTGTAATCCTTGTTTTCCGCTGGATCATTGGCGTGATTGAGAGATACTTAAGGCCAATCGTAGGTCTGTTTAATACAGATTCAGAACTGTTGCTTTTTGTTATTTACCTCATACTGGTGGCTGCCATCATTATAGGATTCTTTTTCATCGGGGTTATTATCGAGACCAGGATAGGCAAATTCTTTACGTCCGTCCTGGAGAAGAAATACCTGATGAAGATCCCCGGTTACAAAATCGCCAGGGAAACGGTCATGCAGTTTTTTGGTAAAAAGAAATCATTCTTTTCGGAAGTGGTACTCGTGGACCTTTTTAATGCAGGTACCCTGATGACCGGTTTTATTACAGATGACCAGGGGGATATCATTACTGTATTTGTACCTACGGGTCCTAATCCAACTTCGGGAAATATTTACCATGTTCGGAAAGACAAAGTCTACAGGACCAAAGCAGCGGTCGATAATGGGATGCGGACCATCATTAGTTGCGGTGCCGGATCAGGGGAAATATTTAAAGATCTTGATATTCCGAACTTGGATATCAAGCCTTTTCAGCAATCATAAAGGTGATCTGCGAGTACCACTTATCCACATTTTTCTGAACATTTGATGTTTTTTTAGTAACACTGGGGCACTGAAATCCGTAAAAAGATTATGGTTTACTCCATAATAATCCTAAACTAAACCCCCTCACGTATGAAATCAACAATTACTTTACTGGTAATGGTCTTGCTGGCCGGGTCTATAAGCTTTGGCCAGGGATCGGATCTCGTGGCAGAAAAAACCAAAATCTCATCTCTATGTGATCAATATTCAAAGGCCTGGGCCACAGAGGATATAGAAAAATTCTCTGCCATGTTTGCACATACCGGTGATCTTGTCATCTTTGATGGCTCATCTACCTATAATGGCTGGGAAGCCTGGAAAAAAAGGCTGGAATCATCCTTTCCCTCAGCAAATGATGTAAAAGTATCCTTCAGGGATCATAAAATCCAGATAAATACAACTGGAGATGCAGCTTTTCTGACAGCTATTGAGGATGTAGGCTATCTTGAAAATGGCAAACCTTTCAGTTTTAAAGGAATGCGGGTCACTTGGATACTGGTTAAACTGGAAGGAAAGTGGGTGATTATTCACGGCCACTGGTCAGTGCCGATAAAAGACTAAGCAGGGAACTATTCATGTTCCCACTTTAGCTTCCAGGGATCATCTGTTTCTGTCATATATTTTTTGAGTTGCTCCTTGAGGTCTTCCACGATCTCCCAGTATTTTTGTTCGTAGGCGAGATTTTTTATTTCGTCCGGATCATTTATTATGTCATATAGTTCGAACTGGGGGCGATTCAGGTAAGCTTCAATGGATCGCTTGCCATACAAGGCTTCCCTGCCATTTCTGTAGGCTGACTGCCAGGTAGGTGAAGCCCATAGATCGGAAGCACTTGGATATTCAAGTGGCCAGGCTATGTTAAATATAAACTTCCATTTATGGGTTCGTAAAACCCGCATGGGATAATACATGGTAATTTCATGGAAGGTATGTGATGCATAAACCTGCTCCGGTCCCTCACCGAGGGGATCATCCAGCGTAGCCTTGAATGAACGGCCATGGAACCTGTTCTCCTCCGGGAAAACACCAACATAATCAAGGATGGTAGGTGTAAGATCTA
The DNA here is from genome assembly GCA_963752525.1 of uncultured Bacteroidaceae bacterium. Taxonomy (GTDB): domain Bacteria; phylum Bacteroidota; class Bacteroidia; order Bacteroidales; family SM23-62; genus SM23-62. The sequence goes on along the minus strand of CAVVYS010000018.1, from coordinate 67,394 downwards.
CCCAGCTGATAAGGTGATCGCTCACTTTCCCAGCTTTTAGCTGACCTGGCTGCTTAATAAGACAAGGTAGTTTCATGCCAGGATCATAAAGGGTTGTCTTGGCTCCTGGGAAAGCAATACCATTGTCAGAGATATAGATGATCAGTGTTTCGTCATATTTGCCTGTTTCCTTCAGAATCTCAATGAGTTTTGCAACGCCCTGGTCCACCCTGTTAACCGACTCGTAATATTGGGCCAGTTCCGCCCTGCATTCAGGCGTATCCGGCAGGAAATCCGGTACCAGTACCTGATCCGGACTATATTCTACTTTACTAATACCGGAAAAACCCTGTGGACGGTTCCCGAATGCATTGGGTTTGTGGGGAATATCCACGGTTTCGCCTGACCTGTGGGGATCGACCGTACAATAATACAGGAAAAATGGTTCATCTCCGGAACCTTCAATAAAGCTGGCACAATTGTCAGCCATTTCAACAGGATTTCTCGCATTGCCTCTTAAAATATGCTCAAACTGGTAAACAGATTCGGGTGCCAGGTGGTATTTTCCCATCCTGCCAGTATGATAGCCTGCTTCTTCAAGATAATAGACCAGTGATTTTTCACTGTCGTATGTACTGAAATGATTATAACCATGGGCATGGCCATAATGAGCCGTGGCATGATTGAACCTGCCCGTCATGATGACCGACCTGCTGGCACTGCAGCTGGCACTGGTACAAAATGCATTGTTGAAGCGAATTCCATCAGCGGCCAGACGGTCCAGCGCAGGAGTGGCAATCACAGGATTCCCGTAGCAGCCCATGGCATCCGTCCCGTGATCATCGGAAATGATCAGCAGGACGTTCACCTTTTCAGCAGCATTAACCTGGACAATCAAGAAGGATAATGCGCAGATCAGCAGAATATTTATTGTTCTCATGTGTTTATTTCATAAAAATTTACCCTCTGTCCCATGGATCATCCTCCAGGATGGCATAATGGTAATTATCTACCCATTCACCCCTTATGGGAAGGATCTTTCGCCGTATGCCTTCAATGCTCATCCCTGCCTTTTCAAGTACCTTTATGGACCTTTTGTTCTCAGTTGCAACACCTGCCTCTATCCTATGGAGATTGAGAACCTCAAAACCGAACCTGATTAATTTTTTGGCGACTTCTGTGGCATATCCATTGCCCCAGTGTATGGGCATAAGGTTATACCAGATCTCACCCATTTTGAACCTGTCCGCTGATAGGTTCATGCCTGCAAGGCCAATAAATTCATTCGTTGTCTGAAGAAGGATACTCCAGCAATATTTTTTCCTGATTTTTGACCTCTGGTCCTGGATACAGGGTCGCAAATGTTCTCTTGTAACATCTTTATTATCAGGGATTCCCAAAGTGTTGTATTCGTCTATTTCGGGACTCGATTCCAGGATGAATATATCATCAAGGTCAGTCCAGCTCGCTTCGCGAATGATCAACCGATTCGTTATAAGTTCCATCTGTAATAAATCTTGCTCTAGTTTCATTTGCTTAAATCTCTATTTCTCCCGTCAAGTATGTGACTGCTTTGCCGGAAATGTGAACCCTGTTGCCAAGAAGCTTACACTTCAAGTCTCCCTTTCTTTCTGATAACTGCCGGGCCGTTAAGTATTTTTTATTCAGCCTTCCAGACCAGAAGGGGATCAGGGTTGTATGGGCAGAGCCAGTGACCGGGTCTTCATTGATCTCCAGTTTGGGGGCAAAAAAACGTGATACGAAATCGGTTTCATCCCCCTTTGCGGTAACAATAACGCCTCTGGTATCCACCATGGCCAATAGGGCAAAATTCGGAGAGATCTCTTCTATATCTCTTTGAATATCATATATCAATAAATAATCTGAACTTCCCCGGTAGAATTCTACCGCTGGTTTTCCAATGGCATCAACCAGTTTTTGGGGCTTATCAATCTTTTCAGGAGGATCGGCCGGAAAGTCTAGGCTTAGTAAATCACCCTCTCTCAGTACAGACAGTTTCCCCTTTTTTATTGATTGAAAATTAATTTTATCACCTGGGAAATGATAATGCTCAAATAAAACATGAGCGCTGGCCAGGGTGGCATGTCCGCAGAGGTCCACCTCACTGTTGGGGGTGAACCACCTGATCTTATATTCACCATCATTGTTAACTGCAAAAGCAGTCTCCGACAGGTTGTTTTCAGCTGCTATATTTTGCATAAGCCCATCATCCAGCCATTCATTAAGAATACATACCGCTGCCGGATTACCGCCAAAAACCCTGTCCGTAAAAGCATCGACCTGGTATAATCGGATCCTCATTAATTGAATTTTCCTTTAAAGTTATTATTATTTGTTTCGGTGTGCATCCATTTCATCACGGATTGAGGAAAAATCATCAATAATGACGAGTTTAAAACTGTTAATCGGAAATCCTTAGCCCATAAAACTGGTGATTGTATTCAATGCCATCGAATTCTGCCACATTTGGCATATCTCCCCATTTTTCAAAATTGAACCTTTTCAGCAGCCTGATGCTGGCTGTGTTGGGTTCGAGTAATATAGCGATCAGGGTTTTGATGTTGGAATCGGGGGCCCGGTCGATCGCAAACTTCAGCAGTTGTGTGCCAATCCCCTTTCCCTGCCTGTCCTTCCGTATGTAAAAGCTTACCTCAGCGGTATGGCGCAGAGCTCTCCTTCCTTTCCGGTATTCACCCAGGGAGATCCATCCTACAACCTCATCAAGTTCCTCCATAACAAAAACAGGATAGTTACCTGAGAGGTGTTCTTCATACCAGTGCAGCCTGTACACAAGGCTGGTTTCCTCCGTCTCGGCCGTCTGGTATTTTGACCGTACAGCCTGGTTATAAATTTGGTTGACAGCATCCAAATCTGTTTTTTCGATCTTGCGTATGGTTCTCTCCATGGGGGAAGTGATCTAAGGATAGACTGGGTCAATGATCAGCTGGTGTAAGAAGTTTTTATCGAAGGTATTGATCAGGTCCTGCTGGAAACTGGCCCCTGTCATTTTAATCATTTCTACCACAGCAGCCTGATCCCGGAGTCCAGGGTTAACCTGGTCCAATCTCTGTCGGAACGCCAGTTGATGCAGACGAGGATACAGCATATCACAATAATAGGAAGAAACGGTAAAATTATCAACCTGTGGGTACCTAAAAGAAAAAGCCCCATTTCCTGGGGCTTTCGTAATATGATTCAGGAGGAATCTCAATTTATCTATCAATGCTCACGATACGGGTCCGTAACCTGTCCACCTGGTCGGTGATCCTGGCCAGGTATTCACCACCTGCAGTAGTCTGAGGTGTCCAGTTGGCGATCATCTCCGGGAAATTGGCTTCATCATACACCTGTTTAAGGGCATTCATCTCAGCCATGAATTCTTCCCCTTCTCCCTCCTCGCGGATCTGGTCCAGCAGGCCGATAAGATCATTCAGGGCTTCCTCCTGTTCAACGATGGCCATCATCAGGTGCCTCAGCAGCTGCGAACGGACATCTTCAGGTAAATCATCAGGATATTGCTCGATGACCTGCGTCAGGACATACATCTTCTCAATGAATTCACCGGTCACAAAGAGGGTTCCATGCCTGGCAAGCTCCCCCTGTGACATTTCCGCATTGATATTTTCCGCAGTCATGGTCAGGTTTCTCCTCAGGGTATCCGGATTGGCGCCCGCGGCGACATATCTTTCAAACATACCTTCCTCGAATGAACTAACCAGGCCAATGGCATCGGCCAGCTTCCTGGCCCTTTCATATTTGACAAGTGCCTCATCAGTCTTGCCATAGGATGCAAGGTATGCAATGTCGACTGTATAGACCCCCAATGCCAGGGCTGCCTGGGCCTGGTCCTTTGCATAAGCATCAACATTTTCCATGGGAACAACGAGTCCGTCAATATATTCGGCTCCTGCCATATCAAGAATTACCATTACAACGGATGGATCCTTTAATCCAGGATTAATGTTTTCAAGTTTTTGTGCAAATTCATCAGGTTCATCAGATTGAGCAGACTTCTGCTGTCCGGCCTTCTGCTGGCAGGAAGAAAAAAGTAGGGCAACCATGATGGCTGTGGAAAATAAGATACTGGTGATTTTCATAACAGCATATAAAGTTTGGTTAAAAGCTAAAAAAATTTGGCTAAAGATAGCAAGAAAATGAAATGCAGGCAACAAGTATATTATTAATTATCTTTAGCCATCCAACATAATCCCTGTGAAAGCTTTCGGTCAGTATATTATAGCATTCAGTGACCTGATCTGGGGTACCCCCCTGCTCATCCTCCTGCTTGGTGGTGGTATCTTTTTCCTCATTTATTCCAGACTGACCCCCTTTCGGTACATAAAACATGCTGTGCATATCCTCATGGGCAGGTATGATGACCCGGATGAACCAGGATATATCAGTCATTACCAGGCACTTTCAACAGCCCTTTCCGGTACGGTTGGTATGGGGAATGTGAGCGGAGTAGCGGTGGCGATCACTACCGGGGGACCCGGAGCTATTTTCTGGATGTGGATTTCGGCCCTGATTGGCGTGACAACCAAATATTTTACCTGTTCCCTGGCCGTCATGTACCGGGGCCGGGATTCTGAAGGGAATTTGCAGGGTGGTCCCATGTATTTCATCACAGAAGGTCTTGGAAAAAAATGGAAGCCCATGGCCATTTTCTTCTCCCTCGTTGGCATGATAGGCGTTCTTCCCGTGTTCCAGGCCAACCAGCTGACCCAGGTGATCAGGGATGTTATCCTGATACCCAATGGGGTAGAGACAGGTTTCAGGACGGACCTGGTAACCGGACTGATACTTACATGTGTGGTATCCTTTGTAATCTTCGGGGGAATAAAAAGAATCGGCAAGGTAGCCGGCAAACTGGTTCCATTTATGGTCGTGCTTTATGTACTTTCTGTACTTTACATCATATTCTCAAAGCCGGCCATGATTATTCCGGGATTCCAGACCATCTTCATTGATGCATTCTCTGGAAATGCTTTACTGGGTGGAGCCCTGGGATCGCTTATTGTTGAAGGTGTCAGGCGGGCTTCCTTCTCCAATGAAGCCGGGATAGGGACCGCACCCATGGCGCATGGTGCCGCTAAAACGAATGAACCAATCCGAGAGGGATTGGTGGCCATGCTGGGTCCCATGGTTGACACACTCGTCATATGCACCATGACTGCCCTGGCCATCATCATGACAGGCAGCTGGTTAGATGCTGGATCTGATGGTATATCTATAACTGTCAATGCCTTCGGCAAAGCCATTCCGGGGGTGGGTCCATATATCCTGATCCTATGTGTTACAGTTTTTGCGATTACCTCCATGTTTGCATTTCCTTATTACGGAGTCAAGTGCTTCAGTTTTATCTTCGGTGCAAAGTACCAGTTCATATACAATATAATACTTGTCCTGACCATTACTTTTGGGGCCGTGGGTACCCTCAAGGTAGTCCTCAGCATTTTTGACAGTGCATATGCATTGATGGCTTTTCCCACGATGATCGCAACCATCCTACTATCACCCAAAGTAGTTAAGGAAACACGTAGGTATTTTGCCAGATACCATCAAAACAGAAAAGCAAAAAATCATTAATTATACTCCTGTCTCTGGCTTTATTCAGCCAAATATCTTTTTCTCAGGATAATCCTGAAATCAAACCCATAGCACCTTACAGTCCAGCAGTCATGACAGCCACAGGTATGCTGTTCATCTCCGGGCAGATCCCTATTGATCCTGAAACCGGCGCATTGCATAAAGGTGATGTCCAGAAAGAAACCAAGTTCGTTATGAAACGTATAGGTAGAATATTGGAGATATATCCGGCAAGGGAAACCATCGAAGTAACCAATTTGCCATTGGGTGCAAGTTTAGAGATTTCCGCCATTGCCTATAAGTGATGAGCAGAATCACTGGCCGGACAATAAAAACATTTCATTTATCTACTATATTGCCGGCTTCAAATGGAACAGAAGAAACAGAAAACCAGGCTGAAGGACTTTTTGCCTTAAGCTTTAGAGCACATGAAGTCAAAAGACCCCAGAATAGAAAGCATCCTTGCAGCCATCACGAATATTGCAGATGGAAACCTGGATACCAGGATAGAGATCTCGAATGCCCTTGATGAGGTGGACGGAATTGCTAGAGGGATTAATATGCTTGCCGAAGAGGTCAATAGCAGAATTGTCCAGAATGAAGATGAAAACAAACAGCTAAACGAGACCATTGCCCAGCTCAAAAATGTGAAGGCCCTGCTCTCCGATTCTGAAAATCTTTTTTCACAGGTATTCCAGACCAGCCCGGACGGGATCAGTATTTCAAGGCTTGATTCGGGTGAATTTGTTGAGGTCAACAGAAGTTTTGAGACATTGACTGGCTTTACAAAAGAGGAACTGATAGGGAAATCCTTGAATGCTTATGGCATGTGGGCAGACAGAGCCATCCGGGAGAAGCTGGCAGAACAGCTTGATGAAAAAGGCGTCGTGGTGAATCTCGAATCAGACTTCAAGGTCAAAGATGGTAGTACTAAAAGGGGACTAATGTCTGCTTCCCTGCTGGATATCAACGACGTACCGCATTTATTAGCCATCAGCAGGGATATTTCCGAAAGAAAAAAGACCGATGCTATACAGCAAATAATGTACAATATTTCCAACGCGGTCAACCTCACCAAAGATTTGAACGATCTGTTTCTGTCCATTCAGATGGAACTGGGAAGCATATTTGATACTACAAACTTTTTCATTGCATTCTATAACAAGGAAGATGATACCCTTTCCCTCCCTTTCTTTGTGGATGAAAAGGATAGTTTTGAAGCCTTCCCGGCCAAAAAATCTCTCACCGGGTACATGATCCGTAATGACAGTCCCATCCTGATAAAAGATCAGGATATAAAACAGCTGGTGAAGTCAGGAGAGATAGAAGATGTAGGGACACCCAGTAAAATCTGGCTGGGAGCTCCCCTGAAGATTCAGGATGAGATTATCGGGGCGCTGGTGGTTCAGCATTACGAGGATGAGTTCGCCTATACAGAAAAGGATCTTGAAATCTTGCAGTTTGTTTCATCCCAGATCGGCCTATCCATAGAGACGAAGAGGGCACATGATGAGGTCAATATAGAAAAAGCTTATTTCGAACAATTGTTTGAAGGATCTCCTGAAACCATTGTCCTCACTACCAACCATGGAAAACTGATCAGGGTGAACAGTGAATTTGAAAAATTATTCGGCTATACCCCTGAAGAGGCAATCGGCAATTATATTGATGAATTGATCGTCCCCAATGAATACCTGAAAGGTGCCAGGTCAATTTCCAGGAAGCTGGCCAATGGGAAAAAGATACAATTGGAGACCTTACGCCAGCATAAAGACGGGAGCCAAATCCTGGTAGCAGTCATGGGAACCCCCATTGTTATTGGTAGTAAACAGGTTGGTGTATACGGCATCTACCGGAATATTACAGACAGGAAAAAAGCTGATCTGGCCCTCAGGGAAAGCGAGGAAAAACTTAGAAACATCCTCTACTCCTCTCCTGACGCCATTACTGTCTCTGACCTCAGAGGATATATTACGGAATGTAATATGGCAGCATTAGACATTTTTGAATGTGATGATGAAAACGAATTGATAGGCATAAACGCAAATCAGTTTGTCATCCCGGAGATGAGGCGGAGAGGGATTGAATCCATCAAGACTGTCCTGAGAAATGGTTTCATTAAAAATATTGAATTCGAGATTATCACTAATAAGGGTAAGCTGGTATATGTTGATCTTTCTGCCAGCCTTATACGGGATACCAATGACAAACCCATAGGGATCGCTACCATCACCCAGGATATCAGTGAGCGTAAGGCTTATGAGAGGAACCTTGAAAAAGCGAAAGAAAAAGCAGAGGAATCTGACCGGCTTAAATCAGCATTTCTGGCCAATATGTCGCATGAAATCAGGACCCCAATGAATGCTATTTTGGGCTTTTCCGAGCTGCTCAGATCAGAGGATATCGCAAAAGAAGTAAGGGATGAATACACAAAGATCATCCACAACAAGGGAAACGAGTTAATGTTAATCATCAACGATATCATAGATATTTCAAAGATAGAGGCAGGGGACATAAAGATCATAAAATCAGACCTGGAGGTCAATGATTTCCTGAAACCATTGCACCAGCATTATAACAGGGAAAAAAGCCTGATGCACAAGGATCATATTCAGCTTCGCCTGAATATCCCGGAAATAGCAAATCCGGTTATCCATACTGACCCGGCGAGGTTGAAGCAAGTGCTACATAACCTGATCAACAATGCCCTGAAGTTTACACAAGAAGGTTTCATAGAGATTGGATATACCCTCCTGGATCCAAACGTGGAATTTTTTGTCAGGGATACCGGTATTGGTGTTACAAAAGAAAAACAGCATATCATTTTTGACCGGTTCAGGCAGGTGGATGAGTCGCTGAACAGCCAGTTCGGGGGAACCGGACTGGGACTGGCCATATCGAGGAACCTGGTAAACCTGCTGGGCGGGGAAATGAGGATGAAATCTGAAGAACATCAGGGATCTACCTTTTATTTTACACTCCCGATGTTGGAAAACAAGTCATCTGATCAACCAGACGATAAGGTTCAGGTTTCATCTGAAGAGAGAAAAGAAAAGGTCATAGATCTTAAGGGCCGGAAAATATTAATTGTTGAAGATGATTCTGCCAATTACCTATTCATTGAATCTTACCTGAAACAGACTAATGCTGACATACTTTGGGCAAGGGACGGAAAAGAGGCGATTGATATATTTAAGGATGATTCATCCCTTGATATGATCCTGATGGATTTGAAGATGCCTGAAATGAATGGTATTGATGCCACCAGGACCATTCGCAAAACAAATAAGGATATCCCGGTCATTGCACTCACGGCCTATGCTTTTGCAGATGACAAAGAAAACTCCATCAAAGCCGGATGCAATGCATATCTTTCCAAACCTGTGAAAATTGAGCAGCTCTCAAATATCCTATCCACTTACCTGAAATAATCTTTTTATCTGATAAGGAAGCCTTTTTTTAAGGGATCATTCGGATCAAACCAGAACTCTGAACGACCTGTGAAAAAAGCTGTCCCCGAAACCTCCGGAACAACTGCTGTATACGGTCCATAGGAAGTAAGCTCTGCCACCCTCACCTGCATGGTAGTACCGAGTATGCTCTCGATGGTAATCCATTGCCCGGGTTGCAATTCTCCCCTGTCATAATGGATGGCCGCCCTGGCGCTTACCCCGGAACCGGTAGCGGAACGGTCCAGTTCACCGTCTGCAAAAATGCATACGTTGCGACTGTGATGACCGGAGTTAAACGCTCTTCCGGTAAAGATCGTGCCATATAAAAACCCCAGGTCCTCCTCGAAAGGATGTGTAATCTCATAATGCTCAGAAACAGCTTCTTTGACCATCTTACCCATTCTGATGAGATGGTTTGCATTCGCAGCATCCAGCGACAATTGCAGATCATCAGCTTCAAGGAAGGCATAAAAGGCACCCCCATATGCCAGGTCAAACCGGATGGATCTATCATTCATAATCAACTCGCCCTGTCTGTGGGAAACAAATGATGGCACATTCCTGAATATGACCCTTTCCACCACGCCCTGCTTCCGGTAAGCAGTGGATACAATCCGACCCGGAGGTGCATCTATCTGAAGGGTCACCTTCTCTCCTTCACACTTGACGATGTCCATCTCCAGGACCATTTTGGTCAGTGCGATAATGGCATGTCCGCACATGGTGCTATATCCTTCATTATGCAGGAAAAATACACCAAAATCCCCATCGGGTTTCACAGGTTCGGTCAGTATAGCCCCATACATATCAGCATGTCCCCGAGGCTCCCACATGGTTCCGGTTCGGATATGATCAAAATGCTCCCGGAAATACCTTCGTTTCTCAAGGATGGTTTTTCCCTTAATCTCCGGAAGTCCGTTTGTTAACACCCTAAGGGGTTCTCCGCCTGTATGCATTTCGATGGATTCGACTTTTGAACCATCTCCAGGTACCCAATTCAATTTTTTATCCATAGTAAACATCGCCTCATGATAAATCTATCTCAATGCCGGAACCCTTGGTTCTTGCCAGTTCGTAGATTTTCTCAGCAACAAGGAGATCAAACAGGGCCATACCTACTGATTTAAAGAAGCTTGTATTCTGCCGGGAGGGTTCTATGGACTCATTGATCAGCTTGCCCAGTGTAAATATTTTTTCTTCATCTATCAGACCTGCTCTAACAGGATAGATGAGATCACCTGATTCCTGGATGGCTTGCCGTGAATCAACATAAACCCTGTCAAGGAGGTGAAATAATTCTTCAGGGATCTCACGCATGGTTGGTTTGAAGGAACCAATTCCGATGATTGTTTTTCCTTTGAGCACCTCTCCGTCTGGCGGCAGGACCGGTTGCGATGAAGTTGTTGCCGTGATAATCACATCTGCGGCATTGACGAGTTTTTCATTTGAAGGAGAGACGATCAATTCAGCGTCCAGTTCAGGGGCCAGGGATGTTACCAGCTTTTCAGCTCTGTTCCTGTCCAGGTCCGAAATATAGATCCGGTCGAATGACCTGATCTGGCTCACCATAATGGCCTGGTAAAATGCCTGGATACCTGCGCCAATGATGCCAAGGCAACAGACATCTGGATCAGAGAGGTGGCGGATACCTACAGCGGATACAGCCCCTGTCCTTAAGCCGGTCAGGACAGATGCATCCATCATGGCAAGCGGAGTTCCGGATTCGGGATCATTCAAGAGCATGACTCCCTGAATAACTGCCTGATCCCTACTGGAATTCCCGGGAAAGACAGTAACCAGTTTAGTACCGAATGCTGATTTTACAAACGAAGGCATTAATAACAAAATATTGCCTTCACGCTCAGCATGCATCCTCGCCGGCATGAAAAAATCATCTCCTTCATACAGAACCATGGCATTTTCCACAGCTTCTATTACCTCTATGGGACTTATGATATCTTTGAGCAGATCTCCTTTCAGGATTAACATTCCTTTGTCCTTTAAATAATTGATGTGAAAATTAATGATTTTTTTTACCTTTATATCGGTCAAAGACAAGTAATAATGAGAATTAAGTAGCACCCCCACAGTTTACAACCGGCCCTATCCTGGCCGGAGCCATCCAAATTATTGAACTTTATGAACTGTGCAAATCAATTGCACCCTTTGCTATTTTAATTTTCACATTATTTTTTATCCAGTCCAATGAATCAACTTGTCTCAAATAGCAATTCCAAATTCAATCTTAAGGGTCTCTGGAGAGATATTCGGGAGGCCATATCTGGTTCCGACCAGGATTTCACCAAGGGTAAAATGGGCCGGGCCATACTCCTTCTCTCCATTCCTATGGTCCTGGAGATGGTTATGGAATCCGTATTTGCCGTTGTGGACATTTTTTTTGTCTCCAAGCTTGGTCCCGCTGCAGTTGCCACAGTTGGGATCACAGAATCAATGATGACCATTGTATATGCTATTGCCATGGGACTGGCAGTAGGTACAACAGCACTCATATCAAGAAGGACTGGTGAAAAGGACCCTGAAGGGGCATCGGTCACAGCATTTCAGGCCATTGCTACTGGATTGCTGGTTTCTCTGTTGATTGCCATCCCAGGTGCCAGTTTTGCCTCCAGGCTACTGACCATTATGGGTGCGGAAGAAGAAATGGTCCGCGAAGGATTTATGTATACAGCCATCATGCTGGGCGGCAATGGTATCATCATGTTGTTGTTCATCATTAATGCTGTATTCCGCAGTGCTGGTGATGCAGCCATATCCATGCGGGTGCTATGGATAGCCAACCTGATCAACATCATCCTGGACCCCTTGCTGATACTTGGCATAGGACCCTTCCCGGAGATGGGCATCAAGGGGGCGGCCATTGCCACGACGACAGGGAGAGGCATAGGCGTGGCATATCAATTCTGGTTGCTTTTCAATGGTCGTGGAAGGGTAAAACTGAAGGTCAAACATATGTTCATTCAGGTAAAGGTTTTATGGCAACTCATACGTTTGTCCCTGGGAGGAATAGGTCAATCACTAATTACTACTACCAGCTGGATAGGATTGGTCAGGATCATTGCAGAATTCGGCCAGGAAGCACTGGCAGGGTATACCATTGCCATCAGGGTGATTATTTTTACCCTGCTTCCATCCTGGGGATTCAGTAACGCAGCTGCAACGCTGGTTGGGCAGAACCTGGGGGCCGGGCAACCGGAGCGGGCTCAGCGGTCTGTATGGTTGACTGCAAAGGTAAATATGATCTTCATGGGACTGGTCGCGATAATATTCATTCTTTTCCCAGGTTTTTTCATCAGGATTTTCATTGATGATCCCAGCATCATTGCCAGTGGAGCTGTCTGCCTGAGGATCATAGCCTATGGTTATGTTTTCTATGCCATGGGGATGGTCATGGTACAGGCATTGAATGGCGCAGGGGATACTGGTACACCGACCCTGATCAATTTCTTCTGCTTCTGGATGCTGGAGATCCCCCTGGCCTATTTCATGGCTTTGCGTTGGGGAGTTGGAGAAAACGGGGTTTACTGGGCCATTATCATTGCTGAATCAGTCATGACCGTGGTAGCCGCTGTTGCTTTTACAAGGGGTAAGTGGAAACTCCGGAAAGTCTAATCAGGGAAACAAACCGTGAAATTACTCATAACGCAGGCTGGATATCGGGTTGCGGGAAGCAGCCCTCCAGGATTGGTAGCTAACCGTTAACAGGCTTACCACGAGAAACCCGGCACCAGTTAATAACATTAGCCACCATTTGATTTCTATGCGATACACGAAGTTTTCAAGCCAGGAGCTGGCCAGGTACCAGGTAATTGGTATGCCAATTATAACGGCAATTAAGACCATCACCAGGAAATCCCTGTTCAGCAGGATCAGTATATGGCTGACCTTTGCCCCGTTCACTCGGTTCAGGAAAATAAACCTCATTTTCCCGTTGATCATAGCGAGCTGCAGGTTGGCATTATTAATGAATACGATGACCAAAAAAATGATCCCCACCGCGCCAAAAACAAAGACATATATTATCTTGTTGTTCTGTTCAATTTCCCTGTCTTTGTCCGAAAACAAATGAATATCCTTCACTTGCTGAAGATGTGGGGTAAGTTCTGCAATATTTTCTACCTCCATGTATTGACCCAGAAAATCCGGAAATTTTTTCAGCATCCCCTTCGGGTCTTTTCCTTCGGTGAGCTCAAAATAAACAAAAGCCCATCCTTTGTCATCGTCTGAATAGTCCACAGGGGATAGCATATCGATTTTGTAATGGGCATTGACCGGGGGATCTTCCATCACCCCTGTATTGGTAAAATCATGGTAGGTGGTGTCAAACTGGTGAGCTGCCTCCAGCACCTTGCCTACCGGATCCTCATCCCCGAAATAAATCTTCGTCAGGCTTTCTGGTAACACCATGCTCAAAGGCTCGTGGAGAACATGGTCAGGGTTGCCCTTCAGCAGTTTTTGTCCGAATACATCGAAATAATTACTGTCGGCTAGGTAAAATTGCTGGCTCAGGAACTTTCTCTCCCCGACCTTGATCCTTGAATTCCGCATAGATTGCAACCTGACCATAGACTGGATTTCGGGGAAGTATTCAGGCATATCCTCTATCCATGCCTGCCAGGTCCGGGCAAAATGGGAATGGTGGTCACCCCGCTGGAATTCCACAGTAAACCGGTAAAGCCTGAAACTATGGAGGGTATACCTGAGGATTAAGGCAATCATAATTCGAATATAACAATCCTGTGTTGTAAAATCCTCAAGCTTTGTTTACTTCTTGGTATAAAGATTGTAAATTTATGTTAATGAAATATAAAATGGGACTTGTACTGAGTGGGGGGGGTACCCGCGGGTTTGCCCATATTGGAGCCCTCCAGGCCCTGGAGGAAGCCGGCATACAAGCAGATGTGATCAGTGGCACCAGTGTGGGATCCATTGTGGGAGCCCTGTATGCAGATGGTTATACTCCCCCGGAAATGCTCGAGCTTTTCCGGAAGAACAGGGTGATCCAATTGTCCAGGTTGACCTTAATTCGCAGGGGAATGTTGTCTTTAGCGGGATTGAAAAAAAAGATTACTAAATACATCCGGGCAAAAACCTTCGAGGAACTGCAACGGCCACTATATGTTACTGTGACAAATCTTCACAAGGGTGAGGTGGAATATGCTCACGAGGGACTCCTGGCCGAGAAAATTGTCGCATCGGCCACCATACCCATTCTATTCGCACCGGTCACGATCCAACGAGAGTTTTATGTTGACGGAGCGGTCATCGATAATTTCCCGGTCAAACCTATCCGGGAACTCTGTGAAAAAATCGTGGGCATCAATATCATGCCCAATAGCCAGGTACAGGAAATCAAAGGTATTAGGGATGTTGCAATGAGAACCTTCCAGCTATATGTACATGCCATGAACCGTGACAGTTCCTCCGAATGTGATTTACTGATAGAACCGCTTGACATAACGGGTTTTGGGTACCTGGGAAGCAAACGGGGAATGGAAATGTACAGGATTGGTTATGATGCTGCCAAAAAACAGTTGGAAACATTCAAAGATAGGTGATGAAAGTCACCACTTGCCCCTTCAAACGTCTCATGTAATCCCCTATTTTTACTCCTTCGCCATAGGAGATTACATGAATCGTCCCACTACCAATGATAATTCAAATCCCTGTGCTGATCTGCAACGTGCCAAAGAAAGGCTTCACAGCATTTTTGACGCAGCTCCAGTAGGCATTGGCCTGGTCCAGGACCGGGTGATCAGGGATGTAAATCCATTCTTTTATAATATGCTAGGATACAAAGCGGATGAGCTGATAGGCAAGGATGCCCGTATGTTATATCCAAGCAATGAGGAATATGAGAGGGTAGGTGAAATTAAATATGATGCCATTTCCCAAAATGGGAAAGGGAGCCTGGAAACCCGACTGGTCCGCAAGGATGGAAAAATACTCGATATCCTAGTGACCACTGTCCCGCTAGATCCCTCCAATCCCTCTGCTGGAGAGACCTTCACGGCCATGGACATCACCGGACAGAAGTGGACAGAAAAGGCATTGCTGGATAGCGAACAGCGCTCAAGGAACCTGATTGAGGCCTCCCCCATGGGAATATTTATTTACCAGTTGAATGAAGCCGGAGACCTTATACTTATTGAAGCGAATCCTGCTACAAAACGTATCCTGGGATTTGACACCAGCAGTTATTTAGGAAAACGAATAGAGGATATTTTTCCGAAAATATATGAGACAGAGCTCCCTGGCAGATATAAGAAGGCAGCAGTCTCCGGAGAAACCTGGAGTACTACTGACCTGTATTACAATGATAAGCAAATAGCCGGCGCTTATGATATGGTAGCATTCCAGGTTGTGCCCGGACAGGTGGCTGTAAAGTTTTCTGATATCACCTCACGAAAGCAAACCGAGCAGAAACTGCTGGTAAGCGAAGAGAAACACCGGACCATTTTTCAGAATATACAGGATGTGTATTTCGAAATGGCCCCCGATACGACCATCCTGGAGGTTAGTCCATCTGTGTCAAAAATCTCACAGTACAAGCGTGAAGACCTGGTGGGCAAATCTATCGACCATCTCGTGGTAGATGAAAAAATCAAGAATACCTTTTTAAAACTGTTATTTGAGAAAGGTGAGCTGAAAGATTTTGATGTTCGGGCGAAGGACAAGGATGACCGGGTGATTTATTGCTCGGTGAATATAAAAATTGAGAAAGGATCGGACGGTACACCCTTAAAAGCCATTGGCTCCCTTCGGGATATTACCGAAAGAAAATTGGCAAGGGAACGAATTTCCAAGCTGGAAAGAGCCGTTGAACAGAGTCCCTCTTCGGTGGTTATAACAGACCTTGACGGTAAAATTGAATATGTAAATCCCAGATTCACAGAGATTACCGGGTATACAAAGGAGGATGCCCTGGGTCAGAATCCTAGCCTCATGAAATCTGGTACACATGATAAGGATTTTTACAAGGAATTATGGAATGCCATACGCAGTGGAAATGAATGGCGGGGAGAATTCCTCAACAAGCGGAAGGATGGAACTACCTTCTGGGAAATGGCATCCATTTCCCCCGTCAGGAACGACATGAACCAGATCACACATTATATAGCTATAAAGGACGATATCACTGAGAGAAAAAACATAGAACAACAATTACTGGAAGCCAAGGAAAAGGCCGAGGAATCTGACCGGCTGAAATCAGCATTTCTTGCCAATATGTCACACGAGATCCGCACCCCGATGAATGCCATACTGGGTTTTTCAGAAATACTTCAGCATGAGGGGATCCAGCCCAAGGACAGGCAGGAATACATCAAGCTCATCAATGACAAGGGCAATGATCTGATGAATATCATAACCGACCTCATTGATATTAGCCGCATAGAAGCCGGGGATATGAAACTGGTTAAAACCCATATCAGGATCAACGATTTGATCATAGAGATCTGCGATCAGGTGAAAAAGGAGAAGGCCCTCAAGGGGAAAGATGAGGTCCAGATCAGATACCAGATCCAGGAAGATGCTGAATACTCCATACTGTCAGATAAGAATCGTTTACGACAGGTATTCAACAACCTTCTTGGCAATGCTTTAAAATTCACAAACGATGGCTATATAGAACTGGGGTACGATTTTCTGGATGACCATGTACGGTTTTATGTAAAGGATAGTGGCATAGGCATCACTCCTGAAAACCAGAAAGTGATCTTTGAACGGTTCCGGCAGGGAGATAATTCTTATACCAGAAAACATGGAGGAACCGGACTGGGATTGGCCATATCAAAACAGATTATTGAATTGCTGGGAGGAAAAATCGGAGTGGAATCAAAACCAGATCAGGGGGCTAGTTTTTATTTTACCCTGCCATTAGAGCGACGGACAGAACCCTTGCCCGCTGTGGCAAAGCTTGACCAGCCGCGGTATCAAAATAACCTGAAGCTGGCTGCAAAGAAGATCCTTATTGCTGAAGATGACAGCTCAAACTATATGTTCCTGGAATCCTTTCTGCGATCCACTGAAGCAGAATTGATCTGGGCCCGTAATGGTCACCAGGCCGTTGACATTCATGCCGGACGTGATGATATCGATTTGATACTGATGGACATAAGAATGCCCGAGATGAATGGCCTGCTAGCCACCGAAAAAATCAGGAGTACCGACCAGAACATACCCATAATTGCCCTTACAGCCTTTGCTTTTGCAGATGACAGGGTAAAATCGATGGAAGCAGGATGTACGGAACACCTTTCAAAGCCTGTCAAGACCCAAGAGCTGAAGAGGCTGCTGCAGAAGTACCTTGGGAATGCTTAGCTTTCACCATTTTTGCTTTTCCTTTGAAGATACTGAAGTAAATGATCGCGGTAGGATTGTCCAAGAGGTATATCCTGTTCTTCGATCCGTAACCTGTTACCTTCCAGAAAACGGATCCTGTCCAGGGCAATGATATAAGACCGGTCTGTAAGGATTAACTAATTTTTTCTATGAACAGGATGATACAAGCGATGAATAGAAAAAAATTATGGTTTTGGGATTTTGGATTTCATCCAATTCAAGCTAACTTTATTAGCGTATTAGAGTAACCTTAAAACGAAACATCATGAAGCTTCTCCTTATGTGGGCAGTATTGCCGATCAGCATCTTCACCATGACATCATTTTGCACCCCTAATCCACCAACAAATATGAATTTTTCAAAAGAAATCACCCTGACCATACTCTATGATAATTATAAGTATGAAGAAGGCTTTAAAAACAGCTGGGGATTCTCCTGCCTGATAGAGGGAGCTGGCCCTACCATCCTTTTTGATACAGGAGGCAAGGACGGAAACCTGATGCATAACTTCAAGGCAGCCGGTAAGGATCCTAAGAAAGTGGATATGATCATACTATCACATAATCACTGGGATCATACCGGGGGGATAAGTGAATTCCTGAAGTCAAAGACCGGGATCGATGTCTATATGCCCCGGTCTTTTCCCGAGGAATTTATTAAAGGCATAGAGAACCAGGGAGCCAATCCTGTAATGGTAAGTGATGCCAGAAAGATAAGGGACAATGTTTGGTCCACTGGAGAGATGGGCCATGAGATCATTGAACAATCGCTGGTTATAGAGACTCCCCGGGGACTCGTTGTCATCACGGGATGTGCCCACCCGGGAATTGAAGATATTGTAGCAAAGGCAATGGAGATTAAGGATGAAAAATTGCTACTGGTAATGGGTGGTTTTCACCTACTCCGGACAGGCACTGATGCTGTGGAGAGCATTGCCAGTGAATTCAAAGACAGACATATACAATACGTTGCGCCAACCCATTGCAGCGGGGATGGGACGATAAAGGTCTTCCAGGAAGTTTTCGGGGAAAAATACCTGAAGCTTGGGACAGGTAAAGTCATACAAACCACTGAGCTATAGCCCGGGTTATCAGGATTTGCCCTTCTCCATTTTATTGGTCAGCTTCTTATTTGCCTGTATGTAACTGGCAGTCCTGTTATTAACTCTTTTATCAATCCGGTTTAAATCTCGGGCTAGGCTCCTGATTTTCTTGTTTTTCTTCTTCTTTTCTATGGCTGAGATAAGGTCCTTCATTAACCTGTCCCGGTTCTTTTCGAGTGAAGCTATCTCTCTTTTTTGCACTTTCAGCTTCTTGAAAGCAGCTGCCATTTTTTTTGATTTCTTCCCGGTGACATGGGCGGATTCTCCGGGAGCTTTCTCCGGTACCGGAGCGATAATATCTTCTGTCTTCTCTGCAGATGGTATTACCGGGCTGCTATCCGGAGCCTGAACCACTGGCTTGGCTGGTGATTTCGCCTCTGGCCGGCTGGGGATAGATTTCACAGGTGTTTTCGCTAGGCTTGCAGCAGCCTTTGAAGGTGTTGTACCTGCAGCTGAAGGTTTTCGGGCAGTTGTCTTGGAGGCAGCTGTAACAGGCTTACGCCCCTGGGGTTTGGGAGAGTTGCCTGCCGGTTTATCAGCTCGGTCATTCCTTTTGATCTCTTCCATGATTTCAAAATATTGATTTTGTAGCATAAATGTAATCCATTTATTTAAATTTAACATTTACATGCCAAAACTGCTTTTTTATATCCTGGGATGCTGTCTGGCTATGGCCATTTCAGGCCAGGTCAGAGCCACTGCTGATCCAGACAGTACCAGTCGGAATACAAAGTTTGCAGGATTTCCAGTACTCGGTTATTCGCCTGAAACCAGAATCATTGGGGGAGTATATACGCAGCTGTTAATGGGTGATCCCCTGCTCAGAAGACCTTCCAGCCTGGGTCTTAGCCTGCTGGTCTCTCAAAATCGACAGTTTTCAATAAACCTTATTCCGGATATCTGGTTGGAGGATAATACATACCGGCTTGGAGGTGAAATTAAATGGCAATACTGGCCTGATAAGTTTTACGGGATCGGAAACGATACCCGGAAAGAAGACGAGGAGTATTATATATCAAGGATCTGGGGAATTAAACTGGATATGTTACGGATGGTGAAAAAGGACTTATATGCAGGAGTACTGCTGGAAATAGAGAACAATATTATTGTTGAATATGATACCGTATTTTATGCTTCCCTTCCCGAGGGTAGCATCCCTGGCAGTGAACATTCTACCATATCGGGGATAGGATTGACATTGGCATGGGACAGCCGCACAGATATTTTGCTGCCTGCTTCAGGTGCCTACTGCCAATTCCGACTGGTTTATTTTAACAAAGCTATGGGATCTACCTATCCATATACCAAGTGGATCATTGATCTCAGAAAATACTGGACACTTGGCAGTGATCATTTGATATTTTTACAGGCGTATGGGAAATTCTTATGGGGCAGGGAGGTGCCGTTCCGCAATATGGCAATGCTCGGGGGTGATAAATTACTGCGTGGATATTTCAGAGGCCGATACCGGGATCATAATGTATTTGTGGGACAGGTGGAGTACCACAGTCCCTATATCTGGCGATTCAGCCTGGTTGCTTTCGCCGGAGCAGGTGATGTTTTCCATGGGGCACATACCCTGCAAAATATCCGCATCAAACCGGCCGGGGGAATTGGAGTACGATACAGACTTTTTAAAGACCGCCGGATGAATTTGCGGTTGGATCTCGCAACCGGGAAGGATGACCACGGCGTTTACCTCGGTATCATGGAGGCATTTTGATTGAGCTTCCCCGCCTTTACTTATCATCCAATTTTCATCAAATTGTCCGGCATATCACTTTTCTAATAAAGAGTTAATATTAAATTTATGCAAATTTCAGTCGCACCATGATCAAAGGGATGAAATCCTCATTGCTGTATTATTTCAGATATACCTTATTCTTACTGGGTATCCAGACCTTCTTCCGCCTAATTTTTATAGTCATTTACAGCGGACATGCCGAGGGGATTGAATTCACGGACCGGTTGATGGCCATGATCCATGGTTTGAAGCTGGACTTCTCCCTGACAGGATATTGTTTACTTATTCCTACCCTTTTATTGTTTCTGACCAGTTTTATTAAAAAGCTCCGGGTCCAACAAATCCTGGATATTTATACCTTCATCATACTGGCCTTACTTATTCCGCTGTTTTTCACGAATCTGGTCATCTACAAATACTGGAACTTCCCCATTGACAGGTCCATATTTGATTATTTGAATACACCCGGGGAAATGTTTGCGTCCCTGAACCCCTTGAGCTTGATCCTGATAACCATATTGATCGTGGCTACTTTTTACCTTGCCTATTTTATTATATACCGTCGATGGATATCAAACCCGTTTAAGGTAGAAACCCGGATATTCTGGGTGGAACCGGTATTCTATTTTTTATGTATACCATTGTTAATCATACCTATACGCGGGGGACTCCAGACAGCTCCGATTAATACGGGTTCTGTATATTTCCACCAGGAGACCTATGTCAACCATGCTGCCGTCAATCCGGTCTGGAACCTGGTCTATACCATAACTGAAAACGGGAAATTAACGCAATCCTTTAAGATTATGTCAGATACCGAAGCTATGGAAATCGTGCGGGATATGTATAGGTCTGACCAAAATCCTCTACCTGTCCTGAATAACAGCTCTCCCAATATCATCATTATCCTGCTGGAGAGTTTTTCCATCCAAACGATTGCTGAATTGAGCGGAGAGAAAAATGCAGCACCAAATTTCAATACCCTGATAGAGGAAGGAATCTATTTTGACAGGATGTATGCTTCCGGAACAATGACAGACAGGGCCCTGGGATCCATCCTGGGAGGTTATCCGGGAATTCCCGGTACCTGTGTGATCTACTATGAGCAAAAAACTGAGAAGATTCCCAACCTCAATATAAAACTCAAACCTGAAGGTTATGGGTCAACCTTTATATATGGTGGAGATATTGATTTTGCCCATATTAGGTCCTTTCTTCTCACAGGCGGTTTTGAGAAGATCATTTCCGAATATGATTTTGACCCTGCACTGCCCCGATCAAACTGGGGAGTACCTGATCACCTGACTTTTCAACGCTTGCTGGAAGAGACAGATAAAGCATCTTCCCCATTCATGCATATCTTACTGACCCTGTCGAGCCATACACCTTTCGATGTACCCATGGAAACAGTATTTCCGGGTAATGATTATCAAAATAAATACCTGAATTCAATCTATTATACCGACAAGGCTTTAGGAGACTTCATTTCAGCGGCAAAGAAGAGGGACTGGTGGGATGAGACATTGCTAATATTGCTGGCTGACCACGGGTGCAGGGTGGGCAACCTGACAGAGCATGAAGAAAAACGTTACAGGATCCCCATGCTCTGGCTTGGAGGAGCGTTGGCCGCCAGAGACACCGTAATCCATACATATGGCTCACAAACTGACCTTCCTTACACTCTCCTGGGCCAATTGAATTTTCCACGGGAAGATTTTAAATTCAGCAATGATATGCTGTCAGGGAACCCCAATTCTTTTGCCTTCTATACCTTTCACAATGGCGTGGGATTCATCAGTGACAGTTCATATACTGTATACAGTCTCACAACAGATGACTATCTTATAGAAGAGGTAAAAAATTCCGAAAGGGACCTGAAAAAAGGACTGGTCTATTTGCAATACCTGCTCGCGGAATTTAATAAGCTGTAGTTTTTATGCAGTCAGAAATATTGAAAATCCTGTTCATCCTTAATCCCATTCTTGAAAAAAGGCGTGGTATGAAGGTGAAAAAGATGATTTCAGACTCCCTCGATCCTGCCCTGTTTGAACCATCCATAGTGTATTCTGATTTTCCCGGGCATGCCAAGGAGCTGGCCAGGAAAGGCCTTGACAGGTATCATATAATAGTTGCCGGAGGTGGGGATGGAACGGTGAACGAGATTGGAAGCCAGCTGGTCCATTCGAAGGTAATACTCGGGATCCTTCCCATGGGATCGGGGAAAGGGCTGGCACGATCACTCGACATCCCTTTGGATATCCGAAAAGCCATACTGACCCTTAATGACCTGAAAGTGATTGAGATAGATACGGGACTGGCCAATCAATATAGATTTATCAATATTGCCGGTATTGGCTTTGATGCCGCTGTTGCCCATGCGTATGCCCGAAAATCCGGCAGGGGATTTTTCACATATGCTTTTCAATCAGCCAGGAACCTTTTCCAATACAAGAGCATTCCCGTCCAAATAAAGACAGGCCAGATGGACCTGTCCATCCCAGCATTCCTGCTCAGTTTTGCCAATTCCAGCCAATGGGGCTACGGGGCCCGTATCAGTCCACATGCCAACACAGGGGATGGTTTGCTGGATCTCTGCCTGTTGAAGAACTTCCCCAGGATTTTCAGTCCCCTGCTGGTACTGAAATTATTTACCGGAACCATCCATAGGTCAACATTCATCGATATCCAGCCGGTTAAACAGGCTGAGATTGGCGGCCATAATAAGTATATCGGGCATATCGATGGTGAGCCGGTCGAATTTACCTCACCGATCAAAATCAAAGTAGATCCCGCAAGTTTAAAAGTCATTACAGGCCTTCCATCCTAGGTAAACAACCAATCATAGGGGTATCAGGGCTTTAGATAAGATTTCGTATATTATGCGCATGAAATATAGGAAACTTGAGATTGAAACAGCTGACGAGCTTGTTTTTGGAACAGCTCCATATCCTGTGACTACCAGCAGGGGACTTGTCATTGGGGGAGGCAAGGTATATCCTGAACTTAATTTTACCCTCCCTCCCATCACCGTCAGCCAGGAAAACATGGCAGAGATCAGCAGGCATTACCGGGAGATAGCAACAGGCGCGTTAGACAGGGCCCTGCACCTTGAATGTCCGGGCCTGGTCCTGGAATTTGAGACCCTTGTTGAAATGACCCAGCATCCCGGGATTGGCATTGAACTGGTCAAGATCATGAATGATATCTGCGAAGACTATTACCAGAAACATGGCTTAATCAGTGAGATCCGATTGACACCCAATGATATACGGGAATTTGAAAGACCTCCCAAACTGCGCAGTACAAAATTACTGGATCCCATGATGGAGCTTTTCGAGAAGGGAGCTGAGGCCGGGGGCAACCTGCTATCCATTGAATCAACAGGGGGGAAGGAGATTTCGGATGATGCACTGATGATGTGTAATATGAAGCAGTTTGTATTCTCCCAGGCAGTACTGGGAGTCAGAGATATGCAGATGCTCTGGAAAAAGATCGTTGATGTGGCCAACCGGACAGGGCGGATACCCGGCGGGGATACGGCCTGTGGCTTTGCCAATACGGCCATGGTGCTGGCTGAAAAAGGATTCATCCCGAAGACCTTTGCCGCAATCGCCAGGATTGCAAGCATTGTACGATCGCTTGTAGCTTTCGAACAGGGTGCATTGGGACCGGATAAGGATTGCGGGTACGAAGGACCCTTTATCAAAGCCATTGCAGGTATTCCCATTTCCATGGAAGGAAAATCATCCGCATGTGCCCATTTCAGTCCCGTGGGAAACGTCAGCGCCGCCTGTGCTGACCTTTGGAGCAATGAATCAGTGCAAAATATTAAATTGCTTTCAGGCTATGCTCCGGTGGTCTCCCTGGAACAACTGATTTACGATACGCGACTGATGAATGAAGCCATCCGGGATGGAAAGTCCACCGTCAATAAATTACAGGATCTGTTTGCCTCTTCCGATACCTACTTTGACCCACAGGCATTGATCCTGTCACCTGTTAATGTAATCGATATATCCAGGGAAATTGTAAAGGGCAGCAATTATATTGATGCCACCGTAAGAGGTTGTCTGAAAGGCATGGAGATCATTGAGAATGCCCTTGAAACAGAACAGCTTAAGCGGGATGAGCGGGAGGAAGTATGGATAGGAACCATCAAAGAGGAACTGCTCTCCATTCCCATTGAAGAAGATGTTTTTGTTGAAGAGATCCTGCCTACCATTGACAGGGAAAAAATACTACTCGAGGAATATGGATTATAAAATCATACAATGCATCTCATAAAAGTCACGAGCGATAATGCTCCCCAAAGGATTCTTAAGGCAGAAACCGGTGACAACCTCCTTGACATACTGAGCCGAAATGGAGTTGAACTATATGCACCCTGCGGGGGAAAGGGAACTTGCGGAAAGTGCAGGGTATGGACCAGGAATCTTGGAACTGTATTCGCCTGCCAGACCACCATCACAAAAGATACTGAGATTGTATTGCCATCTGCCCTGGAAGCCAGTATTCTTGAGTTCCAGCATTCCCTGAGTTATCAATATCCGGTTCAACCGGGACCGTCAAAGCATCTGTCCGAATCACCATTCGGTCTCGCAGTGGACATAGGAACCACCACCCTTGTTATGTATTTTTTCGATTTCAGGAAAGAGTCCCTCGTCCATATCAGCTCCATGCTCAATCCACAGCAGAATTATGGTGCGGATGTCATCTCACGGATCAATCATTGCATTCAGCATGAAGGGGGACTGAAAACCCTGCACAGGGAATTGATCCAGGCCATGAATCACCAGATCCAGGTTTTTCTGTCTGAAAATCACCTTCAGGAGAAGGATATCGTTAAGGTTAGCTTTGCCGGCAATACTACGATGTTGCATTTCTTACTGAAGGAGGATCCGGGACCCATCGCCTTTGCCCCCTACACGCCAAGGTTCACGGCTGAGCAACACAGGACCGGAGCTGATATTGGACTGGCCTGCCATGAGCAGGCATTTGTCAAGGTCCTTCCATCCATTTCGGGTTATGTGGGTGCGGATATTGTAGCGGGACTGGCAGCTTTGAAGCCTGAGGACCAAATTAAAACCTACCTCTTCATTGACCTTGGCACCAACGGGGAACTGGCTCTGGTAACACCCGATAAACATTTATGCTGTGCTACTGCAGCCGGACCGGCATTTGAAGCAAGCAATATTTCATGTGGAATGCCGGCTGTTAAAGGGGCTGTTTCCGGGTACACCCGGACAGGTTATCAGACCATTGCTAATACACCTCCTCTGGGAATCTGCGGATCGGGACTCATAGATGTTATCTCTATCCTCCTCGACACCGGGAAGATCAGTACCACAGGTGAAATGGAACAGGATTTCGTCCTTGCTCCTGCAAAAGAATCAGGCTCCGGAGAGAATGTAGTATTAAGCCCTGCCGATGTGCGGGAATTGCAACTGGCAAAAGCTGCTGTTGCAGCAGGCATTAATATCCTGCTCAAATTTGCCGGGATTGAAGCAAAATCCGTGGATGCTGTCTACCTGGCAGGTGGGTTCGGAAATTATATTAAAATAGAAAGTGCTATCCGGACAGGATTGTTGGACGAGAGTTACAGGGATAAGATCATCCCCATCGGAAATGCATCCGGTACAGGGGCCCTAACCGCCCTTAAATCGGAGGATTTTGACAGCCGGATTAAGCAGCTGCTTGAAAAGATGGAATATATTGAGCTGTCTTCAGATCCGGACTTCGTCACTGAGTATGCCATGAATATGTCATTCTGATTCATTTACCCCATCCGCCTCCGCCTGGTGTCTTGACCACAAGCCTGTCTCCGGGCTGAGCCATAAACCCGTCTATCCCATTCAGTTTTTCTCTGACCCCGTCAGCCCTGATAACATGCTGCTGTCCTCTTTTGCCAGGTTTTCCTCCATGCATTCCATAAGGCCTGGTTATCCTGTGCTGGCTCAGAAGGGAAACAGTAGATGCGTCCAAAAACTCCAGGATCCGGACCACCCCGTTTCCTCCCCTGTAGGCTCCTCTCCCGCCGGATTTATTCCTGATGGAGAATTCAAGCAGGCGAAGCGGATACCTGTGTTCCAGTATCTCGGGATCAGTAATCCTTGTATTGGTCATATGATGGTGTACACCTGATGCACCATTATTCTCAGGTCCCGCCCCGCAACCACCACAGATGGTCTCATAATAGCTATATGTGTCATTCCCCACCATAAGGTTATTCATGGTACCCTGGCTGCATGCAATCACCCCAAAAGCTTTCAGCAGGGTATCGGTCAACCGTTGGCTGATTTCAACATTGCCGCCAACGATGGCGGGACATTCAACCCGGGGCCTGTTAAAATCAGGATTCAGTAAGGATTCCGGCAGCTTTATCCTGACTGGCTCGAGGATGCCTTCATTCAATGGCAGGGGCTCATTCAGCAGGAGACGTAAAACATAGATAACCACTGAATTTACAATGGCAAAGGTCGCATTCATATTGCCTGGGTGAACACCAGATGTTCCGGTGAAATCAATGCTGCAGGTATCTTCGCTGATCTCGATAACTACTTTCAGGATGCTGTTATCATCCAGTTTTTCTTCAGCCTCATACCTTCCATCGGGAATCTTGCCCAAAACCAGCCTCATCCTCGATGCAGCATAATCCCGGAGATATTGCATGTATTTTTTAACCTGGTCCGGACCATGTTTCACCGCCAGTTCCCTTAAGCCCTCTGCACCGGCAAGATTGGCTGCCAGTGCTGCATTTAGATCAGCTATGTTTTCTTCCACAGCCCGGCTTGGCCAGGGTCCGCCTTCAAGTATCTCCCGTAAACCCTCCCAATTCACATTACCCCTGCTGACCATGCTGAATGGTTCAATGATTACCCCTTCTTCTTCCAGTGAAGTGGCATCCGGAGGCATTGAGGCGGGGCGAGTACCTCCAAGTTCAGCATGGTGTGCCCTGTTTACAACATAACCAAGAAGTTCCTTGCCATTGGTAAACACAGGAGTGACCAAGGTCACATCAGGCAGGTGCGATCCTCCATAAGCCGGGTGGTTGGTAATGATGGTATCCCCTGATTCCATTTCGATTTTTCCTATCAGGCTCCTGACACATACGCCAAGGCTACCAATGTGGACGGGGATATGTGGCGCATTGGCAACCAGGTATCCATCCGGACTTACAAGGGCGCATGAGAAATCAAGCCTTTCTTTAATATTCACAGATAGTGAGGTTCTCTGAAGCATGGCACCCATGTTTTCAGCAATGAACTTAAACCTGTTCGTGAATAATTCGAGCTGTGTCTCCATGATAACTGTTTCTTCCCCATTCCCTGTCTGTCCCGGTGAAGTGTCATGCAAAATGGCAGCTCCATAATGATTTATAACCATCTCCCATCCCTTCTCGATCACGGTTGTGCTGTACTGATCGATCAATAGGGCCTGACCAGATACCTTTGCCCCTGCTTCCAGATCCTCCCTGTTGAATACAGGGATATCATGCCAGGTTCCATCGCAAAAGGAAGAGACCGATTTCGCCGGTTCAGGAAGATAGGTCTTTTCGGGCAATCCAACTTGCTCATCTTCAGCTACCTGCTCTGATGCTACGACACGAATCGATTCAACCTCAACATCCCTGTTTTTTGTCCAGTGTCCAAATATTCTGGTATATTGTTCACGGAAAACAGGCAAAAGGTCATCCCCATCCTGCCATGGTACAGGCAGACTCTCATCCTGTCCCATAAAACGGAGAAATACTGTTTTGACCCGTACAGAGATTTCCCTGGAAACCCCTTCTTTCTTGACATCAGACATGGCTTGCCTGCCCAGCTCATTGATCCATATACCCAGGTCAGATTGGATCTCTTTGTAGGGACGAAGAACAAGCTTCTCTGCAAATCTTTCAATCACCGCTTTGGCCAATCCGTAAGCAGACAGGAGTCCCGCGTCAGCAGGCACCACAACTGTTTGCATCCCCAGAAGCGATGCAATTTTACAGGCATGCATACCACCAGCCCCTCCAAAGGCTAACAGAGTATAGTCTGCCGGATCATAACCATGAGCAATGGAAATTTTCCTAATGGCTCCTGCCATGACCTCGTTGGCTATGTCATGAAAGCCTGTAAGGATTTCCTCCCTGTTATATTCTATCCCGGATGATTTGAAGATCCCAGAAATCAGCTTATCCAATTGCTGGCTGGCTTCCTCCCTGAACACCGGGATCCCGAAAGCAGCAGGATCCATCCTGCCCAGCAAGAGGTTGACATCAGTGATGGTAAGGGGGCCGCCAGCCCCATAACATGCTGGTCCCGGATTGGCACCGGCACTTTCGGGTCCCACAGAAAGCTTAAATCCATCATAATAACAGAGGGAACCTCCACCTGCTGCTACGGTTTCTATGGATAATGCGGGACTGAAAATCTGGGCTCCTCCTACTTCCAGGTTATAACGGTAATCGTATTCTCCGTCATATCTGGACACATCCGAACTGGTACCACCCATGTCAAAGCTGATGATATGGTCCATGCCATTCCTCCTTCCAATGTTGACAGCCCCTACTACTCCACCGGCGGGACCGCTCAGCAGACTGTCCTTGGCACTGAAATGCTCCTCCCGTACCAGTCCCCCTGCACTGGTCATCACATGTACCAGGCCATTGCTGATAGAATCTTTCACATGGTCGAGGTAATTCCTGAAAACAGGGTTCAGATAGGCGTTAACGGTAGCCGTCTCGGTACGGTTCACATATTTGATCAGTGGAGAAAGTTCTGTGGATATGGAAATATCTGAAACTCCTCTCCGCCTGAGCAGGCCGGCCAGTTCAATCTCATGAACGGGATTGATATAGGAGTTAAGCAGGCAGATAGCAACACTGGAAAATCCCTTTCGCTTTGCCTTCAAAAGTTTTTTATCAAAGTCTATTGTATCCAGTGGAAAAATCACATTACCTTTAGCATCTATCCTTTCCTCTACCTCAACCACCTGCCAGTAAAGCATTTCGCGCTTTTTTACCTCTAGGGCAAAGATATCAGGACGCTGCTGGTTGCCAATTTCAAGGATATCCCTGAATCCCCTGGTAACAAAAAGAATCACATCGGCACCCTTTCTCTCCAGCAAGGCGTTGGTCCCACGTGTAGATCCCAATTTCATTTGAAGCCTTGGCAGGTCAAGGTCCAGAGGAGTATTCGTTATCAGCCTGGCACCCAGGACCGGTGCCTCCTCTGTAGACTTGATCTCAAAACTTATGTTTTGACGGCATAAGGATCTGGGGATTTCCTTTGTCAGTCTTAGTATGTTTTGCTTTAGGTCAAAGCACTGGATATAGGATATCTCATGATTATGTTTCAATAACTGGAACTGATAACCTCTTAAAATATCCTGTTCCAGATCCCAGTTTTCACGAATGACCAGTGTTTTAGAATCAATCCAGCTCTCGACCATACCCCGCAGGCTGCCATTGCTGAGAACCTTTCTCCTGGTCCAGTTACCATCAGGGTCCCTTCCGAGGCAATCTGTAAAAGTGCCCCCGGTATCAACGTATATCTCGTAAGTCATTTATGCAACAAAGATATCCTGTAAATTACAATAACCATGATAATTACTGCTGCAGCCACTACCCCTAGGAAAATCATTCTCCCATCCCCTATGGCCAGTCCCATCCCTGCTGCCATAGCCCTGATGAGACCTGCCATTCCAATCAGGATGCTAACAAAAACCACAACCGTCATTAATATGTTGCCAGAAGACATTATGGCGTTTCTTCATAATCTGTGGATTGTTAATGACCCCGAAAAGAAAGACAGCGATTACCGGCAGTATCAGTCCATTCAGCGCCTGTGCAACAATGATGGCCGTGACAGGTTTAAATCCGGCCATTCCAAAGGCCATGCCTGTCGCCAGTATGATCCCCCATACAAGCCGGAATCGCCAGGAGCTGGACTCCCATTTTTGCGGATCCCTGTTCCAAAAAGGCTTCGGACAGTAACAGCTGAAGCGAGAGGTGCCGTAACAGCTGAAGTGAAACCCGCAGCAAATAGTCCGGCACCCAGTATGATGGTGCCTGCACCTCCCAGGTATGGATCCAGGGTCCCTGCCAGGGCGAGAAAGGTAAAATCACCGCTTATGGCGGTCCCGGTAACCAATACAGCCATGGAGATGATCCCTCCCAGCACAATGGCAACCAAAAGCCCTGAACGCATTTCTCTAATGCTCTGCCCGGTTGAGATCCCTGAACCCAGGAAAAGATTATAAGGCACTACAGTCGTTCCTATCAGTCCCAATACAAGCAAACCTCCCCCAGGGTTCACGGGAATGGTTGGCCGGATAAGTCCCACTGCCACATCCGTTACAGATGGACGGATGGCAATGGCCGTAACCAGGAAGGCTATCCCCATAAAAGCCACCAGGACGCCAAGGATCGTGGCGATGATCTTGATAGATGGGATAAACAGGAGGGCCGGCCATTACAATTAACCAGGTGGAAGAGATACAAATGTCCCGCCATAGCCCCAGCAGGTTCCCGCCGTAGGCAGCCGTACCGAAGGATACAGGCTACACCTTCCCCATTGACAGCCTGCTGCCAGATGGCTTGTCCCAGATTCATCCTGGATGCAATGGTCAGCCTGGCACTGGCCTCCTGAAGCACCCCGCAGGCAATGGTAGCAAATGTCAAAGCCCAAAGCAAAGGGAGCCCGAAATCAGCTCCGGCCTTTGCGGCTGTGGTAACTGTACCCGGACCGATAAAAGCTGCAGAGATGACAGACCAGAAGAGGATATTTAGAAGTCTGGATCTAATTGGCATGCTATTCACTGAATTTCCTGATATCGTGGAACCTTCTGCCAAAACCTGCCGGAGATATGTCCCACCCCAGGCCTATCAGCTCTGTATTTCCATGATAATAAGACACTTCCGTCATATCTGTCTTACCAAACTCGCTTTGAATACTGACCATCTTCTGATCAGATAGAAGGACAAATCCTTTTAAGTCTCGAGGGACAACTCCATCCGGCCCAAGCTCGACAGCGTGGTCATCCCGACCTTGAACGCCGCCAAGAGTGCCGATGGCCTGCAGGCTCTCGAGTGGTGGCGCAGCGGCGAAATCGACAAGATCTTGAAGTACTGCCAGGAAGATGTCCGGGTGACCCGCGATCTCTACAATTTCGGCAAGCGCAATCGGTGCGTCATGGTGTCCCGTTTCAGCGGCACACCGCGCAAGGTCGAGGTGGACTGGTAGCCCCCACCCGGCCAACCACCCAGTTGAAAGTTGAACGTTCCCCCGCCCGCCCGGATCGCGCTGCTCGCTCGAGATGACAAGAGAGCGCGATGGGCGGGTGTGGGAAAGTTCAACCTTCGACGTCGGACTTTCAACTTTCAACTTTCGACCTGTGACCCCCCGGTGCCCGTATCATCGAGTGTTTCGGCCAGCAGTTCGCGACTCCGCGTCGCGATCTCGGCTGAGCCGGGAACGCCGAAAACATCCAGGGCGGGTGGCGTCCGGAAATTTCCGGATGACAGGCCGGCGATCACGGCCCGAATCTCGCTCCGGGCCCGTCTATTGCGACCGAGTTGGTGCAGAATCTCAGCCAAAAGGAACCGCGCCGGACACAATCCTGGCTCGAGGTAGAGGGCGGCTCTGAAGGCCCCCACCGCACGTTGCGGTTCACCCGCCAGGGCCAGGACGCGCCCCTCCATGGTCCTCAGCGTCGCGTCGTCCGGAGCCTGCCGACTGGCCGATCCCACAACGGCCATGGCCTCCGCGACCTCACCGGCGGCAAGCAGGGCCCGGGTGCGTTGGGCCACGGCCACAGGATCCGCGGATTCCTCTCCACTCCCCTTCGATACCAGCGTACGCGCCCGTGCCGTTGGTCGATTCGAACCGTCCGGAAAAGCGGCGCCGGACCGAGGAACCACCGGCGGCTCCACCGACGGATCCGGTGATTTCGGAAGCCGGTAGCAGAAGCAGTCGCCGAGATCCCAGGGTTCCAGGTTCGAGTGCAGTTGCCACAGCGACTCGCTGGGGCCGACGAAAAGCACACCGTGGTCCGGCATCGAGCGGATGACGTCGTCCACAACGCGCCGCTGGGCCGCGGGACGGAAATAGATCAGCACATTTCGAAGGAAGATCACGTCAAAACGGGCCTCGGGCGGAACACGGTCTTGAACCAGATTCATGACACGGTAGGTGATACGTTGCTGGAGCCTGGAGTCGAGCTCGTATCCCGCGTTTCGGGGGGTGAACCACCGTTCGAGCAGCTCCGGGGACACCCGGGAGACGGCGCGGAGCCCGAACCGGCCACGCCGGGCTTCGTCGAGTACGTTCTCGTCCACATCGGTTGCCTCGATCCGCCAGTCGTTATCCACCAGCCCCAGGGTCTCGGCGAGCACGATGGCGATGGTTGCCGCCTCTTCCCCACGGGCGCAGCCGGCGCTCCATACCGTGAGCGGGTGGCTCCGATTCCGGTGCGTCATCCGGGGGAGAACCTGTTCGGCAAGGGCTCGGAATTGTTGGGAGCCGCGGAAGAGGTAGGACTCGTTGACTGTGATATGGCCCAGTAGCGTCCGCCATTCGTCCGAGTCGCCACCGGCGTTGAGGTACCGGAGATATCGCTCGATCGTTTTTTGACCAGAGGACTCCGCTCTCTGGATGGCCACCGCCTCGAGCCGAGTCATCTCCCGCTCAGGAATCACGTTTCCGGTGACTTTTTCGATCAACGCGGCAAGCTCGGCGAGGTGATTCACGAGTCCTGCCCGCGCGCGTGTTCGCGTAAGTGATCGCCGATGGCTGCGGGCGTCAGGACTAAAGAGGCTGCACCACGCTCCACCGCGCACCCCGGCATCCCCCACACGGCGCTCGATCCCTCGTCCTGCGCGATGGTCAACGCGCCCTGGGACCGGAGTTCGGCCATGGCCGCAACCCCGTCGGAACCCATGCCGGACAACAGGACGACGGCGGTGTGCGACGGGCGCCATCCCAGCAACGACCGGAAGAGGACGTCGGCGGACGGCCGGTGCCCGTTGACCGGCGGTGAGTGTCGATCCAGCCGAACGGCCGATCCGTCCTCGACCGTCAGATGACTCTCCGCCGGGGCCAATCGGACCCCCCCCTCGACAAGCTGTGCGCCGTCCCTGGCCAACTTGACGTCGAGACCGGTTTCTCCGGCCAGCCAGTCGGCCAACGCGGGCTCAAACCCCGCGGCGATGTGCTGCACCACCAACACCGGAACGCGGCACTCGGATCCCAGGTGATGCAGCATTTCGGCCAATGCTCCAGGGCCTCCAGTGGAGGCGCCCACAGCCACCAACCGAATGGGATCTCCGCCGGTCGGCGGTGGCGGGTGGATGGGTCGGGCGGGGCGCTCCTGCCTGGCGGCCAACTGTCGCAGGGTCTCTCCAAGAGCCTCGCCCATTTGTTCCCACTCCCGAGGGACAGTGGGCTTGGCAAAGACGGCAACGGCGCCTCTGCCGAGACTCCTGAAGTGGGCGACCTTGCGTTCCCGATTCCCTCCGGATGAGATGACGATCATTGGCACCGGGTGGACGTTCTGGATGTCTTCCAGCGAGCCTGGCCCATCGGCCCGGGCGAGGTCGGCGTCCGCGATGATGGTATCCGGCCTCAGGTCGCGGGCGAGACTGAGTGCCTGCCGTCCGTCGCATGCTTCCCCCGCCACAGACAGTTCCCCAACGGCCTCCACGTACCGGCGCAGCACCGCCCGCACAGAGGGCGACGGGTCCGCGATCAGCACCTTGAAGCTCACCAACCGCCTCCGGCTGACCGCCGAATCAACCCGGCCAGTTCCCGTGCTTCTAAGCCCTGCTTCGAAAGATAGGCATCGGCTCCCGCGTCGAGGCCGGCCCGGTGATCCGACGGCCGGTCCCGGGTGGACACCACGATGATCGGAAGGTCCTCGAATCGCCCGTCGGTGCGCAGCCGGCGGGTCAGCTCGAGCCCATTCATCCCCGACATCTCAATATCGGTGACCAGACAGTCGAACGCGTCTTCCGCGAGAATTTCGAGAGCCTCTTCGGCCGACGGTGCGGCGCGCACCGAAAAACCAGCGTCTTCCAACAACCGGCGGATCATCTCCCGGGTCACCCTGGAGTCGTCCACCAGCAACACGCGGATGACCTTGGTCGTCCGCCGTACACCAGTGTCGGGTTGGTCGTCTTCGCCGGCGTGCGCAACCCGCGTCCAGGACAGGACGCCCAGCGGACGCCCGGTGCCGAGCAGTGCCAGTCCGTCGTAGAGTTCAGGCACTCCAACCCCACGGGGTCGCGGACGAAGGAAAATCTCCTCTTCGCCGATGACGTCGTCGGCGACGATGGCCAAGGGAACGCCGGTGGCCGAGCCGAGAATCAACGTCCCCTCGCGTTCACCGGGCTCACCCAGGAGCTCGTTCAAGAACCTCACGGTGACCGGAGTCTGGTCGTCTCCCAGTATCAGGCGATCTTCATCGGCTGGAAGCCCGTCCGACTCCAGTCGGCGGTACGACCGCACGGGCGCGGCAGGCAGGGCGACCCGCGACTGACCTACGGACAGGACGAGAACCCGCTCTCCTCGCCGGGTGACGGGGACCTCGAAGGTCACTGTGGTGCCGACGCCGGGTCGAGAGTCGAGCCAGAGCTCCCCTCCGACGGCTTCCACGGCGGCGGACACTGCGTCGAGTCCGATACCTCGGCCCGAGACATCCGACGCTTCTTTACGGGTGGAAAACCCGGGTCGTGTCAAGATCTGGAGCAGTTCGTCGTCATCGAGAACATGGGCATCCTCTGGGCGAATCACCTGGTTTCTGATGGCCTCCCGGAGGATCGTTTCGCCGTGGATTCCCCGTCCGTCGTCGTGCACCTGGAGCCGGACCCGATCGCCGTCGGTCGCAGCGGTGATCACGATCTTGCCGGTTTCCGGTTTGGTCGCGGCCCTCCGCTCATCAGGGCCTTCGATGCCGTGATCGACCGCGTTTCGGACGACGTGCACCATCGCTTCGGAAAGGGCGTCGATGATCCTCCGGTCGAGCAGCGTCGCACCGCCGATGACGGTGACCGAAACTTCCTTGCCCAAGTTGTCGGCAAGCTCCCGGGCGTGCTTTGCGAGCTTTCGAAGCACGGGTCGGAGTGGTCGAACCTGCTCCCGGAGAAGCGAATCCAGCAAGGCGCCTGACAGCCTTTGCATCCTCCGTTGACCGGTCTCCAGGTCTCCGGCCACCTGCCGGAGAGAGGTTGCGAGGGTGGCGAGGACCTGCCGTGGGGCCCGTTCCCCCACCCCTCGTTCGGCCAGGCTGGCGAGTCGGAAAACCCGATCGACGATCCCGGCTCCAGCAACCGAAAGGACCCGTAACCTGGCGCTCCGATCCGCCATTGAGTCCATCACATCCACCGACACCCGCAGACGGGGTTGATCTGCCGGTGAAACGGTTGCGATTTTCTCAGGCTGTTTGACCGGGTCGACGACGACGTTATCGGAGGCCGGCGTTTCGCCCACCGCACCGTCCTCCACCATTCGACCGAGGTCGCGGTGGATGGCGATGACCTCCCGGAGAGCCTTCGGTTTGGGGGCCTCCAACAGTGATTCGGCGCGGTGACATCGTGCGGAGAAATCGGCCAGACCCATCATCCGGCTCGCACCTTTGAGGGCGTGGAGCTCCCGGCGGGCCTGTTTCAGTTTCTCGGGGTCCTCTCCGGCCGCGCCGATCAGCGGTCCCAGGCGTTCGAGGCGATCACCGGCTTCGGCGAGGAAGAGCGGCAACAGATCGTCAAAGCCGTGGACCATGATCGGCCGATCAGATTCGGGTCCAGTTGCTGACGTTGACGTCCATTCCGAACATCCCGAACAGAGCTCCGTCCGAATCGAAGACCGGCGTGGCCACCGTGAAGCACGTGTCTCCAGTGAGAAGCGACTCGTAGACTGGGGTCAGGACGGTGCGATGTTCCCGACGGACGGACTGGAACCATGGCCGATCGGTGAAGGATTGACCGATCTCCACGGCAGCCGGCCTTCCATCTTCCAGCGCCAGGGTGCTGTTGATCGCGGAGGCCATCATGGTGCCGTCCGGGTCCACCAGGTAGGCGAGCTCCACGTACGGGTGGTCGCTCACCAGTTCGGCGAGCCGGCGCTCCAGCGCCTTTGGGCTGGCTGTGGCGTCGGACAGTCGGCGGGCCCACGACACCGAGTGCTGTTTGAGGGAATGGGCCGAGTCGAGGCGGAAACTCTGGGTCAAGAGTTGAATGGCCAGACCCAGCTGGTTGAGCTGCTCGGCGGCACCGGTGAACTGGCCCAGCCCGTCGGCCATCCGCTGAATCACCTCGCTGACCTCCTTGAGGGTGACCACGACCTGGTCGGACGCGGCGCGCTGTTCCTCGGTGGCCAGGGATATTTCCCGGGCTGCTGTGGCGGTGGCGCCGAGGGCGTTGCGCAGTTCGGCCACCGACTCCTGCGTGGCTCGGCTCTCCTCGAGCACCTGGGCTGCCGATTTGAACCCTTCCTCGGTGGACACCACCATGGCTCGAATGGCGGCCGAAAAGTCTTCGAGCATGGACCGCACCGAATCCACCGATTCCCGCGACCGCTCGGCGAGACGGCGAACCTCTTCCGCGACCACTCCGAAGCGCTCGCCGTGCTCGCCCGCTGCCGCTGCCTCGATGGCCGCGTTGAGCGACAGGATGTGGGTCTCCTGGGCGATCTCGGTGATCAGGTCGAGCACCCTGTAGATCTCACGGGCCCGGCTGCCGAGAGTGTCGGCGCGGTCGGCGATGACCCCGATCCGTTGCTGCACGGCCTCCACACCTTCGACGGCTGATGTGAGGGCCAGGGCACCGTCGTTGCCCGCAGCTTCGGCGCGGGCGGCGAGCTCGGCCTGGTTGGCAGCATTGGCCGCGATGGTCCCGGCGGTCCGCGCGAGTTCCTCCATGGTGGCGGTGATTTCGACCACCGCGGCGGCCTGTTGAGACGATCCGGCGGCGAGGTCGGAGGACGTTTCACGAACCCCCCCGGCCGAGGTTGCAACCTCAACCGACGAATTCTGAATCTGCTGGAACAGCCCAGCCAGAGATCCGGTCGCCGCCTCCACAACGCCCTGCATTTCCGCCGGAAGCTCTCCGATTGGCTCCAGCGCGGCGACCAAATCACCGTGGCGCAGCTCGTGAAGGGACTCGGTCAACGCTTGGCACTGTGCTTCATACTGTTGCTCCACCTCCTTTAACCGGCGCTCCAGGTTGCGCTCGGGAAGATAGACGAGAAACAGGTAGGCGGCCATCGCGAGGATGCTGATGACGAGATAGGCGCGGAGCAGCCAGCTTTCGGGGCCGTCGTCCGCCGCGGCCTCGAGAAAGGCCCCCGCCACCAGGACCACCAGTAGCATGAGGCCGGGCCCCAGCAGTCTTCGAATGGTCTTAGAATCCTGCTCTGTATTCATGGTCTCTCCCCTGCTCCCGAGCTCCGGCCGCCGGATACGTCCTCGTCGGCGATCAGCGACGGGTCCACAACCCAGATGCGTTGACCGTCGCGTTCGATCCAGCCGACCAGCGGCGGCATGGCCTCCTCCGAAGACTCGATCTCGTCCAATACGGTCAGCCGATCGGCCTCGTCCACCGCCAGACCGATCATCTCCCGTCCCACGTGCCTGCCGGCCGCGATCAGCACAATCACCTGGTGACTGGCGCCGGAAGCCGTGCGGCCCACCAGTTCCGGGAGATCCACCACCGCCACCGGTACACCGCCGTACTGGCCCAACCCGACCAGCGGCGCCCTGGCCCCCGGGATCGGGTGGATGGTGACGTCGCGGAGCAGTCGAATGACCCTCGAGGCGAGGATTCCGAAGCGCTCGCCGCCGGCGGATACCAGCAGACACGATGATTCGTCGATGGTTGCAGAACCCTGATTCGGCACGGCCACCAAGGATATCACCCCATGCGGGCTGAATTTCCGACAGCTCCCCGTGGAAACAGCAACTCTCAGGGGGTCTTTCCGCTTCCTTCCGAGCCCGCCTGTCACGGCGGAACCGGCTTGTCCGGGGCGACGTCCGCAGGACGGAGGCCGAAGGCAAAGCCGGAAGCCCGTTGCCGTTATCGATGCCGGGTTCCGGCCGCCGATCTGATCATTGTTCCTGTTCGACGGCCGGTGGCGGCGCCTCCTGGCTCGACCAGTCAACCTCGGACCCACGCAGGCTGTGGGGTACCAGGAAGACCCCCATCATCACGATCCACCCGATCACCACCGCCCAGCGGGTGGCCCCCCGTCGGCCCAGCGCGAGCAACGTGGCCGGAAGCCAGGCGAGGACGGCCACTGCCGTCTTGTTGTCGGTCAGATCATGACCGAACGGCCACCCGGTCCAGTAGGCATCGAAGGCGAATTTCTGGACCACGGGTCCGAGATAAAGGCCCCCTACCATCAGCAGGATCATTGCGGCCAGGATCAGGCCTTTAGCCGGAGGGCGGTCCGGTCGAAGCACCTCGAACAGGGCCCGTGTGGCCAGCATCATGCTGCCGAACATGGCCAGGATGTGCGGAATCAGCACTCGCGCCGGCACATCGCCGCGGAACCTCGCCACCACGTCCTCGTCCTCCGGCAGTCGAATCCTCCGACCGCCTTCGTCGACCAGGACGCGGTACTCCACCTTCCCGGCGGGGGGCTGGTGCGGGATGACGGCGGACAGCCCGCCGTCTTTGTCCCGCTCCATGGGCAGCCGGACAAAGAGGTCGGATGTGGGGTAGCGCCGCCACTCGACGACGCCTTCGACGCTGTCTGGGACGACGGGGAGGCTGATCTCCAGCCCCCCCTCGCCGCCGTGGGTGCGCAGGAGTTTGAAATCCACCTCCGCTCCGGCCAATGTCACGGTGCCCCGCTTGGGGTAGGTGGGCCCCGTGGTGCGTTGGAAATAGCCGAGCCCGGTCGCCACCAGGAAGGAGGCGATCCAGAGGAGAACGGAGGTGGTTCGACGGGCCATTCGTCGATCTAGACCACGGCCGCGACCATCTCCTCGATGACTCCGGGCTCGACCTCCTCGAGTTCGTAGGCCACTTTGGCGATGGGTTTGTTGATCGTGATGATGCGCTGCAGGTCGATGGGTGTCCCCTCGACGACCACGTCCGCCGGAGTGGCGTTGATGGTGGCCTCGAGGTCACGCACCTGTTGGTCGCCATAGCCCATGGCCGGGAGGATGTCGCCGGCGTTGGGGTATTTCTCGTAGGTTGCCTTGATCGATCCCACGGCGTACGGCTTGGCATCCACGATCTCGGCCGCTCCGGCCTGTTTGGCGGCGAACCAGCCCGCGCCGTAGGCCATGCCGCCATGGGTCAGGGTCGGACCGTCTTCCACCACCAAGGCCCGCTTGCCCTCGATGAGTTCGGGATGGTCGGTGGTGATGACCGAGCGGCACTGTATGACCCGTGCATCCGGGTTGGCGGCACGGCAGTTCTTCGTTACCTCCTCGACCTTGGCCGGATCCGCGGTGTTCACTTTGTTGACGATCAAAAGGTCGGAGATCCGCAGATTGGTCTCGCCGGGGTAGTAGCTCAACTCGTGACCCGGGCGGTGCGGGTCCACCAGGGTGATGTGCAGGTCGGCCTTGTAGAACGGAGTGTCGTTGTTGCCACCGTCCCAAAGAATGACGTCGGCCTCTTTCTCGGCCTCGCGGAGAATTCGCTCGTAGTCCACACCGGCGTAGACCACGAAACCACTGTCGATGTGCGGTTCGTACTCCTCGCGCTCTTCGATGGTGCACTGGTGACGGTCCAGGTCCTCATAGGTCTCGAACCGCTGGCAGGCCTGTTTGGCGAGGTCGCCATACGGCATGGGGTGGCGAATGGCAACCACTTTCTTGCCCATCTCCTTGAGGATCCGTGACACGTACCGGGTGGTCTGCGATTTGCCGACCCCGGTGCGGACCGCGGTGATGGCGATCAGGGGCTTGTTCGACGGCACCATGG
Source organism: uncultured Bacteroidaceae bacterium (assembly GCA_963752525.1). Lineage (GTDB taxonomy): Bacteria > Bacteroidota > Bacteroidia > Bacteroidales > SM23-62 > SM23-62. The sequence goes on along the minus strand of CAVVYS010000018.1, from coordinate 27,237 downwards.
TCTTGGTGGCCGAGCAGATCCCGAAGTGTGGGCCCCAGCCGATGACCTCGCTGCCCTTGTTCATGACGTAACTGTGGGTCACGTCCGAATAGGAGAACCAGACCTCGTCCACGTCGTTTTCGCGCACCACGCGTTCGAGATCCTCCTCGGGCACGATGGGGATACCGTCGGGGTAGAGGGACCCGGCGAGCTCGACGGGATAGGTTCTTCCCTCGATGTCTGGAATCTGAGTTGCGGTGAAGGCGAGCACTTCCACGTCCTCGTTGTCGCGGAACAGGCAGTTGAAGTTGTGGAAATCCCGGCCCGCCGCGCCCATGATCACGACTCGTCTCTTGGCCATTGAGGTGTCCTCCAGGATCGCTGGGGAAGCGACCCGACCGCTGCCGGGTAAAAGCTGAACCGGCGCGGAACGGGCGAATGATATCACTCCCGCCCGCCCGGTAACCCACAGATCACACAGATGAACGCAGACGAGGGTCGATGAGTCTCAAACCTCCCTGAACATTTCAGCGCGCCCATCTCCCAACCATACCTGTGGGCCGTCTACTCCCGACCCCCCAAGATGATGGTATCCGCCTCGTGTACGGCGGTCTTGATCGCCTCGGCCAGTGCCTGAGCCTGCTTCTGGTCGGGCTCCCGGCCGTGGGCGTGGACCAGGAGCGTGCCCGATGCGTCAAACACCAGGATGTTGGCGGCCTTCTTTTCGAAGTCGTAGGTCTTCGCCCACTGACCCTGCCAGTCCAACAGGGACCATTGCGTTTCGTCCTGCGGGAACTTCTTGCGCACGGCCTTCCGGGCCGGGGACGGCACCGATTTCAGAACGGCGACCTGGATGTAGCGGACCCGTGACAGATTCACCGAGGGGTCCATGGCCTCGATCATGGCCCGGCCCCACGCCACGGTGTGTTTTGCCCCCTTGCGATCCCCGGCCATCACCACCACGACCTGATCGCGGTAGTCCTCATCGGAGTGAATTTCGCCGAACTGGTCCGTCATTTCGAATGACATCAGGCGGGACTCCTGGGACCATCCAGCCGCGACACACAGGAGCAGGATCCCAGCGGACAACACGAGTGCGCGGATTCTCATGCTCGATTTGTATCACGAACGAGTGCGGGCCATTCGAAATTCGCCGAATTCGAAATGGGTGGGCGGTGGCTTACTCCCACTCGATCGTGCCCGGCGGTTTGGAGGTCACGTCGAAGACCACCCGGTTGATGCCGGAGATTTCGTTCACCACCCGGCGGGAGATGTGGTCGAGTACGTCGGGAGGGAATCGGTACCAATCCGCAGTCATAAAATCGTCAGTGGTCACGGCCCGGATCGCCAGGACCTCGTCGTAGGTCCGTTGATCGCCCATGACGCCCACAGAACGCACCGGCAGCAGCACACAGAGAGCCTGGGAAATGTCGTCATACAGACCGGCGCTGCGGATTTCATCGATGACGATGGCGTCCGCTTCCTGCAGGGTCGTCACTCGTTCGGCCGAGACCGGTCCCAAGATCCGGACCGCCAGACCCGGTCCCGGGAAGGGGTGGCGCCACAGCAGTTCGTGGGGCAGACCCATCTCCTCTCCCAGTCGCCGGACCTCGTCCTTGAAGAGGTCACGCAGCGGTTCCACCAGGTCCAGACCGAGCCGTTCCGGCAATCCGCCGACGTTGTGATGGGTCTTGATCACCGCGGCCGTGCCGCGGACACCCGAGGATTCAATCACGTCGGGGTAGAGGGTCCCCTGGGCGAGGTAGCGGGCGTCCGGGAATCGTCGTGCCTCGGCTTCGAAGACCGCCACGAACTCCCGGCCGATGATCTTCCGCTTGGCTTCGGGATCGGCCACGCCATCGAGGGCCGACAGAAAGCGATCTGCGGCGTTCACGTGGTCGAGCGGGATGCCGAAATCACGGAACCGGGCGACGACCTTGGCGCCTTCGTCCTTGCGCAGCATCCCCGTGTCCACAAATATTGGCAACAACCGTTCCCCGATAGCCTCCCGAAGCAACACCGCGGTGACGGTGGAATCGACTCCTCCGGACACTCCGCAGATCACGCGGCCCTCCTGCAGGGAACTCTTGAGCGCCTCCACGGTCTCGCGATGGATGACCGCCGGATTCCAGTCGCGGCGAGCCCCGGCGATGTCGATGAATCGCTCGAGAATGGTGTGCCCGTGCTCGGTGTGGCGGACCTCGGGGTGGAATTGGAGGCCGAGGAATCCACGGGTCGGGTCGGCGATCACCGCGGCCGGCGTGTTGTGCGTCCGGGCGAGAACCTCAAACCCCTCGGGGAGTTCGGCAACCGAATCGCCATGGCTCATCCACACCCTCTGATGGATGGGTGTGTCGCCGAAAACCGATCCGGACTCCACCACCTCGAGTTCTGCGAGGCCGTACTCCCTGAGGCTCGAGGACTTCACCGCTCCGCCCAGACGGTGGGCCATGAGATGCATCCCGTAGCAGATCCCCAGCACCGGCACGCCGAGATCGAAGACTCCGTCCGCCGGTTGCAGGGCACCCTCCTCGAAGACGCTGGCCGGGCCGCCCGACAGCACTACCGCGATGGGGTTGATTTCAGCAATGGCGTCAAGACCGACGTCGCCCCGTTCCACGACGGTTTTGACGCCCAGCTCACGAAGGCGGCGGGCGATCAACTGGGTGTATTGTGACCCGAAGTCGAGAATCAGAATGATCTCGTGTTGCATCTGGACACCCCCCCGTGACGCGGCGGAGCATAGCAGAGCTTGGCTGTAAAAAGGTCCGGAGCGGGGGTGATGCCGGTTGACGGACCTTTGGCACGTCGCTAGGATGCGCTTTGTGAAAACAGCCACGAGGCTGCGCGACTGCGGGTCTCGGGGAAGGGTGTATGGCCGAACAGTTTTTGCCAATCGTCATCACGCTTGCGGCGGCGGCTTTCACCGCAATCGCGGTTCTGACTCTCGCGGCGTTGCTCAGCCAGCGCCCGCGTCAGGAAGCGGTGGCCAAGCGGGAGATCTACGAGTCGGGCGTGCCGATTCTCGACGCCGCCCAAAAGCGGATTTCTGTGAAGTTCTACCTGGTGGCCCTGGTTTTCGTTGTGCTCGACGTGGAGGTCGCGTTTCTCTATCCCTGGGCCGTGACCTACCGCGAGCTGCTGGCGGAGTACTCGGCCGTCATCCTGTGGGACATGATCGCCTTCATGGCCCTGCTCGCCATGGCCTACGCCTGGCTGTGGAAGACCGGGGTCTTTGATTGGGGACGCACGGGCAAAGTGGTGAAACGGGGTCAGTGATGGCGGACATGACCACCCTTCCGCTTCAGGTGGCGCCCCCTGACCAGGTGGCCGAGGTCAGCTTTGACGGTGAGATGGAGTCGGCCATCGCCGATATCCTCACCCGGTACCCCGACGCCCGTGCGGCCCTTCTTCCCGTGCTCTGGCTGTGCCAGGAGCGTTGGGGATGGATCTCGCCGGGGATCACCCGGGCCATCGGTCGGCGTCTCGATCTCTCGCCCGCCTTCATCGAGGGCGTGACGAGCTTCTACACCATGTATCAACGGACTCCACCGGGGCGGTACCTGCTCCAGGTGTGTACAACGTTGTCGTGTCAACTCTGCGGCACCAGCCCGCTTGTGGATCACCTCAAGACAAAGCTCGGCATCGATTTCGGCGAGACCACCGAGGACGGCCGGTTCACTCTGGTTGACGTCCAGTGTCTTGGCGCGTGCGGCGAGGCACCCGTCATCCAGATTAACAACGATTACTACACCGAACTCACGGTCGACACGCTTGACGAGCTGCTCGACCGTTTGAAGTAGGGCTCGGGGGACCCATGGAACCCATTTTGCTGAGGGCCCGGGGCACGGAGAACTCCCGGTCCATCGCCGCCTACCAGAGGGCCGGTGGCTACACGGCGCTCGGCAAGGCGCTCGCCATGGAGCCCGCCGCGGTCATCGAGGAGGTCAAGGCCTCCGGTCTGCGCGGCCGAGGGGGCGCTGGATTTCCCACCGGCGTCAAATGGGGCTTCGTGCCCAAGGACTCGGCCAAGCCGAAGTACCTGATCTGCAACGCCGACGAGTCGGAGCCCGGAACCTTCAAGGACCGCGAGATCATCCATGTGGATCCCCACATGCTGATCGAAGGCATCGTCATCTCATCCTTCGCCATCGGGGCCAACGTCGCCTACATTTATATCCGGGGCGAGTTTCACCGCGAGGGGTTGATGCTGCAGCAGGCCATCGACGAGGCCGCGAGAAGTGGATTCGTCGGTCGCAATGTGCTCGACAGCGGCTATGACATCGAGATCCATATCCATCGCGGCGCCGGAGCCTACATCTGCGGCGAGGAGACCGCGCTCATCGAGAGCCTCGAAGGGAAGCGCGGCCAACCGAGACTGAAACCGCCGTTTCCAGCGGTGGTCGGGGTCTTTGGCTGCCCGACCGTGGTCAACAACGTGGAGACGCTGGCCTGCGTGCCGCATATCATCGAGCGCGGCGCCGCCTGGTACGCCGGCATCGGCACGGAGCGCAGCACCGGACCCAAGCTGTTTTCGGTCTCCGGTCATGTCCAGAGTCCCGGCGTCTACGAAGTTCCCATGGGGATCACCTTTTCAGAGATCATCGACGAGTACTGCGGCGGAATGCGCGACGGAAAGAAACTCAAGGGTTTCATTCCCGGGGGTTCCTCCTGTCCGGTTCTGCCGGCCGACCGGGTGGACATCGGCAGCGATTTCGAATCGGTGGCCGCGGCCGGGTCCATGCTCGGATCCGGTGGGCTCATCGTGATGGATGAGACGGTGGACATGGTGTGGGTTCTGGAAAACCTGCTCGCCTTCTACGCCCACGAGAGCTGTGGTCAGTGCACGCCCTGCCGCGAGGGCTCGGACTGGGCCCTTGACGTGGTGCGGAGGATCCGGCGCGGATACGGCCGTCCCGAAGACATCGAGACCCTGCAGCGGATCTCACGGTACGCGAGCCAGGGCATGACCATCTGTCCCCTCGGGGATGCCTTTTGCGCCCCGATCCAGAGCTATCTGGAGCATTTCGGGCACGAATTCGACGCCGCCATCGAGGCGGCTCAACCCATGCCGCCCAAAAAGAACCCGGTGCTTCCAGTCCGGTCCGACCGCGGCCGCTACGGCCTCTAGGAGCTGAGATGCTGACCCTGACGATCGACGGCAACGAGACCCAAGTGCCTGATGGCACCAATCTCGTGGACGCCGCCGCCACAGTGGGGATCGAGATCCCGACCTACTGCTACCACCCGGGCTTGAGCATTGTGGGCCAGTGCCGCATTTGTTTTGTTGAGGTGGAGGGCATGCCCCGGCTGGTGACCGCGTGTTCGACGCCGGCGCAGCAGGACATGGTGGTCTTCACCGCGTCGGAGAAGGTGAAGGAAGCCCGCGCCGCGGTGATGGAGTTCCTGTTGGAGAATCACCCGCTCGACTGCCCGGTCTGCGATCAGGCCGGCGAGTGTTTCCTGCAGGACTATTCCGTGGATCACGGCATGGACACCACCCACATGGTGGATGGCCGCCGCACCTACCCCGGCTACGAGCGGCGTGCCATCGGTCCAAGAGTGGTGCAGAACCAGAACCGCTGCATCCACTGCACCCGCTGCATCCGGTTCACCGAGGAGATCTCCGAGACCGCCGACCTCACCATGAAGTCGCGGGGCAACCACTCGTTCATAGATACCTACGACGGTGAGCCGCTGGACAATCCATGGTCCGCCTGTGTCGCCGACGTCTGCCCGGTCGGAGCGCTCACGGTCAAGGACTTCCGCTTTCGGGCCCGGGTATGGCACCTGGACGAGACGGCTTCCATCTGTCCCGGGTGCAGCATCGGCTGCAATGTGACGGTCGGTCATCTCAAGAGGGAGGTCCACCGCTTCCTCCCCCGCCACAACCACGAGGTCAACGGCTGGTGGATGTGCGATTACGGACGCTCTCTGGCCGACGGGCTCAACGATCGGCAGATCGAGATGCCGCAGATCCGCACCGCTGAAGGCGAGCGTCCGGTGGCCTGGCGGGATGGCCTGGAGCGGCTGACGGAACTTCTCCGAAGCGAACCCGCGGCGCGGGTCGTGGCCTCCGCGAACCTCAGCAACGAAGCGCTCTTCCTTACCAAGAGACTGCTGGTGGATGAACTCGCGCTCGAGGTGGTCGTTCCAATTGACGCGGGCGAGCAGCGCAAAATCAAGAATGGTCACCGCCAGTGGATCGAAAGCGCCGATGCGCACCCCAATAGCACAGGGGCCCGGGCCCTGGGGCTGAAGACGGTGGACGAGACCGGCCTTGGGCGTTTTCTCGCCCTGGCCGAAGGACCGATCGTGGTCCTCGATGGGGCGGCCCACCCGTGGCTCGACTCGGACGAGGCGGCGTCGGTGGCCGGAGACAAACCCCTGGTGGTCATGGCACGGTCAGAGTCGGCTCTGACCCGGATCGCGGAGCTGGTGCTACCGCTGGCGTCCTGGGTCGAAACCGAGGGCACCTACACCTCCTCCACCGGCAGAGTCCAGCTGGCACGGCGGGCATTCGCCCCGGCGGGCCAGGCGCTGCCGGCGTGGGAGATCCTCCACAAACTGTCACAGATGGCGGAGGCCGCGGTGGTGTCGAAAGCGAGCGCCGAGGTTCTTTACGAGGCCCTGTCGGCACAGTTCGAGGCCTTCCAGGAGTCGACCTTCAGACGGCTCGAGGGCGAGCCGGGGCTGGAGCTGAGACCGGAGGTGCCCGATGTGGGCTGAGCTGATCGTCATCGGCGTCAAGCTCGCTCTGGTGATGGTGGCGCTGTTGACCAGCATTCCAATCATGGTCTGGGTGGAACGGCGGGCCTCGGCCCTGATGCAGGACCGGCTCGGTCCCAACAGGGTCGGACCCTTCGGTCTGTTCCAGCCGGTGGTGGATGCGGTCAAGCTGATCACCAAGGAGAACTTGATCCAGCAGGACGTCAACCGTTTTCTGTTCATTCTGGCTCCCATCGTGGCGCTCACAGTCGCCCTGTCCACGGCGATCGCTATCCCCTTCGGCGAGGGCTCGGACCTGGAGATTTTCGGCCAGCACGTGCGCGGGTTCATCGTCGCACCGGATCTCAACATCGGCATCCTCTATGTCTTCGCCATCGCCTCGCTCGGGGTCTTCGCCACGGTGCTGGCAGGCTGGGCCTCCAACAACAAATACTCGCTCTACGGCGGCGTCCGCGCGTCGGCACAGACCATCTCCTACGAACTGGCCATGACCATCTCGGTGGTCGGTGTCCTCATGGCGGCGGGCTCGTTGAGTCTGCACACCGTCGTCGATTCGCAGCAGGGTGTGTGGCTTGGTGTTCTGCCCCGCTGGAACGTCTGCACCCAGATTCTGGGCGCCATTACCTTCATGGTTGCGGCATTCGCCGAGACCAACCGCGTGCCCTTCGACCTTCCCGAGGCCGAGGCCGAACTGGTGTCGGGTTATCTCACCGAGTACTCGTCCATGAAGTACGCGGCGTTCTTCATGGGCGAATACGTACATATGGCGGTGGCCTCGGCGCTGATCACCACGCTCTTCTTCGGCGGGTGGACCCTGCCGTGGATCGAGCTGCCGTTCACCGGATGGCTTGGGGGGTTGGCGTCCGTCGGCATCTTCCTGGCTAAGGTCGCCTTCTTCCAGTTCTTCTTTGTCTGGGTCAGGTGGACCCTCCCCCGCTTCCGGTTCGATCAATTGATGGCGCTGGGCTGGAAGGTGATGGTACCCCTGTCCGTGCTCAACTTCCTGTGGGTGGGGATCGCCATTTCCATGGGTATTCTGTAGGGAGCGGTGATGGTGCCCTTTGCATTTTTCACAGCAGCGGTGATCGCGGTGGTCTTCGCAATCATTGCCATCGCCCACCGCAGTCCGGTGATCAACGTGATGTCCCTGGTGGTGATGTTCTTCGCCATGGCGGCGATCTTCGCCATCCTGGGGATGGACTTCCTGGCGGCGATCCAGATCATCGTCTACTCCGGCGCGATCCTCGTTTTGTTCCTCTTCGTCATCATGTTGCTCAACATTCAGTCGGTTGAGCGGTTGGGCAGCGGGCGGCGATTCCAGGCGGTGCTGGGCACCCTTGTGGCCTGTGCAATCGGGGCTGCGATCGTGTTGGCAATCAGCATGCTGATACCGGAGACCGGGGCGGTGCTGGCGGGAGCCGAGGGGCGCGGAACCGTGGCACCCATCGGCCGCGCGCTCTTGACAACGCACCTCTTCGCCTTCGAATTCATCACCCTCGTGCTGGTGGCGGCGATTGTCGGTGCGGTCTATCTGGCGCGGAAGGAGCCGCAATGAACCCGATCCCCATACCCCACACCTGGGTGCTGATGCTGTCGGCCATCCTGTTTGTCATCGGGATCGTCGGTGTGTTGCTCCGGCGCAACGGCATCGCCATCTTTCTGTCGCTGGAGATCATGCTCAACTCGGCGAATCTGGTGTTCGTGGCCTTTGCCATGCTCTTCGCGTCGCAACCCGGAATGACGGCGGCCGCCGTGTCCGGTCAGCTCTTCGTCTTCTTTGTCATCGGGGTCGCCGCGGCGGAGGCCGCCGTGGGCCTGGCCCTCTTTATCGCCCTCCACAGGCTCAACGAGTCGATCGACGTGGACCGGGTCAACATCTTGCGCTGGTAGGAGGCTGGGATGCTCGGTACGCTGTGGTTGATTCCGATCCTCTGCCTCGCAGGCGCGCTGGCGAACCTCGCCCTGGGGCTGATGCGGGCACCGAAGAAGACGGTGACCGCCGTCGGCGTGGGCTCGGTGGGCCTGGCCACGGTGGCCACCTACGTCGCGATCTGGCAGTACCTGAAACAGCCCCTCGAGGTGATTCGGGAGTCCTATTTCACCTGGATCGCCGCTGGTGACATCACGGTGGACGCATCGTTGCAACTCGATCCGCTGACGGTGGTCATGATCGCCTTTGTGACCTTTGTGGGATTCCTGATCCACGTCTACTCCATCGGCTACATGCACGACGAATCGGACCGCGGCTACGCCCGGTACTTCGCCTACTTGAATCTCTTCATGTTCGCCATGCTGGTGCTGGTGCTGGGGTCGAATTTGGTCGTGGCTTTTGTCGGTTGGGAGGGCGTGGGGTTGTGCTCCTACCTGCTGATCGGCTACTACTACGACAAGGAGTGGTGTGCTGCTGCGGGCAAGAAGGCGTTCATCGTCAACCGTATCGGCGACCTCGGATTCCTGCTCGGGATCTTCACGTGTGTGGCGGTCTTTGGCACCGTCGAGTTCACCGCTCTGGCGACGGCCGTCGGTCATGACCCGCACGGTCTCGTCGCCACCGCGACCCTGGTGGGTCTGCTGATTTTTGTCGGGGCTATCGGTAAGTCGGCCCAGATTCCACTGTACGTCTGGTTGCCCGACGCCATGGCCGGCCCAACACCGGTCTCGGCTCTGATCCACGCCGCAACCATGGTGACCGCCGGCGTCTACATGGTGGCTCGCACCAACTTCTTCTATCAAATCGCTCCCACCGCGATGCTGACCGTGGCCGTCATCGGCGGTTTGACGGCGGTCTTCGCCGCAACCATCGGCCTGGTCCAGAACGACATCAAGAAGGTCCTCGCCTACTCCACCGTATCCCAGCTCGGCTACATGTTCCTCGCCGCCGGTGTTGGTGCCTTTGGGGCCGCCATCTTCCATGTCGTGACCCACGCCTTCTTCAAGGCCTGCCTCTTCCTCGGTTCAGGCTCGGTGATCCACGCCTGTGGCGGCGAGCAGGACATGCGCAAGATGGGCGGACTCAAGAAATACATGCCCACCACCTACTGGACATTCGTGGTCGCCACCCTGGCTCTCGCCGGCATTCCGATCTTCGCCGGGTTCTTTTCCAAGGACGAGATCCTCGCCAAGGCCTTTGCCGCGGGCGTGACCGATCTCAATCACTTTGGCAGCATCTACACCGGGCTGTGGCTGCTGGCCGTCCTCGGCGCCTTCATGACGGCGTTTTATATGTTCCGTGTGGTCTACATGACCTTCCACGGGGACTTTCGGGGCGGTCACGAGGCCGAGCATCACCTCCACGAGTCGCCGCGAACCATGACCTTCCCGCTGGTGGTCCTGGGAATCCTGTCCACCATCGGAGGCTTGGTGATCGGGTTTCCCGGCCAACTCTTCGGGAAGCCGGGGCTCAACTGGATCGAGGGCTTTCTCCATCCGGTGATGGCCCAGGTCGGCGCAGCCCACGGCGTCAGTGATCACGGAGAGGCGGCGCACGCCGTCAGCCTGTCCACCGAATGGCTGCTGGTGTTCGCATCGGTCATGGTGGCGGTGGCCGGTTGGCTTGTGGCCCGTCGCTTCTACCTCGGTCCCAAGGCCTTCGAAATCCCCCACGCGCTGGCCGCCAGGTTCCCCTTGATGTACAAATTGCTGCTCAACAAGTACTGGGTGGACGAAATCTACGATGCGCTTGTGGTCCGTCCCATCCACCAACTCGGGATCTTCTGCTGGAAGGTCATCGATGTCTTCTTCATCGATACGCTGTTCGTCAACGGCAGCGCCTTTTTTGTCGAGCTGACCGGAGATTTCATGCGGTTTCTGCAAACCGGAAACGTGCGCAACTACGCGCTTTCTGTGGCGTTGGGGATTCTCTTCATCGCCGTGGTGCTTTGGTAGGCGGAGGCGGACGTGTTTGAGTCCTCACTGTTGTCCGTCATCACCCTCGGCCCCGCGGTTGCCGCCGTCCTGCTTCTGCTTCTGCCCGAACGTCAGAATGTCTTGCACCGTTGGATAGCCCTGGCCGTTTCGGTGGCCGGTTTTCTGCTCTCTCTGCTCGTCTGGTTCCGCTTCGATCCGGACAACCCAGGATTCCAGTTCGTGGAACAGATCAGCTGGATTCCGCAGTTCGGAATTTCCTACCACGTGGGCGTCGACGGGATTTCGCTGCTTTTAGTGCTGCTGACCACGCTGCTGGTTCCGGTTGTGATTCTTGCCTCCTGGACGTCCATAGATCGCCACGTCAAGGCCTTTCATATTGCTCTCATGCTGCTCACCACGGGCATGCTCGGAGCCTTCATCGCCCTGGATCTATTTCTCTTCTACATCTTCTGGGAGCTGATGCTGATCCCCATGTACTTCATCATCGGGGTCTGGGGCGGACCGCGGCGGATCTATGCCGCGGTAAAGTTCGTGCTGTTCACCATGGCGGGATCGCTGTTCATGCTGTTGGCCATCCTCTACCTGGCGTGGTTCGCCCACTCGGTTACCGGCATTTGGACCTATGACTACATCAGCCTGGCCGCGATCGCGCCGCAGCTTTCCATGACCGGTCTGTGGTCGCCGCAGGCGCTGGTCTTCCTGGCCTTTGCGCTCGCCTTCGCCATCAAGGTTCCCATGTTCCCGTTCCACACCTGGCTCCCCGACGCCCACGTCGAGGCGCCCACCGGAGGATCGATCATCCTGGCCGGGGTATTGCTCAAATTGGGCACCTACGGTTTCATCCGGTTCAACCGGGCCATGCTGCCCGACGCCTGGAACTACTTTGTGCCGCTGATCATGGTGCTGGCCGTAATCGGCATCATCTACGGCGCCCTGGTGGCGCTGGTTCAGCCCGATATCAAGAAGCTGGTGGCCTATTCCAGCGTCAGCCACATGGGCTATGTCATGCTCGGCCTGGCCGCAGGCACCGTCGCATCCACCCAGGGCGCCGTGCTCCAGATGGTCAGCCACGGGCTCTCCACCGGCGCCCTCTTCCTTCTGGTCGGAGTGGTCTACGAACGGCGACACACCCGGCTGATCTCGGACTATGGCGGGATCGCCGGGGTGGTGCCGGTGTACACCGGGGTCTTCCTCCTGGTCACGTTGTCCTCCATCGGCCTTCCGGGCCTGAACGGCTTTGTCGGCGAGTTCCTGATTCTCGCCGGGACCTGGCAGGTCGCACCGCTGGCCGCCGTGATCGCCGGGCTCGGGATCATCCTGGGCGCGGTTTACATGTTGTGGATGTTCCAGAGAGTGTTTTGGAACCCGCTGGTCCACGAGGAGAATCGTTCCTTGTCCGATATGAATCCACGGGAGCTGCTGGCGGTGCTGCCTCTGCTCGTACTCATCGTCTGGATCGGAATTCACCCGACCACCTTCCTGTCGCCCGTGGAGGCGGCGGTCCGGGCGTTGCTGGGCTCGTGAGGAGGCTGTTGACATGCCGACCTTGACCGACCTCGCCGCCGTCGCCCCCGAGATCATCCTGACCTTCACCGCCGGTCTCGTGCTGCTGGTGGAGGCCTTCGCCCCGGGAATGCGGAAGTCACTGTCTCTGATCACCGTGCTCGCCGCTCTGGCGGCGGCATGGAGTCGGCTCGCCTTCGCCCTCCCAGGTGAGGTGTGGGGTGGACTGTTGTCCATCGACCGGGTTGCTGCCTATGTCGATCTCTACATCCTGATAGCCCTCATCCTGACCGCGGCGATGGCCGGGCCGTATCTCAGGCGCAACGACTGCGAGCGCGGTGAGTTCTATACCTTGCTGCTGCTGGCCACTGTGGGCGCCATGGTGATGGCCAGCTCGGTGGATGCGCTGTCGCTCTTCCTCGGGCTCGAACTGCTGTCGATCCCGCTGTATGTCCTCAACGCCTACCTGCGAAGGACGGCGGTTAGCGTCGAGGCCGGTTTGAAGTACTTCGTTGTGGGCGCGTTCGCCTCCGCATTCGTGGTCTACGGCATCGCCCTGCTCTACGGCGTCACGGGAACCACCAACCTGGTGGCCATGGGCCGCAGCGTGGTCGCCGCTGGCGCCGTGTCTCCTCTGTTGGCCGTGGGCCTCGCCATGGTGGTGGGGGCCCTCGGCTTCAAGCTGGCCCTCGTGCCATTTCACGCCTGGGCTCCAGATGTCTATCAGGGCAGTCCCACCCCGGTGACGGCGTTCCTGTCCGTGGTTCCCAAGGGCGCGGCGCTGATCGCGCTGCTGCGATTGGTGGACGGGATGGACCTGCTCCACGTGTCTGCCAACTGGGTGGTGGTGGCCTCGGTCATCGCGGTGGCTTCCATGACCCTGGGCAATGTGGTCGCCATCGTTCAACGGGACGTCAAGCGCATGCTGGCCTACTCCGGCATCGCCCACATGGGCTACGCCATGGTGGCGGTGATCGTCGCCGGTCGCGAGGGTGGTTCGGCGGTGCTTGTCTACCTCGCGGCCTACACCCTCATGAACATCGGTGCTTTCGCCACCCTCGCCCTGATGTCCGAGCGAGAGAACGAGCCAACCCTGATGAGCGATCTCGCCGGTCAGGGCTGGGTCCGTCCCGTGGCCGCTGCAGCCCTGGCCCTTTGCCTGGTCTCGCTCGCCGGCGTGCCGCCGCTGTTCGGATTCACCGGCAAATTCGTGGTCTTCCGTGCCGCGGTCAACAACGGTTTTGTCTGGCTCGCGGTGGTGGGGGTGATCAACTCCCTCATTTCGGCGTTCTATTACCTGCGTGTGGTGTACGTGATGTACATGCAACCGCTCCCGCGGAGGGAGCCCGTATTCCGGCCCTCGTGGTTGATCACCGGCGTGGCCGCCATCGCCGCGGTCGGTGTGTTGATTCTGGGGATCTACCCGGTGCCCATTCTCGACGCAGCCCACGAGGCCATCCTCGACTTGGTGAGATGAGATCATGGTCGCATACAAGAGACATGTCGACACGAGTTCCATCTCGGATCTGACCATCGCGCGGTTGTCGATCTACCTGCGATGCGTTGATCGTCTGGTGGAGTTGGGCGTGGACACGGTGTCCTCACAGGACCTTGCCCGCCGGTTTAATCTGAACTCGGCTCAGATCCGAAAGGACCTTGCCTATTTTGGTGAGTTTGGGGTTCGTGGGGTGGGCTACAACGTGCGCGAGCTGCGCCAGTACATCATCGAGATCCTCGGCCTCGATCGGGAGCGGCGGCTGGTCATCGTCGGCGCGGGGAATCTCGGCACGGCGCTCTGTCACTACTCGGGTTTTTCGGGCGGGAGCTTTCTGGTCGTGGGCGTCCTGGACTCGGACCCCAACCGCATCGGTGACCCGACCCCCGCCGGGCTCCTGGTGGAGGACGCGTCGCGTCTTTCAGAAATCGTCAGGCAGCGCAATGTGGAGATTGGTGTGATCACGACTCCGCCCGGCGCAGCGCAGGCGGTCTGCGATCAGATGGTCGCCGCCGGACTCCGCACGATTCTCAACTTCGCACCCATCAGAGTGAAGGCGCCGGACGAAATCCTGGTCAAGACTGTGGACCTCAAGGTCCATCTCGAGGAGCTGTCCTTTCACATCGCAAATGCCCAATCCGGGCGGTGAAACACAGCATCCGCGTGACGTCGTGAGCAGGCCGGTCTAGAGTAGGTGGCGATGGAGAATCCCCGCAGAATCGGCAAGTACGAGGTCATATCCCAGATTGCCAGGGGCGGTTTCGGCATTATCTACAAAGGGTGGGACCCCTTCATCAAACGTCCGGTGGCGATCAAGATGTGCCTGGTCCCCGACGATGAGGTTCGTCAGCGTTTCCAACAGGAGGCGCAGTTTGTCGGAAATCTGGTTCACCGGAACATCACCCTGGTCTTCGACTACGGCACCGAAGGAGGGATTCCATACATCGTTCAGGAGTTCCTCGGCGGTTACGACGTCGACCAACTCATCCGTTCGGGCGCGGTCCAGGATCCGAGGACCGTCGTAGCCATTCTGCTCCAGGTCTGCGAGGGTCTGGAGTTTGCCCACCACAGGGGAATCATCCACCGGGACATCAAACCATCCAACATCAGGGTGCTGGATGACGGAACCGTCAAGATCCTCGACTTCGGAATCGCGAAGTCCCAGGACGCCGGCCAGAAGTTGACCCAGACCGGAATCGCCCTGGGCACCGCGGGCTACCTCGCGCCGGAGCAGATTCAGGGCGGCGTCATCGATCCCCGAACCGACATCTTCGCCCTCGGCGTGCTGGCCTACGAACTGATCACTGGAGTGCGGCCGTTCCAGGGGACGACGCTGAGCAACGTCCTGTACAAGATCCTCAACGACGACCCCCCGCCGCCAAACACCCTCAACCCCGCCTGCAGTCCAGCTCTCGACCGCGTTGTGACCACCTGCATCGAGAAGGACCCGAAAAAGCGCTATCAGACCATTGGTGAGCTTTTCGATGCACTTCGAGCCGTGGCGGTGGTCGAAATCGACGAGACCGACTCAGCGCGGGAAATAACCACCGGACTGTTGCGCGAAGCCGTCCTTCAGATGGACGAAAACGAGGGCGCCCGGCCGGAACAGGACGCGGCGACCACCGACATCTCGGATCCCGAGCTGCTGGCCACGCCCACCCACGCCCACATCGAGCACTCTCCCCCGGTCGATGAGCCCGAGTCCGAGCGGCGGAGACCGGCTCTGGTCCTGTTTGTTGCCCTGGTGGTCTTCCTGGTGGGTGCCGGAGGCGCGCTCTATCTTTCCAGTGACCTGCAGGAGGCGATCTTTGGCCCCGGTGGCGCGCCCTGGGTGCCGACGCCCACCCCGACGCCGACGGCCACCTTTACCCCGACGGCGACCCCCACCGTGACGCCGACCCCGACAATCACGCCGCTGCCTTCGCCCTCCCCCACCCCGGGGCCGGTGGCGGTTCAGTTGGTCGTGGATCCTCCGGCCCGCCTCCTCATCGACAGTCGTCCCTACGGCACCGGGAGGACCAAGGGGGGGCCGGTGGAGCTTGTGCCGGGCCTGCATACCTTCACCCTCATCCTTCCCGACTTCCCGGAGCGCACGTTTTCCCGGGAAGTGAGCGAGGAGGGCCAGGTCATCTCGCTCACATTGGAGGTCGGGCTGCTGACCGTCATGGTGGATCAGACCCGGGCGCCGAAGGGCGGGGTCGCCTTCCTCGACGGCAGGGAACTGGGTCCGGTGCCGCTGGTCCGGCGCAAGGTCCCCGCTGGCGAGCACCAGCTGGTGGTGCGCTGGCCCGGTGACGTCAAGGCCTATCGCCGGGTCATCGTCGTGCCCCAACTGCCGAACGAGCTGCGGCTGCCGCCCGTGGCGCCATCCCAGTAGATCGAAGAACGAAGAACGAAGAACGAAGATCCCCCGCCCACCCGGATCCAAGATTCAAGATTCAAGATTCAAGACTTGTCACGGCGTAGCCGCAGGCGGAGCCGGATCCCCCACCCGTCCGGTGGTCTGAGGGTCCTGCGCCCCGAGCCCGCGCCCGAGCCCGTTACCGTTACCGGGAACAGCGACCGGGGCAGCGATAAGGGACAACGTCGGTGATCAGAGTCAGGGATCTGCGTCGACGCGCTCCCAGGCAACCATCTGATCGTTCTTTGCGCTCAGCTCCTCCAACTATCGGCTACGGCACTGTGTCTGACCACCTCGAGGCGTCGCCGGATTCGAAGCCGTCTCCGAAGACTGACAGGCTCAGGCCGGGGTTGGCATAGAGAAACGCGATGTCCCCGCCTGCGACTTGGCCGACTGCCACATCGCCGTCTGACAGGGCAAAATCGTAGATCTGCACATCGTCGAACAGCCCATCGGTATAAAAGACATGTGGACCGCTCGGCGAATTGACAGCGACAAGGAGGTGGCGGCCGGCGTTATTGATCGCGCTGTCCGCCGGAAGTGAGCTGTTCCTAGCGACCAAGATGCCGTCGACATACAGCGAGAGGGACTCGTCCCTTCGTACACCTATCAAGTGATGCCACACGTTCAGGGACTCTTCCTGGGGATCGTCCACGCCATAAAAACCGTCTTCCGCAGTCTCGACGGTTAAGCCGGGGTCGTCTCCGGTCTGTCCCCCGCTCCCCACGAGAAGGCACCACTCGTTGTGACCGGGACTCGCGCCCGTATACCACTTACTGACGCCGTAGTTGTTGTCCCATTGGGTCGTAGCACTGCGTTTGTAATACCAGACCGTCACGGAGAAATCGCCCGTTCCGAAGTCGAGCGCTGCATCGTCCGGAACGCTGACATAGTCATCCGTGCCGTCGAAGTCGAGGGCAAACCCAGCTTGACCAGGCACCCAGTCGGTGTCTGGGTCCATGTTGACGAGCGTGCCATGGTGCCCGTTGCCGGTTAGGTCGGCGGCAATCGCGGAGCCCGTGCCATCATCAAAAGGAAGGTGGAGAACAAGGGTGCTGCCGGCAGGTATGCCTGCGCCGGCGGCGCCGGCTCCAACGAGGGTTACCGCCACGATCACCGCAAAGAGGTTCACCAGGAATCTGGGCCGTGACATCGCATTCTTAGTTGCGATCATCGCTTCTTCTCCTTGTTGGTTTCGGAGATGGTACCACACACGATGGTCTTTCGACCGGGGACTGGGTGGGTCTGCGGGCCTGGGATTGCAAAATACACAGCTTCACGTATCCTGTGTCTATGAAAAACGTCACAATCGCACTGGACGAGTCGCTGCTCCGCGAGGTGCGGCGCATCGCCGCAGACCAATCAACCACGCTCAACGCCATGATTAGGGAGTTTCTCCAGCAGATGGCCGACCGTGAGTCCCAGGCCATGCAGGCGCGTCAACGTATTGTCGAGCTGTGTCGGGAATCCAAGGCCGAGGTTGGGTCGAGGACCTGGACGCGGGAGGAACTCCATGAGCGTTGACGTGTTCCTCGACACCAATGTGCTGATCTACGCGGTGTCGTCCTCCCCTGCCGAGTCAGCGAAGAAGGAACGGGCCCTGGAACTCATTGTGCACACCGATTTTGGTCTATCCGCGCAGGTGCTGCAAGAATTCTACGTGAACGTGACTCGGAAGATTGCCATACCTTTGGCGCCGGACGCTGCTGTGGCGCTTCTGGAGCAGCTCAGGAGCTTCCCCATGGTACCGACGGACTACCCTCTCATCGTTGCCGGCGTCGAGAAATCGCTGCGGTTCGGGATTTCGTACTGGGACGGCGCGATCATCGCGGCGGCCGAGTGCCTCGGCGCCACGATTCTGTACACGGAGGATCTGAGTAACGGCCAGCACTATGGCTCGGTCCAGTCTGTCAATCCCTTTTTGTCGGCGACACCCGACAGCGTCCACGAGACACGAGGCCCGCGGTACGGTTGAGCGTGCCCACATCGGGTTTGGGCCTTCGACGCGCCACTCTCCCAACCGCGCTCCCCGAGGGAGCCCCCTCTGACGATGTTTGGGACTCGTCGCGATACGCAGACGGTTCGACCTCAACCCAAAATCGTCAGAGACGGCACGCCCGCTCGTCGCGTGGTCCTCGCGGCCCTCGTGACGAAGGCCTTCGCTCCTGGAGCCGTCGACCGATGGGGCCGATCATCTTGGTGCTCCCTGCTCCCTGCTCCCTGCTCCCTGCTCCCTGCTCCCTGCTCCCTGCTCCCTGCTCCCTGCTCCCTTGCTCCCTGCTCCTTGTTCCTGGCCGGGCGGGAAGGCAATCCGGCATCCGGCATCCGGGTGGGCGGGGGATCCGGCTCCGCCTGCGGCTACGCCGTGACAAGTCTTGAATCTTGAATCTTGGATCTTGCATCTTGAAAATTGCATCTTGCATCTTGGATCTTTCCCCCTCCTCCCCTTCCAGGATTGGGGAGGAACAGGTAGAGTGATGAGCCATGATGCGTAGTGTGACGTGGATCACTTTTGCGGGTCTCCTGATGACCATTCTGCTGGCGGCGTCTCCGGCGTTCGCACAGCATGCCACTCCAAGCGAGGAGGCGGCTCTGCAGGCCTATCGTGAGGGTTCCTTCAGCCACGCGGTCCAGCTCTATACCAAGGCATTGTCGGAGACCGACAGCCCCGACCACCGCGCCCAGCTCCACGTCAGCATCGCCTGGACCCTCTTCGCGTTGGGCCGACAGAACGAGGTGGACACCCACCTGCGGGCGGCCCTGGTGGAAGATCCCGAGCTGTCCCTGGTGCCCGACTACTACACCAAGGAGTTCATCGATCTTTTCGAGTTGACCAAACGCCAGGCCCGCACCGCGGCGCGAGACAACGCGGCGGGGCCGCCCATCGATCTGGAAGCCACCATCGCGAGCGTGTCCCTGCGGCTGGAATCCGGTGACGATCTGGAAGGGGCTTTGGCGGACGTGGAACGGTTGGCCGCGGTCTATCCCCAGGACGGCCGTCTGCTGCCGCTCAGGGTCGAGCTCCTCCACCAGCTCGGACGAGGCAATGAAGCGGAGCAGATCCTGCACGCCTACGGCACCGGTTATCCGGAGATCCCGGTGGAAAGTCTGTCCATCCCCGACCTCATTCTGCGCGCCAACAGTCTGCTCGACGAGGGAGACGTGGACACTGCATTCGGCCTGCTGCGCGAGGCGGTGTCCCGTCAGCCATCCAACGTTGCGGCCCTCGAACTCATGGCGGAGGCTGCGGTCCGGACCGGACGGTGGCAGGATGCGGAGTTCGCCCTCAAGACCGCCCTCGGCCTCCAGCCCGACAACCTGAACCTCAAACTGAGGCTCGGCGGCGTCTATCTCGCGAAGGACGAGCCTTCGGCGGCCCGTGACATCTTCCAGGAGCTCACCGAGAGCTATCCCCACTCAGACCGCGCCTGGGCCGCGCTGGGCCTGTTGGACGCCCGTCTCAGCAGCAATGACGGCAGGGCGCTGAGCGAACTCGAACGCGCCCTGGAGGAAAACCCACTTCTGCCGGAGGCCCAGCTGGCGTACGGTGAGCTTTTGCTGGTGGGGGGCAAGCCGTCAGCCGCGCTTCAGGCCTTCGATGCCGCTCGGAATCTGCTACAGAATGATCCACAACTCGAGGCTCGGCTGGGGCAGGCGAAACTCGCCCTCGACCAGAACGAGGAGGCATTGGTCCACCTCCGCACCGCCATCGCCGGTGGCTTCAAACCGGACGATGTCCAGCGTGCCTTCGCATTGGCTCTCGTCGTCAACGGCCTCTACGCCGAGGCCGAACGAGAGATGACCGACCTACCGGGCGACGAAAGCGGTGATACGGACGTGGTCATGGGTCTTCTGCACCTCGATAAGGGCCTTTCGGGGGCGGCCGAAACCCAACTCCGCCAGGTGGCGGAACTGCGGCCATCGGACCCGGCGGTCCTCAACATGCTCGCCGCGGCGGTCTATCGGCAGCAACGCTATGCCGAGGCGGTGGCACTCCTCCAACGGGCGACCGAGT
This sequence comes from uncultured Bacteroidaceae bacterium, assembly GCA_963752525.1. Taxonomy (GTDB): domain Bacteria; phylum Bacteroidota; class Bacteroidia; order Bacteroidales; family SM23-62; genus SM23-62. The sequence goes on along the minus strand of CAVVYS010000018.1, from coordinate 7,248 downwards.
TGGAGCCCGATAGTCCGGAGTGGGCCTTCAACCTCCAACAGGCGAGCGAAGCTCTGGCCGCGGAGGAGCTTGCCGCGGCGGCCGAACCGGTACGCGCCGCAACCCCCTGACCTCCACGCTTCAGCGCACCATTTTCGCCAGTGCGGCGACCAGTTGACCGGCGGCCACCTTCGGCGTGTGGCCGGAGAGGTAGCTTTCCCGTGCGGCTGCGCGCCGGCGTCCCCAACCACTGGTATCCAGATGCGCTCGGGACGCGATCCGGGCCAATTCGGCGGTGGCGGACGGACCCGGTGTCACTCTTGGTGCGGCAGCCTCGGGAATCTCCAAGAACTGATGAAGGCCCGACATGGCCACCGGTGTGCCGCACGCGAGGAAGCGCAATGCTGCGGCGGAGGTTTCGCCGGCCGATGGTGACCGGAGCACGACACCGAGATCAGCGGCCGCGGGCAACGCCGGAAATTCCTTCGACGGAACATATCCGGTGAATCGAACCCAGTCCTCGATCCCGAGGGCGCGGACCAGACCACCGACGGCCTCGGAGTGCTCGCCCTCCCCCACGATCAGCAACCGGGCCGGGATCTGTTGCCGCCGAATGGCGGCGACTGCGCCGAGCAGATCTTGCAGGCCTTTTTGCCGGGTGAGGAAACCCAGGTGCATGACAACCAGCTCTTCCGGGCTGATCTTCAATCGCTGCCGCAGCGCCATCCGGTCCACCGAACCAGGGTCCTCCACCGAAAGTCCAACCTTCGATACCGGCAACTCGGGGAGATCCCGTGTGACTTGTTTCTCCGCCCATCGGGAATGGACGACGATGCCCGACAGCCCCTGCAGAAAGGCGCGGCGGGCTGGGAAGAGGAACGCGTCCCGTGGCCCGGTCACCCCCGCGGCTCGAGCCCGGACCAATGCCTCCGCCGCCGGGTGGGCCTGAAGCAACAGACCCTCGAAACGTCGGTCGTCGCCATGGGTGAGGGTCGCCTCCACCAACAGATGGTGCAATACCGTATCGTGAAGAACGACGACCGTCCGGGGCAACTGGAGACGGTCGAGCAACCACCGGTGGTACGGGTTGTTGCCGAGGTGGACGAGTTGGACTTCGCCGGGTTCGGGCGTGGTCGACCCATCCACCACAGGGCAACCGGAGATCGTATCTCCGGGGTTCGGCCCGGGCCCGTCGGGATCGGCGAGGACCCTGACCTCGCTCAGCCGGGCCAACTCGGGGAGCAGCTCGACGGCGTAGTCGGCAACCCCAGAGTGTACGGGCGGGAGCGGCGAGGCCCACAGGATTCGCACCCGGTCAACTTAGCACGAACGGCCGCCCGAACCTTCGACTATGATGTGTCGGTGAAAGCGCTTCGCCTGCTGGCCACGGTGGTCTACGTCAGCTACCTGGTTCAGGTCGGCCTGCTGATGATCTGGTTGCCCTGGTCCAGGCTGTGGGGTCTGCTGGTGGTGCAGATGCCTTTGTCCGCCGCGCTGATCTTCGACGCCCCGGCTGTTCGTGGCGGAATCACCGCCTTCGGAGTCCTCCACCTCGTCATGGTGGCCGTGGAATTGGTTCGTGCCGGAACCGACGACGGAGTCGCCCGATCGGCACACCTGCGTTGAGGTCACGTGAAGTGGCCAGATCATAGTTTTCTGAGTGTTTTCGTCGAGGTTGATCGAGCAGACGGAGGCGAATACACTTGTGGTGATGGGGCGTCGCGTTTTGGTCGTGGATGATGAGCCATACCTTCTGCGTATTCTGTCGTTCAAACTTCGCCGCGAAGGATTCGATACGCTGGAGAGCCGGTCCGCGGAGCACGCGGAGGAACTCATCGGCCAGCACGAAGTGGACCTGATCATCCTCGATGTGGCCTTGGCCACGCCGACCAACGGCTTTGATCTCGCCGCGAAGTTGCAGCGGAACGCCAGGACGCGGCACATTCCCGTCATCATGCTCACCGCCAGGGGTTTTTCCGCCGATGTTCTGCGTGGGCGAGAGGTGGGGGCCGCCGGCTACATCACCAAGCCGTTTTCCACCGAAGACGTCATCGCTCGGGCCCGGGCCATCCTCGACTGAATGCGAGGGGCCGAGGCCGCTTGACGGTGGTGCCGGCGACGCGTAGGCTCACACCTCAGAGATCCTGGCGGCCCCGTGGAGCCGCCGAACCCGAAGTATGCGAACGGCACTACCCTGGATCACCGCGACCGTGGTCGTGATCCTCGACAGGATCACCAAGATGGCCGTCATGGACCGTCTCGCCGAAGGTGTGTGGCAGCCGGTCTTTCCGGGATTGGCACTGACCCACGTTCATAACCGGGGCATCGCCTTCAGCCTGTTCAGCGAGGGAGGCCCGGTGTCGCGGATCGTTCTCCACGGGGTGATTCTCACCGCGGTGGTTTTGATCGCCTGGATGCTGCAGCGACACGGTAGCCACCAGTTGATTGCCGGGACGGCATTCGGTCTGATCCTCGGCGGCGCGGTGGGCAACCTCATCGATCGGATCCTCTACGGATGGGTGGTGGACTTCATTCATGTCTGGGTCAAGGTCGGAGACCGTGTGTGGTCGTGGCCCGACTTCAATGTGGCCGACAGCGCCATCACGGTGGGAGCGGTCCTGCTGATCCTCAACGAGTTCCTCCAGAAATCCACGGAGAGCTGATTGCACCCGATCCTCATCGACTTCGGTTTCTTCCAACTCCCCACCTACGGCGTGATGATGGCATTGGGCGTCATGATCGGGCTCTTTACGCTCAAGATCCGCGCCGACCGGTCAGGGTTGGATGGAGCCCGAGTGGTGGACCTCGCCCTGTGGGTCGTCATCTGGGCTCTGCTCGGAGCCAAAGGGCTGCTCGTGCTGGTGGAGTTTCCCAGATATCTTGGAGATCCGGGACAGATGTTCGGCCTGCTTCGAGCCGGGGGGGTGTTCCTCGGTGGTTTCATCGCCGCGGTGATTGCCGGGGTCGTTCTCATCCGCCGGTATCAGCTGCCGGGGTGGCGGACAATGGATGCCATCATCCCGTCGCTTGCCCTCGGCCACGCCATCGGTCGGATCGGCTGTCTGATGGCGGGCTGCTGTTGGGGCCGGGTCTGCGACTTGCCGTGGGCCGTGACCTACACCGATCCTCGGGCTGCGGCCAATGTGGGAACTCCGCTCCACGTCGCCCTTCACCCATTTCCCGCCTACGCCGCGATCTTCAACTTGGCGCTCTACGGCTTCCTGGAATGGCTCTACGGCCGCCGCCTCGCGCCGGGACGGGTCTTTGCCAGCTACCTCATGCTCTACGGCCTGGGCCGTTTTGCGTTGGAGTGGACCCGCGGTGACGAAGCGCGGGGATTCGTTCTGTCTGGTCTGCTCTCCACGAGCCAGCTCATCGGTCTGGTCCTCTTCATCATCGGCGTGGGTCTCAATCTGTGGATCTCCCGCCGTTCGGACCGGTGAACCGGATCCACCGTTTCACCGTGCCCGAGGAGCAGTCGGGCAACCGCCTCGACCGTTGTCTCGCCGATCTCCATGGGCGGTGGTCCAGGTCGAGGGTTCGGCGCCTGATCGACGATCAACGAGTGCTCGTCAACGATCGCCCCGGTAAACCGGCCATGACGGTGGAGGCGGGTGACGCCATCGAAGTTTCGGAACCGCCGCCGGCGCCGCTGGACCTCGCGGCCGAGGACATTCCGTTGGATGTGGTCTACGAAGACGGAGAACTCCTCGTGATCAACAAACCGGCGGGACTGGTTATCCACCCGGCGGCCGGTAATCCATCGGGCACCCTGGTCAACGCTCTCCTGAGCTACTGCACCGACCTTTCCGGTATCGGTGGCGCCGAACGGCCGGGGATCGTCCACCGGCTCGACAAAGACACCTCTGGACTGATGGTGGTGGCGAAGACCGAGAGAGCCCACCACGGCCTATCGCTCGCGTTCAAGAGACGCAACGTGGACAAGCGCTACCTGGCGGTTTGCTACGGCGTACCCGCCGAGATGGAGGGTTTCGTCGAGGCGCCCATCGATCGCCACCCGAGCGAGCGCAAGCGGATGGCTGTCGTCGCCGGAGGACGGCAGGCCCGCACCCTCTATGAGGTCCAGAAATCCATGGCGGGAACCGCAGTCCTCCTCTGCAAGCCGGTGACCGGGAGAACCCACCAGATACGGGTCCACATGTCCCACATGGGCCACGCCCTGGTGGGCGACCCGCTCTACGCCGGCCGCCAGTGGCGAAATCTCCCGGATCCGAGACACGCGGCGATCTGCCGCGACTTTCCGCGCCAGGCCCTGCACGCGGCCAGGCTGGGTTTCACCCACCCGGTCACCGGTGAGGCAATGGACTTTGAAAGCGAGCCACCGGCGGATATCCGCGATCTCATCCGCGCCCTGGGCGCCTGATCCCCCACCCCGGCTCCCAGGACCAAGGAACGAGTAACATCGAGAGATAGGCCCAGGGAGTTTTGTGTCCTCCCGATGCGTTAGAATCCAAGCCCGATGGCACGAAAGAGCACCAAACCACCCGACGACATCGGGAACACACGTCACCCGGACGAGTTTCCCGTCATTCGTACCAAGCTCCACCGTCCGCCGGTGGGCGGACAGCTCGTCGGCCGCGAACGTCTGCTCAGACTCTTGAACGCCGGACTCGAAACTCCGCTGATAATCGTCTCGGCGCCGGCGGGATACGGCAAGAGCATTCTGGTCAGCCACTGGGCCGAGACGCTCGACATCCCGTGCGCGTGGCTGTCCCTCGACGCCGCCGAGACCGACTTCAACGAGTTCATTCGGTATCTTCTGGCTGCTGTGCAAACCATCTTCCCCGAAGCCTGTCCGGAGACCGAGGCGTTGCTGTCGATCCCCAACCCTCCTCCCATGGCTGCGCTGGGTGGGTGCCTGGTCAACGAACTCGACGCCATCGACACACCGTTTGTTCTGGCCCTCGACGATTACCACCGAATCGAGCAGTCTTCGGAGGTCCACCGGCTCATCAGTCAGCTTTTGGAACACCCCCCTCGGCCCCTGCGGCTGAACATTATGACCCGTCACGATCCCCCTCTTCGAATCGCCAGCCTGCGCGCCGGCGGACGGGTCACCGAGATTCGTGTCCAGGACCTGCGGTTCACGGCAGCCGAGACCGCCGAATTGTTCGAAGCAGCGCTGAATCGCGCTGTGGACGATGATTCACTGGCCAATTTGGAACGTGAGATCGAAGGTTGGGCGGCCGGCCTGCGCCTGGTCTTGCTGGCGCTTGGTCGCGCGGAGGATCCCAACGCCTTTCTCCGGAGGCTGCGCGGCGGCCTGGTCCACACTCAGGAGTTCTTGATTCGGGAGGTGCTGGCCGGACATTCCCCAGAATTCCGTCAGAGCATGCTCAAGTTGTCCCTCCTCGACCGCTTCTGTCCGGGGTTGTTTGACGCGATCTGCCCGCCCGGTGCGACGACGGATCCGCCTGGGCTCGATGGCCGTGCATTTGTAGAGGTCCTTCAGCGCAACAATCTGTTCACCATTCCCCTCGATTTCAGGGGCGAGTGGTTCCGTTACCATCAGTTGTTCCAGGAACTCCTGCAGCGGCAGTTGAGAGAGAGTGCGGGCCCCGAAGAGATCGCTGAACTCCATCTCACGATCAGCGAGTGGTTCGAGTCTGAGGGCCTGATCACGGAATCGATCACCCACGCGCTGGCGGCTGGTGACGTCGATCGCGCGGCCGGTATCGTCTTGGGACGGCGCTACGAACTCCTGAACTCGGACCGGTGGTACTTCACCGAGAAGCTGCTTTCCCAGTTGCCGGTCGAGAAACTGCAGGGCGACACCGGTTTACTTCTGATGCAGGCTTGGATCGCGTACTGGCGCTGGGAGCTGGAAAAGATGATGGCCTTGGCCGAGCAGGCTGGGGCGCTGTTCGATGACGAAACAGAGGACTCGGCGTCGCTTCGTGGCGAGTTGAATTTCTTCATTGGGCAGTTTGCGTACTGGACCGGTGAGACAGAGAAATCGAGGATATTGCTGGACGAGGCCCTGTCGGCGCTCGCTGGCGTCGGTGGCGTTGTCGAGGGCAATGTTGAGATCATGCTCGGCCTGGCGCGCCGCATCAACGGTGAAGGCGAGATGGCAATTCAAGCCCTCGAAAACCGTGTCCGGACTGCAAATTCAGATGAGTCCACGCTCATCAGCCAGGTGCTGGCTGCGCTGGTCTTCGTCCATTTAACAGCCGGTGATCTAGCCGCCGCACAGGTCTGCGCCAAACAGATCACAACCCACGCTCAACGGGCCGGGATGAGCAACACCGTCGCCTGGGCTCAGTACTTTCTTGCCTATACCAACTTTCAAATCCAAGATACAAACGAGGCGATCGACGGTTTTTGCGAGATGGATCGGCAGAGGCCCGTGTTGGAACCGAAGGCGGTAGTCGACGGGTTGACCGGGCTCGCCATTGCCTACCAACTCTCGGGGGACACTCCCAACGCCGAGAAGACGGCGGAGTCACTGATGACCTGGGCCGTCGAATCCGGAACACCAGAGCTTCTCGAGATTGCCACCTCGTGCCGTGCTCGGCTCAGCGTGCTCCAAGGGGATCCGGAGGCGGCGGTAGATTGGGCAAAAACGGTTCGTGAGCCACCGGAGCTTTCCGATCTCTTCATGTGGTTGGAGGTTCCGTCGATCACCAAAGCGAGGGTCCTGTTGGCCCTCGGTTCGAAACGGAGCCTCGAACGTGCCTCGGATTTGTTGGAGACCATCCTAGAACGAAGCATCGCGTGGCGATTCGATTGCCACACCACCGAAATTGCGATCCTCAAGGCTGTGGTCCTCGAGAAGCAGGGACGTAGCGAGGAGGCTTCGTTGCAGCTCGAAAACGCGCTGTCCATGGCACGACCCGGCGGCTGGGTCCGACCGTTCGTCGAGGCTGGCCCGGTGATGGCCGGGATGCTCGACCGCATGGATGCGACGGACGGCAACGGCGATTTCGTTCGCCGCATACAGGCTGCGATTGCACCTGACAGTCAGGAGACGTCGGCAATGACACGGCCGACGCCACCTGCCGAACCGCTGGCCGCCGAGAGGACCCAGGTGCCCACGCCGTCGGGTCGACCCCCTCTCGACGTCCTCACCGACCGCGAGCTCGACATCCTCGAGTTGCTCCATGAACGGCTCTACAACAAGGAGATCGCCGCCAAGCTCCACATCTCGACCCACACGGTGAACTACCACCTCAAACACATCTACCAGAAGCTGGGTGTCAACACTCGCCGTCAGGCGGTGATCCGCGCCGTCGAGACCGGGATCCT
>CAVVYS010000017.1:0-241776 GCA_963752525.1 uncultured Bacteroidaceae bacterium | reverse complement strand
GTTTCAAAAAATATGACAGACTGGACCAGGTACGGCCGTGAACCGCTGATCGATAATGGAAGCGGGATTTCCGGTGACCCCCAGATAGCGAAAATCGGGGAAGTATATGTCATGTTTTATTTCGGGGCCTTTTTCAGACCTAAGGCATTTGACACTTTTGCCTGTTCGTATGACCTGGTGAACTGGCATATTTGGGAAGGACCAGACCTGATCTATCCCTCTGAGCCCTGGGACAGCACTTATGCCCATAAACCATGGGTGATCAAACATGATGGCATCGTTTACCATTACTATTGTGCGGTTGGGGACCAGGGAAGGGTGATTGCCCTGGCCACATCGGAGAGGATGGACTAACGGCTTGAATGGATTCAGCGGCCGGGAAAAATAACTGAACCGGAGTTAAACTATAAACTAAAATGGAAAAGATTGAAAGAAGGTCAATGATAAAATCGATGGGGGCTTTGTCCCTTGGTATGGCTGCTCCTTTATTTTCAAAGGCGGAAGTTTTTGTACAGCCCTATGAGATGAAGAGGAAAAACATCAGCACCGATATACTGATAGTCGGTGGCGGGACGGCAGGTACGATTGCTGCCATTCAGGCAGGAAGAGCTGGCAGTAAAACGGTACTGGTAGAATTTGGAAGCCAGTTAGGAGGAACCACCACAACCGGAGGTGTGTCCTTCCCGGGAATTTTTCATGCCTGGGGAAAACAGGTAATCGCCGGAATAGGTTGGGAGCTGGTAAAGGAATGCGTGGCTATGAATGACGATACATTGCCGGATTTCTCCATTCCTCACGGCAGGCATCATCCAAAACATCAGGTATATATAAATGGTCCTTTATATACCCTGCTGGCCGAAGAAAAATGCCTGGAGGCCGGGGTAGACATCAGGTTTTATGAAACGCCGGTCAGGATTGAATTCAAGAAAGATAAATGGGTGGTTGAAACTGTAGGGAAGGGAACCCATACACAAATAATCTGTAATCAAATAATAGATTGCACAGGCAATGCACTGGCAACATCAATGGCTGGATTCAATGTGTTAAGAGAAGCTGAAACCCAGCCAGGTACACTGATGTTCAAGCTGGAAGGCTATGATATGGCTCAATTGGACATGGATCTCCTAGAGCAGCTGTATACAGAAGAATTGAAAAAAGGTGATCTGGACAGGTCAGCATTTCGCAGTATAGGTAGTGTGCTGAATAGTACCGGTTATACCTTTAGCGGACACATAGCCGGTGCTGACTCAACCACCTCGGAAACCCATACCATTACGAATATGAAGGGGCGAAAGGCATTACTGAAGATGTTACGTTTTCTCAGAACATTGCCCGGATGTGAAAATACCAGGCTGGTGAAAGTCCAGACAGAAACGGGTGTGAGGGAAACCTACCGGATTGATGGCCTGCACAGGATCACAGAATCAGAATACTGGAATGGAAAAACATTTGAGGATGCAGTTTCTTATAGTTATTATCCCATTGATCTGCACGATGACGAGGGAGTTAAACCCGTTCATCTTCAGGAAAATGTTTTGCCTACCATTCCTTTAAGGGCATTAATTCCCAGGAACAGCAGGAATTTTATGGTTGCCGGCAGGTGTATAAGCAGTGATCGCCCGGCCAACTCAGCTTTACGTGTACAGGCATCCTGTATGGGCATGGGCCAGGCCGCTGCTGCCACGGCCGTATTGGCCAGCAGATCCGGAAAAACACCGGCGGAAGTCCCACTGGGAGATATTCGGCACCTTTTAAGGGAAAATGGTGCTATTGTTCCTGATTGAAAAACAGCTGTTCGTAGAAATATTGAATGATCCGGGTGGCCACCGGCAGGTAGATCTCATCTCTCCGGTATTTTTCCGTAAGGTAATGTATGGAGGGTTTGTAGGTCCCGGACAACATGTTTTTATCAAGGTATCCTTCTGAAACAAGTTCCTCTATCTGGCTCTGAGACAATTGATGCTCCAATTCTTTGATCAGCTTTATTGCCAGTTCTTTTCCGGGTATTGATTCCAGGTTTCCCCAGAGGTTCACCTTGACGATCCCATCTGCAGCCAGGTTCTTGATCTCTTCTTCATTCAGGCTGGAGGTACCATGAAGTACTAGGCGACGTCCCACCTGCTGGCTGATCATCCTAGCCTCCTTCCCATGATAGGCAACGGTACCTTCGGTTCTGCGGTGTTCGGTACCCAGGTTGGCCACGATCAGATCTACACCGGTTTGCCGGTAATACTGGTCGGCAGCCTCGGGTTCTGTGATCCTGTCGATCACCTCCATGGGTTCATTGCTGGCACTGTAATTATAAATTTCATCCACTGCCCCTTCGATGATGAACCTGTTTCTGTTCTTTTTGACAAATCCAGGACCATCCGGATATTGTCCTTCAGGCTGTATTTACTGCAATCCCACATGACCGATGCTAGCCAGTCCCCATACTCCTCAATGATCCAGTCATCCTCACCAGGCTGGGCATGGTCAAGGTGGACGATGACATCCAGATCCGGGTAGGGGCCATCCCTCCTGGCCAGGCGCTCAATGTCAGATTGGACTGCGATTAAACCTTCCCTGAAATTGTTCAGTCCCGTATAGTTTTTTAATTGCTGCCGGTCCTCATAGCTGGCTGTAAATGCTATGATAAGTGGAAGGTTATCCTTGATATTATACTGTTTTTTATATGAAGCAGCGCCACTGAAAATAGCTTCCGTAGTATAGACAGACTCGGTGCAAAAGCAGGGCATGGCAGAGCCCCGTTCAATGATCCTGTTCAATATTTCCCTAGCCTGCTCTCCGTTTGTAATGATGGGCATTTTGTTCTTTTATTCGTTTATTTTTTCAATTTGATCACCTAACTCTATATATCTAAGGTATAACTGATCATAAGTTTTCTTATTCAAGGGATCCGGAGAGAATGACATATACTCAGGTTTTCGCAGCGGTGTTTGTGATGGCCTGTCGCCAGCCAAAATAGCGTTCCGTACCAGTAAGAATACACCCCGGCTGGAAGCTTCCGCCTCCACAAATACTTCCACCTTCTCCTGCAGTACATCGGAAATTATCTGGCAGAGTGGCCTGTTCTTTGAGGCCCCGCCACTGAGAATTACCTTCTTCAATTCTATCCCTGATGATCGTATGGATTCAATATTGAATTTTATTTCATAGGCAATGCTTTCCATAAGGGACCGGAGCATATGTAGCCTGTTATGGTGCAGCCCTAGTCCGTAAAATCCGCCTCTCAGCCCGGGATTCCAGCGTGGTGACCCGGCTCCTGAAAAATAGGGGAGGGCGATGATCCCATCACCTCCTGGAGGAACAGATCCAATGCCTTCGAAGAGATCCTCGTAGGACTGATCTTTATCCAGTATATTTTCCACAAACCATTTGATCAAACCACCGGTATTCCAGATCGGAGGTTCATATTCCCATTTTCCCGGAATGGCGGCACAGTTCAGGATGATTTTATGTTGTTTGGGCCGGACTGGCTGGTCCAGTGTCATGGATAGTGCTGAAGAAGTACCTATGCCAATGCTGACCATCCCTTCTTCAAGGGCTCCTACGCCCAGGGCTGCTGCCTGCTGGTCTCCGGCTCCGGTGAATACCCTGACCCCATCCGGAAGTCCGAGTTCCTGTGCTATATCGCCGGGAATGGTCCCGACCAAAGAACCGGGTTCCAGGAGTTCGGGAAGTTTGTTTTTATCAATATCAAATGTCTCCAGGATCCTGTCCGACCATTTTCTCTTTGCTACATCCAGCATACAAGTGCGGGAGGCAATGGATAACTCGGAGACAGCTTTCCTGGTCAGTCGTGCAAGCAGATAATCCTCTGCCTGGAGAAACTTATAAGCCTTCTGGAATATATCCTTCCTGTGTTTGCGTATCCAGAGAATTTTTGACAGTGACCATACCGGATTGGCTACCAGTCCCGTGATATCATAGATCTCCTGTTCTCCTAATTTCTCCACAATTTCCTCACCTTCCCGGACAGTTCTTCCATCCAGCCAGATGATCATATTACTCAGGGGCAGAAAATCCTCATCCACAGGTACAATGCCTTCCCGCTGGCTGGTAACGGTAATGGCAGTGATCTGATCCCGGGCTGGCCAATCCAGGTCAAGGAATTGATCCTTTATCATGGTCCACCAGGCGGCTGTATCCTGCTCTGCCCATCCGGGCTGAGGATGGATCAGGGGATTTTCGTTTTTCCTTACATCCACCACATTACCGGAAAAGTCGTAAATGGTATTGCGGATACTTCCTGTACCCGCATCGATTACCGAGATTAAGTCCATATATTACAAATATCACATTTTTAAATCAAAATCTGATCATCATACCTGTTAACAGGGATCCGGATTTGCCAAACCTGGCTATACCTGTTAACAGTTCATTATATTTGTAGAAGGTATGATGAAAAGAAAAATTTTCATAGTCCTGTTTGCTCTCAGCCTGGTCCTTGGTTCATGTGGCGGAGGAAATAAGAATACTACACCTAACATCCTCTGGATACTGGCAGAGGACCTGTCGCCGGACCTGGGATGTTACGGGAATGAACGCGTGTTTACGCCAAATGTTGACCGGCTGGCACGGGAGGGTACGAGGTTCCTCAACGTTTTTGCTACCGGTCCCGCCTGCACTCCCAGCCGGACGGCCCTATCCACCGGTATGTACCAGATATCCCTGGATGCCCACCACATGCGTTATCCCGAGGACTTGAAAAATCCTTTGCCGAGAGGGGTCATCCCGATGAATGAACTATTCCGGAAGAATGGATACCAGACGGTCAATGTGAAGGGTAGAACAGGTGATATGGAAGAGATCGGCACAGGCAAAACGGATTGGTCTTTCCGGTCAGAGAAAGCTGCTTATGATCTGGCATCATGGGATGAGATCAATCCGGATAAGCCGTTTTTTGCAGTGGTTAATTTACGGCTGACCCACCGTCCCTTTGAAAAAGACCTGGAAAATCCCATAGACCCAGAGGAGGTTCAGCTTCCTCCTTACTATCCGGATCACCCGGTATGCCGGAAAGACTGGGCACTTTACCTGGAAACGGTGCAGGGTTTGGACAGGCAGGTAGGCCAGGTACTAGATGAGCTGGAATCCAGGGGCTGGTCGGAAAACACCATCGTGATTTTTTTCTCAGATCATGGCAGGCCTTTCAGCAGGGCCAAGTACTTTCTGTATGATTCAGGGATCAAAATCCCATTGCTGATCTACTGTCCCGAACAACTTGACTGGAGGCAATACATCCCCCCCGGGTCAGTGGATGAACGGCTTATCAGTGCGATTGATATCACCGCGACAAGCCTTTCCATGGCAGGGATCAAGAGCCCTAGATCAATGCAGGGAAAAGTAATCCTGGGTTCTAGAAGGGAAGCCGAAAGGGAATTTATATTCAGTGCGGCTGACAGGTTGGGGGAGACCTTTTTCAAAAGCCGGAGCATCCGTGGTAAAAGATACCATTATATACGAAACTACAACCATGATCTGTCGGTGAATTCTTCAGCAACTGCCTACCGAAGGGCTATGCACCCGATCTGGCATGTTCTTCAAATCCTGAATGAAGAAGGCCAGCTGACACCGACTCAGAAAGCACTCTTAGAACCTATGGCAGAAGAGGAATTGTATGATGTCGAGAAGGATCCCTACGAGATCCATAACCTTGCTGCCAACCCGGCTTACCGGGAAGTGCTTGAAGACATGAAGGACAGGTTGGTAAAATGGCAGGCAGAGGCCATGGATTACGGAATGTTTCCCGATCCACCTGCCCTGGTCGAACATTTCAAACAATATGGAATATCTTCCAAGGCTCAGCATGCACAACGGTTTCGGGAGCTTAAGAAGCAGGTGGAAGAAGAAATCAAACGGTCAGGGCAATGAGATGGTATTTTTTGCATATGGCCTGTATGACAGTGTTGACATGGCCCTGTTTTGCCCAGGATACGGCACTCTCAGCATCCGGTAAGGCCTTCGGGTTGATGTTCAGGGATTCCATTCCGATGGAAGTGGTACTGGTCTTTGATGCAGATGGCCTCCCGGATCTCTACCGCTGCCATGTGAATACACCTGTATGCAATGATGGTTTATGCCGGTCCCTGATACTGGATGTTTACTGGGATCTTCTCGGGAATTTTGCGCGGTTTGAAGTAGCAGAATTTCCTCCACTGACCAAATGGGACCACCTGGAATTCACCACGGAGGATTACGTTAAGTTAGGAGAAGTCCTCAGGGACAGGAATTCTGTTCTTGGAAATGTAAGCGATGTCAATACCCTTTTTGATCCATCCACGAAAAGAATATCAGAGAAGGTGGATGCCGTAACAGGGGCTACCCGTGAAACCATTAAGAATGCAGTGGTACCTGGAGCTGTCTATAGTTCTTATACACTCTGGCATGTAGTAAACGGAGAGATCCCGTCCTCCATCCGAAAATATACTGAACCCTACAGGGGCCCCGTCCTGATAAGCAAATTTCTTTTATCAGATAATTATCATTATCATTATAATGCGCTGGATTATCTGATATCAGAGGGATATGAAGGACACCTTGCGGAACTGATGGAGATGTTGGAAAAAAGTGACCCCTTTGTCACCCGTTTGGCCGTCAGCCAGTTTCCGCAAACCTGGATGGATGATGCAGATTTCCAGCTGGCAGTAACAAAATTGATGGACCGTTTTGATTACAGGGCGCAGGAAATATGGCTGAACAGGATGATGGATGTGCGGGTTTTGGAAGAAACCCTGGAACAATTGACCGGCAATCCTGACCGGTTCAGCCAGTACCAATTACACCAGGTTCTTAATCTTTGTGATAAGAACAGGTCCCGTTTGAGCAACGCCAGTATTGCCCGGCTTGGATCCTTGCTGCAACATGATAGTGAAGCGGTTGCTCTAGGTACCTACCAGATCCTTGAAAAGTTAGCGATAGAAAACAAGAATGCCAGAAAAATATTAAAAAATTATGAAAAAAGCCAGGACACATAGAACAACCCGATCTATGGGGATAATCATTGTTTTAATAATATCGGCTACTGCTTGTTCTGCCAGTGACCATATCCTGGTCGAAGCTGAATCATTCCATGAAAAGGGTGGATGGCTGATAGACCAGCAATCCTTCGATGTTTTGGGTTCTTCTTATCTGCTGGCGCATGGGATGGGTATACCTGTACCAAATGCAAAAACGGAAATTCAGGTTGCTCTGGCAGGCGAATATCATGTCTGGGTAAGGACAAAGGACTGGGCACCATTTCCAAGAGGACCCGGGAAGTTCAATCTGGTGATTGACGGGAAGAAACTGGACAGGGTTTTCGGATCGGAAGGTTCGGATTTATGGAGCTGGTACCACGGAGGAAAGGTAAAACTGAACAGGGGATCGGTAAGCCTGGAACTGGAGGACCTTACGGGTTTCGAAGGGCGATGTGATGCCATCCTGCTGACCCTTGATCCAAAATTCAAGCCTCCCAACACCAAAGCCTCCCTGGAATCCCTGCGTTTAGAGGTGCTTGACTACCTGTCGGATACAGAAGATCTTATGCCGTTCGATATAGTGGTGGTGGGTGGCGGTATCGCCGGGATCACCACCGCGGTTCAATCTTCCCGCCTGGGTTTAAACGTTGCACTGATCCAGAACAGGCCGGTACTGGGTGGCAATAACAGTTCGGAGATCCGGGTGCACCTGATGGGAGACATGGACAAGAACCACTATCCCAAGCTTGGGCGCATAGTGAGGGAACTCGACAATGGCGATCCTGAGAATGCCAATCCTGATGCCAGTGCTTATGGAGATAAGCGGAAACTGGAGGTGGTACTGGCCGAAAGAAACATATCACTTTTCCTTAGCACGCATGCACATGGAGTGGAAATGGAGGGGGACAGGATCACGGCAGTACTGGCCCGGAATATAGAGACCAACAAGGAATACCGGTTCCGTGGGACCATATTTGCAGATTGCACCGGTGATGGTACCCTGGGATTCCTGGCCGGTGCTGATTTCCGCCTTGGCAGGGAAAGCCAATCAGAAACCGGTGAAACCATGGCTCCTGAAGAGGCTGATGATTTTACCATGGGTTCATCAAACCTGTGGAATGCCGTTGAGGAACCCTTTCCCAGTGAATTCCCGGAAACACCATGGGCACTGCCTTTCAGCGAGGAATACCATTGGGAGGGTACCCGTTCCAGGTGGACCTGGGAGACCGGTTTTGGTAATTTCAATACGGTTTCAGAAACAGAGAAGATACGTGACCATAACTTCCGGGCCATTTACGGTAACTGGTCCTACCTGAAGAACCACAAAAAAGAGAAGTATGCAAACTGGAAATTAAACTGGGTAGCCCATATCTCAGGCAAGAGAGAATCCCGGCGCCTGTTGGGAGACCACATCCTTACCCAGCAGGACCTGCAGGACCATGTGATCTACCCGGATGGAGTGGTTACAACCACATGGAGCATAGACCTTCATTATCCTGATTCTGTAAATAGTAAATTTTTCCCGGGAGAGGAATTTATCAGCT
Source organism: uncultured Bacteroidaceae bacterium (assembly GCA_963752525.1). Classification (GTDB taxonomy): domain Bacteria; phylum Bacteroidota; class Bacteroidia; order Bacteroidales; family SM23-62; genus SM23-62. Next base: position 233,270 of record CAVVYS010000017.1, on the reverse strand, counting down.
GGTTTGTACATCCCGAGATAAAGCCATACCCTGTTCCCTACCGATGTTTATATTCCCGCAATATAGGTAACCTGATGATGGCAGGGAGGAACATTTCCGTGACCCATGTGGCCCTGGGGACCATCAGGGTCATGCGAACCACCGGCATGATGGGGGAGGTGCTCGGGCATGCAGCATACCTTTGCATCAAACACGAGACAGATCCCCGCGGAGTATATGAAGAACACCTGGATGAGTTGAAGAATTTACTGAGCGACAAATTAATTTTTCACCCGGAATAAGCTTTCCACCAGACAGGATGCTTCGAGCACTGTGTTGCACATTGTAGATGGCAGGTCATCTTAAATAAATCACAAAATAGTTGTTGTTCTCTTATCTCATTCAAGGACTTAAACAATATATATTATAAAACCCACAATCAGAAGGATTGAAAAGAGAAGATGAACCTGAACGGTCATTTTGGCAACCTTCTTTAATTTCTCCGGATTCCCGTGATGTTTCATGACAGATGCCGCGGCCATGGGAAAAATTAAAACATAGGGGATTAGGCTCAATAGAATCGGCAGGGTATTGCCTTCCAGGAAAATGAACAGGCCTATTATATTCGCCACGATGGCGATCTGCACCAGGACATATAAAAGAGCGGTCGGCCTTGTACCCAATCTCGAAGCAACCCCATGCTTCCCTCCCTTTATATCAGCATCCAGGTCAATTAACTGACCCACCAGAAGAATGGAAAGGGTGCTTAGGCCGGATACTGGCATTAATAACAGCACCTGTTGATTGGGAAATACATGCTGACTAATGGCGGCGATGGAAATGGCCATGGGCCCAAAGGCAAACCAGACAGACACTTCCCCCAGTCCGCGGTAGGCAAGTTTTAGGGGTGCCGCTGTATAATACTTGCTGAAGAAAGCTGATAGCAGGTAAAGTCCCCATAGATATATCCATAATCCCCTTTCAATGAAAAACATCAGGCCAAAACAGCCGAGGAGAGCTATAACAAGCCCTGATCTTGCGAGTAAATACATCCTGTTGATCAGGTCCGGATTATCAAGAAGAACACCTGAGCCACCACTGTATTCATTTCGGTGAACATTTACCTTATCCGTTCCCTGTATGGTATCATAAATATCATTATAAACATTTGTAGCGATATGGAGTCCAAGACCGATAATCAAAACCAGTATGAATTCCGGAATACTGAGGGCTACCGTTAATTTGGGTGCAAAGCAGGGTACCCGTAACAAGGGGGGCGATGATAGATGATAAAAACGGAGCTCTTATCATCTGAACCAGCGACGGATTTTTATTATTCATGTTTTTCGCTTTTTTAGATAATGTTGAGGTGTTCGTGGTATATTTGTAAAGCCTCGTAAGCCATTCAAATATATGAATATTCAGGTTGTACTTATCTTTTTTTTGTATGTGTTATTGATTGGTTCTCTTGGCTATTTTAAGTCCAGCTATGGACATACTAAAAACCTGATTAGAAAAATTGTTCATTTCTCAACCGGTATTGCCCTCTTTTTTCTCAGTTATAATATGGATAGGCAATCGCTGCTTCTCTTATTGATAGCCGGGACGTTGTTTTCATTTATTACCTGCAAGATCAAGAAATTTAACTTCATTCATGCCCCTTCTGAACCAAGCCTTGGCACACTTTTTTATCCAGTTGGACTTCTTTCATCCTTCTTGATATTGTATGAATTGCCGATCCAATATTTTCAGATATCCCTGTTGTTACTGTCAATATCCGACACCGTAGCAAACATTGGGGGTTATATGAAAAAAGGAAATCCCCGGTTCATTATATTAACAGAGGAAAAAAGTCTCTGGGGGGTAGCGGGGTTTGCATTATCCGCTTTTCTCATCATCTACTTTCTGTTACCCGAACCGGAATCGGGATCGTTGCCCTATATGGTTCTTACAATAATCCTGGCGGTTAATTTCGAAATCATATCACACAGGGGCTCCGACAATTTAACAGTCCCCTTTGGATCTTCGCTTTACTTCTATCTGGCACATGGCCGGGATATAAATGCCATATTCCTGATCGTGGTGGTTCTGATAATGGCCATTGGCTCAATTCTCCTCAACAAGAGAGGCCTGCTCACCAGATACGGAAGCATCTCCGTATATATACTGGGGATATATTATATTGCGGTTCTTGGCCTGGATTGGAGCATTCCTGTGGTTTTCTTCTTTCTCTCCTCTACGCTTTTTACTAAACTTAACAGCCATATTAATCAGAAGGCCAATGATACAAACGGGAGAAATAGCTGGCAGGTCTTCGCCAATATTTTTTTTGCCACCCTCTCATCTGCACTGTATCTGGGTAAGGGTGATGAGATCTATATCTATTTATACATCACCCTTATTGCAGCCGTAACAGCAGATACATGGGCAAGTGAAATAGGACCGGTTTTCAATAAGAAGTGTTTTTCGCTTTCCGATTGGACCATCAAAAAAGCCGGGGTGTCAGGAGGCATATCCCTGGCTGGAAGCATCGCTGCCCTTGCCGGTGCTTTGATCATATCCGGCCTATCCTGCTATCTTTTCTTTGCAAAGATGGATATCCAACTGGTAAGCATTATGGCATTGGCGGGCTTTGCGGCATCATTTGTAGATTCCATGCTGGGCGCCTTTGCAGAACCTCGAATGAATGAGTTGAAGTATTTTAACATAAGAAAAGGAATGGATAGACTTTCACCTAACGATATTGTTAATTTCTGTGCATCATTTTCAGCGCCTCTGTTTTTCCTGGCGTGGATGATGTTTCAATGATCCCGTTAGCATCCGTGTTGGCAAATAATTTAATATTTGTCTGCCGGAATAAGAGCATATTTTCTAAATTTAAGTGATCCAGATATCACCCATTATAAAATCTGGTCCGAACGCATACATTAACCAATAACCTGATCATTATGAACAAAATCACCATTTTACTATCGATCTGTTTATTATGGAACTCGTCTTTATTGCAGGCTCAGGAACGAAACCTGCTGGGTAGCCTTTCTAATGAGAATGAACTGCAAGCATGGATTATACCAGGTAACAGCTGGATAACTTTTCCTGAGTACAGGGATAGAAATGCCTGGAATAGCATCCCCGAAAACATCCGGAAAAAGATAATCCTGCAGGGGGAGGAGTCCCTTGAATTTGAGTGGGGAGTGGTGAAGGCAACTGATTTCCTGGAATTTGTGAGGAGCGGGGACCGCCGCATCATGCAGGATCCATATTCTGCCCGGCGAAGGGCCCTTCAGAACATGGTGCTGGCAGAACTGGCCGAAGGAGAGGGAAGGTTCCTCGACCAGATCATCAACGGGATTTGGGCCCTGTCGGAGCAAACCACCTGGTCAGCTTCGGCCCATTTATCACTCCAGGATGCGGGACCAGGATTGCCAGATGTGGAGGAACCCATCATTGATCTATCCGTGGGTGAAGTAGCCAGCCTCTTTTCCTGGACACATCACTTCCTGAAAGATGAATTCGACAAGATCAATCCTTTGATATCGAAACGGATACGATATGAGATCCGGCACAAGGTCCTGGATGTCTATGATGAGCGCGAAGACTTCTGGTGGATGGGATTCACAGGCCGTATGGTCAATAACTGGAATGTATGGGTCAACCACAACATGCTCACAACCATTCTGCTCATGGAAGAGGATCCGGAGCTGAAGGCAAGGAATATCTACAAGACCATGCGTTCGGTGGACAAATTTTTAGATTATTATGAGCCTGACGGGGGCTGTGACGAGGGACCTTCATACTGGGGCCATGCAGGGGGAGCCCTTTACGAATACCTGGAGATACTACATAAAAGTACCGGCGGAAAGATCGATGTATTTGATCAGGAGATCATCAGGAATATCGGCAGGTATATATATCGGGCCCAGATCTCTTATCCCTACGTAATCAATTTTGCTGATGCCAGTGCCAAATCCGGCAGCCGACCCGGTATCGTGTACCGGTACGGGAAAACCATAGAGGATCCTGTGATGCAGGCCTACGGCGCCTTCCTGGCAGAAAAGGCTAGCTGGAAGGAAAGCATACCCGGAGGAAACCTGGAGGCTACTTTGATGAACCTGTTCCAACTTTCAGAGATCAATCAGGCCGAAGCCAGGGAACCATTGATATCAGATTTCTTCCTTCCTGACCTGGAGGTCTGTGGTGGAAGGGAAACAGAAGGCAGTTCAGACGGTTTTTTCTTTGCGGCCAAAGGAGGGCATAATGCGGAGAGCCATAACCATAATGATGTAGGTAGTTTCATACTCTATTACAACGGACAGCCTGCCATCATTGATGTGGGTGTTGGCACCTACACCCGCCAAACATTCAGCAGCGAGAGATACGAGATATGGACCATGCAATCACAGTATCACAATGCCCCTACCATCAATGGCGCCCAGCAAAAACCCGGGAAAGAATTCAGTGCAAAAAATGTCGCTTTCGAGAAAAAGGGCAATGAGTTAAAGTTCCAGGCTGATGTTGCCGGAGCATACCCGGAGGAAGCCATGGTTCAGAACTGGTACAGGACCTTCAGCTTTAAGCGAGGACAATCTCTCACCCTTACGGAGGATTTCCGCCTGACCGAAAATAAAGGAACAACTTCCGTAAATTTCATGACCTGTCTGAAGCCAGAGAAGGATTCAGATGGACTGGTACGGTTGGGGGGAGAGGATTTTTCCCTGTTTCTGAAATATAATGCGAAGAAGACAGATGTAAAAATTGAGGAGATACAAATTGATGATACGAGGCTTAATAATTACTGGGGGGAATCTGTGTACCGCCTGGTTTTTATATACAAAAAGGAAAAATTGAGTGATAAGATAAGTTTTATCGTCACCAAATAATAGCTTTTGATTCAAGCAAGGCATTTATATCATGCATGCTCACTATGGTAACCACGGGATTGGCATCAAAAAAGTTATTAAGAGCAGCTGAGTGCTTGGGAACCATTGATTGTGGTTCACATACAATATGCCTCAAGGTACTCGAATAACCTTGTGACGGGATTATTCTTTCCCTGAATTTTTGGTCGACCGCCTCAACCGTGTTATTTTTAGCATTACTGGAATGGAAGCCTATTTGCTTGCTTGACAATGTTGAAATATCCGAACATACCTGCTTCCTTTAACCTTATGGCAAAGCCAGTGGGGGCATTGTGCAACCTGGAATGTAACTATTGTTACTATCGCGGGAAGATGTGCATGTATGAAGATAGTCCATACATGATGAAGGAAGAGGTGCTCGAAGAATATGTGAAACAGTATATCAATTCACAGGCTTCTCCGGTAGTCGTTTTTAACTGGCAGGGAGGGGAGCCTACCCTTGCGGGACCGGCTTTTTATGAGCATGCCCTGTATTTGCAAAAAAAATACGCAGGCAATAAGAAGATTGAGAACAGCATTCAAACCAACGGGACCTTACTTGATGAATCCTGGTGCCGCTTCCTGAAAAGACATCGCTTTTTGGTAGGAATATCCATTGACGGTCCCAGGGAAATTCATGATTACCACAGGCGGGGAGTGGGACAAATAAGTACATGGGAAAAGGTAATGCGGGGGATAAACCTGTTGAGAGATTACAGCGTACCTTTCAATACCATTACGGCCATAAGCAATCACAGTGCCAGGTATCCGGTTGAGATCTATGAATTTCTGAAGGACCTGGGCAGCAGCTACCAACAATATGCACCTGTGGTAGAAAGATACATGAAACATAAGGCAACCATTGAACCTGAACTCTCAGCCCCTGAAATCAGGATAGGAGCAGAACTGACAAGCTGGTCCGTAAGCCCTGAAAAATATGGTGATTTTTTGGTCAGTATATTTAATGAGTGGGTCACCAAGGATGTAGGAAAGGTCTTCGTGCAGTTATTTGAAACCACCCTTGCCAATTGGCTGGGGGAGGATCCCGGACTATGTCTGTTCAGGAAATATTGCGGGAATGTTTTGATGATGGAGCAGAATGGTGATGTATACGCCTGTGATCATTATGTTTTTCCGAATTATTTACGCGGCAACATTACAGATGATCCACTTCTGGAACTGGCCCTGTCAGAGGAACAGATTAATTTTGGTTTCAATAAACATAAAGAGCTACCAACCATGTGCCGGTCCTGTGAATACCTCTTTGCCTGCCATGGAGAATGTCCCAAGAACAGGATCAGTACCACCCCGGAGGGAGAATACGGTTTAAATTATCTCTGTAGCGGTTTTAAACACTACTTCAGCCATATCACTCCCTTCATGGATTATATGGCAGAACAGATCCGCAATGGCAAGTCACTCCTTTCGGTAAAAAGATACGCCAGGAAATTATTATCTTCAAAATAATCACACAGCACGGACTCAAACTATTGGCTGGATTTTTGTGACGAACATGTCAGATATGCGTATCTTTATAAATCAATTGAAAAAACAAAAGAAGATGAAAAATGTTGCGGTAATATTATTGGCCGGTATACTTATCAGTTCTCCGGCCTTTTCCCAGAAGAAAAGTAAAGAGTTGATGCCTGTTAAAGGAACGGTTACTGCCTTTACTCAATACTCCGTACTGAATGCAGAAGTGATATCCAAAAAAACCAAAACGACCACTCTGACGGATTCTCTGGGCCGGTTTGAGATCATGGCACCAGCGGGAGACCAGTTAACGATCACTGCAGCTGGTTTTGAGAGCAATCGTAGAAAAGTCCAAAAGGATAATGAACCTTTTGAGGTGAACCTGATCTTTAAGGATAGCCAAAAAAACCAGGAGATCGCTGTCGCTTATGGTCATATCCGTAAGGAGGATCTGACCTATGCACTTACGCATTACACTGACCTCAACAATGATTTTGCGAAGTATACCAGTATTGAGCAATTACTCCAGACCGAACTGGTAGGAGCCTCAGTTCTCAACCAGGGTGGGGGACTTAAGGTCTATCTTCGGGGTAGTGAAAGTACGACTGGAATTAGCGGATTTGACCATTCTGCTTTATTTGTCCTTGATGGGGTACCAACTGACAAGGTTGACCACCTCAATCCAAGGGATGTAAAATCTGTCACATTATTGAAGGGTTCGGAGGCAAATATGTATGGATCAAGAGGTTCCCATGGGGCGGTACTAATTGTAACAAAATAATAGGCAGTAAGAAATCCCTGGTGACGCATTGATAATATAAGACCTACCTGTCAGGATGCCGTCCCCACAAGTATCGCCGGTCCGGATCGAAATCAGGATTCGGTGCCGGTAATTCAGCCTGCACTTCTCCTCTCCAGTCCTCCAGCAGCCGGTAGAGTTCATCAACTTTCTCAGGATGCTGCCGGCTCAGGTCGGTTGTCTCTCCAATATCGTCGGCAAGATTAAACAGAAATCGCGTATCGTTGTGAAGATAATGGATGAGTTTCCAGTCCCCTTTCCTTATCACACTCGCAGGAGAATCATGGTGGTATACGGGATAGTGCCAGAATAGGGCACGGTCCCTTTCATATGCTTCACCGGCGAGTATGTTAAGAAAACTTTCTCCGTCAAATACCTGTTTTGAAGGAAGATCCAAACCTGCAAGTCCCGCAAATGTAGGAAAGAAATCCACACTGGATATGATGGCATCACTGACCTGTCCACCAGCTATTTTCCCCGGCCATTGTACAATCATGGGTTCCCTGATACCCCCTTCATAAATGGTCCCCTTTTCTGCACGGAGTGGTTTGTTTGACGAGGCCACATAAAGCAGGGTATCCTCCTCATAAATATACTGTTTGGAATCGGCCAGCAAGGGGATCCTGTCAAACCTGCTGATGAGTCCGCCATTATCCGAAAAATAAACCACCAGGGTATTTTCCGTGAGTCCCAGTTCATCCAGCTTATCCAGGACCCGGCCAACGCTGTTGTCCACATGCTCCACCATGGCCGCATAAACAGCATTGCATGGATATCCCTCGACGTTTTCCTTCTCCAGGTATTTCTGTATCAGCATAGAATCTGCATCCAGCTGTACATGCACGTCGTAATGTGCCAGGTAGAGGAAAAACGGGTTTTCACGGTGTTTGTCAATAAAATCAAGACCGAGATCTGTCAATGCTTCCGAAAGAACGATCCCTGGGGAGATATCTATGGGCACCTCCATCCGGTCCGCATAATGAAAGAAACCGCCTCCCTGGTATACATTGCTGACATCGAAACCCTGGTTTTTCGGATAGTATTCCCCTCCACCCAGATGCCATTTGCCGAAATACCCGGTGGCATATCCTGCATCCCTCATGGCTTCTCCAAGGGTATAGATTTCAAGGGGAAGGTACTGGGTACGGTTCTTTGGCACAGTTACTTCCTCGTAAGGGCGCCAGTGGCCGGTTATGAAATCAGTAATCCCGACACGGGCGGGATATTGTCCCGACATAATGCTGGCCCTGGTTGGTGAGCACACCGGACAGGCAGCGTAGGCATTGGTAAACCGCATACCATTTTTGGCCATTTTAGTGAGATTTGGTGCCTCATTAAAGGTATTACCGTAAACAGGTAGATCTGCCCATCCCATATCATCCGCCAGGATGAAAACAATATTCGGCCTGGTACCTTTCAGTTTGTCAGCCGGTTGGCCTGTACAGGAGGCAAGTATGAATATAGCAGCTATCATAATCACCATTGTGCCACATAGAAGATTGTTCGTTTTCATAGAATGATTGGTTTGAATATTTGAATACACGTTTTGTTGTATTATCTTGGATGCAGTATACAGTCCAATCTACAAATTTATCAGAGATTATGAAAGAACAGCTTTATCGATCTGCCACTATCACCATCAAGGTATTTCTGTTTGCCCTGCTCTTGCTCGGAGGATGTAATAAAATGAGGGATACTTCTTCAACCGAAGAATTGTACGCCATCTTTGAGGAACCACCTGCTGATGCCCGAGCATTCGTACGATGGTGGTGGAACGGTGATTGCATAGAGGTTGATGAGCTTCAACGTGAGCTGGATGTTATGAAAGCTGCCGGGATTGGAGGGGTGGAGATTAATCCCATAGCCAAACCAGAGGGTGGAGATGAATTCGACTATAATTGTTATGACTGGCTGAGCCCTGAATGGAATGAAAGGGTGAAGGCAACCGTGGAAATGGCGAATGAACGTAATATGATCGTTGACCTGATCATGGGATCGGGCTGGCCCTTTGGTGGAGAGTTTCTCAGAGAGGATCAGTTTTTGCAGGGAGTGGGAATTAAAAAAATGGAGCTGCAGGGGTCCCGGTAAATATGCCCTGAAAGTTGAAGGAGGTATGGCAATTGCCTGGCCGGGATTTCGGCTCATATAATAATCCGGATGCCCCGGCACCTGAATTGTTTTTTCTGCAGATTGATACCTCATGGTGCCAGGGGAGAAAGCGAACTGGTTGACCTTATGGAGAAGGTGGACAAGAAGGGCCGTATTGAGATAGAAGTTCCGGAAGGCAAATATGATCTGTATATCGGTACCTTTCAGAAAGCATACCGGTCGGTGATGCACGGGGCTCCGGGATCTGACGGTCCGGTGGTGGATCATTATGATGCAGCAGATGTGCGTGCCTACATGGATAAACTGGCCAGTGCCCTGGAAGCAGTGCTTGGCGGCAAGCTGGGAGACCATATACGGGCCTTGTTTTGTGACAGCATTGAACTGTCAGGGGCGAACATTACCGATGATCTTTTTGAAGAATTCAGGAAAAGACGCGGATATGACCTCAAACCATTTGTTCCGCTGGTTTTTTATCATCCCTATGAGGGTTACACCGATACACTCAGGTATGATAAGGATTTTAATGATGATATACGCAGGATGCGTTATGATTTTAACAAGACCCTGGTTGAGCTTTTCCTGGAGAGGTTCACGAAAACATTTGATGATTGGGCCAATGAACATGGTATGCAGAGCCGGTACCAGGCTTATGGCATGCCCTGGCTGATGGGCATGCTCGACGGCTACAGGATGGTCGATATCCCGGAAAGCAATAACTGGCTTTATTCCGCCAATGCCAAAGCACATGGGTACTGGATATGGAATAAGTATACATCTTCGGCGGCCCATTTATCCGGTGCAAACATTGTAAGCAGCGAAGCGATGACAAATACACGAGGCGTATTCAGGATGACACTGGATATGGTAAAGAAGAATGATGATTTCAATTTCATTACCGGGATCAACCATTCCGTTTTGCACGGGTACAATTATTCACCTCCTGAGGCAGGTTTCCCGGGATGGGTCCGGTACGGGGCCTATTTCAGTGACCAGAATACCTGGTGGCCCTATTTCCGTTACTGGGCTGATTACAATGCCCGTCTTTCTGCCATTTTCCAACATGCGGAACCTGTGACCGATATTGCCATACTCACACCAGAAGCTGATATCTGGAAGCAGTGGGGACTTGTCCGGTATCCCTTTTATATGAATCCCTGGTATAATCATGATCTGTGGGAAGGATTCAGCCGGCTGGGAGTCATGGCAGATTATATCAATGAAGGAGTGATACAGAGGGCTTCGGCGGAAAAAGGTCAGATGAAGAGTGAAGAAGCTGAATATAAGATGGTTATAGTATCCGGAGCAAAATCCATAGAACCTGAAACCGCTGCTGCCATTAATGACCTTGCTGAGCAGGGGGTTAAGTTCCTGTTTGTGGACCATATGCCTTCGGAGGCACCCTCATATTTTGAAAAAGATAAAAATGACCGGACCGTGAAGGATTTGATGAGCGAGGCTTCTTCCCATGAAAACGTTCAGGTTTTTGATGCCACCTGGAGATGCCTCACAGGTGACCTCCTGGGCTGACAAGGTGCTTGCAGAATTTGCCATCCGGAAGGATATCTCTATTACTTCGGCACAGGAGAAACTGTATCTGATCAAGTACAAAAGTGGTGGAAATGAGATCTATTTCTTTTCGAACCAGGATGAGGAAAACGACCAGAATTTTACAGCTACTTTTAGCAACAGGGGTAAGACTGCCTGGTGCTGGGATCCGCATACCGGGGATCGGTTCATCCTCCCCAACCAGGACAAGGGAGAGATAAACATACGCTTACAGGCACTGGAATCCATGCTGATTTTACTTGAGGAATCTGGCAAAGGAGTGCAAAATCATCGATTCTACCCGGATGAGTCCTCAGGGAAAAGTATTGGTAAACAATGGCAGATGGAATTCGACCCCATCCGGGATGAGGATTTCAGCCTTTCTACAGGCAGGCTATTTGAATTTGGAAATCATGGGGACCCACGCATATCCACTTTTGCTGGTCAGGTATCCTACCAAACCACTTTTGAATTGGAGGAGACCGACTGGACTTTCATAGATCTGGGCATTCAGAAACATATCACTGAAGTGAAGCTAAATGGAGAAAAACTCGGAGTGAGATGGTGGGGCAGGCATCTTTATCAAGTTGCGCCAGGTCTCTTGAAAGAAGGGAAGAACCAGCTTGAGATTATTTATACTACTACCCTGGCAAACTATGCCAATTCACTGACTGGGAATGAAGTTGCCATGCAGTGGATCAACCTGGAGGAGCCTGACCATATTGGACTGACAGGAGATATCAGGCTGTTGAAGTCCATGGAATAAAGACATAAGGGAAAGAAAACGGATGCTGCAATGGGTTGCAGCATCCGTCAAACCTAACCTAAAATCCTATTCTAAATCAACCATCCCGCAATGGGATCCACGCCGGATTATGATATATAAATTTATTCCAAAAATGGTATATTGTCAATAGGCAAAATCATTTTTATTCACAATTTTTCCAACAATTTGTGGCAGGAACTATAAAGCTTGTACCAGCAGGTGATAAAACCTGTCCTTATCAATTTGTATTGGGATTCCGGCCTTAAGAATCTTGCCTTCTACTATTTCTTCACGATTATCACCTGTGAATTCTAGCCTGTATTCCTTATCATCGGAAACAACGAACCATTCAGGGAACTGGTTGATTCGGGGATAGTCGAGAGGAAGATTCATGGTTAGCCCGGAGCGGTTAAAATCAAATTTAATGATGCCTTCCCATTCCTCATCTGCATGCAGACTTAGATACACATTGCCATCCTGCTCTACAGTACCAAAAATGACATCTTCCCGCCAGGGCTGGATAGTAATTCCCTGGGTTTTCCACAGACAGTACATAATGCTTGTTCGGGCAAAATTGCCATCTCCATGCCAGCCTTCAATGATTCCTGATCCCTGCCATTCAAGAGCCCGCTCTCGGTGGCTCGAATCCTGCATAGACCACATGATTTCAATCTCAGAATCTATCCAGTCCCGCGCTATATCCACCGGCTCCCTGTTATATAAATTCAAGCCGCTTTCAATGGCATCTGCATATCCATCAGCACTGCCTCGTTCCCAGTCGAAAGCCTTGTAATGATCAATGTTCTCAAGCGCCCGGAGCACGGCTTCACGATATTTTTCCGTACCATCTATCATGTAGACCGTGTAATATCCATTATAAGTATATCCCCAGGTGTCGGCAATCCCATCGTTGATGATCTCACCTGAAACTGGATTGACAACATTATAGAACAGCCCATGTTCATTTATCCCGACCTCAAGTATCCTGTCCAGCATCTCATATAAAGATTCCTGGTAGGCCTCTTTTTTTTCCGGTCTGGCATAGGATACCATGCAATACAACTCACACAATCCCGATACAATCTCGCATCCGTGATCCCTCAGTCGCAATGACTCCAGATCGCGTGTTGGATGCTGGTCCCCTAACAAGTAAAAATCCCCCAGGCGAACGGCCCAGTCAAGGTATTTTATGTCACCGGACATCCAATAGATTCTTGATAATGCCTGAAGCATTTCCCCGTTGACTTCAACGTTCTGTGAGGGGATATGACCGAATTTAGTTGAGACGGGAGCATATGCCCAGATGTCATCCAGGATCTCAACGAGGCGCTCGTACCATGGCGAAAATCCAAGCCATTCAGTCAGGGGTAAGAGCCCATCCTTAATGTACTCGGAAGCGCCAAAAATAATAGAAGCAGTATCGATTGTTTCTTCTTCGAAGCCTTGTTTAATGAAAGAATAGGTATCGGGCATTTTTCCCAGGCGTGGTGTGACAAGTGATTCGGAAGCCAGCATATCATGCATGGTACCTTCGAAAATACCGGGACTTGTGATGGCAGATGTCAGCACCATGAAGGGGTAATTATCTGCGGCAGCATCCTTGGCGTTCCAGATATGAGCTGATTCATAGAGGTTTCTGGGGATTAAACCGGTCTGGCTGTCTGCCTGGCCGAGCCATGAGACCACAAAATCGTTGCATCGCCTGAATCCCTCATTGGCCAGGACTCCGCGCTCATGTGCTGATTTGAACGCCATTTCCTGGTATCCATTTTCAAAAGTACAGCTTAAACATACGATAAGCACAAGGAAGAAAAACTTTACAAACTTCAGTTTCATATTATGGTGATTTTGTGTCATTTATTTCATTGCAGGGAAGCAGTATCAAGATATTTAAAACCCTTCAGCAATCGAGCCAAACGAAAGACGATGGCTTTCACTCCACCGGCTACATCCGATTCAATGTTCAAAGGCATCAGTGGATCATGCAATGATAACCTTAACAGGAACCATCCTTTTTCCCGGGGATCTGAACAGAGGATCCTGACCCCCTCAAAATTAGGCTCGTCCAGGGTCCAGCCCGGTTCTTTCAGGGTCACTTCACCCATGTATGAAATTATTTTGTTTCCATATTCATAGGAGTCATCAGCGGTAAGTGACAAACGAAATTCCTGGCTCTCTGCGGGCACAGGAAGTTTTTCAATGAGGCTTGTCAGGGATCGGTTTTCCTTTTTCAGTCTGGCCATTTTTATCAGGAGTTTCGCCACCAGGTAGGCTCCGTCATCCAGGAAATGGTTCTCTTTCATGGCTGCATGTCCTGATGTTTCAATGGCCAGCCAGGATGCAGATCCCTCCTCATTCTGCCGTTTGGATTCATTGATAACATTTTTGTATCCCCTTTTATAGCGCAGGTGTATGCCTCCCAGTTCCTCTTCGATAAACCATTTCAAGCCTGTGGAGGTGATGGAGTCTGTGACAATTACCGAACCGGGATGTTCTTCCAGCACCACTGCAGAGATCAGGGCAATCAATTCATTCCTGCTGACTGCTTTTCCGCTCGCATCAACAACAGCTGCCCTGTCGACATCAGTATCAAAGATGACACCCAGATCTGCCCCCGTAAGCTTAACGGCTTTACTGATAGCCTCCATGGCTATACTGTCTTCGGGATTGGGCGCATGGTTGGGAAAATGTCCATCCGGTTCCAGGAACTGGCTTCCTTCGATATCTGCTCCGAGGGGTAGCAGGACCTTATGGGCAAAAAATCCTCCCGCCCCGTTCCCTGCATCAACAATGATTTTTAGTCCCCCAAGAGGCTGCTCATACCGATCAGGATCATTAACACCCTCCCGGATCTTGTTTACCAGTATCCCAGCATAGTCTGAAATAAAGTCTGCCTTTTCCACCCTGCCTGCCTGGTCCCACGCCGGGGGGGAACCACTGGCTGCTATCTGGAGGAGATCACGAATATCTTGTTTATCAAATCCACCACGGTCAGTGAAGAATTTCATCCCATTTCGATTAAAAGGCAGGTGGCTGGCTGTCAGCATCACCGCCCCGTCCACCTTCATTTTCTCATCGATGCAAGCCATGAACATGGCAGGGGTGGAAGCCAGTCCGCAATCCACAACATAAACCCCAAGTGCTGTGAGTCCCTCACTAAAAGCCTGTTTCAGAGCGGGACCTGTGATCCGTGAATCCATCCCAATGGCTACTCTGGGACTCTCAAATCCCTTCCTCACCAGCCACAGGGCAAATGACTGGCCCAGTTCTTTTGCAACCTGGGGTGACAGGTTTATCTTCTCCCCGCTGTTACTCTCAAGGGCCACTCCCCTGATATCAGAACCATTTTGTAGTTTTTCCCAGTCGTCCGGTTTCACTTAATCGGTGTTTTTTTCATTGACAATATAATGATATTCACCGGATCCTACCTGATAAAGGGCGTATCCATTTTCTTCCCTGAGGAATGCCGTATCATCGTATGTAAACACACCTCCCTCAGTGACCCTGGAGGCATCTGATGTTGGTATAAAAATCGTTGCGGATGTATTGGCAGGAACCGTGATTTCCATTTCCAGGACATCCTTCTGTTTCTTCCAATGGCAAACAATACGTCCGTAGGGAGAATCATGGTATCCTTTTACCCATTCCAGATCACCTGTTACAGCGGGTTTGATTATGGTGTTCCTGTATCCCGGAGATTCAGGATCTGTCCGAATACCTGAAAGTCCATGTACAAACCATCCCCCAATGCCATTCAGGCATCCATGCATGATGGAGTTGCATTCATGCCAGAGTTCAGGCCAGGTTACATATCCCTTCTCGATGAAATATCCATAACTGGGAAAGGTGGTCTGTGAAGCAAGGGTGTGTATTAGATCACTTCTGTCCTGCTGGGTAAGATATTTGACCAGGTAGTACGTCCCATGAATCCCGGTATCGAAATGACCCTCACGGTGGACAAGGATTTCCCGTTCAAGGTTTGCCTGAACGGCATGCACGTGCTCCGGTGGCACCACACCTGCCATAAGCGGCATAACACAATGCGTTTGACGGGTGTCGATATAGGTAAAAGTTTCAGGATTATAGAACCTTTTATTGATCGCCCGGGTAAGTTGACCTGCCTGCTCCTTATAGGAACCTGCCATATCCGGTTGATCCAGAATCTCTGCCATTTTTGCTGCCAGTCCAAGTACATAAACATAATAGCAGTTGTTGAACAATAAGGCTTCAGGCGTATAGCTTTCTTCACTTCCATGAGGAGTTGCCCAGTCCCCTAGAAATATCCATCGGGTTGAATCGGCATATTTCCAACGCCCTGGTGAAGGTATACCAAGCAGTCCATCCTCTCCCACATGTCGGTCCAGGTAATCCAGCCATTTGGAGGCTGAAGGGAAGGTTTGTTCCAGTATCAAGGGGTCTCCATAGCTCAAATAAACGGCCCAGGGCAGGGTCAGTATGAAACCGCTCCATGCCGGTCCGCCTCCACCACCCAGGGTTGGGGCCGTATGATTGATGCGACCACTTTCATCCTGGATATCACACCAGTCCCCGGCCCATTTGGTTAAGAAGGGGTAGGATGCATATGCAGCCAGGGCAATTTCAAGGCTACCGTGTCCATCACCTCCATATCCGAGCCTTTCCCGGTGCGGGCAATCCACTGTCATACCACCGGTGCTGAGGTTTTCGTAATTGTAACAGGTAATGTCATAGATCTGCTTGAGCAATGGATCGGAACAGTCGAATCCTCCCACTGTATTGCGGTCATTTGTTACCTGGTGGCCCACTATATCCCTTATGTCAGGTTTATAATCCAGTCCAACAATGGTGACATACCCAATTTCATGATAACTGAAACGATTCCTGAATGTACCCTGTCCATCAGCCCCGATTACATATACATTTCGCTGATTAAATTCGACGGCTGATTCCGGATGTGCTGAGGCCATGAAAACAACCTGTTTGCCAGGCCTGCCTTTTACATTTACCTCTATCCACCCGGTATAAAGTTTATCCATAACAACTTGGTACACACCAGGTGAAACAGGATTTACAGCAGATGCCCGTATTTGTTTCACCATCCGGTTTGGTTCTATATGATCTGATGTCAGGGCCAATCCAGGGTCATTCACAGCTGCATATTCCCAATGCTTATCATCGAACTCAGGCTGGTTCCAATCCTTTATTGAAAGCATTGCATTGACTGAATCTCCTCCAAAATCACTGTTTTGCCATTTTCCCAGATGCCAGGTATCACTCTGTGAATAACGCCATGTCTGGTCACTAAGGATGAGCTGGTCCTGATCCAGATGCATCTGGACAAAACAAAGGGGTTTCTTATCCCGTCCAAAATCAGCAGGGGGATTGAAATCCTGAAAATTTGCCCATCCGGATGCAAGCCAGATGACCGCTGCGTTCTTTCCCTCTTTCAGGTATGGGGAAATGTCATATGTGTTGTACAGGGCACGCTTCCTGAGGTCTGAAACAGAAGGAGTCAATACAGCATCACTTACTTTCTCGCCATTTATATAGAGTTCATGGTATCCGACAGATCCCACGAAAGCAGTCGCCTTCGATGGAAGGGCTTCCAGATTGAAAGTCTTACGGAACCAGGGACATGCATCCGCGTCGAGTGCGGGCCCGTAAATCCAATCTGCTTTCCAATCTACTGCTTCCAGGATTCCTGTTTCAAAAAATGAAGCCTCGCTATAAGAGGTAAAAATCCCTTGTTGATCCTGTATACGGACTTTCCAATAGTACCTCTTTGCGGATTCCAGGGCCTTGCCTTCATATTTAACCTGAATGGACTGGCTGGATTGAATCAGGCCCGGGTTCCACATATCAGCCATGTCAACATTCAGTTTTTCCAGGGAGGAAGCTACCAGGATCTGGAAAGCTTTCTGGTATACATTTCGCTGGTTTGATTTAATCTCCCAACTGAGTCCGGGCTTCTTATTCTCAATACCCGTTGGATTGACCTGAAAGTCGCATTTCAGTGTTTTTATCTCCAGTTCATATCCGAAGACTGATCCCACTTTAAACAGGAGGATAAGATAAATACCCCTGTTTAGATATTGTGCTAATCTGGTATTCAGTCTGACCATCATATGATCATCCTCTCGCTTGCTGTTCAGGGTATGCGTTGAAGTCCCATGTCCAATACTGGTTCTTCCTTAATACCAAAACATTTCCAGAGGACAAGGGCTGCCCCGAGTGAGGTGGCATTGGCGATCTCAGAAGTATAAACCGTCTTGTCACAGAACCGTGCGGCCAGTAAGCTGGTGAATAATGGATTCCTGGCAAATCCGCCGGTTATAAAGAGGTTTTTGGTATTGTCCTTCGGTGTAATGACCAGGTTGATGGAATCTGCAGTCCTGGTCGACAGGTCTATCATCAGCTGGTGGTAGGCCTCCCTGAAAGATCCAAATCTTCCAAGGTCAGCGTCCTTATCAATAAAATCTTCAGGCATGGTCCCCGAGAAGAATACCCTTTCCCCTTTGTTTTTCTCTTTGAACTTCTCCAGCAGTCCCACATCAACATCCACCTTCTTGTAAGCATTCTTGTCTACCTTGAAATATTCAGTAAGCCGCTCAACATTGACATCATGGATATGGCCGAGAAAGAATCGAGAGGATTTTACCGGTTTCTGTTGTATGCTCATATAAGCAAGGCAGTCCAGTTCCAGTTGCTTTTTCGTGAGAGGGGAATGGTTGAAGGGATTCATATTGATACTCCAGGTCCCCGTAGAAGCCAGTACAAAGGCATCTTGTGTATGCATAAAATAGGGAACAAGGGAAGAGGAGCTGTCATGAATACCGATTCCTACAGGAACATTCGAATTGATTTTCGCTGCGGGAAATATCTTCTCCACACTAACCGGTTCAGGTAATTCAATTCCCTCATCCCTGATCCAGTCATGGTAACGCATATTGTCAAAGTCCCACATGCCCGTATGACATCCAATAGAGGTATGCTCCGATGCTATTTTTCCGGTGAGTTTATAGGACAGGTATTGTGGGAAATGCAAGATGTGAGCAACCTTCTCAAAGATTTCGGGTTTGTGCATTTTCAACCAGCGGGCCTGGAGTCCGGAATTCAGCATCCCGAGAGAGGGAGAAGCTGTTTTCCTGCTGAACTCTTCCGGTCCGCCGTAAGCTTCATAAAGCGATTCGGCCACACCTTCAGGCAGGGGCTTCAGGTAATTATAAACCGGGGTAAGGCGCTCACCGTTTTTATCAATATACATCAGTGTTGCACCATAAGTGGTGAAATTTATCGCTTTGACATCATAAGCCGGGTCAGACAGGTATTTGTTGGTGGACTGAAGGACCCATTTTTCGATTTTTTCAATGTCATCGCAAGCAAAACCATCATCATCCACAATTTCATCGAATTTATCCTCTGCTTCTGATACAATCTGAAGGTTCTTATCGAACAGTAATACCTTTTTATTGGTTTTCCCAATATCGAAAATTAAAATTACTTCTGTTGCCATATGAATCGAAAAAAAACTTCTTATCTTTTGCTGAGAACTTCTTTCTCATAATGCTGGATCTCAGTAATAAAATCCTGGCTAACGGGCACATCCTGCTGCATGCAGTAGTAATCCCAGACGGCGCCGAATGGCTTGGTTTTCATCAGTTCCAGCAGGGCCAGGCGTTCAAATAACTGGCCATTGTTTTCATATTCGAGTAATTGTTTTCCAGGCTCGAGCAGGGCGAAGAGCATGGTTTGCAAGGCAGCCCTTGTTCCTACTACATATGCCCCTATCCGGTTAATACTTGCATCGAAGAAATCCAGTCCCATATGAATCCTATCCATTGCATCACAACGGACAATTTCCTGCGCGATCAGCAGGGTATCATCATTCACGGTTACCACATGGTCACTGTCCCATCTGATCGGCCTGGTTACATGCAGCAGGATTTCCGGGACGAACAGCAGGCAAGCCGAGATCTTGTCCCCTACCTGTTCGGTTGGATGGAAATGGCCGCTGTCAAGGCAGATCAATGTTTGATTCTGAATGGCATAACCCAGGTAGAAATCTGATGAGCCGACCGTCATGGCTTCAACCCCAATGCCGAACAATTTGCTTTCGATGGCATCCTTGAGATACTCGGCGGGTAATTTTTCTGCAAAGATCTGGTCAAGGGAGTCCTTAAGCAATGCCCGGTGAGTATACCTGTCCACTGGTATATCTTTCGAACCATCCGGGATCCATATATTGTGAATGCTGGGAGTCCCAAGTTGTTTTCCCATATCCACAGCGATCCTCCTGCATCTTTTGGTATGTTCTATCCAGAAATCTCTGATTTCCTTGATTCTTATGTGATAGAGTAAAATTATCATCGGCCTTGGGATGGGAAAAGGCGGTGCAGTTGAAGTCAATCCCTATGCCCAGTTCTTTGGCCCAGTCTATCCAACTCTGGAAATGTCTTGTTTCAATCTGGTCCCGGTCCACTACTTCCCCTTTAAAATCCCCATAAATGGCGTGGAGGTTCAGTCTTTGCTTTCCGGGTATCAGGTCCATTGCTTTCTCAACATCCTTCCTGTGTTCCACAATATTGCGTGCTTTACCCGGGTAATTCCCTGTGGCCTGTATGCCACCTGATAAACCTGCATCCGGTGATTCAAATCCACCCACATCATCTGCCTGCCAGCAATGAAGGGAGATCGGGAATTTTTCAAGTTTCTTCATTGCCTCTTCGACATCTACGCCGAGTTCAGCGTATTGTGCTTTTGCAAGTTCAAAAGCCTTCTGGATATTCTCTGATTTTGCCATAAGTGTTATTCTATTTTATTGAGTATTAATCCATGTAAAAAACTTCAATGAGCTCTTTGGAAACTGGTGAGTTATCCGGGTTTGTTTCCATGATATCTGCCATGTACTTCCACCATTTTTTTACGATCTCGGTTTTTCCCAGATCCTGCGAACCCTGATCACCTGCCTGTTTCTGAAAGGCAAAAAGGATATTGGTTTCCTCATCGAAAAAAATGCTATATTCGGACAATCCATTGTCTTTCAGTAATTTATGTAATTCCGGCCAGAGGTTTTCATGCCTTTTCTTATATTCCTCAAACATGCCCGGGTTCAGCTTCATTTTAAATGCCATTCTCTTATACATGATAATATTTTAGGTAAGGTTAATAACAAAGGTTGAAAGGATCAGGATGATGATCCCTATGATCAGCACCACGACAGTTTTCCTGCTTACGCCTTTCCATTCATTCAGGACGAGACCCCAGATATTACTCATGGTGATATTCATGGCCATCAGGATACTCCAGGAAAATGCTTCCATGGCTGCCGGAATCTGGCTCTTTCCCATGCCATAAAAGAAGAACTGCAGGAACCATAATAATCCTGCCAGGAAGGTCCAGCCAATATTATTGAAGAACACGGCACCGGAGACGGAAGTATAATCCTTATAGGTTCCGTTTTTAATGTTCAGGGTAACACAGTAAATCAAATTGGTCACGAAACCTCCCAGCAGGATAAAGATCAGGGTAGGATTGGTTACAAAGAGGGCATTGGTGCCATATTTGGCTGCCGATTCCTCGATGGGGCCTCCTGATTGGATACCAAAGGCAAAACAGGCACTCATGATACCTGAAAGGATGGCGATCATGATGCCTTTTTTCAGGGCAAATTCTTTGACTGCTGCCTTTCTTTCTTCTTCGCTTAGATTTTTGTTCTTCAGTACGCCTGCATAACCAATGATTGCAATCCCCGCTAATGCAATGGCAACGCCAACCAGGGTAAGGATCCCTGCCCTGCTGGCCAACAGATCATCACCGGCAACGATGGAAGGTATGATTGTACCCAACGCTGCTGTTAGTCCGAGTACCAGGGATTGCCCCAGGGCAATGCCCATATACCTTATGCTGAGCCCGAAGGTAAGTCCGCCTACACCCCAGAGTGCACCGAACATAATGCTGAGCCATTTGGCTGATGAGGGTGCATCGTGAATAATATCCATCAGGGTGCCGGAAGGAACTGTCAGAAGTGCGAACACCCATGGGAAAATGATCCATGCTGCAAGTCCCTGGGTAATCCAGTATGACTCCCAGGCCCAGACTTTAACCTTTTTAAACGGTACATAGAAACTGGCAGAACCAATGCTGCCTATCGCAATGAGAAGTATGCCAATCATAAGTTTTGGTTAGTGTATTGTAATATCAAAAATACCTTTTCTGTGCCATCTTAACAATGAATATTTTGGGATTTATTTTACACAAATTGAGACTAATACCCCCCTGAGAGGGAATTCTGTTTTCGTTCAATCGCCAAAAACCTCTTTTATGGCCTGCAGATATGCCATCCCGCTTATGGTATCCGGTTCAAGATAGCTTCCTTCTGTCCATTCATTCCAGCAATTAATGTTGAATATATTTTGAGCCGTGGGTTGTTGATCCAGGTAATCCCGGACCTGAATCAGGGCTTTTTTGAAATTCTCAGGCGTATTCTTGCTGATGGTTCCCATAAAAGGGTAGCCGTGATTGGCAAACCTGTCATCCTGGTTTGCCCTTGGACTGCTGTCCCATCCCATCGTTACATTCGGATAATATGGAAGATCTATGGAGCCTGCAAACTTATCGGCATAATCGAAATACTTATCCTGGACCTCCGTATAGGGATGAGTAGGAAAGTCAAGTCTCACATGGTGGATCCAGACATATGATGTAGCGGAAGTAAATCCCAAATCCTTTAAAAATCCATTCATATCTTCTACCTCAATGATTTCTTCGGAGGGCAGTATAGTGCGTCCCCAGACTACGGCATTCATATGTAATCCTTTGAATCCGGCATCAGTTACTTTATGGTGGAATTGTTCTATGGCATTAGCTGTGGACTGAAGACTTCCGAAACTTCTTACCAATTTTGAAAGATCATAAACTGAGAAATATGGCGATCCGTCAAGCAGCCAGTATGAGGGATGCTTAAAATAGGTTTCAATGATGTAATCTGTCATCCTTTCCCATGTTTCGGGCGTAATTGTTCCCGGGTAAAGGAGCTCAGGGCCTTCTTCACTCAAAAGTGTTGCAGAATCTGCAGGATGGATATTTATCCAGTCATGATTGGCCCACATCAATCCGAATTTTAAACGCCTGTTATTTTTTGCACCAAAGAATCCTTGCTCGATGCCTCGCTCCAGGAAAAGGCCGTCATCATAATAATACCAGTCAAATATGAAGGCATCGATCCCATGGTCCGCAGCCGCATCAATCTTCTGTTCCATGCAGGCAGGATTGGCTTCATCCGTATACCCCCAGGCAGGTACATTGGGCTGGTGGTGTCCGGGGAATCTTGGCCTGGCATGCCTTCACCAGCTCCCATTCCATCCAGCCGTCTCCATGTAGTTTCACATTCCGTGCATCCACGTGATAGTTGGGGAAATAATATGAAGCGATGAAATAATCATCTTCCGGGGAGGAACATGACATTGTAAGGCTGGAAAGGAAAACGGTGGCAAAAGCAATTCTTTTCATTGTTTGGTAATTCAATAGTAACTAGTAGACTCGAATTTAGATAAAAATTAAAACATTGCGTATTTTGTGATATGAAAACAAAAACATTCACCGATCTTTTCGGCAGGTTGTTGACGACAGGGCTAATTTTCTTGTTTTCACTACCAACTGTATCAGCTCAGCAAGAACCTGAGGATTACTCGTCACCCGTCCCGAGTTACACCTTCTCGACCATCCTGGATGAGCAGGAGTATGAGCTTAAGACAAATCCACTCCTGTTACGGTTCAAGGATTCCAGGGCAAAGATGTCAAATGATCCTCATCGGCCAATTTATCATTATGTAAATCCTGAAGGCAGCTTGAATGACCCCAATGGGCTCTGTTTCTGGCAGGGCAACTGGCACCTGTTCTACCAGGCCTATCCGCCTGAATTCCCCCGTCAGCATTGGGGCCATGCCGTCAGCAAAGACCTGATCCATTGGGAGGACCTTCCCCTGGCCATCTATCCTGGACCGGAGCGGGCATGCTACAGCGGATCTGCCTATGTTGACGATGACAAAGTAATAGCCTTTTATCATGGTACCGAGGTTGGAAGTATGGCTGCTGTTTCAAATGATCCGCTTCTACTTAACTGGGAAAAGGTATCCGGCAAGGCGGTAATCCCCATTGCTGATCCATCCGGATTCGCCCTTCCCTATTCTGTATATGATCCTTGCATCTGGAAGAGTGACAGTGTGTATTACGCCCTGCTGGCCGGCAGGGTCAACGAGGGCCCGGGAGGCAAACCTGTACCCACTGCCTATCTCTTTCGCTCTCTCGACCTGGAACACTGGCAATATATGCACCCCTTTGTGGAGGACGATCACTTTACCCTGATCGGGGATGATTATGCCTGTCCTTACTTCTGGCCCATAGGTGACCGCTTTATCTTACCTTTCTACAGCCATATGAGCGGTGGACAGTACCTGCTGGGAGATTATGACACAGAGCGGCAAAAATTCGTAGTTACCAATCATGGCAATTTCAATTTTGGACCTTCAGGACCCGCAGGTGTTCATGCCCCATCGGCTGCACCCGATGGCGAAGGATGGAGTGATTATCATATTTAATATGAATCCCGGGATGAGATACCGAAGGGTGGAACCAGATCATGTCACTTCCCCGAAAGCTTACACTTATTTCTGCCGATGAGATTGGGATGGAACCTGCCGGAGATATTGAATCATTAAGATACAACCATAAACATGTGGAAACAATGACTCTTCCCGCCAACAAAGAGATTAAGCTTAAAAATATCCGTGGCAATGCCATGGAGATCTATGCGGAAATTGATACGAAAGAAGCCTCCATGATTGAGCTGAATGTGTTGGAGTCCCCCAAAAAAGAAGAGTACACCAGCATCTCCATCCTGCCCGGAAGGGGATATGGTTCCGGCCGCAATTACTGGAGGGTACCCGGTGAACGGAGGGAAAGAAAACCCACACCAAGCCTGGTTTCGCTGCAGACAAGCCATTCATCTGTACTTCCAGGAGCCAGGTCACGTGCCGACGAAATTGCCCCGGTCGGGGTAGGTCGTGATGAGACAGTTAAACTCAGGATATTCATTGATAAAAGTGTGGTTGAAGTCTTTATAAATGGAAAGCAATGTGTTGCTGCACGTGTTTACCCCGGTCGGGATGATAGCGTTGGGGTATCCCTTCGTTCCCAGGGCAGCAGTAGTGAACTGGTCTCTCTTGATGCATGGCAGATGAAAAACATCTATGAAGATTAAAGGAGCACTGTTAAGAAGTGCTGCCATTGCAGCTCTCGGGGGACTCCTCTTCGGATTTGACACGGCAGTTATATCAG
Source organism: uncultured Bacteroidaceae bacterium (assembly GCA_963752525.1). Classification (GTDB taxonomy): domain Bacteria; phylum Bacteroidota; class Bacteroidia; order Bacteroidales; family SM23-62; genus SM23-62. The sequence goes on along the minus strand of CAVVYS010000017.1, from coordinate 208,387 downwards.
GTGCGGAGGGGACATTAAGGATGTTCTTCTCCGGTACTTATGACTCACTTTCAGCATTTATTGGAAATCCCGGATCATGGCATGGTTTCACGGTTGCCACTGCCCTGATTGGAACCATCATCGGTTCTATTCTCTTTGGAAAACCGGCAGATAAGTATGGACGGAGAAAAGTACTATTTATCCTGGGTGCATTGTATTTAGTCTCGGCTCTGGGCAGCGCACTGGCATGGAATTGGAGTTCCTTCGCCCTATTCCGCTTTATGGGAGGATTAGCAGTAGGAGGATCTTCAGTCGTGGCACCCATGTACAATGCGGAAATTTCACCTGCCAGGTTCCGTGGACGCATGGTGGCACTTACCCAGTTTAATATTGTTTTTGGTGTGCTGCTGGCTTTTTCATCAAATTATATCATCAGTTCATTGGACCTGGGTGAAACCACCTGGCGCTGGATGTTCGGTGTTGAAGCTCTGCCGGCCATGACTTTTTTCTTCCTCTTATTTTTAAACCCAAGGAGTCCCCGCTGGTTGATTGCCCGGAACATGGTCGAAGAAGCAAGAAATGTTATCACACGATTGGGGGCTGACGCTGACAACGTGGAACAGGAAATCCTGGAGATACAAGACTCTTTAAAAGCTGAAAAGGACGGCCCTAAAGAGCCATTATTTCAGGCCAGGTACATGAAACCCATCATGCTGGCCATAGCCATTGCCATTTTCAATCAATTGTCTGGGATCAATGCCCTGATGTATTACGCCCCACGAATATTCGGTATGGCTGGATTTGAAAAGAGTGCTGCCATGCTCAGCTCTGTTGGTGTGGGTTTGGTTAATTTGATATTCACTATGTCCGCCTTGCTGATCATAGATCATTTCGGCAGGAAAAAACTAATGCTGGTTGGTTCCGTTGGATACATTATCAGCCTGGGAACCACAGCCTGGGCATTTTATTGGTATGGTACTGATTTCAGCCAGGCTGGCAGTACAGTTGTTCTTTTAGGCCTGCTGGTATTTATTGCTTCCCATGCATTTGGACAGGGAGCGGTGATCTGGGTATTTATCAGTGAGATCTTTCCAAACAGGGTCAGGGCCAGGGGACAGGCATTGGGGAGTTTTACCCACTGGTTTATGGCAGCAGCCATCTCATGGACCTTCCCAATATTTGCCGAAGCTTCCGGGGGGCATATCTTTACCATCTATGCCATTTGTATGGTTGGACAATTGGTCTGGGTATTGATGGTCATGCCTGAGACCAAAGGTGTATCCCTGGAGAAGATGCAAAAATTACTGGGCATTAAGTAAATTACAGAAATAAGTAGAAAGTAGGCATACGTGTACATTACTTTTATTTTGCACGTGTTGTGAAATTAGTTTAATTTTGCAAGAGTATGATATTTATTAAAATTTGACATGAATACAAAACTGACACTGACAATTGAAGAATCTGTCATCATGAAAGCAAAACAGTATGCTAAATCAAGAGGGCGGAGCCTTTCGGATATCATTGAAAATTATTTACAGATGATTACACGCGATAACACGGATCTGGATATTAACACAAGCCCTCTTGTCAAATCGCTAAAAGGGTCTTTTAGCGCTCCCGCAGATCTTGACTACAAAGAACAATTGTCAAAAGGATTATCAGATAAATATTTATAAAGTGCAGAAACTGCTTATCGATACAGATGTGATTCTGGATTTTTTCTTTGACAGAAAACCATATTCTGATTGTGCTTCTCAGGTATTATCCTTATGTGAAACAGAAAAAATAATGGGATTTATTACTCCTGTAATATGTTCGAATGTATACTATATTCTAAGGCAGACTGCATCTCATGACAAGGTAATTGAAAAACTAAAACAACTGCTCATGATCCTGAATGTGTTGGCTATGGATAAAGATGTGGTTCTTCAGGCTTTAAATTCAGGTTTCAGAGACTTTGAAGATGCTCTTCAATACGCGGCTGCTATCAGGGCAAAACAAATCAATGTTATTTTAACACGGAATGTAAAAGACTATAAAAAAAGTGAGCTGGGTGTAATGACACCGGATGACTATTTGAAACAGCTATCAAATAGCATTTAGCGTACTTTCAATTTGGGATAGAGCTCTCCCTGTAGTTTCATGATTCGTTTGTTTGGGTCCGGTGGGGACTTTTACCTCTATAATGGACTCGCACCATTCATGCAGGTTCCACTCATTAAAACCTATGCCAACTGTCTGTATCCTGATCCCGGGAGTTGCATTATCAGATGCCCGTAGGGTAAAATCTGCCCTGGCTTCTTCTCCTGGTGGGACATTGATCACAAGCTGTTCCGGAGAAAAAGCCAATCCTTCCGTGCCGGGAACGGGGTGGATGGTATAATCATTGGCCTTGTCACTGTGATTTTGTATACAAATACTGACCGTAGCTTCGTGGCCTGGCTGAATTGACTGGCCATAAGGATACATTCTCGCCCATCTCTCATCGATTCCGTAATTGGGATCATCCCATGGAAAGAGGTCACTCATGAGTTTTTTTCGCTCATGAAGTTTTTCGGTCATAAAATCAAGCTGTTCCGCCGTGAATTTAAAAGGTGGTTCGATATGCTGGTTAACGATCCAGCAGTCCCCGGGTAAGTTACGAAGCAGGTCCAGGCAGTACAAATAACCTGTACCGGGCTGGATAAAATTTCGGTTCAGTAAACAATAATCGTCGAGTCCCGTGGGTGCAAATGAATCCCCGGCAAAGAATATTTTTTCTCCATCTTTCTTCTCAACCAGCATGGCATCATGATAGATTGTCTGACCTGGCAGGTAGTAGAAGGTAAATGTAAACTCCTTCCATGACATAGTCGAAGCGTCTTGCACAATAACCAAACTGTCAATTGGTTTTGATGTCATGGCTGGCAGCCGGTAAGCCTGTGGATACTTCAGTATGTCTTCCAGTTCCTGTGTCACATAGACCGGGCAGTTGTATTTCTCCCTGATCCCGTTTACATAATCAGTATGATCGTCATGGTAGTGTGTAATAAACATACCTTCAATGGTTGAACAGGCGAACTTTTCTTCTGCTTTCATCATATCATCGAAAACTCCCTTACTACCACAGTCAATCAGAAATCCGGTACCATCTTCGGAAATAATTAGTTTGGAATTGCCATGGTGAATCAGCCAACGTGGATTAACGGAGGTTTCGGCCATGGGCATCCAATCGACAGGCATATCCGGGGGTAATACCCTTTCTGCCATTTTATCGTGTATTTCCTGGCCAGTATACCATCGATAGGCATTTACAGAAATGTAATTCTCATAAAGCTGTCGTAGCCGGACTGTCAGTTTTGCGAGGGCTTCTGCAGGTTCCTTGATCACAGGCCCACGCACTGGCACCAGTATGTCAGGTTCCAGTGCTGCTATTCTTTCAAGGCTGATGATGAGGTCGGGGATCCGGGCGGCGTAACCATGATAACCCCGGACATTCACTTCCTTTATATGATCTTGCAGGCTGTAAATATCCATGAGCTGGCCATCGCCGTAGATTAAATCGCCTACGAATACTACGTCCATACCATCAATGTGAATAAGATAAGATACTGCACCCCTGGTGTATCCTTTGCTGTCAATAACCCGGATTGGTATCCCCTGCCAATGGATGGTATCACCTCCCCTGACAGTGCTGTGAACATCGAGAGGCTCCGCAAGCCATTTTGTGGATTGCTGATGGTAATCGTGAAACCGGGATTTTGTGAAATCTTTCCAGAATGAATCTACCCTGGTGAACAGACCCGACTCTTCGTAGGGAACAATCGCCTTTGCCCCGTTCATAACAAGGCTCTTTCCTGCCCAGGTTACATCTCTTCGTGCATGCGTGAACAGTACCATATCAGCTCCGGATAATGCATGAGCAGGGTCACCGTAAACAACCAGACGTTTCTTGCCTGATTTAATGATGGCACCATTTATATCTCCCTGGATCAATGAAAGGTTTGGGGATATCTCTGACGTAGGGCTGGAACAAGCTTGAATCAGGATATAGATGGAAAAGAGTAAATAAGCTCCCTTTCGTTTTGATGTTTTCATAAGCTTTGGTATTAAAACTCCCCGTACAAACTATGCTCTTCGGTATTACAATACAGGATAGAATAGACATAATAATCCAGGCGGTTGGTACTGAGCTTTCTCTGCAGTTTCAGGATGGGTTTTTCAGGGTCAACACCCAGGTGTTCCTGACAGTTTTCTGTGGCCCGAATGGCCTCTATGTATTGCATGCCCCCCTTGATCTCAATCCCGTAATGCTCCCTTAAAATATCGAACAGGGAAACATTGTTCAGGTTCCGGGAGGTAAACCGGGGCAGATTGATGTTCGGCAGGTAGGAGAGGTCGTAGAAAACGGGAATTTCATTCACATACCTGATGCGTTCAAAATAGATACAACCGGATTCACGCTCAATATCCGTCAGGTCAAAAATAAACTGATCGGGCCAGGGTAAAACAACAGGCTTTACTATGGCATCTGTTTTCAGGTTTTCCTTGCCAATGGCCGATGTCGTTCCTGAAAAGGATAAGATCCCTATCCCTTTCGGTGGATTCTGAACAACGGATCCCAATCCCTGGTGCTTTTTAATATAACCTTCGTTGGCCAGCAGATCAAGGGCCCTTCTCACTGTGGGACGGGTAACCTGGTTGACGGCACATAATTCATTTTCCGACGGGAGTAAGTCCCCGGGACCATAGACCCCTTCCTCTATGTGCCTCCGCAATTGCTCGTATAGCTCCCTGTACCTGGGTAAGTTGTATGTTGTTTCGTCGGCCATGAACTATCTTGACATGTAAATACATATGAAACTTATTGTAAAGATAAGTCGTAATGTATAGCACTCACAAATATAGTAATTATAAATTTTAAAACAACAGTTAATCAACATATTACGGAATGTATGAATAATTGTATAAAAATTCTTTGTGGTTCAATAAATAATCTTAATTTTGCACTTGTATATACAAGTAGCTAAAATATTTACTATGGCAACAACGGTAATCTTACCCAAGCAGGGGCAATCAGTAGAGACCTGCCTCATTACGGAATGGTTTAAGAAAAAAGGGGACAAAGTAGCAATTGGAGATCTTCTTTTCAGCTATGAAACGGACAAGGCATCATTTGAGGAGGAGTCTCAGGTTGAAGGTATACTCCTGGATGTTTTCTACACGGATGGTGATGAGGTACCTGTCCTGGCAGAAGTTGCCGTTATCGGTGAACCTGGCGAGGTGGTTGAGAGGCCGCTTGCTTTCGGCATTGAAACTGAAGCAGCACCTGAGCCTGTAGCGGTTACTGAACCCGAACTCGTAATTGCCGAGACAGCCGGAGAATTTATGCAGGAATCCTCCGGACCGGGTCCCTATGGAAAGGTAAGAATCTCCCCGAGGGCCAGAAAGTTAGCCGGAGATAAAGGGATCAACGTAGACAGCATCACGGGCAGCGGTCCAAATGGACGGATCATTGTCAGGGATATTGAGGCCATTATTTCTGGAGTGCCCCTCGATATTACTTCCCCTGTTGCTGATGCCCCTCCTGATGCAGCAACTCCAATCAAGGAAGAAACTATTTCCACGGCAATTACGGCAACAGTTGAGAAAGAGGCTGCCCCGGCTTCGTCACCTGCTCCCAAAACGAAAGAACCAGCCAAACCGGTTTCGGGCATTTCCTCTGCTGAAGATTCCGAAGTCAGGCCGCTCACCAATATCCGCAAGCTGATCTCAAAGGCCATGCATGACTCCCTCCAAAACTCAGCCCAGCTTACCCACCACCTGAGTGCTGATGCCAGGAAGATTCTCTCCCTGAGAGACAAAATAAAAAAACTGCAGGCAGAAGGTTATGAATACAATGTTACCCTGAATGACATGGTCTGTTATGCCCTCATAAGGGCCCTTAAAAAGCATCCTGATGCTAACGTACATTTCCTGGGTGATTCCATACGGTATTTCAAGAAGGTTCACCTGGGAATGGCCGTGGATACTGAACGCGGACTGATGGTCCCGGCCCTCAGGAATGCAGATGATCTTTCTTTACCCGGACTCTCAGCCCAGCTTTCCCAACTGGCAACAACCTGCCGGGGAGGAAATGTGGATCCGGATCTGCTGCAACCAGATGCTGCATCTTTTACCGTATCCAACCTGGGCGCATATGGAGTGGAAATGTTCACACCTGTAATAAACCTGCCCCAGGCCGGAATACTGGGCGTGAATACCATTATCCAGCGCCCGGTCCAGCTGGAGGGAGGAGCCTTTGGGTTTGTGCCTTATATGGGGCTTTCGCTGACTTATGATCACAGGGCTTTGGACGGGGGACCGGCAACCCTGTTACTGGCTGAGGTAAAGCATGAAATTGAAACATTTGATCACGATTTAATAAAACTGTAATAAAATGCCTAAACGACAATTTTTAGATCCGGAGAAGATCAGGAAACCACAGACCCTGAACATTGATCCGATACCGGTAAACGCATATGATAAATCCCTTGAAGATGAGAAGACCAATTTCTCCAAAGATGATTTTCTGAGGATTTTTCGAGACATGGTTATTATTCGCGAGTTTGAGACCATGCTTAACCTGATTAAGACCACGGGAGAATACCATGGGATTTCCTACAATCACCCGGGACCGGCCCACCTTTCTATCGGACAGGAGGCTTCAGCAGTAGGTATGGCCTACCTGCTGGACCAGGATGATTACATTTTCGGATCCCACCGTTCCCATGGAGAGATCCTGGCCAAGGGATTATCGGCCATACAGAAACTTGGTGATGAAAACCTGATGGAAATCATGAAGACTTACTTCGGCGGACAGATACTGAGAATTGTAGAGAAGAGCCATAAGGGAGATGTCAAATCCCTGGCCATCCGTTTCCTGGTCTATGGCACCCTGGCAGAGATCTTTGCGAAGGAGACAGGGTTTAACAAGGGACTCGGAGGCTCTATGCATGCTTTCTTTACGCCTTTTGGCATCTATCCAAACAATGCCATCGTGGGCGGCTCTGGAGATATTTCCGTGGGTGCGGCATTGTACAAGAAGGTGAACCGGAAACCGGGTATTGTGGTGGCCAATATCGGGGATGCATCCCTGGGCTGCGGTCCCGTTTGGGAAGGCCTGGCCTTTGCCACGATGGACCAGTTCCACCAGCTGTGGGAAGGTGACCAAAAGGGTGGATTACCCCTGATCTTCAACATCATGAATAACCAGTACGGGATGGGGGGACAAACCTGTGGGGAGACCATGGGTTACGAAGTTGCAGCCCGTGTAGGCGCCGCCCTTAATAAGCAAAATATGCATGCCGAACGGGTAGATGGTTACAATCCCCTGGCCGTGATCGATGCTTATCGCAGAAAAATGGATGTGATCCGGCAAAAACAGGGTCCCATCTTCCTGGATGTACTAACCTACCGTTTCAGCGGGCACTCTCCCTCTGATGCATCGACCTATCGCAGCAAAGAAGAACTGGAAGCATGGCAGGGAGTTGATTCCATCATTACCTACGGAGAGGAGCTTATGAATGGAGGCGTAGCTGCAAGGCCGGCATTGAACAAGATCAAAGAGGAAACAGTAGAACTGGTAGAGTGGGCCATGACCCAGGCCATAAATGATGAATTGTCACCCCGTATGGACCTGGTTAAGTCAGAAGAACTGATTGGGGAGATGATGTTCTCTAATGATTCGGTGGACAGAATGGAGGACAGGGAACCAGAGGTTTTCATGACATTGGAAGAAAATCCAAGGGTAAAGCAGATTTCTAAAAAGGAACGCTTTGCCTTTGATCCTGAGGGGAAACCTTATTCGGGACTCAAACAATACCAGTTGCGTGACGGGCTGTTTGAAGCCATCGTAGATCGTTTTTACAAGGATCCCACCCTGGTAGCCTATGGTGAGGAGAACCGTGACTGGGGAGGAGCATTTGCCGTATACCGCGGGTTGACGGAAGCACTTCCCTATCACCGCCTGTTCAATTCCCCCATTTCCGAGGGAGCCATCATTGGCACGGCCATAGGTTACGGGATGTGCGGGGGACGGGTGATCCCTGAGATCATGTATTGTGACTTTCTCGGGCGTTCCGGTGATGAGGTCTTTAACCAGTTACCCAAATGGCAGGCCATGAGCGGGAACATCATCAAGATGCCCGTAGTGGTCAGGGTTTCTGTAGGCTCCAAATATGGGGCGCAGCACTCGCAGGACTGGTCCTCACTGGTGGCACATATCCCCGGCATTAAAGTGGTTTTTCCGGCAACCCCCTACGATGCAAAAGGATTGATGAATGCTGCCCTGCAGGGCACAGACCCGGTGATTTTCTTCGAGAGCCAGCGGATATACGGTGTTGGTGAGGAATTCCATAAAGAAGGAGTACCTGATGGCTATTATGAGATCCCCCTCGGGGAACCGGATGTCAAAAGGGAAGGAAATGATATCACCATACTGAGCATAGGAGCCACTCTTTACCGGGCCAGGGAGGCTGCAGATATTTTGGAAGAGAAGTATGGTTTGTCGGTCGAATTGATCGATGCCCGTAGCCTGGTCCCATTTAATTACGAACCAGTCCTGCAATCGGTAGAGAAGACCGGCAGAATACTGCTGACCAGCGATGCCAATGAAAGAGGCTCATTCCTGAAGGATATGGCACAGAACATTACCGAGATGGCCTTTGATGACCTGGATGCCCCGCCTGTGGTTGTGGGATCCAGGAACTGGATCATTCCGGCTCATGAACTGGAAGATTATTTCTTCCCCCAGGCGGAATGGATTCTGGATGCCATCCATGAAAAGATCCTGCCCCTGAAAGGGCATAAGGTGAGCAATGATTTTACGGATGAGAAAAAGATCTGGAGGGCCGTAAGGGGAATATAATGGATTATTTAAAAAACCTTCCCTCAGTGGAGGAATTGCTCCAAAAGCATGGTCAATACCGACAGGTGCCTGAAGTGAACGGACACCTTCACTCACCCTACTCCTTCTGTGCATTTAACAGCATCGAACAGATGTTCCAAATGGCAGCGGAAGAAGAGGTGAAGGTCCTTGGATTAAATGATTTTTATACAGTGGACGGGTATGATGAATTTTTCCTGGAAGGACAGAAGAACAGGATCTTTCCACTGTTCAATATAGAGTTTATGGGACTGATGCAGGATATGCAGGCGCAGGACATACGCATCAACGATCCTAGTAATCCCGGGCGAACCTATTTCAGTGGAAAGGCATTAAAGTATCCACTTTCAATATCAGGTAAGAACCGCAAGTTTCTCGGAGATCTGCAGAAAAGCAGCCAGGTTCAGGTAAAGGAAATGATCTCAAAGGCGGATGCCCATCTCAGGTCCATAGATGCCAGGTTCAATATTACCTATGAGCAGGTTTTGGAAAAATATGCCAACAAACTGGTTCGTGAAAGGCATATTGCCAGGGCCATCAGGGAAGCTGTTTTGGATCATTACCCATCCGGGGACCAGATACACTCTTTTTTCATGTCATTGTTTGATGGCAAGAAATTGTCCGCCTCCCTGGATGATCCTTCCGCCATGGAAAATGAGATCCGATCTGTATTGCTCAAGGCCGGAGGCAAAGCCTTTGTCACTGAGGATAGCGATGTTTTCCCTGAATTGCAGAAAATCATAAACTTTATCCTGGATGCGGGAGGAATACCCTGTTACCCGGTCCTGCTGGATGATAAGAAAGGCAACCTGACGGGGTTCGAAGGGGACTGGGGCCGTATGGATGAGGTATTGCAATCATTCAACGTGTCCTGTCTGGAGCTTATCCCCTTGCGCAACAGCATCGAAAAACTGGAGGAGTTTGTGGACTATTTCCGCAGGAAGAAATATGTGATATCTTTTGGGACCGAGCATAATTCCCCGGGACTCTTCCCCATCACGGTGAAGGTTAACGGGGACAAGGATCTCACACCGGAAATGAAGAAGGTATCTTATGAGGGTTGTTGTATACTTGCTGCCCATCAGTACCTGTTGGCGCGGAATCAGACTGGTTGTATAAACAGTCAGGGGAGGATGGATATTGATAATCAGGATTATTACCGGGACCTGGGTAATGCCGTCATTAAGGAATTTACATCATAATATTAAGCCATGCAGTCTGATCTTCAGCAACTTGTAGAAATATCCCGGTTTTACGGCAAAGATAAACAATACGTCATTGCAGGAGGCGGCAATACCTCTATGAAGACGGCTGACAAGATATGGATCAAAGCCAGCGGCTTTGCCCTTTCGGATATCACCGAAGAAGGTTTTGCCATGCTTGACCGGGGTAAATTGGAAAAAATATTAAGGGGAGCCTATGCTGAAGATCCTTTCCAGCGTGAGCGTGAGATAAAGGATGACCTGGCAGCTGCAAATTTTACGAAAGACCGCCGGCCCTCTGTTGAAACATCCCTCCATGACCTGATACAGTATAAGTTTGTGGTTCATCTGCATCCGACACTTGTAAACGGACTGATGTGTGGAAAAGAGGCAGCGGTGCATGTGTCTAAACTCTTTGGAGAGAAAGCCCTGTACATCCAGTATACAGATCCAGGTTACATTCTGTTCAAGGAGGTAGAGAAACAGCTGCAGTTATACCGTGAGAAAGCAGGAAAAGATCCGGCCATTATCCTGCTTCAAAATCATGGGATCTTCGTTAGCGCGGAAACGACAAAGGAAATCCATAAGATATATGAGGAGGTATTTGCCAAACTTGGGGACACCATTGCTGAGGAGATTCCTGCCGGTGAACTTCCGGTCGGAGAGCTCGCTGCCGATATCCTGCCGGCCCTTCGGATGATGTTGTCAACAGGGGGATACAAGACGCTGAGGGTGCGCAACAATGCACTGGTTGAACATTTCACTGCTACTGCGCAGGCTTTCCAGAAGATCAGTAAGCCCTTTACCCCCGATATCATTGTATATTGTAAGTCCAATTATATTTACAGTGAAGTTACTGACAGTCCTGAGGAAATACTGGAAGACCTGCAAACCCGCATCACTGCATTTAAGAAGGAATTCGAATATGCGCCTAAAGTGATCCTGATAAAGGGACTTGGAATGGTGGGAGTAGGAGACAATGCAGCCGGTGCAGAAATAATTCTGGATGTATTTGAGGATTTCATGAAAATTTCCTGGCTGAGCGAATCGTTCGGGGGACCACATTTTATGAGCCCGGAAGATATCCGGTTCATCGATACCTGGGAGGTTGAGAATTACAGGCGTAAGACAGCAGCCGGTGATGCGGGCAGGGGTAAGGCAGAGAATAAGATTATCATAGTTACGGGTGCTGCCATGGGATTCGGTGCAGGCATTGCCAGGGGATTGTTTGAGGAAGGGGCAAACGTAGTGATCGCCGACATCAATGAGGAGGCAGGAACACAGTTCAAGGAAACATTGGACAAACTGAAAAGAAAAAATCAGGCATATTTTGTAAAAACAGATGTCTCAGACAGCAAGAGTCTGCAGGATCTTATGAAAAAAACGGTGCAGGCTTTTGGCGGACTCGATGTATTCATCAGCAATGCAGGGATACTGCGGGCAGGCGGACTAGATGAAATGGATGAAAGGACCTTTGACCTGGTTACGAAAATCAATTACAATGCCTATTTTTATTGCAGTAAGTATGCTTCGGCTATCATGAAGACCCAGCATGCATTTGACAGTAAGCACTTTATGGACATCATACAGATAAATTCGAAATCTGGACTGACGGGCAGTAAAAAGAACTTTGCCTATGCCGGCGGCAAGTTCGGGGGAATTGGACTGACCCAGTCCTTTGCTTTGGAGCTGGCCCCCTACAGGATCAAAGTGAATGCTATCTGTCCGGGTAACTTTTTCGAGGGACCCCTATGGTCCGATCCGGATAGTGGCTTGTTTGTTCAGTACCTGAATGCAGGAAAGGTGCCCGGGGCTAAAACCGTCGAGGATGTCAGGAAATTCTATGAGCAGCAGGTACCAATGGGACGGGGCTGTCGGGTGGAGGATGTGCTGAAGGCTGTCCTGTACATCATGGATCAGGAATATGAAACGGGACAGGCCATACCTGTGACCGGGGGACAAACCATGTTGAATTAATAATAAAGACCAATTATGAAGACAAAAGCAGTTCGCATATACGGCAAGGAAGACCTCAGGCTTGAGGAGTTTGAATTGCCTCCAATGAAGGAAAATGAAATCCTGGCAGAGGTTATATCAGACAGCCTTTGCATGTCATCCTATAAGGCAGCCAAGCTGGGCGCTGATCATAAGAGGGTACCCAGTGATGTAGCGGATAACCCGACCATTGTAGGGCATGAATTTGCAGGTAAGATATTGGAGGTTGGAGATAAATGGAAACATAAATTCAAGCCAGGCGATAAATTTACGGTTCAGCCGGCACTGGGATCATTGACCATGGATGCGGCCGGATATTCTTTCCACTACTTCGGCGGAGATGCCACACATGTCATCATTCCGGCAGTATACCTGGAACAGGATTGTATCATTCCATTTGAGGCAGATTCCTATTTTATGAGTTCCCTGGCGGAACCTTATTCCTGCGTGGCCGGGACCTTTGAGGCACACTATCATACACGTTTTGGAACCTATGTACATGAAATGGGCATCAAGGAAGGAGGCAAAATGGCCATGCTGGGTGCTGCAGGACCTATGGGAACAGCAGCCATAGATTTTATTATACACACAGACCGGAGACCATCATTGCTGGTGGTTACAGATATCGACCAGAAGAGGTTGGATTATATTGCGGGATTGATCACCAGAGAGGAGGCTGCCAGCCAGGGTATTGATCTTCATTATGTCAATACTTCTGATCATTCCGATCCGGAGGTTTACCTGAGATCACTTACCGGAAGTAATAACGGATTTGATGACATTCTCGTTTTTGCTCCTGTCAAACCGGTCGTTGAACAGGGGGATGCACTACTGGCCACAGATGGTTGCCTGAACTTTTTTGCAGGACCAGCGGATACGGAGTTTAAGGCGGAACTCAATTTTTATAATGTCCACTACAATTTCACCCATACCGTTGCCACCAATGCCGGGAATACAGATGATATCCGTCGCTCCATACAGATGATGGTCGACGGCCGTATCAGTCCCGCGTACCTGGTCACCCATGTCGGGGGACTAAATGCTGTGATCCAGGCAACCTGCAACCTGCCCAATATCCCGGGGAGCAAGAAGCTGATCTATACCCATATTGATCTACCCCTCACAGCCATTGAGGACTTCGAGGAGAGAGGCAAGGAGTATCCCATTTTCAGGGCCCTGCATAAGATAGTGAAACAGCATGATGGGCTATGGAATGCTGAAGCAGAAGAATATTTGCTGGAAAACGGACAACAGATCTAGGGCCAGTATACCTGGTCAATGTTTCAATTTATACAGGTACAACTTACTGGGTTCAGGCCATGGCTCAGGACGGGGCCGGTCGCGGTTCGGGTTCAGCGTTTCCCACTTCAGCATATACCTGGTACCCTCTTCCGGGGATGCGCCAATATCATTCGAGGTCTGAACTAACAAGCCGGGGAAATCACCCTCGGGCTTTAACTTTGTTTTAAGCGGTTCCGGTTTCAGGACAGTCCCACAACTCTCAAACTTTTCATTTAAAAGGATGGTTCCATTTCCAAGTTTAATATGCCAGTAATCCAGTTCATAAAAACCATCCGCCCTTTTATTAAAACCCTTCAGGATAACTTCGCTGTTAATACTCCCCCTTCCCTTGAACTCCCAGCGGTAATCCCAGTCAGTCACCTGTTTATACACCCATTCGTCATCCATGATCTGTGCAGTATAAAACTGGAGATTCCCGGCTGAATCATATTTATGGTAGGCGAAAACAGGATTGTTGTTCGCATCCAGGACAAATCTTGCTGCCAGATTTATGATCCCGCCTTTTACCGGGATGGGGTCCACCACCACCTGGCTTTTTGGATAGGATGCCGGCAGCTCAACAGAATCCCCGAATACATTATACCATTGCTGCAGATCAGGGCTCTTCATGTAGGACAGGTCATGGTTGGTTTCACAATCCGGTGTATCTCGCCAGACCCAGTACGTATGGTACCAGTTGTCGTTTCTTAGCTGGGGACTGGCAATATAGGCATTCATCAGTCCCTGCCCGTCAGTCAGGGGAGTATCCAGCAGCCTTGACCAGGTTTTGGATCCGGTATTATAGATATTGTAGATCTGGTTACCGTTCCCGCTGCCACCATCCCGGTATGTGAAAATCATTTCTCCTTCCCGTGTATAGAGAAATTTCGGATAGGTACATCTTTTCTCCTCGCTTCCAACCATTTTCCATACCTGCATCATAATGGAAATATCGTTTGGATTCTTACTCCTGAAGTAGGTGAGGGGATTCCCGTGCATGTTTCCTGAAAGGTGAATAAAACCCTCCTTATCAATGCCCATCGTAACAGAATTATGGCTGTCCCACCCCAAAACCGTGCTTGTCCCACCCGAAGTTTCACGATAGGTTGGAGGCATAATGTGAAGGGAAAAATCATCTTCGTCGAGGTTCCGCTGTCCGACAATCATATTTCTGTCAGCATTGTAGAAAGCAATATATTGACGCTCCCCTTGTGTCAGGAGGCAAAAGCCTACCGGTTGTCCGGCCCAGACCAGATCAATCTCCAAAATCTCTTCAATCGTTTCAGCGTTGCCGGTTTCATCAATTACCAATGGTTTCTGATCTGCCGGTGAGCAGGCATAGAGCATAAACACCAGGCAAGCGCTTAAATAGAGGCCGATCTTTTTCATGAAGAATTATTTTTTCAGTGTTAAACCTTCATCGGAATTGACAAAGTCGAAGACAAAATCTTCTCCTCCGCTGGAAAAGGAAACGGTGAGGTTTCCAGCGCTGTCAGCTGTCAGTTTTTTGGAATCGGCAATTTTTCGTGCTTCCCCTGCATTAGATACTGGCACGACCAATGTGGCAATAATGGTTTTTTCATCCTTTGCCTTAACTTCTGCGTCAATGTAATCGACCCAGAAAAAGTCATTGGTGGCATTTACAAACTGGACGGCGTGTCTCCCTGGTTTAAGTTCATAGTCCTGACTGATAAATGGTATTATGGCCATTTTTCCTTCTACTCCCTCCAGCAATGCTAAATCTTTATCTACTTTATAATCAACACCAGGATGAAATCGAACTTCAATGAGAGCGCCTGGATTTGCCTGAACTTCATCCAGCACCAGGGTTATTTCCGGTTTATCCAGCAGTATGTGACGGCGCCATTTCTTCAGTTCTTTTTTGGGATAAGCATTGGTCGGATCCATGATCACATAATCCTGCTCTGCTGTGGTCCTGAACTCAATAATCTCTCCACCTACATCATAGTTGTATGGTTGTTTATACAACTTACCTGAAATCTGCTTTTCTTCATTAACATACAAAACATTGTGCCCTATGCTGGATGCCTGCGGATAATTGAAGCGGGCATCATCAAAATATTTTTCATCATAGCTCCCCCGCCTTCCAATATCCTGGATAAAATATTCTCCCTGCCAGTAAACCACGAAATGGCCAATGTCGAGATGGCCATGATGGGGATCATCATTCATTCCTGCCTTGCCCGCTACTAGCACTTTGTTTTTGTCTTTGAAATCACTGCGCATCACCCACCAGTCAATGGTGCGGAAATGGATGGATGGATTTGCAGGTGGACTCCCCTCTGATTGTGGCTTTTCCCAGATAATATCAAAAATGTCATCGCCATTCCCCAATAAATCATGGCTGTACCAGGCCGCCTCATTGCTGTTTGTTTCAACTGCCAGTTTATTGATAAGGTGCGGACTACCGATGTAGCCTATTCCCTTTGAGTCCTCAAAATTCAGTGAACGATTCCCTGGAAGTGATAAGTATAATGGGAAAGTTGCCGGGTTGTTTTTGAGCCGCTCATTTTCAAAGAGGTTATACCTCGAATCTGTTATTCGCTTCAGAGCATCAGCAAAAAAAGTGGAAGTGTGTACTCCATATCTCCAGTAGCCGCCACCTTCCTGCCATCCACCGTCAATCCCCAGTTCACTCAGCATATTGTTGATACGGTTGTAGGATTCTGCCACGATATCCGTGAGCTGAGGATTTTCAGTGAGCAGTGCAAGTCCCGTGAGCCCCACACCTGAATTACATACACCACACCAATTACACCGGTATGCCGTCGCCCACCAATGGAATTCGTAATCGCCCCTTACCCGGGTAACCACTTTTTCCAGCAATGCCCCCCTTATCCGGTCACGTTGTGCCTGATCAAGCGCTGGATATAACCAATCATAAACAGCAGCCATCATTCGGCCGGCATCGCCATTGTAATGGTCAAAATTGAAATTGACCTGGTCATCCGGTACATTCCAGGGCATGATCCTTGAATAAATGATCGGAAATTCATGGGCCCGCCGTGTCCAGGTAGTCAGATCGCAGAAGGCATCTGCAAATTCAAATGCTTTATCGGCATATTTCTGCTCACCAGTCATCTGGTATAAAAAAGCCAGGTTGAAAGCATTGTCCCGGTTTTTGTTGTAATAGCTGGCATACTCATCATTGCGGTCATATTCCGACCAGCCGGCCCTGGTGTTCTTTCCCTGTATGGGTATATTCCTGTCAACGGGCATGTGTAGCCACATATTAGCTTCAGCCTCCAACCGGCGAAAAATGTCATTGCTTGCAGGATCGTTCTTGATCCGGTCTAATAATACCGGTTTCTCCTCTTCGGTGAAATACAGGTAGGGGTGTTTCAGGGAAGGGATATCAATCGCTTTATCAATGTCATCTTTGGAAACCTGGGAATAAGTATTGTTTGAAACACAAACAAGGATCAGGATAAATGAAAAACAAAATATTTTACTCATAATATGGCTGATTATTTAATTGTTTTAAGATACACCAAGTTTACCATTCATCCAGTGCTACATCTAAGAATTCAGCATCTTCTTTCGATTTTTCCGGTACAAGCAGGACCTCAAAAGTCTCGCTTGCATTTGCCGGGAGATCGCACTCGAACCCCACCATTATCGTTCCCGGGTTTTCTGCATCGTAATCGTTGGTTGGAGCAGTGCTCCAGGTCCTCATTTTAATGTTGTCGGGTCCCTGTACTTTGAGGTATAATGTTTCTCCATCCTTTGTAAGAATTGCTCCTTTTTTACCCAGTTCTACCTCGGCCGGGGTAACCAGGTTCCAACGAACCTTCGCGGGCTTGTTTTTGGTTTCAATCTCATCACGGACTACGACAAACTTTCCGTCTTTGATTCCGGCACCCCGAAGCGCCTTCTTTAGCAGGCCATTGTACAGAGAAGAGATATCAGATACAGCGAACATGAAATTATCCTGTTCCGAATGCCTGTCAATTTTGGCATATCCCTCCACTTTTTGCAATTCATCATTGATGGTCAGGGTTGAGTGTGCATAGTTATTCAACCTGAATATGGTCCAGCGCTCCGCATCCTGTGTCCTTCCAAAAATAGACATCCCTTTCGACTCCAGTGACTCATAATTCTGAGAGCCAAAATCTGAGACCCAACGTATTCCGTCCGCTTCCATCATAAAGGAACCCACATCCATATGGGCATGATTCACCGAAGGAGAGCCGGCTTTGAAACCAAGGAACATGGCATCTGGATCGGTCCATGATGTACGCATGAGGCAGATGGGATTTTTTCCCTGTCCCATCCAGAACCTGGAGGCCGGGGCCTGGATCTGATCCATTTGGATATCCTTGCCCCAGATCATCAGGACTGGCAGGAACTGATTACGTACTAATCTTGAAAAATCATCCGTTTCCAGGAATTTTCTTTCTGACCAGAGCAGTGTGGGATCATTATTTTTTGCAGCAAACCAGAACATGGCAGGGTTGAGGTTTCCCCTCGCCCCGCAATCTCCCCAGTTATAACATATGTTTGAAGGAGCCAGCATGTGCTGAAGAAAGCCTGCGGTTTTCAAAAATCCAGGAGAATCGCTAAGTTCCCTGTCAGATCCCAGCGCTTTTTCCACCGCACTTAAAAATACTACATTGAAGGATGTCCCGTAACCCCAGTATCCATATCCCTCAGGATAAGCACCGTCTGGCCTGTAATCATGCATGGCCAGGGGAATGGTTTCAAAAGCACGGTCGATCACGGAATCCGCAAGGCCTGGATGGTCTTCCCGTATGGCCAGGGCGCCGAAGGTCATGCCTGCATTGCAGACCTGGTTCCAGTTATGTTCAGCCTGAAGGAACCAGTTATATTCCTCATTGTAGGAAGGTTCAATCCCTTTTTTTACAATGGCCTCCCTTATGATCTGTTTTGAGGTTTCCGGCAATTCATCAAACAGCCAGTCATAACCTATGGCCAGGGCCATGGTCATTTCAGCAACATCCAGAAAATGTGTGGGGTTCCAGTCGCTGAAACCTGCAGCCTTTAATAAATGCCGTTCTGCATGTGCCGAAAAGCGTTCGTCACCTGTCATCCGGTAGGCATAGGAGAGGTAAAGTACCCTGCGCAGATATTCACGTGACGTACTTAAGAGCCTTCTGCCTATCTGTATTCTTTCGAGTGGTTCCTGCTGCAGGAGGTTTTCACTCTCGTCCATAATGGCTGTGTGAATTTTTCCCCAGGTTTCGTCTGTCTCAACTTGCTCCAGCACAGCTGTTTCCTCTCCTTCAAAGAGCAGGATCCTTGGATGCCCGGGGTAGTTTGATTGCTGGCAGGAATTGGCCGCCATAATAAAAACAGCACCGATGAAAAGTTTTGATAATCTGAATTTCATAGTTGTAGGTTTATGTGGGTTTAATAGTTACCATTCATTCAGTGGGATATCTAAAAACGTGGCTTCAGCATTAACGGGTTCCGGAACCAGTATCACCTCGAAAGCCTGGGAAAAATTTGCCGGCACTTCACATTCAAATCCAACCATAATGGTTCCCGGATTTTCGGCATCATAATTATTGGTTGGGGCAGTACTCCAGGTTTTCATTTCAATATTTTCGGGTCCCAGGACTCTTAAATAAAGTGTTTTACCATCATCAGTCAGCGTTGCTTCGTTATTTCCTAAAACAACCTGTGAGAAGGTCACCATGTTCCAGCGGACCGCAGTAGATTTATCAAGCGTTTCGATCTCGTCCCGGATGATGGTATATTTTCCGTCTTTGATCCCTACTCCGCGGGTTGCCTTCTTCAGCTGACCAATGTAAACCGTGGAGATATCGGAGATCGCGTACATGAAACTCTTCAGCATCGGAATACTTTATCAATATTTGCATAGCCATCCACCCGTTGTTGTTGATCATCAATGATCAGCACATTATGCGAATAGGTATTCATTCGGAATATGGTCCATCTCTCGGCATCCTGTGTTTTGCCAAAAATACTCATCCCCAGGGATTCCAGGGATTCATAATTCTGCATTCCCAGGTCAGTGGCCCACCGGCGATTATTAGCCTCCATAATAAATGATCCGACATCCATATGGCCATGGTTTTCCGAAGGTGTACCGGCTTTTAATCCAAGATAAACAGCATTAACATCTGTCCAGGAGGTTCGCATCATGGCCACAGGGTTTGGGCCCTGTCCCATCCAGAATTTTTCTTCCGGTTCAGTGATCCTGGAAAGCGGGATGTCCTTCGCCCAGATCATGATTGCAGGTAATTCCCTTATGCCTGTAAATGATGAAAAATTGGATTTTTCCAGGAATCTCTTTTCCGACCACAATACGGAAGGATTATTGCTGCGATCGGCAATCCAGAACATGGCGGTTTTCAGGTTTGTTCCGGTTCCGCAATCAGCCCAGTTAAAACTTTTTCCGGTAGGTGTCAGCATATGCTTCAGAAAATCCCCTGACTCCAGGAAACCGGGTGTTGAGGTTAACCCCCTGTCATTTCCCAGGTATTTCTCTATGGCACTCAGGAACAGTACATTGAAAGTCGTTCCGTATCCCCAGTAACCATAACCCTCGGGATAGACTCCATCAGGCTGATAGGCTTCCATAGGTATTGGAATGGATTGAAACGCCCTGTCAATGATCTCCTCGGCAAGGTCAGGGTAATCTTCCTGTATGGCCAGGGCCCCATATACTATACCGGCATTGCAAACCTGGTTCCAGTTATTATCGGATGTCAACCACCAGTTAAAACTTGCGTTTTCTTTGGAGGGATTGATCCCCTTCATTAATATGGCAGATTTGATAACCTCACGGTTTAGATCGGAAAGGTCCTCATAAAGCCAGTCATAACCTATGGCCACCCCCATTGTCATTTCGGCCACGTCCAGGAAATGGGAGGGATTCCAATCACTGAACCAGGATACGGCTACCAGTTCTTCCTCTGCCTTTTTCAGGTACTGTTCATTTCCTGTCATCCGATAGGCATAAGACAGATAAAATATACGTTTCAGCAGTTCACGGGATGTGCCAAGGAGCCGGCGGCCCACCATAACACGCTCAAGCGCTGGTTTACCCAGCAGACTCGTACTCTTCTCAATGATGGCCAGATGCATTTTATTCCAGGTTTCATCTGCCTCTATCAGGTCATGGATCTGCTGTTCTTCACCTTCCAGAAGTAATATTCTTGGATGTCCTGCTTCTGATAAATCTTTGGGTGGTGGAGTATCCTTTTTACATGATGCGACCATACCCATTACTGCAATGGCCAATGCTATACCATATAATCTCATTATCATCCTATTACCTTTCTGTCTCTTTTATTTCAATTCGTCCTTCAGTTGAGTTAACGGGATTACAAAATCTTTATTATTCACCTGATACCTGAACCCTGAGCATACCTTTCCCATCCGGGAAAATATAAGCCGGCATCGTAATCTCTATACGTTTCAGATTCTTTATGGTTTTATCAATTTCCAGGGGAGGGGGATCCAGCGAGATCACTGAAACTTCCAGTTCCCCGGGAGCTAGAATGGATAGCTTTAGCTCTTTGCCATCCTGTCTCAGGATCGCTCCGTTTGTAACCGGTATCACCTGGGCTACGGTCATCAATGCCCAGGTAATGGTCCGGGTAGAATCGTTCAACTCAAATGTGTCTTCAATCATAAAGGAGTTTTTGCTTTCCTTTATAAATTTGCGTTGCAGGGATGTAAGATTTCGCCCGAAAATTTCTGTCATGTCGATAGTAACCTCAGGTCTTTCACCTGTCTTAAAATCTGTTATCGGGGCATGAGCTTTTACAATAAACCGGGCATCATTCACGGTGATTGTACTATGTCCCTGATTCCTCTTTGTCAGTAGCGTCCACCTGGGGCAATCCTGGCAATGCCCTGAAAGGTTAAAACCAATCCTGTTCAGGGGGTAATAAGGCTGGTTTCCTGGATCGATCACCCAGCGTATACCATCCAACTCAAATATAAAAGTCCCAGCATCCATATTCCCATGGCTTATATTAGCTGATCCTCCTTTTACTGCGAGATAGAATTGCCCAGCATCCTCTTTACCTCCCCTGAAAAAGGCAAGGGGATTGCGCCCCTTTCCATGCCATTCAAGAGGTAATTCACTTTTACTGGTCTGCTCGAATTGAGAAAGCCATACCAGTCCGGGTCCGGCGAGCCGACCAGCCTTTTCCGGGGCTTCTAGAAATGGCTTATCCAGGTAATTCTCATCACCTGTTTGGGCGGCAAACCAGGTCAGCAGTACAGAACCGCTCCCACCTTTCCTGCCATCCGAATCAGCAAAATTGAAGTATTCACCAGAAGGTGCTGTAGCCAGCAGCCGGAAGTTGGCGCTCTTCAAAAAGCCCGGGCTTTTTGTAATGCCAAAATCACTGCCCAGGGCAGTGTTTAACATCTCTGAAGCCAGTACCGAGTAGCTTGTACCATAGACCCAATAACCAGGGCCTTCCGGATATATGCCATCCGGTCCATATTCTTTCAGGGAATTTGGCAGTTTTTCCAGTGACCGTGATATGGTTTTGGCAGCCAGTTCCGGATCCTTATCTGCGATGGCCAGGGATGCAGCAATCATCCCCCCGTGACAGACGGCATTCCAGTTATTGCTGCTGTTGATCCAGAACATCCGTGTCCCTCCTTCGTTAAAGCTCGGTTTAAGTCCCTTTTCTATCAAAGATGATTTGGCCAATTCGACTGTTTTATCTGGCAGTCCATTTCCAACCCAGTCAAGTGCCAGGGCTACGGCAAAGGACATCTCCGCCACGTCCAGAAAATGCTGTGGATTCCAATCTAAAAATGCACAAACTGCTTGTAGTTCTTCATCGATCCGTTCTAAGATTTTTGGATCTTTATCAATGCGATAGACCATACACAAAACACCCATTCTTTCCGCCATCCGGCGAGATACAGAAAGCAGGCGGAATCCCGTAAGCTCCCGCTTCAGCAACGGTTCTTCAAGGATCTTGATGGCTTCATTCTGCAGGTACCCATAATAGGCCTGTACCAGGGGGTCAGATTTAAGCTTTTCTTTGAGTCCCTTTTCAATTTTAGGTGTTAATATAAGTCTGGGTGATTTTTTTGAAATATTCGTCTTTAAATAAGAAGCTGTAATCGGGTTTTCAAGTTTTGGCGGTCCATCATCCTCTATCGCCTTTATATTTGAAAAGGCCGGAATCAATAATAACAGGCTTATCCAGATGGCATAAAATGATTTGGATCTCATGGTTGATTTATTTTTTTGGTATATAATGAAAGGACTCTCCCCAGGACATCACCAGCAAAGGATATACTATGGATTCTGCCCTCTTGTGCATCTTCCAGAAAGGGTGCCTGCTATGAATACCATGGCCCAATTCATTTTCATGTGCGGATAAAACAAGGTCCGGATCAAACCCTCTTATCCATGTTGGGCTCATGTAGGAATTATACATCAGAACATCGATCTTATGCTTGTTTTTGATGTCAAACAACCATAGGGTATCTTCTGCAGCATGGCCGTAATTCTGGTCACCATTGTGGGAAAAGCAATAACCTTCAGGGGTATATACTATGGATACGTTATTTAAATAGTCTCCCTGGTGCCCGGGATAAATTATGGCGTCAAGTTCATTGTTCCCGTTTTGTATGGGCAGTATCTGCGTTTTGCCGGCGTCCCGGTCCAGGTGACTCAGCTTTTCATAGAATGGTTTATCCTTCCAAACATCCGGAGGTGCAACCACCGGCTTGCCCTGCTCCAGAAATTCCCGGGCAACCCAATCGTCAGCATGGTCGTGGTGCCAGTGACTGATGAATAAGACATCGCACTGATCAATGATCCTTCCGATCGCTGGACGGGTGTCTGTGTAAAAAGTATCAAAACGTACAGACGGCCTGATCAGGTCAAAAGCTATGGTCACTGATTTGGTCCTGACGACAAAACTGTGGCTGTAAAGTTTCCAGAATATGGCACCTTCTTCAACTTCTCTGTGCTCCATTTGTTCAGCCATAACTGCCATCCTGTTCTGAAGGAACTCCTGCACTGGCGGACGCTGAGGAGCGTATACATCATGAAAGATACAATCAAGCAGGTACAGTGCCATGGTTCGTTCCAAGGGCTCCGGGATCTGGGGTGGAAAATTGGACAATACTTCATCTGCCTTGTTCAGCATTACCTCTGCCTGCTGATTTAATGATTCATCCTGTTTCTGGGTAAGGGTTGGATCAATCGGGATGTATTCCTGGGTAAAAGCTGGCGCTAAACAGGCAAGCAGGACAATGATAAAACCATTGGATTTTTTCATGATGGATTCAGATTAGATCTCAGAGATAATGAACTTACTTACTCTCCCGAGAGCCTTACCTTGATTTGGCAATTATCACCTTCGACTGTCCAGGCAGGAATGCGGATCTCAAGCCGTTTTAATCCTTCAATCTGCCGGTCCAGTTCAAGGGGTGCGGGGTATAATGAGACAATCGATACAGCCAGGTCGGGATGGGAGAGGTTTTCCAGTTTGAGCTCCTTTCCATCCTGTTTCAATATGACACCTCCATTAACGATCTCCACATCAGCCCTGGTCATCAATTGCCAGGTGATCAGTTTTGTTTCTTCTGACAGTTCAATATCGTCTTCTATGACCAGAGATGTCGGACTGTCCTTAACAAATTTACGAGATGCACTTACTACCTGTCCGGCCAAAGTGGGGGACATATCAAAGGTGGCTTCCGGCTGATCCCCCGATTTGAAATCCGTTAAGGTGACCAGGCCTTCAGTTCTGTGTCGTTCATCATTTATGGTGAGGGTGCTGTGTCCAAAATTGCTTTTTGTCAGCAGGGTCCACCGCTCACAATCCTGGCATCGTCCCCAGAGGTCAAATCCTGTTTGTTCCAGGGCGTGATAGGATTGGTTTCCGGGATCGATCACCCATCTCACGCCGTTCAGTTCAAAAATAAAGGAACCCCCGTCCATGTTCCCGTGGTTCACCATTCCTCGGCCTCCTTTTCCCCCGAAATAGTAATTTTGAGGATCATTTTCTCCCCCGGTAAAAAATACCACCGGATTGGCGCCTTCTCCTTTCCACTCTGTGGGTACCTTCACTTCTTCTTTTTCTTCGTATTGTGCCAGCCATACCAGGCTGGCTCCCGCCAGTCTGGAGAGCATGCCCATTTCCTCAGCCGGGCGCAGGAAACGTTCTTTTTCAAAGTAAGTTTTATTGCCCGTTTTGGAGGCAAACCAGGCCAGAAGGATATCCCCGTTATCACCGCGTCTGTCACCACAATCGGCAAAATTGTAATACCAGCCAGAGGGGGCATTAGACAGGGACCTGAAAATGGCACTCTCTTTAAAGGCAGGGTATTCAAAATGCCCGAAATCGTGGCCGAAAGCACTTTCAAGCATGGCGGCAGTGACCACAGAGAACCCGGTGCCGTATCCCCAGTAGGTGGATCCTTCCGGATAAACACCATCCGGTCCGTATTCTACCAATGCATGGGGAATCCCGTCCAATGCCCGGTGAATGGTCTTGGCTGCCAGCTCAGGTTCCACTTCAGCAATGGCTATGGATGCAGCAATCATGCCTCCATTGCAGACCTGGTTCCAGTTATTGGTACCATATGACCATCCTGGATTTTTCCCGCTGGCCGGCCAGCTTGGTTTGATCCCTTTCTCGATCAGTGCGGATTTGGCCAGGTTTATCGTTGACTGGGGCAGGTCCCCAGCTGTCCAGTCGAGGGCAAGAGCAACGGCCATGGACATCTCTGCTACATCCAGGAAATGGGATGGATTCCAGTCAGAAAAATTACATACCGCTATGACCTCTTCGTTGATCCGGTCAAGGATCTTCGGATCTTTTTCCATACGGTAAACCATCCCAAGCATATTAACACGCCAGAGCATTTCCCTGGATACACCGAGCAAACGCCGCCCCACCTGCTTGCGTTCAAGCAGGGGTCTTTGCTGCACCTCGGCTGCATTCAACTGGATCGCCTTGTACATGTTTTGAATGACAGGATCCGTTTTCAGTTTCTTTTTGAGATTTTTTTCGATTTTGGAATTCAATACCAGCCTGGGCTGGGATTTCCGTAGGTTCTTTTTCAGGTATTGCACCGTCATGGGGTTCTCCAGCATTGGGATATCGTCTTCGGCGTAAGCAACGCCGGATATTATCACCATCGCAACAAGGAAACTGATAAGATAATTAAACTGAGCTTTCATAATTTTCATTATTTAGGGGTTTAGTGTACTTCTTTCAAGGGAGTTATTTTAGGGCATATCCTATTGTTCTTGTTTTTTTATTTTCTGTAATTTCAAGTTGGAAAGTGGATGAACCTGGCCGGGTATTGCCAATAACTTTAATCTTTACTTTTGGGATTTCATTCTCATATGGGACAACCATTGTCACAAAACGCAAACCCGAAAGCCCGGCTTCTTTCTCAATATGGTACCTAAAAGCAGGACGTGGTTCCTTTTTAGTATATTCGAAAGAAACCTGTCCTTCTTCTTCAATGAGATTCAAGCCTTCCTGTTTTTCGGTCCGGACCATGACATTCCAGCCATCCTGATACGTCGTATTGACGGCAAGATTGTCATAGTCAAAATCTGCCCTGGTGGGAGCCAGTTGAAAATGAATACCTATATCTCCTGCAGCATCTCCAAGAGCTTCATCAACGATGACAAAGTATCGTTTATCCACAAAAAACACAGCACGTCGGTGGGTTAAGTTATCGTATCCTGCATTTTCAACGACCAGCTTATCCAGCCTCTCCCCGGGTTCCCAGAGTAATAAGCTGGGAGCGTAAACGGAATTCTTGCCATTCAGCGTAAGGGTTTGGTGTACTTTGGTTTGCCTGAACCAGGCGCGGCCTTCAGGGTCGCCGGAGTAGATATAGCTCCCCGCATCCGGCATCAGGTTCCTGCCTCCTGCATAAAGATCGAATGTTCCATTGTCGGGCTGGCAATGTCCACCGCCATCCTGGCCGCATTTTAATACAAGGCAAATGGCCTGCTGATCCCAACCGCTACGCATGGAATACAAACCACTTTCTTTCAGAGCATAAGCTGTCGCTTCAGGCATATTACCTTCCTTGCCCTCCGTGGCCATATACAGAAAATCTTTGCGGTCAAATAGTTTTGACCATTCCATGAAGCGATCAGCATGCTGTCCCGGTTTGCCTGCCCATGCATCTCCGAATGGTACGTTGGTCCCGTCGGGCAAACAAATTTTCATGGGGACTTCACACATTTTCTCAATCCTCTCAAGGTATGAGCCGGGAAATACATCATCGAGATGATTTAGCTTTGCCAGTTCATAGGTTTTTAAAAACTTACCGATACAGCCCAGGTGATACCCTATGGCCAGTTCCCTCTGGTGTCCGTCTGAGTAAACCTGGATATTAATTTCATTATTTAAGCGGCGGAAGGCTTCCTTTCTCCACTTTTCAGACTCCTTGAATTCCGGGAATGTCATTGCAATAAATGCCATTCCTTCAGCTTCCATCAATCCCCAGTTGCTGCGGGTCCGGTATATGGTCATGAGATACTCAGCGTGGTCATAGCAACTATTCAGAAAAGCCACCAGAACTTCCGGTGTGAAACTGGGTGAATCCAGGAAACGCTGATACAAGCCGGTCCAGTTGTAACCACGGATACCCGCTTCTATGGAGCGCCATGCATATTTGTGCTCGCTGTCATTGGGATTTTTTTGTATCCAGTCCAGCACCTGTTCACACCATGCTTCCGCATATTTTTCTTCACCGGTATGCCAGTAAACCTTTCCCATGGCATTCCAGAAATACATCCGGTTCAATTGCCAGACCCATTCCATATCAGGTACAGGGCGAGTATTCCAGTCAATATCTTCACCACAAAAATGGGAAGGGTAAGCTGTTTGGCCGACAAATATGTGCTCAAGGGCTTCATTGGCATATTTTAAGTCCCGCTGAGTGGCTATATTGCCTGAAAATTCTTCTTTTGATCCCCGGTCAATTGGATGTTTGACATTGCTCCGGTCCCGGAAGTAAGCCAGTAAGGCTGCGACTGATTTTTCCGGATTGTCGGCAGATATTTTGACCCGGGACAATCCTGGACCATTTAGTTCCAGCCTGGACAGGAGCAATTCAGTCCCCGATTTTTGATTTTCCTGGTGGTTTACAGGCTCATTGCCTGGAAATGCCTGCCCGTGTTTCGGCAACAGACAAAAGAAAAACAGTATCAATCCTACAATCTTCATTAATAAATAGTTTTCAGGTTGGTAAATTGAGACAAGTAACAAAGCCGTAATTACCTGGGTAACTACGGCTTTGTCTATTCAACAACGATATGTATTGTCTATCGTTTTATTTATGGATCATTCCAACAGGATTATTACCAGTTCGGATTTTGTCCGAGTGTCTGGATTTTGTGAAATCGCATTGATGGGAATTGGCCATAAATAATGCTTGGATTCGTCAAATTCCGGGGTCTCATAATCCGTACCCTTGTATACGTCGAGGTATGGTACTCCATCCACATCGGAAGTCAGAACCGTTACCGTACCTGTCGGGTCAAACCTGGTACTGTTTGCGTCATCCCAGCGCATGCCCATAGTCCTTATTCTCCAGCATCTTGCCCCACTTCCAGCGCAATAAATCGAAGTAGCGAAAACCTTCCATAAACAGTTCCACCCTTCTTTCACGGCGGATCTCGATGATGAGCGGATTACTATGCCAGGCAGTATATCGCGGATCCACGGGCTCAGCGCCAAGAATCAGATGTGCCTCGACCGGGAGTCCCGCCCTGTCGCGCAGTGCGTTGACGGTTGCGTCAAGATCCTCCTGGGTAATGGTTCCCAGCTCCGCCTTTGCCTCTGCAAGAGTTATACAGTACTTCGCCATACCTCAATACAATGGCCGGCGTTACTGAAGTATTATAGGTGTTATATGCGCCATTTCTATTAAACGTTTTTATAATATGGTACCCGGTATAGGTTTTTTGTCCACCGCCAGTAACACCCTGTACTCTGGGATATTGGTAATCTTCGGGAATATTGTTCCCATATATATAATATGGCTGGTCTTCAGGATGCAATACGGTCTGCCTTAACCTTGGATCACGGTTTTCCCAGATATTTTCATAAACCTCATCCCCCAGGTACAGGGGTGAAAGGCTAATGGGCAGTCCATCAGTACAGAGATAGTCTTCAACCATGCTTTTTGTAGCTCCGCCATTGTAGCTCCTGTGATAACTCAGGGCGTTGTTGACGTAAATACCCAGCTGGTATCTTCTCCAGAACATAACTTCCGGGTTACCGGAAAGATCTTCCGCCCGGTGGGTGGCATTGTAATCGTTGCCATCAGGATCACCCGTATACAAGGAATACGGACCATTGTCCATGATCTCCTGGGCTGCGGACGCGGCTTCACCCAACCACATATCGGCATCGGATCCAACACCATGGTATTTGCGAAAGGTGCCCTCCCACAGGCAAACCCTTGCTTTTACCAGCAGGGCGCACCAGCGGTCAAGCCTGCCCGGTGCATTTCCATCACCCCAGTCCTCCGGAATATTTGCACAGGCAAAATTCAGGTCTTCCAGGACATTTGCCATTACGGTTTGACGGTCATCCCGCGTACCGTAGAGGATATCTTCATCGTCGACATTTAATTCTGTATCTACCCACTGTACATCACCAAATTTGCGTACTTTATCATGATAGAACCAAGCCCGCAGAAGGCGCGCTTCACCGATATATTTATTCCTGACTTCATCAGATACTTCCGCGGACCCATAATTATCCATACCGACATTAATGGCTCTGAGGAAGTCCCATCCCCCCCAGCCAAACCAGGCTCTACCAGGTGTGACAGTATGTTTGCCCGCACGTTTCCGCTGGAACTCATTAAGCCTGTTGTGCCTTGGTGCAATGTTATCACTGAAGCAGTCCAGGTTCCAGCTGGTATACTTGTGGCTGTCAAAACCATCGTCGAATGCCATTAAAATTGGTACATAATCATCATTTCTGGCAATATGGTACAAACCGTTATTGTAAACCTGCAGGTCATTTTCCGTGTTCCAGAAAGATTCATTGCTGATCTCGTCCAGCGGAGTTCTATCCAGAAAATCATCGTTGCAACTTAAAGTCAAAAATGTTGCAAAAACAACCAAACCTATTTTTATAATATGCTTTTTCATTTTCTTTCGATTTTTTGGTTATTAGAATGTAACATTCAGACCTATAGAATAGATACGCTGCTTGTAGTATTCCTGGGTCAGCGTTGGCCGTACCTCAGGATCAAGGGGCTTACGCATGGAGGTATATTCGAACATGTTGAGTCCGGAGAAATAGACACGCATAGCCTGCATTCCTACCTTACCGGCCCATTCGGAAGGCAGGTTATAGGTCAATGTCATCGTTTTCAGGCGGATATAAGCACCGTTCTGCACATAGCGGCTCTGAGGTACGATATTCTTCTTGGTATCTGTTGAGAAGTGAGGTGCGGCAAAATATGCATTCGGGTTTTCCGGGCTCCAGGTATCTGTCAGGTAGTAATTCTCTACATGACCTGCATTGTAGGGATAGAAAGCTACCCAGTTACCGTTGGGCGGCCAGTAATCATACTTCATAACACCCTGGAAAAAGAGATTCAGGCTGAAGTTCTTCCATCCCAGGTTGCCATTGAGCCCATAACTGAATCTTGGAGATTCATAGGCAATGATCTTCCGGTCACCCGGATCGTCCAGCGTTTGGCTGCCGGCGGTGATTTCCCCATCTCCGTTCAGATCTGCATACTTCATGTCCCCAGGTCTCCAGTTGGAGCCCACCTGGGACTGGTCAGCGTGGGCATCAACTTCTCCTTCGGTCTGGAAGATACCCTCGGTTTCATAACCCCATCTTTCACCAATGACATATCCGACATAATATTCATTGATTGAGTTGGTCGGATTATCATACTTGGTAATCTCACTTCTATTATCTGAGAGGGCAAGCGTCACCCCATAGTTCCAGTTGGTATTGATCCTGTTCTTCCATGTGGCCGCAACTTCCCAGCCAGTGGTCTTTAAATCGGCTGCATTGGCTTCGGGTGCATCAGTACCCAGGATATCAGGATAGGTAACATCCGTTAACATGTCCTTGGTATCCCTCCTGTAGATATCGAAAGAAAAATCCAGCCTGTTGCCAAGCATGGTGAAGTCCAACCCGAGATTCTTGTTGACAACGGTCTCCCATGTTAATGTCGGACTTACCAGTCCCGCTGCACTAACATAAGGTGATCTCTGGCCTGCAGACAGCATGATCGGTGATGTGCCGATTCCCATGGTCGGAATATATGGATAATAATTGCTTCCCAGCAACTGGTTTCCAAGAGTTCCGTAAGAGCCGCGTACTTTGAGGTTATCCAGCCAGCCGGATGTTCCACTCATAAACGCTTCTTCTGATAGCCTCCATCCAACAGAAAAGGAAGGGAAGAATCCAAAGCGGTCGTCTTTCGGGAACCTGGAGGTCCCGTCATACCGTCCATTGGCTTCCACCAGGTAGCGATCCTTAAAGATGTAGTTCACCCGGTAAAAAACACCCCTCAGGGCAACATCTGACTTACTTCCATAGGTTTCCTGGGCACCAACCGTCGCATTCAGGTCAGGGACCTGTGGTGTGATCAGGCTGTATGCCTGTGCACGGACCATCTGGTTATTTCCCCATTCCTGGTTGAAACCAACCATGGCTTTGAAATAATGGGAGCCCTGATCAATGGTGTAATCAGCATAGGTGTTAAACACAAAATACTGGTTATTGTCAGAGATGTTGTTGATCCAGTCATTTCCGCTGAATCCGTTATTCACGAGATCAGCAGGAGCAAGTGCGAGATCGGGAGCAGTACTATTAATTACTTCGACCTTGCTTGCCACATCCTGGAAAGCCCGGTTATAGAGGGAGTATGAGAAGTCTCCCCTGATGCTAAAACCTTTGAAAGGTGTGAGCGTTACTCCCTGTGTCAGGGTCACATTGGTTTTGGTAAAGGTTTCACGCCCCCCATTTGTGAGGTACTCTAAGAAGTTGACTGAACCAAAATACTTCCCTATTAACGGTAAATAATTGTCATGGTCCCCCGGGGTTAAATAATACGGAAGGTCCGGGAATTGGATCGGGGTATCTGGTTTTACACGTGCCGTGGTGTTGATGTTCACATCCCAATTGTAGAAATGTGGTTTATCACTTAGTTCGGTGGAAATCAATGCCCTGCTGTCAACAGACAACCATTTGTTGACTTTAAAGTCGCCCTTCAGCATCACATTATACCGTTTGAAATTTTCGTTCTTATCTTTGTTCTTGAGGTATCCATCCTTGTTCAGGTAACCGAAAGAAACATAATAGCTTGCGCTCTCAGTGGCACCGGAAACATTGAAGTCGTATTTCTGCTGCGGGGCGAAGTCGGTTAACAGCATGTTCTGATAATCGTTGTAACCATTAAAACGAAGTATTCCCTCTTCGATCGTCCAGGCATTTTCAAAAGTGGGGTCATTACTCCATTTTTGAAATGCAGCAAGCCTCTCCTCATTATAAGCGTCGGTTCCGTTGGAACGCTGGCTGGCAACGTTTCTTGCCAGTGCGTACTGGTATGGATCGGTGATCGGATCTATGAACATTATGGGTTTGGCCATTCCAAATTCTGCTGATAAGGAAACATTTGGCTTTCTTCCTTTTCCCTTTTTTGTTTCAACCAGGACTACCCCAAAAGCCGCCCTGGCTCCGTAGATCGCTCCAGCGGCAGCATCTTTTAATACAGTTACGCTTGCAATGTCATTCGGGTTCAGTCTGTTAAGGTTTCCCGGAACACCATCGATCAGGATGAGTGGATCACCCCCGTTGATCGATTCATATCCCCTTACGTTAAAATTCGTGCGGGTGTCTGCAGGGTCTCCGTTCCGGATGGTGATATTAAAATTGGGAATGATGCCTTGCAAACCTTCCCCGGCATTTACAATGGGCCTGTCTTCCAACACTTCACCAGAGGCTGTACCCACAGCTCCGGTCAGGTTCACTTTTTTCTGGGTACCGTAGCCAACGACAACAACTTCATCCAGTCCCACCATGTCTTCTGCCAAGGTGATACTGAGCACCTGCTGCTCTCCCGGAACGACCTCCTGTGTGGAGTATCCGACAAATGAGATCACGAGTGTTACCGAAGGATCATCGACATCCAGGGTAAATTGCCCATTCACATCGGAGATAGTCCCGATGGTGGTACCTTTGATCATAATGTTAGCCCCGATAATGGTCTCTCCATCAGCATCGGTAATGGTTCCAGTTATGGTGGCCGGTTGCGCCGCAACACTCATGACAAATAACTGAAACGTAAATAGAATAAAGACAGTTCGTAATACCTTTAAAATTTTATGGGAACGCAACTGCTTCAGGCGCCTCCCAGATAATCTGGTAATACATCTCATACGTTTAACAATTTAGGTTAATTAAATTAGATTAGATAGTTTGTATATAGGTCAATAATCAGCAGAAAGTATGGAATCATAAACTGCTGTTGGTTGGGTCAGTTTTTTATCATAGGCATCCGGGTTTTAGGTTAGATCATAAATCAGGTTAAGGTCCTAAAGTTGCGAGTGTGAGTGTGATTTGTGTGTGTTGAGAAGCTATGAGCAACAGTTCAAGTTTATAAATATATATGATAATCGTTAAAATTCATAAAATTAGTGGAATTAAAGGCACTGATTTTAATACTGTTTGGAAGTAGGTGAAAGCTCTCTTGCATTATTTTCATATTGTCAAATATTTACTTTTTTTATATATATAATTAACAAATAAACAGCTATTTAGAATTTTGTTCTGTATTTATCAAATGAGATTTGCTAAAATGTAAAATGAGGATAAATGGATAAACTAATAAGTGTTCCAGGTAGCAGAATTTTTTTCTTATTTATTTTCATTATTTATTAGATTTCCTCCGGTGTGATCCCGAAAAGCTGGCTGAATTGTTTCAGCTCTTGCCTGTGATCTCCATAAAAGAACATCTGGTGGAATCCGGGGTAGTCTAGATAGCTTTCAACTCCATGCAATTTAACCATGGGAGCCACTACGCATCCTCCTGCCGGAGGAATGGATTTTTGTTCCACTACCTCACCGGTGGATATCAGCATTTTTGGTTTGCCTTCCGTATACTCAACCTGGGGTTTCCTGAGTGAGTTTTGTGCTACGGGAAGGATTAGATCGGCAACCGTTACGGTCTGTCCTAATTTCCATTCTGGTTTAAGGGTAGCATCCCGTTTGCCATGGTGGTTCAGGATGGAATATGGTTCCGGATCCCTATCCAATCCAGCCAGCTTTGTGGGACAACTACAATGGGAACCGATCAGGCATCCTTTTGCTGTTTCAGCTACCGGGTCCTGCTGGAAGGCCGGTTTTTCAAACAGGTATTGAACCACACAATGTGTGAGGCAGGCTTCGAGGTCTCCCTCACAGGCTGCCGGTATACCGGAATCATTCAGCTTTGACCATGCCAGGCAGGGAAGGCTGATCTCCAGCGGTCCCAATACACCCAGGCAGTCCATTGTCACAGCATCTGCCTTCTCCTGTTCCAAAAGCCGGGTCACAGCATAATAGCTCCTGGCCCCGTTGATCACATCTTCTTCGCTCGCATCATGTATATGATTGGCGTTGCTCATGAAAATCCGGGCAAGATCCCTGGCCTCAGTACTGTTTGTAAGGTCTTTATACTGATCGATGAAATAGCCGGCCGGGATAAACCTGAGTTTGGTCCCGAAATGGTCCAGCGAGACTTCTGAAATCTCATCAATCCCTTGTATGATGACCAGGTATCTGGTTTCCCGGATCTTTGCGCCAGCTTTCAGCATTTTCATCCCAAACTCAGCCTGGGTAAAATCATCAGTAGAGGCAATGAAGGCTCCATCCTTTTTATTATACAGGCTGGTATTGGTAGTGAAGGAAGAACCCAGGGGTGAGAATACCACTACCGGAAGTTTATTGTCAATGGCTTTTCCTACCGTTGGCCAGGTATGTTCTTGCCTGTCCAGTGTGACCAGCAACAGGCCATCTGCCTCCTCTTCAACGGCTGACTGTATCCACTTTTTACCTTCTTCGAGGGAATAGATGGGTTTGGATGTAATGTCTGCCTGAATACACAGTTTTTTTGCTGATGCCCGGATCTTTTCAATATACCTTTTGCGAGCTGCTTCACCATCGTATATCTCTCCGGGCCACCGCATTCCGTAGTCTTCCTCACGCCGGATGAACGCTGCCCGGATCCTGGGGGTATAGTTTCCGGCAGGACCAAAATGCGGTATATCGGGACTGGCTGCAAATCGGTACGATCCGAGCAGGGAAGGGAAGGTCATCAGACCCAGGGCCGCGAGTCCGGATTGTTTCATGAATTCACGGCGATTTTTCAGGTTTGAGGGAAAATCGTTCATTGTAAAAAAGATTAGGGGATTTAAATAGGTTAATCTAAAAACACTGGACTAGGGCTGACCTCCACCAGTAGTAATATTTATCCTCGAGATCCTCAATGGAAGGGAAGGGATAATATAGGAATCTATCGGTTTCACCGATGAAAAATCCATCTTTGACAGTCCTGTATGAGAGATCTCCTTTGAATTGACGAATGACTGTTTTGGTCAGCCTTTCCTTGGATGATTTTAACCTGTCCAGGCAATCCCTTAGGTGGTCAGGGTTCGGATAGGGCAGGTCATGCAGTGGGGCATAGGAATCACTCGCCAGCTTGCCCAGTTTTAGTTCCACGAAAAAAATCTTTGGTGCATATACAGGCTTGCTTGGATCTGTTAGGAAATTAATGAATTCGGGAGGTGATAATTTGCTGGCAACACGGGTGGTAATGGGATTGAACTGCTGGTAAAGATGAACCAGGCCTTTCGAAGGGGGCTTATATTTACTTGACTCCAGTTCGAGGACCTTCCCGTCATCGGTCACCAGGAAAAGGTTTTTCATGGCATCTATTGGAACGTTTTCCATGACCCTGTAAATGGAAATAAAGACTGACCTTTTAGGTTCTCCGTCTTCGTAGGGTACCAGCCTTTCATCCAGGTAATCCTGGGGAAGGGTTTCCATTTTTTCGATATCCAGCTCAATAAATATGGCCTGTCCACGGATCCGTTTGCGGGTTCCCACAGCCAGATAGTTACCAAAATCAACCGGTGGGAGCTGGGACGCTACCAGTGATTCCGGCGTAAGGGATAGATACAGATATTTTTTCATGATAGTAAGGTTTTGGGGCTTACCGTAAGATACGGAAGTATCCGGCCAATGTCAAGACCCGATCTTTTTGGACCAATAATTCCTATAGATTTCTCTGCTTTGTAGGCTGGACCTTGATTTCGGGATTTTCCAAAGTGAAAAGCAAAAGAAAATGAGGATACTTTCTCAGGATCTGGAAATAGCTTCCAGTCACTTGTATCTGGTACAGACAGAGCTGATATCGACAGCAAGGATGAATAAAACTCGAAAGAGACATATTTTATCCAGTTATTAACTAAATAGATGTTGTTTTGGATAATAAATATCTCCTAATAGATATATTTTATCTGTTTATTCTCTTTATATGCTAATAATCCGATATTTTACATCTTTTTCCATGAGCAGTCAATTGAATTGGGCCCCGGCATATTATTATTCGATCAGGAGGTATCTGCGATAAGTATAAAGTCCATCATGGTAATACCAGGGGCTCCCGAAAACATTAATAGCACTCTAGCCTTAGCTCAGCTTTGGCTTTGGCTAATTATGGGGTATGTCCAACCGATCTTTTTATTACCTTCGTTCCAAAGGAATAGATATTAAAAAACATATAATGAGCCTGAAAAGATTTGTATCATCCCTATCTTCAGTCCTTCTTGCCCTTCTGCTGGTTTTTTCGACTGGTATGATGAATTGTAAGGGGAAGGGAGAAAAGGCCGCTGAATCAAGCACCCCTGCCGGTCTGCCGGAACCATCTGCAACCCTGCCGGCTCAACCTCCACCAGGGGGTACACCACCTGCTCCCCAGCAATATTCAGCGGTAGATCAGAAAGTCATGTATGATGCTGCCCTAAACGGGGAGCTGGAAAAAGTTAAGGAATCGTTAAGGCAGGGTGCAGATCTGAATGATGTTGATAATGAGGGACGGACGGCATTGATGTATGCCTCTTTCAACGGGCATACTGAAATCGTTCGCCTGCTTCTTGATGAAGGAGCCGGGGTCGGTACCAGGGATCCAATGGGGCGTACGGCATTGTTATTCGCATCTACCGGCCCCTTTGTCGAAACGGTTAAACTACTATTGGACCATCATGCTGACCCGAATATTACCGATAATGATGAGCATTTCTCTCCACTGATGCATGCTGCTGCCGAGGGACAACTGGAGGTTGTAAAACTCCTTATAGAGAGAGGTGCAGATCCTGCACTGAAGGACATAGACGGGGAAACAGCTGCTTTGTTCGCCCGCAACAACGGGCATACTGAAGTGGCAGGACTGATCCAGGCAACGCTTGATTCAAGGTAATTATTTACTCAGGTCGGCTTTGACCAGTTCCCTGTCATTCCTGACATAGACATGCTTCCCGGCAAAGGCTGGATGGGTCCAGGTAACCCCTGTGCCGCTGCGGTTTAACTGCTCTGTAGTCGGTTCAATGAGCCTGGCCCTGCTGATCTCTTCATATCCTTTGGGGGAGAGCCTCGAGATGATCAATTCACCATGTTCGTTAAACATCCATGTGATTTCCCCGTTCTGGATAAAGTGGACATTGGCCCACCGGTTTTTTTTGACCACCGAGGTGTTTTCCCAGACCCGGTCTCCGGTTTCCAGCTCCAGGCAGCGCATTTCCCCGTATGAATCAATGCCGTAGATATATCCGTCCCGGATGACCGCCGTGTTGATGACACAATGTAGGGCATCTGTATTCCGTTCATTTGCACCACCCCTTTTCCACTTAATTTTAGCAGTCATTTCTTTATCAGAGATTTCAGCCAGCAGGGATCCGTCAAAGAAGGCACTGACAAAGAGATAATTCCCATAGCGTACCGGCGTGCTGACACCCATTTGCATTTTGATCCTGAATGGGATCTTCCAGTATATTTCCCCTGTTTCAGGTGCCAGGCCATTCAGGTGATCCCCTGTCCATACAACCACAACCTGTTTGCCTGCCTGGGTGGTCAGGTAGGGGGCAGTATAGGAGGCCCGGTCACCGGATGCTGTCCATATCTCTTTACCGCTTTCTTTATCCAGTGCAACAATACAGGCATTGTTGCTGCCACCGATATGGAGGATCAGTTTGTCATCCACAATGAGGGGGGCGGCAGCTATGCCCCAGATGGGCATCTGAATTTCATACTCATTGTTCATATCTCTGCTCCAGATAATTTTCCCGCTCACGGCATCGAGGCAATGCAGATGTCCCATGGTTCCCAGTGCATACGCCCTTCCTCCATCGATCACAACACTTGCCCGGGGACCCGCCTGGTAACCTACCCCTTCATAACGGCAATCGTAGGTATGGGTCCACCATTCCCTGCCTGTTTCAGCGTCGAAACAGCGAACCCGCTCCTGTTCTTGTGGACTGGTGACCCTGTCCATGATGTAAACTCTGCCCTTTGATACTGTGGGACCGCAATAGCCTGATCCCAGAGGTATCCGCCATTTCAATTTGATCTCCTGACCGGGGAATGCGCTGATGATACCCTTTTCGTTCCACACACCGTTCCGCCCTTCTCCACGCCAATCAGTCCATTCCTGCCTTTCCTGTGCAAAACAACCTGTAAAAGCGAGTATTCCGGTAAATGCCAGTACACCGGTAAAAACAATCAGGGTTGAAAGATATCTCATCATTTAAATCTTTGGTTTCAGCGGGACGATCCTGACCTTGCCCAGGAGCCCCGATGGCATGGGATCCCAGCCGGTGGCGTCAAATTCCTTATAGTGACGGTCCACCATATTGATATCGTAAAATATTTTCCATTCACCCCTGCTTAGTTCCAGGTCCCTCAAGCGGTTGGCTGACAAATTGGTCACCTCAATCTCCAGGGTATTGGTCCCCTCCTGCAATTTCCAGATCTCCGTTTCAAAAGGGTTGGCCCAGAGACAACCCAGGTATTCTCCATTGATCCATATCCTGGCGCTCTCCCTGACATCCCCCAGCTGGAGCAACCAGGCAGCCACGTCTGGGTCCGGGTTCTCAAACTGTATGCTGTATTTTGCTGTTCCACTGAAGGCTTCAGCATCTTTACCAAAGCTTGTCCAGGATTGCAGTTCGGGCATTCTGATATCATCCGGGATGCGGGGGCCGCCGGAGATGAAACGCACAACCCAGGGACCTGTTAATTCCACGGGGTTACCGCTTTCAGTTAAGTATTCCCAGGCAGGTGCATCCAGTTTTGTATCATAGGTCCGCAGGAAAACTGCCTGGCCCGGCTTGACCTGCAGGTAAACATCCGTATGCCCGTTACGGGACAATATAATGGCCTCCCCGACATCACCGGTCAGGGGATCCTGGATGAGGACTGATTTTGCAGGACTGCCAAGGGTGATGTACCCGTCTATTTCATTCGGTGTATGGTTAACCAGGTAATAAACCTTTCCGTCTTTCATTTCTCTCCGTATGAAACGGAGTCCCTCATCAACCATCTTTTCCCCTTCGATTCCCATGTTGGTCAGGACCTGTGCGATAATGTCAGTAATGGCCAGTTCTCCCTTTTCTTCATCGATCATATCCAGCAATTTGGATGTCTGTTCGGTATGATTGTGGTAACCGGGAACAGACTCGGGGAGTCCGGTAAAAAATACATTTGCCCCCTCCTCATGCAAACGGGTCAGGTAGCCAAAGGTCGGCAGGGGCATGTTTTTGCAATCAGGTACGATCAGGGCTTTGTATCTTCCACCCGGTACCTGTATCTCCCCGCCCCTTTCCCTGGCTTTTGCCAGGTAACTGTCATTGATAAAATCGATTGAATAACCCTTGTCAGTCAATTCGCGGACCATTTGATAGAATGGGGTTGGTACCAGCCAGTCATTCTTGTTATGTATGCTTAGCTGCAGGAGGAGTTCTCCGTCCTTGTCTACATCAAGGGCATCATGAAAAGGCCAGTATACGAGCAGTTCATTGTCCGGTTCTCCGGATTGCAGGAGGGACTGGCAACGCATTATATAGGTAAACATGGAGGGGGCGTCCTCCCAGATCGTATAATTCGGTGCAAAATTCACGGAAGCATAAAACTTCCAGCCCGGCCAATCAGCTTCATCAGGGGAATAGGTTGATCCGTGAAAGAATGTATGGTTGACCCCAGCCAGGAAGAGTTGTTCTACCTCGGGTTTACACTGAGATAAGGCGGTTTTAAAATGCTCTCTGAGCCAGGTAAATGTTTCGGATGATGTAAGCGGTCTGCCTGCAATATGGGCTGCTGAAGAAGCAAACTTGAACATGATGTGGTCAGGGTCAGCAATGTTGGCGTCTGATTCTTCCCACCTGAATCCGGGGATGTCGAATTTCGTGGCATAAAAAGATTCAGTTTCGGGGATATCTGCTGCCGCATACAGGTCTATGAGGTTCCCGGGAGAACCATGTGCCTGGAATTTGGATTTAAAGGAATATTCATTTGCCCATGTTGTCCAATTTGTCGAAAAATTCTCCAGTAAGAGGTCAGAGAGGGTAAGCCGGTAATCGCTGATGATCCTGGTAAGGTCTTCACTTTCTGCGCGGGCATAAAGGGCCGGAAGATGATCGGTCAGATCATACCCCCTCCTTTGCTGGAATTCATCCAAAAATTCGGGGGTATAATTGGCCTGATATACCTCATAGCTGTCATTGAAAACAGCCCTCAGCTTATCCCGGGCCAAACCCAGGCTATCCTCATAAGGCTGGAGATAATCTTCAAGTGCTTCCCTCGAGAAGTGATCCAGTACAAATCCCTCCCCCCGGGGGCAGCTCTTTTAACCCGCTGGCCGGTTTTTCCGGAAATAATTGCATAAAGCATACAATCCTGATCTGCGGTCCAGTCGATCTGATCCCCTGTCAGCTGACCGGTCAGATCCGTTTTTTCACCCCCTTCATAAAATGCAAATATATTTCTGAACCTTAGCCAGGTCAGGTTGTTCATCTTCACCAACGGATATCTTTTGGATAATCCGTTCCCCTTTATTGAGCTCAAAGCTTTGTATGTAGAGCTTACCGGCAGCATATTTGGGTTCGACCTGGGGCCCACCATAGGGCCATCCTGTTCCCAGGATCATATCCACCCCCAATCCAAGCCGTTCAGCTTCATTAAGGGTATGGACCAGTATTTCCATCCAATCTTCCGAAAGATACCGGAGGAAATGGTCTTCGTAGCCTTTGGTTCCATAAATAGGCGCAATCTCCACACCGCCAATCCCTGCTTCGGCAAACTCTTCCAGGTGCCTGGTGATGTTCTCTTTATCCACAGCATTTCCCATCCACCACCACCTTGTCCAGGGTTTCATGGCTGCTGTTAATTCAGGCCAGGCAGATGAATCTTTCCCGGAAGAAAAATCCGGGTTTCTGCTACAGGAAAGTGAAACAATCACCAGCAGTGCCGGTAGCAGTCGAAGCAGGTACAGGTTGGTCATAACTCAAAATAAAATGTACAATTTAAGAAATTATGAGAACATGGATTTATTTGACACGAATGGATTATTCTTTAACTTATCCAGAATATGTAATAATACCCTTATCCAGATATTATGGACCGCAGAAATTTCCTTTCCGTAATGCCAGGGTTATACCCGGCCACCTTGCTTTCATCCCCGTATTCAAGCGTAGAGCCATCTTCATTGAAGATCAATGAGGAACTAGACAAAATCCCGAATTTCTGTTCCCATGAACATTGGGGAAGTATTTCCACCCTCGGCAGTGTCCCGGGGATGTTCAATGCTGATATGAAAGCTGGCACCCTTCCAAAAAGCCCTACCAGCCTGATAAATTTGCTCATCGATCCATATATGTCCGGTAACCTTCAGGGAACCGGAATAAATCCCGGGAAATTCAAAACAGAAGAAGGATTGACTGTAAATATCCTGGAGCTAGTGGGTGAGTCTCCCAGAAAGGCCTTATCCCTGCTTAAGGAAATCCTCAAGGAGAACTGCATGACAGGCACCTTCCTGACCACACGTCTGGGTATTGAACATTTATATGATGGCTACCATGATCTTGCGAATGAAGCCAATATGTTGGAATTGAGCTTTTCCATAGCCGAAAATTACAATTCCCTTTTCGACTGGTATGAAACTGCCATGAAAAGGGTCGGGTTCACCGAGCTGATACGTCCTGTCCACCCGGAGTTCTATTTCACAATTGATAATGAGCTGGCCAGGCGTGAACTGAGCTTCACAAGGACCGTTATGCGCATCGATCCCCTTTTATCCTTCTGGGATGAATCAGACCGGAAGTCGGCTCTGTTCGAAAAAGTTGGGTCAGAAGCAGGAGATGCAGCAACCTGGCGTGATTTCCTTGAAAAAATGATCACACTGGCAAAGGAAAATGCTTGTGTGGGGATTAAGCAATTGCAGGCCTATCGGAGGCACCTGGATTTTGAAAATCCCGGAGATCGCGAGGTGAAATTTGCAGGGGATCTCACCAGAAATGAACAGATGATCTTTGAGAATTGGGTGGTAAATGAGTGCAGCAAACTGGCAAATGAACTGAACTGGCCACACCAGGTACATGTGGGTACCCATAACCTTCCGGACTCCAATCCTCTACCGCTCCGGAAACTGGCCATGAATTACCCGAAGCAAAAGATCGTTCAGCTTCATTGCTGGCCCTATCAGCGGGAAGCAGGCCATCTGGCAAAATCATATCCCAACGTTTATATTGATACATGCTGGCAGGTGGTTCTGAATCCTGATTTTCTGCGGGAATCCCTTGCACAGTGGCTCCATTATGTGCCCCTATCCAAGATTACCATGGGCAACGATTCAACCTGCATTGAAATGGCGGTAGGTTCATCTCTCATCTCAAAAACGATTTTGATGGAATCGCTTGACCGGAACTTTTCTGCCTGGTATGTGGGTGAGCAGAATCAGATGGATATTGTCTGTGATTTCATGCATAACAATGCAGTTGATGTTTATGGTTATGGAGAAAAGATATCTTATGATGGATAAATACACATTTGAGCTAAGCGATAGATACCTTTCCCCTGCGGAGCAGCTTGTTTTCGATGATTATCTGAATGTTCATGAACTGGACAGGGTCGTATGGGAGGTCTTTGCTTCCCTTTTCAGGTCCGGTGTCAGAAATACCCAGCCATTAATGTTGAGAATATACTCAGATAATGAACTCTATGGTGCAATTGTGCTTACAAGATGTTCGGGGTATGGGAAGGCACTTTTTGACAATAAATTGCTGAGCGGTTTCATGAATCTTTTCAGTATACCTTATTACCAGTGGATCAAGTTTGGATGTTGCATGGATATGATGTCCAATCCTGGATTTGTAAGATCACCTGGCATGGCTGAAGAGGTTT
This sequence comes from uncultured Bacteroidaceae bacterium, assembly GCA_963752525.1. GTDB lineage: Bacteria > Bacteroidota > Bacteroidia > Bacteroidales > SM23-62 > SM23-62. The sequence goes on along the minus strand of CAVVYS010000017.1, from coordinate 165,581 downwards.
ACAGGGCTGCCTGCCATTTCCTGAAAAAAAATAGTGTCCTGACCATCATTACTGATTATACTGAAAATGCGGGTTTGTATTCTGGAGCATCGATCCTGCCTGCACTGCCACATGCCCTGATTGACTGCTCGGGAATGGCATCCATTGAGGATTATCTGAAGGATTTTAAAAACATTAAACGCAAGCTGAAGGTATTTAAAAACAAGGGAGGAGAATATACCAGGGTAGAGCAGAAGCTTAATAATGAGCAATTGGCCTCTCTGAAGAAATGTTTTATTTCTACTTCAGAAAATAGTGTGTTCTATCTTCCTTATCAGGATCTATACCTCAATGCTGCAATGACCACCAGCAATACTGAAATTGACAGTATGCATTATTTTATTGCCACCCTGGACGGGGAGTTTTTGGGATACCAGGCTGCCATCAAAACCGGAAAATACCTAAATGCATTACACGGAGCCTTTGACCGGGACCGGAAAACCACCCATCACGCATATGATATCCTGTATGTAAAAATGACTGAGTTTGCCCTTGAGAAAGGACTTAAGATCTGTGATTTTGGAGCCGTGCTCAATTATACCAAACAAAAGATGGTCAATAGAACGATAGATATGTCCTACTTTCTGCTCGGTAAAAATGTAATGGTACAAAAGATTTTCAGCTGGTTTCTTCGACACACAAAAATCCAGGGCAATGAACAACTGAAATTCAAGACTAATCTGTATATTAATGCTCAATCAAACCCATATTGACATTGATGCATAAGTACCGTACATTTATATTAACAAATCACTCGGTCTAATTTCATAACCTTTAAAACCCGGAAAATCCTATGAATTTCTGGCAGGAGCTGAAGCGCAGAAAAGTTGTTGGTGTTTTTCCAGTATACGCCGCTGCAGCATTTGCACTCCTGGAACTGGTGGACATCATTGCTGATCCCTTAGGATTGCCCCAGGGGACAATAAAATTTGTACTGATTCTCCTTTTAATTGGTTTTGTCATAACCATCATATTTTCATGGATATATGATATTACTCCGGGTGGCGTAAAAAAGACAAAACCATCCAGTGAACTTGACGAGAAAGCCAAGCCTGCCGACTCAAATAAATGGAAGCTTGCTACCTATGTAAGTGTGGTGATCATTATAGCGCTGGTCGTACTTAATATTACCAGAAGCGGGCAAAGAGCTGAAACCATTATAAAGTCGGAGAAAACGATAGCTGTGCTTCCTTTTCAGTATTTGAGCAGGGATTCTACACAGGTTTATTTTTGTGATGGCATCAGGGAAGAGATCCTTAATCATCTTCATAAGGCAAGTCCTTTCACTGTAAGATCAAGAACCTCATCCGATCATTACAGGAATACCGAAAAAACCAGTTCAGTCATTGGTGAGGAATTGAACGTAAATTATCTGGTGGAGGGCAGTGTCGGATGTGAGGAAAACCAATTAAAGATATGGATACAGCTCATTGATGCCAAAAATGATGAGCATATATGGTCAGAGGATTATATCCGGGAAAGGAAACAGGTATTCTCCATCCAGAGTGAGATTGCCAGGAAGATTGCCGAAGAGCTGAAAGTTATTCTTTCCCCGGATGAGATTGAAAAAATGGAGTCAAGGCCTACGGATAATCTCCAGGCTTACCAGGCATACCTGAGAGGACGGTACTATATCGGACAGCCACATTTTTCCCTGCAAAACTGGAACCTGGCGTTGCAAAACTTTCAACAGGCTGTGGAGATAGATACGGGGTTTGCCCTGGCTTATGCTGAATTGGCCAGATCCCATGCCAGGTTATTTTATCTGAGACAAGATCTTTCTGAATCCCGCTTACTGATGTCCAGGCAGGCAGCTACCAAAGCCCTGGAACTGGGAGCGAATCAGCCAAGGGTTCACCTTGCACTGGTGTATTACTATCTGTATGCCTATAGGGATCAAAAAAGTGCGCTTAAACATCTGGAGATCGCTGAAAGAGATCTCCCGAATGCGGTTGAGATTTTAACTGAAAAGGCTGCCATCTTTGAGCCCCTTGGCCGTTGGGAGGAATATATTGAATTACTTGAGAAGGCCTGTGAACTGAGTCCCCGGGACCCTTCAATACCTACAGATCTGGCATTGGGATTATGGTTTATGCGTCGATACGAAGAAGCCATTGATGCCTGTAACCGGGCCATCACAATGGATCCCGAAGCAGCCTGGCCCTATCTTTATAAAGTTTTTGCTATCTGGGTCCGGAATGGACCCGACCAAGAGTCCCGCAATGTCCTCTCAAATATTCAAATTGAGCATGAGTGGTATTTATGGTCCTGGTTTTACCAGGAAGTTGGTGAAGGTAATTACGAAGCAGCACTTCAATTGATGACGGATGAAACCTTTGTGTGGGGCGTTAATCATAAGCTGGTTGCAAGGCCGAAGGAACTTTTCTCAGCCTTGATATATGATCACCTGAATAAAGAAAAGCTTGCCCGGGAGGATTATGAAACAGCAGTAAATCTACTTCAAAGGAAGGTCAGGGATATACCAGATGATCCCAGGTATCACAGTGCTCTTGGAATCGCCTATGCAGGTTTAGGACAAAAAGACAATGCTTTAATAGAGGGGAAAAGAGGAGTGGAATTATTACCCATGTCTGTCGACGCAGTTTATGGGGTACAACAGCTCATTGATCTTGCTACTATCTACACCATGGTTGGAGAACCTGAACTTGCCATGGACCAACTTGAATATCTTCTCAAAGTTCCATCCTGGATATCCTCATCCTGGTTGGATTGGGATATCCATTTTGCGCCTTTAAAAACACATCCGAGGTATCAGGAGTTGATCTCAAATTATAGGATCAACCAGTAATCTCAAGTTAAGCTCACACGCTGATCAGTTTTTTTTAAATCGAAAAGAGATTTAACTTTAGTGGTCTATGAAAGAGTACATGACCTCCAGGGAAAGGGTACATGCAAGCCTGAACTTCCAGAAATCTGACCGGGTGCCTATCGACCTCGGTGGGTTTCAAACGGGGATCCATAAAAAAGCATACATTGAGCTACTGAAATACCTGAAGCGGGATGAGGAGATTATCATGCTAGATCCTGTCCAGCAACTGGTCAGGCCAAGCGAAGAGATCCTCCAGCTTTTACATGTCGATTTCAGGTACATCACTGCCAGGGGGCCATCGGGTTTTGACGGCTCCATCAGGGAGAACCTGAGGAACGGCAATCTCTGGCACGATCTCAGGGATGAATTCGGGGTCGTTTGGTCCATGCCTGATGAGCATGGGCTGTATATGGATATCAGCCATCATCCCCTTGCGGATGCAGATATTGAAGACATTGCCAGCTATCCCTTTCCCGATGGGAGTGATCCTTCCAGGTTCCAGGGGGTCAGAGAGGAGGCTATCCGGATGAAGGAAAGTACGTCTTTTGCCATATCCACCGGTATAGGGGGTGTGGTTTATGAGATTTGCTGGTATATGAGGGGAATGGAAAAATGGTTTACAGACATGCTTGAGAACCCGGCATTTTGTGAGGCCTTGCTGGACCAGACACTGAAATTCTGGCTGGATTATTATACAGGTTTCTTGAAAGAGATCGGAGACATTATTGATGTGGTGATGATAGGTGATGACCTGGCTGGACAGGGTGGACCACTTTTCCTTCCGGATTTTTACCGTGAGGTGGTCAAACCCAGACAAAAAAAACTGGTACAACATATCAAATCCCTTACCGGGGCAAAGATCTGGTATCATACCTGTGGTTCCTGTGTTGAATACATCCCGGACCTGCTCGATAATGGTATAGATATCCTGAATCCTGTACAGATAACCGGTAAGGGCATGGACCCTGGATTTCTGAAGGAAGTTTACGGGAATGAGCTGGTCTTCTGGGGAGGAGGCATAGATTCACAGCATGTTTTGCCATTCGCTGATACAGAGACAGTGAAAAAGAATGTCAGGGCCAATATCGAAATCTTCAAGCAGGGAGGGGGATATGTGTTCAATAATGTTCACAACATACAGGCAGGAGTACCTCCTGAAAACATTATTGCCATGTATGACGCTGCCTATCAATATGGATTTTCTGACTAACAAAAAACAGGATATATGACATCAAGAGAGCGAGTATTATCGGCCTTGAACCATGTTGAGCCGGACCGGGTCCCGATTGATTTCGGGGGACACCGTTCGAGTGGTATCATGGCACAGGCCTACGTGAGGTTGCGGGAGATACTGGGATTGCCGCCCTCAAATATTTATGTATATGATTTTATCCAGCAGCTGGCAGTGATCGAGGATGATGTCCTGGATATCATCGGTGTGGATGTGGTGGATGTGGGACACCAATTCTACAAGCAGGAGGATTACTGGCAGGACTGGACCCTTCCCGATGGTACTCCATGTAAGATCCCGGCCTTTATTGAGGTTGAAAAGCTGGGAGATGACTGGGTGGTAAGGGGTGACGAAAACCAGGTGATCTGTATACAAAAAAAGGGGACCCTCTTTTTTGAACAGACCTATTTTCCCCTGCTGGAGAGTGATGATGAAACCTTCGAAAATCTCGAGTATTATTATAATCAGGTGATGTGGGCAAGGATTGGTTCCCCTCCTGCGCCTGCGGGACTGGACAAGGAAGGCCTGCGGATCAGGGAGGAAACGGCCAGGGAGTTGAGAGAAGGGACAGACCGGGCCATCTACGGGGCATTTGGCGGGAACATGGTGGAAAATGGAGAATTCCTGTTCAGAATAGACAATTTCCTTTTCCTGCTGGCAGCCAACCCGGATAGAATACACCGCTTACTCGACCGGATAATGGAATTGCACCTGTCAAACCTGGAGAAATATCTTTCAGCGGCAGGCCCTTATATTGACATTATAGGTTTCGGTGACGACATGGGCATGCAGACCGGACCCATGTTTTCCCCTGAAATGTACCGTGAGTTTTTCAAACCCCGCCACAAAATTCTATGGAACAGGGCCAAGGAGCTGCAACCCGGGATAAAGGTGGGACTTCATTGCTGTGGGGGTGTTTATCCCCTCCTGAGGGATATGATTGAAGCGGGACTCGATGCCATTAACCCGGTGCAGTTTACCTGTACCGATATGGCCGTCGATCGCCTTAAGAGGGAATTTGGAAAAGACCTTGTCTTCTGGGGTGGTGGATGTGACACCCAGACCATTCTGCGGATAGGTACTCCGCAGGAAGTTTCCGATCATGTGAAAAAGCAGGTGGAGATACTTGCTCCGGGGGGTGGGTTTGTATTCCAGCAGGTTCATAATATCCTGGCGGATGTGCCAGCAGAAAATATAGTGGCCATGTTCGAGGCTGTAAACCAGATTTAAAAAACAATTGATGCTTTTTAACAGGAGAGATTTTATCAGGACGGGTTCGCTGAGTAGTGCGGGACTGATCCTATCACCTGCGTTGTTACAACGTTGCACCCCCCCGGATACCAGTGACCAGGCGCTGGCTGATCTGTACATGGGCTTTCAAGATCCGCCCATGAGTGCCAGACCTTTTGTTCGCTGGTGGTGGAATGGTGACCGGCTAACAGCAGAAGAGATCCTGAGGGAGTTGGATGTGATGAAGGAGGCCGGAATAGGAGGAGTAGAGATCAATCCTATTAAATTCCCCTTTGGGGCTGATCCTGTCGGTTATGAAACCCTGCAATGGCTGAGTGATGAATGGATAGAAATGTTGAAGGTGGCTTTACAGGGAGCCCGTGAAAGAGGCATTATCTGTGATATGATCGTTGGGTCGGGCTGGCCATTCGGCGGGGAATTCCTGGAAAAGGAAGAGCAGACCCAGATGGTAACCATTGAAACCATCGACCTGGAAGGTGAACAACAACACCAGTTTCAAAGGGAGGAATTACTGCAGAAAGTGGATCCCGAGATCCATTCGAAAAATGAAACAGTCTACCGGGACCTGATGATGTTGAGGCTGATGCCGGAATCAATCGATGAATTTGCAGCAGGGATTGATCTATCAGATCAATTGGAGGAAGAGGTCATTACCATGGATGTACCAGCAGGAAAACATGTCCTCTATTACGTTGTCAAACTTACCGGGTATATGGCTGTCATCAACGGAGCCCCCGGAGCAGCAGGCCCGGTGCTGAACCACTACAACAAACCCGCTGCGGAGCGCTACCTGAATCGCCTGTCCGCTGTACTGACCGAGAAGATCGGTCCCATGGGAGACCACTTCAGGGCCATGTTCTGCGACAGTATGGAACTTGAGGGGGCCAACTGGAATGACGACCTGCCTGAAGAATTTGAAAAAAGGAGGGGGTATGCCCTCTTGCCATACCTGCCATTTGTCCTTAAAAAAGTTGGCCATATGGGTAATCCCCTTGAAGAGGATTATGGGACTGAATTTTCCTTTGAGGTCATGGACATGCTGAACCGGGTCAGATTGGATTTCTACCGGACCCGCCTGGAATTGTTTAAGGAAAGATTTATCGACGTTTTTAACAACTGGTGTTTTGAAAACGGTGTTCAGTCCCGCGTCCAAGCCTATGGACGTGGAATGCATCCCATGGAAACCAGCATGGATATTGATATCCCGGAATGTGAAACCTGGTTGAGACCTGGGATTGGTGGTGAATTGCCGAACAAGGGATCTAAGGGAAGGGCTTACTGGATGATCAATAAATTTGTTTCTTCCGGGGCCCGGCTGGCGGGGAAAAGGCTGGTGAGCTGCGAAGAGATCACCAATACACAGATGGTTTTTATGGCCACCCTTGAACGTATTAAGATCACAGGGGACCAGAGCAATCTGTCAGGGGTGACTCACTCCATCCTTCATGGATTCAATTATTCTCCTCCTGAAGCACCCTATCCTGGCTGGGTACAATATGGCACCTGGTACAATGAACGCAATCCATGGTGGCCCTATTTTAAATTGTGGGCTGATTACAAAACCAGGCTATCATGGTTATTCCAAAACGCCGACATGCAGTCCAACGTGGCCATCCTGCAGCCTTTAACAGATCTCTGGCTAATCCACGGTCCCCAGCGAGATCCCTTTCCTACTCACGATTACCCCGATTACCAGCATAATCTGTGGGAGACCGTGCATAACAACGGGGATGGTTGTGATTATATTTCTGAAAAGATCCTGCATGAGGCTTCTTACCGAAGTGGCAAGCTGACATATGGAGGGCGGTCATACGAGATCCTGCTGATCCCTGAGACAGAAACCATGGATATACAGACCATTCAATCCCTGGATGCCTTTTCCACAGCCGGCGGGAAAGTTGTATTTATCGGAAAAAAACCCTTTAAATCGGCATCGTATAATAATATGGAAACCAGTGATGGAGAAATCGCAGAGGCCATTCAAAAATTGTTTGACAATCACGTGGATAACATTATATATTACCCCAGACCAGGTGATGATATCATTCAATGGTATGCCACCCTTCAGGAGTCAACAGGACATGCGCCTTTGGTATCCATCGAAAAGCCAGACAGGTATTTATGCCAGGTAGCATACAAGGCAGGTGAAGCAGATATATTCTTTTTTGCCAACCTGAGCCTTTCAAACCACATATCAAGCACCCTGAAGTTTACAGTGCCAAAAGACAGGTATCCATGGATATGGGATCCGGAAAGCGGGGAGAAATACAGGTATCCGACGGCCAAGGGGAAAAAGGAGGTTCAGATAGAGCTGGCGCCCTCATCCTCTATGCTTTTAGTATTTGATAGTACTGATAATGGTGAGACTTATCAATTATTAAGGCCTGGGAGTAAAGGAATATTAATTGACGGGCCATGGAAGCTTAAACTCCATCATGTAAATGGACGCCGGAGAGAAACCTCCATGAGAAGACTGGCTGACTTCCAGAGATATAACCGTTTGAAAACATTTGCAGGAGTAGCGGTTTATGAAAAAGAGTTCAGGGTGGAGGAACCCGAAGGATTGTCCACCATAAATCTTGGAGATGTTCAGGGCGTGTCGGAGCTGGCTGTTAATGGTAAAAATATCGGCGTCAGGTGGTATGGCGACCATATCTATGACATCAGCGGATCTCTGCTGAAAGGGAAAAACAGCATCAGTATCAAAGTAACTACCGTCGCTGGTAATTATCTAAAGAGCCTGAAGGATAACCCCACTGCCCAGCGCTGGACAGCCGGTCAACCCTTTTATCCGGCTGGAATGATGGGACCTGTGGAGTTGTTTTAATCCTTGATATCCGCGTGATATTCCTGCAGTGATTTCACTTTATAGGCCCCGTTTCTCCTGTCCTTGATTCCCTTGGTGGCTGCCAGGGCGGCCGAGGTAGTGGTGATATATGGCACCTTATATTTGATAGCACTCTTGCGTATATAGGAATCATCATATTCGGATTGTTTTCCGGAAGGTGTATTAACCACCAGATTGATCTTTCCATTGGTTATGGCATCAACGATATTCGGTCTGCCTTCATGGACCTTCTTAATGAATTCTGCTTCTATGCCCTGTTCTTCCAGGAATTTTTGTGTGCCTCCAGTGGCGAGGATTTTAAATTGCATGTCCTGGAAATTCCTGGCAAACTCCAGGATCTTGTCCTTGTCCCGTTCCGCAATGGTAATCAGAACAGTACCTTCAATGGGCAGGCTGGTCCCTGTTGCCTCCTGCGATTTATAGAATGACATACCATAATTGTCAGATAGTCCCAGGACCTCACCTGTCGACCGCATCTCCGGTCCGAGTAAAGGATCAACACCCGGAAACATGTTAAAGGGGAAGACAGCTTCCTTCACGCCAAAATGCTGAAATTTCCTGTCTCTCAGATCAAAATCAGCCAGTTTTTGTCCCAGCAGGATCTGGGTAGCAATCTTGGCCATGGAAATATTACAAACTTTAGATACCAGCGGTACGGTCCGGGATGCCCTGGGATTTGCCTCCAGTATATAGACGACATCATCATAGATGGCATATTGAATATTCATCAGTCCGACTACATTCAGTTCATTGGCAATTTTCCTGGTGTATTCCTTGATGGTCTCCTCATGTTTTTTGGGAATGATCACCGGGGGTATCACACAGGCAGAATCTCCGGAATGAATACCGGCATATTCGATATGCTGCATGACGGCAGGAACATAAACATCCTTGCCATCGGCGATGGCGTCGGCTTCCGCTTCAATGGCATCTTCCAGGAACATATCAATCAGCAGGGGTCTGTCAGGTGAGACATCAACTGCCTCTGCCACATATTGTTCCAGCATCTCTTCATCCAGGATGATCTTCATGGCACGACCGCCCAGCACATAGGAGGGCCTTACCATCAGGGGATATCCTATCCTTTCGGCGATCTCGAGTGCTTCTTCCAGTGTACTGGCCATGCCCGATTCAGGCTGCGGGATCTCCAGTTTCTTCATGATTTTCCTGAAACGGTCACGGTCCTCTGCCAGGTCTATGGTTTCCGGAGTAGTACCCAGGATCTTTACCCCAGCCTCAGCCAGCTCATCAGCAATATTCAAGGGTGTTTGTCCCCCGAATTGCACGATCACTCCTTCCGGCTTCTCCTTGTGATAGATACTCAATACATCCTCGACGGTCAGGGGTTCAAAGTATAATTTATCAGAAGTGTCATAGTCTGTCGAAACCGTTTCCGGGTTGCAATTGACCATGATAGATTCGTAACCTGCTTCGCGAATGGCCATGGCGGCATGGACGCAGCAGTAGTCAAATTCAATGCCCTGTCCTATCCTGTTGGGGCCTCCTCCCAGGACCATGATCTTCTTATTTTTACTGACTTCTACTGTATCGGGTGCATTATAGGTGGAAAAGTAATAGGCTGCATTTTCAACCCCGCTGACCGGGACAGCCTCCCATGCTTCTTCCATGCCAAGGGCAATCCGCTTTTCCCTGATCTCCTTTTCCGGCAAATCCAGCAGCTGTGATAAATACCTGTCTGCAAATCCATCTTTTTTTGCCTGAATAAACAAATCATCCGGCAGTGCCTTCCACTTTGTGTTTGAGGATCTCTTCTTCCAGGTCCACCAGTTCCTTCATCTGTGTAATAAACCAGGTTTTGATAAAAGTTCTTCTGAAGAGATCATCAACATCTGCACCTTTCCGCAATGCCTCATACATTATGAACTGTCTCTCACTGGAAGCATGCTTGAGCAAAGCCAGGAGATCTTCCAGTGACTTTTTGTTAAAATCCTTCGCAAATCCCAGTCCGTATCTTCCGTTCTCCAATGAACGGATGGCCTTCTGAAAAGCTTCCTTATAATTTTTACCAATGCTCATTACTTCGCCGACGGCCTGCATCTGTGTACCAAGCTTGTCTTCCAGTCCCTCAAATTTCTCAAATGCCCAGCGGGCAAATTTCACTACAACGTAATCTCCGGAAGGTGTGTATTTTTCAAGTGTTCCATCACGCCAGTACGGTATCTCATCCATGGTTAAGCCCCCGGCCAGGAGGGATGATACCAGGGCAATCGGAAATCCGGTTGCCTTGGAAGCAAGGGCAGATGAACGTGATGTACGTGGATTGATCTCTATCACGACAACCCTGCCGGTCTCAGGATCATGGGCAAATTGTACGTTTGTGCCTCCGATAACCTCAATGGCCTTAACAATATCGTAGGAATATTTCTGCAGGCGTGCCTGAAGCTCAGGGCTTATGGTCAACATGGGAGCCGTGCAGTATGAATCTCCGGTATGCACTCCCATGGCATCCACATTCTCTATAAAACATACCGTTATCAGCTGGTTTTTGGCATCTCTGACTACCTCCAGTTCAAGTTCTTCCCAACCCAGTACGGATTCTTCGACCAGTACCTGGTTAACAATGCTTGCCGATAAACCCCTGCTGCAGATTGTCCTCAGTTCTTCTACATTGTAAACAATTCCACCGCCGGTACCTCCCATGGTATAAGCAGGCCGCAACACCACAGGATATCCCAGCTCGGCAGCGATTTTTTCTGCGTCTTTCACAGTATTCACCGCCGTACTTTTTGGCATTTCAATACCCAGGCGGTTCATGGTTTCCTTAAAAGCGGTACGGTCCTCTCCTCTTTCAATGGCATCAATATTAACACCGATTACCCTCACACCATATTTTTCCAGGATGCCTTTTTTTGCCAGCTGGGAAGAAAGGTTGAGTCCTGTTTGACCACCCAGGTTCGGAAGCAGAGCATCAGGCCTTTCCTTCTTAATGATTTCTGTAAGGGCAAACTCATTCAGGGGTTCAACATAGGTGACATCTGCCATCCCGGGATCTGTCATAATGGTAGCGGGATTTGAATTGACCAGTACAATTTTGTATCCAAGTGAACGCAGGGCCTTGCATGCCTGGGTTCCAGAGTAATCAAATTCACATGCCTGTCCGATGATAATAGGGCCTGAACCGATGATCAGGACTTTGTCAATGTCTTTAATTTTTGCCATGATATATTAGTTGGGTGGATTTTTTTAAAGATGTAAAATAATTCCAGATTTTCCCCTCGAGAGGGAGATAGAGTTATTAGAAAAAGATTCACAAAAATGATTTATCAACAATGTTCATTTTCATCTTTCATCAATTATGTTTAAATTTTGATATTGGACAAACAAATAAGCCCTATCATGAAATTAAGAAAGACCTTCTTTGTCATCTTTTCGACTATTATTTTACCCCTGGCCATTTTCGGCCAACCGGACTGGCATGTACAAACAAGTCCCATTCAGGAAAACCTTGTTTCTGTAAGTTTTGCAGATAGTGTGAATGGTTGGGCCGTGTCGGATTCCGGAACGGTCATACATACGATTGATGGTGGACTTACCTGGCAGGTTCAGCATACCCTGGAAAGATTTGAACCGCGAAAGATCTTTTTCCAGGACAAATTAACAGGCTGGCTGGCTGGGGTTAACTCATCTGCTAATGATACTGCAGCCATTTTGAAAACTGTGGATGGCGGAGGAACCTGGGATACGAGTTATATGCATTTGTACGCGAAACTTTTTGATATTTTTTTCATCAATGATACCATGGGATGGGCGGTTGGTTTCGTGGGTGATACATTGGGGTTGAGGCTGCATACCGTTGATGGTGGTGAGAACTGGGGCGTACAGTCCGGGATAGGTGTAATGAGTATATTTTCAAGCGTGCATTTCAGAGATACCGAAAGAGGGGATATCTGCGGTCCGGGTCCAATTATGATGCACACGATTACAGGTGGGAGGGGAGAGTCACCCTGGGCAATGAATATCTTCAACCTGAAAAAACCCATGTATGACATGGTGAATCTTGGGGATGAGTATGGCTGCATGGTCGGGGCTGATGGCAAGTTGTTTTTTACAAAAGATCATTGGATTAATTTCCTGGAATACGATTACCCGGGGGAGGATACACTCTGGTCGGTGGATGCCATTGAACCACTGGGTTTCTGGGTGGTGGGTGAAGCCGGTACCATCCTTTTCGTAGGTTATGGTTTCCTGGGACTGGCAGTAGAGGACCAGTCATGGGATATACAGCAGGACCTGTTCGATATTGATGCTCTTGATGACAGACATGCATGGGCAGTGGGAGCCGAGGGGACCATCCTGTTTTTCGGATTTGACGGGTCATCAGGCATTCATAATCCAGCCACAGCCGAGCTCAGTATTTTTCCCAATCCTGCAATGGATCAGATCAGGATAGAAAACATCGTCAATGGTACCGATAAAATTGAACTATATTCCCTGGAGGGTAAACTGATGAGGACAGAACACCTTTTACCGGGGTCCAGTAGTACCTCGTTCGATCTTGTGGGACTCGAAACCGGGACTTATATCCTTAAAGCAGGAGAGGAACGTCACAGGATAATTGTGATCAGCTCTCTCGAATAAAAATCCATTTATAGCGTAATTCACAAATCTCAAACAAATCTGAATCATGAAGAAAATAATCTTTTTACTATTGCTATGCTTGACAATGGGCATACTCCAATCCCAGAATTTCATCCTTCCTCTATGGGAAGGAGATCCGCCGAATTACAAGGTGAGTGGAGAGGTAATGAAATCAGATACCACCAATATCGTCCGGCTTAGCCTGGTACAACATCCGGATATTGCAGTTTTCCTGCCATCCAAAAGCAATGCAACAGGAGAAGCAGTGGTGATCTGTCCCGGTGGTGGATACCATATCCTGGCCTACGACTGGGAAGGGAGCGATATTGCCCGATGGTTCAGTTCCCGGGGAATAGCAGCCATGGTACTGAAATACCGGCTACCCGATTCAAAAAGCAATATTGTCCCTCATAAGACACCACTTATGGATGCACAGCGGGCATTCAGGATGGTCCGTTATCATGCTGAATCCTGGAATATAGAACCCGGAAAGATAGGCATCATGGGATTTTCTGCCGGGGGGCACCTGGCTTCCACCCTTTCTACCCATTTTGATAAGGGAGACCCCGGCAATGCTGATCCGGTGGAAAGGATAAGCTGCAGGCCCGACTTCTCCATCCTGGTCTATCCCGTGATCTCCTTTACAGAAGAATTCAGGCATTCCGGATCCAGGGCAGCCCTGCTGGGGGAAGATCCAGACCCGGAACTGGTCAAATATTATTCGAATGAACTCCAGGTAACATCAGAAACACCGCCGGCCATACTTATTCATTCCGGGGATGACGGGGGAGTCCCTGTACAAAACAGCCTGGCATATTATCAGGCATTGCTCAAAAATGGAATTACGGCAGAGATGCATATCTATCCCTATGGCAGGCACGGCTATTCCCTGGCCATAGGCAAAGGGCATCTGGCCACCTGGCCGGACCGGGTGCTGGAATGGATCAGATATATTCAGTAAAGTTGACATGACAAAAAGATTATTATCCTGCCTGTCATTGCTGACAGGATTGGCAATTGAGCAATATGGCGGATAATTGGAATAATCCTTTGAAACTTAATAATTACCTTTGCACATCCCAGGAGCCATAGCACTATCCTGCCGGGGATTAATTGCAGATTAAATTTCAACAAACAATAATATGGACAGAGGTATACCTGAGAAGTTTCAAAGTTTTTTTAAAAAGCTGCGCAGATTTAAGATCCCTTATCGGATAAGTTTTATGGCCATTGGGCTGGTGTCAACCGCCTGGTTCCTGTTGAGGGTGATCCCCAAGCCGGCCCGTGCCGGTTACCCTTGTATGAGGGTGGCCGCCCCGTTTATGTCCAGTTTTATGGTCTACCTGCTTGCCCTTTCGGGATCTGTGTTTTTATTCCGCCGGACCAGAAAATTCCTGCATCATCGCCGTTTTTTGGCAGCCGGATCAGCTTACCTGGCTGGCATTATCATTTTCCTTGCCACTTTCACATTGAATTCATACAAGGCCTCAGCAGTGGATGGTATTTCATCAGAAGATTTCACAGCGAACAAGCCATACGGGAAAGGTTTGGGAATATTTCCAGGCCGGGTTGTCTGGGCCTGGAACCCTGATGCCACAGATGAGAACTGCACCAATACCCAGGATGATCAGTTCAGGGGAGAAGACGGATATTTCCTTGCCCAAAATTATGACCAGACCGTCATAAATTCCATGCTGGAAGAGGTGGTATTCGGACTGACCGGGGCCTACAGGGTGGAGGAAGCGTGGGACAGTCTCTTTACAGACTTTAACCGCAGGAAGGGGATGGGAGAGGTCTCCTATACAAGCGGAGAGAAAATATTTATTAAGATCAACCAGGGTGGGGGAGGATGGACAACTGACGACAGTGATCTTTCTTTCCTGAGTGCCCAATGGGCTCAGAAGTGGTACGGTATGGCAGAAACATCCCCCGGAGTTGTGATCAGCATCCTGGACCAGTTGGTGAATAAATATGGAATTGCAGAAGAGGACATTTATGTAGGTGACCCTATTGCACATATTTATAAGTACAATTATGACCAGTTTGTGGCTGTTTTTCCGGATGTAAAATACATTGATAAATCACATTCAGACCTGGGAAGGACCCTTCTCTCTAAATCGGCTGAACCAAGCATTTTCTGGTCTGACAGGGGTGCGGTCATGTCGGCAGCGGTCCAAGACACCCTGTATGTCGAGATGGAGAATGCAGATTACATGATCAACATAGCGGCCCTGAAGGCCCATGCAAGAGCGGGGATTACCCTGACCACTAAGAATCATTTTGGTTCCCACAGCCGTGATGGTGCCTGGCATCTGCACCCGGCCCTTATTGCACCTGAGAACGATGAGCCCGTGAACACTACGTATGGTATGTACAGGGTGCTGACTGATATCATGGGACATGAAAAGCTGGGAGGGAATACCGTTCTGTTCATTGTTGATGGATTATGGAGCGGTACGGAAGCTGTTGAAAAGCCGGTGAAGTGGGATATGTCTCCTTTCTCGGAAGACTGGCCAAATTCGATTTTTGCTTCGCAGGACCAGGTGGCACTGGAATCGGTTTGCTTTGATTTCCTTCGCAATGAGTTCACCGATCCTGAAGGCCCGGCCTTGGCCCGGCCCTGGATGGGTGCTGTCGATGACCATTTGCACCAGGCTGCAGATTCTAGCTTCTGGCCGGAGGGAATCAGCTATGACCCTGAAAATGACGGGAAAGTTATAGGCAGCCTTGGCGTGCATGAGCACTGGAACAATATGTTTGACATGAAGTATTCCCGTAACCTGGGATATGATTTCGGGATAGAACTATTTTCTGCCGATAAGGCCATCATAAATTCCATCGCCATGGCTGAAGAAACGGATGTACTGCCGGTATTTGATGGTGAGGATTCTGATCTCTGCTGGCAGGAAGCAGGATGGAATTACATAGACCAGACCTGGATCACCTGGGGACAGGACGTGGATTCATCTGATTTTTTCGGCCGTTTCAAAGTTAGCTGGTCGGAAGATGAGAACCTCATTTATTTTTATGTTGAGGTTACGGATGATGCCTTTATCGACGGTTATAACTTCCCCGATGACGGTTATCCAGACTTTGACATTGTGGAAGTGTTCCTGGATGAAGATCAGTCCGGGGGACTCCATGTATTTGATGACAATGCCGAATTGGGTGACAATAGTGAAAATGCATTTGCTTACCATCTTGCTGTGGATGCACCTGCTGATGGTGAAATCATGAATGAATTCGTAGCCGTAGACCTTGACGGTACAGGCTGGAGCGATCAGATCAAGATGAATTATGCGTCTCATTTTCCAGACCTGGCCATGAAAAAGGACGGGAATATCTACAGGTATGAATTTTCATTAAAGGTCTATAATGACAGTTATGTCCATTCCTCCCCTGAGGATTCCCGGGTGGTCTTGCAGGAGGATAAGGTTTTGGGAATGACCATGGCCTATTGCGACAATGACCAGCCTGACGGGGCCCGTGATAATTTTTTCGGATCTGTTTGGGTACCGGAGGAGGCTTATAATGACCACTGGATAAATGCCGATGGCTTTGGCAGTTTGCGACTGGTGAAAGAAGGTACAGGAATGAACCAGGCACCTGTCCTCAAAGGAAGCATAGCGGATTACCAGGTTTCTGAAACAAATACCCAGTTGGTAGTTTTAGAGGGGGTATCCGGTTTCTTCGAGGATCCTGATGGGGATACTCTCGGTTTCAGCGTTGAATGCACTGAGGTTTTACTCAGCTTTATGATCCGGAACGATTCATTACTGTTAATGGCCGATCCCGCCTATTCGGGAGATTGTGCCGTAAAGCTTATTGCCAGTGATGGCCAGTACCAGGTATACCATGAGTTTACGGTTTCCCGGGATGTTACGGGGACTGGACCAGACCTATCTGATATTTTGTCCCTGCATGTTTATCCTAATCCATTCAATGATCATTTCCAGGTTGAGTTGGGCAGCGACCCATCATATCACGAACAGGTCCTCATTGAGGTGTTTGACCTCTCTGGCAGGCAGCTGAGAACAGCCGTTTTTGACTTCAGTAATGCAGGGATACCAGGGCAAAGGATAGATATGGCTGATGTGCCCCGGGGGGTTTACATACTTAACGTGAGGACCGGCACTATGACAAAGTCAATTCTGGTGACAAAGAATAACAGATAGGGCTGATGATTAAAGTGTTTATTATGAAGGAGAAAATATTGAAAAAACTGGCCAGGATAATGGTCTTCGTGCTGGCAACGTTTTTTTTGCTTGCCATGAACGGAGGCCCCGTTTTCAAAAGCCATCAACAGGATGGAAACAGTTTTGTAGTGCGTGCTGTCCATGTGGATGAGTTTGGGGTAAAATGGTTTGGTACCAGTAAGGGATTGCTCAGGTATGATGGCAAGGTCTGGCATTATTACACCAGCATCGAACACCTTCTGAACAATGAGATACTTGCCCTGGAATTTGAACAATCTGCCAATGGACCGGAACTCTGGGTGGGTACCATCAAGGGGGTTTCCGTGGTGGCCTATGATGTGGATGGTGTGACAGCAGCTACCAGCTATTCTATCCAGGATGGTCTCCTGAACGATTCGGTCACTGCCATCACCGTGGATACGCGGAATAATAAATTCTTTGGCTCTCAGGACGGTATCATTTACTTTCATTCCGGGACCATGGACACCATTCTGTATGCAGATTATATTGCCAGCATGGTGAACCATCCTGTCAATGACCTTGCGCATCGCAGTGACAGTATCTATATTGCACAGACCGGGGGAATTGGCCGCCTCTTATCCGGAGTGGACGGGATCACAGGGGCTTCCAGGTGGACCAGTGAATATGGGATATCTCCCTTGTCTGGGAATATCAACTGTGTCACGATAGACTCAAAGGGGCATCAATGGTTCGGGACAGAGGAAGGAGTGGAAGAACATGTGGGAGTAAAAGCCAAGGAGAACTGGATCTTATATACTACCGGAGAAGGTTTGGTCAATGGTTTTGTGGAATCCATCTCTGAAGATGAAGCAGGTGGGATGTGGTTCGGGACGCGTGGAGGACTATCACACTTGTTCAATGATACCTGGACTTCCTATACCGTTGCAGACGGACTGGCGAGCGATACGGTTTACGATATTGCCTTTGATGCCGATACCGTATGGATAGCAACCCAGAGGGGGATTTCCAGTCTGGTAGATGGGCAGTTCTCCGGGATCTTTACTGCAAGCAGGGAAAAGACTGCCACTGGGTTTGAAATGAATTCTTCATATTACCCAGGGGAAGATGCCATCATTCTGTCATTTCATTTATCTCAGCCCGGACAGGTGGAGGCAAGGCTGTATGGAGTTGATGGAACACTAATGGGACAATGGAATAATCTGCCTGGTAACAATGGTTTAAACCATGTTCAACTGCCCCTCTCAGGGCATGGCAGCAGGCAACTGGCATCAGGCATATATATTCTTCGCATGGCCCATGGGGGGAGGGCCGATGCCAATAAACTGGTCATTATCCGTTAATATTTAATGGATTTCATTCCAGTCCCGTACGGAAACTGGCATTTTTGTCGATCAGGTACATGAGGGTTTTCACAGACTCGCCGGTACTGAGACCGTCTGGCGGGGTATTCTTACAATAATCGACGAGTTGTTCAACAGTTGAAGTGGCTACATGCATTCTTGTATCAGAGGATGCATAATAGATCAGCACCCTTCCATCATCGTCCTGGATCCAGCCGTTGTTGAATAAAACATTTGAGACATCCCCAATTCTTTCTTCACCCTTGGGTGCCATAAAATAGCCGCCCGGGAAGTGGATGATCTTTGAGAGCTCTTTCAGGTCGGTCATGAACATATAGAGTACATAACGTAATCCTGCAGCCGTATTTCTCACTCCGTGTGCCAGGTGCAGCCAACCTTCAGATGTTTTGATGGGTGGGGGGCCCAGGCCATTTTTCAGCTCATAGACAGTATGATAGGTTTTTTCGCTTATGATCTTTTCATTCTCAACAACAGGATATTTCATGTCCTTCACATAGCCAAGGCCGATCCCGCCACCTGTCCCAACATTGATAAATCCTTCCTGCGGACGGGTATAGAGGGCATATTTGCCATCCACTAATTCAGGGTGTAGCACCACATTACGCTGCTGTCCGGTACTGGAGATCAGATCAGGCAGCCTGGTCCATTGCCTCAGGTCCCTGGTACGAGCAATACCAGCGCTGGCAACCGCCATGCTTGTGTCACCCGGAGGTGCTGAAGGGTCCTTTCGTTCAGTACAGAAGATCCCGTAGATCCAACCGTCCTCATGCTTTGTCAGCCGCATATCATAAACATTGATATCCGGAGTTTCAGTCTCAGGTAAAAGTATTGGTCTATCCCAGAATCGGAACCCGTCAATCCCATTGTCACTTTCGGCTATGGCAAAGAAGGATTTCCTGTCCCAGCCTTCCACCCTGACAGCCAACACGTATTTACCATTGAACATCATGGCTCCCGCATTGAAAGCAGCATTAATGCCAAACCGTTGAATGAGCCCGGGATTAGCATTGGGGTTCAGGTTATATTTCCAGTGAAGGGGGACATGTTCTGCTGTGATAATGGGGTACCTGTATCGCTGGTATATCCCGTTGTAATCATTGAGCTGTTTGTTTTTCCGGGTAATCATGGCCAGGTGCTCCTGCATGAGCTTTTCCAGCTTATTATCGAATGTAGACGATGTTTTAACCTTTTCGGACTGCTTGTTTTTTTTCTTGGATTTTTTCTTTGCCATATTTATTAATTCATATTATTCTGCTGTTCAATATAGTAAATTCCCTTCAGGACAGTAAACTTAATGAAAAAGTATGTTATTTTGTTCAGGTATCACCCTGGTAGGAACAAAAACAAACTGAACTATGACTAAAGTAACTGTACATGAGATCGCCAAAATGATAGACCATTCCCTTCTTCATCCTACTATGGATGACCAGACACTCAAAGAGGGAATTGAACTTGCAAAAAAACATGACGTGGCATCTGTATGCATTAAACCCTATGCGGTGAAAATGGCTGCTGATATGCTGGAGGGTTCATCTGTTCTGGTGGGCACAGTCATTGGATTCCCGCAGGGGAACAGCCGGATCGATGTGAAGGTGTTTGAGACAGAGAAGGCTCTGGAAGACGGGGCCAATGAGATAGACATGGTCGTTAATATAGGGAAGGTACTCTCAGAAGATTGGGACTATATCAATGAGGAAATCGCTGCACTGGCTGCTGTTACAAAAGAACACGGAGCTGCCCTCAAGGTGATCTTTGAAAATGATTTCTTACCAGCAGACAGCTATAAGATCAGGCTTTGCGAGATTTGCAACAGTCACCAGGTCGAATTTGTCAAAACATCGACTGGCTACGGCTTTTCCAAGCAGGCTGATGGTAGTTATAATTACAGGGGGGCTACTCATCCTGACCTGAAATTGATGCGCAAACATGCTGATCCTGGCATACAGGTAAAAGCCGCCGGCGGGGTACGTACCCTGGAAGATACCCTGAAGGTCAGGGAACTGGGTGTGACGCGGATCGGGGCCACCGCCACTGAGGCCATTCTGGGGGCCATTATAGGTGAAAAAGAAGGAGATATCCCGGAAGGATATTAAGAGGGATTTCAATCAGTAAAAATTTGTATCATTGTATATCACCCTAACAAATTCTTATAAAAAACATTTCAGGATGAACATAATTAAACCTCTCAGAACAGGAATCTTGCCTCTCGGACTGCTGGTTTTTACCTGTTTGCTAACAGCTTGTAGCCAGGAAGACCAACCTCAACAACCCAATATTATTTTTGCTATTGCGGATGATTGGGGATGGCCCCATGCCAGTATCTATGGTGATCCGGTCGTGCAGACCCCGGCATTTGACCGGATAGCCAGTGAAGGGGTGCTTTTCAACCATGCATATATTTCCTCCCCTTCCTGCACGCCTTCACGGAATGCCATACTGACCGGACAGTATCACTGGCGTTTAGGTACAGGTGCCAGCCTTTGGAGTACGCTGGATCCTACCATACCTGTATACCCATTATTGCTGGAAGAGGCTGGCTATCAAATAGGGCATTACAGGAAAAGCTGGGGACCGGGTAATCTGGACGAATGGGAAAAGCATCCGGCAGGAGAACAGTATGAGCTGGGATTCGAAGAGTTCCTGGCAGAATGGGATGGGAGCAAACCTTTTTGTTTCTGGCTTGGAACCAGTGACCCACACCGGCCTTACGTGGCAGGTACAGGAGAACAGAGTGGTATGGATCTTAATAAAATCAAGCTGTTCGAATGTTTCCCGGATGACCCGATAGTAAGGAGTGATGTGGCTGATTACTATTATGAGGTACAGCGCTTCGACACCCTGGTGATGGAAACGATCAGGTCCCTGGAGAAAATAGGCCAGCTGGAAAATACCATCATCGTTGTCACTGGTGACCATGGCATGCCTTTCCCCCGATGTAAATCCAATAATTACGACTCCGGGGCCAGGATCCCCCTTGCCATCCGCTGGGGATCCGGTATTAAATCCCCTGGCCGCATCCTTGATGATTTTACAAGCATGGTTGACATTGCTCCAACATTTCTTGAACTGGCAAATGTGGAAATCCCTGAAGTGATAACAGGTAAGAGCCTGGTTGGTTTGCTCAAAAGCAGTAAGCAGGGCATGGTTGAACCCGATCAGCGGGGATATGTGCTGCATGGGAAGGAACGTCATGTACCCGGACAGGAAGAAAACCTGGGAGGGTATCCCTGTCGAGCGATCCGCAACCATGATTTCCTTTACATCCGGAATTTTAAACCTGAACGCTGGCCTGCCGGCACACCCCATCATGAAAAAGCATTCCTGCCCGGTTACTGGCTGGCCGACTGTGATAACGGTCCCACTAAAACCTATATGGTGGAAAACAGGGATAAAGACGATCATCACAGGCTCCTGTATGAGTTATCTTTTGGAAAGAGGCCGGCAGAAGAATTATATGACTGCAGGAAGGATCCCGAACAACTGCTTAACCTGGCTGATGACCCGGCCTATGAGGACATTAAGGCATCCATGGCGGATTTGTTGATGGCGCAACTTAAACTGACTGCTGATCCCCGTGTGATTGGGGAAGGGGATAAGTTTGATGAGTATCCTTACCTGGGAGGTGGACCAAAGGCCCCCTCCGGGAAGTAATATTATTAATTCAGGTGAAGGATCAATAATCCAGGGTGATTATACGTCCTTTTGTGAAGTTGAAGAACTTGTCCTTTTCGGCTGTTTTAATACCGTCCATGAGATCAGCAGGTTCAAATCCGGCAACCTTTAGACAGGTGGGGCAGGCATAAATTCCTACTTCCATGTCAAGCAATTGTTTGAAATAGCTATGGGCTGATTCAAATCCATCATGTTTCAGGTCTTCTGATCCTTTTACCAGGAGATTGACCGCATGGATATCCATGTAGATAAGAACATCCTTATCATTGGCCATGATGGTGGCCATTTTCAGGGGCATCAATGCTTTGTGGGCATCATTATATCCCTCCGAAATATGTATGAATACCCCATCAGTCTCTGGTTCAGAAGAATTTTCCAGGGTGTTTTTAACGCATGATGTCATTAAAATTCCGCCAAGAATTATGAATCCAATTGTTCTCATTTTAAATTACTTTTAGGTTTAGTGTGTTTATCTGTTTACAATTATAAAGTTAAATGAAAATGTGAAATATGTCGCATGCTATTTTGAGAATAAGCCAATGCTGATCAACTCCTGGCCTATCTCTTGTATTCCTGAAAGAATTTTATTGGTCTGTGAGGGAGAAGGTTTTTTTCTTCCATGAACATATTGCGACAAAAGGGTTTCATGCATTCCAATCCTTTTGGCCAGGAACTTTGAATTGATTACCTGATAATACTGAAAATCCTGTGTCTGTTTTCTCAACAATAAACGGTATTTTTTTTCTTAATGTTTTCATTTTAGGCTAGCTTCCTTTAAAGACAACTAGCAAAATCCCCAACAAAATCACTTGATTTGTGGATTTTTCGAATACTTCGAGAGGCATATTAATATCCAAAGCTGGGAGTAATGTTGGTATTTCACTCTCCAGGCTGGAACTTTGAAAATAGATGCTCGGTAATTACTGTTTTGCTGACATGGGGAGATTATCCTCACCACCTACAATGCTGATTCTGAAGCTGTAGCTGTATTCTTTTTCAGTTAGGCGGTATTCCGGGTGGGTGAATGCACCCCAGCTATCATCGCCACCCACGCCCATTTGTTTGTAATCAACATTGATGGAGGTCAGGTCCCTTTCCCTGACATCTGTTGTATGCCGGTGGACAGGTTTTACTCCATCTATGTGCCTGCCATCAGTTCTTTCCGGGGATTCAAAATCTTCCATGATATGGTGATGGGCAGACACAGCAATCAAGGGTTGGCCAATGAATATTAAACCTGTTCCCTCACCGTTGGTGACGGCCATCCATCTCACATCCTCTTTGTTGCCGTTTTCCTGTGGCCGTAAATAGGGATGATACTGGTCGGCAACCGCACCTGAATAGAGATCCACGAAGGCAGATGATTTCCTGTCCCAATATGATTCATGCGGTCCCCTTCCAAACCAGGCAATCCGGTCAAATTCAAACGGCATAACCAGGTTCATTCCCATCCGGGGAATTTCAGGTGCATAAGCATCCTTTATTTTTAACTGGTTTGAAACTTGAACATCCCCATTTCCATAAATGGTATAATTGGAAAAATAATCAGCAATGGCACTACCGTTCTCATCTTTTAGGATATATTGAAAATCCAGGTTCACAGATGTATTATCTTTCTGTTTGACCGCGACATCTACTACTTCCCTTTGTTGGCCAGCCATGCGCCAGACACGGGACCTCTTATGCAGGTCATTGCCAAAATCATTATCGATGGGTGCCCGCCAAAAATTAGGGACCGGCCCTGATTGGATCAATTCTTTATTCTCGCTTTTGAAGCTTGTGATCATGCCGGCTCTTGTGTCAAACACCAGAAAAAATTCCTCTCCTACAATAGACATTGAATTTTCTTCCCTGGTGAAGGAAAGTTCAGGTAGATCTTCCATGGTGGTGTGTTTGGCCTTTTCATAAAATGGCAGCTCAAACTGCTCCCTGGCCAGTAGGGTGCCAGCCTCTGTAAGTCCCTGCGTGTCCTTAAGCACAGCCTGGATATTCAGAAAATATTCAGTAGCAGGTTCAGGTTCAAGGATTACATCCAGCTGATAGTGAGCTGTTTCGCCTGGTTTCAGCATTACATCATCTATGGTTCCTTTTTTTTGGCTTTTCCCATCTGCCCTGATTTCCCAATTGAAATTAAACCTGTCCAGGTCGAGGAAAGCATATTTGTTTTCGATGGAAATAAGTCCTTTCTCAAGGTCAACAGGTTCAAACTTAATATACTGGTATACTTTCTTGACTTCCAGCAAGGTTGGTTTGATCCCCCTGTCCGGATCCACAAGGCCATTATTGCAAAAATTACCATCTGAGGGCACGGTATCCGGACCAAAATCCCCACCGTAAGCCCAATATTGGACACCTTCCTCATTCTCCTCAAGTAATCCCTGGTCTACCCAGTCCCATATAAATCCACCCTGAAGCACATCGTATTTCTCGATCATGTCCCAATAATCCTGGAGATTGCCAACCGAGTTGCCCATAGCGTGTGCATATTCACACTGGATCAGTGGCCTCTCTGGTGAGCTCGTGGCATACTCTTCCATTTCTTCAATACTCATATACATGGGACAGAATATGTCCGTGTTCTCCTCCAGAATAGCCCGCTCATACTGAACGGGTCTTGTTTTATCCTTATCTTTCAGGTAGTTGTAGGTAGCATAGAAGTTGATACCGTTGCCGGCTTCGTTGCCCAGGGACCAGATAATGATAGAGGGTTGGTTCTTATCACGCTCAAACATATTTTCTGTCCGGTACAGATGAGACGTCAACCAGGCCGAATCTTTGGCTAGAGATGCTTCTCCATAACCCATACCGTGCGATTCAATATTTGCCTCATCGATGAGGTATATACCATATTTGTTGCATAGTTCATACCATCTTTCAGGCTGGGGATAATGGGATGTGCGTACAGCATTGAGATTATGTTTCTTCATTAATGCAATGTCTTTCATCATGGTTTCTTCATCCACCACGTGGCCTGCAACATCATGATGCTCATGAAGGTTTACCCCTTTCAGATAAACATATTGGCCATTCACGCGCAGGAGATTATCTTTGATCTCTACGCTCCGGAATCCAACATCCTGCCGCAGTGCTTCAATCACCTGTCCATCCATATTTTTCAGCAAAAGGACCAGTTCATATAAATGGGGCATTTCCGCTGACCATTTTTTCACAGAGGGAATGATCTCCTTGAAAGTCATAACTGCTTTGTTGTCAACAAGTTGAATTTCTTTACTTAAGCTTTTCAACGGATTGTCTGCCTCGTACAGAATGGCATCAAGGACCATGGATGGATCGCTGTCTCCCGCCATGTTTACCACTTCAACTTCCAGTTCCAGCTGCCCGTCAGTATAGGTTGGGTCGAGTTCTGCGATAACACGAAAATCTCTTATGTGCTGTGGATTACGGGCAAGCAGGTATACCTCCCGGGTAATCCCTCCCATGCGCCAGAAATCCTGGTCCTCCAGGTAGCTGGCATCACTCCATTTATATACTTCTACTGCCAGGGTGTTTTTGCCTGGTTTTAAGAATCCGGTGATATTGAATTCAGCCGGTGTCTTACTGTCTTCGCTGTATCCCACCAGCTGTTCATTTACCCAAACATACATGGCCGAACTTACAGCTCCGAAATGCAGGTAAATATGCCGACCTTGCCAGTCCCCGGGAATGGTAAATGTTCTCTTATATGAGCCCACCGGATTGTAATGTTCCTGTATGGTAGGAGGTGTCTGGGCATGTGGATATTTTACATTGACATATATGGGATAATCATAGCCTTCCATTTCCCAGTTGGATGGGACTGGGATTGTTGGCCAATCCCTCGTATCAAAATCATCCTTGAAAAAAAAGGCCGGCCGCTCCGAGGGGTTCTGTGACAAATGAAACTTCCAGTCCCCGTTCAGAGAAAACAACATGGATGATTCCAGGAAGGAATATTCCCTGGCCTCTGCTTCGTTGCTGAAAGGAATAAAGAATGCTCTTGGGGCCTCTCTGTTTATCTGAAATACAGCGGGATTTTCCCAGTCCCTCGGCGATTTTTCAGTAAATTCCATCCCATCATAATCGGTGTAGCGTGAACAGGATAAAGAAACAACGGTGACAGTTAGCAAGCAGCATAATATCTGTGGCACATTTACAGTTTTCATGAAGATTTAGTTTATGGTCAAGTCTCAATTTGGCAACGCAATATATATCATCTTTGTAAGAAAAATGATGGCCTGGAGAAGTTATTGAACACTTTTATTGTCAGCCGGTAATTACGTATTAACTTTCAGGCAAAGAATAGTAATATATTTAAACCAGTTGTAATGATTCCGAAAAAGGTTTTAGTGTCAAATGTCTTCACATTGCTTCTAACGCTGACAATATTCTCTCAGGATAATGATATTCAGATCCTCAGAAACAACCTGATAAATGATGCCCTGCAGACCCATGGATTTTTACCAAGAACAGGAAGGTACATTGCATCCGATTTCAGCAAGGCAGAAGATTATCTTACTGAAATGGAGCCTGATGGTAGTTGGTCTGATGTAGATTATTTGGACAGGGACAATAACTGGTCACCGCTTATGCATCTGAATAAAATGCTGGTAATGACAATCAATTATATGGATAATACTTCTGCACTGTATCAGGATAATGATCTGTTGCTTGGATTGGAGAGATCTCTTAAGTACTGGTATACAGTAAATCCTATATGCGACAACTGGTACAAAAACAAAATTGCAAAACAATTCTATTTCAATGTTATTGGCCTGTTATTGGAGGGTGAGATAAATGATACACTGCATTATAAAATGGTCAGTGACCTGACGGATAATCCGACCATGACAGGTTCAAACAGAACCCTGCTGGCCATCTCCACCTTTTATCGGGGTGTGCTTGAAAACGATCCTGAGAGGGTAAGACTTGGGGTGACCGGAGTAACTGACCAGATCATTGTAACGGATAAAGAAGGGATTCAGCCGGATTACAGCTTCCATCAGCATGGTCACTTCATTTATAATGGGAGTTACGGATCCAATTTCCTGCGTGAATCAATCTGGATGGCTACCATTGTGCATGGGACCAGTTTTGCATATTCGAAAGAACAAATTGGCATTTTAAGGGATTATTTTCTTCAGGGGACCAGGTGGATGCTGCGGGGTAATCTTTTTGATTACAATGTCCGGGGAAGGGGAGTGGGAAGAGACAATGGGCTTAAACCTCTGGCGGATATCATACTGCCTCAGCTGGATCATTTTATGATAGCAGATCCAGAAAACCTTGAATCATACAAAACTGCAAAAACACATATAGAAGACAAGACTCCCCAGGATATATTCGGGAATAAACATTTCTGGCGATCAGATTACACTGCACATCATCGCCCAGAATATTTCACATCCTTGAAAATGTGTTCAAACAGAACGATAGGTATAGAACTCAACATGAACTCTGAGAATAAACTGGGCTATTGGCTTCCTTATGGATTAACATATATTTATCGGCGTGGTGATGAATACAATGCCATTTTTCCTGTTTGGGATTGGGCCTTATTACCTGGTGTCACCAATCCTCATGTTGAAGTGATAGAATATGATAAAGGTGATTCCCGTACACAGAATACATCTTTTGTTGGTGGTGTAAGCGATGGAAAATATGGGGTATCAGCCATGGAATTTTCCAAACAAGGTACAAAAGCAAAGAAAGCCTGGTTCTGGTTTGACAATGAATGGGTGGCCCTGGGTGCGGACATAGGATCAAGTTATGAGGCCAGCATTGTGACAGGTATAAACCAGACCCTGCTAAACGGGAAGATTCTGATCGATGGTAAGCAACTGAAAAAAGGAAACTACAGGTTGAAAAACCCGAATTGGATAATACATGATAGCGTCGGATATCTTTTTCCTGAAGATGGACCGGTAAATATTAAGGCTGACGTCCAGCGGGGTAACATCAAGCGGATGTATGGATTGGGAAAGGATACGGTTTATGCTGAAATGGTTTTTAGTTTGTGGTTTGATCATGGCTTAAAACCGGCCAACGAAACCTATCAATATATTGTCGTCCCTGGAATAAATTCAAAGGATCTTTTAAAGTACGCCAAAAAAATACCAATCACAGTCCTTTCTAATACAAATAAAATACAGGCTGTTTCACATGATGATTTAGATATTGTCGGTATCGTTTTTCACCGGGCTGGTGAGTTTATGGTTGGAAAAGATTTAGTGCTTGGCGTTAACCAACCTTGCCTTGTATTGGTAAACAGAGAAATGATCACGGTAAGCGATCCAACCGCAACATTGAAAGAAATTGCAATAACGCTGAATAGAGCGGATGGAAGTATTCAGACCAAAGGGATAAAATTACCTTCTGGCAGTTTTGCCGGTAAGAGTGTTTCAGTGAAACCAGATTGATTTTAATCTGAGGAGTTCTTACCAGTCCTTCTCCCGTCCCAGCACCTCGACAATTTTTCTTTTCACTTCCAGGGGATCTATGGCATCCTGTTGAGCATAGATAATTTCTCCATCTGACCGGATTATCAAAGTGTAAGGAATGGCTCCCTGCCAGTTCTTATCTACTGCCTCGATCAAGGCATAATTATCGGTCTCATTGAAAATATAATTCCTGGTGGATGCATGCTGCTTCTCAAGAAATTCATGGACCTTCTCCTTATTCGCCAGATTATCTGCACTGATGGTTATTAATTCAAAATCCCGGTGCCTGTACATCAGATTGATCTCCACAAGGTCGGGGAATTCAGTCACACAGGGGCCACACCAGGTTGCCCATACATTGATCAACCTGATCTTTTTCGGCTTTTGCTGAACCAATGCTTTTACTCCTTCAGTATTGATCTCTTCGAGTGTAACTTCCTCCTGCAGGATCTTCTCGTATGCCTTTTTTGCAGCATCCCGTTTGTCAGACCATTTGATGGAGCAGCCAAAGGTCTTGGTTTTTGCGACGGGAACCTCATCCCCAGCCAGTAAAGCTTCCAGTGCATTCCGGGTGTCATGTTTTGTGTCGGGCCGGACAGCTATCTCTGAATCATCAATACGGCCAACATACTGGAGATCCCTCTTTTGATCGAAGATAAATATATGAGGTGTGGCAATGGGACCGTATTTCCTTGACATTTCCTGTGTCTCGCCATCATATACATAGGGGAAATTGTACTTTTTGTACTCCGCCCTTATCTTCATGTCTTCAAGATCGTCACCCAGGTCTGTGTATCCCATTTCATCAAGCCGGACGGACAAAGGATCATTGGGTGAAACGGCCAAAAAAGCAACTCCCTTATCCTGGTAGTCGTTTACCAGCTCTATCATCCTGTCCTCGTAAGATTGGGCTGTAGGACAATGATTGCAGATAAACATGATAACCAGAAATTTGCTATCATTAAAATCCTTCAGGCTGTAATCCTTCCCGTCAGTACCAGGCAATAGAAAATCAGGCGCTGACTGGCCGATCTCGAGTGTCGGATAATCCTGTCCTTGCATGCTGATCCCTGAGTAAAATAATGCCGTGATCAACAAAATTACAGTGATGGGATTTTCTGGTTTTTTCATTTGGTTTTGCTTTGAGGTTGAATATAGCAATTTCTATTAAAATGGTTCCATCATTCTACAGGGAAGCCCGCCAACCACCATCGACATAAATCGTAAATCCATTTACATAATCAGATGCACGGGAAGCGAGGTAAATGGCGGTACCAATCAGTTCCTCCGGATCACCCCACCTTTGTAAAGGGACTTCCTGTTTAACCCAGGCGTCAAATTCAGGGTTATCTGCCAGTTTCCTGGTTAGATCGGTCTTAAAATACCCCGGACCTATAGCATTGGTCTGTATATTATATGGTCCCCATTCCGTGGCCATCGACCGGGTAAGTGCATTGATGCCTCCCTTGGCTGAGCAATAGTTGGCTATGGTCGGCCTGGCTCCCGCTGCATTAAGAGAACTGATGTTGACTATCTTTCCCTTATTGCGCTGTATCATCCTGTTGGCCACCTGCTGGGATATATAGAATACAGCATTCAGATTGATCTGTATGACCTGGTTCCAATCCTCCATGGTCATCTCAGATAGGGGTGCCCTTCTTTGTATGCCCGCATTGTTAACCAGTATGTCAATGGGGCCCACTTCCTCTTCAATACTCGGAATAATTTCTTTAACCAAATCATAATCAGAAACGTCAAAAGGATATCCATAGATCTTTGAACTTATTACCTTCAGAGAATCCACTGCCTTAAGGAGTCGCTTAGAATCCATACCATTCAGGATAACCTTCGATCCGGCAGATGCAAAACCTGTAGCCAGTGTATTTCCTAATCCCCTGCTGGAACCTGTGATCAGCACAACCTTGTCTTTTACATCGAAATAGTTCATGGAGTTTATGAGTTAATTAATACTATTAGCTATTTCTAAGAAGAATGCACCTTGAAATTACCAAAAAATTGAGCTGGGAGAAAATAATTGACAGAATTGACAGAAACCTTTGGCTCGTAAGGCGTGTATTGTACATTGAACGAATCATTAACCAGCTTGTTCTCAGGGTTTTTGAAACAAAAATTGAAGAATCCCTGTATAATGTGACCTAGGCATATTGTATAAATCTAACTATTCTCATGAAAAAAACTGCTGTATTGCTTCTTAGTGTCTTATCATTGATGTGTAACGCACAATATGATGTCTCTATTACCGGGGAAGATACTTTATGCATTGGTCAAAGCTCTCAATTTATGGTTGAAATAGAGGGTTCATCTAATCGATATCTCTTTCGCGATACAGCCCGAACCAGCCCTGGGGGAAATGGAAATTTTGCACTTGGTCTGGACTATGATGTTGAGGATATTACCAATACCTTCAGTTATGATTTATGGGTTAAACCAACACGCACCATTAACATGTCTGGTGAGAGCAATGTCTGCGCTGGTGGTGTTAGTGTTCCATTGGCAAACTCAAATCAAAACTGGGCACTCGTGCCTAATGCTTTAGGTGGTGGAAGGATGAGTGTTGGTCTTACAATTGGAACAAATGGCATAATGGTCGGAGAACATTCATCAAATATCCTGGTATCAAGATTAAGTTTTACTGTATCCATCACAGATTGGGTTCACGTGGCAATAGTCTATCGAACGGATAGTATTTTTCTGTTTCTGGATGGCAATGTGGTTAGAAGCAGGCCGACACATTGTTCTACTAATATGAAATGTATCACAGCTGGTTTGACAGGTTACTATTATAGTCCAGATTTTCAAGGGGATGTTGATGAATTCAGACTATGGGACATTCCACTAACACGTGAGCAGGTTGTAGAAATAAAAGACAAAAAAATAATAAACCAGGTTGATGGACTGAGATACTATGCCAGCTTCGATGATGGAAAATTTGAAAGGACATTGGGTGATATTGGTACGGCTAATATGACAGTTCAGGAGCTAAGCTCTGAGAATAATATAAAAAAAAGCAGTTGGGCTCTGAGTGAATACACCGGACCGGATATAAACAATCTTACTGCATTTGTGCCAGACGATTTTAATTATTTATGGTCCACAGGCGAATCTACTCAGAATATCTATTACTCTCCGATTGATACAACAAATTATATTTCTGTTGAGGCATATAATGATCACTATTCTCTGGTTGATACCATGGAAATAATTGGGATGAATTGTTGCCAGGAGATTTACTATGATACAATCACTGAGATTGTCTATGATACTGTATGTCAATCAGGGCAGTATCTGCCCGATGAAGATCTGGTTTATTATTATCCATTCGATGGTAATGCCAATGATTTTGGGTCAAGGAACATGGATGGAGTTATTAAGGGAGCAATACTCACAACGGACAGGAACGGGATAGCGGATCAGGCTTATCAATTTGATGGTGTGGATGATTTTATTGAAATTCCTGAGGGACTTGCCTTTACCAATGATTTTACGATCTCTTTTTGGGCATACTCTGAGACATTGTCCGGGAGAGGAACCATCCTTTGTGATGGATCTTCCTCAGCGGGAGGAAATGATTTCTTGATAAATTTCCGAGGAAATGAAATTGGTATCAGGGCAGATAAATCAGGCGGATCTCTAAACCATGAGTATTCCAGTCCGGCTTCTTTAACCGGACTAAGTTTGGTACATCAATGGGTCCATGTAGCATGGGTAATGCAACCCGGGTATTCAAAGATCTATCTGGATGGAAACGAGATAGCACATATTGATCAAGCAGGATCCAATGAGGGATACCATGATTCCCTATCGCATATAGGGGCAAGAAATGTATGGGATAATCCTGATAATTTCTACAAGGGGAAACTTGATGATCTGAAGATATATGCCAGGGGACTGGAACCGGATCAGATCATGTCCCTCTATAATGGTTCAGGATTTACCTACACTCATTATGATACCATTACCGAGATAGTATATGATACGGTAACACAAGCCAGGTTGGATCTACAGTATCTGAGGTTCGAATCCTATTACTCAGAAGACCTCGGCCAGGTCAATGTATATGAAATACAAGCTTATAATGAGGGGAGCAACATTGCCCTGAATAAACAAACCTATACCAGTAGTTGCGAAGGAGGTGGTGTAAATTGCGGAAGTCCGGCTGTTGATGGTGACGGATTTTCACGCTGGTCAAGTGACAGGAACGATGCCGGTCCCGATTCAGATAATCCGCATTTTATTGTTGTAGATCTTTACCAGGAATACAATCTGGACAGTATTGTTTTAAACATTGAGGGATTTGATAATTGGAATCAGAATTTTAAATTTTATGGATCACCAGACTCAATTGACTGGTTCCTGATTGGAGAAGGAGAGGGGATAACGGGAATTTTTACTTATGATTCTTATGTTAGTAATCAGGTCATTCAGCATGATACTGTGATAGTTGAGGTCTATGATACCATTTATGAATCTACGCCCGCCTTTCAGTACCCTGTATATCGTGAAGGTGATATCAAATACGTAAAATTTGAATCCTTTTATTCACAAGACCGGAACCAGGTAAATGTTTATGAAATCCAGGCATTTGATGAAGGATTGAATGTAGCCCTGAATAAACCATCTTTCGCTAACAGTACCCCACAGGGAAGTTATTCGGCAGTGGATGGGAGTGATTATTCAAGGTGGTCAGCAAACAGGTACGATGTCGGTCCTGACTATGCAAATCCACATTTTATCGTCGTCGATCTGCAGGATTTTTATCTTTTGGATAGTATCTATTTAAACATCAAAGGTTTTGATAGTTGGAACCAGACCTTCAATTTACTCGTTTCAAATGACTCGACGAAGTGGTTTTTGATTGACTCAGAGGTTGATACGACTGGGGTATTTACCTACCCACTTCGGACATGGAACATCATTACTGTTCACGACACCGTAACGACAACCATAAAGAAGCATATTTCGGTTACGGATACATTGATCATCGATGCCGTACTGACAGGCATAACCGGACCTGATAATATCAATACCCTGAAAGTATACCCCAACCCGGCCAGGGATTTTCTCTATATCAATACAGGTGACTATGCAAGGATGAATGGTTATAAACTGAAAATTATAAGTCAGCTTGGGTCAGTTGTCTTTGAAACCAATGTGGAAGATCCATTGTACCAGGTGAATTTATCTACCTGGTCCGGTACAGGATTGTATTTTATTCAGCTGATAGATTCGGGGGACATGATCATAGATATCCGTAAGATCATATTGCAATAAACATTCAATGAACAAGAACGAATGCCTGGCAGTATTATGTCAGGCATATTTTCATATTAAAGGTTAGACCGGGTCACCAATTGATCCTGCAGAAGGGTATTTGAAGCAATGATCCCTGTACGATTCACATCCCAACCAGGTTGATCGAAATTGCGGAGACTACCACCGGCTTCTGTAAGGATAATGCTGGCAGCTGCATGGTCTTCAGGGGTTGAACCATTATCTAAAAGACCATCTAACCTTCCCCTGGCAATATTGCAAAGGTCAAGGGCAGGGGCAAAGTTTATTACGACCCTTCTGCACTGTAGGACAAACGTTTCTAAAAGGGCAATACCCTGCCGAATCTCGTTCTCCTCAGGAGCATAGGCGAGGGCCAGTAATGAACCTGACAGGTCTTTTCGCCCGGAGACCGATATCTTTTTTCCGTTGAGAAAGGCCCCTTTGCCCTTTTCGGCATAGAATAGTTCATCACTTATTGGATTGTAAACCACGCCAAGAATGATTTTTTCCCTGTAGCCCAGGCCAATAGACACGACAAAATAAGGACTGCCGGTGATAAAGTTATTAGTGCCATCAAGGGGGTCTATATACCAGCAGTATTCGGTCTTCCCCTTAATATTTGGTGACTCCTCCGTGATGATACTGTATTCAGGATAGGTGGCCTGTAATTCTTTCATGATCAGGGCTTCTGACTGGTAATCCGCATGTGTCACAATATCATGTTCACCTTTGGTATCAAACTTATTAATGTGACTAAATTCATTTGCCAGGATAGCTCCTGCTGATTTAGCAATAGATATGACTTTTTCCAGTGTATTCACTATATATGTTCAATGTGGTTATTGATTTTTCATGATTTCATCAATACGGGTGCATCCGCTGGCATAAATTGAATGAATCTCCTTATATGCAACAGATATTTTGTGTTTTCCTGCTCCCGGTTCCTGATGAGCCTTCATCAATACACTGGCGATATCCTTTCCGTTTGTTTCCTCTATTTCGAATACCCAGTCCTCGAATCCAAGGTCATAGTACATCTGTCCCTTGATGGTATCCTGCGGCTGTCGCAGGTAAAATGCGATGGTATTATTGGCCAGGGCGATGATGGGAGAGTGGCATTCAAAACTCAGCAGGGCAAAGGCTCTTTTGTAAACAGAGGCTGCTTCATCGGGCATCCAGTATCCCCGTTTGATCACAGATGGCTTGACATCATCGGGCAGGGGATTAAATAACAATTCATCCATGATATCTACCTCATAGGTCATTTCGGGACAGATCAGGACTTTATGCCCGGTCTCCCTGACCCAAACAATAATGGCTTCCCTGAGTTTGGCATGGTCCTCCTCCTTATATCTCTTATTCGTATCCTCTACTTCACGTATCTTGGCCTCATCCCAATTCACCTTCTTGATCTGGTGGTAGGGTGTATACCTCAATCTGGGGATGGAACAGATATATTTCCCTTCTTCCAGTCCATTGTCATCTAAAAACCGTATAGCCTTCTCTTCATCATGTATGTTGAGATAGAAGGTAGCATCCGGAGCAAATGAAATTTGCTGACCGCTGATTCCTTCAGCTTTCAGCATTTTGAGAGATGCTGTTTCCCGGGTATAAATGAAACTCGCTTTTCTAAGCAGCTCCCTCAAATCAGGGGTGATCCATTGAATGGTAGTTCCAAAAATACCGAAAGGCTTTCCTGTTTTATTTACCCATGCCCTTAGATATTTTTCTCCAACAACGGATGGGCCGGATCCATGAATCATAATATCCGACTCATCGAAGGCTTTCAGCACATCCTCGGCATCAGGCTCATCGTTTTCATTCAGGCCTCCATAAACGATTCGAACATCAGGGAAATTTGCCTTGAGCAGCCGGCCTACTTCCTCACTTTGAGACAATTTCCAGAGGATCAGACGGGAACCTGGCAGATATTTTTGCAAGATGTGCAGCAGTCCCGGGGTATGCGCAATGTCCCCGATATTTACATCCTGCCATCCGGACAAGATCAGAATGCTTGGCATTCCCTGCTTACGGGTACCTGAACATGCCTGCAATATGGCTGAAGGCAGCAACAGCATGCCACCAGCCAAAGCTGTCTGATGCAAAAATTTCCTTCGTCCTTTATGAAAATTATTATTCATCTGTCCTGATAATTTTAAGGGCTATATCCCCGTCGTATTGAGGGCTTATGAGTTTTTTCTCGGACCCTTCATGATCGAATTCTTCACTTTTCTCAGTATCAAAGCTAACCGTATTCAACCAGGTGGCCTTGTATTTTCCGGGAGGCAGATATAATTGCAGATCGCACTGTGATCCTCCGTTTAGATAAACAGCATATTCCTTACCCTCATTTGCAAGCACCTGGGGGACCGTCCCGGGAGCCAGCTTAAGCAGGTGCCTGGAAGGTTTGAGTCGGATGAAATCAAAACCTTCCATGAAACTTTTCAGGAATGACAATTGTTCCCTCAATGCTGCGCTGCCATGTCCGGGTGCATCGTTTACCAGTGTGCCGTCCTCATATCCCACAAAAAAGGAGTAGTCAAGGTTATTGTAGATACCGCCTCCTGCCAGGATGAAATTCCAGGCATTCACACGGTATCTTCTGTCTTCCCTTCCACAAAATCCATCCTCATCAAAGCTTACCGGGAGTTCATAACCATAGTTATATTCGACTGCCTGGGGAAGTGCGTAATGAAAATTAATGATGGAGACGTAATCATTAACCTGCTTGATAGGATACATAAAACTGCAAAAGTTCTGGGCAATTAAATGTTGTTGCTCGAAATTACTTTCGGTCTTTGCGATGAGCTCCCCTATCCTTTTCTGCCACGAATTGGCGGCAGCATTCGGCAGGTCTGCCTTTCGCCTCCAATATAGATGAGTGGCAGAATCATTCGGATTAATGGCAAAATATTCATCACTGTTATCAGCCCAGGGTTCATTCTGGATTTCATAGTAAATATTGTCGAAATCCTTCAGTTCCTTAACCAGCTTCTGAACAAACTTTTCCTGGTATTGCATCAGGTTGCCATTGTCGGGTGTATGAACATAAAAGCGGTCAATCTCATCAGTCGAATTTATATTGTTTTCATGATAGAGTGGACAACGAGTCCAGCTGACATCTGAGTAGATGGAAGAGAACAGGGTGACCTCAACGATGATATCATACTTTCCAGCCTCGGTCAGGAATCCTTTCAATCGTTTAAAATAATCTGTATCCCACTGTTCCAGATCGAATTTGGTACCACCCCCTTTATTCCCCTCAGCATTTGTCCTCTTCCAGGGAGTTAGGAATGATTCAGATGACGGGGCGAGTGTATTGTTCCTGATGCCAAAACTACCCGGATTTTCGACATAAGTACCACAGAATATCCGGGTCAGATTGAGGTCGTCTTTGGCAAGGGTTTCCAGGTACTTCACATAGTCGAATTCCTTGTTGATGACAGCCCCGTAATGCTCCCCGGATGTAATCAAAAGCACAGGCTTGCCCTTGTATTCGAAATAATGGGGATTCTCCGGATGCAGGCTGATAGGCTGTGCCTGGATCTGTAAGGTTAAGTATGTCAAAATCAGGATAATATTAAGATACTTGGTTTTCATTGGCTGCTGATTATCATGGATGGTTTACTGGTTTGGATTTATTCCGATACAGTTTTCATTTCCATCAAATATATTAAAAAGCAAGATATATTAAAGAGCCTGGGTTCGACGAACAAGATCATGATCCTATCCTTGCTGAATCAGCATGAAAGGAAACCTCCGGAATATGCCTTTCTTTCCATAGTTTTTGTCGGTCAGTATGGAAAAAGTTTTTATCTTGCCGTTTCTTTTATTTTCAAACAAATAATGCTTTAATAATGGAAAGAAGTGAAATTCAAAAACGTGTGAAAGAAGTGGTTGGCAGAGTACTTGAAACAGATAGTTCTGAAATAGCTGATGATGCCAACTTCATCTTCGACCTGGGAGCAGACTCAATGCAGAGCCTGGAACT
This sequence comes from uncultured Bacteroidaceae bacterium, assembly GCA_963752525.1. Lineage (GTDB taxonomy): Bacteria > Bacteroidota > Bacteroidia > Bacteroidales > SM23-62 > SM23-62. The sequence goes on along the minus strand of CAVVYS010000017.1, from coordinate 127,873 downwards.
CGTAGCAGGATTTGAAGAAGAATTTGATGTTGAACTGGACGAAGATAAGGCCCTGGAAGTGCAGAGCCTGGATGATGCCATAGATTTTATTGCAGCGTCGCTTTAGATCTTAAGCAGGGCAGATTCTCCTGGGTTTACCTGGCTTAAGAGTCCAGGTCTTGCCCCTGGAAATATTCCATTTAAATGAATTGATTTATCAGGCTAAGCTATAAATATATATGACTAATTTACAAGAACTTCGACAAAAAAACCTGGAAACTATTTTTAATCCGAAATCGGTAGCCATTGTAGGCACAAATAAGGTAAAAGGAACCGTTCCTCATGACATCCTGGACAATATCCTCAAAGCCGATTTTAATGGGATTGTATTTCCCGTAAGTCCAAAAGAATCCAGTATAAAAGGGATAAAAGCATATAAATATGTTGTCGATGTTCCAGACGATATCGACCTGGCCATTCTGGTATTTCCCAGTTCCGTTTGCCATATGGCACTGGAACAATGCGGACAGAAAGGTATTAAATCCGTCATCATTATCTCAGCAGGTTTTAAGGAAGTGGGTGAAGCAGGATTAGTAAAAGAAAAACAGCTTATTGAGATTGCCAGGAAGTATGATATGTCTTTTATCGGACCCAATTGCCTGGGTGTGATTAATACAGATCCCGAGACTTTGCTTAATGCATCCTTTGCCAGGGAAATGCCTGAGACAGGTAATATTGGATTCCTCTCGCAAAGCGGAGCGCTCTGTACTGCTGTGCTGGATTATGCCCAGGCCAAACACATAGGTTTTTCAAAATTCATCAGTTTTGGAAACAAGGCAGATATCAGTGAAATAGACCTCCTGTACTACCTGATGAATGACGATGAGACAAAGGTAATCCTGATGTACCTCGAAGAAATTTCTGATGGCAAAGCTTTAATTGATGCTGCTCAAGAGGTAATTCAGAAAAGCGGGAAGCCCATTCTTATCATCAAATCAGGGCGCACCGAAGAAGGAGCTTCAGCGGCAGCATCACATACCGGATCACTTGCTGGTGCGGATGACATCTGTGACGCAGCCTTTGAACAGGCAGGGATCATACGGTGTGATAACATTGAGGAAATGTTCAATAAGGCCATTGCTTTCGCTTATCAACCTGCTCCCAGAACAGAAAAAGTTGCCATCATCACAAATGCTGGAGGGCCCGGTGTACTGACTACGGATGCGGCCATATCCAGTGGACTTAAACTGGCAAAATTTTCAGAAGAGACAACGAAAGTACTCAAGAAGGCACTTCCGGCAACAGCCAATATCAAGAACCCGGTAGATGTGATCGGGGATGCCAGGGCAGATAGATATACCGTTGCCATTCAGGCTGCTTTCGAGGACGAGGATGTGGCCGGTGTATTTGTGATTCTAACTCCCCAGTCAATGACCGATATCGATAACATTGCCGAGGAGGTTACAAAAATTGCCAAAGGGCAGACCAAGCCAATCTATGCTTCCTTCATGGGTGAAAAGGATGTGGCTTCGGGGATTGATATTCTGCAGCGGCATAAAATCCCCCATTATATCCTTCCGGAATCCATGTGTTCAGCATTTCAGGTTGTGCATCATTTCAATAAGAATGTAAAAGATTCAACTCACGAAGTATCCTCATTTGATAATATTCAACGTGAAGAGGCAAATAAGTTGATGGATAAAGTAATGTCAAATGGGAGAACCTTCATACCCGAAGTCGAAACCATAGATATTCTCAGGACCTATGGATTGCCTGTCCCGCAGGGGAGCCTTGCAGTCTCCGAAGAGGATGCTGTGAAAATCGCTGATGAGATCGGATACCCTGTAGTGATGAAGGTAGTTTCCGATCAGGTATTACATAAATCTGATGTGAAAGGGGTTGAACTTAATCTCAAATCGGCTCAGGATGTCAGGGATGCATACAAACGAATTCATGACAATGTATCTACTCTCCAACCAGATGCCTCTATTACAGGGATCTATGTTATAAAGATGATTACCGGCAGTGAAGAAGTAATATTAGGGATCAAAAGGGATCCCTCCTTCGGTCCTGTTTTGATGTTCGGATTGGGGGGCATTTTTGTTGAGGTATTCAGGGACATAAGTTTTGGCGTCGCACCCTTAAGTTATGAAGAAGCGCGCAAAATGATCGAAAAGACAAGGGCTTATAAGATTCTTAGCGGTGCCAGGGGGCGTGCTCCAAGAGATATTGATAAAATAGTAGATGCTTTAATTAGGCTTGGTCAGCTGGCGATTGATTACCCCCAGATCCAGGAGTTGGATATAAATCCCTTATTTGTGCTGGATGAAGGACAGGGAAGCGTTATTGGAGATGCCAGAATGTTACTGCAGAATTCATGAATTAAGAAAACCATATAATCATCTAATACTAAACTTTAAATATTATTTATTATGAGAATTATTATTAAACCTGCCAGTACTGATGCCGGGAAATGGACAGCCGATTACATCTATGATAAAATTAAAGCTTTCGGACCAACCCCTGAAAAGCCGTTTGTGCTTGGCCTTCCTACAGGCTCCTCGCCCATGCCTGTTTACGAGGAATGGATAAAAAGCTACAAGGCTGGCGAAATCACCTTTAAGAATGTTGTGACATTCAATATGGATGAATATGTCAACTTACCAGAAGATCATCCAGAGAGCTATCATTCTTTCATGTATGATAACCTTTTCAACCATATTGACATTCCTAAGGAAAATATCAATATTCTAAATGGGAACGCTCCAGATCTGGCAGCAGAATGCAAAAATTATGAAGCCAAAATCGAAGAGTATGGTGGAATAGAGTTATTCCTGGGAGGAATAGGACCTGACGGGCATATAGCATTCAATGAACCGGGATCATCACTCGTCTCCAGAACAAGGGTAAAAACCCTTAGCTATGATACTATTCTGGCTAATTCCAGGTTCTTTGATAATGACATGTCAAAAGTTCCAACCCAGGCACTGACGGTTGGTGTGGGTACTGTAATGGATGCCAAGGAAGTGGTTATCATCATCACTGGTTTTGGGAAGGCCCGTGCTGTAAGAGAAGTAGTGGAAGGAGGAGTAAACCATATGTGGACCGTTTCTATGCTGCAATTACATGAACATGCTGTAATTGTTTGTGATGATCCTGCAACCATGGAATTACAGATGGAGACTGTCAAATACTTCAAAGAGATAGAAGAAGTGGCTCAAAAAATATTACCATCACGTTAAAACATTCAGGGTTTTGCGGTCCATAAATGATTCAGAAAAAACAGCCCTGCAGAACCAGGGCTGTTTTTCACAAGACTGGTCGAAAATTAGCGTATCAGACAATTTCTCCACAGCAGATATCCACAATGTCCGCTTTCGGGGTGATATCAAACTTGGTAAGGTATCAGGCCTGTATAACAGCTCACTTACGAACTGTGAGATAGGTAATGATGTTTTGATTGATAACGTTCATCAGATCAAGAACTACAGGATCAGTGATACTGTCGTTATTGAAAATGTTGATACGATCTCAGTAAATGGTCCAACTTCATTCGGAAATGGTTTTGAGATAGAAGCACTTAATGAAGGTGGGGGTAGGGATTTAATGATTTTTGACAGGCTTTCCGCCCAGCTGGCATATATACTTGTTTGTTATCGCCATGATCCGGATCTGATCACATCGATAAACGCGATGATCAAAACCTATGCAGATGGAAAAACTTCTGAAAAAGGAGAGATAGGCACCGGCACCAGGATCATTAATTCCGGGTCCATCTACAATGTAAACATTGGAGAAAATGCAAGTATTCGGGGAGTTATACTGCTGGAGGATGGAACGATCAATAGTAACAGCCATGCCCCTGTATTTGTCGGTGACGGTGTAATCGCTAAACACTTCATGATCCTGTCTGGATCTAAGGTTGACTCCGGAGCACTGATTGATAAGAGTTTTATCGGACAGGCTGTCCAGGCAGGGAAACAATTCTCGGCTGAAAACTGTGTATTTTTTGCTAACACAGAAGCCTTTCATGGAGAAGCAGTAGCAGTATTTGGTGGCCCATATACAGTAACACACCATAAATCCACACTTTTAATTGCGGGGATGTACTCCTTTTTCAATGCCGGGAGCGGCATGAACCAGAGCAACCATATGTATAAACTGGGTCCTGTACACCAGGGCATTGTGGAACGGGGATCAAAGACAGGTTCATTTGCCTACATGTTATGGCCATGCCGTGTTGGAGCATACACTGCCATCATGGGGAAAAACCTTGCTAATTTTGATACCAGCGAATTCCCATTTTCTTATATCAATGTGGATCATGATAAGAGTATTCTAACGCCCGGAATGAACCTGTTTACTGTTGGCACGAGGCGTGACAGTGAAAAATGGCCCAACAGGGATAAAAGGACAGATCCTGAAAAACTTGACCTGATTAACTTCGATCTTTTCAGTCCCTATATCATTGAAAAAGTCGCCAATGCAAGTAGAATCCTTAAAGAACTTTACGAGAAAACACCTCAAAAGCAGGATTCTGTATATTATAAGGGTATCCGGATAAAGCGGTTGATGTTAAAATCTACCCGTAAGTATTACGAAATGGCCATGTCGATATTTATCGGGGATCAGATCATTGGTAAACTGGAAGAAATTGGGGAGATTGATTCCATTAATTCAATCAGGGAAAAATTTTCTCCTGGGAATAATGATATCCCTAATAAGTGGCTTGACCTGGCAGGGATGATAGCCCCGGACAATGCCATCGAGAGATGGATAGGAGATGTTAAGTCGGGTAAATTTAAGGATGTTGATGAATTGGCCTCCGGACTTGAAAGTATTCATGCATCATATAAAAGTGCTACCTGGGATTGGACGACTAAGATCTTATCCGAATTATATGATATAGATGTCAGCAAGATTGAAATTGAGCAACTTATTGAACTGGTGACGAAATGGGAGTCAGATTCTATTAAACTGGACAGGATGATCCTGAGTGATGCAGGTAAGGAATTTGACAGCTCCAGTAAAATAGGATTCGGCATCGATGGAGATGAAGAGATTGCTAACCAGGATTTTGAAGCCGTCAGGGGAACCATCGAAGAGAACAAGTTCACTGCAGGGATGCAAATGGAGATGGAACAGATAGCCGATAAGGCCGGCAGGTTGAAGGCTATGCTGGAGAAGATCTGATATTAAAACTCAAGGGTAAAGGTAGTACCTGCACCCTGTTCTGTTTCAACATCAATTCGCCCACGATGGAGCTTCATGATCTGTCTCGAAAGGCTCTGCCCTATACCTGAGCCTTCTTTTTTTGACATTATGGAGCATGGTAGCGCTTGTTCCAAACTGACACAATTTTTTGTGTCAAAATGAGACAAAATCATTCTGTATTATAACCTGATAATTTCTAACTTACTGTAGAATAGAGATTTCTGTTATCTGGCACATATCTCGTAAAGGAAAGCTATAAATGGGAATTCAATTTTTTTGTTAACACAATGAGATTCAGATTATAGGTCAGGTGATTATAAGTCAGGGGAAGTTTTTTAAAGGATTATCATCAACGAAACAGCCAGGACAAATCCAATTGAAGCATTACGATATGAATAGTGGTTAAATTTATTGTCATCTCAACCCAAATATCTGAGTCCTTTTTGTAACTTGATCTTAAGTGGAATTTCCTTTCCCATCTCAGCTTTCCATTTTTCCAGAAGTATTGATTGCCAGTAGTTTAATCATAAAATTGCTTGGTAATTGATTAATAGCAATTAAAAGAGTAGAAGAATGAAAACATTAATTCTCTCATTCGGTCCAGTCATGGTATTGTTGTTTTGTTCTAATTTGACATGCCACGCTCATACTGGGGAAACGGCTTATGCCATTCCTCTTACGGACATCACCATAGATGGCAAACTTGATGACTGGCCCAAAGAGTTACATACATATCCTATTGAATGGGTATCTCCTGTTTTTCATAAATCTACTCCACCTGAAGGACCTGAAGATTTTTCGGCCAGTTTTCAGGCAGGCTATGATACCGAAGACAATCTACTCTATGTCGCTGTTATCGTAAATGATGATGCACTGGTCACGCATCCGGATAATCCCAATATTCGCAATCAGGATGTATGCGGAATTTATGTGGATGCAGATCATAGTGGAGGTGACAGTGAAAATGAGGGGCGACAGTTATACATAATGGTGCCCGGTCCGGGTAAATGGTCTAAGAATCGGGATGGAAATCCTTGTCTGAATATGGGTGATACTGAGGCCTCTGGTATGAAGGGTACGTTTTCGCATTCAGGGAACACCATTATTTACGAATGGGAGATCCCGCTTTTCGATTCATTTCCAGATAAACGCCATCAAATTCAACCAGGAAACACTATTGGTTTCGATTTTATTCTCGCAGATGCCGATGGACAGGAGAAAGCAAATTATATGTTCTGGACAGCCGGGGATGGTAAGAACAGATCATCGGATCTTTTCGGCCATCTGGTTTTTTTAAAAAGCTATGAGGATTTGGGTATCGTCTCAGGCTCCGTCAATTCGACAAAAGAGAAACTGCCACATGCCGGACTTATTATTGAAGCTTATCAAGAAGATCATTTAATAACAACGATTAAAACGGATGCAATGAACCATTATCAGGTTAAACTTCTTCCCGGAGAGTATACCTTGAAAATGATGCTGGGACAGGGAATTATGTCGGCAGAGGAGTTGACAATTACAGTAAGTGCGGGACAGAAAATACAAGCAGATATTGGGGTTACCCCCGTTGATCTACCGGAAACATTCCTGCGATCCATGGCCCTTTATAAGTCACTCAAAGGTTACCGGGATACCATTACAATCCATGGGCGGGTTGTGAGGCCTGGTATGGACAATCGCAATACCTCCCAGCACTTATTCGCATTTGAAAAACCTAACCGTATCCGGATAGAAGAAAATATTGAAACAACAGACCTGTTTGATTTATTCAGCGATGGCACGAAAATGATAACCTATACACCCAGGATGAAGCAATACAGAGTGGAGGATGCTCCTGGTGTGCTTACAGAGTCTATCCTGCGAATCCTGGGATTTGAGAATACCTTGATCAGGTATATCATTATGAGTGATGATCCCTTAAAAGATATACTAGAAGGTGTAGAAGAGGTAAAGGAGGTCGGCAGGGAGATGCTGGAGGGCCAACAAGCCACAATTATCGAAATATCTAAACTCTACAGTGAAATTAGTGGCCGCATGTTTCAAGGCCGTTTTAAGGAGGATTTTTTGGTACCGGTCAGATTATGGATAGGGAGCACAGATTACCTGATCCGAAAACTGGCTTTTGACACTGATATGGAAATGATTGCCATGAGGATGACCGAAAAGGAGCGGGAGAGTATGGGAGATTACTATAAGGGAATGAAAATCAGCAGATCTGAGTTACATACAGGAATCGAGATCGATCCGGTCTTCTCTGACAAAGATTTTGTCTTCATACCCCCGGAGGGTGCAGAACAGGTGGAAAAATTCGGTCCCCCGGATGGTCCTGGATCAAGAGAATCATTACTTGGTAAACCCGGCCCGGATTTCACTCTTAAGGATACTGAAGGAAATGAAGCGAATCTGTCTGAATTCAAGGGAAAGGTCGTTCTCATGGACTTCTGGGCAACATGGTGTGGTCCATGCATACAAGCGATGCCCCATGTCCAGGCATTATATGAAATATACAAAGAGAAGGATGTGATCATTCTGGGAATAAACTCATGGGAACGTGATAAGGATAAGGTTGAACCCTTCCTTGAGGAACAAAAGATAACGTACAGGATACTGCTGGATTCAAACAATGAAGTAATAGGCAACTATGGTGTGAGTGGTATACCTACTTTTTTTATCCTGGATAAGAAAGGAATAATTCGTCATTTATATTTGGGTATGCCTTCCAACCGGCAAATTATCCAACAGAGCGTGGAAGAGTTATTGGCAGAGTAGATTTCATGAGACATCTGAATCTGCACGGTGAGTCTACTCAGCAATCCAGTGTTCTGAATCTACCCTTGCTTCTTCCAGGTATTTTTCAATCGCTAAAACTACGGATTGGTTTTCCCTGCTCAGCTCATTTTGTTCAGCAATATCCTCATTCAGGTCATACAATTCAAGTGCCCCTTTCAATCCTGTGCGGACTGCTTTCCAGTTTTTCCAGCGGACTGCCTGTTGAAATACCGGTTCATAAAACTCCCAGTACAAAAATCGATCTGGTGGATCAAGGTCAGGATTTGCCAGGTAGGGCAGGAGATTGATCCCGTCGATATTAGCGGGGGACTGAGCTCCGGCCAGGGCAGCTGCTGTGGGAAGGAAATCGGCAAAATACCAGGCAACATCACTTGTCTGGCCAGCCTGTACTTTTCCCGGCCAGTATACCATCCCAGGCACCCGGATGCCTCCTTCGTACATATCTCTTTTGTACCCTGTCAGTGGTCCATTGGAATCAAAGAATTTAACAACACGGGTCTGGTCCTCCCGGGCTTCTGACCTTGGCCCATTATCCGAGACGAAGAAAATGATGGTATTATCCGTCAGTTTGAAGCGGTCCAAAGCCTGTATGATCCTTCCAACACATGAATCCAGCCGGTAGATCATGGCTGCATATATCTTTTCCTCCAGGGGCCAGTCCTCCTTTTCATACGGACCCATTTCAGGTGCATCGAAAGGGCTGTGCGGATTACTGTAGGCGATATAAAGGAAAAATGGGTCTGCCTGGTTCCGCTCCATAAACCCGATCGCATAATCTGTAATGAGGTCTGTCTTGTAGTATCCCTTTTGCCCGTCCTGGTTTGCATCAATGTTGATGAGCTCAGTGTTTTCATACCATTTTGGGGGCCAGTAACTGGGCGTATGGAGATTTGAAGTCAGGGTTAATGGGCCGTAGAACTCGTCGAAGCCACGGTTCAGTGGACCTGCATCCGGGTTGTAACCCCCGATATGCCATTTCCCGCTAAGGCATGTCCGGTATCCGGCTGTCCTCAAAACATGTGCAACCGTTGTGTCCTCCTCGAACAGGTTGAGCCGCCGCCTGGGTTGATTGTTCTTGTAACCCAAAGTTCCTCCCACGTGGCAGAAATTACCCCTAACCCTTGTATGTCCGGTATGCTGGCCGGTCATTAATACACTGCGTGATGGAGCACAGACAGTACATCCTGCGTAGGTTTGGGTAAAACGTAATCCGTCCTCTGCCAGCCGGTCAATATTCGGGGATTTGATTTTCTCCTGCCCATAGCATCCCAGGTCACCATACCCCAGGTCATCAGCCATGATGAATATGATATTGGGCCTGCTGCCGGCCATTTCCTCAGCAGATATCTGTTCCCCGGTTTTTGGTTTTTGATTATTCGTACAGGCAGGTAATACAAGCATCAGCAGCACCAGGCATATTGTGGAAAGAGTCCTCATTGTCATATTCATTTGTTTTCTTAAAATTAGTACATTATTTCTTCAATATCCGAATAATGATGATGCGCACCAGGATATTCACCGAAATCGAAGGAAAGCCACACATTGTCCAGATTATCAACATGATGAAAATAATCCTTTGTATACTCTTTTTGGTAAAGGCTATCTAGAAGTGGTATTATGGAAAACTCAAAGTCAGTACTGCTTCCTACCATAACTTCGGGGTACATATGTCCGGATAACCGGATTAACCTGGCACGGCCTCCTATGGCTTTGATGGATACGTAGAAGAGGACAGCCCTGTCGTCACAATCACCAGAGCAGCCATTATCTATGGTTTCTTCAGCCGTCGTATAGTACTCAGTATTGATCGGGTCATTGACATAATTGAAATTTTCAGTGATATATTGAAACAGGGAAAGATACCTAACAACATTCCCATATTGTTCATATAAATCCTTGCTATTGAAAGATTTAACTGAGGCATTAATAGCGAAATTCCTGGACTTGGAGCTAATCTCTGATTTTAGTATTTGTTTGAGGTATTTGTGCTGACTATGCTGCCTTTTTACCTTCTCAAAGGATAGAAAGGAGATATCCGCCTCAATAACTGTCCGCGAGGCAGTTTTATAGTCCTGGATAACGTTGGTTAGGAAAGCTTCGGAAGGCTGCACTTCTTTCTGATTAATGGCATAAGCCAGTAAAAGGACCAGCAGCACAGCATACATGTATTTCCTTAAAACCTGGAAAAGAAAAAAGATGCACACGGCAATTACTGCCATTATAAGAAGGTGCTCAAAGTACAGGTTCTTTTCAGTATCAAAGAGTTTCGAACCAGCCATTGGCAGGGCACTGAACAGGGGTATCGTGATCAAAGTGGACAATGCCAATTCGATTATTACAAGGGGATTGATAAGACGGGAAGTTTGTTCTGTTTCTGGTTGATCCTTTATTTCTTTACGCACACCTTCGTTGACCACTTCCTTTGCATCCTCATCGAAATCCTCGATAAAAAGATCTTCAATGAAGGCCATTATTTTCTCCATTAATTTCTCCATCGTCTCGTCTCAGTGAAAAAAACTACTATGTTTTTTATTAATTCTTTATAAACCTGGACAGGTAAATATTCTCTCCCTCAAGTATTTTGATAAAATATACACCAGGCAGCAAAGCTGATACATTTATTTGCAGACTGGCAGTATTCTTATATTCAGTAACATGCAATACTTCGCCGGATATATTGAGTAGGTTCACCTGTGATGTACTTTTCAGGTTTCTCAAACCCTGAATCGATCAGGAAATCATCAACCGGATTGGGATATATGAATAAGGAGCGAGCTCCTGATTCTTCAATGCCGACTGGAGAGCTTACATTAACACTTTCAGAGATCTTGCAAGCATTGGAGTCCTGCACAAAAACTGTATATTCTTTTTGTGCAAGATTGCTGAATGTTGAATCTTTGACATATACACTATCATCCAGCGAGTATGTATAGGGAGGTATACCACCACTAGCCCCAACCTGTATAGTGCCATCTGAACAATTCGAACAGCTGGCATCCTGACTGGTTATTTTGAGTTCCATGCTGGCTGCCTCACTTATGCTGACAGGATTATTACTCCAGGAGGAAGTAACTTCATTTGTGTCTTTGATGAGCACATAATAATTACCTGCCGGCAGATTAATGAATGCGTTGCCGGTTTCCCAGGTGGCTCCGCTATCAATGGAGTAGTGTAGCATCTGGCTGTCGGCTGAGATGGTCAATGAACCAGTAGAATCCCCATTACAAAGAACATGCTTCATTGTGATGGCAGTAATTTCTGGCATGATATACGATCCAGCGGATAGGTGAATTGCTATCTGCTGTCTTTTTTGGTCATTGGATTCAATAAACAGCTTTGCAGTATCTTTCATTCCTGTTGAGGTATATACGACATCCAGAATGAGAACCTCATCCTTTTTTAAGGGCGCTGGAAAGCTTAGATCATTTTGGATTTTGAAGTGTGGATTCTCTAATGTAATGGACGAGATGACCAGTTCTCTTTCCCCCCTGTTTACCAGGGTTATATTTCTTGTTTCTGTTTCTCCTGAGGCTATTATGCCATATGCCAGGGTAGAATCAGATACTTCGAGCTGAGGATAAGAGTTTACCATTTCAATGGCCTTTTGAACATTAGGATTCTCTAGTAAAAGTTTCCAGATCAGGCTGTCTTTCAGATTCTGAAGGGCAATAACCATTGGACCAGCATCAATGGCAAAATTTGGTCTGTTCAGCCATGCACCTGTATCACGAAGAACTGTGTCAGACAATTCACTTACTTCTGAAACATCAAGATGGAATGCATCCGGCATACCTGATCGTTCATGAAAATATCCTGCATTATAAATATTCCACAATTGGTTCATGGCCATGTCTTTATGATCTGGAAATATCAGAGAGCTTACGATTGGATATACTGATATTGTACCATCGTCTTCACCGCTTCCTTTTGCCACAGGAGTTGCACCATATGCATGATACAGGTCTGATGGTCCCTCACATGCCGATAATCCGGCATAGCCCTCCTCATAGGATTTGTGCCCACTTAAATTTGTATTGCAGAATTCAGCAGTCTGATTGATGGCCCCGGAACTGTTTGCAAACCAATCTACCCCAGCAATTTTTGATAGATGTGTTGGATAGAACAGGGAAAGGAACTGGTATGTGAATAGTGAACCGGGATAACTTATTATAGTACCATTGCTGTTTTTCTCATAGATCAAACTATCCCAGGCATTAATGCTGACAGGGTGCTTCTCGCTCCCAAGTGCTGCCAGGATGCACAATAAATACTCATCGCTGTACCAGTCAGCCAACAATTTGTCCCCGTCTGACTTGCTTGAATAGTACCCTCCATTGTTGGCAGGAATTGAAAACAAACTATCTTCTTCAGGTTTCCAGCCGAGATAAAACTGATGCGTGGATTCATCAAGCATAAAACCCCAGTCAACATTATTGATAACCTGCTGACAGAGATTATCAATTTCATTATCATCTGCGAAAAATGATTGAAGGGCATAGATTCCCCACAGAAGCAGACCAGTATCAATAAAGCTAAGTTCAACTGTGTTCTTGGATTCATCTACAGTCGTCTCAGTCCGGTCAAAGTTTATTTTCCTCTTGCCATCCGGTCCCAGGAAATGGTAGCACAATCCTCTGTTGCCAATTTTACCTGTCTCATCAGGACCAAAATTTGTTGTATCACTCAGTTCACCCAAAACATGCAAAACACGCTCTTTTACCCATGTTTCAGATATCCAGCCATTATTAATCCCGATTATCCATGCTGCGAAAGTGAACCCCTGTCCCCCAACAGAAATTAGATCAGGGAAAGTAGCCCTATCCTGGACAAAGCCCAGGTTGTCAGGCCTCCGGCCAACATAATCAATGAAATATTGAAATGCGCGGAATTGGATCAGGTCCAATAATTGGGTATTATCTGAGGGTGCCTGGTAGGACTGATCCGTCTCAAAACCGATCTGATGGAACTTCAGCTCCCCCATTGCTGGATTGAGAACATTGTTTGCAATATGACGCCTCTCTATAATAAAGGTAAAAAGCTTGCATTTTGAATAATCGATGGTACCGGTTTTATCATTACGAAAATCCCAGGAAACCGTGTTTTCACCCGGATCAAGAGTAAAATATTGATAACACTTATTATCAGATATATCACTTAATTCAAGTTTGATTTTTACTGATTCGGCAAGGACATTGTTCAGGGTCATCCAAATGTTTTCTACCTGCTTTGAGCCGTACGGAGAAATGATGTGATCCCCTTCAATGTTATCCAGATTGAGATAGTAGTCATTCCAAACAATAGTAACAGAGTCTTTTCCGTCAAATGTAACACGGTTCTCAGTGAGGCCAAACAAGGAGAAGAAGCGCCCTGTATAGGCCTCGAACTCAGCATTAAAGTTCCAATTGAATGTAAGATCAGTACCTTCAACTGTATTGGTGCCAAATCTATCCAATAGGCCGCTATTACCTGAAAAATCAGAGAATCCTAAATCATTTGCGGTGACGATATCTGTCCAATCTTCAAGAATGACCTGTGTGTTAGTTTGGCCTGCTATAGGGGTTAGCAATGAGACAGTAAGGGCTAAAAAGAGCATTATTGTTTTCATGGCTGGGAGGTTTTTTTAGGGGAAAATAACATCATGTGTGAAATGAAATGATATGAATGATATGAGAAGTTTAATCGAAAACAGAAAACTGAGAATGGCTACTTTTATTTTCTGCATCCTTTGGTGTCTGTCAGGTAATTCCACGCCTTTATGAACACTGTTTTTACGGGTGAATTTGGCTTTGTCAAGTCCTGCAGTAGCCCTGACTATACATTCCTTAAAATCTTCAAGATGGACATGCCATTCATCAACACCACCACTGCAGGTGACCCTCAGTCCTCTTGCCAGAGAAGACCAATCCAGTTCTGAGATTGTTCTGCACAGTTTATTTGCCAGGGTGAGGGCAGCGTCTTTTGTCAGGGTTACAAGGATGATATATTTATCCCGACCAATATTTTTAAAGGTATATTCATATCTTTTTGTGAATTTGCCTGCTTTTTGGTTGGCCAGCGTTTTATCAATATTTGACTCGACTATTGACAAGACCCTTGGGGCAACGTGGTTTGGGTATTTATCTGAGAGATTGGTGAAGTCATCCACATCCAGAATTATGCAGCTGAAGTGGTTCTCGTTGTATGGAAACATTTCCTCTTTTAGGGCTTTGATCCTGCCAACTGTCTGAAAATCCAGGTTGCTGGGTTTACTTGATCTGCTGTTTTCTTCAAGTTTTTGAAGTATTTCACTATGGTTGATCTTTGAAATTACTTTGAGCAGCCTGTTACGAATTTTATGATGCCCCTTAAGTATCGTTTTAGCTTTTATCTTATTTGTATCATTAAAAGATGAAAGCCCTTTATAGTCAGCAGAGATTAAAATAATATCCTGTCTGAATTTTTCGGCTTCTGGCGAATCCTCGATCGCTGCAAGATCATTATTAAGAATATCCAGGACCCTGGGGATCTTGTTTTCGTAGGTAAATTCCTGTAATACAGGAATGTATGACCTGTTCTCATTTTTTCTGACATTAAACACCGGAATAACACTTGAAGTGATCTTGGCCCCTTTGATATGTATATTGCTGGCACTTGCCTTCTCGTTAATAATGTCACCAAACCAGCCAAAGGAGTCGACCACCTCATCGAAGGTCATAAGAATCATCCTGGCTGAGCCAGCCCTTGGGTGAAGACTTCTATAGTAAGTAACAAGGTCAGGATCATCACTGTCTGGAATTTCAGCTGTTTTGATCTTGTATTTTCTGAACGCATCTTTGATATATTTTTTAACAGCATCCCGGTTCTTTTTTACCCTTATAAATTCACTCAGCTCCCTTGATTCAAGGCAGGTTAGATAGAATGCTGATTGTGATTCAGATATCTGGTTTGAGATTTCATTCCAAATGGATTTTCTGAAAAGAATTTCAAACAATACCTTGGCGATCAGACAGAAAGTTTGAATAGTATCGTATTGGTAAAATTTCCCAAGGTTGATCATGGATTCACATGGGAGAGGCAGTATGGTACTCTTTCTTTTCGCGTTCGGACCCGGAAGCATTTGTTGCCTTTGCTTTTCAGTAATATTGAATACTAAGGTTCCCTTCCAATCCAGCCATGATTTGTAAAACTTTAATGGATTACTGCTTTCATTGCAATAGTCCATAATTCCTGGAGATGGGAACTTCCTTTTGTGATTCTTGTAACGTATAAATTTTCTTAGGGGGAGTTGTGCTAATTCAGTTTTGATGAGTTCAGTAATCCAGTCTTCCCTCCCGTCCTTTATTGTATTGGGCGATGCTTTAAATAGTTCTATTGGCATAATCCGGAGCGTAAAATAATTTGTCTAATTATGATTCATCGGGACCGATGAATATTATAATACCTGGAATTTCTTACAGGAGTGTTGAGTTCATTGTATTTCTACGCGGCAGTATTCAGTGCATCTCAGCTAAATATCTGTTTTTAAGGGTATTAGTCTTGCTTTACTTGATGATATGGTTTTAGTTATATTTATGTGAGAATAAATAAATGAAAAGACGTGCCTAGCCAGTCACACTTCTTTTCATAGGGTTAACCTTAAGGAAATTTCCTTAAGGTTTCGGGCATTTTTCGGAAGCTTATTTGGGGGGTAACTTGCTACCGACAAAGGTATGAAATTCCTAGGATATGAAACAGGTTTTTGGCCGAATTTTATCCTCCGGTTTAAAAGTTTTTAGATCCATACCCTTAACTATTTTCATAGTTTTGCTACTGATCAGTTTTTCAGCCTGTTACGGTCTTTTTATTCAGTTTAATTAAAGATAAATAGGGTGAATTTACTTGTCCTGTTTTCACATGGTCGGGGTTTCAATAAATCTTTGTTTTTTCCCTGGATAATCTTTAGACTAATTTCAAAACAGGCATGCAATTTTTTTTCAAAAAAAATGTCCATCGTTAAGCTGCCCTTTTTGAGTTATTGGGGAACTGCTGTATTGTACTTTAGTTCCTCTGTTCAGTCGACTAGATAATAAGTAATAAACCTATTTCAGGCATTGCCCGGGAGCTTATCCCCAAACCCGACTTCTCATTCCCCAAAACAGTTTGGATCAAGAATTCTATCATTGCGGAAGGTTCCACTTAAAAATCAGCGCAATGACATTAAGCAAGGTAAAAGACATCCACGGAAAAGAAGCTGAATTGAAACTGTTGACTACGATAAGTCAGGTCAAGAATTTTTTAAGCACCCATATTACTTTCCCGCTGAATTTCACGGGTGACAGGAAGGGATTCTCCGGGACTGTCCTGGATAAAGAACATTATACTGAGATCATCAGCGTAAATGCCAGGCTTTCGGGAGATGACAGGTTGCTGGTTGAAATGGGACTGGCACGGATCGATGATAAAACGGTAGTATTTCTGAAATCTCTTCTTAAGGAGCTCACACTTCTGGGCGATAAAGTACCCGCATTGGTGACGGAGAATGATATTGTAGCTGTGGAAATGCCTATTGGAATGGACGCTCTCGGTCCGACCAGGATTGCCATGATCAACACAACCATTGAACAGATAAAGCTCTTTAGCCGCTTTATCAGGGAATCCCTTGGCAACAGTTCTTCTGATCTAACAAGGCAATATGAACAGGTCAAATCTTTTTTGTCCCCTGTCCTCCCCCTGGAAAATGATACCGGGGAAATCGTAGGACGTATGGCCAGGAAGATCGTAGATATGCTGGATGCTGGTATATCTGTAGCCCTCTGCTGTGATACAATTCTTTATACTGATTTTGTTCTGTCGGCAATTGCCAGAGAATTGACAGACAGGAGAGTAAACTCTCTGGGAAATACAAGGATGCCATGTTGCCCATAAAGAACTTGCTTGAAGTGCTTACCAAGGCCCCTGGCTATGTTTGTGTACAGTCCAGTGCATTGGGCTTTGGATCTAGTCCCTATGATCGGGCTGAAGAGATGGATGCTCTTAATTCCCTGTTGACTATGGAGCGAAGGGCCCTGCTTTTTTCCGGTAGCCAGAGTGAACATAGTTCGGTTTTGGGAAGTGGGCAGGGTAAACAACCGGACCCCCTGAGGCCCGCCATTGTCAGGATTAAGGAGGAGGAAATTGGCTGGGATTCAGTGCTGTCCTTTGCCCTTTACAGGGAGTTAAAATACCATGGCCCAGTCGAGCAGCCACGTCTTACAGAGATCGAAAATATCCTCGATGATATTACCCGAAATAACAGGCTCAGGTATGCTGATGCCGGACTGGTGGTACCCCTTATCTCTGCCCTGCTGAGAGATGAGAAGACGGATCCTTGGGCGTTCCTTGACTTTCTCAGGTCTCATAAAGAAAGTTTCAGGGGAATAAAAAGGGTAAATAAACAGCGGAGAAATCCTGATTTGCAGAATCTGCTCTACAAGGCGCTTATTGAAGGTGATATCATGAATTATATTCGCAGCCGGCTGGTGGGACAGGATAAAGCGATCGAGTTAACCATTAAGCGCTTTCAACGCATGATCCGGTTCGGCTCAACAGGGAGGCCTCTGTCCCTTCTCTTTCAGGGTATTCCAGGAGTCGGGAAATCAGAGCTTTGCAAATGCCTGGCGGACTATCTGCAAATCCCATTAGTATCCATCTCTGCCGCCTCTTCAACGTCCCTGCATGAGGCCAAAAGCATGCTCCTTGGCAGTGGTCGGGGCTATGTACAGTCATACCTGCCAGGGAAATTGGAGGTCGTTGCCAAAACCAATCCTGGTTGCATATTGGAAGTAGCTGATCTGGATCATGCCCCTCCTGAGGTCAGGGGATTTTATGCAGACACCTTTCTCGATATCCTTCAGGAGGGACTTATACATACAGCCATCGGGGAGGTAGTTTCCGCTGTGAACCTTATTACAATATTTACGATCAACTTGCCTGGAGGTGCTGATTCACAGGTACTTAGGGGACTAGGTTTCAATTCGGAGCTTCAATACGGGGAGATTGTATCAAGGACTGAGAAGGAGATCAAGAAGATGTTCAGTGGTGCATTTGCCCGGCGCATTGGGGCACCCATCGTCTTCCGTCCCTTTACAAGCTCCGAAAAGGAAGGGATCATTGAAATGGCCATAAGAACCAAGCTTCAAACCTGTGTGGAGAACCTGGGTCTGGTCCCACGGGAGGTTACTATCAAAGCTGGTACTGGAAGTGAGCTATTGAGTGCCCTTTCGATGGTCGATAATACACTTGGTGCCAGCCGGATATATGACATGGTTGAAGAATTGGTCGATCATGCCTTGCCGGTTGATTTTGAATCCAGGTATAACTCATCTATTTCAAAACCCATTAAAGTAATGATAGATACCAGTAATGAACTGATTATCAAATTGTAAAATAAATGAACTATGAAGACAAAAATTTATGACATCAGAGACAGAGAGGAATACAGGGCGGCCATGCCCTTTGACCTGATCAAACTGATCCCAGCGGATGGGAACCATGCCCATTATAAATATAAGTATGCATTGGAAATTATGATCTTTGGGATTTGCCAACAGAAATCGATTCACCTGTCAGGACCAACCGGGGCAGGTAAAAGTTCTATGATCGAGGCCATTACTGAGGAGCCGGAAAATTTCAGGCTCTTATGTGAATACTCGGGGATTAAGTATAAACCACCCCTGCTTTACGAGATAGAAATGGTTCAAGTTCGATACGCCCGGGGAATGTCATGGCCGTACCGTGATCAAGAACAGGGATACAGTGGATGTACCCTCAGCGATCATCGATGCACTTAAGGATGCCAGGCAGAAGATGAAAGACCTTATCCCATTGTGTATTTTATGGAGATGGGCCGCGTACACTCTGCAAGCATCCAGGGAGGCCTCCTGAACATTGTCGGGAAGCCGCATGTAAAAACGCTTGATAACCAGAAAATTCCAACAGGCAATGTTTGTTTTATTGCTGACTCGAATTACCAGGCTGCAGGTGATGCAACCTACACGCTTGTGACTTTTGACGAGGCCCTGAAGCGCCGCTTTGATATTAACCTCAGCATTCCTCACTTCCCTGAGGAAAACCAGGTAGATATCATGTATGACCTTGTCCATGATACGCTTGATAAAAATCCTGATGGTGAGCTCATTAAGAACATTATTAAACTTGGACAGGTGATCAGGCAATATAAGGCTGAAGGCAACCTGGTTTCCGTTTCAGAGCCAAATCCCAAGGGTTATCTGACATGCTACGAGATGATCAAGAGCCTGCCCGGTATTGGTGTCAACCTGGCAGTTACCAATTCTATGCTCGGTAATGCTGCAACTGAAGATCTGAAACTGGTTGATACGAGCATACAAACGGTATTTTACACCCACACTATCACCGCTGATAAGTTTTCCGCCATTGACGATGTTTTTTAAAATTTACATAAATCCAAACCAATTATGAACACTGCTGGCACACATACAATGTATTATGGATACAGGAGGAATAGCAAAAGACTCTGGCGCTCCGGGCGACTGGGGAATGCCTTTAAAAGTTCTATCGATTATTACGCCAGGATCCCTGCACTGAGGACCTTTTATGATTACGTTGAAGGGGCTATCAAAACCATACATGCCATGTTATCCTCAACCTACGATGCAGATTCCCCCAAAAAGGTCAAAGCCCAATTGTCCATTTGTTATACTGATTATCCGGCTGGTATACTTGCTGCCATAGGTCATACGGCCTGGGTTCAATTTAAAAGCCTGCTTAATGACGCGGACATCAGCATCTACAATTTTGGGGATGATATTGACATGATCAATTTGCATGAAGGGGCAGACCCGGAGTTTTTTAAGAAGATGTTGAGTATCATACAACAGTCAGTTAGTGAGCGACTTGCATATGAAGAATTAATGCAGTCTGATCTAAAACAGGTCATTGAAGCTTACCGGTTCTTCCTTGCAGCGAATGATAAACTTGAGTTTCATTACTTCCCGGAAATTGCAAGGGGAACAATCATTTTGGGAGACCTTTTGCCCGATTTTGAGGATCTGGAACTTCATGATCTTACAAAAGATGTACTAGGTGATATCCGTGCTATTTCCGTACCATTTTATGAAGAACTGAAGGAGTCGATCCCGGAAGAATATTATGAGATTGGCCTCAGATGGATTAAAAAACTTGCCGGTAGAATTTCCCGGTATTTACCACCAATGGAGGGAACCGGAGGCTCTAGTACCCAGGGGCGCAGCCAGGCCAGGTCTTTTCCCCGGACCTGTGGTGGGCTGCCTCATTCACCGGATGAAGAATTTCCGGGGTTTGATCAGAAATCACCTCCCCTGCTAGAGCCTCCTTCGAGATTGGAGGACCTGATTACCATGGATATGAATAACAATCCCCGCCCCATGGACATGAAAAAGCCAGTATCAAGCGAAAACATGCCTGAACATTTGAAGGAAATGATGACACAATTGAGCAGCATCGCTCAGACCATCAACAGTGCTTCTGGTCAAAGAACCAATGAGGATACACGCTCTGATATACTATTAAATGAACTTCTGGGCAGCCCCTTTGCGGCTGGTTCCATCCAGGGCACCAGTATGGAAGGAAACGAGGTTGAGGTAGATTTGGGCGAGGCAGGTTGCGTAACAGGCCAGATTTACGATAAGGCGCTTGAGTTATCCTATAATCTGCCAGAAGTTGAAAAGTTGAGGACGGAAGCAAAACCTCTTACTGATAAGATCATGTCAGATCTTTATCCGAATGCTGAAGAGATACTCATCACTGAACGGATACGATCTTCCGGTTGTATTGATGCTGGCAGGTTACCCTACTATGAATTTACGGATGCCATATTTAAAAGGTTCATCATTGAGCAAAAGCTGCAAAAAGCAGGCAAATCACTTATGTTGCTGATCTGTGATGGATCAGGATCGATGAATAGCAAGAGGTTTAAAATGTTGCGTCTGTTGACTGCTGCCTGGCTTGAGTCAACCGTGAAATCACAGATCCAGGTTATGGGTGGAATTTATAATAGTGGACCGATCTCACAGGGTCGATACGGCTCAAAGATGGAATGGATATATCATCCCAGAAAAACCGTATCCATGTCTCAGAAGGAGGCCATACGTGCCGTAGCCAGTATTCCGGAGATGGGCGGGGGTGGACAAAAAGATGCGCTCAGTATATCATATTGCCTCCAGGAAGCTGAGTCTGTTGCCAGGGGACATAATATTTACCTGATACACATCACGGATACTGGCTGGTGTACTTCCTTCGGGACCGGCCTGGCTGCGGATCAGGAAATTGTGAATGTGGTCTCCCAGTTTAAGGATAAGCGGAAAGGGCAATTGCATTATACGCTTGTGGGACTGGATACAGATGTGGACGGCGGACTAAGCAAGGTGATTGATGAATTCATCTCACTCTCCGCCACTGAACTGGAGAATCCTTACCTGGCTGCAAGTAAGATTGCGATGTACAGCAGTTCCATTCTGAAGAAGCACAAAAACAAGTACCAGCTGGTATGAAAACAGGATATCAACTCAATAAATCCAAAGCATATGAAAATCTACTATCCGGGAGATCATTATGAATATCATCATGAATATTTCAAACCCCCATCCTATGAAGAGACTTTTAAAGCGATCAGTCCCCTGGTTGATCAACTGGGAAAAGTGGATGGATCCAGGCTGGACCTTTTTCAGAATAGCGTATCCGTCAGCAAACTTCAGGACTATAATGACCTTCTGTTAGAACCTGTTTTAATTGGGAGGAAGTACAAAGATCTAGAAATCAAACTGATAGACCAGGACATTGAAAGAAAACTGGCCCATGAAGGATTCTGGGATATCAAACTGAGCGTCAGAAAGGGCAGGATGGAGTTTCCGAAGTATTACCTCTGCGAATACAAGGAGTTTCTTGGACGGGACTACGGGATAGTCCTGACCGATTTTTACAAGAGCGAAGATTATCAATTCACCGATTCCCGTTTTGCCAGGATGGTTAATTATGGTCATGAAACAAATTTTATCAGGATGTCTTCTTTCAGGTCGCAGGTTGACAGGCTTATATCCAAGGAGGACCAGGAAAAAACTACTATCATCCTTAAAAAGGTCGGGTCCTATTTTCTTCAGGGGGCCTGGCATGAGGACCAACTTGCTGCCTGGGTTGTTGCTGGTGTATTTGGACTTGAAAAGTTCAGGGAAGCCATTGAAATAATATATTTCATTCTGGGTGCGGATTTCACAGAGGCAAGGAATTACTTTGATGATGATGTTGAGCAGTTTTTTACCCTTGTCTATCCCAGGAAAGCTTTCCTCCAAATGATCAATAAAATTCGCATTCTAACAGCTGAAGACATGCAGGAAATTGAGCAGAATGCCCGTGATTGGTACAGGTCGCTCAACCAAGCTTTTTCCGAATTGCTGAAAACTGAGGTTAGCTGGGGCAGGATGAAAAATATGCCCCTCTACAAAATTATCTACTCAAATTTTTATCGACTGGATAAGGTTTTTCCCCTGGAAAACTCAGATGATAAAATGGTTGCAGATAGCACCGGCCAAATAGAGGACATATCCCAACAATTCTTTGATTCAATTTAGTGTAATTAATTGGTTTTAAGTCATGAAATCTACATACAGTATATCCTTACTTTTTTTCCTGGCAATAACCTTCTCCGGTTGTCACAGGACCGGAAAGGAATCTTCTCAAACAACTGATGGACATCCATCTGAAGCATCAACTTTGGCTGATTCAGAAAGGGATAGTCCTCCTGGAGACAGCATCATTCAGAGTTATTTTTCCGATGAGTATTCCATACATATTGTGGCAGAAGTCAGAGGGCCTGATCCTGTCCTGTTTCCGGAGGATATGTGTATGATAATTTATAACAGCCGTGGCCGGACAATTTTGTATCCCGGTTCCCAATGGTATCCGGCTTTATCAAACGGGCTCTTTCCTCTCGAACCTGAATGGCCTGACTATTTCCTCGTCCATGAGCATAACCTGGGTAATTGCTGCACCTGCGAGGGAGATTATTTGCTTAAAGTCACTGCAGATGAAATTAAGATCATCGGCCTGGTTAACGACTATAAGGATGGGAAATTCTATGTAAATATATGTGATTGGCCCTTTGATAAATCACATTCTGAAATGACCTTAACTGTTCATGAGGTTCCCTTGATAAATGACACCCTGCATTATCCGGAAAATTGGAATATGTAGGTGCTTCATAAATTATTACTCACCATAATTGTCGATGAGGTCTTTCATTAAAGTGTAATGATCCTGGGGTGATCCCTCTCTGATCATGATAAATCCTTTCAGGGATTTTGAATCACCTGCTTTCAAGGGACCGACAGCCGGGTGGGAGTGTAAACAATCGAGTCCACCAGGATTTACATCCACCCTTGCGGCATCTTCCCACATAAATGATAGACTAATTCTACCATCAGTGCTTTCCCTGGCTACAAATCCATCTTTTACAGTGGAACGCTGTATGGAATCTCTGTGGTCATTATGGTCACCAACAACATAATGATTGTAATTACCAACGATTCCAGCTTCGGGTAGGGATTGTATGCCAGCATTTGGACTGCTTATATAACTTCGTGCTCCACTGGTATCAGAAAATGCAGCATTACTTTCTACAGGTGCAAGGCATACGGCAAGCTGTGCATAATTTGACCAGTCCGCCTGGCCCGTGTTCTGGACCTCCAGTTCAAGCATCATGGTAGAAGAAGACAAAGGGTTGAGTGTGCATTTAAAATCCATACGCTTGGTTTCTGTTGTGAGCCGGCCGGTGAGCTGGAGGTTGCCGTACCTCTTCGAAAGCCACACCCCGTTAATTGGATCAGCAACCTCGGTTCTATCCGTATCCGAATCGAAAATGGCCAGTTCAGGCATCCAGAGGTTAAATGCATATCCCGGGTATTCATTAAATCTCAGAGTAAGGCAATATTTATCTTTTAACGCGATTTTTATCAATTCCTCCTGAGATGGTGATGTGACCTGTGCCTGGGATGATCCTGGAATGGCCAGGTATAACAGGCAGGCCAGGCATATTGATTTAATTATCTGTGTCATGGTGTAAATCAATGTTCAAAAGATAAAATTATGGTTTTCCAAACGATTGCCATTAACATAAACGTTATATTCATGGAATTTGATAAATCTTCCACAAGGTTTTAACTTGCAATTGAGCATTAATTAGGGGGAAATAATTATGAAAATAGAAGATGTTAAAAGCAGATATGAGCGGCAACTTCTTAGCAAATCCAATGTTGTCGGTGTTATGACAGGACATAAGGTCAGGGGAGGAGAGAGGATTAATGAGCTAAGCATTGTATGCCTGGTGGAGAAAAAACTGTCTGCAGAAGCCTTGCAAAGGAAAGAGCTGGTCCCAACCACTATCCGGGATTTCCCTACTGATGTTATACAAGTTGGGAGATTAAGGGCATTTGACATCGATAAGAAGGCAAGACACAGGCCATGTCCCATGGGAACATCCGGAGGCCATCTGCAGGTGACCGCTGGAACAAACGGTGAGTTGCTGAAAGAACGCCAATCAGGTAAGTTTTGTATCGGTACCAATAACCATGTAGGGGCCAACTCTAATGAAGCACATATCGGTGATCCATACCTTCAGCCAGCCGTTTATGATGGGGGGCGTTATCCCGATGATGTGATCGGGCACCTGCTGAGGTTCATCCCTATTGTTTTCGAAGATGAGCAGGGCGGATGTGGTGCTGCCAGGTATCTGAGCAGTGTCTTTAACTTTTTTACCCGTTTGATTGGGAGCAAGACCAGGTTGATCTCAGTTCTCAGATCCAGGCAGGATAACCTGGTTGATGCAGCCATGATCGAGGTGGCTGCCCGGAATGTGAAATCAGATATCGTGGGAATTGGTGTGCCCAAAGGTACCAGAGAAGCCAGGCTGGATATGTTGGTACAGAAATCTGGCCGGACTACCTGTCATACAAAGGGAGGGATTATTACCGGTATTGATGCTACTGTCGGACCGATAAGTTATGGTCCGGGTAAGAACGCCTATTTCAAAGATCAGATCATCATCAGCAAGAAAGGATTCAGTGCAGGAGGTGATTCCGGAAGCCTGATAATCGACACAGAGGGTTATGCAGTTGGAAAGCTATTTGCGGGAAGCGAGACTGAAAATATAACCATTGCAAATCATATCCACCATTACCTGGATTTGTTGGAGGCAGACCTGGTGGTTTAATCCCGGCTTATGCATACTTTGAGCGAGGCAAAGAGGATCAAGGAAAAATTTGAAGCTGCACTGATGCGGAAAAAGGGAGTTGTGGGTTGCGCAGTCGGTTATAAACAAGTTGTTGGGAAAAAGACAGATCAGATTTGCATTGTCTGTTATGTGATAAAAAAAATCCCTGAAGATCAGCTGGAAACAACCGACCTGGTCCCCCGGATGATCAAGGGAATTCCTACAGATATTATTGAATCAGGAGAAATGAGGGTGCTGTAATCATAGTTGACAACATATGAATGGAGAGTATTATAAAACAAAGAATTCTGTTGAGGAGTATATCAGATTAGCAAAAGATGTTAATGGGAAACAACTGATTGAAAAACTTAAAAAGGTTTTACATGCCAATTCAGTCTTACTCGAGATTGGTTCTGGTCCGGGGACAGATTGGAAAATCCTGAATGAATTTTATAATGTTGTTGGATCTGACAATTCAGTTGAATTTTTGAATCATCTGGTAACTGAAATACCAAGTGGGCAATTCCTTGAATTAGATGCCATTACCTTAAAGACTGATATGAGATTTGATGGCATTTTTTCAAACAAGGTAATGCATCATTTAAGGGACAATGAATTAACGGATTCTGTTAAAAGACAGTATGAAATCTTGACTCCTGCTGGAATAATCTGTCATTCTTTTTGGAAAGGAGAAGGCTCTGAAATTTTCAAAGGTCTTTTTGTTAATTATCACAGCGATGCAAGTCTGACAGAGATCCATAAGGATTATTTTGAGATACTTTCAATCGAAAGCTATAAGGAGTTTGAGGATGGAGATTCCCTTTTGTTGATTGCAAGGAAGAAGTAAAACGGTGCAATACTATATTATCCTGCCGAAACCATTTCTATCACCTGGACGGGACAGATGATCTTACAGGCCGCGCATCCTGTGCATTTACTTTCAATGACCCGGGGCAATTTTATCTGGTCATTACTGGACCTGGCAATTTCAATGGCGTCATACTTGCAGTGGTACTTGCATAAATCGCATTCCTTGAGTTGTTGCAGTAAACAATCATCAACATTAATCACAGCACATGCCATGATAAAATCTCTCTTGTCTTCCAGTGAGAACCGCTTAATGGCTCCACTGGGACAAACATCACCGCATAGTTTACACTCCGGCAAACAGTAAGATGCAGTGAAATCAATAACAGGAGTGAGAAAGCTTTCGATGGATAGCATATCTGTCGCTGGACTGATGATGCTGGTCGGGCATACGGCTGAGCAATTTCCGCAACGGGCACAGACTATGTTTAATTCCGGATCGGGAAGAGAAAATGGTGGCCTGAAAAATTTCTTTTGACTGGCAAATATTTGTTTGGGTATAACAGCTCCGGCAACTATGCCTGCCATGCCGGCCATAAAAAGTCTCCTGCTTTTTGGTCCGACCTTAACGGGAGAAAGGGATTTTCCAATGGAGTGACCCAGGTCGTAAACCAGTAGCTGCAGTCCACCCAGGGGACAAATACCAGAACACCAGGAATGGGGAAGAAGCATGCTAATCAAGATGATAAAGATAATGCCGCTGGCTTTCACCAATGAATGGATGCCTGCACCAGTCCGGAATACTTCAAAAAACATTTGGATGATATTGAAGGGATCTGTGAAAAAGAAGATTGGTATACCGAATAAGGCAAGGATAAGTGAAATTATGGCAAGATATTTATTCAGGCCAAGTCTTAATGGTTTTCTTCTCCACCTGTGCCTGCCAATCTCAGAAGCAAGGTCACAGACTGCCCCGGCCGGGCAAATGTACCGGCATACCCATCGTTTTCTGAGAAACGTAATAATCAATACGATCATGCCCAGGGAATTCATCCATACCAGACTCTTCTGGCTAAGGAAGGAAAGAAGGAACATATAGGGACTCACCCAGAGGAATAGTCCGGTTAAGCTTTTTAGCGGGAGGGGTAGGGCCAGAACAACAGCCAATCCGAAGAATCCCCATCTGATATGTTTGGCCCTGATCTGCATTAACCCAGATAGACATCTTGCGCCAGCAGGATTTTCTGGATTTCTTTTACATCAAGATCCTGGACTGAATTACCTGTATTGGATGCCAGAGCTGCACCTACTCCTGCTCCATGTCCTGTTATCAGACAGGTGCCAATGATCCTTGCATCCTGAAAGAGGTCCTGCTCAAAGCTGAAACATCTTCCTGCCACAAGCAGGTTCTTTGTTTTCTGAGGCAACAGTGCACGATACGGTATCTGCCACAAAGGCCGCTCTCGCATAGGTACCCTTCTTGAATCGTATAATATGGAAGTCCACGCTCCGCTGATGCCAATGTTGTCATCAAATGTTTTGAAGGTCATGGAATCTTCCAGTGTGAGTTGGTATTCTCCCCTGAGTATTCTCGACATCCGTACACCCTGTTGGGCGGCCGTATCGAGTAGGAAAACCTCCTCATAACCCGGAGTGGATCGTATTTCCTGCACACCTTCCCATATTTCAATCCGATGTTGCTGCTGCAGTTCGGAGAGTCTCCTGAAATCCAGGGCATCCTCATAATCACCACCTACCATATTCACCCAATTAACGGAGGGAATCGGTGTTTCACCGCCTATATTAAGATCACGGTAACCAATAGCATCCTTGTTGATCCTGTCTATGTTCCCCAGCCTGTGGACCAGTCCGAGTTCATAGTTCATAATATCGTAATCCTCCCCTGCCAGGTGTAAAATATCCCCATCCCCTGTGCAATCGATCACTGTTTTGGGTTTGATGGCCACCCTGCCTGATTTGGTTTCGAGCAGTACCGCTTTGATGGTATTTGATTCAACGATGACATTGGAGGCCCAGCAATGGTACAATGGCATTACTCCTGATTCTTTCAACATTACTTCAAGCACATATTTGGTGGCTTCCGGATCAACACTGGGATTGATCTCCTGGATTGACATGCCAATATCCTGCAGCCTCTGTAAGATTTCACCGCCGATTCCGTGAAGTGTCCTTGTCATGCTGTTTTGTTTGTTGATGGCATGCGTGGATAGCAGAGGGAGGACCAGTCCACCCGTCCACAAACCTCCCAGGTGGTTGTAACGTTCAGCCAGGATAGTCCGGGCTCCTGCACGGCTGGCAGCTATGGCTGCGGCAACCCCTGATGGACCTCCACCAATGACCAGGACATCTGCGGTCTCAACTACAGGGATCTCGCGTGCTGGTTCTTTAATGGTTCCCCCTACGGGACTTGCAGCCGTTTGAAATTCTTGCTCTTTTATAGTGGAATCCTCCTCTGGTCCAGGGCTTTGGCATTGAGATCCCAGCATCACTGCGCCGGAAGAAAGCAGTAACCGATTTAAAAAGATACGTCTTTGCATTTGATTGTAATTTTTGCAGGTTTGATGATCTTCAATAAAGATAATATTTAATGATTAACTACAGATTTAAATCCCGTTGTGAATGTGTATCTTAGTAATTTATGCATCTGTCAAAAGAACCAATATTATGAAAACAAAACTATCCTCCAAGAATTCTCTCTCACGCAGGGCCTTTGTCGGCCGTTCAGCCGCTGCTGCTGTTGGATTAACCATTCTTCCCAGTCATGTGATCGGTGGGCTGGGTCATATTGCACCCAGTGATAAACTGAATATTGCCGGTATAGGGATAGGTGGAAAAGGTGCGGCAAACCTAAGGAATATGGTGGGCCAGAATATCGTGGCCCTCTGTGATGTAGACTGGAATTATGCAGCCAAAGTTTTTGAGACATATCCAAATGCAAAAAAATGGAAAGATTACCGCAAGATGCTTGATGAACAGAAGGATATTGATGCCTGCATGATTGCCACTCCGGATCATACCCATGCATTGCCTGCATTGCTGGCCATGCAGGCAGGTAAACATGTCTATGTCCAGAAGCCTCTGACCCATTCAGTCTGGGAGGCACGCCAGCTTACAAAGGCTGCAAAGAAATACAAGGTGGCCACACAGATGGGTATAGAAGGTCATTCCAATGACGATGTGCGGAAGGTTACTGAATATATCTGGAGTGGTGCGATTGGGGAGATCCGTGAGGCCCATACCTGGACAAACCGGCCCATCTGGCCTCAGGGACTTGAACGGCCAACGGAGAAAGCAAAGGTTCCGGAAACATTGGACTGGGACCTTTTCCTGGGACCGGCCCCATGGCGGCCTTACCATCCTGCCTATACTCCATGGGACTGGAGGGGATGGTGGGATTTTGGAACAGGTGCACTAGGAGATATGGGCTGCCATGTTATGGATCTTCCATTCTATGCACTGAAACTTGGTTATCCAGCCACTGTCGAAGCCAGTTCTACCCCGGTGAACAGGGAAAGTCCACCAGTAGCCTCCAGGATTGAATATACCTTTCCCGCAAGGAAAGATCTTCCAAACCTGGCCCTTCCGGAAGTGAAATTTACCTGGTCAGATGGCGGGATCCGGCCAACCCGTCCGGATGAACTTCCTGATGGGGAGGTCATGGGGGATTGGTCAGGTGGTTGCCTTTTCATCGGAACAAAGGGAAAGATCGTTTCTGCAAATTATGGTAGTGCTTATAAACTACTTCCACTGGATAAAGATTTTCCTGAACCTGAAGAGACTTTGGAGCGGGTCAAGGATGATCCCTTGGGAGGAGGAAGGCATGAGATGGATTGGGTTAGGGCATGTAAGGAGGATCCTAAAGATCGTAAAGAAGCCTGTGCCAGTTTTGATTATGCCGGACCGGAATCTGAAACAGTCCTCATGGGTAACCTGGCCATACGCCTGCAACAGCTAAGCCGCAAACTGGAATGGGATGGAAAAAAGATGAAATTCAAAAACATCGGACCGGGTGATATGATGAAGTTCCGGAAGCAACCTGATGGTTTCACCGACGATATTGGGAAACGCTTTGCTGAACCTGAATGGGAAGAGTTAAGTGCAGAGGAGGTTGCCAATGAATGGATAAAGCATACCTACCGAGAGGGCTGGGAATTATAAATCCAATATTTTTGCGGATAATGTCCGTTCAGGATGATATTCTACTAAAATCTCTTTGGCATCCTTTGCGATGCTGATAGTGCCATCCTTCAACAATACAACTGGTCTTGTATCTCCCGGTTTATTAATGGAAAGCACCACCAGAAATTCGGTATCCATACCTGTAGTTTTCATTTTTATCGTCCTGAGAAGTGCTTCATCCCGATCATAATCCGGTGAACCAAAAACATCGCTTGCATCCAACATCCGTTCAGTAACTTCTGAAAAAACACCTGACGGAAGCAGTGGAAACACAGATAATGATGCCTTTTCTTTTGTCACCTCATAACCAGAGGGCATCTTTTCAATATTTGCAATTTCATTGGCCTGCAGCAACCATTCAAAAGTGGAATTTGCTTTGCCCTTCAATCTATCTGCAATAATAATCACGTTCGGCTTGATAAACATTAATTGACGTTCAAAATATTCAAGGCCAGCCTCTTCTATATAGATATTACCGGCATTCCCTATGACATAGTCATATTCTCTGGTTGTTTCGGCAAGCATGATTTTTGGAGCCGGTTCACGGTTTTGGAATGCCATATAGTCCAGCCATCTTTCTCCTGCACCTGCCTGGCCTCTGCCATTCACTAAAATAGTGTTGTGATTTCGCGTTTCTTTTAAATGAGTATAACCCGGATCTATGGCCAACCATGTGCCATTTGCATAGATCACAAAATGATTGATATTCGGTTGTTGATGTCCTGGTCCGTACCCTCTGTTTGATAATCTCTCAGATTTTGCCTGGTTGGCATGGCCAGGTCCGGGTCCGCAACGAAACCCTACAAGGGTAGCATCCTCATCCCAACTATTTCGCATAGTGACAAATCCATGATCCTCAAAATGATGAAATATGTCCTCAACGGATTTATATTCGATAGGTTTTAACGTAGCATCATATGTTAAAAAGTCAAGCCATGACAATTTATGCGGTTTATCAGCCTGGATTTTTAAAGCAAAATCCTGTACAACACCATCCCTGTATTTACCGGCTGGCAGATATAGTAAAAAGGCCGGTATATACCTGTCTGTACCGCAGTCACTAAAATTAATAACCCTGGTCAGCTTGTCAGGCACAGAAAAATGCATAGGAAATCTGCCGGTCTTTTTGAGCCAGTGATAGTCCTCAAAATAATCATGATAACCAGAGGTTTGAGCACCCTCAAGGTATCTCAGGAAATAGCCAAGTCCATATTGCCAGTACTGCACACCCTCTCCCCAGGATCCGTCAAGAGGAGCGTTTTGGATTATATATTCAGTCCATTCATTTGCCTGTATTAAAAAACTCTCCCGATAAGGATCATCATTCTCCAAAATTAATCCAACAGTACCTAATGCCGAAGTTTCAATCAGTAAATGATTGCTTAAAGCCCTGTGGCTGGCCGCGGTATTTTTGACCATTTCTGCCTCCTTTGTAAGCCGTTCAATAATTGCTTTTTTCAAATCATCGTCCAGATGATGGTAAAGCCAATCATAGGTTTGTGCGATCCCGGTTATCCATGAAGACCGGCCAAGATTTGCACTACCCTCCCAGGTTTCTACATCCAATAGTGCCTTTATCCATTTTTCTGCTCCAATAAGGTATTTATCATCTTTGGTCAGCAGATAGGCCAATCCTAACGATGGCAAGGATTCACCTATGCTTCTGTACTTATTATGCGCATTTTGAGCATGGGGAGGTTCTTCCTCCATAAAATCATCCGCTAAAAGGATCGCGAGCTCATAAAGGTGTTTATGAGTGGTTTCAGCTTTCAGTGCTAAATCTTTAATGTCCTGATAGGTGATAATAAGCCGGGGAAAATTGTCATTTATCAAGGGAATGTTGCCCTCTTTATTCTCATCTGGTGTTTGTGAACAAGCGATGGTGGTAATCGCAACGACCATTACCATTGTTTTTATCAAACCGGCCTTTAAAGGTCTTATTCCTGTAAATCTAAAACATGTCCGCATTGATCTGATTTTTCAATAGTTCATTATTCGTGTCTCAATGACTCGGCCGGATTTACATTGGCTGCTTTTATAACCTGTGAACTTACTGTCAGGATGGCTATCAGGACAACCAGCAGGACCGGTACCACGAAAAACCACCATCCTATGCTTATCCGGTAGGCAAAGTTCTGTATCCATTGGGACATGATGTAATATCCTGCCCCCAAACCAATGGGTACCGCGATCAATACCTGGATCAGGAAATAGCGCACCAGCAAGCGGACCGCATTTCCGGAAGAAGATCCCATCACTTTCCGGATACCTATTTCACGTGTCCGCTGCAGGGTTGTATAGGAAGAAAGACCATATAATCCCAGGCAGGCGATGATGATGGCCAGCAGGGCAAAAAGGCTGAATACACTTCCGAACCTGGTCTCATTCCGGTATTGCTCATTGTAATAATCTTCCAGGAAGAAGTATTCGAAGGGATTAAGCGGGAAAAAGGTCCGCCATTGTTCTTCCACCTCAGAAAGGACTTCCTGAATATTATCAGGGTTCACCTTGACAGAATAGAAATTTGAGGCATGCCTGAAAAAGCGAAAGATCAGCGGTTCCTTGTCCACCTTGAGTCCTTCCTGGTGATAATCCTTCACCACGCCTATGATATTAAATGTATCCCCCCAGAAAAAAATGGGGACATTCATGGCTGAGGCAAAGTCCTCGAACCCCATCAGCTGTATGGCACTTTCATTAAAAAGTACGGTCTCACTATTTTGCCCGAAGTCTTCTGAGAAATTCCTTCCCTCCAGGATACTCAAGCCGTAAAAATCTATAAAATTGAAATCAAAGGCGACGATGCGGTATTGATTACCATGTTCGGTTCCTTCGTTTATCCGGCGGATCCCGCCTGCATTCCATGGTGGCTGGCGACCCGGAACGAAGGAAGATACACGCTGTTTTAATAGATTGCGGATCGCTACTAGCAGATAAAGCTTGTACATTGATGTGCTGGTTTAGTCTGGAGGTGCTGAAAGTTCTAATACTCATCAAAGCATCAAGGTAAGAAAATAATTGGCAATTTTCTATGCTTAATATATCCTATATTTGTTATAAACATTGATTTTTCCGGATGAAAACAAAGCAACATATCTGTATTCTGGTGATTTGTACAGGGATATTTTCTGCATGCCAAACCGGACAGAAGGGTTCCGCGGATTGTACCATAGACTCGCTTGTTCTGGAGCGGGTAATGTATTATCAATCGGATCTCGAAGTAGATCTGGGAGTGGGTTTATGGGCCTGGCCACTGCCCATGGATTTCGACTCAGACGGGGATATGGACCTGCTGGTAGCTTGTAATGACGTTCCTTTCAATGGACTGTATTTTTTTGAAAACCCTTCAGGACCAGGAGATCCTATGCCGGTATTTGAACCACCTGTCAGGATTGGTCCGGGGAAAAAGAACCTGCAGGTTTCATACACAGATGGAGATGCAAGGATTTTAGAGCGGGGCAGAGAATACCTTGATTTTTCAACCAGCCTGTTCAATCGCCCGAAGGAGATATATCCCCCCAAGAATCTGGAGGAGCTGCAGCAGAAGATCCGGTTCAGTCTTTGGAAACTGGTTGATTATGACAGTGACGGGGATCTTGATATGTTAGCCGGAATAGATGACTGGGCGGAGTATGGATGGGACAATGCCTTTGACAGCAGCGGTATATGGATCAATGGTCCGCTTCATGGCTATGTATACTTGCTTGAAAATGTAGGAGGGGAGTACAAGGATAGGGTTAAGATTAAAGCGGGAGGGGAAGCCCTGGATGTATATGGATTTCCGTCTCCGAATATGGATGATTTTGACGGAGATGGAGACCTGGATCTTATCTGCGGTGAATTCCTCGATGGCTTCACCTGGTTTGAAAATACCGGAACAAAAGAAAAGCCTGTGTTTGCCGCCGGAAGGACACTTGAGAATGACGGGGGAGAGGTCCGCATGAACCTGGAGATGATCGTTCCGGTGGGAGTGGACTGGGACAGGGATGGTGATGTGGACCTGGTCGTGGGAGAGGAAGACGGGCGGGTGGCCTGGCTTGAAAATTCCGGCCAGGTTCAGGGGCATATGCCATTATTTCTTGATCCGGTCTATTTCAGGCAAAAGGCGGAATATGTGAAATTCGGAGCCCTGGTGACACCGTTTTCGGTGGACTGGGACGATGACGGGGATGAGGACCTGGTCTGCGGTAATACAGCAGGTAATATTGCTTTCATCGAAAATCTGGGTCACTCTGATCTGAAAGGGAAAAAACTACCCCGCTGGAATCCGCCGGTTAATCTGGAGGCGGGCGGTGACCCCATTCGTATCATGGCGGGTTACAATGGCTCCATCCAGGGACCTGCGGAAGCCAAGTGGGGCTATTCGACATTGTCCGTTGCTGACTGGAACCATGATGGATTGAAAGATATCATTGTAAACTCTATTTGGGGGAAGGTCATCTGGCATGAAAATACTGGTAGTCCTGGAAACCCTGTGTTGAGTCGATCGAAACCCGTTCGAATTGTGGCTGTTGACAACCCCCTGAAACCTGCATGGAACTGGTGGGATCCGGAACCCGGAAACCTGGTTACCCAATGGAGAACCACCCCTTTGGCGTTGGACTGGAACGGGGATGGTTATACAGACCTGATCATGCTGGATACGGAAGGTTACCTGAGCTATTATGAGCGGATGGAGTTTGATGGCGAGCTGGTCCTTGCACCTGGTCGCCGGATCTTTTACGTGGATGGACCCTCAGGATACAATTCACGACATGCCATAACCTATGAGGATGGCGGATTGCTCCGCTTGAATACAGAACCCAACGGAAGCAGTGGCCGGAGGAAGTTTTGCTTTTCGGATTGGGATTGTGACGGAGACCTGGATCTGCTGGTTAACAGCGTCAATATATCCCTTCTTGAAAATACCGGCCTCAGGGATGGAATGGTAGTATTGCGGGACAGGGGTGAACTTTCCGGGCTTACACTGGCCGGGCATACAACCTCACCGACGGTGGTGGACTGGAACAATAATGGCATCCCTGACCTGCTGGTTGGTGGTGAGGATGGTCACCTTTATTATTCTCAGAGATAAACTTTTCTGACAAACCATATTTAGTCATCCAGATTTAATAAGAGATATATTATATTTGGAAATATGAAACTACACGCACTTGAAAACAATCCTGAATACATCAGCTTGCAAACCGAACTTGTAAGGCTTCAAACGCATATCCATGAGACTAACAAGCGCTTGTTGATCATTTTTGAGGGCAGGGATACGGCTGGAAAAGGGGGAGGAATTATGCGGTTTGTCCGGTATCTGAATCCCCGCAGGTACCGGATTGTTGCCCTGAGCAAACCCACAGAAATAGAAAGAGGCCAATGGTATTTTCAACGATATATCAAGGAGTTGCCGGATCCCGGAGAGATTGCATTTTTTGACAGGAGCTGGTACAACCGGGCAGTTGTTGAACCTGTCATGGGATTCTGCACACCTGAACAGTATAACCGGTTCATTAATGAGGTTACAAAGATTGAAAAAATGCTAGTCGAGGATGGCATCAAGATCATTAAATTTTGGTTCTCCATCGATAATAAAGAGCAGAAAAAACGCCTGGAAAACAGGAAAACCAATCCCCTCCAGCAATGGAAATTGAGCACCGTGGATGCTGTTGCCCAGCAGAAATGGAAAGATTATACCAGGTACAAACAATGGATGTTTGAAAAAACATCCACAGAATACTGTCCATGGGTGGTTATCAAGGGGAATAATAAAGATACTGCTCGCCTTGAGGCCATCAGGTACGTGGTCAATCAGCATAAATTCCCAAAAAAAGGAGATACAGCCGTAAACCTGGAGAACGATCCGAAGGTTGTAACCATACTGAGAAGCGAGAACGACATAACAGAGCTGTCATAATCAGCATGGCAATTTCTTCTGCTAAATCAAGAATTTTATTTGCCATTGATGCTATAACGCCCTGATAGGATTGACAATTAAACAATGCCAAAAAATGACCCTGAAAGAGTTTCTCAACCGTATTATAGTCCAGACGAAAGACTTTGATGTTACTGTATACGAGGTACTTACAGTACTCCTAATCCTGCTTGGCACCTACATTTTCATCAGGATTCTGAGAAGAATAATCAAAAAGCGCGAGGAAAGTGAGCTGGTTGACCCAGGAAGAAGTCATGCCATCCTGCAGATTATCAAGTACATTCTTTGGATAACAGCCATTTTATTTTCGTTTCAAACGCTCGGTATAAAATTAACGCTGCTTCTGGCAGGCTCGGCTGCGATCCTCGTGGGACTGGGACTGGGACTTCAGCAAATATTCCAGGACATCATGTCGGGCATTGCCATCCTGGTTGAGGGAACACTGAAAGTTGGTGATATTGTTGAGATTCAGGATGACATCGTTGGAAGAGTCGTTGAAATCGGACTCCGGACCTCAAAGATTGAAACCCGGGACAATATAATAATGGTTGTACCCAACTCAAAGTTTGTTACCGACATTGTCATTAACTGGAGCCATATGGAGAAAAGAACCAGGTTTCATATAAATGTAGGTGTTGCCTATGGTTCGGATGTGGAAAAGGTTACCAGGATCCTCCTTGAGTGTGCAGATAAACATAAAAAAATCTCCCAGACCACGAAGCCCTTTGTACGTTTTAATGATTTTGGAGACTCATCACTGGACTTCCAGTTGTTTTTCTGGACAACAGAAACCTTCCATGTAGAAAGT
This sequence comes from uncultured Bacteroidaceae bacterium, assembly GCA_963752525.1. Taxonomy (GTDB): domain Bacteria; phylum Bacteroidota; class Bacteroidia; order Bacteroidales; family SM23-62; genus SM23-62. The sequence goes on along the minus strand of CAVVYS010000017.1, from coordinate 90,940 downwards.
ATCAAGAGTGATATCCGGTATGAAATTAATGCGTCGTTTAAGCAACATGGCGTTCAAATTCCATTTCCGCAACGCGATATCCATATTAAATCACAACCCCAAAGACCCTGAAAAAGATTTCTTAAAACAGCTCCACCTTACGCCAGTATAATTAAGCTGCATACGGAAAAGAATTTCGATCCCGAAATAGTATTACAAATATCTTCATTAACTTGCATAGATTCAAATTAGAACTATCGGTACAAACGTGAAGGCAGGATCTTCATTCCTTATCATAACCATCCTTTCCATGCTCTACCATGCCTATCGTGTCTCCAGACTCCAGCCGGCTGAGAGCCTCTGCTATGAGTAAGCTATTTCTGGTCAATGTAAATACAACATTCATCTATTATTCTGATGAGTCTATGTAAAACATATATTTTCGTTTCATATTTGATGCATAAAATGCTAATATTGAGGTAAATGAATATGTGAGAAATGATTTTGTATTCAAAAGAGGATGGCGTAAAATTCATGCATAAACTTCTATGTTCTTTAGAGGATTTTATTGGCTCAAGGAGTGAATATGATTTTAAACACCGTTTTTTTAATGTCATCTGTCTGGTATTATTCATTTTCTATCTTGCAGGGGTACTGATCAATTTAGCATTAGCTATTAATCATTCAGCACTACTCCTCAGTCATACAATTACTGCTTTATGTGTTTTAATCATTTTCACTATATCAAGGTATATAAAGAAGCTAAATATCAGTTTAATGTTGTTCTTCATAATCGTACTGGCTTCACTATCAGTGGATTGGTTCTATACAGGTGGTACGTCTGGCGTTATGCTTTTTTTCTATTTCAGTCTTTTTACAGTTGTGATATTCATTATAGATAAAAGATATCGCTTTATTGTTTTCTTGTTGATACTTATCAATGTTACAGTATTGTATTACCTGGAGCATAGATTTCCACATCTGGTCATTCACATAAATGAAAATCACCAACTATATATTTATCTGTATTTCATATTTGCATCGATACTTACTTTTTTGATTATTCAGATAGCCAAAACATTATACAGGATTCAGAAAATAGAATACTTAAGACTTGATGATAATGGATATGAGAGGATTGAGCGGATAAAACATAAGCTAACAAGAAGAGAGAAAGATATATTTGATTTAATGCTACAAGGGAAAAAGAACAGGCAAATTGCTGCCATACTTTTCATTAATGAAAGTACTGTAAAAACCCATATCAATAATATTCGTAAGAAAATAGGAGATATTGATCGCAACAACCTATTAATCCTGTAAGTCTGCGGTTCTGTTCATAATATTTCGCAAGGAAGAAATGTCAAGGACAGATATCTGTTAGTCACAAGAAACAGGATATTAGTCATACTTTTCGATTGTTTCGTCAAAACCAGAACCTGTCTCCACCCATTCTCCACCCACCAATAATTTAGGAACAATAAGCTATTTATTAACTTATAAACTCAAATAATTTAGAGATAATTATTGGTAGCTGCTTATTCACCAGACTGAAGATCATCCAATCCCATAGATCATGCAAACTTCTAAACTTGAGAGCACAGAAAAAGTGAAAATTTTCTGGCCCTTGGCAATACCAGCTAACGCCATTGTCATAAGCATCATTGCAATTCCGGTAATCATTGCTCTTATCATTGCGCTGATTTCAATGTTAATCAGGCACATTATAAGAAACTGGTTTTTTCAAACCAAGTTAAGTTTTAGACCCAAATTAATAAAGTCAGAGTACTTTGAACACATTAAAGAAACTGGTTAACTCAAACCAAACAGAGTACTATTTCCTATCCGGATAAATGGCCTCCCCCTTGGTCAGCCATGAAACTCCAAAAGCCACCAGCGCAACGGTTTCTCCCCAGTATACGATGGAAGTTTCATGGGTATTCTCTTTCTGTAAGATCTTATATGCCAAAATGATAATCAGGCAGGCAAGCATTATAATTCCGCAAATTCTATAGATAAGATTCCTTTTTTTCTTACGTCCTCTCGGCCTTTTTCCTTTCACCGTTTTGGTGAAGAGGAAAAGTGAAAATGAGGCCAGGATTACGAAGAATAGAAGAGCGCAAATCAGGTGAACCTGGCCTGCCCAATCAACCGGTCCTGATTTTGTAGTTGGGAACCAGGCTACCCCGAGCGCAAACAATCCACCCAGGTTTCCTGCCCAGTCATCCCATTTATTGTATCCGGTGTAAAAAAACAGGAATAAAGCTACAGCACAGAGGGCCCCCACAAACACATCCCTCATACCGGTATGGTAATAGTAGCTGATGGAACTTTCCACAAATTTTCCCTTGAAGATGAAAAAGCCACCCAGCATCAGGATGAATGGAAGCAGGAGACCAATCCACCCAACAGCTTTGCGAAGGGTCATGTAAGAATAGGTATGCCTTGAATACCTGTTAAAGAGAGTTATCATAATTAATCCTTATTATGGTACATTGGGAACTTGCTTCCATTGCTTACTGATTCGCTCATAATGCCCTGACAGCTCGTTCACTTTTTCTGGCCTTGAACCAGCCAGGTTTTTCAGTTCAGTCGGATCATTGATGATATCATACAGTTCCCAGTCCCCATCGTTCATTCTCACGATTTTGTATGTTCCCTCTCTGAACATTCTGAACCTGTCAAGTCCAGACATAAAGTATTCCGGTTCTTCCCTTTCCTTTCCCTCAAAAACAGGCAGCAGTGATTTGCCATGGAGAGGCAGGGTAGGATAGCCATGGATGGAATCCGGGTAAGGGATGTTCAACAGATCCAGCAAGGTGGGTGAAATGTCAACCACATGCCCTGGCTGAGGAGTGATGGAATTAGGTTTGATCACCCCTGGCCAGCGGGCGATAAAGGGTGTATGGCTTCCTCCTTCATAACCGCATTGCTTGTACTGCCGGTAAGGTGTGTTTCCAAGGTTGGCCCAGGTGGAGCGCAGGCACCAATAAGAATCGGCAGGTCCGGGTTGGACATCAGGGATCTTATTCGAATAATAGGGGCAGGAACCATTGTCCACCAGGAACATGATCAGTGTATTTTCCAGTTCACCCGCTTCTTCAAGCTTGTCCAGAACCCTTCCGATATTCTGGTCCATCCGGTCTATCATGGCAGCGAACACAGCCATCTCAAGATCCAGCGAATCCTGCATGCCTGCCGAGAGGCCCTCCCATGGATAGTAGTCTGTGTATTCCGGAATCAGAGGGCCCCTGAATTTGTTAAGGTTGCCTTCCGGTGGACTCAGTTTTGCATTTTCAGGCAATACGCCAAGCTCTTTCATCCGCTGATAGCGTTCCTCCCGGAGGCTGTCCCATCCCTTCATATAGGTTCCCCGATACCTGGAGATGTCTTCCGGCCTGGCCTGAAGAGGGTAATGTGCCGAATGATAGGGCAGGTAGAGAAAGAAGGGATCCTCTCTGTCAAATGCTTCATCCAGCCATTTCAGTGCATAGTCAGTAATAAAATCAGTTTTGTACATGGGAGATTCCTCGGTACTCAATTTCCGTTGCACTTATTTCTTTTCCTTCGAGATAAAAAGGTCGTTCAAAGGCTCCGGACGGGGGAAGGAAATATTCGGTTGTGGCCCAGAAATAAAAAGAATGATCAAAGACATTCTCAGCCTTGCAGTAATCCGGCACCCAGGCATCGAAATGATCCTTTCCGCTCATGATGTTAAAGTAGCCGGCACTACCGGTGAGTTCTGCGATGTGTACTGCCCCATTCCCGCCTTTGTAAAGTCCTGTCAGCATGCTGGAACGGGTGGGGTTGCATTTAGCCATGTTGTAAAAGGTGGTGAATCTCACACCTTCCCGGGCCAGGCGGTCAATATTAGGCGTTTGGATCTCACCTCCATAGCAACCGATATCCGAGATGCCGATATCATCCCCCATGATGAGGACAATATTGGGCCTTGGTGGCGGATCTCCCGCTACAGGATAGTATAAAAGCATAGAGGCGTGAGTATTACGACTGATTTCAGATAATTGAGCGTATACATTGTTCCTGGTTTTATAGTGGCGATCCCCTTGACCGCTGATGTACCGGTTTGGCTATTCGGTAAATTCCGTAATAAACTAAGATACAAATACGTCTTGATGTCACAAAATATAATACATTTGCATCAGCACTTAAACCCAATAACACAATTACAATGAGAACATTAGTCTTTTTTTCAGCATTGCTTACACTGGCAGCTTGCACACAAACCGTACCTCCGGATCTTTATTCAATCGAACAATTCTATAATAATACAAGAATTGGTGGTGGTGCCTTTTCAGAGGATGAAACCAAACTTCTGGTGAACAGTGACGAATCCGGGATCTTTAACCTGTATGAAATAAAAATCAGCGGATGCTACAAAGAAGCAAATCACTTTTTCGGAAGTCGAATCATTTTTTGCTGTCGATTATGTGCCGGGTACCGGGCAGATTTTATATTCAGCGGATAAAGGAGGGAATGAGATTAACCATATTTATTTGCTTCTGGATGATGGAAGCTCTAAGGATCTGACCCCGGCAGAAAATGAGAAGGCTTCATTTGCCGGTTGGAGTGAGGATAAGAAATCAATGTTTTACATTTCCAATAAACGGGATCCCAGGTTCTTCGATCTTTATAAAATGAGCATATCTGATTGGGAATCGGAGATGATCTACCAGAATGATGAGGGATATGATATTTCCGATCTATCTTATGACGAAAGCATATTTATTCTGGAGAAAGCCATAACTACTTCTGAAACCAAACTATTCCTATATGATCGCAAGAGTGACAGGATGACTGAAATATCGGATGAACCTGGAGAATACTACGGTTCCGGTTTCAGTAAAGACGATAAATACTTTTACTATATGACCAATGCCGGCAGGGAATTCAGGGTCCTTATGCAATATCAGATCGCGACCGGTACAAAGGATGTCCTGTTTGAGGCAGATTGGGATGTCATGTACAGCTATCTGAGTGAAACTGAAAAATACAGGGTTATCGCCATCAACGAAGATGGAAAGAACAACCTCATTGTTAAAGAGAATAGTACCGGCCAGGTAGTGGATTTTCCGGATGTACCTGATGGCGATATAGGCGCCGTCGGTATCTCTGAAAGTGAGAAGTTAATGAGACTCTCCATAGGCACCTCCAAAGCCCCCAGTAATATTTATATGTATGATTTTGAGAATCGGAAAGCTCAATAAACTGACAGAAACACTGAATCCTGAGATTGATATGAATGACCTCGTATCAGCTGAAGTTGTGCGCTTTGAGTCTTTTGATGGATTGGAAATTCCGGCCATATATTATAAACCTCTGATGGCATCTGCAAAGAACAAGGTTCCTGCACTGGTCATGGTTCATGGGGGCCCCGGCGGACAAACACGGGTAGGTTACCGTGCCCTGACCCAGTACCTGGTTAACCATGGCTACGCTGTACTGGCTGTCAATAATCGGGGAAGCAGCGGCTATGGAAAGACCTTTTACCAAATGGACGACCTGAACCATGGTGACAAGGATTTAAAAGATTGTATCTGGGGAAAGAACTGGCTGCAGTCCCAGGATTATATCGCCCCGGATAAAATCGGCATTATCGGGGGAAGTTACGGAGGATACATGGTGATGGCTGCCCTGGCATTTGCACCGGAAGAGTTCACCGTTGGCGTAAATCTATTTGGTGTAACGAACTGGATGAGGACCCTTAAGTCCATACCGCCTTACTGGGAGTCATTCAGGGCGGCTTTGTATGATGAGCTGGGTGATCCGTTTACAGCAGATTCCGTGAGGCTGTACGAGATCTCTCCACTTTTCCATGCAGAGAATGTGACAAAACCACTGATGGTCCTCCAGGGTGCCAATGACCCCAGGGTCCTGCAGGTTGAATCTGATGAGATCGTTGAAGCGGTTGAGAAGAATGGTGTTCCGGTAGAGTATGTAATATTCCCGGATGAAGGGCATGGTTTCATGAAGAAGGAAAACGAAATCAAGGGCTATGGACAGATCCTGGAATTCCTGGATAAATACCTTAAAGGCCAGGGAGTGGTTGAAATAAAACCCGCGCAGTAAACCAGGATCCAGGACTGTATTTCATCCAGGCTTATTCACTGTTCCTCTGTATATATGCCTGTTTGTAGTACTCCCCGGAGTGTACCTCGATAATGTAGTAAGCGGCAGGCACCTGATTGGCCAGGCTGTCTTTTCCATCCCAGACGAATGAGTGGCTTCCACCCGGAAGCAGTCCGTTCTGCAGCACCTGGATCTCATTGTTCTCAAAGCCATATAAGGCAGCCCTTACCATAGTTTCATAATTTACATGGAAACTGATGGTGGTGCTGTCTATAAATGGATTTGGAGTGATGGTGATGGAATCAATGGATTCATATCCTTTTGTCATCAGGCTGCTGGGATCAGCAAGGAACTGTTTCAAATCGATAGCGTATACATGTCCATCCTCACTCCCCAGGTAAAGCTTATTTCCGCTGACCACAGGATCCGTAAAGGCATTACCCCCGGTCCTGGAGAAATTAAAGATGGTCCCATTCTTTTTGTCCAGTGCATACAGATAACCTTTCCCGTGGTTGGATCTCAGGTAGGCATAGGCATCACCGGCTGTAAACAGGACCTGGTCGCCTATGATTATGGGACGAGAAAAATTGTTAAGGTTTAATTCATATGTCCAGTACAATTCCCCGGTCCTGACATCGAAGGCAAACAGTTTATGGCAATCAGATCCGCCAATAAATAATGTATCCCCGTTGATCAGCGGATCTCCCGAGATCCAGCCGCCATTCTGTGCGACATGGGACCAAACCTTTCTGCCTGTTTTTGTATTGACAACCTGCAATTCAGGATTTCTTGCGCCGAAAATCAGGAGGGAATCATGAATTACAAATCTGGTATTAAGTTGGCCAAAGGTGGGGTAAAGCTGTTGCTGGTAAGTCCTATAGGTCCAGAGGGTATCGTGGGCCATCAGGTCAAAAGCATAAACCCTCCCGTTCCAGTCCCCGAAATAAAGCACCTGATCCTGGATCACGGGTGTACATCTGATGGCTGCCGAATCAATGGCCGGCCATGTGTAATCCAGTCCACCATCACTGGCATCAAAGCAATAGAGCAATCCATCCTCCCGGCCAAAGAACACTTTCCCTTTATGGATAACAGGTGCCCCGTGGTGATAGTCCCACGGATCCATATTCTTCGAGGGGACCAGTGATTCGGTCATGTGTGCCCAGATCTCTTTTCCAGTGTTTTTATCAAGGCCATAAAAACGGTTTCCAGATGAAAAATACAGTGTGGATCCTTCCAGAGCAGCAGAGCTCTTTACCTCGGATCCGGTTGGGTAAGACCATTTCATTTCGCTGGTTTTCAGATCGACTGCATAAAATGTACTGTCATTGCTTCCAAAATAAATAACCCCATCGTCAATGATGGGGTGGGACAGAACCCTGTTGCCGGTGGTGAAAAAAATAGCTGTATCTTCTTCTGTGGGGGCGGAACAATGAGAGAGGCATAAGAGCAGTAATAGTCCGATTTGTCTTGAATTCACCATGTTGTTATCATATGCAGGCAAGTTATTAAAACTATTCTATACTGACCGGGGATACGATAGATTTGCAAATTGTTTTATATTTTTATGATCTAAACCTAAACACTCAGGCAAAATGAAATTCACAAAATCTTTAATGCTGGTCTTATTCATCGTATCAACAAGTGCTAATCTTTTGGCCCAGAAAAATGCAGATCCCGTGGGAACATGGAGTTTTAATGCCCCAGATGCTGCCTATGAGTATAGTTCCGGAGATATTGTCATTGGCAAAGAAGGCAAGGAGTATACTGCCAAGATAGTTTATGGAGAGTCATATGAGATCAAAGGCCAGGATGTTGTGCTGGAGAAGGACCAGCTTAGCTTTACGGTAAATATTGAAGGTGAGCCCATCAGCATAAAAGGAACAGTTGCAAAGGAAACCATCACTGGAAAAGCAAGTTACTCTGAAGGAATCATATCCTTTACAGCTGAAAGAAAGAAAGAGGATAAGTAAGGGGACACCAACCTTGCAAATTTTCACATGCGGCCTGGTCCATCAATAATCACGGGATGCCTTGCGGGATGCCTGTTCATATCTGGCTGCGGATCCAGAGAAACAGGGAATCCGGATGAGCTGGGTGATCTCCTGGAGTATGTTGATCCATTCATTGGAACTGGATTTCACGGCCATACTTTTCCCGGACCTGTAAGGCCTTACGGAATGATTCAACCTGGTCCGGATACAAAGCTGAACGGATGGGATGCTTCCAGTGGCTATCACTATGATGACAGCACAATATATGGCTTTTCACATACTCATCTAAGTGGCACGGGGATTGGAGATATGGGGGATATCCTCATCCTGCCTTTTACCGGGAACATTGAACAGAAACCGGTGGCCCTGTTTAGTAAAACCGGGGAGGAGTCCCGCGTTGGATACTATTCAGTAAAGTTTGATAATTATGATGTTCAGGCAGAGTTAACCACCACGGACAGGGTCGGTTTTCACAGGTATCATTACGGTCCTACAAAACAAAAGCGCCTCCTGTTGGATATCGGGCATATTCTTCAACGAACCTGGGGACACGATAATGTATATAATGAATTCGAGATCATCGATCAGAAACACATCAGGGGAGTAAAACATTCCACAGGTTGGGCATTCGACCACAGGGTCTATTTTTATGCCGAGTTTTCAAGTCCATTTACCGTTGATAAGGTAATATCGAACGAAAAATCTTCAGGACAGGGCCAACTTTTCAAGGGTGATAGTGTATCTGCCTATCTTAGTTTCAAAAATCTCCCGGACAATGAGCCCCTGCTTATAAAGGTCAGCATCTCACCTGTGGATGTTGAAGGAGCCAGGAACAACATGCTTGCAGAACTGCCTGGATGGGATTTTGAAAAGGTACGGCAAGAAACCGAGGATACGTGGAGGAAGGCCCTGTCAAAGATCAGGGTATATGCTGGAGATAAAGGGAAAATCAAACAGTTCTATACAGCCCTTTACCATACCATGATAGCTCCCATGTTATACCAGGATGCGGATGGCCGGTACAGGGGAATGGACTGGAAGATACACCAGGCTTCACCCGGGATGACCAATTATACAGTTTTTTCCATGTGGGATACCTTTCGGGCCCTCCATCCATTGATGACCATCATCGATGAACCCAGGTCGGCTGCCTGGGTCAATAATTTATTACTAAAATATAAGCAGGGTGGATTTTTGCCCATGTGGCCCCTGGCATCCAATTATACCGGTACCATGGTGGGTTACCCTGCAGTAGCTAATATTGCCGATGCCCTGGCCAAAGAAATTCCCGGAATCGATAAGCAGCTTGCCCTGGAAGCCTCAATGAAAAGTGCCTCCTATAAACCATTTTCAGCGACATCCGATGTATATCCCCGCAAAAGGAATTTAATGCCTGCCTACAACAAATATGTGAATGAAGAGAGGCATATTCCTGCAGATGAGATAGTTAAATCGGTTTCTTTCGGTCTTGAGATAGCCTATTATGATTGGTGTATCTCGCAGATCGCTACCTTCTGTGAGAATGACACCCTGGCCACATATTTCAAGGAACGATCAAAGAACTACCAGCATTATTTTGATGAAAACACTGGGTTCATGAGAGGCAAAAACAGTGATGGCAGCTGGGTTGCACCTTTTAATCCAAGATATTCAAGCCATGAAACTGCTCCCTATGTTGAGGGCAATGCTTGGCAGTGGACCTGGTTCGTACCACATGACGTTGATGGATTAATAGAGTTATTCGGAGGTCAGGAACAGTTTCTCCGGAAACTGGATACCCTGTTTACGACCTCATCACTAATAGAAGGGGAAGATGCCAGTGGGGATATCACAGGATTGATAGGTCAGTATGCCCATGGGAATGAGCCCAGTCATCACATCGTCTATCTCTATACCCTGGCCGGTGAAGCCTGGAAAACCCAGGAATTAATTGACAGGATATACCGGGATTTCTATTCAGACAGTCCGGAAGGCATTATTGGTAATGAAGATTGTGGCCAGATGTCTGCCTGGTTTATCCTCAATGCCATTGGCTTTTACCAGTTTGCTCCCGGGAATCCTGTTTACACCATTGGCCGGCCTCTGTTTGACAGGGTTGAGATTGATGTCGGTGAGGGAAAGACTTTTTCTGTGATAATAGAAAACAATAGTGAAGAAAACTGTTTTATTCAGGAAGTTTACCTGGATGGAAAAAGGCAGGATCATATGTTTGTTCATCACCGGGACATCATGAACGGTAGGACCATGGAGATAGTGATGGACAAAACACCAGCTATTGTTCAGGAGCCATCCAGGTAAAGTAAATACCCCTTTCTTGCCTGGACAAGTATCCTGTCCCTGACTTCAAATTGCTGAGCCTCCTGGAAATTTTCGATCTGGGGTACCGTGAGGATGGCACCTTCAGGGTCAATCCCAATCTTTTCCCAGTTTATCCTGAGCTTTACCTCCCGGGGATTATCTGAAAAATTCCCTACGGATATCAGCACCCTGTCCGCTTTTATATAGGCTGTTGCTTTGACATCAGTGTGATCCGTACCTATTACAGGATCAAGGTCCCATGGTCCGGACATTTCAGATTGTTCAATGCCAAACTCATCCCAGATCTTCCATATGGCTACAGGGTTACAGGTTACGCCCTCGGTCGACCAGGGAAGGCGGGTGGTCATCCCGAAAACCATCCCAAGCCAGGGGTTACCACCACCATGCAGCATATCCCCCATGAGTCCGAATGGTATTCCCGATACCTCTACCAACCAATTTTCATAAGACATTTCATTATACAAAAAACTTTCACCGAACCAGAGCTTATCCACATATGGAAAATATTCAGCATACTGTGTAGCCGGACCCTTGGAGAAGCCAGTATTGGAGTGAAGGTCAATGAAACAACCTGGCTTTTCAGCCTCCATAACTTTCCTCATCCTTTTCATGATATGCCTGTCATAGGTTACATCATCCAGGTAAAGGCCATCTATGTCCACATTCCTGACAAGCCAGGCCAGTCCCTCAATATAATAGTTGATCCACCGGCTGTCACCGGGGGCCGTCAGGATGGATGCATCTACAGTGGTATCGTCTGAATGTTGATACCATTGGGGCCGGTATCCTGATACCAGGTGTTCCCTCAACCAGGGATATCCCCCTCCCGGTCCATCACCAAATATTTCATCACCCAGGCTTCTCAGGGCCCAGATCTCGGTAACACGGTTGGTCAGTTCCCTGATGGTATAATAGATCTTGACCTTCAGTCCCTTTTCATGGTTACTTTCTATGAATGATTTCATATCCCTAACAGCTACGAAGGGGTAGTTGATAAATGGATTGATCGGATTAGCATGATGAACATTCACAATCCGTATCCCGGCTTCCCGGTCTGCTGATCCCGGATCAGGTTTTGCGGCATTATGAAAATACCTGTCCCTGAACTGGGAGGCCGGATTAAGTGTTTTTACAGGGCTTATTAGCAGGGCGAATTCATACACCAGTTCATCCCCTTTTTTCAATTCACGCTTCCCGCTGTAAACTGTCGCTAGTACTTCCGATTCCCCCTTATCAATCCGAAATCCTCCTTTTCCGTTGTTATCCCAGCTCTGTGGAGGAGCCGGATGGTACAGGTTCAGCAATGGCCCATGATAGGTGCTTCCGCGAAGCTCGACCCAGAGACCGGCCCTGGTATTTCCAATCCAGAAACTATCTTCGGGACCTTTCCAATGAGACTGGTGCCTCCGGGGAATGGCCGAACCAGGTAAGCCCATGCCCATCATAAATTCAGCAATCTCGCTGCGAAATGGGATCTCCAGCCGGATATCCTCTACCCTGATGTCCTCCGTTGCCTTCAGATTGAAACGATATCTCAGGTATCCATCCGATTCTGCAATACCTGTTCCCTTTACCTGGAAATGATCAGACTGGCTGGTCCATTCGCCGGATAATTTACCATCGCTGTTCACTATATTACTGTATTCCGGGACTGAAAAATGCTCATTTTGCAGATCCCCCTGGACAATGAAAACCATGCTTCGGTTCAACACTTCAGTCTCACCTACCATGATTGAATTGGGTAGTACCGCTTTCCCAGCAGTGATTCTTTTACCTGATACCTCAAGTGCACCATTATCAGTTCGGTTTAATGCGCTGTAGGGTGCTACGGGTTGGTCATCGAGTCCGGCAGTAGAATTGAGCCAGCGAAGCCTGGAGTGGCGCCAGGGTTCAGCATCCCCACGGTCCGACAGTACCTCTCTTTTGACATTTATCTCCACGGTAACTTCTTGTTTTTCACCCTCCTCCGGACCAATCAGGATAGTACCTTTATAGGTTCCCGGAGAAATATCCTCCGGGATATCAACGCCCATCCATAGGGCCAAAACTCCACCTTCCCTGACATTGATATCTTTCCTGAACGGGTTCCCGTAGGTGTCTACCCCTTCTGTATTGAAACAGGTGAGTTTTTCGCTTCCAATGGATGCTCCACCCGGACCATCTAGTCCGGTGAAGGATACCTGGAGGTCTTCCACATCTGACCGGGCGGCAAATAGGGCAACCTGATATACATAGTACTCGTTTCTTTGTGCCCTGCCTTTAAAATGGTTAAGATTAGGTTCCTGAATCCACTTCAGTGGGATCTCATCCTTCATTCTTACCGGGTAGAGTCGGTCTTCAGTAAACAGGAGAAAGGGATCGGGATGTTTCTCGAGGAAGGCAGTTTTTTCTGACTCAAAGGGGATCACCTCCATGGGAAAGAAATTATCCGAAGCGGTCCGGGCTTCAAATCTTTTCAGGCTTGCCGGGGGAAGAGCATCCGGGGGGAGCTTGTCAAGCCATTCGTGATCAGGTTCCCCTTCCCTTGGAAAATAGTCCCTGTTATAGAAACCCCATCCTTCCTGAACCTGAAAAGGCAGGTAATACAGGTAGTAGGTTCCTGCTTTAACAGGTCCTGCGATGATCTCGCAGATTTCCTGGCCTACCCGTATCCTGTGAATATTCGGAACCGTGTCATTCGTGCTGGCAGATATCAGCAGCATCCGCTTGTCCTGGGGATCAGGGTCATGCCTTCTCCAGGGGATGTCAATATGTACAAACTCCGCATCCCCCTTAATGTCGAGCACAGCTCTGTGATTGCCTAAGGATTCAGCCCATGGCTCATCTGCTATAGTATAAAGTTGTGACTCCCTTGCACATCCTGGTGCAAGGACCAGGATAAGCAAAAGTTTGATAAAAAAAAATCGACTATACCTCATATTGTATTAGTTGAAGTTCCATCCAGTAAACAATTTTAATGAGATCCAGATACTTCTGCCCCTTCCATCAATTCCTGATCCGTGATATCTGTAGGCTTCGTTGAAAATATTATGGATCCCGGCATTTACCTGGAAGAAATTTCCGGTATATCCTAAAGAACAGTTAACAACATTCCATGATGGTGTTCCACCTTCGTGTATCCTGTTGTCATCAATATCGCCCTGAGACAACCTTGTTTGTTCCCCTGCATATGCCCATTCCAGGATTGCCTGAAAGCTGCTGACATGCAGATATTTTAATCCCAGCCTGCTGTTCAGCGGCGGTATGCGTCGCAGGGGAGAATCGGTAGCCAGGTCTCTTCCATATGTGTAGCTAATGTTTCCGAACATGCTTAGGGAGGGCAGGAAGCTGTACGATCCATCTGCTTCAACCCCTTGTATCACTGCCTGTTTTAAGTTTTGTCTCTGGTAGACCTGAACCCCGTCAATAGAATCATTGCCATTGTAGCTTGATTTTACATTGGCAATGAGGTCCTTCAAGTGATTTCTAAAAAGGGTGAAGCTGGCGGCATACCTCCTGGATTGAAGCTTTAATCCAATATCCACATTAATAGATTTTTCAGGCTTTAAGTCATAATTCGGGATTTCATATCGGAAATCAGCAATCCCTAAACTCGAGACATCATTGATGTTCGGAGCCCTGAATCCAGAACTGACAGAGGACACAAACCTTAGTTCCTCCGATATTTTGTAATTGAGACCTGCACTTCCGACCAGGGCAGTGGGAGAGAGCTTTATATCTCCCATTTCATCCGGTACCGAAAGCTGGATATAATTGTATCTTCCCCCGAGAGTGAATAAAAACCGGTTGAGATTGAATGAATGTAATGTATACAATGCAAAGTTCCTAGCGAGGGAACCATCCGGATAAAGTCCCCGGAGCTCCTGTGTCTCTCCACTTATTTCATCTGTGCTCGAGGTTTTGCTGCTGATATGGTCTTCATAATACTCGATCCCGGTTGAAATTTCCCAGAAGGAAGCCGGCCTCGAAAACACCTCTACCGAACCATTAAATGTTGAAACATTATCTTCTTCCTCATTCGTAATCGTGCTTCCTGACCTCTGCTTGATCCTTTTCTCGAGGGAATTCTGATAGGATACTGTATATCTGATTTTTGAAAACAGGGGAGATTCATAAAATGATTCCAGGCGAAGATAGGAGAGCAAGCGTTGCTGCGGATCAAACTGGTATTTCGAGTAGTCACCATTTTCAATTTTATGGTAGAGTGGTACATCTTCCTGCCTGTGAAACTGTAAAGATCCTGTCAGTAATTGTTTATTGTTAAACCTGTGCTTGATCATTCCGTCCAGGGCTTTTTCGGAGTATCCTGTGGGACTTAAGGTCCCCAGATCCTCCTCCGGCTACAATATCTCCCAGTTTCCTGATGGTGGCTCCTGCCAGAAATGCAGTTTTATTTGAATTTGCTTCGATTTCAAAGCGGCTGGCCATCTCCATGCCCTGGCTCATGTATTTCCCATAGAGACTTCCCCTTAATTCATTTCCGGTAACTGAGAAATCAGGAGATTTCGAGAAAAGTTGAACTGTACCACCCAGGGCATCACTGCCATAGGGGACAGATCCCTGTCCTTTCATTACTTCCACATGATCAATAAGCAGGGGGTCAATGGTGTTGAGGTACTGGTTGGGACCCGATCTGAAGGTGGAATTGTTTAAACGGATCCCGTCAATTAAAATCAGGGTATGGTATCCTGTCAGTCCCCTGAGGAATGGTGATCCTCCCCCCAGGTTTGTTTGTTGCATCCATACACCAGGTAAAACATCCAGGGCATCGGGGGTTGACATGGCTGTTCCCAGGCGCATATCCAGGTTGCTCATGGTGGAAATGGACTCAGGCCGGTTGATGTTATCCGTTTTGCTCCGCTGGGCAATGATAACAATTTCCGGGATCAGGATAAATGATGTATCGGATTCTTCCTGCACAAGGTCTGTCATTCTGTCCGTAAGCAGAGAATATATCTGGAAAGAGTAATAAAACAATATAAGCTATTCGTCTATAGATATTTGAGTACTTTTATTGATTTTTTATTCGAGTACGCAATTTACATAACATATTTTTTGGTGATACAGGATATTCCAACTTAATATTATATTTTCAATGATTCATTGTAAAGATTCCTAAACCTGTGCCAATGAAAACCTCGATAATCTTTTTGTCAGTCTTTGTGGCCTCCCTAATTCTTTCATGCTCATCCAGAGAGAAAATAAAAAAAACCCTTATTCTCCTTTTCCTTATGATCGCAACTGCGGGGATGGCACAGAAAAATACCAACGAGCGTGCACGCTGGTTTACCGATTCCAGGTTTGGCATGTTTATTCACTGGGGTGTTTACAGCGGTGCTGAAGGCATATGGAAAGGTGAAAAGCTTCGTTATGACAATGATTATGCAGAATGGATCTATTACCGGAACCGCATAAACCGCAATGAATATACCAGCCTGCTTGACCGTTTTGACTGGGATGAGATCGATCCCGAGGACTGGGTTTTGCTGGCAAAAAAGCCGGGATGAAATATGTAACCATTACGGCCAAGCACCATGATGGTTTTGCTTTGTGGGACAGTGAAGTGAGCGATTATGATGTGGCAGAATTCACCCATCCGAAGCGTGACATCATCAAAGAATTATCTGAGGCCTGTAAAAAGCATGGATTGAAACTAGGGTCTGTATTATTCTCATTGGGTTGATTGGGAACACCCGAATGGCTGGGATCATTCCAGGGAAATCTATGGTATTACAGATGAGCAGTATGACCAGTACTGGCAGGAAAAAGTTATGCCGCAAATGAGGGAGCTGCTGACCAATTACGGGGAGATTGGATTGATCTGGTTCGATATGTGGATCCACCATTCAAATACCATCGTAACAAAAGAGCAACTCCTGCAGCTGAAAGGCTTGATCACGGGAACTTCAACCGGATTGCCTGGTAAACTCAAGACTGGGATTATCCATTGAGGAGGACAGTGACATTGACTTTAAAACGCTGGGAGACAACCAGCTGGGCAGAAAGAAGGAAGAATTTCCCTGGCAGTCCCCCGCCACAGTTGCACACTCCTGGGGATTTCATGCATTGGAAGAGCCAGTGGAAATCAACCACCACGCTTCTGCATTCACTGATTAACAATGTAAGCCTTAATGGCAACTTCATGCTGAATATCGGTCCCCGGGCAAACGGAGATGTACCTTATGAAATTTCTCAACGGCTAGGGAGATGGGGGACTGGCTGGCGATCAATGGAGAGTCCATCTATGGCAGCCAGGCTTTCGACCTGGTGAAGGATCAGCATGACTGGGGAAAAATTACATGTAAAAAGTATTCGGATGGCAGGACCTAATTGTACCTGCATGTATTTAACTGGCCCTTAAATAATAAGCTGCCTGTTACCGGGATTAAAGGGAAACCGCTCAGAGCCTACCTGCTGGCCGATAAACAAAAATCAGAAATTCCTTTTTCAAGAAATAAAGCTTTACCGTTCTCGAACTACCGGAAGAACAACCGGATCCATATGTCTCGGTGATTGTTTTAGAATATGAATATTATCCCGGAACTGAAGATGGACTGGCGGCACAATCAGTATATGGGGGATTTTCACTGAAACCATCTAATGCCATCAGCATGGATGGTGATACATATGTTGAGCATGCAGAAAGGCTTGGTTCCGTCCCACCACATATTAAAGTATCGAAAAAAAGCACTTACCGATGGCGTATTTATATTGATAAACCCAGTTCTTATTTCACTGATGTTTCCTATAACTTCCAGGGTAAGATTGGGAAGGGGACCTCACAGTAAAATCAACGGGAGTTATACTTTCTGAATTGGTTAAACCAACCGGCAGATATGTTGGAGAACCAAACCGGGAATGGCATATTGACAGTTTTAATTCCCACCGGATCGGCAAACTAGAATTTTCACAGTCTGGCTATTATGAAATTACTCTGGAGGTAAATCCTTCAAATGATGAAACCATAGATTTTCAATGGCTCTGGCTGGAAGAGAAATTATGATCCTGGATTACCAGTTTATTTCCATCTGGATTTTTTCCTGATTCCGGTACAGTTGAATGGTACTGGATAAAGGAGCATATTTCCCATCCACGATCTGCAGAAAATTTTCAATCCCTTCCACATCCTGTTCATCAATTCCGGTGATAAAATCACCTGTGCGAAAACCTTTCTTCCATGCCACTGAGTGTTCGGGCACTGTTACCAGTGGCAACACCCTTGTGATTATAATCCAGTCCATAGGCTGACATCTCTTCACCCTCTGGTTCGTACAACCTGGCCCCCATCCACAAGACCCTGCCTTTTTCCTGTGAATCTGAGATCATTTCATCCGGGTTTATGTAAATCTCCGGTAAAGTCGGGTGTTTTGGCGATGGCGCGCAAAGCTGGACCTTCGACTCCAAATGAGGTCATGTCAAAATTCCTGAATCCAATGGCCAGGGCCTTACTTCCTTCTGCCAGGGTGAAGTCCCCCTACAAAGGATCCACAAAACCCGGATCTGCAACAATGGAGTTCAAGTCACACTGGTTTGATGCAAATTTCAGTGCGGTCCTGGTTACTGGAGGCATAAATATTATAATCTATCTCCTTTCCCCATTTCCCGTCTGGTTCGATATCTCTTGTCATAAGGGCAGGCCGGTGGGCGGCAAAATACGATATTGTGCCTGAAAACATCCCCGTTCCCGCTGGGCCACACATGGGGATGCAAACCATTGTTCAGGACGATATTATTGGTTACGATCCGCCCGTATCCTTCCCGCAATTTTATCCCTCCATTCAGCAACAGGTTATTGTAGATCCGGTAATCGCTTGACCCATCGTCCAGGTCGATGTCCCAGCCATGGTCACATCGGATCCTGTTATTGCGGATAATGCTGGGTTCAACCATATCCAGGAATGGCAGGTTCGGATTTTTTGCCATCTGCCTGTTCATTTCCTGCTACATCAGGATCCCAGAATCGGTCCCTTCCCCAGGAATTAAAACTTCCATGGTCACCTGTCTCCAGGACCGTATTGAATATATCGCAATATTCCAGTATATGTCCCCCGAAGGTCCCTTCACTGATATTCACACCTGCACGGGGAACATCATAAATGGAACAATGCGAGATGGTTATCCTAAATGACATGGAGATTTGAACCGGGGAGGTCTGCTTCTCGGTTCGTCCTGTGCTGGCAATAATACAATCCGAAACGGTGCAATAGGCGGGGTAGTTATCTGTTTTTGGTCCCGGGACCAGGTCAAGTTCCTTGTAATTTTGGGGGCCATATCGGAAGATGGGACTGCGCACTGCATCCGGATCACCCACAAAAGCAATCCCGTTGGCCCCTCCATCATGGATGTAACAACCGGAAATACTAATATGGCGGTTGTACATGTTTACGAATATGCTGTTCCCTCCCAGCTGGTCGAATTCACAATGTCTGATGGTGCAATGTTCGGCACCATTGAAGGTAATGGCCCCTCCCCGGTAAACTGTCCAGTCAGACCGCAGCAGGGGTTCCTTATTATCCATAAATACCCGTGCTGCATGCCTGAAAACAATGCCTTCAAAATGTATATGCCGTACAGGTTCTTCCATCGTTCCGTTTAAGTCGATTAGGTGGGAGAGCCTCACGATCTCAACCTTTGTATTTTTCAGGTCAGTCCCCGGATGAGGAAAATAATAAAGGCTTGAATCCTTTCTGTCATAATACCATTCTCCAGGTGCATCCAGTTCCTCAAATACATTCTCAATATAGCGGTATCTTATATGCATTGGAGATGGCCGGTTGTTCTGCCAGCCGCCTTCCAGTTTCAACTCTCCATTCCCGTCCTTTCCTTTTACAATCCAGTGCATGTCTCCCCAGAGTGCCCTATGCATGGCATGCAGGTAAGCACCTTCAGGATTACTCCAGCCTGCTATGCGTTCATCTGCCAGTGCATCATTTTCGGGATCTGCCTCCTGGCTGTGACTGAGGTCCCAGCAATCATATACATTCTTTCCGGGCCTGGAATTGGGATAACGGGCCATCTCCTCTCTTTTGCCATCTATGAACAACTGGTCGATAAATGGTTGCCCAATGACCTGGCTGACATAAATGCCATTCTTATAGGCCTTCCATGAAAGTTGCAAACGTTGTCCCCCGCTAATAATGGCCTGTCCCTTATGCAAAGCTTTAATAATCAGTGGGTAGTCTTCAGTACCACTTATCTTATGTTCCAGGGAAATGGTATTTTCGAGATAATACACCCCGTCATTTAAAAGTATATTGACCACCTCCCTGCCGGCATATTTTTCCGCTTCTTCCAGGGCAGCAGCAATGGAATGAAAGGGATAATTCTCGAGTACCCATCTCCTTTCCTCCTCCCCCCGGGGAGACATAAATATCAATCGCATAGTTTTGAGGTACCGAAAAAGAGGAGCATGCCGATGATTAAAAAGCCTGTTTTCATTCGCTTATACAAGGTTTAAATCTTAGTTTAATTGATCATCAAATTTAGTTTTTTTAATTATCTTCCGCTTGGTATAATGTTATGGTGAACCTCTTAGTACTGAAAGCATTCCATTTCCTTTTAACCGGACTGAGTTTTCTTCTTCCGAATGATTGTGCTGGAGAGAAGCAATTCGCAGATTACTGGCAATATGCAGGTATAGCTGTTGAGGAACCGGGGTATACAATTTGGGGGACATCTCCCATAATTGATGATGATGGGAGGGTCCATCTTTTTGTAGCCAGGTGGCCGGCAGAGCTTCAGGTAGATCCCGGTTGGCGCTCTCATAGTGAGATTGCCCATTATGTAGGATCATCACCCGAAGGGCCTTTTCATTTTTCAGACTTAGCACTGCAAGGATCAGGAAAAGAGACCTGGGATAAGTTCGGGGCACATAATCCAGCCATACATAAAGTGGGGGACAGGTATGTTTTACTATATATCGGGAATGATAATCCTGAACAACCCCCACATCCTGCCAATCAGAAAATCGGGATGGCCATTTCTGAATCCTTATTCGGACCCTGGGAGAAGGTAAACGGTGATGGATTGATCCTGTCGCCTCCGACAGGATGATAAATACTGGAACTACAAGGCCTCAAACGGCGTAAACAATCCAGCCCTTTTCCAGCATCCCGGTGGTGGCTTTTTTTTGTATTTCAAATCTGAGGGTGGAAAAATGGGACTTGCCATTGCCGAACAGATCGAGGGTCCATATATACAATTACCTTCCCCGGTTACCTCAAATAACCGGGCCGTGGAAGATGGATATGCTTTTTTTTACCAGGGAAAAGTCTGCCTTCTGACTACTGACAATCATGGATTGATTGAGAAAGGAGGGGGTTTGTTGTGGAAGTCTGATGACGGGATTCGTTTTGATGAAGTAGAACAAGGATTTTATCCTGCCGTCAAATACCTGGGCAGGGAAAAGCTGAAAAATGCCAGCAAACATTATGGAGGGGATATCATTAAATTTGAAAGGCCCCAGGTTTTGATGATCAATGGGGAACCCGCCTATCTGTATGCACCCTCCGGCTATCATTTTTTCGGGAAGGAAAGTACTGCCAGCTATGTGTTGAAATTTAAAAACAACTAATATGAAGTCAAAAAACGATCTTATCATTTCTCTGTTTTCCATCCTCCTGATTATCCTTTCTGCTTGTTCCAGCAAGGATACACTGGTGGTCTCTCCGGACCATAACCTGGTTTTTACGGAACTGGCCCAAACCTGGGATGAAGCCATTCCCCTGGGCAATGCGGTACTGGGTAACCTGGTCTGGGAGAAAGATGGCCGGCTCAGGTTCTCACTCGACCGGTCTGATCTATGGGACCTGCGGCCCATGAAGAACATTGACTATGACAAATGGAAGTTCAAAGATGTATATGAGCATTGGAAGGCAGATCAGTATGAAAAAGTCCAATCTGCCTTTGATGTACCTTATAATGCAGCTGGCAGCCCCTTCAAAGATCCCGGCCGGAGCCCTGGAGTTTGATATTATCCGCGCTGGGAAAGATCAGCTCAGTGAGCCTTGACCTTGTCTCCGCCACCTGCCTGGTTGAATGGGAAAACGGCAGCAGGCTTACCACTTTTATCCATGGCTGAAAAACCGGTGGGCTGGTATAGGTTTGAAAATCATCCCGGAAGAACCGGGCATCGAACTGGTCTCTCCGGCCTACCATGCAAAAGGAGACCGCCAGCGTGATGACCAGGCCATGGGTGACCTGGACCAGCTGGGTTACCCGCAGGGAGAAATTTTTATAGGCGACAAATTCCATCACCTATGATCAGGAGGGATGGGCTGATTTCTCTTACCAGATACACACCCGCTGGGAAACTGGGAAAAATACCCTGGAGGGATGCTGGTCAATATCCTCAAAAAACCCGGGATGGGAAAGATAGTCCACCTGCTGTTGAAGTCGTATCAAAGGAGATGGCCTCGGGTTATGATGGATCTTTCGATGAGCATTTACAATGGTGGAAGGGATACTGGGGACGTTCACAGCTTGAGATACCGGATCCCCTGCTTGAAAAGCAATATTACCTGGAGATGTACAAGTTTGGTGCAGCGGCCAGGAACCATGCTCCACCCATTGCCCTGCAATCTGTATGGACGGCTGACAACGGAAAACTACCGCCATGGAAAGGGGATTTCCACCATGACCTGAATACCCAGCTCAGTTACTGGCCTGCCTATGCGGGGAACCACCTTCACCTTGAAGAAGGATTCCTCAACTGGCTCTGGAAGTACCGCCCGGCATTCCGGAAATATACCCGGGATTATTTCGGAGTGGAAGGGATGAATGTGCCCGGTGTTACCACCCTGGAGGGCGAACCCATGGGGGGATGGATACAGTATTCCATGGGACAAACCGTCAGTGCCTGGCTGGCGCATCATTTCTATCTTCACTGGCAGTATACCATGGACAGGGAGTTCCTGGAACAAAGGGCCTATCCCTGGTTGAAAGAGGTTGCCATATTCCTTGACCAGGTATCCCTCAAATCGGAAGATGGGAAACGAAAACTACTGATGAGTTCTAGTCCCGAGATATACAACAACTCAAAAGAAGCCTGGTTTGCCGAAACTACGAACTTTGACCTGACACTTATCCGGTGGACCTACGAATAAGGCTGCCGAACTGGCCCTGGAACTCGGATTGGAAGAGGAGGCGGACAACTGGAAAAAATCCTTTCGGAATGGCCAGAGCTGGCTGTGGATCCTGAATCGGGACTGATGTTTGCGCCGGGCTTTCCCGTACAATGAATCGCACAGGCATTTCTCACACCTTATGTCCTATCATCCCATGGGATTGTTCGATATCTCCAATGGCGAATGCCGACAGGAAGATCATCATGAATACCCTGGATAATCTTGAAAAACAAGGTACCCTTGAGTGGACGGGTTATTCCTTCAGCTGGCAGGGGAATCTCTATGCCCGTGCCGGGCAGGGTGAGAAGGCTGCCAGTGTATTAAGGCTCTTTGCAGAATGTTTCTGCCTGAAAAACTCCTTTCATGTGAATGGCGACCAGTGCAAGGCGGGACATTCAAATTTCGTATACCGCCCCTTTACGCTGGAAGGGAACTTTGCATTTGCCTCAGGGATACAGGAAATGTTACTGCAGAGCCATACTGGTGTGATCAATGTATTTCCTGCCATTCCGGACAGCTGGGAAGATGCCAGTTTTGAGAATCTGAGGACGGTTGGGGCATTCCTGGTATCCGCAGAGATGGAAGGAGGGAAGGTTATGGAACTTGAAGTTCACTCGGAAAAAGGGGGAGCAGTAGCCATCCAGGATCCTTTTGGGGGACAGAAATTTGAAGTGGATAAGGAATACAATTCCGAAGGGAACATCCTGACATTCCAGATGTCTCCTGGCGAAACTGTCAGGTTACAGGTAGGGGAATAACCTACCGTTTCAAAATAACACTGAATTGAAAAATGCATGAGCATAAGGAGCTAAATCATAATAGATTGAGAAACCTGGTTTTTATTTCAATCATCATTGGTATCATATGGCTCCCACTGTCCTTATTTGGGGAGGTGAAAATGCAGGAGCCCCTGGTCCTTGTCCAGGAAGGGCAGGCTTTATGTGTGATCGTTTGTGGCAGAGGAGATGAATACGCTGGGAAAAGGCTTCAACGCTGGTTTGCAGAGGTGGTTGAAACCGATGTACCCATTGTCTCTGAAGACAAACTGCCACCAGAAACCACTTCTGTGATTTTAATTGGCAGTGCAGAGTCAAACCTACTACTGCGAAGTATTTCCGAAGACCTGGAGATCAACATCGATCCAGCCGGATTGACTGATCAGGGATATGTTGAGCGTTTAGTGCGTTACGATGACCGAAATTGGCTCCTTTTAGCTGGAGGGGGGCGTATCGGAGCCATTTATGCGGTAAGTGACCTAATGAACTGGCAGCTTGAACAATCGGGGAGGAGCGTTTCACTTGCTCCTGTGGATAACAGAGAAATCCCTGATTTCAAATACCGTTGGTTTTGGAATTGGGATAATCGTATGGATTGGGGAGGAGAAGGAAATATTGCCAATACTATGGCCAGTGTGAGAGGTGGAGCAGCCTACAGCAAAATGCCAGAGGCCTTCCTTGAAGATGCAAAACGCTGCCTGGATTATATGGCCGACCACAAGTTTAACGGAATGATTTTATGGGGATTCCTCCGTGATATACACGGTGGGGTTAAAGCCAGTCAGGAACTGTGTCAGTATGCTGAACAGAGAGGCGTACACATCCTGCCTGGCGTCGGAACAAGTGGATATGGTGGCTATTATTATGAGGGTGAACACAAATACAACACAGACACATGGCTGAATGCAAATCCGGAACTGCGTGCTGTCGACAAGGACGGAGAGTTCTACAATGCCCTTTGCCCATCCAATAAGGCCAACCAGAAATGGTTGGATGATGGCGTGCGGTGGATGTTTGAAACCTTTGAAATTGGCGGGATCAATCTCGAGATGGGTGATTTCCTTGTTTGCTACTGCGATGATTGCAAGCATGCCCGGGAGGCCATTGACTCTGACGAACCTGATTATTACAAAGATATGGCAATCTCGCACAGTGTTACCATCCAAACAGCTCACCACATGTATCCTGGCTCCTGGCTCAGTTATGCAACATATACAGGCTACACCGCAGAGATGGTGCAGGATCCACCAGCGTTTCTTAAGATGATCCCCGGTGATGCACTGTGTCAATGGACTCTTACCGGCATGGCTAATGAGTGGCCATCCGGGATCAGGCCATTGGCGGAGCATAATCTCGGATACCTTCACTGGTGCAATCTGTCAACACATACGGAGGATGATTTCTACCTCGAGGAGATCCATGACATTTGCCGAAACGCTGCTGAAGCCGGATTTGAAGGATTGGAAACGTATGGCGAACTGCATCCGGAACGCCCCAATGTTGAACTGTTTTACCTGGCATGGGAGGCGTTTCTATGGGATCCAGAGATGACAATTGATCGATTCGTGGATGAACGGCTGGCCCGTCTTTACGGTGGCAGCGCACCGGCCCGGAAACTGCTCGATATTATACCACTGATCCGGACACGTAAAGAACGTGAAGATCCAGCGAACCTGGCTCAGGCTCGGACACTTGCAGAATCCGCGCGTGACGTGGCCAATGATGCAGGTATCCCACGGTGGGAAAGGCTAATCGATTACCTGGATCGCAGTGAGCAAGCGGCCCGGGCACAGCGTGAAGTATTGAGTAAGTGAAAAATGAGTGCCCGGCGCGCAAGATAATTTTTTGGAGACTCTGTAAGTAGCTGGATTTGAAACAAAAGGAGAGTCTCATCGTAAGATGGTTTTGTAATCTCAATACAAATCCATATGAAATTCCTCTATGCCTTTTTTTCAATTCTTTTCCTTGCAAGTGCTCTTTTAGCCCAGAAGCCGGCACAGTCTGGATATGAAGATTTTGAAACTGATCCTGTACTATATTCACAGCAGGGTCACGGATCACAGCTTGATTCGACCTGCCGTTACAGGTTCCGCCATGGTCAGCAGAAAGATTCGGTCCCCGATAAGAAATTTGTATTCTCCTATGATGATATGGGAAACCTGGTGTTCTGGACCAGCTATAACTGGGATACCATCCAGGAAGTATGGATAGGGGATGGCAAGTATGACTATGAATTTGATAAGCAGGGAAACCGTACACTAAGTGCTCAATGGAGCTGGGATATTGATATAGAAGAATGGGTTGGCATTAAAAAAATATTTGTTTCATATAATGACGCAGGGATAATAGTACTGATAAAAAGATACACCTGGGAGGCCAGTACGAAAGACTGGATAGGGGAAACGATGAATGACTTTACCTTTGACGCTGAAGGAAACAGAACATCATTCGTATCTTATATATGGGATGCCTCGCTGGGGGACTGGATAGGGAACAATAAAGGAGAGATGTTTTATGACGGCGATGGCAATAGAATACTTGAAGTGTTTTATGGATGGGATCAGACATTGAACGACTGGCTATATCAAACCAAATATGAAAAATCCTTTAATGAATTTGGGAACCTGGCCTCATTTATTGAATCTTACTGGGATATTGTAAAGAATGAATGGGTAAGGACCTATAAAAATGAATTGACGTATCTCGGTGATAATAATATGCTTACCCAATCATCATTCAAATGGCATCCTGACTCAAATATATGGATGATTGAATGGGAAATAGAGTATACCTACGATGCCGATACCAACAGAACCATGGAAGTACACTTTAGTTGGGATGAGGCTGCCAAGGAATGGAAGACCAATACAAAAGTTGAGTATACCCTTGATGAAAACGGGTACAGAATCGCCCTGGTGGAGTATCAATGGGACGAGGACACAGATGACTGGCTACAAGCCTGGAAAATTGATTATGAGCATGATGTAAATGGTAAAATCCTGGTTGAGCTTGGTTGGCAATGGGATAGCCTTTCAAAGGTATGGATAAGGTACCTGAAAAATGAGTTTGCCTGGGATGAATTTGGGAATAAAACACTCGATTCACAATACCTATGGGATAAAGACAGGCAGGATTGGAATGGCAATTTAAAATGGGAAAAGGAATGGTCAGCATGGTGGAAGATCCTATCCTCTGCCAAATATGAGTGGGATTACACCAATCATGTCTGGGTGGGTGTTTCTAAGAAAACCAATACTTATGATGCCAATGGTAACAGGATACTGAATAAGGAGTATTCGTGGGACAGCCTGGCAGGGGACTGGTTAAATAGCGGCCTGGGGGAATACTATTTCGATGCCAATGGTGACACTACCGTATATATTTACTACGCGGAGTTGGGAGCATTGAAAAGCCTGGTAGTAGCACATAAGACCTACTACTATTATACAACTCCTGCAGCTGGCATCCCTGTTCAGGAGGCAGTTGGACTAAAAACTTATCCCAATCCGTTTTCAGAGCTTATGACCATCGAACTTCCTGAAGGGGAACAGCTCCGAAAATTCGACTTGTATGATATATCCGGAAGGAAGATGAGAATTGAATACAATCTGGACAGGAGCCGGATATTACTCCACAAGGGAGACCTTGTTCAGGGGATTTACCTGTACCGTATCCGCACCGGGAAATCTTATTCCGGAAGAATCATTGTGGAATAAATAGTTTTAATTTGATATCTTCAGGGTTGTAAAAAATAGCTTATTTAATCTCTGGATATGAAAAAATTACTGATTCCTGCAGTATCAATTATACTGCTTTCAGCCACGGCATGTGTGAATGAAAGCAAACCTGACCCGGCATCGGAACCAGGTGGACCTGAGGCCCTCTTATTGGATAATTTCAGGCCCGAATCGATCTTCAATGTACCGGTAACCCAGGTTGAAAAAGCCAGGTATCCTGCCATTGATATGCATGCACATACCTACGCACGCAGTGAAGCAGAAATGGATCAATGGGTGAAAACCATGGATGAAAAGGGCATTGAAAAAACCGTCATTTTATCCCCTATCCATGGCCGGGAGTTTGATTCGGTCTTTGATGCCTATGCTAAGTACCCGGACCGCTTTGAGGTTTGGTGTGGCATTGACTTTACAGATTTTGAAGGTCCGGATTTTCCGGCTACAGCCATTGCTGAACTTGAACGTTGTTTTGAAAAAGGAGCCAAAGGAGTAGGGGAACTGGGAGACAAGGGAAAGGGTTTCTTCTTTTCAAAACCGGCTGCATTGGGACTGCATGCAGATGATCCCAGGATGGGGCCGATTTGGGATAAATGTGCTGAGTTGGGCATGCCGATTAACATCCATGTAGCGGAGCCAAAATGGATGTATGAAAAAATGGACTCCACCAATGACGGGCTGATGAATGCCTTTAAATGGAGGCTCGACAACCAGCCGGGTATCGTGGACCACCAGGGAATGCTGGACATCCTTGAAGGAGCAGTCAAAAACCATCCCAAAACAACTTTCATTGCCTGTCATGTGGCAAATTGCGGATATGACCTGAATATCATAGCCAGGCTGCTTGATGCTTATCCTAATCTGAACCTTGATATCAGTGCCCGGTATGCGGAAATCTGTGCTACACCAAGGGCAACTGCAGCATTTATGGTGAAATACCAGGACCGCCTGGTCTATGGAACGGACATGGGAATATCCCCGGATATGTATGCAAGCACATTCAGATTATTAGAGACAGCCGATGAGCACATCTATGATTTCCGGTATGGATACCACTGGCCTCTTCATGGATTGGACCTGCCTGATAAGGTTCTTGAGAAGCTATACAGACTGAATGCAAAGAAGATCGCAGGAGGTATGAACTAACGAGATCTTTTTCTCTATTCATAATCATTTCAACATATATTGAACATACCCTGAAAATTTAGCCAAAGCTGAGCTGAAACTAGAGTGTTTTTTGATGTTTTTGGGGAGTCCGGGTATTCCGATAAAAGACTTTATACTTATCACAGATACCCACATTGATTTTTAATCCATATTTCCTCTCTTTTCTTCCCTGGTCCGCTGTCGCCGGATCGAATAATAAGGTGCCGGGGCCCAATTCAATTGACTGCTCATCGAAAAAGATGTAAAATATCGGATTATTAGCATATAATGGCAATAAACAGATAAAAAATATCTTTTGATGGATATATTTTATCCTAATATTCATTAATACAGCTAATAAATGGATAAAACATATCTATTTCGAGTTTTATTCATCCTTGCTGTCGATATCAGCTCTGTCTGTACCATATACAAGTGACTGGAAGCTATTTCCAGATCCTGAGAAATTATCCTCATTTTCTTTTGCTTTTTACTATTGAAAAATCCCGAAATCAAGGCCCAGCCTACAATGTGGAGAAATCAACAGGAATTTCTGGGGGATAATCAAAACATATGATCTTGTATTTAATTCTTCGCTTTGATATAATCCAGTGGTAAGTCATTGTAGATGCGGGCCAGCGTGGCGATATTCTTATCGTCACCACTAAAACTATTGATTGCAGAAGACAGATAATGATCAATGGGAGCCATCAGTGCGTTCTTATTGGGCTTGACAAATCCGTAAAGGCCTACACCATTTGTCAGTGCATTGGTTACCTGAGTAACTGGATCTTTTTTATTCCAGCTCGCAAGACATGTTATCAACCGGGTATCTTCTCCGACCATGGTTCGGATTGAATCTATTTTTTTCACATCCCCCTCTTCGTTCATTAGCCAGTCAATTTCTTTAAACATTGTAGAATTAACGATATGGGGATGGGTAATATCAAAAGATGTCAGCCATAAGATACACTCAGGGTTAGTTTCTTTAGCTGCTTTGTAAATGACCTTCCAGCAGGCTTCGATAGCAAGCCGGCTGTAAGCATTATAATCTTCCTCAGATAAGTCATTAACTCCAGGGAATGATTTACCCATAAGTTCCTGGTAAAGTTCCTTTTCACTGTTTAACCAGTTTCCATCATTACTGCTTCGGTTGGGCTGGTAGAACCAATCGATCATAAAACCGTCAATACCTGTCTTTTTAACAGCATCTCTGATTATTCCATCAAGATATCCAAGGTATTTTTTTGTATATGGTATATGACGATCGGCAGGATATCCATAACTGTACTCCGGATTTTCCATACCCCATCGGGTATTGGATCCAATGCATAAATATCCCATCACTTTTATACCTTCTTTATGCCCCAGTCTAACCATCTCAGGTAAAAAGTCATGTTTAAGTCCAGGCTGCTCAGGTACCACTCCATTTTTGTACCATGCATATCCATTGCAAGAAACGATGAAGGTTTGGATTATGTTTACTCCAAGGTCTTTGTACCACTGTATATGTTCCTGTGGATTTGCATCAGCCCATAATCCAGGTTCTGCAAATGCATTTGGCCCTCCCTCTCCCCAATTAAAATCAAGGTTGTAAGCTTTGATCGGTTCAACCTTACCAGTTGGACTCTTTTTCGAGGAACAACTAACCATAACAACGGTTAGTGAAGTCAGCATAAAAAGTAATGTGAATTTTCTCATGTTAGTGCTTATTTTGTACTTAGAGATTGATATAATTATTCAGTAATTCGGAATTTAATAAATAATCTCTCTTTTAGCGATTGTGGTCGTAGTGATAGGAATCTAATAGAAACATCGGGATCAGAATTGCCACATATGCCAAAAAATCCCAGGGATCATAAGTCGCCTCGTACAACTTGAAATACTGTGCGCTTTCAATTCCAGCACATACTAATAGAAAGATGAGTAAAGTTTTCAAGGGTGTGAAAAAACGAGTCCATGCATTATCTCTAAAGGAGGTGAAAAGACCTCGAAACAGGATGTAATTCCATGCTGGTCCGGTTATATCCAAAACGTATCCTTTCCAAAATGTTCCAAGATCTATCCAATTTGTTGCCAATCCGGCTCCACCCAAAACAACCATAGCAGCCGCCCAATAGGGAGCAAGCTTGTCGTGTCTTTGTCTTTTATTATGGAGTCTGATTTGCATTATTCATTAATTCACTTTCCTGAAGCCAGAACATAAAAGCGAGAGTTTTTGAATTTTCCCCGCTTCAACCTCACAATATAAGTGCTGTTCCACATTGTATGAATTATCCTTATAAGTCCTGAAAATCTTATAATAAATATGCAAGCAATCCACCAATACCTCTGTATTGAAATCTAAAACTTCATACCTCCCGGGATCTTCTGTGTTAAACCATTTATGGAAATTTTTGGCAGCTTCTGATGGTTTATTAGAAGTAACTAAACTTGATGGTATAAGAGCTCTGAAGAATATATTATCAGCAAAAAGATATGCTAAATTCTCAAACTTTTTTTCAGATAGATTGTCAATGAACATTTGGCCAATAAAGAGACATGTGTCTTCATAATTTTCACAATCATTAAATTTCAGAATTTTTTGATCTTGGCAGAGTAATGTCTCTGTGGAGACAATAAGAGCAGTTCCCATAAACAGGCAGACAACGATAGATCTTCTAATTGAATTTTCATTGTTAAATTTCATAATCAGGGATTTTTTGATGATGAGGAATTCTAATCTTGATCTAGTTTTTATTTCTTCGGTTTTAATATCCACATTAATGTAGCGCCGGTAATGGCACCATAAAGAATGGCTCCGATCATAAATGTTATCAACAGGGCGAGTTCAGAATTCTGATCAATTGCAGTTATGAAAATACTCATCCCCCAGGCTGCAGTGCTTGCCATAACCCAATAAGCACTTCCAGCATAATGTTTTTTAAGTAAAGGCATCTGGATTATACCAATTATAAAACCAGTAATAGTTAAAAGGAGGGCATGTGCCAGGGCATTGAATTCTATGAAGCTTAATTCACCTCTATTAATATCCAATTTCCAAAGAATTATGCCTGCGATCAATTCTACTATTATAAAACCTAGCACAATTGAATACAGCCAGAACGATGATACATTAAACAATTTGCGCAATAACCGCCATTGGGTGATACCTATGCTAAATCCAATGATAATGCCCATTGCAATTTGCCCAACAGTTTGTTCAAAGGGAGATCCCCATTCATCTATTGAATTATCAAAAATGGATCCAGCAATGAATAGCAATACGAAACCGCTGACAACATAGCTGACAATCAAAACCAGGGCATTAATTAAAGTCCATTTCCGCCAAAATTGAACTTTCTCTTTTTTTGTGCTTACTGACATGACCGTTTGTATTGTATTTTTCCCATTAATCCTTCACCAGTTTGTTTGTCGATCAATCCTTTTTCTGTTCCGGATTTAGGGTCAAGGTTTTCGTGTATTACAATATGAGCACCCAGTTGATATTGATTTCTTAGTTTCTCAACATCCAGCACTGTGTCAAAATAAATCCAGTCTGCAAGCTGTTTCGTCCAGGTACGACCAAAATAGGTTATATCTATTCCTTTGTTTTTTAAGCTTTTTGCTATGTTTCTTAGTGAATCTGATTTAATCAGGTTCGTTTTATCTCTAAAATAATATTCAAAATCAATAATTTTTTCTCCAACTCGAATCTTATTATCCAGTTCATCAATAACAAGGCTTGAGAGTTCTCCATCCAAATCTGAATGAGTATTTATTGATTCTAATAATCCTTTGATTTTTATTAATATGGCATCAGATTGAGCTATTTCTCTCTCAATTTCAATGTATTGAATCAGGTTAAGTTTTTCAGTTTCGAAATCTCTCATAATATTTAGCAACCTAGAAGAATTAACAAACCGCTGAACAACCTGAGATGTTTCTGGGTAAGTTTCTTTAGCTATATTATTTGTGGGTATTATTCTTGTTTTTCCAAAATGAAATATCCATAAATATCATCTCTCCTGTACTCATTATCTTCAATTACGATAATACTATTTCCCTCCATCCAGGTATGCTGGCCTATGTATGTTTTTAATGTATCAGCAATGTCCTGTCCTTCTACTGATATGACAATTGAATTAGACTGGGCAGTGATTTCAATTGAATAGATCCGCCCCCTGACCTGACCTGCATATTTTCCTGATAAGGATTCCAGGTTAATATCTATCTCAACATGATGATTTTCTTGTTTGTTAAGTAATTTCCATGTGAGTTCCTCAGCAAAAAAACCTGCTCCCTTAGGGCTCATTGTGTTTACTAAACAGATGATATAAAGATCATCATCGGGAAAATATCTTGTTTCAGACAAGAAACCAGGGATTCCACCTCCATGTCCTATTTGTTGGTTGCCGAAATTTTTGAAATTAACAAGTCCCCTGGCATATCTGATTTTTGTTCCGTCGTTTAGCTGTCCCGGTGTAGTAAGTAGTGTATATAATTGCTCATTGAGTATTTTTCCCTCATGCAGTGCTCTCATCCAAACCAGGAGATCTTCCGAAGTACTGCAGAGGGAGCCGGCGGAATAAGGCCAGGTATGATCTATATATCCTTTTTGTTTCAGACCATTCTCAGAATAATTATATCCATTTGCTTTGTTGCTTATCACTTCTGATGTTGAACAATAGTAGGTGTTGATCATACCCAGTGGTTCAAAAAACTGTTCATATAAATAATCAGCATAGCTCTTTTCGGTGATTTTTTCGATAATCAGGCCAAGAAAGAAATAGGCTGAATTGTTATAAATTAAAGCTTCACCAGGTTCAAAAAGAAAGTCTTTTTGCTCAACTAATCTAACCAGCGTATCTCTGTTATATTGATGAACTGAAAGATCCTGGAATTCTGGTATCTCCGTATAACTGGGAATACCGGAAGTATGATTTAGAAGGTTATTTATCGTAATGAATCTTCCCTTTGTATTAAAGTCAAGGTAATCAGTAAAATCATCATCGAGAGAAAGTCTACCTTCATCAACCAGTTTTAGGACGGCAGCTGCCGTGAACTGCTTTGTTACCGAACCAATCTCAAAAGAAGCTTCTTCCGGCATAGGAACTGATAATTCCATACTCGCGTATCCATAAGATTTGTCCAATATTTTCTGCCCCTTCCGAAAGACCATAACTGAAGCCCCTGCGA
Source organism: uncultured Bacteroidaceae bacterium (assembly GCA_963752525.1). Classification (GTDB taxonomy): domain Bacteria; phylum Bacteroidota; class Bacteroidia; order Bacteroidales; family SM23-62; genus SM23-62. The sequence goes on along the minus strand of CAVVYS010000017.1, from coordinate 57,599 downwards.
TATAGGAACTATCCACATTTGTCTGGAACAATGAATCAGCAAAATCTATCAGCGTAGATTGATTTGATGTATCTATTTCGTTTGTACAACTGGAGATGAAAACACCACCAATGATTAGCAGGGTGTGAAGTTTTTTCATTCGATGTTTTTTAATTTATAATACACCTCCTCTATGTTCATATCCATAATCCATATGTCACAATTCCCTGCTCTGCCCCTGGTGAAGGCAATACTATTCCCATCTGGAGCCCAGCTTACGCCTTCCGTATGCGTCTGGGGTGTGATGGTTAGAGGAAGTGAAGCTCCCCCTTCAGCTGGCATAATATAAAGACCAAGATATCCGCCTTCTAAAGCTGCATAAATCAACAGTGAGCCATCAGGAGAAATAGCGAGATGACGATAAAAATTTTCATGATGTCCGAGTATTTCTTCTTTTTCTATTCCATCCATGGAGATTTTCCAGAGAGTTGATTTCCTGGATTCTCTGTCCATAAGCCCTATCAGTACACTCCTCCCGTCAGCAGACCAGCATCCGGGAAAGGGTAGCAAACCGTCTTCCCTAAATATTTTAAGAATGTTACCGGTATTAATATCAAAAATACACAATGACACTGTGGAACCTTCCAGGAATGCAATTTGAGAGGCATCAGGGGACCAGCAGGGCAGTCCGCCATTAACAATGTGAATTGAATCAGGAAGGAATCTAATTGGAGATCCTCCTTCTACTGGTAGCATTTTAATACTCTTACCGGTATCAGCATCAAAAACAATGTAGCTGTTATCAGGTGACCATTTGGGATGCTCGGCAACACCACTAAAAATCTGTTTTGCTCCGGTACCATCTTCCAAGACTTTCCACAAGCCATTTTTCCCGATTGTATCGTTCATATCTGTGTATTGGTAAATAATTGATTTTCCATCGGGTGACCATGTAGGGAATCCCTGCTGAGCTTTATCGAAAGTCAATTGTCTGGCTTTGAACATATCCTGGGCATTAAGACTGATGGTCCAAATTCCCAATATTGCAACTATTGCTGAAAGGTTCCTCATCGAGTGTGCAAGATAACCATGAAATAATGTGAGATGGACAGGTGCTATTCAACCAAAATGTGTGAAGGCCAAAAATCTTAAATAAAGTTAAGTCAATATGTATAGATTTTCAATTAATTTCATATCCAAATACAACACAGTTTTCAGCTTGACCTGATAGGATTAATAATTATCAAAGACAGAATAATGAAAATAGAGAAAGTTGAGGCCTTCCTTATGTCCTTCCCCATGCCGGAGGAAGTCAGGCTACCGTTCTGGGGTGGACTCAGGACAATTGTCAAAAGAGATGCCATGCTCATCCGGATATCCACTGATACGGAGCTGGTGGGGTATGCACCCGGACCGGCTCATGAGCGGGCCATTGTATGAAATAAATGGCGAGATCAGGGAATTCCTGTGTAGGGAGGGATCCGCTGGATTGGAAGGAATTTAATTTTGACTGGCGGAGCGGAACTGAAGAAGACTTATCATGCCTGTGAAGTGGCCGTAATTGACCTGGCTTCAAAATACGAGGGTGTTCCCATTTCCGAACTGATGGGAGGAAGAAAGCGTGACCGGATCAAGCTTTATGGCAGTGCCGGCATGTATATGTCACCTGAAAAATATGCTGAGGAAGCAGCCGCCATCAAGGAAATGGGATTCAGGGCTTATAAGATGCGGCCGGCACTTGGACCGGAGGAGGATCTTAGGACAGTTGAGCTGATGAGAAAAGCCTGCGGAGATGATATGGACATAATGATCGATGCACATACCTGGTGGAGGATGGGTAATAAAAGTTACTACCCCGGAAACCATAGCCGGACTTTCAAAATCCATGTCAGCCTACCAGCCTTACTGGCTTGAAGAGCCCCTTCCCCCGGAAGATCACAAGGCTTATAAGGAGCTGAGAGACAAAAGATATATTACCATTGCTTCAGGGGAGCATGAACAGGATTTTGCAGGATTTGAAAGCCTGGCCAACATGCAGGCTATAGATTTTCTTCAGATGGACGTCTGCTGCCAGGGCGGGTTTGAAATGGGACTGAATGTTTTTGACCTGGCTGCGGCTAATCAACTGAAATTTGCATTTCACAGCTGGGGGACCATGCTGGAAGTACTGGCTGCGGCACAGCTGGGAATATGCCGTGATGAGGAGGTAGTGGAATGGCTGGAGTACCCCTGTTACGCGTATCCGGATAAAACGGGTATGTATCCTTTCCCCCTGTCTGATCATATCCTGGCGAATGAACTGGAAATATCGGACGGCTATTTAAGGGTTCCCGACACCCCGGGCCTGGGCATAGAGATCAATGAGGAGGTGATCAATGAGTATCCCTTTATACCCGGACCCTGGTCATTTTTCCACCAGGAATCCCCAAGGGAAACGATTGCCGTGACTGGTGACCACAGTATAAAATGGCTGAAAAGCTAGAATGCTTCATTTTTCCTGTGACAATACCGGATACGGCACATCATATCCTTTTACGGAATGCCAGAGGATCCGGTTAAATGTATCTTCATCAATCCGGTCAACATCATCCAGGTCCTGCTTCAATGACATTTTCGCCCAGTGGCGTGCTTCTCCTGTTAAACTTTCCAGTGGCGGGATTCAATTCGTCAAGAGGGATGTTATTGGGCAGGGCTTTATAAGGTGTGAAATCCGGGGTGTCGGTGAAGCAGTCCGCCATGGGCTCTGCCGCATAATCAAATTGATTCATTGGGGGATACCGAGGATATTCTCCATGGTCCGCATCATATTGATTTGAGAATAATAGGTTGAAACAACTTCGCCGCGTTTTGTATAGGGGCTGATCACCATCCCTACTGTACGGTGTCCGTCCACATGATCCAGTCCCGCCTGGGGATCATCCTCGGTCACCAAAATGCAGGTTTCTTCCCAGAATTTGCTATTGGAAATGGCCTCAACGATCTGACCCAGTGCCAGGTCATTATCTGCTACGGCTGCCCGCGGAGTAGGTAATCCAGGACGTGTCCCCGAAGTATGATCGCTTGGGCAGAAGCATGATGATGAAATTCGGGAAATTATTGTTCTTCTCAAATTCCTCCAACTCCTTGATGAATTCATCCGCCCGGTATACATCAGGTACTTTGTTCGGGAATCCGACGAAGGTTGGACAAATATAAGGTTCAAGCTGCTCAAGATTGGCTTTGGAGCGGATTTTAATCCTGTTGCTTCCCTTCAAGAAAATCCTGGTAAATATCCGTAAATGTTGCGTCTCCAGGTTCTATCACAGCATCAACAAATTCACCATAATCACGAAAGGTCAATCCATGTCTCAATACGTTATCCCATATAAAACCTGAGCTGGCATAGGCCAATGCATCGTCGCCATCATATGGATAACTTCGTGTAAATCCTCCAAAAAACTTTTCAATATAGTCTGTAACATATGCTTCATCTGTCCATTGATGCCCGTCAGCACTTAAGATTCCGCTGCAATAATAATTATCCAGTAATACAAATGTTTCTGCCAGTTTATGATGATTTGGCGTTACCTCACGACCGAAATGGACAAGGTTAATATCGCCATTCCCCTGAGGCATATCGCCAAATACCTGGTCGTAAGTGCGATTCTCCTTGATGATGTAAACCACATGCTTAAAATGTGATTCCTGGGATTGAATCTGTGGAACTGCTACCCTATTTTTGATTTCAGTGCCTGATTGGGTTGCTGTCATCTTCTGTACAAAAGCGTTATTCTGGTCCACCGTTTCTGTCATTTCTGCAAGCTTGACCATGTCAGGCATGGGAATCATGGAAACAGATCCCATATGGTCATGGGAATTATAACCAGCCCTGTCCGTCCTTTGATTTCTTGAACCGGAACCCTTTGCATTCGCCACATACATGAAATTTGTTTCCTCGTCCAGGATTACAGATGCAGGATACCAGCCGGTTGGGATGTATCCGATAACCTGGCTGGGTGTTCCGATACGTATTACACAAATTGCGTTATCCGTGCCATTGGCAACGTAAAGCATATTTACCATCCTCGAGATATTGCCAATGCATTCGGGCCACTGCCGAAAGGCAAATCCTTATCCAGGTGAACGGAGATTTCTTCAACCACTTCATCTGAACTGGTATTTATCACTGAAACAATATCGCTGTTTGCACAGGCCACAAATAAACGGGTACCATCAGGACTCAACACCATCCCGCTGGGATGGAGTTCCACTTCAATATTTTTCACGGCTGCATCTACCGCCAGATCTACAACGGAAACACTTCCATTATTGGCTATGCCGGTTTCAGGATCGACCAAGACCTGGCTTCCAGAGGTATTGTAGGTGGATTCACCCTTACCTGGCCTCCGGCCTCCCCAGTTGCTCACATAAGCTTTTGAATCACTAGCCAGTACCACTTCGTAGGGTGCAATCCCCACCGGAATTTCCTTCACGCTTTCATTTGACATATCCACAATTGCCAGGGTATTGTTCCGGCTCAAAGTAACATAAACCTCATTTTCTTGCTCATTAACTGCCAATCCCCCGGGGACAGGGTTCCCTCCTATAGATGGAGCTGGCAATTTGATAGCATTCTGCCATTGCATAATGAGATTATCATCCAATTCGGCAATGTGCAACCTATCCTTTGCGTCCGTTGTAAATATCCTATGCCCATTTTTCGAGACAGACAGTCCCGTAAATGAACTGCCGCTTCCTTCGTAAGGCAATGATTGTAAAATGGTCCTATCCCGGATGCGAATAATATCCAGTGACAACCTGTTTTTTACCACCAGCAGTTTTTTATCAGGAGTCAGTGCCAGGTCAACCGGCCTGCCCGGGAAATATACCTGGAATCCGGCAGGTCGCAGCAGTTGGTTAGTGGGGACAAGAATGCTTCCGTCAGGTTGCGGACCAACCTGTATGTTCTTTACTGGCTTTTGGGCTTCTGATGTTAATGTTGGAAGCAATACAAACAACGCAAAAAATGCAGCTGAAATAATTCTGTTTCTTCTTTTCATAACTTGGTTTTTTCATATGGATATTTTCTGGTCAATAGAACTGATAAATTCCTTTTGAAACATTTATAGATAACAAGATACAACCATATTCTTAAAAAAACAGGACACCCCGGGTACTGTGATCATGGATTCATATGCTTATTGTGGATGCTGCCTGAAAGAAAACTGCTTAACCGGACAATAAAAACACATAAAAATCGATAATTTAGAGGAGATACCGGAGAATTATTTAGAAAGAAGAAGTACATTGAAATCTACGATAACATTTTCAATAAAATCATTATGCGTCGATTAACTTATTTATTACTGGGATTGGTAATCCCGTTAAGCACGATTTGCTCAACCCGCTGCAGAGGTCACATTTACCGAAACAGACACTACAGCCACAGAGCCTGTTGTTTTTACAACATCATCAGCATCTGCCTACATCATTGATCTGCTGGAGACGGATCATCTTTGGAGACCAGCCGGCGATACCATAAAACGTTCGCTGGCAAGGCTGATTGATCATTTCAAGGAGCCTTTCGATAGCGTCGAAAGGCGTCTTTCCAGTTTTAATTATGATGCGATTAAACTTGAACAGGTGGATATTGTTCGAAATGACACCCTCCCGCTGAGGTGGCTCAATGACTCAACATTCATCATTGATACCGTGGGGCTGAAAAATGAACCTTTGATCATACAAAAGACAGTGATGAATGAGATTATTTACCAGTTCTGCTTGGATTCAACGGATACATGTAACCCTATTTCGGATACATGGTGCGGGATACCGTGGTCTGGCACGGGATACCCTTACGGCTGTTCGCATTGATTCCGCTTTGCTTGAGTCCATGAAAATACAGCTGTACCAAATTGCCTTCAACCGTATTGTATCCCCCACTTTTATCTCCCGGCAGTAATAAATCGGTCAGGTTTATGGCTGATTCCGGAAAAATCATTGTATCGGACAGGGCCAGGGCCATGGTGGCCACAGAAGAGTCACCCTTCCATATTGTTTCCAGTGAAAGGATGCTGGATTCTCTCCGGTATGCCGTTGAAACACTTTTATCGCATACGGCTGAGCGTGATTCAATCCTTTTATTTTTCAATGACATACTGGGCCAAAAAACACCCTTCTGGTTAACCCAGGGGAAAAACGATCTTTACAGGTTTTGGGTCAAGAATTACGAAAATGACTCCATCACCATCTGGATGGGTAATCCTTCAGAACGCGATATTATGCTGATCCTGGAAGAGGATCTTGATGTTGTGCGGCTGGAGAAAGAAGGGGTGGATAATGTGCCAATCATCAGTGTGGAGCCTGAAATGTCCCTGGCTGAGGTGAAACCATTGGCAGAGATCCCTGTATACTGGGATTATAATTTTTCAAGTACATTTACACTGAACCAGACTTATTTCTCCAACTGGTCAAAAGGGGGTGAAAATTCCTTTTCGGGTTTGCTTGACATTAATGTAGGGGCCATATACACCAACACTGAAGCCAAAACACAGTGGACCAACGCCGCACGATGGAATTTTGGTACCCTAATCACGGAACAGTATGGTCTGAGAACCAACACCGACCTGCTGGAATTCAATTCAAAATATAACAAGGTCATCAAGGAAAAAGATCGATTTCAGTGCCATTTTTTATATGAAGAACCAGATCGCCAGGGGATATAATTATCCCAACGATTCTGTGGTTGTATCCAAATTCCTGAATCCCGGTACATTCACCATTGGCCTTGGGGTTGAATACAAACCCTTCAAAAACACCACACTTAACTTTTCCCCTTTGTCGTATAAAAATACCTTTGTCCTGGATACGGCGAATATAGATCAGACGCTACACGGGATTAAAGCTGACCAGCGTGCCAGACAGGAGATGGGGGGTCAGCTCGTGATCATGAACAAGGCAAACATTCTGAAAGACCTGAAAATAACCAATTCGGTCCGCTTGTTCTCCGGTTATCTGAATAAGCCCCAGAATATAGATTTGGACTGGGAAATCCAACTTGAACAGAAGATCAACTGGTATTCTTCGGTCACCCTGAATCTCCATATGATTTACGATGACGATGTCCGGTTCCCTCAGCTGGATGAGAACGGTCAACCCATTCTGCTGCCGGACGGAAGTGTTTATAAAGTCCCCAGATTACAGTTTAAACAGTATCTGGGCCTAAGCTTTCTGTTCAGTTTCTAGGGGAAGAATGCATCATGCCTTCCATGTTGTTTATTTTGTCGCTTATGCCGAGGACGCTGTAAAGTTGATATAGCTTTGTGATGATAAACTGGTTATCAGGATCCTTGTCCAGGGCTTTCTCGAACCAGGTAACAGCCGTTTCGAATGTTTCGGCCGATCTTTCTTTCTCTCTGGTAACGGCACGCTTATTGGTCATGGCCCTTGCATTTTTTTCAATTTCCACACCAATATTATAATAACATATACCGATGTTTTCGTATATTTCTGTTTCGTCCGGAGCCATGGTTGAGGGCTTCCTTGTAGGCATCAATGGCCGTTTGGTATTGCTCTCTTTTCTGATAGATCAGTCCTTTTGTATAGGGGAAGATATATTTTGAAGGGTTTTTTGAGGAGGCATCGTCCAGCAGGTCTAGGGCCTTCTTGTCAGCATTGGTTTGAAAATACAGATCAGCCAGGAGCAGGATCAGATCTTCATTATCCTCATAGCCTTTAATCCCTTCCATCAAAACCTTTTCGGCGGCAGCAGTATCAGCTTTACTGAGATATACGGTATATAGCAAATGAGGCACATTGGGCGAATAGTTGTCTTTATTGATCTTGTTGAGATACCCGACGGCCTTTTCCCATGCTTCACTTTCAAAAGCTGCCAGTGCCGTATTATATAACAGGTTCGTATCTGTCCTGACAGGTAGGATGGGACTCTGGTAGACCTGAATGGCCTCTTCGAATGCTTTCAAGGCTTTCTCATATTCCCCTTTCCGGAAATGCTTCGCCCCTAAAGCCTGAAAGTCATTGGCCAAAAGCACATACCGGGGGGCCAATGTTTCATCAAGTTTTCCCCTTTTGTCAAGTGATCGGGCCTTTCGATAAGAATTATAGGCCACGTAAAGCTGGTCAGGGTAGAGTTCATATTTATCTTTATCATTCTCGGCAACCCCTTTCTGGTATGCCGTCTGGCACAAGAGTCCCCTGGCATACCAGGTTCTGTGCCATTGTCCTGTGTTCTTGTCATCGATCGCTTCTTCAATTTCCTCTTTGGCTTCTTTATATTTGCCGGTCTCAATAAGCTGAAAGGTAGCCAGAACCTTGCTTTTTTGTGCCGGCGACAAAAGGTAGCATCCCAAAAAAATGGAGATAATAAAAATCAATCTTTTCATTCAGTCCGATTGAAATGGTAATTACGGATAAGACAACGATAAGGTTCCTGCTAATATTTCCCGGACCTGTCAGGAAATTTTACAGCAGCATGTCCTAACACATTTTCCATGCCGTAAATATAAGTAAACAAAACTGCTTTGCTGTTTTCCTTCTGATCATTTATATGGTTGAGTTGAAATCAATTTAAAGGATTCGTATTAAATTTGCTGAAACTGATTTTTTAATTATCCGGGATGCAACCCCCGGAAAAGGCGGTTCATTCCCGGGCATATACAGTATATGATACAAATAGTACCATTGTTTCTCAATCTGATCTGGTTGCTGACAGCTGATCCGGGCATAAGCCAGGACATACTCAGGGAGATCAGCATTTCCATTATTGATATTTCAGATCAAACAGAAAGGCATGTAATCATAGCCCAGGGCACGGAGACAGCATGGCAGGGGCATCCGACCACCCTGCTGATGCCGGATGGCAAAACGATCTACTGCGTCTGGCAGGGTAGACGCAACAGTTCCAAGGAACACGGTGCACCTGCGGGTTATCTCAAACGCAGTGATGATGGCGGGAAGACATGGAGCGATTACATCCAGGTACCGGATAATTGGATGGAGACAGGCCGGGGCCACCCAACCATACATCGGTTGGTAGACCCAGGGGGTGTTGCCCGACTTTTCATATTCTGCCGGGATAACGATCGTACAACCTTCCTTCAGGCCATGTCCGAAGATGAGGGAAAAACCTGGACCGAAATGTGTCCCATAGGATTGATGGATCCCGATGATGATCCCATTGTGGGTTGGACTGCGCCCATTTCCATCCTGGAGGCAGCCGGTCCCAATGGAGAGAAAAAACACCTGATGTGGTACGAACGGTCACGTGACGGCAGTCCCAGTCCAGGCATGATCTGGCAAAGTGCAAGCTATGATGGTGGACTAACCTGGGGTGAGTCGAAGGCGGTAGTGGAAAAGGAGGGTGCATCTGAGCCTGGAGCGATCCGTTCGCCTGATGGTAAACAGTTGTTGTTGCTCATACGGGAGCAGAACCGCAAACTGAATTCTCTTTTTGCAGTCAGCGAAGATGATGGAGAAACCTGGTCTGAACCACAACAATTGCCGCTTGCATTGTCCGGAGACAGGCATTTGGCACGTTATGCGCCTGACGGTAGGCTCATCATTTTATTCCGGCCCTATCCGCCCGCCCGTTCCGCATCGCTGCAGGTATTTCAAGACAATTACTTCACGGCCTGGGTGGGCAGGTACGAAGATATCATCTGTGGTCGTGAAGGAGCAGTACCTGATCAGGCTAATCCGTTCTCATCAAGGTCCGGATCATACTTACCCGGGATTGGAAATCCTGCCGGACGGATCCCTGGTGGGTACTACCTACATCAAGTACAGGCCCGGACCTGAATTGCACTCTGTCGTATGCGTTCATTTTCGTCTTGACGATATTGACTGATATGGTTTCGGACCTTTCCTGCCTGGTTATCATAGAACATTAACATGGATGTGATCTCCGTTTAAAGGAGGATTCAATCAATCTGTGTTTGGTAGTTGGCAGTGAGCTTATCTTTTAATGACTTGCCCGGAAAAAGTTCCCTTTGCTGAATGTAATTGCAGCAGGTATGTTCCTGCCGGAAGTGGTTTCCTGGCATTATCTGTTCCATCCCATTGTATGGATTGCTCACTGGATGGATCCGGGTGTATAATCTAAAACCCTGATTAACATTCCTTTCAGATTATAAACCTTTAACTGGGCAGGGCCTGTTTCAGCAGTATTGAAAGTGATGGTTGTCAGGTCGGAAAAAGGATTGGGATATATGTTGAGTTCCTGGCTTCCGGATAAGATTTCAGCAATATCTGTCGTTAGAACTGTATATTCAAGACTCATATCGATGAAATTTGTTTCATCAGCCGGCGTTATGACCTCTGAGGAAGGACCTTTTGTGAAGGCAACTGAAGTAAGTGGACCCTGGGAGTGGGCCTCCGTAAATTCAACGACGATCTTATACTCACCGTCTTCAACCTGGGTTCCTGATTCATCCTTACAATCCCATGAAATTGTATGTGTCTGATGACTACTAAGGGTTGCACCTGTAGTGGCATCCACGGTACTTCCCTTTGATTTTTCATTCCAGGTAAGCAACCATTCCTTCCTTTCATCGGCCTGCAATAGCCTGGTCTTGATGAAGTTACCGTCTTTGTCTTCAACCCAGATGGCTACAATATTTTTTGGAGACCGGTCACCATCATAGGTTACTGTCTTTACAGTAAAGGAAACACTTCCGTCAGTTGTGACGGATTCGTCCGATACGAAAGATGATAATACAAGAAAAATGTTAAGGGTTATGATGCTCTGAATAAGTCTTAATGCTCTTCTTCCACTCATGATACTTTGGTTTTATATTTATTAAATTTCATATATACATATATGCAATAACGCAAATGTTATCATCAATGTTTCACAATTTGGATATTACTTCATCAATCCACCATAAAAAACCCCTGAAGAGCACTTCTCTCCAGGGGCTTAGACTATGCAGCACATTTTGTCCTACAAGCTCTTCCTTTTACTGCATAGCTGTGACAGTAACTTTAACAACCTCGCTGACAGAAGGATAGAAAACATCATATTTTTCTCAAAATTTTATGCCGTAACGGCCATAGGCAGGCTGAAGGCAAAGGTTGTCCCTTTACCTGGCTGGCTGAAAACCTCAATATTGGAGTCGTGCAGATCAATGATCCGCTTTACAATGGCAAGTCCCAGACCGGTACTTTCCTCATGGTCGAGGTTTTTATAATACCTTTCGAAAATATAAGGCAGGTCATCCTGGCTGATCCCTAGCACCGGAGTCGGATATTCTTAATTCAACTTCCCCGGGTATTCTTGGTGTTGATCTCTATGTTGATAACATCGTTTTCCCGGCAAAACTTGATGGCATTATCAAGCAGATTCTGCAGGGCCCTGTCGATCAGGGACAGATCTGCCTCGACCAGGGGTATGTCTTTGGAAAACACTACGTTGATATTAATTCCTTTCTTTTGTGAAAGGATGCGGTATTTATTTACCACGTCCTGCACCAGTTCACCTATTGAGAAGGGCTCCGGTTGCAGGTCGACCTGACCCGCCTGGAGTTTGGATAACTCGAACAGGTCAGCAACCTGGTTCTTCAGACGTTCACAGCTTCTGACAATGATATCAAGGTATTTCTCACGTTCATCCTCGAGCATGGTATCTTTTTTCATGATCAGGGTTTCGGCATAACCCTGTATGGAGGCTACCGGGGTCCTCAAATCATGTGATATGTTGGAAATCAATTCTTTTCTCAATGTATCCAGGTCCTCCAGGTCCTTGATATTTTTCTGGATCTCATCTGCCATGCTGTTAAAAACGAAACCTATACCACCGAACTCTGTTTCATACCTCGCAGGGATCCTTGCGGTATGATCCCCTGATTGAAACTGCCTGTATCCCCCTGATCACAACATTTAAGCGTTTTGTGATCAGCCAGATGGCAATGAGCCCCACAATAGCCGTCACAAGCATTACAGCTATGATTGAGCGGATGGAAACGCCAAGAATGTAGCTTCCCAGCACCATCTCTGCCGCTGAAATATATTCCTGGCTGGCCAGGACAATGTAAATGTAACCTGCCAGCTTTTCATCTTCAAAAAACCTGGCAGCAGAAAAGATCTTCGACTCCCCTGGATTGCGCGGATCATCACCCAGGATAATCCCCTTTTCGGGATTGTCGATGAACTGGATGATTGGACCAAGGTCAACGCTTTCCATCTGGACCACGGAATCCGGGGCGACGAAAGTTAGGATGTTACCACCGGCATCCAGTATGTAAACCTCTACGCTGGGATTGATCACCATCATGGAATGAATGATATCCTGGATGGCTTCCTCGTTGATCTCCCCGTTCTTAAATAATGAGTTCACCACATTAACAGTACTGGCCGCCAGTTCCCTGTTGAGTGCCTGGTTTACCTCAATGGAATAGTCCCTCGATGCATTCACGGATATCAGCAGGGTGATGGCGGCAAACAGCATCAGTACCAGCAAAAATATCGCCGAGATCTGAAGATAGAGCCGGTTGAATGTAACGTTCTTTCTCATAATTCCCGAAATTTATATCCCACTCCCCAGGTAGTCAGTATGTATTCCGGCTCATGCATATTCTGCTCAACTTTCGAACGCAACCTGTTGATATGTGAATTTACCGTATGTTCAAAGCCTTCGAATTCATATCCCCAGATCTTGTTCAGCAATTGCATCCTGGTATAGGTTTTTCCGGGATTGGAAGCCAGCAGGACCAGGAGGTCAAATTCCTTTGGGAGACAGGTCTATATTTTCACCCCTGATCTGTACCTTTCTCATGCCTTCATTGATCATCAAGTCCCCTATTTTCAGTTCCTTATCCTCCACTTCAGTCTCCTGGCTGGTCATAAACATCTCCCTGCGCCGCAGCAAGGCCTTTACCCTTGCTACCAGTTCCCTTATGCTGAACGGTTTGGTGAGATAATCGTCAGCCCCGATCTCCAGTCCCAATACCTTATCAATCTCTTCCGATTTGGATGTCAGTATCAGGACGAGGCTCTGGATCTTTTCCATCCTCAATTTTCTTGCACAGTTCCAGTCCATCCATGTAAGGCAGGCGGATATCAAGAATGATCAGATCAAACTTCTCATTGATCGCCTTCAAAAGGCCATCCTTCCCGTCGTAGGACTGGCTTACCTCCAGTTCCATATCTTTCAGATGGATGGAAATAAGATCCGAGATCTCCCTGTCATCCTCTATGATTAGCACCCTGCTCATAATCGATCAAGTTAAAAAATATCCGAAAGATAGAAACGAAGTATCACAAAAGAATCACAGAAATATATGGGAAGTTTTATATTCGCGTTATATTCCTGTGATATTTTATGCAGATATTTGCACATGAGTTCAACAAAAAGTAGCAAATAACTGTTATGGTATTAAGAAGATAAAGTTTATTATGATACAAAGAGCAATCAATATAGTATTACTGGTCTTATTAAGTCAAACCATTATGGCACAATTATATAATAATCTTACAAAGGAAGAAGCCAGGGTCATTGAATACAAAGGTACCGAGCGTGCATTTACCGGCGAGTACACAGACAATAAATCTGCAGGTACATACATCTGCAAGAAATGCAATACCCCACTTTACCTTTCCAGTGATAAGTTTGAATCTCATTGCGGATGGCCATCCTTTGACGATGAAATTAAAGATGCTGTGGTCCGCGTACCTGATGCGGACGGGCGCCGTACTGAGATTGTATGTGCCAATTGTGATGGCCACCTGGGACATGTATTTCTGGGTGAGCGATATACTTCGAAGAATACAAGGCATTGCGTAAATTCGATATCCATGGTGTTTATTCCCGAAGGCGATCCGCTGCCCATGAAGATAGAGAGCTATGATAAGAAAAAAAGCCAGAGTGGGACTGAAACTGCCTATCTTGCTTCGGGCTGTTTCTGGGGGACGGAATACCATCTTCAGAAGATGCCAGGCGTTATTTCAACGACTGTTGGTTATACAGGGGGAACTGTTAAAAACCCCAGCTACAAAGAGGTTTGTACCGGCCGTACAGGACATGCAGAAGCTGTCAAGGTCGTATTTGATCCCTCAAAGGTTTCCTTTCGGGAGATCGCAAAAATGTATTTTGAGACACATGATCCCACGCAGGAAAATCGGCAGGGACCAGATGTCGGAACGCAGTACCGCTCAGAGATCTTTTATGCGAATTCAAACCAGCGGAATGTTGCCGAAGAGCTTATTGAGATATTGAAAAGCAAAGGACTGGCTGTGGCCACCGGGATTACACCGGTGTCAGAATTCTACGAAGCCGAAAACTATCACCAGGATTATTATAAGAACAACGGGCACACACCTTACTGCCATATTTATACCAGCAGATTTTAATGCCTCAGTAAGGCGGGTTTTAAAACTTTTTCTTTGATTCATTCCAGGATCATCTGCATAAATGTAGTACATTGATCTTAAAAAGGAATATGGGAAAATTCTATGCCCTCACAAACCTGCTTGTCATCATTGCTGTGATTGCCTGGAACTACGCTGCAAATGCCTTAAGCATTGGTGGAAATACCATTGGCAGCCTGAGCCGGGAATATGAAAATTTGTTCACACCCGCGGGTTATGCTTTTGCTATCTGGGGACCCATATACCTTGGACTGTTGTTGCATGGAATTTACCAGGTAAAAAAAGTGTTCCTTGACCGGCATGATGATGGTTTTGTCGTGCAAATGGGACCCTGGTTGATCTTTGCCAACCTGGCCAATGCCAGCTGGGTATGGTTCTGGCTGAATGAGCAAACAGGTCTGTCTGTGATATGGATGATCGCCGTTCTTGTATCACTGGTTATGATAATCCTCAGGTTAAACATGGAACGATGGGACGCTCCCATCCGGATCATCGTCTGGGTTTGGTGGCCGATCTGCATTTACAGTGGATGGATCGCCGTGGCAACCATAGCCAATTTTGCAGCCTGGCTTTCAAAAATTGGGTGGCAGTTATCCTGACTGATGTTACCTGGACTACCATCATGATCATCCTTGCTGCCATGGTCAACCTATTTATGATCAAAACACGGAATATGCGTGAGTTTGCCGTAGTCGGTATCTGGGCCCTGGTCGCTATATCCGTAAGGCACTGGGACAGTATACCCCTGCTGCAATGGACTGCCCTGGTTTGCGCTTTGGTACTTGTGGTAGCTATATCCATTCATGGTTACCTCAACAGGGCGACCAGTCCTTTCAGGAAGATGAGAGAAGGATAAAAAGACCACGAATTACCTTCTGTTTTTTTTGTTAATTTTATTCGGTTTCAATCGCTTAAACAAAAAAATCATGGCAGTCCCAAAATCCCCAATTGTATTTCGCATCCTTATTGTTCTTTTAATCTCCCTGCTTTTCTCCACGGGTGTGAATGCACAGGGATCCGTCACAAGCCCGGAGGATTTTTTCGGATTCCAGATGGGTACGGACAGGAAGCTGGCCCGCTGGGACAGGATCGTTGAATATTTTTACCAGCTGGAAGAGGAATCTGACCGGTTGAAAGTTTACAATCTGGGCCCCTCCTCCGAAGGCCATCCATTTTTAATGCTGCTTATCACCTCTCCCGAAAATCTGTCCAGGCTGGATGAGTTGCAGGCATTCAATAAAAAGATCAGCGATCCCAGGGGACAGCCCTCAGAGGAAATTGGCCGGGCTATCCGGGAAGGCAAAGCAGTGGTGTTCCAGTCCATGAGCCTGCATGCATCCGAGGTGGGGGTACACAGATGACCCCTGAACTCAGCTATGATCTACTCACCAGGGATGATGCTGAAGCAGAACGGATCCTGGAGAATGTCCTCTTTTTTATGATCCCCAGCTTTAACCCGGATGGGCAGGTCATGATAACGGACTGGTACAGGGAAACGGTCGGAACCGAGTACGAAGGTTTGTGGATGCCCTGGTTATACCATAAGTACTGCGGGCATGACAATAACCGGGACGGGGATTATCATAACCTGCCGGAATCAAAATATGCAGCCAGGGCCATGTTTGTCGACTGGGTACCACAGGCTTATATCGACCATCACCACATGGGCAGTTACGGTGCCCGCTTTTATGTTCCCCCTTACTGTGATCCCATTCGGCCCTATGCTGATCCCCTGGTATGGAGGGAGATCAGCTGGTATGGATCCCACATTGCCTATAAACTGGAGGAAGAGGGTTTCCAGGGTATCCTTAACGCAGCCCAGTTTGCAGGATGGGGACATTTCGGCTGGCACTGGATCACTCCTTTTCATAATATTGCCGGAATGCTGACCGAATCGGCCAGCACCAACCTTGCCAGTCCCGTTTTTATCCACCCGGAGCAACTGAGGGCAGGTGCCCGGATGTTCCCGGAATATGAGGCCCAGTCCACCTTTCCAAATCCCTGGCCTGGCGGATGGTGGCGCCTGAGAAACATCGTTGAACAAAAGAAATCCGCTGCCTGGTCACTTCTCGATATGGCTGCAAGGAACAGGGAAACCATACTGCGGGCAGCCTACCACAAAGCCAGGAACCAGACCCGAAGAGGACTTGAAGGTGATGTAAAGGCCATCGTTATCCCTGCTGAATCAGCACGATTACCTTACGTCGGTCAAGATGATCAATACATTGCTCCGCTCGGGCATTGAGATACAAAAGGCCGAGCAGTGATTTCCATGTAGAAGGCATGCAATATCCGGAAGGGTCCTGTGTGATTTCGCTTGCGACAGCCAAAAATGGGACTGATACGCAATCTGCTGACGGAAACTCATTATGCGGATAATGCCTGGACCCGCACGGATGATGGCACTCCCATTCACCCTTACGATCTTGCTACCCATACCATGTTTGAATTCATGGGTGTAAGGGCAGATGCCGTTGGTTCAACGGTGGAAGGGGAGCTCAGTATCCTGGATGGACCGGTGGAAATTGAAGGGAAAAACGCAGCTTACCACTTACCAGAATCTCCGGGGCAGGATGGATATGTCATCGATGGGCGGCAGAATGCTGCCTTTCAAGGCAGTTAATCTGTTGTCTGACAGAGGAATAGTCTTAAGAGAGCAGATCGGTCCGGGGACCGGATACAGGGCAGGGGATTTTATCCTGCAACGGATGCCCCGGGGGTGTGCTGGCCGAAATTGCCAGTGAAACCGGTGTGGATTTCAAGCCAATGGAAGAGGTACCCGAAGAGGGCATACACACGGTAAGCCGGGGACGCATCGGATTGTTCCAGCGGTATTACGGGGGAAATATGGATGAGGGATGGACCAGGCTCTGTCTGGAGAATTTCTCCTTTCCCTATACTACGCTGATGAGTGAGGAAATCAAAGCTGGTGACCTGAACAGTAAGTATGATGTCATCATAATCCCCAATGATTCACCGTCAGGCCATTACAGGGATATTCCCGGAAGACAGCAGGACCGATCCGGAAGAGTATCCCGAGAAATACAGGAGCGGTATCGGAGAAGAAGGGATTGCAAACCTGAAAGAATTTGTAAATAATGGCGGCACCCTGGTTTCCCTTGGCAAGTACCTATCGATTTGCCGTTGATGAATTTGATCTGAAGGTAAGGGATGTTGCCCAGGGGATTGAACACCAGGGATTTTTTCTGTCCCGGTTCAACCATCCGGGTGGATATTGACAATACCCATCCCCTGGCCTATGGGATGCCTGATGAGGGACTGGTCCTGTTCCGGTCCAGTCCCGCATTCGAAATCATTCCCGGCCGGCATAATGAGGATTATGAAACGGTGGTCAGGTACAAACCGGAGAAATTATTGAAAAGCGGTTGGCTGGATGGGGAAGAAAGGATCGCCAAAAGATCTGCCATGATCACTACGGATTATGGCAAGGGCAAGATCGTGCTCATTGGTTTCAGGACCCAGCACCGCAACCAGACTGACGGTACTTTTAAATTGCTATTTAACTCCATCATTGAGTAGAGAATATCCATGAAATCTCTCTTGCATGTCAATGGATCCTAATATTGTGTGTCTTATTATCTCGGCAGACCTGTTCACGCAGAAGGATTCCTCTTTCTTCAGCCAGGCTTTTGATACGGAACGATGGTATCGCATTTATTTGCCCTCAGATTATGATGCTTATGCTTCGAAACGCTATCCCGTGGTCTATTATTTTCATGGCTGGGGGGGCAGGTATAAATGGGATAACTACACGCTGGAGGATGATCCCGGTTATCCCGGGAATGGACGCAGGGAACCCCCTTTCGTAATGGAATGGAAAAATTATGCTCAGTCCCACGACATCATCATTGTAACCTGGGATGGATATGAGCCCAATCTCCACCCGGGAAGGTTCCACCGGGAGGGCCTTGACTATGGAGGATGCAATCCCTACGATTTCCCGCGTGCACACGAAGATCCAATAGTGCACTGGGGATGGGATTTCAGGATGCATTTCAGGGACCTGGTTGCACATATTGATAGCAACTACCGGACCATCGCAGACCGGGATCATAGAGGAGTGACCGGATTGAGCATGGGAGGGCTTACAGCCATGTATATATCTGGACAGAACAAGGACCTTGTTGGATCAGTCAGTGCTTTTTGTCCCGCCGCAAATCTCCCCAGGTACGGGCCAAAGGGCCATCTGCTCGGTTTTTCCTGTCAATGAAATGTACCGGGCCCTGAAAGGTCTTGCCGATGCGACTTACGGCTACCGACGGGGACTGGCTGCTTGCCAATGACCTGCGGATGAAACGCATATTTGAAGGATCCGGATTTGAACCCTTTGAATTCCATATGGCCGATTTCCCCGACCATTGGTCCGCCGATACAGACGAGCAACTTGATTTCCATATGGACCAATTCGGGAAAGGGTATGAGAGACCAGCGGAATGGAACCATATTTGTCCAGCATTCAAAGCATTCGACCAATGGGGATATACATTCAGGATTGAGCGCTCCATTCCCGCATTAACCATTCTGGAAAATGTATCCCGGAACCACATGAGGGTATTGTCCC
The DNA here is from genome assembly GCA_963752525.1 of uncultured Bacteroidaceae bacterium. Taxonomy (GTDB): domain Bacteria; phylum Bacteroidota; class Bacteroidia; order Bacteroidales; family SM23-62; genus SM23-62. The sequence goes on along the minus strand of CAVVYS010000017.1, from coordinate 38,677 downwards.
GGGAGTATATCCCTGACGGACCGGTTGTTATGGATGAGACCATCCATATTACCACTGACTCAATATACAAACCTTCATCAGCTTACGGTCTGCTGATCTATAACCTTGCAAAAAATGATTTCAGCGTAAAAAAACTTAAAACATCAAGGGAAGGCAGGCTATCATTCAGCCTTCCCGGTGGAGGAAATATTCTGGGGATTCATGGGAAAGACAGTAAACCGGCTCCGGACTTAAGGATGGTTGATTTCCTGAACAGGGATTATATCTACCTGGAAAAGGGCATAGAGCATTCCCTCGATTTCAGGCTGGTGAACATTGGAAATGGAGATGCCAAAAACATTACCATCAGGGCTTCCAGCTACCATCCCCATATCAACTTTACCGGGGACGAGATCAATATACCTGGACTGGAATCAGGTGAGTCCGTCCTTTTGGATCAGGCATTCAATTTCAACTTCAACGGGTATGATAAAGAAAACCTGGCAGGAAACATCCGCCTGGAAATCATCATCAATGGTGTAATCACGGATACTCAAAAAATCGTATTCATGGCCACACCTGGATCACCATACGCCGGGAAGACGAGGTGATTGTGCTGGATGGCCGGACCGTAAAAGTGTCCGGGTATTCAATCAGCAAATTAATGAGGTTGAGAAACAGGACATTTCAGGAGGATACGGTAATGGTAATGGGATACCTGAGAGGGGAGAAGAAGTGCTCGTTTATATCCGCCTGGACCAGGGACTTGCCCCAGGAGATAAAAATGCTTTCATAAGACCCGCCTGGTGGGTGAGGGTAGTGACCCAAATGTAAGTGTAAAGCGTTTAAAATATGATATCAAAATAGGCCAGGCTTCCGCGACCAGTATTCTTTCATATGTATCTTTTTCAGACACTATGCCTGCGGGACATGAAGCTGACCTGTGGTTCAGGGTTGAAAGCCTGTACAATGACAACGATAAAGAGGAGGCCAGGAGACCAACCTATGAATTCCACTACGATTACAGGAGGGTGAAATTTAAAACCGATTGAATTTACGAATATGGTGCTTTTAATTTTTTCAAGGAATAGGATCTCTGCATAAAATTGCCAGTCGAAAGACAGGGACTGGTTTGCCAGATGTATGTGGTGGTCCTGGTCCAGTATATAAGTATCAGGCTTTGTCAGTATCCTGATTTGCCCGTAAACCTGTTCAAACTCCTGCCTCATGGAGAAGAATTCTCCTTCTAAATTCCTTAGCTTTTCCAGAGCAGCCTTTTCTTCCTGTTCGTTCTGCGATGTGTCAAGGGCTTTTAATGCCAGCAGGGCTTTTGAGGTAAACATGGCAAATTCATTTACCTGCTCATAGACCTCAAGGGTATAGGTGTTCCTTTCTGCCAAAGATTTCATTTTTTTGATCCTTGCTGCAATGCTTTCATAGTTATCCATGGCTTCCCTTGCCTTCTCAAGGCGATCTGCATACTGTTTGCTCCATTCCCCTTTATTGTCCAGGTCCGGGAAATCAATGACCGCTTCATTTACCGGATTTTTAAGCTTGGTCAAACGGTTGCGTAGTTTACTTCTGAGCAATCCGTCCCGCCAGAATATGACCGGCATTTCCAGGTCGTCTGCAAAAGCAAATTCAGTGTCTGCCAGCGTATAAAAAAACTCTCTGTGGCGATAGGCTGATTTTAATTCCTCCCTGCTTCTCTTCTCCCCGGTCCATGTATATTCCGAAAAGAAAACAATGCCCCGACTGTACAATTCGAAATGTGGGGAATCATCATCCCACAGGGTCAATAATATACCATCAAGTCCTTTGTCAATAGAAGTCAGAACAAAGGATCTGATATTATCCATATTGCTTTCCAGCTGTGGCATCAACACCCACCTTGTTTGTCCCGCAGTAGCACCCATTACCTGCATCCCGTTCGCAAGGAACCAGTCCATCGCCTTCAGGTTACCTTCTGCCTGGGGAAAGAAGTAATTCCAGCGCATATAAATACAGTTCTTGGGGAACTGGTCAAGGAACTCAAGTAATTTGCCTTCATTTTTCTCCCAGGCTTCGTCAACTTCCTCTTTGGTAAGATCCGGATTGAACATGGTCCGGTAGACACCGGCATACTTTATTGGCATATCATCCCAGAAAATAGGTATCCGGCCATGGTCCGCTGCAAATTCACATACCTTGTTCAACCAGGTCAACTGCAGCTCCAGTTCTGTTTTTCCACTGCCCCGGCCTGTCGTATGAACCTCATCTCCCCCTATATGAAGATACCTGCCATAAGGGGTAGCTTCCATGGCATCCAGGTAGAGGTCAAACTGCAGCTCATAGGTTTCCGGATCAAGTGGATTAAATGCCCAGTCACTTTTCGGGTCATCCCTCAGGTATTTGTATTTTTCATGCTTGAGGATGAAGGAAGCATGTCCCAGTCCCTGTATCAGGGGACTGATCTCAATGTTCCTGGCCATGGCATATTCACTGAGTTCCTTCCATTCATCAATGCTCAGTGCATCCTCCGATCCAATCCCGGGCCGCCGTTCATAAGCTAGTCTTATCTTCCATTTCAGCAATGATGGCGTTCACCTTATAACTGGCAAGCTTGTCCAGCAACTGGAAGTAATAATCAGTTTTCTCCAAATGGTGTTTTACATCAAGGTGAATGGCCCGGTAGGACAATAGCGGATAGTCCTTTATACTGCAGACAGGTAACGCTACTTCCTGCTCCCTGGCATCTTCCAGCAACTGGTTCAATGTCATGAATGCGTATAGCAGTCCCGCTTTATCTTTACCAATAATACTTACCTGTTTTTTTGATATTTCCAGGGTATAACCTTCGGCCGGCAGATCCAGGGCCCCATCAATTTGGAAATATATTTCTGCTTCTGATGGTTTCTCAGTGGACTGAATATCCTGCAATAATTCGCCGAACCAGGGAAGTTGCTGCATCATCAGGAGCATGATACTGCTGGATATCATTATATTCCAACGTGCTTATACCGGTGACCTCAAAATGCTGTGGTTGTGGAAGGACTTTGAAATCTCCCATTTTGGCGGGGGACTGGCAGCTCAGGATTAAGATGGATAAAACATAAGGGACGAGAATACGGCTGGTTATCTTCATGATTTGATTTAATGAGTTGTGCAAAATTAACTTATTTTCGCACGCCTGATCAAAATCCATATGATGATTACACCGATTACCCCCAGGACCGCCATGATAGCTGCAAAATAGACACCTGTCCAGGTCCATGTTTCAGCATGTGCAGCATGATGTTCCGGTCCTTACATCAAAATTTATCCATGGGTCCCACACGTCCAAGCACGAACACCAGGACACGGAGGGCATGAAAAATAGCAGCAGCAGCACCAAGCCGCAGAGGGATCTTGGCTTTGGCCCTGTCTCTGCTGATCCACCAGGGTATGGTTGTAAGTAAGCAACTTAAATCAATCAGCATCTCAATAATCAGCAGGATGGATACCCACAATGCAAGGATATCCAGGGCACCCTGTGAAATCATTGTGATGGTACGATACAGAAGAATACATGCCCCCAGTGCCAGCAGGGAAGCATAAATACGCTGCCTGGATACCTTGTTTCTCCATTTTTACAATTTACTGAAAATTGCAGTGTCCCTTCAATCGAACCAATAATAATCTGTCTTTTTCTTATGATTGTCCGCTGATATTTGTACTTCGGGTATCCAATGATGACTGACATGACAGCTTCATGCTGTTCCGGTATCCTGAATATTTCCCTTACTTTCGGCACTTTGTTGATGGCATTAGGTACAATACCAATCATAGTTGCTCCCAATCCGAGGGCATGGGCCGCCAACATTGTGTAGGTAGCATAAATAATGGAATTGTCCGTATGGGCCTCTGCTCCTTTGTCAGCATGGAAAATAATTATTGCCGGGGCATTCCTGGTGATTCTGTCTCCGAATTCCAGTTTATAGTTCCCAAGTTTAGCAATCGGATACAGATGGTTTTTTATTGTATTAAATGTTTCCTGTCCCCTTTTCCATTTGATCATTCGGGATGCCATTGGATGCTCCATCCACTTTACGATATTATCCAGGAATTCAGCAATATACGGCAATGCCTTTTCTATCCGCTTGCGATCGTTTATTACCGTAATATTAATTTTTTCTGGTTCTGCTCCATATGGTGCATATGCTACAGATTCCAGTATTTGCCGGATCAATTCGCTGGATATGGGTTTGTCTTTAAAATTCCTGATTGAGCGCCGGTTAGCCAGGAAGTTTATAAAATTGGTATGGTCCACATCATGGTCAGGCAGATCCATAAAATCATTATGGTAGGAGAGCCCATTTACATTGATAGCCTTTGTACTGCATATTGCCATGCATTGCCCGCATTTTAAACATATGGATGTTCTTTCTTCAATGAAATGCACCTCTTCTTCTGGATTATATCCAATTACATTGCAGGGACAAACATCAATACACTTCTTGCATTTACCGCATTTTTCTGTATCTACAGTGCTTACCATTTTAATGACTATAAATTTGATTATAAAGTTATTGACTATCCAGTTCATTCCAAATACTATGATTGACCAGCCCAAATGCTTTTAAGGTTGAAGCCAGGTGTAATCCCAGGCGGCTTCCCTCTGTACCTGATTTCATCGTATCGTGGTAAAGCATTATGCTATAATCGCTGTCCACCAGTACCCGGGTGTATATCTTGACCTTCTGCCCGGATGATCCTTTTTCCAGAATGGAAATGATAGTTTGTAGTTGCGATGCCAGCAATTCCCTTCTGTTTCCTGCCGCCCTTAGTTCAATGATCTCTAAACACTTCATAGCTTCTTGTTCAATTGTTTAATCCATCTTTAATATTCAATTGATTCCCCTTTCAAGAGAATTTCACATCTAATGCCCAATCCCTCAACCTCCTTCTTGAACTCTTTATCATCGGCAGGATTCAGCTTTCTGGAAAATAATCCAGGGCAATTGTAATGGCATGGAATCACCAGCCTTGGTCTCATGATCTGAACTGCTTCCAGAGCCTCAACTTCATCCATGGTATTATGAGCAACCTTTCCGCCGATGGGGATCATCAGGATATCCGGTTTCTGTATCTTTTTCCATTCATTTCTGTGGAGGAGGGTATCACCCAGGTTTACTACCTTATATCCGTTGAAACCGATTTCAAAACCCATAGAGCCCCTGCCAATCCTTTCATTGGGACCGGGCTTTTCGGTCCTGGCGAATGGGCCCATTTTTATGGTTAGCGGTCCATGAGTTGTTTTAATACCGGTTATTGACAGGCCATCAAGGTCAATGGTTTCATTCACTGTAAGGGTATGTACATTTTTGATCCTGTTTTGTGAAGGCAAGTCCCTTGCTACGCGGACCCAGCATCAACATTTCTCCATTGACTGCTTTCAACATGGATTTATTGCAGATCACAGGGGCATTGGATAGCCTCTGCCACATGGTCTAAATGCCAGTAATGATCCGGATCACCATGTGTTACAAAGATATGTGTGATATTTTTCCATTCAGATTTTGGTATCAGGGTGGTAAACCTGAAATAATAGAAAAACAGTCCACCCGGATCAATGGCGATCTTTTTATTACCCCATTCGATGATGAATGATTGTATAAATAGTGGGTGATTTTCATGATTGTATTTTTTTGATATTTCTAATTCTTACTCTAAATTCATGCCATGAGTTGTAATTAACATTATATCAGGATGATAAGAAATAGTTTGTCTTATATAAGTCGCCATATGTGGCAATTTTGTTTGTCATATACGGCGATATTTTATAAATTTACCATATATGGCAATTAAAGCATAAAGTACAAAGTCAAAAATGAACAAGAATGAATTCTTCAGAGAGGCGGCGATAAGAATATCCAGCGACCTGGAAATTGAAAAGGCAATGTTTTCAACTTTGCAATTTCTCAGACAAATGATGCCTGTTGATAAGATAGCTCTTCAACATTATGACGAAGGAATGGACTCAATGAGAACCATTGCCATAGCAACATCTGAAGGAGGGGAGGGAGTTGACCTGTTGACACCACTTTCACCGGAAGCGAAAAATCAAGCCGCACAGCAGGATTTTAAGAATGCAAATAATGCTTATCTGATGAAGGATCCCTATGTCGGTGAAACTAGCCCAGGAGATGTTGCAATTTCACGGTTTTAAGGCAACCTCGCTCATCGTATTATTACTTAGATCAGGTAGTCGTATACTTGGCAATCTGGTAATTATCTCAGAAGGAAACGAATCCTTATCCAAGCAACATGCCGACCTGTTATCCTTGTTAAGTGAACCATTGGCCATTGCCATGTCCAACACAATCGAACACCGGGAGGTGCTCCGGCTTAAAAACCTGCTGGCTGATGATAATCGTTATCTGCATGGGGAATTGCGCCGTTTATCCGGTGAGAAAATCATCGGGGCCAATTTTGGACTGAAAGAAGTAATGTTTAAAGTTCAGCAGGTGGCTGCATTATCCAGTCCGGTATTGTTGCTGGGTGAAACAGGTGTTGGCAAGGATGTAATTGCCAATGCCATCCACTATTCCTCTCTGCGCAATAATGGTCCCTTTGTAAGTGTTAATTGCGGTGCCATCCCGGAGACCCTTATAGACAGTGAACTTTTCGGGCATGAAAAGGGCGCCTTCACCGGGGCCCTGTCTCAAAAACGTGGTCGCTTTGAAAGAGCAGATAAAGGTACCATTTTTCTGGATGAGATTGGTGAGTTACCGCTGCAGGCACAGGTCCGCTTCCTGAAGGTCCTTCAAAGCAAAGAAATTGAACGTGTAGGGGGAATAAAATCCATCCCCCTTGATATACGTGTGATTGCGGCCACCAACCGCGATTTGAGTGATATGGTCACAAAACAACTATTTCGGGAAGACCTATGGTTCAGGCTTAATGTGTTTCCCATCTGGATACCGCCATTGCGTGACAGAAAATCTGATATCCCTGCATTGTTGCAACATTTTATTGAGTTAAAATCCCGGGAATTGAAATTGCCTGCCATCCCATCCATGACCCCGGGTTCGGTTGATTCCATGATGGAATATCACTGGCCTGGCAATGTCAGAGAATTACAGAATATTGTTGAACGGGCATTGATTCTAAGTCCAACAGGACCGCTTACATTCGAACATATGGGACCACCCAGGGCAGAGAAAGTTTCGCACCCGGGGGAAAGTGATGCACAAATATCTACCCTTGATGAAGTTGTATTACAGCATATTCAACAGGCACTAATAAAAACCGGTGGTAAAGTTCACGGAAAAGGAGGCGCTGCTGAGATGTTGGATGTCAATGCAAGTACCCTGCGAAACCGTATGAATAAATTGGGGATTAAGTACAAAAAAAGAATCAGGTAAGAAATAATGGCAAATTCGGCGATATATAATCAATTGATTGTTTACTATTTCTCTGGAACAGGAAATGCCAGGAATGCTGCAAATTGGATCATTAAGGTAGCAGAAGAACAGGGAATAAATGCCCGTTTAATAAACATTGACAGATTTGAAAAAATTGAAGTTCCGGACTTAACAGAAAATACCCTGATTGGTTTTTGTTCACCGACACATGGTTTTAACATGCCGCCCATTGTCTTGAGATTTATCAGGAAATTTCCCAGGGTTAAGCATACCGATGCATTTATCTTGAATACGCGCGGTGGATTGAAGTTGTACAAGTTCTTTTTACCTGGCTTGAGCGGTCTTGCACAAATATGGACAGCATTCATTTTGAGCCTGAAGGGATTCCGGATTGTTGGTATGCAACCCCTGGACCTGCCATCAAACTGGCTGATTCTGCACCCGGGATTGAAAGAGAAAGTGGTCAATTCCATATATCAGCGTTGCCACAGGATCGTGGATGATTTTGCATTAAAAATGCTTAGTGGGAAAAGAAAATATAAGGCATTGATTTCGCTGCCTTTTGATATAGCATTAATACCAATTTCTTTAGGTTATTACCTGGTCGGACGTTTTTTTCTGGCCAAAACATTAGTGGCCACTGACGATTGTGATAACTGCGAGAAATGCGTAAATCAATGTCCGGTCGAGGCCATTAAAATGATCAATGACAGACCCTTCTGGTCATATCGTTGCGAGAGCTGCATGCGTTGTGTACACAGCTGTCATGTGAGGGCCATAGAAACCACCCACAGCTTTTCAACAACCTTACTACTTATCTCATCACTGGTTATTTCACCCTTATTGATAGCACTGCTGGATCATTTTGGTTTCTGGGAATGGATCAAGCAGTCGGTTATTGCAGAAAATATCTGGTCACTGGTTGATGCATTCATTTTCCTGTTATTTGTATTTATCAGTTACCGGATTTTGCATTTTCTGATGCGATACAGATTTGTAAACCGGATCATTGCCTACACCTCACTTAAGTAAATACAAGTTCTGGAGAAGATACAAGGCCCCGAAAACGTATCCACCTGAATAATACAACCAGGGAAAGGGGATCAAGCCTGCAGATTCCGCGGGTTGATACTCAGGTCCTCGTGAGCCTGTGAGAGCAGGAAGCGGGACAAGACGCCATGGGGACAGGCCTTCTCGCAGTATCCTTCACAATCCCTGCATAATCCGGCTTTTTCCCCAGGCAGGTCCTGGTAGTAGCTGCATGGCCCTTTTTTCCATTCCCTGGGAATGGAAGTAATAATTATACCTCATGATTGTATTTACCGGGACCTGGTGGGGACATGCCTTTTCACATATATTGCAACCTATACGGCAATTGAGAAATCCCAGCTGGTTTTTGAAATCATTCAATACCTGTGCCAACCGGTCATCGAGTAGTGGTTCCTGAAAGACTGACATATTTATGAATATCGGAAAATGTACGGAAGCGGCAGCAGATGGTATGTACATTTGGATTTGAAAGGATGAACTGTATGGCGCCATCCTTCAGCTCCTCCATATCATTCATATTGTACTTCTTGAAAAAACATGTCAGCCTCCTGCATTGCTTCTTGTAAGCCCTCATAATATTTTTGATCTGTCCTGCTCACTTCGCTGCCACGTTCCATCATGGAAAGATAGTTTTCATAGGCAAGGATCGGATTAGACTTCATGATCATGGTGCCTATGTCATGTTCGTTACAGGCCTTGAGTATCCTTTCACCCATTTCATTCGAGCAGGAAGTTGTATGGAAGAAAAAGTACATCAAATCGTCCGTCCTCAATGGCAGCCATGAGTATATCTTCCAGGTTCTCACTGGATTCCGGTCCCCATTCCGGCGCGTGACATGATAATCCTGTGAAACGGATCTTTCCCTGTTTTTTAAGTGTGTCTGCAGCTTTATGGAAATAGTCATCTTTCACCCTGAAAATATTCTGGGCCTGGTGCACCATGTACAGATCGATATAATCAGTCTGTAACCTTTTGAGGCTTCCCTCTGCTCGTTGAATGACATCATCCGGGATTTAAACAGCTTCATGGCCGGATATGCTTTGGTAGCGATGAATAGTTTCTCTCTGTTCAAAGTCTTTTATAACATTTCCAATCAGGGACTCATTCCTGCCATTGCTGTAGCTTTCTGAAGTTTCTATGAAATTTACTCCTGAATCCAGAACGGCTTTCAGTACAGAACTGCTGGTGGGTATACCGGAACCGATATCCGATACCATGGCTCCTGTTCTGCCAAGCCTTCTGTATTTTTGGATCTTTGGAGGATCATCCTGGAGATAACTTTGATGGGCAGCCGTGCTTTCTTGATGCAATAAACCTGCACCCATTATTCCTGATCCTATACTTCGAATGAATTGCCTGCGGTTTTTATTCTCTTTTTTTCATTAGTAGAACGATTAGAATTCATACTTTAATTGAGAAAAAGAACGAGTCTTTTGAGATAAATCCGGGAATAGTATAAAATTACGCAATTTAGCGGCATCGGTGAAACTTTCTTTAAAAATCATATATTTAATGAATAGACTATGCTACTCATATTGTACTATAAACTGACGAGGTAGATAGAAAATGAAATACAGAACATTTGGAAAAACAGGATTACAAATATCAGCCCTGGGATTCGGGTGCATGCGCCTTCCTGTAATCGGTAAGGACAGGTCCCGGATTGATGAAGAAAAAGCGATGGAACTGGTTCATCTTGCCATAGACAGGGGAATAAATTATTTTGATACCGCCTATCCTTATCATGGAAAGGATTTTTCCTCAGGGGGTGCCGGCGAACCATTCCTGGCCAAAGCACTTAAAAAGGCCTGACCGGGAAAATATCCATATCGCGACCAAGCTTCCGTCCTGGATGATCGAGACACGAAAAGACATGGACAGGTTTCTTGACGAACAACTGGAAAGGCTGGATACCGGATATATTGATTTTTATCTCCTCCATGCCTTGAAGCGTTCATTGTGGGAGAAATTGGTCAGGCTGGGTATTCTTGAGTTTTTCGATAGTGCCATCAAGTCTGGAAAAATCAATCATGCCGGTTTTTCCTTCCATGATGACCTTACCCTGTTTAAAGAAATTGTGGATGCTTATGACTGGTCTTTATGCCAGATCCAGTACAATTATTTTGATGTGGACTACCAGGCTGGCAAAGAGGGACTGGAGTATGCAGCAGAAAGGAATATTGCTGTTGTCGTCATGGAACCGCTTCGGGGAGGATTGCTGGTAAAAGATCTTCCTGCTGAGACAAAGCGGATATTTGAAGAAACAGCATCCGAAAGATCGGCAGTGGAATGGGCATTAAGGTGGTTATGGGATCAACCTGGAGTATCGATCGTACTTAGTGGCATGTCCCATCTGGATCAAATGGAAGAAAATCTGGATCTGGCAGAGAATGTCTCTGAAGCTCCCTGGACTGAAAAAGACGAAGATGCTGTCGGGCAGGCAAGAGACATCATTAATGAACTGCAGACAGGTAAACTGTACCACCTGCGGTTATTGCATGCCCTGTCCGGAGGGTGTCGATATTCCATTTAACCTGGCATTATCCAATGATCACCATATATTTAATGATCCAAGTGCTAAATTCAGGTACAAGCTGGTTCTCAGTGAAACAGAAAGAGCTTCAAATTGTGTCGAGTGCGGCCTCTGTCTGGAAAAATGCCCACAGCAGATACCTATTCCAGATGAACTGGAACATGTAGCGGATTTATTTGAGATGACATAAGCATCTCAAATTTCAATGTAAATTCCTTCGCCGGTTCTTATTCTTAATAACTGCTCTATCTTGCTGTCCTCAGACTTTATCCGGCACAACATAAGGAGCCCTGTAATTCCTGGTCAGCATCCTGTCCGCTTCCGGATCATTGATAAACTGCTCCGCTTTTGGATTGAAAGTTAACTGTCTGCCCAGGCGGTATGAGATATTCCCCAGATGTGCCAGTCCGGATGAAAGATGAGCCGTCTCAACGGGCGCGTGCAACATGGTCTTATCATGGGCTCTAACTGCATCGATAAAGTTCTTAAAGTGGTCACCGCCATCTGTTCCCTTCTGGCCCGGAGTCCTTTCCCGGCCAAGGTAAGTTTCATATGTGTCATAACCTTTGATCACCATATAGCCTTTGTCACCATAAAAAATATTCCCCACGCCTGCTCCGTCTTCGAGGTTGGTACACCAGTGCCGCACTTCAAACTGTATGATCTTCTTTTCGGCCGGGTAGTGGTAAATAGATGTTTGTACTTCTGGTACCTCTTTACAATCATCCCAGAGGAATTTCCCCCCCATGGAGGTGATCCTTGTTGGAAATCCTACATCCAGTCCCCACATACAAAGATCCGTCTCATGAATCCCCTGGTTCCCTACATCACCATTGCCATAATCCCAGTGCCAGTGCCAGTTATAATGGACAAGGTTCCGGGTGAAAGGACGCATGGGTGCAGGACCGGTCCACATATCATAATCTATCCCATCGGGAACGGGCTCAAAACCTTGATCCCCGATATCCGCCCTCCACCTGAATACCAGTCCCCTGGCCATATAAACATCCCCAATATATCCGTCCCGCAATAGCTGAACAGCCTCCCTGATCGCTTTCGAACTTCTCAGCTGCACCCCGTGCTGGACAATCCGGTCATACTTGGCTGCAGCCTCAACCATTTTCCGGCCTTCCCATAAGTTATGCGATCCGGGCTTTTCCACATATACATCCTTACCTGCCTGGCAGGCCCAGATGGTTGACAGGGCATGCCAGTGATTGCATGGATGCAATGGAAACAACATCTATATCTTTGTCGTCCAGCACATCACGTTGGTCCTGAACCGCCTTCATCTTAGTATTGTACTTTTCACCATACTCCTTTGCCCGTTCCTGGCAGATATTCATATCCGGATCGACCAATGTTGTCACCTGCACATTATCCAGGTTCATATAGCCATCGATATGGTTTTTTCCACGTCCATTCACCCCCAGCACGGCGACATTCACACGGTCATTGGCCCCGAATGCCTGGGCCGGAATTATTGTGGGAAGGGATAATGCAGCACCAACGAGGGCTGTATTTTTAACAAACTGTCTTCTGGGGATATTCTTTTCAGGTTTCATGTTTTATGATATTAAATGAATTGTTTTTTGGTCCTTTAAAGATAATTAAAGAATTCTATACATGATGATGATTTTGTTTGCAATGAGCCGCAAAATAATGTAACTTATCACTTTCATAGCGGGTATTGGTTTAACGCTTTTTTAGGAGGCCAAGAGAAACCATATGAGAATAATTGCACCCATTGTATTCCTATGCACCCTCGTCCAGTTGGCACCCCCATCCAGGGTCTCTGCTCAAATGGTACTTACTCAAGATTCTGTTTTTAAGCCTTTCCTGGAATCGCAAGAGAAGGGTTTAAAATCATTCTCCAAACTGGATTCAAATCCGTTGCTTTCGGACTATGATGTCAAATTCTACAAACTGGATATTGCTGCGGATAATAGATCGGATCACATCCGGGGAAACGTGATCATGCTTGCCCGTGTTCAGAACAATCCCCTCTCTACCCTGGTGGTTGAGCTTCACAATGGCCTGGTAGTGGACCGGATCCTGGTAAATGGTGAAGTGAAAGAGTTCAGCCATGTGGGCGATGAGATCAATATCCCCCTTGGCAACCCACTGGATACTGGTACAATGGTGATGAGTCAGATTTACTATGGTGGACAAACGGGATGGGGGATGGTCACGGAAACGGATGAAGAATGGGATATCCCGGTCACTTATACAAGCTCGGAGCCTTTCTTTTCAAAGGACTGGTTTCCCTGTAAAATGGACCTGGAAGATAAGGCAGATTCGGTGCATGTTTTTGTTACCACTGATTATGGACAGAAGGCTGTTTCAAACGGGATTCTTACAGGAACAACTTATTTTCCTAACGGTAAGATAAGGTATGATTGGAAGTCAAACTATCCCATTGCCTATTACCTGATCTCCATTGCCGTAGCTGAATATATGGAATATAATATAGAGGCGCATCCGGCCGGATCATCCAATCCGATATTCATTCAGAATTTCCTCTACAACCGGCCAGGATGCCTGGATCAATACAGGGAACAAATAGATGTCACAATCCCCATTATGGAATTGTTCTGCGATCTGTTCGATTCCTATCCCTTCCGTGAGGAAAAATACGGACATTATATGTGGCCAAGGGGCGGAGGTATGGAGCACCAGACAATGACCGGTATGGGCAATTTCGAGTTCTATCTGGTGGCGCATGAATTGGGGCATTCATGGTTTGGCAACTATGTGACCTGTGCCACTTGGCAGGATATATGGATCAATGAAGGTTTTGCTACCTATGCCGGTTACCTGGCGACAGAGAACCTGGGACCAGAATATGCAGATGGTGAACGGGCCTACCGGTTTGAAAGGGCCATGACGGAACCGGATGGTTCGGTGTATATCCCTGCTGAAGAGGTAGATGATCCTTCCAGGATCTTCAGTGGAAACCTCTCCTATAGCAAGGGTATGGCCCTGCTGCATATGATCAGGTTTGAACTGGATGATGATGAGGTGTTTTTCCGACCCTCAGGAATTTTATATCCAGGTATGCCAATGATGTTGCTACTGGACTGGATTTCAAGGAGGTCCTGGAGGAAACTTCCGGCATGGATTTTACGGACTTCTTTAATCAATGGTATTTCGGTGCCGGCTATCCAATTTACCAGTTAAACTGGGAACAGCAGGATCAGACGTTGATCCTCCACTCAACCCAGACCACATCTTCGACCCTGGACCACCCTGTTCAAAATGCCTGTGGAATACAGGTTATTCTATTCCGGGGGGAGACACCATCAGTAAGGGTTTACCAATCCACCAATGAGGAAACTTTTTACATCCATGAGTACCGGACAGATCGACAGCATTCAGATCGATCCTGACAATGAGGTACTGAATGGTGTGGCAGGTGTCCAGGAGATCACTAAGAAAAAGAGCAGCAGTGAACAGATTTTCCTTATTCCCGAATCCGAATAATGGATCTTTCACGTTCTATATTGTCTTATGCAGATAGAGGAAAGCCAGTCTGGAAAAATCACCGGAGGACATAGCTGTTGAGGTCTACAATGTTACAGGCCAGCGGATATACAGCAGGAGATACGAGGGCTGCCTCCCTATCTGACCTATGAAGTCGAGCCTGGAAGCACCTGGCCAGGGGGATCTATTTTGTGCGTTTTGGTTATGGTAACGAGTTTTGAAATTAAAAAGATCATTGTTGAATGAAAAGGATAATGCCTCTTTTAATATTTGCTCTTCTGTCCGTCAGCTGACGGTTGAAGGTCAATTATCAATAGCGTGGGATTGAAGGCAGGAATCTCATTGGCCAACCAGACCCATATTTTCACACCCATTGATTATACCTCAAAACCGACCCGGTTGTAGGTCCCGCTGCAGGATTTTCACTGGAGATGTTCGGAGGCAAGCACTTGAGTTTCCAGTCCGACCTTACCTTTGTCACCAAGGGTAGCAAAACCACCACACAATCGGTCACTGTCAACCACCTGGACAATGATCATATCATTGTCAATGAGGGTGATCCTAAAGTGTCAAAGTTCTATTACCTCTGTCTGTCTCCCATGGGCAGGTACAGGATAGAGCTTAAAAGGATTACTCCCTATGCCTTGCTTGGTCCCAGGGTGGATTTTCTGCTGCAGTATTCGACCGATTCAGATTATCCACTGGAGGAGCAGAACAAGGTCATTCTTGGTTTGACCGGCGGTCTGGGGGTGAGTTCCATCTCGATGAACTTGGTATATTATTGAGTTCCAATACCAGTCTGATGCCATGCCCGTTACCGGCAAAGATCCCCTGCTTATCAATAACAATGTTTTTCTCTTCACCCTGGGATTAGATATCTGAAAGTCCAATGAAGTGCTTTCCTTGAAGTACAATTTTTACTTTAAACATCATGTATTCGGACGCTCTCAAAATTTTCAAATTCAGGAAACATTACCAGGATATTCCGTAGAAGGGTATATGCTACAAGAACTTAGGAATTTTATATCAGGTTATCCGGATAATTTCGGATTCCAGTTTGATGAGGAAGTTTTTCTTCAGGGCCTTAAGTTTTCTCGCAGGGAGAAATATCCCTGGAAAAGCAGGAAGGAGATGAAGGATTTCTTCGAAAAGCTGTATGCTCATAAATCGGCTACAGTTATCAAAAAATAATTGAGTGGAAAACCGTCCTGCACCAGGAAGCAAATACATGTTTTTCATTCCATTGGCATTTCTCCTGAGGTTTTCTTCCCTGCTTATGATTTCTGCATGTCTAGTTCTTTTTGCCCTGCAACATTCCCTGCCTTCCGAAATATTTGTTAGCACCGGGATCCTGGTGCTGATCTTGTGATGTATGGCTCAGGAGAAGAGCTTCCAAATCCCGCCAGTCATGGATATTGATTACAGGGCTTCTGAATACCCTGATAAAGCAGCCAGGAAGATCAAGAACAGGGGGAAGCGGCTTAGGAAAAGGCAGCAATTCCCTTCCTTAATATTCACATCCAATTCAGTCCACCGCAATGCTGCCATTGATGGCAGTATGAAGAACCGGTGCCATTCACCTGGTTTTTTTATCTTTATGCTGGATGGACCTGTCCATAGTTATACCTGTTTTTAATGAGGAGCAGAAGATCAGGCATGATATCACTGCTGCTTCCGACTTCCTGTCCGCTTCATAAGATGACAGGGGAGATCATTGTGGTTGATGACGGCAGTTCAGATCAAACATCAGATGTTGCAAAGAATACGATTGTGGATGAGGGTGTCAGCCTGAAGATACTTGGGTATAAAGAGCATACAGGAAAAGGGAAGAGCAGTGAGAACAGGAATCATGGAGGCCGGTTCCGATCTTATCATGTTCATCGACAGTGGGAACTGTGTGCCTTATGAAATATATCAACGGGGGATAGCCCTGTTGAAAGATGGCAAATGTGAAATTGCCCATGCATCGCGATTTCTTCCAGGGAGCCATTATTAAACGGTCCCGGACAGCCTACAGGAAACTTGTCTCCTTTCTCTTTCGCAAATACATCCGCATTCTCAGCCGGATACCCGGTAACCTTACCGATACCCAATGCGGATTGAAGATCTACCGCAGAGAAACCGCTCATGAACTGTATGGTGCATGCATTACGGATGGATTTTTATTCGATGTTGAAATCATTCTCCGGGCCAGGGAGAAAGGGATACCAGATCCTGGAATTTCCTATAGAATGGACCTCGGATCCTGACAGCCGCCTGTCGGTCAGCCGTACATTACTGAGCATGTTTTCAGAATTGCGCTTGATACGCAAGGCACTGAAATTTTCCCGGCAGGATGGCTAATCAGCATTTTTCATATCTTCAGGCAAAAGATCCCATATATCTTTTCTAATGTATACCCGGAGTTCCTGCCCGGGACGAAGTTCTTTATAGCTGTCAAAAAGTGAAATGTAAAGATGCCTCTGGCCCGGTGGTGGCAGCTCATACAATTTTCTGATCAGTTCTTTCTCCTCGGAAGCCGCTGAAATGACCAGGGGAGCTGCAAGCTGACCGTAATCAACATGATCCCACCAGGCCGTGTTGCTATTGGCGCGCAGATACCAGGGCAGGGGCCAGTATTCATTGTCAGGAATGATAATCTCAATATGCAATTCCCTGCCATCCGGATGAACCTGGCCCACACGGGAAACCATTTCAGCAATATCCATTACATCCTCTCCGGTATGTGCATACACATAGGGATTTGCAGGATCGGAATATTGTCTGAAGTTGATGCTGTAACTGGTATATAACCAGTGAACTGCACCCGTAAGAACCAGTACTGCAATACCTGTCTTTCAGCCAGCGGGACATCCTGAATACGAAACATATGAACGATCCCATAGCCTGCCAGCAGCAATGTCCCATAATAAAACTGCAGGATGTTCCAGGGAGTTTTATAGGAAATGATGCTATAAACAATCATCAACAGATAAGTGTACAATCCAATAAATAGCATAAAATAATCCCCCTGTTTCTTATCCTTTTTCAAGGCAAGCAGGAAAAATCCTGCCAGGGCCATCAGGAGCAACCATAGCTCACTCCAGGGTATTCCGGACGGGTTTTTAGTATGTACCAAAAGATCCAGGTAATAATACCAGGGATGAAGGTGGGCATCATCCATACCGGCACGGGTGAAATACACCTGGTAGGCAGTAATTGAATCTATGATCCCCTGTGGATAAGTGAAAAAAGATGAGTAGAACGTTATGGATACCAGTCCCCCGACAAGAACCGCCAACCAACAGATGCCAAAAAGGAATATCTTCCCTCTCTTACACCGTTTTGCCCATTCCGCTTTACCAGGATCAGGATAACAATGGCTGATATCCCTATGGCTGCATAATTGATGATACATGGTTTCCTTGGTGGCATGCATCAATCCCAGGCAGATGCCGGACAGAAGCAGCCCAGAAAAGCCTTTTACTGACCAGGTATTTATATCCTGTAATGATGGCAGGAAATCCAAAAAATACCAGGAGCATTTCATGGATGAAATAGCGGCTGTAGAAAATCATGGCCGGTGCCAGGGCAAAGAGCAGGGCAGTGACCAGCAGGGTGATCCAGCCCAGGCTTTCTGCCAGCAGTAACAATATGATTATGAGGGCAATTCCAAATATTGCCGTGACAGAGCGCAGGGAGGATTCTGTCAGGGAGACGAAATCTGCCTGTCCCAGCATACCCGTAATAATGCGGGATGCATAATACAGTACCGGGCCATGGTATTCATTTTTATCATACCGGTATTCACCAGTCTCGATCATTATACCCAGCTTATATGCATTGACTGCTTCGTCGTTATGCATGGGCCTTTGATCCAGGCCGGTGAAGCGGGCCAGGCAGGCCAGGATGAGAATGGCAGTGAAGACCAGGAGATATTTCAGGGGGTATCTCAATTCACCGGTTTACCGTGAACTTCAACTTCGATATAGTGATTCATATTGTTATCCGTATTTCCACTGCTGTATAATCTCACATACTGGCCAATAATTCCTTTTGCATCTATCAGCCGGCCCTTATTGGTTTCAATATAATGGGGATCTTCTCCTGCACCCAGTCCCAGGGAATTATCATGATCATTGTTAAAAAAAGTGGTCACATTGATCTACAAAATCAGGATCATCGGCCACCTGTACAACAACATCGTGATACACCCTGGCCTTTTTATGATAATGCCAGAAGGCAATGGCATATATGGTGCATTGTTCCTCGAGGTCAATAGTGATGTGTTGTGGTCCCACATCCAGTTCAATATAGGAAGCGTCCGTGGCTTCCTTGTCACCATCCGTGATCAGCTCCGGTTCTCCCATTATCGGATAGGGATCTGAACATTTCACCACTTTTTCGAGGGCGAGATTCACTGTACCTTCAGGAACCAGCAAATAGGGAGTGGAGATCTCATCTTCTTTTTCAAGCCTTTCGACTTTCAGGTCCTTTGGGGTACCAATGTACATTGGCGTCGGATACTTGATCTTCAGGCGCTTTACTTCCTGTGCAGGGAGTAGCTGGACGATACTCATCAGGATTAGAGATGAGATAATAGTTATGGCTTTTTTCATACTCTGATTCTTGTCTTCTTTTGTGCAACCTCTCCTGGAGTATTTAGAGCTCCTTGATATAAATATTGGCAAACTGGATGTGGTCGCCATGATGCTGCAGTGCGATGGGACCTGTGGCAGGAATTCCAGGCAGCTTTGCCTCCTTTATGACCATTTGCCCATTCAGTTCAACTGTAACTTTGTCACCGATGGCCGTAATGATGAACCGGTTCCATTCACCCGGTGCATTGTCCGCATGTATCATGGGCGTGGCTGCCCGGCGAACCTTCTGCCGGCATATCCTGGTCAGTCCGGTAACCCCAGATCTCGCCAGATCCTACAGGCCAGTTCCAGATGTTGATCTGGCATTTGGAAGTGCCGCGCAGGTAGATACCACTGTCGCCTGCATCCAGCACAGATACCGTTTTACCCTCTCCGTTCTTTTCCTTTGCCTGCTCTCCATTGGGCAAAATTACCGGGACCTCTTCCGGAACCGGCTTATCGGGCTGTCTCCAGTCCACTATGAGAATAAAATTACCGTATTCTTTCTCTGTCCATAAATGCTTGTCTTCACCTTCAGCAGTGCTTTTACCGTCATAATCCAGTATGTAGTCCATGGATTGCCAGTGTCCCTCATTGCCTTCCACCTGCCTCCAGCCCCGAAGATCCAGGCCATTGTAAAGGGACCTGAATCCCTGGTCCAGCTGTACCTGTTGCTTCTTTAGGCGGATTTGTCCCGGGCAGCTCCTTGATCCGGATGTTGCGGAAATGAATTTCACTACCCTCGGATTCCAGGCAGATATATCCCTTTCTGGGATTTGTATGATAGGCCCTGGTGACCACCTCGCCATTTACTGCCAGGGTGAGCGTTCCGTCAAGACTCTCAACCCGGTAATGATTCCACTCCCCTGCCGGATTATGCCTTTCAGAAGTGGGATAGGAACGCATCCAGGCTTTTTCAAGATCTGAGTTTGTCGGGGTCAGTGTTGCTCCCTGTATGGCGAATACATCTCCGTGGTTGCCGTCCATGATCTGGACTTCGATGGAGCGTGTAAAGGGTTTCCCAATATGGGTAAGGTCATCAGAGTGAACGAACAAGCCCGCATTGCCTCCTTCTACCATATGCTTAAATTCCAGTTCCAGTATGAAATTTTCATATTGTTTGTCTGTCCGCATGACCCCTTTGGGGATGCCGGTACAAACGATCATCTGGTCCCGGACCGTCCATGTCTCCGGGGCACAGTTCACGTTCACCCAGTTATCCAGATCCTCACCATTAAATAAGGGCACAAATCCTTCCTCTTTTTGGGTTGTTGTGCCGGCACTCAGTCAGGAATACACAAAAAATGATTAGAAAATAAAAAATGTATATGTTTCATAAGACTTATTGTTATATCAATTGTGTAATACCAGGCATAGGAATAGTTGCATCTCCGGCAGATCCCCGAATTCCATCTTTCCAGGGGTCAGATCGAGTTTCGATGCATTCATCGCCCAGTCCCACTTCAAGGCTCTTCCCGTATAGGCACTCATTCTCCCAAGGATTGCGGTCATGGTGCTTTCGGCTACCTGCCGTCCTTCATTGAGGGGATTTCCCTTGCGAATGCTATCGATCATTTCGGCATACTGGAGGACTGAAGGATTTGGTTTTTCTCCTTCGAATTTCCAGGGATTTGCTCCCTTGATGATCCCGTTCCCGCCATAGATATAAGCCGATCCCTTCGTACCTGTCACACTGTTCATCAGAACGATAGGTAAATTTGTCAATCTGGGTTCCGATATATCCTATCCGCACCTCATTTGGATATTCATATTCCACTGCAAAATGATCATAACAATCTCCGTATTTCGCTTCTGTTCTCACCTGACGGCCACCAACACCTATACACTGGACGGGATGTGCCCCCATGGCCCAGTTCATGATATCCAGGTTATGAACATGCATTTCTGTTATAAAATCACCCGATTGCCAGGTCCAGAACAACCACCGACGAATCTGGTATTCCATATCAGACCATTCCGGTTTTCTAACTTCTTCTTCACTTCTCCAGTCCCGCATGCCTCCGCCGGAACGCACCACCTGTCCACCGACAATATCACCAATATCGCCATTATGAATTCTTTTGATGGTTTCACGATTGGACGTTATCCTGCGTAACTGCGTGCCGGCAACAATGGCCAATCCCTTTTCCTTGGCGAGGTCGCAACTTTCGATGACCGAACGTACACCAACCGGATCTACGGCGATGGGTTTTTCCACAAAAACATGTTTCCCTGCCTCCACTGCAGCCCGAAGATGTTCAGGACGGAAAAATGGTGGTGTTGTCAGGATGACCATGTCCACATCGCAGGCAATGACTTTTTTATAGGCATCAAAACCGACAAAAGTTGTCTCAGGAGTAACCTTGTAAATGTCTTTAACGGGCAGATCTACGTTTTTGAAGGTTTGTTTTAATGGTCTCTGGAGCAGAATTTACATGGTCCTCGAAAATGTCACCTATGGCAACCAGTTCTACTCCCGGTGTGGATTCGGCACAATCGATAATGCCTGCCCTGGTGCCTCGGCCACCGCAGCCGATCAAGCCGACTTTGATCTTGTCCGGACTTTTTCCATATAATATTCCATGCGGGAGCAGCATGGCAGCTGTACCACCAGCTACAGAGGTTTTGATAAACTTTCTGCGGGTCTGTTGATTTTTTTTGTTGACGGATCCTTTATTCATCTTTTCTATTTTAGATTTAGTGTTTAATATCAACTATTCGGGAAAGACCTTCCAATTTATAAAAAATTCATATGCCATGGCTTAACTATTCCTCGCATTTGGTATTCATTCACTTCATTTTTTCATTTTTTTTGAATAAATTTATTTACCTGAAACCACTACAAATTAAAAACCCCTAATTATGAAAAGATTACATTTCATGGTAATGGTAGTCGCATTTATTACCATCTCAACGGGCATAACAGATGCCCAGCTCAATCTGAAAAAATTAAAAGACAAAGCCAAAAGCACAGTAGGCAATGAAGAAACTGCTACCCAGGATCCAGCGCAGAAGCAGGATGTCAAACTTGAAACTGAGGTTTCTACACAACAAGCTTCCAGGATTATTTATGTAATCAAATCCGGCAGCAATAAAAATGATGGATCCAAAGAGGCTCCTATGAAGAACATAGATAAAGCCATTGCAAAAGCTGAAGCCGGAGACGAAATACGAATCGCAGAGGGAACATATATGGGAACTTTTAATATAGGATACCTGGAAACAGATAAACCCCTGAAACTGTATGGCAGCTGGGATGACCAGTTCACTCAGCAGGATATTGTTAACCATCCAACCCTTTTTCAACCGGATAATGAAAGTGGGGGAAAGTCAAGGAAAGCCCTGCTGAAATTTACAAAAGCGGTAGACGGAACCATAATTGATGGTATAGTATGGGACATGGGGGAAAGGAATGTATACGATGTCAAAGATGGTCTCGTTGAAGGCGTGGATGGGGGAAGGATGAGGTATTCTTCAGAACCCACTCCTCCCAAGAACAGCACAGTTGAAGAGCCTGCGATATCTATTGCAAGCGCTGCCCAGGGCGGGGATGTGACCATACAAAATTGTGCTTTTGTAAACTGCGCCCAATTTGCCATCCAGGCTGGTCACAGAAGTGGTTCATTTAAAGTATTGAATAATGTCTTTGTGGCAAGCAGGATGGCGGCCATTGAAATTTATGGTACCTGTGCCGGAAGCAACCAGCAGAGAGACATGGTAGCCTGTGGAGATGTCGAAGTCGCAAATAATACAATTCTTTTTACCTGGAGCAGGCTGAAGGATTTTCTTGATATGGGATATGGTGTAAGAATTATGACCAAGTGCACCTATAATATCCATCACAACATTATCGGTGCAAGCATAATAGGAGGAGTAGACAACAGCCGGTTCTGCAAGGATGAATATATTAAGATCGATAACAATATTATGTTTGGTAACAAGGGTGGTGACCTGTATTATACGCCTGCCAGTAACACCAAGCTGCAGCTAACCGTAGATCAATTTGAAGACCTGGAATTTGAAAGTAATTCCGGAAATATGGGAGAAGCACCTGAAATTGGTGTAAACGAGGCCTACATGAAGGGTTTCTTCAGCGCAAGGTATAACGAGACTACCAATTATGATCCCAATTCCATTGAGAATCAGTGGGCAAGGGCCCTGGGGATGAACCAGCAGGGAACCATGAGTTCCAAGGTTAGCATGTTCATGAATAAGTATCCTTGGAAGGAATCCCTGGTACTTTTTGGAGCTTCATCAGTAGCCGGAGCACAGCAACCACATAAGTAAATAATTCATATTCGCAGGAGGCGGATAAAGAGTGATTCTTATCCCGGGAGCGATCAATATCCTTCTGGCTTAATAAACCCAGGTGTGAATTCTGAAACCAGTTTCGCGAACTGGATAAGGTCCGGTTCACTCCAGTATGGACCCACAACCTGAATACCCATGGGCAATCCCTCTTTTCCAAGGCCCAGCGGGATATTGATTCCGGGATGTCCACTGGCGTTAAAACAGGTTAGATATGGCCAGGCATAGTCGAGATAAACGAACTTTTTACCATCATAGTGGATAGGGGCGCCTGTTTTGCCACGCTTGATAAGCAGGACCATAACTCATTGGACAAACCAGCAGGTCGTATTTTTCAAAAAACTGTTCCCATTCATCTACGATGCCAGCCCTGATGCCCATGCTCTCTGAATAATAGATGAAACTGTCTTTAAATCCCTTATTCATCTCTTTTTTATACTTTTTGTAACCATTCAACAGGCCTTTTCTCATCTGCATTTTCATAAATGGCCTGATAAACCTGGGAACATCCTGGGGTATCAGTTGGGAGAATAAGCGGACCCAAAGTGCAAGCGAGCGCTCATGCAAATTGTTACCAGGACCCTCATTTTCAGTATGGCAATCATTCTGCTGTAGCTGTTCAGTAAAATTCCTGATGAGAGAACTGGTCTCTTCACTTGTTTCGTAACCAGGCCATGAATCTACCCAGGCTACCTTATAATCACCAAGCGTTTTCCCTATGGTGTTATTCCATTCAATCCTCGATACCCTCATGTCACCCTTATGGGGTCCCCGGATGATCTCCCATACGAGTTCCAAATCTTTGGGAGACCTGGCCATAGGACCGGCAGTGGCCATGTGAAAAACGAATCCCCTGGCGCCTTCTGGAATGCAAATATTGCCATGTCCGGGTATTGTGTTCTCTGTTGGCTTAAGTCCATACAAACCGCACCAGTTTGACGGATTACGGATAGAGCCTCCGAAGTCCCCACCAAGCTCAATGGGTGTCATTCCCGTTGCCAGGGCAGCAGAGGATCCACCACTGCTTCCCCCGGGTGAATACTCGGGATTATATGGATTTTTACATTCAGGATAAATATCTCCGCTTACCTGATAGTCAGTGAGGTTTTTAGGGACGTTTGTTTTACCCATAATTACGACACCAGCCTTTTTTAACCTGTCGACAATTACGGCATCTTCAGTTGCCGTCCAATCTTTGAACATCTTGAAATTTACCGTCGTTTTCGTTCCCTTCAACCAATACTGTTCCTTGATGGTCATGGGCACCCCGTGAAGCGGTCCCCTGAATTTGCCCTGCCTGGCTTCTTCATCACATTGGGCTGCCTCCTTTAGTGCTTCCTCTTCAAGCAGGATAATAACTGCATTTAATTGTGGATTGTGTTTTTTGATTTGCTCTATGTGGTCCTTTACAATTCCTGAAGATGTCGCCTGTCCACTACTGATGAGGTCAGCCAGTTCTATGGCTGATGTGTAACTGTAATTGCCCATATTTTTACGCCTCAGAATTAAAGGTTAATCGAATATTATGTATAATTATCTGGATTATAAAATCTTGCAGAAGAAGTAATTTAGAATGGCACAGGAGTAAACGCAAATAGGAACTATCCCCGAAGTAAGGTGGAATTGACCATCAAGACTGATTCCGGAGAATTGATTTACCCCGGAACCTTATATCATTATTTAGAAATAACATTATTAAATAATTAGCTTGGGTCTGAACCTTTTGCATTCAATTTCGTATGTGACTAATGTTATATAGTCTATATCTTACTTCTAAATGTTCAATTAACACCACTGCTTATGAAATTAAAACATTTACTTATTAGTTTCTTGATTCTTGCTTTCCTTCCAACTGTTGTATCGGCACATCCGATTGTCAAACATCTGGCTATTTCAAAAACCAGGTATCGATGTCTCCAGTACTACAGTTGTGGGGGAGATTACCATCGAACCTACTGAATCAGGCAAAGTCATTGTGCGCTTTGACGGACAATTGTTATTCAACACCGGGCGACTTGATTGTATTAGCCGCCAGCGATGCTCCTTCATGGTCTGTGAATGATGGAAATGTTGGTGTTGAAGCTTTGGATACGGATATTCGAATAAATTCCTTTTCACATACAAGGGTTTATAATGTAACTGCTGGGGCACAGACATTTTATGCTGTTGCACATAACTATGTTGAATCAGATGGAGATGGTGAAAGTATCAATTTATGGAAGTCTGACGGTTGAGTTCATCCCCTCTGGAGACAATGTGGTCAGGTCTATCGGAATTTCAGAATCCAGTATTGATCTCAGTACTTTGACGGTTTTGGGAGAGATTTCTATGAATCCTGCGGAAGCTGGAAAAGTTATTGTACGCTTTGATGGGAATTGCTATACTACACCCGGAGACAGGATTGTCCTGGCTGCCAGTGATGCTCCTTCATGGTCAGTAAATGATGGAAATGTTGGCGTTGAAGCAATAGATGCAGATCTGAATCATAGACCTTTTTCCCATACCCGTGTATATGATGTCGCTGCAGGATCACAGAACTTTTATGCTGTTGGCCAAAACTATGTCGAAACAGATGGAGATGGGATTGCTTACATCTATGGAACCCTGACAGTTGAGTTCATCCCGACAGGAGACAAAATTGTAGGCTTCACGGGAATTGTGGAATCCGGTATCGATGTCAGCAATGTGACACCTTTTGCAGAAGTAACCATCGACCCTCCGGTAGATGGAAGAGTGATTGTGACTTTTGATGGCCATGTGCCTTTCTTCACCCGGAGATAGAATTGTATCTGGCAGCCAGTGACAATCTATCATGGTTCCAAATGATGGTCATGTTGGTGTTGAAGCAATAGATGCTGACCTTAACACAAATTGTTTTTCTCATTCCAGGGCATATGATGTTGCTGCCGGCACACATACTTTTTATGCTGTTGTTCAGAACTATGCCGAAACCGACGGAGATGGATTGGCATCAGTTTACGGGAGCCCTGACCGTTAAATTTGTCCCACAAGGCTCCAGCATTGGCGGTGGATGATGTGCATCAGAATAAATATAACATCTATCCAATTCCGGCGAATGATGTACTCAATATTGAGGGACTTTCAACAAATTCCCGGCTTAGTATTTATTCTATTATCCGGAAAAGAGTTGAGGCATATTGAGGCTGGGTTAATGCAACTACCCTGCTCAATGTTTCAGATCTGGCCCAAGGGGTTTATTTTCTGAAGATTTCTGAAAGAGGCGAATACCAAAATACACAAGTTTATCAAAGAATAGCCATACTTAAACATACTTGTACTCAAAAATAAGCCCGGGTTAATAGCCCCGGGCTTTTTTTATAGCTCACCACGAAAATCTTCGTAAATTGAGGGTTAAAATTTCACATCATGAAAACCAACATTCTTGTTCTTGTCACTTATTTTATTAATTGGAATCCTCTCTTACCTCATGCAGCCAGGCATGGAGTAGGGGTGGGGTAAAAGCCCCTGCCGGGAGCAGAAGTACTGTTCGATGGCAGCCGGGAATCGCTTGACGGAAACTGGACCTATTGGGAAGGTCCCCGTTTTGCCGCTGAAATGCCCATCAAATGGAAAATCGTTGATGACCCGGTGGATGGTGGCAGTGCCATGAATAGTAATGATCCTGCAGCGGCCGGAGGTAAATACGGATCGGCAGATATTGTAACAAAACACAAATTCAGGGATTTCAGATTGCATGTGGAATTCCTCATAGAACATGCAGGTGGGAATTCCGGGGTCTACCTCCAGAACCGGTATGAGATCCAGGTCCTTGACGGTGACTCGACAAAGCATGGCCTGGGAGCTGTGATCAATGAAACAGAATCCCCCTATCACCTCTACCATGGAGCAGGAAAGTGGAATGCCTATGATATCGTATTCAGGGCAGCCCGGTTCGAGAACGGTATTCGGACTGAAAAAGCCATGGTCACGGTTTATTTGAACGGAGTCAAAGCCCATACAAATGTCGGGATTAACCAGGTCTGGGGTGGTCCCAATTCCGGGATTGACGGAGGGAACGACGGCGGAAAAGGAATTACCGATACACCTGGAGGGATCAAGCTGCAGGCTGAGGGACATCCTGTCCTATACCGGAATATCTGGATCAAAGAACTGGAACTGGAAAAAAGTGACACGGATTTTTAGGGGCGAAGGACGGTAAAAGGTCCTATCATGTGGCAGGAAATGACAATTGTCGTTTTACAGATATCGTAATCTGGCTATTAATTTTCTATTGGTGTAATCACTATAGATTGTCCCTTCTTCATATATTGCTATAATGTCTCCTTCCGTGGATTCCTTGGAATCTCCTTTTGTTACGTTTAGTTTTATTTGAGGATTCCATGGATTATAGAGTCTTAAGACTATTGTCATTCTCACTGACTATAGAAAGATATTGAACCCTGGCCATCTATATTGAACTGCTGATAAGGAATCCACCGGCTGCTCTCAGGGTTTTAAACGCTGCATCTTTGTCCTCCGGCCAGTTAGGGAATAACCTGATAATCCCATTATAGCTTTGTATTAGACATTCATTGATCACTGCAGGCAATCCAAAGTTTTCAAACCATATGCCCATATCTGCCATAAAATATGGATCTGTGAGATCATTATACCTCCCGTGTATTTGCAGGGTATTATTTGAACAGGTACCATTCGGAAGAAGGTTGTATTTTATTTCTCTTTTAAAGACATCAAGGTCAAGCATTCCGATTCTGGCAGCCTGCAATATGCTGAAAAACCAATTCATTTCCCCCTTCAATTTGGAGGTTATTCTTTGTATTGGATAGGATTTCAAGAATTTCGTCCTCAGAATGCAAGCCATGATCTTCTCCCGGGAAAACGGTCATCAGAGTGTTGGGCACATTGTATACTGTCTCCGTGGATTCACCTGAAACTGATACGAATACTTTGCCGTATTTATCAGATTCTTCCACAGGGTAATCAGGATAATTGTCCAGGATCTCCTGGACTTTTGCCATTGTTTCCTTTTCATTTTTCTCATATCCTAATACCTTAACTGATTTCAGGTATGACTTGAAAAGAAACTTGATAAGGGTCAGGTCAACAAGACAATCACTGTTAAATTTAAATCCTGGACGAAGGCCATACAACTCCGGAGGAACAGTTGGAAATACGTGATACTTGCTATCACCCCACTGAGGGCCGTGGGCATCAGGGCGAGTCATATAATCCACAATAAATAATGCAGCATCCTTGATCAGTGGGAAAGCCCTGGATTCCAGAAACTCCTTATCGCCCGAATATAGATAATGCCACCAGACACCCTGGACAGACCAGGGTGTTTCACAAATCTCCCAGCCCCAGGTTGGTACCGGATATGGATTCATTGTCATTTCAACAGGATAGGCCGAATGTGGATAATAGGCGCCAGACATTCCGTAATATTCCTCTGCCCATCTTTTTGCCACATCTGAAATAAATTCAATCATTTCCACATACGGCAGGTTATTCTCCAGGTGATTGGAGGAAAAAGTGGCCCAGAATGGCTGCTGGGTATTATAGTTCATATGATAATCACCATGCCAGGCCGTACCAATGTTTTGATAACTCCAGTTAGCGAATAAACCCGGGCAATTGACGCCGGCTTTTGTGGCACAATTCAAAAAATAGAGATTCCTGTACCAGGTTGATTCAAGAAACTCATCTTCAAGGATTATGCCTGATCTATTCCAGTAATCTTTCCACACCTGATGGGTTTTCAAATAAGCTTTTTCAAAATCAGGTTCTTTCAATGCTTCAAGCTCAGAAAAGGGAATGTCAATATTGCTGGCAAGGCCTTCTGTTAATTCAGCACATAGCCAGAATGGTTGATTTTTGTTGATGGCGTACTCCAGATCTGCCATTCCAATTAAATTCCCATTCCAATCTATCCTTTGCTTCTTTTCAAGTTTATTGCCTGTTACAGCACTCAATCTAAACGCCTTATCTTTCTCATGTCCCTTTTCTTTATCATATTTTTCGGGCTCAGGATAGGGCATGATCTGTTTAAAGGATATTCCATTTTTTACAGGTAAAACTTCATACTTTGGGAATTCTTCGGGGGTTGAAGTATCAGGAATCAGACGGATTCGATTGAAGCAATTAGCGACCTCTCCGCCCTCATCATCAACCAGTTTCATCCAAATCCGGTCGAAAGTTTTATCTGCGAAGATCTTTAGATAAGCATAATGCTTCTGGTCCAATAGTAACTTTACTGTTACCAGTCCATCGGAAATATCAAGCTTATGATCAATTACCTCTACGTTCCGTCCTGTCAAAGCCCAGGATGAGACTGCCACATGGGAACGGTCTTGGATATGGTTTTCTGTAATTTTCAGCAGCCATACGCATGTATTCTGCATACCATGGATTTTCCTGCAATAGTTCTAAATCAGGATCAATCTCTTTTACTTTATCAAATACCTCCCGGAATGTGCCTAATTTTTCACGGTTGTTTTCAGCTATCCTGATATCCCATACATTGTTATGGCCGAATCGGATCATAATGGCATCCGGCCTTGAACAAACCACAGCGCCGAGCCCGCCATTGCCAATTAATGCACCTTCAAAAAAATCAGGAGCAGGTCCTTCATGGAGTATTGGATGTAGTTTTGCCTGCTCATATGAAGAAAAGGATGGTTGAGAATTAACTTCAATTACACTTAACCATATCAAGGTAAATAATGTAAGTTTTGTTTTCATTTCTTAACATTGTTTTTTTCAAAGATGAATGAAATTTCGGTATTCCCATCGGAGATCTTTGCATGGAGTACATTGTCATCCACAGAGTATTCAATTATCTTTGGGAATTCGTTGAATTTATTCTCAGAAGCAAAGCTGTTTTCCGTTTGCTTCGTAAGCAGGAAAAGTGTTGGATTTTCATTTACCCCCGAGACTTCAAGACTCCATTTTTCATTTATTTCTATTAGTCTCAACTGCTCTTTAAATATCGTATCACTATTATGAAGTGTGCACCCCAAGCCTTTGTATTCTGCACTTGAGATCTTTTTCCAGTGCTCATAAGTGATGTTTCCTTCATTATCATTGGTTCGTATCCAGCTCCCGATCAACCAATCGAAGTTATGCCTTGTGATATTCTTTTGCGAGCAGGACATGCAAAGCAGTATGATAAGAATACCTATTGGTTTTCTCATTTTTTTAAAAGTAATGTGGAACGGGTTAATGACACAATAAATATAAATATTTTCAATAAGTTTGGTTTTCATATACCAACATTCCAAACAATGAAAAAACACAATATTCGCAATTTGCCTATTTTCTTATTGCTCCTGATAAATCCACTCATCCATGCCCAGGAAATCCCCTTGCCTGAACATCCCCGTCCTGATTTTCAAAGAGCCCAATGGCAGAACCTGAATGGCACCTGGGACTTTGCCTTTGATGCCCGGGATAGGGGAATTCAGGATGGCTGGGCTGAGGGAACACCGCTTTTGATAAAACAATCCTGGTACCATTTCCCTGGGGCTCTAATCTGTCAGGAGTTAAGGATGAGGCAGATATTGGATGGTATCAGCGTGAGATACAGATTGATCAAAGCTGGCAGGGGAAAAGAGTCTTTGTAACGGTAGGCGCTTCCGACTGGGAAACGAGTATCTGGTTTGATGGTACCTTCTTGGGAAAACACCAGGGAGGTTATGTGCCTTTTTCTTTTGAATTGACAGATCATATCAAATATGGTGAGGCCCAGAAGCTGGTCATCCGGGCCGACGATGCCCGTCGTGATTTTACCCTGTACGGGAAGCAGGGATATGGAAATGCCCGGGGCATCTGGCAAACCATTTACCTGGAAGCCAGGGGTGAAGACTACCTGGATGCGCTCCATTTTTCCCCGGATATTGATAATCAAAAGGTGAATGTTACTGCCTATCTACCTGAAGCAAGCGATAGAGACATTTCCTTATCACTGACCATAAGCAATCCCGGAGAACCGATCAAACACCAGGCAATCATACCGGCAGGGCAACATAAAACCAGGTTTGATGTAGATATTCCCGATCCCCGTTTATGGAACCTGGAAGATCCTTATTTGTATGAAGTTGAAGCAGTATTGGAGGAGGATGTTGTGACATCATATTTTGGCATGCGGAAGATCTCTGTGGTAAACCTTCCCGGGACCGACTATCCCTATATTGCCCTCAATAATGAACCAGTTTATGTGCAACTGGCCCTTGATCAATCCTATCATCCGGATGGATTTTATACCTTTCCGAGTGACCAGTTTATGAAGGATGAGATTCTGAGAAGTAAGTCCATCGGATTGAATGGCATAAGGACCCATATCAAGGTGGAGGTCCCACGGAAACTATACTGGGCAGATAAACTGGGACTCCTGGTGATGGAAGATCTGCCCAATAGCTGGGGAGAACCCGATGAAAAGATGCAGGCTGAATCTGAATATACCCTGCGGGAAATGATCAAGCGGGATTATAACCATCCTTCCATCTTTTCCTATGTGATCTTTAATGAAACCTGGGGTTTGCACAGCAATATCGGACTGATGAAAATGGAAGAGCATATACGAGAATATCTACCCGAAACGCAGTATTGGGTCGCCTCCATGTATTACCTGGCAAAATCCCTGGATCAAACCCGTTTGATAGAAGACAATTCCATTTGTTGCGGCCGCGGGCATACTGAAACCGATATCAATTCCTGGCATGCCTATCTGCCGGGCTGGGAATGGGATAATTATCTGAAAAACCTGACGGAAAATACTTATGAAGGCAGCACCTTCGATTTTGAAGATGGATTTAAGCAGGGAAAGCAACCCAATATCAATTCGGAATGCGGGAATGTCTGGGGCTATGAAGGCAGTACGGGCGATGTGGACTGGAGCTGGGATTACCACCGGATGATCAATACTTTCAGGACCTATCCCAAGGTAGGAGGCTGGCTCTATACCGAGCACCATGATGTCATCAATGAATGGAATGGTTACTGGCGGTTTGACCGGACCGAAAAAATGACCGGATTGGGAGAAATTGTGGAAGGAATGAGCCTTAATGATTTACATGCTGCTGTTTACCTTTCAACCGGAAATGAAATCTGCAAAACAGTCAAAGGGGGTGAGAAGCATAGAGGTGCCCCTGTATCTTTCTGTGATGACAGGTGAAGAATTTGGTGATGGATTAAACATCTCTTATGAACTGTCTACCACCAACTACATTGGAGAAACAGAAAAAAATTCAGCAGGCAGCCGGCAGGTCGCCTATACGCCCTGGATGCAAAAAAAATTGGAACCACTGACCATTCAGGTCCCGGATATGGCAGGAGTGGCCACTTTAAAGTTGAAGGTGACCGACCAGAATGGACAAATCCTGCATAGGAATTTCATGCATTTTGAAATCATATCTGACCAGAAAATACCTGATGCTACTGTGCTAAGCACTCCTGCGGATAATTTTTCCCAGGCCGAATGGAGTAAAAGACAATGGAATGTCCTGGAAGGCAGAAAAGTCAATGGAGCAGGAAAAGGTTTCTTCCAATATTCCATTCCCATTCCGGAAGATGTGACCTCGAAGGGCATTAAGGAAGCCTTTTTCCTGGTGGAAGTCTCCGCCAAGGAATATTTTGTCAAAGACCAGCAGGAGTATGAAAGAGATCAGGATTTTATGCGAGGATCTGTAGTAGCCCCAAGTGCCAATCCGAATTCCTATCCCATGACTGATGAACAGCTCTTTCCTTCAAAAATTTCTGTCAGTATTGATGGACAGGAGGTCTATTCTACCACCCTGGCAGACGATCCGGCAGATCATCAGGGCGTGCTGTCCTGGCATCATCAGTTGAAAGACAGGAAATTGAGAGAAGCGGGCTCTTATGGCTATCTGGTCAAAGTCCCTATCAAAAAAGCCATGCTGAAATATGCCATTCAAAAAGGGGAATTGCAGGTTCAGATCCAAACCATGGGAGAAGGAGGTATAGCTGTATATGGAAAGGAATTTGGCCGGTATCCTTTGGATCCTTCCCTGGTATTGAAAAGATGAACCGTCTGACCTGTTTTATTTAACCATATATGAAGTCAGGGCTCTGTTTCCTGTGCAGTAGTATACCTGTCCTGTAATGTCGTCAACGGCATAAATGGGTTCACGGTCTTTACCTAGATCAATGTTCCCTTCAACCTGGCCATTAGATTTACTAACCTTGAGCAATTGAATGTCCTTTTCTTGTTTGGACATGATCAGCATAAACTCTCTGGTTGACGAGGTAGCCTTTAACCTGGCATTGGCCTGTTTGAAAGCGCTACTGGCATAAAGGGAGGCCTGCGCCCCCAGCTCACCGTAAGCATCACCAATCTGGCTAACCATTTCTCCTGCAACGGCATCCTCCTGCCTGACATCATCTGCCACTACCGCCATCGCTCCCGACATGTAATACGATGATGCTCCTATGTAGGCGCCTCTTACAGCTTCAGCATACAGGAGTGCACGCTTCCAGCCAGGTTCACGGGGAGCAGGGTAATACGCCTGAAACAAGAGTGAACCATCAAAGCTGAATTTTGCTACATTCTGATCTGAATGAATAAATATACCATCATTCATGACTTCGAGTTTTCTGGGTATTTCTTTTCCTTCGAACTTGAGAGGACTGGTGGACAATTCATTTACCTTTTCATTGTTCATGTCCACAACTTTGAGTGTACTGGATTTGCTGTCAAAGGCATATATCTTCCCATCATACTCTGCTGTTAATTGCGGAGTTGTCTTAACGCTCTTACTCCATTTTAATGTCCCCGAAGCCTGATCCAATATGTTCATTGATTCGGTTGTGATATACAAAATTCCACTGGATAAGGGTACTATTCCTATTACCATGCCTTCAACCTTAACAGGTTTCTCGAAAGTAATGGTCCCTGTCCTTGGGTCAAGGTAATTGAGGAAATTGTTACTGGCAGTCTGCGACACCAGCAAAATGCCATCTTCAGCCTCCAGGTAATCATAAATTCCTCCCTTTATCGCAATTCCCCTGCCTTTCTTGCCCCAAATACCCTCGTGGGATTCGTAGTCAAATAAATTAATTTTCGTTCTGTTTCCATCATCAGGGAGTACCAATATCCCATTATCCAGGAAAGTCACCTGGCTCAGTTGCCCCTTGACTTCAAGGGCTTCATCCCATACCATGCTACCATCATCGATGCTAAATGCATTATAAACATTAAGGTAGTTGACCACAGGTTCTCCACCGGAAGAGGTCATACTCGACTGTGACTCTTGCTGGGAACCCAGGTAGAAGACATCGCTGCCTGCTGGATGATAGTAACGTAAGTCAATCTCCATATCTTTTGTCATGGTCTCGGCTGCCGATTTTAAAAGTGCACCCAGTTCTCCAAGTTTGTCGACTTGTGCTGATTCTGCGGAGTTTACTTCTTTCCAGATTAGGTTACCAGAGCTCGCATTCAGCTTGTAATTGTTGAAAAGGGTAACGATAAGAAGCTCATCATTGTTAAGCTCAGTGGCAGCGATTATCCTGCCAAATTTCTCTTTCATCGTCCAGGAAACAGTGCCCTCTGACATCTTTAACAGATACCATCAAGGGTTCATCATCCATATCTTTGCCTGCCACAAGTATGGCATCCGAGTTATACAAAAGAAAATAATCTTCGATGGTGTTTAAACCGGCTTTATATGAGTTGAACACTTCATCTCCTGTGAGCTGATCAATGAGATGTATGCTATTGCTGGCTGCCACTGTGAAAAAAGGGCTGTTAGGCAGCTCATTGAATTCTTCACGGTTGAGGCCTGCATGTTCCGGTTTGCTCCAGCGAATCTCACCTGTCTCATTGTCTAATCCGACAAGTTGATTAGTAGAGCTCACAATCAGATTCCCAAGTGCGGTCACTTCCTGCCATGCAATATCTGCAGACAATTCTTTCGTCCATTTAACCTCAATCTGTGTGAAACCTGTAAATGAGCTTACAGTTAATAGGATTGCCAGTAGGAGGTAATGCGAACTTCTTGTAGCAGCAGTTGTGATCCTATTGTTCTGATTGTGAGATAATTTGACTTTCATGCTATTTTATTTAATGCACATTTTTAAGCAAATGATTCTTATCCCAGTTATATACGCAATTAATCAATATTGGTTGCTCTCGAAAAGTGGAGCTGCCCAGTTAGTTGCCTCAGGATTCAAGACTTGCGGGAGGGCTAAAAGAAATTATACCTCAATCCGCCATTAAAAATAAATCCATCAGCAGGAGCCCATATATCAGGAAATGAAGGGTTATTGTAAGGGGGAAGAACCAAGGGTTCATATTTAGTCTGGATGACATTGGTAAAATTTTCAAAGTTTAAAAATGCTGCCAACTTCTTAAAATACTTCATAATCATAATTCCCATCACCCAGAATTCAGGTTTTGTATCGTACATTTCATCAAATTGCGAGCCGGTATAGTATAATTCATAACCGGCAGACCATTTATCTTCTACTTCGTATAACAGCACAAAACCTGCATTATGCTTTGGGGTCAGTGCCTTCTGATTATTTATATTGTCATATAATAGTTGAGTGTTTGTGAAGGCGTAGTTAACATAAAACTTAAAATCGCCATAAGTAAACTTGGCATTTGTTTCAAAACCTGTACTTAGTAAATCTCCATCTGCATTTTCGTAGAAAATATCCATTTTGAGAACTGTTCTCCCGAAGTAAAAGAGAGTTATTAAGCTGGGTTAGATATAATAATTGGTTGATGGAGAAAGTAAACTTATCTAAAAATGATGTTTTGTAGTTAATATCGAAATTTCCTCCAATTGAGGTTTCCGGATTCATTTCTGAAACTATTCAATGGTTCTATACCCCTGAAATATAGCTTTTCAGCATCTTCTGTAAAAATTGTCGGAAGTTTATATCCTAATGCACCTCCAATGCGGGAAGTGAATTTTCCGGTTTGGTTTGTAAAGCAATGCAATCCTGGGAAGAACAAACACACCATAGTCAAAATTATAATCAGTCCTTAAGCCGCCCTCAAAAATAAATTTGGAACCTATATTTGGTTGTATTTTGAATAAATACCTCCTATCGTGTTATGGGTATAATCCCTGGCAGGGAAGGAGTCTGTTTTTTCTTCAATAAACTGCTCGTAATAATGGTTTACCCCAAACTGCCAATCTGATCTTTCATTCCCCATGAAAGTTGAACAGAATTTCCGAAAAACCGGATAATTGGATCCCCTGGAATATATAATCGGGAATAACCAGCTTTCGGTCGAAATAGCTGAAGCTGTTTTTAAAAGAAATGGTTCTCTTATCGCTTGTATGCTGAAAATGATAATTGAGTCGCATACCTATTCGATATGTTCTCTTCTGAGAAAACATTTTCTTCGCTGGCATTTCCTTTAATAACCTTCATATCCCCACCAGTCCTGTTGTCAAATGTGGTATTTAATCCAATGTTTAATTCTGTATTGGGATTAATATAGAGGTAAAATTTAGGATTAAAATTAAAAGTCTGGGCTTTTGGAATATTTGAGAATCCATCATCATCAGGGTCATATGCTATCTGGTTGTTGGCCGCATCCATAAAAAGATATGCCGGTTTTCTCAAATTTCTGGGCATAAAAAATATTTCCAGAAGTTCCCAATGCACTCGTCTGGTTAAACATTACACTCAATTCAGGTTTTTTCTCCGGTTTTATGGTTACCAGGTTGACCAATCCTGCAATGGCCCCACCTCCATACAAAGTAGAATTGCTGCCTTTGATAAGTTCTACTTGTTTTAGATCGAGAGGCGGAATTTGCATGATTGATAATCCGCCTGCAAACCCTCCATATAACGGGAATCCGTCTTTAAGAATTTGAGTGTAGCGTCCATCAAGTCCCTGGATCCTAATACTTAAATTTCCTGAACTTAGAGAGGTTTGCTGCATTTGAACCCCGGTCGTTTCACTCAATAACATGCCGATATTGGAAGAGTTCATAGCTGCTTTCTCTCCAAGTTCTTCTGAAGTAATGACTTCAATTCTTGTGGGAATATCCTCAATGGTACGTGAAGACCTTGTTGTGGCTATGGTAACTTCTTCGAGTTCTTCCTGGCCTTCTTCTAATACTACCTCAAATGTTTTATTATTGTCCCGGGGAAAAATAAGGTAATTTCTTCTTTCTGCAAAACCCAAATATGAAATACTAATTTCAACTTCTCCGTCTGGTAAGTTCTCGAGGATTGCTTTTCCTTCTGTGTCTGTAACTGTACCTGTGTAAGTCCCTTCAACTACAATGGTTACACCTGTTAGGGCCTCTCCAGTCTCTTCCCTGACTTCAATTTTTACACTGTTTTGCGCGAATGAAAAACTGACAGAAACGAATAAAAGAATAAATATGATTTGATATTTCATGATCTTATTTGAGCTCATTATTCAAGCACAATTCTATTCATTACAAAAATATTATCAAAACTTATATATTTATGCCCGAATCAAATCTCGACTAAATGGTGCTTTTAACCAAATCACTACTGGCAGTTCTTATTTTTATTATGGTTTCCTGTTCAGGAAAGAAAGAGTTCTCCCAGTGGCGAGGACCGGACCGTGATGGCAAATATCCCGAAACAGGATTGTTGAAAGAATGGCCGGATGAAGGCCCTGAATTGCTTTGGTCTTTTGAGGGACTAGGAGCCGGGCATGGTAGTGTCAGTATTGCGGGGGACCAGATATTTGTGTTGGGTATGCCGGATACCATAGGTGTCATATATTCCTTTGATCTGCAGGGTAATCTATTATGGCAGAAGGAATACGGACTGGAATGGTATGCCAATTATACAGGTACGCGATCGACACCTACAATTGTCGATGGACTGCTATATTTCGTAAGCGGACAGGGTGTGGCATTCTGCATGGATACAGATACCGGCGAGGTTATCTGGAATGTGGATATGCAGGAGAAATTTGGCGGCCGGCAAATCAGATGGGGCATGGCGGAATCTCCCTTGCTTGATGGGGACCGTATTATCCTGACCCCTGGAGGGCCGGAACATAATGTGGTGGCCCTTGACCGTTTTTCGGGAGAGCTCATCTGGACCAGCCGGGGGAATGGCGAACCATCTGCCTATTGTTCACCTATCCTCGTTGAACATAACGATACAAGGCTCATAGTAACCATGACGGCTGATTCAGTTATTGGGATTGATGCAGATAATGGCGATGCCCTCTGGAGAATTGAACACAGACAGGGAAATAAAATCAATGCCAACAGTCCCCTGTATTCTGATGGAAGGGTTTATTGTGCAAGTGGCAGCGCAGATACCCTGGAAGGCCATGTAATGATCAGACTTTCGGAAGATGGTAAAAAAA
>CAVVYS010000016.1:0-21251 GCA_963752525.1 uncultured Bacteroidaceae bacterium | reverse complement strand
GGCGCAAAAATATAAAAAATCGGCAACTTTACAAAATATTATGCCAGAAGCCGGTCCCTACCTGTCCAATACAATTTAAATTACTAAATTTCGTTTTCTATCATTAACAGTGGGCCGAGTTAATACCAACAAGAAAAAGATCATCAATGATCCGGTATACGGATTTATCAAAATCTCTTTTGAGGGTCTATTTGAATTAATTGAACATCCTTATTTTCAGAGACTTAGGAGAATCAAGCAATTGGGATTCACATATTTTGTCTACCCCGGTGCCACCCATACCAGATTCCAGCACGCCCTGGGATCACTGCACCTGATGGGCATGGCCATTGAGGTACTTCGTTGCGGAAGGGGTGGCAATTTCCCTGGAGGAAGAAGAAGCTGCTCTCTCTGCCATTTTATTACACGATATTGGCCACGGGCCCTTTTCCCATGCCCTGGAAGAAAGTATTGTTCCGGGTATTCATCATGAAGCATTATCTATATTGTTCATGCATGCTCTGAATAAAGAATATAAGGGTCGTCTTGACATGGCCACACGAGATTTTTACCGGCAAGTATCCCGAACAATTCCTGCATCAGTTGATCAGCGGACAGCTGGATATGGACAGGCTTGATTACCTGAAGCGAGATAGTTTTTTTACCGGGGTCACAGAAGGTGTGATAGGATCAGACCGCATTGTGAGAATGTTGAATGTGGTGAATGATCAATTAGTCGTTGACCATAAGGGCATTTATTCTTATAGAAAAGTTCCTGATAGCACGGAGATTGATGTATTGGCAGGTATACCTGCACAAAGCTGTCCTTTCTTCTGAGATTCTCCTGCTTAACATATTGCAGAGAGCCAGGGAACTAGCGGGACAGGGTGTGGAAATATTCTGTACTCCTCCCCTCCGCCATTTTCTGTACCAGCCGGTTTCGAGGAGTGATTTCTTTGGAGATGAAAAACCGGGAAGATATCCACACATCTCTGATACCGTCATCAGTAACCTGGAAATGTTCGCCGGACTGGATGACAGTGATATCATGGCCTCGGCCAAGGTGTGGACAGATCACCCGGACCCTGTGTTGTCTACCCTTTGCAAAAAACTTAAGAACAGGGATCTGTCCCGGATAGAAGATCAAGACGAACCTTTCCCCGATGAGTACATTAATAATATCAGGCAAAGAGTCAGGAAGTTATACCGTTTAGCGGAGGAGGATATCAGATATCTGGTGCATGCTGACAGCATCAGTAATTATGCCTATAGCTCGAAAGATGAACAAATCCAGATCCTTTACAACGATGGGATGTTAGTGGACATAACTGCAGCCTCTGACATGCTGGACATTTCAGTACTGTCAAAGACCGTTAGAAAATATTTTTTGTATTATCCTAAAGATGCTTTGGCGTAGTGTTTAATTATTTATTTTTGTGACCAAATTTTAATCTTCATGGACTTTACAGCTGAACAGATTGCCGGATTCCTTAACGGGAAAGTCGAGGGAAACCCGGCTGCCAAGGTAAACGATGTCTCAAAAATTGAAGAAGGAAGACCTGGGACCCTGGCCTTCCTGGCCAATCCCAAATACGAGAAATATATCTATGATACTGAGGCTACTATTGTCCTGGTCAATAATCTTGTCTTGAAAAAGATGTAAAAGCCACCCTGATCAGGGTAAATGATGCTTATAAAGCATTTGCCAGCCT
This sequence comes from uncultured Bacteroidaceae bacterium, assembly GCA_963752525.1. Lineage (GTDB taxonomy): Bacteria > Bacteroidota > Bacteroidia > Bacteroidales > SM23-62 > SM23-62. The sequence continues at coordinate 19,560 of CAVVYS010000016.1, read as the reverse complement.
GCTCGATATATATGAACAGTCCAAGCCCAGAAAAACAGGGATCAGTCCGCATTCCAGCATTGCATATTCTGCAACTGCGGCGAAAATCTTTATGCCGGAGATTTTGTCTACATCGGAGATAATGCAAGTATTGGTGACAATGTGAGACTGTATCCACAGGTTTTCATTGGTGACAATGTTACCATAGGTGATAATACCATGCTTTATCCGGGCGTTAAAGTGTTGGAAAGTTGCCATATAGGGGATAACTGCATTGTTCATGCAGGAACAGTTATCGGATCGGATGGATTCGGATTTGCGTTTGATCAGGACAGTACTTCCAGGCAAAAGGTGCCACAGGTGGGAAATGTGGTCATTGGAAATGATGTGGAAATCGGTTCCAATGTTAGCATTGACAGGGCTACCATGGGTTCAACCAGAATCGGGAATGGGGTGAAAATGGATAACCTGATCCAGATCGCCCATAATGTAGAAATTGGTGAAAACAGTGTGGTTATTGCTCAGGCCGGCGTTGCCGGATCCACAAAGATTGGCAAGAATGTGATCCTTGCCGCCCAGGCTGGACTGGTAGGACATATTACCATCGGAGACGGGGCGATCATTGCAGCACAATCAGGGGTAGCACACAGCATAAAGGAAAAAGAAATTGTACTTGGTTCCCCTGCATTTGATATTAGGGAATCCAGGAAATCTCCGGCCATTTTCAAAAGATTGCCTGATATGCGAAATACTTTGATACAGCTGGAGAAAGATATTAAGGAATTAAAAGAATTAAAATAATCCAGCAGGTACAGTCTTACGAAAGATAGATTTAACGAATTTTTGTATATTGCGGCGTTCAAATTCTATCTGTAACTGAATGGAATATGACTGGAAATCAGAAAACTATTAAGAAACCTGTCAGTTTTAGCGGGAGGGGTTTGCATACCGGAGTAGATGTAAAATTGACCCTGGCACCTGCTCCTGAAAACCATGGTTACCAGATTATCCGGACAGACCTGAATGACAGGCCAGTAATCAGGGCCCTTGCAGAGAATGTGGTCGAAACAAGCAGGGGCACTACCCTTGAGGAAAACGGCGTAAAGGTTGCCACCATTGAACATGTGATGGCTGCCTGTGTTGGATCAGGACTGGACAATGTAAATATTGAAATGAACGGGCCTGAGGCTCCCATCCTCGATGGAAGTTCAAAATTATATGTAGAAGGGATTGTTAAGGCTGGACTAAAAGACCAGGAGATCCCCAGGAACGTTTATCAGATCACTGAAAAGATTGAATACCGCGATGATGAACATGGGATAGAGATCATCGCTTACCCTGATCCCAAATTCAGTGTCGATGTAAAAATTGATTATAACTCAAAGGTACTTGGTTTCCAGTACGCAAACCTGGATAAGATTACTGATTTCAATGATGAAATTGCACCCGCCAGAACATTTGTCTTCCTACATGAACTGGAATTTCTGGCGAAAAACAACCTCATCAAGGGCGGAGACCTGGACAATGCCATTGTGATCATTGACCGTAAGGTTTCCCAGGAGGAACTGGACCGCCTTGCAGAACTATTCAACAAGCCCAAGGTAAAAGTACAGCCAGAAGGAATGCTGAACAATATTGATCTTAACTTCAGCAATGAACCGGCACGACATAAGCTGCTAGATATTATGGGAGACCTGGCCCTTGTTGGGCAACCCATACAGGGAAAAATCATTGCCACCCGTCCGGGTCATTATGCAAACAACCAGTTTGCCCGCCTGCTCAGAAGCAAAATAAAAAAGGATAAGCTTAAAAAAAAAGCCCCGGTCTATGATATGACCAAGGCGGTGCTTGATGTTAATGGCATCATGAAATTATTGCCTCACCGCTATCCCTTCCTGTTCGTTGACAGGGTTCTTCACCGTGACAGCAAAACAGTCGTAGGGGTTAAAAATGTCTCTTTTAATGAACCATTTTTCCAGGGACATTTCCCTCAGGAACCGGTCATGCCCGGGGTTCTGCAGGTCGAAGCAATGGCTCAGGTAGGTGGTATCCTAGTATTGAATACCGTCCCTGATCCGGAACATTATGCAACATATTTCCTGAAAATTGACAATGTGAAGTTCAGGGGAAAAGTTGTCCCCGGGGATACATTAATTATCAAGGCAGATCTGCTCGAACCCATTCGAAGAGGCATTGCACATATGTTTGGGCAGGTATTTGTAGGTGATAACCTGGTTTCAGAGGGCGAACTCATGGCCCAGATCGTTAAAGAATATGAATAAACTGAACCAAGTCCAGGCCAACATTCATCCTGGTGCAAAGATTGCTGAAAATGTTAAAGTAGAACCATTCGCTACCATCGCTAAAGATGTTGAGATAGGGGAAGGTACATGGATCGGTCCGAATACCGTTATCATGGACGGTACAAGGATAGGAAAGAATTGTTCCATCTTCCCTGGAAGCGTAATCTCAGCCATTCCGCAGGATATGAAGTACGATGGGGAATATACAACGGTTGAGATCGGAGATAATACAATCATCCGGGAATGTTGCACGATTAACAAAGGCACCAAGGCCCGGGCAAAACCATCATTGGTAAAAACTGCCTCCTGATGGCCTATGTCCATGTAGCCCATGACTGTGAACTGGGAGACCGTGTCATCCTTGTGAACAATGCTGCCCTTGGAGGAGAAGTGGAAGTCGATGACTGGGCTATTGTCAGTGCAGCCTGCCTGGTACACCAGTTTGTTCAAATAGGTAAACATGTCATGATCCAGGGTGGATCTAAAGTTGGCAAGGATGTTCCTCCCTATATTACCGCAGGGAGGGATCCTTTTTCTTACGAGGGACTGAATTCGATCGGACTGAAACGAAGGAAATTTTCCAATGAGACAATCCAAGAGATTCAGGATATCTACCGTATTCTTTTCCACGGAGGTTACAACAATACCCAGGCCAGGGAATACATTGAACAGCATTTTCAGCCTTCAGAGGAACGTGATGAGATCGTCGGATTCATGCGGAAATCAAAAAGGGGACTGATCAAAGGACTAAATGCCGGAGGTTGATTCTTCCTCATCAAATGAATTCCATCCCTGTGCCTGTAATGCTAATTCATCTCCCTGTTTGGTAATAAATTTCATCCCGGCTTCTTTTTCAGTAATATGGCCAATCACGGTTATGTCTTTGATCTTCATCACCTTTTCATGCTGATTGAGAGGGATGGTAAACAATAATTCATAATCTTCACCACCATTCAGGGCAGCGATAAATGGTTCGATATTCATCTCCCTGGCAGCACGGTCTGTTTCATCAGCAATGGGGATCCGGTCATGGAATATCCTACAGCCCAAACCGGATTGTCTGCATATATGAATCAGGTCGGAAGAAAGTCCATCTGACAGATCTATCATGGCACCTGGAACAATCTGGTGATCCTTTAATGACTCGACAATATCATTCCGGGCCTCAGGTTTCAGTTGCCGGCCTATGATATAATCATAACTTGACAGGTCAGGTTGTTTACCCTCACCAGAATCATTAAATACCCTGCGTTCCCTTTCCAGCAATTGCAATCCCATATAGGCTGCGCCCAGGTCGCCGGATACACAAATCAGGTCATTTACCCTGGCCGTATTACGGTATGCCAGTCTTCCCTTTTCTACCTCACCAATGGCTACTACATTTATAGTGAGGCCTGTTAAAGAAGTGGTGGTATCTCCACCCACCAGGTCCACCTTGTATTTCTCACAGGCCATCCTGATCCCTTCATACAATTGTTCAACAGCTTCTACACTGAATTTTGCTGAGAGTGCCAATGATACCAGGATTTGCCTTGGATGCCCGTTCATGGCATATACATCAGACAGGTTTACGATGACAGATTTGTATCCCAGGTGCTTTAAAGGTGTGTATACCAGGTTGAAATGTATACCCTCCACGAGCAGGTCGGTCGTGACCAGCATTTTCTCTCCCTGATAATCCACGACAGCAGCATCATCCCCTATACCTTTTACGGTGGTCGCCTGATGTACCTTCAGGTCCTTTGTCAGATGATCAATCAATCCAAACTCACCAAGCTTGGACAAGGGGGTTATTTTCTTCCTTTCATTCATTGGGAATACAGGTATTGATAGCTCTGAAAATCGTGGCAAAATTCACCAAAATTTAATACTTTTACTTATCTTTGTCCTTATTTGGAATAAATCTAAATAAAGAGATGAGGGATGATTCATACTGAAGCGGAGGGATAATATGGAAAACAATCAAAACGAGGTAATCAGGGAGGTAACCCAGAATGAATACAAGTATGGTTTCTATACTGACATAGAGACTGATACGATACCGAAAGGGTTGAATGACGACATTGTCAGGATGATCTCTGCCAAGAAGGGTGAGCCCGAATGGCTACTGGAATGGAGGTTGAAAGCTTTTCAGCATTGGAAAAAGATGAAGATGCCAAACTGGGCACATCTTGTCATACCGGAAATTGATTACCAGGATATTGTTTATTATGCCGCCCCCAAGCAAAAGGCCAGCCTTGAGAACCTGGATGAGGTTGACCCTGAACTCAGGAAGACATTTGACAAGCTGGGCATATCCCTGGATGAACAAAAACGGCTGACCGGAGTGGCTGTTGATGCTGTTATGGATTCTGTCTCTGTCAAGACCACTTTCAGCGAAACCCTGGCGGAACTAGGGATTATTTTCTGCTCTTTCAGTGAAGCAGTGGCAAACCATCCCGATCTGGTGAAAAAATACCTGGGCTCGGTGGTCCCCTATACAGATAATTATTTCGCTGCGCTGAATTCCGCAGTTTTCTCAGATGGTTCATTCTGCTACATCCCAAGAGGTGTCCGTTGTCCCATGGAGCTGTCCACCTATTTCAGGATCAATGCTGCCAATACGGGCCAGTTCGAAAGGACCCTGCTGGTAGCCGATAACGAGGCCTATGTGAGCTACCTGGAAGGCTGCACGGCTCCCATGCGTGATGAGAACCAGCTGCATGCGGCAGTGGTTGAGATCGTGGCCCTGGAAAAAGCCGAAGTAAAATACTCCACCGTGCAGAACTGGTATCCCGGTGACAAAAACGGCAAGGGGGGTATCTACAATTTCGTGACCAAACGAGGGATCTGCAAGGGCAATGATTCGAAGATCTCCTGGACCCAGGTGGAAACGGGCTCGGCCATTACCTGGAAATATCCCAGCTGTATTCTTAAGGGACACAATTCCATCGGTGAATTTTATTCCGTGGCAGTCACCAATAACCTGCAGCAGGCAGATACGGGCACCAAGATGATGCATATCGGGAGGAATACGCGTAGTACCATCATTTCCAAAGGGATATCCGCCGGGAAGAGCCAGAATTCTTACAGGGGACTGGTACGCATTCTGAAGAATGCCGAGAATGCCCGGAATTTCTCCCAGTGTGATTCATTGTTGCTGAGCGATAAATCCGGTGCACATACTTTCCCTTATATTGAGGTTGACAATAGCACCGCCATTGTGGAACATGAAGCAACTACCTCCAAGATCAGTGAAGACCAGATCTTCTATTGCAACCAGCGAGGCATCGATACTGAGAAAGCCATCAGTCTGATTGTGAATGGTTATGCAAGGGAGGTACTGAACAAATTGCCAATGGAATTTGCTGTAGAGGCCCAGAAATTATTGCAGATCAGCCTGGAAGGATCTGTTGGATGAGTATATAATTAAAAGCATAATATAGCAATGTTATCAATAAAGGATCTGAAAGTTAGTGTGGGGGATAAGGAGATCCTCTCAGGGATCAACCTTGAAGTGAAAGCCGGAGAAGTGCATGCCATCATGGGGCCCAATGGTTCCGGCAAAAGTACACTGGCAACGACCATGGCAGGAAGGGAAATGAGGAATATCACCCATGGTTCCATTAAATATATGGGGGAAAATCTGCTTGAGATGGATCCCGAAGAAAGGGCCAAAAAAGGGATCTTCCTGGGTTTCCAGTACCCTGTAGAGATCCCTGGTGTCAGTATGGTCAATTTTATGAAAACCGCAGTCAATGAACACCGCTTGTATAACGGAATGGAACCCCTCTCCGCCGGTGATTTCCTGAAGTATATGCGGGAAAAGAAGGAATTGGTACAATTTGACTCCCAGCTGACCAACCGCTCGGTAAATGAAGGATTTTCCGGGGGAGAAAAAAAGAAAAACGAGATTTTCCAGATGGCCCTTCTTGAACCCAAACTGGCCATCCTGGATGAAACCGACAGCGGGTTGGATATCGATGCCCTGAAAATCGTGGCCAACGGGGTCAACACCCTGAAAAACAAAGACAATTCAACCATTGTAATCACCCACTATCAGCGTCTGCTTGATTATATTATCCCCGATTTCGTTCATGTTCTCTACAATGGCCGAATTGTCAAATCAAGTGGGAAGGAACTGGCCCTGGAACTGGAGGAGAAGGGCTATGACTGGATCAAGGAGGAAGCCGGAAGATAGATAAACATTATGAATACAAGCCAGGACTATATCGAATTATTCAAAGCCAAGGAGGATTTACTTGAAAAGGCATCTCCCTCGTTTATGATGAATATCCGGGAGGAAGCCATCCATGAATTTGGAATAACAGGACTGCCGGACAGGCAGGATGAGTTGTATAAATATACCTCCCTGCAAAAACTTTTTAAGCCCGGCTATACGATGCAACTTCAACCCAGCAATGTTGATTTCAATTTGGAGGACATCTTCAATTGTGATGTGCCCAACCTGCAAACCAGGCTGGAGATTATCCTGAATGGGTTTTATAAGGTAAATGGGACGGCCCTGACCGTATTGGAGAATGGGATCATCATCGGGAGTTTCGCCGAAGCCCTCAGGAAATATCCTGAACTTGTGAAAGAACATTATGCAAAACATGCCGGAATTAAAAATGACTCCCTTGTAGCTTTAAATACTGCCTTTGCCATAGATGGCCTGTTTATCTATGTGCCCAAAGGCCAGGTCCTCGAGGATCCTGTACAGGTGGTACACCTCCCCATGACCGGGATCGATACCATGCTGCATTACCGGAACCTGTTTATCATGGAGGAGAATACCAGCGCAGAGGTCATCGTATGTGACCACACCCTTTCTCCTTTTCGTTTCCTGACAAATTCTGTAACAGAGATTTATGCTGGTAATGGGTCCAGATTCCATTATTCCCGGGTCCAGAATGAGCACCTGAATTCTAACCTGCTGACCAACCTGTTCATACATCAGGAAGCCGACAGCACGGTCAGGTCCAATACAATCACTTTGCATGGGGGACTGATACGGAACAATACCAATGTATTGCTGAATGCTAAGGGCTGCAATAATGAAACCTATGGCCTGTTCATGTCTGACAAGAACCAGCATATTGATAATTATGTGAACATCGACCATGCCAAACCAAACTGCACCAGCACCCAACTGTTCAAAGGGATACTCGATGAGCAATCCACCGGTGCTTTCAACGGCCGCATCCTGGTCAGGCAGGATGCCCAGAAAACATTGGCCTATCAGACCAATAACAACATCCTCATGTCTGACGAGGCAAAGATGAATTCCAAGCCCCAGCTTGAGATCTATGCAGATGACGTGCGTTGTTCCCATGGGGCGACAACCGGCCAGCTTGATGAAGATGCCCTTTTCTATATGCAGGCAAGGGGGATCCCAAAGCAGGAAGCCCGGCTCTTGATGTTATATGCTTTTGCCCATGAGGTCATTGAAAAGATCCAGGTCACCCCGCTTAAGGACAGGATTAATCACTTGGTGGACAAACGGCTGAGGGGTGAACTATCCCGTTGCAACAACTGTTCCATGGCCTGTGGCGATCTTCCCATCCCTGATTAATGCCTTCCTCAATGGACTTTGAAGTAGATAAAATAAGACGGGATTTCCCATTGCTTTCCATGAAAGTACACGGACACCCCATCGTTTATTTTGACAACGGGGCCACCACCCAAAAGCCCAGGCAAGTCATAGATACAATTCGCAGGTATTACGAAGAGGAAAATGCGAGCATTCACAGGGGGGTACATTTCCTGAGTGAACGTTCCACCGAAACCTATGAAAAAGCAAGGGAAAAGGTCAGGAAATACATCAATGCATCATCTACAAACGAGGTTATTTTTACCAGCGGAACCACAGGGTCCATCAATGCACTGGCATTCAGTTTCGGGGAAAAGCATCTCGGTCCCGGTACAGAAGTGATCATTTCTGAGATGGAACACCACTCCAATATCGTTCCATGGCAGATGGTCTGTGAACGAAAAGGAGCCAGTTTGAAGGTGATCCCATTTAATAATAAGGGAGAACTGGTGATGGCCGATTTCAAAAAGCTATTGTCAGATAAGACCAGGATTGTTGCCATTACACATATTTCCAATTCACTGGGAACCATCAACCCTGTCAGGGAAATCATACGCCTGGCGCATAAATCCGGTGTCCCGGTACTCGTAGACGGAGCACAGGCCCTGCCCCACGAAAGCATAGATGTACAGGACCTGGATGTTGATTTTTATGCATTCTCAGGTCATAAGGTATATGGGCCTAACGGGATAGGCGTGCTGTATGGCAAAGAAAAATTATTATACGACCTGCCTCCTTACCAGGGAGGTGGAGACATGGTTGACTGTGTTTCCTTCGAAAAAACCACTTACAATCAGTTACCTTTTAAATTTGAAGCTGGCACCATGAATTATATCGGGGCAGCTGGACTGGCGGCAGCGCTGGACTATATCAGTGGGATCGGACTCAAGCGGATCAGGGAATACGAGAGATACCTGCTTGAATACGCCACCATGAAGTTGATGACGGTACCCGGATTGGAGATATATGGCAATGCTGCCAATAAAATCAGTATCCTTTCATTCCTGCTGGATGGCATCCACCCTTATGATGCCGGAATGGTGCTGGACAAACTCGGCATTGCAGTGCGTACTGGCACCCATTGTACACAGCCGGTCATGGATCATTTTAAAATCACCGGGACCCTGCGTGCTTCTCTGGCATTTTATAACACAACCGGGGAGATTGACAGGCTTCATGCCGGACTCCATCGTGTTCGTGAAATGTTCGGATAGTATGACTCCCATTGATTATATTTGCGGTAAAGTTTTGGAACTATGAACATGAATGAAATACAGGAAGAGATCATTGCAGAATTTGAAGTTTTCGAAGACTGGCTGGATAAATACAATTACCTTATCGACCTTAGCAATGATCTGCCCATCATGGATCCCAAATATAAGACCGGTGAATACCTGATCAATGGATGCCAGTCGAAGGTATGGCTGAGGGCTGACCTGGAGGATGGAAAAGTGAAGTTTACAGCTGATTCAGATGCCATAATTACCAAGGGGATCGTTTCCCTCCTTATCCGTGTCCTCTCTGACAGGAACCCTGACGAAATCATGGATACGGAACTGGTATTCATAGACCGGATCGGCCTGCGGGAAAACCTTTCCCCCACCCGGTCAAACGGACTGCTATCAATGGTGAAACAGATGAAATTATATGCCTTAGCGTACAAGACGAAAATGTCCCAGCAATAACATTCCTGCATCAATGGTTGTTTGGTTGACGGATGCAGATAAAAGATTTAAGCTATGGAGAAAGACAATGAGTTCCTACAACTGGAAGACGCCATCATAAATACACTGAAAACCATTTATGATCCGGAGATCCCGGTAAATATATATGACCTGGGACTAATCTACGAGATAGATGTGGACGATGAAAACAATGCCAAAATACGGATGACACTCACCACCCCGAACTGTCCCATTGCAGATGACATCATCGCCGAGGTGCAGCATAAGGTTGAAGCCACTGAAGGCGTAAAATCAGTCAATCTCAAGCTCACCTTTGATCCACCCTGGGATGAGTCCAATCTGACCGACGAAGCGAAACTGGAATTGGGACTGTTGTAAAATTCCTCCCCTGCCTTGGAAAATCCTGCTGAAAATAGCCACAAGATTAAGGAGAAGGCATTGGAGCTGGGATTCCTGGACGCCGGGATTGCACGGGCTGACTACCTCGCAGATGATGCCCCCAGGCTGAGGGACTGGCTCGATAAGGGCTACCAGGGCTCCATGGCATACATGGAAAACCATTTTGAAAAGCGGGTTGATCCACGAAAGCTGGTGGAAGGTGCCCGGTCTGTCGTAGTGGTATTGCAAAATTATTTTACCAGGGAAAAACAGCATGATCAGTCGGCCCCGCGCATCTCCAAATATGCATACGGGAAGGATTATCACCGTTTCCTGAGAAAAAAACTAAATAGTCTGTACGCCTTCATGGAAGAGCATATCGGGGCACATTCGGGAAGGGTATTTGTTGACTCTGCACCCATTATAGAAAGGGCCTGGGGACGGCTGGCGGGATTGGGATGGATCGGGAAGCATTCCCTGCTCCTGAACAGGAAATACGGTTCCTGGTTTTTTATCGGTGTGATCATCACGGACATGGAACTGGAAGCCGACGAGCCCGTAAAGGATTACTGCGGGGACTGCACCCGATGCATTGATACCTGTCCCACCGGGGCCATCCTGCCGGGAAAGGTGGTGGATGCATCCCGATGCATTTCCTGCCTGACCATTGAGAACAGGGAAGACCAGCTTCCTGCCGAATTCCGTGGCCGCATGCAGAGCTGGGCCTTTGGATGTGATATCTGCCAGGATGTATGTCCCTGGAACCACAATGCTTTTCCCCACTCGGAGCCCTGGCTTGAACCCCGTCCAGGATTGTTGGAGATGAGCCGGGAGGATTGGGCAGGACTGGACGAAGCGCAGTTTGAAAGGCTCTTCGAAGGGTCAGCGGTGAAACGTGCAAGATTCGCGGGACTTCGCCGGAATATAGATTTTCTTTAATCCGTATCCACTATTGTCAGAACGATCCTCCGGCTACTTCGGGGACCATCAAACTCACATAAGAATATATTCTGCCAGGTGCTCAGCCCCATCTTCCCATCCACGATGGGGATGGTTTCCGAGGGACCGACAAGGCCGGCCTTCAGGTGCGAATCCCCGTTGTTATCCTGGGCATCGTGTTCCCAGACCCCATGAGGGATCAGTTTCCGCAACAGGTTTATAACATCATTCTGGACTGACTGATCCCAGTTCTCCTGTATCATTATCCCGGCAGTTGCTCCCTGTACATAGACATTGACAAGGCCGGTCTGGACACCGGATTCAGCTACGATGGCCTCCACCTGCCGGGTGATGTCGTAGAGGCCGTTGTGGGCGGGGGTGGAGATCTGGATGGTTTGTTGCATATTCATTATCGGTTTATGGGAAATTAGGACTCGTGTTACAAAAATAGCCAATCTTACTATTACTATATTGTAGCTTCCAGGCCAGCTTCACTGTAAAGCTTTATACTGTCATATAATTTCCTTATAGTACTTCATCTTGATAACGTTCTCAACCAGATCCCCGGTAAAATGATATTTCCAGGATTCAGAAGTCAGTGTTTCCTTAAATGAAAATTCATGCATGGATTCTGCATGAAGGAGATGAATGGCATGTCCACCGGGTTTCACTACCCGCTCAATCTCCATTAGCTCTGCGTCTAGCTTCCAGCCAATAGCATTGGAGGTGATCAACACGTCCAGGAAATCATCTGGCAGAGCTATGCAGTCCAGCGTTCCATCCATATCAAACAGGTTTTGCACATCCAGTTTCGCTGCTTTCTCCTTCATGAATGAGCGAAAACTGTTCAGGGGTTCCACTGCGAATACAGCCTGGGCATGCCGGGCAACCAGAAAGGCAATCCTGCCGGAACCGGCTCCCACGTCAGCCACAATTTTTCCTTCCAGGGAGGTGATTGAAAAAATCTCGCTGATGTCCCACTGGATCTGGCTATTGCGATCGTAAAGTTCCGGGTATTTATTGTACAGGATCAGATCCGCAATTTCCCACAGGGCTTCCTGGCAATGGTCTGTGATCTGATGGATATCAGCGGCAGGTTTGTGTTCCTGCAACAGTCCGGCAAGAAAGCCACCGATGGGAGGGTACTTATTTGCCAGGAACCGGTGTACGACAGGATATTCATTGAGAAGGGTTGCAAATTCTTTGGCGGCCACCCTGTCAGGCAAGTACTTGATCTGAAAACTCTCAAGCAGCAGAAGATCTTCCGCATGCAGGGTGATTTCCGGAAAAAGTTCTCTGAGCATTTGTGAATAGGGCATTTTTTAAGATTTATTGATTTCAACAAAACTTAAAAGCTTCATGCGAGGGAATTTCTTTGAACTGATTGAATCATCAACAGCGCGCCTGTTCATCATCCTGTAAACCAAGGATAGCTTATAGTCTTCCAGTGCTTTCTCTGACTCCCATTGATACATCCCCTGCCAGTATCCGTTTTCCATATTCACACCGTACATCTTTGTGTGAAACCCTGGAAATCCGGTGATTAAAAGCATTGGGATGATGGAGATGATCCTGTTTGCATTATAGGAAAAGCGGGAAAATTTAAAACTTACTATGAAAGTAACGGGTGCGTCAACATCTTTTTCCGGGTATAATTGTATATGGCGGAACACGCTGTATTGCTCTCCATCTTCCATTCTTATGATATGTCCCACATAGGTTTTCGGCAAACGTAATCTGCCAAAGATCAATCTTACTATTGAAATCCCAAGGCAAACGGGAGGAATTTTTCTAAAACTGGCTGGCATAATATTTTGAATTCTGAAGGTTATCCAATAATCAGTCAAACTGGCTGATGATTTTATCGCTGACTCGTTTTGCTATGAACTTCTTGTAAAACGGAATTTTTACATCGTAGTAGTAATCCCCCTTGTCCTTGTAATATTCGAAATCTGCCGCCATCAGGTCCTTGTCCAGCTTGGATACGTATTTGAAAATCATGAACGGCACCATCATGCCAATGGACGGTTGGTCACGTTTTCCTGTTTTGATCTTATCAATGAGGGCTTCGACGGCCTGAGTACTTTTTTCCCGGTTTAAGGTACTTTCCTTAACTTTCCCCGGATGGACCTGGAGTTCCAGTGATGGTGCCAGGTTAAAACCGTATATTCCGAGCATCTTATCCATATAGGCAAGGGCAGATTCAGCCCCATACCCTGAACAGGTGACCATGGACATGGCGATATTTGTCGAAGAATAGAGGACTGTGCGCCATGTATCCGAACCTTTCAAAGAAGTTCTTCATCAGGGCCGAAACCATATGGGAATATACGGGGGAGGCCAATATTAGTCCGTCAGCTTCGGAGATCTTTTCAAGGATCAGACTCCTGTCATCTTTTATTGGACATTTGGATTCCCCCCTCAGGACACAGGCATAGCAGCCCTTACATGGCTGAAGTCCATGTCATTCAGATGGAGAATCTCGAAGTCAATCAGGGGAAATGCATCCCTTATGGTGGTCAGTGCTTTGTAGCTGTTCACTTTGCGTGGGCTTCCACAGATGGCTATAATTTTCATTGTGTACCTAGTTTTTACCTCATTTTCAAAGAAGTAATAAGTTAAGACTATTTTGTAATTTTCGGATATAGTACTTGCTATGAATCTTGAATAAATACCCGGCTACTGCTTGACTAAGCCAGTAGGTGTGCATGGGTCTATAGGCGTCTTTTTGAGTTTCAAGTATTGATCAAAACCTCTAGAGTTGATCTATTCTCTATCAGTCAGCTCCTTACTTCTGGATTTTAATATCGCTTTAGGCCGATCGGATTTGTCTGCGAGTAGTTTTTCCATCTTCCTGAACATACTCCCTGTGGCAATTTTATAAGTAGTAAACAGGGCAAGTGTTTTTTTTCTGATGTCAGGCATTTCTTCCACAAACTTTTTCCATGCCTTGTCCGGGTGTTGTGCAAATATCATCAATCCGTTTGTCCAGCATCCCAGCATAACCAGGTCAGAGGACAAAAGATATTCTTTATCGTAGTCATCGATGGAGGATATCCTGCATTCGATCCCATTGCCGGAAAGAAAATTTCCGATTTCCTCTGCATAGGTCTTGGTGGTTCCAGAATGGCTGTTATAAATGATACTCGTTTTCATCTTAATATAGATTTGGGGTAAGGAATAATGCATTAAATTACTATATGTTTTGGGCATTTCTTTTCTGAATTTCTCTTTCGATCAGTCGCTCTTTCAAAGAGGATTGAGAATCGAAAACAAAAGTGAAAAGCCCATGAACGATCACGCCTGATCCCCATCCGATCATCGGCCACATGGCCCAGAAATAATCACCGGCAACCGTTAGATTAAGGATGGTGAGCAAGGAAATTACCAGGAGGTAGACAGCCAGGTGTGTGTGGAAATTCATCCGGGCTTCAACCTTCTTTTTAGCATTTGTGTAAGCTTCCTGATTTTTCATGATTTCTATTTTTCAAGTATATATTTTCTTATGCAGCGCTGGATTTTTTCAATCCGGTTGACGTGAACTTCAGTTTTATACAGTCTTTGTTACAAACATCTGCACAGGTCCCACAAAGAATACATTCTGAATTTTCCATTTTTTGATTCATGATCATCTCCTCCACATCGAGTCCCATCAGACAATTTTTGGTACACCGGTGACAGTTCACGCAGGCATTCTCCGTCCTCACTAATTTAAGAGAGGGTGTTTTCAGAAGGTTTTGAATCTTTCTGCCCAGTATCATAAAGGGAGCGATCCAGCAAATGTGCCGGCAGAAAGACCTTTTACCCACAGTAAAATTTAGTACAATTACCAGAAATAGTACTGACATATAGGCGATGGCTGTATATATGCTTCCAAGTGAAAACCCATGGGTGGTGCGGAAGAAAGGATCTATTTCATGATAACCGCCCGCACGTAATGCCACAAGTATGATTGCAATTATCCAGGGAGTCCAGATGAACCACTTGATATGTCTTCCTTTTATGGCAAACTTTTTCTTGAGGGGAGACAGGATCTCTTGGGCACCTCCTAAAGCACACCCCCATGAACAGAAAGCTCTTCCAAGGAATAAGGATCCGATAAAGAGAAGTATGAACATAAAAAAGCTGCCGCAAATGATTCCCTTTGTACCCGCATCAATGATCACATAGGGTGAAAAGTAGACAAATGTGGCCGGGAATATGAAAAATAAAATATACGATAACCGTCTTCTAAGTACTTGCCGTTTCATAGTCGTTGCTTTAGTGGTTTTGTTTCTTTTATCCAAGTTTATGGATATGTTTTCGATTGGTGATGTTTCTGTAATACAAAGAAAATTATTGTGATGAATGGTGAAGAAGATGGGATAGATGGTTAATTCTGGTATAGATTGTATTCGATCCCCTGTATGTAAAGGCCATTTCCTCGAACCACTATGTCATGATAGCTCCAAGCCCGGTTGCATCATTTGTAGATTGCTTTAGCTAACATTTTATCCCTGGTTTTTGCAGGAAACTTTCGTAAAACATTCATCTTTTTAGCTCCCGGGCCGATTAAGTATTTATCTTTTGGATTCCGATCTGACATTGCTTTATAAATTGTTTCAGATACTTTAATTGCCTCAATTCCAGGGATATCTTTTACCTCCTTGTCAAAGTATTCAATCAAAGTTTTATAAAGCTCATAAACCTCAGGATCAGCTTTTGAAATCATTTTTTTCCGATCATCCAGAATTTTGCCCAGAACACTGGTATTTACTTTACCGACAATTATGCTCGCTACATTTACGCCAAATGGTTTTAATTCAACTCTCAGGGAATCGCTGAGCGCCTGCACTCCAAATTTAGATGCGGCATATACAGTTTTGTCAGGAATAGCCATTAGCCCATGCCCCGAACTTATGTTTATTATCCTTCCCCTGTTTTTTCTGATCAGGGGCAAGAAAGTTTTTGTAACCATTAGTAAACCGGTAAGGTTTACATCAATTACTTTCTTAATATCGGAATACTCCAATAACTCTAAAGGGCCATTAATTGAAAGGCCTGCATTGTTAATCAGGTGAAAAGGTTCTCCTTTGGATTTTTCATTTATTATGGCAAATGTATTTTCTATTGAACCCTGGTCACAAACATCCAGCATAACCGGGGTTAAGCCATTATTGGAATTTGCTATCAAATTCTCTTTATCCTTATCTTTTCTGACTCCGGCATATACTTTATATCCTAAATTGTCTAAATAAATTGCCGTAGAAAACCCTATTCCTGTTGATGCTCCAGTTATCAAAACTGTTTCTTGTTGTGCTCCGTTATTGTTTGGTTTCATGATTCTTGTTTTTATAATTAATGTAACTATACTATTGAATGCTCACCTTTTTTAAGAATTTTACATTGCGCTCCCAGTTTCTCAGTTTCGCTTTTAAACAATGATTCATCCACGGATCCATAATGTCTGGTAAAGAGCACTGGTAAGTCGTAGTGCATTGGAATAACCAGTTTCGGTTGGATAATTTTAATAGCCTCCAGGGCTTCATACTCATCCATTGTATTGTCCATCTCTCCACCACCAATTGGTATCATCAAAACATCAGGATTCTTAATTTTCTTCCATTCCTCAGCTTCAAGAAGTGAATCTCCCAGATTGACAATGGTTTTTCCTTTGTAGGTAATTCTAAATCCAATTGAGCCCCAACCAACTCGTGGATTCTTCTCCGGGTATTCTGTTTTTTTAATCGGACCTATTTTAACTGATAAAGGACCATGTGTAGTTTTTATTCCTGTAATCATCATTCCATCCACCTCGATGGTATCATCAACGGACAGGGTGTGATATTTGGAAACAGGTGTATCCCATACCAATCCTTTACTTCTGGGGCCGACCATTAGCGACTGTCCATCAGCCTGCTTCACCATCGTCTTATTAAAGATAATGGGGGCACCAGATATATCAGCAACTTTATCTGCATACACATAATGGTCAGGGTCGCCATGCGTGACAAAAATATGTGTGACATCCTTCCATTCTTCTTCCGGAATAAGTGTGGGAAATCTGAACCAGTAGGCAAATACTGCTCCTGGATCGATTGCTATTTTTTTATCATCCCATTCGATGATAAATGCGTTGTATAAATAATATGCGATTTTCATGATTTCTAGATTTATTAGCACATTTCTTTTTGGCTGATATGATTTTAATGTGCGTTTCCATGATTCCCTCTTTTTAGTTTATTTATTTAAATGTGCATCATCAGGTGCAGTACCTTTTCTGTAAAATTTAAAATGACAGCAATCTCCACCTTTTGCAAAGTGCAATGCCTTCTGAATTCGCTTTTAGTTGCTTCTTCAATTAATGGATATCCGGCTAAATCATGCTCACAACCCAGAACATTGAGCTCGGGGCAATCTATGGCTTCCCACAATTCAATATTGACGCATGTTGTAACTTTGAAATCAAGCAAATCGTCAGTTTCATGAAATCCATCATGTTTCCAGGTTCCCATGCGATTGGTTTCATTAAATAATGCACGATTCATTTTTTTGTAATTATCAAAAACATCTCCCTCACATTTTACAAGGTCACTTATTTGATATATTGCAGGCATGGAAAATGCTGCAACATTGCGCATCATTCCAATCATAAACTCCTGTGCCTTCGTTCTACCTCTTTTATCAGCAATGGCAGAAAACAGGGAGCCCATCATTGTTAATTCCTTTTCAAAAACCTCACTTATACCCCTAGCCTTCTTCACAGCCTCAGGGTATTCCCTTCTAATTCTTTTGGCATGATTATTTACTCCTTTTACAATACCAAGAATTCCAATTATTCCGAATTCTTTTCTAAGTAGGTTAAATACAATTTTCATTTGTTTCCTTTGGCCTTCTTTAGGCATTTCCAAGGCTTTACCGTACATTTCTAAATCTTCTACTTTCATTTTTTTACTTGTTAATTATTGAACTTTCCGAATCAAAAGTACAGCAGCAATCAGGGGAGATTGTTTTAATATTAAATAACGAGACCACAGGAAGTCTCAATAAAATATAGACAACTGTATATCTGTCAGTTACGGGCCAATTATTGTAATAATTGAGACCTAGTATGAAGGCTTGGTATAGAGATTTGAGACCCGGTGAGGATATAAGTGAGAGATAATTAGATTCTAAAGAATCAGAATTTATAGCTTTCCATAAATTCTGAGGGAGTTAATCCGGTAGCGTTTTTAAAAAAACGATTGAAGGTAGCTTTTGAATTGAATCCTGCTTCCATCGCAAGTCCAAGAATGGAAATATGCTTGTTTTTTGGATTGACAGCCAACTTCTTAAATTCTTCAAGCCGATAATCATTGATAAATACAAAGAAGTTTTTTCCTGTGTTCTCCTTGATTATTCTCGATAATTGATGAGAAGGCAGATTTAATTGAATGGCCAATTCTGCGATTGTCAATTCTTGATTGAGGTAAGGTTTTTCCTGTTTCATCAACCCGAGTAGCTCCCTGATTTTTGGATCCTGATCAGAATCAGCATCTGGTTTTACCGCATTTGACGATTTGGGTTCTTTATTCGAGTGAATCTTTGCCTTAAGCTCACCATGTTCACTTATTTCGGAAACATCCTTTTCATATATAGTTTGTTGACTGTAACCCGAATAGGCAATATAAAAAAACAATACCATATTGGCCACTATGATGGAGTAATCCATTGTATTAAGTGAAATTATCTTGGCAGATACCATGGCGTAAGCAATAAAGCTTGCAATAATTATAGCAGCAAATCCATACACGATTCGCTTAATCCATGCAAGATCTATTGCTTTTTCATACGAGAATTCACTTTTAATGCTGTACTGATGTTTCAGGAGGACAATAATGGTACGTATTAAAAAGTAAATCTGGCAGAACAATAATGTTATCATTGGGAGAAAAGCATGGTAGGATAAATCCTGCCTTTCATAAACCAATTCCATGTGTTTTTCTTTTCCTAAAACCAGAAGAGGAGTAAAGGATACAACATAGATCAGGATAAATCCGAAATGCCATAAATTGCGAAAGCTAAGCTTAAAATTCCTATCCGCTAAAGAATTGGTATAAACAAAAAGAAATGGAGTGTGGCTTACAATTACAATCCCTAATATAAATCCCCAATATGCATCATGCAATAAGAGTTTTCTTTCTACAAAGAATGGTATTGAAAAATGGAGAGCAAATGCTATTACCCAGATAGTTAATATTTTATTACTAAGGCTTTTTTCTTTTTTATTGTATATGAAAAAAGCAATAATGATCGCATTAATGGCTCCTATTGCTCCAACTACATCCATTTAACCATATTAAGGTATGTAAAATACCAAAAATCGATTAAGGCTAATAATCCTTTTTGAAAATAGACGAAAAGGAAGCACAGGGCAAATGTACGGAAATGATGAAATGGTCGTGGGAAGCGCTCGAACACTTTTGTTTTGTGCGTAGGCTATCATCCTATTTTGTCATTTTATTTGTTTAGTTTCATTGTTACACAGTTCGCTCATCCGCTTGTGCTTAACTTGAATATCTGCAAAACTCAAAGGATCCCACGCCTGAGTTATCGAAGTTAGGGTATTATCCATTCTTGAGCAAGTGCAAAATATTGGCAGTCAAATAATTGATGGAGTTCAAAGAGGGGATGAATTTGAATTATATTATACATCCCGCTGTTGCTCCCTGGGCATAGACATTGA
>CAVVYS010000015.1:0-114227 GCA_963752525.1 uncultured Bacteroidaceae bacterium | reverse complement strand
CTAAAATTATCGATCACTTACTTAGGCACAGTCAAAACCCACATACATTAGACTCAAAAACAAGTAGCTCCACCAGGATTATCTGTATAATCCAATCTGATCTGCCCTTTGTAATATCAGGTCATTGTAGTGCTGTTTCATATCCTTAGGAAGGAAACTTACCTCTTTATGAATCCTCGCCAATTTGAGATTACTTTTTTGAATTTCGAAAAGATATTGTCTCGAGTTTTTCATCAAGGCCAAACCTTTTAGATATTTCCAATAAATCTTTGTGACGAATTTTTTTCTTTTTCCCATTGAGTGTAAGAGCCAGTTCTTCATCATCACCTTTCACCACCAAATTAGAAGCAACCATGTCATAGGCTGGAGCCAGCATATAACCTAAACCCGGTTGATCTATCAACGAGAAATTCTTTAGGTGCATATCAGCATTACCCTGTAAGAAAAGAGAATAGTACCTGTTCATAAAAATTAATGATATCCAGTCCCGGATTTTCTGAATACCTGATAATTGCTTTGCCAATCTGTTCGTATGAACCATGGTATTTATGTTCCGTCAACCTTTCCGTTAACTGGCACATATCTTCCATATGAATTTTTCGATCTTCTGAGCGATCTATCCTCCTGGTGATATATGACAAACTTCCTGGATTTTAGCCTGATTAGAGAATGTGGAACTGTTTGAATGTCCGCCAGCGAAGCAAGGTGCATGGTGAGATCTTCTAACTCTGGTAGATTTGGATATTCCTTAGTAGGTGGCTTCAGAATATAATTTCCCCACAAACCAACTATTGTAAATCGCTGTGGCTCTGATTTTTTTGAAAGGTTTTCCAATTCCAGGGAATAGTTTTGGTTGCACGCCAGTAACTGTTGTTTGTGATTTAATTACCTGCTCTCCGAGTTTCAGCATCTCATCTTCAGAATATGGAATCACTGGGACTTTTACTGTGCCAAATATTTTCCTACTGCATGCCGGATGAAAATCCACATTATCCTCATCGAGGATCTCGTAACAGTAAAGACACCTTTTCTTTTCCATGATTACGAATTCGTTACAGGTTCAATGCTTACCGCTCCAATACAATCCTTGCAGCATACCAATAGTAATCCCATACGATCCCTCTCATTCAGTTTCCAATTCTTCTCCGCAATATCCAGCAACCAACCTTCCGGAATTAATCCATCGAAGAATGGAATCATCGTTTTTCTTAGATGCGGCTCTTTCTCTAGAGGTAAGGTCAGGCTCACCGGTTTCGATCCGTAATCAAGATATTCCTGATTATAGGTAAAACTGTAACCGTCCTCATCTTCAACAAGTACTCCGGCCAGCTTTTCATCTATATAGACATTTGCTTTTCTCATTCCTGAATAAGTTTTGAACGGTCAATGGGGCCTGGTTTCAGTTCATGACCGAATAATCTGAGCACCTGGTTTACTTTATCCATTCGCAGAGATGTTTTTCCTTGTTCAATATCCCGGATAAACCTCAAACCAACTCCAGCTTTCAACGCAAGTTCTTCCTGTGTCAGGTTTGTGATCTTTCGTTTCTCTTTTAAAAATGCCGATAAAACAGATCTTTCTTTGCCCATAAATTATACCATTTCGGGTATAAATATATAAAATTTTAATCAATTATATCATTTCGGGTATAAATCAGCAAGTACATTCTTATGTTATACCCGTTAAGGTATAATATAGCGAACATTGATTATGGATTGAATTATGATTATTGTTGGGTACAAAGAAAAAGTAGTGAGAGGGAAGGCAAAAAAATTCCCTTTTAAAGGAGTTCTTGATTCAAAATCAGTCTAAAACTTTGTAACTGACTAATAATCAAATCATATTTGTAGCTCCACCAGGACTCGAACCTGGATCTAAAGTTTAGGAAACTTTTGTTCTATCCCTTGAACTATGGAGCCATGAAGGCAGGGGTGTGAGTGTGAAAGTGGGTGTGGGGTGATTGTGGGCATGGGGGTGGGTGCATAAATATTTAAAATTTGGCGTACAAATATAGCCATATGTTTCATTCCTGTCAAAGTTTTTTTATTTTTGTCAACTCAATATAAATCAGCAGGATCAGGAAATACAAATAATCAAACCTATGGGAAAAGGAGACATCAAGACAAGGAGGGGAAAACTATTCAGGGGATCTTACGGGATTTCAAGACCTAGAAAAAGGAAGGTCAGAGGAGTACCCGGACCTGAAATGGCACAGTTGAAAGATACAGCCAAAAAAGAAGCCAAACCAAAAGCCAGGGCCGAACAGAATATAGAGGCAGAAGTTAAGGAAGAAATAGTTCAGGAAGCTCCGGTTGTTGAGAAGCCCCTCGAAGTCACAGAAAAAGTCGAGGAGAAAACTGACACTGCTGTTGAAGAACCCAAAATCGTAGAAAAAGCTGAGGCCAAAGTTGAGGTACCTGCCGCAGAAGAACCTGTCAAGGAAGAAAAGGTTGAGGTCGTAGTTGAAACTCCTGTTGCTGAAGAAAAAGTAGAAGCGGCAGAAAAAAAGCCAGTAGCTAAAAAAGCTAGTCCCAAGGCTAAAGAAGAAGCCAAAGAGATCAAGGAAGAAAAACCGGTAGCAAAACCCGCAGCAAAACCTAAAGCTGAGACCAAGCCAAAAGTTGTAAAGAAGGCAGCACCAAAAACTGCTGCTGCCAAGAAAAAAGCAGAAGTCCCTAAAGAGGAAAAGCCCAAAACTGTCGCAAAGAAGGCAGAACCAGCCAAAGCAAAGAAGCAGGAAACCAAGCCTGCGGAGAACGAAGAGATAAAAGAAGAGCCTAAGAAAGAATAGGTACCTGAACAAATAATATAATCAAAGGCTGTTAGCAGGATGAAGTTAACAGCCTTTTTTTATATCTCCCATCCTTTTAGATCATCCAAATATGGTGATCTAAATCACCGATAGTGTATGAACTATGTCATTATTTTCTCGTATAAATGCATAGTGCTTAATTATATATTTAACCAGCCCGTTTTATTTAGCTGGTTATTAAGTTACTACTTTCTGAAAATTACGGGTTTGAACAGAAAATAATACTAACCCAAATTTTCATAATCTTATGATTTCAACTAGCACTCAAACCCAATTGCAGAAAGAGACAGTAAAATTCTTAACTGAACTAGTAAAAAAAGGAGGACCTGAACCATACGAATATCAGACTTTCACTGATATTGTTGACCACCTGAAACCAGAGCAGGTTGAGCCTTTCAGGGAAATTATCAAGCCCTCGCTTAATGAAAACACGCTTATCGGGCATGGTTTTGTAAAGCCTTATGGATATCCAGGGGACTACCACCTTATTCATAATATTTATATTCGAAAAGCGAATCCGGATCCCAGTTTTAAATCCTGGGATGATTTTTTTCTGAACCAGCCGGCCGCTCAGGCAGTCAGGAACAGAAAAGATTTCTTTCTTCGATGTTGCAAACGTCTTGAAGAAAGTAATTCTAAGGTAATTAACGTATTGATCCTTGGATGCGGACCCGCAACCGATGTGAATCAGTACATTTCTGAAAATCCAGACAGCAAGATACGATTCAACCTGCTGGATTTTGATCAGAATGCCATCGATTTTGCGAAAGCTCAGAATGAATCATCCAATGGTAACATTGAGTATTTCAGAATTAACGTTTTACGTTTTAAACCGTATAAATATTACGATCTGATCTGGAGCGCAGGATTGTTCGACTATTTTAAAGAGAAACATTTTATTTATTTGATCCATAAATATCATAAAAACCTGTCTGAGAGCGGTGAATTTATTATTGGAAATTTCTCACATGTAAATCCAACCAAAAGACTTATGGAAGTTTTGTCGGACTGGCATCTGAATCACCGTTCAAGGTACGATCTGATCAGGATGGCTGCAGAAGCAGGAGTGAATGAGGACCGGGTTATTATTGAGAATGAGGAATTAGGGATCAACATGTTTATGAGAATAAAAAGCGCCATCAATGGTTCGGACTAAAACCTGATAAAAGAAAAAAAATGTCATGCGCTTGTTTGAAAAATCAACGGTCAATTTATTAGGGTTTCATTCGGAAAGCCATAAGGATTGGCGGGTAAAATCCCTGACATTAAAATTTAGCGGGGAGGATCAGGGAATGGAAAAGGAGTTCCTCGATGATTATTTTACCCGCTCCATTGGGCCAATGAGGTTTTCTCTTGTGCTGGCTGTTTTCTTCTACGGCATTTTTGCGGTTTTAGATGCCATGATATTCCCGGAACTTAAACATCTATTCTGGTTTATCCGTTTCGGAGTAGTCACACCTGCTCTTATAGCTGTTATCCTGTTTTCCCTTTCTTCCAGATTTAAAAAGTATATGCAGGAAATCCTGGCCGGGATCATGTACATTACCGGTTTGGGAATCATCATCATGAGTGTTTTTGCAGCAAACTTGGCAGATGATTACTCCTATTACGCCGGCCTCATACTGATATTCATTTTTGGCTATACATTTATCAGGGCAAGGTTTGTCTATGCTTCCATTGCCGGTTGGTCCATTGTTGCCTCATATGAGATTGCTGCCATTACCATGTCAGATACGCCTTTTGAAACTCTTATCAATAACAATTATTTCTTTGTTTCTGCCAATGTAATAGGAATGTTTATCAGTTACTTTATGGAGCATTCTGCACGCAGGGATTTTTATATGAGAAAACTGCTGCAGACAGAACAGAACAAAGTGCAGGCTGCCAACAATGCCCTTGAGAAAAGGGTGGAAGAGAGGACCAAACAGTTGACAGTTGCCAATAAGGACCTGAAAAAAGAAATTGAGGTGCGGAAACATCATCAGAAAGAGAAGGACAAACTTGAATCACATTTGTTGCAACTCCAGAAAATGGAAACCATCGGGACGCTGGCAGGAGGGATTGCTCATGATTTTAATAATATTCTGACCCCTGTTCTGGGATATACTGAAATGGCCTTGGAAGAACTATCCGATGAAAGCACCCTGAAATATGATATCGAACAGATCAATAACGCAGCCCTCCGGGGAAAGGACCTTGTTCAACAAATATTGACATTCAGCCGGCAGGTGGATTTCGATAAGAAACCATTACATCTTCACCTGGTTGTGAAGGAGGTAATGAACCTGATCAGGGCCTCCTTTCCTTCAAACATTGAGATCAGACAGGACCTGGACACTGATTGTGGTACTATCCTGGCTGATGCAACCCAGATGCATCAGATCGTTATGAATCTATGTACAAATTCCCTATATGCAATGGCTGATAAAGGAGGAATCCTTGAAGTCAGGCTTGATGCACTGGAACTAAATCCTAAAAAGATCAAAGCCAACGCCAATGTTAAAAAGGGAAATTACGTCAGGCTCACGATATCTGATACTGGTGTCGGCATGGACAAACAAACCATTACCCGGATATTTGAACCCTTCTTCACCAATAAGGAGGTTGGCTCTGGCTCTGGATTGGGTTTGTCCGTAGTTCATGGTATAGTAAACAATTACAATGGTGCTATACAGGTGCAGAGTGAGCCCGGCAACGGAACCATTTTTATGATATATTTACCCCAGCATAGTGCCCATGGAATTGAAGACAGTCAGGTAACTGAGATTACCAGGAAAGGAAATGAGAATATCCTCTTTGTTGATGATGAAAAAGAAATAACCTACATGGGCAAGAAAATGCTGGAAAGCCTGGGATATACAGTGGACATTCGTACCGACGGATTTTCAGCATTGCATGAGATACAGACCAATAAGCAAAAGTATGATCTTCTTGTCACTGATCAGAATATGCCAAAAATGCTCGGGACTGATCTCGTTAAGAGAGTAAAAAGAATCAGGCCTGATCTTAAGGTAATCCTGATCACCGGTTACGAGGATTCAATCAAGGAAGGTTCAGTCAGTGAATATGATATTGCTGAAATTATTATGAAACCGCTGATATTAAGCGAATTCAGCAAGACCATTAGAAATGTGTTAGATACAAGGGCAATTCAAACAGCATAATCATGGGAAAAATAATAATCATAGACGATGAACCCTACATCCTCCTGATGCTGAAAAAGATGCTTGAAAGGGCAGGTCATGAAGTAGACCTGGCTTCCAACGGTAAACAGGGAATGGAAATATTTGAAAAGGAGAACGCAGATCTCGTCATAACGGATATTATTATGCCGGATAAGGAAGGGCTTGAGATCATCCTTGAGATGAAGAAACAACGTCCTGACCTTAAGATCATAGCTATCTCGGGTGGGGGCAGGATCTCACCTGAAAGTTATCTTGAATGTGCCACACACTTCGGGGCTTCAAGGGTTTTCCAAAAGCCTTTCAAACAAAAAGAGCTGGTTTCAGCAGTCAATGAATTGATCGCGAAATAAAACCTTCCCTCCCTAAAAAAGCAATAATGCTGAAAACAGGGTTGTAGCAATAATAAATATTCTGTAGGCCCTTTCCGGAAAGAATTTCACCAACCAAATACCTAGCAATGCTCCGAGGGCAATGGCCGGGATCATGAGTACATCAAACAAGAGGGACTGTACGGTAATGGTCTTCCAGATACCGACATGAAAAGGGACCTTAAACACGTTAATAATAAAAAAATACCAGGCACCAGTACCAATATAGATATTCTTGGGAAGTCTCATGGATAGCAGGTAAAGTGCCATTATCGGACCGGCAGCATTTCCAATCATGGTGGCAAATCCCCCCATCAGTCCTAGTCCCATTGAAAACCACCAATAATCAGGTACGCTAACCATTTTGCGCATATCCTGCCATATCATGAGGGCAATACCTACAAGAATCAGGGCCGCAAGAAGTCGATTAAAAACCAAATCTGATAGCATCTGCCCGACCAGGACTCCAGTAATAACACCGATCACAGCCCAGGGAAGGAGTTTTACAATATACTTCCATTCAGCATGGCGGTTGTAGTAGCTTACGGCAAATACATCTGCAAATATAAGGATGGGTAAAAGTAGCCCTACTGAAGGACGACCGCCGAAAACAGTGGCTAGCAATGGTACCACCATGAGGCCAACACCTGAAAACCCCGTCTTGGCCATTCCCACCAACATGGCACAAAGCAGTACTATCAACCATTGCAGGACAGTAAGATTATATTCCCCTATCATTTCGATCATCAGACGAAAATAATCACTTTCTCTTACTAAGTCATCGAATTTTGAAAATAAGTCAATTGCCAGACTGCAGATTAAATTTCAAATAATTAACTTTCCATGCTTATCCATTAATTTCTAAACCATAACAAATGAAAAGAAGATCATTCCTTCAGCATAGTGCAGTTTCAACCGCTGCCTTGTTAACCGGATCAGCCGCATGGGCATCTAGATCATACCAAACTGCATCCAGGGTTCAACTACCCAAACAAAATTTCAAACTTAAATATGCTCCTCACTTTGGGATGTTTAAACATCATGCCGGCGAAGACCTGCTTGACCAGGTACAGTTTATGGCTGACGCAGGATTTACAGCCATGGAAGACAACGGTATGAAAAGGCGAGAGATCGGAATGCAGGAAAAAATTGCCAGTAAGATGGCCAACCTCGGGATGGAAATGGGTGTTTTTGTGGCACATAGCATTGATTGGAAAGAGTCAACCCTGACCACTGGAGACCCGGAAAAACTTGAAAAGTTCCTCTCGCAGGTCAAGGATTCAGTTGATGTAGCCAAACGGGTTAATGCGAAGTGGATGACAGTTGTACCAGGGTGTGTTGACCTGCAAAAAGACATGGGTTACCAAACAAGGAATGTTATAGATGCCCTGAAACAGGCGAGCGAGATCCTTGAACCGCATAACCTTACAATGGTACTTGAACCATTGAATTTCAGAGACCACCCGGGACTATTCCTTAACAAGATACCCCAGGCCTACCAGATTTGCCAGGCTGTAGGAAGTACCTCCTGCAAGATACTTGACGACCTCTACCATCAGCAGATCCATGAAGGAAACCTTATCCCGAATATTGACCTTGCCTGGGAAGAGATCGGATACTTCCAGGTAGGAGACAATCCCGGCCGCAAGGAGCCGACTACCGGAGAGATCAATTACCTGAATGTCTTCAAACACATCCATGACAAGGGATTCACCGGTATCGTCGGCATGGAGCATGGAATTTCACAGCCAGGCAAAGAGGGCGAAGTGGCCCTCATTGAAGCCTATGCTGCTGTAGATAATTTTGCTGCAGACTGATTTTTCCTGCAGTCCTTAAGATCCAGTCTGTAAAAAGCCTACTCCTCGACAGGGGCTTCTCCAGGTATTGGTATGATGGCTTCCATATCGACCGGTCCCATGGCCATTGTCTCAGGTCCGATTTTCAGGTCTGAACTCATCATCTCATCCCAGGTAACTTTTTTACCCGTATAGGCGGAGATCCTGCCCATAATGGCAGTAAGGTTAGACTTGGCCGTGAATTCTGCTTCATTAACATATTCACCGGTCCGGATGGCTGTGATCAGGTCTATGTGCTCCTGGTCATATGGACTGACTTTTACGTTCTTCATCGGCTCTCCTGACTCGTCCATTGGATATTCATATTTATACTGTTCTGTACCATCGGTGTTCCAGATGGTATTCTTACAGTTTGTATAACCTTCTGTTCCGCGTATATACTCAGATACATTATCCTCACAACCGTTGATCTGTCGGCACATACTATGCATGTGAACCTCATCTTCGTAAATGAAATCTACAGAAAAGTTATCATACTGGTCTCCGGTTGGCCTTCGTTGCCTGGATCCGAAACCCACTGCACTCTCCGGGAATTTTCCGGCAAACCAATTGATCACATCAAGATTGTGGATGTGCTGTTCAACAATATGGTCTCCTGACAACCAGGTCCAGTTCACCCAGTCCCTGATCATGAATTCCATATCTGACCACTCGGGCATACGGTCTCTGTGCCACAGTTTGCCCATGTTCCAGTATGCATTGGCAGAGACAATTTTCCCTATTGCTCCCTCTCCGGCCACACGCTTGTAAACCTGCACATAGTCTCTCTGGTGGTGCCGCTGGGTACCGGTAATCACACAGAGTCCCGCTGCCTCAGCCTGTTTTGCGGAGGCCATAATGGAGCGCGCTCCAACGGGATCAACAGCAACAGGTTTTTCCGTGAAAATATGTTTTCTGGCTTCTACAGCAGCCTGGAAATGCTCCGGGCGGAAATAGGGAGGTGTTGCCAGGATGACATAATTAATATCCTGTTCCAGTACCTTTTTAAAAGCATCAAACCCGACAAAGCACATATCATCGGCAACTTCAACACCTTTTTCTTTTTTGATATCCGCCCTGCATTTATCTATCCTATCCTGGAATACATCCCCAAGGGCAACCAGTTCAATATTTGGACCCGCATTCAGGAAATTTTTTGCTGCCCCTGTACCACGGCCACCACATCCAATGACACCGGCTCTGATGGGCTCTCCGTCAGGGGCCTGGTCGAGGAGTGGAGGAAGCTCAATTTCTCTTGTGTAGGCAGTCCCACCACTACTGCAGGAGGACAATAACTGACCAGCACCAACAGCAGCAATGGTTCCCAGAGCTGCATTGCCCAGGAATTTTCGACGACTGAAAGAATTATCTTTTTTTTCCATAATACTAGATTTGGTTAATTGAATCGTATAAGTTATTCATTTTCTTCATATTCACATACAACCCGGAAACCGACATGTATACAATCTGAATACCACCAGACGCTTTTAGGAATCTGCGGGTCAGTATTTAACCAGGCAACAGTCCGGGTATGCTCACGGGCTGCACAACGGACCTCGGGGGACAGGCTCCTGAACGATCCGCCCCTGATGACATATTCTGTACCTTCAGCCGGTCCGGTTGGATCAGTTACACCAGTTTCAGGATATGCGGCATAAGCATTTTTATCATACCAGTCCTGGCAGAATTCACTGACATTCCCGAGCATATTCACAAGTCCAAAAGGATTTTCCTTCATTTCATCAGCTGTCCCGGTAACACCACTGCTGTTTGTCTTATAAATAATATGAGAACTGATATTACTGGTATCTGTCCCAAAGATCTTATTGAGAAACCGTTCCTCATTGTATTTTTTCTGGTCACCATCAAAGAAGTAAGGCCCTGAAGTCCCGCCCCGTGCTGCATATTCCCATTCAGCCTCCGTGGGCAACCTGTATTTCTTGCCCGTTTTCTCTGTCAGCCACTCACAATATACCCTGGCTGCATGAGGGGTCATGGTTATGGCTGGCAGGGCACCTTTCCCCCAACCTTGTCCGGGGTCACCCCAGGGAGGTGTGGGACCGCTGATCGCATCAGTATCCTTGTTATCTATATCGAGATAAGCATCCGTCGTGCGGCCAGGAGAGGCAGTTTCAGCATAAAAGGCCAGGTATTCATCCCAGCTGACCTCTATTTTTCCCATAAAGAACCTTGAGATGGTTGTTTTTCTTACAGGTCCTTCATCCGCCCTGCGATATAATTCGTCATCAGGACTCCCCAGATTGAAAGTTCCCCCCGGAATGGCAACCAATTCAAAACTTATCCGTGTTTCAGGGATGTATTCGGTAAAATCAGAAAATCCATCTATTACCCCGGGTTCAGTATATATTTCTGTAACCACTGTTTCACTTTTCCCGAAATCCACATTATGTGCATGGAGTTTATCCGGATCGTAATGTCCTACAGTAATATGGCAATTGATACAATGCAGCTCAGATTCTTTCTGCTCGTAATATAGGTGGGCATCTTTTCCTTCAGTGGATAATCCCATAGGGAAGTTATTCTGGTGACAATGAATACAGGAAATTTCAAAAACATGCCTCTTTGCATAATCCGGTTGGGATTTTTCTTCCCAGTTCAACTTCTCCACATCTTTGAAGATCTTTCCGTAGACATCCCGTATCCCTGTTTTGACCTTTTCTACCAGGTAGCCTTCTCCTTTAGGGGGTAGATGGCAGTCCACGCAGTTCACCATGATCCCCCGCTGGTTATCAACATGAGTAGATCTTTTCCAGGTCTCTGTGGAATGGGGATGGACATGGCAGGCAGCACAGAAATCATTGGTGGATGTTTTTACCACTGCCTTATTACCGGCCAACATCAAAATTATGCCAAGTAAGATGCCGGACAGGAGAAAAATCCTGGCAGACCTTCTTCTATTCTTACGGGAATCTTTGGACATATAGCAGGTTGATGCTAAGAATAACTTTAAAATCAGGAGGATAAAGAAACTAATTTTTGTGCAATTCTTTCAATTTTAAGCCCTATCAAGGCCTTATTTAAACAAATTCTAAGCACATGTAAACCAGCTATGTCAGCAAAGTAAACCTTCCTAACATGAATCACGTATAAACGAGCATAACCTACGAATCCATTCACAATGAACAGACTTATACTTTTCCTTTCTATTCTGTTTTGCTCATCGTCCTTCCTCTGGTCCCAACTCGCTGTACAGATCACTCAAAGCACAGATCCCAGCTGCCATGGATATGCTGATGGGACAGCAACGGTTAGTATTTCGGGTGGTACCGAACCCTATGAGGTTCTCTGGAATGATGATTCCAGTTCTACTGCATTAACTGTTACAGGCCTTGCAGCCGAAAGGTATTACAGGGTAACAGTGACGGATGCCGCCATGGCAACGGAGAAGGACAGTGTGATGCTCACACAGCCTGATGGGGTAAGCATTATCCTTGATTCACTGAAAAACAATCCCTGCCTGGGCATGCAGGAAGCTGCTGTCTACATCAGTGCCAGTGGAGGAAGCCTTCCCTACCAGTATGACTGGTCCGGCCCTGCTGGATATTCAGCCCTAACCCAAGACATTGAAAACCTTGGGGAAGGGATGTATAACCTGGATCTAACAGCAGCGGATGGTTGTATCTCGAATTTCCAACAGGCCATTGTGGATGAGGATCCTATATCCGTGAGCTATACACTGTCTTCCTATGAAGAATATAACCTGGAATGCTACGGAGATGCTTCTGGCAGCATAAGCATTGATACGGTTGAAGGCAACGGGATGGATTGGCGGAACTATACCTATATTTGGAACGGGCCCGGTGGCTTTAAATCATATGTTTATGAAATAGATTCTCTTGAAGCAGGGCACTACCATTTGAATGTTTTTGATTCCCTGAATTGCCGGAGTGATGTGTCCATTTCCCTAACAGCTCCGGATCCTATTTTTGTCCACTATGATTCGGTCATTAATAACCCCTGTCTCCCAACATCCGACGGGGCAATCTATATCACCCCCTCCGGAGGTGAACTACCTTTTCAGTTTTCCTGGACAGGACCAGCAGGATTTTCGAGTACCGACGAGGATATTCAGGACCTGGCCAAAGGAAGGTACTATTTGGAGATCAGCGATGCTGAGGGTTGCTCGGCTCAGAGCGATACCAATCTGGTCCTTTCAGACGGAATCGAAATGGTAATAGAGGTTTCATCATTTGGTGATTTTAATATTCAATGTTTTGGCTTATCGGATGGTTCTATCAAGATCCGGGAAGTAACAGGTTTTGGGGATATCAGCAGTTTCTATTTTTATACCACCGGACCCGATGGATTTTCTTCCCCTTTCCGCTTCATGAATGACCTTGCAGCGGGATCATACCATATAAATGTCACTGATTCACTTGGATGTACAGGGGAAGAGGATATTATTCTCAGCCAGCCACCCAAGGTGGAAACCGCTGAAATTGAGGGATCCGAAACTTTCTATGAAGACACCAACTATATCTATACGGTGAATGATGAATCGACCGGGAATACCTATAACTGGTCAGTGGATGGTGGAGAGATCTGGTCCGGACAAGGGACAAAATCACTTGAAGTGGAATGGAGAACATATGGGACCGGCATGCTTACGGTTGTAGAAGCTGATGAGAACGGGTGTCTGGGTGACACCATTAATTTTGAGGCCAGTTTCCTATATGTTTCTGACCCGGATCTTGTGGCTCCTACAATACAGATATTTCCAATACCCACCGAAGGTATGCTGAATATTCTTGGCATTGAGAACATGAGGGGTAAGATTGAAATTTTTACAATTCTGGGACAAATTGTCATGCAGCAAGATCTGCATGGATCACTGAATCTTGAATCATTGGATAAGGGTGTATACTATTTACGCATCCGGGACCAACGGGGGAATGAAATTCATACCCGCAGGATCATTAAGAAATAGACATCAATACCCCGCTGCCTGTCCGTCTTTTCTGCTTTCTGAAGCCCCATAGTAAACCCCGTTCTCCTCATCGAAAAGGATGGCCTGGTATCCGCCATACCCACCAATATCGAACTGGACCTGGTGTCCCATTTTAACAAGTTCCCTGATCACTTCGTAATCTATCCCGGATTCCAGGTATACAGTTCCTCCATCCAACATCTCCTCACCGGTAGGTTGGGAGGAACCTCCATGCCTGATCCTGGGGGCATCTCCTGCCTCCTGGAGGTGCATGCCAAAATCTATCATGTTAACCATGATCTGTACATGTCCCTGGGGTTGCATAGAGCCTCCCATCACTCCAAAACTCAAATAGGGTTTGCCATCCTTGGTTACAAAAGCCGGGATGATGGTATGGAAAGGCCGTTTCCTGGGTGCATAACAATTGAAGTGCCCTTCATCCAGGCTAAACAATTCCCCCCTGTCCTGTAAGATAAATCCAAGTCCATATGGAGTCATGCCGCTGCCCATACCCCGGTAATTACTCTGGATCAGGGATACCATATTCCCGTTCCTGTCAGCCACCGTCATATAAATGGTATTCCCCTGTTCAAGTTCACCTGCCGGGTAGGTTCGCCCAGCCCTGCCCGGGTTGATCAGGGCTCTTCTTCCTGCAGCATATTCTTTGGATACCAGGTATTCAATCGGAATGTCATTGAACGCAGGATCAGCATAATATTTTGCCCGGTCCTCATAAGCAAGTTTCTTGGCTTCAACAAAGGCATGAATATACTCCTTGCTGCCAAATCCCATTGAGGCTATATCATAACCTTCGAGAATATTCAGGATTTGCAGTGCAGCGATTCCCTGCCCGTTAGGCGGCAGTTCCCAGAGATCATAGCCGCGGTAATTTGTGGAAACAGGCTCTACCCATTCGGAATGATGATCCGCCAGGTCCTCATAAGACAAAAATCCTTCCTGGTCTTTCATGTACCTGGCAATGGTCCTGGCAATATCACCCTTGTAGAATTCATCTCTTCCCCTCTGTGCAATTTTTTCGAGGGTATTGGCAAGGTATGGGTTTCTAAATATCTCGCCTTTGGCAGGGGTCTTCCCATCAGGCATATAGGTTTCTTCAAAGCCAGGGTATTGCCTTAGCCGGGTTGATCCTGCCAGGTAGTAAGCAATCAGCTCTGACACCGGGAATCCTTCACGGGCGTAGTTAATTACCGGCTCCAGAACTGTGGCCATATCCAGCGAGCCGAATCTCCCATGCATTTCAAACCATCCGTCGACACAACCCGGAACGGATACCGGCAAGGGTCCGTATGCCGGGATGGAGGTATATCCATTTTCTTCAAAATATTCCAAGGTCAGGGATTTTGGTGAACGGCCAGAGGCATTCAATCCATATAGTTTTTGAGTTTTTGCATCCCAGATGATGGCAAACAAATCTCCCCCTATCCCATTGCTCACAGGCTCTACCAGTCCGAGCATGGCATTACCGGCTATGGCAGCATCGATGGCATTCCCTCCCTGTTTCAGGATATCCAGGCAAACCTGGGTGGCCAATGGCTGGCTGGTAGCAGCCATGCCATGTTCAGCGATTATTTCAGATCTGGTGGCAAAAGTCTTGCCTGTTACCCTGTCTTGAGCTTCCGCCCTACCAAACAGTTGTAACAAAAAACAACATATTAGCAAAGCGCTAATTGCGTTAACATTTTTTATAATTTTTCCCATGGCTGAAAGAAGATTAATAATGATCTTTGAATTAATATAATTGCAATATACTAAACAGATTCAACATGCTTCGGAGCATATTCATGGTTGCCCTCCGCAATATCCGGCGGGATGTAACCTACAGCCTGATCAACATCATCGGGCTTACCATAGGGATCACCGGAAGTCTAATCCTTATCCTCTATGTCTTTGATGACCTGAATTACGACAGCTATCATGAGAAATCGGAGCGGATATTCCGGATCAGTTCCCGCATTTCAGAACCTGATGATGCATTTAACTGGTCTGTTACACAGATTCCCCTGGCCCCACAGTTAATGGCAGATTATCCGGAAGTCGAGGAAGCCACAAGATTCATTCAGTCGGGAAGGCATCTATACGGCTATGAAGACAAAGAATTCTTTGAGGAAGAAGTCTCCTATTCGGATTCTAATGTATTTGATGTTTTTGACTATGAATGGGTTGAAGGAGATCCTGAGACGGCTTTGAAAGAACCGAACAGCATTGTGCTGACACGATCTTTTGCTGAGCGGTATTTCGGAAATGCGAGTCCCACAGGAAAAGAACTCACCAGAGAGGATGATAATTCATTCAATGTAACCGGACTGATAGAAGATCTGCCACACAATACCAATTATACTTTCAGTGCACTGGCATCCCGGAATAGCCTGCCGGAAGATTACGGAAGCTGGGGTTCATTCCACATTTATACCTATGTGTTGTTGCAGGAAGGATTTGACCATGAGGTATTCGAGGCCAAACTGCCGGAGCTTTACACCAATCATATGGCCGAGATCTTTGAGCGGATGGGTATCCATATAGTATATGATGTTCTTCCCATCACCTGGATCCATTTGCATTCGGATTTCCAGGGTGAGCCGGTTCCAGTGGGTAACATAAGCTATGTGCATATTTTTATCGCCATCATTGCACTGATGCTGTTGATTGCCAGCATGAATTATATGAACCTTGCCACAGCACGGTCTACCAAACGCTCCAAAGAGATTGGTATCCGCAAGGTGGCTGGATCCTCGAGAAGATCCCTCATCAGGCAATTCCTTGTTGAATCTTTTACACTCACCCTGCTTGCCCTGTTGATCAGCATTATACTGGCATTCCTTCTTCTCCCGGCTTTCAACAATATTGCCGGAAAATCCATTGGTCCGGAATACCTGTTCACCCCGGTCATCCTGATCAGCCTTTTGCTTGTAGGCCTGGTAACCGGTCTCCTGGCAGGAAGTTATCCGGCATTTTTCCTTTCTTCCTTCAACCCGGTTAATGTATTGAAGGGCCATCTCAGCTTCGGGAGATCCAACCTGAATATCCGGAAAGTCCTGGTAATAATACAATTTACATTATCCACCATCCTGATGATCAGTACCTGGATCATTTATAACCAGATCAACTATTTAAAGAACAAGGACCTGGGCTTCGATAAGGAGAATGTGATCACCTTGTCCCTCACCACCCAGGAGATGGTGGACAAAATGCCTGTCCTGAAACAAAACCTGAAAGCCAGTCCGAATATAATCCACGTTGGCACAGCCAATGCAGCCATTGGCCAGGGAACAGGGAAAACCATCATGAGGGTTGAAACCCAGGAAGGAATGGTGGAGAGGGGTATCAACTTCTTCCGGGTAGACCATGATTTTATTGATGCTGTTGGCATCAGGCTGGTAGAAGGCAGGGGATTCTCAGAGGCATTCCCGGGGGATACGGCCAACGGTGTGATCATCAACCAGACCCTGGCTGACAGGCTGAACTGGGAAGATCCCATCGGGAAAAAGGTCATCCTTCCCATGGATTCAAATACCATTGCGACGGTAGTGGGACTGATAGCCGACTATCACCAGTTTGGATTGTATAATGTAATGGAGGACCAGATGTTTCTCTATTACCCGGGGTGTTATTCCGTATTTGTAAAGGTTTCAGGTCAGGATAAAGCTTCAACGATTGATTATATCAAAAAACAATGGACAGACCTATATCCTGGTTTCCCTTTCGATTATTCTTTCCTGGATGAAGATTTTAGTGAACAATTTAAATCTGATGAAAAACGGGGAATTGTCTACACTTTTTTCAGCATCCTGACCATTGTTATTGCATGCCTGGGATTGTTCGGTCTGGCCTCCTATACCAGTGAAATTCGAACCAGGGAGGTTGGACTGCGGAAGGTTCATGGTGCCAGCGTACAGCGTATTGTCAGGCTGATGTTGAGGTCCTATTTAACACTGATTCTTGTTGCCGTAATACTGGCATCCGCTGTCTCCTTGTACCTGGCGGACAACTGGCTTGAATCTTTTGTATACCGGACTGATATAAACTGGCTATCTTTTGTGCTGGCAGGCCTGGTTATGCTGGTAATAACAGGGATTACAGTAAGTTACCATACGATGAGGTCAGCCAATGTGAATCCTGCTGAATCTCTGAAATACGAATAGCTATTTTTCAGCTTTTTGGTAGATCTTAACCCAGTCTATTTCCATTTTAGCCGGAAGCTGGTGTTCAGTCACTCCGTTGGTAACGCCGGCACTAAGTACCAGGTACATGGGTTCACTCGGAACACCCCTGGTCTGTGTCAACACCGGCTTGTTATTGATCTTCCAGACCAGCTTTTCAGGGGTCCATTCAATGGAATAGATGAAATAGTCACCGGTATATTTTTCGGCTCCCTTTTTGCCTACTTTTTTGTTTACACCACCTTTTTCTGCAATATTCCCCCAGAAATTCCCGTAAAAAAGTTTCCCCTGTTCCATTTTAGCAACATCCACATGGGGTAGTATTTTTTCGGCGACCATCCACATGGCCTGGCGAACAGGAGCCTGGCTCATCCTGATCTTGGCCCTTACCTTACCGTATTTTTGACGAAAACTATTCCCCGTAGATATGAGTCCCGAAGTATAATCAAAATCCTGTGTAAGAAAACCCTGGAGTGGATTCCAAACCTTTCCGGTGGTTGTTTCTTTTCGGGTAATAATTTTTAACACGCTGTCAGCAATTTCGAGATTTTTTCCCCTGGTATAAAAATGTTTGTCCCCTGGCAGTGCATATGTGTCTTTCAGAAGGGTTTCTCCCCAGAAATAATTGGTCATCCACTTTTTCGTATCAAGTGTGCCTTCAGTAAAATCATCTTCAAAGGTCAGTTCCCATTCTTTCAGTTTGTCAAAATTATTTTTCTTCTGCAGCTTGCGGAACCATATTAGCTTTTCTGATGATTTCAAGGTGAGGTATTCCTTTTCCAGCTTATACTCATCCGATTGTTCATACTTTTGCTGTGGCTTCAGGGCCATATAATCCTTGACCTTCCTGAATTCATCAGAATTGACATACTGTTCCAGGTCCTCCAGGCGCTTGAGACGGTCAGAACCTTTCACCTGGATGTATGTTTTCATTTTGGAAGAATCCTTCAGTTTGAAGTATTTCCTGAGCATGGCTGATTTCTTCAACTCATTAAATTGCCTGAGCTTCTGGAAAGCTTCCGAACTCTTGAACTTCTTCTTACCCGATAATTTTGCATCCAAAAATTCCCTGGTCTTTATGTAGGCATCCAGTTCATTGTATTTTTCCAGTTCAGCCGATTTACCAGCCTGTTTATATTCTGAAAGCTCATTGGATCCTTTTAACCTAAAATACCCTTTGATATCTTTCGATTTCTTAAGGGCCAGATACTCCTGTTCTTTTCTATACTGTTCAGTATTCCTGAACTTACGGGCCTTGATTTCCTTGACTTTGCCGGCAAACTCACTTGATTTTACAAGCCTGTCGAGTTCCTCGACCCGCTTCAGTTCATCTGACTTCTTATATGCTTTGAAATCACTGAATTCTTTGATGAGTGCAGCTTCTTCTGCTTCGATTTGTGAAGTCGCCTGCATGGCCCCGAATAAACCCATTTTATCTGATTTTGAGTAAGATTAATAATGTATTAAAGATATAAAAATTCCTTTTTACCATTTGTTAAAACGCCGTCCGTTGATATAATAGTGTACCCCTATAGCGATTACCAGATGCTGGTATTTTCCAATTACATATTTGATCTGTGTAAATGCATTAATATCGTCCGCTACGATCATTTCAATACCAGTCCCGATATTTAGTCCCGGTACAACCTCATAGGAACTTTCCAGTTCCGGATTATCCGATTTGAAACTGCTGTAGAGATTGGTAATATTAAAACCTGCGAGTGCATAGAATAACAGTGTCTTCTCAGTCGCCAGGGTAAAGGTTACGTCCCCGTCAAAGCAAAAAAACCAGGTTGTTTGTTTATCTGCAGCATTGCTTGTTCTGCTTTTGGGCATATAAAATGTCAACGATGGCACAGCCCAGAAACGGTCTGCCAGTTCAATTACACCCCTGCCATGAAATCCCGGGTTTCCGGTTTTATAGGTGAGGTTGTCAATCCCCTGCGAAAAGGTTAGTCCCCCGCCGACCCTCGTAAACTGCGCCTCAGTTACCGTTGGAATCATCATTATTAAAATAACAGCAAGAAAGAAATATCTGGTGGTTTTTTTAGTCATGGTTTTGTTCATCTTAATATTTGCGCTAATCTTCCTGCTGTCCCCTGGATTTCGTCTCATTAATCCTGAACATGATCCCGGCTACCAGGTTGAATTGGGAAACCGGTACATTCCTGAACTCAAAATCAGCCGCCTGTCCCAGGGTATATTTTACCTCTGCGAAAGGGGCAATATATTCAGATACCGGGAACCTGATCCCAGCCCCTATATTCAGTCCCAGTTTCTGCATAGTCAGTTTATCCTCGAAAGGCTGCCCGCTGATGACCTCATCCTGTTCACCCGAAATACTCAAGAAAGTCAATCCCATAATACCATAGAACCTAACATTCCCCTTGTTAACAATGATGTAATCACCATCCACATTGATTGACCACCAGGAAAACTTTTGTGTCCCATCATCCGTGGTGATTTGATGCGGCAGATAATACATGAAGTTGGGAACGATTTTTATCTCCTCATTAACGGAAAATATTCCGTAGGCTCCGAATCCGGGTTCCTTAATTTCTGTACCATATCCTGCAGCTACTCCCACATGTGTAAACTGACCGTAAGAGATTGCTGCAAAAAACAGAAATATGGATGTTAATAAAAGGTTCTGCTTTATCTTCATAGATTGCATATTAGTCAGATAAGAAAATATTCATTTATACGCGTGTTTATTAAACATGTTTCATACGCATTAAATCAAAAATGCTAACTTTGTGCTCTTCGAAATAACACTTCAATTTTAATCTAAATGGCGCAAATAAAAGGTGAAATAGTCCAGGTAATTGGCCCGGTTGTGGATGTCAGTTTTGAAAAGTATGGGAAGGATCTCCCTCAAATCCATGATGCACTTGAAATTAAAAGGCCCGACGGTTCTATGCTTGTTATTGAATGCCAGCAACATATCGGGGAAAATACCATTCGTACCATCGCAATGGATTCTACTGATGGTTTGCGGAGAGGCATGGAAGCAATAGCCACCGGGGCTGCCATCAGGATGCCCATCGGCGACCAGATCAAAGGACGCTTACTGAACGTGATTGGAGATGCCATTGACGGGATGGAGCAACCGGATAAAAAGGGAGGGTATGAAATTCATAACAAGCCACCCTCATTTGAAAACCTGACCACAGAAAAAGAGGTTTTTTACACAGGTGTTAAGGTGATCGATCTCCTTGAGCCATATTCCAAGGGTGGAAAGATTGGATTGTTTGGCGGCGCAGGTGTGGGCAAGACGGTCATCATCATGGAACTGATCAATAATATTGTCAAGCAGTACTCTGGCATGTCTGTATTTGCCGGTGTCGGAGAGAGAACCAGGGAAGGCAATGACCTGCTCAGGGAAATGATTGAATCAGGCGTTATTAAATACGGCAAAGAATTCGAAAAAAGTATGGAAGCCGGGGGCTGGGATCTCAGTAAGGTAGATAAGAAGGAGCTTGCTGAATCACAGGCCACACTGGTTTTCGGACAGATGAATGAACCTCCCGGGGCGCGTGCCACGGTTGCATTATCCGGACTGACAGTGGCAGAATCATTCCGTGACGGCGATGAACAAAGCGGGGGCAGGGATATCCTTTTTCTGGTAGATAATATATTCCGTTTCACTCAGGCAGGTTCAGAGGTATCCGCCCTGCTTGGCCGTATGCCATCCGCCGTTGGATACCAGCCCACCCTGGCAACTGAGATGGGGGTCATGCAGGAGAGGATCACATCCACCAAGCGCGGTTCCATTACATCCGTGCAGGCCATCTACGTGCCGGCTGACGACCTGACCGACCCCGCCCCGGCGACGACCTTCGCCCACTTGGATGCAACCACCGTACTCAGCCGGAAGATCTCCGAGTTGGGTATATACCCGGCGGTTGACCCGCTTGATTCAACCTCCAGGATCCTTACCCCTGATGTTGTAGGTGATGAACATTACAACACAGCTCAACGTGTTAAAGAATTACTCCAGCGTTATACAGAATTACAGGATATCATTGCCATTCTTGGCATGGATGAACTTTCTGACGAAGATAAGCTTGTGGTACACCGAGCCAGAAGGGTTCAGCGTTTTCTTTCACAACCATTCCATGTAGCCGAGCAATTTACCGGAATACCAGGATGTATAGTCTCCATAGAAGAATCCATTAAAGGATTCAACATGATCATGGACGGGGAAGTTGACAAGTATCCCGAGATGGCTTTTAACCTGGTTGGCACCATTGAAGATGCCATAGCCAAGGGGGACAAAATGCTTGCAGAAGAATCATAGCCATATGAACCTCCAGATAATCACACCGGATACAAGGATATACGAAGGAAAGGTAAAACTGGTACAGGTACCTGGCAGCAGAGGTTCTTTCCAGGTCCTTACAAACCATGCACCTATTATTTCAACACTTGAGCAGGGTGAAGTAAAGATCATTGATGATAAGGATCATACAGAATTGTTTTCCATAGGTGGAGGTGTGATCGAGGTCAAGAACAACGAAATCATCATCCTGGCGGAATCAATATAGTGGCTTGTTTTTTGTATATTGTTTCATCAACCATAACACTTGATGATGAAATTATTACTTGCCGGAATGCTACTCTCCCTGTTGTCGCTGCAGGGGACCAAAGAAAAAATTAGTTTTCCTTCGGAAGACGGTATTGAGATTACCGCCGATAAATACCTCATCAATGAGGAATATCCCTATATTCTGTTATTTCACCAGGCTGGATCAAGCCGGGGAGAATTCAGGGATGTTGCTGAAAAATTCGTGAAACTCAGATACAATTGCCTGGCTGTTGACCTGAGGTCCGGTGATAATGCCAATTTCGTCAATAATGAAACAGCCTCCCACGCCAGGGTTGCAGGAAAATCTGTCAACTTCCT
The DNA here is from genome assembly GCA_963752525.1 of uncultured Bacteroidaceae bacterium. Classification (GTDB taxonomy): domain Bacteria; phylum Bacteroidota; class Bacteroidia; order Bacteroidales; family SM23-62; genus SM23-62. The sequence goes on along the minus strand of CAVVYS010000015.1, from coordinate 91,995 downwards.
GGATGCCAAAATAGATATGACGGCCGCCATTGATTATGCACATGATCTAACTTCCAGGGAAGTGATTCTGCTTGGCAGTTCTTATTCAGCTTCACTGGCCTTGCTTGAAGGATTAAATCATCCCAAGGTCGGAGCGATCATTGCCTTTAGTCCGGGTGAATACTTCGGTAAGGATCTCAGGTTAGAAGACACACTGAATACCTGCTCCAAACCGCTTTTTGTAGCCGTAACAAAACGTGAAGAACCCTATGTGAAACAAATGCTTACCTCCTTTTCTGAAGAAGACTACACGCTGTTCCAACCAGATACCCTTGGAGTTCATGGAGCCCGTGCACTCTGGGACGATAATCCAAGCAAAGATGAATACTGGCTGGCTTTGTTAATGTTTATCAATAATCTCAATAAATAACCTTAGATCTGGTAAAATACCTGGTCATACGTTTTAGTTCCATCGGTGATATCGTACTAACCACACCGGTTGTGCGCTGCCTGAAGGAGCAGGTAGAGAATGCAGAGGTACATTTTCTTACCAAAAAGGAATTTCTTCCCGTGATCAGTGGAAACCCGTTTATCGATAAAATCCATATCCTGGATGGTAATATGTATGCCCTGATACAATCCCTGAAGGTGGAACAATTTGATTATATCCTCGACCTGCACAGGAACTTCAGAAGCCTGAGGGTCAGATCTTCCCTGAAAATAATGTCCTTTACCGTCGATAAAATCAATCTGGCTAAATTCCTTATGGTACGATTTAAGCTTAACCGACTTCCTGATAAACATATTGTAGATCGTTACCTGGAAACAACCAGGTTATTTGATGTTACAAATGACGGGAAAGGACTGGATTATTTCATTCCCCCTGAGGACGAAGTCGCACTCTCCAGCCTTCCCGAATTTTTCCGGTCCGGGTACATAGCATTGGTTGTCGGTGCCATGCATGCAACCAAACAGATGCCTGTCGAAAAAATGGTAAAAATATGCAGGGAAATTGATCTGCCGATCATCCTATTGGGAGGCCAAAAGGAAATATTGATTGGCAGGGAGATAGAAAAACAGACGGGTACTCATGTCCTGAATACCTGTGGTAAATACAATATCAGCCAGTCAGCCTCACTGATCAGGCAATGCCGGTTGGTAATAACCCCTGATACCGGAATGATGCATATTGCCGCTGCTTTCCATAAAAAAATACTCTCGGTCTGGGGCCATACCATCCCTGAATTTGGTATGTATCCTTATCTACCGGACAGGGCATCAAAGATATTCGAGGTTGTGGGACTCTACTGCAGGCCCTGTACAAAGATCGGTAAAAAGAAATGTCCCAAAGGGCATTTCCTATGCATGAATGATATAGATTTTAAAGAAATTATCAGCACGGTAAATAAAATCTATTGATTACTGGGCAATGAAATGGTAAGAAATGGTTCCCGCCTGCCTGGTGGCCGCCTTGTAATCTGGATTAAACCTGGTCCTCTGGGCAGCTGTTTTGGCTGCTTCCGCCAGGCAGATCTCATTTAAACTGGCACCCTGCTGATCTACATCTGCATGGATGACCCGTCCCCTCTGATCCACCACGATGCTGACTTCAATTAACCCTGATCCCTCACATTTATATACAGGCACGGGCAGGCGTAAATGGTGACGTTTCTCCAGTGAATAATAAATATTTGTAGGTCCGGAGTAGGGTTCAGTTTCCTGCGTCCTGGCATCATCTTCTGCTTCCATGATCAGCTCTTCCTGAGAAATTTCTTCAAGTTCCTTTAACCTCTCCTGCATTTCCTCCCAGGATTCCGGGCGGTTAGCATTCATTTCCTGCTCCAGTTCCTCGACATATTTCTCGGTACTGAGCTCCTCCTCTACATTCCGGGCCATATTTACAGGAATATTTGAGCTTGCCTGCTCAAGGTAATCGGCCAGCCGCTGTTCAAACTCCGGATCAGGCATTTCTTCATTTATCGGCTGTTCCTTCATTTCTTCTTCGATATCAAAAAGTATGATGCTGTCGAGATATGACTTTTCAGATGAGATCTTAATGATCAGGAAAATGACGGCCAGGAGCATGTGGAAGGCTATGGTCCCAAGAATGCCAGTGGCATTTTCCTGCAACCATTCCTGCAATTTTTCCCGTAAAACCGAGTTATTAAATTTCATTGCCGCCATTTAGGGCAATCAATAATAGTAAATCTTTGCTTATTTTAGCAATTATTGAACGTGTAAAACAGCAAATCTAGTCTGCCATAACCAAAGCTTATGATGATAAAGAATATCTCCCGAATATACATTTTCATCCCGATGATTCTATTGCTTGCCATATTAGCAAATTCATGTAATTTCCTTAAAGAGATATCTACCCTGGGGAAATGTGAATTCCGGGTGACCACCCTCGAAGATCCTGAAATTGCTGGGGTAGATGTCAGCCACGTCCGTAGTTTTACAGATTTAAACCTTGCCGAAATGGGCATCATCAGTGCATCTATGCTAAAAGGGGATCTTCCGCTATCATTTACCCTGAATGTGGAGGTCCAAAACCCTAATCCGGCAATGGCTGCCTTGAACGGCCTGGAATATTTAGCCTTTATTGATGATGTGGAAGTGGCCAGTGGCCAACTCGACAGGCGCATTGAGATCCCCTCCAATGGTGGCATTGAAACCATCCCCTTGAGACTCAGTACAGATTTGATAGATATCCTGAAAAAAGATTCCCGGCAGGCACTGGTAAACTTCGGGCTGAACCTGGCCGATGCCGGAAACCGTCCCACCAGGGCAAGCATAAAAATAAAACCAACCATACTGGTGGGTGCCATGGAAATTAATTATCCGGGTTATTTTACCGTGAAGCATGATTTTACCAGCGGTGATGCAGAATAGGTCTTCTTTCTAAAACTGATTGAGATCAATGGAAAAAACGAATTCTGCCCTGGTATCCTTTGTGTCAGGCAGGTAGATCACCCTTCCTCCAAGATTGAATGGAAATAGGAATTGGGCAAGGTGAACATCTGTGGTCAGTTCAATGCCCAGAGATTTGAAATCCATGTCAACCGGACCGCCTTCGCTGTGCGCTATGTACACCTCCTGTCCCCTTGCATAATCATAAAAAACTGCTCCCCTGAACCGTTTGAAATATGCCGCCCGCCATATGTTCCAATCCGGGTAAAACAATGGAAAGACATAATCAAAGCTTATTTTCTGGAGTCCCACAGCCGTATGGTTTACAAATCCCCTTGGCATGCTGATCAAGTTTCCCATCAGGTAATTACCCGGCTTTTGTTTTTGTGCTCCAACAAGGATTTTCAGGGTCTGGTGCCGGAGTGGGCCCGGGAAATATAATACTGCCGTCCCGGCCAATGTCGACCCGAGCTGCTCTTCTTCAAAAGGCGTATCCACAAAACGGATATCAAACACCTGTCCGGCCCGGGGTAGAATATCCCTGTATGCTTTCTTAAGGTAATTATATGCGTAGAATCTGTATTCAAGGAAGGTCATCCCGCTTTTATAGGACTGCTGAGAATCGTAATAAAAGTAAGTCCTGCCGTATCGCGATTCTACCGATGGACGCATGCCGGTTACCCACCTGCCCGTTGTCAGGTCCAGTGGCAGGGAAACTTCAAAATTCAGACTCATATCAGTTTTCACTGTAGATGGTTTTTCCACCCCGTTGGGAGGGGAACCGACATAAGGAGTTCCCCCGAAATCATAGGAAAGTTTAAAAACCGGGTACCAACCTGTATAGGTAAAAGCCGCATGAATGAAATGATCTTTGTCCCTGTACTCATATCCGAGGCTGGTAGTGGCTGTACTCAGCCTGTTTTGAGAAAAAACCATCGCACCTAGTGATACTGGAATTTCCTCAATGCTCGGATCATCAATGTCAAAATACATAGGTATCCAGCTGTGAAAATTGAACAGGTTGGTAAATTTCGGGTAAGGTTTGGATTCGTAGTTTTCCTGCTTTTGCAAAGAGGGTTCAAGCACTTTTGCCAGCTCTTCTGCCGATGGCAGGTTAAGCTGTTCACCGTCATTCATAACCTCAGCCAGCGGGACAAACCTGCCAGGGTCAAAGGATGATTCCACTACGTTGAAACCCTGGGATGTATAGTCTGAATAAACTAACCTGTCACCATTTGTAGAGAGCCCGGGCATAAATGCTCCAAATCGGGACGATGTAACACGCTGACATTCATTCGTTTTGAGATCAAGAGCGTAAATATTATCAATCCCTGAGAAGGTTCCCCGAAAAAGTAAATAATTCTCTCCGGCATACAGTTCTGCAATATCCCTTGTTCCGGCATCAAAAAGGGTTTTCCAGGCTGATCCTGCCAGGTCATAATACAAGATTTTCTTCCCTTTTGTTCCCAGGGCTGTCATATATATTCCCTGTTGATCCACTGACCAGACAGGGAACTGCAAATATTTATTCCCGGGAGAAGGGATCCTGTAAAGTATTTTACCTTTCTGCTCATCTAAAACTACCAGGAAGTACTGATTTTGCAGATCCGTTTCAATGGCAACCACCTTTGTCGCATCAGGAGACAGGTCGGGTGCAAAATACCGGCTTTTGGATGTCAGCATTTTCTCTGTCCCCCTCTTTATATCAAATACCTTGATGATGGAATAATTACTTCTCGCCCAGCGGACATCAGGGATGATCTCAGCCCACACAAGCTTTCCATTGCCCACAGAGATATTGGCCGGGTTATAAAACCCTGGCCTGTGTATACGCTTTTCACGGCCTTCCCGGTCAATCACAACGAATTCATTGATCTGGTCAATGCCGGATTTTTCAGCAAAAACAAGGCTATCATTCACATACCTTGGAAAGCGGTAAGCGGTATAATGCTTTGAACTTCTTTGATTCAATTGTTTTGCCTCTGTCAGGCTGCGTAAACTGTCGCGGGATGCCCAGTGTGATCTCAGTGTTTCAAAAGTCTCCTGGTATAGTCTCACTTTAGAAGAACCAGCATATTTCTTCAGTCCGAAATAAAAAGGATATAAGGTATAGGGATTCCTTGCCGTATAATCAACCATCTTTCCCCAGATATCTTTCTGATACTTATTTCTCGCAAAAGCCACCATCTGATAACCATACTTGTAATGATTGGGAACATGATCCCTGTATGAGCCCATGGTAGCTTTCTCATAGGAGTAGAGATTGGGTACATCTGCCAGCATCGCCTTAATTTCCATTTCAAAAGAAGGCAGCCTGCCCCGGCCGGTACGAGACAATCTTGTTTCTGCATCTACTGCATCACCCTCCAGATACCAGAAAGGCATAAAACCGGCTACGGCCCCTATTCCCATTTCCCCTGTTACATATGAGAGTCCTTTGGTGAATCCCTGCCTCAACTTATCGATTTGCACAACATGCCTGAACTCATGTAGGGCCAACTGTTCAAGGTAATCATGCGGGTACAGGTGGGCGGAGGGGGTAGTGACCAGCTCCATCCGTTTGGGAGCCCATGCAACAAATCCATTGGAACGCACCGAATGGGTATGGAGTATGACGGGTATCTGAGCAGGTTTATGGTCCAGGTATCCGGCATTAGGCTCATAATAATATTCCAGGATATTGGTAAGCCGCTGTGCTTCCTGATTGAAGTCTGCAGGGAAAATAACCCTGAAATGATTGGTCCGAATCTGCCTCCACTTCAGGTTTCCTGGATCTTCTCCCTGGTTATAAAACTGGGCATGGCCTGACAATATAAGGAAGAGTAATATTCCAGTATTGATGAGCTTCAAAGATAATGTCCCAGGCCGTCTCATAAAATTATCGTGTAAAATATAAATTCCCGTATGATAAAAAAACATTAAATTCGCGAAAGTTATTATTAGACCCTCTCAAAATAAAAAGTTTACTGGTGAAAACATTTCAATTCTGGAATAATATAACCGGCTGGTTTACCTTTCTGATAGCAACCGTCGTTTATTTAATGACAATGGAACCCACCACAAGCCTATGGGATTGTGGGGAATTCATAGCAACTGCTTATAAACTGGAAGTGACCCACCCTCCGGGAGCCCCCTTGTTTATGATCCTGGCCCGGTTCTTTTCCATCTTTGCTTCCGGTCCGGATACCGCAGCAAAAATGATCAATGCCTTATCTGCATTGGCCAGCAGTTTTACTATCCTCTTTTTATTCTGGACCATCACGCATCTTGGCAGAAAGCTGGTTCAGAATGTTGAGCAACCATCTGTAGCCGGACTGGTAGCTATCCTGGGAGCTGGTTTTGTTGGTGGCATGGCATATACCTTTTCCGACTCCTTCTGGTTCTCAGCAGTTGAAGGAGAAGTTTATGCCACCTCGTCCTTCTTTACAGCCATTGTTTTCTGGGCCATCCTGAAATGGGAAAATGTGGCCCATGAAAAACATTCCTCCCGTTGGATCCTGCTGATCGCCTATTTAATGGGACTCTCCATAGGTGTCCACCTGCTTAACCTGCTTGCGGCGCCTGCCATCGTATTGGTTTACTATTTTAAGAATTATAAAGTTACGCCCCGCGGTATCATCTATTCCCTGATCCTTTCTGTACTGATCCTAGGGGTCCTCCAGTATGGAGTTATCCTTTGGTTTATCAGGCTGGCAGGATATTTTGAGCTGGCTTTTGTCAATGGATTCGGACTGCCCTACAATACCGGAGTCATATTCTACCTGCTCCTGGTCATCGGAGGGATTGCTTATGGTGTATACTATAGCCACAAGAAAAAGAAAGTAATCCTCAATACGGTCATCCTGGCCGTATCGCTTGTCCTGATCGGTTTTTCATCCTATTTTATGATCGTTATCCGGTCAAAACCCAATCCTCCAATGGATATGAACAACCCGGAGACAGTCTTTGACCTGATCCCCTATCTGGCCCGGGAGCAATACGGGCAGCGGCCCCTGCTCAAAGGCCAGTTTTACAATGCGCCCATCACAGGAACCAAGGAAACACGTGCCAATTATAAGAAAGCAGATGGTAAGTATGTAGTCAAAGACCATAAAATAGAATATATTTTTGATGAGCGCCTGACTACCATCTTCCCAAGGATGTACAGCAATGATCCCAACCATGTAACGGCCTATGAGAGTTGGGTCGATATCAAGGGCACCAGGGTACAGGTACAGGACCGTAGCGGAGAAACAAAAACCATCATCAAACCTTCTTTTGGCAACAACCTGGCTTTTTTCTTTAAATACCAGGTTGGGCATATGTACCTGCGTTATTTTATGTGGAATTTCTCAGGCCGCCAGAACGATGTACAGGGATATGGCGGTATTATGAACGGGAACTGGATATCTGGCATCAAGTTCATAGATGAAGCCCGCCTGGGCAAAATGGATAAACTGCCTGACCGGATGGCTAACCACCCTGCCAGGAACAAGTATTTCATGCTCCCTTTCCTGCTTGGAATCATAGGAATGTTCTATCATTATAACAAAAACAGGAAGGATTTCTTTGTGGTTCTGACCCTTTTCGTCCTGACCGGTATAGCTATTGTTGTCTACCTGAACCAGAAACCAATGGAACCCAGGGAGCGGGATTATTCCTATGTGGGCTCATTCTATGCTTACGCCATTTTTATCGGCCTTGGCGTAATGTCCCTCTTCGAAATGTTTAGAAAAAGGATACCAGCCCTTACAAGCGCTGTGATTGCCACCCTCCTGAGCACCCTCCTGGTGCCGGGCATAATGGCCAGGGAAAACTGGGATGACCATGACCGTTCCGGCAGGTATACGGCCAGGGACCTGGCTTTTAATTACCTGAACAGCTGTGCACCCAATGCCATTTTATATACGAATGGGGATAATGATACTTTTCCTCTTTGGTATGCCCAGGAAGTGGAAGGGATACGGACTGATGTGAGGATCATCAACCTCATGCTTTTCAATACCGAATGGTATATTGACCAGATGACAAGACAGGCTTATGAATCTGAACCGGTGCCCATGTCCCTGCCTCCGGAAAAATGGGAAGATGGGACCAATAACATCATTTACATGTTTGACCGGGTGGAAGGGCGGCATACAGACCTGAAACAGGTTATTGATTTTGTTGCCAATGATGATCCCAGGACCAAATTCAATCCACAGCCAGGCATGTCGCTGGACTACATACCCAGTAAAAAATTCAAAATCCCTGTAGACAAGGAAAAGATCCTTCGCAATGGAATTGTTCATGAGAAGGATTCAGCACTGATCCTGCCCGAAATTACTTGGACAATCAATAAAAACTCGATTTTAAAGAATGAATTGATGCAACTGGATATCATGGCCACATCGGATTGGGACCGCCCCATATATTTTGTGGCTGCAGGCAGTGACGGGGCTATGAACCTGGAACCTTATTTCCAGATGGACGGGCTGGCTTACCGGCTGGTACCCATATCCACTCCTGGAAGGAATTTCCTTTCCTACGGACGCATTGATACCGACACCTTGTGGAACCGGATGATGAATACATTTAAATATGGAAGGATGGAACAGCCGGATGTGTACCTGGATTACTATAATATCCGCACCCTCTCTGTCATTAAACTCAGGAATAAGTTTAGCCGCCTTGCAGAAGGACTCATCGCTGAAAACAAGCTTGATTCAGCCCATGTGGCATTGGACCGCTGCATGGAGCTCATGCCCCATCCCAAGGTTCCATATGATGCATTCATGCCTCCAATTGTAAGGGGTTATTTTAATTGTGAGCAGTCAGAAAAAGGACTCGAAATCCTTCGCAAACATGTCGATCTGCTGAAGGCAGACCTGGCCTACTATTATGACCTTAAGCTGGAATACAGGCAGACCCTTGATTATGAGATCCGCGTTTCATTGCAGCTCCTGCAGGAATATCAGAATATCGCAAGGCAATATGGTGAAGAGGAGGCTGCTGAGGAGATCAACGAGCAGTTCAATAATTATTACCAGAGATACCTGCAGGAAAGAGGTTAAGTATCCCTTTTCATAAGTTTCTCTGCAAAAACGGCCAGGGGTTCCTTGCGTGCTGATTCAGCATGGACCCTTTCCAGGTACTGAATCGATTTATCAAAATAGGCCAGAGCAAGATCAGTTGATATGGAATCTATGCCAAGTTGCCGGTAAATATCGCTTACTTCCCGGACTTTATTTTCAGGATTGAGATTTTCTTTTTCCAGCAATTCTATCAACCTGGACTTGTTCTCAGGATCTGCCACCTCCAGTGCCTTGATCAGCAGGAATGTCTTTTTATTGGTAACAATATCATTCCCAATCTTTTTTCCGAATTTTTCCTGATCCCCGTAGACATCCAGGTAGTCATCCCTGATCTGGAATGCCATACCCAGGTTTAACCCGAATTCATACAAGAGTTCCGCATCCAGCATATCAGTCCCACTTGAAATAGCCCCGGCTTTCAGGCTCGCAGCTATCAGTACAGCTGTCTTCAATTCTATCATCTTCAGGTATTCTCCAACGGTAACATCCATCCGGGATTCAAAATTCATATCATATTGCTGTCCCTCACAGACCTGAAGTGCCGTTATATTAAAAAGCTTAAGAAGGTCTATCAGGTATTGGTCCCCTGAATCTGATAAGATCTTATAGGACAGGATGGACATGACGTCACCTGATAGGATGGCTGTATTGTGATCCCACCTTTCATGCACCGTTGCATGTCCCCGGCGGATATTTGAATGATCCATTATATCATCATGCAAGAGGGTGAAATTATGAAAGAATTCAATGGCCAGGGCGGGTTTAATGGCCTGGTGGACTGCCTCACTGAAAATGCTGCATGCCATTAATACCAGGGCGGGACGTAAACGCTTTCCCCCAATGGACAGAATATATTTCACCGGTTCATAAAGCTCCTTCGGGAAACGGTCAATGGCATAATTTTCCAGCTCATTGTTAACAATCTGCTGTGCTTCTTCAAATCTTAACATACCATATGCATAATTCCTAAAATTAGCATAAAATCAACACTCCCCCAATACTGTTAATTCATTCACACCGATGAGCTGAAACCAATCCCGCTTTTTTTTCTATTTTTACGCCCGATATCTGGCTTCATCTTTGCAGAAGGTGAATTAAACCATATGCTGACATGAGATTTCATCTTTTATTTCTTTTCGTTTTTCTCGTTGCAACCGGATTATCAGGTAGGGCAGAAGGCTATGAAATTAATTTCTCCATGCCATCCTTCCAGGGCGACACGCTGGTGCTTGGACATCGATTTAATGCCAGTTTTGTCCCCCAGGATACGGTCATTGCTGACCATCAGGGCAGTGGTGTTTTTACCGGAGATGAAACACTGCCTGAAGGAATGTATCTTGTATTTCTTCCAGATCAAACTTTTTTCGACTTGCTGATCGGCAAAGATCAGTTCTTTAATTTCGAAACTGACACCAGTGATTATACCGCCAATATGAAAATCTCAGGTTCGGTGGACAATGAAGCATTCTATACCTACCAGCTATTCCTGAAAGATAGCAGGGAGAGAGCAATGTCCCTGCAGGCAAAATTATCCACCGCCACCAATGCTGCCGATTCAGCCTCCACCAGGGAGGCACTCGATCAGTTAAATGCATCCGTTCAGGATCATATAGGGGATTTGATATCGGCCAACCACGATAATTTTTTTGGCGTATTCCTCAAGGCCCTGCAGGAAGTAAAGGTGCCAGATCCACCACTGGATGCTGATGGAAAACCTTTAGATCCCGGATTCAAGTACAAATATTACAAGGCACATTATTTCGATAATTTCGAATTCACTGATGTACGTCTCCTCCGCACCCCTTTTTATGAACAGAAAATCATGACCTACATCGAAAAAGTCGCTTTCCAGTCCCCTGATTCACTTATCACAGACGTTGATATGCTGATCGAAGGATCCCGGTCAGATCCTCAGCTTTTCCGGTATATGCTGATCACCCTGTTCAACCATTTTGCCAAAAGCCAAATCATGGGGATGGATGCCGTTTATATACATATCGCTGACAAGTACTATATCCCTGAGGCTGAATGGAGTGATCCGGAATTCATCAGCAAGCTGAAGGAAAGGGTAAAAAAATCCAAACCCACATTGATCGGAGCAAAAGCCACTGATATCCAGCTGGTTGAGGTGTATAGCGAACATTTTATCCAGTCGCTCGAAAATGAAGACTTGAAAAAAAATCCTTACGTTGGAAAGTTCTTCCAGCTATATGATATAGATGCAAAGTATACCATCCTGTATTTTTGGGAAGCCGACTGCGGACATTGTAAAAAAGCCACACCTGCATTATATGAGGCCTATAAACGGATGAAAACAAAAGGAATAGAGGTGGTGGCTGTAAATACCCTCTCAGGAGAGGAGGGCAAGGTGAAATGGATTGACTATATTAATGAAAATGGCTTTTATGACTGGGTCAATTGCTGGAATCCATATGATTTTACCTACAAGAACATCTATGATATCATGACTACTCCTCAATTGTTTGTACTCAACGGGGACAAAGAGATAATCGCCAAGCGTATCGCACCCGAACAAGCTGAGAAGATCATAGAATCAATGCTAGCTAATGAATAAATCAGGGCAGATGACTGAGCGCAAACGAAAAAGACTGGTTTTGGAAGATGGATCAGAATTCCCCGGAATATCTTTCGGTAAAGACCGGTCAATCTCCGGGGAAGTAGTATTTAATACAGCCATGACAGGCTATCCTGAAAGCCTTACCGACCCTTCTTATAAAGGACAAATCCTGGTACTTACCTATCCTTTGATTGGTAATTACGGAGTGCCGGATGAAGAGTTGGAGGAGAACTTATTCAAACATTTTGAATCCGACCGTCTGCATATCTCGGGACTGATCGTATCGGATTATTCAATGGAGTACAGCCACTGGAATGCGAAAAAGAGTCTGGGCGAGTGGCTGCATGAACATGAGGTTCCTGGCATCTACGGTATTGATACTCGACACCTGACAAAAATCCTCAGGGAAAAAGGGACCATGCTTGGCAAGATCATCCAGGATGATGAAGATATTGCACTCTACGATCCTAACCAGGATAATCTGGTATCACAGGTGAGTGTCTCCAAAAAGGAGGTCTATGGAAACGGAAAACACAGGATCCTGCTAATAGATTGTGGGGTGAAATACAATATCATTCGCTATTTACTGCAACGCGATACTACCGTTATCCGGGTCCCCTGGGATTATGACTTTCTCGAAGAGTCCTATGACGGGCTTTTTATTTCAAATGGTCCGGGTGATCCCAAAAAATGTTTGGATACTGTACGGAATCTTACCAGGGCGTTTTCACAGGATACGCCGATCATGGGCATCTGCCTTGGCAACCAGCTGATGGCACTGGCATCAGGAGCGGATACCTACAAGCTGAAGTACGGTCACAGAAGCCACAACCAACCTGTATTGCAAATCGGTACGGACCATGCTTACATCACCTCTCAAAACCATGGGTTTGCGATCAATAACAATACGCTGAGTGCAGACTGGAAACCTTATTTTATCAATCTAAATGATGAAACCAATGAGGGCATGATACACCAGTCCAAGCCCTTCTTTTCCACACAATTTCATCCGGAGGCTTCGGGTGGACCAATGGATACGGATTTTCTTTTCGACCAGTTTATGGACCTGATCGAACAGTCAAAAAGATAAGTGAATTATTCCCTGATTTGCCCATCACCGTAAATGATGTATTTTGTGGAAGTCAGCTCTTTCAGTCCCATTGGACCCCGGGCATGTAGTTTTTGTGTACTGATCCCGATCTCTGCCCCAAACCCGAATTCAAAACCATCCGTAAAGCGGGTAGAAGCGTTAACATAAACGGCGGCAGCATCCACTTTGTTCAGGAAAGCCTGTGCCCTGGAATAGTTTTCAGTAATGATGGCTTCGCTGTGACCAGACCCGTATTGCTGGATATGGTTTATGGCATCATCCATGGAAGGTACGAGTGCAGCTGATATAATCAGATCGAGAAATTCTGTTTCCCAGTCCATATCCGTCGCCGGTATGGCCCCATCGATCAACTGGCAAACGGCCTTGTCCCCGCGTATCTCAACTTTATGACTTATCAATTCGGCTCCCACCCGGGGCAAAAATTCACCAGCTATTTTTTCATGGACCAGCAGGCTTTCTACGGCATTACATACCCCTGGCCGCTGGATCTTCGCATTGAGGGTAATGGCGACTGCTTTATCCAGGTCAGCTGACTCATCAACATAAATATGACAATTCCCAACCCCGGTCTCGATAACGGGTACATGGCTGTTTTCCACTACTGCCCGTATCAGTCCCGCCCCTCCCCGTGGGATCAGCAGATCCAGGTACTGGTCCAATTGCATGAGGGCAACCGCGCTGTCCCTGCTGGTATTTTCCACAAGTTGGAGGCATTCAGCAGGAAAACCTTCTTCAACCAGTGCCTTTTGAATGATGCCTGTAATGGCCCTGTTGGAAGCATAGGCCTCCTTCCCACCCCTCAGGATGGCTGCATTACCCGTTTTCAGGCAGAGTCCGAATACATCGGCTGTAACATTTGGCCTCGATTCATAAATAATCCCAATCACACCCATGGGCACCCGTTTCTGGCCAATCACCAATCCATTTGGCCTTTTCCTCATGGCCAGTACTTCCCCGACGGGGTCCTCCAACGCTGCAATGGCTGTCAGTCCCTCAGCCATGGATTTAATCCTGTCTTCCGTTAAAAGAAGCCTGTCCATTATGGCACCTTTCAAACCGGCTTTTTCGGCATCTGCCATATCGCCCCTGTTGGCCGTCAGAATATTTTCTGAGCCCTGGACAAGACCTTCTGCAACTTGCCCAAGGACCCTGTTCTTATCGGCAGTAGAAGCCATGGCCAGGAACCTTGATGCTTCCCTGGCTTTCTTCCCTTTTATAATCAGTTCTTCCATAAGATTTGATGATTATTATACAGTAGTAAAGAGCGTTCCGATCTCATGGCCTTCAATGGCCTTGAGTATGTTTTTCGGGTTTTGCCCGTTCAGGATCAGGGTATCGATGCCGTTCTCCCTGCAGAGCTTTGCGGCATTGATCTTGGTAACCATGCCACCCTTCCCAAAGGAGGATCCGGAACCCTGTGCCGCCATTTCAATGGTTTCAGTAATCTCATATACCTCAGACAACATCTCAGCCTGCGCATCCTCTTTGGGATCTGTTGCATAGTAACCATCAATATCCGTCAGGATGATCAACAGATCCGCATCTATGAGTCCCGCGACCAGGGCTGAAAGGCTGTCATTATCACCAAATTGTATCTCCTTGGTTGACACCGTATCGTTCTCATTTACAATGGGTATGATCTTCATCGTTATGAGTTGCTTCAGGGTATTCTGGGCATTCATCCTCCTGGTCTCATCATCAAGTCCCTCAGGAGTCAAGAGTACCTGCGCCACCATCTGGTGATATTCGTCAAAAAACTTCTGGTATATGCGCATTAGCTCTGCCTGCCCTATAGCAGCCAGCGCCTGCCTCGCCACGAGTCCATCAGGAGGAGCATCCATTTTCAGTCTTCCTGCTCCAACACCAATGGCCCCCGATGAAACAAGGATCACCTCCTTGCCACAACTCATCAGATCAGATAATACCATGGTGAGCTTTTCCATCCTTGTGAAATTCATTCTTCCACCGGGATGGGAAAGGGTGGTGGTACCCACCTTTATCACTATCCTTGTCTTGCCAGCCAACCTGGCTCTGTTTTCTGTCATTATAATAAATCCTTTCTTTAATCTTCCAACAATTTTTGCAAAGCCTGGGCTATCTTGTCAAAGCCGAATGAGCCCAGTCTTTTATCCATTTTTTGACGGATCTCTTCCTGGCAAAGGTTTCCAAGGCTGCCTTCATGCGTGTGTGCAATTTTATCCTCAGGGATAAAGGTTTGATTGCGAATCTGCCTGGCTATTTCCTGATATGCTTCACGAAATGGTATACCTTTCATCACCAGCTGGTTTACCTTGTCTACACTGCTAATATGCCTATACACGGGATCCTCCAGAATATCCTCCCGGATCTTCACCTGAAGGAGGACCTTTTCTGCCATGTAAAGGCAGGCCTGAATTTCCGAAAAAGCCTTCATCATATTTTCTTTCAATACCTGGAAATCCCTATGGTATCCACTGGGCAGGCCGCTTATTACCAGGTCCGCCTCCATAGGAAGGGATTTAATCCGGTTACACTTAGCCCGGATCAATTCGAAAACATCAGGATTCTTTTTATGGGGCATGATACTGGAACCTGTAGTATACTCTTCCGGAAAGGAAATAAAATCATGGTTTTGTCCCATGTACAGGGTGACATCCTGGGCAAGCCTGGCCAGTGTTCCGGCAAGGGATGAGAGGGATTGGGCAGTGATTTTTTCCAGTCTTCCCCTTGACATCATGGCATGCATCACATTGTAGCGAAGGGATTCAAAGCCCAGTAGTTCGGTTGTCAAATGCCTGTTCAATGCGATGGATGATCCAAATCCTGCCCCGGCACCCAGTGGATTTTGATTGGCTATCTGAAAAGCAGCCTGCAGTAGGATCATATCATCCGTTATATCTTCAGCAAAGGAAGTAAACCATAATCCAAAACTGGCCGGCATGGCCACCTGGAAGTGGGTATAGCCAGGCATTAATGCAGCCTGGTGTTCCCTGCCCAGGATCATCAGTGCATTGAAAAGATCCCTGGCAAGCTCAACAGTTTTTCGAATCTCATCCCTTATGTATAAATGCAAATCCACTGCCACCTGGTCGTTCCTCGAGCGGCCAGTATGAACCTTTTTGCCAGTATCTCCCAGTTTTTCAGTGAGGTTTTTCTCTACCTGGGAATGGATATCTTCTACCCCCGGCTCAATGAAAAATTTACCTTCCACTGCTTTACTGTACATGTTTAAAAGTGCTCCCTTCAGGTCCTCATGCTCAGGACCGGACAGGATCCCTATGGATTTGAGCATGGCAGCATGAGCCAGGGTACCCAAGATATCATACCTTGCCAGGGAGCGGTCCAGTTCCCGGTCACTGCCAACAGTAAATTCTTCTATCTCTTTATTTACGGAAACTCCTTTTTCCCAAAGTTTTTTCATTGATCCATGGTTTTGGATTTAGATCTGCAATCCTTCCAGCAATTGAATATAATTTTGTATCCCCTGCCTGATCTCGTCAACACAGATATATTCATCTGCCGTATGCGAGCGGTTTGAATCCCCGGGGCCAATCTTCAGGGTCGGAAAAGACATCAGGGCCTGGTCTGATAGGGTCATTGATCCATAGCTTTTCAGTCCGAGTTCAGTCCCACGTTTCACCACCGGATGCTCTCCTGAAATAAAAGACGGATTCAGCCTGAATGACCGAGCCTTTACATCCCCCTTCGTATGTTGTTGAATGACCTCAAAAACGGCTTCATTGGAATAATGCTCATTGGTCCTGATATCCGCCACCCAGCTACACTGATCGGGCACCACATTATGCTGCGTCCCGGAGGCTATCATGGTCACCTGCATGCTAACCGGCCCTAGCCAGTCAGATATCTGCTCAAATTGATAGCCGGACATCCAGTCAATGTCCTTCATGGCCTCATATATGGCATTTTTACCTTTTCCCATAGCTGCATGGGCACTGCTTCCATGCCCCTTCCCATCGATTACCATCAGTCCTTTTTCTGCCACCGCCATCTGGTTCATGGTAGGTTCTCCTATAATGCCCAGGTCAACTTTTCCCAGGTCATTAAGGATGCTTGTCACACCATTCTCCCCTGAAACCTCTTCTTCGGCACTCGCAGCAAAAATCAGGTTAAACGGATTATCCTGCCTCCCGGAATAATAGAGAAAACAAGCCAATAAGGAAACCAGGGGTCCACCGGCATCATTGCTCCCCAGTCCATAGATCCTGTTTTCCTCCTCCATGGGTACGAAAGGATCCCTCTTCCATCCTGCCACGGGCCGGACAGTATCCAGGTGTGAATTGAGCAGGATGGTCGGCAGGTCATCTGAGGCCTGGTGCAGGGACCACAGATTATGATGCCTGCGATTTACTTTCAGGCCATGCCCTTCCATGAATACTTCCAGCAGATCTGCAGCCTGCTTTTCTTCCCGGCTTACAGAAGGATTCCTGATCAACTCCTTTACCAGGCCCACAGCCATATCCTGACAGGCATCCAGGTCCATAGTGGAACTATTTCAGTTTTTCAATTTCATTATAAGAGGTGATGATCCCCTTGATCACTGCTGAGCTGAGCCCAAAATGCTCCATCTCATTCAGTCCGGCGATGGTACATCCCCTGGGGGTGGTCACCTTGTCAATTTCATCTTCGGGATGATTGCCTGTCTCTAGCAATAGTGAGGCTGCCCCGCGTGCAGTCTGTGCGGCAATGAGTCTGTGCTTCATCAGCATGAAAACCAACCTGAATGCCACCCTGTGAAGCTGCGCGTATAAACCTAAGGAAATAGGCAATGCCACAAGCACCCAGGATGGTGGCCGCCCCCATCAATTTTTCCCTGATCACCATGGTCGTACCGAGATGGTCAAAAATAGCCTTGATTTTGTCCAATGCAATCTCAGCACCCTCGTGGGTAGACAAGCAGGTCATGGATTCACGGATGGCGATGGCTGTATTGGGCATCACCCTGACCACCTTTACCTGCTTGCCGATTAATTCCCGGATATCATTTACCTCATAGGCTGCAATCACAAAGGCAAGGATCTGATTATCCGGATCAATCGCATCTTTGATCTCCTTTATCAGATCCGTAACCTGTGTTGGCTGAACACAAAGAATGACAATTTCCGATGACCTGACAGCCTCAATATTATCCGTTGTCACAGATATTCCATCAGCTTTCAGCTCGTCCAGATAAGATAAGTTCAAATCAGTTACAACCAGATTTTCTGCCGGATAATTTCCGGATGCCAGGAGGCCTTTGGCTATGGCTTTTCCAATATTGCCCCCCCCCAGGATTGCAATTTTTTCCTTCATTTTCTACCCTTTTTAAGATTTATATGGATGCAATGAATGATATAGCCTGGCAGGATTACTCATGATCCGGGTGAATCCTATGACATCCTCTCCGCTCCATCCTTCATGCATCTCGCCATATGTTGCTCCCGAAGCTTTCATCAGGTCATGTTCCGATTCAATCCCATTCACTTCGAAGGCATATGGACGGAGCGTAAGATACACTTTTCCAGAGACAAACAGCTGGGTGTCTTCCAGAAATTTTTCAATATTCCGCATGACAGGATCCAGGTACTGGCCCTCATGCAACATCATGCCATACCATTCTGAGAGCTGTCCTTTCCAATAGGCTTGCCATTTCCCCAGGGTATGTTTCTCCAGTTCCTGGTGGGCACGGATTATGATGGCCGGAGCTGCTGCTTCAAACCCAACACGCCCCTTGATCCCTATGATGGTCTCCCCCATATGGATCCCACGGCCAATGGCAAATGCGGCAGCCTCCCCTTGTATCCGGCGGATGGTATCTGTACCACCTGCAATTTCCCCTTTGTCGAATTCAATGGTCAGGTCCCTGGGCTTATGATCTTTCAACTGGGAGGGGTAAGCTTCCTCTGGCAGACCCTGTTGGGATGTCAGGGTTTCCTTCCCCCCAACAGTAGTTCCCCAGAGTCCCTGGTTGATACTGTAAGCATGTTTTTCAAAGGATTCGTTGAAACCGACTTTCTGAAGGTATTCAACTTCAGCTTCCCTTGACAATTTAAGTTCACGTATGGGGGCCAAAACCTCTATCCCGGGCGCCAGGATCTGGAAAATCATATCAAACCGGACCTGGTCATTGCCGGCACCGGTACTTCCATGTGCCACGATATTTATGCCTTGCTGTTGTGCGTATTCTACTACGGCCATGGCCTGGAAGATCCTTTCCGAACTAACGGACATGGGATAATGATAGTTCCTCATCATGTTCCCGTAAACCAGGTAGCGGATGCATTTCTGGTAATAAGTCTCCGATAACATCTATGTTAATATGTGTTGCCACACCCAGTGACCTTGCCCGCTTCTCAATTTGCTCCTCTTCCTGCTTACTGAAGCCACCAGAATTAATAAATACTGAATGTACTTCAAGGTTCTTTTCCAGGCTCAGGTATTTGACACAGAAGGATGTGTCTAATCCCCCGCTAAATGCCAATGCTACTTTCTGTTTCATTCTATTTAGATTTTATATTTGTTTTCTTTTTAGCTACGTGTTTCCCATTTTTCTTCAATTTCTTGCCTCGAATGGGTCCAGACTTATCCTTCTCAGGATCAAACAACATCGCAGTGCACAGGCAGTGGGTCCTGTTTGTCCGGAACAATATATCATAGTATGCACAGCTGTGGCAGCCCTTCCAGAATTCATCATCATCTGTCAGTTCCGAGAAGGTAACAGGTTTATAACCCAGTGCGGAATTTATTTTCATTACCGCCAGGCTGGTGGTCAATCCAAACATTTTGGCACCCGGAAAAACTTTTCTGGACAAAAGGAATGCCCTGGCCTTGATCTTCATGGCCAGTCCGTATCCCCTGTATTTCTCCAGAACAATCAAACCTGAATTGGCCACAAATTTTTCATGTCCCCATGACTCTATATAACAGAACCCGGCAAAATCTCCGCTGTCGGTGATGGCAATAATGGCCTTGCCCTCCTGCATTTTTTTCGTGAGGTATTCAGGAGATCTTTTTGCCAGCCCCGTACCCTTCACCTTGGCAGCTTCCTCAATGGCTTTTTCAATATCCGGGACATAGTCCAGATGACCTTCGCCCGCTTCCGTAATAATAAACTTTTCCATATCTCTAGTATCTATAATTGTTCAACAGGAAATAACAATGCCAGTGCATTTCTGATATCTTCCCTTCCCACATCTTCACGTGGGATCAGGAGGATGGTATCATCACCAGCAATGGTTGCCATGATCTCATAAGCATCCATTTCATCTATGGCAGAGGAAATGCTTTGCGCATACCCGGGATGGGTTTTAATAACCGCCAAATCCCTGGCAAATTCTATGGAAATAAACCCGTTCAAAGGGAAATTTCCCATCATTGCCTGTACTGCTTGTTCTGTTGTTTTCCCCGAGGCAGCACGTATATATATCCCCTCTCCTTGTCAGGGATCTTTCCTGCCTCAAGAAATTTCAAGTCCCTCGACAATGTTGCCTGCGTCACTTCAAATCCTTCCTCTTTCAACATGGACAATAATTCATCCTGGCTGGCAACAGCCTCCTTTTCAATTAGCCTGCGAATGGCAAGTAAGCGTTGGGTCTTGGATTTCATACTGTATATTTATACATTTGATTTGCAAAAATATACATTTTTATTAAAATACCATATCTTTAAGTAAAATATTTATACTTTTGTGCGCATATGAAAGAAGAAATCCGGAAGGTTGTAGTACTTGGATCAGGAGCTCTGAAAATAGGCGAAGCCGGTGAATTTGATTATTCAGGATCCCAGGCACTGAAAGCACTCAGGGAAGAAGGTATTTCCACCGTTTTGATCAATCCCAATATCGCCACTGTCCAAACCTCTGAAAAAATCGCCGACAAGGTTTACTTTCTGCCAGTTACCCCGGGTTTCGTGGAAAAAGTGATTGACACGGAAAATCCTGATGGGATCCTGTTGTCTTTCGGTGGACAAACAGCATTGAATTGTGGGATTGAACTTTATAAGCAAAAGATCCTTGAGAAGTACAATGTGAAGGTACTGGGAACACCCATCCAGGCCATCATTGATACAGAAGACCGGGAAATCTTTGTCAACAAACTCAATGAAATTGATGTCAAAACCCCTCATAGCCAGGCTGTTGAGTCCATTGAAGAAGCCAAAGTAGCAGCAGCCAACCTTGGGTATCCTATCATTATCCGGGCTGCCTATACGCTTGGGGGACAGGGAAGCGGATTCTGCACTAATGAAGATGAACTGGTAAAACTGGCATCCAAAGCCCTGTCGTATTCTCCACAGATCCTCATTGAAGAATCACTGAAAGGATGGAAGGAGATTGAATACGAAGTTGTCCGGGATTCTTATAACAATTGCATTACGGTGTGTAACATGGAGAATTTTGATCCCCTGGGAATACATACCGGTGAAAGCATCGTCGTCGCCCCTTCCCAGACACTTACCAACAGTGAGTACCATAAGCTCAGGCGATTATCCATTGAGGTGATCCGTCATATAGGCATTGTTGGTGAATGCAATATCCAGTATACCCTTGACCCGAATTCAGAAGATTACAGGGTCATAGAGGTGAATGCCCGCCTGTCAAGATCCAGTGCTCTGGCATCCAAAGCCACAGGATATCCTCTGGCCTTTGTTGCAGCTAAACTGGGACTAGGATACGGTCTGCATGAATTGAAAAATTCGGTCACCAAAACCACTTCTGCCTTCTTTGAACCGGCACTGGATTATATTGTATGCAAGATCCCCCGATGGGACCTGAATAAATTCATGGGCGTAAGCAAGCTCATCGACAGCTCAATGAAAAGCGTAGGCGAAGTGATGTCTATCGGCCGAACCTTTGAGGAGGCTATTCAGAAAGGGGTTCGTATGATAGGTCAGGGCATGCATGGCTTCACCGGTAACCGGGACCTGGAATTCGAAGACATTGAACGGGAGCTTACCCAGCCAACCGATATGCGGATCTTTGTCATTGCAGCTGCTTTTGAGAAGGGATATACGGTGAACCAGATCTTTGAATTGACAAAGATCGACAAATGGTTCCTGGTAAAATTGCAAAATATTTTTAACCATAAAAACCTGCTCGAGCAATACAAATCCCTTGATGATCTTCCCAATGAGGAACTGCGAAAGGCAAAGATCCTTGGGTTCTCTGATTTCCAGGTTGCCAGGCATGTTTTGGACCCGGATCCCGATAGCATACAGGAGAAAATGCTTGAAGTCAGGTCACACCGGAAGGCGCAGAATATCCTTCCTGTTGTTAAACAGATAGACACCCTTGCTGCCGAATACCCGGCTTTGACCAACTACCTGTACATGACATACAGCGGAGATGAGCATGATATTGATTTTGCACAGGATAATCAATCAGTTATTGTACTGGGCTCAGGAGCTTACCGTATTGGCAGCAGTGTGGAATTTGACTGGTGCAGTGTGAATACCTTATATACCCTGAACGAACAGGGATACCGCTCCATCATGATCAATTATAATCCCGAGACTGTAAGTACTGATTACGATGTCTGTGACCGCCTGTATTTTGACGAGCTCTCCTTCGAGAGCGTAATGGATGTGGTTGATCTGGAAGCGCCCAAGGGAGTGGTTGTTTCCATGGGGGGACAGATCCCTAATAACCTGGCCATGCGGCTGCATAATCAGGATGTCCATATCCTTGGAACATCACCTGTATCGATCGATAATGCTGAGAACAGGCATAAGTTTTCCACGATGCTCGACGAATTGCGCATAGATCAACCCAGGTGGAAGGAACTGACAAGTGTAGAGGAAACTAATAATTTCATCAACCTGGTTGGGTTTCCCGTATTGATCCGTCCATCCTATGTGCTGTCAGGGGCGGCCATGAATGTTGTATCCAACAAAGAAGAACTAGAACATTTTCTGAGCCTTGCTGCAAAAGTATCCAAGCAGTATCCTGTCGTTGTCTCAGAGTTTATCGAGCAGGCCAAGGAAATTGAGATCGACGCTGTGGCCAAGAATGGAGAACTTTTGGTCTATGCACTTTCAGAACATGTGGAGTTTGCAGGCGTCCATTCCGGAGATGCTACCATGGTCTTCCCTCCACAGAAAATCTATTTTGAAACAGTCCGCCGGATCAAGAAAATATCACGTGACATCGCCAAGGCACTGAATATCACCGGACCGTTTAATATGCAGTTCCTTGCCAAGGACAATGACATCAAGGTCATTGAATGTAACCTTCGGGCATCACGCAGCATGCCTTTTGTATCCAAGGTACTGAAGTCCAATTTTATCGATATAGCCACCAAAGTCATGCTTGACCTTCCTTATGATATGCCGGACAAATCCATCTTTGACTTGGATTATATTGGGATTAAAGCCCCGCAATTCTCCTTTTCCCGACTGAAAAAGGCAGATCCCGTGCTTGGGGTTGACATGTCCTCCACGGGAGAAGTCGGTTGTATAGGGGAAAATTTTTATGAGGCCATACTGAAAGCCATGCTCTCTGTGGGTTACACCATCCCTAAAAAAAATATCCTCCTGTCTACCGGTCCCATGCGATCCAAGGTAGAACTGATCAACAGCTGCCGAATACTCGCAGAAAAGGGTTACAATCTGTTTGCCACAAAGGGTACTGCTGACTTTCTTAGACTCAATAACATTGATTCAACAATACTCGCCTGGCCGGATGAGGATAAAAAGCCTAATACCCTGGACTATCTTCAAAACAAAATGATAGACCTGGTGATCAATATCCCCAAGGATCTCACCTCGGATGAATTAAGCAATGACTACTCCATCAGGCGAAATGCGGTGGACTATAATATCCCGCTTATCACCAATGCACGACTTGCCAGTGCCTTTATCATAGCCTTTTGCACTATCAAGGAAGAAGAAATTACCATTAAACACTGGGATGAGTACTAAAGCCA
Source organism: uncultured Bacteroidaceae bacterium (assembly GCA_963752525.1). Taxonomy (GTDB): domain Bacteria; phylum Bacteroidota; class Bacteroidia; order Bacteroidales; family SM23-62; genus SM23-62. The sequence goes on along the minus strand of CAVVYS010000015.1, from coordinate 68,469 downwards.
GACCTATCCTTTCAAAGCTTCTGCGCCCGAGACGATTTCGAGAATTTCATTGGTAATGGCTGCCTGACGGGCCTTATTATAGTTCAGGTTTAATTCACGAAGCAGATCTGTGGCATTGTCTGTTGCCATATGCATGGCAGTCATCCTTGCCCCATGTTCTGCCGCATGTGAATCAAGCAAAGCCTTGTAAAACTGGATTTTCAGGGATTTTGGTATCAGTTCTCTGATGATGTATTCCTTGGAAGGTTCATAAATATAATCTGCATATTTGCTATCCCCGTCCGTTTTTTCCGGAATAAGCACCGGCAGGAATTGTTCTGTAGTAAGGATCTGGACAGCAGCATTTTTAAACTGGTTATACACAAGCATTACCCGGTCATATTCTCCGGCTGTAAACTGATCCATGATCCCCTCGGCAACCGGCATTACATTTTCAAATGTAAGGTCATCAAAAAGCTCATTCTTTACGCCTACAAGCGGGTATTTGTTTTTTCTGAAAAATTCAGATCCCCTTTTCCCAATGGCGTAGAAATCCACTTTTCTTTCCTGCATCAGTTTCCCGAAGTCCTCAAATGCTACCTGCATGGCACGTTTTACAACAAATGAATTGAAAGCACCACAGAGTCCCCTGTTAGAAGCAATTACCACGATCAATACCTTTTCCAAGTCCCGTTCAGTGGCATATGGATTATCTTCCTCTCCCCTGATGGAATCGCTCAGATTGGTAAGGATGGTATGCAGTCGGTCGGCATAAGGCCTCATCTGTATGATAGCCTCCTGCGCCTTCCGAAGTTTCGCCGCAGATACCATTTTCATTGCAGAGGTGATCTTCCTGGTGGAAGTTACCGATGCAATTCGATTGCGGATTTCTTTCAGGTTAGCCATTTACGCTGTCTCCTCGTATCTGGAAGCGACCTCCCTGGCGACTTCTTCAAGCACTTTTTCTTCTTTTTCCTTAAGTATACCCTTCCTTAATTCTTCCAACAGGTCTTTGTGTTTAAGCTCAAGAAGGTCGAGAAATTCCTCTTCAAACTCCCTTACCCTTTCCACCGGTACATTCATCAGCAATCCATGGGTTCCACAAAATATAATGGCTATTTGCTTTTCCACAGAGAGTGGGGAGTACTGTCCCTGTTTAAGGATCTCAACATTCTTGGCACCCTTATCGAGCGTTGAAAGGGTCGTTTTATCCAGGTCCGAGCCGAACTTGGCAAAAGCCTCCAGTTCCCGGTAGTATGCCTGGTCCAGTTTCAGGGTACCTGCCACTGTTTTCATCGCTTTGATCTGGGCTTTACCTCCTACTCTTGATACTGAAATCCCCACATTGATGGCAGGCCTGACACCTGAATTAAAAAGGTTAGACTCAAGGAAGATTTGCCCGTCTGTGATGGAAATAACATTGGTCGGGATATAGGCTGAAACATCTCCGGCCTGGGTCTCAATAATGGGCAAAGCTGTCAGGGACCCTCCTCCCTTGACAACAGGCTTCAATACCTCGGGAAGATCGTTCATCTGGCTGGCAATTTCATCTGATTCAACGATTTTTGCAGCCCTTTCCAACAATCTGGAATGCAGGTAAAAAACATCCCCTGGATAAGCCTCTCTTCCGGGTGGTCTTCTCAGCAGCAGGGATACTTCACGATATGAAACAGCCTGCTTTGACAGATCATCATAGATAATGAGAGCAGGTCTTCCGGTATCTCTGAAAAACTCACCAATGGTACACCCTGCAAAAGGTGCATAAAACTGCATCGCAGCCGGATCAGAAGCAGTGGCTGACACTATGACTGTGTAATTCATGGCACCATGATGCTCGAGGGTGGCTGCTATATTGGCAACGGTGGATCCTTTTTGTCCAATGGCTACATAGATGCAATAAACCGGTTCTCCTTTCTCGAAAAACTCTTTCTGGTTAATGATGGTGTCAATGGCAATGGCTGTTTTCCCGGTCTGTCTGTCACCAATGATCAATTCCCGTTGTCCTCTTCCGATGGGGATCATGGCATCAATGGGCTTGATACCGGTCTGCAGGGGTTCGTTAACCGGCTGGCGGTAGATAACCCCGGGGGCCTTTCTTTCCAGCGGTAATACCATCTTTTCCCCTTTGACAGGTCCCTTGCCATCTATGGGATCACCAAGGGTATTGATCACCCTGCCAAGAAGCCCTTCCCCAACTTCAAGGGCAGCTATCCGGCCGGTTCTTTTCACTAGGTCACCTTCCCCGATCTCTTCCGTTGACCCGAACAGAACGGCACCAATATTATCCTCCTCGAGGTTAAGCACCATCCCGACGACGCCATTTTCGAACTCTATCAGTTCACTTGATTGCACATTGCTCAATCCATAAATCCTGGCAATGCCATCACCGACCTGAAGAACGGAACCAACTTCTTCAAGTTCTTCAGTTGTCTTTATTCCTTCAAGTTGTTTCTTAAGTACTTCAGATACTTCAGCGGGTTTTATTCCAGCCATTGATCAAATATTTATATGTTATGAAAATTTATTTATGTAATTCTTTTTTTATCCTCGCCAGTTTCCCCTTCACACTGGAATCAAGCTGTTTGTCTTCAACCCGGAGAACAAATCCCCCAATCAGATCTTTTTTTACCTCCTCATGCAATTCGATTTCAGCATTGAAAGCCCTGGTGATGATAGTAAGCATCTCCTGCCTGATTTCTTTGGTAAGCGGGCTTGCGGTCTCAATACTGGCAATCTTGATCCCTTTCTCCTCTTTGTACAATTTAATGTAGTGCCTGCAGATAGCAGCCAGGTATTCCTCCCGGTTATTGCCAGATACCAGCCGGATAAAATCCAAGGACAAGTCACCTATCTTGCCCTCAAACAATAAGACCAGAATGGCTGTCTTTTTCCTTGTTTCTACAACCGGACTCTCAAGCAGGTTTTTAACATCCGCCAAATCACTAACAGCAGTAAAGATCATCTCCATGTCTTTTCTAACTTCGTCCAGTATACTTTGTTCCTTTGCACTCAGGAACAGTGCCCTGGCATATCTCACTGCTATCTTGCCAACCTTCATTCCTAGTTCATTTTAACATCTTTCAGAAGCTTTACCATCAGCTCCTGCTGAACCTTGTCATTTTTGAGTTTCTCCTGCAGGATCTTCTCTGCAATCTCCACTGATAAATCTGCTACCTGGTTTCGAATTTCAGCAATGGCAGCATCTTTTTCATTCTCTATTTGAACCCTTGCAGATTGAATGATTTTCTTGGATTCTTCACCAGCCTTATTTTTTGCCTCATTCAGGATCATTTCACTGGTTTTCTTTGTTTCCTTCAGCATTTTATCCCTCTCCTTCCGTGCTTCAGCCATGATCTTTTGATTGTCTGCCTGCAGTTTTTCCATTTCCTTTTTGGCCTTCTCAGCGGAACGCAGGGATTCCTCAATGGAATTCTCACGATTCCTGAGAGCATTCAGAATGGGTTTCCAGGCAAACTTTTTCAGGATGGTCAGCACGATGATGAACATCAGCAGCATCCAGAAAATGGTTCCAATATCAGGAGTTACAAGTCGCATATGATTGATTTTAAAAATTTAAACCAATCCTGCATGGATCTGCCAATCGCAGAACCATGCAGGAATTTTTCATCAGCAGCTGCCGGTGCCATAAAGAGGATCAAAAGACAAACAACGATAGCAAAGAAGGCTGCACCCTCAATCAGGGCGGCAGCAACGATCATATTTGACCGTATGTCTCCGGCAGCTTCCGGTTGTCTGGCAATGGCTTCCATGGCAGTACCACCAATCCTACCGATGCCAAGTCCGGCACCGAGAACAGCGATCCCTGCTCCAAGGGCGGCACCCAGGTTCCCGAGTGCTGCTTCCATAATAACCATTAATGTACTCATGATAAAAAACTATTAAATGAATAAAAACAAATTCTATATTAATGATGCTCTTCCGTTGCCATACCAAAGTAAATGGCTGAAAGTAATGTAAAAACATAGGCCTGTATCAGGGCCACCAGCAATTCAAGCATGGTCATGAAAATTGTAAAAGCCAGGCTCAGCACAGAAACCCCCAGTCCGAGTCCCACGTTCATCTCTCCGAAAATGAAGATCAGGCTGAAAAATCCGAGTACAATGATATGCCCCGCTGCGATATTGGCAAAGAGCCGGACCATCAGCACAAAAGGCTTGGTCATCATCCCGATGATCTCTATGACAGGCATGAGTGGAACAGGAAATTTTACCCACCAGGGAACACCAGGCATATTGATAATATGCTGCCAGTAGTTCCGATTCCCACTGATGGTGGTGATCACAAAGGTAAACAATGCCAGTACCATGGTCACTGTAATATTGCCCGTCACATTGGCACCTCCCGGAAATATCGGGATCAGTCCCATCATGTTATTGAACCAGATGAAAAAGAAGACAGACAAAAGGAAAGGCATAAACCTCTCATACTTATGCTCGCCTATAGAAGGTATGGCAATATCATCCCTGATAAATAAAATAATCGGTTCCATCAGGTTCTGCATCCCGGTTGGAGCCTTATCCGGACGGCGGCTGTATGCTTTTGCGACAGACAGGAATACCCATAACAACAGGATGAGGCTGAACATGATGGCTAGCACATTTTTAGAAAATGACAGGTCCAATCTGGGTAATGCTGTAGATCCATCGTCCAGGATCTCCACTATATTGCCCTTATTTTCCCCATGGCTTTCAAACCTGAATCCTTTATAATCTTCATGGCCATGATGGAACTTATTGAACATAAAAACATTCAACCCCTTGGTATCACTGTATATTATAACAGGAAGTGGAATGCTCAGGTGAAAATCGTCATAGGTAAGGATATGCCATTCATAGGCATCAAGGATGTGATCGAAGATAAAATCTGATGGTGAAAACCCTTCATCGGCTTGACCGTGATCAGCGTGTGCATCCTGCTCCTCTGCCGGGATGGCTTCGTGTTGCCTGCTTGACTGGGCAGATACAAGAAATACAAACAGTAATCCGCCTAAAATATATGAAACTGCTTTTCTCTTCAATATTTACCTTTCCATTGTAAAGCCAGTAAAAATAATAAAAACATCCCTTAATCTGAGATTTATTTATCCTTTTTCAGGTAATTTAATATGGATATAACCTCGTATGCAGTAAAGGTGGCATAAGTGACAAGGAAACAGACCAGGAATGGAACTGCCCGTGCGGTATCAATGAAGAGGAATACGACCAGGAATATAATGTAAATAAACATCTTCAGTCCCATTGCACCAAGGTATTTGGCTGTGAACTTCCGAGTATCGTTTTCACTGGCCCTGACAAGGTAGACATGTACCAGGAGGGTAACCAGCAGCAGAAAGGCTGGGATGGCAGGGAAATAGGGGAAGTAGTGTTGTGGGACAAAAAACAGGAATGTACCGTACCCGAGAGCAGTGATGATAAGCGCAATGAATATAAGTGTGAAAGTGAACTTTCTTAGCGACTCAAACATGGACCGAACTATTTAAACTTGATAATGTCCTTTACAGCATAATACATTGACATAAATACTGCGAGTACGGTAAAAACCAGTGTAAAAACCGGGAATTCCCATCTGACAATCTGATCCAGCTTTATCCCTCCAAATACTCCCACCAGGATGATGGCAATCATTTGAAAAGCAAGGCTGGAATAGCGGCCATAATCACTTAGGGCTGACTTCCGGCTTTGGTCCTTTTTCGTTTTGGATGGTGATGGTTTCTTCATTTGTCTGGCCGCCGGTATTCATATCGCAATTACCGGAAAACTGGCATCCTGGTTCTATGGCCAGCTTAGCCGCTATGATATCTCCCTTTATCCTGGCTTTTGTCTTAAGTGACAGTAATTCAGTGACTTTTATCTTGCCCTCAATAGAACCTTCAACATCAGAATTTTTGCAATTTATTTCACCGTTTACCTTCCCTGATTCCCCGATTACCACTTTCCCTTTGGTGATCAGTTTTCCTGTCAGGCTGCCATCTACCCTGATGTCGCTGTTCGACTTTACATCTCCGTTGATTTGTGTGCCAAGGCCTATGATATTGATAGCACTGGCTTCATGTTCATTATAAATCTTCGCCATTAGATTGGATTTTATGCACTGTATTGATTAATACTTTGAGCTATAAAAGTATAAAAAGCGATGGGATTGTTCAAGCTTTACGCGCTCCATTATAAGCCCATTTCAAATAGATGGCCCCCCAGGTGAATCCTCCACCGAATGCTGAAAGTATGATTTTATCTCCTTTTTTCAGTTTATCTTCCCATTCCCATAAGCATAACGGAATTGTTGCTGCCGTCGTATTTCCGTAACGATGAATGTTGATCATAACCTGGTCTTTCGATATTCCCATCCTCCGGGCAACAGCCTCAATAATTCTCATATTTGCCTGGTGTGGTACCAGCCATGCAAGTTCTTCGGGAGTAATATTATGCTTCTTCATCATATCAACCGATATATCCGCCATATTGGAAACAGCGAATTTAAATACTGTTTGTCCTTCCTGGAAAACAACATGCTCCTTGTTATTAACTGTATCATGGGAGGCCGGCCGGAGAGATCCCCCTGCTTTCATATGCAGGTGCGGACTACCGGATCCATCCACATGGAGCATCACGTCGATCAGGCCGTTCTCGTCAGTGGACGGTTCAAGCAACACACAGGCAGCAGCATCCCCGAAAAGGGGACAGGTAGTCCGGTCGGTATAATCTACAATGGCTGACATCTTATCCGCTCCGACAACAATCACTTTTTTATATTTCCCGCTCTCAATGAAATTGGTAGCCGTTTCGAGTGCAAACAAAAATCCTGAACATGCAGCAGCCAGGTCAAAGGTCCATGCATTCTTTAAACCTGTCTTATGAGCAATCAGGTTGGAAGCTGTAGGGAACATCATATCTGGTGTTACGGTAGCCGTAATGAGTACATCTATTTCATCAGGGGATGTGCCGGTCCGGATAAGCAGGTCCTGAACCGCCCTGGCTCCCATATCCGAAGTGGCTTTTCCTGGCTCTTTCAATATCCTTCTCTCCTTGATACCTATCCTTTGCATTATCCATTCATCCGTGGTATCTACCATGGTACTCAACTCCTCATTGGTAAGTACATAGTCAGGCACATATCCGCCGACTCCCGTGATGGCAGCTCTTATCTTAGTCATTAGTGAAATTTCTCCTTGATTTTTCCAATTATGTTCGATTCAATAACATCCCGCGTTTGCAATATCAGTGTTTTTACTGCCTCCCCGTTGGAAATCCCATGCCCAATGAGTACAGTTGAAAGGATACCCAGAATTGGGGTACCTCCATAACGTTCAAAATTAAAGCGGTCCGTAAATTCATCCTTTATCTTCCTCCTTCTGAGCATGGCATAAAATGCTTCCATTTCCTTTACCAGAACATTCCCGACAAAACCGTCGCAAACCATTACATCCACACCATTGTCTCGAAAGAAGTCATTTCCTTCAACATTTCCAATAAAATTGAAGTCTTTAGTCCCTTTCATGGCCTGGTAGGTAGCTCGGGTAAGCAGGTTCCCCTTCTCTTCTTCCTTTCCAATGTTTAGCAGTCCCACTTTAGGATTTGAAATGCCATGCACCAATTCTGCATACAGGGATCCAAGTATTCCGTACTGGTAAAGCACATCCGGTCTTGAGTCAGGGTTTAATCCTATATCAAGCAATATGGTCGGTGTCCCATGATCATTCGGGATGGGAATGGCCAGGGATGGCCGGATAACCCCGGGAATGGAATTAACGATCTGCATGGTTCCTACCAGCATGGCACCAGTATTCCCGATTGAGGCGAATCCATCCAGTTCTCCCAGTTTGAGCATTCTGAGTCCCATGGCAATACCTGAATTTGGTTTGTCAGAGAATACCTTGGCTGGATGATCTTCCATCAGAATGGAATGGGTTGTATGAAAAACAGTAAACCCGCTTGGATCATATCCTTCGCGGGTTACGATATCTTCGATTGCATGCTGGTCACCGAACAAGACCAACTCAATATCATCAGGTAGTTCTTTACGTGCCAGGGCAGCACCCAGGAGGGTCGCATCAGGTGCATAATCACCACCCATAATATCGACACCAATACGCATGAAATTTTATACTTCTTCTTCGATTACAAGCTTTCCCTTATAATAAAGATTTCCGTCTACGTAATAGGCACGGTGATATTGGTGCACAGTACCTGTAGTCGGACATGTAGCAAGGGTTGGTGATTCAGCCTTGTAATGGGTCCGTCGCTTGTCTCTTCTCTGTTTTGAAGTCTTTCTCTTTGGATGAGCCATATCAATTATTTTTAAATCAGTCCTTTTAATTTTTCCCACCTAGGATCTTCTGAAGCCTTTTCAGAAACATCAGCATCGTAAGCATTAAGTTTTTCCATCATCTCGGGATTACAACCTGACATCCCATCGATCTCAGGATGAATGCGCTGTATCGGGAGGGCCAGATGGATATATTCATAGATTAATTGATCCAGTTGAACCTCATTTTCCGAATTAGCGAGTATCAGTAAATCATCTGACTGCTCGAGGGTTATCTCTCCAAACCTGATATAGAGCATGGCCTGGTGAGTTATTCTGGTCACAAAAGGTTCCAGGCACCTGTCACAATCTACTGTTATCTTTCCGTTGATATCAAACTGAAGCTCGAGGAACAGGCTGTGCTTGATAAGTTCAACCTGAATATTTACCAGCCCCTTTTTAACTTCTGATGATTCGAATTGCTCAAAGAACGAATTGTCAACAACAAAATTAAAGTCGTGCTTTCCTTCCTTCAGACCCTTGAACGGGATTGTATATTGCCTCAAACCTCCCACAGCACCGAAATTTTGTCGTGCAAAAGTATAAGAAATTAATCAAATTACAAAAGTTTTTCGTTTCTGACTTTTCCTTGCGAAACTAATTGACTATTAGAGTCTACTGAAGCTTTTTCCAGGGCTGGTGTGAATCCCCAATGAAGCGTTTACTGAACAGTACCCATTTCTGCTTCAATGGTCTCAATCAGGGTATCGATAAAATAATCATCCTTGGAGATATATTGTTTGGCCCCGCTCTGCATGAAATCTGCGATAATGTTTTCATCTTCCTGCCCCGATAGCACAAAGATGGTGGCATCCTGGTTTATTTCCCTGATTTTCTTTACCACCTCCAACCCGTTCATCTGTCCCTTGGCCCCCATAAACATATGGTCAACCACAACCAGGTCCGGCTTTAATTGCATATGATCCAGGCATTCTTCCCCTGAGAAAAATGTTTTCACCTGTATGCCGCCCCTGCTCTTGAATGTATATTCAAGCAAGTTCAAAATCAATTTGTCATCGTCGACAAAAAACACCAGTTTATTGGACATAGTTGAGAAGCGAAATTAGTCTCTCTTTACGAGTAATTCATCCAAAAAGTTACTATAAATCTGGTGTAACGTTTATTTATTTCAATCATCATAGAGTAAATCCTTCTCATGTTAAAAATCCATTTCCTTGCCGGCATCCGCAAACTCCTGAAAGACAGGTATTATTCTTTGACAATATCAAGAGGTTCCCCTCTGCATGAAAACCTGGGTGTGAGTGTGCACACACGAGGTTGTGTAACGGAATTGAGGAAAAATCGTCTAATTATTATACCTTTATAATGAGTAAAGAGTATTAGAGCTATTCCCCATGTTTCGCAATTTTATTAAGACCACTCTGCGGAGTCTTGTCAAGGACAGGTATTACTCCGCCATCAACATTCTTGGCCTGGCTGCAGGCCTGACTGTCACCATCCTGATCATCCTGTTTATCCAGGATGAGTTGACCTACGACAAATATCACGACCTGCATGAGCGTGTTTACAGGCTTGAATCAGATTTCACCCTGGATAACAAGAACCATAAATTTGCGGCCACCCAGATTCCCCTGGGTCCTACACTGATGGATGAGTATCCTGAAATCATCGACTATGCCAGGTGTGCCCCGGTCGGGACCCTCTACTTTGTGGACAAAGACCGCGAATTCCAGGAGGATAGTATCTGGTTTGCAGATTCCACATTTTTCCAGTTGTTTACCCACGAATTTACCCATGGTGATCCGGTTTCGGCACTAAACCGACCAAATACCATGGTGATAACTGAAACTTTTGCCAGCCGGCATTTCGGAAAAGAAAATCCCATTGGTGAAAACCTTACTGATATTGATAACAATATTTATGAGATCACCGGGGTGATCCGGAACCTTCCGGGCAATTCACATATGAAATTCAACGGGCTGATGTCTTCAGCGACACTGGCCGAACGGATCGGGTTGGATCGGTTCAATGACCGAAGTGCAGGGTCTTTCTGGAACATTGGCATATTCAGTTATGTCTTGCTTGCAGAGAATGCCAGTATGCAGGATGTGCTGGATAAATTCCCAGGATTCTACGATAAATATATGAAAGAGCTAGGCGACCAGATCAAAGGTAGCTTCGACTTGATGGCCACACCACTGGCTGACATCCACCTGAATCCTATGGATCTGGAATACGACATGCCAAAAGGCAATCGTTCCTATGTATATATTTTTATGTTTGCCGCCCTGTTCATACTTGTTATCGCCAGCATAAATTATATGAATATGGCCACTGCCCGGTCTGCCCGTCGTTCCAGGGAGGTAGGCATGCGAAAGGTATCCGGTTCTTCAAGATTTATGCTCATCAGGCAATTCCTGGGAGAATCTGTTTTCATCACACTGATCTCATTTATATTATCCCTGATCCTGGTGAAGTTATTGCTGGCAGGATTCAATGACATATCAGGCAAATCATTGCACTTCGGGATACTGACCATGAAAGAAGTGGTACTTTCGGGTCTGCTTACCGCCATTGTTGTGGGTGTTGTATCGGGACTGTATCCTGCCTTATACCTCTCGCGTTTCAATCCGGTGGTCGTCCTGAAGGGATTGGCAACAGGTAGCAAAGGTGGTGGATCATTCAGAAAAGCACTGGTCCTAATTCAGTTTACCATATCGGTGTTAATGATCATTGGGACCATGATCGTTTCAGGCCAGCTGAAATTCATGAAAACCACTGACCTGGGTTTTGACAAAGAGAACATTATGGTCATGACCATAAGGGATACAACATTGCGAAAAAGCTTTGAATCTTTCCGCGAAGAGATTATGACACATCCCGAGATCCTGGGGGCAGCACAGTCCAATTCAAATCCTGGCAGCAATGTCGGCATTGTTGTACAGCGTATCGAAGGAGATGGAGGTGAACTTCTTGACAAGGCGGTGAACAGGTACTCGGTAGATTACCATTATGCAGCTCTCATGGATATAGAAATCATTCAAGGCCGCAACTATGACAGATCCATGGGCACAGATATTTCCAAGGCTTTTATCATCAATGAGGTAGCTGCAAATGAATTCGGCTGGGGAGAGGATGCACTGGGAAAGCGCTGGCAGTTAGGAATAAACCTGGATGGCCCACCGGAAAGGGATGGTGAGGTCATCGGTGTATTCAAGGATTTTCATTATGCTTCCCTGCATAACAAGATTGAACCAATTGTTCTTGTCCTGCAGGATAGACCCATTCGTATGCCTCTCTTCAATATCAAGACTACCGGGAATAACACAGAAGAGGTGATTGCATTCGTTGATGGAAAAAGGAAGGATTTCGGAGATCATTATCCATTTGACTATCAATTCTTATCCGAGAATCTCGATGAATACTATAAGGAAGAAGCAGTGATAGGTACCATCTTCAGGTATTTTACCATTCTTACCATTTTTATTGCTGCACTGGGTCTTTTGGGACTATCAGCCTTTATGGCACAACGCAGAACGCGTGAAGTAGGCATACGCAAGGTCATGGGTTCCAGTGTAAATGGCATCGTTTACATGTTCATCAGGGAATTTTCCAAATGGGTTATCATCTCCAATCTGGTAGCCTGGCCCCTTGCCTGGTTTGGTATGGACAAATGGTTGCAAAATTTCCAGTATCGCATTGAATTGACTGTATGGATATTTGCCATGGCATTTGGATTATCCCTGGCCATTGCTTTGATCACAGTTTCCTGGCAATCTGTCCGGGCCGCCCTTAGCAATCCGGCAGATACACTCAGATATGAATAGAAAGGTGTGGTTATGAAGGCATGAGTGTGGTTGTGCGTGTGGGTGTGCGCTAAAATTCCTACTTTTGCGGGCGATCATGAAGGAGTGTGCCCGACCATATTATTTGCTTGACGGTGAAGTCAGGGAATGCCTGTCTTTTGATGAGAACTTTATCCATAAAGGGACATCATTGTATGAAGTAGTAAGGCTGGTTGAAGGCAGATTCCTATTCTTAGAAGATCATATTAACCGTCTTTTTAATTCCCTGAATATATCTGGTATAAAATCCTGGATCACCACAGCAGGCATAAATGATATACTGAAGATCCTCCTGGAAAAGAACAAGATCAGCAAGGGCAATATAAAAATTGTCATGAACCTCCAGGAAGATGGGTCAAAGCATTTCCTGGCCTATTTTGTCTACCACAGATATCCTTCTTCCCGGGATTACAACCAGGGCGTCAGGGTAATTTCCTACCCTTTCGAACGGATAGATCCCAACAAAAAGATCTGGAGGCCTGAATTTCGCAGGCATGTAGCAGATAAATTGTATGATACTGGGGCTTTTGAGGCCCTATTAATGGACTCCGGGAAAAATATCACTGAAGCCAGTAAAGCAAACGTATTTGGCATTCAGGGCGGACACATCATCACCCCTCCGGAGACTATCGTCCTTCCGGGTATAACCAGGCATTATGTATTGGAGATCTGCCGTGATTTGTCACTTAAGGTTACCAGGAAAAAAATCCCGTTTGATGAAATACCTGGCCTTGAAGGACTATTCCTTACCGGGACCTCCTTACATGTACTTCCTGTTTCCATGGTGAACGATCACCCCCTTCCGGTCAATCATCCGGTTATGACAGGGATAATGGATAATTTTCAAGAGGTAATCAATAAGCATCTTAATTAAGCAGAACTTTACGATATTTACAATCCAAAAAAACAAATTCATGCAATATGATATTACGATAATAGGGGCTGGCATCGTTGGACTCGCAACAGGGTATAAGATCCTGGAGCAGAAACCAGGTGTCAAACTACTGATCCTTGAGAAGGAGCCGGGTGTCGGAATGCACCAGACCGGAAACAACAGTGGTGTCATTCATTCAGGTATTTATTACAGACCTGGAAGTCTGCGGGCCGTGAATTGCATCAATGGATACAAGCAATTGCTTGAGTTTTCAGATAAAGAAGGCATACCCTACGAACTCTGCGGGAAGATCATTGTTGCGACCAACCAGAATGAACAGGCCATCCTTAAAACAGTTTTTGACAGGGGAAAAAAGAACGGGCTTGACAAGATCCGTATGATCTCTTCCGAAGAAATGAAGGAAAAAGAACCTCATGTACAAGGTTTGGAGGCGATTGATGTCCCATATGCAGGCATCATTGAATTCAAGAATGTTGCTAACAAACTATCAGAGATCATTACGGGACGACAGGGGGGAGAGATCCTGGTGAACCAGAAAGTCCTGAACATCTACACTCACTCTGGCTACTCGGAAGTTGTTACGGATAGGGAAGTCTTCTCTACAAAGCTCGTAATTAATACAGCCGGACTCTATTCTGATGAGATCGGAGCATTGACCACACCGAAACTTGACCTTCGCATTATACCATTCAGAGGAGAATATCAAAAACTTAATGCAGATAAAGAGCACCTGTGTAAAAACCTGATCTATCCAACTCCGGATCCGGATTTTCCATGGCTTGGGGTCCATTTCACCAGAATGAAAAAAGGAGGAGTTGAAGCCGGACCAAATTCAGTTTGGGCTTTTAAGAAAGAAGGTTATAAGATGTCTGACATCTCTCTAAAAGACATTGGCAGATCACTCGCATTTCCTGGATTCCAAAAGGCTATGTTGAAATTCATGGGATTTGGTATAGGAGAATATTACCGGTCGATGAACAAAGGGGCTTTCACAAAGGGTTTGCAGAAACTAATCCCTGAAATTCGCAAGGAAGACCTGCTGCCAGGAGATGCCGGTGTACGCGCCCTGGCAGTTGGCAGGAACGGAGAATTATTAGATGATTTTGTTTTTGCCGAGAACGAATGGGCCATCAATGTCCTGAATGCCCCTTCACCTGCTGCTACCGCTTGTTTGTCAATTGGAGAAAGTGTGGCTGAAAAAGCACTCAAAAGATTTAATTAACTTTTTGCCCGTTTGTTCATCATTTCTTATTATTACCATGAAATAAATATCCATGAAGATCCGGATTTTTATAGGAATTTCACGAGCACATTTGAAACTTAATTCGAATATATTAACTAAATTCATTTTCAAACTAAAATCAAACAAATGGGACTAATTTCTTTCTTAAAAGGAGCCGGAGAAAAAGTTTTTGGTAAAAGTGAAGCTACCCGCGAAAAGGAAAAAGCGGAAGCAATTGTAAACCATATTAACAAATATGGACTTAAGGTAAAAGACCTGACTGTTTCCGTGGATGATGAAACCGTGACCCTTGGGGGTGAAGTTTCAAGTATTCTCGAGAAAAACAAAATTGTTGTTGCAGCCGGGAATGTTGACGGGATAAGTGGCGTAAACGACAACTTGGTTTTGAATATACCGGAGCCGGTAGTTGTTAAGCCCGAAAAACAGTTCTATACTGTTGTTAAGGGTGATTACCTGTCAAAAATTTCAAAACGGGTATATGGTGATGCAATGAAATACAATGTAATTTTTGAAGCAAACAGACCTATGCTAAAAAATCCAGATTTAATTTATCCCGGCCAGGTACTGGTTATCCCACCCATTGAGGATTAGTATACAGGGTATTTAAAAGAAGCTAAATATTGCTATGAACGCTTTTAAAACAGCGGCTTTAATGGCAGTAATGACTTTCTTGCTAATGGCATTAGGGGGAGCATTAGGAGGAAGAAATGGGATCATAATGGCTCTTATTTTTGCAGGAGTAGGTAACTTTATTAGTTATTGGTTTAGCGATAAAATAGTATTGAAAGCTTACAGGGCAAGACCCGTAGCTGAAAATCATCTCATCTATGGATTAGTTGAAAAACTTGCCAGGAACGCAGATTTGCCAATGCCTAAAGTTTTTATCATAAATCAATCGCAGCCAAATGCTTTTGCTACAGGCAGGAATCCACAACATGCCGTTGTCGCTCTTACCCAGGGCCTGGTTGATAATATGACAACTGATGAACTGGCAGGTGTAATTGGACATGAGTTGGGCCACATAAAAAACAGGGATATATTAATTGGAACTGTTGCAGCAACGATGGCTGGTGCAATTTCTTTTTTGGGTTATGCTACCAGGTTTGGTACCGGGAGGAGAAGTGCCGGTGGGGGAAATGGCTTACTATTTATTTTAGCTTTAGTGCTGGCTCCGTTAGCAGCATCAATAATAAGAATGGCCATCTCAAGGACACGTGAATATAAGGCTGATATATTTGGTGCTCAGGTTACTGGCAACCCTCTGTTCTTAAGTAGTGCTTTAAAAAAGCTTGAAAACTGGCGGAAAGAAATTCCATTAAGAGGGAACCCCTCTACATCTCATATGTTTATTGTCCACCCATTCTCAGGGAGATCTTTAGCAAATTTATTTAGTACACACCCAAAAACAGAAGAGCGGATAAGACGGCTAGAAGAATTAGCCAACTTGTAAAGTGCTAAAAGTAGATTTGACTGTCTACCAATAAAATCCCCATAAATGTTCTTATAGACTTTCCTGGATATGGCAGGATTATTGTCATAACCACGATACTTAGTATTTCGGGAAAATTACTTTCATATATATTATTTATAATATAGTTTAGCGCTTCTAACTGATCCATAACAGATTGTAATCGGGGAGCAGGAATAATGATTAACAAAGTAAAAGTATTGATAGCTGCCTTGTCCCTGACGTTAATATCTATCTCATTATCAGCTCAGATAAATGTCAGGAACTATTCCATCAGGGGTCGGCAGCACCTTATGAACAATGAATATACCGAGGCCATCAGGTTATTTAATCAGATCATTTATTATAAACCCGACCACGCTGATTCCTATTTCTACAGGGGACTTGCAAAGTATCAGCTATCAGATTATTCAGGAGCGGAAAAGGATTTCACCAGGGCCATAGAACTTAAGTCATACAAGACAGAAGCCATGTATTACCGTGCGGTGGTCAACATTGAGAAAGGCAATAAAGTCGATGCCCTCAAGGACCTTATTACAGCCATTGAACTGGATAACAGGCACCCGGAATATTTCCTTACCCGGGGGTGGCTTCATGCTGAATTTGGTGACACCCTTGGTGCTATATCTGATTACAAGACTGCCATTAGGTTGGATGAGTATATGGATAATGCCTACCTGAATCTGAGCGTCATTTATATGTTACAGAAAAATTACGAAGATGCTTTAATCAATTGCAACAAAGCCGCAGAGATAAAGCCCAGGAACCTGTCCTGCAATCTTACCAGAGGGAACATATACCACTATAACAAGCAATTCCATGAAGCGATCGGCGAATATAAAACTGTGATCAGGGGAGATTCCACGAATGTGCGGGCACATTTTTTTCTGGCCCTTTCTTATCAGGATGTAAGAAACTATGATTCAGCCATCGTAGAATACAACAAAGCCCTGGAATTAAATCCCAATAATTCAATATGTTATTACAACAGGGGTATCCTCAACCTTGATCTGGAAAAATACAACGATGCGCTGATGGATTTTGACAATGTAATACAACTCAACCCACGAAACATTTATTCATATTTCCTGAGGGGACTGATCAAATCGAACCTGGAGGATTACCCGGGGGCAGAGCAGGATTTCACCATGGCCATCAACTTATATCCCAAATTGATAAATGCTTACAGGAACAGGGCTTACACCAGGGCGGCTCAGCAAAACCAAAAAGGATATGATGAAGACCAGCGCATCATCGACAGCCTGACGAGAATTGCGGTACCTGAACATGAAATGGATGAATTAAGCTACCTCCAGACGATCACGGATTTCAACAATGATTTCACATCCATAAGCAATGTCATTGAATCCAAGGTCCAGTATGCAGATAAGGAGATCAGGATGATCCCTGTGTTCCATATTGCAGTAAAACAGGATTGGGATCTTTACGGTAGTAGCAGGTTTAGTGGCCTGGCCACACTGGAACAGCTAAGCGAAAAAAACATCTATTTTAAAATCGACAATTACAATTATGGGATCGTCGATGAAAAGATTGTAGCCGGACTCGTGTACAAGTTTGATTCCGTACTGAGGATAGATGAAACTGACCGGGAATATTACCTCGTCGAAAGCCTCCTGATGGGCTGGCAGATGAAATATCGGGATGCCATTAGGATCATTAATGAAGCAGAAACATCTATCTCTGATAATCATCTCACATATTTTATTCGCGGAAATCACCAGTTTGCCATTGGAGAAATCATTTATTCCATTGAAAACCAGGAACTTCTTCTAAACAATCAGTTTGATCCATCATCTGATGAAAGCCAGCAGGATGTTATCCAGGAATACTATCATCTTGCCATTGAGGATTATAACCGGGCTGTGGAACTGAATCCTGATTTCATCTATGCCAGGTTCAACAGGGCTTATGTAAACAGCCTGGCGGAGAATTTCCAGGCAGCCATTGAAGAATATACCTTCTGCCTGGAAAAGGAGGAAGATTTTGCCCAGGCTTATTATAACAGGGGACTTCTGTATATATTCATGGAAAATTCTTCAGCGGGTTGTATTGACCTGAGCAAGGCAGGAGAACTTGGCATACAGAGCGCCTACCAGGTGATTTACAAATTTTGCAACAATTGAGGGCCCAGAGATCTGAAACCCTGGAAGATGTAGGCTCCTAAAGGAAATTCTTCTCTTGACCCTCGATCTATATTTAATCTAAATTACTGACCCTTACCTGAGGGAATATTCGCCCTAAAACAGATGAGAATTAACTAATTCAATGGATTGCTCATGAATTGTACCCTTTCATTCTAATTTCATTCTAAGCAATATAAGAATCACAGATATTATATTCTGTAAATTTAAGCTGCTGGCATTCAGGAGTTAGAGAAATGGAAAAAGGAAAGCTTGAAAAATTCACAGAGAGGATCATCTCTGATGTAAATGCAGCTATGAGCTGCCTGAATCTCTATATTGGTCATCGCCTGGATTTATTTAAGGCACTCCAGCTGCTTGGAGATGCCAATGCTACGGAACTGGCCGATTATAGCCATACCAATGAACGCTACATAAATGAATGGCTTGAATGTATGGCTGCCGGAGTATATATTGACCATGATACGGATACTGGAAAGTTCTCCATTCCTCCGGAACATGCCCTGGCACTTACAAGGCAGGATAACCCATATTATATGGCCGCGTTCCTATGCTGGATCCCCGCCATGCATGATATGGCCTATCCAGGAATAGCATTGAGAAAAATGAAAGATCTGCTTGTGGAGGATGGAGCCGTGTTGATAGCCAAAGAAGCTGTCTGCGACAACTTTGATGAAAATAAAAACTTCCTGGGACACCTGATGTATAATTTTTCCGTATTGCACTGTTTGCCACAGTCAATGGTATTCTCAGATTCGGCAGCCATAGGAACAGTATTTAACCCTTCAAGGATTAAAGAGCTCGCAGTTGAAGCAGGATTTTCCAGATTTGAGATTTTACCTGTAGAAAATGATTTCTGGCATTTTTATCAATTAAAACATTAATAAGAAAGGAGTATTACAATGCCTAAATTCCTGATTGAAGTACCGCATGATGAATCTGAAGAGGCCTGTGTACAAGCCGTTAAAATTTTTCTTGAGACAGGTTCGCATTTCCTGGTCAATGCTGACTGGGGTTGCCACGATGGTGACCACAAAGCATGGATGTTGGTTGATGTTGATACCAAGGATCAGGCAAGAATGATCATCCCTTCTGCTTTCAGGTCAGAGTCCAAGATCATCGAACTGCATAAATTCACCAAAGAAGAGATGAAACAGTATTTACCTCACTGATCAGTCAAAATAGCTGTATTCTTCCTTTAGGTTCAGCGCTTTCCGGGCCTCTTCACTTGGCCTGGGATGAAAATCCTTTGCTGCATAGTAGGGTGCTCCCAACCATTTCATTTCTCCACCAAGTTCGCGGGGGTCGCCATTTTCCATTAAGTACTTTGTGAGTTTGTCTGAAAGCATTTTTCTGCTTTCGCTATAATCATCAACTTCAGCAATATTGATCATCTGGTAAGGATCATTTATCAGGTCATATAATTCTTCAGCAGGGCGCTTTGCAAAAGCCAACCTGAATAAGTTTTTTACTTCCTCTTTGTCCTTGAACTCAAGGATATGCAATTTTGTCGGGGAGGGGTAATGCAGCATATGGGCATCCACATCTCCATAGAGTGGGGGTTCACCTGCAGGCCAGCTTTCGGGTTCATAATTCCTTATATAGAGAAAATCCTTCGTGCGGATTGAACGGGCCCCGTAGCCGGTGCCGCCTTTTCTGACAAAGGCATGCCTTTCCCGGGCAGCCACAATGAAATCCCTGTCTTTATCTATTGTTCCCTCCTTTTCTGATTCCAGGATATTGACGAAACTCCTGGCATTCATATAGTCCGGTATGGGCAAGCCGGCCAGTTCCAGTAATGTGGGGGCAAAATCATTCAAGCTAACAAAATCATCGATTACCCTTCCACCTTTATACTTTTCCGGCATGGAAATAATCAGGGGTATCCTGGTCCCAAAATCATAGAGGTTTGCCAGTCCCCTGGGCATCTGCCAGCCATTATCGCTGCACACAATTACCAGGGTATTCTCCAGCTCTCCCATTTCCTTGACCAGCTGAATGTAGGATGCTACATCCCTGTCGAAGTTCTGTACCTCATCATAATAATCTCCAATATCTTTTCTCACTTCTTCGATATCCGGCAGGTAGGGTGGAACGGGTATCTCTCCGGGATCAATACCGGTTTTTTCCCAACCGCCAACTTTATATGGCCTGTGAGGATCACGGGAGCTGAACCAGTAACAGAAAGACTGTCCTTTTTCTTTTTCATTATAAAATTCTTCAAAGGAATTAAAACGTTCACCTGCGGGATTTCGGCTTCGCCCGCCTGCTTCGTAATCACCGGGTCCCCATCCCTTCCCTTCATGCCCAACGAGATACCCTGCTTCTTCAAGCATATCGGTGTAAACCATGAATTTTGCCGGGAGAGTCCCCCAGAGATTCGCACCTTCTTCAAGCCTCCAGATGTCCTGGCCCGTAAGCATGGATGCTCTGGCCGGGGTACAGGAAGGAGCTGAACAATAGGCATTGGTAAACCTGATGCCGCTTTCTGACAATCCATCAATGGTCGGTGTTTTTATTACCGGATCCCCATAGCAACCCAAATGATTCCAGGAGTGGTTGTCTGACATCAAAATAAGAATGTTCGGACCGGTCTGTTCCACTTTCTTTTCTGAGCCACAACCCCAGATCACAATTACAATAATGGCCGTTAACAGGATAGGATATTTCATTCGTCTCATGTGATTTATTTTTTGTTCCCGAGCAATTCTCTCAGGCTTATTGTTTTATTATCGATGATCGGCTTTGCCCAAAAGGCCACGCTCAGGATATATCCAAGTGTAATAAACAGGAATAACATAGCCAACCTTAGCCCAATATGGTCACCAAGCCAGCCAATGATCAGTGGTACAAGAGCCCCGCCAAATATCCCAGAACAGAGTATCCCGGAAAAAGACCCATGGTGCATCTTTTCGGAATTCAAAGCCAGTGAGAAAATGATTCCCCACATCATTGAAATCAGGAAACCTGTGGCGGGAAATGCATACAATGATATTCCAGCCGGACCAAACAACGCCAGGAGTAAAACAATCATGGTTAATATAGCGAAGACCTTAAGAATCTGTTTAGCATCTATCAATTTGAGTAATACCAGACCCGTTAAACATCCCAGTGTCATTAATCCCCAGAACCAGGATATGGCAGCTGCTCCCTGACCCTGTGGGTCAATGCCATGATATGTGTTCAGAAATTTACTCATCCAGTTGGCAATGCCCTGTTCAGTTCCCACATATGCCATAATTCCGAAAAAAAACAATACGACGTGCCTTTTCCTGAACAGATCAAGATACATTTGAACCGCCCCTGTTTTTTCATCCTCTTTCAATTCCACTGCCGGAAGTTTTACCAGTCCGATAACCAAAAGCATGACCAATAGAACCAGGGCGAAAATCCAGTATAAGGAGCTCCATGGTAAATTTTCAGGGATCAGCCTGCTGAGTGAGTGTATAAAAAAGTTGCCCTGTCCATCATAATTGGTCAGCTCACGCATCAGGTAGGTAAATACATGCGGACTGATAAAGGAGGCTGCTCCGAATACCAGTTGAGCCATGACTGAAAAAAATGCATAATTCTCTTCCCCTCCTGCTTCCCGCATTAAAGGATTGATAATGACCTGCAACATGGCCATCCCGGCTCCGATGATAAATAATGATGACAATGCCATTTCGTATACCGGGAATAGGGCGAATAGTAGTGAACCCGTGAAAGTCAACCCAAATGCGATGAGCATTGATAATTTTTCTCCCAGTTTTTCGACCATCATCCCTGCCGGGATAGACATGACCCCATAAGCCAGGAAAAAAGAAAATGGCAGGAATGCCGCCAGTGTCAGGCTTAGCTGATAGTTCTCGATAATGGTAGGCATCAAGGGGCCAAGAATATTGGTGACGAATGAAATAACAAAGAAGATGACCAGTATTAGTAAAACGATAAAATTGCTGCGCCGCATATTGTAATGGTTTAGTTTAAAGATTATTGGGTTCAACCCAGATGGGACTGGACCAGGCCAAACTGCCGTTTGCCTGAGTTACCCTGACATAATACCAATCTGTTGATTCGGAATCATGTTGGTCACTAAACTCGAAGGCTGTCTGGTAATTTTCATTGAAAACAATCCGGTGTATCATGATTGATTCAGAAGGGAAATCTCCTGTAAATGTTATGTCACTGGATACTGCCAATTCTCCTAAAGTTTTATTCAACAGGATAGTGGTTGGCCGGGTAAGTGACAGATCTAATTCAGTCTCGGATGAACCCTGGATTTCCAGGATAATACTGTTGGTAGCTCTCTCCTCATAAGCCTGCTTTCGGGAAGTGTAGGAGATGAATTGACAACGATGATCATCTACGCTGGTTATTTTATTCCTGCGGTCTTCGTCATATGGCCCGGATTGAAAACAAGGGGTGGCTGAGATGATTGTACCCCCTGTAACATGCACATCGAATTCCCAATCTGTAACACGTTCCAGATTAAAGAAATCCCATGGCCCCCAGCCAAATTCAATGCGGCAGAGTATGGGTTTGTCCCAACTGGATATACTCGTATCCTCATCAACAGGATGATTGCGATAAATTACTTTATTGTTACGCAATACTTCCACCCGGTCAATCACATCCTGTCCCTTCACCTTTACTAAGATATTCCTGGAATCGACAGCAGGTAGGGTTTCTCCCATCCAGTGCCCATTCAATCTAAAATCCAATTCAATCCTATCAGCGCTGACCGCATAGGTACGTCGTGCTTTAATCGCTTCCATAATGGATTCCCGTGTAAGTGCATCTGCATGTACGGCAACGAGCCCTTCCCCATAAGCTCCTGGATATCCCAGGTGGTCATCTGTACTTGCCACAAGGCCCACCTGGTGGCCCTGTCCCAACAAATACTGTATGGTATTTTTGGTATACCTTCCACCCATACTATGCCGGATGTAGCGAAAAGGTGCCCGGTCAGATTCTGCATTGCCATGCTCGGAAAACACTTCCACTACAGGTGATACATCAGTGGGCCCCAACACACTCCAATTCTGCCCTCGCCACCCCTGCTGATAGGCAGGGTGATGAGGAATCAAAACAGCATTATTTCCCCTGGCATATTGTTGCAGATCCTTTATGTCATCCAGGTATAATAATTCCCCTTCATGTCCGGGCATAATGGCACACACGTCTCCATACTTACTTGAGTGCCACTCATAACCGATAAACGAAACAAATTCACCGGGCACATATGATTCATTCGCATATCGTTTTATTTTGTCCCAATTTTGCCTGGTGACCTTAAATCCTTCAGTGAATCTGTCAAAATTACTGGATGCTGGTTTATCATGCCACTGTGAATGGGGTGTGAAACAATAAAAATCAAGGTGACTTTGTGCAATATCATACGCTCTTTCCAAAGATCCCTGGGCATACCCGATATTACAATGATTATGGATATCTCCCCAGAAAATTTCTTTTTGCTCAAAGTCATATTCATTCTGAGTTTGGCATTGAATGAACAAAACAGTAGAAATCAATAGCAAGATCCATAATGTGTTTTTCATATCGTCTTCCTTTTATTTTCCTGAAACAGAATCCGGTCCCTCAAGGTGCTGATTGAAAAATCGTGTGGTTGGGTAGGCGAATTCAATATCATTATTTTTAGTAAATTCCCTTAAAATATCTTCCCATATGTTATGCTCACTGTCACGGCGTGTATGAAAATCACAAAGGTACCTGATGGTCAGATTGACACCGCTTTCCAAAACCGATGTATAGACAACCGGGGTTAATTGCAAATAGGTTATCAGGTATTTTTTGGTTGCCTCTTTTAGCTCTTTTTCGACTTTCTTTGTAAGATGTTCTGCATGCTTGGTAATGATCTTTTCAAGTATTGTCTTGGCAAGTTCCCAGTTACTCTCAAAAGTGACCAGGACCGGTATCTCATTCCAGATATATCGGAATCCCTTGCCATAATTGGCCTGTGCTGTCAAAAATACTATGCCGTTAGGAATGTGGATGATCCTGCCTGTACTCTGATCCGCCTTCACCCAATTTCCGATTTCCAGTATGGCAAACTGGAACAGTCGGATGTCGATCACATCCCCAGTATTTTCTCCTATCTGCACCCTATCACCGACAGAAAATGGTTTGCGGGTGTTGATGAAAAGCCAGCCGGCAATATTGGTCAGGGGATCTTTCAGTGCAATGGCCAAACCGGCAGTAAAGAGGCCGAGAAATGCACCAAACTTGGCAAAGGCGGAGATCCAGACACTGCTGATCAGGATGATGCTGATCAGTGACAGGGTTAAGCCGATTGACCTTTTCCACTGGTACCTTAACCTGGGTTCTTCAGTTTGCTTCCAGACCAGTTTCAGGAGAAGGAATCTCAGTACCCATACAAACACAATAATGGCAAAGGATATCAGAATTTTACGCTGGTTGGTAGGGCTCAGCCCAATCTCATCCTGGATGATTTCATACATAATGTGACCGATAGTGGGACCAGTATTTGGTCCAAGTTTATGAATTATCTAATGTACAGAATAAAAGCTAAAGAACCATTGGAGATCAGAAAACTGATTTCAATCAGTTTCATATACCATTTACCGTATCCTGTTAGCTGTGTTTATTAGAATTCTTTATTGAATATATACTTTATATGTTCAGTTTTTCTATTTATAATACTACTATTTATATCGTCTATATTTTACTTATTACGAATCAATGACATGCCTCACTTGTTAAATCCCGTATTTACTGATTTTATTATACAGGGTTTTCCTGCTTATTCCAAGATGTCTGGAAGCCCGAGACAGGTTTCCTCCACTTAGCAGTATTGCATTTTTTATAATTTCCTTCTCATTTTGTTTCAGGTCTAACAAGGTAATTCCTTCCGCAGGTATCAGCCTTGATTTAAACAAGAAATCCCGTTCAGACAGTGTGCTTTGTTCGGAAAGAATGACCGCTTTTTCAAGCGTATTTTTTAATTCCCGGATATTGCCTGGCCAGTGATGTTTTTCCAGTTTTTTTAAAGCCCCTTTGGACATACTTATATTTTTTCGATATTTTTTTCCCAATTTGCTTAGAAAAAATTCAACAAGTATAGGAAGATCTTCCATCCTGCTTCGAAGAGGAGGAAGATTTATACAGACGGTATTTAGACGGTCCATTAGATCCTTGAGGAATGATTTATCAAGCACCATCTTTTCAGGGGACAAATTAGTTGCAGAAATGATCCTGGTATCAATGTCAACAGGGAGATTAGATCCAAAAGCCAATACTTCCTTGTTATCAAGCACATTTAACAGTTTTATTTGAAGTGATCCTGGAAGTTTATCAATCTCATTAATGAAAATGGTTCCTTTTGAAGCGATTTCAAAACAGCCTGGTGTATGCATAGAAGAATCACCAAGTGCCCGTTTGACATGCCCGAATAATTCACTTTCAACAGATGATTCAGTGAGGTCCTCAAGATCTACTTTTTTAAAAACAGATGTATTCCTCTCTGACCCCAGATGAATCTCTCTTGCTATCATCTCCTTGCCCGTACCGCTCTCCCCGTGTATAATTACGTTGGCCTCGGTACCGGCCACTTCTTCTACAACTTTCATCACGTCAACCATCACCCCGGATCTGCCATATGCCATCTGATAATCTTTGTGCTGCTCAATATAAAAATTCCGTTGCTGCTCCCGGAGTCTATCTACAAGCTGGCGAGATTTACTCAGATCCATTGCCGAGTTTATTGTCGCCAGCATTGTCCGGTCATTCCATGGTTTTTGTATAAAATTATTTGCACCAGCCTTTATCGCATTGTTTACAAGTTCTGCATTTCCCCATTCGACAATAAATAGTATAACTGATTGAGGATCTATTCGTCTGATAGTATTTAAAAGATCAATGCCCTCACTGCCTGTACTGGCTCCCGGACTATAATTCATATCCAGGATAAAAACATCGATCACCTCATTTCGTAAACATGCCAATGCCTCCTGTGGATTCTTATGGGCATGGATTTTTGCAAAATGTTGTCTAAGGAAAATCTTTAAGAATACCAGAACTTTTTCGTCATCATCAACAATAAGTAATGTGCCATTAACCATTATGATTCTAAAAATTAGGAATAATAAATGTATATATTTTATACGTTATTGTATAATTTTTATACATTTATTTTTTCAAATACTTTTTTCCAAATGAAAGAATCAATGAATTCCACTGAGCGCAATGATTTAGGAAAAGCACTGTGATCATGGATTACAGGGATTATACCAGCCAGGGATCATTTCTTTGAGAATGGTAATTCTCAGAGTTGCTTACCAATGGGTCAAATCTGCCCTCTGGAATCCGGCAAATCCGATCAAATACAAACTGGATGAATGCTTATATATGGTAATTATTCACTAAATTCAAACAACTATTTCAAGGTACCCTCAAAAGCCAGACCTAATATGTTTGATTTCCTGGACAAGCCCTATCCATTTGATAATGCCCTGAATGCCTTTATCAGGGTGGGTTTGGGGGTTGCACTTGGGTTATTCCTTTTCATTCTGTTTTTTCAGCCCTTTGAACTTGACAATTCCGATGTCAATAATTACATCCTGAACATCGCTGGGTTCAGCGGAATAACTTTTTTATTGATCGGTGTCATTCAATTTGTTATACCATTTAGCTTCCAGAAAAGATTTAATAAGAACAAGTGGGATCTAAAACGGGAAATTGTCGTTCAACTCCTTTTATGGGTCCTGAATTCCGTTTCCTGGACGTTTTATACTGCTTATGTTGCAGATGTAAAATTATCCATGTACCTCACAGTAAAGATTGTAATATTAAGCCTGGTACCTCCGCTAATTATCCTATTCATAAAGGAGATCCGGTCATTAAGATTGCAGGTGCATGGATTTAAAGTACAGCATCGGGAGAAACGGCAGGAACATATCGAACTAGTCTCAGAAAACCGGTCTGAAAAGCTGGCCCTTGCATCCGGTGAATTGATCCTGGTAAATTCCGCTGAAAACTACGTAGAGATCCATTATCTTGCCGGAGGTACCGGCACCAAAAAACTATTGCGAGCCACCTTTAAAAGCATTGAGGACCAACTCAGACCTTTTTCCCAGATGATCCGGTGTCACCGGACCTATATCATAAACATGGACCATGTCATAAAACTACACAGGGAATATGGCAGGATCTATCTCAAAATGAATGGCATTGAAGAGGACATCCCGGTATCCCGACAGTACCTTCTCGGCATAAAAAATGCTATCGGAAGCAACTGAGTGACCATTGCCATTCATCCCGGATGAATTCCATCCAGCACAATTTCATGCTGTCCGGCCCAGGCATAGTGTTGTCCATCCCTTTTTTTTCCGAGAGTCTTTTGCATAGAATATTTTTGCTGGAACAACACTGAAATTTCCTGCATCATGAATATTTTATTGATAAATCCGAAAACACCTGATACATACTGGAGTTTTAAACATGCTTTACGCTTCATCGCAAAGAAGGCGGCAAATCCTCCATTGGGACTAATCACAGTGGCTGCCATGCTTCCTAAAACCTGGAAAAGAAAGCTTGTGGACCTGAATGTGGCTACCCTCCAGGATAAAGAAATACAGTGGGCCGATTTTGTGTTTATCTCTGCCATGACCATACAGCAGGATTCCGTCAGGGAAGTAATCGGGAGGTGTAAAATTCATCAGAAGAAAATTGTGGCAGGTGGTCCATTGTTTACGGGTGAACCGGAAAATTATACTGACATTGACCACCTGGTACTGAACGAAGCGGAAATAACACTCCCTCAATTCCTATCTGATCTTGACATGAACCAGGCCAGGAAAATATACCGAACAGAGAAACATGCTGCCATGGATACTTCTCCTGTCCCTGAGTATTCCCTGCTAGATCAACGCAAGTATGCCCAGTTAAGCATTCAATATTCAAGGGGTTGCCCTTTTGATTGTGAATTTTGTGAAATTACTGCATTGCTTGGACGCAAGGTCCGGACAAAGTCAGGCAGGCAAATCCTTGGGGAGCTTGATAACATATTTAAAACAGGGTACAGAGGTAATGTGTTTTTTGTGGATGATAATTTTATAGGTAATAAGAAAAAACTACTTCACGAATTGCTGCCGGCCATAATCAGCTGGAACAAGATCCATGGCCACCCATTTGACTTTACCACTGAAGCATCCATAAACCTATCTGATGATCCAGCCTTAATGCAAATGATGAGAGAAGCAAGCTTTATCAAGGTATTTATTGGCATTGAAACCCCGGATGAAAATAGCCTTGAGGAATGCGACAAAAAAATGAACAAGCAACGTGATCTGATCCAATGTGTTAATAAGATCCAATCAAATGGTATGGAAGTTATGGCCGGGTTTATTGTGGGTTTTGATAATGATTCTCCTGGCATTTTTCAACGTCAGATCGATTTTATACAACGAAGTGGTATCATCACAGCCATGGTAGGCCTGTTGAATGCTCCCAACAATACAAGGCTGCACAAACGCCTTTCAGACGAAGGCAGGATCACGAATTATGCCAGTGGAGATAACACCGGCTATTCCATCAATTTTATACCCAAAATGGATAAGGAGGTATTGCTCCATGGATATCAGACCATTCTCCATAACATATATTCCAGTAAAGCCTATTATGAGAGGGTAATCCTCTTCCTTAAAGATTTCCCACCCAATTTCACTTCTCAGACGGCATTCACATTTGGCAGGATACTGGCATTGTTCCGGTCTATGGTCATTCTGGGTATTTTTACAAGAAACCAGATATATTACTGGCGCCTTTTCTTCTGGAGCCTTATTAACCGACCGAAACTTTTCCCCCTGGCCATAACATATAGTATTTACGGTTACCATTTTAAAAAGGTCTTCCGGGATTTGTCCTGAAATATTTTAAGTAAAATCCTAAATCTCAGAAACAATATTGATGGTTTGATCGTATCACATTCTGTGATACCATAAACCAGAAAATCTGAGTTGCAATGAAATTAACATATCCATGTTTTACCCCCAGCCAGTACACTTCCATTTTGATCAATATTTTCCTTTATGTGTTTATCAGCCATCAAGCTCAGGCTCAGACAACTATGCCTCAGGTGCTGGATACCGCTACCCTCGAGCAGCAACTTGATTACATGGAAGAAAGGATGAATACCTACAACGGCTACCGGGCAGTGCGTGATGATATCTTCCTCAAAATGAATAAGAATTCCCTGGATTCATTAAACACCGCAAAAAGGGAGATCAGCCAGTTGGAGGCATCGCTTGCAACTACTCAATCAGATATGACCTCCCTGCAAGAAACCTTACAACAAACATCAGAGGATCGAGATCTGGCGATCAAAAACAAAAACAGCCTTTCATTCTTTGGCATCCAGATGAATAAAGCGCTTTATAATTCTATTTTGTGGATTATTATTTTAGCCCTTGTAGTAATGCTGATTATCCTCTTCATAATGTTCAAAAGAAGTTTTGTTGTTACCCGTGAAACCACAAAGGACCTTGAAGAAACCAGGGAAGAATTTGAAAACTATCGTCAGCAGTCCCGCGAAAGGTACGAAAAGCTTGTCGTCCAGCATCACCAGGAGGTTCTGAGGATCAAGGGGAAAAGGCCCAGGAGCATTGAATAAAGACTTCCTTTAGTAAATCCGATTTTCTGCTTAAGCATTTTTCTGTTGGTGAATAGTTTATATATTTACTAGCCGCAACAGAAATTTATGAATACAACCAACCTAAACCGCAGGGGATTTGTTAAAAGAGTTTCCGGTGGACTGGCTACCATGGGGGCTATCCCGGTATTAAGTGCCTACCAGATCGCAGGTAAAGACCCCCTACATCAGGCACAGGTCGACATAGAAAACCTGAAGATCACGGATCTTAAATCAGTAAAACTTCAATTCCCTGGTCTTACCCCTAGAAAATGGAATTCAATCATTGTCAGCGGAGGGGGACCCCACGGTATGACATACCTGGAATTGCATACAAACCAGGGGATCATCGGGCGAAGCCTGCCAAAAGGACCTTCTTCCATTCGTAAATCCATGCTTGAGAAGATCAAAGGGGAGAATCCTTTTGATGTAGAAAGGATCTGGGACAGAATGTACCGGTATAATCGCAAGCCAGTAGCAAAAGGTGATTATATCAAAGTCATGGGGTCGGTTGATATGGCTGTCTGGGACATCATTGGCAAAGCCCTTAACCTTCCCGTGTATAAGGTCCTGGGCGGTTTTCAGAAAAAAATCAGGGTTTATGCTGCAGGCGGATACTATGAAGAAGGAAAAACCATAGATGACCTGGCCAGTGAAATGACAGGCTACGTGGCAGAAGGATTCCATGCTGTCAAGATGAAAGTGGGCGGTGCAACTTTCAATGAGGATGTCGACAGGGTAAAGGCAGTCAGGGAAGCCATTGGTCCGGATATCGACCTCCTGACCGATGCTAACAATAAATGGAATGCATATGAGGCCATAAGGTTTGGACGGGCCATTGAAAAATACAACCCTTTTTGGTTTGAAGAACCCGTGGAACCGGATGATTTCGATGGATGTGCCGAAGTAAAACAGGCATTGGATATACCCATTGTCGCCGGGGAAAATGAATTCACCCGCTGGGGATGCCGTGACCTGATACAGGCCGGTTCGGCAGATATCCTCAACCTGGATACTGTCAAGGCAGGAGGGATCACGGAATACAGAAAAATAGCAGCCCTTGCCTCGGCTTTCCACATTCCTGTGGCACCCCATGGAAGTCCGCATATGGCCATGCATCTCCTGGCATCCCTGGATAATGCCCTGATCATGGAAACCTATCCGGCTGTAGAGAGCCAGTATAATCCTGTGTTGCCTTTATATCCGGTAAAAGATGGTCATGTCACGGTGCCGGAAACACCCGGACTGGGCATAGATCCGGATCCTGAACTGTTAAAAAAATATCAAATCGAAAATTGATCCCATGTTAAAAAAGATTGGAATTTTCCTAGCGTCGATTGCTCCTGGTATCTTCCTGATAGGATACAATATCGGGACCGGTAGTATTACCACCATGGCTGCTTCAGGAGCTGCCTATGGCATGACCCTGATTTGGCCCCTGCTGCTTTCCTGTATATTCACCTTCTACCTGGTCATGTTGTTCGGCCGTTACACTTCTATTACAGGCAATACCATCCTGCATAGTTTCAGGTCTCATTTCGGAACCCCTGTTGCAATACTTGTCCTCGCCTCCCTGCTGATCTCTGAATGGGTATCCTGTATGGGGGTCATGTCTGTTGTCACCCAGGTGGTGGAAGAATGGTCAAAACCACTTACCCGCTCAGGTAACGGTTTTAGTCCCCTGATCACTACCTTTATATTCGGGGGCATCCTGTACATCCTATTCTGGAACGGGAAACACCGGATCTTTGAAAAGGTCCTGGCCATTTTTGTTGGACTGATGGGGCTTTGCTTCCTGCTCACCATGTTTATGGTTATCCCTGAACCATCAGAAGTAATCAAAGGTCTGGTACCAAAAATCCCCAATGCCCCAGGGTCCCTTCTGATCATGGCCGGGATGGTCGGCACTACCATGGGAGCCATATTATATGTCGTCAGATCCATCCTGGTACAGGAAAAAGGTTGGAAAAAAGAAAACTTTAAGCTGGAACGACGAGATGCCATTATTTCTGTCAGCCTTATGTTCCTGCTGAGCGTGGCAGTAATGGCCGCTGCTGCAGGGACCCTGCATCCATTGGGACTCAAAGTAGATAATGCCATAGATATGGTCAAACTCCTGGAACCCCTTGCAGGCCGGTTGGCCATCTCTGTTTTCGTGGCGGGCATTGTTTGCGCCGGCCTCTCTTCTCTCTTTCCTATTATCCTGCTGGCACCCTGGTTGTTCGCCGATTTTAATAACAAACCCCGCGATATGAAATCAACCAGCACCAGGCTATTGGTTTTATTCGGGGTCTTACTGGGGTTTGTTGTCCCCATATTCGGTGGCAGACCTGTCCTGGTAATGATCATGTCACAGGCACTTACAGTAATAGCCACGCCGCTGGTACTTGCCCTCATGATGATTCTCTATAATAAGAAGAGTGTGATGGGAATTGATACAGCAGGGCTCAAGACCAATGGATATCTGGCATTGATACTTCTTTTTACCATAGCAATGGCCGTTGCAGGGGTTATGGGTATAGCTGAATTGTTGGGATGATGTAAATTTCTCTCATGCTCATTCTCAGTGTATCAATTATGGCAGCAGCGGCGGGTACACTGCATCCCATGGGACTGAGAATAGATAATGCGATCGACATGGTAAAATTGCTGGAACCGCTTTCCTGCCGGATTGCCATATCGATTTTTGTAGCTGGGATCATTTGTGCCGTGGTCTCACCACTGGCACTGATCCTTTTATTACTGCTTTATAATAAGAAAGAACGCATGGGCGAACATTCAGTGAACCTGACGACTAATTTAATCCTTGGGATTAATACACTATTTACTATATTAATGGCCTTGGCAGTTGTCATTGGAATACGGAATCTATTAAAATGAAATATATGCAAACAGAGAGAATTCATCCCGAAATTGTTGCTTGTTATCTATACATCATCGGGAAATACGGCTATCCGCCCGCTGCGGGCGATACCCTAGCACACATGGAGGAATTTTCTTCCATGGGATTTAGCAGTATTGAGCTGGAGGGTATCAGGGAGGACCATCTTGGACAGATCTATGAGATGAAGGATCAGATCAGGGAGAAAGCGGAAGCTTTGAACCTCAATATCCCGGTTTTTTGTATAGTGTTACCTGGACTGAGTTCTCCGGACCCTAATGAAAGAGATGAAAATCTTGAACTTTTTGAAAAAGGATGTGAAATTGCAGAGATCCTGGGTGCCCGGGCTGTCCTGGACAATTCCCCCCTTCCTCCCTGGCAATTTCCTGATGGTATACCCATTACCCGGCATTACGATGAGGAGATCATTGCCGGTGCCATTCTTCCCCCCGACCTGAACTGGAAAAATTACTGGGACGGACTGACTTCAACCTACCGGGTGGCCTGTCAGCTGGCTGCAAACCGGAATCTGGACTTTCACCTTCATCCATGTCTGGGGGCTCTGGTTGCGAACACTGATGCCTACCTGAATTTTTCCAGTGAAGTGAAATGCGATAACCTGAAGTTCAACATGGACACCGCCAACCAGTTCTATTTAAAGGACAACTTGATAATATCCCTGCAACGGCTTGAAGGCCACATCGATTATATACACTTTTCCGACAACCGAGGCTTCCGTGTGGAACACCTTGTCCCAGGTGAGGGCAGCATCCCCTGGGAATCTTTTTTTGAAATACTTGACAAGGTCAACTATAAGGGCCTCCTTGGGATTGACATTGGTGGTGCCGAATCTGATGTCACTGACTATGACAGAGCTTACCGGACAACGGCTGCCTGGCTTTTTGAAAACTGGTTGAAAAAATAAGGACATATGAATCGTAAATATTCAATTTTAGGGATTTTATCAATGGCTGTAGTCCTGCTGCTCGCATTGAATGCCTGCAACAGGCCCTCCGGGTACAATGTCACCCGGTTTGGCGCTGTGGGTGATGGAGAAATCCTTAATACTGAAGCCATTCAATCTGCTATCGATGCCTGTTCAGCATCAGGTGGGGGAACAGTGACCTTTCCAGCAGGTAACTATCTTTCAGGAACTTTGATGCTGAGGGATCATGTGAACCTGCACCTGCAGGAAGGCGCTACTTTACTTGGGAGTACAAATCCGGAAGATTATCCGGAGATAAAAACCCGCATACGTAGTTATTATGATGACATTGTCCTTAAAAGCCTGATCTTCGGTGAGGATCTCAGCCATGTCAGCATTACGGGAAAGGGTACCATTGACGGACAGGGAGAGGCCTTTGTCGTAAGCACAAAAAAGAAACCGGATAGATACCTTAACCGCCCGCATATCATACGGATGATCGCATGTTTTAATGTACAGGTGAAAGATATAAATATGCGGAGCTCAGCCATGTGGATGCAGCACTACCTGGCCTGCGAAAACCTGACCCTTACAGGCATCAAGGTCTACAATCATGCAAATCAGAATAATGATATGATAGATATCGATGGTTGCAGGAATGTAATTATCTCAGATTGTTATGGTGACACCGATGATGATGCTCTGACATTTAAAAGTACTTCTAAACACGCCTGTGAGAACATTACCGTTACAAATTGTATCTTAAGCAGTCACTGTAATGCCATCAAGTGCGGTACGGAATCAACGGGAGGATTTAAAAACTTTACCATAAGCAACTGTGTAATCAAACCTTCAGCCGATGAAGAAGCAATCTTCGGAAAGCGCAATGGAATCAGCGGTATTTCCCTGGAGATAGTTGATGGTGGTGTCATGGAAGGGATCACAATATCCAATATAAGTATGGACGGTCCGGAGGTACCCATATTCATCCGTCTCGGAAACCGGGCAAGAAAACATTTTCAGGAAGCAGAAACACCACCCGTGGGCCAATTGTCCAATGTTTTGATCTCCCAGGTGATCGCCCGCAACACCGGAAAAACCGGATGCGCTATTACCGGTATTCCAGGATATCCGGTCAGGAATATAAAACTCTCAAACATGATCCTTGAATTCGCAGGCGGTGTTAAAGATCCTGTTGATCCCGCCGATGTTCCGGAACTGGAAGACCTTTATCCGGAATCGACCATGTTCGGAGAGCTGCCTGCTTATGCATTTTTTATCCGCCATGCAGAAGATATCAGTTTATCCGACATTACAGCCACCACCATTGATCCTGATTTGCGCAAGCCAATTCTTACAAAGGATGTCAAAGGGATAACGATAACCAATGCACCCAGGCCATGAAACTACTCAGTCTGCTGATATTACCCTTTGCTTTTATGCTGGT
Source organism: uncultured Bacteroidaceae bacterium (assembly GCA_963752525.1). Classification (GTDB taxonomy): domain Bacteria; phylum Bacteroidota; class Bacteroidia; order Bacteroidales; family SM23-62; genus SM23-62. The sequence goes on along the minus strand of CAVVYS010000015.1, from coordinate 33,694 downwards.
TCCGGGATGCTCGGGAAACCTTGATATGGATAAAAGTGAACTCGCCATTCTTCCTTATCCCCAAATGGTTGAAAGGACCGGAGGTCTTTATATTCCAGATGCTGGTGGATTTACTTTCCAGGTTTCCGGCATTAACAGAGAAGCCGAACCTGTTCTATTTACGCAGCTGGAATCTCTATTCAGCAAAGCTACTAATGCACCCCCAGGAAATGATAAGGTCCCGGATATATGGTTGGGAATCCCGGGTAAAGATCCTGCCTTCCTTACGTACTGCGAAGCAGCGGGCATCGAAATACCAGACACATTGGACAGGGAAGGCTACCTGCTCGAAATTTCCGAGCAGGGTGTGATACTAGCAGGGGTAGATCCCGCCGGAGTGTTTTACGGCCTTCAGACCCTGCGGCAATTATGTAGGCAATATCCGGAAGATGCAGGACTCCCCTGTATTAAAATAACCGACTGGCCAGCCATCCCTATGAGGGTTGTCATGGATGATATAAGCAGGGGACCCATTCCAACAAATGCCTATATCAAAGAACAGATCAGGAGGTATTCAGAACTTAAGATCAATCATATTTCTTTCTATATAGAGCATGTTGTCAAAACATTGTCACATCCGGGATTTTCCCCGGATGGTGCCATTACTGTAGAAGAGTTCCGGGAGATATCTGAATACGCTGCTGATTATCATATTACTACCATCGGCGGATTTCAGTCCCTCGGCCACTTCGCCAATATCCTGAGTATTCCAGAATTCAGGCACCTGGGGGCCACTGACCGTATGCTTGATCCCCTCAACCCTGAAGCCATTTCCTTCCTCCGGGATGTTTACATGGAAATGGCCCCGGCTTTTACTTCAGATTTGTTTAATGCCAACTGTGACGAAGCATGGGATCTGTCGCGCGCTGAATTATCCGGTGAGGCGGCCAGCCTTGGTGTATCAAGGATCTATGCTGATCATGTTAAAAGACTGGATACTACCATAATTGAACTCGGGAAAAGGACCCTGATCTGGGGGGATATCATCATGGACTACCCGGAAATCCTGGATCTCTTGCCCGGATATATACTGACTGGAGCCTGGAATTATGATGCCAGGGAGTCATTTGCAGAATTCATTGATCCTTTAAAAAATGCCGGTTTCGATTTTACCATATCACCAGGGGTCCTGAATTCCAACCGCCTTTTTCCTGACTACCAGATGACATTTACCAACATCCGTAATTTCATCAATGAAGGTTATCAGAAGGGTACCAAGGGCGTATTCCTGACAGTATGGGATGATGGAGGGCCTCATTTTTTTAACCATGACTGGTATGGCGTAGCCTATAACGCCGAACAGTGCTGGAAACCAAACAACGATGATACAGCACCATTTGCCCGCAGGTTCAGTCAGGCTTTCTACGGAGATCATCAAAATGCTGTCCCCCAGGCAATCGAAGAACTGAATAAACTGACTCACCTGGGACCCACCTTTGAGATGAATGAACTTGTTTTTGGCAAGATCATGATCCCAGAAAAAGGGAAAAACGCCAGCTATTACCTGAAGGAATGGGACCAGATACGAATGGTGGCAGAAGAGGCAGCAAGTTTACTCTCAGATGGAACTCCCAGCCGCAATAAGGAGGACTGGCAATCTTTGGCATTTGTTTGCCAGCAATATACATTTCTGGCAGATAGCCGGCAGCATTTGTTTGAAGCTGCAGAAAAATACCGGGCGGCTATGGATGTGCAGTCTGAGAACAGGGACAAAGCTCTTGAATACCTGGAAAAAAGCAGGCTGCTGGTGACCAATGAAGCCGCATCTTTTAAAGATCTCACCAGGCAATTTGAGATCCTCTGGAACATGGAGAGCAGGCCGCATTGGTATGAGGCGGCAACAGAAATATATACCATGAGAAATTTTGCATTTGCTGACCAGCTTTTATTGTTGGATCAAGCCATCTCCCGTTTTTCTTCGGGAGAACCTATTCCCCCTCCCCAGGATATCAGGATGGATATACATCAACACCATGGCCAATACTTCCAGTACTGGCTCTTATGTGGAAGTTTCCCCTTTTCAGACCCTGAAGAGGCAGGCATGGATTTTCTGGAAGATATGGGCGGAGAGGCCGGGGCAAGACCTTACCCGGGCATGCGCTTTACAAATGCCGAAGGGATCATGTATGGCTGGCATAAATATGATTCACCGTTTACAGACAGGCTGGAACTTGAACTTGTCTACCCTGATAAAAATCTGGCCGCTGCCTATGCCTACTGCACCATTGATGCACCTGTAGATAAAATGACAAAAGCCCTGGTTGGGGCCAGTGATGGTATTAGCATTTATTGCAACGGGGAAAAAATAATCGAAAAACACCTGGAACGGAAACTGGTTCCCGATGAAGACCAGGTTTTACTTCCACTAAAAAAGGGAAGGAACCATCTTTTGCTTAAAATAGACCGGATGAAACCCGGATGGAAATTCACATTCAGGCTTGAAAATGAAGATGTCAGAAATCACAAACAAAAATATTACATTCAGTAAACTCATCATAAAACGTTATGAAAAGGATTATTCAAATTGGCACCCTACTTGCTTTGATACCGGTCATCAGCCTCTGTATTGAAAGAAGCGACAAGGATTCTTTAGAGGAACGAATCCTTCTGGCCCTGACAGAAACAGCGGACTATTTATCGACCACAATCATTGATGAAAATGGTATATCAAAATGCGATTACAACCTTACGGAAGGAAGATGGATCCCATATGAACCGGCATGGCATACGGGACAGGCCATCTATGCTTTGACAGATGCATACCGGCTTACCGGTAAATCATACTACCTGGAGACAGCAAAGAAGGCGGGGGACTGGTGGACGAGTTTGCAGATTACTGATCATCCGAAGTTGAATGGGATGCTGAATGCCATCCACGGGGACCATGCCGGGCAGGTCATTGTCTTTGCCACGGTTTCGGATGGTACTGCCGGCCTTTTCAAGCTCCATGAAGCAACAGGTGAAGCAAAATATGCAGAGGTCCCGACGCAAGCGGGGGACTGGATGCTGGAGAATATGTGCCTGCTGGATGAGGGTGTTTGTTTCGATAACGTGGATCCCGAGACCGGTGAGGTGCTCAAGGAAAACAGTCCATTCTGGCCGGATAAGAAGGATCAGGTGCTCTGGGATGTAGCCAGGCCTAATAATGAAGGATCTCTTTTCCTCGACATGTACCAGTATACGGGGAAAGAAGAGTATAAGGAGGCTTTTGTCATGTTATGTGAAAGCCTGATTGAAACCCAGGGTCCCGAAGGATTATGGATGGACTTCATGCCAAACAATAAGGCGGATGGTTCTGTCCATCCCCGATTTAATCTATGGTATGCTGAATCCTTGTTGGAAGGATACGAATTGACAGGAGACAAAAGATACCTGGAAGCCGTCCGGAAAACAGCAGCCACTTTTGCCAGTTTTCAAAAATCAAACGGGACTATCTATTATCAAAACTTCCTTAACGGGGAGGTGAATAGAAATTCGGTTTGCGGATCAGCTGTGGCATTTGCCGGGATTATCTGGTTGCGACTTGAATCGTATGGCATTAATGATTTCAGCGAAAATATTGATCTCTCGCTGGATTGGATCCTCAAAAACCGTTTCTCATCAGACCACCCCGACCCCAACCTGGCAGGTGCCGTGATCAACACACGTCTTCGAAACAGACATGGCAAACTCTGGTTCGTGAACCGGGATATCGGAACTTCCTTCGGGATCAGGTTTCTCGCAGCGTATTATGACCATCGCCTCGATAAGTAAAATCATCGCTGTATTGACTTAATTCGTAGCGGAGACCTGAATCGATCAAATCTATCTTTATATTAGGTTATACGGCATATTCCGGGCGTGATTGCTTTGTTTTTAATTAATGATTCTCTAAATTTCGGAGCATCAACTTTCCAAGACCAATGAATAACTTGAAATACCACAGGTCCTTCCTGTGCTTTGTTATTCGATTTTTGCCATTATTTCCTTTCCGACACCTGCCTTGGCCCAGTCCCGTGGCATCGTAAAAGGACGCCTGACTGATGCTGCCAATGGTGAGCCCTTGATGTTTGCCAATGTAGTCCTCGAGGGTACATCCGCTGGGACGGTAACTGATGATGACGGTAATTACATGCTTCCCAACGTTCGTCCCGGAACCTATACATCTTCTTTTCTCATACCTGAGTTATCATAATAAGGAACAGGAGATTGAGGTAGTAGCGGGAGAAACCCAGATTTTCAATGGAGAGATGGAAATGGCATCCATTATGGGAGAAGAAGTGGTGATCACAGGTATGATGCGTGGACAAACAGCCGCCATTAATCAACAGGTCACATCCAATACCATTGTCAACGTCGTCTCCAAAGAAAAGATAAGTGAACTCCCCGATGCCAATGCTGCCGAAGCCATAGCCAGGCTCCCAGGCATCTCGCTGCAAAGGGATGCTGGTGAAGGAACCAAGGTGGTTATCAGGGGACTGGCACCCAAGTTCAATTCCATTACCATTAATGGCGAGCGCATCCCTTCAACAGACGCGGTTGACCGTTCCGTAGACCTGTCCATGATCTCCCCGGATATGCTGGAAGGAATGGAAGTATTCAAGGCATTAAGGCCGGACATGGACGGGGATGCCATCGGTGGCACTGTTAATTTCATTGCCAGGGACGCAGATCCCGGGTTTCATGGTTCTGCCCTTTTGCAAACCGGGTATAACTCCCATGCGAAAGAATTCGGGCAGTATAAAGCCATGGGTAGCCTGGGCAATCGATTCTTCGAGGACAAACTGGGTGTACTGGTCACGGGAAATTTTCAAAGAGCCAACCGGAGCTCACATACACTGGATGCCAGCTATATTTACAAGGGAGAGCAGGATGGTGATGCCATCATCGGGATAGCTGATATGAACCTTTCTGACCGCCAGGAAATCAGGACGCGGGGGGGAGTAAGTGCCACGCTTGATTACAAACTTCCCAAAGGAGAGATCTTCTGGACCTCATCTTTTAACAAGACAGACAGGGATGAGGTAAGGCGAAGAAAACGTTATGGTATCGATGCCAATAATGTCCACCTGGATCTGCGGGACCGGGATATCAATACAAACCTGTTTACAAGCAATCTCAGCGGGAAACATTTCATAAAGAGTTTGGAGATCCACTGGAGGGGATCCCTCTCGCAGAGTATACAAAACACCCCTTTTTACCAATATGCCCGTTTCCGCGAGCTGGCAGCTTTTACCGCAGATTTGAATGACTTGAAAGGGCCTGAGACTATCCCACAATATGCCAAAAACAACCTGGATGAGACATTTTTTAAAGACAACTACCTGGAAAGCGGCAAAAGTAACGATAGAAATTACACAGCGCAGTTAGATCTGACCCAGCCTTATGGGATAGGGAGTTGGCTGAAAGGATTTATAAAGGCCGGAGCAAAAATGAGGCATAAAAACAGGGATGTAACCAGGGATATATGGTGGACCTCCCATTTCGGTATAAATGACCTGTCAGCTGCAGAACCCGATGAGTGGGTCCGGACAGACCAGGGTAAATTAGCCGTAAGCAATTTTATTGATCCCAATACTGACATTAATCCCTGGCTTGGAGGACGATATGATTTTGGTCCTGCACTGGACCTGGATAAACTGCTTGCCTGGGGAAGGGACTGGAGGGATTATATCTTCCCCGCTACTGGAGATGACCTTTATCTCCAGGATCCCAGGGTATTGCTCGAGATTTATACTGCCAAAGAGGACATTTATGCCGGATATATAATGACAGAGATCAATATCGGTAAATATATCATGATCCTTCCGGGAGTCAGGTATGAACAAACCAAAAACAACTACCAGTCAACCTTTGGTAATCCTTTTCAAAGTGAGGACGGGGATAATATTAATATCGGGGGTCTGACAGATACTACCGGCGGACAGGTCTATAAGGAGTTCCTGCCGATGATCCATTTCAGGGTGAAGCCGGTGGACTGGTTCGATCTCCGGCTGGCCTATACCAAAACCCTCTCCCGCCCTGATTACTATAACCTTGTACCATGGAGAGAAATTTCACGCAGTGAAGGGGTCATCCATCAGGGAAACCCTTCATTATTGCATACTACGGCATATAATTACGATGCTTTTACATCTTTTTACAATAAGCTGGGTATGTTTACGGTCGGCTTGTTTTATAAGGAGATTGAAAACATTGATTACATTCGGACTTCAAGGATACGGGAGGAGGGAGATATATTTGGATTTTACCTCACAGAACCGGTTAACTCTATCGGAACATCTACTGTTAAAGGTTTTGAAATAGAGCTGCAAACCAATTTCCGGTATCTTCCACGGCCTTTTGACGGGATAGTGCTCTATGCAAATTATTCCCGCATGTTTTCTCAAACCGAGTTTCCATTTACCTATATCGATGGTTATGAACCCACACCTCCATTCAGACCTCGTGTCGTAGACACAGTAAGGCTGGAAAGAATGCCGGGCCAGGTAGATTATGTAGGGAATATTTCCCTGGGATATGAGAAAGGGGGGTTCTCGGGAAGGATTTCCCTTATCGTACAGGGACCAAGTTTGCAAACGATTGGAACCAGATCTGAATTAGATGGCTACAATGGTTCATTTGCACGCTGGGATCTGATACTCCGGCAAAAGATCAAGAAACGGTTCAGTGTATATTTCAACCTGAATAATTTTACGAATTATTCTGAAAGCTCTTATCTGGGTAGTTCAAGATATGTAACCAGGGAGGAATTGTTTGGTTGGACAGGGGATATTGGAGTACGTTACGTGTTTTAAAAAATTTTGACTATTATTATACCATAATAGTATATTAATTTAATTCAAATTAACTTTAAATTTAAATCAAAAACTATGAAAAAAATCTACTCTCTTTTTATTTCTCTCATGGTTACCATGCTGTTTGCAGCCATGGTGACCAGTGTCAGTGCACAGACCACTGTAAACGTTCCAAGCTTCAATCCAAGCGATCCGGTCTTCTTAAATGAAGTGATCGCTGCAGATACAAACGCCGATGGCAGCCGTGTTGACAGCAATACGACCTATGTGCTTGCAAATGATGGCTACTACCCTTGTATAGGTACCATAGTGAACAGATTCCCTCTTAAAATTGAGGCGGCTTCTATGGACGGCATTAGGCCCAGGATTTATCCAAGCGTTGGAGATGGGCTTGAATCTGCTCCCCTGTTTGAGCCGCGGGATGATATTTCGGTTTTGTATTGTGATCTTACCAGCGTGGATGACCTGGGACAGCTTACCAAGAATATGTTCAGGCCCAAAGCCGATGATCTCACGATCTGGGTTGAGAATTGCCTCATCGATCAGGATGTGGCAGCTATCTGGCGCCTTGATGGTGAAAACCTGAAAATCTTCCTTAAGGACAATATCGTTACCAATTTGCTTGGTGACTATAATAATGGCAGAGGCATAGATACCCGGGGCAACCCGCAGGATACGATCTGGATGGAAAATAATACATGGGTCAATATCGGATCACGCATCCTGAGAACAGATCAAGAAACTTGGAATTACATTTATTTCAACCAGAACACGGTCGTCAATACAGGAAGGCGGATTCTTGATATCGGAAGGGTTAGAGAAGCTGTGATTACCAACAATATCTGGCAAGATTGCGGTATCATCGGAATGGAAGCAACTGATGAATTTGGCATCATCTGGGCTGATTCGGTAGAAACTGGAGAGCAGGATATTCTTATCAGCAATAACAATTATTCCATTGATACAGGATATACGAATTTAATCCCTGATACTGCCGCAGTTGTACCTTTGTTTAATGCCACAGCTCAAGCTTTTGTGGATGAAATGCAAACAGGTTCCACCATGACAGCAATACGTGTTGATTTTAATAATGGACCGGCTGTCTACCTACAATCTGACCACTGAATGGTTTGAAAACCCAGATCAAAATGAAAGCTTGCCAGACTTCGATAGCAGTAGGCATGGCCACCTGGGATTTTGGCTATTCGAACTCTGCATTGATGACCGGCGGTACAGAAGGCCAGCAACTGGGTGACCACCGCTGGACTGCTGTCACAAGTGTAAGTCAGATGGTATCAGAGTCCGGGTCCTTAAAAGTATTCCCGATGCCTGTTACGGATTATGCCAACATCAGCTTTACACTGAATGCTACCAGTGAGGTTGAAATGTCCATTTACAATATTATGGGTAAAAAAGTTGCCAGTGTTGAATACAGCCGTTACCCGGCAGGTGACCATACGATTACCTGGAATGGAACCAGTGATTCAGGAAGTATCATTGAACCCGGACTCTATATTCTCAGGATGAGAGCCGGAAATGATGTTTCCTCTCTCAAAATGTTAAAGCGCTAATACTTATTTTAAGATATCTAAAAGAGACCGTTTCATTTTTTGAGACGGTTTCTTTTTTTGTTCTAAACGCAATTTTCCATAAGTCCATGAACTCATCTAAAATTGCCCACCTGGTATTTGGTATTTATCTCCTCTTTCCATTAATGCTTAATGCCCAACCCTTTCCCAAATCACCCGAACCATGGAGAGAGGAATACAATATATCCCTGGATAGTTTTACATTCAGTCACCCAATGACTGTTCTTAACAGGGATGAATTAGCAGGTGTAAAAGAAAAAATCCAGAACAACATTGAACCACAGGTCTCAGCTTTTCAGGATCTGATTTCAGAGACGGCAATTCAGCTGGGTTTTAGACCTGATGCACCTGATTCTATGAATATCATGGGCGGTTATGAACCCAATTCGAATTTGAATGAAATGAGAGACTGGTTATGGCGGAATTGTCATGCTGCATATACCTGCGGTCTGGCCTATGCTTTAACTGATGAAACCAGGTATGCTGATAAAGCACTGGAAGTGATCATGGACTGGGCAAATACCTACACAACTTTTACCGGGGGGGACAGGGGACTCCAACTCGGGTCCTGGTTTTCACAATTGCTATATGCTGCAGATCTTATCTGGGAGTACCCTGGTTTCTCAGATTCCGACAAGGAACAATTACGTACATGGATTCGAAATAAATGGCTGGAAGAGGGAGATATGCTGGATGTCATGCGCAGAAAGGATAATAATTGGAAAGATGCAGGAATGCTTGGGACAATGTCAGCGGCCGTAATCCTGGAAGATACATTGCTGTTAAAAGAAAGTCTTGTTCAGTTGAGAAGTTACTTCTTCACCCGCACGGATGAATACGTCAAGATAAAAGGTCCCCATTGGAAAATAAGGAAAGATTATAAAGGAATTTACCTGCTTCGGGAGGTCGTAAGAAATGATGGCAGCAGTGGCCTTACCTACACTGCTTATGCCCTGACAACGATGTCGCAATGTTTGGAAATTGCCCGTTATGTCGGATATGATTTATGGTATGAAACTACTGAAGATGGAGTTTCAATTCAAGATGTAATTGAGCAATATTATGCCTGGGATATTCTTAACGAACCTTTTTCCTGGCATACTTCCCCCAGTAAAACAAGCAAGCGGAGAAACTGTTATGAGCTGGCAAATACCCATTATGAGCTCAGTGAAGAAATGAAACAATGGATTAAAAATAATCGGCCACTCAACGGAAGAGAGGGCGATGAATACATTACCTTAACCAAGGGGACCACAATTTCTATAACAAGTAATGAAGATCATGATCGCAGCAAGCTGGCAGGTCTTTCTCTTAATCAAAACTATCCCAATCCTTTCAGTCCCATTACAAGGATCACATTTAGCTTGCCTGCCAGGAATTTTACAAGGTTAAGTATATACAATTCAACTGGCCAGCTTATAGTAGAGTTGGTGAACAGAGAGATGGAGACAGGTACCCACACGATGAATTTTGATGCCAGTGGTCTGCCGTTTGGTAATTATCTTTGCAAGCTGCAATCCGGAAGATTCACAGAGGTTAAAAAAATGATCTACCTGGAATAAGCGCAATTATAAATATTGAAAAATCATGTCAGTACTCTCAGATTGTCTCCCTGGGATGAGTTCGGATTACATCTCAAGTAAATGATCCAGGCAGGCAATCCAGAAATCATTGTAGTGTTCCCAATAAACAAAATTGCAGCCCCAGTGGGGTGCGGGATCTGACATGTAGGCCATAACTTTCCCCTTTCCACAGATTCCTGCAGTAAGTAATGGATCACCCGTTTCCTTTACTTCCAGCAAGACATCAAATCCATCCCTGGGCAGGGTCTGATTGTATCCAAGGATGGGCGGAAAGCCAGAGAAATCAATCTTCGACAGGGGTGTTTCTTCCTCAGTAAAGGTAACAGTGAAACCTTCGGTATTCTCCACCAGGTCTTCGAAATCGAGGCAGTTAACAGGAAGCACTTCCCTCAGACCGGTCCTTCCCCAGCCTCCTTTTCCCATTTCCCCGTTGAAGGATAACCATCCACCACAGAATATGGCATGGGTCCCATTTTGAATGGCTTCAACAGTAAGCCTGACCCGGTCGGGATAGGTCAGCGGTTTTGATCCAAATTTAGCACGGTCAAAAAAATCAGGGGCCAGCTGGAATATTTTTGCCTCAACATCGCTGAATATCAGAACATCGTATTCTTCCAGGATTTGCTCCCATTCTCCCGGTCCAAGCTTGTAAAAATCCCAGGTCGGCACTGAATTAACTTCATGCTTTCCAGTTGATTCAAGTGCATCTTTCAACCATTTACCATAATTGAAAATATCCAATCCCTTATGTGCATAATTGAATGGAGTCTCTGCAAAAACAGGTCCTGTCAAAACAGCCCAGTCCCCTACGTAATAAATCTTTGCCATAATTATTTTTTCTTGAAGGTATAAATGCCCGCAGATAATTCCAAATCATTTTTATCTTTACGTTAACAAGACAGATCAATCAATGACTTCCTCTGAAAGGATCCGCTCGGCCATGAATCTCTCAACACCCGACAGGGTGCCTTTGATGTGCCAGCCCTCCTGGGGATTTGTCCTTACCCAGTTACCAGAGGTTAATCCAGTCGATCTCTGGCACAACAAAAACATGGTCTATACCAGGTCTTTTGCAGATATCAGCACAAGGTACCATTTTGATGGCGTGCTGATCCCGGCAGTAGGATTGGCAGCATTGGATGAGGAGAGGATTGTTCAAAAAGATCCACTCTTCCCTGAAGGTCCAGCGGTTTATTTCGACAATGGTGACCAATGCATCTATTGCCGGAATGATCTGCCCAGATACCAGTATAAGAAAGCACCGGAAATTAGCATCGATGATCTTGATCCTGAGAAAATCCCGGAAACCATCAGCTTTCATACACCATCCAATCATTTAAGGATGTGGCTCAATGAGGATTTACCAGGAAGGGTCATAGAAATATCCCAGACCCGCGATTACCTGGATACTGAATTATCCATACATGGCTCAACCTATGCCCCGGAAGATTATTTAATTGACCGGTTGGGCGTGGAAGGGGCTTTCCTGGCCATGATGACCCATCCTGATAAATGCAGGGAAATTCTAATACGCTATGCTGAGGCAACGGCCCGGCACGTTGAGGAACAAATAAACGCCGGAGCAGATGCGATCAATTTTTCTGCTCCATGGACAGGTCAAAATTTCATCTCCCTGGATATGTATGAGAATGTCATCGCCCCAGCTCAGAAAGTTATTGCCGATCTTTGTATAGAAAAAAATGTACCTTGTTATTGTCATACCTGTGGTTCTATTGATGACCGTTTGGAGTTGATCATTGATCTGGGTTTCAGTGGACTTGAATGCCTTGATCCTCCGCCCCTTGGAAATGTCGAACTTGATGATGCAGTTAGAAGGATAGGACACAGGGCTTTTATCAAGGGGAATATTGATCCTGTCAATGTGTTGATGAACGGTACACCTGACCAGGTAAAGGAAAACGCCCGACAATGTCTCGAAACCGGAATGAAGGCCAGGGGATTTATCCTAAGCACGGCCTGTGCCATCGCTCCGGGGACACCCCCAGAAAACTTGGATATTCTAAATGAAGTTATTGAACAATACGGATACTATTAATTAAAAAAAGCCATCAGCGAAATTTTATCAGATACCAATTTTACTACCCTGGACTGGGTAATTGTTATCATCTACCCCATGATCTCCGTTGCCATTGGGCTATACGTCAGGAAGTTCATAAAAAACATGCGGGATTTTGTCACAGCAGGCCGAAACCTTGGCCTCTGGCTGGGGATTGCCACCATGACAGGGACCGAAATTGGCTTGATAACGGTGATGTACAGTGCCCAGAAAGGGTTTACAGGTGGATTTGCAACTTTTCATATCGCATTGGCTGCATTGATAGTCACCTTTGTAGTCGGAATGACCGGATTTATCGTTTACAGGCTGCGGGAAATGAAAGTAATGACCATTCCGGAATTTTATGAAAAACGTTTTGACCGGAAAACAAGGATACTCGGTGGGATCATGATGGTACTCGGGGGCATCCTTAATATGGGACTTTTCCTTAAGGTCGGCTCCATGTTTCTTGTTGGCATTACCGGACTTTCAGCAAGCAGCTGGGCGCTGCCTGCTGTCATGATTTTTCTCATCACGCTGGTTTTGATCTATACAGTTCTGGGAGGGATGATATCTGTTGTAATAGCAGACTATGTTCAGTTTGTTGTGCTGTCAATCAGTCTGCTGGTGATCACTTATATTGCTATAACAAAAGTTGGATGGCACAATATATTTGATACAATTCAGCTAACCATGGGAAGGACAGGTTTTGATCCCACAGTGGCTGGTGGTGGTTTTGGCTGGGAGTATATTGCCTGGATGTTTTTCCTGGGATTGGTCAGCTGTGCTATCTGGCCAACAGCGGTTGCACGTGCCCTGTCAATGGAATCCGCCAAGGTAGTAAAACGGCAGTATATGTTTACTTCGGTGTCCTATCTGATAAGGTTCCTGATCCCCTATTTCTGGGGTATAGCGGCCTTTGTCTTCATCACAAAAGATGCTGCCTTCAATTCACTTTTTTTCCCGGCAGGCTACCCCACTCCGGATTCCCTCCCAGCGGGAGTTGAAGCAGTGGACAACCTCTATGGAATGCCTTTTTTCCTCGGTAAAATTTTACCTGCCGGATTGATCGGATTGGTTACTGCAGGTATGCTGGCAGCCTTCATGTCAACCCATGACAGCTATTTATTGTGCTGGAGTACTTCCCTTACCCAAGATGTTGTTGCTCCCATTGCGAGATCCGTAGGCAGGCCTTTGAGTTCAAAGAAGAAAGTTGCCCTGTCAAGGATCTTTATCGTGCTTATAGGTGGATTTGTACTTTACTGGGGCATGTTCTATAAAGGCGGCGAGGATATATGGGATTACATGGCAGTTACCGGGGCCGTCTATTTTACCGGGGCATTTGCACTCCTGCTGTGTGGTCTGTACTGGAAACGGGCCAGTTCTACTGGTGCATTTGTGGCATTGATCGGGGGACTTGGAGCCATTGTTGGTTTAACGCCAGTGCAGGATCTCCTCGGTATTGAATATTCCAGTGCCCGCATTGGGCTATTATCTGTGATAGGAACCATTGTTCTGATGATCATAGGATCATTATTGTTCCCCGACCGAAAGGATCAAAAAGAACCAAAAACCATAGCGAATCATGTCCGTTGAGAGCTGGAGCATAGTCTGGAAAATAGTCTTTATCATTGGAGTTGGCATGTTCGCCATACTGACCGTTTTAGTCACCGTAGGTGGTGCCATTGATGTCGGTAAACTGATCCGCAGATTAAAAAGTGATGCCGAAGAGTCCCCTACATCAGAACCCATCTCGGATGAAGAATGAGCCGCACAACATTTCAACTCCTATTGATCTATCTTAACTTTCAGGGCTGAAGCCCAGGAGGTCATGATCATTCCATTCAAGCCAGATGGCCAGTCCGATAAAAGCAGTACTGGCTCAGACTCCGGATCTATCTCCTCTTCAATGGCAAACCTAAAACAATATTGATTGTCAGCAACCGACTCAATTTTGAGCGGGATGGTCCTATTTTCAATTTGAAGAACAGGTTTGCTCCTGATCGCTAGTTTCTTTTCCATAGGTACACTGAACCATAGGACCAGAACCTTATCGGTAATTGTATACCTCGTAATCCTTGGATGTTCGGTAAAGGGAATTTCAGCTTTTGGCACGGGAAAATTTAAAAGCAGGACCCATAACCAGGCTTTTTCCTTCATAGGCTCCAATATCTGGAGCCGATCCTTTATAATCGTCTACCAAATCCTCATAAATCTGTCCCTTATCAAAACAGGGTGAGGCTCCTAATAAACGAAAATCATTCCCCAGAGGATCTGCAAACATCGGGTCCCTCTCTATTCCATCTGACTCAAATCCCTGATCATTCATAAAATCCGAAAATACTGCTGATGAACAATCAGAATTGTAGTAACTGTCCTCTCCGGTAGTATGAATCCCAAAAGTATCTATGCCTTCGAAAAAATAGGCATTATTGAAATGGACAATATGATCGTTCCACCAACCCCTTCTTTGTCCGCATATATTGTAATCCACAAACCAGCTGTTATTAAAAATATAGAAAGGCTCGGACATGGCTCTCTCCCTGCTGGAAATTTTATAGATAGCCCATCCATCCTCGCAGTCATGTTCACTCAGTCCCGTATTCCCGAACAGGTAAATAGGGCCTCCGCCAACCCCCGTGACAGATATAAAGGCATGGCCATTGATCAAGTGGTTATGATAGAAATACAGGTTATGGCAATAAACTTCCGGTTCAAGTACATTATCTGATGTATTTACTATCAAGTTGTTATAAATATCTCCATTTGAGGATGCCAGTAAATCTATCTTCCCGTCACCTACAGGGGATAACCTGAATGCATTAAAAGTATTTCTGATCTGGTTGTTCCTTAAAACAAATACACCGCTTATCTTTTCTCCCTGGAAAATGCTCCCGTTAAAGTGTCTGTATTCACCATGGTGAAGCTCTTCCCATGTGTAACCATCATCATGTGTCCATACTCTTACGTCCTGCTCCCACTTGCAGTTTTCAATCAGAAAATGGTGACTTTTTCTCCCTGTAGCGTACAAAAGTCTCCTTCCTCCTACTACATCACACTGTTTTACTGACAGATATGAAACATCAACTGAAGTGATGATATCAGTCCAACAATTTCTGATTCTGAATCCCTCAATGACAATCCAGGAACAATCCTCCATCTGAAAAGCATTGTTTAGCATTCCCATGCCAGATTCAGATTCTCCGTCAATGGTGGCCATCTCAAAACCTTCTGAAATCCCCATTAGAACGATTGGATGATTTGGTTGTCCATTTATGCCGCTTAGCGTGTATGGTCCTTGGTAAACCCCGGATTTAAAAAGCATAGTGTCTCCAGGCAATAATTCGCTGATCCTTTTATTGATCAAACTGGCTTCTTTGCCGGGATAAACAATTACCACTTCTGCACTGGTGGACAGACAACAAAACGGTATTATCAAAACTGCTGCTATTTTTGCCAGATGAGGTTGAATCATGGGATATAAAGATAAATTATAATTCTTACTTTTGAATACATAGTCCAAAGACCAAACTCTGTAAATATGAATGGATATCAAAGGATCATCACCGCCTTAAAGGGTGAACAACCTGATACCATCCCTGTGATGTTGCATAATTTTATGATGGCTGCAAAAGAAGCTGGATATTCCCAGTCAGAATACCGGTCCGATCCACAAAAAATTGCCAATACCTTTATACAATCTGTGGAGAAATATCAATTTGATGGCATATTAGTGGACATTGATACCGTAACACTCGCTGAGGCAGTTGGTGTTCCAGTTGATTTTCCTGAGAATGAACCTGCCCGGTCAAACAAAAGTTGCCTGAATGATCTGAGTGAAGTGGATGATCTTGGGGTACCTGAAGTTATCAAAAGCGAGCGAATCCAGATATGGCTTGAAGCGGTGAGGATACTGGTCGGGCATTTTGGCCAGGAAATTCTGGTCAGGGGAAATTGTGACCAGGCACCTTTCAGCCTGGCCAGTATGATGCGGACACCGGCAAACTGGATGATGGATCTGCTGGATCCTGACAACCAGGAAAGAGTGCATCGCCTGTTAAGGTATTGTCTTGAAGCGGGACAGCAATTTATGCGTCTTATGGCAGATGCTGGTGCCCACTTGCTGTCAAATGGTGATAGTCCCGCAGGACCCGAAATGATCTCCCCGGAAATGTACAGGGAATTTGCCAAACCTTATGAAGCCAGTATGGCAAAAACAGCCAGGGGACTTGGACTGGGTTATGTACTTCATATCTGTGGGGATACCGGCCTCATCCTGGAAGACATGGTGGATACCGGTGCAGATGCGGTGGAGATTGATCATAAGACTGATGCCGTATTAGCACGTGATATTACCACAAACCGCTGTTCTTTTATTGGCAATATTGATCCATCAGGAGTGCTGGCTTTAGGAGATCAGCAAACGGTTGCCAGAAAACAAAAGAGTTGCTTGAATTGTTTGGATCAACACCCGGATTTATACTAAATGCCGGATGTGCCATTCCCGCTGAAACACCTCCGGAGAATCTCCAAACAATGATCAAAATTGCCAGGGAGTTTTAATAAGCGATTAAGAAAATCAAAAATCATTTAACCAAACAATCTCAAAAAATGAAGATAGGATTTATAGGCCTTGGTGTCATGGGAAAACCAATGGCACTTAACCTGGTGAAGGCAGGTTTTTCACTGATGGTCTCAGACATCAACCCTGAACCTGAAAAAGATACTTATCGCAGCAGGAGCTTTGAAAGGAAATTCTCCCAGGCAAATTGGTGAATCATGCGAATTGATTTTCACCATGCTTCCCAATTCTCCGGAAGTGGGAGAAGTAATAGGCGGAAACAACGGGGTACTGGAAGGTGCAAAACCAGGCAGTACCATAGTCGATATGAGTTCCATTGACCCCATGGTGGCTATCAGCTTATCAGAAATGGCTGCTTCAAAAGGCGTTGATATGCTGGATGCGCCTGTCAGTGGAGGTGAACCAAAAGCCATAGATGGTACATTGTCCATTATGGTAGGTGGGAAGGAAGAAGTATTCACCAGGGTAGAACCTGTTTTGATGACGATGGGGGCATCAGCTGTTTTAATTGGAGACATTGGAAGTGGGAACATATGTAAGCTGGCAAACCAGATCATGGTAGCCGGGCACCTGGCTTCCATGTCAGAGGCGATGGTATTTGCTGAAAAAGCAGGAGTGGATGCAGAAAAGGTATTTCAGGCAATCAGGGGTGGACTGGCAGGTAGTACAGTGCTGGATGCTAAAATGCCATTGATCCTTGAACGCAATTTTAAACCGGGAGGGCCAATCCGCATGCACACCAAAGACCTGTTGAATGTCCGGGATACTGCACTTGAGATTGATGCACCCATCCCATTGACCACACAGGTTCTCGAATACATGAAAGCCCTGAAAGCAGATGGAAAGAAGGAAAACGACCACGGCGGACTGATCCAGTACTGGGAAAAACTGGCACATGTGGAAGTAAAAAGAAAGTAAGCTATCCGGGTATTTAAGAATACAAAGCTACCTCATTCTTTCGCTGATTGGCGCTGAGAATATAATCTACATCTCCCACCGAAAAAACCTGTGTTTGTGTGGGACCAGCATCATTTTCAATAACTATTCTGTCAAACTTTCCTTTTACCAGATCACGGACAGAAAATGATTCCAGGGCAAGAGATCCGCTGCGGTTCCCAACAACAATGACTGGTTTTTGCTGTATAAATCCACTGCTGAGGCCATGTCCGAAGGATAGTGAATCACTTATCCGCAATTCCCATTTTTTACCTGTATTCTTGTAGATGTTCAAGGTCTCCCCATGAAAAGGTTCAATGGTCACAAGCTCATCCTGCCCGTCCCCATCCAGGTCAATAAAGGTCATTTCACTCACCTCCTTATTGAACACGGGACTGAATTCCAATCATCTCCTGGCCTTTGCTCCAGGATAGAAAATCCCTTCTTTCCCGGAGATACATATGGTTTCATTGCCATTGATCCGGGTCACGTATCATGCCATGGTTTCTGGTAACACTGTTGTCAATTACCCGGGATTCCCATGTAGCTCCAGGTGTATCATCGGGTTCTATTAAATGCAATTCTCCAGGATTTGACCAGTCCTTTGGATTCTCCTTGATAAGTGCTAACCGTAGCGGCAAATAGAAAATTTTTCCCTCCCGGTTCAGGATCTCACATCGATGGGCAAAAGGTAAATGTAATGCCCGCTCACGTTTCCCAGTCCCCATTGATCCTCCTATGCATGAAAAGTCCGGCTTCCCCACCAATAAATGGGGGGAACAATCCCATGATGCTGACAAAAAGATTCGGGTTACCCGGTACCGGGATAAAACTCATCATCCCACCGGGAGAACCTGAAACCTGGCTGCTTTCTCCGGTCTCATATCATAAAGATATACCTCCGGTTTTGTTTCTGAACCGGCACCTATATAAAACTCCGAACCAATACTGAAGGCATTGGCTGTATAAACTGCCTCAATCTCAAGTATTACCTGTTTATTATTCATGCTATGTATTTATTATCAATATTTCCTTGATTGTCAGACAAAGTTAATGAATTAAACCACAGCCAAACGGATATGCGTAGAAGAAAAGCATCCATGTATTTTTTTTTAACTTGCGCACGTCAGAACAAAAAAACTACCATATAATGATACAAAAGAATAGTACTACTTAACTTTTATCTAGTATTGTTTATCCCAGGGTGTTTTGCCTCGGATGACCCTGAAGAAGATCCTGAAATTATCCTGGCCGATTGAAATTGAATCCGAGAAAGGCATAGTTACTACGCTGTACCAGCCTCAGCTTGAATCATTTCAAAATGACGATCTGGAAGGCCGGATGGCAATGACCATCAAAGTACCTGAAGAGGAGATGATTTTCGGTGCCATTTGGTTCAAGGCACGATTAGTAACTGACCTGGATAACAGGATGTTCTGCTGGAAAAGATGGAGATAATCAAGACCCATTTCCCGGATATTGTTGACGATGAGAAAATCAGCCATTTCTCAGAATTACTTTCTGCAGAGATTGAATCATGGAACCTGGAAATGTCACTTGACAGGATCCTTGCCAGCCTGAATGAGGTTGAAAACCTGAAAGAATTATCTGATCAGATCAACAATGATCCTCCGGATATCTATTTCAGAAATACACCTTCCATTTTAATGATGATCGATGGTGATCCCATACTGAACAAGGATGAAGGTTCGGGTTTGGAATATGTTGTAAATACTCCCTTTTTTATTGTTAAGGATCCGAAAAAGAAAGATTATTACATCCATGGTGGCCCATTCTGGTATTCTTCAACCGAGATAACTGACGGTTGGGAAGAAACTAAAAAAGTCCCTTCGAAAATTGAAAAATTCGCAGAAGAATCTATTGAGGACCCGGAAGTAGATTCCATATCCCAATCTTATACCGAAGCTCCGGAATTAATTGTAGTAACAAAGCCTGCTGAACTCATTCTGGTAGATGGAGAAATTGATTATCAGGCCATTGATGGAACGAGTCTTTTGTATGTTGCCAATTCTGAAAGTGATATTATTATGGATATCAATTCTCAGAGCCATTATGTATTCTTGCCGGAAGATGGTATTATTCAAAATCATTGCAGGATGGTGACTGGACATTCAGAGAACCAGATGAGCTTCCGGAAGATTTTGCCAAGATCCCGGAAAATTCCTGCTATGGATTCAGTCAGGATAAGTGTCCCCGGTACCGAAGAAGCCCAGACAGCTCTTATTGGAGCAATCCATTCCTCAAACCGCCACCATCGACCGAAAAGAAGCTTCAGTGGAGGTAAAATATGACGGTGACCCCAATTTGAAAAGATTGATGGCACTGAAATGTCTTATGCGGTGAATACAGACAAATCTGTTTTACTAATTGAGGGAGTATATTATTGTATTGATGATGCCGTCTGGTTCATGTCTGATAAACCAACCGGTCCCTGGGAAGTTTGTGTGGAAAGGCCGGATGAAGTGGATGACCTGCCACCTGAATCCCCGGTATACAATGTGAAATATACATACATTTATGAGTCCACCCCTGAAGTGGTTTATGTCGGTTACCTGCCTGGATACACAAATTGTTATGTCTACGGTGGAGTGGTTGTCTATGGTACAGGCTACTATTATAATCCATGGTACGTAAATGTCTATTATCCGAGACCTGTGACCTGGGGATTTGGGGTTCATTATAATCCCTGGACCGGGTGGGGTTTTTCGGTTGGATTCAGTTATGGCTGGTGCAGCTGGGGATTCCATCCATACGGGAGGAGCATACTGGGGACCACGGGGATATCACCATGGATACCGGCATGGATATCATCATGGATACAGGCGAGGTTATGGTCATGGATACAGGGCTGGTTATGCGGCTGGCCAGCGCAATTCCAACAGAAATGTATATAATAACCGCAGTTCAGGTGTAAAGCAATCCAATAACATCAGAAATCCACAGGCTTCAAACAATATTAACAACAGGGCCCGGCCTTCAAACCAGCCAAATAACATGTACTCTGATAAAAACGGAAATGTCTACCAGCGCAATCAGAATGGCAATTTCGAAAACAGGTCGAACAGGCAGGGTCAAGCACAAGACAGACAGCAACCCTCAACAGGTCAGCGACCTTCTACCGGTCAACAGCCTTCAACCAGTCAGCGACCTTCAACAGTCAGAGACCAGACAGCCTTCAACTCGTCAACAACCCTCCAACAATCAACGGCAACAATTAGACAGGTCGTCATCAAAACCGGAGCCAGGGTACACAAAACTATAACCGGTCTCAACAGTACCAGCAACAAAACAGAAGCCGATCAAGCAGTCCAGGCGGGGGCCGCTGGAGGAGCCAGGCCCAGTGGTGGCGGGTGGCCGGAGACGATAAATTGAAACCCTGAATAACTTATTCCAAAATTATCATCTTACCCGATTCCATATAGTCTCCTGTTTTGAACCGGTAGAAATATATTCCTGGCTCAAGATCTTCCTTTGAAATCTTATGGTTATATGTGCCCGGTGATTTTTGCTCATTGAACAACATATTCCACCTGTCTGCCTTGCATATCAATAAAGGGACAGCTCTGCCCGGTTATTCTCCAGGATGGAATACCTGAAAACAGCCTCCGTCTGAACAGGATTTGGAAACAACTGTACCCGCCGTTATTCCCGCGGTATGATATTATCAGGAATCAAATCCTCTGTATCTGTAGAATTCCAAATCCGATCCTAATCAGGCTCCAGGCCTTATTATTGTTCTCATGAACCTCCTCAACCAGGTCATCCGGATCCACCACTGCAAATATCATAGTCTCATTTTTTATGGATGCAGGCACAATCCAGTTGTCCAGCCTGGCGATCACCGGTTCACGTGCATTCACCTGGTCAAGCAGGATTCACTGATCCCATCTTTATTCGAAATTAATTGTCCCCCATTATCCGGATCTCCCAGGTAAAATCTCACATGAAGTGCCATATTGGTCAACATTGCTGTAATTCTGAACCCGGGCATAAATGGTAGCAGTATCTCCCGGTTGCGGATCAAGCGGGCTAATAACAATGTCCCTGGTCTGTTTAGACTGCAGATCATCATCACTTCCTCCAAGGCCTTTTGAAAACCTGTTTCTCCAGGGAAGAATAAAAGTAAGATCTGGATTTGATCCATATTTCTCTTCCCACCAGGATGGGACACCTCCGCTGAAATCAGGAGATACAGCATAATCAAGAACGAGTGTCCCACTGGCATCCCAGTACATGAAATGGCGTCACATCATAAGTTTTCGTTCCAACAAAAGAACTGTTTATCAGTCCCATGGAAATTTCCACTTCACTTGATTCTTTAATGGTAGTCTTATGGGTGGAAATATCCTTTGAAAAGTCTGTATCCTGGTATGATCCCTTTACCGAGGCGTTCACAAATTTAAATTTCAGTCCAATCTCAGCTTCAATTTTACGTGTCAGTGATTGGGAATTAAAATGATTCCGCTTTCAGTAATGGTTTCAGACCCGAACTTCAGGTTCCAGTTCTGTATGGTTGACGGCGATACAGTCCATGTGTCCGATCCTCCATTGTAACCGCCTACGCCAAATGGCCTGGCACCTGGAGGAAGTTCTGTAGTTTTGGGATAGGACAAAATATTCCCCACCTCATGGTTCGGATGAAAGCCATTGGCAGCACTGGCCCTGCCAGAGAACCATGCTTCTCTCGTCTCTCCGGGCATAACAGCCACTACATGGCCATATAAGGTATCACTGGCGTAAACAGGGTATCTGAGCAACTCATAATCTGATACAGTACAATAGATCAGGTCATCCTCCCGGGATTCCGATTTTGCACTGAGCTCAAATTCCTGTGCTGAACCGTTTACATTTTTAAAACCCTCACCATATTTCCAATTGAGACTGCCACTAACTTTTGCTGACAAAATCCCTTTTTTCCCGGATACCTGGGCAGCAATGGTTTTTGAGGTCCTCCAGGTTGAACGCACCTCAGTAGCAGATTCGATCCTGCTCCCCTCAATGCTGGTAAACGATACATGGCTTGAATAGCAACGGTAATATTGGTCACATCATTTACCGGATAGCAATCCTGAAGATCATATACCACGCCGTCAAATACATCAATATGCAAGGGTGGTGAGCTCAGGACCATAATGGGTTGGATGATGTCTGTCCTGGTTTGTCTTTCCGGCGGACCGAAACGCAGGGCGTCACCGTCAAAATCACCATCGATTATCGCATCTGCTTCAATCTCAATTTCTCCAACAAGATCGTTCCCAAAGGTATAGCCCCTTTTCTGATGGACCCTGATCCCATAATTATCATAGGTTATGATTTCCGTTTTCAATGTATCATTATCCCCTATATCCATGTCCGCAACGGCAAATGTTTCCGAGTATCTGTCCTCTCTGTTTGTAGATAAAGAAACTCCCATGGGGGTATTGCCGGAGGAACCTACATTCAATTCATCATCCACCGTGTAAGCCCGAAGATTATTTCTGGCAGCCAGTTGAATCTCATCCCTTCCGTCCAGGTCAAAATCCCCTGATTTTATACTCATTGGCCAGCCATTATTACCGTTGCTACCATCAATCCTTTTTATATTTCCATATTTGGTGATGGAATCTGTATTGGCTGCAATCACCCTCAGATAAAATTCTGAATCCCCGTTACTCGGTAACCTTAATTCCCATGCCATGGCTATATCCGGATGAAAATCATTATCAAAGTTTCCACGTTGTAACCGCCAGGCGCACAATATGGTCACTTGGATTTCCTTCTCTGCTGTAGATAGGATCAGACGTTTTAGCCGTTTGGGTAATTTCTCCATTCTTGAATTGATATATATAAGCATCCAGTCTCCAGCCATATCTATTATCAATATTGTCTTTATCAAAGGTGTCACGGCGGTGAGTACAATCTCATCCATGCCATCCTGGTTAAGATCGGCTGTAGCAATATCAAAATGACTTCCACGCGCCAAACCACTGTTCGCATTATAGAGTTCCGGGTATAACATTACGGCCGATAATGAATCCTTCAGCACAGGCATTCCCGTTTCCGACTTAATATCATACACTGCAATAAATACTGGCCCACCCAGGGGATCATTATAATCTGCCATATAAGCCAGTACCACCTCCTTCTCCCGGTCGGTATCAAACTGCCCCTTATCAAGTGAAATGATCCTCATAAACTTGATTTCGATGGTACATCTTTGGGTAATCCTGTGGCAGGCAGATGGGCCTTATATCCACTGTTGATGGTGAGTGTTTGGGGTCAATTTCAGGAACATAGAGGACTACGGAAGAATCAACAGCCTGCCAGGCAGCAACAACATCTGTATACTTATCATCATTAAAATTACCAGAAATTATACTTACCGGCGAATAGTATTCCAGGGGTGCCCATTCTCCCAATTCCAAATCGGGATGGTTTCTCAATAAGTCCACCGCTATTTATATTGCCAACCGCATCAATGACCTTAAATTCCATGGTATCTTCCGCAGCCCTGATAACAAAAATTTCAGCAGAATTGCCCAGCATATAATTGCCCTTAAACGGATCTGTTCTGTCAAGTTGGGAAAAGCCTGGTATGGAAACCAGGAGGCAAATTATGCCAATGATGATATTATAATTGAATTTGTATATCGATTTCATGGTATAATTTCTTAATAGTTTCATTTCTTACATCAAAGTTAAACTAAAAAGGATATTTGAGATCTTATTTTCTTTCTATTTTCTTCTAAATAAAATTGCTAATGATCATTGTCTGGGCAGAATCAAATGCATGCTCATTAATCCAGGCATTTAAAGACGGGAATGTTTTATGGTAGAATAAGGAGTATTGGAAAATACAAAGACGAAATTCCGGTTCATCCCAGAATATTCCTGATATTTACAAGGTTTATCGCAAGTGCGAAAAACATCGGACTGAAATATGGCACCAACCATATACCCATACAAAAACACTTAATTTGTGAAATCTATAAATCCATTGTTCATCTCTTTTCATCAAGACTATCGTTGCCCATATCGCATGTATGAACATTAGGATGATGGCTGTTAATCCGGTTATACCATGCACATCAAAGGTCATTCCCCCAGCCATCTCAAACATCATTCCTGTACCCCAGGAATCACTGATCAATCCAAGCCAGAAAAAGATAAGATGCCATACTCTTAACTTTCCGGCAATACGTTCGCTCCAAACACCGATTGAATAAAACACCAGGGCTGCGGTTATAATTATTGTGGCAATACCGTTCATAATGTTGATTTGCTAATTCCAATTCCAAATAAAAAGTTTAAATTGGATTTTCACAAAAATATTGCAACATGTACAGACTTCTAATTGTAATCGGAATTATTTTGGCATTCGGCAATTGCAGTCAAAAAAGCGATAATATGGAGACACTTGAATTAATGAGAAAGGAAATCAAACTTTCCTCATGCCCGGTACTATTTGATGATGATAATAACTAATGAATCCCTGTTGGAAAACTGGACAATTCACCACAGCGAATGGTGGCTTGAAGATGGATGGCTACATGGAAAAAATCCTGGTAATCATCCAGGTATGGTAGTTTTAAACCAGGATTTTCCGGGAAATGTACTTGTGGAATTCGAAGCGAGCACAGTAGCACCATCATCACATGATATCAATGTAATGTGGAATGGTGAATGGTTAGATAGCATTGATCAGAGAGGTGTTGCATATGTTGCCGGATTGCAGGGTTGGTGGAGAGGCAAAGTCGGCATTGAAAAATCACCGGATTATAAGTTCATGGTTGGAACACCTTTACTCGACTTTCAGCCAGGAAAATTGTACCATATAATGGCAGGAAGCATTGATGGTCATTGTTTCATATTTGCCAATGGGCAATTATTACTCGAAGCCATGGACCCCAATCCCATTGATCATCAGAAATATACTCAAGTCGGACTTGAAGCCTATTGCAGTCACATAAAAGTCAGGAACTTTAAGGTTCGTCAGATCCAGTGGAAAGCTGTTGATATGAAATACGAGCCAGAGTTTTAAATGCCATCCTGATTATCCAGCTGGAAGGTATTTGAGATTAGCTATTGGATTCAAACAGAATTAATGCGATCCCGTTCACTTCAAAGTTTTATTATTCTTCTGCTTGCCATCATATCGCCAGTTTCCACAGTAATGAAATACATTCCTTTCTGGTAAGAAGAAAGGTCAACCTGTAAAGACTTTCCCGTAAAATCCTGGTTATGTATGATCTGGCCAGTCAGAGAAGATATTCTCATTGAATGAATCCCTGGTTCTTTGGTCTGTATGGTGATTATATCGATTGCCGGATTGGGAAAACAAGTCAGTAAGTGGCAATTCTGTAGATTGTTTTTCCGTACTGGTAACGGAACTGAATGAATATTTCTTAATAGTCAGCAGGTTGTTCTCAGTAAAAGCAACCACTGGATCTTCATTGTGTACAGCAATACCAACAGTACCAATATTTGATTTTAAGTAATTCTGAGGTGGGGGCATTCCGTACCAGGAATCACCATCATAAAGATTTACTGAAATTGCAGTGTCAGATTCAGTGGTGGCATAAGTAACAAACAAATTGGAAGAGGAGGCCGCCATCCGTAAGGAATATATGTTCCCGGTTGTCACTGATCCAGCACCTATAACCCACCACTCAGAACCATCCCACTCTGCTATGTATAGTTCCTGGCTGGCGTTTTCAAGCCATCCGACAACAGGATTACCATTATAAAGAACAATTTCAGGATTTGATACCGGATTATACATCCTGAATCCGTCTCCCAATTCAGAATAGTCCTTCTGACTGTTTACAATAGCACCTTTATCAACATATAAATATTCCTGCTGGGAAAAGGCACAATACCAGGCATCATCATCACCAGTGATATCTGTTCTGAGTCCGACACTTGTGAAAGTGACCCTCCATCCTCCGTTTAGCTCAATTTCAGGACCAACACCTACGATACTTTTAATATGCAACATATCATAGCTAGTTGCTACTCCATCTGAATATTTACTCGCAAAGCTCATATACGGAAGTCCCATTGCCATGGCAGCTCTTGGAAACCACTGCTTTACAAGATAGGTTCCCGTCATGCTCACCCAGTTACCATTTACATTGGTGCCATACCCGTAATCATATCCATCATCATACCAGGTAGCCACTACCACCGTACCGTCAATATCTACATCTGGTTCATGGCATTGATTTGAAAGGTTGGCCTGAACAACCCAATCGCTGCCAGTCCATTTTTCTATTATCCCTTCGTCAATGTTCAGGGATGGACGTGGTTTGCGATAGTGGATTACTAACTCCGGCCCGTCTCCTGCAATACTGGCCTGGGTAACACCATCCAGGGTTGGAGAAGGAAACGGTTGCCATTGAAAATCGGCAGATTCCCAGGGATGGTTTAATTCATGTTTCAGTATGGGATCAATCTTAATTCTTAGTCCCACTGGATCATCATCCGGATCTGGCAGATGGATCTGTGCCATCATTCCTGAACCGAAAATCAGGATTGCAACTACTATTAAAAGTCTCTTTTTCATAAGGTAGCATTGTTAGTACAGACCATTAGAAAGAAGAATCCTCGCAAAGCACTGATAATAAATTTATTGAAAAATTTTCTCAAAAACAGGATTTTACCTGTGTATTTGACGGAAGGCAGATATACTGCAATTAAGTGATCATCAGAGACAATGTATCAATAAATATGGATTAATTTGGCATGAACCCAGCACAATAAAATGCGTATAATACTTTCCAGAAGGTCCAGACTGCCTCTTATAATAGCAATAGTGTAAAACTTAATTCACCCCTATTTCTATTTATCGATAAATACCTACTTAATTATATAACCAATAATTAAAAAATATGAAAAATTTATTTACACTTTGTACAATTCTATTTTCTTGTACACTAGGATTTAGTCAGACAGATACCATTTCGAATAATATCTATCAGCACAGTGGCAAACTTGGTATAGGTGTAGCTATTCCGACCCATTCCCTCCAGATCAATAATAATATTAATTCAGGAATCGAAAGAAATCTGCTGAGAATTAATAATGTATCGGATGTGAACGCCTCCTATACAGGTATTCTTTTAAAAACCGGAGATGGTAATCATCAGTCAGTTATCCAAGATTATGGAATAATTAAATTTTTTACAGGACATGATGAGATTGCAGGTGCAGGATTTGAACGGCTCAGGATCGATTCTTTAGGAAATATTGGTATTGGGACAAAAGAGCCAATTGTTAAGTTAGATGTTGATGGCGATATAAATCTCTCCAACGGTCATAATTATTTAATAAATGGATTGCCATTCAATTCAGGTGACACAAATTGGATTAATAATTCCTCAGGGATTTTTTATGATAAAGGAGTTGTGGTGGTTGGTGAAAACTATGCCATTCCGAATGATTCCACAAAGCTTTATGTTCGAAATACAAGTCGTGTTATGTTTGATGCCGGGGACTTTGGAAATGGAAGCTTAGAATTATTATTGCAAGCCAGAAATAATAATAAAGCAATAATGTGTGATCTATTTCCGCCATCATATTATTGATTATTTGAATTGGTTAGAAATCAATCCTCCTCAGACCCATGGTAAAATAGACCGGGTTGAATTGTTTGTTTGCAAGAGTATTATTCCAATGTATGTGGAAGTTCTCGTAAATGAGCAGTAGCACGATATTTTGAAGCAAAATCATTATATGCTCTTTCAACTGCATCTTGAGAAAGATCCAATACTTTAGCTGCCTCATCCGTGGGCACTTTATGCTCCCATGCATAAAGGAGGTAATCCAGCTTATCAAATGCAATCCTGAAAAAGAACTCCTGATCACTTACGGGAAGACTAAATGTATCAGGACTGGGTTGACGATCAATAATTTCCGGAATTACTTCGAGATGGGCGGAAATTTGGTATATCTGATTTTTATACAGATGTGTAAATGGTTCAATATCAGTGCCTCCATCGCCATACTTGCAAAAATCTCCCAAAATAAATTCAGTGCGGTTGGTAGTTCCGGCAACAAGAAGGCTACGTCTTTCTGCTTCTGCATAAAGATGCAACATTCGAGATCTGATTTTAATATTTGCAAATGATGTTATGGTTAGAAATTCTTCCAGATTTAACCTTTTACTCTTCAATTCGCCATCTGGCATTTGAACTTGAAGACGATAAAAGTTAAAGGCAGCTCGCTCCAGAAGATCTGTAGGAAGAATAATATTATATTTATATCCAGGCTTATATTCAGGAATCATTTTTTGGAGAAATTCATCCCGCCATTTATACTTAACAATACTATCTACAGTGGAAGTGATATCGATTTGGCGATGTTCTATTCCTAAGGCCTGAGCATGTTTGATTGCATATTCACTGCTAATTGGATTAGACTCTGACTCAGGAAGGACAAGTCCTATTACTTTCTCCTTTCCTAAAGCATGAACTGCGACAGCTGCTATGCAGGCAGAATCGATACCGCCGCTCAGTCCAACTACCACTCCTTTTTTACGATAAACAGTATTTACCTGACCCACGATAAACTCTGAAAGTCTATCTAATTCCTGAACTGGGTCTATTTTTAATACATCAAGGTTGAAATTCATCAGATAACTCCTTTTAATGTTAATATTTTGTGTAAAGAAACCGCGATATCATGAATAGTCAATAGGCCTTTCTCTATTCCGACATACTCATCAATGTTTCGTGCAATAAGTTGATAACATCCTATTCTACTGCCAATAGCAGCATTAAACATAAAAATAATCGTAGTATACGGATATTCCTAAGTAAAGTTTACGTTTGCAGAATAATATGAAATATACTCGCAGATTATAGTAGAATGAACATAGCATGTTGAATACTTAACAATACACGTAAATTATTATCTGCAAATGTCCGGATCCTTCAATGTGTCGTTTTGTCAGCTTCCCTTAAAATCGGGCCAACCAAAATTAGAGTTTTCGCTTAAAATAAATTGATCTAACACCCCTTGTGGGGATCTGTATCCCAGGGCCTTGTGAGGCCGGTACATATTGTAATCGTCCATCCATTCCTGGACCTTTTCTCTAACTTCTGATAAAGACCTAAAAACATAGGCATTTAGTAATTCTTTTCGCATGCTCCCATTGAGCCGTTCAACGTATCCGTTTTGTGTCGGTTTTCCTGGCTGGATAAAGAACAGCTGGACCTGATTATCCTTGCACCAGTAATCCAGCTTCTGTGAGATAAACTCAGGCCCGTTATCCACTCGGATCATCTCGGGCAAGCCTCTGGAGTCTTTAAGTTGTTCCAGGACCCGTATGACCCTTAATGCTGGTATGGATGTATCAGTATCGATAGCGAGAACCTCACGGTTGAAGTCATCCAGGATGTTCAGGATCCTGTATTTCTTACCATCCCA
This sequence comes from uncultured Bacteroidaceae bacterium, assembly GCA_963752525.1. Taxonomy (GTDB): domain Bacteria; phylum Bacteroidota; class Bacteroidia; order Bacteroidales; family SM23-62; genus SM23-62. Next base: position 3,704 of record CAVVYS010000015.1, on the reverse strand, counting down.
GAGGCTATCAGCCATGAAGTCCAGTGACCATACCTGGTTGGGCCTTGTTGGCTGCATAAGCTCTTGCTTTACTCTGGCAGGGAGCCTTTTCTTGGCTCGCCTACGGATATTTAACTGCATGGCCGTATACACTCTGTAAACATGTTTGTGATTCCAACCATAACCCATATTCCGGAGTCGGTAGAAGCAACTCCAAAAACCAATGGATGGATGCTTGTCAACCAGTTCTCCAAGAAGGGTAATGATCTCTGTATCATCTTTTTCTTTGTGCTTATACTGATATGTTGATCGGGGGAGCTGCACTGCTTTGCAGGCCTGTCGCTCGCTTACACCATGTTCAGTTATCATATGCGAAGCAAGCTCCCTCTTCTGCGCAGGCCTTAAAGCTTTTTTTCTAAAGCATCTTTTAACGCATCATGCACTAAACTCTTGTCAGCATACATCTTTTTCAGCTGGGAGTTCTCCTTCTCAAGCTCCTTTAAACGCTTGAGTTGGGAGGAGGACATGCCTCCATATTTTGCTCTCCAGTTAAAGAATGTCGCTTGGCTGATACCATGCTCACGGCAGATATCACCAACCTTTAAGCCGCTCTCATGCTGCTTTAGAATCGAGATGATTTTGCTCTCTGTAAAACGTGACTTTTTCATACTAACTCAAAAATTAAAATTAAAGATTATTCTCTAATTTTAATCGGCCGAGGAATCGGGAAGCTGACAGAAGGGAATGAAGTGCAGAAAAACCCAGTGGCATACCATCGTGGTATGGAACAAGGTGGCCGGGATCATAAAGAGGAGTATGTCAAAAAAGGGGATCCCCTTTATGTGGATACAAAGATATTTTGATTTATTCTATACAGGGATCATTAATAAGATTTGCATAGAACTCACCTTCAGTAAGTTGGATAATGGTTCAGTCCTTTATACAACGGACACTAAAACCATTTATTTTATCTTCTTTTTGAATAGTTACTTTGTTATTGTAATCCAAGTTAATAGATGTATATTCTGTAGAACTCCACCAGCCAGCCCATTCACCATCTTGTAAGAAAGCACCTACGACTGCGCGAAAACCGCCAGCCATAGCTTCAAAACCGCTTGTTGGACCTCGTTTTCTCTTTATATTCCAACCATTCAGCACTTTTCATTGAATTTCCCGCTTCTGCTCCAAGAGCACCAAGTAACTTTACCCATTCGACATCGCTAGGAATATGGTAACCTTGAGGTGCCAAACCTCTAGGGTCGTTTACAGCATGCCAGTTATATAGCTTTCCATATTTTGTTCTGTTAGTTGGATCATTATTATAAAAACACCATGCAGGTTGACCATACTTTTCTGCATTCAGCCAATCTGAAAGCATTTTTAACTTCAGAGATTGCGTCTCCATTTCTGAAGGTGGTGACATCAAGATTCTTATTCATCCAGACTTGATTGCCTATTGTTACTGTTTGAATTCCGAATTCTGGATGTTTCTTTGTTCCGTTCCCACAGGAACTCATAAAAAGAAATCCTAACCCAAGTAGGCTCAATAAACACGTTTTTATTGTTGTCATCTTATTTATATTTATTTGATAAGAAAGAATTATAAAAAATAATCTATAAAACTCCTGGGATCTAACAAAATTCGATGTAATTAAATTTACGGGGGTTGATAGCCAGAAGAGACCATGATATCTTTTATTGTTGAATAATCTGAATGCTCCTTGAGAGTAGATATTTCTTTCTCATTTAAAAAAGAAAAATCTACACCTTTCTCTATTAGCATTTTTTATATTGGGGGAAAAATGGAGCTTTTACTTCGATTAAGCAACTCCTCACTCAAAAATAAAGTTCTGAATAGGACCAGCCTCATTTATAGTAACTATCCATGATAAATATTAGTCCATTTCAATATCCAATTTTCCTAATCGGTTGACAATGGCTTTTTTAAGATATACACTTAAAAAGTTATTATCTTCAAAACGAACAATTTCCTTTCCAGCGTCAACTTCGCCCAAGGCAGAAAAGAATTCAACAACAGATGAATCCTTTGCAAACTCTTCTCTGACAACTTTATTGTATGCTTGAATTTTTATCATAAGCATTGTTTGTATAGCCTCCGTTGTCGGGAGAGGGCCTGTTAATATGTCTTCTTTTAACGCCTCGCTTGCAGCACTTATTGAACTTGGATATGAATTGTAAACATCCTCAATTTTTTGCCGCAATTCTGCTTTCTGATCAGTGCTTAAGCTTTCTAAATATTTTTCAGATTCAGATTGACACGCAAATAAACCTAAAATTACTATTATTACTGGAGCGAACCGATGAGTGCTCCTAAGATATTTTAATAATGATCTCATGTTTGCTAAAATTGGTTACTAATGCTTTCTAAAAAGTGGTTTTTATTGTTTGGAAAACTGATTATTCTAATTTATTCTGTACTTAGTTGATATTTCATTCGATAATTCGATAAAGTCCTCGTTATCCTCCACACATTTTAATTATTCCTATTATCCCAACCACCAAGATAACAAAAATAGGAATCGCCCATCTTGCATCACTCTGCGTACCCCTATAGTGCTTCCTCATGTTATCCTCATTAAATTTTATGCCTTTTTTTCTTAGTTCCCCAAATACAGTATTCACATCGTGGCCTTGGTGTGCGTAATGGATTAGTAGTTCATCAAGAGTTTCTGGTGTTGAATCAGAGTTCGTATTTATATCCTCATTCGAGTCTCCCATATTTGATATCTGAAGGTACATATCTATACTTCTCGGCTTTTCCTGCTAATACCGCTTTATTATATTTCTTCTTCATCGAAATAATTACGACAAGTACATTTAAGGCTATCTGCTCTATTCATCTTTCCACAAGATGAACATTTAATGGTTTTTGATTGATTTTCCATTGATTAAGTTTTATGAACTTTAAATATAGAGTTTCAACACGTAGTAGTTTAGATCGGGTTATTTGAGATGGTCTAATAATTATCACATGAAATTGTAAAACTAAATACACTGAGAGTAAATAGGATGGTGGTAATAATATTTTTCATGTATGTGGGTTTGAAAATTAGCATTCAATTAAATTTACTATTTATTCTCCACTTCCACAATACTTGAAATTATTCATCCATTTTTAAGAGATTGTTTTGACCGATTTAACAATCTTGCTTCTTTCCTCCGTTCGCGGCAGAAAGTACTACTCTATATTTATACTGTTTAAGAATAATCAATGATATCGTTGTATCACGTGTATTAATAGGTGATGTTTATCTCAAGTATTAATCAAATCTATTAATCATGGAAGTAAAGAAAAAAGTCCACTAAACCAGCCCAAGAGAACTAGCCCCAGGCACAATACTTGAGGCTTACTTGTGATATATTAATGCACTTCTTCTTCCTTCCATACTTAACAAATATTACATCATGAATTATTCTATAATGTAGCCCAAGAAACATACTTTACTTTACTCTCTATCACACCCCTCCTATAAGCAATATGAAAATTTTGTATGTATCGAAGCGCAGGAACCATCTCCATCGGGACCCGCCCTTGATCCTGCCTTGGGGTTCCCCCGGGGTCTTCTTATTATTCATTTAAATCATAAACATTATGGTAGAAATTATTGGATTTCAGAAACGGACGAACACCGATGGAGAAGACTTTAATGTCTTAGTCCTTCAGGGAAGTATTGAACTTATTAAAAGTTCAGAAACAGGTAACT
>CAVVYS010000014.1:0-73191 GCA_963752525.1 uncultured Bacteroidaceae bacterium | reverse complement strand
ATGGCTAATACAACATAACCCCGCTGTGCTAATTCCATCCCATAACACCTGTTTTCTCTTGGGGTGATCCCTACTGTCTGAACAGCACCTGGTCCGGTACTATGCATTGCAAGGATGGCCGGGCGTGGTGAAGCTGCACTGGTTCTATCCGGGACAAGCAGATACCCTTTTATGGTATCTCCTGTATAACTGGGAAATTCCACTTTCAATTCTTTGTAACCATCCCTTTGCTCCTGTGAAATGATCCTTGAAGTGACAGGATCATTCGTTAAAACAGGAGGCTCTCCCAACATTGTTTCTGACCGCTCTAAAATGGACAACCTCTTTTTCTCCCAACCATCTTTATCAGAAACAGTTAGTTTTACTAAACCAAAGCCATATGTTTTATTTACCTGTAGGTATTCAGTGAGGATGTCATTTAGTGGTATATCTCCCGGAGCATTGACTGTATCTGCCGGGGTAATTCCATAAACAGTCAGTACTGCAAAAAGAAGGTACATTATAATTAACATCCTTCTGTTACAATCATTTCGAAAAGAATTTATATTTCTGTATTGCATAGTATCAGATTTGAATTCATTAAATATGGCTTACCCATGAATTTGCCCGTCCTTTAGCTCTCCACAAGGACATCAATATTCAGCATCTGTCCCAGCTTTTTCAGTTGTTTTGAATAGTCCCCGTAAACCATGCATAAATGATTGCCATAATCAGCCTGTTTCTGAAGGAATGTGTGAGCGGTTCCGCTGTCCTTCCCCACAATAAATGCAGAGACAGCACAGCCCCTGAGATCTTCATCCCAGCCTTTTGAACCGGTCAGTTCACCTTTCAGCACCAGGAGTCCGGTTCCGGTGGGATCCATTCTGGCAACGGTAACATCTTTTTCATCATTTTGCATGAAATCAACAACTGCTTTTGTACCCCATCCTGATTCAACGAATCGCCCGAGCTGGTACGGAAGGCCGGGTTTATCGAACCCGTTCATCTTAATACCAGGCACACTGTGGTTGATTTCCATGGTCCCGTTCTCCCTGTAGAACATATTGCCAAAATGGACAGATTTTTTTGATACCAGCATCAGCATCTGCATGGCCAGCAGTCCACCCAGATCTCCTTCACAGGCAGACGGAATCCCCAGGTCTTTAAACGTGGTGTGAATGAGGCAGGGTGTGATGGTCCATTTTTGTGGTAAGCGGCTGACACAGAATTCAAAACACTCAATGGTAAAAGCATTACAATCGTGCTTCTTCATCAGGTTGATAATGGCCTGGTAAAAGACCATGCTGCTGGATACATATTTCTTTTCAAGAAAGGTACGATCTGCATTATCATAAATGGTAGCCGCCATCTTATCAGCTTCCGCATTATTGATTTTATTCCGCAGTGCTGAATCCATTTCCTTGGAAAGTTCTTCATAAGAGATGGTGACCAGCTCTATGCCATACATTTCTTTCAATTTTTCAGGCTCATTAATACCTGCCACAGAAGCGACTGATGGCCATCCCCAATCAGTCGGATACAGGATTTTCGTTTCTCCAAATACCTTGCGCGCCCTCAAAAGATTCAGGATTTCATTCAATTCCAGGTCTGAGTCCGGAATATATAGCTCTATGCCATTGCTACGGCAATAAGCTGCTATGTCGACTGTCCGGCAGCTCAGTCCCGCAGCAAGCACAACGGGTTTGTTATACCTTTTGGCAATATCGAAGGTAGCAACAGAAGATCCACTAGGATAAATCAATAATACATCGGCATTTTTCGCATCTGTAGTTATCTTACTGTACTCCTCCTCTGTAATTTTAAAATCTTCCACGAACAATACCAGTTCCGGATCAAGCATTTCAACGGATGATGCATCAATGCCATGGGTGTTACTGTGAATTTTCTCTTTGAATTCCTTAAATGCAGTATGTGCCCTTTGTTTTTCCTCTTCCGTTGATACTACATTGAACCTGCATGGCCCCTCCCACTCAGCCGTATGGTACATATTCGTCATAATGGGTTTTACCACCAGTCGGCTAAGATTGGGACTGGGTACATCGATCATTTTCAGATCTATCAGGGGATTCCCGAAAAGCTGGTTCATATACAATCCGTTGATCACAGCAGATCCAGTTACAGTTGCCCCTATGCTGTTTTTAATAAATTTTCTTCGTTGCATATTTTCTGTTTATTTTTAAACCGCTTACCATTTATTTTGCTTCCTGTTCTTCTTGTAATTCTTGATCATCTTGCCGAATTCTTTATCCTTTTTTCGTTTTTCAGCGATACTTGATTGGAAATGGATTTTCTCCCTCTCCAATTTCAGATAGTTTTCATAGTTGCCCTGTCTAGTTCCCCATTCTCTACAGCTTCCAGTACAGCACAGCCATTTTCATTAATGTGTCTGCAATCCGAAAATTTGCACTCGCTGGAAAGTTTGATAATCCGGTCAAATGTTGTCTCCAATCCACCACTCTGATCTGCCAGTCCGATTTCCCTCATCCCCGGATTATCAATCAGTATCCCTCCACTTTCGAGGATAACCATCTCCCGGTGGCTTGTAACATGCCTGCCCTTTTTTGTGCTCTCACTGATTGGATTTGTCCTCATCAGATCCTTGCCTGCGAGATTGTTGATCAGGGTTGATTTTCCCACACCGGAAGAACCCAGGAAGCAATAGGTTTTCCCTTTTTGAATCAGTTGGATAAGCATGTCAAGTCCATCCCTGCTTATATTACTTATGGCAAATGATTTGAACATTCCTGATCCGTTTCGCAATCATTTTTACTATGTCAGCCAGTTCATCCTGACCGACCAGATCAATTTTACTCAGGATTATGACAGGTTCGATATTGCCTGCATATGAAATGGCCAGGTACCGTTCCAGCCTGTTAAGGTTAAAGTCCCTGTCAACCGCCTGTATGATCAGTGCATAATCAATGTTTGTTGCGATGATCTGTTTCTCACCAAACTTACCAACAGCCTGCCGCTCAAGGATGCTTTGCCTTGGATAGATCGCATGGATAATGGCATCATGCTCATTGTATACCGATAAGGCTACCCAGTCCCCTACTGCCGGAAAACCTGATCTGTCTGATGCTGAGAAACGCAGGTGGCCAATGATCTCGGCTTCCAGTTCACCTTTTTCTGTCAGGACAATATATCTTTCCCTGTGCTCTGCAGAGAATCCTTCCGATCTCAAAAGATTGCAGGTTTTGCTCCTGTCTGTATCGGCTCAGATCTTCATTATATCCCAACTCGGCTAATGTCATATTCAGTTTGAGTTTTCAGGAGGCTTTATTCCATTTTTAAATATTTGATAACTGCTTCATTGCCTTTCAGGGCACCAGCAGGAATATGGGATTCTCTTCGCTGAATACCTTCAGTTGCTCCTGTGAAAGGAGGGTGACAAAATCTTCCCTGTAACCATTATTGTATGGAATGCTCCCCAGGTTCAGTCCCAGGTGATGCGCCATAAAATTATACATGATCACCCTCTTCGAATACCCGTAGTCATGCTTTTCCCCCGCCAGGTGTACATTCTCCACTTTGTGTTCTGCATCATACAGGGCATACACTTTCTGTATATACGGATATTCGATCCGGGGGGTATTCCTGGTCCAGTCCTGCCCGTTGGAAATCAGCAATAAGGGCCGGGGTGCACATAGTGCAGCAATTTCAACATTGTTTGTCTGGTGGTGATCACTTTTATGAATGGGCATGCCACTTTCACAGATGCATCCCCCGAAAAAATGGGCGGAGACCTGGACCACCGGTGCTGAGACTGTTATTCTCTTGTCAATGGCCGTCAGTATAAAGGTCTGTGTACCTCCTCCTGAGCCACCTGTCATCCCTATTCTTTCCGGGTCAACATCATCGCGGGACAGGAGGTAATCCAGTACCCTTGTGCTGTTCCAAGTCTGCAGCAGGAGGGCTATGGGCATTCTGTGGGTAACCTGATGCGACTCCCCGAAGCCCACCATATCATAGGTAAAAACGATGGCTCCCATACGAGCCAGTACTGCACAGCGCCTCTGCATATCTTCACGCAGTCGCTTATCCGGCATATGTCCATGGGGACATAATACGGCGGGATATTTCTCCTTTTCTACAAGCGGACGGTACAGGTTACCGGTAATATAAAATCCGGGGAAACTTTCCAGGGCGATGTTCTCAACAATATAGCCATCCATCTTCCGGGTATTCCTGATAATGGGATTAAATGCTCCCTCTATGGCCGGCATTTTATTCAGTCCCATTCCTTCTATGATACCTTTTCTGATCATCCCGGCCCTTTTTTCCCAGGAAGGAAGGTCATCCCAGGATGCTGCAAATTTTTTCATCATTAGGTTGGCTTCATCTTCCGTCCAGTGATGTCCCATGCACAAGCATATCTTCTTGGCCATACATAGTTCATACCAATCCCAAATACGATAAGCAGGAGTAATTTTTTCATTGTGTTCAGATTTGTCTGGTTTTACATTAAATATTAAAAATAAGCATATTCTGCAGTCTGAGGGCCGGACCTGAAATAATTCGAAGGAAGATCATTTTTTTTCCCGCTAATGGCGGATCTCAAATTTCTGGAAACCCTGCAACGTGGAGGCAGTATAAAAAACCTTCTCAACACGTCCGTATCCGGGCCCTTTCCGGCACCACTCAAGATACATGTCAAGGTTGAGTGTTTCACCCTCGGCTTCAATGTATACTGTTCCATCGGGTTCATTCCTCACAAAGCCATAAACGCCGTACAGTTCAGCCGCTCTCCTGGCTGCATACCGGAAACCCACTCCCTGCACATGTCCCCGGACCCTTATATTGTAATGTTTCATCGACGGACTTGACAATGTACCTGTAAATTTATTAAATTATTGGCATGAAATTCCTTGACATTTTCTTCACTGTCTTTCATTCCCTGCTGGTCCTGTTTATCTTATTCGGATGGATCTGGAAAAAGACCAGGCGCCTGAACCTGATATGTATTCTGTTAACGGCCGCTTCCTGGCTGTTCCTGGGGATCTTCTACGGCCTGGGTTACTGTCCCCTTACAGACTGGCATTTCAACATCCTGCGAAGGCTTGGGTATTCAGACCTTCCCAACTCCTACCTGAGTTTTCTTTTTACGCGTCTGACCGGCATGCAGATTGATCAAAACCTGGTAGATGCGGTTACCCTTTGGGGACTTGATCATTGCTATGATAATCAGTATCTTTTTGAATTTCCGGCAGTGGTTCCTGCGGGCCAGAGGAAAAGAAAATACAGACTGATCCCTATCAGGCTTTCCTGAAAAACTTTGGCCCGCGGCTTCAACATGGCCCTGAAACTGCCTGCCAGCAGCAAAAGTGTAAGTCCCAGTATCATGATGGACAGGAATATAAGTACCTCATCCTGCTGGTCCAGGAAGGTAACCAGGTTCTTGAACATGGCCCAGATGGTTACGAACAGGACAAAGATCATGGGCACCAGTGTGATCATGATATTTTTCTTATGGTTGAACAGGTAGAGTGTCACCATGCCCAGGGCAAGTGCTGCCAGCAACTGGTTGAGGGAACCGAACAGGGGCCAGAGAATGAGTGCGCCGGTGGCACCGGACTTCAAAAATGTCATGACCATGGCAGCCAGCACTACGAAAAGGGTTGCCACATACCTGTTATTCATTGGTTTTCTTATGATACCCTCCTTATTGCGGAAGATCTCCTGCAGGGAAAGGCGCTGTATCCTGGCAGCTGAATCCAGGGTTGTATTGGCAAAACTCACGATGAATACAGCAATCATGCTTTTACCAATGAGCGGTGGGATCCCAAAGCTTTTGAAAAGGTTTGAGGCACCGATCACAAAGGCTTCCAGCTTGGCATCTATGCCACTGAAGGCTGCCCAGGAAGAATAATGATGCCTGAATGCATCCGCCCCGGTAAAGACCTGTCCATCCTTCTCAAGTCCCAGTCCCAATCCCCCTGCCACAGCCATGATCACCAGCACGGCCAGGAAACTTTCCCATAGCATCCCTCCATAACCGATAAATAATGTATCCTTTTCACGGTCTACCTGCTTCACTGTGGTTCCTGAACTTGCCAGGGAATGGAATCCGCTTATGGCACCACAGGCAATGGTAATAAACAGGATGGGCATGATGTCCGGGCACATCTGATCCGGCGGCAAAAGCTGCATCATTGATAGCAGGGGCGGTGATCACCGGATGGGCCACAAACAGTCCCAGAATAATCAAAGCAATGGCCACCAGCAATTGATGGGAATTAATATAATCCCTGGGCTGTAAAAGTTTCTGCACAGGCAGGGTGGATGCAAAAAATACATAAACAAAAAGGATCAGGCACCAGGTGACCACTGATGAACCCTGTATGGGTGGTACATGGATGGGGATATACAGGCCGATGATAACCGTACCGTACATCAGGAGCACGGCAATGATGGAATAGAGCAGGTCATTTTTACCCTTGCGTATCATCCAGCCCAGCCATACAGCGATGGGGATCTGCATCCAGACCGGAAAAACTGCTTCCGGGTACAGTTCAAAAAGGACACCGACGATCATGGCAAATACAGACAGGACAATAAACAGCAGTAACTGCATCAGGAACTGGAAGGAATACCGTGTACCCGGACCGATCAGGTCACCAGTCAGGTCCCCTATGGTCTTCCCCTTGTTGCGGGCAGAAATGACCATGGTGGAAAAATCATGGACAGCACCCATGAAAATAGAACCCAGGAATACCCAGATGAAGGCCGGCAACCATCCCCATATCACCCCGATGGCAGGCCCGACAATAGGACCGAGTCCCGCAATGGTCGTAAAATGATGCCCGAATATGATATTGCGTTTGGTGGGCACATAATCCACACCATCATTGAATTCGTGCGAAGGCATCTGGTTCTCATCCGAAAGTTTGAAGATCTTCCTGGCGAGAAACCGGCCGTATAAACGGTAGGCAATCAGGTAGCCGGCAAATGCAAGTATGGTAAGGATCAGGCTGTTCATCTGGGCAAGTTTTGTAAATGTAAGCGATGTTAACCGAGCATATTATGTTTCTGAATATTCAAAGATAGGGATTATCCGAGAATTGTAAAGAAGGGACAGCAAACCGGGATTTTCCTATAGCCTGATCAGGTCAGTTTCTTTTAACCAACCACTGTTGCCATCACTCAGGACCACTTCCCTCCAATCACCCAGTTCATCACTGATGGTTACTTTGGTCCCTTCATGCAGCAGGAATAGTTCAGTACCGCTATCCTCATCGGGAGAGCTTTTGATGGTCACAGATGGAGTGAGTATGATGGCCTGGTGATGTTTTGTGACCAGGTTGTTCTGTTTGAGGGCAAACAAAAATGTGGATGCGGCAATCACGACAAATAAAATACCGGCCCAGAAAGATAATTTACGGATAAACAACTGGTTCAGTAACAAATAAGCAAGGAAGAGTCCCAATGCCAGTCCAAATGTAACAATACTGACCAGAGCCCATATATCAGCATCAAAGATCTTCACAAATCCACGTATGCCTTTCTGAGGAAAAACTCAGGCAGCACCTCTATCCTGTCCACCACAAATTCCCTGGCAATCTCAAGATTATGATTGATTTCAGGATCGTTTGGTTTCAGTATGCGTGCCCTTTCATAATTGACCAGGGCCATGGTAATATCATGTGATTTATAATAGGCATTTCCCAGGTTATAAGTAAAGTTCGGCTGAGGCGTAGCCAGAATCAATAATGGACTGGTAAGACTGTACGGCCATCTCATATTTTCCTTCCAGGTAATACTGGTTACCCGTCTGTAGAAGGTCCTGCAGATCCTTGGATTCAGCCACCATGAAGCAGGTGGCCAGGATGCTTATGATCATTAATACTCGATTCATTATCGCAGGTTTTGTTCTAATTGGCTGATGATCTTTATTGACCTTGAGTAAACCTCTCCCATGCCTCCTTCTATGGCAGTTGGTGAGTACCTTGCCATCTCGCAGATGTCTGCCGAGCTCCAAATATTCTTCAATGGCTTCCGGCTTAACATTATAATTCTGCAGTCCCTTCTCTGGCACTTTCTTTGGAAAGATCTGCCATGGGAATATTCAGTTTATCCACAAGGTATCCTGTAAGGGCTTTCAGAACAGCTTCGTAAAATGCTTCCGATTCATTCTTTTTCATATGAGTAGCCGCTTCCTTCAATCTGCCGCCTGGCTTCCCTGCTGGCTCTCTGGTTCTTAACAAGCTCAATATTCTGCTGCCTCTGAATACGTTTCCTCCTGATCAATAATACTCCGATAAACAGCAAAAATAATCCTGCATATAGCAGATAATACAAAGAAGACCCGAAGAATCCCTGCCCTATCCTGAATAGCTTGAACTGGTTGTCTTTAATGAATAAGATATCACTGCCAATGATCTTGAGATCTTCTTTGCTGCGGCCGGCAATAACAGATACAGCTTCCTCGTCGTCCCCTTTTGAGATGGTTATATTAAATTCAGTGGTAGAGGCTGTTTTGTATTGTCCTGATTTAGGTTCAAAATAACTAAGGGTTACCTGTGGGATACGGAAATTTCCGGCATGCCTGGGGATCAAAAGGTATTCGAAGGTTTTACTTCCAGACTGCCCGTTTATGCCATTTGTCACATTTGTCTGTATCTTTGGATCGTAAGTCTCAAAATCCGGAGGGAAATTGATACGGGGAGCATCGATCAGCTGGACATTCCCATTCCCGCTAACGATGACCTTATACGTCAGGGCATCATTTGTCACCGCTTCCTGCTTGTCGATTTCAGCTTTGATCATCAGGTTTCCTACAGCTCCGGCATACGCTTCCGGTGCACCAGCAGGAAGATCCTTGACCCGGATTATTACCGGATTGGAGACAAGTGGTTTCACCACATTGGTATACGAGTTACCAAAGAAATCATCAAAGGGGCTTCTCGGCCTATTTGATTGCTGTCGAATGTAAGTCTCCAGTTTGAAAGGATCTATGGTGATTTCCCCTGTTTTCTGGGGAAAAAGTATAACCTTTTTAATCACGGCTGTGTTGAATATTCTTCCATTCACATTTTCCCTGACCAGGTTTAACTGTGTGGGTGACTCTATATCCTGTGTCCAGAATCCATGAAAATCAGGCATTTCACTTTCACCAAAACCTGTAATTGAGAGACGGGTATAAAGTTTGATGGTGGCTATAATATACTCCCCACGGTAATATATTATTCCTGTCTGTCATTATCCTAACAAATAATTCCTCAGATACATCTATATCTTGTGGACTGCTGGGACTGGGATGTGGGGGGCTGGGGTGTACCGGCTGGTTTTTCGCCGGCTATCACCTCTATTTTAACAGGATTGGAGGTGTAGTTCTTATTGTCAACTACAGCCGTGGCAGCAGGAATGGTAAAGTTTCCCTCACCTGTTGCCTGCAGGTAATAGGAATAAGTAATCGTAACACTTGAGGTCCTTCGGCCATTGATGATTTGTATACTCTGGCTGGTGGACTGATTGGGACCGCTCAATACATAAAAATCACTTATCTCAGGGGCACCGAATGAGGAAGGTCTGGCATTGACCACATAATTCAGCCGGAATTGTTCGCCCACCTTGACCACATTGGGGGCCGCTAGCCGTAATGGTCACTTTCTGTGCCAACAGTACGGATCCCCTGAATCAAGAACAATACTGCTAAACCATATTTCAATAAGCTATTCATCCAAAACTTTCCAATCACAAACTTACCAATCTTTTAGCACCTTGACCTTGGTGGCCTGTGCCTTTTGTTTTTTTAATTTTTCCTGCAAATCCTGCTCATCCTGCTGGAGGGCTTGCAGCATTCGCTGGGCATCCTCCCTGGATATTTGGGGTTGCTGCTGCTGTTGGTCCTGGTTCTGATTTTGCTGCTGCTGGTCCTGATTCTGTTCCTGCTCCTGCTGGTCTTGATTCTGTTCCTGCTCCTGCTGGTCCTGATTCTGTTCCTGCTCCTGCTGGTCCTGGTTCTGGTCCTGGTCCTGGTTCTGATCCTGGTCCTGATCCTGGTTCTGATCCTGGTCCTGTTTGTCCTGATCCTGATTTTGCTGTTCTTGCTCTTGCTGTTGTATTTGCTGAGCGTAGGCCAGGTTATGCCTGGTCTCATTATCAGCAGGATTGTTCCGGAGGGCCTGCTTGTAAGCTTCTATGGATGCTTCCAGCTGGTTGGCCTTAAGGAATGAATTACCCATGTTGTGATAAAGCTCCCCCAGCTTTAACCGGATCAGTCTGATTCTCAGCTAGTTTATGGAAGCTCCGGGCGGCATCTTCGTACTTTTCCTGCTTATACATTGCATCTCCCAGGTTAAATTCACCTGAATAGGATTGCTGCTCCTTTTCCAGGGCCTTACGGTACATGATCTCCGATTCATCGAATACTTCTTCCTTGTACTGCTTGTTTCCCTGACGGATGTATTTCCTTTCCGCCTGTCCGTATACCAGGACTGGCAAAACAAAAATCAAACCTGATATGAAAAAGATCTTGCTGGTCATTGCTTGTCAAAAAGTTTTATTTTACTGAGCCACTTGTTTCTTCTTTCAAGGATGAATAAATTCTAAGCAAGAGAAAAAACAGACCTATGGCAAATACATACTGAAACCGCTCATCATAATCAGAATATACCTTTGCTTCCATTTCCTGTTTTTCCATTTTATTGATCTCATCAAAGAGTTTGTCGAGTCCAACCCTTGTATCCGTATGACCTGATGTATACTCCCTCTCCAGCGGCAGCGATCTTTCTAAGCATTTCTTCATCCAGTTTTGAGATTACTGTCTCACCTGAATTATCCTTTAGATAGTTTTTTTGATCGCCGTTATATACCGGAATGGGAGCCCCTTTAGGTAATCCGATCCCAATGGTATGTACCCTGATACCTTTCTCAACAGCTGTTTTGGCTATTTCCATGGCATCATCCTCATGATTTTCACCATCAGTGATAATGATGAGAGCCTTGCTTGTTTCCTCCTGCTGGGTAAAGGATTTCATTCCCAGTTCAATGGCTGAACCAATGGCAGTTCCCTGTTTTGGAACAATATCCGTACTGATGGTATTCAGGAATAGTTTGGCAGATACATAATCCGTTGTGATGGGTATCTGTATGTAGGCATCACCGGCAAAAACGATCATACCGATCTTGTCATTCACGAGACGGTCAACCATTTTGGCGATAGCCTGTTTAGCCCTTTCCAGGCGGTTAGGTTGTATATCTTCTGCCATCATGCTATTTGAAACATCCAGGGCAATAATGATCTCTACACCTTCCCGCTTGATCTCCCGGAGCTTGGATCCGAATTGGGGCCTGGCAATACCGAAGATCAGTGAGGTCAGCGCCAAAAGGATCAATATGAATTTGATCACCGGCCTTGCCAAGGAAAGCGCCGGCATCAGCTGCTCTATCACCTTCATGTTCCCAAAACGTTTCAGGGCTTTTTTACGCATGCCGAACAGTATCATAAACAACAATATCAGCACCGGTATGATAACCAGCAGATACAAATACTCTATATTTCCAAACCTGAACATCTTTCTAAGGTATATTCCTGAAAAACAAATATCTGATAAGAATCTCCAGAAGGAACAGTCCGACTGCCAGCAATCCAAACCTCATATACTCTTCCTCCTTCTTGCTGTATTCCTTGACATCAATCTTTGATTTTTCCAACTGGTCAATCTCTTTGTAAATTCCTCTCAGCTTATCATTATTGGTAGCCCTGAAATAACGTCCGTCCGTTGCGGCAGCAATCTGTTGCAGGGTTTCTTCATCGATCTCAACTTTGACATTTTGCAGTCTGGTACCAAAAGGTGTCTGAACAGGTGCAGGTGCCATCCCCATGGTACCCACACCGATGGTATAGACACGGATCCCGAATGTCTTTGCAATTTCAGCTGCTGTCAGGGGAGCAATCGCCCCCTGGTTATTTACCCCGTCAGTCAGCAGTATGATCACCTTGCTTTTGGCCTTGCTGTCCTTGAGCCGGTTTACCGCATTTGCCAGTCCCATGCCAATAGCCGTACCATCCTCAATCATCCCGCTCTCAATCCCCTTGAACAAATTAATGAGTACTGCATGGTCAGAGGTCAGCGGGCACTGGGTAAAACTTTCCCCGGCGTAAACCACCAATCCCATTCTATCGGTCTCCCGACCTGAAATAAACTCAATGGCAACATCTTTGGAAGCTTCCAGGCGGTTTGGCCGGAGATCCTGGGCAAGCATGCTGCCTGAAATATCCAGGGCAACCATGATATCTATCCCTTCGGTGGTAACATTCTGCCAGCGGTTGGTGGATTGAGGCCTTGCCAGGACAATGATTACGGAAGCTATCACCAATAACCTGATACCGAAAATAATATGTCTCAAGACATGCCTGAAGGTTATCTTTTCCTGTTCAAGGGATTTGGTGCTGGATACCTGTATAGTGGCAAAGGCTCCCCTCTCTCTCCAGATGTACCAGCCAGTTAATGGAACCAGCAAGAACAGGAGATATAGCAGATCCGGATTGGCAAATGTCAGGCTGCTAAACATCTTCTTCCTCCTCTACTTTTTGAACCCATGCAGTTTTCTTTACAAATTCATAAGCCCTGTCAAGATTTTCCTCGTTATCGGATGCCACAGGTTTTTCCTTGGCAAATTTTACCAGGTCGGCCAGGTTTAATAAGCGGTTCAGTTTGGCTGACAGATCATCATCCGGCCTTTCACTTAGCTTCCAGGTATCCAGGATCTCATAACTCGTCATCTCCATGGCCGGTATATTATAACGCCTTTCCATATACCGGCGTATGGTATCAGTAAGCCTGGTATAATACGGCTTGAACTCGCTTCGTTGCCAGAGTTTTTCCTCCCTTAGCCGGTCCAGTTCACGAAGTGCCACAACATGTGCGGGATCTTCCGGTCTGTCAGGCGTAAAGAGACCCTTCTTTTTCTTTCTCCTTCTCAGGTACCTGAAAATAAAATATATAGCCACTACCAGTACCAGTCCACCAACAACAAAGGGAAAAACTTCCAGGAATGACAAAGGCAAATGGATGGGAGCCTTTATATCGTATATCGTACTGTCCACAGCAACAGAATGTACCAGGAGATACAAAGGGTTTGATTCGATGCTGTCACTCCATTGTCCCGAGCGGATATGGAATTTCAGAGGAGGGATTTCATAAAACCCTGAGTCAAATGAAGTTAACCTGTGTCTTTGGCTGATTTTCAGGTTTTCACCTTCTGCCATAGTGTCTCGAGGATATGACTCCAGCACCTCTATCCTGGAAATTAATGTATCCTTTATCTCCGGGAATATAATGTTAACTCAAGGGCTGTACAATTTCGATATCCAGGTTAAATTGTTCCCCGATCCTGATCTGGTTGGTATCCAGTTGGGTTTTAAGTTCAACAAACTGGGTATGGGCTGGCAGACATCCCAATACGGCCAACATCAGGCTAAAGGATAGCTGCCTGGCCCACAGAATAAGATAACGGTTCCGTATTTCTAAGAATGCTGCCATCTATTATCTGCGCTTGAATAAATTCATCAGGGGTCTTACATAATCCTCATCTGTGCGTATGTTTACCGAATCAATGCCTGTACGCAGCATCAGGTCCCTGAATTTCTCCTGTCCCCTCCTCCATCCTTCGGCATACCGCTCACGTATCCTCCGGCTGCTGGTATCCACCCACATAATTTTACCCGACTCAGCATCCTGCAAACGGATCATTCCTGCTTTAGGCAGCTGCGTTTCACGTTCATCATATATATTAAGTGCAACCAGGTCATGTCTCTTATTGGCAATCCTCAGAGCTTCTTCATAATTATCATCCATAAAATCCGAGATCAGAAAGGCTATGCATCTTTTCTTGATGGCATTAGAGAAATACCTGAGTCCCTCACTCAGATCCGTCCCCTGCCTCCCGGGCTGGAAATTAATCAACTCCCTGATGATACGCAGGGTATGTTGCCGTCCTTTCTTAGGAGGTATGAATTTTTCCACCTGGTCACTGAACATGATCACACCGATCTTATCATTGTTCTGGATAGCAGAAAATGAAAGGACCGCTGAAATTTCAGTGATTATATTCTTCTTCAGCTGGGTCCGTGTACCAAAATTTCGTGAACCACTGACATCTATCAGTAGTATGACAGTCAGTTCACGTTCTTCCTCAAAAATCTTGATGAATGGATGATTGAAACGGGCAGTCACATTCCAGTCTATGTTCCTGATATCATCCCCATACTGGTATTCCCTTACCTCACTGAAAGCCATTCCCCTGCCCTTGAAGGCAGAGTGGTATTCCCCGGCAAAGATATTCTTTGACAAGCCCCTGGTTTTGATCTCGATTTTTCTGACCCGCTTTAAGAGTTCTGTTGCTTCCACCTCAATCAATGATCTTTTTCGTTGTAATTGTGAAATACCAGTCCCCCGTTGTCAGGGTAATAATATATGGCTCCTTCTCATGGACATAGGTCCACGTGTCTTCGGCGGACTGGGAATATTTACCGTTCAGGCTGGAAATGACGAAATTCAGCATGGAATAATCACACATCCATTTTGAATACTGGCAGGTATCCTGCTCGGAAAAAACGAATAGCAGGGTCTGGTCACCCAGTTTATCAATATATTTTACGGTATTGTAAACAGTATTCACAGAATGCTCATCCTCATAAAGCTGTTTCATCTTACTGTCCATCAATTCCTTTACTTCGGTCTTATGCTTCCCGATGAAATGCTGTCCCGAAACCTGTACTGGTACTAACAGGCAAACAATCAACCATATGTTAAATATCCACTGCATTAAGGAACTTCTACGGTATTTAGTATATCAGTAATGATATCTTCAGTCGTAATATTCTCTGCCTCTGCCTCATAGGTCAATCCTATCCTATGTCTCATTACATCGTGGCAGATTGCCCTCACATCCTCCGGAATGACATATCCCCTGCGCTTGATAAAGGCAAAGGCCTTGGATGCCATTGCAAGGTTGATACTTGCTCGGGGTGAACCGCCATATTGTATCATATTTGCATATTTTTCCAAGCCGTGTTTTTCGGGATACCTGCTGGTAAATACGATATCGAGGATATACCTTTCAATCTTTTCATCCATGTAAACTTCCTTGACAATCTCTCTGGCTTTCAAAATATTATCTGTTTTCACAATGGTTGCTGCTGTGGGGAATTCCTGGGCTATGTTTTCCCTTACAATGAGCTGTTCCTCATCCCTTGAGGGATAGTCAATAATCACTTTCAGCATAAAACGGTCTATCTGAGCTTCAGGCAAAGGGTATGTTCCTTCCTGCTCAATAGGGTTCTGGGTAGCAAGGACCATAAATGGCCTTTCTAGTTTATAAGTGTTTTCCCCTATGGTAACCTGTTTCTCCTGCATGGCTTCAAGCAGGGCACTCTGTACTTTGGCTGGAGAACGGTTGATTTCATCTGCCAGTATAAAATTGGCAAAGACAGGCCCCTTTTTGACCTCGAACTGTTCCTTCTTCATACTATAGATCATGGTCCCTATCAGGTCAGCCGGTAAAAGATCCGGGGTAAATTGTATTCTGCTGAACTTGGCATCTATTGTGTTGGCCAGGGTATTCACCGCAAGTGTCTTCGCGAGTCCTGGTACCCCCTCGAGCAATACATGTCCATCTGTCAGTAATCCAATCAATAGACTGTCAATGAGGTGTCTTTGCCCGATAATCACTTTATTAATCTCCATTGTGATCATATCCACAAAAGCACTCTCTTTTTCTATCTTTTCATTTAACTCCTTGATGTTTACAGTGTCATTCATAATTGCAGCGATTTTTAAGAGACCCCAAAAGTAACATTTGATTGCTTCATATCAAATACTATACCAGGCAATCTTATCCCGAAATAACGGGCAACCCCTGACATAATGCAGGTTTTGAGACAGGGTTAAAATATGTTAAAGAATTTGAAGAAGTATTAATCTTCTGAAATTAATCGTACCATCCCTGGTTATGCGGCTTTCCTCCGTTTACCATGTCAGCATCGATCACCCATATACCCCTGCCGTGTGTGGCAATGATGATCATATTATCCCGGGGATGGATTACCAGGTCATGGACATAAGTTGAAGGCAGGTCCCCGAGCACCTCCCAAGTTTCTCCCCCGTCTTTTGTAATATAAACACCTATATCCGTTCCCACATATAGTATTTGTGAATCAATGGGATCCTCACGGATTACGTTAACCGGACCCATGGGAATATTTCCGGAGATATCTACCCAGCTGTCTCCAAAATCGGAAGACTTCCACAGATAAATCTGGAAATCATCATCTCTCCTTCCATTTTGGGCCAGTAACACGGTGCCCATATCATACCTGGATGCCTCCACACGGGAAATCCATTTATCTGCCGGCAAGTCATCAAGGATCTCGATCCAGGTCCCGCCCCCATCCTTTGTGCGATGCAAACGGCCATCATCAGTACCGGCATAAAGCAGTCCGAATTTAAGCGGCGATTCAGATATACTGGTCAGAGTCTGGTAGGAAATATCCCCCATTTTCTGTTCATCGTTATGGGTCAGATCGCTGCTGATAAACTCCCAGGTATCTCCCCTGTCACGTGACATCATTACATACTGCATGCCATGGTACAATATATCAGGATTATGCGGTGAGAGGATAAAAGGGGCAATCCACTGTCCCCTTAGTTTCGGTTCATTCGGATAGGTTTTAGGGAGCAGGGATTTGGTGTTTTTGTACCAGTATCCCTCTCCACCCATATCTGTCCGCTGTATGCTGCCATAAAATCCGGCAGAAAAAACAATGTCAGTGTTTTGTGGATGTACGGCATGGCAGCTTCCTTCTCCACCGGGTGCCCATTCAAATTCCACAGCCGGTATTTTGTCCCGCCCCTGGCTTAGGTCAACCACTCCATACATGCTTCCATGATCCTGTATGGAGCCATAAACCCTGAACGGATCTTTCATGTCATAATTAACATTGAAAAATTGAACGACGGGCAGGTTATCCAGGAAACACCTCCAGTTTTCACCCCTGTCATAGGATACGCAGATACCACCGTCATTGGTATTCAACAGGTAATCCGTATTGTCAGGATCTATCCACAGGCCATGATGATCACCGTGCATGCCTGGCAAGCGGTCAAAGGTCTTGCCTCCATCACGGGAAACATGCAAGGCAAGTCCCATGGTATAAATGGTATTCTCATCCAACGGGTCCACCCGGATCTGTCCGAAAACCCAGCCGTAAGTAGCTGAATGCCTCTCCATGTAAGGTTTCATCTCTTCTGTCAGTCCGCTGGTCTGTGTCCAGGTTTCCCCAGCATCCTCCGATCGGTATATGGTGGCTCCCTTGATCACTTTCCCCTTGGGCCTGCCATAGGAATCCACTTCATCATATACCTCATCCCTGGCCATTTCATAATTATCGACGAAAGCATAAACTACATGCGGACTTGATGCACAGAGGTCAATGCCGATACGACCACGTTTGTTGGCGGGTGGGAGTCCCACATTAATTTGCTTCCAGTTCTCTCCTCCATCCGTACTTTTCCATATCCCGCTTCCGGTATAATCATTTTCAGTCCGGGGATCATTCCATTTCTGCCTGATACGCTCCCAGGTAGTGGCATAAAGCACTTCAGGATCAGAAGGATCCATGACCAGGTCATTACCTCCCGTCCTGTCATTCACATAGAGCACATGCTCCCAGGTCTTTCCTCCATCCTTTGTCCTATAGATCCCTCTTTCCTCATTGTCTGTCCACTCATGCCCGGAGGCCGCTACATAAACAATCTCAGTATTATCCGGATGAACAATGATCCTGGCTATGGTATTCGTGTTTTCCAGTCCCATATGCTCCCAGCTCTGGCCGCCGTCTGTGGTTTTGTATAATCCACACCCTGCCATGGAACTGCGGAAGATATTAGCTTCTCCTGTACCAACCCAGAGTATATCCGGATCAGTTGGGTCAATGGCTATATCGCCAATGTCTGTGGTCACCGACTGTTCGAAGATGGGTTCCCAGCTAACTCCCTCATTAACCGTTTTCCAGACACCACCAGAAGAAACAGCGACATAGATGGTATAGCTTTGACCCCTGGGACGGACTGCTTCTACATCGGTGCAGCGGCCGCTGATGTTGGTGGGACCCAGATGCTGCCAGTGCAGGTCCTTCATCGAGGAGAATACCATCATGTCCTGATGCTGCTGGTATAGCATCAGCCGGGTTTGTCCATCAGTAATGGGTGATTTGGTCTGGGCTTTGGTCATTACAGTAGCAGAGAGAACCAGGGAGAAGATCATCAGGTATTTACTAAATTTCATAGTTGTGTTTTTCATTAGATGACAGGTAAAGACCATAAAATTATAAAAAATTGGACTGGGTCCATGATCGTTGTCGAATGAATCCTAAGGGAAAAATCATTATCTTTGATTCAGGCAACGAAATCGTGGTATATAGTTGAAAACCAGATACTTCATAAAATTATCATTCAAGGGCACCCATTACCATGGCTGGCAGATACAGCCCAACGCCCAAACCGTTCAGCAAGTCCTGAATGAAGACTTCAGCCTCCTGCTTGGAGAGAAAATCCAAGTATCAGGCTGTGGACGGACTGATACCGGGGTCCATGCCAGGGTATTTTATGCACATTTTGATGGAAGCAGAAAAGGGATTGATGATCCGGATTTTCTTTTAAGATCAATCAAAAATTGCCAGTCAGATATCGCTATACAGCAGATTAAAAAGGTTCGGGCAGATGCCCATGCCCGATTTGATGCCATGAGCAGAACCTATGAATACCATATATGTCGTTGGAAGGAGGTATTCAATGCCGAACTGGCCCATTATATATATGGAGAGCTGGATTTTTCATCCATGGAAGCGGCCAGCGAAATCCTGAAGGATTATACAGACTTCACCAGTTTCAGCAAGGTTGATACAGATACAAAAACCAATAATTGTATGGTCCACTCGGCCGGGTGGAATATCACCGAAGCCAGCATGGTTTTCAGCATCAGGGCTGACCGTTTCCTTCGCAACATGGTCAGGGCCATAGTGGGTACTTTACTCGATGTAGGTTTC
Source organism: uncultured Bacteroidaceae bacterium (assembly GCA_963752525.1). Taxonomy (GTDB): domain Bacteria; phylum Bacteroidota; class Bacteroidia; order Bacteroidales; family SM23-62; genus SM23-62. Next base: position 54,140 of record CAVVYS010000014.1, on the reverse strand, counting down.
AGGAAGATAGAGCTGGATGACTTCAGGCAAATCATTGAAAACAGGAACCGATCTGATGCAGGTACATCCGCCCCGGCAAGAGGACTCTTCCTGTCTGATGTACAGTACCCGGCAGAGATCTATCTTCAGTAAACCAGGATCTGTCCGGAAGGAATACCTTACAATTGCTATTGTTTTACCAATTATTGGCCGTAACTTGAGTCACCCCAATAGATGGTCAAATCTCTACCACACCACACCACACCAACCCATCATGATGGTCTTTTCTTACGATGATAAGAGCGGCGTTTTGCGCACCACAACGGGTGGAGAATTAAGTATTGAGCAAATCCTTGGGCATTACAGGGAGATCCACCAAAACAATTCATACCCGAGGGACCTGAAGGTTATTATCGACTGCAGGTCAACCAGGCTGGCAATTAGGCTGGATGATGTTTCGCGCATCATCAAGGCTGCCAAAAATACCGTGCTAAAATACACGCGGCTCAGGGAAGCCATTCTGATAACCGAACCTTACGAGACGGTAGTGGCCACCCTCTTTGAACAGAATGCCAGATTCAATAATTACCAATTCAGGTTATTCAATGCGGAAAATGCCGCCCTGAGATGGCTAAATGCTGCTTAATGCCTGAAGAATTCCGTGTCCCCTTCTATATCGATGATGGCGGGATTTTTTGCCATTCCTCTAAATCAGTCCGGGAGGTTCCATATTTCCCAGGATTTTTCTGCCTGGAGAATGAGCATTTCATGCCCGTTCATGATGGTTGCCCCTTTTTGCTTGCCCAGCCGCAGGAATTCAGTCTCAGGAGGATTGTAGACCAGGTCATACAGAATATGCGCAGAAGTGACCAGATCATAAGGTATGTTCGGAAAAGCCGATGTATTCGGATAGGTACCCAGAGGTGTGGTGTTGACAATGAGTGTATGCTTTTTAATAACTGCATAGCATAGGTCGAGGTAATGCAGCTGGTCCTTTGCCGGGGTGCGTGAAACATACTGATAATTTATCCCAAGCTGTTCCAGAACGTGGGAAATTGCTTTTGAGGCCCCTCCTGTTCCCAGAACCAGGGCGTATTGATGTTCTGCCCCCAGCAGGGGAAGCAGGGATTCCCTGAATCCATAGGCATCTGAATTGTAGCCTTTAAGGTGGATCTTTCCGGCGGTTCTTTTGATCCTGATCGTATTCACTGCACCGATCTCTGCAGCTTCCTGATCGATATCGTCCAAGAGGGGCATCACTTCTTTTTTATATGGAATCGTGACATTGAGCCCGATCAGGTCTTCCTTTTCCTGGATCAGTGGTTTTAGTTCCTGAATAGATTGTATGGGATAGTTTTGGTATTTAAATTCCCTGATACCTTCCTGGTTGAATTTCTCCATGAAATATTTTACAGAAAATGAATGGGAAAGCGGATAGCCTATCAGTCCCAGGTCCTTCATCAGTTTTGTTTCTTTGATATCGCTTCAAATATAAAAATAAGCAGGAATCCTGCCAATGCAAGCAGTATAGCCCAGAGAATCTGTGGATCAGTGCCTGTCTCGGAAATGAAACGTCCCGGCAGGACATTATCCTGCAGCAGGGGCTGGACCTCCCCGTGTGAATCTATATAGGTTTCCACGGTGACCTTCCAGGGCCATATCTTATTCAATGAACCTATCATAAACCCAGCCAGCATGGCTATGGTTAGGTGGTGAAATTTTTCAAGTAACCATGACAAAAGGTGAGAAAAGGCGATTATCCCGGTCAATGCTCCTGTCAGTAAGACGGCGATGATGCTTATCTTTCCTTCATTTAAGGCACCCAGCACAAACTGGTACTTGCCCAGCAAAAGGAGTATGAAACTCCCGGATATGCCAGGCAGGATCATGGCACAGATCGCCAGTGCACCGGACAGAAAAATGAACCAGTAAGCTTCAGAGGTCTCGGCAGGGGTAAAGCTTGTAATGATCCAGGCAATGGCGATCCCGGCCAGCCCGCTGATTACTGTTCCGACATTCCATTTCTCAATGGACCGCGCCACAAAGATGGCGGACCCGATGATCAGGCCAAAAAAGAAGGACCAAATCAGGATGGGATGGTTTACCAGCAGGTATTCAAGTACCCTCGCAAGGGTCAGAACGGATATCAGGATCCCCCCAACAACTGACAGCAAAAAACTGACCATTGACTGCCTTCCAGAATGCCGGTAGTCCTTCTTTCCAGAGCGTACTTATGGTTCTTAGATTTATATTCTTAATAGAATGTACAAGCTCCTCGTAAATGCCGGTAATAAATGCAATGGTCCCGCCTGAAACTCCTGGTACAACATCTGCTGCACCCATTCCCATGCCTTTCAGAACCAGCATGCCAAAATCGCTTAATCGCCGTGTAATCATAATTTTTTATCGTGAAAAGATTCGGGCAGGAAACTAAAGAAGGTATCTCCACGTAATCCCAGTCTCAGGCTCTCGAGGGACACGACTTCATTGGGTGCAATATTGCCCAGGTTAACATTGGCTCCCAACAATTGGATAAACCATACCTGCTGGTTCTTGTTGGGTGCTTCCCACAACACATTCTCAACTGCAACTTTCTTGATAATTTCATCGATCAGACCTGTGTTGGCAGAACCATCTTTTTGGTATATTCCAATGGTCCCACTTTCCCTTGCCTCTGCAATAACCTTCCAGGAGCCTGCAGCAAGTTCATCCTTCATCATGGTGACCCAGTGCTCATCCGGGATCTCTACGCCGGCAACTTTTGATCCGACTTCAGAAATAACAGTCACCTGTTCAGCCAGTTTTCGGATGTATCCCAGTTTCTCTTCATGGGGGATGGCCATGGACCCATCAGATACCTCAGCAAACTCGACCTTATACCTGTCAAGCATTTTGCGGAAATCATCGAACCTGTCCCGGACCACGAACAATTCAAACAGGGTCCCTCCAAAATATGGTTTCAATGCAGCAGATTTATACAGGCTTATTTTTTCTTCCAGTCCACTACTGATCAATGCTGTTCCAAAGCCAAATTTGACAAGATCGGTAAAGGGGGCACTGGAGCTGATAAAATTCTCAGCTTCCCTGATGCTTAATCCTTTGTCCATCATCATGGTAATTCCGGACTCCCTTGGCTGCAATGTCCTTTCGGGGATATGGGGTAAATCTTGGTTCATGGGGTATGGTTTGGTGCTAGTTTCGTTTTCCGGATTTCCTGGACGGGATATACTTTTCCATCAATTTAGTAAAGAGGGGGTCTTCCAGTATCCCGGGACTGATCTTTTCGATGGATTTGTAGTCGGCATATTCCAGTTTCAAACCCTTCTCAAAAAACTTCATGGCCTGGTCATATTTATCAATGGCATAATGGTAACCGGCCAGGTGAAAATTAATGATAGGGATATCGAAGGTGTAACTATAGGAATCTTTCAGAATAGTAATGGCTTTCCCTGTATCTCCTTGAGAAAAATTCAAGTGAGCCAGGTTCAGCCAGGCTTCATCATCGTAGGGGTCCAGTTCTGTTGTCCTTGAATAAGCCTTGATAGCATCAATGCGAGATCCCAGGTGCGCATGGACATTACCAAGGGTAAACCAGAAATCCGGATTTTCTTCATCCCTGGAAATGGCCTGGTTGACATAGTACAAAGCATCCTTGTACAAATTCAGGAATAGATAGCACACAGCAATGCCATACCAGCCCTCCGAATACGTTGGATCAATCTCTGTGGATTTCTGGTACCAATGTATAGCCTCCCTGTAGCTTTCAAGCTTTTCCAGGGATTCTCCAAGGTAACAATGTGCCAGCACATTCTCCGGTTCCAAGAGGATGCATTCCTGATAGGTTTTAACTGCGGCTTCGTATTCTCCGAGATTGGCCTGTGCGTTTGCCTTGTTAAATACCGCGGAAGAGTACTGGTCATTAATGGCTATGGCAAAGTCATAACACTCTACTGCCTTGTTGAAGTTTTCCTTCTTAAAATAGAGAAGTCCCAGATTATACCAAACATTCTCCGAGAAGGGCTCACGGTCCAGATACAGCTCATAATATTTGATACTCCTTTCGAAATCGTGCAGCCTGTCATAACAATAGGCAAGATCGTAAAGGATATTCAGTTTTTTCGGATTTATTTGATAGGCTTTTTCGAGGTAGCCCAATGCGATCTTATATTGGTTTAAATATTCAAATGACAGGGCAATATCGTACAGGATCTCATCCAGGTTTTCATAGCTAAGATCAAGGGCCTTTTCGAATGCCACTTGAGCTTCTTTCACCTTTCCGAGCTGATTCAGGATCATGCCTTTCAGCAAAAAAATTTCATTATTGGACTCTTCGATCTTCTCGAGAGAGCTGACCATCTTTAGGGCTTTCGCTGATTCTCCATTTTCTGCATAGACCTGAGCCTCTTTTATTAACAGGTTTGTTGAACCAGGATGCTGGTTGATCCCGTAACTGACCGCATCTATGGCTTTTGTGAAATGGTTTGTATCCAGGTAATGATCAATAATCCTTTCAAATTCATCTACATCAAAAAAATAAGCTCCCACCTGATTTAACATATTCTCGAAACGCCCGAGAATTTCCTGTAAATCACCATCTTCCTGAAAAAAATCCTTTTCCTTATCCATCCTGCAAAGACTGTTTACGGGTTCAAAATTAGTAATATTTACGGGATAATTAAATACTGTCCAAAACAGCCATGACCTGTGTGGATATCGCTTCCATCTCTTCTTCGAAGGTTTGTTCCAGCTGCAGTTTCAGGCTCTTTAACTCATTCAGTAATCTTGGGTGATCGGGTATCAGTCCATCCAGTATTGCCAGGGTTTCCTGCATGACTTCAAGCTTGTTTTTTATTTGCCTGGCATGACGCTGTTGTCCTGTACCATACTTTAATATAGTGAGGGAACCAAAAAGGGTCATGTATGATTCATTGAATTGATATAGATTCATAGCTGCCTCACGCCCGAAGCTAGATACAAGGATTTTCCACAGGGATAGGTCAGGATCGTATGTAAGGTTATTCCACATAAAATCTGCAGCTGTTGCAATCCTTATTTTCATCAATTCTGAATCAAGGGGACTGTTTATTATGATCTTACCTGGCTGCCGGCCCGGAATTGAATGACCGGTATATCCTACCTGGTAGGGCTCAAACAAATTCAATGTTCGTAGTTTCAGGGAGAGGGTCATACTATGACTGGTATCGTTTATTATGTCGGGCAAGGTATTAAGACTGTTATCCCATATTACCAGCTCCCTGTCCGTGAGTGCCTTGTACCGGTAAAAATCAGCATCATCAACTGAATGACTCTGCTGTGATGGACCTGCCCAGAGAATACTAACCTGATCTGGTATATGACCTGCCAGATCCCTGAGATACTGTTCTCCCTGTCCTCTGCTCTGGTCAACCAGCTCATTGGCATACCATGGAGGGATAAATTCAATATCCACCTGCCTACCAATCCATGTTGATTCAGTCATTAATTGTATCAGTTCAATATGTGCCTGCTGAAGGTTTACATATTTCTTCAGGTCCCTTTTCGAATACAGGCTAAAGTTTAGGGAATGCCCCCCTTTATAGGGCAGGTAATCATTTGTACAAAGGACCAACGTTGATGCCCCGGCATCAAGTCCCATCCTGAACCGGGTCCGGAGTTTTGACAAACTGGATGAACTGCTGTGCATCCATCTGTTCTGTAAGCCCGGATCAATTGAATCAAGTCGGGTTGAAGAGGGCATAAAGGCATATGGATTAACCATCTGGGCCAGCTGTATCATGCCATGTTTACCGGCTTCCCTGCCAATTTCATTGATGCCACGGAGATAGGCTGTCCCCGTTCGCTCCCACATATTCCTGGAGCGGTAATAGTCCAGGTACCCCTGGTTCATTTTCAGCATCAGCATATCGGCCAGGTTATCTCCATAGGCTTTCTCATCTGATGATGCAGAAACCGCCGAGACCAGAAAAGACCGTTGTGGGATATCGGGATAATCTGTGATCCTGGATTGATAATATACATACCGACTCTCATCCAGTAATTGTGACACTGTTGTGGCAGCATAGAAATTACCTTCAGCATCAGATCCGATCAGGTGGACAAGGTTGGGGTATAAGGAGTCTGGCTGGATGATGTATCCCTGCTCATGTTCAATTATCTCACTGCCTGAAAGTGGTTTCTTTCCGATATTAAATACCAGTCCCCCGTCCCCAATAACCTTATCCGGAAGGGAAGAGGTAATTAAAACCCCTGACTCATGGTTTTCACCATAAAGTCTCTTAAAAAGCATGTCCAGCCTGTTCTTAAGCAATCGTGCCGCTGCAGCCGTCTGGCGGGATGCATTGGGGGGTATAACGATAACAGGATAAGGCAGGCTGTCTGTCCCAGGATAATGATAAACCATAGGCTCTAGTCCCACTGCCTCTTTGGGAGCCGGAATCAGCATGTCGACTGCCGAAAATGTAGTGTCAAAAAAGCGTTCAGACTTTTCAAGGGAAGTGAAATTATGGCTGGAATACCTGAAATCAACATCATCAATCCACACTGTGCCCGTACCTTTTAAGCCAAAAAAGATCTTTACAAATTTTGCCTCATCAGGGACATCTCCTTCTGTCAGATAATCATTGGTAGTCCGTCCCCTGACCTGCGACCAGTCCATACTGTCGATATTCCAGAAACCTGTGAAAGGCAAGGCCTTAAAAGATTGGTCAATATTGGCGCTCCTCTCGGAATTATAAGTTTCTCCACTGATCTGCAGCCTGTTTTTATCATAAAAAAGGATACGGATATCAATGGCATCACCTATACGGGTCCCCTGTCTTTCCTGGTAGGAATGAACATCCTGCACGCGGATCCAGAATGTAAACTCAAAGTTTCCCGGGATGATCCGTATGAAATCGCTGATGATACCTTCCCCCTGCCCCATGGTCTCATCAGCACTTTCCCGTTGAATTTTAATTGAATATATGCCCGAATGGACTTCCCCCGGGCCATGGTCGGAACTGTCTCCCTCTTCCACCCAGTATACATTATTGCCAAGCCATGTCCATCCGCTTATATTGTTTGAAACAGTATTGCTGTCGACATTTATGATCCTTCCCTGCTCAAAGGATGGATTCTTTACCAGGTTCCCCCGGCCTGCCTGAATCATTCTCTGTCTAAGCGGTATGGATGTAGGATCCAGACTCGACCATCCTGCAGTGGAGGGCAGGTTGCTATCCTCTTCAACGCAGCTGCTGAATGAAAACAGCATGACTATAATAATAGTTACAAGTCCAGCTTTCAGGTTGTTGGATTCTCCTGGCATCATAGTTCAGTCTTCGTGTAAAAATAAAGGATTTCCGGTCAATAACAAAGCCACTTATCCGAAACGCGGGTACTGCTTATTCAAAAACAAATCCGATGCGGAAAGCAATGCGGTTATATTGCTTATTCAAGTTTAATACTTCATCAGACCAATCCTGGGTAATCTCTGACCGAAGGCTCTGAAAACGGTATATCAGGGAAATTGAAAGGGAATTTTGCCCGTTCAGCCGGATAAATGTACCTAGTCCCGCAGCATACATATACCCCCCATTACTATTCATGCTTACACCCCAGGCTTCAGGGGGATCCTCAACAGGTACGGCATAACCAATGCTGCCCCTGATAAAAGGCGATAGCACATTCCTGCCAAAATGGTAAGACATGTCAGCAAACAGCGGAATCACAGCCTGCTCATAAAACTCAATACCGATCCCAAGGCCAGGATATAACTTGCTTTGTATTTTATAACCATTGACCATCTGTGTACTGAAAATGGCGTTCTTTTCATTGTTTCCAGAACCGATCAGCAGTCCCATGTCCGTCCGGTTAAAATATCCGCTGGAAGGCACATGCAAATGCTTGCTTCTGGCATTCACCATTTCTCTGTCAATGTGGTCAACATCTCCGGCATCAATGATCATAGTATTCCAGCACAATGTCTGCAGCATGATGCAGTTCCCATCGGGTTGGCTCAACAGGCTTCCCCGATAAATTTCACCATTCTTGAGGTAAACTGCATCGACTTCCTGTTTTTGAGCTGTCAATTCAACAAGAAAGAAAATACAGAGTAATATATGAAGCAGAAAGAAAAGTCTTTGCCGGGGTTGCTTTAAGCGATCCATGATTTCAATCCTTATTAGATTCAGTGTACAATTCATAGATGTCATCTTGCTTTAAATGGTTGCGTCAGTATCCCTGGCGGTCGTGAACGCAACCTCCCGGGCAGATACTGCATCTATTATAAAAACCAAATCCCACAAAATGAAAAAAAACAATATTCAATCCTGCCTTGTGTTCACCTCCATGTTAACAGTGCTGTCACTGATGGGATGCCAGGACAAACTCCTACAAACATACGAAGTGAACAACCCGGTATACATGTCATATGAGAACTTGCGTTCAGCAGTGTCGGATACTACACCTGCTGAGATCAGCCATCCTGGCAAGATCTACCTGTATGGTGATTTTATCCTGGTAAATGAAGTTAGGAAGGGCATCCATGTGGTTAATAATGCAAATCCTGAAAATCCGGAAGTGATCAGCTTTATAAAGATCCCAGGTAACATTGACATGGCCATTAAAAATAATATATTATATGCTGATTCATATGTTGACCTGGTGGCCATTGATATCTCTGACCTCAATAATATCAAGGAAGTGGCCAGGTTTGAAGATCTTTTTTCATGGTCCCTCCCACCTTACGAGGCAGGTACAAGAGTAGGCTTGGTTGATGAATCCCAGGGCGTTGTGATAAGCTGGAAGAAGGAAGAGGTAACCGAAGAACTTGACATGCCCGATCAGGGTCTTATGTACCCCACTCAGATGTGGGAATCCTCCATGAGGATGGATATGGTATCCTTTGCCAGTAACAAAGGAACTGGTGGAGGATCGGCAACAGGTACAGGTGGCTCCATGGCCAGGTTTATCATTTATGAAGATATACTCTATGTCATTGACCAGTCAAACCTGCATATGTTTGATGTCAATAATGAACTTAACCCGATTTCAGCCGGCAGCACACCGATAGGATGGAACATAGAAACAGTCTTTATAGCGAGGGAACACCTATTCATCGGATCCATGACAGGGATGTATATATACAGTCTGAAAGACCCGGTTAATCCGGACTTTGTATCCACATACTGGCATGTGACCAGTTGTGATCCTGTGGTAGTAGAAGGAAATTATGCCTATATCACATTGAGAACCGGAAATATATGCGAGACCGACGTAAACCAGCTGGAGATCGTGGATATCCATAAACTATCAAGCCCTATCAAGATCAAGTCTTATCCCATGCATAATCCCCATGGATTGGGAATTGAAAAGGGCATTTTATTTATTTGTGACGGGGAGGCTGGACTGAAGGTTTATGATGCGAGCGATCCTCTGAACCTTAATGCAAACCAGCTTGCCCATTTCACAGAGATTAACACATTTGATGTAATTCCCATTGAACAGCATCTGATCATGATCGGTGAGGATGGATTGTACCAGTATGATTATTCTAATATTAAGAATATCAGCCTGCTGAGTATGATCCCGATTCACGCTGATTAGGATTGGTTCACCCTAGGCAGGTGATAAGGAGGTCTATCAAGGATAGATCTCCTTTTTTGCTGCCTTCAGGGTATTAAGTAAGAGGGAAACACGTGTCATGGGGCCCACTCCACCAGGTACAGGTGTAATATAACTGCATTTGCTGGCAACCCCGTCAAAATCCACATCCCCCATCAACCTGAAGCCGGATTTTGTTTTATCAGATTTAACCCTGGTGGTACCCACATCTATGACTACAGCATCCTCTGGAACCATGTCCTCAGTCAGGAATCCAGGCTGTCCCATGGCAGCGATGATAATGTCTGCCTGCAGGGTCATTTCCCGGATATCCTTTGTACGGCTGTGACAAACGGTGACCGTTGCATTGCCCAGGTCTCTTTTCTGTGCAAGCAAAGCGGCAATGGGTTTTCCGACAATATTACTCCGGCCGATCACAACGCAGTGTTTACCGCTGGTAGGGATATTGTACCGCTTAATCAATTCAATGATGCCGGCAGGTGTGGCAGATTCAAAACAGGGAAGACCGATCAGCAGGCGGCCCGCATTCACAGGATGGAAACCGTCAACGTCCTTGGAAGGATCAATAGACTCGAAAAAAAAAAAAAAAAAAAAAAAAAAAAAAAAAAAAAAAAAAAAAAAAAAAAAAAAAAAAAAAAAAAAAAAAAAAAAAAAAAAAAAAAAAAAAAAAAAAAAAAAAAAAAAAAAAAAAAAAAAAAAAAAAAAAAAAAAAAAAAAAAAAAAAAAAAAAAAAAAAAAAAAAAAAAAAAAAAAAAAAAAAAAAAAAAAAAAAAAAAAAAAAAAAAAAAAAAAAAAAAAAAAAAAAAAAAAAAAAAAAAAAAAAAAAAAAAAAAAAAAAAAAAAAAAAAAAAAAAAAAAAAAAAAAAAAAAAAAAAAAAAAAAAAAAAAAAAAAAAAAAAAAAAAAAAAAAAAAAAAAAAAAAAAAAAAAAAAAAAAAAAAAAAAAAAAAAAAAAAAAAAAAAAAAAAAAAAAAAAAAAAAAAAAAAAAAAAAAAAAAAAAAAAAAAAAAAAAAAAAAAAAAAAAAAAAAAAAAAAAAAAAAAAAAAAAAAAAAAAAAAAAAAAAAAAAAAAAAAAAAAAAAAAAAAAAAAAAAAAAAAAAAAAAAAAAAAAAAAAAAAAAAAAAAAAAAAAAAAAAAAAAAAAAAAAAAAAAAAAAAAAAAAAAAAAAAAAAAAAAAAAAAAAAAAAAAAAAAAAAAAAAAAAAAAAAAAAAAAAAAAAAAAAAAAAAAAAAAAAAAAAAAAAAAAAAAAAAAAAAAAAAAAAAAAAAAAAAAAAAAAAAAAAAAAAAAAAAAAAAAAAAAAAAAAAAAAAAAAAAAAAAAAAAAAAAAAAAAAAAAAAAAAAAAAAAAAAAAAAAAAAAAAAAAAAAAAAAAAAAAAAAAAAAAAAAAAAAAAAAAAAAAAAAAAAAAAAAAAAAAAAAAAAAAAAAAAAAAAAAAAAAAAAAAAAAAAAAAAAAAAAAAAAAAAAAAAAAAAAAAAAAAAAAAAAAAAAAAAAAAAAAAAAAAAAAAAAAAAAAAAAAAAAAAAAAAAAAAAAAAAAAAAAAAAAAAAAAAAAAAAAAAAAAAAAAAAAAAAAAAAAAAAAAAAAAAAAAAAAAAAAAAAAAAAAAAAAAAAAAAAAAAAAAAAAAAAAAAAAAAAAAAAAAAAAAAAAAAAAAAAAAAAAAAAAAAAAAAAAAAAAAAAAAAAAAAAAAAAAAAAAAAAAAAAAAAAAAAAAAAAAAAAAAAAAAAAAAAAAAAAAAAAAAAAAAAAAAAAAAAAAAAAAAAAAAAAAAAAAAAAAAAAAAAAAAAAAAAAAAAAAAAAAAAAAAAAAAAAAAAAAAAAAAAAAAAAAAAAAAAAAAAAAAAAAAAAAAAAAAAAAAAAAAAAAAAAAAAAAAAAAAAAAAAAAAAAAAAAAAAAAAAAAAAAAAAAAAAAAAAAAAAAAAAAAAAAAAAAAAAAAAAAAAAAAAAAAAAAAAAAAAAAAAAAAAAAAAAAAAAAAAAAAAAAAAAAAAAAAAAAAAAAAAAAAAAAAAAAAAAAAAAAAAAAAAAAAAAAAAAAAAAAAAAAAAAAAAAAAAAAAAAAAAAAAAAAAAAAAAAAAAAAAAAAAAAAAAAAAAAAAAAAAAAAAAAAAAAAAAAAAAAAAAAAAAAAAAAAAAAAAAAAAAAAAAAAAAAAAAAAAAAAAAAAAAAAAAAAAAAAAAAAAAAAAAAAAAAAAAAAAAAAAAAAAAAAAAAAAAAAAAAAAAAAAAAAAAAAAATAAAAAAATAAAAAAAAAAAAAAAAAATAAACAAAATAAAAAAAAAAAAAAAAAAAAAAAAAAAAAAAAAAAAAAAAAAAAAAAAAAAAAAAAAAAAAAAAAAAAAAAAAAAAAAAAAAAAAAAAAAAAAAAAAAAAAAAAAAAAAAAAAAAAAAAAAAAAAAAAAAAAAAAAAAAAAAAAAAAAAAAAAAAAAAAAAAAAAAAAAAAAAAAAAAAAAAAAAAAAAAAAAAAAAAAAAAAAAAAAAAAAAAAAAAAAAAAAAAAAAAAAAAAAAAAAAAAAAAAAAAAAAAAAAAAAAAAAAAAAAAAAAAAAAAAAAAAAAAAAAAAAAAAAAAAAAAAAAAAAAAAAAAAAAAAAAAAAAAAAAAAAAAAAAAAAAAAAAAAAAAAAAAAAAAAAAAAAAAAAAAAAAAAATAACCTTTGACTCAGAAATTTGAGAAGGCAGCGGAAGCTGAACAATGAAACCATCGATCTTTTCATCCCTGTTCAACTCGGCAACCTTGTCCAGCAATTCGGCTTCGGAAGCATCCGCATCAAACCTGATCAGGCTTGATTCAAATCCGACTTGTTCACAATCTTTTACCTTAAAGTTTACATAGGTTTCGCTGGCAGGATCATTCCCAACAAGAACGGCTGCCAGATGGGGTCTCTTCCCGCCCCTGTTGATAATATCTTCCACTTCACGCGCAATTTCAAGTTTGATCTGTCCAGCTGTTTCTTTACCGTCAATTAAAATCATAGTAGTTTATTGGTTTATTGGTTATTACTGCCTGTTTATTTACCGCCTTGGACCGGGCATTTTTCCCTGCATACCACCCATCATTTTGGACAGGTTCTTTCCGCCTGACATCATTTTCATCATTTTCCTGGTTTCACCGAACTGTTTTATCAGCCTGTTTACTTCCTGTATGCTTGTTCCACTTCCGAATGCGATCCGCTTCCGACGGCTTCCATTCAGTATAGTCGGATTAGACCGTTCATCCGGTGTCATGGAATGGATAATGGCCTCAATCCCCTTAAAGGCATCATCATCCATATCCAGGTTTTTCATGGCCTTGCCAATGCCAGGGATCATACCAGCCAGATCTTTCAGGTTACCCATCTTTTTGATCTGCTGGATCTGCGAAAGGAAATCATCAAAATTAAACTGGTTCTTGGCTATCTTTTTTTGCAGTTTCCTGGCTTCCTCTTCATCAAATTGATCCTGGGCCCTTTCCACAAGTGATACGATATCACCCATGCCGAGTATTCGGTCAGCCATCCGGGAGGGATGAAATACATCAAGAGAATCCAGTTTCTCACCGGCACTGACAAATTTGATAGGCTTGTTCACCACGGAGCGTATCGAAAGGGCTGCCCCACCCCTTGTGTCACCATCAAGTTTGGTTAGGACTACCCCGTCAAAATCCAGCCTTTCATTGAATTCCCTGGCGGTATTCACAGCATCCTGTCCAGTCATGGAATCAACCACAAATAGTATTTCCTGGGGAGATACAGCTTTCTTTACGGATTCGATCTCTACCATCATCTGTTCATCAATGGCTAGCCGACCAGCTGTATCGATGATGACTACGTTCTGCCCATGTTGTTTGGCGTGTTTAATACCTGCCCTTGCGATCTTAACAGGATCCTTGTTCTCATCTTCAGTATATACCGGAACATCCACCTGCTCCCCCAGCACCCTGAGCTGTTCAATAGCAGCAGGCCTGTATACGTCACCAGCAATCATCAGGGGATTCATCCCTTTTTTATTTTTCAGATGGTTGGCCAGCTTTCCCGAAAATGTCGTCTTCCCAGATCCCTGGAGTCCCGCAATCAGGATGACAACTGGGCTACCCTTCAGGTTTATATCCTCCATCTCGCCTCCCATGAGCCTGGCCAGTTCATCGTGGACGATCTTGACCATCATATCACCAGGTTTTACGCTGGTCAGGATTTTCTCTCCAAGTGCTTTTTCCTTAACAGTATCAGTAAAAGTCTTAGCGATCTTAAAGTGTACGTCGGCATCAAGCAGAGCCCTTCGTACATCTTTCAGTGTTTCGGCTACATTAATTTCTGTGATCCTTCCCTGTCCCTTCAGCAGCTTGAAGGACCTATCCAGCCTGTCTGATAAACTCTCGAACATATGATGTTTCTCCTATTATTACATTCTCTCTGGCATCTCTATGCCTAACAACTGCATACTGGTGGCGATGGTTCGTACAACGACCCTTGACAAAAGGAGCCTGAACCTCCGGCTGTCTTCGCTTTCTGCATTCATGATGGAATAATCATGGTAGAACTGGTTGAATTCCTTGGCCAGCTCATAACAATAATTGGCAATAACTGCCGGATTTAACTCCTCTCCGGCATCATTTACAGCCTCGGGAAAATAGTAAATCCGCTTAATCAGATCAAGCTCCTTCGGATTCGGATCCTGGTTCACCGGGATCCCGGGTTCGAGTCCATTTTCCTCAGCCTTCCTGAGCACAGATAGTATCCTGGCATACGTATACTGAATAAATGGCCCGGTATTACCGTTGAAATCAACCGATTCAACCGGATCAAAGGTCATGTTCTTTCTGGGATCAACCTTCAGCATAAAATACTTCAATGCGCCCATACCGACCGTGTTAAATATTTCCTTCTTTTCATCTTCTCCATATCCATCCAGCTTGCCCAGTTCGGTTGACATGGTCCTGGCTGTTTCAGACATCTCATCCATCAGGTCATCTGCGTCCACAACAGTACCTTCCCTTGATTTCATTTTTCCATCGGGCAGCTCAACCATACCATAGGACAGGTGTACCAGTCGGTCTGCCCAGTTATAACCCAGTTTTTTCAGGATGAGGGACAGGACCTGGAAGTGGTAATCCTGTTCGTTCCCAACCACATAAACATGAGTATTGAATTCAAATTCAGCAAAGCGCTGCTGCGCCGTTCCCAGGTCTTGTGTCATGTATACCGATGTGCCGTCAGCACGAAGCAACAATTTCTGGTCAAGTCGCTCCTCGGTCAGATCCGCCCAAATTGATCCATCTTCCTTCTGATAAAGGATCCCCTTTGTAAGTCCCTCAAGCACAATCGACTTACCCAGCATATAGGTTTCAGACTCATAATAGACCTTGTCAAAAGATACGCCCAACCTTTTATAAGTACCGTCGAATCCCTCATAAACCCACCCATTCATTTCTTTCCATAGACTGGTGATGCCAGGATCCCCGGCCTCCCAAAGCTGGAGCATCTCCTGGGCTTCCACGATCAGTGGGGCCACCTTTCCGGCCTGCTCCGCCGCCATCCCCTTGTCAACCAGCTCCTTGACCTGGGACTTATATTCCCTGTCAAACCTTACATAGTAATCTCCAACCAGGTGATCACCCTTCTTACCAGTACTTTCCGGAGTTTCTCCCCCACCCCATTTCTGCCAGGCAAGCATGGATTTACATATATGTATGCCACGGTCATTAACCAGGTTGACCTTTTGTACTTTGAAACCGTTGGATTCCAGAATCTGTGAGATCGAGTAACCGATAAGGTTGTTCCTGATATGTCCCAGGTGTAAGGGTTTATTGGTATTAGGGGATGAGAATTCAACCACATATACGGGGGCATTTTCTGGGATTACTTTTTTTCCATGCTCGCTGTCAGCTTTTATCTCCTGCAGTTTTTCCAGCCAGAATGGCCTGCTGATGCTCATGTTTAAAAAACCCTTTATGACATTATAGCTTTCGATCTCAGGGCGGCTTACTTTCAGAAATTCACCTATCTCTTCCCCGCTTTGTTCGGGTGATTTCTTAGTGATCCTGAGCAACGGAAAAACCACAAGGGTCAGGTCTCCTTCAAATTCCTTCTTCGTCTTCTGAACCTGCAGAGAATTGACATCCAGTTCCATGTCATAGTTATCCCTGATGTATTCCCGGACAGCCTGTAATATTATGTGATATATATCCATTGAATGTAGTCTTCACAAAATTTTTGCAAATATAATGTAAAAAACAGGATGGCTAATGCAGGGATGCAAAATAGCAGAGCTTATAAAGATCCAATATCCATAGCCTGGGGTTTTTTCTTTTCAGGTTTTTATTCATACTGACGCTCCCCTTGCCATATAAGTATTTCATACATGGATGCAGCCCTAACCTTCTGAGAGAATAGTACTTTCTCAAGATCCTGACACCCGTTTCCAGTCCGGCATAACGTCCCTCATCCACCAAAAATTTCAGGTTACGCAATCCCTGCCTGGTTTTGTCAAGAAACTCATCTGTCGGTTCCAGTCCATCATGAACCAGGGAATTATCAATATGAAGAACCGGGATCCCTCGCTGTTCTAGGTCCAGTCCAAATACAGTATCCTCATGACCATAGGCTGTCAGATCATTATCAAAAGGGACTTGTTCCAGAATTTTCTTGGTGGCCAGGAACTGAAAGCTGGAGAATGCCCGGCAGGGATCTTTTGACCGCTCAAATGCAGATCTTTCCTCACGTTTCCTTCCATAATGCCAACGCAACCGGTAATCTGCATCAACTGGCTGATCCGGCAAGTAGGCTGTCCCTCCACAAATCACCCGCTCTGGTCCAAGCATCCCGATGTACCTGGAAAGGTAATCAGTTGCCATTATGCGCGCATCGGCATCAATAAATAACAGGTTCTCAAATCTGGCTTTCCCAGCCAGCATATTACGTATGCGGGAACGACCGACATTCTCCTCAAGCTGGAGGTATCTGACATGGCTCATCCTGGTCAATGCCAGGTTCCTGCTTCGGAATCCGGCAGCCGAATTATCATCGATAATCAGGATCTCATAGGGTACCTTAAGTTCAGATGCCTGGTGGCAGAGCCCCTTTACAAGGTCCGTCAGATCATGGTTATATGTTGGGATCAGAATGGATAGCAAGGGCAGGGCAAGCGATTATCAACCTGGTGATTCAAGTTTGTCAGGTCCCTCGTCCCGTATCAGCACCGAGAATATAAACAATATCACAGCTGCAGCTGCAAATACTACCATGAGTGATACGAACATCTTTTTAATGATGTCATCAAGGGATATGATATCCCAAATCCCCAGCAAGGCGATAATGGTAAAAATGAGTACCAGGATGATCATAAAATAGGAGATGATCTTCTTAATGGAGGTGTTCATGATTGATTGGTTTGGTTTTTTATCAGATGGTATGCAAGTATAAAGATAAATTATAAATGCTATTAAACTCAACCCTGCTGCCACTTTTTTCCAGGGTCCATTTTGGAGAACCAGTCTCTATATCAAGGAAAACGTGAATACCACTTTCTTTATTTTCCATCACCCTGAAACCATTGCGCTCCAGTGCTTTTTTTGTCCAGGCCCCCAGGCCCACCGGTCCGGATTCAATATCCCTGCCAAATGAGAGTGAAATATCCTGTTTTGGTAGACGTTTGACGGCAAATTCACCAGACTTCGGATCCATTTCAATTTCGGTTCCTGAATTCGTCTGCCTGAGCGCATCACTGAGCCTGCCGGAAAGCACCAGGTCTTCAGGGGCCCCCTCCAGCATTTCCTGATTGTAGATCAGCCATATTTTATCCGCCTGCTGAAGGGCAATCTGTAAATCATGCGTTGAATAGATGACCGTTTTCCCGTGTTCCTGAGCCAGGTTTCCAAGCAGGTCAATAATCTCATACCGGTGTGAGAGATCAAGGAATGCAGTAGGTTCATCGAGTAAAAGTATCTGTGTGTCCTGTGCAAGTGTCCTGGCAATCATGGCACGTTGCCTTTCACCATCACTCAGCTCATCCAGATCGCGGTAACGCAATGCCTGAAGACTGGTAAGATCAAGGGCATGTTCTATCACCTCATAGTCGGAGGAGTTCAGCCTCCCCATCCAGTTCGTATGGGGATACCTGCCAAGGGCTACCAGCCTTTCAACACTAAGACCGGGTACATCCACCACTTCAGTGGAGACATAACCCATGATCCTGGCAAGCTCTTTTCTGGAGTAATCTGCCAAGATGCTGCTGAGGATATGAATTTCTCCATGCAATGCATCCATGAGTCCGGCGATGGTCCTGAGAAGAGTACTCTTTCCGCATCCATTGCGTCCCATGACAGCGATCAGCTCACCCCTGTAAGCCGTTGTACTGACAGGTCCTGCCAGAGATTGTTTTCGGCTTTTTCCCTTCCTGAATCCAATTTCCAGGTTTACCAGGTCAATAATATGTTCCCTTAAGTTTTTCATATATCAGCTTATCCTTGCAAAGCGCCTGTTCCTGACAACGATCCAGACAACCACCGGAATACCCAGCAGGGCAGTTACGGAATTGATAGGCAGGATCTTGTCCGAACCGGGAAGCTGCGATATCATATCACTTATGAGCAATACCGTAGCACCCAACAACATGACAGCAGGTATCAATGTCCGGTGATCTGCGGTCTTCCATACAAGCCGGGCTATATGTGGCACTGCTATGCCTATAAATCCAATGGGTCCACAGAATGCAGTGATTGTTCCTGCCAGTATACTGGTACTGATGAACAGCAATATCCTTCCGGTGGTCACCCCCACACCCATCGTGCGGGCATAATTTTCTCCCAATAGAAAAGTATTCAATATTTTAATACATGCAAGTGATAAGATTACACCCAGGGAAAGTGTACCGGCCAGGAGTGGCAATTGTTCGCGGGTTACATTACCCAGACTCCCCAACGTCCAAACGATAAATGTTTTTAACAGTGTCTCATTGGTAAAGTACTGGAGTATACTAACAATAGCAATGGTTATACTGCCAAACAGTATACCCAGGATCAATATGGTCATGATGTCCTTTATCCGAATAGATACCAGCAAGAGGAGAAACATCACCACCCCGGAGCCTATCCAGGCTGCAGTAATCACCCCCAAAGTTCCGAAGTGATGGTCCTGCCCAGGCAGGATTATGACCGCACCCATCACGAGTAGTGCAACCCCAAGGCTTGCACCCGAGCTGATTCCCAAAACATAGGGACCCGCCAGGGGGTTCCGGAATATGGTCTGCATCTGTAAACCGGCCAGTGAGAGGGATACCCCTGCAAAAACAGCAGTCATGGCTCGGGGAAACCGGAAGTCCCAGAGAATAACATGCCATTCTGGTATCCGGGACTCACCGGTGAGAATAATACCAAGCAAATCCCCCAGGCTAATCCTGACAGAACCTATGAACATATCCGTTAAAAAACATACCAGAAGAAGTATGGTAAATCCGGCAAAGAGAATGGTGTTTTTGGATAAGGATCTAGTCATGCTGTCCAAGGTCCTCTACCAGCATTATAAGTTTGCCCAGGTCTGAGCGTATTTTATTAAAATGCGTGCGCAATTTTTTAGGGTCAGCTTTATCCTCAGGATGATTTACCCTGGCAACCAATTCATTACGAAGCTTGATTATTTCCCTGATCACCTTGTCTGTCTCAGCGTCCTTCTCCGGATGATAATTTTTAAAGGTGAAACATTCATTGATAAGATCATAGGTGATGTAATTAATATCGTCTTTTAACTTCTTGATGCTTGCCATTATCGTCAGGTTTTTATCTATTGGTAAAGATAAATAAAAATAGAACTCACTATTCCAGACGCTGGTAGTAAACAAGCTCATAAGCCGGAAGGACCTCCGGGTGGAAAATACTGATCATGTCCGCCAGTATCAGGTGGGGAGCCATCACACCTGATTCCCAGAAATCATTTCCCCCTGCAGCATTGATCCTGGCATTATTGTTATAAACTCTGCCAGTTCTTACAGGCTTGAAACGGTTCAGGCGCCTATCTGCTTCACTGATTTCTGCAAGGCTTCCGGCAGCACCGCAATTGATCCACAAATCAGCCGATACAGCCCTGGCATAAATGGCCTCGAGATCAAGTGGGACAGCCTCCCTGCTATCCAGATCCTCCCAAAGGTAAGTCCCTCCTGCATCCTTGATATAGGCCGCAGCAAAAGATTTCCCCCCGGGGATATACCAGGTGTCTTTCCATGGAAGGCCTGTCATGACAGATGGTTTTTTCCGGGTATCGCTGATTAGATCTCTATATTTTTCGTAGGAGAATGCAACAGATTTGAAAATACTGTCTGCCTTTATCTCCCCGGCAAAAAACGCTGCCAGGAACCTGATCCATTCTGTCTTTCCGAGAGGTTGATCCTCCAGGTAATCCCCGTTTAAAATCACCGGGATGCCAAAGCCTTTAAGGCGGTTCACCATCCCACTGATTTCAGCCGTTATCCCATAGGCTATGACAATATCAGGACGCAGGCTAAGCATTAATTCATAATTCAAGGTTTGATCGGAACCGACATCCCTTACCCTGCCTGCATCCAAACTGGACTTCAGGGAAGGATTGCTTATATAATCACTGCCGGATATACCGACAATAGCATCGGATTCCCCCAGTGCATCTATCATAGCCACATGTGTAGTTGACATACAGATCACCCTTTTAACCGGTATTTTGATTACTGGATGCAGCTTTAATGAATCCGGTATCCGGGAGGGATCATCCGTAAGGATATATTGAAGATGGATACTCCTGGATCCCTGCCATGGATTGATCACATGAAGGGTTTTGTATCCCTTGCCCCCCTCTATCCGAAACCCCCGGGCATATTGTGGTTTCCCTTCAGTTATCAGGGAGGTGCCGGAGTTCTGTCCTCCCTCCTTATGGCAGGAAAGACTGCCGGCCATGATTAAAAGGCAGGCTGAAAGAAACCATGTATTAAAATATTTGAGTGCCAGCTTCATCTTGCGATAATGAACCGTTGCTTGGCCATACCCTGGCCCTTCCTTAATTGGAGGATGTATATACCGGGCTCCAGCTGGCTTACCTCCAGGGTAAACGTACCTGTTTGGCCGGAGCGGGACCTTAACAGCAGTGTGCCTGAAATATGAAATACTGAGATCTCTGTCATCCCCGGGCCAGGCAGTTCTGTCTGTATATGCAATATTCCGTCAGCTGGATTTGGATAGATCTTAAGTGGCATATCTATGGATGTAGCGAGATTGCCTACAGATACAGGTTTCCAGCCATTCATGGTCATGGTTCCGGTACCGGTCGGATCAAGCCAGTGTTTCAGCTGTTTTACAGGGTCATCGTAGTAATCCCATGCATAATCAAATTTGGTAAAATAATCATTGACAGGATTGGCACAATTGGCAGCTCCCCCTGTAAGAGTGCCTACAAGAAGCTGGTTCTGGTCGAACAGGGGTGAGCCTGATGAGCCCCATTCTGTCGTTGCCAGGTCCCACTCCACTATCCTCCAATGGGAATATTTTACCAGCTCAGGAAGGTAGTCTTCTGTGTGGTAACTGGTTTCGGGGGAATTATCATCTATGGATATTTTTTTAACATCTCCCCTTGGATGATGAATGGTTGAAGTATTCTCGGCTGGCGATTTAATCCGGTTCCATCCGGCATAATAGACCATGAAAGAATCTGGTGGCATCACACTTAGTTCAAGCAGGGCAAAGTCCAGGCTATCACCATCGCGAGGGTTCTCGGAGGTATCCCCCGTAGCCACCAATGTGGCCCCGGCGATACTGAACTGCTCATTGCCATCCGGCCCATCACAGCTTGGACTTTCATAATTGAAATAAAAAACGGTGGGCTGGTATTCACCTGTAAAACGATTGAAGACACAATGGGCTGCCGTGTAGATATAGGGTTTACCATCCTGATTTGTATTATTTATCAGTACGCCGGTACATAATTCATCGCTAACCATACGAACGACAGATCTTTTCAGCTCCTGCAAATATGTCCCGGCAGGGCAGTTTATATCCACATTACAGGTATCAGCCCGTCCAAAATATTCATCCTGCAAGGATTTATCCTGGAATACCGGGAGGTGGGCAAAACGGACCGTCCCTACCTGCAGCTCTCCATGATCCATCAATCCTACAGGCAGTTCCAATTGTATGACCAGCTCATGGCCCGGTAAATAACTCACAGGAAGCATGGCTGAGGATTTGTTATTCTCGTGGGTATAGGCGCCAAGAACTTTTTTCATCATGGGATCATATAGAAAAAGCCTGGCCCCTTTTTCAAGAAAATAGCGATTAAAAACAATCCCAAGAGCCCTGGCTCCAGTCCCCCGAATACCAAGTCTCCATATCCTTGTTCCGTCCGGCAGGCCTTCCCATGTCCCATCCCTTTCAGGGTTCATGGATACCGGTATTTCCCTGGCAATACGGCGGTTCTTTATACCCCTTATAGCATCTACCTGATCTTCGAGTATCAACTCTACTGATCTGTTACTATCCAGGTTGATCCACTGAAATGATGATTTCAGGTTACCACCTTTGATTGGTTTTCCACCCTTGCTTAACTGGGCATGCGTGAGCAGCTGTACCAGAAGTAGGAGGAAAACTAACAGGTAATTAAAAAAAAGCCTCATTTCAGATCCGTAATACGCGATAACATGAGATAAAGGACGCTAAAACCACCCCTTTTGTTGTTTTCTACAACATGTAAAAATACCATTTTATTTATGGTCCGGGAATAAACATTATTTTTATAAGCGGAAGACACCATTCATGATGACCATGGACAAAGCGGCTGCCAACAATAAGATCAGGGAATTGCGGAAAGCTCTACAGCATCACAATTACTGCTATTACATATTGTCCCAGCCCGAAATCACTGATCTCGAATATGATATCATGATGAATGAATTACAGGAACTAGAGAAAGCTTTTCCGGCATTCAATGATGTCAACAGTCCTAGCCAGCGGGTAGGTAGCGACCTGAACCGGGAATTCGTCCAGGTGGCCCATAAATACCCCATGCTCTCTCTTTCAAATACCTACACAGAGGAGGAAATTCTGGAATTTGATGCCAGGGTTAGGAAATTGATAGGGGATGAATTCGAATATGTGGCTGAATTGAAATACGATGGTGTGGCCATTGGCTTAAGTTATAAAAATGGCAGGCTGGTCCAGGCCGTTACGCGGGGTGACGGGGTACGCGGGGATGTGGTTACCGACAATGTCAGGACGATCCGAAGCATCCCATTGGTACTGAGAGGAAAAGATCATCCCCCAACATTTGAGATCCGTGGTGAGATTTTCATGTCCCATGAAGGATTTCGCCGACTGAATGAACAGAGGCAAACATCCGGAGAAGATTTATTCGCCAATCCAAGAAATGCCACAGCTGGTACCCTAAAACTGCAGAACTCATCGCTGGTCGCCAGAAGACCACTGGATTGCTTCCTCTATCACTTGCTGGGAGAGAACTTACCCTATTCTTCACATTATGAAAATCTTACAGCAGCCCGTGAATGGGGATTCAAGATCCCCGAATACATCAGGAAGTTTGAAAACATGCCTGATTTGTTCACCTTTATAAGGGATTGGGATGAAAGGAGGAAAAGCCTGCCTTTTGATATAGACGGGATAGTGATCAAGGTCAACCGCTATGATCAGCAAGAAGAACTTGGCTTCACGGCCAAGTCCCCCAGGTGGGCCATCGCCTACAAATTCAAGGCGGAGCAGGCAAAAAGCCGATTGTTAAGTATTGATTTTCAGGTAGGAAGAACGGGTGCTGTTACGCCGGTAGCCAACCTTGAACCGATACAGCTTGCAGGGACAACTGTGAAGCGTGCCTCCCTACATAACGCGGATCAGATAAAATTGCTGGATATAAGGCCTGGAGATGAGGTCTATGTTGAGAAAGGAGGAGAGATCATTCCCAAAATTGTCGGTATCAACCTGGCATCACGTGACGGAGACAGCGAACCTTTTGTTTTCATTGAGAATTGTCCTGAATGCAACACACAGCTGGTCCGTAAAGAAGGTGAAGCAGCCCATTATTGTCCCAACGAATATAGTTGTCCTCCACAGATCAGGGGAAAAATAGAACACTTTATCAGCCGCAGGGCTATGGATATAGGTGCTGCAGAGGCTACTATTGAGCAATTGTATAATGTGGGACTGCTAAAGGATGCCGGGGATCTTTATAGCCTTCGGAAAGAGGATCTTGTGGGACTGGAACGTTTTGCAGATAAATCTGCTTCCAACCTGATCGATAGCATTGACGAGTCAAGGGATGTCCCCTTTGAAAGGGTATTATTTGCACTGGGCATCAGGTATGTGGGTGAAACAGTAGCTAAAAAACTTGCCAGGCATTTTACGTCAATGGAACGGCTTCGTAGTGCAGATTATGAGGCCTTAGTGGAAGCAGAAGAAGTTGGGGAGAGGATTGCTGAAAGCATCATTCAGTATTTCAAAGACCCGAATAGCATGGAATTGATAGATAAACTGGCTACAGCGGGACTCCAATTCAGTATGGATACCGATGAGATAAAAACCGGCAACAAACTCGAAGGGCTTACCCTGGTTATTTCCGGTACTTTTGAAAAGCATTCCCGGGATGAATTAAAAAAACTCATCGAAGCGAATGGAGGGAAAAATGCAGGGTCCATATCTTCCCGTACGGACTACCTGCTTGGTGGTGAAGGAATAGGCCCGAGTAAACTTGAAAAAGTCAGAGCCCTCGATATACCAATCATCAGTGAAGATGATTTCCTTGACATGATTCGTCCGTAAACCTTTCTGTTACTCGCCCGGTAAGCGGATTCTGTTGATAAATAGGAAAAATCTGGTGGCCGGATTGGACTTATTTTTTATATTATTGCAGCGTGAAGCTGATAAGAGATATACAGAGGCTTACCGGTAACCTTGAAATGCACAGGAAACTCAGGCATATAATCCGGCATAAGCGTATACATAATTTTACTACAGCCAGATCTGCCGGGATCCTGTTTTCCTGCAAGAATGAAGAAGAATTCGAAGCAGTAAAAGATTTCAAACAATTTCTTGAGAGCGAAGCTATTGAAACATCTGTACTGGGTTATGTAGATGACCAGGAAATTCCTGACCACTACCTGCTCAGAAAAGGTTTCCAATTCTTCTGCCTGAAAGACCTTAAATGGTCAAAGGTACCTGGAAGCCCTTTTGTTAGGGATTTTTCAATTAGGCCATTCGACATCCTGTTTGACCTGAGCCTGGAGGATCATTTCCCAGTGAACTATATCTTAAAACTAAACCCGGCTTCCTATAAAATCGGCAGGTTGGTAAAGCATACCGAATATGACCTGATGATAGATATTGAAAAAGAAATCAGCATCATTTACCTGATTGAGCAGATCAGGCATTACCTCTCCATCATCCATACCACAAAACCATAGGAGCAATCCATTGAAATTGCCTATATTTGCTTTGGCATTGGATAGTATTATGAAAAAATCAGTATTTACCGGCACCGGTGTAGCCCTTGTCACCCCATTTAAAAAGGATGAAAGCATTGATTTCAGGGCACTTACCAATGTTGTTGAACATGTCATTAATAATGGGGTTGAATTCCTGGTAGCCCTTGGAACAACAGGTGAAACGCCGGTTTTATCCAGCGAAGAACAGGGTAAGATAATCCAACATGTGAAAAAGATCAATGGAGGCAGATTGCCGCTGGTGGTAGGAATGGGGGCAATGATACCAGGCAACAGATTGAAAAGATTAAAAAGACTGACTTCGAAGGGATAGCTGCCATCCTGACGGCTTCTCCCTATTATAGTAAACCCAACCAGAGAGGGATTTATAATCATTACATGGCCATTGCTGGAGCCAGTCCTGTTCCTGTGATAATATATAATGTACCTTCCCGCACGGGTTCCAATATCAATGCAGAAACAACCCTGAAACTGGCTGCTGAATGTCAGAAATTTTGCAGGCATCAAGGAAGCTTCGGGCAATATGGCTACAGATCATGAAGATCGCCAAAGACAAACCAGCTGGATTTGATCTTATATCCGGTGACGATGCTCTGACACTACCCATGATCAGTGCAGGAGGAAGCGGGGTTATTTCGGTCATAGGCAATGCCTTTCCCCGCCAGTTCTCGGAAATGGTACGCCTGGCCATGGACAACCGTTGGGATGAGGCAAGGTCTATTCATTACAGCCTTCTTGAGATCATTGATCAACTGTTTATTGATGGAAGTCCGGCCGGTGTGAAAGCTGCACTGAATATCCTTAATATCTGTGAAAACCAAGTCCGCTTACCACTTACTACCGTCAGCCGGACTACTTACGTAAAGCTTACAGAGCTGATCAGGTCCATTCCGATCTAGCCGTGGTGTACCCGCAATCGTATCAGTTCCATGAAGCTATGTAGTCAGTACACAGGCACCGCTATTGATATCCGGTTCAAGCTTTCTTGTATTTGGCCTCCACGATCTTTCCGTTCTGGTACCTGACTTTAACAACCTCGTTCCGTCCTATTTTCTTACCTGAACGAACGGGTTCGACCTTTCTTTGTTGCTGGGCCTGCTGTCCATCCCTGCCCCCACCCTCATAGGCGGACCGGCATCGTCTTTTGGTCTGTTCGAATTCACTCATATCCAGTCGCCTGGGACCCCGTGCCTGCTGAACCTGGCTGGAGTCCTGCAGTGGGAATGTTCCCTTTCAAAAGGCTGGAACTGACATCTTTATTGATCCTGTCAATGGCAACCTTGAATAATTCAAAAGATTCAAATTTGTAAATCAGCAGTGGATCTTTTTGTTCATAGGTCGCATTCTGTACAGATTGCTTCAGGTCATCCAGTTCCCTGAGGTGTTCTTTCCAGGTTTCATCAATGGTGGCCAGCATGGCCGTTTTTTCAAATGATTTGAGTACTTCATGTGCATTCACTCTTATAAGCCTTTTCAAGATTGGTAATGATCTGGAAGACTTTTGTCCCGTCAGATATGGGAACCACAATATTCTCATATACCTTACCCTGCTTCTCAAATACATCTTTGATCACCGGCCATGCCTGTTCTGCGATGCTTCCTGTTTCCGCGTAGGTATTTCTCACGAACGCTTTCAAAAAGTTTTTCAGTGATCTCAACGGCATCAGCTTTCATATATTCAGCTTCATCCACCGGAGGCTCAGCGGAAAGGTTCCTGAGCACCTCCAGTGAAAATTCTGAATAATCCACATTCCCATGGCAATCCAGGACAACGCTCTCACAGACATCATACATCATATTGTTGATATCCACACTGATCCTTTCACCCAGCAATGCATGTTTACGTTTTGTATAGATCACCTCACGCTGGGAATTCATCACATCATCATATTCAAGGAGCCGCTTCCTGATCCCAAAGTTGTTCTCTTCCACCTTCCTCTGGGCCCGTTCTATGGATTTACTGATCATGGAATGCTGGATCACTTCACCTTCCTTGAGTCCGAGCCTGTCCATAATCCCTGCGATCCTGTCCGAACCGAACAATCTCATCAGGTTGTCTTCCAGCGAAACATAGAACTGGGATGATCCAGGATCACCCTGACGTCCCGCCCGTCCCCTCAACTGCCGGTCCACCCGCCTTGATTCATGCCTCTCCGTACCGATGATAGCCAGTCCACCTGCCGCCCTGGTTTCCGGGGTTAATTTAATATCGGTACCCCTTCCAGCCATGTTGGTAGCAATCGTAACTGCCCCTGTTTTCCCTGCATGTGGCAACAATATCTGCTTCCTTCGCATGTAATTTGGCATTCAGTACATTGTGTTCAATTTTTCGGATCTTAAGCATGCGGCTCAGCAATTCCGAGATCTCCACCGAGGTTGTACCCACAAGTACGGGTCTGCCAGCCCTTACAAGATTGACAATCTCATCGATCACGGCATTGTATTTCTCCCTTACGGTTTTGTAAACAAGGTCTTCCCTGTCATCCCTGACAATATCCCTGTTGGTGGGAATCACCACCACATCCAGCTTATAAATATCCCATAATTCACCTGCTTCTGTTTCAGCCGTACCCGTCATCCCTGACAGTTTCTTATACATCCTGAAATAATTCTGCAGGGTAATGGTCGCAAAAGTCTGGGTGGCTGCTTCCACCTTAACATTCTCCTTGGCCTCAATGGCCTGGTGTAATCCGTCGGAATAACGTCTTCCTTCCAGTATCCTTCCGGTCTGCTCATCAACAATTTTTACCTTGTTGTCCATGACTACATACTCCACATCTATTTCAAAAAGGGAATATGCTTTAAGTAACTGGTTGATGGTATGAACCCGCTCGGACTTGATGGCATAATCCTGGAGCAACTTGTCCTTTTTTACCAGTATTTCCTGTTCTGAAAGATTGGATTTATCAAGTTCTGCAACCTCACTGCCAATATCAGGAAGGATAAAAAATTCAGCATCTTCAGACGAGGTCGTGATCAGGTCCAGTCCCTTTTCCGTCATCTCAATGGAATTGTTCTTCTCCTCAATGACATAAAACAGCTCATCGGTAACCTTATACATGTTCTTGCTGTTCTCCTGCATGTAAAAGTTTTCGGTTTTCCGCATCAGGGTCTTGTTTCCTTCCTCGCTGAGCATTTTGATGATTGCCTTGTTCCTGGGTAGTCCTTTAAACGCCCTCAGCAGCAGGAGTCCTCCTTTCTCATTCTCCCTTCATTCAAGAAGTTTCCTGGCATCAGCAATGATGTTGTTAACCAGTTTTCGCTGGGCACTGCCAATCTTCTCCACCTTGGGTTTCAGCTCCATGAACTGCTGGTTTTCCCCCGTGGGACGGGTCCGGATATAATCAGCGGTGTACGTGCATCATCGACCAGTACTGAATCCACCTCATCCACGATGGCAAAATTATGCGGACGCTGGACCAGGTCTGCGGCACTGATGGCCATATTGTCCCTCAGGTAATCAAATCCAAATTCATTGTTGGTTCCGAAGGTGATATCAGCCATATAAGCCTTCCTGCGGTCATCAGAATTGGGCTGGTGCTTATCAATGCAATCCACACGCAGACCATGAAACTCATAGAGGGGGCCCATCCATTCGGCATCCCTCTTGGCCAGGTAATCGTTCACTGTAACTATATGTACTCCCCTGCCTGTCAGGGCATTCAGATAAACCGGAAGGGTGGCTACGACCGTTTTCCCTTCCCCTGTAGCCATCTCCGCAATACGTCCCTGGTGCAGTACTACGCCTCCGATCAGCTGTACGTCGTAATGGATCATATCCCAGGTGATCATGTTTCCACCTGCCATCCATTCATTCTTCCAGTGGGCCTTGTCTCCTTTGATCTCAATGCTGTCGCGAGCGGCTGCCAGGTCCCTGTCAAAATCATTGGCTGTTACCTCCAGGGATTCATTTTCCTTAAACCTTCGTGCAGTCTCTTTGATAATGGCAAAAGCCAGGGGTAATTCCTCATCAAGGGTCTTGTCGATTATTTCGTCCGCTGCTTTTTCAATCTTATCGACCTGCTGGTACATCCTTTCTTTCTCATCCACATTTATCTGTGGATCATCTAACTGGACTTTCAGAACCTCTATCTCCTCCTGTTCTTTGACTATGCTATCTCTGATCCTTTTTTTCAGATCCATTGATTCAACCCTCAACTGATCATTGCTCATTCCCGCAATCCGGTCCGTCTCCTCATTGATCTTATCAACATATGGTTGAATCTCCTTGATGTCGCGGTCTGACTTTGATCCGAACAATCCGCCGACAACCTTATCTACAATACTCATTATAATGCTTATTTAACTTTTCGCTTAAACGCACGTAAAATTAGTTTATTTTACATAATTACGGTATGGATAATGGCATTATGAAACAAATAGTCCCCTTAGTGATCCTGCTTTACCTGGTTGCTTTAAAGACATCCTCGCAAACTTACACAGCTGAAATAGTACCTGAAAAGCCGGTTCCCCAGCGGCAAAATCCGTATTTTCAACCATACCATGCTAACGGAGGGTTACAAACAGCATACCAACATGCTCCTTTTCGGCTGAGAAGTATGATTCCGCAAACAAAAACTGCCTCTTATAAAAGTGATTCAGAACTTCCCTCCAAGTTCGACCTTCGGGATGCTGGACTTGTTACAGCTGCCAGATACCAGGGGAACGGAAGTGCTGGTGGTAATTGTGCCAGCTTTGCCGTAATAGGATCTATTGAATCATCCTGGTTGAAAATGGGTTTTCCGGAAAATGACCTTTCTGAACAGAACCTGTCAGGTTGTCATGGATACGAATGGGCCTACGGAACAGGCAGCAATCCATACATTGCCACTGCCTACCTGAGCAGATTATCCGGTCCGGCCCTTGAATCACAGGATCCATATAATACATTGGCCACGGAGTTTTTCTGTGACCAATACACGCCGGAAGCATTTGTGCCGGAAGCACGCTGGCTTACTTCTGCGGATAAAGAATCATTGAAAGGACTGGTAATGGATTACGGAGCAATCTACACTACTATCTATATGGACCAGGCAAACCTGAATTCAGGCAATGATTCATATTATTATGATGGGAGTGCAGTCACCAACCATTCAGTCCTCCTGTGCGGTTGGGATGATAATTTTATCACCGATGTCGGTACAGGGGCCTGGATCGCCAAAAACAGCTGGGACAATACCTGGGCTGATCAGGGTTTTTTCTATGTATCCTATGAAGACAGCAGGTTTGCTGATGAGTCAGCCTATTTTCCGGTCAGATGGGACCTGGATGAAACGGATACCGTTTTTATGTATGACCGGCTTTGTGTGACCAATATTATTGGCTATCCAAATGAGAAAGAAGCTTTTGAACTTGCCAGGTTTACTGCTCCGGACTCCTTGTTAATCACCCATATCGGTGTGGCAGTGGCTGACCCGAATACCTTACTGGATATCGAGATCTATGAAAACTTCTCCAATAATACATTGAGTGGCCTGCTGGCCAGTAAAGAAAAGATCCTTATTCAGCAGATGGGCTATTATACATGTGAGCTACCACTTGCTGTAAAAGGTGAATTTTATGTTAAGATTAAGCGGAGGACTGAAAACTTGGGGGTTGTTTTCCCCATTGAGCAGCCCGTGGAAGGATATGCAGATCCGATTATTGAAACCGATGTCAACTGGGTCAGCAAGAATGGATCAGATTGGCTGTCGACCAACCCGGCTGGAGAGGTTAGCGGATATAACCTCTGCATCAGGGCCTATGCCAAACAGTTAGGTAAACCCAGAGCTTTGTTCGAGGCAAACATCCGGGAAGCCTGCCTGAACGCTGGTATTACCTATACCTTCCTTGAAAACAGGGAGGTTAGTTCCTGGATGTGGGACTTCGGAGAGGGTGCTACACCTGCTACAGCAAATGATGTGGGACCGCATACCGTTCAGTATGCTACGGAAGGGACCAAGACCATACAGTTGATTGTATCCGGACCAGAAGGTGCAGATACAGTAATCCGGCACGGATATATTCGGGTTTCAACGGCCATTGACATCGTTCTTTTCGATACTGAGGTTGAAATCCCACTCGGGAGTTCAGCCGAGCTGGAAGCATTTGGTGCGGAAGATTATGTATGGTTCCCGGGGACCATTCTGAACCAGTCCACCGGCCAGAAAGTCATTGCAACTCCCCCTTCCCCTGGACAATATGAGATCATCGTGGCTGGTTACCATGGCAGTTGCAATGAACAGGACACAATCATAATCTATGCCGGAAACAAGCTGGCCAATGATGATATGTGTGATGCCGCCCTGATCACACCAGGTGGTAGGGTAACCACCCAGTCAAATCACCTGGCTACTGCTGAAGTGGATGAACCTGCACCCGATGAATCGGAAGATTGTTATTCCCAGACAGCCAAAACCTGGTGTATTGAAGGAGGTGTTCAGAACAGTCTGTGGTATTATTTTTACGGACCAGAAACCGGCATAGCCTCACTCAGATCCAATGGTATGGACAACCAGATGGCCATTTACCGCGCGGATACCTGTACTGAGATTTATAAGCATTCCCTGATTGCTGCGAATGATGACTACAGTCCCACAGAACTTGCCGCCACTTTGGAAGCTGTTCATGTTTTACCAGGAGCCAAATACTATCTGCAGATTGATGGGAGTTTCGGAGGATCAAAAGGCACCTATGAGCTCTATTTTTATGCCTACCCTGTTGGCGTAGAAAAGATCCCGGCACCTAACCCGGAAAAATCAATCATAAAAGTTTATCCAAACCCGGGCAGGCATATTTTCAACATCCTTGCAGAGGGGTTAGAGAACCCTGAGGTACATATCATCCTATACAACCTAAACGGACAGGTTTTGCAACGAAGATCCATAAACAATAATCATGGCAAAATCTCCACCATTATGGATCTTTCCATGTACGTTAGCGGGATCTACCAGTTACTGCTGATCGACGGAAAGCAAATGGCAAACCAGCGAATCATTAAAGAATGATTCCTGTCCGCCATCAGCCTTTATCTTGCCAGGATCACCTTCTTCACTATGCTTTGATCCCCGGCAGTGAACTTCATGAGGTATACTCCATTTGGCAAATGGTTTATGTCGAATTGTTCAGTGAAGGTACCACCCGGATAGCTGAACCTGTCAGACAGTAGTTCCCTGCCGGTAAGATCCAAAAGGTCCACCTGCAACTCGGCTATACTCTCCATCATCTGTATGCTCACATTCAGCAATCCGCTTGATGGTACGGGATAAATGTTTATACCCTCCGGAAGCATTGGATAATCTTTCACAGCAGTGGTTCCCTGAATGCGCAGGTTGTCAATCATCCAGCCCCATCCGCGAGCATATGGATCTGACAGCAGGCGGAACCTGATAAGTACAATATCACCGGATTGGAAATACGGATCTTCCAGCATATTTATTAACCTGTATTGTGTTTCTTCTTCCTTGGGAATGGCCTGTGAATCATTGCTTCCGGGAAGGAAACCATTGTTGTAATTCTCATCCCATGTAGCATTGGCCCTGCAATCCCAGCCATCTCTAAAGGGATGCCAGGTTTTACCATCATCCTTGGAACCTTCAACAATTACATAATCCCAGAACTCCTCATCGCCGAATACGGTACCATCTTCCCCTGGTTCTAGATAGGCAATTTCATCAAATGACATAAATGAATTGTCACCGCTCAGGCGTATGGGAATGCGCAACTGGGCATAGAAATTATAATAGGTTAGGTCTTCGTTAGGCGATTTGTAGGGATGCTCGCTATGCAATCCAAATGAACTGAATCCCACTGGCTTATCATGAAAAAACTCGCTGGTCAGGAAATCTGAAATGCCCTCTTCGAAATCATTTTCGTAAAAATCCCTGGAAGGAGGGATTTCCTCGATTTCAAATTCATGGTAATCAGTTTCAGGATGATAGGTGGTGTTTTGAGCTACTGCACCATCCACAGCCTTGATACGGTATTTGATAACATCCCCGATATTCACCTGTCCAACGGTAAACACAAAATACCCGTGATAGTTATTCAGGGTATCCTTAACCAGGTCAATAGGTGTCTGGTCTGCATCATTGATCTTGTACTCAACCTGGGTAACATCGAGGCCAAGGTTGTCGGTGATCTGGGCAGTGATATACATTGAGTCATTTGTAATCAGCATGAATTGAATAGGGATATGTTCAATGACCGGTGCCAGTGTGTCTTCGCCTACGTAAAAACCATAGGATGATTCTGGAGCCTGGGAGGGTGAGCTATATCGCCGGCCATTATTATCTAAAGTCTCTATATAATAATTAACGGTGGTTCCCAGGGAAATTACCTGTAAATCGCCGGTAAATTCATCTGGATTACCTGTTGCCGTCATTTGTACAGAATCCCTGGTCTGAAACTCATCCGTCGACCAGTAAAGGTACTGGGTCCCTGCCTGTATACCTTCATCCCCGGTGATCTTTGCGGTCACAGTAAACGGCTCTGCAAGTGATTCTCTGTCAGATAGGGTATCATGTTGAATATAGGTGTGTTTCCAACCGATATCATACATCATATTGGTTGTCAGTGGTCCCGGATCATGGATCACCTCCTCGGGCGGAGAGGAATAGGTCATCATGGCATTTTCACCAGTACCAGCATTATATATTTCATCCAGGTGATAAATACTGGATCCACGGTTGAATTCAGTCGGCACATAGACCCTGGGATTCTCACCGCCTACCGACTTGGTAACCTTACCTTTAAAATAAATCGGCGGCGATTGAAGCTGGTCTGCAAGGTCTGCAGAAGGTACAGGAAAAAGCAAGGTATCCAGCATCCAATCACCCTTCCCGTCCCTCGGGTCCTTGGCCCAGAGAAAATGATCGAATACTCCTGGCATGGTATATGTCTGCCATCCCTCCTCCTCAAATACCAGGAAATGACCGGAGAATCCCAATCCATGTGTCATTTCATGCAGCAGAACCGAAAGGAAATCATGCTGGCCCGAGCCAGGATTTTCGTCATCCTTATAATACCAGTTAAACGCAGTATTAAACTCAATGAGCATATCCGGCTCATCGCCGTTCAGGTTTCTGCCAAGTAATTTTTCTGCGAGGGCAGCCTTATAGAGTCTTGGTGGCAAAGCACCGTTGCTATAAACAGCATACGGTCCGTCTGAGATGGTATAGGCAAGAACCCCTGCTTCCTCCCCTGTCATTTCCCTGAATTTAACTTCAATATTGATGGGAATGTCTGAATAGATCAGTGAGCCCCATATCTCTTCCGCTTTAGTGGCAGTTTGTGCAGCAAAAAAGTTGGGTATGGGCTTAAGTGTTATGTTAATTTCAGCATTCATAGCCACGCTTGATTTAAGGCGGGATAAATATGCTTCCGGGGGACCTATACGCAGGTCACTGTGCCCTGGTGCCGCATAACATACTATGGTGTCATTGAGCTGGGAGTATTTCAGAACTTTGCCCTGTCCGCTTAGGGAGGAGCTTAATCCTGCCAGTGAAATGATAATGAATGTTGCAAATCCTCTCCTGAATGTCATGAAATTTCTATTTTTGGATAAATTGTTTTTAATATTACTGCAGCAAAATTAAGAATATGTTTGATAAATTATTGGCTGGCAAACGTTTTAACGGCATTTTAATGATTTTTGTGCCCTTCCTCATTTATTCCTGTTCCGGACCAAAAACAATAAGCAGTGAAGATGTTCTCATTGAACTGAAACGCACCCCCTGTTATGGTTCTTGTCCGGTTTATACGCTTAAGATCGATAAAAACGGAAAAGGGTTGTTTGAAGGAGTAGAAAATGTGGATAAAATCGGCAGGTTCAACTTTTCACTCAGCCAGGACGAGCTTACGGAATTAGCTAATGCCTTCCAGCAGGTTAATTTTTACCAGTTAGAGAAAATCTATGATGGACAGGTATCCGATCTGCCTACAACTTATATTACCTACAACAAGGATGGCAATCGAAAGAAGATCATGGACTACTATGGAGCACCCGAAAAACTCCGGAACCTCGAAAACAGTATTGAGACCCTTGTTCTGTCGAAAAAAATGAAAAGAATCAGGTAGTTCTCCCCTTATTCTGCAGCAGCCTCTCCTCCACCCCGCATCCCTAGAATATCCCGGTCGAACATATACATATTATGTTCACCTACAAGCTTCAGTTTATCTATCAGACCCTTGACAGAGGCTTCTTCTTCAATTTGCTCGGTAACAAACCATTGTATCCAATTATTGGTGGTATGATCATTCTCTTCAATGCAAACCTGCACGATCTTATTGATGGAACCCGAAATGAACTGTTCATGCTCCAGCACCTTGTCAAACATCTCACGAACTGTACCGAATTCAGTAGGAGGTTCCCCGACAGCAACAATGGCAGCCTTACCATCCCGTTCATTGATATACCTTACCAGTTTGAGCATATGTACCCGCTCTTCTTCAGCCTGGGCATAAAGCCAGTCTGCAATACCGCCAAGCCCTTTTGTCTCGGCCCATACTGCCATTGAAAGATAGAGGTGAGAGGAATACCCCTCCTTATCCACCTGTACATTTAAAATATCTTCAACTTTTTTTGATAACATACGATTCAATATTTATTGGTTTTGTAATACTAATAACACTAAATTCTACATATTGTTGATGATTTCGCTGCCGAATTCAGAACATTTCAGTTTGGTGGCACCCTCCATCAATCGTTCAAAATCATAGGTAACCCTTTTGGATTGTATGGTTTTTTTAAAACCGGAGATGATCATATCAGCAGCTTCCTGCCATCCCAAATATTCAAACATTAAAACACCGGAAAGGATTAGTGAACCAGGATTCACCTTATCCCGACCGGCATATTTTGGTGCTGTGCCATGAGTGGCTTCGAAAATGGCATGTCCGCTTTCGTAATTGATATTCGCCCCCGGAGCATTCCCTATACCACCTACAATGGCTGCAAGCGCATCTGAAATATAATCACCATTCAGGTTCATGGTAGCAATAACAGAATATTCGGCTGGTCTTGTCAGGATCTTCTGCAAAAAGGCATCAGCTAAAACATCTTTAATTAACAGCTTGCCCTCTCCAAGGGCCTTATCCTGAGCTGTATTTGCAGCAGCAGTACCCTCTTTTTCAGCAATCCTGTCATACTCCAACCAGGTAAATACCTTGTCGCCAAATTCCTCTTCGGCCACTTCATATCCCCAGATTTTAAATTGACCTTCTGTAAATTTCATGATATTCCCTTTATGCACGAGGCAAACACTCGGAAGATTGTGTTTGAGTGCATAGTTTATGGAGGCCCTGACGAGCCGGAATGTGCCCTCTTTAGAGATGGGTTTGATCCCTATTGATGAGGATTCAGGGAAACGTATTTTGGTTACCCCCATTTCATTCTGCAGGAAGTCTTTTATCTTGTCTGCCTCCGGGCTGCCATTCATCCATTCAATCCCTGAATATATATCTTCAGAGTTTTCCCTGAATATTACCATATCTGTTTTAGATGGATCCTTTACAGGTGAAGGGACACCTTCATACCATCTGACAGGTCGCAGGCAGGAATACAGGTCCAGGATCTGCCGTAATGCCACATTTAAAGATCTTATCCCCCCTCCTACAGGAGTTGTCAGTGGTCCTTTTATGGCTACCAGGTATTCATTAAAGGCATCCAGTGTTTCCTGGGGCAACCATTCTTTTGATTCGTTATAGGATTTTTCACCCGCTAAAACCTCTTTCCACACAATCTCCCTGTTGCCGTTGTATGCCTTTTCTACTGCTGCATCGAAAACCCTGACTGACGAAGCCCAAATATCAGGGCCTGTTCCATCACCTTCGATAAATGGAATAATAGGAAAATCAGGAACCTGCAATATGCCGTACTGAACGGTAATATTTTGTCCTGCCATTATGAGTTGAGTTTTGATCGTACACAAAAATAGCAAAAGATAGAAGTCAATCAATTAAAAAACCGGATTATTCAAAATCAAGGTTAAACCGTTCCTTTAGTTTGCCGAGGGTGGGATTTTTCTTGACCATATGGTCATACTTCTCTTCAGAAGTATAAAGTATGTTCTCATTGCTCTCCACCTGCTGTACCACAGGGATAATTTTAAATTGTGTGTTCTGCAGGGCACCTTCAAGATAACTGACAAGGTCCTGTTTGATGTCCCTGTTGAATTCCTCTATTTGCGAGGAATTACTGAATATCACCTCAATTTGCATGACGTCTCCGAGTGAAGGCAGGTGGTGTTTCAGGCTGCTTGACATACGGGGTTTGTCTTCCTTGATCAGGTTAGCATATTCATTCCATTTTTCAAACAGGTCATCCTGGGTAAAAGGATTTGACAGTACCTGACGGATTCTTTCTTCAGCATCTTTCCCTTCTCCCCCCCGGCTTTGCCGACACCGTTCAGGGCATCCTTGATAGAAGGCACAGTTCCGGGTATTCTTTTCCTTGGCAGAACAGGTGGACTGTCCGGATCTGTTTTTTGCATCTGCTGCCCGGCAGGTGGAGCAGGCTTATCCTCATGGGATGGAGGGTTGGTATTTTGTGGTACTGGAGGCTCCGGTTCAGGGGATGGTTTCAGACCGTTCCCGGGATCAGCTTGCTTTTTATCTTGAACTGCTTTCTCAACGGAAAGTTCCTCACTGGTCAGGTTTTTTTTTTTGATTCTGCTGATATGTTGCAGAGCTTGATCAGAGCCAGCTCGACATGAAGCCGCTGATTTCTACTTGCTTTATACGAGACATCTGCTACACCCAGTATATCGAGGGAACGATAAAGCCATTCCTGGTTGGTTACCTGGCTCTGCTGCTGGTATTTTTCCCGGATCCCGGCCCCTACCTCCAGGAGTTGAAGGGTTACCGGGTCCTGGCTAACCAAAAGATCCCTCATATGGCTGCTGAGTCCCACAAGAAAATTATGCGCATCAAATCCCTTCTCCAGGATCTCATTAAAGATCAAAAGCGTTGCACCCACCTCTGCTCCAAGACAGGCATCAGTGATCCTGAAATAATAATCATAATCAAGAATATTCAGATTCCGGATAACATTCTCATACTTGATTGATTTCCCTGAGAAACTGACGATCTGGTCAAATATTGAAAGTGCATCCCGCATTGCACCATCCGCCTTTAATGCAATAATATTATAGGCATCTAATTCATAATCAATACCTTCTTCTTTTGAAATAAATTCAAGGTAAGCAACTATATCCTCCACCTTGATGCGGTTGAAATCAAAAATCTGGCATCGTGACAATATGGTCGGAATGATCTTATGCTTTTCCGTGGTAGCCAGGATAAACACGGCATGGGCCGGAGGTTCTTCAAGGGTTTTCAGAAATGCATTGAAAGCCTGGGCGGACAGCATATGAACCTCGTCAATAATATATATACTGTATTTCCCAACCTGTGGAGGAATCCTAACCTGTTCGGTCAGGTTCCGGATATCATCAACAGAATTATTAGATGCCGCATCCAGTTCATGGATATTAAAAGCCCTGGATTCATTAAATGAAGTGCAGGATTCACAGGTATTGCAGGGCTCCGTATCAGCGCTTATACTCTGTGCAGTTTATGGTCTTGGCAAAAATCCTGGCACAGGTTGTTTTGCCAACTCCCCGGGGACCGCAAAACAGGTAGGCATGGCCCAGGTGATTGTGCTGTATGGCATTCTTCAGGGTATTGGTAATAGCCGATTGTCCGACTACTGAAGTAAATGTTTCAGGTCTGTATTTCCGAGCCGATACGATGAAATTATCCATGCCGATAAAATTAGTAATTACCTGCTTAGTAACCAAGGTGAAATTATTTTGCACATTTCAATAAAGTTCCTATTTTTGTGCGCTCATTATTTGTAACCAAATTTTAAAAAATGTTGAACCAATACGAAACCGTTTTCATTACAACTCCCGTTTTGTCTGAAAGTCAGATGAAGGAAACGGTCGACAAGTTCAAAAAGATCCTGACTGATGACAGTGCCAGAGATTGTTCATGAAGAGAACTGGGGACTACGAAAACTGGCCTATCCTATTCAGAAAAAGTCGACCGGATTTTATTACATGATTGAATTCAGGGCTGAAGGAAGCCTGATTCAGAAAATCGAAATCGAATTTAAAAGAGATGAACGCATCATCAGGTTTCTGGTTGTCGGGCTCGAAAAATACGCCGTAGCGTAGGCAGAAAAGAAAAGGGCCAGAAAGAAAGCTGAAAAAGAAAAAATCAAGGAGGAATAATCATGGCACAGAATCAATCAGAAATCAGGTATCTCACTCCCCCAACAGTTGAGATCAAAAAGAAAAAGTATTGCCGGTTCAGGAAAAACCGGATTAAATATATTGACTATAAAGATCCTGAATTCCTCAAGAAATTCCTGAATGAACAGGGCAAGATCCTTCCCAGAAGGCTTACCGGTACTTCACTGAAATTTCAGCGCAAAATATCCAGGGCTATCAAACGATCACGCCACCTGGCAATGCTGCCCTATGTAACAGATTTGTTAAAATAATAAAGTGGAGGATCAGTCATGGACATTATATTAAAACAAGACATAGACAATCTGGGTCATAAAGATGATATCATTACAGTTAAAGATGGTTATGCCAGGAATTTTTTTATCCCCAAAGGAATGGCAGTCAATGCCACTGCATCTGTCAAAAAAATGCACCAGGAAATTCTTAAGCAACGTGCTCACAAAGAAGAGCAGATCAGACTCGAAGCGCAAGGGATCGGCCGATAAAATGAAAGATATCAAATTGACCATTGGTGCTAAAACGAGTACCAAGGGTAAGATCTTCGGTTCGGTAAACACCATTCAGTTGGCAGAGGCACTGAAAGAAGAAGGATTTGAGATTGACCGGAAAGAACATCACCATCAAGGAAGAATTGATCAAGGAAGTGGGCAGCTATACGGCAACTGTTAAACTGCATAAGGAGGTCAAGGTCGAAATCCCATTCGAGATCATTGCCGAGTAAGTGATTGCAAACTAACTCCCTATCCCACAACATACACTAAAGAGGTTGTCTCATCGGGGCATCCTCTTTTTTTCTATGAATACGCAATATTTGAAGCAAATCTTTGCATTGGTTTTGATACTGTTAAAGAATAGTGTTGGATAAATGCGTAACTTATGCATTAAACTAAACAGGTTATTTTGTTCCTGCTTAATTTGATAATTTAGAAACGTTAATCAACAGCCTCAACACTGAAACATTTTATATCAAAACGGGATGGCTGTCCGGCTTGTTGGGGATATTAAAAGAGGAGCCTTCATTTGAGCTTGCTCAAATGTCAGCGAAGTTTTAATATCCTTAGCAAGACGAGCGTAATAGCCATCCCTTTTTGAATTAGTCTTTCACCGCAATGGCTTCGATCTCTATGAGCACATCCAGTGGAAGTCTTACCACCTGATAGGCTGCCCTCGCCGGAGGATCCAGTTTGAAATAAGCGGCATAAACCTCATTCATCTCCTGGAAATGTTCCATGTCTTTCAGCAAGCAGGTACATTTTACCACATCCAAGGAACTATATCCTGCTGCCTGCAGTATGGCATCAATATTCCTCAACACCTGCTGAGTTTGTTCCCTGATCCCTCCTTCCGCCAGTTTCCCGGTTTCAGGTATGATGGGTATTTGTCCGGATACAAATAGCATCCCATTTCGTTCAATTGCCTGGCTGTAAGGACCGACAGCATTGGGTGCATTTTTCGTATGAATGATCTTTTTCATATAGATGGATTAAAAATTATCATACCAGGAATCTCCCTTTTCGTATTGCAGATCTTTCAGGATGGCAGATTTAATATTGATTGTAAAGGAATAACTCCGGTAAGTACCAAAAGGTACCATGGAAACTCTCATTTCCCAGCAATGGAGGTCACGATTAATAGAGAGATTGGTAGTAGTTACCTCCATCCTTTGAAAGTCGAAGCCCGAGTTAAAGCCAATTTTCCATTTTGGAGTCAGGCTGAAATCCCCACTCAACCTGATGGACTGGATAATATTGGATTCATCATATGGTTTGGTATACCGGAAATTGTAATCTACTCTGAGTGTCCAAGGAATTGTAAAATCGACATAAGCTGCATAATTTACATCACCATAGCCGGTTGGATCGATCATCCTGGCCGTGGCATCATTGGCAAGCTCAACATCACTCCCTTCCTGTTGCCTGCCTGAGCTCCCCTGCTTGGAACTGAAATTCATACCTACGGAAAAGTCCAGTCCGGTTACCCTTAACAAACGCTTATCAGTCTTAAACAAAGCCTTGTCAATAACGTAGCTCCGCCCGTTTTCCTCCGTAACAAATGCGTAGGGATTGAAAACACCTCCGAAACGAAGACTTACCTTTCTTTTAAATATACTGGTATTCCCGCTCATCCTGATGGGGGACCATTTCAGGGAGTCTTTAAAGATATTGTAATTGGTAGAAAAATTCAGGTTGTCGAGGAGCTTTACCTTGGTTACCTCTTCGATTGTATCTGAACGGGATTTTAATTTCATTTCAACATTATTCTTCAATGACAGACTCACTGAGCCTGAACGTCCTGAGGGAACCGGGGTACGAAAAACAGACTCATCATACAGAGGGAAAATCCGGGTATTTTCATTGGTATCAACCTGAACTTCCTGGTAATAATTGGGCATGATACCAGACATATCGGGGACCAGACTGAAACTTGCTGAGGGAGATACAACATGCCTGATGGCTTCAATCCGTGATTTTTCACGGAATGTGTACATTCCATAAATCCTGGGTGTAAATGTCAATCCAACACTTGGCACAACAGCATGTGCGTAATTGAAGCCGGGAATGGTATCTACGATCAGTGTATCAACCATCCTGCCATCCGGATACTGGTATTCTTCTATCCATTGCGGATTTATGGATTTTGTAAATACCACCCCTGAATACCTAACAGATGGAGAAAAGGTAAAATAGTTCAGGAAGTTCAGCGCCAAGCTGGCCGGTATGTTGTGAGAGTAACCATTGTCAAAATCTTCAGACTTCGTGGTGGTAAAGAGCGAATCAGTATAGGTACTGAGCCTGTTTTCAAGCTGGGCTGTATAGGAGACCTGGAACTTTTCATACCAGCGGGCCTTCCCGACTGCATTTCTTCTTTTCAAAGGATAGATCCGGTTCATGGAAAAATTCACTGAAGGAGTGTTCAGATCCATCAACTTTGTCTGGCTGTTCTGTGTAGCACTCATACTTCCGGAAAGGTTAAAGGGAGCGTTCGGGAACATCCGTGAATATGAAACAGAAGATCTTTTCGTACTGCGGAGGACATTATTGATATTATGGCTGAAGTTCTGGTCATAAGAAGAGGTTGTAAAATCCACACTTGCCCTGAAGGATTGATTCGGATTTGCCCGGGCATCCTGGCTATGGGTCCACCTTATCGCCACATCCCTGGATTTACTGTAGTTCTCCAAGCCTTTTTCACCGACAACATTTTCCATGTAATTGATACCAAAATTACCGTTGAACCTGTAATTCACTTTATAATTGCTCCTGGCCCTGAGCCCCCAGGTGCCATTTGTATAAATATCACCGGTAACCGCCAGGTCAAAATAATCACTGAGTGAAAGATAAAAACCACCATCACGAAGATAAAATCCACGCCTTTCTTCCTCTCCATAGGTGGGTATCAGGACTCCTGACTGGCTTGTCCTGGTAGAGGGAAAAAAACCGAAAGGTATGCCTATGGGCAGCGGGACATCCTCCAGTACAATGTATGCCGGTCCGGCTACAATCTTATCATTGGGTATTGATTTTGCCTTGGTGAGGGCTATGTAAAAATGAGGATGTGGGGCATCACAGGTGGTGTATTTACCATCTTTCATATGGATATGGCCATTTGGATGCCGTTTGGTAATGGCACTGTGCAGGTATCCACCTTCCTGTTCAGTGAAAATAT
This sequence comes from uncultured Bacteroidaceae bacterium, assembly GCA_963752525.1. Classification (GTDB taxonomy): domain Bacteria; phylum Bacteroidota; class Bacteroidia; order Bacteroidales; family SM23-62; genus SM23-62. The sequence goes on along the minus strand of CAVVYS010000014.1, from coordinate 11,228 downwards.
CCGTTATGATCCCCTTTTTGGTGCGAAAATTATAGGAAAGTTTCTTGCATTGAAAAGTTTCTGTTCCTTCCGTAAATTCCGGTTTTCCCTCCTCTACTCCCATACTGTCTATGGTACCACGTGCAAAAACTGCCTCGTTCCCCATATTGAATTCAATATAGTCTGCATTTAATATGATATCCCCATATTCTATCGTTGCTTCCCCATAAAGGTATACTTTTTGCTCCCCTATTGAATAAACAATGGAATCCCTGGCTTTGTAATTAACAGGAGCATCTATGGCCTGCTTTTCACCAGCATCAATGAGGGTATCTGAGACATATTCTATGGAATCTGAAATGATGATCAGCTCCGAGGTATCCTGCATAGCCGTATCCGCCTCCATTTCGGGTTCCTGAGCCAATGCAAGATATCCAGAAACCCAACAGAACAGACAAATGAAAAGAAACCGGAGGTTTTTTGCAGACAACTTTTATATGCTATTTTTGTACGGAACTTATACTTCTAAAAAGGGTAAAACTAATCAAATTAACCGAGAATTGATTGTTAATAAATGCTTGACACCACTGTTGAATAAACGATTTTCAGGGGCATTTCTTATATACGTCCTGACCTTATTCAATCTTTCTATTATCATGGCTACTGATGATCCGGATGACAAGGTCAATGTGGTCGTTCTGGATGCCGGGCACGGGGGAAGAGACCCGGGTGCTCTTGGTAAAAACTCCCGGGAAAAGGATATTGTTCTTGCGATTACTCTCAAGGTTGGGCAATACATTGAAAAAAACATCCCGGATGTAAAAGTAATCTATACCAGGAAGAAAGATGAATTCATCGAACTTCACGAACGGGCCAATATCGCCAACGAGAACAAGGCCGATCTTTTTATTTCCATCCACGCCAACTCATGGACCAATTCCAGATCATCCGGTACGGAAACCTATACCATGGGTACATCCCTCGATGAAAGGAACTTGCAGGTTGCCATGAAGGAAAACTCTGTGATCACCCTGGAAGAGGATTATACCACCAATTACGAAGGGTTTGACCCCAACTCTGCGGAATCATATATCATTTTCAACCTCATGCAAAAAACTTTTCAGCAGCAGAGTGTTGATTTTGCCGGACTGGTCCAGGACCAATTCAGGGAGCGTGCCAGAAGGTATGACCGTGGAGTAAAACAGGAAAGATTCCTTGTGCTCTGGCGCACAACCATGCCGGCTGTTTTGATTGAAACTGGTTATATTTCCAACGCATCAGAAGAAGCCTATCTGAAATCGAAACAGGGACAGGAATATATGGCATCGGCCATATATCGGGCTTTCAAGGATTATAAGGAGAATATTGAGGAAAAGAGCCTCTATGCTAACCATGCAGGAACAGCCAGTGAAATAATTGAAGATGTTCCCGACCGCGAGATCAGGCCAAAAGCCATCCTGCAAAAATCAACTGAGAAAATGAGTCGTGATGACAGTACTGTATTTTATATGGTACAGGTATTGACAACAACTATCAGCCGTCCACTCGATGACCTGAGTTTCAGTAATTACGGGCATGTGTCAGAGTTTAAGATCAACAACCTGTACAAATATGCTGTGGGCAGATCAACTTCCTACGATGAAATCGCCGGAAGCCTGGATCTTGTACAAAAGGACTTCCCAGGGGCATTTATCATAGCTCTGCAGGCAGGTAGAATTATTTCCATGGAAGAAGCCGGCGTGCAAAATAAATAGTAACTTTGACATCCACTTTTAATCAGCATGAAAATCTCCATTGAAGTAAAAATAGGAATTATTATAACCATTGCTATTGCTGTTACTATCTGGGGACTGAACTTCCTTAAAGGAAGGAATATCCTCAAGGGCGTTAATACTTATTATGCCGTCTTTGAAGACATCGGGGGACTTGAAAAAAACAGTAAGATTTTTATCAAGGGATACGAGGTTGGCCAGGTCAGCGAAATATATTTCGATAAGAATGGAAGCAGGAACCTGATCGTTCTGCTTGGGATTGAAAAAGCCCATGATATTCCTATGAATTCGGAGGCAATACTTTTTGATGCAGACCTGTTGGGGACCAAAGCGATCATGCTAAGTTTATCCAAGTCAGATCAGTTGCATAAATCCGGCGATACAGTCATGTGCCGGATACAATACGGACTAACAGACAGGCTTGAACAACAACTTCTTCCTGTAAAAAACAAAGCTGAAAACCTGATCGTTACTGCGGATTCCCTTCTATCTTCCCTGAATTACGTTTTCGACAGGAACACCACGGCCATGTTGCAATCCTCCATAAATAACCTGGAATCCAGTACTGACGGAATCCAAAACATGCTCTCCGACCAGGGAAAACTTACCAGCATGATAGCAAATATGGAGGCCATCACACGCAACCTTAAAAACCATAATGAACAACTGTCCTCAGCCATGAGCAATATTGAATCAATAACTGATTCCATTGCAAGCTCAGAACTTAAGTCAACCATTTCAAATACCAATAAAACGCTCGCAGAAACACACCTTATCCTGGAGAAGATAAACCAGGGTGAAGGGACACTTGGAATGCTGGTCAATAACGATTCACTTTATCAGAACCTATCTCCCTCGCACTGGAACTAGATCTCCTGCTGAAAGACCTTCAGGAGAACCCAAAAAAGTATATAAATGTTTCCGTTTTTGGCAAATCTGAAAAGAAGAAAAACTCAAAATAAACCGAAGCCATTTAAAATCTGATTTTTCAATTCATTTTATTGGCTAAAAATTCATGTTTTTTTTGACGAATTTCATAAATTACACTATTCAATTGAACCTATCTCTTTAATTAAGAATGATAAACAATTAACTTACAATTTATTAAGACAAATAGCATCCATATGACTGATATATCAGTCATTTATCTTTTTTTGCTTTTTTTTTATATTTTAATAACCTGATAATAAACCGGATATAGTTTATTCAAAAAAACAAGTTGCCCTCAGCTTTTTTTTTAGTTTTTTTTTCACAATCTTAGCTACTGATTAAATGGTGGGAACATATTAACAAAATCGATAAATTTTTTTCTAATGCATGAAGAGGTTTGGAACAGATGTCTGAAGATTATTAAAGATAATGTTCCCTCCATAAGTTACAGGACCTGGTTTGAACCGATCATTCCGTTGAAGCTTGAAAGCAATATTTTAACCATCCAGGTTCCAAGCCCTTTTTTCTATGAATATCTTGAAGAACAATATATTGATATTCTCAGGAAAGTACTGAGGAAAGAACTGGGTTATGAAGCCAAACTGGAATACAGTGTAGTCATGGAGAACAATGGCTACGCCAGTTCCAAACCCTATACTGTAAAATTACCTGCCCGAAACCAGAAAGAACTCAAAAACAAACCGGTTTCTGTTCCGATTGATGCTGAAGGCACAACGATTAAAAACCCTTTTATTATCCCCGGATTAAAAAAGCTGAATATTGATCCCATGCTGAATCCGGAAAATTCTTTTACCAATTTCGTGGAAGGAGACTGTAACCGTCTTGCAAGATCTGCAGGATATGCCGTTGCCAATAATCCGGGAGGAACGGCTTTCAATCCACTTTTGATCTATGGAGAATCCGGTCTTGGAAAGACGCATCTGGCACAGGCTATTGGGATACAGGTCAAGGAAAAATTTCCGGAAAAAACGGTTCTTGTACGTCAATGCAAATAAATTCCAGACACAGTTTGTCGACTCCATCAGGAACAACAATAAAAATGATTTTCTACATTTCTACCAGATGATCGATGTACTGGTCATCGATGATGTACATGAATTTGCCGGAAAGGAAAAAACACAGGATACTTTTTTCCATATTTTCAACCACCTTCACCAGAGCGGGAAACAATTGATCCTGACCTCTGACAAACCCCCGGTTGAATTACAGGGTCTGGAACAAAGGCTCTTTCGAGATTTAAATGGGGACTGGCAGCTGATCTGCAGATCCCGGATTTTGAAACAAGGATAGCCATCCTCAGACAAAAAACATATAAAGATGGTATTGACCTGCCTGAAGATGTTATTGAATATATTGCAACGCATATCACCGACAATATCAGAGAACTGGAAGGTGCCCTGATTTCCCTGCTGGCTCAGTCCACCCTTAATAAAAAGGAGATCACCCTCGATCTTGCCAAGGATATGATCGACAAACTGATCAAAAATACCAAGCGGGAGATCAGCATCGATTATATCCAGAAGGTTGTATGTAATTATTTTAATATACCCCTTGAACAGATCCAGTCCAAAACCAGAAAACGTGAAATTGTTCAGGCCAGGCAGGTAGCCATGTTCTTTTCAAAAAGCCTGACCAAGGCTTCCCTTGCTACCATCGGATCCCAGATTGGAGGAAAAGATCATGCCACAGTCCTGCATGCCTGCAAAACGGTTAATAACCTGATCGAAACTGATAAGCGTTTCAGGATTCAGATTGATGAAATAGAAAAGAAGCTTAAAATATAAGCACTTTCCCTTCAAGGTTTCGCCACCCATGCTGTTTCTACTTCTCAGTATCCTGAGTTCTACCGGCATTTTTCTGATCTTCAGGCTAATTGAAAAACGTGGGATTAGTAATTTTCCAGTCATTGTCATTAATTATATCACGGCAGCCTTTCTTGGCTTTGCCCTCAATAGCAGATCGACAGCTGAGCCGGGTCAATTCCCGACCTCTTTTTATGCCCTGGCCATGCTTATCGGTGTCCTTTTTATCCTCTTGTTCTTTGTGGTTGCCAGGTCTTCACAGAAAGCAGGCATGGCAGTCACCACCATAGCTGGGAAAATGTCCGTGATTTTTCCCATCGCTTTTTCCATCCTTTACGATGCCCATGACAGCATCAGCCTTCTAAAAACACTGGGCATACTCATCGCCTTTACAGGGGTTCTGCTAACCATTTATAAGAAAAGAACCCAGCTCCCCGAACCTGCTTACATCTATCTACCGGTCATTTTGTTTATCGGAATGGGGCTGGTAGACTCCCTGGTAAAGCTGGCACAGTATGAATATATCTCAGATTCAAATCTTTCCCTGTTTACAGCCATCCTTTTCAGTATTTCTGCTTTGAGTGGCCTGGTTGCGAGTACCTTCAAGAAGGGCCGGTTCATGACCATTTTTAAAAGTGGTGCATTTTTTTGGGGTGTACTCCTGGGAGGGGTGAATTTTGGATCAATCTATTTCCTTGTTAAAAGCCTTAATTATATCCACCCGGAATATGGCATAATAGACAGCTCCGTTCTATTTGGAATTAATAATATTGGAATCGTTGTTTTATCAGTAATTTTAGGTATGCTCTTATTCCATGAAAAGCTATCAGGTATGAATAAGGCCGGGGTCCTGGTCTGTATTATTGCCACAATCCTGTTAGCTTACGCCGGATAATGAATGATGGAGGGATTTGATATATATAGAACCATAAAACAAAGATCTGAAGGGGTCTTCAGGGACAGGGGAAGTAAATTCATAGCTTTTGCATTTCCTGTTTATACCAAGGATGAGATAAAAAGGACACTTGCTGAACTAAGAAAGGAATACCACGATGCCCGGCACCATTGTTATGCATACAGGCTGGGGGCTTCAAAGGAAATATTCAGGGCCAATGATGACGGCGAACCCTCCGGGTCAGCCGGGAATCCTATACTGGGACAAATCAGGTCTTTTGAGCTCAGCAATATACTTATCGTAGTAGTCAGGTATTTCGGTGGAACCTTGCTTGGCGTGGGTGGCCTCATCCATGCCTATCGAACGGCTGCGGCCAATGCCATTCAGGATGCGACAATAATCACCGGGGCAGAACAGGATCTGATCGAGATTGATTTTCCCTATGTAATGATGAATAAAATAATGAAAATCATACGTGACGAAGGGATGAAAATCAAAGAACAGGAATTTACAGAAAACTGCAGGATCAAGGCATCGATCAGGAGAAGCCACACCGATCAGGTACTCAACAGATTGTCCCTCACAGAAGAAATAAGTGCTCACAAATTATAATCGCACAACTTGTCCGGAGGGCTTTGAAAGTTTTTAATTCTTATTAACAAATACTTTGCTAGGGAATTATACTTAGCTAAATTTAAATCCCGATTGACACTCCGTTTCAATCCCTATAATTTATTGTTCATTGAATACTTAAAATCTTCTTAAATGATTGGTAAAAGTCTTGTATCCATCATTGATTACACCAAAGATGAATACCTGAAAATTCTGGACCTGGCTGCCAAGTTCGAGCAGCAACCTAAACAAAAACTACTCGAGGGATATGTAGTTGCCACCCTGTTTTTTGAACCCTCTACCCGGACCCGCCTGAGTTTTGAGAGTGCGGTTAACCAGCTTGGGGGAAAGATCATCGGGTTCTCTGATATTGGCACCACCAGTGTGACCAAGGGGAAACATTAAATGATACGATTAAAATCGTATGTAATTATTGTGACCTGATCGTCATGCGTCATCCGCTTGAAGGATCTGCCCGTTATGCCAGCGAGGTATCTTCGGTCCCGGTAGTGAATGCCGGTGATGGTGCCAACCAGCATCCTACCCAAACCCTGCTGGATATGTATTCCATCCAAAAAACCCAGGGAAGGCTTGATGATGTGAATATTTTTATGGTTGGGGATCTGAAATACGGCCGCACAGTGCACTCTTTGCTGATGGCGATGTCCCAATTCCGGACCACATTCCATTTCATCTCTCCCGATGAGCTAAAAATGCCAGATGAGTATAAACAGCATCTCGATGCCCTGGGGTTGAAGTATTATGAGCACAAAGATTTTACAGATATTATCGCAGAAGCAGATATCCTTTACATGACCAGGGTTCAGAAAGAAAGATTCTCAGATCCCATCGAATATGAAAGGGTGAAAAATGTATATATCCTCAAAAACGATATGCTGGAAAACACCAAGGACGGTCTGAAGGTCCTGCATCCCTTTCCCCGTGTGAATGAGATAAAAGAAGATGTTGATGACAATATGAAAGCATATTATTTCACACAGGCCAGGAACGGTGTATATACCAGACAGGCCATCATCACCTCTATACTCGATCTAAATAATTAAAACTCATATGAAGGACCGTAAACAACTATCAGTCAGTGCCATTAAGGACGGAACTGTGATTGATCACATCCCAGCAAAAAGCCTGTTTAAGGTGATTGATATCCTGGGACTGGACCATATCGAAAAGATGATGACCTTCGGGACCAACCTGGAGAGTAAGAAATTGGGACTGAAAGGCATCATGAAGCTAAGCGAGGTATTTTTCGCGGAAGATGATCTGAACAGGATAGCACTGATTGCTCCGGATGTCAAGGTAAATATTATCCGTGATTATGAAGTCGTTGAAAAAAGACTCGTGGAAATTCCTGAAAAAGTGGAAGGCATTGTCAAATGTGTAAACCCTGTATGCATAACCAACAACGAGGAGATTAAGACCAAATTTGAACTTGTATCCAGAAGTCCTCTTGGCTTAAAATGTCATTACTGTGAAAAGATCACCGATGCCAACAACATGGTGATCATTTTGTCCACATAATTGTTTATCAACGGATTCTGTCCAATGACCGGACCAGGATCTCATCTTTCCTGATTCCGCGAAAACCCAGGTATATCAATATAATGAATATGGCTGGCAGAACCAGGGGAAACTGTAATGCATAAACTGGATTTTCCATCTGTCGGAAACCAATCACAAAATAATAATAGATCAGTCCTATCAATCCGAATGCAAGGATGATGGCATAGACACATATCCTGAGCTGCAATTTCCTTCGCCTGTATAAAAATATCGTGATAAATGTTAAAAGGACCAGGACAAGAGCCAGTAAAAACACCGGCCAGGTAGCCATCGCCAGTTCAGCAGGCCCTCCTCCATTGATGTACCAACCCCTGCTTAAAACGTTATAAATGCCTGTCCCCTCATCGGCTATTTCTGCCAAAGGCAGAAATAGCATGAGAGACATCAATATGCTCGCTGCAAGCAGGTATAACGTCTGAATCCTCTGGAGCATGGTTTAGTTATTTCCACCCAGGATCAGGGGTAAACCATCTTCACCACTGCCGATGACAACGATCTTGGAATTCGCAGATTCCGCCAGCTTATTGGTTGCTTCAATACCCCTGAGCTTGATGATATTATCTGTCAGGCTGGCGCTGACGGTCCGGTTGTAGTTTGCAATCCCCTGCGCCTCAATGAGTTTTCGGTCAGCCTCCAACTTCTCTCTTTCATTGATATAGGTCATGGCAAACATTTCCTGCTCACGGGTAAGTTTAAGTTCAATAGCTGCTTTGATATCAGGGGGAAGGTTAATGGAGCGGATTAAAAGGGCCCGCATATCAATATCATTATCCTGCAAAACATTGGCCGTCTCATCAATAATAGCGGTTTCCACTTCATTTCGTTTGGTGGAATAGATCTCTTCAGCCGTATACCTTCCCATTACCTTCCTGACGGATGAACGAACTTCCGGGACCACCAGGGTATTGACGAATTCTACGCCGAATACTTCATGCAGGTAGCCGATCCTGTTGTAGATAGGATTAAAACGTACGGTGATATCCACACTGATGGACAGTCCGTTTTTATCCAGTACATCCATGGTCTCCTCCCGTTGTTGTTCCCTTACATTATATTTGAACATTTTATTCCAGGGTGCAATGACATTCAGTCCCGTGGACCTGATGTTATCCTTATCCAGCACACCGGTGATGGTCCGGAATACAACCCCTCTTTCTCCTGGTCTGATAACGTAGAACATCCTGCTTCCGAATATCAATAACAAAAGCCCGATTACAACGGCCGTAATTACTAGCGTTTGTTTACTTTTCATAGGTTTCAGTTTTTTTTGTTTCAACAAATATTGTGCAAAAATATACTATTTATGTTTGCGGACGGGACAATTAATGCTGTTTTTTTGTGATATGTGTTTACAAGCCTTCAGAATTGATCCTGAATAGGGATGGTAGTATTTTCCATCTGAGGTTGTTTCCGGGAGATATAGCAGATACAATTATCCTTGTCGGGGACCCAAACAGGGTAGAAATGGTATCTGCCTTTTTTGAATCCATTGAGGTTCGTAAGTCGAACAGGGAATTTGTGACCCATACGGGCAGATTTCGGGGGAAGAGGATCACCGCTCTCTCAACGGGTATTGGAACCGACAATGTGGATATTGTCCTTAATGAGCTGGATGCACTTGCCAATATTGACCTGGAAAAGCGCCGGTTGAAAAGAACCCACAGGACACTGCAGCTTGTCAGGATTGGGACCACCGGAGGGCTACAGAAGGATATTCCTATCAATAGTTTTATCCTCAGCAGGTATGCAGCAGGTTTTGATACCGTACTGAACTTTTACGCAGACAGGAATAAGGTAGCCGACCTTGCCATGGAAAAGGCATTTATGGAGCATACAACTTGGCCCCCTCTCCTATCAGCCCCCTATTTTGTCCGTTCCTCAGATGATCTTTTCAACCTGTTCCCACGAGAGACCCACAGCGGCATTACCATTTCAGCCCCCGGCTTTTACGGTCCACAGGGCAGAAAGATACGTCTTCAACCTTTAGACCCCCAGCTGAATGATAAACTGGAACGCTTTCGGTACAAGGGACTGCGGATCACCAATTATGAGATGGAAAGTTCTGCCTTATTCGGATTGGCAGAGCTTCTTGGGCACCAGGCTGTGACCTTGTGTGCCATGATCGCCAACCGTGCTTCCCTTGAATTTACGGAAGATTATAAAGGGATTGTGAAGAAATTAATTAAATTCACCCTCAAATATCTCTGCTCTGATGGCTGAAATGACCATGACAAGGGAGGAAATACAGGCACTAATCCAATTGCTGGATGATCCCAATCTTGAGGTTAACCAGACAGTTACCAACAGGATTCTGGAACAGGGTCCCACCATATTGCCCGACCTGGAAGCTGCCTGGGAAGGTTCTATGGACCCTATGCACCAGGACAGGATAATTAACCTGATACAGGAAATTCAGACCCAGTACAATCACATTCAATTGCAAAAATGGGTACGGACTGAGCAATATGATCTTATGAAAGGAGTTTTCCTTATTTCAAGGTACCAGTTTCCTGACCTCGAGATAAAGGAACTTGAGATCGGCTTTGACAGGGTCATTAAGGATGTCTGGCTTGAATTGAATAACAACCTGACAGCTCTTGAAAAAGTAAGGATATTGAATCATATCATTTTTGATGTCCATGGATTTACCAAGAACACAAAGAATTTTTACAGTCCTCAAAATTCCTATATAAACCATGTATTGGAAACAGGGAAAGGAAATCCAATATCCCTGGCGGTTGTTTATTCTATTATAGCACAACGGCTGGGCCTGCCCATTTTTGGTGTTAACCTCCCTAAGAACTTCATCCTTGCCTATAAGGATGTGCTGATTGCCGGCAGTGGTTTTGACGAGGTAGCCGAAGATATTTTCTTCTATATCAATCCTTATAACAAGGGAGCTGTGCTGGGCAGGAAGAAATTGAATATTTTCTTAAGCAACAAAAAATTGAACCCCAGGAATCTCATTTCCGGCCTTGCAGTAACCTGGAGATCCTAGTCCGGATCCTGCACAATCTGATCAATGCCTATCATAAGTCCGGATACAGGGAAAAAGCAGAATTATTTGAAGGGGTATTGAAAATAATCAGTTCTCCCTGATCAGCTGTGTGCCTCAGACTTTGAAATACGACCGGTACCATTCAACGAATTTCTTCACCCCTACTTTTATAGGTGTATCCGGTGCATAGTTAAATTGATTTTCAAGGTCAGAAACGTCTGCCCAGGTTTTTTCTACCTCACCAGGCTGAATGGGTATCATCTTCATTACGGCTTTCATGCCAACGTCTTCTTCAATGGCAGAGATAAATCCATCAGTTTGACCGGTTTGCTATTCCCGATATTATATAGACGGTAAGGTGAAGAGGATATGGCCGTATCCATCCTCCCCTGCATACTTTCATTTTCACCGGGGGTGATTCAAGCACCTTATTAACACCATTTACAATATCTGCAACATAGGTAAAATCACGCTCCATCCTTCCTTCATTATGCACATTAATCGGTTTACCTTCCATGATGGCCTTTACAAAGATGAACAATGACATATCAGGTCTGCCCCATGGACCATAGACGGTGAAAAACCGTAGCCCTGTTACCGGGATGCCAAACAGGTGGCTGTATGAATGCGCCATGAGT
>CAVVYS010000013.1:0-91469 GCA_963752525.1 uncultured Bacteroidaceae bacterium | reverse complement strand
TTTGGATCCTATCCGCATTAAAATGAAAATACTATAAGGCTGATTATCTACGACTTAAAAAATGTCTCGATTGAAATGACCAAAACTGGAACAAGCTGAAAAGGACAGGGGAACATCACCTGGGGCTGACCAACATCAGGGGGAAAATGCTGAACTATGATCAATCTTCACCCCTTATATTGGTATACAATGGAATGTCGATCAGGTGCCTGCCCCGTCCCAGAAGCGGATCCGCTGTATGCATTCAGTAAAAAAAGGAAGGCAAGAGATATCAATGGATTTTTCATGGTTCAGTTCGACTTGAGGTAAAGCAGCCAGTCCTCTGTGTCAGGCATGTTGAAATTTATGCTCCCTCCCTGTTGAGATCCAAGATTTATTAATTCACCTGTGCGGGGATCAAAAAGCAGGGCTGTGTATTCCCCGGATTCTATCCCGGCTGTAAATTCGCCTCCTGCAGCCGCATAAAACAGGTAAGTCCGGCCAGGTTCCGCCAGGGCATATACCCGTTCACCTGAGGTGATGATCTCATTCTGGGGGTACATTTTCCAATATTCAAAACCATCGGCTGTGAAAAAATCCACCATATGCTTGATATCCCTGTATTCTAGCGGATCACTGTGCCAGTTGGCCGAGAAATAGGGGCGCCCGTCTGCGTAGGTGTATTTATCGCCTGCAGAGCCATAACCGCCTGCTACGGCGATGCCCCAGATCACATTCCGGTGCCTCTCACGGGTGAAGGCCGGCCAGTCATCCCGGATGGGGGAATCTGATGCGGCCCGGTCCCTGGGCTCGCCCATATACCCATATTCATCATTGACAACAGGCATGTCATGCTCCAGGTTGTAAAGTATACCTGCATTTCCCCACTGATCCCCATGACGATACAGGGGCTGGACCTCAGCAGGGATATCCCATTCATCGGCAACCACTCCCTGCCCGCTTCTTACACCCAGCTGTATGATGGCATGGACAGGCCAGTCATAATTATAGAATTGGAAATCAATCCGCGTCTGCTGATGTATGGAAAGGGCACGAAGATAATCCCCCTTCTCCATCCAGGGATCCTCCTCACGTATGGTTTCTCCCATCATGTTGAAGTATGGTTTGGTTTTACCCAGGCTTCTGTAACGGTAGTTCCATTCGTTCACAATGCACCAGATGACATTCGGGTAGGCGGCATATCTGGCCATCACATAGCGAAGGTAGCGCCTGTCCAGCAGGCTGTCACCAGAATAGCTGGGCTTGTCGAAGCCGAAAGGCATGAGGTCAACCACCATGCCCTTTTCGTTCGAATAGGCAATTACCTCATCCATTTTCTGCCACATGGGGAGGTTCAGCCGGGTATGGTCAAGCGAATCCCCCCTTTCTTCAAAGGGGTAAACCTGTTCGTAAGGGGTAACCTCATTTTTTATGGGACAGAGGTGGGCACGGTACTTATTGATACCGAAGACCAGGGCACTGTCCACAGCTGTTTTCCATTTATTCCCAGCCATGGCATTTAGCAGGATATTATAATAGGTAGTCCCGCACATATAATACCTGCTGCCATCATCGTAAACGAAATGGTAGGGATAAGCTGCATCACGTCGGACAAAACCATGGCAGTGCTCTGCTCTGCCCTCAACTTTAAGGCTGCCTTTTTTTTGTAATCCCCTGTCAGCATTATTGCCCGATATATAATAGGTCCAGGTACCCTCCTCATCAGGGGTGAACCGGATAATGAAGCTGGATCCCCCGTTCCAGAAAGCACGGATGGATTTTTCTTTCCCCTGGGGGGATATGAACCTCCCGGTAACATCCACATCCAGGTATGGATTCTCATATTCTCGGCTTGCTTCGAGTGAAATCTCTGTAACTTCCCATTTTTGAATGGCAGGCTGTTCTGAACAGGCAAGTAAAATCAGGAATAAAAAAGGGAGTATAATCATGAATCTCATGGTGGTTGGTTTAGGCGTTGATATTATCAGGGATATACACAAATCTACTGTTTTTCATAATAATCATTGGCCATATTCGGCGGAGCCCCTAGAGCATATTCCTGTTTTAGAGGAGGAGGTGCAGGTAAACTCTGCGGAAGGTGCAGGTAAACTCTGCGGAAGGTGCAGGTAAACTCTGCGGAAGGTGCAGGTAAACTCTGCGGAAGGTGCAGGTAAACCCTGCGGAAGGTGCAGGTAAACCTTGCGGAACTGGTTCCTATGGCTTGTTAAAGTCAAAGGAATCCCTTTTCTTTAAGGAAAGGAGGATCGTCAAATTTTGTTAGCATAGCAGAAATTGAAAAACCTTGATAAGTATGGTGGCCAAAAGGATCTGTCCTTCAGCGTAACCGGATTCTTCCGGCTGGAGAAAACAGAAAAGCGCTGGTGGCTGGTTACCCCCGAGGGTAATGCCTTCCTTTCCCATGGTGTGAACCATGTAGAACGGAAATGGATGGAGAGGTTCTACAATACTGAATTCTGGGCCAGGAAATACCATGAGGTTGAAGACCCTGGTACAAACCTGTCAGAAAGTTTTATCACCAAAGTGAAAGAAGATGTTCAATACATTGGCTGGAATACCCTTGGTTGTCATTCTTCCCAGCGCTTCTACCCGGAAAGTTTTATGCCCTACGTGAAAACCCTGCGTTTTGTTAATACGCAACATTATGTGGAACATACCAGGGATGATTTCCCTGATGTATTCCATGAAGATTTCGCTGGATTCTGCGACCGGAAGGCGGCTGAGGAAGCCGCTCCTTTGAAGGATGACCCCTATCTCCTTGGATATTCCATGACCGACTGCCCTATTTTTACCAATATTGATGCCGCCGCCCATAAACATAATATCTATGGTTGGAAGAGGAACCGCCAGCCTACCTGGCCGGAGGTCCTGCGCAATCTGGGCCCTGAGAGTCCCGGTAAAAAGGCCTATGTCAAAACAGTCAACGAACTTTATAAGGGTAAAATCAAAGATTTTAATAAAACCTATGGAACAAATTTCAAATCATTCAGGGAGCTGGAGCAGAGGGTTGACTGGCGGATGCTGGCCGATCCCTCCAACAAAATTGAAGAAAGGGACGACAGGGCTTTTTTATTGAAGGCGATTGATAAATGTTATGAAGTCGAAGTTGCTGCCCTGCGGAAGCATGATCCTAATCACCTGGTACTCGGTGACAAACTCAATGGAAACACAGATACACCAAAAGAGATCATTGAACTGGCAGCAAAAAATTTCGACCTGATTTTCTTCCAGTATTATGCTTTCTGGGCTGAGCTGGAAACATGGTTGGAGAGGTGTGTTTCAGCGGCCCGAGGCAAGATACCCCTGTTCCACGGCGACTCATCTGTATCGGTCCCCAATACAAACATGCCCGATCCTTTTGGTCCCCATTGTCTGGACCAGCAGGACCGTGTTGTAAAGTTCAGGGAACTATATTATAATGCTTTCAAAAGAACAGATTTTGTCGGCTGGAACTGGTGTGGCTGGATGGATTCCTGGGAGGCAGGTGGACAAATCGGCAAGCAGCACTCAGGAATACAGGATCCATTCGGACTGTTTCATCCGGTGGCGCAAGCCTTGAAAGCCTTTACAGATGATCTTTATAGATTGGGATGATTCAAATAACCATGGAATGATAACCATGGAATGATAACCATGGAATGATAACCATGGAATGATAACCATGGAATGATAACCATGGAATGATAACCATGGAATGATAACCATGGATGATAAATCCAGGTTTACATGGAATGATAAACATATTCTAATATAGAATTTATGTCAATGAAACGAAGCCACCTGCTTTTCCTGGTTCTTTTGTCGCTGAATGTATGTCAGCCTGGAGGTTCCCTTGATGACCCTTTACCCTCACTTCGTGTGAGCGAAAATGGACGCTTCCTGGTCAAGGAGAATGGAGATCCCTTTTTCTGGCTTGGTGATACGGGCTGGAGGCTTATCGCCAAACTGAACAGGGAAGATGCCCGGCGTTACCTGGCCGATCGCAGTGAAAAAGGATTCACGGTGATACAGTGTCAACTCCTTCCGCTGGTAGTTGAGCATACAAATGCCTTTGGCGAAACCGCATTTCTTGACCGTGACGTCAGGAAACCCAATGAACCCTATTGGGAGCATGTAGATTATGTCCTGGAAACGGCCGCTGAACTGGGATTATATATGGCCGTATTACCTGCCTGGGCCAGGGCTTACACGGAGACCAGGCTGGGAAATCCGGAAAACAAGATCCTTTCAGATGACCCGGAGGCAGCCTATGTTTACGGTTCATTCCTGGGCGGACGTTACCAGGAAATGGAGAACCTGATATGGATCCTTGGGGGGGATTCCTGGGGTACAAAAGACAGTATTTACGATAGCCTGGCAAAGGGGATCAGGGATACCTATGGGCAAGGTAACCCGGATAGGGTGCTTATGAGTTATCATCCCCAAGGTGGTACCTACAGACCACCGGCCACCTCAAGCGCCGAGTTTTATCATGATAAGGAGTGGCTGGACTTTAACATGATACAGTCAGGTCACAGGATAGGTAACCGGAATTTTGAACGGATTGCTGAAGATTACAAAAAAAAACCTGTCAAACCAACCCTGGAATCCGAGCCCTGTTATGAACATCACCCGGTGAGGCATAATTTTGACAATGGTGAATTTTCTGCCTGGCATTTACGCCGCAGGGCTTACTGGTCCATCCTGGCAGGAGGGTTTGGATACACCTACGGTGGGAATGGAATATGGCAGATGGCCACACCGGAGGAGCCGGGAAGGGATAGCCATTTCAATTATTACTGGTATGAGGCGCTAGATCATGAGGGCGGGAAGCAAATGATCCATGTAAGGAATTTATTTGAATCAAGGCCCTTTATTGATCCTGAAAGGATTCCTGATCAGGGCATTTTGCTGGACCCATTTGATTCCACTGATTCACATATACAGTCTGCGAGGGCGGAAGACTTCAGTTACTGGATCATCTACATAACCAATGGACGGGAATTCAGTTTGAATGCTGATCTGTTACAAGGAAAGAAATACCGGGCATGGTGGTATGATCCGAGGACTGGTAAGGTGTTTGGCCAGGATGCTGAAGAGATCAGAAAACCATTTAAAATAACCATTGAGGACCAGGTTTTGAGCATGGACCCTCCGGGAGAAGAGGGAGAAGGACAGGATTGGATACTTGTGGTGGACGAGGTGAGTGCAAGATATGGGGTTCCCGGAAAGGTAAACTGATCCGGTTAATCAGGATGAAATTTAAGTGCATCTATGAAGGAACAGGTTCCGAGAATCAATACCCAGTCGTTTCCAGGCCCTTCAATGCCTGGCGGATCAAATTCCACACTGCCTCCAAAACCACCAGTCCCCGATTTCTGACAGGGATAAACACACCTTCCCGTGGATTAAACCATAATGGCTGATAAAGCCTGGGCGCTGGAAAGCTTTCTGGTACTGACTGAATAGGGAGCATCACTGCCTGAATAAATCAGTGCAAAGCTCCTGTCTATAGCCATTGTGGCCTGAATATGAGTGTCATAGCTATCGGAATTTCCCTTCTCAATCAGGCCCTGGTCCGGCCGGAGTTTTAAAAAGTCTTCACCCAATCCATGCAGCAAGCTGCTTAGATGGCCCATGTCTTCTGCTCCCGGGTATTCCAAAGCTTCCAAGGCACTGCTGCTGCAGCTGTCCCCTGAAACCAACCCATCCCATATGCCCCCGGCACCGTAAGTATGCCCGAAAGCCCCGGCAAATATGGTAAAGT
The DNA here is from genome assembly GCA_963752525.1 of uncultured Bacteroidaceae bacterium. Classification (GTDB taxonomy): domain Bacteria; phylum Bacteroidota; class Bacteroidia; order Bacteroidales; family SM23-62; genus SM23-62. The sequence continues at coordinate 85,726 of CAVVYS010000013.1, read as the reverse complement.
ATGCTCTCCTGCGGATGTTAAATGAGCTGGCACCGCAAAAATCCTTATTATTTTCGTACCAGGCCTCCGAATCAAGCGTAGGTTTAGGTTTTCCATTATACAATTTGTTATAGTCAAAGGTGATCGCCTCCCATACTGTCCAGTTTCTATCATCTTTTCTTGGCAGGTCTGTACGACAACACCACTGGCTGGTCTGCCAGTTGTTAAAATCGGAAATATCACCGTCATTGCAAAGACTTGTGCCCCTGCGGTAGTCCGCATGCACGGTAAGCAATTTATTTCCGGTATCTCCTTCCCGTATCCCCCTGATCAGTGCATCCAGTTTTTCATCCGGGATCGTGGTTTCCCGTGAATGCCCCCCGGCTTCTCCAAGTGTCAGCCAGATGATATTGTGATTATCCTTATACCTGTTGCCAACCCATTTGCCATAGTTGTAAAGATCCTCTTTGCTGTTGTTTATGGCCTTTCCCCACCAACCAAGGGTTATCCCGACATAGAGATTACGTTTCTCACACTTTGTGATGTATTCATCAAGGTAGGACCACCATTCTTCATTGGGATGATATATCTCTCCCGGTTCCACCTCCGTCTATATAAATTCTGCCGGCAGCTTACAAACATCATGGTGAAGCCCTGCTTACTCCTTTTATCCAGTATGCGGTCTATTGTTTCCGGAGGAAGCTGTGAAAAGAACCAGTTGGTTTCCCCTATCCAGACGAATGCTGAACCATCTTCCCTGACCAGGAATCGATGGTTGTCTGCAATTTTAAGTTTTTGCATCTGTGCCGCGCAGGGTAGCTGTACAGGATCAGAAGAATGGATATGATCCATCGCATCTTATTTTGCATGTATTTACCTCCAGTACATATGATGAATATCCTCAACCGGCCGGTAGTCCCATTTCGGCGGATCAGCAACCTTTCTCGATTCATGGATGATCCTTCTTCTTTCGAAACTCAGCTGTGCCTCTCTGTCGATTTCTGCAGGATCGAAATAAGTTAATACCAGGTTTCTCATCCCGGACTCGACCGTTTTATACTTTTTGTTGCTGCTCAGGTTCTGCCATTCATCGGGGTCATCCGCTACATTGAATAACTGGACCTGTGGTGCTTGCTTTTCACCCTGATATATGTAGGTGTACTTAAAATCTCCCTGCCTTGCCATAAAGCAGGTGGTGGATACTCCTTCAGAGTAATTCTCACAGAAAACGTAACGCTCCGGATCCGATTCACCATTCAACTGGGGAAGAAGGGAGCTTCCGTCCATTGGGAGGTAATCTTTTATTCCGGCCATTTCCAACAGGGTGGGAGCAATATCTACGATGGAGACAGGGTCGGAGCATCTGATTCCATTTTTCCCCAGGGGAAAATTTTTCGGGAAGTGAACGATCAGTGGGATCCTTGCTGAATAATCATAAAATACCCTTTTCTGGACCATCCCCCGGTGTCCCAGCATGTCTCCATGATCGGAAAGGAAAAGGATGATGGTATTGTCTTTCAGTCCGAACCTATCCAGTTCATTCAGCACCTCGCCCAACTTCTGGTCGATGTAGGTAATGGTCGCATAATAGGCTCTGTATACCCGCTTCAGGCTCTCCGGATCTCTCAAGGCTACCCGATCGACGCCATGAAGCACATTGAGCTGTTCATCCATTGTGGTATATAGTTCCTTGAAATTTTCAGGGTATTCCGGCAAAGGGATGTCCACCCCCTCATACATGTCCCAGAATTCCTGGTAGGTAAAGAAAGGTTCATGTGGATTGTTCAATGAGACCTGGAGGAAAAACGGGACTTTTCCCGGGGGGAGGAGGGGCCTCCTGGGCAGAATATCCCGGATCGCTTCGCTTTTCAGCAAGGTAGCGGATGGCATGGAATACCGCCTTTTCATCGTAATCCAGCATCATGTCTTCCTGCGTGGGACCGGCATTTTCGCCGATATAATCAATGGCGATGGGCTGGGGATGGAGGTGTTCGGGGTCAATCTTCATGTTGCGTTGGGGCATGAATTTCATCTCTGTTGGATAAACATTTGTCATCAGTCGCCTTGTAAAACCATGCAGCTGGTCCGGTCCCACAAAATGCCCCTTTCCGGAAAGGCAGGTTTCGTATCCGGCAAGATTGAGGTAATGGTTATGCGTGGGGAGATCCGATCGCAACATGGCCCCATTATCATAGGCCTGATGTGTAGCAAGGTACATGCCAGTCAACAGTGAGTAACGGGCCGGAACACATACCGGACAGGTGGAATAAGCATTTTCAAAGACAACACCTTCTGCTGCCAGCCTATCCAGGTTTGGGGTGATGGCAGCCTCGCTTCCATAAGGCCCCGAGAACATGGGTATCATCTGGTCCACCATAAATACCAGGATATTGGGCTGGTCCTGTCTGGTCTTATCCTGAGCTGGTTGCTTTCCCGTTGAGGGAAACCAGAATAAGTATCAGCATCATAAATTTCTGTTTCATTGTACTGATCTTTTTGGCTAATCCATTTTCTGAGATTTTCATCCCACATTGGGATGATAGTGTAATTACGAAGATTGGACTAGGACTGGTTTTATTTGTTCCCCTTCTGATCCAGGGCCTGGCCATACAATTTACTGATGAAGATTTCATCAGGAATTTCCATAAGGTATTCGGGATTATATTCGCCTTTTTGCTTAAATCCGTCGAGTTCCGGTCTGTAGTTCCCATATCTTGGAAAACTTTCATACATGTCCCCGTAGCCAAGGATGCGTGGATCAGATTGATTACGCAGATTTTCTTCGAGGATAATCTTCAGCTCGTTCTTGATATCTGCATAGTCCTTTTGAGCGGCAAGGTTTACCTGACATGCCACATCCTCATTTATTTTGTAGAGTTCTTCCTCGGGCCTTTTGCCCAGCCTGGGATTCAGACGGGCCCTTTCTTCGGCACCAATATCTCCTCCGGGCCATCGTTCAGGCCGGAAGTTCCTGATATAAAGGTAATCATGGGTCCGGATGGCCCGCATGGGATAGCCAAGGTGATTATGTTTTATATGGCCGCTCTTTTCCTGGGCAGTCAGAATAAATTCCCGGGAAGGATCGAGAAGGCCACCCTTCCCGGCCGTGATCAGGTCCACAATGCTTCTGCCAGCCATCCCTGGAAAAGCTTCCAATCCGGCCAGTTCAAGGAAAGTCGGTGCCAGGTCTATCTGGCCAACCAGGTCATCCAAAACAATGCCTTTTGCAGTCCTGCCAGGCCATACAACAACCAGGGGGACATGTGTGCCGTAATCATAAAGGTTACTTTTGGCAAAAGGCATTGGTGTACCATTGTCAGATGTTACCAGGATAATGGTATTTTCCAAGTCGCCGGTTTCCTTCAGGATTTCCACCATCCGGCCAAGGTGCATGTCGAACCATTCAATCTCCAGAAAGTAGTCCAGCACACCGCTCTTAACAACCTCCGATGTATCTGCATAATTGGGTGTCAGGCGAAGGTCCTCCGTCCGGTATCCCGCCCGGATTCCGGAACCTTCCTCATAGGGAGAATGGGGCTCAGATGCCCCATACCAGAAGCAGAAAGGACTGTTATCATCCTTTTGTTCAAGGAATGCCCTGAAATTGCCTGCATAATCATAATCCGCGATGCCATCCGCTGGTTTGGAGGTGACTTTTAATTCATTGAAGGCGGGCCCGGCCGGGTTCCTGCTGCGGCCGGTCACCTGCCAGTTCCCCGGTCCCCAGCCTTTCCCGGTAAAACCAACTGCATACCCTGCCTGTTCGAGAAGGTCGGTATAGGTGACCAATGCCCCTGGGAAATGGCTCCAGTGCTGCCCCGCCTCACCGTTTTGCCAGGGGTTTCTTCCGGTAAGCAGGGAAGCCCGGCTGACGGTGCACATGGGACTGGCAGTGAAGGCATTTGAAAAAACAATGCCTTCCCTGGCCAGCTGGTCCAGTGCAGGGGTTCGGACAATGTTATGGCCATATGGCCCGGCATGAATGTATGACTGGTCATCAGAAATGGCCAACAGGATATTGGGGCGGTCCAATTGGCCTTGATCGGGTCCGTGTTTACAGGCTGCCATATAGAAGATTATCGCCAGGCAATAAAGGATTGTCCGGCTGGAGAAAAGATTGTGTTTATTCATAGATCTAGCGTTTTATTGTGAATGCCATAATTCAAATCCAAATCAGCAGGAACCCATTTCCAATCATCTCAACAGAAAAAAATAAACATATCCATAAAGTAATTGTAATGTAGGCAAAAATTGAATAATTGATGAATGTTTTTTGATCCACCCACCATCTTCTGTATGCAGGCTAGGAGCCATTTCTGGTCTCAAATTCCAGAATTCTCTGCATAATGGCATCTGCTTCAGCGTATTTCTTATCCGATCCTTTTCTGTCTGTACGAGAAAGCTGGTAAGCCTCTTTCATTAACCGCTGGTATTGTTTTCTAAGCCGGTCTGCTTCTGTTTTTTTACTGAATAAACCCATGGTATTCCTGTAGTATTTAAAAGGGTGATAGGTCCCGGGAGGCTTCAGCCTTCAGCCGGGTCAATCTCCGGATAAATGTTCCATGCGATTTGGATTGATCCATTGACAGCAGCCGCATGAAAGGTTCACCGGAATCCAACGATGATGCCCCCGGGCCTCCTTTCACAGCTGAAATGGAGGCGTGGTGAGGCATCCCTGTACCAACAGCTACCGTGGAGAAAAAAACAATAGAACTGCCTTCTGCCAAAACAGCAGATGGTTTTCGGAACATTGAAAACACCTTGCTGCCTTCCTCAAGGAGCTTGCTTATGATTTCTTTACCGATGGCCGGGTTACTGCCGATGACCAAATAGTTTTTCGACATGATACTTATTATAAGGATAACAAAGAAAATTGAAATTTGTTGATGTCCCTTCTCAATCTGCATAGGCTTCAATTCGGCGGCACATCCCGCTAAAAATTATAAAATGGAAGGGAAGGAGCAGGTACCAGTAAAACCTTCCCCACAATCCCCGGGGACGAAAAGTGGCCGTCTGTTCAAGGATATCTTTTCCATCCCGTTTCTGAAGCTTAAATTCGAGCCAGGCCTCTCCTGGAAGTTTCATTTCTGCATACAATAACAGACGTCTCTTCTCCTTGTTTGCATAAATTACCCTCCAGAAATCAAGGGCATCCCCGGTGTGGATGGATTCCAGATTGGTTCGACCACGGCGGAGTCCCACGCCTCCAACAAGTTTATCAAGGAAACCACGAAAATTCCATAGCCAGCTGGCATTATACCAGCCTCGTTCCCCGCCAATACTCCAGATATTTGCCAGGACCTGATCCGGATCCTGATTTACTTCGACCGTCTGCCGGTCTCGGAAGCAGCCGTACTGTGGGACTTCAATCAGCTTATGCAGGTCAACGTAGCTGGTTCCGGAGACCATGGCATCTTTCCAGCTTGAAAGCACCAGGTTTTGCTCAATTCTGGCAAACGCAAGCTCAATGGAACTACGGTAATCGATCAGGGGGACGTCGATTATTTCCCGGATTTCGTTTTCCCGGCAGACGACCTCCACTTTCATACTATTTACCAGGTTTACCGCGAGATTATAGGAGATAGATGTAACAAAGTACAGCCAGTATGAAGAAAGCCTGGGAGTCATGACAGGTAAGATGTATATGAACCTTTTTAGTTTTCTCACCTCGGCAAATCGGAGCAGCATTTCCCTGTAGGTCAGGATTTCGTGTCCACCAATATCAAATGTCCTCCCCATGCATTGTTTATTGAGCAGAACACCATCGAGGTACTGGATAACATTCCTGATGGCGATGGGCTGGCAACGGGTGTTTAACCATCTGGGTGTCACCATCACCGGTAGTTTTTCGACCAGATCCCGAATGATTTCAAATGAGGCACTCCCGGATCCAACGATGATACCTGCACGCAGAATGGTCAGGGAAGCCCGGGCACCTGACAGAATGGATTCAACATTTTTACGGGATGCCAGGTGTTTACTGAGCGTATCCGCATTGCTGATCCCGCCGAGATAAATGATCTGCCTGGCGGAGGTCAGGTTGATCATTTTTACAAAATTATTTGCAGACAATGATTCCAGTTCATTGAAATTATCCTGGTTAGAACTCATTGAATGGATCAGGTAATATGCGGCATCAAGGTCTGTGGGAAGAATGTCAACCGGACCATCCTGGAGGAAATCCACTTCAAGGATGTGCAAGCTGCCACCCAATTGCTGTTCCGGATCCAGCCTTTTTTTATCCCTTACCGTGGCGTACACTTCATGTCCCTGTTCCAGCAAAACTGGCAACAACCTCTTTCCTATATAACCATTGGCTCCGGTAAGCAGTATTTTCATTCCACAAGTAATTTACAATTAAATAACAACACAAATCCAAATTTGTTTATCAATTTTTATCGGGATAATTCTGTATTTTAGCTTTCATTAATAATACTAAATACTGCATCTGATGAATTCTTCAACAAAAAAATCCGCGATTATAATTCTAACGATTGGTACACTATTCTTTTATTCTTGTTCGTTGAAACAGGATTCTTCTTCAGCTGCCAATGGAAATGAATTATACAAACAGCATTGTGCTACCTGTCATGGGACCGATCTGCGGGGAGGAATGTCGAAAAGCCTGCTGGACGGGGTATGGCAATTCGGAGATGGAAGGGGATACGTGACCAGGAATATCAGGGACGGGATACCCAACCTTGGCATGCCTTCCTATAAAAATACACTGACAGGGGATGAGATCGGGAGCATTGTGGATTACCTCTATGAGGCAGAGGCGGCCGCCGGGGCAAAAAAACCGGAACCTCCCGAAATGATTGAAACCATTGACTATGAAATCACGACAGAAATATGGGCTGATAATCTAAAAATACCCTGGGCCATCGTTTTTCTGGACGAAGAAACGGCCCTGGTCACTGAAAGGCCAGGAACACTCAGGATGGTTAAAGGAGGCCAACTGCTGGCTGATCCGGTTGCAGGGACACCTGAAGTGGTTCATGAAGGACAAGGCGGATTGATGGATGTGAATATTGATCCTGCCTATGCCGAGAATGGCTGGATCTATCTCTCCTATAGCCATGCCATCAAGAGAAAGCGGATCAGTGTCCGGACACCGGCCATGACCCGCATTGTCAGGGGAAGGATAAAAGACATGAAATGGACAGATGAGGAGCTTATTTATGAGGCCCCTCATGATACATACCGGACTACCCGCCACCATTATGGCAACAGGATCGTTTTCGATAAAAAGGGCTATCTCTATTTCAGCATTGGGGACAGGGGAGCACAGGACCAGGCTCAGGATCCCACGAGGCCCAACGGGAAGATCCACAGGATATATCCAGATGGGAGCGTGCCTGATGATAATCCCTTCATTGACAATGGACTGCCTACATTGTATACGCTAGGCAACCGGAATCCACAGGGTATTTCCATTCATCCTGTAACAGATGAAGTATGGGCTGTAGAGCACGGTCCCCTGGGCGGTGACGAACTCAACCTGATCCGAAAAGGAGTAAACTATGGCTGGCCGGTGATCACCTATGGAAAGAATTACAATGGAACCATCATCACAGAATATACCAGGAAGGAAGGCTATGAACAACCTGTCTTGTACTGGAAGCCATCCATTGCCGTTTGCGGGATGGAATTCTACGAGGGTGATGCTTTTGCCCTATGGCAGGACAATTACCTGCTTGTTACTGCATTGAAATATGAAGAAGTAATTCTTCTCAATATAGAAAAGGACCGGGTGATGCACCAGGAGGTGATATTGAAAAATGCCGGCCGGGTGAGGGATGTCGGGATGGATCCCGGGGGGAATATATATGTTGTAGTAAATGAACCCGACAGGGTGATCAAATTGTCTCCGCAGAGTGAGCGATAGTTTTTAGAAGAAATTATTATCTTTAAATGGTCTAAATTAAAACAAACTTGAAATGTCAAAAAAAGATTCTTCTGCCAGTGATTCAATGTACCATCCAAGTAAAGAAATCCTGAAATCGTCCAGGGTTAAGGATTATGATTGCCTGTATAAAGAATCTATTGAAGACCGGGAGCGATTCTGGGAAATTGAAGCGGGGAAGCTGATGTGGTATAAGAAATGGGACAGGGTGCTCGATGATACGAATAAACCTTTTTTTAAATGGTATACGGGAGGAAAGATCAATATCGTTGCCAATGCCATTGACAGGCACCTGCAAAATGAAACCAGGAATAAACTTGCCCTGATCTGGGAAGGGGAACCTGGGGATGTCAGGACCTTTTCCTTTTTTGCCCTGAACAGGGAAGTATCCAAATTTGCTAATGTTTTAAAGGCCATGGGGGCAAAGAAGGGAGATATCGTCACCATATACATGCCACAGATACCTGAACTTATCATTGCCATGCTGGCTTGCGCCAAAATCGGGGCTGCCCACAGTGTCGTTTATGGAGGATTCAGCGTGGAGGCATTGGCCGAAAGAATTGCCGATGCTGAAAGCAATATACTGGTAACGGCAGATGGTGGCTTCAGGCGCGGGAAACCCACCAACCTGAAAAGCATTGCCAATGAAGCTATGCAGCGGTCACCAACGATAACTGCCTGCATTACGGTAAAGCGCACAGGGGAAGAGTGTTATATGGAAAATGACAGAGATTTCTGGTATCATGACCTGATGAGTATGCCAATTGCCAGTGCGAAATGCGAGACTGAGGTAATGGATGCTGAAGATCCCCTCTTTATATTATATACTTCCGGAACGACAGGGAAACCAAAGGGACTGGTACACACGCACGGGGGTTATACCGTTTATACCTCCACCACATTCAGGTATGTATTCGATTATCAGCCTGAAGATAGATGGTGGTGCGCGGCTGACCCGGGTTGGATCACCGGCCACAGTTATATAGTGTATTCCCCAATGATCAATGGGGCCACTACCATATTGTATGAAGGTGCACCTAACCATCCCTTTCCTAACCGGTGGTGGCAGATGATAGAAAAGTACGGCATAAATATTCTATACACCTCGCCGACGGCTATCAGGGGACTCATGAGGTTTGGCTCATCCTGGGCTGACCGCCATGACCTGAGTTCTCTCAGGCTGCTTGGTTCAGTAGGGGAACCCATCAATCCCGAAGCATGGAAATGGTATTACGAGGTGATCGGTAAGAGTCGATGCCCCATTATGGATACCTGGTGGCAGACCGAGACTGGCGGATTCATGATAACTCCATTGCCCATTACTCCATTGAAACCAGGATCGGCCACCAAACCCTTTTTCGGGAATGAAATGGATGTGGTGGATGAATCAGGTAAATCCGTAAAAAGTGGTGATGAGGGCAACCTGGTGATCAAAAATCCATGGCCTGGCATGGCCCGGACAATTCTCAAGGATCCAGACAGGTTCATTGAAAAGTACTGGAAAGCGTATGAGAAACAGGGATGGTATCTTACCGGCGATTCAGCCAAAATAGATAAGGACGGATATTTCTGGATCATAGGCAGGAATGATGATGTGCTGAAGGTGAGTGGATACCGGCTGGGGTCAGCAGAGATCGAGAGTGCTCTGGTGAGTCATCCGGCTGTTACGGAGGCTGCGGCCATAGGTTTGCCAGACCAGCTCAAGGGGAATATCATCCATGCCAGCGTTATCCTGGCCACAGGATTTTCCGGTTCTGATGAGTTAGCGGCCGAATTGAAGAAACATGTCCAGTCAGAAATTGGACCCATAGCCAAACCTGCATTTATCGTATTCGAAGAGTCCCTGCCCAAAACGCGTAGTGGTAAGATCATGAGGCGAGTCCTAAAGGCCAGGGCATTGGGTCAGGATGAGGGAGATGTCAGCACACTCGAGGAATAGGTCATCTAGAACTCAGGAAATCGAGGTTAAAGTTCCCATCCGAAAGTGGCACTCAGCACATAATCATGTTTTGAGGCACCTTCAGCCGGCTGGTTATCGAAGTTATGAGTATATCCTAATTTGATATAGAAATCTTTCGGAAGATCATATTTGAGGTCAATTTTAAAATCCAGCCTGGTCCTCCTCCTCTCCGTGATACTCGGATAGAGATAGGCATTGGTAAGCAGACTGAAATCTTTAATATCAAACAGGTTTGCCTCAATTCCGAGGGATAGTTCCAAACTGTTCCGGATAGGCGTATCATCCATGAATTTTTCATTGAGCCAGACAATACCACCCTGGGTTGAAAAATAAACTTTATTGGTATTGACAATAAAATGACCGCCACCGGCATTGATTGTTGAACGAAGCTTCAATTTTTGCTCATCACTTTGTAAGAACTTGGCAGAAACATACAGAAACCATGATTTCGGCAGCAGCAGCCTGGTTCCCAGAGATCCCTCCATCCTGTTGGTCCTGGTACTATCCTGTTCGCTCCTTACAATATCAAGTGAGGCTTGTGCGCCCCAGAACCCGCCAGTATATCCAAGGTTGCTCCGGCTTGTTACCTGCCTGAAATGATTGGCTTTGGTGATGTCAAAACCAAGACCAATAGAAGCATCCAGGCGGCCCAGGAAGGTATTCTCAATCGGTTTGAGGAATACAATATCCATCCGCCTGGCAGACATTATGCCGCCTGGTTCCATGATCATCACCATACTGCTATCATCGGGGTCGGTTATTATTGAACCATTGACTCTGCGGCCATCTGTGAGGGATATAACGAATATGTTATGGGTTTTGATTTCCCGGACCTTATCCCATTCAACCCGGAAGTCCTTATCGCTGTAATCTGTTTCAACTACCAGAACACCGGTCGACAGCTCCTTGATTTCTCCCACCAGCTCGTCCCCGTTCTTCATAACCAGGGTATCATGCTGGGAATATGCTTGTAAGGTACAGAAAATCAGAAGGATAATAGTAACAAAACTCCGCATAAAGCAGTAGATCTTTCAAGGTTGAAAATACAAAAAAACGGATAAATAAACATTTGCTGATTGGATGTAGCTGGCGAATGTATTGACAGACCATATTTATTTGACAATTATTTAGAATGGCCTGACAATATATAATATATAAACAATTAATATACAGCAAGATAATAACTTATTTAGAATGATTCTTATCTGAATATAATTTTTATAGCTATGAACAACATTTAGGTAAGAAAACACGTAAGTAGATAAAAGCTGAACTGTAACCTATATCAAAATCCTATGAAGAAAATCCTCGTATTTTCTTTGATTCTCCTTTTCGGCATCACCAATATTTCGGCCCAGGTCAATCCTTTCCTGGAAAACTTCCGTGTTGGTTTCGGTGCAGGAGTAAATTTTTCCCACATTTTGGAATCCCAGTCCTATAACCTATATGAGGATCTTAGCGGAGCGGAATACAAGAATACCTACAGCGGATTGTTTAAAAACTTTGGCAACCAGTATTTTGTGCAGGTTGATTACCGCTTGACGGATTTTATTGCCCTGACTATGAAACCCGGTACATACACCTATTCCTTCACACGGTTGTCCAATATTATGTTCCAGGATGATACTGTGGAGCAGGCCAATGAAGTCAGGCTGAGGTATTTTGAGATCCCGCTCGAGGTGAGGTATACCCTGGATCTTGGTGGGACCTTCATGCCTTATGTGGGCGGGGGCTTCACCTATGCTCATCTGATGGGATCACAGGAGGCCACCAACCAGACCTTTATACGGCCGAAGATGACCCTGGGGGGTGTGGCCGGTACTTATATTGATCTGAACTATCTCATCCTGGACTTTAATGTAGGATACCATTATGGACTTCATGTCATTACAAGCAAGGAAAATCGTGATGATACAGGCTCTCGTGACTCCTATTCACAGAGCGATATACGACTGAATGATCTGAAAATAAACCTTTCGGTCCTTTTCTCCCTGCAGAAAAGGGGAAGCGGTGGCCGCAAGTCAAAATGTAAACTCCCCCAATAACGTGAAATACTACAGCATATTTTTATTCATAGCCGTAATTCTCAGTGGATGTGAAGTCGATCAAAAAGACATACAGCCCGAGAATGAATTTATCAAGATCTACAACCACCCTGATCAGGAAATTGCATACCATCCGGCAGGTATTGTACAACTCTCTGATGGGGGATACCTCATCCTTTCAGGCGTAAAAGTGGACACTTCGATCATTGAATATCCACATGCCAACCTGATCAAGACCAGCTCAACCGGGGAAGTCGAATGGACCAGGGATTATGACCTGTATGCTCCTTCACCCAGGCTTTTTCAACGCACAGGATCAATTGGCTTTGTGGCCATGGACCTGCAGTTGAATACCTATGCTGTTGAGATAAATACCTCCAACGGTGATGTGACAGGGCAACATGACCTGGGGATCACCAATCCACTGTATACTTATGTAGACAAGCAGAATAACCTGCTCGTACTCGGATATGATTACATCGCCCGGTCCTCCTGGCTTTCCCTTTATGATGGCAGTTTTGGACTGCAGCGTTCGGTTAAGGTGAATGTTGAAAAAGACCTGGAGAACGTGGTACAGAAGCATATGAATAAATCCGGAACACAGTTCCCGTTTTTTATTGGGGAATGGACAGAAGGCAGCCAATCGGGATATTATGTGAATTGTTTTTACAATTATACCCTCAGAACGGTATATTTTGAGTCGGCCGGATTGAGCATGTTGGGAAACATTTATTCTTTTCAGACTGAAGAAGCCGTCAGTGCCCTCATTCAGAGAGATGGGAACAGGTATGCATTAACCCGTTTTTATAGCGATAATAATTACCTTTTGGGAGATGTGGAGGTAGACATAAATACCAGCCAGAATTTCAACGATATCACAGGTGAGATCCTTCCTGAACTGGTACATGATGCAAAAGTATTACCTAAAAGGATCACCACAGGCTCTACCTCCTATATTTTGTTTTCCTCACAGACCAACTCTAATTCGATGGTCACCTACCAGCATGCAGCAGATGTTGACAGCCTGATCGCCACACATTACCACCAGTTCAATGAGCGGGTGGAAGTGGCAGATATCATTCAAACCAGCGAAGAAGGTGTGGCTCTGCTCGGTAAGATTTATATCCTGGGAAAATACCAGCGTCCTGTCCTTGTGAAACTTCCTGTCAGGACATTTTCTCCATGACATCCATAAGGATAATTATATAAAAAAACCGGCCGTTGGATTCAACCAGCGGCCGGTTTTTTATAATTTCCAGCTTTATGCTACCTGATCTTGATAAACTGGCTGCTGGTTTTCAGGTTACCCTGGACCATCCTCAGGTGATATAATCCTTCGGATAGGCCACTGATGTTGATGGACTGCTGGTTAGCTCCCTTGTATCCCTGCTGGTGGAGATTCCTGACAACCCGGCCAGAGCTATCGAGCACCGTGATTTTTACAGTCCCCTGTCCCTGCAACTTATAAAATATATTCAATTGGTCTGTGACCGGGTTTGGATAGATCCGGAAATCAAACCCATTGCCATTGGAGAGATCATTCACACCCGTCGCTCCAGCCACCAGTGGCAGCCGGCTGTCTACCCATTCGCTGAATCCTGTATCAATCAGGGTTTGATTATCAGCTCCAAACCAGTCCTGTACGATGGAAGTATAGATATTCCGGTAATCAATATTGTATTTAAGATTACCATTGGATAGATCATTCAGGTCAGGGTTGGTGCCATAAATACCCGGATTCAGTCCAGGTCCAAATAACATCACCGGGGTAGAAGTTCCATGGTCCGTCCCGTAACTGGCATTGGAATAGGCCCTTCGTCCAAACTCCGTAAAAGTCATGGCCATTACTTTATGGTCAATCCCAAGAATCTTCATATCATCGAAGAATGCCTTGATGGCAGAAGATAAATGATAAAGCAGAGAGGCATGTATCCCAAGGGTGGGGTCATAATCCACCGTTTGTTCCCCGTGTGTATCAAAGCCACCTATCCGGCAGAGGAATATCCGGGTCTTTACACCACCCTTGATCATTCTGGCTATAAGTTTAAGCTGACCGGAAAGTGGATTATTGGCATAATTAGCCTGTGTGGCATACGGATAGGTCTCCGGGTATTCCACTGAAGAGTTACTCCCGGCTTCATATACATCCTTCAGGCGTTCCGCATATTGATTTGACTTTTTCTCAAATTCCATAATATATTCCAGTTCATCGCCGGCATGGCTGTCCGGAATGCTTATGGGCGGATCAACCCCCACAGATGAGATCAGGTCATAGAATTGCTGTGGATTCCCCATGTTGAGACCGATGGGTATACCCGGTTTCACGGTGATAAGCCAGGGAAAGTGTTCCGCACAGTTCCACACCCAGCGGATCCAGCATATCCGGGTTGGGATAAGCATCCGGGTATCCTGGATATACATTATCCAGAAAACGGCCCATCCAGCCAGACTGGTAATCATCGTAGGCATCACCACCCATGAAAACAATGTCCCTTCCACGAAAGTGGGAGAGGTTCATATCCGGGTAACCAACATTCTGCACTATAGAAACCATCCCGATCATCATACATATCTTTGAAAGACAGCATGTCAGGATGTAATCCTACCTGGTCGGCCTCATCAACGGTTGTATCTACATTGATGTATTTACGTGTACCGTAATCGGGAATAGCTATGTTGGATCTCAGGTTATAATAATCATTATACTGGGATACAGGTATCAATGTGTTCAAAGCATCATTCCCGCCATGAAGCTGGATAAATACCAGGATATTCTCATTATCACTGGCCGATGCTATTTGTTTCAGCGCGCTGTTTCCAGCAAGCAGGTTCATAGGGATGCCCCCCAGTGTAAATCCGGCAGCACTACCTAATGTAAGGTTTCTTATGAATTTTCTTCTTTCCATATCAGATCAATTGGAATTCCGGGGTTTGTATGAGTGAGGATACGAGAGTTTCAAGCCGTTCACGTACGACGAGTTCATCCCCTCCGCCTATGTAATTATTCCATTCCGACAACCAGGTCGTCTGGGTGAGGGTGTCAAGGAATACGGTATTCAGAAAGTAGTTAAACCTTTCTGTGTTCAGCGTGACGGCCAACAGATTTTTTGTAAGCACCGTAACAATATCAGTAGAACTTGTTGGATCCACTTCTCCGGAGTTCTCCGCCCAGTCCAGTACATCCATCTGTATGCTCGTATCATTGCTGGCTCCCCCTCTCTTCATGAGGATATCACCGGTCTGGTATCTATGGGCCAGCGGATAGGTCATAATCCAGTTCCTGCCATATCCGGGGATCTGGTGGTAGGCAGGATACCCTGCTACTTCGAATGGCTCATAGAAGTTGAGTCCCTGGTCAACAAGCTTAGACACAAGGAATTCAAAATCAGGATAGAAGTTGGCTGTATCCGTATCCCGGTCGGGTGTTGTGACATTGAATAAGCGCAGAAGCGTGGTATAAACTTCGATGGGGGACTTGATCAGTGCCCCGATATTGTTGTCACTGGTGACTGCAGGTGTGTCTTCATCATAAAAATGCTGGCTTTTCATCAATACCGTCAGCATATCCGGAATGGACCAGTCATTGGTCAGGAAGTTCTGTGCCAGCGGCTCAATGATATCCTGTTCTACCTCCTCCGAGATGAAATGATATACAAAAAACCGGTACATTTTCCTGACTATGAATCGGGCTGTTTCCGCATTTCCGAAAATCATATCCATCAAATCATCCAGCTCACCGTAGGCTGACTCAACCGTTGCCAGGTCATTGATGATCTCAGCCGGCTGTATGGTCGTATTATTCCAGACGGAGCTGAAAGTCTTCACATCGGTATCATGGCCGGTGGCCAGGTCTTTTACCGGATTGCCCCCGGGTGTTGCTGTCATTTTCCCGATAGGCAGGCCGGTATCCGGATCCATATAATTGAAATCATCATCGTCAACCCATCCGGTCAGGACCCTTGTTGCCGCCTTGACGTCGTCTTCCGTAAAATTGGTATAATTGCCCTCTTCAATTTGAGGGCCCTTGCCAATACTGTAGAGTTCGAACATTTCACGGGCAAAGTTCTCGTTGGGTTCATCCTTGTGGTTTGAATAACCGTCAAGGTAGATCAGCATGGCATTGTCCGTACAGATCTTTGTGAACAATTCCTTGAAACTGCCAAAGGCATAATGCCTGTAGAGGCAGTTCTGGTAATAAATTGCCTCGCTTGTTCGGATTTCGTTCCACCGTGCAGGCAAATGTGAATGGAAAAACCATGTGATTTTTTCTTTCAGGTCCGCTCCCGATTTAAGCATAACATCAAGGTGCCAGGCCTGGAAGAATTTAAACAGATCTTCCTGCTCAGAGTTTGATACTCCCGCCTTGCGCTGTCCCAGGGGGTCAACCCAGGTTGCAGCGGTCAATGGATCGATAGGCGGGGCGGGTTTCTGAGCCGGTTCAGTGAAGAGTGCGTTCATAGCTTCTGTCGCGGAGTAAGCCGCGAACTGGTTGATCTGAGCTATGGTAGGCCCGAAGGTGGCACGCCGCAATAAATGGGCCGCCCGGTCGGTACCTAAATTTCCGGTAATTTCAGTTAAAGATGCCATTGATTTGGTCAACGGTATTAAGGGATATATGTTACGGCTCATGGAGGATGATGATGCTATTTTAATTTAGTCTAAATAGAAGGTATGAGTGGCTGGTCAATCCTGACATACCTGACCGGTCAAACCATTCTGGAAAGCTTGCTCAAAAATTATTTTCTACTTCAAAAAAAATATTTATATTTATCCTACCAATCTAGTAGGATAAATCTGTAATTAATTGAAATTCAACACAAAGACAAGATACGGGTTAAGGGCCATGCTTGAACTTGCCTTACAGACCGATCGGCACAGCGGAATACTTCAGAAAGAAATTGCAGAAAACCAGTTGATCCCCGTAAAATACCTTGATCATATTATTGCCGACCTGAAGGCAGCTGGACTAATAGCTAATGTGGGCGGGAAAAAGAGCGGCTACAAACTGAACAAGCCAGCCGAGGAAATCTCAATTTTCGACATTTACCTTGCTTTCGAAGATGATCTAACCATCATTGACTGTTTACACGCAGATGGTCATTGTCCCAGAAAAAAAATCTGTGTTCTAAAAGATTACTGGTATGGGCTGAATCAAACCATCCGTAACAGTATGGAATCGCAGAACCTTAAGGACCTGGTAGAAAAGACAAAGTCGGCAGAAGATTTAATCGGATCTGAATCATTATAATATATAAACGTTTAGATATTAATTGAATTATTATTAACAACTAAAAATGGAGGTTTTATGGTTGATTCAAGTATTGTCCTCTGGGGACAAACAATTGCCTACAGCCTGTATTGTATTGTGATTCTCCTTGTCATGGGGTGGTTTGCACTCCGGGTTACCAAGGGCAAGAGCGGTACAGTCAAGCCAAGGCTATTTTACATTTTCGTCGGTTTTCTTGTTGTGCTGGGAGTATCCCTGCACATCTTTACTTACAACACCATCCCATGGACACCGGTTGATTTGCACCGCGCAGATTACACCCCTGACAAAACATTTGAGATCACGATGCAGGATCACCAATTTATCCTGCCATCGGATAAGTTGATTATCAATTGTAATGAACTGGTCGAGTTTGATGTAACATCAAATGACCTTACCTATGGATTCGGATTGTTCAGGCAGGATAATTCCATGCTTTTTCAAATGCAGGTAGTCCCCGGACACCGCAACGACATTCTTTGGACATTCAAAAAATCCGGAGTTTATACCATTCGATCCACGGAGTATTCCGGTCCCAAGGGAATCCACATGATCGTAAAGAATGCAGTTGAAGTTGTGGGTTGTGATGAAACCGAAAAAACCAATTGATATGAGCTATACAGAAACTTTAATGAACGGGGAGCAGGGATTATTCAAGCCGAAGACCCTTACACCCATGCAGAAACTCACCCTTCGGTTTGTGGTTGTGGGACTGGTATACTATCTATTCGTGGTCGTAGAGGGGATGATCATGCGTCTGTTTGAGATCAACCCGCTTCCTTTCGTAAGCGAGACACAGTTTTTTGCGATCATGACGGCACATCCCCTTGTTGGTATCTTCGGATCAACCTACTCTATTGTTTGCGGGGCCTTTCTTTTCCTGGTTCCATTCCTGATGAAAAAACCCCTATGGAGTTATAAACTGGCCAACTGGAACTTCCTCCTGATCGCTATAGGTACCTTTGTATTCTGGGCTGCGGGTTTCATCGCCCATTATGCTCCTTTATATACTTTATACTGGCCCCTGCCTGCAGATTTCAGCCAGTTTAATCCCCTTGGCGGAGCCATATTCATACTGGGAATAGCCCTGATCATGGTGGGGACCGTATTCTTTGTGATCAACGTTTTCAAGACCATCGTCTATACACCCGAGGGATGGGAAAAGCAACCTTCTCGTAGCATTGCTTGCATCCGCACTGGGCGTAAGTGGTGCTGAAAATATATTCAGGAAGAATAAAAGAGAACACCTGGTGCCCCTGCCTGTGGCTGCCATTGCCCGGGGTACGGTTGACATGGCCCTTAATTCAGGGATCATCCTGTTTACAGGTGTCCTGATCCTGGTTTATATGGTTGCCGCTGTGCTGGGACATAGCCTGGAAAATACAGCTGTTGATGCCCTGCTTTATAAGAACTGGTTCTGGTGGGGACTCGACCTCATTGCAGATGGACTGGTCCTGATCTTTGTGGCGGGGACCTGGTATTTACTGGCTACCATGATCACCGGCAAGAAGCTTTTTATGCAGAACATTGCCAGGGCTGCCCTCTTGCTTGAGCTGGTCGTTTCCTGGACTGTCTGGTCTCACCACCTGCTGGCGGACCAGGCCCAGCCTGCCATTTTAAAGGTAGTTTCAGGGGAATTTGTAACTGCATTTGAGTTGATTACCCAGGGACTTGCCTTCTTCATTGTCCTGGCCACCCTCTGGTCTGCACGTCCTTTGAAGATGACCAATGAACTGAAGTTCCTGCTTGGCGGACTCCTGGGATTTGCCCTGGCTGTTCCGGCCGGGATCATGCAGGCGGATGTCGGACTCAACCGAATCCTGCACAATACCCAATGGATTGTTGGTCCCCATGTCCACGTCGCTGTGCTGGTGGGACTGACGATGACCCTTTACTCGGCCGTTTACATCCTGTTCCCAATCCTTACCAACGGGGCCAAATTCTACAGCCAGAAACTGGCGAATGTGCATTTCTGGTGCCACCTGATAGGAGGAATAGGTATGGGTGCCTTTATGGGGATGGCCGGATTGCAGGGTATGCTGAGGCGTACACTCTATGTTGATGGTGAATTCAATACACTGATGATCCTGGCGGCTCTTTCCGGAGCCCTCATCCTCATCGCCTTCCTGGCCTTCTTCTACAATATTGTAATGAGCGTCGGATTAAAGGGAGTAATCGGCATATTTACCCGGTCCACACTGGATAAGAAGCAACTACTGCCAGAATCCGCCTGATTGTAGGCGGTAAATATCATAGCCTGTTTGAATAGGATGTGAAAAAACCAGGCCTTCTTTGGTGCTTGCACGAAAGTCAGCCTGGTTTTTCATATCCATTCAATATTACTTGTCTTTACCGCCTGCGATCAGGCGGATATCCCTATAGAATATAATCGAAGGAATAATTATGGAGGACCTGACCTCCGTTATCGGTAATTCGATATACATCTTCAAAGCGAACCCCTCCTGTTCCCGGCACAGCCAGTATCGTGTGCCCAATGGTTAGGGTCATATTGTTCTGGAGTATTGTTTTACTGTGTGCAGGGATAATGGTTGAGGCAGGGTTTTCTTCAAATCGTAATCCAATTCCATGTGAAATGCCCTTAATATGGTAATCCCCAAATCCATGATTGATACATATATCTTTCCCAATCTTATCAAGTTCTGAAACAGTATTTCCAGGTTTTAATTCTTTCCTGGTTGATTCATGAATTTCAAGATATGTTTCAAATAAATTCTTCTGTAATTCATCTGGATTTCCAATAACGAAGGTTCTGGCAAGATTGGAACAGTAACCCTGGTATTGGGGTGTCAGGTCAATCACCACCAATTCTCCCCTTTGAATAGGGTCATCTGTAACCAT
Organism: uncultured Bacteroidaceae bacterium; assembly: GCA_963752525.1. Taxonomy (GTDB): domain Bacteria; phylum Bacteroidota; class Bacteroidia; order Bacteroidales; family SM23-62; genus SM23-62. The sequence goes on along the minus strand of CAVVYS010000013.1, from coordinate 65,711 downwards.
ACCGTGAATCCAACAGCTTCTCCTGCCGGAATTGATATGAATGGGAGTGCTGGTCCCCTCCGATCCGGCTTTCATCATGGTATAGGTTATCTCAGTTGCCAGCTCATGACCGGTAATTCCCGGTTTAAGCAATTCTTTTGCAGTATCCATGCCCTTTGCCGCTATTGACTGGGCAGTTTGCATTTTCTTAATCTCATCATCATCTTTTATCATTCTTAATGCATCCATCACTGGATCGGATGGAACCAATTCAACCTGCTTATTTACCTTGCGGAAAAGATCAACAAGAAAGGCGGGAGTATGAAACCACATTTGCATCCCGACTTTAGGCCGGTCTTGATGACTTGATCCAGGAGGAGGCCCTTCAAAAAGTGTCTTAAATACTTCCCGTACATTGGATATTTGTTCCCCTATATGGCTGAATATCCGGATTTTATCATCTTTAATCTGGTCCTTTATTTCTTCTTCCTCTGCTGTGAACCCAATTATTATTGGCGGACCGGATGCAGGAATGATTGCCCGTGGCTGGACACGAAGATCATTGAAAAAATATATGAAATCGTCGTGATTCATTATCATTAATCCAATCATCCCTTCTTTTTTCATTAACTCTTGAGCCTTCTCGATGCGTTTGTAATTGCTTTTAATCATGATGAATAGGTATTTTAATACTTTTAAGAATACAAGTTTATAAATGACAATAATTATAACTAATTGAATATCAATGTAATAATGTTAATAACTTAGTGATAACTAACATGTAAATATATCGTATAAAACCCTGATAATCAGTATCTTATGAGTATAATGCCTAGTTATGACTCAAGGATACATGAATACCAGGGTTGAGAATAAAAATACCATTTTATTCTCAACATTATCGCAAATATTCGGGGACAAAATGAATTTGGCCCGAATCAAGTTCTTTGGCTTATTTATCTGTGCTCTGTGCAAGGTTCAAACGGTTTGCTTTGAAAAACTAGCAGCTGCGTTCGATGCTGATGCCAAAGTTGATTCTTCATTACGCAGGATACAACGCTTCATGTCGGAATATCTGCTTGACACTGACCTGATTGGCGTTGACACTATTGACTACCTGCTGGTAAAGGACAAACCGAAAAAGAGCATATTCGGTTCGGCTAACCGGAAAATTTGCAACGGTTGAAGATATCATGAATGTTCAGGTTGCTATGCCTATCCCGGGCAGTCCGGTGTATGTAAAAGATGTTGCCAGCGTAATTGATGGTGTTATAGAGATTACTTCAGTAAGCCGTTATAACGGGGCAAATGGCATTGGTCTTTTACTGAAAAAACAAGGTGATGCTAATGCCGTTGATGTTTCTGGATTAGTTCGTGAAAAGCTAAAAACTATTGAAGAACAAAATAAAGACTCAGGATTAAAATTCATTATTGCTGATGATTCGACCGATAATACCACATCAGTACAACGGAACAACATTGTTTCTCAGCAGGTTGAAAACTTTATTCTTCAACAAGCTGAAGTAGCAACGCTTTTCAGCAACATTGGGGGCCCCAGTACCGGTATTGGCAGCCTGGGAGTGGGTTCGGCAAATAAATCAGAATTCACCATTCAGCTAAAACCGGAAACTGAAAGAGATATTAAAACCGAAGCGTTTATGAAATCGCTCCGGAACGAACTGGAAACGGAGTACCCTGGCATCAACTTTTCGATGTCAGTCCTTGGATTACTCCCAAAATCAGCACCGATTAAAATAACATTGAGTAGAGGGAATTTGGACTTGATATTGAAAACATCTGAGGATTTGAGATCCGTTATCGTAAATATTCCCGGTGACGATAACGTCCAACTTTCCTTGGAAGAAGAAAATCCTGAGTATATGGTGATTCCGGATAAAGATAAAATGCAGCGACTAGGGCTATCCACTGCCTATGCTGGTTTAAACCTGAGAATTGCTATAACCGGAAATGATGATGCTACAATGACCGAAAAGGGAACAGAATATCCGGTGAGAATTTGGTTGGATGTTTTTAACCGTGAAAATTATGAAGATGTGCAGCACCTTTCCGTCGTAAACCCATTGAATGTACCCATTGAAGTGACTCAATTTGCAGAAGTTATGCAGGATAACTCACCATCGCTTCTTTTGGATGCTATGGCTGGCATGCCGAATGTATACAACTTATAGACGAAGCCATCAAAGATGCTGGCTTTGATTTAATGGCAGAGGGTCTTAAAATTAACTGGAATCCCGACGAATCCGGTATTCAAGACTGCATTGAACATGGAATATCTCTTATCAATAAATTGAAATGAACACAAAATGACTCCACCGAAGAATTGATTCATGAACATCAAGCGATTAAAGTAATGCTTGGAATTATGAACAATATTGTTGAGAATATCCAGGAAAATAAAGAGATTGACACGGCGGATGTTGAGAAAATCGTTGATTTCTTATAAACCTTTGCTGACAAATGCCATCATGGTAAAGAAGAAACAGCCCTGTTTCCCGCACTTGTTTTAGCAGGAATGCCAGAAGAAAATGGTCCAATTGCTGTTATGCTCCACGAACACACTATTGGCAGAGAATATATAAAGGAAATCAGCGCAAAAGTGAAAAATTATAAGATTGGCTATTCAAATTCCGTTGAATCAATAGCAGCCAGCATGACCAACTATGTCGATCTTCTAGAGAATCACATACATAAGGAAGAAAATGTTCTTTTTCCAATGGCTGATAAAATATTAAGCGGTCAAAAACAGAAGAAGATTTTTAGTAAATTTGATAAAATTGAAGAAGAGGTTGTGGGTCATGGGGTTCATGAGCAATACCATGAACTGCTTGAACAGTTAAAAAACAGATATCCCGGTTAAATACATTAATAGCATGAAATATATATCCATCTTACCATTCATTTTTGTGCTATTTTGCTGCAAAAGTGAACATTATAACAAACTTGCGCAGAAGAAGAGCCATCCAAGTCATTTATACAAATTTGTGACTTTAGACAGTTCAAAATTAAGCTATTTTGAAACTGATTATGTACCTGTTTATGCAGACATCTATTACAAAGATGGGACGAGAGAATTTTATCTGACAACCACCTTAAGCATCAGAAATACTTCCCTCAGTGATTCTGCATATGTATTGTCCGCAACTTATTATGATTCTTATGGGAAGCAATTGAAAGAATATATAGATTCTGTTATTTTGTTGTCACCTCTTGAATCCATTGAATTTGTTGTTGAAGAGATGGAAAATATTGGTGGGGCCGGAGCAAATTTCATCATTAACTGGGGGGCTCCCAGCTATTCTGACCAGTTATTAATTCAATCCATTATGATCGGCGCCTCTGGCCAGCAGGGTATCTCGTTTATTACAAACGCAAAAATCCTTGAATCTCATTAGATAAGTTGTTTTTGTAATGTCCGGGTAATGGAGTTGTTGATACTCAAAGACGTAGTTATAATTTTTGCCTTATCCCTGCCGTGGTAGGATATTTGCTGACAGGTCACAGAAGAAGAAATAACAACATCTAAGGTTTTTTAATATAAGTCATACCACATTAAGATACTTTTGAACATTCTCTTTTGAGAACTCACCCGTTTCCACCTCTTTATATCTTTTAAGAACTGTCTCCTTTTGCTCGTCATTTAATGCCTCCTCTGCCATTGGGTATAAGACATTGTCTTCTTTGTAAATATGTTCTTTCAGCAGGAAGCCGTATTCCCTTGCATTTCTTATTATTTTTTCCTGGTTGTTTTCATTCAGGCCTTCTTCCATACCTTTCACGTAATTTCGGCCGGCTTCATGTTCATGCAGCATAACCGGGATGGGATTGCAATGCATGTTCTCCAGATTTTCAAGCAACACCTTAAAAAGGATATCTTCCTCTTTTGCATGATGATACCTGTCGGCGTAATTTTTAATAAAGTCGATTGCTTTTTCAAAAAAAGCCTTCTCGAGTTCCTTACCTTTTGCCAGTTTTTCACATTCGGCTAACATAACATCAATTAAGTTCAATATATTTTGATGTTCGTTTGATAATTCTACCGTAATATTTTTCATGATTTTTTTGGATTTAATTTTTATTTTCAAGAGTTGACTGTATCTGTTGGTTTCTGTCCATTCTATAAGGAGCTCCGACCCCTCATGAAAATTAAGGATAGGGTCTACAGTTTAATTGAATGGTTTAATACTGCACTACCATCTAAGATCTTTGTGGATAATGACTTAATGGTTTCAGTTCTGACCAGATCATAATAACCATCACGGAAAACAATGTATTTTTCATGCAGCGGGCAGGGATGATCATCATTACAACTTTTCAGACCAAATCCGCATTTATGAAAACTGGCATCTCCCTCCATGACATGAATAACATCGTATAATGTCAGATCTGACTGGTTTTCATTAAAGAAAAATCCACCGCCCCGGCCTTTTAGTGAATCTAATAATCCATGTTTCGTTAAAGTATGCAGTATTTTGGCCGAATAAGCTTCAGGTGCTTCAATCTCTCTGGCAATCTCACCTACTCCGGGTCTTCTGGATTCCCAATTAATCAATTGGATAAATACCAGTGCGCGTATAGCATATTCTGTACTCTTGGATATCATTCTCAGGTATTTATTTTACCAGTTCATTTTCAAGAACAATCGCTTTTTTGAACAGGATGTTGTTCTCCAAATGGATATGTCTGTGCAGGTCCTGTTCAAAATCCTTTAGGGTTTGATAGGTAACCTGGAATGTATTGCATCCATCTGGCGGACAAGTATATGTATTTGATAACAAGGATATTTTTTCAAATCTCACCCCTTCCGTTTGATGCTCTGCTTCCATTAAGTCAATGGTATTTTGGATATGACCGAATTCCTTTTTGGCATTTTGCTTTTCTCTCTGGAATTTTGTCATTTTTCTAATGTAAGGGAACAGAATCAGTTCTTCTTTTTTCATGTGTGCGCTCAAATTCCCTGCTGCCCCTTCAAACAATTCCTTTATGTCAAAAAGTTCGGGGTGGTTGGCTCCGTGCACATCACATAATTTGTGCAATTTTTGTTGAAGAAATGGTATGTTTTCGCTTACATAGGTATGGTGTCTTTTCTCAATGTAATCGCACAGTTCATCTAATGCCAGCCCGTCAATATAATTTGAATCCGGGTCCTTCATTATTACCAATGCTTCCAACTCTGGTAGTAGCATTTCAATGTCGGTATTGGATTTTATGCAGGCCTCAGCCAGAGAAATGCCTCCTCCGCAGCAAAAGTCAATTTTATTTTTATCGAATACCTGTGCAGTTTTGAAGTTTGTTTTTACGATATCACCAATTCGTGTATCTGATGTAATTTCCATAATTATTTCATTTAAGAGTTGATACAAAGATACAAGTATTTTATATAATGACAAACGGATCATTTTATAGTTATATATAAAATGATTGTTTCAATGCATTCCAATGTCCACACTATCAATTATGTCCACACTATCAATTATGTCAACCTTTAATTCTTCAACCGTTAGTTTGGTAACATCTATTGAAATAAAGCATTCCGCTATTTTGATGGCAGATGAAAATCTCCATAAGAATATTTTGAAAATCTTTGAGTGTATCACAGTTAAGCAGCTTCATCTCCGTTTTTGGTAATTCGATATACATCTGCAAAGCGACCCCATCCTTTTCCCGGTACATCCATAATAGAGTGTCCAAGGAATATGGTCATATTGTTCTGGAGTATTGTTTTACTGCGGCTTGATATTCTTTAGCAGAACAAATGACCTTCCCTGCATCTTGTAGATGCCCTGCACTGTTTCCGGAGTTTCGGGAACTTCTACCTGGTCAGTGTCAAGCAGAACCTCCCAATGGACACTCAGGTCTTCGTGGGGCAGGTTAAATGAGATTGGTTCCCAGTAGCTGTTCACCAGGATAAGCAGGATATCTTTCTTCAGGACGTTCCCGTATTCATCCATTTCATGCATCAATTCGCCATTGAGTAACATGCCCATGCAACGGATGAATCTGGTTTCCCATTCCTCAATGCTCATATCAATGCCATCATTGTTAAGCCAGCGGATATCTGTGATCCCTTCTCCCTGGATCTGCCGGTTCTTAAAATAACGCCTCCGGTGTGTCACGGGGTGTTCATTCCTGATGGCAATGACCTTTTTCGTGAATTCAAAAAGTTTTCGCTGCCGGTCATCCCATTCCCAGTTCATCCAGGCCAGTTCGTTATCCTGGCAATAAGCATTGTTATTGCCCTGCTGTGTCCGCCCATACTCGTCGCCATGACTGATCATCGGGACACCCTGGCTGAGCAGAAGGGTGCTGAGGAAATTCCTTTTTCGCTTTTCCCTGAGTGCCACAATATCAGGATCGTCCGTAGGCCCTTCTACTCCGCTATTCCAGCTGATATTATTATCTTCTCCGTCTTTACTCTGCTCACCATTTTTCTCATTGTATTTCTGGTCATAGGTCACCAGGTCATTCAGGGTAAAACCATCATGTGCTGTGACAAAGTTGATGCTTGATGAGGGCAGTTTCCCATTGTCCTGATAAAGGTCACTGCTGCCGCTCAATCTGTAGGCCAGTTCACTTAAAGGGCTTTCATCACCCCTCCAGAATTTCCTGACTGAGTCACGGAATTTGCCATTCCATTCAGCCCAGAGTACCGGGAAATTTCCTACCTGGTAACCTCCTTCCCCAAGATCCCATGGTTCTGCGATCAGCTTAAGCTGGGAGATCGTAGGGTCCTGGTGGATGGTGTCCAGGAATGTGGACAACTTTCCCACATCATATAGTCCCCGAGCCAAGGTGGAGGCCAGGTCAAACCGGAACCCGTCTATCTGCATGTCATTAGCCCAGTAACGAAGGCTGTCCATAACTAACTGCAATGTTCTGCTGGTCAGCATATTAAGTGTGTTTCCTGTCCCGGTATAGTCGGTATAATAGAGGGTATGCTTCGGGTCCATACGGTAGTAGTTCTGGTTATCAATCCCCTTAAAAGACAAGGTCGGACCCAGATGATTGCCTTCACCGGTGTGGTTGTAGACCACATCAAGGATTACCTCGATCCCGGCACGATGATAAGCCTTCACCATTTCCTTGAATTCGGTCACCTGCTCCCCAGACATGCCCGAAGCACTGTATTCTGCGTGCGGCGCAAAAAACCCGATGGAATTGTAGCCCCAATAATTGGACAATCCCTTCTCCAGAAGGAATTTATTATGCACGAAATGATGGATGGGCATCAATTCGATGGCTGTCACCCCCAGGTTTTTAAAATAATCAATAATGACAGGATTGGCCAGGCCCCGGTAAGTGCCACGGTCCTCTTCAGGTATAGCCGGGTGTGTAGCGGTAAATCCCTTCACATGCAGTTCATAGATGATGGAATTATGCATGGGAATATCGGGCCGCCTTATCCCTTCCCAGTCAAATTGTGTATCGATCACCACTGATTTGTTCATCTCCGGGGCACTGTCAGTGATGTTCTTCTCAAATACATTCTTCTTGACATCGCCTTCAAAGGAGTAGTCGAACATGCTGTCTTTTACTTCGATCCGGCCCTGGATAGCCTTTGCATAAGGATCGATCAAAAGCTTCTGCGGATTAAAACGAAGTCCTTTCTTGGGCAGATACCTTCCGTACACCCTGTATCCGTATAATTGTCCCGGATTTATACCAGGAAGATAGACATGCCATACATAATCGGTGACCTCTTCCATGTTTAACTGCTCATATTCACCATGATCAGAAGGATGATTGAATAAACATAATCTAACACCGGTGGCATTTTCGCTGAAAAGGGCAAAATTTACACCATTTCCATCATATGTGGCTCCAAGTGGATAGGGTTTACCTGGTAAAACTTTTCCTGAATAATTTCTCATAGGGTGATACTTCCAGATTATTTATGCATTCAATTGTATACCCAGTATGGCATTTGTACCTGCAAACAAACTCAGTTACTCATTAGCCCACCCTGGTCAAGAAAATTATAATTGTCCCCAAATTTCGTATATTTATTTAATTAATTGCCGCCCCAATCCTACTTTATTCTTTCCGAAGTGACATAATAATGGACGTTTACCATATAAGTATGACATACAAAACCATCTACCCCTCTTTCAATCAGCATAAAAGTTGTCTGTTCCGTGTATGGGCGCCGATGGCTGACAGCGTCCGGCTGGTTCTATTCCCGGGGCACAGGACGGAGAAAATGGAAAAACAGGATTTTGGTTACTGGGAAAAGTCCCTTGACAGGATAGAACCCGGGACAAGGTATAAATATATGATCGACAATGGCGGAAGCTATCCTGATCCGGCCTCATTATCTCAACCTGAGGGCGTGCATGGTCCATCGGAACTCATCCGGCTTGATGATTTCAATTGGACCGACGAAGATTGGGAGAATATCCCCTTATCCGAAATGATCATCTATGAGTTGCATACCGGTACCTTTTCTCCAGGGGGAAATTTCGAGGGGATCAGCGCCAGGTTGGATTACCTTAAGGATTTGGGAATTAACGCAATAGAATTGATGCCTGTGGCCCAGTTCAGCGGCAGCAGGAATTGGGGGTACGATGGTGTCTATCCCTTTGCAGTCCACGATACATACGGGGGGGCTACTGGATTGATGAAACTGGTCAATGATTGTCATCGTAAAGGGCTTGCCGTCATACTGGATGTGGTATACAACCACTTCGGACCTGAAGGGAATTACCTGTCTGAATTCGGCCCATATTTCTCGGAAAACTATTCCACACCATGGGGAAAACCCGTGAATTTTGACGGGCCCCATTCCGATCCTGTACGTCTTTTTATTATACAGAATGCAATCATGTGGTGCCGGGATTTCCACATAGACGGTCTGAGGCTGGATGCGGTACATGCCATATATGATTTCAGCGCTACCCACATCTTGCAGGAATTGGCAGATAATTTGAAAAACCTGAGCCAGGAGACGGGCCAGGCGCATTATATGATCGCCGAATCCAACCTCAACGACGTGCGCTATATTTCACCCGCTAAGAAAGGGGGTCTTGGACTGGATGCGCAGTGGTCGGATGATTTTCACCATGCCGTACATACACTGGCCACAGATGAAAAGTCCGGGTACTACGCGGATTTTGGTCAAGCTTCACAGCTATCAAAGGCAATCAAGGATGTATTCGTATTTGATGGCCAGTATTCTGAATTCCGAAAAAAGATTTACGGCAACTCTGCGGAGCATAATCCGGGAGGACAATTCGTGATATTCAACCAAAACCATGACCAGATCGGGAACAGAAAGTTTGGCGAAAGGCTGATCTCGCTAACCGATTTTGAATCAGCAAAGCTTTTTGCGGGGACCATGTGCCTCACGCCGAACATTCCCATGCTGTTCATGGGTGAAGAGTATGGGGAAAGAAATCCATTTCTCTATTTTGTAAGCCACCTGGACCAGGAGCTGAATCAGCAAGTCAGGAAAGGCAGGGAGAATGAGTTTGATTCCTTTTACAATGACGAAAAATCTGCGCCGGATCCTGCTTCTCCCGAGACCTTTGAAAACTCAAAATTATCCTGGCAATATCAGGATAATGACGAACAGCTGGCTATGCTTGAGTACTATAAAGAACTGATACACCTGCGAAAGAACCATCCGGTAATGCGGATAACTGATAAGGAGAACCTGAATGTCCAGGAGGAAAACAGGGTGTTTTTACTTGAGAGATGGCAAGGCGATAAAAGGATTTTTGCATGTTTGAACTTCACTGCTGATGATCAGCTGCTTACTGTACCTGGAGAAATCACGGAGCAACTGAAAATGATCATCGATTCATCTTCAACCCGCTGGAAGGGCCCGGGTGGGAGCAGCCCGGAGATTCTCACTGCCCATGATCAGTTTGCAGTTCCGGGTAAAACAATTGTCGTATATTCGAACCACTCCATATGAAAGGACAACAGAGAATTATTATTGAAAATCCCGGACCCAGGGTAAATGGCGGAGAATTTCCGGTTAAACGTGTGGTAAATGATCTGGTCATAGCAGAAGCCGACATCTTATGTGACGGACATGATGTACTCAGTGCTGAATTGCATTATAAAAAGAAAGAGGACAGGTCCTGGCAATCCATTGAGATGCAACATGATGTCAATGATCGCTGGGTGGCCAAATTCCAGGTCACCGAGCTGGGAACTTATCTGTTCACCATGTCAGCCTGGGTAGATCATTTCAGATCGTGGTACCGGGACATTTTGAAAAAGATAGAAGCCGATACAGATTACCACGTGGACCTTTTGATTGGTGCAGAGATCATCAAAAAGGCCCTGGCCGCCTATCCTGCCATGCCCGGTCAGGATGGAAAAATCCTTACAGATTGTGTCAAAACATTGTCAGATAAGCGGAAAAGCAGATCCGGGAGAACAGATCCCATCGCAGACGAGATCCTGTATGATGTAATGCTCAGGTATCCGGTAAGGGAACATGAATTCCGGTATCCCGGAGAATTTGAGATAAGCGTGGAAGGGGAAAAGGCGATTTTCAGCAGCTGGTATGAGGTCTTTCCCCGCTCCCTTGGGGCAGATGCAGGCAAACACGGTACATTTCAGGACTGTATACAGTTCCTGCCCTATGTGGCCGAAATGGGTTTTGATGTGCTGTACCTTCCCCCTATACATCCCATCGGGGAGACAAACCGGAAAGGAAAGAATAACAGCACAGTCTCCAAGCCTGGTGAACCAGGTTCACCATGGGCAATAGGCAACAAGGACGGGGGGCATAAATCGATTCACCGTGAATTGGGAACACTGAACGATTTCCATAAACTGGTCAAAACAGCGGCTGAAACCGGGATTGAGATCGCACTGGATATTGCATTCCAGTGCTCTCCAGACCATCCTTATGTGAGAAAGTATCCCCAGTGGTTCAGACAACGGCCTGACGGAACACTGCAATATGCAGAAAATCCGCCCAAGAAGTATGAGGATATCTACCCGCTCAACTTTGAGACTGAAGACTGGAAACAGCTATGGGAAGAGTTAAAGAGCATTTTCATTTACTGGATCCAACAGGGAGTACATATATTCAGGGTTGATAACCCTCACACCAAATCTTTCAGGTTTTGGGGATGGGTGATTTCTGAAGTCAGGAAATCACACCCTGATGTGATCTTCCTTTCAGAGTCCTTTACCCGGCCAAAGGTTATGCATCAGCTTGCCAAACAAGGATTTTCACAATCATACACCTATTTTACCTGGCGCCATTCAAAATATGATCTGACCACATACCTGGAGGACCTGGTGAAGGGTGAAGCCCGGGAATTTTTCCGCCCGAATTTCTGGCCCAATACACCGGATATACTGCCCGAATTCCTGCAATTGGCAAACCGGGCAGGATACCTTCAACGCTTGATTCTGGCTGCCACCCTGAGCTCCAATTATGGAATCTATGGCCCGGCCTTTGAGCTGATGGAAAGGACACCTACCCAACCAGGAAAAGAGGAATACATGAATTCTGAAAAATACGAGATCAAACAATGGGATACCAGCGACCCGCAAAGTCTCCAAAAGATCATCAAACGGATTAACAAGATCAGGAAAGAAAACCGGGCGCTTCAGAATACCCATTCATTAAAATTTCACCAGATAGATAACGAAGCACTGATATGCTACAGCAAAACAACCGATGATCTGACGAATATGATCCTGGTGGTGGTCAACCTTGATCCCCATCACACCCATTCGGGCTGGCTACAGATCCCATTAGCGCATTTTGGTCTTGACCCTCATGTAAGCTATCAGGTGCATGACCTGTTGAGTGGTTCTTTTTTCCTCTGGACAGGAGAGCATAACTTCGTGGAGATCAATCCGGGAGTGATGCCTGCACATATTTTTAAAGTGCGGAGGAAGTTACGCTCCGAGAGGGATTTCGATTATTTCATGTAAAAGACAGCAAAGATGACACAGAAATCAGACACAAAATACTGGTATAAGGATGCCGTCATTTACCAGGCCCATGTGCGTTCATTCCATGACAGCAATGGGGATGGTATCGGTGATTTTAAAGGGCTTATTAATAAACTTGACTACCTTAAAACCCTGGGAGTAAATGCCTTGTGGCTGCTTCCGTTTTACAGGTCGCCCTTAAAAGACGGGGGCTATGACATTGCTGATTTTACAAGCATTCACGATGATTACGGGACCATGGCCGATTTCAGGCGATTCATCCGGGAGGCACATAAACGTGATTTAAGGGTCATCACCGAACTTGTCTTAAACCACACCTCCAGCGAGCATAAATGGTTCGAAAGATCCAGAAATGCCCAACCCGGAAGTGTCTACCGTGATTTTTATGTATGGAATGATCATACGGAAAAATACAATGAAGCCCGGATTATTTTCCAGGACTTTGAAATTTCCAACTGGTCCTGGGATCCGGTAGCACAATCCTATTACTGGCATCGTTTCTATTCCCACCAGCCTGACCTGAACTTTGACAATCCCAGGGTCCATGCAGCCTTATTCAAGGTACTCGATTTCTGGTTTGGGATGGGTGTGGACGGGCTCAGGCTTGATGCTATCCCCTATTTATATGAACGTGAAGGTACCAATTGCGAAAACCTTCCTGAAACCCATGATTTCCTGAAAAAACTACGCTCCCATATTGACAAGAATTATGATGACAAAATGCTGCTCGCCGAGGCCAACCAATGGCCCGATGATGCATCGGAATATTTCGGAGATGGGGATGAGTGCCACATGTCATTTCACTTCCCCCTCATGCCCAGACTCTATATGTCCATGAAGATGGAGGACAGGTTTCCCCTGATTGATATCCTGGACCAGACACCAGCGATCCCTAAAGATTGCCAGTGGGCTATTTTCCTCCGCAACCATGATGAACTGACACTGGAAATGGTATCCGACGAGGAAAGGGATTACATGTATAAATCTTTTACCCAGAATCTGAAACAAAGGATCAACCTTGGTATCCGTAGACGGCTTGCTCCCCTGTTAAATAATGACAGGAGCAATATCGAACTGATGAATATCCTGCTTTTCTCCCTTCCGGGAACACCTGTGGTTTATTACGGAGACGAGATCGGTATGGGAGATAACTATTACCTGGGAGACAGGGATGGGGTAAGAACGCCCATGCAATGGTCTGCTGACAGGAATGCCGGATTTTCCACGGCAGAACCACAACAGTTGTACCTGCCGGTGATATTTAATCAGGAGTACCATTATGAATCCATTAATGTGGAAAACCATGAAAAGAACCCCTCATCCCTGCTTTGGTGGATGCGAAGGGTCATCGCCAAAAGAAAACAATACAAGGCATTCAGCCGTGGGGATATTGAGTTCATTGATTCCAACAACTCGAAGATACTGGCCTTTGTAAGGAAGTACGAAGATGAGATTGTACTTGTAATCATCAATCTCTCAAGGTATTCGCAACAAGGCGAACTTGACCTTGGCAAATACGCAGGCCATATACCAACCGAGGTATTCAGCCGCAATGATTTTACCATCATCGGAGAGAAACCGTATCTGTTTCCGCTTCCATTCAAGAGCTACTTCTGGTTTGAACTAAGGAAACCAACTGAGGATGAAACATTGGAAGTGCTTTCACTGGATTACCAATTGTCTTTCACATCACGCCAGTGGAACCAGATGAATGAACCCCTCAGGAAATCCCTCAATCGCCTTCTGGTGGAGTATGTCCAGAAAAACAGGTGGTTTAGAGGTAAAGCAAAAAAGACCAGGGATCTTTTGATCGCAGACACCATTCCTTTCGACACAGGAGCGTTAAATTCATATATCCTGATCACTGAAATAGAGTATATTGAAGGGAAGAACGAGTATTATGTCATCCCCCTGTCCCTGATGCTGGGTGAAGGGATGCTGGATTTTAAACATCGGTATCCGGAAGCATGTTGTATCTAACGTGGTGGTGGACGGGCATGAGGGGATCCTGTTTGACGGGACCTATGACAAATCATTCAGGGATTTGTTGTTCCGAATGATCCATCAGCGAAGCAAGGCCCGGAATAGGCAGGGTGATATCTCCGGAATACCTGGCAAAAAATTTACCACCAAGGTAAAGAAGAGCCAACTCCCCCTGCCATCAAGAGTGCTTACTGCCGAACAAACCAATACCTCCATTCTCTATGACAACATGTTCTTTTTCAAAATGTACCGGAGTCCTGAAGAGGGGAAGAACCCGGAACTGGAGATTATTAAAGCTTTAACTGAACACAGTATGTTCAGGAATTTTCCCACTTATGCCGGTTCTCTGGAATACAAATCACCAAAGATCGGAAACATGTCACTTGGTATTCTTGTTGATTTTGTGCCCAATGAGGGTAATGCATGGGATTTTATACTGAACGCCATCGAGAGCTTTTTTGACCGGACCAGGTCTGACAAAGAAGTCCTGGAGATGCCCACTGGGGTGCGTCAAGAAAAAGTAAGGGAACTCCTCGATCCGTTTTTCATTCAGATGATGGCATTGCTGGGACAAAGAACTGCTGAAATGCACCTGGCATTGAGCTCTATCAAAGGAATTAGGGAGTTTGATGATGAACCATTCTCCCTTTTATACCAGAAATCACTTTACCAGGGATTCAGAACACTGGTCAGAAGGACCATTGATAAGATGAAATCCGTCAGCCATAAATTGCCTGAGGAACAGCGACTGCTCTTGGATGGGATCATTCAGAACGAAGGTCTCCTTCTTTCAACAGTCAAGCAAACCCTGGAAAAGAAGAAGATCCAAACTTCAAAGATCAGGGTTCATGGTGATTATCATTTGGGACAAGTTTTATTTACGGGAAAAGATTTTATCATCATTGATTTCGAGGGAGAACCCACTCGTGCACTCACAGCCCGAAGTCTGAAATATTGTCCTTTCAAAGATGTGGCAGGTATGCTCAGATCTTTCCACTATGCCATTTACACGGGCCAGCTGGAATACAATACCAAATCACCGGAATCGATCCAGTTGCTTGAACGCTGGCTCGAACCCCTGTATGCTGAATTGAAGGACATTTATGTTACCAGTTATCTCGAAACAGCAGGAAATGCTTCCTTTATACCTACCGAAGGGAGGGAGATAGATGATCTGCTTTCAGTATTTACCATTGAGAAAGCGATCTACGAAACCGATTATGAGCTGAACAACCGGCCGGCCTGGCTGCACATCCCACTGAACGGACTGAATAAGATCCTGATGGATCTGGCTGCACAGGAATAGTCACCTATAGATTAACTTATCCAATGAATTATGACTGACCAGAAGAAGAGCGTCCCAAAGAAGGGAAATACTTTGAAAAAGGAGACCAAACCGGTTACTCCCACCAGGAAAACTGTTCAGAAATCTCCTTCCTCCGGGAAGGTATCTAAACCTGTGGTGGAACCGGTATGGGATCTGCCAGACTTCATTACTGAATACGACATATACCTGTTCAGGGAGGGAAAGCATTACTCGCTGTTTAAGAAACTGGGAGCACATCCTGTTAAGCATGATGGTACCAGCGGAACCTTCTTTGCGGTATGGGCTCCTAATGCAAAATCTGTGACTGTAATTGGAGATTTTAACGGGTGGAACAAGACATCCCATCTGCTCCAGTCTCGCAGGGACGAATCCGGCATATGGCAGGGCTTCATCCCCGGTTTGGGAACCGGCGAGGCTTACAAATACTTCATCACCTCAAGCGTGGGCAATTTCTCGGTGGAGAAAGCAGACCCGGTATCAGGGTATAATGAAAAACCGCCAAAAACCGCCTCCATTGTTTGGGAGCACAAGTATAAATGGAAGGACGGCGGGTGGATGAAAAAAAGGAGGAAGCACAATGCACTTGCCAGCCCGATCTCCGTATATGAAGTCCATCTCGAATCCTGGCGTCGTTCGATCGAAGAGGATAACCGGCCGCTCCATTATACAGAACTGGCAGAACAGCTTACCGGATATGTCAAGGAGATGGGATATACACATGTGGAACTGATGCCTGTAACCGAGTATCCTTTTTCCGGCTCCTGGGGATATCAGGTCGTGGGTTATTTTGCGCCCACCAGCCGGTTCGGCAATCCGGATGAATTTATGCATTTTGTGGATATCCTGCACCAGCATGATATCGGGGTAATCATCGATTGGGTTCCCTCTCACTTTCCTGGCGACCAGCATGGGCTACATTTCTTTGACGGAACTTATCTCTATGAACACCAGGATCCCAGGAAAGGTTTCCATCCGGACTGGAACAGCTATATCTTCAATTATGGCCGCAATGAGATCAGGAATTTTCTCATCAGCAGTGCGCACTGCTGGATGGAACGGTTCCATATCGATGGCATTCGGGTAGATGCAGTGGCCTCCATACTATATCTTGACTATTCCAGGAAAGAGGGGGAATGGATCCCCAATGAACATGGTGGACGGGAAAACCTGGACGCCATAGGTTTCCTGAGAGACCTGAATGAATCCGTTTATGAAAAATTCCCTGATGTACAAACCATCGCAGAGGAATCCACAGCCTGGCCCATGGTCACCCGTCCCGTCTATACCGGGGGACTCGGATTTGGGATGAAGTGGAATATGGGATGGATGCATGACACGCTGGGTTATTTTTCCCATGAACCCGTACACAGGAGCCATCACCACAACCAGCTCACATTCAGTATCTGGTATGCATTCAATGAAAATTTCATGCTCTCCCTTTCACATGACGAAGTGGTCCATGGCAAAGGTAGCCTGATCAACAAAATGCCTGGTGATCACTGGCAGAAATTTGCCAATCTCCGCTTGCTTTTCGGTTATATGTATTCCCATCCTGGTAAGAAACTGCATTTTATGGGTATGGAACTGGGACAATGGAAAGAATGGGATTACCAGTCCAGCCTGGATTGGCACCTCCTGGAAAATGAGAGTCATCTGGGGCTTCAACGTTTTATTAAAGATCTTAACCATACCTATAAGGGTATCCCTGCTCTTTATGAAGATGATTTTAGTCCCGAAGGATTCAAATGGATCGACGCCAATGATTCACAGAATTCCATTCTCAGTTTTACCAGGCAAAGCCTGGATAAATCCCAAAAGATCCTGGTCATCGCCAATATGACCCCTTTGCCCAGGTATAATTACATGGTGGGGGTTCCTGATGATGGAAAATGGCTGGAGATCATGAACAGTGATGCTGAACTTTATGGTGGGAGTGGAATGGGAAATTTTGGTGGAGTGGATGCAAACCCCTTACCCTGTCACGGTGAAGAACAATCCATCAATATCCTTCTCCCACCTTTGGGAATTGTAATGTTTATTAAGGAATAACAGGACGCATGGGAAAGTATAATCCGGTATCAACCTACCGGCTTCAGTTCAACAGCGGATTTACCCTGAAGGACGCCAATCTGGTACTGAGCTATCTCCGTAAACTGGGGATCCGGACCATCTATGCATCTCCCATATTTCAGGCAGTAAGCGGCAGCAACCATGGTTATGATGTAACCGATCCCCTGTCTATCAGCAGCGAAATCGGGTCCGAGCAGTCTTTTATCGATCTCATCCAAAAGGTCCACAGGCGGGGGATGGGATGGCTGCAGGATATTGTCCCTAACCATATGGCCTATTCAACCGAGAACAAGTGGATTTATGATCTGCTGTTAAAAGGAAAAGAATCAGCATATTACAAGGTCTTTGATATTTTCCAGGCTCATCCAGACAAGGAGCTGCAGGAGAGGCTGATGCTGCCTTTTTTCGGAAAAACCATGGAAGGACTCATCATGGACGGAGACCTTGCACTTCAATTCGGTAAACGTGGTTTCTGTCTGAAATATTATGACGACGAATACCCGGTATCCAGGGAAGCCTATCCGGTCATTTTGGAAGATATCGGAGAGGGAAATGTGCTGACTAAAGTCCGGGATATCGCTGACGGAAACCTGCCGGCCATTGATTGGGAAAGCCAGTTGGAAACACTGATCCGGGAATATGGCAGGGACACTGCCATGGCTGCACATATTGATCATTGCATCAAAAAGATCAATAAAGACAGAACGAAGATGGGCTTATTGTTGGACAGGCTCCATTATTTACCTGTTCACTGGAAAGAGACCGAACAGAGGATCAATTACCGGAGATTCTTTACGATCAACGGGCTTATCTGTGTTAACATACAAGAGGATGAGGTGTTCGAACTTTACCATGAGCTGATAAATAAGTGGACAGAAAAAGGATTGCTGGATGGATTGAGGATCGATCATATTGATGGCCTGTATGATCCGTCAGCTTACCTGGAACGTTTGCGCAGGGTATGCGGTGAGAATACATACCTGACCGTGGAGAAGATCCTGGAAAAGAATGAGTACCTGCCGGCGTCCTGGCCGGTGCAGGGCACCACGGGCTATGATTTTCTTGCACTTGTCAATAATCTTCTTACCAATTCCGCAAACGGACGGGTTTTCTACGATAATTACAGAAAATGGACAGGTATCTCTGATCATCCGGAGTTGGTGTTTCGTGAAAAGAAAAGGTACATGCTATCTCACCGATTGAGTGGAGAGCTTGATTTCCTGACGAATGAATGCTTGTCTTTGGGATTAAAAAGTCTCAAGAAGATTGACCCTGTAAACATCCGGAAAGCCATCGGGGAATTCATGGTTCATTTCCCGGTTTATAAATATTATCATGCACCTTCAGGTTTTACAGATAAAGAACGAAAGTCGATCCGAAAGATCATCCGGCTATCCGTTGAGTACAACCCGGTTAACCGGGAGGCCCTGACCCTACTGGAAAGGATATTCCTGTTGAGGGATATTGGAAATAAAGACCAAATCGGGAAGATCGACCATTTTTTTCGCCGGGTGATGCAATTCACCGGCCCATTGATGGCCAAAGGCCTGGAAGACACTGCCTATTACTCATTCAATCCCTTTATCGCACACAATGAAGTGGGTGATTCACCGGCGTATTTCGGGATCGATAAGAAACTATTTCACAGGCAAATGTCCCTCCGGCTTGCTCACTTCCCCCTCACCATGAATACCCTATCAACCCACGATACCAAAAGAGGAGAGGATGCCCGCGCACGATTGAATGTCCTGAGTGATGTTCCTGGCCATTGGAAAACTGCCTCCCGGACCTGGCGTAAATTGAACAAAGGGTTCAAGGCGAGCGTAGGCCAGGAGAAGATCCCGCTTCCGGCCGATGAGTACCTGATATACCAGGCGCTTTGTGCCCATATTCCCATGAACGGAGTGGTGGATAATTCATTTAGAAACAGGCTCAGGGAATACCTTACAAAAGCCCTGCGTGAGGCGAAGGAGAGAACTTCCTGGAGCGATCCGGATCCTGATTATGAGCGCCATGTGGTCGATTTTTCGGATAAAATCCTGGCTCCGGAAAATAAATTCCTGGAAAACCTGCGCTTGTTCACCGATATGATAATTCCACACGGGATCATCAATTCCATAACCCAGGCCATCCTCAAAAATACCCTACCAGGTGTACCGGATACCTTCCAGGGCTGCGAAACGTGGAATCTCAGTTTTGTGGATCCCGATAACCGCCAGCCCGTAGATTTTCCCCGGTTGACAAAAGACCTTGATCAAATGGTCAGATCCAGCCGCAAGCACCGGGGAGCATTGCTGACAAAACTGTGGAATCAGCCGGTAGATGGAAAGGTGAAACAATGGATCTCATACCTGACCCTTCAGGAAAGGGTAAAACGACCGGAGCTCTTCCTTAAAGGCAGCTACATTCCTTTGCGAATAAGCGGTAAGTATAAATCCAATATTATGGCTTTTTACCGTTCATATCGGGATGACCACCTGGTGGTGGTTGTCCCCTTGCATACAGCCTGCATGCCTGAAGGCCACACCTGGGAGGACACCGTTATCAGATTACCGGACCTTGCCCCTGTGAAATGGGAGAACATTTTTACCGGGGAAAATCTAAGTGCGAGAGGGAAGTTACATGCCAGTGAGATCTTCCGGGAGTTCCCCTTCGCAGTCATGTCCGGAATCCCCTTTGAGCCATCAAAACGAGCAGGGATCCTGATGCATGTCTCATCGCTTCCCGGTGCATATGGATCTGGTGACCTTGGCCAGGGAGCGTATGATTTCATTGATTTCCTGCATGGTGCCGGACAGCGATACTGGCAAATACTACCTTTGAGTATTATCAGTTCAGAAACCGGCCATTCCCCCTACAGTTCCAGGTCCGCTTTTGCCGGGAATGTACTTTTTATTGATCCCGGACAGCTGGTCACTGAGGGATTGCTGGAAGATCATCAGCTGGAAGAATACATTTCCCCTGTGCAGGACAAAGCTGATTATCGCAGGGCAGAAATGGCTAAATCCCATTTCCTGGATAAAGCTTATCAGGTATTTAAGAGTTCCTGTCCACTCAACCTGAGGGCACGTTATGATATTTTTGTAGAACAGGAAGCATACTGGCTCCAGGACCATGCCATGTTTGAGGTACTAAGAAGCCAGTTTCCCGATGTTTCCTGGTTGGATTGGCCCCCAGCGTACAGTAACCGCCACAAAACTATACTGGAAGAATTCCGCAAACAACACCGGGATGAATTGGGCCGGATTTATTTCGAGCAATTTATTTTCAGTGAGCAATGGAACAAAGTAAAGATGTATGCCAATGACAGGGGTGTCGATATTTTCGGTGATATTCCCATATATATAGATTATCATAGTGCGGATGTTTGGGCTCACCCGGAATTTTTCAGATTGAATCCCGATAAATCCATGGAAGCTGTTGCGGGGGTACCGCCGGACTATTTTAATCAGGATGGTCAGCTCTGGGGAATGCCGCTTTACAACTGGGAAGGTATAGAAACAGACCAATTCAGGTGGTGGCTTAAACGGATTGAGAAAAACCTGCAGTGGTATGACCTGTTGCGATTGGATCATTTCCGTGGATTTTCGGCTTACTGGGAGGTGCCGGCACATGCTGTAACAGCCAGGGTAGGTCAGTGGAAAAAAGGGCCCGGTGTGAAGCTTTTCGAAGCCATCCGGAAAAGGTTTCCCGAAATGCCCATTGTAGCAGAAGATCTCGGTCAAATTGACCAGGATGTGTATGATCTGAGAGACCGGTTCAAACTGCCGGGTATGAAGGTCATCCAATTCGGATTTGGGCCAGAAATGTCTTTCTCTCATCACAATCCGGGCAATATTACCTACAATAGCATAGCTTATACCGGGACTCATGATAACAATACCATAAAGGGATGGTACAGGCAGGAGACCGACCAAGCCACACTGAAGAGGTTCAGAGCCTACACCGGACGGCAACTGAAGGAGAAGAACGTACACAGGGAAATGATCAGGCTTGCTTATGCTTCTGTTGCCAGGCTGGTTATCATTCCCATGCAGGACTGGTTGGCATTGGATGAAAAAAGCAGGATAAATTTTCCGTCTACCACGGCAGGTAACTGGCTTTGGAGGATGGATCCTGACATTCTCTCCGGCAAGCTTGAAAAGAAGATCAGGAAAAAAGTGAGGATATTCGGCAGATACTGAGATCCACGGATTGTACTTCCCATCTGCGAATCTGGGAAAGGGAGGTTGACTAATATCTTCATTGGTAATGCCTGCCTGTTTTACTGTCTATTTGCTGTCTCCCCAAACAAGCAGGCGGATGCTGATGGAATTGACCAGGTAGTCCAGCCTTCCGGTACCGTAATAGCCAAAGTATTCGAGACGGTAGGCAATGGAGGTCCCCATTTTGTTCACATGGCGCCATTCAAATTCAAAATCAGTGTGGTTCAGCAGGTTGAATGAGCCAGCCTGCAGGTTGCTGTGCATATTGGAGATGATATCAAAAGCATGCAGGTCGTTGTAGTAAGTGTCTTCAAGTCCGTCGGGACGGGAAGCAATCCCACCAATCGAGTTGGCCAGCTGGAACCTGAATTTTTGTTTTGTGCCGTTTTTGTCCAGTATTAATCTGGGACCGGCATCTATGAATGTGAACCAGAAAACATGACCATCTTCCAGTTCTGTAAAAATCTGCAAATAATAATTCATGGCCACATAGGCGCCCAGGTAGAGTGAAATATCGTTTTTATCCACCAGGGGCCAACCTCCGCCCAGGTCCAGTGGTTTGAGATGCAGGTTGACTCCCATGGTTTCTCCCCCCATTGCTGCCCCGGCAGCGATGGCTGCTTCATACCTGGAAAAGCCGTAAATGGACTGCTTTAACTGGTTGTAACCCAATGCGAGATTTGGACCTGCGAAGACAGATCCAGAAATGTTTTCATCTCTCAATACGAAAAACTGGGGCTCAAGGCAGATGCTGGATGAACTGTAGGATCGCCTCCTTTTCTGAGCAGCGATATCAGTCGGGATCGCATACAGGGAAATAAATAACAAAAAAATAACAGTGTATTTCCAATTTCTCATTGCCATCCTTGCTACTTTTGCATTTATACGAAAAGCTCTTCGGTTTGGTTTCTTTTTCATTCAGCAGGTAAATATTCCCATTCATCCGGTTATTTTTCCATAAGGTGCATCCTGGTTTTAGATTTGTTGTAAAATTTAAAGACCACATCCATGAAAAAACTACTGATCGCTCTTTTTTTATTACTTGGATACCTTTCCGGGGCTTTTGCCGGCAATGACTATACCCAGAGCATTCGGGGGATTATCATGGATGAGGTTACCGGATACCCCTTGATAGGGGCCAATGTGATATTGTTGGATTCAAATCCACTGGTGGGGACCATCACAGATGCAAACGGGAATTTTGAGCTTAGCGGGATACCACTGGGTCGTCAATCCCTTGAGATTAGCTATATAGGATATTATCATAAGGTCATCCCGAATATCCTGCTCACCTCTGGAAAGGAAGTTGTCCTGCAGATCCGTCTGGAAGAACAAGCCCTGGAAATGGAGGAGGTAGTTGTAAAAGCCGGCAGAAGAAAGGACCAGGCCATTAACGAAATGGCTACGGTTAGTGCCCGCACATTTTCTGTGGAGGAGACCGAACGTTTTGCAGGTAGCCTGGGTGATCCGGCCCGGATGGTTGCCAATTTTGCTGGTGTTATGACCCAGAATGATAGCAGGAACGATATCATTATTCGAGGGAATTCACCCATTGGAGTGCTCTGGAGGATGGAAGGGGTGGAGATTCCCAATCCCAATCATTTCGGGGCGCTGGGGACTACCGGGGGACCCGTGAGTATGGTGAATAACAACTTGCTGGCCAATTCTGATTTCCTTACCGGAGCCTTTCCTGCAGAGTACGGAAATGCGACGGCCGGGGCTTTTGACCTGAACCTGCGGTCGGGGAATAACCAAAAAACTGAATTTACGGGACAGATAGGGTTCAATGGCTTTGAAGCAGGTGTTGAAGGTCCATTCCTGAAGTTGAAGAGTGGACAGAAAGCCTCTTACCTGGCCAATTTCAGGTATTCGACCCTGGAGGTAATGGATAAGCTGGGATTCAATTTTGGTACTGGTGAGGCCATCCCCCAGTATAAGGACCTGACTTTCCTGGTAGACCTGCCAGGAACCCGGTTGGGTAGGTTCAAGGTATTCGGACTCTGGGGGGACAGCTTCATTCAATTGGGCAGGGAGGCGGCCGACACTGCTGGTAATAGTTACTCCAACCGCGGATTGGCCACTGATTTTGGAAGTGGACTGGGGGTTTTAGGCATGTCGCATACCTATTATTTCAATGAAAAAACCAGGATCAGGTCCACCCTGTCTTACCAGCAGACCTATTCCACAACAGTACTGGATTCAGTCCAAACCGAGATTCCTGATGTCCCTTTCCTCAGAAGCAGGCAGCAGGAGAACAGGTTATCCTTCAGCACACAGTTTCGCCAAAAGATTAATGCCAGGAACAACTACAGTTTTGGGCTTGTCCTGGATCAATTCAGGATTGACTACTTGGACAGCCTGAACCATCCTGATTATGGTGAATTTATAACACGAGCGGATGTAGCCGGACAAATGGGCATGGTGAGGGCATATGGACAATTCCAGCATCATTTCGGGCAACAGCTAACCGGGTACGCTGGCCTCCACCTTCAATACTTCGGACTGAATGATGAATGGGCAGCCGAACCAAGGTTGGGGGCAAGCTACAAACTGAATAACAGGAGTACCTTCAACCTGGGATTTGGATTGCATAGCCAGACCCAGCCCAAGGTCATTTATTTTGCACAGACATGGGACAGCATTGCACGTACTTATCACCGGACCAATGAGAACCTGGGTTTAACCCGAAGCGCTCATTTTGTGCTGGGGTATGACCACCTGTTCAACCAAAATTTCCGCATCCGCATGGAGACCTATTACCAGCATCTTTACAATGTTCCTGTTAAGGAGTCTTTTCCTGAGTTTTCCCTGATCAATGCGGGAGATTTTTTCGGACTGCCCATGGAGGACAGTCTTGAGAATATTGGGACAGGCCAGAATTACGGAATAGAGCTGACCGTGGAAAAATTCCTCAGCAAGGGTTACTACTTCCTCTTCACAGCCTCCCTCTTTGATTCAAAGTACAGGGGTGCTGATCAAAAACTTCGCAATTCTGCTTTTAATGGCAACTATGTGTTCAATCTCCTGGGAGGATATGAAAGAAAGCTTGGCCAGCACCTGAGGCTGACCCTTGATCTTAAAACCGTTTGGGCAGGTGGTCGCAGATATGTACCCATTGATCTTGAAGCCTCCATTCAGACAGGAGAGGAAGTGAGGGACTGGAGCCGGGCCTATGAAGACAGGTATAATGATTATTTCCGTACCGATTTCCGGATTGGGATCAGGCTGAACGGAAAAAGGGCCAGCCAGGAATGGGCCATTGACCTGCAGAACCTGACCGGATTCCAGAGCATCTTCATGCAGGGATATGATAATCACAAGGAAGAGGTCTACACGGTCTACCAGCAGGGCTTCATACCCATGTTCCTGTACCGTATTCATTTCTGAAAAAATGTGTAGCTTAGGTAAAAATTCACAAAGGATGAGAGTATTCGGAGTAAAGATCAGTCCCTCCCTGATCATCCTGGTTGGACTCTTAATTACCGGGGTCTACCTGATCTCCGACGGAATTGATTCTCCTGCCAGGGGACTCGTAAGTATTGGGCATGGTCTCATCATGACTTCAGGGATCTGGATCGGTTGTTTAATCATTGTCCAATACCTCTGGCATAAATTTCCCTGGGAGTTCTATCCTGTAAAACACCTGATATGGGAGCTGGTATTAATCACGGCCTGGACGATTCTGTATTCCTATACCCTGTTTATCATTGAGCGCTGGACTGGAATCTTTGTGCATGTGGAGGATCTGTTCATGGAAGTGGTTGTCACTTTGCTCATCACCTACCTGATCACGGCCATTCATGAGCTGGTCTTTTTTTACAAGCAATGGAAACATCATTTCTCAAAATCTGTGAGGCTGGAAAAGGATAATATTCAGGCCAAATATGAAACCCTGAAAACCCAGATCAATCCGCATTTCCTGTTTAACAGCCTGAACAGCCTGACAAATCTGGTAGAAGATAATGAAACTGCGGTAAAATACATAGGAGATCTCTCTGATTTTTTCAGGTATATGCTGAGTAGCCGGGACAAGGAGTTGGTGCTTGTACGCGAAGAGATAAATCTGCTGAAAAAATACATCCATCTTCAGGAATCCAGGTTCAAAAACAACCTGGACATTGAAGTAGATGTTCCGGAAAGTTATTACCATTATGCCATTCCCCCTCTGGTACTGCAAATGCTTGTCGAGAACAGCATCAAGCATAATATAATATCCCGGGATAAACCACTGAAGGTTTCTGTCCGCACTGAAGGTGAGCGTCTGGTAGTCGAAAACAACCTGCAGAAAAAATCCGGGATCAGCAGTACAGGCCAGGGATTGAGGAACATCACGGATCGATATAAGCTTTTTACGGTTTGTGATGTTGAAATAGCCGAGACAGCAGCTGTCTTTAAGGTAGTTATTCCGCTTCTAACCATGGAGTTATGATAAGAGCCCTGATTGTCGAAGATGAAGAACCAGCGGCAGCCAGGCTGGAGAAATTGCTGAAAAAGGTCGATCCTGGCATACAAGTGCTGGATGTTATTGACAGTGTAGAGGTTGCCGTAAAATGGTTTGAAAAAAACGATCCCCCTGAACTGCTGATGCTAGACATACAACTGGCAGATGGACTCAGTTTTGATATATTCAAACAGGTAAAGGTTGATAGTTTTGTGATCTTTACAACCGCTTATGATGAATACGCCATCAGGGCCTTTGAGTTGAACAGCATTGATTACCTTCTCAAACCGGTCGATCCTGAGAAATTGCATAAGAGTATTCAAAAGTTAAGGAAACTAGCAGGCAGAAGTCAACAGGTCAACCTGGAAACCCTGATGGAAACGTTAGAGCAAAGGAAATCCCCTTTTAAAAAACGTTTTGCCGTCAATGTCGGCAGCAAGATCATATCGGTTGAAACCCGCTCAGTGGCTTATTTTTATTCCATGGAGAAGAGTACCTTCATGTGTACTGATGATAATCATCACTATCCCCTGGATTTTTCACTGGAACACCTGGAACAGTTGCTGGATCCCGAAGTGTTTTTCAGGATCAACAGGAAGGTGATTTTACAGTATACCAGCATAGAAAAAATACACATTCTTTCCCGCAGCAGGGTCAAAGTGGTAACCAACCCCCCGGCCAGTGAAGATTTGCTTGTAAGTACAGCCAGGACACATCCCTTCAGGTTATGGCTTGACAGGTAAATCAATCGCTGGTGACCCTCTTTTTTTCATCCTAATGAAATAATCATATATAAAGTCCAGGGGGAGACTCATCAATTTTTCCGAAGTAAAATTTGATAAAATAGCAAAAGCTAAGAGATTCTTCCTAAATTTGGAATTAGGCAGTATTAAAAATTGGAATAAAAATTGCTGCCATTTGAAGTACCTGTTAATTGATAGTACATAATTTAAACGAATTCTTAATTTTGTTCCTCCTGGAATTTTATTTCCATGGTTGAATTATTAATTCGGAAAATTTTCATTGTATGCAGGAGCAAGAAAAAATTTTGGTAATCCATGATACTCTCTACCCGGAGATAAATGACAGTTTTAAATCCTGGTTGATAGAGTTCCAAAATAATTTGAAATCTGCGGTTAACAGGACCACCGAACATCCCAAGGAATTTATTCTGAGTATGGACCTCATGGAATATGCAGAGCAAATTCCTGACCTGAGGCCCAAAGAGTTTGATTATTACCTGATACTGATCCATGATGAAGTAAGCAGAACGGATAACCTGAAAAAGCAGTTTGACCAGTTGCTCGACTATCTGCGTAGTTTGCCCAGGCATCTTCAGACCAAGAAGACCACACTTATTTTTCTGAAAGAATCTCCCCTGGATCATGAAATATTGCAGATCCACATTGAGAAAGTGATCAAGTTTTATTCACAGAAAGGATTCAACCTTTACAACCAGACTGAATTAATGGGTTCTTCTGATAAGGATTATTGGGTGAAGATACTGGACGTGATTGATCTTATTTCACACCAGGCCGATCTGAAGACAAAAAGAAGGTCAGTTAAAAAACAACCCATTATTGCTTATATCGGAAGGACCACACCTGACCTTGAAGGTCAGCGTGAGGTACTCACAAATGAATTGAATAAACAGGGCGTTGAGGTCTTACCCGATTCCAATGAGATTAAATGGTCTGATATTACAGAGGATATCCTGGTTGACCTGCTGGATGTCTCAGATCTTATAATTCAACTGATCGGCGGAAAATCAGGAATGGCCCTGGACGATTCCGGCAAACCGAATCTTGAGGTTGAATATGATATCATTACCCGTTTCATGAATGGGGAGATCAGTCGAAATCTCGGCAAACAAAAAACTCGTTCGCGAATAATCTGGCTTCCTGAAAGTGTAGAGATACAGGATATTTTCCAGGAGAAGTTAATTGAGAAAGTCCGAAAGCAGATTGGTTACTCAGGCTGGGATACAGAATTGATTACGGGATCTTTTGAGCAACTCAAGGAATTTGTCAGGAATATAATGAAAACCAACATAGCCCATAAGGTTTCGCTGGCAGAGAGTACTTTGGAAAACAGCATCTACCTTGTACATGAAAAATCCGTCTACCTGGATGCACTGGATGTTGCAGCTCAGCTACGCAACTATCCCATTGATGTGGTGCTGACCCATGACCTTCACCTGCAGGAACATTTCATCAGGGCACATCATGAAACATTAAAGAACTGCGATGCAGTCCTGGTGCATTATGGTTTGAATAATGCACAATGGTATGAAAGTACCATCAAGGAAATAATAAAAGTTTCTAAGACAGAGCGAAAGAGGCCACTTGCCTTCCAGGCTGTTATCAGCGATAAAGAACCTGTATTGCATCTACCAAAGTTTGACGAATTCCTGTATATTAAGGTCTCAGAATTGATGGGGCAGGATTTCTTTAAGAAATATCTAAAAAAAATGATCGTTTAGAATGGTGAAGTCAGTATCTATAAATCCCAACTCCGGGGATAACGAAGTTAAGGAAATCAAGAATCCATTTCCTGGTCTCCGTGCCTTCAATCTTATGGAGAAACACCTTTTTTTCGGGAGAGACGGACAGAGTGAGAAGGTGCTGGAACTTATAACCTCAAACAGGTTCATTGCTATTATTGGACCATCCGGAAGCGGGAAATCCTCACTGATTAATTGTGGTATCATACCCCAATTGTACGGGGGGTATCTGTATGAAGCCGGGTCAAGGTGGAAAATTGCCAGGATGCATCCCGGATATTCACCCATTGAAAGCTTATCAATAACCCTGACAGAATCTTTTGCCAGTTCGGATAAAACACCGGAACAAATTGAATCAGAAACCAACCTGAATTATGTGCTTTTTACTAAAAAAGCCCTGGAGATCAGTACGCTGGTTGGTAAAATTGATAATTACCAGAAGGAAAACATATTAATTTTCATTGACCAGTTTGAGGAGTTATTCAGGTTTACTGCAGGGATTGATAAAAAGAACCCGGATATTGATGAATCACTCTTACTGATTAACCTGCTGGTAGAGGCGCTCAAACAGGATAAGGTGCCGATCTATGTCGTTATCTGCATCAGGTCGGATTTTGTAGGAAACTGCTCCAACTACCAGATGCTGACAGAATATATCAATCTCAGTCACTACCTGGTACCTCAGATGACACGGGAGGCTTACAGGTCAGCTATCCTTGGGCCTACATCACTGACAGATGCTCAAATCAGTCCCGATGTTTTGCAGGAGATTTTAAATCACATTGGAGACAAGCCTGATCAGCTGCCCGTACTTCAGCATCTGATGATGCGCCTGTATAATTTCTGGAAAGCGAATAAAAAGCAGGACCAACCGATCAATATCTATGATTATAAGGCTGTTGGTGGATTAGAGGAAGCCATTTCGCTTCACACAGAGGAATTATACAATGAATTATCAGAAGATGAAAAAATAGCCTGTAAGAAGATCTTTCAAACAATCACTGAATCAGGGGGGGATAACAAGGGGATAAGAAGACCTACCTCCATTGCCAATATTCTCAGGATATCAAAATGTTCCCGGGAAGATGTTTACAAGGTGGCTAATCTCTTCAGGGCCGAAGGTAATTCTATTATCACTCCGGATATCGTAGAGGAACTTTCCGATGAAACGGTACTGGATATTTCTCATGAAGCAGTGATGCGTAACTGGAAGCGTCTGAAAAGCTGGATTGAAGAAGAATCAGATGCTGTACAGCTTTATCTGCGTCTGATTGACGCCTCCATGTTATACCAGTCAGGAAAGACTGGTCCGTGGCGGCCTCCGGAATTATTCCTTGCCGTCTCCTGGAGGGATAATTTCAAACCGAATGAAGTGTGGGCTTCCCAATATCATCCTGCTTATGTACGCAGTATGAAATTCCTTGAGATCAGTGAGGCATCCTATAAGGAGGAGGAGGCATTAAAGGAAAAGGCCAGGGGGAGAGAAATACGAAGGACCCGTTTGTTTGCCATTGTAGTGGCCATTGCAGCTATTGTCGCAGTTGTTTTTATGATCAACAGTATAAAATTGAGAAAAATAGCCGATGAGGCCCGTGTGGAGGAGGGGAATCAGCGCACGATTGCCGAAGCGGCAGCACTGGAAGCTGACATACAAAGGAACCGGGCCGAAAATTACGCTGCCGAGGTAGAAAAGCAAAAGTCTATTGTGGAAGCCAACCTTATGGTAAGAACAGATGAAAGGGATGTTGCCGTAAAATATGCTGATGAAGCTGTACAGCAAACAGAAATAGTTGAGGCCAACCTTGCTGAGGTAAGTACCAACCTGATTGAAGCAAAGAGTGAAACTGATGCTGCCCGGGAGGAGAAGGCAAGGATAGAGAAAGAGCAAAAGGAAACCTTAATTGAGAACATGATCCTCCTGTCTTCAACCCTCGCAAATAAATCCATTGAGATTTCATATGACAGTGAACTTAAAGCTCTTCTGGCCTACCAGGCTTATAAATTTAATGATCAGTATGGAGGAATGCGAAACCATCCCGCCATCTACATGGGATTAAGAAATGCCTTGATAGACCTTGATGTCAGGTATGAAGTGATATACCCGGGACACACAGAATCTGTGCGTTCCCTGGTCTATGCTCCAAAGAAACGTATGGTTTTTTCGGCCGGGGGCAACGGGAGCTTAATCAGTTGGGACCGGTTTGAAGGTATTCCTGAGCCGCATGTACTTATCAATAATAAGACAATAAACATGGTACTGGCTTTAAGCAAGGACGAGAGATGGTTGGTGTGTGGTGCTGAAGGCCTTGGCATACAGGTATTTGACCTGAACAGACCAGGGAGTACGCCCAGGATATTCAGTGCTCATTCGAACCGGGTGAGGGGAATTGCCATATTCAATGACAACCGTTATATGCTTAGCGTTGGATTGGATAATACCGTATATAAGTGGGAAATGGAAACCGGTATCAGGGAAGTATTCACCGAACTGGCAAGTCCGGCCTCATCCCTGGCTATTTCCGGTGATGGTAAGATTGTTGCGGTAGGTACCAAAGATGGAAAATTATTACTGATCCCTGCTAACGATGCTGATGCACCCCAGGAACTGCATAGTGAATCCGGGAACCAGATAGAAAGCCTGGCTTTCAGGGACCAGGGAAACATGCTGATATCAGGTGATAGGAAAGGGATCCTTAGAATGTGGTCTGTTGATTACAAGGAGGAAGTTGGCAGGAGAAAATTACACCAGGCCAGGATCGTTGAGATTAAAGTTGATCCCTCACAAAGATACCTTGCTACATCCAGTACTGATGGCAGGGTAAAAGTCCTGGACCTGCAGGATAGAAGCCAGCAGCCCATTGAAATAGCAAACCTGAACGGTTTCATTTATTCTGTCGAGTTTATTAACCGCGGAAGGAATATACTGATAGGCAGTAAAAGTACCGTTCCTATGGTAGGTTACCCGGTCAGGATGGAGGATCTGTCGAAATATGTCTGCCCTAATATCAGCAGAAATTTATCGCAATCGGAATGGAGAAATCATATTGGAGAAGATATACCTTACGAAGAAACCTGCAATAGATGACACAGGCCCCTCTCAGATTCATATTGACCGCATTTTTACTGGTAATTCTGACCACTCTTTCATGGTCCCAGGACCAGGATTGCCTGACCAAACTGGACGGAGCAGAAACCTTGTTCAATACCGGCTTGTTTGAAGAAATACCGGCCTTGCTGGAGAACTGTATGGAATGGTATAGTGAGGCTGACAGACAGAAAGCATACCGCCTGACTATCCTGGCTAATTATATGAATGATGATATTGCGGCTGCTGAGGAGTCTATGTATTTTCTCCTGAAAGAATTTCCGGATTTTCAACCAGCAACCATTGATCTTGTTGAATTTCAATATATCTTCAATAGTTTCAGTGTCAGGAAGTCCCTCGATATTGGAATCACTGCTGGTCCTTCCTGGACATCCGGCAGGATCATAGAACCCCATAGTCCACTTTCAGATAATTTCAAATACCGTTCCAATGGGCCCGGGATGTTTGTAGCAGCCTATCTGGATATTCCCGTATACTCCATACTGTCCATAAACACGGAGCCTGGCTTCCTACAGGCAAAGTATAAAATTCATTATGATAATACGATTAACGATATAATCAGCATTGAGCAATCAGAAACCAGTTCATTGATCCAGCTCCCGGTTTATGCCAAGGCCACCTTCCTGGAAAATACCGTACAACTTTATGCAAAGGCAGGATTTTTGCTGGGATATATGGTTGGGGCCAAGACCGACAGTAAGATTGAAAGATTAGATCCCGATAATGGAAATATTGAGTACACAAAGCCAAGCACTCAGCTTGACCACATGGAATTCAGGAACAGGCTATACTATTTTTTAGGTGGGGGTGGAGGTATGAAACTGAACTTTAAAAAGACTTACCTTTTTTTTGAGATTGATTATCATATATCTCTGAATAAGACACTTAGAGATGGAGCTAACAGGTATGATCAAAATAATCTATGGTCACATGCATGGATAGACTCTGATTTCGGACTGAATAATTTATCCTTTCGGGTAGGTATGGCATGGAGTATATATACAATTAAAAAGATCCGCTAATTGCAAGACCTAATGAACACATACATGGGAAGGTTTATACTTTGTGTAGTTTTTGGCGGAATGATCTGCTGGCTGGCTTCCTGCAATAACGATTCTGTATCTCAGGAGCAGGCTGAAAGCTTTCTGAAGTATTATGCACTGAGTGAGTCTAACAATTCCGGGACATCTGTGATAGAAAGCTCAGATGGTGGCTATGCCATTATGAGTAATATTGAAACTCTTTCCACCCAGCATGATATCATTCTTATTTTTACCGATGAGTTTGGACGGCAGAAATCAGGTTCCCCTAAGCCTATCGAAACATCGTTCAATGTTCATGGATACAGCATGATAGGCTTGGATGACGGGTATTTAATATCCGGTGTATCTGTTACTGCTGCTGGTAGAGAAGGCTACCTGGTTAATGTATCAAGCGACGGGACGGTCATCTGGGAGCAGAACTACGCTGGATACCAGGAGCTGGAATTTCGAGATGCGGTACTGGCCTCGGATGGTAACCTGATCATCACAGGCTACAGAAGAGTTAATTCCGGCGATGATGCAGAAATAATCATGTACAAGGTCTCAGTCGCCGGAGATGGAGTAATGATGTGGAGGAGAGATTGGGGATGGTCAGGCAATGATTATATTGGTGAAGCACTCATTGAATTCCAGGAAAGGTATCATATCATTTCCACTGCCTCGGACGCGGACAGGCCTAACCTGACAAGTATCATGCTGATCAATACAGACACGGATGGAAGGGGTGCATCTTCCGAACCCATAAATACCCCATACCTGAGGGGGAAGGATATTGCCAAAAGCCCTTTAGGCCAAATGTATATCTTAGGTAACCAGCAAGATCCTGCTGACAGAATTTCCAAAATATTCCTGGCAGAACTGGAGCTGACAAATGAGAATCAAGTGACAAATATTAAAGATTCTGTAACCCTGCAGGACCCTGGATCCATTCACGGAGCTTCAATTGTACCGGTTGAAGGTGGACTGGCCATTGGGGGCTTGGAGGTGGTTAATCAAAGCGACAGGGGGGATATCCTGTTCCTGAAGGTGGATAACAATTTTAATCCCCTTGTCCGTATGACCTATGGTTCCCAGGGATACCAGGCCTCACAGCATATCATTTATACGCTATCCAGCCAGGGATCTGAGGGATATGCACTTACCGGTTCAGTTGACCTGGCAGGAGCCAGGGCCAGCATGTTATTGAAACTCAACTCAGGTGGAGAATTGAGATAGATCGGGCAATTCGATTACTTTAACAGGGAGTTGAATAAGCCCATATATTCAAGGGATATTTTCTCATAAGTAAAAACTTTGACGACTTTTTCGTAGGCCTTGACAGCTTTTTCCTGCATCAGGTTTATGTTTGCGCCAGCCCATTTTATCTTTTCAGCCAGGTCTTCTCTATCCTCTGATTTGAAATACAATACCTCCTGCTTTTCAAAAATTACCTTGTTTTCCGGGATATCACTACAGATGATAGGTGTCTTGACAGAGGCTGCCTCGAGCAGCATGATAGACATATTCTCATTATAGGAGGGGAAAACAAAGAACTTTGCATTCCGGATCATCTCCAGGAGTAATATTTTCTCACGTATGAGTCCCACAAATTCCACATCCAGGTTCCTCGACAGGTCGAGGAGTTCCTTTTTATACGAGGGCATCTGATCGGCATTTCCAATGATTTTAACAGGACCGGAATAATTGATGCTGATCAATGCTTCAAGCATGGTATGGCATCCTTTGAGCGGAATGATCCTGCCGGCAGCAAATACCAGGTAGCTGCCGGATCCATTGCCAGGGATTGATCCCAGGTCTTGCATGCTTACCCCGTTCGGGATATAAACCACTTCTCTGCCATAGTTCTCTTTGTAATAGTCTCTTAATTTCAGAGACACACCGCTGAATATGCTTGCCTTTCGTACCACCGTTTTTTCATTCCGGTTGAAAAGGGTCCTGGCCAGCCAGCCCCATTTTTTGCTTTCCTGGGGCCTTGCATGAGACGTTACGATCACAGGGTATCTTCTACGCAATAATGGCAGAATAAATGCCCCGTCTATATGGTGGAGGTGAACCAGGTCAAATTTTCGAAAGAAATATGCATGGAGCCCTGACATTACGTAATAATAAAATACATTCAACTTCCGGATGGGGAACTTCGAGAATATATATTGCCTGTAACCGGGGGGATCAAATTGCCTGTCGGCATGGGATGAAATGGAGTAGACTGTAAAATCAAATTCCTGGGTCAGGTGCTCGATCAGGCTCTGGCCAACCGTAGCGGCTCCCCCAAAAGCAGGGAGGCCTTTTAATCCAATAACAGCAATTTTCTTTTTTTGTGACATATCAATGTTTGGCCTGATTTTTCTTTATATCCTCCAGGTATTCATTCACCAGTTGGCTGCATTTCAGGGCTCCCGCATCATTCAGGTGATCCCCGTCATAAAAATCCTGAGCAGTGAACCTGGGATCCCCATCAATCTTAAGGTGATAGACATTTTCATATTCCCGGCTCAGCCAGCTGCAGGTGTCGATGACCATTTTGTATTTAACCGGATTAAGATTCTGTCTGTAAGAAATATAGGTAGGGAAGTTGATGGCATGGACCCGTATGCCCCTTTCAGCACAGCGTTCAACAAGGTTTTTTAGGATTTCGAGGTTCCAGGTAAAATCCAGAGAGGGACTGTCATGCTTGTCTGCTTCTTCCTTACCTGTTCTCTCAAGGTCCAGGCTATGCTCCATACTGTATTCATCGCACCATCCCGAGGGGGTTGCGGAAATTAAACTTTCATTTTTTAAATAATACTGGTATATCTTCTTAAGGCTTCTTTGGACCGGCAGGTTCAATATCTCCAGGTAATATTTATGATACCATTGATTGTAAGGTGGCGTGATATCATAATGCCGGTAATAATTGAACCTCCTCCAGTCTTCTTCCCCCATGCCGAACATATAGGTCATGGAGGAATGTGCAATCATCAAGACCACATCTTTTAGCCGGGGAAGGGAATCGATATATTTATCCAGTAGGAGATAGTCAAAGAAGAGGGACTGGCTTACATATGCAAGGTTAAAAGTTTCTGAATCAAAATGTTCCGGATTAACACCATAATAGGTATGAGAGCCGCCCAGCACAACTGTCTCAATTTCACTTGCTTTCAGTTCCAGCTGTTCCTTCTTGTACTTAAAATCATGCGGCAGCTTGCGAAGTACAACTTCAAGAACCACCGCAACCAATACAATGGGTAAGAGAAATAATCCAAATTTTAGCAATGCCTTTTTCATAGATATTTGCGAGTGTTTAAAAATCAGAACTGAGCATAAATAAATGTGTTTGCACCTTTGGCCAGCCATAACATCAGGACAATTAAGGAAATAATAGACAGGCCATTTGATCCAGATATTCAGTTTATTGAACCAGCCGAATGTATCCACTTTCCTTTCCTGGTAGGTTTCAAAAATCATCCAGATGATGAGTATTATAAGTGCAATGAAAAAATCCTTCCTGTACTGTGCCACGATGATGAGATTAAAATCTGACTTAAGGGACTCCCAATCAAGGGAAAAGAACAGCTTACCTATAAAATGGGAGGATTGAGCAAATGTTTCCGCGTAGAAAAAGATCAAGGAAAAGCAGAAAAACAGGAATGTCAGTATCCTGCCAAGTTTCAGTACAAGTCCGGCGTTAAATTTCTTGGCCATTCTTATGCGGAACCTTCGTGTGAAGAATTCATAATTGATTGCCAAGGCCTGTAGGATACCCAGAAGGATAAAATTCCACCTGGGACCATGCCAGATCCCAATGATGAGGAAAGTAAGGAATACCGCATAGGCAGAACCCCAGTTCTTCCATTTCCGCCGCTTGAACATTACAATCATGAAAATGAATTCATTGCACCATGCTGTCAGGGATATATGCCACCGTCTCCAGAAAGCAGATACATTCTCCGCAAAAAACGGGCGGTTGAAATTATCTGTAAGCCTGAATCCGAGGAGGCGCGCAGAACCCAGGGCAATATCAGTATATCCCGAAAAATCAAAATAGATATAGAAGGGCTGGAGCAGGAGTGTGATCACCAGGGTTAGGCCTGAATACTCAAAGACATTACCATAAACATGATTAATCAGCAAACCAAGCGTGTCAGCTATGGCCAGCTTCTTAAAAAACCCGAATAACAACAAATGCAAACCAGCTGAGAGATCATCATTGTTCCATTCCTTTCTCTGGTGTAACTGGGGCAGGAAGCTATTCGATTTTTCAATGGGACCGGAAGTGAATTTCGGGAAGAACAGGTTGTAGATCATAAAAATATCAAACCGCTTCTCGTAAACTTCAATTCCTTTGTAGACCCGGTATATATATCCCAGGCACTGAAATGTATAATAGGAAATACCCAGGGGCAGGAGAACACTCAATAAGGGGACGGTCTTATTACTTGAAAATGAGCCCATCAGTACATTAATACTATCAATAAAGAAATTTGAGTATTTGAAGAATATAAGGGCCCCGATATTGATGAAGATGCTGGCAATATACAAGGATTTTTTACCGGGTTTATCTTTGAGGGAATCCAGCCCTATCCCGAACAGGTAATTAAGGGTAGAAAAAACCACCGCAAATACAAGAAACGGGATAGAAATACTGCCAATAAACGCAAGGCTGGATACCAGCAGGAGGGGCCGTTGAAACCGTTGCGGCAGGGTATAATACAAGAGGGTAATTATGGCCAGAAATAAGATGTAACCGAGCGATATCATTTCTTAAAACCTTTATAAATTAATTAATCAAGTTTAACAATTACCCGGATTTTGCTTCCCCGGTAATATTCGTTTTTTTACCATCATTCTCGATCACGTCAACGATTCTTATGCAAAAAAGGTTATATGCCATGCCGGAAAATTGATTATTTGGGTGCGAATCACCCGGTGCGGCAGCAAATTCCTTCTTCAGATAAATACCGCTTTGGGTTTCAAGTTCAAAGAAATCCCACAGATAGATATTATCTTCCGATTCATCCCAGGTCTCCTTCACCCAGTTAAAGAAATCCCGTGTTTTTGTTGCTTGATTTTCGGTGGTATTTTCTTCAAGCAATGCTGCCCCGGTCCACACAAGGAACCTGGTATCGGGGAATGATTGCATTTTCTTCTTCAGTGCCTCGTATTGGACTTTATAGTTTTCTATTCTTTTTTCCCGTGAATTTGCATCCGGCTGCCCGCTGTCTTCGATTATATCCCCGACCGGGAAACAATGCTTCCAAATGATCATATCATGGTCCCTGCAAAGGATCTCAAGGGTGGGATCATCACCGGCTGGCTGATCACCTGCCTGATTAACCCAGATATCATAGTAGTCAAAGGGGAAGTTGCCGAATTCGCGGGATTGCCCAGCTTTGGGGAAATACAATTCTTCAATCCTGTACTTTGTATTATGCTGTTTGTTGTATTTTTTAAACCAGTTCTTAACGGCCGATCCACCACCGAGTTTCCTTTGAATTTTGGATGTAAAGGTAGACCTGTCACCCTGCCAGATATTATATCCTGTACTATGATGCAGAAATATTATAGACTTTTCTGATCCTTGATGCCCTGTCTTTCTAATTAGACAGCCATAAATGCCTTTCATAACAGCTTTGATTTTATCCATTGTTTAACATCCAAGTATAATAAACTGATGTTTTCTTCATCTTAAACCTGTAGCAAAAATAGAAATCCTTTTGTAAAGATTTTACCTGATTTTAAGGGTTTGGATTTCCTTAGTCATCCTATTTCCCCCGTTTACCGGCAGTTTTTGAATGTTTATGTAGAACCCCTAAAATAAATCTAACATTCATGAGGGTTTTACGTATGAATAACTACTGTTAATAAAAATATAAGGAATTGGGGATATTAGAATTTGAATATAATAGGTATGTTCAATACCTTGCCCACGCAAAAATTTAGAATGCTTTAATAACTAATACTTTAATTAAAACGAACATGAAAAAACTTAACATTTTTACTTTTATGGTCATGCTGTTTTTCCTGGCCTCTTCTGCTGTCAGAGCACAGGTACCGGAAAATGGCCTGGTCTTGGATGGCGATGATGATTTCGTCCTCGTATCCTCTTCCGTGGGAGGTGATTTTAACCCGATGTTCAATTTAACGCTTGAATGCTGGGTGAATCTAAGTGAGGCCGCCGCCCCAGGCGTTCACCGGCCACATATGGTCACGAAATTTGGTACTTACGGACTGGCCGTAGATGTATCAGGTTATGCACGCTTCTTTCTCTTTACAGATAGCCTGTGGTATGCGACACCGGATTATACCACCGATTTTATCAATGTAGGCCAGTGGTACCACCTGGCAGCCACCTATGATGGTTCAGTCGCAAGGCTTTATGTAAATGGAGTTGAGCAGGCTACCACTACCATTAACGATACATTGAACCAGAATGGTTATTATGTAAGGCTTGGTGCACAAAATTTAACGCCTGATGTTGATAACATGAATGGTATGCTTGATGAGGTCAGGATATGGGATGTAACCCGTACCCCGGCTCAGATCAGGGATAACATGAACCGGACCATACCTGGAAATACTGCGGGACTCTCCGGATACTGGAGATTTGATGAAAGCTCGGGTACCAATGCCAATGACCAGACGCCTAATAATAATGACGGAACCCTTCAAAACATGAGCGTTCCCGCAGCCTGGCAAACTTCTACTGCGGCTGTTGGTACAGCTTCGATTTTTGCAGAATCAGCAGATATAACAGAAACAGCCGAATGCGCTGTGGATGTGGACTTTATGGGTGGGACTGAAGCTCCAGGCAGCGGCCGCTCACTGGCTGCCATGCAGGTGAATCAGCTTCCCAACAGCTCCAGCGGATTGTATGCGGACAGGGCTAACCGTTACTGGGAGATATGGTCGGAAGATCCTGATTTTGATGGTAATTTTACCGCCGATGTTCGTTTTCATTTTGATGGTATTACCGGACTCCCGACAGAGCCTTCATTAGAACTTTTCAGGAGGGATGATGCCAACGATACATGGACAGCAGTCTCCGGAGAAACCATTGTTTCAAATGATGGTGGATCATCTACTACAACAGATGGAATTGGTTATGTTGAAATTACCATTACTGAAAGTACAGCAGGTGACTTCAGCGGCCAGTATATCCTTTCATGGTCCAATGAACCACCGGTTGTTTCGGATATCCCCGACCAGTCCGTGGCTGAAGGATCAGCATTTGCTACCATTAACCTGGATGATTTCGTTGCGGATCCGGATCATTTGGATAACCAGCTTACCTGGACAGTGACCGGCGAGGAAGATGTAACTGTAGTTATCACCGACAGGGTGGCAACGATCACTGCCGATGATCCTGAGTGGAGCGGTACTGATCTGGTTACTTTCACGGCTACTGATCCTGAAGGTGAGAGCGACAGTGATGATGTGACTTTTGAAGTTACTGCTGTTAATGATCCGCCTGTGGTGGATGAAATTCCCCACCAGTCCATTATGGAGGATCAGAGTTTCGCACAGATAGACCTTGATGATTATGTGGCTGATCCTGATGATTTAGATAACACATTGATATGGACTGTTACAGGAGATGCACAGGTATCTGTTGACATTACTGACCGGGTGGCTACAGTCACTGTTCTTGACCCGGAATGGAACGGTGCTGACTGGGTAATATTTACTGTCGCGGATCCGGATGGATTAGAAGATAGTGATACTGTCCGTTTTCATGTAGCTGGCATTAATGATGCACCTGTGGTTTCAGGAATGCCTGATTTCGAAGTAGCGGAAGGGGATTTCGAGGAAACTATTATCCTTGATGACTTTGTTGCAGATCCTGATGATGATGACACACTTATTGTCTGGACTGTTCAGGGTGCCAATAATATAATGGTCAATATAGCGAACAGGATTGCCACCATAACACCTGGTGCTGATCCTATGTGGAATGGTACTGATACCCTGGTATTTACTGCAACTGATACAAGCGGAGCAAGTGATACGGATACAAGTTTGTTCACTGTGGTAGCCATTAATAATGCACCAACGGTCAACATACCTATACCGGATACCATGGTAATGGCTGATCAGGCATTCTTATTCGTATTGGATTCGAATACCTTTGTAGATAGCGACCAAGGAGACAGTCTGGCATACAGTGCAGTGATTTCAAAAGGCGGAGCTACTCCTGCCTGGATTACTTTTACACCTGCTACCATGACATTCTCTGGCACACCAGCTCTCGCCGATACAGGCATGGTTGAAGTTGTCGTGACAGCCACCGATGACAGTCTTGCAAGCGTTGCAGATACCTTCATGATCGAGGTTACTTCCACCGTTGGCGTGGTCAATCCTCTGGAGGGACTGGAACTCAATCTCTATCCGAATCCAAATGACGGAAGGTTTGTCATTGAAAGCGATATGTTAGAATTGAAAGATGTCGTCCTGGAGATCTTCAATGAAAGGGGACAGTTGGTCTGGAACCGGAAGATCATGGATGGATTTGGAACATTGCGTGAATCTGTGGATATGAGTGATGCAGCAGAAGGCCTGTACCTCCTGAGAATAAGAAACAAAACAGGAATGGTCAACAAGCGCTTTGTGATTGGCAATTAGTGCTGAAATAGTATAATCAAATACAGCAAGATAGATTCTTCCTTTTCTGGTCGACGACCGGGAAAGGAAGTTTCTATTTATAATATAGGGTAGTTAAAGTAAAATGACATTCATCAAAATGTCATCAAAATGGCCAGGCATAATTTGAAAATCATTAATAAGTTAAATACCTTGGCGCTGCTTTTCGAAAGCACAATACTTCAATTCATCTACTTAAATTACAAGAACATGAAAAAAGTAAACATTTTTAATATCTTATTGACGCTGTTTTTCATGGCATCTACCTTCCTTTTACAAGCACAGGTGCCGGAAAATGGCCTGGTCCTAGATGGCGTTGATGATTATATCTCCGTCCCCTCTTTGGCGGGAGATGAATTCAATCCGGAATTCGATTTAACGCTTGAGTGCTGGGTAAACCTTAATGAGGCAGCAGCCATGGGAGTTCACCGGCCACATTTGATAACAAAACTTGGTGTCTACGGACTTGTCATTGAGGAATCCGGGTATGTTAGGTTTTTTCTTTTTACAGATTCTGTCTGGTATGCCACACCGGATTATACCACCAGCCTTATCAATCCAGGCCTGTGGTACCACCTGGCTGCCACCTATGATGGTGCCGTCGCACGGCTTTATGTAAACGGGGTTGAGCAGGCCACCGTTACCATAAACGACACATTGTTTCAGAATGCTGAAAATATAAGGATAGGTTCCTTTGATATGACTGGAGGTG
Source organism: uncultured Bacteroidaceae bacterium (assembly GCA_963752525.1). GTDB lineage: Bacteria > Bacteroidota > Bacteroidia > Bacteroidales > SM23-62 > SM23-62. The sequence continues at coordinate 23,780 of CAVVYS010000013.1, read as the reverse complement.
TTGATAACACCGCTGGAATGTTTGAGGAGGTCAGGATATGGAATGTAACCCGTACCCCGGCTGAGATCCAGGATAACATGAATCGGACCATACCTGGAAGTAGTGCTGGACTGGCAGGATACTGGAGACTTGATGAAAGTTCAGGAACCAATGCCGATGACCAGACGGCGCTTAATAATGACGGAACCCTGACCAACATGACCGTCCCCGCAGCCTGGCAAACTTCTACTGGACCGGTTGGTGAATTTTCCATTTTTGCAGAATCAGCAGATATAACAGAAACAGCCGAATGTGCTGTGGATGTGGATTTTATGGATGGGGGAGAAGCTCCTGGTACCGGACCAGTCACTGGCCGTAATGCAGGTAAATGCCCTTCCCAACAGTCTGAGCGGACTCTACTCTGAAAGGGCCGGCCTGTACTGGGAAATATGGTCGGAAGATCCAGATTTTGACAGTGACTTCACCGCAGCGGTTCGCTTTCATTACGATGATGTCAGTGGACTTCCCAATGAGAATTCCCTTGAACTTTTCAGGAGGGATGATGCTACCGGGACCTGGACAGCGGCTACCGGATATGTCGTCGTTACAGATGATGGCGGAGGATCCAGTGATTCAGATGGTATTGGCTATGTGGAACTGACCATTACGGATGGAACCACAGGTGCATTCAGTGGCCAGTATATTCTTTCATGGTCCAATGAACCACCGGTTGTTTCGGATATTCCCGACCAGTCCGTGGCCGAAGGATCTGCTTTCGCTACCATTACCCTGGATAATTATGTCACCGATCCCGATAATGGAGATAGCGAGATCACCTGGACAGCTGCCGGTGAAGATGATGTAACGGTTGCCATCACCGACAGGGTGGCTACAATCACAGCTAATAATTCTGATTGGAACGGTACAGACCAGGTTACCTTTACCGCAACTGATCCCGACGGTGAATTCGACAGTGATGAAGTTACTTTCGAGGTTACCGCGGTTAATGATTTTCCGGTTGTTTCGGATATCCCTGATCAGTCAGTTGCGGAAGGTGCCGCTTTTGCTACCATTAACCTTGATGATTATGTGACAGATATTGACAATGCCATCAACACGATGAACTGGACAGCTTCCGGGCAGTCGAATCTGAGTGTTGACATTACCGACAGGGTGGCTACCATTACGGCCAATGACGGTAACTGGAACGGAGACGAAACCATTACCTTCCAGGCTGCAGATCCTAGTGGAGGTACTGATTCCGATCAGGCAACATTTACCGTAACACCGGTGAATGATCCCCCCGTAATTGACGATATACCGCATCAGTCCATTCTTCAGGGTGAGAGTTTCGTACCCATAAACCTTGATGATTATGTGGCTGATCCTGATGATGCAGATAATACGCTGGCATGGTCTGTCAGCGGAGATGCCCAGGTTACCGTAGACATTACTGACAGGGTGGCAACGGTGACTGTCAATGACCCCCAATGGAACGGTGCTGATTGGGTAATATTTACGGTTGAAGATCCGGATGGATTGGTTGACCGTGATACTGTCCGGTTTCATGTGGCTGATTCCAATGATCCCCCTGTTGTGGATGATATACCTGATCAGACCATTGCAGAGGGACAGTTATTCAGCCAGATCAGTCTGGATAATTATGTTACAGACCCGGACGATCCAGATGAATCGATTAGCTGGGTAGCCTCAGGTTTGACCAATCTTAGCGTTTCCATTGTTAACAGGGTGGCCACAGTCACACCGGTGGATCCGGATTGGAACGGGGCAGAATCCATAATATTCACGGCAGAAGATCCCATGGGTGAAGAGGACAGTGATACAGCTACATTTACGATCACACCTACCAATGATCCTCCTGTGGTCTCAGGAATTCCTGATCTTGAAGGAGAAGAAGGCTCGAATTTCCAGGAAACCATTAATCTTGATGCACAAGTTGCTGACATTGATAATGAAGACAGTGAAATTACCTGGACAATTGATGGTGATAGCAACGTTACCGTCACGATCCTGAGCAGGATAGCTTATATTACACCTGGTAATAATCCTGATTGGAATGGGATTGATACCCTGGTATTTACAGCAACAGATCCATCCGGAGCAATAGGTAGGGATACATGCCTGTTCACCGTGACAGGTGTTCAGGATGCACCAAGGCTCGGCAAAGCCATACCGGATACCTTAGCCCGGGTTGATCAGGTATTCTCAATGGTACTGGATTCGACTTACCTTGTGGATGTTGACCCGGGTGATTCACTGGCATACAGTGCATTGATCTCAAAGGGAGGACTCACTCCTGCCTGGATTACTTTTGAACCTGTTACCAGAACATTCTCCGGTACTCCAGCCATAGCAGATACAGGTATGGTGGAAGTCATTGTGACAGCCACTGATGACAGTCTTGAGAGTGTTGCAGATACATTCCTTATCGAGGTTACAACCGCGACTGGCGTACTTAATCCGCTGGACGGGCTCGAGATCAAGCTTTACCCGAATCCGAATGACGGAAGGTTTGTCATTGAAGGCGAGATGTTCGAATTGAGAGATGTTGTGCTGGAGATCTTCAATGAAAGGGGACAGTTGGTATGGAACCGGAAGATCATGGATGAAATTGGAACATTGCGTGAATCTGTTGATCTGAGTAATGCAGCGGATGGCCTGTATCTCCTGAGAATAAGGAACAAATCAGGAATGGTCAATAAGCGCTTCGTAAAGGGCTATTAGAAGCGGATTATAGGACATTGAATCCATAGGATAAATACCGGCATGCTAACAAAATTAGTTCAGTTAGCGTACCGGTATTTATCATTTTTTACATCGAAGCAATATGATCGCATTCATTATCATTGGAAGGAATGAAGGGACGAAGTTAGTCCGCTGTATCAACAGTATCATAAAGACAATCGATCACAATGGGATGGGAGAATACGAAATTCTCTATGTGGATTCAAATTCAAGTGACAACAGCATAGAGCTGGTTAAGGAAATAAAAGGAAATATTAAAATCTTCAAGATTACTGGGAAAACCAACCCAGCCATTGGGAGAAACATCGGGGCAGCGGAGTCAAAAGCTGATCAATACTGCTTTATAGATGGTGACATGGAGCTTATCCCGGATTTTTTCACCCATATCATGGATGAATCCATGAATTTAATATATCCTTTTGTATCGGGTCAGTTTAAAAATATCTATTATGATGAGAAAAATCAGCCCATAGGTTCTGAATTATATATGAAAAATGTATTGAATGGGGAAAAATACCAGGCAACAACCGGTGGTTTATTTATTATTGAAAAGGGATTATGGGACAGCGTTGGGGGCATAGATACGAAATTCAAGACAGGGGAGGATCTTGATCTGGGACTAAGACTCGCGAGGAAGGGCCATCTTTTGCTGAGGAAAAAAGAACTGTTTGCCATACATCATACCAGACATTACAAATCTAAAACCAGGATCTGGAATGATCTTTTTGCAGGGAAAACCCTATATGCCAGGGCTGTATTATACAGGAAACACATTTTATTGTTAAACAGGTACATATTCAAACGTATCATCAGAAGTGATCCAACATTCCTGCTGTTGATTTTATGTAGTGTATTGGCCCTGCTAACGAAAGAATACCTGGTTCTTATGGTGTATTTGCTGGGAATTATATCTGGTATTCTGTTTTTCCGAAAGGTCAATTCTTTGCCAGAGGCCTTGTCTCGTATATTGTATCAATTTGTAAGAGATATATTAACCATCTTTGCATTTTTGTTTTTTTATCCCCGGAAGGCAAAATTACAGTATGAAAAAGTAAGGTAAGACCATTTTTTATGATGCCCGGAGAATTAACGCCAGTTGTAATACTGGACATAGCTTTTGGTGGTAACGGTGTACTCAGGTCCCTCGTCCAGCATGGTATCCCGGTAATCGGATTCTGCGATCACAAGAAATTACCGGAATTCAGGACAAAACTATGTGATAAGAAGGTATATTTTGATGGAGAGTCTGATCTAAAGGAGAAACTAGGGGAAATCGCATCAGGACTTTCCAGCAGGCCCGTCCTTTTTATCACCACAGATATTTATGTACGTTTTGTAATTGAGAACAGGAAGTTCATTGATGAACATTTTTTAATCCACTTGCCTTCCAACTATATTCTTGACTTACTCCTGGACAAGACCGCATTTACAGAATATGCCAATCAGCATGATATCCTTATTCCGCAGACCCACAATCTGTTTAAGCAGGAGGATTTAGAAAAGATTAGAGAAGCATTGAGTTTCCCTGTGATTTTGAAGCCTTATGTCAGGACTTCTGCCTGGAGGAAGGCAAAACTATCCAAAGCTTATTATTTGGATAACATTGAGGATCTGAGAAAGCTTTTCGAGGAGATCCATCCCATTGAATCCAGGCTGATGGTACAGGAATGGATCCCGGGAGGTGATCCAAACGTTTTTTATTGCCTGGTATATTTTAATGACCAGAGTGAATGCCTCGCAAGTTTTACAGGATACAAGATACGGCAGTGGCCGGTTGGAACAGGAACTGCCTGCTCAACCACTTCAGTTGACAATCCACACGTGTCTGAGAAAGCCATTGAGATATTGCAAAAATTAGACTACAAAGGGTTCGGATCAGTCGAATTTAAGCTTCATGATCTCAACGGTAAATATTACCTGATAGAACCAACTGTAGGCAGGGTTGAACAAATTGGATATGTTGCTACGGTAAACGGGGTAAATCTCCCGTTGCACTGCTATAATTCTTTAACCCGGTCTGACATTAAAGAATCAACACCTCCTGAAAAAAGGGTCATATATATTGAGGAACCAACTGAGATCGCCAGTGCCTTTATCCATATCAGAAGGAAGTTATTGACCCTGAGAGAGTACATCAAGAGTTTAAAGGGACCAAAGGCTTTCCGATATTATAACAAAGGCGATCTTGGGGTATTTTTTGGTCTGTTATTAAAAGCTGTAACATACATCTTTAGAAAGCATTAATCCCTTTCTTCTGCCAAAAGAACGATGGATGAATATGGTTCTAATTGCACAGCACCAACATAGATCCTTTCATCCAGGTCGCGGTAGGTTCCGGGCAGATCCAATGTCTTTACCGATTTGGATGGATTAATATAGAATTTTACATATCCTGTCGTATCTGCCAGTCCCGATTCAGCAAAAGTCCTGGGTATGGCACGGTCGGTAAAAAAGCCCAGGGATTGCCATTCAGGGACCGTATATACCTTTGTTCCCCATACGGAGGATTCGCTGTTGAGTAATTTCTTTTTGAAAGGATCAGCCCAGCAATTATTTTCAAAAACATTGTTCCCTCCGTTAACAAACCTGGCCCTAAATGAATACTGTTTAGGCTTTCCCATGGTAAATATTTGGTTATTCTTTACCTCCATATAATCTATCAGGGTTTCACCATGCCTGACGATTATAAATTGTGATTCATGATTATTGAAGACCAGGTTGTTGAACACTTTAACAGAGCGCGAATTATGAATGAATATGCCTGACATATTAAAGGCGGCAGTATTACCGTCAATCACAATATTCTCAGACTCCTCATCAATGTATATGCCTAAATCCTCCTTGCTGTTAAGGATGATGTTTCCCAGTATCCTGTTTCCGGGAGATTTTGATTGCCAGGTATATATGCCACCTCCATCGGTAAGAACCGTACAATAATCATTGACATAGTTGTTCTTGATGAGTACATTGGCCTGTTCATAAAAGGTGATCGCGTTATACCCGGTATGGAACACCTTGTTGTATTCTATCACATTACCTGATCCTCTGCTTACAATGATCCCGCTGTATTTTGCCGTTCCATTTTCACCCCTGCCTGGGATTGTCGCTGTGTTCTCGATATGGTTATTGGTGATCTGACAAAAATCCGAATCCCATGCTCCTATCCCGGTATCCAGGGTATTTTTTATGTAATTATTGTCAACCTTGATAAAATCACAATGGTCCAGATGCACAGCCAGACGTGCATTATTGCTGATCGTGTTATTGGAAAAATTTACGTTTTTACTGTACTCAATCTTAACAGCGCTGAATCTTGACCCGGTCAGTGATAAATTCTCAATATTGATATAGCGACCGTTTGTTATCTTGATACATGCTGCCTGATGGGCTACACTTACCTCTGCTTCCTGTATATCAGATGCAGAATAGATATAAATTTCCTTATCAGTATTGTTATATGCCCACTCGCCCTCTCTGTCAAGGGAATTATAATGGTTCTGGATAAAGTAATCCTGATCTCCCGAAATCTCATAGCTGGTCCCTTCTGCCAGGGTAATGGTTTTGCCAATTTGTGAGAATATACGTACAGCGTCTTTTACCCAGGTCTGGGTACTGATCACCACCTGGCCTCCCTGCCAGAAGTTATCTTCAAAAGACAGATCTGGATCATGGATCATATTCTTGCCACTGCCCCCTGAGGATCTTAAGCTTGTCTCATTTGGATACCTGCCCAGGGGCTGGCTTTTTTCATCAATAAACAGCATGTCTGTTTCATTGAGGCAATCCTGGCAATGGCTCGTCCAGATATTGCCCTCCCGGCTCCATCCACCAACTGCCATGGTTCCGGAAATGATGGGATTATCCCCCACACCATAGGCTCCGATGTTAATTGGTTTCGCTTCACTGCCAAGGATATTCTGAATATTGATGGTCCCTTCATATATTCCTCCCCGTTGAAAAAAAACCTGGTCACCAGGTTTCAGGGAAAGAATCACTGTATTCAATTTTTGGATGCTCGCCCAGGCCTGGTCTTCGCTGGTCCCATTGTGATTATCATTCCCATCCATGGATAGGTAATAATCAGTAGCCTGGATGATATTCATATAGAGAACAATCCCAAGAATAACACTGAATTTTTTCATTTTAAACCTTCCTATTTTACCTGCTCTGTATATTATCAAAAAGCACGCCAGAGCTAGTCTGATCGCAGTGATTAAAATACTAAAATATTTGTATCTTGGGTTTCTTTTATGGCAAACTTGTTTCACATCATAAAATAGATTGCTGAACAGTGAATGAAGAGACCTCCAGGGCAAAAATCCTGGTAAAGAATACGGCCTGGATTTACATTGGGAAACTGTTCACACAGGTTTTTGGTGTCATAGCCACTATCCTGGTTATAAGAAAACTCTCCGTAGATGTATTTGGTACTTATAGTTTTCTGATTAAAATCTTGCTCATTTACTTTGTATTCGCACTTTCTCCCGTATTAAATCTTTTCAACCGGTATATTCCCGAGTTGCTCCAGTTAAAGGATTTTCGCAGGGCAAAGAAATTAATTAAAGTAGGTGTATCATTGGCTGGCTCCGTTGGTATTATCATCTCCTTTCTCATTTTTTTTCTGAGTGAGCCCTTTTCAAATTTGTTTAATATTGAGAATTTGAGGCTTTATTACAATGCCTTAATGTTTTTTATTGTCGCTACATTTTTCAAGAATCTCTTCAATACCATCTTAACGTCTGCCCTTCTTCATCAGTATGCAGCTATTCTGATGACTATCAGCTCATTCGTGCGTTCTGTCCTGCTTGTTGTTTTTCTGAAAATGATTGATGTTAATCTCCTGCTGATCATAGAAGGAGTAGCTTCCCTTGCCTTTTTTCTACCGGGCTTGTTTCTCCTGGCGCGTTTTTTCAGATCACATGCCAATCAGCAAACTGAATCATTGGAAAATAACGATATCAGAAAAAGGGTAACCAAATTTGGCATGTACTCGGCCTTTAACGAACTGGGCTATGGTATTGTGGGCAGGGAATCTGACTTTTATATTATTTCGGCATTTTCGAGTCCATATTTTGTGGGATTATATTCATTCGGGACAAGTATCTATGAAATGATTTTTAAAGTCCTGCCCGTTAGGGAATTTATGACCGTTCTCCGCCCGGTTTTCTTTCAGAAATTCACTGAGGATTATAACCCTGATGAATTTATTCATATCTATAATTTCATCGTGAAATTAATATTACCGGCATTTCTATTACCCACGGTATATTTTATCATTTTTGGCCAGCAGGTAATAAACCTGGTTTTCGATCCGAAATATATTGAAGCCTACTGGGCAACGAACCTGATATTGTTGAGCAATATTTCACTGGCCGTATTTATGCCATTGAACCTGGTCCTGCATTTAAAGGAAAGGATGGACATTGCCCTACTGAGTAAAATAGTTGCTATTTTCAGCATAGTGGCAGGGATATTTGCCATGAAACATTTTGGTATAGTTGGTGTTGCTGCGGCAACATTAATCGGGGATTTCCTCAGGGAAATGTTTGTATTCCTTGTGCTTCGGAGAACGGTGGACCTGAAATACCGTTTGAGGGAATATGTAAATTATATTTTCATTTTTGTACTTAGCAGCATACCCTTCCTTTTAGTAAGGGAGGTGATAACTTCAATGGAAATTCTGATATTGGTAAGTGCTGTGTATGGCGTGCTTGTGGTATTCCTGATCATTTTGTTTCATCCATTTAATGCAAAAGACCAGGTATTGCTGAATAAACTCTCCGAATCAACAAAAGCCTCCAGCATGATTGGCAGAGTTATCAAAAGAATTTATAGACTAAGATCCATAAGGGTATAGGCTTACATCCTGGCAATACCCAGGAATTCTTCCCAGGTAAGGTCACTGAAATGTTTTTTATACAATGGTCTTCTGGCATCAATGTAGCTTCTCATGCCAATCCAGCTGAGAATACGATTCATTCTGTTGGACTTGAGGATCTTATTTTGCATGGTTCTTCTTTGCAAATATTTCTGCCCCAGTAATTCGGAATGATACTGGCTGTAGATGGTCGCCAGTTCTTCTTCCCGCTCATCCCCGCCGGTCCCCGTTTTATGCTGGTCATGGTAGCGGTAGACAGACCAGGTCTTGTCAACCGGCTGAAATTGAACACCTAGTCTTTTAGCCCGGATAAACCAGTCCCAGTCAAAAGTGTAACATAATTTTTCATTCAATTTTCCAACCTGGTCAAACGTCTTTTTTGTCCAGAAGCTGGAAGGTTGAATGAGGAAATCACTTAACTCAATATTATGGGATTTAGCGAATTCAAATACTTTGCTGGATTTGGTTTTTCCTGATTTTTCATGATACAGGGCACATTCACCGAAAACGATCTTGAGGTCATCGCTGGCAAACAATCCGGCGACCTGATGAAGCGTACCAGGTGTATAATAATCATCCGAATTCAGCCATGCCAGGATATCACCGGTAGCCATGTCAAATCCCCTGTTGATGGCATCGGCCTGACCATCATCGGGCTCTGATTGCCAATGGGCCAGCTGGGACTCATATTTCTTAATGATTTCCACCGAATTGTCAGTCGAACCTCCGTCCATGATGATATACTCAAGGTTCGGGTAATTCTGGTCCAAAACTGACTGGATTGTCTGCTCTAGGTATTGTCCCTGGTTATAACTTGGCGTTACGATGGAAAATTTCAGCATTTCTTTTGATTTACAGGTTCTTGCAATAAACTAAACTGTTTCCCGGCTTGTCAATATGATTACCAAACCAGGATTTTATACGGTGTAAATACCATCTTGGTTTTAGAAATGTGCAAGATAAAATATCTTTTCTCTTAAGCCCCATCACCATCCTGCAGATAAGGATCGATATATGGCTCGTGATCTATTTTTTTTGAGATCAGTGTATTCCTGTCCCTTTTCTTTTTGAATACATAAGGGACTTTCAACATCCTGATCTGTTCATTCAAACCGGTCATCATATGTTGTCATCATATCAATCTTCATGTTAATGGCATGATGTACCACAGTGGTAAGTACGATCTTTTCGGCATCCGGCCTGTTAAACAGAAATGGTATGGTTAAATGTTCCCCTTCAACACATATCATAACTACTGCCAGGATATTTTGTGAGCTATCCATTATCTTATAAAGCAGGTATAAAAATGTATTTGATTTGCTGCCAAAGAAGTATTTCGAATTGATTTTATCTTTCAGTATTGTTGCATGTGAAGTAGGATATGTAATCATGGCATTGATGTCATCATGATTACGTCTTGTCAATTGAGAATAACTATGGTCTCGGATGAATTCGATCGTGTCAGTATCATATATCTGCGTTAGGTATTCAATAGACAGGCTATCATCAATTTTATTCGAAGATCTCCACATCTTCAGCCTGGTACTTTGTGCCAGGTTCAGGAAATGATCAGTTATCCTGAATATAGGCTTCAGTCGTTGAGTTTTGGGATACTTTCTGGGAATCCAGAATCCAAGGTTAAATCTCAATAGATATTGTGCTCCTACAGCAGATCGCAAATTCTTAAAGCGGTTTGATGAAATAATTAGTTTTTCCGCTCGGTCAGATGCTGAAAAACCTCCTAGAAATCCATCATACAGTTCATAAGCCTTCCTTAATAATAACACGGCCATCATGGAATTGGACGGATCAGGATCCGACCAAAAGCTTCCCAGCCAACCAAGCCTGACAGATTCACTCCCTGAAAATAATTCGTCAGGGACAATTGCAAGATAGCCGGAGATCTCTTCCTTGAGATACCCCACAAACAGGATGGGATCGTCGGGTAAAGTCCTTGGATTTTTGATGATAGACATCGCTCTGTACTTTGTAATAGGACTATACTTTGCGTTCCAGAGATCCGGTTTATTCAACTCAGCTTTTAATTGTTTTGCGGTAAAGTATTTGATATTCATTCTAGTACCTGTTAATGAAGTGCTTTCCGGATAGCTTTAGCCCGTAATATTTGGCAAATAGTGCCGCAATCGCCCGCTTACTGTTCTGTGTCGAATTATCTATGCTTCCTCGCTGGTAATGCATCTTAAACTCATCCCTGCAAAGATTTGAAGTCCCAAAAGTAACATCGATACCCTCACTGATCCCTTCAAAAAGCGCAGTATCCAGTGCCCTGTCATTATATGGGAAGGCAAATGCCTTATAATCGAGCTGGAATCTTTTTACCAGGTCATTCACACTCGACAGGGCCTGGTTAACCTGTTCTTCTAAGGATAACTCTGTAAAGTTTGGGTGGTCAATGCTATGTCCACCTATCGTTATATTGTTTTTCAGCATGGTATTAATCTCCGTGGCAGAGACATAGATCCTGTTTTTTTTCAGATAGTCCGCAAAGGGGATACCCAATTTATCTGCAATCAGATCCAGTTTGCCTTTCGATTTATACTTCATCTTATGAACAAAGGTTTCCAGATTGAGATCTAAAATGTTATCATTATCTTCAGAGATGGTTTTTAATATCTCCCGTTCCAGGGACATGTCCTGTAATTCATTGAGTCTGCGCAGGATGATGTATTTTTTCCTTTCATAATGCAGATCCCGGTTATCTATAAAAGCATTATTGATGAAAAATGTTGCCGGGATGTTCTGGGATTTCAGAACCGGATACATATGATCATACTGTATTGCTAATCCGTCATCAAACGTAATAAGAACTGATTTCTTGGGAAATTGACCTCCCTTGGAGAGTATTTCCATAAATTCCCTTAAACCCAGCACGTTAAAGTTCTTCCTGATATATTCAATATCTTCCTCAAAGGCCGGTTTTGTTCTATAAGGGAACTTGTTGATCTCAGGTTCTACATCATATCCGGCAAGGCTGTGATAGGTCAGTACAATAAAATCAGACCAGTAATATTTAAATAATACTTTCAGGGGTACCAGGCCGCCCAATATGCCGACGATATTTTTTGCAATTGCCATTTGCTATTTACCAGGATTTAGAAAACTATATTACAATAGAAGCATTTAAAATCAGTGAGCTACCGCTCAGTAACACCTCTAAAATTAAGTATTTAGCCCAAACAAAATTCATTAGTTTGATGAATGGTTGATTAATTTAGACGATGATTACATTATTTTATCCAAATTAATAAATCGATCCCGGAATTCGTAAATCAACTTATTTGAGACGTTGGATTAAGCTTTTGTGGATTAGGTCAAATTGAGAGGATATATACTTTTATTTAGTTTGGAACTGAACTTTTTTACAGTATTTTCGTTGTAATATACCGTGGGCGTAAGACAGACAAATATCAATAAAACCAGGGCCATGGATTATATAGTCCTGTTTTTGTTGGTGGCCCTCACCGGGATCCCTTTTTTTAAGGTCGGCGATATAACCTTCTTAGTGATATCACTGCTTCTGGCCGGTTCTGTATTTCTTTACCGTAAATTGAAAGTCGACAAATTCTTTATTGTCTTCCTCCTGGTTTACATAGTTGTGATGGTAGCTCAGATGGTCAAATTCCATTACCTGCCATATACTACGTACATCGGTGTGACAATCAGGATATTTCTGGCCTATTTTACAGTCAGGATCCTGGGTAAAAATTTCACCAATTATTATGTTGATATCATATATGTATTGTCCATTGCAGGTTTCTTTATATATATACCTCAGTTGATTATCCCTGGACTTGAAAGATTTTTTGTTTCGAGTCTTTCACCACTTTTCAGGAATCCACTGTATTCCGGAGATATCTTTTATGCCCCTGATATCATTTTTTATGTGTTTAATTCAGGGGTAGGCAATTTTAGAAATTGCGGACCCTTCTGGGAACCTGGTGCTTATGCCGGATTTTTAGTGATTGCCATCATCTTTCACTACATGGAAAGCAAAACGATCACTGACAAAAAAAGCATTGTCCTTATCCTGGCATTGTTGAGCACCTTTTCAACAACTGGCCTCCTTGCGCTCATGTTCTTTCTTGTCATGTTCCTGGGGCCTAAGGTCGCTCCCATATACAAGCTCATATTGATCCCGACCATCCTTGCTGCCATAATAATTTCATTTACAACGATGGATTTTATGGGGGATAAAATCGTATCTCAAATGGATGTGGCAAGTACGCATCACAATACCAGATTTAAAAGTGCAGTTCTTGATCTGCAGGATTTTGCAGAGAACCCGATTTTGGGTCTTGGCAGGGATTCATATACCAGGTACAAAGGCATAACAAATCCGATTCTTAACCACCGGACAAATGGTCTCACGAACTATCTTGTAACCTATGGTATATTTGTATTCCTTTTTTATTTTGGATGTATCTATTATGCTTTTCATAAACTATGTCTCAAGCAGGGCTATGCTCCCAGGTACGCCTTATATGGTCTTGTATTGATTTTTATTACAGGCTTTTCTGAGGTGTATTTCAGCCTGCCTTTCTTTTATGGCCTGGCCATGCTTCACATGGTCATCGAAGTTCCTCAACCACGTACTGTTTATCCCGTAAGTGTTAATGCCCCTTAGTTAATCCCATTTAATGATATCATGAATTTGTACATTGTCATCGCCGTTCACAATAGCAGAGATATTACGTTAACCTGTCTTTCATTATTATCCAGGCAGTCCATCCAGGAATTCAGCATTGTCGTTGTTGATGATGGCTCGACAGATGGAACGGCTGAAGCCATTTCAAAAGACTTCCCGGCGGTTAAAGTGATCAGGGGAAACGGGGATTGGTGGTGGACAAAGTCTATGAATGAAGGAATCAGGTATGCCATTGAGCAGGGTGCATCTGCTATTCTTATGATGAATGATGATACCTATTTCTCAGACGATTATCTTGAAACCATGGTGAAGATCTCAACAGAGAATCCAGGAGCTGTTATCGGATCTCTGGACATTACCCGTGAAGAACCAAGGAAAATTTTCTTTTCTGGAGTTGAAAAAATGATCTGGTGGAAGGCAAAGGGCATTAATTATCATGATGGTTATGACCTATATGATCCGTCGATGACTGGTTTGCATAAGAGTGTTTGCCTGAACGGGAGGGGTACCCTTGTTCCGGTGGAAGTATTTAAGAGCATCGGTTTGCTTGATGAAGAAAAACTACCCCAATATGCCTCTGATTTTGATTTTTCGCTGAGGGCTGATGAAGCAGGTATAGATACCTATATAAGCTGGGATGCAATCAACTATTCCTACGTTCAGAAAACAGGGAAGGGCAAACCCTTTATCAAACAGAAGTTCGGGGTTTATTTACGCACCTTTTTTACAAAATACTCACAAACCAGCCTGAGTACCAACTATGCCTATTATCGGAAACATTGCAAGTGGTACTACTTTCATTTTGCCTTCTCTTTGCATATGTTAAAGCTGATCTATTCATTTATCAAAAGGAGGAATGCCTTCGTGGAACCTGAAACGGTAAAATAATATGACTTGGGTGTATATACGGTATGAAGTTATTTTTCTTTTGTTGAGCATCACCCTCAGCAGCTATGGCCAGGGGAATATGGCAGGTAAACAGATCAACCTGGTATTCCGGTACGATGATTATTCAGCCAATAGCGTGACAGGTGCTGAGCTTAAGATCATTGAAGCCTTTCGAAGGCATGCTGTACCCATCACATTCGGGATCATTCCTTTCAAAGTTGCAGGGGATGTGCATGATCCATCAACACAAGATCTTCTTCCGCTTGATTCTGTAAAGGCAAAGATCCTTAGGACGGCTTTTGAGGAAGGTATTCTTGAAATATCCATGCATGGTTATTCTCACCAGACGAATAGCAGAGAACATTTATCAGAGTTTGCTAATCTGGATTACCAGGAACAGCTTGATAGATTGGCCAGGGGTAAGAAATATTTACAGGACATTACCGGAGCAAGGGTGACAACTTTTTTACCACCCTGGAATACCTATGATCTGAATACTCTGTCTGCCCTTGAAGAAACCGGGTTTTCCATACTGTCTGCCAATAAGAAAGGATTGGTAGACAAAGGTTCAAATCTTAGGTTCCTTCCTGTATCTTGTGGACTGACAGAGCTTCAGGAGGCAGTCAAAGCGGCCAGGAAGTCATCAGACAATCAGCCACTGGTGGTGGCCCTCTTGCACGATTATGACTTTCTGGACATCAACAAGGACTTAGGTGTAATAAGCTACCGGGAATTTTTTGAATTGATAGATTGGGCAAATGCCCAGGAAGATGTTCGTTTCATCTCGATCAGTGAGGCAGGTGAGGTAATTAGGGACCTAAGTGCTGATCGTGCCATGAAAACCAAACGGATTAATTATCCAGAGAAGATACCCCCGCTCTCGCTCGGAGCAAGCCGGCTGCTTTACCAGGAATCTCCCAGCCTGGTGCTGGCCATATTGAAGTTAGCTGTGTTTTATGCAATCATTATTATGATGGGTACAGTGCTTTTTTCCCGGATGAGAAAGTTGCTTTCCGGGAAAAGGATTTGAAACTCCTACTCAATCAGATCTCTTACCCAATCTTCATCAGTGGAACTCAATAATAGCTGAAGGTGCCGGCTTATATGCTCATATCCCCTGGTATTGATATGTAAGAAGTCCTGCTTATATTCATGGCCCTCAAGTAATGTATATGTATCAAAGTAGATGTGTCCCTTTTCCCGGCAATATCCCTTCAAGACATTATTAACCTTCATCAGGCTGTCAATGGTCGTGGGTTCCCAGAAAGGTCTTCTGATCAGTTCAATTTTACCGGTGGGGAATATGGAACTGTAAATGGCTTTAATCCCATAATTTTCACAGGTTTCAAGTATTTGAAGGATATTATTGGTGCAGCTTTGGGTAATGGATTTATCCTGCAGGAGTCCAATGCCTTTCAAATCATTAATGCCCACCTGGATCAGGACACAATATGGCCTGGATTTAAACAGGTCATTCCTGAACCTTTCCAGCACCTGACCTGATGTTTGTCCACCCATACCAAGATTACAGGAATTGATCCTGATAAAGCCAAGTTGAGAGGTTTCCCAGCTGGCAGCACGTGAGTCTCCGATGATCCAGAAACCATCTTCTTTTGGTTCAGCCTTTAATACGGGACTGGATTTTTCGAGGGGATCAAGGCGTAACCTTAAATCAGCCTTATAACTATTTAATTTACAAATAAATAGGAGTGAAAATAAGACAGTAGAAACGATGCTTAATAATATTATTACCAGGCTAGTCCTCATATTGTTTAATCATCCTGTAGAGGTATTCGCCTATAACTTCATGTGCTGCGTGGTTCCAGTGTCCCCAGCTATTCGTAACATCCCAGTAACGGTAATGAATACCTTTATCACCCAGTTCAGTTCTTAACAGCGGCTCAGCCAGATGGCAAATTACTCCATAATCTTCAAATTGTTGCATGTATTCCGTGGATACATCTTCTTTAAAAATAAAGAAAACCTTTCTGTCACCGAACCATTCTAATGATTTAAACACCCGGATGTCCACTGCGTTATCCCTGTCCATAGAATTTGGGAATTCAGACTCTTCAGTAGCAGGGGTATAGAGCTTCCCAAACAATATTTGTTTAAAAACATCTTTTTTCATCACCCTAACCGAGCTGTTGACTGCTTTCATGACACAGCTGTTTTCCATCAGGAATGATAATTTTTGATAAACATTGTATGTGGGACTGCTGGTAAATGAATAATCGATGACCAGGGAGTCCTCTCTCATCTTTAATTCAGGAGAGGGTATGAAAAAATTATCTCTGAAATAGAAATCTTCTTCATGAATGATAAATACAAGTATATCCGGGTCAAAATCCAGAACATAGTTTTTATACTGTATAATCATATCATTATAGTTGTAATTCCCAATTCCGAAATTCATGACCTCGTACCCCTTGCCTGCATTATCCTCAAGCAGCTTTTGCTCAAGGATATGGCCAAAATGGTAGTCCTCAAAAAGATGGAAACCTTCTGTAAATGAATCCCCCAACAGGGCAATGCGGATATTATTATTGTCCCTTTTAGGAGGGTATGGATTGCCCAGGTATCCATATTCGTTGACTTTTCCCAGATAGAATCCCTCCTTGAAATAATTGATCCTTTTGGAGGGTATCATCATTTTACCACAACGCTCATTCAGCTCATGGTATGGCATTTGTATTTCTACCACCTGGTAAAACAATTCAAGCAGGAATATTCCCACAATTGCACCGATGATGTAAAAACCTACTTTTGATAATATCTTTTTCATCTCTTCTTCCTAAAATTGGAAGTAAATAAACGGTAATGGTTTTGAATTGATCAGAAACAACACCACTGATAAAAACATAGCTGAAAGTATTCCAAACGCCAATGGCCGGCTCCTGATCATTTTAAAATATACATGGCTGCCAGTCTTATACTCAAGGAAATCAAAAACAGCCGTTATTATGGTAAATCCTAAGAGGATAACCAGGAACCGGGCTGGATAATTGCCCCAGCTCCATTCCGAACACTTCGATATAAACATATGGATATCATCCATCCCTCTCACCCTGAAGAATAACCAGGTGATAACCACAAGTATGTATGTAAGCATATTTGAGGGTAGAAAGCGAAGGAAATCCGAGAAGCTTCTCAAAGGCTTGTTATCGGATACGATCTTTTTCCCCCTTGTAAAGAATTTATGTACAGCAAGGTATACTCCATGCAGTATTCCCCATATGACGAAAGTCCAACTTGCCCCATGCCACAGTCCACCCAATATCATGGTGATCCCCAGGTTCAGGTAAGTCCTGTTATTCCCTTTGCGATTTCCTCCAAGTGAGATGTATAAATAGTCCTTTAACCAGGAAGACAGTGAAATATGCCATCTTCTCCAGAATTCTGTAATATTGGTTGAAAGGTAGGGTTGTTCGAAATTTTTCATGATTTCATATCCAAACAGTTTAGCCGTACCTCTTGCAATATTCGAATACCCGGAGAAGTCTGCATAGATCTGGATGGAGAACATAAACAAGGCAAATACAATCTCCCAGGATGAATACAGTTCCATGTGGGTAAAAATGTGATCGACATATCTTCCGGCAGCATCACCAATCATTACTTTCTTGAACAGACCATATACTATGAGAATGGAACCATCAAGGAACTGCTCATTGGTGGTTTTTCTTTTGGTTGAGATCTGGGGAAGCAGGTTGGCTGCTCTCTCAATCGGACCGGCAACCAATTGTGGAAAAAATGAGACGAATAAGGCAAAATCCAGAAATCTTTTTGTCGGCTTTAACCGTCCCCGGTATATGTCAATGGTATATGATAAGGTCTGAAAGGTATAAAAAGATATCCCTACGGGCAGTATAATATTGAGATGCAGAAAATCAAGATTATAATTGAATACGGCCGCAATGGATTCAAAGGATTCAATGAAGAAGTTAAAATATTTAAAAAATCCAAGGATCCCCAGGTTTGCCATTAAACTGACCAGTAGCAGAAGTTTCTTCCTGGACTTCACCTGGGTTTTATACATGGCCTGTCCCACCAGGAAGTCTATTACAGAGGATATTAGAAGCAGTGAACAAAACCTCCAGTCCCAATATCCATAGAAAACATAGCTGGCTACTAATAACAGAATATTCCTGCTTTTCCTGGTTTTGAGCAGATAATATGAGGGCAGAACAACAGCCAGAAACAATAAGAAAATAAAAGAATTGAAAAGCATGAAGCGTGTCGGTAAATAATTTGTAACCTTATTACGGACTTGATATGGTTTTGTTTCAACACAAATAAATATAAATCGAACAAATATTTGCTGAAGTACCAGAAATATTAGTAACAGAAAAGATGTTTTATACTATTGATATCCGGGTCTTCATCAAAAAAAAAAATTTTTTCATAAAATCATGGAACCTTTTAGTAAAATTGCCGATATACAGGGTTGACTCTTGTATTGAAGTCATTATATTTATTCACTCGTATTAGCAAAAAAAGAAAACTCTAAATGGACAATGTTATGGTTGAAATTGAATCTGTTAAAGGCAAAGTGATTGAGCATATCTTAAGTTCTTCTTTCAGTGATCAAAACAAGATTGAAGATGACACAATGATCTTCAAAGAAGGTATACTTGATTCTATGGGACTGATGACTCTGATCACTTTTCTTGAAGAAGAATTTGGCATTGCAACCCAGGATACAGACCTGGTTGAAGAAAACTTTGAGACAATAAGTGCGATAACAAATTTTGTTTCGCAGAAACTTTCCTGATCCTAACTTTTCGTTGATCACATGTGTGGAATAGCTGGAATATATAACGCAACTAATGATCCTTCCCAGGCTCCGGATATCCTCAAGAGAATGCTTGCCAGGATACAGCACCGGGGTCCTGATGAAAGTGGTATTTTCCTCGGACAAAATGTTGCCTTAGGCAATGTACGCTTAAGCATAATCGACCTTGCTACCGGACAACAGCCCATTTCGGATGAGGACGGTATTTACTGGATCGTTTTTAACGGAGAGGTATTTAATTATATTGAGCTTAGGGAGGAACTTCTGGCCAGGGGGCATAAATTCCAGACCACCTGCGATACAGAAGTTGTTCTGCACCTGTACAAGGAATTCGGACCAGATTGCCTTCATAAGATGAACGGGCAATTTGCACTGGCCATCTGGAATACTGAGAAAAGGGAATTATTTCTGGCAAGAGACAGGGTAGGTATAAGACCATTGTTTTATACCCAGATGAATGGTTCGTTTGTTTTCGGTTCTGAGCTAAAATCTTTGCTTGAGCACCCGGATGTTGAGATGAAACTGTCACCCCGGTCCCTCGCTCAGGTGTATACATTCTGGACTACCATTACCCCGAATACTATTTTTGAGGATATTTATGAATTGCCTCCGGGCCATTACATGCTGCTGCGCAATGAAAAGATCAGCATTCACTCCTGGTGGACCCTTTCATTGACCGAGGCCATCAATGCCTCAGGCAAGGATCTTGCCAGTTCCATTACCGAGCTGGATGCCATCTTCCATGATGCTGCCCGTCTCAGGTTAAGGGCTGATGTGCCGGTTGGAGCTTATTTAAGCGGAGGCATTGATTCCAGCCTGACCACGGGATATATCCAGAAGATAGTGCCGGATATGCTAAGGACATTCTCAATCGGCTTTGCCAATAAGGATTTTGATGAATCTTCCTACCAGAATATTGCCGTTAAGCATTTTAAAACTGATCATACGGCCATACAATGTACGGATGAGAGCATTGCCGATAAGTTTCCTGATATTGTCTGGCACGCGGAGATGCCATTGCTGCGGACTGCTCCTACGCCTATGTATTTCCTGTCAGGAAGTGTACGTGAAAATGATTATAAGGTCGTTATCACAGGTGAAGGTGCTGATGAAATGTTTGCCGGATACAATATATTTAAAGAGGCAGTGATCAGGTCATTCTGGGCGAAATATCCCGATTCAAAGATACGGCCCTTATTGCTCAAGAAATTGTATCCTTATATTCCGCAGATCAGTAACGCCAGCGCCAACATGCTGAGAATGTTCTTTGGGTACCGGCTGCAGGATACGGATTCTCCCTATTATTCCCACCTGCTTCGCTGGAACAATACCTCAAGGATCATTAGCTACCTGAATGCTGATTACAAATCCGATATGGGATCATACGATCCGATGGAAGAATTGACAGGTTTACTGCCGAAAGATTTTAACCGCTACAGTGTATTGCAAAAGGCACAATGGCTCGAAGTAAATATCTTCCTGTCAGGATACCTTCTGTCATCACAGGGAGACCGGATGGCCATGGCCAACTCGGTGGAAGGAAGATATCCGTTTTTGGACCACAGGGTAATTGAATTTTCTAGCTCTCTGCCAGACGAGTTTAAATTAAGCGGGATGACAGAAAAGAAAATCCTAAAGGAGCTCATGCGGAATGAATTGCCGGGTGCCATCGTAAACAGGGCAAAACAGGCCTACAGGGCGCCGACACTGGACACTTTCTGCGCTGAATCTGCCCCGGATTATGTAAGGCAGCTTTTATCCTCGGGGGGCATACAAGACTCGGGGATCTTCGATTTCGAACAGGTCAAGAACCTGCTTGACAGGATAAGAAAAGGCGGGCAATTATCAGAAGTTGACGGCATGGCTGTTACGGCCATCCTTTCAACACAATTGCTTGCAGATCAATTTATTAATAATATCCCCGCGTTGTCAAAACCGGAACCAAATAATCTTAAAATAGTTACTCAACCAGTATTTAACTAAATAGTTATGACCAATCAGAAAATACCTTTCTCAAAAGACCTGATCGTACTCAAAGATGTTGAATCAGTCGTTAATACCATTGTTGCAAAAATGCAAAAGGATGTTCATCAGAGACTTATGCGTCGTGGTGCCGTCGTCGGTATAAGCGGTGGCATTGATTCATCAGTGTCAGTCGCATTGAGCGTTAAAGCTTTTGGTGCGGACAAGGTATTCGGAATAATGCTCCCCGAAAAGGAATCAAGTTCAGATAGTGCAGATTTTGCTGGCATTCTGGCCAGGAAACTAGGCATAGAAACGGTTACTGAAAATATTACTGGAGCCTTGGCGGGATTCAAGTGTTATGAAAGACGTGATGAAGCTGTCAAGCAGGTATTTCCTGAATATACTCCGGAAACTCATACAATGAAGATCGGGATCAGTGAAAAGAACCTGAGCCAGTATCTACCACCGGTGTTTATTGTGACCATCATAGACAAGGATGGAGTCAGCAAGTCAGAGAACCTGCCCTCAAGTGAATTTCTCCAGATCGTTGCTTCATCGAATTTTAAGCAAAGGAGCAGGATGGCCATGCTGTATTATCATG
This sequence comes from uncultured Bacteroidaceae bacterium, assembly GCA_963752525.1. Classification (GTDB taxonomy): domain Bacteria; phylum Bacteroidota; class Bacteroidia; order Bacteroidales; family SM23-62; genus SM23-62. The sequence goes on along the minus strand of CAVVYS010000013.1, from coordinate 2,242 downwards.
CTGATCGTCTGCATTACGCCGTTATAGGAACTGCCAATAAACATGAAGTCGACCAGGGATTCTTTGTGAAGGGCGGTGACGGTGGCGCTGATCTTTTCCCCATCGGGAAACTCTATAAGGGACAGGTCTACCAGCTTGCTGAATACCTCGGTGTTCCTGAAGAAATTATCACAAGGACTCCAACCACAGACACTTACAGTGCAGAGCAAACACAGGAGGAATTCTTCTTCCAGATGCCCTATGAGCAGATGGACCAGTTATGGTATGCCTGGGAGAACGGATACAGTCCCGAAGAAGTGGGTAAGGTTTTTGGCAAAACCACAGATGAAATAGAAAAGCTCTATAATAATTTTAAGAGAAGAATGAAGACCACGGAGTACCTGAGAATGTCTCCCATCACGGATTATTAAGCGGCAAATCCAACAGGCCATCATGAATGTATTTGATTATTTCTTCCAGGATTCCAAATTGCTGGACAAGGACCTGATCCTGGGTAGGGCGGAAACTGCATCCTACCAGGATATTTTTACAAAAAGCCTGGCAGTGGCAGCTAGCATAAAGGAAGAGATTGGGGTAGATAATAATGTCCTTATTTTGTTTCCCAATTCTTCATTGTTTCTCATACCATATCTTGCCATCTTTAAGTCTGGCAATGTATGTGTTCCCCTGAATACTGACATAGAACAGAAAAATCTTGATTACATCATTGACCAGTGCAAACCATCCATCGCCTTTATCTCAAAAAGGCTGAAGCCAAAATTCAGCCTGGATGGGGTCACCCTCTATGATGAAGATGATCTTGCGGAGTTGTGGTCAAAAGGAGGTGAAAAGTTCACCGAGGATACTGACTTTGATGATAAACGACTGGCTGAAATTATCTTCACCTCAGGCTCGACAGGAGAACCAAAGGGTGTTATGCTCAGCCACAGGAATCTGATCGCTAATACTGACTCCATCCTGGAGTATCTGAGCCTGACTTCTGAAGATACCATTGAAATCGTTTTGCCTTTCTACTATTGTTATGGATTGTCCTTGCTACATACCCATCTCAGAGTTGGGGGATCAGTTGTCCTGAATAATACATTCATCTTCCTTGGATCCGTCCTGGATGATCTTAATAAATACAAGTGCACCGGTTTTTCTGGTGTTCCCAGCCATTTTCAATTGCTGCTCAGGAATTCAACTTCTTTCAAGTCCATGGAGCTGCCATACCTGAGATATGTGACCCAGGCTGGAGGTAAGCTGCATGATGTATTCATAGAAGAATTCAGGGATGCTTTCCCTGATGTCGTTTTTTATGTAATGTATGGACAAACCGAGGCCACGGCACGTTTATCCTATCTCCCGCCCGAATTACTTCCGGAGAAAATCGGATCAATGGGCAAAGGAATTCCAGGTGTGGAAATGGATATTTTTAATAAGGACGGTCAGCCGGTTGCTGACGGTGAGGTCGGGGAGATTGTTGCCCGCGGTGATAATATCATGTTGGGATACCTGAATGATGAAAAGCTGACAGCCAAAACGCTGAAAGATGGATGGTTGTTTACTGGTGACCTGGCACAAAAAGATGAAGATGGATTTTTTTTCATTACCGCCAGGACAAAGGAAATCATCAAGGTGGGAGGCAATAGGGTTAGTCCCAAAGAAGTAGAATCAGTTATCCTGACCCTTCCAGAGGTAGTTGATTGTACCATCACCGGAGAGTTTGATGATATGCTTGGAGAATTACTGAAAGCAGAAGTCACCCTGGTATCAACGGCAGACAAAGATCAGCTCAAGGAAGAAATCCAGAAAAAATGCGCTGCTGAACTCATTTCTTATAAAGTCCCCCAAAAAATCGAATTTCGTGAACGGGTCAATTTTGCCGCAACAGGGAAGAAGGTAAAATAAAAGACCTTTATCAGGCACTCTTCGCAGACGTCAATTTAGATATTTTACTATATATCTTGGGGATGATACTCTTTTTAGTCTTGTTTGCATCACTTCTTTCTAGGCGAATTTTTAAGTCGTGTATAATCAGTTTTATAGGATTTTAGTTTTGGTGTTTTCGGGTGTCCCGTTATTATCGTGGATCTCGCTATTTTCGGGAATCCCGTTATCTTGCAAAGATTTACTGGCCATGGGACAGATATTTTGGCCTTAGACACCAGACTGAGACAACTATTGGTCCAGGAATCAGGGATGAGAACATCAGGGTATTTTTCGATGAAGGACTTTCATCTTAATGTGGACAGGATCCACA
>CAVVYS010000012.1:0-198666 GCA_963752525.1 uncultured Bacteroidaceae bacterium | reverse complement strand
TTGATTTTTAATCCAAATTTCTTCATTTTTCTTCCTTGGTCCGGTGCCGCCGGATCCAATAATGAGATGCCTGTTCCCAACTCTTCCATCATTCTTTCGTGTTCAGCAGTCCATCTCAAACCCAATAAATCGGTGAGGAAAAGGAATCTTTTTTTCGCGGACTTATTCAAATTCCTCGCGAAATAATAAAACAGCTTATCATGATCTGTCCGGTCCTTCGCCTGGGATATGGCATTCCCAACCTCAACGATGCCTCCACAAAGCTGGGGTTTGGTAGCAATATCTACGATGGTTTTTTCCAAATCACTTACCATCGCTTTCTCAAACTGGTTTATCCAGATGCTGGTGAAGCCGAAAAAACGGGTTGTGTCATGCTGAATGAATTGATATGTAATTCCTCCAAAACTCCTGATGGACGGTTTCATCTGCTTTTTGGTGACCACATATTCCCTGGCCTCAGATCTGGCCTCGGTTCCGGCCTCGGTTCCGGCCTCAGTTGGCCTCAGATTTGGCCTCAGATTTGGCCTCAGATTTGGCCTCAGATTGGAGCGTTAGCCCATGGATCTTTATCGCTGAAGCATACCCGATATAATACTCCTTATTCTGCATCAGGTATTTTGCCACCTGATGCCCATCAGGAGCATAGTTTTCCGGATCTGCATTAACAGGAATGATATGGTAACTCCCCCGGGTAATTTTACATAGCATACCCTTGTTAACCATCTCTGCAAGTATCTTGGCTAGATGAACACGGTTCTTCTCCGGAAATGCCCTCGTTACATCCTGAAATGTAAAACCAAACATATTTCTGCTTGAGAACAGCTTAATAATGTTCCAATTCATGGCAAAAGGATATTTATTATCTGATTATTATTCTTATTTGCTATTATTAGCATAAAAAATATCCCTCAAAAGATATTTTTTATGCTAATATTCATCAATATAGCTAATAATTGGATAATTTATATCTATCTCTGATTTTTTTTCATCCTTAATGTCGATATCAGCATCTCAGTACCATATACTAATAAAAGGCCAACCCTAGATAGTTAATTATGAGTCAAATCAGCGAATTATCAGTCAAATCAGCAGAAAAATCAAACAAGCGTGAAATTGATCAAACCTTCTGAAATTTCTGCCAGGATCCTCACACTGCTCGATGAGAGTGATGAAAGGGTTATCATTGTATCTCCTTATATGAAGATTTCGAAATGGTATAAATTTGTGAACAAGGTCAATGAATTGAAAACCAGAAAGATCCTCACAGAGATATATGTCAGGGACGACCCTGACAACACAGCCACCTATCGTGATCTGGATCAATTGGCACTGCCCTATAAAAAGATCCCTCACCTTCACAGCAAACTTTACCTGAATGAAAGATATGGCATTGTAACTTCCATGAATTTACTGCTAAGTTCTGAGATCAACTCCCTGGAAATTGGATATGCCACGGAAACCTGGACCGAATACAATGACTTATTAGGTTTCTATCACAGGTATATCCACATTGGCGAACCTGTTCACTGTGATACAATAGCCGGCCAGCCGGCCGCAGACCTGAAAAAGATTATGCTTAGCATCAGGGAACAGCTCAAAAGAGCTGCACCCTGGTTTGCGGAAAACACGCTGCATATCAGCACTGGCAGGAATAACTACAGCGTTTCGATCGAAGACGGTTACCTGAGGATCACTGCTCGTTTGAGAATGGCTTCCGGAACAGGGCAAAGATACATTCAGCGTTGCTCATTGATTGCGAAAAAAGTTAGAGATCTAACCGCCATGAAAACCGAAATACATCCTGGCCCAATGCCTGACATCCTACAGCTATCCGGACAGGCACAACACACATTGCAAAGCACCTGCATCACCGGGATCCTGGAAGCTGAAGCGGATTACATTATGGAATCTGTAAGAAGGTTTATTGATGCCACAGACGATCTGGTAGTTCAAGAAACGGCTAATAGCTCCTTAAGACCCTATTAGACAGGATTGTATCGGTCAGCTTGCTCTGGAATATACATCATACTGAGAAATAGGAGATGGAGGACAGCATCCTAGATAAAATCCCAGACAAAATCCCAGACAAAATCCCAGACAAAATCCCAGACAAAATGCCAGACAAAATCCTGTGAAAAACAGGCCAGGGTGTCTCGATAACGAAGATATGAAATGTGCTGCTGAACTCATTTCTTATAAAGTCCCCCAAAAAATTGAATTTCGTGAACGGGTCAATTTTGCCGCAACAGGGAAGAAGGTAAAATAAAAGACCTTTATCAGGCACTCTTCGCAGACGTCAATTTAGATATTTTACTATATATCTTGGCGAAAAGATTCTTTTTACTCTTACCGTAAGTATATGTATAATAGGTGGTAGGACCGGATAACCATTTTGGCCTGACATCATTTAATATGACATGGACATTTTCATGTTTTTTCTGATGCAATTCCATAAGCTTCTTACGCATAAATTTCCAGTTCGTATAATTGGCCCTTGAGATATAAAGGTTTATGTCTGAATATTGCATGACCACAAATGCATCTCCCACCGGACCGATAGGTGGCGTATCAATAATGATAAAAGCATAATACTCCCTTAATCGTTGTATTAGCTCGGCAAATTTCTGGGATGCAAGCATTTCTACCGGATCAGCATTGATCTCATTGGAAGCAATATAGTCCAGGTTGGGTATTTCTGTATTCATGATCAGATCATCCAGCTTGGCATTTTCTGCGAGATAATTGTGAATACTTACCAGGGGTTCTGTTCCCAGCTTATCAATAAAAATATCTGGTTTACGTAAATCCAGATTCACCAGTATTGTGGGTTGTTTCAGAGATGTAAAACTGGTTGCCAGGTTCAGGGAACAAAATGATTTTCCTTCGTCGTTGATCGAGGATGTAACCAGGATAACCTTCGAACTCCTGTCCGCTGACTGTAAAATCAGACTTGTCCTGATTGACCGGAATGATTCTGTGGTCGGGGATAAAGGAAATTCAGTGATGACATTCTGGAATACTGAGGATTTGTGATGCAGAATTTCACTAACCACCGGGAATGGGGAAATACGCTCTACATCCTCCCTGGTCCTTACCGTTTCATTAAAGAAGGAACGGAAGAAGATGATGGCAATCGGGATCATAAATCCAAGGAAAATTGCCAGCGCAAAGGTAATGGTTGCATCCGGGAATGCTTTTCCGAGATATTTCGGGTATTCAATGAGTTCACTATCCGGAAGGTTTGACACTTTAATGATCTGTGCTTCTGCCCTCTTTTGAAGAAGATAAGTATAAATTTCGTTACTTAAATTAAACTGCCTTTCAATCCCAATAAGTTCCCGTTGACGTTGGGGGAGTTTATTTATTTCGGCATTCAGCAGGCTTATCCTGCCTTTGACCTCATTCAACTGAACCTGTGTATTACTAATGCTGTAGCGAATATTTTCAGAGATGCTGGTTTTGAGATTTTCAATCGTTGCATCCAGGGTAGCGAAAGCAGGACTCAATTGCTGGTTCTGTGCAATTAATGTGTTTCTATCTGTATTGGAGGTGGTCAGTTGCTGAATCAGTGAATTTATTACCGGATCTTCGATTCCCATCGAGGAGGGTGCCAGCAGATCAGAAGAGTTCATATTTCTGGTAAAATACTCCTGGATCTGGCTGTAATAAGTATGTTGCCTTTCAAGATCGCGTTCCTGAGTCTCATATTCATCCAGCTGCAGATACATCCTGTTCGCTTTCTCAGCAATATCCAATACCTGGTAATTCCGCCTGAAATCCTGTAGTTGTTGCTCAGTAAACAGCAGTGAATCACTGATACTGGCAAGCTGGTCCTCAATATAATCAATGGTGTTGGTGGCCAGGAAATTTTTCTTCTCCAGGTTTTGGAAAATATAGTTTTCAAAAAGGGAATTAAGGAAATCGACTGATTTAATAATATTTTTACCGGTGATATTTACATAGGCTACGGTTGATTCTTCACTGGCAGGTTCAATAGTGATGGTCTCCTGCATCATTGCGATCTGGTCATACAGAGCTGTGAGCATGAATGAATACTTCCGGTCCATGGCAGTATTAACATCAAATTCAGAATTCAATATCACCTTGAAGGACATATTTTCATTTTCAACCAATTCACCAAACCGGAAAGTTTCATCGAGATCCAGGTCAGCTAATTCCTGCGATACCCGATGGTTTGAATAATTGTATAATTCAACTTTCTTCTCATCTGCGTTTATTCTGTATTCCTGTTCGTCTATTATTTCAATCTTAAAGTGTACCTTGATTGGCTGGACATGATCTTCGGTTAATGCCACGATATATGGGGATGCATCATATATTTCCTTTTTGAAGTACTTATCCTTGACAAAATAAGATGTAGTTAGATTAAGTGTTTTAACGACGTCTTCAATGATGGATGAGGAACTAAGCACAAGAAGCTCGTTTTCAAAATCTTTTGCTGGAGGGGCAAGCCTTAAACCTTCCAGGTTCCCAAACTGGTCATTTTCTGCCGTTTCCTGAATATTAATCTTAACAGTCGCTCCTATATCGTACTTCGCTGGTGCGTAATTATAGATGAGCAGAGCGATGCCCAATGACAGGGTTAAGAAAAATGCAAATAAATGCCAGTTTCTCCAGAGTAATTTTATTACCTCCTTAGCATCAATAAAATTTCCTGAGATGTTGTTAGATGTATTTTGTTCTTCCACTGATAATTATCTTTGAATATAACTCAATACCAATACTACAGTTGTTACTGCCGTAAGCATTAAAGGCAATGGCGCCTCAGCAAAACCCCATACGCGCCGCTTCAATGGTTCAACGTATACGATATCATTGGCTTGAATGTTATAGTATTTTGACGAAAGTACATTTGGATCTGTGAGGTCCAGCCTGTGCCGGTATATAATATTGTCTTCTTCACGTATGATCAATACCTCGTTCCTGTTGCCATATACGGTCATATCCCTGGCCCAGGCAAGTGCCTCGAAGATGGGTATTTCTTTCCTGGTAAATGTGTAAACCCCGGGGTCAGTTACTTCTCCTATTACGGTTACTGTCTTTTCCACAAACCTTACATTGACTGCCGGCTGGTTCAAATAGCCTTTATACATCTCCTGGATTTTCTTACCGGCCTCTTCAAGGGTAAAGCCTGTCACATAAATGTTTCCTATCATTGGCAGAAAAACCGTCCCGTTGATTTCAACAGTATAACTTAGCAGCGATGGATCATACTGTCCATATGTTCCAGTACCGGATGTGATATTATAATACTCGGTATACTCATCCATACTGTTGATCCTGATATAGAGTTCATCGCCTGCTTTTATATGTTGTTCCTCGTCAGGAGAGGCCTCCGTACTCATTGTACTGGGAGCTTTTGCATTTTCCTGTAAAATGATAAGTTTTCTGTTCGGTACACAGGAAGACAGGATCGTGAGACCGAGTATTAGGGTGATGATAATTCTGCTGGAGATATTCATTGAATTTAAAATAAAGGTTATTGTTAAATCGTTTTAAGATACAAAAATATGGTTTTTATTCTTCAATAGTGATTATTATCTCATTAGATATCATCAGGTGGGCCGGACTGAAGGATATGTAGATATTTATTGTTTTTTAGGCACTTACGATCCTGTTTGTAACAATATTATAAACAGCCGAACAGAAGAATCTCAAATTCACAGCAGATCTGCTGAGACGATTATCCTGTATAGCCTTTTCCCACATGTAAAGTACTTCTGCCTTAACATTCGTATCAGCGGATGGCATATTCAGGGAAACATAGGGTGGAATGCACCCGGGCTTTTCCCTCACCCTTTCAGTTTTCAGGAATTCAGACAGCTCATTGAAACGCGTTGGGCTCAGCGGCCTTACACCTACAATCCGCATCTGGCCCTTCAGGACGTTCAGAACCTGTGGAACTTCGTCCAGCCAGTATTTCCTGAATAGTCTTCCCCAGGAAGTTACGCGAAAATCATTGGCAGGTTTGCCTACCTTATTATACCCATTCATCTTTACCACATAATCCTGGATAAATTCAGAGAATGGATGCATGGTCCTGAATTTGTAAACTTTAATAATTTTTCCATTTTTCCCAATCCTGTTCAAACGGACTAATGGCCCGTAAGTAGGAGTATATCCTGTTAATGGCAGACGGGTCTTCATGGCAATGGCAAAGGTGAATCCATCAATTTGCCTGTGTTCGATAAGTGCAAAACCACATGATGCAATTCTACCCATGGCTTCAGCCAGAGAAACAACCCTGTATTTACCCTTGGTTATGGCAAAATAGATCTTCTTGAAATATTTCAGTCTGGGAATTACACGATGTACTCCAAAATCCAGGAACTTCTCAATTTTAGATATAAACCCGCATTTGTGTGAAAAAAACCTTTCTTCACGCTGACGCTGGCTCTCAAACCTGGCAACATATAAACCTCCGTCAGGCAGGATCTGGTTAATCCCCTTTATATATTTATTAATATACCTGGTTCTGTTAAGAAGTTTAAGATCAACTACGGCCCTAACCCCGTCAATGATTACATTATCCGATGGCAAGGACAGGGTCGATGGCATTAATAAGGTATTTATATTATTAATGGCTTTCAGGTTGAGAACTTCTGAGATATATTCGGCTACTTTTTCGCCCGCCTCATTCCTGATGGTCTTCAGCAAAATGGATTGATCAGAAACATGCTCTTGCTGTTTCAATGGGATCACTGAAGGAACCTCTTTGGTTGTTGTGATGGAATTGGCCATTTTATTCTATTGTTATTTTTAAAGGTCGGTTTTGGACTTATAAAATCATCTTCATAAATCGTTACATAAAAATATTCCATTAAACTCTATTAAGAAAGTTTTTAATCAAATCGAGATTTTCAATAATCCAGGAAATCAAAGCGTTAACCAAGGTGGGAAAAATACCCATTCTGCCAATCTATTGATAATCAGAAACATGCGAACAGTATATTTTGGTCATTTCAGCAGGCTGAATTTTTGCCTTATTTTCGTCAATTCATTTTCCTTTGACGAATAGTCTAATTTCTGCCATGAACATCCTCTTACTGTGGACTGATCTTGTAATGAATTTCCGGTATTTAGAATGAACCTAGACGAGAACCCTTAAAATGGGAAAATTCAGCACATTTTTTAAAGAATAGTGATGGTAAAAGGTTCAGTTATTTCCATGAAAACTACCTGGAATATGATGTAATTAGAAAAGCTGGAGATTAATGGGAATTATTCAGGATTCCTGGATAATTTTAAAGATTTGAGGGAATAAAAAGAAAAAATTCCTAACTTCAAGCTTAAATTATTTTGCAAATGGTAGAACTTCTTATTGAAGAAACTGAGAAAACTCCCAGAATTCACTTGACAGCAGGAACTTTCCTTATCAGGGGCAGATCTATCACCGAGTATCCCAAGCAGTTTTATAAACCTGTTGAAGACCGTGTCATAGAGTATCTTGAAGAACCACCACCGGTGACCGAAGTGACCATTGAGATGGAATATTGTGATACGGCCTCCACAAAGAGTATATTCGACATATTGAAAATATTGGCAGCCTATCACAACTCAGAAAATTCAGCTGATATCGTTTTCAACTGGTGTTATGAGCATGGTGACGGAGAAGTTCTTGAATTGGGAGAATTCATAGAGAGCAAGCTGAAAGTCAAATTCGATTATACGGAAGTCAGGTAGCAAATTCCTATCCTATATTTATTAGGCAAAAAACAGGCTATTTTGAGTTTTAGTGGAGCAGGATAGCCTTTAATCAAAAATCCAGACCATCTTATCATTTTTTCCTGATTCTTTCGATTTCCTTAATTAAATTTGAACTTACACAATATTTAATAAGGGAAAGTAGATTTATAAGGGGAACATACTGAACCAATGCTACTGTTCCACAGTATCCAAAAATATAAAGGATCCATCATGATAAAAAATATTTACACAAACCTGCACACCTGCCTATTTCACAGATTCCTATTTTTCATTGTTCTCGGATTTCTCGCCTCTTCAACTGCCTTCGGGCAAACAGCCACAATCACTGTTACTCCGGCGATGAACGAAGCAAACCTGAATGGTTCAGCCCTCACCCTGACATTGGGTGGAGGAGAAACATTTGTTGATGCCGTCCTGGCAGTGGGTAATTTTACCCTGATTGGGGCACCAACAGGTACTTCTGTATCTGGCGTGACATGGAATTCTGCCACCCAGGCTACTATTAACCTCGCTTTTACCCCTGGTGATTTTGATTCTGACCATAGTTTAAGTGTACAAATAAGTGCCGTGGAATTGACCATGACTCTTATCGGATCTTTGAATTCAAATGCTTTACCTGTGGCAGCTTTCCAGGAATCAGCCACCCTCTCAGCCTCTCCGGCCCTGACCGAGTCCAACCTGGATGGTGCGGAGGTTACCATCACATTATCGAATGAATCTTATGATGCAACACTGGATGCAGGCAATTTTTTCCTGGGGGGTACCTCAGGGACCAATTATCCTGCCGGACTCAGCATTGGGTCTGTCAGCCGAACCAATGCTACTGTGGCTGTGGTAACGCTAGCCTATAGCGGAGCGGATTTTGATTCAGATTTTACAAATTTCTATATCACCATAAGTAATTTAGACCTGGTACAGACATCTTCGGGTGTCCTGACACCTGGCAACCGGCTTACCATTAGTGCGACTGCTGAGAATCCCACTGCCAACCTGTCCGGTCCTACTTTAACCGAGTATACACTGGATGGTAGTATCGTAACTATTTCACTCTCTGAAGAAACTTTCACAAGCCCGGGCAGCCTTGTGGCAGGTAATTTTTGGCCAAGTGGTACAGCAGGGGTTAACTATCCAACAGGGCTCAGCATAGGATCTATTTCAGGGACGCCAACAACAACAAGTGTGAACCTGGAACTTGATTTTAATGGGACTGACTTTGATGTTAATTTCCCTAATTTCCGTATTGTTACAGACGATGCCGTTCTAACACAATCCGGTACAGATCTGACAAGCAGCTCACTCAGTATAGCATATGGCCTCGAGCCTGTTGTTACTGGTGTGAGCATCCCCAATGACACCATGCGCATTGGATCTAATGTACAGGTTACCATATACGTGGAGAATGACGAGGGTAATGATTTCACTTTGAGTGGTGGGGTCATTGGAGGATATTCATTAAATCCCGTGACACCGCAGGATGCAACCACCTATCTCACCAGTTTTACAGTTACTGAAGGTGGACTTGATTATGCCGCATCCGAGGATATTCATGTGATGGATTTGCAATTAATGAATGGAACCATTCCCGGGGAAATCTATACGAATGCTTATATTGTTCAGGACAATGACCCCATAGACGCTAACAGGCCTGAGATTGATTATATCTTTACGCAGAATACCGGGCCGCAGAATATCGGTTCCGAAATCACCATGTGGATACAGGCGGATGAATCTGATTATTCCTTCGATCCGGCATCCATCGTGAATACCTTACCCATTGCCAGTCCCGCTATCACCATCACACCTGTGGGAGGAGGCAGATATCGCCTGTCATATATTGTTCAGGAAGGTGATAATGAGGTGAGTGCAGGAGGTTTTGCCATTTCCATCGGGGCTGTGGATAACGCAGGGAATGTGAGTAGTCCCTTTTCCGGGCTCGATCCTCCGAATAACCTGAGCATTGATGCTTCCAGACCGTTGATCACACAGGCATCTGTGAGTCCGACTTCTGGCATCATGAATATTGGTGACAGCCTGTTAATAACTGTATTTGCCGATCAGGCCGGGTACAGGAATCATGATAACACCCGTGTCAATAATGTACCAGTTGAACCCCTGCATTTGACATTCACTGATCTTGGCACTGGGTTTTACCAGTATACTTATATCGTAGGGGAAGAGGATCAGGCAGTCGCACCTGGATTTCTGGCCATCAATATCGTACTGCAGGATGCTGATCCCTTTGTTAATACAAGTGTGCCATTTACCGAACTGGATCCAAATACCGTTTCCATCGCAACCAACCGGCCATCTGCTTCAGTGAGTGGTTCAGCTGAGATCTGTCAGGGTGATTCTGCCAGGATAGCCATCCTCCTGAGTGGGACCCCGCCATGGATATTGGATATGTCAGATGGAACTGTTGTAACCACCTCACAAGCAACATACCGGCCCTGGATGCAGCCTGAGGTTACTACCGATTATACGGTTGAGCGCGTTGAAGACGGAACCGGCAATGAAAATACGGGTACAGGAAATGCCCTGATTACAGTACATGAGCTTCCCGATGTTCAAATTTTAAACCTTCAATCGACTTATCCCCTTGAGGGAGAAGCTATTGAATTGGAATACACACCTCTTGAAGGTATAATAAATATATTTACTGGTCCGGGAATCACGGGAGGTCCACCCTGGTTCTTTGATCCGGGATTGGCAGATACGGTCAATAGCCCGCATGAAATAACCTATAGTGTGACCGATGCCAATTCCTGTACCAGTTCAGATACCAGGATAGTAAACGTGGTAGCGGACAGAGGCTTCATCCAGCCCGAAAGAGATGTTGCCTGTTTCAATGATGAAACATTTATGATCACAGGTTCCAATGTTGCCGGTACCACAGGCAGTTTTTCCGTCATTCCAACACCTCCTTCAGGGGCCTTTGAAGATCTTGGCAATAATACGGCCATCCTTCGTCCGGCTTTATATAACCTGTCAGCAGATAGGACGATAACCATAAGGTATACATTCATGGATGGTGGACAGCCGTTTACCATCCCCCGTGATTTAACCATCCAATACCTGGAACCTGCCCAGATAGATCTCATTTTGTCTACCACCATGTGTCAGAATGTAGAACCTTTTGAACTGAGCGGTAATTATGAGTCCGGGTATACTTTTACCGGTCCTGGTGTTGTTTCAGACTCAGGGAGATATATGTTTTATCCTGATTTTGTTTATGAAGATAGCATATTGATTTTTTATGAGCATACATCTGTCGAGCTTTGTCGGGTAAGTGATTCTGTGGAACTGATCATACAGGATGCCCCGATCGCTGATTTCACCATTGAGGAACCCTGTGTATCGGTGGATGGAGGAACAGTACAGTTTGTAAACAGAACAGATACGGCCATTTCATACCTCTGGTACCTGGATGATCCTTCCAGGGCTCCGGAAGATGTCAGCAACGAAAAGGATCCGACTCATGATTATGATACCGGTACCTATACGGTCGTACTGACCGCTTATAATGCCGACTGCAATGACCAGCTTTCAAGGCCCATCCAGATCTTGCCAAAGACTAATGCTGAATTCATCTGGAACAGCGATTGTCAGTCTGACGATCCCGTTATTTTGACAGGGACAGAAATATTGCAAGGAACTGACAGCGTGGTTTCGTGGACATGGAATATAAAGAGGGGAGGGACGGAGATCTTCAGATCTGAGACAAGCGGCAATCAAATTTCTTATGCTTTCTCTGATACCATTTACACGATTGGCTACGGAATAAGCACAAAAGCAGGTTGCACTGACTCTACTGAAAGGACAATCTCACTCAGCCCTACTTACCTGCTGGTACAGGAACCATATTTTGAAGGTTTTGAGCTTGAGCAGAATGATTGGGTAACCATAGCAGGAACGCCACAGAACAGCTGGACTTTCGATCCTGTAAACCCGGATGAATTTCCCGAAAATGCAGCATCGGGTATGCGGGCCTGGTATACCAGCCTGCCTGAGAACAGGACCCCGGAGAATTCCTGGGTTCTTTCCCCCTGTTTCAATTTTGAAAACTTTAACCGGCCCATGATTTCCATGGATATTAAACGATCATTGGCCGATCTATGGGACGGTGCTGCCTTGCAGTACACAATTGATCAAGGTGCAACATGGCACAATGTCGGTGATTTGGATGATGGAGGAAAGGACTGGTATCATGCAAAAAACATCTATACCTATATTGGTGATGATGAGGAAGAGAAAACAGGATGGACAGGTGTCGTGGATGATGATTGGGTAGAGGCCGCACATCAGATTGATGAGGTGGAAGATGAGAAAGAAGTCCGGTTCAGGATAGCCTACGCTACCATAGGTAACAGCCTTACTGGAACCTACGAAGGATTTGCCTTTGATAATTTCAATATCAGGCAGCGTACCAGGTTCTCCCTGCTCGAATACTTTACCAACGCCAATACTGGCTTATGTACAGATGCTGACTCAACAATCATGAAGATCATGAATGACGCAGCACCGGATGTCATTGATGTGCAATATCATGCAGCCGGAAGCGAACCGGATGAATTCAATATCGAAACGCCGTTTCCTGCACTTAACAGGGGAACCTTATATGGCGTCACAGGAATCCCTGAGGCCATTCTTGATGGAGGAATATATTATGATGAACTGGGATATAATATGACTTATGATTTCAATTCAAGGACTCCAAGTCTGGCAGATATCAGGCTCAGATCCCTGGAAGATCCTGATTTTAAGTTGACGATTACGATGGAAGAAACAACACCGTCACCTTCATTTTCTGTCGATATAGAGGCAACCAGGGCACTGGGACGCAGTGAACGTACCCTGTATGGTATTGTACTTGAAAGAAGGGTAGACGATCCGGAATATGAAGGTACCAACGGCATCACTGTGTTCCGACAGGTGGCAAGAAGATTGCTTCCTGATGCTGGAGGATATCCTTTGGGTAACCAATCCTGGGATAAAGGTGATACTGAAAGTACTGTTCTTACATGGGAATCGCCAACGATCGACCTGGTTGAAGGTAATATTTCCATTGTAGTCTTTATTCAGGATGAAGAAACAAAAGAAATCCTTCAGGCTGCAACCAATCCGGAATACGTCCGTTCCACCTTTGATGAGTCTCATCCCCCGGCATCTATATTGATCTATCCAAATCCGGCAAGGGAGCTGGTAAACATCCTTTTTGAGGAAGTGCCAACGGAAGAGATGAGATTAACCCTTTATGACCTGTCCGGTCAAATGGTGATTTCCGATATCATCCAACCCTGGCAGCAACAATTCACCCGGTCAGTCGGGGAACTTGAGCAGGGGATGTATATCCTTGAGATCCGGACAAAGGACAGGAGGCAGGTCCTTTACAGGGATAAGCTTTTACATTACTAATATGATCTAAAAACCCGGCAGTCCACTCGGACTGCCGGGTTGGATTAGCGCTTCATTACCGACAGGTGATCAGCCAGCTGCAATGGTTGGCCCTGGACACTATCGAGCAGTGAATATGGGATTATTCCTGTATCCGGTTTTCATAAACAGGGTAACAAATTTCATTTTTATAAAATCTCAAAGTATATTGTAGATTATTCGTCAAAAAAAGAGCAGATCATATTTCTATTTTGTAGACAATGAGCAGACCACTACTGATTTTTATTCTCGGACTTTTTTTCTTCTCAACCGGTAGCAGCCAGTCCTCCGATATTACTGCTTCTGATCCGCCGCTGAGTGAGGTAAACCTTGATGCTGGATTTTTAACTGTAGTTTTAGATGGAGAGACTTTCACGGATTACACAACCCTGCATCTGAACGCCACTGGCTTTGTTTTGGTTGGAGCACCAACTGGAACCTCTGTTGAATCAGTGGCCGGGAGTTCTGCTACAGAGGCTCAGATCAACCTGGCTTTTGATGGGACCGATTTTGACAGTGATTATAGCCTTAGTCTGGATATCGATTTCAGCCTGCTTACCGTGACAGCATCCGGAGTGCTGAGTTCAGAGAATACTGTACCCATTGATGCTTACGAGGAGTCAGCGGGTATCGATGACCCGGGGCTGAATGAGGCTGCCCTGGATGGCCAGACCCTTACTGTAACGCTGACGGAAGAAACTTTTAGCGATCCGGGATTATTGGTCCCGGGAGATTTTATCATGAACAATGCTCCCGGCGGACTAACATCTGTAAGTTTTGTTGGGACACCATCCACAACCGAGGCCGTATTGGACCTGCAATTTATTCCTGGTGATTTTGATACGCATATTACCAATTTCTCTATTACCATTGCTGCGTCTCTCCTTTCTCAATCGATCACAGATCTCACTACGAATGAGATTACCATAACCTCCCTGGATGAATCAGCCGGGATCGATGACCCGGGGCTGAACGAGGCTGCTCTGGATGGGCAGACCCTTACTGTAACGCTGACGGAAGAAACTTTTAGCGATCCGGGATTATTGGTCCCGGGAGATTTTATCATGAACAATGCTCCCGGCGGACTAACATCTGTAAGTTTTGTTGGGACACCATCCACAACCGAGGCCGTATTGGACCTGCAATTTATTCCTGGTGATTTTGATACGGATATTACCAATTTCTCTATTACCATTGCTGCGTCTCTCCTTTCTCAATCGATCACAGATCTCACTACGAATGAGATTACCATAACCTCCCTGGATGAATCAGCCGGGATCGATGACCCGGGGCTGAACGAGGCTGCCCTGGATGGGCAGACCCTTACTGTAACGCTGACGGAAGAAACTTTTAGCGATCCGGGATTATTGGTCCCGGGAGATTTTATCATGAACAATGCTCCCGGCGGACTAACATCTGTAAGTTTTGTTGGGACACCATCCTCAACCGAGGCCGTATTGGACCTGCAATTTATCCCTGGTGATTTTGATACGCATATTACTAATTTCTCTATTACCATTGCTGCATCTCTCCTTTCCCAATCGATCACAGATCTCACTACGAATGAGATTACCATAACCTCCCTGAATGAATCAGCCGGGATCGATGACCCGGGGCTGAACGAGGCTGCCCTGGATGGGCAGACCCTTACTGTAACGCTGACGGAAGAAACTTTTAGCGATCCGGGATTATTGGTCCCGGGAGATTTTATCATGAACAATGCTCCCGGCGGACTAACATCTGTAAGTTTTGTTGGGACACCATCCTCAACCGAGGCCGTATTGGACCTGCAATTTATCCCTGGTGATTTTGATACGGATATTACCAATTTCTCTATTACCATCGCTGCATCTCTCCTTTCCCAATCGATCACAGATCTCACTACGAATGAGATTACCATAACCTCCCTGAATGAATCAGCCGAGATCGATGACCCGGGGCTGAACGAGACAGACCTGGATGGCCAGTTCCTGACCATTACATTGGCCAATGAAACTTTTGTCGATCTTACCCCAGATCCGAATCATTTTACTTTGAATAATGCTCCCGGCGGACTTACCATAGAGTCATTTACCGAGGTAACTACTATCTCAGCCGTTATGAACCTGGCCTTCCTGCCTGGTGATTTTGATACGGGGATTCCCGATTTTTCTATTTCCATTGATCCTGCAGCACTGTCCCAGACCTCAGACGAGCTTCTTACAACAAATGCCATAGCCATCAGTGCTGACAATGAATTAGCCACGATCAATGATCCAACACTGAACGAGACGGACCTGGATGGCCAATCCCTGACCATCACATTGGCCAATGAAACTTTTGTCGATCTTACCCCAGATCCGAATCATTTTACTTTGAACAATGCTCCCGGCGGACTTACCATAGAGTCATTTACCGAGGTAACTACTAGCTCAGCCGTTATGAACCTGGCCTTCCTGCCTGGTGATTTTGATGCGGGAATTCCGGATTTTTCTATTTCCATTGATCCTGCAGCGCTGTCCCAGACCTCAGACGAGCTTCTTACAACAAATGCCATAGCCATCAGTGCTGATATTGAATCAGTCGCTATAGACGATCCATCACTGAATGAGGCAGATCTGGATGGCCAGTCCCTGACCATCACTTTGGCCAATGAAACTTTTGCCGATCTTACCTTGGACCCGGATAATTTTACTTTGAATAATGCGCCCGGGGGACTTACCATAGAGTCATTTACAGCTGTAACGCCTTCCACTGCTGTTTTAAACCTGGCCTTTTTACCTGGTGATTTTGACGGATCTTACACCAATTTCTCAATTTCAATAGATGCTACAGAGCTGAATCAAACCTCAGGCCCGGCAATTACAAGCAATGAAATAACGATAACTGCATTCATTGAATCCGCCACAATGAATGCCCCTACGGCACTATTTGAATCAACACTGGATGGGCAGACGGTAACGATTACATTATTGAATGAGACTTATGATGCTGCACTGGAATCAGCTAATTTTGTCCTTGGGGGTACCTCTGGGGTTGATTATCCTGCGGGACTCAGCATTTTGTCTGTGGGCAGAACAAATGCAACAGTGGCTGTAGTGACACTGGCCTTTGATGGAACGGATTTTGATTCAGATTTCACAAACGCTTATATCACCATAGACAATGCAGACCTTGCACAGACTTCTACAGGTGTACTGACTCCTTCCAACAGACTTACCATCAATGCTTTCGTAGAGGTTCCCCAGGCTACACTAAGTGCGGATTCCACCCTGGAAGAGAGAAGACTGGATGCCAGGACCCTCACCATTGACCTGACCCAGGAAACTTTTAGCGATCCGGGATTATTGGTTCCGGGTAATTTTACATTGAATAATGCCCCGGGCGGACTCTCAATTGAGGGTTTTGCAGGCACACCCTCAGGCACACAGGCCATATTAGACCTTGCGTTCACCCCTGGTGATTTTGATACGGATATTGCCAATTTTTCGATAAGCATTGATCCTTCGGTTCTGATCCAGTCAGGCACAGATCTTATAACAAATGTTCTACCTGTAATAGGTAATATCGAATCTGCCACGCTTGCTCCTGATCCTTTGACTGAAGGGGCTCTCAATGGCCAGGTGATTACCATTACCCTGAATAATGAATTTTTTGATCCACCATCATTCATAGATGCTACCAATTTTGTTTTGATCAATGAGCCTGGTGGACTAACCATTAACAGTGCCGTAGCCACCTCCGCAACAGTGGCACAATTAACCCTGCAGTACACTGGGGGTGATTTTGATACTGATATTACCAATTTTGCCGTTGGCATAATCCCTGTGGAGCTTCGTTATACCTCAGGTGGAAACCTCATTACTTCTCCCATTACAATCCAGGCCCTCGTTGAAAATCCTGTTGCTACCCTGACGGGCCCTGCCTTATCTGAGTATACATTGAATGGTAACACTGTCTCAATCACATTTACGGAAGAAACTTTCATCGATCCGGGTTCCCTCGTTGCGGGTAATTTTGAACTGCTGAATGAACCTCCCGGACTCACTATACAATCCATAGGGAGTCTGACTTCAACAAGCCTAGATATTGTGCTTGGTTTCAATTTGACCGACTTTGATATTGTTTATCCAAATTTCCGTATCAGTATTGACAATACAGTCTTGACCCAATCCGGTGCAGATCTGACAAGTAGCTCACTAAGTATAGGATATGGTCTTGAACCAGTGGTTACTGGGGTAAGCATTCCCAATGACACCATGCTGATTGGATCTGTTGTTGAGGTTACCATATTCGTGGAAAGTGATCAGAGTAATTTATTCAGCCTGGCTGGCGGATTCATAGGAGGATACCCATTGGCAGGCTTGGAAAGACAGGATGAAACCACCTATACTTCTAGTTTTACAGTTAATGAAGGGGGAGATGATTATCCTGCATCACAGGATATTCATGTGCTTGATTTGCAACTAATGAATGGGCTAATACCCGGGGAGGTATATACAAATGCATATATTATTCAGGACAGTGATCCCATAGATGCCAACAGGCCTTTGATAAATTACATTTATACAACCATCACCGGGCCACAGAATATCGGTTCCGAGATCACCTTGTGGATAGGCGCTGACGAGTCTGATTATTTGTTCGATGCAACATCACTTGTGAATAACCTGCCTATTACCAGTCCCGCTATCAATATAACACCCATAGGAGGAGGCAGATATCGCCTGGCGTACATTGTTCAGGAAGGTGATAATGAGGTGAGTGCAGGTGAATTTGCCATTGCCATCAGGGCCAGGGATAACGCAGGGAATGTAAGCGATCCTCCTGCCAGCCTTGATCCACCGAACGAATTGAGCATAGATGCTTCCAGGCCTCAGATTACCCTGGCATCTGTCAGTCCGGCTGATGGCATCATTAATATTGGTGAAAGCCTGGTCATCACTGTAGTTGCAGATCAGTCCGGTTACAGAAATCATGAGGACACACGTATCAATAATGTTCCTGTTGAACCGGGGCATTTGACATTCAATGATCCTGGCAATGGCACTTACGAGTATACCTATACGGTAGCTGAAGGTGATCAGGCTGTCTCACCCGGATTTCTTGCCATCAATATTGTACTGCAGGATGCTGAGCCCTTCAGTAATACGAGTGTTGCATATACCGGATTGACTTCCAATACTTTATCCATCGTGACCGACCGGCCATCTGCTTCCCTGAGTGGTGCAGATGAAATCTGTAGTGGTGATTCTGCTCAGATCACTATACTTCTTAGCGGGACCCCACCCTGGATCCTGGATATGTCCGATGGATCCGTAGTTACAACCTCATCGTCGACTTACCAACTCTGGGTCCATCCTGAAGTCACCACCGATTATACTGTTGAGCGTGTAGAGGATGGAACCGGCAATGACAGCGAAGGGACAGGGAATGCTCTTATTACTGTGAATGGTTATCCTGATGTTCAAATATTGAACCTTCGTTCGACTTATCCGGTGGAGGGACAGCCGGTTCAATTGGAGTACACACCGCCTGGAGGTACATTTGAAGGCCGCGGGATCACCGGTGGTCCTCCCTGGATGTTCGATCCTGGATTGGCTGATACAGTCAATAGTCCGCATGAAATAACATACAGTGTTACTGATGAAAATTCCTGTACCAGTTCAGATACCAGGATGGTAAATGTAGTAGGCGGTACGGCCATTATCTGGACTGAAAATGAGTATGCCTGCTTCAATGATCAAACATTTATGATCACAGGCTCCAATGTTTATGGTACTACAGGTAGTTTTTCCATTCGACCTGAACCACCATCCGGAGCCTTTGAGGATCTTGAAAATAATACGGCCATACTCCGTCCTGATTTATATAACCTGACTGAGGATAGGACCGTGACCATCTGGTATACCTTTACAGATACAGGTGGATCAATAATTGATTACACCCAGATATTAACCATAGAATATCTGGAACATGCCGAAATAGATCTCATTTTGGCCACTACCATGTGCCAGAATGTTGAACCTTTAGAACTGAGCGGTAACTATGATTCGAGCAATTCATATACATTTGCCGGTCCGGGTGTAGTTGACACCACGGAGGGGTATGTGTTTTATCCTGACATTGTTCAGGAGGATTCAATTTGGATAATCTATGAGCATACATCTGACCATCAGTGCCGGGTCAGTGATTCTGTGGAATTGATAATAGAGGATGCCCCGATTGCTGATTTTATTCTACAGGAACCATGTGTGTTAATTGATGGAGGCATGGTGCAGTTTGTAAACAGGTCCGATACGGGCAGCGATATATCCTATCTATGGCAACTCGAATATCCTTCCACTGTTCCAGAAGATATCAGCGAAGAAGAGGACCCAACTCATAATTATGATACTGGTACTTATATGGTTAGATTGATTGTCCATAATTTGAATTGCCTTGACGAGCTTATTAGGCCCATTTATATCCGCACAAAGCCTATAGCTGATTTTATCTGGAACAGTGATTGCGAGTCTGATGATCCTGTTATTTTGACAGGGACAGAAATATTGCATGGAAGCGACAGCACAGTTTCATGGACATGGAATATAAACAGATCAGGAACTGAGATCTTTAGTTCTGATACCAGCGGCCATCAAATTTCTTATGACTTCCTGGCTGATTCCCTCTACACGATTGGCTACGGAATAAAAACAAGAGCCGGATGCACTGACTCTGCTGAAAGGACAATCTCCCTCAGCCCGACCTACCTGTTGGCACAGGAACCCTATTTTGAAGGTTTTGAGCTAGCTCATGGATGGGTGACAATGGCAGAAATTTCCCAGCCTAGCTGGACCTTTGAAACTATCAACCCGGCTGAATTTCCCGGTAATGCAGCATCGGGGACGCGGGCCTGGTATACCAGCCTGCCAGAGAACAGGACCGCTGAGAATTCCTGGGTACTTTCTCCATGTTTCAGTTTTGAAGATTTCTACCGGCCCATGGTTTCCCTGGATATAAAACGATCACTCGTCCACCAGAGAGATGGAGCAGCACTTCAGTACACCATTGATCATGGCAAAACCTGGCATAATGTTGGAGATGTGGATGATGGTGGTATTAACTGGTATAACTCTACAAACATTTTCCCATCGATAGGTTATGAGGAGAATACAGGATGGACAGGAGTAGTGGATAATCAATGGGTAGGGGCGGCACATCATATTGATGAGGTGGCCGGTGAAAAAGAGGTCCGGTTCAGGGTAGCTTTTGGCTCTTTAGGTGATGCCGCATCGGGGTTCAATGATGGCTTTGCCTTGGATAATTTCAATATCAGGCAGCGAACCAGATTCTCCCTGCTCGAATATTTCACCAATGCCAATGATTTATTATGTATGGATGCTGACTCAACGATCATGAAGATCATGAATGAAGCAGCACCGGATGTCATTGACGTGCAATATCATGCCGCCGGAAGCCTGCCGGATCAATTGAATATCGAAACTCCATTCCCTGCAATCAACAGGGGAACTTATTATGGTGTTTCAATTATCCCGGCTGCCATTCTTGACGGAGGAATATATAGTGATGAACTGGGATATGAGATGATCTATGATTTCAGATCAAGGACCCCCAGTCTGGCAGATATCAAGCTCAGATCCCTGCAGGATCCTGATTTTAATTTAACGATTACGATGGAGGAAGTTGCACCTTCACCAAGATTCTCGGTTATTATGGAAGCAACCAGGGACCTGGAACGCAGGGAACGTACCCTTTATGGAATAGTACTTCAAAGAAGGGTAGAGGACCCGGGATATGAAGGTACCAGCGGCATCACCGTATTCCGGCAGGTGGCCAGAAGGTTACTGCCGGATGCAGGAGGACATTCCCTGGGCAATAAATCCTGGGTTGCAGGCGAGAGTGAAAGCACTGTTCTAACCTGGAATGAGCCAAAGATCTCACTGGTAGAAGGGAATGTTTCCATTGTAGTTTTCATCCAGGATGAAGAAACCGGAGAAATCCTTCAGGCTGCGACCAATCCGGCATATGTTGTATCGACTTTTGATGAATTAGATCCTCCAGCTCGGATATCGATGTATCCTAATCCGGCAAGGGAACTGGTTAATGTCTATTTTGAGGAATCATCCACGGGAAAAATGAGATTTACCCTCTATGACCTGTCAGGCAAAATGGTGATCACCGACGTAATTGAACCCTGGCAGCAACAATTTACCAGGACACTGGATGATCTTGAACAGGGAATGTATATTGTTGAGATCCGCTCCTGGGACAAGAGGAAGGTACTGTACCGGGATAAACTACTTCACTATTAATCAAGAAGTAGGACCCGGCATCTCACTTGAACTGGCCGGGTCATACTATTGCTTCATCATTGAGAGGTGATCATCCAGTTGCCTGAAGTTGGCCATGGCCACTGCTGAGCCATGTATATAGGGTTGATCCAGAATCCACTTAACAGCCAAAGGATAAGAAGCTTCAGTATTTTCATCTGGTGAATAGGGCCCACCCAGGCAAGTTTTCATCGCAATGATACCAGTACCGGCATCAGCAGCTTTTGTTAAGGCCGTAATCAGCGCCTCCTGATCCCATGAGTAATCCCTTACTCCCGGCTTATTGTAGCCTCCGTGAGGATTAAAAGCCAGCATCAATACATCATAGAAAGGATCCTTATTATGGTTGTGTACCAGTTCCACCTGGTTGGTATGGGCAGAAAATCCACAGGCCAGGATCTTTCCCTCTTCTTTTGCCCTGGAAAACGATTCCAAAACAGCCTCATGGTAGAGCCATTCGGAAGTACTCCCGTCATGGAAAAGCAGGATATCAATATGATCCGTCTGCAATGCCTTCAGGCTTTCATCGAGAGACTTTGAAAAAATATTCTGAATGAAGCTTGAGGTAGATTCTGAGGCTACTTTTTCACCGGAGATATCTGGCTTGATCCTTACCTTTGATTGTATGGTAAATTCCTTGCGCCTTCCTCTTATTACCTCTCCTATCATTAATTCATTTTTACCTTTGGCATAAAACCGGCCTGTATCAATAAATCGGATACCCTGTTCCAATGCATATTTCAAAACAGAGGCCTCCTGGATCCGGGGTGCACCTACTCCCAGTTTTGTTAGCTTAATACCCGTTTTTCCAAGCTCGGATTCTATCAGTCTGTGAGCAGTTTTATGCCCTCCGTTGAACATGTTAAAAGGACCTCTGGCTATCATTCCTGCACCGAGGAGGCCGAGGGAGGATCTTCTAATGAACTCCTTACGGGATAGTGATCTTTTATGGCCAGTCATGATTGGTGTGTTTGCTTATTATAAAATCTAAAGGTACATTTAAGGGCTAAACCAAAAAAATAAATCAATGAAAAACAAACTCCTGCTGATCGGAATGGTAATTTCCGGTATCCTTCTGTCAACATGTACCAAGGATAATAAAGTACTACTGTTTAATGGGCAAGACCTGAGCAATTGGGAAAAAGTGGTTTTTGAGGAGGCGGATGTGGATGATGTATTTCAGGTTGAGGATGGTGTAATCAAGGTTTTAGGTGTACCTAATGGTTACATTCTCACCCAGGGCTCATACAGCAATTATCAATTGCATGTAGAATGGAGATGGTCCACAGTACCAAGTAACAGTGGTGTGCTTTTGCATGTGCAGGAAACCAACAGGGTAGAGTGGCCCCTATGTATCGAGTCCCAATTGAAAAGCGGGAACGCCGGAGACATAGTTATGATCGGCCACGGTGCTGGTGTATCAGTGGGCGATTCAACCTATTTCATAAGCCCTGAAGAGGGAAGGTTTAAGGTTTCTCCAAAATTTGAAGAAAGCAGTGAAAATCCCGCAGGAGAATGGAATACTTACGATATCACATGTAGCGGTGATAATATTGAGATTATCGTCAATGGGGTACTGATGAACAATGCTTCAAAATCGACCCTGAGTTCTGGACCCATAGGCCTCCAGTCTGAAGGCACACCTATCGAGTTCCGGAATGTATACCTCATTCCCCTAAATTAAGAATAAAAAGATATTTTAGTCCGATAATTATCCGATTTCGAACACTTTCTGTCCGGATTCATACGGTTTTACAGTCTTTCAATATTCTTGTTTCAGCCGTAAATAGCTGATATAAAGTGCTATGCGATTTTTGGCACATCAATTGACATTGATTCAATGTAGATGAAACCTAATAAATCGCAAATGAAAGCTGGAAAAAATATAAAAAAATGGACCGAACCCCTGACATATGTTGTGCTTGTTGCAGCTTTTGGGTTTCTCTCCACCATGGTTACTCATGCAAGGACTGAGGAACCCATTCAGGATAAGGATATGGTCTCTTTTACCATCGAGAATGACCTTGAAGCGATGTTAGGTATAGTAAAAAATAGTAAGGAAGTCAGTTTATAAACCGCAATATTATAAACTCTTAATTAGTGAAGTGCCCGTCCCGCAACAGCGGGGCGGGTTTTTTCATGGCCTTTCTATTCGTACCTGAGGGATTCCGTTGGATTCCTGGAAGCAGCAGAGTATACCTTCCAGCCTATGCTGACAATGGCAACCAGCAGTATTAGTGCTATCGGGATAAGGAATGTATAAACAGTAAGGTCAGTATAGATCTCCCAGATGCTGGCCATCATCACAACACTTGATTTCCAGCCGGCTACCAGTCCGATCACTGAAGCTATCGAGATAATGATTGCATATGGTTTGCTGATCTTTAAGATAACCTGTGAGACAGTTGAGCCCATTACCTTACGTACGCCAATTTCTTTTGTCCGGCGGATAATACTCAGGCTTACCAATGTATATAATCCGATCGCAGATAATATCAGCGCAATAAAACCAAGAAAAATATACATATTCTTGATGTTCGAGTTGATTTGCCTGGCCTCATCCATCAATGAATCCTGGTAGAACCCACTGTAGGGGTATTCCGGTATGACTTTCTTCCATTCCTCTTCGAGGTATTTATTAACAGCCTTGAGGTTTTCTATTTCTGTTTTTACAGTAAGAAAAAGGTGACGGTCTTCACGGACAAAATGAAAAGCTGTAGGCTGGATCTCCGCCCAGGTGCCATAGGGGAAGTAATCGGCCATGACACCGATGATGTATAGTTGGGCTGTATCGGACATGACGATTCTTTTGCCGACGGGATCTTCTATCCCGAAATCCTTAACAAATTTCTCATTAACAATGATGGATTTCCCTTTATCAGTTTGTTCAAATTCGCGTGTAAAAATCCTGCCATCAATAAGTTGGAGTCCCATGGTCTCAAAATAGCCATGCCCGATATCCAGCATAGAGGCGTTTTCTTTGACATCATTGTATTCCATGGACGCGCTGTAATTTCCCCAACCAATGTGTTCATCGGATTCACCTACAGAAAGGATCATGGGATTTGTTTTCACCACATCTCTCAGGGCAATAAAGCTTTCCTCACTGTTAAAACGCATGCCTATGATATTGTCCTTGTCGTAACCCATGTATACATTATCCTGGTAATCGGCATTCTGCCAGTAGATAATCCCAGAGATAATGGCCATAACCGAAATGGAGACCTGGAAGGTCAACAATATGATTGTCAGTACGTTTTTACCCCCGATCTTTAGTTTGTCCTGGAAAATGTTTACCGGATTGAATTTGCTTATATAAAAGGAAGGATATGCACCGGCTATAAATGCTGTTAACAATAGTAACAGGATAAGGAACAGGACCAGGGCCGGATTTTCCACCAGGCTGAATTTCATGTCCATATATTCCCACATGGCAGAATAGGTGGATGTCAGGAACCGGGATAAAAACAATGCAAGCAGGAGTCCCAGCAGGGTCAGCAGGAAATTTTCACCCATGAACTGCGCGATTATCTGTTTTCTGTGTCCCCCGGCAACCTTCCTGACCCCGATCTCCTTGAGCCTCTTGCTTGAAAAAGCGATGGAGGTATTGGTAAAATTGAAACAGGCAATCAGCAGAATCAACAAGGCCATAATAGGCGGGGCTGTTACTGCGGCAGGATGAAAACTGTTCCGGACCCACCAGTCGTTCCTCATATCCCAGCTATCGTGTGCAACATCCAGGAAAGGCTGAAGCCTGAACCCGGTAATCTGGAAATCTTCCCTGGCCTGGTTATGTGCAGGGACCATCCCTTCCAGAAATTTCTCGACTGTTTCTACCTGACCGGGATTTGGGATATGCAGGAATGTGGCTGCGATCCAGCTTTGCCATCGAGATTCGTCAACATCCCACATATCCAGGTAATTGTCAAACTGGGTCAGGACCCGGAACTGGAAACTGGTATTCAGCGGAAGATCTTCAAAAACAGCACCTACGGTATAGGTAAACTCTTCCCCCTTGTCATTAAAGATGGACATGATCTTCCCAATAGGTTCCTCCCCGCCGAAATAGGCAGATGCTATGGTCTCATCGATCAGGATATTCTGCCTGTCTTTGAATGCCTCTGAAGATCCTTTCACAATGGGAAAGGTGAACAGTTCCATAAAACCGGGGTCAGCATATCCTATGTTGCGAGCGTAATTATTCAGTCCCAATTTAAGCGGTGATGAAGTCCCATTAAACCTGATTACCGCTGCAACACCACTGATATTCTCACCAATGAAATTTCCGACAGGGAGGGGCGTGGCCCCGTATGGTTGTTGCCTGCCCTGGATCTCACGGGTGAAATTGACTTTGTATATCTCATTGGCAAAAACATGGGATTTATCCCAGTCCGAGTCATATTTATGATTCAGGTAAGCTACAATGGCAAT
Source organism: uncultured Bacteroidaceae bacterium (assembly GCA_963752525.1). Lineage (GTDB taxonomy): Bacteria > Bacteroidota > Bacteroidia > Bacteroidales > SM23-62 > SM23-62. Next base: position 172,765 of record CAVVYS010000012.1, on the reverse strand, counting down.
AGAAAGTGCAAGTCCGAGGGCAATGATGTTAATGATGACAAAAAAAATGTTCCGCGCCAGGTTTCTCAGCGTGACCTTAAGGTAATTGGTAAACATTTTTGGCAGGGTTTAATGCAATAAAAATATACGAAAAAGACATCAATTGTACCGAAAGATGATCTTATCATAGATGATCAGGGACAGGCAGGTCAGTATGCCGAGGCTCATGAGTATTACACCGAACAGGGGGGGATTGTAATTCAGCCATAGGTATTGGGTTAGTTCGGCCACATCCATACCCATTATTTCTGCAGCTCTTGCCATGTAATCCTGCTGACTGAAAGTGGAAGAGATCTCTGGCATCTGGAGTCCCCATCTTGCCACTTCTTTCTCCAGTAAAACAACCTTATCTGCTGTGATCTCATAGAGCTTTCCCGAAATAAGTCCCGCAAAAAAGTTTCCCAGCGCAATCGGCAGGAAATAGGTGCCCATGTAGAGGGCTGCTTTATCCCTGGGAGCCAGTTTGGCAATGTATTCCAGGATCTTGGGGGAGAATGACATTTCCCCAAGACTGAAGATAAATATTGACATGACCAGGAACCAGCCATTCCTGGTTAAAAGAGCAAGGGTAATTCCGATGGCATTTACCAGGAAACCGATGATCATGGTATTGATAGGCTTGAACTTTATGACCAGGCTGGATAATAATACCTGGAATAGAACAATAAACATGGCATCAAGCATGATCAGTTTCTCGGCCAGGATCCGTCCATCAGCAGTTGCCAGGGCATCAGCAAAACCAGGCAGGATCCCATGAAGGCTCTGATAGATAACAGTGGTATCTGTCCACTGTTCTATATAGACAGGCAGGCTGTAAAAAAACTGCCAGTAAACCGTCCAGCCAGCCACAATAATGAGGAGAAATATGGTGAATTTCATGTCCTTCAGGGCCAGGTATATATTTACAAAAACCTTTTTTACCGATTCTGAGAATGAAGCCAATTCAGGTTGTTGTTCCGGTTCCCGGTAAAAAATAAGCACAATAACCATGTTAAGGACCATGGCTCCGCTTGACATGATAAAAATATAATTCCAGCTGATTTCCCTGAGCTCAGATGCAACCAGTGGCCCTATTAGTCCCCCAATGTTGATCACCATATAAAACACCCCGAACCCGATAGAGGAATTGGAATCGTCGGTAGACTTGGCGATGGTTGCAGAAATAATGGGTTTAAAAAGGGCAGCTCCAATAGCAACGTAAAAGAAGGTCAGAAATACCCCGGCGAAAGTGCTGAATAGTCCCATGAGGAAATATCCAGATGAAAGGATGATAAATGCCAGGATCAGAATTTTTTTATAACCAATCCTGTCGGCAATGGAACCTGTAATGACGGGGAGAAAGTATAGTATCGCATTTACGATCCCCATGATCAGCCCCTTCTCTACCTGGCTGAATCCCAGTGCGCCGGTATCTACAGAACCTGTCAGGTACAGTGCCAGCAGGTTGAACACACCGTAATATGCCCATCTTTCAAATAATTCAAGGCTGTTGGCTGCCCAGAAAGTTTTCGGAAACCGGAATCTCTTCATTGCTGATCCTCCAGCTTCTTATAATAAAAATAGGAGGTTTTCTTCCCTACGTCATCAAAAGTATATAACTCTTTGTCACGGTGGAACTCAAAATAACTCAGCATGGCAAAATCACCGGCACACATGGTGGCATGGAAAAACAGTACGGAGATATAAGTATAGGAAGCATAACCCTGTACAAAAATAAAGCCTGCCAGATTTAACAATGAAACGACGATGAATGGAGAAAGGGCCAGGAATATAAAAGCATTCCGCCCGGCAACAAAATCATCCGCCACTGCATAAAATGCAAAATGCTTTAAAACCGCGCCGAACCTTATCTTTTTTGCTCCCAGTAAAAAGTAACCAAGGGCATGAATCAATTCATGGAAGGGGATGACAATGGTCAGGGAAATAATCAGGCCATAAAGGAACTGTTTCAGCAGGGAGACAGTGTTCATGTCACGTGCAAATATTCCAAAGAAGAACGCTGACCATTGAAGACAGAAGAAAATGATGAGAAGGATCAGGTAAATGAACATACTGCGTGTCCTCTTCCGGACATACTTGGTGGCAAAATCTACAATATCATCATAATGAAGCTTATCCAGCAGCTGGAAACTGGGATTTTTTTTAATTTGCTCAACCGTATGACGCATGCCCGAATTTACTGATTTTAAAAGGGTTTCACAAACCGGCCGATGAAAATAATACAGCCGGTCTGCTGGTCAAGCAGGAAATATACAAATGGATGGTCGGCAAAAAACCTGACCGGGTCATCACGTAGACCTGATTTCAGGCCAATGATGGCGGCTGTCGCTGCGGCTGCTTCAGTGCCCGTTTCACTTACCTCAATAAAAGCTTTATGGATGACCTCATCAATATACAGGTTTTTTTCACCGGTCATTCCAGAAAGGTCAGCATTCCGGCTGAATGCTGTACCCATACCCATGGAAGTCAGTTCTTGCCTGAGATTTACCTATAAGCTCTGACTTGAATTTCGGAAGGGCAAGCTGGACCTCCCTGGTTTCCAATCCCGATATCACCAGGTTGATCCGTTCATAACTGATGACATGGCTGATCATCCTCCATCCTTCAATCGATTTAGGAAGCAAAACCATCAGGGCCATCCGGTTATTCTTGTATGGTAGACTTATGGCCTGGATTTCTTCGTCTTCATAGTACGGATAGGACCTGGCCTGATGCATGAAATCTGTTTTGATGCTTTCCTGCTTACTGGGATGGAACAAGGAAGAAGAGGTCGCCGCTTTGTCAAACGGAAACATCCAGCCACCATTGAAATAGATCGCATTGGTAAGAACCATCCGCGTACTGGCGTCCAGAATGCCTGGTTGAATCAGGTCCTGGATCCTGTTATTGGTCTTCTCCTCAACCCAATCATTGATTTTTATCCTGCTCTTTTCCCGGTTTGAAGGTTCAACAAAGTCCATTAAGCTCAGGGGGGCATCATAATATTTTCCCACCCTTGTCAGGTAGGCGGGTAAAAAACTGAAATTTTCCTGTGCCCATATGGCATTGGCAAGTCGAAAATCCGTCCCCCGCATGGTATCTGTCTCCTGCATGCTTTCCCTCATGCCTGATTCAACCGGGTCCAGTAATTCGGGAGAAGGGAAATAAAGCACCTCACTCATTTCTTCCATCGTTTTACCCCCGCTACCACTGTAAATCATTGCCAGTACAGTTCCAATGCTGTAAGGGGAAAAGATCAGGTTTTCCGAATCTGACTGTATTTGTTTGAACAGGTCAATGGCGAACAAATTGTTCGATTCTGCCAGGGATTCCATAGTGTATTTGGATGTTTGGATATCTGTTTGCCCGGTAGTATTTTTAGGAGATTTACAAGTGGTGAGTATGGAGAATGTCAGTAAAAGAGCAATGATTTGATGGACGGATTTTTCCATGGTTCCTGAGTATTTCCTGGTTAATCTGAAATTATATAATCATAGCCTGAGGCATTTTTTGCTTTCTTCCTGTATGTCCTGGCCTGCTTTTCATCTCCCTTATTATGGAAATAACGGCTGAGACCGATATATGCGTATGCCATAACATGATTGGCCCGTTCATCGTAAACCTCAGCGAGTCTGAGTCCTTCCTCATAATAGATCCTGGATTTCTCTGCATTATTCATCTTTTTCTCCTCGTACAAACCCATAAAAATCGTCCCTTTCATCTTATGGTAACCATCAACAGTCATTAAGCGAAGAATTAGCTCAAGGGCTTCTTCATATTGCTTATCAACCAGCAGCATCTCTGTATATTTCGAGAGAAAGTATCCGTTGCCGGGATAATTCTGATATAATTTTGATGCATACAAGACCGCGCTGTCAATGTTACTTTCATAGTTGATGTATATAAGCGACAGGAATAAAGCTGCTTCCGCTCGCATAAAATCTGTCTCCTCTGCAGCACTTCTCAACATCTCCAACCCTTTGGTTTTATCACCTTTCCTGAAAAACATAGCTGCGGGTTTATATGCCGGATGGGCTTCCGGGTATGCTTCCCGGTAGTAATTATAAAGGCCTGTTATGAATAAGAACTCATTAAACTGTTCCTGTAAATCAAAACCTGACATGATATCCCTGTAAATTTTCCCCAGGTGGGATATGGCTTTGGAAGAATGTCCATTATCAGCATAATACATGACGATGAAAGCCCTCGACATAAGTTCAAAGAAAACACCTTCTATCTCATTACCCTTGTCTTTAAGAAGTCGCGACCGTTGCCAGGTTTCCTCCATGATCTCTTCAAATTCCAGAGCACCTGGATTTCCTGGGATCAATGGAAAGAACTTCCAATAATATATGAGTCCCTCGAAAAAACTGGTCACAGGATGGGAGGGATAGGATTCATGGAGGTAATCCAGCGTGTTTTCAGCCGAATCAAAATCACAATTATAAATCTGGTTTAATCCGATACGAACCTGGTCAAGTGTTGATGAATCGTCTATCAGGTTTACGCCGAGGACCGGTTGGAGCGATATCCAGCATATAAATGGTATGATAATCTTTGGGAACTTCATAGGGCCGCAATTTACATAAAAATGTATGGGCTAAAAAAAGAGGGTGCCCCGTCGGGGCACCCTCTTTGGTATGCAAACTATATACTAAACTATCTTGCGATTTTTAGCTTGCTGGTAGTGAAGCTATTACCACTTTTGAACCTTATCAGGTAAATACCTTCTTTGAAAGCGCTCACGTCAATGGTTTCCGTATATGAACCAACACTTCGCGGTCCCAGGTCACTGCTCATTACCATCTGTCCTGTAATGTTCAGGATATCCATACTTATCTCTGATGCTTCATCCAGGGTAAAGGATACATTCAGATCCTTCGAAGCAGGAACGGGCCATATCTGCAAATCAACCTGCTGACTCAGTAAGTCATTCGTTGAGGTAGACAGGGACGGAAGTTCTATGAGGGCTCCGCCAATCGGAAGGGCAACCCATAATCCGAATGCTGCTCCATCACTATTATTGGCTGGGTTCAGGAAACCGGAAGCCACAGCTACAAGCGCAGAATCGTTCAGGGAAAGCGTGGCAAGTGGGGCTGAGTAACTGGCTACTATTGAAGCACCTGTCTCATCCCTTACCTGCAGTGTATAATCTGCGGTTGGCAGTTCAAGGTAATCAGCGTCGTATTCTCCATATGCGAGGTCATCGATAAGTTCCCCTGCGGTTGCTTCATAAACATCAACTGTGGGTGCATCAGTTGCTCCATGGAATACAAGTATGTCTGTATTTCCTGCTGTACCCGCTTCTTCACGACCCATGGCATTCACGTAGATGTCAAATGGGGTGGCCGGATCGTACCCGCTTCCACTGACAATCCCGCTGGCAATCAGAACATAAGTCATATCTCCCATAAGGGTGTAAGACTTTCTCCATAGCCCGCTGGTAGTATCTGTACTACTGGGGGGCTGAATGGTGATGTCAAATTCTGTTCCAGCAGTCACATCTATAAAAGGTGATGCTGTACGGAATGCGAAGTCAGGGATCAGGGCCTGGTCGTTGTACCATACATCGACCATAGCGGCCGCTGCGTCGGCTGAGTTATGGATAACCTGCACACGTGCAGAAGCAATATCCACAGAAGGCAGGGCGATAAGTGCACCTCCCATTGGCAGTGCTGCATAGAGTCCGAATGCTTCCCCATCGCTGTTGTTTGCGGGATTCAGAAATCCGGAAGCTACAACAATCAGAGCGCTGTCAGTCAGTCCCAATGTTTCTAACGGAGCAGCATATTCGGCGACGGCTGTTCTGCCATCTTCCGTCTGTACCTGCAGGGAATAGTCTGCATTGGCCAGTTCCAGGTACCCCTGGAATTCGCCGTAGGCCATATCATCCACGGCACGAAGCCCAGCATAAGGCTCATATACGTCTACCGTTGGTGCATCGGTGGCACCATGGAAAACAAGCACATCGCTGTTGCCCGCGGTACCCGCTTCTTCACGACCCATGGCATTCACGTAGATGTCAAATGGGGTGGCAGGAGCGTACCCGCTTCCACTGACAATCCCGTTGGCAATTAGAACGTAGGTCATATCTCCCAAAAGGGTGTAAGATTTTCTCCATAGCCCGTTGGTAGTATCTGAGCTACTGGTGGGCTGAATGGTGATGTCAAATTCTGTTCCGGCAGCCACATTTATAAAAGGTGATGCTGTACGGAATGCGAAGTCAGGGATCAGGGCCTGGTCGTTGTACCATACATCGACCATAGCGGCCGCTGCGTCGGCTGAGTTGTGGATAACCTGCACACGTGCAGAAGCAACATCTACCGTGGGCAATGGCAATAAGCTCTCCTCCCATGGGCAGTGCAACATACAATCCGAAGGCCGCACCGTCGCTGTTATTCGAAGGATTGAGGAATCCTGAAGCAAGCACAACCAGGGCGCTGTCACTCAGTCCTAATGTTTCCAGGGGCGCACCATATTCAGCGACAGCTGTTCTGCCATCTTCCGTTTGTACCTGCAGGGAATAGTCTGCATTAGCCAGTCCCAGGTATCCCTGGAATTCACCATAGGACATATCATCTACCGCACGGAGCCCAGCGTAAGGCTCAAACACGTCTACCGTCGGTGCATCTGTGGCACCATGGAATACCAGTACATCGGAATTCCCGGAGGTCTCAGCCATTTCCTGTCCCATATCATTGACGTAGATGTCAAAAGGGGTGGCAGGCATATAACCGTGTGCACTGACGATACCGTTGGCCACCAGGACATAGGTCTTGTCACCCAGAAGGGTGTAGGACTTTCTCCAGAGGCCATTGGTTGTATCAGTACTGCTGGCGGGCTGAACGGTGATGTCAAACAACGTCCCTGCGCTCACGTCTACAAATGGGGATGCGGTGCGGAAGGCGAAATCGTTAAGCAAGGGTGAGTCATTGTACCAAACGTCCACGGTATCAGCGGCGGCATCGGCCGCATTGTGGATCACTTGTACCCTGGCCATGGCCATATCCTGGGAAGGCAGCTCCACCAGGCTTCCTCCCGAAGGCAGGGCTGCATAGAGACCAAAGGCTTCACCATCACTGTTGTTCGCGGGATTCAGGAATCCGGAAGCCACGACGACCAGTGCACTGTCGGCAAGGCCAAGTGCCTGGAGGGGTGCTCCATATTCGGCCACGGCCGTGCGACCATTGGCCGTCTGTACCTGCAGGGAATAATCTGCATTGGCAAGTTCAAGGTATCCCTGGAAGCTGCCATACAACATATTATTAACCAGACGAAGTCCGGCATAGGGTTCAAAAACATCAACCCCGGGGGCATCGGTGGCACCATGAAATACCAGTACATCGGAATTGCCGACTGTACCCGCTTCTTCACGACCCATGGGATTAACGTAAATATCAAACGGCTTGGCAGGAGCGTATCCGCTTCCACTGACAATCCCATTGGCAATCAATACATAAGTCTCATTACCCATGAGGGTGTAGGATTTTCTCCATAGTCCGCTTGTAGTATCTGTGCTACTGGGGGGCTGAATGGTGATGTCAAATTCAGTTCCGGCAGTCACATCAATAAAGGGTGATGCTGTCCGGAATGCAAAACCGGGCAACAATGCCATATCGTTGTACCAGACATCGACGGTAGCGGCTGCTGCATCAGCTGAGTTATGGATTACCTGTACACGTGCAGAGGCCACATCCACTGAAGGTAATGCGATCAGATCACCACCCATGGGCAGTGCCACATAGAGACCGAATGCTTCACCATTGCTGTTGTTGGCGGGATTCAGAAAACCAGAGGCCACGACGGTCAGGGCAGAGTCGCTCAGTCCCAATGTCTCAAGCGGAGCAGCGTATTCAGCCACGGCTGTGCGGCCATCGCTTGTCTGCACCTGCAGAGAATAATCTGCATTGGCCAACGCCAGGTAACCCTGGAATTCACCGTATGCCATGTCATCCACAGCACGGAGTCCGGCATAGGGCTCATATACATCCACTGTGGGTGCATCTGTGGCCCCGTGGAAAACAAGTACATCTGTGTTTCCTGATGTACCAGCCTCTTCCTGTCCCATGGCATTCACGTAAATGTCAAATGGCGTGGCAGGCATGTAACCGGTTGCACTGACGATCCCATTGGCCACCAGGACATAGGTCATTCCGGCTTGAAGGTGAAAGGTTTTCCTCCAGAGCCCGTTGGTTGTATCGGTGCTGCTGGAGGGTTGAATCGTAATATCGAAGTTAACGCCAGCGGGCGCATCAATAAAGGGTGATGCTGTCCTGAAAGCGAAATCATCGATTAGGCGAGCGTCATCAAGCCATACATCCACTGTTGCTGCCGCAGCATCAGCGGAATTGTGTATGACCTGTACACGGGCAGTTTGCGCGATGACTGATGTCATCACCAATGCAAGAGCAATGGTCAGAGTAAAAATTTTTCTTTTCATAATGAATTTAATTATTTGATTTCGAAATTACCTCTATAACAATGGACTCGTCATAATTGTTTGTTAAATAAACCACCACGACCACCTATTCTAAATAGTGAGAGCCTGAAAGGGTTGAAATAATGGGAGATTTAGAAGGGTGTTATAAATTATTACCAAGAACTTAAACACCCCAAAAATTGGAATTATGTAAGTTAGTAAAATTATAACAAGCACACAACTAACATATTATAAGACTCAAAATCCGGGCAAAATGAATAGATTTGTGTTCATACTTATAATGTTATGAAAAAGGATGTGCCTACGATGGTTGAGGTGGGGGATAAAGTAGTAAGCCTCGATATCATAAGGGAAAAATTTGTTTGTGACCTATCAAAATGTAAAGGGATCTGTTGTGTTGAGGGTGAATCAGGAGCGCCTCTGGAAGATGATGAAGTAACACTGCTAGCGGCAGAATATGATAAGATCAGGCCCTTTCTCCGCAATGAAGGAAAAAAAGCAATTGAACAACAGGGAACGGCTGTTCTGGATGCGGACCAGGAAATGGTTACCCCCCTTGTTGGTGGGGAACATGAATGTGCCTATGCCATTTTTGAAAATGATATTGCACGTTGTGGCATTGAGAAGGCATGGGAAAAAGGGGCTACCATTTTCCGTAAACCTGTGTCCTGTCATATATATCCAATACGTGTGAAAAAATACCACAGCCTGAAAGCGATAAACTATGATCGATGGAAGGTCTGTGATCCTGCCAGGGTTAATGGTGAGATAGAAAATGTGCCGGTATACATTTTTGTGAAAGATGCTGTAGAAAGAAAGTTTGGCAAAGATTTTTATCAAAAACTCCAGATCATTGCAGAAGGACTGGATTCAGAAATGGATAACTTTTAATTTTTTTTATATAAAACCAAATCTCAATGGATCAGTTAAATAATTACATAGAGAAGAACAAACAACGATTTCTGGATGAGCTTTTTGAACTTATCAGGGTCCCATCCATCAGTGCCAAACCTGAAAACAAGCCAGACATGATCAAAACGGCAGGTCTGCTCAGGGATGCCCTGCTTGAGGCAGGAGCAGATGAAGCCAGGGTTATGGAAACCAGTGGACAACCGGTGGTTTTTGGGGCCAAACATGAGGGAGCAGATCTCCCGACGGTGCTCATATATGGACATTATGATGTTCAGCCGGTTGAACCGCTTGAGCTCTGGGATTCTGATCCTTTTAAGCCGGAAATACGGGATGGAAAGATATGGGCACGTGGCGCAGATGATGATAAGGGACAACTTTTTATGCACTTTAAGGCATTTGAATTCATGGTGAAGACCGGTCAGCTTCCCTGCAATGTAAAGTTCATGATTGAAGGAGAGGAAGAAGTTGGTTCACCCAGTCTTAAGGAATTTTGCAGATCAAACCAGGAATTACTGAGTGCCGATATAATCCTTGTTTCAGACACCACCATGATAGCTACTGAGGTCCCTTCTATAACTGTGGGACTTAGGGGACTCAGTTACATGGAAGTGGAACTGACAGGACCCAATCGTGATCTCCATTCAGGACTATTTGGAGGAGCTGTTGCCAATCCCGTGAATGAACTTTGTAAGATGATAGCCTCCCTTACCAATGATAAAAATGAAATCACCATTCCCGGATTTTATGATGATGTGCTGGTACTTAGCTCGGAGGAAAGAGATGAGATGGCCAAAGCCCCATTTGATGTCGAAGCCTATAAAAAGGAGCTGGATGTGGATGCAGTTGCAGGAGAAGAAGGATACACCTCTCTGGAACGTACAGGGATCAGACCGAGCCTTGATGTGAATGGGATATGGGGAGGATATATAGAGGAAGGGGCCAAAACCATACTGCCTTCCAAAGCATTTGCCAAGATCTCCATGCGGCTGGTCCCGAATCAGGATCATGCCAATGTGGATAAATTGTTTGAAGATCACTTCAGGTCGATTGCTTCGGATGGTGTCAGGGTTGATGTCAGGAGCCTGCATGGTGGACAGGGCTATGTTGCACCAATAGATACCCTAGCTTACCAGGCCGCCAGCAAGGCCATGGAAAAGACATTTGGCCGGAAACCCGTTCCTACACGAAGCGGGGGAAGCATCCCGATCATTTCCGACTTTGAGGAAGTCCTGGGAATCAAAACCATACTCATGGGCTTCGGTCTGGAATCTGATGCCATTCACAGTCCGAATGAAAATTATCCATTAGATCATTTTTACAAGGGAATAGAGACAATTCCTTATTTCTTCAAGTATTATGCTGAAATGAATAAATAATTAATTTAACCCCCTAAATTCAACCTTAAATTTAATTTTTATACTTTTTTAACAACTTTCCTTGTTTTTTTAAGGGGTAAGTATAAAAAAAGTATATATTTGCCATCTGAAATCAATTAATTAAAATAGATCATGGCAAATTTAAGATTCCAGGCTTTACAGGAAGTACTCAGAAGGCAACCTGTAGAGATAACCTACCCATCCAATAAAATTTCTGATTTTTTCGGTATTGATGTATTTGACAAACAAAAGATGCAGAAATACCTGTCACTGGAAGCTTACAGCAGTGTACAGCGATCCATTGATAAAGGTTCCCGCATAGATAGTAAAATGGCAGATGAGGTTGCAGCAGGTATGAAAGCCTGGGCAACAGAAAGAGGTGCTACCCACTATACCCACTGGTTTCATCCACTGACCGATGGCACGGCTGAAAAGCATGATGCATTCATTGAATTTACAGAATCAGGTTTGGTCATTGAGAATTTCTCGGGAAGCGCACTGGTCCAGCAGGAACCAGATGCTTCGAGTTTTCCCAGCGGTGGGATCAGAAATACCTTTGAAGCTAGGGGTTATACTGCATGGGATCCAACCTCCCCGGCTTTTATCGTAGGTAATACCCTGAGCATACCCACCATTTTTGTTTCTTACACCGGTGAGGCTCTGGATCATAAAACCCCTCTGTTAAAATCAATGAATGCCCTTGACAAAGCGGCCACAGAGGTTTGCCTGTATTTTGATCGAAGTGTTACCAAAGTGAATTCAACCCTTGGCTGGGAGCAGGAATATTTCCTGATTGATCAAGCTCTTTTCCACGCCCGGCCTGACCTGGTATTGACAGACCGCACATTAATGGGACATGCCTCAGCCAAGGATCAGCAATTGGAGGATCACTATTTTGGCTCTATTCCAGTAAGGGTTTCTGCCTTTATGAAACATTTCGAATTGGAAGCATATAAGTTGGGTATCCCGGTGAAAACCAGGCATAATGAGGTGGCGCCAAACCAGTTTGAATGTGCTCCAATCTTTGAAGAAGCAAACCTGGCTGCTGACCATAACCTGCTCATCATGGACCTGATGAAGAATATTGCCAGGAAACACAATTTCAGGGTGATCTTTCATGAAAAACCCTTTGCCGGGGTTAACGGTTCGGGAAAACACTGTAACTGGTCAATGGCGACAGACAATGGTATCAATTTGCTTGCCCCCGGAAAAACACCGCGCAGCAATCTTCTGTTCCTGACATTCCTGGTTAATACCATCAAGGCTGTCCATGAACATGCAGACCTGTTGAGGGCTAGCATTACTACCGCTGGCAACATACACAGACTTGGTGCAAATGAAGCCCCCCCGGCCATTATTTCCACTTTTCTTGGAGCGAAGGTTACAGAAATGCTCGATCTTATAGAGAATAATGTGACAGACAAAAAAATGACACCGGATGAAAAAACTGAGTTGAAGCTCAATATTGGTAAGATCCCAAGAATCTTACTCGATAATACTGACCGTAACCGGACTTCCCCTTTTGCTTTCACTGGAAACCGTTTTGAATTCAGGGCGGTTGGTTCATCCGCTAATGTAGCATCACCCGTCACTGCCCTGAACACAGCTGTAGCTGACCAGCTGATACAGTTCAAGAAAGAAGTGGACGGACTGATTAGTAAGAAGGTAAAGAAAGATGAGGCCATCTTCCAGGTGCTGCGTAAGTACATCATTGAATCCAAATCCATTCGTTTTGAAGGAAATAATTACAGTGAGGAATGGATCAAGGAAGCAGCCAGGCGAAAATTATCCAATGTGAGGGATGTCCCTGCCAATATGGATGCATACCTGACGAAAAAAACAGTGGACTTGTACGAGCGGCAGAATGTACTGTCAAAAAGGGAGATAGAGGGCAGAACAGAAGTCAGGCTGGAGATGTATACCAAAAGAGTACAAATTGAAGCCAGGGTGCTGGGTGACTTGGCCATAAACCATATCCTGCCCACGGCCATTAAATACCAGAGTGACCTCATTGAGAATGTAAGGGGGTTGAAGGAAGTGTTTGAAGAGGATGAGTTTAAAAAGCTTTCTGCCGCCCGATTGGACAGGATAAGGGAGATATCCGTACACATTTCAGAAATGAAGTCACAGGTTTTCGAAATGGTTGAGGAACGCAAAAAGGCGAATGTCGTTGAAGATATCCGTAAGATGGCCAGCCTCTACAGTGAAAAAGTATATCCTTATCTGGATATCATCCGGGACCATATTGACCGGCTTGAACTGATTGTTGATAACGAGACCTGGCCCCTTCCCAAGTACAGGGAGTTGTTATTTGTAAGGTAGGCTGCTTCGGATATATTATTCATCATTTTTTTCCGTTGTTTATATTATTCGGTTTAGATATCGTAAAAATCGACTAATTTTATGATGAATATTGACTCCATACATATGAAGCCTATACAGTATCTTTTACTGGCCGGCCTGTTATTGATTAGTTCCCATGATTTACAGGCCCAGAAAAAAAAGGATCAGACCACCAAGGCCAGGGCAGCCTATGCTGCCGGTGAGTACTTTGTGGCTATTGACCTGTTCAAAGATGCATATAACAAGGTCAGTGACAGGGACCTGAAGAATGAGATTATTTTCCTTATCGCAGAGTGTTACAGGTTTACCAATCAGCCAGACAAAGCTGAACTTCGCTATAAGCAGGCCATCCAGCGTGAATATCCCAATCCCATCATCTATCTGCGTTATGCAGATGCACTCAAGATGGATGAGGAATATGAAGATGCTACAGAACAATACAGGAGATACAAGGAACTGGTGCCTGATGATCCCCGGGGACAGGAAGGCATAACTTCCTGTGAACTGGCGCATGGAATGGATGCAGAATCCAACCAATTATACGGTTGAGAACATGAAGTATTTCAATTCCCGGCAGAGCGATTACAGTCCATATTTTGCTGAAGATGACTACAAGATCGTGTATTTCACATCTTCACGCGAGGAGGCCACGGGGAACGACTTGCACGGGGCCACCGGGGAAAACTTTTCGGATATCTTCCTTTCAAGAATGGACAGGAAAGGTAAATGGAGTGTCCCGGTTGCCCTGGATGAGAATGTTAATACTGAATTCGAAGAGGGGACACCATTGCTGACAGATGATTACTCCACCATGTATTTTACCCGTTGCAAAGTCAATAAGAATGCCAATTATGGTTGCCAGATTTATACCTCCAGCAGGAGTGGAGATACCTGGTCTGAGGCAGAGGCCCTGAATCTGGCAGATGATAGTTTAGTTGTTGCACATCCTGCTCTTTCGCCTGATGAGCTTACCCTGTATTATATTTCTGACATGCCCGGAGGTATGGGAGGAAAAGATCTCTGGTTTACCTCACGTGATAGTAAAGGTGGAGAATGGAGCACACCTGAGAATCTTGAAGCCCTCAATACCGTAGATGATGAGATGTTTCCCTTTTTACATTATGACGGCTCGCTCTACTTCTCTTCCAATGGAAGGATTGGTATGGGTGGATTGGATATTTTCAAAGCCAACGAGCAGGAAGATGGTTCCTGGAAGATCGAAAATATGAAATATCCGATCAATTCGGCTGCGGATGATTTCGGGATTGTATTCGAAGCAGATATGGAGCGGGGTTATTTCAGCTCCACCCGGAAAGGAAGGGGGAATGATGAGATCTATATGTTCGCACTACCCCCCATGAAGTTTAATGTGATTGGTGAAGTCAGAGATGATAAGACGGATGAATTGTTGGTCGAAGCCACGGTTAAATCTATAGGAAGTGACGGTATCACCGTAGAAACTACTACAGGTGAAGATGGTTCCTTCAGGTTTATGTTGAAACCCAATACAGATTATGTATTTGTGGCCTCAAGGCTTGACTATCTTAATGGCAAGGAGCGGGAGACCACGAAGGGGTTGAATAACAGTACAGATTTTCGTACAACGATCTATCTTTCGAATATCCGGGAAACCATTGAGCTATCCAACAGCAATGTTTTTTATGATTTTGCCCGCTGGGATCTGAGACCTGAGGCATTGGTATCTCTTGATAAACTGATTGAAACACTGACGGACAACCCGACCATCACCATTGAGCTGATGTCGCATACTGATGTCAGGGGGTCAAATGAAGATAATATTCAACTTTCCCAGAGGAGGGCACAATCAGTAGTTGATTACCTCATCGAAAGGGGTATTGACCAGGCCAGGCTTACAGCCAAAGGTTACGGTGAAGAAATGCCCAAGGTCGTAACCAAGAGAATTGATGACAGTTATGAATTCCTGAGTGAAGGCACAGAGCTAACAGAGACATATATTAATTCTTTACCCAGTGTTGAGGAGCAGGAAATAGCCCATCAGCTTAACCGGCGTACTGAATTCCGTGTACTAAGGACTGATTACAGGCCGGCGAATTAACACCACTTCCAGACCTGATATTCCTTGCGGGCCTGAGATAATTTCAATATGTTTGATCATAACTAATAAAGGAGTAGGTATGATCGCTCTTTTGCATGGATATTTGCTTGAAGGTTCAGGCAGCAATTTATGGACCCGGTCTATTATACAATCATTGTGTGATTCCGGGGAAACTGTCCATCTTTTATGTCAGGAAAATCATCCTGAATTATACGACTTTATTTCTGAAGGGATAGTATATCATTCTAATGGTTATCGAGAAACAATATTGAAACGCGAAACCATATATCCAGGTAAGTGCATTCTGCATAAGCCGAAACTGGGAGCTATACTGCCCGTCTATGTTATGGACAAATATGAGGAATTTTCTGATCCTCGGCCGATGATAAAACTTGATGATACAGAAATTGAGAAATACTTACAGATAAACATCAAAGTACTAACCCAGATAGTAGATGAAAATCAGGTAAAAGTCATTCATGCCAACCATGCTGTTCTCATGTCCGTAGTTGCGCAGCAAGTAGCTAATAAGGCCGGCATACCCTTCACTATAATGCCCCATGGTAGCGCTATTGAATATGCCGTAAAGAAAGATAAGAGGTTTTATAAATATGCTGAACAGGCTTTTGATGATGCTCAGCGGATATACGTTATTGGTGATGAAATAAGAAACAGGGTTAAAGATTTATTTAGGGCATTGCCCGAGATTGAATTAAAAATGTTAGCATTGAATTTAGGTGTCAATACATCCCTTTTCAATCCTGTAAACGTGAATAGCAGGAAAGATAAAATGATAGAGTTATTTGGGTTATTAGAAAATGTGCAACGCGGAAAATCGAACCTCCAATCGCAAAATATGGTGAATGCACTGAAGTCCGATATTTCTAAACAGGAATTGATAAGCATCATAAATGATTCAGCCTTCTATAATGCAAAATTGACAGATGAAGATGCTGAGGAAAAGTTGCAGTTAGTAGACTGGAATAAGGAAAAGATCATTCTATTTGTTGGTCGGTTGATAGCCAACAAAGGACTCCATTCAGTTATTGCTGCCCTGCCTGAAATACTTGCTGATGAACCAGATACACGCCTGATTGTAGTTGGGCATGGACCACAGCGCGAACCACTTGAGGCCCTGATCTGGGCATTACAAAACGGACATAGAGATTTGGTCCTGAATATTGTAGAATGGGGAAGAACCTTAGAAGGCACCGGCGAAAAACCATTAGAGGAGATACAATTGTATTTTAATCATCTAAAAGAATCAAATGAGCTGGATGATTACTTTAAAAAGGCACAAAAATATATTAATAAAGACGCTGTCATCTTTACCGGATATCTTACGCACAGGGAACTTTGTTGCCTGTTTCCGGCATGTGATGTTGCGATTTTCCCGTCTGTAGTAGCTGAAGCTGGTCCCCTGGTATTTCTGGAAGCGATGGCGTCTGGTTGTTTTCCTGTCGGGACATATTTTGCCGGCATGGCCGCAAGCATAGATTCCGTATCACAAGTGGTCCCCTCGGATATCCTGGACTTAATGAAACTCAGTCCCCGGGCAGATCAAACAGTATCGGATATCATATCCAATGTAAAAAAGGCTCTTTATGTTGATCGGAAATACAAAGAGAATTTGCGCAATGTAGCAATTGAAAAATATGACTGGCAAAATATTAGTAAAAAATTTGCATCAGATTTACATCAATTGTCAATCTCCAGTACCGGGAACAGATAGTTATTAAAGCAAAGAGCCACAAGCGCAGTACCATATTGCTTGTGAGGTACAAATGTTTCTGTGATCACCTGTAAATCCCCTAACCTGTATGCTTCATAACCATGGCGGTAGATCTCCTGCATGCTTTCATTAAGTTTCTCCTGGATTTCTTCCACCGGATAATTCCCGCTGAGCTCACAAACGAGTCCCCCGAATTTCACACCGGAATCCCGTTCATACAGCCAGGCCACGGCCATGCCCGCAGTGATCCGTTCCCCTTTACGGCAATGTCCCGAAGCCATGATCACCTCCATTACATCACCTTGCTTCATTTTTTCAGGCATCGCTATCTGTCTGGCTTCTGCCGGTAGCACGGAGGAATAGCAAATGATGTTTTTCATGCCTATCCCTGCATTACATAAAGCAAGGTGAAAGGACCCGGCATGGATAGTGATATCGCTCTCTCCTGATCCTTTGGTGATAAAAAACTCATGTGGGATCCTGTTTCCCAGCATCAGATGGTGATCTTTTTCAGAATTTGTCATCTTTATGAAACTTTGCGACATTTGCAATGCCAAACAAAGATACGTAAAGATAGCATGCAGGATCAATCAAAATATGGTCAACGCGGTGTATCCCATGCCAAAACCGATGTCCACAATGCCATAAAGAATATTGATAAAGGATTGTTTCCCAATGCTTTTTGTAAGATCATGCCGGATATTCTTGGAAAAGATGAAGCGTATTGTTTGGTTATGCATGCCGATGGTGCCGGTACCAAATCTTCACTGGCCTACCTTTACTGGAAAGAAACCGGAGATATTTCTGTGTGGAAAGGTATTGCCCAGGATGCCATCGTTATGAACCTGGATGATCTCCTGTGTATTGGTGCATATAACGATATCCTTATCTCTTCGACCATTGGCCGAAATAAAATGCTGGTGCCAGGAGAGGTAATCGCAGAAATTATCAATGGAACAGAGGAATTCCTGCAGCTGCTGCGGGAACAGGATATAGGCATATACAGTGCTGGCGGGGAAACAGCTGATGTAGGGGATCTTGTGAAGACCATTATTGTGGATTCGACGGTATCATGCCGGATGAGGCGGTCTGACATCATTGAAAACCAGATCAGGGACGGGGATGTTATTGTGGGACTGGCATCCTTTGGTCAGGCAAGCTATGAGGTGGCGTATAATGGAGGAATGGGTAGCAATGGACTGACATCAGCGCGTCATGATGTGTTTTCCAGGATCTATGCTGAGAAATATCCGGAGAGTTATGATGGATCCCTGCCCGCGGAGCTGATTTATGCCGGATCATGCAAACTCACTGATCCTGTCACCGGGTCTCCCTTGGATGCAGGCAAACTGGTACTTTCACCAACCCGGACATATGCTCCGGTTGTGGCCAGAATCCTGAGAGATTTAAGCGGGGAGATACATGGAATGATCCATTGTTCAGGGGGTGCACAGACCAAAGTTATGCATTTCATCGACCAGCTCAGGGTGATCAAGGATAACCTCTTCGAGTTACCACCCCTTTTCCGCCTGATCCAGGAACAGTCTGGTACTCCATGGCGGGAAATGTACCAGGTATTCAATATGGGCCATCGCCTGGAGATCTATACTGATTCCCGGCATGCACAAGAGATCATCGGGATCTCAAGGTCATTCGATATTGATGCCAGGATTATAGGCAGGGTGGAAACAGCTCAACAAAAAGAGCTTATTATCGATGGCCCCCATGGTCAGTATCAGTATACCTGATAACTACATCCGGGTATTTTTTATAACTTTGCAAACTGTTTGAAATGGAGGAGATTTATGAGTAAAAACCTGATATTGGATAAGCTGGAAGGTGTAAAAGACAGGTTTGATGAAGTTGCCAGGCTGATCAATGAGCCCGACACCATAGCCGACATGAAAAGGTATGTTAAACTGAACAAGGAATACAAGGACCTTGAACCGCTTATTCGCTCCTACGAGGAATATAAGAATCTACTGAGCAATATTACCTCTGCCAAAGATATGCTCTCCACCGAAAAGGATGAGGAGATGCGGGAGATGGCTAAAGCTGAACTGGATGAAATGAATGAAAAAGTGGTCCCACTGGAAGAACACATTAGATTTCTACTGATACCAGCAGATCCGGAGGATGATAAGAATGCCCTGATGGAGATCCGGGCGGGAACAGGAGGAGATGAGGCAAGCATATTTGCCGGTGAGCTGTACAGGATGTATTTAAAATTCTGTGAAGCTAGAAAGTGGAAACTTGAAGTGACGAGCTTCACCGAAGGAACCGTGGGAGGCTACAAAGAGATCATCATGCATGTCAAGGGTGATGGCGCCTATGGGATCATGAAATACGAATCAGGCGTCCACAGGGTCCAGCGGGTCCCCCAAACCGAGACACAGGGACGAGTGCATACTTCAGCAGCTTCGGTAGCCGTATTGCCGGAAGCCGGGGAGTTTGATATAGATCTGAAACCAGAGGATATCAGGAAGGACACTTATTGTTCATCCGGACCGGGAGGACAATCCGTAAATACCACCTATTCTGCCATACGGCTTACCCATGAGCCAAGCGGCATCGTGGTAACCTGCCAGGATGAGAAATCCCAGATGAAAAACCTTGATAAGGCCATGGCTGAACTGAGGACCAGGTTGTATAACCTTGAATACCAGAAGTATCTTGATGAAATCTCCTCCAAACGGAAAACCATGGTTTCGACGGGAGACCGGTCAGCGAAGATCCGTACCTATAATTTCCCTCAGGGGAGGATGACAGACCACAGGATCAACCTGACCATGTATAACCTGAGTTCGGTGATGAATGGGGAACTCCAGGAGATCATCGATAAATTACAAATGGCCGAAAATGCCGAAAGGCTCAAGGAAAGTGAAGTTGAGGCCTAAGATAATACGCCTGATATGACAGCCGCAGGGCTCTACGAACAGATCCTCCGGAAAAAGTCTTTTCTATGTGTGGGACTGGATACGGATATCGGAAAAATCCCTCAGCATCTGCAACTTGAGGAATCTCCTGTACTTGAATTCAACAAAAAGATCATCGATGCCACCCATGACCTGGCCATTGCCTATAAGCCTAACCTGGCGTTTTATGAGGCCCGGGGAGCGGCTGGTTGGAGCGACCTGAAAAGCACGGTTGAATATATTCGTTCCATTGACCCTGACATCTTTCTCATAGCCGATGCAAAAAGGGGAGATATCGGCAATACCGGTGCCATGTATGCAAAAGCATTTTTCGAGGAAATGGATTTTGATGCCATTACCCTTTCCCCCTATATGGGAAAGGATACCGTCTCACCATTCCTGGAGTATGATGGCAAATGGGTGATCCTGCTCGGACTTACTTCCAATCCGGGAGCTGAAGACTTTCAGTTCCTTCCTGCCGGACCGGATGGTACCCGTTTGTTTGAAGAGGTGATCCGCCTTGGAGCAGAATGGGGTGGTCCCGACCAGGTAATGTTTGTGGCCGGAGCAACCCGTGCAGGATTGATAAGCGATATCCGAAAGATCATCCCTGACCATTTTTTACTGGTTCCCGGCATTGGTGCACAGGGAGGCAGCCTGAAGAATGTTGTGGCGGCAGGCATAAATGACCATTGCGGGCTCATTGTCAATGCCAGCAGATCTATCCTATATGCAGCCCATGATATTTCATTTGACCAGGCTGCCAGGAAGTCTGCCCTGGAATTACAACAGGAGATGGCTGCATTGCTTTCCTAGTTTTTTTCACAATCATACAGATAATCAATAGGTAATGACATTAAGGGGAAACCCTCCTCAGGGAACCTTATTGTCGGAAATATGGAAAGAAGAGAAGCATTTTTGCAGTATATCTGGAGATTCCGCTTATATAATATCCCTTTGGTAGATTCTGATGGTACCCTCATCGAGGTAATTGAAACAGGTCAGCTCAATACAGATTCCGGTCCGGATTTTTTCAATGCCAGGATAAAGGCAGGCCCGCTATGCTGGGCAGGCAATGTGGAAATCCATTTGAAGGCCTCAGACTGGCACAGGCACGGGCATCAATCTGATCCGGCTTATGATAATGTGATATTGCATGCGGTTGTTGAAAAGGACAGGAAGGTTTATAATTCAAAGGGCCGTGAAATACAAACAGTCATTTTGGAATTCAGCCAGTCTCTCTGGAGTAAATACAGGGACTTGCTGGTAAAACAGGAAGAGCAAGCCAGCGCGGGAAAAGTGAATTCTATAAGCTGGGACAGTTTGAATACCTGGATGGAAAGACTTTACATGGACCGTCTTGAAGAACGTATGAAAGCTGTGAGGCTTGTTCTGGGAGAGACAGGCGGGAACTGGGAGGAGGTATTTTACAGGGCCATGGGCCGGGCTATGGGACAAAAAACAAATGCTGAACCTTTTGAAATGCTCACCAGGACCATTTCCCTGGAGACAATTACGAGATATTGTCCTGACCTGCATAGTAAAGAATCCATTCTTTTCGGTCAGGCGGGTATGTTAAATGATATGGAGGGAGATGGCTACCACCAGTCCATGAAAAAAACCTATGATTTTTATCGCCAGGGTCTTGAACTGCAGCCTATCGAGGCTCATCTTTGGAAATATCTGAGACTGCGGCCAATGAATTTCCCGGATATTAGGATTGCCCAGTTTGCATGGATGCTGGATAAGTATCCTTCCCTATTTTACTGTCTTGCGACGATGGAAGATCCAGATGTATTCATGATGAATTTGAAACTGGGCACTTCCTTATATTGGACGACACATTTTCGCTTAAACGAACCGGGTCATATAAAGGAGAAAATTGTGGGTAAAGAAAGGCTTTCAGGACTCCTTATCAATGCAGTTGTTCCTGTTCTTTGTGCCTACTTGCAGGAACAGGGTAAGATTTTCCATCTGATTGAGATCAGCAACATTCCTGCACGGATACCTTCTGAAAACAACCAGGTGATCAGGGCATGGAAAAGCCTTGGGATACCTGTCAGGAATGGTTTTTACTTCCCAGGCCATACTGCAATTGACAAAAAAATTAGGCCTTACTAAATAGATTTCAGGATCTACCTCAGGAATGGTGTTACCTCCCAGGCCATAATGCAATTGACAAAGAAGTTAGATCTTATTAAGTAGGAATTATTCCTCTTATATTGTAGCTACAACATATCATTCTCCTCCAGCCATTTTCTGACCCGTTCATGCTCTGCCTGGTATTTCGCTTCCACATCCCTGACGATCTGCTGGAATTCCGGTTCATCTCCTGATGCTGTCAAACATGGGATCATCTTTGATATTTGCGACCATCCAGACAGGCATCCTCTGCCTTTGATTTAACAATTCTTAAATTTTCATAGGCTTTGTCTTTGTCTCCCTGGAATGCGTGTATGGCTGCAAGATGGTAGTATAAATGAAAATCTTGGACAGGGATCTGATCCAATTCAATCATTTTATCTAATATTCGCCAATCCTTCTTCAAAATAATGATTTGCTTCTTCTTTAAATCCATTAATCCAGTAAGCATGTCCAATCCGGTTGTCTTGATAGTGAAAGGGTCTTTCAGTTGTACCCCAATCTTCTATCGTATTTTTTCATATATTCTAATGATTCTTCAGCATGACCAAGCCAGGTATGGTTTACATCCCAAGAGAATAAATAACCCCAAAATAAGTTGAATCAATGGCGTAAGATTTTTCCCCAAATTCAATGGCTTTTTCGTAATTACCAATCGAATGTTCCACATCGGCCAAATACTCTATAATATGATGCTGAATCGCCATCCAGTTTAAGAGCTTCCTTTTGCATAATATATGGCTTTCTCATTGAAACCAGCAATTTCCATATGCATTACCAATATTTTTAAGTAATTGTGGTAAAAAAGGCCCTCTATGTAATGAAGCGGCTTTGTGTAAATTATCAATGGTTTTGACCAGGTCATCATTAAAATATACCCAACCTTTATACCAGTATGCCCGCCAAGTATTTGGATTGAATTTAATTGCCTTATCAAATTCAATCATAGCCTGTTCCCTATTATTATTCATACCGATAATAAGACCCCCTAAGTACATAAGCCTCAGCCAATTGATCGTCAAATGAAAGAGCACTATCTGCCAGAATCAGCACGGAATCCAGAAAATTTTCAGATAAAAAATTTTTCCAGAGATGCTTGCTCCAGTATACATGCCCCAACCCTATATATGCCAGTGCAAAAGTAGAATCATATGCCAATGCTTTATGAAAATTATCTTCAGCTTTTTCCAGTGCCTCTCTGCTTAGAATCTGCCTATCCAGATATTTCACCATTTCCGCCATACCTCTCTGATAGAAATCTAATGCAGTCAGGTTTACGGTGGGTATTTTCTCTATGAGTTGTATTTCTTCAGGAGTGATTACAGCCTGCAATTCCCTGGCAATGGTCTGTGCCACCTCACTCTGAAAAGAAAAAATATCTTTCCAGTTTCTGTTATAATCCTTGGCCCAAATGTGGCCTTCCTTTCCTGGCTTAATTAGTTGTACAATTAACCTTACTTGATCACCAACTATTTGGAAGCTCCCTTCAAGCAAATATGTTACATCAAGTTCCTGTGCAATAATAGTGGTTGTTTTATCTGTTTCACGGTATTGTTCAACAGAGGTCCGGTCCATAACCCTCAGATCTTCAATTTTAGACAGGTGAAGTATAATAGCATCCATCACTCCATCCGTGAGATATTGCTTTTCAGGATCATCGCTGAGGGATTTGAAGGGGAGCACCGCAATGGACTTATTGATGATTATGGCTTCGTTGGTTTCGATATTCCTGTCTGACAGAGTAAAATATATGATAAATGCCGAAGCAACTACCACCAATGTAGCTATTAAGGTAATGATTAATTTCCGTGAGATCGAATGCTTTTTTACAGATCCGGAAGATCTTATACGCTTTACCTTTCCGGGTGGATAGCCAAAGTATTTATTGAAACAGGTATTGAAATAAGACGGATTGCTAAAACCGACCTCGTAGGAAATTTCGGAGACAGTGGCCTCCTTATGCTGCAACATTTTAAAGGCCTTCTTTAACCTGAACTCTCGGATCATATGGCTGGCAGATTCCCCGTTTAGGTATTTCAACCTGCGATGCAAATGGGATCTGCTGATCCCAATTTCTTTGGACAATTCATCCACTCCGAAATTTTCATTTCCGATGTTTTTTTTAATCGCCTCATGCACCTTTTCTAAAAACAACTGGTCCATGGAAGCATCTTCGTTCATAAGAGTTCCTTTTACGGTATGTATGAATCAAATCAAGTTAATCAATATTTTTCTATTTGGACAGATTTGTTTTTTACTAACAAAGGTTTAGTACATGACAATAATTACAACTCGTTGAATATCAATATGATAATGTTAATAACTTGATTATAAATTATGCAATCTTATATTATTTAAAACACTGATAATCAGCATCTTATGAGCATAACGCATGGTTGTGACTCAAGGATACATGAATACCAGGCTTGAGAATAAAAATACCATTTTATTCAAAACAATATCGCAAATGCTAAGTTTGTTCACTTTAGTGGGGATGCAGTAAATATTCGAAAGATTCTAGATTTTGGGCAACACTCGATTTAGGACCTGGAGTCACTTTTTATTTCCACGATTGAAGAATTAAGTGAGCCTGGGAATCAATCACAAATCAATATTATAGCCAAGGCCCTTAATGAGAAGCTTTATTTAACCGGCAAAGAGGTTTATGGCCTGTTAGGTAATTAAGCCCGGTTAACGCCGGTTTTTTTTGTATCTTAAATGGAAAAATTACTGCTCTAGTATAAAGAGCATAGGGATTTTTCGGTCATAATGTTTCATCCGAAGTGTATCCGACGTAAGCATTACCAATGGAAATATCTGCTCAGGCGTCCACCCTGAAGGTATTTTATTTTCATCAAAGGTTTGAATGATTTCAGTTGGTGAGCTTGGATTATCGAATTTCCAGGTACCTGATACAGTAGTTTCATTAAAAGTTGAACTTAAATAGCCGTTGCTGAAATAGTTATCGGTCCAATCCCAATCTTCGGTTATACCTTCGGGTACAAAAATCCATTTTTTATTAGTCACTTTTTCTGATGAGATTCCTCCTGAAAGAAAGATACAATTGTCGGTAGTACAATCAAAACAGGTCGGGCAATCACCACCACAATCAATTCCCGTTTCATTACCATTCTGAATACCATCAGAGCATCGACACTCTAAATCAACCACACATTCACAATTCTCTTCATCCAATGTTTCACAGTCGGCACAATCGATTTTGCAGCCACAAGAGGAAAATAAAAATGTCAGAAAAAGGAAAGAAAGTGCAGTTAGTAGTTGTTTCATGATGATGCTGTTTTTTGGAGATTGATTATTGCGGATTATTCGTTTATAAATCTGATCAGAACTACAATGACCTTTACCTCATTATTTTCAGAAAATCACGTTGACTTGTAATAAATTTAAAAACTAGTAGGGTGATGCACTATATAGCCATGTTGCAAAAACTTTAAAATTATGGCTGGAGGTTTAGATTATGTTGCAAATGATTTAGATTTGGTCGCCTGGTGATTTTGAAAGAAGCCTACCTTTCGTGGATCTCAAGGTAAGATATAATCGAAAGAATAGTATTAATAAAAAATACTGTAAATTTAAGAGGTGTTTGTCTTGTTATGTGGATAATCAGATTTATTAGACCTCCCAAGAAATGGAGGACAGATAGTAACAGGTCTGTCCTGATTGCATTTGGCCTGCTGTTCATCATTGCCATTATTGGGATTGTTGGCTTCATGGGCATTGAAGGGATGACCTTCACACAGGCGGTTTACATGACCATTATCACAGTGGCCACAGTTGGTTTCAAGGAGGTGGCACCATTATCAAATCTTGGAATGTGGTTTACAAGCTTTCTGATTGTGATCAGTTTTGGTATCTTTGTTTATGCGGTAACCTCTTTTGCCCGCTATATCATAGACGGGTTTCTGAGTAGCTATACAAGGGACAGGAGAATGGCAAGGAAAATAGACAAACTGAATAACCATGTGATCATATGTGGCTATGGTCGGAACGGTAGCCAGGCTGCCTATGACCTGTCCATGCATAAGGTCCCCTTTATCGTCATTGAAAACAATCCCGAGATCATTGCAAACCTGAGAGACAACGATGATGTACTCTACATCGATGGCGATGCCACCCAGGACGAGGTCCTTGAACATGCAGGGATCGCAGATGCCCGTGCCATGATCACCA
This sequence comes from uncultured Bacteroidaceae bacterium, assembly GCA_963752525.1. Taxonomy (GTDB): domain Bacteria; phylum Bacteroidota; class Bacteroidia; order Bacteroidales; family SM23-62; genus SM23-62. The sequence goes on along the minus strand of CAVVYS010000012.1, from coordinate 146,619 downwards.
CCCTTCCGGTGGATGCAGATAATCTCTATATTGTGCTCAGTGCCAAAGGCATCAATCCACAATTGAAAATTATTTCCAGGGCATCCAATGAGAATAGTGACTTCAAACTGAAACGGGCAGGGGCCAATAATGTAATCATGCCTGACAGGGTGGGCGGACAAAGGATGGCGAAATTGGTTACACAGCCGGATGTCGCTGAATTTGTTGATTTCATAATGCTGCAGGAACCGGATAATGTATTCCTTGAAGAATTGACCTGCGAAAAGTTAGCCTCCTGTTTCGATGGAAGAGTGCTTAAAGAACTGGATATCCGGAACCGTTCAGGTGCCAATATTATCGGCCTTCGAAAAGCCGACCGGTCATATGTCATCAATCCCTCACACGATGTTATCCTGTCTTCGTCCGATAAGCTGTTTGTACTGGGAACTGTAGAACAGATCAACCAGCTCAAGACCATTCTCGCCGAAGAACTGGAGCCTGACAGTTAAGCGCTTCTGCATCAGGCACATAATTTGCCTTCCTTTATTTTATTTTTTATACTTTAATTATTGCTATATCGAAAAAAATAAATACTTTTGCAGTTCGTTTTCTGAGAACAGTAAAGATCAAAGAATTATAGTACCATGTATTTAACAACAGAGAAGAAGAAAGAATTTTTTAAGAAATATGGCAAATCTACTGAAGACACCGGTTCTTCAGAAGGACAGATAGCATTGTTTTCATTCAGGATTGCACACCTTACCGAGCACCTTAAGAAGAATAAAAAGGATTTTGGAACACAAAGAGCCCTGGTTAAGCTTGTTGGGAAGCGCAGGCGTTTGTTGAACTACCTGAAAGACCGCGATATTGAAAGATACAGGGCGGTCATCAAATCACTTAAGCTAAGGAAATAATTCCGGCTAAATATTTTTGAAAAGGCAATTCAGCAATTGCCTTTTTTCGTATCTATAAATGTAAAGAATAAAAGAAGTAAAAAAATGTTAAAAGTAATAGAAAAGACAATCGACCTGGGTGATGGAAGGACCATTACCTTAGAAACAGGCAAATTGGCCAAACAGGCAGATGGTTCGGTTGTCGTAAGAATGGGCAAAACCATGATATTGGCGACAGTTGTGTCAGCCAATGAAGCAAGAGCAGATGTAGATTTCATGCCCCTTTCAGTTGAATATAAAGAAAAGTTTTCTGCCGCAGGCAGGTTCCCTGGTGGATTCCTGAAGAGGGAAACCAGGCCCGGGGATTATGAAATACTTATATCAAGATTGATTGACCGGGCCCTTCGACCATTGTTCCCGGATGATTACCATGCGGAAACCTTTGTCAATGTTACCCTTTACTCAGCAGAAGAAGAAGTTATGCCCGATGCTCTTGCAGGATTGGCAGCATCAGCTGCATTATCGGTATCGGATGTTCCCTTTAACGGACCCATATCTGAAGCCAGGGTTGCCAGGATTGATGGAAAGTTCATGATCAATCCGGGTTTCAAACAGCTTGCGGAAGCTGATATTGATATTATCGTTGGAGCCACCGAGGAAAACATCCTCATGGTTGAAGGAGAAATGAGCGAAGTTTCAGAATCCGAGATGCTCGAAGCCATCAAGTTTGCACACGAGGAAATCAAAAAGCATTGCCGGATACAAAAGGAACTGGCTGCTGAAGTAAAAAAGGAGATCAAACGTGAGTATGATCATGAGAACAACGACGAAGATCTCAGGTCTCAGATTGCTGAAAAAGCTTATGATAAGCTGGTAAAAATCGCGGGTGCAGGCTTGCCGAAACATGAGCGGCATGAAGCCAGCGTTGAACTGAGGGATGAACTCATTGAAGCGCTTATACCGGAAGATGATGAGGAGGCAGCTGCCAAAACCAGTATGGCCAAGCGGTATTTTCATGATGTTGAGAAAAAAGCGCTTAGAAACCTTGTCCTGGATAAGGGCAAAAGAGTGGACGGAAGAAAGACTGATGAGATTCGTCCTATTTGGTGCGAGGTAGATTACCTCCCGGCCCCACATGGCTCATCCATATTTACCCGGGGAGAGACACAATCCCTGACCACTGTCACACTTGGCAACAAGATGGATCAGAAAATGATCGACGAGGTATTGATCCAGGGAACAGATAAATTTACCCTTCATTATAATTTTCCGCCTTTTTCAACAGGAGATGCACGTCCCATCAGGGGCATCAGCCGAAGGGAAGTAGGTCACGGAAACCTGGCTCACCGTGCATTAAAGAAGGTGATGCCACAGGGAGAGGCAAATCCATATGCAGTCAGGATCGTTTCTGACATCCTGGAATCCAACGGTTCGTCTTCCATGGCCACCGTATGTGCAGGTACACTTGCATTGATGGACTGCGGGATTAAGATCAGCAAACCTGTATCCGGGATTGCCATGGGACTGATCACCGATACAGATTCAGGAAAATATGCAGTCCTGTCTGATATCCTGGGAGATGAAGACCACCTTGGTGATATGGACTTTAAAGTGGCTGGAACAGAGGATGGAATTACGGCGACACAGATGGACATTAAGGTAGATGGACTCTCTTATGAGATCCTTGAAGAGGCATTGGAACAGGCAAGAAAAGGACGTCTTCACATACTTAGCAAGATGACTGAGGTCCTTGATAAGCCCAGGGAAGATTTTAAACCACATGTTCCAAGGATAGTACAGATCAGCATTCCTAAAGACCTGATTGGTGCCGTTATCGGACCGGGTGGTAAAATTATCCAGGGTATACAGGCCGATACAGGAGCTACGGTCGTAATTGAGGAGATTGACAACAGGGGCGTAATAGATGTGTTTGCTGACAATAAGGATTCCATCGAGGCTGCCCTGGCCAAAATCGCTGAGATCACAGCTGAACCTGAGGTAGGAGAGATCTATAAGGGGAAGGTCAAAGGAGTTGTTTCTTTCGGTGCCTTTGTAGAAATCATGCCTGGTAAAGAAGGTTTGCTGCATATCTCGGAGTGGGATTGGAGAAGGGTGGAAAAAATAGAAGATGAAGTCAATGTAGGTGATGAACTGGAAGTTAAACTGATCAGCATTGATGAGAAGAACGGGAACCTGAAATTATCCAGGAAAGTATTGCTGCCAAAACCTGAGGGTTATCAACCCCCGTCAGGAGGTGACCGCAGACCCCGGGACAACCGGGATAATCGAGGTAATCGGGACAACAGAGGCAATAGAGACAACAGGGACAGGAAACCTGAGTAATTCTTAGGAAACCATATGAAGTACCGCAGGGATTGTTAAGCAGTCTTTGCGGTTTTCTTTTTATATTTAGATCACGTGATGATCAATTACCTTGTCATTGAGGGGAATATAGGTGCGGGGAAAACCTCCCTGGCCAATATGATTGCTGAAAAGCATAATGCAAGGCTCATCCTTGAACAGTATGCAGACAATCCTTTCCTTCCGAAATTCTACCAGGATCAGGAAAGGTACTCCTTTCCCCTTGAACTGTCTTTCCTTGCAGCAAGGTATAACCAGTTACACAGGGAGTTAACATCTCCCGAACTGTTTCAGCCATTTACGGTAGCGGATTATTATTTCAGTAAATCCCTGATATTTGCAAAGATTACCCTACAGATTGATGAATTTAATCTTTACCGGCAATTATTTGATATTATTCACCAGCAACTTCCAAAGCCTGACCTGTATGTTTATCTTTATATGAGTGTAGAAAAACTGGTTTCAAATATCAGGAAAAGAGGCAGGGATTATGAACAGGATATTACTCCTGAATACCTCGAAAATGTTCAGCAAGGATATTTTGAATACCTTCGATCCTTAAAAAATCAGAAAATTATTGTGCTTGATGTGGAACATTTAGACTTTATTTACGTAAAAAGGCATTATTCAATAATTGAGGATGCCATTTTCCACCAGGATCATGCTAAAGGAATGAACCGTATTCAATTACCTTGAATTCAGGAGGATTTATATGCATTTTTTTCATAAATTGAAAAACATTATTAAGTTTGTAGAACCAATTCAAATGAGCATTAAGTATTAAACTAATAACCAAGTAATTATGAGAAGATTGAACATTTTTGCATCATTTATTGCTGCAGCCCTAATTGCCGTCAGTTGTGGTGGACCACAAAAGATGGCAGATAATGCTTCCCTTGTGGATTACAAGGTAACCCCTGATCCTCTTGAACTTCATGGAGGTACAGTGGCGGTAGATGTTAATGTCGTCTATCCGGAAAAGTATTTTCATAAAAAGGCTATTGTAACTGCCATCCCATATTTGCAATATGAAGGTGGAGTAACAGAATTAAAGTCTGAAACCCTACAGGGTGAGCAGGTTGAGGAAAATAATAAAGTTATTTCCTATACCTCAGGCGGCAGCTTCAGTTATGCTGATGAAGTCGACTTTACACCTGAAATGATGCGTTCCGAGCTTTACGTTAAAGGTAAGGCTACTGTCAAGAAAAAGGAAGCTGACCTTCCTCCGATGAAGATAGCTGACGGGATCATTACTACCCCGCTGCTGGTGAGCAAATATGGCAATACCATAGCTTTTGGAGATAATTTTAAAAGGATTGTCCCTGAAGAATATGTTGCCGACATACATTATATTATTAACAGGTATGATGTACAGGAATTCAGAATTAAAGCAGGACGATGTCGCTGGTATGGCCGATTATGTCAAGGCTGCTGCAGAGAATGAGCGGGTTGATTTGAAAGGGATCGAAGTTTCAGCTTACGCTTCACCTGATGGAGAACTTGACCTGAATACAAAGCTTTCCGGAAACAGGGAAGGTTCTGCAACACGTTTCCTCGAACGTGACTTGAAAAAAGCCAAGGTTGAAGTCCCCGACGATGAAAACTTTTTCAGCATGATGACCACACCAGAAGACTGGGATGGTTTCAAGAAGCTGATGGAAGAATCTGATGTTCAGGATAAAGACCTGATCCTTCGTGTACTCTCCATGTACTCAGATCCGGTTGTCCGTGAGAAGGAGATCAAGAACATAGCTGAGGCTTTCGAAGAGATCAAGGAAAAGATCCTTCCTGAACTGAGAAGATCAGTATTTACCGTTAAGGTTGAAAAGATTGGCTGGTCAGATGCAGAACTCAAGCAATGGGTTGTTGACAATATGGACACGCTGAACCTTGAAGAACTTCTTTATACTGCCTCCCTTTTCGAGGACAATAAGACAAAATTGGCCCTTTATGGGATGGCCTGGGAAAAGCATCCGCAATGCATACGTGCTGCCAACAATGTTGGTGTCACCAAGCTTGCCATGAAGGACCTGGCTGGTGCAAAGCAAGCATTTACCGCTGCCAAGGGCATTCAAGACCATAACATTGTTAAGAATAACCTCGGAGTTATTGCTCTAAGAGAGGGCGATGTTGATGCAGCTGAGCAACTTTTCTCAGCAGCTTCCGGTGCCGGAGATGAAGTCAATCAGAACCTGGCTGCTATTAAGATCATACAGGGAGACTATGATGCTGCCAAGAGTCTTCTCGGAGCCACCCAGAGCTATAACAATGCCCTGGTTATCTTGCTCCAGGGTCAACCCGACAAAGCATATGAGATGCTGAACGGACTGAAAGGCCCCGACCATCCAATGGTAGATTACCTGATGGCAGTTGCTGCTGCACGTGGTGATGACAAGGATGCCATGCTGGGTGCATTGCGTGCCGCTGTGTCCAAGGAAGCCAAGATGAAGGAATATGCTGCCAAAGATATCGAATTCGCCGCATATTTCGAGGATGAAGCCTTTAAAGGAATAGTACAGTAATTACTTGGAAATATTATATATGATAAAACGGTCCGGGCTTACCCGGACCGTTTTTTTTTTGAAAGGCTACTATAGCCTCAACTGCCTGAATACCTCCCAGATCACCATGCCGGCACATACTGAGATATTCAATGAATGTTTGGTGCCGAATTGGGGGATATCCAGACTGGCATCGGACAGGTCCACAATCTCCTGGCTCACCCCCCGGATCTCATGTCCAAAAACAAAGGCATATTTTATGTCTCTTTTAACCTGGAACCTGTTAAGGGAAATGCTGTTTTCTGTCTGTTCCACTGATATTATGGAATAGTCCTCACCCTTTAGTCCTTTGATGGCCTCAGCCGTCTCAGAGTAATATTTCCATTCCACAGATTCTGTTGCTCCCAGGGCAGTCTTATGTATGTCCTTGTGAGGCGGAGTGGCTGTTATGCCGCATAAGAGGATACGGTCGATCAGGAAAGCATCAGCCGTCCTGAAAACGGATCCAATGTTATTCAGGCTCCTAACATTGTCCAGGACCACCACAACCGGGATCTTGTCAGCCTGTTTAAAAGCAGTGACTGATAGGCGGTTTAACTCACTATTTGCTAATTTGCGCATGCTGATGATAATATTTTGCCGGAAAACAACCTGGCAGGCATGCCGAAGTTAAAAAAAATAGATAAATTCGTCTTTCGTCCATCTTCAAACTACCAGTCACATGAACATACATGAATACCAGGCAAAATCAATTCTAAAAAAGTACAATGTAGCCATTCCTGAGGGAGGCGTTGTTAATTCCCCGGATGCAGCTGTTGAGGTTGCGAAAAAGATCCGAAAGAATGCCAATTCAGACTCATGGGCAGTCAAGGCCCAGATCCATGCCGGAGGAAGGGGGAAAGGCGGGGGTGTTAAGATCGCCAAATCCCTGGATGAGGTTAAGGAATATACGAAAAGCATTATCGGGATGACCCTGGTTACGCACCAGACAGGTCCGGAAGGTAAAGAGGTCCATAAAGTTCTGGTTGAACAGGGAATTTACTATCCGGGAGAGAGTGATATCAAGGAATTTTATGTAAGCGTGTTGCTTAACCGTGCGAGCGGGAAGAACATCATCATGTATTCTACGGAAGGGGGAATGGATATTGAGGCAGTTGCTGAAAAAACCCCTGAGCTGATTTATACAGAAACTGTTGATCCTGCTATCGGCCTTCAGGCTTTCCAGGCAAGGAGGGTGGCCTTCAACCTTGGATTATCCGGAAATGCATTCAAGGAAATGACCCGCTTCGTGCTATCACTATACCAGGCCTATATTGGTTCGGATGCTTCGATGATCGAGATCAACCCGGTTATGAAAACTTCTGACAATAAGATACTTGCGGCAGACGCCAAGATCAATCTTGATGATAATGCACTTTACAGGCATCCTGGTTGCATGGAAATGAGGGATATCACGGAAGAAGATCCAGCAGAGGTGGAAGCCGGTAAATACAACCTGAATTTTGTCAAACTGGACGGGAATGTAGGCTGTATGGTTAATGGGGCCGGACTGGCCATGGCTACCATGGATATTATCAAACTTTCCGGTGGGGACCCAGCGAATTTCCTTGATGTAGGGGGCACAGCCAATGCGGAGACCGTTGAGGCAGGATTCAGGATCATTCTCAAGGATTCAAATGTGAAAGCTATCCTGATCAATATATTTGGAGGTATTGTAAGATGTGACAGGGTTGCTCAGGGCGTGGTGGATGCTTATCAATCCATTGGGGATGTCCGCGTCCCGGTCATTGTCAGGCTTCAGGGGACCAATGCGAAAGAGGCAAAGGACCTGATAGATAAATCCGGACTGAAAGTGTATTCAGCGATAAGCCTTCAGGAGGCTGCGGATATCGTCAAGGAACATGTTTAAAAGACCTGTTCCACGGGTTTTTAGTCTTTGAGACCGACCCTCCGGTGAGAACCGTCACAGAAGGGTTTGTTGGCTGAACCACCACAACGGCAGAGAAAAGCCATTTCCTTGGTTTCTATCACCTTACCGTCTGAGCACTTCAGTACAATATTCCCGCTGACTTTAAGGGGACCGTTTTTCAGCACCCGGAATTCTGCTTTTTTCTTGCTATTATTCTCCATATCAGTCGCAGCTGTTTGAAAAATCTTCCATTCTGTGGGATCCGTCACAGTAGGGCATTTCCTCAGATGCACCGCAACGGCAGAAAGAGGTCAAGAGCATCTTCTTTTCTTCCTGTCCATCGCTGCCAATGATGGTGAAGTCCCCTTCAACGACATAGGGACCATCTTTCATGATCCTGATCTCGGCTGGATGATTTTGAGCTTCTTTTAACCTTAATTCCTCTGAAGGACCTGATTCGGGAGCCTTATCGGAAACCTTGCCTGCCTCATTCCATTCGAAGGTCAGGGCATCTGTCGGACATCTCCTGACAATATCAATGATCTTTTCCGTTGATGCACCATCCATGTTCACCCAGGGCCTCTTCCTGGGATCAAAGACCTCTCTGAGTTCCCGGTAGCAGGTAGTAGCATGGATGCAGCTTGAGGGCTTCCAGTGAAGGGTAATATCCTTATTGGTATATTTTCTATTGTTCTGGTCCATGAGTACAAAGGTATAAACAAGTTTTAAAAAATAATGTTCAGCGAGTTATTCAATACCTCCTTATCGAGATAGAAAATTCACAATCAATTAATGTGTTAATATTTAGTTAACCTGCCAGTTGGTTAAAATTAATCTAATCATAATACACAGGTGATATAGAAAATTTCATTTACCACTTACTTTGAGACAACTCATAAAACACCTTCGGCAAATGAAAGCAAATTTGTATCTGATCATCTTTCTGTTCTTCATTCAGGGCTTTCCAGTTTTAGGCCATGACGGTATTCTACGGGGAAAGGTCATTGATGCAGAAACAGGAGAAGCACTCATTGGTGCAACGGTGGTAATGACCGGGACTACAGCCGGGACCATCACTGATTTTGATGGAAATTATACGCTGACGAACCTGGAACAGGGAATTCACATAATCACTATTCAATATGTCTCTTATGAATCCCAGGTTTTTCGTGATGTGAACATAAAGGAAGGAGAGGTTACCGTCCTGAATGTGAATCTTGGTGAGGCTTTGCTTGATATTGAAGAGGTGAGCGTGACAGCCAGGCAACGTCAGCGCACCGAGGCTGCACTACAGGTTATGCAAAAGAAATCGGCTACAGTTATAGACGGGATCTCTGCACAGCAGATTTCAAGGCTGGGGGACAGTGACGCGGCCGGGGCACTTAAACGTGTGACCGGAATATCAGTTGAGGATGGCAGGTTTATTTATGTACGCGGACTCAGTGACAGATACAGCAAAACAACCCTGAACGGGGCGGAAATACCTGGACTAGACCCAAATAAGAACGCTGTTCAAATGGACATCTTCCCAGCCAACCTCATTGAAAACATGATTGTTTATAAAACCTTTTCCCCGGACCTGCCAGGAGATTTTACCGGAGGTGTCGTAGACATTGTCACGAAGGATTTCCCATCCAGGTTCACGCTCAGGTTTTCAGCCTCTCTCGGCTATAATCCACAGGTTCATTTCAAGGATGATGTCATCACCTACAAGGGAGGCAAAACGGACTGGCTGGGGATGGATGACGGAACAAGGACATTTGCAACCAAAGCCAATACCATTGTTCCCGATCCCTGGTATAGTTCGGAAGAGAATCAGTTGCTGGGTGATATAGGACGGTCGTTCAACAGAATCCTGGATTTTGATAAAAAATCGCCCTTCCTCAATCAGTCGTATTCATTCTCAGTAGGGAACCAGCATGATTTAGGTAAGCGAGGAAAGACACTGGGATTCAATCTGTCCCTAAGTTACTCCAGAGATAATGATTATTATAAAGGCGGAGAGAAAAACTACTATGAAATCCTGGGAGATCAAAGTGAGATCCTGAATCCGAAGAAACTCACCAGCGATGAACTGGCTGATGAGAAAGCCATTTGGTCTGCCATGTTGAATACCTCATTGAAGCTGAACAGCAACCATAAAATCGGGTTCAGGGCCATGCATAACCAGAGCGGACAATCAAGCTCGCGTTACAACAATGGTTCCGAGCCGGATGAGAACAGGTTTATCGAAGAAAGAACGCTGGGTTACCTGGAAAGGGGACTATCCAGCTTTCAGGTAAACGGCAAAAGTGTTTTTCCCGGTATTGGCAATACCACACTTGAATGGTTTAGTTCTTATACCTTATCCAGCCAGATTGAACCGGATTTTCGCATGTTTTTCAATGACTATGAACCCATTCTTCAGATCCGGTCAAACAAGGAACCCCGCAGGGATGCAAGACGGATGAGGGAGACCAACTGGGATACAAAGATACATTTATCAGTTCCATTTCAAGTATTTGACAGAAGCGGTAAATTGAAATTTGGAGGGGCTTACCTAACCAAAGACAGGGTTTCTGAGGTTAACAGTTTCAGCCTGATCCGGCAGGGTAATGTTCCATACAACGGCAGTCCAATTGATTATTTGGCACCTGAGAATTTCATCGATTCTGTAAACACCTGGAACATGATTTATTATTATAATAGCCTGCTGGGAAACCAGGTTAATAGTTACCGGGCAGGTCAGTATGTCATTGGGACATATGCCATGCTTGACATCCCGATATTTGAGAAACTAAGACTGGTTACAGGAGTCCGCTACGAGATATCGGGCCAGTTCGTAGAAAATTTAGTGGATCATACGGAGGAATCCAATTCCAAATGGTACAAGAGCGGGGAAGCAGACTACCGGGACTGGCTACCTTCTCTTAACCTGACCTATTCCCTGGTCGAACATATGAACATTCGGCTGGCTTATAACCGTACGATTGCCAGGCCGGTATTCAGGGAACTGGCCCCATATGCTTCCTGGGATTATAAGGGCGGATACAGGGTCGTTGGAAATCCGGACCTGAAGCGGACGACCATTGATAATATTGACATTCGGTGGGAGTCTTTCCATGCACCCGGTGAGATCATCTCCTTCAGCGCTTTTTACAAGTATTTTAGAGACCCTATAGAACAGCGTGATGCCCCCACAACCAACAACCCGGAGATCAATTATGAAAATATTACTGATTCAAGATTGTTCGGTCTGGAGATGGAATTCAGGAAGCAGCTTGATTTTTTTCCTTTACTGCAGGATATCCAGATCGGAACCAATCTTACTTATATCTGGTCGGAAATGGAGGAAGATTCACTATTCCTTGAGACAGCAAGGAAAACTGATCCGAATTATCCTGCGAAAAGGGAAATGTATGGACAGTCCCCCTTTATTATCAATGTATTATTGGGGTACTATAATCAAAAAAACGGACTGAGGGCAGACCTGATTTTCAATGTGTCCGGACCAAAAATCTTGCTCATCACCAAGGGAGGTCTTCCCAATGTTTATGAACAGCCATTCCCGATGCTTGATTTCAGTATGAGCAAAAGGATTGGTGACAAATGGAATATAATGTTTTCTGCAAGGAACCTTCTGAATGCGGAATTTAAACAGACCTATGCTTACAAAGGCCATGAATATTACTTTATCGGGAATCATCCCGGAAGGGAATTTAAGCTTGGCGTATCCTTTTTAATCGATTAGAAAACTCATACCAAACAGTATTGTTTAACCTATAATCTATTTTTATGAAAAAGATTATCATCCTCTTTTGTTCAGTATTATTCTCGGCAGGCATTTTTGCCGCTGATGTAGTGATTTACGATGACGGTGGCGGTACAGGTACTACTACCTGGAGTTCAGATAATACCTATATACTTGATGGGTTCGTCTTTGTAAATGACGGGCAAACATTAACTATTGAGGCAGGCACGGTGATAAAAGGCAAACCTGGCCAGCAGGAAAATGCCAGTGCCCTGATCGTTGCTGTGGGCGGAAAACTGATCGCCAACGGCACGGCGGAAGCTCCCATCATCTTTACATCAGAGAACGACAACCTGCAGGGTAACCTCCCTGATGAAGCAAATGGGCAGTGGGGCGGCCTTGTTTTATTGGGTGATGCAATAACGAACAATGCAACTGTGCCCAAACAGATAGAAGGAATTCCAACCACGGAGACCAGGGGGCAGTATGGTGGCAACAATGATGCTGATAGTTCAGGACAATTATCTTTCGTCTCCATCCGTCACGGTGGTACAGACATTGGTGAAGGGAACGAGATAAACGGACTCACGCTGGGTGCGGTTGGAAACAGGACAACCTTTTCACATATCGAGGTTGTCTCCAACAAGGATGATGGCGTAGAATTCTTTGGAGGTGTTCCAAGGCTTGATCATATCCTGGTTGCCTGGGTTGGCGATGATTCCTTTGACTATGATGAGGGTTTCAGAGGCTACGGACAGTTCTGGGCAGCCATACAGGTTGAAGCCGATGGTGACCGGCTGGGTGAACATGACGGCGGACCGAGCGATTGTGAGTTTTGTGAACCATTGGCCATGCCCCTCATTCACAATGCCACCTATATTGGAATTCCAGGAAAATCCAGAAGGACCATTACATTCCGTGACAACGCGGGTGGGACCTATTCAAATTCCATCTTTGCAGAACAGGATAAGGGCATTGATATTGAATATATTGAAGGTGATCATGAAGGCAGCTACCAGCAATGGGTTGGTGGCAACCTGGTCATCTCCAATAATATCTTCCAGAACATTGCTGATGCCACTGCAGCCAATCTATTCACCGTAAGTGTACCCAAGGATGAACTGGACAACCCGAAGTGGGTTATTCCGGCCGGTTACGAGGATGCTTTTGCTGATTACTTTACCACGGCAGGTAACACCGCAGCCAATGCAGGTGTTTCGGCAATCAATCCTGTACCCTCTGAAGATGTCAGCGGTTCGGATTACACAGCTGCACCATGGTGGTTCAAGCGCGTAGATTTCAAAGGAGCTTTCAAGCCTGGAGCCATGTGGGCAGGAGGCTGGACCCTCGCTTATGCAGATACGGAGTTCATTTCAGATGAGGAAACTGTTTCAGTAAGCAAGGTTAGGGAAATCAAGTCTGCAAAAATATACCCGAACCCCATAACTTCGACGGCTTCTGTATTTTTCGGTTATGAAAGCGGTATGTATACTTTCGCTGTTTCACAACCTTGCAGGCACACTTGTTACAGAGGTACGGAACATTACCAATGGAGAATTCACTTTCGACAGGGGGAACCTTGAAACCGGGATTTACTTCTACCGGCTCCGCAATGAAAGTAATGATACGTATTCAGGTAAGATTTTGGTCCAGTAGCAGCACCAATCAGGTTAAATACAGCATCCATTCACGGGTGGGTCGTCCGGGTTTAGATCCTTTTCAGAACCGAATCCTGGTGATGGGTAATTTCTCCTTCAGGAAGGTGATCTTTTTGAGTGGGATGGGATTCCCCTGTAACCACAGTTCCTTCAGTTGTACCATGTATTGCAGATCATCGGGTATGTCCCTGATCTGGTTATGTTCAAGCCTGAGATTGGTAAGGTTGGACAGTGACGCGATTCCTTCCGGGATTTCGGTAAGCTGGTTGTGATCAAGATGCAGGGACTTTAATTGGGTGAGCTTGTAGATTTCAGCCGGGAATTCAGTAAGTTGGTTTGATCTGAGATTTAAAACGCTAAGCTGGGATAACTTCTGAATATCGGATGATACCCGGGCCAGATGGTTATCCGAAACATCCAGGTTGGCGAGGTGCTTGTAATCATAGACAAAAGTAGGGATCTCAGTGATCCTGTTACCATTCAGGTATAATCCCTGAAGGAATTTCATATCTTTAATATGTGGTGGTACTTCGGCAAGTTCATTTAATGCCATATCGAGGGAATTCAGGTATTTCAGGTTAGCCATTTCAGGAGGGATTTCCCCCAGTTGCTGTCCGTAAAGCACAAGTTTGTAAACCGTATCAGGTGAAGCAAGAGCAACCCTGACAGATTCATATCTCTTTGCCCTGTATAATGATAGCTGATCAAGGAGGGCTTTATCAACGACCCTTTCAGGTTTGGATTCTTCCGACTGAGTAGGATTATGGAGTTCTGACATTGCTGCCGGTTTCGGATTTTTCTGACTGCAGGCTGGCAGGACAAAGATGATTGTCAGAAAAATGAAAATTATTTTCCTGGTTTTCATGGACTTAGTAATCGATTAATTGGACAAAAAGCAAAGTTGTAAAGTAAAAAAAACCGGCTTAAAAGACCCTTCATTCCCCATAAATAATCATAAACAGCTAGCCTGGTACAATAAAGAGTACAGATTCTGGTTAAAATAAAAAAATGCCGTATTTTACATTCTGTGAGTCCCAGGAGCATACTGCCAAAACTGATTTTTTTTTACTTATCCATGGTGACTGGACTGGTGAGCTATGGCCAGGACAGTGTACTTTATGATGTTGACAGCATCCTGCATGGTATAGATACCTCCGCCCATGATGAAGACAGTATCCTGACCACCCAGGACATTTATGTGGCCAGGGCCATCGTGATAGATGGAGATACTTTATGGGTGGCTGACCTGGATGAGGTCTATATTTTCCCCACAAAAAAATTCAAGAACCGTCGTGAACGAAGAAAATATACCAGGTTGATCTACAATGTGAAAAAGGCTTACCCCTGGGCCAAGTTGGCCGGGGAAAAACTGGCGGAAGTGGAAGTTCACATGTTGTCCCTGGAGACAGAAAAGGAGCAGAAAGACTATATGAAAGTGGTTGAAAAGGAACTGTTGAAGGATTACAAGGAGGACCTCAAGAAGTTATCAGTTACCCAGGGGAGGATACTTATCAAACTGGTGGACAGGCAAACTGGTGACACCTCCTATGAACTCGTCAGGGAGCTCAGGGGCAAAATATCGGCTGTCTTCTGGCAGGCCCTGGCAAGGTTGTTTGGATCCAACCTGAAATCAGAATATGATGCAGAGGGTGAGGACCGCTTAATTGAAGAAATTGTTGTACTTATTGAAAACGGTCAACTGTAACCTGATTTTGTTAAACCATCTCCAGTAATGCTTTCACGACATTCCGGGCCCCTTCTTCAATCTGTATAATCGTTGCATCAAGCATGTAACAGGGTGTGGTCACAATCCTGTGCTCCTTGTCTATCACGACTTCACCATGAGTTGTCGCCTTATGGGTGGCACCCATTTCCTCAATGGCATGAATGGTCCCTTGATCATCACCTATGGTAAGTTCCACACCTCCCAGAATCCTGGCCAGGATGACGGGTGAAATACACAATGCACCCACCGGTTTACCAAGCGAGATCATTTCTTTGACGGCTGCTTCAACCTCCGCGTTGACCTCGCAATTACTGCCATCAAATGCAAATGTTGAAAGATTTTTTGCGGCACCGAACCCCCCGGGGAATATGATGGCATCAAATTCTTTTCCGCTGAATTCACTCAGTGCCTTGATCTTTCCCCGGGCAATGCGTGCTGATTCTATCAATACATTCCGGGTTTCATCCATTTCAGTCCCATTTAGATGATTCACCACATGATGTTGTTCAATATCCGGTGCAAATACTTCATAAACAGCACCCTTACTGGCTATGGCATACATGGTAAGGACAGCTTCGTGGATTTCGGCTCCATCGTACACACCACATCCTGAAAGAACAACTGCAATCTTTTTCATAACTTATAACTGTTTTAGATTTTTCACCAATTAAAATTATTCATTTTTTACATTTAAAACCAGCATTAAACCATTTATGATGACAGGGTGATATGAAGCGGACATTTATTGCCATAAAAACAGATCCAGGGGAGAAGATAAAAGATTGTATTTCTCACAGTAGGAATTGCCTCAAGGGTGAAAGAATAAAATGGGTCAGTCTCACACAACTGCATATTACGCTGGCATTTCTGGGTGATACCAGCATGGAAAGAATAAAACTCACCGGGCAAATGCTGAAAGACATTGTGCCGGTATATGATGCTCCTTTCATACAATACAGGGGCTTGGGTTTGTTCAGGAATATCCAGGACCCGAAAGTACTTTGGATTGGTCTGGATATTGACCCCCTCATCAGGAAAATGAAAGCTGAACTTGACAGCGAATTGAAAGCCTTGGATTCCAGGTAGATAAACGGGATTTCCGGCCTCACCTCACCCTGGCCCGGATTAAATGGATACAAAACAAGGAGGCCCTTAAGGACCTGCTGCATGCCTACAGGGATTATTGCTTTCAGGAAAGTATCATAGAGGAAGTAGTTTATTATGAGAGTGTTTTAGGTCGTGAAGGACCAACATACAAGGTGATTGAGAGTATCGGGTTTAAATATGCCTCCCCTTAAACAGGGTAAGAATGGTAAAGATCAGGATCTGGAAATCCACGAACAGGGACATGTTTTCTATATAAAGGAGGTCATATTTAAGGCGTTTGATCATTTCATCAACATTCACAGCATAGCCATATTTTACCTGTCCCCAGGAAGTGATTCCCGGCTTTACTTTATGCAGTAGGATGTAGTGGGGGGCTCTTTGTACAATCTGATCAATATAATACTTTCTTTCAGGTCTTGGGCCGACGAGCGACATCTCACCTATTATCACATTCCAAAAATTGGGTATCTCATCCAGTTTCCTCTTTCTCATGAATTTACCAAAATTTGTGATCCTGCTGTCATTTAGCCGGCTGAGTTCCGGACCATTCTTTTCAGCGTCCGTATGCATGGACCTGAATTTATACAGGGTAAATGGCTTTCCATATCGCCCTATTCTTTCCTGTCTTAGCAGAACAGGACCTTTTGAACTGATTTTAACACCAAAAACAAGGATCAGAATCAGTGGTGAAAGCAGGATCATGGCCAGGCTGGAGAAAAGCACATCTATCGACCGTTTCAGGTTTTCCTGCCAGACTGGTAAAAGCGCCTGTGATATCTGGATAAGGGGTGTCCCGAAGATGGTGGTTATTTTTACCTTGCCCGTTACAATATCATGGATATCGGGTACGGCCTTGATCCTGACATTACATTCTCCTAGCGTGTTGATAATATTACTGATGGCTTCATGTTCTGAGGTATCAAGAGCAATAATAACCTCTTCGATATAATTATCCTCGATGATCTTTTTAACGTCTTTAATGGATCCAAGGTGCCTGGTTAGCCCTTCCAATTTGTATTCCCCGGTGGAATCACCGTTGATAAATCCCACAATCCTTCCCCCAAGAAGAAAACCCTGCTTTATATCCTGGTATATCTCAACCGCCCGCTCATTGCTTCCGATCATCAGGGTATTGTAACCGATCTTGCCTTGCTGTACCCTTTTTGATATAATAGTAGTCAGGGTGATACGGGGAATATAGGTAAGTAAAAATTGCAGACCTGCAAGAACAAAAAATGAGGTATAGTAATCCTTATAGGATACGATGACATCATCAAGGATCAAGGCGAAGAATAAAATAATTGCACCTATCAGCACCAGGATGAAAGTCTGGCCCAGTTCCCTGAGCCTGGATTTTAAAATTACGTCCCTATAGGTGCCTGCCAGATAATAAATAGTAAGCCAGAAAAGCGGGATGGCTATTAAGCCGGCATAGAATTTTATACCCAGTTCAAAAGGGATATCATATCCAAATACCTGCGGTTCTACCTGGATTTTCCTATAGATATAAAAAATAGCCCAGCTCAGTGAGGCTGAAATAAAGTCAAATAGGATATATAGTATTGCCAGACTTTTTTTATTCACTGCAGAATGGAAGTTGCCAGATAAGTTCTGATATTGAATGGAACAGAATGATCCATTCAATATTAACTTTTTTTTTTAAGAATAATTGTCTGTTGGCGAGTTTTTTTAAGGTCCCCTTTTGTGTAAAAGATCTTATTCCACCATGGAATGGATGGGCAGGTTCTCAATCATTTTCCTGGCAAGCATAAATGATTGAAAGTAATTATGAAAGGGAGCAAGATAGAAACTTTTGTTAAGGATCATATCAATGAAATTCCAGATCTCTTCAGCAACCGGATCCTTTGACTTTATGGGGACCGTAAATGATTTCAATTTATCATTTTCTGGAAGTTTGTCCTTGATAACCAGCTTTTGATTAAGGAAATTTAAGTTCGCATGCCGGTTTTCCTGGTAAATAAGGCAGGCTGATTTGTTTTGCTCTGCGTATCCATTACAGGTAATGTTCGAAATACAACCATTATCGAACTCAAGCCTGCCATGGATAACACCTGGAAAACCGAACAGGTCCGGGGAAAAGACAGTACTGGTTTTTTTAATCCGGGCAGGATTCAGGTAGAATATGGCATCCAGGCATTGCACAAGGGCTCGTATGATCAGGTCGGGTAATTGCTCCGATGGGGTCTCTGATGATAGGCCTATCCGGTAATCAATGAAAGTAGGATTCTGAATATAGGGCTCGGCGGCTTTCAACACAGGGTGGAAAAGGAAAGACTCCCTGAACTTGAAAAGGATCTGGGCTTCTTCCGCCAGTTTAAAGAGATACTCAAGCTCTTCATCCTGCCATTGCAGTGGTTTATCAAGAAGAATATGTTTTGATCCTTTGATGGCATTAATAATATGATTTGAGTTTATCCCGTCAGTGTGGTCCACGATAATGGCATCGCAACTATCAAGAAAAGCCTCATAGGAAACAAATACAGGAACATTTACATTTTCAGATAGAAGGCTGGCACGATTTGAGTTGGGGTGATAACTGCCAGAAAATGAACAAGTTGAAAGATCAGAAAGAGTTCTGATTAAACTCGCGACTGGATCATATTCCCCGATAATTCCAATCTTAAGCATTGAAGACCATGTGTTTCTGCAAACATAAAGCATTTACGAGATTAGATGCTAAATACTTTTCAACTACTAGTCTATTTTTGTTAAAAAAGTTTCAAATTTGCAGGATCGGAACTTGGCAGCAAGATGAATGATACATACCGGCATAAAGGTTTAAGGAAACAATTGGTAGAAACCATCCGTTCAAAAGGCATCCTTGATGAGAATGTCCTTGAAGCCATCGGAAAGATTCCCAGGCACCTGTTTATGGACAGTGGTTTTATCTCATTTTCATATAAGGACCAGGCCTTTCCCATAGGGGAGGGACAGACCATCTCACAACCGTATACAGTAGCTTTTCAAACCCAGTTACTTGAAGTCAAACCACGTGACCGGATTCTCGAAATTGGTACTGGTTCTGGTTACCAGACAGCAGTGTTGATTGAACTGGGAGCATCTGTATTTACCATTGAAAGGCAAAGGAAGTTATTCCTGAAGGCTCAGGAAAAACTGGGGTTACTGGGCTATAAACCCCACTTTTTTTATGGGGATGGTTACCAGGGGAAGCCAACCTATGGGCCATATGACAGGATCCTGGTTACGGCGGGTGCGGAGGATATCCCATGGAAGTTAAAAGAACAGTTGAAGGTGGGAGGCATCATGGTCATACCGGTGGGGAACAGAAACAGCCAGCGGATGATCCGTATTGTAAGGAAGGAAGAAACAGATTACGAACAGTCAGAGCATGGAAATTTTGCATTTGTGCCACTGCTGAAAGGGATGGAAAATTAATCCTAATCTATTATTTATGATCACAATAAAAAGGCTCGAATTCAATCCATTCAGGGAAAATACATATGTTTTATCTGATGATACCGGGGAGTGTCTGATAGTGGATCCGGGTTGTTATGAGGCCGGGGAGCAGGATCTTATCCTGGATTATTTTGAGGAGAACCAGTTGAAACCCGTAAAAATAGTCAATACACATTGCCATGTTGACCATATCCTGGGAGTGGCATTCCTTCATGATAAATTTAAGCTTCCTTTCCTGATCCATCCAGAGGAGAAGCTGCTGCTTACAGCCAGTATTGCCCAGGGGGAGTTATTCGGACTGGAGGTGCAGACACCTCCCGAACCTACGGATTTTCTGAATGAAGGTGATACCATCACATTTGGAAAATCGGTGTTCGCAGTAATTCATATTCCAGGGCATTCTCCGGGAGGGATCGTCTTGCTTAACAAAGATCAACAATGTATGTTTACCGGTGATGTATTGTTCCAGGGGAGTATTGGCCGGACTGATTTGCCGGGTGGTGATTATGACAGCCTGGTCAGTAGCATTCGTCAAAAATTGTTGATACTCGATCCTGAGATACGGGTGTACCCGGGACATGGTCCGGATACAAGCATTGGAATAGAAAATCAATTAAATCCTTTTTTTCAATAGATGTTTTTACTTTTTACAAATAAGTTTTAAATGGACCAGTTTACACACCGCCACATTGGTCCCCGAAAAAATGATGCAGCATTGATGCTCGAGAAGATCGGGGCCAAGAACCTGGAAGAATTAATAAACCAAACCATTCCCTCCTCCATCCGGATGGAAAATCCCCTGGGATTACCTGAAGGGATCAGTGAATATGAATATTTCAACACGCTGAAGGAAATTGCTTCACGGAATAAGGTTTACCGCTCATTCATCGGGCTTGGCTATTATAACACCATATTACCTGCAGTAATCCAGCGAAACATACTTGAAAATCCGGCCTGGTACACTTCCTATACTCCTTACCAGGCAGAGATATCACAGGGCAGGCTTGAAGCCCTTCTTAATTTCCAGACCATGGTCATGGAGATGACGGGCATGGAGATTGCCAATGCATCCCTCCTCGATGAGCCAACAGCAGCTTCGGAGGCCATGATCATGATGTACAATGCCAGATCCAGGGCCATGGTCCGGGAAGGAGTAGTGAAATTCTTTGCAGATGAAAATACCTTTCCACAAACCCTGGATTTACTTACAACACATGCAGAACCCCTGGGTATTGAGCTGGTGTTTGGTTCCATTGAATCAATATCACTGGATGAAGGGTATTTTGGTGCCCTGGTCCAATACCCGGGAGCTGATGGTTGTATCATAGACTATCGGGAATTTGTATCTGCTGCCCATTCACAAAATATACTTGTTGGAGTAGCTGCTGATCTCCTGAGCCTTGCCATCCTGGTTCCTCCCGGAGATTGGGGGGCAGATGTGGTGATCGGGTCTACCCAGCGTTTTGGCATTCCCATGGGTTATGGGGGGCCTCATGCGGCATTTTTTGCTACAAGAGAAAATTTTAAACGAAATATCCCCGGCCGCATCATAGGGGTTTCTGTTGACCGGCATGGTAATCCAGCCCTGCGTATGGCCCTGCAGACAAGGGAACAACATATAAAAAGGGAAAGGGCCACATCTAATATTTGTACAGCACAGGCCCTGCTGGCCACTATGGCGGGAATGTACGGTGCTTATCATGGTCCTGGTGGACTGAAAAGGATAGCCACAGAGATACATGCTGCTACTTCTCTGCTGGCAGAGGGACTGAATAAACTGGGATTTATCCTGAGCGGCAAGGACTATTTTGACACACTGACCATCAGGCTTCCTGAAGGCCTCACGAGCCTTAAAGTCCGGGAGGTTGCCCTCCAGTATGAGGTTAATTTGTTTTACCCCGATGAGCGGACCGTGAGGATAAGCCTGGACGAGACAGTTGGTTTGAACGATTTGAATAAGATACTGAAGATCTTCGCTTTACTCGCTGAAGAAAAATTTGTCCCCCTCACAGGGATACCCGCTTTAAGTACAATAGATGCCGGATTTCTGAGAGATGATGATTTTTTGACACAGGATGTTTTTAACTGCTATCATTCTGAAACTGAATTGATGAGGTATATCAAAAAATTGGAAAGGCGAGATTTTTCCCTGACTCATTCCATGATTTCTCTCGGCTCCTGTACCATGAAACTGAATGCCGCTATTGAGATGCTTGCCCTCAGCTGGCCCGAGTTTGGCAACCTGCACCCATTCATTCCCATTGAGCAGGCGGAAGGTTACCATCAGCTGTTCCATGAATTGAAGAGCGACCTGAAAACAATCACTGGATTTGCGGAAGTATCATTAATGCCCAATTCGGGTGCCTCAGGAGAATTTACCGGACTCATGGTAATCAGGGCATGGCACATGAGCAGGGGTGAAACTCACCGGGATGTAGTACTGATCCCGGCTTCGGCACATGGTACTAATCCTGCCAGTGCTGTAATGGCCGGTATGGAGGTGGTGGTTGTGGATTGTGATGAGCGTGGGAACATAGACCTGGATTGTCTCAGGCAATCTGCAGAAAACCACAAGGATAAGCTAGCTGCATTTATGATAACCTATCCCTCCACCCATGGTGTTTTTGAAGAAAAGGTGAAGGAAATGATACAGGTGGTGCATGAATGCGGGGGACAGGTATATATGGATGGTGCGAATATGAATGCACAGGTCGGGTTAACCAATCCGGCCCTGATCGGTGCCGACGTCTGCCACCTTAACCTGCATAAGACCTTTGCCATACCACATGGTGGGGGTGGACCCGGCATGGGCCCAATCGCCGTGGCTGATCACCTGGTGGAATTCCTGCCTACGCATAAGCTTGCTGAAACCGGAGGGATCAATGGAATCCCTGCTGTTTCAGGCGCCCCCTGGGGCAGTGCAAGCATACTTACGATTTCTCATGCTTATATAAAATTGCTTGGTGGACCCGGACTGACAGAAGCTACCAGGTATGCCATCCTGAATGCCAATTACCTGGCGGCCTCCCTAAAGGACTCTTTTGAAGTTCTTTACACCGGAGATAATGGTTTCGTAGGGCATGAAATGATCCTGGATTGCCGGCCATTCAGGCAAATCGGTGAAATAAGTGAGGCGGATGTTGCGAAACGCTTAATGGACTATGGATTCCATGCACCTACCTTGTCCTTTCCAGTCCATGGCACCCTGATGGTTGAACCCACGGAAAGTGAGTCAAAAGGAGAACTCGACAGGTTCATTGAAGCCATGAGGACTATTTATGATGAAATACAGGAGATAAGTGAAGGGGATGCTTCAGTGAATAATAATGTCCTCAAGAATGCCCCCCATACGGCTGATGAATGTGCCGGGGATAAATGGGAACATCCCTATGCCAGGGAAAAAGCGGCATTTCCCCTGAGATGGGTCAGGGAAAATAAACTCTGGCCAGCGGTTGCCAGGCTGGATGATGTGTACGGGGACAGGAACCTGGTGTGTTCATGCCTGCCCATTGAAGAATACCGGAACAGGGATTAATAATCAAGTTTGTCGATCAGGTACAAAAGGCTGGCCATGGCAGCACTTCCCATCTGCAGTTCACGTATGTTTACCTGCTCAAAGGTGTCATTGGGGGAGTGATGGTAATCAAAATACCTTTGCTGGTCAGGTATAAAGCTGATTAAGGGGGTACCAAATTTTTTAAGGGGTGCAATATCCACTCCGCCACCGCCAGGTTTGAATTCTGTGATCCCGTAAGGCCTGAAGTATTTTTCGAGGGAAAGCATCTTCTCCAGCCTGGTCCCCTGGGTTCCAATACCGAATCCCCTGGGCATCAATCCCCCTCTATCCGACTCAAGTGCCACATAATGATGCTCATTTCTTAATTCCGCCAATTCAGCATATTTCTTCCCTCCCCGCTGGGCAATTTCCTCATCCATGAACATGACCGCCCTAACAGTTCTTTTGGGCTTTATTCCAAGGCTTTTATATAAGCGTAATACTTCCATGGCCTGAATACAGCCAGCCCCGTCATCATGTGCCCCTTCACTGTTATCCCAGGCATCCAGGTGTCCTCCAACGGTAATGATCTGCTCTGGGTAATCAATCCCACGAATCTCACCGATCACATTATATGAGCTCACTTCCGGCATATTCTTACAATTGCTGACCAGGTGCATTTGCAGTTCTGGATCTTCCTTCAACCAGGCACTTAGTATTTCAGCATCCAGGGTGCTGACAGCAACCGCCGGGATCTGCTTGACTCCTTCTGCGTAGTACATAACTCCTGTATGCGGGTGTACATCCAGGGCAGTTGTCAGGGAACGGACGATGACGGCCAGGGCACCAAATGGGGCAGCCTTGGATGCTCCCCTTGTGCGTTGGCTGGCGGCACCTCCATAGGCCGTGAAGGTATTCAGGAGGGATGGGTCCATGGGTTTGTTAAAAAAGACGATTTTGCCTCTGATGGCCTCTGAACCAACCCGTTCAAGATCCTCAATGCCATTTACCTCTATCACCCCGGCTGTCAGTCCCACATCAGTCGTCCCCACAGAGAGCCCTAGTCCCGTGACAGCCAGATCTGCTGAGCCGAACATGGAAGAGCTGATCCGGCAATGTTCTACTGGTCCCCGCACCCATCGCTTCACCATCAACTTTTGCAGGTATACAGTGTCAATGTCCATATCCAGCATCACCTGCCTGGTGAATTCTATTGCTTTAGTTGCCTCCGCAGTACCGGATATCCTGCCCTTGCATTCCTTGCAGAGGTACCTGAGGTTTTCATAAGCTTCCCTGCTGGTTAGCGCTTCCTCAAAAATGCTGCTGATCACGAGGCTGTCTATGTTCTGGCCTGATCCGGCCAGGGGAATTAGTATTAAAAACAGAAGAATGGTCTTTTTCATAGGTTGAAAAATTATGCCAAATGTACCAATTTAATATCTTTAGGAGAGAAACCAAAGATATCTGGATTATGAAATATGACCGGAGAAGTTTTGTCAAAACCGGGGGACTTTCACTTGCCTTTTCCGGACTGGTTCCTGGATTTGTCCAGTCCTGCAGCAGAGAAGGTGCAGAGACCAGCATCCTGGAGGATCTCACCAGAGATGTAGAACCACTTATTGACCAGGATTATATTGACAGGCAGGAGAAAGTCAGAGTAGGGATGGCTGATCTAAACATTGATGCTCTCTGGATTGAAGGTGGGATTAATCTGCAGTATTTCTTTGATGTCAGCTGGTGGACTAGCGAACGTGTTTTTGGTGTTGTTTTTCCGGTGACTGGAGACCCGGTATGGATATCACCTGGATTCGAGGCTCCCCGGGCGGCAGAAGTGATCCGTTTTGGTGATGATATCCGGACCTGGGAAGAACATGAGTCACCCTATGCTTTGTTAAAAGATGTCTTCAACTCCCTGGGTGCACCTTTAAAAAAACTTGCTGTTGACCCGAATGTCCGGAATTTTGTAGTTGAAGGGATCAGGAAAGAGGCCAGCCTGGAACTTGTGGATGGATCTGGACTTATTAACCGTTGCCGAGGCATCAAAACAAAAAAGGAACTCTCCTATATGGACCTGGCAAACAGGATCACCAAAAAAGCCTACCAATGGGCATTTGCACAGGTTGAACCCGGCATGACTTCGCAGGATCTGCGTTCCCTGATATCATCCGGGCATGAAAACCTGGGTGCCACCGGTGGAGGCTGGCCCTTATTCGGTCCCCTTTCAGCCTTTCCCCATGGATCAAGGCAGGAATATCACCTAAAGAAGGGAGATATTATCCTGGTAGATGGGGGATGCACGGTGGAGGGTTTTCGATCAGATGTTACCCGGACCATTGTGTTTGGCCAGCCAAATGATAAGCAGAAGAAGGTTTTTGAGATTGTAAAGGCAGCCCAGGATGCGGCCATGGCCGTTGTACGCCCAGGTATAAGTGCTGGTGAAGTTGACAGGGCTGCAAGAAAAGTTATTGAAGATGCCGGATACGGGCCTGGTTATTCCCATTTCGTACACAGGCTGGGACATGGGATAGGCCTGGAATGGCATGAATGGCCTTACCTTGTCAAAGACAATCCCCTGCTGCTTGAACCGGGCATGACAATGTCTAATGAACCGGGCATTTATATCTATGATGAATTTGGACTTCGCATTGAAGATTGTTTTGTCGTAGCAGAAGATGGAGGCCAATATCTTGGTGGCATGCTATGCCAGTCACTTGAAGAACCATTCGGAGAATAATTGGTATTGACCTCAGGATTTAATAAATTTATCCAACTGCCTATAAAACCCGCTCTCTTCAGGTGCGGGATATAAGGGCACAAAAGTTTTAAAATAAACAATGATATTTCATTAAGTACCAGAAATTGTCTCGAAAACCAATGAGACATACGAACCGTCGGGCAGACGGAGATGGCCTGTCGAGCGAACCGCAAAAGTGGTCGGCAGCAGGAACCTGCAGGAACCCGCGAGGAAGTACTGCCCAAAGCTTTGTAAAAGTTATTGGAATCCATTTCGTTTACGGAATGGAGGATGTCAAAGTAAGCCCCCTTACTACTGAAAGAATTAACCAATGACTAACCAGGGAACCTGTAAACTGGTTCTTTTTTTCTTATGGATGATTCCGGTTATGCTCCAGGCCCAGATTGAACTGGAAGTAATCACAAATCCTGAAGATGTCAGGATCCAGCATATCGGTCTGGAGGATGGCCTAAGCACCAATAATATCTTTGACCTTCATCTGGATTCTTATGGGTTTTTGTGGTTTACATCCGATCATGGGCTGGGCTATTATGATGGATATGACGTCCGGACCTTTAAAAACCAGGAAAATGATACAACATCACTTTCCGATGATTTTGTGCATACCATTTACGAGGACAGGGGGGGAATCATCTGGGCTTCCACCCGCAGGGGACTCAGCAGGTTTGACCGCGGTAAGGAAAGCTTCCATAGCTTTTACCCCGATCCTTTAGATCTGAACAAACCAGATAACAGCATTTATTTCATTAAAGAAGATTCGAAAGGATTGTTCTGGGTATTTACAGATGCCGGGATTTTCTCGTTTGACAGATCCTACAACGAGTTCAACAGCTACAGAAAGGACAGTATTTATCTGTACAATCCCAAGCCACGGCTTCTGCCTTATTGGTCCGAAGTTATGTTTGCAGAGGACAGCAACAGCAACCTCTGGATAGCCGGAGTTCATATCAGGGATGGCTTGTATAAATACGACCGGGGGAAAGATGAGTTTACCCTCTATCATTACGCTGATTCACCAGCAGACCGTGCATCGATCCTGGGAACCTACAGTGTAAATGTAGACCGAAAGGGATGGGTGTGGGTCTCATCATGGGGTGCCGGATTATTCAGGCTTAGCGATGAAAACAATGCACGATTTGTACAATACAGGCATGAGAAGGATGATCCTCAAAGTATATTGAGCAATTACCTGGAACAAGTTTATGTAGATCCACTAGGAGATCTTTGGATATCAGGCTGGTCAGGCTTTTCAAAATTCGATTATGACAATGAAGGTTTCACCAATTATATTATTCCATATCTGCAGGATGATGGATTAAACGAAGGAGATACACTTGGGTATAATAATCTTCTTCAGATAACAAGGGATGTTCAGGGAGCGATTTGGCTTACATCCTGGGAAGGCTACTACGGCTTTGATCCATCTTCAACGTCCATAAATTATTTCTCTCATCATCACAAATATCCCTATGGGACTTATATTGAAAAAGTTTATTCTTCCATCATGCAAAAATATCCCAACAACATCGTGGACCTTATTACTACTGATGCAGGGATTATATGGGTATCTGTCTTATCCGGCGGGATCATTAAAATTGACAGCAAGGACAAAAATATCAAACATTTCAAGAGGCAGCCGGATGGTCCTGACGATTTGATTGAGAATGATATCAGCAGCATATTATTGGACCAAAAAGGGCGGCTATGGTTGGGGTCTTTTAAGAATGGAATACACTTGTTTTCGCCAGGAACAAAAGACAAATACCTTAATTATCAGGCAGATTTATACAATAAACTATTCAAGGATAAGATCAGCAGCAACGCTATTCAGAAGATGTATCAGGATAAACAGGATAATGTTTGGGTCTGTACCGGGTTTGGCTTAAATCGAATGATTAATCATGGGTACTCCGGACCATTTCATATACCTATAATATCTTTCGAACATTTTTTACATGATGCTGATGATCCTGAAAGTATCAGTGATGATGATATTACTGATATCCTGGAAGACAGCAGGGGAAACCTTTGGGTTGCCACGAATATGGGACTGGATCTTATGGACAGGAAGACAGGTCATTTCTCACATATACTAAGAGATCCCGAGGATTTCCTTCAAAACGATTACTCATTTGATTGTTCTATCGTGGAGTTGTTCGCAGATCATGAAGGGTATCTGTGGATCGGGACAAGCAACTGTGGATTATTCAGATATAATGCAAAGGATTCTTCCATTGTAAGTTACCAGAATATTCCAGGAGACAGCGCCACCATAAGCGACAATAATATTCGGCAAATTGTGGAGGATCCATATAACAGGCTATGGATAGGTACATCCAAGGGATTGAACTCATTTGACAGGGGGACTGGCTACTTCCGTTTTTTCGGAGAGGCGGAGGGATTTCCAGGGGAAATGATTCAGGGCATGGTATGTGATGATCATGGAAACATATGGATAAGCCATAATAAGGGAATTTCAAAACTATCTCATCCCTGGGATGATGCATGGTTAGACAAGCCGGACTTTCATCATTTTGATATAAGTGACGGACTCCAGGGATATACATTCAATCCTGATGCGGTTTTTAAATCTGCCAGTGGGGAGCTATACTTTGGCGGCACCAATGGATATAATGTATTTCACCCGGATAGTATTAAGGTAAATACCACCCGGCCGGAGGTCTACATTACCTCATTCTTTGTCGACCAGGAAAGGGTGTACTTTGACCAGCCTGTTTATGAGATGGAGACCATACACCTGAAACACAGGGATAATATCTTTTCCTTGGGATTTATTGCACTTAATTACAGCAATTCATATAAGAATCAATATGCATATCAGCTGTCAGGATTTGAGGATACATGGACATATTGCGGGAATACCCGGATGGTAAGGTATACCAATATCGATCCTGGAAAGTATACTTTTCTTGTAAGGGGCAGTAATAATGACGGATTATGGAATGAATTTCCGGCATCTATCGATATCATCATTCATCCTCCGTGGTACCGTACATTCGTGGCGTATATTGCCTACCTATTGCTGGGGATCCTCGTCATTTTCGGATTTATCAGATGGCGAACCATGCGACTCAGGATGGATAAGGAAAAGCTGGAACTACAGGTAAAAGAAAGAACCTCTACCATTGAGGAACAGAAAGAAGAGATTTTGGTTGCGAACAAGGAGCTGGAAGGGCAGAAGGAGGTACTACTCAGTCAAAAGGAGGAGCTATTGAGTCAGAGAGAAGAATTGCAGCAGACCCTTGAACAGCTGAAGGAGGCCCAGGAACAGTTGATCCAGTCGGAGAAGCTGGCTGCTCTCGGGGGACTAGTAGCAGGGGTGGCGCATGAGATTAATACCCCGGTAGGGATCAGTGTAACCGCAGCTTCCAGTTTGATGGATGAGACCACCCAGTTGGCAGAACTATACAAGCGAAATAAGATCAGCCGTAATGAATTCAAAGAATACCTTAACACTGCCAACCAGAGTGCGAGGTTAATACTCTCCAATATGGAACGTACTGCCAACCTGGTACAGAGTTTTAAGCAGGTATCGGTAGACCAGTCCACATCCCAGAAGAGAAAATTTAAATTAAAGGCTTATACTGAAGATGTAATCCGGAGTATGTATTCGATACTCAAGAAACGAAAAATAACCATCAGCCTGGAAATAGAAGATAACCTTGAACTGGATTCTTATCCGGGGACATTCTCACAAATTATAACCAATCTCATTCTGAACAGTTTAACCCATGGTTTCGGGGAGCATGATAAGGGAAAGATTGAGATAACGGCCAGGCTTGAAATGGGAAGATTGTTTTTCGAATATGCCGATAGCGGGAAGGGAATATCACGGGAAAATCTCAAAAAAATATTTGAACCATTTTTTACGACCGATAAAAAAATCGGAACAGGCCTCGGGATGCATATTATTTACAACCTGGTCACGCAAAAGCTAAATGGTACCATCTGTTGTGAAAGTGAATTGAATCAAGGTACCAGGTTCCTGATTGAGATGCCCATGGACAAATGATCCATGCCAGGTACCGGATCTACATTTAGGCTTTCATTTTAGCTTTGCCAGTTCTCCGGGTTTTATTTCACCAGCAGAATATGGTATTAATGTAAATGAAAATTCATATGGTTCGGGCAGTACCCGGTATTTGTTCATCACCGAAATGGCTGTACAGCCCACTCCGCCTACCAGGTGATCGAGATTGAGGGTTATCGCATCGGAATCCTTTAACTGGAAGGCATAATAAGACCTGTCCAGGTTATCGGGATCATATTTTTGCGCGCTGAAGTTAAACGTCTCCTCCCCGCTAACCAGAAGGCCAATCCCTTCCCTGTTGGCCAATGACATCCAATGCACATCTGTCCGATTACCATAATCCTGTGGAATGATATAAGGTACATAGGCATCCTCAACCGTGCTGGTATAGACTCCCTTCCTGGCACCCGTCTTTCTGTCCGGATAAGTCTCAAAGGGCCCCCTGCCATGCCACTGCATCTCCTGAAAGGATTGAGGAAGCTGCATCATCAACCCGATTTTCGGCAGCCAGTTTGTCATACGGCCATGGGGTGTGGAACTTACCCGGATATTGATCTGCCCATCATTCTGAATTACATAAGTATAATGAATATCAAATCCCGTGCTGTAATTATTGGAGGAAAGGCTCACTTTTGCATGGATTTCAACCAAATCCTGCAGTTCACGAACTACCCTGAATTCTTCGAGAAGGGGTACAAGTTTATCCAGTCCGATCGAACGCCAGCCATTGGCATGGTTCAGTCCCATGCCGGACTTCTTGTATCCTATATCAGCTCCCCAGATTCCCCAGGCATCCAGTTCGTTGGCCAGGGGAGCCCTCCAGACATTGAAGCTGGGACCTTTGTTAACCAGTTCGACACCCAAAAAATTTAATGATCGCAGTATGCCTGTGCCATTATCGAAGGCGTAAGTAAAATTTTCACTTTTAATGATGGTCTCACTTTCCGTTTTTTCAACCTTGAGGACTGGACCAGGTGGTTGTGGCCCTTTCTGTGCCGGCATGTACCAGGGAAGTTCAAATTGTTCCCAGGCAACTTCATGCCCTTTGTCAGCCCAATTTGTATTTTCCGGCAGCGCAAAGTTTACCAGCAGGTAATATTTGGTTTCCGGTTGCAGGTCCGGTGTTTTAAAGGGAATATTTATGATTTTCTTTTCCCTTGGAGCAATATCCAGTTCCAGGCTTCCCTGTTGGAGAATTTGGCCATCTGCTGTAATGGACCATTGTGCATCCAGCGATGAAAGGTTTTTGAAATGATGCCTGTTAAGTATGGAAAGTTCCCCTTTGTCAAGATCATTTGCCACCACCAGTGCGGGCTGGGGTGTTTTCTTAAGCTGCCATAGCTCGGGCTGGATCCTCCTGTCGGGCCAGACCAGTCCGTATGTCCTCCCGGGAATACCAATGGAATAGTAGGTACCCATTTCCTGTGTTTCCTCAAAATCCAGCCAGAGTTTTGCATCTTCCAGCATGCTTGCCGGATCATCCTGGAGTTTTTCTATGGGCAGCGTTTTATCGAAGATCCTTACTTTATCGATTTTGGCATGGCACATATATCCTTGGTGGCCGTCAATGATCTCAGAACTTTTTCCAATGTTCACCGGGTACGGACCATCCAGAATATTGCCGGTGCAGTTTTCCTCTCCCTGCAGGGATCCGTTTACATAGATCCTCAGCTTCTCACCGTCATAGACCCCCGCTACATGATGCCAGTTATGGATCCAGTTATCCGGTACCTCGGTTTTTACAACATGTTTTTCGTTAGTGGTGACGTAGAAATCAAGATTTGAATCATCTGACTGGATTATGCCAAACTGGTAATCACTTTTGGTTAAAAAGTAAGCGTCCCCGTTCCAGGGTTCCGGGTAAACCCAGAAGGAAAGGCTTAGTTGGTCACCGGAAATATCGAGTGCCGGATCCCGGTATACCTCCACCCAGTCGTCATGTCCGCTCAGGGAGAGTGCATTGCCAAATTTGCCTTCCTCCAGGTGGGCTTTATGCATGAGGGCACACTGGATTTGCTGAGGAGAGGAATCCGGCGTGAAAACCACCGGCATGGTGATACCCGGACTGATCCAGTCCCATATGGCACCTCCTGTCAGCCTTGGATACTGGTAGATAAGTTCCCAGTATTCTTCGAGTCCCCCGAGACTATTCCCTGTAGCTGCAATATACTCATCCATGAAGGATGGCCGTGGATCCTGAGATTCAGGCACCATGGCAAAGCGGTTTTTCAGGATGAAAGGTGGCAAGTACCGGGGACCGACAATATCTTCGCATTTGATGGGGTTGGTCTTAGGGTCGCTATCCGCATTTCCGCCATACATCCAAGCCGGTCTGCTCGGATCAATTTTCTTCCCTTCCTCCATGATTGCGCAGAGGTTGTTGCCGGGACCGCTTTCATTGCCTGCACTCCATATCACCACGCTGGGATGGTTGCGGTCACGGTACACCAGTTTCTTCATCCTGTCCATGTACTGCGCCCTCCAGCGTGGATCATGAGAGATAAATATGTATGCATGGGCCTCATCACCTGTCTCATCCACGATGTACATGCCCAGTTCATCCGCCAGTTCAATATATTCAACATTAGGAGGATAGTGGCATGTCCTGACACAATTTATATTGAACTGCTTCATTAGGATCAGGTCCTTTTTCATCGTTTCCAAATCCATCATATGTCCGGTTTCGGGATGTTGCATATGGCTGTTCACCCCGTTGAACTTAACCGGTACCCCATTGATTAATATGGCCTGGTTTTTCACCTCCACTTCCCTGAAACCAACACGGCTGCCAAGGATCTCTGTCACTATTCCTTCTGTATTCAGCAATTCAATGACCAGGGTGTAGAGATTCGGATATTCGGCCGACCATTTTTTGGGATTGTCCACAGGGGCAGAAATGATATTCTCAACTATGTTATTGGACTGATCTGGGTCTATTTTGCCAGTAAGCGCTGATGGAAAAACAGGTTTGCCCCTGTCATCATACAATTGGATCCGCATGGAGTAACCTTCCAACAGATCCTCACCATGGTTGATAATGCTTGATTCTACGGTCAATTCAGCATTCACGTAATCTTTATCCAGGTCCGTCGTAATGTAATAGTCCCGCACGTGTACTTTGGGTGTGGCCATCAGGTACACATCCCTGAAAATCCCGGACAGGCGCCACATATCCTGGTCCTCCATGTAGGATCCATCACTGTATCTCAATACCTTAACAGCGATTGTATTCTTACCCCTGGCCAGGAATTCCGTTATGTCAAATTCGGCTGGCTCCATACCCCCCTGGTTATATCCCACTTCCTGTCCGTTAATCCATACGTAGGATGCGGAATGTACCCCCTCGAAATGCAGCAATATCTGCCTGCCCTTCCAGTGTTTGGGGAGGGTGAAAGAACGGATATAGGATCCAACCGGGTTGAATTCTTTAGGTACTCCAGGTGGATTATCAGGAAATGGATGACCCACATTCCTGAACAGTGGATGGCCAAATCCCTCCATCTGCCAGTTCGATGGCACCCTGATATCATCCCAATCTTTCGCATTAAATCCTTTCAGGTGAAAGTCCCCTGGTGCTTCTTCAGGTGTTTCGGACAGATGAAATTTCCATGTCCCGTTCAGGGTAAAATGGTATGGAGAAGTTTTTCTGTTGTTCTCCAGGGCCTGTTCAATGGTTTCAAACGGCATCAGGGTAGTATGTGGCAGGGTCTGGTTACGTTCAAAAATTTCCGGATTTTCCCAGTCCGGTTGTCCCAGGACATACCCAAAAGGCAATATTATGAGGCATGTAAGAACAAGGAAAGATTTTTTTAATCTCATGATTATTGGCTTTTCAGGTGTGGTAAAAATAATTAGGGATTCTTTGAAGTAATTTAAAAATAAATATTTGAAATCCATTATATTTGATAGTTCACATTCCAACTCATGAAAAACGACCGCCTCTATTCCCTGGATCTCTTCCGGGGGATCACCATGTTCCTGCTGGTAATTGAAGGAACCCATCTTTACAGTGCACTCCGCGAATACGGTCCCCAGGAAGGATTCTTCCATGGATTAATAATGCAATTCCACCATCATCCCTGGAACGGGCTGCGGTTCTGGGATCTGGTACAACCCTTTTTCATGTTCATTGTCGGGGTGGCCATGGCTTTCTCCCTGAAAAAGAGATGGGGCAAGGGACAAACCTGGATGGAATCTTTCAAGCACATCCTGGTAAGATGCCTGGTCCTGCTCTTGCTGGGGGTTCTCCTGGCCTGCGGATACCGGGGAGAACTTACATGGGCCCTGTGGAATGTTTTATGCCAGTTATCCGTAACCATCCTTTTGTCCTTCCTGATAATTAAATTCCCATTCCGGGTCCAGCTACTCATAAGTTTTGGCTTGTTGCTACTGATAGAAATACTATTCCGGTTTACCGGCATTGAAGGTTTTGATAAGCCGTTTGTCCCGGATGAGAATTTCGGATCCTGGATGGACATGGTACTGATGGGTAAACTCAGTGGTGGCCACTGGGTGGCCATTAATGCCATCCCTACCACAGCCCATACCATATGGGGAGTTCTTGCCGGGATGATATTACAGAGCAAGCGTACATCCATGGATAAATTCTGGCGGCTGCTCATTCCCGGTTTGATCTTCCTGGCGGTGGGTTATTCAATGGACTGGACCGGACTCACCCCCATTATCAAGCGGATCTGTACCTCATCATTCGTAATCGCCAGCGGTGGATGGTGTTTGATTGGCCTGGCACTCTGCTACTGGATTGCGGATATCAAGGGTTACCAGAAATGGGGACTGATCTTCGTAGTAGTTGGCATGAATCCAATTTTTATATACATGTTCGCCAATACCGTTGGTTCACAGTGGTTTAATGGATTCGTGGAAATATTCACCGGGGGATTTTTAAGCTGGCTAGGAACTTCTGTGGGGCCCATAAAGATAATTAACGCCCTTGTCGTTTTTGGCATAGAGTGGTATCTATGCTACTGGCTGTTCAAGAAAAAAATATTTATCAAGATCTGACCATGGACCGCAGCTGTCATGTTGCTTAAGCCGAGGCAACAATCTGCTTCACTGCCGAGATAAACCTGTCCAGGTCTTCTGTCGTAATATATACATTGGGCGTTACCCGGAGACCATGGATATTTTCCCAGTTGATGGATATGGTATAGATCCTGTAATCGTCCATCAGTTTCCTCTGTATGTCTGCAGGTTCCATCCCCTCAATGCCGAAATTCCCAAGACCGCAAGAAAACTCAGGTTTTTTGGAGGTATGGAAATAAACACCCGGTATGTCTCTGAGTCCATCCATCCAGTAATTCTTCAGGTATCGCAGGCGGGCCTCTTTCCTTTCCTTTCCTATCATTTTATGGAATTCAATCGCAGTTCCGATGGCCAGTTCCGAAGGAAAAGATCTTGTACCCATAGCTTCGAATTTCCTGATATCACTACTTTCTGGATCACCTGGAGCAGTGAGTGGCCAGATTTGACTGATTTTATCTTTTTTTACGTATAGCAAGCCGGTCCCAAATGGGGAACAGAGCCACTTATGCAGGCTGGTGCCATAGTAGTCGCAATCAAGGTCAGGGATCAAAAAATCAAGGTGGGCAAATGTATGTGCCCCGTCCACCATAACCTCAATGCCTTCTGCATGTGCTGCATCTGCCAGCTTCCTGGCAGGAAGTACCTGGCCTGTCCAGTTGATCATATGCATGATCTCAATGATCCTGGTACGGCTGGTGAATTGTTCACGGTAAGCCTCAACAATGGCATCCTCATCTTCAATCGGCTGTGGCAGGTTTACCCACTTTAGCACTATCCCTTCCCTTTTCTCCCGCTGTTTCCAGGCATTGATCATGTTGGGATAATCCTGCTTGGTCAAAACCACTTCATCCCCTTTCGTAAGGTCCAGTCCGAATATAACCGTCTCCAGGGCTTCTGTGGTATTCCTGACAATGGCTACCTCATCATCGGAACAACCCGACAGAGAGGCGAGGTTCTGTCGCACAGTTTCCCTGCCCTTTCCAACCACATTCCACATATAGTAAGCGGGACCCTCATTGCTGAACCGGTTATAGCTTTCAAATGCTTCCTGAACGACCTTTGGCTGTGGACAGACCCCGCCATTGTTCAGGTTCATTATATTGGGGGAGGAAGTATAACAGTTCTTGATATACAGCCAGAAGTTCTGGTCGCTTGTCACATCTCCTGATGCTTCGGGCAGACTGGCCTTCAAATCAGCCATGGAGTAGGCAGTGCCTGAATCATTCAGTAGTTTAAGGAGGGTTAAGGCTCCGGCAGCGCCGGCGGATTTCCTGAGGAAAGCTCTTCTGTCAGTTTTCATTTATCTGGATTTTAAAGTTTTTGTCCTCTGGGAAGGATCAGCACCCTGGGGATCCTGACATGGTCGGGTTGATTCATGATAAACCTGGCTGTCTCTACGATATCTTCTCCAGTAAGCGGTTCACGGATATCAAGCAGGTCCACCGGATGGACTTCCCAGTCATCATGCAATTCTGTCAGCACCAGTCCCGGTGCAATACATGAGATCTTGATATTCGTATCAGATAATTCCAACCGGAGTGCTTCGGACAGGGCCTCCATGGCAAATTTTGTTGCGGCATAGGCCCCGATGGTGGGCCTTACTCTTGTTCCCGCGACACTTGAAATATTTATCACATGCCCATATCCCTGTTTTACAAAGCGCTTTAAAAAACGGTAGGTCAAGCTGAATGTGGATTCAATATTCAAGCGGAGCATGGATGTCATGCTATCAATATCAGTTTCCTCTACTGTCCCTTTGGTAATGACCCCTGCGGAGTTAAAAAGGAAGTCACATTGACCATATTTCTCATGGACATACCTGTCCAGTGAATCCACGAAATCAGGTGAGATAAGATCTCCCGCTATGATATCAACGTTTTCTGATTGAAGGGCCTTTAAACGGTCTTCTCTACGAGCAGTGATGATAAGCCTGTGACCATCTGCGGCAAGGGCTTTTGCCAGGGCCATTCCGATACCACTGCTGGCACCGGTAATCAGGCATGTTTTTGCAGTACTTTTTTCCAAAATAGTTTACTTAATGGGGTTACTGCCATCTAAGTTAAGCATTATTGGAATTCAATCGAAGAACTTTAGTCCAAAGCCTCTTTCATGTTTTCATTAATCTGGTTAACTTTATTTGATTTAGAAGAAACACCACCTGAATTAAATTTTAACCATCATGGAAAACGCCCTGAAACCTGACAGAAAATACCTTGTTAAAAATATCTGGATCCTACTTACCGTATCAGCTGTTCTTGCTTTACTTGTTGCCATAGTGCATTTGATAGTTTACCTTGTGGATGGAGATAAACAAGCTGCTGTAATCCTGTGGATAGTAATAGGGTCCCTTATTCTTGCCTTATGGGTGATTGTCTACCCCCTCTTGTACCTATGGCATAAGAATCTGGAATACAGGGTCTTTGAGGACCGGGTGAGCATACATAAGGGAATATTGACCAAAACCCAGCAAAACATCCCCTTCCGCGCGATTACCGATTTTGCGCTCGTCAGGACACTTTATGACCGGTTCCTTGGTATTGGATCCATCAAGATTCAGACTGCAGGAAAACATATTTCATCCTCCTCGCAGTATGAAGGGAATTTAGCGGGACTGTTAAACTATGAACAGTTGCATACTGAATTGAGGGAAAGGGTAAAAAAACTGCATCCGGTTTCCGAGACTGTAACCACCC
This sequence comes from uncultured Bacteroidaceae bacterium, assembly GCA_963752525.1. Lineage (GTDB taxonomy): Bacteria > Bacteroidota > Bacteroidia > Bacteroidales > SM23-62 > SM23-62. Next base: position 109,279 of record CAVVYS010000012.1, on the reverse strand, counting down.
GGGAAAGTGAAAAACCGGCAGATGTTGACGTCTTGCAGGAGATGCTGAAAGAGTTAAAGGAAATCAGAAAGAATACCGGGAAATAGGGACCATTCAATAATCCTGCCATGACAGAAGAAAAACTTTCACCCACCGGCATCTCACCGGTCCAGGCCAGCGATCGCATTCAATCTTTGGATGTTTTGAGAGGTTTCGCCATTCTAGGTATACTGATCATGAACATCCAGAGTTTCTCCATGATCGGTGCAGCCTATATTAATCCTACTGCATATGGTGACCTTACGGGTGTTAATAAATGGGTCTGGATCATTGGGCAGGTAATGGCCAATGCTAAATTTATGACCATTTTCTCAGCCCTTTTCGGAGCAGGTATACTGCTTTTCTGGGACAAAGCCAGTTCGGCCGGTAAAAAGGCGGGCCAATTACATTACAGACGGATCTTCTGGTTATTGGTAATCGGACTGATCCATGCGTATTTTTTCTGGTATGGTGATATCCTGGTGGGTTATGCGCTCTGCGGTGTACTGGTCTTCCTGTTCAGGAAAGCCAAACCGGGCTGGTTGTTATTTCTGGGTTTTTGCTCCATACTGGTTCCCTTTATCATTTATACCTGGGGGGGCATGACCATTGAGTTCTGGCCTCCGGAAAGCTATGAAGGCAGCATGGAAAGCTGGCTGCCGGCAACTGAAAGCATACAGCATGAATTAAATGCCTACCGTGGACCTTGGCTCGAACGGATGAAAGCCAGGGCAGAATCGTCCATTTTCATGCAGACATTTTACTTCCTGATAAAGGGGAGCTGGCATTCGGGAGGCATCATGCTACTGGGTATGGCATTGTATAAATGGGATTTTCTATCAGCCAGACGATCCGTAAGAACTTACCTGGTCTCTATGGTCATTGGATTGGTAGTAGGACTTCGCTTATCATCTATGGGATCCTGCAGAATTTCAAACACGAATGGTTCCATGATTACGCTATGTGGTTTGGTTCACAATTTAATTACTGGGGCAGCCTGGGAATTAGCCTGGCCTATATCTCTGTCATCATGCTTATATGCAAAGCGGGTGTACTATCGGGATTCCGGAAGATCCTTGGATTGGTGGGCCGGACTGCCCTTTCCAACTATCTTTTCCAGACCCTGGTTTGTACTTTTATCTTTTATGGATATGGACTGGGACTTTATGGATACCTGGAGAGATGGCAGCAGATATTGATTGTTCCTCTAGTCTGGACGGTACAAATAGCCCTGACCTGGATCTGGATGAAAAGATACAGATTCGGTCCGGCCGAATGGCTCTGGCGCAGCCTGACTTATTGGAAGATACAACCCATGAGGAAAGCAGGTGAATAAAATATTTTCTGCCAGTGAACGTCTCTTAAAATGAAATCGAAAAGCCAATGTCATGAGTACAGAAAACCTGAAAGACCATCAACCTAAACAGCATGCTGGCAGGGAAGACCTGACCGGTGAGCACAAACTCGGGGATACGGTTCAGCTAATTCTCCTGCTAATATTCCTGGCAGTCTGGGTACTAGACTCATTTGTGCTGGGATTCTCCACATTTCTGGCCGAAAGTGTACCCTGGTTCATAAGATATCCTGCTGGGATCATCTTACTGATTTTTACATTCTTCCTGGAGCGGTCGGGTCTGGGGACTGTTTTCGGCAAGCCCCAGGAAACTCCCCATGTTATCACCGGAGGGGTATTCTCAGTGGTCCGCCATCCCATTTACCTGGGGGCGATTCTTGGTTATGCAGGAATGATCTGCATGACACTCTCCCTGGCATCTGCAGCAATATTAATTGTGATCGTTGCCTTTTACGTTTATATTTCCCGGTATGAGGAGAAGCTGCTCACCAGGAGATTTGGTAATGAGTACAGGGAGTATATGAAGAAAGTACCCATGTTATGTCCCATTAAATTCAAGCCTGATTAGGATTAATGTTCTCGGAAGCAAACATGTTTTCAGGATACCTATATGAAGGATCCAATAAACTCGCGGGCTGTCATTACCGGAATTTTACTTTTCCGGTAGCCGTACATATTCCTTGTTACAATTAGTTCCTGGTCATACTCGATGGCTGTGAAATATTGAATGGCATCCTCGAAATCATGAAAATCTGAATTCAGTGCCATGTCGATAATTTTATCATCAAGGGATAATACCTCTACCAGGATTTTAAGATTTCGAAGGATCTTCCTTGTTTCCGGTTCAGGTTTATGCTTTGTAAGTACATAGTGAATATTAGCAAATGAGAGGACGGAAATCGAAAGGCTGATTTGTTTCTTGTCTGCCAAAGAAAAAAGTTCGGCAGCATCATCATAGAATGGCATTCTCCGGGCAAGCAGATCCAGAGCGATATTTGTATCCAGAAGGATTTGTTTCATGAATATTTTTGATCCAGGTAATCCCTATATTCCTTCCCATAATCAAAATCAGTCGGGAGATCAATGACACCACTAAGGCTTTCCACAAGGGGTGTAATTTCAATTTCAGAGGCAGCTGTCTGAGTTATAGAATCCAAATAGGACTCTATCATCTTCGAGAGACTGGTATTTCTCTTTTTTGCATATCTCTTAGCCCTGGAGATCACACTACTATCAAGTTTTAAAGTAAGTTTAGCATTCATATCATTGCATTATACGTACAAAGATAAATAATAAGTACGTATAATGCAATTAATGACTAAGTCATTTTGTGAGATCTCACAATGGCCAAAAATGACAGATTCTATTCTTCAACAGGCTGGGTCTGGGGAGAAAGAAAGAGGAAATTGTCACAATTGATCTCGGTGGTAAACCGCTTCTTACCCTCGTTATCCTCCCAGGTGGATGTTTGTATTTTGCCCTCCACATAAAGCGGATCCCCTTTTTTTACGTATTCCTCAATGATCCCGGCCACTTTGTTCCAGACTACAATGGTATGCCATTGGGTTTTTTGCACTTCATTCCCTTCCTTGTCCACATAAAATTCATTGGTGGCAAGCGGGAAGCGGGCCACTTTAACATCATCATTGATCTGGTTGACCTTGGGATCTTCACCTACATGACCGACCAGGGTTACTTTGTTAACTCCTCTTTTCATAGCATTAAGTTTTAAATGGATAATTATATTGCCATCCCTTAATGCCGGAAGGTTGGAAAAATCATTGTCTGCCTTTACCCGGTTTTTGATATAGGGAAATTAGAAAAGTGTATATTTAAGAAGGCCCATATCATAAAACCAATCATGTTATGAAGAACAAGGTACCTTTTGTATTGCTGGTTTTAATTTTGAGCGCTTGTGGCAAAACTTATCCCAGGATCCTGATGGAAACCGAAATGGGGGAGATCAAACTGGAGGTTTACCCGGACAAGGCACCGGTAACGGCTTCAAACTTTCTCAGGTACGTTGATGAGAACCGCTTCGAAGGAGCTGTTTTTTACCGCATTGTAAGGAGTGATAATCAGCCTGGTGACAGCATCAGGATTGCCGTCATACAGGGAGGGCTCTACGAAGACAACCATCCGGCCATGCTGCCGCCCATCGCTCATGAGACCACCCAGCAGACCGGGATCCTGCATAAAGACGGTGTGATATCCATGGCCCGCTGGTATCCGGGCACGGCCACCAGTGAATTCTTTATTTGCGTCGGAGTCCAGCCCGAACTGGATTATCAGGGGAAGCGGAATCCGGACGAGCAGGGATTTGCTGCTTTTGGAAAGGTCATATCTGGCATGGATGTAGTCCGAAAGATCCACCAGCTGCCAGTTGAGGAACAATACCTGGATCCCACAGTTAAGATCCTTAAAATAAGCAGGTTAAAATGAATTCTCTATAATAAGGTTGTAGATCTCCTTTTCCGTATGGCCGAGAAATCTTAATTGCAAGGGAATGATGCTCATTTCGCTCATCCCTGGTATCCCGTTCACCTCAAGGAAATAGGGCTCTCCCTCGTTGATGATAAAATCAATACGTACCAGTCCTCTGCAGTCGAGCACATCATAAATCTTAGCGCACATAGCCTGGCATTTGCTTGTCAATTCGGCTGGTATTTCAGCAGGAGTAATTTCCCTGGACAAGCCTTTTGTATATTTGGCTTCATAATCGAAGAATTCGTTTTTCGTTATTACCTCGGTAACCGGAAAGGTAAATTCCCTGCCTCCTGTCCTTAAGGCTCCACAGGTAAATTCCCTGCCGGATATGAATGATTCTACCAGGACCTCGCTGTCCTCTGCAAGCGCAACCTCAATGGCAGCTTCTAGTTCTTCGGCTTTGTTTACCCTGGATACACCGAAACTCGAACCCCCGGAATTAGGTTTGATAAAACATGGAAGGCCGGTCTTTTTTATGATTGTGTCAGCATCCCATTTCACTGACTTTCTGATCAGGAAGGCGTCTGCCGACAGTATCCCGGCCTGGCTCAGGACCATTTTGCAGGCATATTTATTAAATGTGAGGGCCAGTGACAGTACTCCGGAGGAGGAGTATGGGATATGTAGCATGTCAAAATATGCCTGGAGTTTGCCGTCTTCTCCCGGGGGACCATGCATTGCGATGAAGGCAAAATCAAAACGGATCTCCTGGCCTTCCAGGTTGAAACTGAAATTATTTTTATCGATAGGGATTTCAACTTCATCACCTGGACCTGCCTTGACATGCCAGTCATCCTCCCGGATATAGACAAGGTAAACATCATACTTTTCCGGGTCTATATGTTGCCTTACCTGTCCGGCACTTTTCAATGAGATGACCAGTTCTGAGGAATCACCTCCGGTGATGATGGCTATGTTTTTTTTCATTTCCAGAATTGGGTGTAGGTATCAACAAATATACTGTTTTTGGGCTTTTATTCTCCGGTACGTCCACCGGTGTACCTCCGCCATTTTTCAATAACCTGTGTCATATCTTCAGGTAGTTCCGAGTCAAAGAACATTTTCTCCCCGGTAGCAGGATGCGTGAATCCGAGGGATTTGGCATGGAGTGCATGTCGGGGGAGAACCTGGAAGCAATTCTGTACGAATTGTTTGTATTTGGTAAAGGTGGTCCCCTTCAGGATCTGGTCCCCTCCATAGATCTCATCATTGAAAAGCGGATGCCGTATATACTTGAAATGTACGCGAATCTGGTGAGTCCTGCCCGTTTCCAGCTGGCATTCCACAAGGCTCAGGTATCCCAGGCGTTCAATCAGTTTGTAATGGGTTACTGCTGGTTTTCCCTGGGATTCATCAGGGAAGACAGTCATCCTTTTCCGGTCCCTCGGATCCCGTCCAACATATCCCTCTATCCTGCCTTCCTCTTCATCGAGGCTTCCCCACACAAGGGCCAGGTACTTCCGGCTGGTAGTACGGTCATAGAATTGCTTGGCCAGCCTGTTAAGGGAAAATTCAGTTTTCGCTATTAGCAAGATCCCGGAGGTATTTTTATCGAGCCTGTGCACCAGTCCGGGCCTCATTTCTCCGGTCTGGAACAGGGGCAGATCCCGAAAGTAATGGTAGAGTGCGTTGATCAGTGTACCGGTATAATTACCCACTCCGGGATGCACCACAAGTCCCGCGTTCTTATTAATCACCAGGATATGTTCGTCCTCAAACACTACATCTAGCGGAATGTCTTCCGGCAGGATCTCTGTATCCCTCGGAGGGTGGGGGAGTACTATGGAGATTACCTCTTCGGGTTTGATTTTATAGTTTGATTTTACGGCCTGCTCATTGACAAGAATGTTTCCGGCTTCGGCGGCCGCCTGTATTTTGCTGCGTGATGTGTTCAACAGCCGGTTCACCAGGTATTTATCAATTCGCATAAGCTGCTGGCCCTTGTCCACCACAATCCTGTGATGTTCAAAAAGTTCTTCCATTTAGTGCACGATCATTAGTTTCCGGCTGGCCCTGAAGATCCCCTGGTGGTCTAACATTAATATATAAATGCCGCTAGGCAGATGGCTGATGGTGTGCTGCTGCTGGTCAGCCCTGTTTTTGTAAACAGTTTTGCCCTGCAAATCGTATAGGGTCACAGACCAATCAGCGGGACTGGCGAGATCCTGCAGATCTAGCTTGAAATAATTGCTTGCCGGGTTCGGGTAGATATGAATGCTTGTTTCAGGAGAATGTACAATCCCCACCGGAGGATCTGTGGGGAGAGCTTTTCCCATGATGGGCCTGATCATCAGGGAACCGCTGAAACCTGAATTCAACCATCCCTGTCCCAGGTTATAAAAAATCTTATCATTGTTCACCATATTATGGTCAAATCCCACATTCAGTATTCTTTCGGTTGTCTTTATCCAGCCTATATAAAACTCATCATCGAGAATCAGGATGGTATCATTGATCTCATAGGTGATAAATTTATTCAACTCATCCTCATATTGTGGTTGAACAGGTTGGGAAGTATATAAAAGTTCACCTGGACCTGAGGTGGATTCATTATGGTTCCAAACCCCGATCCGGAAATAATCCTGTGACTCATCATCTTTGGTCCGGTTAAATAACATCTTTACCCCGCGGAGGGTGTCTTTTTTAAAGGTATTAAACTGATAAGCTACAGCAGCATTTGCTGTGCCTGACCCCCGCAGTCCGTATCCATTCTCTGCCGAACCGTCATCATAGGCATAGTAGTTGAAAAATTCCTGGTACCTTCTTACCGTGTCATTGAATTTATAATCAAGGTCCTCTGTGACCAGGTAAGACATCACCTCAAATACAGTGGAATCAGCATCATAAAAGATGAAGGGGTAATTATAGGGAAAGTTGAATGCATTTAATACCTCTGGTTGCACATTAACGGCGCCTCCATTGACAGAATCAGTTTCCAGAAAGGCCAGGTCAGTGATCTTCAGGATTCTCGTAACATTGCGGACCGTTGTATCATTGTTCCGGTATTGGATCTCCAGTGCGGGTTTTAATTCTGTCAGGTAAGCTCTGGGAAAATGCTGCCATGGAATGGACTCATAATTCTTCAAAATAGATGGCATCCGTGAGATCATCGATACGTCATTGATGGCTGTAACATTTGATGATCTCGCAGTATCCAGGTAGACGTAATCAATATTCCAATGGTCCACATTGCCCTTTTTATCTAGTTTCTGTGTTTCGGGAAGACTTGCATAGTTCATAAAGCGAAACTGGAAACCCTTTTTCAGAAAACGTTCTTCGGAAACATGTAAAAATACCTGTTGAAAAGTATCGTTAGCCGATCCTGTCTGGCGCCAGACCCTTTCCCACAGATTGCTGTCGGGTGCAAAAAATTCAACGCACAGGGAATCCATCGCTTCCGGTACATCCCCCAATCCCATTGGTTCATAGAAAAAACTCAGATATATGTCTGTCCGGCCAGGGTAATCAAGATTGATGGGGGCGGAGGTCAGGAAATCTGATTCAAAAGGAGGAAAAGTGCTTGTACCATTCAGGTAGCCTTCCGCATTAATGGCATCCATGGTGGCAATACCTATGGTTACAGGATTCGCCGTATAGGAAGTATTGATAAGTGTATAATCATCAATCCAGAAAGGAGCATGGGGCAGGGGGCCTGTCCGGGCAAAATCGTCAAAAAATGGCAGTTCGAGGGTATCCGGCTGGGTATCAACCTGTGCACTTTTTTTAACCTGTTCTTTGCTTGATGAATGAATAGCTATAGGTACCAGGACTTCCTGGGCATGAATTGGTAAAATCAAAACCAGGCAGTATATGAGAAGTGTTAAAATCTTCAATTCTTTCTTCTTAATTATCCACTGATGGGATTAATTCATCTCCGGGCAGGGGCAATTTTGTGGAATCTGCAGTCAGCCAGATATCCACAGCAGACCCCAGGTTCATCTGGGCATCCTCACTGAATTCAGGTTTCTGCTTCCAGATAAAAGCATTGAGCGAATCCTCTTCATCTTCAAAGGAAGCATCATATATCACCGCACCAAGATTTAAATAACGATTGGTAAGCCTTTCCTTCGCCTCTTCAAATAACATTCCGACCAGATCAGGTGCAGCTGTTTTTTCGTTGCTCGGTCCTCTGCCCAGCACCAGATCTATCTGGGATCCCTTGACAATCGAATCACCTTCTTCAATAACGTTTCCGTTATATTTTTGTTGTAGTACATTATTGACAGCGATATCAGGTATATATGTCAGCTTTCCAATGTTTAGTCCCACTGTCTGCAAAATAGCCCTTGCCTGCCTGAGGCTGACACCGACTATATTGGGCATTCGGATTACCTCGGGATTAAACGCGTTTATGGTGAGAAAAATTGTTCGGTTTTCCTTTACCTTGAATTCAGGTCTTGGATTCTGGTCAATGATACTCCCACGGGTCAGGTTAGCATTGTATACAGAGTCCACAATCTGGTAGCGCAACTCCTTGGCAGTAAGGATAGAATCTGCTTCAGGAATGCTTAGTCCCGTAATATCCGGAACACTGTATGCCTGTCCGTGCCGTGTATAGATTCTCAGGAAAAGCAAAGCAACGATGGACATAAACACGATAATTGAAATGGCAATTAACAGGTGTTTCATGAAGAGCCTGCTGATCAAAAATTTCAGAAAATTCATATTCCTGCTGATTATTAAAAGGTAAATATATAAACAAATTGGATGGGGATAAATAAAAAATGGCTGGCCAGCGAAAGCCGGTCAGCCATATATATTCATTTCAATATTCAGATTTATACTTTGTGCCTCGGTTCGTCGGATACCGATAACTTCTTTCTTCCCTTGATCCTGCGAGCAGATATAATTTTGCGTCCATTGGCAGAAGTCATCCTGGTCCGGAATCCATGCTTGTTCTTTCTTTTCCTGTTGGAAGGTTGGAATGTCCTTTTCATCAAAAGCCAGTTTTAAATTCAGACTGCAAAAGTAATGTTTTTTTCAAATATACCAAACATTAATACAGGCTGTGATACGGAAGGTACAGCAGTTTTTTACTTTCAAAAAAGGGCTCTGAATAAACCTTATTCAAGGGATGAACAATGACTCTTTGAAAGGCACCTAGCTCTTCCCGCAGGTCTCCGCCTTTCAGATACCATATCCCGTTGGCTGTTGAAGTCTCCGATGGTGGATAAATTTTGCTTTTTACCCATGCGGTAAACCTGTCCAGGCGGGTCACCGCCCTGCTGACAACATACCTTGCTTTCGCCGGGTAATCTTCTGCCCTTACCTGAATGCAGTTGGTATTGTCAATGCCCAATGAATGAATGATCTGGCTAACAGCATTTACTTTTTTTCCTATGGAATCAATAAGTGTGAATTGTGCATCTGGGAATATGATGGCCAGTGGTATACCTGGAAATCCTCCGCCAGTACCAACATCCAGTACAGTATCTCCGGGACCAAATTCCGTGAATCTGGCTATGGCCAGGGAATGCAGGATATGCCTTTCGCACAGCTGGTCGATATCTTTCCTGGATATCAGGTTGATCCGCTGGTTCCAATAGATGATGGATTCCTGGAATTGCTGAAGCTGCGTCAGTTGTACTGTGCTTAATTCAGGAAAGTATGAGCGGATGATTTCCATTTAAGGGAATGGCTGAAATCCGGTTACATGCTCGAACTACTGGTCTTGAGAATATTGAACAGGAGTTCCCTGGCCCGGAATAATTGTGCCTTAACAGTACCTATCGGCAATTCAAGTTCCTGGGAGATTTCTTCGTAGGAATACTCCTTGAAATACCTGAGTTCAACCAGGGTACGGTACCTGGGTTTCAGTTTATTTACTACTTCCCTAAGCAGTTTGATCTTCTGGCTGTTGATCAGGTGTGCTTCAGGATCCATGGTGTCGGACTGAATGGTGACCGTGGCGGTGTCAGGATCATCGTTTGACTGATCGAGTGAGATGGTAGCAGCCCTTTTCTTACGGATGAAGTCAATACAGTTATTTGTAGCAATCTTGAAGAGCCAGGTACTGAAGGCAAAATTCGGAGTGTATTGTCCGATGTTCTTAAAGGCCTTGCCAAACGCCTCAATGGTCAGGTCTTCCGCGTCGCTTGGATTGTTAACCATCTTCAGCAACATGAAGTATATGGCATCCCGGTACCTGCCTAATAATTCAGCATAGGCTTTCTGGTCACCCGACCTGGCTTTCTGGACGAGCAGAAAATCATGCTGTGCTTTTTCTGAAAGATTGGGACTTACTTCCATCTGGCTCGTTTTGTTGCGACATAGTTGGAAAAGACCATAATAAGGTGTACCCAGGGTAGGGCAAAATCCAACAGGGGCGAAGGTAACAATAAATATTTTTCGTTCAAACGGCCCATTGCCAATTTGATAATAACACTTGTTAATAACATCCTAAATATGAAAAGACCAAGAACATATGGGGTTAAAACATTATAAGCAAGCAGGACAATAAAGGCAGGATAAAAAAGCATCCGACTCATAAGTTCCAGTCCCACAACAAGTTTAGTAGAGAACCGGTACCTCGGGCCTGTAGTCAGGTGCCTTTTTTTCTGATAATACCAGTCTTTCCAGGTTTTTTTGGTATCAGACCATGTAAAACTTTCAGGTTGTATTTCGATACTTGTATTGTATTTTCTGGCAACCTCATTGATATACAGATCATCATCCCCCGAAGCCAACTCGTAATGAGTAGCAAATCCCCTGTTTTCGAAGAACAGTTTTCTCCTGTAAGCCAGGTTCCTGCCTGTGCCCATGTAAGGATGGCCGGCCAGGGACATAGATAAGTATTGCAGGGCTATGAAAAATGCTTCATACCTGCTGACAAGGTTTACCAGTCCCTTTCCCCTGCGGTAGCCTCCGTATCCAAGCACGATCTTGCTTGTCCCGGTGAGCTTTTGCTGCATAAGGTAAATCCATTTGTTTGAAGCGGGACTGCAATCTGCGTCGGTAAGTAGTAACCTGTCATGTTTAGCTGCCTTGATGCCAACGGTCAGTGCCAGTTTTTTCCCCTCCCTAATATGATCACTTACCCTAATAAACGTGGTACGCAGATGGGAATATTGCCCTTGCAGGTCATTCAGGAGGTCTTCTGTCCCATCTCCAGAAGCATCATTAACAACAATAACCTCATATTCAGGGTAGTCCTGCTCAAGTATCAAGGGTAGATTTGTCCTGAGATTTTCCTCCTCATCCCTGGCACAAATAATGACAGAAACCGGGAATCTTTTTATCCTGGAACGAACCGGTTTGTAAAAAAGGAATTTTGGATATATAATTGACCAATAGATCAGCTGGATGAGGAAACAGCTTGCATACACCAGCGTAAGTAGCTGAAAGACAATATTATATTCTGCAAAGTTCAAATTTTCGAATAGCTTGACAGGGGATGCCGAAAGATAATTAAACATTTATCATCCCTACAAATATGCATGCCCAAAGTCTTCAGATTTTATCCACATTTACATTATATTTGCGCTAATTCTGCCTGCCATGAGATTTACCCTGCAACATTCGGATCCTTTAAGCAATGCGAGAACAGGGGTTTTTCAAACAGATCATGGTCCCATTCCCACACCTATTTTTATGCCGGTTGGTACTGCAGCAACCGTAAAAGGCGTACAACAAAGGGATTTGCAGCATGAAATTCGCGCCCCTATCATCCTGGGCAATACATATCACCTGGTCCTTCGGCCTGGAATTGACATTATCCACAAGGCCGGGGGGATTCACAGGTTCATGCATTGGGGTGGTGCTGTGCTGACTGACAGTGGTGGATATCAGGTATTTTCCCTGGCTGATCAGCGGAAACTTTCTCCAGAAGGAGCGGTTTTCCGATCGCATATCGACGGGACAAAACACACTTTTACCCCCGAAAATGTAGTAGATATCCAGCGTATACTGGGAGCTGACATCATGATGGCCTTTGATGAATGCACACCCTATCCCTGTGAATATGACTATGCACGTAAATCCATGATCCTGACCCATGCATGGCTGAACCGGGGAAAGCAGAGATTCTTAGAGACAACATCAGTCTATGATTATACCCAGAGCTGGTTTCCCATCGTCCAGGGAAGCACCTTCCCTGAACTCAGACGGGAATCTGCCAGGCGTATTGCTGATGAAGACATGGAGGGGAATGCCATTGGCGGACTCTCAGTCGGGGAACCTGCAGAGTTGATGTATGAAATGGTGGATATTGTGACAGAAATCCTTCCCCCGGAAAAGCCAAGATACCTGATGGGAGTGGGTACACCGATCAATTTACTTGAATCCATAGCACGGGGGATTGACATGTTTGATTGCGTGATGCCTACCCGTAATGGGAGGAACGGACAGATCTTTACACGAGAGGGCATCATTAATATTAAAAACGAAAAATGGAAAGGCGATTTCAGTCCCATTGACCCTTCCGGAGATTGTTTTGTGGATCAACAATATTCAAGGGCTTATTTACGTCATCTTATCATCTCGGGTGAGTTGCTCGGGGCACAGGTTGCCAGCCTGCATAATCTCAGGTTTTACCTATGGTTAATGGAGGAAGCCAGGTCTCAGATCCAGGCCGGGACTTTCAGTATATGGAAAAATGAAATGATCTCAAAATTATCCGTCCGAATATGAGAAGAAGACTGGGGATAACCATCATAGATCTGTATATCACGAAAAAGTTCCTGGGCACCTTCTTTTTTTCCATTACCCTGATCCTTATGATTGCCGTAATCTTTGATTTTTCGGAGAAGATTGACAATTTTCGAGATCATGATGCCAGCCTGGTCGATATCCTTACCAAGTATTACCTGAATTTCATGCCTTATTTTGCAGTACTGTTCAGCTCTCTGTTCACCTTTATATCTGTGATATACTTTACTTCCCGGATGGCATACAGGACAGAGTTCATAGCTATTATCAGCAGCGGGATGAGCTTCAACAGGATCCTGGTTCCCTATTTCTTCTCTGCTACCATCATAGCCATATTCTCTTTTGTACTAATGGACTATGTCATACCAGATGCAAACCGGGTCAGACTGGATTTTGAGGAAACCTATTACCACGCCGTACCGATCCGTGTAACGGAACGAAATATCCACCGCCAGATCGAACCCGGAGTCTTTATTTACCTTGAGAGTTATAGTACCGTTTCTGATCTGGGTCATAGATTCTCTATGGAAAAATACGAGGATGGGGCACTGGTATCGAAACTCATGTCTGATTATGTGAAATGGGACTCAACCATCAACAAATGGGTGGTCCGGAATTACTATATCCGGGACCTGGACGGATACAGGGAACATATTACTTCAGGAACCCGGCTGGATACCACTCTTTCAATCCACCCCAGTGATTTTAAACGCCGGATGAATTTCATGGAAACCATGAACATACGTGACCTGACCAAATATATTGCACAATTAAAGATGCTGGGCGAATCCAGTGTAAAGGCTTACCAGATTGAGAAGCACAAGCGCTATGCTTTTCCATTTTCTGCCTTTATCCTGACATTAATTGGAGTCTCAGTCTCATCCAGGAAAGTCAAGGGGGGAATCGGGATGCAGCTGGGGATAGGCCTAATGGTGGCTTTTTCCTACCTGCTATTCATGCAGTTTTCTTCGCAGTTTGCCATTGGGGGGGAGCTACACCCTGTTCTGGCCGTTTGGCTTCCGAATGCCGTATATACCGTCGTTGCATTTTACCTGTACAGGATGGCTCCTAAATAGGCAGGGCTGGTCTCAATTGAATTCCAGATGTGTTTACAAGATTGTATTTATATGTGAATAAGCATAATAGATGAATGAGGACACATTAAATGCAGTAAAAATTTTTAAAATAACATGGGATTTTGTAATGTTGTAGTCCATTCCTGAGCACTAACCTATCTAAAAATATGCCTTTAAAAAGAAAAATCCAGGAACTTCAGAAGAAAAGAGAGGAAGTCCTGAAAGGAGGAGGTGACAAAGCCTTAGAAAAGCAGGCGGCCATGGGTAAATTGACCGCCAGGCAGAGAATTATCACCATGCTTGACCCCGATTCATTCAACGAATATGACCTATTCGTTGAGCACGATGCCAAAGATTTTGACATGGACAAAAAAAGTCTTGCAGGAGATGGCGTTGTGATCGGTACTGGCACAGTTTACGGAGCCCCCATCTGTATTTTTGCCCAGGACTTTACCGTAGCAGGTGGTTCACTGGGGAGTGCGCATGCAAGGAAGATCGTTAAGATCATGGAACATGCCCTGAAAATGAAAATGCCGCTGATCGGCATCAATGATTCAGGTGGTGCCCGTATTCAGGAGGGTGTAAGCTCCCTGGCAGGTTATGGGGAGATCTTTTTCCGGAATACCATTTCTTCAGGGGTGATACCCCAGATCTCTGTGATCCTGGGACCATGTGCCGGGGGCGCTGTCTATTCACCCGCCCTGACCGACTTCGTTTTTGTGGTAGACAAGATCTCGAAAATGTTTATCACCGGTCCCGAAGTTATCAAGACAGTGTTAGGAGAAGAGATCTCAATGGAAGATCTGGGAGGTGCCAGGGTACATAGTGAAATTACAGGGAATGCACATTTTTATGCTACTTCCGAGGAAGAATGTTTCGAGCAGATCAAGAAGCTGATCACCTTTATCCCTTGGAGCAACCTTAAGAAAGCAAAAAAATTCCCACCCAAAGATCCGGACCCGAAATATAACATCGAGAAAATAGTTCCAGGTGATCCAACCCAACCTTATGATGTCAGGGATGTTATTCGGGGCATTGTCGATGATTCAGATTTCTTTGAAGTCCAGGAAATGTGGGCCGAAAACATAGTTATCGGGTTTGGCAGGATGAACGGGGAAACTGTGGGATTTGTATGTAACCAGCCCATTGTACTTGCCGGTGTGCTTGATGTGGATTCATCTGATAAGTCAGCCAGGTTTATCCGTTTTTGCGATGCCTTTAATATACCCATTGTAACCCTTGTGGACCTGCCAGGATATCTTCCCGGGGTGGACCAGGAACATGCTGGTGTCATTAGGCACGGCGCAAAGGTCCTGTATGCCTACAGCGAAGCAACAGTAGCCAAAATGACGGTTATTATCAGGAAGGCTTATGGGGGTGGCTATATTGCCATGGCTTCCAGGCATCTCAGAGCAGATTTTGTTTTTGCCTGGCCTGGTGCTGAGATCGCTGTAATGGGACCAGAGGGTGCTGCCAATATCATATTCAGGAAAGAGATTGCTACAGCAGAAGATCCCGAGAAAGTCAGGAAACAGAAAGTGAAGGAATACAAGGATAAGTTTGCCAATCCATATGTTGCTGCAGCCAAGGGGTATATTGATTCTGTGATAGAACCACAGGACACCCGGAAACACCTGCTGCATGCCATTGAAGTGGCAGTCAATAAGGCAGTGTATCTTCCACAGAAAAAACACGGTATTCCACCCTTTTAAAACCAGCAATGATGGCAGCAACCAGAAAATCTACAGCAGCTACCGCGGCAGGCCCGGGAACCAAGGCAGCCATTACATCACCGGCTACTTCCAAAACAGCTCCTAAGGCTACTGCGAAAAAAATAGATACCAATGGGGATTTTAGTGACAAGAAGGCAAGATGCAGAACCCTGATTATTGATGGAGATAAATACCGTACAAGGTATAATTCGAAATTTGAGAAAAGGAAGATTTGGAGTAATCCCAATCCCAAAAAGATCACTTCCAGCATACCGGGCACCATTGTTAAAGTTTACATCAAGATCGGACAGGAAGTGAAAAAGGGTGATCCCATCCTGCTACTGGAAGCCATGAAAATGAAAAACAAGATCCTTTTCCCTATCGATGGAAAGGTAAAATCCATCAAGGTAAAGGAAGGAGAAAGGGTTCCTAAGGATTTTCTGATGCTCGAAATGGCTTAACCTACGTTTAAGGAAATCGTTCCAAATGCAAGGGGTATCGGCTTATCTCGGATGGTAAGCTGGGATTTCCCCTAAAGATTCCGAATATGGCAGAACCACTCCCTGTCATGGATGCATAGACAGCTCCGGCGGCATATAAAGCCTGTTTGAGTCCACCTAATTCAGGATGTTTTTCGAAGACAGTTATCTCAAAATGATTCACCAGGCGACCGCTCCATTCCTCGGGAGCAAGACTTAGCACTTCTTTAACCGGCTGGTCTTTTTCGGAGGGACTGATCATTTTATAGGCCAGGGTGGTATTTATGGTGATTCCGGGCAGAACAAGGATAAGTGTATACCCGGAAAGATTGAGGGACAGGGGCTCCAGCTGCTCACCTCTGCCTGTGGCCAGGCTTGGCAGATTGATTATAAAGAAAGGACAATCACTCCCGATCATTGAGGCATATTCCATCAGAACAATCACATCCAGGCCTAGGCCGAACATCTCATTCAAAGCCTTCAGGGTAAATGCCGCATCTGATGATCCTCCCCCCAGACCAGCTCCTGTGGGTATCCTCTTGTGCAAATGAAGGTTGACATCGGGTATTCCGTGTTTTTCCTTCAGGAGCTGGAATGCCTGAATACATAAATTATCTTCCGAAGCTTCCAGGGGAATGCCCGTCAGGGTGAGCCTGTCTGATTTGTCGGGATGCTTGTCCGTGACAGGTACGATTTCAAGTACATCGGTTAATCCGACCGGCAGGAAAGCGGATTCCAGGTCATGAAATCCATCCCTCCTTTTTTTAAGTATCCTTAATCCAAGATTTATTTTTGAGTTGGGAAAAACAATCATAAATTGTTAACAATTTCTTATGAATGGACAATGAGAAATGACGGCATTGACCATAGATAAAGGTAAAGATTAATTTTTAACAGCTTGCGTTAATAAGATTCAGAGGGATGTTAAAAATGAATTGCCCCCGGGACAAACCGGAGCAAGCTCATTTCATACCTTTGAATTCCAAATTTGGGTTAATCTTATGGCATTAAAAGGGAATTCGCAGACATCGCCGAAACTGGGCAATTTGAACGTTGAGTATGGGAAATTACCTCCCCAGGCAGTCGACCTGGAGGAGGCAGTACTGGGTGCGATCATGCTTGAAAAGGATGCAGTTCTATCCGTTCTTGATATACTGAAACCGGAGAGTTTTTATAAGGATGCACACCAGAAAATATACAAGACAATTATCGATCTTTCCATGGAGGAAAAGGCCATCGATATACTGACTGTAACCGAGGAGCTGAAAAAACAAAATGCACTGGAAGAGGTTGGGGGACCGCTATATATAACTCAGCTGACCAGCAAGGTGGCTTCAGCAGCCCACCTGGAGTTTCATGCCCGGATCATACAGCAGAAATACATACAGAGGGAGTTGATCAGGGTTTCCTCTGATATCCAGCGGAAGGCTTTTGATGAAACCATGGATGTGGATGATTTACTGGATCAGGCAGAAAGTGATCTTTTTGAGATCGCTGAAGGGAATATCAAGAAGGAGACAGCCAAGATCAATGTACTGGTGAAACAGGCCATTCACCAGATAGAGGAAGCTGCAAAAAGAGAAGATAACCTCAGCGGGGTACCATCGGGTTATACCAAACTTGACAGATTGACCTCGGGCTGGCAGAGATCAGACCTGGTAATCGTCGCGGCCAGGCCATCGATGGGAAAAACGGCGTTTGCCTTGTCCATGGGCAGGAACATTGCTGTGGAACATAAACGCCCCATTGCTATTTTCTCACTGGAGATGTCATCCATTCAGCTGGTGACCAGGTTGATCGTTTCGGAGACTGAACTTCCTGTTGACCGGATACGCAACGGACGGCTGGAAGAATATGAATGGAAACAACTCGATTATAAGATCAAAAGCCTGGTGGAGGCACCCATATTTATTGATGATACCCCGGCCATATCCATATTCGAGCTTCGGGCCAAATGCCGCCGCCTGAAAGTGCAGCATAATATTGAATTGATCATCGTTGACTACCTTCAGCTGATGTCAGGTTCGGGTGATTCAAAAGGGAGCCGTGAGCAGGAGGTAAGCACCATATCCAGATCCTTAAAAGCCATTGCCAAGGAACTGGACGTGCCGGTCATAGCGCTTTCACAGTTGAACCGTTCGGTTGAGCTCAGGTCCGGGAATAAGCGGCCTCAATTATCAGACCTCAGGGAATCCGGGGCCATTGAACAGGATGCTGACATCGTTATTTTCATCCATAGACCCGAAAAATATGATATTTACGAGGATGAGCAGGGGAATTCCCTGGTTGGCATAGCTGATATCATCCTGGCCAAGCACAGGAATGGACCCATTGGAGATGTGCAGTTAAAATTCAAAGATGAATCTGCCAAATTCGTGGAACTGGATGCATTACAGCCCTTGCCGGTAGACGATTCAAATGGTGTTTATACCATCGGATCAAAAATGAATGAGCATGGGGTTGAAGATACAACTGACCTTCCCTATTAATATGCATATTATAGGATATCCTTCAATGCCATCAGGGAATTAAATTCATAGGTTACAGGATCATTGTGAATGACCCTGTCTCGGTTCAGGAAAAACTGATGAATACCGAATTTACGGGCTCCCAGTATATCTACTTCAAGGTCGTCGCCTATCATAAGGCTTTCCTTTTTGCGGGCATTCACGGAACTGAGGGCCTGATGAAAGATTTCAGGACGGGGTTTGTTATGTCCCACAACCTCTGATGTGGTAAGGCTTTGGAAGTAGTGCTCAAGCCGGCAATTTTTCAGCTTGATCTCTTGGGTGGTCAGAAATCCGTTGGTAATGATATGCAGACGGTATCCGGGTTGGAGGTAGTCGAGTATTTCACGGGCATGTGGGATGAGCAGGGTTTTCGTGGGACTAATATCCAGGTAATCGTCACCAAACTTTTCGGCCAGTTCATCATCCGTGATTCCGAAATGAGACAGGCTCATCCTGAAGCGTTTTGTTCGTAGTACTTCCTTGGTCATTTCCCCTTTGCGGTAATAGCTCCATAATTGCAGGTTGACCTCATGGTAGACCTGGATAAAATCTTCCGGATTATGAATGGATCTGTCGAGCTGGTATTTGAAGAACAATTCCTTTATGGTTTCACTTGAATTGCGGTCAAAATCCCACAAGGTCCTGTCCAGGTCAAAGAAAATATGTTTATAAAGGCTCAATCTCACTCGATTGTTGGTTCCTAAAGATAATGGTTTTATTTTTGAACATATGGAAGTTTTATACGGGATCATAGGATTCATTGCAGGAGGGGGGATAGTGTATCTTGTCCTGCGAAGCTGGCTGGCAGGTAAACAGCAGTATATGAAGGAAAAGCTGATCGGATTGGAAGAGGAAACACTTGTTCTGGAGACACGGATCAAGGAAAGGGAAGCTGAAATGATACAACTGACAAGGGAACTGGCAGTGGCTACCACCAATCATATGAACCTGAAAGAGAAACTGGAAGAACAGAAGTCTGAAATCAGCAAACTCCAGGATAGGTTCAGGATTGAATTTAAAAACCTGGCCAATGAAATTCTTGAAGAAAAATCAAAAAAGTTTACCGAACAGAACAGAACAAATCTCGACCAGTTACTGAGGCCCCTGGGTGAAAAGATCAAGGACTTCGAGAAAAAGGTTGGAGATGCATATGATAAGGAAGCCCAGCAGCGATTTAGCCTTAAGGAAGAGGTAAAGAAGCTGGCCGAATTGAATAAGAAGATGTCTGAGGATGCTGAGAACCTCACCAGGGCATTGAAAGGGGATTCCAAGTCTCAGGGAAATTGGGGGGAAATGATCCTCGAAAGTATATTGGAAAGGTCTGGTCTGGCGAAAGACCGGGAATATTTAGTTCAGCCATCTTTCCAGGGGGATGATGGTCGGCGGATGCAGCCGGATGTAGTGGTTTCTTACCCAGGAAACCGTTCTGTCATCATTGATGCCAAGGTCTCGCTGACAGCATACGAGAGGCTTGTAGATGCCAGCAGTCCCGAATTAAGGGAGAAGTATCTGAAAGAACACCTGAATTCTATCAGGAACCATGTTACTGAACTCAGCAATAAGAATTATCTCGATATCTACAAGGTCCAGACCCTCGATTTCATCATGATGTTCCTGCCTGTTGAACCGGCTTACATGGTGGCTGTCAAGGAAGATCCAGAGATTTGGAATTATGCTTACGACAGGAGGATATTGCTCATATCTCCAACCAACCTGCTGGCTGCCCTGAAAATGATTGCCAGCCTCTGGAGACAGGAGTACCAGAATAAGAATGCACTTGAGATTGCCCGGCAGAGCGGGGATCTACTGGATAAGTTTTATGCCCTGCTGTCTGACCTGAACGATCTGGGTAGCAGGCTGAAACTTACACAAAAGAGTTATGATGATACCATTAATAAACTTTCTGAAGGGAAGGGCAACCTGATCCGGAGAGCGCAGCGTATCGAGGAGCTGGGTGCAAAGACCAAGAAGAATTTACCAGATAATTTTGAATCCATAGCTGGTGATTAAGACCAGGGCCAGTTGTTTTTCGCCGGATCCTTTACTGTATGTTGAAGTCAGGGATCGTCAACCACTTGCCTTGCCTGGTTATTAGGTTCCAGTCAGCACAACATATCATCCATTTACGAACTTCGAGTGGCTCTTCAATAGCTACCGTAAGAAAATCCCAGTCCTGAGACACGCTTGATAACGGCTGGATCATCCAGCTTTCAGTAAGCATTTCTGGTTCTGGTTCTACCTTAATGGCATAAGCTGGAACAGTCTTGGATACATTCTCCCATTCACTTTGTTCAATCATCCAATCCTCCACTTGTATTTTCTCTTCCATATAAAACTGGTAAGTGTCGGCAGTAAATTCTACGCTTAGCTCGATTTCGCTTTGAATATTAGAGGAATAAGCCGGTAAGGGTTGGATGTCTTTAACGAGAAAGGTGTTTTGAGCCAGCATACCAGAATTGCCCGCCATTAGCATAAGCAGGACAAAAATTGTTTTAGCCAGTGTTTTCATGTTTTACCTCCACCTTATCAAACCCCGTATATATAAAGTCATCAATTGTGCCAAAATACTTAAAGCTTAGATAGTCAATAATATAATGACCTGTGAAGCTAAGTTTTTTGCGTGGAAAGTGAACGGTTTTAAGACAATATATGTACGAAATCGTACACATGGGATACTACCTGCCTCCAACCAGGATGATACATTCCCCTTTTGGATCAGCATCTCCGAGTCTGAGCAGGATTTCCCCTAGGGTCCCCCTGCTGAATTCTTCATGAATCTTTGTAAGCTCCCTGGCCAGGCAGGCCGGTCTGTTTTCCCCGAATATGTCGATGAGCTGTTGCAGGCATTTGCGGACTCTATGCGGGGATTCATACAGGATGATGGTACGGCTTTCTTCTTTAATTTCGTTCAGCCTTTTTTGCCGTCCTTTTTTCTGTGGAAGAAATCCTTCAAATACGAACCTGTCACATGGAAGTCCGGATGCCACCAGGGCAGGTATTAAGGCGGTCGGGCCAGGCAGGCATTCAACATCTACCTGTTTCCGGATGCATTCCCTGATGAGCAGGTATCCAGGATCGGATATGCCCGGAGTGCCAGCTTCGGAAACAAGGGCCATTACTTCCCCGTTTAAGATCCTCTCACTGAGCTGTTCAATGAACCGGTGTTCATTGAATTTGTGATGTGAGAGGGTTTTTTTGGTAATCTTGTATTTTCTGAGCAGAATCCCGGTTTTCCGGGTATCTTCTGCCAGGATCAGGTCGACATCTTCCAGTATCCTGAGAGCCCTTTGCGTAATATCTTCCATGTTCCCGATGGGAGTGGGGACGATGTAGAGCTTACTCATTCTTATTCACTATGAATTTTCTTCTGACCAGATCAAGTAACATCAGGACAGAGTCATCTTCCATGTCCCAGTCGTAGGTGGTATTGATGTAGTTGAAAGCATCATTGAAGTTGGTGGCACCATCAAGCACTTCAATGGTCTGCTGGTAACTGTTCTTATCCCCTTTAAACAACTCTTTGATCAATTTGAAACGGTCATTCAGGCCCAATGATGATCCAATATCCCGGATGGGATTAGACTGAAGTTTTGATGACAGGTCTTGCCTGGTCCCATTATCACCAATTCTTTCATTGATGAATTTTTTTTCTCCCTTGAACCTGTCTGCAATGGTGGCTGGCTCATCGCTTACCTTACCTTCGGGGTTTAGCATTGTTGTCTTTTCCTGCGCTGTATCCTGTTTGGCCGGTACTTCTACCTGGACTTCGGCAGGTTTTACGATTTCCACTTTCTCGTCCTTCACTTTCTCATCTTTCACTATCACAGGTTTTGCTTTCAGTTTGGTTACATCGGTATAAAGCTTCCTGATTTTTTCCAGGACGATATCCAATTCTATGGCTGGAACCGGTCCATCTGTCTTCATCCGGCTGATCATTTCTCCGATATCTCCAACCTGGGTGATTATTTCAGTGATATTGTACTTGCTTTCCATAAATGTGCATTATTTTTGTAAAAATAACGATAAAAAAACGATTTTCTTACCTCATGTTCATAGAGATCCCTGCAAATAAGACAGAGAAAAGAGGATGGATCGAAGTAATTACCGGATCCATGTTTTCCGGTAAAACAGAAGAATTGATCAGGCGTTTGAAAAGGGCCACCATTGCCATGCAGGATGTGGAAATATTCAAGCCTCAGATTGATGTTCGCTATTCTGAGGATGAGGTTATTTCACATGACGAGAATGCGATCCGTTCAACACCTGTATCCACGGCCGGGAACATACTGCTGCTGGCAAACGATGTGGATGTGGTAGGCGTAGATGAAGCACAGTTTTTTGATATGGGACTGATAGAAGTATGTAATTCCCTGGCGAGCAGGGGCATCAGGGTGGTTGTTGCGGGACTGGACATGGATTTTATGGGCAGGCCTTTTGGTCCGATGCCCGGACTCATTGCCACTGCGGAGTATGTCACTAAGGTCCATGCCATTTGTGTCAGGTGCGGAAACCTGGCCAATAATACACACAGGAAAGGGATAGCCGAGAAACTTGTGCTGTTGGGGGAGAAGGATCTCTATGAACCACTATGCAGGAAATGTTATAATGTTGCTCGTACTGAATAATGGAAAAATATACTACCGGGGAAATAGCTGCCATGGTTGGCGGAGAACTGAGGGGTTCTCCGGAGGAGGTGATCAGAAGCATCAGTACAGACAGCCGCACCATCCACCAGCCTGAAGCAACCCTCTTTGTCGCCTTACGGGGAGACCGCCATGATGGGCATTCATTCATTTCCGAGTTGGCAGTACGCGGTATCAAGGCCTTTCTTGTGGAGGAACTTCCCGAATCTCCCGAAGGAAATGTTTCCTATATCCTGGTAAAGGAATCTCTGAAAGCCCTTCACGAACTTGCTGTAGCACATCGGGAAAAGCATTGCTGTAGGGTCATCGGAATTACAGGCAGCAACGGGAAAACCTGTGTCAAGGAATGGATCAACCAGGCCCTGTCGCCGGACCAGAAAATTGTCAGGAGTCCTAAAAGCTACAATTCCCAGATCGGAGTGCCGCTTTCCGTATTATTACTCGAACCAGATACTGAAACAGGAATTTTTGAAGCTGGCATATCCCGGACAGGTGAGATGTGCCATCTGGAATTGATCATCAGGCCTTCCATAGGAATATTTACCAATATAGGAGAAGCCCATCAGGAAGGATTTAGTGATATTGAAGAAAAGCTCAGACAAAAGCTTATCCTTTTTAAAAATGCATCAAAAATTATTTACTGTAGAGACCAGGATGTGGTTAACCAAGTAATAGAAAAGCAATTCAAAGCGGAGAATTTATTTACCTGGTCTTTCGGGAAAGAAAGCGATGTCAGGGTATCGAAGTCTCAGGAGACGGGAGATGGGACAATGTTGGATATCATATTCGGAGATTTCAGCTTCGAATTGCTATTGCCTTTTCAGGATAAGGCTTCCATTGAGAATGCCATGCACGTTGTATCCCTGATGTTGTTACTTGAAATGCCTCCTGTGCTTATCCAGTCACGCATCGCCGACCTGAACCCTGTGGCTATGAGACTCGAAATGGTAAAGGCTGTGCAAGGCTGCACCATCATCAATGATACCTATAATTCCGACCTGAATTCCTTGTCCATTGCACTTGATTACCTGAACCAGCAGCATCAGCATGCGGTCAAAACGCTGATCCTTTCTGATATTATGCAATCGGGGAAGGAGGAAGATATTTTGTATGCTGAGGTATCCGGACTCATAAAAAGAAAAGGAATATCCCGATTTATCGGTATCGGTGCAGCGCTGATGAGGATGCGAAGGTATTTTCCTGCCAATTCAGTGTTTTATTTAAATACGGCTGAATTCCTGTCGGTCCTTGACACACAAGGTTTCAGGAATGAGGCCATCCTGATAAAGGGATCCAGGTCCTTCCGATTCGAAACCATAACCAGGAGGCTACAGCAGAAGAATCACCGGACCATGCTGGATATTGATCTGAATTCACTCATACATAACCTGAATGTCTACCGGTCAAAAACCCCTGCCCGTATTATGGTTATGGTAAAGGCATTCTCCTATGGTAGCGGCTCACAGGAGATTGCCAATGCCCTGCAATACCAGCGGGTGGATTATCTCTGTGTTGCCTATGTGGACGAAGGGATAGTCCTCCGGGAAGCAGGCATACATCTCCCAATCCTGGTGATGAACCCTGAGGTTTCAGGTTTTGATATGATGATGGATCACGAACTGGAGCCGGAGATTTACAATTTCAGAAGCCTATTCTCTTTTTTAGCTGCTCTGGCTAAAAGGAACCTTGTATCCTATCCCGTTCACCTGAAACTGGAGACCGGGATGAACCGGCTGGGTTTCAGAGAGAAGGAACTGGATCAACTCTTTGAAATATTTCAGCAACATCCGAATGTCAGGATCATGTCTGTCTTTTCACATCTGGGAACTGCAGACGATGCTAACCTGGATACATTCACTCTGGCACAGATAGAGAAATTTAAACGGATGAGCTCCAGGATTCAGGAACAATATCCTTATAAGATACTCAGACATATACTCAATACAGCCGGCATCGAAAGGTTCCCCGAAGCATGCTTTGATATGGTCAGACTGGGCATAGGCCTCTATGGGATCAGCCAGCATATATATGATGAACTCAAGCCTGTCAGTACACTGAAGAGTATCATTTCCCAGGTTAAACCCGTCCGGGAAGGTGAATCTGTAGGTTACGGCAGGAATTTCATTGCCACATCTGACATGACCATTGGTGTTGTTCCTGTTGGTTATGCTGATGGACTCAGAAGGGATCTCGGACAGCATGGTATCTGCTTTCACCTGGGTGCTGAAGCGGTCTCTGTTCTGGGGACCATTTGCATGGATATGACCATGATTGATCTTACCGGTCTTGAAGTGAATGAGGGGGATGAAGTCATCATTTTCGGTCCCGATCACCCAGTAAGCGAAATGGCAGAAAAATTAGGTACCATCCCATATGAGATACTTGCAGGTCTTTCGGAAAGGGTTAAAAGGGTTTATTTCCAGGAATAGAATATATTTATTAATTTCGATGCCCTGAAAAAGCTGGGAATGACAAACCTATCAGTTGTAATAATTACCCTCAACGAGGAGAGAAACATTGGCCGATGCCTGGAGGCGGTGAATGACATTGCTGATGAAATTGTCGTCGTTGATTCCTATTCCACCGACGATACTGAGAAAATATGCAGACTTTATGGGGTAAAATTCTTACAACACAGGTTTGATGGCCATATTGAACAGAAGAATTGGGCCATCACCCAGGCAAGATATCCGCATATTCTCTCGCTCGATGCGGACGAAGTACCCTCACCCAGGCTCAAGGCGTCTATCAAGGCAGTCAAGGAAAACTGGGAGTATGATGGTTATTATTTTAACCGCATGACCAATTATTGCGGGAAATGGATCCGCCACTCCAGCTGGTACCCCTCGCGGAAACTGAGGTTATGGGACAGCCGAAAAGGAGAGTGGGGGGGCATGAACCCGCACGACAGGTTTATCCTGGAAAAAGGAGCTACCAGGAAATACCTGAAAGGAGACCTCCTGCATTATTCTTATTATTCGATCCACCAGCACATTGAGCAGATCAATAAATTTTCAGATATAGCCGCCAAGTCTTTTTATGAAGTCGGAAGGAAGGCATCCTGGTTCAACATCCTGTTTAACCCATTATGGAGATTGTTCCGCGACTATATTATTAAGTCAGGATTCATGGATGGATTTTATGGCTTGGTTATCAGTATGAATTCAGCCCACGAGACCTTCCTGAAGTACTCTAAACTGCGGAAATTGTATAAAGATGCTGCCAATGCATCAAAAAACAGGATATGCTTTTTCAATAGCCTGGTTACCTGGGGCGGAGGGGAAAAGTGGCATTATGACCTTTCCACCGGACTGGCCAAAATGGGTTATAATGTATTTGTGTATTCTAATCCCAGGAGTGAATTGATGAAGAAAATCAAGGATGCCCGTATAAGCCACAGGGGGATAGCGGTAAGCAATCTTAGTTTCCTTAATCCTTATAAGATTCTGAAGCTCATGAGAATTTTCAGGAGGGAAAGGGTAAGAACACTGGTTATGAACCTGTCTTCCGATTTGAAAATAGCGGGAATAGCTGCAAAGCTGGCGGGCGTTGATAATATCATTTATAAACGGGCGAATGCCATCCCGGTGAGGAATACTTTACTGAACAGGTTCCTGTACCGGCGAATCATAACCAGGATGATTGCCAATTCTGAGGAGACCAAAAGGTCCATCCTGGCCAATAATCCAAAACTAATCCATCCTTCCAAGATACAGGTCATCTATCCTGGTATCGAATTGATTGACAGGGAGAAACTAAAGCAAAAACAAATCTATAAAAGAAAGGACGGGGAGATCATCCTGGGCAATGCAGGCAGGCTGTCAGAAGAGAAAGGCCAGATCTACCTGATCCATCTGGCAGAGATCCTCAAGGAAAGCGGGATCAAATTCAGAATACTGGTGGCTGGCACTGGGAAGCTGAAAACCTGGCTGAAAAAGCAGGCCAGGCAAAGGAATGTACACAAAGAAGTATTGTTTCTCGGGTTCATAGAGAATGTTGAGCAGTTTTATATGGATATCGATATTTTTCTGTTGACATCTTTATGGGAAGGATTTGGTTATGTGATGGTGGAGGCCATGGCAGAGAAAAAGCCTGTGATCGCTTTCGATATTAAAAGCTCGGCTGAGGTCGTTAATAATGGTCAAACTGGCTTTCTGGTTCCAAGGGGAAATGTTGAAGCCATGGCCCAGAAAGTGATTGAGCTGGCAAAGAATAAAAAACTGAGGCATGAGTTCGGCAACAAAGGATACAAACGGGTTGAATCCCTATTTACCATTGATCATACCCTTGAAGAAGTACGGGATTTTATAACGGCCGAGAATGGCTTTTCCCAAAAATGAAATTAATATACTTCTCTGCCTGGAATTCGAACTGGAATTCAGGAAGACCTCCAATGCGTTTTTTTACGGTGTTTAGCCCGTCGGAATCTTTCATGCATTGGTTTACTGTCTCAAGCAGTCCTCCATCTCTGTAAAATATTGATGTCTCCCGGTATATCCGGGTGCCGGCAAAAGACTCATGCTGCAGCATGGGAAGCCTGAATCCGTATGCCAGGTTGAAGCTGCCAGTTATTTTGAAGTCTATGTAGTCCGCATAGTCCTTGCAGCGAGGAGTGATCAGCGGAAGCACAAGCCAGGCCGTTTTCAGTTTTTCATAAAACTTTTCATGGGGAATGAAACCATCGAAAAGCGTAAAATGTTCTCCGAGTCCAAGTTTCCTGATCCTGGCTTTCAATTCCTGCCCGTCTCTGTTGCTAGTCCTGCCCAGAAGGACAAACTTCACTCCGGAAGGAATCACGGCTGACAACATCTCATCAAGCAGTGACTGGTAGTCTCGTCTGGCAAAATCCACAGCACCCGGTATGCATATCTGACGAGACTGATCCTGCAGTGTATCCTCAACCTTTTCAGCAGGGAAGTATATGGGATAAATACTCTCAACACTTACGTTTGTTGCTGCCTTTGCCAGTTTATCTTTGATAAAATCGGCCAGCACAAAATACTTGCTGATCTTCCTGCTAATGATCTTCTGGCTCCTGCTTGTCCAGAGTTTCGAGGAAAGATGTAAAATCCCAGTGAATTCTATACGTCTGCCAGCTACCAGGCAAAGTTTTCTGATAAGATTGCCTTCTGCAGTGTTCAGGACTGCCTTGTTTATCCCCTGGCGCTTCAGGTATCTGAGCAGCCGGAAAACGAGTATCCATTCTCCCAGCCAGCCAGCTGGTCTATGATAGCCCTGCCAGGTATCTACCTCCGGAAATACATCTATGCGATGCAGGTGGTCTTCAAACAGGACAACATGAATCCGGAGACCGTAATATTTTAAAAACAATACCTGAGAATACAGGCATTCGTCATGGGAACCTCCCAGCTCAATCAGGGCGATGGTTTCTTTCTCCATGATCAGACCTTTGGTAAATCACCGATATACACAGGATTTTTGGCTTCTTGCCTGAAATATTTCCATCGTTTATGCGACCAGAGCCAGAACTCGGGCTGTTGCCATATATTTTTTTGCACCATGGCCTGGTACTTCCTGGTAATCTCGAATTCAGGTTCTGTGGCCGGATGCTCTGATATGAGCTTGAATGTTGCACTGTAATATCCCCTTTTTATTTTTTGCATATCCAGAAAATATACCGGTAAATGAAACCTCCTGGCAATCTTTTCGGGTCCGGTGATCACCGGTGTATCCTGGTTCAGGAAGGTGGTCCAATGCTGTATTCCGGTCCACTGCGGCCGCTGGTCAGCAACCGTATACAGAATGCAAGGCTTGTTGTTCCGCTGGTAACTTATCAATGTTCTCAAGGTTGAATCCATCGGTATGGCAATGCCTCCAAACTGGCCCCTCAACTGCTGAAAGAACCGGTCAAAATATTTGTTCTGCAAGGGCTTATAAATTCCCAGCAGGGAGTGGCGCGATAGTTTCGTAATACGGTTGGGCCATTCCCAGTTACCATAGTGGCTTACCAGTAATATAATGCTCTTTCCCTGCGTATAGTAATCCTGGAGAAATTTCGCATTTTTATATGTGATCCTTCTGGCATTTTCTTTTTCATTCATGTGGATGAGGTAGACTGATTCCATGAAGTAATCACAAAGGTGGTGGTAAAATTTTCTGGCAATGCAACGGATCTCTTTCGGAGATTTATCCGGCAAAGAATTTCGGAGGTTCTGATATACTGTTTTTTTTCGGTATCCGAGCAGGTAATACAGGATCAGGTAAATAAAATCAGAAAAAAAGTATAGAACCGGTAAAGGCAGGAGGGTGATCAGCCAGAGAAAAGAGTAGGTGAGGTAGAACAGGATCCTTTTCATTCCGGCTTAGCCAAGTTCGCTGATCCGTTCCAGTTTCTGCAGGTCCTGGATCTTGATCTTCCGGCCATCAATGCCGATGACACCTTCGCTGGCAAAGGTGGAAAGGGTGCGGATGGCGTTGGAGGTGGTCATATTGGAAAGATTGGCGATATCCTCCCTGGAAAGGTAGATCTTGATGGTACTGTCATCATCCTCAAATCCATAAGTGTCTTTCAAAAAGATCAGGGATTCGGCCAGTCTTCCCCTGATATGTTTCTGGGTAAGGGTAACTGTCCGGTTATTCGAAAATCCCAGCTCTGTTGCGAATGCCTTGATGATGCTCAGGCATAATTCGGAGTTTGATCGTAAAAGCTTATAGATGGTCTCCCTTTCAATGGTGCAAATATCAGAATCTTCTATGGCCACAGCTGTAGCATGGTGATGCTCCTCTGCGAAAAGGGCGCGGTATCCTATGAACCCGACCGGTTTGGCCATCCTTACAATTTGTTCCCGTCCGCCTACTCCTTCCTTGAAAATTTTGACCTTTCCCTCAGCGATCCAGAGCAAACCTGTCGGCTTGTCTCCTTCTTTGAAAATGATCTCTCCCTTCTTGTAATGATGGCTTGAATTGTTCTTACTCAGCAAATCCTTTTCTTCAGGGGACAAAACACTGAAGACTGACATCTTATTATCAATGCACTCCTCGCAGGTCATTTGTGGAAATTATTTTGGTATTAGTAATGTGTTGTAAAACATGCAAATGTAACAAAAAAAAAGGAAAGCGTATCAATATTTCGCGACAAGAGGCATTCGCCGTCCGACACCAAATGCTTTGGACGAGATTCTCAGGATTGGCGGCGTCTGGTATCGCTTGTATTCATTCTGGTTAACCATACCGATGATGCGTTCTACCAGTTTTTCATCCATCCCTTCCCCTATGATCTCTTCCATGGATTTTTGCTGTTCTATGTAAGCATATAGTACCTGATCGAGAACATCATAATCAGGGAGGCTGTCAGAATCTTTCTGATCAGGCTTTAATTCTGCTGATGGAGGTTTGGTGAGGATGTTTTCAGGGATGATCTTTTGTTCCCGGTTGATGAATTCTGCCAATCTGTAAACATCTGTTTTATAGACATCACCGAGGACTGAAATACCGCCGGCCATATCACCGTATAAAGTCCCATAACCCACTGCTGCTTCACTCTTGTTGCTGGTGTTCAGCAGGATATGGCCGAACTTATTGGATAGTGCCATGAGCATTGTTCCCCTGATCCTGGACTGAAGATTTTCTTCCGTAATATCTTCAGGCATGTCTGTGAACAAAGGTTTCAGGTCGTTCAGGAAAGAATCGAATGTTTCTTGTATGGGAATAACCTCATAGGAAACGCCCAGGTTTTGGGCCAGCTGCCTGGCATCTTCCAGGGAGTGGTCGGATGAGTATTTTGATGGCATCAGAAGCACACTGAGGTTTTTAGAACCCAGGGCTTCAGCTGCCAAGACAAGGGTGACTGCCGAATCAATACCACCTGATAATCCGAGGGTAGCTTTCTGGAACCCCATCTTATTAAAATAATCCTTTATCCCCAGTATAAGGGCCTGGTAGATCAATTCGGGCCTTTCCCATTGCCTGTGATCTGCCTCCGGCAAACGGTCCATGATCAGGTCATCAAGGTCGATCATTTGGCTGTCTTCACTGAACATCTCTAGTGATCTGACGACTTTCCCATGCCTGTTAACCACCAGGGAACCGCCTTCGAACACCAGCTCTGTTTGTGCCCCAACCTGGTTGACATACAGGATTGGCAGTTTGAATTTTCGTGCATTGTCAGTGAATATCTCCGTTTTGACCTGCTGCCGTAGATAGGAGAAAGGGGAGGCTGCCAGGTTGATGATCAGATCGGGGTCCAATCCGGCCAGTTTCTCAATAGGATTCTCTGTATACAGCCGGTTATTTGAAAAGGCATTATCTGCCGGCTGGTCGAACCATAGGTCCTCGCATATGGTAACAGCGATCTTTTTATCTTTAAAATGAAGCAGCTGGAATTCCTGGTTGGGTTCGAAGTACCTGTATTCGTCAAAAATATCATAGGTAGGAAGGAGGGTCTTGTGAAATACCTTCTGTACCCAGCCATCAAATAGGAAATAAGCGGAATTGAAAAGTTTTTTTCCTGTGGGACCAGGATTGAGGGTTAGGTGCCCCGATGAGGATGCCGACATGATTACTGATGGAAGCAAGCTGCTGGATAGCTCTATTGCTCTCTTTAATAAAGCTGCTAAATTCAAGCAAATCCTGTGGTGGGTATCCTGTTACAGCCAGTTCCGAGAAAACAATCAGATCCGCATTCAAACCCTCTGCTTTTTTTACCTCCAAGGCTATTTTGCTAGTGTTTTCGGCGAAGTTACCAATGTGGTAGTTTAACTGTGCTAGAACAACTTTCATAATGCTTAGAATTTTGCACCGAGGCGCAGTGATATTGTGTTAATATAGGCCCGGTAGTCTGTATTCGTGGTTATATCCCAAATCGCAGCCATAAGGTAGATACCAGCCAGGATGGCAAAATCCCCCCCAAAGGAAAATTCCATCCCACCCCCTAAGATAAAGGATAATAAAAACTTATTGATTTCATTTTTAATGTCTTCCCCGCTGATATTCCGGGAAGGTATATCGGCCGTGGCCTTGATATTAAAATGGTTGTTTATGCCAATCTGTCCAAACATCAGGGTATTACCAATCTCCTGAGAATTAATTCTAAGGGTGAAAGGGATGGTAATATACTGTAGATTATAGTTCACTGTGGTTCCCCCGGGCAGGCTGTCCCTTCCTGAACCGAGATCAAAATCGATTGAATTGAGATAATGCAGGTTCCCACCGGTATTCAGGAAGCTAAGGCCGGAGGATAAGGCATAATTATCACTAAAATCCTGATCGATGACCAGCCCGAAATTATATCCGAAATTATATCCATCCCTCTTAATGTCCTCCTCATTTGTTTTCATCCATGTGATCATTGGATCCACCACAGCACTGAAATTCAGCTTCTGCGAGAATATCTGAGAAGAGAAAACCAGAATGATCAGACATAATATGTACTTTTGCATATTACAAAAGTAAAATATTCGTGGATAAAAGATTGAAATATTTACCATCAGTAGAAATGCTTGTTCTGCCTGTAATCCTAGGCTTGACAATGCTTTTTCAAGGCTGTAGACAGGATTCTTACCAGACAGATATAGGCGGAATTAAAATGGATCTGCAGATCTTCCGGTTTGAGGAGGATCTGTATGAATTGGACTTTGACAGCATTCCGGCAGCTATCCCGGTGCTGAAAAAGCGGTATGGTGATTTCTTTGATATATTTAACTACAGGATCATTAACATCGGGGGATCTGATATGGTGACATACCCTGATTATTTGAGGAGTTTTTTAACGGATTACCTTAACAATGAGGTATACCAAGTGACAATGGAGGTGTTTCCGGATCTGGAATACCTGCAGTCCCAGTTGAATGATGCCTTCAGGCGTTACCAGTTTCATTTTCCGGATTTGCCAGTCCCACAGGTCTACAGTTTTATTTCAAGGTTCAACCAGTCTATTGTTACATCAGATGGTTTGTTGGCTGTGGGACTGGATAACTACCTTGGACGGGATACGGAATTCTACAAGAGACTTGCCAGGCATCAGTACCAGATTAACAACATGCATCCTGCCAAGATCCCAAGTGATTGCCTGCTTGGCTGGGGCATAACTGAATTTGAATACAATGATTCTGTAGACAATGTCCTTTCAAATATGATTTACCATGGAAGGAATGCTTATTTTACGAAATGGATGTTGCCGGATCAGCCAGACAGCCTGATCATGGGATTTACTGCTGAACAAATGAGATTCTGCCGGAACAATGAATCCAGGATGTGGGAATACATGGTTGAGGCGAGGGTTCTTTTCGAGACTGACCGGATGACCATACAGAAATTTACAGGTAGCGGTCCCTTTACCAGTGACTTTACCAATGAATCCCCTGCAAGGGCAGCTGCCTGGCTTGGATGGAGAATAGTGGAAGATTATATGCGGCATAATCCCAGGGTTTCCCTGCAGGATTTGATGAATGAGAGCGATTACCAGAAGCTTCTCACACTCTCAAAATACAACCCATAAAAAAACTGATCCGGTTGAGAACTTATCCGGACCAGTTTATTAATGTTATTCTTCCAGTACTTCTGAGGTCTTATTCCGGATGGATAGCCTCCACCGGGCAAACATCTGCACAGGCAGCACAGTCTGTACATTTTTCCGCATCTATCACATAGATATCACCTTCAGCGATAGCTTCCTCAGGACATTCATCAATACATGCCCCGCATGCTGTGCATTCATCATTAATTACATATGCCATTTCAATAAATATTTTTAGTAAAACAAACTACGACACAAATTTATATTCTATTTCTTTTAATACAAGTGATATTAATCAACATATTGTAATAATTTATATTGGATTTAGATAAAACCACCAATGGGGTCAGTCCCTTTTCAAATGAGAAATAGCCAGCCAGGCCAGCATACCGGTACCGGTTCTAATGGCTTCCTCGTCAATGTTAAAATGAGGTGTATGAAGTTCAAGTGGCAGGGTTTGATCCGGTTTTTTTACGCCGAGCCGGAATAAGACCGAAGGATACGCCTGTGCAAAAAATGCGAAATCCTCTGCCGTCATCCTGATACCCAGTTCATCAACCATCTCCTTACCCAGATAGGCCCGGGCGAATTCGATTGATCTTTCTGTTACCCCGGGATCATTGTAGAGTACCGGATATCCCTCCACGATCTTGAACTCACAACTGGCTCCCATACTATCCGCTATAGATTGTGCCATATTGATCATCCTGCTGTGAGCCTCCATGCGCCATTCTTCGTTCATGGTCCGGAAGGTTCCTTCCATTCGGACTTCCGATGGGATAACGTTAACAGCTCCGTCGGCCACCATCTTCCCTATGGAAAGCACGGTGGGTGTTGATGCTTCAGCATGCCGGCTTACGATCTGTTGCAGGGCAACAAGGATATGTGAGGCGATCAATACACTGTCGGTGATCTGATGAGGCATGGCAGCATGCCCTCCCTTACCCCTGACCGTGATGTAGATCTCATCACTCGATGCCATGTATTTGCCTGCTTTGAAACCAACCCTGCCAGTATCCATAACAGGGTATACATGCTGGGCTATCATCAGATCGGGCTTTTCTTCACCAAAAAGATTTTCCTTTAACATGAGCCTGGCACCTCCGGGAGCTTTTTCTTCGGCTGGCTGGAATATGAATTTCACTTTACCAGGGAACTGGTCCCTCAGTTCATTCAGGATTCTGGCAGCTCCAATCAGGCATGCTGTATGCACATCATGACCGCATGCATGCATTTGGCCATCATTGACTGACCGGTAATCAATTGTATTTTCCTCCTGTATCGGCAGCGCATCCATATCTGCCCGCAGTCCCACAATCGGGCCATTCCCCTGGCCTTTTATGTCAGCCAGGATGCCGGTTCCTGCAATGCCTTTCCGGTAGGCTATATTTTCCTTCCCCAGCACTGTACAGATATATTCAGCTGTTTTGTATTCATGGAATGATAATTCGGGGTGCTGATGAATAAACCGCCTGATCTCCAGGATTTCCGGAAATATTTTATCAGTCAGGTTTTGAATGGTTTCTTTTAGGTTCATAGTGTTTTGTCATGGGTCATGGCCAGAAGATCATACGGGCTCCGGCAATGAGCATCAAGACCCCGAAGATCTTCTTCAGGGTAGCTGCTGGCAACTGGACAGCCATCAGTGAGCCCAGATAACTCCCGATGAAGAATACAGCCAGCAGCAGTAAAGAATATTTAATATTGATATGTCCTGCCTTATAATAATTAATGAAAGCCAGAAGACCAATGGGGGCGATCATCATGCCCAGGCTAACGCCCTGTGCCTGGTGCTGTGTAAGCCCGAGGAAGAAGATCAGTCCGGGTACAATGATAATCCCTCCGCCTACTCCCAGGCTACCACTGATAAATCCGGCAAGTATACCTATGGCGATGAGAATCAGGATTTCATTTAGGCTCATTAGTCCGGGATTAACCTGGTTAAAAGTCAAGGTTCATTGAGAAATAGAAAATACGTGGCAGGATGATATTATTCTCTATCCCCCATGCCCAGTCTAACCTGATCCAGTAACCCAGCAACTGGGAACGAACCCCAACACCATATCCCGCTACAATGGGTTCCCTGTTAGAATCAATGGTAATGGTCAGGGGACCGCTTTCTATGACCTCGTTGTCATAAGCATTCTCGCCGGACCAGGGATTTGTCCCATTCCAGGCGGTCCCAATGTCTCCAAACCCCACTATCATAAAGTTGTTCAGGAAATTATTGCTGATGGGATGGTTGGCAAAATACCTGACCACCGGCCAGCGTAATTCGGTATTGAAAACGGCAAATTTATCCCCGTTGCGAATGTTCTGGGTGAATCCCCGCATATTTGTCGCCAGGGTCTGGTAAGAATAATTCTTGCTGTAATCTATCGGGATGCTCTGGTCAAACTGCTCTACCTTAGAGGAGAAATTAATCCAGTTATCCACACTTCCCAGGTAATAGACAATCCGGCTTTTGCCGAATGAGGCAGCTGAGGCAAAACGATTTGCCCAGATCAGGGTCCGGTGTATCTTCACATAATGCCTGACATCCAGTCCCACGCTATAAAGATCCCACATCGGATCGTTAAACTGCTGATAACCTTCGACAAAAAACTTTAACCTTGTTCCATGGTGCAAATTCTGGCCCAGATACTTGGTATTGTCAAAAATATAGGCCAGGTTAAGTCCCCCCCAGAAGTTCTGGATATTAGGTTCATTAAGGTTTTTCAGGTCAGTAGAAAGGAATACGTAATTGTCATGCCTTCCATTGATGGTACCTTCAAAAGCAGAAACCTGGTTGAAGGGCCAGCGCAACTTGAACATCAGGTTGTGTGAAAAGGATTTAAAATATGAATCCTGGTAATAGTTCTTAAATACCTGCCTGTGAAATATCAACTGTTTGTTGAGCCTTCGTTTGAGATTTTCAAAGCTGAGCAGGTATTCATTGCTGTCAAAATCGGCAGCAAGCCTTACCCCGGCAGTTAATTTATAATCTTCAAAAAGGTCATTTGTGCCCAGTTTGAACATCAGGTTGAACCCGGGATTATAATAGACAGCACCTCCAGTAAAGGCCTGGTAGGAAGCGTTCAGAAAGCTGAAATCGATCTGGCTGGCTATATAATTTGTATAGAATGCGGTTTCATAGATTCTTGGCGGGGGCCGTACAAATGCATTTGTGTCCAGGACCAGGTTCAGGTTATCTTCTGCAAACTTCTCATTATAATAATTAAGCTTCTCCAGCTCGAAAACGTAATTGTTGATATCGATGATCTGCCGGTCCAGGTCAATGGTATCCGCAGATTCGGTTATGATCTGGTTATCCTCAATTTCCTGTATGACAATAACTTCCTTCTTTACCCTCTTCAGGCTGTCAATCTTCCTTAGCTTGGCCGTATGTGAGTTCCGGAAAGCTGTATTGGCAAATTCACCCCCGAAAGCGTCAGGCATGGGGTCCAGTTCAGCCTTGTACATATAGTACCGGTTATCATGGAAAATGATCTCGGCATATTCCCCTGTTTCGGGATTAACATCATGTTCCAGGATATTCCGGTTGTAATTGGAAACGGGATGGGATTGCGCAAAATACCGATAATGCGTGGTTGTGTCAATGAAGCTTATTGTACTGTCATAATCCGAAACATGCCTGTTGATTAACCCGTTCGCATCACTCAGGTAGGTGAATTTATTTTTACCGATAGCAAAAGGTTGTACATCGTTTATGAAATGGTGCTCTGAGACTTTACTGATCTTTTTCTCCCGGGAAGCATAATCTATCACATATAGATTATGAGGAAGATAACGGCTGTTAAGAGGCTCTCCTTCAACCTGATAATCAGCAGTATCCAGGGGGCGATTTGAGCTGAAAATAATCTCTTTGGAATCATTTATGAACCTGGGATTGAAATCATCATAAATATCGTTTGTTAAGCGTTCATTGGTCCCGGCTGCAATGGTGTGGACATAAATGTCTGTTTGTCCGCGGTTAATTCCCGACAGTACAATTTTAAATCCATCATCTGAATAATCAAAATCAAGTACCTTTTCAAAGAATACCAGGTTCCTGTCCGTCAGATCTTTGTCAGCAAGCATATAATAATAAAGGCGTAATCCCCCTTTTTCCTCGGTAATAAAGGATAGGATCCTGCTCGTAGGATGCCAGGCCAAAATGGGGTAGGTAAAATCCGGTATCTGGTCGAGCCGGTGTTCCCGTTTTAGAAGACGCTTGGTCTTACCGGTTCGTAAATCGTGTAAAAATACCCGGTATTGTCCTAGTTCATTGGTCGTAAAGGCAATGTAGTTGCCATCCGGACTCATCTTAATCTCGTTATAAACCCTCTTCTTTTTGGGTTTTTTGAGGATTACACCGGATGATGGAAGCTCTCTCTCTGTCCTGGTTTCATCATACTGGTCAAGGTAATAGGCCATCCAGTCATAAGACAGCTCCTTGATTTTAAAGCCGAGGACATATAAAAAACCGCTATTTGCATTTTTATTGATCCGGGTAAGGTAAATGATGTTTGGAATAACAGATGCCCCATAGGTTTCTGCAACATATTTCCAGAAGGAATGCCCGGCATGCATGGCATCATCTCCGGTGAGCCAGTTGAATCTTTCAAATTCACCGGATAAAATACCGTCCTTCACCCTGTTCTCAATCTCAAAGTCCCAGTCCCTCGACAAATAGGAAATCAACCCTTTCGTATACCAGTCCGGTAAATTGATCAGGGTTGAATTTGTCAGATTCTCCCTGAACTCATTGCCGTAAAGCATTTCATTAATGACAACCTCCCCGATTGCTGCAGTGATCTGCTCCTCAAATTCCTTATGGTCCCCGTTAAAATAGACAAATACCTTGTTCCGGATTACCTTTGTAATGCCCCCTGTGTTGGTCTCCTCCCTGCCAGAGACTAGTCCTATGTTGCTCTGTCTGAAATCAGTAAGCTTATTATAAACAATGAATATCAACCGTTTTTCAAGGGTATAATCAAAAAACTCCTCAGCAGTTTCGATCTCTTCAGAAAGGAAATCTGAAACATAGTTGGCTATGGCTTTCCCGGATTGGTTGAAATAGGCATCAAACTTCTCGTAACGGTAAAAATACCAGTAGAAATCATTGTACTGGACCCGGTTCTTTCCAAAGGTCATCTGGGTCCCATAATAGAACTGGCCCGATAATTGTGTAACGAGCAGTAATAAAAAGATGACCAGGAAGCTATATTTTTTAACAATGCTGTTCATGCTACCTTATGTTCTACTTTCTACCAGTATTCAGCAAAGTTAAGTATATTTTGTTCATTATTAACAAGCAACCTTTGCAACCGAAATATAGTTGAACACGTATATATAAACAGATAATTACTATTTTTGTTATGCTGAAATAAGGCTAAATTCAGATCATTGCAAGGAAGATTTAAAAACATTCAGAAAATGCATAAAAAGATTATAATCCAGGCTTTTGTTATATTGTTTCCTTTCCTGTTTGTGAATTCACAAACCAAGGATGCAAGTATTTCCTTTGATACTGAGGTACATGATTTTGGAAAGATCGAAGAAGCTGCTGGTACCGTTACGGTAAATTTCGGATTTACCAATACGGGCAGTGTTCCACTCATGATCAAACAGGTTCATGCCAGTTGTGGATGTACCTCCCCGAGTTGGTCCAAAGAACCCGTGCTACCAGGTAAGAAGGGTTTTGTAAGTGCCACTTACAATCCCAGGAACCGGCCAGGGCCATTCAATAAAACCGTTACTGTAGTTTCTAATGCCACCACACAAAATAAGGTACTTACCATCAGGGGGGACGTGATCCCCAAACCGAAAACCCTGGAAGATGAATACCGGTTCAGCATGGACAAGATTCGGCTGAAAACCAATCATATGAGTTTTTCACGTGTTGTCAAGGACAAGACAGGAACTCAGACTGTGGAGATGGTGAACATCTCTGATAAGCCAGTCAAGGTTACCTTCAACAGGGTCCCGGCGCATCTATCCCTGACCGCCAGTCCGGCTGTGCTGGATCCCGGACAGAAAGGGGTCATTAATGGTGTTTATAATTCCGAGTTAAAAGATGACTGGGGATTCCTGGTTGACCGGATTGATGTAATGCTTGATGGAGAGTATAAATCATCGAATCGCTTGACTGTCAGTGCAACCATTGAAGAAGATTTTGGTAGTATGACGGCTGAACAAAAGGCCAGTGCTCCGAAAATAGTTTTTAGTGAGAGTACTTTTGAATTCCAGGAAATCAAGCAGGGAGATAAGGTCGAACATTTATTCACCATAACAAACAACGGTAAATCTGACCTGATTATCCGCAAGGTAAAGGCTAGTTGCGGCTGTACTGCCGCCAGTCCCAAAGACAGGGTGGTAGCCGCAGGAGGTACCACTACCATGAAGGTGGTATTCAATAGTACGGGTAGGGTTGGTAAACAGAATAAAACGATAACCGTTATTTCAAATGATCCCGCACATTCAAGAAGTATTTTGTGGGTGAAAGGAACGGTAACGCAATCCTGAGTCACTGGGCTGTTATAAGCAGCCCTTTTCTATGCCATCGAACATCTATTAATCTACATATATTAATATAATAAAAATGATTTTACACACCAACCTGAAGCATGTTGAGACAGTTGAACAATATGATACTTTGCTTCGTGAAAATGACAATGTAATGATTTGTTGTGGCCGCATGGGACCAATGTGTGTGCCGGTTTACCAGGCCATGATTGAACTGGAAGCAGGTCATCCTCAGGTCGCTTTCCGGGATTTTGCCTTTGATACACCGGATGCCCAGGTTATCAGGGGTCTCCCGGAATGCCGGGGTTTTATGGGACTGCCCTTCACGGTTTACTATAAGGACGGGAAAGTAGTTGAGGCTACTTCGGGCATACAGTCCAAAGAACAGGTAAAGGACATTCTGGATAGGTTATTCAAGTGACCTGGTAAGTTAATGGCTGGTTCTTTTTTAGTAATTTCACTTCATTATTGATGAAGCAATATGACTGACGGTAAGAAACAGCATAAAACCCTGAAAGTAAAAACCGGCATTGAACCGCCTGCATCCATCAATCCGGAGGCGGTCAATAAGATCCGCAGGCATCGTAAACAACTGCTTGATGCCGGGGAATATGTCAGGGGTATCATCAATGGTGACCGTTCCCTGCTCAGCCAGGCCATTACTGTTATCGAAAGTGCTTTGCCTGAGCACCAGGAACTTGCCCGGGATATCATAAAAAACAGTTTGCCTCACACCGGAAAATCTGTAAGGATTGGCATTACAGGTGTCCCCGGGGTTGGGAAAAGTACTTTTATTGAGTCTCTTGGTACCCGTATAACCGCCTCGGGTAAAAAACTGGCAGTACTGGCCATTGACCCTTCCAGTGAGCGTTCGGGAGGGAGTATCCTGGGGGATAAAACCAGGATGGAAGACCTGGCCGCAGACGAGAATGCCTTTATTAGACCTTCACCAGCGGGTGGATCCCTGGGAGGAGTCGCCAGGAAAACCCGCGAAACGATCATCCTGTGTGAAGCGGGAGGGTATGATGTAATTTTTATTGAAACGGTCGGAGTTGGCCAATCTGAAACCACCGTACATTCCATGGTTGATTTTTTCCTCTTACTCATGCTTGCCGGTGCAGGGGATGAGCTTCAGGGGATTAAAAGGGGTATCATGGAGATGGCAGACCTGATAGCTATTACAAAAGCTGATGGGACAAATATGGAGAAAGCGGAACGGGCAAGCAGGGAATATAAGAATGCACTGCATTTGTTTCCTCCCTCCGAATCAGGCTGGACACCCAGGGTATTGACCTGCTCTTCCCTGAATCAGAACGGGATAGGGGATATCTGGCAATCGGTGGAGGAGTATGTCAGCTTTAGCTTTAGGAATGGCTATTTCGCTCAGAAAAGAAGCCAGCAGTCCAAATACTGGATGTATGAATTCATCCATGAATCCTTACAGTCGCATTTCTATGCGAATCCCCGGATAGGCCAGCAACTGGAGCTGCTGGAAAAAAGGGTGATGGAGGGCAGTATCAGTTCCTATCATGCCGCGATGGAGATCCTGAATAAATACCTGTCTGGCTGAGATAAGCAATTCTTTAAAATCTTTCTAATTTATTGCTTCCAGATCTTTAATGATTTATAAAACTGGATTTTTACTTATGTTTGCTCGACCAACCAAACATGCGGAACAACATGAAAAAAATAGTATATGTCATAGCAGGATTCCTTCTCCTTTCAGCCTGTACTTCAAAACCTGGCTATAAATTAAGTGGTACAATCAATGGCCTTGCCAGCGGAGATATAGTGCTATTGGAACAACGAATTGATAAGGAATATGTAAAGATTGATTCTGCCATAAGCCCTGATGGTACTTTTGTCTTTTCAGGCAGTGTTGAAATTCCTGATGTCTATTATGTCAGCGTTCCTGGCAGACGCGGCAAGGCAATGATCTTCCTTGAAAACAACCAGGTAGGTTTCAGGGCAGATGCCGATACACTCTGGAAGCCTGTTGTTACTGGTTCAGCAGTGCATGATGAATTTGAGGCCTTTCAGGAATCAATCAGTGGAATGTATGTCAAAGCCCGGGAACTATATCCCGGTTACCAGGAAGCAGAAAAAGCCGGTGATGAAGAGACGATGAAGAGAATCGAAAACCAAATTGATGCTGTAGAAGATGAAGTGGAGGAATTTCAAAAGGTTTACCTGGATGAAAATCCAGCTTCCTTCATTGCCCCTTACATTATTCAAAACCTGCACTACGGGAAAGAAGCAGATGAGATCGAAGCCCTGCTTGCAAAATTGGATCCATCACTGCAGGGAGCCAGTCTGGTTGGCAGCATAGCCCGGAGGGTGGAGGTCCTCAAGAGGGTAGCCGTTGGGATGCCTGCACCGGAATTTACGCAGAATGATTCCCTGGGAAAACCGGTGAGTCTATCCTCATTCAGGGGTAAATTCTTATTGATTGATTTCTGGGCAGCCTGGTGCCCACCATGCCGGGCCGAGAATCCAAATCTGGTTAAAGCCTACCAGAAGTACAAAAACAGAGGATTTGAAGTGCTGGGAGTCTCATTAGATAATTCAAGAGATAGATGGATGAAGGCGGTGAAAGATGACGGGCTTGGCTGGACCCAGGTATCTGATCTGAAGTACTGGTCTAATGAGGTTGCAGCCCTGTACGGGATAAGTTCAATTCCCAGTAATCTACTGCTAGATCCTGAGGGTGTGATCATTAAGAAAAATCTTCGGGGAGATTATCTGCACTCGGCACTGGAAGAATTGCTGCCCTGACCAGCCTGTATCTCTCAGCAACCCCCACCCATCATATCAGGACAGAAAATAGTTCTGCACCTGGCATTTGATCAGGAACTTATTGTCAGCCGGGAAAAAGTAATTCCTTTTAAGATGTGGTTTGGGATGTGGTAGCCGTTATTACACCTTGATGCCAACTACCAGGATATCATCTACCTGACTTGTATCTGCCATCCATTGCTC
This sequence comes from uncultured Bacteroidaceae bacterium, assembly GCA_963752525.1. Taxonomy (GTDB): domain Bacteria; phylum Bacteroidota; class Bacteroidia; order Bacteroidales; family SM23-62; genus SM23-62. The sequence continues at coordinate 66,394 of CAVVYS010000012.1, read as the reverse complement.
CAGTGTCTCAACCATGATTCTCTTTTGTTCCTTCATCGAATTGGAGTGGATTTTCAGCAGCATTTTTTTGAAATTTTTACTCATGAATTTCTTCAGGCTTGGACCGCCAAACTGGTCGTAATATCCATCAGAGAATGCATAGACCAGATCTCCCTTTTGCAGGTCCATCTCATGCCTGGTAAATGATTTATCTAGCCAGCTGTAGATGCCAATGGGCATTTTGTCGGCCCTTTTTTCGATGAGTTCACCGTCCCGTATCAACCATAGTGAATTATTGGCTCCGGAGAATTCCATCTTCCTGGTTTTTTGGTCTATAATGTATAAGGCCAGGTCCATGCCATCCTGGCTTTCCCCGACCCTTCCGGTCTGATGCAGGGACTTGATCACATGGGCACGGAGTTCTTCCAGGATCTCATTGCTGTGGGGCAGGTCTCTATGCTTGCTGATGATCTCATTCAGGAAGGAAATTCCGAGCATGCTCATTAAGGCACCTGGTACTCCGTGTCCTGTACAATCCGCTACCGCGCAGATGACTTTTCCGTCTTTTTCCGTGATATAATAAAAATCACCACTTACAATGTCTCGTGGTTTAAATAGAATAAAACGCTCAGGGAGAAGGCTGTCAAGATAATCACCGGGTGGAAGCATGGCATTCTGTATCCGGCTGGCATACTGTATGCTGTCTGTGATCTCTTTTTTCTGTTCAGTGATCAGGTTATTTTTCTGTGCCAATTCATCGTTGGCCTTTTTCTTCAGGTTGTTTGCCCGGATTAATTGGACCACCATTATGAGAAAGATCACAATGGCGATAATGGTTATAGTCAGAATGATCCTCGTCCAACGAAGCCTGGTATCTGCCAGTTCTGACTCTGCCAGCAGCAATGCATTTTCTTTTTCAGTCGCTTCAGTCTGATACTTTACCTGCATTTCCGTTATCTGATCCAATCTCTCCTTTCTGGTCAGTGTATCCTTGATGGCAGAATGTAGCTTAAAATAATTCAGCGCATCCCTGTATCGTCCCTGTTTAGTGTTCAGGTCTGACAATACCTCATATACGCCCATCAGGGTTTCCTTGGTATCCAGCTCCAGCGAAAGTTCCAGTGACCTGTTGAGGTATTCCGAAGCTCTGCCATAATTTTCGAACAGGATATAAACCTGTCCCAGGCGAAGGTAAATGCTTGATTCAACGGCCCTGTCATTCAGCTCCTGAGCTATGGACAGGGCCCGGTTAAGGTAGGGTAGTGCCATATCAGGCATTCCGGCAGTTACATAGATGATGCCAATATTATGCAGAGAACCTTTGACACCTTCTTTATAATCTTCTTCTTCCCAGACCTCCAGGGCCTGCTCGTAATAATCCAGTGCTTCCCTGAACAGGTCCAGGTATTTATCTGACCGCTCTGTCTTTATGGAATCCATATAAAAATCCCCGAACATGGTAATAAGTGAATCTCCGGCAATTTTATTATATACCGTCCCTATATTGTGCAGACTTCTGCCAATTTCCTCCCGGTTTTGCCTTGCGCGGTTCATAATGAGCAATGTGAGGTGTGTTTCAAGGGCCTTATCAAACTGCTCCTGGCTGAAATAGATCAGTGCCATGCCATTCAATACGGCAATCATGCCGGCTTCATGATTGATCCTTTCAAAAATGGACAGGGCCTGCTGGTAATGCCCAAGGGCAATATCGTATCTTGCCAGCTGGTAGTTGGCATTGGCCAGACGGAGCAGGTTCCTTGACTCACTGTCCTCTTCATCGAGTTCATTAAAAAGTTCAATGGCATTCTCATAGTACCCGACGGCTTGAAGGAACTCCCCCTGGTAATACATGACCATCCCCTGGGAAGCATTGATCTCTGCCATCATATTGGCGGATCCAGATGCTTCCGCCATGCCATATGCCGTATCATAATATGCCATGGCACTCTCATATTCCCGGAAGCGGCGGTTCAATTCCCCTAGTGAATAAAGAGCATCTGTTTCCATCAGCTCATTTTTATTCTCAGATGCCATGTTTCTTGTACGGTTCAGGTATTCCGCAGCCATTTCCGGATCCCTTAGCCAGGAGTATGTCTTACCTATCCAGAACAGGGAAGTAATGATACCATCCTCATCGCCGGATTCTTCACTGATGTTCAAGGCTTTTTCAAATGACTCAAGGGCCTTCTGGTCCATGGCTTCACGGCTGAAGACCTTGCCCTGATGAAGATGGGCATCGTACAACCAGCGAACTTCACCTGACCTGGCAGCATAATTGAGAGCATCTTCAGTATAGGATAACCTGTCCTCGAATGCCAGCCACCGGTTTTCCGAAAGTTCGTACAGGATCTCTAAATGTTCCTCCCCCTCTGTTGATTCGAGAAGTGACACCAGGCTGTCAATGGAAGTTTGTTCCTGTGCCTCTGCCTGTCCGGGCAGCATCAGGAAGAACAGTACAGAAATAATCAGTAATGGACGGATACTCATGACATTAATCACCATGCATAATTACAAAAATATGGGCAGTTACAGAAATATTAAAATCAACATAGTATGTATAGTGAAGTCTTTTTATGAACAAAACATTTATTTTAATATCAACGGATTTTCTCCTAATTTTGTTTGATTGAAATAAAAGACTTATAACTCTGAAAAAATCCTGTCTATGAAATATGATGTTCTTATAATCGGTAGTGGTCCGGGTGGCTATGTTGCAGCAATCAGGGCAGCCCAACTGGGTCTTAAAACGGGGATTGTTGAGAAGGAAAACCTTGGCGGCATTTGCCTGAACTGGGGATGTATACCCACCAAATCCCTTCTGAAAAGTGCGCTTGTGTATGATTATTTTAAGCATGCGGAGGATTACGGAATCTCACTCAGCGGTACAGCTCAACCTGATTTTACAGCCATCATTAAAAGGAGCCGAGGTGTTGCTGACGGTATGAGCAAAGGGGTACAGTTCCTTTTAAAGAAGAACAAAGTAGAGGTTTTGACAGGTACAGGGAAACTGACCGCATCGCATAAAGTTGAAGTTACGCATCCGGATGGGAAGAAAACCAGTTTAGATGCTGACCATATCATTCTTGCTACCGGAGCCCGGTCGCGTGAGTTGCCGAATTTGAAGATCGATGGAAAAAAAATAATCGGTTACCGCAAGGCCATGAGCTTGACAGAGCTTCCTGAAAGTATGTTAGTAGTAGGATCGGGTGCTATAGGAAGTGAATTTGCACATTTCTATAACAGTATGGGTACCAGTGTGACCCTTGTCGAAGTCCTGCCCAATGTGGTGCCTCTCGAGGATGAAGAAGTTTCCAAACAATTGGAACGCTCATTCAAAAAAGCAGGGATGAAGGTCATGACCGGTTCTACCGTTGAATCGGTAGACACGAAAGGAAAAAAATGCAAGGTAAAGATCAATACGAAAAAGGGGGAAGAAGAAGTTGAGGTTGATATTGTACTCTCTGCGGTTGGGATAAGTCCAAATTTAGAAGACATTGGTTTGGAAGATCTCGGTATTGAAACAGAAAACGGTAAGATCAAAGTGGATGAATACATGCGTACCAATGTGGAAGGGATCTATGCCATCGGGGATATAGTACCCGGACCAGCACTGGCGCATAAAGCATCAGCAGAAGGTATTCTCTGTGTCGAAAAAATTGCCGGCCATCATACCGAAACCATTGATTATGCCAATATACCTGCCTGTACCTATACAAGTCCGGAAGTCGCATCTGTAGGAATGACCGAGAATGCTGCAAAGGAAGCCGGTTATGAAATCAAGGTGGGAAAATTCCCCTTCACAGCATCTGGCAAGGCAAGCGCAGCCGGACAAAAAGACGGTTTTGTAAAAATGATTTTCGATGCGAAATATGGTGAACTCCTCGGAGCCCATATGATAGGTGCAAACGTAACAGAAATGATCGCTGAAATTGTTGTGGCCAGAAAACTTGAAACCACAGGTATTGAAATGATCAAATCCATCCATCCCCATCCCACGATGTCGGAGGCGGTGATGGAAGCCGCAGCTGCTGCCTACGGCGAAGTAATCCATTTATAGGCATCATACGCAACCTTTCCAAACTTTCATTCATCTATTGTTTGAACAGCGACAATAATTGTGGCAGAGTTTTTGTCCACCAAATTGTATTAATTTTAACTGTCAAATTCTCACTGTATTAGTTGGTGGACCAGCTAGATAATATAATTAATGGCTGCCTGAAGGGTGACAGGAAGAGTCAGGAACTGTTGTACAAAATGTTCTCTACGAGGATGTTTGGTCTATGTCTTCAATATGCAGATAACCATGATGATGCCGCGGATATACTCCAGGAGGGCTTCATCAAGGTTTTCAGTAAGCTCGAACAATTCGGGGGAAAAGGATCATTTGAAGGCTGGATAAGGAGGATTATGATCAACACGGCTCTGGAACGTTACCGCAGTCAGGTTCGATTATACCCTTTAACAGATAATACGGTGAAAAAGGATGATATGGTACATGAAGAGGTTTTTGAAAGGTTATCTGCCTCCGACCTGATCCGTCTGGTTCAGGATCTGCCACCCCGTTACCGGATGGTATTCAATCTTTATGCCATTGAGGGCTATTCACATAAGGAGATCGGAGAGATGATGGGTATTACTGTCGGAACTTCAAAATCCAACCTCTCACGGGCAAGGGATATTCTGCAGCAAAAAGTAAAAAAGTATTTTGACACGAGTGAACATATCATAAGGGAGAAATGAGCAGGAGGAGAAATAAGACAGATCAGTCATTCAGGGACCAGCTCAGGGGTTTTGAAGCGGTACCGCCGGAGCATGTATGGCATGGAATTGATTCTGCCCTTCTTTCTGATAAAAGAAAGAGGCGGGTCCTGTGGGTGAGCCGGATCGCAGCTTCTGTAGCAGTCTTGATGGTCCTTGGGACCACCTGGTTTTTACTGCGAGAGCCACCGGAAACCGGACTCCATGAGGAGACGGGGATAAGCAAGGCTGAGGTCCCTGATACCAAAGCTGAGGTTCCTGATACCAAGGCTGAAGTCCCTGATACCAAGATGGAGGTTCCTGATGTCCATGCAGCAGTTCCTGAAAATAAGAGGGAAATGAATGACCGGACGACCGGCGCAGAATATTTCAACCGGGAGGCAGATGTGAACCTGGCAGATGCTCAGGATGCTGGATATACTGAAGAGGTTGCCGGTGACCAGCCTTATATGGACAAGCTCAAAACAGTTCCGCCAATTTCCTCCACGGGTTTACAGACGAATTTTACTGAACCTGTGACCTTGCTCAGCATGACTTTTTATCCTCCAACCCTGACTAATGAAAGTGAGGGAATAGATGTGTTCGAAGAATGGGATGATGAAAAAATAGCATCACATGACAAATGGGGAGTTGGAACCCAGGTATCACCGATTTACAGTTACCGTAACCTGGAGGTCCCAGGGGGAACTTCTCCAAGCGCCTCCTACTATAATGATGTTGAACAAGGGGTCGTATCCTATGCCGGCGGAGTGAATGTTCATTATGTCCCTCTCAAACGCCTGTCCGTTCAATCCGGACTATATTTTTCCAGTATGGGGATGAAAGTAGGGAATGCATACTATGCAACTGTGGAAAATAGAATCTTCCTTGATAAATCCCCTACCATAACGGCTTCCATTAATAATTCTACAGGGATTATTGAAACAGGTCAGGAATTGGATTATGCCATTGCAGCCAATACTGTTCCACAGGCAGGATGGGAACTTGTTACCGAATACGCCAGGGCTAATAGCATGAATGCCTCTGAAGGGGAGATACTACAACAATTTCAGTACCTCGAGTTACCATTAATCCTCCGATATCGGGTAGTTGACAGGAGACTTGGTTTTCATTTTCTCGGTGGTCTCAGTAGTAATTTCCTGGTAGGGAATTCGGCTTATTACCAGGAAGGAGGAAATAAAGAACCAATAGGCATAACCGGGAATCTCAGACCCGTAAACTACAGCAGTGTAGTAGGAATGGGTGTGGATTATTCAATCTCGAAAAAATTCCATATAAATTTTGAGCCCACTTTCCGCTATTACCTGAATTCCATTAATACAGGATCAATGATCAAATCGCATCCCTATTCCATTGGGTTTTATACAGGCCTCATGTATACATTTTAACCTTTCCAGTCTTGTTTTCAGACATAGGACTCTTATTTCTTCCATAAAAAATCCGTATTTTTGTGTTTTTTCGAAAACGATGTAAGCATGTTATCATCAGGAAAAACACAGACTGTACTGTCCATTGCTGGATTGGTCTCCATAGCGGCATTGGTAGTGGTTTTATTCATCCGGGCAACGGATGAGAAAGAGGGTGAGCAAGACAAAGAGAATCATGGCCGGTATGTAGTAACTTCTGTGCCCATACCTGAAACACTTGATTTTGCCGGAGAACGGACACCACTTGAGAATTTTGATGTCCTGGAGGCCCTGGACCAAGAACTGCTGATCAATACTTACTGGCAGTCCCATACCCTGTTACTGATTAAACGTGCTCACAGGCATTTTCCGGTCATTGAGAAGATCCTGGAGAAACATGGTGTCCCGGAGGATTTTAAGTACCTGCCTGTGGCGGAAAGTGACCTGATGAATCTGACTTCCCCAGCCAGGGCGGTAGGCTACTGGCAGTTCCTGAAAGCAACAGCACAAGAATATGGATTGGAAGTAAACAGTGAGGTAGATGAGAGATACCACCTGGAAAAATCCACCGAAGCTGCCTGTAAATTCCTGCTCCGGTCTTATGAACTTTATGGTAACTGGACAATGGCAGCTGCCAGCTATAATGTAGGAAGGACCGGGTTAAACCGGCAGATTGAAAGACAGGGCAGCAGGTATTACTATGATATTCTGCTGAATGAGGAAACCGGCCGATACGTTTACCGTTTACTGGCATTGAAACTGATCATGTCCGAACCTGAGAAATATGGATTCATCCTTGAGAGCGATGAACTATACCAGAATATTCCCGTCTACCATGTAAACGTTGATACATCTGTCGTAGATTTTGCCGCTTTTGCCAGTGAGTATGCTATTAACTATAAAGTCCTTAAAATTTTTAATCCCTGGTTGAGGGATAAGACGTTGAGCAATCCCAGTCATAAAACGTACCAGATATCTATACCCAGGAAGGGATACCGCGAATTCAACCAAAGTATGGATTAAGTGATGGCCATTGAGAAAGATAAGGAATTTCTGGAGGATGATCAGTACATCCGTGTACTGGGTGCCCGGGTCCATAATCTAAAGAATATAGATGTAGAGATCCCGCGGAACCAGCTCACTGTCATAACAGGATTAAGCGGAAGCGGTAAATCTTCACTTGCCTTCGATACCATCTATGCAGAAGGGCAGCGCCGGTATATGGAGACCATGTCTGCCTATGCCCGGCAGTTCCTTGGTTCCATGGAGCGGCCGGATGTGGATAAGATAACCGGACTTAGCCCCGTGATTTCCATAGAACAGAAATCCACTTCACGCAATCCGCGTTCAACAGTTGGTACAATCACAGAGATCTATGACTTTCTGAGGCTTTTGTATGCCCGGGCAGCAGATGCCCATTCCCATGTTACGGGTGAGAAAATGGTAAAGTATACAGATGACCAGATCCTGCATCTCATCCAGGAGAAATACAATGGGAAAAGGGTCATGATGTTATCCCCGATGGTCAAAGGGCGCAAGGGGCATTACCGGGAGCTTTTCGAACAATTCAGGAGGAAAGGATTCCTCTATGCCCGGATAGATGGTGAATTAAAAGAGCTTGTACATGGACTGCGTGTTGACAGGTACAAGACACACAATATTGAGGTGGTTGTTGACAAACTGGAAGTCGGGGACGATCCAAAACGGCTCAAGGAATCCATTACGACTGCCATGAACCAGGGAAAGGGCATCATGATGGTCCTGGATGTGGAGGAAAACACGGTAAAATTCTTCAGCCGCCAGTTGATGTGTCCCACGAGCGGCATTTCCTATAATGAACCCGCTCCGCATACCTTTTCCTTCAATTCTCCCCATGGGGCATGTAATAAATGTGGCGGCCTCGGGGAAATCAATGAAGTAGATATCTCGAAAATTATCCCGGATGCAGCTAAAAGCATCAGGTCAGGTGGCATAGAACCCCTTGGGGCATACCGGAATGCTTTGATCTTCTGGCAACTTGAAGCAGTAGCCAAAAAATACGGGTTCACCCTTGAGACACCGATCCGGGAGATCCCGGCAGATGCATTTGAGAAAATCCTGTATGGCTCAGAAGAGAGTTTCAAGCTACAAAATACTCCATTGGGAACCTCATCGAATTACTTTTTAAGTTTTGATGGCATTGTTAATCATATTTACCTCAACCTGAGCACTGAAAGCAATGGCAAGCGTGCCCAGAAACAGGCAGATCAGTATATCCGCAAGGTTACCTGTCCGGTCTGCCAGGGTGCCAGGCTGAACCAGGAAGCTCTTCATTTTCGCCTGGATGGCGAAAACATTGCTGCCCTGGCCGGCATGGACATCATTGAACTATTCAGATGGTTTGATGGTATTGAGGAAAGAATGAGCAAGCGTCAGCTTACCATTGCCAGGGATATTCTGAAGGAATTGAGGGGACGTCTCAAATTCCTGTTGGATGTTGGACTGGATTACCTGTCACTCAACAGAAGTGCCAGGAGTTTATCGGGTGGAGAAAGTCAGCGGATCCGTCTCGCAACACAAATTGGTTCCCAGCTGGTGAATGTCCTCTATATCCTGGACGAACCAAGCATAGGCCTGCACCAGAAAGACAATTTGAAGTTGATCCATGCCCTGAAAGAGCTCAGGGATGCAGGTAATTCGATCATTGTAGTGGAGCATGACAGGGAAATGATCCTGGCAGCTGATCATATTCTTGATTTGGGACCCGGAGCAGGCCGTCATGGAGGTGAGGTGGTTGCAAGTGGCACTCCCGATAAGATCAGCCGGGGAACTACATTAACGACCGATTACCTGAATAATAAAAAAATGATCCCTGTTCCAGCTTCCCGGCGAAATGGAAATGGACAGAAACTGATCATTACAGGTGCAATGGGAAACAATCTGAAAAACATATCTGTACCGTTCCCGCTGGGTTTATTCATTTGTGTAACAGGAGTTTCTGGCAGCGGCAAATCCTCGTTGGTAAATGAAACATTACATCCCATTCTCAGCCAGCGGTTCTACCGTTCCGTGAAAGATCCCCTGCCATATGAAGCTATCCATGGAACAGAGCTGGTAGATAAAGTGATAGAAGTAAATCAATCCCCCCTTGGCAGGACACCAAGATCAAATCCTGCCACCTATACTGGTGTATTTTCTGACATCAGAAAGTTATTTGAACAGACTCCTGAGGCCAGGATCCGGGGTTATAAGGCTGGAAGGTTTTCCTTCAATGTAGCAGGAGGCAGATGTGGTGATTGCAAGGGGGCCGGACTGCAGTCCATTGAGATGAATTTCCTGCCGGATGTTTATGTGCAATGTAAGGAATGTGGTGGTCGAAGATACAACAGGGAAACCCTGGAAGTTAAGTACAAAGGTCATTCTATCAGTGAAGTGCTGGGATTTACCATTAATAAATCTGTTGACTTTTTCCAGCATATCCCAGCCATTTCAAACAAGCTGAAGACATTGCAGGATGTCGGATTGGGGTATATAACCCTGGGACAACCGTCAACTACCCTGTCTGGTGGCGAATCCCAGCGGGTAAAACTGGCTGCAGAACTGGCCAGGAAAGACACAGGAAAAACCCTATATATTCTTGATGAACCTACCACGGGACTTCATTTCGATGATATACGTATCCTCCTTGAGGTATTGAACAAGCTGGTTGACCGTGGAAATACAGTAATTGTGATTGAGCATAACATGGACGTGATCAAGGTGGCAGATTATATTATTGATCTTGGAAAGGAAGGTGGTATCCGTGGTGGGGAGGTGATGTGCACCGGAACCCCTGAAGAGATTGCACATTGTAAAACAAGTTATACGGCTGGGTTCCTGAAAGAAGAACTGAAACGGTCTTCCAGTAAACTAAACAGGTAATATCTGATATTTTCAAAATATTTAAAGGATCAAAAATGAACAGCAACGAAGAAAAAGTCATCAAAGCTTTCGAAGAAAAAGATTGGAATGAGATCCAGGCAGCCGATTCCTGGCGGATCTTCAAGATCATGTCAGAATTTGTGGAAGGATTCGAGAAACTGGCCAGGATTGGACCTTGTGTCTCAATTTTTGGTTCAGCAAGGACGGGGCCTGATAAAAAGTACTTTAAACTGGCAGAAGAAATCGCATTTCAGCTTACCCAGCGGGGATATGGTGTGATTACAGGTGGTGGTCCGGGTATCATGGAAGCTGCAAACATGGGAGCAAAGCGGGGAAGGGGGAAATCAGTGGGCATAAATATTGATCTGCCATTTGAACAGGAAGCCAACCTGTTTATCGATCCGGACAAGCTTATCACCTTTGACCATTTTTTTGTCAGGAAGGTTATGTTCATGAAATATGCCCAGGGATTCATTGTCCTGCCCGGGGGATTTGGTACACTAGATGAGTTTTTTGAAGCCATTACCCTGATACAGACTGACAAGATAGGGAAGTTCCCCATTGTCCTGGTCGGGAAATCATACTGGGAGGGCCTGATTAAGTGGGTTAAAGATGTGGTACTGGAAGAGGAAGAAAACATCAGCCGAGAAGATATGGATCTCTTCGTGGTTGTGGATGACGCTGAGGAGGCTGTTAATCACATTGAGCAGTTCTATTCGAAATATCTTCTCAGTCCCAATTTCTAGTAACCTGTCCGCCATTTTTATCGTATATGACTGTTAGGCAAAAACTTATCAGTAATATGATTTTGTTAATTTATTATTTTGAATTGTTACGAAATATTTCTGATATTTACATGTTTGATGTAAAATATTGATAATCTTATGATTAAATCAATTACTGCAGTTTTACTGCTGTTCCTGGGCACTGCCATGCTGATGTCACAGGATCCGGTTTCTGTGAAAATGACAGTCCCCTCAGTAGTAGGAGCCGGGCAGGAATTTCGTGTTTCTATAACCATTGATAAGGGGGATCTTGAAGAATTCAGCAGGTTGCAACAGGAACTGCCTGCCGGATTGGAAGCCAGGCAGGAGAATTCAGGATCAGCTGACTATAGCTTTGATAACCAGAGAGTAAGATTTATCTGGTTAAAGCTGCCTTCAGAAAACCCAATAATCCTAAACTACAAGATATTGGTGAATGAGAGGTTGCAAGGGACCTTTACCATTGGTGGAGAATTTTCTTATGTAGAAAACAATGAAAGGAAATCTGTTAACCTGCGACCCGAGAGTATTAACATAACCGCGTCGCCTTCAGTCACTGCTGATAAACGAATTGATATCGACAAGTATTCAGATGCGCTTGAAGGAGAACAGAAAAGCACATCAGTAAGCGGTAATGTTACCTGTATCCGGCAAACCCCATATAAAGCCAGAACGGGCGATGATATCATTGTGAATTTGCTGGTATACAAGAGAGATATGAATAAGTTCGCCAAGATTGAGGAACAGATCCCCTCGGGATTCGAGGCCGTGGTATTGGAATCAAGAGAAGGACTTTTTACACATAAAGACGGGGTTGCCAAGTTTGTGTGGATGAACCTGCCTGAAGAACCTGGTTTCACAGTCAGTTACAGGTTGATCCCGGAAGCATCTAAAAGCATTGATGATCTTCAGATCAAGGGAGCTCTTTCCTATATTTTGGAGGGGCGGAATATCTCGGTCGACATTAGACAGATGGACGTATACCTCAGCGGGATAAGCAATGCGAACATTGAGGCGCTCATGGCTTCATTGGATAGCGGAGAGGAACTACCAGCGGGCATACCTGTTCAGACCGAACAGGAGGAGATCAAACCTCCGCCTGTTAAAGAGGAGAAACCTGTTGTGAAAGAAGAAAAACCTGTTGTGAAGGAAGAAAAGCCCGTAGTGAAGGAAGAAAAGCCCGTAGTGAAGGAGACCCGAACAGTAAGCACAGGATCATCTGGCATCCCTGAGAGACAGCGCCTGCCTGTTCAGGATGGTATATATTTCAGGGTGCAGCTTGCAGCCACAGGTGCATTCAGCGATGCAAATAAGACATTTGCTGCCAATAGTTTATCAAAGCCGGTCATGGTGGAACGCCATAATGGTCTGTATAAATATACTGTTGGCTCCTTCAGTACCTACGACCAGGCGAATGATTTCAGAAACACCGTTTTATCTAAGGGCATAAGTGGGGCATTTGTTGTCGCATACAGGAATGGTAAAAGGATCAGTGTAGTTGATGCCAGGAAAGCAACAGGAGGCTGATTGATACACCTGCATGAAATCCAGGCTTTCCATAGCGTTATTTCTTTCTCTGGCAGCATTGCTCAACCTGCCAGGCCATTTACTCGCACAGGAAATTGACTATGATTCACTCCTGATCAGAAGGGTAGAAGTTGAGAATCCCACCTATATGCCGGTGATTGGTCTCGCATTCGGGACCATGCACTATTTCGGAGATATACAGAATAGTTTTCCGACACCCTTGAGTGACAAAACTGGGTTCAAGGTTAATATTTCATCTCCCCCCTTCGACAGGCAGAAGACATTCGTTGTGAATTTTTCCCTTTTATTTGCAGAAGTGACCGGAAATGAGCGTTCGTATGTAGACCTGAACCGGAACCTGAACTTTCATTCCACTATCAATGCCTTTGGTGTGGGTGTGGAGTATAATTTCGGTCATCTAATTAAAAAGGAAGTCCCTGTTCTGAAGCCATTTGTTTCCATAGGTTTTGAACCATTCCTTTTCAGCGCTAAAGGGGATCTTTGGAGAGGGAATGTAGAATATCATTACTGGTCAGATGGTACCATCAGGAATATATCTGAAGCAGTAGGGGGCATCATGCCAAGTGAGGTTATAATGAGGGATTGGGACTTTGAAACGGACCTTCGCGAAGCAGATCTTTATGGTCTGGGGAATTACCGACAGTTCAGCTTTTCAGTGCCCATTGACTTTGGTCTTGATTTTAACATCAGTGAGCGGATGAAAATGAGACTGGGTACTACCTTCCATCTCACCTTTACAGACCTGATTGACAATATTAGCCCGGATGGGGAGGGAATCACGGCAAATGCTGCCAATGATCATTTTGCCTTCACTTATATTGGACTTCACCTGGATCTTTTCTCAGAACCCAAGGTCAGGACCGAGGAATTGCTTTTTGCCGAACTGGATGATTTTGATTACCTGATGTTTGAGGATGAGGATGGAGATGGTATCGTGGATGGGATTGATGATTGTCTGGGGACACCTGAAGGCGTGGAAGTTGATTCCACCGGATGTCCCTGGGATTATGATCAGGATGGTGTACCCGACTATATGGATGATGAGGATTCATCTCCAGGGGCCATTGTAAATGAGCAGGGGGTTGAAATGAGTGAGAATGAATTGGAAAGCCTGCTGGTGACACCAAATGCCATATCCAGGAGCGAGCTAGACCTCTACCTGGTCCCCTCAGAACAAAGAGCACGTATGACCTTCGATCAGTTAGATGAAAAATTACATGACCTCGATCTGAATGGAGATAAATACCTGAGCTTTGACGAATTACTTCTGGCCATTGATGACTTTTTTGATTTTAAATCCTTTATGGTTACAGATGAGGTCTACGAAGTAATCAATTTCTTCTTTGCCCAATAATTCACTTTTATTTATTTCAGTTTTCCCAAACGTTCCAAATCCCGCTTCATATCTTTCTTCTTGATGGCTTCTCGCTTGTCATATTTTTTCATTCCCTTTGCCAGTGCAATTTCCAGTTTGGCATAACCATTATTATTGATGAAGACGCGCAATGCGATAATGGTCAGTCCCTTTTCCCTGGTTTGCTTTTCCAGCTTATTGAGTTCCTTCCTGTTCAGTAATAGCTTGCGGTCACGGTATGGGTCATGATTATTGTAACTTCCCTGGTCGTATGCAGAAATCCTCATGTTCGTTACCCATAGTTCATTTTCCCTGAACAGGCAGTAGGAATCTGATAGGCTTGCTTTTCCACTGCGGATGGACTTAATCTCAGTACCTGTAAGCTGCATGCCAGCTACCAGTTTATCAATGATCTCGTAATGGAAATAAGCCTTTTTGTTTTTTATGTTTATTCTGTTATCCATCCCTTCCTAAAAGGCTGTAAAGTTAATAAGAATTAACTCATTTGCGTACTTCCCCCTTCTTTGCGACCTTTGCCTGAATGGCAGCCAGCATTTCATACAACATGGTCACGATACTGGGGCATACAGCCGGAGGGAAAACAAGATTTGCTGCATGTCTGGCCGAGAAACTTAAGGGTGAAGTGATCAGTGCAGATTCCAGACAGGTATACCGACACATGGATCTGGGCACAGGAAAGGATTATGAGGATTATCTGGTCAAAGGCAGGCTGGTACCTGTCCACCTCATCGATATCCTGGAACCAGGCTATGAATATAATGTCTTTGAATACCAGAAGGATTTTATCAGGGTATTCCAGGAAGTACAAGCACGCGGATCATTACCTGTCTTATGTGGTGGCAGCGGCCTGTATATTGAGGCCGTGCTGAAAGGATACAGGTTGTGCCGGGTCCCGGTGAACCACGAACTCAGGTCAGCGTTTAAGAGGGAAAGCATGGATGACCTGACCGCAAGACTGGCAGGAATCAGGAAACTGCATAATAAAACGGATATAATGGACAGAAAACGCCTGATCAGGGCACTGGAGATCGAAGATTATTACCAGAAACACACGGAGCTGGATGAAGAGATGCCTGCCATTCGGCCAATCATCATGGGTATCAAATTCGACAGGCTGTCACGTCGAAAGAGGATCACTGAGCGGCTGTCCGCAAGGCTTGACCAGGGAATGGTAACAGAGGTGCAGTCCCTTCTTGACAAAGGTGTCACTCCCGAAAAACTGATATACTATGGTTTGGAATATAAATACATAACGGAGTACCTGTCAGGGCAAATCACTTATGAAGAAATGTTTACCAAGCTGGAGACTGCCATCCATCGTTTTGCCAAGCGGCAAATGACATGGTTCAGGAAAATGGAGCGTGAGGGCGCAAAGATTCACTGGTTCGATGGATATCAACCGCTTGAAGACAAGATGGAAAGAGCTGAAAAACTATGTCAGGGTTAGTCTGAACCTCTAACAGATACAAAGGCCATTCGGCAGGCTAGAAATTCCATTGCACCTGCTTCATCATGAAAACCAGGGCAAGAACGATCAATAAATTAAAGGCCGCGATCAGATAATTGAAGGATTTACGATTTTTTTTAAAGCGCCTTCTGATCATGATCCCGATATTGGGAATGAAAAATGAGACGAGTACGATAATGTAATATATGATCGAAGTGCCTTCATCCATCATCTCTTCCGTATTCACCTCACTATCTGCAAAGAACAGGACCAGGTATACAAAAGCCAGAAAAAAGGCCAGGTATACCAGGTAGGATATTTTCAGTGCAGCGGTGGATACCTTTCGCTTTCGGTGAAACCTGAATGGCTTCAGGAGAATAATGGCAATGATGAAAACAAACAGAAAGGTGGCAATGAAAATAAAATGCAGCAGGAACTGAAAAAAATTATTCATGCCGAAGGGTATTGTTTCTACGAATGTAAGAAAAAAGATGGCATCCCGAGCAAGCTCGTTACACAGATCGCTATTTCAGCCACCTGTCAAGCCAGCCGAAGAACTCACGCTGCCAGAGTATGGCATTCTGGGGTTTTGTCACGAAATGCGTTTCTTCAGGGAATACCAGTAACCTGGCAGGTATGTCCCTTAACCTGGCCGCATTATAAGCCTCCAGACTCTGGGTATAGGGTACCCGGAGGTCCATCTCTCCTGTTATGATCATTATGGGAGTATCCCATTTATCGATGAGCCTGTGGGGAGAGAACTGGTAATTCCTTGGGGTAGGTTTTGCCCAGTATGGTCCACCATTGTCAAAATTCACAAAAAAAGTTTCTTCAGTGGCAGTGTACATGCTTTCCAGGTTAAAAATCCCGCAGTGGGAAATAAAAGTTTTGAACCTTCCTTCATGGATACCTTCTAGGTAGAAAGTCGAATATCCCCCGTAGCTTGCCCCGATGGCACCCAGCCTTTCTTCATCAATGTAGGGCTCTGCACTCAATGCGTCAATGGCGCTCAGGTAATCTTTCATGTTCTGTCCTCCGTAATCTGTAGAGATTTGCAGGTTCCACTCGTGGCCAAAGGTAGGGAGCCCCCTTCGGTTGGGTATTACCATAACGTAATCATGGGCTGCCATAAGCTGGAAATTCCAGCGATAGTGAAAATCCGGATTAATGGCATTCTGGGGACCACCGCCACAGAAAAGGATGGCCGGGTATTTTTTACTGGCATCAAAATTTGGCGGATAGACCACCCAAACCAGCATGTCTTTATTGTCTGTTGTTTTTACCCAGCGCTCCTCATGCTTTGGAACTTTGATATGTTTATAGATATTTTCGTTGGTAATGGTCAGCTGGCTCGCCTTGCCATTGTCGGGATCGATGCGGAAGATCTCCGTGGCGTTTGCAAAATCCTGCCTGGTAGCTACCATCACATCCCCTGCCAAAGCAAAAGATCCATAAGTATGGTGTCCTTCAGTGATTTGCCGGATATCCTTACTCTCTGTATCCATCTCATATAGCTGGAAAGTGGCATGGATACCACTGATGAAATAAAGTTTATCTCCTTTCCAAACGACATGGTCCACATTCTGGTCAAAACCTTCTGTCCAGTATTCCATCTGCCCACTTTTCAGGTCGATGACGAAAAGCCTTATCTGGTCTGCTTCATATCCTGGTGTAGCCATACTTTGAAAGGCTAGCTTGCTGCCATCTTCCGAAAAGGATGGGTATTTGTCGTATCCCGGCATTCCCGATGTCAGGTTTTTTGTTTCACCGGATACCAGATCATAGAGAAATACATCTGAGTTGGTACTCATGGCGTACTCCCTCCCCCTCAGTCTCTTACAGGTGTAGGCGATCTGTTTTCCATCCGGACTCCAGGTGATTTCTGCATCATCAAAATAAGGAGCCAGTGGGGCATCCCAAAGTTCGCCCTCCATGATATCAAGAGGTTCACCGGGGCCAGTTTCGTCATAACTTGCTATAAATATATGGCTATAAGCATAATCATGCCATGCATTCCAGTGCCTGTACATCAGGTCGTCTATAATCCTAACATTGGTTTCAGGCAGATCCGGATAGATTTCCTGAGGTGTCTCCTCAAGCTTTACATCCATCGTGAGCAGGATATTGGAGCCATCAGGTGACCAGTCAAAGCTGTTGATATCGGAATCCAATTCGGAAACCTGAACCTTATCCTGGCCATCAGGATCCATTTCCCAAAGTTGACCACCGGTAAGAAACCCGATCTTGTCTCCGGTCGGGAACCATTTGGGACTGTAATGCTTTGCTGCTCCGTCTGTGAGACGGGTTGGTTCACCGCCTCCTGTTGAAATTTTATAAATATCACTGATGCTTTGGTTTGTTCCTACATCATACCTGGTGACGGTATAGAGGACTTCTTTTCCATCGGGGGAAAGGTCCATGCTGCCAAGCCTGCCAAACTTCCAGAGAATCTCGGCGGTCAGTACACCCCCGGCAATCTCATCCTGCGTGAGGGTTCCTGAGAAATCTCCTGCAACAAGCCTTGTTTCTTCAGGAGGCTGGGCACAGGATGAAAATATGATGCCTGCGCAAAGCAGGGTAGATAGGAAATAACGGTTCATAATATGATTGCTTTAATTTTATACCGACAAGATCCGGGGTTATTTTTTAGTCCCGTTAAAGGCTTCTACGATCTTGGTTTCAATTTCTTCTGCCAGTTCAGGATTATCCAGCAACAAGCTCTTTACGGCATCCCTGCCCTGCCCAAGTTTAGTATCAGCATAACTGAACCAGGACCCGCTTTTTTTGATGATCTCCAGATCGACACCCAGGTCAATCAACTCGCCGGTCCGGGATATGCCTTCTCCGTATACGATATCAAACTCGGCTTTTCTGAAGGGTGGGGCGAGTTTATTCTTAACAATTTTGACTTTCGTACGGTTTCCTTTTACCTCATCACCATCCTTTATTTGCCCAATCCGCCGAATATCAATACGAACAGATGAATAGAATTTCAATGCATTACCACCTGTGGTAGTTTCGGGGTTTCCGAACATTACACCGATCTTTTCTCTCAACTGGTTGATAAAAACACAGGTAGTATTGGTCTTGCTGATATTGGCAGTAAGTTTCCGTAAGGCCTGGGACATCAGCCTTGCCTGTAAGCCCATTTTAGAATCACCCATCTCACCTTCGATCTCTGATTTAGGGGTCAGGGCGGCGACAGAATCGATTACGATGATATCGATCGCTCCCGATCGGATGAGGTGATCCGTAATTTCCAGGGCCTGTTCCCCATTATCTGGCTGGGAAATATATAGGTTCTCAACATCTACTCCTAAATTTTCAGCATAGAAGCGGTCGAAGGCATGTTCAGCATCTATGAATGCTGCAATACCTCCTGCCCTCTGGGCTTCTGCAATGGCATGGATAGCCAGGGTCGTTTTTCCAGAAGATTCCGGGCCGTAGATCTCAATAACCCTTCCCCTGGGATAACCCCCGACACCGAGTGCAACATCCAGGGAAATTGATCCGGAGGGAATGGAAGCAATGTCTTCGATGGCACTATCACCCATTTTCATGATGGTGCCTTTTCCATAGCCCTTCTCTATTTTATCCAGCGTCAGTTGTAATGCTTTTAATTTCTCCTGTTTGATTTTGCTTCCGTTTGATTCTTCGCTCATTATGATTGGATTAATGATTTTATGAAGGGCGGCCTGTTACTTCAGCCTTTTAATGCATCCAGTATCTGGTTTGTATGGTTCTTTGTGTCAACTTTGTTGATGATTTTAAGGATTACTCCCTGTTCATCGATGATAAATGTTTTCCTTAGGATGCCTTCGTATACTTTTCCATACAATTTTTTAAGTCCCCATGCCTCATAGGCCTTCAATATCTCCTTGCCCGTGTCAGCAATCAGGTTGAAAGGCAGTTCATACTTATCTTTAAAGTTCTGATGTGACTTTTCACTGTCCGCACTGACTCCTATTACTTCAAACCCTTTCTTTATCAGGACCCTGTAATTATCTCTCAGGTTACACGATTCTGTCGTACAACCCGGAGTATTATCTTTTGGGTAAAAGTAGAGAATCACTTTCCTGCCCCGGAGGTCCTGCAAAGAGATGAGCTTTCCAGACTGGTCCTTGCCCGAAAAATCCGGTGCCTTCATTCCTTCCGCAAGTTCTGTCATGATGATTTTTTAATAATAGTGAATGCAAAATTACAAAGTTTGAGAGAAATTCCATCCCTGGTTCTACCCGTATAAACAAATTGTTAATATTTTTACCATATCTTAATGGCATCCGGGATGAAATATATGTTGTTTGGTAACGCTTTTTCGCTGTAGAATGTTCAGTACACTTAATAGATACGGCTGGCTATGGATCTTCATGGTACTCTGTTCACAAGCTGGTTTATCCGCAAATCCGGCGGATACCTCCCAGGTCTTTTATGAAGACAAGACCTTAAATGGTTTCCTTGACAAGGCGATCATGTATCAGCAGAAAGCAGATTCAATCAATGAGCTTTCAATTAAATGGAGGAAGGAGATCCGGAGAATGGATGATCCCGCCGAGCGGACAGCTTTGCAGAGAAGAATTGCAGTGGCTGAGGACAGTACCGGGATCTACAGGGAAATGGCCAGGGTACATTTTGTTTACATGAATAGTACGCTTCCTGTTGAAAAGCAACTGAGTCCCTACCTCGTTAAGGACACTGTACTGGATGGCATTACTGTTTACCAGTATAGGCTAAGTGATGATTTTCTGGCCAAACTAAATGAAAAAACGGAAGCCTTGTCAGCATCTGGTGAGCTGGAACTGGAGCCATCTGCCAGTGGTTTTAATTTTAAAATATACAATCAAACCCCCTACAGTGCTGGACAGACCTTCGAATATGATTTTGCCCTTCCCGCAGGTGTATTTTACCGGATCCAGCTTGCTGTATACAAAAATAGACTGGCTCCTGATCATTTTAAGGGACTTTCCCCCATCACCACTGAAAAAATACCTGAGAAGAACCTGATAAGATTTTTTGTTGGTAAATTTTACAGGTATGAAGACGCCAGGACTGCCTTGATAAAGGTCAGGGACTATGGACACACTGATGCATTTATCATCGGGTATTATAACGGGAAAAAAGGGACAAATCAAAAACTGCAGGAACTCGAGCGGCATCCTTAAGCATTCA
The DNA here is from genome assembly GCA_963752525.1 of uncultured Bacteroidaceae bacterium. GTDB lineage: Bacteria > Bacteroidota > Bacteroidia > Bacteroidales > SM23-62 > SM23-62. Next base: position 46,051 of record CAVVYS010000012.1, on the reverse strand, counting down.
TGCATGTGAATTAGGAAAGAAATGCTTATTTTTGTTTATTACTGATCTGGGAAGCATGTCTGAAAAAGAGAAATCGAGAGAATTTCCGGAATTTGAAGAATTCTATGATGTTGATGGAGCAGAAGAGAATTCCCTGATCCTGCATAATGATGAAGTAAATACATTCGAATTCGTGATCGAATCACTTATCGACGTCTGCAAACATACTAACGAGCAAGCAGAACAGTGTACCTATCTGATTCATTATAAAGGAAAGTGTGATGTCAAGAAGGGCTCATTTGACTTCCTCAGGCCCTTGAGGCATGAACTGGTTGAGAGGGGACTGAATGCTACGATTGATTAAGTTTTTTTATATCATTTAACCATATGTCAATACTCGCGATAATTCTATTAATCGTTCTCGGCATCCTGCTTTTCGTCGTAGAGTTCCTGCTGATACCTGGAGTTACAATTGCTGGTATTGGTGGGGCCGTATTGATGGGTGTTGCAGTATACATGTCCTATAAAACACATGGCAATACCGTAGGTAATTATACATTGATTGCGACATTGATCCTGACCATTGGCGGGTTTGCCTACGCCCTTAGGGCCAAGACATGGAAACGCCTGGCACTGAATAAGGATATTGATGGGAGAGTAGAGGTTGGTCTGGAAAAGGAAACCATCAAAGTCGGAGACAGGGGAGAGTCCATCACCCGCATGGCACCCATCGGCAAGGTGTTAATCAACGGCCTGGTGGTGGAAGGAAAGTCCCAGAGGGGCTTTTTAGACCAGCATACCCCGGTCGAGGTCATTAAGGTTTTAAACACACAAGTCATCATAAAATCAATTAAAGAAGAATAAATATGGAAGGTTCGGGAATAGGAATTTACATTGTCATTATCGTTGGATCCATCATTGGCTTATGGATCATCTTTTATTTCATCCCGGTAGGACTCTGGTTCTCCGCCCTGATTTCAGGGGTAAGGATTTCATTGCTTCAGCTGATCCTGATGCGTTGGCGGAAGGTACCACCGAACATTATTGTCAGGGCCATGATCGAGGCCCACAAGGCTGGTTTAAGTGAGATCAAACGGGACGAACTCGAAGCACACTACCTTGCGGGCGGGCATGTCGAAAAAGTGGTCCACGCCCTTGTCTCGGCTGCAAAGGCCAATATTGAGCTCAACTTCCAGATGGCAACAGCCATTGACCTGGCAGGCCGTGATGTGCTGGAAGCGGTTCAAATGTCTGTTAATCCGAAGGTGATCGATACACCTCCAGTGGCTGCTGTTGCCAAGGATGGTATACAGCTGATCGCCAAGGCCAGGGTTACGGTACGTGCGGCCATCAAACAATTGGTTGGAGGTGCCGGAGAGGAAACCGTACTGGCAAGGGTAGGTGAAGGAATTGTTTCTTCCATCGGTTCAGCTGACTCACACAAAGCCGTGCTGGAAAATCCGGATTCCATCTCGAAGGTGGTGCTTTTAAAGGGACTGGATGCCGGAACAGCTTTTGAGATACTATCCATTGATATTGCCGATGTGGATATTGGGAAGAACATTGGTGCCCAGTTGCAGATGGACCAGGCTGAAGCAGATAAGAATATTGCCCAGGCCAAGGCTGAGGAACGCCGCGCAATGGCGGTAGCCGTTGAGCAGGAGATGTTGGCCAAGGCCCAGGAAGCCAGGGCCAAGGTAATTGAAGCTGAGGTGGAGATCCCGCTCGCTATGGCAGATGCATTCAGACAGGGGAACCTTGGTATCATGGATTACTATAAATTTCAAAATATCCAGTCCGATACGGATATGAGGGAATCCATTTCCAGGAGTACAGGAGGAGCCGGTGAGACGAAAAAGAAATAATCTCCTGTAATAGAAACAAACAAAGAATTCTCAATAGCAAAGGGTGTTAAAACGTCGCTGACATTTGGGTATACCCAAATGGAGGCTCCTTTTTTTATCACCCTTTGCCATTGGTAGTTTTATTTTATCGGCCTGCAACAATTTACTTTCCCCGCCATCCAATCTCTCTGTGCCATCTGCGTATGATAATAGATTATAATTGTGACTGATATAGTTTAAATTAGACGCCTTTATTTTGTGTTATGCACAAAATTCAGCATCGTTTTGAACTATATCAGGTTAAATGAAACCTCTGTTTTTACTATCTTTCGTGGATGGTTCCATCACATTCCATCAAAACCCCCCTTACAGGTATCGCCGTTCTTGCTGTTCTTGGGCCTTCCATAGTTTGGGCCTCGGAGTATATTGGATCAGGGGAAGTCATTCTGGCCACACGCAATGGTGCCATTTTCGGAACCGGGATCATGTGGGTGATCATCAGCGGTATATTCCTCAAATTCTGGATCGGCATGAGTGGTGCCAGGTATACTGTTTGCACCGGTGAAGGGATGATCGATATGTTTGCCCGGATGCCCGGGCCTAAGAACTGGGCTGTCTGGATTGTGCTGGTTGCCCAGTTCGTCTCCGCCACCATTGCTGTCGGATCCATTGCCACCGCCTCTGGTGTGTTCCTCAGTAGCATCCTGCCGGTAAGCCATTCCATGGGAGGTTGGATAGTTACCGTTTTTGCGTTCCTGGTGGCATGGGTCGGAAAATTCAACTGGATCAAGGTAGTAATGAGTTTCCTTGTACTAATCATGATCTTGGGGGTGCTCTGGGTGGCGGTTATTGTGTTCCCGGACTGGCCCGAATTTTTACGCGGTTTTATACCATCCATCCCTGAAGTGCCGGATTGGGCAATAGCAAAGGGTGTAAGTGCAAATCCATGGAAAGAGATCCTTCCATTACTGGGTTGGGGAGCTGGTGGATTTGCCAGCCAGGTCTGGTACAGCTACTGGGTGATTGGTGCGGGCTATGGTGCTACCAGAAAAGATGTATTCGGAAAGCCTGCAGATATCGTAAGGTTAAAGGAACTTACCATAGACGAAGCCAAAAAGCTCATGGGATGGAGCCGAATAGTTTATTATGATTCTTCCGTTGCAATTGTACTGGGTACAGTCATTACCGTGGGATTCATGATTGCCGGTGCTGGTGTTTTAAGACCCGAACACCAGGCTCCCAGTGGAGAAAATGTGGCGCTGGAATTGTCAGAGATCTTCTCCTCCAGGTGGGGAAATGCAGGGGGATTCCTCTTCCTGCTGGGTGGAACAGCTGCCCTTGTGGCGACCCTTGTAGGGCAACTGGCAGGCTGGCCTCGCTTATTGGCCGATTGTGTCCGTATTTGCATCCCTGCTTTTAATCGTAAATTTAAATGGCTGATGCAATTCCGCCTCTTCCTGGCATTTTTTTTCCTCTCAAATATGATCATTGTATACAGCTTCAACCTGCGGCCGGTGGCCCTGGTAAAGCTTGGCGCCCTCCTGGATGGATTGCTGCTAACCCCATTGCAGGCATTATGGATTGGGATAGGTTTATATATTGTTTTGCCCCGGCTCTTCAGACCGGAGGTAGGGAAGATCCTGAGGCCCAACTGGGTGCTGGGTATCGGACTGATCATCGCCTTCGTGGTCTTTGGTTATTTTTGTGTTGTTCAGTTGCCGGCAGTATTCAGGTAAGGGAACTTTTTAAAAGATTATTCGTAAAATTCACCAGCTTTACAATATCATGATTTAATATCCGTTTTGTGAAAAACCAATAATACAATGAAAACGATCACCACCAAAGTAATTGTTGTTTTTACAATTATCCTGTTATCCCTTCAGATGAATGCCCAGACAAAGATCAATAAGCTCGAAATTGAGGGAGAAGCAGTTGAGATTGTAACCTCCAAATCCATGACAGCTGATGTTACGGGCACACTTTCTTCGGGTGAATCACTAACCACCGAATGTTATCAGGGAATGTGTTATGTCACAATAGATTACAAGGGCCGTAAGGTGACTGCTCCCATCGGAGACAGAATTACCATCGCCCAGGTCTGGGAATATGATTTTGGCGGAGACGGTGATAAGGAACTGATCGTAGTCAATGATTATAAAGGATCCTCTGTACTCTATGTATTTGCCTACTCACGGGGTATCATACAGAAGCTATACGAGAAGGAGATATTCAATAACCGAACAATCCTGAAGCCGAATTATATTGAGTTTTATCTTCCCAGGGGACTCGATACCATATGGCATTATTACCAGGGTACCTTCTGGCAGATGAAGCCTGTTAGTTAGTCTCCAGCTGCAAGCCGACAGCCTCTTTCAGTCCACTGCGCAGGTACTCTTCTTCGAATAGTTTCTGGGTAAGTCGTTCCAGCTCCCTGTCATAGTCCCTGAGTATATCCGCATAGACGGGATCACTGCCATTTCCTTCCTCTTTGATATTACTCTTATAGATCATCCTGTCAAGCTGATTCACTGCCATCCTTCTGAGATTCTTTGAAGCAACTACAGTGTTAATCGCTTCTTTAAAGACCTTCTGTTTCAGGCTCATGATTTATAGATTAATGCGAATCAGTACATGGAAACTAAAGGATTGATAGATAGTGAATACAAATTTATAGCAGAAAGAAGCCTTTGTAAAGACTTTTACTGGATATTTGATTATTTTAACATGAATTTGAATATAAATCAATTGTAACAATAAATCCAGCTATGAAAACACTTACTGTCCTTTGTTTTGTTCTGTTTTTCGGTGTTTTAAGTATGGCACCGGTTTATTCACAGGTAGCATATGAACCCTCGGCTTCTAACCTTGACGCCAGGGAATGGTTTCAGGATGCCAAATTCGGACTTTTCGTTCATTGGGGCGTTTACAGTGTGATGGGCGGAGGTGGAGATATGGGGATCGCAGAGTGGATCATGGAACGAAAACAAATTCCGGTTGATCAATATGAAAAGCTTCCGGATTTCTTCAACCCTATTGCATTTGATGCTGCAGAATGGGTGGCCACGGTGAAAGAGGCCGGGATGAAATACATAACCATTACCTCAAAGCATCATGATGGTTTTGCCATGTATGATTCGGAAATTTCGGATTATAACGTGGTTGACCGGACACGTTACGGGAAAGACATCATAGGCATGCTCAAGGAAGAATGCGATAAGCAGGGGATTAAACTGTTTTTTTATTATTCCCAGCTGGACTGGCATCATCCGGATTATTATCCCAGGGGCCGGACCGGGAATTATACGGGGCGACCGGAGACAGGGGACTGGGATGTATACATCGATTATATGAATACCCAGTTGACCGAACTGCTGACCCAATACGGTGATGTTGGGGGAATATGGTTCGATGGGATGTGGGATCAGTGGGATGCTCCCTGGAGGCTGGATGAAACATATGCACTCATCCATAAGCTTCAGCCTCAGGCCCTGGTCGGCAGCAATCATCACAAAATGCCGATCCCGGGAGAAGATTTCCAGATGTTCGAAAAGGATCTGCCAGGTCAGAATACCACGGGATTCAACCAGACAGGCATCGGTGAACTACCACTTGAGACCTGTGAAACCATGAACGGATCCTGGGGATTTAATATCAAGGATACCAAGTTTAAATCAACGGAAGACCTGATCCATATGCTTGTCAGAGCGGCTGGCCTCAATTCTAACCTCTTGCTGAATACCGGTCCCATGCCAGACGGTAGGATACAACCTGAAAACGTCGCTACCCTGAAGGAAATGGGGAAGTGGATGAAAAAATATGGGGAGACCATCTACAGCACAAGGAGCGGTCCTGTTGGCGCCAAAAAGTGGGGGGTTAGCACCTGGAAGGATAACAAGGTTTTTATACATATCCTGGATGCTGAAGATCCTGTACTTTATATATCCATGGACGGGCAAAAGGTAGCAAAGGCCTATGCATTTGACAGCGGTGAAAAGATCACATTCAAGAGGCAATCCGATGGTGTCTTGCTTACCCTCCCTGAGATTCCTGAGGATGTTGTTGATTATATCATCGTTCTAGAATTTTAGCCATCAAGGATGTCATACCAGCCTATTGAAAACTATGCCATCATTGGCAATATGCGATCTGCTGCACTAGTGGGACTGAATGGATCCATTGACTGGTTTTGCTTCCCCCACTTTGACTCTCCCAGTATTTTTGCTTCCATCCTTGATGATAAAAAGGGTGGGTATTTCAAGATTGCGCCTGTGGATCAGTCCAGCAAATGCAAGCAGTATTACTGGCCTGACACCAATGTACTGATCACCCGGTTCTACAATGCTGAAGGTATTGTGGAGATCACAGACTATATGCCGGTGGGGGATGATATTATGAATGAGTTTGATTACCGGATTGTGAGGAGGCTGAAGGGGATTCATGGCAGGGTTCGCATGAAGGTAGAATGTTATCCTGCCTTCAATTATGCCAGGGATAAGCACGATACATCTGTTTCTGACAAGGGTGCTTCTTTTCATGCTGAGGGACTAAGTATGGGTTTGGCCAGTACCATTCCCCTGTCAAAGAATGACAGGGGTGCCATTGCAGAATTTGAGATCGGAGAGGAGGGAGAGACTGCAGTTTTTGTGTTGCATAAAGTAGTAAAGGGTGACAGCTGCACCATCTCCTATTCTTCGGAGCAGGCAGCAGCGAGGTTTAAAAATACGATCGAGTACTGGCGTAAATGGTTGTCCAAATCCAACTACAAAGGAAGGTGGCGTGAAATGGTGAACCGGTCAGCACTGATCCTCAAACTGCTTACCTTTGAGCCAACGGGGGCCATTGTTGCTGCGCCTACCTGCAGCCTTCCGGAAGGCATTGGCGGGGAAAGGAATTGGGATTACAGGTATACCTGGATCAGGGATGCAGCTTTTACCATTTATGCATTCCTTCGAATCGGATTCACAGAGGAGGCTTCTAATTTCATGGCCTGGACACTCCAAAGATCCCTGGAAGATGACAGCGGTAAACTGCAGATCATGTACGGTATAGACGGAAGGCATGAGCTTACTGAAACAAACCTGGATCACCTGGAAGGTTACATGGGTTCCTCCCCTGTCCGGATCGGCAATGGTGCATGGGACCAGCTGCAACTGGATATTTACGGTGAATTGATAGATTCCATTTACCTCTATGACAAGCATGTCAGACCTGTCTCATTTTCCGGGTGGAAGAATATTTACAAGCATATACAGTGGATAAGTGAGAATTGGGACAGGCCTGATGATGGGATCTGGGAAGTAAGGGGAGGACAGCAGCACTTTGTGTATTCTAAGGTAATGGCCTGGGTCGCACTGGACCGGTCCATTCGCCTGGCCAATAAAAGATCCTTCCCGGCAGACCTGAATGAATGGACAAAAGTACGTGATAAGATTTTCCTCGAAATAGTAAATAAAGGATGGAACAATAAAATGCAGGCATTTGACCAGTATTATGGAAGCAATACCCTGGATGCATCCAACCTGATGATGCCCCTGGTCTTTTTTATGTCACCCTACGATCCCATGATGTCAAAAACCATAGATGCCATTCTGAGGCCGCCGCATAAAGGGGGACTGGTATCCAATAGCCTTGTATACCGTTACAATGTGAACGAGGTGAATGATGGATTATCTGGTGATGAAGGGACCTTTAATATTTGCACTTTCTGGCTGGTAGAGGCACTTACCCGTTCCGGTAAAGAGAATCCCCAGCGCCTGGAACAGGCAAGGCTGATTTTTGAGCAGATGCTGGGCTATGCCAACCATGTAGGCATGTATTCTGAGCAGATCGGCCTCCATGGGGAAGCTCTGGGGAATACACCACAGGCATTTACCCACCTGGCCTTGATCAGTTCAGCCTACAACCTGGACAGGGCCCTGGGCTAAGGGCCCCATTTTATATTAATATTCAGGAGAAGGCATTTCTAACCCTTGTTCGAATGTAATTCTTATTCATCAGCAGGAGGATCAACTCCATGGTCAATCCCACTGCACATAACTTGTCTACAAAAAAAGCATCTTTTTCGAGTAATAATACCCTCTTATCAGATTTGCCAAGGATTTCCGCACATATCAAACCTGCCGGTCCGCCTCCAATGATGATTACATCAAAGACCTCTATCATCTACTACATCAGTATGATACCTGTCTTACGGCAATGTTCAATCATTTCCCCGGGCCAGATACTTGCCTGTACCTCTCCAATATGGGCTTTCCGGAGGAAATACATACATAACCGAGATTGGCCTATACCGCCCCCGACTGATTCAGGGAATTCATTATTCAGTAACCTTTTGTGGAACAGGAGCTCTTTCCTATCCATTTTGTTTTGCATTTCAAGCTGCCGCAGCATGGCTGTTTGATCAACCCTGATGCCCATTGAGGATAATTCAAAGGTATCTTCGAGCATGGGGTTCCAAATGATTATATCACCGTTTAATCCCTTGTATCCATTCCCGGTATCAGTCGACCAGTCATCATAATCCGGCGCCCTGCCATCATGCGGTATGCCTGAAGGAAGGTCGTGTCCTATCCCGATGACGAAGGCCGCCCCATATTCTTTTGCGATCATTTTCTCCCTCTCCTTGGATGTTTTATCCGGGTATTTTTCATACATCTCTTCAGCGTGAATAAAATGGATTTCATCCGGGAGCAGTGGTACTATATCCAGGATAATTCTCATAAACGATGAACTCGGTTCGTTTGATCACGGCATATATGTGCCTGACGATGTCCTTCAGATAGGCAAGATTTCGCTCCTCCGGCAAAAGAATCTTTTCCCAGTCCCACTGGTCCACATAAATAGAATGTATATTATCCAGCTCCTCATCAGGCCTGAGTGCATTCATATCCGTATAAAGGCCATAACCATTGGCAATCCCATAATCTGCCAGCATCATTCTCTTCCACTTGGCAAGGGAATGTACTACTTCCGCTACAGCTTCATCCATATCCTTTATGGCAAAGGAAACAGGACGTTCAATGCCATTCAGGTCATCATTGATGCCAGTCCCACGTTGCACAAACAGCGGTGCGGTTACCCTTCTAAGTCTAAGTTCGGAGGCAAGGTTCGATTCAAAAAAATCCTTAATAAGTTTGATGGCTTTTTCGGTCTCCTTCAGATTAAGGATAGATTGATAGCCTTTGGGGATGTGAAGTCTCATAATCTCTTTAACTATTTATTAAAATATATACCGCAAAAGTAATGATTAGGATAATAGAAGCATTCTAAATAGGCATATAATATTTTCTGAAAATCATTGATATTCTGCGGTGATAGGCTTAATATTTTCAGTCAAAAGGTCAGTCATATTATGAAATAAAAGCCGGTCAAAGCATAGCCGGATGGACGAAGGGTTCATTTCTTTTGATGAAGAATTCCCCTTGGAGCCAATGTATCAGAAAGGTAGGATTGCCGGATTCATTTATAATACGTACAATATCAGCTATTTACGACAAACGTGTTACAATTTGTAAAAGCGGAATAGATGGCAAAGTCGTTTTTGACCAATTTTTTTATAATGATTTATGTATTCCATACTTTTAATAAACGCCTAATTAATAGAACTTTAGTAACTAAAAAAATAGTCATGAAAAAGAGAATACAATACTCTGCACTGTTTATGATCCTGTTCCTGCTGACAGGTTTATTCTCCTGTGAACGCCTGACTGAACTCTATAGGTTAAAAGAATCTGCCCCGAGCATGGATAAGAAAGGACATGATAAAGATGGGAAAGACATGCCTGGGGACCCATGTGGAGAGCCGGTTATCGTACGACTCGTATCCATAGATAACCTGTCCTACAGTCCCGGCAATGCCTTAATTGCAAATGATGGCGAATTCCTCAATGTAAAATTTGAGGTCACGGAAGAGGACTTGAACATTGATATGATCTATCTGGAGGTAGGACCTCTTGATTTAGTCCCTCTCGATCAGGATGGTTTATATCCGGCATTCTGGGATTTTAGTTACCAATATGCAGATATTTCCGTAACTTCTTTTACTCACCAAATACCACTGGCAGACCTCGATGAATGTTTTGTGGTACTCGCCCAGATTCGATTTACAGATAATGAAAATAACATAACAAGAACGTGGACGGAGGGTATAAATCCAGATTGGACGGAGGGACCATTTTATACTTATTATTGTGTAGAAATATGCGATGACTAATCCAACTGAAGAAACCTATGCAGAAACAAAGGATGAGGGGCGCGATGGAAAAGATAAAGATGATAACGATGACGACGATGACGATGATGATTGATTCCATTAAAATAGGATCATCTTAACATCCTCTTTAGTTATTGGAAATGGATAAATTGAAATCTTAGAACATATTTATAAAATTAAAGCCATGAATAAATTACTGCATAATTATAGGCTACTCATAGTCCTGTTATTGGTTTTTGGCTTTTTTTCCTGCGAACGTCTTGGTGAGCTTTACAGGATAAGTGATACTTCTGGAACCAAGGTTGTGCAAGGATCTGATGAAAACGGAGGTGAAAAGCCTGAAGATCCATGCGAAGAGCCGGTTATCATCCCACTCGTTCATAGTAGCGACGTGGAATACAGCATCGGCCAGATCATTATTACAAATGATGATAAATGCCTGAATTTAAAATTTGAAATGACTGAGGAAGGTTGGGAATTTGATCAAATATATTTATTTGTGGGATCGCTCGATACGATTCCCCTGACGGAGGATCCATATCCGGCCTTCTGGGATTTTCTCACCCTGGAAATTGATCCATTAGTCAGTTCATATACTCATTGTGTACCCATGGGGGATTTGGATGATTGCGTTCAGATTCTGGCACAGGTTCATGGAGTAAATTCTGACTTGGGTAATGCACCTTTGTGGACAAAAGGTTTAAACCCCGGCTGGACTGAAGGACCTTTTTACAATGATTATTGTATGGATAACTGTAAGGACCCCTGTGATGAACCCATTAAGGATCCCTGCGATGGTTGCAAAATGGGCATTTACCGTACCCAGACACCTGGTGGCTGGGGAGCCAAGGCTGCTGGTAACAATCCAGGTGTATACCGGGATGTGAATTTTAGAAATGCCTTTCCGGATGGATTAGTCGTGGGTGATCCCAGTAAATTTTTTATCAAACTAACCTCCGCTAAGGCTATCGAAAAATTACTGCCAACAGGGGGGAAATCTGCAGTGCTGACCAAAACATTTATGGATCCGGACGAAATTAAAAATGTGCTGGTGGGTCATCTCGTTGCATTAACTTTATCAGTTGAATTTGACAAAAATGATGCGGATTTTGGAGAGACTGATGGTTATTTAAAGTGTCTCATTATTGCCGATGGTCATGGTTTTGATGGCATGAATATTAATGATATCCTCAAGCAGGCAAACATGGTGCTCGGCGGTACTTCTTCATCTTATTCACCCAGCAAGATGACAGAAATTTTAACAAAGATCAATGAGTATTTTGTGGATGGAAAGAAGGCTAAAAAATACAAATTGTTTTATTGCAAATAATTCCCAGTTTTTTTTCATATTTTTTTAGTGGTTAGTATTAGTGTTGAGGCTGTCTCGAAAGGGATGGCCTCTTCTTTTATTGTGACTATAATTTTCTGAACCAGCTGGCCCATTAGTGGTTAGGCAATGCCATTTATGAAAGTATTCTTTTTTCTTTCAGGGATTTTAGCTAACTTATATCTGCTAAATGACCCCAAGCCCCTCCAGGGGTCATCTTTCATAAATCGCTACGGTAGGATTTTGACACAATCTCATTTAACCTATAGTATATCAATGAGATGAATATGTTTTATACCAAAAACAAATACCACTATGAAAACTAAAAAAAATTCCTTTCAGACAATTTCTCTCCTATTGATTCTTCTTGGTGTGATCTATACACCAGTAGGGTTGAGTGCTCAGGAAACCGAATATATAGTGATCAATACCCAGGATTCCGGGGAAGGCTCTTTCAGGAAAGCACTAAACGATGCCGACGCGAATACTGGCACAGCTATCATCAGATTCAATATTCCCAAAACTGATCCCGGGTTCAATGCAGATACCGGGGTATGGACCATTGCACCCACAAGTCCTCTGTCTGGTGTTACAGGCAATCACATCATTATCAATGGACTATCGCAATCAGAATTCATAGGGGAAGACAGTAATCCCTATGGACCTGAAATTGTAATCACCGGCAGGAACGCAGGATATGCGACCGGATTTTACGCTGTCGCTGGCAGCATTGAATTTATTCATCTTATTCTTAACAGATTCGGGGATGCCGCCATTTTTTTATCAAGCGTGCATCATGCAGTAATTGCAGGATGTTATATCGGGACGGGACCTGACGGTTGGGAGAATAAGGGGAATGGTATGGGCATATTCACCAAGCGTTGTAAAAACGTTCATATCGTACCCCTGGATACCGTTCCCAATATTATCGGCGGAAATGAAAACGGTGGTATCACTTTTCATGACACAAGCACACATAACCTGGTTACAGGGAATATCATCGGCCTGACCCGGGATCATCAGGAAGTAATCGGTGAAACCAGCGGACACGGGATAGAATTCTGGAATGATTGTGATTCAAATACGGTGGTTGATAACTGGATCGGTGGAAATGTCGTGGGGGTAGGCATCTATGATAGCCACGACAATACTATTACGGGTAACCGGATTGGAACCGATCCTGAATGGACGCAGGATTTTGGTAATTCATGGGATGGTATAGAGATCATGCAGGGTTCAAAGGGCAATATCATTATGGGGAATCATATTGGGAACAACAGCAGGGATGGCGTCAGGGTTTATGGCAGTGAAACTATGTATAATACCATCACCGAGAATAGCATATCGGAGAATGTGTGGGAGGGGATCAGCCTGATGCTTGGAGCCAATGGGGGACTGACAGCGCCGAAGATTACAACCGTGATGGAGAATGAATTATTCGGTACTGCACCTCCAAATTCCATAATTGAAATTTATACTGATAAATCTAATGAAGGACGTATTATTCAGGGAGTCGTGATATCTGATTCTGCAGGAAATTTTGGATGGGTAGGTGCCATTCAGGGTACATATGACAGCATTACCGCAACCGCCACGGATACCCTGGGCAATACTTCTGAATTTGGAAGATATAAAAAAGTAGATGATCCAACCTCTATAGAAAGGATTAGCGAGCCGATACTATTTGTACTGTCGAATAATTTTCCCAATCCAGATCAGCCTGAGGTGCAGATCATTTTCAATCTGCCGGTTTCAACCGAGGTTAAACTGGATGTATATAACCTTAGCGGGATAAAAATATATGAGATCCACAACGGGAAACTACCCACAGGGCATCAGTCCTTGTCTTGGAATACCTCACGGCATGCCTCAGGAATATATCTCATCAGGATGCAAACCCGTAGGGTGCTCTAACCAGGAAATGCATTGTATTGAAATAACCTGCTGGCACCCTTCCGTCTCATAAAATATGCTGATTTTTTAATATAAATTGCTGGATGGATATAAAATATATACGTATCTTAATATCCTGAAATTACAAAAATGAAAAGAACCTGTCTCCTCATAGTCTTATCTTCAATTTCCACCCTGTACATGATAGCTCAGCCTTCCTTCCCGAGGGACAGACACCGGATAGGGATTCGGAGTAATGGCTCTGAACAGGAATTCTTTGATAAAATGACAGGGGAGAAATTCACTCCCAACGGATTCAATCTGATCCAGCTAATTCAATCTCCCCATGACTGGTATGGCATCAGTGAGTTATTTCAACCCACATTACACGATAGAGAAGCTGTGGAACAGGATCTTCAGCAGATGTCTGCCCTGGGTTATAACAGCCTGCGTGTTTTCATTGATCTATGCAAGGATACGTTTTGTATTGGGGATGTTGACGGCGGACTTGAATCCGGGTACATGGATAACCTGGCCTGGTTCCTCGAGCGGGCCAGGGAATATGAATTATTCGTTATGCTTACAGCCAATTGGATACCAGATGTGGGAGGATATGTTGATGGTGTTTATGAAGCTTGTGGAGATCAGTTCGACCTGGGAAATTGCCTGCTGTTAAGTGAAAAAGGAGTCAGTGGTTATCAAAGATACTTCAGGGATCTGATCCGTGAGCTGAGGGAGCGTGATGCACCTTTCGATATCATTTTCGCATACCAGTTGAGGAACGAAGCCTATTTTGAGTTAAATGAACCGCCATTTAACCTGTCTTCTGGAATGGTAGCAACGGCCAATGGCAAGACTTATAATATGTCGAGTGAGACTGAGAAACTGGAAATGGCTGATGAGGGAATGGTATACTGGGCTGACCAGGTGCGTGATGCCATATTGGATGTGGATACCTCTGCCCTGGTCACCTGCGGTTTTTTTGCCCCCAACAGCCCAAATCAAATCAGGGGGGATGAACCAATTAAACTGGTGCCTTTCAAGGCAATTTTCGATCATTCGGAGATTGACTTTCTTGATATTCACGCCTATCCGGGAGACTATCCCCTGGCCATACATATGGAGAATTATGGCCTTTTAGCAGCGGTTGATATACCCATTGTTCTGGGTGAGTATGGTGCATTCAGAACTGTTAGCAGCGATCCCTATGATGGAGCCATAAAGCTGGATGCCTGGCAATCAGAAATTTGCGATTATGGTATTGATGGTTACTATGTTTGGACATGGGACCATGACCGGACACCTCACCAGGAACCTGATGAGATATGGGGAGGTTCTGAGGCGAATTCCGTGATTGCCAAGGTATTATCTCCACTATATAAGCCTTATCCATGCATTCCTCTGAGGGCACCTTTGAATTTATCCCTGGGTAAGAGTACCAATGCTTCCATGGCATGGGAAACCTTTACTAGTGACCAGGTTGTAGACGGTAATAATACAGATACACCCTGGATTTCAGGGGGAAATCCTCCCCAATGGGTGGAGGTTGACCTGGGTGAACCATCAGAGGTGGGAGAGATACAAGTTATTGTGGAAACCGGAAATGTCGACCCACAACAATATAAGCATGAATTATATGTGAAAGGCCCCATTACAGGTGGAGCCTTTGAATTGGTTGAAACCTGGAGCGGCTTACGGGATGATCTGGAGTTACTTTTATACGATGTCCCTGATTCACTCAGAAAGGGACTTCAATGGGTGCGGGTGTTGATCACCGAAGCTCCCGGGTGGGCTGCTCTGCATGAGATCAATGTCCTTCGTCCGAGAGATGACAGCCTGTTGATGAATCCCTCTCCCCCGGTACTGGTAAATCCACTTCCGGGAAATGAATTGATCAATACCGGCACGCTCCAGCTAAGCTGGAAGAATTCATCAACCTCAGACAGTTCCTGGTTACAGCTATCCAATAAACAATCTTTTCAGTCCCTGCTGATGGATATAATGCAGAAGGATAGCGCATTTCATTTGACAAACATTATCCTGGATTCAATCCATTACTGGAGGGTACGTCAGAAAAATGAAAATGGCTGGGGACCATGGTCAGTAACCGGCAAATTCATCCGAAAGGACGCAACAGCGGTAGAATCCACAGCATTTGACCACCTTGTCAAAGTTTATCCCAACCCTTTTAAGCAGGAATTGGTTCTTGAATCCGGGATCAGCAACCAAATATTAAAGGTTGAGGTATACAATATGCTTGGAGAGAGAGTAGTGGTCAGTTCTGAAAATAGGAATGATACACGGACATCGATGCATATTAAATTTACTGGTCTCCTTGTGCTGAAAATTGAATTTGAAGATGGTACAAAGGTCATGAGGAAGGTCATCAGTTATTGACATTTATCTACCTATTTCATAATTTGTTGGATTTCTTTTATGCATTTGAACAACAAATAAAATGAAAATCCTCAAATGGCTGCTTTACATCGTATTCTTTTTAGTGGCACTGGCCCTGATCATCCCCCTGTTTCTTCCGGCTACCATAGAAGTGAGTTCTGAGAAGGAAATTATGGTAACGCCTGTCCAGGTTTTTCACAATGCTGCATCCTATACTGACAGGAATCTATGGGATCCCTGGCTGGAGACCGAACCGGAGGCAGATTTTACACTAATGTCGGAACCAGACTATGTGGGGTCAACCTATACATGGAACGGAAAGAAGATCCGTACCGGGAAAATGGTGGTGGATTCTGTGACCTTTGGAAAGCACATAGCTTCCAGTATATATTTCGGGGATGATCCTGAACCAGCCCGGGTGGAATGGGACCTGGAAAAGACCGAGGCTGGAACCAAAATCACCTGGAGATTTACTGCCGACGGGAATTATCCCATGGAAAGGTTGATGTTGAACATGATGAAAGGGGGTATGGAAAAGAGTTTTGAAAAGGGACTGGCCAACCTCAAGGAATACCTTGAAGAGAATCCCCCGGTATTAAGTTCCCTTGGAGAGGTTACATCAGGAAAAATAGGTCCCTTGTTTGCCCTGATGATGGGTTCAAAGGGCACCATGGAGGAGGTTGGTGCACAAATGGGACAGATGTATTCGGAAATTATGTCGGAGATAAGTGCCCAGGGACTCCAAATGGGGGGAGCACCCTTCAATCATTATTTATCATTTGATCAGGAAACCGGAATTTCAGAATACATGGCAGGGATCCCAACCTTGACCAAGGGTAAGAGCTCCGGGGATATCGTATCCAGGACTTACAATGAAATCGAAGTATTGATGGCGGTACATAGCGGACCCTACGAGGACTTGTCTGCATCTTATGGGAAACTGATGGAATATATCGATAAAAATCAGCTTTCCGTAAAATGGGAACCAATTGAGTTCTACCATACGGATCCGCAATCGGAACCCAATGTCCTAAAATGGAAAACCGTGATTGCGTTTCCACTGAAATAGAAGCGGTTCAGGCAAGAAATTTCCCCGTTTGGATAAAATTGATTAATTTGACTTTCGTTCATTAATCAAACAATAACATCGTGGCTACGCAATCACTGAATCGGCACCAGAATCTCGTACAGGTAATATTCTCCCTTGTACGCATCCTCATAGGATGGCATTTTTTATACGAAGGCCTGGCTAAATTATTTTCTCCATGGTCTTCAGCAGGATATTTAATGGGATCACAATGGATATTCTCCGGTGTGTTTCATAGTATAGCAGAGAATCCCGGACTGCTGCAAACTATTGATCTATTAAATATTATCGGATTGATTGCGGTGGGTGTTTGTTTGTTACTGGGACTTTTTACCAGGCCTGCCAGCATCGTTGGGGCTTTTTTGATCCTGCTCTATTATATCGCAAACCCACCATTCATAGGTTATCTAAGTGAGACAAGCGGTGAGGGACATTACCTGATTGTCAATAAGCAATTGATCGAGATGGCTGTACTGATCCTGTTTATCTTCCTGCCCCGTAGCTTTTTCTGGAGCCTTGACAGGTTGTTTTCGAGGCTGAGAAATCGAGTATCCATAGATAAGGTGGAAGCAGGCCCTGAAGGTGCCAGCCTGGAACGACGTGAATTATTAAAGGATCTGATAGCCCTACCATTTATCGGGGGATTTGCCTGGGTAGCCATGAAAAAGAAAAAGTGGGAAAGTTTTGAAGAAACTTCCCTTGTCAGCCAGCCAAGCAGGGTGGATGCCATTTCTGGAGCTACTGGCAGGGCGGAGTTTAGCACGCTGGAAGATTTGAAGCAAAAGGTACCCACCGGCAAGATCAAGGGCTACGAGATAAGCCGCCTGATCTGCGGGGGAAACCTGATCAGCGGATATGCGCATTCACGTGACCTGATCTACGTATCCCACCTGGTACAGAGTTACTTCAGTGATGAGAAAGTGCTTGAAACTTTTAAGCTCTGCGAAGCTGTGGGTATCAATGCCATGATCGTAAGGGTGGATAACAATACCCTGAGGGTCCTGGAGAAATACCGGAAAAGAGATGGCAACATGCAATGGATAGCCCAGTGTAAGGTGACCGATGACGATCTTATATCAGACGTTGATGCGGCAGTGGCAAACGGAGCCATAGGGGTTTACCTTCATGGTGGTGTCTGCGATGATTATGTCAGGCAGGACAGGCTCACCCAGATCATGAAATCGCTTGAGCATATGAAGAAATATGATAAACTCATCCATGGATTAGCGGCACATGATATCAGGGTGGTCATGGAATGCGAAAAGCACGGCCTGGAGCCTGATTTCTTCATGAAGACACTGAACAGTGGTAATTACTGGACTGCCGGTCCCAGATTGGTAGAGGACTCCAGCTGGGTTCCTGATCCGAAGAATATAGTAGAACCTGAATTTGGGGCCAACCTTAACGACAATATCTGGTCTACGACACCGCAACAAACGGTTGAATATATGAATGGCGTTGAGAAGCCCTGGATTGCTTACAAAGTATTGGGTGCCGGGGCCCTTTCACCCCAGGAAGGATTTAAATATGCCTTTAACAGTGGTGCGGACTTCACCTGTGTGGGCATGTTCGACTGGCAGATCGTTGAAGATGCCAATATTATAGCCGATGTACTGAATGGCAGTCTGGACAGGACACGGCCCTGGAGAGGTTAATGCTGTAAAAGCTTAGAATTTAAGTTCCAGCCTATCCTTAACTGAGTATTCCTTATTTCTAACAGTTACTTCAACGGGATTATCACCCTTGTTCTCTATGACGAGAGATCCTCTGGAGACTATTACTTTCATTGGATTTCCTTTCCAGGAAAGAGGGTAGTGTATGGATTTCACCTTTTGGGGTAATTTGGGGTTGATTCGAAGCTTCCCACCTGCCATTCTGAGTCCTCCAAACCCACAAACAACAATCTGCCATATCCCACCAAGGGAAGCTGCATGAACTCCCTGGTCTGAGGATTTTTTATTAGGACCCAGGTCAATTTCGGAGGCTCTCCTAAATAATTCGTATGAGAGATTGAGGTCATCAACATCCGCTGCAACGACCGCATGGGTGGACAGGCTAAGGCTAGAATCATGCAGGGTTTTGGGTTCATAATATTTGAAATTCGCCAACTTGATCGCATCATTGAATTTATCCTCCAGTACATATACAAGCATCACAACGGATGCCTGTTTGGTAACCTGTATCTGGTTGATCTGATCAATGTTGTAATCCTTGAATATGGATCCAACCTGTGCCTGCTTTTTATATTTGCTCAGATCGATAATTTCCTTTTGCAGATAAGTATCCTCCTGGGCAATGATATTATCCTCATTTGGCTCAGGCAGGTAGATTCTGTCAAACTTACTTTGTATTGTTTCAATTTCTTCATTAAGCTGCAGTTTCTGGTTCAGGCGTGCAAAAGTCACAGGATCTTCTTCTTTCAGACCATGGTATTGGGCTATGGCATTTTCCATGCACCAGTGCGCCATGTAATTGGTATAGGCATCATTGTTGATATGCTCTTTGTATTCATCCGGACCGATGACCTTGTTGATGTGGTAGGTTCCATCCTCAGATGGTTCCAGGCGGCTTCCCCAGAAAATAGCCGTATCGAACAGGATTTCAAAGCCTGATTCTTTCATGAATTCCATATCTCCGGTAGCTTTATAATATTGCCAGACAGCATACGCTATATCAGAACTGATGTGTATCTCTATCAAGCCTGTCCATATCTTCTGTGCCTCCCCGGTAACAATATCTGCTTCACCCCATGCCGGGGTAACTTCGCCATCATCCAGCCAGGCTGATTCCCAGGGGTACATGGCTCCCTTGTATCCATTTTCTCTGGCTTTCTCCCTGGCACCTTTCAGGGAGTTATACCTGTATTCCAGCAGGCTTCTTGCTACTTCAGGGAGGCTGAAGGTGAAAAAGGGCAGGATAAATATCTCACTGTCCCAGAAGGAATGGCCTTTGTAGCCTTCTCCGGACAAACCCTTTGCCCCAATGCCATAACGGTTGTCATGTTTTGGTGTCATCACAAGCAGGTGATACTGTGCAAAGCGTATGGCTAGTTGATCGAAGGGATGCTCGCTTTCGATCTGAATATCGATCCTCGACCAATATTTCGCCCAGCCCTTCACACTATCTTCCAGGAGTGATTCATAGCCAGCCTGCCCCTGCTTCTTAAGCATTGCCAGTGCATATTCTTTCAGTTCATCAGGAGTTAATTGGCTGGTATCTCTATCCCTGCTGGTGTATACGTTTGAAAATTTTTCGGTAGAAACGGGTACCCCTTTTCTGACAGAAAACTCATAGATCATATACACTTTCCTGCGTTCCATGGCAAAGCTCGAAGCCACTGTCTCATCCGGGCTTTCCACATGATGGCAGGTATGGTGTACAAAGGTGATATCTGATTTTGTGGTTTTCTGAGTCATCCGGACAAATTGCCTGTCAAAGACCCTCCTTTCCCCTTCCTGGAAATGCTGGGATCCGCTATTGCACATCTGTCCGTTGATCCCCGAGACAATTTTTATTTCAGCATCCCTGTTGAGTGGAGTTATGGTAATCTTTGCAGCCAGGTTATGCAGTTCAGTGAAGGAAACAAATCTCCTGAATTGAAATTTGAAGATTTTACCTTTCGGACTGGTCCATTCGAATTCACGTTCCAATTCTCCCGTTTTCAGATTCAGTGTACGGTGATAATCGCGGATTTCTCCTTTTTCAAGGCTGAAAAGTTCCTTATCTATATATATATCCAGTGCCGCAACATCAGCAGCGTTGGGCAGCTCAGTGACTTCATTCTTATCAAACCTGTTGAAGGTACCGGCCACAAAACAGTTCCTGACCTGGCCTACGTAACTTTCCTCAGTGGCACTCCTTATACCCATATAACCATTTCCCAGGCTCATTATGGCTTCGCATTTCCCCTGTGAGAGGGTATCAAATGCAGGTTCAGAAACCAGCCAGTTGGTCAGTTTTCCTGTTCCCCGGTTATAATCCATATAATTTAATTTAAGGAATTATGCTGCTGCAAATTAGGATAAATTTCCTGATCCATCAGCCATTTGATATTGTGATGGTATTTTTTAAAATGAATCAATAACTTAGTAGCTCATACAAATCCCCATCAAAAATGAAAAAACTTACCCTGTTATTTTCCCTGATTATGCTTGTTCACGTGCTATCTGCCCAGCAGGGGAAAGTGTTCGATAATCTTACCATGGATAGCGAAATCCTTGGCATGGAACGTAAGTATGCCGTTTACCTTCCGCCTGATTATGAAATCTCCCAGCGGCACTATCCTGTCCTGTATCTCCTGCACGGCGGGGGAGATGACCAGACGGGTTGGATACAATTCGGCGAGGTGCTCAGGATAGCGGATGAGGCGATCGCCAATGGAACAGCCACGACCATGGTCATCGTGATGCCTGATGCCAATGCCGGGAAAAGAGGATACTTCAACGATATCAAGGGAGAATGGCGGTATGAAGATTTTTTCTTTGAGGAGTTTATGCCCTTTATTGAAAAAGAATACCGTATCAAAGGTGAAAAACGTTACAGGGCGGTGGCTGGACTTTCGATGGGAGGAGGTGGTACCTTCATGTATGCCCTGCATCATCCCGAACTGTTTTCCTCAGCCTGTCCCCTGAGTGCAAGTTGCGGTCCCATTACCCTCGAGGATATGGACCGTTACCTTGAAAGAAGAAAAATGCAGGCAGATTCCGAGGAACAGAAAGAGGCTTATTTCAAGCGGCACAGTGCATTGGCCCTTATTAATAATATGCCTGTCGAGGAAATAAAATCAGTGAGGTGGTATATTGATTGCGGGGATGATGATTTCCTCTACGAGGGAAATTCACTTGTTCATATTGCCATGAGGAAGAAAGAAATCCCACATGAATTCAGGATAAGGGACGGGGTCCATGCCTGGACCTACTGGCGGGTTTCCCTACCAGAGGTTCTTGCCTTCATCTCAGCCCGTTTTCAC
The DNA here is from genome assembly GCA_963752525.1 of uncultured Bacteroidaceae bacterium. Lineage (GTDB taxonomy): Bacteria > Bacteroidota > Bacteroidia > Bacteroidales > SM23-62 > SM23-62. The sequence goes on along the minus strand of CAVVYS010000012.1, from coordinate 24,343 downwards.
TGATGTTGATGGCTACTGCATTTTCAATCTGATAAGTATTTAAAAACAAGATCAATAATGAATAAACTTACACTTTTATCGGCCCTGATTATGCTTGTTCCGGTACTTTCTGCACAATACGGGAAGGTATTTGACAACCTTTCCATGGAAAGCGAGATCCTTGGCATGGAACGCAAATATGCTGTTTATCTGCCACCCGACTATGAATCCTCTGAGCGCAGCTATCCTGTCCTTTATCTCCTGCATGGGGCCACAGATGACCAGACAGGTTGGATACAATTCGGGGAGGTGCTCAGGATAGCAGATAAGGCAATCGCTGATGGGACCGCTACTGCCATGATCATCGTGATGCCTGATGCCGATACCGGGAGAATGGGGTATTTCAATGATATCAAGGGTGAATGGCGGTATGAAGATTTTTTCTTCGAGGAATTTCTTCCTTATATTGAAGAGAAATACCGTATCCGGACGGACAAACGGTACAGGGCCATCTCAGGACTTTCAATGGGGGGCGGAGGAACCTTCGTGTATGCCCTGCATCACCCTGAATTGTTTTCTTCAGCCTGCCCGCTGAGTGCTTACTGTGGTCCCATTTCCCTGGAAGAGATGGATGGAGAGCAGATTTGGGAATGGACAGAAAAGCAGGCCATAGAGGAAAATCAGAAAGAGGCTTATTTCAAACGGCATAGTGTATTGGCCATGATCAATGATATGCCTGCCGAAGATATTCAATCAGTGAGATGGTATATTGATTGCGGGGATGATGATTTCCTTTATGAGGGTAATTCACTTGTGCATATCGCCATGAGGAAAAAGGAGATCCCACATGAATTCAGGATAAGGGACGGGGTCCATGCCTGGACCTACTGGCGGGTTTCCCTCCCAGAGGTACTTGCCTTCATCTCAGCTCGATTTCATTAATATTAGTTCACATTCAAGCTTGCAAATATGAAGGGAAGTAAGACTGGGAATCCTACCGGAGAAGCACGCCTGACCAGTGCCGGACTTCTGCTATTCATTTCCGGGTTCATAATTTTTATGGGAATTATTACAGCTGAAATCCTGTATACACTGGACTTTAATACCCGTGATAATTATATCAGTGAACTGGCAGCTGCCTTACCAGAAGGCACCATCACTCCCCAACTTTCTGCAGGTATCTTTAATATAACCATGATGATCAGCGGTTTGATGGTCCTCATATCTTCCTATTTCACATATAGAGCAAGTAAAAGGCTGTTAACCAGCATTCCGCTTGGTTTATTCGGACTGGGTATCCTGGGAGTTGGTCTGTTTCCGGGAGATGTGATCCCCTGGCACGGCATTTTCGCGAACCTGCTATTCCTGGCAGGAGGGATTGGTGCCATTACATCATTTAGAATAGTGCTTTCTCCTCTGCGATACATATTTGTTTTATTGGGAACAATTGCACTGGTTTTTCTGTTTACATACAATCATTTTGTACCTATGTTGGGTGTTGGTGGAGTAGAGAGGTGGGTTTTTTATCCCCTTGTATTCTGGATAACGGGTTTTGGGGGATATTTACTCGGACTGAAAGATGCCTCCCATATTAAATTGAAGTAGCATTATTGAGGATAATGGCTTTGTCATTTATCCAGAAAAAATCAATGCCGATGTTTCCCCCCTTTTCTGCATCGACGGAAATGAAGGTAATTTCATTATTACCCTTCTTCAACTGGACTGCTTCCGAAAAGTGGTTAGATAAAATCCGCTGGTTCAGTTCAAAAAGATCTACCGTTTGATGGTCATCAACCTTAACGGATTTTCCGTTGATAAGAACAGATATTTTACCAGCTTGGGGACCATGCGCAAGTGTAAATCCAATTTTTGTACTTTCCATTTTTTGTTCAAGAATGATATGGAAAGATATTTTTTCCCCTTTATTCTCAGGCTTCCAGATCAGAATGCTTCCATCCGCCCACATCTTCCCCGGTTCGACCTTAATATTCGGTTCTTGATTCATGAGATTCTCAGCCTGGATGAATGTAAAATCCGCCGATCCAAGGTATGCTACAGGGTTCCATGTCTTGTAATCGATTTTACTAATATCTTTCATGGATATCTCACCATGATCGTCAATTAGCCCGGGCATGGCATAGAAATAGACGATCCTGCCATAGGAAAAACCAGGTACTGTTCCGTGATGGCGCAGCTCCATGTAGAACATGGCTTTTTCATGAAAGGGAATATCATCGATGATGTGCCAGCGGTAATTTGCCACATTGCCCCTGTTACCGGGTCCATCATTTCTCGGTTGGCCGCAATATGCAAAAGAAAAAATCCGGGCAGAGGACCAGGAATAATTAAAATAGTCTTCTGAGCCAGTCCCGAAAAAAGAGGGAAAGGTATCCTTATCTATAAATATCTTTTCATCTCCCTCTCCCCACCAGTTTCCCCAGGAAGTCGGGACATTGCTTGGATTGTAGACAAAGGCTGCAGCCCCCACGATCCGGCCCTTTCCATCTGCTTCTAAATAGGTAATATCCTTTATCCCATTATTGCTGTCGATGATGTTTGTTGCCGTTATATCATGATTTATCCTCCATCGGCAATAGAAATGCATGGATTTTCCTTCTTTCCATCTATAAATGGTCGTACGGATCTCTCCGCTAATACCGATCATTTCCCCTGAATGGTTGTCAAGTACAATGCGTGCTGAATGTTGAAACGGCATAAGAAACCGGCAGACCATGGTACTGTCGGTCTGGATCGAATAAGATATAGACTGGTAAGGGTTGATACCTGGGGCTGCTCCGAAAAAGTCGCCCACAGGTGACTGTACCTGGGGACTTACCGAGCCGTCGAAGTATATTCGAATCACACATTTTCTCAGGACTTCCTCAAAATTTTCTGCCTTGAAGTTGAGGCTTATTCTTTCAATGGCCTGTTTCCGCCTTGAGCTGAATAATTCAATGGATGACGATGCCGGCGCCTTTATTTCAAGCAGATGACTTTTTGAATTTCTATGAATGGTATTTTGCGATTGAGATTGGAGGCCCTGGTTTGTTCTTTCCAGCTCACGCTCATACTTTGTAAAATCACTGGCATTGAATGTCTCTACATCTACAGAATTTCCATACAGGCGTACACCTACGTGGTAAAAATGAATTTCCTGTATGTTTCCAATCCACTCTATCCTGCATCTCCTGGCAAATGGAATGGGAAAATATACGGCATCAAATTGTCTGAAGGCTTGCAGGGAGTCCATTTTTATCGCATTTTCGGACAATACTTCCATTGTTTTCCAAAAGAAGTCCTCCGCAGATCCTTCATAGACAGGCATACTCATGTCGTCTATGAATAATCTGATTTTTCCATTTATTCCTGCGGTCCAGAGACGTAAAATAGCTCCTGGATTTTGAATATCGCAAATAAGGTATTGCCCGATGCCATTTGTATCCGGTTTTTTCAGGACCTCTTCAAATCCGGGAATGGGTTCGTTGCCAAACCCATCTGCATTTGCAAACCAGAAAGAATCTCCTGGTTTTATACTTCTCCTGTCGTAAGATGAATACTGGACAGTTCTGTATGCTTCACTCGGAAATTCGGCCAACCTGGCTAAATCGGTCATTTCATTTAATAAACTGCCTGTCGTAACTACTTGTTCTGATTTATGGCAGGCTTGAAGGCTAAATATTACCAGGCTAATTGTTAGTACGTATAGTTTCATTCCCTGAAATCTTTGGTTGATTTTGCCACCGGATGCCGAATGCTTTGTATATCCGGTTCTATATTTTGTTCAATTGGAAAATGTACATACCAATAGGCTGTCAAAGCAAAATTCATGGAAACTGTTGCCCAGTGCCATAATTCAATATTTGAGCTGATTGACAGATTGAATGGTATCGCGTCAAGAGAACGGTGTCTCATGTTCACGGTTAGGCCCCAATCTGTATTTCCTTTTCCCTCTGGCTGTGATAAAAAAGGATGTGAAAATGGCTCAGGTCTCGCAAAAGAATAACCAAAGTAATCTTCTGAGCCAGTTCCAAAACTTGATGGGAAAGACTCACCATCGACGAAAATTTTCTCATCTCCTTCGCCCCACCAATGATATGTGTTATTGAAGAGGGTCAACTGATCTCCTACGTAAACTCCCTTTCCTTTGATAGAAATGAAATTCAGGTCAAATGGAGAACCATTTTCATCTTTGGATTTAATATGGCGGTATTCATGCCATGAAGCACCGAAATACATGCTTCTGTCGGTCCATTTGTAAGGTGTCAGACCTGCCATTCCTTTCACTTCAATGTTTTCATTTCCGTAGTTTATTATAACAATTTCACATTTTTCCAAAAAAGGCATTATCCAGAATGATTCCATTCTACCCCTTTCATCCCGCTGGTTCATCCATGTTTTATGCGGATTCAAACTATATCCTGTCCCAAAAAATTCACCAACGGGTATCCAGATGGTCTGATGTCCATCAAAAGAGGCCTTTAATAAGGTAGATCGTAATGCTTGAGGCATGTTGGATGCCTTCAGGTCAATCATCAAATGGTTGATGGCCTTCTGATTTTGCCGGAATCCAAAAACCACCGAATCCCCGGGCAGCAATAATTGATCAATGTCTTCTTCGATTTCTGAGTTTGCTATATTGTCCTGCAGAGATCTTCCCGCTTTCTCCATTAGTGGCCTGGCCCTAATTAGGGCTTTCCTGGTAATGGATTCAACATTCGTGTTTTTTGTGTAAAATCTACAACCAATATTATAAAACACATCTGGCCAATAATAACCTTCTTCAATCATTACACCCTCACGGTTATGAAGTAAAACAATTGAATCGTTTTCATAGGTAATCCTGCAATTTTTAGAGAAAGGCAGGGGAACATATAAGTTATGATCATAATCCCTGCCTTCCTCACCCAGATCGGCTCCGGCCTGCACAGAAACAGCAAGTGGAGATGAAGTAAGCAGGGGACCGCTTACCAACTCATCAGGGGCTCCTTCAATAATGGGAATGGTATCCTGATCAATATATATCCGTAAAATTCCATGCTGAGCTTTATAAAATGTCATCCACCATCTGACAATGGCACCGGGTCCCTCAGCATCAAGCAGAACAAATTCACGTCTTCCATTTATGCTATCTACCCGGATAAAATGAGACATATCATAATTTTCGAACCACCCATCATTTTCAGGTGAAACCGAGGCTCGGTTATAGCTGCTGAACTGTTGATGTTTATATTCATTCCCCGGAAAATAGCTCAGGTTTTTCCGGTCAACCATTTCCTCAAGCAGGGATTCAAGTGTGATCTTCTCTGAGCAACTGCCATAAAAAAGAAGGCAGCATACATACAAGGATCTGAAGATGATCAGGAATTTACCGGGCATATTGTTAAGGTAAAAATTCTGTTGAAGAATAAAGATAATCAATAAATCTTCGGATTCTGAACAAGACACAAAACTTGATTTCAGGTAAATAAAATAGTCGTGGTATTTCTTGAAATGAATCAATATATTAGTGCTTCTTAATTTATAAAATTCAAATAAGATGAAAACTCACTTATTTTACTTCTTGAAAAATACAGGATTAATTATTGGAATACTGCTCGTGTTTAATTGTACAGGCACAATGGACAATTCGCAAGGGCCAGCGTCTCCCGGCTATCCGGTTGAATTCTCCCTCTCAAAAGCTGAGCTTATGAACAAGATCAAGGGAGGATGGGCTGGCCAGACCATTGGATGCACCTATGGGGGACCAACAGAATTTAAGTTCAATGGCAGTATGATCCAGGATTATACACCGATTGAATGGGATGAAACCAAAATGGAATGGTACTATTTAAATGGACCGGGATTATATGATGACATTTATATGGACCTGACCTTTGTAGAAGTAATAGACAAAGAAGGCATCGATGCACCTGCATCATCTCATGCCCATGCTTTTGCGAATGCAGAATATGCCCTCTGGCATGCTAACCAGTCCGCCCGTTACAACATTCTTCAGGGGATTTTGCCCCCGGCCTCCGGGCATTGGGAGAACAATCCCCATGCGGATGACATCGATTTCCAGATCGAAGCCGATTTTGCCGGCTTGATGAGTCCGGGCATGGTCAATCCAGCCTCAGAAATTTGTAACCGGGTTGGGCATATTATGAATTATGGTGACGGATGGTATGGAGGAGTATATGTTGCTGCCATGTATTCCCTTGCTTTCTATACAGAGGATGTGGAAATGATCGTGAAGGAAGCGCTTAAGAGCATTCCGGCTGAAAGTGAATTTTACCAATGTATGAATGATGTCATTAACTGGTATTACCAGTACCCTGAAGACTGGAAGCAGACCTGGTTCGAGGCAGAAAGGAAATGGTCATCCGATGTCGGTTGTCCGAATGGTGTCTTTAAAACATTCAACATAGATGCCAGGATCAATGCCGCTTATATAGTGATTGGTTTGCTTTACGGGAAAGGGGATTTTGGAAAAACCGTGGATATCAGCACAAGGTGCGGACAGGATTCGGATTGTAATCCGGCCAGTTCAGGGGGTATCCTGGGGACTGTCCTGGGATACGACAATATCCCGGCCTACTGGAAACAGGGGATAGAGAAGGTAGAGGATATGGACTTCAAATACACAACCATTTCTTTGAACGATGCCTATGATATGAGCCATAAGCATGCGGTTGAAATGATAAAAAGCCATGGAGGAAAAGTGGAAGGAGAAATGCTGACCATAGTACTTGAAGAACCCAAGCCGGTTCAGTACGAAAAAGCCTTTGATGGGCATTACCCCATACAGAGAATGGATTTCGGATGGGATGGAAGGAAGCTGGAGAGTGGTGGGGAACTGGAATATAATTTTGATTTTAATGGGACGGGCTTTGTTCTTCTGGGCAGGTCCCAAAAATTTCAATCAGAAAAGAAAGATGTGGATCTGTTACTGGATGTTTACATCGATGACGAGCTCCATGAAAAGGCCATACTTCCTACTTACTATCTAAAACGCAGGAATGAACTTACATGGAAATACAACCTGGCGGACGGCAGCCATAAGGTCCGGATAGAGTGGAAAAATCCCGAGGAGGGATATGGTATAGTCATGGCGGACGTCCTGATTTACGGTCCACAGCCTAAAAACTTTACAAAATAGTGTACGCGATAAAATCATTTTGAAAAAATGGAATATGTAATAGATAATCCTGCCTTCACCAGGTATATAGTCGAATACGGGGAGATTACCTCCTATCCCGCCGGTCTGCAGAAGGGCATCATTCCTCCACCTGCCATCCATAGTCAATGTATTCGGTTTCCATCTCATCACCTGAAACATTCACCATCAGGAAGCCCTCTTCAAAGCCACGATGCGGGCCCTTCCACCAACCTCCGCTTACCGCACCAACGGTGATAAAGTGGGTGTCATAAACATAAATATCCTCGTTTGAGTGAAGGTGTCCCTGCAGTACCAGCTTAAGGTTATGTTCCTTGAAAAGCTCCAGTATTTCCCGGGAATTTGTGACCACAGATCCCCTGCCATTAGGTGCTGTTGATCCTACGTCAAGCTGGGTAAATACGGAAATCAGGGGGATATGTACGCTGATAACAATGGGCGTCTCGGGATCCACTCCGGCAAGATCTTCCTTCAACCAGTCCATCTGCTCCTGGTCCACATAGCCATAATAGCCGCCCTCTTTCCACTCATCAATGGAATCAAGAATATAGAAGCGCCATCCATTAAATTCGAAAACATAATATCTTTTACCAAGCTTGTTTTCAAACATCTTGTCACCATAAAGGGGATGGGTCTCATCTACCCCGCTCTGCTCATAATAGCCAAATACCTCGTGGTTCCCCATGGTATTGTGGACCGGCATTTTAAATCCACTGGAAGTTTCAACATAAAGGTTATACAGGGAATCTGCCCTGCCATGTGTCTGGGCCAGGGCATCCATAATGAGGTCTCCCCCGGTAATTACAAAATCAGGCTTCAGCTTATTGACTTTTGCAATGGCCGCCTCAAATCCTTCTGTTGCCATGCTTTCAGGCTGGACATGGATATCGGTTAAAAAAGCAAATGAAAATCCCTGTTCTTCTGCGGGTGTTTTTTTACAGGAGTGGGAGAGGTTTACAATTACTAAAAGGAGTAACAGTTTGATCAATCTGGCTTTGTTCAGGGGAAGCATATTAATTAGTTTTAATTTAGAAATGCAAAATATACAATGTTACCAGGTTAAGTTTGTCCAGCAAAAAGAATAACCCTGTGAGTCAATTTTTTCCCACATTTGCCGAACAATGTTCTCATCTTCAATAAACTTTGTAAAATCGTTTCGTTTTTCACTCCAGGGAATACAGGTACCCGGAGGCCTCTTAAATTGCTGAAATAAATATTGACCTGGCTTGGGTCTCCTTATGTTTTTTAATTCATTAAGGTCTTTGATTGTTGGGGTTCTGGTGTATCCACCGTAGTTGAGTGTAAAATCAATCATTTCTTTTACATTTTCAATCTTTGCATCATCCATAATTAATGCACTGGCATCCATGATGTAACCCCCGTCTCGAGCAATGCTATCTATTATTTTTTTGCAATAGCTGCGTACCTCTGAAGCATCGCCGTGGGACAACATATAATTAGGTATTCCTCCACTAAGGCAGAATTTTTTACCCAGGATCTCATGTGCTTTCAGAAAGTCTGTTTTATCAATATGGAAAATTACGCTCTTCTCGGGAAGTTCGGCAAATGCTTCCAGATGCGGAGTCCAGTCACCTTCGGCATAAAGAATGATTTGATGTCCATTCGCCCAAAGTTCTTCAATGATGGGCTTCAGGGTAGGCCAGTATATTTCATTAAAATCTTCATGGGAAATAAAGGGGACATGACTTCTGTGCATCCAGATAATGGATGGAATTTCTTTATCCGGGTCAGCGTTGCTTAAAACAACGTGCAATAAATGTGGCATTAAGGCATGGCAGGCCTCTATCACTTTATCTCTTCTTTCCAGTAAATCGGTTACCAGATTCATATAACCACGCAACTTGTCTCCCATAATATCCAGCGGAGCTTTAAGGGTTGAGCTGACAGCCGGTACAATCCCTGAATCGATCAACCTTACATGAGCATTCCCCCACTCGTTAAAGAATTGATTGTAGGCAACCATTCCATTCACAAATGACATATTGTGCTCAAAACTTACGGGTCCCCCTGAAGGATTTATATGAGATGTAAAACGTGGAAGCCACTGGTTCATTATAAAGGCTGTCGGATCATTAATAAGCGTGTTGTATTCATCTTCTTTCAAAAAAGCTTCTCCTTCTGTAATTGGTTCTGTCCATTGAGTGCATGAGTTAGCGGGCAGTTCAATACCTGGAAATTTTGCGTATTTCCAGCCAATACTTTTCATCATACCTGCCCAGTTTACGATAGAGTTGGTTTGAATGGCATCACATCCAAGATCAACAGCAAATTTCCGATTTACCTCAAACTGCAATTCATGATTTATGGCCGCCTCGAAATTGCTATACCCGGCATATTTTGATGATAACTCCTCAGAAAAGACACGCAAAGGAATACGGTCAGGTTGCTCATTATAACATGCTGTTACATATCTTTTCAAACGTTCCTGATATAATTCCTCATTGGTCTTCATTCTATTATCCTTATAAATGATTTGTTTTCTGTTATTTACCAGAGATTATTGCCTTCCCGGCGGAGCCGAGTACTTCTATCATTTTAGAAATGTACATCTCTTTCATTGCATCGCGTGCCGGGGCAAGAAATTTCCGGGGATCAATGATGGCAGGATTCTCTGCCAAAACTTTTCTGGACACGGCTGTCATGGTTATCCACCCGTCAGAGGCAATATTTATTTTACATACCGATGTTTCCGCAGCTTGCTTTACCTGCTCAACAGGTATTCCCTGTGCCTGATCAAGTTTCCCCCCATAGCGGTTGATCATGTCAACATATTTTTGGGGAATTGCAGATGCTCCATGCAAAACGATTGGAAAACCTGGAAGTCGTTTTTCGACTTCAGACAGTATATCGAAACGCAAAGGTGGAACAGGCTCTCCCGGTTTAACCTTGATCTTAACCACACCGTGTGAGGTACCAATAGATATGGCTAAACTGTCGACACCCGATTTTTCAACAAATTCCTGAACTGCTCCCGGATCTGTAAAACGCGACTCGTAATGTTCAATGTCTTCTTCAATTCCCGAAACAATACCTAATTCACCTTCAACAGTAACATCGTGTTTTTTGGCATATTCAACTACTTTGGCTGTCAGCCCAATATTTTCCTTAAAGGGTAGCGCCGAGCCATCTATCATTACTGAGGAGAAACCACCATCGATAGCAGCTTTACACTCTTCATAAGTGGTCCCATGATCGAGGTGTAATGCCATGGGGATATTCAAACCTTCTGACCGGATTATCTCAATACAGGCTGTGGCCATGTGTCTGGCCATTATGGGATGAATATATTTACGCACATTTGCTGAGCATTGCATGATAAATGGAGACTGTGTTTCCATTGCGGCAACCGTAATGGCCTGCATTTGCTCCAGACAAACAAAATTGAAGGCCCCTATAACATAACCATCATTGTAGGCTCCTTTAAACATTTCGCGGGTATTGACAAACCCCAGTTCTTTATATGATATCATTTTAATGCTATAAATATTTCCATGTTTCATCGGTCACTCCTTTAGTCCCGATATATTTTTCCGGAATTCGGCCAAAACAGATCCCCATACATTCATAAAACGAAACCATATTCATGTCTACCAATCTTTGTTCAATCGCCATTCCTATATCCATATACTGTACTTTGCCTTCCTTTAGGCCGGTAACCGTAACACCTGTGATACCATCCTGCAGTAAAATTACTGCACCAGCACCCAGATCTTTACCGAAATTAATATCCAATGCAGATGAATATCCTGAACGAATAAGATATTTGGGAACTGATTCCCTTATTTCCGGCAGCATATTCATATCCTGAATAAAAAGGCCCATATCTTTGTAAAATGTCTTCATTTCAGCATCGGCTAACAGGTATTTATTAAGTTGTTCACGTACAAATTTACCGGACCCGCCAAGTTTCTTATGACCAAATGCATCAGCAGCCACAGTCTCATCAGCTGTTTTGACACCGGTATGATCATGTAAGCCTTCATTAACAACAATAATATATGTTCCATTATGCGTTTCACTTTCACGGATACGACGCATGAGCGTTTTCCTGCAATGCTGGTAGACCACCCCGAAATCAACTGGAATTTCCGGAATAAGAATACAATCGGCATCACCGGCAATACCTCCCCTGAAAGTAGTATGCCCTGCATATCTTCCGAATACTTCCAGTATCATTATTCGATTATGTGTGCGGCCGGTGGTCTTTATCTCTTCAATATAATTGGCTATCCGGTTTACTGCAGAATCTCCTCCAACAGAATATGTATTCAGGTCCAGATCCATTGTTTTTGGGACGTGTATACAAGGGATCCCGCTCCTGTTCAGGTCAACCACAACATTGCCGGTGTCGTCACCCCCGGCAATAATTAAAGCATCAATAGAAAACTTTTCAAGCCCGGCTTTGATACGCTGGTATTTTTGGGGGTCATTGATCTTTGAAATGTTAACACGTGAATGGCCTGCTTCTGAACCGGCCATAATAGGTCTTATTGAGTCAATCCTTTTTGCGTCAAGTTTTAATAAAGTATCGTGTTCGATAAGATTGTAAAGACCTGCATAACCATTGGTGATCAGGTATGCCTCACAATCGAAAAAAACAGTCATTTGTGAAGCACCTTTAATAACGGCGTTTAGTCCCCCGCAATCACCACCACTGGTAATAATGCCTATTCTTTTTATCATTTTACAGTAAAGAGATTATGGCAAGTTCCGTATTTAGTTCTTAACTACCTCCCACAGGTGAACATATATTTTGTCCTTCCAGCCGTGACTTATGATACCTATGCGTCCGGGTTCAATCTCAAATATCTTTGCTCCATCGTGATGTTCAAAACGGCTGTCTATGAGATAGCGATACCATGCTGTCCCTTCAGGATTGGCTTTCTTATAAGCCATCAGCCGGCAACGTTTCCTGTATGGCCAGAATGGATCATGCTCTGCTGCTATTATTTCTTCTTCTCCGTCATTATCCAGATCTGCGACACCCAATGAATGTGCGCATCGCATTATATCGATCGCATGCTTTTTCCACGGAACATCCCTGGCATCTTTTGGATTTTCAAGCCAAAAAAGCTGAGAGTGCGGTATGGTTTTATTCGGAGAGTCCATAACTCCCTGCCCTACAACAATATCCATTCGTCCATCATCATTAAAATCCGACAAACCGATTCTTGCTGCTTTGGATTCTGCATCTGTCAGGAAAGCCTTGAATGTTCCATCTCCCTGATTGTGAAACCAGTATTCTCCGCCGACTATATCAAGAATACCATCATCATCTAAATCATATGGGATCAATTCTTCATTGTATTTTACACCCGCAAGCACTCTCCTGGGCCAGGGAGTACTCCTTGGATCATCGGGTATTTCAAATATCTCAGGAGGATTCCCATCTGCCTCAGAATTGTGATAGCTGGTTACAAGCGCAAGTTTTTCTCCAGGGAGCAATGGTGCAATGGCACTTCCATGTGCCCAGTCTCCCCCTATCTTTCCTATGCGGTATTCCTCCCATTGTCCGTTTATAGGATCAATGGGTTTTATCCACCATATTTCACCTGACAGCAATCCACCGTAATCATCCCTGGCTGCTGCCTGGGGGTTCCTTTTCAGCGATGTAAATTCAACTTTTCCATCACCATCAATATCATAATTATTCAAAACCTGAAATATCCCTGGAATATCATACCGTTCCCAGGTTGGATTTTTATACCAGAAAGAGCCGCAAACCACATCCGGTTTACCGTCGTTATCAACATCAGCAGCCATAATATCTGTTGCTGTATTTGGTTTATCCCTGTCAATTAATGTGTGCTTAAAGCTTACGTCCAGCGATGGTTTTGCTTTATGCTTCCATATCTGTACCCTGGTGTTTTCATCCACCTGGGAACAGGTTTTCCCCAATACTTCCAGCTCTCCATCACCATCGATATCATACATGATTGCCTGATGAGTGCCTTCACCCTTGTACAGGATTTCTCTATCCCAAGTCTTTCCACCATCATTCGTCACTAAGGTCATCAATCGTGCATCATAATTATAAGGAGCATTCCATCCACCCTTGGCCATCTCAGCCACAAATATGAGGGTTTCTTTTGTCCTGGGATTGTGTTTTATTTCCAGGGAATGTGAATAAATCATTCCCTCCTCCAGTCTGTGCTCTATCCAGGGATTTTCAGGATCTTCAACAACCCTGTTTTCGAACCAGGATAAATATCCATCCATGTATTCTGAATCTGTTATCACTATATCAAGACGCCCATTGCCTGTAATATCGGCAAGGGCAGTTCTGCACATTTCCCTGAAATTAGGCGCATAAGTATGCCTGATCCAATGTCCGGAGAGTGCTCCACCTGCAGGCTGAGTATACCAGTCGGGTCCGCAGACGATCTCAAGCCTGCCATCGCCCGTGATGTCGCCAATGCTCAACCCTTCTGTAAAATATCCTTCAGATATGGCATACTTGGTCCATGGAGATTTGATATCGGGTCCGCGTTTAAAAGCAAATATTCCTGGAGTAGGGGTATAACATGCAATAGAAACAAGTTCGTTTTCTCCATCACCATCCAGGTCTGCAAAGACTATATCGTGGGGGCCTCCGTCAAAAGCCGGCTCAATTATATACTTTTCCCAGGGCTGGGACAAATCCTTTCCGGGTTTATACCAGGAAAGCATCCATATACCAGGTTTGCTGCTCTCTTCACCGACAAACAGCTCCGGTCGTCCACAGCCATCAACATCTTCCATTACCATCCCGACATGGAAATTCCCGTTTGCAATTACTCCTTTCTCGAATGTGTCGGGGCGGTACCATAACAATCCACCTGTACCTCCAACGAACATTTCCTCTTTTCCGTCTCCATCAATATCTGCCGCCCCAAGACAACCGGTGTTGATCAAATCGGCTTTACCATCCAATATCATCAGTTCCCAGTATCCTTTTTCCTTCTCGGTTGTTGATCCGCTTTTACATGAAGAAAAGGTAGAAAATATAAGCCCGGTAAAAGTCATTAACAAAACAATCGAAATAATATTTCTATTTTTCATGTTGGCCAGTTTTAATTTAGTAGGAATAATTTCGCCGGTGCCATATTCCTCTTCATGCTTATTTAAGTTTGTTCTCCCAATAATCGATGTGATAAGCAGTCTCATCAGCATTCCAAACTTTGCTCATGATATCGATATCCCCATCGCCATCGACATCGCCAATCTGTGCATCGTGCCAGCCAGGATTATCTTCATGAATAATAATGGGTGAAAACTGTGGGTCCTTAACCGTTCCAATGTTTTGAAAAATTATGCCACGTTCACGCAAACCTTCAGGTTTCATTAATTGATTAGGGTCTTCCTGCTCGCCGGCAAATATATCGAGGTCGCCGTCATTATCGAAATCTGCCACCTGTAGCGAATGAAATGATCCTGATTCTCCAACATTGCTTTCCGGAAGAGGAATTTCTTCCTTCTTCCAGGTCTCTCCTCCATTTTCATTGATGAGTAAATAAACCTTTGAAAACTGGACATCACAATCGGAATATACAATATCGTTAAATCCGTCATCATTCATATCGCCCGCCCAAACTCTCATACCCATCCCATATGGATTGGGAAGAATGGGGATATATGGATATTCCCTTTTTTCCCATACTTCACTTGAACCCCCTGGATTCTTATACCAGTATGTAGGCATAATTGCATCTGGATAATTGTCATTATCAAGATCAACAATTCCATTGGGGAATAAACCGGAATGCACATCAATTTCATTAACATCTGTGGCAATATCTTTATAAGTCCAGTTGTAGGGATCACTTATATCATAACATCGCAGGGTGCTGGCAGTTTGATTATACATAAGAATTTCTACCGTGCCATCGAGGTCAATATCTGCGGTAACAATATCATGATTCTCCTCTAACATATCGCCATTATAATAGTGTTCTTCCCATTCAGTATCAGGTTCGGTTTCTAAGTTTCCTGGATTCTGGAACCACACATGACCCAGAACCAGGTCGATATAACCATCTCTATTAACATCAATAGCAGTGGCACCCAATTGATATTCTCTTCCTGTTCCAACATAATGTTGTATCCAGTTATCAGCACCGCGATATTCGTACCAGTATACCTTATCATCATCTGAACGGCACTGGATGGTGACATCCAGATCACCATCTCTGTCATAATCAACCAGTGTAAAACCTCCTGTACCCCACTCAGTGTTTGGCAGGGGATTAGCTACTACATGGTGCTTGAATGTGAGGTGAGAAGAAGGATTACAGGAATACAAGACCAGAAAAGAACCAAAAAGAATACAAGCAGACAGGATACTTTTGCTCCTGGGTTTGAAGGAAAAAAAACTCCATTTATTTTCAGGAAATTGTCGATTCATTTGATTAAATGTTTATTGCATACTTTTCAGGAAATCCACTGTCAGAGGGATCTGGTCAATGGCATCCTTCGCTTCATCTTCAATATAATATTTTTTTACTCCTGATTTTGCAGCCTGCCTGAGTAGCAGTGGCCAGTTGGTTACACCTCGGCCCAGTGATACGCTGGTCTCATCAGGTGCTGAACCGGTATTGTTCCCCGGTACATCATGCCTAAGCTCTTTAAGATGCATCAATTCAAACCTTCCTGGGTATTTTTTAAGATATGCCAGTGGATCTGCTCCCCCATGGAGCGCCCAAAAAACATCAAGTTCATAGGTAACCAGATCAGATTTGGTGCCTTCAATAATTACATCCATCATGTTCCCATCAGGTGTATTAAACTCAAAACCATGCGGATGGTAAAAAAACCTTAAACCCGCTTTTTTCAACTTGGCCCCAAATGCATTGAAGTCACTGATCACTTTTGCTGCTGACTCCTTTCCAAAGGCTTTATCGTGAGGAATCCACCCAATACCAACATACTTTGCCCCAAACAGTTTTGCATCTCTGGTAATTGATTCAATATCATTTTCAAACTGATCATACCCAAAGATCATGCTGGTACATTTCAGTTTGTTTTTATTTAAAAGTTTCTTAAAATCTTTTGATGTATAACCGTAATAATCTGAGACTTCCACTTCAGATATCCCCATTGGCTTAAGAAGGGCAAGTGTAGATGGAACATCTTTGGCAAGTTCAAAACGCAGTGAGTAAAGCTGAATACCAAAAGGCTGAGTAAATGCCCCTTCTCTGGCTGAAATTATTTCGCCGGTTCCATTTTGCAACCATATATCAAGACGTGGCACATCACCATTATATGGTTTTCCCAAAATATCCAGATCTCCATCTCCATCAAGATCGATAATTTCGGATTCATGAACGTCAATGCCTTGTGAAACAATGATCTCTTCAGGGAAATTACCTTTTCCATCACCCAGAAGAATCCTGTTTGTAGCATTTGTATTACCCAAAAGTGTCATCTCGGCATTCCATATATCGAGATTACCATCCCCGTCAAAATCGATTATACTTAATGAGTGACCGTTACTGATCTTTGGTAACAATTCTTTTTTTACCCATGTGTTCTCCTGATATTCATACATATACATAGGTGCCCATCCGTCACCAACAACCAGAATAACTTCGGGTCTCCCTCCTTTAATTAGCTGCCCGACAGCTGAACGACTGAATGTATATGCCCCATCAATCGTATTAAAGGCAAACTCATTGTTTTCTGCATATTTAAACCACATACCACCTCCGATAATATCCTGTATGCCATCACCGTCAATATCTGCTTTTGCCAGACCTTCGTGTTCATTGGTTCCTTTGAAAGTCGGATAGGTTCCATGCTGTTCCATCTGTCCATCTTTATAATATTTATAGACAGGAATTAATTTCCACTCTGACAATACTTTAGGATTAGATGGTACACGGGTAAAATATAGCGTTTGGTCGCCCTGAGCCCAGAATACAAGGTCCGGTTTACAGTCCCCATCAAAATCTCCTACCATCTGGTCATGAATTTTATTGCCACCTGAATTCCTGATCAGGTACCTGTTCCATGATTTGACATTCTCAAAATCAGGATATGGATTTTCCCACCACCAAACCTGGTTGGTTTTTCCCTCACCTCCGGCAATAATATCCATATCGCCGTCACCATCAACATCCAGGGTTGTTGTTCCTGCTTCAATAAATCCGATACTGTCTTCCACTACATATTTTTTCCATCCGTTCTCATTTCGCTGATACCAGACCATTGCCGGGGCATTGGTTCTTTCAGAGATACAAAAATCATTTATCCCGTCATTGTCGAAATCAGCAACTGCTGAAGAGGTCTGTTGTTCTCCTGTGTTGGGTGCTTCGATACCTCCTGTTTTGCTTGAAATATGGACCCAGTTAACCGGATTCTGCTGGGCTTGTGCAAGTCCAAATAATCCAATTAGAAATGTGATAATTAAAGATTCGATTTTTCTCATCATGATGATTTTAATATTAATTACATAACATAAATTATTAAGTCTGCACAAGGGTGCTACTCTAATTTTTAATCAGGTTCCATTTATTCAAGGATCTCAACCTGTTTATAACCTCCCCTTCTCTTAAAATAAAGAAACAAGAGAATAAAAGCCACAAGCATTATGACAGGCAGAACAGCTACTATTTTCAATGCTCCTTTTTTCGCTTTAATCATGCTGGTCTCAATAATTTCTTTTTCCTGTTCCGGAGCGGTTTCGAACCTTGCAACATCAAGGGACTGGTAGGTTCCGAATATACTTTTCTTTTCGACGTTGATATATTCCTCCTGTAAACTGGTATTATTCAACCTGTCATATTCAGCGATGCTATTATCGATCTCTTTATCCTGGGCAAATCCCAGAAAAACAGCCCCTACGATCCCTACGGCCATCATTCCGACAGCAGTGGTTACATTTAAAGTCAAAGCCCCCCCCTTGGGAAAACGTTCACCAACAATACCTATCATAGTAGGCCACAGATAAGATTTAGCGAATCCGTATATGGTAGCAGCTATAAAGATGATGATGCCGGTTGATAAAGAAAGAAAGAACAAACCTGCTGCTGCAATGGCAGAGCTAAAAATAAGCAAGCCTGAAGGTTTAAGCTTTTTGATAACAGGTCCGGCAAAATAGCGGGCAATGGACATAATCAAAGCAGTATAGACCAAAATCCAGCCGGGCTGTAAATTGAGGTCCTTCATCTCATTGGCCATGAGATCCACGATCCAGCTATCTGTTCCCAGTTCAGCAGTGGACAATGGAAACATTATTAATAACAAGATAATAAAGATCGGGTGCCCGAGTACCCTCACATAAAATCCGAATGCCGCTGTTAACACTATGATCAGTCCTATTTCCACATATAGAGACAGATTGAAAAAATTTCCCACTTCAAAAACGATCAGCGATATGATGATCAGGGCTCCCAGAATTCCCAGTTCTTTAAGCATATCCTTATAGGAAACACCTGCTGCAACCCGCTCCTGAACAGGAAATTTCTTCTTCAACATTAAAAATCCATAAATCAACATCGGGATAAGAATGATGGCAATTTTGTACTGCCATTTCACTGATTCACCCAATGAGATGGCCAGTACTCCACCAAACACCATTCCGGCAGGCCAGCCAGCATGCAGCTTATTGATCCATTTTGTCTTTTCTTTAGGGAACATGGTAATTACAGCCGGATTGATGGTCGCTTCAATAACACCGTTTCCTAGTGCAAAAATGAAAGTGCCAACGTAAAGCATCCAATAACCGTTTGCGAATAAGGTTATCACCAGTGAACTTATGTGGCAAATAAAGGCGATAACCATTGACCGTCCATAGCCGATTTTATCAATGATAAGGCTGAACAAAACGATGGATACTGCAAATGGCCACAATCCTACACCCATTATTTCTCCCATCTGGGTTTTGGTCAGGTTAAATTCTGATCCCCATTCGGTAATGAGCATGGCCCGGAGCATAAATCCGAAAGAAGTGGCCATCAAGGCAAAAAAACAAGCGCGGAAAAGGTTCTTTTTTGATCTCTCGTCCATGATGTGGAAATTATTTGAGAATGGTTTGTAGTATATCAATTAATCGGAAATTCCGAGAATCCTCCTGTTTCTGTCCCTGTTTGTTAAATTTCCGGCAAAATCATCAAAAGAAACTTCAGTGGCATTGATGATTTGCTGAGTGATGAATGGTGCTCCTTCCTCTGCCCCTTGTTCCGGACTTTTCAGGCAATCTTCCCATTCAAGTATGGCCCAGCCATCATAATTCTTTTCAGTCAATAATGAGAAAATCCGCTTAAAATCAACCTGTCCATCGCCCAATGAGCGAAAACGCCCGGCACGATCTATCCAGGGCTGGTAGCCTCCATAAACCCCGTTCCGGCCTGTGGGATTGAATTCTGCATCTTTCACATGAAAAGCTTTGATCTTATCGGCAAATATCTCAATGAACTGAATATAATCCATTTGTTGAAGCAGCATGTGGCTCGGATCATAGGTAATGCAAGCCGCCTCATGATCCCCTGACATCTCCAGGAACATTTCATAAGTAGCTCCATCAAACAGGTCGGACCCGGGATGCAATTCATAGCCTATGGAAACGCCGTTCTCTCCGGCAAGATCCAATACAGGCATCCAACGGGCAACCAGTTCAGTAAAAGCTTCATGAATCAATCCATCAGGCCGTTGTGGCCAGGGATACATGGTGTGCCAGGCAAACCCACCCGATAAAACGGAGATATTTTTCGTACCAAAATTTACGGATGCTTTTACTGTCATCATCAGTTGCTCGGTTGCCCAATCTGTCCTTTCCTTTGGAGTCAATCCTTTGGGATAGAAAGCATCGAACATGGTTTCATAGGCCGGGTGAATAGCCATCACCTGTCCCTGCAAATAAGCAGCCAGTTCAACAAGTTCTAAACCTTTTGACTCAACCCTGCCTTTTAATTCATCACAATAAGTTTTGGATGATGAGGCAAGTTTTAAATCGATCAGCCTATCCTCCCACACAGGTAACTGTATACCCTTGTAGCCCAGATCAGCTACCCATGATGTTATCCCGTCAAGGCTATTGAAGGGGGCTTCATCTCGCATAAACTGCGCTAAAAAAATAGCTGGTCCCTTAATCGTTTTCATCTTTATTATTTTATCTAAATGTCAATCCATTTGCGGGACTTCGAGGATTCCATAACAGCGTCAAGTACCTTCTGACACTCATAGCCATCTCTAAAATCAGGGGCAATCTTTTCTTTTTCAGCAATGGCCATAAGGAAATCACCAATCTCATGAATAAAGGTATGCTCCCAGCCGATAATATGACCGGGAGGCCACCATTTATTAATGTAGGGATGCTCGTTCTCCGTTACCATAATGTTTCTGAAACCTTGCTCGGCAGAATGATCATCTCTGGAATAATACTCCAGTTCATTCAGACGCTCCAGATTAAAAATAATACTTCCCTTGCTTCCAAATATTTCCAGTCTCAGAATAATTCTTTCTGCCTGTTGCAAAGCGGGTTGCGATAAAATTTCCATTTGCACCACTGGAAAACTTTGCAAGAAAAGTAGTAGCATCATCGGCCGTGACATTTTCAAAACGGTCAGTTTCCGGAATTTTCCTTCTGTCGATAAAAACTTTTTCCTCTCCGCAAACCGAATCCATTTCTCCTACCAGGAATCGGGCCAGATCTACTGTGTGGGCATTCATATCACCATGAGCTCCGGATCCGGCCAATTTTACATCGTGGCGCCAAACCCAGGGAAATTCGGGGTCAACCAGCCAGTCCTGGTAATATACCGCATTGAAATGATGAATCTCTCCCAGTTTTCCTTCTGAAATCATTTTTTTTGCCAATCCAATAGCGGGTAGTCTCCTGTAGTTGAATGCTATCATGTTCTTCACTCCAGCTTTCTCAGCAGCATTCGTCATTTGCATGGCCTCTCCGGCATTCATGGCGGCAGGTTTTTCGCAGATCACGTGTTTTCCTGCCTTTGCTGCGGCAACGGCTATCGGCATATGAGAATTATTGGGAGTACATATGTCTATAATATCAATGTCATCACGGTTAACCAGCGTCTCCCATGAGCTTTCAAAAGACAACCATCCCAATGCCTCTGCAAAATCTTTTTCCGCCGCAGGATTAATGTCACAGGCAGCTTTCATGACAGGTTTAAAAGGAAGATCATAAAATTGGGCCACATCATACCAGGCATTTGAATGGGCCCGTCCCATAAACTGGGCACCTACAATCCCTATATTTATTTCTTTTCTAGTATTCATTAAACCTTAACTATTAAATAATTTCCAGTTCGTAATCAAAAATACCGGCAATTAAATTCAGGGCTGCTTTCTGATGGCCTTCCATCACAATATAATGGTGTGAGACAACATTATCAACGAAGTTCTGCCCATCTTTTACCTTAATGATACCCCCGTTCAAACAATCTGAGTCTTCATATTGAATATAGCCGGTTAACTCGGCTTCTGACAGGGATATTTTATGCAGGTATGGCTGGAATTTAGCCAAAGTGATCGGGCCAACCGGCATGGTTGCATCAATCATGGTCGCATTTTCATCAACCATTGCGAGAACTCTTTTACGCAAATTCCACTTTTCCGAAAAAACTTCGGGTAGCAAACCAAAATAACCACAGTGGGCAGCGAGGATATGGTTGTCGGGCTCATCCACTTCAGGAAAATGAGGTATTCGTTCGTGTGCCAGAGCCGCCTTCTTCATAATAAACGGGTAAAGGTTTGTCATAAAAAAGGGCACCTGCAAAACTTTATCTGCAAGTACTTCGGTGAGCATGGTCATGATATCTGCCTCGCAACCCCAAACCAGGTTCTCCTCCTCATAGAGTAAATTCCAGGCCAGGCAGGGAGTTGTATCACAACTTTTGGATTCATTCAGACAATTCAAGCCCATGGCAAGTATATTCTCCTCCTGGGAATATTCCTTTTTGATCTCCATATACAACTTGATAGCACTTAATAATGGCTTCCCGGAAATACTTTTATGGTTCGATTTCCAATTATCGATAACCTGCTGTGCTTCGTTGTCGGGAATCTGACTTGCTTTTTTTCCTAATTCTATAAAACTACGTTGTTCTACTTCTATTCCATATTTCTCGAACATCTTTTGTGATGCTTCTTTCTCGAGCCAGTAAAATCTTTTAAAATACTCAGACTGCTGACCTGTTGGCCCTGCAGGATCGTCCTGATAGACCACGAATTTGCTCTGGGCTAATAACTTTTTTGCCAGTAGTCCCCTGCAAGCTAATTTAGTATCATCGAGGGTGGGTGGACAAATGGTTGTAATGCCATTCATTCTTAAATAATGCACCAATTCCCAGTCCCACATATTTACCGTACCAAAGAGAGAAGTAATTACCATTATAGGCATGGAAACGGCTTTTAATTCTTCAATTAAATGATATGCTTCACCGAGCATTTGGGGGAAAATAGCCGCATCTGCATCAGGTAAGGGTCCACCAAGGGCATGTGGCGCCAAAAAATCTGCATCTTCTTTTAACAGATCTTTTACAATGCCTAAATGCTTATCAAAATTTTCATCACGTCCCGGATCAAAATAAACTGGTACTAATGTAATTTTCATGAGTTTTGCTTTATTGGGTTAATGATTAATTTATATCACATATTTACTTAAACGCTGATCAAAAATTCTAATACTCTCAATGGCAATATTGTTCAATTCATCGGGTGTTATTTTCTGAGTTGCTCCCTGTTGTGTAGCAACCAGTGCTCCCAATTGATTTCCTGATTCACTTGCCTCATTCAGTGATTTTTCCCGAAGCAGGGCGTCAACAAACCCTGCGGTGAAGGCATCGCCGGCTCCAAGAGGATCAGCAAGATTTACCTTAAATCCAGGATTGTAAACCACTTCCCCACCTTCCGATACAGCCAGAGAACCATATTCCTCCAGCGTGATTACGCAGTATTGAAGCTGATAGGAATTTATCAGCTCCATGCAAATTTCTACCAATCCATTTTTCTTGAGTTGAAGCAGGTCATTTAACTTATTTGCTTCCTGCTTGTTCAATTTTAATATATCCGCATTATTGAGCGATGAAATAATATTTTCAGTTGAATAGCAGTCTTTACGGAGATTTAAATCATATAAGCGGAATTTCCCCTTAAAGTGTTTTAGAAGTTTTTGAAGTGTTTGCTTTGAAATGGGATTACGTTGAGCCAATGTCCCGAAACAAATACAATCTACCTGGGGGATAAGATCTTCCAGGTTTTCATTGAATGTTACAAAATCATATGCAACATCCCTGATAATTTCATAATCGGGATTTTTGAATTCATCAAAAAAGACATTTACTGTCCCGGTTGGATAATGCTGGATTTATTTGAATATACCGATCTGAAATTTGCAATTCTGAAATGGTTTTAAGTGCTTTTTCGCCAAGTGTGTCATTCCCAATAGCACTGATCATTACACCTTCGTTGCCAAGTGAATTGATCCGGTAAGTGAAATTAAAAGGTGCCCCTCCCAGAAGTGAAGCATCGGGTAAAAGATCCCAGAGGACCTCTCCAAAAGCTGCTACTTTAAATTTCCTTTCCGATTTCATTTATATTTCTTATACCAGTCCTGCTTTTATCAATTTCTCCCAGGCAACATCAAACTCGCTCAGGCCCTGGTCAGTCTGCGGATGTTTAAACATATCGAAGAAGATATTTTCAGGCAATGTAACAATATCAACACCCGCTTTCATACAATCAACCACGTTAGCCCTGTTTTTAATACTGGCTGCCAGTATTTCACCTTTGAAACCATAGTTTTTCTTAATGGTAACTGAATCCCTCATAAGTGCTACTACATTACCACCTATTTTATCAAGCCTGCTTATTACGATACTTACAAAAGCCGGATTGGTTTTCATGGCCAGCAGGACCTGATCAGGAGCAAATACCATGGTAACATTTACCTTGATATTTTTTTCGCCCAGCATCATGGAAGCTTTTAAGCCTTCAGGAGTCATAGGAACTTTAATAGCAATATTAGGTGCCAATCCGGCAATTATAACAGCTTCTTTTACAATATCTTCTGCTTTCACAGCAACAGCTTCCGCACTCACGGGTCCTTTTACAATCTTGCAGATCTCTGTTAGAACGTCTTGAAATTTTTTACCAGATTCCAATATTTTACTGGGATTGGTGGTTATACCATCTAAAAGTCCTGTATCATTCGCCCTTTTGATCGCTTCTATGTCAGCAGTATCT
>CAVVYS010000011.1:0-109457 GCA_963752525.1 uncultured Bacteroidaceae bacterium | reverse complement strand
GGTATTTCACTTGTATTGAAAAAAGACTTACATTACAACATAACTAAATATGTAACATGATGAAAATTAACATAAGAAATGTCATTTGTATCATAGCTATTTCAACGTTAACGGCAATATGCCAAATCACATCCTTGCATGCACAGGACTATGTGAAGACAGATTTCATGGTTTCAGATCTCAACGATTTTAACTATTATGCGAACCAACTCTCAGTAAGCAATAGAGGAGAAATGATTGTTGTATGGGAAACAACTGGATCAGGGGAAATCTCGTTCAAAACTATTACTTCCCAGGGAAGCCAGTTAAGCGCGCAAAAGTTGGTAAAAACTCCATCTAGCGTTAGTAGGACCAGGGTGGCCCATAATGACAGCGGGAATTTCATGATAATGTATGCCGGGTATGATGGTGCATGGTCTGTTTTTGGACAGGTTTATGACCATAGCGGGAATGAAATAGGAGATACCCTGAGAATACAACGCAACTCTGACGAAATGATCCAGATATATTATTCATCCCTCTATACAGATCGCAACAACCAGTTTGGGGCTTTCCTTCCAGGATTTGACAGCATGATGGTTGAGAAAATTTCGGGAACAGGGGATTTTGTCGGGAATACCATTGTTCTAAAACCCGATGTGTCTTATGTGCAAGACATGACTGGCCTAATGACCCCTTCAGGAAATTATATCATGGTCTGGCTGGATGGAATTAGCGGAGAAATCCATGGTCTAAAATATACTCCAGAAGGAGTGCCTGTCGGGGAATCCTTCCAGGTTAATCAAGTAGAAGAGTATCGCTATATCCAAAATATTGCAATTTCGTGTGACACAAGCGGTAATTTTGTGGTTGCATGGTCTGAAATAAATGACACCAGCACGGTAATGTACTCGCAACTATATAATGCGGATGGGGTCAGTGTAGGCAAGAATACCAGGATCACAGATGAGCAGTCCAACATTAATGGATCAACTAGAATGAGCATTGGTATGGATGTGGATGGAAAGTTTGTTATTGCATGGGGAGATTTCCGGACCAATGACACATCTTTTATCTATTTGCAGCAGATGGATAACAAGGGGGAAAGAGTCGGAGGCAATTACCGGGCGACATCTATCAATAATCATATCCAGGGCACGATTCCTATGCCAGAACAGATAAGTCCAAATGTGAAAATTCTTCGGGATACCATCTATCTGGCATGGATGAATTACAACCAGAATCTTCACATTAGGCAGACCATTTATGCCAATATACTGAACTGGATGCCGGATATCACCGGAATAGATCAGCAGGTTCTCATACCGGTAGAGACCATCGCATATCCAAATCCCTCGACTGGAATATTTACGCTAAAAATAGATCATGATTATTCCGGCCAGTTGGAACTGGAGGTATATAATGCCACTGGGGCACTGGTCAAAAGGGAAATCAGGTCCTGGTCAGGCCGGGAAGCTACCATTGATCTCTCAACAATACCGGAGGGTATGTACTACCTGAACATCAAAGGTGATTCATTTAAATCAACAATCCCACTGGTTATCATAAAATAAAGGACTGGATGGGTGCAATCTGACCCCCTGGGAACATAGGAATCAGATAATCTAGAAAGCAAAAAAACCTGGAGAAAATCTCCAGGTTTTTCGTAATTCATGGTTAGAATTTGAAAGCAACCCCGATGTTTAGCCAGGCGATGCCATATCCAAGCTCAAGAAAAGCTGCAAATGAATCAGTAAAGTACCACCGGCCTCCGACATAAATAGACCAGATGAAGGAACTGCTATTGGCTGATACATCATAACCAAAAGGCCAGTTACCTGTCGCTTTGGAACTTATGATATTAAATCCTAACAGCATACCAGCATAGGTATCCAGTTTCTCATGGAAATTGTAATGATAGTTACCTCTTGCTCCAATGATGGTACTTGAATATTTCCATCCATATATAGTCCCTGAATAGCTATCTTCCCATTTATAAGAAGAAAATCCTAAATATCCGCCAATTCCAAGGACACCAGGACCTAATTCGGTTATACCATATTCAAAAGTACCGGATAAAGGAGGGAAACCTGTTTTGTATCCATATCCTGAATACCAGGTTGAGCCAATTCCCAGGCCGACATTGATTACTTTATCACCTGGCAGGAATGGTTGTGCTTTTCCGGCTAGATGAATCGAAAAAATTACAAATATGAGTAAGATGTGTTTGGTTTTCATAAAATGGGTTTTTAGTAAGAAAAAAGATTATTTCGTTGTTTATATAAAGTTATTAGAGACTCCACATCATAGCTGTCAAACAGCGTTATAAATATATATAAATAATTTTATGTTTATTTTAAATTGGTACCGAAAATATTAGGAAATTTGATTTTTTCTTTGACTGTCAAGTCATTAAATAAAGTACTTGAACCAAATGGAAGACAGATGGGATCATCCCTGCCAGGAATGCTTTAATGGAGGAGAGAAGAGAAATGTTTTTGGGCTGTCTCAAATCTTACGAGACAGCCCAAATGCTGGGTTTTTCTTTATTTTGCTCCTATTGTAAATACTTTGAATCCTAACTGAACGACGAGGTAATTCATACTGATATTTGCGGGAGATCCGGCGGACATCTCAACCAGGTTGTCACCGGTAAGTATGTGATAGATAGCAGATAACCGGAAATTGCCAAAGGTAACTCCAAGCTCAGGAGCCACCCCGAAATGATTTCCAGCGGCAATAGAAGCTTCGCCTTCCCCCGATGCAGAAGTATTAGCAATGGTATATGTACCAAGACCAAAGCCTACAAATGGACGGGTTTTATTATCCGTAAAATAATATTCACCTTTTAGCAGAATGGCAGCACGAGTTGACATTCCCACTTCGAGATCAGATTCTGTATCAACAGGAATGGAACCACCGAATAGTGCATCTCCTTCAAACCGGATCCCTGCACTTAAACTGGGTAAAATGAAAACCTTAGGTTCAAGATGGGCCATTATTCCATAGGACTTTAAATCCCCAAATGTAAAGGCTCCACCCAGGCCAGCATCCATTTTGAAATAGATCTGTGCACTCGTTGCAAGTGGAATAGCTAACAGCAAAACAATTAATGCTTTTTTCATGATTGAAGTTTTTTGTTCCTTGCTAAATAAATAAGGACTTGATTACAAAAAACTTATACGTACCCCACGATACTTGGTTACCATGAAAATCATTAATGGGCTTTAATTAAATTCCGGGATAGGATATTGATGGTTTTAGTTTTATCAATCTTATAGGTGATAATTTCATCACCATCTCCGGTATATATGCCATTCATAAACGAACAGTTGGCTACAGCTGCCTCAATTAAAATTAATGAACGTCCGCTTCCTATGATATTAGTAGCATAGATGTTATTGATCTTACCAGGAAAAGAAGGTTTGCCATAGCCTATGCCTCCTATTAAAATTGAATTCGTATAACCATCCCATTCCCGGCAAATCAGTCCATCTATATACACATCATGAATGCTGGCACTATCACTGGCCCTGATGGCTACTCCCCTGTATTTTGTCTGGCAGGCAATATTGGTGATGACAACCTCTTCTGTATCATCTTCCGGCCCTCCCCATTTTCTGCTGGTAACCATGGTAGAATTCAAATTTCCATTGTCATGGCCATCACCTCCTGTATCAAGGCTTGAGAGAGCGATGAAATCATCCCCCGTTCTACCGGAAATATTATCGATGCGAAAATTCTTGCATCCATGGCGAAGGTTTATTCCGTCTTTATTAGACACCAGAACTTCTCTTCCATCTATGTTTGTTATTTCAGGGTTGTTTATCCTGATGTCTGAAATGTCTGCATTTCTGACCCTTTCAAAACTAACAGCCCAGGCATGGGAATTCTCAATGTTAATATTTTCCAGTTTGAAACCATCCACATGAGCCATGAGGATCATAATATTGCGCCAGTCTCCCTTTTGCTTTTTCCCTTCCTTCCCTGCGTCACTGCCGTAGCTGACCCGCCAATTCCCTTTTTCTTTCTCTTCAGCCGGGTTTAAAGTCAGTATCCTGGCTCCGTCACCCGTAGCCCTGGGATTATTTGCTCCTCTTAAAATAACATCTCCCAGGCCTATAATACTTATGTTCTCCAATCTGACGGGATCTGTAATACCGATTCCCACGTTATCGCTCCTGAACATATTGTCCCTGCACTGATCGGATAACTGGATGACACAATTGTCAAGTATTATGGTCATGTTACCCGGGATCAGGATGGCACTGTCCAGTAACCACAGATTTGTTCCGTTGGCATTTCTTGAAGGAATAGTAACTTGTCGGGTTGATTCTTTGGCCGCTTCAATGGCTGAACGGATCCTCTGGGTATCAGTTCCTTTAAATTGATTTGGAGAAATCTCATGCTCAGCACAGCTGCCCAGCATCAGAATAATGAAAACTACCCACCAATGGATCAATGTTGATTTTAGCATGTTTAACTACAGGCTTTCTCTAGTGTACTATTAAAATTTTTTGCTCTCCCCTGATTCTTCCATTACCGCTCAACTGACAAGAATACAATCCATTCGGAAGGCTGGAAAGATCCAGTTCAAACCTATTTTCACCTGAGTACACCATGCCCATATCACGATGATATAATGCCTGGCCTTTAAGATTGACAATGGTCAGTGACAAGTCTTCTGATGATTCAGCATGGAAGCTGATTGTAGTGATGCCGGCAGCCGGATTGGGATATACCTTTAGGTCCATAGATTCCGATTGTATGGGATCGATTCCAACGGCCCCGGAAAGAATAAGTTTATAACAATTGCCATAGGCTGTCCCGGCGTTGTTCGTAGCGTAGGTCCTGGCATAATAGGTGCCTCCCTCGGTCAACCCATCCAGGGTCACCGTAAAACTGCCCAGACCTGTGCCGGAGCTCTGGGTTTGGTCATTGGTAGTCGGATTATAATGAGTGGCCCAGGCCATCCCTCTCGTGGTTACCTCCGCACCGCCGTCCTCAAGTACAGATCCAGTCAACGCAATACTTGTGGGGGAAGGCTGGCTTTCAAAAGCCGTGGTGACTGTGGGTGGACTCACGACCTCCAACTTTGCCATCCAGACTTTCCTGACAGCCTGCTTGATGATATCCCCCTTGTCCAGCGAGAGTATCATAAATCCGAACACAGCTAATGCGGCATTCTGGACCGCAGAGTCGATGACCGCCTGACTATAGAGGGCACCGACCATTCTGCCTATTTCCCAGGTTTGCATGGTACGGGCTTTCAATGCCAATTGTCCCATTGATTTCAAGGATTGAGTCTCGTCTCCTGAAAGATCGTAATTCAGAATGTAATTCATGGCCCTGTACATCCTCGTATCGAGGCTGTCAACAAAGTATGGATCTGCCTGGATCCAATGGTCCATAGGTAATATCATCCGCATCCATCAGGCTGTCCATTTCATTACAGAACCTCTCAAAATCCGTCTCAGCAACACCAGACTGGATAACTTGCTCCAGGGATCCCGGATATGTGGTCTTCATTACGGAAAAAAGACCCTGCCCCTCAGATCTATGTCTGTCAAAGACGGACATCCTGAACTCATTGCTTTTGATTGCGTCAATACCCAATAATAAAACAAGGGTTCCGTGAAGATTATAGATCGTATCGAATCGGGTTTCCTCCAGGGAGTCCAGGACCTCATTGTAAGAAGAGTCAAATTCCTCCGGCCCGAATTCATAGGTATCCAGCAGCATATCCATGGTATCCAGATAGGCCTCTACGAATGACTTTTCGTGCCCCAAATAAATCAGCTTGTTACGGTACCATGGGTAACTGTAGTCAAGCTCTTCAAAGGAGGAAGGGTAGGTTGTGCCTGATTTGGCGGACTTCATGCAATCAATCACTTTTCCCATATCATAACATACTGTTTCTACATGTCCTGGCACATTCTGCTGAGTTTGGGGATGAGTGGTTTTGGATACTCCATGCCTTACTCCGTGGACCATAAATACTTCTTCTCTTATATCTCCATATAAACCCGTATATATTGTTACCGGGCCATGAAACCGTCCTAATCCGTCCATATAGCCATTTATTCTTTCAGGTTCAAAGTCCGGAAATATGATAGATTCCTGGGTATATGTCCCAGTAGATTCATTGTACCAGGTGTCCTGTACCAGTCCAATCTCCAGATCGAGAGATCCGACTGCAAGAAAAATGATAAATCCGGCTGCAAATAGCGACACATTGGATTGCCATAATGTTTTTTTACTCAAATGCTTTTTCATGGTAGTTATTGATTTTGGTTTTTATGGTTCCGATAAAAATTCCAAGAACTAGTCCTAATACACCAAAGACTATGTCTTGAATACAAAAGGTTCCGGGAATAAGTCCGGGGTACTGCAATATTTCAAATCCCAGCACCAGTAGGGGTATGCTGGCCATCCAGAAATATTTTATCCAGGATTTACTCCCGTACCAGATATGGTGATCAGCAGGGCGTAGGCAAAAGCCCATAATCCATTGGGCAGGGAGAAAACAATCCAATCCGGGATAAACTGGCCAAGTGCATAGGGGACAGACCTTGCCGGGCTGATCCAGTGGTCAAGTCCCGCCTGGCTGATCCACCCAAAAAATAAATGTTCTGATGGCCGGAGGAGAATGTAGATCAGTCCACCGATGAATATAGCAAAGCCTGATAGAAAAATGTATATTCTATGAGAATAGGTCCTTGAGAAGAGAGATGACAATCTATACATCAATCAACTTAATTCTGTTGGTAAAGCGGCTGAAATCAGATGATTTTCAGATGATTTTTGAAAATGAATAAGTTACAAAAAATCTGTAAAACTGGCAGCCTGAAATGCCCAAGAATGACGACTTTTTACGATTTTATCGTTTTACCTTACTTCTTTTAAAGCCATCCATCTGTAGTTCTATGTCAATGTTGGGATTGTAATCTTCATTATCTGTGTAGAGCACATTGCCAAGGTCATCCACCCACCTGTAATCCCACTGATTGGTTCCCATTTCAACCTCATTGGTGTATGGGTTAATGTAATCTTCCTGTTCCGTCAGTGTCAGGTATACCTGGTGATGTATTTTGGCGTTGGTTTCAGCATGGCCCTTTTGAATTTCCTCTCCAATACGGGCCACATCCTGCATGGTCTTGATCATTGTATTTCCCCGCTGCTGCTGCCCCTGTAATTCACCCTGGATCCAGACCGGATTTAGTACCACTGAAGCTCCGATCTCTTGAAATACCGGCTCCCACTTGTTAAATGATCCATCGGGCGTACGTATTACTATCGTGCTTCTGTTTTTCCACATGCCAGCTGTGTAGGGTCCCATATCCTGTAAGATGCAGAATGCACGTTCTTTATATTTTACTCCGTTTTCAGTATAAGTATAATCCAGGAAGGCAGAAGAATACTGGCAGCCCATTTCCTTCATCATATCCATATCATAGCATAACTTTGCGACCTCCGGGAGCTCTTTCGATTTCAGTATGTACAGGTTACCTATATCCTTGTGTACATAGGGTATCACATGCTGTCTTAAAAATTCAGGGGCATTCATTTTGTGAAGAACAGGCATACCATTATAAAAACTGCCTTCGGGAAACATTCCTGCAACGGGTTGCCCGGTTAGGTCTGCGAAATAGATATCCGGGAGCCAGTGAATTTTAACGTTTCCTGCCTCATTCATTTTCAAAGCAAAGTCAATTTTCGCTTCTATTGCGTTGGCAGCACCTCCCATGGTGTTGGGATCCCATCTGACAATCCCTCCCTCTGTCAGCCAGCCTTTTGGTTTAAGAATAGTAAAGGCTTTTTCATTTGGTTCTTGTGTCTTTTCCAGGAATAGCTTATCGACTTGCTGGGCCGGGATGCTGCATGATATTAGCATGTAAACAGATACGATTAAGGCATATTTGATTAAAACGCGAATTTTCATTCGTTCAAATTTTAATAAAAATCTAATAATAGGTTGATGAGAACGGAATAATTTTTCATCTAAATTTAGCAAAAATGCAGGAAATTTCCAGGCGGTGGGTTCAGGGAAAGAGTCGGTTATGCTGGCACTAGTTTACCGGCAGGCTGCCAAATGCCAGAGAAACAGTTAACCTGTAGGTTTCTGCAAGAGGGTGCGGCGACTTTGTAGGGATTAAATAGGATCCGTCGAGTGAAAAGACTTTGTAGTTTATGCCGGCACCTATCGTAAAATATTGTTTAGATCCCTTGCTTTCATGTTCATGAAAATAACCTCCTCTAAAAGCTAAGGAACCCTTGTACCAGTATTCAAGTCCCACTCCAATGGATATTTCATTTAATTCCTCCTGGAACCTGCTTCGTGATCCGTCTTCCTGTAAAACACCCGGGGCATCCCAGAAAGACTGTAGCATTCCTGCAGGGACAGATACGAATGGATATTTACCATACTGTACCATCTGTTGCCCCTGGGGATTCAGAACGGGGATACCTGATGAGGTGGTGAGCCATATAGGTGGGGTGGGAACGAGTAGTTTATTAATGTCGGAAATGAGAGAAATAGCGTGACGTTCTCCTGCGTTGATTGTAAAGGATCCTCCCAGTCTCAGGTTCATGGGCAGAAAGGCTTTCTCCTGGTCTGCCGTATAGGAGATTTTATTTCCCACATTGGAAACCTGGAACCCCAATCCAAGGATTCCATTGAGATTGTTTAATCTGAGGACTGGTTTCCGGTAAAAAATCCCCAGGTCTCCTGCAAGTGCCATGGCAGCTTTCGATTCACCACCACCGACTGAATGTCCACCGGTCAGGTCAGAATATAAAAAACGGAGAACAATCCCTCCCGAAAAATATTCTGATAGTTTCCTGGAATATCCTGCATCGACGGCAAATTCATTAGGCACGTAAATTCCCTGCGGTGTTCCGAAACTGTTTGTATAAATAAGATTGTCAGAAGAAACTAACCTAAAACCTGTGCTGAGGACCTGATAATTGTCAATTTTATAATAGCCCGAAAGGTTAAAAAGGATAACATTGCTAATGATTCTTGAAATCCATGGTACGTAGGACATGGTTAAACCGAACCGGCTCTCCATGAATGGATACTTGGCAGCATTCCAGTACTGGGAGTTGATATCAGGATCACTGGCGACGCCCACGTCTCCCATACCCCCGGCCCTGGCATCAGGTGTGATCGTTAAAAATGGAACGCCTGTCTGGATGGCATTTGGTGCTGGTCCGGCCGTGGCCTGTCCGGTTTGAGCATGAACAGGTAAGGTGACAATACATATCAACAGTAATGGAAGGCTTAATAAGACTTTCAGGGAAACAACTTTGCTCATAATGATCATAAGATAGTAGTACAGATTCTATCATACGTTGGCCCCTTTAAATAAACGATCCTGGTTAAACTATGGTATAACAATAGGGGAAGAATATTTCAATATTTACCTGACTCCCGGTAATTTTTCGCCAAAAACAGGATTTTTTTACTTTTTTTTAAATCCCAAAACAGGACGTCTGTCAAACAAGATAGTAAGTCTATCAATTTCAGGGCATTGAGAATGGACATGTTGAGACATTATTCGTAAATTCACATAAACACCCAGGGTAACCAAAAGAACATACATTCCATCATTATGAAGAGATACCTCATTATATTTATATTGGGATTATTATCCTTCGCTGCTATTTTGGGACAGACTGCCACAATCTCTTCTCCGTCCCAACTCAATGAAGCAGACCTTGATTTCCAGTCCCTCACCATTCTTCTGACAGATGAAACCTTTGCCGATGGTTCTTTAAACCGGGATAATTTCAGGCTTATCAATGAACCTGAGGGACTGACAGTGAATGCTGTAGTTCTTCTTAGTACAACCCAGGCAGTGATAGATCTTGCTTTTAATGGAACCGATTTTGATACGGATATTACAAATTTTTCTCTCACCATTGATGATTCTGAACTGACCCAGACATCTTCAGGCGTCCTTTCAACAAATAACCTGACCATCAATGCATTTGATGAACGTGTGACAATCTCTCCCGATGCCCTGCTTGAGGAGCAAACCCTGGATGAGCGTTACCTCAATATAATCCTTACTGATGAGGAGTTTACAAGCACTGGTATTGTTTCAAACAACAATTTTGATTTGAATCATGAACCCGGGGGACTGGTTATCGAATATGTTAATATTACAGACGCTACCCATGCGGTAATGCACCTGGCGTATCCTCCCGGGGACGATTTTGACACTCCCATTACCAATTTCAATATTGACGTATCGGGTGCTATACTAAACAGCACGGGAGCCGGTAATGAGCTGAGATCCAATAATCTTACCATTGCCGCCCATGACGAGAATCCACAAGCTATACTTACGGTTGATTCCACGGCACTTGAAGAGCGTTGGCTGGATGTCAGGGTCCTTACCATCACCCTGGTTGATGAAAGCTTTGATAATTACAGCAGACTCGATGATGGCGATTTTGACCTTCGGGACGAACCTCGGGATCTGAGAATTGAAGACATCAACCCAATCTCAGAGACTGTGGTTGAGATTTTACTCAGGTTTAACCAGAGAGATTTTGATACTGACTATCCCGATCTTCGTGTCAGGATCGATGAAGATGTGTTGACGCAATCTAATGATAACCTGGAAACCAACAGGATAACTGCCATAGCCAATATAGAGGCTGCCACCCTTCAGCCAGACCAGCCATTGAGGGAAGATATCCTTGATGGGCGCGTACTGACCCTGACCCTTGTGAATGAGGAATTTAATGACCCGCCCGCTCTGCGTCGCAGGCACTTTTCTTTGATCAATGAACCATCGGGACTGTCCATCAGCAGTGTTACATCCAGAACAGCTACTTCTGTACAACTGAACCTCCAGTTTGACGGAGATGATTTTGATTCTGATATAGACGATTTTATGGTTCGCATAAACAGGGATGAATTGATGTATAACACGGAGGATGACCTTTATACCAGCCCCATCACCATACAGGCCATTGGAGACGGACCTGTTGCCAGCGTAAGGCCTGATTCAGTGTTGACAGAGCAGTGGCTAGATGCCAGGGAGCTGACCATTGAACTCATACAGGAGGAATTTGAAGGAGCGGCCTCACTTGATGAAACTTTTTTTAGTCTGGAGAATGGTCCCGTGGGATTAACCATAGAATCAGTCACCAGGATATCTACGGTATCAGCAAGTATTGTTTTAGCGTTTAGTAATAACGATTTTGATGACAACATCACAGGATTTTTTGTTTTGGTCGACCATGCTGTGCTTGTCAACTCATCTCAGGACCTGGCTACCAACTCACTCAACATATTTGCCAGCCTGGAACCGGAGATAAACAGCGTAGAGATCCCGAATGAAACCATGAACATTGACGATCAGGTGGTTGTGACCATAAGGGTGGACAGTGACCGGGGTAATCCCTATACATTATCCGGCGGTGAGATTGGTGGATATCCCCTGACAGGTCTTGTCAGGATGAATGATACTACTTATACATCGGTTTTTACCGTAACAGAAGGTGGAAATGATTATGCTGCCCATGTGAATATTCCTGTAAGTGGTTTGTTATTATACAATGGTTCGCTACCCGGGGCTGTTTATGATCAACCCATCATTCAGGAAAATGACCTGCTGGATGCCAACAGGCCTGTGATCCATGGTATTTCAGCCCAATCGTCCGGCGCAATGAGCATAGGATCTGTCATTTTGCTGAGAATCAATGCCGACCAGGCAGGATATATATTCACTCCGGACATCTTTTGTAAATAACATACCATTATCCGCTTCAAACATCCAGGTCATATCCCAAGGAGCGGGGAGATTATGATTTAAGTTATGCAGTGGGAGAGGGAGATGATGATGTGAGTGAGGGTGAACTGAGTCTCGAAATCATTGCCGGAGATATGGCTGATAATTACAGTGCATCCTTCACTTCTTTAGACACCAATGACCTGAGTATTGATGCCACCCGCCCTGCGATAACCCGCGCATATATAAACTCTACAGACACGATCATCCTGGTAGGGGAGACGTTGGAGATTCTGGTAGAAGCTGATCTGTCTGGGTACCGTGTCCATGAAGATACCAGAATAAATGATGTTCCTGTCGGAACAAACCTGGTTTTCAATGATCTTGGAAATGGATTGTACAGCTTTTCTTATACCGTAAGTGCAACTGATGGTACTGTCTCACGGGGTAATCTTGCCATCAGTATTCTACTGCAGGATCCAGCACCTTTCGAAAATACCAACCTGGCATTTACTACCCTTGATCCCAATAATATAACCATACTGACGGAACGGCCATCAGCAAGTGTAAGTGGTTCCGTGGAGATTTGTCTGGGGGAATCTGCCATGGTTACCATTACCCTTGGGGGCATGGCACCTTGGGAGTTTGATATCTTTGACGGAACCTCCACTTTTACCGTGAGCAATATCACCGATCCGGTATATCAATTCATGGCTCAACCTGGGGCAACTACCAACTATACTGTTCCCAGGCTGATTGATGGTACGGGCAGAAGGAGTGATGGATTTGGAAATGCCCTGATTATTGTCAACCCCCTTCCGGATGTTGAGATACTCAACCTCCTGGAGATATATGACATTGAGGAAAGCCCGGTTGTGCTTGACTATTCCCCGGCAGGGGGAAGTTTTAACGGAACTGGCATAACCAATCCTCCTTGGACATTCATTCCAGCATTGGCAGGGACGCAGGACTCACCCCATGAAATTATCTACAGCTATACTGATGAGAACTCCTGTAGCAGTTCCGATACTGTCATTGTGCAGGTCATGGAGAGCGGTGGTTATATAAGCTTTGAAAGATCAGTTGCCTGTTTTAATGATTCGGAATTTTATATCACAGGACATAATGATGGAAATACCATAGGAACGATCTCGGTGCTACCAACACCTCCAGAGGGAGCATTCTCTAATCTTGACAGCAACAGGGCGGTCATCAGGCCGGCATTGTATAATTTGAGCGAGAACCTGGATCTTCAGGTCAGTTATACCTTCACAGACACATTGGGGGATGAATATACCCTGCTCAGAATACTGACTATAGAACAACTGGAGGATGTAAGGATAGATGCCATACCTGATATCTATTTCTGTCAGAATGATGCCCCAATAAACCTTACAGGGGTTCCTGGGACAGGTGTTTTTGCGGGACCCGGTGTTGTGTGGAATGCAATTCAGGGTTATCAGTTTGATCCATCTTTTGCGGGACTGGATACCAATATAATACAGTATATTTATACATCAGGGAACCAATGCAGCGTCAGTGACTCTGCACTCTTGATTGTATATGAAGCCCCCAATGCTGAATTTACCACCATTGAGAGTTGTATACCGGGTGACGGGGGAATGCTGCAATTTGTGAACAGATCAGATACGGGTCTTATCGAGGATGAATTATGGAGCTGGGAGTTTGGTGATATTTTCAGTGGAGAAGATAATTTCAGTGATGAAAAGAACCCTTCCCATTATTATGACAAGCCGGGTACCTGGACAATCAGGCTGGATGTTGATTCAGATAATGGCTGTAGCGATTTCATGCAGAAGACTATGGCCATAAACATTAAACCAACAGCTGAATTTTCCTGGAACAGCAATTGCCTGACCGATGATCCCACCATTTTTGAGGGACAGGAGACGGTAGACTATCCGGATCATATTGCTTCACGAAGTTGGATAATTTACAGGGGGAATACAGAGATCTTCAGGTCGGATACGAATCAGCCCTCTTATCATTTCCAGTCTCAGGGATCCTTCAGGATAGAATACAGTATTTTAACCAATAACGGCTGTATTGACACTACGGATAAGATACTTACCCTGAGTCCCACATATATATTGTCTGAATGATGCATATTTTGAAGATTTTGAGATAGCCCAGATACATGGATGGTCTTCCATTGCCGAAGATTATGCACAGAATAGCTGGACTTATGGGGTGGTGAATCCGGACGGATTTCCTGAAACAGCTTCTTCAGGTACCCGGGCCTGGTATACTGACCTGCCCGAACCCAGGCAGGTTGAAAAATCCTGGGTACAGTCCCCCTGTTTCAATTTTATTGGCTTCCACCGCCCGATGGTATCCCTTGATATCAAACGCTCCCTGTCTCGAAACCAGGATGGTGCTGTCTTACAATATACCACAGATAACGGAAAGAACTGGTTCGACGTGGGAGCCATGGATGATGGCGGATTGAACTGGTATAATTCTGATAAGATCCTGAATGGAGACGGAGGCTTGCATACAGGCTGGACGGCTGAATCGGAATCTTCTGAAGATGAGCAATGGTATAATGCGGCGCATGGGATTGACCAGCTGACCTGGCATAAGAAAGTACAATTCAGGATCCTGTTCTATTCAATGGGAGGAGATTCCTCTGCCGATGGTTTTGCCTTTGATAATTTCACCCTTAAGCAGCGTTCCCGTCTGTCAGTGTTGGAGTACTTTACCAACGCCAATACTCCTGAATGTTATGGAACCGACACACTGGTAAGAGGACTGATGAAGGAGGTTCCTGCTGATGTTGTTGATATACAGTACCATGCGGCAGGAAATATCCCTGACAAGATGTATTACGACAACCAGGTGCCCCCCAGTAACCGTGGAACAATTTATGGGATTACCGGACCACCTATGGCCGTATTGGATGGTGGCCATCAGGAATGGCCAGGATACCCTCAAACCTTTGATTTTACTGTCAGGCCTCCAAGGGCTGCGGATATTAAGCTGAGATCCCTGTCAGAACCCGAATTCAAAATATCGATTATCGCTGCATATACTCCCCATCTTGAAATTTCGGCAGACATTGAAGCTTTGAAAAATATGGTGCAGGCAGAAAGGACATTGCATGTCATAGTAATGGAAAAGCAAATTGCAAATCCCGAGTATGCAGGAACGAATGGCAGTACCAGATTTTACAACGTGGCACGAATAATGCTCCCCGATGCTGCGGGGACCTTATTCAATCAGTCGTGGATAAAAGGCCAGGTAGAGAGCATACATATGACCTGTGAAGAAGATTTTTTCCCGATGGTTGAAGACAGCCTGACCCTTGTGGTTTACCTCCAGGATGAGCTCACTGGAGAGATCCTCCAGGCAGCAACCATCCCTGAATACACTTCGGTATCAGCTCCTGACCTGCAGGAACTCTCATCGGGTGTATTGGTTTATCCCAACCCGGCAGGGGAACTGGTTAATTTATATTTCGACGACATCCCCGGGGAAGAGATGCAGTTCACCCTCTATGACCTGTCCGGAAAACTGGTGATGACCGATCTCATTGATCCATGGCAGCAACTTTATTCCAGGAGCCTCGGCGGACTTGAAAAAGGACTCTACATCGTTGAGGTACGGGCCAGGAAAAACAGGCGGATTATTCACCGTGACAAATTGTTTCATTACTAGCCCAGGAGCATTCCATACATTCTAAATAACTTCTAAATAAGTGTTTTTCATGGTTTTAATGCTTGCAATGATCGAAATATTCATATATTTAAAGATATGTAAATCTTAAAATCTTTAATTATGAAAACTGCGAACAAAACACTTCTCACTCTTTTAATCCTTGCCCTTGCTTTTTCTGCACAGGCCCAGTACATGGGTGCCAGCGTGGAATATGTAAAAGTAAAACCCGGGCAATGGAGCAACTATCGGGAACTTGAAAAAATGGCCCTGAAAGTACACCAGGCCAGGGTGGAAAATGGAATCATCGTCCAGTGGCACATGTACAGGAAAATGTATTCTGGAGCCGATGATCCTTACGATTTCATGCTGGTTCACTTTTATGATGATTATATGAAATCCAATAGCCCATGGCCCAGGGAAATAGTTGAAGAACTTGTTTAGCGAGGATGAAAGAGCCGATATGATGAAAAAGGTCGGCGAAACAAGGACCATTGGGAAAATTGAATATTATGACCAGGTGGCGGCATCGGAAACATTCAACCCTGCGAAGTATATCCGCTTTAACCAGTACAAAGTCAAACAAGGGGACGCTGGCCGCTTCATTCAGTCACGCAGGGAGATTACCCAACCGCTGTTCAGCGAGTTCGTCAATCGCGGACACATGGCTGGATGGAGTCTCTGGCGTAAACTGACCTATGACAATGAATTCCAGTTTGTTTCCGCGGATGCCTTCGAGGAATTCGGCCAGTGGAAGCAGGATATGCCATACCAGGAAATATGGAAAGAAGTACTTCCTGACAAACCACAGAATGAAGTACAGCCAGAATATGGCAATTTAAGGACGCAAGTGCGAACTGAGTACTGGGAACTGGTTGAGTTCACAGTTCCCGGAAGGAGAGTAAAATATTGTAGAAATAATATCATTTACGGGCCCGTTCGTTGTGAGCGGGCTTTTTTTATGGTTTAAATCCCAGAGAACATTAGCAAAGTAGTACTTCTAATAGTTATTTCTGATCACTTTTGGTTTAGGTCCCCATAGCTTAAAGCGAAATCTGTATCTTTAATGAATGAGCAAAAACCAGTCTTTCATCAAAGAACAGTTATCAATGAATAAAAGTATTTTATCAGTTTTTATCGCAGCTTTTTTGTTCATTGTGTTAAACACAGAATGCTATGGTCAGCTTGAAAAAGTAAGGACCTATGAAATCGAAGAGGAAATCCTGGAGCACAACCAATTGCCTTTAGACCCATACCCGCCGTTCGGACTTTTAACAGGTTACATTACTTATCCATTTCAGTTTTATGGGAGCAAATATTTTCAAATTGATAAAAAGAAGATAAAGATCCTTGTCATTGAGAATGAATACCTGAAAATTGGCATGGCCCCGGACTATGGTGGAAGATTATGGTTTATCTATGATAAGATCAGGAAAAAAGAGGTCATCCACAGAAACTTTAAAGAAGCTAAATTTTATAATTCGGGGATGGGCTACCAGTATCTCGGTGGGGGTA
This sequence comes from uncultured Bacteroidaceae bacterium, assembly GCA_963752525.1. Lineage (GTDB taxonomy): Bacteria > Bacteroidota > Bacteroidia > Bacteroidales > SM23-62 > SM23-62. The sequence continues at coordinate 92,541 of CAVVYS010000011.1, read as the reverse complement.
TGGAATTGAATATTCCCAACGCCCATTCACAGACAAATGCCCGGAAGAGAGATTGTATCATTAAAGAGCATGGGGATGGTTCTGCTTCATTGGTCATGAGCAATACGGAAAAAATTGGCAGGCTTCACTGGAGTGTTACTTTTACCCTGCTTCCAGGCGAAGCAAGGATAAGGCAGGATGTGCGTGTTTCCAATGAAACTTTTTTCGAAGAAAGGTATTTGTACTGGGCAAACTGCGGTATTCCTGTAAATGAAAATACCGAATTTATTTATCCTGAAAACAGTGGTGCATTACATGGGGAATACGAAAATGAAATTTCATGGCCCATCTATGCCAATAAAGATATTTCCATTCTCAGGAATATAGATGAGGCAGTAGGGTTTTACATGCTGAATGCCCGGGAAGGCTATATGGGGTATTACAACCATGATGAAAACTTCGGACTTGTTCATTACGCTGATGTGAATGACCTTCCCGGTAAAAAATACTGGAGCTGGGGATGGCATGTTACGGCTCTTCAAAATAGGTTTACACATGCTGAAGATGTGAATTATGGGGAAATTCAGAGCGGCAGGATAGTGATACAGGAAAAATTTGATAAAATAGCTCCAATGAGTGCTATTGAATTCACACATTTCTGGTATCCGGTAGGGGCCATAGGGTCTTTTAACGGTGCCTCAGAAAATGCAGCCATAAATTTCACAATCGAGAATAGTTCCTCTGGTGCTGTGGCAAATATCAAAATACAGGTAAATCAAAAATATGATAGTCCTGGTCTCCTGTTAAAACAAAACGGTGAAATAATTAAAGAAGTAAAACTCTCCTCCCTATTGCCCGAAATCCCGCTGGTGATTGACAGAAAGGCTTAATGTAGAGAACCTCGAAATGAAGAATGTCTCTCTTTTGCTGTTCAATAAAGATGGTGAATTGATTTCAAAGGTATGGTCGAATAGAAGAGAAACCGGAAAGATATGATAGCTATTTTAGTGCCCATAAGAACTTTGCAACAGGTAGAGAGGAATTTACCGCCGAAGGAATATATGCAAAGGCAGAAGTGCTTTTGAACGATTGGTTTTATCACCTTCCGGAAATAAAGGAACTTTTATATGAGGTCCTCATCGTTGACCCTGGTTTTTCAAGGGCGCATACTGAACTAGGATTAATGGATCTCAGGGGTGGTAAACTGAAGGAGGCCTTGGAGCATTTCAATATGTCCCTGAAAAGAATTCCTGATGATGGCCGCACATTGTATTATAAAGGGCTAACGCTTATGTATCTGGGAGATATATCTGAAGCAAGATATTTTCTCCGCCATTCCGGGAGATTTGGCTATGAGTATCCGGAAAGAATTGCTGAAGCCGAAATGGCCATCACCCGCAATGATCTGGATGAGGCTGAGCTACAGCTTGATAAAGCCGTTTCCCTGAATGGGAATTTACTCAAAGGACATATATTTAAGGCACTTGTAGAGGCCAGGCTGGGAAACGATAGTGAAGCTGAAAAGTCACTCGTTCTGGCATCATCCCTTGATCCTGAAAATCCCTTCGTATTCTGCACTGAGATATTTAATAAGCAGATCAGAAAAGTCTCTGGACCAGTCTATTGTTCAGAGATATAAGAATTTTCCTGAAGAGATTCTCGAAGTTGTGGTTACACTTTATGGTGCCGGATTTACCGAAGAAGCATTTCAAACCATGAAATTGATAAGGGAAAATAATAGCATGGTAGAATTATACAAAGTGGAGCTGGAAAAATTGACCGGTAAGTCCCTCCCCTTAATAAAAGATAAATCGGTTGCCGCTGAATTTGCATGGAGGCTTGAAGAGTATTTTATTCTAATCCGGAAAATGAAAGAAAATCCAAAGGATCCCGAACCTTTTTACCACCTGGGTAATTTCCTTTATGCCCATGATTTCGAAACGGATGGAATAGCTCAATGGGAGAAAGCATACGAATTGGGCTATAGGGACAAGGTTATGCTGGTCTCATTGTACCGTGCAAACAATAAAGTTGGCAATGCTACAAAAGCATACGATTATCTGGCTGAGGCTTATCAGTCTGATAAAAACGATCCCTATGTTTTTGAATATTATGTTGGTGAAGTGAATAAGCGTGAGGGGCTTGAGAAGTCAATAGCCTTAATGGAAGACAGGTACGATGATTTCGAAAATGTGTATTCCCTCAAAGCAAGATTAATGAATACTTATCTGAACAATGGCCATTATGACAAATTAGAAGAGCTATTGAGGAGATCAAATTTACATGATACCCATCGTTTATCTTTCGGTGAGTTCTGGAAAAACTTAATGATGGCCAGGGGGTATATCAAATTAAAAGAAAAGAATTACCAGGGAGCATTGGAATATTTTACGAATTCCATAGATGTTCCCGAAAATATCGCTCAGCATTATTCACCTATATTTATTGACAGGGCGAGAAGATTATTTTATATGGGATACTGCAACAGTAAACTGGGAAACCAGGAGAAGGCGGAGGAAATATGGAATGAAGCCCTGGCATTGAAGAGGGATAGTAAGTACCAGGCTGGTTATAAGTTCAGGGATCTAAAAACAATGTATTATCAGGCCTTTTGCTTAAAAGGTCTGGGCAGGTTTACCGAAGCGGAAAGATACATCATGTTGCTTGGTGACTATGCAAGCTCAACTGCTCTTGAAAAGAATCCTGATGCACAGGAAATGCTGCTTACATTATCTATATTAGGACTGGAAAATATGGATGATTTTGAAAAATGGGATTCCGAATTGGGATTGATAAAGTTAAATGCCAACTTTAATGCTCCGGAAGAATAACTTAATAATAAGACGAGAATGTATTCAGGATTAATGGATGATGTACGCACATGTGTTGATTTAGGTGTGCCAAAAAGAGTGCCTGTTTTTGCACTGAGCGAAGAATTTGATGTTAAGTGGTATGGCAAATATACTTATGAGGAAACCTGCCAGGATGCTGATAAAATGGCCGAAACCCTGATTGCCGCTACCGAGCAATTTGATTATGACTGGGCCTGGGTTCAAATAGATGATTGTTTTGAATTTGAACCCCTGGGTGTTGGAACCAAAGGAGAAGGTAATATTTTGAGAGCGACTAAAGAATACCTTCCTGTGATGCAGGAAACATTGAAAAATCTTAACATACCCGATCCGGAAAAAGACGGCAGAATGCCGGAAAAGCTGCGAGCTATTAAAATGATAAGGGAACATTTTGGAGACAGTGTTTGTGTCACGGGAGGCCTCGCCGCTCCTTTTTCTTCCGTCGGCCTTTTGTATGGCCTGACCGAATCTATGATGCTGATGTATACTGATCCGGTCTGTTCAGAGATACCATGGATTTTTTTGTTGAATTACAGAAAACCTGGGGCAGAGCCCAGTTCAAAGCTGGAGCTCATGCTGTTTGGCTTGGTGATTGCAGCGCCATGAGCAATTTAATCTCTGCCGACCAGTTTAAAGAATTTGCTTTTGAACCATGTAAAAAAGTAGTTGATGATTTTAATCGTGCAGGGGGATTAACATTCCTTCACAACAGTGAGGAATCTGTTTCACATATCGAGATCGCCACAGAATTCGGTGTCTCTGCCATAAATGTCGGACCGGGAATTGATATTGGCAAAGCCAAGGAAACAGTAAAAGGCAAGACCTGCCTGATGGGTAACCTTGAACCCATCGAAATATTAATGAACAGCCCTGCGGAGACTGTCGGTAAAGAGGCTGAAAGAATAATGAATACTGCCAAAGTTGGCGGAGAATACATATTTAATACCGGTGAAATGAATCCCCGGGAAGTGCCTGAAGCCAATATGGAGGCCATGATGAAAACAGCCAGGGAAAATGCTGTCTAACCATTACCATCCATCTCATAAAACCTTGTTTAATAATATATTAAGATAGAAAATTTAATAGTATGAATTTAAGCGTATTTGACTTAGGGATAGTAGTGTTTTATATCGCATTGGTTTTCCTCTCAGGTATCCTGATGAAAAAATATGTGAGAGGCATTGGCGATTATCTTGTTGCTGACCGGACAATGGGGTTTAACCTGGGACTCGTCTCCATGATGTGTACCGAGATCGGGATGATTACCTATGTCTATTATGCAGAGCTCGGTTATAAAGCTGGTTTTTCCAGTCTGGTTGTGGCTATTCCTCCCATGCTTGCTTATTTTTTCCTTGGGAAAACAGGATTCATCATCAAGCCACTATTGGAAATGAAAATTATGACCATACCTGAATTTTTTTCCAAAAGATTCAGTAAGGGAGTCCGGTTTTATGTCGGGATTTTGATGGCTATAGGTGGTATACTGAATTTCGGAGTTTTCCCGGGGGTAGAAGCAAAGTTTATCAATACAGTAAGCGGTATACCCGAAGAATACGTGCTGATTACCATGGTGGTATTGTTGACCCTGGTATTGATCTATACCTTGCTGGGGGGCATGGTATCCGTCATTTTAACCAACTACATACAATATATCCTGTTAAGTTTTGGGATGGTTTTCATTACTGTTTATGGTATTTATCTGGTTGGCTGGGACAATATCGTTAATACGGTCAGTACCACTTATGGTGAAAAGGGGATTAATCCATTATTCCCATCTCTGTTCAAGGGAGAATTTGGACTTGGATTTTTTGTGTGGCAATTGTTGATGTGGACAGCCATTCTCGTGGCCTGGCAGGCTGTAGCCTTGCGGCTCTTCTCATCGAAGGATTCAAAAACAGGCATGAAGATTTATAAGTGGTCAGGACTGATGTTCTTATTCCGGGGGGTTCTTCCGGTATTCTGGGGAATCATGGCGCTTGCCTACCTTACTGAACCTGTGGATGGATTGGATGCCCTGCCGATATTCATTAAAACGATTGTGCCCAGCGGAATATTAGGACTTATCATTTCAGGTTTGCTGGCTGCATCCATGTCTACCTATGCCAGTTACCTGCTTTCATGGAGCTCAGTCGTATCGCAAGACATTGTTGGGGTTGTCATAAGATCAATCACCAAAAAAGAGTTAAGTTCAAAAAAGCAATTGATGATAAGCCGCATCACTGTAGCCGTGGTCATGATCTTTATTATCTGGTGGTCGCTCTTCCATAAACTGGAAGGGTATCTCTACTTTTACCTGCAAATGACAGGCATGCTGTTTCTGCCAGGGGCATTGGTGAGTATCGGCTTAGGTGTATACTGGAAAAAAGCCCGGAACTTAGGAGCCTACCTGGCATTCACTTTTGGCGCCATCCCGCCCTTACTATATTTGTTTTTATCTGAAGAAGTAAAAAATGAATGGGCTTCCGTATTTGGATGGGGAGGTTTCTTACTTGCATTAATAGGTATGTTAGTGGGGTCATTTATTCAAAATATGTATAACAGTTCAAACCAAACAATAAAAGTATGACTGTGTGGATAATATTCTGGGGGATAATCATCCTGTTTTCAATCGTGGCATTTACCATTATGTCTGCCAAAATCCTTATTAAGGGTGTCGGTGAATTAAAAGAAATGTTTCAAATGTTAAAAAAAAGAAATGGAAACAATTTGGCCGATAATTAGCGGTGAGGACCTGACCATCACAGGGGGAGATACTGTTGATGTCATCAACCCGGCTACCGGTAAAGTGATTGCCAGGCAATCATGCTGTGACTCAACAGGTGTTGATGAAATAGTAGCATCCGGTAAAAAGGCTTTTCATTCAGATCAGTGGCAGAACATGTCGCCTTCTGACAGGGGGCTTTGCCTGACAAAGCTTGCAGATATCATTGAAGCAAATTCCGGGGAACTCGCTGAACTTGAAATGCAGGATACAGGTAAGCCAATTTCTCAACTGAGAAATGGAGAAATTCCATTAACTGCATCAATACTCAGGTTTAATGCGGGAGCTGCAGATAAAATTGAAGGACGTGTAAAATCCTCCTCGACAGGTAATTTTCAATTTACCATGTATGAGCCATACGGGGTGGTTGCCGGGATATTGCCCTGGAACTATCCACTGGTAAATGTGGCCATGAAAGTTGCTCCGGCCCTGGCGGCAGGCAATGCCATTGTCATTAAGCCCTCTGTAGAAACACCCCTTTCCAGCGTGGCATTTGCCAGGTTATGCAATGAGGCCGGAATTCCGAAGGGTATTGTAAACGTAGCCCTGGGAAAAGGATCCACAACAGGACAATACCTTATTGAGCATCCTGATATAAAGAAAATCTCATTTACGGGTTCCACAGAAATAGGCCAACATATCCAGAGAGCGGCGCTCGAACAGATGAAGCCGGTGAACCTTGAACTTGGTGGAAAAAATGCCATTATTGTATTTGAAGATGCTGATCTTAATAAAGCTGCTGAGGCGGTTGTTTATCAGTGCGTTTGTGAATGCGGGACAATTATGCGTGGCCTGTTCCAGGTTACTGGTCCAGGATTCTATCAGCTCAGAATTCCAGTCCATTCTCAAAGAGAAACTGAAGAAACTGAACATTGGCGATCCAACTGATAAGGACACACAGGTGGGCCCATTGATTACCAGATCCCAGTATGATACTGCACTGGATTACATAAAGATTGCCAGGGAAGAAGGATGCCATATCCTGGCAGGAGGAAATAAAATGAATTTCTCTGATGCTCTTGCTGAGGGTTTATGGATTGAACCAACCATACTATCCGATGTAAAAGCAGATATGCGGGTGGCCACAGAAGAAATTTTCGGTCCCATATTAAGTATGATCTCATTTAAAGATGAAGCAGAAGCTGTAAAATATCCAATAGTGTGATCTATGGTTTATCCGGTTCAGTCTGGACAAAAGACGGCAGCAGGTCCATGCGCATGACCAGGGCCTTGAATACAGGCATTATCTGGGTCAATTGCATGTTGGATGGTTATCCCCAAATTCCTGTTCCTCCCCATAAAATGAGTGGCACAGGCGTTGAGCTGGGAATGGAAGGATTGATGGCTTATTGTAAACGGAAAACTGCAGTAATGGCATATGATGATAATGCTCCTGTGGGATGGAATCTGTCAATGATCAGGGAAAAATTGCTCGAAAAATTTAAAGGCAAGCCGGTTTTTGATTTGCCAACCCCATCCTTGGTTGCCGATATTACTGCCATGGATAACAACCTGGCAAAATGGATGGTTTCTTTGCCGGCGACACGAAGCAAATTACGCCCCCATTTCAAGTCCCACAAATGTGTAACCCTGGCAAGACGGCAAATGGATCTGCCAAATACTGTCGGGATCACATGCGCCAAACTTATCGGAAGCAGAGCAGCTGGTCCTAGGGGCGTGTTCAGGATATCCTCATCGCAAACCAGGTAATTGGCATCGATAAAACAGCTCGCATTGCAGATATGAATAATAATGCGGCCGTACACGTGGCAGTGGATTCAAAACTGGGTATTGAACAGCTTGGAGCCGCTGCCCAGGAAAGCCGGAGTCAACATTGGCGATTTTTGTGGAAATAGACATTGGCATGAGACGAGGTGGCGTTCAGCCGGGAAGACCTGTCCTGGATCTTGCAGAAAATATCTCCGGGACAGAGGGGGTCCGTTTTGAAGGGATACAGAGTTACGAGGGACATATTGTAACGCTGGAAGATTACGATGAGCGCAAACGCCGGGTTGAGCAGGATATGAAACCGGTAATTGAGACAAAAAAACTGCTTGAACAGAAAGGATTCCAGGTTATTGTTTCCTCCGGGGGCACAGGCACATATGATATTACGGGCAAAATTGAAGGCATAGATGAACTGCAATGTGGCAGTTATGTTCTAATGGATTCGGCTTACAAGAAGATACGGCCGGAGTTTGAGAATGCGCGCTATGTACTGGCCACGGTCATTTCTGATCAGTCCGATAGTAAAACATTGGATGTTGGATTAAAAGGAATGGGTGCTGAATACGGGACAGCAGAAATAGTTGGCCATTCAGAAGCAGAAATCCTGGGTTTGGCCGAGGAGCATCTTATGGTCAGAAATTTGAATGCCAGCTTGGGTGATAAACTCAGGGTGATCCCTCCCCATGGATGTACGACAAATAATCTTTATGATAAGATGTGGATCGCGCGGAATGATCTCATTGAAGATGTATGGCCCATAGAGGGTCGTGGATGTCTGGAATGATATGAAATAAATACGATAAATAATTATGGAAAAATACATTGAACTTGAATTTGTGGACCTGAAGATCAAAGCCCGTGCACGTCTGCTGGAAGAGGAGATGCCCCGGACCTGCCAGGAACTCCTCAAGCATCTTCCACTGGAAAGTATAGCTACACATGCACGTTATTCGGGCAGCGAGGTGGCCATGTTGCTCTCCACCGATATTAAGATAGGGAGGGAGAAAGCCACCTGTGCTGTGCAGACTGGAGATATTGCCTATGTCTGGCTGAACAGGGATGACCATTATGGACTGGATGATGATGTTTCGGAGATCTGCTGGTTTTATGATAGGGACAGTACACCGACCATGGCAGAAGGCCCCGTAAGGGTAAATGTTTTTGCAAGCATTGAAGGAGATGCCGGAGAGTTCTACAAGGCATCAGCCGATACCAGGATCACCGGTGTCAAGAATGTCCGCATAAGCCTTGTTGAAGATTAAAAAAACACAATGGATGATGAATGATAAAACAGGCATAAATACCATAGGATTAATCGGTCTTGGTCTGATGGGCCAGGGAATTGCAAGTTGTCTGATCAGGTATGGATTTCATGTCATTGCTTACAGCAGGACGGCCAGCAGGGAGCAGGAAACCATGGCTCATATAAAAGGTAGTTTCAGCAAATTGCTGGATAGAAATATCCTGTCAGAAGCTGAAATTGAAGGATGGGAGGAGCGTTTCAGGTATGTTGACACCCTTGAGAAAATGGGAGATTGCCAGTTTATAATTGAAACCGTTGGTGAATCACTGGAGTTAAAAAGAGAGATCTATAAAACCATTGAATCTGTTGTTGGGAATGATGTGGTTATTAGCAACAAACACATCGGGTATTCCTATTTCACTGCTGCAAAAAGGGCTTGAGAATAAAGAAAGATTCATCGGGATGCATTGGGCCGAACCTGCTGAAATAACAAAATATCTTGAGATATCACCAGGTGAAGGGACAGCTGATTATGCAACAGAAGTTGGTCGCCAGATAGGGATACGTTGTGGAAAACAACCAACATTACTTAAATATGATCTGCCCGGCTTAATCTCCAACAGGATGATGTATGCCATGATGAGGGAAGCTATTCACCTGGTTGAAAGTGGTGTAGCCGATATTGAAACGGTTGACCGCTCCTTCAGGAATGATATTGGCTGGTGGGCCACCATTTGCGGACCATTCCGCTGGATGGATTTGACAGGTCTTCCGATTTATGCAAAAGTTATGGAGGGACTATTCCCGGAGTTGTCCAACAAAAACAGCTTACCTGATTTGATGAAGGAGAAAGTTTCTTCAAAAACAAAATTTTACGACTATAAAGGAAATGAGGCAAAAGAATGGGAAGACGCCTGGATGGACTTTGCCCATGATATAAGTGAGATCACTGATAAATATGATGACAGATTAAAACTTTGACCCATGCTGAAAATAGATGAAATAGATCTTGCCATAGATGAGCTGTTACCTGAAGTTACTAACATACGCAAGTTCCTGCATGCCCGTCCGGAGCTATCGCTAAAAGAACATAAAACATCAGAATTTGTCAGACTGCAGTTAGCAGAACTGGATATTAAGGTATTGCCTCCTTTCCTGGCAACTGATGTCGTAGCGCTATTAAATGGCAAAAAAAGAAAGAAAAAAAATGTCACCTTAAGGGCAGATATGGATGCACTGCCAATTACGGAAGAAAATTCATTTGCCTACTGCTCCAGTAACCCGGGAGTGATGCACGCCTGCGGTCATGATGGCCATACTGCCATGCTGCTTGGGGCCGCCATGATTCTTGAAAAATTCAAGAATCATCTGGATGGTTCAGTTAGGTTTGTTTTTCAACCCGGTGAGGAAGTTGTAGCCGCAGGAAAAGACCTGATTGAAGAAGGTATATTGGAAGACCCGGTGCCCATAGCTGTATTGGCGCTTCATGGCTGGCCCGGTTACCCTGAGGGATCAATCTGTTCAAAAGCCGGAGATTTAATGGCAGCAGCAGATTTTTTCAGCATAAAAATAATGGGGAAGGGCGGTCATGGCTCAACCTCAGGCCAACAAAATAATCCCATTGTTATTGCGAGTAAAATAGTAAACGGATTAAGCTCTATTCCGGAAAAAGAGTTTACTCCTGATGTTCCTGTGGTGATGAGCATTAGTAAAATCCTTGGAGGAACAACCTCAAATGTGATTCCGAATGAAGTAACCATTGAAGGCTCAACAAGATTTTTTGACGAGGCCGCAGGGAAAAAGATGCCAGATCTTTTTGAGCGGGTTCTGAAAACCGAATGTGAAAACACAGAATTCAACTATGAATCTGAAATATGACAGACCCTATATCGCTACGGTTAATGATCCGGAAATAATTGAAACATGCAAAATTACAGCCACTCAATATCTGGGTGAATCTGTCTGGATAGATATTGAAGAACCGGTAATGAGCTCTGAGGATTTCTCATATTACATCAATGGAAATCCAGGCGCTATGTTTTTTCTGGGTATGGGGGAGGATAGTCCGGGACTTCATACCAATACTTATGACTTCAATGATAAGGCATTAAGAAACGGCATAAAGTTTCTTGTCCTTTCAACATTCCAGTTTCTGTCCCCTGATATTTTCAAGAACGATTAAGGATCATTGATTATCCATTCCTGACATATATGCACTGGACGGTTTAATCAGGCAATTATCCGGACTTTATATACGTGGATATCCGGCACAGCAATAATCTTATCAGGATTCCTGCAGTATATGTGATGTGTCCACCAACTTATCTCACCTTTGGTATAAATAAGTCTCTGTGTGATTTCATCGAAATTTACTGATTTAACATTCTGCACGGACTCTAATGGAGCGAAAGGGGTAAACTCTTCATTGGTAATGTCAAAATTCCAAACTCCATCATGGCTGGTTAAAATAAGCCGGCTTTCAGATACGGATATCAGATCATGTCCACCGGATCCAGGTAATTCCCAACTATTTTCCAGATGCAGTTCCGGATTTTTCGTATTCCAGTTTCTGAGGGAATACTTCCGTAATTCGCTGTATCCCAGGGCATACAATCGCTCAGTCTCAGGTATCCAAACCACGCCATGACCTGAATAGAGGCTGTCCTTAAATAACACAACATCGGGTTTATCCACATCATATAATTCAATGCTGTTTCCTCCTGATGCTGTTGAGAGAGCAACTACAATCCTGTTATTGGGTAACCATTCAGCAGAATGTGCATTGGGAACATGGGCGTAAAACAGCGTTTGCTTTGTCTTCCTGTCAACCAAAACGACTCCTCCACCGGAGGAGGTAATAAGTATTTTCTTATTATCATCAACAGGTTTACAGTCATCGGTGGCCCTGCATATTATTCCTGGAAAATTTCCGGCAAATCAGTTGCTTCACTGGCATCCCATCTCCACAGGATGTTTAAATTGCTGGTATCCGATGATTCATAATCAATCACAATTACCTGATCATCCCCACAGATAATTACTTCCAGGGGTTTGCCGGAACAACCAAACATTGCGGACAACAAAACAATGTTTATCTATCAGAATGAATATTTTCGTTTCATGAGACATGGATTTAATTCTGTCTTGAATATAGTTGAATAAAGTGAACTAAACTTCCACAAGTATTATATTCTCATTTAAATGTTTCATATTTTTATAGGTCGAAACGAGTAATGCTAAAAATGAGAAAACGAAGAACGCTCGTCTGGTTGGGGATATAAAACATGCCTCAGGAAAATATGGGGGATTTTCCTTTGGTGGTTGCCAGCCCGATGGGGTAAAGGTTCATCATCCTTTGAGAAAAGGAATTGAATTTCCCAATGGGGCAAAGTCAGCCCTTTTGCTCACCTTTGATGTTGAAGGCAATTACGGTAACGGAACAGGAAGCGAGGACCTGGAAATCTCAAACTATGACCGGATCTGTACCCGGCTGGAAGATAATGGTATACCCGCCACTTTCAACATTGTGGGCAAAATGATAGAAGACCATGGCCCGGACTTTGTACAGCGCATGCTGGAAAGCGGCTCCGAAATTGCTCCGCATGGATATGTACATGATCTTGAACAAACGGCATGGTGGAGATAAGATTTACGCAGGACATTATGGCCCAGTTGAAAATAAAATGCAATTAATGATGGGATACGACGCCATGGAAATAAATTTCCCGGTACCGTAAAAGGTTACCGGCTTCCATATGGGCATTTTAATGAATACTCCTATGATGCCATAGAAAGAGCTGGACTCCAATGGACGAGTCATGTGGGTATTGAGGACCTTGTCCATCCAGGTAATGGCTATGGATCACAGCCCTTTCAATTTGGCCTGGGGAATAGAATCTATGATCTTGTTGAAATACCATTAGACAGCCAGACATTTGACTGGTCCATCTGGATGGCCGATGAAAAAACCGATAAATCCTTTGTGGATGCAGTAAGGGCTTTTTGCCATAGAGGAACATGCCCTTTAAACGTACACCTGAATGTGGATTGGCCATCTGGCGGCAGCGCATGGCTGAGGCCATCGAAAGTCAGAGTGTTTTCACCTTATTGTGCCACCCGATAAACCTGGCTGTAAAAAATGCTGTCCTGGGAGATCCCCTGGAAGAATTTCTTTTCCCGGCCATAGATCTACTCGGGGAACTGAACCGTACAAATAAAGCATGGGTTTGTACCTGTGGGCAAATGGCGGAGTTTTATAAGTACTAATCTATTTTATGTCCTGAACGTTTTCCTGGAAGAGTTTTCAAATATCATTACTAATCGCGAAATTGCACCTGGCATCCTAAATGGATTGTATCTTGTCCTTGTCAGATCCGGGGAATGGGTGTATCAGGATAAAATAATACCCATGAAATATGCAAGAAATACAAATAATAAATAATCCGGATTATGCGGAGAACGAATAAAATACTTCACCTTTTGCTGCTGACTTGGGGCCTTTTATTACTGGGCGGTTGTCAGGCCTGTGAAAAATTGGAATCCGGATTGGAATGGGCAAATGAGAAGCCGAATTTTATTGTATGGGTGGCGGATGACCAGTATCTCGAATCGGTCGGTTGCTATGGGGGAGACCCGGCCCAAACGCCCAATATTGATAAGCTGGCCGGTGAGGGACTTTTATTCACCCGTGCCTACAGTACAGCCTCCATCTGCACCCCGGCAAGATCGGCACTTTACACGGGGATGTACCCAATTAAGAATGGATCACATCCCAATCATTCGGGACTTAAAAAAGATATCCCAAGCATGCCATCCATTATGCGTGACCTGGGATACCGCTCTGCCATCGTGGGTAAACATGGGGTACATGAAAGACCTACCAGGCCGACAAACACCTTTGTCTGGGATTCAGCATTGCCGCATACGCGGGTGTCGATAGCGGGGACTGAATGGAGTGAAAAAGCCATGAACAAACACCGGGTAATAAACTGGGCGGGTATAGAGGAATTCCTCCAACCGGATTCTCTGCCATTTTGTTTGTTTGTTGCCTCCTCCCTTCCGCACGGACCATACCTCTCCGAGACAGATAATGGCATGGAGGGATACCGGGCCAATAACTGGAAATCGGACTGGCAGTTTGGTGAGACGATGAGGTTGCTTGAAGAGTCCGGCAAGCGGGAAAACACTGTAGTTATTTTCGTTTCCGATAACGGATCGAATACTGACCGCTCAAAATACACCCTTTTTGAACCAGGGGTCAATGTCCCTATGATCATCTCCTGGCCGGGACATGTAACACCTAGCACCCGGACTGATGCCCTGGCAGATTTTACAGATGTAATGCCCACCCTGATGGAACTTGCCGGTGGCAAGGTCTCTGCTGACATGGATGGCAAAAGCCTGCTTCCGCTGATGCAGGGGAAAAATATTGAGGTGCATGAGGATCTGTACCTGAGCCATACCATGCTTGGTGTGAATGATGTCTATGTGCCCTATCCGATCAGGGGGGTGGTAACAAAACAATACAAGTTCATACATTACCTGAACTATGAAACTGACCCACCCAGGGGCAATGGTGTGGGCAAAAGTCCGGAATACCTTTTGTTCGACCTGGACAATGATCCCGGAGAATTGGTAAACCTTGCCTTAGATGAAGCATACCTGGAAGTCCGGCAGGAAATGCAGAAACGGCTGGATGCCTGGACCCTCGAGGTGGGAGACAAAGGCATGGAAACAGAGTACGAGGCAGTCGATATGTTCCCGGATAGGATAGGACACCTGGAAAAACCTTCAAAATGAATCCTGGCGTTTCACGGAGAATAATTCTGATATCTAAATACCCAACTTCAAGAAAAAAACCAGCCAATGAAACAACAACATCCTTTGATGCACCGTCTTATTGCCATCTTGTTTCTATCTGTTTTGCTATTCGCGTGTAATCCTGCTAAATCCGGCATCGATCTGTCAAAGATTGATCGGGAAAGGATTATCAAAGCGGCAGAAAAATACCTGCTGGAAGAACCGGTGACGGTAACAGCCATAAGGGCTGAGCGGAGTTTTGGTGGACTCCATGACTTTTATTCCGAAGGCGATTACTGGTGGCAGGATCCGGAAAATCCCGAAGGCCCTTATATAAGAAGGGATGGACAAACAAATCCGGATAATTTTACAGCCCACCGGCTGGCCATGATAAACCTCAGCATATGGGTTCCTGCCCTGGTGGCGGCTTACAAGATCACCGGCGATGAAAAATATGCAGCACATGCTGTCAAACACCTGATGGCATGGTTTGTGAATCCATCCACTATCATGAATCCGAACCTCATGTATGGCCAGGCCATTATGGGCAGGGTGACGGGAAGAGGTATTGGGATCATCGATACCCTTCACCTGGCAGAAGTGGCCAGGGCCATCCAGGTGCTTGAAGAAATGGGATATTTCGCGGTACAGGAACTTGAGGGAATCAAGAGCTGGTTCAGCCAGTACCTGGAATGGATGACCACTCATGATTATGGTTTGGCAGAAAGGGATAACGGGAATAACCACAGTACCTGCTGGGTCGTTCAGGTGGGTGCATTTGCCAGCCTTGTTGACAATCATGAGCAATTGGAGTTCTGCCGTGACTTCTATAAATTCACCATACTTCCAGACCAGATGGCCGGGGATGGTAGTTTCCCGAAGGAATTGGGGCGCACGAAACCCTACGGATATTCCCTTTTCAACCTTGAGGCCATGACCATGGTTGTGCAGATCCTTTCTACACCCGAAGAGGATCTATGGGTTTATGAGCTGGAAGACGGAAGAAGCATTGCGCTGGGAATTGAATTTATGTATCCATATATGAAAGATAAGGCAGCCTGGCCCAATGACCCGGATGTAATGTACCATGATGAGTGGCCGGTCAGGCATCCATTCCTGCTTTTCGGGGGATTGGCCCTCGAAAAGAAGGAATACATTGACCTTTGGAAAACCCTCGATCCCGATCCACAAGTGGCTGAAGTGATCAGGAATTTCCCATTTCGCCAACCTGTACTGTGGCTTGATTAATTTTTACTTAAAAATAACAACAATGAAAAAAATGTATTTATCATTCCTGGTGGCCGGCATTTTTTGCCTAACCACGGTATTTGGACAGAAGGCTTATGAACGGCCCTCCTACATTGATAATATCTATAATGTTCAGGAGATCACAGCTGATGAACTTTTGACCTGGGATATGACAGGAAAGGGGCAAATTTCCACCGTTAACAGGCAGGTCTATCTGGCAGAATCACAGGGATCTGCAGGGGTCCTGCTTACCAGTCCCACAAAACACGGTATCGATCTGGTCGTATCCTATGATGTTATGGCCCTTAGACCCGGAACCGTCCTCGTGGCCCTGATGTCCCTTTCAAATACTGGTGACGGTGGACTTACCTTCGAAGAAAACTATGATGCCAATCTGCCATACATCATTAATTCCACCTCTGCCTATATGATCGCATTTCTCAACGCTCCCCATAACCGGTACCCCTTCATTAACCGTTTCCCGGCAAAGAGCAACCCGCTTGCTGAGGAAGATCGATCCCATATGCAACCCGGAGTATATTATCATATTGATGTAGGCAGGGAGAAAGACCATATCTGGCTTGCCATCAACGGAGAAAAGATCATTGAGGCCGTTGACCCTGATCCCCTCGATGAGGGCCATTTCTCCTTCAGGATCCGCGGAACAGCGGCAGAAACGGCCTCTTGTCTGATCAGGAATGTGAAGATCTATACCAGGTAAAGTTACCAGACCTGGATATAAGCATTAACCGACCTCGACTGCCGAGTCTGAAAAAACGGCTGGTTCATGTGAAAGGGTCTTATCAGGAAGCCACTGCCACATAAATCCCAGGTCCTTTTTGACCTCCTGCAAAATCGATGTGGGTATATCCGGGGATTCCTTATTTACAAAAGATTGAAAATCTTTCTCTCTTCGCAGGTGCTCCAGCATGTCAGATAAATACCTGATCTTGCCCCTTCCACCAATGGTTAGTGACAGCAAAAGAGTGAGCCACCTGGGGGCCGGCGAATGATTTGCATTAAACCTGCGAAACATTGCTTTATTGGAAAAACTGTATTTCAAGAGATCAATAAAATGGACATAAAATCCTTCCCAGGTATAATGCATGGGTATAATATTAAGCGTAAGAACTGATCTCATCAGATGATATGGAAAAGGAATGATCCTGTTCTCACTTTCATAGTTTATGTTGCTCTCAGTAGATTTTCCAAATACTGAAAGCAATGCATAAGAAGGATAGGCTCCTGGAGCAAGGTCAATGAAACGTTTGGTTAAGGTGAATGGTTCAGTGCCCTCATCCGCATCCAGACCGAATAAGAAATTGGTCTGCACCTGTGGAATATATTTCTGTATCATATTTATATGCTCTGCCACCTGAATTACCTTATCCATCCCTGTGATGTCACCTGTACCTGATTTTTTTCCATACTGAAACCATGATTCAATGCCGGGCATGATCATTTTAAATCTGTTCATTTTTAGTTTTTTAACATTGGCTTCACTTAAGACCGATAAACTGGCTTCAGCAATATGCTCAATGCGTCCGGCATGGTCTGCAGATTCTATGACTTCCATAATGGCATTGAAACGTATTCCAAAATTTGGGTCATACCAGCTGACCCGGGGATGCTCCATCTTTTTCGCAATAAATGCAAGGTCTTCCCGGATAACTTCCATGTCGAGGGACTGATAAGGTATTTCTGAATCAATACAAAAGTCACATTTGTAGGGACAGCCAAAACTGCCAATCATTGGTACCAGCTTAATAATACTCGTTTGTTTATGTACCTTTTCAATAAATTCCCATCTTTCCCTGACACCAGGTATGGATGCCGGATGGGAAGAAGATGCCAGGTAAATCCCGGGGTTTTTGTTAACCTCGATATTTAATAGCAGACTCCTCAGCAATTCTTTATCGGTTATTCCGAGTACATAATCGAAGTTAAGACAGGCATCCTGTGGGTAAGACCTTGCATGCGGCCCCCCGAGGACAGTTACTATTCCCCTCGATCGAAAATAATTGCTAAAGGCATAGGCAAGCTGGGCAGTATAGGTGAATGCACTGATAAAAACCAGGTCGGTTTGATCTGGTAACAGGTCTTTGATCTTCTGTGATCCGGTAAATATGGAATAATGCACCGAATGGCCTTCCTGTTTGCACCATACACCAATGATCTGTGGCATAATGCTGGTATAATTGGGAAACATAATATGCCGGTAAAGAGAGTGGGAGGGACTGTTATGTATCATATCGATGATACAGATTCGCAGTTTTTTCATTATCGTAGGGATACCATGCGTTTTAGTTAGCCTGTGATTTTCTTAACCTTACATTTTCAACAGAGGTAACGACCCTTCTTATCAGATCAAAATAGAGGATGAGGTACAAAATGCATGAATAGATCCAGATTACTATAATGTTGAACCATAAGGTGTCTATGGATATGTTGCCGATTCTTTTCACTGGTGCATAGAAATGAGCTCTTCCTGTTTGAGAGGTAGGGACCATGTAAATTGGCTTGTATTTCCTGATCAGCTGTCCGTCTTTTTCAATAATTCTTGCAATCATCTTTTTGTTATTGACCAGATCATCCAGGCTTTTGTTGTAATATTCCATTTTCAACTGCAGCAATTGATCTTTACCTCCTGCCTGATGGATGATTCTCTCATATGTTCTATCCCACTCAATCTGGGCCCCATTTCTCTTTTCTCTGAAAAACGAATCCAGTTCCCCGATATAAATTTCCATTTCCTTGAATGTTGAACTATCAAAGGATTCGAATTTGAGTTTATCCAAGCCGTTAAACTGTAAAAATGGAATGGTTGAATTTAGCAGATGGACCTGATTTCTGAGCAGGTCCAGATCATTTAAAGATTGTTCCTGGTTAGTATCATTCTCCTTATTAGCAACTATTTCATTTAATTTGATTTGAAGCCTTGGAAGGAGATACGATACATAGTAATCAGAATTGCTCCTCTCCTGGTTTATTAAAAAAAAGTTCTTTTCGTATTTATTGTTTTTAAATTGCTCTACTGCGAGGGCCTCGTAAGCCCATCGCGAAGCCATAAGATCTCCAATAACAGGAACATATTTGTAGGAGGTAAGGCTTTCGTGCAGCTTCTCGTACTTCACGATTACCCCACCAAACAATAATTGGGGAATTAATAGAAAAGGGATGGTTATGTAAATGGTAATCACGGAGTTAAATCCGGATGAGATATTCAATCCCATCATATTTGCAAAGCAAGATGTTGTGAAGAGAACCATACAATAGCTGAATGTCATCCCTTTAATTTCTAAAATCAGATTTCCAACCAGTACATAGGAGATTGTCTGGATGGCTGATAGAAGGAACATGATCAAGATCTTTGAATGTAAATAACTTGACCTGCTCAAGTGGAGAAAGGACTCTCTCTGGAGGATCTTTCTGTCTTTGATAATTTCCTCTGAGCTGATGATAAGGCCAAGAAACAGAGATATCACAACACTCATAAATAGGTAGGCAGGAAGATTTTCGTTGTTTTCGAATATATATTTACCAGGAAAATCATTAAGCCCTTCTATCTGTTTGGTAAAGAATCCCAGGATGACAGCAAGCAGAGGTGCTTCCAGGAGACTGATAAGAATGTATTGTTTATTTGTCAGTTTGGATAGTAAGTCACGCGTAAGAAAAATCCTGGTTTGTTTCAACCTTCCGGGGATACTGTAATAATTTTCCGGGATTTTTTTAAAAAGCAACTTGATTTTAGGATCAGATACAATACTTTGTTTAAACAGTTCATACCATTCCCGGGGTGAGACTTTTCTTGTGCGTGTTTGTTTCCCATGTTCATTGACAACCTTTGATTCAATGATCTGGAGGATCTGCTCTGGATTCACATTTCCACATCTGATACAGTGATCTTCATTGGCATTGGCGTGATGGCTCTGGGTTTTGAAGTATACAACTGCTTCCATGGGATCACCATAATATACCTGGTATCCCCCTTTATCCAGGAAAATGATTTTATCGAACATCTTATAAAGATCGGAAGATGGTTGGTGAATGTTGGCAATTACCAGCTTCCCTTTATACGTCTGCTCTTTCAATAAATTCATCACTACCTCTGAATCTACTGATGACAAACCTGATGTAGGTTCATCAATAAACAAAATGGAGGGTTCACGGATTAGTTCAAGTGCAATGTTTACCCTTTTTCGCTGTCCTCCGCTTATTATTTTCCCCAATGGTGTGCCTACTTTCAGATCCTTTAAATCATATAGATCCAGATCGTAAAGTACCTCCTCGACCAACGCTGTGATTTTACTTTCAGGAAAACTGTTGAGACAAAGTTTGGCATTATAATACAGGTTTTGATATACTGTCAATTCCTCAATCAACAGATCATCCTGAGGTACCAGCCCTATAACTCCTTCCAATTCCTTATTCTCATTTTCATCATAAAGATTATATCCATTGATCAGGACCTTTCCTTTTTGGGGCTTTAAATTTCCGTTCAGAATATTTAGTAAGGTGGATTTTCCCACGCCACTTGAACCAATAATACCCACCAGCTTGCCGGACTTTTCATGAATGTTAAAATCCTGGATCCCATTGTTGCTGTTCCTGTACTCATATACTATATTATTTGCTGTGATAGCTATTTTTGATCCGGTTTCAGCTTCTGTGAATTTGCCGGCCACATTACTGTAATACACTGTGTCAATCGTTGAATTTCTGATAGAAGAGCCACGATCAAAGGTATAGGTGAGTCCCGCAAACAGATGCTGGCCATTGAGATACAGATCACTTTTCCCGTTGTATCTCAGGATATAAAATTTGCTGCAATCAATGTTGAGGAAAAGGATTTCTCCGGAAAGGTTTTTATTATAGATATGTTTCACATCCTTGTACTGGCAACTTTCCTTATTATCTATGATCAGAACACATTTTTTTTCAGTGATGTTATGGACCTGATTGAAAATAAAATGGCTGATGTTTTGATACTCAGTTTCAGGAATATGAAATGCGGATGATACTGACTCCAGGAACTCAATCTCCTTCTCGGTAATCCATTCACTAAAGGAAATGAATTCAATTAATTGGATGATCAGATAGATCTTTTGCTTCTGCTCCAGTTCTTCATTGATGGTTTCACATAAACCCAGGATTCGTACAGAGATGAGGGTGGTCCGTTTTCTGTCCTGGATGCTGTCTCGCTTGATCTTTTCTTTATGGAATTCATTTAGGTACTCATTGAAAATGTTCATGTACCTTTCTACCAGTTCAGCATTTAACTGACGGGAAAGAAATGACCTGACAACACTTTTTTCACTTTCTGAGACATATTTTTCCTCGTGTATGTCAAGGATCAATGCAAATAATTGCATTAATGCATTTAATATCGGTTCACTCATGTATTAATGATTACCGTGTAATATTAATACTATGGGAAATATCGATCTGCTCAGTAGTGGATATTATCTAATTTTGTCCTAACTTATTCCTAATTTGATTTAAATTTCAATCAAGTTAGAAAACAATTGGGATAAACAGAAATCCTTGGAGGTAATTCTGGGACATAAAGGAGAGGTTGCTTTTCAGACAATTGACCTGTTATTAGCGAAACTCAAGGCACTGCCAGCCTACAAGGCAATCAGTATGACGGATCGAAAGAGGATCTACAGCATATTTGTAGAATGCATTGAAAACATCAATAAACATACTATTCCGGACTCAGTTTCGGTTGATGAGATCAATATGGAACCCTATATCTACCTGATCAGCCAGGAGACTGAATATGTTATCAGTACTGGAAATGTTGTCAGGAAAGAGAGAATCGATCCTCTCAGAAACAGGCTTGAACAAATAAATCACTATGACAAGGATCGATTGAAAGCATCATATACAAATATCGTTAATAAGGAGGCCCTATCGGAGGAGAATGGATCCGGACTGGGACTGATAACCATTGGATTGAAAGCTAAAAACAAGATTCATTTTCATTTCACACCCTTGAATGATCACTATTCATTTTTCGAGATGAAAATTTCTGTATAGTCAAACCACACTATGAACTAATAACTAACTAAATACCATGGAAAAAAAGATCTTACAAGCCACAGCCAATACCCCTGAGGTTGTTCTTGATCCTGAGAAAAATATTTTTCAAATATCAGGGGAATCCAGGCCTGAAGATATACCTGCCTTTTACAACCCTATTCTGCAATGGCTTGATGAGTTCGGACAGCATCTCACAGAACAAAAGGACAGAGATACCTCATATGAGTTCAATCTGAACTTTGAGTACTTCGATTCATTATCTGCTAAATTCATCCTGGATATATGCAAAAATCTCAGCAGGCTGCGGTCTGAGGGTAACAGCATATATCTGAAATGGCATTTCGAAAAGGACGATGAAGATATGCAGGAAGTTGGAAAGCAAATGTCAAGGATCTCAAAATTACCATTTGACTTTGTGGAGGTTAAACTTTAGCAAACATTATTCCCATCACCATAATATCATCAACCTGGTCCACATCATGTCTCCATTCCTCATATTCTTTTTCCAAAGTTTCTTTTTGTTCAAGAAGAGGCTTCTGGTGGACATCAATCAACAACTGTTTGAATTTCTGTGATCTGAATGTTTTTCTTTTTGGCCCTCCTATCTGATTTACATAACCATCAGAAAATAAATAGACGATATCGTTATCCTCGAAATGCAATTCTTTATTGCTGAATGAGTTATCTTCGTCATCATAAACCCCTATTGGCATATAATCTCCTTTTATTTCAGTCAGTTCATCGTTTCTGATATAATATAAGGGGCGTAAAGCTCCTGAATACTGTAGCTTTTTACGTTTTGAATCAATTACCAATAATGCTATCTCCATGCCGTCTCTTGCTTCATCCATACGCCCAGTTTGATGCAATGAATTTGTAAGTTTTTCCCGCAACTCATTCAGAATTTCATTGGCCATTACTTTTTCAGTTTTAATAATGATCTCGTTCAGAAAGGCGATCCCTAGAATGCTCATAAAAGCTCCTGGTACTCCATGTCCAGTAGCATCAGCCACAGCAATTATCACCTTATTATCCTTGTGTGACACCCAGTAATAATCACCACTCACGATATCCCTGGGTTTATTCAGTATGAAATAAGATGGCAATAAACTGTCCATTTCCTTTTCAGGAGGTAATAATGCAGATTGTATCCGGCTAGCATAATGAATACTATCGGTTATGTCATTTTTCTGTTGTTCGATTTGCCTGGTTCGTTTGATAACCTTCTGTTCCAGGTTTTGGTTTGCTTCTTTCAGGTCTTCGATCAGTTTTCTGTTTTGCTGTTTGAGGTTATATGCTTCCAATGCCCTGTCCATTGTAATTTTGAATTCTTCCTTGCTCCAGGGCTTTGAGATATACCGGTATACTCTTCCCTTGTTGATAGCCTGGATGATCGCTTGAATATCACTGAAGCCTGTCAGGATCATTCTGATGCAGTCAGGGTAGAGTGGAATGATCTGTTCAAGGAACTGGACACCTGTCATATCCGGCATTCTCTGGTCAGTAATAACCAGGTGAATGTCATGATTTTTCATAATTTCCAGTCCCTCAAGACCGGAGAGCGCCAGGTGGACATTGTAATTCCGCCTGAATGTAGAGTTAAATACTGTCAGGTTATCTTCTTCGTCGTCTATATATAGAATTGAATGAAGATCTTTCTTTGTGCTCATATGGATATTGTTTTTTGGCTATCTTAATGGCTGTTTTATCGGCAGGATGATTACAAATTCACTTCCTGTCCCCATCTCGCTTCTGACTTCAATACTGCCTCGGTGTCTTTCTATAATGCTGTGACATATGGAAAGTCCCAGCCCTGTTCCCTGTCCAATCTCCTTGGTTGAGAAGAAAGGTTCAAAGATCCTTGACCGTATATCTTCCGGGATGCCCGTCCCCGTATCCTTAATACTGATCCGGATCGAACCGTTTGATATCGAAGTACTGACTATTATTTTACCCTTATCTTCAATGGCTTCTATGGCATTCGACAGTACATTCATAAACACCTGGTTGAGTTGACCAGGATAACAATCAATCTCAGGGATCTTACCATACTCCTTTACCAGCTCAATCTTATCCTTGTACCTGTTATGAAGCAGGATCAGGGTGGAGTCCAAACCTTCATGCAGGTCAGCCACTTTCAACACATCTTCATCCAAACGTGAAAATGTACGAAGTCCCTTGACTATCTCTGTGGTCCGTTTTGTACCATGCTGAATGGTGTCAATTAATTTTCCTACCTCCCTGATTGTTTCATGATAGTCAATCAGGTTTTTAAGGTCGTCTATTTCTTGCAGTTTCTCTTCCACGTTATCAGTTGTGATCCTGTGGTATATAGCAAGAACCTGCCGGATCTCTTCAAGATTTTCATTTAGTGAATCAACACCTGCATTTATGAAATTAACCGGATTATTAATCTCGTGTGCAATCCCTGCCACAAGTTGTCCTATGGATGCCATCTTTTCAGACTGTATCAATTGTGATTGGGTTAGCCTGAGGCTCTCGAGGGTTCTCTGCAGTTCCTCCTTCTGATTCTCCAATACTTCATTTATGCTAGTAAGTTCTTCCTGCTGCTGTCTGAGTTCTTCATTTTTATCCCTTATTTCTTTAGTTCGCTCCACTACTTTCTGCTCTAATTTTTCAGTCGCCTTCTCGCGCATCAGGATAATTTCTTTATCTGCTTTTTCTTTTTCGGTCTTACTTATCTTGTATCGGTTTATCAACGCCAGGGATAGGATGACCCCATTCAACATGACACCCAATTCCATACCATGAATTGATACCACGTTTTCTCCAACGATACCAATGGCGTTAAAGGCCAGGGCCATAGCTCCAAATAAATATATGGTGAAAGCCAAAATGAATAGCCGGGCCGCCTGGTTTCCTTTTAGTAAGATGAGTATCCCGCTAAATAAACTTAACAGGATATACAATTGACAAGAATATGCAGCGACACGTGCGCTGAAATGATAATTGGCGAAAAACAACAGGAATACCTGAATCACCGATAAGAACAGAAAATAAATGAGTATCCTGTCCAGCTTTGGATGGTATTGCCTGGTGCTTAAGAATGACCTGGTCAGGCTGATGAGAGAAAATTCCACCACAGCAATGCAAGAAGGTAATAGTTTGTTGCACCACCACATGGAATTTCTAAAGACGTATTGAAACATATGCCCGCTCATAAAGGACATGAAAACAACCGAACTCAGGATAAGGATGATGTAATAAAAATATGTGATTTCTCTTAAGGAGAAATAAATGAAGGCGTTATAGATGATCAGAAGGAACATGATCCCAAAGAAAAGCCCATAATATGTCTCTGCGAACATCACCGTCTTTAAAGCACTTTTCGCCTGGTAGATATTCATCGGAAATTGCATGGATCCCAGTGAACGGAACCTTAGGTAATAGGTATTAATGGATGTATCGGGAAGTTGAAGTGGGATAAGGAATGTCCTGTAATCCCAGTCTCTGTGATCGTAAGGATACATATCACCGAATTGCTTTATTTCCCATTCAGATTCATGTCCAATTTGGAAAAAATCAATTGAATCGAGGAGTTCATAATCTATCTCCAGTAGCCAGTCGTTGACACGAGGATCCGTATTTTTAATATCTATCCTGGCCCAGTACGTTGAATGTGTGTAACCAAAATTCACAGTTGTCTTTTCAGTTAATTGAAAATTGCCTGTAAATTCCGGCTTACTTATATCCTCAAAAGACAGGGTGCCTTTTGTATCTTCAAAATAATAGATGTACGTATTTATGGAAAATTTTTCATTATCGGGAAATAAATGGATGGTTTTGAATAGCTCATCCTGGGCTTGTACCGCTACGAAAAGCTTGCTGAAGAGCAAAATGCAAAGCAGGATTTGAGCTGTCTTTCTCACGATTACGCTTGAGATATATTAGGCATATGCCATGGATGCCTATCAAAATTAGTAAGTTATCTACTGCTAATAATTCTCTGAGAAATGTAAAATGGGATTGTGATTGCCAAGTGCTAAGCAGCCTAATCTTGCAAGATCTGGGTAATAGTTAAATAAAGTTAGGCCAATAACATTAGATTGTCAAATTAATAAATTGCATCCCATCGTTCCGTCTTGAAGATGATAGGTCATGGATCTTCCTGGATTATAGTTTTTTAAATAATCTGTTAAACTTTTGATAATCTATGTGGATTAGTATAATTTTATTTAATAGATCTCACCTATCGCAGAGTTCGACTGCATAGCACCTGGCGTTTCCAGTTTTACATCCATTTCCAGATTTCAATTCTCAATCATTCGATTATTCAGTTCCTATTGAACTAGCATGAAATAGTGAGGAAGGGGAGTCGGAAATTTTTCAACCTGAGAATATTAACTCTATTGGAGTTAATATTCTGTTATGTAAAACCTGCAAAGATTTAATTCACTAATACTATTAGTTATGGAAAAGAATAATATCAATGATGAAAATATTAAAAGCGATGTAATGAATGCCATTGACGATAATTTTATCATTGACATGCACTGTCATCCTGGTATACGACCTTATAGTACAAGCATAGAGCATGGCAGAAGAAATAGTCCGAACCCAAGGGATAGTTGGAGTATATGGCATTATAATCCACCTCGGGGTTTGGATAAAACGCTTAATCGTTGTGCTAATCTCACGAAATTTTCTCAAGCAAACTTTACTGAGTTAGCCAGGGGGAACGTGAAAATTATAAGTGCATGTTTATACCCGATCGAACATGGATTCGGTTCACTGAGAGGGCGCAAGGGTAGATGGCCTGATTGGTTATTCAATTTTATATCAGAAATTGGATATACCAGGATAAACGAAATACAGGACAACCAGGATTATTTTCAGGACCTGGGTTTTGAGTATGAATATTATAAAGATCTGGATGGACTAAACATTAAAATTGATGGGGAGGATTTTCAGTATAGACTAATTAAGCGTTTTGCTGACCTTCCAGATTGCGATAATCTTTCAAATAATAATGTAATATGGGTGGTTCTCAGCATTGAGGGGAGCCATGTATTTCATGATGGCAAAACATACCCAGCTATTCACCAAAATATACTTGACAACATAGATAAGGTAAAAAACTGGGATCACAGACCACTATATATATCTGTTGCCCATCATTTTTATAATGAATTATGCGGTCATGATGAAAGCTTTCCAAAATTTTTAAAAAAACGATTGAGTCAATTTGTTGGGATGCATGGTGGATTTACCCTGCTGGGGAGGAAGGTTGTTGAGAGACTGTTGGATAATTCAGAAGGCAAACGGATGCTAATCGATATTAAACATATGAGTACCCGATCAAGAGAAGACTATTATGAGATTTTAGAATCACCAAAGTTCAAAGACGAGGAAATCCCCATTATTGTTAGTCACGGTGCGGTGAATGGCTTGAAATCATTCTCTGATAGGCGTGTGCAAATAAAAAATAGTGAGGGAAAATTTAACAGGGTTTATATCAATACTTTTGATTGTGAAATAGTTAAAATATTCGATTCGGGAGGTTTTATTGGAATACAGCTAGATGAGAGAAGAATTGCTAGCAAGTCCGAACTACTTCAATCAAATGGCAAAAAATGCAAATGGAGAAGGCTCTATAAAAAGAGTGAAATATTTAAATGGAATAATGCATATAAAAGAAATGGAAACAGAAGGGAGAACCTGATTTATAATATGTCACAATTGGTGTGGAATCAAATTCAGCATATCGCTGAAGTATTGGATAAAGAAGAAAAATTCGCGTGGGGAACCGCTGTGTTAGGATCAGATTTTGATGGCCTTATAGATCCTATTGAAGTGTATTGGACATCCAGGGACTTAAGATACCTGGAAAATAAATTGCTCAAGATTACCACTGAATATATGAACACCTTCGGTCAAAACCTTAGAGTAGGAGCAAATCGGAATATAGAACCAGGAGAAATAGTAGATAAATTTTTACGAAGAAATGCCTGTGACTTCCTCGCGACATTTTATCAATAAAACAGAGCATGACAACTAGAAGTTGTAAGCTCTAGAACACTTAGCTTTTTGTACGGTCATATTTGGGTCACTGATTTTATAAATGCTCATCCAGCCATTTTAACCGGTCAGTAATGTTCAGGAACTGGGTGCATGCTCCTTCACAGGCCAGGCATTCGGTACAATCTGCAGGTCGTTTATCATCCCCATATATTGGGCCAAAATTATGATACCATCTTGATTTTTCTTTGGTTTTCTCTACTGAATCAGTAAGCTGGTAAAGGTTATAGAGTTCCATATAAGACCTGATATTGATCTTCTCGGGGCAATGGGCCAGGCAATAACCACAGGAGGTGCACATGTCGGGTTTGCTGGCCTTGATTAGGGCTTCTTTTTTCTTTTGCTTCTCAGGGGAAATGATTTCGGACTTTTCTACAACAGATACATTGAGGTCGACCATTTCCTTCTTGTTCATTCCAGCCAGTGCAACGTTTATTTCAGGAGCTTCCAGACAAAATAATAGTGAATCTTCAACAACCGTATCGGGTCTTTCCGGAAAGATGGTTATGATATCTTTAAATTGAGGGATAATGCCTCCATAAAGAGGATTCATTACCGCTGTTCCCATATTAGCTTGGGAAGCTTTCATAAGCGCCTCCTTGCGTTGATTATAATTCAAAACATTATATGGAACCATAAGAAACTCAAAGATCTGGCTATCAATTATTTCATTAATATCATTAGAATACATATGCGATGAAATTCCAACATGACCGATCAGACCCCTTTCTTTTGCCTTAAGGATTGCCTCCAATGATCGGCCTGGTTCAACAGCTTTTTTGTATTGGGATGGATTTATAACACACCACAGGAAATAAAAATCGATTTGTTCCAGGTTCAGACGTTTCAGTGACCTTTCAATATGCATCGTGATGGTTGCTGCATCCTGAATATTATCACCTTTAGTGGTTACATAGAAAGTATCACGGTCCATCTCTGAAAAAGCCCTCCCGTATATCGATTCGCTTCTGTCTTCATTATAGATGGGAGCTGTATCAAAATAATTTATACCCTTGTCATGGGCATACCGGATGACAGAAATGCAATCTTTTTCCGGGATTTCCTTTTCAAAACGCATCCCACCCATCCCGATACGGGATACATTTTTGCCAGTCTTGCCAAATGTGGAGTATTTCATCGTCTGATACGATTTTTAGGTAAATGCATCTAAATATAATATTTCCTATTGAAGCCTATTACATTTTGGCCATAATCCATCCTTGAAAAATCATTTGAATCAGATTGACATTTGTTGTAATTTACAAAATCTAAATTTTCAATTTCATCATGAAGCCAGATGTCTATCGCCAGTTGCAGCGCCACCTCGATTATATGCCAGTCCCCTTTCCCGAGACGAAATCCGGTGTTGAGATCAGCCTGCTCAAACACCTTTTCGATGAGGAAGAAGCATACATTGCTTTAAAACTGAGTGCCCTGCCGGAGAGCATATACAAAATTCATAGCCGATTTAAAGATGGAGAGATCTCTTTAGACCTGCTGAAATCAAAACTTGATGGCCTTTTTGATAAAGGGGCCATCCTGTCTTTCCCTGATCCTAAGAGTGGCCAGATGTACAGTAAACTCCCATTGGCTATTGGCATCTTTGAGCATCAGGTTGACCGGATCACAAAAGGCCTGGCTGAAGATTTCTATAAATACGAGGATGAGGGTTTTGGGGAAGCGCTGCTTACAGGCAAAAACCCAACAGATGCGTACCATCCCTGTGAATGTCGAAATTAATCCGGAATTTAAGGTAGGCAGCTATGATAGCGCAAGGGCCATGATTGAAAAATCTCCTGGTCCATTTGCTGTAATGAACTGCGTCTGCCGGCAGGCAAAGGAAAAATTGGGCGAGCCCTGCGAGCAGACTGACATTTTGGAAACCTGTTTTACACTGGGGAATTCTGCCAGTTTCATGATGAATAAGGGAGTCGCACGAGAATTAAGCAAAGATGAGATTATCAACCTTATTACCCGTGCGGAAGAGGAAGGCATGGTATTACAGCCTGGAAACACTCAGGAACCAGGATTTATCTGTTGCTGTTGTGGATGTTGTTGCGGGGTATTAACTGCAGCCAAAAAATTTCCCAATCCGGCAGAAATGATACAGAGCAATTTTTATGCAAAAATTAATCCTGAGGATTGTACCGCCTGTGGAGATTGTTTTGAGTTGTGCCAGATGGAAGCCCTGGTATCTGTAAATAACCACACTGAGGTATTGCGCAGCCATTGTATTGGCTGCGGAGTATGCGTGAATGTCTGTGCCACCGAAGCCATTACCCTTATGAAAACCGAAAGAGAAACCGTTCCCCCGAAAGACAGTAAGGAGATGTACAAAAAGATGATCATGGAACGCTATGGAGTCTTGGGTACCCTTAAATTCATGGGGAAAGCTGCACTGGGTAAGAAGATTTAAACATACATCCTGTCCTGCCAAACATTTTGAAATGATCAATCTTCGAGGATCTCCTGAAGCATATCTTTTTCTTTCGAAAGAGCCATGCGCTTTACAAACTGATAATCATCGATTTTCATACTGTCGAACCAGTCTTCCCAGAGTTCAATAACCCGGTCCCATTCCATATCCCTATCGCGAGGGGCAGCTTCGATGAGTATAATTCTCAGATCTGGATATTCTTCTTTTACAGTCTGTAGTTTCTTCAGGTCTTTTCCCACAATTGGGTATCCATCAGTAAACAAAAACAGGAAATTCTGGGTCAGGGTATCCTTTACATAATCGACTTTCAGATCTTCGTAGAAATATTTCCAGATATCTGCTCCGTAGTATTTTTTGGGATTATTACTGAATACTGCCTGATCATAAAGCCTGTCCAGGTTATTGAAAAATACTGATCGCCGCTCTTCTTCTTTTTTCCTGCGCAATACAGCAGGTATATTTTCCATGGAGATGTACAGGCTATCTTCAAATACTTCATTTTGAAGACCTGCTCCACGCTGGTGCGCGATGACCACCTTGATTTCATCACGCGATCTAAGATACAGGTGTTTCCTGACCCGGTCTTCAAATAATGTATATATATGCCTGATCAATTCCTTGTCACGTTCAGGCTGATTTTCCTGGACAATCAGGCGGTCAGAGAGGTCGAGCAGGATGATGTAATTATGCTTGACAGGGATGGAGATTTCTTTATCCTCCTGCGGTGGCATGCAAGATGCAAGAAGCAGCAGGACTAAGGCAACCGGAATATATTGAATATGCTTTTTCATTTTGAAGGGGATTTTGGTATGGTAGATGATAAATTGCCCGGCAGCGAATTAAATGCCCCGGCGTTTGACAACCTTTACCGTACCTGATTTAATGGCATGTTTCTCTTCAAAATCCTTTTTAATATTCATGCATTTGACTTTAACCTCTTTCAGGTTTTGAGGAGATAGATAAGAAATCCACCCCGTAGTGAACTGGTCGATGTAGGATTTCAGATTGCCGAGGATGACTGTACCAATATCCTCGCGCAGGTTACCAATATCGAATCTTATCGGATCTTCCGGAACCAACTTTTTTTGAAGGTCTTTGATGTCATTCCGAAGATGTTTAACTATTTTTTTGAGATTTAAGGTAATACGGCGTTTGGCCCATTCACGGAACAGGGAATCCAATAAAATACTCCACAGTATGTAAACAATAAATCCAAGGAAGAGAATCATATAAAAAGCAGGATCAGCCGCCCATGATTTGGTATCCAGCCCCATCAATTCTTTGGCATATTCCAGGTTATTGTGAATCAGCAGGGCAATCAGGAAATCAACAATAAATGTGACGGTAATCAAGGCACCCAGAAATACAAATTTTAACCTGTGTTTCATCTCAAGTATGATGTGAAATGCCCAACCAAAGGCATAGAACACAAAGGGTACCAGGAGAAGGAGGTAATTGTATTGTAAGGCCTCTGCCAGTTCCGCAGGTTTTGGCATGATACTGCCAGTTCCCATGCCGGCAGCCAGCCGTTCAGCAATGGCTTCAAAATCGGTATACAGGGCCTTATAAGCGGCTGATACGTAGAAAAAGAATAAATAACCAGTCAGTGCAAGCAGGATAAACAGGTTGATCCCAAACTTGAATGGAGAGAATGTCTCCCTCTTCATTTTTTCCGGGTCCTTATCATATTTTTCATAAATATTCAGTAACTCCTCACGCCGTACATCAATCTTATCCTGTTTTTCCTTGACCTGGGCGTTAATTACCTCGTTCTGCCCGCTTACCTCCGCAAGCCTGGCTTCCAGCTTTTTCAGCCTGTCTCGTTTTTCTGGTTTTTCATCCTCATTCAGTCCACTGAACTTTTCATCCACCAGATCCCCGTTCAATATCATGTTGAGGTAGGAGGTGTAGATCTCCGGATCACCCTTGACATTGCCGGCCTTCTCATATCCGAAATCCTGCAGATTTACATATTCAATCTCGTGAAGGGCTTTTTCTGTTTGAGTTGCTGTAGAAGATTTAGATTTTTCCATGTGGATTGGATTGGTTGGTTTAGCATCAAAATTGGTATATTCTACCTACTGATAGAATAATCCGTTTTACGCAATCATGGCGCAGAAGGTTCGGTTATATACTGATTGATGCTTAAAACGTGGAGAGCAACTGGATTATTGTCATTGTTTGGTGTGGATATTGCTATCGTCAGGTCCTTTGTACAAATCTTTCCAGTCACGTAGGAGTTCCTGTTTAGTACGCTCATCCTCAGGAAAATTCGGACTGTAAAGCATGGGTTCTTCCCTGACCACCAGTTCATTATTTATTACAAATCTCTCATCCCGCACTCTCAGGTGTTCTATCATTCTTTTTTCTACTTGACTGAAGAGTATTAAGGTATGTCTCAATGGGAGATAATTCAATCTCTTCCCACGGGTCTTCCTTCAGATAAAAAACTGTTCCTTGCCACTGCTGAAAAACCAGATATACTTCCAGGTACCATCGGTCAGTGCGCACCAGTAATTTTCCTTGCTGTAACATGTCGCATGTTCCAGGTCAATATATGGAGGCCAATCGTAACCGAGGAATAAACATTCCCGAAAGTGACCCCATCATTGGCCAGATTATCCAGGTGAGGTGTGATAATTACATCATTTCACATCCAACATTCCTGCAAACAAAAGAACCTCCCGTACAATCAATAAATACACTTGCAGAGACTTGATATTTCTGCCCTGAGGAAGAGATAGCCTCAATGGTTTTTATTTTGTTATCGATAACATTAGCATCCACAAATTCCGTATTTAAATCATCAGATCTAGTGGTAAACCAGTATTTTACCAACCTGGCTGCCACCCCCGAAGCGCATACGGTAAAGGTATAATCCGGAAGGTTTATCCAAACACTGCCAGTTGATCATAT
The DNA here is from genome assembly GCA_963752525.1 of uncultured Bacteroidaceae bacterium. Classification (GTDB taxonomy): domain Bacteria; phylum Bacteroidota; class Bacteroidia; order Bacteroidales; family SM23-62; genus SM23-62. Next base: position 59,494 of record CAVVYS010000011.1, on the reverse strand, counting down.
GGTTTCCCGCTGCCAGCCACCGGTCCTCTAAAATATCCACCACCATTCCCTGCGGATTGATCACCTCAATGTAGACATGCCCGGGACGGTGAATACAAAAAGGTATGGTTGTTTTCCATTTGACAGGGTTGGGAAAGTTTTCTCCGAGGCTGAAATGCAAGTCAGGAACTTTCAGGGAGGCAGCGCTCACGGCAGTGTAGTCATATGTTTCATCAACCAGGTGCCAGTAGGGCTCTGTACCCCCGTCATAGTTTTTCTGCAAATAATATGTTTTCAATGGAGTTCGTGCGTAATCTTTAAGCTCTGCAAGGGTGGCACCAGTTTCAGCATCCCAGTCGTAAAGCGGTATGCTGGATGGATTGAAATGGCTGATCATGCCACGCTCCATGGCCATATGGAAGAGTCCGAAATTCCCGGGTTCATGTCCCCCAAGCCAGTGCCCGATAATATCTGTATAGAAAGCATTCATTCCGAAAATGATGTAATTACACATATAGTCGGTGGCAATACCTTCCGCACTTGGGCCATCCATAAAATTACCATCCCTTCCATAAATGCCTTCAATAACCTGGAGTCCCACATTGGTAGCAGAATTATTGTCCAGGCACCTGGTTCCCCAGGTTTCCTGCCAGAGCCCACCATTGTTTTCCGGTCTGTCCCAGCGTGGTATACCATCGGCCAACCGGCGGTTGTAGTTGGCCAGTATATTATTGAAGGCATCGTCGTAATAATCAGCTGTATTGATGTCAAGATGATTACCATACAAACTGCAGTGTTCCTGGTATCTCATGGCGATGGTCCCTTGTATATTCTTGGCAGACAGGGTGAGTCCCATGCCATGCGCCTTCAGCTTGGCAACATTCATCAGCCAGGAATCCGGGGAATTGACCGGCCACAGGTAGGGTATCCTTTTGAAATAAACACCATCAGGTACATCAACCCATTGAATCTGTTCGGGCATCAGATCAAAATAGGGCGTCCCTATTCCGGCCAGATCTATTCCTGTTCTGTTCGCCATGCTGACATATCCCCCATCCTCAAAGTCTCCGGCGCAATTCACCTCCCTCATATACATCTGGTTGGCGGGAATACCAAGTTCCTTCATGCTTTCAATTACCCCTTCCATGAAATTTGAGTCTGTGACAATACCCATTGAACGCTCAATGGTATACATACTGTGGTGTCTTCCCCTGCAGGTAAGGTTGGGCTTGAATACATAGTTATGGCTGAGGGGAATACCCAGTTCCTGGTTTTCGGTTAGTCCGAGGACTGAATCCGCAAATTTGAGCCCGGCTTCCTTCATGGCGGCAGCATTTGTCTTTACATCAACATTCGTTTTCATGATGAAGACGGCATCAGGGTTATCCTGAATGAAGGGGTGAACACAAAAAAGCCCGCCCGCGATTCCAGCCTGTTTTGACATGACCTTCATCGGGTTTAGCATAAGCCCTGAACTGGCTAAAGCTATGGAGCGGATAAATGATCTTCTGTCAAGTTTTTTCAAAGTAGATCAGTGGATTTATCTTAAGATGAATAGATGTGCTTAGGTAAAATAGAATTTTTAGTATATATTTCCTAATAAATGCTGTCCAAAACGCCGGTGAATGAATCAATTGCCCTTAAAAGTATTAATTGTTGAAGATAATCATGAGCGCCAGAAAACTTTTAAGAATCTATTCCGGGATCATGCATGGATACTGGTGAATACAGCTAGTAGGGCAGTACGGTTAATAGCCGTATTTGATTTTGATTTGATAGCCCTGGATTATGACCTGGATGGTGAAAAGAAAGGTGATGATGTGGCAGCGTTTTTAGCACAATCAAGAAATGCCAAAGCCAGGTTATGGGTTCATTCCATGAATGTTCAGGGAGTAGCGCGTATTCAGGAACACTTGCCGGATTCAATGGCCGTACCGTTTTCAAAGGTCATCCGTGATAACCAAACATTCAAGAAATTGCGTGAGTCTATCAATAGGAGCAGAGATATCGACTGGGCCTATGTTTTCAGGCGAAGTGAAAAACCCTCCCTGGAGAAGGGACCCTCTGAAGAATAGGAACCAAAGCTTTGTGCCACCCTTAAAACGGCACATTAAAAGAAAGAGAAAAGTATGGCAAATAAAAGTATGTTTTCACGTCGCAATTTTGTTAAAGGTGGTTTAGCAGCGGCCGGAATGAGTGTTTTTGGAAAAGCTTCAGTCTATGGGGCGGATGATCCGGCAGTTGGACTTGAAGCCCCGGGTCCCATACCGCTTAACAATATCCTCACCGATTATATTCAAGAGGGTGAAAAATATGGCTACGGTCTGGTAAAGGCCTCAATTTGTGACAAAGAGAGTTGGGAAAGTAAAAGGATCTCAATTCTGCAACGTGCCAAACTAATGTTAGGTGAAGCACCACAGGTAAGGAAAGATCCTGTTTTGTCAGAAACTCTTTCAGAGATCCAGCGTGATGGTTATAAAGAACTGAAAGTACAATTCCCAAGCGGGACGGGTGATACTATAAAAGGATATTTGCTTATTCCGGATAAGACTGTTGCTTCCTCACCACGCCCTGGTATTATTGCTTTGCACAGCACTGGTCCCGGAGCCAGTCAGACAGTGGGACTGACACCTAGAGAAGGTCGCTGCTACGGAATGGAACTGGCGCAACGGGGATACGTTGTATTAGCCATTGATGTAATTTCTGCAGGAGAGCGTATTTATCCGGGTTTTGATTCTTATTACACCAATGAATTCTATAATTCTTACCCACAGTGGTCAGCCATGGATAAAATGATATATGACCACAAAAAAGGATTGGATTTCCTGTGTAGTCTTGACATTGTGAACCCGGACAGGCTGGGATGTATCGGACATTCACTGGGCGGTTACAATTCATTTTTTCTTCAGGCTTTCGATCAGAGGATCAAAGCAGCAGTATCTTCTTGCGGATTTAGTCCCATGGGCGAGAGCAACAACCCTTATCAATTTGCCCGAAACGACTGGTTTATCCACTTCAATCCGATCTGCAGAGATTACATTCGCACAGGTATGATACCATGTGATATGCACGAAATTATGGCACTTTGCGCTCCACGTCCTTTGTACAATTATTCAGCTAAAAAAGATAAGGTGTACTATCCCTCTACCACCCGTAATAAAGGTGATTTTGGGAAATGGAACCAGACAGTTGACAAGGCCTTGAACCAGGTTTCAAAGGTTTATGAAATCCTGGGTGTGCCGGACCGGTTCATTTGTAAACAAGACGATGGAGGGCATGATTTTCCTTTAGATGTCAGAAATGATGCATATGGTTGGTTCGATAAATGGCTTGCCTGAGATAATATAAACCGAGTAGTTATGAAAACAACAAGTGTATTTTTCTTTTTCGTTCTTCTGATTACATTACCTGGCCTATACACCCATGCCCAAAACACTACAAATAAGTTACAGATTAAAGGAACCAGGTTTCAAATGAATGGTGAACCTTTTGAATATACGGGTGTCAGTTTTTTTAATGCAATTTTCAATGAAAAATTCAATAAAAATAGCCAGGAACGAAAAGCCTGGATGCAAAAATTTCTTGATTCGGGAATAAATGTACTACGCGTTTGGTGCCAATGGGACAATATCAGGGGATTTATCGATGGTGGTGAAGGAAAAACCATTTTCAACGAAGATGGAACCATAAAACCTGAACAACTTAAAACGATTAAAGCAATGCTGCAAGATGCCGATGAAAAAGGGATGGTAATTCTCCTGGTACTTTTTTCACGGGAAAGTTGGAATGAAAATTTGAGATTAAGCGATCTGGCTTCAGATAATGGTGTCAGTATTTTAGCCACAGAACTTCAACCTTATGGAAACCTTGTGTTTCAGATCTGGAATGAATTTGATTACAGAACGGTTGAATACTATAAAATTATTAAGTTGGCTGACCCCCAACGAATTGTGACAAACTCGCCGGGCTATGCAGGTGTTTTGGGTAGTGTTAATGAAAATGTAACCCTTGATTTTTTATCTCCTCACACTTCTCGAAAGACCGACCGTCATTGGGAAATTGCACCCAAGGAAATTGCCTATCTTCTTGAAAAATATAAAAAACCAGTTGTAGATGACGAACCTGCCCGAAAAGGTACACCAAAATTTGGTGGACCCAAGTCGGAAAATTTCCCGATGGACCACATCCTGCGTATTTACAATGTTTGGAAAGCAGGAGGATATGTTATTTACCACCACGACATGTTTCAAACAGGTTATGGCTCAGATGCCATCCCCCCCAGTGGAATTCCAGTTCCGGGATTTAGTGAATATCATGACGAGGTTTTTGATTTTTTAAAAAGTAAAAAGAGGGTTTTAAGACTTATCAAATAATTCAGGTTTATGCTCTCCAGGGCCTGGTACGGTTCACCTTGGCCAGGCAATCCAGGGCAATATTCACATCCTCAACGATCTGAAAGTCATACATGCCAACACAAATAAAATCAGCTCCACTATCCAATGCGTACTTGAATCCCTTTTCAGGCCTGATCGCTCCAGCTGCCAATGTCTTGAAAGCAATCCAGGGTTCTTCAAGCATTGCTCATATATTCAACCGCTTCTTCGGGCTTTAAGCAGAAATTATTGTCCATCCAACCAGGCTCCGGAACATCCTTTTTCTCAAGGTCGACCTGTGCTGACCAGTAATCGTTTGTATGAAGCGTTTTTACCCAGAAGTCAGGCTTGATACCATGGTCCACACATGCCATTATCGTCTCGATGCGATGGGCCCCGATACCTGCCGGCTTACCATAACTGCGAATAAGTTCAAGTCCTTCAGCAAGTTCATCAAAAAATGATTCATCATTATCCCATACCCGCTTATCAGATTTTCCACCATGGCTGTAGAGGGCATGTGCTCCACCTTCTACTGAAATTTCAATGCCTTCCCTGAAATTATTCCCGGCACCACAATCTGATATGAACTGCATCTTTCCACCTGTTTCACGTCTGTATTTGCTAACAATGCGGCATTGTGCCGGGTTTGAAATGATGGCATTTATCCCACATTGTTCTGCCAGTTGCAGGGTCGTCATTACCTTCTCATCATTATGATACATCTTAATCAATTTATCAACGTAGATCAGGTCCCTCGCATGAGACCAGCCCCCAATCAGGTTTCCTCCCATAACCAGCCGGCTTAGTTCAAAATCCCCGATTTTCCCTTTCGGTATTGTCCCTTTCAAATCCTCAAGAGAAGTATATTGAAAGTTCTTCAGGGTAGCGCTTGAGACTGCATCGGTCTGGTCCACCAGGAATTTCTTTTCCAGGCTGTTCCATTTGTTCTTTTTGTACAGCACATAGGCAAAGGCACCCAGAAAAGGAACACTGATCATATCCACCAAAAATTCACGGCGTTTATTTGCGTTTACACCTTCCACTCCTGATCCCGGAACGGGTGCATTTGGCCTCTCCTCTCTCCAGCGTATGAGCCAGCGGTCAAGCCCAAAGAGAAATCCTACAGGAAGGACTGCGAATACACCCAGGATAAACATTTCGATCAGGTTTTTATCAACCCACTGGTAATTACCTTCAGCTGGCACACCAAGTGTATGGCCAAAGATGGGAGGGTAGGCAACAAAATAGAACAATAGCAGGACAGCTCCGGCTATTGAGGACCAACGTACGAACAAACCGATAAACAATGACAACCCGATGAGTATCAGTCCCCATACATTCAAAAAATCAACAACTCTCAATACCTCTGGGGTTGAAGCCATCCAATTAAACAGATCCGCAAAAATCCATTTTGATCCAAGCAGGTAAAATTTGGCGGTCCATGCGGGGTTCATCAACTTGGTAATACCCTCATAGAGGAAATGCCAGCCAACCAGTATCCTTAATATGGTAAGCAGAGTAAGATGAGTATTTTTTCATGGTCAGTGATTTATGTTGAAACTACTATCCATTGATTATTTTATCCATTCTTTGAGAAACATCAAGTAAACGCTTCCTGTCACCTCCCTCTACTTCGGCAGTGATCCATTCTCCCTTGTAATTAATATCATTGATCGCTTTTATCACAACAGGCCAGTTATTATCACCCTCCATTAATTCGACTTCAAATCCCTTCCATAGCCCTTCATTCTTCATGATCTCCGTGCTGTATTCTTTCAAATGCAATTTCATAATCCGTGATTGCAGCGTCTCTATCCAGTGCTCAGGCCAGCCATACCTGAGGATGTTTCCAACATCAAAATACCAGCCCACCAGGGGATGATTAATTTCATCAATAAAGCGCTTGGCTTCCAGCGGGCTCAGAATAAAATTGTTCCACACATTTTCAAGAGCTATTTGAATACCGGTTTTTTCAGCATAGGGTATTAATTCCCTGATGGAAGCCTGCGACTGAAAATAGGCCTTTTCATAGGAAACCTTGTCATTCACTACACCGGGCACGACCAGTACGGTATCACCACCATAATCCTTCATATCCTGCAGGGAGGTTGCCACAGATTTAATACATGCCGCCCTGACATCCGGATCAGGATCAGACAATGGTTTTGACCAATGGTCTTTGTTGATAACACTGGGAAGTTCGATACCGCTTTTTTCTTTTGCCTCAAGAACTTCGTTTGTATCAAAATCATTGGGACTATCGAGTTCCACACCGTCAAATCCCAGATCTTTTACCAGTTTAAACTTGTCCGCCATGGATAGATCTTCATCTATCATACCATATACCAGGCTTTTCTTAAGGATCACTTTTTTTGCATTTCATGTTATTTGATTGTTTTGTCGTTGGATATATCTTGTTTTGCTAGCCATTGCGGAAAAGGGCAGGGCAGAAGCGGCAACAATCCCGGTGGAGGTTTTTATAAAGTTTTTTCTGTTCATATTCTGATAGGTTACCTGTTATTTATGATGGATAAATCAGTCCTCTGTATCTTTTGCTGTTCGTTTTGTCTTCAATGATATAGTTGTACTGCCCCGGCAGCATAGTCTACCCAGGTATAAGTGCTATTTCACCTGCGCCCTTATCCCGCCTGACTGAATTCATTAAATACCTGCCACTCAGATCAATAATGGATATATCCAGTTCCGCGTTTTGAAGTTCTTTAGGAAGTTTGAAGATCAGCCACTCGTCTGCAGGATTGGGATAAATTCTTATCCCCCCATCAAATAAGGCTTCCACCGCAGTTACATTAACAATAAGGGATCTGAAAACTGGCTTGAACATTGATCAATCATTACCTGAACCGTATATGATCCTGATACACTGGCAGCTTAATGTATTGTTTGTTTTCACCAGGGATGAGCACATTGTCCAGGTACCAGTAATTGCCCGTATCTGAGCTGGAAGTCAGAATTATTTGCCCGTTCCTGCGTGGTCCCTGAGATGATGGGTTTGGCAGGGATTATGCAGAACGTCTGCTCAATAGTGTCGGTTGCAAGATAAGCATCATTCCCCGCCTGATATGCCTGGATCATGACCTCTCCCGGACCATGAATGGTCAATACATTATTTTCAACTATCAGCATTTCCCTGAAGCACCATAAATCCTACTTCCAGTCCGGATGAAGCTGAAGCATCCAATATAAGCTCAGATATCTCTTCTGGTGTATCATCGATAAATTAAAAGTGATCGCCTGATTTACCCTGTCAATTGTCCCATCGCAGTTATTGTCCTTGCCATCAGCGACAGGTGGGGCTCCGGGATAGGTCAGGCTGTCTGCATCATCACACTCGCAGGCTGATCCAAAGCCATCACCGTCAGCATCAGTCTGGTCATTGTTTGGCACGGACAGGCAATTGTCAGTATAGTCAGGAATGCCATCCCCATCCCGTCACTGTCTGTGTCAACGATTAAGGAATTCATCACTTCAGGAGCAGATTTCCCATGTGTATCCCAGAGATCATAAATGACCTGGCCGGAATTGTTCGTGACATTTTCATCTCTCAGGAACTCTACATATTCTTTAGACATGGTCTGATAATACAGTACCACCTCAATTGTATCAGTATTTAAAGGAAGGGTATACTGTGTATCATCCCAATATTGTCCGTCCGAATAGGTGTATCCGACGGGTTCGGATTGAATGGCCTCGAAATTTGCATTGGTAAAACCCCTGGGCGGGATGCGGTTATCAAAATAAACCATATTATTCAGCGCAAAATGGAAGGAAGGACCCGGATCCGATCCGGCAAGGGAAGCTATATTGGAATCAAGTCCAGGTTTTATTTCATAAATTTTCACATCCTGGCATCCTGGGTCAGCATAGCCGGTTGAAGGATCATAATGTCCGGATTCATATAAGATGACCCCGTCTCTGTCTTTTGCCACCAGGTTTAGCCACATCCTCCGGCCTTCTGGGTATCCTGATGGAAGCTTATGTCCGGTTTCATTTGTTACCCTTACGCTCAACCTGAAATTACTACCATCGTCGTCGATGGTAACATCCAGTGTGGCAGCCTGCTGCAGCATTCCTCTTGCCCTGACCGCTCCGGAATCAAGGGCCACGGCGTCAACTTCGCCGGGATGTGTTTGTTTGATCAGTCCAGGACAAAGGTATTCCCGCCTGTCAAGTCATGATGTGGCAGGTCATTCCTGTAGACAGCCATGCCTACACTCGCAGCAATGCCACTGAGATCTCTCATATGACAATCCTGACAGGTGGATACCCAGGTTTTATTCCCTCCGAATTGAGGAGCATAAATCCCGGCACCAGTATTGTAATCACTCATTAACCACTCGCTGTAAGTCCTTTCCACAGGAAATAATGCGTATGTATTAAAAGTGTCTGAGGGCTGTCCAAATTCATTTGGTGTATAAGTGCCGTCCGGATTTCTGTCATAGACGGGATTACTGATATCATGACAGGTACCGCAATAGGCTGATTCCTTGATAAAAAGGAGAATAGCTAATGCTGTGCATTACTCCCTGCATCTGAGAATGGCCCTTTTTTGGCAATTATCAGAGTCCACAATATACATCCCGTTTCCGGCATTGGTGGTATGGCTGTGATGGTTTGTAAATATTGCTGGTCCAATGAATATGTAAAATCCGTATAATGTTCATCGAGAGGAAAAGAATTTGTCCCTATCTCTGTCGGCATAATCATCCGATGGCAAAAATCGCAAGTTACTACCTTCTCTGTCTGCATCTGTCAATGCTGAACCATCTGCTGGCTCGGATCTGCCTCCCAGCCAGCCCTCGGGTGCATGACAACGTATACAGAAATCCCCGGCATGAGGAACATCCTGATTGGCAATGGTCAGGGCTGCTAAATATATCGGATCGCGGGCAGCCTGGGCCATCATCCCGCCCTTGCCAATTGAAATTGGGTTCAATCTCAACATCATATCCTCCATGGCAGATATTACACATTGTGTGTGATTGAAAAGTTCCGGATTCGTCCTCTTGAGATCCCGGCAGGAAAAAATCATCTATCGTACTGGGTACAACGGCTGATATTACCAGGATCATGGCAAGAGACAGTGTGAGTAATTGCCATCGAAAATGCTTTTTATTCAGAACTCCATATCTTCATTTCAGGGAAAAATATTAGTGGTTGAAAATGCTAATCATGTAATCCTCTAAAAGTTAGCAATTATTCATATATCAGGCCTATCCAGTCACATCTTGCATGGTAATTCATATTAATTACAAATAAATGCCTTGAAAATTAGGGTAAGGCCCGAGTTATGAATCATAGTATTAAACCATCTCTAATTCCGCGACATGAAAACCACACAATTTACTGGCAACCATCTTGCTATTTCTCTTTTTTGGCAGTACATCTGCACAAACCCAGGAAGGCAATCCCCGGGCTTTGAATGCTGTAATTACTTCAGAAATTCTCAATGAGGAAAGGGACTTCATCATCTACCTTCCCGATGATTATTATGCATCGGAAAACCTGTATCCCGTATTGTATATCCTTGATGGAAGAACGCATTTCCATCATGCTACAGGAGCGGTTAACTTCCTGTCCGTTTATGGGAAAATTCCTGATATGATCGTCGTCTCGATTATTAATGTTGACCGTAACCGGGATTTTTCACCTGTACATGATGAGAGTATTCCAACATCAGGGGGGGCTGATAAGTTCCTGGGTTTTATGTCTGAGGAATTAATACCCAGCATGGATAGCGATTACAGGACTTCTGGATTCAATGTGCTGATGGGACACTCCTTCGGAGGTACCTTTGCTGTCTATTCCCTGCTTACAAAGCCTGAAGTCTTTGATGCTTATATTGCCATAAGTCCCTACCTGCATTATGCCGATAATTATCTTGTAAAGGAATCTGCAGTTTCATTAAAACCTTATAAAAAGAACAGAAAATACCTGTACATGACAGTAGGTGATGAACCAGACTACTTTGATCCACTCGAGGCTTTCTCCTCCTCCCTGAGAGATAAGACGGAGGGCACGGTAGACTTTCAGTATGTTAAAATGCTGGCAGAAGATCATGCCTCTGTTCCTTATATAAGCCTGTATAACGGCATCAGGTTCATCTTTTCAGACTGGCAGCTTCCCCGTGAGAAATTTGGCGAGGGACTGGCAGCCATCGATGAACATTACACGAGAGTTTCCTCAAAGTATGGATATAATGTTGAGACTCCGGAAAATGTAATTAATCTACTCGGATATACTTATCTCAGGAATAACGAGATAGAAACTGCGATCTCCGTATTTTTAGAAAATGTAAAACGCCATCCTGAGTCAGCAAATGTGTACGACAGCCTGGGGGAGGGATACGAGAATTTCAACCAGGACAAACTGGCGGAGGAGAATTACCAGAAAGCCTATGAACTGGGAATGATATCGTCCGATCCAAACACAGCGGTCTATAAAACCAACCTTGAGAGGGTGCAGGGGAAATAAGTTTTTCTAAATAATTGAATCGTAAACTGCCTGCCTGTTATCGTAGGGGATGCTAACCTCATTAAAAAAGGTCATTCCTTTGAATTGCTTATTGGTCTTAGCATATTCTTTCCCCCAATCAATGATGGATCTAACATATTTGGGGCCTTTTGGAGGAAGCGGATAATTCAGCGGTGCTTCCCTTCGAATGGTAGTATGTAAAATAATTTCAGGAAAATCCAAGTACCTAATTACTCTATCAATTTCAATGGGTTCCTGTTCTTTGTGCCGGCCTTCGCAATAAGGCATTAAAAAATCAAATCCAACCTCCTTAAGCATTTTAGGATCATGGCCCCGGGTGAGTTGAAAACTCTCAATATTTCCGTCAGATGGAGAGAATCCCGTGTAAAACCCGAATTCAAACTTCGGATTAATTGATTTTATCAGTTTTTTCAGATCCTTTAAGGTATCCCTTATTCGCATTGATTTCCAGCTTTGGTATTCTTCAACCGAAAGTTCATCAATGGTTTTTCCAAGGTCATTTCTTAATTGCTGTTGGGTCCCCTTGCAATAACATGTATTCCGGGAATAAGATGGATGCTCCAGTACAATTCCATCAAGATTTTGATAACGTGTTAGTACATCGAAGATCTTATCGTGCATATATTCCTGGGTTTGTTTGTTATCACAGCAAATATGCAGGGATTCTATTCTTTCGCGTTCCAATGCACTGGCTTCCGGAGGAATTATGTGGATTATTTGTCCATCTTTCTTTCTTAACACTTCAATCCCTGGATATCCCTCATGAATCCCTAACATACCCAGGTATTTGATTTCGATATAGATTTTAATATTTAAAGTATGGGCCTTCTCGATAACCCTGGAGAAAAACTCAGTTCCTTCATGCGCATTCACAGCCTTCTTATCCAATTGGGGCTTGAGTCTCTCGTTTTTCACAGGCCATGCCAGTCCATGGTTTTTGGGTGAAAAGTTTCCATGGCTTGCCATCATTACTTTTAGGCGTGTCATACCATGCTCATGCATTTCATCGAGCAAATTACTGAAGTATCCAAAGCCAAGTCTTCGATCATCTGTCTGATATGTCAGGCAGGTGGTCCAGCCAAAATGCAGATCTGCTTTTTCTTCCTTCCGGAATCCTTTGAAGTCTCTTCCATATAAAGCCAGAGGAGAGATTCCTAGGATACTCAGAAATTTTCTTCTGCTAATTTCCATTCTGGGTTATTGTAATAATCGTGTAACGTATGACCGCTTTATTAGGAATTTGGGGGATAACACTAATTTAAGACAAAAATTAGTCAATCCATAACATATTTAACGGTAAGATGGAAACGATTATCTTCCAATGGTTGGCCAGTCGAGTCTCTGTAGCTGGTCAACCAGTACATGACGTAATGCCACTACCGTGGCGCCTGCTCGCATCATGGCCACACCGTCTTCGAGAGAGGCCACACCCCCTGATGCTTTTATCCCGATACGATCTCCCACAGTCTTCTTTATCAGACCAATGTTGTGAATGTTAGCCCGTCCCGGTCCGAAACCAGTACAGGTCTTTACAAAATCAGCTCCACTGTCGGCTACGAGTTTCGCAGCGGTGACAATTTGTTCATCAGTCAGAACACCAACTTCGATAATTACCTTGAACGGAACACCGAAAGGCCTGGCAACGGTCAAAACTTCCTGGATATCTTCTGATACACGCCCGTAGTCACCTTCCTGGAAGGCAGAAATATTCATCACCATATCCAGGTCCGTGGCCCCCCGTTTCAAACCTTGCTCAGCCTCGGTACACTTGACCAGGGTGCTTACACCACCACAGGGAAAGCCCACTGGGATCTGGGCACGAACGCCAGTCCCTTCCAGGGCATCGACCAGGACACCGATATATTGGGGAAATGCCACAACAGCACGAAAACCATACATTTTCGCATCTTCACATGCTGACATTACCTTATCTTTTGTCGCGGTTATTGTAAGTACCTCAGAATAATCAATGGCCGATATAAGGTTTTTGATTTCCTGATCTTTTATACCAAACATTTTGCTTATTCTTTATGTTCTAATATACGTAATGATGGGTTATAAGAAAAGAGAATTGATTGAATATTGGCTACCCGTCAAATAATATTTGTGTATTTTTATTCAAGCACTACTATTTACCAAATAGCCAACCTGATGATGGTACAGATAACTAAATCATTGAGAAGCTGTGACAAAACAAATTTTTGGTTCAGCATCAGAAAAACGCTTTCGCGTCTTGTCATAATCAGTTTTCTTTTCCCCCTTTCCGGGTGTAACAGTAAGGCCCAGGAAATCGGTGAATGGCATTGTTACCACGGACTGGACCGGAGCAATAAATCACCTGAGACAGGATTGTTAAGTTTATGGCCGGAAGAGGGTCCGGAATTGATCTGGACCATTTCAGGGCTGGGGAAGGGATACAGTATAGTGTCCATAGCTGAGGACTTACTTTTTACATCGGGGATTGATGAACAACAAACTTACGTATTTGCATATGACCTTGATGGGAACCTGATCTGGAAAAAACCCAACGGTAGCTCCTGGGAAACAGAGAGGTCCTGGGCAAGGACATATAACGGTGCAAGAAGTACACCAACCTACAGTGAAGGGATGGTATACCATCTCGGGGAGCTCGGTAGATTAACGGCCTTTGAGGTAAAATCAGGAGATGAGGTGTGGAGCATTGAATTACGTGAGCAATTTGATGCTGAGATTCCTGAATACGGGTATTCGGAATCTGTGCATATTGAAGGGGATAGGTTGTATTGCTGCCCTGCTGGCAAGAAAGCTTACATGGTTTGCCTGGATAAACACAATGGTGATATTATATGGGCAAATACTGAAATACCAGGAACGGTTGGATTCAGTTCCCTGATTATTTTTGACCAGGGTGGCTATCGACAGATCTCTGGCTTGAGTTCAAATTGTGTTTTTGGAGTGGACTTAAAATCGGGCAGACTGCTTTGGCAGGTAGAATATGAGAATGACCGCTCCAATAATGTAACAGATCCTATTTTTCACGAAGGTTATTTATTTGCCTCCAGTGGATATGGCAAAGGCAGCGTACTCATCAGCCTTAATGATGAAGGAAATAAGATTAATCCCGAAATATTATGGCAAACAGAACTAATGGACAATCATCACGGAGGTGTGATCCTGCATGAAGGAAGCCTTTATGGGTCAGGTCACAATGCCAGGGGATGGTTCTGCCTGGACTTCAAAACTGGCAAGCAATTATGGAAATCGGGGGGTAAGGGATCTCTTACATATGCGGATAATATGTTGTATTGCCTGGATGAAAGAGGCATCATGAGCCTTGTCAAGGCCACACCAGACAAATACGAAGTGAAGAGCTTTTTTGAGGTGCCCGACGGAGGGGACGGGATGCACTGGGCGCATCCCGTCGTGTGTGGAGCACGGCTCTATATCCGTCATCAGGATAAGTTATTCGCGTATGATATTGGCGATCAATAAAATAATTCTCAATAACATCAGGACTAAATGAAAAGAAGAGTATTTGTAAAGACCTTACCGGCTGCAGCGGTTTTAGCAGGCACTGCACCTGGATTTTCACTGAATGCAGCGGTTTCCGGAGATCTTCAGCCAATGAAGCTTCCTCCACCGGAGAAGGATATTGGCATGTCGGTTCTCGCGGCTTTATGGAAAAGAAAAACCACACGGAACATCAGCTCGAAAGAGGTTCCTTTACAGGTACTCTCAAATCTGCTCTGGGCTGCTTTTGGCGTGAACAGGGAACAAGCATCTTTTGACAAGCCTGGAAGGACGGCTCCTTCAGCAAGCAATTCGCAGGAGATCGATCTCTATGTGGCACTGGCTGCAGGAGTATATCTGTATGATGCCGTAAGTCATAGCCTGGAACCCATAGTGGCAGGGGACTTCCGCAGGAGGGCCGGAAGGGGAAGAGCAGCCGAAGCTCCCATAAATATATTCTATGTAGCAGACCTGACTAGGTATGACCTGGGACCAAATCAACCGGACAGGGCAATTGGGGATCCTGAAATTCAGAAATCATACTACTATACCGATACTGGTTTCATTGCCCAGAATGTATACCTGTTTGCAGCCTCACAGGGACTCGCAGCCTGGTTCCACAACTGTGATAAGGATAACACGGTCCAGGAATTCAACCTCAAATCACACCAAAAAATACTTTTCGCACAGACCGTGGGTTACCCGGGTTAATAAAAATTAACGATGCAACTACTTAGTAAAATTAGTTTCTGGGGAGTGACTTTAATTATACTGTTCACTTTCATTTCGTGTAATAGCGATTATGTGACCATCCATTTTGATAGTGAAAATGAAGTTTCGGGGAAAAAGTTTTCCCTGGAGGATATTTCTCCTGGATTACCGGCGGACTGGGACGGATATGAATATGTTGTCCTGGAATTTATGATTACCACACCCCAGCGGTTTCATGTGGGTTTCACCACAGAGACTGGCTACAATGAACTGCGGGTGATGAATTATACTCCGAACGGCTGGAACAGGCTAGCCATCCCGCTGAGATTCTATCGTGCACCGCCGGCTGCCCGAAGTGACCTGGCAGCAACCTTTAACCAGCCCAGGTATACTGGTTGGATCAATCTGGCGGGACAGAGGAGTCCGATGATGGGAGTGGACTCCATAGGCATCAGGATGCATGCACCCATTGGTGATCCGGTAATGAAACTGCGATCAGTAAGCCTCGCGAAAGAGGACCCGGGGGACCAATACCTGGGTGATGTCCCTGTAGTGGATGAATTCGGGCAGTATAACCTGGGGGACTGGCAAGGCAAGGTGTATTCGCTTGAAGAGCTTCAGCAGGAGTGGGAAGCGGAGGACAGTCAGCCGGTGGACAGGTCCCAGTATGGTTATTCAAAGTATGGGGGTTACCTGGAAGCCAGGATTGATGAAGGCACTGGCTTTTTCAGGACTCAAAAAATTGACGGTCGCTGGTGGTTTGTGGACCCTGATGGCTATCTTTTCCTCTCCCACGGGGTGAATTGTGTGGGGCCAGGTGGTGGAGGTGGTGCCTACAGGCTAGAACATCGCCAGAACCTTTATAAGGAACTTCCACCTGAGGATCTGTGGATTAGGACCCGCAGGAACCGGGCGGCTTCCTTCGGTACCTGGAACCTCTTCCGCAGGTATGGGGAGGATTACGGGGAGAAGTCCGTTGACAATATCATTACCCGGATGGATAGATGGGGACTCAATACCATTGCCAACTGGTCAAGAAGTGAAGTTTATGACCGGAACCAGAAGGCATTTACGCTTCAGATGAGGGACATTGGTATTGAAGGGGGTCTGATGGGACTGGCTGATGTATATGCGCAGGGTTTCGGGGAGAAGATTGAGGAGGCGGTCAGGTCAACGGTGGAACCCTATCGCGATAATCCCTGGTTACTGGGTTATTTTACCTTCAATGAACCCTCCTTTTTGGGGCGTGAGGAGAGGCTCTGTGATCTGATCCTTGAAGGGGAGGAGCGAGCCATTAAAACGGCGCTGCAGGAACATCTTGCAGAGGCAGATACCCGGAAAAGCAGGGTCCAGTTCATCCATGGTACCTTCCGGATCTTTATTGAAACCGTAGATGGAGCGCTGGAGAAGCACGATCCTAACCATCTGACACTGGGGATGCGTTTCGGACAGCAGGCCGAAAATGAGATACTTGACTTATGTAAAGATATCTTTGATGTATTCAGCTTCAATTGCTATGACCTGTACCCGGACAAGGAGATGATGGACAGGTTCATGAAGGTTACTGGCAAACCCCTGTTCATCGGGGAGTTTCACTTCGGGACGGTCGACCGGGGAATGGCGCAGTCCTTATGGCAGGTAAATTCACAGGAAGAAAGAGGCATTGCCTATCGTTATTATACGGAAAATGGGTATGCGCACCCGGGACTGATAGGCACATCCTATTTTCAGTGGTGTGATCAGGACCTGACCGGGCGTGGCAATGATGGGGAGAATTATAATTGTGGGATGGTCGATGTGACCGACCGGCCATATCCCTACCTGGTGGAAGCTGTGTCGGAAACAGCCAGAAGTATTTTTGAGGTTCATTCCGGTGCCCGTGCACCTGTAGACAGAGCCCCAACCAGGGCACGTGGACACCATGCTATTCCTGACCTGTGGAACGAATAAGCCAGACGATCCTAATTTTCCCTGATCTTGAACGCAATATAGGAAGTGATCCACTCATTTTCGAAATTGATCAGATTAAGGATTGATCATTCCCACTACATCGAAGTCATAGTCCATATAACTTTTCATAGACCCTCTCAACCAGAGTACTACCTTATATTTTCCGCCACCTTTCGGCATAATGGGACGAATGTTGTCTTGCATGGAATTTTGGGTTAATGCTTCCCATGACCAGGTTTTTCCGAGATCTGAAGTGGTACCCTTAAAGATTTCATAATGCCTGACATTATCTGTATTGCTAATCAATGGGACTTCTGTAACAGGATCAGCATCTGTCGAAATGTAAACCACATCAGGATCATCCGGGTCCAGTGCGACAAGCCCGCAATAATCAAACTGGATTTCGTAGAGCGCTCTTCCTGCAAAAGCTAGAAAGTGGTCATTCCAAGAATGGCCATCCCACCGGGCATACCTGTATTGGAAGTGGTCAATATTATTTCTTACCGAATAAACAGTGTAAGGAAAATTATCTTTATCGAGGTGAACGTCTACAGTCCATGCAGCATTCAGGCTATCTCCCTGGAAAATTTTTGTAGCTTCGGTTGGATGGATTGGGCCATCCTTTAGATCACGGATCAATGTACCATCCGATCTGTAGACTTTCCCGTTTTCAAAATACGCATGATAAATACTGTTATCCCAAAATCTGGGATGGCTTTCCGATGTAACAAAATGTATTTTACTTTCCCCATCAGAAGCATATTTGACATAAGGCCATTCCAATTCAAAGCTTATCATTCTATATCCAGGCTGCCAGTTGTAACCGAAATCATCAGAAAAAATATAATAAGGCGACCTTTCTTTCCCCCTGTAAAAATCATATATTCTTCCTTTTCCATTATTGTCTGATTGGATAAAATGAAGATTTGAGTAGGAAACCTTGTCAGAGCCCTTTATGGTCTGCTCAGGCTCCCATTCCAATGCACCCTTATTCTTTGATAACCGGTATCTGATCAGGCTGTCTTCATTATGTTGGGTATAAACAGTCAGTAAGCGACCATCCGGCAAGACCTGGAATGCCGGTGCATTGTGATCATCAGCCACCGATCTTTCCATCAATACATAGCTTCCCAGGTGGGTATTAGTTTCCAGGTCATAGGAAGTCACATCAATATTTCCATCAACTGCTTCACCATTTTTGCCATATCTGTCGGCAACGGATCCGATAATCAACTGCTTATCGTGTATGATCGTCCGCTCATCCTGAAACCAGCACCAGGAACCATTTTCTTTAAATGTAATGACAGTATTACCCTTGTCCTGACAGGCAAATGCCAGAAAGGATACAATAATGAACAGAAAAAATTTGCCTGAAGTTTTCATTTAATTGTTGAATAATTGATTAGTAATCAGTGGTCTTCAAAAATAGGTAGATAAGAGCAATATTTACTACCTTATCATAATTTTTCACCCTTTTAGGAATGGATATATATTTATTACAATGCCAACAGTGGCATTAGAACATATTTAATATTCAATGGTATACTAACTATGGGAAAGCGATATAAAGTATTAAACGAAGAACACATTGAATTTATAAAGCAGCAATACATTTTTTTTGTTGGAACCGCCGGAGCAGAAGGCACGGTCAATGTCTCGCCTAAAGGTATGGATACCTTTAGGGTTATTAATGAGCGTAAAGTTGTCTGGTTAAATCTGACAGGTAGTGGTAATGAAACTTCTGCTCACATTCAGGAAAACGGGAGGATGACAATAATGTTCTGTTCGTTCGCAGGGCCACCCTTAATCCTGCGTTTGTACGGTAAATCTAATGTTTTACATCCAAGAGATACTGGATGGAAAGAATTTACCAAAATGTTTGATGAACATGTTGGTGCAAGGCAGTTTTTCCAGTTGGACATTGAACTTGTCCAAACTTCGTGTGGTTCTGGTGTTCCTTTCTTCGAATATAAGAGGGATAGGGATGAGTTGATTAGGTGGGCCGAGAATCGCCGTCGAGATGGCGTTGAGAAGTATTGGAAAGAGAAAAATCAGATAAGTTTGGATGGTAAATCAACTAATATCTGAAAGGCTAACATAGCCAGGACACAAAATCATCAAGCCAGTAACATAATAAGTATATCTTATATTCAGTTTTCATGAATATCCCTCATTAATTATCATACTTGAAAGTTAAAGTAAGTTTACTCTGGGCAGATGTCAAAAGACGCTTAAGTAGTAGAGTTTTCCTGAAAATTTTACTTTACCTCTTTGCTGGTTTTATCCTTGTTCAAGGAATCCTGATCCTGCTTGTCCTTACCGGAGTTTTTGGAAAACTTCCCAATGCTTCCGAACTGAAAAGGATACAGAATCCGATGGCCACCGAAATATACACGGCCGATAGCATACTGATGGGTAAATATTACATACAGAACCGGCAGTACCTGGCTCCCGGCCAGATTACAGGGCCCCTACGGAATATGTTGATCGCTACTGAAGACAGACGCTTTTATGATCATCATGGGATTGATTTCAGGAGTATGGGTAGGGTAGCGATAAAAACCATCCTGTTGAGCCAGAGGAAAGCCGGGGGAGGGAGCACCATTACCCAGCAGCTGGCTAAAAACCTATATCCCCGTCGTGATTTCGGATTCATCAGCATGCCTGTGAACAAAATCAGGGAAATGGCCATCGCCGTAAAAATTGAAAATGTATACACCAAAGAAGAAATACTGGAATTGTATCTCAGCACGGTACCTTTCGGGGAAAATACATTCGGTATCAGATCGGCGTCCATGCGTTTCTTCAATAAGGAACCACGGGAGTTAAAAGTAGAGGAAACAGCCCTGCTTATAGGTATGCTGAAGGCAACCGGTAATTACAATCCCACCAGGAATCCTGAAAAAGCGCGTATGCGCCGCAATGTTGTACTGGGACAGATGGCCAGAAACAAATACATTGATCAGGCCATGGCCGACTCCCTGCAACAAATACCCATCGAACTGAATTACAAACCTTTGCCACATGATGCCGGGATTGCACCTTATTTCAGGGAGTTCCTACGGAGAGAGCTTGATCAATGGTGCCGTACACACATGAAAGACGAAAGTGAACATTATGACCTCTATACGGATGGATTGAAGATTTATACCACCATTGACAGCCGTTTACAGCAGTATGCTGAAGAGGCAATTAGCGAACATATGGCCCACTTACAGGAATTATTTGATGAGCACTGGCGGAACAGGAATTTGTGGAAAGGTATCCAGGAAGAAATGTTGCTCATAAATTATGACGGGAAGTATAGTAAGGAAATGGCCCTGGAAGATCCCAGGAAGATGGATGTTTTTACCTGGAAGGGATTAGAGGAAAGGGAATATAACACACTCGATTCCATCAGGCATTATCTGCAGTTTCTACAGACCGGATTCTTGGCTATGGATGTGCATTCCAGTGAGATAAAAGCCTGGATTGGCGGGATTGATTACGAATATTTCAAATATGACCATGTGCTGGCCAAACGCCAGGTGGGATCAACCTTTAAGCCGCTGGTCTACCTGGCGGCACTGGAACAGGGGATCTCTCCCTGTGATTTTTATCCGAACGACAGTTTGGTTTATCAGGAGTATGATGACTGGACACCCAGGAATGCAGATCGTACTTATGGCGGTTATTATTCCCTTAAAGGAGCGCTTGTACATTCTGTCAACACCGTAAGCGTAAACCTTTTGATGGAGACAGGTATCGACACTGTAATGGCACTGGCACAAAAAGCCGGTATTGAATCGTCCATGCCTGAGGTGCCCTCTCTGGCCCTTGGCACTGCCAATATATCCCTTTTTGAAATGATGTGTGTTTACCAGGCAATTGCAAACAGGGGGATGGCGATAAAACCAAATTACCTGGCCCGAATTGAAAACAAGGACGGAGAGGTATTATTTGTGAGCCATACAGATGATCCGGGAAAGGCTATTTGTGAACCCGAAAATGCTGAGGTGATGATAGAAATACTACGTGATGTTGTGAATAATGGCACAGCCAATGCTTTGCGCCATAACCACCAGATAGTTGCGGATGTGGCCGGCAAAACCGGGACAACACAAAATCATACTGATGGCTGGTTCATAGGTTTTACGCCGGATCTGGTAGCAGGCGTTTGGGTTGGTGGCGATCTGCAAAATCTGCGTTTCCGTACTTTGGAGTACGGGCAGGGAGCATATATGGCCATGCCCATATGGTCAAATTTTATGAATAGTACCTTCAGTGATGATCACTGGGAATACCTGCAACATGAGGAATTCGAAATAAGCGAATCCACAAAAAGCATGTTGACCTGCGATGATTTCAGGGAAAGAAAACCATTTCAGTTCAGGCCATTCAAAAAACTGAAGGAAAAATCCCTCCTCAAAAAATTATTCAAAAGAAAAAAGGAATGAGCCGTTTCTGACTTTATTGAGAACTAGTTTGAATATCAGACCGGTGAATTCGCACTACTTATAATAACCGAATTCCTCGATTGTATCAATAAAGGCATCTATATTCTCAAGAGGAGTTTCCGGCTCTAAAAAATGAGCTGGGCTACAAATATAACCACCTCCTCGACCAAGCGTTTTAATTAAATGAATAATCTCGTTTTTGACCTCAACAACTGTACCGCCAGACATAGTGCTCTGACTACCTACACCACCCCAGAAAGAGATACGATCTCCAAACTTCTCTTTTAAAACAGCGCTATCATTGGCTTCCGGCTGCACCGATTGGAGGATATCTACACCAGCTTCAATTAAGCCCTCAATGGCCCAATCAATACAACCGCAGGTATGATAGGCAACAGGGATGTCAAAACGAGCAGTACGGGCCGCATTGATTATTTTTTTGAGCGGAGGAATCAGGAATTTTCGCCACATCTCAGGATCCATAATAGGGCTACTCTGAACGCCAATATCGTCGCCTATCCATAGGATATCCACACCGGCTTCTACATAAGCTCGGGCAATGCGAGCCTTAATTTCAGCTATCTTATCAAATAGGAAAGTCACCATTTCCGGATTCATATACATCATACTCAAAAGTTCTTCCATGCCCATCAAAGCATGTCCCTGCTCAAATGTTCCCATTTCATAAGATGAACAAGCGAGCAAGTTCCTTTCCTGTATATCTTTTACAGCAATGGACATTTCTTCAATCATGGCACTAAATTCTGGGAACGGATAATTCTTTACATCTTTCATTGTACTAAAACCCTTCATCGGGCACTGTGCTTTTGTAAAATGATAATATCCTACAGGGTAAGTGCCACATCCCCAATTATCTACAGTGGTTAAAGGATGGAAATTCCTGGTATAGGCATAATGGTTATTTTCTTCGGGCTTCGCTTTATAATCTACGAACCTGATATCCATTTTCAGATATTCCTCGTAGTTTTTTACGCCTCGCTCTCTTTCCAGCCTCTCAATAAGATGGGGGGTAAGCCAAAGGTAGAAGGGCACACGATCCGGCTCTTTTCTGGATATAGCTGTTAAAACCCTTTCGCGGCTGTTCATCAGGTTATCCTTAATAAATCACTGGTAACCAATTCAATCCTGATTTATTTAAAAAACGATTTTTTGTCCGTTCTCTGCAGATTGATAAGCAGCAAGCAGAACTTTCATTGCCGCAAAACCAAGCTCTCCATCACAGGATGGAGAACTATTATTTTCCAAACATGAAATAAACTCTACGATGGCAGTTTCCCAACC
The DNA here is from genome assembly GCA_963752525.1 of uncultured Bacteroidaceae bacterium. Classification (GTDB taxonomy): domain Bacteria; phylum Bacteroidota; class Bacteroidia; order Bacteroidales; family SM23-62; genus SM23-62. The sequence continues at coordinate 36,738 of CAVVYS010000011.1, read as the reverse complement.
TCCATTAGATATCTCGCAAGGAACTTTATTCTCACTGAATTCAACCGTCCCATCAGGATATGATTTATTTTTCGTAATAAACAGGCCTTTGCGCAAATCCAATACGATAGAACCCTGGCTGCCACATACCTCAATGCCCGTAAAACCACCAGCGCCAGTCCACCCGACTTCAATTACACCTACACGATGCTTTTCAAATTCCACCATCGCCACAGCATTATCCTCTACGGGAATATCCTTGGATAGATTACTTAAAGTCGCTGAAACTGATTTGATAGGTCCCATTAAAAAGTGGCACATATCAATACCATGAATTCCCATATCCATTAATGCTCCACCTCCTGCTTGACCAACATTATAAAACCAGTCACTCTTTGCCCAGTTATTGTAGGGTCCCGCATGAACATAACGCACACGTATACTGTAAGGTTCTCCAATCACATCTTCCTCAAGCAATTCTTTTACCTTCCGGGGGCCATCCATAAAACGGTTGGTGAAATTAACCATTAGGATAACTGAGTTCTCCCGGCATGTATCGTTCATCTCTTTGGCATCATTTAAGGTCAACGCCATCGGTTTCTCGCATAAAATGTGTATGCCACGATTTGCAGCATTTATAGTTGCTTTTGCATGTAAACTGTTTGGCAAACAAATACTCACACCATCAAGCTCTTCATTTTGCAACATATCTTCATAATCGCTGTAACAGCGTTCAATAGTAAAGGAGCTCGAAACTTCTTTTAATCTTTCTGGAGAAGTGTCTGCTGCATAAAGTTTGACCTTGTTATTATAGAAGGGTAAGTGGCCATTTTGGGCAATTGCCCCACAACCTATAACTCCGATTTTAAGTTTCTCTGCCATAATTTTTCTACGATCTCTAAATTGTATATTGAAATGTTTAACTGTTTATGTTGAATTTACGATAAAGGAAAATGTCAAAATGTCAAAATGTCAAAACCACTTTAAGAACCTCCTCCGGATGTTTATCTATCAAATCAAATGCTTTTTGGGCTTCTTCAAATTTGAACCTGTGAGTTATCAACCCATCTGTTTTTATCTTTCCTTCTCCAAACATCTGAGTCAGGGTATGGTAGACCCGGATTCTATCCCAGGCCCGGCCTGTAGCCGGCTCACCCCGGTGATTTATAGCCAAAATTGAAGATGCCCCCATAGGATGAAAAGTACTATGATGAAATTCTTCTCCCAAACGAAGATCTTGCCCACCCCCCTGATAAAAACCGAGGGCAACGACTCTGCCGAAATTGCTCGCACAGGATCTTATGGCTTCGTGGAGGGCTTTCCAGTTCCCGGATGTTTCAATTGTTGCATCAACACCTTTGCCAGAATTTATATCACGTATTTGTTCTGACACATTTCCCAGCATCGGATCAATTACATGATCAGCACCAAACTCCAATGCTTTTTTTCTTCTCTCAACAAGAGGATCTATGGCAATGATGGGGTTGATACCTGCATTGACCATTAGTTGTACACAAAGAAGCCCTATACAACCCAGACCACTCACAACGCCGGTTTCCCCCAATCGCAATTTGGATGTCAGGAGACCGTCATAGGCGACACCTCCCAGGGCCAGGAAAACGCCTGAGCCGGCATCTATACCTTCAGGTGCATGTTCAAGAAAAAAAGGCCTTCCCTCAACTGTTGTATCACACACAGAAATATCTGCATGATTATTTCCTGACCACACCAAATCCCCAACCTTAAATTCTCCAACTTCAGATCCGATTTCTAAAACTTCCCCAACCGTCTCATATCCATGCCAGATAGGGTGAGGAGTATTTGGAACCTTCCCTTTTTGAAACAATCCACCATCGATATGATTTTCCAGATTGGGAGCAGTACCTCGATAAAAGTTCATTTCAGTGCCATGGCTGATACCATTTAAGATGGAACGAATCCGAATCTCAGAAGGTTTTAAAGGTTGATCAGGAAGCTCTTCGTAACCAACTTCATAAGAATTTGTAAAAAGCAATTTTTTCATAGATCTCTATATGTGATTGGGATAAATTAACAGCTTTTTGAAACAGTTTTTAGAGTATTATTAGATTTGGTTCAGAATCAACAGGTATAAAGTTAATACTTTTCAAGATGTTAAATCTGTCAGGATAGTTTGATAATCTATCGGTCTCTTTCAACAACTTCGAGTCCCAATAAAACGCCTAGGTCCTTGATTGGCTGCCTCAGATCGCCCAGCGTTCCACAATGATGGATCCCATATAAAGAAGGGAAATGTTGTTCCCGAATTTTCTTGGCATCAACCCTTGCTATGATTTTTGCCGTGCACATTACTCTTTCCAGATCTTCCCCTCCGGTATATATTGTACGGCCATTTACGATTTCTCCGGTATGCAATCTGATTTGCCCCAGAAGGCTGTGCATCTCCCAGAATGTAATGGGCTCACCTACAGGCCATTCTGCTGTAATCCCGGTAGAAGAACCAGGCTCTTCAGGCTTATCTCTTACGGGACTTTCCGCGTGGGTCCTGATGGTATAGGGAACCCTGCGGTCATCTCCATGGGGATTAATCGGTATGCCGCAATGCAGAATAATTTCTACAGAGTTGTAGATATCATACATCTGGTCAGCCAGCATACTCGGCCTGCCGGTCAGTTTGTAGGCGATAATCTGGCTGATCAGTATATCCGGATAATTCTGGCAAACAGCCTGTATCCCCCTGGTTTTGAATCCAAGCTCCAGACCCAATCCAGGATTATACCGGTCTTTCAACTCACCGCTCCCTGTGACCGAACGGATATGGGTTGATACGGCATCACAGTCATACTTTTCCCTTAATTCATCAAGCGCAAGGTACCCCCTCGCTGTTTTCACAATCTCCGGTCTTGACGCTTCTACCTTTCGCGCACCAATGATCCATTGATCTGCTACTTCTTCTGCATCCCAGATATTGATTTTCTGATAGGTATCGTAGAATTCACTGGCTTCAACCTCGACAATCTCCACACCTGTTACGTCCTTAATGGCCTGAATGTAGCGTTCATTATGGTCATCGGGGTAGTCCTGGTTGAAATCCCCGAACTTGTAATTTACGCTGGCAATGATTTCATCTTCTGCATTCTTCACCATTAATATCCTGGTTTCCCTCAATTCTTTGATCACCTGGATCAGTTTGACCTTGTATACAAGATCCTCGAACATCTTTTCTCTCATGGAATGTTTACACAGGTGTCTTCTGTCCAGCTGGGCGGTCAGGATCTTTACATGTTCGTAGTTGGTACCTCCTTCAAGAATATTCTTTCCGTCATCTTTAACTCTCCCAGTATTAAAGATGTAAAAATGATGGCCGCTCTGAAACTCCCAGAGATTATAAACAACGATGGTGGGTAAACCTGTGAAAGCCAGCCTGTAATCCCTGTCTATTCTTCCAACGATCAGGACTCCATCGTATTGGTCCGGGTTACTTTCCACCTCGTTGTATCCTTCTGTAATGGTACCGTCAAACCGAAAAAAATCAATCCCAGGGCATTCCTGGTGAAGTTTGTCCAGGACATCTTCATGGGTTTCAAAAACTTCTGGCGGACCTCCGGATCCTGTACAACCACAACCTTTGGAAGTGAAAATGGTAAATATCCTTGTATCCCTGTTTTGGGCAATTAAAACCAGGGAAGAAGAAATCATTACGGCAACAAAAAAAAGGATCTTTTTCATGACTGAATGTTTTAAATTGGACTTTGCTCTTAGACATATGAAGTTAGCTCAATATGGATTAATGAGAAAGTCTATTCAAACATTTTTAATCTGGGATATAAGCCCCCAGGCAGCTGAGATCATTTCGTTTCCTTGTCTCAGACCACATCAATCAGTTTTTGTGATCGTAGATGCACCTGTGAGATGTTGGCTTTCAATCGTAGCATTTCCCCGGTAACGGAGAATGCTTGCGCCAGAAGCATTGATGTTAATCTTTCCGTTCACGGTCAGCTCTGCTTCACTTGCACCAGACAGGTCCGCATCCAGGTCCAGGCAGCCGAAAGCATAACCGCTCATCCGGCTTGCTCCTGATGCTGTGAGATTTAGATCAGTAGTTTCACCGGTTATATCAAGGAATGATGCCTCACGCATGTCGACAGATAGATTTTGAATGATCATGGTCCCGTCCATCTTGCTTGCTCCGGTAAGGTTTATGGCAACCTGGTTGGCTCGAATTGTATCCTTAAGGCTGATCAGGGAGGCACCGTTTACCGTATATCCTGTAAGATAGTCTGTCGTGAGAACAACCTTTATCTTTGCATTACCGCTGATGGAAATACTATTTTGAAGACCAACCCTGAGTACATCGGCGTTTTTAACAACCTCGATATACTCATGCAGATTATCGTTGGCGATGATCTCAATTGGCTGTGATGTTTCGGAATAGTTTACTTCGACCTCGAATGCATCGTTCACTTCCAGTTTATCATATCCTGTAATATCCCTGAATTCACTGGTAATGTTGCTAGAGGGAATTACATTGTTCTTTTTTTCGCAGGACAAAAGCGCGAGGATAAGAACCATACCTGTTACTGTTTTATATACTTCTTTTTTCATGGTTTTTATTTATTGAAATGGTTTAAAATGAAATTCTGTAGCTGATAACAGGGATCAGGCCGGCCATGGGATAATCTATGGCCTGCTCATTTTCAGCGTCATATATTTGAGCCCATGTGTTCAGACGGTTGGTTAAATTCTGGATGTCAAGAGAGATCACATGTTCAGATCTTGCCTTGAAAAAATGCAACCTGGCCCCGATATCAAGCCTTAGGTAGTCGTCTCCTTTGATACTCCAACTCTCATCTGTCTTGTAAACAGCCTCCCCTTTATCGATGGATGCTTCCAGGTCCAGGGGAACCAGCCTTTTACCTCCTGACCAGATAAACCTGACATTCACACCTATCAGTTTATTTTTCCCCCATTTAAATTCTTTTCCGCCGACAAGATTATTTATGTAATTGATATTGTACCGGGTATTTCTCCATTCTCCCGCAGCGGTCCTGTATTTCGAATCAAAAAGGGAACTTGTGATCATGAAATAGTAGCTATTTGTGAAATACTTTTGCAGGGTGAATTCCACTCCGATATTTCTGCCTTTTCCAATATTTGCAAGGGTATCCTCCCTGTTAACCCCTCCATCAATGGATGACCAGAAATTATCCGGATTGGTAGATACTACCAGATTATTGATGTCCTGGTAGTAAGTGGCTACCTTTAAATTCAGGTTTTCTCCGAATAACTTCTCATAAGACGCGACATAATGGGTTGAACGGGGCATCTTCAGGTCTTTGTTTAGCATTGATGTGCTACCATCAGGGTTTTCAAACTCCACGAAATACAGAGGTAGATTATCATGCTTGGTATGCAGGCCGACCCCAAATCTGAGTTTTTGTTTTTTAGGTAAATGGAATACAATGCCTGCCCTGGGTTCCAGAGAGTTGTCGCGGTTCAGGGCGAAATGGGAATAATGAAGTCCCCCACTGAATACGATGTTTTCGCTGAATTTATATTTCCCCTGCAGATAAGCCTGGTAGAGGTTGGTACGTCCCCTGCTGTCAATGATGGTTCTAGGTTGGGCTGCTGAATCCACCACCCTGGTGTAGTAATTATAATTCAGGTTATCAGCTGATAATCCTGCCCTCAGGGTAAACCTCTCCGAGAGTTTCCTGTTATAAAAAGTGTTGATCCGGAAGGCATCTTTCTGCAACTCATCAAAATAATCATCCTGAAGAGACCCAAAGTCATCCATGACCATGTAGGTCTGTGAACTGTAACTCATAGACTTGGAAACAACTGTCTTGATATATGATTTATCGTCGGGGAAAATGGTATGGCTCAATCCCAGGGCATACATTCCGGTTTTTGTATAATCACTGTACCCGTATTTGAATTCTTCTTCCTGGGTGGTATCCGGCAGATACTTTTCATCTACATCTGATATTCCACCGATGCCAAAAATGGAAAACGTTCCAGCCTTTTTTGTCGGAAGGTTGATCTTGAACGACAGGTCCTGGTAATTTGGCAATGCATTTTCCGAGACCATGATGTTCATACTGTTCAGAAGGGAAAAGGTGGAATATCTGTAGTTAAACAGGTATGATCCTGAATAACCCTTGGCAAAAGGCCCTTCCGCAGAGAGATCAAAACCCAATACACCGGCCTGGAAGGTATATTCCCGCTTCTGGCTATTTCCATTCCTGAACTTCATATCAAAGACACCAGAAAGTGCATTGCCGTATTCAGATGGAAAAGCACCTGTATAAAAATCGGAGGTAGACATCATGTTGGCACTCAATATGCTGACTGCACCGGCAGTATATCCTTCCTCGGCAAAGTGGTTTGGGCTCGGTATTTCAATACCCTCCAGTCTCCATAACATCCATTGGGGTGAATTACCCCGGATCACGATCTCATTCGAGGCATCATCATTGCCAGACACTCCCGCAAAAACCTGTGCCATTCGTGCAGGGTCGCTGATGCTTGCGGCATAGCGCTGGGTCTCATCCACGCTGAAGGATTGGGCGCTTACAGTAGCCATCCCATTCATGGGTTCCCCTTTCTTTACCGTTACATTTATCTCTCCGATCTCCTCCATCCTTTCTGATAATTCTACCGTGACAAATGTTTCTTTTGCAGACCCAACTGGTATTTCAGGCTGTATCGCATCCTCGTAACCCACATAGCTGATCTTGATCGCATAACGACCGGGAGAGAGGTTCTCAAGGGCGAAATTCCCGTTGACATCAGTGACCGTACCGATAACCGGGTCGGAATCCACAATGATGACCGTGGCAAACGGAAGTGTTGTCCTTGAGTCCCTGTCAATTACCAGTCCCCTCAATGTCTGGGTAAGTGTTTCTGGAGTTTCGACAGGCTTTTTCTGCACCGGAGGAAGAGGTGTTATAACAATAGTACCACTTACCGTTTTGTATGTTAGTCCCGTATCTTCAAGACTCCTGATGAGTATTGATTCGACCGGTTCATTGACAGCCTTGATGCTTATTTTCGGGCATTTGGCCAGTTCTTCATGGTTGTAGACAAAACTGAGATCCGTCTGCTTCCTGATCTCCTCAATTACAGCCTGTACGGTAGTATCACTCATATTCAGGCTGATACTGCCAGGTTGTGCGGCAAGGCCTGCAGTTAGAATGGTCCATACACCGATCAGTAACCCGATTTTTCGCAGTCTCACGATCCAGCCTGATCCAAAGCAATTTTTATGATTTATCCGATTATTTTTCATATTTTTAAAGTGTTGTAAAGATTCTTAAGTCTTTATTTGTTTCAAGAATAATGGGAAATGTGGCCGCATTTCCCATTGTTTATATTACTACGATCATGTTCTCCTTTAATTCAAATTTTACTTCTGTTGTCAATTCAAGCATCTCCAGAATGGTGGAAATATTTTCGGTATTATCAAATCTTGCAGAAAAATGAAACTTCTTTGCCTCGCTGTTTTCAAATTCATATTCAAAATCATACCATCTCGCCAGCCTTTTCATCACCTTGTCAAGGTCCTCATTGTGAAATTCAAGCTTGCCTTCAATCCATGAGGTATACTGTGAGGTATTTACCTTTGAAACCTCGATGGCAGCTTCGGTAGTTCGCACAACGGCCTGGTCATCCGGACTGAGGACCCTGCTCGAAGCAGCAATATTTTTATCATCCCAAGATCAATCCGGACGCTTCCTTCGACAAGGGTAGTGACAAGCTGTTGCTCGTCCGGATAGGCCAGTACATTGAAAGAGGTGCCCAGGACCCTGACATCCATATCACCAGAAGTGACAATGAAAGGTTTCCCATTATGGCTTACCTGAAAATAGGCTTCACCTTCGAGGTAAACCTGCCGGGTGCTGTCCGTGAAAGACACCGGAAACCTCAGGCTGGAACCAGCATTCAACCATACCATTGATCCATCCCCCAGGGTCAGGTTATAACCTCCACCCCTCGGGGTTTTTAATTCATTGTAAACAGGCTTCCTGCTTTTGCCAACCTTTCGCTTTTCCGAGTAGAACAGGGTGTTTTTTTCATTCCTGATCAGGGCATCACCCTGATCCATTTCTGTCAAAGGCTCATCATCATCAAATTCAATGGTCGCCCCGTCTGACAAAACCAATATGGCCTTTTGTGATCCCGGTTGAATGACCGTATCGATGGTTGCCATCGTTTGGCTGCTCTTTCTTTCCGAAATAGATCCAGGCAACCCCGGCTATCATTATCGGAAGAAGAATGGCTGCGGCATAGCTCAGGAATCTCCTTGAACTTAGGCGGATGGTTCTGGATGAAGATATATGCGCATCAATGGCAGACCATGCTTTTTCCTTGTCAAACAGTTTGTAGATTTCAAGTTTGCCGAGCTGTTGCCTGGGGTCAGTTGCCTTTTTTAAGACGGACTCATTTTCAGGATGTTCCTGCACCCAATCTTCTAGTTTCTTTTCCTGATCAGGGGAAATGGATCCGTTGATCTTCCGGATGATAAGGTCAGCTATTTCAAATGAATCTTTCATGGTTGCTGGTTGTGTTCTATGCTAAAACAACCATCCCCTGGAACAGGGTGAAGAAAAAGATGAAAAAAATTCGTAAGCGATTAAATTCAGGGGCGATTTAAACCCATTGAGATTGTAACCTGGACGATAATAATCATTGGGAATCAGGAACACGTTTAATTAAAAACTGAGCAGAATAGTTTGAAGGATGGGACTTAACCTTTCTTTCAATCTTGAGTAGGCGATCTTTTTTTGGGTCTTTACAGTATTGACAGATATGTTCAGCTCTTCTGCGATTTCCGGATTTGATAACCCGTTCAGCGCCAGGAGCATGATTTTTTTGGCCGAATCCGGCAAGCTTCGTATTTCAATACTGAGCTGGTTGAATACCTCTTCCTCAATAACTTTACCCTCAAAATAATGTTCTGATTCCAGCTCTGAAATAAGCGCATCTTCATTTTTCTGCCTTACCAGCTGATGCTTCAGGTGGTTGAGGCATTTATTGCGGACAGTAGTATAAAGGAATGATTTAATGGTATTGATGTTTTCAAAATCCCGCTGTTTTTCCCATAAGCTGATAAATGCATCCTGAACCAGGTCCTCCACAGCATCTACCTCCCGGATATAGTTATATCCAAATGCACACAGGGCATCGAAATATGAATCAAAGACCTGCCTGAAAGCTTGTTTATTCCCTTTATTGATCTGTCTGACCAGATTGTGCTCCACGTTAAAATAATTTGAAGGATCGCAATATGCAAAAATCTCTGAAATTTCAGCCATATGGCATTCCGATTTCTTTTCCTGGTTAACCGCAATTTTCTTACATTTCCGTAATCTGGTTTTTCGTGGGGAGCAATCTGATTATAGGGTAAAAACATATGCAGAAATTTGGCTGCTGTTTCCCATAGACAGATGGTCATTCTTCAAGGTTATATGAACTAAGTATTTATGGAAGGTATTGTAATAAAAAATGGGGTGGTCCTGACCATGAACAGGTCGCGTGAGATTATCAAAAATGGGGTTGTGGTTATTCAGGGGACCAGTATTCTGGCAGTTGAGACAAAAGACACCTTAAAGAACTACCCTGGCTTTAAAGTGATTGATGCAGATGGCGGTTTTATTATGCCCGGCCTCATTAACACGCACAGCCACCTTCCCATGATAGCCTTCAGGGGTCTTGCTGAAAATGGTGTCAAGGACAGGCTGTTCAATTTCTTTCTTCCCCTGGAAAAAAACAAGCTCAGCCGAGAATTGATATACCATGCTACGATCCATGGTGCCATCGAACTTGCCATGGGCGGGATCACTACCTATGCCGACATGTACTACCATATGGACGAGATGGCCAATGCCACAAAGAAGGTTGGGGTACGGGCGGTGCTGGGGGAGACCATTATTAAATATCCGGTAGTGGATGCACCTGATCCCCACGGGGGACTGGAATACGGAATTGATTTTATTAAACAATACAGGGAGGATTCCCTGGTCACACCGGCACTGGCACCGCATGCTCCCTATAGTGTCTCAACAGAGAAATTACTGGAAACCATCTCTGCTGCTGAGGAATATCAGGTGCCCGTTCTGATCCATGTCTCCGAGAGATCAGCCGAGCCTGAGATGTTACCTGGAAAATACAAGGGTAAGTCTTCAGTTTTCTACCTGGATGATATAGGGTTCTTAAGGAAGAATGTGCATGCCGCTCACGCTATTCATCTGGATGACAGGGATATTGACATTCTGAAGCGTGTTCAGTGCGGCGTAGCCCATAACCCGATCGCCAATGCCAAAGCCGCACATGGAATCGCCAGAATTCACGAAATGCTGAAGGCCGGTTTGAGAATAGGGTTGGGTACGGATGGACCCATGAGCAATAACTCTCTTAACCTCTTTGCCACCATGCGCACCACAGCACTGATGCAAAGAATCAAATATCAGGATAACACGCTGATGAAGCCTGTTGAGATCCTTGAAATGGCCACCATAGGCGGAGCCAGGTCACTATTTATGGATGATCAGCATTGGATCCATAGAGCCTGGAAAGTTTGCTGATATCATCGTAATTGAAACAAAATCGCCCAATATGGTTCCTCTTTATGATCCCTATGCTGCTGTGGTTTTTCAGGCCGAGCCCTCCAATGTTTCCACCACCATCATCAATGGAGAGATCATTATGGAAAACCGGAAAATGAAGATCAGTTGACATCGAAGAAAGCCGGGAGACCATGAACCGCATTCAGCAGGATATCGCTCCATTTGCCAGAGATCTGGAGCTCAAATCAAACAGTGCAAAAAATAGGGCAAAAGATCTCAAGGCGGGAACATAAACTGTAATAGCCTCTTATTGTTCTGACAGTTGGGATCCTTTTTCTTAACCATTTACAGCTTATGATAAAATAGGAGTCAATCCAACCGAAAAGACCTTCGAAGAAGGGTGTTTAAGGTCACTATATTATTGGTAATGAAATGCTTACGTGGAATCAAGGTTGTTAATAACAATCAACAGAGAGTGCCCTCCATTAAGACACTCTCTGTTTCACCTAAATTGCAAAGCACACCATAGGTTAGGTTGCAGCGGTCATATTTTTAATATACAATCATTATTTAGTATTGATCAGTACGACTCCATTCGCTCCACGTGATCCAAATATCCCTGCACCTGCCGCATCCTTCACGAGCGTTACCGATTTTACATCCATTGGATTAAGAAAGTCAATGTTTTCTACTATTATACCGTCCAGCAATAAATGAGGCAGCGCCGCTATTAACCAAACTACCAGAGGAACCGATGTCTACACCTCTTACAAAAACCCGGATGTTACCTTGATCAGTTGACCCTGGCTCCAACCAGCTCTGTGCGTAGTAAATCCCTCATATTGGAATACTTCAGAAAATCGTCATCTATTCTTTGATAATGTTCAACCGCATATGCAATATCATCTGCATTCATATGTCCATAGATAACGGCTATTCTTTCGTTTTTTTCACCTGACTTCAGGTTCATGTTTACGGTGATCTCATTTTCTTCAGCGGACACTTCTCTTCGGTTTTTCTCAAAACCGTTGGCTTTGATTATCAGAAAATCTCCATGAGGTGCTGTGATCTCAAACCTGCCAAAGGAATCAGTATGGGCTTTCGTTCCGGTTTTCTTTGCAGTTACTCTCTGCATTCATTACATAATATTTATCAAATGCCTTAACGGTACCTTTTACCTTTGCAAGGTCACTGGTTTCAATCAGTCGATCAGGACTTAGCCTTTATTGCCTGCTGCTGAGCCTGGGCAGAGAATAACACAGCAAAAGAGAAAAATGCTGTAAAAATCAGTTTTGAATACAAATTTTTCATGATCAGGTCTCCTTATTCATTTTAATGTTTATGGGAGGTTTTTAAAAATATCTTAAATAGTTTATGAGATTGGCCTGGAAAATTTTACAGATTTGCCAGGATTAGATCAAATTTTTCAAAAAGTCCTGACAAATTCTCCTGATCGCTACAACTTTTAATTATTGGTTACTAAGCAGAGAACAGAGATAAAATTACGATCTGAGGATGGTGAAGTCTATTAGAAATGTTCCATTCTGTAGCAGATATGTTACATTATTACGTAAGCTCTTTTTTTTTAATGTATTCCGAGGGATTTATTCCATATACCTCCCGAAAACATTGAGTAAAATAAGCGGGAGTATTGAATCCTACTGAGTATAACACCCTGGTAATGTTTCTGTGTCCTTCATGGAACATTTTGACAGCCATTTTCAGGCGAAAGTTCCGAATGAATTCACTGGGTGTGTGATCCGTTAAGGCCAGGATCTTACGATATAGTTGTGTGCGGCTAAATCCCAGTTCTTTACCCAGATTTTCTACATTGAATTCTGATTCTTCCATGTGTTTTTCCATACAATCCATTAGCCTGACCAAGAAATCATCCTCCGGAGCAGGGAATATCATGGCCTTTGAGATCAGTCAGAAATTCCTTCCTGAAACGATCTCTCAATTTTTTTCTCTGTTCTATAAGATTCTTTACCCTTACCTGCAGTTCTCTGTCATCAAATGGCTTGATTATATAGTCATCGGCACCAGTCTCCAGTCCCTCCAGTTTACTTTCCTGGTCTGCTTTTGCTGTCAGCATAATAATCGGTATGTGATTTGTTCTTTCGTTGGCTTTAAGCTGTCTGCTCATTTCTATACCGTCCATCTCTGGCATCATCACATCACTGATGATCAGGTCGGGTATACATTCGACTGCTATATCCAATCCTACTGTTCCATTTATTGCGTGTAGTATGCAATACTTGTCTCACAAGATTTCTGGACAAATAGTTCCTGAGATCGGCATTGTCTTCAACAATCAGGATGACCGGCTTGCCTGCAGTAGTTACCTGGCAGGGATCTCTCTTCGACATCAATATATTCTGTCTCCTGCTGATCAATGAAAGTTTCAATGCGTTTTGGTTTTGATTCCTGAGTATCAGATATTGTTATCAATTCTTCCAGGGTAAATAAATCCTTTGAAACAGGCAGTTTTACTGTGAAAGTACTGCCCTTACCCTCCTGGCTGTCGACACTGATCTCTCCCCTGTAAAGATCCACCAATTCTTTCGTCAGGGCCAGACCCAAGCCACTCCCTTCAGCATCTCAGTAAATCAGAATCGCTCACCTGGTAAAATCGGTCGAATATTCTGACTAATTTTTCCTGTGGAATACCTTTGCCGGTGTCAACAATTTCAATTCTAGCATACTCAGGAGCGATGTCAACCGAAGATGTAATATATTTAAGGCTAACCTGTATTTTACCGTCTTCATTAGTAAATTTAAAAGCATTAGAGATTAAATTGGTAAGTATCTTTTCTAGCTTATCACTATCAAAGTAAGTAAGATCTGATGTTTCGGGCAGGTCATATGTATATTTGATTTTCTTGCTCTCTGCAAGTGACAGGAATGAAAGGATAATTGTCTTGGTGAATTCTTTAAGATTTCCTTCTGAGACTTGAAGTCTAACTTTGCCTGTCTCCAACTTTGAGATGTCCAAAAGCTGATTAACCAGACTATGCAGTCTAATAGTATTCCTTTTCATGGTTTGAACCAACACCCGTGATTTCACAGGCAGTTTTTGAAGATCTCTTCTCAATTCCTCAATGGGCCCCTGAATCAACGTCAGCGGTGTCCTAAACTCATGTGATATGTTGGCAAAAAAGCGGGATTTCATATGATCCAGCTCCTGCATCTTATTTACTTCCACCTCTTTGACCCTGAGGTCAGCATTGATCTTTTCCCTCTTGATCAAAAATCCTCTGTACCACTCGGATCAGGAGCAATAAAATAAATCCGTAGATCATATATGCCCACCAGCTGAGCCAAATGGGTGGTAATATTCTAAAGGTATATTCAAAAGGTTCGCTCCATTTTTGTGCTCCTCCAATTGCTCGCACTTTAAAAGTATACTTGCCATGTGGCAGGTTTCGGTAATCAAGCTTTAGCCTCAGCAGTAGGTGCGCTCCATTTATCATCTATACCATCCATTTTATAGCTGTACTTTATTTTTTGTGGTGCAGACCAGTCTATGGCTGAAAAATGGAAAGTAAGATGATTATGGTTGTGTGGCAGTTCCAGGTTTAATGGATATGTTGTAAAATTTTGCAATGCCACCTAATTCAATTTCTATTCCGTTAGCATCTTCCAAATGACGGTAATCTGTAAACTGCCCGCTAATGTCTAATTGGTTAAGTTGCATGACAGGAGCCTCGACCGGGATCTTAAAGTTGTTCATATCGAGCGTAGTAAGGCAATTGCTGGTGCCCCACCAAATGTGATTTTTACTGTCTAATAGTGCACATCTCTTATTGAAGAACATACATTTTAGGCCATCCTGCAGGGTGTAGGTATGTATTACTGGATTAAAGGCGGATGTGGTCGCATTTGTGGTTGATATACTGTCTTGTTCGAATACTAAGCAGTTTAATCCTTTAGGAGTGCCTAACCATATATTATTGTTGTTGTCCTTGAGTATGGAATTGACCCAGTTATCAATTAATCCCTCTTTTTGGGTAATATGTGTAAAACTTTCACCATCAAAAATGCTAACTCCACCACCATAGGTCCCAAACCAGAGATTGCCATAGCTGTCCTCCAGTATAGAATTGATAAAATTGTTGCTTAATCCATCTCGCTGGGTAATATTCATAAAGTCTTCACCATTATACATGTACACACCACTGCCCCAGACGCTAAACCAGAGATGGCCATGGCTGTCTTCCTTGATGTAGGAGACTAAATTATCCACTTAATCCCTCTTCTTCGGGTAAAATGGGTAAAGGTTTCGCCATCATACTTGCATATACCTCCATTCCAGGTACCAAACCAGATATTGCCATGGTTGTCTTCCATGTATGGACAAGAACACGGTTATGACTTAAGCCCTCATTTTCGGTATATTGTGTAAAGGTTTCACCATTGTACTTGCTGACCCCGTACATCCCGTAGCAAAACCAGAGATTTCCATGGCTGTCTTCCAGGATAGACATGATACCATTGATAATTTAATCCCTCTTTTTCGGTAAAATGTGTAAAGGTTTCGCCATTATACATGCTAACACCTCCTCCATCCGTACCGAACCAGAGATTACCATTGGCTGTCCTCTAGGATGGAATTGACCCAATTATCGACTTAAGCCCTCGTTTTGGTAAAATATGTAAAGGTTTCGCCATTATACATGCTCACTCCTCCACCATCAGTACCGAACCAGAGATTTCCATGGCTATCCTCCATTATGGATCTGACACGATTATTACTTAAGCCCTCTTTTTCGGTTATATGCGTAAAGGTTTCGCCATTATACATGCTCACTCCTCCGTCAGAAGTACCGAACCAGAGATTGCCATGGCTATCCTCCAGGATTGACCTGACAATATTATTACTTAAGCCCTCTTTTTCGGTAAAATGTGTAAAGGTTTCGCCATTATACTTGCTTACCCCTCCGCCATTGGTGCCAAACCAGAGATTGCCATGGCTGTCCTCCAGGATTGAGCTAGACATAATTATTACTTAAACCTTCTTTTTCTGTTAAATACGTAAATGTTTCACCATTATATTTACTGACCCCTCCTCCATATGTGCCAAACCAGAGATTGCCATGGCTGTCCTCCAGAATGGATGCGACCACAATTATGACTCAATCCCTCTTTTTCATGTGAAATGTCGTAAAGGTTTTACCATTATACTTACTTACCCCTCCACCATTTGTTCCAAACCAAAGATTACCCTTGCTGTCTTCCAGTATGGATCTGACCACATTACTGCTTAATCCCTCTTTTATCGGTGAAATGCGTAAAGGTATCACCATCATACATGCTCACTCCATCTACCCCAGGTACCAAACCAGAGATTGCCATGTTTGTCCTCCAGATCCGGATATGACTTGATAACCACTTAATCCTTCTTCTTTGGGTAAAATGTGTAAAAAATTCACCGTCATACTTGCTTACTCCTCTGCCATCAGTACATAACCAGATATTACCATGACTATCCTCAAAGATGCAGCTGATATTAGAAAAATTCATTCCCTGGCCCACATCAAGGTATTTAATATTAGTGATTGCATTGTCTCTCATGCGTGCAGGTAAGGCCTTAACCGGTTGAGGTTGTTTGCTCGGCACAACTTTCCCCTTAGCGGGTATGGGTATACTTCTTGGAAAGATATTCTCCAGGGGTAAAGGTTTTAAGAGAGTCTTTATTTACTTGTATTAATGTGAGAGTTTTAGGTATTTTATGTACGTTCTGGTGGGTTGGAACCACTCTTGGTTTACCAGCAGGAATCACTTTCGGTTTTGATACACTTCTAGGATCTATGGCTTTACCTCTGATTGGAACTGTCACTCCTATTTTAATGGTATCCCAAATTGAGTTTTTCCTGGTCTGTATGCCGTCTCCCCTACTTGGATTAATATTGTGATCTACCTGGGTGTTTAAAGCAACAAGTTAAAGGGGACGGATATAAAGTTTCCATTTCATCTGATCCTCTATCTTTATCACCTTGTGCAGGAAGCGATTGACAAAATAACGGTGAGATATGTGAGTGCTTTTGTCAGGTCATTATACAACATCAGCATAAGGCATATTCCCTCATGTTTTTATGAAAATGATCTTTTGGGAGTTTTAAATATTGGAAAGCAAAGTCAAGTTATGAAAATTATGAATTGGAGGAGATACAAGTCTATAAGAAATGTTCCATTCAATACAAGATATGTTACATTTCAGATATGACTCCCCGATATTAATCCTTAAATGGGCCACAGTTCTTTTCCATTACTATAATTATAGATACCCAATCAAAGGCTAAATAAGATTGTATGAACGCTATGGGTTATTCCTGGTAGACAGGCATCCCCAAAAAAGTTTTGGAAGGTTTGATCTCAATATTATTGATTAGCTGTCTGATATATTTCGTTTATTCGATTATCGCTTTTCTGAATCTTATCCTCAACATAATATTAAATGTATATTTGTTAAGACTAGTAGTCCAGTAGTATCTTCAGATTATTAAAAGCACAGTGCTCGAATAATACTGCTTCACAAATAATGGCAAAATTCGATACATCAATGAGTACAGGGATTGCCCGGCTGGATGAAGTTATCCAGGGAGTAAGAGCGGGTGATAACATAGTATGGAAGCTGGATTCCCTGGAGGATTACATTCAATATGTCCATCCATTTTGTATAGAGGCAGACCGTTCCGGCAGGCAACTGGTATATTTTCGTTTTGCCGAGCATCCCGAAGTGATACCAGACAACATCAATGTTGATATATACAATCTGGATCCCCAGGACGGGTTTGAATCTTTTTTGGGTGAGATATTTACCATTATAGAAACCAAGGGTAAAGAGGCTTTCTATGTTTTTGATTCTTTATCTGAGCTTGCTGTAGACTGGTACAGCGATATGATGCTTGCAAATTTTTTCATGCTCACCTGCCCGTATTTATATGAATGGGACACGGTGACATATTTTGCCCTGTTGAGAAACCGTCATTCCGTGCAAACGATAAATGCGATCCAGGATACAGCGCAGGTAGTGATCGATTATTACGTGAAAGACGGACAGGCATATATTCATCCCATTAAAGTAGACCAGAGGCATTCAAAGACCATGTATCTGCTTCATAAATTGAATGAAGGCAAATATGATCCTATAGCAAGCAGTTCTGTTATTGCTGATATCCTGTCAGAGGTGCCGCATCCCTGGCTTGATTTTTCAGTTACACAGCAGGATCTGTGGAACCGCATTTTTACAAAAGCTCAGGAGATTCAGGAAGAAATTGACCATGGAAGGCCCAGGGATGAGGAATACGAGGAATACAGGCAGCGCCTGCTCAGCATGGCTGTAACGAGGGATGAACAGTTGTTTGAATTGGCCAGGAAGTATCTTGAGATGTCTGACCTGATCAGGATCGGGAAACATATGATCGGAACCGGATTGATTGGCGGCAAGACAGTGGGAATGCTGCTTGCAAGGGCCATTCTTACGAAAGAGGATCACTGGAAGGAGAAGCTTGAGACCCATGATTCCTTTTTTGTTGGATCAGATGTTTTCTATTCATATGTGATAAAATGCAAATGCTGGTGGATAAGATGGAAGCAGAAAAACAGCAAGGAATTGTTTGAAGGTACCGAAGAAGCCCGCCAGAGATTACTCTCAGGCACTTTCCCTGAAGATATACAGGAGCAGTTCAGGGAAATCCTGAATTATTTCGGGCAGTCTCCAATTGTTGTCAGATCGAGCAGTTTGCTTGAAGATGCTATTGGGAACTCCTTTTCAGGCAAATATGAGAGTGTATTCTGCGCCAATCAGGGAACCCCGGAAGAGCGACTTCAAAACTTCATGGATGCGGTAAAAACCGTTTATGCAAGTACCATGAATCCAGAGGCACTCCAGTACCGCCTTAACCGGGGATTAATGGACAGGGATGAACAGATGGCCCTGCTTGTTCAGCGTGTTTCAGGTGCAACATATGGTGATTACTATCTGCCGCAGATCGCTGGAGTAGGGTTTTCATATAATCTGTTTGTCTGGGAAAAGAGTATCGATCCAAAAGCCGGCGTGCTTCGTCTTGTGTTCGGACTGGGCACAAGAGCTGTTAACCGCAGTGATGATGATTATACCAGGATCGTGGCTGTCAATGCTCCGGAAAAGAGGCCCGAAGCTGATTTCGGTGAACTGAGGAAATATGCACAGAGAAAAGTAGATATCATAAACCTTGAATCAAACAAGATCACTTCAGAATATTTTACAGATATTTTACCGAATATAAAAGGGATCCCTATAGACTTATTTGCATCGCCTGACGCGGAGATGGAAAGAATGATCAGGGAAAGAAACATGAAGAGCAACACTCCCTGGATCATAACTTTCACCAGACTTTTCTCAGAAACAAAGTTTATCGATGATATAGGCACCATCCTGAAAACTTTGCAGGATGCCTACGATTACCCCGTGGATATCGAATTCACGCTGAATTTTGACGAAGACAGAAACTATAAGATTAACCTGTTACAATGCCGTCCTTATCAGATAATGAAAGCTACTGGTGTTGTAAAAGAACTTGATAATGTTCAGGACAGCGATATTGTAATAAGGACACATGGTCCGATTATTGGTTCGAGCATGCACCGCCTGGTTGACAGGATTATATACGTTTCACCTGCTGAATACGGAAAGTTATCGCAAAGAGACAGGTATGCTGTAGCCGCTGTTGTTGGAAAGATAGCCAATCTGGACAAAAGGGCTTCAAAGTCAATAATGCTTATCGGACCTGGCCGCTGGGGTACAACGACCCCATCGCTGGGTGTCCCTGTGAGATTTTCAGATATCAACAATGTCTCTGTTTTGTGTGAACTTGCAGAAATGCATGAAGGACTTATTCCTGATGTTTCATTGGGCACTCATTTTTTTAACGACCTGGTTGAGCTGGACATTCTTTACATGGCTGTCTATCCTGGTAAGGGTGATAATTTGATTAACAGAGAATTCCTGAACAAAACAAAGAACCCGCTCGAGAACCTATATCCTGAGGATGCTAAATGGTCTGATGTAGTAAGGGTCATTGATTTCTCAAATGCCGAGCATGACCAGCTTCTCTATTTGAATGTAAACACTGTTGAACAAAAAGGGATTCTTTATTTAGATTCCTCGTAGACCGGCATCCCGACTTTTCCCATAAAAAGTATGGCTCCGGTGGAGTTTTCCTTGATTATATAAAGGAAAGGTTTGTCAGCCCTGAAGATGGGGGTTGAGTCTCCACCGGCAGAGGTTTCCCGTATTTCCACAATGGTGGCAGCAGCAGCTTCCGTACCTTCTTCCTGTACATCAATGAAGGTCTGGTGTATGACCCTTGAGATGTAGAGGGGAGCCCCTGGTGTAATCCTTGAGAAATCAGCCCCGTCAGAAAAGGCAATACCGAGTCCCAGGTCAATCAGGGGATCGTTCAGGAGTGCCTTGAACTCATATTTGAATTTTGGAAGCTCAATCTGTACATTCCGGACCGTAGCGTTATCGTACCAGGTATTCCAATAGGTAAAATCCATCTGACTTATGAGGTCATCTGCGGTCCTTTCCCCGGAAGGGAGCATAACAACCATGCTGAAGGTACTGTCGCCATAGGGCATTTCCACGGCTGAGAAATGTTCCGTGACTGCATAATTGAAGGACCCCTTGACCTTCATGAAATCGGCCGTAGTGAAGCCTGCTTCATTTATGTAGAAAGGTTCCACCTCAGTCTGACTTTTATCAAACTCGTATTTCCAGGTGGCATTGAAATAGATCGCATTGATCAGGTACATCACGGCATCCGACGGAATATAGTCCAGCATATCCTTGATCTTGTCATTTGTCTTTTCTTCGATCCATCCGTTAATGATGTCAACAGCCTGTGGATCCGAGAAATCAAGTTCTCTTACCGCAGCATCGAAATAGTTCTGGTTTGTCGTAATGAATTCGTCAAGAACTTGATAACCAAGTTTATACCAGATACTGTTGGCGATAGAAAACACAACCTTGTCATCCAGGTGGACCAGTTGGTCCATGAGATCCTTATAACTCTCATTTACTTCCTTATTGGTTAGATCACCGAAATGAAGCACATCGTAGAAAGCATCAAGCGTGGTTCCGGCAGCTCCGTTCATGGTCATCCCCAGGGCATAGGATACACTGAGCGGGGAAATCATGAAATTATCTTCCTCGGTAAGGGTGTTGACCTTCCCGAAAAGCTCAAAGGCAAATTGCTGATCGGCTTCAAGGATCTGTTCAGATTTATAGTTTAAAGTGATTTTGGCCGGATCCTTCTGCACCGGCTGGGATTTCTCACAGGAGCTTAATATACCTGAAAGGGTAATCCCTACGACCAGATGGATTAATATGGGTTGAATATAATTTGTTTTCATGTCAGATTATTGAAGTGTACAGTATATTGACGCAAGGTATGGAGGTAAGGTTGCGTGTTATAGGAATAATCCAGTTGATTGCTTTTGGTTTACCTAATTTACTTCTAATTTAGAATATCTTTATAACAGGACAATCAGTTCGCTTTATTCCCAGTGATATCTTATTATCTGCACATTGCTGGTCTACATGCATTTCCCTTATTGTTTAGAAGCTTCTCATAATAACTACATAATATGCCCATTATCTGGATGCTGATTTTGCAATGATCTGTCGGGTTTAATAACTTTAAATAAGATTTTATATTATTCGCAGGACATCATAGCACCAGGCATTCACCCCTTTGCCGATCAATTGATTACTCACTTTAAAGGAGCGATAGCCATGGAAAAAAAATCTCTACTCAGAGCTGCAAGGATTTCAATTTCTGCCATCATTAACGGGTTAAATCTCAAGGAACTCATTTGTTTGATCATCTTCCTTGCATGCACAATTAGTGCTATTGCCCAGAATTTTGAGGTGATACCTCTAACTCACCCGGATGGAGATTTTAATGCTGTAGCCACCAACAACCTTACCCAGGTAGCCGGCACTGTGATAATCAGTGAAACTGTCTATCATGCTGTTCGTCGGGAACAGGACGGACAGTTTACTGATCTGCCGGAATTAGGGGGTAATGTGAGCAGGGCGTATTGCATGAACGAATTAGGTGAGATTGCTGGTTATACAGTTGATGAGCAGGGATTCGGGCATGTCGTGGTTTGGGAGAGCGGAGGATTCCGGGAGCTGGAGATACCTGCAGATGCCGGTTTTCTTCCGATACCAGTAGATCTCAATAATTCAGGAGCTGCAACGGGATACTATACTAATTTAAGCAATCTGACTCATGCACTGGTCTGGGATTCCAACGGTGTGGTTCAACAGCTTCCGGATGATAAAGGTATGCAAAGCGCTACTTCTGCCATTAATGATGCTGACGAAATTGTGGGAATTATCGTACTTGCAGACGGGACGACACGGGCCTACTACTGGCGACCAAATAGTCCGTTGAAATCCTTATCCTCAACTCAGATTGCGGATTATACAGCCATGGATATCGGTACACTGGGGGGCCTTGGTGCACAGGCAAACGATATCAATAACAATGGACAAATCGTGGGAATGGCTAATTTTAATCCACTCAATCAATTTGTTCATGCCTTCGTCTGGCAGGATAGTGTCATGGTTGATCTGGGTACACTGGGTGGCGATAACAGTCGTGCAAACAACATTAATGACGATGGTTTCGTTGTGGGGCGTTCACTGATAGGGGATACGGTGATTACAAAATCCGATGATGTTTCCAGAGAACATAGTCTTCTAAGCAATGCTATTGAAAAGATCCATGCAGAAAATCAGGTTATTCCACTACAATCATTGAACATCATGATCATCTCAAGCGCTATGAACAGTACATCTGACAGCGAGTATAATGCATTTTATGCCAGGTTTTCCCGAATGAGGAGAATGTGGAACATGAAGGATTTCAATGACTGGACAAACGGGGGCTCATTTACAGATTCTGACGATGCAATGACCTCCAATCTGGATAAGGGTTTCATAGTTTATGATCACGAAACAGGATTCTATCTCGTCAGGAGCGATATACTTTTTCTTGACCCTGATGCCTCAGGTGGAAGACTTGGATTACACTTTGATCCATATTCATCATACACTGCAGCGCTAGCTGACAATATGTCGTTGCTGCCAATGAAAATCTTCATGGCTTCTGGGGAATATCAGGAGGATGTGAATTATTCCATCGGGTATAAAGCATTACTTTGGTACCTATAGAGGCCTGGGTCATACCGAGGAACTCAATCCTGCCGGTCTTGGTGTGGTGATTAATTCTGGAGGTTTTAGAATGGAACTCAATAGCTCGGTATCCTTGGGTGGGGGTATAAATAATACGAGAAACTTTAATGGTGATGTTGAGATCGATGGCATTTTAACTATTCGGCCAGGGCTTAATAGCTTTTTCATGGAAGAAGTCCACTTGGGCCCCCAGGGACTTATGGTTATCAAATCCAAAAAAGAAGTATCCAACAAGGTGACTTTCGGTAAAGGAGTCATGGGCGCGGGTTCCATCCGTTTCGAAAATGATGGTACCACCCGGGTGGATCTTGGCGGGGACGTGGAGGCTACGATTGAGGTTGCAATGATGGGAATGGGAAATTTATTAATTGATGCAGGGGGATATATGTTAGGTGATGTTGTCATGGATGAAGGCAGCCTGGAAGCAGAGTCTGACATCACCCAGCGCAGAGATGCCATGCTCGAATTAAATCTTGGCAGTATCAAACTAAGGAACTATTCATGGACCAGCTTAAACCCTGATCCGAAAGCGTTCAAGGGAGGGAGCAAAGATTCCTATCTTAACGGGATTCTTTTTCGTGTTTTTCAAACAGCAGGGACATACCTCTGTCCCATTGGTGATGACAAGAATTACAATCCAATCTCTTTACAACATGAAACTGATCTCGATGCTGAGGTTACAATAGGAACGAAGTACGGGAACAAGGACGACTTCAATTTAAAATTTAGTGCTACATATGTTGATTTTCCAGAACTTGGAAGGAAAGTCGGGCTGAATGCGCTGGCCCCTCCTGCCTGGGAAATCATGTCAGATAATAATAGTATCCTGGGGGATCCAACCATCTGGGTTACACCTACAAGTCTGGGAAACGTTCTTGGTTATAATTCCGTGCATCTGGCTAATTTTGACGATGGCGGCAACTATATCAGTTTAGCAGGAAAGGACCCCAGCCAGGTGGAGTATGAAAACATCGATGGTGTAGTATCCATTTGCCATCAGGCTGTTGCCTTGAATGGAGTCAGGTATATTGCTGCTGCCTTCAATTGGTTCCTTAATCCATTTAATTTTACAGAGGATGACCTTGCGCGCATCAGGTTAATAAATTCAGCATCTCAGGCTCCGGAAGTTGACATGTACTTAGATGGTTTGAGAATTGATTTTCCTCTCGATTATCAGCAGGGTACACCCCCTGGCTATATCCCTGCAGGCAAAAACAAAGTTGATATTGTCGACGCTAAAGACCCGGATAACAGCAATCCGATCATAAGCAAGGAATTCGATTTTGATAAAGATGAAGGTATCAATCTTGTATTGGTCCCTACTTTAAGCGCAGACCTGGACATTATCAAATTTAAAGCTAGTGTAGAACCCGACAACCCAAACATGGTGGCTGTTAATTGTATAAACGGCCATCCAACTCTCGGTCCAGTTGACTTTAATATGAAAATTAATGGTGAAACAGTTGTATTAGGCAATCAGATTGAGTATGGGGAATCCAGCGGCACACAGACCGTACCCTTCCTTGGCGATATTCCTTTTCTTGGTAGATTGTTCAGATCAGACCAAAGCGAGCAAGACAGGAGAAATCTTTTAATCTTAGTTACGGCAACCCCTGTTAATGAGGAAAAATCGTTCTCAAAGGAAATCGAAACTGACTTCGACCTCTTTGTAATTGATGATCTTGGCAGAAAGATAGAAATGCTTGAGGTTACTTCGGTTGAGGAATCGATGCAATATCCTGCAGAGATTACATTACAAGCTAACTATCCGAATCCATTCGACCAAATCACAAAGATCGGATATTCTCTGCCTGTAGCTTCCCTGGTACGCCTGACGGTCAGTAACATGTTTGGCCAGACGGTCCGTACCCTGGTAGATACTCAGCAACAAGCAGGGTATCACACAATTGATTGGGACGGACGTGATGCATCCGGACAGGATCTGGCGGCCGGTCTTTATCTGTACCATATAGAAGCAGGAAATTTCACGCAAACGCGAACGATGATGCTGGTCAAATAGAGGATGGGATGATTATGTTCTTTAAGGATTGATCCTGCCCACTACATCAAAGTTATTCGTTTTTAAATTGTTACAGAATCTTTAGCTTATTGTGACTATTTTGTGATACGTCCTTCGGTAATTTGATCCTTGTTATAATCATTAAAAACCGAAAGGAAATGAAAACACTAAAATTGTTAATGAGTTTAGCATTGGTTGCCCTGGTGGCAACACAGTGCCAAAAAGAGGAACTGGTGGATTTGATTCGAGACAAAGGGTCAAAACCCGAACAATCTCCGCCGAAGGGAACATTCACAGTGACTGTAAAAAATGTGTCACAAACCTACGAATTTTTTCGAATCCGGGGTTTTCAATACACCAGACGGAGCCGATGCTCCGGGTCCGCTTCTACCCGGAAGTACTTATTCTGTCACTTTCCATGCGAGCATAGGACATAAACTGACTTTTTCCTCCATGTTTGTGAAATCGAATGATCTGTTTTTCGGCCCCTCCGATGCAGGTATCGATCTTTTTGATAACCTTTTTGAAGGTGACAAGGCCGAAACCATCGACATAACCGGCCTGGTATATCTGTGGGATGCCGGAACGGAAGTAAACCAGGAACCGGGTACCGGACCTGATCAACCGCTAAATGGAGGTCCCGGTACAGGAACCGATGAAAACGGGAACGTTATGATGGTCGATGATGCATTCACTTATCCGGAGGTAGATCAAATCATTATTGTCACATTGGAGTATGATGGTATCAGTGAGTTTACACTGACCATAAAGAACTTATCCGGCAGCTTTACGCCTCTCGCACCGGGAGTCTGGGTGACGCATACCCAGGAATATGCATTGTATCAGGATGGTATGCCTGATTATGGACGATGGTCTGGAAGCACTTGCCGAAGATGGTAGTGCTGGTATCCTGGGAGACTACCTCGCCATGAACAGCGGTTATGTATCGCCTCTGGCACCCGGAGTGTGGGTGGTACATAATAGGAACAAGGTCTTGTTCTCTGAAGGGAAAGCTGATTATGGCCTTGGTCTGGAAACTCTTGCCGAAGATGGAGACCCATCTGTTCTGGCAGATTTGCTTGCCGCCGGGGATTTTCAAAGCGGTGTATTTAATACACCTGTCGGAGCTGATGGTCCCGGTCCGCTCATGCCCGGACAAGCTTACGAATTCAGTTTTGATGCGATGGGCGGGGAGTACCTGAGTTTTGCATCCATGCTTGTACATACCAACGATCTGTTCTTTTCACCAAGCGAGAGGGGGATCCGTTTGTTTGATGGCAATAAGGCTACCGAAGGCGATATTACCGCGCTGATTAAATTATGGGATGCGGGAACCGAATTGAACGAATATCCCGGAGCCGGAATTCACCAGCCAGCTCGTTTAAACGGAGGAATTGTTGAAAATGGGTTAGTGATGGGTGTTGACGATGCCTTTGCTTATCCGGCTACTGACCAGGTTATTGAAGTGACGATCACAAAAAATTAGTAACATCTTAAGATTGAATTGTATTTGCTGAAATGGGAAGCAGGTAGTGAAATTATATTGTTGACCTTGAGATCACCGGTTTGATTATCAGACCGGTGATCTTGTTTTTTCAGCCTGACCGTAATAACGGGAGGTGTCATCGATTATTGACCACCCGCTCTTTTAAAATTATCCCGTTGTCTACTAACAGGAACAGGTCAAATTCGAATTTTGATTGGTAGAACATGTGGACGTATTGTAACATCTCTCCCTTTGGGATCCTTAACTCACCTGTGTACCAATCTGCGAAGACCGGCGCCTTCTTGCCAGGGAAAACCTTTTCTATTTTCAGATTTTCATTCTCAGTATCTATACCTGTCAAATAAAGTTTGCTGCCTTCGATCTTCCAGGAGGCTACATAACCACGCCAGCAAGCTGTATTGGGAGGTCTGAAATCCGGTTTTGGATGGTATTCATTCCAGAACGACTCAAGTGGTTCACAATAAAGTGGATGTTCCTCATTCTCCTCAATAATGATATTATCACAGACTTGAGCAGTCATTCATATTGATATTTCAATCTAATCTTTGTTTTCCTTTACCTCATTATATACTGATGTAACCAGCCTGGCTTCATTTTCTTCGAAGTTTCCAATTACCTCATCCAGGCTCTTATTCTGTTCAACCATTAGCATCACTTGCTTTTGAAGCTCCTGGATCTCACTAAGATGCTGGTAAATGTCGTCCCGGCTGCAGACTTCACTATGTCCGCTGCTGAACTTCTCAGCTTCCAGGGTTTCAAGCATCCTGGTGAGTGTCGCTACGTGATCAAAAGAATTACCCCCTTTATAAGAGTGGATCAGCTGAGGTCTTGTCAAAAATAATTGGTCTCCAAGGAATGCAGTTTTTTCTTCCGGAATATAAACAACAATATCACCTGTTGTGTGACCTGTACCAAAATACCAGAGCTCCACTTTTTTCGAACCAAGATATATATCCATCTTTTCTGAAAAGGTCAGTTCGGGAGTAAATGGAGCCAGTTCCGGATCGTTCCAGTCTGACGGCGATCCATCCCGTTTCGGACGGAAAAAATCATTCCGGCAGTTTTCATGCGCGATAATGGTAACGGATTCAGGGAAAAAGCGGTTCCCGTATATATGGTCCCCATCGCTGTGAGTGTTTATCATGTAAACTATAGGCTTATCTGTGATCTTCTTTAATTCCGATATGGTTTGATCTACTGATTCCTTATCCATTTTAGCATCGATAACCAGTATGCCATTATCTCCAATATATGCGCCACCTTTGGAGCCCCTTCCATCCAGGACTTCGTAAAGATGGCCAGAAATCTGGGCAAGTTGCACGGGAACTGTTTCCTGGTTCTGTGTGAATCCGTTTTGAATCATGAATACGCCTACCAACAAAAATGCGAAATGTACTTTTTTCATTTTCCGTGTATTCAATGTTGATATCATCCAGATATTTTGTTTCATAAGATTGGGGATTTAGATTAATCCAATAATTTACAAAATTGCTGGATAAAATCAGTAAAATTTCCCGCTTTCACAGAATTGTATTGCCATGAAGGAACAATGGCACGATCACAAAATCATGATATGGAATAATCTTTATTCCTGGTAGTCAGGCTTCCCGACTTTTCCCATGAAAAGGATGGCTCCGGTGGAGTTCTCCTTAATTACATACAGGAAGGGTTTGTCAACCCTGAAGATGGGGGTGGAGTCTCCACCGGCGGAGGTTAGGCTTATTTCCACGATGGTGGCAGCGGCGGCTTCGGTGCCTTCTTCCTGTACATCGATGAATGTTTGGTGTATGACCCTTGAGATGTAAAGATCCGCTCCCGGTGTGACCCTTGAAAAATCTGCGTCATCAGAGAAGGCGATTCCGAGTCCCAGGTCAATCAAAGGATCATTCAACAGTGCTTTAAACCCGTACTTGAATTTGGGCAGTTCGATCTGTACATTTCGGACCGTTGGGTTCTCGAACCAGGAATTCCAGCTAGAATGATCCATCAGACTGATGATATCCTCAGTAGTCCTTTCCCCCGTGGGGAGCATAACGACCATACTGAATGTACTGTCGCCATAAGGCATTTCCACGGCTGAAAAAACTTCATTGACCGTGTAATTGAAGCCCCCTTTTACCTTCATGAAATCAACAGGGTGGGTGCCCCCGCCATCCAGGTAAAAAGATCCCTCCGCCGTCTGGCTTTTATCGAACTCGTACTTCCAGGAGGCATTGAAATAAATCGCGTTGATCAGGTACATAACAGCATCCGATGGTATATAGTCCAGCATATCCTTGATTTTGCCATTGGTCTTATCTTCGATCCAAGCGTTGATGATATCGACCGCCTGTGGATCCGAGAAATTAAGTTCCCTCACCGCCGCATCGAAATAGGATTGGTTTGTGTTAACGAACTCATCAAGCACGTAGTAACCAAGCTTATACCAGATGCTGTTGGCGATTGAAAATTCAACTTTGTCATCAAGCCGGACCAGCTGGTCCATCAGATCCTTGTAACTCTGATTAACCTCCATATTGCTCAGATCACCAAAATGCAGCACATCATAAAAAGCATCCAGCGTTGTTCCACTTGCTCCGTTCATGGTCATGCCCAGGGCATAGGAAACACTGAGCGGGGATATCATGAAATTATCCTCTTCACTGATGGCATTGACCTTTCCGAAGAGCTCAAAAGCAAACTGCTGGTCCGCTTCGAGGATCTGTTCAGATTTATAATTCAGGGTTATTTTGGCAGGATCCTTCTGCACCGGTTCAGCATTTTCACAGGAAGTTGTGATCCCAACAAACAGGAGGATTATTATTGGGAGGATTATATGTGTTTTGATTCGTTTCATGATCTATTTATAATAGGTTCAGTTTAATGACGCAAGAAGAAGGCTAAGGGTTGCGTGTTGTTATACCTTGTCTCGTGTTATCAAAATGTTAAATGGGTTCAAACAGTTTGATATGAAAACTAAGGATCTTCAAGGACATACCAGCAAAAGACCGGAAGAAACAGATCAGTGATCACCTTCCCCTCTGGGCCGAGTTCAAGATAAATGAGCTTACCCAGCAATTAACGCAAATTATCAATCCTTAATTGGCTCTGCGGATTTTAATGTAGATTTTCCTGAAGCCCGGCGTTTTTCCAGCAAAACCTCATGAGCTTCATCTGATCCGTCAAAAAAACTGCCGAACCATTTGTCGAGGGGCACGGATTCGTGACCGAAGTTGACGGTAAAGAATCTGTGATGAAGATAGTGGAAGTAATTATCCCTCTTTCCCCAAACTACATCAGACATGGCTTAGATCTTTGATTAGAAAATCCTTGTATCCCTTATAAAAATTTGCCGGATATATTTTCAACTGCTGTAAATATAGTATTCTGAGGGAATGTAAGCAACAGGCCGGTAAACACAATAAGCCCACTGGGGGCAATTTATCCTCTTCGATTCAATACAACAGTAAATGTAAAACTGCTATCTTCAGGATTTATTTGCTCACAAATCATTGAATAAAGTTTTCCTTTTTATAAGTCATTTTCGAGAGGTCCGAGAGACCATCAAACTGCCTGTTTTTTATCTGCTGCTGGCTGGTTCATTTGCCGGGTGGCAGACGCTTTACAATGTGCATCTCGACAGCATTGGGTATACCAGTATTCAGATTGGATCGCTGAATGCGCTCTTCATTTCCACATCAGCCATTGTGGTACCTTTCTGGGGCATGCTTGCCGATAAATTCGGAAATAACCGTGTCCTGCTGTTGCTTACTTCTGTAGCTGGTTTGTTTGTGTTTTTCATTGGCAAGACGATGGTTTTTCATTGGATGCTCATATTCATATTTGTAATATCCATCTTTCATCAACCGGGTGGGGCGGTACTGGATGGAATGACATTGGGTTTAATCCGTGGGAATCCCAAATATTCATATGGTCAGTTTCGGCTCTGGGCTTCTGCAGGCTATGCTGTTTCTGCGCTGGTAGTGGGCTATTCTGCAAGGAATAATACGGGGATCATATTCAATATTTCAGCATTGCTGTTTTTGCTTTTATCGGTTTTTAATCTGATTACCATGCCGGTCAGGCCTGTAACCGAAAGGAACCTGGTAAATTTCAAAAGTTTCGCCATCTTTTTTAAAAACAGGAAACTACTGATCTTTCTTGTAATTATCTTTCTCTACGGGATAGCGGTCTCACCTCTTCATCAATTCATAAATCTGTATTATAAAGATATAGGTTCAGGAAGTTCTTTCATCGGACTGGTCTTTTTCTTACAGGCAGGCTTCGAGATACCCTCCTTCCTTTTGGGAGTGAGGTTGGTCCGGAAAATGAAACCAGAAAGGATCATCCTTTTTTCAATGCTGATTTCCGCCATGAGGATGGTTTTGTATGGATTTATTTCAATCCCTGAAATCGCCGTTTACCTGAGCCTTTTTCATGGCGTTACCATTGCTTTCTTTCTTATCGGAGTGGTGGAGTATGTCCAGCGACACACCCGGATCATCTTCGCACCACAGGCCAGGCACTTATCTGGGCATTTCATTTTGGGGCAGGAGTGACCCTCGGGAATTTGATGCTGGGGTATTTACGCGATCATGGTGGAATGCTGAAAGCCATGCATATTCACGCAATCATAGCCATGGTTATGGTTGCTGGCACAGCGTGGTTTTTTCAGCGATTCAGGGATGAGGTCCTTAACTAAAAGTTTTCATCAGGTTGATCAATCAAGATATTTAGATTTATTCTAAATAGGATGTTATATTTGTAATCGAATCAATTTAAGAAGTATTTATTGTTTTGAATCCGATCTCCAAATCAAGCGCTTATAAGCTCACAGGCTTTGTATTTGTTGTTCTGCTTTCAGTACCAATATTTCTGGAATATCTAAGTAACAGGAACGATAAAAAATCCCTCGGCTTAAAAACTGAATCTGCGTTGGAGCGATTTGGTTTTTTCCTGCAGGAGGTTTCTCAGAAATCAGGAGTAGATTTTATACACTTTTCACCCCGGCTCGATCCCCTGTTTGAACCTATCTTACCCCAGATCGCCTCCATGGGTGCCTCTGTTTCTGTTTGTGATTTCGACAATGATGGATGGAATGATTTTTATGTAACCAACAGTCGTTACAACAGTAAAAACTCACTTTACCACAATCAACAAGATGGTAGTTTTATTGATGTGGCACCTGGGTTTGGACTTGCTGATTTGAATAAAGAAGGAAGAGGTACTTCCATGGGTTCAGTATGGGCAGATATTGATAACGATGGTTATGAGGATATACTAATCTATAAGTGGGGTAAACCTGAACTATTTAGAAACGAGCAGGGCAAGGCTTTTACCAACATAACTTCAAACAGTGGCTTGCCAGATTGGATCAATTCAAATGCAGCCATTTGGCTTGATTACAATGCAGATGGTTATATTGACCTGTTTATTGGTGGCTATTTTCCAGAAGACATTGATTTGTGGAATATTGAGCATACCTCAATCCTGACAGAGAGTTTCGAATACTCTCAAAATGGAGGCCGTAATTTTTTACTGGAAAACATTGGTAAAGGAAGGTTTATGGATGTTAGCCAAGGAGCAGGGCTGAATTCTACCCGGTGGACCCTGGCTGCCTGCGCTGCAGATATTAATGAAGATGGGTATCCAGAATTAATTGTAGCCAATGATTATGGTGTAGACGAATTTTATTACAACAATAATGGTGAAGGTTTTATCGAAGACGGTGTTTCGACAAACATTGGCTTCTCACCTAAAAGTGGTATGAATGTAAGTATGGGAGACATACACAATGATGGTCATCTGGGAATATATATATCGAATATTACCGAGGATGGAATTTTATTGCAGGGAAACAACCTTTGGATTCCTTCTGTCGATCCTGATAAAACCAGCTATGTAAACCTGGCAGTAGCCAAGGGCGTTGTGAACGGAGGCTGGAGTTACGGAGCCCAGTTTGGCGATCTGAACAATGATGGATTCAATGATCTGTTTCTGGCAAATGGCTTCATATCGGCTCAGAAAGGAAGGGATTACTGGTATGATTATTCCAAGGTTACCGGTGGTAATTCTGCTATTATATCAGATATTCATAACTGGCCTGCCATGAAGGGCCGAAGCCAGTCCGGGTATCAAAAGAACAAGATATGGATAAGCCACGAATCGCAATACTTTGAAGATGCTTCTGAATTTGTAACGGACAATCAAACCTATGACAGCCGTGCGGTGGCTTTTGTGGATCTTTGGAACCGTGGAGTGCTGGATGTAATTGTGGCCAATCAGAATAACAGACTGCTCATTTATGAGAACACAGTTAATGAAGAACATAACTGGATCGCGTTTATGCTGGAGGGAACCCAGTCGAATAAGAGTGCCATCGGTGGTTTTGTAAGCGTTTTTTGGGACGGGCAGGTACAGACACAGATAATAAGCGGTGGCATGGGATTTAGTTCTCAGAACCAGCGCAGGCTTCAATTTGGACTTGGGAAAGCCGAAGGGGTAGATAAGGTTCAAATCCTTTGGCCAGCAGGTTCCATGCAGGAAATTGCAAATCCGGAAATAGGAAAAGTACATAAACTCAAGGAGTAGAAATGACAAATTCTGTAAATCATACAGGAGGAAAGATTAAGGATTCATTTCGATCCCTGATACAGTTTCGTTATGTACCCCCTATATTTATCAGCATTATCCTTCTAACAGGTCACTTTCTTTTGGCATCCTGGAAAGTTATGAGGCTATTTTACTCGCTGTTGGATCTGCCATGGCCACTGATCTAATCCTTTCCCGGTTCATTCTTGGTACATGGAAAAATGTACCAGTGCATACATTAATGGAAATAGTGTAAGTATCCTTATTCGTTCGATCTTGCTTTGGCCGTTTGCATTTGTATCGATCATTTCAATAGCCTCAAAATACATATTACGCTATAAGAACCGTCATATCTGGAATCCATCAAATTTTGGCATAAGCTGGTTCTTGTTTTTTGCTCCTTCTGCTGTATCCGGACTGAGTATTCAATGGGGCAATAATATCCTTCCAATGCTGGTCATCTGGATACTTGGCCTTTTTATCGTTATACGGGCAAAAAGATTTCATATCAGCCTGACTTACGTAGCTGGTTTTATTCTTTTTTCTTATTTGCGGAGCCTTATTACAGGAGCAAATTTCTATACTGAGCTTGCTCCACTCACCGGTCCCATGTATCAGCTTTTCGTTTTTTTTATGATTACCGATCCTGCAACTACGGTTGGCAATAAAAAAGGCCAAATACTGGTAGCTTTTCTAATTGCCCTGGTAGAATTTGTATTACGGCTTAACCAGTTTATCTATGCTCCCTTTTATTCTCTGTTTCTGGTAGGCCCAATTGCCATGGTAATTCATCTGAAAATCAGGCATAACGCGATGAAAAATACCTCCGGGTAAAAAGATCTAATTGTTTAACGATCGGTTTTTAGAAATTTCAAACTGATCGTCCCCTGTTTTTCCTGATGACAACCTGATAGATTCCCTGATTTAATTGTGATATGGGTATTGACAGGACATTTGTATAATTTTTCTCCAGTGGCATTGATGACCTGTCTTCCAAGCAAGTCAAATATAAGCACGTACATCCTGGCTAATACCTGATTCACAATATACATTAAGAATATCCGAACCTGGATTTGGATAGATGATATATGGATCTGACTGAGTGAAGACGTAATCATTAATCCTATTACTCTGTAGCTCCATCAACCTGGATAGATTTTGTAAGATGGTTTGTCCCGCATTCATTAAATGAGGTAACTCCGATTTTACCACTTTTTGAACCAATGATAACATCTATCGAATTACTATCACTTACACCGATCCAGCCTTCAGGTAAGATCCAAAGGTAGTCCGCTGAGGTATCTGTATTTACAGAATAGGTTTGCAAAGATCCCGAGTTGGGCTCATCTTAGCTCAACGATTGTGCCGATATCAGGTAACATTGCACAATCATCACATGCATCTCCTAAACCATCACGATCATTGTCGGATTCGATCGTTGGGGATCAGCATGCAATTATCCTTATAATCAGCAAATCCGTCGTTATCGGTATCATCCAGTTCACACAGATCTCCGAGGAAATCCCCATCATAATCTGCCTGGCCGGGATTGTATACATACACGCAATTATCTATATCATCAGCAATACCGTCATTGTCACTGTCTATGTTAGATGAGACAACAATGTTCACTTCCTTCTTTCCCAGGTTGTGGTCAGAATCCATTACCTGAAGCGATATCAAATGTGTCCCGGGGCTTAAACTGTCAACCAGAACATTATATTCCATACCGATCAGGCCATCAATATCCGACAGCCATTGTATAGAATCAAGTTCGGAACCATCCTCCACATCAAAGGCGTAGCCTTCTAATGGGATCATTTGATTGGCATAAAATTGTCCATTATTCTCCGGCGAAAAGATCTCTACTTCCGGGATTTTTTCAGCAACTTCAAATGAACCATCTGAGTCATCGTAAGAGGACAGAACCCCATCTGAAGCAATGATCCTGATTTTTGACTCGCTACTGCCAGGATAATCATCTGTATCCCATAAATAGCTCGTTCCAGTCTCATCAAGCGCAACAACTGTCCAGTTTAAACCATTATCCATGCTATAAAGGATGGTGAATTCAACAGTATCATTGTCGAGATCGCTGTATTCCCACCGTATGCGGCATGTATCATTGAGCATATCCCCTCCGTTGGGATAAAGGACACTGATCAGGGGTTCATTTGCGCTTATATCACTGGAGAGTAAGGTCTGGTCCTCGTATTTTATTACTAATTTGCTTGCATTAGCCATAAAAGGTACCTTGACGACAAAATTACTTCCTCCTCCGTCAACTTTATTTAGCGGACAAAACTTTTGCTCCAATAGGATGGCGGAATTTATATCCATCAGAATGATTGTGTAGTCACAACCCGATTCATTACCCTCATTAATGTTTATATCGTAATCAATAATCTCAAAATTATCAATGGTTCCATTCTCGGAGATCATGCCTAAAATAGTGATGTATTCCTGGTCTCGAATTGAATTTTAATTCCTTCTCCGGGTTTTCAGCACTTTTCTTATCGAGGGAAAAGTGATCCTCGTATATGCCCATATAGGTATAAATTGATACCCATTCAGGTTCATCGTAAGACATAAAATCGTAGAACGAATCGGGTGCATAAGCATTGGTTCCATCAAATCCATATTTTTGGATACTGGATGGGATGACCCTGTCACTGCAATAACTGCCGTCTGCATGACAATCCTGTACGGTTGTTGAAGGAAAGTCCTTATCAGTATCATCAGGATCTGCTTGAAAAGATGGAACATGATCACGTCCAAAATTATGTCCCAGTTCATGGGCTATCGGTATACCACTTCTGGGTGGACTTTGATAGTATGACCAGGACTCATCATCATTGAAGAAAGCATATCCTCCTTTTCCTCCAAGATCACATTCCTGTATAATTGTACCAGCTTCACATACCAGGCCATGATATTTCAGATCATCTACAGGATCATCAGTCTTGACATTCAAACGCCATATATTAAACATCAGCTCATTACCATTGCAGGAAGGATCCTTGTCAAAGTCTCGAGCTGCTGATTTCCAGGTATTTATCTCACTTAAAGGATAAACATTCCGGACATAATTGAGGCCTTCGAAGAATTGTGCAACTGTTGGGGTGCATGAAGAACCTCCGTCGATGACCTTCACTGGGACGAATACTATATTTAGTTCTTTGGCCGGGGTTAATCTAAGAGGAAAATCATCCGGACCATCATTAAAGGGATTAAGATCAGCCAGGCTGCTATTATTAAAGATATACATCCTGATATAGGGTGTGTCATCCCATTGCCAATTGCTCGGAATGATAAAATTTAATGTGTGATCGGGGTTGCCAGGATCCATATCAACAGTTGGAGGAGCATTCATGCTGTTGGTTGAGAACAAGGTTTTATCCATTAGCCTTCCGTTGCATAAGTGCTCATTGGCAGGCCATTCTGGTAATAAAATTTGATCATTCCACTAATCGGACCAATTTCTGTTTGTGCAGCCCCGACATCAAAATAGACCCTGATATGGGTGTTCTTGCCAGCAATTAGTGGGACACTTTGGTTTTCATCCTGTATGGCCTGGGTTACTTTACCCCGATGGTTTTCAAATCAACCTCACAGGTATCGCCGATATTATTATGGTTGGCATCTGTTTGATCCGGGTTTGGTGTATTGGGACAATTATCCAGGTTGTCGGCCCAATCATCATCATCACTATCTATGCTGGAATTGCATGCATCACCAATACCGTCGCCGTCCAGGTCAGCCTGGTCCGGATTGACCCTCGTTCTGCAATTGTCCTGGGTATCCGGGATCCCGTCATCATCATCGTCGGTATCACATGCATCCCCCGTTCCATCTCCATCAACAT
>CAVVYS010000010.1:0-488991 GCA_963752525.1 uncultured Bacteroidaceae bacterium | reverse complement strand
GCAGGTTGAAAGATACCAGGATTCAGTGGATGAGTATTATTCATTGTAGGAAGATTCCCGAGAGAGTAATACAGGCCGCAGGCGACAAGATCTATGATGCTGCACTGAAAGAAATTCCAAGTGAGAACATTTTAAGCGGTCAATAAATAACAAACATTAATATGGGTATGGATTATAAAAAATCAAAAGCTTCTGTGACGACAATTACCAGGAATGTGAACCGGCTGGATCAGGAAACCGATAACATTTACCAGACAGTCATGATCGTAGCCAAACGTGCCAACCAGATGAGTGTGGAACTAAAGCTGGAGCTTAACAGAAAACTCGAAGAATTTGCCTACTATACAGACAACCTGGAGGAAGTCTTTGAAAATAGAGAACAGATCGAGATCTCAAAATATTACGAGAGGTTACCCAAACCTACATTGATTGCTACCCAGGAATTCCTGGATGATGACATTTTATTACAGACTGTCAGAACCCGAGCCTGAAAATTTATAAAACCTCATACTCTTTCAGCAAACATGCTGCAAGGAAAAAAAATACTGCTTGGCCTGACTGCCAGCATTGCTGCCTATAAGACCGCAACAATCGTCCGCTTGCTGGTCAGGGAGGGGGCAGAAGTGCAGGTTGTCATGACTCCCATGGCCAAAGAATTTATTACCCCGGTTACTCTCTCTGCCCTTTCCGGAAAGCCGGTTCATATTGACTTCTTTTCCGGTTAAAACCGGCAATGGGATTCGCATGTTGACCTGGGTATCTGGGCAGACCTGTTCCTGATTGCACCTGTTAGGGCAAGTACCCTGGGCAAAATGGCCAACGGCATTGCAGACAATCTCCTCCTGACAACCTATCTCTCATGTAAATCTCCAGTTATTCTGGCACCGGCCATGGATCTGGATATGTACGACTGGATCTACTGTCAGGAATATCCAGATCCTTCAATCCTATGGCAACCAGGTCATTGAACCTGGTACCGGGGAATTGGCCAGTGGCCTTTACGGAAAGGGAAGGATGGAGGAACCTGAAATCATTCTTGAAAAAGTACAATCGTTTTTTGCCTCATCCAGCGATGATCAAAAATAAGCCCGGAAGGTTAAACGGAATTAAGATACTGATTACAGCCGGACCCACCCATGAAAAAATCGATCCTGTCAGGTATATTGGCAATTATTCTACCGGGAAGATGGGTTATGCGATTGCCGAAGCCTGTGCAGAAGAGGGTGCCAGGGTCCTCCTGGTGAGCGGACCGGTAAATCTGAAGACTATTCACCCCGGGATATCACAGTTCAACGTGACCTCGGCGGATGAGATGGCAGAGAAGTGTTTTGCTCTGTTCGGGGAATGCCAGGCCGGAATCATGACTGCTGCTGTAGCAGATTTTACACCCAGTAGGAAATACAGCAGGAAAGTAAAAAGAACAAAGGATAGCCTTACCATTGAGCTGGTTCCCACCCTCGATATTGCGGCCGAATTGGGCAGAAGAAAAGGGGAGGATCAGGTACTCGTAGGTTTTGCCCTGGAAACAGACCAGGAGGTAGTAAATGCCCAAAGCAAACTGAAAAGGAAAAATTTCGACTTCATTGTACTCAATTCCTTGAAGGATAAGGGTGCTGGTTTTGGCGTAGATACAAATAAAATTACTATTATTGATGCAGATAATAATATCCGGCATTTTGAGTTAAAGTCTAAGAAGGAGGTGGCGAATGACATTATTGAAAAACTGGTTGAATATGTATAGTACAAGCAAAAAAATGGTGCTTCTGATAGGCCTGTCAGTCCTGCTGGGCGGATGGGTTAAAGCCCAGGAATTCAGATGCAATATACAGATTGTTACCCAACAGATACAGGGAACCAATAAACAGGTATTCCAGACCCTGCAGACGGCCATCTACGAGTTTATGAATAATACGAACTGGAGCAATCATGTTTTTGGATACGACGAAAGGATCGAATGCAATTTTATGTTCAACATCACTGAGCAGCTGTCATCCGACGAATTCAGGGGAACCCTGCAGATCCAGTCCCGAAGGCCCATATTCAATACGAACTACAGCTCAACCATGTTGAATTATGTGGACAATAATATACAATTCCGATATGTGGAGTTTGAGCCGCTTCAGTTTGACCCTACACAGCATATCTCCAGTCTTACCTCCATCCTTGCCTTCTGGGCCTATTTTTTACTGGGGATGGATTATGATTCATATTCCTATATGGGTGGAACGCCCTTCTTCGCACAGGCTGAAAATATCGTCAGCAACGCCCAGAATGCACGTGAGACAGGCTGGAAGCCATTTGAAAGTCTGGACCATAAAAACAGGTACTGGTTGATCACCGATATTCTGAATGAAAGCTATAAACCCATCCGAGATTTTAACTACAAATTTCACAGGCTGGGATTGGATTTGATGGATGAGAAAGTAACAGAAGGCAGGGCTGTGATCGCAGCAGGTCTGGAGGATTTGCAAAAGATCTACCGCGACAAACCTGATCCGTTCATGCACCTGTTGCAGATCACCCTGGATGCAAAAGCTGATGAGTTGGTCAATATTTTTTCAGAATCCTTTACCGAAGAGAAACAGCGTGCTATAAGGATCCTTCAGGAAATAGACCCTGCGAACAAGGCCAAATATGAAAATATGACAGCCTCAAATTAATCTGCCTGCCTGCTCCTGTGAATTCCATTTTTCGTATTTTTCAGCAGTAAAAAGCTTACATTTGTAGCCGATAGTTTCCTGATTCCGACATTAATCAGGAGGACCGGTACGAATCATCATTATGCTAAAATCGCTTCATGTACGGAATTATGCCCTGATCAGGCACCTGGAAATTGAATTCAGGCCTGGTTTTACCATTATCACAGGAGAAACCGGAGCCGGAAAATCAATACTGCTTGGCGCACTCTCGCTATTGCTGGGGAACCGCGCTGACACATCAGTGTTAAAGGACAAGGAGAAAAAATGTATCGTAGAAGGCAGTTTTGATATCAGTCCATACGGATATCACAGCTTTTTTACGGTCAATGATATGGATTATGATGATCATCTCATCATACGCAGGGAAATCTCCCCCGGTGGGAAATCAAGGGCATTTATCAATGATACACCTGTGAATCTACACCTACTGAGAGAGTTGGGAACCAGGCTTGTTGATATTCATTCCCAACATGAAAACCTGCATATGGGTGAACATGAGTTCCAGTTGATGGTATTGGATATCGTGGCCCGGAACCGGGCTGTTTTATCGGCCTACCAGGATCAATTCCACAGATTTGCTGACCTGGTTTCCGGGTTGGCAGGATTGAAAGAAAAGGCCAGCAAATCCAAGAAAGACCTGGATTATTATACCTTCCAGTATCAACAGCTTGAGGAGGCAAGGCTGTCAAGCGGTGAGCAGCAAGGACTCGAGCAGGAGTTACAGACCCTTGATCATGCCGGTGAAATCAAGCGGAACCTTCACCAAACATTTTACCTGCTTTCCGATCAGGAAGATGCGGTTGTCAACAAACTGCTTGCTGCCATCCATGCGCTGGACAGCATCTCTGCATTCTACCCGGCAGCTGCAGAACTCACTGAACGGATCAGGTCGGCCATGATCGAATTGAAGGACATATCGGATGAGGCTGGGGCAAATGGTGATGATATCGAAATGGATCCCAACCGCCAGCAAATTATAAGGGAAAGACTGGATTTGCTATTTGACCTAATGCAGAAACACGGGGTAAATGATGTGGATGGATTGATCCGGCTACAGAAGGAACTTGATGTCAAGGTACAGGATATTGCATCTTATGACGAACAAATAGAAAAGTTGGAAAAGGAGTTGTCAGAAAAAAGGGATCAGCTTGAGAAGCAGGCGGCTGAACTTACCGCCAGAAGGAAAAAAGTCTTACGCGGGATTGAGCATGAGGTCAATGGAATGCTGAAAGTCCTTGGCATTCCCAATGCATTGTTCAGGGTAGAGCACAGGGAACTGGAAAACTTTACTGAAAACGGAAAGGATGAAGTTGAGTTCCTTTTCTCGGCCAACAAGCAGGTGAAACCACAGGAAATATCCAAGATCGCATCAGGAGGTGAACTTTCCAGGCTGATGCTGAGTATAAAATCCCTCCTTTCGGATTCACGGGAATTGCCGACGATTATCTTCGACGAGGTTGATTCAGGGGTGTCGGGTGAAATTGCAGAGAAGGTTGGGACTATCATCAAAAAGATGTCAGAAGGTAAGCAGGTCATAAATATTACCCACCTTCCCCAGGTTGCAGGGAAAGGAGATTTTCATTACCTGGTCCATAAGTACGACGAGGCCGGTGCCACCATTACTGATATCAAGCTACTAAACGATGAGGACCGGGTGCTCGAGATCGCCCGGATGCTCAGTGGTGAAGAGCTAACGGAGGCCGCCATTTCGAATGCCCGCGAATTGCTGAACTAATCTCCTGAGTGAAATCAATTTATTATATTTGCAGCCAATCCAAAATCTTTTAAATCATGGCTTACGGATTATTAAAAGGCAAAAGAGGGATTATCTTCGGAGCCCTGAATGACATGTCAATTGCCTGGAAAGTGGCAGAAAAAGCCCATGAGGAAGGTGCCCGGTTTACCCTGACTAATACCCCTGTAGCCCTACGCCTGGGTACGCTGAATGAACTGGCAAAAAAAACCGGGTCAGAAGTACTCCCGGCCGATGCCACAAATGTCCAGGATGTGGAGCTTGTACTGAAGAAGTCCATGGAAATTCTGGGTGGCAAGGTAGATTTCATCCTGCATTCCATTGGCATGTCCCCCAATGTCAGGAAAGGATTGCCATATGATGCCTTAAGCTATGAATATTTCCTGAAAACCCTGGATATTTCTGCCCTGTCATTTCATAAGCTGTTATTGCTTGCCAGGAAGAATGATGCCATTGAGGACTGGGGTTCCGTTGTAGCGTTGTCCTATGTGGCAGCCCAGCGAACTCTTTACGGCTACAATGACATGGGTGATGCAAAGGCCCTGCTTGAATCCATTGCCCGCAGTTTTGGATATATTTACGGACGTGATAAAAAGATCCGCATAAATACAATATCTCAGTCCCCCACTATCACCACCGCAGGAAGCGGCGTGAAAGGGATAGACACCCTGATCGATTTCACCGAACGCATGTCACCTCTTGGCAACGCTACCGGAGACGATTGTGCCAATTATTGTATCACCCTGTTTTCAGACCTTACCAGGAAGGTGACCATGCAAAATCTTTTTCATGATGGCGGTTTTTCAAGCATGGGTATGAGCATGCGTGCCATAGACCAGTACAGCAAGAGTTTTGATGAATGTGATTAGTAAAAAGCCAGATCATGAACCTTGTGCTGCTGGCCCTTTTCTACTTCCTTTTTCCTGTTCTGATCATATACCTTGATAAAAAGTATACCCTCGTTAACAGGGTAGGTACGGTTGTCATCTGTTATGGAATGGGCCTACTGATTGGTAATATCGGCATTTTGCCTGATGGCATTGCTGAATTTCAGGAAAACATTTATTCTATCTGTGTTATCCTGGCCATCCCGCTGCTGTTGTTTTCACTGGATATCCGGAAGTGGATCTCCATGGCCGGAAAGACCATGCTTTCATTGGTACTTGGCATCGCCTCGGTGGTCATCATGGTAATCCTGGGATATTTCCTTTTCAGGGAAAAGATCCCTGATATCTGGAAAGTATCGGGTGTACTGGTGGGATTCTATTCAGGCGGTGCCCCCAATGCTGCAGCCATCAGTCTCGCGCTGGATATGGAGCCGGAGGTATTTATCCTTACCCAGACCTACGACCTGGTTGTGGGTGCTTTCACACTTTTATTTCTGATGACCCTTGCTCAACGCTTCTTCCTCCTGTTCATGCGGCCTTACAAACAGACCGACCAGGAAGAAGTTGGGGATACCAGGGAATCTTATCATGATAAATATGAGTCCTACGACGGCATATTTTTGCGCCGGATCTTTCTGCCGTTGATGGCTGCTGTTGGACTCTCCATCCTGATTCTGGGCATCTCCGCCGGAATCAGCCAGTTATTTTTCAAAGCGTTGAATACTGCCCTGCTTATCCTGGGTATTACTACGCTGGGAATTGCTGCATCATTTATCCCGCGGGTTAAACAAATTGAAAAATCTTTCCAGGGCGGGATCTACCTGATCCTTGTTTTCTGCCTTGTATTTGCTTCCATGGCGGATATCAGTATGTTCAGTATGGAGTCCATGCCATTGCTGTTATTTATATTACTGGCGGTTCCTGGTGCACTGCTTTTACATGGGATCCTTTCCAAAATCTTTAAAGTGGATGTGGATAATTTTCTGATCATATCCGTTGCCTTATCCATGTCACCTCCATTTGTACCGGTTGTAGCTACCTCCCTGAAGAACCGGGAGATCATCCTGCCAGGACTGATCATTGGGCTTGTCGGCTATGCCCTGGGTAATTATATCGGGATACTTATCGGTAA
The DNA here is from genome assembly GCA_963752525.1 of uncultured Bacteroidaceae bacterium. Classification (GTDB taxonomy): domain Bacteria; phylum Bacteroidota; class Bacteroidia; order Bacteroidales; family SM23-62; genus SM23-62. Next base: position 482,520 of record CAVVYS010000010.1, on the reverse strand, counting down.
ACTGATTCAATTCTTAGGATAAGACCATCCTATTCTATAACATACCGGAATTAATATTTGATTTAATTAATTTCGCTGATGAATACCATTGTATGGATTTACTGATAAAGAATATAAAATCTCTACTGCTGACGGAGACTGAACCACGTCCATATGTTGCAGGTAATCATATGGCAGAATTGAATTCCCTGGAGAATGCCTGGTTGTATATTACCGGTGGCAAGATTGCCGGGTTTGGTGTAATGGGAGAGCCTGAACTGGACGGAATCGTAAAGTCTAATCCTGGCCTTCATGAAATTTTGGCAGAAGGGAAACTGGTGATGCCCGCGTTTTGTGATTCGCATACACACCTGGTTTATGCAGGCAGCCGTGAGCTGGAATATATGGATAAGATCAGGGGACTGTCTTACGAGGAAATTGCCAGGAGGGGAGGAGGGATATTGAATTCAGCTGCCCTGTTGCAGGCAACACCTGAAGAGGAGTTGTATGAGCAATCCCACTCCAGGGTCAGGGAGATCATGAAATTGGGAACAGGGGCTGTCGAAATTAAGAGCGGCTATGGACTAAACACGGAAGCTGAACTGAAAATGCTCCGGGTGATACGCCGGCTAAGAGAGACGACACCCCTTGATATAAAAGCCACATTCCTGGGAGCCCATTCTTTTCCACTTGCTTACAGGGATGATCCCGACGGCTATGTAGAACTGGTGGTTGAGGAAATGATCCCTGCCATCGCTGAAGAGGGATTGGCAGATTTTATTGATGTTTTCTGTGACCGGGGATTTTTTACAGTGCCCCAGACTGAAAGGATACTTGAGGCGGGTATTGCCAGGGGATTGAAACCCAAGATCCATGCCAATGAACTCGATTTCTCAGGGGGGATACAGACCGGCGTTAAATACCGGGCTCTGTCAGTTGATCACCTGGAGTTTACGGGTGATGAAGAGATCCAGTGCCTTCTTGAGTCTGGTACCATGCCTACCCTGCTGCCAGGGGCTTCTTTTTTTCTGGGACTCAAATATGCACCGGCAAGGAAGATGATTAAGGCCGGCTTACCTCTTGCCCTCGCATCTGATTATAACCCAGGCAGTTCCCCCTCTGGTGATATGAAATTCATCATGTCGCTGGGGTGCATACAACTAAGGATGCTGCCGGAAGAGGTCCTGCATGCAGTAACCATCAATACTGCTTATGCGCTGGGATTGCAGGGAACTCACGGAACCATCTGTCGGGGTAAAAAAGCCAATGTGATCATTACCAGTAAGGTACCCGGATTTGCATACCTTCCTTATGCATACGGAACTGATCTTGTAGAAACAGTGATCCTGGGAGGAGAGATCTTAACATAATAAATTTACCATGATGAACCAGCTTATTGAATGTGTGCCGAATTTCAGTGAGGGCCGGGATATGAGCCTGATCAAACAGATCACGGATGAAATAGAATCTGTAGAAGGGGTAAAACTGCTGGATGTGGATCCGGGAAAGGCAACCAATCGGACCGTAGTAACTTTTGTTGGTTCACCCGAAGACGTGATCGAAGCGGCGTTCAGGGCTGTTAAAATGGCATCCCGACTGATAAGAATGGATAAGCATAAAGGGGAACATCCCCGCTTCGGCGCCACGGATGTTTGTCCCTTGGTACCCATCGCGGGCATCAGTATGGAGGAGACTATCGAGTATGCTAGGAAACTTGCGAAGCGCATCGGTGATGAACTGCAATACCCGGTCTATTGTTATGAATCTGCAGCCTTCTCAGCAGAGCGGAAAAACCTGGCTGTAGTTCGTTCAGGGGAATATGAAGGCTTGCAGAAAAAGCTGGCAGATTTTGACTGGAAACCAGATTTCGGTCCTGCGAAATTCAACCCGGAAACCGGAGCCACAGCAGTAGGGGCACGTGATTTTTTGGTGGCTTACAATATCAACCTGAATACCACTTCCACCCGCCGGGCCAATGCCATCGCATTCGATGTGCGGGAGAGGGGCAGGGCAAAGAGAAAAGGTGATCCCCTAACCGGGGAGATTGTCAGGGATAAGGGTGGGCTCCCGGTAATGATCCCAGGGAGCCTCAAAGAGGTTAAAGCCATAGGATGGTATATAGAGGAATACGGGATTGCGCAGATCTCCATGAATCTTACCAATATTTCTGTAACCCCGGTACATTTGGCCTACGATGAGGTTTATAAACGGGCGGAGGCCAGGGGTGTAAGGGTCAGTGGTTCGGAACTGGTTGGATTGATACCCTTGAAAGCCATCTTGGATGCGGGGCGTTATTTCCTGAAGAAACAGAAGAGGTCCGTCGGGATCGCTGACAGGGAACTGATCAAAATTGCCGTGAAATCTATGGGACTTGATGATCTCTATCCTTTCAAGCCAGAAGAAAAGATCATAGAGTATATGATAGAGAGAGACCGCTCTAATTCGCTGGCAGAAATGTCTATCCGGGATTTTATGGAAGAAACTGCATCAGAATCACCCGCCCCCGGAGGAGGCTCGATCAGTGCCTGTATGGGGAGCCTTGGCATGGCCCTTGGTACCATGGTTGCCAATCTCTCTTCCCATAAGAGAGGCTGGGACGATCGCTGGGAGGAGTTCTCTGATTGGGCAGACCAGGGCAAGGCCATACAGGAGGAATTACTGGCCCTGGTAGATAAGGATACCACTGCCTTTAACAGGATCATGGAAGCCTTTTCCATGCCTAAAAATTCAAAAGACGAACAGAGCCAGCGGAATGAGGCCATTGAAGAGGCTACCAAAAATGCCATTCTCGTGCCTTACCGGGTAATGCAAACGGCCGCCGCAGCTCTGGAGATCCTGAAAGCCTTGGCAAAAACCGGGAATCCGAATTCGGTTTCCGATGTAGGGGTAGGAGTCCTGGCCATCAGATCTGCTGTTATGGGTGCATTTCTGAATGTTAAGATCAATGCAGGAAATCTCGAAGACAAATCCTTTGCTGAGAAGATCCTGAAAGAAGGCAGGGAACTCGAAGCTTCAGTATGCCGGAAAGAGGCTGAAATACTCAATATTGTTGAATCCCGGCTTTAACTAGAATCGCTCTAAATAAACATCGACTGTATATTGGAAAAAAACATATCAAAATACCGTGTTCATGGTACTTTCAGTCCTACAAACCCCTTGCATCTCCCGATATTGCTGGTAAACTGAAATAGAGTCTTTTTATCCGGCCGTATAGAATTCCTTCAAAAGCAGGTATAATGCACCTTACCGAACAAATTATAAATAGTGTTAATTTTTTTGTGCAAAACTTTTTTTTTTTAGATTTGGGACCATGAATAATTTAATTTAAACCGCATTCTTTTTATTTAAACCTAAAATTTTTATCTATGAAAAGATTTACAAGTCTATTTGTATGTCTTATGCTTTTTGGCTTCCAGGCCATGATGGCACAGGATATACAAATTAGTGGTACGGTTACTGATGCGAGCGGAGCACCCCTTCCAGGGGTTTCTATTGTAGTTAAGGGGACTACAACAGGAACAGCCTCTAACGTCGATGGTAACTTTGAACTACCTATCCCTGCCGGAGCAACACTTATATTTAGCTCTGTTGGAATGAAATCACAGGAGATTGCTGTCGGTAACCAGACAGTAATCGATGTGATGCTCGAATCTGATATCGTCGGACTCGACGAAGTCGTGGTAACCGCCCTGGGTATTACCCGGGAAAAGAAATCACTTGGTTATGCCACTCAGGAGGTTTCCGGTGATGAACTTAACAAAGTAAAAACCGATAACTTTGTTAATTCCATGTCCGGCAAAGTCTCAGGTGTTCATGTGAAATCAAATGGTAACCTTGGCGGATCCACAAATGTCGTGATTCGTGGTGCAAAATCCTTTATTGGAACGAACCAGGCATTATTTGTTGTCGATGGTGTACCCGTAAACAATGCCAATACAAATAATGCAGGGCAGAGAGCCGGCCGCAGTGGTTATGACTATGGTAATTTTGCCGCAGATATCAATCCTGCTGATATCGAATCCATCAGTGTTTTAAAGGGAGCAGCCGCAACAGCCCTTTACGGTTCAAGGGCCGCCAATGGTGTCATCATGATCTCCACCAAAAAAGGATCGATGATACCGGGGAAGGCTGTGGGAGTTGAGATTAATTCAAGTGTTTCTTTCGGTACCTATGATAAGAGTACCTTCCCGAAATACCAAAACGAATATGGTGGCGGCTACGGTCCCTATTACAGTGGGGGTGATTATCCGGGCCTCGAGGAATTTGATCTGGATGGTGACGGAAATGATGACCTGGTCGTTCCCTTTTACGAAGATGCTTCCTTTGGAGAAAAATTTGATCCAAACCTCCAGGTATATCAATGGGGCTCACTCTATCCTGAATCACCGACCTACGGCCAGAAAACACCCTGGGTTGCTGCCAAGAATGATCCAGGGTCTTTCTTTCAGACAGGTGTAACCTGGAACAACAATGTGGTGGTCTCCGGAGGAGGTGAGCGTACCAACTTCAGGCTTTCCTATACTAATTTTAATCAGAAGGGAATTGTTGAAAACAGTGAACTGAAAAGAAATAACTTCCTGCTAAGCGGTAGTTATAAAGTTACCCAGAAACTGTCCGTCTCTGCCTCAGCAAATTATGTCGATACAAAAGGCAAGGGCCGTAACGGCACAGGCTACAGCCAGAATATCATGTCCATGTTCAGGCAGTGGTACCAGACGAATGTGGATATCCAGGAACAGCGGGATATTTACTTTGCTTCCAATGAAGGGAATCGTACCTGGAACCCGGTTTATTATGATGATCTTGATCCGATTTACTGGAACAATCCATACTTTCATCTTTATCAAAACTACCCGTCTGATGAAAGAGGACGTCTCATCGGATACGCGCAGGCAGATTATGCTTTAACTCCCTGGCTTACTTTCATGGGACGTGTTTCTGTAGATACTTACAAATATTTGCAGGAAGAAAGAAAGGCCGTGGGATCGGTTTCCGGCGAACTGGGTGTGGACAGACCTGATGTCACTTCAGGATATTCAAGGTACACCAAGAATTTCATTGAGACCAATTTTGATGCCATGGCTAAAGTCGCCAAGGACCTGACTGACAACATCGGTCTGGTTGCATTCGTAGGCACCAATATTCGCCGTTTAACAGATGATCGTGTTTTTGCATCCACAAACGGCGGATTGAGTGTACCTGAAGTTTATTCACTTGGTGTAAGTGCCAGCCCGATGCTGCCTCCTGAAGAAAATTTCCAGGAAATAGGAGTGAACGGTTACTTTGGCGGACTTTCATTGGAATTTGCCAATATGATATTCCTGGATGGAACATACCGGATTGACCAGTCATCCACCCTGCCATCTGATAACAGGACATACGGCTATCCATCCGTTTCCGGTAGTTTCCTGTTCTCCGAACTGATCAGTGCAGGCTGGATGAGTTACGGTAAACTGAGACTGAATTATGCAGAGGTAGGTAATGGAGGCCAGTGGGGATACCTGCGCGATGTTTATATTCCTGCCTCACCCTTTAGTGGCGCTTCGATTGCTTCTGTATCCAGCAGGAAAAGAAATCCTGAACTGAGGGAGGAAAGGACAAAGAGCCTTGAGGCGGGACTTGAACTGAATCTGTTCATGAACAGGGTAAGACTTGATATGGCTGTATACCAGACGACATCGGTTGACCAGATCATGCCGGTTGCCGTCTCCTATGGAACGGGTTATACCGACCGGATCTATAACGCCGGTGATATGGAAAACAAAGGTATTGAAATTACATTGGCAAGCACACCCGTCAAATCTTCTTCTTTCTCATGGGATTTAGCTTTGAACTGGACAAAGAATGTAAATGAGGTAACCAAACTGTATGGTGATATCGAGAATCTGCAACTCGATGGAGGATTGCAGGGAGGTGTTTCCGTGAATGCCCGGGTTGGTGAACCCTATGGTACCATTCAGGGGACTGACTTTGTTTATCATGCTAATGGACAACCCATTATCAAATCGAATGGTTTTTATCAGCTGACACCTACCAGTGATATTGTCATCGGGGTAATGACCCCGGATTGGTTTGCAGGTCTTAACAATACACTGCGCTACAAAAACCTGTCGCTGGACTTCCTAATCGACTGGCAGCAAGGTGGCGACCTCTTCTCTGTAGACCTCTGGTATGGTATGGGAACAGGCCTGTATGAAGAGACGGTAGGTAATAATGACCTCGGAAATCCAATGCGGAACACGCTGGCGGATGGCGGTGGGATTATCAACCCTGGCGTAATGGATGACGGAACGCCAAATACCATTAGGGTTGGGGCAAACAATTATGCAGCTCGTGGCTGGGCACGTAGCCCAAATGCACGTTATGTTTACGATGCTTCCTATGTTAAGCTGCGTGAGGTTGTGCTTACCTACAACCTGCCTAGTGATTTGATGGCCAAAACCTTCATCTCCCGTGCAACGGTGAGCTTAATTGGTTCGAACCTATGGATCATCCATAAGAACCTTCCACATGCTGATCCTGAAATGGGACAGAGCTCAGGTAATGTTCAGGGATGGCAGGCTGGTGTCATGCCGACTGTACGTAATATGGGTCTGAGTCTAAACCTCACATTCTAAATTTTAAAGCTATGAAAAAGAAATATTTGTTATTTATATTGATTGCTACCGTCCTGGCAGCCTGTACGGATAAGTTCGACGAAATGAACGTCGATAAGAAATTGCCGGCAGCTGTACCCGGGGATGCAGTGTTTACCAGCGGGCAAAAGAATCTCGTTGATCAAATGTCCACACCGAATGTGAATCTCAACATATTCAGACTGATCTCACAATACTGGACAGAAACCACCTATACGGATGAGGCAAACTATGACCTTGTCAACCGTACCATCCCGGATTTTACCTTCCGCGGATATTACAGGGATGCCTTGAAGGATTTGGATGAGGCGGCAAAATTAATTGAAGCCGAGGAGACATTAACAAATGCCCAGACAATTAATAAGCAAAACAGGCTCGCTATTATTGAACTTCTGAACTGTTATGCCTACCAGAATCTGGTTGACATTTTTGGTGATGTTCCCTACACAGAAGCACTTGACCTTGAGCAGGTGACTCCGGCATATGATAACCAATGGACCATTTATCAGGATTTAATCTCCCGCGTAAATGCTGCCATTGGTGCATTGGATGATAGCGGGGATAGCTTCGGTGGACAGGACCTGATCTATGGTGGTGATGTTGCCGCATGGATCATGTTTGGCCAATCCCTAAAACTGAAGCTTGGGATCACTATTGCCGATCATGATAACGGTGCAGCCAAAGCTGCAGTTGAAGCGGCTGTATCCGGTGTATTTGCTTCCAATGCTGATAATGCATTGTTATATTATGGGGGAGCTCCACCCAACTCGAACCCGGTTCATGATGAGCTTGTATTGACGGGCCGGAAAGATTTTGTAGGGGCAAATACCATGGTAGACCTTATGAATTCTTTGGAGGACCCGAGACGGGCTGCATACTATACCCAGGTCGATACTTCTTCGGAAAGTGGAGTGGTAAAGCTTGCCTATGTGGGTGGAGTTTACGGAGCTAGCAGTCCCTATGCGCTGCACTCCAAGGTTCATCCTGACATCACTGAACCAACCTTCCCGGGGATCATGATGACCTATGACGAAGTATTGTTCTACATTGCTGAAGCTGCAGAAAGAGGATATACTGTGCCGATGACAGCTGAGGAGGCTTATAATGCAGCCATTACTGCATCCTTTGAATTCTGGGGTGTAGATGATGTGGCTTCCTACCTGGCCAAGCCCGAAGTGGCGTATGCTACGGCAACAGGCACCTGGAAGCAGAAAATTGCAAATCAGGCATACCTGGCGTTCTATACCAGGGGACTGGAGGCATGGACCGAATGGAGAAGGCTTGATTACCCGGTCTTCGCTATGCCACCTAATCCATTTACGGATACCATTCCCAAGAGGTATATATACCCGATCAATGAACAGACATTGAACCCGGACAATTATGCCGCAGCTGCTGCTGCTATGGGTGGTGACAAAGTGGATAACCGGGTATTCTGGGATAAGAATTAGCAACACTATAATATCCGATCTAAAGGGGGGGGGCTGTCTCGAATGGGACAGCCCCCCTTTTTTAGTTCCGTACATGAGTAAAAATGAACTTCAGGTAACTGAAACCTTAGCATTAACAGTACTTTTAGAGCTTCAGGCCCGGAGAACCCCGAATTCATTGGCTTTCGATTCTGACAGCCCGCTTAAAAAAAGACTATAAATACGAATAATTGTAAGTATAGCGTGTGTTTCAGGATTATCAATTATTTGATATTTAATTTTTGGATAGGAATTATTTTATTAGATTTGCTGGCATGAATAATTTAATTATTATGACTTAAACCTAAAATTTTTATGCCTATGAATGATTTCAACCCATCAAAACTCTTGTTGCGCTGACACGCACTTCATTAATTCAATAATTAACATCTTATAATTCGCAAGGAATGACAAGTTATAAGGACTGATTAAGAGTCCGCTTAACTAGTGTAGTCATCTAGGGGTAACTTTGGAATAATTACTCGTGCAAGGGTACGTTAACGCTGAATCTACCACAGATACTACAACATTCACTATTTTCCTATTGGAATGCGAGCATTAAATTAATTGCTATTTCTAATTTAGATTTAACCTATGCTTATGAAGAAGTTTCTAATCCTATTAATTTGTATTATGTCCGTTGGCATAGTACAAGCCCAGACGGTTACACTATCGGGAAGTGTTCTCTCTGCTGTGGATAACCAGCCTATTCCTGGTGTGTCTGTAGTGGTTATGGGAACCACGATAGGTACCTCCACCTCCATTGATGGTGATTTCAGTCTGGATGTGCCGGAAGCCAGTTCCACACTTATGTTCTCATTTGTGGGGATGGTTACCCAGACCTATGACATTGACTATGCTAATCCTAGTTCCATTGAGATCCTTATGGCAGAAGACTTTCTAAACCTTGAGGAGATCATCGTAACAGGATATAGTACCAGGGTCAAGAATTCTATTACTGGATCTACGGTCCAGGTAAAAGCTGAAGAGATTCAAAATGTTCCCGTAAGCGTCCTCACTGAGACACTGCAGGGGAAAGTAGCCGGATTGACTATATCCACTTCTTCCGGTACTCCCGGCGCGATACAGGATATCAGGATCAGGGGGGTTGGTTCCATTACTGCCGGTAATGATCCTTTGATCGTGATTGATGGTGTGCCCGTAGTCAATCAGGACTTTTCCGGGAGTACTGACAGATCTTCATTATCAGCACTGGCATCTATCAACAGCAACGATGTTGAAACCATCACCGTACTGAAGGATGCTTCTGCTACTTCTGCTTATGGAGCAAGAGGGTCAAACGGTGTTATCGTGATCACTACCAAAAAAGGAAGAGTCGGTAAAACACAGTTTAATTTATCTGCTTCTTATGGTTTCCAGAATAAAGCATCCCAGGGAAGAGATGTCTTAACCGGAGCACAAAGAGAAAAACTTTACCTTGATGGTGTATACAATTCCTATGGTGAGTCTGAAGGCTTTACCAGGGAAGGCGCCTTTGACTGGGCACTTGCCAATGGTTTTGGCGGAGCTGCAGCATATCAGGCATGGCGTGATGATGGGGCCAAAGAAGGTAACTGGGAAGAGGCGATGAGGAACGAGAATGCACCGGTATCAAATATCAACCTATCGGCATCCGGGGGTGATCAAATCTCCTCTTTTTATGCTTCTGCCGGTTATAACAAAACTGAGGCAACCGTGGTTGGCGTTGACTTTCGCAGGTTCTCTGGTGCCTTGAATTACAACCGTAATTTTCACAAACGTGTGAAGTTCTCAACGTCCAATAAAGTATCTAATACCAATCAGAATGGTCTTATGCTGGAACAGAGTGCATATTTTGCCAATCCACATCTTTCCAAGTATTTCATGCCTCCAATAGACCAACCAAAAAATGATGATGGCACACCGAATATTGACCAGCCAAGCGGTATGTACAACTGGCTGTATCTGAAAGATAATGATGTGACATATAACAACATGACGCGTGCCATGACCAATAACTTCCTGGAATGGGAGATTATTGATAACCTGAGATTTAAGACATTGATGTCACTGGATTATATCATGGCAGATTATAAGAATTACCAGAACAGGCAATATGGTGATTCATCTCCTGAAAATGGAACCTCTTACAGGTCGACGGAAACCAATGTTAATACCGTCTTTCAGAACTCCCTGGCGTATGATCTTAATTTGAATGATCACCGTTTGAATTTCATGGCCCTCATGGAATACCAGAAGAATAACAGAGACTATGTGTTTGGCTATGGTGAGAATTTTTCAACGGATGGTTTGACAAATATTAACCAGGCTGGTGCGAACTGGGATGCCGGATCCTCTTTTCAGGATTGGATGAATCTTTCCTACCTGGGTATGATCAATTATAATTATCAGGGGAAATATGTTGCTGATGCTACCTTCAGAAGGGAAGGTTCTTCAAAGTTTGCCAAAGATCTGAGATATGGTAACTTCTGGTCCATCGGAGCTGCCTGGAATATGAGTCAGGAGGCATTCCTGGGGAATGTTAACTGGCTAAACAATCTTCGTATCCGGGCTTCATATGGTGTGTCTGGCAACTCTGATGTTGGGATTAACCAGTACCAGGCATTGCTTTCTTATGATGCTGACTACAATGCCCAGGGTGCTGTTTATCCAAGCAGGTTCGGAAACTCTCTCCTGACATGGGAGAAGAACAAGAACTTTGACCTTGGTCTTGACTTTGGCGTAATCGAGGGAAGGATCAGTGGTTCATTTTCATATTTTAACAAAGAGACCTATGATCTTTTGCAAGATGTTCCACTGACACGAACATCGGGACATGAAGACATCACCCAAAATGTTGGTACGGTTGTGAACAAGGGCATTGAAACAATTCTAAACTTTGATATTGTGAGGAGATCTGATTTTAACATCAGTATTTCAACCAACTTTGCCACCCTGGACAACGAAGTGAAAGAGCTTGCCAAAGACGCCAATGGAGCAGATATCAATATTGAAACGGCTTCCAGGAAAATTGAAGTTGGCCACCCAATCTATGAATGGAATATGAGGAAGTGGGCAGGTGTTGATCCCGATAACGGAGATCCTCTCTGGTACCTTGATGGCAAAGGTGGTGAAACAACCAACGATTATAATGCAGCTGAAAAAGCATACCAGGGCAAAAGTGCGATTCCAACCTTTTCCGGAGGATTTGCATTGCATGTAGATTTCAAAGGCGTATTTCTGGATGCAAATGTTTACAGTGCCTTCGGACATATGGTTTACGAAGACTGGGCATTTTATACACATATGAATGGTCGTTATACCACAGATTATTACAATGGTGTAACTGATCTTACAACAAGCTGGCTCCAACCTGGAGATCAAACCGAGTATCCAAGAATCTATCACCTGGGCAATCCTAATTTTGCAACAAGCACCTCATCCAGATTCTTATATGAGGGTGATTATGTGAGGCTGAAAGACCTGGTGCTGGGATATAACCTTCCAGCATCTGTGGTCTCAAAGATCAGATTTAGTGGCATACAGGTATATGTCCGTGGTACCAACATCTACACCTGGATCAAGGATGATATGATGAAGTATGATCCGGAAGTGAGAGCAGACGGATTTACCAATCTGACAACTCCGCCCATAAAGTCATTCATCTTTGGTGTAAACTTTAATTTTTAAGATTATGAAAAAACTAATATATACAGTATTTATAGTTGCCGGGCTTACTGCCTTGATATCTTCCTGCAGTGAGGAATCACTGGATCCTTCCATGGAACAGGATAAGATTGTTGAGGGTAGTATTAACAAGGCTGAAGATGTGCAAGGGCTCCTGTTTGGTGCTTACGACAGAATGACGCAGACTCCTTATTATGGACGTGATTTGATCATCTATGGAGAGATCAGGGCTGATAATGCTTTTTCCAATGGAAACTCAGGCAGGTTTATCAATCCTTCCAAAATGAGTATGACTGTTAATGATGCCTATCCCACGGATACATGGACAGCTATCTATGAGGTCATAGCTTCCTGTAATATTTTGATCGGACTTGATCCGGCTGCCATAGAGGGTGACCTGGCTGAGATCAACCATTATATAGGACAGGCTTATGCGTTGAGGGCGCTTGGCCATTTTGACCTGTTGAAATTGTTTGGTCAGCAACATGTGAACGGTGGTGGAGATGTAGGTGTTCCATATATTAAGGAATACAAAGGTGAAGACCTGACCCCGGCAAGAAACACTGTCACTGAGGTGAAAGGTTTCATTGAATCCGATCTAGCAACTGCTGTTTCTATGATGTCCGATGCTTTGAATGACCCTTCTCACGTGTATATGTCAACCTGGGGGGCTTATGCCCTTCAATCAAGGGTAGCTCTGTATTTTGGCGAATGGGATAAAGTGATAACTGCGGCCGAAGCAGTGATTGGCTCAGGTGCGTATGTGATCATTCCTGAGACTGAGTTTATCTCTTCCTGGTTTACCAAGAGCAGCCCAAATTCAATTTTTGAATTGGCATACAGTACCACTGATAATAATAATATCAATGGTTTATCACAGATATACAGAGGTGCTGCTTATGGAGATATCCAGGCTTTAGAGGATCTTCAGAGTATTTTTGATGACGGTGATGTTCGAGGTGACACCAATTTTATGATTGGTAGTGGTGCCGAGACAGGGCTGTTGAGGAATCTGGGTAAATATCCATCTGCTGACTATTCAGACAATATCAATCTGATCCGTTATGAAGAGGTGATCCTGAATTATGCAGAAGCACTGGTTGAGAGCAACAGGGAAGGCGATGCTTTAACCCAGTTGAATCTTCTTACAGCAGAGAGGGGTGCCCAGGCCTATGCGGTAGCAACCAAGGAAATTGTTCTCCTGGAAAGAAGAAAGGAGCTTTGTTTTGAGGGATTCAGGCATGATGACCTTGCCAGAAACGGAATGGATATTCCCTTGGTAAGTCCCCTCGAGCAGACACATGGTGGTCCTGCTTATGGATCTTTCAACTATGTATTCCCGATTCCTGAAGTTGAGATGAATGCAAATTCCAATATGGCACAAAATTCTGGTTACAACTAGCCGATAGTTAACCAGATATAAAAAAGGGCTGTCTCTGATCAAATGGAGACAGCCTTTTTTGTCTTCCAGGGGAGATCAGAACGCTGCTACATATTCCGCTGCGCGAAACAGGTCAGGCAGCTTTTCTGATCTCCCCTGAATGTAATCAGGCCATCTCCATTTGCTACCCCATGTAGAATGGAATAGCTTTATATCTTTAGAGGGGGGGTACTAAATTATTAGCCTCCTTTTGTTTGATGGCAAAAGTAAGCTAATAATTTAGTACCCCCCTCTGGTGATATGCTGATTGAAATGTCAAACGATCATGCCAGCACCAACAGTGATGTTGGTGGCTTCATCGACGAGGATGATTGATCCAGTGACCCGGTTCCTGCGGTATGAATCATAGTAGAGTGGTTTGGTAGTGCGGATTTTGATCCTCCCGATCTCGTTCAGGGTGAATGACTTGTCATCGTAGTTCTTCTCAAGCGTATTGATGTTGATCTTGAATGGTAAGTCTTTAATTATACACCTTGCGTCGCTGGTGGTATGTTTCAGGGAATATTTTCCGTTCATGACCATAGGCATTTCACTTAACCAGCAAACCATCATTTCAATATCCTGGCCAACCTCCGGCATTTTATTCTCCTTAACGATCATATCTCCCCGGCTGATGTCGATATCGTCCTCAAGGGTGAGAACAATTGACTGGGGAGCAAAAGCCTGTTTGAGGCTTTCTTTCATGGTATCAACAGATTTGATGGTGGATGTAAATCCTGATGGTAAGACAGCCACCTTGTCACCCGGTTCAAAAGTGCCGCTGGCAATGCGCCCGGCATATCCCCGGTAATCATGATATTTCTCTGCCTGTGGACGGACAACGTATTGAACAGGGAAACGTCCGTCTACATAGTTCAGATCACTGGATATGTAAATGTTTTCCAGGAGGTACATGAGGGTAGGTCCATCGTACCAGTCCATATTCTCTGAACGTTCGACCACATTATCACCCTTGAGGGCGCTGATGGGTAAAAAGCGGAGATCCTGGATATCAAGTTTCACGGATAGTTCCTTGAATTTGTTCTGAATATCAAGAAATACCTCTTCACTGTAATCTTTCAGGTCCATCTTGTTAATACAGACGATAACGTGGGGTATTCTCAAGAGGGAAGCGATGTAACCATGGCGTATGGTTTGCTCCAGTACCCCGTTGCGAGCGTCCACCAGTATGATGGCCACATTGGCTGTAGATGCACCCGTTACCATATTACGGGTATACTGCACATGTCCGGGGGTATCGGCAATAATGAATTTTCTTTTAGGAGTGGCAAAATAACGGTAGGCCACATCAATGGTGATTCCCTGTTCTCTTTCGGCACGGAGACCATCTGTCAGCAGGGCGAGGTTTACATGCTCGTCACCCTTCTGTTCACTGGCACGTTCTATGGCTTCCATCTGGTCTTCGAAAATGGCCTTGCTGTCATACAGCAATCGGCCGATCAGCGTACTCTTTCCATCATCCACACTGCCTGCCGTGGTGAACCGCAAAAGTTCCATATTCAGGTAACCCCTTTGAAAATCCTTTGTCTTTTCCATCTATAAATACTTCATTTCTAGTCAATAAACCATGAGGTTGCATCCGAGAGGAAGGGGCCAGTCTAGAAGTAGCCTTCCTTTTTTCTGTCTTCCATGGCTGCTTCGGAGCGCTTATCATCATATCGTCCTCCTCTTTCAGTAACCCTTGTGGCTGCTACTTCCTGGATAATGTCTTCAAGTGTATTTGCCATGGAGAGTGTTACCCCAGTGCAAGTAATATCCCCTATGGTGCGGCAACGAACATCTTTCTCAACGACTTCTTCCGTATCCTTCTTTTCCATGAACGGGGCATCTGCCAGCCAGACCCCATCTCGGTAGAATACTTTCCGCTTGTGGGTAAAGTAGAGGTCAGGAATCTCCACATCCTCCATATAGATATACTGCCAGACATCCATTTCCGTCCAGTTACTCAGTGGAAAAACCCGGAAATGCTCTCCCATATTCTTCTTTCCATTGAACAGGTTCCATAGTTCAGGCCGCTGGTTCTTGGGGTCCCACTGTCCGAATTCATCACGGTGGGAGAAGAAACGTTCCTTCGCCCTGGCCTTTTCCTCATCCCTGCGTCCCCCGCCCATGGCACAATCAAACTTTAGTTCTTCTAAGGCATCCAGCAGGGTTACAGTCTGCAATACATTCCGGCTGGCATTGACTCCTGTTTCCTCAACAGCCTTTCCCTGGTCAATGCTATCCTGAACCAACCTGGCAATACAGGTGGCCCCGGTCTTTTTCATCAGCTGATCTCTGAATGCCAGTGTTTCTGGGAAATTATGGCCAGTGTCAATGTGCATGAGGGGGAAAGGGACCTTGGCAGGCCAGAAAGCCTTCCTTGCCAGGTAAAACATCACAATTGAATCCTTGCCCCCTGAGAATAACAGTACCGGCCTTTCAAATTGAGCGGCTACTTCGCGTATGACATAAATAGATTCGGCTTCTAATTCCCTGAGATGATTCAGGTTATATTTTTCCATCTTCTCCAATGGTTTGTGCATTTCTAAATGAGAGCACAAAGATAAGAATTTTGGTCTTATAACCTTATGTTCCTGAGCTGCAGGGGGTATTAAAACGGTGCTGCATATTACGCTTACGCGAAACACGCCAAGCACCTCTTTTAATACCCCATGCTCAGGTAAATGTGATCAGAAAACGCTATAACTGGGAGAGTTTTACAGCGGTGCCGTAGGCCAGGATCTCGGAACAGCCCTGCATAACGGTTGAGGTGGTAAAGCGTACATTGAGAATAGCATCAGCTCCCATCCTGTCTGCATCGAGGACCATCCTATTCAAGGCTTCTTCCCGCGCATCGGCCAAAAGCCTGGTGTATTCAGATATTTCTCCTCCAACAAGGTTTTTTAATCCTGCGAATATGTCACGTCCCAGGTGACGTGCCCTGACAGTACTGCCCCTGGCGATGCCAAGGGTTTCAGAGATGGATTTTCCGGGGACTTGATCCGTATTAATAATAATCATGGTGTATGGTTTTTAAAGGACTCTCTTAATCACTCGTAGCTTATGTGTATATTTATTAAGGGGTTTGCTATATATACCTTGGTGGTCAATGGCCTCAACTTTTACACAACCTGAAGCGTGCAGAATTTCACCAGGACCTGAAATTATGCCAGTGTGTACTATCTCCCCGTCATCATTATCAAAGAAAAGCAGGTCCCCTATCTCGGATTCTGTTATCATATTCACCATTATACCCTGGCCAACCTGCTGGTAGGCATCTCTTAAAAGGGAAACACCCAGCAGCCTGAAAATGGTTTGCACCATCCCGGAACAGTCGGTACCATAGCTGCTTTTGCCACCCCATAGGTAAGGTACGTTCAGCAACTCCTCCTTCAGGACCTCCAGGGCCTTCAGTTTGTTCTCCGGGAGTTTCCCAGGGTCCTTATCCAGTTCATATGTTTTACCGCAGCGGATGTGCTTTGTATCACCTGCCTGGTGATATAATACACCTCCCAACGGGACTAACAATGTTCCTTCCTGTCCCCTGAGCGTGCAAAATCTTTCCTTTACCAGGGAAAACTCCATGGCCTCATATTCCCGGAGAGTATCTTCTTCAAAAAGACTGGTCATTCCGATGGATACCCATCCTTCGTAGCCATCAAAGTGGTTCCTTACCAACAACCATTGTTCCTTCCTCTCCAATACTTTAAAGATCTCCCCGAAAAGCAGCTGGCTGGTCATTTCACTGCTGCTGGCCGCATCCTTCCTGACCGGGATAAAGGGAGCTTGTACTATGCCGTATTCCATACTGATGTTTTCAGTACTTAAAGATAGGAGATAAAAGCTAAAATTGTTTTTGTATTTTTGACAAAATTTTCAAAGGATCACAATGAAAAGGTTTTTCCACTTTCTCTCAAGGAACCTGAAGAAGATTAGGATTATCTCACTCTTTGTTCTCACTACTGTCTTAATCCTCCTTCTTTTTCCCAGGGAGGGAAGATTCGGGTTTGAGTTTCAAAAGGGTGCCCCGTGGATGCATGACGAATTGATTGCCCCGTTTAATTTCCCCATTTATAAATACGATGAGGAGGTGGCTGCCGAACAAGACAGTATACTTAAAGAGTTCAAGCCTTATTTCATTTTTGACCAGGAAATTGGAAATCTTCAGTATGGCAGGCTCTTGGAAATTTTTGATGAGCAATGGCTGGTTCATTTCGGTGTCCCCGATGGCAGTAGTACAGTCACACAACAATACAAAGGCATCAGGAGTGATTCTGTAAAGACCCGGTACCTGGTCTTTGCAGGAGAAATCCTGCAGTTTATTTATTCCAAAGGTATCATCAGCAATGAAGATGTTCTGCAGCGGGTGGATAACCAGGATCTGACCATTGTCCTGCTTGAGGACCAGTATGCTGAAGAACGGGATTATGGAGAAGTATTTACCCAGAAAAAGGCCTATGAATATGTACTTGACAGGTTGTCGGATTACGGTGACAGTCTTTATCTGGATTCCGATATAGAATTTTTTAGATCCCTGAATATCAGTGAATTTCTTGTTTCCAACCTGTTTTATGATGAGATAACCTCTAACCGGGTTAAGAATGAACTGTTAGAGGAACTATCACTCACCCGGGGAATGATTCAGTCCGGTGAAAGGATCATTTCCAGGGGAGAATTGGTGACCCCAGAAAAATTCCGTGTACTGGAATCCATCCGAAGGGAATATAATAGGAACCTTGGACTTGTAGGTGCTTTCAACTATATTTTTCTGGGCAAGATGATTCTTGTGATCATACTTATGATCCTGCTTTATCTTTTCCTGTATAATTTCAGGGTCGAGGTGCTTCAATCACCCCGTGAATCCTCATTCCTGCTTTTGCTGGTTCTGATCATGGTGGCTGTCTCAAGTTTTACGATACGCTATAATGTATTGAGTGTTTATTTCCTGCCCTTTGCCATCGTTCCGATCATGGTCCGGACCTTTTTTGACTCCCGCCTGGCCCTGTTTATTCATTTAATTGTGGTACTGATTGTTGGATTCTGGGCCCCGAACAGTTATGAATTCATTTTCCTGAACCTGATAGCAGGTATAGTAGCTATTCTAAGCCTGACAAATTCCTATCGCCGAGGTATTCTTTTCCTCACCGGGGTGATGATCATTGCTTCTTATTCAACAGTATACCTCGCTTTTTCGATGATACAGGAAGGCAATCTGCTGGCGATTAATTTCAAGGCCTTCCTGTGGTTCGCAGGAAACGGTCTGTTGATCCTGACGATATATCCTCTGATCTTTATATTTGAGAAAACATTCAAATTCCTGTCTGATTCCACCCTGATAGAATTATCAGATACCAACCAGGCACTACTTCGCGAACTGGCGGAGAAAGCTCCGGGCACCTTTCAGCATAGTCTCCAGGTGTCCAACCTGGCTGAAGAGGCGGTCATCCAGGTCGGGGGGAATCCACTGCTTGTCAGGACCGGTGCACTTTATCATGACATTGGCAAAATGTATAATCCGGAATACTTTGTAGAGAATCAGAGTACTGATTACAATGCCCATGATGAACTCAAATTTGAAGATAGTGCCAGGATCATTATCAACCATGTGGTGGATGGTATTGAAATATCCCGAAAGTACAGATTGCCGGAAGCCATCGTTGATTTTATCAGGACTCACCACGGTACCACCATGGTACAATATTTTTATAAGTCATTCATTAAGGAATTCCCGGAAAATGCAGCTAGCCGGGATAAATTTGTTTATCCTGGGCCCAAGCCGTTTTCAAAAGAAACAGCTGTCCTCATGATGGCGGATTCTGTCGAAGCTTCCTCCAGAAGCCTGAAGGTAAAGGATAAAGCAAACCTGCATAACCTGGTAGAAGATATTATCAACCAGCAGATCAGGGAACAGCAATTTGACAATACAGAAATTACATTCCGTGATATTGACCTGATAAAGGAAATCTTTTTAAAAAAATTGCTGAATATCTATCATGTGAGGATAGAGTACCCAAGTTAGGAATGGTTCGTTCAGAATCGGGTATCGACCATTTCCACCCCGGGATATGAGGAGGGATTAAAAACAAAAGTACCTTCAGTGATAGAGACCTTTTTCTGATAATTCTTCAATATCACCGTATGATTGTCCCCTTGTTTTCCAAGTGCCTGTGCAGAAAAAAGCTGGTTTACCTTTTTGTTAATCAGTAATTTGATAGTATGATAGCTCTTGTTGAGATCACTGGGAAACAGGTCAATCTCATAGTAATCAGTACCCTCATAAGAGAGCTCGCGGGTCAGTCTGTATTTAAAGTCCTCCCGGTAGAAGGTAAACAGGTCTGAGGGATTAGAGAAAAAGAATTCATCATTTGCATTGTTTTCTTCAGGATCGCTGATGTATACTTCATTGACCGATTCCATGTGATTCCACATGGTTTTTCCATCACAATATACCTCCGATTCACCAACGGAGAGCCTGAATTTATCATGCTGAAGGACAAGGGTACCACTCTCGGTGTTATGTTGGTTTTCGGGCAAAGATTCAAAAGTATAATCAAAGCTGACTTTTATGGGGTAATCTGCCTGAGCCTGGCTTGCCAGTTTGTCAAGGATTTTTCTGGCAGCCGGATCCTGACCAGTTATTGACTGGTCCTGCTGGGCTGTTAACAGATGTGTGATTATCAGGCTGAGTGTTATGAAAACATATCTTCTCATTATCATTACAGGCTTTCCACATCATTATCCAAAAACCGTTCCAAACTTATCAGATCTTTGATCAACACCTGGCGTGCCTTGCTGCCTTCATAGGAGCCAACAATTCCCGCGGACTCCAGCTGGTCAATGATTCTCCCTGCCCTGTTGTAACCAATGGAAAACTTTCGTTGGATCAATGAGGTGGATCCCTGCTGAAATTCAACCACCAGTCTGGCAGCATTTTCAAAGAGGTCATCTTTTTCGTCCTGTTCGAAACCACTCAGATCGGTCTTGCTGTCATCCACATATTCTGGCAGGAGGTGTGCTTCAGGGTAGGATTGCTGCGCACTGATATGGTCAGTGATCCTTTCGATTTCGGGTGTGTCAATGAATGCGCACTGGAGCCGGACCATATCACTGCCGACAGTGATCAACATATCTCCACGACCCACCAGCTGGTTGGCACCGGGACTGTCAAGAATGGTCCTTGAGTCCATCATGGAAGTGACCTTGAAGGCAAGTCTAACGGGGAAATTGGCCTTTATGGAGCCTGTGATGATATTTGTACTTGGACGCTGGGTTGCAATGATTAGGTGCAAACCTACTGCTCTTGCCAGCTGGGCAAGACGAGCCAGTGGCATTTCTATTTCCCGGCCGGCAGTCATGATTAGGTCAGCAAACTCGTCTACAATAACAACAATGTAGGGCAAATACCGGTGGCCTTCCTTGGGATTCAGTTTCCGGGCAATGAATTTCTCGTTGTATTCCTTGATGATCCTTACCTTTGCACTTTTCAGCAGGTTATACCTGTTGTCCATTTCAATGGTCAGGGAATTCAGGGTCTTAATTACCTCCTGAGTGTCATTGATTATAGGCTCTTCCGAATCAGGTAGTTTGGCCAGGTAGTGTTTTTCGATGTTATTGTATAGGGTAAGTTCTACCTTCTTCGGATCGATCATGACAAATTTAAGCTGGGCTGGGTGTTTCTTGTAAAGCAAGGAGGCAATGATGGCATTCAATCCTACTGATTTCCCTTGTCCTGTTGCTCCGGCTATCAGCAAGTGAGGCATTTTCGTCAGTTCCACTACATAGGTTTCATTGGATATGGTCTTCCCGAGGCCAATGGCCAGTTCAAATTTGGAATCCCGGAACTTCTTCGATGCAATTATGGACCGCATTGATACGATCTCCGGTTTACGATTGGGTACCTCTATTCCGATGGTCCCCCTGCCAGGTATGGGGGCGATGATTCTGATACCCAGGGCTGAAAGGCTCAGTGCGATATCATCTTCCAGGTTTTTGATCTTGGATATGCGGATTCCCGGAGCGGGGACGATTTCATAAAGGGTTACAGTGGGCCCTATGGTTGCCTTGATCTTGTCTATCTGGATTTTATAATTCCCCAAAGTCTCGACGATACGGTTTTTATTACTGATCAATTCTTCTTCACTGACAGTGGTATCTCCAGACTTATGCTCTTCCAGCAGTTCTATGGATGGCAGCCGGAAATTTGAAAGATCAAGTGTCGGATCATAGTCCTCCAACTCCAGAGTTGTGTTGGAATCCACCATTTCTCCATTCTGCTTTTTTTCAACTGTCATCTCTATCCCGTTGCCATTCTGGATTTCAGCAGATTCTCCGGTTCCTGTTTTACCAGCGCTGTTTTTTTCTTCGCCAATCCTGGAATCAACAAACCCAGTACCACGGGTTTTAAACTCCAGGCTTTCATCAGTCTTGCTACTCCCACCTTCGTATTCCATTTCTTCCTCGTCTTCATTTGGTATAATATCACCAGGGACTCCGGATATTTGATTTTCTTCGTCACTTAACCGGGGATCTTCCCCTGTAGCTGCCCTTCCTTTTTTTAAGAGGCTCATTATTTTTCCGAGGGTACTGTCGAATGAAAACAGCGCAAATGCCAGCACAAGGATGGCCAGCAGGAATATCGTACCCACTTTCCCAAGTATGGATGAAAACCACTCACTCAGGAAGTAACCATGCCCACCTCCCGGTCCGCTCCCCAGGAAGCCCCCTGCATCACCGAAAAGGAAAGACAGGATGATGGAAAGCAGGATGGTTCCGACCAGTAGAATACGGCTTGTTTTTCCCAGGGGCAGGGTACGGATATTGAGAAGACGCAAGCCAGCAATCAGAGAAATGAAAGGAAGTACTGCAGAAGCGATACCGAACCAGTGATTAATAAATTTATTGGCAAGATAGGCTCCAAATTTTCCAGCCCAGTTATCAACCATCACCTCGGGACCGGAAAAAACCCGTGACCACTCAAAGCTCTGATCGGTCTTCCAGGTAAAGAAATAAGAAATAAAGGCCAGGTAGAGGTATAGTGAGAAAAGGACAAGGAATATTCCCAGCGTCAGTTTAAACCTTTCATCACGCAGAAACCTGAAGTATTTCTTTTTCTTTCTCTTTTTCTTTGCCATTTTGTTTTAGGAAGAAGGGTCGTCAATCGAGCAGTGCATTCAATATAGTTTCAATCTCTAGCTTAGAAACCGGCGTGTAATTTTTCGGAAATTCAAATACCCTGGCAGGAATCCTGGTAACGTCGCAATTTTTTGCTACCATATGCATATTGGCATTTCCCATAATTGTATTGAATTCAAGGAGTACACCCGGTATTTCCTGGAAAGGACTGTTGCCATTAGGCTTATCAAGCTGTAGCTCTTCTGTATACCAGATGTCAAATGATTTAATGTTACTATCAGGAAAACTGGCTATGGCTTTTCTGCAGTTGAAACCAATGATTTCTTTTGATTGTCTGGTAAACTCAATTTTCATTCCATCCAATAGCCCAAAACAGCATGGGGTCTCATTTTTTTCCCCTCTGAAAATGTATTTCTTATCAATAAATTTCAGGTATGTAGTAAACTGGGAATTATTCAGGTCGGAGACATTTACTAGGTTAAAAAAACCCATGCCACCCTGTATTGTATTTTTCACCATATTCTCTCTGAATTCCATGGTCATCTTTGACGGAAGCAGGCTGGCTGAATAGCCACCAACTTCCTCCTGTTCATAAGTGATCTTGAATTCAATTCTTCCCTCTGCCATAACTGGCCTTTTACCCCTGTTGCAATCAACAAGCAGTATAACAAGCAGGGTTAGGGCGAGGTATTTAAGGATAGATTTTGACACAGTATCAAGGCCTAGAGAACTAGAATGCCTAAAAATACTAATTATTTCTAAGTTTAATGTGCTAAGTTCTTAACCAAAGCTTGCTAGCTGAAATTCCTTACTTTTAGTTCCAAACCTAATTTTATAGATTTGTGTCATTACATACGATATATGTCGAGATATGAATAAACTGGCTGTAATTGCCCTCGGAGGGAATGCACTGCTGAGGGGGGACCAGGAAGGAACCATAGACGAACAGGAACAGAATACCACAGATACCCTGGAAAACCTGGTATTCCTGCTGCGTGAAGGATATGATCTGGTAATCAGCCATGGCAACGGTCCCCAGGTAGGGAATATCCTGTTGAGAAATGATGCAGGTGAGCAGGTCTATGGAATCCCACAGATGCCAGTGGATATATGTGTAGCCGATTCACAGGGGGGGATAGGCTATATGGTTGAAAGGATGCTGAGAAATGTACTCAATAAACATGGAATCAACAAGGAAGTGGTTACCCTTGTTACCATGGTCGAGGTAGATAAGGATGATCCGGCTTTCAAGGACCCGCAGAAACGGATTGGTCAGATTTATACACGGGAAGAAGCGGAAAAGCTGGCATCAGAGAAGGAATGGAGATTTGAGGAGACAGAGAAACAGCAGGATGGCTGGAGGCGGGTGGTGCCTTCTCCAAAACCGGTCAGGATAAGCAATGAGAAAGTGATTGAATCGCTGGCAAGGCAGGGGACTATCGTAATTGCCGCCGGGGGTGGAGGGATCCCCGTATATATCGATGAAAAGAATGAAGTCAGGCCGGCTGAGGTAGTGATAGACAAAGACTTGGCTTCCAGCCTGCTGGCAGCCCGGATCGGAGCCGATGAATTCTATATCCTGACAGATGTACCATATGTCTATCTGAATTACCGTAAGGAAAATGAGACCTGGGTGGAATTCCTGGATCATAAAGATACCTTAAGACACCTTGAAGATGGACAGTTTACAAGGGGTAGCATGGCACCTAAGATCAGGGCTTGTCTTCAGTTTATTGAGCAGGGTGGGAAGAAGAGTGTCATCACTGAGGCAACTAAACTGGCAGATAGAAAATACGGTACGAAAATTACCATGGAATACGAAGATTGAATTTCCGTGGAAAACAATATCTTTGATCGCTCTTTCTAATCAATAAAACATTCGATTTATGCCCTCTAATCTCAGAAACAGGAGCTTCCTGAAATTGCTCGACTTCACATCCGAAGAGATCCGTTATCTGCTGGATCTTTCTGCTGACCTTAAAGCAGCCAAATATGCTAAAACGGAGCAGCAGCGTCTAAAAGGCAAGAATATTGCCTTGATTTTCGAAAAATCTTCTACCCGGACCAGGTGTGCCTTTGAAGTAGCTGCTTATGACCAGGGTGCACATGTTACCTACCTGGGCCCTACGGGTTCACAGATAGGCAGCAAGGAATCGATGAAAGATACGGCCCGGGTACTAGGCAGGATGTATGACGGCATAGAATACCGTGGATTCGGCCAGGAAAGGGTTGAGACACTGGCTGAATATGCCGGCGTTCCTGTTTGGAATGGTCTCACAGATGAATTTCATCCGACACAGATACTCGCTGATTTTCTGACCATGCAGGAACACCTGGCCAAGCCATTGAATGAAATGAGTTTTTGCTACCTGGGTGATGCCCGTAACAATATGGGCAATTCGCTGCTGATTGGAGCTGCAAAGTTGGGAATGGATTTCAGGGCAGCTGCACCTGTCTCCTGTCAGCCTGACGAAGGATTGGTAAAACAGGCCCGGAAGATTGCCGCCACCACCGATGGCCGTATCAATATTACAGATCAACTGGAGGAGGCGGTCAGGGGAGTTGATTTCCTTTACACAGATGTTTGGGTTTCTATGGGAGAGGCTGCAGAGGTATGGGAGGAGCGGATTAAACTTCTAAAACCTTTCCAGATCAATCAGAAGGTTGTGGAACTGACCCGCAATGAAAATGTGAAATTCCTACACTGCCTCCCGGCCTTTCACGACCTTGAAACCACTGTTGGACAAGAAATAAATCAAAAATTTGGCATACCCGCCATGGAAGTTTCTAATGAGGTGTTTGAATCTGAACGGTCCATTGTGTTTGAGGAGGCAGAGAATCGAGTTCATACCATCAAAGCCGTGATGGTAGCGACTCTTGGCTGACAATATCCTGAAAACTTGTAATTTATCCACTTTGCTCTTGACATTGTGGTTATATAATTGTTAACTTGTATAGCAATTACAAACCAACATTTCCAACAATGACACTTTATGTTGGTAATATTCCATATGCTTTAAAAGAAGAAGATTTAAAAGAGCTTTTTCAGGAGTACGGAACAGTGGTAAGTATCAAGATCATCACGGACAAGTATACCGGGCGATCAAAGGGCTTTGGTTTTGTAGAGATGGAGAATGACGACCAGGAAGAAACTGTCGTCAAGGAGTGTAACCGGAGAGAAATCAATGAACGGAACCTGGTTGTTGCCAAAGCACATTCCCGAAAGGGTTATAATGAAAGAAGCTAAGCCGGGATCTTTAAACGATGAGTTCTTTTACGAAGTAGTATGTCATTGCTATTGAAGCAGCTAATTTGAGTCCAATTCCTATCATTAATCCCAATAATGATCCAAGTCCCGCTTTAAAAGAACCGGCAGCATCCTTTCCGGTGATGGCTTCACCTATGACAGCACCTGCGAAGGGACCGATTATAATCCCCAGTGGAGGAAAGAAGATCAATCCCAACACCAGGCCAATGGCGGCCCCCCACATTCCGGCCTTGCTACCACCAAACTTTTTTGTACCCCAGACAGGAACGATATAATCCATGATGGTGACAATTACCGCAATGGCCCCCATCACCAGGAGGAATTCGAAACTGAAATCCGCATAGTTGGAAAAGTGGAGCAGGAGAAGCCCGACAAAACTGGTCGGGGGTCCAGGAATAACAGGCAGGAAACAGCCTATAATGCCCAGAATCATAAGGGCAGCAGCACCTGCAGTAAGTAAAATATCTCCCATTTTTCTTTATTCGAAACCTGTAACCTCGTACCCGGCATCGGTGATGGCCTCCGAGATTAAGTGGTAACTGACAAGTGTTGAGTCAAACTTAACTACAGATTCTCCAGCTGTAAAAGAAGCACTGACCTCCTGTATCCCATCCAGCTTTTTGATGTTGGTCATGATCGCCTTTTCACATCCCTCGCAGGTCATGCCCTTGACATCGAATGTTACCTGCGTAAGATGTACTTCTGAAATGGCCTGGGATTCAGATGCAGAATCTGCCTTTTTGGTTCCCGATGAACAAGAGACACTTAGCAGGATGATAGCCAATAAATAAATTACTTTTTTCATGGATTAAAGTTTTATTCTGTTCCTATAATATCTTCAAAAGCTGCATATATGGCACAAGACGTAAGTGGGATGGTAAAGAGGAGTCCAACCAGAAATGCCAGGGCACCTGCCAGATTTATCAAAAGCAGGAGCAGGATGAACCCGAAAATATTCCACCAGTTCCTGGTGACCAGTTTTCGGCTGAATTCCATGCCATCCCAGAACTCCATTTTACCAAAAACGATGAAAAGGGGTGCAAAAGTATAGGCGACAGCCAGGTAAATCCCTGGAACAATCAGTGCTACCAGTCCCAATGCTACAAAAATACCTGCAATCAAAGAGTACAACAGGAGGGGAACAAAATAGTCAAAACCCTTGAAAAAGGTTCCGAATTCATAAGCTTCTCCTTTGCTGATTTTGTTGGCTACGATGTAGAAACCTGCTGTCAGGGGACCGGAAACAAGGAGTGATCCAAAAGGAATGATGGCCGCAAAAACACTGATCAGGA
Organism: uncultured Bacteroidaceae bacterium; assembly: GCA_963752525.1. Taxonomy (GTDB): domain Bacteria; phylum Bacteroidota; class Bacteroidia; order Bacteroidales; family SM23-62; genus SM23-62. The sequence continues at coordinate 455,656 of CAVVYS010000010.1, read as the reverse complement.
TCATAAGGATGGTATAAGCAATAAACATCCCCATGTTATCCTGAAAAATTTCCCAGCCACGTCGGATATAGCTCCCGGCATCTGTCTCGTAACCCTGTTGGATCAGTTGCTCCGCTTTTTGATTGATATTATTGATGACTTCCATGGTAGTTTTTTTTAAAAATACTAAACTCCCTTCATATATTCTCAAATCACCCACAATAATTCATTTGATTTCATGTTTTGATGACCAGAGATTGACTTGAGGCTTAACTTTTCATAAATTTATTTATTCCATGGCTGGCGAAAACATATACGATAAGATTCAGGAAATCTTCGGGGAGGTTCCGGGGACATTCAGCGTCTTAGAGGAAAAGATTGATATTGATCTTCAGATGGAATATTTTGAGTTTACCAGGACCATAAAGAAAGACTTGGATGCGGCGATGGTAATGGATAGCAGAGAACAGATTTTTGATTTTAATAAGGATGAGATAGATCGCAAATCACTGTTTGCCATGCTAGCCTCTCTGGAGGAGGTTTTGGCATACAGAACCATTGAAAAATACCTCAAGGAGGGGCATCAGGAGTTGCGAAACTGGGCTATTTTGGCCCTGCAGGAAAGCAGGATGTTGCTGGAAAGCAAGTTGCTCGAGGAGAACCAGGTATTTATTTCAACGGGACTGGGAGGCAAAGGGGCAAAACTAAGGTATTTTGTCGTACTGATTGGCAGGGAGAAAGCCGAGTTCAGTGATTTACAGAAGAAAATTGTAAAAAACGAGTTTGAAGATATTCTTACTAAATGTGATGCGGAGATAGAGAAAATTAATTTTCTGGGGAAATATGCAACATTGGTTGTGATGGTGCCCTTGAAAGTGGCCCTCAAAGATGTATTCCGGTCAGCTATAAATGAATGTAATCAGTACGGGGATTTTCTGAAGTCCAATTTTATTATCACCAACGTAAAAGAATTGAACCTTACTGAGATAAAGGATTTCTTAATAAAACAGCAGCAGGCAAACCTGGCAGATAACGAATAATTATAACAATCCCAGGATAAGATGAGAAAATATAGGTAAGAAGAAAATCTGACAGGTCAGTCAGCTTTTCTTCGTGTCTTCCAAATCTTCGAATTCTACGTTCGAAAAGTTTTCCGTAATGGGTTCTCCTACTTCCTCTTCAACAGAAGATTCTGCTGTTTCAATTTTTACTTCTTCATTTACGGTTTCTTCCTCAATGGCCTCTACTGTCGCAGGTTTGGCTGTTTGCATAGAATCAGTTTCGAATTCCTCTCTTTCAAGGATTTCCGGGGCGTTTTCTTTAATGTACCCGATTGCCTCGGTCAGACCGTCTGTGAATTTTTCAAAATCTTCCTTGTAAAGAAAAATCTTGTGCTTCTCAAAATAAAACCTGCCGTCCCTGTTGAATCTTTTCTTGCTCTCTGTAAGCGTTAGGTAGTAATCATTCCTTCTTGTTGTTTTGACATCAAAGAAATATGTCCTTTTCCCAGCTCTTACTGACTTCGAAAAAATCTCTTCCCTTTCAGTCTTGACAACTTCATCATTTTTTTCGCTTCCGTCTGCCATCAGTGTTAAATTTAGTTACGAGTATGGTTAGCTTGTCAAAAATAGAAAATAATTTTAGAAATATGCAAATAATCAATTGATTGATTGTGTATAAGGAGATTATTCGCTTATTTTGCCTCCGTTTCATTTTTAACTGGTTCTTTATAAAGGATGTTTAGCAGAAGGTTGTTAAGGATCAAGGTTTTCCAAACTTTATATGCCTACCATAAAGTGGAGGGTAAAAACTATGTGGGTACCGAAAAGGAACTTCTTCATAGCATACAAAAATCCTATGAACTGTATCACCTGCTTCTTTTACTGGTTCTGGATGTGGTCGATTATGCCGAATCAAAGATGGAATTGGCAAAACAGAAAAAGGTGCCCACAGAGGCAGATCTAAATCCCAATACACGTTTTATCGAAAACCAGCTTATCGCCCAGTTGAGAATCAACAGGGATCTTCGAAAGTATCTGGGTAAGCGTTCAGTCAGTTGGGTGCAGTATCCGGAGATTATCAAAAACCTTTTCCTTTTATTTTCTGATTCTGACCTTTATCATATATATATGGAGGAAGCGGAACCGGATTACCGGGATGATAAAAAGCTGGTGGAGAAATTTTACAGCGATGTGGTTATGAATTTTGAGGATCTTTATATAAACCTTGAAGAACAGAGTATATTTTGGATTGGTGATGTGGATTTTGTCATTTCGATGATCGTTAAGACATTGAAGAAATTCACCAAAGATCAATCCGGCGGCGGGTCACTTATGCCAATGTTCAAAGAAAAGGATGACGAGGACTATGCCAGGACCCTGCTGCGGAAAACCATACAGCATGAAGAACAATACCTGGAGATGGTCAGGGCATCTGCCACTAACTGGGAGTTGGAGAGGATAGCATTTACCGACAGCCTGATATTGCAGCTTGCCATATCTGAGGCCATCGAATTTTCTTCCATTCCAACCAAGGTTACCATCAATGAATTCCTGGAAATAGCCAAGCTGTATAGCACGCATAAGAGCAGCAAGTTCATCAATGGTATCCTCGATAACATATTTGCGGGATTGAAAAAGGAAGGGAAAATCAAAAAGAGTGGCCGGGGCCTGATCGGTGAAGTCTGATCATAAGCTATTGCTGTTGAATTAAAATTATTGTTACTTTGCCCTTTTTGAATCGTTTATGAGGTTAATACACATTATAGGGTTCTTGATTTTACTCCTGTCCTCGGCTGCCTGCACGAATCAAAAATCCACCGACGTTCCCAGAATGGTTGAAGATAATACCGGATTGAAACCGGATATCAGGTTTGAGAAAACAGAACATAACTTTGGAAGGATACTGCAGGGTGAGAAGGTGGGCTATAATTTCATATTCACCAATGATGGCGATGCCTCACTGGTTATCATGGATGCCAGTGCAAGTTGTGGTTGTACCATTCCGAAATACAGCAAGAAGCCCATTTCACCTGGTGAAAAAGGATCCGTTGAGGTTGTATTCGATTCATCCGGCAGGACAGGGCAGCAGAGCAAGACGGTTACACTGAAAACAAATGGGAAGGACCAGGTTGTATACCTTACCATTAAAGCAGATATCCATACAAAAGAATCTTAATATTTACATAAATCGAAATTGTGATGAATAATTTTATGTTGATTTTCCTTATGCCCCAATCTCCGGATCAAAGTCCGGTCCCATCTTTTGTTTTTCTTTTACTGATCATTGTTGTGTTTTATTTCTTTATGATCAGGCCTCAGATGAAAAGACAGAAAGACCTTAAAAGTTACAGAGAAAACCTGAGCAAAGGTGACAAGGTTGTCACTACAGGTGGTATTTATGGCAAGTTGCTGGATATCAAAGATACGACCGTAACCGTTGAAATAGCGGATAATGTTCGGATCAAAATCGATAAGAACGCAATCCTGAAGGACAGTTCTGATCTGGCTGCACAGAAGTAGGATCATTCCCTGTATGGGGAACAGTATTAACGAGTCCAAATGCTGATGAATGCAGGATAATCCCCCGGGCAATAGAGTTTTGGCTGATCTCCTGGGTATGACCAGGAAGTCACGTAGGAAAAAAATAACCTTAAACAGGAAGGTCCTGGTCTTTTTTTTCTTCCTTCTGCTCTCTGTCCTTTTCTGGTTCCTGACTGCCATGAATCAAGAGTATGACACTGATATCTCATACCCTGTCCGTTATATAAGGTACCCAGAAAAGAAAGTGCTTGTAAATGACATTCCTGACAGGCTGGAACTGAGAGTTCATGCTGGTGGTTACACCCTGCTCAAATATCGGCTTCGTTCACGTCTAAATCCCATCATATTTGATGTAAATTCCTTCTCACTGAACAGGGTAATTGGTGATCCCTCCACCCTGTATATCCTGACAGGTATTGCTAAGGACGATATTGTTAAGCAATTAAGGTCGGAGTTCGAGATCATGAGTATCAGTCCGGATACAATATTCTTTCAATTTGGAGACAAAGTGAGTAAAAAGGTTCCCGTTGAACCAGACCTTGAGATCAGCTTTGAAAAACAATATATGCAGGTTGGTCCTTATCTGGTGGAGCCCGACAGTGTCACCATATCCGGACCGGAATCGATTATTGATACCATTAAAGTGGTGGCCACAGAGCCAGTCATCATGTCAGATTTGAACAGGAGCTTTGATATGGAACTGGAGATGCAACCTCAGCATAAGGTTGAATACGATCCCCTTGAAGTATGGATACAGGTTCCCATTGAGAAATTCACGGAAGCAAGTCTGAAAGTCCAGATTGAAGTGATCAACATGCCTGATTCCCTCCTCCTCCGCCCATTTCCTCCGGCGGTAACCGTCAGTTGCCAGATTGGACTTAGCGCCTATGAGACCCTGAATGAACATCTGTTCCGGGCCGTGATTGACTATGCTGAAGTAGGAAATATGCTCGGAAATAAACTAAAGGTTCAGATCATTAAAATGCCTGTTTATATCCAGTCTGTTAATTTCACTCCCAAGAGTGTAGAATATATTGTTGAGCGCTGATGTTTAAAGTGGGAGTCACTGGTGGTATAGGGAGTGGTAAATCCATTATTTGTAGCGTTTTTCATCATCTGGGAGTTCCTGTATACCAGGCAGATATTGAGGCCAAGCGGCTCATGGGTGAGAATGAAAGTATCCGGACCGGGTTGCTTGCGTACTTTGGTAGAGAAGTATTTCAGAAAAAGCAGCTTAATCGTAAATATCTGGCTGATAGGATATTTTCAGATCCGGATGCCCGCAAATTTGTTAATTCCCTGGTACACCCAGCCGTGAGGGAAAACTTTGGAAATTGGGTGCAAACAAAGGAAGGGGATTTATATGTTATCGAAGAAGCTGCGTTGTTGTTTGAGACGGGAGCCTGGAAAGAGTTTGATTATAATATTCTTATTGAAGCATCTGTTGAAACAAGGATACAACGAATTATCAGGCGAGACGGATCAGATCGGGCAGATATCCTGGCCCGGATGGCCAGCCAGATGGATCCGGGAGAAGGCAGGGAACTGGCAGATTTTATCATTCTTAACGATGTAAATGATTTTGTTATCCCCCAGGTGCTTAAGGTGAATAAAATTATCAGGGAATTGGCGCTGAAAAAATCATGAATAGCAGGAAATATTTATCTTTGGTAATTCTGGATATCAGCTATGGGAAAATATGGTAAATGGATAGGTGGTGGATTAGGCTGGGCCTTACTGGGTCCGCTTGGTGGTGTACTGGGCTTTGTGGTCGGATCAATGTTTGACCGTTCGGATGGGTCCCAGCGTGTTTTTACCGGGACAACCCACGGTGATTTTACCATGAGCCTGCTGACACTGACAGCAGCAGTTATGAAGGCTGACGGAAGGATTATGAAATCTGAGCTGGAATATGTAAGGGAATACTTTTCCAAAAGTTTCGGTCCCGCAGCATCACAGGAAGCCATGCTTTATCTGAGGGACCTTCTGAAGCAGGAGATCCCGCTGAGAGATGTTTGCTTTCAGATCAAGAATCGCCTGGACCATGCATCCCGGCTCCAATTACTGCATTTTCTGTTTGCCGTATCAAAGGCAGATGGTAAGGTGCATCTTAAAGAAGTCGAGATCATAGAAAAGATTGCCGGCTATCTTGGCATATCCGCCAAAGACATGGGATCTATCAAAGCCATGTTCTATGAGGATACGGATGCAGCGTACAGGATACTGGAAATTGAAGCATCTGTGAACAATGATGAAGTCAAAAAGGCCTACCGTAAAATGGCCAATAAATATCATCCCGACAAGGTAGCTTACCTGGGTGAAGATATCCGGAAAGCTGCCGGGGAGAAATTCAGGAAGGTGAAAGATGCTTATGACACCATCAAAAAAGATCGAGGGATGAATTAATTTACTTTCTATGGCAGAGAAAACAAAAGCAGACAAAGAAGCAGCAGTCAAAAAAGCTGAAAATCCTGAAACTAGTCAGGAAAAGGAGGAAAAGGAGAGCTATTTAAAGGACCTCATGGCCATCTCCGGTCACGGTGGTCTGTTCAGATTCATTTCCCAGGCAAGGAATGGGATCATCGTTGAATCCCTGGAAACAGGTAAGCGGATGAACGCTTTCACCACCATGAAAGTGAGCGCCCTGGAAGATATAGCCATTTATACGGAAGATAAAGAAATCCCTTTGGAGGAGGTCCTGGTCAGTTTGCACAAATATGAAAACGGAGGAGAAGCCATTTCCTCCAAATCCGACCCCGATGAGCTGAAGGATTATTTTTCTGCGATTCTTCCAGAATATGACCGGGATAGGGTTTATGTATCCGATATTAAAAAGGTTATTGCCTGGTATAATCTGCTTTTGAAATATGACCTCTTAAAGGCCGAAAAGGAGGCTCCCGAAAACAAGTCTCCTGGAAACAAGGCTCCTGAAAGCAAGGCTCCTGAAAGCAAGTCAGATGCAAATCCATAGTATTTAGCAAGCATTTTTGCTACAACCAGCCAATCATGGAATATCCATCAAAAAACCGTTACATCGAATTTAAGCGATTTTGTAAGACCCTTTGCCTGGAAGATGATCCACAACTGATTGAAGATTACAAGAAAGTACACGGGAAAGAAATGGTCTGGCCGGAAATTACCCAGGGAATGGTCGATGTCGGTATCCTTGACATGGAAATATACATTTCCGGGACCTGGCTGTTTATGATAATGGACACCATTCCGGATTTTGATCATGATGAAGCCATGGCAAAATTGGCTGCCAAACCCCGGCAATCTGAATGGGAAGCCTATGTCTCAAAATTCCAGAAAACATCGGCCGATGCCAGTGCAGATGAAAAATGGAAGATGATGGAACGGATCTATAAGCTGGAAGGCTAGGATGATTATTGATGCCCATCATCACCTGTGGAATTTCAACGAAGCTGAATATGCCTGGATGGATGATTCTATGTCCATCCTTAAACAGGACTACCTTCCGGCTGATCTGGAGATACAGCTGCCCGGGTCAAATATCTTAGGTACAATTGCAGTACAGGCCAGACAGAAGCTGGAAGAAACTCAATGGTTGCTGGAAATGGCTGGCAGACATCCTTTCATCAAAGGCGTTGTTGGATGGTTTGACCTTTGTTCAGAAAAGCTCCAAACCCAGCTCAATGAGTTCAGCCCGGACCCGCGGTTGGTAGGTGCACGCCATGTAATCCATGATGAACCGGATGATGATTTTATGCTCCGTCCTGCTTTTATTAAAGGGATGGAAAAACTGGTGCAGTATAATCTTGCTTACGATCTGCTGCTTTTTCCAAAACACCTCCATAGGGCTTATGAACTTGTCAGCCTCTTTCCGGATCAGAGATTTATCCTGGATCATCTTTCAAAGCCTTTTATCAAAACTGGTGTGCTGGATCCCTGGGTGGAGGAAATAACTGCACTTGCATCCCTGCCCAATGTCTGGTGCAAGATATCAGGGATGGTTACTGAAGCCGATCATGAGCATTGGAAATATGAAGATTTTATACCTTACATGGACACCGTGATGGAAGCTTTTGGTACGGACCGGATCATGCTGGGGTCTGATTGGCCCGTCTGCCGACTGGCAGGAGATTATCAGCAGGTCATGGATATTCCTGCCCGGTATTTCAATGATCTTGATCCGATCGATAAGGAAAAGATCTTCAGGCTGAATTGTATTGAATGCTATGAATTACCAACCTATAAATCTAATGTAGAATATGACTGAAAAAGCAGCAAAGTTTCTGGAGGCCAAGTATGTAATACCCTTTATACTAATCACCTCCTGTTTCGCTTTATGGGGATTTGCCAATGATATTACCAATCCAATGGTGAAGGCATTTTCAAAAATATTTCTCATGAATCCGGTCCAGGGATCTCTCGTACAGGTGGCCTTTTATGGTGGTTATTTTGCCATGGCCTTCCCTGCGGCTATGTTTATCCGAAGGTTTACATACAAGGCGGGGATTCTTGTGGGACTGGGACTTTATGCGACGGGCGCATTACTATTTATTCCTGCCAGTGCCATAGGTGTTTACGGACCATTCCTGTTCGCTTATTTTATTCTGACATGCGGTCTTTCGTTCCTCGAAACCAGTGCCAATCCATATATTCTTTCCATGGGCGACGAAGAAACTTCTACCAGGCGCTTGAATTTTGCCCAATCCTTTAATCCCATGGGATCACTGGCAGGTATGTATGTTGCCAAAAACTTCATACAGGCTCGGCTGGATCCCCGTGACACTGCAGCTCGCATGGATTTGTCACCAGCTGAATTTGAAGCTGTGAAAGACCATGACCTGGGTGTGCTTGCCAACCCATATATTGTTATTGGCATAGTTATTCTGGTAATGCTGGTCATTATCGCCATGGTCAGAATGCCAAGAAATGCTGATCAGAATCATTCCATCAATTTTATACCTACTCTCAAACGAATTTATAGTCTTTCAAGGTACAGGGAAGGCGTGATCGCCCAGTTTTTTTATGTGGGCGCACAGATCATGTGCTGGACCTTTATCATCCATTACGGGACCAGGATCTTTATGGAACAGGGAATGGGAGAGCAGGAAGCCGAGATCCTTGCCCAGCAACATAACATTGTTGCCATGGCGATCTTTGTAACCAGCAGGTTTATCTGTACTTTCCTGTTAAAGTACTTTAAACCGGGTAAATTGCTGATGTTCCTTGCAATCGGGGGTGCTCTGCTGATCCTGGGTGTCATTTTTATTAATGGAATTGGCGGATTGTATTGCCTCGTTGCAGTATCCGCTTGTATGTCCTTGATGTTCCCGACGATCTATGGGATTGCCCTTAGGGGACTCGGAGAGGATGCTAAATTTGGGGCAGCCGGACTAATCATGGCCATTTTGGGTGGATCCATCATGCCACCTCTTCAAGGAATGATTATAAAGCAGGGCACGGTTTTCTCAATGCATGCTGAAAATGTATCATTCATCCTGCCATTTATTTGTTTTGTTGTCATCAGCATTTATGGTTACCGGACGAGGCAGGGATTGAGCTAAACAGGATATCCAATGAAACTTTCAGAAAAGAATCCACTCGGTAAAACGGGGTTGAGTGTACCACAGATTATTTACGGTACCAGCTACCTTGGAAACCTGTACAGGGCACTTCCCTTTAAAGACAAGCTGGCACTCATGCAGAAATGGTTCGAATGCACAGAAAAACCAGTGGTCATTGATTCTGCAGGTAAGTATGGAGCAGGACTTGCACTGGAGGTTTTAGGCAAAGGATTGGCTGAACTCGGTGTTGATCCTGAAGATATTATCATAAGCAATAAACTTGGATGGTACAGGGTGCCGCTGGAAAGCGATGAACCCAACTTTGAACCAGGTGCTTGGGCTGACCTGAAACATGATGCCCTGCAGACCTTTGGCTATGAGGGAATAGTGAAATGCCATGAACAGGGGAATAGCTTACTTGGTGGTACCTACAGGGCTGAGGTAGTGTCCGTCCATGATCCGGATGAATACCTGTTTGCTGCCAGGGAAGATGAAGGCAGGGCGAATCGCCTGGAAGAGATACTGGAGTCCTACCGTGCATTGTTCGACCTGAAGAAGGAGGGTAGGGTAAAAGCAGTTGGGATAGGGTCGAAGGACTGGAAGACCATCAGGGAATTGTATGAACATGTTCCATTCGATTGGGTCATGCTTGCCAATAGTTTTACCATCTTCAATCATCCACCCGGCCTTCTGGAATTCATTGACCAGCTTCAAAATGATGGTGTCGGGATCATTAATTCAGCTGTTTTTCATGGTGGATTTATGACTGGAGGCAAGCTGTTTGATTATCAGGATATCTCAGTGGATAGTACAAAGGGAAAGATCATTTTTCCATGGAGAGCGCGCTTTGATGAAATTTGCCAGAAACATGAGGTTCTGCCGGGCGATGCCTGTATACATTTCAGTATGTCACATCCGGCCATTGTCAGCATGGCATTGAATACAAGCAAGCCTGAAAAAATGAACCGGAATGTAGAAATTCTTCAGCGTGAGATCCCGGATGTTTTCTGGGCAGAGATGAAAAGTGAGGGTCTCATTGACCCGAGATATAAATATGTCTAGGCAGGATATATACAAAAGGATGAAAGGAATAATTATAAGTCAGCCCGGGGAGGTCAAGGTTACGGAAAGTGAAGTTCCCTTACCCGGGAAGGGTGAGGTATTGCTGAAAATGAAGTATGTGGGATTCTGCGGATCGGATCTCAGTACCTACCTTGGAAAAAACCCCATGGTAGAATATCCGAGGGTACCCGGACACGAGATTTCTGCAGAGATAGCAGAGACTGGAGGGGATGTTCCGGAGGTTTTTGAACCTGGTTTGTCTGTAACCGTGGTGCCATATACGAATTGCGGACAGTGCCCCTCGTGCAGAAGAGGAAGGGAATATGCATGCCAGTTTAACCAAACAATGGGAGTGCAGCGCGATGGAGCCATGCAAGAGTTCCTGCTTGTTCCCTGGCAAAAAATTCTCGAAGCACCCGGGCTGAACGATAGGGAACTTGCCATGGTTGAACCCCTTACGGTTGGATTTCATGCCATCGAGCGTGCCAGGGTTACCAATGCTGATACTGTCCTGGTGCTGGGTTGCGGGATGATAGGGGCAGGGGCCATTGTCGGTGCTGCTGCGAGGAGTGCAACCGTGATTGCTGTGGACATAGATGACCAGAAACTATTGCTTGCCAAAAAGTTAGGGGCCAGATTTTTGATCAATTCAAAGGAATCCGACCTGCATCAAATGCTTACAGAACTCACAGGTGGGGATGGTCCGGATGTGGTGGTAGAAGCTGCTGGGAATCCTGTTACCTACAGGGCAGCCATTGATGAGGTTGCTTTCACCGGAAGGGTTGTATGTATTGGATATACAGGGGAAGAAGTATCCTTTGCAACCAAACTATTTGTACAAAAGGAGCTCGATATTATGGGATCCAGGAATGCAAGCGCTGAAGATTTCAAGGCAGTAATATCATACATGGAAAAGGGCCAGTTTCCCTTAGACCAGATGATCACCCGGCAGGTCCGGCCGGAAGATACCGGTGAGGCCCTCAGGTTATGGGCAGAGGATACAGGCAAGGTAATGAAGATACTTCTGGATTTGAGCTGACAAATATGATGGTACCAACCCCCAACCCGGTCCTTGGGACTACCATCCACGCTGTGGGTGGAATATCTGCCTCCACCTGTTATGTCCCATTTCAGAAAGTGCGTGGCTGGTCTTGGGAATCTTACTGGATAATACAGGCTCTGTTTGCGTGGATGATAATGCCCTTTATCCTGGGATTTCTAACGGTGCCCGATCTTATCACAGTTTTTAAAGAATCCTCGAGGGAGGTAATGATCAAAGCAGTTCTCCTGGGGGCAGCTTATGGTTTCGGAGGGATGTCATTTGGATATGCCATCAGGCACATTGGATTTTCCCTTACCTATACTATCTCAATTGGCATTTCCGCCATACTGGGTACACTGGCAAAACCAATGCTTGATGGTGAGCTTGTACAGCTTTTCCAGAAAGAAGGAGGAGAAGTACTTCTGCTGGGAATGATCATTGCTGTTGTCGGTGTAGCGATCTGTGGCTGGGCTGGGTTTAATAAGGAGAAGGACCTGAGGGAAAAAACATGGGAAGGAGAGAAACTTACCTTTAATATGAGCAGGGGATTGACACTGACCATTATTGCCGGAGTCCTGTCTGCCGTTTTCGGACTTTCATTGGATATAGGGCAGCCTGTTTCGGATGTTGCTGCACAATTCGGTGCCGGCCATTTTGAGGGCAATTCAAAAATCATCCTTTCCACCATGGGATGCCTGGTAACCAATCTTGCCTGGTTTATCCCCTTGAGCATTCGCAACAGAACATTGAAAGAACTCCGGCTCAGAACTGGAGCGGGACTCAGAATAAACGGGGTGAATTATTTGATGGCAGCATTGAGCGGTTCACTATGGTATTTTCAGTTTTTCTTTTACGGGCTGGCTCATGTAAGAATGGGGGTTTTTGAATTTGCAAGCTGGGTTATCCATATGTCCATGCTCATATTCTTCAGCTTCATCATCGGTGTATTAATGAAGGAATGGAGAAAGGTCACCAGGAAAACTTATGTTATACTTCTTACCGGCCTGCTTGTTTTATTTGTGTCGTTCCTGACAATGAACAGGGGACTGGTACTTGGGGAGAGGTCGAATGGGAACCAGGCTTTAACCAGGCATCATACTACTAATGTGGATTTGTTCTAAATAAGTGTTATTTTACGACTGTGATACGGCAGTAAAATATTATTTATGAAAATCCTCTTTTTTTGTCCCATGTGGGGAAACAATGATATTCCCATCAGGGAGTTTACATCAAAGGTTAAAAATGCAGGTTATGACGGGGTGGAGTTAAGCCTTCCCTTTGATAATGCAGAAAGAGATAAAGTTATCACTGCATTAAAGAAAGCTGATTTGTTGTACCTGGGCCAGCATTGGGAGACGGTGACCCTGAACTTCGAGGAGCATAAGAAGGAGTATGTCAGTCGATTATATAATCTCGCGACGGGTAATCCCATACTCATTGATTCCCAGACTGGTATTGACTTCTTTACCTTCGGCCAGAACATGGAGCTGGTTAATGCCGCATTGGCTTTCACCAGAGATACTGGATTTCCGGTGGTACATGAAACCCACAGGGGGAAGTTTTCTTTTGCTGCCCATATCACAAGACAATTTTTGGAAGCAAATCCCGATCTACGGATCGGAGCCGATTTCAGCCATTGGTGCAATGTAGGGGAAAGTTTACTGGAAAACCAGGAAGAAACCATGAATCTTGCCATTGCCAGGGCTGACCATATACATGCAAGGGTGGGTTTCCAGGAAGGACCGCAAATCCCTGATCCAAGAGCCCCTGAATGGAAGGAGGTCGTAGAAAAGCATATTTCATGGTGGAAAAAAATATTGGAAAGGGCTAAAAGTGAGCAGCGTGAATATTTTACCATAAGCCCCGAATTCGGCCCCTATCCGTATATGACCATTCTTCCCTATACAAAACAGCCCATAGCAGACCAATGGGAGGTGAATGTATATATGATGGACATGCTGAAGGAGAGATTTCAAGAGCTTTAATTTTTTTCAGCCTATGGAAGCAGAGGTATTGACTCAGAAGGAAACCAAGCGAGAAATCATCAGGGATTACAGCTTAACTGGTGTTGAGGGTAGACTTGCCGTAGAGAAGTGCCTGGCCTATCTTCCCGGAGAATACCTTCAGTTTGGAATACCCCCCTTTCGAAAACAGCCTGGGGCGGGGCCCGGGATCCCGGTGAACCAATGCCAGATGAGGATTCCAAAACCTGAAACCATGGTCAGGGGTACTGGATCTTGAAAGGGCTCGGATGAGTGAACTTGTGGACTTCCCATGGCTTACTGACGATTCAGTGGATTGGGGCTCCTGGTGCAATGTACAGGATCCAGCTTGATAAACCTCCGCAAGGGATCTAGCAGGCAAAGGATGGATTTTGTATATTGACGAATATATTTTCTATTCAGAAAGAACCAATCAATTTAATATAATGAAAACTAAAAAATTCCCCTTTTTGCAGACCATTTCGGTCTTTGTGGCTTGTATATTTATCTTTCTGCTACCAGCCTGTTCACCAGGATCCGAATCCGGAAAATATGAACCTGGATGGGAATCCCTAGCCCGGCATGAGGCTGCTCCCCAATGGTTCCAGGATGCAAAATTTGGCATCTATTTTCATTGGGGGGTTTACACAGTCCCTGCTTTTGGTAGTGAATGGTACCCAAGATGGATGCATTTTGAGGGACATGAAATATACGAGCATCATCTGGCTACCTATGGCCATCCTTCAGAATTTGGTTATCATGATTTTGTCCCCATGTTCAAGGCTGAAAGTTTTAATGCTGAAGAATGGGCGGACCTTTTTGTTAAGGCAGGTGCACGTTTTGCGGGACCTGTAGCTGAGCACCATGATGGGTTTGCCATGTGGGCCAGTAAAGCCACTCCCTGGAATGCAAAGGAAATGGGACCGAAAAGGGATATTACGGGTGAACTGGCTGAGGCTATCAAGGCAAGGGATATGAAATTCATAACTACCTTCCACCATGCCAAACAGCTCCAGCGGCATGACAGTATTCCGGTCGATTCGAATGATCTTGGTTACAGGCTAAGCCATTTTCCGTTTTTTAAAGGAATGCCTCCCTCTTCTGATGATGAGAAATTAAAATACCTCTATGGAAATATACCAGAGGACCAATGGCTGGAGGAAATATGGCTTGCAAAATTGAAAGAGGTGATAAACCAGTACCAGCCAGATATCATGTGGTTCGATTATGTGCTTGACGAAATACCGGAAACCATCCGGCAGGAGTATTGTGCTTACTATCTAAATGAGGCCGAAAAATGGGATAAGGATGTGGTTATTGTTCGCAAACAGGATGACCTTCCCCTTGAATTAAGCGTTGACGATTTGGAGAAATCAAGGAAAAATAAGATCGGCCAGGAACCCTGGATGACAGATGAAACAGTGAGCAAGGGGAGCTGGTGCTATACAGAGAACCTGCAGGTCAAGGAATCTGAGGATATTCTGCATGTCCTTATTGATATAGTAAGCAAGAACGGTGTATTGTTGCTGAATATTTCTCCCAAGGCTGATGGTACCATTCCTGATATTCAGAAACAGGTGCTGCTGGACATAGGGGATTGGCTTGGTAAATACGGGGAGGCAATCTACGAAACAAGGCCATGGTATACCTTTGGGGAGGGACCTACGAAGGAACCTGAGGGGCATTTTAAGTTCCACCAGCAATTTCTGAAGATCAAGTACTCAAGTGCAGATATACGTTATACTTCCAAAGGGAAAGACATTTACGCATGCATCCTGGGAAAACCGAAAACTAGCAGTGATATTATGCTGACATCTTTCACTAAGGAAAAAGCAGGTAAGGAAATTTCTATCAGCAAAGTATACCTGCTCGGTTCGGAAGAGGAACTTGCCTGGGAACTGACTGAAGAGGGACTCTCTGTCCGGCTTCCAGGATCAGGCCTCGATGAGATGTCAGTGGTTCTGAAGGTTGAAACAAACGCTTAGTAATTTGCCGATAAGCCAGCTAAATTGATCTTCCATCATTCCCTGAAAAGGATACTGGCCGGTGCTTTCATCTGAATCTTTTGTCCGGTACGGATTAACATACCAGTATTGGTCTCAATCGTGAATATCTCTATCGCGTCACCCTGCTGGCCTGCCACCAGTAAGTATTTACCTTGTGGATCAATGTTGAAATCCCTTGGATGAGTGGGTACCTTATCCATAACTTGTATGCGTTCGACAGCCCCTGAATCCGTGATTTTGAACACAGAAATGCTGTTATGACCTACACGGTTTGAGGCGTAAACATATTGTCCATTTGGGTGTACTCGAACAGCTGCAGGATAATTATTGCCGGTGAAATCAGCTGGCAGGTTACTTTCCGTGTTGATTTCTTCTATCTGACCGGTTTTTGGGTTGTACTTACATGATGTAAGAGTACCGTTCAGTTCATGGACAATATACAGGTAGGGTTTTTTTGGATGGAAAGCCAGGTGCCGGGGACCAGAGCCTGGTTCTGTTTTATAGAATTCCTGTTCAGGGTTAGGTGTTAGTTTACCATTTTTAGGATCAAATTTGTAGATGAAAACCTTGTCTGCACCCAGATCTGTGGCCAGTACATATTTGCCGGACGGGTCCGCCATAATATGGTGGGCATATGCCTTGGTTTGTCTTTTATCGGGACCACTCCCTGTATGCTGGACCACATCACTTGCAGGTGCAATGCTACCATCTTTATTGAGAGGGTAGGCAGCTATGTTCCCTTCAGAGTAATTGGCGATAAAAATAAAAGAACCATCCGGATGGCAGGAGACGTGGCATGGTCCTCTGCCTTCGCTGGATTGCCTGTTCACTATATTCAGTCTGCCTTCAGAATCCGTCACCCGGAAGGACGCTACTGATGCATGTTTTTTTTCAGGATTGGATTGGGTCCCGTCAATGGCATAGAGAAATTCTTTATCTGGCGACAGTACCAGGTAGGATGATGCTTTGCTGCCCGGGAATGAATCCAATATGGCAACCTGCCCGCTATTGTAATTGAGCTCACAAAGAAAAATGGATTGCTCTAGAGATCCATTTGAGGATCCGACATAGAAGAGGATTTTTTCAGGTGTTTTGGAGGAGTTGCAGGTAATGGCCATCACAGGAAGCCATATAAATGCGATAATTCTTATTAATGTTTTCATGGTAAAAGGTATTTAAATTTTCCTTACTTGTATGGCGAATGCGTGTGCTGGATTTTGATGAAGCAGGAGTTCTATATCTTCATGATCAAAACCGTTTTGCAGCAATGCCGGGATCAACATTGTAAATATTGTGGTATATCCCATGTACTTGCCTCCATCTTCTTCTCCCACCCGGTACCAGCCAGAATCATGTGATAACAAAACCTGCCTAAGCAAACCGGCAGCTTTTAATGCCGATAGATTTTCAATATACTCCTGAATCCCTTTCTCATTTATATTGTCCAGTGAAACCCATGCCCCCATACGGGCAGCCTTGATCCAACCATCCAGGGTGCCGGCCTGCGCATGCGTCCAGATAAAGGCTTCTGGGGATACACCATATTCTGCAAGAATTCCAAGCTGATCAAAAGCAGGCTTTTCAGGTCCGGTATGTGACATGATGGCAAGTCCGGTTTCCAGGTGGGTAAGCGCAGCTGCCCGAACCAGTTTTTCATGCATGGGAATGAGGGGATCATTTCTATCGACTGAGATCTTGATAAATCCTGGTCTGACATCTGTGCCTTCAATACCGGTGTTAAATTCGGAGGTCCATTCAGCAGCTAGTTCTTGTGGGCTCATGTTAAAGGCCCTGGATGGTAAAAATTTGTTATTTCCAGATCCGTAAAAACCGGTATTGGTTAATAGGTTCAGGCCTGTTTTCAGGGCAAGACTTTTCATTAATTCAGGATCACGTCCAAGGTATGCGGGGGTGCATTCCATGAATGTCTCGCATCCTTTTGCTTGTAATGCTTCCAGGAAGGGAACTGCCTTTTCAATAACAGCCTGCTTATCCCAGCGGTGATAGCCACTGCTGTCGGCACCAATAAAATCCACCAGTATATGTTCGTGAGTCAGGGTTGTACCAATCTCTGTAGCTGAAATGGGACCAAGAACGGTCATGATCTGAGGTTCAGTCTGTGAATTGCAGGCTGTGATCACTGAGATAACTACGGAAGAGATTAAGATCAGGTATTTATTCATAATGCCGGCATGCTTAGTCATAATCTTTGGCCTGTTCCCAGATTTTATTCATCTCATCCAGGTTCATGTCTTTCAGGCTGTGTCCTTTCTGAATTGTGTTCTCTTCGAGGTATCCAAATCGTTTGATGAATTTCAGGTTGGTTTTTTCAAGGGCTGTTTCCGGATCAATGCCATAAAGCCTGGCAGCATTAATCACTGAGAACAGGAGGTCACCGAATTCGGATTCGGTATTTTCGGGATCTTCATTTCTTACTTCAATCTCAAGCTCCTCCAGTTCCTCTCTGACCTTTTCCCAGATCTGGCTTTTCTCATCCCAGTCGAAACCTACTGCCCTGACTTTTTCCTGTATACGGTTGGCTTTGATCATGGCCGGCAGGGAATCTGGTACTCCTTCCAGGACTTTTTTCCCTTCACGCATTTTTAGTTCTTCCCAATTCTTTTTAACATCCTCTGCATCATTGACTTTTACGTCACTGAATATATGGGGATGACGATAGACCAGTTTTTTATTCAGGTTTTCGATGATATCCGCCATATCGAAATCGCCAGTTTCTGAGCCAATTTTCGCATAAAAAACAATATGTAACAGCAAATCGCCCAGTTCCCTCATGATCTCATCAGTATTTTCCTCCAAAATGGCATCTGCCAGTTCATAGGTTTCTTCAATGGTCAGGTTCCTGAGCGATTCATTTGTTTGTTTTTTATCCCACGGACATTCTGCTCTCAGCCTGTCCATGATCTCCAGCAGTTCCTGGAAAACTACCAATATCTCTTCCTTGCTATTCATACTATATCTTTACTTTTCTTTAAACTTTACCCTGATGCTGGAGTTGGTAGACAGGTTCAGCAGGTCAGCAGCATTTCCCTTACTAATAGCTATCTCAAGGAGTCCAACAGAATTAAACATAGCCAGGATTTCTCCCGGAGCTGTCTCGTGGTAAAAATTATTCAGGCGGGAGATAATATAGTAGTTATTCTGCGGGTAGATCTCAAATGCCCTGCCTTCACCGATCCTGTCAAAGAGGTCCCTGGTTATATTGGTGATGGCATTACGGAAGGAATCAATATAAATTACTGAACCTGTTATTACAGATTTATCAATGGCTGCTCTGAGTGGGATCCTTTCCTGGTACTTTTTTACCACCTTGCCCAGAGACTCAGCTTTGTCTCCATTTGCCAGTTTCGAGGCTGCTTCGGCGAATATGCTGAAGCTGGTAAAACTCCGAAGTTCGGCAGGGGACTTTAACTCAATGATTTTTTCCGGTCCGTCACTGAACAGTAAACCAAAAATACCGTTGTCTGCACCTATGAAATAGTGCTTTTGATATTCCACCAGCAGAAATGGCATGTCCTTACTTCCCTCCGTGTTCACTCCGATGATATGTATACTGCCTTTTGGGAAATTATAGAAACAGTTCCGGAGCACAAAAGCTGCCTGGTTTATATTATAAGACTGTACCTGGTGGCTGATGTCCACAACCTGTGTCTGGTTGCTTTGGCTAAGGATTTTGCCCTTAATGGTCCCGACATAGTAATCATTTGCATTCCAGTCAGTTGTGAGGGTAACAATGGTCATTTCAGGAGGTACTAGCCTGGCAGAATTAAATATTGTGGACTCGAAAAAATCAATTTACTTTGCAATATCCAAAAGTAATCAATATTATGTATTTTGAATGATTGAAAAGAAAATATATTTAGAAGGAGTAGATCCTGTGAAAATGTTTGGAATAAACAATTCCCGTTTTGACAGAATCAAGCAAGTCTTTCCAAAATTGAAGATTGTCGCAAGAGGTAGTGAACTGATTATCAAAGGTGAAAATCAAGAGATTGAAAGGTTAGAGGAAACCCTGAACCACTATATTGATTATTTACAACGTACTGAAAATCCGGATGAAGAGCAGTTGGAAGAGCTCCTCATGGGGAATGGCAGGGAGATTCTGGCCAATCAGGAAGTATCCGGGAATATACTCCTGTATGGGGATAGCGGTAAGCCCATAAGGGCCAGGACAGTAAACCAGAAAGTCCTCGTTAAAAGCTGTGATAAGAATGATCTGATGTTTGCCATCGGTCCTGCTGGCACTGGAAAAACCTATACCGCCATAGCCCTTGCGGTCAGGTCCCTGAAACACAAGGAAGTTAAACGTATAATCCTGACTCGTCCGGCAGTTGAAGCAGGTGAGCGATTGGGATTCCTTCCAGGGGATTACAAGGAAAAACTTGACCCTTATCTTCAGCCGCTTTATGATGCATTAGATGATATGATACCTTCAAAAAAGCTGAAGGGATTCCTGGAAGACAACACCATACAGATAGCCCCCATTGCTTTTATGCGGGGCCGTACACTTGATAATGCTTTCGTCATCCTGGACGAAGCACAGAATGCGACGGTAAATCAGTTGAAAATGTTTCTCACCCGGATGGGAAAAAATGCTAAATTTATCGTGACTGGAGATATTACCCAGATCGACCTGCCGGATAAACGGGATTCCGGATTGCTTAGGGCTGTCGACCTGCTTAAGAATATCAAGGGGATTTCCCTCGTTTATTTTGATGTAAGGGATATTATCAGGCATAAGCTGGTGAAATACATAGTGGAAGCTTATGGCAAAGAGGATGCTAAGGAAAATGAAGAAGAGAATACTAACACTAATACTGACAAGAACAACAAGTAAAAATTATGGAAGAAGCAATTTCAAAAACCCAGTTTGATTTTCCCGGATTAGTTGATCTTTACAAAGGCAAGGTAAGGGATGTGTACAATATTGATGACAAATTACTAGTGATGGTGGTTTCCGACAGGATCTCAGCATTCGATGTCGTACTGCCGCGGGGTATCCCTTATAAGGGACAGGTACTTAACCAGATTGCCAATAAATTCCTGGATGCTACTGCAGATATTGTTCCCAATTGGAAACTAAGCTCTCCCGACCCTAATGTTACCATTGGTGTTATGGCGGAACCTTTAAGGGTGGAAATGGTGATCAGGGGATACCTGACGGGGCATGCCTGGCGTGAGTATAAGGCAGGCAAAAGGACCCTATGTGGTGTGCCCATGCCAGAGGGTATGAAGGAGCATGACCGTTTTCCCAGTCCCATTATCACCCCGGCCACAAAAGCGGAAGAGGGGCATGATGAGGATATCTCCAGGGAAGATATTATATCCAGGGAAATCGTAAACGAGGCAGATTATCTCCTGATGGAGGATTATACCCACAGATTGTTTGAGCGGGGAACAATAATGGCCGCAGAAAAAGGCCTGATTCTTGTTGATACCAAATATGAATTCGGTAAAAAGGATGGAAGGATCTACCTGATTGACGAGATTCATACACCTGATTCCTCTCGCTATTTTTATGCTGAGGGTTATGAAGAGAGGCAGGCAAAGGATGCCGGACAGAAACAATTGTCAAAGGAATTCGTCAGGGAATGGTTGATGGATCATGATTTCCAGGGATTGGAAGGACAGGTGATGCCTGAAATTCCTGATGAATTTGTACAGGAGGTAACAGACAGGTATATCGAATTGTACGAGAATATCACCGGTGAAAAATTTGTCAGAAGTGATTACTCAGATACATTGCGTAGAATAGAAGATAACGTGAATAACTTTCTCAAATCTGTATGATCCGGAGGATCCCATACTTCATCCTGTTTTCAATCCTTCAGGCCCTGTGGGTCTGCACACCCACAATCCTTGCTCAGGAACAAGCTTCCCCTGTCAACCGCTCAGGAGATAAGATTATCCTGGAAGGCAAGGTTTATTACATCCATATTGTAAAGGAAAAAGAGACTTTGTATGGGATAAGCAGGGCATACAATGTCTCACAGAAGGGTATTGCAGCTGAGAATCCCGATGTTTTCGCCGGACTCCAGGTTGGGATGGTACTGAAGATCCCATCAGAACCTGTAGTAGATGAATCATCCGAAACAAGGGAAACGGAAGAATATTTCAGCCATGTGGTCCAGGAGGGTGAAACACTGTATTTCCTGTCAAGGAAATATGGCATAGATGTACTTGAAATCGAGCGGGCAAACCCGGATATCAGCGTAACAGATTTGCAAGTCAACCAGGTAATTAAAATCCCAAGACGAAAGGAACCTTCCACGGCACAAAATACTTTCACGGCTGATTCCTTCATTTATCATTATGTCAAAGCAGGAGAAACTTTGTACAGCCTCTCTGTTTATTATGATATCAGCATTGAGGAGATCAAGGAGATCAATCCTGAGCTTAGATGGGGGGGACTACAAACTGATGAATACATCAAAATTCCCAGGCAAGCAGACGGCCATACGGCAGCAGCAATTTTACCAGTAGATTCCATTTTGATCCATACCTTGCCCCTGGATAATGACACCCTGGGTATACCATTCTGGTCTGAGGTGAAATGGAGGCGCATACGGCCTGGTCCGATCAAGGGTACCATCCGTGTTGCCATGCTTCTTCCGCTGGACCTTTTCTGGGATGTGGAGACAGATACCCTTGATCTCCTCGAGTTGAGTGATGAGGGCATCTTGAGGAAAGATGATGATGACAGGAAGGATATGATCAATCCCAGGATCATAGGTTACCTGGAATTTTATGAAGGTGCATTGCTTGCCATACATGAATTAGAGAGGAAGGGATACTCTGTGAATTTAACTGTTTATGATACTGAGAGAAGCAGAGAAAGGACGAGGGAGATCCTCCGCAAATGGGAGATGGAAGAAATGGATCTCATTATTGGGCCGGTTAATTATTGGAACCTGGAGCTCGTAGGGGATTTTGCCAGGCAGCATGAGATCCCTATGGTTTCACCATTTTCTTCAGACAGAGAAATAGCCCGTTACAATCCATATGTATTCCAGGTGACTCCCAGTTATGATGTGGAATTTAAAAGATGGGCTGAATATATCTCTGATAATTATGATAAGACGATCATTTTGTTCCATGACGGAGATACAACGGAATATCACAAGATACAATTCCTGAAAGATCAGATATTCAAAAAGATATCTGAGAAAGCTGACCTAGAAGATGTGATCTTCAAAGAGGTGGAGATGAATGACAGTGTTTTTGTAGACATGAACCATGTACTGACCCATGATAGAGAAAATCTGGTGATTATACCTTCGGATAATGAAGCCTATGTGAGCAATGTGATCAGTCCCCTGTTCTATCTGCTTGACCAGTATCAGGTCGAGGTGGCTGGTATGCCCCAATGGAATGGGTTCAGGAATATTGACCTGGAGTATTTTCATAAATTGAAAATGAGTTATTTCACATCTTTCTATGTGGATTATTATAAGCCTGAAATGAAAGAGTTCATAAAGGATTTCCGGGAGATTTATTATACGGAACCTTACCGTGTGATGCCCCGGGGATATAACCTGAGTGTTTACGGTTATGACCTGGTTTTAGCCTTTGTTGAAGCCCTGGCCGAATACGGAAGGAATATCATATATTTTGCCGAAGAAATGGAGACTGATCCCATTCTCGGTCCTTATAAGTTTGAAAGGATCAATGATTTCGGCGGGCATGTCAATACCTATATCAGCATTATTAAATTCTCTCCAGATCTGAATATCCAACAGGAGGAATTGGAGATCAGTCCACAAAGGTACAGTTACAGGAGGTACTCCAGAAGGATACCAGGATGATTAGGGCTTACTCGTAGCGCAGTGAATTCACCGGATTGGCCGAAGCCGCCCGGATGGTTTGTATATTTACGGTGATCAGGGCGATGATCAGGGTTAAAAGGGCTGCAGCAGGAAATATCCACAAAGCCAGGTCTGTTTTGAAACTGAAGTTCTGCAACCATTTGTTTATGGAAAACCAGGCAGCAGGCCAGGCAACGAGGTTTGCCAGCAATACCGGTTTGGCGAAATCCCTGGACAGGATATAGGAGATCCTTGCAATGGATGATCCCATGGCTTTACGTATCCCTATCTCTTTGGTCCGCTGTTCTGATATGAAAGTGGCCAGCCCATATAATCCAAGGGCCGCTATAAACAAGGCAAATACCGTAAAATACACAAATATATTCCCCATTTTCTTTTCATATGCATAAAATTGGTCAATCCGTTCATTCAGGAACTGGTAGTCAAAAGGAATATCGGGATTGATTTCTTCCCAGGCATTTTCCAGGGCCAGCAATGTTAAGGGGGTAGAATCAGATAAAAGTTTAATGATCATGTAATTAGGCTGTCCTCCCATGAATCTGAGCATGATGGGATTGATCTGCTGGTGCAATGACTGGATATGGAAGTCCCTAACCACCCCAATGATCCTGTAAGGGGTGGGTGTTGTTCGGTCTGAATAAATGATTTTTCCAATGGGATCATCCCATGCCAGTTTTTTGAGCAGTACTTCATTGATGAGGACGGCTGTACTGTCAGTTGTGAATTCAGTGCTGAAATTGCGGCCATCGATGATCTTCATTTTTAAAGTTTTTTCAATCAGATCTGGATCAACAGAAAACCCATAGATCAGCCAGGGATCTTTGTCACCGTATCCCTCAGGAAAATATCCTGATCCGGAAAGCTGGCCTGCCGGTAATCCCGTCGTTAGAGAGGCGGAGAGGACATTCGGGTAGGAGAGGAATTTTTCCTTGATGACTTGTGCTTTACTTTTCGTTTCCTGGTTGCGTAAAGAGATGACGATTACATTGCTCGGTTCAAATCCCAGGTCCTTTTCCCTCATAAATGTTAGTTGCTTGTATATGACAACTGTGCCAATAATCAATGCTATCGAAACAGTAAACTGAATAAAGACAAGGATGTTCCTGAGGAGGCTGTTTGAAGACCCAGCCTTCAATCTCCCCTGTAGGACCCGAAGAGGATTAAAAGCTGACAGGTAAAAGGCGGGATAGCTTCCGGCGAAGATCCCTACGACTACTGCCAGTAGGATAAACCCAAGGGTCAATTGCCAGTCCAGTATATACATCATATCCAGGTCCTTTCCTGTAATGGTATTGAAGGCGGGCAGGATTAATTCCATCAGGAAGAAAGCGATGAACAGGGAGATCAGGCTGATGATCACCGATTCCCCTATAAATTGCCTGATCAGGTGTTTCCGGGTAGATCCGACTACTTTCCTGATGCCCACTTCGCGGGCCCTGTTAGCAGATTTGGCGGTGGACAGGTTCATGAAATTGATGCTGGCAAGGATCAGGATAAACAGGGTTATAGCCGTCAGGATATAGACATAACTGATATCACTGTTATTCCCTATTTCAGCCATCAGGTCGGAATGCATGTGAATACTGGTGACAGGCTGAAGATCGATTTCAAAGCGAATATCCGCCTCCTGGATTTCATCAGACATATATTTTATAAGGAAATCAGGCATTTTAGCCCTCAATGATTCCAGGTTTGCCTGTTCGTCAAGCATTATATAATTGTACATGGCGAAATTACCCCAGGTATTCATCCACCGCTCTCCGTTAAATTCCACCAGGGTGGAATAGGAGATCAATGCCTGAAAAGTGAAATGTGAATTGTCCGGGTAATCCTCACATACCCCTGTCACCGTCAGATCAGTCTGGTCGTTGTAGCGCAGCACTTTTCCCACGGGATACTCCTCACCGAAATATTTCGTGGCAACCGATTTAGTAAGCACAATGGACCGGGGAACCTCAAGGCTTGTTTCGGGGGCGCCATAAATAAACGGTACGGTGAATAATTTAAAGAATGATGAATCAGCGAAAAGTATATCATCTTCATAGTAACTCTTTTCCCCAAACGTCACCAGGATATTTTGTGGTGGGTTTATCCGGGTATAATCGATAACCTCGGGGAAATCATTTACCAGTGCTGGACCGAAAGGGGGAGATGAGACGGCCACATTGAGTTCCTGTCCCGATATTTCTCCATGAATTGCCACCCTGTAAATCCTTTCCGCATTATCATGGAAGCGGTCATACCCGAGTTCATGTATGATATACAGAATGATAAGTGCACTGACTGTCAATCCTATGGTCAATCCTAAAATGTTGATGATGGCGAAACCTTTCTGGCGGAGCAGGTTGCGGAGGGCAATTGTAAGGTAATTCTTCAGCATAAAGGCAATTATTCCTATAACAAAGACTCCAGTACAGCCCAAAAGTTACAAAAAGTGGGGCGAGATAAAAACCTTTGAATATTTTTCCGGAAGTATGCCCGGCACAGAAACCTATCTCTGCCTCTGCCCGCAGCTCTTTCGTCCGTTATGCGTAGTTATAGCTTTCAGGACCACTTCAGGATCTGTGGAGGCCTGTACATCATCATCCTTGTATACAAGCTTGCCATTTCTGTCAACCACATATGTCCAGCGGGAAATGGTAACTCCTTTAGTTAGTTGAAGCATTTGTCCATCGACCTCCTTTTCTATGGTACTTCCTTCCCTGGTTGGTACACCAAATAATTCAGCAATCTTGCCATCAGTATCAGAGAGAAGGGTAAAATTCAGGTTGTGTAAGGCTTTGAATTTTTGCAGATTTTCATACTCGTCTCCACTTACACCGATCACCTGTGTATTGAGCAATTTGAATGCTGGGACATGGTCCCGGTAGCTGCAAGCCTGCTTGGTACAGCCACCGGTGAAGGCAGCCGGGTAGAAATAGATTACCAGGTAATCTGCGCGCTGGTCAGATAATTCCCATGTATCCCCGTTTTCATCGGTTGCAGAGAAATTGGGCACCTTGTCTCCCTTTTCCATCGGAGAAACAGCATTAATATTAAGAGTAATCAAGACAACAGGTATAAGGAAAAACAATTTTTTCATAATTGGTTGGGCATTAAGTTCTGATATCAGGTTATAAAATTACTGATTTTAATGCCATTTGCAGAATATTTTGGCAGAATTTATCTAATATTTAGCAATCCCTATTCTCGAAGCATAGACTTGACATCCTGCAGGTCAGCGTCTGTAATAGCTGACTGCAAATCAGGCAGATGGGCTCAGTCCATACAAAGAGGTGTTTAGATTTCGTTCAGGGATTTAAAGCCCTCTCCCAGTACCTCCTTGGCATCCACTACGGTAACAAATGCATTTTGGTCAATATTTCTGATATGGTTCTCAAGCAGTACGAGTTCCCTTCTGTTGAGGGTAGTGAAAATAACCGGCCTATCTTTTCCTTCATACAGTCCTGACGCATGTAAAAGAGTACCTCCTCTGTTCAGGTGATGGATTATGACCTCCTGGATCTCCTGATATTTTTCCGAAATGATAAAGACTGACTTGGCATAATTGGCCCCTGTCAGGGTGGCATCTATAACTTTCCCCGATATGAAAATGGTCAGCCATGAGTAAAGCGGTATTTTCCAGTCCCCAAATGCCAGCAGTCCCAATAAAACGATCACAGAATCAATATATATCAGCAATTGTCCCAGAGGTAACCTGGTGTATTTAGCGAATATCATGGCGATGATATCGGATCCCCCGCTTGTAGCCCTGGACCTGAAAATGAGTCCTAGTCCGAACCCGATCAGGACACCTCCGAAAATACAAGAAAGCAGGACATCTCCTTCCACCAGTGGAACAGTTCCCCATATCAGGGTTTGCAAATCAATGAATCCGGCCGTAAGAAAAAATCCGAGGACGGTCTTGATACCGAACCTGGGTCCCAGGACACGTATTCCGATAACGGTCAGGGGAATGTTCATGATTAGGCCCATTAACCCCACTGGCAAACCGCCCGGAGCAAATTTGAATAAACCTTCTGTGAGATAATGGATGACGATGCTGATGCCGTATACTCCTCCAGGTACTATCCTGTGCGGCGTAATGAAGAAGACATAGCCCGCAGCCATAATGAAGGAGCCAATGATTATCAGCGCATAGTTGATGAACCAGCTTCTGGAAAATAGTTTCTCTTTCAACAATAGTTTCATCTCTCTGAAAATTAATTAATTACAACAGATCAGGCCGGGATCAGACCGGGAGGTCTTTTTTACACCTGGCCAAAAAGGCCTGCAAATGTAGAAATTTTTAACTAATTTTCATGCACCACTAAATGCTGTTAAATGGCAGGTACAAAGACAAAAGGTTTCGGAACACTTCCGGTCTTCTTTACCGCAATATCCACCATACTGGGGGCCATCCTCTTTCTTCGTTTCGGTATGGCTGTCGGACACATAGGTTTCTGGGGGGTGATACTGGTCATCCTAATAGGCCATACGGTGACCATACCCACTGCACTGGCGCTTAGTGAGCTTGCCACCAACCGACGCGTTGAGGGAGGAGGGGAGTATTTCGTAATCTCCAGGTCCTTCGGATTGAACATCGGTGCCACGATAGGGATTTCCCTTTTCTTTTCTCAGGCTATTAGCGTGGCCTTTTATGTAATTGCCTTTACTGAAGCATTTGAGCCTTTTTTTAATTATGCCTTGCAAGAATGGGACATGGAGCTGCCTCGGCAGGTCATCAGCCTGCCGGCCATGGGATTATTGTCACTCTTGATCCTGAAGAGGGGTGCCAGCATGGGTGTCAAAGCCCTCTATTTTGTAGTAGCCATCCTGTTCGCCTCGCTCACCCTTTTTTTCCTCGGCCAGACTGATTATGTGCCGGAACAGAGCATATGGACGATAGGACAGGGTACCTACGATCTCTCCAATTTCTTCATTATTTTTGCAATTGTATTTCCTGCATTTACTGGTATGACTGCCGGCGTTGGATTGTCCGGTGACCTGAGAAAACCTGCCAGGTCAATACCATTGGGGACGACCCTGGCTACTGTGTCAGGGATGGTCATTTACATTTTCATCGCTTGGAAACTCTACACCTCTGCCAGTCCGGATGACCTCCAAAACAATCAGTTGATAATGAGTAAGATTGCCTTGTATGGTGCCTTGGTTATTCCTTTGGGACTGGCAGCATCGACGATCTCCTCTGCGCTTGGTTCTGTCATGGTGGCACCTCGGACCATGCAGGCTCTGGCGATGGACAGGGCGTTCCCGGTCAAAGGACTTAACCGCTGGCTGTCAAAAGGCAAGGGAAGTATGAATGAGCCATACAATGCTTCTCTGCTTACCTGCCTGATAGCTTTTATTTTTGTGGCAGCTGGGAATGTCAATGCAGTTGCAGAGATCATTTCTATGTTTTTTATGGTGACTTACGGTTCATTATGCCTGATATCTTTCCTTTTTCACTTTGGGGCGGATCCTTCCTACAGGCCTGTTTTCCGGTCAAAGTGGTATATCTCCTTGATAGGTTTCCTGATGTGCGGCTGGCTAATGTTCAAGATCAATTCCCTTTATGCCATCCTGGCCATTGCAGCCCTGGTATTGATTTATCTTGGAATTAGCAACTATCATAAGGACAGGCGGGGACTCGAATCCATCTTCAGCAATGCGATTTTCCAGTTGAGCCGGAATATACAGATATACCTGCAAAAGCGCAGATCTTCAGGGGCCAAGATCCGATGGAGGCCATCCACCATCTGTATCTCGGATTCCTCTTTTGAGCGACAGAATGCACTGAGGCTATTGAACTGGATCTCTTACCGTTATGGTTTCGGGACCTACATACATTATATCAACAATTATTTCTCAAAATCATCCATGGAAAATTCCGGCGAAATACTGGAAAAGCTGGTGGCTATGACAAGAGAGAAGCAGAATCATATTTATGTAGACACCATGATCTCCCCGTCTTATACTTCTGCCATAGCCCAGGTCATCCAGATCCCTGGAGTATCCGGCATGGAGAATAATACCATGCTGCTGGAATTTGACAAGAAGGATCCCCGCAACCTTAAACAAATTGTGGAGAATTTTTCACTCATCGAAGCAGCTGGTCATGATGTTTGTATCCTGGGCAGCTCACCCAATCCCCTGAAACCCAAAAAGGGTATACACATCTGGATCAGGAGCATTGATTATAACAATGCCAACCTGATGATCCTGCTTGGTTTTATCATATCCTCTCATCCAGAAATGAGAAAGGCGCAGCTGAAAGTTTTTGAGATCACCTTCGAGGATGATGTAGAAACCACCCGCAAAAAATTACTCGAGCTGATCCAAACCGGGAGGCTCCCTATCTCTCAACGGAATGTTGAGATCCTGAGACCCGATGAGGAAACCGACATCCATTCCCTGATCAAGGAACATTCAGCGGAAGCGGCACTCACCATCATTGGTATTCATTCAAACCAGTTGAACCATGATGGCGAAAAAGTATTCAAGGGATTTGAGGACATAGGGGATACCCTGTTTGTCAATGCCCGGTCGAAACAGGAGATCAGTTGATCTCAAATGTCCCCTTATTCACCGATTTCCGAAACATCCGGGCGCAGCCACCTGGACCTCCTGGTGTTGTTATCCCCCAGCCTGATTCCAACCATAAGTTCGTGGGATCCCCCGCTGTAATTCTGAAGTGCTCCCATTGAGGCGTCGTAGGCATAGCCCAGGTATATGCCATCGACCATAAATCCGGCCATGAATGCCATGGTCTGGTTGCTGCGGTAAGTGACGCCTATCCAGTAATTAGTCTGGTAAAACAACCTTGCTGTTGCATCCATTACAAAGGCATCAACGGTGGCCCTTGCCAGGAATGAGGGTTCAATGATCACATTATGTGACACCAGCCACTTATAACCTGCGATGAGGTAGAAATGCCTCAAAGTCTCATAATTCTCATAGGCATTCTGTCCCAGTTTAAGCGATGATCCGAAGAGTTGTGAGGCGGAGAAGCCTGCATATAATCCCTTTCCTGAAATATAAATCCCTGCATTGGCATCCGGCACAAAGAACGTTGTCTTATTATTGTCTAGCAGGGGGTCATCAGTATTGTATCTAAGGGAATTACTTATATCCATCTTGAATTGGTAAGCACTGATAGACAAACCGAAAGACAGCTGGTACTGGTTATTGAAATTGATGTGGTAGGCATAGCTAAATTGGGCACCTGTTCGATTTATTATCCCGTTCCTGTCATTATAAAAATAACCTCCTAAACCGACATTTTTGTTCCGGCTGGCATTCTTGGCTTTCTTTTCTACTTTTTGTTTCCGTCGAATCCAGCTATCTTCCAGTAAACGTGTATCTCCACTCAAAACAAAAGTCCGCGGGGCATTTTTTAGCATGCTGTACTGCTGCCGCGCGGTAAAACTGATATTGGTATAACCCTTGACACCTGCGAGGGCAGGATTGATCAGGTATTTATTCATCATATACTGGCTGATTATCGGGGTCTGCTGGGCCTGCAGGATGGCCGGAAGAACCAGGATAAATGCAGGGATGATGTACTGGATTATCTTTTTCATTTCACTATGGTAATGTTCCCGATGATGGGATCTTTATCATTATTTAAATTGATGATATAATGGTAGGAGTCCATTGGCAGGACCTTCCCGTCTTGTGTTCCATCCCATGGCTGGGGGTATCCCTCAGAGGAGTATACCTTTCTCCCCCACCTGTCAAAGACCTGTACGGTTGTTTTAGGGTAAATATCAAGCCCGGTTATTATCCATGTGTCATTTTGCCCGTCTCCATTGGGTGTAATGATTTCAAAAACCGTAATACATGCTTCGTTTTCTGCAATAAGGGTGTAGCTCTCATTTGCCTGGCACTGGTTTTCATCCGTGACCTCAACCATGATTGTACCCGGACCGAGTTTCTCACTGATCGGACCAGTACTTTCGTTGGACCATTCAATGCTATAGCCAGGTGTACCGCCCGATACGCTGACTTCCACTGCTCCGTCATAACTCTCATCACAGGTTGGATGAGTAATGCTCTCATCGATCAACATGGCCGTTGGTTCACCGATGGATTCGCTAAGGGTGTCCTGGCATCCGTTCGCATCAGTGGTAGTTACCAGGTATGTACCTGCACCAATATCTGAAATGCCGGATCCGGTCTGTCCATTGCTCCACTCGTAGGCATAAGGCGATGTACCCGCGGTAGCAATCACCTCCATGGATCCTGAATTTTCACCATTACAGTTGGCATCCGATTTACCTACCAGGCTGAGAACAGGATAATCGAATTTATTGATATCGACCGGATCCGCTGGCAGACTGTAACAACCATCCGCATTAGCTACCGTGACCGTATAACTGCCGGTTGTTTTGGCGGAGATACTCTGTGTAGTTTCACCGTTGGACCAGAGATAGGTAATACCTGTTGAAGATGTAAGCACGAGGCTGTCACCCTCACAGAAAGTAGTGTTGCCAGTGAATGCAATGACAGGCTGGACAGGAGCAGGTCTGGTGCTTATGCTTACAGCGGCTGATGGTAAACTGAGACAGCCCATCCTGTTATGGGTTTGTACGGTATAATCACCAGCGATTTTTGCCGCAATACGCTGAGTGGTATCACCGGTTGACCATAAGTAGGCGATCCCTGGTGAAGAAGTCAGAAAAACACTGTCATGTTCACAAATATCAGTGCTGCCATTCACCGTTATTGTGGGAGTTGGCGTTATACTTCCAACGGTCACCGTAGTCGAGGCAGAAGGAATGCTCTGGCATCCACTTGTATCCGTAACCTGTACAAAGAAACTTCCACTGGAAATTACCCGGATCGTCTGGTTGGTATCCCCGTTTGACCATAGGTAAGAGGTTGCAGGGCTGGATGCCAGATCCACGCTGTCCCCTTCACAGAAGCTTACTGGTCCAGATGCCGTTATTGCAGGCTGGGCTGGCGAAGGCTTGGCCGTCACCAGGACAGGGTCAGATGAAACGCTGGGGCAATCTCCTTCATCAAATACAGTGACCGAATAGTTACCGCTAATACCGGGCCAGATGGCCTGGGTAGTTTCGCCGGTGGACCAGAGGTAGGCGGTTCCTGGCGATGAACTGAGCTGTACACTGTCACCGGTACAGAATGTAGTGGCCCCACCAGCTGTGATGGTAGGCTGTGCGGGAGCTGTCAATACAGTAATAAAGATACTGTCAGTCCCCGTTGTACCATTGCCCTGGTCTGTCACATCCACCACATACCAGGTTGACTGGGTAGGATTGGCAACCGGATCGGCGATTCCCGGTTCGCTCAGGCTGTCTGTGGGAGCCCACGCATAGGTGAAAGGGCCTGCTCCAGTAACGTTTACATCCAGATTGGCTTCGGCCGGGAAACAGGATCCAATGCTGTCTGTATCAGAAATGGCTTCTACATCGATATCCTCATTGAGGATGGTATAGGTATGGATACTGTCAGTCCCCAGCATCAATCCCAGGGATGGAGAACTGATACGGATCTCAAAGGTTTTATCTGGTTCGGCGATACCATTGTCAATGATCAATGGGACAATATTGGCGGTTCTTGCACCCGGGAGAAAGGTAATTGCATCTGGATTGAGCAGGTAATCAACCCCATCACCGGAAGCCGATCCATCAATGGCCCGGTATTGTAGGGTGAGTTCTGTGCTAACTCCATAATTGAGGGAAACTTCAATTTGCGGATTAGCAACGGATTCGGGTCCCTCCGAAGCAGCCAATGTAAAACCGGCTACCGGCCTGACACATCCGATGGTAATATAAGAGCCGTCAGGCAGGTCAACCGAGTTAGCGATATACTGGTTCCCTGCCCTTATTACTGGATAGGGTATGGCATCAGTGGTAAAATCACCATCTTCATCCACCCAAAGTATAAATGAGAGGAATTCCGGAGGAAAAGCAGGCATAATGGTATCAAAGAGACTGACAGTAACCATTCCCATCCCGTCACCACCCGTAGCATTCACGCGCCATTCACGTTCCACCCGCAACAGGTTCACATCATTATTGGGCAGATCAGTAGTGATCCATGAGCTGATATCTCCATTGTCATGTCCGAAGATGAGAAATTCCCCGTCATCGAGATCGGTCGGGTTACCTACTGCCAGGAGCCCGGAAGACTGGGCATCCGTATGCCGGTTGGTTACATCCACCTGCCCAATTCCGGATACATCATAAGGGTGAACGTCTTGATGGGCATATAAGTCTGTTGGGATAACAAGGTTATATTTGGCTGCCAGGTAGTTTTCAACGATGATTTTTTGAGCTGCATTTAGGATATGATTGTAAACAATGGCCTCGGCAATGTCCCCTCCCAGAAAAGTGCTTAGGTCACGGTTGGCTCCCAGGATCACAGATCCGTCTGTAATTACCTCTGACCCATATTCTGCAGCTGCGGAAGCTGTTTCATTCAGGAATACCTCATGGAAGGCAGAAGCGATATTGTGCCTGGCATGAATGATATAGGGTGTGTTGTTTGCCAGCGGGGGACCGTAATACTTGGCACCCTGGGTGAAAGTGTAATAATTATTATCCGTTTCACGGCTGACACTTACCGTCTGGTTTGCGTTCAGGTTCCCAATGGTCATTACATAGGCATCTGTAGCAGCCGCCGTAAACCTGTTCACCGTAATCATAGTGATGGGCGCTGATATAGGTCCCAGTTCCCCTGTCATATTTTGGCTTATGCCATTAAAAGAAAGCATTGGTTGGCCGTTGATCACATTGCCAAGCAGTACTGGCTGGTCAGCGGTGGTAAGCTGTGTAACATGGTTATCATTCCCACTCTGGTCATTCCAGGTCTGCGCTGACTGTCCCGTAGATGCTTCCGTACCTCCGCTGTTTAATACACCTTTATCCGCACGCAGCCAGAGGTCATTTTCAGTATTATTGCCAACACCACCGGGACCGGTATAACCTGCAATTTGTGCGGATGGGTCTGATGCACAGATCCCGAAGGTTCCGGTTTTGGCCTGGTCGCCGAATATTCTGACATAGATGATTTCTCCTGGAGTTCGTCCTGTGAGGATCCTGGTGGGCATGGCCGAACTGGTCTCATCACAGGAAAACTCAGAA
Organism: uncultured Bacteroidaceae bacterium; assembly: GCA_963752525.1. Lineage (GTDB taxonomy): Bacteria > Bacteroidota > Bacteroidia > Bacteroidales > SM23-62 > SM23-62. The sequence goes on along the minus strand of CAVVYS010000010.1, from coordinate 421,575 downwards.
AGGGAGTTGCAATTCGGACCGGTATATATGACCATTACTGCCCAGTCCAATGTCCCGGCAAAGGTTTCAACCTTCAGCTGGCCTGAAGCCGGGACCTCAGCAGAAAACCAGACATCCCCACTGAAAAATTGATGGCAGGAGGGACTCCCTATGCCTGTTCCATAGGCTCCCTTATTGTTGAAAACAGTAGGGGCACAAACATTTCCGACGGTAAGGGAGGTTGCCGTACAGGGCTCGTTGTTTGAGGGAGGAGGATTGGCTGTGATCTCGGCATCCCAGCCATTTTGAGTCAGAGAAGTCGGCTGAGACCTGAAGCGGAATCCTATGCAACCATCCGGAGAGGTAAAGGTAAATTGTGGTGTATCGTTATGATAAGCCTGGGCTGAGTCAGTACCATAATAAATTGTCATGTAATCATAAAACCGGAACTCTCCCGGAGCCGGGTTTGGAAAGGTACCCCGGTAGTCTGTCGCAAAATTTGAAAAGTCAAAGGTGATGGGGTTGCCATTATTTGAGCAGAACCAGACTGTATATTGTTCATTACTGCCATAGTTGTTCAATCCCCCGGCATCCCAGAAGGTCCCGGAATTGGTATAAATGGTGTCTCCGCTATTAAATCCGTGTCCAAGGTAAAAGTCATCATCACCTGTCTGTGAAAAAGATGTTTGGGCAGCACATATAATAAAAACTAGTAAACCGACTCTGTTTATCATACTTATTGATCTAATAAACCCTGATTAGAATAATTATAATATTGTATAATCATTCAAAGTTAGAATAACTGACCTATAAACTGACAGGCTTTTTTGTGGAAAAACATTAACTCTCTAAGTATTCGCCTATAATTAAGGAAATAGCGAACATTCACCTGTTAATAAATTAGACTTAATTACTTTGCAAAGGGTTGCCCCATACTATATGTAAGTCATGGTGATATTGTATATATTTGGAATCAATTCTGATATGATCATGAGATCCGGAGTATTGATAATACTTATTTTCCTGTTTTTTCCTCCGACAGGATTTTCGCAAGTGCTTGAATCAGTTGATACAACAACCAGTGAGACACCTGCTGTCAAACCGGCTGCACAGACTGATACCCTGCAGGCCTTTCCTGCCAATCAGTCCCTTCAGCCAATGGAAGGATTAGGTGATTACAAGGTCGTTGTCCAATCTGATACCGCAGCAAGCCTTTCTGGAGACAGGGAGTTCAATCTTATTCGTGCTGCAGACAACGGGCAGCTGGAAATAGTAAAATTCCTTATTGAACGGGGTGTCGATGTTGATGCCACGACTGTGGATGGAGTCACTCCCCTGATGTATGCCTCGCAGAACGGGTATACGGAGATCATGGAATACCTGATCAGCAAGGGGGCAGATGTGAATGCCACCCCGGATAACAATGTCACCTCATTGATCGGTGCGGTCAGGACCGGACATCTTAAAGCGGCAGAAATGCTGCTTGAAGCCGGTGCAAAAGTAGATGCAAAAGATGAACTGGATTTAACCTCTCTTATGCACGCATCTGCATACGACTATCCAGAAATTGCAGATTTGCTGATTGAGAAGGGGGCGGATGTAGAGGCGGGGGACTGGTTCGGGACAAGGCCACTGATGATGGCTGTTTATTACGATTGCTATGAGACCACGAAGGTATTGGTCAAAAGAGGAGCAGATCTAAATGCCCAGGATACTTTCGGCTTTACCACATTGATGATAGCCGCCCAGCATGCAGATTATGATATGGCCTGGTTGTTACTGGAAGAGGGAGCAGATCCCAGTTTGCAGAATAAAGGAGGACTCCATGCCCTTGCCCTGGCAACCATGAGCAGGGATGAAGATATCATTGAATTGTTATTGGAAAATGGTGCCAGTATCAACCAGAACATAAATTATTCGACCAATGCATTGAGTTTGGCAAAAGAGGCCAAATCTGATAAAATGGAAAAATTCCTGCTTGAAAACAAGGCACATTATAACCGGTCACCGGAGATCTCTGAGATCAGGATTGAAACGGGACTGGATTTCAGTGCAGATGATCTGATGGTCGGCGGTGAGATAGGGGTATCCGAGAATAAGTATAATATGTTTGCTTCCACGGGATTTTTCGCGAGAACCAAAGCCTTAAAGGTAATCCGCCCTGAAAATGACACCCTTTCCTACCAGTTCTGGGAAAGAAGATATTTTTGGCCCCTTACCGTCGGGAAGAATTTTACTTTTTACAGGAACCAGCCAAAATCTGCAGGATTCAAAGCTCAACTCAGGGGAGGGATCACCTGGGGAGGATACAGGGGATCAGATCTTCACCCTGGTACAAATTTCATACTGGTTCCTTCCGCCGGCCTGTATTGGCGAGATAAATTCTGGGGATTATCTATTGATTATGAATATGTCAATTACAAGTTCCATGATTTATCTCCGCATCGATTCAGGTTGTCCCTATTGGTTTTTATAAATTTGCAAAAACGGATGAAATATACACGGAAGCATATATCCTGGTTCTGAAAAATGAAAGTGAACAGTCATATAAAGGCACTCTTGGTTTTTGTCATTATTATCCTGGCATTTGCCTGTAATGAGTACATGGGAATAACAGTGGATTGTGACGATTGCTGGGGATTCAAGCCAGACAGCGCAGATTTGCTCATTTACCTGACTGTTAACCAGGATCATCCTGAGGTTCCTATCGTAATATACCGGGGCAACTTTGAGGATGGGGAAGTGGATTTCCTGGATACTGCACGATCATCTACCTATACCCTGTATTCTGCCATAGATCAGTACTATTCGGTTACGGCTGAGTACAAGGTGGATGGGAAAACCATTATAGCGGTGGACGGGGATGTGATGAAGGCAAAGGATGCCTCCTCATCATGTGAATTTGAGTGTTGGATCATCATCGACGGGGAATTTAGCCTACAGTTAAAAACAGAAAATTAAGCTTGTATGAGAAAAAACTTTTTACTGCCGTTTTGTTTATTTGCCATGGTATGGACCTCCTGTAGTACTGGAAAGCCTGATCCCAGGCCAAACATCCTGTTTATTTTTGCCGATGATCAATGCTACCATACCGTTAATGCCATGGGTGCTGAAGAGGTTTTCACACCCTCTCTCGATAAGCTGGCTGTTGAAGGGGTAGCCTTTACCCATGCCTACAATATGGGTGGCTGGCACGGGGCTGTATGTGTGGCCAGCCGCACCATGCTGAATACCGGATTGTCGGTATGGCGTGCCAACCGGGCGGAAACCAGCCTCGACCAGTGGGGCGGGCAGGGGAAGTTATGGAGTAATCTCATGGAAAATGCAGGCTACCAGACTTTCATGGCAGGTAAATGGCATGTCAAGGTAGCACCCGACAGTATTTTCCAGCATACCGGACATATACGCGGAGGCATGCCCAAACAAAGCCCGGAGGGGTATAACCGTCCCAAAAGTCCGGAAGACAAAGAGTGGACCCCCTGGGATACCCGGTTTGGTGGATTCTGGGAAGGAGGAAAGCACTGGAGCGAGGTACTGGCTGATGAGGCTGTTACTTTTCTTGAGGGTACCAGGGATTCAGATGATCCTTTTTTTATGTATGTGGCTTTCAATGCGCCGCATGATCCGCGCCAATCCCCTGAGGAGTATGTGGATATGTATCCCCTGGAAAATGTTTCGGTTCCAGCCAGTTTTTTGCCTCTTTATCCGGACATGGAGCTGATCGGCTGCGGAAAGGACCTCAGGGATGAGAGGCTGGCACCTTTTCCAAGGACAGAATACGCCATAAAGGTCAATCGCCAGGAGTATTATGCAATTATTTCCCATATGGACAGCCAGCTGGAAAAGATACTGGAAGCCCTTGAATCCTCAGGAAAAAGGGAGAACACCTATGTTGTTTTCACGGCGGACCATGGACTTTCCTGTGGGAATCATGGACTGTTGGGGAAGCAGAATATGTATGATCATTCCATGAGGGTCCCGCTTTTTGTGCTTGGTCCTGACATACCCCGCGGAAAACGGGTAGGAGCTGATGTTTACCTTCAGGATGTAATGCCCACAATCCTTGAGCTGGCCGGTGCTGAAATACCAAATCACATTGAATTCCACAGCCTATTGCCATTTGCAGATGGCAGCCGGAGCAATAGCTACTATGATGCCATATATGGTTGTTATATGGATAGGCAGCGAATGGTCCGGCAGGACGAATTTAAGCTGATCCTATATCCTTATGCTTCAAAAATGTTGCTGTATGATCTGGAAAACGACCCGGATGAAATAGTAAACCTGGCAGGAGATGATGTATATGGAGAAAGGGTAAGCAAGCTGTTCGATAAATTCCTTGAGCTTCAGGTGGAAATGGAAGATACACTCGACATGCGGGATTATTTTCCTGAAATGTTTATTCATTAAGATCATGGCAAAAAAAACAATCTCAGAAGTGGTGAATACGGGAAGAGTCCTTGTCTCTGATGGTGCTTGGGGCACTTTTCTTCATCAGAAGGGTCTGCCCGCCGGAGCATGCCCTGAACAGTGGTGTGTAGATCACCCGGATGAAGTAGGGGACATTGCCAGCAGTTATATAGAAGCTGGTTCCGATATGGTGGAAACCAATAGTTTTGGAGGATCTGCCATAAAACTGGAACATTACGGCCTGTCTGACCGGGCTGCAGAATTTAATGAAGCCGCCGCCAGGATTTCTTCCGTCGCAGCAGGAGTGGATAATTGGGTGATAGCCTCCATTGGTCCCACTGGAAAAATGCTGCTTACAGGTGATGTGACCCTTGAGGAGCTATATAATGGTTTTAAGGAACAGGCCGTCGCCCTTGAAAAGGGAGGTGCAGATGCCATCTGCATTGAAACCATGAGTGACATTGATGAAGCCGTTCAGGCCATAAAAGCAGCCAGGGAAAATACAAACCTCGAAGTGATCTGTACCTTCACCTTTGAGCGTACCATACAGGGAGATTACCGGACCATGATGGGCGTTTCTCCAGTTGAAGCTTCCCGGGCAGCCATGGAAGCCGGTGCGAATATCATCGGCACAAATTGCGGCAACGGTTTTGAGCGAATGATAGATATTGTAAAAGAGATCCGTAAGGTATCCCCAGATATTCCTGTACTTGTTCATGCTAATGCGGGACTGCCGAAAAACATAGACGGGGAGGATGTTTTTCCGGATACGCCTGAACAAATGGCATCTCTTGTCCCGGATCTTGTTGGCGCCGGTGCCAATATCATCGGAGGTTGTTGCGGTACAACCCCCGATCATATAATGGCGATCAAGCAGGCGGTTGAGCGTTTGTGATAATGGCCGGGTATTCCCGGAAGCTTGGTCTTTCCATCTGACTTTCCGGATCACGGAACACCCACGATTCCCATATGGAAAGTATTTCCTCCCATTCTTCCAGTGTTCTGGTCGGATAGGATGAAGACCAGCCACCGCTGCGAAATTTATCCGTCACGCCCTGGTCATCAATCTTTTCCCTCCATTGATTCAGTGCCACCAGCAATTCTTCTTTAATATCCACATATTCAGGGTCGGCCGCCAAATTGTTTAATTCATAGGGGTCAACCTGCATATCGTATAATTCAAATTCAGGTTTTACCGGGGACATGAAAGCTGCCTGTTCAGGGGACAATTCCCCCTTCATATACATTATATTAAGCAGGGCCAGCACCGGATAACTTGCTTCCTTGTACCTGTTAAACTGGCAATAGGCCCGCTCAGGCATCAGGTTGTGTATCAGTTTGAAATCCGCTGACCTGATGGCCCTCATGGCATCGTAGGTGTCATCCATCTTGTCCCTGGCGGCAAAAATATATTTTCTGTTCTCTATTTCCTTGCCAAAGAGGCTTTTGCCATGTGTTTCATACCCGGGTTGTATGCCTGCCACCTCAAGTATGGTGGCAGAAATATCAATGGTCATTACCATATCATCGCTTACCTGTCCGGGTTTGATGATGCCGGGCCAGCGGGCCAGGATGGGAACCTGTATCCCCCCGTCATAGAGGAATTGCTTGCCTCTGGGCATGCATCGGCCATTGTCCCCGATAATAAATACAAGGGTGTTTTTTTCCAGCCCTTCATCCTCCAGCCGCTGCAGGACCTCACCAATTTGCCGGTCCACCCGCTGCGCAGCCTCCAGTCCGTTGGCCCAATCCCGCCTTGCCAGTGGAAGATCGGGATAATAGGGTGGGAGTTCCACCGTGGCTATATCTATGGGACGTTCCGGATCACGCAGCCACTTCCTGTGTGTGCCGGGAAAGGTGATCTGGGCAAAGAAGGGCTGGCCATCGGCTCTTTCACCCCAATCCTTGCCCATGAATAAAGGCTTGTCGGTCAGAAAATTACAATCTGTTTTTCTTGTCTCCATCAGGCAGGTATAATAGCCTGCTTCCTCCAGCAGGTGGGTAATGGGCATGATGCCATATGGCAGCTGTTTCTTCTCCCAACCCGGTTCTTTGGTCCTGTGCTGGTTGGCCCCTATATAGTTCTGGTGGAAGCCGGTGATCATGGCGGAACGGGACGGAGAACAGACGGGGGCAGTACAGAATGAATTGGTATAGCGGATACCGTCTGCAGCGAAGAGGTCTATGTTCGGGGTATGGACCCCCTTGGCACCATAGCAGGATAATTCATATCCCCAGTCCTCCATCATGATCCAGATGATATTGGGTTTGACGCCGCCTGATTTTGGTGATGAAGTACAGCCCGTAATGTTAAAAACGATTAGAAAGATGATAGATATTTGTTTCATAACTGAAAGTTTTTCATATTCAAATTTATCAATTTGATTAATCTATTCATGTATTGTAATGAATTAATTATCTTGCTAAGAAAATGAGATTTTTCAGGATTATATGTTTACTGGCTTTTTTGCTGACTGGAATGTCCGTGCTGCATTCACAAACTCACTCTTTTGTCTTAAGAACTGCTGAGAGAGCATTACTGCCTTTGCCTGTCCGGGTGGCTGTTGGTAATATGATAGTGATCGGGGATTCTTTGCAGGTTGAGGTTTCTCGGGAAAGTGAGCAGGGAATGGTACCCATAAAATCCCAGTTGGAGCCTGGTGATAATACCCTACTCTGGATCCTTCCTGATAAGGTGATTGAACCAAATAGTGAAGTAAAATTCCATATCAAACTGAATATGGCATCTCCGGGTCCAGGAGTTAAAAATCATGCCGGGATGGATAGGCATAATATCAGCCTGAGTTACGGGGGAAAGAAGGTACTGGATTATCGACATGCCTTTTTGGAAGCACCTGAGAATGTAGATCCCCTTTACGGTAAAAGCGGTTTTATCCATCCACTCAGATCTCCTGAAGGCAATATATTGACGCAGATCCAGCCCGCGGATCATTACCATCATTACGGGATGTGGAATCCGTGGACCAGAACCATTGTCGGGGGACAGGAAGTGGATTTCTGGAACCTGGTGCTTGGTGAGGGGACAGTGCGTTTTGCAGGCTTGATTTCCAAAACGGCAGGTGAGGTGTTCAGTGGATTTACCATCAGGCAGGAGCATGTGAATTTCAAAGCCCGGGGACCGGACCAGGTGGCCATTAATGAAAGCTGGCACATAAAGAACTTCCCGGTCGAAATAGAGGGAAGGACATGCTGGCTCATAGATTTTACATCGACATTGAATAACCCCCTTGATTCAGCCATAGAATTATCCGCTTACCGTTATGGAGGAGGAATTGGCTGGCGGGCCACTGCAGCGTGGAACAAAGATAACAGCAGCATCCTGACCTCGGAAGGTAAAAACAGGAAGGATGCAGATGGAACGAATGCCCGTTGGTGCAAGGTGGAAGGATGGTTCCCTTCCGGCATCCCCTCCGGTATTGTCTTTTGCAGCCATCCAGGCAACAGGGCCCATCCAGAACCCATGAGGATCTGGCCGGAAGATGCCAACGAAAGAGGAGATGTTTATTTTGAGTTCTGTCCCATCAGGCATCAAAAATGGACATTATATCCGGGAAAAGATTATGTTTTGAAATACCGGGCGCTGGTATTTGATGGAGAGATTAGTCCTGAGACTGCTGAATCTGTCTGGCAGGATTATGCACAGCCAGTAAGTATAGAATGGATTAATCAGTAAGATATTTACCTATGAAAAGAAGATCATTTATTCACAAAGCAATGGCTGGTACAGCAGGTGCCTATCTGGTACCTACGATAATTCCTGCATCGGTTTTTGGTAAAAATGCCCCGGGCAATAAAATCAATATCGGCCAGATCGGTTGTGGCAGGATCGCGCGTCATCATGATATTGCCGAGACCATTAAGTATGATGATGCCAGGCTGGTGGCTGTAAGTGATGTGGACAGGAACCGCATGGCAGATGGCAAAACACTGATTGAAGAACATTATGGACAGCAGACCAGTGAGAATTATATGAAGGTAAAAATGTATGAGGATTACCATGAGATGCTCGCTGACCCTGACATAGATGCAGTTATCATTTCCACACCTGATCACTGGCATTCCCAGCCTGCCATGGAAGCTGCCCTGGCAGGAAAAGATATTTACCTGCAGAAACCCACTTCGCTGACGATTGAGGAAGGCAGGCAGCTCAGTGATATAGTGCACCGCCAGGGCGTGATCCTACAGCTGGGCACCCAGCAAAGGTCTTCACCCCAGTTCAGGATTGCTGCGGAGCTGGTACGGAATGGCCGAATCGGCCAGTTGCACACGGTAAAAGTAGGTTTGCCAGGTGATCCTTCCGGTCCCGAAGCAGCAGAAATGCCGGTCCCCGATGTCCTGAATTATGATATGTGGCTCGGATCGACCCCCTTTGTCCCATACATAGAAATAGGTGTTCATCCCCAGGTGGGTTACGACAGGCCAGGCTGGCTGAGAAGGGAGCAATTCGGTGCCGGCATGATCACCGGCTGGGGACAACATCACTTTGATTCTGCTGCATGGGGGATGGATACAGAATTCACGGGACCCAGATTTATTGAAGCAGTGGCACAGTTCCCTATATCCGGACTTTGGGATGTACACGGTGATTTTATGGTGAAGGCAGCATACGAGAACGGTATCACCATGTACACCAGCGGGGGCTTCCCCAATGGGATCCGGTACGAGGGAAGCGAAGGATGGATCTTTGTCTCCAGGGGCAGTTATACGGCCACAGCCACGGATCCTGTCTCCAAGGAGGCGAACAGCAAGGCCCTGGATGCCAGTGATCCTGCCATCCTTTCTTCTGTAATCAAGGAGGATGAGATACATCTTTATGAGAGCCATGAACAGCATGCCAACTGGCTGGAATGCATCAGGTCACGCAGGCAACCCATTTCCCCCGTAGAAATAGGCCACAGGGCGTGTTCGGTATGTTTGCTCAGCCATATTGCCATGAAACTGGACAAGAAACTGGAATGGGATCCTTCAGCTGAAAGATTCATCAATGACGATGAGGCAAATGCAGCATTGAGCAGGCCTCAGAGACATCCCTATGGAACCAATTATGTTAAATACTAATCAATTAAAAATGAAAAGATCAATACTATGGCTATCCATATTATGTATGCTAGCCGCTAATTCCTGCAAGATGAACGAAACTACAGATCAAACAATCCGGATCATGACGCTGGATCCTGGGCACTTTCATGCAGCTCTTGTACAAAAGAAAATGTATGAGCAGGTTTCCCCGGAAGTGCATGTTTTTGCCCCGGAAGGGGATGATGTAAAACTCCACCTGAAGCGAATTGAAGGATTTAATACACGTGCTGAGGATCCCACTTCATGGGTAGAGAAGGTATATACCGGGGAAGATTTCTTTGCCAAAATGATAAGGGAGAAACCAGGCAATGTGGTAATGATCTCAGGTAACAATCAGAAAAAAACCGAATATATCCTGGTTTCCGTCCAGAATAGTTTGAACGTACTGGCAGATAAACCCATGGTCATCACTCCGGATGAGTTTCCAATGCTCCTGGAAGCATTCGAGAAAGCGAAGCAGAAGGGTGTCCTGCTTTATGATGTTATGACAGAACGATTTGAGATAACCACTCTTTTACAGAAAGAACTTTCCGGAATTGAAGCAGTATTCGGATCCCTGGAAAAAGGATCAATTGAAGATCCAGCCATTACCAAGGAAAGTGTTCATCATTACTTTAAATATGTGTCAGGGAATCCCCTTATCCGACCGGCTTGGGCCTTTGACACGGACCAGCAGGGTGAAGGCATTGTGGATGTTTCCACTCACCTTGTCGACCTGGTTCAGTGGGCATGTTTCCCGGAGGAGATTATAGATTATGAGAATGAGGTTGAGATCCTTGAGGCCAAAAGGTGGCCAACCATTATCGATGCGGAAATGTTTGCCAGGGTAACCGGACTGAATGCCTTTCCGGAATACCTGGAAAAAGATATTGTAGACGGGAAATTGAATGTCTATTGTAATGGTGCCTTTACTTACAGCCTCAGGGGTGTCCATGCGAAGGTATCTGTTATCTGGAATTACCAGGCACCTGAGGGGACAGGAGACACACATTACTCTATTATGAGAGGAAGCAAAGCCAACCTGGTTATCAGGCAGGGAAAGGAAGAAAATTTCAAACCCACGTTGTACATAGAATCTGTTTCCGGAGCAGATATTGCAGAAGCAGCTGAACAGGCTGTGAACCAGACCCTGCAGGGGAAGTATACAGGTATTTCCCTGGTTCCGGTTGAGGATGGGAAATGGAAGGTGGAAGTGCCTGATTCATACAGGATAGGGCACGAAGCACATTTTGGCCAGGTTACAGACAGGTACCTGGAATACCTTGATGCGGGTAAGCTTCCGTTTTGGGAAGTACCCAATATGATCGCTAAATACTATACCACCACTGCAGCCCTTACCAAAGCTCTTCAGTAAAATGAAATACCTTGCACTGCTGATTTTTTTATCAGCTCTGATGCTTCACGGCCATTTTCTCGAAGCACAAAGCGTGGAAACCTTTGAGCTGAATCAGGACTGGATTGATAAGATCATGGAGCTGGCTCCTGAGGAGCCAGCAGTAAAACCTGATAAAGTCCCAAAGATACTGGTGTTTACATTGAGTACTGCTTTCCAGCACTGGGCTGTACCTCATAAAACAGCCATAATGGAAGTACTTTCTGAGAAGACCGGGGCTTTTTTGATGGATCAAAGTGCAGATATATTGGTCTTTGAAAATCTTGAAGGATATGATGCAGTAATCTTGAACAATAATTGTTCAGCGGGTGAGAGGAGGGATCTTTTCTGGGATGAGCTTGGTCAAAACAAGAACCTGAACGAGAAGGAACGGGAAAAAATGGCCGCCAGGCTGGAGAAAAGCCTGATAAAGTTTGTGAAACAAGGTGGAGGTCTCATGGTTCTTCATGGTGCCATCGTAATGCAGAATAATTCCCGGGAGTTTAGTAAAATGGTAGGCGGGAGTTTCGATTACCACCCGGTCCAGCAGGAGGTAAGGGCAGAACTGGTTGAGCCGGACCATCCCCTGCTGGCCGGATTTGAGGGGAAACCTTTTGTACATACAGACGAACCCTATATTTTCAAGAATGCTTATTTCGACTATGATTTCCGTCCGCTGTTATCCATGGATGCTACTGCATTGCATTCCCTGAAGGAGGAGATCAAGGATCCCCTTATCTATATTTCATGGATCAAACCATATGGCAAGGGAAGGGTGTTTTATGTCTCCCCCTCTCATAATGCCCAGAGTTTTGAAGATCCCAGGTTGCTGAAATTTTACCTCGACGGACTCCAATATGTAACCGGGGATATGCCATGTGATGACAGACCGAAAAAAAGGTAAATTAATTCCATTTAAATATTGATATCATGATTAAAAGAATTTTGATGTTTTTAGGCGCTGTAGCCTTGGTTACCTGCCTGCATGCCCAGGAAGCCAATTATGATGAATCCAGGGTGCCGGAATATACTTTGCCTGATCTGCTGATCAATGAGGCTGGTTCCCAGGTGAAAAAGGCAAAAGATTGGGAGAAGACCAGGCGGCCGGAGGTGTTACGGCTTTTTGAGCAAAACATGTTCGGAAAGGTTCCTGAGGGAGACTACAGGCAATCTCAAGAGGTATTAAGTCATGAGCCTAACACATTGGGAGGACTGGCTGAGAGGTATGAAATAAAAATATCCATAGAAAAAAATGACAAGGTACTATCTTTCAACCTGCTTGTGTATTTGCCAGCAGAGGCAAAAGGCCAGGTCCCTGTTTTTATGGGATTAAATTTCAATGGGAATCATACGATATATCCTGATACGGGAATCCTTATTACCAAGAGCTGGGTTAGAAACAGGGAGTTTCCCCCGGTCAAGAATAACCAGGCCACAGAGTATGCCAGGGGGATGGGAGCTTCCCGCTGGCAGCTAGAAATGATCCTGGAACGCGGTTATGGATTAGCCACTGTCTATTATGGTGATATTGATCCTGATTACGATGATTCCTTTCAAAATGGGATACATCCCCTGTTTTATGGCCCTGGACAAAGCTCGCCTGAAAAGAACGAGTGGGGATCCATTGCGGCCTGGGCCTGGGGACTCAGCCGTGCTATGGATTACCTGGAAACATGGAAAGCCATAGATCCCTCGCGGGTGATCGTTATTGGCCATTCTCGCCTGGGCAAAACATCTCTGTGGGCGGGTGCTTCCGATGAACGTTTTGCCATGGTTGTATCAAATAATTCAGGATGTGGGGGAGCTGCACTTTCCAGAAGGGAATTCGGAGAGACAGTTAAACGCATCAATACCAGTTTTCCTCACTGGTTCTGCAAGAATTTTCATGATTACAATACCAGGGTCAGTGAGTTGCCGGTAGACCAGCATATGCTGATCGCATTGATGGCTCCCCGACCAGTTTATATTGCCAGTGCGGAGGAAGACAGGTGGGCTGATCCCCGGGGTGAATACCTTTCCGGGTATCACGCAGCCGTCATCTACAATCTGTATAAGCCAACAGTACTTGACTTCGAATCACCCAAAATAGACGCACCTGTGAACAATACCAGGATAGGATATCATATTCGAAGCGGGGGCCACAATGTGACCGCTTTCGACTGGAAGCAATACCTTGATTTTGCTGACAAGAATCTCCCTGAGTGACAGATTGATCTTATACTGGCACCGTCGTTTTTTTGAATCATTCCAAATAACCTTTGTGACAGTCGTATTTATTGGTCCCTGCTGAATTAATATCTTAATATTGTAGTTCGATCAGAAAAGCTTAACCGTTTTCGATAATTAACAGTTTATGTTGCCCAAAATCTCAGGTAAAACAGTTATTGTAATTGTCCTCATTGTTGTGGGACTCCTGGTAATTTTCTGGTGGATGGGTAGGAGTCCGGCCATTGAGCTCTCGGAAAGTTTACCGGGGACAGATAACCGGGTCCAGGGGGATGCTGTACTTGAGGAGGTAAATATTGGCGAGCATTTCGAAAGATTTGGCGAATTTCCCAGCACCCTCTCAGAATCATGGCCCAGGTTCAGAGGGGAAGAATTTGATAATATTTCGAGGTCTCCGGTAAAACTAATAAATGGTTTCAAGGGACAGGTGCCGGAGATACTCTGGTCTTATGAATTAGGGGAGGGGCATGCGGGACCGGCCATTTATAAAGGGGCGGTTTACCTGCTGGACTATGATGAAGGAAAGCGTGCCGATATGTTGCGCTGTTTTTCACTGGCAGACGGAAAGGAACAATGGCGCAGATGGTATAGTGTTAATGTGAAAAGAAACCATGGGATGTCCAGGACAGTGCCGGCCGTGACCGAAGATTTCATCCTGTCCATTGGTCCCCGAGCACATGTAATGTGCGTGGAAAGGGAAAGCGGGGACCTTATCTGGGGACTCGACATCGAGAAGGAGTATATGCCGGAGATACCTTTCTGGTATACCGGTCAGTGCCCCTTGATTGACAATGGGAAAGCCATCCTGGCAACAGGGGGGAGATCCATGCTTATTGCAGTGGATTGCGCCACAGGTGAGATCCTGTGGGAAGTCCCGAATGAGATGGACTGGAAAATGTCTCACTCATCCATCATGCCATTTACTTTCGGCGGACAGAGGATGTATGTTTACAGTGCCGTGGGCGGTGTGATGGGAGTGGCAGCTGAGGGACCGGATGAGGGAAAGGTGCTATGGAGTTCTGGAGATTGGAATCATCAGGTAGTTGCCCCATCTCCGGTCTGCCTTCCCGACGGGAAGATCTTTCTGACCGCCGGTTACGGGGCTGGAAGTATGGTCCTGCAACTGGGGGTGGAAAATGGCAGGTATACTACGGAGATATTGCAGGAATATAAACCTAAGAACGGATTGGCCTGTGAACAACAAACCCCCATTGTTTTCCAGGATCATTTACTGGCAGTTTTGCCCAAAGATGCTGCGACACTGCGGAACCAGCTGGTTTGTGTACATCCGGATGATTGCACAAATATCATCTGGTCAAGTGGCAGTGAAAATCGGTTTGGCCTTGGACCATATATGATGGCAGACGGCAAGATCTTCCTGTTGAGTGATGATGGCACCCTTACCATCATCAGTCCAAGCACCCGGGAGTATATCCAGCTGGACCAGGTAAAGATATTTGACGGGCATGATGCCTGGGCTCCCCTTGCCATTGCAGATGGCTATATGGTATTGAGGGATTCGAAAAGGATGGTATGCATACAAATAAAAGCTTAACCTGAAATGAAAAAATCAGTCATTTATATATTCCTCTCGCTGATCGTGATCATTATCCTTGTGATCGTCATCGGTGATTTCCGGTCCACCAGGCCGGACAGGATGTCGGGCAATCCTTTCAAGCTAAATTTGGATAGGATAATTACCGTGGATCCCGATCTTGTTACCTACCAGGAGACAAGAAACTACCAGGTCAATGCCCGGAAGGCCGGAGGGATTGCTGTGGCCGGTCAAAAGATCTACCTGGTTGCTGATACTTTTCTGCAGGTGTTTGATCATGCAGGGAAGCAGTTGCTGAAGGTCCCTCTGACCGAGCCTGCCGGATGCCTGGAGGTAAGCAAACGGGATGATATTATTGTTGGTTTTCGGAATACGGTTGCCATGTATTCTTCAGCAGGTGTGGAAAAATGGCGGAGTGAACCCCTGGATGAAAGGGCCGTAATCACAGCTCTGGCCCTGAAGGATGGAACCATCTTTGCCGCCGATGCCGGCAACAGGTCTATTCACAGGTTTACGGATGAGGGGATCTATGTCAATTCATTCGAAGGCAAAACCAGCATTGAAGGAAATCATGGATTCATCGTACCTAGTCCTTATTTCGACCTCGGGGTGAATCCTGATGGTGAATTATGGGTGGTCAATCCAGGCAAACATGCCCTGGAAAATTATACAGATGAGGGTAACCTGAGATCTTTCCTGGAAAACATTTCCCAGGAAATTGATGGCTTCGTTGGCTGTTGTAACCCTGCCCACATCGCCATCATGGCCGACGGATCCTTTCTCACAAGCGAGAAAGGAGTCCCGCGCATCAAGATTCATGAGGCATCAGGAAAACTCTCAACGGTGGTGGCACCTCCTGATAAGTTCACAGAGGACGGGGAAGCCCCGGATGTAGCCGTAGATGAGGAAGGGATAGTTTATGCATTGGATTATGACCGGAACATGATCCGGATCTTTGAACCAAAATAGGAAAAAATGACAAGGATTGAATTTATAAGAAGTGCCGGCAGGTGGTTTATGTTGCTATTTTTATTGGCAGCAGGAGGCTTTCTGTTTGCTTCCCGCAGGGTTTCCCATGGAAAATATTGTGCTGTTAATACAGATTGTACCAACTGCGGGTTGAACAGCTTATGCAAACCTGCTGAAGAGAATAAAGTGAAATCAGATGAAGAAGAATAAAAGATTTAACAGGAGGGATTTTATTCAAAGCAGCATCCGCGCATCCCTGGTAGTGTCTGTAGGGGGGGTAGGGGGACTGGCTTTGAAGAATGTAACCGGGAAAGACTGGGTGTGGCAGATTGACCCATTCGAATGCAATCAATGCGGACGTTGTGCCACGGAATGTGTTCGCAATCCGTCAGCCGTAAAATGTGTACATGCCTATGATCTATGCGGCTATTGTGATCTCTGTGGCGGCTATTTCATCCCCGGTGCAGTCAAGCTGGATACTGGTGCAGAGAATCAGTTATGCCCTACAGCGGCCTTGTTGAGAAAATTTATCGAGGAGCCATATTTTGAATATGAGATCGATGAGGATCTTTGCATAGGCTGTGCAAAATGTGTCAAGGGATGTACCTCATTCGGCAATGGGTCATTGCATCTGCAGATACGGCATGACCTCTGCCGCAACTGTAATGAATGTGCCATTGCCAGGGTTTGCCCTTCCAAGGCTATTAAAAGGGTACCCTCTGATACACCATATATGATCAAAGGCAATTTCACTAAATCAAATGATTCCTGAAACAGGAGGTAGATTACAATTTAATGAGTAACCGGATTAAAATATTTCTATTTGGCATATTGCTGGTCATGGGACAGTTGGCAGCAGGGCAACAACGTTTTCCCAAACCGGAATTTGAAACAGGCTACGTCCAACCCAGTCCCACTACCCCCGAGCCCAGGGGACTCGCAGCAGAATATATGGATGTGCTGGTGCTCCTGGCTGTGCTCTCACTTTCCACCTGGTTTGCACTGAGATCTCGCTCCCGCAGGGGCATCCTGTGGCTATCGGTATTTACCCTGATCTATTTTGGGTTCTACAGGAAAGGATGTATCTGTTCCATTGGGGCCATACAGAATGTCGCTTTGTCCCTCAGCGATGCTGCCTATACCATATCCCTCACTGCCCTGGCCTTTTTCTTGTTGCCCCTGCTCTACACCTTGTTTTTCGGCCGGACATTCTGCGCGGGTGCGTGTCCCCTGGGAGCCATACAGGACCTGCTCATTATCCATCCCATTTCCCTGCCACCCTGGTTACGAAAGTCAGCCGGGATCATTCCAGTGGTTTACCTGGGACTGGCCATATTATTTGCAGCCACGGGAACGGAATTCATTATATGCCGATACGATCCCTTTGTGGGGATATTCAGGCTGGATGCACCTTATCATATGGTAGTACTGGGAGTTGCTTTCCTGCTTCTGGGGATGTTTGTATCCAGGCCTTATTGCAGGTTTTTCTGTCCCTATGGTGTCTTGTTGAACTGGATGTCCAGGTTTTCCAAATGGCATCTCAGCATTACCCCGTCGAACTGTATCAAGTGTAAACTATGCACCAGTTCATGTCCTTTCGATGCCATTGACCACCCAACTGAAGAGAATAATCCACCTCCAGGCAAGACCTATTACAGGAGGTTTATTGTCTATTCAATGCTGATTCCCGTGTGGATACTGCTTGGAGGTTTTATTGCATCCAAATCATATACATACCTTTCCCGCGCCCACCAGGATGTATATTTGTCAGAACTACTCATCCATCATCCTGAACTGGTAAATGATCCTGATAATCTTGATATTCAGGCATTTTTAAGCTCCGGGAAAACCCTTGATACACTCGTGGAAGACGCCCGGCTTGTTCAGGCGAAATTCATGAAGGGAGGATGGTTCATGGGAGGTTTTATAGGGCTGGTAATAGGTATAACCCTGTTGAACCAGGTAGTATTCCGAAAACGGAAGGATTATCAGCCCAACAGGGGGGATTGTTTTAGCTGTGGGCGATGTATGGACTATTGTCCGGTTAAAAACTAATTATGAAACACAAGAAAAGGAATGAATGAGGATCAAATATTGAATGTTTCAGCCAATACGGCGATTGTGGCTTTTATCTTCTCATTTATAGTGGCCATTCTGCTGATGCTGAATTATTACCAGTTGAAGGCAAACGACCCCCTCGAACTGGAAACTATGGAACTGCTTGTGGAACGCCTGAAAGATGAACCCAATAATGAAACACTTAAAAATGAGATCCGAAGCCTGGATCTCCTGGCAAGAAAGGCTTTTTTTACCAGCCAGTGGCAGGTGAAGACCGGTCGCTACCTCTTGCTTCTGGGTTCTATCGTCTGGATTTTTGCCATGCGTTATTACTTTACAGCCAGATCCCGGATTGCCCAACCCGAAATGGCTGAAGTCAGTGAGGTAAATGCCAGGGTCTTTTCCCAACGTTGGATCATGATTGCCGGCGGAACCATTCTACTCCTGGCTTTTCTTGCCTCATTTGCTGTTAATGACCATTTGAAACCTTACCAGGCTTCCGGGGGAGGAGAAGGTGAGGAATCGGCTGTGGATGAGTCCATTGAAGTGATTGCCATCACCGAAACTCCGGATATGGGACAGGTAGAGGAAGGTTTAGCGGCTGAAAGTCAAATGGAAAGTGATACGGGGGGGGAGGATGAGCTTACTGAACAAACTGACGAAGAGGAATCCCTTGGAGTGTCTGTCTCAGCAGGAAATTCGGGACTGGCTGGGACCCATCATAATGTATTCCGGGGTCCCTTTGGAAATGGTGTTTCTCCTTTTAAAAATATACCGGTGGACTGGGACGGAGGGTCAGGAAAAAATATACGCTGGAAAACTGAAATATCAAAACATGGATATAATTCCCCTGTACTTTGGGAAGATAAAATATTCCTTTCGGGAGGGGATAATACTGTACGCATGGTTTTCTGTTTTAGTGCAAAGACAGGTGAGCTTCTCTGGCAACAGGAAGTAAGTGATATTCCAGGCACTCCTGCCACACCTCCAAGGGTAACTGAAGATACTGGATTGTCTGCACCCACAGTGGCAACAGATGGCACACGCGTTTATGCCATATTTGCCACAGGAGATATCATTGCCTTCACCATGACTGGCAAAAGGGTTTGGGCCAGGAACCTGGGAGTACCGGACAATCATTATGGCCATTCGTCCTCGCTCATTATCTGGAAAAATCACCTGCTGGTACAGTATGATTCCAACAAAGGCGGCAAGCTCTTGTCCCTTGATACGGCCACTGGCAACACCCAGTGGGAAACAAGCAGGCAGGTCGGAATATCCTGGGCATCTCCCATCCTTGCAGAAATAGACGGAAATATCCAGGTCATCCTTTCTGCTGAACCCCTGGTAGGAGGCTATGATCCGGAGACGGGTGAAGAGTTATGGACTTTGGATTGCATGATGGGGGAGGTGGGACCTTCCCCGGCTTTTGGTGGAGGCCTTGTTTATGCCGCCAATGAATATGCACGTCTGGTGGCCATAAAACCTGGTGCTGCCGATCCGGTGGTCTGGGAAAATGATGAATACCTACCCGAAATTGCCAGTCCCGTAGTATCAAATGGACTCATCTTCATCGCCACCAGCTATGGGGTACTTGCCTGTTATGATGCAGCCAGCGGAGAAAAATACTGGGAGGAAGAAGCACCGCATGGCTTTTCTGCATCCCCCCTGATTGCAGACGGGAAATTATATGCCATGGATTCGGGTGGTAACATGCATATTTACAGCTTGAGTAAGGAGGTGAAAAAACTAGGGACCCCTGCCCTTGGCGAACGGGCTTATGCCAGTCCTGCTTTCTCAGAAGGAACCATCTACCTGCGGGGAGAGAAATATTTGTATTGCATAGGGAATGAGTAAGACAGAACAGCAAATACAGGTCGAAGATATAGCATCTATTGTTTCGGGAATTGGGACAGAAAAGAAGTCCGTCATCCCTATCCTTCAGGCCATACAGGAGAAATACAACTTCCTGCCCGAAGATGCATTGAGAGCGGTTAGCGACCTTTCGGAAATCACCCTTGAACAGATCCTGGGCGTAGCCAGTTTTTATTCCCAGTTCAGGTTGGAACCGGTGGGTGAACATATGGTCAAGGTATGTGTGGGAACAGCCTGCCATGTGAAAGGCTCTGCCCTGGTCTATGATGCCCTGAGAAGAGAGATGAAACTGGAGAAGGGTAAGAACACGGATTCCGCTGGCAGATTTACCCTTGAAAAGGTTAATTGCCTTGGCTGTTGTACACTGGCACCTGTCGTACAGATAGATGATATCACTTATGGACATGTTGCATCGGATAAGGTGGGAGATGTCCTCACTGATTTTGAAAGGAACAGGCATACGAAAGGACAATCCAAAGTTAGGTCAAAAGATGGAAAGAAAATAGACGGGGAGATCCGCATCGGGCTGGGTTCCTGTTGCGTGGCCAGCGGGAGTGACGAGATCCGGCAGGCAGTGGAGGAAACAGTACAAGAAAGGGGATTGAATGTGAACCTGAAACACGTAGGTTGTGTGGGCATGTGCCACCAGGTACCCCTCGTGGAGATCGTACCTGAACAAAAGGAAGCAACCCTTTATGCAAAGGTCAGTCCAGATGCCGTAAAAAGCATCATTGACCAGCATTTTAATCCTCCAGGATTCCTGAATCGCCTGAAAAACAAACTTGCCGATACCATTAAAAACATCCAGAGTGATGATCAATGGGAAGGTATTGAGCGTTATCACCTGGATGTCAGGGAAAAGCATGTATCCTCCTTCCTTGGCAACCAGGTCCCCATAGCCACCGAGTTCAGTGGTATCATCAACCCGCTGGATATTGATGAGTACATATACAGGGGAGGTTTTACCGCCCTGGGGAATGTGTTTAAGAACTTTTCCCCTGAAGGCCTGATAGAGGCCGTAAAAAGAAGCGGCATCCGTGGCAGGGGAGGCGCCTGTTTTCCAACTGGAGAGAAATGGGAAAGAGTTGCCGGACAGGAAAACCCAAGCAAATACATAATTTGTAATGGTGATGAAGGTGATCCGGGGGCCTTTATGGACAGGATGCTGCTGGAATCATATCCCTACAGGATCATTGAAGGTATGCTTATCGCCGCATTTGCTGTTGGTGCAAACGCTGGCTATTTTTATATACGGGCAGAATATCCACTGGCCGTTAGCCGCATCAGACAAGCGCTCCAGGTTTGCAGGGACAAGGGGTACCTGGGCAGTAACATTATGAAGTCAGGTTTCTCCATTGACCTGCTTTTGTTTGAAGGAGCAGGGGCTTTTGTCTGCGGAGAAGAAACGGCATTGATCGCCTCCATTGAAGGCAATCGTGGATTTCCAAGGCTCAGACCTCCATATCCGGCTGAGCAGGGATTATGGGGTTACCCCACACTGGTCAATAATGCAGAAACCTATGCCCAGATTGCCTATATCATCCGCAATGGGGCAGAGAAATACAATGCCATAGGATCCACGGATTGTCATGGAACAAAAGTATTTGCCCTGGCAGGGAAGGTGGCCAGGGGAGGTCTGATAGAGGTACCCATGGGTATCACCATCAGGAAGATTGTAGAGGAGATAGGTGGTGGAGTAGCCGGGGGACTCGCATTCAAGGCAGTTCAGATCGGGGGGCCATCGGGGGGTTGTATCCCAGCTTCCATGGCAGATACACCAGTAGACCTTGGATCACTATCCGAAGCAGGAGCCATGATAGGTTCAGGTGGTTTGGTCGTCCTGGATGAAACGGACTGTATGGTTGATATTGCCAGGTATTTTCTGTCATTCACCCAGAATGAATCCTGTGGTAAATGCACCTTTTGCAGGATTGGGACCCGCCGCATGCTGGATATCCTGGAAAGATTATGTGCTGGTAAAGGAGAGACGGGGGACCTGGAAAAGCTGGAGGAACTGGCCGGACTGACAAAAAGGGGAAGCCTGTGTGGACTGGGCAGAACAGCTCCCAATCCGGTCCTGACTACCTTACGGTATTTCAGGGAGGAATACGAGGCTCACCTGGAAGGTAGATGCCCCGCAGGAAAGTGCCAGGACCTGATCACCTACTCCATCAATGATGAATGTATAGGTTGTACCCTTTGTTCACAGAATTGTCCGGCAGATGCCATCCCATTTATTCCCCATGAAAAACATGAGATCCAGCAGGATAAATGTATCAAATGCGACAGTTGTCGGCAGGTGTGCCCGGTAGAGGCCGTTAATATTCAATAGCATAGAAGCGTATCAATGGGAGAGATAAATGTAAAAATAGATGGCCAGATGATAAGGGTCCCCGGAGGATCCAGCCTGCTGCAGGCTGCTGAGAAAGCAGGGGTGGAGATTCCGGTTATGTGTTATTACGAGGGACTGGATCATTTTGCTTCCTGCATGGTTTGCATGGTGAAAAACAAGGCGGATGGACAGATGCTGGCTTCCTGCACGGTAAAGGCAGAGGAAGGGATGGATATTATCACCGGGGATGAGGATGTATTGGCAGCCAGGAAAGCAGCCCTGGAATTATTGCTGAGCGACCATACTGGTGATTGCCAGGCCCCCTGCCAGCTTGCCTGTCCCGCTCATATGGACATCCCCCTGATGAACAGGCTTCTGGGCGAGGGGAATGTGGATGAGGCACTGCAGGTAGTGATGCAAGATATCCCTATTCCTTCTATTCTTGGCCGTATTTGCCATGCTCCCTGTGAAGGTGCCTGCCGTCGGAAGAGCGTTAGATGAGCCTGTATCCATCTGCCTGCTGAAAAGGTATGCAGGCGACCTGGGCTCGTCCCGGACTGTGGCTGTCAAACCAGATAAGAAAAAAAGAGCGAAAAAAGTGGCTGTCATAGGTGCAGGTCCTGCAGGACTCTCAGCTGGTTTTTATTTGCAGCAGATGGGATACCAGTGCACCCTGATTGAGAAAAATAAGCGGGCAGGAGGATTGCTGCATGAGGCGGAAACAGCCGATGCACAGTATGGGGATGTCCTTGAAAGAGAGGTCTCGGGGATACTGGCGACAGGTATCAAGCTTAAAACCTCTGTCTTCGTTGATAAGGAAAAGTTCGAAAACCTACAGGCATCATACGATGCCATTGTACTGGCTACGGGTGCCATTGAAGATGAGGTCCGCTCATGGCAAATTGAATCCAACGCTAAAGGAATAAGCATTGATAAATCAACTTACCATACATCCCGTTCCTCGGTATTTGCCATTGGCAATTCCATCAGGCCGGTTAAGTCCGCCGTCAGAAGCGTGGGACACGGAAAAGAGGTGGCAACAAGCGTGGACCAGTACCTCTCCGGAAAAAGGGTAACCGGCCATCCCCGGATGTTTAATTCAAGATTTGGTAAATTGCGGACGGAAGAAATTGGCGAATACCTGAAGGAATCGCATCCGGGCAGCAGACAGGAACCGGACAAGGGCCTGGCAGCAGGTTTTGGTCCGGATGAAATGAAAGAAGAGGCGAGCCGATGTCTGCATTGTGACTGCAGGGATTTGTTTACCTGTAAACTGAGGATCCATGCTGACAGATATGCAGCAGTGCAGCGCAGATTCAAAACGGATGAATTTGCACCGGTCACCAAGGTATTTGTTCATGAGGCAATCATTTATGAACCACAGAAATGTATAAAGTGCGGGATATGTGTCAGGTTGACAGCGCTTCAGAAGGAAAAATACGGATTTACCTTTATTGGCCGTGGATTTGATGTAAGGATTGGCATTCCTTTTGATGAGACCTTAGAAACCCAATTAAGTGAAACAGCCATAGAAATAGCAAAGGCTTGTCCCACTGGAGCATTAGCAATAAAATGAAAAAATCAATAACCATCATATTGTCCATATTGCTGGTTCAGTCCAATCTTGCACAGACTGGCAATGACTGGCCTGTATTCAGGGGTGACCCAAATCTGACCGGGATCACTTCGAACCGTTTGCCCGGACAGCCAAAACTGCTCTGGTCGTACCAGGCGGTAGACGACCTGAGGTCCTCGCCCGTATCAATGAGCGGCAGCATAGTGGCAGGATCCATGGATGGATTTGTCTACTGCCTGGATGAAAGTGGACACTTGCAGTGGAAGTTCGAGGCAGGAAATGGTGTTGAAGCACCGGCATTGCTTCATGGAGAGAAAGTATATATTGGTGACCTGGATGGATCTCTGTATTGCCTGGATCTGAAGACGGGGAAGGAGAACTGGTCCTACAAGGCTGACAACCAGATCTCCGGATCACCGAATGTTTGGGTGTCAGGGAACCAGGCCAGGATTTTATTTGGCAGCTATGATTTTTACCTTCACTGCCTGGATGCTGGTACAGGAAAGATGATCTGGAAATATGAAACCGATAATTTCATCAACGGAGCAGCTGCCTGCTACCAGGGCAAAGCAATCTTTGGTGGCTGTGATGGTTTCATACATGTTGTGGACATCCTGAGCGGCAAGCTCGAAAAACAGATTGATGTAGCCACGTATATAGCTAGTTCTGTGGCCGTTTCGGATAATATTGCGTTCACAGGTGACCATGACGGGAAATTCTCCTGTATAGACCTGGAAAATGAAAAGATTGCCTGGACCTGGACGAATGACAAGGCCCGTCTGCCCTTTCTTGCTTCCCCCTCTGTAAATCAAAAGGTAGCGGTGATCGGCAATGAGGATAAATATACTTATTGCTTTGACAGATCAAGTGGTGAGCTGATGTGGCGTTTTAACAGCGGGTCCAGGATCAATGCATCTCCTGTCATTGCAGGAGACAGGGTGCTGGTGGCTAATATGCGGGGTGATCTGTATATACTTGATATCAGCACCGGGGATGTACTGTGGAATTATGAGCTGGGTAGTGCCATTACAGGTACCCCGGCGGTGGTAAGTGGCGAACGATTTTTTATAACTGCATCAGATGGTTATATTTACTGCTTTGGAAAATGAACATACTTTATATTATACCAGGATCGGGAAATAGTTTTTATTGCGGCAACTGCCTGCGCGACAGTAAGTATGTAGGAGCCATACAGGACCTTGGACACCAGGTTGTAAAGATCCCCATGTATCTCCCACTTTTCTCCGATGAAAGTGATACGAATGATATCCCCCTTTTCTATGGGGCGATCAGTATCTATCTTAAGCAACTATACCCTTTTCTAAGGAAGGCACCCAAGTGGTTTGACCGCCTGTTGAATTCCAAACCCATGCTTAAGCTTGCGGCCCGCATGGCCGGTTCTACCCGTGCAAAGGGGTTGGGAGAACTGACCATATCCATGCTAATGGGAGAGCATGGTGAGCAAAAGGAAGAACTGGACAGGATGGTTACATGGATAGCTGATCATTGCAAACCGGATGTCATTCACCTGTCCAATGCTTTGTTACTCGGATTGGCTGGACGCATCAAGGAAAAGCTGAATGTGCCGGTGGTCTGCTCATTACAGGACGAAGATGTCTGGGTGGATGTAATGAAACCGGCTTTCAGGGACAGGGCCTGGGAATTGATAAGGGAGGATGCAGACCATGTGGACCTGTTTGTGGCAGTGAGTGATTTTTATGGTGAGGTCATGAAAGAAAGGATGAAGCTGCCTGCCGAAAAGATCCAAAGCATACACCTGGGGGTTTTTCCGGAAGATTACCCTACCATCCCTGTTGAATCAAAGGGACGAAATATTGGGTTCATCTCCCGCATGAACCATGAGAACGGACTCGACATTCTCGTGGATGCATTTATACAGTTGAAACAAAAAAATGGCTTTGAGGATGTCAGATTGGTACTGACAGGTGGTTCAACAGGAGATGATGCCAAATATATCAAATCAAACAGGAGGAAGCTCTCCAGGGCCGGCCAGATGGAATATGTAGATTTCCATGAAGATTTTGTAGATGAAGGCAGGATGGATTTTTTCAGTAAGGTTTCTGTAGTCTCTGTTCCCGTCAGGATGGGAGAGGCATTTGGATTATACCTGGTGGAAGCCATGGCCTCTGGAGTACCAGTGGTACAGCCTGCCCTTGGAGCATTCCCCGAAATTGTCGGAGTTACCGACGGGGGTCTCATCTACGAGGAGAATATACCTGAAAAGCTTGCATTGTCACTTGAGAAGATATTGGGGGATAAAGAACTACTAAGCCAAAAAAGCCTGGCTGCCCGCAGCGGCACTGAAGATCATTTTAACATTACCAGGCAATCAGCCGAAATGATGGGTGCCTATGAATCCCTAATTAAAACATAATATGTTGCTCCAGCTTAAGCATTTATCTAAAGCTTACGGAAGCCCGGCATCTGACAAACGCCAGGTAGTACTTGATGAGGTAAGTCTCGATATTGAAATGGGACAAAGAATAGCCGTGACCGGTCCCTCAGGCTCAGGCAAGACGACTTTACTCAACATGGCGGGGTCGCTCGACAAACCAGATCAGGGCCATGTCTTGTATGGGGGTAAGGATATAACCGGATTGAGTGGGAGAGGCCTGGAGCAATTCAGGAATCAGGCAGTCGGGTTCGTATTTCAGCAGCACCTTCTGCTGCCACAGTTCACCCTGCTTGAGAATGTATTGCTTCCCACCCTGCCAAATAGGAACACGAAGGAAGCCGGGACCAGGGCGGAGGAGCTGATCAAAAGAACAGGACTGTGGGATCACAGGGATAAGAAACCCGGAGAGTTGTCCGGGGGAGAATCCCAGCGTACAGCTGTCGTACGGGCATTGATAAACAATCCTGCCATTTTGCTGGCAGATGAACCAACAGGTTCCCTCGATCATGAAAATTCCAGCCAATTATTTGATATGTTGATTGAGTTTAGCCAGACTGATGAGGTTGCTTTGGTAGTGGTTACCCATTCACAGGAATTGGCCAGAAGACTGGATACCGTTTACAGATTGCAAAGTGGCAAACTTGAAATGATCACTGAATAATGACGAGATTCGGTTTTGCGATCAGGAGCTTTTTTCATTATCTGCGCTTCAATCTGACGGTTGCCATCGGGGTTGCTATCAGTACCGCCATCCTGACAGGTGGATTGATCATCGGGGATTCCGTAAGGTACAGCCTCGAGCAGAGTACCCGTTACCGTCTTGGAGCTACCCGGACTGCCATCACAACCGGTGATAGGTTTACAACGGCATCTCTGGCTGCTTTGCTGCAGGAAAATCTGGCAGATCCCATGAATTATGGTCAGGACATTGTCTGCGCTCCGTTGTTTCAGCTTCAGGGGGTAGCCACTGCTGACGGGGGCCGGATGAGGATAAACAGGATACAAGTCCTTGGCGTAAATAAGCAATTCGATCTTATTGCGGATACATCCTCCTATTTTGGGAATCTAGGCGCTGATGAAGTGATCATCAGTGAAAACATGGCGGAACGACTGGAGGTTGGAGCGGGGGACTTTATCATGCTGAGGATACGGAAGGCCAGTGTGATGCCCATGAATACCCCATTTGTATCAGACATTCATACAACAGTTTCAGCCAGGGTCCGGGTGAAGGCCATTGCTGGCATTCCGGAACTTGGGAGATTTAGTCTTAAGATTTCCCAAACCGCCCCATACAATGTTTTTATCAGCCTTGATCACCTGAACCGGATCATGGACCTTGAGGATAAGGCAAATATTTTGTTGATCTCACATGATGGCAGCCTGCAAAATGAAAAGATCACAGCCTCCCTGAGGAAAACCTGGAGACCTGCAGATGCAGGGTTGAAAATCCGTGAAATTGAAAGCCTCGGAGAGATTGAGCTTTATGCAGACAGGGTTTTCATTGAACCAGCCATCATTGATGCATTTCAAAATCCAGGCACAGATCGGCATGAGGTATTAACCTATTTTGTTAATGGTATCACAGCTGGTACGAAACGGACTCCTTATTCTTTTGTTTCAACGCTGGCAACGGGACAAAATACAGGGATTTCAAAAAATGGCAATCTTATTGCCGGGACGGGGGACCAGAGTCTGGGAGAAAAAGGAATTATAGTCAACCAGTGGCTTGCATCAGACCTGGGGATAATTACCGGTGATTCCGTAAGGCTTGAATATTTTGTACCCGGACCCTTACGCAGGCTGGAAGAACATACTGTCACCCTGAAAGTCGAAGAAGTGGTGCCCATGGAAGGACTTTTTGCTGACATGAATCTGATGCCGGAGCTGCCGGGTTTATCCGATGCGGGCCATTGTCGTGACTGGGAGGCAGGTATCCCCATCGATCTTGAAACGATCCGTGATAAGGATGAAGATTACTGGAATGAATTCAGGGGTACGCCCAAGGCATTTATTTCTCTGGAAACTGCTGCCAGGTTATGGAAGAACAGGTTCGGAAATTATACCGCACTGCGTTACCCTGCAGAAGAGATGGATCAGGAGACTCTGGTAAAGCTTTTTAGGGATCAGCTGTATCCTTCTGACCTTGGTATCCGCGTTGAAGACATCATGGGATCCGGCATGAGTGCTGCCCGTAATGGAGTGGATTTCAGTCAGTTATTCATTTCGTTGAGTTTCTTTATCCTGCTTTCAAGCATTATCCTGACTGCCCTCCTGTTCCACCTAAACCTGGTTGGACGGATCAGGCATGCCGGTACCATGGCCACCTGGGGATATTCAAAAAAGCTGATCAGGTCTGTCTACCTGATCGAGGGTGGATTGATTGCCCTGCTTGGGGGACTGCCGGGTGTGCTGCTGGCTATCCTATACACCCGTTTCGTGTTCAAGATGCTGGAGAGAGTCTGGTCCGATATTGTGCGAACCAGTATTCTTGAAATCTCCATACAGCCACTTACATTGCTGACCGGTTTACTGGTTTGTATCTTTATATCCTGGCTGGCCATATATTATATCCTACGAAAGAACCTCAGAAAGGAGATAGTGCAAATCCAGCGAAGCCTTACCTTTCGTTACAGGAGGCAATCTGTTCTGTTTAAACTCCTCCCGGGTTCTATTGCGGCTTTGATTTCTGCCGTACTTGTACTGATTCAGGTATTTGGAAAAGGCTCTCTGAATGAGTTGGTCTTCATGATGGCAGGAGGATTCCTTTTTATTTCTTTTATCCTGTTTACCGACCAGTTATTACGAATTCCCAAGAGCGGCAATTCTGCCATTCTCACACTGAGCCAGGTTGTGCAGCGGAACATTGCCGGGAACAGACAACGCAGCCTCACCATTATACTGTTATTTTCCTTGGGTACATTCAGCGTGGTGCTGACAGGGGCAAACAGGCGCAACCCGCAGTTGGAAATTAATGATGAATCAAGCGGTACAGGTGGTTTTCAATACTTTGCGGAGGCGACCATCCCCTTACTGCATGACCTGAATGACCCGGAAGTCAGGTATGGATCCGGGCTGGAAGGGGACTATTCCTTTGTACAGTTCAGAAAAAATGACGGTGATGATGCCAGTTGCCTGAATCTTAACAGGGTCAGTAATCCTGTCCTTCTGGGAGTAGATCCGGATTTTATGGAAGGCAGGTTCAGTTTTGTAGCGTCAAGCCCGGATCTTGATCCTGTGAAGCCCTGGGGATCGCTTGACAAGGAGCTTGACGGCGGAATCATACCGGCCATAGCAGACCAGACGGTTATCCAATGGGGACTTGGCAAAAAAACCGGGGATACTCTTTATTATCAGAGTGAGATCGGGGATACATTGAGGATCAAACTGATTGCTGGCATTGCCCCCTCCATCCTGCAGGGGAATATGATCATCTCAGACAATCATTTCTTGAGGTTTTTTCCCTCCTCAAGCGGGGCATCTGTATACCTGATTGATGTAAAGCCTGGCACCAGTGTTGATCCGCAAATTGACCTTAACAGGGCATTCAGGGATAACGGTTGGTATATGACAGGATCGGCTGCCAGGCTGGCTGAGTTCGCATCAGTTCAGAATACCTACCTGTCCATATTTATGCTCCTTGGCATACTTGCCCTGATCCTGGGTACGGTAGGTTTAGGGATAGTGCTCATTCGCAATATCATAGAACGGGCAAATGAAATAGGCTTGTTCCAGGCCGTTGGTTTTGGGCCGGGGCATATCTTCAGGATCTTTTTCCTGGAATACTTTTTCCTGATCAGTATCGGGATCCTTGCAGGCTTTCTTGCTGCTGTTCTGGCGACCCTTCCGGGACTTCTTTCACTCAATGCAACGCAGGCCTTTACCAACATTGGTAAACTCCTGCTCCTGTTAATCGGGAACAGCATTTTCTGGATAAGCATCTTTATCTTGACCAATCTGCGGAAAAGGTCACTGGCAACGCTGAATGTTGAATAAGAGGGTTTGTCCGGGATCAAAAATCAGAATAGGATGTATGATGCAGCATGACCCTGTCGATATGGGAGACATTGTTCTGGTATTCCTCCATGGATTTTAACCGATCCCAGTCTGGATGATCCCCGAAAGCCGCCCAGTGTTCATCCCTAGATTCCATATCGGCAAAACTGGTCATATACATCAGGTTGGGCATATGACTGCCAGCTATTACCTCTCCATAAAATACTGCATTGAATTCCAGTTTTGCAAAAAGGTCAACTTCCCCACCTTCATTGAACATTTGAATTTTATTGGCCAGGATATGCTCAGTATAACTTTCGTAGCTCCGCAGTTCATAAACCCTGTCTTCAGGTGAAGAATTCAGGTCAGGTATGCGGGACTCAGGCTGGTAATCGAAGGCATGCAGTAATATGGTCTCGGTTCGGAGGTAGGGGGGATCATCAAAGGGTGCATCCAGGTATGCCTTGCCGTCTTTCTGGAATGCCTTGTCTTTATTCAGCTTCTCCTCAAGCTGGCTGAACTGATCCAGCGATTTAAATGGCAGGAAAACAAAGATTCTGTTATCGGATGCTTCAATGGGCTTGAAGACTCCTACGGCTTTAATGCCGGCCCTGTGAACGGCAGGTAAATAGGCATTTTCAAGGTAAGATTCTATCCTTTCCGCCTGCG
Source organism: uncultured Bacteroidaceae bacterium (assembly GCA_963752525.1). GTDB lineage: Bacteria > Bacteroidota > Bacteroidia > Bacteroidales > SM23-62 > SM23-62. The sequence goes on along the minus strand of CAVVYS010000010.1, from coordinate 391,045 downwards.
AAGGGCTCTCGTATTGATAGACCTTGATCTGAAAATACTCTTTACCGGTTTTAGCAGCATTTATACTAAGTGGAAATAAAAGCAATATGCTGCAACATATTTGGCATAATAATTGGGCTGGTCTTTTCATGATAGCAATATTTTAGTTTAGTCTAATATACTTAAAAAAACATTCTGATAAACCCCACATGTTTGTTCATTCCTTTTTTCCGTTTATTTTTGGGGATTATTTTTTAAAAACATAATCATGAAAAAATTCTGTATTGCCATATTTATCACAATTAGTGCACTCGCTTCGGCCCAGGAACCAACCAGGTGGAGAGGGCCCGAAGGCAACGGGGTCTATCCTGACCGGGGCCTGTTGAGAGAATGGCCGGTAAATGGCCCTGAAATGGTCTGGCATGTGGATGGACTTGGACAAGGGCATTCCTCACCTGTTTTTGCCAATGGGAAAATCTATATAACCGGGATGATTAACAATACCGGGTATGTCTTTCTGCTCAGCGAGGATGGCAAGATCCTTGATAAATTCCCCTACGGTGAGGATTTCCATGCAAACTATCCTGGTTCCCGTTCATCTCCAACCCTTGTAGGGGATTTGCTCTATGTTTTCAGCGGCCAGGGAAAAGTGGTCTGCATGAATGCACAGGACGGGATGATTCAATGGTCAAGGAACCTTTATCGCGATTTTGACGGAAAGAATATTACCTGGGGAGCCACGGAAACCCTGGTAGTGGATGAAACAACAGTGTATTGTACGCCTGGGGGATCGAAGGACAATGTGGTGGCGCTGGACCGTTTTACCGGCAAAACAAAATGGTCAAGCAGTGGAAAAGGGAATCTTTCTGCCTATTGTACACCACTGATTGTCAATTTACCCGCAGCAAAGCTCCTGGTGACACATACGGCGAGTAATATCCTTGGGATCGATGCTTCCACCGGGAATCTTTTGTGGTCACAGAATCACACTAACAAGTACTCGGTGCATGCCAATACACCCGTTTATCATGATGGGGCAATATTTTGTTTCAGCGGTTACGGGAAAGGTAGTGTGATGATAGCGCTCGATGAGAGGGGAAACAAAGTGAAAACCAATTGGACTGACAAATCCCTTGACAGCAGGATGGGAGGTGCCGTATTTATCGACGGTTATATATATGGGTCAGGGGACTATGGACGGAGCTGGACATGCCTGGACTGGCAGACCGGGAAGCAGATGTACGAGTCCACCGAGATTGGCAACGGTGTTATTATTTCAGCCGATGGCCTGCTCTTTCTGTACAGCCAACGTGGGGAACTCGCACTGGTACCGGCAGATCCGAATGGATTTAAAGTAAGCGGAAAGACCTCTATTAGCTTGGGCACGGGCCAGCACTGGGCGCATCCTGTGATCAATGAGGGCCACTTGTATATCAGGCATGGTGATGTTTTAATGGCTTATAAGATCAAATAGTTAATGCATGATGATCCCTCGTTTTCTTGTTTTCATCCTGTTCGTATTGGTTTTTGCCAAATCTCCTGCGCAGCAAAATTACAGTGAACAATGGCCAGGATTCAGGGGGCCTTTTGCGACTGGCATAATCGATAATGCAGATACACCTGTCGAATGGGATGCTGAATCGGGTAAAAACATCAAATGGAAAACAAATATCCCCGGATTAGGGCATTCATGCCCCGTGATCTGGGACGATTATGTCTTCATTACAACGGCTGTAAGTGGATCAGGGGAGGATTACCTGAAGATCGGCTTATATGGCGATATTGATATGGTTGAGGATGAATCCATCCATGAATTTAAGGTATACTGTTTGGATAAAAATACGGGAGGGCTAATATGGGACAGACTTTCCCATATTGGCGTGCCCAAAACCAAAAGGCATACCAAGTCTTCTCATGCTAATTGTACACCCGCTACAGATGGTAAACACCTGGTGGTTTATTTTGGTAGTGAGGGACTTTTCTGTTATGACTTGAAAGGGAAACTGTTATGGAAAAAGGACCTTGGGGTGATTAATGCGGGACCCTATACTGAGCCGGAGGTAGAATGGGGTATTGCCAGTTCACCGGTGATCCACCAGGGTAAAATAATCATACAATGCGATGTTACAGGAGAGGATTTTCTGGCCCTTTTTGATATTGAAACAGGTGATGAAATATGGCGGACAAGCAGGGATGAAGTCTCGACCTGGGGCACACCGGCCGTTTATGAGAAGGATGGAAAGACGCAGATCATAGTCAACTGATTCAGGCATATGGGGGGATATGATTTTGAAACCGGTAAGGAGATCTGGAAGATGAGTGGGGGAGGTGATGCCCCTGTTCCCACCCCGGTCATTGCGCATGACCTGATCTACCTCAATAATGCACATGGCAGATATTCACCTATCTATGTGGTCAAACCTGATGCGAAAGGTGATATTACCCTGGATAAGGACAGTATCAACAATGATTTCATCCTCTGGAGTATCAAACGCGGGGGTGCCTACATGCAATCCCCTCTGATCTATGGGGATTATTTGTATAACCTGAGAGGTAATGGTTCATTGAGCTGTTTTCATGCCTGCACCGGTGAACTAATGTACAAGGAAAGTGTTGGGGTGAGTGGCGGTGTTACTGCTTCTGGAATTGCATCTGACGGGAAATTATATTTCACTTCAGAGAACGGAAAGGTATATGTTATTGCCGCTGGACCGACATACAAACGACTGGCTGTAAATGACATGGACGATATCTGCATGGCTACACCGGCCATTTCAAAAAAGACTATATTCTTTCGTACTGCCAGTTATCTTGTCGCTGTTTCAGGAAAATAAGGAATTTATCAGGCTAATTGCTTATTTTGTAAGCAGTTAAGGTCTCTCCGTGCCGAATGTATAAAATCCCATCATTGATTACTGGGTGGGCCCAATGGGGACCGCTGCCCTGTTGGTGTCGGAATGAACTTATTACCTTAAAATCTTCAGGATTAGGATTGACCAGTCCGACGAAACCCCGCTTTTCCTCATAAACGATCATTTTATTATCGGCAGCAATGATGGAACCCTTGTTGTTCCATTTTTTCTCATACAAAACATCTCCTGTTTTCCAATCTAAACAGACCCAGTTTCCCTGGCTGTTATTAATCCATGTAGAACCATACAGGTATCCATCAAGCAATACGACTCCTCCATGATGCGTGTCCATTACAGGCTGTTTCCACAAAAGCTGGATGGCTGTACCATCGGCGGAGAGTTCAAACATGGCCGAGGTACGATCATATCCGCTGGTAATAAAAAGCCGTCCCTCTTTGTATACGGGCGTAATGGTATTGATATGATTAGACAGTTCATACCTGATAGCATCTTCCGGGAAAGGGTATTTTTGTGTCCACAATATGTTTCCGTTTTCAGCATCTACCCCGATGATATTATGGCTCAATACATTGACAATTATTTTTTTTTCTCCCAGTTCAACAAGGATGGGAGAAACATAGGCGCAGGAATCGTGCAGGGTCTTGCTGGACCATATGATCTCCCCTGATTTTTTATCCAATGCAACCATGGTGGTTTTATGACCGCCGGGAGTAATGATAACTTTATCATCAACCAGCAAAGGCGATTCGGCAATCTCCCATCTTCCTGATTCTCCCTCGAATTGATTAAATGCATCAACTTGCCAAACGATTTGCTCCTGAGATAGATCCACGCAAACAACCTCTCCACGGCCGCTGATCGTAAAGGCCCTGTCTTCCTCGATGGTTGGGGTACAGCGTGTATCCTTGAAGGATCGAAGGATGGACTGTCCATATGGAATTTGCCACATAATATGGCCATCCACCTGGTTTATGGCTGTAAGGGATTCAACACTGTCGCTCAGACCAGTGGCATAAATGGTCTCATCCAACACGGAGACGGATGAATACCCTTTCCCGATTCCCTTCATGGTCCACAGTTGTTCGGGTCCCCCTTCAGGCCATTCTTCCAGCAGGCCTGTTTCCGGATAGATCCCGTTCCGTTCAGGGCCCCGCCACTGTGCAATATCTTGTCCGGAAAGCCATATCGGGACAAGCAGGAAAACAATCAACAGATATCTATATTTATACATTTATCGAATATTGAATAGATGGGACTACAAATTAAATAAGATTTTTTGACAATTCCATCCTGTCATTTTATTATATTTATTAGGCCTTTTTTTATCTCAACCGGCGATGCAGCACTATACCGATGAACAGATCATCGAGGGAATTTCTCAGAATGACCGAAAGGTTATGGCGTATATCTATGATCGATTTTCTGGGAAAGTGGAGGGCTTCATTATGGGCAGGGGAGGCAATCCTGAGCATATCAAGGATGTCTTCCAGGAAGCCCTGTATGTGATAGTAAAGAAGGTCCGCAATGACGGCCTAACGCTGACATGCTCATTCTCTACTTACCTGATGGCCGTTTGTAAGAACATCTGGATGCATGATATGAGGAAAAGCAAGGTCAACCTGGTGGAGGATTCAAAACTTGAGGTAGTCCCGGAGGAAGATGCGGTTGACTGGATCCAGGAGGAGAAATTGCGGGATCTGTTTAACCATCATTTCGCTCAGCTAAGCAAGGATTGCCAGAAATTGCTGCGCCTGCATTTTGATAAAGTATCCCTTTCTGAGATCCAGCAAATATTCGGATACAGTAGTGAGCATTATACATCAGACCGCAAGTACAGGTGTAAGCAAAGCCTTTACAACCGGATAAGAAATGATCCAAAATTTAAAGAGATTACAGATGACTGATGATAAAAACATAATCAGGTATCTTGATGGGGAAATGGCTGAGGATGAGAGACTCGCATTTGAAATGGAAATCTCCGAAAATCCCGATCTTGCTAAAGCGGTAGAATCAATCCGGAATCTTCAGACACTGGCAGGCAAAGCCTTGAGGCAAACAGATGATCCGGAAGCAAACCTTGATCAGGGAACGCGGGAAGAGATCCGGCAGGCTGTACTAGATTTTAAGGAAGGTAAGAATGCTGACCTCCCCGGAGAGGTTAATGAAATGATAAAAAGTGCCCGACAGGATTTTGAGCAGAGAAGAGAAAAAGCCCAGCAGGCAGCTGGGACATCTGAACCCTTAGCCCGGCGATCAAACATCAGGCAGATCAGGCGTATTTGGTGGACGGCAGCCGCTGTGGTCCTTCTCGCTGTAATTGCATCTATCCTCATTTTCAAACCTTTCACTGATAGAATGCCAAGGGACCTATTTGCAGAATATTATAAGGAATTTCCATTGACACCGGAGGTGCTAGACTTGTCCCGGGCTGATGACGACCTTCTGTTTGCCATAAAGGTGTATGAAGCAGGTGATTATGAGAGGGCTGTGATCCTGTTTGAGATGCTGTCGGATAGTGCCGGAATCCGGGAGTACTCGCTTTTTTATGCAGGCCATTCCTACCTGCACCAAAACCTTACAGAAAAAGCCATTCAAAAATTCCAGGAACTACTTGGTGAGACCCAGGGCGACCTGATACCCGCCACCAGGTGGTACCTGGCGCTTTGTTTTCTGAAGACAGGGGAAGCAACACTCTCAAAGGAACAGCTATTGTTAATTGAAGAGACGGAATCACCATTCAGAAAGGATGCCAGGTTGCTTCTGCGTGATTTGCAGTGAATTCATTTTCCCTCATAAAACATTGATTTTCTTTAGATTTTCTTATTTTTAACCCAAAGCGATCCCTGAACATGGCGTCATTCCCATTCTATAAACAATTGGATGCGATGGATTGCGGGCCTTCCTGCCTGCGTATGATTGCCAAATTCTATGGGAAATCCTATTCTCTTCAGACTTTGCGTGAAAAGAGCTATCTGTCAAGGGACGGGGTTTCCATGATGGGCATATCCGAGGCTGCAGAATCCATTGGATTCAGGACCATGGGGGTTTCACTGACACCGGAAAAATTATTCTCTACGGCCCCCCTGCCACTGGTGGTTCATTGGGAGCAGAATCACTTTGTTGTTGTTTACAAGGTTGCCAGGGATACTGTGTTTATTGCAGATCCTGCATACGGACTGGTAAAATATTCCAAAGCTGAATTCCTTAAAAACTGGATCAGCGTTCAGAAGGATGGAGAAAAGAAAGGGTTGGCCCTCCTGCTGGAACCAACCCCGGATTTTTATGCTGAAGAGGGGGAGACTGTCGATAAATCCAGTTTCCGGTTTCTATTATCTTATCTGAAACCACACAGAAAGTACATCATTCAGTTGATGCTGGGGATGCTTCTTGGAAGCATGCTTCAACTAATATTCCCCTTTCTCACACAGTCCATTGTGGATGTGGGTATAAACAACAACGATATTGACTTCATTTACCTTATCCTCATCGCCCAGCTGGTCTTATTCATCAGCAGAATGTCTGTGGATTTTATACGTGGTTGGATCCTCCTGCACCTGAGTACCAGGATGAATATTTCGCTTATCTCGGATTTTCTAATAAAGCTGATGAAGCTCCCGCTTGGTTTTTTTGATATCAAGATAATTGGTGATATACTCCAACGTATCGCTGATCATCGCCGGATAGAACATTTCCTAACCACCTCCTCCCTGAATATTTTGTTCTCCCTGTTTAACCTGGTGATATTCGGTATTGTCCTTGCAGTCTATAGTTGGAAAATTCTTTTGTTATTTATGGTAGGAAGCTTCCTGTATTTTCTCTGGTTAAGTATCTTCATGCGGAAGCGCAGGGAACTTGATTTCAAGCGGTTCTCGAATCAGGCTGAGAACCAGGGCAAGTTGATCCAGTTGATCTATGGGGTGCAGGATATTAAACTATACCACGCTGAACGGCAGAAACGCTGGGAATGGGAGAATATCCAGGGATCCCTTTTCAAGGTCAATATCAAATCGCTGGCGCTGACCCAATACCAGGAAGCAGGTGGGGTATTTATCAATGAAACAAAAAATATATTGATCACCTTCCTGGCAGCCACTGCTGTGATCCATGGTGATATGACTCTGGGTATGATGTTAGCGGTTTCCTATATCCTGGGGCAGCTCAACAGTCCCATTGAACAGATGATCAATTTCATGCATGTGGCCCAGGATGCCAAGATCAGTATTGAAAGGCTTGGAGAGATTCATAAAGAGGATAATGAGGAGAAGGAAGACCTGGGGGAGATGATCATTATGCCTGAAAGTAAAACACTGGATATCCGGAACCTTTCATTTCAATACGAGGGCCCACATTCAAGGAAGGTGCTGGATGGAGTAAACCTTACGATTCCGGACGACAATGTAACAGCCATCGTTGGCGTGAGTGGCAGCGGTAAAACTACATTGGTCAAACTGATGCTGGCCTTCTATCCCCCTGTTGATGGTGAGATCAGGGTTGGTGATACAAACCTTCAATCCCTGAGCCAGCAAATATGGAGGAGGAGATGTGGTGTGGTCATGCAGGATGGATACATATTTGCTGATACAATCGCCCGGAATATTTCCCTGGGCGATGAATATGTAGATCCTGACCGGCTATTGGAGGCTGTTAAAATGGCGAATATCAAGGATTATATAGAATCCCTTCCGGTGGGGTACAACACGAAAGTTGGAGCAGGTGGACATTCACTAAGTGGAGGTGAGAAGCAGCGTATCCTGATTGCACGTGCAATATACAAACAACCTGAGTTCCTTTTCATAGATGAAGGAACTTCATCCTTGGATGCAGAAAATGAAAAAGTGATCATTGACAACCTTCAGGATTTCTTCATGGGGCGGACAGTGGTGGTGGTTGCTCATCGCCTTAGTACGGTGAAAAACGCTGACCAGATCGTTGTTCTCGATAAAGGGAAGGTTGCTGAGATAGGGAAACATGAAGAACTGATTGAAAAGAGAGGAAATTACTATGAACTGGTCAAGAATCAACTTGAACTTGGTTCAGAATAAAAGCCATGGAAGATAACAAAGACCCAAAAATAGAGATAAGGAGCGAAGAGGTACAGGATATCCTGGGACAGATTCCTTCGTGGATAGTCAGGTGGGGTACTGTTGTTATCCTGGCAACAATCCTGATCCTTATGGTGGGCAGCATGTTCATAAGCTATCCTGATAAAAAAAGAGCCGATATCCTGGTTACAACTGAAAATCCCCCGGCTCCTTTGGTAGCCAGATCGAGTGGCCAGATTGTAGAGCTTTTTGTTCATGACAGCCAGTTTGTTAAGATCAATACCCACCTTGCTGTGATTGAGAACCCAGCAGATTATTCAGATGTACTCAGCCTGCAGTATGATATAGAAGCGATTAAGACCATCATAACGAATCTTGATCAGGGAGAATATATCCCCCTGATGAATACCTATACACTCGGAGACATACAGTCATCATACGCGGAATTCATCAATGCGTATGAAAATTATTTCCAGTTTCTGGATAGGGACTACCATACTCAAACCATAAATTCAATTAAGGAAGAGATCAGGAGGTTTCAGATACTGAATAATGGACTTAATAGGCAGGTCAGTATCCAGAGGAGGGAATATCAGCTGGCTCAGCGGCAATATGAACGTGATTCAACAGTACATGCGAAAGGAGCTATTTCGGATAAGGAGGTGGAGGTTTCAGAAACACATGTGCTCAGCGTTAACCAGAAATATGAAGAATCACTCAAGGAGAAGAACTACCAATGCATTAGAGATCCAAAAACTGAACAAGAATATTAATGATCTTCAATTATTGGCCCGCGAGGATAGAGACCAGAAGCAGATAGATGTCAGGGAGGCATTTGAAAAAATGATCGGACAGATAAATATTTGGGAAACAAAATACCTGCTCAAAGCACGGATTGACGGAGTGGTAAGTTTTACCAGTATTTATAGTGAAACACAGAACGTTCAGGAAGGCGACATTGTAATGACCATTATCCCGGATAATCCTGGAGAGATCATCGGCAAGATCAGGCTGCCCATAGAAGGATCAGCGTAAGGTAAAGATCGATCAAACGGTGAATATCAAGTTTGCCAATTATCCACACCTTGAATTCGGAATGGTAAAGGGCGTCATCCGCAGTATCAGCCAGGTCCCGGAAGACCAGCAATATATTCTGGAAGTTGATTTTCCGGAAGGCCTTGTGACCTATTATAATAATCCAATAACTTTCAAGCAAGAGATGTTTGGACATGCTGAAATCATCACTGATAACAGGGTACTCATCGAACGCATTTTTTCACCCATCCGCTCTGCCATATCAGAACAGAGGGAGACAAGAAGGAGTGCAGAAACAAATAGCCAATCAGAATAGCATCGAGCAGATGCCTAGAAATAATTAATCCTAAATCCTATTGAACTATGAATCCTGTATTGAAACGTCTTATCAATGGTCTATTACTAATGGCCGTTGCTACCAGTTTTTTTGCCTGTACAGAGCAGGTTGCAGAAAAGCCCAATATCATTTTTATCTTTTCAGATGATCATGCCTACCAGGCAGTAAGTGCTTATGATTTTGAGATAGGCAAGTACGCACCCACCCCCAACATCGATCGCATTGCTACTGAAGGAATGCGCTTTGACAGGTGTTATGTGACCAATTCCATCTGTGCTCCTTCGAGAGCAACCATCCTTACAGGGAAACACAGCCATCTGAATAGTGTCCCTACCAACCGTGAACGATTTGACTCTACCCAGGTCACCTTTCCGAAAATTTTGCAGGCCAATGGATACCAGACAGCTATCGTTGGAAAATGGCACCTGAAAACCACCCCTACTGGTTTTGATTTCTGGCAGGTTTTACCCGGACAGGGGCAATATTATAATCCGGATTTCCGGACTGCAGGAGGAACCATCAGGGTGAAAGGATATGTTACAGAATTAATTACTGACAAGGCCCTGGAATGGTTGCAGGAAAAAAGGGACAAATCCAAACCCTTTATGCTGATGCTTCAGCATAAGGCTCCACACCGTGCATGGGATCCCGGACCCAATCAGCTGGGCATGTTTGAGGATGTTGATTTCCCTGAACCGGCGAATTTATTTGATGATTATGAGGGCAGGGGCACTGCAGCCAGGGAACAGGATATGACCATAGACAAAACCATGCGCATGGGCAGAGACCTGAAAATTTGGGAAAAAGAGGATGACGAATGGTTGATGGGTTTTTACAGGCGGATGGATGAGGATCAGATCAAGCTGTGGTCTGAAACATATGATCCTATCCGGGAGGAATACCTTGCTGCCGGACTATCAGGAAAGGAGCTGGTCAGTTGGAAATATCAGCGATATATGAAAGATTACCTGGCCTGTATCCAGTCCGTTGATGAGAATGTTGGCCGTGTGCTGGATTACCTGGAAGAAAGCGGCCTGTCCGAAAATACCATAGTCATCTATAATTCCGATCAGGGATTCTATCTTGGAGAACATGGGTGGTTTGATAAGCGCTTTATGTATGAAGAGTCCCTAAAAACCCCGCTGGTCGTTCGCTGGCCCGGTGTAATAGGACCGGGACAGGTGAATGATGACCTTGTTTCTAATCTTGATTTTGCCCAGACCTTCCTTGACATTGCCGGAACTGAGGCCCCTGATGAAATGCAGGGAGAAAGCCTTGTGCCTTTATTGCAGGGAAATACACCGTCAAACTGGCGAAACAGCCTTTATTATCATTACTATGAATTTCCAGGTGCCCATTCAGTCAGGAAACACGAGGGGATAGCTACCAGGGAATATAAACTCATGAATTTCTATAATGTTGGTGAATGGGAACTTTATGACCTGGCAAAAGATCCTGGTGAAATGAACAGTGTATATGATGATCCTGCCTACCAGGATGTCATCGAGGTTCTGAAACAGGACCTGGACAGCCTGAAACTTAGGTATGATGCCCCCGTTCTGACACAGTAATAGGTTTGGAACCAATAGGTCCAAACTATTTGGTGAGTTTGTCCCGATTGGTTCCAAACTTACAAATAGGCAATTATCTGGATAACAGAAATTTAGAGAAGATAATCTGATTTTTTTCGCATAAAAGGTTCCAAACCTCTCCTCTGTTTCATTGTTCTAAATCAAAAAATTCCGCAGGGAAAAACAGATTTAAGGTTTGGACCTATTAGTCCCAAACCTTAAATGTACTGGTTGATGATGGATTCGTAGAGTTCCTGTTTGCCACTTATTTGCTCTGGCTCACCCATTTTTAGGGCCATGTCCCGCAAGTCCTCAAGCGTTAGTTTTCCATCCTCAAAGTTTGCGCCGTCCCCACTGTCAAATGAGGCATATCTTTCCTTGCGCATCTTCAGGAAGTCCGAATCTGTCCTGACCTTATCGGCAACGATCAGGGCACGTGAGAATGTGTCCATGGCAGCAATGTGGGCAATGAAAATGTCTTCAAGGTCTGTTGAATTCCTGCGGGTCTTGGCATCGAAATTCACACCGCCGGTCTTGAATCCACCCATATCGAGAATGACCAGCATGGCTTCTACAAGCTCGTAAATATTGATCGGGAACTGGTCTGTATCCCATCCGTTCTGATAATCACCCCGGTTGGCGTCAATGCTGCCTAGCAGCCCGGCATCTGCAGCCACCTGCAGATCGTGCTGGAAGGTATGTCCGGCCAGGGTGGCATGATTCACCTCGACATTCAGCTGGAAATCTCCCGCAAGACCATAATTATTCAGGAAGCCGATCACCGTGGCCGCATCAAAATCATATTGATGCTTGGTTGGCTCCATGGGTTTGGGTTCCACCAGGAAGGTCCCTTTGAATCCCTGTTTCCTGGCATAATCTCTTGCCATGGTCAGGAATCGGGCCATATGGTCCAGCTCCCGCTTCATGTCTGTATTCAAGAGGCTCATGTAGCCTTCCCTTCCACCCCAAAAAACATAGTTGGATCCACCCAGTTCTATGGTTGCATCCAGGGCATTTTTAACCTGGGTGCCCGCCCAGGGTATTACAGAGAAATCCGGATTGGTTGCAGCGCCGTTCATATATCTTTTATGAGAAAACAGGTTGGCTGTACCCCAGAGAAGCTTAATTCCGGATGCGGCCTGTTTGGCTTTGGCATAATCGACCATCGTATGTAAACGTTTTTCAGATTCCGGAATGGAATTGGCTTCACTCACGATGTCGTAATCATGGAAACAGTAGAAAGGGATACCCATTTTTGAAATGAATTCGAAGGCTGCATCCATCTTCTCTTTGGCATTCCGGATAGGATCAGAATGTTGTGCCCATGGAAAATCCTTTGTTCCTGGACCAAAAGGGTCACCACCAGTGCCTGTAAGGGTATGCCAGTAAGCAACGGCAAAACGGAAATGTTCTTTTAAGCTTTTTCCTCCAACTTCCTGTTTTTCATCATAGAATTTAAAGGCCAGTGGATTTTTTGAGTCTTTTCCTTCAAATTTTATTTTCCCTATGCCTGGGAAGAATTCCTTGTCTCCGGTTAAATATTCCATGTTTAAATGATTAGATTATGATATTTCTTAATAATACGGATGAGTTTATGCTATGCCAATCTTCTCAATAATTCTGACTGCCAGCTTAGATATGCTTCCTGACAGGGTTCATTCATGGCAGGATCTGGTTCTATCACTTTGATTTTTTTCAGGTTACTGAATGCACTTTTAAAACCAGGGTAATGTCCGCAGCCGACACCTGCACCTATGGCGGCACCCTGGGCTCCATCAGTGTCATAAAGTTCAATGACTGCACCTGTTAATCCAGCCAGGGATTCCCGGAAAACCGGACTGAGGAACATATTGGCATGACCGGCCCGGATTACAGCAGGTTGGATACCTGTGTTTTTCATGATCTCCATACCATAATGGAGTGCAAATACAACTCCTTCCTGGGCGGCCCTTATAATATGGGCATCAGAATGGATATTGAAATTCAGGTTGGCAATGGTACAGCCAAGATCCTTGTTGTTAAGCATGCGTTCAGCCCCGTTTCCAAAAGGCAGAATGGTCAACCCATTCGATCCGGCAGGAATATCTCCGGCCATTTTATTCAGTTGCTCGTAATCATTCCCGGTTGAACCAAGATTTCTTTTTAGCCAGCTATACAAAATGCCTGTGCCGTTGATGCAGAGCAGGACGCCAAGTCTTGGCCTGCTTTTTTCATGGTTTACATGGGCGAAGGTATTGACCCTTGATTCCGGATCATAGGTAATCTCATCGCTGACCCCGTAAACTACCCCGGATGTTCCTGCTGTAGCAGCAATTTCCCCGGGATTCAATACATTCAGGGAAAAGGCATTGTTTGGCTGATCGCCGGCCCTGTATGTTACCGGGATCCCCGTTTTTAGTCCTAATTCAGCTGCTACACCAGGTCCAAGCCGGCCCTGTTCTGAGAATGTTGGTACAATTTCGGGGATCAGGTCCTCGCTGATCCCATAGTGATCGAGAAGGAAATCTCCTAGCTTGCTTTCCTCGAAATTCCAGAATATGCCTTCTGATAGACCTGACATAGTCGTCATAGCCATTCCTGTCATCCTGAAGGCAATATAGTCTCCAGGGAGAAAAACCTTATGGATCTTCTCATATATTTCCGGTTCATTTTCCCGGACCCATCTTAACTTTGAGGCAGTGAAATTCCCAGGTGAATTCAATAGGCTGCTTAAACAGCGTTGGTTACCAATTTCATCGAAGGCTCTTTCACCGATTTCGACCGCCCTGCTGTCGCACCAGATAATGGAAGGCCTGAGTACCTGGTAGTCTTTGTCGACGATCACAAGTCCATGCATCTGGTAGGAAATGCCTATGGCCCCAATCTGGTCAGAATCTACACTGGACTGATTCAGAACATCTTCCGTAGCCAGTATAAGATTTTTCCACCATGATTCGGGGTCCTGTTCTGCCCAGCCCTTTTTCGGAGCATTGATAGCCATTTCCTGCTTGGGCTGGAAGGCTGATGCGATAACTGAAGTTGTTTCTGCATCAATGATGCTGGCCTTCACTGAGGAGCTTCCAATATCATATCCTAGTAGTAACATATTTTCTTATTTGAGCACGATAAGTAAATGTTGTAACTTTTTTCCCGGTAGGGAATAAAAGTAAGAAATAAAAGAATTTTTGCAAAGAGGGGATGGAAGGGAGATGGCAGAAAGACTTGTTTTCAGTTTCAGAGCTATATCGATGGTTGCATCAAGTCCAGATCGAATGAAAAACTTGTTCCTTTCCCTGATTCGGACGAGAAGGTGAGCTCGCTCCCATGTTTTTTAATGAATTCAAAACAGATGATCAGTCCAAGTCCGGTACCTGGTTCTCCAGCAGTCCCGGAAGTCGAATGGAACTCTCCAAAACTGAACAGTTTGCCCTGTTTATCCAGCGGGATTCCTACCCCATTATCTTTTACAGAGATGCGTGTAGATTTTTCTCCTGCAACTGCTTCAATCGATATGGTACCTTCTGGGGGGGTGAATTTTATTGAGTTGCTGAGAAGGTTACGCAAGACGGTGTGGATCATGTTCTTGTCTGCATAAACATAGGATGCCTCGGGTACAAGGTTTAACAGTGCGAGTTGTTTTTTCTCTACATTTCCGTGCACCATGTGTTGAATTTCGTTGATCAGGGAATGCATGTCAAACTTTATGGGACTATATTTTATCCTTTCCGTCTGGGTCCGGGACCAGTGCAGCAGGTTATCGAGCAGATTGTTTGCATATTGTGAAGACTCATTGATCAGTCCCAGGAATTCCTGCTTCTTGGTATCTTCAAAATCGTCGTAGTTTTTCAGCAGTAGATCTGTGAAACCCATAATAGAATGAAAAGGATTCTTCAGGTCATGAGCAATGATAGAGAAGAATTTATCCTTTGTAATATTTGCTTTTTCCAGCTGGTCACGCTTTAACTCGATCTCAGCTTTCTGGGTATTGACCACATCCTGGGCCTTCTTTACAGCAGTGATATCAGTGTCTACAGCTACAAAACGGATGATTTGCCCATCAGCATTCAGGACCGGAGTAAGGGTGGATTGTGTCCAGATGACATTGCCCTCTTTATTCTTGGCCTCCGTCTGGTATCTGATGGTCTTGCCTGAATCACGGCATCTGGCGAGGATGTTCACTATGTCTGGGTGATGACTCCCCTCCAGTATATTATTCCCTCTCTCTTCAGTAAATTGATCAAGTGTATATCCATAAACCCTTTTAAAACTGTTATTAACCCACTCTAGATTTCCTTCTGCATCCAGGATAATGACCACATTGTCAGTTTCACTTACTGCTACGGATAGTTTTTCCAGTTCCTGGTTTGCCACACGCAGGTTTTCTGTCTGGGCCGCTAATTCTTCACTCTGCTGCTGGATCTCCTCCTGTTTTTCTTTCAGGAGGACATTTATGTGTTGTAGCTGCTCTGAATGGACCAGCTGTTTATCTTCTGCCTTTCTCTTGTCTGTTATATCTCTCCCAATGCCAACTATTCCTATGATTGTGCCATCTGCATCATGTAATGGGATCTTGGTGGTTGACAAATAGATCTCATTTCCCTTCTCATCAAGGCTCTTTTCCTCGTGATTGATCAATGGTTTGCCGGTACTGATGATGGCCTGTTCATTTGAGAGATACTTGTCTGCCAGCTCCCTGGGGTAAAAATCATGGTCAGATTTACCAATCAACTGTTCCCTTGACTGAAGGCCATGGACTTCCATGATTTTCTGATTAGCAACGATAAATTTGCTATCCCTGTCCTTTAAATAGATAAAGTCCGGCATATTATCAATCAGGGTGTAGAGCAGATGCTTTTCATCAAACAACTGCTTTTTATCTTTTACCGTTTGTTCTGCCAATGGTTGTTCATTATTGGATATCCTTGTTTAACGGAATTTTTTCAATTTGGTTTTCAAGCCATTGTTAGTATCTTTTTCAATGGACAAAAAAAACCCGGGAATCACCTGGTGAGTCCCGGGAAAAAATTGTAAAATTCAGGTTTTCAGAATAGCTACAGATCCACCCGCTTCATTTTCGGTGCAATCAGGTTAAAGGCGACCCAGGCTATAATATAGGCGGAACCGGAAATAATAAACAGGGTGGCATATCCTACTTCAATATTTCCCTTGCCTTCCCAGAATTCCAGTATATTTCCTGCAAAAATTGCTACCAGCATACCCCCTATGGCTCCTGCAAATCCGCCTATCCCTGTGACGGAGGCTACCAGTTTTTTCGGGAACATATCAGATACTGTAGTGAAAATATTCGCTGACCAGGCCTGGTGAGAGGCTGCTGCAATGCTGATCAGGGTGATGGCTCCCCAGAAACCAATTCCCTCGGCCTGTGCAAATACAATGGGTATCACAAGCAGGGCAAAGAGGAGCATGGACCCGGTGCGAGCACGCCATACCGGCCAGCCACTTTTGATCAATTTAGACGAGAGCCAGCCACCAAAGATACTGCCAACAGTTGTGGCTGAGTATATCACTACCAGCGGAAGCCCAAATTCTTTGATATTCAGTCCCCTTACATCTGCCAGCCAGGCAGGGATCCAGAAGAGGTAGAACCACCAGATGGGATCGGTAAGGAATTTTCCGACAAAGAAGGCCCAGGTCTGACGGTATTTTAAAAGGGTCGCCCAGGGTATCTTTTCACTGGCTGACTCCTCCTGGTCGCTTTGAATATATTTCAACTCGGGCTCCTTGAGCCGTTTTTGTTTCTCAGGCACTTCGTAGAAAATGAACCAGAAGATCAGCCAGATAAATCCAATGGCCCCAGTAGCAATAAAGGCCATTTCCCAGCCCCAGGTGATGTAAAGCCAAGGTACCAGGATAGGGGCCAGGATGGCACCCACATTCGTGCCTGAATTAAACAGTCCCGTGGCAAATGCACGTTCCTTTTTAGGGAACCATTCAGCTATTGTTTTAATGGCTGCGGGGAAGTTACCTGCTTCCGTAAAACCAAGGGCTGCCCTGGCGACCCCAAATCCTAGAGCTCCTCTGGCAAAGGCATGGCCAATGGCTGCCAGGCTCCAACCGATAAATGCATAGGCATACCCCAACTTGGTGCCAAGCTTATCGATGAACCTGCCAACTAGCAGCATACCGATGGCATAGGCAAACTGGAAGGCAGAGACGATGTAACCGTATTCTGCCTCTCCGATCCCAATATCGGTTTCAAGTGCTGGTTTCAGGATACCAATGACCTGCCGGTCAAGGTAGTTTACAGTGGTTGCGAAGAATACTAGGGTACAGATAGTCCACCTGTACTTCCCTATTTTCTCACTTTGATCTTTAAACGCTTTAGCTGTCATTTGTGATTGATTTTCCTGTGTTTGTATATGATTTGCAGTGTGTTGTCACAAAGATTTGTCAATTCAAGTATGCGGATGCCTCTGGCATCAATGAGAAATTTCTATATTGAATAAGCTAATATAACAATAATCTGTTCCATCCCGGGCAAAGGATAGTTTTAAAGTTGCTATACTTATTTATTCCATCATTTTCAACAACTCACTGCCGGCCAGCAGGAAGGCCCCGCTGGCATAGACGTGAGACTGATAATCAAAGAATGGGTAGGGCGAGCCAGCCACCTGCTGTACATAACCCAGTCTTCCCTGTCCGTTTACATTTCCTGCCAGTGCTTTCCATGCCTTCAACACTACAGGCTTATAAATCTCCTGATCAAGCATACCATTATTGACCCCCCATGCCAGTGCAAAGGTAAAAAAGGCGCTGCCACTGGATTCTCCCATGTCCAGGTATTCTGGGTCATCCAGACTGACACGCCACAAGCCGTCTTCATCTTGTATTCTAAGCAACTTGGCGGCCATTTCTTTGTATTGCTGAACGAACTTGTCTCTTCCGGGATAATCCTCGGGAATATAGGGTATGGTCCTGGCCAGTCCGGCTACCACCCATCCATTCCCCCGTCCCCAGAAAAGTTTCTTCCCATTTTCTGTTCTTTCATTGAAAAATCTGTCATCGCGGAAGTAAAGAGAATCTTCCTTACTGTAAAGATAATCTGATGTTTTCCACCAGTGTTCATCCATATATTCCAGGTATTTTTTCTCCCCGCTGGCCTTGTAAATCCTGACAAAGGTGGGAGGGGCCATATAGAGTGCATCGCACCAGGACCACCATTCATGGCTATAGGGATTATCCTTGTACCGCACATCCGCGGGAGGCCCCCGGTCCACATGCATATCCAGGACCCACTGTATTTTTTCCAGCATGTCCGGATCTTTCTCTTCCATATATAAGTCGGCAAATGACTGGGCGATGGTTAACCTGTCGGCATGGTAGATATCATTGAGCAGTTTCCAGTCATGTTTTTGTCCCAGGTTCCAGATCTCATTCTTATACCTTTCCTCACCTGTAGTCTTGTACAGGGCCCATATACCTGTATAAAAAGCACCATAGTGCCAGTCCAGTTGATGCGGTTTTCTTGGGTTCATGATCTGCCAATCGGCCACCCGGTGCATTACATCCAGGATACTCTCGCTATCCAGACCCACAGAAACCGGTCCGGGTAAAACATCCAGCTGTATGGATGATTGATAATCTGTGTAGTGTACATACCTGGTGTTACACATCCAGAGCACCTGCACGGGATTCCCCTCAGCGGCACCCCTAACGGCAACAGGCCTGATATTATTTTTAGAAGAGCCATGAGTGATGCGTGAGGCCTTCCATGATTTGCCGGCATTTCCGGTTATCCACTTCTCAATTTCAAAAACGGAATCTCGTTTGACAGACAGGTATATTGTATTTGTATTTTCATGATCAATGCTCATTCCCCCTGAGTAATTGGGTTCCCTCTGCACTTTGCCTTCCTGGGTTTCAGGGAACCATTTGCCGGCATTGACCAGGTCTTTATTGTTCCATTCTTTACCGTCCCATGATGCATAGCATAAAATATGATTGGAATCATCAGGAAATTTCGCATAGGCAAGCACAGGGTATCCACTCTCATTTTGAGCCACATCCCATATCCATGCCTTCTCTTCCGTAGGTATAGCGTCATAAACACAGTCAGTCATACGGGGAGAAATCTCATCACCCAGGTTGCCTATTTTCTCTCCGTTGGCCTCGTACAGTCCACCATCCTTATAATACATATAATAGATACTGTTCTGGGATTCTCTTCTCGGGTGCCCATCGGTGAAAGCAAAATGGATGACATCTTTTCCATCTGAAAATACTTTTAGATAAGGACGCCGGTTGGGGTATAATCTTTCAGGAAGGATGAGGATCTTCCCCTTGGTCCAGGTCTCTCCATCATCGTCTGAAGAGGAAAAATTCGGTTTATTGTCTATCCCCCTCCAGAATAGATAAAGCCTGCCGTCCTCACCGGAGAGTTTTACCGGGTGTGTATAGGTGTATGTATCCCACATGTCCGGGTATTGATCTGTATCATTTAATGCCAGACGTTTAACCGGGCCCCAGCTTCCAATATCTTCCGGGTTCTCAGATTTAACAAGATACAGGGGATGTGGTCCGCCGTGCTTATTGAAAAACACCAGCAACCTGCCCAGGTCATCAAAGAGGATGGATGGATCATTATGATCATCCACCTGAAGGCCGTCATAGATTACTTTTGTTTCGATCTGGCCTGTGTTATGATCATATGATCCAATGCAAACATCTCCATACCTGTCAATCCACCCGGCATAGGTCCGTTCATGTTGTCCCTTATAATAGACTGCCCGGGGATCGGAGAACCAGCACCAGGCCCCGTCAAATGTGAATGAGGGATAGATCTCGGCATCCATACCGGATTTTTGATCATGCTTTACCCTGGCTATATCCTGTCCGGATACAGAGATGAAAAGGAAAAACAATGGCAAAAAGATCAAATTTTTCATAACGCTTAGGTTAAGTTAAGAATAGTTGGTACTGCAAACTTACAATTGCTTTAAACGGTTCAGATCATTGCTTTAACTTGGCAGTAATTTGGAGCAATTCTTGAACTTTGCCGGTTAAACCTGCATAGTCACCCTCCTTAACAATGTCTTTTGAAATCAGGTCAGAACCTATGCCAAATCCGTCAACACCTGCATCATGCCAGGCTTTAAGGTTCTCAAATTCAGCCTTCACTCCTCCGGTAACGACGATGGATGCCCAGGGACAGGGCCCCTTGATGGCCTTTATGAATGCCGGTCCACCGAGCTGGGCTGCCGGGAAGACCTTTACCATTTCTGCTCCCCATTCTTCTGCCTGGCTTATTTCACTGAGGGTGGAGCATCCTGGAATATGCAGGACCTTACGCCTGTTGCAAACCCTGATCACCTCATGGTTAAGCAGGGGGGATACCACAAAATCGGCACCGGCCTGTATGTATTGTGCTGCGGTGGGCGCATCTACTACGCTGCCTATGCCCAGGGCTGCACCCGGGTAATTTTTCGACTTGAATGCATATAATTTTTCAAACACGTTAAAGGCATTCGGTCCCCGGTTGGTAAACTCCATGAGGTCCAGTCCACCGTCAAACACAGCCTGCATTACCTTCAGGGAAATATCAGGGTCAGGATGGTAAAAAAGAGGCATAACACGGATATCCCGGATCTTATTGATGATATCGATTCTCTGGTTCATTAGGATTGATTTAGGGTTTGTTTATAAGATTTGCAAATTAACAACAATAAGTATTTTATGCAAAGTTTGTGTTTTTTGTATCTTTGTTAGTCTTCCAGGGAATGTATGAAAAGGGAAGTAAAAATGACATTGCCAGAGCACTGGCTAACACTGAGTTTACATACGCCCTGAATATTTATCAAACCTGAACATATTATTACAAACTCAATCCTAAATAATTAAGATTATGAAATTCAATGAAAGGTATGCAGTACACCCGAAAGATTTTAAAAAATTTGATACCAGTCGTATCCGCAAGGAATTCCTGGTGAAGGAGGTTTTTGTCAGGAATGAAATTTGCCTGACATATTCCCTTTACGATCGCTATATCGTTGGTGGAGCAAATCCGGTGACCATGAAACTGGAACTGGAAAGTTTTGACAGCCTGAAGGCAGATAGTTTCCTGGCTAGGAGGGAAATGGGTATTATAAACGTGGGGGGAAAGGGAAAAGTTGTTGCAGATGGTGAAACCTATGAAATGGGTTACAAGGAAGCTCTCTATCTAGGGAAGGAAACCAGTGATGTGTCATTTGAATCATCCGATGCCAATGCACCTGCAAAATTTTATATCAATTCAGCTCCCGCACATAAAAAATTTCCCAACAAGCTGGTTACCCTGGCTGATGCAGAAGTAGTCGAACTGGGAGCGCTGGAATCCTCCAACGCAAGGAAAATAAACAAGTTGCTTGTAAACAGTATACTGGAAACCTGTCAGTTGCAGATGGGCATGACTGAACTGCAGGCAGGGTCTGTCTGGAATACCATGCCTGTACATACACATAACCGCAGGATGGAAGCTTATTTTTATTTTGAAGTACCTGAGGGTCAGGCGGTTTGTCATTTTATGGGTAAACCGCAGGAAACCAGGCATATCTGGATGCAAAACGAGCAGGCAGTGCTTTCACCTTCCTGGTCTCTCCACAGTGCAGCCGGTACTTCCAATTATATATTTGTATGGGGGATGGCTGGTGAAAACCTGGATTATGGTGACATGGATGTTGCCCAGCCAACTGAACTACGGTAAACATCGAGCTAAATTCATTCAAACCAAAAATCGAAAAAATGATACAGGAACTTTTTGATCTATCCGGAAAAACCGCCCTTGTAACCGGGGCAACACACGGATTGGGAATGGCCATTGCCAAGGGTCTGGCCGGTGCCGGTGCCAGGCTCGTTATCAATGATATCTTCCAGGACAAGCTGGAAAAAGCTTTGGTGGAATACAAGGCTGACGGCATAGATGCAAGCGGTTATTTATTTGATGTTACTGATGAAGAAGCAGCAAAATCCGCCATCCAGACCATTGAAGATGAGGTAGGACCCATTGATATCCTTGTTAATAATGCCGGGATCATCAAGCGTATCCCATTTCTTGAGATGGAAGCGAAGGACTTTAGAGAAGTGATAGATGTGGACCTGAACGGTCCATTTATCATGTCGAGATATGTGGCAGAAAAAATGGCAGCCCGGGGCCAGGGAGGAAAAATCATCAACATGTGCTCCATGATGAGTGAATTGGGACGGAATACAGTCAGCGCATATGCTGCTGCAAAAGGCGGGCTTAAAATGCTGACCCGGAACCTGGCAACTGAACTAGCCAAATTCAATATTCAGGCAAACGGTATCGGTCCTGGATACTATGCGACTGCCCAGACGGAAGCCATTCGCGTAGGCGGACATCCCTTCAATGAATTTATCATCCATCGTACACCAGCCGGCAGATGGGGACAGCCGGAAGAACTCCAGGGGGCAGCCATCTTCCTCGCATCCAAGGCTTCCGATTTTGTGAACGGACATGTGCTTTATGTTGATGGGGGGATACTTGCCACCATCGGCAAACCCTCCAACGAGGACTAATGTACCACCCTAAACTTTATATATGAAAGAAATAAAATCTCTCTCTCTCTGGCTTATCTTTTTGTTGCTCTTTTCAGGTTGCAAACAGGAAAAGCCAGCGTATACCATTTCGCTTAGCAATGAACTCCAGGTAGCCCGAATAGGGGAGACAGTAGCCCTGCAAAAGTCAGATCTGGGCAATATCACCTGTGAAAAGTTTTCAAGGTTTTCCGTACAGGATGCGAAGACAGGAGAATATCTGCTTTCACAGGTGGTTGATGAAGATATGGATGGCGAGCTGGATTTCCTTTTATTCCAGCCGGCCATGGAAGCTGGAGAAACCAGGACATATAATCTGATCACCGATGTTGACAGTAGCTTACTGCCTGTGACGAAGATCAGCACTTATAGCCGCTTCGTGCCGGAACGTACGGATGATTATGCCTGGGAGAATGACCTGGTTGCCTTCCGCACTTACGGTCCCACAGCAGAGCAAATGGTTGTTGACGGGACACCTGGGGGCACCCTTTCCAGTGGCATCGACTGCTGGCTGAAGCGGGTTGAATATCCTATTATTAATAAATGGTACAAAGAGACCCTGGAAGGGGAGGGATCTTACCATGAAGATACCGGCGAGGGACTGGATGACTTTCATGTAGGTCCCAGTCGCGGATGTGGAGGCACTGGCGTCTGGAGTGAAGATGAGCAGAAACTGTATACCTCCCGGAATTTTACCAGTTGGAAAACCATTGCCGAAGGACCGGTACGTACACAATTCGAGCTGACCTATGCCCCCTGGCCCACGCCGGCAGGAATGATGGAGGAGACAAAGATCATATCCCTCGATCTGGGCAGTAACCTGACCAGGATTGAAGTCCTGGTCTCAGCCGATGAGCCAGTAAAGGCACTCAGCACTGGTATTACACAGCATGAGAAAGACGGGACAAACCATGCAGACCAGGACAATGGCTGGTTCAGCTATTGGCAGCCCCATGGGGATTCTGAACTGGGTATGGGGATTGTGGTCCCATCAGCATACCTGACCGGATACACTGAGCACCTGGTAGATGAACCCGATCTGAGCCACCTGCTGGCCCACATGAAACCAATCAACGGGAAAGTGGTTTATTATGCCGGTTTTGGCTGGAAGAAGAGCGGACAGATAACAGATGAAAAAGCATGGTTTGATTATCTTCAGGGATTTGCAGAAAAGATAAGTTCACCCATTACATATAAAGTTAAATAGAATAACATGGCAGTACTTAAGTTTGATGAAGTGCCGTATGAGATTGTGCGCGAAGGACTTCAGCGTAAGATCATTCATACGGATAACCTGATGTCGGTTTTAATTGATTTCAGTGACGGTCCCTGGGATAAACCTGAACCTCCACATTCCCATCCCCATGAACAAACATCTTACGTGGCAGAGGGAGAGATCATATTTTTCTGTGAAGGGGAAGCCGACCAGCATCTGAAAGCAGGAGACATGTTTGCCGCTCCATCCGGCAGGCCACATACAGTACAATTGCTCACTGAGAAGGTAAGGTTGGTTGACAGTTTCAATCCCGTCCGAGAAGATTTTCTATAATTATGAAAGCAGCATTATTAAACGAATACAAACAATTCCAGTGGATTGACAGGGAGATCGGAGATCCCGGAGCAGGTGAAGTACAGGTAAAAGTTTCCTTTGCCAGTATTTGTGGAACGGATATGCATATTTTCAATGGTGATTTCCACCCACGCACACCGGTTCCTTTTATACCGGGTCATGAAGTTGCCGGGACTGTTGAAAAGACCGGTTCGGATGTAAGTGGATATGTCATTGGCGACAAGGTAGCCATAGATCCGCTGATATGGTGTGGTGAATGCCAGGCCTGTAAAGCCAATCATTATCCTGCCTGCACATCGCTAAAACTGATTGGGATTGACCTGGACGGTGGTTTCTGTGAATACATTAATGTAAGCCAGGGTATGCTGTACAAGGCCCCGGACCAGGTTCCAGAGGAACATCTGGCATTAACGGAGATCTATGGGATTGGCTTTCATGCCTGCAACCGTGCCGGTGTAAAACCGGGAGATTCCCTGGCCATATGGGGAGCTGGTCGTGTAGGGCAGGTCATCCTGCAGGCGGCCAGGACCATCACGGATGCACCCATATATATGGTGGACCTGCTGGATAAGCGGCTTAGTATTGCCGCCGAAGCCTATGATGATGTTGTTCCATTGAATGCCCTGGAGGACCCTGTTGAGGCCATCAAGGAACATACCCGAGGGAATGGTACTGATATTGCTTTCGAGGCAGTCGGGCATCCCCATTCACCCGAGCGTACCCTTAATCCTGTCAGGGGTGCCATACAGAGTATCAGGGGAGGTGGCAGGGTTTGTGTACTCGGACTGACAGATGATCCTGCCCCAATTGTGTTTAAGGAACTCATCTGGAAAGAGGCAAGCATCATTGCTTCCCGGGTTAGCCACGGTGAGTATCCAACCATCATTGATCAACTTGGAAAGGGGGCGCTCAAACCGGAAGTCTTGATCACCTCTATCGTACCGGGGGAACAGGTGCAGGAAGCATTTGAGAAAATAGAGAAAGATCCGGAAAATTACCTGAAGATACTCCTGAAGTTCGGGGACTGATCCCTGGTTTGATGAATTAAATATTTAACCAATATGTGATTTTGAAGACCAGTGCCCGGTTCTTGGATTTGAATACATCCCCATAATAGTTATCAGTATAAACAAGATATATATCTGATGCGGGTTTGTAGCGCCACTGGAAGCGGGCATTCACATTGATGTTGTTAATCTGGCTGTTATACTGAACCAGGGTGGCAAAGTATAGCGTCTTGGTGAAGGTAATATCAAATTTGGGACCGATCAGGTAAAGATCTGCATCATGATATGGATCCGGTAAACGGACCTTGTTATAACTGAATGCCAATGAGACTACCCCATAAGGTCTGAAGCGGTAGTTGGCATCTCCCTCTATTTCAAACCGGCTTCCGTTATAATATTCACCTATGCGGCCCCTGGCATCAAAAGACAGGGGCTTTCGAATATCTGAACGGGCGAAGTAGCTGATATAATAATTATGAAAATCCGATCCGGCGGGTAATTCCGGACCGTCAGTGCCGGTGGGATCAAAAGCATCCGTCAGCAATATGTATTCCTTGTTCCCGCTGGCATAGGCAAACATCTGGTTATTGAAGCGGAGCATATAACGCAGAGACCATTTCTCATCAATTTTTCGGTTTCCCATGTCCCAGTATCCTTCATATTCAAGGGACTGGACCATGCCTGTTGAGCCACCTGGAATTCGGATAAAAATCATAGCCTACCTCGGGGGTAATACGTTTGAAGCCGGTACGGCGGACGTATCCGACTTCTGCATTGAAATCTTCTCCAACCAGGCTATGCGACCATCGTAAGTCCCAATGTTCATCCTGGTACTGGACAGAAGCACCGTGAGAGAATGGAGAACTCCCAGCATCAGGACTAAAGGAATGATGGTAAAATATCTTACCGATCCACCTGTTATCCAGCGAAGCAAGATTGAAGTCAATTCCCGCGACCCTGTTCCAGCTTTTTAACTCGGCTGAATCAGCTTCCGGACTCAGAAACTCAACAGGTTGTTTGTTAACAAGTATGGCCGCTATGTTGGAGCGTGCAAAAACACGCCGCTGGACAGCTGCTACGGCATAATTGATACTGGGTAAACCAATTTCTTCCTCATCGGCCGCCTGCATGGTCATGGCCCCGACCCGCCAGTCTTTATTTAACCTTCCGCTCAGTCGTGCCCCAAAATATATGGGGTTTTCAATGTTCTGGCCTGTACTGGTATCACTGGCAATGCCAATCCGTCTTGAGAAAAAAGGCCGGGCGGACATACTGCCAAAATCAGCGAATAAATCGCTGTTTTCGAGGAAAAATTGCCTTTTTTCAGGGAAGTAGATTTCGAAACGGTCAAGGTCAGTTACCTGCTGGTCGACCTCCACCTGTGAAAAATCGGGATTTACGGTCAGATCCAGGTTGAGGGATGAGGTAAGCCCGATCTTTGCATCTGTACCGAGTCCCCTGATCAATTTCCCCGGCGTACCTTCTTCATAGTTTTTAGTTCCCCCAACCTTCGCGTAAGGGATGATGGATACATTGCTCTTGGCATCATGCAGGGCATGGTCCCATTGGAGCTCCCCGGTATGGGCAAGAGAGGTGGAACTGAAGTTACGGGGAATCCAGTTCCAGTTTGAATACTCATTTCGCTTGTAGTCTATGCGAACAAAATTTACACGCCAGGTTTCAATGCCTTCTTTGTACCTCAGGGTTTTAAAAGGGATGGCAATTTCTGCCACCCAGTGATCTTTATGCCTGGTAACTCTTGAAAACCATTTATTATCCCATGAAACATTTTCATCATGCCTGCCACTCCCGCCATTGATGATAAGAGATTCACGCTGTACCCCATAGGGGGTTATACCAAAAAGAAAACCATTGGTCAGATCGCTGAAGGGATCTATGATAATATTCAATGCATCGTTGCCCCGTCCTTCAAAATCTCTTCGAAGCGATTCTACCACATAATCACCCTCTACATGATCGTAACAAACCGCACCAACATAAAAGAAATCCTCGTCGTAGGTAAGCTTGACGGCTGTCAGTGTCATGGCAACAGAAGTATCTGCTGGATACCGCTGGAAAAAATCCATAGCAGATTCAGCAGAGAGCCAAGCCTCTTCATCCAGTTTCCCGTCAATCTGGATGATGGAATTAGATTCCCTGATCGTGACTGATTTAACATCCACCTCAACAGCTCCGGCATTTCCGGTAAAGACCGTGCATAACAGTCCCACAGCCACAATCCGAAGCCATTTATACATCTATTATGAACTAATCTTCGTAGAATCCAAAATAATTCCGCGCATTGTAATAACAAATATTCTCTACCATTTTACCGATAAGGTCCATGTCATCGGGGATCAGTCCGTTTTCGACGTCATTGCCAAGCAGGTTGCATAGGATCCTCCTGAAATATTCATGGCGGGGGAAGGATAGGAAACTCCTTGAATCCGTCAGCATTCCAACGAAATGACTCAGCAATCCCAGCAGTGACAGATCATTCATCTGCTTCTCCATGCCCATTTTCTGATCCAGGAACCACCAGCCGGATCCGAACTGCATTTTTCCGGGTGTTGCCCCATCATTGATAATTGTACAACATGCTCGTAATGAGTTCATTGTCCCTTGGGTTCAGGTTGTAAACAATGGTCTTGGTAAGTTTTTCCTTTTGGGCCAGTTTGTCGAAAAATTTCGACATGGGCCGCCCAACTTCAAAATCACCGATGGAATCGTAGCCTGTATCCGGACCGAGAAGCTTTAGCATACGGGAATTATTGTTCCTGATGGCACCAATATGGAATTGCTGTGTCCAGCCCTTTTCATGATCCATCATCGCTAAGATGTTAAGCATGCCGGATTTGAATTTATGGACCTCATCTTCGGAGAGTTTTTTGCCTGAGCGCACCTTCCCGAATATTTTTTCCAGGTCTTTCTTTTTGTATTCACCAGCATAGAATGTTTCAATGCCATGATCGGAAAGCCGGCATCCGTGTTTGTGGAAAAAATCATGACGCTTTTGGAGGGCTTCAAGCAGCTTTTTAAAACTGCTGATGTCTGTGTCCGAAGCTTCAGCCAGGCTGGCCAGGTATACATTATAAATATCGGGATTCTCTACGGCCATGGCCTTGTCCGGCCGCCAGGCCGGCAACATCTTTATTTCGAATCCCTCCCTCTTTACTTTTATGTGATGCTTCAGATTGTCTATGGGATCATCGGTCGTGCAAACCACCTCAACATTCATTTTCCGCAGGATATTGCGGGTACTGAATTCTGCTGTTTTCAGCATGGCCCCTGCCTCTTCATAGATTTCTGCCGCCGTGTCTTTATTGAGTATTTTTGTGATCCCGAAAGGCTCTTTCAGTTCCAGGTGAGTCCAATGATAAAGCGGATTGCGCAAAGTATAGGGAACGGTTTCTGCCCATTTCTGGAATTTTTCACTGTCACTGGCATCCCCTGTGATGTACTTTTCCGGTATGCCGTTCGCCCTCATCGCCCTCCATTTATAATGATCTCCTTTTAACCAGATCTGAGTCAGGTTCTCAAATTGTTTGTCTTTGGCTATCTCATCAGGGGGGAGGTGGCAATGATAGTCAATAATAGGCTTGTCCTTGGCATGCTCATGATAGAGGGTCTCTGCCGTTTTTGTTTCCAGCAGGAAATTTTCATCGAGGAATTTTTTCATTCGTTTAAGATTGAATCAACATTATAGATTGAAAAGTCTTTTAATATGTCTGTCAAAGATATTTTCTGCTACATTCTGACCAATTATTTCAGCATGTTTTTCAAGATTCCTGTAGTATTCATCCCCCAGGTCTGAAGCTACTTTGTAGCCGACATGGATCAATTGCCTGAAGTTAGCATTATAATCCGGATGCCCGGGAACATGCCTGAGGGTATCCGCATATTTAACACCGTTCCAGGTGTCCACGGTATCCGGAGAAGGCAGCTCACCTGTATGAATATCGATCACCGCAGCATAAGGAGCACATAAGGCTTCCTGTTTTTCGAATGCGGTGCGGTAAATTTTCTCTGGCCAGTGCCAATCCTTCACCTTCTGCCGCAGCCAGGCCGATTATTTCCTCCAGCCAGGTGGTTCCGGCTGTCTTTACATGGATTCCCTTGTCATATTTCTTGATCAGCCTGCCGATGACCGGGTAGATACTGAACTTGTCACTGCCTGAATGGACGCTTAATTTAAGATTTTCAGGCAAACCGAATTCTTTGATGGCAAAGTCAATAACGAGCAGGTCTTCTTCAAACTCTTGTTCGAATTGAGGGAGATCACCTTCGTAATCAACTCCTTTATTGAACCTGCCGGTGAATTTTGGGGCAATGGTTTGCAGAGGAAGCTTTGCGTTGGCAAGTGCAGCAAGAATAAAGAACAGTTCCACGGGTGACTGAGGTTCATCCACCTCATCCATCGATACTTCAGGGATGAATTTTCCTTCCCCTTTATTTTGTGTAATATGCTGATATATCTCTGTTGCTTTCTCCGTGGCATAGAGATATTTGTCGGCAATTTCGGATAAGAGCTCTTCAGTAATCCGGTAAGTCTTGCTGATACCGGGAATTTGCAGATCACCAATGTATTTTTTATTCTGTTCAATAAAATCTTCTTTCTGCCGGAATCCGCCGGTTCTGAGATATAGTCAGCCACATCAATGGTGAAAAAGTCTGAACATTCTATATAAGGATCTACATTGGACAAATTAATGTGATCAGCATCCACATAATATTCGCCTGTCCACCCCAGCTTGCTGACTGATCCATCAGCTTCCTGCCTGACATCACCAGGAGAGGTTCCCACGATGCCATGTTCACGGTTGGATTTATTCCAGACCGGAATGATATCAATCCCGGCTTCCTTTGCTTTCATCAATGCACTGAGCTGTGCTTTTCCCTGTTGGCCAAAACGATCGCCTATTCCAAAAGAATATTTTCCTATTTTCATTTTATCTAGATGTTTATGGTTTTTTCCGTGTGCGCACACGAAATTACAAATATTTTTTTACATTTGCTTTACAGATGGATAAATATTTTGATTACAACCAGGTTTATTCTGAATAATATCTAAGCAGGGAATTGAAAGTCAGGATTAAGGATATAGCAGATCGTGCAGGGGTTTCTACCGGGACCGTCGACCGGGTAATTCATAACCGGGGAGAGGTGTCGGATAAAACCCGTAAAAGGGTGGTTGGCATCCTGAAGGAACTGCATTATGAACCGGATATCCTGGCCCGCACCCTGGCCTCCAGGAATCCTTTGAAGGTGGCAGTTCTTATTCCTTTTCATTCACCTGAGAACTGGTTCTGGAAAAAACCTTTGTCTGGAATATATGATGCTTGTTCGGAACTGACACACTTTAAGATTGAGGTCAGGGAATTTCTCTATGATCAATTTCACAAGCAGGATTTCATTGAAAAGTCAGGTGAGGTCCTGGATTATTTCCCTGACGCTGTGATAGCTGCACCTGTTTATTTACAGGAAACAATTGATTTTTTCACCAATTGTCAAGAGTTGGGTATCCCCTTTATATCAGTAAATGACAATATTAACCATCCTGGGCAATTGACTTATGTGGGACAGGATTCGAGGTCCAGCGGAAGGGTGGCTGCCAAGCTGATAGATTTTGCCGTGCCGGAAGATTCCAGGATACTTATTGTGAGCATCGCCATGGACAAAGATAATTACAGCCATATCCTCAGACGCGAGGAAGGCTTTCGTGAGTACTGGAAGAATGGCAGTACATCAAGCGGTATTGAAATATCTGCCCTGTCTCTGGCAAAGGATTCTTACCTTTATATTAAAAGGGCCCTTACGGAAACATTTCAAAAATATGATAGCATTGCAGCTATTTTCGTTACCAATTCCAGGGTTTACCAGGTGGCTAAATACCTTCAGAACACATCAAGGGAAGGAATCAGCCTTGTAGGATATGACCTGATCAATCCCAATATTAAATACCTCAACAAGGGGGTCATCGATTTTCTGATCAGCCAAAAACCTCATGAACAGGGTTATAAAGCACTTGTGGCCGTATTTAACAAGCTAAAATTGAATAAAAAACCATCGCCTGAGCAGTTGATTCCCATTGATATCATTTGCAAAGAGAATTTATGCTGTTACCAGGTTTAAATCCTATTATATGAAAAAAGCAGATTTTTCTGAATTAGCTGGCAAAACATGTGTAATAACCGGAGGGGCCGGTGTCATAGGTTCATCTATAGTTGAAGGACTGGCAGCTGCGGGGATGAATACTGTCATCCTGGATATAAATGCAGAACTGGCCGAAAAAGTGGCCGGAGAGGTGAAATCAAAAACCGGGGCCAGGGTTTTGGGACTCAAGGCGGATGTATTGGACCGGGCATCACTAGAAGCTGCAAGGGACAAGATTCATGCAGAATTTGGCCGGATCCAATACCTGATCAATGGGGCCGGGGGAAACTCCCCGAAAGCAACCACCAAGGTGGAAGAGATGAACGAGGACAATAAAAATGATTGGGACAGTACCTTTTTCGGACTTGGACTCGAAGGATTTGACTGGGTTTTTAACCTTAACTTCAAGGGCACTTTGCTGACCTCCATGGTCCTTGGAAAAGACCTCGTGGAAGATGGGGCGGGTGCCATCCTGAATATTTCCTCCATGACATCATACAAACCTCTGACGAAGGTACCGGCTTACTCGGCAGCCAAAGCAGCTGTGAATAATATTACCGAATGGCTGGCAGTTCATCTGGCCAAAACAGGGGTAAGGGTGAATGCTGTGGCGCCAGGTTTTTTCCTTACTGAACAGAACAGGTTTTTGCTGGTTGATAAGGAGACAGGCAAAATGACCCCGAGGGGAGAAAAGATCATTGCCAATACACCTATGGGAAGGTACGGCGAGGTTGATGAATTGCAGGGAACGGTGCTATTCCTGCTATCCGACCACTCCCGCTTTGTAACCGGTATTGTGGTCCCCGTTGACGGTGGGTACTCAGCTTTTGGTGGCGTATAAAATCTTAACGAAATGATATACTTTGAGAGAGGATCGGAAAATGATGATCTGGGTTTAGCCGGATTAGAGGAGGGGCTCATAAGCGCCCTGGACAAACTAGACATAAAGGGGAAGGTGCTGGCGATCCCGCCGGATTTTACCCGTATGCATTCATTTGCTGGACCACTTATCCAGTTCACCAATAAATACTACGGGAATCAGTTGACTGATATTCTTCCGGCCCTTGGAACTCATGCTCCAATGAGCCCCAGAGAAATTGGTGAAATGTTCAGTGGCGTTCAGGAAGATAAGTTCAGGGTACATAACTGGCGGGAAGATGTTGTCACCCTGGGGGAAGTCCCAGGTCACTACCTGGCAGATATTTCCGGGGGAAGGGTCTCCTATAGCTGGCCAGCACAGGTCAACCGCCTGCTTGTTCAGGGAGGGTATGACCTGATCCTTTCTGTGGGACAGGTAGTTCCACACGAAGTGATAGGGATGGCCAATTATAACAAGAATATTTTTGTCGGGACTGGCGGACCCGAAGGTATCAATAAAAGCCATTTTCTGGGAGCGGTTTACGGGATGGAAAAGATCATGGGCCGTTCGGACACGCCTGTCAGGCAGGTCTTGAACTATGCTTCCAGGGAATTTGCAGCGGACCTGCCCATTGTGTATGTACAGACAGTCGTCAGTCCGGATGCAGACCGCAACCTGAAGATCAGGGGTTTGTATATTGGAGATGATGAAGAATGTTTTGAAAAATCCAGTGAATTGTCCCTCAAGGTGAACTTTGAAATGGTGGACAAACCCCTTAAAAAAGTAGTAGTTTACCTGGATCCAGAGGAATTTAAAAGCACCTGGCTGGGGAATAAAAGTATCTACCGCACACGCATGGCCCTGGCCGATAAAGGTGAATTGATTGTACTGGGACCGGGCGTTAAGGAGTTCGGAGAGGACAAGGCCATTGACGGTCTGATCCGGAAATACGGATACAGGACCAGTCCCGAGATACTTGATTTTGTGGAAAGCAATGTGGACCTGATGGACAATCTGAGTGCTGCAGCACACCTTATCCATGGATCCTCAGAAAACCGTTTCAAGATTACTTACTGTCCCGGGCATCTCAGCAAGGAAGAAATAGATGGAGTAGGTTTCCACTATGGTGAACTGGATAAAATGATGAAAAAATATGATCCACAGGAACTGACAGATGGTTATAACACCATGCCTGATGGTGAGGAGGTGTTCTTTATTTCCAACCCGGCATTGGGGTTATGGGCATATGAAGGAAGATTTGAAAATTAAAATAGTAGCAGATAACAAAATTCCCTTTTTAGAAGGGGTGCTGGATCAGGTTGCCGACATGGTATATCTGCCTGGTAAAGAGATATCAGCGGCGGATGTCCGGGAGGCAGATGCCCTGATTGTCCGTACCCGTACCTGCTGTGATGCCTCACTCCTGGATGGTTCAAATGTGAAATTCATTGCCACGGCCACCATAGGTTTTGATCACATAGATACGGAGTATTGTGAGCAGCAGGATATTGGGTGGACCAATGCGCCTGGTTGTAATTCATGCTCTGTTGAACAATACATCCTTTCCGTATTGTTGAATATTGCAGGACAGGATGGTTTTGATCTAAAAAGTAAAACCCTCGGCATTATAGGGGTTGGTCATGTCGGAAGCAAGGTGGAAAAAATAGCCAGGGCTCTGGGTATGCATGTACTGCTCAATGATCCTCCACGGGCCAGGGCTGAAGGTCCGCATGCATTTGTTGATCTCGCTAAAATCCTTCAGGAAGCAGATATCATCACCATGCATGTGCCATTGAACCTGGACGGCGAGGATAAAACCCATCACCTGGCAGGCCATGATTTTTTTGGACAACTTTCAAAGAAGATATTTTTCATAAATAGTTCCAGAGGAGGAGTAGTTGATTCAGGAGCTTTAAAAACAGCACTGAAGGAGCAGAAGCTGGCTGGGGCGGTGCTGGACGTGTGGGAAGGGGAGCCAGGAATAGACCTTGAATTACTTGACCTCGCCAGGATAGCTACTACCCATATTGCTGGCTATTCCGCCGATGGTAAAGCCAAAGGTACCAGCATGAGTATCCAGGCAGTCAGCAAGTTTTTCGGATTAGGATTTGACGACTGGTACCCGGACAATTTACCAGCACCTGAACAGCCTGAGATCACGATGGACGTGACCAGTATGGAAATGCAGGAAGTGCTCCTGGATGTGGTTAACCGGTCCTACAATGTAATGGAAGACGACAGGAGGCTGAGGGAATCCCCGGAACGCTTTGAAGAATTAAGGGGAACATACCCCATACGCAGGGAAGCGAGAGCTTTCCAGGTAAGGATCATAAACGACCAGGCTGGTGCCGGAACTGTCCTGGAGAAACTTGGGTATCAGGTGATAAGTGATTTTTGCCTATAAACAAATACGATAATAGAACCGATAATAATTTATAAAATTGAAAAAATGGAAAAATTAGGAGACATTGGATTAATAGGTTTGGCCGTAATGGGTGAAAACCTGATTCTTAACATGGAAAGCCACGGTTATACAGTGGCTGTTTTTAACCGTACCGTTGCCAAGGTGGATAAGTTCATGGAAGGCAGGGGAAAAGGCAAGAATTTTATTGGTACACACAGCATTGAAGAACTGGTAAAGTCATTGAAGAGGCCCAGGAAGGTGATGTTGCTCGTCAAGGCGGGTGCAGCTGTTGATTCTTTCATCGAACAGTTGATCCCACATATGGAGCCGGGAGATATTATCATCGATGGCGGGAATACCCATTACCCGGATACCAATCGCAGGACCAAGTACGTGGAAGAGAAGGGTTTACTGTATATAGGCACAGGTGTTTCCGGTGGCGAGGAAGGTGCCCTTCTTGGACCATCCATCATGCCGGGAGGATCAAATGCTGCCTGGGAACATGTCAAACCCATTTTCCAGGACATTGCTGCCAAAGTAGAAGATGGCAGTCCATGTTGTGACTGGGTTGGTGAAAATGGTGCCGGGCATTTTGTCAAGATGGTCCACAACGGAATTGAATATGGTGACATGCAGATGATCTGTGAGACCTACCAGATGATGAAGGATCTGCTGGGCATGTCCAACAAGGAGATGTATGAAGTTTTCAAAGAGTGGAATGAAGGGGAACTGGACAGTTACCTGATCGAGATCACACGTGATATACTAGGCTATACGGAAGATGGTGAAGAAACTGTTGATATTATCCTGGATACTGCGGGACAAAAAGGGACCGGCAAATGGACAGCCATCGCAGCACTGGAATTTGGCATACCGCTGACACTGATAGGTGAGGCTGTTTTTGCGCGTACCCTGTCTGCCCAAAAAGAACTCAGGGTCAGGGCTTCGAAGGTGCTCGAGGGACCCAAACCAAATTTCAAGGGAGATAAAAAGGCGTTTATTGAAGACCTGAGGCTGGCATTGTTTGCCTCCAAAATTGTATCCTATGCCCAGGGCTATGTACTCATGCGTTCGGCGGCAGCTGATTGTGAATGGGACCTCAACTATGGCGGGATCGCCCTGATGTGGCGTGGCGGATGTATTATCCGGTCAGTCTTCCTCGGCAATATCAAAGAGGCTTTTGACAAGAATAAGCAACTGGAAAACCTGATGCTTGATCCTTTCTTCAAGGAAAAGATCGACATTGCCCAGGCCAGCTGGCGCAGGGTTGTTGCCACAGCCGCAGAAAATGGCATACCGATCCCAGCCCTTGCTTCAGCATTGAGCTATTATGACGGCTATCGTACGGAAAGACTTCCAGCCAACCTGCTTCAGGCGCAGCGGGACTATTTCGGAGCCCATACCTATGAGCGGGTAGACAAGCCCAGGGGAGAATTTTTCCATACCAACTGGACCGGCAGGGGGGGAGATACTGCGGCATCTACTTATATTGCCTGATCAGATAACATATTAATAAACAATAAATCATGAACATGGAATTACGAAAAGATGCCCGGTATGCCTTGCTGACGCCCACCAGTATGGGTACCAGACTGACACCTGTGAATGGGCAACCAGTACATAACAGTGATCATTTTTTCCTGCATGCCACAAGTGCAGAAACCAATGTAGGGAGCGTTTCTTCCTATCTGGGACTTCCTGTCAAGGTGTTGACAACCTTCGTGAAGGATAGTCCCATTGCCCGTCTGATCAAGGATAACCTGGCCGGCCGCCATATGGATTACGAAGGGAAAGATGTAGAACAGGGCGGTCCATGGGGTTACCGTCATCAGATCAATATTGCGGATAGCGGTTATGGAACAAGGGGACCCCGGGTACAGAACGACAGGGCTGGTGAAGTTGGCCGGACACTTAATGTCAAGGATTTTGACCTGGAAAGGATCTTCGGTGAGGAAGGCGTTCAGATCGTCCACCTGTCCGGATTGATAGGGGCATTGTCACCTGAAACCAGTACCTTCTGCCTGGAGATTGCCAGGGCAGCCAAAAAGCACGGATCCCTTATATCCTTTGACCTCAACCATCGTGCCTCCTTCTGGGAGGGGCGGGAAAAGGAGCTCCACGATATTTTTACGGAGATCGCTTCCATATCAGATATCCTGGTTGGCAATGAAGAGGATTTCCAGCTCTGCCTGGGCATAAAGGGCCCTGAGGCAGGCGGCAAGGACCTGGCCTCAAAGATTGAAGGTTTCAAGGGAATGATCAACGAGACCAAAAAGGCTTTTCCTGGAACAACCGTATTTGCCACAACCCTGCGGGAAGTCATCAGTGCCAACCTGCACATGTGGGGGGCTATTGTTTCTGTTGGAGATGAGTGGTACATAGAGGAACCGCGTGAGATCTATGTGCTGGACAGGATAGGAGGCGGAGATGGATTTGTGGGTGGATTGCTGTATGGTATATTGAGGGACTGGGATGCTCCCAAGTGGGTACAGTTCGGATGGGCCACTGGTGCCCTGGCGACGACTATGCTGACGGACTATGGACAGCCAGCCGATGAAGAACAGGTCTGGAGTATATGGAAGGGCATTGCAAGGGTGAAGAGGTAATGCTAAACGGAATGAAAAAATCAATCCTTCTGATTATTCTGCCATTCCAGTTATACGGTCTGGTCTTGATCCATGCGCAACGCGGTCAGGATCTTTCCACTCTTGCAACCGAGGTCGAAGCCAGTCTCGAAAAAGGCATAACATTCATGCAGTCACTGGCCATCGAGGGAGGTTATGTATACTACTATAGTATGGATGGGAAAGAGAAATGGGGAGAGGGTAAAACAGATGATCGTACCATTGAAGTACAACCTCCCGGAACTCCCGCTGTGGGTATGAGTTTTCTGAGAGCCTATCGAGCTACTGAGAATAAGGATTTTCTGAAAGCAGCAGAGGAAGCAGCCAATGCTCTTATCCGGGGACAAAACGAATTGGGTGGTTGGGAGCACAAAATTTATTTTGATCGGCCCAAAGGGAAAAAAGTGAGTTTTGATGATAACCAGACCCAAAGTGCCATAAGTTTTTTAATGGAATTGGACCAGGAAATCAATAGTCCCAATCTAACGGAATCAGTGAAAAGGGCTCTGGACATGATGCTG
This sequence comes from uncultured Bacteroidaceae bacterium, assembly GCA_963752525.1. Taxonomy (GTDB): domain Bacteria; phylum Bacteroidota; class Bacteroidia; order Bacteroidales; family SM23-62; genus SM23-62. The sequence continues at coordinate 353,541 of CAVVYS010000010.1, read as the reverse complement.
AAATCCCAGTTGGATAATGGGGGTTGGCCTCATCAATATCCCTTACAGGGTAACTACCACGATTATGCTACTTTCAACGATCAAGGAATTAACGATTGCATCAGGGTGATGATTGAGGCGGACTCACGCTACGGAAATGAGGAATTTAGAACAAGTCTGCGAAAAGTTGGGCGTTTTTTGATGATTTCCCAATTACCTCCTCCACAAGGAGGATGGGCACAGCAATACAATGAATATCTTCAACCCGCCTGGGCACGAACATTTGAGCCACCAGCCGTTTGTCCCTCTGCCAGCTTGAATAATATTCATAGCCTGATTGATCTTTATCTGTATACCGGTCAGGGTGAATATCTGGAACCCATTCCTGATGCCATATTATGGTTGAAGGCTTCCCGTTTGCCCAACGGAAAATGGGGGCGTTTTCTCGAATTGGGCACCAATAAGGCCCTCTATTATGACCGGGGCCGGATCCGGGTGGAATCAGTGCAGGAGCTTTCTCTGGAAAGAAGTACTGGCTATGGATATGAGGTGGACCTTGAAGAAGCACTGGATGAAGTTGAATTGCGCTTTTTGCAGATAAGGGATACTGCTGATAGCACTCCGGCCTTTGATCAAAAGAGAGAAATAGAGGACTTAGCTGAAAATGTTCGGGGAATTATAACAAACCAGGACAAATTGGGGCGTTGGATTGTTTATCAGGACAATTTCAGGAAAGAAGTTCAGGGTCAGAGATGGAATGGAGAGTACCGGATAGAAGACCGGATATCCAGCGCTCTTTTTAATCACAATGTGGGAATACTTTGTGAGTTTTTGCACAAGTTCTCGAGATCAATTGATGTGGAGAAGTAGGTTTTTTCTTACACCATTTCACCCCTACGCCCATTTCTAAATGTAAGGATTTTTTAACGGGATAGTATTGTATGGAACGAAACTTTTCCTGAAAAATGGAACATCCAAAGAAATACTTGCTGGCTATTGATCAAAGTACTTCGGCTACCAAAGTAATGCTCTTCAATCGCCAAGCTGAACTGGCTCACCGCGTATCTGTTCCCCACAAACAATATTATCCCATTGCCGGATTCGTAGAACATGATCCTGAAGAAATATTTACCAACACCATTGCCGGAATTAAACAACTGATCCAGCAGTCCGGTATCAACGAGTCCATACTTGCCGGTATTGCCATTACCAATCAACGTGAAACAGCAATGATCTGGGATAAATCCACCGGTAAACCAGTCAGCAATGCCGCTGTATGGCAATGCCAACGGGGGGTGGGGTACTGCAATCAGCTGAAAGAAGAGGGTAAGGGGCCACTCATTATGGACAGAACAGGACTGATCATTGATCCTTATTTTTCAGCCAGCAAGCTGAAGTGGATAGTTGACAACGTGGAGGGTGTCAGAGAGAAGATGAATGAGGGAGTCCTGATGGCAGGTACCATGGACAGCTGGTTGGTATGGAAACTGACCGCCGGACTTGTTCATACCACCGATTATTCAAATGCCTGCCGCACTATGTTGCTGAACCTGGAAACCCTGGATTGGGATGAAAAGATGCTTGAACTGTTTTCGCTGGATCGTAGCATGCTCCCGAAGCTGGTTTATAGTGACGAAATCATCGGGACCACTGATCCTGCTATTATATTCGATAATCCTGTTCCTATTGCGGGACTGATGGGTGATTCACATGCGGCCCTTTTCGGACAGAATTGCTTCAGCCCAGGCATGGCAAAAGCTACCTATGGCACAGGATCTTCCATCATGATGAACATAGGGAATAAACCCTTATCCCCTCCTGACGGACTGGTCACTTCCATTGGATGGGGACGGAAAAAATCCATTCATTACGTTTTTGAAGGAAACGTGCACTGTACAGGAGATACCATCAACTGGCTGGTGAACGATCTCCAGCTCATTGGATCTGCAGGAGAGATTGAAGAACTCGCCACATCGGTGGATGGGAACGATGGGGTCTACCTGGTTCCCGCTTTTGTGGGACTTGGTGCTCCCTATTGGGACAACCAGGCAAGGGCAACCATTTCCGGAATGTCAAGGAGTGCCAACAAAGCTCACATTGCCCGCGCAGCGCTTGAGAGCATCGCTTACCAGGTAAAGGACCTTGTTGACCTGATGGGTTCTGGTGCAGGGATCAGCCTGAAAGAACTCAGGGTGGATGGAGGCCCCACCAGAAATAACTTCCTGATGCAGTTCCAGGCTGACATGCTGGGCAATTCCCTTGTAAGGACCCGAATAGAGGAAATCTCTGCCCTGGGTGCTACTTTCATGGCCGGACTGGCCACCGGATTCTGGAAGAGTGAGGAAGAGATCTTTGACCTGAGGCTGGTGGATAAAAGCTTTGAACCAGAAATGGAGGCCACTGCCGTAGAGGATCTCTATGCGGGTTGGAAAAGAGCTGTGAAACGAACACAACATACCTAATACTATTATTAAACAAACTAGTATGGCAAAGCAAAAGCAATCATTTGGGGTCATTATTGCAACCCGGAATATTTTCAATTTCGAACTGGCTGTGAGCGCCAGGAAAAAAGTACTGGATAAACTGGATGAGATGGGTTTTGGCTCGGTCATCCTTCCCAACGATTCGACACCTACCGGAAACGTCGAAGGCTATGAAGACGCCGTGAAGTGTGCAAAGTACTTCAAGGAACATACCGACCAGATTGATGGCATAGTGGTGGTACTGGCTAATTTCGGAGACGAGCTTGGTGTGGTCAATACCATACACATGGCCGGTCTAAATGTCCCGGTGCTGATCCAGGCCTGCGATGACGACAACGACAAGGTGGATGTTTATCACCGCAGAGATGCTTTTTGTGGTAAACTATCAGTATGCAATAACCTGTATCAGTATGGCATAAAATTTACCGACACTACCTACCATACCTATTCATTGGATAGCGAAGAGTTTACCAAGGATCTCCATAAGTTTGCCGGTATATGCAGGGTGGTCAAAGGTATGAAAGGGCTTCGTGTGGGTGCCATTGGCACAAGGCCTATTGGGTTCCAGACCATGCGGGTCAGCGAAAAGATCCTTCAGAAGACAGGGATAACAGTCGTCCCTGTGGATATGTCTGAGATCCTTGCTGCTGCTGAGAAAATGGACGAGAACAGTTCGGCAGTCAAGGAGAAGGTTAATGACATCCAGGAATACGGGATGTGCAGGATACTAAACGAGAAACAGCTCCCAAGACAAGCCAGGTTCGGACTGGCCGTAGAAGAATGGATCGAAGAGAACGACATAGATATCTCGGCCCTGCAATGCTGGGAATCCATTGAAAAGAATTACGGATGTGCTGCCTGCGTGACCATGAGTATGATGGGTGAAAAACTGATGCCATCGGCCTGTGAAGTGGATATTGCAGGGACCATTGGCATGTATGCCCTTGCCCTGGCCTCCCAGAGACCCTCTGCCCTGCTGGACTGGAACAATAACTATGCAGAGGACCGTGACAAGGTAGTCTGTACACATTGCAGTAATTATCCTAAATCATTCTTCGAGAACGAGATCGAAATCGGAAGCCTGGACATCCTGGGTACTGTTCTCGGACAGGAAGACACTTTCGGAGCCGTAAAAGGCAAAGTGGCCCCTGGTGACATGACCTACTTCCGCATCTCCACGGATGATCCCAAAGGAATTATCAAATCATACCTGGGAGAAGGCGTTATCACCGACGATCCATATGATATGGATGGTGGAATTGCTATTTGTAAGATCCCAAGATTGCAGGACTTAATGAAATACATGTGCAAAAATGGATTTGAACATCATGTGGGAATGGTCAGGGGCCATGTGGCTGGAATTATCGAAGAGGCCATAGGCAATTATCTGGACTGGGAAATCTATCAACACAGCTAAGCCAAATACCAACTAACAAATTAACCAATTAATACATTTCCTATGATACTTGTACATAATTACGGTCTGGCTGTTTTCTTCTTTGTGATCTCAATGATCTGCTGGGGATCCTGGGCCAATACACAAAAACTGGCGGCCAAAAACTGGCGTTTTGAACTGTTTTACTGGGATCTTACCCTTGGACTATTGCTTACAGCCATAATTGCGGCCTTCACTTTCGGCAGCATGGGAGATGAGGGCAGGCCCTTCCTGCAAGACCTGGCACAGGCTGACGGGAAAAGCATTTTCAATGCCATGCTGGGAGGAATTGTCTGGAACCTGGGGAACATACTTCTGGTTGCTGCCATTGCCGTGGCCGGCATGTCGGTTGGATTTCCCATTGGCGGAGGTATCGCCTGGATCCTGGGCATTATCATCAACTTTATTCTGGTGGTTAGAGATAAAGGTGCACCTGAAGGAAATGTATACCTGCTATTCGGGGGAGTGATTGTGATCATTGCAGCCATCTATCTGAGTATGCTTTCCTTCCGAAGGCTGGCCAAGGAACAAAAAAAGCCCTCAGCAAAAGGAATTTTGCTCTCAGTTGCAGCTGGATTGCTCATTGCTTTCTTTTATGGACTGGTTGTAAAATCACTTGACAATACGTTCGTTACAGGTGGCGCAGGCACCCTGACTCCCTTTACCGGAGTCTTTTTCTTTGCCATTGGGATCACTGTTAGCACACCCATTTTTAATCCCATCTTTATGCGGTTCCCGGTGGAAGGAGAGCGTGTGCGGATGAAGGAGTACTTCACAGGAAGTTTCTCCACACACATGGTGGGTATTCTCGGGGGAGTGATCTGGATGGCCGGTATGGTGGTGAGCTTTATGTCGGCAGGCGCTTCCAACCCCGCCATTTCCTACGCTCTGAGCAATGCGGCTCCGGTGGTGGCCATCTTGTGGGGTGTTTTTATATGGAAAGAGTTTAAGGGTGCTCCCAAAGGGACCAATGGTATCCTGACATCTATGTTTGTACTGTTTCTAATCGGACTGGTACTGATCACCATGTCAAATGCTTAATCCATGAAGGAACTTGATGTGATAGCCATTGAAGTCAGGAAAAAATTGCTTCAGAATATTGTGAAGGCAGGGGGAGGACACACCGGGGGTTCCATGTCTTCAGTAGATATCCTCGTGGCTCTCTATTTTGATGTGATGAATATTGATCCAGGAAATCCTGAAATGAAAGGACGGGACAGGTTCATCATGAGCAAGGGGCATTCGGTTGAAAGCTATCATGCTGTACTTTCGAAGAGAGGATTCTTCAGCGAGGAAATACTTGATTCCTATGGAGATTTCAATTCCATTCTCGCGGGCCATCCTACCCGTAAGGTTTCCGGAATTGAGGTAAATTCCGGGGCATTGGGACATGGCTTGTCTGTGGGTGTGGGCATGGCCCTTGCTGCCAAGCGCTCTGGAACTGCTTGCAGGACCTTTGTCCTGATGGGGGATGGTGAACATGGAGAAGGATCCATCATGGAAGCAGCAGCTACAGCCGGCCACTACAGGTTGGATAACCTGGTAGCCATTATCGACAGGAACGGGCTCCAGATCAGTGGAAAAACTGAGGATGTGATGTCCATCGAAGATCTGGAAGCAAAATACCAGGCCTGCGGCTGGAGTGTAAACTCATGCAACGGACATAACATCGATGAACTGATGGCAAATCTCAAGGAAACTCCTTTTGAAAAAGGGAAACCCTCCTTTCTCATTGCCCATACCACAAAAGGGAAAGGTGTTTCATTTATGGAGAATAAGGCATCCTGGCATCACAAAGTACCAAGCGAAGAAGAACTGGTAATGGCAATGAAAGAGTTGAATTCAAAACTAGAGAATAAGGTCAATGAGTAATATTCCGGCTAGAACAGCCATCGCCGAAACGCTGCTGGAAGAAGGTAAAAAGAATAAAAACCTTTTTGTGGTCACTTCCGATGCCCGTGGCAGTGCAACCCTAGTTAAGTTTGCTGAGGAGTTGCCGGAACAATTTGTCGAAGTGGGGATTGCAGAACAGAATGCAGTTGGTGTAGGAGCTGGGCTGGCATTGGCAGGGAAGAATGTATTTGTATGCGGACCGGCCTGTTTCTATTCAGCAAGAGCCCTGGAGCAGATAAAGGTCGATGTGGCCTACTCAAAAACCAATGTGAAGATTATAGGTGTAAGCGGAGGTGTCAGCTATGGAGCCCTCGGGGCCACCCATCACAGCCTTCATGATATTGCAGTAATGCGCACATTACCTGGCATGAATATATATCTTCCATCTGACCGGTTTCAGTCCGAATGGCTTGCCCGGCACCTGTGTGCATCTGAGGAAAGTGCCTATGTGAGGGTGGGACGGAATGCTGTTCCTGATGTTTATTCTGAATCAGACACTTTCGAGCAAGGCAAAGCTAAGATTTTAAAAACCGGGAGTGACATTGCGATTATTGCCGCCGGGGAAACCTTATATCATGCACTTAAGGCTGCTGGAAAACTTGAAGAAGATGGTATTTGCACCACTGTCATTGATATGTTTACCTTGAAACCCTTAGATGAAAATGCAATCATTGAGGCAGCTAGGAACACAAGGTGTTTCCTGACTGTTGAGGAACACAGCATTTTCGGCGGATTGGGAGCCTCTGTTGCCGAGATCACTGCCCAGCACTACCCAACCAGGGTAAAGATTCTTGGCATTCCTGATGAAAATGTTGTGCATGGTAAACCATTAGAAATCTTCGCTTACTATGGGCTTGACACACAAGGAATTTATGAACACGCAATCTCTATTTTAGGTATTATCTAACATTAAAACTTTCCGATAACAGCTTTAAAACAAAAAACCTGCGATAAACAACACTTTTTGAAACAATACATTATGAAATATATTAAAATGGCTACCAGCATTCTGATTTCCAAGCATGGTAGTGGTGGCTGGGGACAGCAGTACGATGAAAATCACCTACACCCTACTGAGCAATGGTTGCATGCCGCCATTGTCTATTCAAACAGTGTTATGACGACTTATGTGAACGGCGTTAAGGAATTGCTCGGAGAGGTTGGGTTTACCGAAACACTTATAAATCCCAGTGGAAAAGTAGCAATCGGGGGCAGAATGAATCATGTGGCCTGGTTCAGTGGGTTGGTCAAAACCCTGAAAGTGAACCATATGGCACTTGAGCCTGAAGATAGTGTATACTTGGACAATTAACTTTGCAGTTAACAACCAGCACATTTAAACCGGAAAATATAATGCATCTAAATACAACATTATTTGCCATTATCCTGATCTTAGGTTTCGCCCCGAAAGCCCTGTCTCAGGAAGTAGAAATCGAATCTTTTCCAGTGGATCCTCAAAAAATGATGAGCCAATACTTGCTTGGACATGCCCGGGCCGCATGGAAACAATGGCAGACAGATTTTGAGACTGTTAAAACACCGGAGCAGATTGCTGCCTACCAGCGAGATATGAGTGCACGATTTCTTGAGAAACTCGGAGGATTCCCGGAAAGGACTCCTTTGAATGCACGGGTTGTTGGAACCCTCAAACGCCCGGGATACAGAGTGGAAAAGATCCTGTTTGAAAGCCGGCCGGGTTTTCATGTAAGCGGTGCACTCTTTATCCCGGATTCTTTCGCATGGTCCGCTCCCTATCCGGGGGTACTAGTGCCGTGTGGACACTCACAGGAGGCCAAAGCCTATGATGCTTATCAGTCCATGGGCGCCCTGCTGGCGCTCAACGGCATGGTAGCACTGGTTTACGATCCTGTGGACCAGGGTGAACGTATGCAACTTCTGGATGATAAGGGTGAATACCTGATGTGGGGTACCAAGGCTCATACCATGGCCGGGATTGGCTGCATCCTGCTGGGGACAAATACGGCTACCTATGAGATATGGGATGGTGTTCGCGGTATTGATTACCTGCAGTCACGGCCGGAAGTGGATCCTGAACGAATCGCTTGTACCGGCAACAGCGGCGGAGGTACCCAGACCTCCATGTTAATGGCATTGGACGAACGTATCAAAGCAGCTGCTCCTAGCTGCTATATCAACAATGTATCACGACAGCTGGCAAGCGCTACTGGTGATGCGGAGCAGAACATCTTTGGACAGCTCGGACCGGGACCGGATCATGCAGATCTGATCATGATGCGGGCACCGAGCCCGGTGCTTATTTGCGCTGCAACGGAGGATTTTTTTGATATCAGGGCCACTTGGGAGACGTTTCGTTTTGCCAAACGCCGATTCACCATGATGGGGCATGCAGAAAAGGCAGCTATACTTGAAAACGATGCCGGTCACAACTACAACCGGACCCAGCGGGAAGGTATTGTCCGTTGGTTGGCGCTATGGCTGCAGCATCGTGTGGAGACCATTTCCGAACCGGAAATTGAATTGTTATCTGCAAATGAGCTTATGTGCACACCGCAGGGTCAGGTGATGCTGCTGCCCGGAGAACGCTCCATATATGATCTCAATGCTGAGCTGGAAATGCAGTTCGCAGAGAAACGGGCAAACCGGCTTGCAAAACTCAGCACAACAGAATTACAGACAATGGTCCGCAGTATTGCCGGTATCCGGACACTTAAAGATTTACCTGATCCAAAAGTGGAAGAACTTACATCGGTACAGACTGCTGCCGGCACAATCTACAGCTACATCTTCAAGATGGAACCAGGGATCTGGCTACCGGCAGTACTGTATGCGCCGGCAAAAGTAACAGGAAAACCAGTGCTCCAGTTACATGAAAACGGGAAGAAAGCTTCCACTGAAGAAGCACAGAACCTGATGAGATCAGGGCAAGCTGTCCTTGCAGTTGACCTCCGGGGTAACGGAGAAACTCAACCAGCCGGGCAGACGAAATTTGAACCAGAGATAGGAATAGACTGGGAAGATTACATGAAAGCCTACGTGTTAGGCCGGTCTTACGTGGGTATGCGTGCAGAAGATATCCTTATCTGTGCCCGCTGGCTTGCACAAAAGTATAAAAGTGAATCAGTAGCAATCAATGTTAGAGGTAATGTCGGTGTACCGGCACTGCACGCGGCAGCACTGGAGCCAGCGCTTGTGGAAAGATTAAAACTGAGTCAGTCACTGGATTCCTGGCAATACGCCGTGCATCAGCGTCCCACCTATAATCAATTGATCAATACGGTTCATGGAGCATTGCGCGACTACGATCTGCCAGATCTCAGGTCATTACTCGGACATAAGATCACTATTACCCGGCCACTCGATGCACAGGGTAAAAATATTGAGGAAAAGTAACCGGGATATCCTGGAAAGGAGATAATCATCTCAAGCCGATAAATCTGTAAAAATTATTATCTTACTGGTATATTTTTAAAATCAATCCTATGGAAAACCGCAGGGATTTTCTCAGGGCGATGGCCGGACTTACAGCCGGACTTATGTTGCCCGTAGGCTGGGGATGCAGGAATGCAGGCCCGGCCAGTGATCAATTTGGAGAACTGCTGCCGTTTCGAAAACTCGGGACCACCGGGGAGAAGGTCACCATGCTTGGTGTGGGTGGTTACCATGTTGGCTGGACGACAGAAAAAGATGCGCAGGAGGTGATTGAGACAGCCATAGCTGGGGGGATCCGTTTTTTCGATACGGCCCATAGTTATGGCAATGGGACCAGTGAAGAAAGATATGGTAAATACCTGGTGCCCAAATACCGGGAACAAATATTCCTGATGACTAAATCAACGGCCCCTGATGCGGAAACTTTACTGAAAGAGGTGGACCTTTCTCTCCGTAGGTTGAAGACCGATCATGTAGATCTGCTTCAGATACATTCTTTTAAGAATCCTGAGGATGTGGATGCCCGGATCAGCAATGGGGTAATGGAAGCCATACAATCTGTGAAGGAATCTGGCAAGGCAGGTTTATTGGCTTTACGGGACACACAAGTCCATATGCCCACCTTCGGATGATGGAAAGGCTACCGGAATTACCCCATTTCTCAACCCTGCAGATGCCACTGAACATTGTTGATCTGGCCAGTGAACACAGCTTTGTCAGGCAAACACTTCCCGAGGCCCTGGAGAAAAACTTGGGACTGCTGGCCATGAAGACCCTGGCTGACGGAAGGTTTTTTGGGAAGAAACAAACCCTGGAAAGGATTCGTTGGGAGACTGATTCACCTGTTATTCCGGGACACATTACCCTCAGGGAGGCCCTGTATTTCAGCTGGTCACTGCCGATCTCTGTCCTGATCACGGGTGCTGAAAACAAAGACCTGCTGACTGAAAAAATAAAACTGGCCAGGGATTTTGTCAAATTATCGGATGAGGAAAAGGATCTTATCCTTGATAAAAGCAAGCCAGGCCCCGGACAGGGATAAGGTAGAGTATTACAAGAATATTGAAGCTTAAATAGAATATTATGAAAGTTCTTGAACTAAACAGATTCCTGCTTTTACTCAGCCTGCTGGTCATAGCCGCCATGGGATGTAATCAGCAGGGGCGATGGGCAAGTAGACCTGTTGGTGGTAACCGGCGGACATGCCTATGATACAGCAGAATTTATACAGATGTTTGAAGCCTTGCCGGGCATTTCCTTTGAAATGGCATTGAAGCCGGATGCGTGGAGGATGCTGGATGCAGGCAAGGAGTTCGATGTGATTGCTTTTTATGATATGTGGAAGGACCTATCACTGAAGAAGACAAAAAATTTTCCTGAATGAGTTCGAGAAGGGGACAGGTATGGTGTTTATGCATCACTGCCTGGCTTCCCACCCTGAATGGCCGGAATATACACAGCTGGTGGGGGGGAAATATAACCTGCCTGATTATACACCTGATTCCAGTCTGAGATCTGATTACAGGCATGACATTGTATTGCAGGTCGAGATAGTTGATAAAGGCCATCCTGTTACATTGGGGATGGAAGATTTTGAGATACTTGACGAAGGTTACAGCAATACATCCCTGCTTCCCGGTGTAAGGAAATTGTTGGAGACTAGCCATCCGGACTGTGACCCGCTGTATTGGATGGACACATAAAGTTAAAAAGTCAAATGTAGTGTATCTTATGGGGGGCATGATAAGCATGCATATGAGAATCCATCATTCAGAGAGCTAGTGTCAAACGCGATTAATTATACCAATCCATGACCCCTTTTCCCAGAAGATTTTTCCTTTCCGCCGGTATCCTTCTAATAGCTTCCTTGATACTGAAGGCCGAGGTACGTTTGCCGCATATCATCGGCAGTAACATGGTCCTCCAGCGAAACCAGGAACTGAGGATCTGGGGCTGGGCTAAAAGGATGGAAAAGGTGACTGTCCACCTGAATGAAGCTGTGGAAAGCACCCGGGCGGGTTTAGATGGAAAATGGATGATCATCCTGCCGGCCATGGAAGCCGGGGGACCATACACCATGAAGGTCAGGGGAAGGAATATCATTGAGTTGGAGAATATTCTCATCGGCGATGTCTGGGTATGTTCCGGGCAATCGAATATGGAGTACAGGGTGGAAGCCTTTCCATGGGCAGGGGAAGAAGCAGCCCAGGCAGAATTCCCGGAGATCCGCTTGTTCACCGTACCCAAATCCACACATTTACAACCCGTTGATGAAATTTCCGGCGGGGAGTGGCAGGAATGTAATCCCGAGACGGTATTGCCATTTTCAGCTGTCGGATATTTCTTTGGGAGGTTTATACATAAAGAGGTGGGTGTTCCGGTTGGCCTGCTAAATACCAACTGGGGCGGGACCAACATTGAAACCTGGACCAGCGGGGAATCTATCGGGCAGGTTCCTGAATTTACTGAGAGGGTAGCTGGACTGGCTGATTTTTCACAGGAAGAAGAAATAGCCAGAAGAAAGGCTGAAATGAAGGAGACCATTGATAAGTATGCCGCTGATGAGCCCGGCCTGCAGGACGGTCATGCCGTCTGGGCAGCGACCTGAACTTGGACTGGAAGGCTGGGGTGAAATGGAATTACCACAGTTATGGGAGGGGGCGGATCTACCCGGACTAGATGGTATTGTCTGGTTCAGACAGGAAATTGATCTGCCGGCAGAGGTTGCCCGGAGGGGGATCACCCTGGAGTTAGGTCCCATTGATGATTCGGACTGGACCTGGGTCAATGGGCACAAGGTTGGTGAAACCATGCAAAAGTATAATTTGGACAGGGTTTATGAAGTGCCGGCTGAGTATTTAAAGGAAGGCAAGAATGTCATTGCTGTGCGGGTGGAAGATACCGGAGGTGGTGGAGGATTCCACGGCAGTTCCGAACAGATGCAGGTTATTTCTGCTGATTTTATTGTTCTCCCTTGCAGGTGAATGGCGTTTCCGGGTGAGTCCGGTTGAACTGGACCTTAATACCGGTGCTGTATTGGGACCCAACAGTAATCCCACCCTGCTATTCAACGGAATGATCAACCCGATTTTGAATTTCAGAATTAAGGGAGTCATATGGTACCAGGGAGAATCAAATGCCTCCAGGGCTTACCAGTACCGTGAACTGTTTCCCTTGATGATAGAAGACTGGAGAAAACACTGGGAATACCCCGATATGCCCTTTATGTTTGTTCAGCTGGCCAATTTTATGAAAGCTCCCAACAAACCGGGAGAAAGTTCCTGGGCAGAGCTGCGTGAAGCCCAGTCCATGGCCCTTTCCCTTCCTCAAACCGGCATGGCAGTAGCCATTGACATTGGGGAAGCAGATGATATACATCCCATTAATAAACAGGATGTTGGGAAACGACTTGCACTCGCAGCCCTGCATATTGCCTATGATAAGGATCTGGTGTACTCAGGACCCCTTTACAGGGACATGATCATAGCCGGAGATAATGCTATCCTGAGTTTTGAACATGTTGGCGGGGGACTAAAGGCAAAGAACAGGTACGGATACCTGAAAGGATTTGCCATTGCCGGTGGAGATAGGGTATTTCACTGGGCCAGGGCCCATATCAAGGGAGATAAGGTCTTTGTATACAGCGAGAAAGTCAAACAACCGGTTGCAGTGCGCTATGGCTGGGCTGATAATCCTGATGATGTGAATTTGTACAATGTAGAAGGACTGCCGGCATCTCCTTTCAGGACCGATGACTGGCCGGGGGTCACTCAGGGAAGAAAATGATCAGCCATTGAATCCACCCACTCTGGTATAGCTTTCCTGGGCATTGATATAATAGGCCTTGTACTTGATGTAGTGGTTTCCCTTTACATACTCCCAGTAAGTATTCCTGGCCTTGAATATCTTGCCAATACAGGCCTCGAAGATCATCGTAGGGTGAAGTCCTGTGGCCTGTGAAGCTTCCAGGATGGAATTGAATTTTACGCTTCTGTCTGCAAAATGCCCAATCACGGGAAGGTGGAATTTCTTCTGTTTAAACTTTTTCTTCAGCAGTTCCTCACTGTTACTAGCATTTGCGTATGCCATAATCGTATGCTTTTTTCAATAAACGCAAGATAGGGAAATTTGTTACATATTTTTAAAAGATATCTTACCTATGTTTAAACAATTGAATTCACAGCTTGTTTTGTAGGAATCATCGTGAAAATTCAGATATTTGTTATACCCCAATATGAACCATACTATTCTGTCATAATCCTATGTTTCAGCTCCAGTCAAATATTGACATTCGATCATCAGCATTCAGGAAGAACTTATCCAATTATCAATCTATTCTCAACGAGTTCCGCGACAGGCTTGAAAAAGTTCTCCAGGGTGGATCAGCGGAAGCCGTAAAAAAACACAAAGCCAGGAATAAACTGCTTGCCAGGGAAAGGATAGATCTGCTGGTTGACAGGAATACCCCCTTCCTGGAATTATCCACTTTTGCTGCATGGGATCAGTACGGGAACCAGTTTCCCTCTGCCGGTATTGTCACCGGTATAGGATTGGTACAGGGCCGGGAAACAGTGGTCATAGCAAACGATGCCACGGTAAAAGGCGGAACCTATATCAAAGAAACCATCAAAAAACATATCCGGGCCCAGGAGATAGCCCTTGAGAACCATATCCCGATTGTATATATGGTTGATTCAGGCGGTGTTTTCCTCCCGGAACAGGATAAGGTTTTTCCGGACAAGTATGATTTTGGCCGGATTTTTTTTAACCAATCCAGGTTATCGGCTGAGGGGATTGTGCAGGTAGCCATTGTCATGGGATCCTGCACCGCAGGAGGAGCTTATGTGCCGGCCATGAGTGATGAGGCCATTATCGTCAGGAACCAGGGGACTATTTTCATTGGTGGCCCTCCCCTTGTAAAAGCTGCCACAGGTGAGGATGTAACAGCAGAAGAGCTGGGGGGTGCCGACGTACATACCAGGATTTCAGGGGTGGCTGATCACCTGGCAGAAAATGATACGCATGCCATTCAGATATGCAGGAACATATTTGAACAGCTGAACCCCTCCCTGAAACAGGAACTTTCCCTGGAAAAGATTGAACCCCCGGCCTGTGATCCGGCTGAATTATACGGGCTTATCCCGGTGGATCCCAAAAAGCCCATTGATCCCAAAGAGATCATTATGCGCCTGGTGGATGGAAGCAGGTTCCAGGAATTCAAGCAACATTATGCACCTACCATTGTAACAGGATTTGCACGGATCATGGGATATCCTGTTGGTATCATTGCCAACAATGGCGTGCTATTCTCAGAAACATCACTCAAGGCAACCCATTTTATTGAGTTATGTAATTTCAGGAAGACGCCAATTCTGTTTTTGCAAAACATTACCGGGTTCATGGTGGGCAAGGAATATGAACATAAGGGGATCGCCAAGGATGGAGCCAAGCTGGTTCATGCAGTATCCACCGCCAGTGTCCCCAAATTCACCATCATCATCGGCGGATCGTATGGAGCTGGAAATTATGCCATGGCCGGCCGGGCCTTTGACCCAAGGCTGCTTTTTATGTGGCCCAATGCCCGAATCTCTGTCATGGGGGGCGAACAGGCAGCCGAAGTATTGAGCCGTGTCAAAATGGACCAAATGAAGGCAGCGGGCAAGGAGGCTCCCGAAGAAGAGATCAGAAGGATCAAGGAGGAAATCCTTGCAAAATATGCACATGAAAGTTCTGCATGGTACAGCACCTCTAGACTATGGGATGATGGCATCATTGATCCTGTAGATACCAGGAAAGTGGTGGCTATGGGCATTGCCATGTCTCTCAATAAACCATACGCAGAGCCCAAAACCGGTGTCTACAGAATGTAAAAAAAGCCCTTTAAATGGATCAGAATACCATTGAGTTTTCAATGAAGGACCAGGTAGCTTATCTATACCTGAACAGGCCGGAAAAGAGGAATGCATTAAATGCTGAGATGCTTGCTGAGCTGATTTCTCTTTTCGGATCAATTCCTGCGCAGAAGGAAGCGAGGGTGCTGGTTCTCAGAGGGAGAGGAAAAGTATTCTGTGCCGGGGCGGACCTGAATCTGATGTCTGATATTGACCATAAATCAGATGTTGAACTGAGGGAAGAAGCTGCCCTTTTTTTTGATTGTTTTGAAAGCCTGTACAGGCTGCCCATACCCGTTCTTTGTTTTGCCCACGGGGCAGCTCACGGTGGGGCAAACGGACTGCTTGCCGCTAGTGACTTTGTAATTAGCCACGAAGATGCCAGGTTTTCTTTTGCTGAGGTGAGCCTGGGACTGGTCCCCGCGACTGTGGCACCCTTTGTCCTTCGGCGTATGGGAAGTGTCAAAACGAGACAATGCATGATATCCGGAAAGGTCATGAATGGGATTGAAGCTTTTTCCGGTGGACTGGTTGACTTACTCATAAGGGAGGAAGATGCTGAGGTAGAAATTGAAAAACTGACGGGATTTCTTAAACAAAATGCCCCCTGTGCTGTTAGGATGACCAAAAAACTGCTTGTCGATATTGAACATAAAGAAATAGGCGGGGAATTAAAGGCTTTGACAACGGAAATGATAGCCCGTGTCCGTAGGTCGGAAGAAGCAAATGAAGGACTGAATGCATTTTTCAGTAAACGCATTCCTAACTGGAGACATAAAAAGTAATGGAAATCAACCGAATACTGATCGCAAACAGGGGTGAAATTGCCGTCCGCATAATAAAGGCTGCCGTGGAACTCGGGATCATTACAGTGGCCATTTATTCCGATCTGGACGGACCGGATGCCCATCATTGCAAAATGGCCGATCGCTCTTTTCCCCTGAATGGGACTGACCTGCCTGATACCTACCTGAATATTGAAAAAATCATTTCTATAGCCAAGATGGCAGATGTCCAGGCAATCCATCCCGGGTATGGATTTCTTTCTGAAAATCATCTGTTTGCGAAGGCCTGTGAGCAAAATGATCTGGTGTTTATTGGTCCCTCGGCCAAACTGATTCGATTGATGGGAAATAAAATTGAGGCCCGGGAAAGTGTCAGCAAATTAGGCGTGCCGGTAATACAGGGAGAGGTAGCTTCCGCAGCTAAGATTTTGCAGCAATCCGGATCGCTGGAATATCCCCTGCTTGTAAAAGCGGCTGCCGGAGGAGGAGGGAAGGGCATGCGGATCGTCCAGGGTGAAGAGGGACTGGCGGAGGCGCTTGAGGTCACATCCCGAGAGGCAAAAAACTATTTCGGCAATGGTGATATTTTTATAGAAAGATACCTGGATCCATCCCGGCATATTGAATTCCAGGTCCTGGGAGATCATCATGGGAATGTCATCCATGTAAATGAAAGGGAATGTTCTGTGCAGCGCAGGTATCAGAAAATCATCGAAGAATCTCCATCCCTATGGCTCAAGCCTGAGACTCGCAGCCTTATGGCGGAAGCGGCCCTCAGCATTGCATCCGGACTAGGCTATACAAATGCTGGGACCATTGAATTCCTGGTCGATGCTCAACAGCAATTCTATTTCCTGGAAATGAATACCAGGATACAGGTGGAGCATACTGTTACAGAAATGACCAGCGGCATTGACATTGTCAGGGAACAGATCCGCATAGAACAGGGGATTCCCCTGGGGAAAAAACAGGAGGAGATCCAATCGCATGGGCACGCCATTGAAGTGAGGATATACGCAGAAGATCCTGTCAATCAATTCAGGCCTTCCCCCGGCCAGGTAGTTTATTACAAGGAGCCCGAGGATCCTTCAATCAGGTTGGATACATCTTTGAACGGTCCAGCGAGGATCTTTCCGGATTATGATCCCATGATATCAAAAATGATAGCCTGGGGTGAAGACAGGACTGAGGCCATTCATCACCTGTCGAAGGGGCTAAAGGAATATACCATACTGGGGATAGAAACCAATATCATGTTCCTCCAGGAGATCCTGCAGGACGAAGATTATATCCAAAACCAGATCTCAACCCGCTATTGTGACCTCAAGATGGAACATCTGATGGATAAGATCAGTCTAAGAATGGAGGGAATTGACCTGGTTTTTTACCAGAGTGCTTTTCTGGCTGGAACATTAATGAGCAGTAACTTTAAGTTACAGAAAGCAGCCGATCAGTCACCCTGGCATACCATTGGCTACTGGCGCCAGTGTGCCAAATTCAGATTTGCCATGGGCACTGCCATGCAAAGCATAGAGATACTTTCCATAAACAGGCAAATGCTCAGGTTCAGGCATCAGAAAAAGGATTTTGAGATATCAGGGGTCAGCATTGTAGGAGGACAGCTCCTTTTCCAGCTTGACGGTGAACCCAGGAAGGCATTTTATGCCATATTGGGGACGGGTGAGGAAGTTGTTGAATACCAAGGCTTGAAACTTATCTTTAAACGCTGGGATTCCTTGCCTGAAGAACCTGCGCTCCTGGGATCCGCTGACAGGGATGAACATATTGAGAACCTAATTGTTTCTCCGATGTATGGCAAAATCGTCAAAATCTATGTAAAAGAGAATGATAGCGTTTCCAGCGGTGATACTTTGCTGGTCATAGATTCAATGAAAATAGAGAATAATTTAACGGCTTCGAGAAAGTCAAAAATTAAAAGGATTTTAATAAAACAAGGGGAACAGGTAGAATTGAACAGACCTTTATTAGAGATAGAATAATTGTTAATTTAGCAAAACAAATATTTGAAACCATGCCGATAGTGAATGAAGATCATGAGGCTCTGCGAATGAAAGTAAGGGACTTTGCAGAACATGAAATCGAACCCATTGCAGCCGAACTTGATGAGAAGGAAATGTTCTCTATTGACCTTTCCAATGGGATGGGGGAACTGGGACTCTTTGGTATCACCCTTCCTGAGAAATATGGTGGAGCTGCCCTTGACACCCTGTCCTATATCATAGCGGTTGAAGAGCTTGCCCGTGTAGACAGTTCCCAGGCAGGTATCGTTGCCTCACACAATTCACTGGGCATTTCTCCCATTGCCATGTTTGGAACTGAAGAGCAGAAAGATAAGTACTTGCCTCAGCTTACATCCGGTAAGAAATTGTGGGCCTTTGGACTTACTGAGCCCACTGCCGGGTCAGATTCTCAGGGGACCAAAACTACTGCCATACTGGAGGATGGTGAATGGGTGATCAATGGTAAGAAGATGTTCATCTCGAATGCCTCTACACCCATATCTGCCGGCATAACGGTCCAGGCTGTAACCGATGAGAACAACGGTAGGAAAGAATTATCCACCATCATTGTCGACCAGGATACGGAAGGATTCAGCGTTGAAAAGATCCACAATAAAATGATGTGGAGGGCCATTGATACAGCAAAATTGTCCTTTGATAATTGCCGGGTCCCGGAAGCCAACCTGCTGGGAATGCGTGGCATGGGTTCCAAGATCATGCTTAAAACACTGGACGGAGGAAGGCTTTCCATTGCCGCCATGGGATTGGGACTGGCACAGGGGGCTTTCGAGGCAGCGATGACTTATGCGAAGAAACGAGAACAGTTCGGACGGCCGATCTCGAAGTTCCAGGCCATTGGTTTCAAGCTGGCAGACATGGATGTGAAGATCGAACTGGCCAGGAATACCCTGTATAAGGCGTGCTGGATGAAAGACCAGGGCAAAGAATTCGGAAGGGAGGCGGCCATCGCAAAATTATATTGTTCTGAGATCGCCAAAGAGGTGGCTGACGAATCCCTGCAGATCCATGGTGGCTATGGGCTGATCAAAGGAAGTCCCATCGAACGTTTCTACCGGGACCAGCGTCTGTTGCAGATTGGCGAGGGAACTTCGGAAATACTCAGGCTGGTGATTTCCCGGAAACTGGGTGTATAATATTACTATCCATCTTTTATGGAAGACCGTAAGAAGGACCATATTGACCTTGCCCTCAATTCACAAACGCTAAAAAACACGCTTGATGTCCGGTTTGATTATGAACCATTGTTTAAGCCACATCCTGGATCATCCACTGTACCTTTTGATTTTCTTGGAAAAAAGCAGCATACCCCTATATGGGTCAGCAGCATGACAGGTGGCACAAAGATGGCCGGAACCATCAATCGGAACCTGGCCAGGGCATGCCATGAGTTCGGCATGGGCATGGGACTGGGCTCGTGCCGCATGATCATGGACGACGACACCTATTTTGAGGATTTTAATGTACGCCCTATCATAGGGGATGATTATCCACTTTATGCCAACCTGGGCATTGCCCAGATTGAAGAATTCATCGAGTCAAATAAAGTTGACAGGATCCGCTCGCTGCTGGACAGGCTGCAGGCAGATGGGCTGGTTGTTCATGTAAATCCACTGCAGGAATGGTGCCAGCCAGAAGGAGACCATTTCAAAAAAGCCCCTATCGATACCATTAAAAGCCTGCTGGATCAAACAGATATCAGGGTCATTGTCAAGGAAGTGGGACAGGGAATGGGTCCGAAGAGCCTCCGGGCATTGATGAAATTGCCACTTGAGGCGATTGAATTTGCGGCTTACGGGGGTACCAATTTTGCACTGGTGGAGTTAGAGCGCAGTGCAGCAGCCATGAAGGCAAATTACGAACCGTTCACGAGGGTAGGGCATTCAGCTGAAGAGATGGTTGATCTGGTCAACCAAATTATGGACAGTGAATCGGAAATATTATGCCGGCAAATCATTATTTCAGGTGGTATTAAAACATTCCTGGATGGTTATTACCTGGTTAAAAAATCAAGGCTGCCAGCTGTATACGGACAGGCCAGTGAATTTTTAAGACATGCCAGGGAAGACTATGAAAAACTGCAGGAATACGTTGCATACCAGGTGAAGGGATGGCAGCTGGCGGAAACATACCTTACCCCTAAATTTGATTAAGCATGGATGGAACTGAACCCATTTCAGGATTTTCCAGACTATCCAGGGAAGAAAAGATCGAAATGGCTTCGAAACTAAGCTCGGATCCTGAAGCATTTGCCCGGGACCTGGCCAGTTTCTGGCACAAGGATCCAGAGGTACAACGTATCCTGGAAGAATTCAGTGAAAATACGGTAAGCAATTATTGCCTGCCATTCGGACTCGCACCAAATTTTCTGATTAATAACAGGGTTTATATCCTGCCTATGGTAATAGAGGAGAGTTCGGTGGTAGCAGCAGCCTCAAAAAGTGCCAAGTTTTGGTTTACAAGGGGAGGATTTCAAACGGAAGTGGTCTCTGCTGTGAAGCCCGGGCATGTCTATTTCAAATGGAATGTAAGCCAGGACCTTTTGATGGAACAGGAGGAAGGCCTGGAAAGATACCTTATCGAGCATACTGCCCACCTGACGGAAAACATGAGGAAAAGGGGAGGTGGAATACAATCTGTCAGGATCCTGGATATGGCACCAGAAATGCCGGGACATTATAAACTGGAGGCCACTTTTGTAACGGCGGATTCAATGGGTGCAAATTTTATCAATACCTGTCTTGAGGCCTTTGCTCAATTATTGCCGGAGTTTTTTCATGACCAGGGTATACTGATAGATCATTACGACCTGGAAATCATCATGGCCATACTTTCAAACCACACTCCGGAATGTATGGTTTCCTGCAAAGTTCAGTGCCCTGAAGAAGAATTTGCTGGTATGGGAGTGGGACTAACCGCTGCTGAGTTTATAGGGAAATTCAAAGAAGCTGTAAATATAGCAAACCATGACCCTTACCGTGCTGTTACGCATAACAAAGGGATTTTCAACGGTGTGGATGCAGTTGTTATGGCTACCGGTAATGATTACAGGGCCATAGAGGCGGCAGGCCATGCCTATGCCTCAATGGCGGGAAAATACAGCAGCCTGACCGGATTAGATCTTGCCGGGGGCGAGTTCTCCTATTCTCTCCGCCTGCCCATCGCCATTGGGACGGTCGGTGGACTGACAAAGGCGCATCCCCTGGCACGCCTTTCCATGGAATTGCTAGGATTTCCGGATGCTGGGGAACTGATGCAGATAACAGCTGCTGCCGGTATGGCCAATCATTTTGCAGCCATCTGGTCACTGGTGACTTCGGGCATTCAGAAAGGGCATATGCAGATGCACCTCTCCAATATTCTGAATAGTCTTGGTGCCAATGAGAATGAAAAAGAAACTGCCAGCAGGTACTTCTATGATAAGGATGTTTCCTTCAGTGCGGTTGAGGATTATCTGATACAGTTGAGGAGGTCTCTGTAACCATGGGAAAATCAGAAAAACGGTTCCGTTCCAATGGGAAATTAATGCTTTCAGGGGAATACCTGGTCCTGCACGGGGCTTTGTCTCTCGCTGTACCAACCCTGCTTGGGCAGTCTCTCAAAGTTATGGAAACTGGCCAGGCTGAGACCTTAACATGGAAGACAAAAGTCGTCTCAGAATCCTGGATGGAATGTGAGATAGATCCCTACAGTTGGAAGGTCATTCAGGCAGATGAACCAGACAGGGTATATAATTTAGTCCGGGTACTGAAAGCTGCCTCAGAGATCAGGGGTGATACGGCCTGGTTGATGGGAAAAAAGGTAATTGCGGAGATCGAGTTTGATATTGAATGGGGATTGGGAAGCAGTTCTTCGTTGATTTCGAATATTGCCTGGTGGGCAGGGATTGATCCTTTTCTACTCTCCCGCTCGGTGTCCGGCGGATCGGGTTATGACATAGCCTGTGCGAGATCAGATAAGGCATTATTATACAGGACTGGGGATGCAGAACCCAGGTATAATCCAATAGAATTCCTGCCACCATTCCACGAACAATTGGGATTTGTGTATCTTGGCATGAAACAGGATAGTGCATCAAGTGTTAAAAATTTCCTGGACAAAGCCCTTGTCCTGGAGAAAGATATTTCAAATATATCCGCTATTACAGAGAAGCTCAGCCGGACAAGTAAACTTGACGAATTTGAGGACCTGATGATAGAACATGAGACTATCCTATCGCACATTCTTGGATTACCACCTGTGAAGCAGGGACTTTTCCACGATTATCCTGGCGGGGTAAAATCATTGGGAGCCTGGGGCGGTGATTTTGTTATTATTACCATGCATCAGGAATGGCCCGAAGTGCAAGCATATTTTTCTGAAAAGGGGATGGGAACCATCATTCCCTATCATAAAATGGTAAAAGCCTTATGAGATGAGCGGCGGCTTCCATCAAAAATACCTGGACGAAGCAGTGGGAGAGATCCCCGGAAGTATAGGGATACTTAAATCAACCTGGAGGAGTCCCTCCAACATAGCCCTGGTCAAGTACTGGGGAAAAAAGCCCGTACAGATCCCTGCCAATCCTTCCCTGAGTTTTACGCTCAGGAATTCCTATACAGAAATGAACCTGACAGTCAGGAAGCATGCTGGAAAGGAACAGGATCTGGAATATTTATTTGAAGGAGAACGAACTGAGGCATTTGAATCCAGGATCAGGCAATATCTTAAAAATATCAGTTCCTATTTTCCTTTTTTATCCGGGAGTGACATCAGGATAGAAAGCCATAATACATTCCCCCATTCTTCTGGAATAGCATCTTCGGCTTCCAGCATGGCTGCTCTCGCATTGGGAATATGTTCCATAGAACGGCAGATCCGGGGCGGATCAAAAGATGAGGATTTCTACAGGAAGGCCTCCTACATGGCAAGGCTGGGTTCTGGAAGTGCGGCCAGGTCAGTCTACGGGGGATTTGTAACATGGGGTATCCTGAAAGGTCTTGAGCATACCTCGGATGAATTTGCCACCCCGCTGGCCGAAAATGCTGGTCCCGCGTTCTCCTCTCTCTTCGACGCAATCCTGATCATCAGTCCGGATAAAAAATCCATATCCAGCAGCCAGGGTCATGCCCTGATGGATGATCATCCATATGCCAGTGCCAGGTATCAACAGGCAGGGAAAAACATCAAAGACATTCGCAGGGCTATTATTGGAAATGATTTGAAAACTTTTATTCAAATTACAGAAAATGAAGCACTTGTACTTCATAGCCTGATGATGAGTTCTGATCCTGCCTTCCTGTTGCTGAAGCCAGGTACCCTACAGGTGTTATCACGAATACAGCAGCTCAGGAGAGAAACTGGCGTGTCTGTTGCCTTTACCCTGGATGCGGGTCCGAATGTCCATTTGATTTACCCGGGATACGAACGGGAAAAAGTACTGGCTTTTATCAGGGATGAATTACTGGAATATTGCTACCTTGAGCAATGGATAGACGACAAGATGGGAGAGGGGCCGGAAGAATTGTCTATTTGACTGGCTTTAATAGCTTAAAAACATATCTCTGGGACCAGGTAAAAGATAATTATTGTATTATTTTAGGTCCGATGGCAAAATGAGTAAAAAAGTTTTGTAAAATGATAAATTTTGAAGCATTATTTAAGGTCTCCTATGGACTATATGTTGTCAGTTCCGGTGATGATAAGAAGGGGAACGGATTCATCTCCAATACGGTTTTCCAGGTGACCTCATCACCGGCCAGGTTCGCTTCCTGCTGTAATAAAGACAATTATACTGCTGAATTTATTAAAGAATCAGGAGCATTCTCGGTTTCTGTGCTACACCAGGATACGCCTGCAGATATTTTTGGCCGTTTTGGATATAAAAGCGGCCGGGATTTTGACAAGCTGGAAGGAATGCATATAAAATATGGGGAAACCGGAGTACCCATTGTGCTTAATGAAGCCATTGCCTTCCTTGAATGCAAGGTGGTCCAGACCCACGATGTGGGAACCCATTGGCTTTTCATAGGTGAGCTGGTCCAGTCTGAGGTGGTGGATGACAGCATGGCTCCGATAACCTATCTGCATTACAGAGAGGTTAACAAAGGTCTTGCACCCAAAAATGCACCAACATACGTGGATAAATCCTTGCTAGGAAAGAAGG
This sequence comes from uncultured Bacteroidaceae bacterium, assembly GCA_963752525.1. GTDB lineage: Bacteria > Bacteroidota > Bacteroidia > Bacteroidales > SM23-62 > SM23-62. The sequence continues at coordinate 329,480 of CAVVYS010000010.1, read as the reverse complement.
AAAAAGGATCAAAATTCAAAAAATTTAAGTGTACGGCCTGCGGCTATGTTTATGATGAAGAGGCAGGAGATCCTTCAAATGGCATTGATCCGGGAACCCTTTTTAAGGATTTGCCTGAAGATTGGGTATGCCCTGTTTGCGGAACGGAAAAGGAAGATTTTATTGAAATATAACCATTAAACCGAAGATCATGAGTAAATCGTTGAAAGGAACACAGACAGAGTTAAACCTGCTGAAAGCATTCGCAGGGGAATCACAGGCAAGAAACCGGTATGAATTCTTTGTCAAGGTGGCAAAAAAGGAAGGATATGAGCAGATTGCAGCCATTTTTCAGGAAACGGCGAACCAGGAAAAAGAACATGCCAAGAAATTCTTTAGATTTTTAGAAGGAGGAGTGGCGGAAATCACTGCTGGCTATCCAGCCGGCAAGATCGGGACAACTGCAGAAAACCTGAAGGCTGCCGCCGAGGGAGAAAATGAAGAATGGACATTATTATATCCTGCTTTTGCAGAGACGGCAAAGGAAGAAGGTTTTCCTGAAGTGGCCACAGCTTTTAAAATGATTGCCAAGGTGGAGGCCGAACATGAACGGCGTTACCTGAAACTCCTTCAGAATATTTCTGAAGACAAGGTTTTTATGAAAGACGGGAAAGTCTGGTGGAAGTGCATTAATTGCGGGTATGTGTACGAATCTGAAAAAGCCATGGAGCTTTGCCCGGCTTGTCAGCATCCCATGGCCTATATGCAGGTGAGAGAAGAGAATTATTAAGGGTGACAGGAATATACTGTCCACTGATTATTTAAGATGTCAAAGGAATTCCCTGGCAAAATATTATTATTCGGGGAGTATACCATTATCATAGGATCAAAGGCCCTGGCACTGCCTTTTAATAAATTTTCGGGCAGGCTGGAAATGCCAGAAGAGAAGGAACCTGTGGGACCTGGTGGGAAACCCAGGGAGAGTTCTGCCCTGAAGTCAAATGATAAGCTCCTGGGACTGGTGCAATACCTGGAAAAGTTGGAGGCAGACGGGAATCTGCAGGTGGATTTTGATATCAGTGGTTTCAATGAACAGGTTATTGGTGGTCTCTACTTTGATTCCAACATTCCCGAGGCATATGGTGTTGGCAGTTCCGGTGCACTTGTGGCAGCCATCTATGATGAGTTTGGATCAGGAAAAAGCCGTTTTGAATCACAGGATTTTCCCAGCTTGAGACGGATCCTGGGAGAGATTGAATCATATTATCATGGAACAAGTTCAGGAATAGATCCACTCTGTTGTTATTTGAATAAACCAGTCCTGTTTGACGGAGAGGATGCCTATCCGGTGAATGTGCCCGCTACCCCTCCCAGCTCCGGATTCTTTCTTCTGGATACAGGTAGGCCCGGCATGACCGGTCCTATGATAGAATATTTCAAATCCCGTCTGCAGGAACCTGGCTTTCTGGAAATGATCAATGTGAATTTAATCCCTCTCATTGAAAGAAATATAGATTTGCTGCTGGAGACTGATTCCAGGTTATCGGTAAATATGCAAAGGCTGTCTGAACTGCAATATACCAGTTTTCACAGGATGATCCCCCAGGATTTTCAGCGGATATGGCATTATGGCCTCCAAACTGGCCTCTTTTCATTAAAGTTGTGTGGGTCCGGTGGTGGAGGTTATCTCATTGGTTATACGGCAAGATGGATAGAAGCCATGCAGTACTTTGGCAAACCAGGATTTAAGATGATGCCCCTGGAGGTTTGAGAAATTCCCTATCCGATTTCGCAGTCTTGACTTATTTTTTTATGTTTATAGCCTTGAACAACCAAAATCCTTATTATTGCTATGAGCAACAATTCTCTTAAAACCTGGATGGCACAGATCCGTGCTCCATTCCTTATCCTGGCCGTATTTCTCGTTGTCATTGGCCTTGCATTTTCGGTCAAATATCCTCAGGATTTCGGAACTGGCATTAACTGGCTTCATGCAGTGATGCTCATCATCGGGGTGGTGCTTTCACATGTGTCGGTGAACCTTTTTAACGAATACTCTGATTTCAAGACCAGGATAGATTTTAATACAAACCGTACACCCTTCAGCGGAGGAAGCGGCATGATACAGGCTGGTAGTACCCGGCCTGAGAATGTCAAGGCAGTTGGGATTATAACCCTGCTCATTGCCGGTGCCATTGGTATTTACTTTGCCCTCATTTCACACTGGATGGTATTTGTATTTTCAATTGTCGGTGCCTTCTCTGTACTATTTTATACCAATTTTCTAGCAAAATATGTACTGGGAGAATTATTTGCGGGACTTGCCCTGGGGACACTGGTAGTGCTCGGAACTTATTTGGCCATGACCGGTATGCCAGGCATGCCTCTTGAAGGCCTTTTCCCAAGAGAGGTAATCTGGATATCCATTCCTCCTGGAATACTTACTTCACTCCTCCTGTTGATTAACGAGTTTCCTGATCATGAGGCGGATAAGGAAGGCGGCAGGAAACACCTTGTCATTCGATTTGGACTGAAAAGTGCTTCTTATATCTATACAGCCGGTATGTTCGCTACCTTCGGAATTATCGTACTGCTGCCCCTCCTGGGAATCTCATCCTATTGGATCTACATTGCCTTATTGCCTATGCCACTGGGGATTAAGGCGGCCATGACAGCGATCAGGCATGGTGATGACCTGGGGAAAATGATACCTGCACTAGGTTCCAATGTAATGACCGTTCTGCTGACAGACCTCCTGCTGGCAGTTTCTGTGATTATTGATGTGCTGTAAAGGAGAATTATTGGTATTTTTTGAAAGCAACAGTGAAATTGGATCCCTTCCCGGCTTCACTTTCGCACCATACCCGCCCACCCATCACATCGACGTATTTCTTAACAATGGATAGGCCCAGTCCGGTGGAGTGTTCACCACCTGTAGGTTTGGCGCTTAATTTCTGATATTTTCCAAATAGTCTGTTCATTTCATCTTTCGCTATACCAGGACCTTCATCTATGAAATTTATCCTGATCTCACCATCTATTTCCTTTACCCTGATCCATACATCCTTATCCCGCGGAGAAAATTTAATGGCATTCGAGAGCAGGTTTTCGAATACCTGTGTAAGGTAGTTTTGATCGACAAAACCATAGGTTTTCGGATTCTCCAGCCTGATATTGATATTTTTATGCCGGGCAGACTCCAACATATTCTCATAGACCTCATTGAGGATTTGGCTCAGGTCAGTTTTCTCACATCTCATATTGATTTTCTTCTGCTCAATCACCCGGATATCCAGGATCTTTGTGATCATCTCCTGCATCCTGTTCAGGGCATTTAACAGAAAAACCAGGCCTTCTTTATCATCTCGCTTCATGCCTTCTCCATTGGATTTCAGATTGTTGGCAATGGCAAGAGAGCTGGTCAATGGATTCCTTAAATCATGAGCAACGATCTCAATGAGGTGGTTTTTTTCATTATTAAGTTCAAGCAGTTCCAGGTTTGTCAATTCAATCTGCTGATTTTTTCTGTTAATATCCTTGTTGGCTTTGCGCAGATTGTCAGACTGCTGTTCAATCTGTTTGTAGGAAGCTGCATTTTCAAGTGCAATTTTGGAATATACAGCCAGGTTCCTGACGATATTTAAGTGGTATTTTGTATAGGCATTCTTTTTGAAACTCTGGACGGTAATAACCCCCATAACCTCTTCATTAAGGATCATGGGAAGATAAATGATAGAGGATGAATTTCCGGTTTGTTTGTCCGGAGGAGTGATGGCAGGAAGGAACTTACTGTATTCATTGTCAAAATCATTGATAAAGATCTCCTTCCTGGTCTTCACACAATAAGAGGAGAGGCGCAGTTCATCCTCCAAATCAAAACTCAGGCATTCCAGTATCTCTCCTTTCTCCTTGACCCCTGGGAAATCGATAGTGTTTGTTTTCTTATTCAGGATTCCGATACCGAAAACCGAAGCGTCCATCAGCTTGTTTATGGACTCATATACGGTATCAATGATCTTTTCAACAGTTAGCTGGGATGTGATGGTTTTCCCAATTTCACTCAGGTTCTCAAGGTTTGTATAGGAAGTCTGCAATCTTTCTGTCTGGGCCATTATTTCCTTTTTCTGCTGTTCCAGGGTCTGGTTCTTCTTCCTTACTTCCGCAGTCTTCTCTTGAACAATCTTTTCCAGTTCATGTTTTTTCGCTTCTATTAGTTTTATCCTGAACCTGAAAATCCATGTTATGGTACTAAGCACCAGTATGCCCATGGAAAAGAAAAAGTACCATGTTCCCCACCAGGGAGGCTTTATCCTGAAAGAGAAGGTAGTTGGGATTTGATTCCAGATGCCATCATTGTTCATGGCTTTCACCATAAAACTATATTCACCAGGCGGGATGTTGGCATAAACCGCTTCAGTTTTATTGGAAACCGGTGACCATTCCTTATCGAGCCCTTCTAGCTTCCATTGGTATCTGATTTGCTCGGGCACCTGGTAACTCAGGGCCTCAAAGGCAAAGGAAAGATGGTTGCTGTCATGTGGAAATACCAGGTCTGCGGGAAGATTTAACCAGGGGGTGACATATGTACTGAAATCTGCGTAGTCATCGCTGTCCCAATCAATATCCCGGAAATGCAATTTTACACCTGTAATATTGGTCTGAGGTTCATATGGATTTGGCTGTGTCTTTTTCGGGTCATATCGCATCGCACCTCCGACAGTACCAAACCAGAGTTTATCATCTTCGTCGATAAAGATGGCTGTACCATTGTTTTCAATCCCTGTGAAACCATCATAAATCCCGAAATTCTGTATCCCAATTATGTTTCCCCCTGAATCAAGCTGAACCAGGTCGATGCCCCTCCCTGTTCCTGCCCATATATTCCCGTCATTATCTGTGGTTATGGAGTAAATATTATCGGATGAAAGTCCGTCCTGCATGGTGAGGTAAGTAAACTTTTCACCATCGTAAATATTAATGCCTCCCAGGTAACTGGCAAACCAGTACCTGCCCAGATTATCCTCGGTCATGTGCAATACAATGGGATAATTAAGACCATCCTCAATGTTATACCACCGGAAGCTGCCCTCACTGTATTTACCTATCCCATTGTTCGCGCAGACCCAGATATTGCCTTTGCTGTCTCTGTAGATGGAATTCAGTATATTGCTTTGAAGATGACCGGATTGCCTGTTGAATGTAGTCGATAGGCCATTTGTTATGAAGGAAATCCCATTATTGATGGTACTGAGCCATATGGTATCTCCATCCACCAACAAATCGGTGTATTGTCCCGGTTGCAATCCATACAATGCACTTACCTCACGAATGGATCTTTTGTCAAAATGGTAGAGGCCGTTGATGGATGCCAGCAGCATAAGGTCTGGTCCGATTTCAGCAAATCCCCTAACATTGCTGATGCCGGGGTAATCCGCCGTATGGTATGGAGTAAAGTTCGTTCCATCATAATGGACAATACCTGTGCCTGCCAATCCAAACCACATATCCCCGTGGCGGTCCTGATAAAACCTGCGTACCATATTGTCATTGATGATCTGCTCAAAGTCAAAGGATATAAAACTATTTTTGCTGTATTTTATCAATCCATTTCCATTCGATCCCATCCATATATTCCCTTCATGGTCCTCCATGATGCACTGGATAAAATTACTGTGTAGTCCACTGGTCTGCCTGAAATAGTGAAATTCCTCATCAGCCGGATCATGCATGGCCACACCATTTCCATAATTGATGAACCATGTCCTGTTGTTGCATGTCATGATAAATCTGGGAGATCCCATTCCACCAGGAGTTATCCGGGACTTCAAAGGATGAAATTATCCCATTCCTGTACTTATGGTAATAAAAGCCCGGGTATCCGGAGCCATGGATATGATCCAAATATTTCCCTCCTGGTCCTGGATCCGGGGAAAGATCCGGTGACCGGACAATGCGTCATATTCATTAAGCAGGGATTCCTGTAATGTTTTCTCGTCATTAAGTTCATATAATCCATTATTGGTAGAGATATAATGAATTCCCTGAGTGCTGTAATACACATTCAGAATAAAGTTGTTAGAGACAAGTTCCGGAAAATTCTCCGATACTGGGAGGATTCGTTCATCCGAAATCAATAACAGGCGCTGGAAGTTTTGTTCATCCTGTGAGACGGCCCATATCCGTCCCAGATTATCCATATAGACCTGTTGGTATGTCCTGATGCTCGGATGATCTGGCTCCTTCAGGGTGGTGAAAAACATGCCATCATACTTAATAATGGCATTCACGCTTCCTATCCAGATATTTCCTTCCCGATCCTCACATAAGGAGTATACAATATTATCGGGCATTCCATCCCGGGTAGTAAAAGTTTTAAAGCTGCTGCCATTGAACCTGGACAAGCCTCCACCGTTGGTTCCGACCCATATGATCCCCCTGCTGTCCTGCATAAGGGCCTGGACCTCTGTCTGAGGGAGCCCTTCCTCAAGAGAGAAATTCCTGAATCCATACTGCTGGGCATAGACAAGCACAGGAATCAAGAACAGAAATGATGCAATTATTCTTCTTCTGATCTTCATTAAAGACAGTGAATAGCAAATTTAGCGCCTGTCATTGGAATAAACAAGCAGATCCGGGCTTATCCCATAGCACCTCTTACCGCTCCCCCATCCACACTTATGGTCTGACCGGTAATATAGGATGACCATGGGGACAATAGCCAGAGGGCAAGTGAACCAAAATCATCTACATTTCCAGTCTTTTTGACCGGTACCCCATCAATGATCTTTTCTTTCGCTTCTTCGAATGAGATACCGTCCACCTCACTGTTTTTCCGTATCAGCCTTTCCAGCGCCGGAGTCATATGCATTCCTGGTGCCATGACATTGGCGGTGATGCCATTGAGGGCAATCTCATCAGAAAGTGTTTTAACGAAGCCGGTCACGGCCATTCGTAGTGATGTGCTGAGAACCAGGTTTGGTACAGGTTGTTTCACTGAAATGCTCTCTATAAAGAGATATCTCCCATAATTGTTTTTCTCGAACAAGGGAAGAAATTTTTGAACCAGGTCCACTTTCCAGCGCAAAACATTACGGTAGGCCAGGTCCCAATCCTCCATGTTTGTTTCAAGGAATGCTTTGGCAGGCGGACCACCAGCATTGACAACAATGCCGTTCAGATCCCGCTCCCCCACTGATTCCAACAGGCTATCCAGGGATTCGGGCTGTGTTATATCCAGTGGAAGAACCTGGATTGCCGGATGTTCATCCTTTAAAACTTTGAGTTTGTCAATACCACGCGCTACTGCAATTACATTTGCTTTTTCCTGGCTTAGCATGGCGGCTATGGCACGGCCAAATCCGCTACTGGCACCGGTTACAATAAATAGCTTATTATTTAAATGAAGATCCATAATTATTGTGTTAACTGGGTTTCCTGTTTAAAATGTGATTCTTCCTTGATGGTCTTGACCAGCCATCCCATACAAAAAGTAAAAATGATCAAAGCCAGGGCTAAAAACATCAGGTATGGTCCGGATTCAGTAAAAATATCGCGATAGCTCTGTACATCTTTCCCGAAAATATAGACTGTCAGATAACTGAATGAATTGTTGACTAGATGAATCAATATTACCGGAATGAGAGATCTTGTCTTCAAATAGATATATCCCAGCAATAAACCGATGAGGAATGCGGGTATAAACTGCCAGGGATTCAGATGAAAGAGTCCGAATAAAAAGGCAGACCAGAATATGGCCTTACCAGGTTTGTAACGGTTCAAAAATCCATCCAGGATGAGCCCACGGAAAAGTACTTCTTCCAGGATGGGACCGGTAATCCCAACAGTGAGAAAAGTCCACATATCCCTGTTGGTCAGCATGGCAAAAAGTTCTTCAATAAATTCAGGCATAGGAATCGCAGTGGTAATGGGATCCAGGACCACATTGAGTGACAAGGATAAGAGGAGAAGTATTACAAACAGGATGGCTGGGATCCTGTTGAAGTACATCATCTTTTTTCCTGGTCCGGCTGCAGGCTTAAGCCTCCATGCGATCCAAATAATCAGGGACATACTTATATTATACCCGATAAAATTTATGATCGATTGATTGTTGATGCCAATGGCGGGAAGAAGTGTGGCAAACATCAGGCCCAGACCAAGACTAACCGCTACAAAAATTCCGAAGATGCCCCATGCTTGAGGAAGGGAAGGGTACCAGGAACCTGAATGCTGATTCATATAGGATATATTTTTTTGAATTCCAAAAATAGTGATTTGGTTTAATTCATCCACTATTTTGTTGTTCCCAGTACTGCCGGTATTGTCCACCTGATGCGTAAAGCTCATCATGGTGGCCGGATTCAGATACCTTACCGTCACCGATCAGGATGATATGATCTGTCTGCCTCGCAATCTGGAGTTTATGTGAGATTACCACCAGGGTTTTACCCTGATCCCTCATCGAAAAAACCAGCTTGAGCATCTCCTGTTCGGCTTCCATGTCCAGGGCTGATGTGAATTCATCCAGGACAAGTACCTCCGGTTTCCTGTATAGGGCCCTGGCCATTGCAATTCGCTGACGTTCCCCGCCTGAGAGGGTAAATCCCTGTTCCCCCACGGCTGTAAAAATACCTCCAGGAAGATCGTTCAGGAAAACTGATAAGCCTGTTTGTTCTGCTATCTCCATGATCCTTTCAGTATCCGGATCATTCTCCCCTGGGGAAATATTGTCGAGTATGGTTCCTGATAGTATTTCAGGCTGCTGTGGAACCAGCGCCAGAACCTGTCGTAGTTGGATTTTATTAAGCTGGTTGATATCGCAGTTATTTACAAGTATCCTTCCCTTCCTGGGGGGATAGATCCCCAAAAGCAGACTGGCAATACTGCTCTTACCGCAACCGCTTTTTCCCACTATGCAGGTCATGGCTGACTGGGGAATGCTGAAATCCAATCCTTTGAAAAGAAGGGGCCTGGATCCGTATCTGAATTCAATGTTCTGGAATCGGATATCATGGGTGATTTTTGATATTCCGATGCCTGTTTTCTGGTTTTTTTCACCTGCCAGGTCAAGGATCTGGAAAAGCCTGTCTGCAGCGATTGTGGCATCGCGAATGGTCCGGTTCATATTGGTGAGGCTCCGGATTGGCCCCATCAGGTACCCGAGTAAGGCGTAGAATGACATCAGTTCACCCGGAGAGAGCAGGTTCTGCAATACGCTTAGAGAGCCAATCCAAAGCAACAGAATGATCATCAGTCCGGAAAAAAAATCACCGGCCTCACTAACCCGCATGGAAATCAGTCCCACGCGAAAATTCATCCGGATCAGATCGATAAATCCGAATTCGGCCTTGTTGTATGCGTAATTCTGGAGGTTGAATCCACGGATTGTCCGTTGGGCCCTGACGGTGTCCACCAACTGGGACTCCAGATCGGCAGCTTTTTCCATGGTCCTGCGAAGGATTGTTTTGTTCAATAGGTCATAAACCATGAAAATACCTCCATAGACAGGGATCGCTAATCCGGCCAGCAGGCATAATCGCCAGGATAAGAGTGCCATGGCAGTAAAAGTCAGCAATATGGTGATAATGTTTACTACCAGGTCAACAATGGTATGGTTGATAAAAAAGCGGATTTTTACCGCATCATTCATTCGTGAGAGTATTTCACCGGTTCTCATACTGTCAAAGAAGCGTTGTGGCAGTGTAAGCAGGTGCCGGTAGTATCCCATCATCAAGCCACAATCGATCTGATGTCCGGTTTTCAAAAGGAAAAGGTTCTTGAAATAGGATGTGAGATTTCTGATAATCAATAGCATGATCATGGCACAGCTCATCAGGTTCAGCAGGTTAATGTTCTGATTGATAAGGACGAAATCCATGATCTTTTGCACATAGAAAGAAGTTGAGAGTCCCAAAAGGCTGTAAACAACCGCCCCGGCAAATGCCTGCCGGATGATTTTTCTGAATGGCATGGCCAGTTCAAAAAAACGACTCAAAACCGGGATGTTTTTTTTCCCCTGCTGAAGGAAGCTGAGGGGGAGATAATGACCAGGACACCGGTCCAGATTTGCCGAAATGCTTCATGGGAGGTTTTAATGATGCTTCCATGAGCTGGATCCATGTATTTGATATTGCGTTTACCATAGCTGACAAGCACCACAAAATGGCCCATCCGTTTTCTCAGGATCACATGTGCTATGGAAGGTAAGGGAGCTCCAGGCAGGGCTTCAAAAGGGCCTTTGACACCCCTTGCCGTCAATCCCATTTTTTCAGCTGCTTCGATGATCCCCATGACATTGGTACCAGCCCTGTCTGTGGAGGCCATTTCCCTTACCCTGGATAGAGGAAGCTGAAGTCCGTGGCTGGCCGCCACAGAAACAAGGCATGCTGCACCGCAGTCAGCCTGGTCATGCTGGCGGACTTTTTTGATTTTTTTCATGCTTAAATCTTAGGGGCCGACCAGTATTTTTTGGCTGCTGAGGGACGGATCAAGCCAGTCCACCGCTTTATCGGTTAGTAATTGAAGCAGTGAGCGGGGCGCAATCAGGCAACGTGCGTGGAATGTCATGCCTTTGATAAGGGTCCCTTTATATCCGGTTTTCAGAGCCAGTCCTTCCGCCGGCAGACGGCATTTAACCCTGTAAACGGCTTGCTGATTGAGCCAGATGTAATCATTTGAAATTTCATATATTTCTGCCATTACCATTCCCCATTCACGGGAAGGGAAGGCATCCACCTGCAATATAACTTCCTGTCCGGCACTTAGATATGCTATATCTTTCGATTGCATGTACATCTCACCTATCAGCTTGGAATCCGGACTGATTACTCCTATGATTTCCCCTGCCTGAAGAACAGAACCTGGAAAGATTCCGGAGAACTCCTCCAGGCTGCCGCTGACGGGGGCATGGATCATGGACCTGCGTATCTGTTCTTCTTCTTGCTGTATCTGGTTGATTAGCATACGCTTATTGTCCAGGTAGGCGGTATGGTCTGCCTGCCATGCCCGCTTTGATTCACTCATAAACCTTAGCCTTTCCTGTTCCGCTTTATTCCTGCTGAATGTAAGGTCATCATATTCTTTGTCGCTGATTAATCCACCTTTAAACAATCCCGTTTGCCTTGTCCATTCTCTGTGGGCTTTTTCATACATTAGTGTCAAGTAATCCAGGTGGTGGCAGTATTCATTCCAGGCTGTCATGAATTTCTGCCGGGACGGGACTTTAACGGGATCGCTTAACATACCTTTAAGATCATCGATGTATTGATCTATATCTGATAATTCCATTGTCAGTACTTGTAGATTTCTCGTAGCATTGAATGATCTTACTTTTAGAATCGGATCTGACATTTTAACATGATCACCCTCTGAGACATACACCTCTTCAACCATGCCTGAAGTAATGGGGATGATATTTGTTTTTTCCTCTTTGGGACGGATGATTCCTTTACCGGTAACAGATACCTGTACTTTGATCAGCGGTAAACTGATTAATACTCCTGCGATGAGAAGTAGGCAGAGGTAGTAAATGATCCTGCTCCCCGGACTGATACTAAGCAGAAAGGCCGGGATATTCCTGGTGAAGTGCCTATATGGTTCCCTTTCCGGCTGCATGATGGACGGGAGCTAAATAAACCATCCCTTAATAAGCTCCCAGTTCCGGAAAATCAATGAGAAGATGATAAAAGAGATGATGGTCAGTATAAGCAGCAGCAATGTTTTTTTTCTCATAAAAAAAAGTGTTTTTGGCAGGATACCCATTGGGATACCCTGCCATATTACGGATTATGATTCAAGAAATGTATTGCCTACCCAATCGGCAATGGCCATTGAGGGGCCATGGGATCCCTGAGCGGAGATGAACAGGAAGCGGAGGGACCTGCCTACATCATAAGCGAAACCAGATCCACCGGAAATAGTGGCACTTTCATCTAATGATAAGTCTTTGAAAGACAACGAAGAACAATTTGTTTTTTCCATTTCACATTTTTTTATTTTGTTTAACTAAATACAGCTGATATTATACCGGGGGCCTGCCTGCCAGTCCCGCTTTAAAATTCTCCCAGTCCCTGAATATTTGTCCTGAAGCAGCTACTGAGGCACCAGCCACAATGGCTAAAAGGAGTGGGGCAATACCCCCACGGGTTGTTTGGATTTCACTATCATCCATGGGGATGAAATGTGATGTTGTGCAAGGAATTGTTTTCATTTCATGGTGTTTTAAGTTTAATATTCGGGATCCCTTCGACCCTTAATGTCAGGTATTCAAAAAAATCATACATATCAGTTCATGTTTTATTTAGGGGATAAGCCATAAGGTGTTGATAAATTATTGTTTACAGGTATTTTATTTGTTATAATAAATCCCTTATTTGGATGAATTAAAAATAAGGAAAGAAACATCAAATATCCCAATAAGCTTAGTCTTAAGTCCTTAACTTTGTAACAGTTATGATATCCCTAAGATTAGTATCTAAAGTGTTGGATAAATTGCATAAGAAATACATTCCCTTTCTCGGATTCTCGGATAAAAGTTTTAGATCGGTCTATTTCTGGTTAGCAGGTTTTTTTGCTTTTCTTTGGGTCCTGTTACGCAGTGGCACCAGGCCGCAGCGGCTGGTATATCCTTGCCAACAGGTGGCTTTTCCCATGGCTTCAAGCTGGTTTTTAGCCATGGCTGCTTTTTTTGGTGGTACATTGCTGATGAAATGGCTGACAAGGGTTTCAGCGCTGGCCATTGTATTGCTGGCTACCGGCATGTTCTCCATATCTTTTACAGAGAGTTCAGTAAACGCTGAACTGCTTCCTGTCTGGAAGGTCAATGATCCGGTTTCGAAAGTGTATGTACTGGATAGCATTCCCCTGACACCGGGTTCACTTGCGGCAGGGAATGTTAGTATTCCTGACACTTTTCTTAATGATCCGGCCATGGACACGCTCCTGCAGGTTATGGAATCCGGTGGAGAGCAGTTCTACCAGACAACTGGACAGGCGGGAATGATCAGGTCCGATCATGTGGTTATTATCAAAGCTAATTTTCAGTGGACGGAGAACCTGGGCACCAATACAGACAGGATAAAGGGCTTGATATGTAGTATCCTGCAGCATCCGGAAGGTTTCAGCGGGGAGATACTGGTATGTGACAATGATCAGCGGGTTCGTGATTTCAGCGAGTGTAATAATTCAGAGGACACAGACCAGTCCATTGTAGATGTAGTAAATACTTTTTCAGCGAAGGGATATCCTGTCTACCTGCTGGCATGGGACGAGTTCATGACAAGTGTCGTGAATGAATACTCAGATGGAGATACCATCGACGGGTTTCCGTATGATTCCACCACAAAGGTAAGTTATCCGAAATTCAGGTCTCCGGAAGGCACATACATTTCCTTGAAACATGGTATATGGAACAGTGACAGTTTGACCTATGACCGATCAGAATTGTTCATTGTGAATTTTCCGGTGGCCAAGGCCCACGGATGGACGCGTGCAACCCTTGGCATCAAGAACTGGGTCGGCGTCATGACTGTAGCCTTTTCCGGTGAACGTTATGGTCCCGGAAGTGCCATGCATACAGAATACATTTATGGCCCTCAGCAGACAACGGCAAAGATCATGGCCGAGACCTTTCCGGATCTGACTATCATTGATGGAACCTGGACAGCCCCCATTGATAATTATAATGCATCTTCAAGGAACAGGGTAAGAACAGATATGATGGTGGCCTCCACCGATCCGGTGGCTGCAAGCTGGTATGCTGCCAGGTATGTACTTACACCAGTGGCAGCCTCTCCTCAGGGGACAGATCCTGATGGTTTAACGGGATACGGGCCCATCTTCAGGGGCTGGTCCGATTACCTGATCAATGCTGGATTTTACCTTACCTATGATTCATCAAGGATGTCTGTTTACAGCCGGGAATGGCTTGATTCTATAAAGGTTTCCTCCATCATGGTTCAGGGTGCCGGGGGAAGTATAAGCATAAACGAGGATAATGGATTACTGCAGATGTCTGCTTTGGTATTGCCGGCGTTCGCCCCGAATAAATTGGTAACATGGAGCGTAATAAATGGTACTGGACAGGCAACGATTTCTTCTTCCGGTCTGTTGCAAGCCATATCCAATGGTGATGTAAGGGTTGTGGCCACGGCCAATGATGGTTCAGGTGTTTCCGGCAGTCTTCAAATCAATCTATCAAACCAGGGCATACCCGTTTCGTCCATTTCCCTATATGGAGATAGTAACTCTGTGGAGATAAATCGCCCCGGGGATTCATTGCAAATATATGCATCCGTGCTACCTGCCAACGCAAATGATACAAGCATTACCTGGAATGTAATCAACGGTACAGGCATGGCCAGTATTAGCTCTACCGGCATGCTGCGGGCGCTTGCCGATGGTTCGGTAACCGTGCTGGCCACGGCCAATGACGGCTCCAACGTACAGGACGACCTGCTGGTCAACATTTCCAACCAGGTTTTGGTTGAAGCCATTACCGTTGAGACTTTAGAGGGACTTTACTCCATCAATGAATACGGAGGGCAACTTCAGATGATGGCCTATATCCTTCCTGATAGTGCCTCGAATAAAAAAATTCATTGGTCGGTTGAGCCAGTCACCGGGCAAGGAAATATAAACCAACAGGGATTGCTGACAGCCATCACCAATGGGACCCTGGTAGTGGTTGCCAGGGCTGAGGACAGGGGAGCGGTCAATGGGACTGCTTTAATAAATATCACAGGCCAGGTGGTCACCGGTGAATTGGAAAATGTAAGCCAGGATATCGAGATTATTCCCAATCCGGATCATGACCTACTGAATATCCGGTTTAAAAATCCTGATAATGATAAGAGTATCATCAGGATTTTTAATATCTATGGTTGCCTGGTTTATGCTGATGAGGTTATGTCAAATACAATACAGGTGGACGTGTCTTTCCTGGAAACCGGGTATTATGTTTTGCAGGTCAATCGCCATCAGAAGAAACGGATATCTAGTAAGTTTTTTGTATTTTAGTATAGAGGTTATATTATTGAAAGGATGAAGCCACCATATTCAAGATTTACCCATTGGTTTCAATAAGAACACTGGAATAAAGCTCCATTTCTGGCTGGCAGGTTTTTTGGCTTTTCTATGGGTTCTGTTACGCAGTGGTTCCAGGCCGCAGCGGCTGATGTATCCTTGTCAGCAGGTTGCTTTTCCCATGGCTTCAAGCTGGTTTTTAGCCATGGCTGCTTTTTTCGGTGGCACACTGCTGATGAAATGGCTGACAAGGGTTTCAGCCCTGACCATTGTATTGCTGGCTGCTGGCATGTTCACTACATCCTTCACGGAAAGTGCATTGAATGCTGAACCTCTTCCTGTCTGGAAGGTCAATGATCCTGTTTCGAAATTGTATGTACTGGACAGCATTCCCATAACGCCCGGTTCACTGGCGGCAGGGAATGCCGGTGTTCCGGATGCTTATCTTAGCGATCCTGCCATGGATACACTCCTACGGCTTATGAAATATGGCGGTGGGGAAGATTTTTACCAGACAGCAGTGCAGACTGGAATGATCAGGTCCCATCATGTGGTTGTGATCAAACCTAATTTTCAGTGGGCGGAGAACCTTGGCACCAATACAGACAGGATCAAGGGATTGATTTGGAGGATACTGCAGCATCCGGACGGATTCAGCGGGGAGATACTTGTTTGTGACAATGATCAGCGGGTGCGTGATTTCAGCGAGTGTAATAATTCAGAGGACACTGACCAGACCATTGTTGATGTGGTAAACACTTTTTCAGCGAAGGGATATCCTGTCTACCTGCTGGCATGGGACGAGTTCATGACCACTGTTGTGGATGAATACTCAAATGGGGATATGATCGACGGTTTCCCATATGATTCCACCACAAAAGTGAGTTATCCGAAATTCAGATCTCCGGAAGGGACCTACATTTCTTTGAAACATGGGATCTGGAATAGTGACAGTTCGACCTATGACCGATCAGCGCTGTTTATTGTGAATTTTCCTGTAACCAAGGCCCACGGATGGACCAAGGCAACGCTTGGCATCAAGAACTGGGTCGGGGTAATGACTGTGGCTTTTCCCGGGGAACGTTATGGTACCGGAGATGCGATGCATTTTGACTACATTTTTGGCCCCCAGCAGACCACAGCAAAGATCATGGCCGAGACCTTCCCGGACCTGACGATCATTGACGGAACCTGGACTGCCCCGGTTAATAATTATACCGTCTCCGCACAGAACAGGGTAAGAACAGACCGGCTGGTGGCATCCACCGATCCGGTGGCTGCCAGCTGGTATATTGCCAAATATGTACTGACACCGGTGGCAGCCTCTCCTCAGGGGACAGATCCTGATGGTTTAACGGGTTATGGGCCCATCTTCAGGGGCTGGTCCGATTACCTGATCAATGCAGGATTTAACCTTACATATGATCCATCAAAGATGTCGATTTACGGTAGGGAATCATTGCCGGCTACCGGCATTGCCCCTGTCTTTGACCCGGGTGTCAGCAGATCCGTCCGTGTTTTTCCCAATCCGGCAGGATCATTTGTAGAACTACAAATTCTTGATGAACACGCTGATATCCAATATCTTTCTATTGTTTCAATGAATGGGCAAGTGCATAAAAGAATAACGATTCCATCAAACCACTTCAGATTAGATCTACAGGATCTGCAAAACGGATTGTACATATTTCAGTTTCTCAGTCCACAAAACACACTTTTAGACCATCAGAAAATTTTGGTTCTGCACTGATTCAATCCTCTCCCCATTTACAGAATTGCTAAGCATGCTCTCAGTGTCAGATGGAAAAAAATCAGTTTGTGAACTGGAAGAATGTTTGGAAGATCAGGGAAATCCTGTTCCAACCTGCCAGGAGCAGGATCAGGGTAAGGATTAGCAGCAGATAAATCAGAACCTTTTTTCTTGGAATTTTTTGCCGTGTAGGTTCAAGTTTTACCATTTTTCTTTGCTATTCATATCGCAGGGAATCAACCGGGTTTGCCAGTCCGGTCCGCAGGGCCTGGTAGCTGACCGAAAATGCTGTGATGGCCAGGGCCATAATTGCTGCAAGGGCTAATTCCCACCACTGGATGTTTATGTGATAAGCAAAATTGTCAAGCCACTTATTCATGAAAATATATCCCATTGGCAGGGCAATGATCAATGCAAATATGACATAAATTACAAAATTTCTGGATATCTGAAGTGCAATTTTCACTACACTGGCACCCATGGCCTTACGTATCCCCATCTCCTTGGTTTTTAATTGGGCCGTAAAGGCTGAGAGTCCAAAAAGTCCCAGGCATGAAATAAATACAGCAAACAGGGC
This sequence comes from uncultured Bacteroidaceae bacterium, assembly GCA_963752525.1. Taxonomy (GTDB): domain Bacteria; phylum Bacteroidota; class Bacteroidia; order Bacteroidales; family SM23-62; genus SM23-62. Next base: position 312,153 of record CAVVYS010000010.1, on the reverse strand, counting down.
AAATGCCTGAAGCAATTCTTTCAAATGTTTTTCTGCCTGGTAATTTTTGTTAAAATTGTCTTCTATAAAGGTGAAATCCATGGCGTAGCCCTCAGCTACTTCATTCATTTTTTCCTTGATGGTTTCTATCATCAGAGACATATCTCCTGGTGATAACTTCAGCAAAAGGAACTGGTACCATATGCTCCTGAAGTCTGTATCATAGTTCACTTCCAGTACCAGGGGTTCAATCAATTGCTGCAGGGAGGCAAAATGAAAATCCTTAGTAACTCCTACAATTTCACCCTTCTGGCCAAAGTAAGAGGTGGCCGTAACACCCACTGGCTTTTCCAGTTTTAAAGCCTGTACGGCTGATTCATTCAAGAGGAACTCACTCCGGTCGCCGCTTGTACGTTTCAGGTTCCTTCCTTGCTGAACCTCAATGCCCATTAATGGGATAAAATCTTCATCTACTCTGAGGAATCTCACTGAGGGGTCACTGTCTTCTTCAGATAGAACATCTGGGAAGAGTCCCTCAACACTGAATCTGTCCCCTGGCAAATGGCTGACCAGGGTAGCACCCCTGACAAAGGCCAGTTTGTTGATTTCCTCTTTTAGCAATGCCGGGTTTTCTCCTGCAAGCTGGTATGCCCTCCCATTTAATGTCAGGGCGATGATGTGTTCCTTGTCGAATCCCATATCCTTGTGCAGGAAAAAATTCATTTGCCTGTAGATGATGATGGTACTGAGGATCATAAATATGGAGACAGTGAACTGCAGAATGACCAGTCCCACCCTGACCCTGTTTGTCACCGATCCGGGATCCTTCATTTCTTTCATCGCCTTAATGGGACTTGTCCGGGAAGCAAAAAAAGCTGGATATATTCCGGATACCAATCCAAGTATACAAACCAGCAGCAGTAACATGCTGATGTTTGGAAAAGACAGTATCCCGCTTGAATCAATATTTTGTTCAGTGATCCGATTAAACAATGGAAACAGGAGATCCATCACGAGGATTGACAGGATGCCTGACAGCAGTGCCATGAATAGGGATTCCCCTATGAACTGGAAAACCAGTTGGTATCGCAATGCGCCATTGACTTTCCGTATGCCGACCTCCTTCATTCGTTTGAATGTTTTTACCGTTGCAAGATTGACATAATTGACACCAGCTATGATCAGGATAAATATGGCAGCAAGCATGGATACCAGAACATAGACCATATTCCCGTTGGCCTCAACTTCCTGTTCCAGGTGAGATTTGAGATGGATATCTGTGAGTGCTTGCAGAATATATTGGCCACTTTCATAAACCTCATCCCTGGTCATCATCTCCTTGAAAAAGTCCACCCTGAATTCCAACATTTTCTCATCCAGATCAGCAGCATTGATACCCTCATCCAGTAAGACATAGGTATATACCCCAGACCATCCACGACTGTAATAAAGGTCACGGAGTCCCGCTCCGACAACGAAATCATGAAAGGTTTGCCAGTCAATGAAATAAGATGGAGAAAAATGCTGAGTTTTGGGAAAGTCCTGGCAGACAGCTGTGATCGTAAAAGCTGTTCCGTTCATCAGCATGGATTTTCCCACCGGGTTTTCCTCTTCAAAGAATTTTATTGCCAGCGATTCTGTCAGTACTATGCTCCCAGGCTGGCTGAGTGGATTTATCTGATCACCCTGGAGAATTTTTACATCGAATATCCCGAAAAAGCTGGAATCAGTAAAAAATCCCCCCGGATCCATATGACCGACCATGGATATACTATCAGGAATATATTCCAGGTAACTGTCACCGATGGGGCGTGTACGTGTAACATGCTTAATTTCAGGGAAGAATTTGATGATTTCTTCAGCCATGAGAGGGGGGCCATTGGCCCATTCCCTGGCCCTGTCTTTGTCGGTATTGTAATTGGCAATCCGGTAGATCCTGTCGGCCCGGGGGAAATGTTTGTCATAGCTGATTTCTCCGCTTAACGTACAGGAATATCAGCATAGATATTGCCAGTGCAATCGCCAGTCCAATTATGTTCAGGAAGCTGTACAACCGGAATCTCCAAAAATTACGGAAAATTACTGTTAGATAATTTTTATCATGGCCGATTTATATCTATTATTCATTATTCATATCTGAGGCTGTTGGCCGGATTGCCGCCTGCAGCCCTTAGTGCCTGGAAACTGACCGTTACGATGGCAATGACAATCACAATAATGGCAGTGAACAAAAACAATCCCGGTCCCATGCTTATTCTTTCAGCAAATAGCTGCAGCAAAGCCCTCATGAGGAGGATGGAGACGGGAATGGAGATCAGCAATGATACAAGGATCAGTTTCAGGAAATCAAGTGTTAAGAGGCGCAGGATCCTGGTGCTGGATGCACCCATTGCTTTGCGTATTCCAATCTCCTTGGTACGCTGCTGTGTGGAATAGGTTGATAGTCCCAGTAAGCCCAGACAGGAAATCAGGATCCCGAAGAAGGTAAAGAAATATACAATCCTGTTTACCATGCCCAGTCCCTCTGTAATTGGATCAATAAAATCTTCCATGTAAAGGCTTTCGAAAGGATATTCTGGATTGTATTTATCATGCACGGCTGCGATATAGTCAACGATCTCCTCACTTATGGGGCCTGCTGTCTTGACAAATACCCAGTAATTGGCATAACTGAAAGGATGAATAACCTTATCTCCCATAAGAGACAGGGGATTTAAGGCATAATTCTCAATCACGCCGATGATGGTATAGGGCTCTTCATGCAGGTAAAAGGTTTGCCCACAGGATCTTCCATTTCAAGGGCATCAGCAACCGCCTGGTTGATGACGATGGCATCTGATGCTGTCACTGGGGTTTTCTTCTGAATAAAATCGCCCAGCAATCATTTCCATGCCGAAGGTTTTATCAAAATCATAACTCACCATGGCAGATCGCTGAGATGTCATTGGTCTCCTCAGCTGTCAGTCCCCATTCAAATTCTCCGTGTTCAACATATTTAGGAATCGCACCTGAACTGGTTACGGAAACAATAGCCGGGTTCTGAAGGATCTCCTGTTTAATGGAAGCAAATTTTTCATTCCCTTCACCCCTGCTCTGGAAATAAATGATATTGCTGGTATCGAAACCGCTCAAGGATTCGTTCAGCAATTTGAATTGCTGGTAATTTACCAGTGAGGTGATGATAAAGAGGATGGCAAATAGGAATTGTACTACAACCAGTACCTTGCGGATGCCTTTGCCTTTCTTTTTACCTCCCCCCGGCTTGCTGAATATACTTACGCATTGAACGAAGATAAAAAGAAAGCAGGATAACTGCCGGCAACCAGGCTGGTGACCAGGAAAATAATGATCAATCCAGCCAGGATCACTGGATCTCCAAGTTGAAATTCGACCTCAAGTTCGAAATACTGATTGAATAAGGGAAGGGCAAGGTCAACCAGGAAAATAGACAGGTTTAGGGCCAGGAAAGTGATGATCATAGTTTCCCCCAGGAACTGCCTGATCAGCTGTCCCCTTCCCGCACCAACTACTTTTCTCATGCCTACCTCCCTTGTCCGGTCAAGGTACCTTGCCGTCGAAAGATTCATGAAATTGATGCAGGCTATGGCCAAGATGATGATACCGAGCAGACCCAGTACAAGGTTAAAAATCTGTCCTCTTGATTCCCCCTTGCTGCGAAGATCCTTGAGTGGCAGCAAGTGCTGGTCCACCTCCACATCCTCATCCTGGTATACATCGAGGTATTCTGTGATTTTCTGATCGAGTCCCCCGGACTGGGAAGGATCATCCATGTATAGAAAGGTTGTATAAGGATTCCCATCGAAATGATCAGAATCAGCTCCGTCATTATTCAGGAAAGAAAAATTAATGAGCATATCAAATTGTATGCTTGAATTATCGGGAATGTCTTCAAGTACAGCCGTCACCGTGAAAATATGCTCGGTATTAATGGTAAAGGTTTTATCCCAGGGCCTCTTCATCCCCGAAGTATTTTTCCGCTGTCTCGCTGGTCAGGATGACTGCATACGGATCCAGCAGTGCCGTTGACAGGTCGCCGGAAACAGAAAGGAAAGTGAAGAAATCAAAGAAATTTGAATCCACGGCCAATACAGCATTCTCAATGAACAATTTCCGGCTCTCGGGTTCCTCAGAGCCAGTATCGGGAGGAATATATGAGATTAGTATTTCCTGCGGGGGACTTATCCGTACAAAGGAGCTGAATTCAGGGAATGATTCAACCAGGGCCGGACCTACGGCTGACCCACTGCGGTCCGTTGTGAAAGATCCGGTGCCCAGTTCCATATTCTGCTGCACGCAAAAAATATGGTCAGATTTTTCATGGAACCTGTCGTAGGTCAATTGCTGTTTAACGATGGTCATGATAAGCAATGCGCAGGCAAGACCAATAGAGAGGCCAAGTATATTGATCAGAGAGAAGATCTTTTTTCTTACCAGTATCCTGGTTGCGATGACAATAATATTACGGATCATTTTTAATGATTTGAGATTTGAACACCCAAAGGCTGTGCCACTGGAATGTAAGTTCCAGAAGATTAATATATTATGCCTGAGATATTATCTGTCTGTATTCAATCTGTCCAATCCTGGACATTAAATTGTCCAAAAATGGACATTTTTACCGCTTGTTTTTTTGAAGTCTGAATGAAAACACTGAATTTTAAGGAATTGTTATTGATGGTATGGTTTTGGCATACCTGTAAAAACCACCCGGGATGACATTGACAAAGGGAAAAATATTAGTTGTGGATGATGATCCTCATATCATCCTTTCATTGCAAACCCTGCTTGAACAGCATTATACTCAGATCAGGACTTTGAAGGATGCCAGGGGGATAGCCGGACAGCTGGTGGAAGAAAATTATGATGTGATCCTGCTGGATATGAATTTCAGTCCGGGTGATACCAGCGGTGCGGATGGGATGGAGTGGTTGCAAAGGATACAGGAGGCTGATGCGTCAACCTCTGTGATCCTGATCACAGCCTATGGAGGAGTGAATATTGCTGTTGAAGCCATCAAGAAAGGAGCTGTTGATTTCATCGTCAAACCCTGGCAGAATGATAAATTATTATCGACTGTATCAGCGGCATTCCGGCTCAGCAGATCGAAGAGGGCGCTGGACCGTCACCGGTCCAGGGAAAGGATACTCGGTTCCACCATTGATGATATGTTTGCAGGACTTGTCGGTGATTCACCGGCCATTAAGGATGTCCTCGAACAGGTGAATAAGGTAGCTGCCACCGATGCCAATGTGTTGATCCTGGGAGAGAACGGAACGGGCAAGGAGTTGGTGGCAAGGGAGATACACAGGAGGTCACAGAGAAGTAGGGAAGTTTTGATTCCGGTTGACCTGGGATCCATTTCCGAAACCCTTTTCGAGAGTGAATTATTCGGACATAGCAGGGGAGCTTTTACGGATGCCCACCAGGACCATACTGGACGTTTTGAAGCAGCTTCCGGGGGTACCCTTTTTTTCGATGAGATCGGCAACTTGCCAATGCCCCTCCAATCCAAAATACTTTCGGCATTGCAGAGCAGGGAAATTTTCAGGGTCGGCAGTAGCAAGTCCACCGAGATCGATATTCGCCTACTCTGTGCCACCAACCAATCTTTGAGGCAGATGGTTGCCGATGGTAGTTTCAGGCAGGACCTCTTGTATCGCATCAACACCGTCGAGATTGAAGTACCACCTTTGAGGGAACGTGCCGGAGATATCCCCTTGCTGGCAGATTTTTTCCTCGCAAAATATGCCCCTAAATACAGAAAAGGAAATCTACAAATGCCGGGGTATGTGATGAAAAAGCTTCAAAAGTTTGATTGGCCTGGAAATGTAAGGGAACTCCAGCATGCGATAGAGCGTGCGGTGATCATGAGTGATGGCGGGAGCCTGAAGGCCTCAGACTTTCTTTTCCTGACAGGAGAGGAACAGGGAGGGCAACCCGGCGAGGATTTTAATCTTGATAACCTGGAAAAATGGGCCATTAGGAGTTGCCTGAAGAAATATGGAGGCAATGTCACCAGGACTGCGGCTGAACTTGGCTTAACCCGTGGGGCCCTTTACCGGAGAATGGAAAAATATGGTCTATAAGAATTTCCGTTTAAACATTATTGTCCGGCTCATCATGCTGTTTGCGGCCATAACAGCATGTGCCCTGTTCATTGTCCAGGCTGAATATATCCGCCTGGCTTACCTGGCCATACTGGTAATCCTGCTGGTGGTGGAAATGTTCTATTATATTGATAGGATCAACAGGGATTTGTCTCAATTCCTTATTTCTGTAATGCATGATGAGTATACCCTTGCCTTTAAGGAGGGTGGGAGAGGGAAGTCATTTCGTGGTTTGTACAAGGCCATGAATGATATCTCACTCAAATTGAAAACACTGAGTAAAGAGAAGGAAACCCGTAACCAGTACCTTTTCAGCCTGATTGAGCAGGTCAAGGTGGGAATCATATCCTATGAGCCCTCCGGCAGGGTCCACCTGGTCAACAAGGCTTTTAATGAACTACTGGCAACTCCTGCCATACAGGCCGGGACAGACCTGAAGATCAGTGAACCGGAATATTTTTCCATATTTGAAAAAGTGTCCGCCGGGGAAAGGCAGCTGGTAAAGATGAAGATCCAGCACGAAGAGAAGGAATTTTCGATACAATCTGCCGGATTCAGGATAGAAGATCAGGATTTTAACCTGGTATCTGTTCAGAATATCAGGGAGGAACTGGATGAGAGGGAACTGGAAGCCTGGCAGAAACTGATCAGGGTACTAACACATGAGATCATGAATTCGGTAACTCCAATCACCTCGCTTACTGGTTCCCTTTATAATCTTGTGGAAGGCCAGGATGCTGCGATAGTGTCCCCGCAACTGAAGGAAAAACTTGTATCCGGACTGGGAGCGGTTCGGGAAAGGAGCGCCGGACTTATAAAATTCACTACTGCCTACCAGGATATTGCCAAGATTCCGGCACCAGTTATCAAGAAAGTGAAGACCAGTGAATTGATCAGCCGCCTTCAATCCCTCTTTGCTGCTGAGATGAAGGATGGGGGAATTGAATTTCAGATCAACGGGAAAGCAGCCCCGGACAGTTTTTTGGCTGATATTAACCTCCTGGAACAGGTGATCATCAACCTGATCAGGAATGCCCGTGATGCACTTACCATAATAGACCAGCCAGGCATAGAGGTGACCATAAGTTCCTCAGAGGGCAGGCAGGTATCCATTAAGGTCCGGGACAATGGTCAGGGTATACCCGATGATACTTTAGATCGCATATTTGTACCCTTTTTCTCCACCAAGGAATCCGGGACTGGAATTGGGCTGAGCCTTTCCCGGCAGATTATCATCATGCATAAAGGCACACTTGAAGTAGATTCCATGCCCGGAAGAACCACCTTTGAGATCCTTCTTTGATGGATAATGCCTTAAAAAGACGCATCCTGTTAATAAATGAGTATGATATCCTGATTATGAAAAATTTTATAATACTTTGTAACTTTAACAAATATTTAAACATGATATACTTCCTGCATGCTTACTTTTATGGAAGATAATCTACAATTGAGATCATGACAAAATTCAATAGAAGAAATTTCTTGAAATCATCTGTGTTCGGGGCATCAGGAATGCTCGTATCAGGGGGTGTCAAAGCAGGAACTACCCAGACAGGCACTGAAATGATTACACGGACACTTGGGAAAACAGGCCTGGAACTTCCCATCCTCAGCATGGGGGTCATGAGGGCAGATACTCCCAATATTGTGAAAGCAGCCTATGATTCAGGTATTAAGCATTTTGATACGGCCCACGGTTATCAAAGGGGAAAAAATGAAGAAATGCTGGGTGCATTTTTTAAGGACAGGCCAAGGGATTCATTTGTGATTGGGACCAAGGTCATTCCTCCCGGGATCAACAGGAAAACTGGCGAATTGGGACCTGAATTCAGCAAAGAGGGATTTCTGGAGATGGCCAATTTAAGCCTGGAAAGGCTTCAGATGGATCATGTGGATATTTTCTACCATCACCTGGCCTCATCCCGGGAAACTCTGTTAAATGAGGACATGCTTGCCGCACTCAGGCAACTCAAACAGGAGGGGAAGGCAAAACATGTGGGCGTATCCACACATAAAAACCAGGCTGAAGTGATCCGTGCCGCCATAGAGGGCGGGGTCCATGAGGTGATCCTGGTGGCCATTAATTTTACTATGAAGGATGATAAGGATCTGATTGATGCTATCGAGGAGGGAGCTGCTGCAGGATTGGGCTTTATTGCCATGAAGACCATGGCCGGTGGATTTCATGATGAAGAAAAAAAGGTACCTGTAGATGGCGTAGCGGCCCTGAAGTGGGTGTTTCAGAATCCGCATATTACCACTTCCATACCTGGCTTCACAAAATTCAATGAATTGCAGACAGATCTGGAGATCATGAATGGTCTGGATATGACGGACGAAGAAGCTAATAGCCTGCTGGCTGATGGCGGACGTTCGGGATTTTACTGCAGCGGATGCACGGGTTGCCAGCATCAATGCCGCAAGGACCTTCCTGTTTCTGATCTCATGCGGGCATACATGTATACCTATGCTTACGGAAACCTCGAGAAGGGCCGAGAGATCCTGGATGAGTACGGAGTGGATGCGGATCCCTGTAATGGCTGTCCCGGCTGTACCGTTACCTGCAGCAGCGGATTCAATGTTGCCGAGCGGATAGCCAAGGTATCAAGGCTGAAAGATGTGCCGGTGGACTTTATAACCTAATCCTGGATCTGCAAAAATCCTCGTACATTTGTTGAAAATCTCTATCAGATGAAAAGATATATATTCATGATGATAAGTATGGCTTTTTTGGTTTCCGTTACCTGCCAGGCCACTGATACTGAAGCAGTAAGTTTCCCTGAAGTGAAGAACTGGAATCTTACTGTCATTCCCGATGTATATACCCCGGGGAACCTTTGGGACCTGATCAATGGTGCAGCCGAATCCTATTTGAGCTATGATTTTGTAGACCTCCACCTGGGAGATTATCAGCATACCTCAGGAACGGTTATCCATGCTGAAGTCTACCGCCACAGTACTCCGGTCAATGCTTATGGAATATACACCGCCGAGCGCAGTCCGGAATACCAGTTTGTTGAAGTAGGTACACAGGGTTACCTTGAAGAGGGGGTACTTAATTTCCTTTGTGGACAATTCTATATTAAGCTATATTCCACGGATTCAGGTAATGAAGTCCAGGCAGCATTGCAAAACATTGGACAGAAGATCAGCGGGCACCTGGACCAGGAAAACAGCTTGCCTGAACTGCTCACGCTTTTTCCTTCAAGCGGGCAACTTCCATATTCAGATCAATACATCAGAGAAAATTTTATCGGTTTCGATTTCCTGCATTCCGCTTTCACGGTCGGTTATGAAGGCGGATTTAAATTGTTTGTTATCCAGGGGGAGGATGCTAATGAGATACTGGAAATGGCAAAGCAATACCTGGCATTCACCAAACAGGACATTCATCCTGAAAGTGAATCGGCACTCACCTTCAAGGACCCCTACAACGGGGATATACCCGCTATCATATCAGGCAGTTATATGGCAGGCATCATTGATGGCAGTGATAATGAAAAGGCAATGACATTACTTAAAGAACTGGCATCAGCCCTGGTCTCAGCCAGAAACTGAGGTCCACCCCAAATATTATCTTAACTATGTTGAACAGGTTCACGGAAATTTTAATCATCTGCTACTGATTACCTTTTTCCCTTTACCATGGTAATGGTTCCATTCCAGTGGTGATGAGAATTAGGATCCTCACTGCTGTTGTAATCATCAGACATACCTTCACCTGTTGCTCCTTCAAAACGTCCAGTACCTCCCAATATTACAAACGGATCTCTCCAGTAAGAAGTCACATAATCAGGGTGATCATCCTCTCTTCCACCAATAACCTGTCCTTCAATTGAGACATACAGTATGTCACCATTTGCTGCGACCATTTCAGAAACCGATGGACCATATCCACTATTCCCATCCACACAGAAACTAAAGTAACCGGTAAATTTCCCCAGATACGTGCCGGTACCTTCAAAATTCACTTTAACGGGCCAAAGCTGTGGGAACTCGCATGTTGCATCTCCAGGATCTACATATGTCCCAATGAAATCCGCCTTGAATGGTACAGTCACCGTATGACCACTCTTACCACTTTTGAGATGATCCCCTGTAGGATCGTCAACCAAAAGCGTCTCATCAGATTCTGAGCAGGAAATCATCAGGCAGATGCCTGCCATGAAAAACAAAAGTCTCCTAACTGCTCTCATAATTTTTACTTTTTAGGTTTATTGACTAAATGAGATTGAAAACTCACATCAAGACAACCGAAATGTAAAATTGAAAATTTGATATGGAAAGTTGCAAAAATTTATGCAGCAGGAAGTTGAGAGCTGCAGGAAATGTAAATCAAAATTAAGTTAAACTGTTTAGAAAACAAAATCTGGTCTGAAAACCTGTTATCCTCTTAAATTCTAAAGTCTAATCCGGAATAATAATAATCTGCCTTGATAATTTTCTATTTCCCGACTCTACGATTATGGAATATATCCCAGATGTTGTTCCAGACAGATCGATCTCAATCGGTAAAGACCTGAAGTCTTTTTTCAAAATCACCTGTCCTGAAAGATTAATAACTGAGACTTGTTGCTTCTCATGGATATCAACTCCATCAAGTTCTATAAAAAACTTACCACTTGAGGGATTTGGGTATATCGTGAGGCCCTGGGAAGTAATGTTTACCTGCTCAACGGCAAGTGTTACGTCGCTGAATTTGAATAACTCTATACCAGAATGGTTCATGATTCCGGTGAAGTATAAGTATTCATCTGTTCCAACAAAGAATAAATCCCAGGGAGGAAGGTAGAGTAAGTCTGGTTCGATGATTTTGGTTCCATTTTGTGTACCATCAGAGACCCACAAGCGTTGGTGCCCATCCTCATCAGAAACCCCAAAATATACCCTGCCTTTCCAGGGGTAAAGTTCACCATTACCCACTGATTGATTACTCTCCTTAAAATTTTTCACAAGGACGGTCCCGGATTCCGTACCATCACTTACCCATAGCTGATCTTCAAGTCCCCCGGATTTATCATAGAAGAAAAGCTTCCCGTTGGTGGTAGCATAAGCTAAATCGGGTGTAGAATAACCTGTAGGAAATAATTTAATCAATTCGGTGCCTTCTTCTGTACCATCACTTTTCCATAAACCATCGTCTCGATAATCTTCTCTTGCCAGGAAAAAGAGGGTTCCATCTACATTAATCAGATATTCAGGATATGATCCATCTGATCCTGAAAATATATCCTTAACCATAACAGTACCTTCTTCTGTTCCATCGCTTTTCCATAATTCCCTCCCATTGACTCCATCATCTGCAACAAAAGCCAAAGTTCCATTTACATCAACCAATTCGCTTGAATAACTAAAAGATGATGGTGATAGTAGATAAATATCTTTCATAAGGACGGTACCGGATTCAGTGCCATCACTCTTCCACAGTTCCTTTCCATGAGTCCCATCATCAGCAACAAAGAAAAGAACTCCACCAACATCCAGTAATTTTTCAGGTGAGGAATCACCAGTCCCTGGCCAGATGTCTTTGACCAATACCGTTCCTGATTCAGAACCATCGCTTTTCCATAATTCTCTTCCATTTACATCCTCTTCTGCCTTGAAAAAAAGCGTCCCGTCTACATTAACAAGGTAATTTAGTTGAGATGATGCTGATCCTGGGTTTATGTCTTTTACAAGATTTGTGCCTGTCTCAGTTCCATCACTCTTCCACAATTCATAATCATTATCACCTGTCTGTGCCTTGAAAAAAACTGTACCATCCACATCAACCAGCATGCTGGGATAGGAACCGTATGTCCCTATATCTTTAACCATAACTGTCCCATCAACAGTACCATCACTTTTCCATAATTCATCTCTGTTTATACCATCATCTGCACTAAAAAAGATTGTCTCATTGCTGTTGACTAGATACTCAGGATATGATGATTCTGAGCCTGGCCCCAAGTCTTCTATTATAACTGTGCCTTCAGCAGAACCATCGCTCTTCCAAAGAATATCCCCGCTATAATCCCCTACAGTGAAATATAGGTTTCCATTAAATTCAAATGGACTACTTAAAATTGTGTATTCATCATCAGATGAAAGAGTCTTGACTATAACAGTACCTTCTTCGCTGCCATCACTCTTGCATAATATATCTTTTTTATAATTACTACCTTGGATATTGAAAAATAAGATTCCATCAACATCAATAAGGTTTTCCGGATCTGAGGATGAGTAGCCTGGCGTAAGGTCCTTGACCATAATGGTGCCTGCATCAGTGCCATCACTTTTCCAGAGTTCTCTGCCAGATTCCGAAACATCTGCAGTGAAATAAAGAATCCCATTGAAACTGACTAAATCAGATGGATAGGAACTCCTAATATATCCTGAGGATGGATTTATGTCTTTTACCATGACGGTGCCGGTATCCGTGCCATCACTTTTCCATAATTCTGTTCCATATTCTCCATCATCTGCCCCAAAAAACAGCGTTCCATTAATATCGATCAATTCGCTGCCATAATTAATGCCTGAAGGAGAAAGCGGGTTAATATTCTTAACGAGGACGGTTCCTTCTTCAGTCCCATCACTTTTCCATATTTCGTTCCCATGAACCCCGTCATCAGCAACAAAAAAAAGAAGTCCACCAACATTGAGCAATCTGTTAGGCGAGGAGTTACCAGTTCCAGGCCAAATATCCTTAACTAAAACAGTTCCTTCTTCAGTCCCATCGCTAGTCCATAATTCGGTGCCATTCACATCATCTTCTGCTACAAAAAATAACAATCCATTGACGTGAACTAATTGGGTGGGGTTAGAACTCACTGATCCATCCTTAACATCCTTAACCAAAACTGTTCCAGATTCCTTTCCATCACTTTTCCATAATTCTGTTCCATGGTCACTATCAGTTGCAGTAAAGTAAATAGTATCATTGACTTGCAGGAATTGTGAAGGATAGGATGAACCAGAACCAGTTCTTATATCTTTAAAGAGAACAGTTCCTTCTTTAGTCCCATCACTAATCCATAGTTCTTTACCATATTCACCTTCAGATGCACCAAAATATATTTGACCATTGATGTTAACCAAACCCCACGGTGCTGAAGATCCGGTTCCGGGACTGATATCCTTTAGCAATACTGCACCTGCCGTAGTTCCATCTGTTTTCCATAACTCACTGCCTGTTTCATGTTGTGAACATGAATAATAGATATTATTATTAAGTACTGTGAACCCACCTGGTGAACTGTTATAATCAATAGTATCAATATCCTTCAAAAGGGATACCTGTGAAAATGATACCAATGGAGGTAAACAGAGCAACAACATTAGGAAAACATTTCTCATTTTGGTTAAGTTTAGGAGGTTTAAGGAATAAAATTAGTTATTAAGAGAACCTATAGGTATAATCCGTGAAACAAGGTCCACTCTTGATTACAATATAATGATAAATCCGCTTATTACCGGGATTCCTAGATCATTTTTGGTCCAACAATAAAATGATAAAGGAGAATATCCCGAAATTGGCTTTGATGGCTTCTAAACGGGATAATCTTTGCTAAATAATCCGCTCAGCCCTGGGATCCAGGTCGGTCAGCTCTTCTATTCTTACCGGCTTGCCGCTTTCAATGCTTTTCCTTGCGGCGATACCGATCAGGATGGACATGGCCCCGTCACGGAGTCCCGCAGGCCTGTCAAATGGATCCTTCTTTTCCGGATTGACAAAGATCTGGTCATGCAGCCTTTTATCTCCACCACCATGGCCACCTCTTTCAGATTCGACAACAACGGTGTCAAAATCATTCCAGAGTTTGTGTACAATGACTGGTTCACGGCCCATTTCATCATTACCGCCCTGGTCCATTTCTGCAGCATGCAATTCAGACTGGTCAACCTTCATGCTTTTGATATAGGGTATGTCCAGCCAGGCTTCCAGCCGTCCGTCCATGCCGTTGAAGGCCATCCTCCAGCCCTCAATGGGCGAATAAGTGGTAAGGGAATAATTGACTACCACGCCATTCTTGTATTTTATCTGGGCCGACATTTTGTCGTAGATATTGATCTCCCTTCTGAACAGGCAATTGTCGCGGATATAACCATCATATTTTTCGTTGTCAACGTAGAGGGCCATGGCACGCTTGTCCTTTGTTATGTCCCAATGGAAGGCGCATTTCTCCTTATGTTCACATACCCTGCAATTCTCTCCCCTGAATGGTCCGTTCTCTCCATAATGTTCAAGTTCACCATAGGCAAATACTTCCTCGGGGTCAGAATCAATCAGCCAGTTGAGGAGGTCAAAATGGTGGGTGGCTTTGTGTACCCATAGCGTGCCGCCGGACTGCCTTAGCCCATGCCATCTTCGGAAGTAAGATGCACCATGATAAGTGTTCAGGTACCAGTGAAAATCAACAGAGGTGATCTTTCCGACAGACTCTTTCATCAATAATTCTTTGATCTTGGTTGTGTAAGGGCTCCAGCGGTAATTGAACCCAACGATCAGGTTCTTCTTTGAGCGCCTCTCAGCATCAATGATCTGCTGACATTTGACCTCATCCGTAGTCAGGGGTTTTTCCGTGAGAACATCACATCCAAGGTCGAGCCCCTTGACGATAAATTCATGGTGGGTGGAGTCCTTGGTAGTTACAATCACCAGGTCCGGTTTGGTTTCTGCGATCATCTTCTCAAAATCGGTGTAGGTTGGGCAGCTGACCCCCATGTATTTCAGGGCATACTCCAGCCTGCCAGGATTGATATCACAGAGTCCCACAAACTCGAGAATATCGCCATACTGGTCCACCAGTCGTTTGCCCCAGAATGAGGTTCCCCTTACCCCTGTTCCGGTAAGTACAACTTTCAATTTCTCGTCTTTCAGTCCCCAGTTAATGGAAGGAACCGCAAAAGCACTGCCTGCGGCCAGGAGACTGATCTGGGTTAAAAATGCTCTTCTTGTTGAATTCATGATTTTAAATATTTTTTAATGTGTGTATTGACAATTGATTTTATTCTTGGTTCGGTGATGCCTCATCAGCTCCCCATTCCGTATTTGCCAGTTCCCATATATTCAGGTACCCGACCTTAATGATGTTTACCATTTTGTCCCAGTTTACTAGACTGGTATGATCATCCGGCTGGTGATATTCAGGTGGGAAACCGGCCATGAAATAAAACACCGGAACATCTTTTTGAGCAAAGGGGGTGTGATCACTGCCTCCTTGTGGACGGTCAGCCGGCCTGTAGTCGACTTCAAGCCCGAGTCCGTATTCATCGTTATGCTTATTCGTCAAATCCTCCAGAACAGCGTACTTTTTTGTATAAACCATGCTGCATTTCACACCCTCCTTGTCATCCTTATTGTCACGGGAAATCATATCATAATTCAGGTTGAGGATCATCTTGGCATCGTCATATGGATGATCAGCAAAGTATTCTGATCCAAGCAGCCCCTTTTCTTCCCCTGTCCATGCAGCAAAAACGATGGTCTTTTCCGGTTTTTCCCCTGCTGCCATAAAGGCCTTGGCAAGGGTCATTACACCGACTGTACCGGAAGCATTATCATCGGCTCCGTTCCATATCCAGCCGTCATGTTTGCCAAGATGGTCATAATGTCCTCCTACCACAATAATCTCACTGGTATCTTTCCCGGGGAGCACACCTAGTACATTTCTGACTTTTATCAATCTTGAATCTACAGAGGTTTTGATCCTTACCCTTTTCCCGGCAAGTTCTTTTGAAGCTGGTTTCAATGAATTCTTAACATCCTCCGCAAAAGCCTCTAGATCTATACCTGTATTTTTCAGTAGTTCATTCAGCACCCTGTCAGATATGGCAACACTGGTCTGGTCCTGGTCCAGTTTTTCTCCCGGCAACTTCATCCTGGTCTCATAATAGGATGCTCGTGGCTCATCACCTTCATAGTTGCGGGAGTTGTATCTGAAAGGCAGGTTATCGACCCAGGCACTTGTGACATCTCTATCCGGATCCACTTCGATTATGGCTGCTACACCCAGTTCGGAGAACCTCTCAATTCTGGCACGCCTGCGCATCCAGTTGCTTCGCCTGTCAGCCGGTTTGAAGGCCTGATAGGCTTTCGAGGTGGTATCATTGTGCCCTGGGTAACGGGACATAATAAGGATGATCTTTCCTTCCACATCCACACCCTTGAAGTCATCATACCCGGTTTTCTCGTCAGTGAATCCGTAACCGGCAAAAACGACCGGCATTTCCATATCCACGGCAACATCTGAACTCCAGACCGAGAAATCTGTTTTATATGCGAAATTTGTGGTTTTCTTTCCGTTGTCAGAATTGTCTATCAGAGAAAATTCATGGTCCTCGCCGGGTTTATATTCGATAAGGTCGAAATTTTGAAAGTAGGTACGGTACTGGGTGGGTCTCTTACCCATCATTCTCTCAGCCCGGCTAACAGAATTCCATTCCATATCACCAGCAGGTTGCAGTCCATATACCTGGAACAGGCTTGCTATGTAATCTGCTGCCATATAGGCACCTGGCCTGCCAGTATGCCTTCCCTCAGTCCAGTCCGAAGCCAGGAATTCAAGTTGTCCCTGGACCGCCTGTTTGGTGATGGCTTCCAGCCCTCTGTCTTTAGCATCCTGAGCATATGATGAGTGAAATGTTAATAAAGTAAAGGTTATCAGAAATATAATCCTTACTCTTTGCATAATGTCATCTATTTTGATTTTGAATTTGAGAAACATAAAAATATATCAAATCAGGATCAATTATTCCGGGACAAGAGTGAAATAAATCACAGATGCCTTATTTAGACAGATTCTTTGTTCTGGTTGATAGAAATGAATCAGCGATTTGGGACTATTGACAGGCCGGGCACACCAGTAGACTACATGTGTTAATCATCAGTCTGCAGCATACACCATGTATTAAAAAACGATTCATTACTCCATGTATTCCCTGCTGATGAGAAATCACAAAATCTGATGATTTGCCCAGTTCCGAAATCCAGTTCAAATGCCTGCCGGATCAATGGTGGAGACTGGATTTTACTGACCCTGATAGAGCTGGGATCATCTGGCATACCGATGGGCGAAAAGATATCCGGACCGGTAATCCTGATATCCCTGGAAAGCACCATTGGTCCATACAGCAGTGTAGCTGCTGGTTTATGTGGTAAAGCCTCTGATTCAGAAAGGCTTACAATATGGCTGAATCTTTTATTGTTTTTTGGATTTGATCCTCCTGCAAATTTCAACCTGGCCCATTCTCTATTGTAAAAATCAATTTCATTGTAACATGTACCGGACTTGCTTGTATCAAAAAACTCATACCTTATCTTCATGTCGAAATGAATGGTAATCTCATCTCCATCTGACCATTTTCTGTGGATTTTGATCCAATCTTCAGATTTATCAAACGCATGGGAAATCCCATTCACTTCCACAATTGTATGATCGCTCCAATTAGGATTTCTGATGGCCATCACAAATGCCTCTTTCCGGTCAACTGAAATATGAGCAACAAGAGGCTCAGTATTTAGAAAATCACCTTTCAGGTTCAGGTTTAATCTGTTCCCAGAAGAAAGAAAAAGCTCTCCTGATCCTGCTTCAAATAGATTCAATAATACCTCTCCTTTTCTTACCAATAGGGCTATTTCTGCTGCTTGAAATAATCCCCGGGGCAGGTTATCCGTGCAACACTGGTGGTTTTGAAGGAAATGGTTCTGGGCCGGTATATGGATGTGAGACATTCTCAGGCGACGCAGTCCCCAATCACCCTCCGGGTTAAAGGCACAGAGAAGCGAGTTGTACAGTGTTTTTTCAAGTTCATCGATATACATTACGTCACCAGTAAGCTGAAACAGTTTATAAGACAACCGGTTCCAGTATACAGCGTCGCAAATTTCCGCCACCGTATTTATCAATCCTGCAGAGCCAACATACTTATCATTGAAACTTACGCTTCCCACGGGGGTTACTTCCCACTCTGCCAATGATGCATATATGTTTTTTGATGCTGTCAGGTATTTCTCCTCACCGGTAGCCTTATAAAGCTCAACCAGACCTTCCACGCAGGAGGTAAACTCATAACCTTTACCCCATTGATAAGGATCATTATCTTCAAACCAGCTATGAACCGGTGCACCGGATATTCCTTTGTTCAGAATATCTGGCAATCCATCAGGATGTTGTGACCATTGGTTTACTATGTATTTGGCATAGTTAAGGTACTTCACTTCTCCGGTAGCATTGTGCAACAATATCATTGGTTCTAAGATCGAGCTGCTGGGCATTCCATAAAAATTACCAGTTTCAACAATATTGGTGGCACCGGGACCAACTTCCGACATAAGGTGGTCAGTAAATCTTATGGCTGCATCCAGGATATAATCATGTTCAAGCAGCTCCCAGGCTTCCAGGAGTCCCCATAAGGTGTATTTCCGGCTCCAGACATTCCAGTTATTGCCGATGAGGAATCCGGAATTATTATATGTTCCTATATAACCATTTGAGTCCTGAGTTGAGATAAGACCTTTTACAGCTGATTCAATACGTAATTTCAGATCATCAGACTGGTAGTAGCGGCAGGCTTCAACGGCTGAAAGGATGTATTTTCCCCAGAACTCCCCACGCCATTGCCCCCATTGTGGATAATTCTCATCGTCCTCACGGAGTAAAAATGCTTCTTCTGTCTCGGGATAGATGGCCAGCCAGTTTTTTTCATTCAATATCCGCTGTTCGGCAATATTATCAAGGTATTTTCCAATCTGACCCTGAAAATGCCACAAAGATTCGGCGGGGTCTGGAGGTGAAGCTTCATTACAGGAAAATTGACCTAAAATGGTAGTCAATGTAATGTAGCGCAGGGTGTTCAGGATTCTGTGCATGCCTGTATGATTTATACTCATGCTCAGTCAAACAGGCTGGAATCACGGATTAATAAAAGAATAGCAGAATGGGGGACGATCACATATCTTTCCTTGTTGAATTCAATCTCGTAACCGGAATTCTGAAGGTATACGGCCAGGTCACCAGATTTTGGCTGAAGGGGGACATATTTGACCTCTTCAGCCCGGTCCTTCCAAGGTTCATCTGCTTCCTGTATGGCCGGAATGGGATAACCCGGTCCGACTTTCATCACATAACCGTCATGTATCTTTTCCTTTTCCTGAACCCCGGGTGGTAAATAGAGTCCTGATTTTGTTTTCTCCATGGGAGATTTCGGTTTGATCAATACCCGGTCTCCTACCACGATGAACTTTTCCAGATCAGATTCTTCAATTACCAGTGGCATATTCGTATTTTGAGGGAAAGATACAAAAGATTTAACTCAAAGACTTTTCGGCCAGCACCATGATCTCATATTCGTCAAGGTCCAATGGCTTCTTGTGCCATGCACCAGCCGTGCCTCCCCAGACATGAACAATGCTAAATCCAGCTCGTCTCAGTAGATGATGCAATTCACCCGGAGTGAATCCCTTTTCCCTGAATGTCATCTCCCTGGTCTTCCCCGATTCCTCCACATTCATTTTTTCAAAAGTGATTAAATGAATTGGATCGAATACCTTATTTTTTATATCCTCAGCAGTATGTTCCCTGACTTTTTTATATCCATTCAGAACGGTCAGTAAAAATTTGGCGCCGGGTTTGAGGCAATTGTAAATGTTTCGTAATATGGCCAGATCCCTTTTACAAGGATCTTCAGCATCGCCGAGTAATCCAATGGATCCTTCACAGAGGCTGATGGCATGGTCGAATTGTTGGGGAAGTTGAAAATTCGTTGCATTTGCCTGTATCAGTTCAACCTTGACATTTTCCTTTTCAGCATATGCACCTGCCTGTGCCAGCATGCCTTCAGAAAGATCCAAACCGCTCATCGTGATCCCATATTTGGCAAGTGGGATGGCATGCCTGCCGGTACCACATCCGATATCAAGCACCCAGGCACCTGGAGTCAGTCCCAGTTCATCAATGATGAATCTAACTTCGAAATCAGTGTTTTTTGTAAAAACATTTCCGAGGTAATCAGGTGCATGACCATCGAAAAAACTCTCCCAGTTACTTTTGTCCATAAGGTTACCTGTTTCAGATAACCTAAAATACAAACATTTCAGATTGGAATGATTCTAAAATGCAGTCCTGGGCACAGAGATGTTCTGGTTTATTTGCCAAACTTGAAAACAAAATCCACCATGGGTATCCCTATAAAAATGATTTTAGCTATCTCTCGGTGATTCAAAAATACCAGGTCAAATGAAATACGTTCTCCCATAAATCGCACTCCATAAATGAAAATTGCTTCAAATTGGTCTCCCGGTATGATGTAATTTTCCGACAGGAATCCTATTCGCTTTCCTGCCCTGGTCTGTCCGCTAAGCACGAATACGGGTCTGTCAGCGGCTTCCTTTCCGGCCACTCCATAACCTATTCCGGCAGTCAGATTATGGTCTGATGTTCCGTAGGTATACTGTGCGGTTCCAAGGAATAAACCCCCGGCAAGATCCGTTTCAATATCGTCATTTCCTCCAATATTTGCGATGTTCAGGTACCTTATTGTGGCTCCGGCGCTGGATCTTTGTCCAAATGGGAAACCCGCCTTGGCGGAAAGAAAGAAAATGGGTGTTTGCGCCCCAAAAGTAGACAGGAACTCAAATCCCCCACCGATTGAAATATTCTTGGTGATACCGTAATGTGCAGCATTAAAAAAGATCCAGATATTCTGGTAGTAGCCTTCCCCCTTCCGGAGTGGCTGTGCCGATTGCCCCAGGAAATATCTGTTATAACTGGGGTTTTCAAACCAGTACTGGCCCTTTCGCATCTTATCACCAGTGAGGTCCTCGAGTCGCTCGATATTAATGGTCGGGACCTGGAGGGTGCCCGCGTTTGATGTTTTCAAGCGGATTATGCCTGTTTCATGGGAAATGATCTCTCCTAAATAAACTGATCCGTCTGTCATGGTTATCCGTACTGTGGTTCCAACTTCAGGTACGGAATTAGGATCGATTTGTGCCTGGACGGACTGATGTGAAAAGACTAAGATAGCCAGGAAAAGTAAAACAAGGCATAAGGGTCTCATAGTAAGAGATGTTGATTTATAAACTTTTAAACGTTTTTGGAAGTGTGAATGTTACAGTAAGGCTTAGGATATTGCTTGTTCAATATCATGCAATAGGTCTTCCGGATCCTCAATGCCCAAAGAAAGCCGCAAGAGCTTGTCACTGATCCCCTCAGTCAATTTTTCCCGGGGACTTAAATGACGGTGGGATGTGAGGGCAGGGGAGCAAATGATGGTATCAACTCCGCCCAGGCTGACGGAAGGCTTGATGAGTTTCAGATTGCGCTGGAACTGAACCGGGTCAAGATCCTTGATTTCAAAGGAGAGCATGCCCCCAAATCCAGACATTTGCTGGCGGGCTATTTCATGATCAGGGTGACTTGCCAGTCCCGGGTAATACACCTGTGCTATGGAAGGGTGTACTGCGAACCTTTCAGCCAGGAACCCGGCATTGCGGTTTTGCTGCTCTATCCTCAAGGCCAGGGTTTTGATGCTTCTTTCGAGCAGGTATACTGTTTGGGCATTCAAGCTACCTCCCAGTCCCCGGGCCATATCTCTGATCCTTAACATATTTTCTTTTCCTGAGGCAGCCGCTCCTGCACAAATATCTGCATGTCCACCAAGGTATTTTGTTGCACTATGGATCACCACATCGACACCAAGATGGTGAGGATTCTGGTTAATGGGACTGGCAAATGTATTGTCAATTACAGTGATCAGGTTTTTTGACCTGGCCAGGTTTACTGTAGCCTTGATATCTGTTACCTTGAGCAGTGGATTAGAGGGAGTTTCAATATAGATTAAGCGGGTATTTTCCTTTATTAGACTTTCGAATGTGGCAGGTTCATTATCAACAGAGATATCATATTCTATGCCGAACCTTTCCAGTTCCGTCGTTACAAATTGGAAAGTCCCGCCATACAAACCTGTCTGAAAAATGGCATGGTCACCCTGCCTCAGGAAAGCGAAGAGAACTGACGAAATTGCTGCCATTCCTGAACTGAAAACCATCCCTGATTCAGCCTTCTCAAGAGCGGCTATTTTTTTCCCAAGAGCTTCTGTGTTAGGGATATTGAAGTACCTTGGGTAGACAGCTTCGTCCAAGTCCAGGTATTCGAATGAGGACGAGGTGTAAATGGGGGAGTTTACCCCCCTGGTCTTCTCATCAAAGAGAGTGCCGGCATGGACACATATAGTTTTGGGCGAATTCATGAGGCAAGGATTTAATGAACTGTGAAAATATTTACATTGGTTTATTTGCGATCAGCCTTACAACACTTGATTTTCCGGAATGGTATTTTCCTTCAAATATGTCCAGCACCTGTTCTTCGCAGAGATTAATATCCAGGTCAGAAAAATCCGATCGTATATTATCTTCATGGTAGAGCAACTCTTCGATAGGCGGACCACCGGTCTCATAACTGTGCTGGTTTTTGTGAAAACATTCCAAAATAATCTTTCCGCCTGGTTTCAGACATGCTGACAGTTGGCTATGGACATGGGGCCGGGTCTCAGGAAGCAGATGGATATAAATAATGGCAATCAGATCGTAGATCGGATCCTGGCAGGAAAATTCTTCCAGGCTGGCCAGCTGATAATCAAATTGGAGGTCCATTGATGATGCCCATTCCAGGGCCTTATTACGGGCGACGATACTGTGGTCAAAAGCACTGACTTCCCAGCCACTGCCTGCTGCGTAGATGGCATTCCGTCCTTCACCTTCACCGGGCAGGAGCAATCTGCCCGGGATGAGGGAATCCAATACCTCCCGGAAGAAAACATTGGCTTCCATGCCATAGGCAAAGCCAGGTTCGCTGTACCGTTGGTCCCAGAGTTCTTTCATATATACAGTATTTAGAAGTGATCATACATCCACCGTGGAGCAATTTTCAATGCCAGGGCAAGAAGTCTCCATCTTTTCGACACATAAACCATTTCCCTTTTTCTCCTGATAGCCCTATAGATCTGGACGGCAGCTTTCTCGGGTGATGCTGCCCAGAACAATTTTTCTCCTTTGGCCATGTCAGTAGCTACGAATCCGGGGCGAATGTCCGTTACGAAGATTTTTAATTTTTCCTTTTTAGATTTCTGTCTCAGTCCCTCAAGGTAATTTGACTGGTATGCTTTAGATGCATTGTAGGCAGGGGCTGATTTATTTCCCCGGAGGGCAGCGATAGAAGTAAGACCTACCAGGTGCCCGGGTGGATGCTTTTGGAAATACCTGAAGGTGAAAGTCATGATATCAGTAAATGCGGTGATATTGGTATCAATGGTTTGAAATTCAGGTACAGTGTCAAGTTCTTCATTAAGGAACCCTACCCCTGAGCTGAGCACCAGCAGGTCAAGGCCATCCAGGCTTTTGATCAGTTCTTTGATAGATTTTGTCGTCTTTGAAAGGTCGCGGATATCGAAGGCCTTATAAAATATCCTGCCTGGGTAGGCAACTTTTAAATCCTTCAACAGGTGTTCCCGGCGCCCGGTGATGCCAACATTGTATCCTTTATTAATGAGAATTTTCACCAGCTCCTTGCCCATCCCGGAGGAGGCACCTACTACGATTGCTTTTTTATACTGTTTGGGTGCTTCCTGGTGAAAAAGATCTGGTTCCATGGATTGGAGAATTAAAGTTTGGACCTAAAGGTTTGGACCTAATAGTTCCAAACCTTTTGAGCTTAAAAAATTACAAAAAAAATAGCATATTGCAGGTATTTAATGATTTATAATCAATCAAGTTCATGACTATCCCGACTAAAATTAATGGTTTTACGATCAGGCATGCTGTTGAATCAGATGTTCCTCTGATCCTCTGGTTCGTAAAGGAACTGGCTAAGTATGAAAAACTATCCCATGAAGTACTTGCTACCGAAGATGATTTCAGGAAAAACCTATTTGGTGAAAAACAGTTTGCCAAGGTGATCATAGGTGAATATCATTCAGAACCGGTGGGATATGCGCTTTACTTTCATAATTTCTCAACATTCCTTGGCAAACCCGGATTATACCTTGAAGATCTTTATGTCAAGGAGGAGGAGAGGGGGAAGGGCTTTGGGAAGGCAATGTTAGCCTACCTGGCCAGGTTGGCAGTGGACCAGCAATGTGAAAGGTACGAATGGGCAGTGCTGGACTGGAATGAGCCATCGATCAAATTTTATGAATCCCTCGGGGCAAGCCTGATGAAAGAATGGATCATTACCAGGGTTAAAGGTGAGAATCTTCTGAAACTTGCTTCTCAGTTTTAAACCTGGCAACAGCATATATTGTTACCTTTATTCTTTCGACCGCATAACAATATGATTAATGTAAAACAAGCATTCCGTCAACGCCCCTGGCTATTTATCATCATTATTATTTACACTGCCGGGATGATTGCCATCTCTATTCCTAAATCGCAGGAGATAACGGAAGATTCGGATCACTGGGCGATATGGCAGGCAGGAAAGGATTTTAGTGAGGGACACGAATTGTATTATAGAGATGAGATCCGGCCTTACTATTACCCTCCCTTCAGTGCCTTTCTATGGCAACCCATGCATGCTATGCCTCTGCAGGTCTCTGCATTGATTCTCTTCCTGTTGAATGCCCTTATGCTGCTTCCACTTTCCATCTATTTGATTTATCAAACCCTGTTGAATATTGGAGTAAGTGCAAAACGGGCAGAGATGGTATTGATCCTGGCCACTATTTTTACGCTCAAATATTTCTGGAACAACCTGGTCATGTTCCAGATCAACTATATCATCCTGGTATTTATCCTGGCTGGCATATATTATCTTTCTAAAAAGAAACCGCACATAGCCGGGATCCTTTTCACATTGATAACCTTTATTAAAATTATCCCTGTATTCCTGGCGTTATATGTATTTTTCTATCATTTTTCAAGGAAAGTAGTGGTTGTTATGATCCTTACCTCGATACTCTGCTTAACCATACCTATGAGCACCCGTGGCTGGAACATGTGGATACAGGATCATGTGGATAATTATGAAATACTTGTCAAACAGTATATCCTGGAGGGCCGGATTGTTGCTGATCGGGCTAATCACAGTCTCAAGGCCGGATTTGTCAAAACTTTTTATCCTGAAACCAGGGACAATGAAAATGTTTCCCCAGATGACTATGCCGGGATTAACAGAGTACTGACCATCCTTCAGGTATTAATGCTGTTAACACTGATTTTCAATGCCATATTGTTGAAGCGTAGGAAGAGGTACTTCAGCCTGGCTTACCTGGCTTCCATCATAATATTTACTCACTTGTTTGCGGGAATTACCTGGACTGCCCACCTGGTTACCCTGATCTTTTGTCTGATTCCTGTTTTATTAATAGAGGTAAAGTCATTAAATACCCCTGGGAAGATAGCTTTTTGGGCATTCATAGCGTTGATGGTTTTTCTTGGCATTGAGGGGAGTGATACGGTGGGGGAGAAGGTCTACCTGGCTATCCGGTTCTATGATATATATACTTATTTGCTATTGGGTCTGTTTGTTTTTTATTCTTGGCTGGTCATTGAAAAGCGTTCAACTTCCCTTTATGAGGAAGGAGTATTAATCTGAGGCTAAAATTCACCTGCGGTCTTTGTTGATGTCCAATTTGAATACATCCGGCCTGTTATAATGTCCACTGACATCCAGATTCATCCTTTCACGAATGGTTTTTTCCAGGTCCGGGATCTCAACAATAATGGTCTCATCCAGGTCAAGCTGTGGATGGAGCAATGGAGTACCATCCGGACCGAAAACACTACTGCCACCTCTCAGAAGATTCAGCTCAGGATTACCGGCCAGGTCAACCTTCAGTTTGCATTCTGCCGGAAGGCTGCCGGCCTTTAATATTTGTCCCACAGCCACCACAAAACAGCGTCCTTCAAAGGCATAATGCCGGCTTGCCAGCTGATGGACATCATGCACCCATGGCCAGACAGCCACGTGGATATGCTCCCCGCTTTCATGCATGGCCTGCCTGGTCTGAGGCATCCAGTGCTCCCAGCATATGAGTCCGCCGATCCTCCCGAAATCAGTCTCAACCGAATTCAGCCCATGTCCGTCTCCGGGTGCCCATACCATTTTTTCAGTATAGGTTGGCACGAGTTTCCGGTGATGATTGACAATTTTTCCTTCCCGGCTGAAGGTCAGGAGGGTATTATACAGGCTGCCATTTCCCTTTCCGGTGGAGATCTTCTCATTAACACCAATAACAATAGTTAGTTTTAGTTCTTTTGCCAGTTTGCAAAGCTGATCGGTTTCTTTACCAGGGACCTCAATACTATTCCTGAAAGTGCGGGCAAAGATTTCTTTGACCGGTTCATGGTCCCAATAGTTCACCTCATCACAGGAATCCAGCCAGGCAGGGTACCCTGATAACCAGGTCTCACCAAATACAATTAGGTCAGCACCTTTTGATGCAGCATTTGTTACAAGGATCTCTGCCTTTTCCATGCTCTTCTGCAGATCCAGGTACACCGGACTGTCCTGGATGATGCCAATAACAACAGATTTATTCATGTTTTAAAGTTTACGATCAGGGCTGGAGCTTATCATCCACGGGCTCCCATAGTTCAATTTTATTTCCATCGGGATCCATGATCCAGCCAAATTTACCATATTCGTATTCCTCTATTTCCCCGACGAAAAGATCAGGTTGAATAATTAATCAGGTAACCAGGGATGCAATGATTAGTTTTTTCATAATACTTATTGATTGAATTATTAAATGTACTATTTCCTTCTGAAATCGAGGTTGCTGAAGATTATTTCACACAAAAACTGCAAAAATAGTTAAAAAACTGCAAAATTAGTTTTGAAACTAAATAAATAGTTTTATATTTACACACGGTAAGCCTAGTACTTTTCGTTCTTAATATATAAACGCATGAACAGACTAACTCGCGCCGAAGAACAGGTAATGCAAATTCTCTGGGAACTGGGAGAAGGGATGACCAAGGATGTTTTATCCCAATTGCCTGATCCAAAACCTGCGTATAATACAGTTTCAACAGTAATCCGGGTATTGGAAAAGAAGGAGTTCGTGAACCATAAAGCCTATGGCAAAACCCATGTATATTATCCGGCTGTCGAAAAGGAGGCATATGCAAGAATACAGTTCATGGGCTTCATGAAGGATTATTTCAATAATTCTTTTCCCCGTATGGCTGCTTTCTTTGCAAAAGAAAAGAATATTGATATTAGTGAGATGGAAGAGATCTTAAAAATGACCGAAAAGGAAATTAATAATCTTAAATTGCACAATGATGAATAGCATACTGATCTATTTCATAAAATCAGGCATTGCCATGGCCATGTTTTACGGGATCTACCGTATATTCATGGAAGAGGATACGAACTATAGGTTGAACCGGTGTTACCTGATTGGGACGCTATTTCTTTCCATGATATTACCTGTCATTCCTTTTGAAAAAGTACTCTTTGTAGAGAAGACTATCAACATGCCTGTATTTATCAGCCTGGACGGCCAGGGACTTGCCGATTCTGGCATTGAAGTTAGCAATGCAACAGGTTCTGGATTTCATCTTACAGGATACTTCCTTGCAAGGATCATATACATAGCTGGCATAGTGATGCTGATAGCCACATTGGTCCTCCAGTTATTCAGACTTTTATTTATAAAGAAAATTGGGATAGAGAAATACGGTTCTATGAAGGTCATTTATGTAAACAAAGATATTAACCCTTTTTCTATTCTGAACCGGATATACCTGAACCAGGAAATCCGCAGGAATCCAGAGATCAAGACCATTCTGGACCATGAATACGCGCATTACAGATTCCTTCACTATATAGATTTAATACTTTTAGAACTCATCACCATATTTCAATGGTTCAATCCTTTCATATGGCTCTATATAAGGTCATTAAAGGAGATCCATGAATACCAGGCTGATGCTGCTGTCCTTGGCAATGGAGTAAGGACGGGCAGTTATCAGGCCCTTTTGGTTAATCAGCTTACAGGAACGGAGGTATTCAGGCTTACCAACGGATTCAGTAAGTCTTTAACTAAAAAACGTATGATCATGATGACAAAAATGAAATCTAAAAAAGGGGCATGGCTCAAAGCATTGTTGGCTATGCCTGTACTGGCAATCCTCTTGATTGCCTATACTGCAAATTCTAATACCATACTGGATGATGACCCTGTGTTGTTCAAGGGCAAGGTAGTGGAAGCCAAATCCGGCTCTCCATTGCCCGGTGTTTCGGTTATCTGGAAAGGGAATACTACCGGTACTGTCACGGATATGAACGGGGATTTTATAATGGAATTGCCGGATAAGGATGCTGTGCTTGTATATTCTTTTGTAGGTTTTGAGTCTATCACATCAAAAGGGGTAGGACCACATCGTATAGCAATGAAACCTGGCACCATACCCATCAAGTTGGAAGGTGTTTCCAGTTCAGATGAGGCCATTAAGAAGGAAACCCAGAAACAGAAAGAAGAGCAGCAGAAGCAGTCGGTCCTTGAGAATGGGAAGGCAGGGGAGGCCGATAATGAGGTATTCTGGATTGTAGAAGACCTGGCACATTTCCCCGGCGGCAGGCCTGCATTAAAAAGATACCTGGAAGATAATATTCATTACCCGGATGATGCCCGGGCTGGACAAGCAGAAGTTCTGGTGCAGTTTACCATCAAGACAAATGGTTCAGTGGATGATGTGAAGATTCAAAAGGCGGGTGTTAAAAAAATGGACAGGGAAGCAGTTCGGCTGGTCTCTCAAATGCCCAAGTGGATTCCGGCCAAACAACGTGATAAGCCCGTATCTTCACAGTATATCGTACCAGTTTCTTTTAATAAGACCTTCGGGAAATAATAAATATTAAACCTTTTTAGAGTTTCAAATTATAGGAGGATATTAAATAAGTTGCCTGACCTGTTCCGCTTGCGGAATATAGAGCAACGCTTTAATATCTTCCTTTAAATTATCGCCCCATCTTTATATTTATTCATGTATTCCAATTGTATCAAAGCTGTTTTTAGAAATCTAATCAGATTCAAAGGCCATACGGTTACTAGTTTGGTTGGGCTGGTCATTGGGCTGGCCAGTGTATTTGTCATATCTGCATGGACCATCCGGGAATTGCAATATTGCAGCAGATGCCAGGCTATTTGTTATTCTTAGTATACCATTGATTGCAGGAACTGCTAATTCATTGGAGGAAACCAATACAATTCTGCTTTCAAAGAAATTGGCAGATAAATTATTTCCTGCGCAGGAAGCCATAGGCCAGAGTTTACTATTTGACAAAGACAAGCCACTGGTTGTAAGAGGTATCATTAAAGATCTACCTGAGAACTCGAGTCTGCAATTTGATTATATCATACCCTATGAATTGCCATATGGTATATCGGAGGAATGAGACTAAGCTTACCAAGGCCATACTGGTTTTTACTTTTTTAACCATTGTCCTATCCCGTATCGGCCTGATTGGATTGATTTCCTATACAACAGAAAAAAGAACCAGGGAGATAGGCATAAGAAAAGTAAACGGTGCCAATATCAATCAGATACTTATTATGCTTAATATGGGTATCATCAAATGGATACTATTGGGCGTTCTGATCAGTTGGATCTTATCCTGGATTGTATTAAACAGATGGCTGGAAGGTTTTGCTAAAAGGATTACACTTGACTGGTGGGTATTTGTTACGGGAGCATTCATGATTTTATTGCTTACGATGATAACAGTAAGCTTCCAATCCTGGAAGGCTGCCAAGAGGAATCCTGCTGAGGCCGTAAAATATGAATAATCAATGATGTAGAAGCCACTAATTCGGGTAGCCGGAAATCTTCCCTGTCATTTCTTTTATATCGATCCGGATCACCATGGTTTCGGCAATCCTTGTGGGACTATATTCAAAGGGGCCCTTGGTCGTATACTGGTCCATGATGATATTCATAGCATGGATCTTTTCTTCATCCATCTCAATTAAAGTGGCCTTACCGAATCCCGTGACCGAGCGGTATTTCATGGTCCAGTCCCCGCAGGCATCGGGACCAGTTGTCAACCTGTTCCCTGTATACACAATAAAGCAAACATCAGGGTTTTGCCGCAGGATGTCTATCTTTCTCCCTTCCTGGGCAGCATGCAGGTAAATTGTATCGTCCCGGAACCCGTAATTCATAGCAACCATATAAGGTTTTCCGTCATCCACCATAGCCAAATGGCATACTAGCCCTTTTCTGAGTATCTCCCGGATCCCCTCCGGATCTTTGATTTCTTTATCGTCTCTTCTTACTTTATTACCCATATTTTGTAATATTTCAAGTATTTTTTTCCTGTCCAACCAGGAATACAATAAGGCCAGCCACAAATACTGTTACAGCCACCAGTGTTATGGATGGCATCCCACCATGCCATTCACGGGGTGTCAGCCAGCCCTCAAATCCCATGATGGCAACATGCAGGGCAGATAGCGTCAGGGCCGTGATGCCAAAGGCAGGAGACATGACCATCTTCTGGAAATTATTCCCTTCCTCTGGTTTCGAGAAAGTATTATGCATGATCAGATAGGCAGCGATACCTAATGCACCCATCAGCATGCTCCATTCACCAATGGCATTGATGGACCCGTCAACCCTAAAAAATTTATCATAAATTTCTGGCCTGAACAGCAAGAAGCTTATCATGATGTGAATGATGATCAGGACCATTCCGGTGCGACCTAAGAATTTGCGGGTAGTAAGCCAGGTTGCTCCCTGTTTCCGGTACACAGGTTCCAGGGCAAGGCTTGCCACAAGGAGTAAAAAACCAGATAAGGAAAGGATCTTATTCATAATGAAAAGAGGGAAATGAGACCATTCAACTCCCTTGAAGATATGATACCTAAGCATGGCATAAATGGCTGAGAACAGGATCACAAAGATGATGATCCGCCTGGTTGTTCGTGTCACTATTTTTAGTATTGTTGGAACCGGACCTTAAAAATATAAACTTCTTCCGGTATTTCAGCCTTAATTTGTATTATCTGAATTTGTGTTTAGATTTGAATATAAATTCACTTATAACCCTGTCATGAGAAACCCTATAGTAGCTGTTTTGACCTTCCTGTTTTTTTTGTCTTCCTGCAGTGGACTGAAAGTCGCCCAGCATTACGATGAAGAGATTGATTTTACCCAGCATAAGAGCTTCTTTATTATGCCCCCTGATCCTTTCGTCGACCTCCATGTTAACAAGTATGATAAAGAGTTGCTTCTCCATTATATAGCAGATGAAATGAAAGCCAGGGGTTATAAGCAAAATGAAGCCACAGGTGATCTCGTTGTGAATATGTCGCTGATCATGAATGATAAGACCGGATTCACCAACTATAATCAATATTATAATATGAGTGGTTATCGTTTTGTCTATACCTGGGGGTATGGATATTCCGGTGGCTATTACCAGTATACCATTAAAAAGGGCACGCTGATTATCGATGTTTTTGATAACCGCACAAAAAAGCTTGCCTGGCAGGCGATTGGGAATGGATCAGTTGAGGAGGATGAGATAAAAAGATCAAAAAATATTCCCCATGTCATCCAGAAGATGTTCTATAAATACCCTGTGAGGAAGAAATAGTCTATATTCCAGGATAGGTTTTCCAGGTACCTTCCGTAATGCCATGATCAGAATATTACTGTGGATATTATTAATTGTTGTTATCGGAGGACAAGAACTATCATCCCAGCCGGTTGATTTCTTGCTCGCTGACACAACTAACCAGGATAAGATATACCCCCGTTATTTTACCCTTGACCTCAAAGCACAACGTGGGAGGCATGTTACAACGGGGGTGGAGATACTGGAAGAGACCATAGAGCAATATCCCTATAATGCATTTGAATTCAGATTCGGGATAAGGGGCTACGGGCAGAAATCCTGGCACCAGATATTCAGGTATCCCACCTATGGTCTTGGGATTTACCAGGCATTCTTTTCTCCACGCAACAACCAGCTGGGCAATCCAGGTGCTTTTTACATGTTCTTTAACCAATCACTTCTGGGAAATGAGAAGATATCTTTCGGATATGATCTATCTGCTGGACTGTCCTA
This sequence comes from uncultured Bacteroidaceae bacterium, assembly GCA_963752525.1. Lineage (GTDB taxonomy): Bacteria > Bacteroidota > Bacteroidia > Bacteroidales > SM23-62 > SM23-62. Next base: position 279,980 of record CAVVYS010000010.1, on the reverse strand, counting down.
TAATTTTCTGAATTATGACCCAGACCATAATCCGGAACAGCTGGCAATAGGTACAGCCCGGAATATCATTTTCCAGATTGAAGTGGAAACCGGGTTCCGAATCCTCGAAAGACTTGATGGATCTGTTGGTTTAGGGTTTTCACATTTCTCCAACGGCAGGATCAGGACACCGCAGCGGGGAATTAATCTTTATCATCTCAGCGGGAAACTACGCTATCATATGGGTGCCTCATACCGTAAAAACGGCCTCAGAGAAGGTTGGCCCAAGGTAAGGCCTGAACCCATCCACCATGTAATACCGAAATTTAATCGTCGCTGGGAATTCTATATTTGTCCAAGTGCCGGTGTAGCCACCCCGGAAGAGCAAATAAACTGGGAAGATCGCAACATTCATTATTTCATGGCCTCAATTGACCTGAGTACAGCCTATCATTATGCTTATTTTGGGAAGATTGGACTGGGCATTGATCTTTTTTATGATGAATCACTGAATGAGAAGCGAGGGACTCCACAATCAAGCCTGCCTTTTGAAGATGAATTGTATTGGGGAACCCATATATTGCATGAATTTATGATACAGCGGTTCAGGGTGGTATCACACCTTGGGATCACGATGTCGCAAAGGGAATATAAGGGAAAATGGTTCGCCCGGATTGGACTGAGATACAATTTTGCTAAGAATCTTTATTTTCGTAGTGTATTAAAAACGCCCGGGGGATTCAAGGCTGATTGGATAGAGTGGGGCATTGGATACTCCTTCTATAAACTTAAAAATCCCCGATAAGCGGGACTTAACAAAATGGCCGGATGGTCAGGTCTGGAACCTACTGGAAATGTATCCGGAAATCTCCTTAAGTGATTGGATTTCATGGGAAGAATTTCCTGAACGGACGTAAAACCTTTCTGTTTTATTGCCATGCCTGTCCGTTGTGGTGATATAGACCGGTTCCGTACCTTCTGTAATCCGGATGGCACAAATTTCCTTCCCATCTATTTCCGGAAATTCCATGATTAGATTTTGTGTAATGAATAGGATCCCAAAATGCTGCTTCAACAGGTTTCTAAGGTGTATCTCGAAATAATCCGAATCATTCTTTTTAAGTGAATTGAAATCAGTTTCAAGACCAGCGATCTCCCCATTATCCCTGACCCCTATCAGCAAGGTGCCACCTATACCGTTGCTGAATGCTGCTATGCTCTTAATGATCACATCCTCCAGTTTGGGATTGACCTTCTGCAGATGCTGATCCCATCTCAGAGCCGATTTAAATTCCATGTGCTGGTTTTCACCGCCGTTTATCAGGTCCGGCCAGTTTATCCTTCTGCCATCGCTTGCATCATCCTTTGTTTTATTCTTCCTTCTTCTCGCAGCAGCCATATACATAAGGATACTTGCCAGGACCAGGACCGTAACAATGATAAGCAAGTAGTTCCTGGAAAGTAATCCTAATTTCAATGATTCTTCGGATAAAGCAAGTCCCAGGGCACCAATCCTTTCGAATGAATGGAAAGGCCGTATGTGAAGCCACCAGTCTCCATCAGGTAACCTGTGGTGATAGGTCATTTTGGTTATTCCGCCAAGTTGGTTCCAGTTGTCCAGATAGACAAGCAAAATACTGTCCTGTGGTGATTTCATGTTTCCATTCCTGTATTTTTCGGCCAGGGTTTGCAGGGTGATAGGCGGTACCGCCGGAAGCTCTATCATGTGCCCGGAGCTGGTTACGAAAAATATGATCCTGTCCTTGAATTTACTGTAAGGCTGAAGGTTCCTGATCATGATTCGCAGAGGCATCTCGATACTGCAAATAAAGACTGTGGAATCGACCTCTGAGAGCCAGTCCACCGCTGCAGTAATCACCGGCTCTTTCAGCAGGTTTGATTGATAAAGCCCAGGCCACCACATTTCATTATCATCATGTGTAATTTGGTCCAGGATTTTCAGCAAAACCTGTCGACGTTCATCCTGTCCACCGATCATCTCACTCCAGCTACTGTTGATACTGTTGTCCCTCAACCTGCGGTTCCATATGATCCCACTGGTATCAATTCCCGGATTTTGCAGGCAGGTAACAAATGTATTTTTCTCCTTGTATAACGTAAGGCTCTGTCCATCACTATTATATAACATGATGGAGCCAATTGTGGGTACCCTTGAGATCATGGGGATAAAAACCCTGGCCAAGGAATCTTCATCCAGGGAGAAGGCTGAAGATTCAGGGTAGGTCCGTATGATTTGAAGGATCTCCTCCCTTACCGGATCCAGCAGATCGGTAATATCTCTGTCAAGTTTCTGGGCTAAGGAATTGATCAGGTTCTCTGAAAATGCATCATTTGATTTTAGACCCGAATATGTTATCAGGGAGATAATCGTAATTAGTAAAAGGGAAATGATAATATAGATCTTTCTCATGTCAGCACCCAAATCTAGTCCAAAAATAATACTTAATTGTATAAAATTATATATTCGTGTTATTGCAAAACCTCAGCATGAGATAAGGACTTTTAATTATATTTTTTACCATTATTTGCCTTTCCGGGTTGACACAGGAGGTAAGGGAAGATTTATTACTGGAAGACCTTGAATCTGACACTTTGAAAACAGATACCAGCAAGCTGGTGAAGAGCGCCCATTCCCAGGACCTGGAGAAGGCTAAATTGCAGATACGCTGGAGGGGCTGTGAAATTCAATTCCTATTATGATTACAGCGGATTAAAGAGTACCGAGGGGTTTCTTACCTACGAAATACCTGTGGATCAACCTGATGATTCATTTAGATCCAGCTATTATGGAAGTGTAAATGCCTTCTGGGAACCCATCGAAATACGAAAAGCATTCATCTGTTTATTGATTGATCAGATCCAGGGCATACTCTATCAGCGTATCCTTCCAGCGCGTGGAATCCCTTTCTGTGATAGTTACATAGTGATCTGGAGGTATGCCTTCATCCATGTTTAATCCGTCAGGCCTGTAAGATTTATTTGCAGAGTAACGGTATGTCCAACCATTGGGCAATTCACTGAAATGGGGGGTCCCTCCACCTCCACCGGTAGTGTCACCAACCAGGGAAACATGGGGAAGGGAAGACATCCAGCTTACAAATGAATTGCATGCAGAATAACAGTATCGATTTGTCAGTATGACTGTTGGTTTGGTTATGCCCAATCCATCTTTCGGCTCAATATATTGATCTATCATGCCGAAATCATCATGCCCCGGTCCGGTTTTATAATGACTAATTTCCACTTTTCTTTTTTGGTCAAAGAAATGATTTGCAATGATTTTGCAATAGCGGTCATTTCCTCCTGTGTTGTGACGGACATCGATAATTATTCCCTTTGTATCTGAAAAATAATCCAGGACCTCCCGGATCCCATCTTCAGTTATCTCTGTTGTAAAGTTTCCTATGTAAAGATAACCCACCGTATCAATGATATTATACAGCATGCCGTCTCGCTCCTTTTCCTTGGTTCCAAGATAGGTAACCTTGATAATATGCGGAACGAAGTTCTCTCTGTAACCAATGGTATAATCATATTCAATATGACCATAGTAACTTGTGATATCCGTGTGACCGTCCTTCAGTTCAAGTATCATCCGGCCCATTGTCCGGAAAAGGCTCGAGTCATGCATGTTTTCATAAATTTCCGGACGGTAGGCCAGATATATGGAATCCCAATCAATTCCTTTGGTGGAAAACAGTGAATATTTCGTGTTCAGGTTATGCCAAAATATTTCAAAATTGTTGGATGGTGTATTCTCCTCATCCCTGGAGGTCAAAATCCTCTCACAGGAAAGCAAGGCAATCTGGGCCAGCAGGAGAAGGATATATATGGTTCCCTGTTTAATCATATTTTAAATCTGTAGTACACGGCCATATACAAAAGGTGATATGCTGACTGGTAATGATTATTGACAGTGTAGTTCTGGAAGCTCCACTGGTAACCAGCCCGGATATTGAACCTGGGGGAATCCCGGAATGAAACATAAAGGTTAGAACAGATTCGCTGGTATTCGTGAAGGCTGGTAAGCTTTCCGCCGGAAACAACTCCCCATGGGTCCTGCCGGGATCTTCTGATTGAGCCATCGGGAACAATGGAACCGATACTTGGCCTGACAATATAACTCAGAACGGGTACTGAAAACTCCCAATAAAAATGTACATCTGCCGTCCAGGGTGCGTAATCCACGACCAGGGAGGGACCAAGGTTAATAGCCAAACAATGGGAGTAACTATTATTCGGCCATTTGGTATGTGAGGAGGCATTGTAACTGGTGAGTATATGAAAGCCCAGGTATATCATCCATTTTTCGGCCTCACTTTTCAGGTCATATGTCCTGATCCAGTCCATGCTCCCCCGGTATAGGTGAGCAGCTGAATTGTTTCTAATATCCGGACTGATCTTGCTTTTCTGATATATGATGGCAAGCTGGTCATAATACCGGTCATTTTGCTGATTCAAACCAAGCTGGAGCATATATCCATTCCCACGATATGGCATGGGGGAATGAAATTCGTCCAGGATCATGTTCCTATTCAAACCAGTACCGGCACCAACCATCACCGTACCCTCCTGGGACCATGCCTGCAGGAAAAATATTGAAAAACAGATGGTCAGAAATAATCTCATCGTGTGGGTCCTTATTCCGTCCTTTGGGGAAAGGCTATGGTCGCAGATGGTCTTTTTGTTTCCCAATGCCAGCTTTGCCCCTTTCGGACCCAAGGCTCTTCCAGGTTAAAGTGATCCGGGAGGTCAAGAGCAATTGAATATGTCATTTTGTCGATTCCTCGATTAACAGGATACCACAGCTTGTCCGGTGTGAGCCAGGTACCCCTGTCGGCGCCATCTTCTATCATGCCTTCATATGCTAGTGAGATATGTATTTGATCGCCCGGCATTACTACCTCTTCTATATACAGGACAAGCCTGCCTTTGTCGAACTCATAATACTTTAACTCCTGTGCTGTAAGGGATATTATTTCCAAGGATCCGTTTAACAGGAATGTGATACTGTCATGGTATTCCTGCTGGGCGACCAAAACCATCTGTAGGTTGGCCGACAGACTGGTTGTTGCAGGATTGTAACTGGCAGTAATATGATAATGTGTGAATATATATGGCTGATAGGGATTACATGAGAAAGCGAATAAAAGCAGGGATATGACCATTAACTTCTTCATGTAATATGGTTCCTGTCAATTTACTGCAAGCAAAACCTCAACAGGTTCTGCGGCTCCCAGCTCCAGGCTTCTGGATCCGGGGGATGAACCACCAATGGTGATCTTGAATTCTCCAGGTTCAAGAATGAATTTGCCTTCTTCATTCACCATTTGAAGCATTTTTTCATTAATCCTGAAACTTACGGCTTTTCTTTCGCCAGGTTTCAGATATACCCGTTGGAATCCTTTCAGGGAGCTGATGGGCATCTCGACAGAGGCTTCCAGGTCAGTTACATAAAGCTGTACTACTTCCTCTCCGGCCATCTTACCCTTATTGGTCACAGTGACTTCAATGTCTATTTCCTCTCCAGCATCTATGGCGAGAATATCAACATCGGTGGCTTCATAGCTGAAAAGGGAATAACTCAGACCGAATCCAAATGGGTACATGGGGTCTTTGGCCATGTACCTGTATGTTCTGCCAGCCATGGCATAATCATCATAAGGGGGGAGGTCATCCAGTGATTTCGGAAAGGTGATTGGCAGGCGGCCGGAAGGATTTACATCCCCGAAAAGGATATCTCCAACTGCATTTCCCCCTTCTTCACCAGGATACCACACAAAAAGAATGGCATCCACCAGGTTTTCCACTTCACTTATATCAATGGGACTTCCTCCATTCAAGACAAGGATTAATGGATTCTCATTGCCATCGCTCAATTTCTTTATCATCTTAACCTGGGATTCGGGTAAACTGATATCCAGGCGGTCTCCTGCAGTAGGCGAAAGAATGGCTTCTCCCTCTTCCCCTTCCAGCAATGGAGAAATCCCATAGCATGCTACCGTCACCACTCCTGGTTCCTTGGCACCTCCGGTTGTCCAATCGATAGGATTTAAGTTATCCCGATCCAGTTCGGTTCCCTTACGGTACTCAATGAAGGTCCCGGCCTGTCTTTTGGCTGCGATACCTTCCAGTATAGTTGACATGTTGCCGCTCACACCAAAATAATTACCCAGTATTACATCCAGATTGGCGGCGTTTGGGCCTGTAACATAAATTTTTTCTGTATCTTCAGAGAGGGGGAGTACCCCGTTATTTTTGAGCATTACCACACATTTTTGTGCTGCTTCACGGGCAAATGCTTTGTGTTCCGGGCAGTTGACCACATCTATGGAGATCTTGGTAAATGGCACCATGTCGTACGGATCAAAGAGTCCCAATTTAAAACGGGTACGCAACAGGTAAGCCAGGGATGCATCAATCTCTGCTTCGCTTACCAGTCCCCTGTCAACCGCCTCAATCAGTGATAGATAGGTATTGCCACAATTTAGATTCACACCGTTCTTTAATGCCAGGGCTGCAGCTTCAGCAGGATCTGCTACCAGACCGTGACCCTCGTAGAGATCTCTCAGGGCCCCACAATCAGTGAGTATATGTCCCTCGAATCCCCAACTATCACGGAGGATATCCAGCAGCAGTGTACTGCTACCGCAGCAGGCTTCATCATTGGTGCGGTTGTAGGCACACATGATGGATTCAACACCTGCCTCAACCAGTTCCCTGAAGGCATATAAATAGGTTTCATTAAGGTCTTTCAGGCTTGAGATCGCATTGAACTCATGGCGGAGTCCCTCGGGACCGCTATGCACTACATAATGCTTTCCGCAGGCCCCTGCCTTCAGGTATTTCGGGTGGTCACCCTGAATCCCTTTCATCAGTGAGACGCCAATTTGGGATGTAAGAAAGGGGTCTTCTCCATAGGTCTCCTGGCCGCGTCCCCACCTCGGGTCACGAAAAATATTGATGTTCGGAGTCCAGTATGTCAGTCCCCCGTACCTCCTTGAAAAGCCATATTCTTCCATGGCATGGTACATGGCCCTTCCCTCATCTGATATGGCATTCCCGATCCGCCCTATCAAGTCCGTATCCCAGGTAGCCGCCAATCCGATTGCCTGGGGATACACAGTTGCCCTGCCAAACCTGGCCACTCCATGAAGGCATTCACCCCACCAGTTGTAGGGTGGTATGCCCAGCCGGTCAATTTGAGCACTGTTATTGATCATCTGAGAGACCTTTTCTTCCAGGGTCATTTTTGACAACAGGTCAGCGACCCGGTCATCAACGGGCTGGCCAGGATCCTTCCAGATCTCATCATAGTTAGCCTGTTCGGTGGTCCCGGAACCATTTCCTCCACAAGCGGGAAGAAGAAAAGCAATAATGATAAGGATATAAAACGGGGAGGGTAAACCTTTCATTGAATATAGTTTTGGTTAGGATGCTTAAAGTAAATAAAAATCCTTGTTGAGCGCAACCTGATTTAAGCCTGCTCAATCAGCTTGATCTGTTTTGTTGTAGCGATATTTGATTACCTTGACTTCTTCAAGCGTGATCAACCCTTCTTTGACATGTGCATCCAGGAATGGCATGAGGAGGTTTATCCTTTCTTGTTTGTCAATGATTTCAATAACCATGGGGAGGTCTTCTGAGAGTCTCAGTACCTTGGTCGTATGTATCCTGCTGCTAGCACCGAATCCCATTACCCCTTTCAATACTGTGGCACCGGCCATGTTCAGCCTGCGTGCCTCATTTAGAATGGCCTCATATAATGGATGACCAGCACAACGGTCGGATTCACCAATGAATATTCTGAGAAGCAGGCCTTTTTCCGGAAGTTTCATATGCTATGGTTTTAGTCTACGGTATTTATGAGTAATCTGGTAAGAAAAAATCCCCCGAATACCAGGATCACCCCCAGTATATTATTAGCAAGGATATTGAACAGTGCCATTTTTATTTCATTGTCACGGATCAGGTTCATGGTTTCCAGTGAAAAGCTTGAAAATGTAGTGAAACCACCGAAAAAACCCACCAGGACAAAAAGCCGGATATAACTGGGGACCGATGATTGTTCCCACAGGGCCCAGGTAATCCCTATCAGCAGGGATCCCACAGAATTAACAAGCAATGTTCCTACCGGGAAAAGGCTGCCTGTTATCCTGTGTGCCAGTCCGGATGCAAGATACCTTGCCAGGGTCCCCAGTGCGCCTCCAGTCATTAAGAACAAGAGCTTGACCATACCTTCTGAAAAATTAATAGACAAATGTAAAAAGTTCAGGTGAATTATTGACAATGTATCAACAATGCTGGCTTATGCTATCGGCTATACATATCTTTATCAAAAATATCCAGGATGAAGAATATACCCGTTATCAATGTCACAGAAAAATCACTCGCCGAGGCTTATGAAGCGGCGCTGGTAGGATTATATAAGGATGGAACCCGCTTCAAAACCCAGTATGATAAACCAGATGATCCCCTGAGTTTGGATTGTACCATGAACATCACGGTTCTTGAACCGGAAAGTGATCCCATGATACACCAGGCATTTCCCGGTGGTATAGATGACCTGAAGGAGTATGTTTTTGAGTTAAAAGGGTTCAAGGACCACTGGGTGAAAAACATGAATGATCCCGAGGATACCCGCTGGGAATATACCTATCATGGGAGGTTGAAGCAGTATGGCTCATGGAAAGAGCTAGTAGGAAATGGGGATCAAAAAGAACGACAGGATGTGGGGTATCAGGTTGACCAGATCGAATATGTAATACAGAAACTTGTGGATCAACCATTTACCAGGCAGGCGCAAATGATCACCTGGATGCCCAATCATGACTTGCAGGTATATGACCCTCCCTGCCTTCAATCTCTCTGGTACAGGATCCTTGAGGATGAGGAAGGTACACAGTGGCTGAACTGCAATATCCGGTTCAGGAGCAATGATGCCTGGGGTGCAAATTTTATGAATATGTTCGGCTTTATACGCTTCAACCGGGAAGTGATCGCTGATGAGATAGCCCGCCGGAGCGGGAAAACTGTCAGACTGGGCAGAATGAACTGGCAGGCCGATTCATACCATATCTATGGCAGGGATATTCAGCAGGCCAAGGAAATGCTGTTTGACCGCCTGGACTCCATGAGCCTGGAAGAAAGAACCTACAATTTCCATGATGAATTTATCCAGGAAATGTATAATGGTGCAGATGAAATGATCAGGATGAAGATCAGGCAGTATGATGAAGAACATGCCTGAATTATAGTTCCGAAATAAATTTCCGGACCGTTGAGCTGACCCCTTTCAGATCATTATACTCGTAACAATCAAGATCATTGCTGCCGGAAATCATGGCTGAAAGATGGCCGGTGGTATCTTTGCGATACAGACATAAGACCGGCTTTTCAAGATGAATGGCTCTGCCTATCTCGTATCCCACCCCAAGGCTTGGCACGGAGACTTCGGCGATGAGTAAATCCGATTGCCTGAGCCAGTCCATGTCCCTGTCGTGAATTTCCCTGTCGGACAGGCTTATCTCATCCCGCTTAATATTATCGGGATTTCCAATATGCTCGGTAAAGACCCGGCCAAAGTCCCCCAGCAATTGAATGATCTGAGAATATCCGTCAGAGCATTCCCTGCCTCCCCTGATGGATCCGGCAAAATATATTTTAAGTTCAGGCATTTGCATGGAATAAAAGTAGCAAAAACCCATCTGTTCAACAATGAAATCCTTGTATTTCATGTTGCCTCTCAGCGAAATTTTCCGTAATATTATTAGGTGAACCCCCTAAAAACCTAAGAAATGCCATCAAAAGATCGTCGACAATTTATCAAGCAGGGATTGCTGGGCGTAACAGGCGCCGGACTGGCAGCCCATACACTGAGAACCATAAGACCTGATTCGGGAGCCATTCCTGGTATGAATACAGATAAGGATGCTGCCAAAATCTTGTGCAGGAATCTGGGTAGAACGGGCATTAAGTTACCAGTAGTTAGTATGGGAACAGGCGATACGGATAATCCGAATCTTGTAAAGGCCGGCATGGACGGAGGGATCATGCTATATGCCACATCCAGGTATTACGGGAATGGGAGAAATGAAGAAATGATGGGAAAGGTGATTAAGGACAGGGCAAGGGAATCATACCTCATCGCAACCAGTGTGATGCCCTCTGGCGTTGATCATCAGAACGGACTTTTTACAGCCGAATCAGATCCGGTAAAATTCAAGTCTGAAATGGAGGAAAGCCTTAAATTCCTGGGACTCGACCAGGTGGATATCTTTTTACTCCCATTTGCCGCAAGGAGAGAGTCTGTTTTTTATGAGCCCCTGCTTCGGGTAATGGAGGATGTTAAGAAAGAAGGCAAGGCAAAGTTTATTGGGGTAGCCACTCATAGTTATGAAGCCGATGCCATCAAGGCCGCAACAGATACTGGAATTTATGACCTCGTCATGACTGCCTATAATTTTAAACATCCTCATCTTGATGCCATAGACAATGCCCTTGAATATGCCGTGGGGAAGGGATTGGGAACCATTGCCATGAAAACCATGGCCGGGGTTTACTGGGATGAGGAGAGAACCCAACCCATTAATGCCAAAGCTGCCCTGAAGTGGGTTATACGGAATGGAAACATCCATACGACCGTACCGGGCTTCACCACTTTTGATCAGCTGCAATCAAACCTCTCCGTTTTGGCTGATCCTGACTTGACTATAGAGGAGGAGCAGAGCCTGGTCCGCCCGGAAGACAGCCCTGTCTCCCGCTTAAATTGCAGCCAATGCCGCATCTGTACAGGCCAATGCCCGGAATCCGTCGACATACCCACCCTGATGAGAAGCTATATGTATGCCTATGCTTATCGCAACCTTGCCCATGCCAGGCAAACCCTGGATCATGGATGCGATGGAAGGTTGCCATGCCTGGATTGTGATATATGCAGGGTACAATGTGCTGGTGGACTGGATATCAGGGAAAGGCTTCTGGATATCAAGCGTCTGGGGGATGTGCCTGAAGATTTTCTTACTTGACCTCGATGATCCCAACATCAATGAATTGCTTTTTTAGCCGGCTTCGGTTATCAACCGGGGGGTCTTTGGCGTAACTGTGGACAGCAATTCTATTCTGGCCGGTTTTCAGAAGTTGTTGAAGGTCAGTATTGAAATCGATCATCTCATGCATGTTCTCCGTAGGTCTGAATACTCCCAGTTTTCTTCCATTCACATATACCGTTGAGACGGTGTTATAGGAAAGGATATTCAGGTAAAGCTTTCCGGCTGGCTGATCTTCAATCTGAAAAGTCCGCCTGAGCCAAATGCCAGTTGTGTCCCATGGACTCCTGTCGGTGAAATTCCGGTGCCTTCCCCTGTGGCCAAAACCTGCCAGACCGGTTTGCCAGGCAGTGTCGGCATAATCTTCTGCATGCCAACCGGGTCCGGGTGGATCCAGGGAATACTTCCACCCTATACTGTCATCCTGTTCTCCTGAAGGAAGTAAAAAACGGAATATTTCGGACTGATTATAAAGCATTTCAGCCAGTTTTGATGCACGGTTGGTATCCAGTTTTACCATCCTTCGGTCATAGGTCATCAGTCCGTTTACTTCTACTTCCACATCTGAGGTCTGGGTATAGATAGCTGCAGCCAGTCCCTTTGAGACGAAAGGCGCTAGCCTGTGGATGAGCTGCTCATAGGTATTATTGAGATCAGCCAGGGATTCAGTTTCCTGGTAACCCCAGTTGTTGGTATCCTGCCATAAATGCTCTGCAGCCGCGTATTTGAGTCCCCCGAATTCCCCCAGCACCACAGCCCGGTCTTCTTCAAGGGGAGGGATACCGGGACCCGGATAATGATGGATATCAAGCATTTCTCCGCCTCCGAAATCAGTCCATCCACTGGGACCGTCAACCAGGCGTGTGCGTATCGAGTTTTTTGGTCCAGTCCATGATCTCGTTGGTTTTGAATTGTCCCCAGCCCTCATTGAAAGGCACCCATGCAATGATGGAAGGGAAATGACGAAATGCTTTGATGATGGCTTCCCATTCCCTGCGGTATATTTCCTTTTGGAGGGAAGGACGCTCCACATCCTCCAAGGCATTGGTACTTAATCCGCCGGCACAGCGCGGCATATCCTGCCAAACCAGGAGTCCCAGTTTATCACACCAGTAATACCACCGGGCTGGTTCAACCTTGGTATGTTTCCGGGCTGTATTGAATCCCAGGGCCTTTGTGATCTGAATATCATATTTCAGGGCATCATCGGCGGACGCCGTATACAGTCCGTCCGGCCACCAGCCCTGATCAAGTGGACCAAAGTTGAAAACCACTTTGTTGTTCAGAAAGATCCGGTTTATCTCATTAGAATCTTTCCGGATCTCTACCTTTCTCATGCCAAAATAGCTGGCAATTTCATCCACCGTATCCTCCTTTTCCAAAAGTTGTACTTTCAGATCATACAGGTGAGGATGGTCGGGTGACCATAACAGAGGGTCGGGGATCCTTAATTTGAGTACTGAATCTTCCTGGGTTTCCTGTTTCACCAGGCAGGAATCCCCTTCCCATACCGAAACCCTGAGCCACTGATGTTTCTCCCGGTTTTTGAGCCGATTTTCTACCCTTACCGAATTTTTGTCTACATCAGGTATGACCCTGATGCCATAGATGTGGGATGCCGGTACTTCTTCCAGCCAGACGGTTTGCCATATTCCTGATACGGGTGTATACCATATACCTCTGGGATCCAGGAGTTGCTTACCCCTTGGCTGAAAACCTTCATTGCTTGGATCCCATACACGCAAGATAATATCCTGGTTACCTTTTTTATTCAGTGCCTCCGTTATATCGAAGTAAAAAGGATCGTAGCCACCTGCATGCTCTCCTATCTTCTGTCCATTGATCCATAGGCTTGCATGCCAGTCCACACCTCCAAAATGCAGGAGGACCCTTTGTCCATTTGCAGGTAGGTCCATTTGCAGGTTTTTTCGGTACCACATGGCATCCTTGCTGGTAACTTTACCGGTAATCCCACTGAGGGTTGATTCCACACAGAATGGTACAAGTATTCTCTCATCAAAGTTTTGGGGGACTTCACTAGCTGAGTCGGTCATGGTAAAATCCCAGCTTCCATTCAGGTTCATCCAGTTTTCACGGACCATCTGGGGACGAGGATACTCGGGGAGTACATTGTTTGTGTCCAGCTTTTCACCCCATGGGGTAATTATGGGAGATATTTTTGGTTCCCATTGGGCAAAAGATTGCAGGTTGGCGAACAGGGCCAGTAAAAACAGGAGGTAATTTCTGGTCATGACCAAATATACTTGTAAAAATCAAAACAACAGGCATTTTTAGTATATTGAAGTCCCACAATGCCACCCCGTAGGCTCAAATATAAATACATACTTGCATACTCAGCCGGCATGGCCGGATGGTCTATCCTGATCAACATTGTTTCAGTCATGCTTATTTATATTTACCTTCCTCCGAATAATGCGGGACTAAACACACTGATTCCTTCAGTTATTTATCTCGGGTTCTTTTCCATCCTTGCCCTGATCGTTGCAGGTGGCAGGCTGTTCGATGCCATTTCTGACCCGCTCATTGCCTGGTTGAGTGACCGTTCTGAAAACGAAAAGGGCAGAAGGGTCCCCTTTATGCGGATTGGCTGGATCCCGGCAGTTGTATTTTGTATGGCCGTTTTTCTGCCTTTAAGGTTAACTGAGAGTCATCAGAATGTTGCCTGGTTGATAGTCACACTGACCTTATTTTATCTTTTCCTGACCATTTATTTCATCCCTTATAATGCCCTCATGCCTGAGCTGGCTCCCTCTGGCAGGGAAAAAGTAACCTTATCGACATGGCTTTCCCTGGCCTACGTGATCGGTATGGTCATTGCGGCACAGACGCCCCTGATGGCTTCCCGGCTAGAAGATCTCCTTCCTTTCAGTGAACGTTTACGCTCATTTCAGGCAGCCATCGGGATTATATGTGTGGTGGCAGCTGTATTACTTGCACTTCCTGTTTTCAGCATCAATGAAAAGTCCTGTTGTCCGGGAAAACCGGCCAAGGTTTCTTTTTGGAAATCATTGGGACAAACACTCGGGAACTATAATTTCAGGCTATTCCTGTTTGCAGATTTTTCCTATTTTCTGGCGGTCGCCATTATTGCCAGCGGTATGTTATATTATTTAAAGGTTTTACTTGACCTGGAAGAGTCCATGGGCAGCAAGGTCCTTGGATTAATGATCATTGTTTCATTGGTTTTCTATCCACTCGTACTCCATCTTTCAAAATTTATCCAGAAAAAGATCCTGGTCTCATCAGCTTTGATATTCCTGGGGGTTGTTTTCCTGGCCATTTTCTTTCTGGGTAAACTGCCCCTTCCCCCAAAATCACAGATCTACCTTTTTGCCCTGCTGGCCTCTCTCCCTGTAGCCATACTAGGGATTTTGCCATATGCCATCATTGCTGAAGTGGCACAGCTTGACAGCCTAAAAACAGGATTAAGCAAAGAGGGTATGTATTTTGCCGTCAGGAATTTTTTCTACAAGCTGGGCATGACTGTCGGGATCATGTTGTTTACCATACTTACTGTCTGGGGAAAAGACCCGGGTGATGATCTCGGGATCAGACTGAACGGTTTTGTTGGCTCTGCATTTTGTGTCCTGGCAGGATTGACATTTTTACTCTTTAAAGAGAAAAAAATCCAGTGTGAGATTAAGGAGCTGATGGAGAAAGCGCCAGGAGAAAACAACACAGCATAATAGTGGGACGATTATTTAAATACATTTCGAAGATAAGTTATGCGACAGGCAGGATTACTCATCAACATCAATTTCCATTAACCGACTGATCCTCTTCAGCGCTTCATCCAATGATTCATCAGGGGTGATGATGTTATAGGGTCCCCAGAATTCGAAGTCGTACCCACCGAGAAGGTCTGCAAAAATATCCGCCGAATCGGTGGTTTCCCTGGACCTAAAACGACCGGCCTGATCAGTCTGCAATTTAGTAATAGCCATTTCAGTGATTGTCCTGTACTCATTACTGAAGATTTTCTTCCGCTTTCTGATCCGGAATTTTACATCCGCCCTGATCATGGAAAGGTAAAACTTATTACCATCAGATTTATAGCTCACCTGGTAGGCTGCTGAAAGAGGCCTCACCTTCATATTTCTAGGCTTTCTTAACACCATGGAATTGGTAGCGCTGGAAATTGTCTGTGGGTCAACCTCCATTTCAATCCCGCGAAAAGCCATTGTCTCCATGTCAATATAGATACGGCCCAGGTAATGCGGAGGGTCTGTATGTGATTTCTGACTGAAATCAATGGCATAAGTACTCCTATCCTGGACAGTGACAATATCTGCCATTTTATAGGAAAAATAATGAAAAAGCTCAGGATCAAGAAAATCAGGATGATATCGGATAATGTCCAGCAGAAAACTGGTCTGGAGTCCCCCTTTCAATTTGACCATTACTGTGTCAATTTCTTTGATATCCAAATTCTTACGTCCCTTTAACAGCCTGACCTGTTCAGTGGGTACAGTCCCACCCGGTTTGTAGATCTCAATGACAGCCTCAGATACCATGACATAGGAGGTATTTTTCTGTACTGATTCCCGGTAAAATGCTGTTTCAATGACAGGTTCGCTTGCGTGGTTATTATCGATTTTCTCCAATGCCTGTTTAATCAAATATAATGGTTCTGATCTTCGGATGACTACCTCTTGTATAGGGATGATGGCCGGGCTCAGGAAAATATGGTTTACAGAGTCATGCAGGTCACTTAGGGCTAATCTCTTGCTGCTGTAACCCATGCAGCTTACGGCAATGGTGTCAGGTGGATTAGGCCCGGGCAGGTTGATGAGGAATGTGCCATTTGAATTGGAGATGGTCCCTTCCCAGGTGGCCGGGATCCAGATGGTTGCAAATTCCAGTGG
The DNA here is from genome assembly GCA_963752525.1 of uncultured Bacteroidaceae bacterium. Taxonomy (GTDB): domain Bacteria; phylum Bacteroidota; class Bacteroidia; order Bacteroidales; family SM23-62; genus SM23-62. The sequence continues at coordinate 264,046 of CAVVYS010000010.1, read as the reverse complement.
GGTCCTATCCATGCCGGAAAGTATCTGACCGGTTATTTTCCTGATTTGATTCGGATCTCTTTCCTCAATAGGTACGACCATCCCCGGCTCCTTACCGGGCAAATAAAATACAACCTGGTTTCCGACAAGCGTATAATTTACATTCTGCCTTTCTTTAATTACCTGTAATATAGTTTCTAGGGCATATTCGCCTCGCTGCCAAATGTATTCATCATCTAGATCAAGTATCTCCGTATTGTAAGAGAAGTATAGATCCGTTTCTCCTTCGAGCAGCTGCAGTGATTTTTCGAGGGTAAGGCTTGTGTCGGGAAGGGAGACATGAATTTCGCCATGAGCTTTCTGGGAATAACAGTAAACTCCTGATGAAAGAAGAAATATCAAGAAAAACCGCCTTGAAAAATAAGGGAGGTGAAAGATCAGATAGATTTTTCTTTCGTCTGCTCTTGCCAAGGCTTGTTTTATTAATTGCCCCGGGACCTGTATCAATTGCAACTGCTTCCGGAAAAGATGAAGGTGTTTTTATCCTGATCCATATCCAGGTTGAATGCAATCTGAATTGCTTTCATAACAGAGTCGACGGGTTGCTGGTCAAATGTACCGTTAAAAAGACAATCTTCCAGCATCTCATTATCAAAACGGATATTTGTGCCATATGTTCTTTTCAGTGCGTCAGCCACCTCTCCCAAACGTGTCTGCCGGAAGGCCAACTTCCTGGTTTTCCATGAAAGATAGTTCATGTCAATGGTTTTTTCTTCCTGCAGGCGATTTTGTTCGAGCACACCCATTGTGCCGGGTTCCAGGTTTAGGGCCTTGTCGTCCTGGCGGGCCTTCTGAAACCGGACATTGCCGGATGCTACATAGACCTCTATGCGGTCCTTATGCGGATTGGTCCTGACACTGAATGAAGTACCGGTTACCTTGATCACTCCACTTCCGGCCTCTACTATAAAAGGATGAACAGGATCACTGCTTACGCTGAACCAGGCCTCGCCGGTCAGTTTGACATATCGAATGCCTGATGTTGTAAGCCTGTACTCGAATTTTGAAAAAGCATTCAAATCTACTTCTGAACCATCGGGTAGCAGGATGCCAAATTCCTGAATATCAGTGGTGCTGGCTGAAAGCCTGACAGTGCTGGAGCCAGGAGCCAGGATCAGGTAAGAAATGATGCTTAGTCCAACAAGAAGGACCACCGCCGCAGCTACCCTCATCATTTGTGGCAGCCCTATCTTTCGGCCTGGACCATCAACCCGATCTGACAACAGGCCATCATTTTCCAGCCTGCTACGGAGATTCATCCAGGCCAGGTCTGTATCTACCCTTATCTTCCCTTGTTCTGGCTCTATTGATTCCCAGTTCTTTCTTAACATATCTATCAATTGTTTGTTTTTCTTGTTTTGAAGGGACCATTCATTCAGCGTAAGAATCTCTGTCTGGTCTGCTTCGCCTGAAAGTACCTTTGCCATCAATGTCCAATTTGTCCTCATATCTGGTGCTATATATATTCTTGCAGGTTTTTCCTGAAAATTTTAAGTGCCTTGCCCATGTTGGCTTCGACCGTTTTTATCGAAATGGATAATTTCTCTGCAATTTCCCTGTACTTCAATCCCTCGTATCTGCTCATCCGGAAGATTTGAGCAGGTTTCTCTGGTAATTCCTCCAGGGTTCTATTAACGACTTCTCGTATTTCTTTAACTTCAAGCAATTCCTCTGGTTCGGTAACTGATTCACGGTTCAAAGATGCAAGATCGGCTTCTATGGCAGTATGCCTTCCCTTCTTCCTGATCAGCATCTTGCAATTATTGGATACTGCCTTAAACAAATAGGACTTTACGGACACATGGAATTCCATGGAGGCCCTGTTCCGCCATAGATTATAATACAGATCCTGGACTATTTCTTCTGATGAATCAAGGTCATGAAGGTAATGATATGCCCACTGGCAAAGCTTTTCATAATATTGCCTGAACAGCCATTCGAATGCCTTTTCATCTCCTTTCCGGATTCTGCTTATGACCTGTTTTTCTTTCAATATTTTCATTTGTCAGTGCCCTTAAAAGAACCAGTCCCGGTTACCGGCAGAAGGCAGTAATGTACCAGGACTGGTAAACCATTCGCAAAATTACCACTAACCCCGAGAATTCCAATTACAATCTTCTTCTCATCTTTCTGCTCAATTTTGCGATGGCAGCTTCTATAGACTCATCAGGCTTTATGATATTGTCAATACCCCAGAAATCAGGATCTTCAAATTGTGAGACCTGTTCAGAAAGGATATCAGACATTCTGGCGGCCTGCTTATACTTGTATTTTGTGATATTTTCTCTGTCCAGATCTGTAACAGCCATCTCTGTCATAAGTCCGAATTTGGAACTGAATAGCTTCTTCTGCCATTTGCATCTGAAGTTCAATTCTGATCTGACATAGGACAGGTACCAGGTATCTTCATATACCCTGTATTTGACAAGGTAATTTGCTGATTCAATATCCACCTTCATGGAGGCTGGTTTTTTGCGAATAAACAAAGCTGCAGCATCTGCGATCATCTTTTCATCCAGCAGGAAATCCATTCCTATGAAGGCCAGGTTCTCAACATCCAGGTAGATGCTTCCCCTGTATAGTGGCATATTAACATATTCATTGGGTTCAAACTTTATAATTATGGCCTGCCTGTCCTGTACTGATGTAGTTCCCCCATAAGTATAAACATATTGATCCATCATGTCTAATGATAGAATTTCCCCCGGATGTTTGGCAATGTCCAGCATCAGGCTAACATAAGGGCCTCCCTGCAGTTTCACGATGACGGTATCCATCTTTTTATAGTCCTGGCTTTTCCGGCCTTTGTATATCAATGGACGGTCTGCTCCTGCACTGTTCAGATAGTCCGTTTTGTAAATATCTAACACAGCCTCTGCCACACCAACATAATTCCGATTCTGCGTGATGGTTTCCCGGTAGAAAGCTTTGAGCATAACGGGATCTACAGAATAATTTTTTGGTATATTATTAATGGCTGTCAGCAATAATTGGACAGGATTTCCATAAGAAACCGTTACGGCTTCAATCGGTAAAGTCACTGCTGAAAGCATTATGCTGGTATTGTCACCTTCCAGTTCAGGGAGCTTAATAAGTTTTGTTGAATATCCGATATAGCTAATCTCGATTACCTGGACATCTGATTTTGCAGGTGCCTTGATCAGAAAGTCCCCGTCGGCATTGGTAACCGTTCCTATACTGGTTCCCTTCAGGATAACGTTGGCAAAGACCACTGGTTTATTGGTCTTGCTGTCCAGAATTTTACCTGTGTAGGATTTATAGGCAAGGGTGTCTTCCGTTGATTGCTCATCTGGTACGGCTGTGGCAAGGCTCACAGAGGCAAATGCCAGGGAGAGTAAGAGGATTAATAAAAGAGCTATTAATAACGGATTTCCAAAACGTTTGTGTGAGGATACAGTTTTCATTTGCATATAAGTATTAGTTGTTTTCTGTACCTATGATGCATGAAAACAGGTATACCCTATTTTGATATCCTATCTGTCCCTTCTTTGAAGTTTACGTTCTATCCTCTGGATGGCAGACTGGATTGTCTCCTCAGGCTGGATAATATTGTAATCACCCCAAAAATCTGGATCTTCAAAATTGCTTACCTGTTCCGCGAAGATATCACTCCTCTTCGTAGTTTCACGAAACTTGTATTTGGTAATATTCCTGGTGTCAATATCTGTCACTGCCATTTCTGTCATGGTAGTGAACCTCGACCGGAACAGCTTCTTTTTCCATCGGACCGTAAACATTAATTCCGTTCTGACATAATTCAAATGCCAGGTGTCTTCTATCAACCTATAGCTCACAAGATAATTTGCATTATTTACACTAATCCTCATACCTATCGGTTTCTTCCGGATGAGATACTGGTTTGATTTTTCCAGGTTCTCCTCGGGGATCTGGAATTCTGCTCCGACAATTGCATAATCATTTACCCCAATGTAAATCTTTCCCGAATAAAGGGGGAAATCAATGTGTTCCAGTTGCTTAAAAGTAATGACATAGGCCTGCCTGTCATTGATATTGATGATCCCGCCCATCTGGTATATATAATAATCCATGATCTCCTCGTCGAACAATTCCCCGGGGTTCTTTACGATATCCAGCAGGAACATGGTCTGGGGACCTCCCTGCAGTTTGAAAAGGACGGTATCCATCCTCATTACATCCTGGCTTTTCCGGCCCTTGAAAACCTTCACCCGGTCCATATCACTTATATTTATATAGGAGGACTTATAACCATCCAGAACAGCCTCGGAAACAGAAACAAAATTTCTGTTTTGTTTGATTGTTTCCCTGTAAAAGGAAGTCATCATCACCGGGTCATTGCTATAGTTATCCTGAATGCTCTGTAATGCCATGTTAAGAAGATCCCTTGCATCCTGGTTCACGATGGTTACTTCTTCAATCAGAATGGGATTTGGCTCAAGTTCGACCAGATTGCCTTCAGGATTTAACTGGCTTATTGGTATTTCAAGATTCTTATACCCAATACTCGAAAAACCAATAACTTTGTTTTTGAGGAACATAGGTATCTTTATGAGAAATTCCCCTTCTGAATTGGATACGGTTCCAATGTTTGTTCCAGAAAGGAAGATACTGGCGAAAATGATTGGTTTACCGGTCTGGATTTCAACGACTTTTCCCTCAAAGGACTGGTACTCTGAAGAATCCTGATAGTGCTTGCCTAAAGGCAAGCTGCCAGCATGCAAATCTTGTAAACAAAAACTGGCGAACAGGAGAGAAAGACAAAAACACAGGGTTGTATGTAATGGTTTCATATTTCTGATGTTTTGGCTTTTTGCAAAGGTAAGGAAAAGAAATAATTAATATATTGAAGAAAAATACAATAAATTATGGAATCAATAAGATGGGGAATGATTGGTTGCGGAGATGTGACCGAAAAGAAGAGTGCCCCTTCATTTAATAAAATACATGGCTCATCCCTGTACGGTGTGAACAGCAGGACCAAATCTAAGGCTTCGTCCTATGCAGATCGACATAATGTACCTTGGGTATTCGATTCGGCTGATAAGCTGGTGAAAGACCCGGAGATAACTGCCGTGTATATTGCGACACCCCCCTCTTCTCATGAAGAATATGCCATTATGGCCATGCGGGCAGGAAAACCAGTCTATGTTGAAAAACCGATGGCGCTTGATTATCAAGGATGCCTTGAAATGAACCGGGTGTCCTCAGAAACAGGTGTGCCCATTTTCGTTGCCTACTACCGGCGCAGTATGGAATATTTTCTGAAGGTGAAGGAATTGCTTCAAAGCCAGGTCATCGGTAAAGTCCTCATGGTACAATCAAGCCTGATAGTACCTCCAAGGGCAGAGGACAATGACCCGCAAAACCTGCCCTGGAGATTGGTGCCGGAAATCAGTGGGGGAGGGTATTTCTATGATATGGGTTGCCATGAACTGGACATTCTGACTTATTATTTTGGGACCGTAAGATCGGTTGAGGGATGGCATGCCAATAGGGGAGGTTTGTATCAGGCTGAAGATACTGTCACGGCAAACCTTATCTTTGAGAGTGGCCTGCTGTATGCCGGAACCTGGTGTTTTGTAGCCAGCAAAGAGGTGGCTGCAGATTCCATAGAAATAATTGGGGAAAAGGGTAGGATCCGTTTCTCCTGTTTTCAGTTCACGCCCATCGAATTGATTTCTGAGAAGGGTAAACAGGAATTCCCCATAGGTCCGCCTGAACATGTCCAGATGCCCATGATAAGGTCCGTAGTAGAAGAATTGCAAGGGCTGGGTACAAGTCCATCAAAAGGTGATTCAGGATCCCATGTAAACTGGATCATGGATAAAATCCTGGGTAAGCTCAAATAGGGATCTTGCCGATGCGTGGTTCGGTATGGATGGTCGCTTCAATCCCCAGCTCTGTCCTGATATCATCTTCAATCATCGAGGTAATGTTATGCGCTCCTTCCAGTGTAAGGCTCTTTTCGAGCTTAATATGGAGTGTCATCTCTGTATGTTCGCCATAATGGTGGACATGTATGTGATGAGGGTACACAGCCGATTCATAATGCTTTAAGCAAATATCGTTGATCTTATTGAGGATTTGTTTATCGGGTTTTTCGCCCAGGATGGCGTTGAATACATCCTTCAGGATACCATAGGCTGCATGCAGTATCAGAAGGGCTACCAGCATGCCCATGGCTCCGTCTATCCACCAGATGAATTTGTTCAGGAAAATCCCAGCGAGGATCACAAGTGAGGATATAGCATCGCTGCGGTGATGCCAGGCGTCTGCTTTAATGGACCTCGAACCGCTCTTTTTTCCAGCGATTATGGAATACCTGGCGAGTCCTTCCTTTGCCAGGACAGATAAAGCTGTAATCACGATGGCGATGGTACCATAGCTTGCTGCTTCCCGTTGGACCAGTCTTTGTGTGGATTCAATGAAGAACTCCACTGCGATTACGGCAAGCAATACCCCGATGATGGTGGCAGCCATGATCTCTGCCCTGCCATGTCCGAAGGGATGTTCTTCATCCGCCGGACGGCTGGCAATCCTAATACTGATAACCACGATGATGGAAGTAATGGAATCGGATAATGTATGCCAGGCATCAGCAATGATGGCCACAGAGCCAGATGCAATACCTGCCCAATATTTCAGGCCAAACAGCAGAACATTGACCAGGATGGATATCCAGCCTGCCCGTGCAGCCATTTTAGATTGGTCCGTCCGCATGACTTAGCGGAATAGATAACGAAAGGAGAGGGCCAGGTCATCAAAGAAAAATCCAAAATCGGAGATCACATTCATCCCTGGTTTCCAATCCAACCCGATGGAAAGCGGGATATCCATGAAAGCATATTCCAGTCCGATAATCCCGTCCACCCCGAGGAACAGGTTTGTGCCGGTTTTCGTTGTGCCGTAATAATCTCTTGCGGCATCCCATACCCCCACGTGTGCACCGCCTCCGTAAAAGAAGTAGAAACCTTCCGTATCAAATACGGGTAAATGCCATTCGGCCAGTCCGGTTGCATTAAATCCGCCCCATCTGACTGTCAGTATCCCTTCCCCAGCCATGTTGGTAGTGAAGAAATGCTTGAACGAAATGCCCGGTGAAACACTGGCCCGAAGTCCGAGTCCCGAGTGATAATCCTGAGCCTTGGAGGTGAATACAAAAAGGAAAATAACAAATAATATGTTGAGGGTTCTCCGTTTCATAGCTAACTCATTTATGTAAGCTACAAAATTAAAAAAATATCAATCATCCCGGTTACTGTCCGGGTTTATACGGACAGAGATCGGGATGATTGGTCCATCTTACTACTGTAATACAAATTGTATGGGCATGGTCCACTGTGTCTTGACCGGCTCACCGTCCTTTTGTGCCGGGGTCCATTCATAGGGCAACTGTATCACCCGTATGGCTTCATCGATGAGTAACTGTTTTTGTTCCTCTGTATAGTCTTCGGCTGACTCATCACCATCTACTGGCCGGTATCCGACACAGACTATTCCCTCTGCCTTTGTAACCTCAGGTGGCAGGGTGTCTTTTTCACCCTTGGGAGGAGGAGGAGGGATCTTCCCGTTATTTTCAACATTGGCGATCACCTTTCCTTTTTCATCAATGACAAATTGAATATATATCTTTCCCTGAACAGCATTTTTCTTGGCTTCCTCGGGATAGATCACGTTTGTTGCAATGAATTTTCTGAATTCCATCACACCGCCGGCAGGTTCTGCCGCGATATCAGGTTTCAGATATACCAGGGATTCTTCAGCTATCTCCGGGAGCTCCTGGGCAGACAGATCGGAGTCAGTGGATGTACATGCAAATACATAGAAGAGTGCTAGTGCTGCAGGAAAAACAAGCAGCAGTTTTAATTTATTTATTGAGGATGATTTCGGTTTTTCCATCATTTTTAATCGTTTTTGAATAATTGATTGGTTAAAATTGTGTGTTGCAGGCATTGATCGGATGCCAAATAACTGTGCAACTATCCTGAGCTGGTAGGCATCAGGACTAAAACCGCGGTGTAAAACTGCCTCATCGGCAAGAAATTCATGATTTTCGGTAACTGTTTTCTTATAAATCCAGGCCAGGGGATTGAACCACTGGAAAATGATCAGTAATTCGGCCAGCAGGATGTCAAAGGAGTGAAGCTGGCGTACATGGGCCTTTTCATGCTCAATGATCTCTTCCATGGGAGATCCGGAATAATGCTTCCGGCTGATAAATATATGCCAGAAAAAGGAGAAGGGGGGATAATTCAGGGGATGCAGAACCAAACGAAAAGGTTTATCATCCAGCTTTTTTCCCATCTTGTATATTTTCCGTATCCTGGACAGGTTGAAAAGAAGCCTGATGATGAGTATGGCCACGACCATCCAGTAAACCAGAGTGAAATACTGCCAGGGATCCCATCCCGATGAAACCGGATTCACGGTGGACAGGGAATTAACAATCACAGGTTCGATCCGGTAAGCCATGAGCTGGCTGGATGGTCCTGTTCCAATACTGATGGACAGCAAAGGAGCAAGCATGGAAAAAGACAGGGCAAACAACAGATAGGCCCTGTTGAGCCTGTAATATGTTTCCTTCTTTAAAAATACCTGGTATAAGAGGAAGAAAACCATCAGGCAGATGCCTGATTCCAGTATGTATAATAATAGATTATGCATCTTTCTTCTTCTCCTTTACATTATTCATTAGCTCAATTATCCCTTCGGCTTCCCCTATGTCGACCTTGTTCTGTCTGGAAAAGAAGGACACCAGCTGCTCTATGGAATTACCGAAATAACTATCGACAAAATTATTAAGGTACTCTTTCGTGTATACATCCCTTCCTATCAGGGGGTAGTACTGGTGTGAATTTCCATAAGCTTTATAATCGAGGAATCCCTTTTTCTCCAGGATCCTGCAGATTGTTGAGACCGTATTGTAAGCGGGTTTGGGTTCAGGGAATTGTTCCAGCACATCTTTTACAAATCCCTTTTCCAGGTCCCACAGGATAATCATGATCTGTTCTTCGGCTTTGGTGAGTTCTTTCATTTTCATAATACTATAACGCAAAAATAAACTAAATATTTCGTTTTAACAACTAAAACATTAGTTAAGTTGAAATAAAATTCACAAAAACCTGAAAATCAGGGATCAATGGAGAAAGGTAACATCGCCGATTAAAACTTCTGACCTTCCGTTAACGTAAGTTACCCAGACTTTCCATACATAGGCATCCTGAATGGCTGGATTTTTTCCGTCGATATATCCATCCCATCCTTTGTATAATTCATCGGATTCATAGACAAGCTCACCCCAGCGGCTGTAGATAATTAGGCGGTATTCATCTACATTGATGAAATGTGGATGGAATACAGTATTGTCAATCTCACCCTCATTCCACCAACCTCCTGTTGGACCGGTACGGTTCCAGCGGAATACATTGGGGAACATGATATATCCTTCACCTGCTGATATTTTCAGCAGGTTATCCAGGGAAGTGGTATCCGGACAATTATCCTTGCTCCAGACATATAGTGTGATGTTAAATTCTCCTGCTTTACCATAAATATGATAGGGCTCTTCCTCCATAGAAGTAGTGCCATCACCAAAATCCCAGATATACTTGGTTGAATTAAGCGAAGAATTTGAAAATTTGAAAACCTGGTTGACATCCTCAGATTCTGATGGAAATACATTAAAAAGGGCCTGAGGTGTTTCATAAACAGTAACCGGCTGAGTAAACTCTGCTTCTCCGGAGAGTCCGTAGGCAGTAAGTTTTACTGTATAGGTTCCGCTAACAAAGAAAGTATGGGTTGGATTTTCCTCGGAAGAAAATGATCCGTCATCAAAATCCCAGAGATAAGTTTCCGCATAAATACTTTTGTTCCTGAAGGTAACCGTAACTGGGGGACAAGCAGATGTGTCAGGTGCAAAATCGGCTATGGGCGGAGGTGGCAGGATGTCAATTGATTTTATAGCAGTATCCGTACAGAATTCACTGAAGACGATAAGTTCTATGCCATATTCCCCGAACGTATCGTAGATATGGCTGACTGGATCCTTCTCACCTGAAGTGGTTTCATCACCAAAATCCCAGTGGTAGGACCAGGATCCCTGACTGGATAAATTTTCCACGCTTACTGTTGTATTGGGCCAGTATTGTTTCGCGGGATCAGGAAAGAAGTTGGCGATAGGTTGGGGATGGACTGTAATGCTCTTTTGAACACTATCAATACATCCATTCAGGGTTTCTATTACCAGTTTTAAGGGGAAGATAGCGACATCGACAGATGAATTAATGTAATGATGTACCACATGCCCATAGTCAGTGGTATCCATGGTTCCGTCTCCATAATCCCATGCATAGCTCAGGTACCCGTAGGATGCTTGTATTTCTGATTCCACGGGACTACAAACACCGTCGTTGGTTATTGTTAAGGTAGTATCGGGTCGGGGAAAAACAGTTACGCGGACCAGGTCATTCAAGATGGCCTCACACAGGCCGTTGTCAAATCGCTGGATTAATTTGAGTAAGCGGTATTCATTGAATCCAGGGGCATTGTTTACTGGGATAATATAATTACCGGTATCGGGAAATGATATGGTGTCAATGACCCCTTTGTTTTCCCAGACAAGGTCGAACAAACCACTCTGTCCCTCGATCCAGATTTCAATCTCAGTCTGGTTGAACTCATCTACAGCACAGAATGAAGTGTCAGGCGTGTTGGTTCCTGCTGAAGGACTCGGATGTACGGCAATATTGCTTAGGACGCTGTCTACACAGCCATGGGACGTTGTGATAAGCAGTTTCATCTGGAAACTGGTATCAGCCTGGGTTGAATTCAGGTATGTGTAAATTACATCACCACTGTTGGTGCTCTGTATTCTTCCATCGCCATAATCCCAATCATATCGGGCGTACCCTTCGACTGCCTGGAAATGAGCTGTTACGGGACTGCAAACGCCGTTCTTTTCAATAAGCAGGGTGGTGTCAGGTCCAGGCCAGACGGTTACTCTGACTGTATCATACAGTAGATTTTCGCATGCTGAGCCCGTACTCGTTTCGATGATCTTGATGAGGCGATATTCATTGAGGCCGGCATAATTATTTACCGTTAACCGGAATGCCCCGGTATCTGCAAAACTGAGTGTATCTAATATGCCCTTGTTCACCCAGACCAGATCGAATGTACTGCCATTATGGATCAGGAGATCAATGGAGGTTTTATTGTTGTTTTTCCTGTCACAGAAGGCAGTGTCAGGGGTATTGAACCTGGCGGTTGGCAGGTCAAAAACCTGGATCCTTATGCTATCCTTCCCCACACAACCATTTGCATCCGGCTGGGTTTCATAGACTATCCAGTGCATACCTACCCCAGCCTCCTGGGGTGAGAATATGCCATTTATGACATCTGTGATACCGGGACCTGACCAGGTACCCCACTGATATGAGGAGACCAGTTGAAAGGACGGGTCATTGATACAGGCAGGGGGTACGGGCGTGATAGTGACCGGTGGCGGTGGCCTGACAGATACAATGCTTGTGTCCCAACCATCACAGCCATTTCCATCAACATAGTCATACCTGATGATATGATTCCCTGCTCCCGCATTAGCGGGGGAGAAAGTCCCATTCTGGGCATCCACTATGCCTGTCCCACTCCAGGTACCTCCCTGGGGTGAAGCTGTCATGTTTATATTTCCACTGGTAGTACATATTGGTGGAAGATCATCGATCGTAACATTTGGAAAAGCTACGATCAGGATGATGGCTGTATTGGTAACAGGGTCAAAGTCACCATTCACGGGATCAGCTGGCGGACCCGGGATATTGGGGTCATCATAGGGATTACAAAAATTCCAATAGCGTAAGGTTATCTCGAAATATTGTCCGATCAGTTTATCATTGGCCACGTTCATAACTTCACTCACTTCACCTGAACCTGTTACGGGACCTGGAAGGGTTATTACGTTGCCATAGTAGGGGTAGACCTGGGGATTTCCGTTGATGGTGACAGGAGCTCCGGTCATTGTGATGTCAGTGCCATAAACCCACTGTATCCACCTGGTATCCGTATTCGGCACATCATTTTCCTGAGGTGGGACACAATTGAAGATGGTCTCATCTGTAAATTGGGCATTGTCACCGTTACCAAAACAAATGGGCCAGACAGAAGGAGAAATATGAACCTCACCTCCATTGTGATTATCATCGTCCCAGACAGTTACTATCTGTTCCTGTTCTGATGAGGTGCACTCAACCCCATCTACCACCAGTGTTGCGAGCGGATGGTAATTGCACTGGTCAGATGCAATATAGGTGTGGGTGGTAGTTGCACCCCATTCACTGACACTCGAATCAGGATATAAATTGGTGGCCGATACCAATTGGCTGTCGCCGTCATCCCATTCAAACAAAATTTCAACATCTGCCCCTCCATCATTAACACCCCTGTAGATGACCTCCCAAACAACCCCAACAGGAGAGCATAGCCTGTCCGGTAGGATATCATTCGCCTTGGATACAATGCTACAATCCTGGGAATAGGTGTTGAGTGAAACAACTACAGGTAATATTAGTATAAGATATGTTCTGATCCTGCCCATTTGACCACATATCGTATAATAAACCTGTGTCACATCATTGAGAAACAGGATGGTCATTGGCATTTATACGAAACGGAAAGGTGGATAGTTTGGTATTTTTGACAACTGGGTATGGTATCCAGGCTTTTTTAGAACGATTCTAAATAAAAATCCCTCAAAATGAGGAATATCCCTCTCCGGCCCGTTTGTAAACAATTTTACGGTCAACGATGGTCATCTCGATATTCATCTTTAGAATTTCGCTGGGAGGGATCTCTATCAGGTTCAGGTTGCATACAGTGACATCTGCCAGTTATGATCATATATATTGGTGTAGTGATATGTCAATCATGCCGCAATGCCCTGACCGGATCAATACGTGCTGCGCGTATGGCCGGGTAGAGTCCGGCTGCCAGGCTCACAAAAACAGAAAATCCAACGGCCCCCAGGATCAACCAGACCGGGAAATAGAAAAGGTCTATGGGGCCCTGGTTATCAGGCAGGACCATGGTATTCATAACCTGGTTGGCAATCCTGGTTACCAACCATCCCAGCATCAGACCAAAAATGGCCCCGACAAGTCCTATGCAGGCTGCTTCCACAAAGAAAATGAACTTGATCTCATTCTCACTGCCACCTACGGCTTTCATGACTCCGATTTCGCGGGTTCTTTCAAGAATTGACATCAGCATTGTATTGATGATCCCCAGGGCAGCAATGATCAATGCAATAGTACCTATGGCCCCCAGCAGGCTGTCCATGATCAGGAAGGCCCTTTTTATCTCCTCCAGTTCATCTGCCAGGGCAAAAACGCCCACTCCCATGGCTTCAATCTTTTCCCTAACAGGAGTCAGGTTCTCCATTTCGTCTACCCTGACATATATGGAGCTGTAGGTACCTTCTTCCTTTCCCTCCCCGAGGATATCCCATACACTGGAAAAACTCAGGCGGGGTATTTTCCTGGCAGTAACAGGAGGAATTGCCAGGGCACTGCGGGAATGGTCAAAAGTGAATTCACCACGTGGGTTGGTAATGCCACAGATCGTATACTCTCTCCTGCTTTCTTCAAATGGTTCAAAATCCTGTCCCATTAGGATACCCAGGGGATTTGCGGGGATGTTCAGCTCAGCTGTTACCAGGGTAATTTTCCGGCCAAGAATGGAATCGGGGGATATGATGCGTGTACCTTTCAAGCTGTCTTCCCTGGAAAGAGTATAGTCCAGATCCGGGTAATCGACGATCAGGCCGAGATCCCTCAATGTTTCCCACTTAATAACGACAGCCAGACTGCTGTCGTGGGGGTATAGTTCCCCTGCCAGGAGGTCATTATATGGGAAAAATTCACTCGCTGCAGCCGGGATGGGCTGCATATTTTTACTGACCTCCTTGTCATTGAATTTCAGTTTCCCGGCAAAGGATTCATCGGGGAAAGCAAGTTGCACCCCCTCCATATCCCTGATCGCCTCCAGGATTGAATCTGTAAGCGGTTTGGGCTTTTCATCCATCATTTCCCCGATGCCTGAAAGGTCCCCGCTCATCAGCTCATCCACATTCAGGTCTTTGGGGGTAACGTTCATGCTGGTGAACAGGTCATTCTTCGTGAATGCATCCGTCAGGTTCTTCTGCATACCGGTTCCAAAAGATACCATGGAAGTAAGCGCACCAATCCCAATAACCACTCCCAGGATGGTCAGGGTGGACCGGAGCCGGGTGCTCCAGAGATTCGAAAATCCCATTATGGTCATGTCCTGCAGGTTCATATGATGCTACCGTCTTTTAAGGTTATCATGCTGTCGGAAACCAATTCTGCTGTTTCCTTATCATGAGTTACCATCAAAATGGTTAATCCTTTGTCTTTGTTCAGTGAAACTAATAGGTCGATGATCTCCCCGGCCGTACTGCTGTCAAGATTACCTGTGGGTTCATCTGCCAGGATCATTTGTGGTTCATTGGCCAGGGACCTGGCAATGGCCACTCTCTGGGCCTCACCCCCTGAAAGCTCTGAGGGAAAGTGGTTAATCCTGCCACCCAACCCAACCTGTTCCAGCAGCTCTTGGGCCTGGGGTTTTCTTTGCCGCCGGGGAATACCTGCAAAAGTCATGGGTAAGATAATATTTTCTATGGCTGTGCGCTTTGGCAATAGATTAAATGATTGGAAGATCATCCCTACACTTAGCCTGCGGTGAAGAGCCAACTGATAGCGGCTCATTTTCCCCAAGTCCTTTCCGTTAAATTGAATGGTTCCTGAAGTCGGCCTGTCCAGTCCACCTACCAGGTTTAGCAGGGTCGATTTTCCAGAGCCTGACTTTCCTACAATGGATAGATACGAACCACCCGGAACCTCAAAACTTACTTCCCTGACTGCAGGAATCTCCACTTCACCTTTCTGGTAAATCTTCGAAAGATTATTTATGGATAGGATGGCGGCCATTATACCAGTAAAACTACATTATATCCTGGAATGATGGTCCTGGAGAAAAATAATTATTTCATTTTTTGCATTTCCATATGTTTCAACCCAAAGCCTTAGATTGATCTTTAATTTCTATAAATTTTTCTTCCTTTTCTAAAATATCGTAAGGTTATTATCAATCTTTCACCTTTCGGGTCAGTGCTTCACGGATCATCTTCCTTAGCTCCAGTTGTTTGCGTTCAACATCCCGCCTGGCTGCGGGTCGATAATACTCCGCATATCTGCACTTGGCCAGACTAACGTACATATCATCCATATTGCCTTTTAAATCTACTCCCAGTTTTATTGGCAATGGAGAATCTACAATGGATACATGGTAATCAAAACTCATGTCAAAATTATGCCGTCCGGATACCACTGCCTTGTATTTGTCCATCACGATCAGGAATGGGTAAATATCAATTTCGTTACGGAAAATAGTGAACTCGGCAGATAAAAAATCAACTTTGTTTTCAGTTCTTTTATTGAATTTGAGCTTTTTGGCAATCTCACTGAATGTCTCCCCATCCATCAATACCAGGTCATCCCCTTTGATGGATGAGGCACCCCGCAAGGTTGATTTTTTAATGTTATACGTGGAGTCCAGGTATGTCTCAACAGCAATGTGAAATTCTCCTTCCCCTTCAAATGACCGCAGCATAGGCATCAGTGAATCAATGTCAGGGATCATGGTTAACAATTCACCGATCTCAACATCGAGCATATGATAATCCAGTCCGAGATAAAGATGATTTTTTCGTGGGGTACGGTACATTGATGTTAATTGCATCCTGGCAGCCGGGGTATCAAAGGTAAGTTCATCAAGCAATAAGATACCATCCTAAACCTGCACTTGCCAAATATATCTGTAGCCGTATCAATTCCCAGGGTAGCTATTTTAATATAGGTATCCAGCGACACATCTATTCCCTTTGGCACCATATATGGACCTGTATATGTTGAATCACTGTCAGAAGCTTCAGGTTCTTCTACTGCTGTTGTATCTTCATTCCCAATTCCACTTGTAAGCGCCATTATTTGTTCAATATCGGTCGTGTCCGAAACAAAACTGAAGTTACCCCTAAGTATTGAATCGCCCCTGAAATATGATAATACGTTGTTTCAGATCGCCTGTTAACTGAAAATCAGATTTGTCAATTTTTAAGCTGCTTTCCTCTAATGCTGAAAGATTCGGGTTCAAAATTCATTTTTACTGAGGGGATCTCAATGGGATGAGGAAAGTCTGATAAGGTAATACTACCCTGATCCATGTCAATAAAACCTTTGACAAGCCATTGCAGAAAGATATCTTCCTGGGTATTGTCATTCAGGATATCAGTGTCCATGTTGATTTTTTTAACCACAGCCGAGTTTTGTCCCATGGTAGGTTTTTAATTGATCACTATTGTAAGAGAACATGATCCTGGGCTGATCAGGCTGGTCAGCCCTGGGAGATAAGGATACTTTGCCATCTGGTTTTGCAATCGCAATGCTCATGGTATCCATCTCGGCATATAAAGAATCCATGTTAAAGGAGCATATTAGATCCGGTATCCTGGTAGTATCTCTTACATCTGATGTTTCAAGTGTGATGACTGCATTTTGCAGTGATGCATTATAGCTTTCAAGTTTACCTGCTGACAAGATTGTCCGAAAGGATGTAGCAAAAGCAAATTTTGTGTTTTTTGCTGATGCTTTCTGGTTGGGCAATGCAAAATCAATTTTTGACCGGTCAGTTTTAAGTGATAATACTATCGTAGGCAGCATCAAAATCCGACAGGGTTATCGAGCCGGACAACTTCATTCTTTCAAGCTGCATCTTCTTTAATTGGGACAAAGAAAAAGTTGATTTTACCTTCCCGAACCGCATGTCCCCTTGAGTTCTAACCTTCATACTGTCCGGTATCATCGGAGCAAACTCATCAAGTGTTAAGCGGTTATTCGTTGTAAGATCACAATGAATATCTGTAAAGAGGTGATTCACCAACCCTTCAATCTTAACGGTTGATTGGGGCGTTCTGGCATTGAACGGTTAATACGCACAAACGAAATGGAGTCGGTTTTTAAATCGGAATAAAAATCAATATCACCTTCAATATCCATTCAAGGGTAGTGGAAAACCGTCATATTTCATCTTTCCTTTTTCCAGTAGCAGATGTATGTCCATCAGTGGCATGAGGGAATCATTCAGGATACCTTTGATACTCCCCTCTGATGTCAGAAGCCCATCACCATCAATTCCTTCAAGCTTGGAATGAAATGAGGGTGGCACCAATGCCAGCATGCTTCTGAGCGGCCAGGATGAAAGCTTATAATCCAATATCTGTAATAATGTGCTGGTTGACGGTGTCATTTTCAACGGTTCCGTTCAGCAATAATTCCAGATCATTGATTGAGATCTTTGCATTTTTAAGGTTTATAAACTGACGTGATGGTATGACATCGACCGGAATATCCAACTGTATCGAAGCCTGCTCAAGATATTTTTCTCCGTCATATTCAAACGAGATCTCCGGTGTGGTCACCTTTATATTGCCACTGATATTATCCTGCTTAACAGTTCCGGCAATTTTAGCGGAAAGGTCACGAATGACTGCTATTTAGTTTGGTTGAAAGATCATTATATTGAAGGTTGACATCATTCAGTACAACATTCCTGATGTCCATAATGGGCAATGTTGTTTCTGAATCTGTTTCGGGCGGATGAAGTAGTATCTGTGGCTACAATGTCATAATTGGTATTTCCCAGGCTGTCTGAATAAACATTAATAGATCCCCCGGTCAGCTCCAATCCGACCAGGATCAATTCTTTCCTTTTCCTCCATGCATCTGCATCAATAATACCAAGTAGCTCTTCCACTTTAACCAGTGTATCACTGGACGCACCAGGTACGGGATTTATTAATGCAAAATTTTTGATCCTTAAATCCAAAATTCGGGTAGGTACTGAACAGCGTTAAGTCAACTTCACCAATTTCTGATTGGCAGGTGATGATTTTTTCGGCCTGATTTGCGAACAATGGGGTTAATCGTTCAGGGGTGAAAACAAGCCACGAGACAATGCTGACCGTAATAATCAGAACTGATAATAACGATAAGAAAGTAATTAAAAAAACCTTCCAGAATTTTTTCATAGAAAATCACATTACCTCATAACCATGAATGTTATGGCGAGAATATTCTTTTTATGCTGGACTTTGGTAAATGACCAGTTTACCCCAAAATCATCATGATATTTTAATGATGTAGCGGTTAATTCGGTTACTGTATAAACTTTGGGTACAGTACCCCCGATTTCTAAAATATGGATATGTGTCAGTTCCGCATGTTACCAGGGTCCATGTAAAGGCCTGTGCTTCTGCTTCTTGACATCATCAAATGTATCCCAGGTGCCACCTGTGCCATCAGCCAGATACTTATAGAATAAAGTTCCGGATTGCCATTTCCCGATCAAAAAGGATTCATCAAAAGATATTGGTTCTGTTTCGCAGGAGACTGCCAGAAGGGAAAGCACCATACACATAGCAAGATAGAATAGTGTCTTTTTCATTATAAGGGTATTGATTTTATGGGGTATGTTTTATCCCGGATAATTATTCTTTATAAAGGTATTAACTATTCATGTAATACGGAGTTTTCCAGATACAGTTTGATTATTTATGAAAATTTAATTTCCTACAATTTTTATCATTGTCCCAGCCTGCACCTGGTCAGTAAGTTCCATATTGTTCAGAAAAGCAAGTTTCTCCATCTCTTGCTGGGGAATGTCAAAAGACCGGAAAGCATCAGTAAGTGTTCCGGTGCGCTGTACTTCTTTTATCCTTATCTTTTTGGGTTGCCGGTTTAATTTCGAGGGGGCAGTCAGTCTATTAAAACTCTCCATGGTTGGTTTGAAGATCCGCGCGTAATTATTAAAATCAGCCTGGGCAGATACACCGTGAAAAGCATAATATCTACCGTTGTCGTCAATGAAATAGGATAAAACATTAATGGTATCCTGCTGGCCTGTAGATTGGTTTTGTGTTGCCTGGTATGAGAGTGCGGCAATAGCGGGCATTCCGTTGACCGTTGTTTTACCGCTCTCCAAAAGATTCAGCTGCAACTGCTTAATCGTAGCTTGTCCGGCTTCATCCAGGGTATTTCCCTGCGCAAGTGTAAAGACCATTATGGCCTTTCCGTCCGGGGTGTACATCCTGACCTGCATCGGTGAATTGTCCAGGACCCATGCTACGGGAACCGGAAATTGAAATTTAAGCTCCGGGTGGTAAAAGCTTTGGTCTTCCACATAACCCTGCCGGGGATCTTCACCGAATACCATCCCGTCGATCATGCTCAAATAACTGTTTGTGTTTACCTTCCATTGGTCCACATCCAGGCTGTCCTGCCAAATTTTTGCATCCCGGATTACAGCATTGTAGCGATCACCCGGATCTGGATGTGTTGACATGAAGGTAGGAACTCCTGCCTGTTTGTTGGCCAGATGCATCTTAACAAGAACCTGGTAGAAATCTGCCATTTTATGGGCATCGTATCCTATTTTTGATGAGTATTCAACTCCCAGCTGATCGGCTTCGCGTTCATTTTCGCGACTGAAACTCAAAAACAGCAATTGCATGCCCTGCATGGCATATTCACCATACTTCCGGAATTCTTCCGAGGCTATCATCCCTCCCACAAAAAGCAGTTGGCCAAGGGTTTGTTTGGTCTGTTGGCTGGCCGAGTGACGGGCAGTAATGTGACCCATCTCGTGCGCGAGGACACCCAGCATTTCCGCTTCGTTGTTAAACTGAGCCATAATGCCACGGGTCATGTAAATGTATCCTCCCGGCACTGCGAAGGCATTAATTACTGGCGAATCAAGGATCTTGAAATGGTATTCAAGATTGGGACGATGAGAGATCAATCCCATTTCCTTACCTCTTTCCTGAATGAGAGCACTTAACGCTTCATTTTGATATTCGCCGAAGGTGGCTATAACCTGAGGGTCATATTGGGTACCCATTTGGATTTCCTGGGCTTCCGACATGAACATTATCTGTTTTTTACCTGTTACCGGATTAATGGAGCATGAAGGGATCATCAACATGACCGCCAAACATGAAAACAAAAACAAAGTGCTAAGTCTTTTCACAAGCAATGGTTTTGGTTAAAGTATAATATCAATTATTTGTAATAATCTTTCCCTTTATTGGCATGCAAAACCTGACTCAGGGAGTCAACCAGCTCTTTATGCTCAGGCAAAACGGCCATGTTGAAATTTTCAGCCCGGTCGGTACGATGGTCATAGAGCATCCTGCCCATAAGACTGTCCTCCCTGGTAAACCATTCAGTATAGGCATAGTCACTGGTCTGAATGGTTAGTCCTGCAAACCATTTACTGATAACGAAGTCCTTGAAAGGAGTATCAGGGTCTTCTACCAGCGGAACCATACTTTTACCTTCCAGGTGCACAGGCAAAGGTATATTGCAAAGGTCTGCCAGGGTGGGGTAGATGTCAATGAATTCTACCAGTGCATCAGTTTGTGTGCCTTTGGTTTTTCCGGGTACTTTAAGCATTAAAGTCGTACGAAGAGAAGTATTGAAATTACAGTGCTTGCACCACATTCCGTGCTCGTTAAGGTTCCATCCGTGGTCACCCCAGAGGATCACAATGGTACTGCGTTCAAGGTCCAATGCTTCGAGTTCGTCGAGCAGCATTCCGATGGCTGCATCCGTTGAGCTGACACAGGCATAGTAGCCATGGATGAGTTTCCTTGCAGCTGAATCTGATACGGGTCCCTCTGAGGGTATATCATCATACGACCTCAGCTCTCCCCAATTACTGATCAGGTTGTAGGGGAGTCCCAAAGGAAGGGTGTCATTTGCAGGGACAGAGATCTTGTCAGCATCATACAAATCCCAGTACTTTTTTGTGGCATTGAAAGGCAGGTGGGGCTTCAGAAAACCAGTAGCAAGGAAGAAAGGTTTTTCCATTGCTTTCAGTTTTTGAAGATCGCGGATTGATTTCAAAGCAATTTTCCCATCAAAATAAATGCTGTCAGGACCTTCTGTGGATTCCCAGGCCGGTCCTCTTCTGTCACGACTTGACAGGGTGTCGAGGAGAATGTTTTCCGGCCTCTGGTAATCTCTCCAAGTGGCTTGTACTTCCGGATACCAGATCTCATCCCAGCTGTATTTGCTATCTGTCCTGTGATGGAATATCTTTCCATTGGAAATGGTATGGTATCCATTTTCTCTGAAGTGCGCCGGCAACGTTTTAATGCCTGGGGCATCCTTTTCCGCCCAGGTATAATAATTAATAAAACGGTTGATCGTGGGCCTGATCCCGGTCATCAGGCTTGCCCTTGAGGCTCCGCAAACAGGTATATTGCAGTAAGCTTGCTGGAACAGAAGTCCTTCTGCAGCCAGGGCATCGATATTGGGTGAGTGGATCTGACTCTGACCGTAACAATTCAATTCGGGCCTCAGGTCATCAACAGCAATAAAGAGTACATTGGGCTTTTCCGGCAGATCATCGGATTGGCATGAAAAAACAAGCGCCACCAGCATAATGATTAAACTGGGAGGAATGATTTTGGTGAGTTTCGTCATTAAAAAAATCTTTTAGGAAAAGTGGATTCCTAAAATTAGTAAAAAATGAACCGGAAATTGCTACAGAGGGGATGAAATTCAAGATCATTTCTGGGTGACCCAATTGATGATCTCATCGGAGAGGGGTTTGGTTTTTGGGCTTAGCATACCAACAAGTTTCCCATCCTCATCAACCATGTATTTTTGAAAGTTCCATTTAACGCTGGAATCTTTGAAGTTATTCAAATCCTTCTGGGTAAGCCACTTGTATATTGGATGTATATCCTTCCCTTTCACCGAGACTTTGGCCATCATTGGGAAGGTCACCCCATAATTAATGCTGCAAAACTTTTGTATCTCTTCATTTGTACCTGGCTCCTGCTTCAAAAAGTTATTGGCAGGAAATCCGATGATCACAAAATCCTCTCCTCCGTATTTTTCATAAAGTTCCTGCAATCCTTCGTATTGGGGAGTAAAACCGCATTTTGAAGCGGTATTGACGATCAGGACCTTTTTCCCCTTGAGCTGGGACATATCGAAATCCTCTCCATCGATGCTGATGACTGTAAAATCATGCAGGGTTTTATGTTTTTCAATGTGTGATGTCATGGAAAATAAAATAATGGTCGAAAATAAGATTATTGTATTGATCATCTGTCTATATCTTGTACTTTAACATTTAAACTTGTGAATTGTTCAAAAAGAGCCATTTTGGACATTGTTAAGATAATAATTTCTCAGGTAGTAGTTTTTGGAATGAGATCTCAAGTTCATATATTTATCAATCCATTGCAACTCAAACCAAGCAATCATATTAATTCATGTCATCAAACGCATTAAAATTAATTGGATTCCTGGCCCTGCTTGTCCATGGGGTTGGACACCTACAGGGTGTCGTAAGCAGTTCTGGCATTAAATTTCGGACGACAACATCGAATTCATCCTGGCTTCTCAAAAGCCTTGGAGAGAAATGGAACAGACTGATTTGCCTGGTGCTGTATCTGGCGGCCGGGGTGCTGGGTATTTTAGCAGCCCTCGGTTTAAGAGGTGTTCTGGGACCTGATGCACAGTGGACTTCCATGGCGCTGGCTTGTGCCATCTTCTCGACTCTCGGGCTGGTGTTGTTCCCTAAAGCACTGGCCATGTTCTTCAACAAGGCCGGGGCAATTGCGGTGAACCTTCTTATTTTTTACTCTATCCTTTTTAATGGAAACTGGCCTTCTGCCATTTTCGAAGACTGATTAAAATACTTCACCGAATCTGAATTAGATACCCCAAACAATTCTGCCAACGGCAAAACCCATTGTAAACCATATCCCAAAAGCTAATTTGGTGCAATTAGTAAGAAAACCGCCCCTCTCGGAGCGGTCTTCAGACTGCGCATGATGCTGCAATCTACCCTGTTATCTTACTGCACTTAGGTGGCTATTTGAAAACTATGGTAAGGTTTCCAATTTCTTTGGGATTGTAAGGGCTCATGTCCGGGAGCCTCACATCCAGCCTGTCATATTCGTCACCTGGGGATACACCGGCAGAGACAAATCCGTGGCTATCGAAGTATCCGGGAGCCTCGGTATTGGCCAGGTAGGCATCGATGATATCCTGTGGTACCTGGTCGCCCCAAACAGCTTTGATCTCCCGTTCAAACACTTCACCTATGGCATAGTATCCCAATAGCTTGCTGCGACTTGGCTCATCCAGGTTGCTGGGTGGCAGTCCGACTTCAGCCACACCAATATCCTTCACATCATTGCCTGCGGCTACAAAGGCCCAGTTGAGACCAGGTGTGCCGGAGATCAGGATGGCATTAGGATGGTCTGAGTTTCCGTAGACGTCAATGATATCGCCTTTCTTTCCGGCAAACATTTTCAATGATTTCATTGCAAAGGGATTCTCCAGCGGAGAAGGCATGGGCAGTCCGGCTGCATAAACCATCATGGTGGCATCATAGAAGAGGTCATTTCTGTTGTAATCGATCCTGAACATGGCATCACCCATATCTGCACTGTTTACCCTGTCAAGGTTGTAGGGTTTCAGTATGGAAATGCCTTTCATGGGTCGCCTGTTCCAGAATACCTGCAGAGCCTTGCCTCCGTCTTCATTTCCCTCAGATTCTAAATCTGTTATGGTCAGCTGGAATTCCCATACCTGTCCATCAAATTCTGAGTCCTCGACCACGACCAGGTGCTTGATCCTGCCATCATCATCAGATTCAAACCTTAATTCCATAGGCTTGTTGATTTCATAGAGCCTTAAGGAACGGATGATATCATGCACAATTTCTGCGCCCATATCACCCACACGTATAAAACTACGCAGGTGGGCATAAATATGATTGCCTTTGATGGTATCAATCTTGGCTGCACTTTTCAAATTGCCTTCATAGCTAAGTGCGGAAGGTATATCTACCCCAAAATCATCGGGTAGAATGGAGTTGCTTTCCGGGGTATTCAGATCACTGTCTTTCGTACATCCTGTAATTAGCAGTCCTGCTGCAGCAATGATCGCCATTAAGAAGAAACTTATCTTTTTCATGATTATTGATTTTAAATTTCGAATTATAGATTGGTTTCAACAGTATCACACAGGCACGCCGGTATACCCTGATGGGAGATAGAAAAAAATTGATATTGTTGATTTTGCGGGACTTATTTCGGCAGGATGATACTGGAGTCTGACACAACCTGTGAGACTGAGAAATATCCCACAGCTCCTTCGCTCAGATTGGTCCGGACATTACCGGGCTGTACATCAAAGAGTCCACCTCTCCATTCCGTCTCAGCCATGAGTGACCTGACAAAATCTTCCTGCTCCTGGTTCATGGAGTATTGTCGTCTGTAAACCCTGGTGCCTACCGGGAAGGGAACCCTTTCCTTTGCAGGCTTGAAGATTTTGTTGACATCGACTGATGTAACAGTATAATGGATAATCTGGGCCCTGGTCTCCTCTACAGGAAGATTTCGGAAGCCTGGAAGATGACCCCAGCTAAGCCGGTATTCTACCATGGATGGATGTCTTGTCTCCACCAGATTCATCTCGTACCAGAATTCATGATCAGGAATCTTACTATAACTCAACGGTTTCAATGGATCTACCAGGACCATACGAGAATCCCCAAAATATTCCTGCCCCTGATATAAAATATAGAGTGTGTAAAGCCTTCCATATACCGCTCTAACCGTTGAATCTGTCAGGTATCGTCCCGGTTGGACCTCACGCAGCCTGATTGCCCTGTCATTGCTTGAATTGATCCTCTCCAGAATAGCGACCAGGGCACCACTGACAGGCAAAGGTGTACCATTTATATCGGCCATAGGTCTGGAGATCAATACCTCATGAGCCTTCCTTTCATTGGTAAAAACACCTTCCACCACAATTACTTTAGGTTCATTCGTGTCTAAGGGCCAATCGATCCTTTTTTCACATGAGGTCAGCAGTATTGGTAGCATCACAGGCAGGAACATCAGTATGCTGGAAAACTTTATTTCAATTGCTTGGTCTGATATGTCAGGTGTTTTGTTCATTTAATTGTAAAAGTATAGTTGATAGCAGGAACGATCCCGAAAAGGTATTTCTGGGTTGCGAAAAGTTCCGGTGCCGGAAATTGGTTCCCTGGTATTACCGGCTCCCCACTAGGGTTGAGGGTTTTATTGAAATTTACAGCGATGGGATTAGTCCTGTTATAAAGATTGAAAAAGGTCAGTTTGATCTTGTGGCTGTAACGGCGGGGCCTTTTATTAATCTGGAACTCTGCATTGATATCAAGTCTGTGATAATCCGGCAGCCTGTCATTGTTTTTCTTTTCATATATAGGTACCGTATATCCATTATACTGGTAGAAACTGGTTGGTGAACTAAAAGCAAATCCGGTCATATACAGCCAGTTCATAGAAAATGTCCACCTGTCTCTAACATTGTATGAAAGATAAAAGTTCAGGTCATGTGGCCGGTCCCAGGCAGCCCTGAATCGCTCATTGTTATTGATGTCTTCAATATGGCGCCAGGAGCGTGACCAGGCATATCCTATCCAACCATTCAGGCGACCCTGGTATTTTTTAAGCAGGATCTCGAATCCATAAGCTTTCCCGGTCCCAAACCTTAATTCTTGCTCAAGGTGGGGGTTCAATAGCATATAGGCATGGTCTTTATAATCGATCTGATTTTGCATTTTTTTTAAAAATCCTTCAATGCTAAGGTCCAGGTCTGCCCTGCGAATTTTCTGGAAGAATCCGATGGAGTATTGATCTGCCAGCTGGGGCTTAATATTGGGAGCGGCAGGCAGGTACACCTCCAGGGTGGTGAAGGGGGATATGGAATTGGTCACCAGTTGTAGAAATTGGGAAGTCCGGCTATAGGATCCTTTCACGGAGGTATTCCTGCCAGCCTGGTAGGTCAGACCGAACCTGGGTTCCAGGCGGGTATATGTGTTATAAACAGCGCCGGCTACATAATTTAGCGTATCAATGGGCCTGAATAATCTGTCATAAACGTATTCAGTGGCTTCACCTATGTTTTGCCATATGCCCAGGCGCAATCCATATCTCAATGAAAGTCTTGGTGTTAAGCTATGATTATTGCTGATGTAAAGGGTCCATTCCCGGGCAATCCTCGGATGGACAACCGGAAAGATAATCTCGGGATTCGAATTCCACTCGATGTTTCCAGGATTGAAATTATGCCGGGTTACTTTGGCACCAAACCTCAGGGTGATGTCCGGGTTGGCGAACCAGGTGAAATCTGTCTTCAGACTTAGATTGGCTATATGGGAGTCCCAGAAATCATTATCCTTAAAATTGACGATGAATTTATAATCGTACTTGCTACTATACAAAGTTGTGTTCGAGAATAATTTGTCTGAGAAAAGATGGTTCCAGCGAATGGTGCCGGCGAGGTTCTGCCAGCTGATTCCTGAACCATTGGAATTTGATGTACCCTGGATAAAATAATCCCTGCCGGCATACCCCGAGAGATACAATCTGTCTTTGGAACTAAGGCGGAAGTTGAATTTCAGGTTCAAGTCTGTAAAATAGAACCGGTCCATGCTGGGAAGGTATTCCTGGACATACCATTTGATATAGGAGGTCCGGCCTGATAAAAAATAAGAACTTTTCCCTTTGGAAAAAGGTCCCTCTACGGCAATCTTCGCTGTTGCCAGTCCCAATCCACCATTCACAACGGTCTTGTTCAGATCTCCATCCTTGGTCCTGACATCAATCAGTGATGAAAGCCTGCCTCCGTATTCTGCCGGAATATCTCCCTTATAGATATTAATGTCTTTGATAGCATCCGGAATGAAGGTTGAAAACAGTCCAAGAAAATGAGCGGGATTATATATGGGTGCATCATCTATCAAGATCAGGTTCTGGTCCTTGTTCCCACCTCGTACAAAAAAGAGTGTTGATCCGTCTCCCTGCAATGTGATGCCTGGGATGGCATCCAGAGATTTGATTACATCCTGCTCACCCAGGAAAGCAGGCATCTGCTGCACTGCCTTTGGCTCGAGGTTTACATTCCCGGTCCGGATCTGCGCAAGGTCCACCTCGTCATCTATTTTTACAATCCTGACCTCCTCCAGTTTTGAAGGCTCCAGTCCCAATTTCATATCAATCACCTGGTCGGCCAGCAAATCTGTTTGCCAGAGCGTTGTCCTGTATCCTATGTATGAGAACCTGATGGAATAGGATCCTGTTGGGAGGGTAAATGAATAATATCCAAATTCATTAGAGATGGTACCTTTTTCAAGTTCGGGGACATACACCGTGGCACCAATCAGCACCTCTTCGGAATCTGAATCCCTGATGTACCCGCTTAGGGTATAATGGAAGGGCCCTTCAGGCTGGATCTTTTTGCTCCGCTTTGCAGGTTTAATAACGATATGATCCTCCACGATCATATAGTCAAGATTGGCCTGCCTTACCAGTTCATTGAGGATATCTGCCAAGGGGGCATTTGATTTTTGTATCGAAACATTTTGGGATAGGTCAATTTTTTTTGAACTGTAGGACAGTTCCACATCAGCCATTTTTCCGATCTCCTGGAGTACATATTCCAGCCGGCCGTCAATAAAGTTCATGGAAATCCTTTTGGAAAGGTCAGGCTGGGCAAAAACGCTGGCTATTCCGAGGCAGAAGATTAGCAAGCAAAGTATGACATGCCTCGCTGTCAACATAGGCAGAAAATCTAATTGGTTTCCGACAGTATTATTTGTCCGTTGCTTTTACGTACATCCAGGTCAAGGGTTGCTGACAGCACGTTGAGAATGGCATCGAGGGATTGATCTTCGAAAGAGGTGGTGATCCTGGCATCCTTCAATGAATCGGAATCTATAAAAATTTCTGCCTGGTAGACCTTATTCAATTGATTGCTGACATCCAGCAGGGTTTGGTCCTCGAAAACAAAACTTTTTGTTTTCCATGACAGATAGTTTTTATCAATCTCCTGGGTTATCTCAAGTGTTTCCTCAGTCTTTTTATATACTCCCCTGTTGCCCGGTTTAAGGATAATGGTACTGGGCACTTCCCCGTGCTTGGTGACGGCCACCTGGCCTGTCTTTACCGTCACTTCCACGGCTGCATTCTCACTGTAAGCATTCACATTGAAGGATGTCCCAAGTACCTTGATGTCAACATCCCTGGTATTGATTACAAAGGGATGGTCCTGATCACTTTCTACCTCGAAAAAACCTTCCCCTTCCATTTCAATCCTGCGGATATCCCCGGAAAATTTTCTGGGATATTTAAGGCTGGAGAAATGATTCATTGTTACCGTTGATCCGTCCGGAAGCACAAGCTCCTCAGGCTGATCCATGGTGGCCAGGGTCTTATAACCGTATCGGTTCACTGCATAAATACCGCTGAGTGTGAGAATGACTGCCAGCATGGCTGCCACTGCGATCCGTCCTATATAAAAACTGGCAGATTTTTTCCGTCCAGGTTGCAGGGGTAGTACCTTACCACTCTCTGATATCCTGGATTCAAGGACATTCCACTCTGCATCGAGGTCAATTCCGGCCACAGATTCAATCCTGCCAAGCTTTTCCCAAACTGTCCGGTATTGATACAGCAGCCTGCTGTTCTCAGGATCGACAGCAAGCCAACGCTTTAATTCCTTCTCTTCGGAAGCACTTGATTCACCGGACAGATGCCTGGTTATCAGCTCAATGTCTATATTCTGGCCTCTCTTTTCCATTTTTTCCTCCACTCATTACACACACGAAAACCATTCCACCCTTACCTGGATTACAACTATATTTGTGGTTATATCATTCAAAGGATTACTTAAAGTGTGTCAATATAAAGAGAATTATCATTCCTAAATAATCTATCAGTTTCTCCCTGAGTATTTTAAGGGCTTTAGACATCTGTGTTTCCACCGTTTTAACCGATATGCCCAGCTTCTCTGCAATCTCCGCATATTTCAATCCATCGAAACGATTCATATTAAAGATCTCCCTGCATTTCTCAGGCAAACTTTGTAAAGCATCGTAGATCCTTTGTTCAAGCTCCTGTTCTTCCAGCCTGTCAACACCATCACTAAAATCCGTACTATCCAGTCTTTGAAAAATCGTATCATCCTTGTCGAACTTCTTCTGGTCCCGGATATAATTCAGACAGCGGTTGTGTACAGATGTGAATAAATATGATTTCAGAGGGGATCCGGTATCAACCTGCTGCCGTTTTTCCCAAAGGTTAATAAAGACATTATGAACAATTTCCTTGGCAGTATCCTGGTCGGGAACATATTTTTGCGCAAATAGTACCAGTGAAGGAAAGAATGATCTGAACAATTCCTCAAAGGCCCGTTTGTCCATCCTGATCTCTATGTTTCTTTCCCTGGCTCCCATGGTAGTACAACAGCCCTAAATATAAGAAGAATGGGAAAAGTGCTACAAGGAAGTTATTCACCCTTGATACATAGATCTAATCTATTTCGTCATAAAGAATGGATTTGCATTAATCCAGGGTGACTCCGGCAACCAGTAGATGGCCGGTCATATAAACATTTAATAATGGATACCAATAATTTACTGAAATCAGATGCTGGTTTCAAAAAACTCAGCTCTAAAGAGTTAACGGAAACATACGGAGGGTTTTATAAAGGACCAATCTCTCCTTATACGTGGGTAAAGTATCTGATAGATACAATTAGAAACAGGGAAGATTGATCTTTCTTTTGGTAGGATTGTAGTATCTTTCAGATACATATCAGATCAATCCTGAAATGAAATCACGGCCGATCAGCATAGTCAGCATTATCCTAGCCATCCTTACCGGAATCTGGATACTCTGTATGATCCTGCTTATGCAGCAGCAGGGTTCAGTCATTGCCACTTTTCAAGATGCTTATGATTTTGTCAAAGATCCGGATGGATTGTTTTATCTCACCTATTTGAATGTAGTTGTTCTGACGATCTTCGATGTTGTCCTCTTTGGCATGCTCTACCTGTATTTTAAACCTGTCTATCCGGTAATGTCACTGTGCGGAGTTCTCTTCGTTCCGGTTTATGCAGCTTATAACATGTTCGTTTACATTTCGCAGGTTTCTGTTGTCCAGAAAATAATTTCGGTATATGAGGGAGTAATCAGTAAAGAGGTTATGAATGTTCTTCTAGGGCAATTCATACAGTTATGGGAACATTCGACCATTGCTTTCATTAATAATTATGCATATGCTATACTTGGCATCCCTTCGGTCTTGTTCGGAATTGCCATCTACCGGATGAAACAGGGATTAAGCAAGGCGACAGGTTTGATACTGATATTAAGTGCCTTTGCCTGTTTGCTGGGGATTATCGGCATCATCACCGGGAATCAGGCCCTTTCTCACGGATCAGCCATTGGAGGTGGTTTATTCTTTCTTTCACTAATCGGGATAAGCCTCATTTTCTGGAGGAATTGAAACCGATTTCAGCTTATATCCGTATTATTTGTTTCAGTTGAAATACTTTCCATAAAGGGCCAAAAACTTGATCCGGATTTTCTATCAGGTTTTAGGTCTTTCCTTATGCCCAGGGCCAGGATTAGAGATTTACTAGATACTGAAGAAAATATGGTTGGAGTCTCATACATTCCACCAATGGAAATAGGGCAGGATAAAACATTATTAAAAACAGAAATAATAAAGAGTGCTGAAATAAATGAATTATTAAACAAAATTTTCAGAATTGAAGATATCTAATTATCATTGTAGCCAATTTTTTTTTAAAACAATGAAACATGAGAATCCTATTTACTTTCATCATATTTTGGGGCATATGCCTAAACATATCAGCACAGGAAAATCCTGATACCAGTTACTGGTCACAATCAGGCAAAATCGCATTGAATTTTTCACAGGTGGGACTTTCAAACTGGTCGGGTGGAGGTGACCCATCCTTGGCATTTAATGGCATATTCAATTATACCTTCAAATTTGAGAAGGATCCGCATCTTTGGGAGAATTTGCTGGATGCCGGATATGGTGTCCAACGGATTGGCGGGAAAGAAGAACCTTTTAAAAAATCGGATGATAAACTGGTATTCACCTCCAGGTATGGATACAAAATAAGTGGTAAGTGGTATGCTTCAGCTTTGTCTGATTTCCGTACACAGTTTTACAAAGGATATTCCTACGATAATGATACCAGTATTTTTATCTCAACCTTTATGGCTCCAGCCTACTGGAAACTTGGTCTCGGGATTACCTACAGCCATAAATTCTCCGAAGAAGAGTCATTTTCATTTACCTTCTCCCCGCTGAGTGGCCGAACCACCTTTGTGCTTGATGATGAATTATCCAGCCAGGGAGCTTTCGGTGTAGATCCCGGTCAGAAAACCAAATTCCATGCAGGGATGGACCTGACTATGGCCTTTAATAAGGAACTGGTTAAAAATGTGACGCTTACCACTACATTGGGACTGTTTTCAAGGTATGAGGACCTGGCAGTAGTAGATGTCAACTGGGATATGGCGATCTGGTTCAAGATCAATGAGTTCTTGTCAGCAAATATATCTACCCAGCTTATTTACAACCAGGATATTGCGTTTATAAATCCTGATGGAACAAGCTATGGGTCCGCTGTACAATTCAAAGAGGTTCTTGGAATTGGAATAGCCTATTCATTCTGAGTAAGCGGGGACAGTTCCCCTACCAGATAAAGGGGAGTAACCTGTAATTCACCTTTTCCCGGTAAGCCTGGTACCCATCCAGTTCGGCTGCCAGGGTGCGGTCCTCCAGCCAGGTCCGGATGCCGAGTATAATCAATGTGGCAAAGGCTGTGATAAACCCATACATGGATCCAAGGATCATTGTGGATCCGAAATTTGCCATGATGAGTCCGGCGTATCCAGGATGCCTCACAATACGATAAGGCCCAGTATTTATAACCTGGTGGTTTCTTTCATGTTGTATCCTGACGGTAGTCTCGAAGTGTGTATTCTCTGCCATGGCCCAGTATACCAGGTTAAATCCTCCTGTATACAGTATCATGCCGGGCAGGATAAACCAGGGGCTCAGCTGAGACCATTCAAACCTCCCGACATCCAGGGCCATTAGCATGGTATGAAAATAAAGACCGATCGTACCGAAGATCTGCAGCAGGACCTTGTCCCATAATTTGGTGTCCTTCTTCCTATTCCAACTCCCACGTTCATTTAACAGCTGGGGATTAACTTGAAGGATCACCAGCATACCACCAACATAATAAAGGAAGGTTACAATGGCCCATAGCCATGCCCGGTTGATATCCGTCCTTCCTGCAACCAGGAAGAACAATGTTGCTATGAAGAGAGGTCCGATGATATGACCGATTAAGTCCTTTCGGCCGTATTTATTGAGTTTTACTTTCTCCCGTGGCATGTCAGCGAGATTTAATTTCAATGGAAATACCCATCTTTTTCATCAACTCTGTTGCATTCATTGTCTGGCAAACGCCATTGCGGAGTTTGTAGTCGTAGATAAATTCCTGCTTGTCGATTTGTACCTCAAAGCAATAATTGCTTATATGATCAGGGAACTCTGTTTCCAGTTTGCTGAGCTCCAGGTCATGCGTGGCAATCAGTCCCGCACTTTTCAATTCAATCATTTGCCGGATAAACATCTCGGAACCAAAGTGTTTGTCTCTCGAATTTGTTCCCTTCAGGATCTCATCAAGAAGCACCATGGCCTGATGGCCCTGGTGGTGGATATCAATGATCTTGCGAAGCCTCCTTAATTCTGCATAAAATGTGGATTCCCTGCTGCTCAGGGAATCCCTGATCCTCATACTGGTAATTATCTCAATGGGTCTGAAATGCATTTCCCTGGCCATTACCGGAGCCCCGGTTGCTGCAAGGACGAGGTTCACTCCTACGGTACGCAGAAAGGTACTTTTTCCAGCCATGTTTGATCCGGTGATCAGCATAAATTGCCCAAAATGATCAAGCATAATATCATTGGGAATATTCTCATCGGGGAGGATCAGGGGGTGGCTGAGGTTTTCTGCCCGGATGATGGGCCCTTCCAAATCCGCTATGGGAAAAACTGACTCCGGGACATTGAATCGAAATGTAGCCAGGCTATTCAATGCTTCGAATTCTCCAAGTACTCCAAACCAGCCGGGTAACTCACGGGCACTGTTTTTTTTCCATTTTTCCAGGCGCAGGATACATTGAAGGTCCCACATCAGCAATCCATTCAATACACCCCCCATGATCATGTTCAGTCTCCTGTCGAAATCAACAAGAATGCGGGCAAGGGCTCTCAATTTTTGTCCTACACTTCTCCCATCTGATTTTAGTTCCCCCTGGAGTGTCTGTAAGCGGGGAGAATCAAATTTTTCCCCTTCGACGAGTCGTATTAGATCAGCGTATTTTACCAGCAAATCATACTTGCGGCTTATCTGGTTATGATGATGGTTGATTCGCCTGAGATTCCAACCTACGAGTCCGAGTTGGATAAGGACAAATGTAACCGGGATATTCCAGGGAATCAGCCAGGAAACCATTGCCAGGCTGCTTAGAGTGAACAAGGGAAGTAGTATGAGCAGGCTTCTGTAAGTCCTGTTGCCCAGCATCATGGACCGCGAAGAAAGCCAGTCTAAAAGTGCTTCATAATCTTGTTCTGTCTCTTTCGAGAGTTTGCCACTGGCGTAGAATTCCTGTCGCCAGTCAAGTTTTTCACTAAGTTCTGCTATTGCCTGCTGTCTTTCAACTATTGCTGCTGGTTCAGCGGGATGAGACAGCCAGCGTGCCAGACATTCCCTCCCCTTGGCTATGCTGGTACGGTTCAGGTACTGGAACAGGGATCTTTCACCAAAAATATCAAGATCGGAAGTAAAGGGATGTTCAGAATCAATGTATGGCTGTCCCCCGTCAAAATCACTAAAATCCCACTTGAGTGCGTTTATTTCCGATTTATTAATTTTGAGCAGCTCTTCCAGAAACCTTTTCCTTGCTGAAAGTTTTGAGCTGCGGTTCACAAACAGAAGGAGGATGCTGAAGGCTGCAAGGGCAGAGCCAACCGCCAAATAGATGTTTGCGGACAGCAGTTTAACCAACAGGAAGATAGTGGCTAAAAAAGAAAGCAAGCGGAAAAGAGAGTACCAGTTACTACGTTTCTTTATACTTGCTATTTCAGTCTCAAATATTTCTATCCTGGACTGGTAAATATGCGTTGCATGCTGGCCCATTAGTCCAGGATTTCATCCAGGATTTTCTCGGCATCCCCGACAAACTTTGCACACCTGGACTGAAAGTATCCTTCCCGTTCAGCTTCTTCAATTCCCTCCGTGGATTGAAGGTCGACACCCAGCAATTCCCTGCAGTTAAGGTTGCCATGTAGGGCTAAAAAGCGTTTGTTAAATTCTTCAATGAGGCTATAGGTCTTATCCCGTGAGGCTTCATCATCCTGGTTAACCCTTCCATGTAAAGCACCGATCACCATATAGGCCCCTGTTACAGCACCGCATGTTTGTTGCATTTTTGCCATACCAGCTCCGAAACCGGTTGCTATTTTTAATGAGTCAGTAACAGAAAGACCGGTTAAATCTGACTTGGAAGCCAGCACTGATTGAGCACAATTGAGTCCCTTGTCAAAAAGCTTGTGAGCAGTATCTTTTGTCATTATTCCTTGAAAAGTTTTGGTTATTATCCCGGAAAATTAGGTATTTTTATTCCACCTTTCAACCCGGGCATAAAAAATGGTTGGTATCATCGACATAGTAATGATCTTGGTAATGGTCTGCCTAGCATGGGCCATCACGTCTATGGTATTGATTATAAGCAAGGTGGAGAAAAGCGGAACCCGCATCAATTTTTTCCTGATAAAGCTGTTTATATTTAAATACATTTCGCAGTACAATGAACTGACAAAAAAAGAAAAGGGTAAAGTTGGACCCCTCTTCTATCATTTCATTGTTCCCATGTGGCTTGCCTTCGCCGGGGTGCTTGTCTGGATCATATTTTCTCTATAGGCAGATCTTAGTCCCGTTTCTTTCCATATATGAAATCGCCTATCCGCCGGATCCTTGCCATTTCATCCCCGGTCATTGGTCCAAGGTTAAGAGTTTCCAGGTTTTTACGCATCATTTCAATGTTCCGTGCACCTGTCATGCAAAGATCAACAGATGGATTACTGAGTACAAATTGATAACATTCTGATGCTGTCAGCGGTTTTTCACCGGCTGGCATTTTTTTCTCCTTGAGTAATTGTCCCCAGCGCGTAGCGGTATAAGATACTATACCCGGTTTGTTATCTTGCGGAAGTTGGGGGAAGACATCGTTTTCCGCTCCACTGTTCACTGCGTTGTACCTGACATGGTATACATCAAATAGCCCTTCCTTGCTGAATTCTGCAAACACTTTCCGATTATGGCTTGATACCCCGAGATACCGTACCAATCCCTGCTCTCTTAAGCGAATGGCCCAGTTCATAATGGATTTCCTGGGCAGGTTGGAGTAATACCCCAGCAGAAATTCATCCACATATTCCAGTCCCATTTTTCTCAATCCTTTCATAAAGTGCGATTGTCCGATCAGGGGACTGTGGGTATAATCATAGATGGCGACCACCAGTTCATCTCTTTTTCCCTTGGCTGTGATGTTCTTAATGGCTTTTATCATCTCCTTTGACCGGCCCCGAATGAAACTACCCATGTTAAAGTAATTGCAGCCTTTCTCGAAAGCTTCCTCAAAAGCCTCTGCAGGGGCTCCATAACTGGAAGAGATTCCCAGTCTGCCAACCTTCAATCCAGTCCTCCCAAGTGTGATCTTTTCTTTGAAATCCATATTATCTTTCCATCATGTTAAATTCAACCTCCTTGCCCAGTGAAAGGACAAAACTACCGGTAGCAAGAGGTGCCCTGATCCTGCCTGTGCAGGAATTTTCAAAGGTATAAAAAATGGTTCCGAGTACAAGGGATGTCTGATTAGCATGTATGATCAGGAAATGAGATAATTCTCAAAAACATCTGCATCAAATGGTTTGCCATGTGATGGATAGATCCTCCTGGCCCCTTCATCCAGTAATAACTGCCAGCTCCGCTTCATGGTTTCCAGGTTATCTCCCAGAACGAAGGGCCCTGGTCCCGATAATCTTGGAAACCCACTCATCGCCAGGTCTCCAACAAAAGCCTCTCCACTTTCCAGCAGCAGGGAAATGGAACCGGCCGTATGGCCTGGGGTGTGTATGATCTTGCCATTGATCTGATATTCTTCCAGGGAAAATTGCCTGTTGCCAATGCTGCGATCCACTTGTACGGGTTCAATGGCCTTGTTCACCATGGGTTTGATGATCCAAAGGAAGGCTGTTAGAAATTTACCCCAGGATCCTATTCCCCTGGGCATGATGACAGTTCCCTTTTCAACCAGTATTTTATCAAAATGATGCATGGCTGATTTTGCACCCGTTAACTGGCTGATCTCTGTCAGGGATCCCATATGATCAAAATGCATATGGGTGATAAAGATCTGTTTGATGGTCGAGGGAGTAATTCCGAATTGCTCCAGTTTTTGCTGGAATTTTCTCAGGGAATTCGGTGGACCAGCGTCTACCATAACAAAATCCTGCCCGCCACGTATCAGGTAACAGTTGGTCATTCCAAGTTTTAGTGGAATGATCTTATGATGATGCCTGTTCATATTACATCAGTAATTTGTTAATCAGGTTTATACTTTTTGTTTAACTTTAAAACGATCATTCATCAATTAAATTTACGTATTATGAGCCAACAATCCTTAGAAAGGCGCACTTTTATAAAGCATGTAACAATGGCCGGAGCAGGAGCCATCTTAATTCCCACGTTGCTGCCCAAGTCTGTCCATGCCTTGGATACCAATGATGCTCTAATGGGTAAAAAGGTATTGCTTGTTTATGGTGGCTGGGATGGTCATGAACCAGAACAGTGTAAGGATATATTTGTGCCATGGATGGAATCGGAAGGAGCAAAGGTCACCGTATCGGATAGCCTGGATAGCTATACGGATAAGAACCTGATGAATAGTCTTGACCTGGTTGTCCAGTTATGGACCATGGGAGAGATTGCCAAGGAACAGGAGGCTGGATTGCTGGATGCTGTCAAGGGAGGTGTGGGGATTGCTGGGTGGCACGGGGGACTTGGAGATTCATTCCGGAATAATGTGGCCTACCAGTTTATGGTTGGCGGACAATGGGTTGCCCATCCCGGTGGTGTGATCGATTATGAAGTGAATATCACAGATCATAAAGACAATGTGACTAAGGGTCTGAAAGATTTCAAAATGCATTCCGAGCAATATTTCATGCATGTGGATCCCAATGTCAAAGTGCTGGCAACTACATCCTTTACGGATGAGCATGCGGAATGGATAGGGGGTAATATTGTCCCGGTTGTGTGGAAAAAGGTCTATGGCAAAGGCCGGGTATTTTATTCATCCCTGGGGCATGTAGCCAAAGATTTTGAGGTGCCAGAAGCCTTGGAAATCCAGAAGCGGGGGATACGATGGGCGAGCAGGAGTAAATATAAGCCTCTGCCTAAATGGGTCCAACCTGTATATCCTGGTAAATAGATACTTCTTTCCCGAATAAATTTATCGTTTCATTTACGAAATTGTTTTTCTGTACTTTGTAAGCGTTAAAAAAATGTTATCCTTTCAGTATTGAATTCTGTAGCCAGCTCATTTTAATATCTTGCACCTATGAATGTAAGAAATAGAATACTTATTCTGTTCGCCCATCCCGCCCTCCATAAATCAAGGGTCAACAGGAAATTGATCAGTGCCATACAGGATGTTGAAGACATTACATTTCATAACCTCTACGATGAGTACCCGGATTTTCATATTGATGTGAAGCGGGAACAGGATCTGCTGCTGGAACATGACATTTACATCTGGCAACATCCCTTGTATTGGTATAGTTCTCCATCCATTATAAAAGAATGGATAGACCTGGTTCTGAAGCATGGATTTGCATATGGCCGGACTGGAACTGCCCTGAGTGGCAAGAAAATTTTCAATGCGATCACAGCAGGGGGAAGGAGGGAAGTTTATCAGGAAGGAATTATGAATAATTATACCATCCCACAATTTTTAGCTCCATTTCGCCAAACCGCCAAGCT
This sequence comes from uncultured Bacteroidaceae bacterium, assembly GCA_963752525.1. Taxonomy (GTDB): domain Bacteria; phylum Bacteroidota; class Bacteroidia; order Bacteroidales; family SM23-62; genus SM23-62. Next base: position 225,862 of record CAVVYS010000010.1, on the reverse strand, counting down.
ATGTAATATGGTTTATATGCCTCCCTTTGTCATTCATGGTACACATCTGCTTTCCGAGGAGGAAATCCATGCTGCCACTTTGGATTACAGAAAGATCTTGCTCTCCCTCAGGGATTCAATCTTCAGTGATGAAGAAATCTGGCATTGTAACTATTTGAATGACCTCCTCGAATTAACTCAAAAATAGAATCATGCACAGTCAGGATTTCTTTTTCCAGGCAATCATTTTCCTGACAGCTGCAGTTGTTTCCGTCCCTATAGCTAAGCGATTGGGGCTGGGATCAGCGCTGGGATACCTGATGGCAGGTGTGCTGATAGGTCCATATTTCCTGAAGCTTGTTGGTGCGGAAGGTACAGATATTATGCATTTTGCAGAATTTGGAGTGGTCATGATGCTTTTTATCATAGGGTTGGAAGTGAGGCCTTCCCTGCTATGGAATATGCGGAGGTCCATCTTCGGATTAGGAGGATTGCAAATGTTGATCACAACCCTGGTAATTGGCGGGATCAGTATGTTTTTTGGGATGAATCTACTCCAGTCGATAGCCATTGGTCTGATCTTTTCTATGTCATCAACGGCTATCGTATTACAAACACTCGCTGAGAAAGGACTGATGAAGACACAGGCGGGAAAGGGAAGTTTTTCTGTTTTGCTTTTTCAGGACATCGCCGTTATACCCATCCTGGCGATTCTTCCCTTAATGGCTAACCAGGTGCAGACACGATCGGTTGACCTACATGAAGCCGTAATCAATGAAACTACTGTATCTGCACTTCCGGGCTGGCAACAGGTATTGCTGATCGTTGGATTGGTCGCTTTGATCATTTTTGGAGGCCGCTTCCTTGCCAGGTATATTTTTCGTTTTATTGCGCAAACCGGACTGCGTGAAATATTCACAGCATCTGCATTGTTGTTGGTTATTGGTATTGCGGTTGCCATGGACAGGGTAGGATTGTCTCCGGCGCTTGGTACTTTCCTGGCAGGTGTGGTCCTGGCCGATAATGAATACCGGCATGAACTCGAGGCAAACATTGAACCTTTCAAGGGATTATTGCTTGGATTGTTCTTTATTGCTGTCGGTTCCAGTATCAATTTCGAGATATTGACTACTCAACCAGGCACAGTGCTGGGGATACTGGGGATCCTGATCCTGGTGAAATTTGTTGTTCTCCTATTTCTTGGAAGATTTTTCAAAATGCGATCAGGCCAGGAGATTTTGTTCTCCTTTTCCCTTGCCCAAGCGGGTGAATTTGCCTTTGTATTGATATCATTTTCCAGCCAGAATGCGATACTGCCTGAACATGTTTCAGGGATCATGCTGATCGTTGTTGCCCTGTCTATGTTGGTAACTCCCCTGCTGCTGATCATCAATGACAGGCTGGTGCAGCCCTTGTTTATAAAGGCGCAGAAAGAACATGAACCTGATGAGATTGCAGAGCAGGATAACCCTGTTTTAATTGCCGGTTTTGGCAGGTTTGGCGTGGTGATAGGGCGTTTCCTCATTGCCAATGGCATCAAGGCAACTGTATTGGATTCAAATCCGGACAATATCAGCTTCCTTCGCAAATTCGGATTCAAGGTCTATTATGGTGATGCTAACAGAACCGATCTTTTAGACGCTGCGGGCGCAGCAAATGCAAAAATTGTCATCGTTGCGGTGGATGAACGTGAACAAATTAACCACATTGTGGAACTGTTAAAGCGAGACTATCCCCACTTGAAAATATTTGCGAGGGCCGTCGATGTGAGGCATTCATTTGAATTGAATGAAATGAATATTGCCGGCTATCGAAGGGAAACTTATGATTCTTCTGTCGACCTGGCGGTCAGGGTGCTTGGGGAGCTGGGTTTTAACCGCTACCAGGCCAATCGTGCTGCCCGGTCCTTCCGTTACCATGATGAGATCATGATGAAGGAACTGCATCATTTATGGCATAGTGACAAGCGTAATTACATTAATGAAGTCAGGCGTTTTAGCCAGCAACTGGAAAATATCCTGATATCAGAAAAGGACCATGCCTTGCATGAAAGTGACAATGCATGGGATATTGAAAGCAGGCGTGAGGAGATCCGCGAAATGTACGAAATGCTCAGCGGAGAAAATATCGGAGTCGAAGATAAAGAGAATGATAAAGACGAAGATACCTGAGCAGGGTCATAGGGACTAACAGCGAGCTGCTTTTCTCTTTTTACCTATGTTCCCCTTATCTTCTACTTTTTTAATATAATCAGTTGCCACGGGTACCTTGCATGCGGTTCCTCCTACGTCTACAGATACCTTCCCTATAGTGGTGGCTATCTCATTTGCTTTTTTTGTCAATGACTCAACATAGCTGCCGACGGCTATGACAAATCCGTTCATGGTATACCTGACCCTGTTCTGGGATTGATGGACATCCCTTGCGACACGGTCTAATAAGGTAAGCAGTGTATCCTGATCCAGTTCCTCATCCGGACTAAGGGAAACCAGGTTTGAAAGGGTTGACCAGCCAGCCGAAGCAATCCCTTCTTCAGTGGATTCAATCCATTCCAGGGCCAGTTTCCAGCCATGGTGGCTTTCAGCAGCCAGCCAGGCCACGGTATATTCAGACAACATATACCAGTAAGCTTTTTTTACCCAGTTCTGCAGCTCTTCCCAGGTTACAAGGTTCTCATCTGCGATCAGCCCTGCCAGATACATGGCATCAGAATTCTCTGTTTCATATAACTCCAGCGCCAGTTTATGATCAGTCTTTATTTTTTTTACCAGGGTTTTAAGATCACCAACTTTCACCCCGTAAAAGGGCTCCCTGGCACCATGCCTGGTAAATATTTTTTTTGTTTGTTCATTGCCGAACTTTGAGAGCTCGAGCATTACCTCATCTTTTGTCATAATAGTTTGCAATAAAATATTATCTGATTGGCCAGTGGATCTGGTAAAACCAAACTTAAAAAATTGCTGGAGCAGCTGAAAATGAGCCATACCTTTTAACGAATTTTTAATAAAATAATGTAAAGTAAACTTCACATAATGTAAAATATGTATTACATTTGTTGCTTCAAACTTTACATATTGCCAAAATTGATCTAATTATGGAACTTGGAAATAACATTCGGCGATTGCGATTTGAAAAAGAAGAAATATCGCAGGAGGTCCTGGCGAATGGGGTAGGAGTGACCCGGCAGACCATACATTCTATTGAAAAAGGCAAGTTCGTACCCTCCACTTTGCTGGCCTTTAAAATTGCCCTGTTTTTTGAAATCCCTGTCGACCAGGTTTTTTTTATAGTAAACAACTAAAATCTTCAGACATGTTCAAATTGAATAAAAGAATCATTCGTTTATTTACTGTTGCAACCTTATTACTGGGAGTCTTATCCCTGCTGTGGCTGGTTTATGACTACACTCTCTACAGGCAGTTAAAACCCATCATACTGAGTTTTGATGAACTGGGCAGGCTGGAACAAATGGCTGAATTGGTATGGTTGAGCTACCTTTTTATGATCATGACACATATTGTTGCTGGTGTAAGCCTTCTGCTTCATTTAAGATATTTCAAAGTTATCCGTACCATCAATATTGTTTTAGTAATCCTGGGGATCACCTCTTTCCTGGGAGTATTCAGTGATTGGGCCATCCTCGGAGACATCTCGAAGGAATTTGAGGCTGGTTTGGATACTACAGGTGAATGGCCCATACTTTATATTCTGCTGGGTATTCATGCTGTTTTCCTTCTTTTACTCACAGGATACTTAGCCGGGGTGCTTCGTAGAATGAAGAAGATTAATGGAGAGGAGGCGGCCATGCAGAAAGACGAAATGGTGTTTACAGCTGCACAATATGTGGGATTAGTATGTGGGATAATAGGACTGGTTTGGTCAGTGTTTGCCTTGTTTATCAGCCAGCGCTTGCCTGTTAGTTATTACCATATGCTAGGCAGTAGTATTTTGATCCTAATCCCATATGGATTGGTAGTCCTGTACTGGTTCATCCTGAAATTCAGTGAAAAAATAGGGGATTGGTACGATGAGAAACAGCGCAGGGATGTTTACCGTTCTGGTTTTATTACCCTGACGGTTTCAATCCCTGTCATGTTGGTGCTGTACCTGATCCTCCACAATGAGAATATATTTGTCAGAGGAGAATACTTCTGGTTCCCTTTTTTGGTCTTTATTTCACTAACAATTTTTTCTTCACTAATACTAGTCTACTACAAGGAATCCTGAAGCCGGGAGATCTTTTGCATCCGTTCCATGGAGAAAGCATTGTCAGTATCCTGAAGGTGTTGGTAGATGATCAGTGCTTTGCTCCAGAGGTCCCTGGCTGTATCATGATCACCAGAATCTTGATACAATCCACCGGTTTCGCTCAGAACGTCGGCCATTTTTTCAAGGTGTCTGTCCATGAATTTGACCTTTTCAGTCAGCAACTGTATGATTTTTTCTCCCGGGGTTTCCAGGATCAGGTCAAGTGGCAGGTTCAACCTGTCATCATAGTTTTGCCTAATCTCATCCAGGCTCAGGCTTGCAGAGCCGGTTCCTTTTAGTCCCAGCAGGTAAGCGAGCATTTGGGCCAGGACCTGACCCATCTGCTCAATCTGCTGCATTAAATAATCTCGTTTCTCAGTTCTCATCTTTTCTGATATGCCGGATGCTTCATTCCTTCTGGTGGATTTTGTTCTAATTGAATCATTAAATTTAGTAAAATAACCCTTCAGTGGAGCTATTTCTGACCATCCGATCTCACAGAACTGTAAGAAATTATTATTTATCAGCCTGGTAGCATAATGAGCATTCAATCATAAGTATAATTAACGAAATACTTACAATCTGTTACGATTTTACTGCTTTTGGACATAATTTGTTATAAACTGTTAAAAGAAGGCAGGGTTTGCTTTTGATATACAATATTAATTAAATATATTTGTCGCCGATGCGTTTGATGAATTACATAAAGAAAGTGTTTCAAGGCAGATGAGAATGGTATACCTGTAAAAATATATAAAGCAGGAAGAGGCCGTTCTCAGGAGAAACTGGGGGCGGTTTTTTTATATCGCCCGGAAGCGAATGGAAGGAAATAATATGAAAAACAGGCCCCGACAACAGGGATTATACCGACCCGAATTTGAACATGATAATTGCGGGATAGGATTTGTAACCCATATCCGAGGACGTAAATCTCATGAGATCATTAAAATGGGATTGGAAGTGTTGGAGAATATGACACACCGTGGAGCCGAGGGAGCTGATAGCAAAACCGGAGATGGTGCCGGTATACTCATACAGGTGCCCAGGGACTTTTACCTGATCCAGGGGTACAATGTGCCTCCTGAGGGACAGTTTGGTACCGGTATTATTTTTCTGCCAAAGGAAGAAACCCAGGCAGGACAATGTCTTGAGATCTTTGAAAGGATAATGATGGAGGAAGGAGTCAACATCATTGATTACAGGGAGGTCCCAAGGAACCCGGAAGTGATCGGCGAATTGTCAAGACTTGTTGAACCGGCGATGAAGCAGGTCCTTTGCGGGGCAGACCTGGATCAGCTTGACCTGGAACGAAAGCTGTATGTAGCAAGGAAGCGAACGGAAAATGCTATCCTCAAATCGGATCTTTCCCAGAAGAATCATTTTTACATACCCAGTCTTTCTACACGTGTCCTCATATACAAGGGGATGCTGACCTCAGAACAGCTGGGTGAATACTACCTTGATCTTAAAGATAAGCGATTATCCAGTGCCATTGCCCTTGTGCATTCCAGGTTTTCTACCAATACTTTTCCCTCATGGGACCTGGCACAGCCTTTCCGACTGCTGGCACATAACGGAGAGATCAATACCATCAAGGGAAACCGATACTGGATGGAGGCCAGGGAATCATTACTGGAATCACATTACCTGGGCAAAGATCTCAAAAAGATCTATCCACTGGTGGAACCCGATAAGTCTGATTCTGCCAGCCTGGATAATGTCCTGGAATTTATGTATCTGACAGGAAAATCACTGGCGCATGCAGTTTCCATCCTTGTGCCAGAATCATTCAATACAAAGAATCCTATATCGGAAGAACTCCGGGCCTTTTATGAATACCATTCCACTTTCATGGAGCCATGGGACGGTCCGGCTTCCCTGATATTTTCAGATGGCCGCTACATAGGGGGGACACTGGACCGGAATGGGTTAAGACCCTCACGTTATATCATTACCAACACAGATGTTATGGTAATGGGATCGGAGGTAGGGGTGAAATATTTTCCTCCGCAGGAGATCGTCGAAAAGGGAAGACTCAGACCAGGTAAAATGTTGCTCATTGATACGAAGGAAGGAAAAATTCATTATGACCCGGAGTTAAAAGAATCCCTTGCAACACATAATCCTTACAGGGAATGGTTGTCAAGGAACATGGTTAATCTTACAGATATTGAAGTTGGGAGGCGGGTGTCTCCAGACATGGGAGAACTGCATAACTGTTATCTCAAGGCATTCGGGTACAGTAAGGAGGATATTGAATTCATTATTTCCGGTATGGCGGAAAAAGGCAAGGAACCCGTGGGCAGTATGGGTAACGATACACCCCTGGCCGTGCTTTCTGATAAACCACAGCGTTTATTCAATTATTTCCGGCAATTATTTGCCCAGGTGACCAATCCGGCCATAGACCCTATCCGCGAAGAAATGGTTATGAGCCTTTCCGGTTACGTTGGATCCTTTCAGGATAACCTGCTTCACGAAGGACCCGAACACAGTAAGATGGTAAAACTTGAGGTCCCCATTGTGAGCAATACCTATTTTCAGGTTATTAAGAACCTGAGATACAAAGGATTCAGTACCAGGATAATTCCGCTTCATTTCCGGGAAAGCCAGGGAAAGAAAGGCCTTGAACGGGCTATGAAAAATGTTTGCGAGCTTGCCGAGAAGGCAGTGGATGAGGGTAAAAACTATATTATTCTTTCAGACCGTGGGATAAGTCCCTGAACTGGCTCCCATTCCTTCCTTGCTGGCTGTTTCTGCCGTTCATCACCACCTGATCAACAAACGCAAAAGAATGCAGATTGACATTATCGTAGAAACCGCTGAAGCCAGGGAAGTCCATCATTTTGCATTGCTTTTCGGATATGGTGCCTCTGTGATCAATCCCTATATGGCCTTTGCCGTGATTGAGAAACTGGTGAAGGAAAGGACCATACAGGTCGATTATAGGCGGGCAGAAGAAAATTATATAAAGGCCATCAATAAAGGATTATTAAAAATACTTTCCAAAATGGGGATATCCACCCTGAGGTCCTACCGTTCTGCACAGATATTTGAAACGGTTGGACTAAGCCCTGATTTGGTAGAAAAATATTTCGAGGGAACCATTAGCAGGATAGGTGGGATAGGGATACAGGAGCTGGCCCTGGAAGCTCTGATCCCGCACCAAGAAGCTTTCGATAAATCATGTGAAGATCAGAAAATACAGTCCACCGGAAATTATCACTATCGGATAAAAGGTGAACATCATGCCTGGAATCCTGAAACCATTGCTCATCTGCAATGGGCAGTTAGAACAAATGACTATGAAAGGTTTAAGATTTTCTCAAACCTGGTCAATGAGCAAAATCAGAAACCTGCCTTTTTACGTGGATTTTTCCGGCTGAAAGAGAATCCGATTGACATTGAAAAGGTAGAACCGGTTGAAGCCATTTTCAAGCGTTTCGTAACAGGAGCCATGTCCTATGGATCCATTTCCCTGGAGGCTCATGAGGCCCTGGCTGTTGCCATGAACAGGATTGGAGGAAGAAGCAACACGGGGGAAGGGGGAGAGGATCCGCGGCGCTTCCATCCTCGATCGGATGGTAGCAGTGCAAGAAGTTCCATTAAGCAGATCGCTTCAGGACGTTTTGGTGTTACCAATTATTACCTTGTAAATGCAGACGAGATACAGATCAAGGTTGCACAGGGAGCCAAGCCCGGGGAAGGGGGACAGCTACCCGGACATAAAGTAGATAAGATCATTGCCAAAACACGGTATGCCATGCCGGGGATCACTTTGATATCTCCCCCCCCACATCATGATATCTATTCTATAGAAGACCTTGCCCAGCTGATCTTCGACCTGAAGAATGTCAATCCAAAAGCGAAGGTCTCTGTGAAACTTGTGTCAGCTTCTGGTGTTGGAACCATTGCTGCAGGTGTTGCTAAAGCCGGAGCTGATATCATTACCATTAGTGGTTCAGAGGGAGGTACTGGTGCAAGCCCATCCAGCTCCATCAAGCATGCAGGACTTCCTTTAGAGATCGGCCTCGCAGAAACACAGCAAACCCTCATCATGAATAATTTGCGACGCAATGTAATATTGCAGACAGATGGTCAGATGAAAACAGGACTCGATATTGTACAGGCCGCCATGCTGGGAGCAGAAGAATATGGATTTGCCACCGGGGCATTGATCACCCTGGGTTGTGTCATGATGAGGAAATGTCATCTGAATACCTGTCCGGTTGGTATTGCCACCCAGGATGAAGAACTCAGGAAACGTTACAACGGAAAGACAGACTACCTGGTGAATTATTTCACCTTCCTTGCTCAGGAGGTAAGGGAATTACTTGCTGAGCTGGGCTTATCGAAGATGGATGACCTTATCGGAAGGGCCGACCTTTTAGAGATCAAGAAACCAAAGAACCACTGGAAGGCTTCAAAGATAGATGTGTCACCCCTTCTGTATATTCCAAAGGAGGCTGAGAGCTTTGATAGACGCTTTGTTTTACCGAAACGAGATCTCCCGGGCAAGGTTTTAGATCTTCAGTTGATAGAAAAATGTCTTCCGGCCCTGGAGCAGAAGAAGAAGGTTCATATAAGGATGGGGATTAAAAATACTGATCGCGCGGTTGGTGCCATGTTATCTGGCAGGATATCTGAATTGCATGGTTTAAATGGCCTTCCAAAGGATACTATTCAAATTGATTTTAAGGGATCTGCAGGTCAGAGTTTCGGGGCCTTCCTCAAAGAGGGTGTCACCCTGAGGCTTGAAGGTGATTCAAATGATTATCTGGGAAAAGGATTATCCGGAGGAAAAATCATTGTAGTTGCACCTGAAGGTTCCAGTTTTGCGCCAGAAGAAAATGTCATTATTGGGAACACCGTTTTATATGGTGCTACCAGTGGTGAAGTCTATATCAACGGAATTGCAGGGGAAAGATTTTGTGTGCGTAATTCAGGAGCTCAGGCAGTCGTTGAGGGGACAGGAGATCATTGCTGTGAGTATATGACAGGTGGAAGGACCATTGTTCTCGGTAAAACAGGACGGAATTTTGCAGCGGGTATGAGCGGGGGTATAGCATATGTGTTGGATGAAGAAGGCAGTTTTGATTATTACTGCAATATGGGTATGGTGGAGATATCCCTGGTTGAAGATCCCCAGGATATCCGTGAACTAAAGAATTTGATTAGCAAGCACCTTACATTAACAGGCAGCCAGCGAGCGAAAACCATCCTGGATAACTGGGATAAATTCCTGCCCCAATTCATTAAGATCATACCATACGAATATAAAAGAGTACTGGAAGAAGAAAAGCTGGAAGCCCTCCGCAAAAAGATAGAGGCGGTGGAAACAGATGTAGAGAACCAGGAAAGCAGTTTGCTTTATTAAGTAAAATTGAATTAATCAGAGATGGGAGACCCAAGGGGATTTTTAAAGATAGACAGGAAGGAGGCTGGTAGCAGGCCTTTACGGGATCGGGTACGTGACTTCGGTGAGGTAGAACAAACCTTGAATTCGGCGGACAGAAAATTACAGGCAGCCCGTTGCATGGATTGTGGGATACCTTTTTGTCACTGGGCATGCCCGGTAATCAATGTCATACCTGAGTTTCAGGATGAATTGCAAAAAGGGGACTGGCAGAAGGCCAGCGAGGTGCTACACTCTACCAATAATTTTCCAGAGTTCACAGGAAGGATTTGTCCCGCTCCCTGTGAATCAGCCTGTGTATTGACCATAGATAAATCACCTGTAACCATCAGGGAGAATGAGGCGGCAATCACTGAAATGGCCTTTAAGGAGGGCTTTATCAAAGCCAGTCCGCCATCAAAACGAACCGGGAAAAAAGTGGCTGTGATAGGATCTGGTCCCGCTGGACTCGCATGTGCAGATCAGCTTAATAAGGAGGGTCACCTGGTCACAGTTTATGAAAAAGAGGATGCCATTGGCGGACTCCTTCGCTATGGCATCCCTGACTTTAAATTGAATAAGGAAGTGGTAGACAGGCGACTTCAGGTATTAATAGATGAAGGTATTGATTTCCAGACAAGTATGGATGTTGGTGTAAACCTGGATATCAAAGAGTTGGTCAAACATTTTGATGCTGTTTGTATTGCCATTGGTGCAGAAGAACCGCGTGATCTGCCGGTTGAGGGAAGGGACCTGGAAGGCATTCATTTTGCCATGGACTATCTCCGGCAGCAAAATAAGATAAATAGTGGGCACGAAGTCCCCTATGATTACCTGATCAATGCCAGAGATAAAAATGTTGTGGTTCTGGGTGGAGGTGATACCGGATCTGATTGTGTCGGGACCGCGGTAAGGCAGGGAGCAAAATCCATTACTCAGATAGAGATACTTCCCAAACCCCGGGAAGTTGATGGGAAGGAAAACCCTGATTGGCCTTATATGGGAAAGGTGCTAAAGACTTCTACTTCGCATGAAGAGGGATGCAAGCGCCTGTGGAGCCTGTCTACCCGGAAATTCTTCGGGGATATGAGATTAGTAAATGGCCTTGAACTGGTGGAAGTTGAATGGCTTAAAGATGATTCCGGCAGGATGACCTTGAAGGAAATCCCAGGCACAGAGGAAACCCTGGAAGCAGATTTGGTTTTGCTGTCCCTGGGCTTTCTGAATCCCTTACAGGAGAGTGTAATTGAAAAATTGGGATTGAAGGTCAGTAACCGGAAGAATATCGTGACGGATACCCGTTTCCAGACCAGCCATCCAAAGGTTTTTGCTGCCGGTGATGCCCGTAATGGAGCCAGCCTTGTGGTCACAGCTATTTATTCAGGCCGGCAGGCTGCTGAGAATATTCATGATTTCCTCTACCAGCAAGATCAATGAAATACGCTAAGGGATCTTCTTAAAAAACCTGAACCTTATTGCAATTAATAATATAATTACTATTTTAGGATCCAAATTGTAAGTAAATGAATTGTTTTACAAATACTTCAACATGGATTTGGCGGTGGCGCTGGCAAAGCTTCCGGACTTTGTTGTAAACAATATGTAAAACAATTATAAAATATGGGGCATGTTGGTTACAACGTGCCCTTTTTGTATCCGGACGTCAACAACGAAAAGCAAATAGTTCATAAACCATTAAACTGAAGACTCATGAGAAAAAGTACCAAAGTTTTTTTATCAGAAAAGGAGATGCCAAAGCAATGGTATAACCTTGCTGCAGATCTGCCAACACCATTGCAGCCACCACTTGGACCGGATGGTAATCCAATTGGACCTGAAATGCTGGCACCTGTATTCCCGATGAACTTGATCGAACAGGAGGTTAGCCAGGAAAGGTGGATAGATATCCCTGAAGGGGTGATGGAATTGCTGGCACGCTGGCGGCCGACCCCGCTTCACAGGGCCTATGCACTGGAAAAGGCCTTGGGAACACCTGCCAAGATCTATTATAAAAATGAAAGCGTTTCCCCTGCCGGAAGCCATAAACCTAATACTGCAGTGGCCCAGGCCTGGTACAACAAAGAGTTCGGGATAAAAAAGCTAACCACGGAGACCGGAGCTGGCCAGTGGGGTTCTGCCCTGGCTTTTGCCTGCTCATTACTGGGTCTCGAATGTAAGGTGTTCATGGTACGGGTAAGCTTTGACCAGAAACCTTTCCGGAAAATGCTGATGGGTGCCTATGGTGCCAACTGTGTTGCCAGTCCTAGTATGGAAACCAGGGCAGGCCGGGCCATTTTAGACAAAATTCCGGATACTCCGGGAAGCCTTGGAATTGCCATTTCAGAGGCCATTGAAGCAGCCGTTACAGATGAATCTGGTGAAACCCGTTACAGTCTTGGTTCCGTGCTTAACCATGTAATGCTGCACCAGACCATCATAGGCCAGGAGGTTAAAAAGCAGCTAGAGATATTTGGAGAAAAGACTCCGGATGTAGTGATAGGCTGTGCTGGGGGCGGAAGTAATTTCGCCGGTATCTCTTTCCCCTTTGTGGCGGATAAGATCCATGGAGCTGATATTGATATTATTCCGGTTGAACCTGCGTCATGTCCTACTTTGACCCGGGCACCTTTCCTTTATGACCATGGCGATGTAGCAAAGATGACACCATTGCTGCCTATGAATTCACTGGGGCATGAGTTCATTCCTCCCCCAATCCATGCTGGTGGACTCCGTTATCATGGAATGTCACCACTGGTATCTGCAGCAGCCCTTGAAGGATTATTGAATCCAAGGTCCATACACCAGCTGGAATGTTATGAATCTGCCATTCTCTTTGCTAAGACGGAAGGCATCGTTGTGGCCCCTGAAACCAGTCATGCAGTAGCTGCTACCATACAGGAAGCCAAAAAAGCCAAGGAGGAAGGAAAGGAGAAAGTCATCTTATTCAACCTGAGCGGTCATGGTATGATGGACCTGGTGGGATATGATAAATTCCTGAACGGTGAATTAATTGACTATGCACTACCCGAGGAAGATATCCTGAAGTATACTGCACCTCTTGCTGATCTGCCAAAACCAAGTATGGCGAAGACTGGCAAATGGTAGGGGATTTTTCAGGGTCATTAAATCCTCGCTTAAAATCTTGCAAGCAATATTTATAGGCTCCGATTTAATAACCCTGAAACAAAATCCCATTGGAATTTATAAATTTGGGATAAAATCTATCTAATCTAAACCAATCTTCGAAAGATCAGGGTGTCCCGCTCGCTGATTTCTCAGCAATGTATACGCACATGATGAGTTTTCCGGGGCACCCTGCTTTCTGTTTACATGTTATAGGCACTCTCACCATGCTCATAAATATCCAGTCCCTCTTCTTCAATGGTTTTTGAAACCCTGATACCAATGGTCCTTTTGAGGATGAAAAACAAGAGGAATCCAAGTCCGCCTGCCCATGCAGCAACGGCCAGCACGCCCAGTAACTGTGAACCTAATAAGGCAGCACCACCACCATAGAACAAACCACCTTCCGATGCGAACAGTCCCACAAGTATAGTTCCTGTAGCACCTGAAAGGCCATGTACAGATATGGCTCCAACCGGATCATCAACCCTCAGTTTTTGATCAATGAATTCAACCCCAAATACCAGTACAAACCCTGCGATAATTCCGATGATTACAGCTCCGCCAGGAGTCACAATATCACAGCCTGCAGTTATGGCTACCAGTCCCGCGAGTGCACCATTCAGGGTTAGACTAAGACCAGGTCTTCTGTGCCTTCCCCAGGTAATAAACATGGTTGTGACAGCTCCCGCAGCAGCAGCCAGGTTGGTAGTGATGAAGATATGTGAAATGGCAAGAGCATTCTCTGTACCAGAAGCTGCCAGTTGGGATCCGGGATTGAAACCAAACCAGCCGAACCAGAGGATAAACACACCAAGTGCTCCCAGGGTAAGATTATGTCCTGGTATGGCATTGGCTTTGCCATTGTATTTTCCAATCCTTGCACCCAGCATGGTGGCTCCGGCGAGGCCTACCCATGCACCCACAGAATGAACCACCGTGGAACCGGCAAAATCGTGGAATGGTGTCTCAAGGCTGGACAACCAACCTCCACCCCAGACCCAGTGTCCGGAGATGGGATAAATCACTGCTGTAATCACAACGGTGAAGATGAGATAGGTGTTAAATTTTGTCCTTTCAGCCATGGCCCCTGATACAATTGTAGCCGCTGTTGCCGCAAAAACTGTCTGGAACATGAGACTGGATTTGTTTGTGATCCCGTCAACCCCATTATCGTTAAAGAATAAGGAGATTTTTCCAATAAATCCACCCAAATCTTCACCATACATGATGGTATATCCGAGAAGCCAGAAAACCAATGATCCTATGGAAAAGTCCATCAGGTTCTTCATAAGTATATTCGCTGTATTTTTTCCCCGGGTAAAACCGGCCTCAACCATTGCAAACCCAGGCTGCATGAACATGACCAGAACGGCTGCTATCAAGACCCACAGTGTGTCAGTTGATATATTTAGTTCACTGACAATGCTGTTAACTTCTTCTATTACTTTTGTTTCTTCCATGATTATGTCATTTTATTTGATTTAACAAAGGATTCCCTAATCTTTGACAAAAAGAGATTCATCCCCTTTCTCACCATTCCGGATGCGATAGCTTTCATCGATGTCTGAAATGAATATTTTTCCGTCTCCAACTTCTCCGGTTTTGGCAGAGCTCAGGATGGCATTGACGGTTTTCTCAAGATTGATATCCCTGACAACAATGGTAAGCAACAACCTTCCTATACTGCTTGTATCATAGGAGATGCCCCTGTAAACCCGGCTCTGGGTAGCTTTTCCAACACCTGTGACAGGGAAAAAGGAAAAAAAATCAATTCCCGATTCATGAAGTGTGTCTTTCACCTCCTGAAACTTGGTTTTTCTTATGATTGCTTCTATTTTTTTCATGATGGATATATTTGAGGATGATTAAATTATAATGAAATTCCGAATACGAAATGGACCTTCTTAGCCTCGGGATTGGTTATAAATGAGGCGGAAATGGGGAGGCCAAACTTCTCTGTTATCTTGATGTCTTTGCTTACAGTAATTCCCAGGTTCACCACGTTGAATTTTCCATCACTGGTATAAAAACCGTTGCCTGCACCCAGGAAAATTTCAAGTATTGAGAAGCTGTATCCAAGCTCCAGGTATGTTGAATTCTGGGAATCACCTGCAAAATTATAGCCAACCATTAAGGTGAGCGGAAGATTCTCCAGTCCGTTGAAACTGGCCATTCCTTCGAGGATATGAGCACTTGAATCTCCCCTGAATTCATAATAGTCGTAGCCAAATATTTCATCCGGAAAGAAATAATCTATGATTCCTATGGTAACGACATCACTGAAGGTATAATTGGCATAGAAGTCCAATTCCTGCACACCAGGAAGATTTGTCGTATAGGCTCCCCAGAATCCCAGCGCAAAACCTCCCAGTCCAAGTTCCATATATGGCTGAATACTGGGGGATGATCCATAATCGGTTCCTCTCCATACATAACGGCTCATCAGGTCTGCTCCGATATCAATGGGATTGCTTTTTTCCTCTTCCTGAGCTCTGACCTGCACCGTAGTTGTCAATAGCATTGCCATAGCAAACAGGAATACCAATAAAGATGTAATTCTTTTCATAACGCACATGATTAAGATTTGTATAATTAATTTTTGTCACAAAACTATACAAATAATTTTAACACCCCCTATAAAGCAAGATGATAATTTAAAAAAGAATAAATAAAATATTGTAGATATAATAAAAAAAGGGGGGGGTATGAAAATAAATATATATTTATTAGAATGGCTTTATATTAGTGTTAGTGTTCTTCAGGGAACATAATTTTTACAGAATTGCATGTTGGGGCAACGAAAGAGAAGAAAAAGTTAAAGTAACCAGCAAATCATAGCCAGCCGGAAGGGATGTTACATGGAGATGCCGTTCTCTGTTGCAACGGAGCGGATGTAATCTGAAGCAAGCTTATATTCATCCGCATTTTTGAGATGTTCTATCATCAGGGGTATATTATCCAATTTGCTGAGTTCTGTCAAAAAGGCGGTGTAATCCATACTTCCCAGTCCCGCCCTGGTTTCAGTTAGTTGTGGTGTGTAAATATCTTCCCGGATTGTCATGTCCTTGGCATGGCAGCTTTTGATAAAAGGTCCCAGTTTCCTGAAGCAATCTCTGATCATTTCTCCATTGTTGAAGAATATTTCAGGACTGGTAATCATGTTCATGGGATCGAGGTGGACCGCAAACCTATCCCGGTCTATGGCCTCAAGCAGGCTTAGGTATGAATCTGCAGAGAAGGGGAAGGACCAGGGCATGGCTTCCAGTGCGAAAAAAGTATGGTGAGGCTTAACTTCGTCTATGATCCTGCGGGTTGATTCAACCACCATGTCAAAAGTTTCATCGGTCAGGTTATCCATATGCGGACCTGCCCAGTATTCTTTGTTCCTGGAGCCGCTTACATTCACGCAACAATTCGCACCCAGCTGGTCAGCCAGTTGCAAGGATCTGACACATTTTTCAAATGCTTCTTTACGCTGGGTTTCATCCGGACTGATAGGATTGCTCCAGGCGCCGACCTCCGAAATGATGATCCCGGCTCTTTTGGCGGCATTTGCATAGGCATTGATAGTGGTTTCATCGTCATTGATACTGACCGGGGTATAAGCAGCCCGGTAGCCAAGTTTCTTCAAGGCCTTGATCCAACTTTCCGGATCTTCATATTTTTCGAATACCGGAGCTCCGAGAGGGATTTTAGACTGGTTGGTTTTATTGCTGCTTAGTCCGGCTACAGGAGATATTACGATAAATGCTGCAGCACTGGTGGAGGTTTTCGTGAAATCCCGGCGGTTCATGTTTTTATGTTTTTCAGAATGATATCGTGATTTTTTCCTGTTCTTTCGAGGCTGCGGATAATAATCCTGTCAGGCTCTTCATGCTGGCCGTACCAGGTTCCCCGATATATATCGTATAACTGCCTTCATCAAATATACCGGGTTGGTAGGTGAAATCCCTGATCCGAAGTGTATAAATGGTCTCGCCTGTAATTTCATTCACCACCTGGACCACCGGTGGATGATCCAATCCAGTGACAAGAATGGGAGGCAGCCAACTGTTTGCTTCCCTGGCATAGTTATCTTCCATATCAAGGGTAACCGGCCAACCTGGGTATTGACCTGCTCCAGGAGATTGCGGATCCGCATAGCGTGGCCAGCATTCCAGGGTGATCAGCCTGGTTTTTTTGTTCAGTTTAATGATGCCATATCCTGGAGCCCGGTCATGTAGTACGGCCGGTTCTTTCCCTGAAATATAAGGATTGGATACCGCATGTACAGTAACCCTGTTGCCAAATCCGTCAAAATACCTCCCTGTATACAGGGGCATTCCTTCCTGGTGATTTTCACCAGGTGTTTGAGGGAACCACCTGCGGGGCCAGAGGTTAGCTATGGAGGGTACACAGAATGAATAGCCGGCATCTTCCCATGCCTCTATGCCATGGTGGATAACACTGCCCAGGTGTTGATCCCCTCCGATCATGAGCGCAAAACCTTTTCGCAGTTCACGAAGGATCCTGTTCCTGCCAGTTTGGGGCCATCCATTAGAATCCATATCTTTGGCCTTGCT
The DNA here is from genome assembly GCA_963752525.1 of uncultured Bacteroidaceae bacterium. Classification (GTDB taxonomy): domain Bacteria; phylum Bacteroidota; class Bacteroidia; order Bacteroidales; family SM23-62; genus SM23-62. Next base: position 208,552 of record CAVVYS010000010.1, on the reverse strand, counting down.
GTAATCTTTTGGAATCACGCCCCATGGTAAGGGGTTCAGCCTGGGCGTATTGGCATCCGTCAAAAAGGTATCCGGGTAGGTTGAGAGGTTCGCAAATATGGATTGGCTGATGGCCACCTTCATATCAACCCCTTTCCAGTCAGCAGCCCAGTCCTGGACAAAGGATATCTGCCTTTCACCCATTAAAATAGCTTCTGGCGAATCCAGCCATTTCCCGTTAATTCCTTTGATCTGGCTGAATCCATTCACAATGCTGTACTCAGGATGTATTTTCCCGGGAGCAGATTTGAATTTCCGGTCCTCCAGCACGGCCCAACTGATCCTGCCATAGTTCATGTTGCAAAAATAAACACCTATACCCTGTGATACAGGAGCTGGATCATATGGGTCGGGAAGATGGCTGGTCTGGGTTCGTTCTATCATGTTGACCAGCACTGGAGACAATTTATATCCTCCCTGGTCCTGCTGCCAGTTATTATTACGGCCCTGATAGTAAGCGGGATATTTTCCATCGGCTGGCTTTACCGGTGCTTTTACTCCGCCTGCTCCCCATATATTTCCATGGTATACATCATGATCATCAGGGATGGTCACCGCGGGGATATTTCTAGTAAGTCCACCGTGTGCCCAGAGGAAAAGGTACCATTTGTATAAATAATCCAGCTCGGTATTTCTTTCTGAGCTGAAATCCGGGGGCGTAGGTCTCCCTTCATATACATTGTCCCCTGTATAAACCAGAAGGTCTGGCTGATGTTTTGAAACAGCATTTGTGATGTCCTCATGCGGGAACCACATCCTGCCTGCGAAGTCAAAATTTTCATTGCTGATATTTCCGTGGCTGTTGCTGTTCCCGGTAAAAGCTGCTACAAGAATCTCCTCCTTATCTACTGGATCTTGGACAATGGTTCCATAAAAATAATGTGGGATGCGGGATTCATTTCCATCATTGATATGGTAGAGGACGCGGTAATCGTGCGAGATCCACGTATCCCATTCTGCTACCCTGAAAGTGGCAGTGTAACCGGGAAAAATCACATGGCTGCTGGATGCATCAATCCATTTTCCGGTTTTTTTATCCAGCACCTGCAAAATGGCGATCTGTTCATCTGATTCACTTATTGGGGCCAGTTGTGCTGTGAGTTTCAGCTTCCTCTCGCTGATCGTATATTGCGTGCCGATCACAGGACCCAGTCGCTGGTCCCTTATATACTGCAGCTTTGATCCGTGAATATGCCAGTCGTTGAACCAGAAGGTACCTCCATTGCAAATTAATGCCAGGTTTCCATCCAGTTTATGGACATTTTGCAGGATGGTCTCCAGGCGGTTAATCTCGGAATCATTTTCCAAATCTCTGGCAGATATAATGCAATTATATACATCATTCCGGGGTTCAAGTTCCAGAGATAGGCTTACCCTTCTTCGCATATCATGCACACTTTTATCCATAGGTTCCTGCTGCTGTAGTTGTTCACCTGTTTCATTATCGATTAGCAGGATATCTCCATGAACATTCAGGGCCACAATAAGGCCACCTTGATTTCCGGGAACACCATGGATAAGGGCTCTTCTTCTGTAGTCCATATCCAGGTTACCTGCCCCGACCAGGAACCCTGACCAGGTCTCTAATACCTCAGCCCCTGCTTTTTTGATCATTCCTGTTGTGACCTGCATGTGGAGTGATCCATCTTGTTCAGAAAGGTACCTGTCAAGTATATGCAAAGTACGTCGGGGTTCAATGCCATTGATACATTCTACGCGGCCATCGTTGATTTGCCAATCCTGCAGGCGGTTGGTCCAGAATTCCGGACCTATCCAGTACCGGTCAGGGAGGCTATTCCAGTATGATGTAAAAGGTTTTGACTCATCAGAACGCTTGCATGTTGTCGTAAGAAAAGCCATACTGATGAACAGAAAGGAGAGAAATAAATATCTCATAATAACCTGGATATGGTTTGCTGTTATGCTTAAAATTTGATGAGGGCTTTCATAACGCCGTCCCTGTAATCATTAACCAGGCTGAATGCCTCATTTGTCCGGGGGAATGAAAACCGGTGGGTGACAAGCTGATCAGTGTCAACCTTCCGGTCTGCGATCAGGTCAATGGCCAGTTGCAGTCTGTCATTTTGCCGCCTGACATTCTGGATACAAATTTCTTTCCTGCGAATCTTATCTGTTGGCAACTGCCAATTATCAAACTCCGGAATGCCCACGATCACGATCTTGCCACCGGGTTTTAAAAGCTCCACCGCCTGGTCCATCGCTTCCTGCTTGGCACAGCAATCAAAAATGCAATCGAGTCCAAGGGGCTCTTTCTTCATGATATTATCCACTATATCCTCCTTATCCGGGTTGCCGGTCCAGCTTGCCCCAGCCATGTCAGCTTTTTCCAACCGGTTGTCAATTTTGTCGGTTACGTAAATATTTTTTACTCCCTGTTGACGGGCATACAGCAATACGCACATGCCTATGGGGCCACTTCCCAGAATGGCAATGTTTGAATCGGGTTGAATGCCAGATAGGTCCACTGCCCAGATGCTGATGGAGAGAGGTTCGGCAAGACTGGCCCTTTCATTGGATAGATTGTCAGGCAGCGGAAAACAACAATGGCCGGGGATGACTATTTTTTCAGAGAGCAGTCCTGCCAGCTGGCCCGGACTTCCAAGAAATTCCAGGTTCCTGCAGGTATGTGGCCGGCCAGCCAGGCACTGGTCACATTTACCGCAGGATTGGGCCGGCTCAATCGCAATCCGGTCCCCGGGTTTTACATGCTTCACATCTGTCCCCACCTGTTCAACGATCCCGACTCCTTCATGACCAACCACAAATGGATAGTCCACCCAGTTATCCCCTATATGTCCTTCCTCATATAAATGCATGTCCGATCCACATACACCTACATGGGTAACCTTGACTATAACATCTGTTTCATTCTGAATAACAGGTTCTGGTTCCTGGATCTCACCCATTTTAGCGATCCCGGTAAGTGCAATCGATTTCATAATAGTGTAAGTTTAAAGAATTACTAAAATAGAAAATTTTAAAATCCTATATTAATTATCTTTACGTCTTTATCAATCATAAGTCTTATCCATAATATATATGCTGGAAGAAATAAAAGAATTGCTCAGAAGAGAATCAGAGGCCATTCTGAATATACCAGCCTCGGAAGCTTTTGCGGAAGCTACTGACCTTATTGGAAAAAAGGTACATAAAGAAGGTGGTAAACTGGTTTGCAGCGGTATGGGGAAGGCCGGACAAATTGCCATTAATATTGCTACTACATTCAGTTCCACGGGTACACCCGCTATTTTTCTTCATCCGAGTGATGCCCAGCATGGAGACCTGGGAGTGATCCAGGAAAATGATATACTTCTGTTAATCAGTAATTCAGGAAAAACACGAGAGATTATTGAACTGGTTGGCCTGGCAAAAGGACTTTATCACGGACTTCCACTCATTGTAATTACGGGTAATCCCGAGGGTGATCTGGCCAGGCAGGCTGATGTGATCTTGCCTACCGGCCAACCCGAGGAGGTTTGTCCCCTGGGACTCACACCCACGACCTCTACGACAACGATGACGGTTATTGGGGATATCCTGGTAGTCCTGATGATTAAAAAGATAGGATTCAAAGCGGAGGATTATGCAAGGAGGCATCATGGCGGGTACCTTGGGATGAAATCCAGAAATTCGAAATAAAATGAGGATTCAAAAAGAAAGTACCGCAGGTTTGGTCATTGATATCCAGGAAAAGCTATACCCGCATATTCACGAACATGAGGCAATCGCCAGGAATACTGGGATTCTTGTCGAAGGACTAAAGGTACTGGGTGTGCCGGTATTGGTGACCCAGCAGTATACCAGGGGACTCGGACCTACCATCCCGGGATTGTTGGATATGATCAAGGAGTTTCCTCTTATTGAGAAAACCGCCTTTAGTTGTTGCGATGAACCTGATTTTATTAAGGCACTGGCAGATACACATAAGCAGTTCATTCTGGTTGCCGGTATTGAAAGCCATGTCTGTGTGCTCCAGACGGTCATTGATCTCCTTGAGAAAGGATACCAGCCCGTCCTCATGGAAGACTGCGTTTCATCAAGAAAGGCAAATGATAAAAGCACATCTGTACATCGGATGCAAAAAGAAGGAGCCATCGTGACCAGCTATGAATCCATCCTTTTTGAACTGTGCAGGTATTCAGGAACGGATGAGTTCAAATCCATTTCTAAACTTGTCAAATAAACCGGGATGAGAAAGGTTTTTGGATTCGGGGAAACTGTCCTCGACATTATTTTCAAAAATGGACAACCCCAGGCTGCCAAACCTGGAGGATCTATACTAAATGCCTTTGTCTCCCTTGGGAGATTGGGATGGGAGCCTTGTTTTGTAAGCGAGTACGGACAGGATGATGTGGGACTCCTCATCGATGATTACCTGATAGAGAACGGGGTCAATACCAAATATATCAACCGCTTCAATGATGGACAGTCAGCCCTCGCCATGGCTTTCCTCGATGAAAATAACAATGCGAATTATACCTTCTACAAGCATTTTCCGGATGAGCGCCTTCAGGAGTTACCCGAAGATATTGGGGCAGATGACATAATTCTTTTCGGATCTATATATGCCAGTTCGAAGGAGGTCCGGAGATCCGTGGTAAGGTTCCTGGATATGGGACTCGAAAGGGGGGCCATCATTATATATGATCCAAATTTCCGCAGGGCTCACCTGGCAGCACTGGAGGAGTTGAAACCACGTATCATAGAAAATCTGAATTATGCTGACATTATCCGAGGGTCTGATGAAGATTTTCAGTTGATTTTTGGAGCAGAAAAGCCGGAAAATGTGCTTGAAATAATTGATGACAAAACAAAATTGTTGCTATACACACAGAATTCTGGCAATGTAAGAGTACTCCAGAACTCCATGGAAGCCAGTATTCCTGCGGAAAAAATCGAAGCGGTCAGCACCATCGGGGCCGGGGATAATTTCAATGCCGGGATCATTCACTGGTTACTGCAAAATGATACGAGCAGAGTGGGTCTTCAACATTTGCAGGAAGGAGACCTGGGGGATATGGCGAGGACCGGAATAAAATTTGCCACAAATGTTTGCCTTGGATTTGATAATTATATCAGCCATGATTTTGTCCGCAGTATCAAGTATGGGAAATAAGCAGCAAGGCAGGATATATTATTTCCTTGGGATCTGACGACAGACGCTAATGATGTTCCGTTCTGCCTGCCATGGATCTTCTATGATGGTATAAAACTCCTCCAGGTATTCCAGCATTTCTTTTCGCGATTTTTTATCAAGTAATTCAAAATCCTCTACGAGTGAAAACATGGCCTGTTTATTTGCAAGGAAAATATTAAATAATTTCTGGTAATGATCCTCTGAGGGGAGACAGTATCCCCGGTAAACCCTGGTCCGGACCGTTTCAGTTCCAAGGTTCTCGTCGGGTATGGCATACATTGTATTAACCATGCCGCTATAGTCAAAATCGTATGGGATGGCCAGGATGTCTGAATGTAGGACTGATGGCTTTACCAGCCTGACATTATGTAAGGGCGGGATGGACCAGTCTGTGTTCCCTATCATATACTGGAATACATCCAAAAGGCTAGTAAGGTATCGGTCTGTATCCCATGTGTTTACCCCTTCTTTATCCATCCTGATCCCTTGAAGGCGCTCTGCCAGGTGGTCATTGCTTTCAATGATAAATCCGTATTTGGTCAGGGGTTTCATTTTATCTTCAGAATCAATATAGTCTATATGTACAAGTTTTACCCTGAAACTACTGTCAGTCAAGAGATTGTACATCCTGTAGACAAGGAATTCCTTCAGGAGATATTGTTCATACAGATCAGAGTTCTTGCAATGGGTGACCAGTTTCAGTGAGTTGATATCGTTCAGGGTATCACTATCAAATTCTGTTTCCTTGAAATTCAGTTTGATGGGAGGGAAGAAGCAAATGCTCCTCCGGGTTATTCCCCTGGCCCGGATCCTGATCTCATTTTCTACTATGTTTGAATCAAGGTTATAGATGTTTAACTGTGCTTTCTGGTATTCTCCCTTGTGCTTGGTCTTGACAAATTTCTTCATATCAAATTTCAATGAAATTTTAATGATCTTGTCAGTGTTTAGAGGATTTTCCCTGGGAAAGAGTGTAAAATCAATCAGGTAGGTGGAATCATGTCCTGTGGTTGAATCCGGTTGAGCCAGGACTATGTCTGGTGTCATCGCCAGTAAGAGGATAAGAATCCCTGCAAATGGATAAAAGTTTTTCATTTAATGCTAGGTTTACCGGGAGATAAATTTATGGATGATTGCCTTTCCAAGGGTGATGAATTCATTCATTTTTTCTTTACGGGGATTACCGTCAATGTCGAGGTAACCCTGTTCTCCCCTGGCCCTCAAATACTGGTGGGCTGCGATGATACTGGCTCCTTCATGGGAGACAGCTGCTAATTCATCATCAAGGAATTCACTGTCGCGGGTTGTTACCCGCAAAGGTTTGCTATCAGGTGTACTATGGGCCGTTCCAAAGGTGATTAGGAATCCGTTCTGATGAAAAAATTTTACATAATCCCTCAATATCTCAACATCATTCCGATAGGGTATGAACTCGATACAATGGATACGGTGAGCAATGAGTTCGTTGTGAAGTATCTGCTTATTTGCCTCGTACTCTGTACAGCGGCCCGACTCATCATCCAACAGGACAGGATAACAGGGAATGCCCCCTGCATTGAGGATTATCTGTAATACTTCCGGTACAGGGAGGAAGGCACTACTATCCTCAGGCACGTAAGCCCTGCCTCCTGATTTTAATAATTTGGCCCGGATTTCATTTTCAACCGCTGCCATATCATTCAGATCGGCATTAAATCCCATTTCTCCGCAAAGGCGTGTTCAGGAAATCCTTTCTCTCAGGTGATTTCTGGCACCTGGCATAGACCAGGGCACGTATGGCCCTTGAAACATGCCTCTCAGAAACGAAGTCTTTGGCAAAGAGCCTTTTAATCTCTGAATATTTCAAGGCCAGGTGAAGATCAATTTCCTGAATGATACGGTTGGCATTATCGATGATTTCCTTGGTGTGGATCTGGTTTTCGTATCGGATATTATGCAGCATGCTTTCCAGGGCGGGATCCAGCTCAAATGGAAAATCTAATCCTTTGCCTGAAATATAGATACGTCCTGGATTGTTGGGATCATTGATCCTGAATTTTTTATACTGTTCATCCCAAAGTAATCCTACAATCTCGATGTTGAACATGGGGAAGATCCTGTTATCATACGCCAGTTCATAGAAATCATTGTAGCCATCTGCCATGAAAAAGTCATTAATGCCGAGGACCCTGACATTTTCTTCGAGTGCCTGTTCAAAGATCTGAGACATGCTGAAAAAAGAGCTGAAGGAGTATGGGGTATGCACATGACCATTTACCTGGGGGATCTCTGGTTCAGGCATGCTTTGGTACTCAAAGATCAATTCATCTTTGCCGGGAAAATCTTTAAGCAGGTAGCTTGTCATGGAACTATAAATTTAAGACACGTCCATCAGTATTTCAAGCTTATCGAGTTGTTTCTTTATGATATCCATTTCTTCCTGGCTCAATTCAAAATCCATAGCCACTGCATTTTCCTTGAGTTGTTCCTCATTCCGGATCCCGGCCAGCACGGTACTAACACCTGGCATCTGGAGGGTCCAGCGAAGAACCAGTTGAGCCAGGTTGACTCCTTTGCCATCTGCCACAGGCTTGATCCTGTCAAGGAAATCATTGATCCTTTTTACGTTTTCCGGCTTGTAATATGGCGTATCCGGACGTGAATCCCCCGGATTGAACCGGTGCCCGGGTTTGATCTTTCCGGAGAGGATGCCTCTTTGCATTGGACTGTAAACCACGATGCCTATATTGTTATCTAAACAGTAAGGTACTATTTCATCTTCAATATCACGTTTGACCATGCTGTAGGCGACCTGGTTGGATGCTTGTGGGACTGCAGCATGGGCCCTTCCCATTTGCTCCGTATTATAATTGGATCCTCCGGCTGACCTGACTTTGCCCTGCTGTATCAATTGTTCAAGCGCCTCCATACTCTCCTCCATAGGTGTGCTCTTGTCAGGCCAGTGTTGCTGGTAGAGATCAATATAATCGGTGTTCAGTCTCCGGAGACTGTTTTCACATTCCTCAATGATACTTTCCTTACTGGCATAGCTATGAATTGTAGCAGGGGTACCATCGTTGAATTTTGAGGCGAAGAAAAAATCCCCACGGGTATCATCCCACCTGAGTCCGTACTTGGTCAAGATCTGTACCTTGTCCCGTTTCCCCTCTATGGCTTTCCCGACAATCTCTTCGCTCAGTCCGAATCCATAAACGGCCGCCGTATCAATGGAGGTAACACCTCTGTCAATGGCCGCATCCAGGGCTCTTAATGCGGCTGCCTCATCGGTTCCTCCCCATAACCATCCTCCGATGGCCCAGGCACCGAAACATATCTCCGAAACTTTCAGGTCTGAATTTCCAAGTTTAACAAAGGGCATATCTCTGTGTTTTTAATCCAGGTAAATATATGAATACTGTCTATTAATCAGTTATTATTGCCAACGATATCGCCCACACCTTCCAGGACGAATTTCGGTTGGTAAGCAAACTCACCCATGGTCTGCATGCTGGTAATGCCACTCAGTACCAGGCAGGTGTCAATTTCCGATTCGATTCCGGCCACGATGTCCGTATCCATCCTGTCGCCAATGATGATGGATTCCTCCCGTCTGCAGTTGATCTTTTTCAAAGCATTTCGCATCATCAACGGATTGGGCTTCCCTACAAAATAGGCATTTCGCCCGGTTGACAATTCAATGGGGGCAATAAGTGATTTGGTAGCCGGGGCTATCCCGTTTTCAGTATTACCTGTAAAGTCAGGGTTAGCACCAACCAGTTTTGCCCCCTTTAATACCAGATTCACAGCCTGTTCAATCTTCTCATAGCTATAGGTTCTGGTTTCTCCCATGACCACAAAATCCGGGTCCACGTTATTCATCGTATAGCCCACATTATAGAGCGCATTGATCAGTCCCGCTTCACCTATGATAAAAGCACTCCCCTTGGGTTTCTGGCTGGCCAGGAACATGGCCGTTGCCAGCGCAGAGGTATAAAAAACTGTAATGTCCACATTGATCCCGAGCCTCTGCAGTTTTTCTTTTAGTTCCTTGGGAGTACGTTCACTTGAATTGGTAAGGAATACGAATTTCTTCTTCTCTTCCTTGAGCCAGTTCACGAAATCCCTGACACCAGGAAGAAGCTTATTTCCATGGTATAAAACACCATCCATATCGATGATGAACCCGTTTTTTGACCTGATGAATTGAATGTCATCTTTTTTCATTACCGGATATCAATTAAAGGTGAATACAGTAGATTCGGTTCGGGCTCCCTCCATGAGATGAAGCAATTCTTCTGTGATCACCGGCTTTTCTTTGGCAACATTCAGTTTTTCCGATGGATCTTCAGCAATATTATACAGTTCCGTAGTTGTTTTTTCTGGGGAAAAAACATCATACCTCACCAGTTTCCATTCCCCTTTTCTGATAGCCTGCCGGCCATTCTTCTCATGAAATTCCCAGTAGAGATACTCGTGTTCTTGTTGTCCTTCCTTTCCAAGCAAAGTCGGAAGGAATGAGATTCCGTCCACACTGTCATGTATTTCCTGACCGGTAAGTTCAGCAAAGGTAGGATAAACATCCCAGAAGGCTGAAAGATGATTTGTTTGGGAATTGGCTGCTATTTTACCAGGCCACCAGGCAATGGTAGGGACCCGGATGCCGCCTTCATAAAGATCTCTTTTATAACCAGTATATATGCCATTGCTATTGAAATAATCCGGATCGGCACCTCCTTCCAGATGGGGACCGTTATCCGAGGTGAAGATCACCAGGGTATTTTCCGATAATCCAAGTTCACTTATCTTATCCATGATTTCTCCAACCTGATCATCCAGCAGGGTTACCATGGCGGCGAAAGCAGCATGTGATTCAGGCTGGGATCCGTATGGACCATCCCTGAACTTTGGCCCTTCATCATATCCCTGGTATTCTTTCTCTGGCAGGTATTTACCACGGAACTTCTCCATATACTCCTCAGGAGCAAAGAGTTCTGCATGGGGGATTACGTTCGGGTAGAATAGAAAAAATGGCATCTCCTTATTTGTTTCTATGAATTCCAGCGCTTTTTCGTGGATCAGGTTTGGTCCATAAATACCTTCCTGGGTTCCTTTATTTTCATGAAGTACCACCTTCTTCAGGTTATCCCATAAATGCCTGGGATAATAATTGTGGGCTTTCCCCTGGCAATTATAACCAAAGAACTCATCGAATCCCTGGTATACAGGATCACCCTCTGTTCCTGGTCCCCCGAGTCCCCACTTACCAAACCCTCCGGTGACGTAACCTTTCTGCCTGAGTAATTCAGCCAGGGTGAAGGTTTCATCGGCAATGGGCCATTGACCCTCAGGTTTAACCGACTTGTTACCCCTGATCGGTGTATGCCCGGTATGCTGGCCTGTCATCAGTGCAGACCGGGATGGTGCACAGACTGTTGAACCTGAATAATGCTGGGTGAATAGCATTCCTTCGGTGGCAAGTCTGTCAATATTGGGTGTGCTGAATTTCTCCTGTCCCAGGCAGCTCAGGTCACCATATCCCAGGTCATCGGCGATAAAATAAATGATGTTGGGAAGGGTTTCCTGTGGACCTTCTTGCTGGCAGCCAAACAGGCTGGTAAGGATGAATAAGGATAATAGGGCAGATCTCATCTTTTTTGTGGTGAAAATACCTAAATTTGATCAGTAATCAAATGATCAAATCTTTATCAATGATATGAATTTAATCAAAGCAGGATTCATCTTTTTAATAGCCGGCATAGGAATTCTCATGGTTTCCGGCTGCACGTCCTCCCAAGAAGCAGATACAAGCCCGAATATCATATACATTCTGGCTGACGACCTTGGTTATGCAGAACTCGGTTGTTATGGACAGGAAAAAATTGAAACACCTAACATTGATAAACTGGCAACTGGTGGGATGCGCTTTTCGCAGCATTATGCCGGAGCTCCCGTGTGCGCCCCTTCCCGTTGTGTGTTGTTAACCGGACTCCATACTGGACATGCACAGATCAGGGGCAATGATGAGTGGAGCTCCCGTGGGGATGTTTGGAATTTTGAAGCCATGGCAAATGATCCAAACCTGGAAGGGCAGCGTCCACTGAAGGCTGGGTCCACTACCATCGGTACCCTGCTGCAGGGAGCTGGATACAAGACAGGCATCGTAGGAAAATGGGGTTTGGGGGCGCCTTTAACTGCAGGTATTCCAAACAAACAGGGCTTTGATTTTTTCTATGGCTATAATTGCCAGCGGCAGGCGCATACCTTTTTTCCGGTTCATCTATGGAAGGATACAGTAAAAGTGAAGCTGGATAATAAAATGGTAGCTCCGCGAACCCTATTACCAGAAGGTGCAGACCCGTATGACCCAGAGGCATATGCTGACTTCTGGTTGAATGAGTATGCTTCAGAGCTGATGCAGAAGGAGGTAATCAATTTTATCAGGGAAAACAGGGAGAAGCCGTTTTTTATGTATTATGCCAATCCCATCCCCCATAACCCCTTGCAGGCACCAGCACGCTGGGTGGATTACTATGTGGAAAAATTTGGTAATGAAGAGCCCTACAACGGAGAAAGGGGCTATTTTCCGCACCGTTATCCTCATGCAGCCTACGCTGCCATGGTATCTTATCTTGATGAACAGGTTGGAGAGATTGTGAAAACCCTAAAGGAATTGGGCCTTTTTGAAAACACAATCATCATTTTTAGCAGTGATAACGGACCTACCTGGAGTGGTGGTGCAGATTCTCCATGGTTTGAAAGTGCCAGGCCGTTTAAAAGTGATCCCGGGTGGGGTAAAGGGAATGTCACAGAGGCTGGTATAAGAGTACCGATGATAGCCCACTGGCCGGGAAAAATTGAAGCTGGTACGGAAACTGATCATTTATCTGCCTTCTATGATGTCCTTCCGACCCTTTGCGAATTAACCGGTACTGAAATTCCAGGAAACATTGATGGCATCAGCTTCCTTCCTACTTTGATGGGAGATGAATTACAGGAGGAACATGCCTTTCTGTACTGGGAATTTCCCGCTTATGGTGGTCAGCAGGCGGTACGGATGGGAAAGTGGAAAGGCATTCGTAAAAACATTTTTAAAGACAGCCTTGGAGTTCAACTCTACAATCTGGAAGAAGATATTCAGGAATTGAAGGATGTTTCCGCCCTGCATCCTGATATTGTCCGGAAAATTGAAGATGTTTTCAGGCAGGAACATACCCCGGCAGAAATTGAACGCTTCAAAATCAAGCAGCTGGGCGACTAATGAAAAACCTGTTCCCTGTCACTTCTCATCCTGTGGATACCTGATCCCGCATACTGCTCTGACTGCATCAAGGGTTCCCATCAGATCAAGGCTGAAATCCAGCGGGAGGGCAGGACTTTCTGTCAGGCCCAGGTCAAGGTTTTGCATGACTTCAGCAGCTTCATAATGGTAGCCCTTGCCTGGTTCCTGGAATTTGATTCGATTGGGTTTCTTGCCTTTACGGTGGATGGTAATGGGGCCTGGGGTAAGCCACCAGGATTCCATGCGGATCCAACCATGCTCGAACAGCAAGCTGGCTTCTGTTGGTGCTTCGGACAAGAGGGTGCAGTTCAGAGACGAAACAACTTCATTGCCATGTTCGAAGATCATGTTACAACTGTGGTCAACGCCTGTAGGAGCAAATCGTGCGGAGGCCAGCAATTTTTCAGGCGCACCGGCCAACAACTGGGATATAAAGACAGGATAGATGCCAATATCGAGTAGTGCACCTCCTCCTTTATCCGGATCAAACAATCTGTGATCCGGATCAAATTCAAACCTGAAACCAAAATCTGCATCAACATTTCTTAAATGGCCAAGTTCACTGCTGTCCAATATTTCAAGAACTTTCCTGGTGCTGGGTAAGAACCGGGTCCAGATAGCTTCCATCAGGAATACCTTTTTTTTCCTGGCTATACTGACCAGTATTTCCAGTTTTCGCCTGCTCATGGTGATGGGTTTCTCACAGATAACAGCCTTACCGGCCTCCAGGCAGGAAAGTGTATTTTCAAAATGGAATGGGTGATGTGTGGCCACATAGACAATGTCTATCTCAGGATCATCGGCCATGGCATCCCAGGAATCGTACCAATCCGGTATATTGAATTTTTTGGCGAAAGTTGATGCCCGGTCGGCCGAGCGGGAGGAGATGGCTTTCAACCTGGCCTGGGGGAGGAGTTTCAGGTCCTCCGCAAAATTGCCAGCGATATTTCCGGCCCCGATAATTCCCCAGTTGTATTTGTTCATGAACGATTCAGTATTTCGTCGATCTTATTCAGTTCTGCTGTATCAAATTCAGTGTTTTCAAGGGCGCCCAGGTTATCTGCCAGTTGTTTCACTGAACTGGCCCCGATCAGGACGGAACTTACCCTGCTATCTTTCAGGAGCCATGCCAGGGCCATTTGAGCAAGGCTCTGCTTGCGACCTATTGCCAAGCTGTTCAGGCTACTGATCTTTTCCATGAGCTCCGGGGTGATTGACTGTTTTTGTAAAAATCCGTGACTCAGGGCAGCCCTTGAACCGTCGGGGATGCCCTGAAGGTATTTATCTGTGAGCAGACCCTGGGCAAGCGGTGAAAATGCTATGCAGCCAATACCTTCATCTTCAAGGGTGTCAAGCAGGCCTTCTTCCGGTTCCCGCACCAGCATGGAATATTTGGGTTGATGGATCAGGCAGGGCGTTCCAAGTTCGTTCAGGATCATGGCTGCAGCCTTGGTCTGGCTGACTGAGTAATTGGAAATTCCAGCATACATGGCTTTGCCAGACCGCACAGCCTGGTCCAGGGCCATCATGGTTTCATCCAGGGGAGTATCCGGATCAGGGCGGTGATGGTAAAAGATATCCACATAATCCAGCCCCATTCGTTTCAAGCTCTGGTCCAGGCTGCTCAGCAGGTATTTCCGGCTTCCGAAATCACCGTATGGCCCGGGCCACATTAAATAGCCTGCTTTGGTGGAAATGACCATTTCATCCCGGTAACTTTGAAAATCCTGTTTCAGTATCCTGCCGAAATTTTCCTCGGCAGAGCCTGGCGGCGGACCGTAATTATTGGCCAGATCAAAATGTGTGATCCCCGCATCAAAAGCGGCATGCATAATGGACCGGTAGGTATCCTGTTTGTATACATGGCCAAAATTATGCCATAATCCGAGTGAAATGGCAGGTAACATGAGGCCGCTCTTTCCGCAACGATTGAATTGCATGGTAGCGTATCTCTTTGAAGTCGCTATATATTTCATCCTATAAATATTGTAAAAAACTTTAACAAGTTATAAATACGGTATTGGCATATTATCCGTTTTCTTTTATAATTTTGTGATTTCAATGCACCGGGGAACGCTTATAACCAGAGCGAAACCGGATGTGTCATAGAGTAATCCTAATCCTTAGTGATCATGTCCATTCGAAGAATTTTTTTAATATCTCTAATACCGCTAGTAATTATTGCCACAGGCTATATCGCATTCAAGAAACTGGCACTTTTTGCACCTCCTACCATTACCCTGTCCCAATACCGGACTGCCGAGGTGGATATCGGTAAGGTGTTCAGTACTGTTGAGGCTGAAGGTATTGTTGTACCCCAGTCCGAGGTACTCTTGTTAAGTCCCGCTTCAAGTATAATCAAGCAGATTGCCCAGGTACCTGGGAGCCATGTTAATGCCTTTCAAACCATACTGCGTCTGGACCCACAGCCAATACAGGATGAGATTAACAGCATTGAAGACCAGCTTGAGGTAAAAAGGAACAATCTCCATAGAAACAGGCTGAATGCAAGAAGTACAAAGCTGGACCTGGACTATAATGTGGAGATGAAAAAATTGAGGATAGCTTCGCTTAAATCGGAGGTAATGGATGAAGAGGAATTGCTTGAGGTAGGTGGTATCTCACCGGCAAAATTTGAAAAGACCAAACAGGAACTTACCCTGGCGGAAAAAGAACTTGAAATGATCCTGTCAAAAAATTCGATCAGGCTGAAACAGCTGGAGGCCGAGGAGCAGGGAATGAAATTACAGATAGAGATCCAGGAAAAAGAGCTGGCGACAAAGCAAGAGAATCTCAGCAGGACAACTGTACGTGCTCCTTCGGCAGGGATTATCATGTCCATCAACGGGAAGGAAGGGGAGAAAATAAACAGGGACCAATTGCTGGTGAGGTTATCGGACCTGTCCTCTTTCAAGATCAATGGTACAGTGGCTGAAGAACATGCTGCCATTGTGAAAACCGGGAATACTGTTTTTGCCCTTGTCGATGGGGAGAAACTTGTGGGACAGATCGCAAATATCAGTCCCGAGGTACAGGGAAGCAAAATCAGTTTTGATGTGTACCTTGAAAATAGCAACCATGAAAAGTTACTGGCCAATATGCAGATGCCACTGTTGGTCGTCAGGAGAATGAAAGAAGGGGTGCCAAGGATACAGAATGGAGATGGTCTAGGCAAAGGTAGGAGGTCTGAGCTTTACGTGATTGAGGGCACCAAGGCTGTACGAAAAGTGGTTAATTTTGGCATGAGGGGACTGGATCATAGTGAGATATCTTCGGGCATACAGGTCGGGGATAAAGTTATTATCTCGGACGTCACTGCTTTCCGGGGACGCCCGGAAATTGAAATTTTAAATCAATAAGTAAATCAAGATGGGAAAGCGACATTACTTCCATTCTTTTACTCGGAATGGGATTGCAATTGATATGCAATCAGGATTTATCGGCGCAGAGTATGGATATTAAGCTCAGCCTGAGCCTGAAAGATGTAGTGAATCTGGCCATAGCCCAGTCAACTTCCATGAAATATGTACAAAACAGGAATGTCAATTATTACTGGAGATACCAGAACTTCAGGACAGGCTTCAGGCCGCAACTGATCCTGAATGGTGACATTCCTAATTACAACCATACAACAGAGCCCATCACCCAGCCTGACGGGAGTGTTGAATTCAGGCAGGTTTCCAATATCCAGATGTTTGCCAATTTGGCGCTCAGCCAGTCCATTCCCCTGACGGGAACATACATCTACGCGGCTTCTTCCGTGTACCGCATCGAGGATTTTTTCAACAATAATGTGGAATTTTCAGGCACCCCTATTTCCATAGGGTTTGTTCAACCAGTGTTTGCATACAATCACATGAAGTGGACCAAACGTACAGAACCGCTGCTTTATGAGGAATCGACGAAAGATTTTCTTGAGTCCATCGAAGAAATTTCCTTCCGTGCTGCCCAGTATTTTTTCAGATACCTAAGGATACAAACCAACTATACCCTCGCCGAGAGCAACCTTAAGAACAGTAATAATAACCTGAAAATAGCGCAAACAAGAAGGGATCTGGGCACCATATCGGAAAATGATTTTTCCAGGATACGCCTCTCTGTGATCAATGCCCAAAAAGCACTGAACAAGGCAAGAATGGACCTCAAGAATGCTGATTTTGAGTTGAAGTCCTACATACAGCTGGAACCTGAACAGGAAATTGAGCTGAATTTGCCACTGGATATTTTCCTCTTCAATATTGATACGGATAAGGCACTGAAGGAAGCCCTTGCAAACCGGAAGGAAACCCCTCAATATCAAAGACGCCTGATTGAAGCAGACAGGCAGCTTACATGGGCAAAACGGAACAGTGGACTGAATGCAACCCTGAGGGGGAATTACGGGATGTCCAATGTCTCCTCATACGTGGGGGGGATTTACAAGCAACCAGAGCAACAAAAGCTGGTACGGCTTTCCCTTTCCATTCCCATATTGGATTGGGGAAGGTCCACTTCCCGAATCAAGATGGCCGAGTCCCAGCGTGAACTGGTTTTATACGATGTGGCTAATGACAAACGTGACTTTGAACGGGGGATTGTGGTTCAGGTCGAGCAATTCAGCCTGCTGAAAGACCAGATGACCACTTCCGAGGAAGCGGATAAGGTGGCGGAGAATGGCTATGAGATTGCCCTGAAGAAATTCCAAAATGGGGAGATCAGCATTACAGACCTGAACATTTCATTGCAAGAGAGGGAAACAGCCAAACGGGATTATATCACCTCCCTGGAGGATTACTGGGAAGCTTACTACAGGCTGCGCATACTCACCCTGTATGATTTTGAAATGCAGGAAAAGATCTGGTATCCTAACCCCATGCTGAATATCCCTGGCAGAAATAAGGCTACTGTTAATGTAGATCCGAACTAAACCTCTTGCCTAATAGTCTTCGTAATGATCCTCCATTATGGGCCTCCATTTTTCCATCAGCTCCTTATTGAGGTCGAGTGGGGGTACTGCATCTTCAGGCAGGAAAGGTTTGTATGGATGTTCCTTCGAATATTCCTCGAATTCAGCCTTAATGGCAGTAAGTTCTTCCGGAAGTGTCAGAAGATCAATCGCAGAGGCTGCCATGGCCTGTGCTCCGGCATTCAGTCCTTTCCATGCCAGCGATCCGTAATTCCCGGCCACGGCGGACCAGTGGTGTCCAATGGATCCCGGTACGCCACCAGGGAATACGATGGTGGCCGTAGGGGCAATTAATGAAACTTCACCGACGTCGGTGGATCCTCCTCCTGTAAACTTCCCGGAAGGGGCCTTCAATGAATCCACCTTATCGGGCATGCCTTTTTCTTCTTTGCCTAGCTCTTTTTGCATGGCCCTGGCGTATTGCTGTTCCTCTTCAGTCCATTCCGGCATTCCTGCCAGTTCGATATTCTTCTGGAAGAGTTCGGCCATGGCCTTATTGGAATGTTTCTGGTGTATGGCAGTCAGTATACGGATATCGATCAGTTCGGTACCGGTAGCCAGTGCAGCTCCTTTGGCACAATTGACCACCCGCTCATACATTTCTTCAAGCCTTTCATCTGTATTCCTGATATAATACCAGACGCTTGCCTTGTCAGGCACGACGTTGGGTGCTTCGCCTCCCTCCAGGATGATATAATGCAAGCGATGGGTATAGAATAAATGCTCCCTCAGGAAATTGGTGGCAATATTCGTGAGTTCAACTGCATCCAGGGCGCTCCTTCCGCTCCAGGGTGCCCCGGCACCGTGTGCCGTCTTTCCGGCAAATGTAAATATGACCGAAAACATGGCATTGCCACCCACACCATATGAGGTGCCAAATTTACTGCTATGGTGGTTGTCAATGACTGCATCTATCCCTTCGAACAAACCGGCACGGATCATATAGGGCCGGCTGATCAGGGTTTCTTCAGCAGGTGATCCAAAAAATTTAACGGTCCCGGATATATTAAACTTTTCCATCGCGTTTTTTACAGCAATGGCTGCAGCGATGCCGGCCGTTCCCATGGTATTGTGACCACAACCGTGTCCGGGAGCCCCTGCAACCAGCGGGTCCCGTGAAGGGACCTGGGCTTTTTGTGAGATCATTGGCAGGGCATCATACTCTCCAAGAATCCCGATTACGGGTTCGCCGGATCCATATGAGGCCACGAAACAGGTGGGCATGCCTGCCAATCCCATTTCCACCCTGAATCCTTCTTCCTCCAGTGTCTTTGCCAGTAATGCAGAAGATTTATATTCATGGAGTCCAAGTTCAGCATAAGACCAGATCTCATTGGATATCTTACCGAATTTCTCAAAGGATTCAGGCTTGCTAAGGTAATCTAAGACGAATTGCTTTTCCTGACTAATAGGCTGTGAATCAGGTGACTGGGCAAATACTGAAACAGGTAATAGCATCATAAAAGCAAATCGGAATATCTTCTGGGGACTAATCATGGGTGTATGGTTTAGATCAGTTATAATTATCTTTTTCTTCTTTTCTTGCGGTTGGTTTCTTTCTCAGGCTGCAATGGGGAAACACTAAAACCAAAGCTTGTTTTTTCTGCTGGCAGCAGGTAAGCAGGCCTGCAGCCCGGTCCGCAGGTGGCCGTCCCGAGTCCGCTTTGGCGATAATCAAAATTGAAGGTAATATAATCTTCTTCTTCTAGTTGCCAGGTATGTTTTGCTTTTGCTATGCTGGCATCATCATACTTGTAAGCACTGAAGTTCATGGTTTCCGAACCAGTGAACAGTAGTCCATATCCGTTCTTATCCCTTATGCTTACCCGTCTTATCTGTGATCGGTTGCCGTTCTCCTGCGGGACGATATAATTTTCCCATAGTCCATCGACAGTTTTTTGAAAAACATCAATCCTGCCACTGGATTGGCGGTCCGGGTAAGTCTCGTGGGGCCCCATACCATACCACTCAACATCTGACATCCAGCCGGGCAGTCTGAATTGCATACCCGTTTTCGCCAGGTATTCAGGTTTGTCTGAAGGTTCCACCAGAACCTCAACCTGTATGCTACCATCTCCGTTGATAAGATAGCTGATCTCTACCTGAAAAATTAAATCCTGCTCCATATTGTACAAATCGAATGCTGATGTAAGCAAAAGTCTGTCCTTATCATCCCTAAACGTTGTAAAATCAGTAAGGCGTTGATCCAGGCTGTCAAGTCCCGCCTCTTTCCATTTTCGGTAAGCATTCGGATCTTTCAGGTCATTCTCAGTGGGAGGACGCCAGAAATTGACAAGCGGTCCCTTGATAATCAATTCCTTACCATCCAGTATCCAGGATTCCAGCATCCCTTCCTTACTGATTATGATTGTGTACCCGTCCCCATTGATGGTAACAGATGCCTGCCCTTCGGACACCAGGTAATCTGGTGATGGCATGTCTGCAATTTTCGGAGGAGGTGACACAGTGGGCAGAGGGAACTGTTCCCAGGCCACCATGTGACCTCTCCCTGCCCAATTTTTGTCCTCCGGCAGGAGTACCTGTATATCCAGGAAGTATTCCTTTCCAGCTAGCAGGCCAGGATCTGTTGGCTGGATGGGAAGACGGATGATCCCCGATTCTTTGGGCTCTATCCCGGGCAGTGATAGCTCTCCCTCCTGCAGGACTTTGCCTTCACTTCTGATTTGCCAGCGGGCATTAAAATAATTAAGGCTGGTAAAATTATACCGGTTGATCAAATTGATTTCACCATTGGGAAGATCGGTGGGTTCAAAATGGATGTACTGGTAGACTTTTTTTATTTCCTGTATTGCGGGACTGGCCCTGCGGTCTGGGTATACCAGTCCGTTCAGGCAGAAACTGCCATCATTGGGATTGTCTCCGAAATCACCTCCGTAAGCCCAGTATTTCTCTCCAGATTCTGTATGTTTTGTCAGTCCCTGATCTACCCAGTCCCATACAAAAGCACCCTGCATCCTCGGATGGGCATAGATCACATCCCAGTAATCCTGCAGTCCGCCCACACTGTTTCCCATGGCGTGAACATATTCACAGATGATCACCGGCCGCGTTGAGTCTTCATCATGGAAGGTCTTCATGGTTTCAGGAGAGGCGTACATGTCGGAGATGATATCAAACCTGGATGGCCTACTTTCTGGTCCATATCGGTCAAGATGATCTTCATAGTGAATGGGGCGGGAGGGATCCCTTTCCCTGATCATGGCTTCCATGGCGTAATGGTTTTCTCCAAGTCCGGTTTCATTGCCAAGAGACCAGACTATCACAGAGGGATGGTTCTTGTCCCTTTCCACCATTCGCCTTCCCCTGTCCACAAAAGCTTCCTGCCAATCCGGGTCCATGGCCAGCGTACTTTCCCGGCGCAGTTCATGGCTTTCTATATTGGCCTCGTCCCAGAGGTAAATGCCATATATATCACAGAGCTCATACCAGAGAGGTGTATTGGGATAGTGGGATGTTCTCACTGCATTGATATTGTGCTGCTTCATCAGGGTGATGTCCTGGATCATCAGTTCCCGGCTCATGACCCGTCCGTTTTCGGGATGGATCTCATGGCGATTGGTGCCTTTGAGATCCACGGCCACCCCGTTCACCAGTAATTGTCCCCCGGCAATTTCTACCTTACGGAATCCCACCCGTGAGGAAATCGATTCTTCTGTTCTTCCTTCATCATCCAGCAGTTCGAGGACCAGGGTGTAAAGATTTGGGTGTTCGGCACTCCAGAGCCTGGGTTGGATCACCTCTTGCTGGAACTGTATGGTTAATTCCTGCTGATGGTTCAATGATTGGTTGATTTCCAGCTGGTGGCTGAGGATTTCCCTCTCTTCATCTCTGAGGGAGATGTTTATTTTTTTCGGATTACTTCTTTCCATCCCTGCATTCCTGACACTTATCCTCAGGTTAAAAACCGCATTGGAGTAGTGCTGGTCCAGGTCAGTTGTTACAAAGAAATCACTTATGTGCAGGGCAGGTCTGGCCATCAGGTAAACATCCCTGTAAATGCCGCTCAGCCGCCAAAAGTCCTGGTCCTCCAGATAAGAACCATCCGACCAGCGGTAGACCTCAACGGCAAGTGTATTGTGTCCTTCCTGCAGGAAGGGGCTCAGGTCAAATTCAGCGGCTGTCATGCTGCCCTGGCTGTAACCTACCTTTGTACCATTCAACCATAAATAAAAGGCTGACTGTACTCCCTCAAAATGGATGTATACTTGTTTTCCCTCCCAATCTTCCGGGATCTCAAAACCAGTACGGTAGGATCCTGTTGGATTGTCACGATTAATATCCGGAGGTTCAGCAGGAAAAGGATGTTTGATATTGGTATAAATAGGTGTGCCATATCCTTTCATCTGCCAGTTGGACGGTACCTCAATATCATCCCAACCGCTGTCATTATAGTCCGGCAGGTAAAAATCCTTAGGACGTTCCTTCGTGTCAGCCGACCAGTAAAATTTCCATGTACCGTTCAATGTCATGATATTCTTCGGGGCAAAGCTGGCATGCGCATCCTGCTTGTTAAAAGATATTACCCCGGGGTTTTCCCAGTCAGGCCGCGAAGAAGCATCCTGGGCAGATACCCCTCCAATATCCATACCTATAATCATGGCCAGGCAGACCAGCCTGAAAACATTCGATGTTTTCCCATTCAAACTATCTATTTTTTTTACCATAATCTTCTATCGCCTGCCACAGGTCTTTTTGCATCCTTGCGGCATCTATACGTGTATACATATGTATTTTACGCTGGACATTTTCAGGTGGGGTGACCACTTGTTTTTGTGATGACATCTCAGGGTAGAGGATGGCCTGTATGAGAGCAAGGCTTGCCATGGAGATGGAATCATTTTTCAGGTCAAGGGCTT
The DNA here is from genome assembly GCA_963752525.1 of uncultured Bacteroidaceae bacterium. GTDB lineage: Bacteria > Bacteroidota > Bacteroidia > Bacteroidales > SM23-62 > SM23-62. The sequence goes on along the minus strand of CAVVYS010000010.1, from coordinate 186,275 downwards.
TCCAGTCTTCAATAAGATTATCAAACAAGCTGTCCCTGAGGGGGAATTTGCCGTAGGATTGGCTACGGTCTATGACCAGGTCCTGTCCAATGGTGGCAGGCATGATATACAGATTAAGGTCCTTTGTGTCCAGTAGTTTATCCATGGCATCCAGGTCATTTTTTGTATTCCATTCATTTTTGTTCCAGACCCTGCTGGATGGTTCGTACCAGGGCCCCATAACATAACAATTGATTTTTTGTGCGATGTCAGGTACAGTAGTCAGCGCAGCTGCAAGATTGGTAACAGGACCTAAACAGACCAGGTTCATTTTCTCACCAGCAGGGGTTTCTGAGGCTCGCTTGATGATATAGGCAGAAGCCCTGTTGGAAGTCCTGCTTAAATCCTTAATATTCCTCAGAGGAAATGCTGATCCCGGTAAATTGGATATGCCGGTCTTGCCGAAGTGTTCGAGGATGGACTGGTTGACATCCATGTTTAACCGGACTGTACTGTCATTATCCAGGTCAGACAGTCTCCACTGTGCAGAGAGGAGTCCCTCAAGCACAACCTTCTCCTCCATGAGAACCCTGATGATGGCCATCAGGTCATCCTGTCCGCGGGCAGCATCAGTATCAATGATCAGGGTCAGCTTATCACGCCTTGCCAGATCCCGGAAGAAGCTGATATTGCTTACCCCAAGGTAAACAAGGAAGGCAATGACGATGAAGATAAATATCCTTTTCAGGATCCTTTTCAGAGCAGTTTTCATTTTACCCGGTATTATTGGTTTTAGCTGGTTTGTATTCGAAGTTTAAGGGTATTGATATAATGGATGAATTTTCTGAATAAATCGAGCAGCAATGCTATGTAGGCTAGGAATGAGAAACCCCAAAGGACCAGTAAATTGAACCATTTTGTGTCGGTTAACTGGTCGTTGAATTTTTTGAAGGGAGCATAGAAATGTGCCCGGCCAACGTTGGACTCCGGCATCAGGTAAATGGGATTTTCTTTCTGTACCAATCTTCCATTGATCTCAAGTATTTTTGTAACTTCCTGGTAGTTCGTAACCGTTTCCTTGAGACGGTCATTCTGATGATCCTGTCTGAGGATGAAAACTGCTTCGGAACCCAATGAATCTGACAGTTCCGTATACAGCTTGTCTATCTGATTGGTAGCGCTCCTGGCTGCATCCTTGAATACTACGCTGCTGGCATAGGTGAGCCAGTCCTCCAGGTCTGTAGCGTAAGACTCATCAAAATCATTCAGGTTCAGCCTGTTCACATATTCGAACTCGAAGAGATCAGGATGATCATCATCCAGTTTTCCAACCTCATAATTTAACAAAGCAAGATTGGCTTCCAGGATGGTCTGGTCTCCCCCTACTCCCAGGTTCCTGTTACATTCTTCCAATTTATTCAAAAGACGGGGAATAAGAAAGGATACCCTGAACTGAGCTTCGCTCTTCTGCTGTTCATAAAAATAAAAATTCCTGTCATAACGGTTGTTCTTGGCCTGTTCCACAGCAAGCGCTTCGTATGCCCACCTTGAGGCCATTAAGTCTCCTATCGCAGGTACATAGATCTTGGAGGTGATGCTCTTGTGAAGATCATCAAATTTTACCGTGACCCCGCTGAGCAATAGCTGAGGGATAAGGATCAGGGGGATGAATATATATATGTTTACAATCGAGTTCATTCCAGCTGAAATATTCAGTCCCAGCATATTGGCACTGAAGGCCGTACTAAAGAGGATCAGCCAGTAGCTGAGGGTCATTCCCTTGATTTCAAGGATCCAGGTGCCTACGAGCACATAGAGCAGCATTTGAACGGCAGACAAAACAAACAGATAGAGGATCTTGGAATTTATGTAACTGAACCAGCTCAGGTTGAGAAATGCCTCTCTTTGAAGAATCTTCCTGTCACGTATAATTTCTTCAGCACTGACAATGAGTCCCATAAATATCGCGACTATGACGGACATAAATAGGAAAGCAGGCAGGTTCTTATTTTCACTGAAAATATACTCTTCTCCAGGTGAAAACTTGGTAAAATAGGCTAGGATGAATGCCAGAAGTGGGGCTTCAATCAGGTTGAGCAGGACATACTGCTGGTTGGTCAGTTTGGAGATCAGGTTACGCAGAAAAAATACCTTGAATTGTATATTGATATCCGGTATCCTGAAAGAGGTGGCAGGCAATATTTTTTTCGGCTCATTTAAAACAATTTCTTTGGCAATATTTTCCTGGTAATGCTCATACCAGGTTTCGGGTAATATTTTTCTTTCCTGGGAATATTTTCCCTTTTCATCAACCAGTTTAGCTTCAACAATCTGCAGTATCTGTTCGGGATTTACATTTCCGCAATTGGCACACTCTGCCTCACTGACTTCTGCAAAGCTGCTTAACTTTTTGAAGTATACAATGGCATCAATAGGATTCCCTGAGTAGATAGGGAATCCCCCTTTATCCAGTACCCAGAGCTTATCAAACATTTTAAATATGTTAGAACTTGGCTGGTGGATATTGACAATGACAAGTTTTCCCTTGATGGTTTGTTCCTTGAGGAGGCGAATGACATTCTCAGCATCCATGGAGGATAAACCGGATGTTGGTTCATCAATAAACAGGATTGATGGTTCCCGCATCAGTTCCAGTCCGATGTTCAATCGTTTCCGTTGTCCACCACTAATAAACTTGTTAAGGGGGGATCCCACTTTTAGGTCCTTTATTTCAGTTAGATCCAGTTCTGTAATGATAGTGTTAACGGTTTTCAGCAATTGCCTTTCGGAGTAATTTCCAAAACACAAATGCGCATTGTAGTAAAGATTCTGGAAGACTGTCAGCTCTTCGAACAACAGGTCGTCCTGTGGGACGAACCCAATGATCCCTTTGATCTTGAAACGGTCTCTGTGCAGATCATAAGCATTGATTGAGATTTGTCCGTTGGTCAGGGGCAGTTGTCCACTCAACAGGAATAGCAGGGTTGATTTCCCGACACCTGACCCACCCATGATCCCAATCATCTGGCCGGAATCTTCTGAAAAAGAAAACCTGCGGATCCCGTTTTCACTATTTTTGAAACGAAACTCAATGTCAGTTGCATTAAGGGTGATGCGGATCTCCTGTGAGGATTGCAGTAACCTGCTGGCAATTTCTGAATAATAGATAGACCCGAATCCGCTCCCGCGGATAATGGATCCCTTGTCAAAGAGATACACCATCCCTGTTTCCAGCAGGTTGCCGTCTACTGTCAGTGTATCCGGCCCCAGGTATTTAAGTACAAAAATATTCAGGCTTTTGAAATTCAGAAAGATGATCTTTCCTTCGATACCGGGTTTGATAATTTTATTGTGCTGAAAATCATCGGCCGGCCTGTTTCTCTCTATCCAGTCCCCCTCCAGCTCATCCTCTGATCCGGGATCTTCTGCCTGTACATATATGGTAAACTCATCCGGTATTTGCTCATCTTTATTATCTTCCAGAAAGAGGATGGCATTGTTAAGTTCTATCCCTGTTATCGAAAAGGTTTCTGCCACAAGGCTTACAAATTCCCGTTCCAGTTCAGAGACGAATTTATCTTCCAGAATGAATTCAATCAAACGGAGCAGAACGATGATCCGTTCATTTTGGTTCAATTCTTTCCTGATCTGATTACAGATCCTGGTCACGTTTTCCGTATCCAGTGCAGCTGTTTGAAATCCAATATCTTCCTGTGGGATGGCCAGGTCACGCTGATAAAAGTCTTGGTAGTTTTCGAAAAGGTGGATGTATTCCTCTATGACCTCCTTTTTATTCAGGTACCTCAGAAGGTATGACTGAACGATATTCCTGCCCGTATCTGATATACCTTCTATTCTCACTGTGGCAAAAACAGCGAAAAGATGCATCAGGGCATTGAGAATAGATTCGCTCATAGCATTACCTATTAGGCAAAGTAAATGTAATGATTTTCAAAAAAAAAGCCCATCAGTTTCTCAACAAGAGAAATTCTGACAGGCAGATATGCTTTTCAAACTCCCGGTAATTAGGAAATGATCATCTTTCTGAGTTCTTCAGTTTTGTTGATCAGGTCTACCAGCTGTTCTGAAGTAAAACCTGTGCCGGATTGCTGGTAAATCTCACGCAGCCCCATTAATCCCTCATACACATCAGCACCTGTATCGATGACACTGATGGGAACCATAACTTCCAATAGCTTTTCGAGTGAAACATTTTGGTTTACAATGATGTCAATGATTTCTGAATTATCCTTGCTTATCATGCTTATCTGAGTGGTAATGTAAAGTGCCTCTATCCAACTTCCTGCCATGACCAGTATGGACATATCATCCTGTTCATTTGAAGCCAGGTATTTATAAGTTCTGACAAATGAATCCGAGATAATAATGATCAATGAGTCCACATTGTCCAGGTTATGCTCAATCCTGCTTACCATATCTTCATTGAATCCCGCTTCAATTTCCAGGTCCGTTAAGAGTTCGTGGGAAACATCCAGGTACAGTATGGTTTCCTGGGCCTGGTTATAGGTGGCCGCATAACTAAGGTCGGCACCATATACACCAAGATTAAGGGCCTTGCTTTTCAAACTGATATACCTGTTCACATTGTCAATGGGATTGCAAAGATTGAGTATATAGCTGGCACCTGCCTTAACCAATAATTTGGTAACCTCGAAAGAAGAAGGAAGCGGATATTCGGAAATCTCCTTGATAACATCATCTTTACTGTCGTATACTTCTTCTGTATTTGGGGCTGTCGACTTAACTTCGCTGGCACTTTGCCGGTTTTTACAGGCTGAAATTGACAGGAGGAAGAATGCTGAAAGGAGGATGGACATTATTCCGTTGACGTGGGTTTTTGTCTTTTTCATTTAAATGCAATTATCAAAATTGTGAGTAATATATCGGGACCAAAAATATGAATTTTATCAAGATATTTCGCGAAATGTATAATTACTTGTTCAATTTATTACTTTTGTCAAAATTCATCCCCAACAAACAAATCCATGAAAGTCACACGGGAAATTTTCGGTCAAATTCCAGGTTTAGGTGATGCAAGCCTGTTTTCCATATCCAATGCTAATGGCATCACCCTGAAAATTACAGATTACGGGGCAACTATTCAATCTATTCTGGTGCCGGATAGAAATGGGAAGCCTGGCGATATTGTCCTCGGATTTGACAACCTTGAAGGTTATATGCAGGACCATCCTTATATAGGAACCATTGTAGGGCGATGTGCCGGCAGGATATCAAATGCCAGTTTTGTACTGGATGGTAATCAATACAGGCTGGCGAAAAACCACGGCAGGAACCATATTCACGGGGGTAAAGTTGGTTTTGACAAAGTGCTGTGGCAGGCCTCTGAGTTTGCCGATAAGAATGGGGCTGGTATCACCCTGGAATATGTAAGTCATGACCTGGAGGAAGGCTACCCGGGCTATCTCAGAATAAGCCTTACCTATACATTGGATGAGAACAATCAGGTTTGCCTGGATTACAAGGCCACAACTGACAAACCTACCCATGTCAACCTGACAAATCATTCATATTTTAACCTGAATGGTGCAGAAGATAAAGTCTATGATCATGAATTACATATCCCTTCATCCAGGTATGTTGTTACGGACCAGGACCTGATACCCACAGGAGAGATCAGGTCTGTGGAAGGAGGCCCGCTTGATTTCAGGTCCCCCAAACTTATTGGGAAGGACATTGATGAGGTTGAAGGCGGTTATGACCTTTGTTATGTACTGGAGGGAGATGGTATAGAACCTTTACTGGCTGCCAGGGTTGTACATCCTGAGAACGGAAGGTGCATGGAGACATATACCACTGAGCCGGGCATACAGTTTTACAGTTCAAATTTCCTGGCAGACATCAGGGGAAAAATGGGGATACCTTACCGGAAGCACCTGGCCCTTTGCCTGGAAGCTCAGCATTTCCCGGATACCCCCAATCAACCGCATTTCCCTTCCACGATTTTACGTCCGGGTAAAACTTACAATCAGCGTACGATATATAAGTTTAGCAATTGCTAGGATATACCACATAGTTTTTCCACAATGTACAACCGACGAAAATTCCTGCTCGCCTCAATGGCAGCCTCACTTGGCATTACAATTCCCATCTCTGCTAAACCCATTACCGGAAGTCCCCGGAAAATAACAAGATCCGGACCAGTCATCATCTCCACCTGGCCTCATGGCCTTGCTGCCAACGATGCAGCCTGGGAGAAACTGAGTAAAGAAGGTTCTGTCCTGGATGCCGTGGAAGCCGGTGTGATGGTGAGCGAAGCGGATCCTGAAGTGACGAGTGTAGGTTTCGGTGGGCTCCCGGACAGTAGCGGCGAGGTTACCCTCGATGCCTGTATTATGAACCCGGCCGGTGATGCAGGTGGGGTTGCCTGCCTGAAACATATTCTGCATCCTATTTCCGTGGCCCGGCTTGTCATGGAGGAAACCCCGCATGTTTTGCTGGTTGGAGAAGGGGCACTGGATTTTGCCCTGAGTAAAGGTTTTCAGAAAACCAATCTGCTTACCCCTGAAGCTGAGAAGGCCTGGGAAAAGTGGAAAAAGGAACAAGAAGCAGGTAAACCGATGGCTGCCGGACATGATACCATAGGGATGATAGCCCTTGATGCTGGGAGTGACCTGGCGGGAGCCTGTACTACCAGCGGACTGGGTTATAAACTGCCGGGACGGGTAGGAGATTCACCCATTATTGGGGCTGGACTCTTCGTCGATAATGGAGTAGGCGGGGCCGCAGCAACGGGTGTAGGGGAACTGGTCATGAAAACGCTCGGTTCATTTTTGGTAGTAGAATTGATGAGATCCGGGATATCTCCGGAAGAAGCATGCCGGATGGCACTTGAACGAATTGCTGAAAAAATCCCACCGAAATCAGATGTACAGGTTGGATTTATCGCCATCAATAAGGCTGGGGAAACGGGTGGGTATGGTTTGCAAAAAAATTTCTTGTATGCCGTGATGCAGGAAGGGAGGAACCAGCTGCTTCCCGCTCCAGCCTTGGTATAATTCCATTTCCCCCACCTGGCCTTGCTATTCTTTTTTTAACCGGTTATACAGCCAGGCAAAAGCCCCTCCAACTAACAAGCCATCTATAAATCCATAGATCAGGCCCAGCAGGCTTCCCAGCGGGCTTATGGTATAATATGGATAGATTTTTCCCACCAGGGTGGACTGGCCTACACTAATCTGTCTGATATATAGCCACCAGGTAAACAGGAAAATGAGCAGTCCCCATATAATACCCAGGCTTAGAGCAGATGAACGTATGTTTAGTTTCATGGTAAATATATTTATGATTGCTTCATACTACAAGGGAAGGTACAAAATTACCGCAGGATAATAGGTAAAACAATCTCTAACATGAAACGTTTTATTATTTTTGAACCATGATTGGAGACTGTTGATGAAGAGATTTTTCCTTACTGTATCATTTTTCCTTACTGTACTTTGTACCCTGGTCGGTGAAAAGGATCATGCTTTTGAAAAGGAACATGAATGTTCCGGGCATCATTTATTTGGATTATCCAATGTGCCGACCTATGTCAGTGATTCAGCGCTCCTGGATTATGATGTTCTTTTTTATGGGATTGACCTGGAAGTAAATGATACAAGCACTTATATTCAGGGCAGTACGCAAATACTGGTCTCAGCTCTTAAAGAAATGGATGAGGTGGTATTTGAATTATCCATCAATATGACAGTTGATTCCATTTTTATTGATGGGAAAAAAGTACCAGCTTATTCACAGGGGAAGGACCTGGTCAGGATCAGCCCTGAAGCATTAATCGAAATTGGAAAAAAATTCAATACAAAAATTTTCTACCATGGCACCGGTGGACGGTATGGCTTTTTCTCAGGCATATCCAATCGATATGACAGTTTCTGGAAGAAGCATGTTACCTATACCCTGTCTGAACCTTTTCATGCCCTGGACTGGTTTGCCTGCAAGCAGGTATTGACGGACAAGGCGGATTCTGCCTATGTCTACCTGACGGTTGCTGATCATCTGAAAGCCGGCTCAAACGGGCTGCTGGCTGGTATTGACAGTCTTCCCGGGAACAAGGTCAGATATAAATGGGAAACACGCTATCCCATAGCATTTTACCTGCTGTCTCTTTCCGTTTCTGAGTATATGGATTATAGCTATTATTTGCATCCGGTGCAATCAGCAGATTCTTTCCTTTTTCAGAATTATATTTACGATACAGCGTCTTATCTGATGCAGAACAAGGATGATATCGATGCAACAGGGGATATGATTGAATGGTTTTCATGGACCTTCGGGAATTATCCCTTCTGGCGGGAAAAATATGGACATTGCGTTGCTCCCATGGGGGGCGGGATGGAACATCAGACCATGACAACCCTGGTTAATTTTGGTTTTAACCTGGTGGCTCACGAATTGGCACATCAATGGTTCGGAGATAATGTCACCTGTGCCAGCTGGCAGGATATCTGGATCAATGAGGGATTTGCATCCTACGCAGAATACCTGGCCCTGGAGCAGCTGGTTTCAAAGCAGGAAGCGGATTACTGGATGGAAGCTGCACATGACAGGGTATATACTGAACCGGAGGGCAGCGTATATATACCAGAAGAAGATGCCACGGATGAATTCCGCATTTTCAGCTATGCCCTATCCTATAAAAAAGGGGCGGCTTTGCTGCATATGTTACGTTATGAACTGGATGATGATTCTGTTTTCTTCCAAACCCTGATAAATTTCCAGGAACAGTTTGCTGATTCTCTGGCCACAGGTAATGATTTTTTAGCAGTTCTGAATGAAACTTCGGGCAGGACATTCGACTGGTTTTTTGACCAGTGGTATTACGGACAGGGGTATCCTGAATTTAATTTTGTCTGGTGGCAAACCACCGACAGCCTGTTTATTGTTGCGGATCAAAAGGGCAGCTCACAGGCAACCCCGTTTTTTCAAACCACCCTCGATATTGGATTGACCCTTGAGAATGGAGAGAAGAGCAGTCTGCGTATAGCCTTTGACAATCCCTCAACAACCATAACGATTCCCATGAATAAAAGAGTACTGGATGTCATCCCTGATCCAGCCAACTGGATTGTTGACATCACACAGGTGGTACATCGTTCTAACACAAATGCTTATCTGAGCGTCAATCCGAATCCATTTAGTGACCAGTTGAACATTGTTTTTAATACCGGAGCTGCTGAGCGTGATATCATACTGACCGATATCAATGGGCGCCTGGTTGACAGGGTCAGTAGTTATTCCTGGACCGTTAATATACCTACACATGATCTGGCGCCGGGAGTATATCTACTTAGGGTTTTAGCGGGGAAAGATGAATATTCAGCCAAAGTAGTCAGGCAATAGGCAGACTTCAGTATTTTTCCGGGACAAAGGTCTGGTCGGTAATAGGAGGCCTGACATATCCCTCGTTATTGATAGGGGGGAGTTTGATCTTCTTGTATTTTACCTCCTCATATGGGATCATACTCAGCAGGTGATGAATGCAATTCAGTCGGGCCTTTCTTTTATCATCCGCCTCAACAACCCACCAGGGCGAAGCTTTTGAATCAGTGTAGGCAAACATTTCATCCTTGGCCTTTGAATATTCAATCCAGTGACTCCTGGAACTCATATCCATTTTGCTTAACTTCCAGTTTTTCGTACGGTCTGCAATACGTTCCCTGAACCTTTTCTCCTGTTCTTCATCACTGACCGAGAACCAGTATTTGATCATGATAATGCCGGAATGAATCAGCATTTCCTCAAAACGTGGACAGGATCTGAGGAATTCCCAGTATTCCTCGTCTGAGCAGAATCCCATCACTTTCTCAACACCTGCCCTGTTATACCAGCTGCGGTCGAAAAGGACTATCTCACCGGCGGCAGGCAAATGGGAAACATATCTCTGAAAGTACCATTGATTCCGTTCTTTTTCTGTCGGGACACCAAGTGCTACTACCTTGCAAACACGGGGATTCAGACGCTGAATGATCCGCTTTATCACTCCTCCCTTCCCGGCAGCATCCCTGCCTTCAAAAATCACAACAACCTTAAGTCCCTTTTCTTTGACCCATTCATGCATTTTTACCAGTTCCTCCTGGAGCTTCTCGAGTTCATCAAAATAAAAATGCTTATCAAGCCTTTTTCCTGCTGCTGGCTTGTGATGACTGTTTTGCTTACCTTTTTGGCTCATGGAAGAGTGTTTTAGTAGTAAATTTAGGGAATTAGCAGGCCAAATGCAATCACCCCTCTTCTCACATTTTCCTTGCTCCGTTACCTACTTCACCAAGATAAAAATCAGGTTTGAGTCCGGTTCTCGCATGATATGCGGACCCTACCTCGGTAATGAATCGGTCTATGGCATCTTTGTGTACCAGGCTGACTGTGCAACCACCAAACCCGGCGCCAGTCATCCTTGAGCCAAGCACCCCTTCCACTTTGCGGGCTTCTTCCACCAGGGTGTCAAGCTCCACACCCGTTACCTCATAATCATCACGAAGTGAATCATGGGAGGCATTCATCAATTGACCGAACATGACCAGGTCTGATTGCTTAAGTGCCTTGACGGCATCCAATACCCGCTGGTTTTCCGACACTACATGATGTGCCCTTCTTCTGACCCTTTCATCTGGGATGAGATGCTGAAGGTCAAGGAACCTGGCATAGCTCAACTCCCCCAACAGGGAAAGAGGTTCAGTCATGGCGATAGATGCTACAGAACTTTCACACTCGGCCCGGCGTTCATTGTATTTAGAGTCTGCCAGTCCCCTGCGCTTATTGGTATTGGAGATCATAAGTTTATAATCACCCAGCACCAGTGGTACCTGCTCATAGTTCAACGTGGCACAGTCAAGATAAACCGCATGCTCGGTTTTGCCCATTCCGGAAGCAAACTGATCCATGATGCCGCAGTTTACCCCCACAAATTCATTCTCTGCCTTCTGACCTATCTTGATCAGGTCTATCATATCAAATTGCATGTCATAGAGATCATTCATCGCTACCGCAGTAACCATCTCAATACTGGCAGATGAAGAAAGTCCGGCTGCATTAGGTACATCCCCTGAAAATAGCATATCCATTCCCTTCATCTCGAATCCCCTGTTCACCAGCTGGTCCATCACACCGAGTGGATAATTCACCCATTTTGTATCCTGCTGGCTGAATCCACTTTCCGGCACAGTACAGGGTTGGTCGAAGTTGGTAGTGGAAAAATGCATCTGATCGGATCCATTTAACCTGACCGCAAGGTATGTGCCGTACTGCAGGGCACAGGGGAAAACGTAGCCTCCATTATAGTCGGTATGTTCACCGATGAGGTTAACCCTCCCGGGTGCAAAAAAAGTATGGCAGGGTTGATCCATATTGCCATATAGCTCATAAAATTGTTCGCTTACTGCAACGTCCATAGAAGTGTCGATATTAAATTCGAAAAACAAATGTAGTAAAAAAACAGCCAAACCTTTGAGGGCGGAATTAGTACATTTTGGACCTGGAATTCAGCAACAGAATAAGGAAGAAAGATTTATCTTTGCTGTTTATCAGGAATCTGGTATGATCAGGATAATCAGGGATAACTTTCTGGGTTTCGCGCTGTATGGAATAATGCTCCTAAGCGGATTGTTGATTATAGCAGCAGTGCCCAGGCTGGAACTGCATGTATTGTTGAACAGTTGTCATACAAATTTGCTTGACCATTTTTTCCGTCTGCTTACATTTCTGGGAGATGGTTGGTTTGCGGTCATTTTTTCACTGCTTTTTCTTTTTATAAGGTTCAGGTATTGTTTCATGTTGATCGGCTCTTTTATTGTATCTGGATTGATAGCGCAGTTACTGAAAAGGATCGTATTCTCTGATGTCCTCAGACCGGCAGCATACCTGGATCAGATGCCCGGACTCGAATTGGTTCCTGGCATTGACTTGCATCATACCCTTGCGTTTCCTTCCGGACACACCACCACTGCATTTGCGGTCCTTTTGCTGACAGGACTTATTATCAACAAAAAATATGCTGTATCCGGATTTGTGTTATTAGCGTGGCTGGCAGGCCTATCAAGGGTTTACCTGTCACAGCATTTCCTGATCGATGTACTGGGAGGCTCCTTGCTCGGCGTTTTTTCAGCTTTGTTTTTTTATTGGTATTTTCGGAAATTCAAATTTGCCTGGATTGACCGGTCACTAATCAGTATCATGAAACAGAATACTTACAAATAAGAAGTGCTCAAAGATAGGCCCATCATTACTGAAATCCTGATCGCCCTTGGCGCATTACTGCTGTTTATTCCTTTCCTGGGTGGTGTCCACCTCTTTGACTGGGATGAAATAAATTTTGCAGAATCTGCCCGGGAAATGATCCTCACCGGGGATTACCTGACCGTACGTATCGATTTTGAGGCATTTTACCAGAAACCTCCGCTTTTTATCTGGATGCAGGTATTGTCAATGAAAGTTTTTGGGATAAATGAATTTGCTGCCCGTTTCCCGAATGTGATCTGTGCCATGTTCACACTGGTGGTTCTGTTCCGGACCGGCAGGAGGATTTATGATACAGGCTTTGCATGGTTCTGGGTACTCAGTTATACAGGTTCCATACTACCTTTCCTGTATTTCAAATCAGGCATAATTGATCCATGGTTTAACTTTTTTATTTTTACGGCTCTCTTGAACCTGATCCGTTTCCTCGATGCGGAGAGGGGAGAAAAACGATGGCAGAACCTGATCCTGTCAGCTGTGTTGCTTGGAATGGCCAACCTGACAAAGGGGCCTGTTTCTATCTTGTTATTCGGACTGACAGTAGCTGGATTCTGGGCCCTGAATAAGTTCAGGTTAAAGATACTGTGGGGTGAGATCATGATATTTCTGCTTGTACTCATCGGGGTTGGGGGCTTATGGTTCATTATCCAGATCGCCATTGGGAATTTCAGTGTGATCTTTGATTTCATCCAATACCAGCTACATCTGCTAAGAACCGAAGATTCAGGTCACGGCGGCTTTTTATTTTACCATTTTGTGATCTTGTTCATTGGCGTATTCCCGGTCTCTGTTTTTGCACTTAAAGCTTTTCGACGTAGTTATTATGACGACAATTCCCAGAAGCGCTTCAAGCGATGGATGATCATTCTTTTCTGGGTGGTCCTGCTGGTTTTTTCTCTCGTAAAAACAAAGATCGTGCATTACTCATCCCTGTGCTATCTGCCTTTGACTTTCCTGGGAACCTATGTGATATACAAGATTATCCATAAACGAATCAAGAATTACAGATGGCTGAATATAATATATACAGTATTAGGTATCATCATTGGTATTGTTTTCTCCATCACCCCCATTCTCGCTTCCAGAATGGACCTTATCCTGGAGTTGGGATATTTCAATGATCCTTTTACACAGGCCAATATGAAAGCAGATGTTTACTGGAGTGGTTTCGAGGGACTGATAGGCTTGATGTTTATTATTGGCATTATTGTTTCCCTGGTTCTGCTGAGAAAAAACAAGAAGACTGCCTACATCGCCATGTTGCTTAACGTTACCCTGTTTCTGAATCTAATGCTGTTTTTTACAGCTGGAAAGATGGAGGTTTATTCCCAGCGTGCATTGATAGAATTCTGTAAGGAAAGAAAGGGGGAGGATTGTTATGTGAATACCCTGGGCATGAAAAGTTATGCCCATCTATTTTATGCAGCCAAACCCCTGCCTGAAGATCAGCGGTCGCAGGACCAGGGATGGCTCCTGAATGGAAACATTGATAAACCCGCATACTTTATTTTGCGAAGCAAGACCCTTGCTGGTTTCCAGGAATCCTATCCAGATCTGGATCTGCTTTATGAGAAGAATGGCTTTTCGTTTTGTCTTAGGGTCCCGGGGAGTCAAAACCAAAAGAATGATGCCAGATGATCAGAGATAAAAGCATTGCCGTAGTTATGCCTGCATACAATGCTGAGAAAACCCTGGAGAAAACATTCAGGGATATTCCATCAGATATTGTGGATCAAGTTATCCTGGTGGACGACAAGAGCAATGACCAGACGGTGATTTTAGCAAAGGAACTGGGAATTAAGCATATCATTGAACATGAAGAAAACAAGGGCTATGGAGGCAACCAGAAATCATGCTACCTGAAAGCACTTGATCTTAAAGCTGACATAGTCGTGATGCTTCATCCTGACTACCAATATGATCCTAGACTGATCCATTCAATGTGCTACCTGATTGCCAACGGTGTTTATGAGGTTGTACTTGGCTCCAGGATACTAGGCAGGGGAGCTCTGAAAGGAGGGATGCCCATTTATAAATATATTGCAAACCGTTTTCTGACTCTTTTTGAGAATCTTATGATGAGGCAGAAACTATCTGAATACCACACGGGCTACCGTGCATTTTCCGCAAATGTTCTGAGAGAAATAAATTTCGAAGTAAATTCTGATGATTTTGTATTTGATAACCAGATGCTTGCCCAAATTTTTTATGCAGGATTCGAGATTGCTGAAATCACTTGCCCGACCAAGTATTTTGAAGAAGCATCATCCATTAATGTCAGAAGAAGTATTAAATATGGCCTGGGAGTGATGGGCGTATCCCTTCGCTACTTCCTGGCCAGGAAGAAAATCCTAAAAAGCAGGATCTTCAGGGAAGCCCATAAATAGAAATAATGTACCATAATTAAAATATAGAACTGTGATCATAAATACAAAATCCTATCCAAGGGCAGCATTACTGGGAAATCCTTCGGATGGATACTTCGGAAAGACCATTGCCTTCCTTTTTAAAAATTTTTCAGCCAATGTGACCCTTTATGAGACTCCGGAAATTGAAATCTTGCCGGCTGATTATGATTCAAATGTCTTTGACAGCATATCTGAGCTTAGTGAGGATGTTGAACTATATGGATATTATGGTGGTATCAGGTTATTAAAGGCTGCGGTAAAACGCTTTTATGATCATTGCATGACTGAAAACATCAAGCTTCATAAACATAATTTTACCATACGATATTCTTCCAATATTCCCTTCCGGCTTGGGCTGGCTGGGTCAAGTGCGATCATCACGGCATGCTTCAGGGCGCTGATGGAATTTTACCAGGTTGAAATCCCCCTGCATTTTATGGCCAATCTTGTTTTGTCAGTGGAGACGGAAGAGCTGGGTTTAGGAGCCGGTCTCCAGGACAGGGTCGCACAGGCCTATGAGGTGCCAATATTCATGGATTTTGAACGGAAGATCATGGAATCCAGGAACTACGGCATTTACGAACCCGTTGAAAGAAAATATTTGCAAAATTTGTATATCGCTTATCAGAATGATCTTTCTGAAGGTTCAGAGGTGGTTCACAATGATTTCAGGGAGCGGTATAACTTTGGTGTCACAGAAGTCGTAGAAGCCATAGAAAGATGGGCAGAGATCACCATTTATGGAAAGAAGGCTCTTGAAACAGGTGACCGGGACAGGCTGAATCAGTTGATCAACCAGAATTTTGACCTGAGAAGATCCGTTATGAATATCAGCAATAAGAACATTGAGATGGTAGAACTTGCAAGGTCAGTAGGTGCATCTGCTAAATTCACCGGATCCGGCGGAGCCATAATCGGTACTTATGAAGATGATAAAATGTATGAGAACTTGAAGAAGGTCTTGGCTATAAAGAACATAACTATTATTAAACCAGAAATTTTATAAGCAGTTCACATCATGTCTGGAATTAACAAAGCAGTAATACCGGCAGCAGGATTCGGTACACGGTTTCTGCCAGCAACCAAATCGCAGCCGAAAGAGATGCTTCCCATAGTCGATAAGCCTACTATTCAATATGTAGTGGAGGAAGCAGTTGAAGCGGGTATTACCGATATTCTTATGATCATCGGGAAAGGGAAAAGGGCCATTGAAGAACATTTTGACCGGAATATGGAACTTGAATACCAGCTGGAAGACAAGAAAGACTTCGAAGTTCTTGAGGAGATCCGCGCCATAACCAACCTGGCTGATATTCATTTTATATGGCAAAGAGAATTGAATGGACTGGGAGATGCGATACGGTATGCACAGCACCATGTTAATAAGGAACCTTTCGCCGTTCTGCTCGGTGATACTTTGATTGAAAGCAGGTACGGATCTGTGACCAGGCAACTGATTGATGTGTTTAATAAATACAAAGGTTCCGTGGTAGCCCTCGAAGAAGTCGAGCAGGAGCTGGTAAGCAGGTATGGGATTATCGGTGGAACTGATATCGAAGAGAATGTTTTCAAGGTGACAGATTTTATCGAAAAACCATCCATAGAGCAAGCTCCTTCCAACCTGGCCATTGCTTCCAGATACATTTTTACTGCTGAAATCTTTGATTATCTCAAACGTGTGCAGCCGGGCAAGAACAATGAGATCCAGCTGACCGATGCCATGCACCTGATGCTTCGGGATCATGATATGTTTGGTTTAAGATTTGACGGTATCAGGTATGATATAGGGAATAAGCTTGATTTTCTGAAAACGAATGTGATCTATGGGTCGAAAAGGGAGGATCTGGGATCTGATTTTCTAGACTGGTTGAAACAATTTGTTGACAATCATTAATTTCTGGTTATATAAAAAATAAAATTATGAAGAACACAAAGGGAATCCAGACAAAAATCTCTCAACTGATAATTTTACTAATTGCCATTTTTCTACTGGGAAGTTGTGGCCAAAAACAAATAAAGGAAGTCGTTGATCAGGAATCATCCCTCAAAAAGGGAGTGGTTCTTGTTGATTTCCGTGAAAAACAAAAGGTGGATATCTACATCGATGGAGATCTTTTTACTTCATATATCTATCCCTCAGATCTTGAAAAACCGGTACTTTTCCCTGTCCGAACGGCTTCGGGAACGCTAATCACCAGGGGATACCCGCTTGATCCGAGAGAGAGGGAGAATGTCGACCATCCTCATCATACAGGCTTATGGTTCAATTTTGGGGATGTGAATGGCTATGACTTCTGGGGTAACTCATCAGCCATACCAGAAGATAGGAAGGAACATTATGGACGCATACTGCACAGGGGAGTGAAACGTGCCGAGAGCCGGGATGACGGGGGTGTGCTCGAAATTGCCGCCGACTGGCAGGTACCTGCTGAAGAGAATGGATGGCATACCATCCTGCAGGAACAAACCATTTTCGAGTTCAGCGGTGATGAAGATACACGCTATATTGACCGGATCACCCAGCTGACCGCTCAGGAAGACCCCGTAGTCTTTGGTGATACCAAAGAAGGAATGTATGCTATAAGGCTGGACAGGGCATTCATGTTTCCATACGATGAGCCACAGCTATATACAGATGCAGATGGAAATCCCCGTACTGAGAAGATCATGGATAATGAGGGAATGAATGGAGAATACAGGAACAGTGAAGGGGTAGAAGGTATGGAAGTCTGGGGTAAGAGGGCTGTTTGGACGGCCCTGTCATCCAATATAGGTGATGAAGATATTACCATAGCCATCTTTGACCATCCTGATAATATAAACCATCCTACCTACTGGCATGCGAGGGGATATGGATTGTTCTCCGTTAACAACCTGGGTGCAGCTGCATTTGATAAAAACGCTGAACCCTCAAAAGTCGAACTGGCCCCCGGCGAATCCATCGTTTTCAAGCACAGGGTTTATATTACATCCTGGTATCATGCCTCAGTAGAGCAGCTGGATGCTCAGTTTGAGGATTTCAGCCAGAGATAAATCCCACCCTGCTGAATACAGACTTTTATTCTGTTTGGCAGTGATCTTTAATACATTATTGAAGTGATCAATTAGAATATTTGATCAACGATTGGTTATTTTTTTGTAATTTTTATAAAAAATGTAACCATGTGAGATCAATTTAACCTGTTTGTCGAGAGCTCCCAACAATTTCTAAATGAAATTGCACCGGCTCTCCCCAAAATTATTGGAGCAATTCTTATCCTGATCATTTTTCTCATCATGATCATTTCCATTTTCTAATCTCATTAGGGATTAGTTACCTGCCGCTTGCGGCGAAAAGTTTATCTTTAATGCATGAACGAGAGCGAGTACATTCATTAGTCGCATAATGTATCAGTATGGTTGTGTCATTTTGTTTGTCCTGCAAAATATCTGCCTGGATTATGGTATTGATACAGATTCATTGAAACAGCTTCGAATATTATCAGACGAGTGGAAAGAATATTATATTGAGAACCCCTCACATAGATCTCTTGGAGATTATCTCCAAGTAAATATTTGAAGACAGAAACTGAAAAATTGAATAGATTTTACTTAAAGCAATTTGTCATAATTACTGCCTCTTAAAATGGAGAAGCTTATAGGATTTGCACTATTAAATCTGAGGACGCTAAACAACAAAATTTACCATGAAAAAATTTGGAACATTTGGAGGCGTTTTTACTCCTTCCATACTTACCATCCTGGGTGTAATAATGTATTTGCGTCTGGGTTGGGTTGTTGGAAATTCCGGTACGCTGGTCATAGTTATCGGCATTATTCTTATGGCACATATTGTTTCAGTATCCACAGGATTAAGTATTTCGTCAATAGCAACAGATAAGAAAATAAAATCTGGTGGAATCTATTATATACTCTCCAGAAGTCTGGGTTTTCCAATTGGCGGAGCCATAGGATTGACTCTTTATTTAGCTACTTCCCTCAGTATCTCCCTTTATCTTATCGGATTTGCTGAGAGTGTTTTAATGGTTGCTCAGGATTGGCTGCATATTGAAGAAATCACAATAAACCACCTGCGTATTGCGGGAACAATTGCTTTGCTTTTAATTGTTACGATTGCCTATGTAAGTACAAGTTTTGCAATAAAAATCCAATACTTCATTCTTGCAGCTATCGCATTTTCTCTGATATCAGTTTTTTTTGGTACATCTGAAGGAAAAGGGTTTGATTTTTCAAATGTTGATCTTGAAAACGCACCCAACTTTGCCATTATTTTTGGAGTTTTCTTCCCGGCAGTAACTGGTTTTACTGCTGGTGTTGCTTTGTCTGGTGATTTAAAAGATCCAAAAAAATCTATTCCTGTAGGTACCATGCTTGCTATTTTTGCTGGATTAATGATTTACACCGGACTGGCAATTTTTATCTATTACTCTATCCCTGGGGCTGAACTTCAAAACAATTATAATGTGTTAGTTGAATTTAGCTGGATACCACAACTAGTTATTGCAGGGATCTGGGGAGCAACATTATCTTCGGCTTTAGGAGGAATATTAGGCGGACCAAGGATTCTTCAATCAATGTCATTAGATAAAATTACACCTCGACTATTTGGAAAGGGAGCTGGCGCAGGAAATGAACCAAGGAATGCTCTACTTCTCACCTTTGTTTTAGCAGAAGCCGGTATTTTAATTGGGGAATTAAATGTCATTGCTGGTATAGTTGCCATGTTTTATATGGCAGCATATATGGTTATCAATTTATCCTGTTTCCTGGAAAAGTGGGCAAGTCCGGATTTTAGACCCACATTTAGAATTAACATATTTATTCCGTTGATAGGCGTAGTTGCCATCTTTTTATTGATGGTGCAACTAAACCTTGTGGCAACCTTAGCTGCCATTATTATCATGGGGGCCATTTTTGTTATCCTAACTCGAAGGCAATTAGAGCTAAGCTCTGGAGATGTATGGTCAAGTGTTTGGTCCTCTGTAGTAAAATTGGGACTTAAAAATCTGGGCCAAAAACCTAAAAACTTAAGAAACTGGGAGCCAAATATTTTATTATTTAGTGGAGGAACAGAAACTCGTCCGCACTTAATAAGTTTTAGCAAAGCTATTTCAGGGAGGGGTGGGATGGTCTCAAATTTCGATTTGATTGAAACGCCAACTGCCAAAACACTATTTCCCAAATATGAGCAAGCACAAATCCAGGATGATCTGAAAGATGATACCATTTTCCATCGTAAACAGGAATGCAATAATTTGTTTAAAGGCATTGAAACAATAGCAAGTACTTATGGGTTTTCAGGGATTGAGCCAAATACAACCCTGATGGGCTGGGCGAGGAATACCAAAGATCCGATTTGGTTTGCCAAAATGAATCAAAAATTGAACGACTTAGATTATAATGTACTTTATCTTGATTATGACAAAGCAAAAGGATTTGGATCATATTCGAAAATTGATATCTGGTGGAATAACGATAGCAATGTAGGAGATTTAACGCTCCAAATTGCCAAAAGGATATTAAATTCTGCCGATTGGAGCAATGCAGCAATCAGAATCCTATATCTAAATGATCGTTATCAAAAAAATATTATTGAGAATTTGATTCGCAATCAATTAACGTCTTTAAGAATAGATTTCCCATTTCAAGTAATAAATAATGAAATAGATAAAAAACCCAACTATGAAGTTATAAAGAAACACTCATATGATGCAGATCTAATAATGATTGAGATTCCAACGATGAAAGGAGGAGAGGAAGCTTCCTTTGTCCGGGAAACAAACAATTTCCTTGGTGTGATGGGTACTACACTTTTGATTCGCGCTTCGGAGGGCTTTACCGCAAAAACACAAGATCATTTAGAGTTAGAAAAAGTATATAACGAACCACACATCAAATTAGAACTAACAAGTGAACAATCAGTAAAATTGAGATTATCCGGGAATGACACCCTGGACAAAGAGATTTTACAAATTGATCATGAAATAAGTTTAGTAAATGCCAAAACTTCTAATAATATAATCACGGCCTTAGCAGATGTTTACACCTCTTTTTATACACTTGTCAAGGGTAAAATTGAACATGATGAAATATTTTCGCCTGTTGCATTATTAGAAATAATGCAAAACTTAATAGAAGATCTCATCGATAATAACAGATTAAATAATGTATCAGATGTTATCAATGAAGCAGTGAAAGACCATGTTGATTGGGTCAGAAATATCATCAATAAAACGCCTAAAGTCCTTAAGAGAATTTATGATGAAAAAGAACTAAATATTGATGAGGATGATTCTCAGGAAGTAATCAGAATTAAGAAAAAACTAAAAAGAAAGCAGGTTGAAAAAATAAGATTGCTAAAAGTAGCTTCAAGCTATTTTAATAATGAATATTTAGAGAACTTATCTCAACAATTACTATTTGTGGGTGTTTCAGGCAATGCTATAAACAATAGTCTTATTAACTGGATAAGTAATCATAATGAGTCTGGGTCATTTGATTTGCAAGCATTAGGCGAAGAATTGGAAATTATTTACAAAAAGTTAAGCAACCATTATTTGAACAGTTTAAATAGTTCATCTCGGCAATTATGTAATGATATTCTATGTGCAACAAATAGCATTGGTGAAAATGACATGTCTAATAAAAATGACAGAAAACCAAGAAGAAGAAAACGAAAAGCTGCAACAAATTCTGTAGACAATTATTCTCGAAAATGGCTTGCCAATCATCAATTGCTAACTAACCAATTATTTTTACACGTTCAATTGAGTGTTTTGCATTTAAAAACTAATGAAAGTATAAAAAATGCAACAGACAATATTGATATAATACTGCTGGACAACACACTCAAAACCATTGAAAAATACAATAAAGGGCTTAAAAATATTTCAGTAGAAGAGTTAAGCGATTTCCAAAAAGAGTTCTACCAAAATTCCAACCAGATAACTGTGGATATATCATTAGGTTCCATTCAGACAGAAATGGAAACTAACATCAAAAATATATCTGATACCATTGAAGTAGTTTCGTATGATGAATTGAATAATTTTGAATCAATCCAGGAGGGAATACTGCCCACCCCTTTGAATGCGAGAAAAATCACAAGGGGGTTGTTAGAAAATGAAATTATTGCAAAAATAAAGGAGCTATACCAACAAATAATTAATGAAGGAAGAACGGAGAACAATAAGTTAGAAAATGCCGTAGAACTGTTAAAGTTAACCTTATTAAACCTCGATGGCGATAAGAAAAATTCCATAGAGGTATTAAAAATGACTAAAAAACAGTTCGATGAATCTACCGAAAGAATTCAACAGATTAAACAAGAACAAGATTCAGAAATAAATGAGATATTAGCCTCCCTAAAGTACTTATTACATGCAGAAACAATCGCAAAAAGAGCTGATGACTTTGATGTGGTTTTTAAGAAAACCAGTACAAAGAAATTATCTCATTTCATAAATAGCAAAGCTGAGCATTTAATAAGCAAGCTGGACAATTATATTTTGGAAATAAGAGATAAAGTTGCAAAAACTGATTCTCAATACCGCGCCAAATCCAAACAAAACCCGCATACTCAATTTGCTGATTTTTCTGAAAAGGTTAGTCTTGCACAGAGAACGGCAAAGGATCTACCCTTTTATTATTATCAGCTATTTACAGGAAAACATGCACCACCATCTGAGCTATTAAAGAATCGGATAGCAGAATTATCGGAGGTAAAAAAAGCTGTTGACAGAATTAAGGAAGGTAAAAATGGGGCCATATTATTTACCGGGAATCATTTATCCGGTAAAACTTATTTAATGAAAAATGCTGTAAATTTCTATTTCCCTAAAAATGTTATTGCTATATCTGCTCCTGTTGAAGGAGTTGATAAAGGAACTGAAATACTTGATAATGCATTTTCAATTGCCACAGGTTTTCAGGGAGATTCCATTGCTATAATAAAACAGCTAAAGAAAAAATCCACCATTGTTTTTGAAGACTTAGAATTGTGGTGGACCAGAAGTCCGGAAGGTTCCGCTTGCCTGGAGCAGATTGTTAATTTAATTAAATTGTTTAGAAATAAGCATTTATTTGTTCTTGATTGTAATATTCTATTCTATCAACACATACGTCAATATATAAATATTGATGAAGAGTTATTAGCAACAATAACCACTTCCTCATTAAGTATTTCAGAAATTTCAGAAATTATAATGAATAGACACCACAGCGGTGGAATGAAATTTATCTGGCAAAATAAGGCAGAAGATAAAATTAACACGAGACAATTAAATAATCTATTCAGAAAAATAACATCTTCTACAGACGGAAATATAGGAATGGCTTTTTACATGTGGCTGGGCAATATTATCGAAATACAAAAAGCAGAGATTCAGTTTGCTAATTTTGAAAATCACCGCCTCCCGAAAATTGCAAATGCTGAATGGGAAAATATGCTAATGCAAATATTAATGCATAAACATCTAACATTTAGAAGGTTGAAACAGGTATACCACACAGAAACAGAAGATTATGTAAATAGTAATCTACAAAGCTTAATACGAGCAGGTTTGGTAATAAAGACAGCCTCAAATTGCTATTGTATTTCTCCATATATCATAACCTATTTAGTAAAATATTTTCAGAATAAACTTGAACATGATACAGCTTAATGAAATTCCGGTTAGCAAGTTGGTGGCATTGCTGGCATCTGCTCTGATCATTTTTGTTGCACATAGATTATTTGATAGATATATAATCAAATTCATCAAGAACGAACGTAAACAAAGTTCGATGAGGTTGCATGTACCTATTGTAATAAATATGATTTGGATTATTTTCTTTCTTTATTCGATTTATGAACTGACATTAATAAATCCAATTGTCTCGATGTTTATTTCCGGTTTGATTATCATCATAACCTGGAATAATGTAAAAGATTTTGTGCAGGGGACAATATTTAAACTGCAACAGGGGAACCTGATTGGACAACGAATAAAAGTTGATGATTTATCTGGAGAAGTAATCAGAATGAGAAATACAAAAATAGATCTCCAATTAGAAAATGGTGAAATAGTTCAATATCCATACAGTAAACTGTCAAAACAGGTAATTGGTATTAGTACAACCGTTAAACACTTTAAGTATTGCACTTTAAGTATTACAGCACCTTACACAAAAGAAATAGAAACGTTAAAAAAGCAAATAGTTATTCATGTATTAAATATTCCCTGGATAGTTTCTTCCATGAGTATAAAAACAGAATTTGTTGTTCAGGATTCAGAAAAAATAAACATAAAGATTAGCGCCTATACACTTGATAAAAAATTCATACCAAAAATTCAACAAGCATTGAATTTGATTGAATTTTAGAAGGAATGTTTGGCATACGGCTAGACAGGGCATTCATGTTTTCCTGCGAAGATCCGTAGTTATTTACTGATGAAAATTGCCCCCCCGTAAAGAGAAGATCACGGATAATGAAGGAATGAATGAACAATACAGCGCGGCTGGATGCGCAGTTTGAGGATTTCAGCCAGAGATAAATCCCACCCTGCTGAATACAGACCTTTATTCTGGTTGGCGGTGATCTTTAATACATTATTGAAGTGAACAATTTGAATATTTGATCAACGATTGGTTATTTTTTTGTAACTTTTTAAAAAATATAACTATGAAAGATCAATTTAATCTTTTGTCGAGAGCTCCCAACAATTTCTTAACGAAATTGCATCGGCCCTCCCCAAAATTCTTGGAGCAATTCTTATCCTGATCATAGGATGGATTATTGCAAAGCTATTTAAACGACTATTTGTAAGGCTTCTGAAGCTGGTAAAGTTTAATTACCTGACAGAGAAGTCCGGAATTGATAAATTTTTAAAGGAGGGTGGTGCAAAGGTCAATGCCATTGATGTTATAGGCACCTTAATTTATTGGTTTATTATGCTGATCGTCATAATGGCAACATTAAACAGCCTGAATTTGACGGCCGCATCTGCACTATTTAATGAAATAATGCTATATATACCCAATATCGTCGTAGCCATAGCCATATTGATCATTGGAATTTATCTGGCAAGTATGGTATCCCAGATCATTAAGACTTCTTGAAAGGTATGCAGGATAAAACTTCGAACCTGATAAGCCAGATTGCATTTATCGCAATCATTGTACTTACTGTTTTTGTTACCATCGGTCAGTTGAATATAGCAAAGGAGATTATTACAAGTGCATTCATCATTATTTTTGGAGCTATCTGCTTAGCTCTGGCGCTTGCGTTTGGATTGGGAGGAAGAGAAAAAGCTGCGGAGATACTAAATACATTGGATGAGAAAGACAAATAACTATATTTTCCTGGATCAATAGCGGGAAGCTGGAGTTTCTGGAGTATTCTGGTGAGGAATTTGACAAGAAATAAGATCTGATTGCACCATGACCCAGGGAGAGAAGCAGGAAGATCTTAAGATTATGCACATGCAGGATCTTTAGAAATTATTGTATCTTGAAGAAAAAACAATACCATGAAAGATCAAATTAACCTTTTCGTCGAGAGCTCCCAACAGTTTCTAAACGAAATTGCATCGGCCCTTCCCAAAATTATTGGAGCACTTCTTATCCTGATCATTGGATGGATCATTGCAAAGCTTCTAAAACGATTGTTTGTAAGGCTTCTGAAGCTGGTAAAGTTTAATTACCTGACAGAGAAGTCCGGAATTGACAAATTTTTAAAGGAAGGTGGTACAAAGGTCAATGCTATTGATGTTATTGGCACCTTGATTTATTGGTTTATAATGCTGATCGTCATTATGGCAGTATTAAACAGCCTGAATTTGACGGTTGCATCTACTTTATTCAATGAAATTATGTTGTATATTCCCAATATCGTTGTAGCCATCGCAATATTGATCATTGGAATTTATCTGGCACGGATGGTTTCTCAGATCCTTAAGACTTCATTAAAAGGTATGCAGGATAAAACTTCGAACCTGATAAGCCAGATTGCATTTATCGCAATCATTGTATTGACTGTTTTTGTTACCCTCGGTCAGCTAAATATTGCAAAAGAGATAATAACAAGTGCATTTATCATTATTTTTGGAGCCATCTGTTTAGCCTTAGCTCTTGCATTTGGATTGGGAGGCAGAGATAAAGCTGCGGAGATACTCAACGAATTGGATAAGAAAAATAAGTAAAACGGTTTTGTGTGATCCGATGATTGGGTTTTAGGGTTTCCAATTTTCAAACTTATTTTCCAATGTTTTTTCAACCATCCTGAGATGTTGATGGTTTAGCGTATAAATTTGCACTTCGTAAGTATAGCTGCTATCGTCTTCTTTCTTTAACTTTATAACAGAGGGAAGCTTGAAATTACACCAGGGAGAATTGGCAAGCTCGGTTTTAATTTTTTCTTCAATTTCGGGTTTCGTGGATCTTTTATCAATTGACAGTTGAATATTAAATTCCTCCATGCCTTCATGTGTGGTGGTGCCTGATATGAATTCCTGGTTCAGCCTTGTATTTGGTATCTTTATTATTTGTCCGTTATCCGAGGTGATCTCAAGGTGGGTCAGACGGGTTGATTTGATTAGTCCTGATATATCCCCGATCTTTATAAAATCGTCCTGTTTCAGGTCATTTTGCATCCTGAACAGGGCTCCTGCAAAAACATCCCTAATAAAGAACCAGGTTATTAAACCGACAACAACCAGTACCATTCCCAATACCACATAAGGATAAAATATCTTGTCCCTGAACAATATGCCGGTTCCCCAGAAAACAAATCCCGTCCAAAGGGCTGTACCGATAACCGGGTAAAGTTTGTGAAGCTTTTTCCAGGATAAATATTTCTGGCTTATTTTATTTAATAAGATCCTTGTCGTTGTTGAAAGAGCAAGAATGGCTATCCCTGTTATTAATACCATTATGATTTTCATGATCTTTTTTTAATTTTTCATAATCACACCAGGGCGCTTTCATAACCTGAATCGGAGCAGAAAATCGCCGAAATCTTGGTAGTGTTTGTAACTGAAAACATTTGGTCGAAACCAATAAGCTCAGACAAACTAAAGATGTTAATATCCGCATGTTTTACCCTGGAAATGGCTTTTTCAAACGAAGTATCCAGGATTTCAACCGTTGTGTTTTTTGGTAATCGTATTGCCTCGCAGAGCACCTGGTAGTCTTCACCGGTAAAGGCGGAATCATTTCCCGGTGTATTTAGAATGATCAGATTAATATTCCCATGCCAGTTCCGCCTGATTAAAATGGCAACAAGTATAGACAGGTCATTATTGGCAATGTCGAACTTTATATTCCAGGTTTTCGGAAAATCAATTAACCACAAATTGATGTTTTTCTCAAGGGCAAGACCAATTGTCGCAAAGGGAACATACAGGATGATCCCGAAATTATATTTTGTGATTTCCCCAATAATTTCTTTATAAACTTCATTTCGTTCAGGATTTGAATCCAATGCAACAAAAAGGGCATTCGGTTTGAAGAAGGCTGCGTTTAGTGATTGCATACTGATTTTAACGGTACTGATAAAATCGTTACTGTATACTATAGAAAAGGAACTTGGGATGTCTATTTCCTTAAACCTTTTAACAACGGTGGGGAGAAAAGAAACCAGCCGGTCATGTTCGCCAATATCCTGATCCGGCATTGCCAATAACTTGATAGATCCCTTCGGGAAGACAATTGATTCAACCAGTTTATAGGAGCTGCGCATGTCTCTTGGAGCTGTTACCGGTATCAGCAGGTCAGGGCGCCATGAACGTATCTCCCTCTTTGGGCTCAATTCCGTTGTTTTTTTTGTAGCCCATTCGGCAAGTGCAGTAAACAAACCGCTTCTTGAATCACCGACTTCTGATTTAATGTGTTTTTTGACCAGGTAAGCATAAAAAAGGAGTATCAGGATAATAGAAACCAATGCGAAAAATGCATTTATTATGAACATTACGGTAATAGATCCCATGGCTCCAATTACCGGAACGATTTTCGGAATTTTCAGAGAAGGCCTGAAACTTGGCAGTCCCAGGCTTTGCTCGACAAGTGCAACGGCATTGACCATCCCGTAGGTGATCATGAAAAACATGGTGATCAGCGGTGCAATGGTATTCAAATTTCTTAATGACAACCCGAAAAGGACAATAACGGCAGTAATCAACATGGCATTCACGGGTTCGCCACGCCTGTTTGTTTTTGCCAGGAAGTTGCCCCTCGGCAATATACTTTTTTCACCCAGAGCCAGTAATATTCTGGGGGCGCCGATAAAAGATCCCAGTGCAGATGAGAGTGTGGCCCCGAGCAAACCTGCCAACACTATAGGAGGGAATAAAGCTTTATCTATAAAAACAGTGTAATTCTCCACCAGTTCATCAGGTGTGGCTATCACGGCAGCCACAAATATAAGTGACAGGTAAATAACCGTAGTGACCAGCACGGCCGAGAGCGTGCCTACCGGGATGCTCCTTCGTGGATCGGTCAGGTCACCCGACATATTTGCCCCGGCCATGACACCTGTAACTGCAGGGAAGAATACTGCAAAAACAATCCAAAACGAACTGCCGCTGAAATTGTTTTCCTGAGAACCCGGGTAATGGCCGAACCACTGTACCTCGAAATTCAGGTCTCTTACAAACAGGGCACCGTATATTGAGACAAGGGATAAAAATATAATGGCCATGATCAGGTACTGGATCTTAAAGGCAAACCCAGTACTGATAAATGCAATAATCATGACCAGAATGAAAATCCCCGCATCCAGGATCAGGTGACTTATTTCAGGGAAAAGGGAACTCAGCCCCTCCCTGAAACCAAAAATATACATGGCAACTGCCACCGCCTGTGAGAAATAGAATGGGATACCGATGGCTCCGCCAATTTCCAGGCCCAGGGACTGCGAAATCAGACTGAATGCACCGCCTGAACCTATGCGGATATTGGTAGTAATACTAGATAAGGATAGCCCGGTAGTAAACGTAATGATAACTGCCAATGACACTATCAATATTGCTCCGATAATACCTGCATTTCCAACAACCCAGGGTTGACGGATAAACACAATAACCCCTAAGATAGTAAGCGTTGTAGGAGTAAAAACTCCTGCAAAAGTGCCAAAGGTTTTATGCTTTTTTATGTTCATGGGGTTTATTAGTAATTTATGATTATACCAGACCTTTGCGCTTAAAAACTTTTCTGACAAATGGTTCAATATAGGGATTGATCAGCAATATCCTTTCAGGCCGTTCCTCAATGACACCTGTGCGTATCAGTGAGTCTACAATCTCCTCTGCTATTTGTGGTTCAATACCCAGGACCTTTTCAAGTTTGCCATATGGCATCCGCTTGTGAAGTATCAGCTGTGCCAATACCACAACGGAGTTATCATCCAGGTTTTCAATCGGTTGATGGTCGATATTTTTAGGCGGCTTGATATAAACGGTCCCATCCGATACCTTTTCGATATTGCCCAACCATTGGTACAGGACCGTACCGGGATTTCCGTCAGACTGGTCAAAATACCTGTTGAAAAGCCTGGCAAGGGCAATCTCGGAAATATTTTCTTCCTTCTTTTTTTCAATTCTGAATTTCAGTCCGCTGGATCGGTGCCTGCGCATGACCATCTCTTTTAAATCCTGTGAATTAAAAGGCTGGCAATGTATGATGCTGATAAAATGATGTTCCAGGGGATACGTCATATTGATCAGTTCATAAGCGGATGGGTTCATGTTAATAATGAACAGGCATTTATAATCGAACTGAGCGATCAGGTCAAGTATCAAATAAATGATCCCAAAACCCTGCTCCGACCTCTCCCACCAGAGTTCAAGATCATTTATCACCACAACAGATCCATAAGGGAGGGTATCAAATATTTCGGTAATCCCGGCTGAAAGATTGGTGGATTTCTGCAATTGCGCTCTGAAATCTTCCAATGAGACCGAGCCAGCCTGAAGCGGGAAAATATGGTGTACTTTATCTTCTTCAAAACGGGTTGTGGCAACATATCTGCATAAAGCAGTTTTCCCGGCATTGCGATCACCCAAAAGCATAATGCCCCCCTTGACACCGGACTGAAACCGCTTTATGGTTTTATCGAATGTTGCCAGTTCGATATTCCTGCTGATCCAGAAATCCTCTCCGATACTTGACCTACCGCTGAAGAGGTTCTTATAATAGTGGGGAAGCGCTTTGATGACTTCCGGTCTGGGAGTTACCTTTTCAATGAGATCCAGGATTGATTCGTTCTGGGAAGACTGGCCTTTATAGGTTATTAATTGCCTGGCAAATAAAATACCTTCACTCCTTGAATAGAGCAGAAGGGCAGATTTTCTTTTGATCAGATCATTGATGGCCAGGTAGGATAGATTGAATCTGGATTTAACTGCTCTCCCCTTGCTGTCTATGCTGAACCTGGAATACCTTTCAAAAATGTCTTTGATTTTGTGAGAAGAGAGTGTGTCAAAGGTTTCCTCCAGTATTTTATTCATGGCCGGCAACAGTTCCTGTTTGAGCCCTGTGATCTTGTTTTCCTCCCTGGTAATCCTGTCAATGGCCTCGTCCCTGATCTGCGTGATCATCCCTGCTCTGTCCTCCAGGTCGGAGTTAATGTTTTCAAGGTTAAAGCGTGTGAGGCTGAGGGTTTCATTTAAATTGTATATGCTGCTCCTTAAGGATTCCATGGTTTTACCCAGCAAATCATTTGCCGATCCTATAAACCTAGTTTCAAGGACAAATCCGGTCATTTTACGCAGAGGAAGGCTGATAAGCCCTGGATCTTCCTTTTTTTTCCGCCTGTTTTCCTCAGCGGGGAATGCTGCCAGTATAAGGGATTCCGGCAGGTCATTTTCGATTTCCCGGAACTCAGATGTGATGGTTTCAAATTCGGAAATAATCTGGGGATACTCCTCTGTTGAGGAGATATATAGTTTTAAATGCTGGACTCTTGATAAGTCTTCCTCGAGCTGGTTGAATTTGCTTTTTACCTCTGCCATTTTTTTTAATAGGCCCATATCAATTTCCTGTAAAAAAACGGTTTCAAATTCAGCCAGTTTGTCTTTGATTATGTTTTTATAGGATTGCATCAATACATCCAGGTAAATTTTATTTAAATAGTTAGCCGAATCTTCATGCCATAATTCTGTAAATGCGGAGATTTTCGGAACCAGTGATTTATAGAGCTTTTTCCCCTTTTGTTTTTTTGAGACAACCCTGTTAACGTCAATTTTCTCCAGGTCATTGATGAGCAGTTGAAGATTTTTCCTGTATTCGACCATCAGCCTGCTCCGGTTCAGTTCTTCCAGTGCCGTAATATCAGATTCGACCCTGGAAATGCTTTCAATGGAGGAATTTTCAAATTCCTGGATTTCTTTTTTTGAAAAATCCTTGATATTTACCTTTCTTTCAAAGACTTCCAGCATTTCATCAATAGCGATTAGCATCGGCCTTACATTGGAAAAAACAGTCTCCTGTTCACTTTTAAACTTATTAAGGAATGCATGCAGGAAGATATACCGTGTGCTCCTGAGGTAAATTCCCGCCAGGGTTTTATAATTCACTTTAACAGGAATGGTGGTCCGGGCAAACGGATGACGGATTTGTTTTCTTGTTTTATACCACCTCAAAGCTGGATTATCTGCTTTCCTGATACTGAAATCCTTTTTATCATGATGAATGGTCAGGTGATGCGGGAATTTTAATATGTCTTCGTCAAGCTTCTCGAGATACCAGCTTATGCCATCTTCGAGGGCACTCTTCTGTGTGGCCAGTTTTTCATTCAGCAGCTTTTCAAGTATCCTCCTGGTATGATAGTAGAATTCATTCTTGGTCCTGACAATTGTCCTGTTCCTCCTGTAAAGATCATTATACCTGAGAACTTTATTCAGGTCTCCTGAAATACTTCTGATCAGTGATTTTATTTCAATGAAGAAATCGCGGGTTTCTGCATAACATGGAATAAAGGTCCTGGAGTAAAGGCTTTCCAGGATTTGTTGTCCCCTGGCATCAATTTTAGCGATATCGCCATTTACAGACGGGTATTTTGTCAGGACCAGATCGGGCATTGCCACCACTGAATCCAGCACATGCCGGAGATCTTTGGACGCATCATCAATGCCAAGAATGATCTCTTCAAATTGAGGCCCGGCTTTGATCAGCAGTAAAGATCCCAGGTCTTGTTTCAGTGATTCGACCTGATCACTGACTTTCTCAAAATTTCCATGGGTTATTTCG
This sequence comes from uncultured Bacteroidaceae bacterium, assembly GCA_963752525.1. GTDB lineage: Bacteria > Bacteroidota > Bacteroidia > Bacteroidales > SM23-62 > SM23-62. The sequence goes on along the minus strand of CAVVYS010000010.1, from coordinate 154,392 downwards.
GAAATACCCAGAATGGTCAGGTCGGTTTCAGCCGATTCCCTTTTTACAATATCTTCCCAGGGGTAAGCATCAATGCTGTTATTGATCACCTTTATATCCATGTTTACCCTGTATCTGTTGATGGTTTCATCAAGGGTCCTGTAGGCCCTTTCAATGGATGCACTGTTGTTGATGACGATCAACAAACGCACATATGCATCTTTCCAGTCAGATGAGGATGTAATATGGCGGATAATATTTATCGCAAATACCAGATCACGGTCACTTTCCTTACACCAGATGTCGATACTTGAATTATTGCCAAATCCACGTTTACGATCATGGTTTAAAAAAACAGCGCTGATATGATTTTTTTCAAAAATTTTAACCAGTTTTTCAAACCGTTCTTTTCTGTCCTTTCGTCTGGCCCAACCCATGAATACAGTATTGGGTTCTATGCCCGTAAATCCGTAGACCCTGACAATTTCATCCATGCCTGTATATACATCAGTGCATCTGTGTTTATGAAATACCAGTTTTTTCCCGTTGACTTCTCTGGTCATCCGGCTGTGATCTTTGACCATTTGGGTATCACTTATGACCTCAAGTTCAAAACCGGTGATCACGCCCAATGTCCCAACAAGGGAGTTGCCCAGGTCAACAAGGTGGGGCCGTTCTTTTTCTCCTCCCGAAAACATGATAATATTGGGCCGCCAGTTCCTGTCCTGGACCTGGCTCTCACTAAGCCTTTGAGTCCCGGTTTTTACCATTGAAGCCCAGACGCTGCTCCAGGCATCACCCCCTTCCAGCGAAAGTTGTTTTCGTTTGAGAAACAAAAACACTAAACCAAGGATGACCGTTGCACCAATCAGGGCAATGAAGTCAAGCTGGATCATCACCAGGAAACAGGCCGAGGCCCCCAGCAGGCTAACCCATACCGGTATTCTGAAAGAAGGTCGGAAATCGGCGCTGGTGGCAGATTCAAAAGCCGCGCTCAGATTCAGAAATCCGTAGGTAGTAATGAAAAATATAGAAACCACACGTGCAATAACATCCAGGTCACCTACTAATATTCCTGCTTCAGCAATCAGGAAAGTCAGCAGCAGGGCATTTCTTGGTTCATTGGCTCTGGCAGTGCCTTTGGCAAAGAATTTTGGCGTTATCTTATCGATAGCCGTTGCCTGGAGTATCCTTGGCGCAGCCAGGATGCTTCCCAGCGCGGAGGACAAGGTTGCACCCCATATGCCGGCAACCACAAGTTGGGGTACAAGCGAAATTTTTAACAATACTTTCGGATCATTCGCCAGTACATCACCCTGAACAGTATAACTGAAGAAAAATGCCAGAAATATGTAAACTATCAATCCGAGTGCAATGGCAGCAATCGTGCCGCCAGGGATTGATTTTTTAGGATCCTTCAAATCTCCCGACATGGACACACCTGCTTCAAATCCTGTTACGGCCGGGAAGAATATCCCGAATAATACCATAAGCGGAACCGTGGAGCCTTTATTGAAAAAATGAGGCTCGGTTGGTGTGAATTCGTGGCTGCCGAAAAATATGGATAGCAGGGACAGGAAAATAGCCGTCATGATCAGGTATTGTGCCTTGATCGCAAGTGAGGTGCTTATAAAGGTAATAATGGTAACCGTAAGCAATATAAGGCTTCCGGCCAGTCTGATATTGTCGATATTAACCGGGAATCCCCAGAAACCCAGAAAACTTTCGGCAAAACCAATCAAATAAAGGCTGACACTGAACGAGAGCCCGACAAATAGCGCAAGTCCGAGGGTTCCCCCGATGGGAAGACCGAGGCTTCGGGAAATAATATAATAGGTGCCTCCGGCCTTTACTTTTTTATCAGTAGCGATGGATGAAACACTTAATCCTGTAGTAATGGAAATTACATGTGCTACTGCGATAATCCCGAGGGCAGCCCATAATCCTGCCTGGCCAATGATCATTGGCAAACGCAGGTACATGATCACCCCGAGTATGGTTAGTATCGAAGGCGTGAATACACCTCCGAAAGTCCCAAACTTATTTGACCTGGCCATAAAGTTTTTTAATTAAAAGGTATCTTTATTGTGACTATTCACTGATTGATTGGTCACAATATAAAAAAGATTACTTTCATATATTCTGTGCAACCAAATTTAATACATATGAAAATCCTGGCCATTAGCGGGTTGGATCTTTTTAATCCCTATCTGGACGTCATCGCCATCTGTGTTATCGTCATCTTTTCATATAACTTCAATATCATATCCAGGTACACCAATATCCCGAGTGTTCTATTGTTGATCGGGCTTGGGATCCTCATCAGGCAGGGACTTATGGCATTGCACATTGAAGTTGGGGAGAACCTGACCCACCTCCTCGAAATGGTCGGCATTGTCGGCCTGATCATGATCGTGCTTGAAGCAGCCCTCGAACTGGAACTGACCATGGGCAAAATCTCCCTCATCCTGAAATCCTTTTTCATTGCTTTTTTCGGCCTTTTCCTGACCTCCTTTTTGACGGCCTGGATCATTTACAGATTCATTATCAGCGATCTGTATATTGCCATGCTCTATGCCGTCCCCTTGTCCATTCTGAGCAGTGCAATCATCATCCCGAGTGTAGCCGGACTGATGAAAAGCAAAAAGGAATTCCTGGTTTATGAGAGTGCTTTTTCCGATATCCTCGGGATCATGTTCTTCTATTTCCTGATCGGCCATGCCGATTCTTCTGCTATCGGAGGCATTGTTTTGAGTGTAAGCCTGAACATACTCAGTACGGTGATCCTGGCAGTCGTGGTTAGTTATTTTCTGGTCTGGCTGCTGCAACGCATAAATTCACAGGTAAAAATGATCCTGCTGATCTCTGTGCTCGTAATGCTTTATGCCATTGCCAAGATGCTTCACCTTTCATCCCTGATCATCATCCTGATCTTCGGACTTGTCCTGAATAATTACACGCATTTTTTCAGGGGAAAATTAAGATCATGGATCCGGGAGGAAAAATTAAAACCGGTACTGGAGGATTTTCATATGATCACGATAGAGGCAGCCTTCTTCATACGAACCTTTTTCTTTGTTCTTTTCGGTATCAGCCTTGAACTGACCGACTTGCTCGACCTGAATGCGGCACTGATCAGCCTCGGCATCGTTGGTTCGATTCTGGTAGTCAGGTTCATCTGCCTTAAACTTTTCGGGATGAAGCATATAGTGACTGAATTATTTGTCGCACCCAGGGGATTGATTACCATTTTACTTTTTTTTGGCATCCCGGCCGCATATCAATATGCCGGGTTCAGTCCCGGTATCTTATTATACACCATCATAATCACCAGCATTATCATGGCAGTCGTGCTGATTGTGAAAGGAAAGGAAACAGAAAGATATGAAGTTCTGGAATTTGACAAGTGGGAAGAACTTGACGAGGAAATCGCTGAGTTAGGACGTACCAAAACCACAATGTAGATTAGCACTCGAAGTGTTATTTTTTTCAGGCAGGATCATAGTTCAATCCTGTGGCCTGATCGACTGCTTTCAATAGCTGCCTCGATCACTCTGACTACCGTGTTGGCCTGGTCGGCTGTGACAGCCAGTTCTGCCTTTCCTGTCAGGGCCTGGTAAATATTCTCATAGTAGGCAAGGTAATGGCCGGGCAGCGTTTTATAGGGACCGTCGTGTGGTCCGATAGCTGTGTTTAAATGGCCCCATTCCTCGCGGGGTTCTTCACCCCATTCCGGGCCAACTGGCAGTATGCCTTTTTTCAGGGCTTCTTCCTGGGGATCAATTCCATGTTTCAGGAAGGATCCTTCAGTGCCATGCAGGAGATAACGTGGTCCGGGTTCCCTTACCAGGTAGCTTGCCTTAACGGTGACCTTTACTTCCCGGTACCCCAGCCATAGTGTGAATGCGTCATCGATCTTCCCTCCTGTCCGCTGTATCCTGATATCAGCATTGATGTATTCGGGTTTGCCGAAGAATACCAGGGCCTGGTCGATCAAATGAGACCCGAGGTTGTAAAGGGTCCCTGTACCTGATGCCGGATCTTCCTTCCAGGTATTTTCCTGAATAAAATTCCGGTACCGGTCAAAATGTGCTTCATACTCCACCAGGCGGCCCAGCAGGCCTTTATCAAGGATTTCCCTGACGGTAAGGAAATCTCCATCCCATCTACGGTTCTGAAAAACACTCAGCAGGCGTTTCTGCTCATTTGCGAGGCTTATGAGTTTTTCACCTTCCCTGCTGTCGAGTACAAATGGTTTTTCGAGGATCACATGCTTCCCGGCCTCGAGTGCTTCCCTGGCCATTCCATAATGGAACCTGTCCGGCGTATTTACCACAACAAGCTCAACGCTGTCATCTTTTAACAATTCCTGGTAATTCCTGATGATTTTTGCTTCGGGGTACTTTTCCCTGGAGATGCTGTGGGTTCGTTCAAGGATGGAAGTGATCTTAAATCCAGGAGTGACGGATAAAAGCGGGGCATGAAAAACCTGGCCAGACATGCCATATGAAGCCAGACCAACACCAATTGTATGCATGGGAAGATAATTTTGGCCAAAATACAATTTCCACCTCTATTATATGTTAATTATGATGTGTATTTTTGTGCCTTTATTCAAAACAGGACCTGAAACTAGCCGATTCAGCATATTATTCGAAAGATCACTCGTTGTATCATAATCATTTTGCAGCCATGGGTACCCGGCTGGACATGATCTTTTGCGGCCATTCCATGCAGGAGGGGCACAGGATTGCAGAAGTTCTTTTACAGGAACTCAGACGGCTGGAACTGCTGATGAGCAGGTTTCAGAAGGAAAGTCCGGTTTGGATGGTCAACCATTTGGCCGGAAAGAAATCCATGGGCGTGGATGATGAATTATTCAACATCCTTATGATCTGTAAGGAATTTCATGAGAAGACAGGTGGACTGTTTGACATTGCGCTTGGCTCGGTGGTGGATCTTATCAGGCGGGGGGAGTATGATACAGAGACATTCAGAAATTATCTGGATTCCTCAGGGATGAGGCAGGTAGTCCTGGATCCAGATAAAATGACCATCCGTTTTGGCAATGAGCTGGTACAGGTTGATTTTGGAGGATTTGGGAAAGGATACGCCCTGGAGCGTATTAGAAAGCTGCTATTATCTCATGAAATATTAAATGCATTTATTAGTTTTGGGGAGAGTTCCGTTCTGGCCATGGGGAACCATCCCCATGGAACCGGTTGGAAGGCAGGAGTAAATCACCAGATGATCACAGGGAACAGTTTATTTTCATTCGATCTGCAAAACGAATCCTTATCCACCTCAGGCATATCGCTGGGTCATGGGGAAACCGGTAATCCGGGACAGATACTGCACCCTGTCAGGGGAATAACTGATAGAAAATATCATCATGTCAGCATTAAATCATCATCGGCAACTGGAGGCGGAGATCCTTTCCACAGCCCTGATCGCAGCCGATGAATCTGAAAGTAAAAATACTACTGGATCGATTCCCTACCAGCAAGGCGATTGGGATCATTTATGACCCGCAAGGGACGGCCATCATCGAATATTTAACCTAATTGTTTTAATTAGCAATGGAAAAGAAATCAATTTGACCGAAGGGAGTTTCTCAGATCTTTCAGTATGCTTGCCGGAGCTTCAGTGCTGGCGGCCAATCCATGGATACAATCTCTGAATGCTCAGGACACAGGGAACAGGCAAAAGGTAAAACTGGCTGTCATCGGTGTTGGATCAAGGGGGAAGTTATTGACACAGATCCTGCTTACCATACCGGCTGTTGAAATTGTAGCCTATTGTGATAACTATCCCCCAAATTATGAAGAGGCCGGGAATATGATCGGTCCTGATGCCAGGGGGTTCTCAGATTACAAGGAATTGCTGGAAATGGATGAAATACAGGGCGTGGTCATCGCGGCCCCTCTGCATGAACATGCCCGGATAAGCATTGATGCCATGAATAAAGGCAAACATGTTTTTTGTGAAAAGGCCATGGCCATTACCAACGAGGAATGCCTTGCCATGATGCAGGTGCACAGGGATACAGGGAAGATTTTGCAGATCGGTCACCAACGCCTATTCAGTGTCAGGTATCTGAAAGGTGTGGAAATGATCAGGGAAGGTAAACTTGGAAAAATTACCCAGATCAGGGCTTATTGGCACAGGAACGGTGACTGGAGAAGGCCTGTACCCTCTCCTGGATTGGAGAGAAAGATCAATTGGCGGATGTATAGGGAGTATAGCAGAGGCCTGATGACCGAGCTGGGTACCCACCAGATCCAGGTAGCCAATTGGGCTCTTGGAGAGATCCCTGTTGAAGTAATTGGATCCGGGAGTATTAATTACTGGAAAGATGGGAGAGAGGTTTTCGATAATGTCAACTTGGTTTACACCTATCCCTCGGGGACACATCTCATCTATGATTCCTGTATAAGTAACAAGAAATATGGATGTGAGGAAGAGGTTATGGGTCCGCTTGGAACCTTGGAGATGGAGACAGCCAGACTGTTTTCTGAGAATCCCCCACCTGCCCCTGGGATCCTTCAATTGATCAACCAGATAGAGAAAAATATTTTTGATACCGTTCCCATAGGCGGACCCAGTTGGGTACCTGAAGATCCAAGCGAGGATAAGGGTAAATACATTACAAAGGCACTCCAATCAGACGGTACGGATATGCAAATGGAAGCCTTTGCCAATGCAGTCAGGGAAAACAAGAATATTCCCGGGAATGCTGAGCATGGATATTATGCTGGCGTGGCAACCCTTTTGGGAGACCAGGCCATGATGGAGCGAAGTGTGGTAAAATGGCCCGAAGAATTAATGTTAAGTTAAAACTATACTATAATGAAAGATATTAGCATATCCGGAAAACGGATCATAGCTGAGCTGAAATGGTTGCTGGGATGTTTGATTGTTGCCATTATATTCAATGTCTATTCCATCATCCGCTACCAGACCTCATGGGCAGAGTTTTTTACTTCTATTCATGTCGTGCTCATAATGAGCATTGTCTTTTATGTATTGTTATTATTTTTCAGGGGACTTTTCAGTCTGATCATACGCTTTTCAACTAGAAATAAAAATGCCTGAGGGCGAAACTAAGGTAAATACTATGATAAAAATTACACATTCTGGCATAAGCCGTTTGGCTATGATTGGCATTATTATTGTCAGCATCAACTACTCCTGTAATACGGATAATTCAAAAAACCAGGAATCAAAACCAGGCAATATTATCTTAATGATAGGCGATGGTATGGGGGTAACCCAGGTTTATGCGGGACTGACAGCCAATGGAGGTCAGCTTAACCTGGAGAGTTGCACATATGTTGGCTTTCAAAAAACCTATTCCGCCAGCTCTTATATAACAGACTCCGGTGCCAGTGGCACAGCCATGGCAACAGGAACGAAAACCCGCAATGGTGCCATTGCAGTGGATACCAGCGGACAAAGATTGAAGACCATCCTTGAATTGGCTGAGGAAGCAGGACTATCTACAGGCCTGGTAGCTACCAGTACCATCACACATGCTACCCCAGCCTCCTTTGTGGCTCATAATCCCAACCGTGGCAAATATGAAGAAATCGCTATGGATTTTGTCGGGGCAGGCCTGGATGTAATCATAGGGGGTGGCAGAAACCATTTCAACAAGCGGGAGGATAAAATAGATCTGATTGAAAAACTCGGTGAAGAAGGGTTCCTGGTAACAGAAAAAATTGAGGATGTTGATGCTGCTCACGTGGGACCTGTCGCAGTATTTACTGATTCCCTTGCCATGCCACCGGCATTGAAGGGCAGGGGGGATCTTCTGCCAAGGGCTACCGAACTGGCCATTAGCAGGCTCTCCGGAAATGATAAGGGATTCTTTCTGATGGTGGAAGGATCTCAGATTGACTGGGCAGGCCATGATAACAATACGGAATACCTGGTATCGGAAATGATAGATTTTGACGATGCCGTAGGGAAAGCACTGGATTTTGCCAGGAAAAACCCAGAAACACTTGTCATTGTTACAGCTGATCATGAGACCGGGGCCATGGCAATCGAAAAGGGGCATATGGAATCCGGTGCAGTTAGCGGTTTGTTTGGTTCGGAAGGTCATACCGGTGTCATGGTTCCGGTGTTTGCATATGGACCCGGAGCTGAAAGTTTTGCCGGGATTTATGAAAATACTGATATCTTTAAGAAAATGGCCTCTTTGCTTGGCCTGGATTAATATTCCCCGGATGTCTGTACTGAAAAACGAGAGATCATTTCCATGGATACCGTTATTAGTCTTGTTGATATATCCTGCCAGGCTGCAATTATTCCGGGAAGCCAAAAGATAAAGCCTCACCGGGTAACGGTCCGAAGCTGGTCATCCATACTGAATACCTCGATAAAATAGTACTTGAGAATTCAGGCCTGATCTGGTACCGTGATAAATTGTGGACCATCAATGACAGCGGGGGAGATCCCGTATTGTTTTCAATTGATATGCAGACAGGCAAATGTATCCAGGCCATTTATGTTGAAGGAGCTTATAACCGGGACTGGGAGGAACTGGCCCAGGATGAAAAATTTGTATACATTTTTGATATTGGAAATAATTACGGGCGCCGGGAAGAACTTACCATTTATAAGGTATTAAAAGATTCCATACCCTTCGCCGGTAACGCAAGGATAAAGCCTGAGATTATTCGTTACCGCTATGGTGATAAGGAGGAAAGCGCCGGGCATTTCTCAAGGAGTCCATATGATTGTGAAGCTGCCTTTGCCATGAATGACAGTTTGTATCTCTTTACAAAGGATTGGGAAAATCAAAAGACGGTACTCTACACCTGCTCTGCCAGTCCGGGTACATATACATTATGGCCGGCTGCCAGCTTTGAGGCAGATGGACTGGTGACCGGGGCGGACATCAGTCCGGTGGACAGCAATTTGATCATGATGGTCGGGTACAAGGACTATGTTCCCTTTATCTGGGAAATACATGGTTTTGATTTCAGTAAATACAGCATGGAGTTCTCAAAACGATTTGATTTTCCGGACAAATATGATCTGCAAACTGAAGGGATTGCCATTCAGGGAAATGAGGTGGTTTATGTATCCTGCGAGATGTCATCATGGCCGGCATCCGTTTATACCCTGAGCCTGAAAGATCATGTAGAATAAATACCATATTTTTGGTATAATTTCTGCAATAGCCCTTTATATATTGTAATACTGATGAGACTTTTCCTGTTATTTGGACTGCTTTTAATCTCTGGTTGGCTGTATGGACAAAATGAGTATACAACCGATAATAAACGTGCCATCAGTTTTTTTGAAACTTCAAGGCAGTATTATATGTTGCGGGACTATGACAGGGCCGCTACCACGCTTTTAAGGGCCATTGTCCTGGAATCTGAGTTTATTGAAGCATGGTTGATGCTGGCGCAGGTTTATACCGATGCAGATAAACTGGAAGAATCAGCTGATGCATATATGCAGGCCATAGCGCTGGATTCACTTTTCTTTCCGAATGCCCTGTACTTTCTTGGCTTAAATGAAATGGAACTTGGCCGCTATAAATATGCAAACCGTCATTTACAAAGTTTCCTTGCCATGGATAAGATCAAGGAGAACCTGAGGGAATCTGCCATTGAAAAAATTGTTTCCTGTGAATTCGCCATACATGCCATGGAAAATCCTGTTCCTTTTGAGCCGGAGAACCTGGGACCCAATATTAATTCCGAGAATGACGAATACTGGCCTAGTTTATCAGCAGATGAGTCCATTATGGTATTTACACAATTGTTGCCCATAGATGCCAGGAATCCCTTGACCAGGGGTAACCGCCAGGAGGATCTTTATTACAGCCTTTATGAAGATGGGGCATGGCAGCCCGCCGAGAATGCAGGCAGGCCATTGAATACCTATGATAACGAAGGAGCCCAGTCCATTTCAGGCAACGGCAGGTTTATGGTATTTACAGCCTGTGGCCGGAAAGACGGGTATGGTTTATGCGATCTTTATTTTTCAGTATGGGAAAATGGTAGCTGGACTGATCCCCTAAATATGGGATCAGCCATTAATAGCAAGCATAGCGAGAAACAACCTTCACTGTCTGCAGATGGCAGGTATGTGTATTTTACCAGTGACCGTCCCGGAGGACTCGGGAAATATGATCTCTGGATGTCCTCAAGGTTGCCTGACGGGAATTGGAGTCCACCCGTGAACCTGGGAGAAAATATCAATACCAAAGATTTTGACCAATCCCCTTTTATCCACCCGGATAACAAAACCATGTATTTTAGTTCAACGGGCTGGCCCGGCATGGGTGGATTCGATATCTATATGTCTCGCCGGACCAACGACAGCACCTGGGGCAAACCGGTAAACCTGGGTTATCCCATCAATACGCATCACCATGAAGAGGGATTGATTGTGAATGCCAGGGCTGATATGGCTTATTTCTCATCCACAAGGCTTAGCGGGATGGGACGGGATATTTTTTCTTTTGCATTGTATGAGGAGGCACAACCCAACAGGGTATCCTATATGAAGGGTAGGGTATTTGACAGCCAGACAAAAAGGCCACTGGAGGCACATTTTGAGTTGATTGATCTGGAATCCCATGAAAAGGTCATTGAATCAAGTTCTGAGCCGGGCAACGGTGAATTCCTTGTAGTTATCCCGGTAGATGCTGATTACGCACTCAATGTATCGAGGCCGGCATACCTGTTCCATTCCGAGAGTTTTGGGTTTAACAAGGTTTATAGCCGGACCCAACCCTTCCTGAAAGATATTGCCCTGAATCCAATTGAAATAGGGGAACGTATCGTTCTGCGGAACGTTTTCTATCAGACAGATTCTTTCGCCCTGGATAAAAAATCATTGGTGGAACTGGATAAGGTGGTAATGTTCATGGAAGCCAACTCCTCACTGGTTGTTGAAATTGGAGGCCATACAGACAATACCGGCAGCCAGAAACACAATCTTTGGTTGTCGGGCAAGCGTGCTGAAGAGGTGGTTGCCTACCTTGTTGCTCAAGGGATCCGGCAGGAAAGAATTGAGTTCCGTGGATATGGAATGGAAGTTCCTGTTACAACGAATGAAACGGAAGAGGGCAGGGGCCTTAACCGGCGTACCGAGCTAAAAGTGCTGTCCAGGTGATGCACCATAAATGATACTTTCACCTGTTTTTTTGAAGGAATATATATATAAACCTGATGCCATGGAATGCAAGAAAGACAGAAACAGCCAGTACTGCAATTGTTCCTATCCCTGCAGCAAGCATGCCGTATGCTGTGACTGCCTGCATAATCACAGGAAGATGGGCCAGTTACCGGCCTGCTATTTCCCGGATAATGCTGAAAAGACCTATGACCGTTCTATTGACTATTTCATTAGTCTATGGGAAAAAGACCAGGGATCATGGCTGAACTAGGAGCGAGCAACAGATCTACCTGTGCCTGGCAGGGTAATGATCCCCTCATGATTGTTTATCATGATCAGGAATGGGGAGTGCCGGTCCATGATGACCGCAAGCATTTTGAGTTCTTTGTGCTGGACTTGTTCCAGGCCGGCCTCAGCTGGTCCATTGTACTCAAAAAAAGGGAAGGATTCCGGGAGGTTTTGGATAATTTTGAATTTGAAATAATTGCCTCCTATGATGAACAAAAGATCCAGGAATTATTGTCCAATGAAAAGATTATCAGGAACCAGCTAAAAATCCGGGCAACCATCACCAATGCCCAGAAATTCATGAAGATCCGAGAGGAGTTTGGATCCTTTGATAGCTATATCTGGCAATTTGTGGATTTTCAAACCATACATAACCGGTACACAGAACTTAATCAGATTCCAGCAAACACCGGTGAATCAGATGCCATGAGCAAGGACTTAAAAAAAAGAGGATTAAAGTTCGTGGGGAGCACCATATGCTATGCTTATATGCAGGCAGCAGGCATGGTTAACGACCACATGACCTATTGTTTCCGGTATCATAATTTAAATCCATGAAGTTCTTTTCACTTGTTACCTTAATATGCCTGGTAATCTTGTCTTTCTTTCTGAAGGCTTGCCAGCCTCCTGACTTGGAGAAAAGGTTAAGGGAAGGTCACCCCAGGTTGATATTCACCCTGGAATCACAGGAGCGGATAGAAAAATTAGCCGGTGAAGATGCACTCCTGCATCAATCCATCGAAACCCTGGTGAAGCTGGCCAACCAGATGATTTCACAACCTTCCATCCAGCATAATTTTGAAGGTTCGGATCAATTATCAAAAAGCAGGGATTGCCTGTCTAAGGTGATGACACTCTCTATGGCTTACCGGCTTACTGGTGAACTCCGTTTTGCCCGGAGGGCCCTGGATGAAATGCATGCAGCTGCCGGTTTTCCCAGTTGGAATCCTAACCATTTCCTCGACGTGGCAGAGATGAGCACTGCCTTGGCTATTGGCTATGACTGGCTGTTTGAGATCCTGTCTGATGAAGATAAGAGGATCATAAGGACGGCCTTGATTGAAAAAGGACTTAAATCTGGACTGGAGATATATCCTGACGGATTTGCTAAAAAGATCAATAACTGGAATTTTGTCTGTAATGGGGGAATGATTATGGCGGCGCTTGCCATTGCAGATGAGGAACCTGATCTGGCACAGGAAGTCCTTGATCGGGCTCTTGAATCCCTACCACTTGGATTAGAAAGTTTTGCACCGGAAGGTGCCTGGTTTGAGGGACCCAGTTACTGGATGTACGGTACAAATTACCTGGCCATGCTGGTCTCTTCACTGGAATCCGCACTGGGAACCGATTATGGTCTTTCTGCTTCGGCAGGCTTGAAAAATTCGGGTCATTTTTATCTCAGTTCCATAGGTCCTTCGGGAAATTTTTTCAATTATGCTGACTGCCGGTTGAATCCCATGGGACCAACACCCGCGTTGTTCTGGCTGGCAGATGTCTTCGATGAGCCATTTTTCGCCCGAGCAGAACGGCATGTGATCAATGGATTTGTTGACGAATTGGATGCGAACAAATATGGCTTGGGTGAGGAATATTATTATTACCGCTTTTATCCACTTGAAATTGCCTGGTATGACCCACGGAGTCCGGGTGATGAAGATATGGTAAAACTGGACTCCTATTTCCGGGGGCTTAACGATGTAGTTTACCTAAGGTCTTCATGGGAAGAGGATGCGTTTTTTGTGGGATTTAAGGCAGGTAAAAACGGTATCAACCACGGGCATCTTGACTGTGGAAGTTTCGTTTTGGAAGCCAATGGTCAGAGATGGGCTGAAGAGCTTGGTTATGATGAATACAGCTTGCCGGGCTATTTTGATTATGAGCCTGAAGCGGAACGTTGGAAATATTTCAGGATTTCTACAGTCAGTCACAATGTGTTGACAATCAATGGACAGAACCAGCTGGTAAATGGGCAGGCAAAACTGATCGCCTATGATTCGGAACCTGAAATGGCAAGTGCTGTGATTGATCTTACCGATGTTTACGGGGACAGGCAAAAAGTGTTCAACGTGGTATGGCCATGCTTGGCAGGCAAGCAATGTCTGGTCCAGGATGAGGTCAGTCCGGATGGAAGAATAATGATACGTTGCGATGGGCCATGCTGACATCAGCTGATATTACAATAGACGGGAACCTAGGGCTGTGTCAACCAAAGGAGAAAGCAATTAACGGCTAAGATATTAGAGCCCGGGGAAGTGGTCATTTTACCATTGCTTCAACCCAGCCAACCTATCATCCGGATGAAGGAAGCAACCCGGGTACATCCCTGCTGACCGTTTCACTGCCCCTGGGTATCGGATACTACCCGGCTGGGGATCATGTTAACACCCCAGCAGGAAACAGCTTTTCCAAACGTTGATGTGGAAAGTAAGATGATCCCTCTCAGCCGCTGGGACGGCTATTTTATAGAGTTGAATAATTAGAGCACCGTTACTCAAGTTTAATACTGCCAATATATATCTCATCACCTTTAACAACCTTGATAAAATAAACGCCAGTTGCCAGCTCATTAAGTTTAAGGGTCAGTACATCACTTGTCTTCTTAGGTTTGATAATCTTAACACTGTTCCCCTTGAGATCAAGAATCTGAACGGTGTTGATTTCCTTTTCTTCATCCCGGAATTTCAGGTAAACTATATCTGAAGCAGGATTAGGATAGATCATAAATTTCTCTGTTTCGTACCAATCTAATAATGAGGTTGTAATCAGTACTCTTGTGCTATCCTGGTTTTCGCCGCAAATACTGGAAGCAGTAAGAACCACCGTATATTCATCATTATTTTCGTATGTATGTTTTGGATTTTCGGTACTTGCAGTATCGCCATCTCCGAAATCCCATAAGTAATCTGTTGAATTTTCGGAAGAATTATTAAAGCTAATTTCTCTGCCGGATATGGTATAGTCAAAGAATGCGAATGGTGAGGGAAATGGGAACACCGTAAATTCTGCCGTATCACTTATTAAGCTGACATTACAGTGATTACTTATCGTACAGAAATAATTCCCTGAATGGCTTTGTTCTGCAGGATCAAATACCAGAGCTGAGTCATTGCTTATAGAGGTTGATGCTCCAGGTTGGTACCAATTATACTCAATCCCTACTCCATCAGCAACAATACTTATTTCTACTTTTTCTCCCAAACAGCTTTTCATATCAACAGGATCTTTTACGATCTGGGGCAATTCCTTATTTTCTGTTGCACCCATATCAATGATACCAGCATAAATTCGAAGGTCCCCATAAAAATCAAAATAGAACCCTGTTGTATCAGTTGAAGGATCTCCTGTATTAACGCATGGGGATAGACATGCAACCCTGAAATCGTTAGAGTCAGGTGATACAAACAGTGGATCCTGGCTGATGATATTTTCTCCACTTACTAAAGTCTTCAGATTGCTATAGCCAAGCGTGATCTCTGCCTCATTGGCACCCTGAATACTTTCCGTCTGACTGCCCCAGATTATTGAATTGGTAATGTCAATAGTACCACGGTCTATATTTACTGCCACCTGTTCCATTATCCCAAAGGGTATTGTTGGTCAAATTAATATTAATATTTGCATTTAGAGAACTTTCATATACATCTATGGCCATTTGATTCTCACTGATAACATTATTGAACAATTGCGGATTGGCATTCCCATAACGTCTCAGATCAAAAGGTGTTCCCTCAGCAAAGTCGCCGAATGCTTTTACAATAAGTCCAGGCCCATTGTTCTCATGTATGAAAATTGTTTATTAGATCAGGACTGCTGGAGGCAGACCTTGATGCAGCTGTCCAACCACCAGGTACATAACCATCTCCCGATATATATATACCTCCAAGCTGATTATTTCGGACTAAATTATCCTTAATAAGTGGTGTAGCAGATGCACTCTCATCATAACACCCTGCATAACAGTATATACCGTATTCCTGATTATTTGATATGATGGAGTTTAAGATGGTGCCACCTACCCGGAGATCACCACCATTCCAGTAAACACCATTTTTAGAATTGTTCCTGATATCACAATTTACAATTGAGATGTTTCTGGTTCGAACCTCTATTCCATTAGTGGCATTTTCCATAACACAGTATGAAATTGAGGCGGTATCTTCCAATATAATGCCTTTCCATAAGCCCATACCATCCTGGAGGGTCGAGAAGGTGATGGTGTCTGTTTCTTTACCAGAAGCATGGATACTGCCTAGGACTTTGAATTCAGCATTGGACCCGGCATAATTCGTATTGATTTGAACCAGCACCCCTGGTTCTATGGTCAATGACTTTCCTTCTGGTACAGTAATGTCACCACCAAATATATAAGGTGAGTTTTCTTTCGTCCAAATACCACTGACTTCCCCCTGCCAGTATCCCGCATTGACAGCTACCGGAATCCTGGCAGTATCTCCGTTAATCAGATTTGAGCTCCCCAGAACGATATATTCGTTTAACTGACCTGTTTCAATTGGCAGCACAGTTACCAATGTACTATTCTGAGGAATAGCTCTCAAGAATCCCTCCATCGTCATTTTGCAGATTAAAATTCTCAACATCTGTTATGGTAATCGATGACAGATTTACAGGTGTTTTTCTGAGATTGTAAATTTTTAAAGTGATATCTTTTTCCTGTCCCTTGCCCGCATTACCAAAGTCGATAATGGGAGGAGAGGCATTCAGTCCATTACCTCCAAAAAGCCCCATATCATTTCTGGATCCATCCATATCATCGTATAGGGATGAAGGAAATCCTGCATTGATGCAAGGAGATCCACCCGCCAATTGAAAATTACCGTTTCCGGCATCTTCAAAATTGGGATCAGCATCGATATTTCCAGTGCCCTCATAGCCTCCCTGAATATTTGAATAATTCACATTAACCTGGCTTTGATATCCAATATCAAATAAATTTTCTCCATTGTCCCAAAGGATTGTATTAAGGACCTCAAGGTTTGCCTGATACAACCTGAAAAGTGGACGCCACTCAATATTATCATAGAGGATACAGTTTGAGACCAGACCATGTGAATTATTGATGTTAAAATGACCCCAGGATGTTTCCAGTTGTTCAGTAATAAGAGAATTAGTAATAACAAACTCTGATCCTTCAGCGTTGAAGGTACCCCCTTCATTGGCTTTGAAAGTGATCCGATTGAGTAGAACCTCTCCATTCCTAATAAAAATCGTACCATCAAAGTTTGCGTTGTTATTTTCAAACCACGTATTCTTGATCACAAATCGACTTTCGATGCCTGCAATCCCGGCACAATTTTGATTGATGTTATCAAAAAACCTGCTGTGACCAACACTTAACCTTGATTTTCTGCATGATACTGAACCATATTCATCGTAATAGTTGCCAAACGATTTTGCTTGTGTAGCCCTGGAAATATTCACATACTTCAATTGATTGTCTCTTTGTGATTCGATGATAAGGATCCCTCCCCACAGACTGTCCTGATGAACTGTACTGAAATTAATACTATCTGTTTCAGTACCTATGGCCTGGAACTGACCAAAGACATTGATCTGGAATTTCCCGGCAAACTGTAATTCTACTCCTGGCTCTATGCTGAGGGAATCATTTTCAGGAACGGTGATATCACCGGTTATCAAATATGGTGAATCGGATTTAGATAAGGTGCCGGTCAATTCACCAAAAGTTCCTGAATACCCTATTAAATGGAATGTTACCTCTGAGGTACCGTAAAAATCCGTACTTGTTATTGTTAATTCTTCCTGGAATTCGCCAATGGTATGAGCAAGGTATTCGATGGGTATCCGTACACTGTCTAAGGCATTTATTGTAATTGGAAATGACCTTGAACTGGAGAAATTATCAGGATCAGTGAAACTGGTGGATTGCAAAGAAACAGATTCATTCCTGGTATTTATCAGCTGCAGATAATATACATCTCCGGCAGCTGCGGGCCCATAATCGATGGTGTCATTTGTCGGGATGGAAACCAACCCGGATCCTCCGAAAACTCCCATATCATTTCTTGTTCCGTCTTCATCGTTATGTAAAAGCCATGGACTCCCAGTATCAATACAGGGTGATGCTGCCGCCAAAGTATAATCTCCATTATTGGTATCAATAAATTGTGGATCTTCATTGATGTTCCCGGTACCTTCAAAATCTGTGTCGGTATTCGAAAAATTGAAATCGATTAGATCCAATTGATTTATATCCAAAATGTCACCATTATCCCTAATAATTGAATTTTCGAAGATTGTGTTTGCATAAGACGTAGACAGACATATATTATTTTGATTCTCAATGATCATGCAGTTAACAAAATAAGAGTCATAGCCGCTACTATATTTTGTAATCGTGGTACCAAAAATATTGCTTTCTGTTGCCACATTTCTTATGAATGAACACTGATAGAAAATGCCATTGGAATAATTACTGTAACCATAAAATCCACTGCCCCTTTCTGCAGTATTCTGCGAGATTAAGGAATTTGAGACAAGAAACAGATCGGATCTGACATAACCATTATATATACCGCCTCCCCATCTGGCAGTATTGCCAGAAATTTCACAATGATAAATTGAAAAGGGGGTATAGTTGCAATTTATTCCTCCTCCATTCTGTGTACATTCATTTCCTATGATAATGGAGTTTATCAAGATCAATCTGGAATCAGGATCCTGCATGCTTATTCCACCACCATACGTGCTGGAATTGCCACTTACCCTGGAATTAATAAATTTAACGTATGCATATTGGAAGTAACATCCACCTCCAGCGGATTCAGCATAGTTATTTTGGATCACTGAGTTTTCAATGATATAATTTCCACGACTCGCATAAATTCCACCTCCGTCCCTGTTATATCCCCATCCCGAGCCTATAAGTTCAGCATGGCCATTCTCAATTTTAACATAGTTTAACCTTACTGTATCCCTGGGCCAGTCAAACCTGAGTCCGTGCCAGGTGCTATCGGGATGATTTGTCGTAAAAACTATGGTATCACCCTCGCTTCCCAGTGCTTCAAAATGTCCTTTTACATTAAATTTGTGCCATCCCATCATCTCAATCCGGACACCGCTTTCAATAATTAATGTATCACCACTGGGTACAGTGATTTCTCCTTCTATTAAATAAGGAGATCCAGCTTTTGTCCAGGTACCAGATACTTCGGTACTATCAGGTATTGTAGTCTGGGCATATGCAATTCCAAAGCAAAGGAAAGTAGCAAATAAGGTGATTGTAATGTTCTTCATCTTTTGTGAATTATTATCTATTATTCCAGCACAATTAAATTTGACTGAATTTTGTTATTGCTTATAAACTTAATAAGGTAAAGCCCGGGAGAAAGCCTATTGTCAAATTGATTTTTCCCATTCCATATTACTTCATGTATTCCTGGGGAAAGTTTTTCAGAGACTAAAGTATTTATTTTGCTGCCCTGAAGATTAAATATTTCAAGAATGGTGTGCCCCGTTATTTCAATCTCAAATTGTATGGTAATTTGTTCACTAAATGGATTTGGATAACAAGTTATTGCATTATTGCTTATTAATTCCAGACTGATGACATCTGTGGTTGGATTAATCGTCCCAGTATTCAAAGCATTTCCCTGGAAACACGGCCACGAAGATCTTGCTAAACCCCCATTATCGGTTGCAATAGCATAAATGGAATTATCAATACTAAAATATAATGTTCCGTCACTGTTAATAATTGGTGCGGTCGATAAAACATTTGAATGAGGATCGTCAATAATGAAATTCCATTTTTGTGTGCCATTGGCATTAAATGCATATAAACCATGATTTTGAGGCTCTGAATTGTAATTGGATCCTGCTACATAAATCGTCCCATCCAGACCTACAGTAGGTGAATAATTCAAGGATGCATCAATCATCGATTTCCATTTTGTTGTACCATCAGGATTTAATGCATATAAATACCCAGCTATAAGATTATAATCTGTTGTATACTTATTACTGGTAAAATAAATGTTTTCATCATTACCAATTACAGGAGGTCCAATTATACTGTGATTCAAACTATCATAATACGAATTGCTCCATTTAACTGTTCCGTCAGGGTTGTATGCAATTAATGCATCATACCAACTAACGTAAACCATCCCATCTTTTCCAATAGCTGGATTAGACCTTCTACATTCGATATACGAATTCCATTTGAATGTACCGTCAGGATTTAGAGCGTAAAAGCCAAAAACACTTTCAATATAAATAGTTCCATCACTACCTACTACCGGTGTTCCCAAACGACCGCTTGACCAATCATCAAACTCATATTCCCACTTTATGGTACCATCAGGATTGATTGCGTAAAGAAAGTCATTAGTATCATCAGCAGATGAGGAGTACCCCCCAATATATATTGTTCCATCTTCCCCGATAGCCGATGACTCAGAACTCCTGTCTGAATGATTAAATTTTAATTTCCACTTTAAGGTGCCATCAGGCTTAATTGCATAAAGGCAACTGTCGGTACTGCAAACATATATAGTTCCATTTTTATCAATGGAAGGAGCAGATCCTATACTTCTATCGAATGCATCATATTTCCATTTCAATGTCCCTTCTGGATTAATCGCTAAAAGTCGGTATGGTCCATTCGTTGTGGTGTAATAAATTGTTTCATCCCAACCTATCGAAGGATAATTGTGAAAAACTCCACCAACATTTAAATCACCGGTACTACGTTCCCACAAAACACCACCATAAACTTCCTTTTGGATACTGTCCTTATCATGTTCGCTGGAAACAGTTAAGGTAACATTATATAATTCTTTAGGATTCTGATAAATATGACTTGGATTTTGCTCAGTACTCGTACTCCCATCACCAAAATCCCAAGACCAGGATGTTATAATACCAGTCGAAGAATCCGTAAAATCAATTGTTACTGGCACTGTCTCATTAATGATCTCGAATGAGAAATTTGCATCGGTACTTGGAACCGAGACAGAAATATAATTTTGTTTAATTATTGTATCTGAGAAGAATTCATTACTTACAATCAGGGAAACTGTATATTCACCTGAAGTTTCATATTTATGACTAGGATTTTGAGCGGTGCTAGTACTTTCATCACCAAAATCCCAAAGCCATGAAGATACATTACCTGTTGAATTATCAGTAAATTGAACTGTTAATGGAGCTGGACCTTCAGTTGGCGAAGCTGAAAAATCTGCGCTGACAGGTGGACCAGAAACCGCAATGTAATCTTGTTTGATTAAAGTATCTGAGTCGGTACCATTGCTAACAATTAGTGATACTGTATATCCACTTGGGATCTCGTATGTATGTACAGGATTTTGCTCAGTACTTGTGCCTACATCACCAAAATCCCAATACCAACTAGAAATATTTCCATTTGATTGATCAGTGAATTGTACTTCCAATGGGGCATCTCCTGAAAGAGGATCAGCCATGAATTCTGCTCTTAGTGTAGTATCCTTTTCTATAACAGTAATTGTCCACTGACTATATGTGAATCCCGTTCCACCGGTAAAATTAATATAGTACCACAATTCCACCGAAAGTTCACGAATAGGTGCATCATTACTGACTTTCAGAGTTATGTTAGTAGTGGTATAACCATTTGTTTGGTTTTGATCCCAATTGTTTAGCGTTACACTAACATATTCTTGATCATCACCTGATATTGATGCACTCATGGAATTAATAGCAAACATATATGAAAATGAATCATCCATTGTTGCTGAGTCACCTTGCGCAATGGTTAGGCTCCCATTGGGTAATTGTATACTTTTCTCTTCTGCCTGTAATTGAAAAATTGTGCCTAGCAAAATACCAATGGAGAGAATCACTTTAAATTTCATTGATTTATTCATTATTCTATTTCATATACTAAAGGAAATTTGTGTTGCTATGCTAATAATAAGTTACATATCAATTGAATTCAATAGTCCTTGGTTAATAGCATAAATCTTACATATTTTAATCTAGATTATCAATAATAACTTCTAGGGAGGCGTTAGAGATTAAAGTTATCAATAAGCGTCTTTATTTCAAAATCATATCACTTCTGAATCCATACGGAATATGGTGATTAGAGAAAAAAAGAGCCGGCTTGAATTATCAAGCCAGCTCCCATTTCAATGTTGTCTCCAAGTACTTATCGACTTTTGTCAGGATCATCCGGTACAGGCGGCAGAGGCTTATACTGGTCAAGCTGATCCAGGATGACCTCTATGGCCTTGTTCAGCTGGTCATCATCCCCGTCATATTCCCTGGCCGGATCATTGTCCAGGTAGATATCCGGTTCGACACCAATACCTTCGATCACCCACTTGCTCTCTGTGGCTGAGTAGGTTGAGAATTCTGGCCTCATCAAAATCCCTCCATCGATGAATGGGAGGGTTCCCCGGATACCAACAACACCACCCCAGGTACGTGTACCGATGATGGTCCCGAGCTTCAGGGTTTTGAACTGGTAGGGAAAAAGATCACCATCAGAGGCGGAAGCATAGTTTATCAGCATTACTTTTGGACCGAGGACCATGGCTTCCGGTGTAGTGCTGCCGTAAGGTATACCCCTCATGTTTCGGGTATGCGTAAGTTCCCTGCGGAGCCGTTCAATGATCATGGAGGATACATTGCCTCCCCCGTTTCCACGGTCATCGATGATCAGTCCCTTTTTATTCTTCAGCTGGGGGTAGAAATATTTTACAAATTCATTCAGCCCCTTCACCGACATATCTGGAATATGGATATAACCGATCTGTCCGTCAGTAGCTTCATTCACCTTCCTGATATTATCCTGAACCCAGTTATAATAATAGAGGGCTGATTCGTCTGCAATGGGTTTGATGAGACTCTTTTTCGAACCTTCCAGCGCTGGTTCATCATTGCTTGTCACTTCAACTGTTTTACCTGCAGTATTTACCAGTGCGGAATAAATATCATCCATATCCTTAGTGGACTTTCCGTTGATGGCAAGTAGGAGATCCCCTTCACTGATGTTTACCCCAACCTCGGTAAGTGGTGAACGAAGAGCAGTACTCCAGTTGGCCCCTTCCAGTACCTTTTCAACCTGGTAATAGCCTGATGAATGCCTGGAAAGTTTGGCTCCCAGTAATCCCATCGGTAAACGTTCAGGAACCCCAGCATTGTTGGGTGAATTTACATAGGCATGACCCACAGAAAGTTCAGCAATCATTTCCCCTATTATATAGGTGAGGTCATAGCGATGGTTAACATAGGGCAGAAGCACCGCATATTTTTCACGCATGGCTTCCCAATCCAATCCATGCATATTTTCCACATAAAAGAAATCACGCATATGCCTCCAGCTCTCATCAAAGATCTGTTTCCATTCCTGCTGGTAGTCCGTCAAAACTTTCATGTCAGAAATATCTATTGTCTCATCCAGGGTTACCTTGCCCTGAGGCAGGTCGATTACTGCATATTTGCCGTCCTGGATGACCAGCATTTTCTTTTCATTAGCAGAGATGGTGAAGATGATACCCGGACCGAGATCAGCTTCTTTTTTGGTCTTAAGATCAAAAACCTTTGCAGTCATTGGACCACCGAAGGAGGATCTTTCGATGTAGTATACCTTGTCTGTTGCAGCTTCGATATTGAAGTAGTTGGATGCTTTGATGGGAAGTGCAAGTATCCGGGCGTTCAATCCATCCGTGTCGATCCTGGTGTTCTTTTCTTTATCCTTATCCTTATCCTCGCTGTCTTCTTTTTTTTCCGCTTCCTCGATCTTCACCTCATCATTTTCCGGAGCAAATGGGGAAGGTGTGTCTTTGGCAAGGGTGACCAGGTATACCTTG
Source organism: uncultured Bacteroidaceae bacterium (assembly GCA_963752525.1). Taxonomy (GTDB): domain Bacteria; phylum Bacteroidota; class Bacteroidia; order Bacteroidales; family SM23-62; genus SM23-62. Next base: position 131,140 of record CAVVYS010000010.1, on the reverse strand, counting down.
TCCATGTTGGAATAGGAATGGTTCCATTCGGTCTGGGAGTAAGTCGGATTGAAATCCCTGGAAGAAACAAAATACAGGTATTTGCAGTCAGGCGAGAAAAAAGGATTTCCGGATTCATACCAGTTGTCTGTGACCGGATAGGTCTTACCGTCTTCTGTATTGAACAGGTAAATAACTCCGAACTGGTTTTTATCATTATCAGCATAAGCAATCCATTTGCTGTCAGGGGACCAGTCAAAGTCGTTCAGCTCCACATCTATGGATTGTTTAACCAGGGTGACTTTTTTTGAAGCCACATCCACATATTGCAATCGGAATTTGCGGTCGCTGAAAAGGATCTTCTTGCTGTCGGGTGACCATTCCAGCTCATATAAATAACTATTGATCCCGCTTGTTAACTGTACAGGCTCTTCAGAACCATCCTGCTTCATGATGTACAATTCATATTCTCCTGATTGATCGGAGAAGTAAGCAATATTTTTGCCGTCGGGAGACCAGCTGACGACCCTTTCATGGGCACCTGCAGTCAAAGTCAGGTTCCGGGTGATCCCGTGTTTGGCCGGCAAGGAAAAGAGTTCCCCGCGTGCACTGAAAACAACCCGTTCTCCGTTGGGTGAGAGATCTCCACTCTGTATATCACTGCTGGCATCCTTTAATTCTGTACGGCTGTAGGTGTTGTCATTGGCGATTTGAATGGGAACCTTTTTGTATTCCTTGGTATTCACATCCAGTTTATAGATATAACCTCCGTTCTCAAATACGATAGTCCCTTTTCCAAGGGATGGGAACTTCACATCATACTCTGTAAAATCGGTTACCTTACTGGTTTGCCTGGTCGACGTATTATAAACAAAGACATTCATGGTCCGGTCCCGGTCCGAGAGAAAGAATATCTCCTCGCCGGTCCACATCGGGAAAATGTCCTGTTCCTTGTTGTCCGTAATTTTTTCTGTGGTCCGAGCATTTAGATCATGGATCCAAATCTCATCTGCCATCCCGCCACGGTAGTATTTCCAGGTCCGGAATTCGCGGAAGATCCGGTTATAGGCAAGTTTGCTTCCATCCGGAGAATAGGAACAGAATCCGCCGGTTGGCAATGGCAGTTCTTCACTTAATCCACCCGTCAGCCGATACCCTGTAAAGCTGTCCGATGAAGGAATTGAATGATTGTTTACGGGAACGGTATGTAACATATTTGCCATCCGGTGTCCAATCCATTACAATATTATTGGGGCCCATGCGGTCAGAAACATTATCCCTTCCCAGCGTAGCTGTGTATGTCAGACGCCTTGGACTTCCCCCCTCAGCCGGGATGGTAAATACTTCAGTATTCCCGTCATACTGGCCTGTAAAAGCGATCTGGCTCCCGTCTGGCGAAAACCGGGGAAACACTTCGTAACCATTGTGGCTGGTGAGCTTTCTTGCCATTCCTCCCTCACTGTCAACAGTATACAGGTCCCCTGCGTATGAGAAGACAAGCTGCTCCCCGAAAATGGCAGGGAATCGCATTAGCCTGGCCTCATCATTGGCACTTATATGGGAATGTGCAAGTACTGCGAAGAAAAAAGCAAAGAGAATTATCTTTTTCATGATATGGTAATTATGATTTGAATGAATATAATATTGGCCGAAAATATAATTAAATCACCGATTTCAATATGCCCTATAACGTTTTTTCGATTAAATGCGTACATAACTTGATAAGGAGGGTTATCTTTGTTATGATTGATTTCAGATTTTCAGGAAGTATGCGGTTTCAGCGGACGATCTATAATTTTTTGGTGATCCTTACCAGTGTAGTGGTTACCTCCAGCTTTCATTTTGTACCGGAACCTATCGCTTCACGAAAGGAGTGGAAAGAACCGCCATTTCTCGATTCAAACAATGCCTGGGTTGATTCTGTCTATGAATCCCTATCCAGGGATGAACGGATTGCACAACTATTCATGGTCAGGGCATATTCCAATAAGGGCCAGGAACATTTGGAATCCGTACTGAAACTCATAGAAAAATATAATATCGGCGGTTTGTGTTTTTTTCAAGGGGGACCGGTACGGCAGGTGAATCTTACCAATCTTTACCAGGCAACAAGCAAGACCCCCCTTATGGTCGCCCAGGATTTTGAATGGGGACTCGGAATGCGGCTCGATAGTAGCCTTAGCTATCCCCGGCAGATGATGCTCGGGGCCATACAGGATGAAAAGCTTATTTATCAAATGGGACTAGATATCGCTGCCCAGATGAAAAGCATTGGTGTGCATATGAACCTGGCGCCAGTACTGGATGTAAACAACAATCCACGAAATCCTGTGATCAACAGCCGTTCCTTTGGTGAAGACGTGCAGAATGTGAGCATCAAAGGCACAGCTTATTTTAAGGGGCTACAGGATGGAGGTGTATTATGCACGGCCAAACATTTCCCGGGGCATGGGGATACAGAATCAGATTCCCATTATACCCTGCCAGTGATCCCCCACGGTAAGAAACGCCTCAGGTCCACTGAACTCTATCCTTTTCAGGAAGCCATAAAAGAGGGACTGGCAGGGGTGATGAACGCGCATCTCCATCTGCCGGCACTTGATTCTACAAGCAATCTTGCATCTTCCCTTTCGAAGAACATCGTAACAGGCATCCTTAAGGAGGAAATGGGATTCAAAGGGCTGATCGTGACAGATGCCCTTGATATGGCTGGAGCAGACAAGTTTCACAATCCTGGTGACCTGGAGGCACTGGCTTTTGAAGCAGGGAATGATATGCTGCTGATTCCCGCCGACGTTGGCAAGTCCATCAGCACCATCAGGAAGAAGATCCGCCAGGGAGAAATTAGCTGGGAAAGAGTAGAAGAGAGCTGCAAAAAGATCCTGGCTGCGAAATACTGGGTAGGCCTTCATGACACTCAAGTACTGGAGACCGGAAAGCTATACGAGGATCTTCACAGTGATAGGTACCGTACTACCCAGTCCAAGCTGGTACAGGCTTCCCTGACCCTGGTTAAGAACAAGGATGATATCCTCCCGCTCAGGCGACTGGATACCCTTAAGCTGGCAACTGTTGCCATAGGAAGCACTGTCATAAATGATTTTCAGGAATACATTGATCTCTATACACATGCCACACATTTTAATATTCGGCGGGATGCCTCGGCAGAATCCTATATAAATTTATTAAGCAGGCTTGATTCCTTTAACCTGGTAATAGCGGGAGTTCATAATACGGATATGAGGGTTTCCAATAATTATGGCATCACAGAAAACTCGGTTCTCTTCCTGAATATGCTCTCCAGGTTGAAGCCAACTATTGCCTGTGTGTTTGCCAATCCATACAGCCTGGGAGATTTTTCTTTCGGGGAAAAGTTTGCGGGACTCCTGATGTGCTATGAGGATAATGAACTGGTCCAGCAGATATGTCCCCAGCTAATATTTGGCGGCATATCGGCCACTGGAAAACTCCCCGTCAGTTCCGGTAAAGCTTATAAGTTGGGAGCTGGTATCAACACTGCCGGTAACCACAGACTCAGATATGGATTTGCTGAAGAGGTGGGGATAAACTCCAGGCAATTATATAAAGCAGATTCCATTGCCATGGATGCCATACAGCAGAAGGTAATGCCCGGTTGTCAGATCCTGGCAGCCCGTAACGGACTGGTTTTCTATCACAAGGCATTCGGCCATCACTCCTATACCAGGAAGGATTCAGTGGAAAAAACAGACTTGTATGATGTAGCCTCGATAACAAAAATAGCGTCCACCCTGCCTATACTGATGAAACTGACGGAAGAAGGTAGATTTGATGTGAATGACAGCCTGAAAAATTATATGCCTGCCCTGGATACTTGTGACAAAGGGGATTTGGTAATCAAGGATATACTAACTCACCAGGCCAGGCTGACACCCTTTATCCCCTTTTACTATTCCACCATTGAGCCCATGGTTAAATATGAACCCCTGATCAGTAGAAAGCTGTCAAGCAGATTTCCGTATAAACTTGCCAATCATATTTATCTGAACAAGAACCTAAGGTACGTTGACAGTGTTTATGCACGGGAGTACTCAGACGATTTTCCTGTTCAGGTTGCAGAAAACTTGTATATCAATAAGACATACCGGGACAGTATCTTGCTATGGATAGTTAATTCAGAGCTGCATAAAAGGAAGGAATACCTTTACAGCGACCTGGGATATTATTTCTTTCACAGGATCATCGAAGATATTACAGGAACCCCCATTGAAGAATATATCAGCGACCAGTTCTTCAATCCTTTGGGAGCCCATTATACCGGTTATTTGCCACTTCAAAGATTTTCCAAAGAGAGTATTGTGCCTACGGAGAACGACCTGATCTTCAGGAGACAGCTCCTTCAAGGATATGTTCATGATCCGGGTGCAGCCATGCTGGGGGGTGTGGCCTGTCATGCCGGTATCTTTTCCAATGCCAATGACCTGGCGAAAATCATGCAGATGTACCTGAATGATGGCAGTTATGGGGGCGAGCAATTCATAGATCCTGATATTCTGGACCTGTATAAAACAAGTCCAAACCTGAGAAGCGGGAACCGAAGGGGACTGGGATTCGACAAGCCTGAGATGGATTACGACAAGGAAGGGCCCACCTGTCAATGTGTTTCTGCCTCCAGCTTCGGCCATTCAGGATTTACCGGGACCATCGCATGGGCTGACCCGGAATCCGGAATCATCTATGTTTTCCTTTCCAACAGGATACACCCTGACCAGGATAACCCCAAACTGGTTGAAATGAATGTACGAACCAAAATTCAGGAAGTATTCCACAGGGCAGTTCTTGAACAAAATAATTAACCAAAACAAACATTATGAGACCAAGCCATATTGAGCATATCGGCATTGCTGTAAACAACCTGGAAGAGGCTATTAGCTACTATGAGGGGGTACTTGGACTGGAATGCTATGCCGTGGAGGAGGTAAAGGACCAGAAAGTAAGAACAGCTTTTTTCAGGGTAGGTGAAACAAAGATTGAACTGCTTGAATCTACCGAGGCTGACGGACCGGTCGGTAAATTTATTGAAAAAAGGGGCCAGGGGGTTCACCATATAGCATTTGCCATGGAAGATACAGACAAGGCTTTAAAGGAGGCAGAGGCCGGGGGTGTACAGCTGATTGATAAGAGCTCGCGCAAAGGGGCAGAGGGACTGAAAATCGGTTTTCTTCATCCGAAATCCACCTTCGGTGTGCTGACAGAATTCTGCAGCCATAAATAATACTATTTTACCCCTGTTTACGTTATTTTCAGTGATATGAAATACAAACAATTCTATCTGATTTTAATACTGCTGGCAGTTTCTCTTTCAGGATGCGAGAAGAAAAAGAATCCAACAGTGACACTATTGAATGGGAGTTTTATGACCACTAATACTACGATCAGTGCCGGTGGATTGCTGAAATTCAAATGGGAAGCCAGTAAAGGCAAATCAGACCTTTCCTCATTTACGGTAATGATGGACGGAAATGATCAGCCTGGTTTCCCAAATACAAGTATTCCAACCGATTTATATGTGGATTCTATTTACCTTGAAGGCCCTTCTGCTACAGGCAATTATACATTTTCCTTCCAGGTAACCGATACGGATGGGAACCTAGGTGACAGGGGAATCGTCGTCACTGTTGAATAATCTTCACTCCTTCTAAAATATGGTTGGCATACCTGAGTATCCATACTGTCATTTGTCAGTTTAATATTGCCTTGATTCCTGTAATATTTTTTTAGCATAACCAGATAAGTCTAACTGTTCCTCAGCTAATATCAAATAAGAAAGGTCTGCTGTCCTTCCGGCAAGATATATGGTTTGTGGATTCATCATATAACCTTCTCCACCTTTGGGAAGTCGGGCAATCTCCCATATTTCCTTTAAATCTTCATAGCTCTTCTTATACCCATCCCATGCCAGGTCTGCTGAAGTTGCCATTTTGTTAAGGTTTGTAACTACCTCTTCCTTTTGCCCTCCTTCGCGGGCAGTTATGGCCATATCACAATATGCGGCTATTTCTCCTATCGATAAAACAAGGTCACAATAGGATTCCATAAACCTGCCCATTGAAGCAAATACTTTCAGGTTATAAGCATTGCTGGTAACTTTGCCCATATTTCGCTCTAGGACTTCCACTGCCTCAGAATTTTTCAATTTTTCCTGTTGGGCCGATTCTATGAGAGGTTGGAAGTGCTTGACCCAACTTCCTTCTGCTGGTTTGTTTTGTAAATCCGGCAGGGATATGAGTTGATAGTTTGGCCTACGTTTATTTCCCCTCTCCATCAAAGCCGAATTCCAGAACTCAACACGTTCGGATAAATTGTGGAATGCTGGGACAAGCCCATCTGTATTAGGACCAAAAAACCGCCGGATGTATTTCTCCCAATATTGGTCCAATGTAGCCGGGCTTTTACTGCTCCAGGCATACTCTGCCGAAGCTAAAAACCCTAACCAATAAATTTCAAAATGGTTCCCTGAATCGTCTCCCCAGGCGGTACAAAGCTCACCAAGTACACCCTTTTCTGCACCTAATGTGACGTAACTTTTGATATTTGCGGGCATCCAGTCATACTTAGGAATCAAAGGCCAGTCTCCTATAACTGCAGTTGCAATCATTGTATTAAGGTTATTCTCTTTGTACCACTCCAACATGCTAATATTTCCTTTATATCTGCCAAGGTCATAGTTCCATCGCATAAACACCCCGTCCTGAGGGAATTTATTTACGATGTTATTAAGCCTTGATATGCCATCTGCCCAAACAGAATCAAATTTTTCATCAGCTTCCTTGTAGGTAGGCCGATAAATCCCCGCCTGTTTTAATGGCATATCGTCCCAGTATACAAGAGTTCGCCCATGTTCTTTCATGAAATCCTGGACCTTGTTTAACCATGTGAGGTGTAAGCCCAGTTCCCCAATCTCCTCTACTTTCTTCTTACAGAGGGGGCATTTTCCCATAATCCTTACTTCGTCAGCCCCAACATGGAAATATTTAACTCCCGGGGTGGCCTCAATTGTTTCTCGGAACAAATCGAATATAAAATCATAGGTCTCCTCATTTAGCGGGCAAAAAGATTGATAAATCTCGGGGTCTTCCCGGAGATGTTTGAGTTGGTCATGTTTAAGAAGGTAACCAGCATGGCCAAAACCCTGTACAAGGGGCACTATATCAATATGGTAATCATGCGCGAAAAGAGTTAGCTCTTTTACCTGCTCAGGAGATAAAGAATTTGGTGCTGCAATGATGGGCTGTGATTGATATTTGAATTTATCTTCAAATTCGAAGACAATCCCGTTTACCTTATATTTTGAAAGTTTTATAATCGATTCTTTAATGTACTCAAAACGGTCCAGATGGAAGAAATAATTATAGTGTACCCACCGGAGCTTCAGTTCCGGCCAGTCCTGGATAATCATGCCAGATATAGGTTCATGTTCCCATTTAGCCTCCTCCAAAAGCTGTACCAGGGTCTGTACCCCGTAGAAAAGCCCTGCATCACCTCCACCGGATATCGTAATTATATCCTTTTTAATATCCAATACATATGCCTCAGGATTGTCTTCTTGCGGGGATGGAAGGCCTGAACAAAAATTTGAAAATCCTATATCTTCAGAAGAAATACCAAGAATAATAGCCGGGAGGGACATATCCTCATAAGATTCTACAACTTGAACATTTACTTCTAAATCAAAGAGCTGCATTAACTCATTCCGCAATAGAACTGCTGCAAAACTCGCATCCTTGTCGATGCCTGAGTACAGGTAAACTGTTTTAATTTTTTCAGGCTTTATGGAAACACCCACCTTTAATTCTACCAGCTGTGGGGCAGGGAGTAGTTCAGCTACTGTATCTTTTTTATCTGATTCTCTTTTTTGGCAACTTACTGCACTCATTGAGAGAAGCAGGAAGATAATTATGCCGGTAAATATTCCGGTTTTAGATGTTTGTAGGAAATTCATGGCTGCCGAAAAATTCATGGGTTAATCTTTGCAAACAGATCAAGTAGTTTTGCAACTATTTTCCTTGAAGCTTCGACCTCCACCTTGTTTGCACTTAACCAGGTTTCATAACCTCCAAGCTCATGTTGTTCTGGTGATGGCAAGTACCCATAAGAACCATTTGCCTGTTCAATTGTAAAAGATGGATGAAGCGGGCTCTTTGCTTTTATCTCCAGTCCAATCTCGGCAAATACCTCGAACGGTATTGCCGCAACGCCTAAATCGCCAATACGGAAAACCTGAACAATGATGTCGATATTGTCCGGCCAGGTTTCCTCAAGCTGAATTATCCGGTGGGCATAGGTTACTTCGTGTTTATGTATGGGCTTTACAGTATCTGGCCTGGCGATCACTGTCTTTGCACGTGCCAGCATTTGGGCGGAAGGTTTACGTATCTGTAGCGTTAATTCTTCCTCAGCAGCCCTTAGAGGGACCCAGTTGTGGTACTCCACTGAATTATAAACACGGAAAACTTCCCGGGCAACATCTTCAGCCACGAGCTTGATCTGCTCATAAGGGGCTTTTTTTATAGACGGTGCCCCAAAATTGATATTGTTCACATCTCCGGAAGTACCATTAGACATGATTCCCACGAAAGGAGGCTCTTGTCTGTCTGCTTTTAGCAATTCCTGAATCTGGTCGGCAAATACACCAAAGTAATCTGCTGATAAATGGTCTCTTGGATTTCCGCCTACGTAATGAAGAGAGTAATTGGCGAGAAGGGCGATTGGTTCACCATGAACGGATTGTATTGATATAAACGAAACATCGGTGTCGGGCTTGCCAGCCGGTTCAAGCAGGTTTGGGTCTCGTCCAGGATTCATTTTTACACTATCCAAACCACCAAAGGGATTTGGAATGGGAGTGCCGGGCTTCATTCTCCATCGGCGAATAAAGACATGTTCTGGAACGCTGCCAACTCCCCACCCAATGAGGGCAGGTTCTAAATTATTAATCGCAATTCTGACTCCATCTGCAATACGCCTTATCAAGAATTTCTGATACTCATCGAAAGGTTCGGCATCGCCTGTTTGTCTGCGTTTCTCGCCAACTCCCGCAGCACTTACAGAGGAGTGTGTGTGTGTTGCTGATACAAGCAGATTCTCCCGTGGAATATTTGACTCTTTTTGGATCAGCCTTTTGACTTCGTCTATTAAATAGCGGTTCAAACCTATATTGTCCACAATAATAAAGGCCAGCATGGTTGTGCCATCATCGAGCACAAGGCAACGGGCATGAAGTTCATCGTGTACATGGGCTGCCGGGGGGGGAGTCCCGTAATTGCCAACTATGCCACCGCCAAGGAAAGGGGTTATATTAGCTGTTGCAGCACCGGCCATAAAAACTTTCCCTATGTCGGGGTCTTTATTTATTATCACCTGGTTTTGCATGTATACCTTGTATGTTAATGAATATTAACAGCATAACGATAGAAGCAAAGCCAAAAAACCCGGTTATTCTCTTTGTCGTTCCCATAATTACTTTCTTTTGTAAATATTATTACGTTTACCTTTATTGTATCCTATTCTGAGTATTCGGTATTCTTTAGCAAAAAGGCTTCCGGCCACTCAAAAACTTCATTATTTCCTACTGAATCAATTGTTTTCCCTTTAATATTATAAAAGTATGAGGGCCAGTTTTCTATTTTTCGACTATACACACCATCTCCTTTTACTGCATCACCATCCAATCCGGTATCTACTAACTCCAGTTCAAAGGCCTTTGGTACTTTATCCCAACCCACGTGTTTTATGGTTGATGCCTTTTCATTGGGAACAAAAGTAAGGGCAACCTTATCTATACCGGAGGCATCATATACCCTGGCCTCGATACGATCATTTGTTACGACTTGAAGCCATTTTATTTGAGGTGGTGTTTCATCTTTACCTTTAACTTCAATCTTGATTTTACCTTTTTTAATAATGTGTTGCCCGCTAATTATGTGATTAGCCGGCAGCCAATACTCTATATAAAACCAAATACCTTTCCCCGAGGCTTTTCCTGACGAGATAAAAGGCTTGGTATATTTAAACGAGCCGCCAATGTGGTCATAATCCTGCCAGGCATCCGATATCCGTATATTGGTATTATTTGCATTAATTTGTGGATGAAGTGTATAGGCATTTGTGCGAAGGTACTTGCCATCTTCTTTTACCAAAATGACTATGGTTTCCCCGGGGTTGGCAATTCCATCTCCGTTTCCGGCACCCACAATGCCGGTAAATGAATCTACTGCAGCTTTCACCACAGTCATTTTCCTGCCATCTGCTATCACAAAATCAGTAATCTCCGTCACCGGGTCTTTAAACCGCAGTTCAAATTCCTCCTGCCATTCGAGCCCGGATTCATCTTTCAATATCAATTTGAATTTTGCAATCTCCACACCTGGCTTGTTGTTTTTAACCTTAAATTTCCCTTTCAATTTATCGATGGACAAACCTGGCAGTTCCTGTAATTTACCTATTCCTTCTATTACCTCTAAACTATCACTAAGGGCAACAATCTCACCTGTAATACCTCTTGCGTTGCCAAGACCTTTATTTAATATCTCGATGGACAATGTTATCTCTTTGCCGGTTTCTGCCCACTCCATGTTGTCGATAGAAAATTTAGCCATACATAGATTTGGACTTCCAGCGTACTCACTAACCCCAATTTGGTGTAAACTTCCATTCGTTTCAATACTCAATCTCCCCTCAGAATCGCTGCGGACCGCATAGTTTTTTTTGACAAAACTTCTTAAATCGACATCGGTAATGTGGTATTCCCGGTTTTTTTTATAAATGGGTGAAGTTTTTATTTTGGCCGACACATTAGGCATAAGTTCACCATCGGGCAAAAAATTACGAACGGCAATTTTAAACCCGTTTTGATTTACATTTTCTAAAATTGTAAACCCTGCTCTGTTCCTGTTGGTTTCAACTTTATAATCCCAGACTTCAAAAAACGGGTAAATATCAATGTAATCCCATTGCTCCGGTAAGGGCAAGGGCGATTCAAATGCATTCATTAAAAAATCAAACATATCACCCAACCCACAGGTAATATGGGAAGCATCATAAACCTTAAATTCATACTGTGGAACAATATTGAGCAAGAAACGGTTCATGTCCTGATGGTAAAACCGCAATCGATCCCTGGTTCCATTGTTCATTCTAATACTTACACCCTTAAAGTTGTCGAACATCTCTGCATGGGCATATTCTACAGGAAATTCAACCGGGCCAACTGAAAATTCCGTTGACCCGCAAAAATTACCCGCTGCAGATACCATATCAGGGTATTTTGCTGCCAGCCAAAAACACATAAATCCACCCATGGACAGGCCTGATGTGGCCCGATGTTCCCTGTCCGGTATGGTGCGATAATGTCCATCGATATAATGGATCAACTCTTTAAAATAGGTCGGAAATTGCCGGAAAGTTGTGACTGAACTGACGTTATAAGGAGATAAATTTATCGCTTCATTTGCGAACTGGTTTAAGCCATCAATCTTAACAACAATGACATCATTTTCCGATACAAACTTTTCAATATTATCTCCATTATTTTCATCGCCCCTGTCGTAATTGGAATATCCAGATCCCCATGACCCAAAATGACGTTGTGCCCAACCATGAAAATAATAAATAACAGGATACCTTTTCGTTGTATTCTCGCTGTACCCGGGTGGCAAAAAAATCCGGTAATTTCTATTCGCAGAAAAAACTGAACTGTAGTGATAGAGGTCCTTTATTTCTGCTTTTTGAGCCTTAAGAGAAGCTGAATAGATAAATAGCGCTGTGCAAAAAATCCATTTAATAGTTTTTGCATGTATGTATATCATCCTTTTCATTTGCATTCTGCATGGGCTTTAATAGGGCTCACTAAATTAGACAAATCCCCAAATTTTCAATGCCATATAATTGAGTTTATTGATATAGTACCGTAGATCATATTGTTAAGCATATCCCCTACCTTCCCTTTGATACAAACTCTTACTATCTTTGGTGGAAATGATCATCAAATGGCGAAAATTGGTTTAGCCGGGAATGCAGGAGACAGGATAAGGTCAGATTGCCTTGTCCGGGTGAAGCAGGAAAGTTCTGGTGGCATTATTATCAAACTTGAGAGTAAGGTGGATAAACTTTACGGCCGTTCTATCCGTGAGGTAACAATATCCCTACTGGAGCATTTCGAAGTGGCTCATGCCCGGGTGGAAATCCAGGATAGTGGGGCACTGGAATTTGTGCTGGCTGCAAGGCTCGAAGCAGCCCTTAAACAGGTCATTGAAAGTGACAGGGTATACATACCTAAGAGCAATATACAAAAACCAGGTAGAGGACAGCGTGACAGATTCCGGTTTACACGATTGTACCTGCCAGGCAATACCCCCAGTATGATGTTGAACGCGGGCATCCATGACCCTTATGGAATTATTCTAGATCTGGAAGATGCTGTAGCTCCTTCAAAGAAGCAGGAAGCCAGGTTTCTTGTAAGGAATGCCCTTCAATCAATTGATTTTTATGGAGCAGAAAGGATGGTCAGGATAAACCAGTTGCCGGATGGAAAAACTGACCTGGACTATGTCGTGCCCATGGAACCAGACCTTCTGCTAATTCCCAAGGTTGAATCCCCTGATGAAATTCATGCTGTAAATGAACATATCGATAAACTGGCCGGGAATCATGAAATCTACCTGATGCCTATCATTGAATCTGCCCTGGGGATTGAACATGCCTATGAGATAGCCTGTTCGGCTGAAAATGTTGTAGCCTTGGCCATTGGACTGGAAGATTATACGGCCGACCTGGGGGTTGGTCGCACAGCATCCGGGGATGAATCCCTTTATGCCAGGACCCGCCTTGTAAATGCCTGCAAGGCAGCCGGTATACAAGCCATAGATTCAGTTTATTCGGATGTTGGAAATGAAGAAGGCCTGAGAGAAACAGCCCGAAAATCCAGGGTGCTTGGTTTTGAAGGGATGGGCTGCATACATCCCAGACAGATCCCGGTGATCCATAAAGCTTTTATGCCCGAAGAAGACGAGATTGTCAGGGCAAAAATGATTGTCCTGGCATATGAGAAAGCCGAAAGGAAGGGCCAGGGAGTGGTAAGCCTGGGTACCAAGATGATAGATCCCCCGGTGGTCAAACGCGCCCTTCATACCATAGAGTTGGCTATAGCCATCAATGTAATACCTGAAAACTGGAGAGATGAGTAAGCAAGAACTTGTTTGTAATGCAGCCGGTAGAAAGGTCCCAAAAGAGGTAAACGGCTCAGCACAAGTCCCATTCCTGGGAGTTGGAAAATATATTCCGGAAGGCAGGAAACATGGTCCCTTGATTAATTCCAGCAGCAATTTTGCTTCAGGAGGTGACAAGCGGGCCACTTCCCTTAAAGATGCCCTCATTAAATGTGGATTAAAGGATGGGATGACCATATCCACACATCATCATTTCAGGGATGGCGACCTGCTTGCGAACCAGGTTTTTGATGCAGCGTATGAATTAAAGATAAAAGACCTGGTTTGGTTCCCCTCTGCCTCTTTTCCATGCCACCAACATTTAATACCATACCTGGAGGATGGGACCATTCACCATATAGAGGGGAGCATGAATGGGCCATTGGGTCGGTTTACTTCAGATGGAAAAATGAAGGGCCAGGGGGTGCTGCGCTCGCATGGGGGAAGGTACCAGGCCATCCAGGACGGAGAAGTACAAATTGATATTGCCGTGATCGGGGCTGGATGTGCTGATCCCTTTGGGAATGCCAATGGCCTTGAGGGATCCTCGGCAAGTGGTTTGCTGGGGTTTGCCCTGGCCGATTCACAGTATGCCGAAAAAGTCATCATCGCCACGGATAACATGGTGGAGTTTCCATGCATCCCCTGGCAGATCCAGGGGAACTATGTGGATTTTACAGTAGAAATGGAGCAAGTTGGGGATCCCGAAAAGATCATTTCAGGGACAACCAGGATCACCAGGAGTCCTGACAGGCTCTACCTGGCAGAGCTGACAGCCAGGTTTTGTGAGGTGACAGGTATCATCAGGGATGGATTCTCCTTCCAGAGCGGAGCAGGAGGGACCTCCCTGGCAGTTGGAGAGTACTTCAAAAAGATCATGCTGGAAAAAGGGATAAAAGCAAGGTTTGCACGCGGGGGCAGTAACCGCTATCTGGTATCCATGCTGGAAGAAGGGCTTGTAGATTACATCCTTGACGGGCAGACATTTGACCTGGAGGGTGTACGTTCCATGAGGGAGAATCCAAATCATGTGTGGACAAGCCCATTTACCAGTTACAATTACCATGGCAAGGGGAATTTTGCAGGCATGGTGGATGTGGTTATCCTGGGAGCCACAGAGATAGATACCGAGTTTCAATGCCAATGTGGTTACCCATTCTGATGGTTATTGCTGCACGGGATAGGTGGCTGGCAGAATTGCCTGTTCAGCAAGACGGTGATCCTGCCGGTACCTTTGTTCAGAGACAGGATCCCGGTGATCCGTGACAAGGTCACCACCCTTTGTGGTCCTGGTGAGCTGATAGATGTTGTCGTCACCGAGCGGGGCATAGCCATCAATCCCCTGAGGAAAGACCTGCTGGAAAAAGTGAAAGGCTCAGACCTGCCTGTCCGAAGCCATGGAAGAATTAAAGGAGGAAGCGGAAAAAATTTGCGGGATACCGGATATGCCTGAATTTACCGATAATGTAGTGGCCGTTGTGAAATGGGTTGACGGGACCCTGCTGGATACCATCTGGCAGGTGAAGTGACCTGTAGACTATTCTGTCCTGCTGTCATCAAGACTACCAATCTCGACCTCCCCGACTAAATTTTTGTCCCGGTCTTCCTGGTAATAGATGAGTAGTCTGACGGTGTCTCGAAGGAAATTGATGCGGCCAATTTCCACGCGACTGATCGGTAAACCAGTTCTCTGCTTGAGATCTTCAACCAATTCAGCCCTTTTATCAGGGTGTATGAGTTCAATTTTTTCATAGTCGATTACTTTTTTAGACTCATTCTTCATCAACCATACTTTCTCAAGGATATAAACAATAAGGATAACAATGATATTGGTAAATACGAGTTCAAGGTACGTGACTTTTGCAGACGCCAATCCATTCACTACCGATATACCGATTATAACAAAGAGGTAGGTCATTTCCTTGATTGGAATGGGATTGGTCCGGTACCTGATGATGCCGAATATGGCAAAGAGACCCAAAGCAAAACCAAGGCCCATGTCCAGGCTTTCAAGCAGGAAACAGACAAGGAAAACAACCACACCGATGAGCAGGAAGGAAAACATGTAATTCTTTTTCCTGGTAAGGGGATAATACAAGCCCCTAACGATGATGCCTACCACCAGTAAGTTGAATGTGAATCGGATTATCAGTCCCAATACGGGATAGGCTTCAACTAAAGTCGTCGCCAAATTTCCGTTCTGATTAGCCTGTAGCAGGATAAGATCTGTAATCATTTTCGAGTCGGGTTAGTTTTCAAAATATTGGTTTAAAGCGGTTGTTTTTGACATGTTCGTTCAACAGCACCGTGCCAAGGCAATACTTGCTGCTGTTCCCGGGAAAAATAGACAAATCCCTCAGGGTTTTAATAAAAGCAGAGTGTCCGGAGAAACTATCCCTTTTAACTTCACAGATGGTATAGAAAGGGAGGTGTTTTTCCTGATCTCCCTGCCTGAACGATAATTCGTAATCAATGGTAATTCGTTCGGGACTGCTTTTTCCGACCAGTGTGATCCTGCGGAAAATGGTCCATAAGGCCGGCTTCAATATGGATGCCTGTAATGGAGCTTGTTTTTCTATGTATTCAATGGATAATCCGGACAATTCCATTTCCGTTTTTTCCACCTCTATCCTGGATTTGCGGGTCCGGTTTTTATTGGTTTTCCTTTTGACTTCAAGGAATGTTGTACCCGTCTCCACGTATTCTCTGAACCTGACCTTGAACCTGGGCCTCTTCCCGTTATGGTGATCAAGATACAGATCCAGTTTTTCCGTATCATAATACAGGGAATTATACATGAAGTCCCGGTTCTCCCCTATCTGAAGTACCTTGTAATGTTCCCTGGATAAATTTAGAAGCTCTGGCAGTTTGGAGGTATGGAAGACAAACTTTGTATCAGTACGGTTCATCAGTTTGACAGCATCCATTTCCCCAAGTGAGACCGGATCAAGATGTTGTATCACCTCCCGGATATTTTTCGAATCCCCAGCCATGGAATGTAAAGATAAATCATTTCCTCAATAAATAATGGTCACTGGTAATTATCAAAAATTTAATTAGTATAATTGCTGCAAAATTTCAAATTATGAAAAAATACCGCTGTACCATTTGCGGTTATGTATACGACCCTGTGGAAGGGGACCCGGACGGAGGAATAAATCCCGGAACCGACTTTAACGATATTCCGGAGGATTGGGAATGCCCGGTATGCGGAGTCAGTAAATCAGAATTTGTGGAGGATGACTGGTAAAAAATTAGCTTCTCTCCGGTATTCTTTCTAATACTTCTGTTAAGAGCTTCCAGAATTTTCCAGTAGTCCGGATGTTAATTCTCTCAGATGGTGTATGGGCCCCTTTTATTGTGGGACCAAAAGAGAGCATATCCAGATTCGGGTACTTTTCCAGGATCAACCCGCATTCCAGTCCAGCATGAATAGCCCTTACAACGGGTTCCTGTCCAAACAATCCGGTATAAACATCTTTGGTGATATTCAGGATCTCAGATTCCGGGTTAGGGGTCCAGCCCGGGTAACCATCACTGTGTTCAATTTTCGCTCCTCCCAGTGCAAAACAGCTGGCCACACGGTCAGAAATATCTTTTTTGGCAGTATCGACTGAACTTCTCTGGGAGCTTGTAACAACGATCCTGCCGGGTTCTTTGAATTTTACAGATGCCAGGTTTGTGGATGTTTCCACGAGGCCTGTCAGCGTGGGACTCCAGGTAATGACCCCATGGGGACAGGCATAGAGGGCACGTATTAACCCCAGTTGTTTTTTCGGGGTGAGAATGGTCTCCGGCAGTTCTGTCCTGGAAAGATGGAAGCTCAGATCAGGTTCAAAATCCTTTAACTCCTGATGGAGGTCCCCTGTATATTTTTGATAATATTCCTCAAATTCTTCCACTAGGGCAGCCGGGATGGTGAATAAGGCGAAAGCTTCCCTTGGAATGGCATTCCTTAGATTTCCCCCATCGAATATTGAGAGGGCGAGCCGGAAGTTTTTGCCAGCATTCCATAAAAACCGGTTCAGGATCTTGATGGCATTTCCCGGACTTTTATGGATCTCGTCGCCTGAGTGTCCCCCCTTCAATCCACCTACAGACATTTTGTAGGCAGAGGATCCCTCCTCAGGTTTTTTCGTGTTGTATTTAAAACTACCTATCGTGTCAATGCCGCCGGCACATCCGATGAATAACTCTCCTTCGTCCTCAGAATCCAGGTTTATCAGGATTTTCCCTGTCATAAAACCAGGTTTAAGGTTCTGTGCACCGGTCATGCCGGATTCTTCATCCACCGTAAACAGGCATTCAATGGGACCATGCTCCAGGTTCTGGTCCGAAAGGATTAGCATCTGGGCCGCTATACCGATGCCGTCATCAGCCCCCAGTGTAGTACCATTGGCACTAATCCATACACCATCTACTATGGGGACTATTGGGTCCTTATTGAAGTCATGCGGACTGTCCTGTTCCTTTTCACCCACCATATCCATGTGGCTCTGAAGGATGACTGTTTTCCGGTTTTCCATACCCGGACTGGCGGGTTTGGAGATCAATATATTGCCTGTTTCGTCTTTCTTTGCTGGAAGCTTATGCTCATGGGCAAATGCCAGGAGGAAATCAATCATCTGGTCTTCATTCCTGGATAGCCTTGGGATCCTGCATATATCCTCAAAATACTTCCATAGAAGTGCATTATCTAGGTCTGATAGTGAATTCATTGAGATATTCGGAATCTGTTAATGTTTTATAAAATAAGTGATAAATAACACATGTCTGACAAAATGGATCTTGTTTTTTTCTCCTATTTTTAAGCTGCTTATAAACATCTGCAAAGCTGAATATAATATGAATAAAAGGACCATAGTTACCATGCCGGGTGATGGTATAGGGAAAGTCGTTCTCGAAGAAACTCTTCGCATACTGGATGCTGCCGGATTTGAAGCAACATATGTACATGCTGATATTGGCTGGGAATTCTGGATAACTGAGGGGAATCCCCTGCCGGACCGGACCCTTGAGTTGCTGGACAGGCATAAAATAGGACTTTTCGGCGCGATTACCTCGAAACCCAAGGAAGAGGCTGCCGAGGAACTGCATCCCTCTCTGCAGGGGAAGGGACTGGTCTATTCCAGTCCGATTGTAGGCTTAAGGCAACACTTTAACCTGGATGTATGTATCCGGCCTTGCCGGACCTATAAAGGTAATCCCCTGAATTTTATTCGTAAGGGACCCAACAACACGGTGGAAGAGCCGGAAATCGACGTGGTGATTTTCAGGCAGAATACGGAAGGACTCTATGGAGGAGTTGAATGGTCTGATCCTCCTGAAAATGTTTATGAGGCCTTGCTCAGCCACCCAAAATTTCAGAAAAATTTTTCAAATGTTCCGAAGGCTGAGTTGGCAGTGTCAACAAGAATTTTCACACATGAGGCCACAAAACGAATATTAGTGGCTGCTTTCGAATATGCAAAAAAGTACCGGTACAGGTCAGTGACTGTTTGCGAAAAACCAAATGTCATAAGGGAGACTTCCGGTATGATGTTCAGGCTGGCCAAGGAGATCCAGAAATCATCTTACCCGGAAATAGAACTTTGGAATACGAATATTGATGCCCAGATGATGTGGCTCACAAAGAACCCGGAGGATTATGGTGTAATTGTGGCAGGGAATATGTTCGGGGACATTGTTTCAGATGGTTTTGCGGGACTTATTGGGGGACTGGGTTTTGCGTGTAGTGCGAATATAGGGGAAGAGGTGGCTGTTTTTGAGCCGACCCATGGTTCAGCCCCCAAATATGCCGATTATCCTGTATCCATTGTAAATCCCATAGCCATGGTAGAGTCGGCATGTATGATGCTGGACCACCTGTCAGAGAATGATATTTCAAGCAAGATCAGGTCGGCTATAGGAAGGGTGGTCAGTCATGGAGAGACCCGGACATATGATATGCTTAAACTGACTGGCAGGCCTGATGTTTTTGAGAAGGGTGCCGCTTCCACAGTTGAAATGGCAGATGCCATCATCGCCGCCCTGTAGCATTTAATCTAGCTGGTATTATTTACCAATCAAAATGAAAAAGCTATGACAGAAGTAAATAAAACTCTGGCCTGAACTGGAATGGATCCAAGACCCTGGCCTGCGTCAAAATACAGCCAGGACCTGGGAACTGGCATTGTCAAAAAGTGCTTTGTCCGCGAAAGATCTGGATGAAATCCCATTTACCCTCCTGGTTGAAGACCTGGATGTATCTTTTATGGCACATAAGAGATGTGTGGTTCATATTGCCAGGGATAGTGGAAAACAAATCCAGGCACATTTTGGAGATGAGCTCCCGGTGAACATGGATGTACTGATTGCCGGAGCCATACTGGCAGATGTGGGAAAGCTCCTGGAGTATGAGAAGAAAGACGGGAAAGTAGTACAGGGTAGCTATGGGAAATACCTGCGCCATCCCTTTTCGGGGGTTTCCCTCGCAGAGTCCTGTGATATCCCTCCTGAGGTATGCCATATCATTGCAGCCCATGCAGGGGAAGGGGATCATGTCAACCGTTCGGTTGAGGCGTACATTGTACATCATGCAGATTTTATGACATTCCTGCCCTTTAAGAACCGTCTCCAGGTTTAAAATTTTTATCTGTTCATTTATTTTCTTTACTTTATGGATTCAGCCTCCGGCATGTGAATTATGCTGAGTTTCGACCAGATACTTGTCTTTATTGTCCTAGTGTTCATCCTCATTTCCCTCTACAGGGAGATTCTCGGCCCTGCGTTTACTTTCCTGGTCGGCGTGATTGTCTTGGGCATATTCGGAGTACTTACGCCTGCAGAGATTCTTAAAGGTTTTGGGAATGAGCAAATTGCTGTAGTCATCATGTTGCTTTTAATTGGGGACGTGATCCGCCGGACCGCTGTGGTGGAGGTGATCTTCGACCGGTTGTTTAAATCGGCCCGCAGTTATCGCGGATTCATGAGCCGGATGACCTTACTGATCGCCGGGTTTTCAGCTTTCCTGAACAATACCCCCCTGGTGGCCGTTATGATCCCTTATGTGCACTCCTGGTGTAAACGAAATAATATCTCCCCGTCTAAATTCCTCATTCCCTTATCGTATGCAGCCATCCTCGGGGGATCGTGCCACCCTGATAGGGACATCCACAAACCTGATCGTAAACGGCCTGGTGGTGGATCAGACCATTATCCCCGATCTGGAACCCTTGAAGATATTTGATTTTGCCGTGGTAGGCGTTCCCATGATAGTGGTCGGTAGCCTATACCTGCTTTTTTTCGGTGAGCGATTGCTGCCCTCCAAGCCGGATACCCTCACTCAGTTTTCATTGGGACGAAGGGAGTATATGGTAGAGGCCAAGGTAGTACAGAAGTCCCCCCTCATCGGTAAAACCATTGAAGATGCCGGATTACGGAACCAGCCGGGATTTCATATTGTGGAGATCTGGAGACGGGGCTATAAGATTTCTGTTTTCGGAGCAGATTTCCTGCTGGACAGGGGGGATATCCTCATTTTTGCAGGTGAAACTGAAGCCATTGCGGACATGATCAAATCAAGGTCAGGACTGAATATCCCTGAAGTAGGGATGCTGAGTAAGAAATCGCGGACAGAAATAGTTGAAGTTGTTGTTTCACAGAATTCTACCATCGTCAATAAGACTGTAAGAGAGGCCAATTTCAGGAGCAAGTATGATGCTGCCATTGTTTCCGTTCACAGGAATGGGGAACTAATAAAGGGAAAGATTAGTGAGGTGATCCTGAAAGCGGGTGATGTACTACTGCTTTTTACCGGGGAAAATTTTGTTGCCCGGACCGTTTCTACCAAAGATTTTTATTTCATTTCCAAGGTCAGTGAGATGGTCAAGCTTGAATGGTACAAAAGTGTTATCTTGCTGGGAGGCTTGATACTGGCCATTTTGCTGGCTGCACTGAATATATTCCCGCTCTTTATTTCCCTGTTGCTGTTGCTGGTACTATCTCTTGCCCTGCGAATCACACATCCTAGAGAATTGCCAGGGGCCATCGATTATAACCTGGCATTGATCATTGTGCTTTCACTGGCACTTGGGACTGCCATGATCAAGACCGGTACGGCCGACCTGGTCGCTGACGGGGTGATCAGGCTTTTCCAGCCGCTGGGGGTGATCGGGATACTGACAGGCATCTATCTGATAACCACCATTCTTGCGGCATATATTACCAGCAAGGCTGCAGCTGCCATTATTTTTCCAATTGCACTCACCACAGCCGTCAATCTGAGCATGGATCCTATGCCATTTGTCCTGATCACCGCCTATGCTTCAGCTGCTAATTTTATGACACCGGTTGGATTTCAGACCAACCTCATGGTTTATGGTCCGGGTGGGTATTCCTTCCGTGATTTCTTCCGTGTCGGAGCCCCACTGACATTTCTATATATGGTGGTGTGCATAACCATTCTATCATTTATCTACGTTTAAATATTTTGCCGGTATGGAAAAATCACAAGAACAGCTTTTGAAAGCAGTGGAAGCTGCTTTTGCTGCTGGACTGTCCATTATGAAAGTCTACAAAAAAAAGGTTTTTAAGACTGAATTGAAGAAGGATTTTTCTCCGGTTACTGAAGCGGATCATGCTGCCCACCGGATCATTGCCGGCCAATTGGCCCCAACCGGTTTACCCATCCTGTCAGAAGAAGGGATAGAAGACTCCTATCTGGTTAGGAAGCAATGGGAAAAATTCTGGCTGGTTGATCCACTTGACGGTACCAAGGAATTTATCCGCAGAAATGATGAGTTTACCGTGAATATTGCATTAATTGAAGAGCATGTCCCGATACTGGGCGTCATTTATGCACCCTGCCAGGATATCATGTACTTTGCTTCTGACCAGATTGGTGCATACAGGATAGTGGAGTATTCCATCAAAGATGCACATACTCAGAACCTGCAGGAAATGATGAAGCATGCGGAAAGATTACCCGGAAAGATTCCTCGCAGACCATATACGGCTATAGCCAGCCGCTCACACAGGAATGAGGAGACGGATCTGTTTATCAAGGGATTGCAGAAAGAGCATTCCGGACTCAAGCTTGTTTCAATTGGTAGTTCCCTGAAATTTTGCCTTATGGCCGAAGGAAAAGCGGATATATACCCCCGTTTCGGTCCCACAATGGAATGGGATACAGCAGCCGGTCACGCCATAGCCCGAGCCTCAGGATGTTCGGTTAAGATCCATGACAGGGAAGATGACCTGTTTTACAATAAGGAAGATCTTTTGAATCCATGGTTCATTGTTACTCGAATACCTTAACCACTGTTTCTCCATTAGCTGTGGCATATGCCCTGAGCATTCCGGAAGTATTGAATTCCATGGCTATATTGCCTTGTTTATCAACGCAGATTACTCCCCCCTTGCCACCTGCTTCTTTAAGCTTTTCCTGGATGACTGAAGAAGCGGCTTCCTGCAGGCTGAGACTACCGTATTGCATCATGGCAGAGATATCATGAGCCACGGTGTACCGGATAAAAAATTCTCCATGACCGGTAGCTGATACAGCACAGCTATTGTTATTAGCATAATTTCCGGCGCCAATGATGGGGGAGTCACCTATTCTTCCATAACGTTTATTGGTCATCCCACCTGTGGATGTTCCGGCAGCCAGGTTTCCGTCCCTGTCTAGTGCTACACATCCGACTGTGCCATACTTCTCTACCTGGGCTTTTTTAAGTTGCTGTTGCAGTTGGTTCCAGCGTCTCTCAGTATAGAAGTAATTGCTGTCCACAACCTCTCCGCCCTGGCTGGCAATAAAGCTGGATGCCCCCTTACCACTGAGCAGAACATGAGGTGATTTTTCCATCACTATCCGGGCGGCCGAAATGGGATTTTTGATATCTCCGATACCCGCAACTGCCCCTGTATTTAAGGTTTTGCCATCCATGATGGAAGCATCCATTTCATTTTTACCTTCATGTGTGAATACGGCACCCTTCCCTGCATTAAATAAGGGTGAATCCTCCAGGATTCGAATGACAGCTTCAACAGCATCCAGGCTCGTCCCACCTGAATCAAGAATGAAGATGCCTTTTTCCAGGACTTCAGTTAGTTTCGCAGAGAGGGCATCAGCTCTTTCGGAGGAGATGTACTGGGGACTTATATTCCCGGCACCTCCATGAATGACAATCGCGTATTCGGGACCCTCCTGTCCAGGAGAGAATTGAAGGCTTAAAATGCTTATCAATGCTATCAGGGATGTTCTTTTCATTTTATTCATCAGATTACAAATTAAACCAATAATTCAGTTTGATTGACAGGGCCCGGTGCTTGGGTCCCCAAAACTCAACCGCATAGTTGTCCGTGTAGACTATATAAAGGTCTGACATAGGCTTGAAGCGCCACTGGATCCGGCTGTTAATGTTAAAATTATCATCCTGGGTATTGTACTGCAGAAAAGTGGTCCAGAAAAGCTTCCTGGAGAAGTTGATTTCTGTACGTGGACTGATAAGGAGTAACCTGTCTTTTCCATATGGTTCCGGAAACGACAAGTCGTTTTGTTCAACATTCACTGAGAAATTGCCCCAGGGCTGGGCTCGGAACTTGATCCCCAGGATATATTGCAGCTGTGTCCCATTAAAAAATCCCCCATATGATAACTCCCCGTGAGACTGAATAACCTGCGCTGGTCTGACTGCAGCATCACCTGGGTCTGGCCATAAGGGTATATGCCAGCTGGCAGGGGTTCATCATTGATAAAAGTAAATGGAAAGAGGAGGTTGACCACATTGTAGTTGTAGGATATCCCTAGGGTGGCGGTGGAGGAGAATTTAAGTGTATATCCGGCTTCAGCATCGCTGTTCAGCAGTGAAAATGTGGTATCACTATCGTAGGAATATCTTGCATTGATCACGTGGGAGATGATCCGGTCATTCTGTTCCGGGTAGCAGGTGTATGAAAACCGGCTATACCAGTGGTTAAAACCAATATAGACAGACGTATCCCTTTCAGCATCATAGTATTTTTGTCCCCTAATGTACCCCATATCCGCCCTGTAATTCTTGCCCAGTCCCGCCAGGTTGGTGTAAATACTCAGATTTTTATTGTCATACCCTATGCCTGTGTTATAGAAATAATCCTTTTTTTTCAATCCCGGACTGAAGGATTTTGCATATCCTGCAAAGGTTTGGAAACGGCCGTCGGCAGAACGGTACTGGAATTCAAGTCCCATGTTCCTGTTGTAATCAGGTTCTTCATTTCGCAGGGCATCCCTGTTATGGAAATATCCCTTGATCACAGACCGTGCCAGTACCTGCTGATGGAAGGCTGCCACCGTATAATTCTGGGGAAGGAATTCTTCGGTTTCTCTTGTCTGCAGGTTCATGGCCCCGATGCGGAGATTCTGGTTTACATTGCCGCTTAGCCTTGCCCCATATAGGATGGGGATGGAATTCCCATCATTATCCAATCCAATCCTTCGGGAGAAGAACGGTTTCATGGGAGGGATCCCGAAATCTTCAAAAATATCGCTGTTTTCCAGAAAGAAGACGCGTTTTTCAGGAAGGCGGATGTCAAACAGGGTGAGGTTGATCACCTGTTCATCCACCTCCACCTGTGAAAAATCAGGGTTAACTGTAAGATCCAGGTTCAGGCTGGAGGAAACAGGAACCTTGGCATCAAGTCCCGCCTGGAAGTCATATTCTGCTGGTGTATCTTCCTCATAATCCTTTGCTGTGGTCCCTCGTGCATAAGGAATTAAGGCCAGGTTCCTGCTTGCTTTTGCCGGAGGTTCATTCCAGCTTAATACACCCAAATAACCCAGGTCTTCTTCATTAAATTCAATGGGGACCGGTGCCCAGGTATGGATGCCGTTCGATCTCGCATCTCTTCGGAAAAAATTGATTCCCCAATGGTTCTTCTCTTTATCGAACCGCAGGGTTTTAAACGGGATGGCAATCTCCACGATCCACCGGTCGGAATGGTTGCTTACCTCGCAAAACCATTTATTATCCCAGGCCATATTGACCCCCCGCCGGCTTCGGCCAGGTTCAGGATCAGTCCTTCTACCCGTTTGGCCGGTAACCAGGTATTCGGTCTGTACCCCGGCAGGAGAAACCCCAAAAGTAAAGCCATTGGTCTTTTCGTTCACGGGATCTATGACTACCCCAAATCCATCCCCATCCCAGAATTCTGAATCCCTTTTCAGGGTTTTGATTACATAATTATCAGTTCCATAACATACTGC
This sequence comes from uncultured Bacteroidaceae bacterium, assembly GCA_963752525.1. GTDB lineage: Bacteria > Bacteroidota > Bacteroidia > Bacteroidales > SM23-62 > SM23-62. Next base: position 105,694 of record CAVVYS010000010.1, on the reverse strand, counting down.
TCCGATATACAGGTACTGCTTATCGAATGTTACCTTCACTTCTGTGCGCAGATCCTCCTCCACCTTCCGGTCATCTACCGGGTAGCTCATCCAAAATCCGCCGGCAACTGGTAGCTGGCTCCATATCTTTTCAGACATTATCCCGTCAACGATGACGGGATCTGTGGTTTCCATATGGCGATATATATATTCTGAATCCGGATCAATATAACCCAAGACCGCTGCTGGAATGCATAACAAACAGGTAAGGCATAGCAGTGGTTGGAATTTCATAGGGGAAAAGCAGATGAAGACATTACATGAACCAGACTAGTTAAAGTACAATTAGTACTTTCGATGGTTAAATTACAAAAAAAACCCGTCAGGTCCTTACCAGTATTGTCCTGGAATTGCCTGACGGGTGAAAGAAATTACCTGGTATCCTAATAGTCCAGTTTTACACCGGCATATCTGGTCTTAATATATACGGTAGCTGAGGGATTTTCAACTGATCCTACCCTGCCATATACTTTCATTGAATTGCTTTCCTGTATCCTGCTGACCTTACTGCCGTTGTCGTGATAGCTTATTTTCCCGTAAGAGGTTTCTGCATCCAGTTCAAAAGAGGCCTTCTCGTCCAGGCCGATTTTATATCCCCCATAGCTGGATTCAACATTGATAGATTCGAATGTGGGTGGCATATACTCTATCTTACCATTGGTGTACCTGGTATCAGCCTCCAGTTTTTTGCTCAGTTCGTCAGCCTGGAGGTCTGAATAACTTGCATTGATAACCAGATTGGATAATTTGCCAAATATGTAATCATCGTATTTGCCCTCAATGACCACAGAGCTGGCCTCTTCAATTTTCAATTTCATATAACTGGTATAGCCTACAAATGCCTTTGCCTTTTCAATATCCAGGCTGGAATATTTGATGTATGCCTTAAGCCAGCTGCACTCACCGATACTGCTGCCGCTGGCATATGCCAGGCTGACTGTGTTCAGGGGTTTTACCTGTCCCCTGGTAAGCTTATTTACCGTGAGTTTGCCATACTTGATCTCAAGCTGTGCATGGCCACTCAGTTCATCAAGGAAGGCATGACCATACTTGTTCGAAAGTTCCAGGTCGAGGTCTTTGGGTATCTGGACAGCATAATTGATTTCGAACTCATTGTTCCCGTTGTTGGATTTGAACCTGTCTTCGATAACGGTTTCAGCTTTAACCGATTTGCCTTCAGTAGTAAATTTGACATTGATCTGGTCAAGCATCTTTTGTGCTCTGTCTTCATTAGCGTTTTTCACTTTCACGATAACATCAATCTTGATTCTCGGTGAGTCCCAGTTCTGGATATCAACGTTGCCATATTTATTTTGCAGGATCAGTTTCGAATAATCCACTGTTCCATACTCCTCGTGATACTCTTTTGTTAACTGGTTCTGTGCACTGGTCAGGACCGGCGTTAAGCCCATCAGAACGCCAAGCAACAGAATGTTAAATTTCTTTGCCTTCATGATTTTTATATTTATAATTTACCTGGTTCACTTCTTCTAATTGGGTAATAATCCGGCTCATAACTTCCAGCTTGAGCTGGTAATGTGAGATCATAGCATTGATGACCCGCTCATCTGTGGGATTGTCCTGGAAATCTTTTTGAAGAGAATGGAATAATTTGTCCATTTCCTGCAGTTCAACCATCAGCATCTCCCTCTGTTTCGGATCATCAATATTGAGCCTTTTGATCTCCTGATATTTATTGTTTATTAAAGAGGTATAATAAAATTCAGCCTCTCCAAACTCGGCAGATATGTCCTCGAGGGACAATATCCGCTGGTTTTGATAATAAATACGTGCCTGTTCATAAATAAGGATACTGGAGAGGGCAACAAGTAATAATACTACAGCAGCTTTCAGGGCGTATGGAATGCGGGAGAAGATTGACCTGGACTTTTGGTTATTCAATTTTTGCTCAAACCTCTCCATGTGGCCAGAAGAGGGCTCCTGGCTGTCAAATCGCTGCCGGTTGGCCTGTATTTGCTTGTCGAGCTTATTCATAACTTTACTTTTTTAGCATTTCTACCAGTTTCTGCCTGGCCCTTGTGTACTGTGACCTCGATGTTGAAGGGTTGATCTCCAGGATCTGCCCAATCTCCTCATGGTCATATCCTTCCAGCAGGTAAAGGGTCAGCACAACCCTGAATCCGTCCGGCAGTCTCATGATGGCTTCCCTGATCTCTTCTATCCTCTCACTGGTGTTTTCATCATCATCATATCCATCTTCCCGCTCCGGAATCATTCCTTCCTCCAGTATTTCAAAAAACAACCTGCGTTTTTTCAGGCTGTCGAGGGACCTGTTGATTACGATTTTTTTTAACCAGGCCCCGAAACTGACTGTACCGCTGTACGTTTCAATCTTTTCAAAGGCTGACAAAAAGGATTCCTGCATGATATCCTCCGCTTCATCCGGATCTTTGACCATCCTGAGACTTGTATTGTACATGGACTTGTAATACAGACCGTAGATCTCAAACTGAGCGCTCCGGTCTTTGTCCCTGCATTTGTCTATTAGATCCTGATGAATATTGGGATACGCTGGCTCTTTTGCCATTCAATTCTGGTATAAAGACGAGTACTTATTACTTTCTGCTGCAAATTACGAAAAAAAAAAAGCAGCATCATCCGGTTGTCACTCTTGGATGCTTAGAAGAGCAATATCATTCCGGTGTTAACCACGCCTGTTTCATAATCGAGTTCTGAGCCAAGAACACTGTGGGGGATCATGTTCACAAGGAAAAAAACAAGGGCAGCAATCCATGCATAGGCCGGCCTGTCTTTACGGAAATTCATTATTACAGCAAGGATCCAGAACAGCAAAGCCACCAGTACCTTGTTGTCTGTCATATCCTGTCCGAAGGGGAAGCCTGTCCAGTAAGCACCAAAGGCATATTTCTGTATGACGGGTCCCAGTACAAAACCACCGACAAATAGGAATATGATGGTGAGTATCCCGTATAATTTATACCTGCGAAGACGGTAAACAGCAAAGAGTCCCGCAACAAGCGACAACAACTGGGCCGTGAAAATAAACAGGATATGCGGAATCAGTACATATGCCGGCACACTCCCCTTGAAACGGATGACGACCGGTACATCATTTACTGTGTAGGCCTGCTTATCTTTTAACAGGACCACCGTGTATTCCAGCTTTCCCGCCGGGGGTTGGTTAGGCAGGTATCCGATCAGTTCACCCTCCTGGAGTTTCATCCGGACGGTATCGAGCGGATCAGCTGTCTTAAATCTTTTATAGATGATCAGTCCCTCGATATCACCGCAGGAACAGTGATGGCGACTTCCCTGTCGGTACTCCCACCATGGCTCCTGGGAAGGCTTGCCTCGATATTTGTACTGCCTATTTCAATTTTTTGTTCTACAGGGTATGTCGGTCCTGTTTTTCTTTGGTATATGACCGTGGCTATGGTGATCACCACTGCCAGGATCCAGAATATCGTTTGTTTTTTCATCTTATACTTTTATGATTATAGCTGGACCAGCAGATCCAGTTCCTTTTCATCTCTTTTCACCGTGACCACGATTATCTGTCCCTTGCTTATACTTTTAAGCCGGTACATATAATCATATATTCCATTGACGGGCTGGCCTTCAATGGCCATGATGTAATCCCCTTTCTTCATTCCACCGTTATAAGCTGGTTTTCCAGGTGTTACGAAATCCACCCTCATGCCGTCCTTGTCATCATTATCGGTAAAGTCCGGCATGATCCCCAGCGTGATCCGCCCGCCTCTCCGTCCCTGCGGCCTTACCTTTGGTCCCGCTTCCTGATAAGTGAGTGATGAATCCATCTGGTCGATATGCTGTGCTATCATGCCGGTGTAATCTGCAATGTCAACCATCCCCTGCAGGTTAATGTATTCGATATCATCTTCCGGAGTGTGATAGTCTGTATGAGCCCCTGTTGTCAGGAACAAAACGGGTACATCCTTGCCGTAAAAGCTACTGTGGTCAGATGCGCCAAATCCTTCCCTGGTAGTACTGAGTACAAGGCTGTCATGCTGGATGAGTCGGGTGATTATTTCTTCACTCTCCATTGCTGTGCCAACCCCACCTACCTGAAGTTGTTGGTTTCGCAGGCGCCCGACCATGTCCAGGTTTATCATGACCCTGATTTCTTCAAGTGGGAGTACGGGATTGTTTACATAATGCTTTGATCCCAGAAGTCCCATTTCTTCTGCACCAAATGCGATGAACAGGTAGGAATTGGATGGTGGTTCGGCTCCCAGGGCAAGAGCTTCAGCGATCTCAACCAGGGCTGCCACACCGGATGCATTGTCATCCGCACCGTTATGAGCGGCTGTGGTATCCGGTTTCCTTGAGGAGCTTCTCATCCCGCCCATACCCAGGTGGTCATAATGGGCTCCAATGACAATATGCTTATCCGCTGTTTCCGGGTTACTTCCTTTCAGGTAGGCTATTACATTATAGGTATTGGTTGTCGATGGCTGAACGGAGGCACCCGCTGAAACAGTTACATCAATTTCAAAGGAAGACGGTTGCCTGGTGGTGTTGAGCTTATTTTCCAGATCCTCTGTACTGGTCCCGGCCTTTGAAAGGATGAGGTCAGCCGTTTTGCGGCTGATATGGATCGCCGGGATACTTACCTTTCCCTCCCGTCTCTCAAGGCTGATCAGCTTATCTTCGGGGTCAAAATTCGGTCCGGATACAAACAAAATACCGGCCGCCCCCTTATCACCTGCCAGCATGGCTTTGTCACGCCCATTGCTGAAAGCATGGAAGACCGAGACGGTGGAATCAATTTCTGCACTTCCCTGCAATACCATCACCCATTTGCCAGTAACATCAATGCCTGCATAATCATTCCATTGGATCTCATCTTTCTCGATCTCGAAACCGTAACCTGCAAAAACAACTTCAGAGGATGATTCTTTATTTGCGGTAAATGGAAAAGGGGCAAAATCCTCTGATAAACCAGCATCCTTTTCCTCTATCCTCAGGTAATTAATGTCACCTGTTTCCAGGTCTGTAATTACTTCAAATGCCTGTAATCCGCCATCCGCCATCAGTTGGAGTCCTGCTTTACTGAACTCTTCAGCAATATAGAGTGCCGCAAGCCGGTCTTCTTCCGTCCCGGGAAGTCTCCCCTTCAGTGAATCAGATGCCAGGTAACTAATATGCTGGAACAATTCATCCGCAGTGACATCTGGATTCTCCTTATTAAAAGAGCATCCGTGCATAACCAGGGATCCCAGCAGCAGAAGTAATGACAGGAGGGAAATATGTCTTTTTCTCATGATTTCAAGGAAATTAGGCGGTAAAGATAGATATTTTCACATACCCTCAAATGGTATATTAAAAAATCAGATGTTAAAAAAATCCCAAAAAAGCTTGACATGTATTTTTAAATTGCATACTTTTACATTTATGTTTAACAAAAATGTTAAACCATGTTGTTAGACATTATTGTCAATAATAAATAAAGCCATAAATTCTTAATCAAATGGATCCTGATAATAAAGAAAACCTTGAACCCGATACCGAAAAAAAGATCCTTGAAGCGGCCGGTAAAGTTTTCATGAGAAAGGGCAGGCTTGGTGCCAGCATGCAGGATATTGCAGACGAAGCCGGTATCAACCGTACCCTCCTGCATTATTATTTCAGGAACAAAGAGAAACTCTTCGATACCATATTCGCAAAGATACTTGCACGCGTATTTCCTTCGATGCTTGCAGCGTTTAAGTCGGACAGGCCTTTTATTGACAAAATGCAGATCTTCGCCAGTACCTATTCAGATATTCTCCTGGAAAATCCCTATCTGCCTGTATTTGTATTCCAGGAAATATCCCTGGATCCGGACCGCCTGGCTGGCATCTTACAACAAACCGGATTGAATACAGATCTTGCTTTAGAAGGCCTGTCAAAGGAACTGAAGTCTGCCGGCATCGTCGAGATGGATCCGCGTCACCTGATAGCCGATCTGCTGGGGATGGTTATCTTTCCATACGTCGGCAGGGCCCTGTTCCAGAAACTTGCCTTCAAGGATGATGATTCAGCCTATGAAAGATTCCTGGAGGAACGGAAAAAACACGTGCCGGAGATCATCAATATGGCCCTACAGGGATACAATCAATAATTAAGTAACATCCATTGCTATGAGATACATCGTTTGTTTACTGGTTTTTTATTCAGGCATCAGCCTGGCCCAGCCGGTGGATACCGTTCAGCTGTACGAATGTCACCGGTCCGCCATCGAAAATCATCCTTATTTCAACCAGAAGGATTTGTATTCCCAATCGACAGAACTGAGAACAAAGAATCATACTGCTAACTGGTATCCAAGCTTGGATCTGAATGGGAAATACACCTGGCAGAATGAAGTGGTTGAACTGCCTCTCCCGGTTGATATCCCGGGATTTGAAACACCCTTGATGCCTCATTACAACTATAAACTAAGCCTGGATATACAGCAAACAGTATATGATGGAGGCATTACCAAATCCAGCAAAAAGGTTGAAGAATCCAAATTGTTGGTTAATCAGCAGCAGGTGGAAGTAAGCCTGAACCAATTGAAGGAACAAGTGAACAAGTTGTTTTTTTACATTCTGGCCCTCCAACAGCAGGAGAAGAGCATTCAACTAAAGCTTGATGAGTTGGAGGAGAGATTTGTAGTCATCGAATCAGGTGTACGAAATGAGATTTTTCTGGAATCCGATCTGGATATTATCACTGCAGAGATCCTTAAGGTGAAGCAACTGCTGGTCTGAAATCAGCATTACAAAATCATCTGTTTTCCAGATGCTTGGCAGTCTTACGGGGATGGAAATACAGGAGGGGGCAAAACTGGAATTGCCTCCATCAGATGTGGCGGTCACGGTAGAAAATCCCAGGCCGGAGCAGGTATTGTATGATCTTCAGATCCTCAACCTGGATGCCAGTATGGATCTGGTGTCAAAGCAGCGCCACCCGAAGGCCTATGTATACGGTTCATTTGCCTATGGGAATCCCGGTTTGAATTTTTTCCGGGATGAGATCAGGGGATTTTATATACTGGGGGCCGGGCTCAAATGGAATATATGGGATTGGAGCAAGACCAGCCGGAGCAAGCAGGACATTAGCATACAGCAGGAAATTATCAAATCGCAAAAGGCAGCCTTTGATAAAAACCTGAATATTCAGCTGTCAGAGAAACTGGCTGAGATATCCAAATACAGTGAAGCTGTCATCCGTGATGAGGAAATAGTTCTCCTGCGTGAAAAGATCAGTAGAAGTGCTGCTTCACAACTGGAAAACGGTATGATCACCACGACAGATTACATCGCGGAACTGAACGCTGAAACGGAAGCCAGGATAAGGCTTGAAACCCACAGGATACAGCTGGTACAGGCACAGATCAATTACCTTACTACAAAAGGAATCATATAAAACAATAATAAACACATCATGAAAAATAGAATTATTCAAGTATTGTTGCTTGTATTAATTGCAGGATGTTCAGGCCGGGAAAACCTTGCCGATGCCTATGGTAATTTTGAAACCATTGAATATCTGATCTCAGCTGAAGGAAGCGGCAAGATCCTTTCCCTGGATCTGGAAGAAGGTGATGACCTTGCTGCCGGCCAGGTTGTAGGTTTCATAGATACCATTCCACTCCATCTCCAGGTCATCCAGCTGAAGGCTAAGATCAAAGCCATCAATTCACAGAAAGCTGGTATCAGGTCGCAGATACAGGTGCAGAAAACACAGAAGCAGACCTTGCTGATAGAGAAAAGGCGGCTTGAAAATCTGCTGAAAGACAATGCAGCCACAGGAAAACAGATGGATGACCTGATGGGACAATTGAATACCCTTGAGCAGCAGATCATTGCCACGCATTCCAGTTATGAGACCATCGATAGTGAGATGTCCGCTATGGAAGCGCAGGTTAAAATGGTGGAAGATCAACTAGGAAGGAATATCATTGTGAACCCAATGGATGGAACCGTCCTGGAAAAATTCACAGAAACCTATGAAATGACATTGGCTGGCAAAGCCTTATACAAAATCGCTGATTTAAAAAACATGATATTGCGTGTATACATATCAGGAAATCAACTGGCCCAGGTCAAATTGGGACAACAGGTGGAGGTGCTAATCGATCAGGAGTCTGAGGGACAGCAATCCCTCCACGGAAAAGTCACCTGGATCTCCGGTAAATCAGAGTTTACACCTAAAATCATCCAGACAAAAGAGGAGAGGGTTAACCTTGTATATGCTGTCAAGGTTGAGGTACGGAATGATGGACGGCTGAAAATAGGCATGCCCGGAGAAGTTAATTTTTCAACATCAACAGCAGATTAAAACATGAGAGTACATTGCCTGATGAATATTGGGTTCGAGGGACCCGGTTACATTACCGATTGGATGGACCAGCATGGTCATTCCATGCAGGTTTGGAGATTGTATGAGGATCTCTCCCTTCCGGATATTGAAGATGTTGATCTGCTGGTTGTTATGGGAGGACCGATGAATATTTACCAGGAAGATAGATATCCATACCTGACCGGGGAGAAGGAACTCATCAAGGCCTGTATTCGGGAGCAAAAGCAAGTACTCGGGATCTGCCTGGGGGCCCAGCTCATTGCTGATGCGCTGGGTGAGAAGGTATTCAAAAACAAGGAGAAGGAAATCGGATGGTTCCCCGTGCATACTGATGGAGACTCTGAAGGTCATGAAATACCCCCGGTTTTTCCGGACACCTTCTTTGCCTTCCACTGGCATGGCGAAACTTTTGGTCTTCCGGAGGGGGCCAGGTTGCTGGGTTCCTCAATGGCCTGTTTTAACCAGGGATTCCTGTATGGCGACCATGTGCTTGCCCTGCAGTTTCATCTGGAAATTACCCCACAGATTGTAGAGGATTTGTTGGTGCACGCTGCCGGTGATATGAGGCCGGGGGATTATGTACAATCGATTCCGCAGATAAGGGAAGGCCTGGTCTATTGTCCACAGAACAGGGCCATTTTATTTCAAATACTGAACAGCTTTCTGGGAACTGTACAAAATAGTAAGCAGCCATGAAGCTTGCATCCGTAGAAATCAGGGAGGTATCAAAGCAGTATGAGGATGTGAGAGCCCTTGACAGCATCAGCTTCCGGGTGGATAGGGGCGAGTTATTCGGATTAATCGGTCCCGATGGAGCGGGAAAAACCTCCCTGTTCAGAATATTGACAACCCTCCTGTTACCGGATGAAGGAACAGCCATGGTAGAAGGATTTGATGTGGACAGGGATTTCAGGGAGATCCGGAAAATAACCGGGTATATGCCTGGAAGATTTTCCCTCTACCAGGATTTGACTGTTGAGGAGAACCTGTCTTTTTATGCCACTGTTTTCGGAACTACCGTAGAGGAAAATTATGATCTGATCAAGGATATATACATCCAGATTGAACCCTTTAGAAAAAGGCGGGCAGGCAAATTATCCGGTGGGATGAAACAAAAACTGGCCCTTTCCTGTGCCCTGATACATAAACCAAGGATACTGATACTGGATGAACCGACCACAGGGGTGGATGCAGTTTCACGTAAAGAATTTTGGGAAATGCTACTCAGGCTGAAAGGATCAGACCTGACAATACTGGTTTCAACACCCTATATGGATGAAGCGGAATTATGTGACAGGGTGGCTCTTTTGCAGGATGGAAAATTACTTTCCGTAAATACCCCTGCCAGGATCAAGGAGGATTTTCAGCAACAGCTCTGGGCCTTAAGGGCAGAGAATATATACAGACTGAAGAATGACCTGGCAGGATATGATGATACCCGGAGTGTATTTCTTTTTGGCCAGGATCTGCATGTTACTTTGAAACAGGAAGATAGACCGGAAAAATTGCAGGCCTGGCTGGAAAAGATGGGACACAAACAGATTCATATAGAATCCATACAACCAGGTGTGGAGGATTGTTTCATGGAGCTGATGTCAAAAGAAGAACTAAACCAGGTAAAATGAACCAGGATAATAAGGTTATAGCAGTCAGGGATATGGTTAAAAAATTTGGAGATTTTACTGCCAATGACCATTTGACATTTGATGTCAGTGAGGGTGAGATTTTTGGATTCCTGGGAGCAAACGGGGCTGGTAAGACCACTGCCCTGAGGATACTATGCGGACTATCACTCCCGACCAGTGGAGAGATCAGGGTCGCCGGATATAATATATATCACTGACAGGGAAAAGATTAAAAAGAGCATAGGGTACATGAGCCAGAAATTCTCTCTTTATGAAGACCTGAAAGTATATGAGAACATACGGTTCTATGCCGGGATCTATGGACTGGGGAGGAAATATATCAAGGAACGCACTGAACAACTGCTTGAAACACTGGGATTGCAGGATGTCAGGAACAAATTGATCACGGAGTTGCCACTGGGATGGAGGCAGAAGCTTGCTTTTTCTGTGGCCATCTTCCACCAGCCCAAGATAGTTTTCCTGGATGAGCCGACAGGAGGTGTTGATCCTGTAACGCGCAGACAGTTTTGGGACCTGATCTACCAGGCATCGCATGATGGGATAACCGTCTTCGTAACCACCCATTACATGGATGAAGCAGAATATTGTGATAGGGTAAGTATCATGGATGCAGGAAAAATAGAGGCCATTGATTCTCCCGGGGGACTGAAATCAACTTATAATGTAAAGAATATGGATGAAGTGTTTTTAGCCATAGCCAGATAATTTTTAAAGCATGAAGAGGTTTATAGGGTTTGTCATCAAGGAATTTGTTCATATCATCAGGGATTTCAGGACCCTGTTGATCCTGTTTGCCCTTCCGGCTGTCCAGTTACTGATCTTTGGCTATGCTGTTACCAATGAACTGAAAGATATCAGGGTGGCTGTATTTGACCAGTCCCGTGACAGGTTCTCCCGCGACATCACCAATAAGATCATGGCATCTGAATATTTCATATTTGACGGCTACCTGGAAAGCGCCCACGATATTGAAACCAAATTCAAGGAAGGTTTGGTCAAGCAGATCATTGTCTTCGAACCGGATTTTGGACACAGGCTGATGCGGGAAAAAACAGCCGATATCCAATTGATCGCAGATGCATCTGATGCTAATACGGCCAACCTGGTAGTAAATTATACATCCGCGATTATACAGGATTATATACTTGGATTACAGGCTGATGCCGGAGGATTGCTCAGGATACAGCCGGAAATCAGGATGATGTATAATGAAAGCCTGAAGGGCGCCTTCATGTTTGTGCCCGGTGTTATGGCCCTCATCCTGATGATCGTTTCAGCCCTCATGACCTCCATAACCATCACCAGGGAAAAGGAGATGGGGACCATGGAGACCTTGCTGGTATCTCCACTACGGCCCCTGCAGATCATCCTGGGTAAAGTCACTCCCTATGTTTTGCTTTCATTTGTCAACGCCGTCACCATCGTGGTTATGGGATATTTTGTCTTCGGATTGCCGGTTTATGGAAGCCTTGCCCTCTTACTATTTGAATGTCTGCTATTTATCAGTGTGGCGCTTGCACTGGGAATTTTTATCTCGACGATGGTCGAGACCCAGCAAATGGCTATGTTTCTCTCGATGATGATGCTGATGCTGCCGACCATTCTGCTTTCCGGGTTTATCTTTCCAGTGGAGAATATGCCGGAGATTCTTCAATGGATAAGCTATATCGTGCCTGCCAAGTATTTCATCATCATCGTGAAAAGCATCATGTTAAAGGGTACCGGTATGGCCTTTGTCTGGAAGGAGACCCTGGTCCTGGTTTTCATGATGCTGTTTTTTATTGCCAATAGTGTTCGCAGGTTTAAAATCAGGCTCGCATGAGAACGGTCATCTATTTACTTCAGAAAGAATTCATACAGGTATTCCGGAACAGGTTAATGCTTCCCATCATATTTGTTGTTCCCATCGTGCAACTCGTGGTACTCGTATTTGCTGCCACATTGGAAATGAAGAACATTGAAATGGTGGTGGTGGACAAAGACTTGTCAGATGTGTCGCGCAGAATGGTCGGTGCCTTTGAAGCATCACCTTTCTTTAAGATTAAGGACTTTACCTTCTCCATTGAGGAAGGGGAGGATAAACTGCGATCCAATGATGCCGATATCGTCTTACATATCCCCCAGGGATTTGAGCGGTCCTTAAATCGTGAAAATGCTGCCCGGGTACAGGTCCTTGCAGATGCTGTCAATGCAACGACAGCAGGTCTCTCCAACGCATATGCAACAGCTGTGATCATGGATTTCAATGAACGCATCCTGGTGGAAAGGCTGGGTCCTGTCGACGGCTTGATGCAGAAGGTCAGGGTGCGGTATTCGTTCTGGTACAATCCGGACCTGAATTATAAGATATTCATGCTACCGGGTATCCTGGTGATACTGGTTACCATGATTGGGATGATTCTCACGGGACTCAACCTTGTGAGAGAAAAGGAGCTTGGTACGGCAGAGCAGATCAATGTAACTCCCATCCGCAAGTACCAGTTCATTATTGGAAAACTGGTACCTTTCTGGATAATTGCCCTGCTGGAGTTGAGCTTCGGGCTTTTTTTAGGCAAGATCCTTTTCAACCTTCCTACCGTTGGAAGCCTTCCCCTCTTATTCCTGTTTGCTTCGGTTTATTTACTCGTAGCCATGAGTATTGGTCTGTTCCTCTCGGCAATATCCAGTTCTCAGATACAGGTAATGTTCCTGGTCTTTTTCTTCTTCATCACCTTTGTTTTAATGTCGGGCATATTTACCCCTGCAGAGAGTATGCCGGACTGGGCCATCAAATTTAATACAATCAACCCCCTGGCTTATTTTATCAGGGTGATCCGGATGATCCTGTTGAAAGGTTCTGGGTTCAGTGATATAACCCGGGAGTTTTATGCCCTGGGAACTTATGCCATAATCATGCTTTTCCTGGCCACCTGGAGATACCGAAAGGCTGCATAAGTTTAATTCTTAATAACTTGTTTAATTAAAATATTATATGATCTGGATATTCAGATTGTTTTTGACTATATTTCTCTTGAAGTTTAACCATAAAAAATTTGAGAAAACTCGGGACAATTGCTGTTATTGTTGCCCATCCTGATGATGAAACTTTGTGGGCGGGAGGATATATTCTCATGCATCCATCATGGGATTGGTTCATTATAAGTCTCTGCAGGGCAGATGACCCTGATCGGGCTCCCAAGTTTCACAGGGTATTGGAATTACTTAACGCAAAAGGGGATATGGCTTACCTTGATGATGGTCCCGGGCAAAATCCGCTTGATGAAAATCTGGTAAAAACCACCATTCTTCAGTTAATGCCGGACAAGCATTTTGATCTGCTAATAACCCATGATCCTGCAGGGGAATATACCAGACATCGAAGGCATGAAGAAACGTCAAGGGCGGTCATTGATCTCTGGTACGAAAAGAAGATTTCTGCGCGAGAGCTCAGGACATTTGCCTATGAGGACGGAGGGAAGTCCTACTTTCCGGAGCCAATTAAAGATGCGGACATTTTTCTTGAGTTACCGGAAGATATCTGGAAGAAGAAATATCAAATCATTACTGAAACATACGGTTTCGAAAAGAATAGTTTTGAAGCAAATACTAGCCCACGCGCCGAGGCATTCTGGCATTTCAGGAGTCCGGACCTGGCCCGGCAGTGGATTAATAAAGGAGGAAATTAACTATGAAAGTACTTATGTTGTATCCCTATCCACCCAATCCGGCTGGTCTGTCAACGCAGGGTGATCTTCTTTACAGGGCACTGCAGATGATGGGTGTCGATGTATATGCCGTGCATTTTGAATCTGCGCAGGAAAAAGAATGGTATTATCGCTGGTTTGAACCCGATGTCGTTGTTGGTGTCGGATATTGGGGGCATACACCGCATCTGATCCTTCATCCTCAGCGATACGGTGTGCAACCGGTACCCTGGCTGGTGGCGGATGGGTATATCGCGGACTACCAGGAGATGCTGAATTCGCTTCCATTGATTCTGGTGACTTCAAGCTGGGTAAAGAAAATGTATATGCGTGATGGATTAACGGCGAGAATATTGAGGTGCTGCCAGTGGGATGTGATACCGATGCATTTATTCCCCGGGAAAAAAATGACCCTAAAATATCAGCCATTACGGGAAGCACTGGGAGTATCTCCGGAACAGATCATGATCTTGACTGTTGGCGGTGATGCGGCTTCCAAAGGCGCACAGGAGGTTATGCAGGCGCTTGCATTGATAGATACCAAGGCTCCTGACTGGAAATATGTATGCAAAGTCTGGCCTCAACCAAGAACAGAGGCCCAGAACCTGGCTGACATGCAGTTGGCAGCACAGCTTGGGAATCGAAAAGAATGTAACCTATACAACCAATGTGATTTCCCGAAATTTCATGCCTTATCTGTTGGGTTCTTGTGATATTTATGCAGCACCTTCCAGGCTTGAAGGTTTCGGAATGCCACAGGTTGAGGCAGGAGCATGCGGGAAACCTGTGATCGGCATCAAAGGAATGGGGATGCTGGACACACTGGTTCATGGTGAAACTGCCTTTCTGGCCGATATTGCCCAGGAAGTTGTAATCAGGGAAGCCATACTGGATGACGAAGCAGGTTATAAGCAAAAACACCGGGTGGTGTTCAAAGATCCGCGAACAGTCGATTACCGGGCAAGCATTTATGATATATCTGACCACCTGATGGAACTCATGAATAATCCTGATCTGCGTGATAAAATGGGCAAAGCAGGCAGGGAGCGTGTGGTAAAACATTTCGATTACCGGGTCGTTGCCAAACGGTTCGTTGAGATACTCCAGGAGAAGCTTGGGATAGACTTAGGAATTTACTGGGAACTTTCATCATGGAAAGCAGCAAGATTAAACAAATTGAAGAAGCAAAGCAAGCCGCCACTGATGTACTGCTTCACAATGCACATGGCCCTTTTCAAGGTTTGCCCCGGACCGCAGGCTGGGGTTATCCCGAACCATATACACGCGATCTGTTGATTGCTTCTCTGGGGATAGCTGTTTCGGGTAACAAGGAATTGATGAAAAGCCTCAGAAATGTCCTGGAAAAACTGGCGAAGAACCAGACGGAGCATGGCCATATTCCCTCGCTGGTTCACGACAGAAATGACAGGGGTGCAAGTGACACAACACCGCTTTTTTTGCTTGCCGTGGGCATATTCAGGAAAGTTACAGGTGAGATGGATTTCCTGGAAGAACAGGTTCGTAAATCCCTGACCTGGATGGATTACCAGAGCCCATCTGACCGTGTACTGGTAGCACAGCAACCTACCACCGACTGGCGTGATGAACAATGGGTGATGGGTTATGGTCTTTATGTGAATACGATTGTTTACAGTTACCTGCGCCTGCTTGGCTTACATGAAAGGGCTGATAAATTACATAAGGCCATGGACTACTTTACGGTTTCAAGCAGGATTAAACCTCAGCATACACCGGAAGGATTAATGATCCGTCATAAGCCTTATTTTGCATTGTGGTCATTTAAGATTTTTTCCAGTGAAAGGTTCGACCTGCTGGGTAACAGCATGGCTATGCTGTCAGGGATTGCATCACGTTCCAGGGCAGAGGACATCATTCACTGGATTGAGGTACATAGTGAGGAAATGAAAAGAACCGGAGATCTGGCGCTTGACCTGCCGGCTAACTTTTTTCCGTATATCAGACCTGATGATGTTGACTGGCATCCAAGATTTAAAGAGTATAACCTGCCAGGTGAATATCATAATGGGGGGATCTGGCCATTTATTTGCGGGTTTTATGTCGCGGCATTAGTGGCAGCAGGCAGGCAGAGACTTGCCGAGATAAAATTGCTTGAGCTCACAAAACTGGTTAAAATTTCAAGGGATGTAGACCTGAGTTATGGATTTAATGAATGGTTCAAAGCCCAGGATGGAGCACCATGCGGGCAGGACTGGCAGACATGGTCGGCAGCTATGTATCTGTATGCTGCAAATTGCGTTGAGATTGGGAAAACGCCTTTTTTTGATGAGATACGCGGGAAGTAGCGAAGTTGGTTGCCCTGGCAGACAATCTCAGTCTACTTTGCCAACAATTCGTCAAGGTAGGCAGTAAAGAACTTTCCATCCCACCTGGCGGCCCCTGTTTTTCTCACCTGGATCTTCCCTTCCGGCGAGATCAGGAAACTGGTAGG
Source organism: uncultured Bacteroidaceae bacterium (assembly GCA_963752525.1). GTDB lineage: Bacteria > Bacteroidota > Bacteroidia > Bacteroidales > SM23-62 > SM23-62. The sequence goes on along the minus strand of CAVVYS010000010.1, from coordinate 89,525 downwards.
GATGGAAGAGGTACTGAGTTTGGCAGGAGGATTTTGTACCAACCTGTACATCGGCATGGTATACCCTTGATCCTCCATGAAACGGAGTATGGTTTCTGGCTCCTCCTGACTTGCCAGTACAAAACTTACGCGGTCACCGTATTGTTCAAAAAGGTGCTGGATATTGGGCATTTCCGCCCGGCAAGGAGGACACCAGGTAGCCCAGATACTGAGGAAAACTACCTCATCCTTAAATTTACTGAAGGAGATGGCATTCCCTGTGATGTCCAATAAGGTCCAGTCATAATCGGCATCAAGCAGTGATACCTGGCTGGCTTCCCTGATGATGGCAGGCCTGTGCATGGTCAGTTTGTTCATTCCTGTGGCAACGAACTTCCTGGAAAATGGTATCAACAGGGAAAGGATCAACAGGTAAAAAAGCAGGTCGGTAGTGATCCGGAAAGGTGATTTGCTCCGGAAATATTTTTGTATCCTTTCTTTAATTTTCATTTCTCACGGGTTTTAGTGATACCATGTCTGCGGCGATCTTATCTGCCTTCAGAATGAAATCAAATCGGTTCAGGTCAAGGCAAAGATAAAAATCTGTCGATGGGGCATAATCCTGGTGCCCGGCCACAAAGAATCTTTTTCCACTGGTACGCCTGATGGTTTCTGTCATTGCGCTGTAGTCAGGAGTTTTACCCAGCAATTTCATTCGTATGTATTCGGCACAGAGGGTATCTTCTTCAATGGGATGACGTGCAGCATATCCCATACAGACCAGGGAAACCTGGGCAGGAGACTGCCTTAGTATATAGTTTACTATGGCATCAGCATTGACAAAACTGCCGGTCAGGATATCATCTGCATGCACTGCATTTACAAGTCCCTGTGTCCCTGCACTGGTTGTCTGGACAACCGTTTTTTTCGTAAAATCGATACCTTCAACCTGGAAGGGTGAATTGCCAAAATCAAATCCCTTGACCATTCTTTCATTCCTTTCTCCCATCAGGAGATAATCAGGGTGTGAAGCTTTCAGCTCAAAAGCAGTTTCAACTTCGCCAACTGAAACGATCTGCTCAGCACCCTTCCCTGCCACATAACAGGCTGAGGAAAAGGCCCGGAAAACATCAATCACAATGGTGAGCCCCCGGGCTTCCTGGGCACCTTTAACCAGCTGTAATATATCAATTTTCATCTACCTGAATTAAGCGCTTAAAATTACTAAGTTTAGTGATTCAAGGAAATTAATTCATACTTTTAGGTCTGCAGAAAATCCCGCTGTATGAAATTCAAAGATAAAATCATCTGGATTACAGGTGCCGCTTCAGGTATTGGTGAGTCACTGGCATATAAATCTGTTGAATATGGGGGGAAATTGATCCTCAGCGATATTGACGAATCCGGATTGTCTAAGGTTATATCCAACTGTGAGTCATCCGGGGCCAGCGTATTGAACCTGCCGCTTGACCTGTCTTCAAGGGAATCCATTGAGAATGCAGTATTGGTAGCCATGAAGCATTTCGGAAGGGTCGATGTCCTGATCAATAACGGGGGGATCAGCCAGCGCTCCCTGACCTGGGAGACACCGCTTGAGGTGGATTTTAAGATCATGAATATCAATTTCTTTGGAGCTGTCATACTGACCAAGGCTGTCCTGCATCAAATGATGGAACAGGGGGGCGGTTATATTGCAGCCACAAGCAGTATCACGGGGAAATTTGGTTTTCCATTGCGTTCTGCATATGCTGCCTCAAAACATGCCACACAAGGATTTTTTGAGACCCTCGGTATCGAACTTGCCGAAGAAAACATCTCCGTGACCATTGCCATGCCAGGAAGGGTACAAACTAATATTTCACTGAACGCCCTAACCCGGGACGGGACTCCACATGGGAAAATGGATGCGGGACAGGCCACAGGGATTCCGGCAGATCTTTGTGCTAAAAAATACCTGGATGCCATCTATAAGAGAAAACCTGAAGTTTTAATAGGAGGAAAGGAATTGATGATGGTCCATATACGCAGGTTTTTTCCTTGCCTTTTTTACAGGTTGGCCAGGAAGATCAAGCCTGAATAAAAAAGAAATTTAGTATTTTTAAATAAATCCAATCATAAGTACCATGGAAAGAAGAAAATTCATTAAGAAATCAAGCGTTTTAACGGCCGGAGCCACCATCCTTCCGATAATACCAGGTACTGTACAAGCTGCCTCCAGAATCATCGGGGCTAACGATAAAGTAAGGGTTGGCGCAATCGGCATAAATGGTATGGGCATGGCTGATCTGAGAACATTTCTTCAGCAGGAAGGGGTAGAATGTGCTGCCCTTTGTGATGTAGACCGGAATGTGCTTGAAAAAAGGGCTGCAGAAACAACTGAGTTGCAGGGAAAGAAGCCTGACCTGTATGGAGATTACAGGAAACTGATAGAGCGCAAGGATATTGATGTAGTGATCATTGGTACGCCGGACCACTGGCACTGTTTGCCCATGGTGGAAGCCTGTGAAGCAGGAAAGGATGTCTATGTCGAGAAACCCATTGCCAATACCATAGAGGAATGTAATATCATGGTCAAAGCAGCCCGTAAATATGATAGGGTAGTCCAGGTGGGCCAATGGCAACGCAGTGATCCACACTGGCAGGATGCTGTTGATTATGTGCACACAGGAGCATTGGGTGATATAAGAACGGTAAAAGTATGGGCCTATCTCAATTGGGTAAATTCATTACCCATACTGTCGGATGAACCGGTTCCCGCAGGCGTGGATTACGATTTCTGGCTTGGTCCAGCTCCACAAAGACCCTTCAACAGGAACCGTTTTCATTTTCATTTCCGCTGGTTCTGGGATTATGCAGGGGGCTTAATGACGGACTGGGGAGTGCACTTACTGGATTATGCTCTATACGGGATGGACCAGTATGTACCGAATTCAGTCATGTCATCCGGAGGAAAATTCGCCTATCCGGATGATGCAATGGAAACCCCTGATACACAGTATACAATTTATGAGTTCAATGATTTCGGCCTGGTATGGGAATCTGCCATTGGCGTGGCCGGAGGAAACTATGGCAGGGAGCATGGGGTAGCTTTTATCGGGGATAAAGGTACCCTGGTGGTCGATAGGGGAGGTTGGGAGGTGATCCCTGAGATTAAAAATAGCGAAGCTCTTTTGGAAGTCGTACCAAGGACCGAAAAGACGGAGGGAATTCCCCCGGGACTGGATTTTCATGTGCGCAACTTCCTGGAATGCCTTAAAACCCGGGAGCTGCCCAATGCTGATATTGAAATAGGAGCCCATATTGCCAGATTCGCGCAACTGGGCAATATAGCTTTAAGAACCGGAAGAAAAGTCTACTGGAACCCGGAAAAACAGCAATTCATAAATGACGACAAAGCCAATGAACTGGTGAAAGCCAGTTACCGCACTCCATGGAAACTACCTTCGGTTTGAAAAGACCCAGGGGAGGAGCTCAGATTCGGCAAAAGCATTTTCCCAGCTGTTATGGCCTGTACCGGGATAGATAGTTAACTTAACTGTCCCGTTGTGCTTTTTTAATGCCTCTGCCATTACCTCTGAGTATTTTGGGTCAACAACCGTATCGTCTGCCCCGTGAAATATCCAGTATGAGGTCACCCTGGATATCTTCCTGGCAGTTTTTGGATTTCCCCCACCACAGATGGGAAAGGCTGCAGCAAAAGTTTTAGGCCTGAATGCCAGCAGGTCGAAGCTGCCCATCCCTCCCATGGAAAGTCCCCCGAGATATACCCTGTCAGGGTCAATATATGGGGCCTTGACCATTTCGTCAAGCAGCTCTAGAACAAGACGCATGGCCGGATTTGGTGAACCTTTGCCGGGGAAGGTGAAAATCCGTTTTCCCTCTGCATCTTCGGTGGTTTCCATCCTGGCCCACCAGTCACCCTCCGGACATTGAGGAAAGACAACTACTGCTGGATAATCTTTTCTGTTTGAAGGATCTGCAAATAACCTTGCTCCGTGAACCAGCTGCTTCTCGTTATCATTTCCCCTTTCTCCAGCCCCATGGAGGAAAAGCAAGAGGGGATATTTGCCGGTCTCATCAAAATCAGGCGGATACATTATCCGGTATAGGAGGGTATCCCCCTGGTTCAGGTGTCTTTTTTTCTGATAAACATCCATATCCTGGGCTTCTGCTGAGAAATGAAAAAAGAGCAGTAAAAATATTAATAGTCTTTGATTCATGTCATTAACTAAGTTCAATGATCAGTGAATTCTCTCCGTAGCCTCCCCCATAGGTACATACCGCTAAAGATAGGGTGGTTTAGTTTTTGATTTATTTAAGGATTCCTTTCTCCCATTTCTCAATACCTTCGGGTTCGCCACCCTGAAGAAGGGTAACAAAAGCGAGCATGGTTTTCCTGGCATCACCAACAGGATAATAGAATCCTTCCCAGTTATCACTGTCCTCTCCATCATGGTTTGGTATGATATGATCAAATTGCCAGGCCATTTTCATTTCGCGATAGGCACTCGAAGCCCTGGTTTCAATATCGTCCAGGTCAGGCATCGATAATTCCACCTTTTGCTTGGTCTTCCTGCGAAGCTGCTTCCGGCGCATAATCTCTGTGATAATATCCGGCAGCCTGACATTTCTCTGGGGATGTTTAAAATACTTAATCTCTTCCATCGAAAGTGGGGACAAAAATACACTCAACTTTGGATAGTCCTTGAGCTGGGGATGGGTAGTGAGGATCTCAGCTACGTAAGGGTTCCCTTCAAAAAACACATTGTTCTTTTTAAGCATATCAGACAGTTCCTTAAGGTTGAGGGCCTGTAGATCGCCCCTGACACCCATCACCATATAATTCGCATCGAGCCGGAAAGCTTCTATCTCTTCCTTTTTTCTGAAATAATAATCCATGCCTTCCATTTCGCCTGGCCTGGGAGAGCGATTGTTGTACAGTACCAGTTTTTGCATATTTTCACGGATACCGGGATAAAAACGCTTGAGGGCTTTGTCCAGGGGACTTTTACCAATGCAGGAGGGGCCGGTAAGGATTATCAGTCTGTTCATCAGGATGTTTTTTTCAGCTACTTAAATATTAAAAAAATACTTAACTCCACCAATTATTAAGTACTATATTTAGGCAGTAAAATTAACCCATTATGCGCAACATACTTTCCATATTAGCAACCTTCCTGATTTTATCTGAAAGCATTGCCCAGTCGGTAGCACAGATTGATGACAAAATCGCCGGAAACCTGGATGAGCACGAATTGATCTACGAACATTTTCATCAGTATCCTGAATTATCCTTCAAGGAATTCAAGACTTCGGAAAAATTATCTGATGAACTGGAAAAGCTTGGTTTCAATGTATCAAGGAATGTAGGCGGCAATGGTTTTGTGGGTTTAATGGAAAATGGAAAGGGGCCCGTAATTATGATCCGTACTGATCTGGATGCACTGCCCCTGGAGGAAAAAACGGGACTTCCCTTTGCAAGTAAGGTGATTATGACTGATGCAGATGGGGTTGAGATGCCCGTCATGCAAGCCTGCGGGCACGATATGCATATGACAGTGTGGTTGGGGACAGCTAAGATCCTGGCGGCATTGAAGAAAGATTGGAAGGGTACGCTGATGATGATAGCCCAACAGGCAGAAGAGAAGAGTGGAGGGGCAGATGCCATGATCGCAGATGGACTCTTCACCAGGTTTCCTGTTCCCGATTATGCACTGGCTTACCATGTTAGTGCTGTTTTACCGGCAGGAAGCATAGGTTATAGGGCTGGCCCGTTCCTGGCTGGGGTAAGTTCTGTCGACATTACTGTGCATGGTATTGGAGGGCACGGAGCTCTGCCCCATCAAGCTGTAGATCCGGTGGTACTGGCCTCCAGGATGGTCCTGGCATATCAAACCATCCCCAGCAGGGAAATAAATCCATTACAACCATCAGTCGTTACGGTGGGTTCCATTCATGGCGGGACAGTACACAATATCATACCCGATGAAGTGAAGATGCAACTTACCGTCAGGTATTATAATGATGAAACCTACGAACAGATCATTTCTGGTCTTAGTCGAATAAGCATTGGTATCGCTGAATCGGCTGGATTGGCGGAAGACCTTTACCCGGAAGTTACTTCCCTGGGACAGACACCACCTGTTATCAATCATGAAAAGCTAACCAATGATGCTGTTTCTTCCTTCATATCCATTCTTGGATCGGAGAATGTAATCGAAGTGGAACCACTGACTGCAGGAGAGGATTTCGCCCGGTATGGACGGACGGCTGAAAAAGTGCCCATTGCCATGTTTTGGCTGGGGACAGTTTCCAGGAAGAAATATGATGCCTACATTGACCATGGTGAGGCTTTACCAGGATTGCATAACCCGGAGTTCTATCCGGATTTTATTCCCACCTATAAAACAGGTGTGCGAGCCATGGCCAAAGCGGCCATCGATTTGTTCAATCAATAATATTTACCTGGGGAAACTACGTTTGCAGCAGATCAGGTTTTGTTTTCCCTTTTCAGGAGATTTCCTTATATAGCTTTTGTAATAATATATTTGCGCGAGCATGTACCCCGGCAGATTCTGAATCTTTATGGGACTCAAACAATGAGACCAATTCGGGCTTGAGTTCAGGCTCCAGATTGGAGATATTATATAGAACGGTCATTGCATAGGCCCTGGTAGCAATGGCGGTACCCGGACTCTCAAGCAGCCCATAACATAAATCAAAAAGATGTCCGCAGTGTTTTTCAGGGATTGGCAGGATGCTGATTATATTCAGCAAGTTCCTCCAGACCGATTCAGTTTTGATGCCTGGCAGGATGTCAATCATCTCGTCGAGGCGGGGCTCAAGATAATATGGATGTCTCTTTGCGAAATGGCAGATCACCCAGGAAGCACGCATGGAAATGGGATAGGTGTCTTCCAGCATGATCTGCCAAACGATCTCGAAGACATCCGTATCTTCTTCTATCTTATCTACAAGGATATCGGCATTCAGCCTCGATGTTCCGATCTGGAGAAATTCCCTTATATCCATTTCATTTTCCGTAAATACATCTAGTTGATTTGCCAGGTCTGGATCTCAAACTGAACCTCATAGTCAGCAGGAATCTTTGGGATCACTGCATGGTAATCTACCAGCATACTTGTATCCATTTGTTCCGAGTCATAACTGATCCGGTATGTCACAGTCATGGTCTCACAATCCCTGATTACAGCCTGGCTCCTATAAGTCAGGTCCTTATCTGATTCATAACTGCCCAAAAGCAGCGTGTATTTATCAAAATCAATATCCGGGAGTGTAGTGCATTCAACCAGTGATTCGAGTCCCGCTTGATTGTCAACGATATAGTTAAGCCCCTTGTTCTGCTCATCAATTATGATACCACATTCATTTCCCCCAAAAGCTTCCAATGTCTGGTAAGAAATAGTAATCTTTCCGGTACAATCATCCTTCTTACAGGATCCCGTCAGGCCGGCCATCAGCGCCAGGATGCCTATTCCCAATAATAATTTTTTCATGGTTGTTTTACTTGTTGATACATATTACTGAACAAGAATAATGATGATTTGTTATATATTAAAATAAAATTTATTAATAAGTTGATATGCCTTAATAGTAATTGGGACCGATGAGGAATTTACCGGCCCAGATCAGAACGATCAGGATGATGAGGGAATACAGTAGGCCATTTCCCAAAAAGGCCTGTTTGCCAATGATCAACGACTTCAGTCCGATGAAGAACAGTATTAGCTGGAAGGCAATCCAGATGAGCCATCCCGGATTGTGAAGGAAGGCATGGTATAGATCTTTTTGCAGAGCACAAATGATAGCTGTTGAATATCCGCAACTGGGACATGGCAGTCCGGTGACCTCCTTAAAAATGCAGTCAAAATGTATGGTTCCCTGCTGGCTTAGCAATGGGTAAGCGAGGGTTCCGAGGCAGGTTGTCAGGATCAGTGCATTGATCAGGTACCCGGAAAATGTAAGTCGCCCATTTTTCTCAATGGCCAGTTGCTTAGCCAAGTCTGCTCCCACAATTAGCGCATCTACGGATCTCTTCCTTGGTCCCCTCTGTTACGAAAGGGATCCAGCAGAGTGGCAGGCAAAATATCACCAGTAAAACAAATACGACCCAGCCGGTTTCAGACATTTTTTTTTCAACGATGGGCATACCCACATGATCACAGAAAGGACATTTTAAAGCCATATGCATATAGATGTGAGATTATTGATTGGTTTTCCACTTAAAGGTATGATTTTTTCAGAACTCTTTTACAGGGGAAGATTATAAACAAGCCTGAGCAGAGCTATGGGACCGGAATTGAAATTCACATTTTTTTCTACACGGTTGTCACCGAATTTAAGGATGGTGATCCGAAAATCAGCTTTCTGATCTGCATCATATTGCTTGTAATACCTTCCAAGCGCATATCCCAGCCTGCCTTCCAGGTGGATGTTCCCGAGGATCCTAACTCGCGCAAACAGGCATTCGTCAATACTGGTACGCTCCATATAATCTCCCTGGTAATCCGGATGCCCCAGCTTATATGATGTAATGAGTCCAAAGTGGCTGATCCCGGTAGAAAGATTGTCATTGACCTGGTATTTGATCTTCCCCGAAATTGGCCAGTTGCCCTTGAGGCTCCATTTAGATGAAATTTGCCAGTCAGTATATACGATGGGTACCATGTAGAGGCCTCCCAATTCATCGTGTAACATGGCACCAAATCGCATCATCAGCTTATCACTGAATCGTTTCTCATATAAGGCGACTCCCCCGAACTGAAAATGTCCTCCATCCACATTGTTGAAATCAGTCATAAAACGAGGTGCAAATAAAAGCTGCATGCCCCTGCCATTACTGAATTTTTGATAAAGGCCTGTCTGCAGTATAAATCCATAGACATTAATTGGATTTGCGATATCGTCTGGCATGCTGATGTCATTCTTAACCCTGAAATTAGTGAAGGTGAGCTGGCTGTACCAAATGGTCGATTCAGAGAAGGATTTTCCATATTGTACATTTGCCAGGATCCCTGTCTCTATAGCCTTTTCATCGTATGTTGTCTCATATTCCTGGGGGAATCCATATCGTCCTGAGAGGGTAAAAATATCAAGATCTGTCTGGGCAGTAATGTATACACTACTGCAAATTGCCAGCAATAGAAAACTTAAATATTTCATAATTAATGATTTGGTTTGGGGTTTGAGATCCATTGGAGTGCTATTGGATACAAAAGATACATTTTAATCTTAAAGATATCAAATGCAAATATCATGACTTGCAGGTCTGTTTATCTTAAATTTCCCACTTTTCTTATATTTACTGCCTCAAACCAAAGCGGAAGGTCATGGCTGTAAAAGAACTTGGATTTACAACAAAAATGTTGACTACACCTTATGCAAAGCAGGATCCTTACAATTCCCTGCACATGCCTGTCTATGAAACCGCTGCTTTTGAGTTTGAGTCTGCTGAGGATATTGCCGATGCCTTCCAGGATAAGAAATCCGCTCATGCTTATTCCCGGTCCAGTAATCCTTCTGTTGAATACCTGGAAAGAAAGATTGTTGCAGCCACCGGAGGCCGTGCTGCATTGGCTATGGCTTCAGGTATGGCGGCGATCAGTAATACCATACTGGCCATTGTAAGACCAGGGGAAAATATTCTGGTTTCACCGCATCTGTTCGGCCATACCTATGGTTTGTTCCATAAAACCTTGAGGAATCTTTGTATTGAAGCCAGGTTTTGCGATCTTCTTGATTATGAGTCTATTGAAAAAAATATTGATGAAAATACCCGGCTTTTGTTTTTTGAAACAGTTACCAATCCACAGCTGGAGGTGGTTAACATCAGAAAGCTGGTTAAGATTGCCCGGAAGCATAACATCATTGTCCTTGCTGATAGTACACTTACTCCTATCAATGTTTTTAATGCCAAAGCTTTCAATATTGATATTGAGATCATGTCCAGTACGAAATTTATTTCGGGGGGAGGCACATCTGTTGGAGGGATTGTAGTCGACACAGGTGTAAATGACTGGAGTGGCATTCGCTTCCTCTCATCATTCCATGAGAAGAAGGGCGAGATGGCATTGATTGCCAAACTCCGTAAGGAAATATTCCGCCATTTCGGTCCCACGATGTCCCCCAGGTCCGCTCAATTGCAGAGCATGGGTCTGGATATCCTGGAGCTCAGGGTCGAACGGTCGTTTGAGAATTGCCTCAAGCTTGCTGAGCATTTCAGTGATCATCCCAGTATTAAGAGGCTCAGCTATCCCGGACTGGCAAGTTCTGAATATTACCAGTTGAGCAAAGAGCAGTACAATGGTATTCCCGGGACCATTATGACTTTTGATCTTTCCACCATGGATGATTGTTTTGCTTTCATGAATAAGCTGAAGGTCATCCGCAGGGCCACCAACATGAATGATAACAAGAGCCTTGTGATCCATCCCTGGTCAACCATCTATTCAGAATACCCTGAATCACTGAGGCTTGAAATGGGTGTGCGAGATACCTTGCTCAGGTTGTCTGTTGGTATTGAAGATGTAGAGGATCTGATCAATGACCTTGAGCAGGCCCTAAACTGATCCCGGAAATTATTTGTAATTTCCATCTTCTTTGAAAAATAAAGCAAAACGTCAATGGGAGATCGATGATGGTATCTGTCCTGCTGGTTTTCCTATGCCTGCTCCTGGCCACGGGCCAACAGCTCCCATCAAGGTATTCCAAGCATCAAGGTATATTCAATCAAGGCCTGAATACAGAGATTTAATAGAAAACACGGATTTTAATTGGTTCTTGGACCATGAGCCGATTGAGATGGAATAATTGAAAAAGGCGGGGGGTAAACGCCCGCCATTTTTTTATAATAAAATATTTTAGAAGCTGATACGTCAACATTAACAGAAACAGGAATCCAGATCAAATGACCGCAGAAGAGAGCAGGTATATAAGTGAGGTTGCGACCAAGGAAAGGGGAAGGCTGTTGGGTTTTATCAGACAGCAGGTCCGGACTGAGGAGGATGCTGAAGACATTCTGCAGGATGTATTATACCAGTTTTTGAGAGGATTTGAAGATATCCGTTCAACGGAAAGAATCACCTCCTGGCTGTTTACGGTCACCAGGAACAGGATCACGGATTATTACCGGAAGAAGAAACCGGAACCCTTTTCTGATAAGCAGGTAGTGAGCAGGGAAGAGGATGGGGCGCCCCTGATGCTTGAAGATATCCTGCCTGCTTTGACCAGGGACCCGGAAGATGAAATGATGAGGGATATGATATGGGAAGCGATTGATAGCGCATTGGATGAGATGCCGGAGGAACAAAGGGATGTTTTTATCTGGAATGAATTTGAAGACAAGAGTTTCAAAGAAATTTCAGTGGCAACCGGTGAAGGGGTCAATACCCTGCTCTCCAGAAAGCGGTATGCTATCCTGTTTCTAAGGAAGAAGTTAAAAGAATTGTATAATCAACTTTAAAATTTATAGTCATGAAAGCAAGAGGAGTATTTTATTTTGGAAAATTTGTTGTCATGGGGGTTGCCTTTATGGCATTGTTTACCTACGTGGTGATGTTATTATGGAACTGGCTGGTACCTGAATTGTTCAGCGGTCCGATATTAACCTACTGGCAAACACTTGGGATATTGGTTCTTTCAAAGATCCTGCTCTCAGGATTGGGCCCGGGACATAAAAGCAGCAGGTCCTGGCGCAGTAAGGATCATCCTCGCTTTCACCGTCACCCCGGTTCGGAGTGGCGCAAAAAGTTCGAGGAGAAAATGAATGGGAAAGTAGCTGGTGGGCCATGTGGGCCGGAAGGGACCCAAGACGGTTGTTGCTGATGCTGATCACCTTGAGGGTACTGTTTTAGCTGGCACCATGCTTTAACGTCGTAAATCCCCGTAGGCTAACCATCTACGGGGATTTTATTTTGAGAGATGACGGTTTTGGTGATGGTTTTGAAATTCAGCAGAACGTTAATTATCAGGCAGCTATACTAATCTTGTGGATTTTCGATATAATGGCTGTTTTTGTCAAAATACAATAGCTACTAAATATTTCCAGATCTCGTCTCATTAATCAATACCATTAATTAATTCCTTGAGTTTTTCAATCTCTTTCTTGCTTAGTTTTTCTTCTTTTACAATAAATGAGAGTAATGATGAAGGAGAATCACTAAAATATCCTGCCATTATTTTTTTTACCTTAGATTTCCGATATTCAGATTTATCAATTGCAGTATAATATTCATAGGTCTTTCCATAAGCCTTAAAACCAAGGAATCCTTTTTGAGTAAGAATTCTTACAACTGAAGAAATTGTATTATATGGGGGCTTGGGATTGTCTGGAAACTCAGCAATGACATCTTTTACAAATGCTTTCTTTAGTTTCCAGAATATTTGCATTATGCGCTCTTCTGCTTTTGTTAATTCCTCCATAACAATATTATTTTTCAATGACTTTGAATTCAAGATTTATAACTGCACATTCATCGATTATTTCATCAGGTATTGGTATAGGAGTAGGAGTAATACTACCTGGAATGAACATCCCCCAATCTTCCAGTGCTTTGACAGATTTAACAATTTGAGTTTTACTGAATAGATCACCTGGCCTAACAAGAATACGATTCTGGATATCTTCTTCAGAGACTTTCTCATTTCCCTTAATGATTACGCTTCCAATTTTCCCACGTATTCCTTCATAAATAGAAATGGTTATGTCAATAAATCCATTTTCTGCTTCTTTTTCAATGATATCAGGTTTGAAAAATACATATCCTTTATCAAAATATAGGAGATCAAGACCAGTCTTATCCATGTAAATTTGCTCCATCACAGCTTCCTTTGAGTACTCATCTCCTCTTTTTAAACCTAAGCGCTCATTTAATTGATCAGTGCTATATAATGTATTGCCTTCCCATGTAATATTGCCAATTTTGTTCTGATTCCCGCTTTCTATTGTCTGATTGTTCTGAGGAGTTGATATTGTTGATTTTTTTATATCCATTTCAAAAAAGGAGAATGAAAATGACAAGAATGCCGTTAATGGGAGTATTAATAAAAACCATAGCTTTGATTTGGCTAGTGACCTTACTTTGGTGATCATAGTTACTCTATTCAATATTTGATTTCCCGAAAAATTTGCGAGTAGGCTATTGGTTTTTACTTCTGAAACCAAACGGAGTAACAATTCAGTATAATCCTTTTTTGATGCATGACCCTGTGTCATCTGTTCATCGACGATATATTCATGGACCACCTGTAAGGAGGATTTAAGATACTTCATTAGAGGATTGAACCAGAGCACTATAGAGGCGATTTCTACGAATAGCGTATCAAGAGTATGGTATTTTTTTGCATGAATTATTTCGTGATTTTTAATTTTCAGCAGCTCAGAACTTTTGAGTTTGTCATCATCCATATTAATGAATATTACATTAAAGAAGGAATATGCGGGGAGATCATTCTTCACTTTGACAATCAGGAATCTGCCCTCCCTCTGCTTAGGATTTTGCCTGATTGTACTTCCAATACATAGTAAATTCCTGCATAGATTGATGGCTTTAAATACCACACCTGAAATATATAGGACTGTTAATGAATACCGCAGGATAGTCCATGATGAAATGCTTCGATTTAATTGGAAATATGAATCAAAATTGTTTGGATTTGAAATTATTGCCAGATCAGGCAAGGAGAATGAGGAGCCTGATTCTGCAAGCGTCGTTCCGAACAGGGAATAGTACAAATTACCAGGAAAAGAAATATGAGGTATAATCAAACTTAGTAGCAAGCCCAGCAGTAAGTATCCTCTCATCCAGGAAAAGTAGGTTCTGTTTGAGATGAACAATTTGTAGATTAGCAGAAAGAATAATAAGCAGATAGATGATTCCGCCAGATATTGCATGAATGAGTAAAACATAATTATTGATTTGGTTGAAAACAAATATATAACTTACAAAGCAGTTTTACAACTGCAAAAACAATTATATAACTGATATATAAGTTAAAAAATGTTAAAATACTATGAGACAGTATATTATATAGAGTCCAAAATCAAGGTACCTTGGCCAGAATATTTAACTTATCGGTGGAAATCCTATAATAATCCATAAAGGATCAGGTGGTGTAGCTGAAACCATGTCTTGACGCCGCAAGGCCTTATAGATCAATGATGTGTGATATTTTATTGAATTATTCTTTTTGACGAAAACGATTGATCAAGATCCATAGGAATTGATTAATTTGTTTAACATAAATTAACTCTTTTATACCCTGTCATTTACTATTTTTGGTGTCAATGACACTAAAATATATTCGCAGAAATCTTAAGAAAAGACCTTTTCTAAATTTCATCAAAGTAATCGGACTGAGTCTTGCTCTGAGTAGCATCCTGCTTATTTTATTGTTCCTGAAGCATGAGTTGACTTTTGATCAATTTCATTCAAAATCGTACAGGATATATCGGTTCACAACAACCAGTCAGGCTTTTTTCTCCGGGAAGCATTTTGCCAGATTGTACAGACCTGGCTTCATTCCTGAGTTGGCTGAATCTTTTGCAGCCATCGAGAACTTTGTAAGATTGGCACCTGTCAGGGGAGGCGTAATGAAGCTGGATGAAGAATATATCCAGGTGAACCAGGCTTTTCAATGCGACAGCACCTTTTTCCATGTATTCGATGGGGATCTTATAGCAGGCAATCCGGCAGATGTTCTGGATGGTCCGGGTTCGATGGTAATATGTAAAAGTTTTGCAGCAAGAGCATTCGGGAACAGTAATCCGGTCGGGCGGATGCTGACGCTGCCTGCCGGACAATATTACGATGAGGATACTGATTTTGTCATTAAGGGTATTATGAGAGATTTTCCTCAAAACAGCCATTTTCATCCGGATTTTATTACTACCCCGGTTGACAGATCCGCATTGGAATTCTGGGCATGGACATATTTACTGTTGAAAGATAAGACCGATCCGGGAACGATAATCTCAGGTTTTAGGGATTTTTATGTTTCCCAATTTAACGCGGATCCGGACGAGGTTGATGTCTTCGCCCACCTGCAGAATATCTCGGATATTCATTTGCATTCCAGGAAAACAAGAGAGATTGAAACAAACAGCAATACTGCGGTTATTTACTCCTTCTCCATAGCTGCTTTGCTGCTTCTGTTTATTGCACTGGTCAATTATTTAAATCTCAACATCGGAATGGCTGGTTACAGCGACCGGTTCCTTTATATAGGAAAGGTATTTGGCGCATCCAACCGGATACAATTGAAATATTTTCTCACCGAAGGAATCGTAATCACACTGATATCTATACTATGCAGTGGTTTGATGGTCGCTTTATCTATAAACTATATTGAGAGGCGGTTCTCACTTAAACTGTTTGAAGGCAATATCCCGGCTGTTCTGCTAATAGTCGTACTTTTTGGCCTGCTAGCGATAATAACAGGATCTCTGCCATTGATCAGGCAATTTGTGAATAATATCAAATCTTCACTCGAGCTATCCGGTAAGGGTAGTTATAGAAGGAAAGGAATCAGCAGGGGATTGATTGTAGCGCAAAATACAATTTCCATCGCCTTGATAATTACCGTATTCGTTATCCACCGTCAGACATCTTATGCCCTCAATAGCAGTCTGGGAGTAAAGGATGCAAACCTGATCAGCATGAGCGTGCATTCTGAAATTCAGAAGCATTTCCCGTTGTTTAAAGAGGAATTGCTGAAGTATAGCTCCGTTAGATCTGTTTCAGCCATGCTGGAACCCCCGGAGGTGAGGCTAACGATATGTTCAGATTCACAATGGAAGGATTTGTGTCTGACGAAACAGAGGAAATCAATGACAGGATTGGGATCTTTCCCTGCGACTATTCGTTTGCAAGCCTGTTCGGCCTGCAATTTATCGGCGGCAGCAATTTTTCGGAAAGATTTTCGGACAATGAAGGTGCAGGAGAGTATATTATAAATGAGTCAGCCATGCGAAGGTTGAATTATGTGGATCCGGATTCAATTGTGGGCAAAGGATTCGGACTATTCTTTCATTCCGAGGACATATCGATACCATATGGAAAAATTGTTGGTGTGGTAGAGGATTTTCATCTTTCAACCCTGAAAAGGGAAATTGAGCCCCTGGTCTTATTTAAAAGAGAGAAGCTCTGGCTTATAAATATTGTGATAGCCCTTCAGCCTGGGAAACAAACTACTGCTTTAACAGATCTGGAAAGGGTATGGAGTGAGATGTTCCCCGAATATCCTTTGGATTATGAGTATGTTGATTCTATGTACAGGGATGTTTATTCAACAGAAATTCTGCAGGCAAATCTGTTGACCGGGTTTACATTAATTGCCTTGTTTATTTGCTCAATGGGTTTACTTGGGCTATCGCTTCTGAATCTGCAGCGGCGCATAAAAGAAATAGGTATACGTAAGGTTAACGGAGCTGGAACAAATCAAATATTGATCCTGCTCAACTGGGATTTTATAAAGTGGATAATCCTGTCATATCTGATGGCCGTTCCAATTGCCTGGTTGTCGATGAGGAAATGGTTGGAGAGTTTTGTTTATAAAACAGATCTCAGCTGGTGGCTTTTTGCCCTGGCTGGGGGTATAGCTGTTACCATCGCACTTTTAACGGTTTCCATACAGACTTGGAGAGCATCCCGCAGGAATCCTGTGGAGGCATTGAGGTATGAATAGCCAGCTTATTCAAACAAAACATTTTCGGAAAATATATTATTGTACCATGATTATCTGTATTATTGAGAGACATTAGATTTTAGATGCTTGATTTCACTATAAAACTACATGACACGTTATTACTTTATTTTACAAATTGTACTTATAATATCTCAGCAAGTTTTAGCACAATCAATATCGCAATGGAGAGGTCCTGATAGGAACGGAGTATTTCCGGAATCAGGCCTCTTGAAATCCTGGCCTGAAAATGGTCCAGAGTTACTTTGGGTAAATAAAGATATAGGTAGAGGTCTTTCGTCTGCTAGTATCACAGATAAGGAGATATTTGTTGCAGGACTGGAAGATTCAACAGAATATCTTTCTGCATTGGATTTTGATGGAAATCAACTTTGGAGGCTCAGTTATGGACTTGGAGGAAAATCTTCCTATCCTGATACCCGATGCACCCCAACGGTAGAAGGGGACCGTACTTATCTCATAAGCGGACGTGGAAAGGTAGTTTGTATTAACAATAGTGAGAGGAAGATTCAATGGGAAGTTCCAGCTTTTGAAAAATTTCAGGGCAAACCCTGGATATGGGGAATTGCTGAATCCCCTTTGCTGGTGGATGATAAAGTGGTTTATACACCTGCTGGTCACCAGACTACCATGGTAGCACTGGACAAATTTACAGGTGAGACTGTTTGGGAAACTCAAAGCCTGAATGATACATCATCTTTTGTATCCCCAATTCTTATACATTTCGGCGGGAAAAAAATCATAGTTAACATAACGATTAATTACCTTCTTGGTGTTGATGCCCAGGATGGACGAATTTTATGGAAAAAAAAGTATTCGGATATTCAGACACCTACATTTCATCTCTGGGCACCACGAAATAATTGTATTACACCCTTGTACCACGATGGGCATCTTTTTGTAACGAGTGGGTATGATCATGTTGGTGTAATGTTTAAACTCATAAAGGAAGGAAATGATATACAACAGGAGTGGACGAACTCAATTTTAGATTGTCATCACGGCCAGGTTGTACGTGTCGGTCAATACATCTATGGTGCAAACTGGATAGACAATCGAAAGGGAAATTGGTGCTGCATTGATTGGAAAACTGGTGATACTATGTATGAGAAAGAGTGGTATACCAAGGGTTCAATTATTGCAGCGGATAATATGCTTTATTGTTACGAAGAAAGAAGGGGGAATTTTGCACTTGTGGAACCATCACCTGATGATTTCAAAATCATTAGTTCTTTTCGTATATCAGAAGGTGTGGGCCCTCACTGGGCGCAGCCTGTGATCCACAAAGGAGTATTATATATCCGTCATGGCAATGTTTTAATGGCCTATGATATCAAAAAATAGATTTAGTTAATGATTCCAGATAAGTTTTGGGAATCGACAGATCGTTAGTTGTCAGGTAGCTGTGTATTCTTACCTGATTTGAAGTGATCAGGAAATCCTGATTGAACTGAAATCGATGTTCCTCAATTGCGGCATGTAGTACTATGTGCTTTGCGTGAGATACATTTTTTCCTTTAAGATCTTAATCTTTTCATCTTCAATATAATTATCGTATTCCATCAGCTTATCAATAATACCTTTGGGAGTCAGCTCGATAACCCTGTTACATATGGATTGAATGAATTCATGGTCGTGAGAGGACATAAAAATATTCCCTGGGTATTTGGTCAGGTTATTATTGAATGCTTGTATAGATTCCAGGTCGAGATGATTCGCAGGGGTATCCAAAACAAGTACATTACTATTGGCAAGCATCATTTTTGATATCATGCAGCGCATTTTCTCACCACCGGACAGGACATCCACCTGTTTGTAGATTTCATCCCCGTTAAATAGCATTTTGCCTAAATAGCTTCGAATATAGATTTCTGAAGTATCACTGCTATACTGGCAAAGCCATTCGAACAGGTTCATTTTGTTCTTGAAGAATTCAGAATTATCCAGTGGGAGATACCCATAGGTAATAGTCTGGCCCCATTGATACTTGCCAGAGTCCGGTGCCTGATGACCGGTTATAATCTCAAAGAAAGCAGTCAATGCCCTTGGATCTTTGGATAAGAATATGATTTTATCCCCTTTATTGGCAGAAAAGTCAACATTCTTAAATAAAACATTACCATCAATACTTGCACTTAATCCGCTAACATCTAGTATTTTATCGCCGGCCTCCCTTTCGGGTTTAAAAATAATACCAGGGTATTTTCTAGTTGATGGCCTAATATCTTCAATATTAAGTTTATCAATCATTTTCTTTCGACTGGTAGTCTGTTTTGATTTGGCAACATTTGCACTGAATCGTCGAATAAACTCCTGTAGCTCTTTCTTTTTTTCTTCAGCTTTCTTGTTTTGCATTTGTTGTTGCCTTAGTGCAAGCTGGCTGCTTTGGTACCAATAACTATAATTCCCGGCGAACATATTTATTTCTCCAAAATCAATATCAACAGTATGAGTGCTGATGGAGTCCAGAAAATGCCGGTCATGAGAGACAACAAGAACGGTATTTTCGTAGTTAGACAGATAATTTTCCAGCCACATTACCGTATCCAGATCCAGGTCGTTGTTAGGCTCATCAAGCAGCAGATTGTCAGGATTGCCAAATAGCGCCTGAGCTAGCAAAACTCTCACTTTTTGCTTCCCACTCATTTCTTTCATGAGGGTTTTATGAAATCTCTCTTCAATTCCCAAATTGCTCAATAAAGTTGCAGCATTGCTTTCAGCATTCCATCCATCCATCTCTGCAAATTGTTCTTCGAGCTCAGCTGATTTTATTCCATCTTCATCAGTAAAATCGGACTTGGAATATATCGCATCTTTTTCCAGCATGATGTTCCACATTTGCGAATGTCCCATCATGACGGAATCAAGGACTGAAAACTCATCAAAAGCAAAGTGATCCTGGCTTAATACTGACAGCCTTTCGCCTGGACCAAGAGTAATATGCCCCGATGCAGAATCTATGTCTTTTGAAATTGCCTTTAAAAATGTTGATTTTCCTGCTCCATTTGCTCCAATAACTCCATAACAGTTTCCTGCGGTGAATTTCATGTTTACATCTTGGAACAATACTCTTTTTCCAAATTGAATTTTTAGTCCTGCTATCGTAATCATCAAAGACTGTATTTTATGCCTACTCTGTTATGAAAAAGGATGCGAATGTAGGCATAATAAAATTGTCTTTCAGAGGAAATCTTAAAGTAGATTTGGAATTTTATCAAAACTAATTCTATCTATCTTCACATGAAAATTAATTATCGGCATGATTCACGAAATTTTCCCTCACCGATTTAATATTAATTATCTCGCAAATAAGAATATTGGAGGAAAGGATTATGTCCTCCATTACAATGGAAATTCATTATTGTTGAAAACCAGGAATAATGAATTAGAAATACCACAAAAAAAAGATTTTTCAGTAATTTCAGATAAAACAGAAAATACATTTTTATTTACACTTAATGATATTTCGTGTTTTCTTATATGGGATAAGTTGAAAGAAGTTAAGCCCCATTTTGTTTACAAGGAAATTGATTTTTTCCGAACTATCAGGCAGCAGGAAATAGCATGGATCAGTATTGTCGGATTCCATCTGATGAACTGGTACTCGCTAAATAAGTTTTGTGGAAAATGCGGGACAAGGACGCAACAAAAGCCTGATGAAAGGGCCCTGATATGTCCGGATTGCCATACCATTGTTTATCCAAAAATTTCTCCGGCAATTATAGTAGCTATAATTTCTAATAATAAAATACTGCTTGCCCGTGGTTCAAATTTTAAAGGAGACTGGTATTCATTAATTGCCGGCTATGTTGATGTCGGTGAATCGTTAGAGGAGGCTTTAACTCGTGAGGTTAAAGAAGAAGTGGGATTAGATATTAAGAATATCCGTTATTCTAAAAGTCAACCCTGGCCTTTATCAGGTTCTATGATGATTGGTTTTGTGGCTGAAGCGGATGAAAATCAGCCCATTATTATAGATAGGAAAGAAATTGCAGAGGCTGCATGGTTCGCCAGGGGAAATCTCCCAAAACATTCTTCGAATCTAAGTATTGCCGGCGAGATGATTGAAAAATTTGAGAATGGGGAACTATGAATTAAAACAAAACAGCCAATCATGTTTTAAATGCAGGAGTTATTTATTAGACCTGAAGATCTTGTGTTAATATGATTCTCACTCTACACAACATTGAATAGTTTGATAGTATGAACTAACTTTATTTTAATTATTTCGCTGAGTGAGTTATCAGATATGAGGAAGGTTATTATTGGCATCCATGGCCTGGGCAATAAACCCCCGAAATATTTGCTTCAAAAATGGTGGAAAGAAGCAATGATTGAAGGATTAAAATCAAGTGGGATCCATCAAAGTTTACCCAAATTTGAATTGGTATATTGGGCCGATATACTTTATGATAAACCACTTAATAGATGGGAAAAGGATAAACACAGTCCGTATTTTCTGGATGAGCCATATATCGAAGCACCAAAAACCATTATTGATGAAAAGCATCCATTTCAGAAAAAAATCATCGGATTTATCTCTGATCAGTTAAATAATATATTTTTAAATGAGGATAAGTCTTTGAACTATAGTTTCATTACTGATACGATCCTGAAAAAATACTTCAGGGATTTGGATTTGTATTATATGGAAGAGTGCAAAGGTGAAACAAAGGATAGTTGTAAGGCTCATGATTTTATTCAGGCAAGGCTTGCAAAATGTATAATTAAATATCAAAATTCTGATATAATGATTATCGCTCACTCTATGGGGTCTATTATCACATTCGATGTAATGAATTTTCTCATTCCCGAAGCAAGGGTCAATACTTTAGTAACCATTGGTTCACCGCTGGGATTACCTGTAGTTGTAAGCAAGATTGCTGCAGAGCAAAAGAAAAAATCGAAAGGCCAAAGTATCATGGCCACACCTCCGGGAGTAACAAACAACTGGTTCAATTTTACAGATATTAAAGACCTTGTAGCCATTAATTATAAACTCTCTGATGATTTTAGAGAAAATGAAAGGGGAATTCTTCCCACCGACTTTTTAATAAATAATAATTATGAAATAAATGGGGAAACCAACCATCATAAATCGTTTGGATACCTGAGAACCCCTGAATTTTCAAAAATGTTAAGTGATTTTATGGCTGATGAGAAATTGAATGTGGCACAGAAAGTACTGAAATCAATTCAAGGCTTTCTGGAGAAACTCAGAGAGCAGTATTATTTTGTAAAAGATAAATCAGCCATGAAAAATAAATAGCAGCAATCATTGTTTACTTGTGCTGAAACAATCTACCTTAAGGAAGGAAGAATATATTTTTTCAGAATCTTGAATGGAGGCCTTTTAGTGGTGTAATTGCCACCAGTGAAAACGACTACCATATCTACTTCCGGCAGGACCATAATGTGTTGGTCTCCCCAGCCACTGGCTGAATACATGTTTACTTTTTTGCCAAAGACCGTATATCTTTTAATCCACCAGGAATAGGAATAGCCATTTCTTCCCGATTGCTCGCCGGGGATGTTTATACCATGATTACCCTGAAAGGAAGTGGCAGATTTTTCGACCCACTGTCCGGAGATAATTCGCTTTTCATTCCAAACTCCCTGGTTCAGAAATGTCGCTCCTACTTTCTCCATATCTCTTGGGGTGATCACTAAACTACCTCCTGTTTCAAGCACACCATTTTCGAATCTTTGTACCCAATTCGAAGAATCAACTCCCAAAGGCTCGAATAAATACTGGCGAGAAAAATCATCAATATCCATTTTCGTTGCGTTCCTGATGATCTCTCCCAGAACAATCATATTTCCTTGGATAAGTATAGCTTGTCCCAGGTTCATCTACCAGAGGTCTTTCCAATATAAAACTGATGGGATCTTTGTCCTGAAACCATATCCCCACGATATCGTTTCTCGCACTGCTAAGGGCTGCATGCCACTCATCCCACTCCAATCCTGAGGTCATGGTCAGCAGAGGCTCTATGGTAATCCCTATGCAGGTTGAAGTAATGCTTTTCGTTGCAGACATTATACGATGGGACATATTTCTGTTCCAGGTCACCATTTCTCCATGATGGCGGGCAGCGTCCCACCTGTATTTATGTCCCTGGAAATACTTCTCTACCACAAGTTTATTATCCTTGAAAATGAGCATGGAATGAACCTCTTTATACCGGCCTCCTTGTATTTCACTCACCGCACGTTCAATCGGTCCTGATTTCATATTGACCTCTTCCAAAGTGCCTACCTTGAAACCATCCTGTATATTTTCTGGGGACTGATAGGTGTATTGACCAGTTGTATCGAATCCACAACTGACGTTTATAAATGAAAGAATAAATAACAGTGGAATAACTTTTTTTCATGCCCAGGATTTTATCCTGTCTTCTATGTTTTCGACAGCATCGGTTTAATCAATGCTCCAAAAAGAAGAATATGTGACAACACACCTCCGATGAGTATACCATTTATTTCCTCATAGCATGTCGTTCCCTTTAATTTAAGGGAGCATCCAATGATTACAAGGGCCCAAATCAGAGCACTCGCTATAATGATGGCTGCATATGCGTTTTTTTTCATGATTGATTTATTATTTCAGTACCAGGTTAAGTATATCGATTAAGTTGAGACTTTGTGCGACATAGTCACAATTGATCTGAAGGGCTACTGAGATATCCATATCAGGGTAATGGGCAAACATTGAAAGGAAACCAGGAACGAATCCAGAGTGAGCATAGGCTTTTCCATGTTCGGTGTCAAAGATAAAGGTACCCATCCCATATGATAAGCCAGGTTGAATCAGGTAGCCCCATGCATTTGGGGATATGACTTTTTGTAAAAGAGAGTCAGAGAACATTGTTCCGCTGTAATATACCTCTGCCCATCTGGCCAGATCAGGAGTAGTATTCGCAAATCCACCACCGGTCCATTCCAGTTGAGGATTAAAACAATATTTGCCATCTGTTACCACTTTTTCCGGTATCTGGAAAAATTCTGGCAACCGGGAGTACCCCTGTGGAAGATTGTACATGTTTCTTTTTACGGATGGGTATGTATCGTTTAAAGTTAATCTATTCAGGATCCTTTCAAACACGACATCATAGTAGTATTTGCCGGTGATCTTTTCAATGAGCATACCGAGAAGGATGTAGCCTGTATCTGAATAGCCCCAGCCTTTACCAGCTTCATGAACAGGTTCATCATTGAAAATATATGACATTCTTTCTTTATAGGTCCAGACCTTATCAGGATCCTCTTTGATGGTTTTCCAAATTTCAGGCTTCATTACATACCTGGGCAGCCCACTGGTATGCTGTAAAAGCATTTTTAGGGTGATTGAATTTATATTGGGTAAGTATTGCAACCATGCTGTATCAGAGAAACGATCAATGAACCTGTCCTCCAGGTTTATTTTTCCTTCATCAACTAATTGCATTATTACAGCCACTGCATAAGTCTTTCCTATGCTGCCTGAAAACAATACATGATCAGCATTCAAATCAGATCGTGTTTCAATATCAGCATAGCCAGAAGAATAATTTTCCTGTCTGCCATTATCCCTTATGATGGAGAGGTTTAGTCCAGGCAAGTCGTTCTTTGCTACCAGACTATCAATGATTTCCTGGATACCTTGACCGGAACTTGTATCAGCAAGTGGAGGGGAACAGCCAATTGATGTAATGAAAACAATAAAAGCTAATATTATTCTCATGAGACTTTTCCCGGGTATCATGCTATGCGTTGGTTTGGTTCATTTCAGGTTGCTAACCTGATTGATGCTGCAATTTAATATTATATCTTAACAAAGGGTAATCTCTAAGTTGCTAGTAATCTAAGAAAGTACTATTTTCTTTCAGGAGTATCTTCAGTTTGAGGATGCTCTTGTTTCGAATTTGTCTGATCCGCTCAGATGTCATATTATAAGTGTGGGCAATCTCTTGAAGTGTATGAATAGCTGTATCAGAGAGACCAAATGACATAGATAATATGTTGGCTTCCTTTTCACTTAGTTTGCCAAGAGCCCGATTGATATTAGTAATGATAGATTCTCTCATGATATCCTCGTCTGGGGAGGGTATGTTTCCAGTGTGAATGAGGTCATAGAGGTTGAAATCATCATTACCATCTTGCGAAAGTGGTTTGTCAAAAGAAATATGCCGGTTTTTAATCTTATTTGCAATACTTACATCATTGTTTGGCATTTCAAGGTATTCTGCAATCTCTTCTTCCGTAGGTTCTCTTTCTAACTCTTGTTCAAGATAAGGAATCGCCTTGGAGATCTTACTAATTGAAGAAAGTCTGTTGAGTGGCAATCTTACCACCCTTGTATGCTCTGAGATGGCCTGGAGAATAGCCTGACGTATCCACCAGACAGCATAAGAAATAAATTTAAATCCCCGGGTTTCATCAAATCTTTTAGCTGCCCTAAGAAGTCCCAGGTTTCCCTCATTTATCAAGTCGGGAAATGACAAACCTTGATTTTGAAATTGTTTGGCAACGGAGATCACGAACCGTAAGTTAGCAACAACCATCCTATGCAAGGCATCTTCATCCCCATTCCTGATTTGGACTGATAGCTCAACCTCCTCATCCGTAGATATCATAGGATAATTGCTTATTTCCTGAAAATAACGGTTAATCGATGCTTCAGAACGCTGTGTAATTTGCCGAGTAATTTTCAGCTGCCTCATAATATAATATCTACAGTTTGGTTACTTCTCAGAAATACCAATATCCATTCCTCCCTGTATGTTCGGAATGGACATGAGGATCTCCGATATAATTGATTTAGAACGAAATAATTTAATCAGTCGGTTTTACATTGACAGCAAACAGACCTTTATCACCTTTTTGAGTTTCAAACTCTACTGACTGATCTTCCTGAAGGTCTCCATCGTGAGTTTCTATACCGCTTCGGTGAACAAATATATCTTCACCATTTTCCATTTCGATAAAGCCAAATCCTTTGATGGCATTGTACCATTTTACTTTTCCATTTTCCATATTTATTAGCTATTAACGGTTAAAACTTTCTGTCCTTGGCTTCGCCTCGTTCACTACCATATCTCTTTCTTCATAGGCAGCTCCATTTAATTCCTTGATAGCATTATTTGCCTCATCCTCGTTCTCCATGGTGACGAACCCAAAGCCCTTGCTTCTTCCGTTATATTTATCTGTAATAATTTTTGAAGAATTGACCGTACCGTATGATTCAAATACCTCTACCAGGTCATTCTCGTTTACCTCGTAGTTGAGGTTTCCAACATAAATGTTCATTTTTAAAATAATATTAATTGATAATTAATTTATAGCAGGTTCTATGATCCATACTGAAAGGATACTGACTTTCCAACTTGTTATTTTTTAGTGGATAATTCAGAAATACTCCATTAACTGGGAGTATGTGCATTCGAACCTACTTGAAAAGATTCTATAATTTATGATTTAAAAAGGAGAGCAGTGATGAACTAAGTGTGAGAAAAGAAAAAGTAAATTAAAGCGCAAGTTCTCAAATCCGGACAAAGGTAAGCTATTATTTCCAGACTTGAGCTATTTCCATACAATTGATTGTAAATCAGAGAAACCCCCAATAGTATTAAGTCTTTTTAAAAAAATCCTAAAACTCTCCAATCCCAATGAACATGGGCCATACTAACTAATTGAGTCCAGACTTGACATAGGTTTACATTCCAGTTATGATTCGTCGATGGCAGATAAGGTCTTTTTGTCATCCTTGCTGAGAGTCGATGTTTAAGGTTAGCTCAAAGGTTGATCCCTTGTTTTTCCCTTCAGATTTTACGATAATATCTCCACCGATCTGGTCAACCAATTGTTTTACAATCGAAAGGCCAAGACCGGTTGATGTTTCAACTCCAGTAGGACGGGCACTGAGGATTTTGAATTCCTGGAATGCATTATCGATGTCTTCCTCGGTCATTCCCAGTCCCTCGTCCTGTACAATGATCTTAAGCCTGTCAGATAGCAATTCATTATAAATTTTAACCTGGGTGCTGGGAGGGGAAAACTTGATGGCATTGCTGATAAGGTTCGAAATAATATGGTCAAGTGCGTTCTTGTCATACTTGACATCAGGCAGGTCCTTATCAATTGATCGTTTTATGGTTATGCTCTTCTCCAGGGCTGATATTATGTGTTTATCAATCACCGATTGGATGGTGAAATATGGATTTCCGACTTCAAGCTCGTCAGGTTTGATCCCGGAATCCAGCCTGGTTTTATCAAGAATCAGCCCTATGTTTTCCAGGATATCGGTTGCACTTTGATGGATAAGGGTCAGAAATGTAATTGATTTTTCATCGAAGCTATCTCCTTTTTCAATAAGTATTCCCGAGAATCCATGAATAGCAGAAACGGGATTTTTCAGGTCATGCACGATGGTTCCGGTAAAAGACCTGATGCGCTTGTTCTTTTGATAGACCAGGTCCCTTTCATTCTTGAGCTTCTTCCTGAGTATGATATTCCTTGAAAGCAGAAATCCAAATATCAAACCTACAGAAACAGGAATGATATAGTTTATTGTGTGGAAAGGATCACCGAGGATTAGGTGATATTGAATGACAGCAAACAATGCAACGGCTAATGCTGAGCCAATACAAATAATGATGTATATAAGTAAAGGGGATGTGATCTTATTCATGATATACAATACGTATTGATTCACAAAATAGTTATTTATTGTTATTCAATATCTCCCTGGCTTTAAATACCGAATCAAATATCCCATCTACTAGGAACATATTAATCAGCCATGCTGGCATTGATTTACCAGGATTTGTATAACCCTCTGTTATAAACAGGGTATTCACCGAATCAATCCTCTCAAGGATGACCCATTCTCTGTAACCAGGCATTCGTATTACGCCTTTTTCGATTGGATAGTCTAGCATTATATCCTCCGTCAGGATTTCAATTTCATTGTCTCCCTCATGTAGTGTATAAACCACTTCAGCAGTCAGGTCCCAGTCTTTCAAGGGCCATGGGGTAGCATAAGTAGTATGGTATTTAATTTTTTTCCCACCCCGGTTTTCAATGATAGTTAGATCAGTGCATCTGAAAACCCATTCTGGACGATGCTCCAGGTCCGAAAAAAAGTCAAATACCTGCTGGATTGGATGGGCAATGACTGCCCGGGCTTTGTATTCTTTTATGTGACTATCAGCCTGTTCCCTGATAGAGACAGAGATACCATCCTTTTCCCGCTTCAGTTTCCAGCTATCCTCTTCCTGTTGGGCTAATGGGAAAAAGACTAAAAAACCCAGGTAGGCGATTGAAAGAAGCATGTCTATAAATATATAAAATTTTGCATTTGGAAGGAATTCCATACATTTGGAGCTGATGCGAAGAAGACCCTATATGAATCCTTACCTTGCCGGAGTTTTACTGGGACTGGTATTATTGGGTGCCATGGTTATTTCAGGCAGAGGACTCGGTGCAAGCGGTGGTATCAAGTATTGCGTCGTCTCTGTTGTCGGAGCCCTCAGCCAGGAACATGTGGCTGATGCTGATTATTACAATAAGTATTACCAGGATGGAAAAAAACCCATCAACAACTGGCTTGTGTATCAAATTCTGGGAATGGTGGTTGGAGGATTTGTTTCTGGCGCCATATCAGGCAGGTTGACATGGAAGATTGAAAAATCACCAAAAATTTCCAAACAGAGGAGGCTTATCCTGGCCTTCCTGGGAGGGGTGTTTTTTGTTTACGGGGGACAGATGGCAAGGGGATGCACAAGTGGAGCTGCGCTATCAGGTATGGCAGTCCTAACAACGGCAGGATTCGTTACCATGATAGCTATTTTCGGATCAGGGTTTTTATTTGCCTGGTTTTTCAGGAAAAATTGGATATAATGAAAGTTTAATGGCACCAATTCTAACATCATCTGAAACAGTCCAGTTCATCAATTTGTTGAGCGCATTTCTGGTGGGAACAGGATTTGGGTTCGCCCTGGAGCAGGGAGGATTTTCATCCAGCCGGAAACTGGCCGGGATGTTTTACGGATATGATGCTACCGTGCTGAAGGTTTTCTTTACAGCCGCAATTGTTGCAATGATTGGTTCAAGAATACTTAGTTCATTGGGTTTGCTCGATATGGATCTTGTATTCCACAATCAATTTTATATCGGACCTGCGATTGTTGGTGGAGGCATTATGGGTGCGGGCTTTGTTATGGGGGGATTTTGTCCTGGCACCGGCATAAGTGCTGCAGCCATTGGGAAAATAGATGCATTTGTTTTTTTAGGTGGAGGTGCTGTGGGAGCATTTCTTTTTGCCGAAACTTACCCATTGATACAGGTATTTCTTGTCTCAGGAAATCGTGGACCTGTAAAGCTTTCGGAATCGCTTGGGCTCAGTGATACAATCTTTATTTTCCTGGTAACAGTTTTAGCCATTGGCATGTTCTGGATAGCTGAGAAAACAGAGAAAAAATTTGCCCGTCCGGATATAACGAATGAATATTAGTCTTTAGAAGTAATTATATGTCTTCGATCCGTTTTCAAGTGTCAGCAATACTGGTCCTGTTAGCAGGATTAATTATCCTTTTACCTGACGCCAGGCAATCATCTGGAGAACTTAATGTTCCAGGGATGCTGGAGGTGATGAATGAACCCGCACAGTTTTTGACGGTGGACGAGGTAGCAAGAATGGTCGTGTATGAAGATACAAGCATCCTACTGGTGGATGTCAGGGCTCCTGATGCTTATCGTACTGTCCATATACCAGGTGCCATCAATATTCCAGTATCTGACATCTTAAATCCTGATTGGTCAGGTTATCTTAATGATCCGGTTGTAAAACCGGTGTTCTATTCAAATGGCAATACGATGGCCGGTGAAGCCTGGATGCTATGTACACAAAGGGGTTATGCCGGATCCTTGATCATGAAGGGTGGTATGAATGAATGGTACAGGGAAGTGATGGAATCAACTTTTGAGGGTAAAAGGATCAGTGCCGCTGACAATGCTACATTCGAGGTTAGGTACAGGGCCAGGAACTTTTTCAACAGGATGAACAGCATGCCGGATAGCCTGAAAATAGCTTTTCTTGAGGTAAAACGAAACAAAGAAGCAGAACTGGTAGGGGGGTGTGAATGATGAAAAAGTATGTGTTCCTGATCCTTACTATTCCATTGGTTATCCTGATTCTTCTGGCACTTCCGGGTAAAAAATCTTTCCGAGTATCGGGAGATGCTATCCTTAAGCAGATCGGACAGAACACACATATCATATCAGTATATAAATTCAAGGAATTGAAGATAGGTGGACGAGCTATGCAACTGGTAGATATGCGAGGTGTTGAAGAATTTGCCGAAGGCCACCTGCCGGAAGCTATAAACATGCCAGCTGAACGTCTGGGGGCAGGTGAAATATCCCGGTTTTTCAAAAGCATAGAATCAGACCGCATATTATATTCGGGTGAGACGCACCTGGCTGAGAAGTACTGGATCCTTTTTAGACAAATGGGAATAGAAAACCTTTATGTGCTGGAAACCGGACCTGTGCTGGATTCCCTGATAAAAAACTGGGATTTTGAAGGCAGTAGAAAGATTCTGGTGGATGAGGATCCATTATTCACATTCCGGCCGGATTCTGTATTTAACTATTAATTGCGCACGTAGGGGAAATCATGAGTATCCTCTGCTGTGTAGGGATGCCAGGATAGCGCTTCTTTTTCTTCCATCATCTTCTGGTGCATGAAACCATTGTTGCCGTAATTCATTGATTTGGCATCATACCCGAACAATCGCAGATATGCAACGGCAAACTGGGAATTGTGCCCTGTTCCACAGTAGACAACAACTGATCTATCCGTGGGAATGGTACTCATTTCGGCAGGTATACCCAACGTGCCCTGCGGCTTGTAGCGGATAGCTCCGGATATGTGCCCTGATTCATATTTGTCTTTTCGTTCAAAATTGATGATGAAATAATCTTCGGGATTATTAAATACAGATTCCTGGTCAATGAATATTGGTCCCCGGTCTTCTGAAAGTAGTAGCTGGACTCTTTCACGAAGGATCTCTTCACCAGTGGTCCCTGATGTTTGTAGAACGGGCTGGTAACTGGAAGGAGGTTTTGGACTATTCTCAGATACGAGCAGATCCTGGTAGTTACTAGAGATCCTGGCTTCCCAGAAATCCCTGGCAAAAACATTGTTCCATGAACTCATTCCATAGCGCATGGCATAAACGTTACCATATCCCAATAATCTTAAAAGATGAGTTGTATAGGAAGCAATATGTCCGCCATAGCAGATTAATATGATTTTATCATACTGGAATGGGAGGATCTCATTTTCAAAATGGTCCAGGATGCCGGGCATCCTGACATTAACCGCTCCCTTAATATGCCCCTTCTTGTAGAAATCCTCCTTACGAAGATCAATAAGATATATATTCCCCTCCAGTTCTTCATACACCGTTGGAGCTTTGATCATACTAGGGAACTGTCTGCTGTTTACATAATCTCCTTGCTCACGTAGCTGATCGATCAGCATCCCAGCCGCTCCATCAAAGGAAGTTATAACAGAGCTGGCTGAACTTTCGGATGTAGATTGAGGTGTACCCGATTGCTTGCATGCATCAAGCGTAATCACAATAAAAAGCAACAATCCCCAAAGGACTGAGGAATTGATCTGTTTTTCCATTAGATTGCCGTCATGTCACTGTTAAACCTGAGTGTATCGGATGGGTGTCCTGATTCGTCATACGCATACCTGAGAACAGAAACTCCGGACCGGGGATGATTGATCAGGTTCCTGTTAATATCCATATTCTTCCTTTCTATCAATAAGCCACGCTCATCATATACCATTTGGGTAACGGGGACTGACATACCGGCGAGTGGTTCATTATCCTGGTCAAAATAGACTAGCTCAATGTTATTGCCATTTTCATCATATTTGTTTTCAAACTTTGCCCAACCCCAGTAAAGATTAGATAATTGCCCCGTCAGGCTGCTTACTGTAAAAGTAGTAAGATCGCCTGCATCATTGTAGTCGAAAGAAAAATATGAAACGCCTATATCACCGCAATTCTCAACCGTACAATTGTACATGGTATCTCCCTGGTAATTAGCCATATTTGTGACCAATCCATCGTCATCATATGTGAACCTTAACTCATAAAAGGGGCAGAATTCGTTCAATACAGTCTCTTCTCCATTCAGGTTGTAACGGTTCTCCCTGACCTGCTCGGTTGGTAAGATACTCCATTCAAACCAGGCAATCCCATTGCGGTTTTCAGTCAGGTTGCCTTCATTGTCAAAAAACTGCAGACGTTTTCTTTTACCACTTTCATCGAGCTCGTAAACAGCTGTGTATACTCCTCCCCACTTGCTTGGTTCCCCATTTTGGTCAAAAAAATGATGAGTCTCTTTATTTCCCTCATAATTGATTTTTATCCTGGATGCACCTGTGGAAGATCCCCTGAGCAATTCATCACCCCGCATGTATTCAACTGCTATCAGTCTTGATTCATCATCACGGGTGAACTTGTAATGATTGACCTTTTTTGCCTCATCGGCGTTTATTTCATGATTACCTGCGAAAATATCAAATGGTGTTTCCGAAAATTTGAGCTGACGGTAATAAGAGATTCCAGATTCTGTGGATTTTTCTCCTGACTGGCAGGAAAATATTGCCAGCACCATTGTAAATGTGGATAATACAGCAATTGTTCTCATAATAAAATTGGATTATTTTCCCACAAAAGTGATGACTATTTTTATTAAATCCAAATAAAAAAAACCGGGTGTTCATTTTACAGAACACCCGGTAATGATATACCAGCTTTTCTATTACCGATCAAGGCATAAGATCCCTGTGACAGATATGGTTAAAAAAGAACCTTACCAGTCAGTTCAAATTGAACATCGACCCTCACATAAGTTTCCCCTTCATGAGCTGCATTCAGGATTCCAATTCCTGAGAAGTCAAGTTCTCCGGAGAGCAGATGATCTTTCAACTCATCGGATGTATGATCAAGAATTACCGTAGAAACATTCGATGGAATTGGACTGGGCCAGTAGGCGACCGTTACCTGAGACATCCCTTTTCCTTTCATATATATCTTTCCACTCTCCATTTTATTAAAGTTGGATTCATGGGAATTGGGTTGGATGGTTGCCTTGATTTCCTTGATGATAACTGATTCGAGTCTTTTCTCTTTAATGTTATTGTCAGCAAGTATTTGATCAATATCAGTTTGGATTTTCTCCTCGCTGAAATTGTGTTCACCCGCCTCTGAGGGATTAATTGTGAAGATATAATAGTAACCTTCATCCCATTTCACACCTTGGAATAGTTCGCATCCTCCGGTTGATACACCTATGAGGGAAAATAAAAATAAAAGTCTAATTAGTCTTTTCATGGCAGCAGAATTTAAGATGTTAAAGTATTTTTAATATAATTTATGTTTTAATGTTGCGAACAAGGGTTTTAGATTAACTTCTCAAAAGATACGAAAAACAAGCCTAAATCCCAGCCTTTACTTCAAATTTAAACCTGGCGAGCATCTCTACATTTTCATAGATCCTTTCCTCAAGAAATCCCTGAGCAGTCATAATAAACTTGCCTTCTTCGAAATATGGAAGGATATTCAAATTTGCTGGATTGAGTGAAACCTTTGCATGTTCTTCGGGAACAGGATCCAGCTTAGCGACCTTCTTTTCGCCGAGGGCATCTGTGTAAATTGTCAACTCAAGAAATCGCATAATGCTGAGATCTTCATACCTGCCGTTGACTTCCATGCTGTATTCAGCTTCTTTCAGGTAAATTGAATTAAGGCGTTTTGCATTGATGCCAGTTTCCTGCAGAATCTTATCAAGACCGCCTGAGAATACTTCCTCATTGAAGATCTGGAATCCATCAAGATCTGTAACCTGGACGGTAAACTCCATTTCATAATAATTCGTTTCTGCAGATGCAAGCTCAGACAGGAATCCTTCTTCATTCTGACATGAGAATGCTGCGAGGGCCAGAAAAATGACCAGAATATTGAGTTTTGTTAAGGTTTTCATAGTCATACAAAATTTCGTTGTGACAATCTGAAAGCTAATATATAGTATACAAGTGAGTTATGTTGACTAATTTTGACAAACAGCCTGAATCTGTAGATGGAAAATACATAACTTTATATTTCTGGATTTGTTAGATAAATGAATATTCTCGGAAATATTATTTGGATAGTTTTTGGTGGATTGATCATCTTTATAATGTATGTTATTTCCAGTATTCTTCTCTGCCTGACTATTATCGGGATCCCATTCGGGATACAAACCCTGAAACTTTCCATGCTGGCTCTCGTACCTTTCGGTAAGGATATAGTATACAAATCAAATGAACCTGGGTGCCTGAGTACCATTATGAATATCATCTGGATCCTGATAGGTGGTCTCTGGATCAGTATTACCCATTTTGTCTTTGGATTAATACTTTCCATTACCATAATAGGAATCCCTTTTGCCTTACAACATTTCAAACTTGGAATGCTTGCTCTCACTCCTTTTGGAAAGGAAATCCGGTAATTTGGCGAACCCGGTTCCAACTAGATGGCACGGAATTTGAATTTCATATAAGCAGAACAAACAGTTTTTCATAAAAACAATAACCATGAAAACAATAAAAGCATATTTCATTTTACTCTGTATCCTGGTATCGGGTACTGTTTTTGGACTGGAACCCGAAAAACAGGAAGCAGAATGGCCCAAACAGTTAAGCACTGAAGCGGCAGAGATCAAAATCTACCAACCTCAGATCAATGCACTGGATGGAGACATGTTGGATGCCAGAGCTGCCATATCTATTAAGAATAAAGGCGAAAGTATGGTATTCGGTGCTATGTGGTTCAAGAGCCGACTGGTGACGGATTTTGATACCCGGTTGGTAGACCTTGAAGACGTTGATATTCAATCTGTAAAGTTTCCCGATGCTGATGAAGAAGATGAGCAAAGGATTATTAACCTGCTGGAAAGTGAAATTCCAGCCATGGACCTTACTTATTCTCTTGACAGACTTTTAACAAGCCTTGAAATGGTTGAAAAGAACCAGGAGTTTTCCGAGAATCTGAACAATGCTGCACCAAAAGTCTATTTTGAAGATGAGGCAGCTGTTTTGATATTGATAGATGGAGAACCCATTCTGGAGGATATTGAGAACACAAAACTCCGGTATGTGATCAACACTCCCTATTTTATCCTTTACAATACGGCGGATCTGTATTACTATCTTAAAGGAGGTGACTGGTGGTACAGAGCCGGTAGGTTGGAAGACACCTGGCGCGAGATTGCCAGTCCCCCGACATCCGTTATGGAGATAGCCAAACAAGCTGAAGGAGCACCTGATTCAGATGTTGATTCCATTGCCAAGACCCTGGATTATCCTCCAAAAATTGTACTCAGCAAGGAGCCGGCAGAATTGATCATCACGGATGGTGAGCCGGATTTTGCTACCCTTGAAGGAACCAACTTATTATATGTGAGGAACACAGAGAATGAGATACTGATGGATATAAACACCCAGGATTATTATATCCTTATTGCCGGACGATGGTATAAATCCAAATCCATGGACCAGAATGACTGGAGCTTTGTAAATCCCGATGATGTACCGGCAGATTTTGCACAGATTGAAACGGAATCCGAAATGGGTAGCGTTAGATCAAGTGTACCGGGCACAAGGGAATCACACGAAGCTTTACTGGAAAATGAGATTCCTCAAACTGCAGAGATCGACCGGAATACAGCAACCGTAGATGTAACATATGATGGTAATCCTGAGTTTGGACAGATCAAGGGAACCAAAATGGCCTATGCCATGAATACGGACAAGTCTGTTTTATTGATTGATAACAGATATTATTGTGTTGATAATGCCGTCTGGTTTGAATCAGCTTCTCCATCTGGCCCCTGGGAAGTATGTGTTGTTGTACCAGACCAGGTGCAGGAAATACCCCCGGAGTATCCTGTTTACAATGTCAAGTATGTCCATGTGTACGATTATACACCATCTGTTGTGTACGTTGGATATACGCCCGGTTATATATATTCATATCCATATCGTGGTACGATTGTTTACGGTACAGGATATCATTACAGACCTTGGTATCGCAGGCATTATTATCCTAGACCGGTTACTTATGGATATGGCGTTCACTATAATCCTTTCTCAGGTTGGGGATTCTCATACGGTGTCAGCTATGGCTGGGTTGGATACAGCTATTACAGGACCCCTTATTATTATACATCCTGGTGGGGACCCGCAGGCTACTGTTACGGATACAGGCATGGATACTATCATGGTTACAACCGCGGATATTACAGGGGATATTATCATGGATATAATTATGGAGTCTATACGAGCAGTCGTTCAGGATACCGTGCAGGGTACCATGACGGATACACTACAGCAAACAACCATAATATCTACAAAAGCCGGCCAACCGGGGTAGTACATACTGGAACCAGGGCTACAACCTATAAATCCCGTACCGCTGAGAACGGTACGAGATCCTCATATAGCAGACCCAGTAATGCGGACCGGAAAAACAATGTTTATACTGACCGGCAGGGTACTGTATATCGTAAAAAGGGAGATAATTGGAAATCCCGTGAAGATGGATCCTGGAAAAAAAGTGATGTTCCAGCAACGAGAACAGCAAATACTGACAGGCGTGGTCAAAGTACAACAGGTACATCAGCGAGGACAACGTCTACACGGACAACGACTACGACCACCACCCGCAGTACCTCAACCAGCCGTTCCTCTCAAGGAAGCAGCTATAACAGAAGTGGAACAAGCAGGAGCCATCAGAGCAGCGGTCGCGAGTTGGGTCGTGAATCACAAGCTCGCAGCAAAGGAAGCCAGCGAACATATACATACCAGAAGAGTCAGCAGCAGCCGAAAAAAAGTACGACCAGCAGATCAAGGAGCGCTAGCTCAAAAAGCGCTACTCCTCGCACTAGTTCTGGAAGCAGTAGTAGGTCGAAAAGCAGTACCGGAGGTCAAAAAAGACGTTAAAAACCAATTCGTATATCTTAAGAGAACAGACTTAGTTGTTTATCACTGGGTTCTGTTCTCTTTTTCATTTTCCGTCCTTTAGGTTTTCCCATGGCCGTTTTTCCACCATGATCCGGTGATTCCTTGATCTCCTTTTCAATAAAATCCGAGAAGTGTTTCATATTTGGTTTAAAATTTTGTTCCAGTCTGTCAACCAAAGGTACAAGCCCTTTAATTGCCCGCTGCTTGTCATATATACCAAGTTTTGCCTTTTCGATTGCGTTCCTGAGATATTGAAAGGTTTCGTCGTAAACGCTGGTTTGCACTGGAAATGGTTTGCCATCCTTTCCTCCATTGGCAAATGAAAACCTTGCCGGATCATTAAAACTTGATGGAGTACCATGAATTACTTCACTGACAAAAGTAAGTGATCTGAGGGTTTTGGGGCCCATACCTTCCAGCAGGAGAAGGTCTTCAAAATCTTTGAATTTCCTGTCATAGGCAATTGCCAGTACAGCTCCCAGTCTTTTAAGATCAACATCCCTGTAAGTGACATCATGATGGGAGGGAAGTACCATTAGACGAATCTCATCGATCATCTTAACAGGACTTTCCCTCGTAAGATCCAGTATGCCCTGCCTTGTAACATCAGCCTTTGTGTCAGTCAGATTCAGGATTCTACCCATATTTTCACCAACGATTGAAGCATGTGGATCCTGGACAAATGACTGCACACCGGGAGAATGCCAGTGATACCTGCGAGCCATCCCGACAGGGCCATTCATGCCCTGCTGCACGACGGACCATTCTCCGGTATTAGATATAATGAAAGAATGGAGATATATCTGAAAACCATCCTGAATAGCCGTGTTGTCAATTTTTGCGGTGAGCCTGCTTGACCTGACCAGTGCCTTACCATCCAGGCCGGTTATATCAGAATAGTTCATTAATTCATCAGGGGTACGGCGAGAGTAACCTCCCCTGCCTCCGCAGACGTATAGTCCCAGTTCTTTGGATATTGGATTGACAGCCTGTTTAAGTGCTCCTATTACCGATGTCGTTATCCCAGATGAATGCCAGTCCATACCAAGCACTGATCCCAGCGACTGGAACCAGTAAGGATCACTTATTTTACTCAAAAATGATGATTTACCATAGTCTGCAACTACAGCTTCTATAATGGCCCTGGCCATCCTGGCCATACGCTCATACAACCATGGTGGTACTTTACCCGAATGTAGTGGTAAGTCAGCCTGTCCGCTTCTAGTTATCATAATGATTAAAAATTAGTCAAAGAATACGACTATATTATAATCATTAATATTGAAACGACCAAATTAATGGGGTAAAGGTTTGGAACTATTAGGTCCAACCTAATAGTTCCAAACCTTTACCCAGTTTGAAAAAAAAATAGTAATTTATAAGATTTTACTTCCGTTTATGGGAAGCACGGCCGCTTCCACTGAAGATGATCCCGGCTCCGATTACAAATCCGAAATCATACCAACCCCCATTATTATGTACTTCATACATATTAATATTTTCTGTAAAAAGGGATATTACGAAGGTAACAGGGGCAATGACGCCGTGCCAGAGTCCCTTAAGGAATCCAGCTGTACTTCCATAATCTGAAGGTACGTCCTGAACTGGATTTTCGCCTGGCAGACAGGAGGTTACGGCCAGAAATATGATGACGATAATGGCAAATGTGATAATTGATTTTTTCATTTCGTGGTATTTAGTGATAGTGAATATTGGTTAAGGTTCATTTGTTATTTTCGAAATTAAGCATTTATCTGAAAATTATACACAATATAATTTTAACAGCAATTTAATAGGCTATGTCAATCATTCTGTTACCTTTGCGTCAATTATTAATTATTTTATTTATTTAATGAAAACAGGAACAGTAAAATTCTTTAATGACTCCAAAGGTTATGGGTTTATTAAGGACAACGAATCCGAAAATGAGTATTTCACTCATGTATCTGGATTAGTCGATGAAATCTCTGAAAATGATGAAGTGACCTTCGAACTTACAGAAGGTAAAAAAGGATTAAACGCAGTGAACGTCAAGAAAGTTTAATATACAAAATACTTCAGGATTGAAGAAAGCCCATCCCGCAATTAAGGATGGGTTTTTTTTATTTATTTTGATCATGGATTTAAAGCGTGTACTATACTCCAACAATAAACTCCGCAGGATTGTGGAACTCATATTCCTTTATGGCCTTCTTCCTCTGCTGGTAATGCTTGAAAGATGGAATATTCCATTAATGGCCTTCCTGCTATTCATGGGATTATCAGTGTACTTTTACCTGCTTAATGATCCGACCTTCGACCACAAAACTATTCTGAATTGGCAACAGGGCAGGGCAGAACTGAATAAAATATTGATTATGTTCGGGATATCCGCCATTGTAATGCTGGGCTTGATCTGGATCATTGATTCATCAAAGGTATTCCTGTTATTACGCACAAATCCCTTGCTGCTTCTTATGATCAGTATATTCTATCCA
Organism: uncultured Bacteroidaceae bacterium; assembly: GCA_963752525.1. GTDB lineage: Bacteria > Bacteroidota > Bacteroidia > Bacteroidales > SM23-62 > SM23-62. The sequence continues at coordinate 50,279 of CAVVYS010000010.1, read as the reverse complement.
TTGTTCAGTGTAATTCCGCAGGGACTCGCATATCGTTCAATGTTTTTTCACAGGTACGGAGATCTTTTTCCCGGAAATGCTCTGAAGATCATCAGCAGTGCAGCTGTCTTTGCATTCGCGCATATCCTATATAAGAACTGGATGGTACTGGTTTTGTCATTTGCGGCCGGGCTCATATTCGGATATCGTTACTACAAGACAAAATCACTTGCTATTAGTGTCCTGGAACATGCTATGTACGGGGTATGGCTGTTTGCCTGTGGACTGGGTTACTTTTTCATTAGTTCCATGGTGGAATAAAAAACCCGGAAGAATACTCCCGGGTTTTCTAATAATTCAATACGGACCGTCTATTTGATCAGGAATCCCAGCCGGAAACCTGCATCCAGGGCCAGCGGGAATTCGGGGTCCACCACCACAAAATCATGGGGATATTCCGGGTCTTCAATCCTGGAAGTTGTCATTCCATATCCAACTCCAAAATAAAGGTCCACCAGGAAGACATCAGAAAAGACCCATTGCTTTCCGAGATTGACCATAAGTGCCCCCTTCATCACTTCCTCATCTTTAGAACGTAAATTATACCTTGCAAAAGAAAACTCAGGTTTAACATACCCGCCTTTCAGGATATGGGCATACCGCATCCCCCTGATGTAATGATCCGGGCTCCTTATGAATTTGTATCCGGCTTTCAGTCCCAGTCCCGCAGCATCCTCAGGATTATTGAACCCAAGTCCTATCAGACTCAGGGTAAATTCAAAGGATCGTCCGGGTTTGAGCGCTCTCTCATAAGAAAATGCCGTAACTCCTGTCAGAGGGGAAAGAAAGGCCATTTTAACGGCATTTCTCCGCTGGACCATAAATAGATCTGCAGAGTTCATTTCAGTCGTTTCCATGGCAATTTCAAGGTGATCAATCATCAATTCTTTCCCATCCGCAAAAATTATCCTGTCAACCTTCGATTTTAAAATACCGAATTGCAGATCCGGACCATATTCTGCCTGGATATATTTAATTTCATCGGAACCGATTTCCGCAACTTTGCATTCAATGATGTCCCCATCACGTTTGATTATTCTGTCCTGTGCAGCAATGATCTGCACCCCAAGTATTATCAGTACAACTGATATGAAATAAAATTTAGATTTCATAGCATGATAGTGTTAGATGATCCATCCGGATCATATGATTAATAAAATAATAAGTTGACATCAGAGCGAATTACCGCTCATTTCAAGGGGAGCTGTTTGAAATGAGACACTTGAATCTCTACCGGATAGATTCAACAATCGTACCAAACTGAGATTGTTACGATCCGGTTTTTGTTTTAATAAATACAATTTATGAAAAATAGATTGAATGGTGTACCACATATCATGTATTCTCAAAATTTCGGCTAATTTTAATGTGTCTGTAGCCCAGGGACCGATCTTACGAATTTCATATTTATGAAGACCAGTAGAATACTTAAGTACAGCATATTTTTTTTCTGCATGATCCAAAATGTTTCTTTAGTGGGGCAGTCATATGGTTACTGGACTCAGAATTTTAATGAAGAATCTTCTCTTTTATCCGGAGCAGTTGTGGGAGGAGGGTCTGGTGCTTCTGCCATATATTTTAATCCCGCTGCCATAGCTGCAGGCGGAAAGACCATGTTCTCGATTAATGCCAGCCTTTTCTCCCTTGAATTCTTTACGATGAAGAATGCGCTGGGCAATGGGATTGATCTAAATACCTCCAAATTCATTGTCCAGCCAAGGTTTATATCTTTTCTTATTCAGCCCAAATGGAATGAAAATATCAGCATGGAGGTTGCGCTCTTCAACAATGCCTCCTATGACCTGATCCTGGATAATACAGAAGACAGGCTGACAGATATTATTCCATCCCTTCCCGGGGACGAGAGATACTATGCCACATTCCGTTATGGGAATAAATACAGGGATGACTGGCTGGGAATTGGAGGAGCTTGGAGGGCATCTGCTAAAATATTACTGGGCATAAGCTGGTTTGGGATGATTAAATCATTAAAGCATGAAATGGATATTGACATTGAAGCCATGCCCTTGCTGGATACAGTTGTTGCTGATGGAGAACCCATCCCGTTCTATTCAGCCAGCTGGAATAGTTCAGAAATTGTAAAGTTCAATGATTACAGGATGTTATTTAAGGTTGGGATGCTTTACACTGGATCACGATTAAGTGTTGGTCTGACTTTTAAAACACCTTCTTTTTATGTCTATTCAGATGGGAAAAGGATTTCAAGAAAGGAAAAGCAAAGCAATATTATGGATGAGAGCGGGGATGATTTCATGCAGGATTTCATCATTGCCGATTCACAGGAAAAGAAAACCATCTCAACAAACTACAAGGACCCCCTTTCCCTGGCCCTTGGTTTTATGCTAAACAATCATGATGAATCTTCAACAGGCTTCCTTACATTTGAATATTTCTCAAAAATAAACCCCTATAAAATGATATCTGTCCCGGTTAATCCCAATATGACCACGGAGGGTATATTTGAAAAAATGGTTAATCAGGAATTTCTTTCATTTGCTCATGCTGCAAAGCCGGTTTTGAACATTGCCATCGGTTATCGAAAGAAAATTGCAGAGAACCTGGTTTTTTTATCCGGATTCAAGACAGATTTTAATTCCCGGAAAGGTGTGGACTATAAATCATATTCAGATTACCATACCTTACGTGCACTGGATCTGAATGTTTATCGTGTTTCTGCCGGACTGAGGCTCAATATCAGGGGACATGATCTGGTAACCGGACTGAATTATGGGTTTGGATATGAAAAGGGACGGACCCAGTTTGTCAACCTCTCAGATCCCGTGGAATTCAATTCAGAAGAAGGAAGAGCACTGCAGGGTACAAGGCAGAACAACATGACTGTTCTGCATAATTCCATCAGTCTGTATTTCGGTGCCAACCTGAGGTTACAGAATTGATATTTATAGCATGTTTTCAAGAGATTCCAAGATTTACATGCGATAATTACATAAATTTGGTTCAGTCAGAACCAGATGCGTAGTGCCATCCTTATATTATTCCTGGGTTTCATCGGGCTTTATTCCCATGCCCAGCCCACCCAGACGATAAGGGGGAAAGTCGTCGATACTGATTCCCAGAAACCTTTACTGGGTGCCAATATCCTCATCCTTGAAGCCGGTCCCATTACAGGTGTGATCACAGATGAATCCGGAGCATTTATTTTTGAGGATGTCCCGGTTGGGAGATATACCTATGCTTGTCAGCTATGTTGGTTATAAATCTTTCATCATGCGGGAGGTCACTTGTAGGGACTGGAAAAGAAGTATTCCTGGATGTAGGCCTGAAAGAATTACTGGTTGAAATGGAAGGGGTTTCAGTGGTGGCAAATGTAAGTAAGGATCAGACCATCAATCCCATGGCTGGCTATCTCTGCCCGTTCTTTTACGGTGGAAGAAACCGAAAGATACCCCGGCAGCTGGGGAGATCCGGCAAGGATGGCTTCCAATTATGCCGGTGTATTTCCCGAATGGTGATATTTATAATTATTTGGTGGTCAGGGGAAATTCCCCGATAGGATTGATCTGGCAGATGGAGGGAGTGCCGATCCCGAATCCAAATCATTTTACTATTCCTGGTGCGACTGGCGGCCCCATAAGCATTGTAAATAATAAACTTTTGGCACAATCCGATTTTATAACCAGCGCATTTCCGGCTGAATACAGCAATGGGGTTTCGGGTGTTTTCGATCTTCATCTGCGGAATGGGAATAACAGAAAACGGGAGTATGTGGCTGAAATTGGGTTAATGGGACTGGAGTTTGGAGCAGAGGGACCTTTTATCAAGGAAGGCAATGCATCCTATATGATTAACTTCCGCACTTCAACACTGGGATTGGTTGATGAATTATTATGGGTGGAGGCACTGCCCCATTACCAGGATTTGTCCTTTAAATTGAATTTCCCAACCAGGAAGGGCAAAATTTCAGTTTTTGGATTTGGTGGCTTGAGTTCCATCACTGGTGAAGTAAAAGATTCTACCAAGAGCAGGCCCAATCATGAACGCGAGCTTGCAGAAACGACAGGAGCAAGGACCGGGGCTGTTGGTATTAAGCATGTACATTTTCTGGGATACAGGACACGTATTATCAGCGATCTGGTCCTATCACAAAGCCGGCCCTTTGTGAGGGATGATTCTCTGGTCAATGATATGGTTACACGAAGGCTGATAACCAATTCATACAAGGAAAACAGGTGGCTGTTAACATCCAGGATACGTTCAAAACTGAATGCAAAAAACAGCATGAATTTCGGGCTTACCATTGAGAATAACATGTTGGATTATTATCTGGATAATGAATACGAAATTGACCGTGATATAGATGGAGGTGATAGTCTCGTAAAGTTTCCGGCCAAAAATTTCAAGGATGACAGGTTATATGTTTTCAGGAGCTTTGTTGAATGGCAGCACAGGTTCAGCAATTCACTGACACTATATACCGGATTGAATTACCTCCATTTTTTTATGAATAATTCACAGGGCCTTGAGCCACGTGCCAGTTTGCGATGGAATCTAACCTCCAGGCAATCCCTCAGCCTTGGATATGGTCTACACAGCCAGTTGCAACCCTTATTTTTCTACCTGATCAAGACTTATACAAGTGATGATCCATGGGACAGGGATACTTATATCGAAACCAACAGGGATCTTGGATTTACGAAAAGCCACCATGTGGCCCTTGGTTATGATTTATCGATCTCCTCCGATCTCAGGTTTAAAGCTGAGGTGTATAACCAGATGCTTTATGATGTTCCTGTTGAAACAAGGCCGAGCCATTTCTCACTGATCAATGTGGGCGCAGGATCCATTGATCCGATAGAGGATAGCCTTATCAATGAGGGAACGGGAAGGAACTATGGCATTGAATTTACCCTGGAGAAATTTCTAAGCCGGCGATATTATTTTCTCCTCACCACATCCTTCTTGAATTCTAAATACAAGGGCAGTGATGGGATACAACGGAATACTGCCTTTAACAGCGATTTTAATTTCAACGCCCTCTTCGGATATGAATTGCCATTAAGCGAGAATAGTGCCATCGACTTCAATATCAGGACAGTTGCGGGCGGGGGAAGGAGGATCATTCCTCATGATGAAGAAAGAACTCTCCAGGAAGGTGACGATGTTTACCTATATGACCAGGCATATGAGGACAGGCTGACGCCCTATTTCAGAATTGATACAAGGGTGGGATTCAAGTACAACGGACTCAAAGTAAGACATGAGGTGGCCGTCGACCTGACCAATGTCACCAACAGGGCCAACGAGTGGGAAAGGCGTTATAATGAAACTACCAATCAAATAGACATGATCTATCAGCAGGGATTTTTCTTTTTCATGTATTACAGGATCAACTTCTGATCCGGCTCTTTTTCAAACTACTCAATCCTTATCGGACCGCTTTCATCAATTTCAGCCTGATAAATAACAGGGGAAGCAGGTATAATGCGGAGAATGAAATGAGATAGAAACCCAGGAATCTCCAACCTATCAGCATTAGAGGATGGCTTTCACAAGGTTCTATGCATTGCAAACCTACATAAAGCAGAAATATACATGCCAGTCCAACGACAATTCTCAAGAGGCGTATCCACCATTTGCCTTCGACCAGGAAACTGCCAGATCGGCCCATCAGGATGCCCCCTAGGGAAACGCCTAAAAAACCTCCTGCATTGCCGGCAAGAGATGCCATGCTAATGGATCTTAGCGAGGATTTGTCAATGTCCAGATAGGGAGAAGCATTTTCTATCCAGTCCATTGGCATTTCCCAACTGCCGGTTAGCAGCAGGATGACGGCTCCGACTAAAATGATCAGATACAGTTATCCCCCCAACCAACAGTAACTGCCAGTATAATTTTAACTTAAGAAACCATGATGCCACATCCTTCTCAAACCTTAGGAAGCAGATCATTGCGGCAATGCCGATTGTCCATCCGGCCAGAATCTGTGTCGGGAAATGAACTCCCAGGAAAGGTCTTGACAGTCCAACAAAAAAGGTTAACACAATGGCAATGATCCAGAACCATCTCTTTCGTAAATAACTGCTGGCCAGCAGCCAAACTGTGGATGCCTGGGCATGGCCGGAAGGCATTCCAAAACCATTGGAAGCTTCAATGCGCCTTTATATCTGTGGATATCCAGTAGGGCCTGGGTGCATGAAATGCCAGCTTCAGGATGCTGTTAAGGGAGCCAACCAGCAGAAGAAAGATGGCCAGTCTCAATCCCAGTTTTCTGTCGAGGGACCAGTAGACCATGGCCACCATGGCCATATAAGCCTGTGGTTTTCCCAGGGTAGTGAAAAAAATCATCACCGACTCAAGCCAGTCCCATGAGTTCTGCAAATACTGAATAAACCAGATATCCCATGCCTGTATTACCATCTTTAGGAGTATTTATTTCCTGCCAAGTACTTCATACACAAGAATCTTGTCCTTCTTGCCTTTTACGAGCAGAGGTTCCCATGCCTTGGCTTCTATCACCTCCTTTGTCCGCTCGTAAATAGAATTACTGATAAGTATGGAATTCGGATGGTCCTTGGTAATTGATTCTATGCGCTTTCCTGTATTTACCGTATCGCCGGTGAGTGAATACCTGATCCGTTCTGCCGACCCCACATTTCCGGCCACCACTTCTCCATAATTGACCCCAATCCCCATTTGGATCTCCCGTTTGAATTTCTCCTGGTATTTTTCATTCAGTTTTGCTAGATTTTCCATCATCTTTATGGCACAGAAGACAGCATTGCTCTCGTTGTCAGGGAACATTTCAGGTGCTCCGAAAGCGGCGAAAATCTCATCCCCCACAAATTGATTTACAGTACCATTGTATTGTTTGACAATTTCAGACATGATAGTGTAATAGTCATTCAGAAAGGACACAACTTCTCTCGGAGATAATTCTTCACTCATGGGCGTAAAACCCCTGATATCACAAAATAGTATTGCCACGTCTCGAATTTCACCCTGGAAGATTGCCTCCTGACTGTTTTCAAGGGTTTTTTTTACGACCTGTTCAGGGACGTACCTTATAAAAAGCCTCAATGTCGCTTCCTGTTCTTCAACTTTCTGTTGCAGGGATGCCATCAGCTCCCGGTTGCTTATCTGCAATCCGAATAATTGCTTTGCATTCTCAATGGTCATCCTCAATTCATTCTCATCCCAGGGTTTGGTAATGTACCTGAAAACCCTGCCACTGTTGATCGCTTCTATGATGACACCAATGTCACTGAAACCGGTCAGGATCATCCGGATGGTATCAGGATATTCCGGGGCGATCTTCTCCAGGAACTGTATACCTGTCATATCTGGCATGCGCTGGTCGGTGATCACCAGTTTAATGTTGTTCTCCCTCATGACAGCAATTCCGTCTTCAGCACTTTTTGCGGTGTGGACTTTGTATTCCTTCCTGAAGGTTGCTTCGAAAGAGATGAGATTATGTTCCTCATCATCTACATAGAGAATTGGAAATTTTTCTGTTACCATATATTTGTTAATTGCTGTCTGGTTGAACGATAGGAAGCGAAATAATAAATTCTGTGCCTTTGCCGGTCTCGGAGATCACATCAATATTGCCCTGGTGCTGCTCAATGATCCCGTAACTGATGGCCAGTCCCAATCCCGTTCCACTACCAACTTCCTTGGTAGTATAGAATGGTTCAAATATATGCTTTTTTACTTCAGGGCTCATTCCTGTTCCAGTATCCCTGATAATGATCTTTACAATTATCCCGCTACTGATGGTTTCTATGAAAATATCACCCTTTTCTTCAATGGCTTGTATGCTGTTTGTCAGGAGATTCATGAATACCTGATTGATTTTGCTAGGCAGGCATTCCACCTGTGGGAGGTCACCATATTCCTTATGGATGTTTATCCTTCCCTTGGTCTTATTGTAAAGCAGGATCAAAGTAGAATCCAGTCCGTCATGAAGGTCAGTATACTGGAATTTGTCATCATCCAACCTGGAAAAACTCCTTAGTCCCTTGACAATCTCGCTGGATCTGTGGGCACCTTCAGAAATTCCTTCGAGTAGACTTTTAATTTCAGTTGTTAACAAACTGTAATCAAGTGTCTCTTTAAGGGAATCAACTTCTTTAAAATCATCACTAATATCATTGTCCTTAATAATCTTTTCATATTTACCCAGGATATTAAAAATGTCGTCCAAATCCCTTTTAAGAGGTTTCACATTCCCGCTGATAAAGTTCACAGGATTATTTAATTCATGTGCTATGCCGGCTGTCAGCTGGCCCACGGATGCCAGTTTCTCGGATTGGATCAACTGGTCCTGAGTTAATTTGAGGTTTTCCAGTGTATAACGCAGTTCATTCTTCTGTGTATTCAGGGCCTCGTTGGTGGCAGTGATCTCTTCATTGGCCTGTTTCAATTCATCTGACTGGGAAAGGAGCTCTTCGTTTTTGTCTTCTATTTGTTGTTTATGCTGGTTTATCTTTCTGTTCTGTTCGCGGACTGCCCTGTTCATTCTTTCCAGTTTCATGTTGGCATTTTTCTTGATCTTGTAGCTGCGATATATGAAGAATCCAAGTCCGATGATTAATAAGCAAAATATCACTATTATATAGAGAACAAACTTTTGTCTTTCGACCAGGGAAGCATAGTCGGTAAGCTGGGATCTTTGCTCTTCAATACTCTCCTGCTGGTTCTCAATTTCCTGTTGAATGGATTCAAGGACAGTATTCCTGTCCTCGATTTCCTTTTGCTGACTGTTCAGTTTTTCTGTCTGTTCATTGATCAGCTCAATCTTTGTAGTCAGGTTTCTCTGTTGCTGCTCAACTTCCTGTGTCAACTCAGCAAGTTTTTCTTCGCGTAGCCCAATTTCTTCCTGCTGGGACTGTATATTTTCCTGTTGTTCTCTGATCTGTTGCTTCTGACTCTCAATTTCAGCTTTTCCAATTTGGATTTCAGCACTTTGCTCTTTTAATGAGTCATATAATACAGCAACCTGTTCCATGATATCCTGAAGTGCCTCTTGCGATTCCCGGTACAAACCAGCAACATCTATTTCAGTACCGCCCAATAGCAAGAGATCAGGCATTACCGTGAGTCCCTCGTTGATTAGATTCGCCTTATTGACTTCAAATTGGATCATGTTTTCCTCCATGGGAAGGAAATTGATCATGATCTTATTGGGTTTTTCATATCGGTCTGTAATTAGCAGGGTATTGTTCCCGGATAGCCTGTCATATATCCTGTCGACATCAGGATTATTATTATAAATGATATATAGGACTTGTGTATCATCAATATCATTAATCCTGAAAAATTGAGTGATTTTTATGGGTTTGTTTTTCAGGGGAACTGATTCCAGCAGGGATAATTCAGAAATGAAAGCCCTATCAGAACCGTAAATACCGAATTTAAAAGTATCAATCTCCGATTCATTATCCCATTCAATATGCTGAGCGAATTTGTAAATCATGAAAGTCTTCATGCTTGAGTTTGTCATCTCCTGGGCATCAAGATTCCCGGATAAGAGGATCAGCCAGGATAATCCTAGGAGTATGAATAGCTTATGTCTGATAACCAGTACGATAATAAAAGCCATTAAAGGACTAATTTATATGGGCCGCAGGAGAATCTTGGCATGATTCTTAACCGTTGGCCTATAAATTTAAGAAAGAAAATCTATATGGGATGATAATCCAATCACAGAAGATGACCTTTAAACTCTTCATGTACCACTATTCTATACCAGATTTTGTAATTGGTAGATATTCAGACACATGCACTGCTATGCTATTTAATACTTATTTGTAAATGAATTATTAGAATATACAGATCTATATATCTTATATTTACTCATGTATTATATATTAATTAAAATTATAAGATTATGGGACTCGTGGTTGCTCCAATCGTAGATGGCAAATTAGATGCCTGGAAAAGTTTTATTGATAATTGTAAATCAGGATCAAAAAGTGAAGGATTCCGAGATTTAAATAAACGTTATAACCTGACACGTCACGATATCTGGCATGCTGAAACACCTGGAGGTTCAATGGCTGTGGTACTTCATGAGGGACCAGGTTCTGATGATTTTATGCAGGCCCTTGGTAAATCAGATCACAGTTTTGATGAATGGATGAGAGATCAGATCAGTGACATTCATAATATGAATTTTAATGAACCACCCAAAGGTCCACCACCTCAGAAGATGATCTAACGGAGGACTGAAATTCTCTTCCCAAATAGGTTAAACAAATTTTAGATCTTTGTAAAACATCATTATTATGAATCATATTAGTTGTGAGGAATTAAAGAGAAAATTTGATCAGGAGGATAAATTTATACTTGTAAATGCACTCGATGAAGATAGATTCCGGGCTATGCATATCCCCGGATCTATTAATGTCTGTAAGGATGAAGATATTCAGAGGTGCCTTACACGTGATGATGATATTGTTATTTACTGCACTGATGAGGCATGCAACAGAAGTATCCGCTTATATCAGAAGTTAGAAGCATATGGATATAAGAAGATATTCAGGTTTGCCGGTGGTCTTCGTGAATGGGAGTCTGCTGGTTTTGAATTAGTTGGAGAAATGGCCGCCTGAGTATTCCTTGTCAAAATTCTTCTCTATATTAGATAGCACATAATTCCATTGCCGGATGAGGTGATGGAATTTTTGCGTATATTTCAGCAATTATATCTACCTCTCTAGATTCTATCCTTTTCTTTAAAATGGACTATTAGATGCTTTCAAATTAAGCATCAGGGTACAGCCATATACCATGAGTCACTATTGGAAAATATGACTATCTTATGGAATATTAATTGCTGTTTACCTTGAAAACCCTTTTAATTTTCACAATTATCGGGTTGAGGTTTTTCGAATGGCTGATCATTTTTCAACATCGTCATGCCATCAATACTATAATAAAATGAAAATCTTAACCAAATCGGTTGGCCGATTTACCATCGGCATCTGGATTGCCCTGTTAGCAATCTTATTTACCATGTTAGCATGGATCATGCAGTCCTTTTCTCTGATAGACTGGGAGGGGGCTATCCAGCTGGGAGTTCAAAACGAAAGTTTCAGCGGAGACCCGGTTGAAAAGGCGCTGGCAAATGTTGAATGGGGAATTGCCATGGCGGATATATTCTGGGCCCTGCCGCTAACAATAATTGCACTCATTGGAGTGCTGAAAAAGAAAATGTACGGGCTTGTTACGGCGATGATGGATTTTGCGATCTGTGTTTATTTCCCACTGTTTTTCGCCTTCCAGAGATGGGATACTCACCTGATGACAGCCCTGGCTGCCCTTATATTATTTGCCCTTCCCTCATTACTGGGAGTATTGGGATTATGGACCAACCGGAAAGTATTTGTTTAATAAATGATGATAAAACCAACATTAATAACATGGATCATCGCGGTATTTGGTGTGATCACCTTTTTTCCTTTAATGGCTTCTCAATTATTGATGCTATTCAAACCGGATGATCAGAAAACAAAGGATTTAATCATTGGCAAAGGAGAAGATTGGCGTGATAAAACACATTTCAAATCCGCCCTGGCCTTTGCATGGGCGGATTGGCTGATCATATTCCCCTTGCTTGGTACCGGGACTATTGGTGTACTTTTGGGCTATGTATGGGGATATTTTGCATGGCTTGCGCTTGGGGTAGTTTCAATTTATTTTAGCATTGTATTCTGGATCATGGAAAAAGAATACACATTCCCATCAGCAGGTTGGCTTGCCTACTATACCTATTTCTGGGGTTTTTTTCTCTACTGGGGGATTGCTGCAACATTATATTCGGTAATTATAATATTGTAACCGATATTTGATATTTTTCAATTATTTATCGGGGCAATTTTTTAAATTGAGCTGCAAATGCAAATCCAGAACGACAATAAGCTGAAGGAATCTGGTACTGAGAATAGTATTGTGGTTCTTCCTTTCCGGAATATCAGTTCCGATGTGGAGAATGAATATTTCAGTGATGGCATTACAGAAGAAATTATCAATGCCCTGACAAAAGTCAATGGATTAAATGTCATTGCCCGCACATCAGCTTTTGCATTTAAAGGGATGGATATTGATCTCAGGGATGTTGGGTCCCAGCTCAAAGTTGTCTATGTACTGGAGGGGAGTGTCAGAAAAGCAGGCAACAGGATCAGAGTGACGACCCAGTTGGTTAAGGCTTCCGATGGGTTTCATATATTCTCAGAAACATATGACCGTGAGCTGCAGGACATTTTCAAGGTCCAGGATGATATCTCGACGAAGATTGCACAAAAATTTGCGGATAGTATTGGGATCACGAAAGCGGGATTGAACCTGGTTGGTTCTTCTACCGGTAGTATGGAAGCTTATGAACTGTACCTGAAAGGACGGTTTAATTTAAGCAAAGGTTCCCTGGAAGCCGCACAGGCAGCCATACAATATTTTGAAGCTGCCCAGCTGAAAGATAAGAATTTTGTTTTACCGCTTACGGGACTTGCTGCATGTTATACCTTCCTCGGAGGATCAGGTTTAATGCCCCCGACTGAAGCTTTTAACAAAGCGAAAGACTTTGCCGGGAAAGCGAACCTACTTGACGAAAATATTGCCGAGACCCATCTTGCCCTGGCAAATTCTTGTTTCTGGTATGATTGGGATTTTGAGCAAGCAGCCAGGTCGATAAAAAAAGCCATGCAACTTAGTCCGGGTACAGCAAGTATCCATGGATTTAATGCACTATATCTGATGGCTGCCGGTAAACTGGATGAATCTCTGATAGAGGCACAGCTTGCTACCAAACTGGACCCGCTTTCCCTGAAAGAAAAATTCCATCTGGCAGAATTGTTTTACCGTTCGGAAAGATATATTAATGCCATTGAGCTTTTTGATGAAATCCTTGCTGATAATCCATTTTTTAAGGAGGCAAGTATTTTAAAGGGCTGGAGTCATTTGTTTGTAGGAGAACATGATCTGGCTATAAATATATTTGGGAATATAGCTGTTACATCGGATACTTTTCTGACTTTTTACGGTGGATTGGCTTATTGCTATCAGAAACTTGGAAGGGTTGAAGAGGTATTGGAATGTCTAAAAGATTTCAAGTCTGATCTACACACCGGTTATTCACATTGGGTAAACTACAATTACACGCTTATTTTTCTTGCCCTCGGTGAGACTGAAAAAATGTTCGAGTATCTTGGAAAGTGCCTGGAGGATAGGATCACACCATTGATATTTATCCGCGTGGATCCTGTTTGGGATGAGTTTAAAAACAATGCTAGGTTTATTTCACTGGTTGAAAAAACTTTTGTCCCTGAAAAGAAGGACCGGATTGTATCTATCCAGTCAGATACCCGGGAGACGCTTCAGATAAACCTGAGACAACTGGTGTTTGTAGAAGCGCAGGAAAATTACTCCAGGTTTGTATGGCTAAAGGGGGATGAGATTTATGAAAAAATTTTGCGGGTGACCTTAAAGAAAATTGAAGGTCAGATTGCTAATGGCAATATTGTCCGTTGCCACCGTTCCTACATGATAAATTTGAATTTCCCCTATACCATCCGGGGAAATTCTAACGGCTACCGTTTAACCTCTAAATGTTTCAGGGATATAATTCCGATTTCAAGAGGTCTAGGTAAAGATATCATTGCAAGGTTAAGGGGTTGCTGAAACAGGATAATAGATCCTTATCGGGCGGGTATCTGCAACAGCTATTTTATGGAGAAGGTTTGATATTTCGATTGGTGCAGAACACATTCTAAGGATCCCATGAGCCCCCAATATTCAGCACGAAACGTGCATCACGGTTTCCGACAGGTACTCGCTTTTCCTCGGCCAGATTTATAGCAGATCCGTTCAATGTTTTTATTTCATGGTATAATCCTCAATTCCTTGCAGCAGGGAATCTTAAATAGCAGAAGTTTTATATCAACCCTCATACGAATGCATTGCGCCTAAAACAAAAATCCCCGTCCCGAATTTTCGGGACAGGGACTTCAAACGGCTTGAGGAGGTAGTTCGCGCCGCTTTATTGCCATCAGTCAATATTATTCGCCATACATTACCAGCGCCTCTATGAGGTCATTTACATAAACGTTGAAGGGTATTTCAATCCCATGAAAGATCTCATCCGTAGTGACATCATTTATGCCATACAACGATTCACTGACATCCTCATTGTAGGATAAGACTCCGCCTTTGAGGCTCACTCCAGCAAACAGACCTTTGCTTCTGTAATAAGAATAGATCTCTGACTCAAAGGTAATGTCGGTGCTGGATGAAGAACCTTTGTTTACGGGCCCTGCTGCAACACCAACATCTCCTCCAAGGGTAATGTCAGCCTGGTCAATTTTTATGATATCATTCCGGTCTTTGAAAAGAAGTACAATGTCCGATGCCTGTGCGCCGATCTGGAATCCCAGGCTTCCTTCACCCAGCGTGACAAAGAATGGATTACTCCACAAACCGTCCTCTAGACGTATCATGGCTATCCCTCTCGCCCCCTGGCCACCCACAAAGCCGAGGGCCACTTTGAAAGCACCGGGAAAGATCACAACTCCCTCTGCATCATTTATCAGGTTTTGAGGTATGCTGTTTTCAGGATCTTCCATAACGTGGTCAAGGGCCATTACAGCCTTTTTTAGCGTTTTTTCTGCTTTCGCGACATCTTCCCTTTTACCCTCCCAGGATGAAGCCGAAGCATTCAGGTTTCCAACCGTTATAATAAGCATGGATACTAAGATTATTTTCAATGTTGCTTTCATGATTTATTGATTTAATGATTTACGATTTGATGAATTTCAATTAATTATGCTCAAATGTACGGGATCATAACAGCGCAATATATTATTTGACATGGATTGGATAGATATTGTAAGGAACGGTGTAATAATTAGGGATGAATGGTGATTTTCGGTATAGACGGTATAGACTGTATAGGCAGTATAGACGGTATAGGAATCCAGGCTGGTTAAATTATCGAGAAAGATTCCAATGATATATTTGTTTATTTTTATCACCCACATATTTGAGCCATGATACGTAACTTCTTCAATATCTTTTTCAGGAATGTGTTGAGACATAAAGCCTATTCCTTTATCAATTTAGCGGGACTGGCCATAGGATTAGCCTGTAGCATAATTATTACTGTGTTCGTGTTGCATGAATTCAGCTTTGACAGGTTTCATTTGAATGCAGACCATATTCAAAGGCTTTGTATAAAAATGAAAATTGGTGAGCAGGCATCAATCCAAGCCTGGACAGCAGTCCCTTCAGGTGCTGCACTCAAGGATGAAATACCCGAGATACTTGAGTTTTGCAGAATAAAAATGTGGGATGATATTATGCTGGAGTACGAGGATAAAAAATTTATTGAAAGTGATTTCATGTGGGCTGATTCTTCTTTTTTCCGAATATTCGATTTTAAATTGCTGCATGGTGATCCTGAGACAGTTTTGCGTGAACCAAATAGCATTGTCCTGACTGAAGATATGGCAAAAAAATATTTTGGTGATGAAGATCCCATCGAAAAAACGATCAAGATATTCTCCGGCGGTGATCCTTACACGGTTACCGGAGTTGTGGAAAATGAACCTGCTAATACACATTTACCTTTCAATTGCATCAGTTCCTACCATACCCTTGACGAAGCTAAAAATACATTCTGGCTCAGTCACAATATTTTTACCTATTTCCTTCTGGATCCCCTGGCGGATCCTGCAGCCGTTGAAGAGAAACTGAATCCCATCATGATGAAGTATGTGGGTCCTGAAGTCCAGAAATTAATGGGTATTGACCTCGATACCTGGGAAAACGAGGGCAATGAATACGGGATGTTTCTGCAACCGCTTTCAGATATTCATCTAAACACAGAGATCAGGCATGGATTGAAAGAATCGCATGATAAGAAATATGTATATATCTTTTCTTTGATCGCCCTGTTTATTTTGCTGATAGCCTGTATCAACTTTATGAACCTGTCTACGGCCCGTTCGGCCAATCGTGCCAGAGAGGTTGGTTTAAGGAAGGTACTGGGTTCCACAAAGAACCTGCTCGTAAGCCAATTTCTCTGGGAATCTATTTTCCTCAGCTTTATCGCCATGATTATTGCCATGCTGCTGGTGGAGCTATTGATCACGCCATTTGGTAATGTGATCGGTCAACGACTCAGCACTGACTATCTTGGGACCTGGTACCTGATCCCCGGATTGATTTTTCTCGTTCTCCTTGTTGGATTAATGGCAGGAAGCTATCCCGCTTTCTATCTCTCATCCTTTAAACCGATTACTGTACTTACGGGAGAAATCGGGAAAGGCATGAAGTCAGGATGGCTGCGGAGGGTACTTGTTGTTTTGCAATTCGGGATATCCATCGGTATCGTCATATGTACCCTGGTGGTCTATCAACAGATCAACCATATGCTCAAAGTCGATCCGGGGTATGACAGGAATGGCCTGCTGATCATTGAACGCATTGGTTCTGTTGGCAATGAACATATTCAGGCATTTAAACAGGAAATTGGAAAGCTTTCCGGTGTGCAAAGCTCCAGTAATTCCACCATGATCATGGGCTGGACCAATAATGAGAACGGGTACATGATCGAAGGACAACCGGCAGAGAACCTGCATATTATAGCAACCAACTGGGCAGATTTTGATTATGCAGAGACCTACAACCTGGAAATTGCAGAAGGTCGTTTCCTATCCAAAGAAAATGCTTCTGACAGCGTTAATTGTGTCATCAATGAAGCAGCAGTTAAAGCTTTTGGCCTTGAAGATCCATTGAGTCTGAGATTAATACAGCCGGATCAGGGAGGAGAGCTTACATATCACCCTGTAGTTGGGATTGCTAAAGATTTTCATTATAAATCACTCCATACCGAGATAGGCCCTTATATCTTTCTGCTCAAACCTGAGGACTGGGGATGGGGTGGCTACCTCACTGTACGGATAGATGAGGATAATGTCGAAAATACCATCAAGGCTATAAATGGGGTTTGGGATGAATTCTCCAATGACCAGCCATTTGATTATTTCTTCCTTACGGATGAGCTGAACAGGCAATATGACCAGGAATCCAGGATAGGAAAAGTATTCCTGGTCTTTGCCATCCTGGCGATATTCATTGCCTGTCTGGGATTGCTGGGCTTGTCTTCTTTCATGGCAGAGCAACGTACCAAGGAGATCGGGGTAAGAAAAGTAATGGGAGCATCGGTCCCAGTCATCATCAGGCTTATGTCCCGGGAAACCATCATCCTTGTGCTGGTGGCTGCCATTATCTCTTCTGTGGTTGCCTGGTACTATATGAATAACTGGCTTGAGTCTTTCTTCTACAGAATTAATGTTAGCCCTGTGATGATCTTACTTGCCTTTGCGGCAGCACTGGTAATAGCACTGATTACGGTTAGCTTCCAGACAATTTCTGCGGCCATGCGTAATCCAGCCGATGCACTGCGGCATGAATAAATCAGCGCACCGATCTGCCGGGATAGAGATTTCAATCAAACTTGGGAAGTGGTACAAAAAGTATATGGTTAGCTTTTTGCAGATGCAAAACTATACCGGTAGTACTATATCACTGCCACTGGGTATGATACGTTCCTTCCGTATCTTTTCTAAGATAGGTATGCGCGCCGAAGAAATCCCGCTGGGCCTGGATTAAATTTGCCGGCAGGGAATCCCGGCGCATGGCTTCAAAATAGGCAAGTGATGCTGTCATGGCAGGCAAAGAGATGCCGGCCCTCACGGCAGCGCTGACAATCTCTCTCCATGGCTCCACACGCTCCCGTATTTCACCGGCAAAAGTCTCATCCACCATCAGGTTCTGTAGATCGGGTTGGCCTTCAAATGCATTCCTGATCCTGTCCAGGAAGGAAGCTCGAATAATACATCCACCACGCCAGATACTGGCAATTTTGCTGAGATTCAGGCGGTATCCATTCTCTGCAGAGGCAATGCGAAGCAGGGCAAATCCCTGCGCATATGAACAGATTTTGGAAGCATACAGGGCTGCAGCAATTTTATCAATCCAATCCCTGGGATCACCTGAGATTTTACTTACGCCGGTATCATAGGTTTTTTGTGCCAGAAATCGTTCCTCGGTCAGGGAAGAGAGTGCTCTCCCATGCAGGGCAGCAATGATGGTCGGTATTGGTTCACCATAGGTCAATGCCGCAAGGCTGGTCCATGTGCCGGTGCCCTTCATCCCGGCTTTGTCGAGAATATTGTCAATCAATACTCCGTCTTTGCGGTCATCTGGGAAATTAACGATCTGTGATGTGATCTCGATCAGATATGAACTCAGCTCACCCTGGTTCCATGAGGCGAAAGTCCCGGCAATATCATCAGGTGATAACGCCAGTCCAAAACGCAATATATCATACGCCTCAGCGATCAGTTGCATATCCCCGTATTCAATGCCATTGTGTACCATCTTGACAAAGTGCCCGGCGCTGCCTTTTCCTATGTATGCTACACATGGATCACCATCCTCTGCTTTGGCGGAGATAGCTTCCAGGACTGGATGGATATAATGATACGTGCCCTCATCACCTCCTGGCATCAGGCTCGGCCCGAATAGGGCCCCCTGCTCACCGCCGCTTACACCCATTCCGATATATTGGATGCCGGTACCCTCTAATGCAAGGATACGCCTGTCCGTATCAGAAAAATGTGTATTGCCGCCGTCGATGAGAATATCACCCGGTTCCAGAAAGGGTTTCAAAGTTTCAATTACAGCATCAACAGCTTTACCTGCTGTGACCATAATCAGAATCTTTCTCGGCCTTTCCAGTTCTTTGACAAATTCGAATACCGTCCTTGCCTCGGTAAATTTCTGTTCCGGTTTTATACCGGACATGAATAATTCGGTTAAATCATATGTGTAATTAAAGACGACTGTGGGAAAGCCGTTGCGTTCAATATTTTTAGCCAGGCTGGCTCCCATTACCCCTAGGCCGAATACGCCAAAGTTTTTAGACATGAGTGGTTTACTTTTATATTATTATTAATTGAAGACAGAGAAAATACAGCGAGAATTAAGCCATTTCAAAGATATGCTTTTCTATAGCTAGTAACAATTTCCGGGTATTCCATGTACCATTCATCCCAAAATCATCCATTTATCCCAGAAATAACACCAATCATTACAAAACTTATCCTCTACACTACAAGAAATTGTGATAGGTTAATTCCTTCCATAGATTTGATTAGAATTTGAAAAACGATCAAATGAAATCAAATAAGAAAACTACGGAAATTGCAGGATTGGGGTATCTAATTGCAATGACAGTTCCTTTTCTTGCCAAAGCTATTCTTTACAAGCTTATTCCTTCTGAGCATTCCCCGGTTTTAACTAAAAGAAATATGGTTTCTGAGTGGATATTTCGCAATGGCAACAGTGGCAATACGTTAGTGCGGGTACTTGATGCGGTGTTGGCTATAACCATGTTTGTTTTACTCAAGCCAGTAAATAGGATACTTGAGCTACTATTCATGATTTTCAGGATGGTCCATATCGCCATGCATTGTATCACGCTGCTAAATGGGTTTTTTTCAGTACGATCGGGTGGAGATGCCGGATTCTTGACCGTATCTGGATCAGAGCACTTCCGTTCAATGCATCGTAAATCAATGGAAGGTGGTCCAATGCAGTTGGTTATGGGATAAATCAACTATACGAATACAACATAAGCCGAATGAAAGCAATTGTATGCACAAAATATGGTTCACCGGATGTTCTACAGCTCAAAGAAGTTGATAAACCTGTTCCCAGGGATAATGAAATTCTGATAAAAGTTCATGCGTCAACAGTAACAAGAGGGGACTGCAGAATCCGAAGTTTTACATTCGCTCGCTGGTTCTGGCTTCCCGGGCGAATAATGTATGGTTTCAACAAACCAAGAAAGGAAATTCCAGGTTGTGATCTGGCCGGGGAAATTGAATTAATTGGCAAAGATGTGAAACATTTTAAGAAGGGCGACCAGATCTTTGGATATACCAAGGGGGTGCAATATAATGGTTGCAATGCCGAATACATTTGTCTGCCTGAAGAAGGGCTGGTGGCCCTGAAACCGGTCAGTATGACCTATGAAGAGGCCGCAGCCGTTCCTATTGGGGGAGTGACAGCATTACATTTTCTGAGAAAAGGAGCTATACAGAGCGGGAAGAAAGTCCTTATCTACGGGGCCTCAGGAAGCGTGGGTACCTCTGCGGTTCAGCTCGCCAAATACTTTGGTGCAGAAGTGACAGGGGTATGCAGTAGGGTAAATTTAGAATTGGTAAAAGCCCTGGGAGCTGATCATGTAATTGATTATGCCAGAGAGGATTTTACTAAAAACGGGCAGACCTATGATGTCATTTTTGACACGGTAGAAAAGACCTCATTTTCAAGTTGCAAAGGCTCGATTAAGCTAGGCGGGATCTATCTGACAGTTGAGTGGCCCTTTCTTCTGGCTCTTTGGACCTCACTGTTTGGCAGAAGGAAGGTGATAATTGGAATAGCACCCCCCAAAAGGGAAGATTTAGTTTTTTTAAAAGAACTTGTTGAGTCGGGTAAGTTAAACGCAGTAATTGATCGCAGGTATCCCTTGGAACAGGCTGCTGATGCTCACAGGTATGTTGATAAAGGGCACAAAAAGGGAAATGTTGTTATTATCATAAGCGAGTAAAAAATACTAAAACATTCAATAAGAATTCTTTGAAATGAAAGTTGAACAATTTTTACAGTACGGAAAGGCATTAGAAATGAAAAAAGTAGCTCCTCATAAAGCTCACTTAACCAAATAAACCAATCAGAATTTATAAGTCATGGCAAACCCATTGAATCGTCGTGAGGCGACGGGGACAATCGCCAGGTTGGCTTTTTTGTTTTTGTGGAGGTGGGGGACCAGTATACCGGTGGCTGTTCCGACAATAAAGCCGGTAATTACATCAGTCGGGAAGTGCTCCATTGCCTTGATCCTATGATAAGCGATGAATATTGGAGGAATAGCAGCAGCACCAAAAAGTAGATACTTCTTGTTTCCCCATTCGGGATGATAATCAGAAAAGACCTTTGCAACAAAAAAACATGCTGCTGCAGAGGAAGATACATGACCGCTGTAAAATGATGTCTGTGTGCCGCCTCCTGTTTTTCTCCACATGGGGATCTCGGGATGGTATACATAAGGCCTGATGCGATCCACATGCATCGCGGCTCCCCAAGAATACAGAGAGCCAACAATGGCTTCTGTCTCCAGGTACAGCAGGAACAGGGGCGCCCAGTCTTTCCGAGTTTCTTTATCGGCGAGGAAAAGCAAGGGGAGGGCAAAGGCTGTATACATGGCATAGTCAGATATCTTATCAGCTGAATGGGCATAATTTGCATCTTGCCGGGTGGCACGTCTGTCAAAAGAATTGATATTCTCAGGATTCAGATTCGCGATGGTAGCAGAATCCAGAGGGTTTTTTTGTTGCAATATTCTATTACCCACATAATTCAAAGCCAATCCCCCTACCGTAATGGGTACATCCACAACGGCCCTGACATTGTAAATTTTTTGGTCCAGGCTGTCTGATTGTTGAGGCCATGCGTAAAGTGACAGGGAGGAGAGGATGATCAGGGCAAAAAAGTTCTTCATAATGTGATTGATATTATGTCAAATAAAAGATATTTTCAGAATGGAGCATTTAGAACAAGAACCTGAACCTGAATGAGAACAATCCTTTCGATTCGTCTTTTGACCATTCCCAGGTAGCATTCAGAACAGCCAGCCGGAAGGGAGACAACCAGATTCCTCCACCGGCTCCATGGTGCCATACCCTGGAATCCTCACCGGCAAGCCATACCCTGCCGAAATCATTAAAGCCCATGATACCGGCTTCTCCCTTGGCAATGTAGGTTGAAAAATTAAAAAGCTTGAACCGAAGTTCTGTGTTTTGATACATGTCGGCGTCTCCAGCGTACCGGGTGGACCTGTGGCCCCTCAGGTTGTCCTCTCCACCCACACTACAGGCCTGGAAGAACTCGTAATCTCCGACATTAAGCGCGCCGCCCAACCTGAATGCCAGGACTGCCCGGTATGGTTTTCTGAAACTCAGGAAAAAACTGAAGTCGGAAGCCAGCTGGTTGAAAGTATGAGCATTTTCTGAAAGGCTGTAATTGAATGTCGATCTGGTATTCCAGTAAATCCCCCGGGTAGGAAGCACCTTGTCATTCCTGGAATCCAGTTCATAGCGCAGATTGACCCCGGCAAAGCGCTTGTCATCGAATATATCCGGACTAAGTCCATTATTGGGAATGTCCGTAATAAACCTTCCTTCTGTGTCTTCAACTTCGAAAGCCTGGTAGAAGAGTCCAGCTGTCAGGGTACTGTTCTTAATGGTTTTGCTAATCTCCGGATTAATTTGCAACTTGCCTATCCGTACCCGGTTATAGTTCTTATCATCTGTGGTTTTCTGGGTTTCATTTCCCAGTCCGAAATAGTTCTCCGCATAGCGGGGATCCCTGAAAATGAAATGCATCTGCAAGTCCAGTGGACCGAGCACAGAAGTAAAAATCCCATCATAGGCGAATTCGAGGGCACCGGTGGCGAAGGCATAGCGTGCTCCAAAAGTATGGTGGCTGGCATAAGGGGATTTCTGGAAACCATGCGTCGTATAGAAAAAGCCTGCCCCAAGCACCAAGGCTTCATCTGCATTGTAACCGAAAAAAGCCAAAGGGATAAACTTATTATAATCAAAAGCATAGTAGTTATAAGCATTTCTCTCTGGCCTGTTGGAGGTTCTGTTCCTCGCCTCAGTCCCAAATTCAATATCATTGTTCTTTTTAGTATCGTAAATAATTGTCTTCTTAGTGAGTCCCCTGACCTGGGATTTATCCTTGATATCATCATGCCCGGGCCCACCTATGATTCGTATACGCATCCCTTTGTCAACCTTTCCTTCCACATCAAATTCATCCTTCCCTTTCAGTCCGTACAGACGGATCTCACTGGTCTCATCATGGTTGAAAGTCCGGTCATAGATCTTGTCCTTTTTATTGCCTTTGCTGTTTAAGGACCAAACCTTTACCTCCGTTTCGTTCTGATTCTTTCTTTCTACACGGAACTGCTCCCGTTGATCGCTACCCACTATATCAACCTTTTTAGAGATGAGGTCATAATGCCTTTCGGCAAATTCCGGCCACTGTTCCCGGCGGGACTTGAGCTTGGACAGGGTTGTTTCGCCTTTCACGGAAGCGATCTGGGGGGGCATGTCGTTAATGGCAGCCTGCAGGATATCGTCCGTCATATTTGTCTGCATCCGTTTGGCCGCCTTGATCCAGTCCTCCTTTTCGAGTTCATTCAGCCAGCGCCTGTCAAGCCATTTACCCTGGGATACGAGTCCACCCATATCTTTGATTTCATGTTTGAAACCCTGGTTCATTCTCAGGGCGAACTTACGGCTTGAGATCCAGGGGAATAAACCCTCGTTCAGGAAAAATGTCTGGTCCCTGTCCCTCGGCACGGCACGATAGACAGTCTGGTCCTTATCCTTAAAGGATGCCCATCTCCACTGGTCCTCATGGCGGTCCCAGTCACCGATGAAGACATCAAAAAGCCTGCATTTCAGGAAATGTTCCTGATCCATGACATTGTCATTGTCGTCCAGCATTTCATCCATCATGTCCGGTGTGCCGATGATATCCTTTGAACGTCCGAAACTTTCCACATCCTTACGGTTCCCGTTCGGTCTTTCTTCGAAAAGGTAGAGACCTTCCCATACATCATCCAGATATTTTCCCAATCTCGGATCTTTAGTCAGGTAGACGATCTTTGGATTGGTATGGTAAATCTCGGCCGCATCGGCCATCCTAGGGACGGATAAGGCAGCCCAGGGCAGGTAAGCCGACATCTGATCCTGGGCCAGGTCAACCGCTAACTGTATTTTTACCACTTCTGGGATGACCTTGGAAGGGTCTTTTTCAATAGACCGGAGCACATATTGCTGTTCCTTGTCATTCTCCAGCCGCAAGGATTTTGTCTGTCCGCCTCCTCCCTTTTTAACGATCTCCAATCCGCCTTTTTCATTATTGAAATCAAAAACAGGGACTTCTACCGGTATGACCCATTCCTCCCGATAATTATCCCCGAAGAAGGCACGTTTAAATTTACCAGCCTCATATTTTTCCCCGTTGGGATAGGTTGTTATGGTGCTGTCAGAATAATCAATATCACTGAGGAATTCCTTGTATTGCTTCTTATCGTAGACGGGTTTATTGAATATCTTTTTTTTGAAGGCCAGGTGTCCGTCAGGATCATCAGCTGATTCGGTGGTAAAAAATTCCAGCCAGACATCCCCGTTGTCCTGGAAGCTCAATTTGGCAAAGCCTGTCTGCATCTGAGAGAAGTCGGATTTTTTTGATTGGGCGGCATAGGTAGCCATTCCTGCTGCTCCGCTGACAATGTAGTGGTTGGAATCTTTTTCGGCATATTGCAGGTTGTGTTCATGTCCT
This sequence comes from uncultured Bacteroidaceae bacterium, assembly GCA_963752525.1. Classification (GTDB taxonomy): domain Bacteria; phylum Bacteroidota; class Bacteroidia; order Bacteroidales; family SM23-62; genus SM23-62. The sequence goes on along the minus strand of CAVVYS010000010.1, from coordinate 25,781 downwards.
GCAGCATAGATAATATTAGCGTGTCCTTCAAAGGTTTCAAGCAAGGCTTCCTTGAGCAGTTTGTAATGGGGATGGGAAAGGTCCTGGGGGGCGCCAAGAAATTTCCTGTAACCCGTATAAAGGAAACCGGGCAGGGGAATCCAAAGAGCATTGTTTGCTTCAAGCAGAGGAAACAGAAGGCTGGATCCCGGAAAATGTCCCCCATGGTTTCCCACACTATACAGGGGGTGGTGGGTGGCTACAATGATCTTCTTTTCCTTATTGCGGCTAATGGCATCTTCGAGCTGTACAAAAAGATCAGCTTCATCGATTATGCCTGAATAGCTTTTTTCATTTTCGTGGAACCACCATTGCGAATCAAAAACAATCATAACAATATCATCGCTCAGTTTTATTTCTTCAGGTCCGGGACGGCCCTTCTTGGGAAGGAATACATCCTTCCTGTCGAGGTAGTCATGGATGTATTTTCGCTCATTCTTAACATATTCGAGACCATCCTTGCCGCCCCTTGCCCAGTCATGATTACCCGGGAGGTATATGATCTCGCCAGGGTAGTTCTTTAAAATATCCAGTTGGGCGATAAGGCTTTTTTCAGCTGTCTCCCAATGCCTGTGGGTTGAATCATCAGGCAATCCGCTTGGCTGGGCATTATCACCTAGAAAAACAACTGCACTGTTCTCTCCTGCAGCTTCCAGGTGGCTCTCCATCATTTTCAGAATTTGCTCATTCTCATAGGCCTTCCTTGAATCTCCGATGAGAAAGACCGAATAGACCGTTGAAGCTGTAGGGTCAGATACTTCTTCTTCCCAATCTCCCAGCCTTTCATTATAGAATGGTTTATCGGTGGCACAGGAAAATAGAAACGAGATCGAGATAAAATAGATAAATCGTAAAAGCTTATTCATTTGGTCTAGGTTTAAACTTCAATACATATCCCTTTCCTCCCCGGCCTTCATTGGAAATATACAGCTCACCTTCCGGTGAAAAACAAATCCCTTCCGGTTGCCTGAATAGATTTGGATCCAGGGAATGAACGCCCAGAATATAACCCTCCCTGTCGAGCCGGACCAATAATTTTCCTACGCTGCTGATCATATATATTTCATCGGTCAGGGGGTGAATGGCAATGCCGGATGGCCTGAAGTTCCCGTAAGGATCAGTAATGCCCAGTATTTTTGACAGTTTGCTCGAGAATTGAGTAAAGCTACCCTGGTCTTTATAACTGTCAATTTTGCGGAGATCAATCAAGTAGACAGGTTCTTCGAGTAATTGATTTGTTTCCAGGTTAAAAGAATAAACGGCCCTGTAACCCTTATGTGGATTTTCTTTTTCGATAGATGGAGATCCCTTGCAGGCGATCAGCAAGCGGTTTTGGGATGAGTCATAAACCATTCCTTCAGCATCATTCTTGTTTGCCAACAGGGTTTTATACCTTTTGACCTTTATCTCATTTTTCTTGAAGTTCTTCACGCGGTAAATGTGCCCGTTACTTTTCAAGACATAGGCAGTGTTTTTCAAAACGGAGATATCCTCATAATCACCATCTTTACCAAACTTAACTTCTGACACCACTTTTTCCTTCTCAAGGTCATAACAAAATACAATTCCATTTTCATCCTGTATACATGCCAGTGTTCCTTTTCCGGTCCAGCTTATGCCGGAGATTTCCTCCAGGCTGGCCGGCATGGTATATCTGTGATCCGGACTGCCCATGTCATACAGGCCTTTCATGAAGGGAATGTCAGGTGACTGGCAAAAACTCATGAGAGGTAACAGGACAGCCAGGGCTGCCATTCTCTTTAGCAATGAAAAACAGGTTAAGCAAAATTTCTGTATTTTTATCTTTAGTGGCATCCGCGAGAAATCTGGAAAAACTAAAATACGGAAAATACGACTTTTAACATAATCTATCCAAATGGCTGACATAAATATCAGTGCGGTACAATCGTATGTTAAAGAATTATTCAATAGAAAATTACCTGAGGTGATAAGCTATCATGACCTGGATCATACTCAATATGTGGCAACCCAGGCCAGGATCATAGGAAAGGAATCCGGTCTCAGCCAGACAGAACTGGATATTGCGGAAGCAGCAGCCTGGTTCCATGATATAGGTTTTCTCTCTTCCACGGAAGACCATGAGACTGAAAGCCAGAAGTTGGCCAGGGAGTATTTATCCTCTGATGGTGTTCCGGAGGAAGTCATTGATCGCGTGCTTCGTTGTATTGAAGCCACCAGGATGCCCCAGAATCCAGAAGATGACCTGATAGCAGCTGTCGTTTGTGACGCAGATATGTCATACCTGTCTGAAGATTTCTATATTAAACGCACTATGCTGCTGAGGGAAGAATGGAACCGGACGAGAGAAAAGAAAATAAGTAAGAAAGACTACTACTTAGAAACCATTGAGCTGTTCAATGATCATACCTATCACACAGAGTTTGGCAGGCATAGCCTGGCCCCGGGCAAGTCTGTTAACTTCCAGTTATTGCTGGAAAGACTTTCCAGGATTTCGGACAAGTCCAACAAGGTCTTGAAAAAAATGAAATCCCAGAACACAAAGCTGAATCAAAAACTGCAGCAGGAAAAATTGCCCGCCAGGGGGGTGGAATCCATGTTCCGCCTGACAGCCAGGAACCAGATCAACCTCAGTGCAATTGCAGACAATAAAGCGAATATTCTTATATCGATCAACTCCATCATATTAACTGTCCTGGTGTCAATGGGGATTGGCAGGGTAGCGGACTATCCGAATTTTATCATACCCGGCATTGTGTTTTTATCCACCTGTCTTGTTACCATCATTTTTGCCATCCTCTCCACCCGCCCAAAAATTTCTTCCGGTAAGTTCACAGAGGAAGATATTTATAATAAAAGAGTCAATCTGCTCTTCTTTGGTAATTTTTTCAGAATGAAAATGGATGAATATGAATGGGCTGTCAAGGAAATGATGAAAGACAGCAATTATCTTTATACCAGTATGATCAGGGACCAGTACAGCTTGGGAAAGGTGATTGGCAAAAAATATAAATTACTGAGGGTGGCCTATACCATTTTCATGGTGGGACTAATCGTTTCGTGCATCCTTTTTGCAGTATTTATCCTGGCTGTCCCAACTGTTTAATAAGTCGGATGGAAAAAAACTCATCATTCATTTTTACAACGATTAATAAAACGGTTAAACCCAATGGGAGGGATATCATACTGGCGCATAAACAAAGATGCTTCTGAATTTAAATTTGATAAGGATCGGGTCAACAGGGTAGGTTTCGTTCATGAATGTGTTATCAACAACCGTAATTACAGCATAGAAACCATCTCAAATGATTTTTGGGAAGATAAACTTGTGTATGCTGAACTGATGAAGAAGCGGGCGATAGCCAGAAAGATGTACAGCTATTCCATACTGGAAAATCACGAGGAAGGGGCAAAAGTGTATTACGAGGTCCATCTTGAACCAATACCAGTCCTGACCTGGTTGTTAAGCCTACTATTCAGGCCATTTATCCGATCCAAATTGAAAAAATCCTTTGCATCAATTGAAGGAATATTGTGAACATAATGAATAGAAAAAAATTTATCAACCGTGACATCAGCTGGCTATCCTTTAACGGACGTGTCCTTGATGAAGCAAAGGATCCTGCTTTACCCTTGTATGAGAGACTGAAATTCCTTGCCATCTATTCTTCCAACCTTGATGAATTCTATAAGGTGCGAGTAGCAGCTTACCGAAGATCATCCCAGGATTCCAAAGACTTATTGCAGCAGATCCTGGGGATCGTTGATCAGCAGCAAAAAGAGTTTGGTTCAATCTTCTGGAAGGAGCTTATCCCACAACTCCGGGCAAACGGATCCTGCTATACCAGAATCAGCGATTGAATGTATCCCGCAAGGAATTCATTGAGCAATTTTTTTTCTACCAGGTAATACCCTACCTCCAGCCTGTTTTGCTTTTAAAGGGCAAGGTCCTTCCTTTCCTGCAGGATGATGCCATCTACCTTGCCGTGAAGCTGATGAAGAAATCCGGTCATGATGAAGAACTTAAAAAGAAACGCAAGGCTCGTTATGCCATTGTCAATATTCCTACCGACCATCTTCCCAGGTTTATTGAATTACCTGAATCCAGGGGACAGCATTGCATCATGTTCCTGGATGATATTGTCAGGATGAACCTGGATGCCTTATTTCCCGGGTATGAAATAGATTCATCCTATAGCATCAAGATAACACGGGATGCTGATCTGGGAATTGATGATGAATTTACAGGTGACCTGCGGGAAAAGATCAGCAGTTCCCTTGTGAAGCGAAAAACAGGAGCTACAGCCAGATTTCTATATGATGATAAAATCCCTGCACCCTTTCTGAAATTCCTGGTCCAGAGCCTTAAGATACCGAGGGAAGACCTGGTCCCCGGTGGTAAATACCACAATCTTTCCGATCTTTTTGCCTTTCCCAATCCCTTGTCCCCCAAACTGGAAATTAAATCCCTTCATCCCCTCCACAATAGGGATCTTGAATCATATCCTTCGATGTTTGAGGCTATTAAAGCGACGAGACTGGATGCTTCATTTTCCATACCACTCCTATGACCCTGTCATTCGGTTTTTAAACGAAGCTGCTATTGATCCCAAAGTAAAGGAGATTAAAACCACCCAGTACAGGGTTGCAGCAGATTCAGCAGTGGTGAATGCACTTTTAAATGCAAAGAATAATGGCAAGCAGGTTACTGTATTCGTGGAATTGAAAGCTCGGTTCGATGAATATGCCAATTTGAAGTTTGCCAAGATAATGAGTAAGGCGGGAATACAGATTATTTACAGTATACCTGGATTGAAAGTGCATGCAAAAGTTGCACTTGTATTGAAAAAACCAGGTAAGAATGGACAGGATGCGTATGCCTTTCTCAGTACGGGCAATTTCAACGAAAAAACAGCCAGGATTTATGCCGATCATGGATTGTTTACGAGCAATGAAAGAATAACTTCCGAGTTAATAGATATTTTTTGCTTTCTGGAGAACCAGGATTTAAAGCCCAAGTTAAAGCATCTGCTGGTTGCACAACTGAATATTAAAAAGGAATTAACTAAAAAGATTGACAGAGAGATCAGTCATGCAGCAGTCGGTCGTAAGGCTGGGATGATCCTGAAAATGAATGGACTGGATCACCCAGAAATGATAGGTAAACTTTATGAGGCGAGCCGGCAAGGAGTAGGTATAAACTTACTGGTCCGGGGCATCTGTTGCCTGGTCCCAGGTAAAAAATTCAGTGAGAACATTATCGTGACCAGGATAGTTGACCGTTTCCTGGAACATGCCAGGGTTTTCGTATTTTTCAATGATGGAAACCCTGAGATATTCATGGCTTCAGCGGATTGGATGAACAGGAACCTGGAACGGAGGATTGAACTTGGTTTCCCGGTGTATGATGAGGAGATCAAAAGGGAGGTCCTGGAAATACTGGAAATGCAATTGAAAGACAATACAAAGGCCAGGATACTCGATAGTAAGCTTAATAATTTAATGAAACCAGTAGGAGAGGAGCGCAAATTCAGGGCGCAGATAGAAATATACAATTACCTCAAAAAGTAATGCTCATTGCCAGTCCAGTATAACGTCCTGCTACAGGTAAAAGTGTCAGATTCTTATTCTTTCTGTGTTTGTGTAGATGAGGTACCAGGATACCGGTCGCTGCTCCCACGGCTATTCCGGTAAGGACATCCGTGGGAAAATGTTTCATTCCCTTGTACCTGTAATATCCTGTAAATGCAGGCGGAATCAGGGCGAGTCCATAGAAAATAAACTTTTTATTTCCCAGCTCCGGGTGGTAGTCACAATACACTTTAGCTACAAAAAAGCTGGCGGCAGCAGAAGTGGATGTATGCCCACTGTAAAAGGAATTCTTATTGCGGACAAATGTTTTATCCTCATATGATACATCAGGATGGTATACAAGGGGCCGGATCCTGTTAAAATGTATAACACCACCCCAGGAATAAAGGTTTCCTACAATGGCCTCAGTTTCCAGGAATAACATAAGCACCGGGGCCCAGTCCTGCCTGATCTCTTTGTCAAACATCAGCAAAGCAGGCAGCATAAAGCTCCCTGCCATTCCCACATCTGAGATATTCCATGCCGTGTACATGTAATCAGCATCCTGTTCTGTGGCAGACCGGTCGAAGCTATTGATGTTGTTTGCATCAAGACTGGCTATTTCCGCTGAGTCCAGAGGAGCTTTCCTGTCAACGATCGCCATCCCCCAGTAATTGGTAACAGCCCCTCCTACAGTTATGGCCCCATCAATATAGGGATTGACATTATAGACATCGCTCTCGAATAATTGACCCCAAGTGTTGGGTGTGATTACCAGGAGGAAAAGAAAAGGTGCGATGATATGCTTCATGAAAATGATAGTGGAATTGGGCATGCAATCTAAACAATAATTTTGAAAAATTATTGCCTTATCTCTTGATGTATAAGGGGGACTGAAGATGCTTTTTCAATAAGTCTGACCCTAATATATTGCCGGGAAAACTTAAAACTTGATTTTCAATATAATAAGCTTACCTTTGCCGCTCGATTTTGAAAGGAATAAGGTGACCTGTTAATGACCCAACCAGCCTTTATTAATCAGGATTAAATTTTAAATTATGGTATTATTTGATGAAATGGGGCTGGATTCCTCACTTTTAAAGGCTGTTAAAGAATTAGATTTCAACGAGCCAACACCTATCCAGGAAAAAGTTATTCCAAAAATTCTGACCGAAAAAAATGACCTGGTTGCACAGGCACAAACCGGTACTGGAAAAACAGCGGCCTTCGGCTTGCCAATCATTCAGATGGTTGATGTAGCAAATAAAGATACCCAGAGTCTCGTTCTTTGTCCAACCCGTGAACTTTGCGTCCAGATTACCAGTGATCTGAAAAAATACGCTACTTATGTTGACGGTTTAAGGGTTGTACCCGTTTATGGAGGTGCCAGTATCGATACACAGATAAGGAGTTTGAAAAAAGGTGGACAAATTGTGGTTGGTACCCCTGGGAGGGTGCGTGATCTGATCAATCGGAGGATTCTTAAAATTCAAAAGATCAAATGGCTCGTACTTGATGAGGCTGATGAAATGCTTAACATGGGTTTTAAGGAAGAACTGGATGCGATTTTGGAAAGTACTCCAGAAGGGAAACAAACCTTTTTATTTTCTGCAACAATGCCAAAGGCAATACGCCGGATAGCAAATAATTATATGCATCACCCCGAGGAGATTTCTGTTGGGACAAAAAATGCAGGAGCCGAAAACGTAAAGCACGAATATTATGTAGCTCACGCCAGGCATAGATACGAAGTATTGAAGAGAATTGCAGATATGAACCCTAAAATATACGGAATTGTTTTTTGTCGGACCCGCCATGAAACAAAGGAAGTAGCTGATAAGTTTATGAGCGACGGGTATAACGCAGATGCCTTGCACGGTGATTTGTCCCAGGCCCAACGTGATTTTGTCATGAACCGTTTCAGGAACAGGCATCTGCAAATGCTTGTTGCTACTGATGTTGCCGCTAGGGGGCTGGATGTTAATGATTTAACCCATGTCATAAACTATAACTTACCTGATGATCTGGAAGTGTATATTCATCGCAGTGGAAGAACCGGTAGGGCAGGAAAAAGTGGCACTTCTATTACAATCATCCACACCCGCGAGAATCGAAAGATCAAAGAACTTGAGAAAATAGCAAAAAAACCCTTTGCCAGGATGATGATCCCCGGGGGAAAAGAGATTTGTAAAAAGCAATTGTTTAACCTGGTTGATAAGGTTGAAAATGTTGAGCTGAATGATGGACAAATAGAAGAATTTTTGCCAGAGATATATAAAAAGCTTGAATGGCTTAGCAGGGAGGACCTCATAAAGCATTTCGTCTCTGTTGAATTTAACCGTTTCTTATCCTACTACAAAAACGCTCCTGATTTGAACGTTGATGTCGGCAATACCTATGAGAAGAACAGGTCTTATGAGAAGAGTAAAACTTATGAGAAAAAGGGTAAAGTCCGTGAAAAAAACAAAACCTATGATAAGGACAATGCGCCTGAGAGGGGCAATTTGCATGAAAGGAGCAATGCGAATGAAAGAAGCAAGGATAATTGGCGTTCGAAGAAAGGGTTTACCCGCTTTTATATCAATTTAGGTACCAAGCACAATTTGTCTGCGACCAATTTAATAGGTCTGGTAAATGAAAAATCCCGTATTCGAAATATTGAAATAGGGAAGATTGATATCATGAGGAAATTCTCCTTCTTTGAAATTGATCAGCAACATGAAAATGATGTATTAAATGCATTCAAGGATAATGTAGAGTTTGAGGGCGAGAAGGTTTCTCTCGAAATATCAAAGCCGGAGCGGGTGAAAAATATTGCAAGGGAAGAATTCAGTAAAAATAAACGTCCCCATAAAAAAAAAGGAAAGAGAAGAAAACACGAAAATGAGTACTCTTTCTAGCAAGCCATTGCTCAAAGATCTATTTCCTTCCCCCTGTTTGTAAGCACTGCAGTACCCTCCTTACTTAGTTATCTCTCGTGATGGATTGTTACGGCTGTCACATAAAGATTGATCAGGGAATATCCTTTCTGCCTGATATTTTTGTCCAGTTTTAACTATATTTACATATGATTTAGCCCCTATGTGAGGATGAGAATAATGAAGAGAGACCTGACAAAGTACTTATTACTGTTCCTGCTTCCTGCCGTTCTATGGCTTTTTATCAATGCAACAGTCAATAAGCACAATCACTATCTATCAGGAGGTTATATTATTTCCCATGCGCATCCTTATGATAAAACTCCATCAAATCCGGACCCACTAGGCGCTCATCATCACAATGGATTGGAATTATTTCTTTTAAGCCTGGTCAGTGATCCACTAACAACTACTTCGATTGTCTTTTTACTGGTACTGTTTCTGTTAGCTGTAATGCTAATGTCCAGGCCTCGTTACGATGTCGTGGTTCCCATCCTGAGATTGTACCAGGTTCGCAACTATCACGCACCCCCAGGTTTCTAGTTTCTTTCCGGCGTATTTCCATTGCTAAACCCCCTTTACTCACTTTCTCTTATGGAGAGAACAATGTTCAGAAAAATAGTTCTATTATATTTCAGTGTTTTCACTGTATTCAATTTCACAATCAGCCAGGCAGATAGCCAGGCCCAGGACACCCTCCAAAACTCCACACTGGAGCTAACACGCGCAATGCGAAATTACCAGGATAGTACAAACCAACGTATCCTGGAGCTAGAAAAGACTGTTCGAACCCTCAATGAGGTGATCATGGAAGAGAAGCAACAGGATGAAATGCAGAAACTTCTTGATGAAGCTGATCGTTTGTCCACTGAACAGGAAGAGCAAAAAATAGACGTTTCCAAAAAGTTCTTCAGCGGGGTAAGGCAACAACAGGGTCTCAATCCTAATATTAGCTTCTCAGCTGATTTTTTTGGAGGTTTCAGCTCTTCCAAAACAAGCTCCATCAGCGAACCTAGCGATATCAGTTACGGGAACAATGGATTTTTCCTGAGGGAGGCACAGATGTCCTTCATTGCGCCCCTTGATCCCTTTACAAGGGGTAAAGGCTTTATTTCCGCCACACCTCAGGGTATATCAGTGGATGAAGCCTACCTGGAATGGATAAACCTGCCATTGAATGCAAATCTGAAAGTCGGTGTTTTTAATGCTGACTTTGGTTTCTATAACAGATATCATGATCATGCACTGCCGCAATTTGACAGGCCGCGAGTATTGGTAAACCTGTTCGGGACGGGTGGACTTAATGGCCCCGGGATTTCGACAAATTTTATGCTGCCCTCTGTTATTGCCCATGCTACTACCTTGGACATTTCAGCAATATATGGTAAAAACTCCCAGAGCTTCATTGCTGATTCTGGCAATGGTGTGATTCTTACGGGACAGTTACTTAATTATTATGACCTTACCTCCAGCAGTTACCTGGAATTCAGGTTTAGCGGTGCAGCTGGAAGAAATGACCAGCCTGAGGGAGAATTCAATTCCTACATAGGAAGTGCAGGCATTGCCTATAAATGGGCTCCGGTCGGCAGGGAAAAGTATCGTACCGTGGAGTGGAAGACCGAATTTATCTATAGCAATCAGGAATATATCCTTGGAAATTACCGGAGTTTCGGTTTCTACTCCAGCATTCAGAATAAATTAAGTGCCAGATGGTGGGTAACGGGCAGGATCGGTTATTCAGAAATACCTTATGATCCATCTCAGAATGAATGGGATTATACGGTAGCTATTGATTTCTGGCAAAGTGAATTTGTAATTACCCGTTTCCAGTACCAGTATAATGATAGAAATATATACGGAAGAAAAGATATAGCCGGTCCATATCCCAGTGAACATTCATTTCTCATCCAGGTGGTCTGGGCCATGGGGCCTCATAAACATGAAGCATACTAATATGATAAATACAAATATGAAAAATTTAATAAGCAGGTTCAGGGATGTACTCCTGATCATATTAATTGGTGGATTTTTCCCTCTTGCTGCCCAGCAGCACCAGCATCGCCATCAACACAGGTATCGCGGAGGAAGTGCTGGTGGTGGAGAACTCAACATAGTATGTTCATTTTCTGATTATGCCTCCATTGCAGAATATATTGCCGGTCCGGATGCCACGGTGCAATTCATTGCCCACGGAGAGCAGGATCCTCATTTTGTGGCACCAAAGCCCAGTTATGCCATGATGTTAAATAAGGCAGATATGTGGATTACAACCGGCATGGACCTGGAGATATGGTCAACAACCTTGCTCGATAAAGCAAGGAATAAGCAAATCATGGATGGCGCGGTTGGCTTTGTTTCCGTATCCGATGGCGTGAATATATTGCAAAAGGTTGAAAAGGCGGACAGGACAGAAGGAGATATCCATCTCATGGGAAATCCGCATATAAATACAGGACCAATGAACTGGAAGACCATTGGCTTGAATATCACCACAGGTTTGATGAAAGTGGATCCAGTAAATTCAGCTTATTACCAGGCAAACCTGGAAGAATTTAGCGATATGGTGGACCGGTCCCTTTTTGGGGATGAACTGGTGGAAATATTCGGAGGTGAGACACTCTCTAAATTGCTTGCCAATAAGACTCTCTACACTTTTCTTGAAAAGGATTACCAGGGAGAAAAGCTTATCGATAAGTTGGGTGGCTGGCTTAAAGCAGCTGAACCTTTCCGCGGGAAAAAGATTATAGCATATCATAAGAACTGGGTGTATTTTACCGAGACATTTGGCCTTGAGGTTGTGGGTTATATAGAACCAAAACCTGGCATACCACCTTCTGCCAAGCATGTTCAGCATATGATAGAAATCATAGAAGACCAGCAAATAAAATTAATGCTTGTGGCCAGTTATTTCGAAAAGAATTCGCCCCAGTCAATTGCCGACAAAACGGGTATAGAAGCTTTATTTCTGCCATTATTTGTTAAAGCCATCCCCGAGATTAATGATAATTTTCAAATGGTGGACTACTGGATAGACCAGATTAACAGGAATATCAAATAAATGCATTATGAAGGAAACCCTCCTATTTCTTGCAACTCCCATTGCCGCGAGCATAATACTGGCCGGTGTACTCGGATATTTCGGTACGCATATTCTTACCCGGGGTATTATCTTTATTGATATAGCCATTGCCCAGATTGCCGCACTGGGAACAATGATCGGCCTCCTGCTGGGCTTTGCCGAGGAATCAGCCGGGGTTCAACTACTGTCTTACTTGTTCACCCTGGTAGTTATCGGAAGCTTTGCTTTCCTTCGGACCAAACAATCGGTCATTCCGGCTGAGGCAGTGATAGGGATCATTTATTGCCTGGGACTGGCCTTTGCATTGCTACTGGCTGAGAAGATTCCCGGAGGTTCAAATTTTATAACGAAAACCATAACCGGGAATATCCTCTGGGTCACCTGGGATAAAGTATTAATAATTGCTTTATTGTTCTCTGGCATTGGACTGATCCACCTGGTGTTCGGGGCTAAATTCATCAGCCTGTCTGAAGTTTGCAGGATAAATCCAAGTTTTCACCTGAAGGATAAGCTTTATAACCTTTTGTTTTACACCACATTCTGCATTGTCGTTGTAAAGTCCGTTCAGATCGGTGGCATCTTCCTGGTGTTTACCCTGCTTATTGCCCCATCCGTTGCAGCTTCCCTGTATTTTCAAAGCTGGAAGAGCCGCCTGGCCTGGTCCTGGCTGATAGGTGTCTTCGGAACCGTGGCCGGTATCTTATTATCCTATTCCCTCAATGTCTCGAACGGACCGGCTATTGTCGTCTTACTGGGATTGCTGGTATTTATCCTGGCCTTTATCAAGTTAGTTAAACCCGGTCGGCAAAAGATAACATCCTCATCATGATATCAACCCTGCAATTCATATTGGTTCCCCTGCTTGCCTGCATCCTGCTGCTGGTCATAACATCATATTTCGGTATCCATGTACTGAAAAGAGAAATCATATTCATTGATATTGCCCTGGCCCAGATCGCTGCCCTTGGCGGTGTGCTGGTTATTTTTATTGATCATGAAGTCCATACCCATGAAGGCATGGGGTCTTTTCACCTTGCGGATATCCTGGCTTATGTTGCTTCCCTGGTGTTCTGCCTTGGAGCAGCGGTCATATTCACGTATCTGAAATCGCCAAAGATAAAAGTGCCCATCGAGGCTTTTATTGGGATTGCCTATGCCCTGGCCACTACTGCGGCAGTGATCATCCTGGATAAAGGTGCTGGAAGTGATGTCCACCTGCACGACATGCTGACCGGGTCATTGCTGTGGACCACATGGCCACAGGTGATCAGACTGGCACTTGTTCTATCTTTAATTGGAGGTTTTCATTTGATTTACAGGAGAAAGTTCGTTCAGTTAACCGCTCTTTACCACGAAAATACTGGAGGTATGAAGCACCAGAAAAGATGGGATTTCCTGTTTTATTTCACTTTTGGGATAATGATCATTGAGGCCATCAAGGTTGCTGGTGTACTCACTGTATTTGCATTTCTCATTCTTCCGGCATCTATATCGGCATTATTTGCACTCGGTTGGAGACAACGTATACTGATAGGACTTGGTTCAGGTATTTTTGCAGCCATGATCGGTCTGTATTTGTCAATCAGTCTGGATGTATCTGTTTCACCCTTGATAATCATCTTACTCGGAGTCTTTTTCCTGCTTGGAGTAATGGCCAGGAGAATATTTGTTAAGCGTTCTGTTGTTTAAGGTTAGACAGCATTGAGCTTTGCTGAAAAGTACAGAACTGCGCCGTTCTCATGTGACTTATCATTAAATTTGAATCCTCCGGACTCAAAAATTGCTTTCAATTCGTTTTCCGTATAAAGGGTTCCATGGATGGTACTGTTTGGCGGTTTCCTTTCCGGAACAGGAACGCTGCAAAAAAAAGTCGATCCAGGTTTTAGTACCCTTTAATTCCTTGATGAACAATTTGATATCATTGAAGAAGTTCAATGATAAATGGCAAAATGCAAACTCGAACTGATGATCAGGGAAGGGAAGGTCTTCTGCATTGGATACGTATAATTCAAACATTTCAAATCATGATTCCTTAAATCTTGAGTATGCCCTTCTCAATATCAGCATCGAACTTCTCGGGAAAGATGGATTTTTCCATTATGCGGTCATATAAAAAGGAAAAAATATCTCCCAACCAGGGTTTATACTTTATAATATGCCCCTTTTCATCCAGCACATAATGGATATTTTTTCTTTGAACTGTAGTGTTCATGATATTATGGTTGAGGATTGCAGTCCAGGACAATATCCCAATCATCAATTAGTCTAACCGGTTTGGAATTTGCATCGATGGCTGCAAAATAGAAACTGCCTTGCACGGCTTTTTCTTTTTTATGATCGTATTTTTCCTCTACAAAAATTTCCACGTTGATTTCCAGCTTCAACTTGCCAACTATTCCCACTTTTCCAACCAGTTCCACAATGGTCCCGAATGGAATGGGCCTTTCAAAATTGATATTACCTGCTGAGATGGTTACTACCTTCTTCCTGCAGAAGCGGGTAGCGGTAATATAGGCCACTTCATCCATCCATTGCATGGCTGTACCACCAAATAAGGTATTATGGTCATTTGTGGCATTTTTAAAAACCACCTTAACCTGCCTGGTTTCTGCTTGCTGTTTTAAGTATACGATGTTCATGTATTATATTTTCTGTAAAAATAAGCAAAAATATTTGCATAATGAACATATGTGCATTATATTTGTAGAAATGAATAGTGTATGCCCAGACCTCAGGATAATCGGATAGTACTTGAACCACCTATTTTCTCGGAATTTAAACCGTTGGGAGTAAAAGGACAGGACCTGGAACAGATCCAGCTGGCCCTTGATGAATTTGAAGCTTTCCGATTAGCTGATTTTATTGGACTTTCGCATGCTGAGGCAGCTGGTGAAATGGGCATATCCAGGCCTACTTTTTCAAGGCTTATTGAGAAGGCAAGGAAAAACATTGCTGACTTCATTATCCAGGGAAAGTTGCTCTCCATCGAAGGGGGTAGTGTCCATTTCAGGAATAATATTATACGTTGCCAGGGATGTGGACATATGTTCAGAATCAATATCAGTAATTCCATATCTGAATGTCCAGCCTGTCATTCAAAACAACTTATTAATCTGGCAGGAGGGTTCGGACATGGGAAATGCTGTCATTATAAACATCAAAATAAAAGGAGGTAATTATGCCTAGAGGAGACAGAACAGGGCCATTCGGTGAAGGCCCAAAAACCGGGAGACAGATGGGATACTGTGCCGGCAATGAAAGTCCTGGCTTTGCTGGGATGCAAACAAATTGGAAAGGAACTGGCAGGGGCTTCGGTCGTGGATTTGGCAGGGGGGCAGGAGGTGGATATGGACGAAGTCTCGGTCCGGGATTCAGGCATGGCTATGGCAGGGTTTACGAAGAGATTCCTGACGTTTCCGAGAAGACATTGATTGAGAATGAGATCAGAGTTCTCAAAGATCAGTTGTCTGGGTTAGAAGATCGTCTCTCCAAGTTAGGAGAAGGATGATGGTGAGTGGTGGAACAGGCCGTGCTTGGCATGGCCTGTTTCTTTACATGAAGTTTTAACAAATAAATCCAAGAAAAATGAAAACAACTGGAAAAGGTTTCAATATGGGTAAAGGTAAAGGATCTGGAAGTGGTGGTGGACAGGGCGGAGGTCAGGGTGGAGGCCAGGGTGGAGGCCAAGGACGCAACAGGGGAGGTGCCTTCGGTCCCGGAGGATACTGTGTCTGTGCTAAATGTGGTGAAAAGGTCCCTCATGAGAGAGGTGTTAAATGCACCAACCTGAAATGCCCGAAATGCGGGCATACCATGATCAGGGAAGAATTGATAAAAAGTAAAAAATAAGAAAACAACTAATATTAGAAGTATGAAAGGAAAGAAGAAATTTGCCGTTCCTACGGTTGATAAAATATTAACAGCGCATTTTGGCCATTGCGATCAATTTGCCATCATTGATACGGAGAATGAAGGTGTCATCAGTGTAGATTTTATTTCCCCACCCGTCCATCAGCCTGGCGTATATCCCAGGTTTCTGGCAGAACAGGGAGTGGATGTCATCATTTCAGGGGGAATGGGACACAAGGCACAAGAACTTTTTGCACAAAATAGTATTGAGGTTTGTATGGGTGTTGCTGATGGTTCACCCAGAACCCTGGTAGAACGATACCTGAATAAACAACTTCAAACGGGTCAGAATCTCTGCGACCATTAAGATGAGAATAGCCATTGCCAGCGGTAAAGGAGGTACGGGTAAGACAACCCTGTCAACGAACTTGGCAAGCTATATTGCACAGGAGCATAATGTGGTTTTGGTAGATCTTGATGTGGAAGAACCAAATTCGGGATTGTTCATCAAGGCCAGGCTTCTCAGGAGGGAGGCAAAATATAAGATGATCCCTGAATGGTCTGAAGAAAATTGTATATTATGTGGTAATTGTCATGAAGTGTGTAATTTTCATGCAATAATCCAGTTGGGTTCATCAATCCTGGTCTTCCCACAATTATGTCATGGATGTTATGCTTGTGCAGAACTCTGTCCCTCATCCGCCCTGGAAATGGTTACCCAGAAAATGGGTGAATTACAACATTTTCAAAATGGCAAACTGGATTTCATTGAAAGCAGGCTGGATGTAGGGCAGGAGCAGGCAACACAACTGATATCTCAAACCAATCAATATATCGATGAACAATTCCCTGGTGATATCATTAAGATCTATGATTCGCCACCTGGGACTTCCTGTCCCGTGATCGAGGCTACGAAAGATGCCGATTTTGTGATTTTGGTAACCGAGCCCACCCCTTTTGGCTTGCATGATCTGAAGTTAGCCATTGATACCATGAGGAAGCTGGGAAGGGATTATGGAGTTATTGTCAACCGTGAGGGCATTGGAAATAGTGATGTATTGAATTATTGCCGGCAGGAAGACATTCCTGTAATTGCAAGAATACCTGACAACAGGAGAATTGCTGAATTGTATTCCAGGGGTGAACTGGTATATCATGAAATTCCGGAGGTAGCGGATCAGATGGAAAGGATCCTGGATTTCATCATTAATAATAAGGACAGCAAATGAAAGAGATCGTGGTCATTTCGGGGAAGGGAGGAACGGGTAAAACATCGCTTACAGCATCATTTGCCTGCCTTGAGGGAAGTGATATTGTGGTGGCGGACTGTGATGTGGATGCGGCTGACATGCATCTCTTGATGCAGCCTGATTTTAAGGAAACAGTAGATTTCTACAGTGGAGAATTGGCAATCATCAACCAGGATGAGTGTATCAGATGTGGTGAGTGCGCTGAAGTCTGTCGATTTAATGCCATCTCAATCATAGAGGGTGAGTACTTTGTTGAACCGCTGGATTGTGAAGGATGTGGATATTGTGCAAGGGTTTGTACTTCTGAAGCCATTAGCAATGAAAAATTAAATGCAGGTAAGTGGTTCATTTCTTACATTAAAACAGGAGGCCAGATGGTGCATGCCAGGCTGGGGATTGGTGCAGACAACTCAGGGAAGCTGGTGGCAAAAGTAAAGAAGGAAGCCAGGAATTTGGCAGAAAAAAACAAAAATGGCTTGATCATCATAGATGGCCCCCCTGGAATTGGATGTCCGGTTATTTCTTCCATTTCCGGAGCGGACTTCGCCGTATTGGTTACCGAGCCAACCGTATCTGGATTGCATGATTTAGAAAGGGCTTTTAAATTAGTGAAGAAATTTAATATCAGGGCAGGATGCGTCATCAATAAGGCAGACTTAAATGTCCAGGCCTCTGAAAAGATAGTGGACTTCCTGAAAGCGGAGGATATTTTGCACATCTCCAGTCTTCCATATGATGACATTTTCACCGAATCAATGACTTACGGGCAAGCAGTAATTGAATATGCAAACAATGATATGACCGGCATGATAAAAGATAGCTGGGATAAAATAAAACAGACATTATGAGAATAGCATTTACATCTAAAGGTACAGGCTGGGATTCAAAGATGGATCCAAGATTCGGCCGGACCGAATTTCTTCTTGTATTTGATGAAGAAAAAAACGAATTGATCCATTTTGATAACAGGGCCATTGAGGATGTAGCACATGGTGCAGGCCCTGAGACTGCGCAAAAACTATTTGAACTTAAGGCCGATGTGCTGATCACAGGGAATGGTCCGGGCGGCAATGCTGCGACTGTACTGGAAAGGGCAGGCGTTAAGGTTTTTGCCGGGGCAGGTGAGGTGTCAGTCAGGGAGGCACTGATTGCATATAAAAATAATATCCTGGATCCGATTTAGTAGGAAATGAAAAAGAATACGCTGAATTATATCGTAGACATTTTCATGTTTCTCCTGATGATGGCCATCATCGGCATTGGATTCCTGATGAAATTCGTCCTGATAACCGGACAGGAAAAATGGATCAAATATGGCCGGAATGTTGAGGAAAGCTTCATGGGTCTGGACAGACATGGATGGGGGAAGGTCCATCTTATTATTGGACTGACACTTTTCGCAGTGCTGATTTTCCATTTGATCCTTCACTGGAAGTCCATCACGAGATTCTTTAAAAATGCCTTTGCAGAAAGGAGCTCTTAGAATATCATTGGTTTTTGTCCTACTGTTTGCCGGAGTACTACTGGTCGTTTTTCCCTTCATGGTGAATCCGAAAGTTACAAATATTGATGCCGGTTACGGGCGGATGCATCTAGAAGGAAAACTCTCAAATCCAGACTCATCAACTGTTGTATCTTCAGATGATATCATATCGACGGATGGGAAACCTGACAAAATTCCTGAAAGTGAGTCTGAGGGAGAGGAAGTGCATAACAAAAGAAAGAAACAACGGGAGGAATTGAAAGCTGAAATTGAAGTGAAGGGTTATATGACCCTGAAGGAAATATCGGAAAAATATGATGTTCAGGCTGATCAAATAAAGAAAAGAATTGGTATCCCTTTGAGCACCCAAAATAATGAAAAATTAGGTCGTTTGCGCCAGCGATACGGATTTACCATGATCGATGTATCGGAAGCGATAGATGCTGAACGTCAAAAATGAACCTTGAACATATTGCACTAACGGTTACTGATTATAAAGAGATCAGTCGATTTTACCAGGAGATATTGGGATTCAGTGAAATAAGAAGCTTTGTCCTGAAGAAAGATCTTGCCAGGGAAATATTTGGCATTGAGAAAGAAACAAAAGTTTTTCATTTACAAAAAGATGATCTTTTGCTGGAAATCTTTTTGAGTTAAAGCAGAGGCAATAATACTAAAGTCATGAGATTACGATTTGCGATAGCGGTAGATAATGAATACAAATTCGAACAAATGCATTTTGGTGATGCTGATCGATACCTTATTTATACCTTGGAAGATGGCAAAATGATGTTATCATTTGAAGAGATCAATGATTGTAAATTAATTGATGAGGATAGTGAACATGGATCAATACGTAAAGGAAATGCCATCATCAAGTTTTTAAAGGAGAAGGGTGTAAACGTTTTGATATCAAAGCAATATTGCAGGATATCTAGGTTTGTTAAATAAGCATTTTATTCCTGTAATAATTATGCGGGATCAACAGGAAGAGATACTGTATAATTTAAAAAAACACCTGCATTGGATTAAGGATGAATGGGAGAATAACTCATCTGGGTATAAATTATTCACCATAAGATCAGGTATACTGAAAACATCTATTGATTTAGTAAATGACGAAAACTGCACTTTTAGCTAATTATCCAGATGATTATGAAAAAAACATGAAAATCGGAATCATCATATGCGATCGTTACGGTAGTTGCGGTGGTGGAAATGTTTTCGGGCATTCCATCGAAGAGAGGGGGCATTTGATATTTACCAGAAAGATGAAAATGCAGAAATTGTCGGCTTTGCCAATTGTGGAGGTTGTCCCGGAGGCAATATTGAATACGTCCCTGAGGAGATGAAGAAAAATGGAGCAGAAGTGATTCATTTTGCAACGGGATTTATTGTAGGATATCCACCCTGTCCCTATATCAGGCATTTTCGGGATTTAATAAGGGAGAAATTTGATATGAAAGTAGTTGTTGGCACTCATCCCATCCCCCAGAAATATTTAGATACACATTTAAAACTCGGAACCTGGGAATCATCTGCTATTGAGAGGGCTGATTACAGCCACCTTGACCAATGAAAGGATCAGACAATCATATGATTGATATTTAATAGAGGGACGAAAGGTCAAAAAAAGTATTGAGAAATCTCATGGAATAGCCTATTGAATGCGCTTCTGCAGTTATTGGAGACAGTGTGAATTTATTATAACTTCATTGTAGAATTTTGACTAAAGCAATTTTATCATGGCACTAATGATAACTGATAAATGCACGGCTTGTGGCGCATGTCTTGGTGTTTGTCCCAATGATGCCATCATTACAGGGGATCCGGTTTACGTGATAAATCCAAACCTTTGTACTGAATGTGCTGGTTATTTTATAGATTCACAATGTGTAAATCTCTGTCCGGTTGATGCAATCGTTGTAAATCCCGCCCATGTAGAGGCCTACGTGGAATTGCTGGAAAAGGACAGAAGGATACATGCACATTAAATATTTATAGAAAAGACAAGCATCAATGAAGATCCAACTGGAATGTGTACCATGTACATTAAATAGTTATCTGCGGCTGGCAGAAACTGGTGTGATACCTGAATCTCAAAAGGAGGAAATATTGCGTCAAATGCTTAATGTATTTGCCACATTTGATTACAATCAATCCCCGCCGGTGCTGGGTTGTAAAATGCATGCCCTGATCCGTGAATCTATCAATAATCCAGATCCGTATCACGGGATAAAAGAGAAATATAATCAGATGATGATGGATTTGTATACAAAATTCGAGAGATTGATCAAAAGATCAGAAGACCCTGTTGATGCAGCCATGCGCTTAGCCATTGCCGGTAATGTCATTGATTTCGGTTCCCAGCATCAGTTGGATATAATGGAAACAATAAAGCAGGGTGATGGATGCGAATTTAGCCATCGACCATTCCCCTCAACTGCGAGTTGATCTGGAAAAGGCTGATTCTCTGCTCTATATTGGAGATAACTGTGGTGAGATTGTACTTGATAAACTATTCCTGTCACTGCTGGATGTACCAATTAAGTACTTTGCTGTCCGGGAAAGTCCCATAATCAATGATGTGACATTTGAGGATGCCATCCTAACAGGTATT
The DNA here is from genome assembly GCA_963752525.1 of uncultured Bacteroidaceae bacterium. Taxonomy (GTDB): domain Bacteria; phylum Bacteroidota; class Bacteroidia; order Bacteroidales; family SM23-62; genus SM23-62. Next base: position 4,993 of record CAVVYS010000010.1, on the reverse strand, counting down.
GATAAAGTAGCGAAGGTGATCACTACCGGAGACAATTCCCCCGGTGCAGTATGGGAATCAACTTCAGAACAGTTTAAGACTGTTTTTAATAATGCTGATGTGATCATTTCCAAGGGACAGGGAAACCTGGAAGGATTAATGGATGTGACCCATGACAGCCTCTATTTTCTTTTGGTTACCAAATGTGATTTGATCGCAAAACGAGTTGGGACCAAGAAAGAAGAATTCATCGTAAAAAAAGGAAAAACCATATTACAACCTGCAAAATATTAATTATGATTGCTTTTGGTCCCGTTCCGTCCAGGCGTTTAGGGCAAAGCCTGGGGATTAATAATATCCCTCCAAAAATATGCTCCTATGCATGTGTATACTGCCAGGTAGGCAGAACGATCAAGATGGATGTCCATCGTAAGGAATTTTACAAATTTGATAAGATCATTGAAGATGTCCGGATAAAAATTGATAAAGCACAGGCCAGGGGTGAGAAGATTGACTATCTCACTTTCGTTCCGGACGGTGAACCAACACTGGATATAAACCTTGGCAGGGAGATAAAGGCAATGGGCCAGTTTGGGATAAAAACGGCAGTGATAACGAATGCTTCGTTACTCTGGCGTGATGATGTCAGAGAGGAATTGCTAAATGCGGATCTGGTTTCCATCAAGGTAGATTCCACCCGGGAGGATATCTGGCGGAAGATTAATCGTCCACATCCGGGATTAAAATTGGAACATATCTTAAATGGCGTACTGGCATTTGCAAGAGTTTACCGGGGAGATCTGATCACTGAAACCATGCTGATAAAAGATCTGAATGATGAAGAATCCCAGGTAGTTGATATGGCCAGGTTTCTTTCCGTGCTCGAACCGGATACAGCCTATCTGGCCATACCGACCAGGCCGCCTGCAGTAAATCATATTAAATCCCCGGGTGAAGCCGTAATAAACGAAAGTTTTCAGTTATTCAGCCAACACCTGGATCATGTAGAATACCTGATCGGTTATGAGGGGAATGAGTTTGCATACACAGGTAACGTGGAGGAGGACATACTGAGCATTTCCGCTGTACATCCGATGCGGGAAGATGCAGTCAGGAAATTACTTAGCCGATCAGATGCAGGATGGGAATTGATAAACAAATTAACAGCAGAAGGGAAACTGGCTGATATAGAATACAAAGGACATCATTTCTTTCTGAGAAAAGTGGGATAGGGGTCATCAGATTTAAAAATTTTAAAAATGCCTCTGGATATATTAAAGAAGGAAATAGTAAATTGTGACAAGTGTAATCTGGCTGAAACCAGGAACCATGTGATCTTTGGTGAAGGCAATCCCCAGGCTCCAATATTAATCATAGGTGAAGCACCCGGGAAGGATGAAGACTTGCAGGGCCGTCCCTTTGTTGGACGATCCGGACAACTGCTCGATAAGATCCTGCACGCCTGCGGATTTAACAGGCACCAGCATGTTTTTATCAGCAACATAATTAAATGCAGGCCACCCGGTAACAGGGTACCCTCCCCGGAAGAGATCCGGATATGCAAGCCATATCTGTTACAGCAAATTCAGATAATTGATCCTGATATCCTGATTTTATTAGGGTCAACTGCCCTGAAATCCATGGTTGGCCAGGATCAGAAAATCACAAAGGTCAGGGGTACCTGGCTCAACTGCGAGAATCGTATGGCCATGCCTGTATATCATCCATCTGCATTATTGCGGAATCCTGCTCTGAAAAGGGAAACCTGGGAAGATTTCCAGAATATTGTCCATAAATACCGGCAGATCGTTGATCATGCACACTATTCCGCCTATACCTAATATATGCTGTACTGGTGATCTGACAGCTGGGTCCGGGTTTCCCCCATAAGATATTCATAACAGCTTCAGTAAGATCCCTGGCAGCTCCGGGTGTATAGGGAGATACTCCTGGTTCGTATCCTCCGTATTTGTACTCGGACTCCGGCAGTAAATATCCAAGCCAACCGTTTGTCAGACCAAAATAAAAAGTGTATGGGAAAGGGGAACGGTCGCGTATCTCATTGGATATCTCACAAAACAACTCGAGGGGAGCACCCCAGATAGCTATGTCCTCATTTATATTAAGGAAACGGACGGGAAGTCGTACCAAATCCGACACCTGTATTGCTTGTACGGGTGTAATTACCAAAATCTGATGGCCAGCCCAGATCGGGTTTCCTGGGAGTTTCCACGATAAGTGATCCGGGAGACAAAACCACCCTGGCTGTTGTGCTTGTGATCTTCCGGTTTGCATCCAGGATTTTATCCCCGAGCAGGACACGGAATTGTCCCAGGTGCCCTGATTGCGGATCTGGATACACACTGTATATGGGAGCCATATTACCCAGGGCACCATTGATAAAAAGAAGTGGAGCACCGGTCATCTCTTCGACATAATCACAAACAATTCCCGGAGCATCTCCACTGATCTCAAGGTTTTTACTTCCCAGTACGGTACCATGTATGGGATAGTTGGCGACCAGCACCATTGGAGTCCCGTCTGCTGCATCAATCCTCAGCAAACCTATCCTCCGGTCAACCGGTCCATCCGGATTCAGTCCAAGGGAGGCCTTACCGTCAACATCAATGGCACGGCGGTTTATGTTCGCCTGAGAAAATCCCCAGTTTACACCGAGCCTGGCGGGAGACAGTTTCTCGCGGGCTTCCCTTATTCCATTAATTAATGTTTGCTCCACAAAAGCAGTATACTCGGCATCTACCTCATGCTTATAACGCTCGCCCATGAATATCCGAGGTAAGCCACGCGGACCGAGTTCCGGAGCCGAATGTGTATGGGTTGTCGTCCACCACAGGTTCTCAGGACGTATCCCCAGTTTGTCATTTACTTGTTCCGCTATGCGGTCATACTCAACCGGTGAGAAACTGCAAACTTCAGTAGATACCAGGAAGAATTGTGTTGTACCATCATCCAGCGCCAGGATTCGATGATAAATACGGTCATGGACTCCAGTTGAGATCCTGGCACCATATCCTACCAAATGCTGGGGATTATCCGGAGTAATATCAATCTGAACTACTGAGGCACGAAATGTGCAATTGGGATTTATGTCAGCTTGATCAGACTGCTGTCCAAATGAAAGTTGACCGGACAATACAATTACTATTAGAAAATTTAATGTTCTCATATCACGTAGTTGACAATTCAATATTTTTTAGTGAAAGCCATATCTTGCTGGAAATACGTACATAATTTAACTATTTTTTTGAACATATTCTTCATTATCATTATCTCCTGCAATTCATTTTATAAACGAAAAACAATGAGGTTAAGATCATAAAAATGAACAGCATAAAGAATAAGTGAAATCCAAACCGTTCAATGATCCACCCGCTCAACATCGGGAACAGGGCAGGCAGGATATTCCCTGCCCCGGCAATGCCAGTATACAGGGCCCTGTTTTCATTTCCGGATATTTCCAGCAAGACTCCATTCATGGAAATGTTATAAGCAGCAAATACGATTCCGCCGATCAGAAAGATGATCCTGAATGGGGGTGCAGCATTTGAGAATAGCAGGATCACAGGTATGGACAGGACAACCAGCACATTTCCATACAGCAGGTAACGGTATTTGAATTTCCTGGAAAAGACAAATAGCAGCATACCAATACTGACACTGCCCAACACTTTATAAAACAGAAACATTCCTGTTTCATGACTTTGTGTATGGAAAAATTCCTTGGCATATAGCATTATAAAAGGCAACAATGTGATGCTTATACCCATTGTATTTACCCATCCAAGAAAATATCCCAAACGCTTATTACTGCGGAGTTCTGTTTTCATTAAAGATCGAAAATGTCCCATATTCTTAATCGACATTCTTGAGGGAACGTGCTCCTTTAACTGCCAGAAACCAAGCGAGGCAATGAACAGGGCAATTGATCCTATAAGAAACATATAGGCGTAGTTTTTGGGAAAATTTTCCATGGTAATCACCTGCCTGGCGAGGAGGGCTGACAAGAGAAGTACTATGCCTGTAACCACCTGTTTGATAGAAAGAAATGATTTTCGTGCGGATTGTTGGATGGATTTGCCAAGTATGTCGGTATAACCAATTGTGGCAAAAGCTCCTCCAAGCGAGAAAGTCGCGATCAGGATGAAAATCAACCAGATAAGCGTTTGGTTGTTGAATCGATGAGAATAAAACAGCATGATTCCCATCAGAAGAAGAGAAATGATCCGGCTATTAATACCGGCTAAAAGGAATTTCCTTTTATATCCAAAATTACTGATGAATGGGGCAAAAAATAATTGTGTGAACCTGGCCCCGCCAAGCATGATAGCTGTCATCAGTCCAATATGAAGTCCGTTCCCTCCTGCTTCAATAAGCATGGCAGGAATGACTGTATCGACATCCATGAAGTTCTGGGCTAGCGCCAGAAAAGTAGCATGCCACAGAAAGGAATAAAAATTGTGCCTGGAAGTATCTGCATTGAGGGTCATGGACCCTAAAGTTACATTTTCTCCTTATACTGAATTTATTTTTTCAGAATTGCCTTCAGCACCTCTTCTTTATCAATCTTTTTGGTGCAGAAGAACCAGTCGTAGCATGTGACATCCTCTTCTTTGCCTTCCATCCTGTCCTTGGCGGTACCGCATGAACCTGCTGGGGGCACGATCACATCATCTCCGGGTCGCCAGTCCGCCGGCGTGGCCACTGAAAATTTGTCTGCGGTTTGCAGTGCGATAAGCACCCTGTATAATTCATCAAAGTTACGGCCGAGGCTCAGTGGATAATAAATAATGGTTCGTATGATGCCCTTCGGATCAACGAAGAATACAGCCCTAACCGCCTTTGTAGTATCTTCTGCCGGCTGTATCATGCCATATTTCTTTGCCACCTCCATGGTTATGTCCTCGATCAGGGGAAAGGTCACCTCGATGTCCTTCATACCTTTGTATTCAATCTTTTCCTTTATGGTTCTCAACCAGGCAATATGGCTGTACAA
>CAVVYS010000009.1:0-288689 GCA_963752525.1 uncultured Bacteroidaceae bacterium | reverse complement strand
TCCATCAACGGAAAGGCCCACCAGTTTACAATTGGCCTTTTCAAAATCCTTTTCCATGTGGGCAAAAGTCATGAATTCTGAGGTGCATACCGGGGTGAAATCTGCAGGGTGGCTGAAAAGGATCACCCAGCTGCCTGAATAGTCCCCGGGAAAGTTTATTTCACCCTGGGTGGTAACAGCTTTAAATTCGGGTGCTGTCATCACCAATGCGTGGCATTGAAACTGACTTGTTGTACTTCTTGTTTTTCTTCCATGATATTAATTTTATGATTTATATATTAATATTTGTAATGTATAAGTCTCGTTTCTATGATTCCTGCAAATAATGCAGGAACAATGCTACCGGACGGTAGACCGCATGTGCGAATTTTGAGAATATGAGCAATAGGACCAGCTCCATGGAGATCACTGTATGGATGATGAACATCACCTGGTTCATCATGGTATCGGCTGTCAAAGGTCACTGCTGCTTCGAGCCAGAAACCTGTAAAGCCAGCCAGCCAGATAAATACAAGGAAAAACCAATCGGCCAGGCTGGTTTTTGCATAGAAATGTGTGGGCTTGGTCAGGCGGTAATATATGTGCCAAGGCTTGCACCATACATCATCATCAATCCCGTTACGGTTCCCAGTATCCGTGAGGGCAGCCAGATATCTGTCGCCGGGTCCTTTAAAATAAAATCCAGGATGGTCGCCAGCAGCAAACCCAGGAATCCCATCATGATCATCCAGTGTACAAACCAGGGTTTGAGGAACCATGGTTTGGATGCCCAGTATGCATCATCCTGGCTGTCACATTCCCTGTATCTGTTCATGGTCACGATCTCATTGGCTGTTTTCACCATGGCTTTCCATATTTTCACAATTCCCCCGGACCGTCCTTTGCCTTTCTTATCTTCAGTTTCCTGATCCCTTTCAGCATTTTATAAAGTCCGATCGCAGTAATGATCCCGATGAAATATAAATATATACATCCCAAGGTCGTGAACCACATCAAATGGCAGGAGGTTGAAGATCCATCTGGATACTTCATGGTCCGGTTTCATGGTCATCAGGATGAAAAAAAGGATCAATGCAATGACCAGGGTAATTACCGTAAAGGCCACTGGATTTCGGAACATTAGTTTTGTAAGTCCCGTAGGTTCATAGTGTGCAATGGCATACCTGCGCATGGCAGCAACATAATCCCCGGGCTCGGCTTCCCTGGGACAGGTCTCGGAACATTCGACCACAGCCATAGCAAAGCCATATTTCTTTACTTGACAGGATTCATCTTTCATTCCCAGCATTCCGTACCTGATCAGATTCCTCGGGAAAAAAGCATTTTCTTCGGATATTTCACAAATGGAGGTACAGTTCCCACAACTAAAGCAGGCACTGAAATCTACAGTGCCATATGACTGGATTTCCTTTGCCAATCCTGGATTTATTAGAGCCATTATTATTTTTTCAATTGATAATAAAAATATTCATCCATATCATCCTGTTCTCCGGCAGTGACCAGTCCATATTTTCTGAGTGACATGAGATAATATGTTGCTTCAGCCTTACTGATATCCAGTTTCTCTGCCAATTCGGGGATCGTCAGCGGACCATCTTCCAGTGCCTGCCGGATGGCCCTTTTCATCCTGTTGAACTTTTTCAATTCTTCTTTTACAGGGGCTGATACCTGTCGTTCCTTTTTGACAATGTCCAATGTCCGGGTGGCTTTCTTTTCTTTTCCATTTTATTATGCTATCGAGATGATCGATTCAATCATTCCTTCAATCTCCTGATTGGTGTAACCTATCAGGTCAATGGCATCGGTGGGGCAGACCGGATTACACATGCCGCATCCCTTACAGCTTGAAGACATGATGGAGGCAACCTGTTTCCCATTCATGTGTTTCCATTTTGATTGCATCAAAAGGACAAACGTTGGAACAAAGGTCACACCAGGAGCATTTTTCCGGATCTATACTGGCAATGGTCGGGTCCAGTTCAATCTTTTCCTCCCTGAGCAGGGCATGTGCTTTGGAAACAGCTGACAGGCCTGATTTAACGGATTCCGGAACATTTTTCGGACCCTGGCCTGCGCCTGCAATATAGATGCCGTCAATAACCGTTTCTACCGGCCGTAATTTGGGATGTACCTCATTGAAGAAATGATCTCTTCCAATGGGGGCCTTAAATAATTCTGCTGTCTTCTCATATCCTGCAGAAGGCACCATCCCTGTTACCAGCACAAGTAGGTCGGGTTGCACTTCAAGTTCCATATTCATGGTAAGCTTGTCCCGTATTTTAATCGATATCTGCTTTTCTTCTATGGCTACATCCGGGGGATCATCATCGTCAAATTTCAGGAAAAGATCCCCATTCCTGGCAGCCTCCTCATACATCAGCTCATGCTTTCCGTAAGATCGCATCTGGCGGTACAGATGCAGGCAATGGATACCGGGATTTGACTTTTTGATCTGTATGGATGTATCAAGCGTATTGGTGCAGCAAATGCGGGAACAGTATTTATTGTCCCCCTCAGTCTGGCAGCTTCCAACGCAATAGATAAAGGCGATCTGGCTGACCACCTTTCCGTTCCAGGATACCATCTCGTCTTCCCTCTCCAGTACTCTTTTCAGTTCGTCCAGGGTGATAATATCGGGATGTTTGCCAAAACCAAATTCGCCGTGTTCCGGTTGATAAGGATCAAAACCAGTAGCCAGGATTACGGCACCTGCCTTGACTTGATGCTGTTTCCGGGACTGGCCCGGGATCAATACAATCATGGTACTTTTCTATATAGTCTGCATGTTCATTTAATGCCTTCATGTCGGCGACCGGGATCCCGGGCCTGGCGCCTTCATATTTTAAATGTACAGCAGGCATTTCTGTTTTATGAAAATTGAAAGGATCGGGTATTTTGGCGGGACATGCATCTATTAATTCTGTAAGCTTTTCAGGATCAATATTTTCATTTAGGAACCTCGGCCTTTCGTTAAAATTCAGGGTAAAGTCACCAACGCTGCCGTTCACCGTTTCAATTTCAACCCCTGTAAACAATTCAATATTGTCATGCTGTATAAGCTCATCATATAAACTGCCAATGATTTCCTTCCCGGTCCTGTCTGTCCCGGTCAGTTTGCCCCACTGGGGGATCCTTCCCCCTACAAAATGATCTTTCTCAAGCAAATACACTTTGGTACCCAATGAAGCCAGTCCAAGTGCCGTCCGCATCCCGGTTATCCCTGCACCAATGACTGCTACGGAATTTTCAGCATCGATCCAGATGGGATCCAGGGCCCGTGCAAACTGTGCTTTTGAAATGCCGGCTTTGATCAGTTGAATGGCTTTTTCCGTGGCTGGTCCGGGTTGGTCTGAATGGGCCCAGGAACTCTGTTCGCGGATGTTGACATGGACGTACTGATAGGGATTCAGACCTGCCCTTTTAGCCACGTTCCTGAAAGTTGGCACATGCAATTTGGGGGAGCAGGAAGCAACGACCAATCCATCCAGCTCATTTTCCTTAATATCCTCAACCATCTCTTTCTGGGCCGAATCGGAACAGGCAAACATGGTTGTTTTCAATATGTGGACCCCTTCCATATCGGCTATGGCCGCACTGGTTTTCTCCACGTCAACCACATCGGATATATTTGATCCGCAATGGCATATATATACACCTATTTTCTTTTTCATGGCAGCTTATTTAAATAAGTAGCAGCCTCAGCAGCAGCACCCCCTGCACTCAAAATGGTGTCGGGGATATCCATGGGTCCTGAGGACGTTCCGGCCACATAAACCCCTTCCATTGAGGTCAGGGAGGGAGTTATCAGTTCATCAGATGGACTGACGTAGTTAAATTCATTGGTCATTGGCTGAGAACCATTGAAAGCTTCCAGGAAGCTGGTGTTGGGCAGGAGTCCCACAGAAAGCACAACCAGGTCATGTTCGGCAGTCACCGGTTTGCCACTGTTCTCAATATCCTCATAATGCAGGATCAGGTTCCCGTCTTCCTTTTCCGATATCCTCGCTACCCTCGATTTGACGAATTCAACGCCCATATCCCGGGTCTGTTCATAAAATTCCTGGTATCCTTTTCCAAAGGCCCGGATATCCATGTAGTATATGGTTACATCAGCCATTGGCAGAGCTCCCATGATCAGCTGGGCCTGTTTGATCGAATACATGCAGCAAACCTGTGAACATAAGGGATTTCCCATGCTATGGTCCCTCGATCCGGCACATAATATGTAGGCAATGTTGTCAGGCATTTTCCCATCCCCGGGCCGCAATACCGTATTATAAGGCCGTGTCGGGACCAGCTGACGTTCCATGTGCATGGAATGAACTACGTTCTTGAATTCACCAAAGCCATATTGTTTTTTGGTTCCTGCGTCGAATAAGCGGTAGCCTGTGGCAATAATGACGCTCCTGGCTTCTATTGGGATGGCTACATCTTTCTGTGTGAAGTCAATGGCATCGGCCGGACAGGCCTTTTCACAGGCCCCGCATAAAGTACAATTCTCGATATCTATGGCGGCAATCCGGGGGGAAGCCACACTGAATGGAATATATACTGCTTTTCTTCCCACCAGGTCATACTGGTACTGGTCCTTTACATTGACAGGACAGGCATCCTCGCATAACTGGCATCCGGTGCAATCTTCCTCATTCACATATCTCGGCTTTTTGATAACCTCACCGCGGTAATGACCATTGACCCGCGAAAGGTTACGTACCTCGCAATAGGTCATTACCCTTATGTTCGGATGCCTGTCTGTCTCTGACATTTTCGGAGTGGAAATACAGGCAGAGCAATCAAGGGTAGGAAATACCTTGCTCAGGTGGATCATTTTCCCGCCAATGGAATAATCTTTTTCCACCAGGAGTACCTTGAAACCCATGTTGGCAAGGCTCAGCGAGGCTTCTTCGCCGGCAATCCCGCCACCGATCACCAGTGTGTCATATTGCAAAGGCTGGGCTTTTTCTTTTTGACCGCTTTGAATCATTTCATTAGTATATTATGTGTTGACGGCTTCAGATCCCTGCTCCTGCATTTCTGATAATTCTTTTGTGAAAGTCTGTATATGTTTCACAAAAGCCTCAGAGCATACCGAGCAAATGGCGGCCATCTTCAGCCGTTTTGCCGGGATCCCCTTCTCCTTCATGAGCTGGTGGGTTTTTGATACAATATTCCCCGTATTGGTAGTACATGAATCACCATAGGGACAGTCGGTGCCATCGGCGGCGATAAATACCCCGTCAAAACCATTCTCCAGTGCATGCAGTATCCACCGGGGCTTGATGCTGCTTGAACAGGGCACAGAAATGCTGTAAGCCCTCGGTGAATAATGCATTTTCAACAGGCCCGCAAGGTCGATGGCCGGATCTGAGATTTTTTCAGTGGAAAAGATTAATATGCGGGCCTGATTTTGCTGGTTGATCATTCCTAAGCCTTTTTCAGATAGAGCCTGAAATAGCCATCTTCCTCAAGTACACCCAGGTAATCATGTCCTTTCTTCTGGGCCCATTTCGGGATATCCCTTTTGGTCCCTTCATCAGCAGAAAGAACTTCCATGACCTGTCCTGAGGAAATGCCGGCAATTTCTTTTTTGGCTGCCAGCAGGGGGCCGGGACATGAAGTTCCGCGTGCGTCAACTGTCTTGTCAACGGCAACTGTTTTCAATTCACTTGTTTCCATCATTTTTTGTTTTTATAGATTAAATGAAAAGGTGTACATCAGCTTCCTGTGCGGCTGTGATATATTCTCCAATACCACAAATATCATCAGCCAGTTCATTGAAATCTTCAAGTTTCTCTCCTCCCCAGATCTTTCCTGCCAGTCCACATATATGGATCTTCACATTGGTCAGTTCCTTGGCTTCCTTGAAGAATTCTATCCAGGTATTGACATTCAATCTTTCCAGGGCAGCAAAGAATTCGTCCTTCAGGTGGGGCAATTCAGCCAGTGTACCTTGCTCATTGATGTTTTCCTTCTTGAATGCACGGGCGCCCATGAGAAGAACATAAATATCCACATCCATGTCATCAGCCGCTGCGCCACTCAGGATTACTCCTGCTGCAGTTAATTTATCGACACTTCCTGAGAAGAGTGCCATTGCCATTTTTTGTGCCATAATGATTTTGTTTTTTGATGGTGAATATATTGATGTTTCAAAAGTGAGAATTTAAAACCTTCAATCTTAGGTACTTCACGTGATGTTTGTATTTATGTAAAAGTGATTTTACTACCGGGTAAAATGAGACATATGATCACATTTATATTAATTTTGTCCTGGTATTCAAATAAGTATATGAATGACAGAACTGGAAACAAAGTGTACTGATTGCATTGTAAAATCCATCCCGCTGAGAAATTGACAGACGATGAACTGGGTATGCTGAACAATAACTGCGCAAGAATTTCTTTCAGAAAAGGGGAGAACATCATTAAACAGGGGGCCTTTACGACCAATATTGTTTACATTAAATCAGGAATGGTCAAGGAGCATATGAATGGTCCCAGCGGGAAGGATGAGATCCTGAAGATCACCAAAGCTCCTGCATATATCGGAGTCCCTTCAGCATTGGGCGGCCGGATCCATAAATACTCCTGTACCGCACTGGAACCTACAAGTGTTTGTTTTATCGATCTTCATATTTTCAACGAATTGTTGATTACCAATACTTTTTTTTCCAGGGAATTGATCCTGGGTCTGAGCAGGGATCTACTACAGCATTTCACAAAATGTGTCAATAAGACACAGAAGCAACTTCATGGAAGCCTGGCGGAAACGCTATTGTATTTATCTGAGAAGATCTATGAATCGGATTCATTTAATTTATCGCTTACCCGGACTGAATTGGGAGCGATGATAGGCACAACACGTGAAACGATAACAAGGATCCTGCATGAATACACGGAAAATGATCTGATCAGCATCCAGGGAAAAAAAGTAAAGATCCTCAACAAGGAGATGCTTCAACGGATCTCAGATGCAGGATAATCAATAATATCACCAGGTGAACTGCATGGCATAATTGATAAGTATGCTCCCTTCTGAGACCTTTCTCAATTTGCTTTTAAGTAACTTCTTTTTCAGGGGAGACAGGTGATCAATGAACAGTATCCCCTGTGTATGATCAATCTCATGCTGGATCGCCCTGGCCGTATATCCACTAAACATCCCGGTTTGTTGCCGAAAATTGCTGTCCAGGTATTCAATCTCAATTGACCAGGCCCTCTCAATCTCCTCATAAACGGAAGGTATACTTAAACATCCTTCCTGGTCAATGAAAGTTTCAGCTGACTTATTAGTAATCCTTGCATTGATGAATATATCCCTTATACCGTTCCCTTCCGGGAATAATGCTGGTCTGTTTTCCTCATTCATCCGGTCATAGATCTGCCGTGTATCAACCAGGAACATTTTAATGGCTTCATTGATTTGTGGTGCGGCCAAACCAACTCCGTCTGCTGCATCCATCGTATCTGTCAAATTCGCCATAATGGATTCAAGGCGGGGATCGTCAGGATCAACATCCCTGCAAACCTGTCTCAGCACAATGTGCCCGTATGAAATAATAGGTACAGTCATTTATTATCCTCCATTTTAAAGTCCCAGATCACTTTCAATTTCAGGACTGGTATTGCCAGATGGACAATCGATGGACGGGATCCATGGTTTAATATCCAGGACCGGTGTTCCATCGAATGCATCTATTCCGCTAACATGTAAAGTGTTTCCCTCTATTCTGATAAGTTTAATAACTCCAAATCCTATTGGATTGGGCCGGTTGGGTGATCTCGTGGCAAACAGTCCCAAATGAACTCCTGCTACCGGGTGGCCTGACATCGGGATGCCAGTCCCGGGATAAATGCATATGATAAATCACAATGATATATTCATATTTATTCAGATCCTTGAGTGCCCGGGTAAAGTCCTCATATATTTCAATGGTTGCCTCGTTCTCTGGCTGTAATGCTCCCTGGCGAGGTGCACCGGTTTGTGGCGTCAGGTCAGAGTGAAATTCGCCAATGGGTTTATATTCCATTGTCATGGATATCTTAGTATGCGATCCGGACAAGCAAATGCCAACCATATGGTGAATACACTTATTGCCCAATGAGCCAATATTATATATTTTAATTTAATGTAAAGTAAGACAAAAAGTAACCTGGGAATGCCATCGGAGGAATGGGTTCTGTCAATGATTAAATTGATAGAGATCAAGCACTCTTTAATCCATGCAGGGCATTTTCCGCCCCCGATGATAATTACATCATATGATCTCATTGTAATTGACCTTTGTTTGTTTATGAATTAATAATAAACCCGGACCTATAATTTATTCCTCAAGAGAATTTTTATAAGTCCTCCGGGCGCTTTGGTGCCCTAATTATACTTATTGTAGTACCTAGCGCTAAACCTGATAATAAAATGATTAACAACATTATTGAATTGAATTTAAGTATTTAGTTGAAAATGTATTGGAAAGGTAAAACAGACACTTACCGGTTTACCTCTTTGTTCACCGGGGGTCCATTTGGGGGAAGATGAAACGACCCTGATGGCTTCCTCATCGAGTGCAGGATCAACACCTCTTACAATATGGACATCGGAAATATCACCTTTCCTGTTTACTGTAAATTGAACATATACAATGCCTTCAATTCCATTTTCTGCAGCAATTTCGGGATATTGTATATGCTCATGGATAAATTTCCTGAACTCCTCCTGCTCTTTCCCATTGAATCTTGGCATTTTTTCCACGATGAAAAAGACCTCTTCTTCAAATGCTTCTTCTTCCGTAGGAATTTCAGTAAAAGGCCTGATCTCTATTTCAGTTTCCTGATCAGCTTCTACATCACCCATGAAGAATTCATCTTCTATCTCAATCTCGTCTTCAACGATGTTTAAAACCTCCGCTATTTCTGGCTTTGGCGGTGGGGGAAGTTTAACAATATCCTGTAGCCGAGTAATGGGTTCAATTTCTTCATCCAGCGTTAGGTTTTCAGATGTTTCATAATTTATATCAGTCTTACCTGACCCTGTCCATTCGAATGCAATTAATGTAATTGCTAAAGTAATGATCAGTCCAATTTCAAAGAATAGTCCCCTGCTTTTTTCGAGATTGGCCTTGCGTGATTTTTTACATTCCATGGCCATGAATTTTAATAGCACATTTTTTCGTCTGTTTCAAGGATCTTATCCACATAATCCCTGATAAGATCTTCGGGTTTTTTCTTTTTAACACCGACAAACACATGGATCTTCTTATGATTTAAAATTTTGATATTCTCATATTTAATCCCCCTGGCAATGATATCAGTCACTTCATTATCAATAAACCATTCGGGAAGTTTCTCCATCTCTGAATTCGTAGGGAATCCCATATTTTCCCGGATACATTCGGGATTCTCGAAATCGATGAATCAGGAAATACTGAAATTCTTCGAAATGATCGCATAGATCATAATCTGCCATTGGTAACGCAATTTTTTTCATGGTTTGTTATCTAGATATTACAAAGTTACCCTGTGACTGATTGAGATTCATCTGGCTACCTTGCAAAAACAGCGTGCGGTAAATGAGATTACTCAAGTAATTTCTTGATGAAAACTATTAACTTGCATGCGTAAAACCATCGTGCAGTATTTGGCATGGATCAATCTTCAGAATCAATTTCGTGTAAAGAGTGCAATCAGAGTTCTAAATGTTTCAGTAGGCTACTACCTGCTCAGGTGAGTTTATTGATCATTATAAGGTGCAGATTGGTTATTCAATGGGAGAAGATGTCTGTAAACAGGGTGCGTTTGCTTCATCCATTATCTATATAGTGGATGGATTAATAAAATTATCAATTGAAGGGCCAAACAATAAAAGCTTTATTCTCAGAATAGTAAAACCATCTGAATTTATTGGATTGTCTTCTCTTTTCGGCGAAAATATATATCACTATTCAGCGAAGACTTTAAAGGATACAACGATCTGCATGATTGAAAAAGACAGCATAGCTAAGTTGGCACGGGAGAATGGTGTTTTTGCATCTGAAATTATTAAGTGGCATTGTCATATAGAGACGCATCACTATAAAAAGTTACAGAGCCTGACCTATAAACAATTGCATGGCCGTCTTGCTGATACACTCATGTACCTGAGTAATGAGGATTTTGGGGTCGAAAACGTTTTTCAATACCTGACCCGGAAAGACCTGGCCGAATTATCAGCCATGTCCACCGAAGGCGCTGTTCGTATCTTATCTGAGTTTGATAAGGACGGGATTATTGAGTTAAAAGGTAAAGACATCCATATACTTGACCCTCAAAAGTTATCAAAAATCAGCAAAGCCGGGTAAAAACCATTCAAAGCATAAAAATTTTGCAGGGTCAGGTGGAAGTTGAAAGATCATTTAACTTTTTAATTTCCTTATTAATAATCCTTGTTCTGAGCAAAACATATCCTTCACTTTTCAGCTGCTTTTGTCCTTCGGTCAGGACCCATCTTAAAAAATCGATATGTACTTTACTGGTAGGTTTATCCACGGCAATGATATAGTGATTCAGGAATGAATGGCATGGGTATTTGCCTGTCCACATGGCCCTCTGAAGTTCATCAAGATTATCGTAGAATTTTTCCTTATTCTCCAAAATTCCATCCCCATTACAATCGAGCGGAATGATTTTAATGTCCGGGATTTCCATCCTTGTGAGGGGATCGAAGGCATATCTTTGGCAGCACAGCCCTATCGATAGTGGATCCGATCTGACTGAATCGATCATATTTTGAACACCCGCAGTTAGGATAATCCTGAATTCTTCCGGATCGATCTTCAGATAATCAGCCAGTACTTTGCACGTAGACAATGTATCAGCGCATATGTAAACCTTAATAGGACTGTTTTGCCCTGATCCTGATACATTGATCCAGCTCCTGGATTTTTCACCTGTCTGAACACGGGTGACTTGCTAGATCCCAAGGCCGGATTCCATAATTTCCTTACTGTAAGGATTCGCATTATTGATTAAACCAACGATGCCATCCCTGGCATATTTGATACGCCAAAATTCTTCTGGGTTATCTTCTGAATGTGGGAATAGAACCAGGGCAAGGCCTTTCTTACCTAAAGATAATTTTTTGAGTGGTATGCCTCTTTCATATAACAGAACCTCAGCATGTATTCCGGAATGGGCATTTTGGTAATCCTTTATCCATTGACAGGCGAGGTGGTGCTGATCTTCAGTACAAAATACCCTGAGTGTATTATCAGGCTGATTACTATTAATGGATGCTTCAGAACCTTTTGGCTTGTTAGTATCCGGAGATGAAATACATCCATGAAGTAGGACAAGGTAAAATACTATGAAGTACTTTTTGAGAATTAAAGCCATATCTTTCATGCTTTTACATATTTATTATAAATATATGCCAGGTATAATCATATTTTATTTAATCCGATGGGAGCTGCAATAGCTGATTAATTGAGATTTGTCATCATGTTAATTGACAAAGCAAAAGTCTTTACATACTTATGACTGAGGCCGGTTTGCTGAAAATTGAAATTTCATCCTTTCCAGGCTTACTATTATACAGAAATCAATATTCCGCTTGAGACATGTCATCTGCCGGAATAATGTATTCCTTTTAAATTTCATGGACTTCAGGAAACAAAAAAATAATTTTGTAATGGTATTCTTTTTGGAAATGAAACACTGGAAAAAATATATTTTATCATACATCTGGGGATCATTACTGGTTGCACAAATCTTATTGGTTTTTGTATTTGGTATGAATAATAGGGCCGGACTTCCTGTATTAAAATATGCGGGATGGATATGCTGGGCATTATCGGTCATTTTTGGCTGGTTACCAATCTTTATTTTCAAAAGAAAAGGAGGAGTTGAAAAGGGGAAAAGTTATGTTCATACCTCAGTTCTTGTTGACTCTGGTCTCTATGCCATTGTTCGGCATCCCCAATACACAGCCGGTATTTTGTTCAGCCTGGCATTAATACTTCTTTCACAAACCTGGATCATTGCAGCATTAGGACTTATCTGTATCATACTATTGTATCTGGATATTTTAAATGCAGACAAGTATGAGATCCAAAAATTTGGCGATGAGTATAAGAGCTATATGAAAAAAGTCCCAGGGACGAATTTCTTTCTTGGAATTATCCGGATCCTAAGAAACAAAATGGTATACAATAAAGATAAATTAGATAATGCCAATAAAGCAGATAGAAAATGAGATTAGATCCAGCACAGAGTATCGAAACGGAGATTGCAGATCTTAAGAAACAGATTGCAGACTTAAAAAGAGAATGTTCTAAATATTTCAGACTCGTTGAGGAAGTCAGGTCCAGGAGAGAAGGATGGAAACAACTCAGGACAGGTAGCAGGCATGGAGACCGGTTCTGATGTTTTTATATATAAGTTAGTTATCAGCCATCATTGATAACTAACTTATATTATCCACATTTGCCGCGACAGATAAATTGTAGTGGTCAGTTGCAGGAATTCTCAAAATATCAGTGTATGATAAAAATTGAGACCGCAATGTTTAAATACTTCACAAATTACTTCATTAGGCATAGTCTATTACTTAATAAGACCCTGGAGAAATTGCAGGAATATTACTTTTTTGATGAAAAAAAACTGAGAGATATATCGAATGAATTGTTTATGAAACAATTAAACTATGCATTCAATAATTCTTCTTTCTATCAAAATCTTTATAATCAATATGGGCTTAATATCAATAGGATAAAATCTCTAGATGATATCACATTATTACCTGTGATTCAAAAAAAAGATATTAAGAATAATATCGATGATTTATATACAGGTTTAAAACTCTTTTATTCTAAAGGACAAACATCAGGAACTACTGGTTCTCCTTTAACAGTGTACCGTGATTATAATTCCATTCTTCTAGAAAATGCTTATCTATGGCATTACCGAATTAGAAGGGGATATCAGCCACATGACAGAGCCATCTCTCTACGCGGAAAACAATTAAAAGATCAACATAAAGATTTCGATCCTTTCTTAAATACTCTATATCTGTCTGGTTACAACATTAATCCGGATGAGATTGGCTTCTATATAAAAGAAATTGAAAGATTTAAACCTAAAGCAATAATTGGATATCCAAGTTCGCTTTCTGCTTTGGCTGTTGAAATTTCGAAGAAAGCCGTCTTATCTGTGAAAATTCCATTGGCATTTACATCTTCTGAAAACTTATATGATTTCCAGACTGAAAAGATTGAGAAGGTATTTAACTGTAAGGTGCATGATTGGTATGGAAACGCTGAAAGGACCATTGCGCTTGAACAATGTGATGCAGGATACTACCATGAGTCCCCACTTTATTCATACAATGAATTTGAAGAGAATAAAATTATCACAACTGGATTCATAAATAAACATTTCCCATTAATAAGATATCAAGTAGATGATCTGATCTCCTTGGATGATCACGGGCAGCACATTTGTAATATGCATACCAGACATATCAAAAGTATTGATGGACGGGCTCAGGATTACGTAATACTTAGTGATGGAAGCATAGTGAACAGGCTTAATCAGGCTTTTAAAAACATCAGGAATATCCGATATATACAGCTAATTCAAAATGATTATCATAAAATATTTGTTAATGTCGTTCCTGATGTTGGTTTTAGTAAAGAAGATCAAGATCAAATAGTTGATTCCATATATTCAAGATCGGGTGAGAGCATTAAGGTAGAAATAAATACAGTAGAAGAAAAAGATATAATTAAATCTGATTCAGGCAAATACCTATTTGTCGTTAATGATCTTTAATCTGAATGGCAAAGATTATTGGCAAAGGAATTATAAGTCCATTTGATGGGACATTATAGTAGGTCGGGCTAGTAGGCAACTCTCCCCATGCCGCGACCTCTGCCCTGTCCACGTCCATAATATCCCATTCCACGTCCACATCCTTGTGCACGTCCATATCCTTGTCCACGGCCAAATCCCTGTCCGGGGCCATATCCCATGCCGCGTCCGTAGCCTCTTCGACTGTTAGCAAAACATTGCTGGTCAAACCATGTTTGCTGCTCAGGGCTTAGCAAACCGGAAATATTCCGGTAATGGTTGGCCGTTTCTGTGTTCATCTGTGTTTTGATTTCTAGTGCCTTCGCTGCATCTGTTTCCGCGTAGAATTTAGTACGCAGGCCATCTATAGATTTCTGATGTGTGGTGCTCAACTTGTCGAGCTTTTGTTTCTGTTCAGTTGTCAGATCCGGTATATTCTGACAAATATCGCCACGGTTAGCTCTTTGTGAATAGGCCTCTGTCGCCAATACTATGGAAACAACTGTAAGAAATACTTTTATGGGTTTCATGGCATTTTTTTATAAATTTAAATAAAATAAATTATATTTTGCACATAAGTGTAATATTATTTTCAATAGAATTATACGTATGCCAAGACCCCAGGACAATAGAATTGTGCATGAGCCGCCACTGTTTTCAGAGTTTAAACCCACGGGAGTACAAGGAAGGAATCTGGAACAGATCCTGCTCACGCTGGATGAGTTTGAAGCCTTTCGTCTGGCTGACTCATTAGGCCTGTCACATGCAGAGGCAGCGGATGAAATGGAGATTTCCCGATCTACATTTACAAGGCTTATAGAAAAGGCCAGGAAAAAGATTGCTGACTTTATAATTCAGGGGAAGTTGCTCACCATTGAGGGGGGGAGTATACATTTCAGGAATAATATCATTCATTGCCAAAATTGTGGCCATATGTTTAAAACTGGAATTGACACTTCTATTACCGAATGTCCTGCTTGCCATTCCAATAATCTGTTAAACCTGGCCGGTGGATTTGGTCATGGCAGGTGCTGCCATTTCAGAAATCCTGAAAAAGGGAATTCAATCTGATGGGATATACCTCCTGGAGCTATTTTAATTTCTACTTTTTATCGAGGGACTGCTGGTAATAATCAATTACAGTGGGACCGGGGGATTTACAATGTTATAAAGATCCGCAGAACAGAATGATCAAAAGTGAAGGGAATAAAAAGCTTTTCACGGCTTTTTGACTATGATTTTACTGCCTGTCCTGTGTGATTCAAGAGCTGCCGTCATGATCAGATGGCTCCAGTGTGTTTCGTCAGGATGGCCGGCAGGGAAAGGGTGAGTGTTTCCTTCTTTATTAAATTCCCATAAATAGGCTCCCAGCATTTGCAGCATGGAATCACTGAAACCAGATTCAAAAATACTTCCGGTAATGGTTTTGATAAAGGAATCGGGTCCTATATCTGTCCTCGTCCATCCCTGCTCCCGTCCCGTGGTCTCAAGGGTATAGAATGCCTTTGGCTCATGGGTGGAATACCTGGCAGATCCTTTCGTGCCGTAAACTTCTATGAACCAGGTATTGGTCTGCCCGGGTGCCATGCGTTTGGTTTCATATTGAATGATGAAAGGTTTCCCGTTCAGTGGATCAGTGGATTCCGTAATGACAGTGGCATTGTCCCAGGTTTCACATGGGACCATGGTACCGTGACCGGATGGCCGCTCAGTGGCAATATTCTGCAGGCTGGCGAAAACCGTATCAGGAACCCAGCCGAATCGCAATGGAATGAAATGGATATGGAATCCAAGGTCACCCATGCATCCGTATTCACCATTGAGAGCTATCATTCTTTTCCAGTTGATTGGTTTTTCCAGGTCCATGTCACTGGAGTGATGAAATCCGCAACGTACTTCCATCAGACTGCCGTAGTTCCTGTCACTCAGCCAATCAATGATCCTTCTGGCACCAGGATAATAGGCAAATTCCGAACTGCAGCGAACAATAAGGTCAGGATATTTCCGGATAGAATCCAGGATATTTCTGTTGGCTGCCAGATCTATCCCGAAAGGTTTTTCACCAAGTAAATGCTTGCCTGCCTCAAGGATTTGAATGTAATATTCCTCGTGAAGGTTATGCGGTACTGCACAATAGATGGCATCGATCCCGGGATCCCTGAGGAGTTTCCTGTAGTCTTCAGTAACAATCTCAATATCACGAAAATTACTGGTGAACCATTCCCTGTCCTCAAGGTTATTTTTATTGCATATTCCTTTGATAATCGGTACCGGACCATCATCCAGCAGATGGCACCAGCGTGCTGCGGCGCTGGCAAATTCCTTTCCCATAAGTCCCAGACCAATGATACCAAAATTTACTTTTCTTCTCTTCATGTCAACAGGAGTTGCACCTGGTATATTGGTATATACAGGATGTCAGGTAAAACAGGTCCTTTAGACTATGGTTACTTTTTAAGAAGATCCCTGATTTCTGTTAACAGGACCTCTTCTTTTGTGGGTGCCGGGGGGGCGGCTGGAGCTTCTGCTTCCTCCTTCTCCATGTTTTCCTTCATTTTATTGTAGCCTTTAACTACCAGGAAGATAGCTAATGAAACAATGAGGAAAGTGATTATCGTGTTGATGAATATACCATAGCTAATTGCTACTTCAGGTACAGCGGTCTCGCCGTTCATGGTAGCTGCAGCCAGGACGATTTTCAGGCTGGAAAAATCGACATTGCCAAGTAACATCCCAATAGGAGGCATAATGATGTGATCAACCAGAGATTTTACAATGGCTCCAAAATAGAGTGCCATTATAAGGCCTACTGCCATTTCCATGACATTGCCCTTACTGATAAAACTTTTGAATTCTTTTAACATAATAATAAAATTTAGGTTTAATTCTTACTATAATAGGTTAGTGAAAATTTCACATGGTGAACCATTTGTGGCATTAATCAAACAGGGAAAATAAGAATTTTAAGTGAATCTCCATGTAGTACCAGGAAAGATTTAGTTGCCTTTTTATAACTTTATCCGGTTCTTAAAGCTCCTATTGGCAATATACTATAGGATGTACTAAAATCTATCCCCTATGAAAAAAGCACAAAAACAGTTACTGGTCCTTATTATTATCGCATGTTCAACCCTGCAATGCGCAAGGGAATATGAGGTGGTCCTGAGTGGGGGCACCATTTATGATGGCAGTGGAGAAGCACCCTTCACTGCAGATATAGGGATCTCAGACGGGGTCATCCAGGCCATTGGCAGGATCAGGCCTGGTAAATCGAAAGTGATTGACGCCAGCGGCCTGATTATTTCTCCCGGATTCATCGACATGCACACTCATTGTGACTGGGGATTGGTAAAGCCCGGAATGTCTGATGCCCAGAACTACCTGAAGCAAGGGGTTACCACCGTTGTTACCGGAAATTGCGGAAGCGGCACCTATAAGGTGGCAGAATTCTTTGACCATCTTGATTCCATTGGAACCGGGCCCAACGTGGTCCACCTTATAGGCCACGGTACAGTCCGGCGAACTGTCATGGGACAGGAAGACAGAGCCCCAGAAGCAGATGAATTGGAACAGATGAAGGATCTGCTCGCCGAAGGAATGCAAGGCGGGGCAGCTGGTTTTTCAACGGGACTTTTCTATGCTCCGGGCAGTTATGCCGAAACGGATGAGATCATAGAACTGGGTAAAGAAGTGAAGGCATATCAGGGGATCTATGCCAGCCATATCCGCGATGAGGGTAAGTTTACTGTGGGACTGATCGCATCTATCGAAGAGGCCATTGCCATCGGGGAGACGGCTGAGATCCCGGTTCAGATCTCTCATCTCAAGGCACTGGGTAAACCTGTATGGGGACAGTCAGACGAGGTTACGTCACTGATTGAAGATGCCAGGGAGAGAGGGGTTGACGTATGGGCAGATCAGTATCCTTATCCGGCTTCCAATACCGGATTTTCTGCCGCAGTGCTACCCCGGTGGGTGCAGGCTGGGGGAAAAACTGAATCAAGACTTACGGATCCGGAACTACTTCCCCGGATCAGGAAAGAAATGGCCAGGAATATAGAAAACAGGGGCGGCCCTGAATCACTTCTCCTCATTTCTTACTCGGCGGACAGTAGCTATAATGGGAAAACCCTTGCAGAGATTAGCCAATTGATTGGGAAACCTGTGGTTGAAACGGCTATCCATCTTTTACTGAACGGTGGTTCAGGTGTCATATCTTTTAATATGAATGAATCCGATGTCCTCCATTTCATGCGAAAGGACTATGTCATGACCAGTTCTGATGGGCATGTCCATCAGCTGGGTGAAGGCATGCCTCATCCCAGGAATTTTGGTGCATTTCCGCGAAAGATTCGCAAGTATGTATTTGAGGATCAGGTCATCACCATGGAGCATGCCATACGGGCTGCCACCTCCTTACCTGCGAAAATGCTGGGGTTGCCAGACAGGGGCATGATCAAAAAAGGATTTGCGGCTGATCTGGTGGTTTTCGATCCCCAAACCATAAGTGATAAGTCTACCTTTACGGATCCTCATCATTACAGCGAAGGCATCTTATACCTGTTTGTTAATGGAGAGCCTGTCATTGAGCAAGGCGAGTACGATGGTATTCTCGCAGGAAAGCCCTTGCGAATGAACCATTAAATAATCGCATTCATTTTTTCATATAGTCATATGTCCCATCAGGAGAGATGGATTGCATCATTTTTACCTCGTCCCCATCCATCAAGAATTTGATGGTATTGTCAGAGAATTCCTTGAGCGTAAATTCTTGGGCCTTATAGGGAACCAAGGTATAAGCTGGCTGGCCGGGTATTTTTAAATTCAGCATCCCTTTCTCATTCAATACGATTTCCAGTACCGTACCGGCCAATTCATATTTGCCGGCATACTTGATAAGAATCTCAGGATCCAGGAGGGATTCATCGGGCATTTTTATGAAAGATACTTCTGATTCATCCAGGGAAACCATGGCTGTATGAATGTCCCCTTTCGGATTTATGGAGAAGTTAACGGAGTATTTCCCATAGATCTGGTCGTGGGGCGTTTCAAATCTGTCATAGTGGAAATGTTCCAGTGGTAAAATGATATTGTGAAAATCAAATGTCAGCTGTTGCCCTTCGAGCCCTATATTTAATGCACCATATGCCGGGTCTTCATATTTTCCCACGTACCCAGATAAAGCATGGGAGGGTTTGGTATTGGCTACCTTATCACTGCCTGCTTTTTCCCTTGCTTTTTCCCCGGCCTCTTTACCAGCATTGCGATTTTTTAAACTTCTGCCATTAAAGTCAGTTTGTTCAAGTCCCAGGATCCTGTCGTAGATGTTATAGGATATAATGCTTGGGAGGGAGCCATTGTGTGCTCCATTTACAAAAACAATCACGCCCCTGACTCGTCATATATCATCATGGATACAAGGGAATATACTCTGCTCATCCATCCGCCATGCCTGGGAAACAAATCACCCTTATAATGCTGAAATCCCTCTTCCCATTCCATAAACGCTATATTAAGGATTTCATCATATCCATTGGTTTCCAATTCAAAAGTTGCATAAAGCTATGGCTGGTTTACCTCCCTCTTTAGGACATCCTAAGACTGACATTTTACCCTTAAAAAACGCCCTGATCTATAGGGTATTTACCCACCTGGAAATAGATTCCAACATTCTAAATGTATCTACGGAAGGTCCTGACACCCTCAAATTCCCTGGCACCGCCTCTCATATCAGCTTCTCTGTTTCCCTGCCCCCATAGAAGGCAATTTAAATTATCCTGTGTCTCCATTCTTCACGGTCATGGACACGTCTTGAATCCATCTGGAGGGGGGTGAAAACATCCTCCCTGCACAAGATACCCTCCCAGGTCTTTCCTGTCATTAGTTCCACCGAAAGGACTGGACCACCAGACATCAGGTTGTTGTACAAACTGCTTTGTCTCAGGGGTTGTGCCTGCCTCAGGACAATCCAGAGGCGGTCAAGACTTCCTTTCTGCTGAAATCAAATCTCACACCCAAATCATCACATGCTGGAAATGCCGGTTCTATGAAGCCAGCATATCCCTCCAGGGTGACTGTGTTATACAGTTCACCGTTATAGAATTTGATCTTAGGGAACAAGTCGCTGACTCTTACCATCCCAGGCCAACTTTCCTCCTCCACAAGCATACCCATGGCCACTGATGTAATAGAGCTTTGTATTGGATGCAATCTGGAAATAAGGTTTTGGATGTCTCGCATGGTAGTTTATTCTCTATATCCCGGTAACCATATCCTTTCCAGTATGCCAGTTTGCCCTCTATGACAATGCTCACCCCTATACCAGGTGTATTCCAGTCATCGATTACCTGTTCAATATACTTGTCAAATCCCTGTAGACTTTTATCCAGGTTGTAAGATTGTCCGTTTGTTCTGATACTGGCAAAGAGCAAAGATAAAAACAGGACGGAAAGGAGGCTGAGCTTTTTCATGATATTGAGATTTTTCGAAAAATCGAAGGTTGTAAATATTAGTTAATCAGTGTATTAACTGGGCATACATTAATCTTTGTTTTCCCAGTATTGCTTAATACTGTCAGCGATCTGGTATAATAAATGCCTGTCAAAATCAAACTGGTAAAACACTTTGAATAATTCAACCTTTAAATCAACTTCTGTAATATTCGGATTATTTGCAATTATTCTGTTCTGTATTATTTTACGCGAAAGATCTGTCATTTCAAATAAACTGTCCAGCCTTTTCTTCAAAGGTTTTGCCATAACTATATCATATTGTTTTTGCAGTATATCTTGTGAGGTATCATTCATAACTCAGTAGATTAAAAGTTTTTAAATTCAAATTAATACACTATTCCTTGATATAGTGCATGTCTTTGTCTGGATTTAACATTAGGTTTTCAATATCATGGATCTGCTTTTCGCTCTGGTATTGTTGAATCCAGATTAATTTCGCAATGATCAGGTCTTCAAGACTTATCACCCAAAGCTCCGTATCAAGCTCCTTTATTCTTTTCCGACGGTTAAAAGCCAGCCGGTAATATTCAGTATCCTTTTGTAGAATGAAATCTAATTTGAACCCGGTCTCATGGTCAATTATATTAAAGATGCCTTTCTGCTTGACTTCATTAATAATAGTTGTTTTTTTGAAGTAGCTTTCTGGAAACAGATCTGTAAATTCATCGATCTTTTCCAGAGAAAGATCAACTACAATATCGATGTCCATTGTCATTCTAGGAATGGAATATATGTTCATAGCTATGCTTCCGGAAATCATATAAGCAAATCTTTTATCATCAAGCGACTTACAAACTCTTTTTAGTAATTCCAAGATCATCTTCCAGGGTAGTATTGCTTAGGTGTAAGATACAAAAGAATATGGAATGTTACCAGTGATGGATGGGTATCGGATGGTTTAGAATCTTATTGATGTTGACCTTTGATATTTCCCGATAGAATTAGCATCAGGTGATCCTATTATCTGATTTTCCATTATTTTTACTATTGTCACATTTATTCATGAAAAAGAAAACGATGAAGCCGATAAAAGTTATAATCAATCTGATCCTTACCCTTTTTTTTGTCCAGGTTCTGCAAGGCCAAGGTCTGCCCGAAGATCAGGAAGATCATATAAGGGTCGCCAGTTTATCATTTATCCCCGTGAAATGGGACAAAGAGGCAAATCTGGCCAAAATAGATAAAATGGCCAGGGAAGCAGCCGCAAACGGGGCAGAGATCATTGTAACATCGGAAGGTGCCCTGGAGGGATATTTGATCAATGAAGTGCTTGAGAAAAAAAACAGGGAAAAATGGGATCGCAAATTTTGGGATATTGCCGAATCTGTTGATGATCCGGGAGTGATGAGGATCAGGAATTCGCCAGGGAGCTGGAGGTTGATTTTGTGCTGGGATTTTTGGAACGTGATGGAGAGGTCCTGTATAATAGCTGCGCATGGATCAGCCCGGAAGGAGAAATTGTACATATCCATCAGGAAAACCCATATGGCCCAGGCCTATTTTGATCCTGAATTTTATCACCCTGGCTACGAGATAAGTGCTTTTGATACCCGGTTTGGAAGAATGGGCATGATGATCTGTTACGAACGGCAGGTGCCTGAGGTGGCCGGGGCCCTGGCTATGGACGGAGCACGATATATTATTAATCCCTCGTATGGAGGAAGGGGTGAGTGGAATACAACCATGTTACGGGCCAGGGCCAGGGATAACCAGGCATGGCTGCTTTTTACGCATCCCAAACAGACGTTGGTCATATCAACAGAAGGAGAGGTGCTGGTTGATGTAGATGATGAGAAAGGAGCCGGAATCGTGTATGCCAACATGGAAAAAATAGAAAAACCCGCATCAAAATTGCTTAAAAGGAGGACGGAAGTTTTTACCGCCAGCTTATCAAATCCCATTGAGAAAGGAAATCAGCGATCCTCGGATCCGGACAACTAACCGTTGCTTCAGTACAATTGAGGTCTGCTCATAATATGAAAGACAATGTGAATCGCATATGTGACTATATAAAATACTGTGCGAATCAGGGGGCCAGGGTTGCGGTGTTTCCTGAATGTGCTACTTCTGGGTATTTCACGGATGACATACTTGCTTACACAGAACAGGATTTCCTGGATGCGGAAAAAGAAATGGCAGCCGTTTGTGCCGAGCAGAAAATATTTGCTGTTGTGGGGACGCCTTATTTTGTTGACGGAGTCAGGTATAACATGGCCCTGGTAATTAATGATAAGGGTGAGACCATATATCGGCAGGCCAAGATCCAGCTTGTGGGAGGTGATACTGGCTGGTCAGCACCCGAAACAGGCTGGGTTTGTTTAAAATAGATGATGATACCTGTTCCCTGATCATTTGCCATGATTCCCGTTATCCTGAACTGGTCCGTTTACCGGTTATCAAGGGTTCCCGCCTTGTATTCTACATATCGAATGAATCAGGGATAAAAGAGGAGCATAAGATGATCCCTATCGCGCACAGGTGGTTGCCCGGGCAGTAGAAAACAATGTCTATATCGTACAATCCAATGCTCCCCAGACCCTGTCTCCGCTGGAGGGTTCGCACGGCCAGAGCAGGATTGTTGCACCTGATGGAACCTTGCTAAGGAAGCTTCTATTATGGGAGAAGATGTTTTAATTGAGGTGCTTGATCTTAACAGGTCTACGGGAAACTGGCAAAGAAAAGCATGAGGGCGGATTTTTTGAAAGATTGGTGGGAAGATGGTCTGGGTAAAATTGACGGATTTTAACAATTAACCTTCCTGCCTATATTCACTTATCTCAAATAAATGACCATCAGGATCTTTAAGTAAATAATGGGTCTCTGATCCCCTTCTAAATGGAGGAGTTAAAAACGATGCCCCCCTGGATTTTAATATTTCATAAGAATTTTTTACAATTCTGAACCCTGATTGTAAAGGAATGACTGACATTATCGGGATCCTTCTGCGTTCTGAATTGTATGTCTGGTTTATCTTCGGTGGGCCCTCCCGGTAATACTAGGAGGATCCAGCTATCCAGGAAGCTTAACACAACTGATTCAGGATATTCGCGGGGTAAAAGTTCAGCACCCAGAATATCAATATAAAATGATTTCGATTTCAACAAGTCTGACACAACTAGAATTGTTGTGAAGGCAGAACCTTGAAATGGATGGGTATCTAAAGTACTCATCACTAGTCTCCCTTTTCATAATTAAATTCTTCTGGAAAAGTAACTCATGCCTTCCACCAATTTTTGGTGGTTTCCCTCTCCCTTCCGTAGCAAAATCAAGCTGCTCCCATATGTAGGCTTTCTCCATTTGTTCTCCCAGGGCCAGAAGTCTTTTTCCAGTTTGAAGCTGCTTTTTACTCCATTGTTCCAGGGCATCTTCCACTGTATTATTTTCTTGAAGGCAAGCAATCAGATCCTTCACATTATTTAATCCTTTGAAGACCCCTGAACCAGTAAACGGTTGGATCACCATACCGGCATCACCGATCAGACACATTCTATCTTTGTAGTAGCTGTTGAGATCCAATGTGTAAATGACCTGGATATAGCTGTCCCTGGTTTGTTTGACCATATCAGCATAGAGGCAGGAATTTGTTTTGTTAGAAAACTTTTCAAGCGGGTCTTGATGTGCTCACTTTTGCTTCCTGGCGGAAGCGTTCCCACCCTGATTTTTCCTTTATTATCTGTCATAACTTCATCCAATTCGGTTTCAGGAATGGCGATATAGGCCGCCCAGTTGTAAACGCGTTCACCTTCCCGTACCGATCCGTTTTGATCGGGTATAAAGTATACTACATTATGGCCGGGCTCACCGTCATAGGACAATCGGAGGATTTCTTCCTTTAGCGGGCTCTCTCCCTGAAGTTCAGACTCAGGGAGCAAACCTCTCCAGAGTACATACCCTCTGTACTGTAATTCTATTTCTGGAAAGAGTATACTTCGGCCCAGGGAATTATATCCATCGGCAAATATCACCAGGTCAAACTGTTCTTTAAGGTCAGTATTTATACTTAATTCAACCTCGCCATTATCGAGTAATCTGGCACTGACTACTTTCATCCCCACGCGATAATTTTCATCATGCACATTATTTCTCAAGTTTTCCCAGAGTTCCTTCCACTGAAATACCTGAAAATTTACAGGCATGGCCCAGGCAGTCTTTCCGAATGGCTCTGATGATATGCTTTTGCCAACAAATGGCATTCTGTTTATCTGAAAATGGGCAAAATGGCCATTGATCAGTCCATCATTCCTGATTTGTTCCATAAGTGATGGTGTGGTACCGATGCCTCCACCACGGCCTACTAAAGTCTTGTCTGATCGCTCAAATACTTTAACTTCATGTCCCTCCTTTAAAAATGGATGGCGGCTGAACATCCCGCAATTGAACCAC
This sequence comes from uncultured Bacteroidaceae bacterium, assembly GCA_963752525.1. Classification (GTDB taxonomy): domain Bacteria; phylum Bacteroidota; class Bacteroidia; order Bacteroidales; family SM23-62; genus SM23-62. The sequence goes on along the minus strand of CAVVYS010000009.1, from coordinate 263,973 downwards.
CTACAATACCTATTTTCATTTTTGATGTATTTGTTTTCAATCAGGGATATGTTTCATTTACCATTTTTCAGCAGTTCAATCGTTTCTCTAACCGCTTCAATATTTGTCTTCGGGTCATAGTTGAATCTGTTAATGAATTTGGAGCAATCGAAATTATAAGGTCTGTCAAACTGATACATCATTTCAGACAATTCTCTCATGATAGGTACAAACAGGCCTAGCAATTTCATCATCCACAAAGGCAATACCTTAACTTTATCAGTTGTATTCATCTCTTTCGAAAATAGTCTTACCCATTCCCTCCCGGTAAGGGCATTCATATCCACTGGAAGATTCCAAACCTCGTTATATGCATCTTCTGTATTACCGAGGATTGCTGTTCCTCTGGCAAGATTGGGTGTGTAACCCATTGTATGGACGACATCAGCATTGCAGAACCATTGTGCGGATTTACCCTTTACTAGATTGTCATATACCAGATTCATTACCAGACTATTTTGTTTTTTAATCGGGCCAAAGAAATCAGGCGCTCTTGCTATGATGGCTGATAAATTACCTTTTCTGATTTCCTCTAATATTAGTCGGTCAACTGCTGCTCGAATCTCCCCCTTCTTACTGCTTGGGCTTATGGGCGAATTTTCAGTAATATGTTTTACATTATCCCCGCCGATTGCATAAACGTTATCAAAGAATACCAGTTTGGTTTGGTATTGGATGCATCCTTCAACAACATTGGTCATAAAACTGGGCCATTTTTCCGTCCAGGCTTTAACAGTATAGTCAAATCCGAGGGTTACATAGCAAACCTCACTGCCTTCAATGGCCTTGTTTATTTGGTTTAAGTCTGATAGATCTGCCTTGTGCAGGATGTCTGTATCATTCACCTTAATCGGATTTCTGCTGACCAATCTTATCTCATTTGTATACTGTGTAAGTGCTTTTGCCAGATCCGTTCCGATAGAACCTCCCGATCCTAGTATTGTTTGCATGTCATTAAATATTTTGGTTTATTGTGCAATGTATATTGGTCTAATATATTTATAATTAATCATTTATAACCGCAATTGCTGTCTAAATATCTTCTAAATTATGGTTTACAGGAAATTGAGCTTATTGATATGCCTTGGGAAGATTTTTCACAGGCTGATTGTCCGAGCAAAGAAAGTAGAATGACATTGAGCCAGATAGCCTGGCTCCGATATTTGTAACAGAAGTCTGCAAGATTTTAGATCAGGCCTGCATTTCTCCGCGAGCCTGATGGAATTATCAAGGCGATAATTGCAGCCTTAATACTCAAAGTTCATCTTTCTTAATAGTTCAATAAATCTTGGATCTGAGCGAAGGGGGTCAAACTGGGCAAAGCATTCAGGTATATCATCATAGGTGATTTTTCTTCATAAGCCTGTTCAAACCAGCTTATCGCATTTTCATGGTCCTTCAGACCTATATAGATGGTGGCAAATGCAGAAGAGGGTATATATTCATCTTTAGCCGAATCTAGTAATTCATCTAGTATTTCCTGGGCTTTAACTTGATTGCCAGTGGCGCCATAGACATATCCCAGGTATGCTTTAATGTTGGGAGAGTTGCCTGAATATCTTACAGCTTTTTGCATCTCCGATACAGCTTCAGTAAACATCCCTTTCTGCAGATATACCAATCCTAACATTTGGTGTGTCAGAAATAAATCAGGAGTTATTTTTATCGCTCTTTGAGCTTCTTCAAAGGCTAAATCATATTTTCGTGCTTCATACAAACGTCTGACAACAGAATTATTTATAATTGGAGAAAAGGGGTCAAGCTCCTGTGCCCGTCTTACTGCCTCTATTGCTTCATCATACTGTCTATGGCATACATACCAGATAGAGAGCCAGTGATGAGCAGTTTCATAACCAGGATTTAGTTGAATAGCACGGACAAAATCTTTCAATGCCTCATTCCAGTCCCAGTCAGAATACAATTTTACATAAGCCAGTGAAGCGTAGGCTTCAGCAAGCGTGTTGTCGATCTTCATTGCCATTAAACCAGCATTCTTTGCTTTCTGAAAATTCTCGCCTACTCCTTCCGTCGATGTTACGTACCCATACCTGGCAAGCATACTGTAACCATCAGCAAGTCCGGCATATGCCAATGCGTAGTTTGTATCTTTTTCAATGGCATCGAGAAAGAATTCTATGGCAATCTTAATTCCTTCCTCAGACCGCTTTTTCCAAAAATGGCGGCCCTGCAGATACATTTCGTAGGCATCCAGGTTTTCTGTTGGTCGTTTATCAATCCTTTGTATTTCCTCCGGGGAAAGTATAGCCTCTAATTCATTGGCAATTTTTTGTGCGACATCACTCTGGATACTGAAGATATCTTTCCATTCCTTATCATATGTTTCACCCCAGATATGGTCTTCGTTCCTGGCTCTGATTACCTGTACGCGGATGCGGACATTGTCATCATGCCTTTGAACAGATCCTTCTACCAGATAATTTACATTTAGTTCCTGTGCAATAGTGGGGACAGTTTGTTTTGTATCCTTGTATTTCAATGTTGATGTACGGGAAATTACACGAAATTCCTTGATATTTTTTAGTTGCATAATGATCTCATCGCTCATGGCATCCCCGATATAGCTGTGCTCATCATCAATGCTCATATTCTCAAAGGGCAATACCGCAATGGATTTTTCAAGACCAGTAAAATCTTCAGATTTCTTTCCTCCCCTTACTATGTTTAAAACCAACAAACCGGCAATAATGACAAAACTTATATAGGTTGCGATCTTCCATGATAATCGTTTGGCAGGTTTTTCTGAAGGTACTTCTTTAGTACTTGCAGTTGATTTTATCCTCGTTAGTCCATCCGGCGTGAAATCATAGAACCAGGACAGAACAATGGAGATAACAAAACCAATGCAGAGGATGATGAAAACAATTTTTAAAGTCCAATCCGGTAATCCGAAGGGTTCTGTTATATTGGATATAAATTCAAGGATCACGAATCCGGTTGCCGCATAGACCATGTTTCGGCGGATGACCTTGCGCCGTTTCAGCTCCTTCCAGAATTGTACAAGATTGTTCGGTTTGCCAGGCATTTGATTTTTCTCTTCCACAATTCTAAATATAATATTATTCTTTTACCAAAGCGGTATTCATTTGAAATATACCGTATTCCTGTCTAAAATTCATTTCGTTTATTCATTTCAGCATTTGTTTGTGTAGTATAGTTTTAGATAAAAAAAAACCGAACACAATGTCATTGACAATACTATTCCCCAGATTATTCCTATTAAATAATTAATCCTCAATTTGGAGGTAAAAAAACTTATTACTACCAATGTTGAGAGTATTATAGCAATTAATGGAAATCCCCTGGGCAATTCTCTTAATCCCTCCTCAACAATTAGATACGTTTCAACAATATCAATTATTAGTGATAAGAATAGCAACCCGAAAAACAATTTTCTGTTATCCATAAAGTATTCCTTCACATTTAACTCTGAATCAAACTTTTCGGGCACCAGAAAGTCAGTTATCAGGTAAAGATTCGTGGTGTAAATATCAGCAATAAGAAAAAATGAAAGAAATTCCAGTCCTCCGAAGAACTCCAACTATAAATCCCCCACCAATAGGCAGGTATCAGAATTAGCATGTTAATGATCCAAAGGCCATGAAGCCAGAAATACTTTTTTGATTTGATCTGTCGAATCGAAATTCCTATACCTGAGATCAGACGTGTTATGGCCAATCCCAGTATAACTGAAATTGCAAGAGCCAGGAAATCAAATGGTGTCATAATTAATTGTTAGGTCATTTACTTCTCATTTTTCACATTAGCATCTGGCATGTAATCATTTGGCTTAGAGTATACACCCTCCGATACGTTTTCATCCGATTGGAGTATAGCATCTACGTAATCTTGATATTCTTGAAAGAAAATGGATTTTCGAGATTTCCAGTAAAGTATGAATCCTGGTTGATCCTTAACTCCAATAATAGCTTGATTTATCGACTCATGAATTCGAATATCAAGGGTTCCCTCCTGAGCAAGAAAATAACTATTCTGAAAAGTCAGGATTAGCCCATGGAACAAGATATATATGTGTTGTAGCCGCTCTTCTTTTGTCATTGACTCAGGATCTGCCAGAAACCTCCAAAAGGAAGCACTAGACTCCCCGTTCGTTCCCAAAGTTACATACCAATCAGAGATATTACTGATGGTTGCTGCGGGCGTTTTGCAATCTGGTAGCTTTTGTACTTTCCTTTAATTGAACCCCAACGAATAATAATGAAATTAAGACGGCAACACCCCCAAATATTTCGGCAATATGTGCTATTTTCTTTATTTTGAATTTCATTGGCTTTGATATATTCAATAATGTCTAATGTATATTGTCGTTACTGGTAGCCTGAAGCAATGCACTATACATGCTGTTAGCCTTTCGTTTTTATTAATCTCATATTATTTAATACATGTCATAATCATTGCTATTAGTCGTCCTTAAATAGCAGCAACGCCTGCATATTAGCCGTAACCATCAATCAAATCTCCTTATACCACTTTGCGATCTCTTCGCCAATTTGGTGGGGATTGTCTTCTTGAATATAATGAAGACCTTCCCCAATGTCCACTGTTTTCAAGTTAGAGTAGTTATTATTAATATATTCAACAGAGTCTTCTAGAATAATAGCTCCTGGATCGCGTAAAAACAGTTTTGGTATATTCGATTCTTTAAGCCACTCGCTATACGCTTTAATAATATCGTAAGTATGTTTAGGTTTTCCATCAAACGGTACTTCGATTGGCCAAACCCGGACAGGTTTTCTGCTTGCAATGGTAGGATAAGGCATTTCATAGTAGTCGATTTCCTCCTTACTCAGTTTTCTGACTATCATGTCTGGTATCAGCTTCTTCACAAACATATTTGCTACACTAATCATAAGCCAACCAATACCAGGTGTTCGCATCATTCTAAAAGCCATTGGTAAGCTGGCCGAAGGCATACCTTTCCAGGTAAGAGGTTTAACCATAGCTTCCATAAATGCAATTCCTTTAATTTTGTCTCGATGAGTATTTGCATAGTGAAATCCAAGGCCTGATCCCCAATCATGAATTACAAGAGTAATATTTTTAAGACCAAGAGTGTCAATGAATGCCTCCAAATATTCGTAGGTATCTTGAAAACCATATTTTATATCAGGTTTATCAGATTTTCCCATTCCAATTAGATCAGGAGCTATACACCTTCCCTGTGGCTGTAGATATGGGATGATATTCCTCCATAAATAAGATGAAGTAGGGTTCCCATGAAGGAAAAGTATGGGATTGCCTTCTCCTTCATCGATGTAATGAATTTTACTCCCTTTAATATCAATATACTTTGATTCAAATAGGAATGCCGCTGAGATTTCTCTTTTATTCGTTTCCATATTTTAGATATTGTTGTGTACTCTATCTTTCGATGTTATTAAGTACAAATTGATTATTTAATTTCTGATTCATTATCTCAAGATGCTCTTCATTATCCATGCCTCACAACGTTCAGCTAAAATGAGTTTGCGCCACAATTGCTAGAAGCACTGAAGTTTCCAGTTTGCAATGCCATATCAAAGAGCTCTGTTCGCATATTCATTTTAGTGTTTGTTGTGAGGTGTATTTAATGATGATTTTGCTCCAAATGTTGTCTTAACAAGTCCTTGCCGTAATCATTACCATTGGGTGTTCGAACAACAGTATGGACGTGTTTTCTTGTGGGCAAATCTCCTTCCAGAAAAACTGGTTTTTGATGATCAAATTCAATTATAACAACAGGACATTGAATGCGATAATAAAAAGCGCCAATCCCATCCATTGCACCTACCCATGAAAAGTATGTCTCGTTAAGGTGTTCGTTGACTTCATCCATTCTGATTTCTGCATGCCCTTCCCGAATATTGCCTATATACTCGCCAATCAATTTTTTCAATTTGGCTAATTGAGATTCATTGAAAGATGAAACGTTGATGCCAGAATACGGTACTATGGCATTATCCCTGAAAGATTCAGTTTGATTATAACCCCGTTTTTTTTGATCGAGAAGAGTAGCTTCGGCCTTTTGATCTTCATTTAGCGAACTGTATAATTCTAATCCAAGACTTTTCTTCATCTTTAAAAGTTCGGGTTCCTGCATTTTCTCCATCTTCAATAAAATTTGGCTCTGATCCCATAAAAGTAGGGGTCATCACAATCTGGTCTCCCAAAACAAAGTAATTAATCACTAGATGATGACCGTCAATTTGCCAACCCCAGGGTTCAGTTTCTGATGGTTCACCCATAAAAGTAAACCAATATAAATCCGGTCCCAGATGTTCAAAATCATTGGCTAATCTTGCCAGGTAGCCTTCCATTTTCATGATGTCTTGTGTTTTTGAAAAACCATCCGGACTTAAACTCACCCTAAGAATTTCAAAAGCCAATTCTTTTTGATCCTCTGTTAAATCTGGAAGTCCGATCCCTTTTCTTTTATATGCGCGTATATCGATATTAGTCCATCTTCTCCATTCCTGATCATCAATAGGAAACGTACAAACCGATCTTTGCTCTGGTGATAATGATGATAATAAGGCTTCAACAGAATTTTTAATAGGTTCTGTAGATATCCCAGTTGCTTCTATAGTATATAGATCGTTGCGGATTTCACCATCATTTGTAACACCTAAGAAAGCCTCACTCAATGCTTTTTTCTTCTTCAGAGTCCTCATGTACTACTCGAAGCTGTGGAGAAGGAGTAGCCCTCCCTGTTTCAGTGTTAGATTCTTGATTATCCTTTTTTGTAGTGCAGCTAACAAGGACAGCTAGGAACGTAATAGCAAATAATTTCTTTGGTTTCATCTTTTATGGTTTATGCCTCACAACTTTGTTATAAATACACCTGGTCCATATATCGCCACTTCATTGGATGAATAAAACATAAGTTCATCCTTTACTTCCTGCAACTAGTATATGCAGGTAGATTAAGCTCCATAACTCAAACAAGGTTTTAATACTCAATCCTCAATTACCAAAGCAAACGAGCATTTATTATCATAGTAAACGGAGTTTAGAAATTGATCTAAAATATTCATAATTAATCATTTATACATACAATCGTTGTATAAATAACTTCTAAATAGCGATTGAGAAGATTTCAATTTTTTTGAACGGTGTGGGTACGTTCTGGGCAGGGTTTTAATTAGGATCTAATTAAAAACAATAGCATTCAATCATCTGCTTTCAAGTATAACCTCCTGAGAGGGTAGAATATCAAATGCTCCTTACCCTCTTTTGCTAAATTCTTTAGGTTCTATTTTGTTTCATTAATGAATATATCCAGCCTGGGTGCTTCCCAGTTGTATGGCTTGGAGATAATATCGTAATCACCATCCCCGTCCAGATCGGCTATCTTGCTTTCATGGGTGCCAATGCCTGTGGCCACAACATGGTGAATGAAATGGCCCTGGCCGTCACCCAGCATGATCCGGATCTTTGCATTGGGATTTCCTCCTCCCAGTCCCATTTCACCGCTGAAAATATCCAGGTGTCCGTCCCCATTAAAGTCCAGCACATCAATGGTATGTCCGTCCACCACCCGCTGGATCAGCATGGTTTTTTTCCATGTACCCTTTCCTTTGTATTCATACATGTACATGGGTGCATGCCCGTCACCTGCCAGTAAGATCACCTCGGGACGTCCTCCTTCGATGAATTGTCCGGCTACCGACCTGGTGAAGGTATAGCTGGCATCAATAATATTCTCGATATAGCCTCCATTGCCATCATACTTAAACCATCTTCCTCCGCCAACGATATCGTCAATTCCATCTCCATCAATATCCATGGAAAACAATCCTTCCTGTTCATTGGTGCCTTTCCACCGGGGATATCCGTCCTGCCCGGTCTGTTCCATTTCACTGTCCCTGCCATAAGTATAAATAACGGTAAGTGGCCATTCCCCTTCGAGTTTGGCAGGTTTTTCCGGGATCTCAGACAGGAAGAGCTTCCCATCCGTCTGGTTCCAGAAAACCAGTTCCATCTGGCCATCTCCGTCATAATCACCGAAAAGCTGGTCATGGTGCTTATTCTTTCCCGAATCTTTTATGATATGCCTGTTCCATCCTTGCTCAGGATCATACCTGGGATGAGGGTTTTCCCACCACCAGACCTGGTTATTTCCCCCATCGCCGCCGAAAACGACATCCAAATCACCGTCCTGGTCAATATCGTGGGATGTAGAGCCGGCTTCAATACGTAAGTGGCCCTTCTTCAATAATGTATTTCTGCCATCCATCCCCGGACTTCTTATAAGCTACCACAGATGGAGCCTGGGTCCGTTCTGTGATAAAGAACTCATTGATCCCATCCTGATCCATATCCATAACCAGTGTGGCAGTTTGCTGATCACCCGAATTGGGAACTTCAATATCTCCATTTACGGAGGAGAGATGCTTCCATTCTATATTCCGCTCCAGCGCATCGTTTCTAAATAGATGGAGTGTTTGATAATTATCCCATCCTACTCCGATGATTTCCAGGTCACCATCACTATCCAGGTCGAAACATTTGGCCCCAAGGTGCATTTCATGTCCGGTGCCTACCAGTTGGACGGTAAAGTTGGCCTTCCCATCATTCAGATAAATCTCCGTTTTATGTTCAGTGCCCTTATGCTCGTTGGTAATGAGATCAATATCCCCATCGTTGTCCATATCAACCGCATCCAGGTTATTCATGGACCACTGGGTTACCACGATCCGGTGTTCCCATTCATCAGAAACCGGGTTGTTCCCTGCCAGGAAGACCCGCATATTGGAGTTGGGTTCTTTTCCCGGACTGCGCTCTTCGGCAATGGCTATATCCATTTTCCCATCTCCATTGAGATCGGCAATCTCCACCCGGTCAACCACGTCTACTTCATTGCTGACCAGGTGTTTTGTCCATAATTGGTCAATGTTACCCGGATTCTCAGCCCAATAAAGTAATTCTGCTTTTTCACCAGCCTCTTTTGAATCCCCGAAGGAGATATCCAGGTCACCATCATTGTCAATATCCCCTATCCCTATCCCCTCATCGGAATGGGATTCAGCAATTTTCTTAAAATCCCAAAGCGCTGTCGATGGATTGTCAGGTATTACGCCACAGAAGATCCCACCCTCAGCTGCAAGGAGGATTTCCATCTTGCCTCCGGATACAATATCCGCAATCCCCGAACCCTGTCCATTCTTATGGCCGGTTCGCGGGATCTGACCGATCAGCCTGGCGTTCCATGAGGAACCATTGAGATCATCCGCTTCCAGCCATACCACATTGGGCAGATCTTCAGCGATAATGTCCGCCAAATGATCTCCGTCAACATCAACAAAATGGTATCCATCATAGGCAAATTGAAATGCTGTCCTTTTCCAGGTATCCGACATTTGGCCTCCTGGATTGAGATAAAAATACTTGCCACAGACAATGTCCTGGTAACCATCCTGGTTGATATCGGTCGCGTCGATCCCGAATGACCTGAGCCATTCAGGTCCTTCAGGAGGGTTGATCCGTTCTCGGCTGGAGTCGATTTCGATGTAGGTCCATTGATCGGCAGGCAGTACCTGAGCAACGGTGACGGAATGCAGGTAAATGCTAAAGGCAATTAATAGGAGCTTTTTCATAATGAAAGTATTTTGATTATTTGTTTAGATCATATTTGATGAGAATCATAATTCCCGGCCACTGGATTTCTACACCATGAACCATTTTACCATGATATAGTGGTGTTTTACCCGTTTTCAGGATGTTCTTTCCCTGTTTAAAGGCATGCAGATCCTTTAATGTCGATGTCGTGTACAAAGTATTGGTATCTGGGCCCTTCCTTGATAAATACCAGGAAATCATTGATGTATATTCCGTTAAAGTAACCAGGACTCCAGCTTTTAAACACCATTTTGGCTTCCACTGCATGCTCCAGGTTGCCGCTGATATTGAACCCTTCCTGGAATTCTCCCTTTCGGGTGAACCAGCCTTCAGGCTGATCAAAAGGCTCGCATAACTCAACCGATATCCCGGGCCTGCTCAGTGAAAGATCCTTTACCGCTTCAGTCATATAAATATAACCGTCTGTCCGGATAATTCGTGCCATGATCTGAACATTTTCATCCTGGTCAGGGATCCATTCAGTATCCCAGCTGAATTGATAGGGAGCTTTGGATATGGTTCCGATATGATTGAAAATTTCACCCTTATGGAATCCGTAATGCCATTGCTGGTAAATACCATCTCCTTCCAGGTCAGCATCTTTGTAGTATCCAATCAGATCAATCTGAGTCACCCCTTCCGGATTGGCAGTTTCGATGATGATCTTGTTTACCTGGGCCAGAATTTCTCCATCAACGGGAGAAGTAATCTTTCCTGTAGTTTCGATTACTGATGGCTCATGATAAATCCTCAGGATCATTCCGTAGACCAGGTTCTGGGGCCACCAGTGACCTGCGGTATCCACCTCGAAGGAAAAGGTGTTTTCCTTTCCGGGAAGTAGAAGGGAGAGGTCTACAGGTACCACCGCGTTGAAATGGTGTGCATAGGCCGATTGGGGTTCAGGGATGTTCTCTGATTCGGGAATGTAGACTGGTGGCTTCTGATTGATTATGATCCTTAATCCTTCTGTCCCTTCATGGCATAACATCTTTTCCACAACCAGTTCAGCTGCAATGGCATCTTTCAGGTTTATGTTAAATTCTGGTTTAATCACTCCTTCTCCGATGTAATTGTAAGCACTATCCAGTAAATGATAGTCCAACCTTCCACCTACCCGGAGGGCTCCGCCGGCTTCACCGGTTTCATTGTACCATACATATTCCTTGTATACATCTCCCGGAGCTGGCTGGGCCGGCATAAGGCTGGTAACTGCGCAGAGCATAAAAACAGTTACAAAACATCTCATAATTAATGTGTTATGTTGATTTCTAAGTCGTATTCCTGAGATTAGTTCTGTATTTCTTCTATGATGATCTGATAATTCCGCAAAGCCAGATCAGATACCTCCCTGCTACAGGGACTTGAAGAGGGCATCAGTACCAAACCCCGGCCTTCGCCCTCGGTTCCAGCTTTAATGGATCTTCTGACAACCTGCCGGAACTTATCTGAAGGCATATTTTCTATATCAGATATTTCCAGGTTGCCAAATAATACCATCTCCTTTCCAACTTTTTGCATGACATATTCGAGTTCCACATCTCCCTGTGGAGGCGGTTCAATCGGATCGATGGCATCGACCTTCATCCCTGCAATGTGATCAAGTATACCCTTTAGGTTCCCATGTGAATGAAGCCTGACAAATCCATTGTAACGCTGTACCGTATCGACCATGAACTGATCGTATTTAACTACGTATTCATTAAATAGATCAGGAGGTAAAAATGGTTCCGATGCAAACTCCGGTCCATATATACGCCAGAGCCTTCCGGGAAAATCCCTGGCAACCCTTTCAGTTCGCCTGTAAATGTAGCGGGCATGTTTTTCAAGAAGTTGGTGGCATAGATCCGGTTCTGTAAAAGCAAAAACAGTAAAATCGTCCATACTGAACGATGTTGCCACAGCACAGAGCGGATCTTCCGTATCCACCATCAATATCCCCCTTTCTCCAAGGTCTGCTTCCTGTCTGAACAATGGATCCACATCAATCTCCTCTTCGAAGACCTCATCCGGAAGCTGAAGAAATGTCTTTACATCGTCGGTGTTCTTGAGCAAATGTTCTATGGTCCATACCGTATCAAACCCTTTATTTCGTTTGGTAAGACTTGTTAACTTTTTCTGGCCGATGGTATAAGTCAGACAGGTAAAGCGGTCATCACCTTCTTCCCAGACACGTTGGTCTACAAATTGCTCTCTGATATCTGACATCGAACTTCCGCCCCAGGATGAATGTGATTCTGCCCTAACCGGACTTGCCAGGCGTATGATATCTGTATGATTGTTGGCAAGTTCCAGTAAGGGTTTCCAGGATGGGTGATTGTATACATTATATGGATCGGGATCATCAGGATTAATATTGAAGCCCCCGATCTCATAAAAACTCACTGCAGGTCTGTCAACTTTCTCTCCCTTTAAGGTTGCTATTAATCTTTCCCTGGGTGTCATATTACTTTTTTGCCAGCTCAATTTTTGCCAATTCCACATTTTGCCAATGTTCGGGTACAGGTCGCACTTCAATGATCAGATCACCGGTCTCTGCAATATCAATTTCACCAAGGATTATATTACTGAATTCACCCTGGGTGGGCTCAATTTGGGTGTCCAGTATTTTTTCCCCGATCTGAATGCTCATGCTGGCTGGTTCATCAGTTTTGACGGTAGCTTCAATATTATAGGTCCCGGGGACAGAGGAATTGAACATCCACTCAAGCCGTGTGCGGGGATCTATCCAGTTTGTGACAACAGCATTATCTCCGGTCCCGTTGAGTACGGCATGCCTTCCATACCCACGGTTGTGGATATCGGCAAAATCTGCACTCAGCAGGATTCGCCCCTCCTTCAGCACCGGCATGTTGCTCGTGACCTCGGGTATTCCCTTTGTTTCCAGGACAACTATAGTATTAATGGCATCGGGTATCTCAGCTGGGAGATCAATGAATATATCCCCATTGTCAAATTTATATGATAACTTTTGTTTCTTATCCATCAGCAGGTAAGCTTTTCGGATTTTTGCCTGAAGTCCGGGTACCCTTAACACCTGATCCCCGGGCCAGTCAAAAACATGGAGATAGAGTGTCGTTCCTTTCTCGGTAATCTTCTGGGTACACCTGCCCCAGGGCAGCTTAAAAAATGGGCTGGCTTCTGTTCCATATATTGCCTCATTATTGGTAGCCATCCATTTCCCTATTGCCTGTAATCTTTCCACACTCGGTTCAGGGATCAGTCCCTCAGCGGTGGGTCCAACGTTTAGCAAAAGGTTGCCTCCTTTACTGGCAATATCCACAAGCATCCTGATCAGCGTCTCGGATGATTTCCAGTTGTCATCATAATGCTTATATCCCCAGCTGGTGTTCATGGTCATGCACACCTCCCAGTCGTAGTCAAGTCCCGTTGGCGGCACATGCTGTTCAGGGGTGGAAAAATCGCCTGGCCAGGGCCGGTAGAGCCGGTTATTGGTGAGCATTTGCGGGTATTGGTCAGCCACATCCTGGAGGACCTGAGCAGCTTCTTCGGTCATGCCCCTGGGTGTATCCCACCATAATATGTCCAGTCCCCCGAAATTCTCCAGGATCTCCTTTACCTGTGGCACCGCTTTTCCATTGATGTAATCCATCAATGGTTCCCGTACCAGGTCCGGGTCCCAATGTGGCTCCCCCTCTTCTATATTGAAATAGGTTCCCCCAGGTTCATGCCAGTCCTGTGCCTGTGAATAATAAAAACCCAGCCGCAGACCGTGTTTTTCACATGCATCAGCCAGTTCTTTTAAAGGATCGCGGTCAAAGGGTGTGGCATCCACAATATTGTATTTACTGGCTTTGGAATGGAACATGGCAAATCCATCATGGTGTTTGGAGGTGATCACGATGTATTTCATGCCGGCATTTTTCGCCAGTTTCACCCACTGTTCTGCATCGTATTTTACCGGATTGAAGGTTTCGGCCAGTTTTTCATATTCTTTTACAGGGATCTGTGCCCTTGCCATTATCCACTCGCTGATCCCGGCAATTTGTTCACCCTTCCATTCACCGGCCGGAGTGGCATACAATCCCCAGTGGATGAATAACCCGAAGCGGGCATCTCGCCACCATTCCATACGTTCATCCTGATCTGTCACTTCTGGCAGATCTCCTGATGGTGGTCCGGAAGTACACGAAAAAAGGAAAAATATTAAACCCGTTGCGATAAAAATGTTTTTCATGGCTAATGATTTTGGATTGGAGTCTCAGTTACAACATTGCCTGAATTTAGGAATTAAATCTGTATTTGTAGAAAAAGAACCTGGAGTGCAACATAGGTTTTATTGTTATTTTTTCGTCCACGATGAGGGTTTGGACGAATGTTTCCCTATTATGGGTAAATTTGGTCAGAGAAGTTGTTTTTTAAATAAAATTCAATCCTATGAAAAAATTAATCTTTATGGCATTTATTCTTTTTACCATTACCACCTATGCCCAGGAAAAGTTGCCGGATGTTTATTCTGTGACATCTCAATTTGACCGGATTGAGATAGTTCGTATGAAACCAGGCACTGATATGCTGGAAGGTCTGAAAAAATTTATAAATGAGAAAAACGTAAAAAATGCTGTTATCCTAACAGGAATTGGATCGGTAACCGATTATCATTACCATGTTGTAAGCGATAAGAATTTACCGCCAGCTGAAGAAGATCCCAAAGCTTCCGTTGCCATGGATCTGATAGCTATGCAGGGATATATTATGAATAAGAGGATTCATGCACACATCACCCTGTCTGACGAAAATAGTGTAGTTGGGGGACATTTAGAACCAGGGACAATAGCACTTACGTTCTTTATTCTGACCGTTGGGATATTGCCTGATGATTTGGAAATTGAGAATCTTGATAACTACAAACTATAATCATTGCTTTTCCAGAATGTACTTGTGATTCCTGTAGTTATTATCAGTAATAATTAATAAATTAATCGGCTTATAAGCGTATATTATTATGATACACTATACCAGATACTTGATGATTATAGCCTCCTTGCTATTATTTAACTCGGGCTGTCAAAAAGATAAAAAAAACATGATGGGCACATATGGATATGATAAAACATTCTTTGAAAATCAGGGCATAGACTTCATAGAATTAAAAGACAACAATAACCTAGCAAGACTGCTGCTTGTGCCTGCTTACCAGGGCAGGGTGATGACTTCAACAGCGGGAGGTGAGGATGGAATGAGTTATGGCTGGATCAATCATTCATTTATTGAATCAGGAAAACAGGATCCCCAGATTAATGTATATGGCGGTGAAGAGCGTTTCTGGCTGGGACCCGAAGGTGGCCCCTACTCAATTTATTTTAAGCCCGGGACTGAGCAGGTTTTTGAGAATTGGTTTGTCCCCCCGGTCATCGATACCGAACCCTTTGATGTCGTGCGGGCAGATTCCCGGCATGTGGAATTCGCGAAAAAGACTATGCTTACCAATGCTTCGGGTACAGAATTCCATATTGGCATACAGAGGAATGTATCCCTTTTGCCAATAAGCTCCGTATCTGAACTGCTTGGTATCGAAATGCCTGCAGGCCTTCAAACCGTAGCCTATCAGACAGATAATACCATTGAAAACACAGGAGATATTGCGTGGACGAAAGAAGATGGATTACTTTCCATATGGATGCTATGCATGTTCAATCCGACGCCTTCAACCACAGTATTTATCCCATATAAAAAAGAGGGGGACGGAATAATCGTAAATGATGATTATTTTGGGAAGGTCCCTGCGGACAGGCTAATGGTGGACAATGGAACAATCTACTTCAAAATAGATGGCGAGTATCGTAGTAAGATCGGTCTGCCTTTTAACAGGGCCACCGAATTATGCGGGAGTTATGATTCGGAGAAGCAGGTTTTGACATTGCTGTGGTGTTCCATACCTGCAGAAGCTGAGCCTTATGTGAATTCAAAATGGGGAGATCAGGATGACCATTATAAAGGAGATGTCATCAATTCTTACAATGATGGGCCGGTGGAGGATGGATCTATCATGGGCCCCTTTTATGAGATTGAAACATCTTCTCCCGGGGCGGAATTGCAGCCAGCGGAATCCATTAAACATACCCAGAGAATTATGCACTTTCAGGGGGACCAGGAAAAATTGGCAAAGATTGTCCTGCAGCTGTTCAATCTTGACCTTGAGGACATAATTAATAAATTTCAATAGACCATTCTCAATTAGATATCATATGGAAAAACATCCCCTGGTCCCCAAAGGAATAACCTTCCCTTTCATCTTGCTTACAGCATTGTTCTTTGCCTGGGCCATCCCAAACAACCTTACTGATACCATGCTCGCAGCATTCAAAAGGATCATGAGCCTGACCGATACCAAGACAGCCTGGATACAGGTTTCCTGCTACCTTCTTGGGTATGGATGTTTTGCCATACCGGGGGCTTTGTTCATCAAAAGATTCACCTATAAATCAGGCGTGATGCTTGGCTTGGGACTCTACGCTTTGGGGGCATTTCTGTTTTACCCGGCCATGTTGACTTCTGCCGGGAGTATCAACCTCAGTTTCATGATGTACCTGGCCGCGATATTGATTCTTTTCGCGGGACTCTCAATTCTGGAGACTTCGGCCAACTCGTATGTTTGTGCCATCGGCCACGAGCAGACAGCCACCCAGCGGCTAAACCTGTCCCAGTCCTTTAATCCATTTGGAGCCATTGCGGGAGTAGTTATCAGCCAGGTATTTGTCCTTTCCCAGCTGAATACCATGACCGCTGCGGAAAGAGCTATTATTCCTGCAGAAGAATTGACCAGAATCCAGGGGACTGAGTTGAATGCTGTTACGATGACTTATGTTATACTGGGATTGGTGATGGTTGTCCTTTTGCTTGCCATACTTTTTACCAAAATGCCCAAGCTGAAAGAAGATGATAAGAAGTTGGATTTTGCCGGGACATTTCGCAGATTGAAGAAGAACAGGAATTATGTATGGGCTGTAACGGCACAATTTTTCTATGTTGGGGCCCAGATTGCCGTCTGGTCATTCATTATCAGGTACACCATGCAACAGCTTCATTTTGATTCCATTATAGCACAGCTTGGTGATGGTGCCACGACTGATCAGATCATCGCGGAATTGAGAAATGTTGAACCCATAGCAGCAGGATTTTACAATTTTTGTGAGTGGATAGGACTCGATGTGCTTTTGCCAAGAACCGCAGAGCAAGCTGGAGCTACTTATTATATAATGTCATTGATAGCCTTCGTATTGGGACGGTTTATATGTACCGCCCTGATGAGATTTGTCAAACCCCGGAATCTTTTAACAGCCCTGGCCCTGATTGCTGTGGTATGTTGTTTGACTGCCATCTATGGACAGGGATTTATAGGTGTGTATACCCTGGTAGCTGTATCGGGCTGTATGTCGCTGATGTTCCCGACGATCTATGGACTGGGTATAGCGGGACTGAAGGATGATACGAAAATAGGGGGTGCCGGGATGATCATGGCCATTGCCGGAGCAGCATTCCTGACCCAGATACAGGGCATCGTCTCAGACCAGTCCGGCAGCATTAAGTATGCATACTGGGTGCCAACCATAGCATTTGTAATAATTGCTTATTATGCTGCCTTTGTAGCCAGGAAACATGAAACTGTGTAAATAGAAAATTTCAAATTTCAATATGGAGACGGTACATTTAGGAACATCGGTCCTTGAACTGGACATACCGGCGAGCAACCTTGCTTTTAACTTGAGTACCAATGAATTTGTCTATCCTGAAGATGAAGCACTGGTATTGAGAGAATCCCTTCTTCACCCTGAGGGTTCTCCTCGGTTGAGGGACATTGTTTCATCAAATGATTCCGTCGTTATTATTGCTGATGACCGGACCCGGATGACCCCCCAGGACAGGATCATCCCCAGTGTCCTGGAGGAATTGTATGAAGCGGGCATAAGGAATGATCAAATAAAAATCATAATTGCATACGGTACTCACCGGGCGATGAGTGAAGATGAAATTATGAAGAAATTTGGTCCGGAATTGATTTCGACAATAGAGATATCAGGCCACGACTGCCTGGATACAAATAATCTGATAGAAAAGGGAAAGACAAGCCTTGGCACAAGGATCATGATTAACAGGGAGGTGCTGGAAGCAGATATTAGAATTGCTATTGGGAGTGTCGTGCCGCATCATCCGACTGGCTGGAGCGGTGGAGCGAAAATGTTGTTGCCTGGAGTCGCCGGTGAGGAAACCACCGGAGCCATGCATCTATTAGGTGCCAATGAACAACAACTTGGAAAAGTGCTTAGCCCCTGTCGCAGGGAAATGGAAGATTTTGCCCAGGCAGTGGGACTGCATTTCATTGTAAATGTTATTCATGATGAAAACGGGAAAATCATTAAATCGGCTGCCGGCCATTTTATTGAAGCCCATCGAAAAGCTGTGAATTGGGGATTTGAGATATTTGGAGCAACATTTCAGGAAGCAGCAGATATTACCCTCAGCAGCACTTATCCGGTTGGGTATGACCTGACCCAGAGCGACAAAGGTCTTTTTTCAGCAGAGGTGGCCACAAAGATAGGAGGAGAGATCATTCTTCTGTCCTTGTGCGAAGAAGGAATTGCACCCACTCATGGTGAAGAGATGGCCAGGCTGGCAAGGTATGATGATGCAACTTTATGGGCCATGCTGGATAAGGGGAAGGTAAAAGATCGCCTGAGCGCCGCAGAAAATATGTATCTTAACCATATTAAAAATAACTTTAAAGCATCACTAATGATGGACCCCATGTTGGCCAATATCATGGGATTCCATTATTTAAGCGCTGAGGGCTTGCCAGATTATCTTAGTTATCGGCTAAAACTGGACGACTCATTGAAAATAGGGATTATTAACCAGAGTACGGATGTGCTCCCTGTACCTGTGAACAGGACATAGATATATTATTAATAGAAATTCGAGACATATGAAAAGGGAAAATCAGATTAGTTTTTTGCCAGCAATATCAACCATCTTAAGGATTTTAATAGGCTGGCATTTTTTATATGAAGGTTTCATCAAGTTAGCCATGCCGGACTGGACATCCTACCATTATTTAATGGAATCCAAATGGCTGTTTTCCGGATTTTTTCATTGGATCACCGCCAATCAGTCAGCGTTGGCTGTCACTGATTTTTTAAATGTATGGGGATTGATACTGATCGGTATGGGTTTGTTTCTAGGCATGTTTACCCGTGTCGCAAGCGTTTCAGGAGCTTTCTTATTGTTGATGTATTATATGGCAAATCCACCATTTGCCTCATCGACAGCATCTGCTGAAGGACATTATTTTATCATCAACAAGGATATGATAGAAGCGGGCATTTTAATTGCTCTAGCCACTCTCCGGAAAGACTATACCTGGGGTCTTGACCGCTGGTTAAAAACGTTTATTCAGAAAAGAAAGGAAAAGGTATTTCCAAAAAAGGATAATCATGAAATCCTTGATACTGGTATAAACACCAGGAGAGAATTGATTAAAAACCTGGCAGTTGTCCCCCTTTTCGGTGGCGTATTTTTCGGTATGGCAAAAAAGATCGGTTGGTTAAGTTTTGAAGAAGAAGGATTGAAACAGGCTGATGCCGTAAGCAGTGCTTCGGTAATGACCAGAAGGGTAGTGGATTTAAATGAACTGAAAGGAAAGGTCCCCCTGGGAAAAATTAAGCATGCTGAGATCAGCCGGGTCATACCCGGAGGCAATCTTGTAGCGGGCTTTGCCCATGCACGTGATTTGATTTATGTATCCACCTGGATCAAGAACTACTTCACTGATGAAAAAGTGATTGAAACGCTCTGGTTGTATGAAGCCTGTGGCATCAATACCACAATTATGAGGACCGATGAACAGACCATCCGGATACTGAAAGAATTCTGGAGAAGAGGCGGAAAGATACAGTGGCTGGCACAGACCTATCCCAAAGATGATGATCTTTCCAATATCCAGATGGCCATTGATAATGGAGCCATGGGGGCATTTGTAATGGGTGGCATTGCTGATAAACTTGTATATGATAACAGGCTGGAATTCCTGGCCAAACCCATCGAATTCATCAGGTCACAGGGCTTAATATCCGGTACTGCCGCTCATTCCATTAATATCCCTAAGAGATGCCTGGAATATGGGATTGAACCCGATTTTTACATGAAAACCATGCACCACGACCAATACTGGTCGGCACATCCAAAGGAAAACCGTGCCGAATATTTAAGTATTGCAGGAGACAGCCCGGACCATAATCAACAGCACGATAATATCTGGTGTATGGATGCCGAGGATACTGCTGCTTTTTTCAATACCAGTGAGATACCCTGGATTGCCTATAAAATAATGGCCGCTGGTGCTATCAAACCGGA
Source organism: uncultured Bacteroidaceae bacterium (assembly GCA_963752525.1). GTDB lineage: Bacteria > Bacteroidota > Bacteroidia > Bacteroidales > SM23-62 > SM23-62. Next base: position 243,930 of record CAVVYS010000009.1, on the reverse strand, counting down.
TGAGGGATTTAGATATGCTTTTGAGAATGGAGCTGATTTTACCTGTGTGGGAATGTTCGATTTCCAGGTAATTGATAATGCCAATATTGTCTATGATACCATAAATTCCAATTTGAAAAGGGAAAGAAAATGGTATGGTTAAAAAATAACCTTATTCACTAATACAAAACACATTATTATGGAATCTGAAAACAGACGAGGATTTATCAAGAAATCTATGGTGGCCACTGCGGGTTTGACCGTCGGAGCACCTGCCTATATCAAGGGATTTGCAAATACCAAACCCAGTGATGTAATCAATGTCGCAGTTGCAGGGATAAGAAGCCGTGGGGGCTTTTATGGGGGAAGCGGGCATACAGCCAATTATACAAAAATCAACGGTTCAAGGGTAACAGCTATCTGTGATGTTGATGAAAATCTCTTTCCCCAGGCCATTGCAGATATTGAAAAGCTTGGTGGTGAAAAACCAAAAACAGTAGTTGATTTTCGTGATCTTCTGGATGATCCTGAAATTGATGCTATTTCTGTTGCGACCCCTGATCACTGGCACGCACTGCAATCCATATGGGCTTGCCAGGCCGGGAAAGATGTCTATATGGAAAAGCCAATCTCCTATACGATAGAGGAAGGCCGGAAAATGGTGCAGGCAGCCAGGAAATATGACCGGGTCGTGCAGGTGGGGATGCAAAGCCGGAGTTCAAAGCTTGTCCACAGGGCCATTCAGATGATTCAGGATGGTGTAATCGGAGATGTGTATATGGGACGGGGAGTGGTGTATGGCCACAGGGCCAATATTGGGAGATTGCCAGATGGTCCAGTACCTGAGGGAGTAAATTGGGATATGTTTCTGGGACCAGCACCCTACAGGCCTTTCAACCCAAACCGGTTTCATTATAACTGGCACTGGTACTGGGACACAGCCACATCCGAATTTGGTAACAATGGTGTTCATTATATGGATAAAATACGCTGGGGAATGAAAAAGCGGGTACATCCTGAAAAAATACACTGTTGCGGGGGATTTTATATATGGGATTCCGACCAGGAAATTCCAAACCTTCAGACCGGAACATTTGAGTTTGCGGATGGGACAATATTGGAGCTTGAAATTAGGAGCCTGTTTTCGAACCGTGAAGAAGGGGAAGTTGGCGGCTCCTTTTTCTATGGATCAAAGGGTTGGATGCACCTGGGAGGTAGCAGTTATAAAGTATACCTGGGCCGGGAGAATGAAGAAGGTCCCACTCTGCAAAAGAGCGACATTGAGCTGGATGAAAATGACAAAGCCGGGATTGAACCGCATTTTGTTAATTTCCTTGATTGTATGAGGAGCCGGAGATGGCAGGACCTGAATGCGGATATCCTTGAGGGACATATGTCAGCTTCCATGATGCTAATGGGCAATATTGCTTACAGGACAGGGAGGAAATTGACTTTTAACGGGAATGCAGAGAGATTCATCAATGATGATGATGCCAATACCTATCTTACCAGGCAATACCGACAGCCTTATGTATTGCCGGAGAAGGTTTAAACACTGTTATAAATCAGACGAATAATTTTAACATTGAGACTATTCCTCACAACTTTTCTTTTACGGAGAACTTTAATGTAAATGGCATCTATAATTAGGATGGGGTATTATCGCTCCAAATAATTAATAAATATATCATAAAACTGTTCCTTAGAAATCCACGAGTCTTTTTTTTGTTTTGAGGAAAAATTGTATTTTAAGACATTGCTTTGCTGGTGATTTGAGAGATTTAGAACTGTTATAATGAATCAGAGCTGGGTGACTTGAATGAGGTTACTTGGCATTTTCATGTAAAACAGTAAAATCAAATCGTATTATAGTTTTGTTCATCCCTAACAATCAAAACCTTCTAAATTGCTAGAGAAAACAGACGAACATAAGCTAAAACAACAACTTCTTAAAGGAGAGGTTCATGCTTTCGATGCCATTTTCGAAAAGTATAACAAAAAGGTTTATTCCTTTTCATTAAGTAATCTGAGACATAGAGAAGATGCTGAAGGTGTGGTCCAGGAAGTATTTTATAGTCTATGGAAAGAGCGCGCTAAATTAAAGGTAGTTAAAAGCCTTGATGCCTGGATATTCACCATCAGTTTTAATATCATCAGAAAACACTTCAGAAAAATAGCCAGAGAACGAAAAACCCTCAAGAATTTTTCAGAAATCACATCATCATATGACACTTCTTCTGCCACAGCATTTGAATATTCTGACCTGTTAGAGAAAGCGGAAAAAATCATTGACAAGCTACCCCTCCGACAGAAGACCATTTATATCCTTAGCCAAAGGGATGGATTATCAAATACGGAAATCTCCTCGCAACTGAACATTACAAACAAAACAGTTGAAAATTACCTTACCAGGGCGAAGACAACATTAAAAACAGCTCTGGTGGATGAACAATTGCTGACGCTTTTATTCTTCTGGTTATTCATATAATAGTGCATAATGGTATGAATCATCATTATGGATGAATATTTAATTAGAATGAATATTTATTAGCCCAATTTCTGGGAGTTTTTCATTTCTCTGGGTACTACTAATAAAGAGCTTGAAACTACAAGCTTTATTAGCTTCTTAGCAGATCAATTTGATTAGGTTAGGTTTAAGTATGTGGTTAAGGGGATTGAACCCGGAATTACCTGCAACTGTATTTCCGGGTTCATCCAAACTTTAAAATTGGAAACATATGAGAAAAGGATGAAAATTGATTCTCAGTTACTAAATAGATATTTGGTTGGTAAGCAGAAAGAGGGTGATCTTGAAAAAATTTCAATTTGGTTTTCAGATTTACAAGCCGAAGTACTCTTACGTAAAGAATACAAACGTTTTTGGGAGGAGATTTCTGAAGAACTGGAAGATGATGGATATGACGGATCTTCGATCCTGAATAGCATATACCATAAAATTAAACTTGATGAATCCAGGGAATTAACTGGAAAAAAGTTAATAAACAGGATTATTAACTTAGTATCAAGAGTGGCTGCCGTTTTGTTTGTTCCAGTGATTCTCTTTGTTTATATAAACCGAAATAATTTCTTTCCTGCCACGGAGGAGATAGCCTATTCAGAAATATATTCACCTCTTGGTACCCGCACCCAGTTCTATTTGCCAGATGGTTCAAGCGGCTGGCTAAACGGAGGATCATACCTGGAATTTCCTTTAAGTTTCGACGGGAAATCGAGACCTGTGGAACTAAGGGGTGAAGCATATTTCGATGTCAAATCGAATCCGAAAAAACCATTCATTGTTATTGGAAATGATATCAGGGTCATTGCTCATGGAACATCTTTCAATGTAATGGCATATCCTAATGACCAACTAATTTCCGTAACGCTCGTGGATGGAACTATAGATGTTTCAGGGAAAAAAGATGGGATGAACCGAACTATTAAATTATCAGAACCTGGAACCATGTGTCATTATGATCTGCAAACTTCCTCCTGCAAGACTCTATCTGTAAATATCAATGAGGTCACATCATGGAAGGAAGGGAGACTGGTTTTCAGAGATGAACCATTTAGTGAGGTAGTAAGAAGGATAAATCGATGGTACAATGTAAATATTATCCTGGAAGATGAGGTGCTGGAATCACAACCGTACAGGGCAACTTTTGAAGACGAGAGGCTTGATGAAGTATTAAAGCTGCTCAAACTCTCTGCACCTATTACTTATAAGGATATGGGCAGAACAATCAGAGAGGATGGAACCTTCGAGAAAAGAGTCATTGAATTGTATTATAATCCATAAATATCCATCAGCAAATTACCTAATCACTTAATTAAAAGATATTGCCTATGAGACCTTTTACTTAAAAAACAACAAAAAGAGGAAAGCGCGGACACGCTTTCCTCAAGCATTTAGCAAAATACCTAATTCACTGATAATAAAATGAGTATTACAAACGCTAAACATTCAAAAATATGAAAAAATCAATAGTGTTATGGAATTGTATAAAAATACTATACACTTCAAAATTCCTTAAAAGCATGAGAAATATTCTGATTTTAATGCTACTTACTGTTTTCCAGGTTTTTGCGGAGAGTTCATATTCGCAGATCACAAAATTAACAATGGAACTCGAAGAAGTAACTGTCTCAGATGTGCTGGATGTGATAGAAGAACAAAGTGAATTCTACTTCCTGTGCAATAAAAAACTGGTTGATGTCAACAGAAAAGTCAGTGTTAATATTGAAGATGAGGATATAACAGAAATTCTCGCCCAGATTTTTAGTGGAACTGATGTGGATTATGTTGTCATGGACCGGCAAATAGTATTATCCCCGGTCAAGTATCTTACCGAAGCTAAGTCCAAGTTCCAACCCCTGACCATTTCGGGAAGAGTAACAGACCAAAACGGCGAACCTTTACCAGGATTAAGTATTATTATCAAAGGTACGACCAGGGGTACAGTAACCAATCTGGAAGGTGCCTATACTGTTGAAGTTGCAGATCCCTCAGTGGTACTGGAATTCTCCTATGTTGGATATATTACCCAGGAAGTAGCTGTTGGGAATCAGACAGTAATTGATATTGCTATGGAACTTGATATCGTCGGGTTGGATGAAGTTGTGGTTATTGGATATGGAACTGCAAAGAAAGCTGATCTGACAGGTTCCGTAGCAAGTTTAAATGCTGATGATTACAATCTTCAGTCCATGAATCAAGTTACTGAGATGCTCACAGGTACAGTCGCTGGGTTTTATGCAGTTCAGGGTACTACAGCAGCAGGTGGGAGTTCGATGGAAATCAGAGGACCTACATCACTGACCGCTGCAACCGATCCAATGATTGTCCTGGATGGTGTTATATACACTGGCAGTTTAAGAGACATAAACCCCAATGATATTGAATCGATTGATATTTTAAAAGATGCAAGTTCGGCAGCTATTTTTGGTGCCAAGGCGGCTTCTGGAATCGTACTTATTACTACTACTAAAGGTAGGATAAGTAAGCCCACAATTAATTTTTCGACCAAAATAGGTATGGCTGGGCCGGCAACAGAGCGCCAGCCACTGAGTCCTGAAGAGTTTATCCAATTCAGGAAAGACTGGTTTAGAACGGACTTTCCAGATAAGCCTTTTCATTTTTACACAGAACCGGAGAATCTCCCCTCTGACGTAAGTATCGAAGAATGGCGTGCGTACGGTGATGCTCCTCTTCCAGATGATACAGACGAATGGATGGCCCGCATGAGGTTTTTTCCGATAGAACAAGGAAATTATCTTGCCGGCAGAACCGTAAATTGGTACGATGTGGTTATGCGGCAGGGGTTGAGACAGGATTATGACCTTAGTCTTTCAGGTGGTACAGAACAGACCAAATATTACTGGTCTATTGGATACGTAAACAATGAAGGCATCAGGGTTGGTGATGAATATTCTGCTATGCGCTCCAGAATAAATCTTGATCACAAAGTGGTTAACTGGCTGAATGTTGGTTTAAACGCTCAGTGGTCCGATCGGAATGAAAGTTCGGTACCGGGTAGCTGGGGATTTTTCACCAATAGTCCATATGGAAGAGAGTTTGACGAAGATGGTAATGTAGAGAGATATCCACACGGACATACTGATCACCCACTTCTGGATTATTATCGAACAGACAGGCTGAGAAAAGTAAACAGCCTTTTTGCAAACCTGTATGCTGACTTTAAACTTCCCCTTGGCATTACATACAGGTTTTCATTTCAGCCTCGGTATGAGAGTATGAGGGACTACCAATTTATTTCAACGGATAAAAAAGTTGGTGGTGTGCCTGCTGATTTAAGTCAAAGTACCAGAGAACAATATTCATACTTCGGGTGGATGATAGATAATCTGATCAAATGGAATAGAGAATTCGGCATACATACTTTCGATGTAACGCTGCTGGCTAATTTTGAAGAAAGCCAGGGATGGTCCTCGAGTGAATATAATAAAAATTTCCTGCCAAATGAGCAGTTATCATACCACGGAATACAATTTGGTGATGGACCTACCATATACAGTGACGATAGCAGATCCACAGGCGATGCCTTAATGGCACGTTTAAATTACACATTATTAGGCAGGTACCTGCTGACTGCTTCCATCAGAAGGGATGGTTACTCGGCATTTGGACAGGAACATCCCAGGGCGACTTTCCCCGCCGTTGCCTTCGCATGGCAAATATCTGAGGAAGAATTTTTCAACATATCCATGATAAACCGAATGAAGTTAAGGTTATCCTGGGGAGTTAATGGTAATCGGGATATTGGTATATACTCTGCACTGGCAAGGTTAGGGTCAAACCTGTGGTTCGATGGTTCGAGCGCCCGGGTAGGTGTATATAATTCAACTTTGTCCAATCCAGGTCTGCGCTGGGAAAGAACCGAATCAATTAATGTAGGCCTGGACATGGGACTTTTTGAAAATCGAATTGATCTTTCCCTTGACTATTATGATATGACCACGACCGATTTGTTAATGAATCGGATACTTCCAAAAATAACCGGATTTACTAGCATTACCTCAAACCTGGGGGAATTGGGTAACAAGGGATTTGAGATGACCTTGAATACGGTGAATATAAGCAAACAAACCGTTACTTGGAGATCAAGCCTGGTTTTCTCATTGAACAGGAATAAGATTAAAAAACTATTCGGGGATATTGGAGAATACACATTATTAGGAAAAACCCAGACAGGCGAGGTTCCGGATTATTCAAACCAATGGTTCCCGGGAGAAGCCATTGATGTTGTGTGGGATTATGAACGCGTCGGGATCTGGCAGGAAAATGAAGCTGACCAAGCTGCTGATTATAATATGGTCCCGGGTGATTTTAAGTCTGTTGATGTAGATGGTGATGGTGAATATATTGACTTAATGGATAAGCAGTTTATTGGATTCACAAGTCCACGATATCGCCTGGGCTTCAGGAATGATGTTGATTTTTTGAAGAATTTCACGGCAACCATTTTTATTCGTGCGGATCTTGGCCATATAGGTCCGTATTCCAATGCCTTGAATTCAGGCTTTGAATCGAATGATAGACGCAGCAGGAATGTGGGCCCGGTACCTTATTGGATACCTGAAAATCCAATTAACGATTATGCAAGACTAAATGTAAATACGGCTGGATACGGAGGCGGATTTATGTACTATGCACCTCGTTCATTTGTGAGAATTCAGGATGTTTCTATAGCGTACAATTTGCCAAAATCAGCAGTCCAGCGCATACATCTTAATAGCATGCGGATTTTTGTGTCGTCCCGGAATCTTGCTACGTTCACCGAATGGCCTGGCTGGGATCCTGAGACTGGAAATCTTCCCATGCCGCGAACCTATACTTTGGGCCTGAACATTACGCTATAATTTGCATATAATCTGAAAAAATTTATAGATATGAAACGAATAATAAATACATCCTGGATTGTAATTATAATCCTTTTAATTCAGACTTCTTGTTCAGAGAAATGGTTAGAACCCGATCCACTTTCTTTCTATGCGCCTGAAAATGTTTTCATAAATGAGGCAGGATATGAGTCAGCATTGATAACCCTCAGAAAAGACCTAAAGTATGAATGCTACGGTCAAAGGCATCCTTTTTGCACGGAGTGGGCGTATTCTGATCTTGCCTGTGCTACTGTACAGTGTGATTTTAGATTAAACACCCCAAGCGGTTCTGCCTTTTTTCCTCTGCTCAGGTATTTTGAGAATGTTTATGAATTCATAAAAAACGCCAATGTCATTATTTCCAGAATAGATGAAATTGAATGGGATAGCGAATCGGACAGAAACAGGGTACTGGGGGAGGCGTTATGGTTCCGTGCATACTGGTATTACCGGCTGGTTCATACATATGGGGACGTTCCCTGGATCGGTAAGGAATTAAAAGGGGCGAAACTTGATTTCCACACTCATACCAGAGGGGCTATACTCAACAAGATTCAGACAGATCTGGAGTTTGCCGTACAATGGGTTCCTGATCAAGCTGCAAGGCTTGGTGATGTTACCAAAGGCGCTGCAAACCATCTTCTGGCCAAAGTTTACCTGGCCAATACAGAGTTTGATAAGGCAATAGCTGCAGCTACAGCTGTTATTGATGGGCCGTATGCCCTGATGACAGGTCGATTTGGTTCCTATGCCAGTGATCCGAATCGCAATATTATGTGGGATCTTCACCGTGCTGAAAATAAAACGGATCCACAGAACACCGAATTGATATATGCGACAATCGATAGGCCTGACGCTCCTCCTGATACATGGTCTGACGGTTGTTATGCAGCGCGGCTTTATACCCCATCATACTGGAAGATTTTAGATGCAACAGGTAACCGGGCAACCAATTGGAGTACCCCGGCGGGTGATACATTGGGCATAGGTAATGGGGATGTCCGAACGAACGATTTTTGGCACTATTGGATTTGGGAAGATGAAACATATTCATGGGAGACCACCCCAGATCTGCGAAGAGCTCCTATTAATTGGATAGAGATGGGGGACTCAATTGCAGAAATAACAACAGCCAGGGAAGAATCTCCCCAATTCGGCGAACCACTTTCAAGGGCATTATATGGAGATCTGATTGATACAATGGATACCTGGTACCCCTGGCCATTCTACAAAACCTTTGTTTTGACGCCTAACACCAGGCTGCCTGTAGGGGGAGAGACTGACTGGTATATATTCCGCCTGGCCGAGACATATCTTATAAGAGCAGAAGCATATTTCTGGAAGGACCAATTAAGCTCCGCAGCTGATGATATAAATATGATCAGGGGACGTGCGAATGCTCCGCTGATTTCAGCTGATGACGTCACCATTGATTACATTTTTGATGAACGCGCCCGTGAATTGTATATGGAGGAACCACGGCATTCGGAAATGGTAAGAGTATCATATATCATGGCGAATTTGAACAGAGATGGGTATAGTGTGGCTAGTTTCAGCCAGAAAAATTGGTATCACGATAGGCTGATGAGTGTTAATCCTTTCTATACTCAAGATCCTATCTTCAGATGGCGTAGTGTGGATGCATACATGGACCCGCACAATGTTCTCTGGGCGATCCCTCAAAGTGTTATCACCGCAAACACATTGGGAACAATAAATCAGAATGTAGGGTATGTCGGTGATGGAAACAATGTTCCCCCACTCACAGAAATCACGGAGGACGAATAATGAATAATCTATTGTGCAGCCTGAATTTCAGGCTGCACAATCTGCATATTCAATAAGCAAATGTCTGACAGAAGTTTTTACTGGGCCGACCTGTTGCTGGATAGGTAATGACTTCAATATCAGTGTTTTGGCCGGACATCGTATCAGCCCAGGTTAATGTCTGAAAAGAATGCCAGGATGTAAACTCTAAATGACAGGTAGAAGATCCTACATCATATTCAAGCAATTACTGGCATCGACATAACATGCCATTTTTACGTTCCTTGATAATAAATAATATGAAAAATCTGATTTATAAAGTTTTAAGAAATAGCTTTACTAGGATCTATATGCCTGTTTGTTTCATCATGTATATGAAAAAAGGGAAGAATCTTCACCAGCAACCAGAACAGGTTAAAGAGACCGTTACTGATTCGAGTAAACTAAAAGCCAGTCTCGAAAAAATAGTAGATCTATTACCACCGGACCGCACAAGATTAGGTCGTGTTTCCTATCTTGATGAGACCTTTAAGGATTGGCTCGCAAGAACCGGAGAGCTGCCACCTGATTTTGATCTTATGCCATCAATTCCGTTTCTTCCGGATCCTTTGGTACTGGATGAAGGAGGAGAAAACATACCGATAACCACAGAATCACAATGGCAGGAAAAACGCCAGTGGATGAAGGATAAATTAACGTATTACATTACAGGGACTTATCCCCCAAGGCCCGATAATCTGGAGGCAGAAGTGCTAAGTGAAAAGCAGAATGGTCAAACCATAATTCGTATGGTTGAATTAAGATTCGGCCCGGAACATTCGGCCAAACTGACGGTTGAGTTGATGATTCCTCCGGGCAAAGGTCCGTTTCCGGTTTTCATGACGCAATGGTACCATCGTGAATGGGCCCAGGTTGCTGTTAGGCGAGGATACATTGGATGTGTTTATGCAGCAGCCGACAGGGATGACGATACCGAAGAGTACTCAGAAATCTGGGCAGGTGAATATGACTTTTCCCGTTTAATGAGACGATCCTGGGGTACCTACCGTGCCATCGATTACCTTTACACCCTTCCTTTTGTTGACAAAGACAAAATTGCATTGACAGGTCATTCCAGGAATGGCAAACTATCACTTATGGCGGCTGCATTTGATGAACGCATTACGGCTGTAATCCCCAGTAGCGGTGGGACAGGGGCGGAAGTGCCCTGGCGATACTGTGCTCAGAAATATGATGTCGAAGATCTTGCTTTATTAACCTGCGCCCAGCCAGCATGGTTCCATCCGCGATTAAGATTTTTTGTTGGCCGGGAAAATAAACTACCGGTCGATCAAAATCTTTTTATGGCCCTGATCGCTCCCCGGGGACTGATGTTGAGCACGGCAATAAGTGAGGGGGCGAGTAATCCCTGGGGTATTGAGCAGGCTTATCATTCGGCCCAGAAGGTATATAAATTCTTAGATGCAGAGGATAATCTGGCCATTCGTTCCCGTTATGGATTGCACAGCATTTGCGCACGAGATATGGAGGATTATATTGATTTTTTTGATTACGTATTTAAACGCAGTGACTCACAAACCTGAGAACAGATTATTTTATAATTACTCGTTTGAGGAGTGGTGTGCATTGAGTGGTGAGAAGATTGATCCCGAAGATTATCCATCCAGGGACCTTGATGGTCTGGAAATCGATGCAAAAGGCAATACCATTAGTTCAATCCCCGGCTGGGACAAGAAAAAAGCCGACATTCAGGAGTGTCTTCGATGGACTTTGGGTGATGAACCCTCGGGTGTGATCAATCCGGGACCAGGGATATTTAACCCAAATGCCAGGGATGAAAATAGTTTTGGCACTTTTCTCAGACGACCCCATCCTACGCAGGAGATGGGAAGAATGCCCATCAGTCCTTATTATGGATTCGGAGATCAGCTGTTTGGTTATCTGTACTATCCCAGTGATGAGCAGGGAAACTTGAAAAAGGATAAATTACCTGTGATTATTTATCTTCATGAATACGACCATTCAAAAGGTTTCAATTCCTATCATCAGGTCCAGTCTTTGTTTGAAACCTTGGTTGATCGAGGATATGCTGTTTTTTCCTATGATATGATGGGCTTTGGCAACCGGATTGAAGAAGGAACTCGTTTTTATCATCGGTATCCTCACTGGTCGAAAATGGGAAAATTGGTGGTCGATGTGAAAGGAGCGCTTGATGCATTGATAAATTTTGATTTTGTTGACAGTACAAAAATATTTGTAACGGGTTATTCCCTGGGGGCGACAGTTGGCCTTTATACTGCAGCACTGGATGAACGCATCGCAGGTGTTGTTTCAGTCTGTGGTTTTACCCCGATGCGTTTGGATACACCCGAGAGAGGGACAGAAGGCATTAAAGCATACTCTCATCTGCATGGCCTGTTGCCCCGATTAGGGTTTTTTGCTGGCAATGAAGACCGCATTCCCTGTGATTTTCATGAGATATTAGCTTGCATTGCCCCAAGGCCGGTACTGGTCATTGCACCGATAATGGACAAGGATGCCCACCTGCCTGATATCGAGTATTGTGTGGAGCAGTCCAGAAAAATTTACCAGTTATACGGGAGCTCAGACAATATTCAGATCTATTCACCTGCTGATTATAACAGGTTTTCCGATGAAATGCGGGAAAAAACCTATGAATGGGTCACTGAAAGATTACATAACTAACCTAGTTGAATAAGCCATGAATATTAATCGACGTTCACTTTTGAAATTTGGCATGTTGTCTTTTGGACTAACGACAGTCAATCCTGGATCCATACTATCAGCTAATAAATCTAATTTTAATAATCAATCAAGAATTAAATTAAGTTTAGCTGCGTATTCATTCAGATCACAATTTAGAAACGGGGAGTTAACCATGACTGAATTTATTGATTATTGTGATCAATTGCACCTGGACGGTACAGAATTAACCTCATACTTTTTTGAATCTGACACTGATCCTTATTTACTGGAATTACGAAATAAGTGTTTCCATTTAGGGCTGGATATCAGCGGAACAGCCATTGGCAATAATTTTGTAAATCCAGACAAAAATGAACGCCGGAATCAGGTCAAAGATGTAAAATTATGGATCGATAAGGCATTGATACTTGGAGCTCCTACCATAAGGGTTTTCGGAGGCGGGAGCATACCAGATGGTTATTCGGAAAAAGACGCATACGAATGGGTCATATCCTCCCTGCATGAATGTGTTGAATATGCCAGTACAAAAGGGGTAGTACTGGCCATTGAAAATCACGGTGGTTTTCCCACTACATCAGATCAGGTCATTAAAATTATCCAGGAAATAAATTCGCCATGGTTCGGGGCCAATCTGGATACTGGTAATTTCTCTATTGACTGGTACCGGCAAATGGCCGAATTAATCCCATATTCTGTTGTGGTTCAATTGAAGGTGAAATTAAGATCAACTGTTCAAAACGCCAAATCAATTACAACCGATCCTGAACGTATTATACATATGCTCAAAAATGAAGGTTTTCGAAGATATGTCTCATTGGAATATGAAGAAGATAAACCATATGAAGATATCCCCGAGTGGATTAAAAGACTTCAGGATTTAATATAATAACCCGATAAAATGACGAGAAGAAGAGATTTCATTAAGAAAAGCATCATTGGTACTGCTGGAATGGCCATTGGTGGTATTGGAATCAGTGCCAAATCCTATGCTTCAATTATGGGTGCCAACGATCGCATCAATGTGGCTGTTATCGGTATCCGCAGTCAGGGCAGGGCGCACATCAATAGATATTGTTCCTTGAATAAAACACACAATGTAAACCTGAAAACCCTCTGCGATGCAGATGAACAGTTTTTTAACGAACGGGCGAAGATGGTGGTTGAAAAGACCGGTGTGACTCCCATATTTGAATGGGATATACGCAAAGTATTAGAAGATAAAGAAATTGATGCAGTTTCTTTAGCAACACCGAATCACTGGCATGCACTGGGAACCATATGGGCCTGTCAGGCAGGTAAACATGTTTATGTTGAAAAACCGGCTTGCCATAATATTTTTGAAGGACGAAAAATGATTGAGGCAGTCCCGAAGATACAATGTATGTGTTCAGACCGGATTCCAGAGCCGTTCATGTAACCATGTAAAGGAAGCCATTAAATTCTTGCATGATGGTGGAATCGGAGAAGTTTATATGGCCCGCGGGCTTTGTATTAAACCACGTGATTCATTTGGCATTGCGAAAGACAGTCTCCTCCTGCCACGCTACATTACGATCAATGGATAGGACCTGCTCCCTATCGCCCGTATAATGCAAAACGAAGTCACTACAACTGGCACTGGTTCTGGGATACCGGGAATGGAGACACCGGTAACCAGGGACCACATCAATTTGATATAGCCCGTTGGGGACTGAATAAAAATGAACATCCGGTTTCGGTTTATTCCACAGGTGGATTTTATGGGATTGATCCTGATGAATGTGCACAGGAAACGCCAAATACACAAGCTTCTTTGTTTAAATACAAAGATGGTAAAATGATTGAGTTTGAAACCAGGGGCAGATACTCTAATGAAGAATCAAGCCTCGGGATCCGGATTGGAAACGTGTTTTACGGCAGCGAAGGATACCTCGAACTTGAAGGTGGAACCTGGAAAGCTTTTCGCGAGCGGGAAAGAGAACCATTTGCAGGATCACAGCAAGGCGAACTTAAACAAACTGATTTAACTTCCACTGTTGCCGACGAAAGTCCCTCTGACCACTGGGCCAATTTTATTGAAGCAGTCCGCTCCGGAGGAGATGAAAAACTGCACTGTGATATTCTGGAAGGTTTTTACTCATCAACCCTTCCTCTTCTGGCCAACATCTCTTATCGCCTGGGAAGGGAATTGAAGTTCATGGGTGAATATGAAAAATTTGCCAGTGACTCAGAAGCCGATACCATGTTGACCCGTAGATATCGCAAACCCTTTGTAGTCCCTGAAGAGGTTTAGTGTTTTACAATGCTGAGATCAATATTATATAGTTCTGGTTAATCATTCAGGCAACAAACTTTTAGGATGCGACAATTCATACTGGAGGCAGTTAAAATTAAGATCTGTGGAGGGATAAAATCATGAATAATTCAGATACATCATTCATTAACCAAAGGTGCTACTGGTTTTTAGCACTTGCCATAATGCTGTTCTTGTTCAGCCCAGGTATGTCAAGTGCCCAGGAGGAAGCCAACTCCCTCAACGAATTTTCCAAATACGAAAGGAAGTTTACTTGGAAGGTCTCGAAAGACCTGGTGGATAAAATGTCCACCTCACGTCCGGCTAATAATTTTGATGAATCCAGGGTACCAGATTACACCCTGCCGGATATTTTCACACAGAACAATGGGAAGAAGGTCACTACCACTGCAGCATGGGAGCAGCAGCGTCGTGGTGAGCTGCTCAAGCTGTTTCGCAGTGAGGTTTATGGTATCGCACCACCAAAACCGGATAACCTTACCTTTCGTGTCATAGAGTCTGATATGCAGGCCATGGGCGGCAAGGCTACACTCAAGCGTGTGGCCATAAGCTTTCAACTTCGGGATAAGCCCTTCACATTTCATCTTACCTTGTTCATTCCAAATCAGCGCAAGGGAAGGTCCCCTGTTTTTTTACAGCTCAATCATCGCAACATCAGTAATACGGATCCAACACGTAAGACCATATCGGATTTCTGGCCGGCAGAATATGTAATCGAACGGGGCTATGCCATTGCTGCCATCAACGTTGCTGCAGAGGTCGAACCCGACAAGCCCAATGCCACCACAGGTATACGGATATTTTACAGGCAACATTATTCAAAACCGGAAGAATTAACATGGGGTGCTCTCAGTGCCTGGGCCTGGGCCGGATCGCGTGCAGTGGATTACTTCGAAACCGATCCTGAAATCGACGCGGCACAGGTAGCAGTAATAGGACATTCTCGCAGTGGCAAAACCGCGCTATGGGCAGGTGCCAATGACACAAGAATTGCACTGACATGTTCCAACTGTTCCGGAGAGGGAGGCCCTGCACTAAGCCGGCGAATATTTGGGGAGAACATATCTAATCTGAATACCAGGTTTGGGTACTGGTTCTCTGAGAAATATGACAATTATTCGGATAATGAGGATTCCATGCCATTTGATCAACATATGGTGGTAGCACTTGTTGCTCCGCGGGCTTATCACGGTGCTGATGCAACGGAAGATTTGTGGGCTGATCCCAAAGGCTCCTGGCTTTCCCTGGTAGCAGCATCGGAAGTATGGCTGATGTATGGAGATGCCCGACCCATGAAGGGAAAAATGCCCCTGGTGAATGATTTGCTGGTCAATGGTCCCCTTGCCTATCACCTGCGTGAGGGTGGCCATAATCTGGAAAAGTTCGATTGGAAACTTTACCTAGACCATGCAGATATCCTCTTCAAAAATAAAAGCGAGTAGGTGCGAATGATTTCTTTGTTATATTATGCAAAAAATTAAGACAACGATATGAAAAGAGAGAAACAATTATTTGTTGCACCTGCTATATTAACCCTCGTGAGGGTTCTGATTGGATGGCATTTCTTGTATGAAGGATTCATCAAACTGGCCATGGCGGATTGGTCATCCTATCATTATTTAATGGAATCCAAATGGCTCTTCTCTGGTTTCTTCCATTGGATCACCGCTACTCCTGCTGCGCTGGCCCTTACTGATTTTTTGAATGTATGGGGATTGATCCTGATTGGAGCGGGATTGATCCTGGGGATGTTTACCCGGGTGGCCAGCATTTCCGGTGCATTTTTGCTGATGATGTATTATTTGGCTAATCCGCCATTCGCCTCTTCCAATGCATCCCCGGAAGGGCATTATTTCATTGTCAACAAGGATATGATTGAGGCAGGTGTTTTGATTATCCTTGCTGTGGTTCGTAAAGACCTCACATGGGGCCTGGATCGGTGGTTAAGACTGCTGTTTCAGAAAAGGAAAGAAAAAAAATTCCCCGAAAAAGTCAACCATGAAATCCTTGAGACAGGCGTTTACAGCAGAAGGGAATTGATCAAAAACCTGGCTGTTGTACCACTTTTTGGTGGTGCGTTTTTCGGAATGGCAAAGAAGGTCGGCTGGCTCAGTTTTGAGGAAGAGGGATTGAAACAGGTAGACGCGGTAACCAGTGCTTCGATAATGCAGAGAAAAGTGATCGATTTAAACGAGCTGAAAAGTAAGGTACCCGCTGGGAAAAATCAAGCATGCTGAGATCAGCCGGGTGATACCCGGAGGAAATCTTGTAGCCGGATTTGCCCATGCACGTGATTTAATCTATGTCTCGACCTGGATCAAGAATTATTTTACCGACGAAAAAGTAATTGAAACGCTCTGGCTGTATGAAGCCTGTGGCATTAATACCACGATCATGCGGACAGATGAACAGACCATCCGGATACTGAAAGAGTTCTGGAGAAGAGGAGGTAAGATCCAGTGGCTGGCACAGACCTATCCCAAGGATGAAGATCTGTCCAATATTCAGATCGCCATCGACAATGGGGCGATGGGAGCATTTGTCATGGGAAACATCGCCGATAAACTTGTATACAATAACAAAATGGATTTCCTGGCCAAACCCATTGAATTCATCAGGTCTCAGGGATTGATTGCCGGAACTGCCGCTCATTCCATTAATCTTCCAAAGAGGTGTCTGGAATATGGGATTGAACCGGACTTTTTCATGAAAACCATGCACCATGACCAGTACTGGTCTGCACATCCGGAAGAAAACAGGAATGAATACATTGTTAATGAGGGTAGCAGTCCGGACCATAACCAGCAACACGATAACATCTGGTGTGTGGATGCCGAGGATACGGCCGAATTTTTCAAGACTTCCGAAATTCCCTGGATCGCTTACAAAATTATGGCCGCAGGTGCCATCAAACCGGCTGATGGATTCAGGTACGCTTTCGAAAATGGTGCCGATTTTACCTGCGTTGGAATGTTTGATTTCCAGGTAATTGATAATGCCAATATTGTCCACGATACGATAAAGTCCAATCTTAAACGTGAAAGAAAATGGTATGGTTAGACATTTAGCTGTCCGCATTTCTATCTTTCTTTTGATAATCGGAACATTTCCAGGCTGCCAGAAACCGAAACAGAACATTTATGAAGATTATTCCTGGATAAGCGAGATCCGGGATCACCATCCGCGGGTGTTCTTCAATACTAAGTCATTTAAGCAGATCAAAAACATAGCTTTAAATGAGGAGGAAGAATTATTCGGGGAGATGAAAAGCAGGGTTGATTTATTGTTAGGTCAAAAGGTCGAGTTTGCGGATCCGCTGGTGCCAGACGGAACACAGAATGCCGATCACATGTATGGTACCCGGGCCGCAGAAGTAGCGTTTGTGTACCTGGTTACAGAAGATGAGAAATACCTTGAATTATGCAGGCATATCCTGTCCAGTCTTGTGGATTATTACACCCTTAGAAATGAGAATGACCTGAATATCCAATGGTATGCCTTTTCCAGGATTAATGCATTAGCAGCATTTGACTGGATATACAATGACCTTACAGAAAAAGAGCGGATGGATATTGGCAGGCCTCTGCTATATGCCATTAATGATATGGTTCCGACAGGCAGAGGATCCGTTTTCAGGAAGAATTACGGGGATATAAAAACCGGCTTTTATGGTCCGCCTGTGCTTCCCTGGTATGCCGGGATTGTTTTCCACGAAACAGGCCTGGATGACAGCTTGTCGGTAAACCTGCTTAAAAAGGGGTTTGATGACCACCAGGACCTGCTGAGATACAGAAGCGATATTTCCGGTGATGATGGAGGAGCTTCGTCTGCTGTGCTGGGCTATTGTATGGGTGCATATCCCTGGGCAGAATTTAACTTTTTCCATACGTTCAATTCAGCCACGGGACTTCAAATCTCGCAGGAGTGGCCATATGTTCCAAAATTCATTAATTATATATTCTGGAACTGGTTACCGGGGGATAGGCTATTTGGTTATGGCGATGCAAATCACCGTGATAATAAGCTACCCCTGAGGTATTTACATTTGCATTTGTCACAAATGATCCACTTTTATGGAGAAACCCAGCCGGAGTTTATCTCCCTGGCAAAATGGATGCAGACAAAGGTGCAGAGACAGGCACAGAATGCTTTTCCTTTTACCCGCTTTTTATTGACGAATACACATGATGAAATAAAATCTGAAGCACCTTCAGAAGATCTACCAAAAGCAAAACACTTTAAGAACATGGGACAGCTGTTTATGAGGTCCGGGTCGGGAGCTGATGATACCTATGCCTTATTTACCGCGGGAGGAATTTTAAGCCAGCACAGACATTATGACAATAATAATTTTGTGATTTTTAAAAAGGGATTCCTGACCCTGGATACAGGCACCCGGCCTCAACCCGGACTTCATCTGTCCCATTATTACGCCAGAACCGTCGCTCATAACTGTATCACCATTAAAATGCCCGGAGAGATCATGCCACCGTACTGGGATTCTGGTCCCGCACTCAGTGAAGAGAAGGCCCCGGAATACCCTAACGATGGCGGCCAGAATAATATGATGGGTTCAGAAATCATCGCTTTTGATGAGAAAAAGGAATACGTGTATATAGCGAGTGATGCCACAGACTCCTACCACCAGGATAAAGCTGAACTGGTTCTCCGCCAGTTTGTTTTTCTGCCTCCTGATCATTTCGTAATTTTTGACAGGGTATCTTCCACAGAACCCGGGTATAATAAGAGATGGCTGCTCCATACGGCTGCAGAACCCATGGTAATTAGCAGTGAATTTCGCGCTGACCACTGGGGAGGCCGGCTGTTCTGCAGAACACTTTTCCCCGCGGATGCCGTACTTACAAAAATTGGAGGTCCGGGAAAACAATTCTGGTCAGATGGAAGAAACTGGGCACTGCCGGAATTAACACCGGAAGATTGGAATTACAGCAGTATGCAATGGCTGGATAATGATCATGATTTATTTGGGCAGTGGAGAATGGAAGTGGCTCCTTCAAAGCCAGGCAGGGATGATATATTTTTACATCTTCTGCAGGTTGGAGACACCACATTGACAGCAATGGTTGATTCCGAACCTTTAGAAAGGGATGATTTGGTGGGCGTCCGTTTTGTTCATGAAAAGATGGCATATGAGTTAATGTTTAATACCAGGGTTGGGGCCGGGGGAAAGATTTCCATCACTCAGAATGGACAAAAACTATTGGAAGAAAATTTTTCTGATCAGGTAAAATCTCATTAGGTCGGCCAATACAAAATAATTCACACTCAATATAAAATACATAATTATGGAACCTGAAAACAGAAGAGGATTTATTAAAAAATCGATGGTAGCCACGGCCGGTATGACTGTCGGAGCGCCTGCCTATATCAAGGGATTTGCAAGCAACAAACCGAGTGATGTGATCAATGTAGCTGTAGCAGGGATAAGGAGCCGGGGGGATATTATTACGGCGGAAGCGGACATACGGCCAATTATACCAAAATTAAGGGGTCAAGAGTCGTCGCCATCTGTGACGTTGATGAGAATCTTTTTCCACAGGCCATCTCAGATATTGAAAAACTCGGTGGAGAAAAACCCAAAACAGTGGTTGATTTTCGAGATCTCCTGGATGATCCGGAAATAGATGCTGTATCAATTGCAACACCTGATCACTGGCATGCACTGCAATGTATCTGGGCATGCCAGGCCGGAAAGGATGTCTACATGGAAAAGCCTATCTCATATACCATAGAAGAAGGCCGGAAAATGGTACAGGCAGCCAGAAAGTATGACCGGATTGTGCAGGTAGGGATGCAAAGCCGTAGTTCAAAGCTTGTACACAGGGCCATTCAGTTAATCCAGGACGGTGTAATAGGTGACGTTTACATGGGTAGGGGAGTCGTGTATGGCCACCGGGCCAATATCGGGAGGTTGCCGGATGGCCCGGTACCTGAAGGAGTGAAATGGGACATTTTCCTAGGTCCGGCACCCTACCGGCCCTTCAATAAAAACAGGTTTCATTACAACTGGCATTGGTACTGGGATACTGCCACCTCAGAGTTCGGCAACAATGGTGTTCATTATATGGATAAGATACGCTGGGCTTTGAACAAACGTGTACACCCTGAAAAAATAAACTGCTGTGGCGGATTTTATGTATGGGATTCCGACCAGGAAATACCCAACCTTCAGACCGGGACATTTGAGTTTGCGGACGGGACCATTCTGGAACTGGAGATAAGGAGCCTGTTTTCAAACCGTGAAGAGGGGGAGGCAGGCGGCTCCTTTTTCTATGGGTCAAAGGGTTGGATGCACCTGGGTGGCAGCAGTTACAAAGTATACCTGGGCAGGGAGAATGAAGAAGGTCCCAGCCTCCAGAAGAACGACATAGAGCTTGATGAAAATGAGAAAGCCGAGATAGAACCGCATTTCGTTAATTTCCTTGATTGTATGAGGAGCCGGAGATGGCAGGACCTGAATGCCGATATACTCGAGGGACATATGTCAACTTCCATGATGCTGATGGGAAATATTGCCTACAGGACAGGACGGAAACTGACTTTTAACGGGAACGCGGAGAGATTCATCAATGATGATGATGCCAATACCTACCTTACCCGGCAATACCGCCAGCCTTATGTGTTGCCGAAGGAGGTCTAATCTTGAATACATCACATGCTGAGGAGGAATTTTATTAAAACAACTGCTCTGGCGGGGATGGCAGGCATGTCCGGAGCTTACTCCCAGGCCATGCCAGCAGGCCGGATAAACCCGGCTAAAATTACCATAAAATCGGTTGACTCCAATTTTGAAAGGGAACCCCTGATCCGTCCTTTCGGATTCAAGGGAATATATCAGAAAGAATTCTGGGTTTCTGCCGGACTTTTGAAAGTGATGCGGGAAATAAGCATGTTGGACTGATGACCCAGTGCCTGGCATGGAGTGATTTGAATGTCTTTCTGGCACATTCCGAGGCGGCTGGCAATATGCTGCTTCACAATACCCTCGAGTATGCATTGAAGCAGATCAAGGGTGCTTCGTTTACAACACCCATAGAGCTTCAGGATGCCATTCTGGAAAGTACCCATGCGTATGGCAAGAAAATCACGGAGAACAAAAATCTCAGGATGACCTTTACGCTGAGTTCCATGGTGGCACTTGACAATGCTGCCTGGATGCTTTATGCACAGGAAAACGGATTCAGGAATTTTGATGAGATGATCCCTGAGGAATACAGGCCGGCCTTATACTCACAGGCATAAAAAGGTGGCTCATGTCCCCCTGTTTTCATATAATATCCCATTGAGTGAGATAGAGGATGCTGTCAATCAGGGATACTTTTTTATGAAAATAAAAATCGGACAGGCCCGGAAGCCAGGAAGAAATGCTGAAAGGTGATATGGCCAGGATAGAAGCCATTCATAAACTGATTGGCCACAGGGAGACGCCGCATACAAAAAATGGCAAAATACCCTATTATTTTGATGCCAACGGCCGCTACGAAAAGAAAGAAACATTGCAGCGATTGCTGGATCATGCTAAAAAAGTGGGCATGTTTGACCAGATTGCGGTCATTGAAGAACCTTTTCCTGAAGAGGCCGATATCAATGTCGGTGATCTTGGGGTAAGGATAGCTGCTGATGAAAGTGCGCATACAGCCCATGATGTTGAGAAACGCATACAGATGGGATATGGTGCCATTGCGTTGAAGTCCGCCGCTAAAACCCTCAGCATGACCCTGCGCATGGCAAAGGTCGCCCATGAGCATAATGTTCCCTGCTTCCTGGCCGACCTTACCTGTACCCCGATATTGGTGGACTGGAACAAGAATATTGCGGCACGTCTGGCACCATTTCCTGATCTGGGGGAAATGGGATTATTGGAATCAAACGGCCATCAGAACTATGTAAACTGGAAAGACCTGGTAAGCTATCATCCTTATCCGGATGGTTCATGGATCAATTCAAAAGATGGTATTTATAATTTAAACAATGAGTTTTATGAAAAAAGTGGAGGTGTTCTTGCTGAATCGGAGCATTACCTGGGACTCTTCCAGGATACGCACTGACAGATATCAATTTCTGTGGATTCTTTTCCTAGTTGATGCTTCTTTGGAGATCATGTAATTCCCCTGTGACAGAACCATCCGGGTAGTGGCAGAATTCGATACGGGTGAATCCAGGGATGTGGTGCTAAGTAATGGAGAGACAATAAATCTTACCCTATTGCAGATCGATGTTTACCGTGACAGTCTTCGAAATGCCATACGTACTGCCCGGGTAAAGGTCTCTGTTGATGGCAAGGAGATTATACTCAATTCAGGCAACTATAATTTACCTGTTGCTGTGGGCAAAGTGCAGATTGACTGTCCGGTAGTTAAAAACTATGCAACGAATACCCAGCCGGAATATATGGGCATTGGAGAAGGATGCGCGTTTCAGGCTCTGGCCTGAAGGATCACCATACATTGCCCCGGAACATTTGGATATCCGGTAAAGCAGGAATGGCTGGCAAGTATGTCACAGAGCGGGAATGAACCTACCTATGTTAACATGGGTGAAAATCTGGCCAATAAGAAACATATATTATCATGAAGGCCATGATATTGGTGGTGCTGAGGGAATGGATGAGATAGTTTCAGCAACCGATGGACTGGTTGTCTCATCGTATGGCGAAACCATGCAGGGGTTTGATGATTTTCCCGGGGATATCAGGACAGATGTTGTATATATTCGCAATGATCTGGGCTGGTATATTCGATACAGCCATCTCGACAGTACCGATCCGGCAATAAAACCTGGGATCAGGGTGAAATTGGGACAACGGATAGGAATCATGGGGAAACAGGGCGGCAGTGGAGGATGGGTACACCTGCATTTTGGCATGTCTCACAAAGAAACATCCACCGGTGATTGGGGGATAGAAGAAGCATACCCATATGTATGGGAAGCATATGTCAACCAGTATCATCCGGACTTTGATAGCGGTTGCTCGCCCTCACCATCTTTTGTGGACCGGACAGGAGGCCACCTTGATGGCAGCAAGTCGAAAAGTTTTACGCGGTGATATTGTTTCCTATGAATGGACATTCTGTGATGGAACGACAGCCAAAGGAGCTGTTCAGAAAAAGAAATATGACAAGCCCGGTGAGTACAGTGAAATTCTGAAAGTGACTGATTCCGAAGGAAATATTGATTACGATTTTAACGTGATACAGGTTTATGCCAGGGGTGAAGAAGAACAAACCATTCCTGCGATACAACCAGCATATCATCCTTCCCTGGATATTAAACCGGGTGATCCAGTCACTTTTCTGGTCCGTACATTCAATACTGATGTTGGCAATGAGGTCTGGAATTTCGGAGATGGTTCACCATCGGTAACAGTTAAATCAGAAACGGTGAACCGCCAAAATTTTATCAAAGGGAAATTCGCTGAAACCGTACACTCATACTCTGAACCGGGACAATATATTGTAAAGGTGAAACGCTCAGATGCATCCGGACGAGAAGCCATTGGCCATCTTCATGTTGTTGTTAATTAATAAACCTCCATCAACATAAGGAATATTATGAAAATCAAGCTATTCACCCTGTTCATTGCACTACTTATTGCAGGATTACCAATCAATGGAATTGCCCAAAAACAAAAAGTCATATTTGATTCTGATCTGGGAGGGGATATTGATGATGCCTTCGCATTGGCTCTTCTTCTGTCAAGCCCGGAACTGGAGATTCTGGGTATTGTGACGGACTATGGCAATACACCTAAAAGGGCACAGGTCGCATGCCGGATGCTTTACGAAACAGGCCGGGAAGACATACCGGTGGTCATTGGCCGTCAAACCAGTGATGGTTATGCAAGGCAGTATCACTGGGGCGAGGGATTCGATATGGTACAGCCGATTAAAAAGGGCGGGGCAGATTTTATTATTGAACAGTTAAGAAAGTATCCCAATGAGGTCATACTTATTACTGTGGGACCCGTTCCAAACATGGCTGATATCATTGAAAAAGATCCGGACGCCCTGAAATTGGCAAAACATGTTTATTCGATGTTCGGTTCGTTTTACATGGGCTATGGCAGTAGTCCTATACCAAGCGCTGAATGGAATGTTCGGGCAGATGTATCCGCTTCTCAAAAATTTGCCTCCTCCGGAGCAAAAATTACATATGCCGGACTTGATGTAACCACTTATGTTAAATTTAATGAAGACATGATTGAACGTTTAAGCCATAGAAAATCCCCGCTTACAGATGCTTTGGAAAGCCTTTATATATTGTGGGGCCTGGAACGGCAAAAACCCATACCAACGCTTTTCGATCCTGTTGCGGTTGCCATGGTATTATGGCCTGATCTGGTAAAAACACGAAAAGCATATGTTAAAGTGACTGATGAGGGGTACACTGTTATCGACGAGAGCAAGGAACCGAATTGCGAAATTGGAATGTCTATTAATACCCAGGAATTTCTCGATAGGTTACTTGAAAGATTGATGCAGCAGAATCTCATGAGATAAATTCTTTATATAGCTTTAATATATTTAACCGGACAGTTGTTGTAAATGATAAATAGATGTTTAACCAAATGTGTTTCTCGTGAAAAAAGCAAATGTTATCCTTTTTACACTGATTCTTATTCAGATTGTTTTCTTACCATCCAAAGTGAATTCCACAGGAGACAATGCTCAAAGCCGGCATTGCCAGAACTGATATCACCCCGACGGAAAGCCTCATATGGGAGGTTATGATATGACATTCAGACCGGGGCGATCAGACGGAGTGTACGGGAGTATTTATACAAGGGCACTGGTATTCGACGATGGTTCCAAACAGGTAGTATTTGTTGAGGCTGATATTGTAAGCCTTCCAGATGATGATTATGCTATCCATCAGGAAGTCAATCTCTGCTGAAACAGGCATCCCTGTTGAAAATATCATGCTGGGTTGTGTCCATAACCATGCTGCACCATACCGCTGATGAACAAAATAAAGACTCAGACTGGTACATGCATTTAAAAAATAGTCTGATTACCACTGTTAAGGATGCTATTGCTGACCTGGAACCTGTAAAAATTGGTGGAGAATACAGGAAGGTCAACATTGCCATTAACAGAAGAAAAAGGATGAATGATACATCATCTACATTACTTTCGATGAAAATAACCGCAGTCAATCCTATGGAAAATATAAAACCGATAATCCGGTACC
The DNA here is from genome assembly GCA_963752525.1 of uncultured Bacteroidaceae bacterium. GTDB lineage: Bacteria > Bacteroidota > Bacteroidia > Bacteroidales > SM23-62 > SM23-62. Next base: position 218,552 of record CAVVYS010000009.1, on the reverse strand, counting down.
GATAAGGAAGATGGATGGTGTTTATCGTTTGGGGGCCAATCCGAAAGGATCCAATTGATAGTGAAGTTGGGATCCTGCGGATCGAAAAATTGTCAGGTCAGCCCAAAGCAGTGATGGTCAATTATGCCTGTCATGGCACCTCTCTGGGAGGAAAAAATTATAAGATAAGTCCCTGAATGGAATGGACATATGCTGGAGTACATTGAAGAAAGAGATACCCGGTGTCATGGGCATATTTGTCCCGGGTGCAGCAGGAGATATAAATCCAAGGTTTGTGGGCGGACTTGAGGGGTATGAAGACAACCTTGAAAACACAGCTAATCTGGGGTATGAGATTGGAAAAGAGGTTGTTAAAGTATTTAATTCAATTCATACAGATATCACCTCTAATTCCGGGATCAAATTGGTGCATCAGGATATTGTTTGTCCCAAGAGATACAGGGAGGTGGTAAAGGATTTTAGAACTACAACCGTAAACGTTCCTGTAACAGCCATTAAAATTGATGAATTTGTATGGGTGACATTCCCTGTTGAACTGTTTCATGAAATTGGACAGGCCATCAAGACAAGCACACATGCGAGGTATCCCTTTCTGGTTGGATATTGTAATGGGAGTATGGGGTATCTTATAACCCAGCAAGCATACAGTGAGGGTGGATATGAACCCTGGTCAACACAATTTGCCCCTGTTACGGAAAAAATATTTGTAGCAGGAATTGAGGAAATGCTAATTAATATATACTAATTAATAATCTACTACAGAAATGGCAGGAAAGTATTCAGATTTACATTCGGTCCATGGAATATCCATGAAGGAGCTGATGTTTTTGGTCCCGACTGTACGAAAAACAATTGTCTTCGATAAAAAACTTGAACTGTTCAAATCGCTTGGATTTGATGGCATTCAGTTTCATGATGATGATGCCGTCCCAGATCTCAATGGAAAAACGGCGACACAGATCCAGTCTGAAGCAACATCCTTGAAAAAAAGGCTTGATGGCCTTGGCCTCACTGCCGAATTTGTGGCACCGCGATTATGGGAAGATCCCATGACCATTGATGGTGGATATACCGCAAATGATCCGGATTGCCGTCAATATGCCATTGAACGATCTAAGGTTTCCATTGATATCGCCAAAGCCCTGGGGACAGATCTGCTTGTTCTTTGGTTGGCAAGGGAAGGCACCTATATCAGGGAAGCGAAGGATAGTAAAATAGCAACTGACCGTCTGGTGGAAGCCATAAATACGATGCTTGCATACGACCCTGGCATCAGGATTGTATAGAACCCAAACCCAATGAGCCCATGGACCATGCTTACCTGCCTACCACCGGTCATGCGCTGGCCATTGGCATGCTCACAGATGATCCTGACAGGGTTGGGGTTAATATTGAAAGCGCACATGCCATTCTTGCTGGTTGGATCCATCGGATGAAATGGGCTTTGCATTGGCCCATCAAAAATTATGGACAGTCCATCTGAATGACCAGAACGGGATTAAGTTTGATCAGGATAAATCCTTTGGCTCCGTAGATTTAAGAAGGGCTTTCAACCAGGTCCGGATCTTGGATAAGCATAATTATGGTAAGAATGGTGAGTGGGTTGGTCTGGATGTGAAAGCCATGCGCACACAAAAGGATGAAACGGCAACCCTCCATTTATCAAACAGCCTGGAAATGTTTAATCATCTGCTCGAGATCTCCAGGAGTATTAGATGATAATCAAGATAGCGCGAATACATTACGGACAGAAATTATGAAGCCCTGGATTTATATATTATGAAACAGATAATGGGTAGGTAGGTTAAGGAAATCGCGATTCAAGTTTTTGGATAATTTAAAAGCAGTAGCAAAAACATCCTCTTCGACTTTATAAAAGGCAGTCTGTAATCCCTTGTTGGTAATATACTTACCTCCATTGGTGATAAAAACAATACCGGTTTTGGAATCTTTGTCAAAATACATGCCGCTCAGTAAACCATAGGCATCGCCCGGGTGTCCTGTCATTTGTCTGTCCGGGAAAACCATATCGGTGGAATCCTTATTGAGGGTCCGGTGGATCGCAAGACCATATGATTGAAAAAAACCATCCCCAGTGTTACCATTGGTTCCCATCATAGGTCCACTGATTATCCAGCATCATATTCACGGTTTCTTTTTTCAATATGCTGTGGCTATTCCATGTTCCGTCATTCATCAGCATTTTGGCGAAGATGGCAAGATCCTGGGCTGAGCTTCTTAAGCTGCCCTGGGGACCGAAAATCAATCCGTTCTGTCCTGCCTGGTAACCTGAAAAGGCTCTTGATTCGGGGCGTATCCCTTGATAATCATCGGCTTGGGCCGTCCAGTTTCCATCCTTGAATCGATATAGTACGGCAATGTCATTTATGGATTCAATCTCTGCCACGTTAAAATCTGCCTGCATTCCCAGCGGTCTAAGAATATGCTTCCGGCAGTAGTTATCAAAGCGTTCACCGCTTACTTTTTCCACGATCGTAGCTACCAGTCCCCAGGTACAATTTGTGTAAGAGAAATACGTACCAGGAGCATGTTCCGCAAATATTTCATCATCGAAGTATTTCCCATCTGGTAAAAACAATTCCTGGATATCTAACTTTTCAGGGATCATGTTACCCGAAAAGCTGTAGTAGGCATCACAATCCCTGATGCCGCTGCGGTGGCTCATCAAGTGGCGTAAGGTGATTGGGATTTCTTTTATGTTTGGGATGTTGCAGTGGCCATCCCAGATACTGGCTTACATCCGTATCCAGGTCCACCTTACCTGTTTCCCATAGCTGCAATAAGGCAGTGGCAGCAAACATTTTTGAAATAGAAGCTATGCGGTACCTGGTCCTGTCAGAAATTGGTATTCTACGCTCTGAATCCGATAGGCCATAATATCCTTCCCATACAGTATTGCCGTTGTAAATAAACAGAACCGACATTCCCATCAGTTCATTTTCTTCATAGACCTCTTGGAAAGCTGTATTAATTTCCTCCCCAGCCAAAAAAGATATGTGCCTGGTATCATTATGCCCGCAGGCAGCAAACATAAACAACCCTGCAAATACCAGGAATATTATCCGAACATTACTCATTTTGGTGTTGCCTGGTTGCTGAGGACATTTTCCAACTTGACAACGATCGGATTGGGCCATTTTCTGTCATTGTAGATCCTTTGCCCTCGAAATACAGAAAGTTTCAAACCCATCTCCGGTTTGCTCAAAAGTTGTCTCTCCGTTTACATCCGGACTATATTCCAGGGTCTTGTTATCATGTCCAACCACTGATACTTTTGTATCGCTGCTTGCCTTTACGGAATTTAGTAAAACCTCTTTTCTTTCTCCGAATTTAATGGGCTCACCCGTGATAAATACGTAAAGTATATTCTCGTCTTTTTTCTTCAGGAACCAGGCATCCCCTTCTCGAATAACATGCCAGGGTTCAACATTTTCGAAAGCTTCCCTGTTGATGAAATTCCACAATGCCAGTTCGTTCAGGGGACCGGATTGTTCAGGGGGGAACTGGCCTTCTGCATTCGGACCGATATTCAATAATAAATTCCCGCCTTTGGATCTGATTTCGATAATTTTCCGGATCACATCACCGGCATCCTTGTATATTTCATTGGTAGGCCTATACTGCCATTGCTCGCCCAGTGTGATGCATGATTCCCAGGGAGATGGAATAGGCTGATCGGGAATGGTTTGTTCGGGTGTCTGAATGGCTCCACGCGTGACAACAACATCCTCATTCAATGCCCAGCAAACCTTAGCAAGTGCAGTATCTGCTGTTATATCCACGCCATCTATAAAAACAATTTCAATATTGCCATACTGGGTCATGAGTTCCTTCATCTGAATTTTATTGTATTCCATCAAATCGGGATTTTCAGAAGGCGTGGTACCCGGTTTCCTTCTTCCAATTTCCCGCTTCTTATCGTACATATACCAGAAATCATCAGGTGAAAAATACAATCCAACGGCCAAACCTTCCTTTCTGAATGCATCCACAATCTCCCTGGTAGCATCCCTGGCGAAGGGGGTATTCATCACATTGAAATCGGTAGTCTTTGTATCGAACATGCAAAACCCACTATGGTGCTTTGCCGTAAATACCAGGTATTTCATCCCTGCCATTTTCGCTTCCCTTGCCCATTTCTCCGGCTGAAAATTAGAAGGATCAAAGGTTTGGGGTAGCTCATTGAAATACCTGTCCAGGTAATCCTGTGTTGCTCCAACTACGGAATGTGATATAACCATTCCCAATTGCACATCGAAACTCCAGTGGATAAATAGTCCCAGGCCAAGATCAGTAAACCACTGTTCCCTTTCAGGTTTATTCAGATTTAAATCGCTGTTATGCTGGGCAGTCAATCCACTGCTGTAGCATGTTAATGCGGCTACAATTACCAATGCTTTAAATTTCATGAGGTTTGTTTTTAATATTTGACTAATAACTCATCGAAATCACGTGCCACTTCAAGGGGGTCTATACCCTCCGCAAAGTCACTTATAATGAGGTGTTTGAGATTATCTGGACCAAGCCGCCACATATGGGTACCGTCTTCAAAAATATGGAAGTGGCCTTCCTTTCTTAGCGTAAAATAAGGTTCATGCCCTTTTACAGCCACCCATACAGCAATTAGATCAGCACTGTGATGATAGGTTCTGTTCATGCCGTTTAAGAATATCTCATAAGCCTTTGAAACAGGGTTTTCCTTTTCTAATCTGTCTGTAAAAAGAATCTTCCCGGTAGGAATAGCGTTTGCAAATGCTCCACCTGTAGTAAATATAATTTGCGTTGGCCATTCCTCTGTGACATGTTGAACGGCCTCGGGATCAGGTTTGAAATTGCCCCATTTACCTGGATTTTGCTCCAGCGGATACCTTCCTCCCATACACACATAATGTTTGACTTTCTGTTTTATGAGTTGTGCACCTGTCAGTGGACTTATACTGTCAGGGCCACTCTTGAGCAATTTCGAAAGGTTGGTTAGATAGCCCACGGTGACAATTACCACACTTTTATCCGGTTGATTGCTCAGAACTTTTCTGTAAACTTCAGTAGCGTTTGGAACATTTTCACCCAGTCCTGTGTTTTGTGGATATCTTTCCGATAATAGTTTTGCATATTTTGAATTCCGGTAAACACCCTTCGTTTTGACGTTTCCAACCGGGATATCCGGCCGGCCAAAATAATTATTGATAACATCTATGGTTGGTGCTGACCATGGATTCAGGCTTGAGCTGATGGTAGCCAGAATTTCAGCTTCCCCACGATTGGCAAATCCGTGCAGCATGGCAAGAGCTCCCACATCGTCCACATCTGATTCCATATCGGTATCGAAGATGATTTTAACGGGTTGGGCTTTTAATGAAGATCCAAATATCAGAAGTAAAACGAATACCCTTGCTATTTCATTCATAAATATGATTTTTCCGTAGTGAAAATACACTTTTAACTTAACAGTGTCCCCGGATTTCGGTATTTCCTTTTAATCCGCTGCTGTGGGTAAGAACTTTGGGGAATTGAAGATCTGTTCAAAGATTCTTCAGGATATGACTGATTAGCAACAGCCGATTCAATAAAAGATAAAATTTGTAGAAAGGGGAGTGGAGATATTGGCCGATAATTACTAAATTTCATCGGAATAGCAGGTATAGGTTGAATTTTTATTCACTCATTAAAAATAGATACAATTTTTCAAAAGAAGTATATGTATATGATATTCAAGTTCACTTTAAAATGCATCCCGAAGGTCATTTTTACGATTCTGTTTTCTCAGATCATAATGGCTGGCACCTTATCCGGACAGGAAAAGGTTTTGGTCAGTTCATTGACGGAGCTTAAAAAAAAGGTGGCAGATGTTCAGGCCGGGACAATCATAATGCTTGCTGATGGAAATTATGGCGGCGAAATGATATTAAAGCCAGTCAATGGGACGGCAGATGACCCCATAGTGGTCCGTGCGGAAAAGCCGGGTAAAGTTGTGATCAGGTCAACTGTTACATTAAAAGGCAACCACTTTTCCCTACTGGGTTTCAGGTTTCAGGAACAGGGGAATATAATCATTGAGGGAAAGAATATCCGTCTGGGCCGTTGTAGTTTTAATGATTCAAAAGCGGCAAAATGGGTGCGGGTCCGGCCGGGTAGTTCCAACATTGAGATTGACCATAATCTGTTTGAGAATAAAACCAATAACCAAACAGAAAGGAATTGCCAGCTGATGCAGCTCATCGTGCTTAACCAGAATGAGCAGCACCACATTCACCACAACCTGTTTCGCAATATCCCTCAGGGTGATGGCAATGGTTATGAAACCATTCAGCTCATCACCAAAGATAACCCATTCGATCCTCCTCCCGGCAACTGCAGCACGGTAATTGAGAACAACCTTTTTATCAGCTGCAATGGTGAACCCGAAGTGATCTCAGTGAAATCGAACGGGAACCTGGTCCGTGGCAATACATTCAGGGGCTGCCGTGGATCACTTGTTTTCCGCCATGGAGATAACAATGTCGCCACGCAGAACTGTTTTTTCGGAGAGGGAGAAGCCGGCAGTGGCGGAGTGCGCCTACAGGGAACCGATCAGGTGGTGGCCAATAACCACTTTTTTGGGCTTGGCCACTTCGGAATCGGGATGATGGATGGGACACCGGATGACCTTTACATTCAGATCGAGAGAGCGCAAATCCTTTTCAATACTTTTATTGATTGCAACCAAAGTATGGTGATCGGAATCAACCACCCAAAGCATCCGAACGGAACAACTCCCAAAGATTGTATGATTGCCGGAAATATCTTTTATACCTCGAAGCCAAAGCCATTATTTGTGTTTGTACAGGAGGACCCCCCTGAGAACTGGACCTGGACAGATAATGTCGCTTTTGGGAATGCAGGGAAAAAGTTAATAGACGGTATCCAGTCAGTCAACCCTCAATTGGATATTCAGGATGAGGGACTGGCTTATCCAACAACAGATACACCATCAGTAAAGCGGGAGAAATACAATATTGGGTTTTTAGGTGCTGACCTATTGGGAGAAAAAAGAGAGGACCAAAAAACCCTGGGTGCCATTCAGTATCCTGTCAAAAGTAGAAAGGTAGGATTTTTAACGGAAGAAATGGTGGGGCCAAAATCAATTTGCCAATAATATGTTGCTTAGTGTTTTGCGTTCAGGAATTAAATCAACAATATTTTTTATTTTAAAGGCTAAAATATATTGAGATGAGAACAATTAGTCTTTTCATGCTTTTATTTGGGTTACCCTTTTTGTTATCGTGTGGAAACAAAGACAAGGCAAGCGGAAGTGAATCAAACCAAAGTCAACCCAATGTACTGTTCATTGCTGTGGACGATTTAAACGACTGGCTGGGTTGCATGAATGGTCATCCCAATACTAAAACACCTAACATTGACAAACTGGCTTCGCAAGGCATTCTGTTTACCAATGCCCATTGCCAGGCACCACTCTGTGGACCGTCAAGAGCTTCCTTGATGACAGGATTACGTCCATCTACAACGGGAATTTACGGCATGATAAACGACAATTTGATCAAGTCTGACAATGAATCAACTGAGAACATTATTTTTTTACCTGAATATTTTAAAGTCAACGGCTATCACACCATGGGAATTGGCAAACTATTTCATAGCCATGCACCAGATGGCCTTTTTGATGAATCGGGCGGGAGATCTCCAGGTTTTGGTCCCTTACCGGAAAAACGTTTTGTCTGGGATGGATACGGAAGCTCGGAGCGAGGAAAATACGGTCGCACCAGTACAGACTGGGGTGCTTATCCTGAAGCTGATTCAATGATGCCTGATCACAAATCGGTCAACTGGGCTATTGAAAGGCTGAGCCGCAACTACGAGAAGCCGTTTTTTTTGGCGGTAGGATTTCTCCGCCCACATGTCCCACTGTATGTTCCGCAAAAATGGTTTGATCTGCATCCGGTTGATAAGCTGGAAATGACACCCTATAAATCTGATGATTTAGATGATTTACCACCTGTGGCTCACCTGATAAACGATCTTCCGATGATGCCAACTACTGAATGGGCCATTGAAAATAATGAATGGGCCAATATCATTCAGGCCTATCTGGCTTGTATAAGTTTTGTGGACCATGAACTGGGGCGCTTATTAGATGCACTGGAAAATAGCCAGCATGCTGGAAATACAGTGATTGTACTGTGGTCAGATCATGGTTATCGCATGGGAGAAAAAGGCACTTTTGCCAAACACGCCCTTTGGGAAACAGCCACCAGGGCACCACTGATTTTCTCAGCGCCGATTCTTCCAAAAGGTAAAGTAATCGATACTCCGGCTGAAATGCTTTCCATCTACCCAACCCTCCTTGATCTGTGTGGATTGCCTTCCTATGACCGGAATGAAGGCCTGAACCTGGTCCCGCAAATGACAGGTAAGGACTCAGAAATGGATGAAAGAATAGCCATTACTACATTTGGGATGAATAACCATGGATTGCGCACATCCGAATACAGATACATCCGTTACGAGGACGGGGGAGAAGAATTATACGAGCACAAATCTGACCCCAATGAATGGTATAACATTGCCGGAGAACTTGGGAATGCTGAAGTTATTGAGGGACTCAAAAAATATTTACCCACCCTGAATGCCAACTGGAACGTTCATTCAAACTATACTTTTCAGCCATATTTCGTTGAACAAAAAGAGCGAACCAGCAAAAACTAACATTGATATCCTGGTAGCTAAAATATTTCATTTAAATATTGGTCCAGGTTCTATCTTCTGCACTTTTTCGAAAGGCATCAATTACTTTCATATTGTTTACTGCGTCCTCCAGTGGGATTGGTACCGGACTATCTTCTAATATGGCCTTTGAAAAAGATTCAGCCTGCAAACAGTACTGGTCCACCGCATCAAATGTGATCTCTTCTGTTTTCTCCTTTTTATGCAGCCAAATTCTCAATACTTTATCGGGAGGCGCATTAACAGGGATCTCGATTTCTATCCGGCCATCAGTACCCATAACCTGGGTACGCTGGTATGGCATAAGTTGAGTAGAGCAGGTAAAGCTTGAGGTGATCCCATCTGAAAAATCAAGTATGCCCGTACTGATCCGGTCAGTTTTCATACCAGGGTCCAGATCCATAATAGCGCTTACCCGCACTGGCTCCTTGCTGAGCAGGAATCTGGGAAAGGAGATGCAATAGCACCCGATGTCCATCAATGCACCACCACCAGCATCCACCCGGTTTCGTATGTTTTCCGGATCAACATTATAATATGAAAATAAGCTGTGTATGGTTTTGACCTTACCGATGTTTCCGTTACGGACCAGATCCAGTGTTTTTTGCCATTGGGGGTGAAAACGGTACATAAAAGCTTCCATGACTTTCAGTTCCGGGTTCTTTTTTGCAGCTTCCATCAGCGTCTCAGCTTCTTTGCTGTTCATCCCAATAGGTTTCTCACAAAGTACATGCTTTCCAGCTTCAATGGCCTTGAGGCTCCATTCAAGATGTTTATGATTGGGAAGAGGGTTATATATGGCATCAATCTCCGGATCACTTAAAAGTTCTTGATATGAACCATATGCCCGTGATATGCCCAATTTGGCAGCTGTCTCCCTGGCATTTTCGGGATCTCTTGAGGAAATACCTAGAATATTGACCAGATTGCTTTGTTGCATGGCAGGAATGACTTTCTCTCTGCCAATTTTTGCTGTGCTTAGTATTCCCCAGTAAACTTTATTTTTCATCATCAGGTGGGGAAATCGATTAACCCATGTAGGTTTTCAATACCTTGTTTTTTGAAATATGCTTTAATCTGTTGATCCCCTTTTCTTTGATCTGCCTGATCCTTTCTCTGGTAATATTAAATTCTTCACCAATCTCTTCGAGTGTATGTGAGTGGTGGCCATTTAATCCGTAATATAGTCTGATAACCATGGCTTCTCTCGGAGTCAAAGTATTGAGGACCCTTTCAATCTCCTTACAGAGTGAATCCGTGAGTAATGCTTTATCAGGACCAGCAGTATCTTCACTTAATAGCACATCATACATGTTACCTCCGTCATCATCTGATAAAGGGGCATCCATTGAAACATAGCGCATTGAATTATTCATAGCTCTTTTTACATCAGCGGGAGCGAGCTCTAATGCCTGTGAGATCTCAAGGGTGGTAGGTTCTCTTTCGAACTCCTGTTCCAAAACAGTAAACATCCTTTTCATTTTATTTATGTGACCAATCCGGTTTATGGGGAGTCTTACAATTCTTGACTGTTCCGCAAGAGCCTGTAGTATGGATTGTCTGATCCACCACACTGCATAAGATATGAACTTAAAACCTCTTGTTTCATCAAATCTTTCTGCAGCCTTGATCAGGCCAAGATTTCCCTCATTGATCATATCCGGTAGACTTAGTCCCTGGTGCTGATACTGTTTTGAAACAGATACAACAAACCTGAGATTTGCACTGATCAATCGGTCCCGTGCATCTAAGTCCCCTTTGTGGATCTTTTTGGCAAGATCTACTTCTTCTTCTGCAGAAATTAGATCAATCTTACCAATTTCAATAAGATATTTGTCCAGAGATGGAGTTTCCCTGTTGGTAACCTGCTTAATAATTTTCAACTGCCTCATTCAATGGGAGATCTGGACTTGTTATTTTTATAAGAATTTATAAAGGTATGACTAATAATTGAGGAAAAAATATATTTCATCAACAATGACGACCATCCTTGCATATAGCTTATGAATTAGGATGGATGAATTTGTGCGGTAAGGCATAAAAAATCCCCAACGTTTTCACCCTGGGGATTCTGCGGTGACGACCAGATTGCAACCTTTTTTATTTAGTTTTAATTAGTTTAATCTATTTTAACTCCGGAAGAGTTCAAATAGGACGGTTTTGAGCCTTTTTCAGTTATACCAGGTAAAATACGGTTAAGCAAAACCGGCAACCAAACCGAAAACGAGATTCCATAATACCTCCTTCGAATATCACCTGAAGCTGTTTGATTTACATCTATGCCACATAATTTTTTTACGGATTTTGGATGGTTTTATCACAGAGGAATAAAAAATATTCTGCTGATCTGTGATTATCTGGTCAGTATTTTTTTCTGGATTAAAATCCAATTTGACTTTGGGATTTCCTTGTAAGATTCTTAAAAATGGTGATCCAGCCGGGACTCAAAATCAAGGTCAGTGTGATTAAAGCCAGGATGGTCTGGTAGGTGAATTGCGAAACAATCCCGTTTTGCTCTCCTACGGACAGAATCACAAAACTAAACTCCCCCACCTGAGCCAGCATCGCACCGCCCAGAAAGCTCTCTCGCCAGGTTTCACCAAGCATGCGCATCATACCTGTATTGACGGAGGTATTGAGTATGAAAACCAGACCGACTAAAAGAAGTATGATGATCCAATTGTCAAGGACAAAATTAATATCGAGCATCATACCAACTGAAACAAAGAAAATGGCAACAAAGAAAATATAAAATGGTTCCAGTGTGATATGGATCCAATCTGTTTCACGAGTCGACCTAACGTAAATACCGGCCAGGAAGGCACCCAGAAATGGTGATAACCTGAAAAATTCTGTTGCCATCACCATTCCAAAACAAATAGCCAATGCTCCAAAAATCTGAAGTTCCTTGTGTCCAAGGAAATAATTCATAAAAGGCAGATGGATCTCTTTCTTCCGTAAAAGGTATATGATCATTAATACTACAAGGCTACCTCCCACAAACTGCAGTACCAGGTCTTTTACTGGCATGGATCTCCCCAGCATCAGGTCCATGACAATTATCATGGGGATCAGGGCAATATCCTGGACCAGTAATACGCCAATGGCATTCCTGCCAACATTCGTATTTTTCAGATTCCATTCATCAAGAATTTTAATCACTACTGCCGTACTGCTGATACTGATAACAAATCCAATGAGAACTACCCTGAGGAATTTCCAATCAAGGAATGTCCCCAGAATAAAAATAATGCCTACTGTAACTGTGATCTGGATAATAGTACCAATTATTGGAATCTTCCAGTTTTTTAGCAGTTCTTGCAGAGATATTTCCATGCCTACAAAAAAAAGAAGGAATATCAGACCGATCATTTCAAATTGCCTTATTAACGATGTATCCTGGACAAATCCGATTCCATGTGGACCCAATAATATGCCCACAAAAAGGTAACTCACCACATAGGGTATACGAATGGTCTTAAATATCAACCCGGTGATAAGAATCGAGAAAATAATAAGCGTGTATAATGGTATAAGTGTGTCTATATGCATTTCTTTAATATACAAAAATTTGATTCAGAATGTATATCAATCCGTGATCTGTGTAGCTTTTTCAACAATAATACAATTAAATAAACAATGATTCACCTTGAAATTTTTTTTATCAGACTTATTGAAATTGAGAGTGGTACCATCTGGAAACGAAAGGCAACAAATATAGTAGAAGAAATAGATTTGAAACAAAAAATCCCTCAACTAACATGTATTGAGGGTTCATTTGAGGTGACGACGAAACCGCAACCTTTTTTATCTAGTTTTACTTAGTTTTATCAATTTTAACTCTGGAAGAGTTCAAATAGGATGGTTTTAGAGGTTTTTCAGTTAAACTAGATAAAATATGGCTAATCAAAACCGGCAACCAAACCGAAAATCGAGCCCAGATACATTTAAACAACTCCTGATTTTGGATTATTTTTTTTTATCCCGCATTAACCATAATTTAATAAAAGATGGCTGAAATGAGTGAATAGTAAATTCAAACAAACAAGAAAGGAAATAAACTTGGAATAAAATAGTGAACACATAAAAGGGCTGTACGACTCATTCAGCAAGGGTGATGTGCCAGCAGTACTTGGCAGTTTCATCCTCAAATCCAATGGAGAGAGGCAGAAAGCTTCTCCTATGCCGATGGCAGTTGCGTGATGGTAAGGTCGTCCGCTTTCAGCAGTATACTGACACCAAGCAGTGGGCGGAAGCTGCCGGATCCTGATTTAAAAAGCAATGATGCATATCTTATTGTATCCCAGTTTGAGGTGCCAAGTTGGCACCTCAAATTCTGATATTGGTAATTTTTAAATATACTTTCTGAAAAATGAGAGGATTCACCGTTGAGTTTACTGATAGATTGCTCATAATATATTGATCTTCAGCAACTGGTCACAATATGTGACCAGTTGTAAGGAGCATATGACATGGATAAAATCCTCAAATTTTACAAACATGGGATTATCAGGTGATGATAAGACTCTAAGATTGTTGATTTACTAATAATCAAGCAAAGCTGCAATGGACAAATCCTCATCAAGATCTTCCCGGTGAATTTCTATCCCATTCCCAATTAATCTCCAATTCGCTCATTGTTTCTAATCAGCCTGTCTTAACTTTGGAAAACTGAGCACTTTTCAATTGAAATCTACATAAACTACGGGCTCAGGTATTCTAGTAGGAATCCCTATTATATGCCATGATAGAATTACGCAGCCCGAACAAATTGATTATAAATAACAAATATTCTTCTATCAGTTACCCTGGCCATGAATGCTTAAGTCTAATATTGGATGTGTTATTTGAGTATTTCTGAATTAACAAAGCCGCTCCATTTTATTTGTCTATGATACTGGATCTTACAGCCTCTCCTATGATAATTTTCTGCTGGGTGTGATCCTGGCAAATTGGAGTAATGATCAAGAAATTTTTCGCCGGGCAGGGAAAGTGTTGAAAATTACAACGTATGCTGAAAAATTCAACATACGTGATAAATGGCTGATCCAGAGCAATTTTTATGAGTCTATCATCAGGCACTGTTTAATTATTCAACATTCAGTTAGCTTGGATGATCTTCAGAAATATGTTCAACTTTCAGATACACAGATACATATACTGTATTGGCATTATTATTGGCCAAGCCTGGTAAAATTTTACCATCATGAAAAATCTAATTATTCCTCTCTGTTTATTAATTCTCCCTTTACCTGTTCATACAACCAGCAATGTAGGTTCGAATAATCCTAATACAATTACGGAGGATTCATTATGTATCTGGTGTTGTCCGGATCTCTATGAACTGGCAAATACATGGATAAGCAGCTATGCTTCGATGAATCCTGGATTACTCACAAATTTGCAAATCATCCAGCCCGGTATGATTGGAAATACCATTTCCGGCTCGGGTAATATTGGGTTAATCACGAAAGATTACTTGCCCTTATCCTCTGGAATATCAAACTGGAAGATGTCCGTGGGCCGTGATATATTGGTCACTGTGATAAATGCTGAAAATCCCTTTCTGAATGATATCTACACCAATGGTATATCGGTTGAAAAATTTAATGCTGCCTATGCTGGTGAAGCTGATCCTACATGGGGAACCCTGTTGGGAGATCAGCATGTGAATATTCCTGTTAATTCCTATTGCCTGGGGGTTGAAAACATGCAATCCTGCCTGACAGGATTTATGGGTTCGGATCAAATCACAAAATATGTGGACGATATATCAAAACGGGATGAACTAATAGGAAAAATTCAGCACGATAAATATGCACTGGGTTTCTGCCGGTTGGCAAATGTATTGGACTATGACAATCAGTTAATTGATGAGAGGGTAAAATTGGTACCCATTGATGTGAACGGCAATAACCGGGTTGACTACTTTGAAAACATATACTGTGATGTAAGTGAATTTACCAGGGGAGTATGGATAGGGAAATACCCAAAGGAATTATACAGGAATATTTACTCAATTTCTGGTTTACAGCCCACCAGGCGTCATGATCTTGCATTCCTTGAATGGGTGTTAACAGATGGACAACAGGACCTGCATCCCATAGGTTATTCCGAACTTCTGAGCAACGAAGTCTACCGTAAAGTCCAAAGCCTGTATCCAGCTGAAATTCCTGTGGTAGAGGAGAATAATGCCCCAAGACATTTAGCTACTGTTTTGTTTCTTTTGGTAATAGGATTTTTTGGAGTGGGGACAGTAACATTAATAGTTACAAGACAAATCAAGAAACAGAGACAGGAAACAGTTACAGCTCCAGCTGAAATGAATGCCGCTCTTGCTGTAGATGTTTTAGTGGCGCCGGGGGGTGTGTTTTTCGATAAGACGCATACCTGGGCGTTTATGGAAAAGGATGGATTCGTCAGGATAGGGATAGATGATTTTCTGCTGCATATCACCGGACGGATCACCAAAATTAAAATGAAGGCAAAGGATGAGAGAATCCAAAAGGGGAAATCTTTCATTTCAATCATCCAGGATGGCAAGCAGTTGGATTTAAATTCACCTGTATCAGGTACCGTAACTGCCTGTAATGAAAAACTTGTATACAATTCATCCCTGCTAAACCGGTCTCCTTTTGCTGATGGCTGGGTATATACAGTTAAACCGGATAACTGGATCAGAGACATAAGGAGCTTCCTGACGGCAGAAAAATACAGGATATGGTTGAATGCTGAATTTCTCCGGTTAAAGGATTTTCTGGTTTCAACCCTGCAGCCAGATTTGCTGAATACATCCCGGGTTGTATATGCAGGAGGGTGGTGAAATCAGGGACAACCTGCTGGAAAGCCTGGATCCAAGGACCTGGGAAGAATTTCAGGAAGGATTTATAAATACATCAAAATAATCACGAATAAATTACATCGATCTCATGAGTATCAACAGAAGAAATTTTTTCAAGGTTCTGGGACTTACCGGGCTGTCATTGGGTACAGGTAAGAACCTGAATGCAAAATCCAAAATTGAAAATGAAACAGAGTTCTATGCCATTCTCTATGACTCGACCCGCTGCGGTGGATGCCAGAGTTGCGAATTTGCCTGCGCTTTGGAACATGGATTGCCCGATCCTGATATTGACGACATGCCTGAAGTTGGTATACAGCCGAAAAACAAATGAGACCAGGCGCTCTGTTATCAACGTCTATGCAACTTCCAGGGGGAAGTCTATGTAAAAAGCCAGTGCATGCAATGCAGCCAGCCGGCCTGTGCCTCAGCCTGTCTGACACAGGCTATGCATAAAGACGGTTCAAGGACCGGTGATCTGGAGGGAGGACAAATGTATGGGATGCAGATATTGCATGGTATCCTGCCCATATGATATGCCCAAATTTGAGTATTTCAGTGCCAATCCGAAAATCGAGAAATGCAATATGTGTTTTGAAAGGATTTCAGAAGGGAAACTTACCGGCATGTGTTGAAGAATGTCCGGCAGAGGCGCTGACATTTGGAACAAGAAAGGAATTGATTAGGTGAGGCAAGAAGAAGGATATATGAAGATCCTGATTTCTATCATGACCATATTTACGGGGAGCATGAAGCGGGTGGAACAGGATTTCTTTACCTGTCCCCAGTACCATTTGAAGAGCTGGGATTCAATACCTCGGTTCAAAATAAACCCTACCCGGAATTAACCAAGGGTTTCCTTTACAGTGTGCCATCCATTTTCGTATTATGGCCGGCTATCCTACTGGGGATACATAAGGCCACCAAGGACAATCAAAAGAAGGAGATGAGAGATGAGTAATACAGGATATGCAATGGGAGCAGAAAAGGGCCGGGAAATCCACCTGGCGATTTCTGGCCGGGAATTAAAACCAAAGGGAAAAATTTTCACCCCTTTTAATATTATCTCATTTCCAGTAATTGTATTGGGACTGATTCTCATAGTTATTCGATTTGCAAAAGGGCTTGGCTCAGTGACAAATTTGACCCAGGAGGTGCCCTGGGGTTTATGGATTGGATTTGATGTGGTTACAGGTGTGGCATTTGCCGGCGGCGCGTATGTACTCACATTCATGGTTTACATCCTGAATATGAAGAAATATAAGTCCATTGTCAGGGTAACCGTCCTGAACGGATTCCTGGCCTATGTTTTTTATGCCGGAGCCCTTCTGCTCGATCTCGGCAGGCCCTGGAATGTGATAAATCCGATTATTGGAAATAGTTTTGGTGTAAGTTCCGTGCTGTTCCTTGTCGCCTGGCATTTCCTGTTATACATGATGGCCCAGCTCATTGAATTTTCTCCAGCCATAGCTGAGTGGATAGGGGCCAGGCGGGCAAGAAAAATCCTGTCCGGAATGACACTGGCAGCAGTAATCTTTGGCATTACCCTCTCAACCCTTCATCAGTCAGGCCTGGGAGCACTTTTTCTGATGGCCAAAGAGAAGATCCATCCCTTATGGTACTCGGAATTTATCCCGGTCCTTTTCTTTGTTTCCAGTATTTTCGCGGGACTCTCAATGGTTATTTTTGAAGGATCCATCAGCCTATAGGGTATTTCAGTGACCAGATCAGTGAGAAAAAATCACCAGGCACATAATGGAATACTGACCGGTCTGTCGAAAATATGTGCAGTGGCCATGTTTGCCTATTTTTTCCTGCAGATAGTAGCATTTGTTCATGGCAAGAACTGGGTCCACCTTAACACTCCCATGGGGTATTGGTATCTTACTGAAATGTTTGGCTTCGTGCTATTGCCTATGATGCTCTTCATCTACAGCTACAGGAAACAGAATATTTTTCTGGTAAAGCTGGCAGCCATAATTACCATGCTCGGGATCATTATTAACCGGCTTAATGTGACAGTGATTGGATTCAGGTGGGATACTGCTGCTCCTTACTATCCGAGCTGGATGGAAATTGTCATATCCCTCACGGTCCTGTTTATTGAGATTTGGATCTTCAGATGGATAGTACTTCGCTTACCGGTACTGCGGGAATCACCGGCCTGGGCAAAAATCAAATAATCATAAAAATTATAAATCACAATGGAAGCATTCTCATATCAAAATATTTTTGAAACAAAAGGAATTGAATACCTGATAGTTATAGGCTTTCTTTTTTTGATGATCCCATTCTGGATATTGTTAAATAAGCCCATTAAGTTCAAGGAAAATATATCATCCATCGGTAAACTTCTGATTGATAAGATCAGGATCCCTCAGGGATTGCTTTTTAGTAAAAACCATACCTGGACTTACCTGAAGAGATCAGGGAATGCGAGAGTTGGATTGGATGATCTGCTTTTGCATATTACCGGGAATGTGGAGGTAAAGAACCTATTGCGTCCAGGTGAAAAAGTAATCAAAGGAGATCTGTTGGCTATTATTGTCGGTGATGGAAAGCAGCTGGAAATAGTATCCCCCTTATCCGGGGAAATTAAATCCGTAAATTCTGCGCTGGGTGAGAAACCAGGATCCCTGGTAAAAGATCCCTACGGGGAAGGCTGGTTTTGTGAAATCCGGCCCGAGAAGTGGATGGAGGAGACAAAATCCTATTATCTGGCTGATGCAGCCATTGAATGGACAAAGAGGGAAATGGCAAGATTCAGGGATTTCATTGCCCAATCCCTTCAGAAGTATTCCCCTGCAACAGATTTGGTTTTACAGGAAGGAGGTGAGCTAGCTGATCATCCTCTTTCAGAAATGCCGATGGAGATCTGGCGGGATTTCCAGGTATCTTTTCTTAACCGGCTGGATTAATATTTATTATAGCATTTCATAGGGGATGAGCGTTTTTTTTGGTAATTTCGAAACACTCTGAATTGCTGCTTCCTGTAAGTAATGGATTCGTCTCCTTAATTTCTTTTTCAGTAATGATTAAATCCATTCATAGATTTTTTAACAAGGTTAAGGACACCGATTATGCAAAAAAATACCGCGGTTTCATTTCGTCCATTTATGGACGGGTAGTACTGATAATCGTTGGTTCATTGATCCTGCTACTGATCCTGTTTAATATCATTTTCCGTTCGTTTTACGCGGAATATTTTAATAAAACCCTGCGGCAGACTGGAGATAATATCATTTCAATCGTCGAAGGGGCACTCTATTATTCCATGCTTGAAAATGATAAACTGATGCTTCAGAGAACCCTTGATGTGATCAGTACCATGTCGGGTATTGATGAGGTGAGCCTTTACAATCAAATTGACAGCCTGGCGTATACATCAACTCTTTCAAGATTGAAAGAGCCCCATGATCCGGATTGTATTCAATGCTCGGATGATCTGAACTCCATGTTCCCCGAAAATGAGAATACCTACAGGATCGTTGAACACTCTGTATTAGATGATGAAATGCAGGTGGCGCATAATATAAGGCAATTGTTGATCAGGAAACCCATTATGAATGAACGGTCTTGTTACACCGCCAGCTGTCATGCCCACAGAGAGGCTGAGCTGATATTGGGTACATTGATTATTAAACTGCCGCTGGAAGACCTTGACTCAGTAGTGGAGGAGTCATCAGGTAACTTTTTACTCCTGGTCAGCCTTATAACCATATTTTTGGTAAGCATCCTGATCCTATTTACCAAACAGAAGATACAGAATCCTCTGCAATCAATCATCCGGGCCAGCGAAGCGGTTTCAAACGGGAATAACAGCATAAGGCTTGATATTAATCCCAATCTATTGAATGATATGAGGAAGGTCTCTCTTGCCTTCAATAACATGCTTGAAAATATTGAATCAAGCACCAATGAACTTCAGAACTGGTCACAGCAACTTGAATACAAGGTCCAGAAAAAGACCGAAGAATTACTGGAGGCACAAAACGAGTTGATCCATGTTGAAAGGATTGTATCACTGGGCAAATTGTCCTCTTCAGTGGCACATGAGATTAACAATCCACTGTCCGGGATACTTGTCTATACAAAGCTGATACACAAACAATTAAGTAATACGAATTATCATCATGAGAAAAAAGAATCCATCCTGAAGCATCTGAAGCTTATTGAGGCTGAAACCAAGAGATGCGGGGATATTGTCAAGGGACTTCTTGATTTTTCTCGCAAGGACCAGGAGGATTTTGAGTATATGAACCTGCATGAGTTATTAGACATGACCTACAACCTTATGATCCACTCCATCAAAATAGCAGACATAAATGTTGTAAGGGATTTCAAGGCCGGTTCTCATCATATATACTGCAGTCCCAACCAGGTCAAACAGGCCTTTATTGCATTGCTGGTAAATGCTTCTGAGGCAATCCAGGAGAATGGAGAAATCATTATAAGGACCAGTAATCCAGATGGGGATACCATACGGGTTGAAATGTCAGATAACGGGCAGGGGATTGCGCCACAAGATCTGCCCCACATATTCGAACCATTCTTTTCAACCAAGCAGGATATGAGTGGCATAGGTCTTGGACTGTCGATTGTTCATGGCATAATTGAAAACCATAATGGGAAAATTGAGGTTGAATCAGAAATAGGAAACGGAACCACGGTATCGGTTATCTTTCCCCTTACCAGTAATTAAAGAATAGATCAATGGAGAGTAAAGTATCCATATTAATCGTTGATGACGAGGAATCCGTCAGGGACTCCCTTCTTAGTTGGTTTATCGATGACGGATATGAAGTCGAGTGCGCCGGGAGTGCAAAAGATGCCCTGGCCAAAGTCGATGCAAAAGATTTTGACATTATCCTGGCCGATATCAAAATGCCCGGAATGGATGGATTGGAGATGCATAAACGGATAAAGGCCTTGAACAAGGAACCCATATTCATTTTCATGACTGCGTTCGCGTCGGTTGATACTGCTATACAGGCTTTGAAGAACGGTGCATTTGATTATGTTACCAAACCTTTCGATCCGGATGATCTCTCTCATCTGATCAGGAATGCAAGCATCCAGGTGGCACTGAAAGCTGAAAACGATTCGCTAAAGAACAAGATAACCACTTTGGAAGATGTTGATGACCTGGTGGGGGAAAGTGAGGCAATGAAGAAAGTACTAAGGGAAGTAGAGAGTGTGGCGCTATCTAATTCCTCCGTTATTATTACCGGAGAAAGCGGAACAGGCAAGGAGTTAATCGCCAGGGCAATACATGCAAATTCTCCAAGAAAGTTCTTTCCCATGATCAGTGTCCATTGCGGAGCATTAACAGAGAGCCTGCTGGAAAGCGAACTATTTGGACATGAGAAGGGTGCGTTTACAGGTGCAAGTTTCAACCGGAAAGGAAGATTTGAGATGGCAGATGGAGGTACAATTTTTCTTGATGAAATCGCGACTATTCCTCCTAAAATGCAGATAGAACTGTTGAGGGTACTGGAATCAAAGTCTTTTGTAAGGGTGGGTGGAAATAAGGAGATTACTTCTGATTTCAGGGTAATATGTGCCACGAACCGGGACTTGAAAAGCATGGTGGATAACGGCACTTTCCGTGAGGATCTCTATTACAGGCTCTATGTAGTCAATATTTTTATTCCCCCGTTAAGGGAAAGACCGGAAGATATCCCTGTTCTTGTAAACCATTTCATCCGTAAGTATTGTACGTCAATGAGCAGGGATCTTATTTCAATTGAGCCTGCGGTCCTGAACTACCTTAAAGGTTTCGAATTTCCCGGTAATGTACGTGAACTGGAAAACATGATAGAACGGGCCATCGTAACCGGAGATGGCAAGGTGATCAGGTTAAAGGACCTGCCCATAGGTAAAGAATTCTTGAATCATTCAGTCGAGACGCTGGATGATGTGGAAAAGGGTCATATTAACAATATCCTGAATAAATACGGATGGAACATCTCCAGGTCTGCAAAGGCACTGAATGTTGACAGGGTTACGCTATATAACAAGATCAGGAAATATGGCCTGAAACATGGGGAGTAGGTTCTCCGGCCATTATTCATGCATCTTCCGGGATTCACTAAATAATCAGGAAGGATAATTAATTGGATAAACCCAGTATCATAATAATAAATTTCGGAAACTTTGAGCAGGATTTCATCAATTGGATAGCCGAAGATATTTCACGTTCCTTCCATTATCCTGTCAAGGTGCTGGCGAATAATTCCGATTTAAGCATTTATTACAGTCCCGGAAGAAGACAGTACGATGCTAACGGTATCCTCCAGATCGTATCCGGGATGAGACCGCCCAATGCAGTAAAAACAATCGGACTATTGAAAGTGGATCTGTTTATTCCCATTCTGACATATCTTTTCGGTCAGGCAGTATTGAACGGCGACACAGCCATTGCATCCATTTACCGCTTGAGAAATGAGCTCTACGGCCTGAAAAAGATTTACATACTTCAGATCGAGCGTCTCCGGAAAGTTGTCATACATGAACTGGGACATACATTCGGACTGATCCATTGTCTGAATCCTGTTTGTGTAATGAGATCAAGTACATACGTGGAAGATATTGACCAGAAGGGTATTTACTTTTGCGCCGGATGCCAGGCGGAATTAAATATGAAAATCCCCAGTGTTTTCACCCTGAGGATCCTGAGGTGACGACGAGATTGCCTCCCTTTGGTCGGCGGACTCGAATTTGGGTTTAACAAACCGGGCAGCCCTTACCCCGATTGCATCGGGGACTGATTTTTGTTTTTCAATATCTGCCCAAACTTAGTTTGTCCAAATCCTTCAAAACAAAAACCCTGAAGGAAATCCTTCAGGGCTGCTTGCTTTGCGGTGACGACGAGACTCGAACTCGCGACCTCCGGCGTGACAGGCCGGCATTCTAACCAACTGAACTACGCCACCGTTTGTGCGATGCAAAATTAAGCTATTTTTTGATTTTGCAAAATAGTGGTAATAAATTATTTTAGCCAATACCCCTTCAGAGAAAATGAAGAACGGATAAGGTTTATGAAAATTTATTATTTGACGGGCATATTGCTTTTAGCAGCCCTAATAACTGCAGGGTATAGAAATAATCAATCATCATTGAATCAGGAGATTACAGTCATGGATAAACAGAATGTTGAAAGTAAACTTGCCTTGATACAGATGAAGGTAGTAGGAGGGGAGTTGGACCTTAACCTTCAGCATGCTGCAGAACAGATCGCCAGAGCAGCAGGTGAGGGTGCCCACCTGGCACTGCTGCCTGAAGTGATGGACCTGGGATGGACACATCCATCTGCGAAAACAATGGCCTATCCTGTTCCTGGGGGAAAGACATACGAGCAGCTGGCTGAAGCAGCAAAGGGCAATCATATATATGTTGTGGCCGGGATCGTTGAAAAAGAGGGTGACAAGACTTATAATACTTCCGTATTGATCAGTCCGGAGGGCAAGCTCCTGCTGAAGCACCGGAAACTTTATGAGCTGGACATAGCTCATGATCTCTATGACCTGGGAGATAGGCTGAATGTCTGCCATACTGAACTGGGTACCATAGGGCTGATGATCTGTGCAGATGCTGCCACGAAGGACAAAGTGATACAACGTTCTCTGGGGTATATGGGAGCAGATATGATCCTGTCTCCATCCAGTTGGGCCGTGGAGGCAGACCATGATAATGAATTGAATCCATACGGTAGTGAATGGAGAAAAAACTATAAATCTGTTGCACAGGAGTATAAGATGTGGATCATAGGGGTAAGCAATGTGGGATGGCTGACTGCCGGTCCCTGGAAAGACTGGAAATGCATTGGTTGTTCCCTGGTGATTGATCCGGATGGAAAGGAGGTTCTGCAGGCCCCCTATGGTGCTGATGCGGATACCATCATTTACCTTGATGTAGTGACCTTTGAACGTCCTGCAAGGGGAACGGAATGGAATGAGTACTGGGATAGGTAAGCTTGAAATTTATTAAGCTGAGATCGGTCATTTGAATTAATCTCCATGTTTTCTATCTTGTGAATCATATCACTATTTAACCAAAATCCAAAAATGAAAACTTTCATCACCCTTTTCTATGATTATGCTTATACAGGGAAAGGTTTGAAGGTGGAAGAGGTGGTTATCGGCGGACCGTTAGACAAGGTTGCTTCGAAGATCAGGGCAGGTCATGTGATAGAGAAGATCGATGGGATTGCCATAACAGAATCCATGGATTTCTACCAGTTGCTGAACAGGAAAACTGGCATACTGACCCTCCTCTCAATGTATTGCCCGGATTCCAGTAAACGCTGGGAAGAAATTGTTAAACCGATGGGTGGATGGCGGACCCTGGACGGGAAATTCTGTGAGAATAATCAGATGGAGCCGGATATCAGAGTTCCCCTGGAACCATCAGTAATGACTGGAGGACGTGACCAGCAGATCGAAGCAGCGGTCAAAGAACTGATGAAATAGTAAAATCATTAAATATGGTAAACAACCTTGTACTCTCAATCCTGGCGCTATCAGTCCTGCTAATCAGCAGTTGTACCAGTGGAACACTGACCATCGATTCACCCGATGGTCAGATTTTTGTAAACATCACGACAGGCACCGACCTGGAAACCGGCAAAAAGGCCCGGGCCCTGGGTTACAGTGTGGAATACCAGGGCCAGGAGATCATTGGAAATGCTTTGCTGGGACTTGAATTCAGGGGACTGCCCGCATTGGGACCGGACATGAAGGTTCTTGGGACTGAAACCAGCTATGTGAATGAAAGCTGGGAACGGGTTTGGGGCAGGAAAAAAAAGGTCCTTGATAGTTACCATGAGATGATCGTCCAGCTTGTTAACGAGCCAGAAGAGATAAGGCTGAACCTGGTGGTGCGTGTATATGATGACGGGGTAGCCATCCGATATCATCTGCCGGAACAGGAAAATATCAAAGGATTTGAATTGACAGCCGACAAGACCACCTTCAGGTTCAACGGGAATCACAGGGTATGGGCGGCGCAGTACGGCCCCTTCCGGTCACACCAGGAAGCCGGGTTCAGGGAACTGATGCTGGATGATCCATTGCTGAAGGAACGGAGTGGACTGCCATTCCTGATGGAGGTAGGGGAAAATGTTTGGGTGGCTATTACAGAGGCCAACTTAACGGATTGGGCAGGTATGTACCTTATACGGACTGCCGAAAATACACTTGAGACTGTACTCTCTCCCTGGCCGGATGATCCCGGATTGCTTGTAAAGAGTCAGGCTCCACGCAGCAGTCCATGGCGGTTGATAATGATAGGAGATTCCCCGGGGGATTTTATTGAATCAGATATTTTGGCCAACCTGAATGAGCCCAATGTTCTTGAGGATGTGGACTGGATCAAACCAGGTAAATCGTCGTGGGACTGGTGGTGGTGCAACAGGTATGGGCCGGATGTGGAATTTCAGCTGGGATCCAATACCGAAACAATGAAACATTTCATTGACCTCTCGGCAGAAATGGGGTGGGAGTATCAGCTGGTGGACTGGACCTGGTACGGACCGGCATTTCTTCCTACCGAAGAAGATGGGAACAATCCCCATCCCACCAGTGATATTACGACGATGGAACCTGATATTGACATTCCAGAACTGGTACGGTATGGTGCTGAGAGAGGGGTGAAGATCCTGTTGTGGCTGGAATGGAACCATGCGGACAGGCAGATGGAGGAGGCTTTTCCCTTATATGAGAAATGGGGAGTTGCCGGAGTCAAGGTGGATTTTATGGCCCGGGATGACCAGTATGTTGTGAATTTTTATCACCGTCTTGTGAAACTGGCGGCAAAACATCACCTGGTGGTTGATTTTCACGGGGCCTATAAGCCTACTGGAGTCAGCCGAACATACCCAAACCTGATGACCAGAGAAGGGGTTATGGGGAATGAATACGTTAAATGGAGCAACAAGATCACCCCTGAGCATAAAGTTACCATCCCCTTTACCCGCGGGATGCTGGGGGAGATGGATTTCACTCCCGGTGCCTTTGTGAATGTTTTGCCTGACAAATTCAAGGTCGAGGCCGAGGCCCCTTCACCCATGACCATGGGTACCAGGTGCAACGAACTGGCCATGATGGTGGTTTATGAGAGTCCATTACAGGTCATGTGCGATGCTCCCTACAATTACCGTAGCAGTCCCGCTGGCACTGATTTCCTGAAAATTGTTCCGACGACATGGGATGATACAAGGGTACTGAATGCCAGTGTTGGTGACTATATCACGACGGCCAGGAGATCAGGGGATGAGTGGTATATCGGGACCATGACGGATGAGGAAGGAAGAACCCTTTCCATCCCGCTGGATTTCCTTGGTGAAGGTTCCTATGAGGCAACTGTATGGAAGGATGCTGCGGATGTTGTCGATCATCCCACAAGGTTGGAGAGAGAAGTTATACCTGTAGACCAGGATACTGTTCTTGAGGCGCTAATGTCTCCCTGTGGGGGACATGTTGTGTATATTAAGAAAATATAAGGCGAATTATGGATTCCCGCCGGGAAGCTTAAAATTTCCTTAATTTCTTAATGATATGCTTGGGTATTCTATAAAAGTTTGGACCCAAACCAAACTGATACAGCCTCGGCAGTGGATCGTCCCATGTAAAATCAGAGTATACTTTTTTGCCTTTCAAAGAATTCCGCCATTCCTTGAAAGATAAGTTACCTTCTTTCTTGTTAGTTAAAAAGGCATCAAAATCCTTAAGACTGTTTATCCATTTAATTCCGGTTTTAAATTCCATAACCGGATCTTGATCCCTGTTCAAAAGATCCAGATAATTAATATAAGGAAAGTTTATCCCGCATTTTGTAGCAAGTGAGTTTTGTTGCCAGTATCTTGGATTGATTTCTATTAATTTTAAAATAGCATCATTTTGATCTTGCTTAAACTCTGCAGAACCAACCCCGATGAATCCAATCCCTGAGAATAATTTTCTCCCTTGTTCAACTAACTCACGGTTATAAACACTTTCAACTACTGCTCCAACACCGAAACGAACAGGATGCTGACGAATTTTGCGTAAAGTAAACTCACACAGAATTTTTCCATCCGCAGAGATATAACTACAATATTTATAATGGTTTGTTTCTGGTCCTGGTATCACTTCCTGAATAATTATAGGTATACCTCTATCCAGGATTCTTTGAACAGTAGATTTTAACTCATTTAGATCATTTGCCAGGTAAACCTTAATGTTTCTGCTTATTTCATTTCTCCATCTATTTACATCCTGACCTTTGATGATAACTGGAAAGTTGAGATCATCCTGGATATGCGTCAAGTCTGCTTTCTCAACAACCTGCCAGGTATTAGGTGTCTCTATGCCTGCTTTAACGGCGAGTAAGCTTTGTTGATACTTATCAGTAATTGATTCCAACAGCGAATGATCTATCATGTTGAAAACAAAATATTCGTTCATGGTTTTTTGATTCCTGGAGAAAACTGTCAGGAAATCATCTTGTGTAATAAACACTGGTAATGGATGATTATCTGAAAAGTTAGCTTTTATCCATTCGATAAATTCTCTTTCCTGATAAAGGGGATGTGGACATCTGAAAGATTTGGCATATTTGGAGATACCTCCAATATTGCTCTTGTGATCTACTCCGATAACCCGCAAACCACTTTGCCCCAGGCTCCTAATCACTCCCAGACCGGTTTCAAATAATCCAAATACAACCGCGTCGTATCTATTTTCTTTCAAATTACTTTGACTCATTTAATTCCAAAACAACCGCTGACTCTTCCTACTACGCAAAGAATTCGTTTTGGATTCTATAGAAAGCATTAAAATAGCGATTCTTTATGTATTTTAGTACAAACAAACGACTATGAAATACAGAACACTTGGAAAAACAGGATTTGAGATTTCCTGGATCTCGCTGGGAACCTGGCAGGTTGGTGGCAAATGGGGATCGGACTTCGATCACGGTAATGCGGACCGCATACTGAACCTGGCCGTCGATAAGGGTATTAACTTTATTGATACGGCGGATTTATACGGGAACAGGGAGAGTGAAAAAGCCATAGGCAGGTTGCTGAAGAGCCGCTCTGAAGAAATCTATGTCGCAACCAAGTGTGGCAGGCGAACAGCCAAGGCCACAGATAATGGCTTTACGCCTGAAAAAATGAGGAAGTTTGTGGAAGACAGCCTGAAAAACATGCAGCTTGAAACACTTGATTTAATACAGTTGCATTGTCCACCCACAGAGGTGTATTACCGTCCCGAAGTTTTTGAATTATTTGACCGCCTGAAAGAGGAGGGAAAGATACGGCACCTTGGTGTAAGTGTTGAAAAAGTGGAAGAAGGCTTAAAAGCCATTGAATATGATAATGTTACCACCGTTCAGATAATTTTTAATATGTTCCGGCAGCGTCCTGCGGAAAGGTTTTTCAGACTGGCCCATAAGAAAAATGTAGGTATAATTGTGAGGGTCCCTCTTGCAAGTGGATTGTTATCGGGGAGGTTCAAAAAAGACACAAAGTTCGAGAAAATGGATCACCGGCACTTCAACCGGAATGGGATCATGTTCGATAAAGGGGAAACTTTTGCAGGGATACCTTATGATGTGGGACTCAAAGCTGTGGGCAGGTTGAAAAAGACATTCCCTGGACAGAAAAATCTGTCCCCACAGGCCCTGCGATGGATACTTATGCATGAAGAGGTCAGCTGTGTAATACCCGGAGCATCACGGCCGGATCAGGTGACATCCAACCTGCTGGCTGATGATATCCCCGATCTGACAGAGTATGAATTATTTCAGGTGGATGAGATCTACCGGGAAGATATCAAATCTCTGGTACATCATCTCTGGTAATCTGCCTGGTTATTAAAATCTCCTGGTATCTCTTTTCCAGCGTATATTATCATGCAAGATCTCAATGGATTCTCCCTGTAAGGCAATACGGGTATATCTGATTGGTACAGGATGCCAGGATTAACATTCCCAGGAAAACAGAAATAATGGTTTTTTGCATTCCATTAAGTTTTAGCCTTGCCATTCACGCTGCCTGCCTGTCAGGTTAGAAAGTGTATCGATGGCGATATTCACATCGTCAACTATCTGCCAGTCGAACATACCCACACATACGAAATCGGCCCCGTTCTCAAAGGCATACTTGA
Organism: uncultured Bacteroidaceae bacterium; assembly: GCA_963752525.1. Lineage (GTDB taxonomy): Bacteria > Bacteroidota > Bacteroidia > Bacteroidales > SM23-62 > SM23-62. Next base: position 189,821 of record CAVVYS010000009.1, on the reverse strand, counting down.
ATCCTGCCTCCGGATGGATGGCGCCACCGGCAAGTACTTTGAAGGCTATCCAGGGGATTTTCTTTTTACTCATGTATTCAGCAGTCTTTTCAGGAAAGAGGCAGAACATATTGTCGTGAAACTCATCATGGTCCTCCGACCTATCTCCGTCAACTGAGAAAGGTATGCGGTTTTCTACAGGGTGTGCTGACCAGTATTTGTCGTGGTGGAAGGTCTTCATGAAAAAATCCGGTTCAATTCCTGCCTCATCGCATGCTATCAGTGCCTGCACGGAATGGGCACCCATGCCTGCCGGATACCCCTGCTGTTTGATGTAATCCATGCTCTTGACCAGTACCTCTACCTCTCCGTCCCTGACCCTCCAATCTGCACAATTCCCCTGTATCTGAATGAGGTCAACTCCCTGGTCGATCACCGAATCAATCGCTTCATACAGTTTATCCTTCGTCGGATGAACCTGTGTCATGGTTTGCAGGCTGCTGCCAAATATACGCTTGTATTTGTTGATCAGGGGCAATTGCCTGTCACTGATATTGATGGCGTTGATCCCTGCATTCTCTGCCAGGGCCAGGGTTTCAAATACTTTTCTTTCGGTGTTGTAAGCCTTGAAAAGGGAGCTTACATAGATCAGGTCGCGGGAATGGGACCAGCCGCCAATCAGGTTTCCCCCGATAAAGATCCGGCTCACCTGTTTATCGAGGATCTTTCCCCTGGGGAGTTCTCCTTTCAGGTCCTTGAGCTTGCTGTCACTGACCTTGATGGTAGCACCGGATATGGCATTGACGGAATTCCAGCGGTATTTCCTGGCAGCGCCCCAGGCGAAAACACCCAGTACCGGGACCATCGCCAGGTATCTCAGGATCTCCCGGCGGTGCAGGGAATCCGGCACAGCGCTCTCATCCAGCATGTTCCCTGTCTTTTTCTCATTTTCAGTCCTGTCTTCTGGACGGGACCGTTTTGCATTACCTGCAGCACGGATGAAACGGTCAAGTCCGAAGTAAAGTCCCGCAGGAAATACAGCCAGCACCCCGAGGGCTAAAATTTCTACAAATGTCTTGTTGATAAATAGATAATGCCCTTCCAGGGGGATCCCGAAATCGGTCCCGAAAAAAGGTGGATTGGCTATATAATACAGGGATAATAAGGCCATGCCCGCCACGCTGGCATAGCGTGTCAGGAGTCCCAGCATCAATGCCAGTCCTATCAGTGTGAGTCCCCATACATTCAAGAAATCAACTACTGCCAGGGCCCCTTCACTGCCAGCCATGGCTTGGAAAAGGCCTGAGAATATCCATCTTGAATTTTGCAGGTATCCGGCTGATGTCCAGTCCGGTATCAACATCTTTGCGACACCTTCATAAAGCAGGTGCCATCCAACAAAAATCCTTAACAGTATAAGGAATACAGATTGCGTCCTGGAAAGCCCGTTTTTTATTTCCATCATATGTCTATTGAATTGATATCGTTACTTTTATTTCGTGTATCCTAGTTTTCGAAATATACCCCTCCCTGTACCAGGGCATCCCTCAACTCGGTATAGTTAAGGTCCCGTGTTCCGCAATCTTTCTGTACGCAGAGTGCTGCGGCCGTCCCGGTGGCCTGACCCATGGACATCACACTGACCGTGTTCCGGGTAGACATGTGTGCGCGGCGGTCTGAAGTTACCATCATACCGGCCAGCATCAGGTTGTCCAGTCCCTTTGCACGCAAAGCCCTGAAAGGTACACCGTAAGTGCCTCCATCCTTGATCTGCAGCCTGGGTGCAGAATCATGGAATCCGTAGACATAAACCTCGTCATCGAAATGTCTGGCTTCCATCACATCCTCGTGGGTAATGTCATAATCACAGGTGATCAACCTGCCACGGCGAATGTTCAGGGATGGACTGGTACGGGCGATAAAGGCATTCTCACATCCAGGGAAAAATTTCTTGATCAAATCAATGCTTCTGAACTGCCGCTGTCTAAGCAGCAGTTCAGCCCTGGCGATATCATCCCTGTCAATAACACTGCCTTCCACCTTCATGTTGATCTTGATGAACATGAGGTAATTGTCATGGACCGTAGTAGTAGTGCTTGAAAACCCAATTTTTCTTGCTTCCTGATTGAATTCTTCCGGCAGGTTTACCCCCCGTCCGCTCAGTCGTACCAGCTGGTCTTCCTTTCCGCTGCGAAGTCCATGAGCCATTTGCCCGATGGCATCATACTCATCGAGGAAGGCAAAATATTTTTCCATGCTTACGTTTCCTAGACCATAGGCATTACAGGAATCGTAATCATTGGGTACCGTAAATTCGGCCCCTGCATGTGCTGCCAGGTCCCCGTAAGCGGTGGCATCTACGAATGATCGCGCCAGGATGGCTTCCCGGCCGCTCCGGCTCTCGGTAATTACTCCCTTCACTTCTGCACCTTTGGTAATGGCTCCCGCACAGAGGGTATTTACCGCTACATGGACACCTGCCTCTACCAGCATCTCAAATGTAACCAGCTTGTATAATTCTGTATCAATGGCTGTACATACTGAATCATAATCAAATCCGACGTCCATCTCAGCATGTCCGGTAGTGCCTCCCACCAGCATCAGTCGGTCTATGATCTCCAGGGGGATCCCTTTTACCACCTGCCGTTTTTCTACTCCGGGGAATGCTTTCCACAGGTTATAGTATGAATGTATGGCCGTGCCTCCCTCGGTGGCTGTCCCGCCCGGATACCCCTTTGCTTCTATCAACATGGTCTTTGCTCCCTGGCGGGCAGCTGCAATGGCAGCCACCACCCCTGCTGTACCACCGCCTGCTACAACTACATCGAATTCCCTGGTGGGTAGTCTTCTGGCAGGTTCGGTATAGAGCCCTTCACTGATTCTTTCACTGCTTCCTGTGCATCCGGTATTGATGCCAGTTAGGGTACCAGCGCCCATTAAAAGACTGAGTTTTGAAAAGTTTCTGCGGTCCATGTGCTTAGGATTAAGGTTTCTACATTACAAGAATATCAATGATCTTACGGATATCTGAAGAAGTGACAGCTATCCTCCCTGGATAGTCATATTCCATCAGGTACCATGTTTCAGTAAAGCTAGCCTCATAGCTCGGCTGTATGACTTCCATTGGACCAATGGGCTCTACCTCGCACATATCTTCCCCATTGTACCAGAACGACATATTATTGGCAGCCAATTCCCCATATACCCTGCCTGGATAGACCGGAAATTTCTTAACAAATAACCGGGAATCCCGGGTAAGGTAAGCCATCCATCCCTCAGAAAGGTCCATGGCAAATTTCTTTGAGGATGGGGGACCAAATATCTGTAAGAGTCCGTCGTGGATACAAACATTGGCTTCACATTCAGGCCGGTAATTGATGACATCACCCGGACCATAACTGATATATGAATTGGGATAACGGCTTTCCGGATTGACCGGGGCAATGGCAATACCGCCTCCGGTGCAAAGGGTCCGAGACCAGTGAAAGTATTGCTTAGGTTTTTCTGAGATATTGAGGATGCTCTGAGTGAATTTAAGTTTTGCAAAATGTTCATCCAGGGATACTGTCCTGGTCAATTGAATTCCTGTTTCATGGTCCATTATGCTAGTCATTTCCACAGAATGGTCATCCTGAATCACAGCAATCCAGTTTCCCAACCAGAGATCAGGATGTGGGGGTGTGGTCATTTCGGGACCGATATCGCAGCGGCCGGCACATGGACTGAACGGTCCGGCCGGGGATTTGCCGCTTTCAAGCAGGTAGCCGTTGTCCGCCGGATTAATATATAGTGCATTCACCCCTTTATATTCATAGTGAAGTATCCTTCCTCCGCAATTGGGCTCAAGGACTACCCTGGAATCACCATTTCGTATTTCTATGCAATCCTTATATCCATTTAAGTCAACTAAGCGGGTTTCCATATATGTTGTTTTGTTTTATTCATTTTTTATTCTGTCTGCAATCATTTCCAATATCTCCCTATGACTGAACTTCGAACAATGTCCCTGCATGGGTTCAAATATGATCTCCGCATCAGACTTTGGATCAGTTGTGCTTTTAAGGTATTCATCTAATGCCCTGGTAGCAGGATTCAGAAGAAAATGATCCATGTCTCCCATCCAGATCCAAATTTTTCCCTGTAAGAGCGGCCCGATCTCTTCCCAATGCTCCTTAAGATAGATTTTGAGATCATATTTTTTCCAGGATTCCGCAACATCCCGGTCAATCTCACCAGTGATTGGATCAAATAGGGGTGCAGGCAATCCGTTTTCTGCTCTGGGACTATAAACTGCTGTGTGGGAGCCGATCTGCTGGCCGGAATTCAGGTAGGTATCGGACGAACCCTGGACATTCTCGATCTGTATGAATTGCTGCATCAGGATTATGGGATCTCCGGTAATATCCCTTGCCACTGGCCTGGGATTGCCCCATTCATTGTAAAATGCATTTTTGTCGCTGTAGATATTGATCGTCTGATAGTTCTCGAATTCAACTGCATCGGGACTGTAAGAAAAAGCCCCGTTGAAAAAATCCGGGTAGTAGATCTGTAGTGCCAGGGATACCCAGCCCCCGGTAGAGCAACCATCCACAAACCTTGACTCCGCTGTTCCGAGTCCCCTGTATCTGTCTTCAATATAGGGGATCAACTCATGGATCAATGCGTACCCATAAGGTCCGTTGTTTTCTGAATCCACCTGGTAAGGATCACCAAAAGGCCCTTCCCCGTCCAGGAATACATTTATGACCTGGGGTGCTTCCCCAGAGAACCACCACTGGCTGAATTTGCTCTTTTCCCCGACCTGATGGTTGACCCGGTTGTACCTGCCCCCGTACCCAGCCACATTGTACCGTACCGGGTATTGTTTTTCAGGATGATCAAAATAACCTGAAGGTAGCAGCACTGATGCCTTTAGTTGAACCGGTTTATCCCACCAGGAGCTCAGTGTATCGCTCTTGATATCTATCAGTTTTACGAATTTATGGTCAGCCAGTTCAAGGGCCGGAATTTCTTGTTCAAGCCGGATCGCTATTTCCTGGTCCCTGTTGATATTTACAGATTGAATCTTACTGTATAGGTTACCCGCCGAATTGATGCGGGATCCCTCATTGTCCTGGTCCCACAACACCTGTACCTTATACTCACCTTGCGGTACCTCTCCCAGGTCAAAGGGACCAGTTCTTATCAGTCCGGATCCGGCATCGGCCTTCATCAATCCATCCGAATGCCAGTTACCAAGGTCCCCGGCGAAAATGTGGTTTTTCATGGGACTGACAGGCCAGAGCTGGAACCGGGGCTCCCCGTAAGGATTTTCACTGAGAAAGATGAACAGCCTGCCATCCGGTTGGTGTTTATCCTGGAGGGAATCTGCCACCGTAACTTTAAAAACGACTTGGTGGACCGGTTGCGCTAAAAGTCCTGCGGAAAATAACAGGACAAATAGAGAGGGAAGGATGTACTTTTTCATGAGACTGTAATTACAAAATTCCCCTCAGGGCTGAGAGTACCCTGTCCACATTTTCTGACCGGCAGGTTTCACCCATAAGGCCAATTCTCCAAACCTTTCCAGCCATAGGTCCGAGTCCCGCTCCAATCTCAATCAGGAAATCCTTTCTCAGCCTTGTTCTGACATCTTCTTCGTCGACACCATCAGGGACCACCACGGCATTCAGCATGGGTAGCCGGTGGTCCGGGTCCACAAACATGTTGAGTCCCAACCCTTCCAATCCATTCACCAGGTCATTATGATGTTTCAGGTGCCTGGCCCATGCATTTTCCAGTCCCTCATCAAGCACATTAAACAGGCTCTGATGCAGGGCATAGATCATATTGATGGGGGCTGTGTGGTGATATGCCCGTTTTTGTCCTTCCCAGTAATTAATGATCATGGTCAGGTCAAGGTACCAGTTAGGAACCTTTGTCTCCCGGTTTTGCAGGATTTCAACGGCCCTTTCGGAAATGGATACCGGGGCAATACCCGGGGGACAGGAAAGGCATTTCTGGGTACCGCTGTAAATGATGTCAATGCCCCATTTATCCACTGCAACCTCCATGCCACCAAGGCTGGTTACGGTATCTACCAGAAAGAGCGAGTTGGTACCTTTGACCAGTTCACCAATGGCTTCGACAGGATTGGCTACACCGGTAGAAGTTTCGGCATGGACCATGGCCACGATCTTATAATTGTTCTGCTTAAGTTTTTCAGCCACATCATCCACACGCACAGGTGTTCCCCATTCATACTCCAGGGTATCCACTATGGCTCCCAGCCTTTCAGCCACATCTTTCTGCCTCATCCCGAATACACCATTGATAAGGATGAGCACAGGATCACCGGATTCGATAAAGTTCACGAAACTGGTTTCCATGCCTGCCGATCCGGTCCCTGACATGGGTATGGTGAGCCTGTTGGCGGTTTGGAAAACCTCCTGCAACTGTAGCTTCACCGTATCCATGATCTGGATAAAATAAGGGTCCAGATGCCCCAATGTACTAACCGACAATGCTTTGTAAACAGATTTATGGACCATTGAGGGACCGGGCCCCATCAATAGCACTTCCTCCACGCCATTCAATAATTGCTGGTTGCTTGTTTGCATTTTTTGAGAGATATTAATTTATTAGCGTTCTACTATACCTTGAGATACCAGGTATTCAATACTTTTATGGTGGTTTTCAAAACATGCCCGTTTATCATCCACGGAAAGCAGTTCAAGGGCAGCATATTTTACCTGGTTTTCCGACATCAGTCCGAATATCTGTTGAAAGGGCATAGGATTTTCTTCAAGCATGGGTTGGAATGCCCCGTCTTTCCCGCATTTAAGATGGGTCGTAAACCAGCGGTCAGTGATCTGGCCAAGGTGATTGGCAACATCATCCGGATCAGCAGTCCCCCTGCAGGAGGGCAGGAAAGGATTTGCCGTATCGAACTGCAATCCAATTCCCTTTGTCTTCCTGAAAAGATCTGCCAGTCCGTATCCCCCTTCATTTCTGAACCATGGTTCAATGATGTTTTCGAGTACAAACTGTATATTAAGTTCCTTGGCTTCTGCAGCACATTTGTCTGCTGCTGAGGCTAGTTGATCCAGTTCCTCAGCTGTCCAGCCGGTCTTATTCCCGTCTTCTGCGAACTCAGACCAGGACATGATAGACCGCAGGATACCAGGTTTGCCAAAAGTGGCCGTGTTCCGGAGGGCCCTGTCAAAAACTTCCTTGAAATCAGGGCTGAACAGGTCCTTGTGAATTTCGTAAATGACCTCTACATCCTTTTCTACGGCATAGGCAGCAAGGATCTTACATTCTTCGAGTGAAAGATCTGCAGAAGGATCCCTTAGCTCAATAAATGAATAGCCCTCACCAGCCGCGAAATCCAGTAATTCTTTGAGGTTGTCCACACCCAACGGAAGGCAGTTCAGAAAATTCTGAGTGGAAAATCCGAGTTTGACTCCGGCATACTGATCAGTTACTTTCATACTCCCAGCTCCCATCTCCTGAAGTAAAGTCCCTGGCGCACAATGGGCAGGCACTTGTATTCAATGGCTGCCATTTGCTCATTGTTTAAGGGTGAGAATTCCGATGCAATCTTAACATTTTCTTCAATCTGTTCCACATCATCCACACCGATTATAGTGGTGCTAACCGGAAGCGTCATATTGTATTCAAGGGCTTCCTTAATGGTTAAGGCGCCCGGTAACTTGGTGGCCATCCGTTCAGGTTGTTCATCCAGGGGCGGGGGTGTCCAGCAGGATAACATCCTTCCCCTGGTAGCTACTTTCATGGATATGATCCCCATGCCTTTTTTCTGCACTTCAGGCAGCAGGTAATTCTTAAAACTCAGGTAATGAACGTCCGCCCCATTTACGGCCATCAGGATGGTGTCAAAATCGAAACGCTCAATGCACTGTTTCAGGATTATGGGTTCGTAATGTCCCGTAATGCCAAGGAATTTTACCATGCCTTCAGACCTGGCCTTTTCAAATGCTTTGATGGCACCGTCGTCAGAAAATATCTGGTCTACCTGGTCCTGCCGCTGTACATTGTGCAATTGCCAGATATTCAAGTGGTCTGTCTGTAGATTTGTCAGGCTTTCTTCCAGTAAACGCATTGAATCATCATACGACCGTAGGTGTGTTTTGGTAGCCAGGAAAACTTCCTTTCTCCTGGACTTCATAACGCGGCCAATGTTCAGCTGGCTTAATCCCCTGCCATAGGATGCTGCAGTATCAATGTAATTTATTCCCAGGTCTATGGCCCGGTTAATGATTTTTTCAGAAAGCTCCTCACGGCCTTTTGTCTCTATGGAAGCCTGTCCCCCAAGGCTCAGTATCCCCACCTTGTAACCAGTTTTGCCGAGGGCATTGGTAGGCATGGCAGCAAAGGTTCTTGGGTTGAAGGGCAGATCATTGCCAGGTGAATCAGGCAATGTAGTATTGGCATCATTAGTAGCAGCGGCAGCCTTACCGGCCATGGCCATTCCCATGGTCCCGGCCATACTGGCTCCCAAAAATTTTCTCCGGTTTATTTTTTCATTTTTTGCCATAATATCTCAGATAATGGTTAAACATTACAATATAAAGAATATATGTGAAATTAGTACAGGATATGAATGCTAATTGATTCAGGAGATCCTTCATTCAAAAAAGGAAAAATGGACACTTCCGTATTTACGCAATTCCCGGAACTGCGGATGGTGGGCAAATGAATTGTTTTTTCCATGTTCCAGTATGAACCAGCCATCTGTTACAAGTATTCCAGCATTCAGCACAAGTTCCGGAAGTGAAGGAATGATATCGAGGTCATATGGGGGGTCTGCAAAAACCAGATCGTAAGTTGTCCTTTTTGGCCTGAGGAATCTGGACACATCAGCCCTGATGATCCGAACATTTTCCATCCCGAGTTGCCTGCTTGTACGTAGGAGAAATGCAGTGGTCCGGGGGTTCATCTCGACCATATCCACACGTTCTGCCCCCCTTGATGCAAATTCGAATCCAATGCTTCCGGTACCCGCAAACAGGTCAAGAACCGTGAGGCCAGAAAATTCATAGGTATTGGCAAGCACATTGAACAATCCCTCCCTGGCAAAATCTGTGGTTGGCCTGGCCTTAAAGGAAGCTGGTACAGGAATGTGCCTTCCTTTATATATGCCGCTGATTATCCGCAATGATAGACCTTAAATAGACTCAGGCAACTGTGCATTTGCAAATTTTCGAAAACATGGGAATATTGAAATTCAGCGGGAGCTTTTCTGAATTTCATGTTACGGAAGTAGCGCTTCAGCATGGAGGGCCTGTCTGAAAATATATCAAAATCCCCGGATATCATCAGGGGTGTTGTTCCCTGGTCGAGTCCCAGTTTATCAAAAACAAAGAGGATAAAGTACCACAGATCCTCGTCACTGCGGTAGGAGAAATTATTGTGAAATAAGAGTTCCTGTTCGTTTGTGACCACTATATCAAAATGGCCTGAACTGAAATGGATATGGGCCGCTTTTCCGCCTAAAGACCCGGTATGGACAACCTCACTGATGAAGGGTGCGGCCTGGTGATAAAATGTTGCATTCACCCATGACTTTAAATATAGGTTGGCAAGTTCATGATACATGGGAAAGACCAGGTAGGCATCTATCTGCTTCAGGAAATTATACCTCAGTTCATCCAGGTCATCCAAGGTATGGTTGAATTCAAAGTAGGATTTCAACTGGCTCTTATCGAACAGAGCTGTAGGCAGCAAGGTGGACCGGTTATCGACCTGAATACATGATACACCATGATAGCTTTGTTGGAGGAGAGGGTCCTGCTGAAGAATGGCCTCGATCTGTTCAAAAAGCATGTCCGAAGTAGATACATGCTCAAATTGGTAGCGCTTCAGAACCAGGTATTTCAGGCTGAGTGGTTCCAGGATAGAAAATAAAAATCCATCCAGGGAAGACTGGATGGATAAATGTAGGGAGCTTGTCTTGTTTATATCAAAAGTTTCGTCAAGGAGCTCAAATTGCAACATACAATATAATTACTCCCAGTTGCCCGCGTTATTGGTTGCCTCCTCCAACGATCCAACTCTTAATCCGGGGTAACCTGTGATTTTTTCTCTCAATTCCTTGTAATTAATGATCTCCTGCCTGTCGAGTCCTGACAAGAGGATGTCGTATGGCACTTTCGCTTCAAATACCCTGACAACAACCTTTCCGGCCTCAAGTGTTCCGGCTCCGAGTTCAAATTCATAGCCCTGGGTATAGGGAACATATTTCAATGAATCAATAGGGTAACTTGCCGTAAACAGAGAGTCTTTTACACTTAGCCGAATGGTGTCACGGGAGATCAATCCTTCCTTGAGTGCCTGTAGTTCAGCTTTTTTCCTTCCTAACTCCTCCACCATTGAATCCGGTACAGAACCAATGGCCTGGACAACAGAAAAAGAATCTGTCTTCAGGAAAATGATGAGGCTGTCAAAATCGCCAGTAAATTGTCCAAACTCAGACCTGAAGGCAAGCTGGGCGGTACGGATATCTTTCAGGCGCTGAATGGTAGCCAACTCTATTCTGTCTTTTTCCTTATTGAAGCGTATGGGCTTCTGTATGCTTTCCCACAGCAAATATCCCAATGCGATAATAGCTGCAGCCAAAACAACCTGGATTACTGTTTTCATATTATTGTCGCAGTTTAGGTTTAATTCGGCTTCAAAATTAATATAAAAAATTAAATTTAAAATTTTAATCATGGATTAATTCCACACATGCTGAAAAACCACATAGCCAGACTCCTTGGGGAGAATCTGGGACATGAACCGACACCTGCACAGGTTAAATTCATTGAGATAATGGCAGGATTCATAGTCCCAGGGAACGATATGGATATTTTGCTTCTGAACGGTTATGCAGGTACGGGGAAGACGACTTTGGTCCGATCCCTGGTCAGGACCCTGGATGAATTTAAGCAAAAGTATGTACTGCTTGCCCCGACAGGACGTGCAGCCAAGGTGCTTGCGGCCTATACCGGGAGGCCGGCATTTACTGTACACAAGAAGATTTACCGGCAGAAATCAGCAAAGGATGGGCTGGGGCTCTTCGTACTGGACAGGAATTTATCAGCGAACACCCTGTTCATCGTCGATGAGGCTTCCATGATCGCCAACCAGGAGAATGTCAAAAGCACATTTGGATCCGGAAGATTGCTGGATGACCTGGTCGAATTCGTATACAGCAAGGCAGGGTGTAAGCTCCTCCTGATCGGGGATACGGCGCAGTTGCCTCCAGTGGGACTGGATATTAGTCCCGCTTTAGATCCATCCATCATGGAACAATACGACCTTGCGGTCAAATCCGTTTTCCTGGATGATGTAGTAAGGCAATCACTCGATTCCGGTATTTTGATGAATGCGAATATGTTGCGAAAGGGAGTGGAAAAAAAGGAAACTGCCTGGCCACAATTCCAGACATCAGGATTTCCTGATATTTCCCGTATCTATGGCTCCGATTTGATTGAGGGGATCTCAGATTCCTTTGACAAGGTTAATATGGCCAATACGATTATCGTGACACGATCCAACAAAAGGGCCAATATCTACAATGAAGGGATCCGCAGCAAGATCCTATGGAAAGAAGAGGAGATCACGGAAGGTGATATGCTGATGGTTGTGAGGAACAATTACTTCTGGGCACAGGAGGAGCCTGAACTGGACTTCATTGCCAATGGAGATATCGCCGAAATAGTTGATATCCGTGATTACCAGGAAAGATACGGTTTCCGCTTTGCAGATGTAACATTGCGGTTTCCAGATTACCAGGAAACAGAGCTGGATGTGAAGATCATGCTGGATACCATTAAACTGGAAACTCCCTCACTTGGATATGAGGAAAACAGGCAATTGTATTTCAGCATCCTGGAAGATTACCCTGAGATAAAAAACAAAAAGAAAAAATACGAGCTGGTCAGGGAGCATGACTTTTTCAACGCCCTGCAGGTAAAATTTGCCTATGCCATTACATGCCATAAGGCCCAGGGCGGACAGTGGGATACTGTTTTTGTGGACCAGGGATATATAAAAGAGGATATGATAGATACAGAGTATTACCGCTGGTTGTATACTGCTGTAACCCGGGCAACAAAGCGTCTGTACCTGGTGAACTTCGGGGATCAGCTATTTGCAGATGAGGATTAGTCCCCGATAATCTTTACCAGAACCCGCTTCCGCCTTTTGCCATCAAATTCACCGTAGAAGATTTGTTCCCATGGACCAAAATCAAGCTGTCCATTAGTTACAGCTACAACAACCTCTCGGCCCATAATGGTGCGCTTCAGATGTGCATCGGCATTGTCTTCATAACCATTATGCTGGTATTGTGAATAGGGCTTTTCCGGGGCCAGTTTCTCCAACCAGACCTCAAAGTCATGATGGAGTCCGGATTCATCATCATTTATGAATACGGATGCGGAAATGTGCATTGCATTGACGAGGCATAAACCTTCCTGAACACCGCTTTCAGCAAGGCATGATTGTACTTCCGGAGTTATGTTAATGAGTTGTCTGCGCTGGGTTATGTCAAACCAGAGTTCTTTTCTGTATGATTTCATATTGGTGAATTATATGGATCCTGCTAAGATACAAAAACCCGGACAGCTGCTTACCCGGGTTTTTAGTTGCCCTTCGTATGCCTGCATTCATGATTCATATCAGCCAAAAACAATCAAGAATGTTGGTCATACCCAATATTTCCTGTAGATTTATCTGCTTTGTAGGCTGGGCCTTGATTTTGGAATTTTCCAAAGTGAAAAGCAATAGAAAATGAGGATACTTTCTCAGGATCTGGAAATAGCTTCCAGTCACTGGTATATGGTACAGACAGAGCTTATATCGACAGCAAGGATGAATAAAACTCGAAATAGATATATTTTATCGAGTTATTAGCTTTATTGATGAATATTAGGATAAAAAATATCTATCAAAAGATATTTTTTATCTGTTTATTTCCATTATATGCTAATAATCCGATATTTTACATCTTTTTCGATGAACAGTCAATTGAATTGGGCCCCGGCATCTTACTATTTGATCCGGCACAGCGGACCGGGAAAGAAAAGAAAGAAAATCTGGATTGAAAATCAATGTGGGTATCTGTGCTAGGGAATGTTTAATTAGGTGTGTCATCGGAATCCCAGGGCTCCCTAAAACATCAAAAAATACTCCAGCCACAGCTCAGCTTTGGCTTTGGTTAAATTTCGGGGTATGTTCAATCAAGAATATAATTGTAATCCGCTAAATATTGTCGTGATTTACCAATATAGCTAAGATTAATCGCAGAATTCGTGCGAATTGCACAGGGCAATTCCAATTTCATATTTGAGACATTTATTCACCCTCAAACCTTAGAGTCATGAAAAAAACCTACTTAATATTACTTATTACCACCTTCTCACTCAACTTGTTCTGCCAGCCGGATAGTTTAATTGTACTCGATTCAACTTATTCTTTTACATGGGATACGGTAACAAATGACTGGGAACCGACTGAAAGGCATCTTTATGCATATGATGTCAATGGGTATGAGACTGAACATATCAAGAATTGGTGGGATGCGGATACCAAAGACTGGACTAACTATATTCGCGAACTTCAGACAAATGATGAAAATGGGGATATAATTTATATGGAGTTCCATCTATGGCAATCTGTAATCAATCGCTGGGACAAATCTCGTAAAGTTTCTGAAATTGATACGAATGGGAATCTGATTGAGTATTTTGATAATTGGAATCATGATTCCAATGATTGGGTATATCGTCACCGAAATATTCATGCATATGATGCTAGTGGAAATAGTACAGAACAGAGTAAATATGAATGGGATTCAGAAACCAGTAACTGGGTATTATTAATGAAATTTTTTTATGCATATGATGCTAATGGAAATAGAACACAATTGAGTAGTTATGGTTGGGATTCAGAAACCAATGATTGGACGGATGGATATCATTCGTTTTATACATATGATGCCAATGGGAATCAAACCGAACGCAGTGATTATTTATGGGATTCAGATTCCATTGATTTAGTGTCTGGATATCGTTTGAATAATACATATGACGCCAATGGGAATGAAACTGAGAGTATTAACTCTATGTGGGATACAGTAACCAATGACTGGATAGTGAGAAGTCAACTTGTTTCTGTGTATGATGCCAACGGGAATGAAACTGAAGAAACCAGATCTGATTGGGATACAATAGCCGATGACTGGGTTTTTGATTGGCGTAATATTTCCACATATAATGAAAACGAGAATATAACTGAGGAAACCAGATATGATTGGGATACCATAACAGGTGACTGGTTATTTGATTGGCGTAACATATCCACATATGGTGCCAAAGAGAATATATCTGAGGAGACTAAATATGATTGGGATACCATAGCCGATGACTGGTTCTATGATTTACAAACAGTTTACTATTGGTCAAAATTAACTACTTCAATAGCCAACGATATTATTGACCTGAATTACATTGTCTATCCCAATCCCTTTACAGATTACTCCACAATCAAACTTTCTGATGTTGTCAAAACTCATAAAATTGAATTGATTGATCTTCATGGTCGGGTTGTAAGAAGCATAGATAATGTCATTGGAAATACTGTCACAATTCACAGAGATAATTTACCAAGCGGAATTTACTTTATCAGGATCCATTCAGATGATACCTATGTTAGGAAAGTAATAATCAGGTAATATTTCTCATATCCAGCCATATTTTTCCACCAAAATGAAGGATGTAAAACTTCAGGGTTTTGCTTATTCTTTTTCGCAATAAATTGATTAACTTTATTAGAGTTAAAGGAATTCTTACCAGATAAGTTGAGTTTCGAATTGACAGGAGGTGCCATCTTGTCGGCATCTGATTAGTGGATCTTTTGAGAGGTTCTAGTAAAGTCGCTAAGTCTGCTATTACAACATATAGATAATTAATAGATTACGATTTATTAACCATAATTCAAACCAATAACTGGAGGAACCGTCATGAATCTCAAAGAAAAACTCACTTTTTGTTTCTATTTTATTTTTATCTCTCTTTCTATCTCTTTCGGCCAGGTGACCGGGTGGGAATTACAGGATGGTGGAACCGATACCTATCTAACCGATGTTTTTTTTATCAATGCTGATACAGGCTGGGTAACAGGCACTAGTACTATCATGAATACCACAGATGGGGGAGAAAACTGGACAGTCCAGGACAGCAGTAACAAGCAATTCTGGTCCATCTATTTTACAGATAAGGATCATGGTTGGGCTGTAGGATATAAAGAATCGGGAATTAATGGATTCATTTATTATACAACTGATGGTGGACAATCCTGGAATATTCAGGATAGTAGCACTAATGATCTGATGGATGTCTTTTTTGTTAACGCGGATACAGGTTTTGTAGTAGGAGGAGGGCGAGGCCGTTCAGCGCTGTTAAAAACCATTGATGCTGGTACTACCTGGGAGGAACTGGATCAATATGGCCGTCAACTATATGCGGTGCAATTTATTAATGACACGGTTGGTTGGGCTGTGGGTGAACAGGGGTGTATTCTAAAAACCGAGAATGGTGGAATTAGTTGGGATAAAACTTATGTCAATACAGGACTTTTCGCTTTAATGTCAGTTTCTTTTGTCGATCAGGATACAGGCTGGACAGTTGGAAATGATAGTATATTCAAAACAACCGATGGAGGAGACACCTGGAAATCCCTGGAAGGGTTGAGCAATCATTATTACTCCTCCTGCTTCTTTATCAATGCTGATTCCGGTTGGGTTTCCGCTTCAGGCAATTCAATAGGTAAGATCCTTTATACCCCAGATGGAGGGAGCACCTGGCAGGTCCAGGACTCCATAACAACAGGTTTTTCTTCCATATCCTCACTGTTTTTTATTGATGATCTTACAGGCTGGGGGGTTGGTATTGGGGGCACCATCAAAAAGACAACATCAGGTGGGATTGTGTCTGTCCACGAAGAAAGACATGCTGGAAATATGTCACGGGACCCATCCGGACTCCATCAAAATTATCCAAACCCCTTTAACTCTGTTACTACAATTAGTTATCAACTACCGGTTTCCAGCCATGTCAGGATAGATGTGTATGATCTCCAGGGGAAGAAAGTAAATACCCTGGTTGATAAAAAACAGTCAGCCGGTAAATATGACTTAATCTTTGATGGCTCGGGACTGGCCGGAGGGATCTACTATTATCAACTGACCAATGAAAGGGAAACCTCTGTTAAAAGAATGTTACTCATTAAATAACAATAATATGGATTCTGCTGACAAGTATTATTCACATGGGAAACCACATTCCTGTTGTCCATCTCATGATCACAACGATCAAATCACAAATGGTTTAAGCCGCAGAAAATTCATCAAGGTGGCCGGGGGCTCAACCCTGTCTGTTGTAGCCCTGTCGGGCTTGTCATGGCAGGCATTAGCAGGCAGGGATGTTGAAGAATATACCGGGATCCGGCGGCAGCCATTACTGGTAAAACCTATCCTTGTATACAGCACGCCTGAACCCAAACATCAGTCAAGCTGGAGATCCTGGGGAGGCATTCAGACCCAGCAGGATGCAGATGAGGAAATCTCAAGGATCAAGGGGGAACTGAAGAAACTGAAATCAGATGCAGATTTTCCGGTGGATTTCCTGCCGGTTTCGGGGATACGCGGAGCAGCTGATATAGACGGTATCAATGATCTTAAATCAGCTGATACTCTTTTGATATATGCAGCAGGAGGCTGGATGGATACCTTCAATACCCTGCATAAAATGGGTAAGGACATGATCTTTTTCTGCAGGCATAAATCCGGACCGGTTTATCTATGGTATGAGATCATCAGCCCGCGATTTCTCAGGCAGCACACCGACAAACTGGCGCTGAACGGAGTTGACGAAATGGATGTGGTAATCGACAGCCAGGATGAAATACAATGGCGCTTAAGGGCTTTATGTGGTTTGAAAAACACCTTGAATGCCGGGATTATTGCTGTTGGTGGACCAAATGCATGGGCACAGCCTGAAGGGGTAGTACCGGGACTGGTTGAAAATAAGTTTAAATTCAATATTCAAACATTATCCTATGATGAATTGGGAAACCTGATCAAGGCCGCCCGAAATGATCAATCTGCCCTTGGCCGCGCTAAGAAACGGGCCGGAGAGTATCTAAGGGAAAGTGGCATCACATTGGAAACCGATCGCAAGTTTGTAGATAATGGTTTTCTGCTGGATGAGATATTCCGGAAGGTGATGGATACTGCAAATTGCCGGGCGATAACCATCAATGGTTGTATGGGGACCATCATGCCGCTGGCTGAAACATCTGCCTGCCTTACCTTGAGCTTACTGAATGATGCCGGATATCTCTCCTTTTGCGAATCAGATTTTGTAGTCATCCCTGCTGGCATATTACTGGCCAACATATCCGGGAAGCCGGTATTCCTGAATGACCCGACCTATCCACATGATGGGATTATTACCCTTGCCCATTGCACTGCCCCCAGGAGAATGGATGGACGGATGAAAGAACCGGCAAGGATATTGACCCACTTTGAATCAGACTATGGAGCGGCACCAAAGGTGGAGATGCATAAAGGACAGGTTGTTACCAATATCATTCCGGATTTCCAGGTCAGTCAGTACGTTGGATTGAAAGGTACCATTGTTGATCATCCTTTTATGGACATCTGCCGCTCTCAGATTGATATAAGCTACGATGTTGACAGTCATATGCTGGCTCAACGTATGCCGGGATTTCACTGGATGACAGGATATGGAGATTATATGCGGGAGACAGGATATGCGCTGAAACGTTTAGGAATTGAATGGGAACAACTCTAGCCAGGTGCTGATTGTTGCCCCCGATTGGCAAAAGGAAGGTGAGCTTTTCTGTTGGATTTTACTAATCAATGATCCATATGAGACCAATCAAATCTCTCATTATTCTAAAAATTGCAGCCATAATCTGCCTTTTATTCCCTCTGGGTTTGAATGCCCAGAACTGGCCCATGGTTAATGCATGTATGGAACGGACTTCCTGGGCTGAGGGGGAGACTGAATTGATCCCTCCCTTGCAAAAGTCAAATGAATTTTCCCTTGATGGAACCGCCAGCGGCATATCATTTTATGAAAATACGCTTTTTGTAAGTATTGGAGGTGAACCAAACCGACTGGTTGCTTTTAATCCCCAAAATAGCATTGAGCTCTGGCATTTTGAAATACCAAATTCTTTTGGGTCTGTTAATGTGACCCCAGCCATAAACGATTCACTCGTTCTGTTTGGCGGGCAGGGTGGTTTAGGCTTATATGCCCTGGACCGCTTCACCGGAGAGGAAAAATGGTTCAAGAGTGTTGGCTCACTTTACTCAAATAACCCAATCATTGACAGTAACAGGGTTTACATTGTTGCCGATAGCTTGTATTGTTTAGATATCAATAATGGAGCAACCATATGGTCATTTGCAATATCATCTGGCATAACTCCTGCGGTTGATAACGAATATGTATACATATGCCGGTATAATAGATTGATAGCCCTCCATAAATTAAAGGGAGAGATAGCCTGGCAAATTGAAAATACTGAACAATATCACAATGCTGTCACTGTTGACGAAAATTTCGTATATACATGTATTAGTGATTCCATTGTTGCACTGCAAAAAGAAAGTGGTAGTGTTAGCTGGTCCTATATAATTCCTGATGGACAGTTTCCTGACTTGTCTGCCGGTGCTATCGCAATTTCTGATAGTTTTCTGTGCGCATCCATTTGGGAAAATGCAGATGAAAATGGCCAGTTATACACGCTTGATAAAATCACAGGTGAATATCGATGGCATCATACGTTTGATACAACAGGGGTTTTCTCTCCCAGCATAGCAAACGGTATTGTTTATGCGATAAACTGGAAAACTGAGTCTGTATGGGGATTTGATCTTAATACTGGACAAGCAGTTTTTTTTGATGATTCTGAAAGATATCTCAAGGAATGCATTATTGCGAATGGCAAACTATTCGTAGGAACCTTTGGCAAGGTTGTTACATTCGAAAATTTTGGCACAGGATCCCAACCATTCCAAACTCCAAATCAAAATTCTTCCAAATTACTCAAAAGCTGGCCCAACCCATTTAAACAATCGACACGTTTTGAATTTTATCTCAATCAATCTGATCATATAAATGTCTCTGTGTATGATCTTACAGGAAAGAGAGTGAGAACCATATCAGATAGATTCTACGAAGTGGGATCATATAGCTTAAACTGGGACGGTAAAGATGAAAGGAATAAAAAAGTACCTTCTGGTGTTTATATCCTAAGGCTTTCCAGCAAACAAACTACCAGATCAGGAAGAATGATATTAGTTGAATGAGGCATATGCCATCGACTCAGGACGTTTCTATTCCCAGCTCCTTTTTAAGTCTATTAATTTTTTGTTCCAGTATCCTTTTCTGAGCCGGATAATCCTTGCGATCCGCCAGTGATCCTTTTACACTAAAATAGAATTTGATCTTGGGTTCTGTACCGGATGGCCGGACGGAAACCTTGGTGTTGTCCTCGGTGATGAACTGGAGTACATTGGATTTTGGCAATTCAATAGGACTTGTTTTTCCTGTTAAAATATCCTGGGTTGTACTGTTCTGGTAATCATGGATCTGCACCACCCTGGAGCCAGCTAACTCAGTGGGAGGTGTTTCCCGGTAATTCTGCATCATCATGGCAATTTCTTCTGCCCCTGATTTTCCTTTCCTGACGATGGAATTCAAATCCTCCAGATAAAGTCCGAATTCCAGGTAAATATCAAGCAGTAATTCATACAGGGACTTGCCCTGGGACCTGGCCCAGGCAGCCGTTTCAGCAATTAGGGCGCAGGACATGACGGCATCCTTGTCGCGAACAAAATCTCCCGCCAAATATCCATAACTTTCTTCCGAGCCAATGATAAACTCCTTTTTGCCTTCCTGGCGCTGCATGATGTCGGCAATGAATTTAAAACCTGTGAGAACATCGAATATCTCTACCTCATATTTCCTGGCAATATCTGCCAGTAACTCTGTGGTGACAATGGTTTTGGCCACATACTGCCGGCCGGTCAGTTTTCCGTTTTCCGACCATTTCCTGATTAGATAATAATAGAGCAGTGATCCGGTCTGGTTCCCGTTCAGCAATATCAGCTTATCCTGGTCATCACGAACGGCTATCCCCACCCGGTCAGCATCAGGATCAGTAGCCATAACCATTTCGGCCCCTGTTTCTTCTGCTCTTTGCAGGGCCATGGCCAGGGCTGCCGTTTCCTCGGGATTGGGGGAATGTACTGTTGGAAAATCTCCGTTTACCTCATCCTGTTCCGGTACATTTATAATATTGGTAAAACCGAATTTTTCAAGGGCCATTGGGACCAGTTTTACACCGGTTCCATGAATGGGTGTGTAAACGATTTCCAGGTCATGCTGCTGCCGTATGGCTTCCTGGGAAAGGGATAGGGTCAGCAGTTTATCTACGTATAAATCATCAAATGATGCCCCGATGGCTTCGATTAATGCAGGATCACCATCAAATTTAACTTCATTGATGCTGGAGATCTTGTTTACTTCATTGATGATGTTCTTGTCATGCGGTGCAATGATCTGGCCGCCTGCATCCCAGTAAACCTTGTATCCATTGTATTCTTTGGGATTGTGAGAGGCGGTGATGACAACGCCCGACTGGCATCCTAATTGGCGGATCGCAAAGGAGAGTTCCGGTGTAGGTTTCAGCTCATCAAAAAGATAGGCTTTGATACCATTGGCAGCGAAGATGCGGGCAGTTGTTTCTGCAAACAGGGGACTGTTATTGCGGCAGTCATAAGCAATGGCAACCTTTATCTGTGTAAGATCCTGAAAACATGCAAGCAGATAATTACACAGGCCCTGGGTGGCCATGCCCACTGTATAGATGTTCATCCGATTGGTACCAACCCCCATGATGCCTCGCAATCCACCTGTGCCAAACTCCAGGTTCCGGTAAAAGGATTCTACCAGTTCATTTTCATCATTATCAATCAGATACTGAATTTGTTCCCTGGTTTCATCATCAATATTGCTATCCAGCCAGGTACCAGCCTTTTTCCTTACTTCTAATAAAAGGGCTTCTTTTTCCATGATATATTAAG
Source organism: uncultured Bacteroidaceae bacterium (assembly GCA_963752525.1). Taxonomy (GTDB): domain Bacteria; phylum Bacteroidota; class Bacteroidia; order Bacteroidales; family SM23-62; genus SM23-62. The sequence goes on along the minus strand of CAVVYS010000009.1, from coordinate 168,673 downwards.
TGATTATTTCATTAATGCATTCTCTCAGGCTTTGCTTCCAGTGCGGTATATGTAAATCATATTTTCCGGTTATTTTTTCTTTACTCATAACACTGTAACGGGGCCTAATTGCTCTGGTAACATAGTCTTTTGATTCGACCGGGAGGATCTTGCACTCTCTGCCGGCATATTCTATGATGGAGGCTGCAAATTCATACCAGCTGCACATTCCCTGGTTTGAATAGTGGTATATATCATACCTGGGTGAGCTTTTTTGTTTTATCTCTTCCCGGATCATTTCCAGGAGGGCCAAGGCCAGGTCATGTGCGTATGTGGGACAGCCGGTCTGGTCAAATACCACATTAAGTTGTTCCCTTTCTCCTGACAGCTTGAGTATCGTCTTAACAAAATTGTTTCCGAATGAGGAATATAGCCAGGAAGTGCGCACGATGATCCCTTTGCCTGCTTTTTGCAGGGACTGTTCCCCAAGCAGTTTACTCATTCCATAAACTGTCTGGGGATCTGCCGGGTCATCTTCTGTGTAGGGGTGATTCTTCTCACCATTAAAGATATAATCTGTGGAAATATGGATCAACTGTATCCCGAGTTCGGCTGAGATCTTTGCCAGGGAGGCAGTGGCATCTACATTGAGCAGGTATGCCAAATCTTTATCATCCTCAGCCTTATCCACCGCAGTGTAGCCAGCACAATTAACAAGGAATTTTACTGGATTCTTGTCAAGATAGGTTCGGATGTTATCGGGGCGGGAGATATCGAGTTCATCCAGGTCAGTGAAGTAGAAAGATAATTCAGGGAAATTACCGGAGATCCGATGGATCTCACTACCGAGCTGTCCTTTGTAACCAGTGATTAGTACCTGGGTCATTGGTATTGAAAATTTATGGTTGCCCCTTGCAGGGAAGGCATGGCAAGATCCCGTTCAGAGAGGATCCTGTCTTCCGGGTCAAGCTTCCAATCTATTCCAATCTCAGGATCATCATAGCGTATTCCGGCCTCAAAATCGGGAGCATAAAATTCATCACATTTATACAGCACCACGGCAGTTTCACTCAGCACCGAAAATCCATGTGCAAAACCCTTAGGTATGAGCATTTGCAGTTTGTTCTCAGCCGAAAGTTCAATCCCCTTCCATTGCAGGAATGTGGGAGAATCTTTTCGCAAATCAACGGCCACATCCAGAATGCTGCCCTCAAGGACCCTGACTAACTTGGTCTGCGCTCTTGGTTCAAGCTGGTAATGGAGTCCACGGACCACACCATAAGCTGATTTTGATTGGTTATCCTGCATAAAATGGAATGAATGCCCGGCTTTTTCCAGTTGAGATTCGTTGTAACTTTCAAAAAAGTACCCCCGGGCATCTTCAAAAATCTTTGGTTTGACCACCAATAATCCTTTTATGCCTGTTTCCCTGATTTCCATATTAATTGTCAAAGGTAAATGTGAAGATTTTCTCCTCAGCAATGTTCATCAAATATTGTCCGTACTGATTCTTACTGAGGGGCTTGGCGAGTTTGATCAGTTGTTCTTTGTCTATATAACCACGGGTGAAGGCGATCTCTTCGATACAGGAAACCTTCAGTCCCTGTCTTTCTTCTATGGTGTAGATATAATTGGATGCCTGCAGGAGGCTTTCATGGGTTCCTGTGTCTAACCAGGCCATGCCTCTTCCCATGATCCTTACATTCAGTCTTTTTTCCTCAAGGTAGATCCGATTCAGATCTGTTATTTCTAGTTCTCCACGGGCAGATGGCTTTAATGATTTGGCCTTTTCAATGACATCATTACCGTAGAAATACAGACCTGTTACAGCATAATTACTTCTTGGCTGTTTAGGCTTTTCCTCAATGGTAAGGGCTTTTCCTTTAGCATCAAAATCAACTACACCATATCTCTCAGGGTCGGTTACATAATAACCGAATACCACAGCACCGTCTTTCAGGGCGGCTGTATCGAGGAGTACCTTGCCAAATCCATGCCCATAAAAAATATTATCGCCCAGGATCATACATACGGGATCACTACCAATAAAATCCTCCCCGATGATAAATGCCTGTGCCAGTCCATCCGGTGATGGCTGGATCTCATAGCTGATGTCCAGTCCAAGCTGCTGGCCATCTCCCAGGAGATCTTCATATAGGTGTATGTCTTCTGGTGTGGAGATGATCAGGATTTCACGGATCCCTGCCAGCATAAGCACGGACAGGGGATAATATATCATGGGTTTATCATAAACCGGAATGATCTGTTTTGATATGCTTTTTGTCAGGGGGTAAAGCCGTGTTCCGGCACCCCCGGCAAGAATGATTCCTTTCATTTCTGGATGGTTTCCTTAAAATATTCAATCGTTTTTTGCAGGCCCTCTTCCAGCCTTACCATAGGTTTCCAGTCATCCAATAACCTGTTCGCCAGGGAAATATCTGGCTGCCTCTGTATTGGATCATCCTGGGGAAGTGGATTGTAGGTTATTTTCGACTTGCTACCGGTCATTTTAATGACCAGTTCTGCGATATCCTTGATGGTGAACTCCCTGGAATTTCCAATGTTGACCGGTCCGGCTACATCATTCTTGGTTCCCATCATACGCAACATTCCTTCTATAAGGTCATCAATGTACTGAAAACTGCGGGTCTGGGAACCATCTCCATAAACAGTAATGTCTTTACCTTGAAGAGCCTGAACTATGAAATTGGAAATAACCCGCCCGTCATCTGGGTTCATTCTGGGGCCGTAGGTATTAAATATTCTGACAATTTTTACCCTGACCTTGTTCTGCCGCAGGTAGTCCATGCACAATGTCTCAGCACACCGTTTGCCTTCATCATAGCAGGAGCGGATACCGATCGGGTTTACATTTCCCCAGTATTCCTCTGTCTGGGGATGAACCTGGGGATCACCATATACTTCGCTGGTGCTGGCCTGCAGCATCTTTGCTTTTACCCTTTTGGCAAGTCCCAGCATATTGATGGTCCCCAACACTGATGTTTTGATGGTTTTTATTGCGTTGAACTGGTAATGTTCAGGTGATGCCGGACAGGCAAGATTATAGATCTCATCAACCTCCATGTAATAAGGCATGGTGACATCATGCCTTACAAGCTCGAAATATGGGTGGTCAAGCAGGTGGATAATATTTTTTCTTGCCCCTGTAAAGAAATTATCCAGGCAGGTTACTTCAAAACCGTACCCAAGGAGACGTTCACAGAGATGGGAGCCAATAAAGCCGGCCCCTCCGGTAACCAGGATTCTTCTCATATCAGGAAGTTTAGTCTACATTCCGGCCTATCCCGTAATAGGTAATGCCGTTTTCTTTCATTTCAGCAGGATCATAAATATTCCGGCCGTCAAATACAACATGTTCTTTCATCAGCTTCTTTAGCAGCGTGTAATTCAAGATCCTGAATTCAGACCATTCGGTAATCAGAATGAGTCCGTCTACATCAATCAATGTCTCATACCTGTCTTTGGTATATTCAATACTGTCACCAATGGTCATTTTGAATTCGTCCATGGCTACCGGGTCGAAAGCTTTCACATGGCAGCCAGCCTTCAGTAATTCAGAGATTACTACTGCAGCGGGCGCTTCACGGGTATCATTGGTATTGGGCTTGAAGGAGAGTCCCCATACCGCCAGGGTCTTGCCCTTTAATGACTCTTTGAAATGGGATTTAATCTTTCCTACAAGGATGGCTTTCTGATATTCATTCACCTCATCAACTGACTGCAGGATCCGCATAGGATATCCGTATTCAAGTCCCGTATTAATTAAGGCCTTCACATCTTTTGGAAAGCATGAACCTCCGTATCCTGCACCTGCATAGATAAATTTGTTCCCGATTCGGTTGTCGCTTCCAATGCCCCTCCTGACCATGTTAACATCAGCCCCGGTCAGCTCACAGAGATTGGCGATATCATTAATGAAACTGATCTTGGTAGCCAGCATGGCATTGGCTGCGTATTTGGTCATTTCAGCCGAAGGGATATCCATGAAGATAAGGGGATGCCCGTTCAGGAGGAAGGGCTTGTACATCCGTTTCATGATTTTCTCGGCCCTTTGTGAATCAGTACCGATAACAATCCTGTCTGGTTTGAGGAAATCGTCAATAGCATTCCCTTCTTTCAGGAATTCAGGATTTGATGCAACATCAAATGGGATATCCAGCTCCCGTTGGTCCAATACCTCCTGTATCGCAACCCTGACCTTTTCCGCTGTTCCGACAGGCACAGTGCTCTTCGTAACAACCAGAATATATTCAGTGATCAACTTGCCTACCTGCCGGGCAACTTCAATTACATATTGTAAATCTGCACTGCCATCTTCCCCGGGAGGAGTACCTACGGCAATAAAGACAGCATCTGTTTCAGCAAGAGCTTGCCTGTAATCTGTCGTGAATTGTAATCTTTTTGACTCCAGATTTCTCGCTATAAGCCTGTCAAGTCCAGGTTCAAAAATTGGTATTTCCCCCTTGTTGAGTTTATTGATCTTATCTGTGTCGATATCGAGGCACACAACATCAAGTCCTGTTTCAGCAAAACATGTTCCGGTGACAAGTCCAACATATCCGGTTCCAATGACTGTTATTTTCATAATTTTTGTGGATCTAAAGATATACCTTTTCTCTAATTTCTAACAATGAAAAATATCACTAATATTAACAGCTATAGCTAAAATTAGCAGCAAATTTTGCCTGAAATCTGGTGCAATTAAGAATAAAGTCTTATTTTTGCACCTCAATTTACTATAAATATTGTCTAACTTACTAATTATTAATTATTTTGTTAAATGAGTGAAGAAACAAAAAGCATGGAAGGGGAAAGTAAAAACAACCCTGAAAATGCAGTAAAAAAGGAAGTGGAAAAAGTGGATGAGAAAGTAGCTGAAACTCCGAAGAAATCTGACAAATCCAAAGAAACCAAATCCAGCACTGCCAAAGCTGGAACAGCCACTGCAGCCAGTGCCAAAAAAACTACGGCAAAAACCAAGGCTGACACAAGCGAAATGAAAACTGAATCGGCAGATGAACCCTCAGAAGTTGCCGATGTAAAAGCAGAAGCAACTGAGGGCTTAGATGAGCCTGCAGAAGCTAAAGCACCTGTGAAAGAGGAAGAATCAAAGCCAGTTGAGGCACAATTGGCAACTCCTGCAAGCCTGGGAGACAGCGCAGGTGAATTTGATTGGGAGAATTTCGGCCAGGAAGAAGATGTATCAATGGATTCTGAGAGGGTCAAGTATGAGAATATGTACAGTGAGACTCTGTCCACCATCGCTGAAGCTGAAGTTATTGATGGGAAAGTGATATCGATGAATAAGCGGGAAGTCGTTATCAATATAGGCTTTAAATCAGAAGGGGTTATAAGCCTGAATGAATTCAGGTATAATCCTGAACTTGCCGCAGGGGATACGGTAGAGGTTTATGTAGAAAGCCAGGAAGATAAAAAAGGCCAGCTTGTATTATCACACAAGAAAGCACGGGCCATGCGCTCATGGGACAGGGTCAATGCTGCCCTGGAACAGGATGAGATCATCAAGGGATATATTAAATGCCGGACCAAAGGTGGTATGATCGTAGATGTCTTTGGCATTGAAGCATTCTTGCCCGGTTCACAGATAGATGTTAAGCCCATACGTGATTATGATGCTTATGTAAGCAAGACAATGGAATTCAAGGTGGTCAAGATCAACCATGAATTCAAGAATGTCGTTGTATCACATAAGGCCCTGATTGAGGCTGAGCTGGAACAGCAAAAGAAAGAGATCATTGCCAAACTTGAAAAAGGCCAGGTACTTGAAGGTACCGTAAAAAATATCACTTCATATGGGGTATTTATTGATCTTGGTGGTGTAGACGGACTGATCCATATCACAGACCTTTCATGGGGCCGTGTGAATCATCCGGAAGAGATTCTGCAACTTGACCAGAAGCTGAATGTTGTAATCCTCGATTTCGATGATGACAAGAAACGGATTGCACTTGGTCTCAAGCAGCTGACTCCTCATCCATGGGATTCCCTTGATGAGAAACTGACTGTGGGAGACAAGGTAAAAGGAAAAGTTGTGGTGATGGCTGATTATGGTGCATTTGTTGAAATCGCAGCCGGAGTTGAAGGACTTATCCATGTATCAGAGATGTCATGGTCGCAACATTTACGCAGCGCACAGGAGTTTTTAAATGTTGGTGATGAGGTTGAAGCAGTGATCCTGACCCTTGACAGGGAGGAGCGCAAGATGTCTCTCGGAATGAAACAATTAAAGGCAGATCCATGGGAAAAGATTGAAGAAAAATATGCTGTCGGCACGAAACATAACGCAAAAGTTCGTAACTTTACTAACTTCGGTGTCTTTGTTGAAATAGAGGAAGGCGTAGATGGCTTGATCCATATTTCTGACCTCTCATGGACGAAAAAGGTCAAGCATCCGGCGGAATTTACAGCCATCGGGGAAGAGATTGAGGTGAGTGTGCTGGAGATCGATAAGGAAAACAGACGTTTAAGCCTTGGGCATAAGCAGTTAGAAGAGAATCCGTGGGATGTTTTCGAGTCGGTATTCACACAGGGATCGATACATGAAGGAACGGTCATTGAAATAGTTGACAAAGGAGCAGTCATTGCTCTTCCTTACGGTGTTGAAGGTTTTGTAGCACAGAAGCATATGGTGAAGGAAGATGGATCTGTTCTCAAAGCGGATGAAAAACTGGAATTCAAGGTCATTGAATTCAATAAGTCTGCTAAGCGTATTGTACTATCGCATACTCGTTTATTCGAAGATAAGCAGCGCAAAACAGATGATACTCAAAAGAGGACGGCAGAGACAGAGACGAAGCGCACTACAAGGAAATTGAAGAGCAACCTTGAAAAGACAACATTGGGAGATATTTCCGAGCTTGCTGCCCTGAAAACAGAAATGGAGCAGGAAGAGAAGAAAACGAAGGAAGACTCCACAAAAGATAAGTAGTCACACTTTTAAAATTCAATAGCATATGGAATTCAAGATCGAAAAACTTGATAATTACACATTGATTCAGGTGTTGGAGGAAAAACTGGACACCCATATCGCTCCGACCCTTAAGTCAGAGCTCGTACTTGTATCAGGAAATGGCGAGAAGAATATTGTACTCGACCTGGATCATGTGCGTTATTGTGATTCTTCAGGTTTGAGCGCGATTCTTGTGGCCAACCGGCTTTGTAAAAATGCCAACGGCACATTTGTGCTGACTGGATTGAATGAAGCCGTTGAAAGACTGATTACAATTTCTCAACTGGACACTGTATTAAACATAACCAATACAGTGCAGGAAGGTGAAGAAATGATCAAGGCAGCCGAGTAAATACAGGCTGTGTTATTTCGTGTAACTATACTGGGTAGCAGTTCTGCGCTGCCTACTTCAGAAAGATTTCCTACCGCTCATTTGCTGAATGTGAATGAGCGGTTTTTTTTGATTGATTGCGGAGAAGGAACCCAGATGCAACTTCGCAAGTACAGGATCCGCCTGGGGAAGATCCATCATATCTTCATCAGCCATCTTCATGGGGATCATATCTTTGGCATTTTCGGTTTACTTTCCACCTTCAGCCTGCTAGGCAGGGCAGAGCCATTGCATTTATTCGGACCGGAGGGTTTGGAAGAAATGATCCTTGGCCATTTGAAATTTTTCCAGAACGATCTTGGATTCGAGCTTTATTTCCACAGGATACAATGCAGAAGGCCTGCCCTGATCCATGAAGACAAAAATATAAGTGTCCTCAGCCTGCCTATGATACACCGTATACCCACCTGTGGATTCCTGTTCAGGGAGCAACCGAGGGAAAGAAACATCTTGAGAGAGAAGATCATTGAGTATAATATCCCGGTAAAGGATATCGCAAAGATAAAACAGGGGGCTGATTTTGTGATGCCTGACGGGCACCCCATCCCAAATTCTGAGCTTACGCTTCCGCCGCGGGAGCCGAGAAGCTATGCATACTGCTCTGATACACGCATGAATAAAGAGCTTTTACCACTCCTTGAAGGGGTGGATTTATTATACCATGAAGCAACATTTGCCAGGGAAGATGCTTCTCTTGCCCATGAGACCTATCATTCCACGGCACAGCAGGCAGCAGAACTGGCCGCTGGTGCCAGCGTAGGCAAGTTGATCATCGGACATTTTTCATCCAGATACAAAGACCTATCTGTGCTGGAAACTGAAGCCAGGGAGATTTTCTCGGATACTATGGCGGTAAATGACGGGGACTGCTTCGAGATTGATTGATAATCCTGAAAGGGATTGATTATCTTTGCGCATCAAACTTTTTAATTACATGCAGGAAACAATTTACATACTGGATTTCGGGTCACAATACACCCAACTCATAGCAAGAAAGGTTAGGGAACTGAATGTATATTGTGAAATTCATCCATATAACAAAGTCCCGGTACCAGGTCCCCATGTAAAGGGAGTGATCCTTTCTGGCAGTCCGTTTTCAGTGCGGGACAAGGATGCCCCTGTGCCTGACTTGGCTAAGATCAAAGGCATCCTTCCATTGCTTGGCATTTGTTATGGTGCCCAGTACCTGGCACATGGATACGGGGGAGAGGTTTCCCCTGCAGCCAGCAGGGAATACGGCAGGGCCAATTTAGCCACCCTTGATCCTGATGCAGGTTTGCTGAATGGGGTCAGCATCGGATCACAGGTTTGGATGTCTCATGGTGATACAATCGCTAGACTACCAGAAAATTACCAGGTCATCTCCAGCACTGGTGACATAGCCGTTGGCGCCTTCAGGATCATGGGTGAGGAGACATTCGGACTACAGTTTCACCCGGAAGTTCATCATACGACGGAAGGCCGGATTATCCTATACAACTTTCTGGTTGGGAGTTGTGGATGCAGCCAGTCATGGACACCTGACTCCTTTGTAGAATCAAGCGTAAAAGATTTGCATGAAGTACTTGGGAATGACAGGGTGGTCCTCGGACTTTCAGGAGGCGTTGATTCATCGGTAGCCGCCATGTTGTTGCATAAAGCCATAGGTGACAATTTGACGAGTATTTTCGTGGACAATGGCCTGCTTCGCAAGGATGAGTTCAGGAAAGTCCTTGATACATATAAGCATTTAGGATTGAACGTGATAGGTGTTGATTCCCGAAAAAAATTCCTGGATGGACTGAAAGGTATTACTGATCCGGAACAGAAAAGAAAGAGCATAGGCAGGAATTTTATCGAAGTCTTTGAAGAAGAGGCAAAAAAACTTGAAGATGTCAGATGGCTTGCACAGGGAACCATCTACCCTGATGTGATTGAGTCGATATCTGTAAACGGTCCCTCTGCCAAGATCAAATCCCATCATAACGTTGGGGGATTACCTGAGAGGATGCACCTTAAGATTATTGAACCCCTGAAGCTGCTGTTCAAGGATGAGGTGAGGAAGGTTGGGAAGAGCGTGGGACTAGATCCCGTCATCAGGAACAGGCATCCTTTCCCTGGACCCGGACTGGCAGTCAGGATACTGGGGGATATTACCGAAGATAAGGTGAGAATGCTGCAGGAAGCAGACGATATATTTATAGAAGGGCTCATGGAAACAGGACTCTATGATGAGGTCTGGCAGGCAGGTGTGATCCTGCTTCCCGTTCAGTCCGTAGGGGTTATGGGCGATGAGAGGACCTATGAGCTGGCTGTAGCCCTGCGAGCTGTTACATCGGTAGATGGGATGACGGCTGACTGGGCAAAACTGCCATACGATTTCCTGGCCAGGGTATCCAATGACATCATCAACAAGGTCAGGGGGATAAACAGGGTGGTTTATGATATTAGTTCCAAGCCACCAGCGACTATTGAGTGGGAGTAAGCAGATTGAGATTGATCAAAAGGTATGCCTGGTATATGGATATTACCGGTATTGTTTTTATCTTTCAAGCTTTAAATCCATGATTTATGGAAATCCTTCAGATTCCTGAGAAAAACCATACACCCAGGGTACTCTTGGATCCCGATGCCGGAATCTTCGAATTTGAGGGAATATCTCTCCCGGAGGACCTGTTTGCGTTCTATATGCCTGTACTGGAATGGATGGATGCCTATATCGCGACCATCAGGAAGCTTGAGAACCAGTCCTCTTACCCTTCCCCAAAGGTTACCTTCAAAATGACCTATTACAATTCTGGTTCCGTTCGGATGTTGATTTTTATCTTACAAAAACTGAAGATGATTGTTGATATTCAGACCGATACTGTGATTGACTGGTATTATGAAGAAGAAGACCTTCATATTCTTGAAAATGGCAAGGATCTTGCAGAATTAACGGGGGTCACCTTCCAATTCAAGGTATTAAAAGACTAATCATTTTTTTTATCTTTGCATCCTTATTATAGAGTAGGAGGATAAATTATGAAAAAAAGGCTTTGTATTATCTGGTTTTTATTTCTGACCGTATGGATTATTCCAATGGGTGTCAGGGGACAGGTATTCAGTGATGACGCATTGAAATTCAGCCAGATAATAAACTGGATCGATAAGTATTATGTTGATACAGTTAACAAATCTGAACTGGTTGAAAAGGCCATCGTCGAAATGTTGCAAAATCTTGATCCGCATTCGACATACCTGACCAAGGAAGAGGTCAAGGCAATGTCTGAACCCCTGCAGGGCAATTTTGAAGGCATAGGCATTAGTTTCAATATTTTGAACGATACCATTTTTGTCATCAATCCTATCCCAAACGGACCTTCTGAGAAGGTTGGTATCAAGTCAGGAGACAGGATTGTAAAAATTGAAGGACAATCGGTGGCCGGGGTTGGTATTAAAACCTCGGACGTGTTTTCAAAACTAAGGGGTAAAAAAGGGACGAGGGTGAGTGTTTCTATCAACCGCAGATCGGTGAGTGAGTTATTAGATTTTACAATCACCCGGGATAAGATACCCATTTTTAGCCTGGATGCCTCTTATATGATAAAGGATGATATAGGTTATATTAAACTGAACAGGTTTTCGCATACAACGATGGATGAATTCAGGACAGCCCTTACTGAGCTGAAAGGTGAGGGAATGCAGGACCTTGTCCTGGATCTGGGAGGAAACGGGGGCGGATATATGGATGTAGCCATCAAACTGGCTGACCAGTTTCTCAAGGACCGCAAGATCATTGTCTATACAGAAGGAAATTCCCATCCCAAGCGGAAATTCAACTCTTCATCCCGTGGAGAGTTCCTTGACGGAAGGGTGGTCATCATCATAGATCAGGGTTCTGCCTCTGCCAGCGAGATTGTGGCCGGCGCTGTTCAGGACTGGGACCGGGGAGTCATTGTGGGCAGGAGGTCTTTTGGGAAAGGACTTGTTCAACAACCTATGTTGCTACTTGACAGTTCCATGGTAAGGCTCACTATAGCCAGGTATTATACACCTACAGGACGATTGATCCAGAAACCTTACGAAGATGGATTTGAGGAATACTCAAAAGACCTGATCAACCGATACAATATGGGTGAACTGTTGCATTCAGACAGCACTGTATTCCCCGAATCTTTGAAGTATCAGACCCTTGTCAGCCAGCGACCTGTTTATGGGGGAGGAGGAATCATGCCGGATTATTTTGTCCCTCTTGACACAAGTTATAACTCCTTATATTACAATAGGTTACTCAGTAGGGGTATCATTAATTTCTTCACCTTGTCATATGTAGATGATCACCGCAATGAATACGAGGTGAAATATCCAACCTTCCAGTCTTTTCAGAAAAACTTCACCATCAAGGATAAGATACTGGAGGATATGATTACCTATGCTTCTGAAGAGGGTCTTGAATTTAATGAAGAAGATTTCAACATATCCCGGGAACACATAAGGCTTGTACTCAAAGCGTATATTGCCAGGGATCTCTGGAATAGCAGTGAATTCTACCAGGTATTTAATACGGCCAATCCCAGTGTATTAAAAGCGATTGAAGTCCTTGGTGGCCAGGATATTTACCAGGCCTTGTTGCAATCTAAGCAGTAAATCTTAAATTTTGGACCTGGAATCCATTATTAGCTGGTTCAGCGGTAATTATGTTGAGGTCCTGGGAGTTATTACCAGCCTGGTATATTTGTATTTCAGTGTCAGACAGATCATCTGGCTATGGCCTTTTGGGATCATATCATCAGCACTGTTCATATTGATTTTTTTCAACAGCAAGTTTTATGCTGATATGGGACTCCAGGTCTATTACCTCGGAGTGAGTATTTATGGTTGGATTTACTGGTCGCGCGGAGTCGATGACCGGAATGAAAAGAGCACTCTTCGGGTAAGCAGGATAAGCAGGCATCAGGCCCTGGTCTTAAGTGTGACAGCATTGGTGGCCATGTTGGGGATCGTATATATTTTAAAGAGATTTACAGACTCTGATGTGCCCTGGGGAGATGGATTCACTACTGCAGGAAGCGTTGTAGCCACCTGGATGCTGGCACGTAAAGTGCTGGAACATTGGCTGGTATGGGTAATTGTTGACATTGTGGCTGCAGGACTCTATTTTTATAAGGGCCTGTATCCGTCTTTTCTGCTTTACCTGGTCTTCACCATTATCGCGGTTGTCGGGTACTTTCAATGGAAGAGGAGTTTATCAGATAATTCTGCATAATATGTTTAAGGTAGTTGTAACGGGACCAGAATCTACTGGTAAGACGGAGATCTGCAAATTTCTGGCTGCATCTTTCGAAACGGATTATATTCCTGAATATGCCAGAGAGTATGTAGCCTCATTAAACCGTCCATATACTTACGAAGATGTTGAAAAGATAGCTCGGGTACAGATTGAACAGCTACAGCAACAACTGGAGGAAAAATCTCCTATTCTGTTTTTGGACACCTATCTGATCATTACAAAAATTTGGTTCCGTGAGGTTTATGGAATGGTACCGGACTGGATAGATATTAGACTCACGGATGCAAAGATTGACCTTTTTTTATTGTGCTATTATGATATTGACTGGATACCTGATCCAGTACGTGAAAATCCGGGACACAGGAGAACCTTTCTTTACAGGTCTTATCTCGAGGAAATAGAACAGCTGGGAAGTCCCTGTGAGGTCATCAGGGGAATTGGAGCAAAAAGATTCAATATGGCAAAAACAGCTGTAGAAAAGCATTTTACTTATTTTAGAGAAAAACCATGAAAGAATTTATAGCCACAACCCTGTTTGGATTGGAGGAAGTACTGGCAGATGAACTTACCAGCCTGGGTGCCGGATCTGTCAGACCGCATAACAGAGCAGTTTCCTTTTCCGGTGATAAGAAGATGCTCTACAGGGCTAACTACCACCTTCGTACGGCACTCCGTATACTAAGTCCACTGCAAGCATTTCCAGCCAGGAATGAAGAGGATATTTACAAAAGCATCCGGGACATTGCGTGGGAGAGGGTCCTGGGGCCCGAAAGTACCTTGGCAGTCGAAACCGTACTGGTATCTGACAGGTACAAACACTCCGGTTTTATATCATTAAAAGTTAAGGATGGAATTGTTGACAGGTTCAGGGACCGGACAGGGAAAAGGCCATCGGTCGACTTGAAAAATCCTGATGTCCGGGTACACATACACCTGGGGGATACGCATTGCAACGTATCGCTTGACAGTTCAGGAGAATCCCTGCATAAGCGGGGTTACCGGACACAACCATTTAAGGCTCCCCTGAATGAGGTCCTTGCAGCGGGACTGATCAAATTATCCGGGTGGGAACCTGGTAAACGTTTTGTCAATCCCATGTGCGGGTCCGGTACCCTGGCAATAGAGGCTGGGATCATGGCCAGGGGATTGCCGGGAGGGTATTTCAGGCCGGGTTTCGGATTCCAGGGCTGGAAGGATTATGAACCCGATCTGTTTGAATCCGTCCGCAAGGAACGATTTCTTTCAACCTCCAGGGATATTGATATCATGGCTTGTGATCTGGCCTTTCCAGCCATCCGGGCTGCTCAACAAAATCTGGCAAGGGCAGGCCTGCTTGGGAAGATTGATCTGGTTAAATCAGGCTTTGAATCATGGGAGATTTCGCATGGGACCGGCATAGTTGTTATGAATCCGCCTTATGGAGAGAGGATGGAAGAAGATGATCTTCAGGCACTTTATAAGACCATCGGTGATACCCTGAAAAGAAATTTCGCAGGTTACCAGGCCTGGATTTTTAGTGGTAACCCGGAGGCTATGAAATATGTTGGTCTGAGAACAAGCCGCAAACTGACCTTATTTAACGGTCCGATCAAATGTAAATATCACCAATATGAACTTTATGATGGTTCGAAGAAAAAGTTCCATCACGATAATCCGGTTTAAATTTTTTTTAGGTATTTTAAAACCTTTAAGTTACTTTAAGCGTATCTAAAGCTTGAAATGTTTGGTAAACCACTCGAATTCTTGTCTTTCAGGAAGTTCATTTTTTTTATATATTTGCTGAGCATTTAGAATTTAGTAAAATAAATTATTCAAGTGAATATTTAACCAATTCCGCAGATGAGCTTTGATGTTCATGAGTATTTTTCCAAATTGAACGGCGGAGATGTTCTGGTTGCCTTCAAAGGCAGTATCACCACTGACTTGATCAATAATGTACTTGAAGAGATTGAGGAGAAGATGGATGGTAAAGAGGAACATGCCAAAATAAAAAAGAAGGTATACAATGTATTGGTTGAGAGCCTTCAGAACCTTTATCATCATATTGAAGAACTGCCGGATACATTAAAGAATGATTTTGAGTCAAAGTTCGGAATCCTGGTTATTTCTCGCACAAAGGATACTTACCGGATTTCTACGGGCAATTTTATCAGCTCCGAAAAGATTAAATTTCTAAAAGACAAGATTGATAAGATCAATTCTTTGTCAGGAGATGAACTGAAAGATATGTACAAGTTCATTCTGAATCACCAGAAGCTTTCAGCCAAAGGAGGAGGTGGACTTGGACTTGTTGATATTGCCCGGAAGACAGGAAATAAACTGGAGTACACTTTTCAGCATTACCAGGATGATTATTATTTCTTCAACCTGGATGTATATATAACTGAAGAAAACTAACTAAAGAATATAATAGTGATGGAACCAATTTCAATCGAAGGTACAACAAAGACACCGACAGTAAAGTTTGACGCCGGATCTGGAAAAATAGAGATCAAAGGGCGGTCAATACCGGAAAATTCTATTGAGTTTTACAAACCATTGGTTGATTGGCTGGAGGAATACGCAAAGGGTCCACTGGATAAAACAACAGTGAATGTACAGTTGGAGTATTTCAATACAAGTTCTTCCAAATGCATCCTGGATGTTTTCAAAAAGTTGGAAGCCATCCATAAGGCAAAGAATGAGGTGGTGATAAACTGGTATTACGAAGAAGACGATGAAGATATGCTGGAAGCAGGTGAGGATTATGAATCCATCATCAGAGTCCCCTTCAAAATGATTGAAATCGTCGAGTAAGCTGGATTAATCCACACAAGATAATGAGACCATCTCAGCATATACGCCGGGATGGTTTTTTTTGTTTAAGATATCAGGTCGTCGCTGACATCCCAGTTTGCCGGGATGAAGGCTCCTAAACTGATATCCTAAATCAAAAAAAAAGCTTAGAGTTGAGCCGTCGCTGACATCCCGGCAAACCGGGATGAAGGTTCCTTATCTGATTTCTTAAAACAAAGAATGAGTTTCCTTATGTATGCGGTTGGTAAATCGACCGAAGAAGTCCAGAAACCTCTTTAGGAGTCTGTAATACAGGATGATGTATAAGATCAGTGACATCAGCCAGATAACGGCGATGTTAACACCGAACGTGCTGAAAAAGCTTCCCAGAACCTGTTTCCTTGGTGCGTAGAAGTGTGCCTTGATCAGTTTATGTTCCGGATCCATATAGATTGGATCGCTTTTCTGGTATAAGCGATTTTTATATTGGATAATCCGGTCACTGGCATTTGAGTTTTTTACAAAATCTTCGAGTGATTCATTGTTCTGCTCCCGCTTTACTTTATTAAAGGCATCCTTATCTTTCTCGGTTCGCTGGAGTTCCCGGGTTCGTTTATCACTCTCTTCATTGGCTTTGTTATAGAGTTTGATATTGTATGCCTTGATTTCATTCAGGTATTTACGTAAGGAGTTCAGTACCTTTTTGTTTATCCTTTCAGGCGTGAGTTCTTCAAGGTGTTTGAAAGTGATGCTGGTATTTACTCTCATTTCATCTTCGATCTCACTCCTGAGAAGGTTCAGGTGAAGTTTTATTTCTTCAGCCCTGGCAGGATCATGAAGATTCCGATCTATGCTTTCCACCTTGTTTACCAGGTTCACCGTCCAAAAATCCTTATGGTAGCTAGCCCGGCTCATCACCTTATCATACACATAATATTGAGACTGGTATTCATTGTTCATGAATTGATAGGTTGCAAGGGCCTCATATGCCCAACGGGCTGTCATAACCTCACCATAGAACGGGATGCTGGTGGGAGAGGATATTTTCGGATTGAGTTTCTCATACTTCACCATGACCCCGCTCAGGATAATCTGTGGTATGACCAGGAAAGGGATCAGGATGTATATGGTTACCACTGTTTTGAAACTGTCGGATATGACCAGTCCAATCAGGTTGGATGATACCCATGCACTAAAGAGAACCAGCCAGTATTGCCAGTACATACCTTTGATCTCCATGATGCTGTTCCCGATTACAACATATAACAATGCTTGTATGGCTGAAAGGGCCATCAGGACAGCCACCTTCGACAAGAGGTATCCAGACCGACTCAAGTTAAGGAATGATTCTCTCTTTTTAATTTTCCGGTCTTTAATGATCTCCTCTGCACTGGTTGTAAGTCCCATGAAAATGGCAACAATCACTGACATAAAGATGTACACCGGGAGGTTAGAGTTTCCTTCAAGGTTGTAACCGTGAACATTGGTAATATTAACATTGAAATATTTGATGATATATGCCAGCAGGAAGGCTAAAAGTGGCGCTTCCAGGAAATTAATCACCATGTACTGGGTGTTTGACAGCTTGGACAGTACATCACGCTTAACAAAGATCAGGAATTGGTTTAGTTTGTTGGGGATCTTAAACGAGATTTCCGGTAAGGTGGAATGCTGCTCCAGGAATTTGCCATTCTCCTTTTCTTTCTCTAAATAATGTTCATGCCACTCTCTTGGTGATATTTTCCTTGTCTTGGTGGCCTTTCCATATTCATCAAGCACATTGGATTCTACAATGTTAAAGATCTGTTCAGGATTCACATTTCCGCAGATCTCGCATTCACTTTCATTACAGTTAGCATGGTGGATCTTTCTCTTGAAATATACAATAGACTCTATGGGATCACCATCATAGATCATCCAGCCACCCGTATCCAGGATGATCATATTGTCAAACATTTTGAAGATGTAGGAGGAGGGCTGGTGGATGACAACAAAAACAAGTTTTCCTTTCAGGGACAAGTCTTTCAACAGGTCCATGATGTTCTCGGAATCTCTGGATGACAGGCCTGAAGTAGGTTCGTCCAGGAAGAGAATGGCTGGTTCCCTGATCAGCTCAAGCGCTATATTCAGCCTTTTTCGCTGGCCACCGCTGATTTTTTTATTCAGTGGACTCCCTACTTGTATTTCACGGATCTCGAATAATCCAAGGTTTTCAAGTGTCTGGTTTACTGTTTCTACAATCTGTTCTTCTGTATAATTGTCAAAACAAAGCTTGGCATTATAATACAGATTCTGATAAACAGTCAGCTCTTCAATCAGCAAGTCGTCCTGGGATACATGTCCAATGATCCCTTCGATCTGTTCTTTTTCTTTGAAAATGTCTACTCCGTTAATGAGTACCTTGCCGGAGGAAGGTGGGACAGAACCATTCAGGACGTTTAGTAAGGTAGACTTTCCTGCACCACTGGCACCCATGATGCCTATCAACCGCCCGGATTCCTCCTTGAAACTAAGCTTCTGTAAACCTGTGTCGCCACTTTTGAAATGGTACTCAACATCATTGACTTCAAAAGTGATCCAGCCCTTGATCTTGTCAAGCTGGAAACGGCTGACAATATCACTATAATAAATGGGTTTTATCTGTTGGTTTTTGACCGAAGAACCATTGTTCAGAACATATATTTTGTCCTCCTGGATCAGCTGGCTGTTCATGTACATTTCACGATTGCCAATATACCTGATGAAGTAGAGCCTGGCGCTGGGGACATGCAACACCCTTAATTGTCCCCTGATCGAATCAATATAAATATGCTTGGATTTTTTCAGGTTAAATTCCCGGTTACTGTCGATCAACATGATGTTTTCACAATCCGGGACATCCTCAGGGGAGAACAGCACAAAATCCCTGATCTGTTTATACTCTTCTTCCAGTACATTAAATGTATCAGACACAGTATGGATGAATTCCATCTCCTGTTCGGTGATCTCTCCTTTATCCGACCTGACAAATTCGAGCAGGCGGATCAGCACAATGATCTTCTGTGCTTGCGCAAGTTCTTCATTGATTGCGGTTGCGATCTTCAGTACTCTGACAGAACTGGCAGAGATCCCTTTGGCCCTCTTTTCTGACTCCTTCTGTTTCTCTTGGTGAAGCTCGTAGTATTCATCAAAAACCTTCAGGTATTCCTGAAGGATCTCATGATTCAGCTGTTTTTCCAGGTAAGCCTTGACAACAGTCCTCCTGTCACTACTGCTACTATCAGGCCTGGCAATAATGGCAAAAAGCTGCATCAGGGCCTTCAGTATCTGTTCACTCATGCTGGTGGAAGTAATACAAAATTAGTATACCACCAATACGTGAAAATCAGGGCAAAGTTACAGGTACAGGATGAGGAATATAAGGGGGATGAGAATTCCCAATGCAGTTAGCCATGCTCCTCTCCCGGTAATGCCCTTTTTTCCCCGGATCAGGAATAGTCCTGAAATAGCCAAAAGGATCAGTGCAAGGGCAAAAGCATCTGAAAACCACGTAAACAATTTTTTAGGCTTATTATAGTGCAGGAAGTTCATTTCCCTGAAAACGGGTCGTTTTTTTATCACCTCGATATAGGCCTGGCCGCTATCCATATTTATTGTGACAGATCCCTGCTTAATGAATATCTTTAAAACACCTGGTCCTGGAAAAAAATGATTCCTGTATTGGTAGTTTTGGTCAATCTGCCTGGCCAGTGATTCTGCCACCTCCCGCGAAATATCTTCAGCAGCAGGGATGTCCTGCAGGGTAGCTTCTGAGATCCTGATGATGTAATCCGGATTCCAGTCGTCCAGGTGGTTGAGTGCAATCCCGGAAATGCCATAGACCAGGGTCATACCAAAGAAAATATATCCCATATCCCGGTGTATGATACGGAGCCATTTCCGGATTTTCATTGGAAAGTAATATTGGTTTGAGAAAAAGGAGTGACTATTCTGTGATAACTTTGAATTCAATGGTTTCTATCCAGTAGTCAGAGAGATGATCTTTACCACTTGCTGCAATTTCATCCCTAACATCCTGTATTCTTTTCAGCTGAGCAGTCTCTTGTTCCTCAACATTTTGCTCTTCTGCCACGTCTTCACCATGGTTGTCTCCATGACCTACTCCGCCTTCATGACCTTCTCCGCGATCATGCTCAGATTCTTCACCTACTTCAGCCTCCCATTCAGCCAGGTAGGTTTCGTCGATGATCAATTCCTTGACAATCCCGTTCACTTCAATCTTGCTTCCCTCCAGTTCGACATCGAATTGAGAAATGTTTTCACCCACTGTGATGCGAAAACGATCTTCTCCATCCTCGCCAACAACAAATAATCGCTGTCCGCCATGACGGCAAACATGGACAACCGTTCCCTGCACGGATACTGGTTTTTCAACGAAAGGGGAGGCATCTGCAAGAAGTGTTTCAACAGTAACATCAGATACTTCTAATTCACTGAGATCTGTTGTTTTATTGCTTTGCTGTCCGCAGGAAACTGCCAGGACAAGCAAGATAGATATGCTTAAGATTCTGGTTGTCATAATAGATTTCATTTTGGTTGCGACTGCAAAAAAAGCAAAAGAGATTGAATAACACAAAAAAAGGGTGTGTTTTTAAAGCAGGTTCTTCTCAGGCATATTATTCCAGCCTGAAAGATACTGTGGCACACAGGAAAATACAGAATGACAAAATGACATACATCTTAACAAGCAACAAGACAGAATGGCGCATATTATGAAATTTTCCTATTGGCAGGAAGTTTGCCGCCTTCTGGTGAAAAGTAAACAAATCAAACAATAATACACTGAAATATGAGACAGGATAATTTAACCATAAAATCGCAGGAAGCTATACAGGCCGCTGTCGACATTGCTTCGCGCATGGGGCACCAGGCAGTCGAACCGGCGCATATCTTAAAAGCCCTGATGGATACGGCAGATAACGTCATAGGATATTTGCTGCAAAAGATTACCGTGGACAGAGAAACCGTGGGAAAAACCCTGGATGCCATGATTGAAAACCTCCCCAGGGTGAGCGGTGGAGAAACATATTTGTCCCAGAACACAAACAAGGTACTCCAGCGGGCCATGCAGATATCACAAAAGGAGGGAGACCAATTTGTGGCAGTAGAACATATCTTACTTGGCTTACTGGAAACACCAGGTGAAATTGCTCGCATGTTGAAGGATCAGGGATTGAACAAAAAAGATCTTGAGCAGGCCATTGAAAGCCTGAAAAAAGGATCGAAGGTAGATAATCCCTCCGCCGAGGAGACTTATAATGCCCTGGGGCGTTATGCCATAAATCTGAACCAGCTGGCCCAGCAAGGTAAGCTTGACCCGGTGATAGGCCGGGATGAGGAGATCAGAAGGATATTGCAGATCCTGGCAAGAAGGAGCAAGAATAATCCGGTGTTGCTGGGTGAACCGGGAGTTGGCAAGACCGCCATTGCAGAGGGACTTGCACAGCGGATAGTACGGGGAGACGTGCCTGAAAACCTGGGTTCCAAACAGGTTTTTGCCCTTGATATGGGTGCGCTGATTGCAGGAGCCAAATACAAGGGCGAGTTTGAGGAACGCCTGAAAGCTGTGGTGAATGAAGTTATCGGTTCAGATGGAGAGGTCATTCTTTTCATTGATGAGATCCATACCCTTGTGGGAGCCGGAAGGGGAGATGGTGCCATGGATGCGGCTAACATACTGAAACCGGCACTGGCCAAGGGTGAACTGAGGGCCATTGGAGCCACAACCCTGGATGAATACCAGAAATACTTTGAGAAAGACAAGGCACTGGAAAGAAGGTTCCAGGTAGTGATGGTGAATGAGCCGGATACGCTAAGTTCCATATCCATCTTGCGCGGACTGAAAGAACGGTATGAAAATCACCATAAGGTAAGGATCATGGACGAGGCTATTATTTCAGCTGTGGAACTTTCATATCGCTATATCGCTGACAGGCGGTTGCCTGATAAGGCCATTGATCTCATTGATGAGGCTGCATCAAAACTACGGCTAGAGATGAATTCAGTACCCCAGGAAATAGATGAAATTGAGAGGAAGATCAAGCAATTGGAGATTGAACGCGAAGCCATAAAACGAGAAGGAAAAAGCAAAAAGCTGGACCTGATCCGGGAACAGATCGCTAATTTTGGTGAGACCAGTAAAAGGCTGCATGCCCACTGGGAACTTGAGAAGAAAACCATCAACCAGATACAGAAAGCGAAAGAGGAAATTGAACAGTTAAAGCTGGAGGCTGAGCAGGCCGAGCAGGAAGGAAACTTCGGCCGGGTGGCTGAGATCCGCTACGGTCTGCTGCAGGAGAGGGAAAATGCCATCGGGAAACTAAAGGAAGAACTGAAGGAGCAGCAGGGCAGCAGTGCCATGATAAAGGAGGAGGTGGATGCTCAGGATATTGCAGAGGTTGTCGCCAGGTGGACGGGCATTCCTGTGAGCAAAATGCTCCAGAGTGAAAGGGAGAAACTGCTGCATCTGGAAGAAGAATTACACAAAAGGGTCATTGGCCAGGAGAATGCGATTACTGCTGTTTCCGATGCTGTGCGAAGAAGCCGGGCCGGACTGCAGGATGCTGACAGGCCAGTCGGTTCATTCATATTCCTCGGGACGACAGGTGTTGGCAAGACGGAGCTGGCCAAAGTACTAGCAGAATTTCTTTTTGATGATGAGAACCTGCTGACCAGGATAGACATGTCTGAATACCAGGAAAGGCACTCCGTCTCGAGGCTTGTGGGAGCCCCTCCTGGCTATGTAGGATATGATGAAGGGGGACAGCTGACAGAGGCTGTGCGCAGGAAACCTTACTCGGTGATTCTGCTGGATGAAATTGAGAAAGCCCATCCTGATGTTTTTAATATATTGCTACAGGTGCTTGATGACGGGAGGTTGACTGACAGCAAAGGGCGTGTGGTTAATTTTAAAAACACCATTATCATCATGACCTCAAATCTGGGCTCCCATATCATTCAGGAAAAGCTCCAAGCCAACCTGGATAGGGATGATCACTCCATAGAGAACCTATATCGGGATATTGAGGACCAGGTCCTGGAATTGCTGCATCGGTCCATTCGGCCTGAATTCCTGAACAGGATAGACGAGATAATCATGTTCAGCCCATTGACCATGAATGAAATCCGGCAGATTGTGGATTTGCAGTTCAATATCTTGAAAGAAAAGCTTGCCAGCCAGCAGATCAGCATCAGGATGGAGCCTGCAGCTGCTGAAAAGCTTTCGAAGATGGCTTATGATCCATTGTTTGGAGCCCGGCCACTGAAACGTGTCCTGCAAAGAAAAGTCCTTAATGAACTATCAAAACAGATCATTGGAGGACAGATCCATGCAAACCAGCAGATCGTGCTGGATGTGGAGAGAGAAGAACTCGTATTCAGGAATGAGTCAAAAAAATTGCAAAACAATTAAAAACTGCTTACACAGTCATCCAGGGTATTATAAATCTCAAATACGTTGTGCAATTTCAAGAGCTTGAATAATTCCATGACATCAGAGTGGATATTGCAGATCTTGAAATAGCCATTATTGTTATTCGCTGTCTTCATAATGGAAAGGAATACACCAAAACCGGTACTGTCGATGAAATCAATGTCTTCAAGGTTAAGTATGAGTTTGGTATCGGGCTGTTCATAGAACTGTTTGAGCTGTTCCTTGACAGGTTCGGCAATAAGGGCATTAAAACGAATTACATTCTTAAAACGCACTATGATGATGTCCTGTAAGGTTTCTGTTTTTAGCATGCTTGCCATTTTAATTGGTTTTACCGGTTAGATACATAATCCTGTAACTCCTCAATGGCAATCTTACATTCATTCCTGAAATCATCAATCATGGCCGGATAAGTTTCTGTATCCTTACCTTCGCGCGCCAGTAATTCCAGTTCTTTAAGTTTCTGGGCAAGATCCTTCATTCCCATGATGGCTACCGAAGATTTTGCCTTATGTGCCAGCTGGCTGATCTCTTCCCAATTTTCCTCAATATAGAATTGCAGCATCAGGGATCGATATTGATTTACCTGAGTTGAAAAGATCTCAATCATTTCTGAGATAAGACCCTTGTTTCCCTCTGTCATATCTACTAAATATGATAGGTCTGTCTTCATAGAGTATTGTTATTCAGTACTTAATGTTTTTGGCTTATCATACAAGATGATTTGTAATGAATACTAAAAGTACTTAATTTTTTTATTTTTAATAAAAATAGATCCCCCGCAACAACCTAATTTGCCGATTTGCGTATATTTCCTTAGTTAATTTAAACATTCATAGGCAGATGAGAAAATTTCCATTGTATTTTTTCGTTTTTTTTCTCGTATCAGTCATCTCATTTGGGGCCAGCCAGGTTAATGGACAGGAGATAAGCCTTCAGCATAAGAAGAATGCCCAGAACGCTTATAACAAAGGAATCCAGAGCATAGGAGAAGACAGTTACTGGGTAGCCCTTGAATACCTGAGTGCGGCCCTGGATTATAATCCGTTTCTTGAAATGGGTTATCTGACCCGGGGAAAGGTAAATCTTTATCTTGACAATATTAATGAGGCTGTTCAGGATTTTACCATGGCCATTGAGCTTAACGGGAATTTCGGGGAGGCTTATTTTTATCGGGGCTATGCCCAGTTAACTAAAGATCCACCAGATCAGGCAGATATTGACATCAGTGCTGCCCTGGTGAATGGGTTCAAGGAGCCTTATGTCTACTATTACAGCGGACTCTACAAATTGCTGAAAGATGATTATACCGGTGCCATTCTTGATTTTAGCGAAGCGGTGAGATGGGACGATGATTATGCACTTGCCTATCATGACAGAGGAACTGCAAAGCGATTGATGGGTGATTACCAGGGTGCTGTTTACGATTACCGGCAGGCTGTGGACCGCAAGCCTGATTTTACCCTTGCATATAATAATATGGGCAGTGTTAAAATAAAACTTGGTAATTTTCAGGGAGCCATAGATGACTTTACGGTGGCTGTCAATATTGATGATGGATTCTACAGGGCATACAACAATAGGGGCAGTGCAAAATTTCAGATGGGTGATTACCAGGGAGCCCTGGAGGATTTTAACAAAGTTCTGCTGTTGAAAGAAGATTATGCCCCTGCCTTAATCAATATTGGCAATACCCAGACCAAACTTAACAATATTGATGAAGCTGCCATGCATATGGCCAAAGCCATTGAAGTGAATGATTCCAGTGGCATTGCCTACCTCAACCGAGGATTCATCAGGGAGTTAATGGGAGATCTTGCCGGAGCCTGTGAAGATTGGTCGAAAGCCATGGAACTAGGTGTGGAAGAGGCTTCTGAATATGTATCTGAGTGTGATCAGTGAATTATTAAATATTCCTAAGCGCATGAAATTTTACATGATCCATTGGCTGTTTTTTTTCTTTATTATGATGCCGGGCTTCCTGGAAGCCCAGCAAAATCTTAAGATTAAAAAAGCTGATTTTAAGACGGAGCAGGAAGCAGGTTTCGAGGAAGCCTGGAAAAGCATCAAAGAAGGCGACAAATACTTCAAAGCTGGATTGGGAACATACCGGGATGCCAGAGAACATTATCTTTTCGCTGCACAGTATAACCCGGATGATCCCGTACTGAATTATAAAATCGGGATATGTTACCTGTTTTCAGATGATAAGTTTGAATCAATAGCATACCTTGAAAAGGCATTTCTGATCGATGAAAACGTATCAGCAGACATCAGGTTAATGAGTGCGAAAGCCTATCAAATGACACTTAAATTTGATGAGGCCATCCATCAATATCAGAAATATAAAGAGTCCCTCGATCCTGAGCAGAGGAGCATGGAAGCCATGTCTATAGATAAACTGATTACCGAGTGTGAAAACGGGAAGGCTTTGATAGCTGAGCCTGTGCGCGTGATCATCAATAATTTAGGTGATCAGGTCAATTCCCAGGGTGATGATTATAATCCCATTTTTACGATTCCAGATACCGCTATTCTTTTTACCAGTCGGAGGTTACATAATGCAAAAGCGAGAAGGAGTTCTCTGGATAACAAGCACTATGAGGATATTTATATCGCCTCAGCCGCAGGGGAAGAATGGGAATCTGCAAGGAATCTTGGAAAACCTCTAAATCATTTGAACCACAATACGGCAGCTGTAGCCATCTCCTATGACAGTAAGATACTCTATGTTTATCGGGGAGATAAAAGCGGTGGAGGTGTATTTAGATCAGAGCTAAAGGATGGAAAATGGACCTCCCCTAAAAACATACCTGGCAAGCTGAGGTCAAAATACAGAGAAACCACCTTGTGTTTTAGTCGTGATGGTAAAACTGTCTATTTTGTTTCCAATAATGAAAAGTTAAGTCATGGTGGAAAAGATATTATGGTATCTGAGCGGGATGCACAGGGCAAGTGGAAAGATCCTGTGAATATAGGGAAGGAGATTAATACCAGATATGACGAGGAAGGTGTTTTTATTTCCCCCGATGGTAATACATTGTATTTTTCATCGAAAGGACATAATACCATGGGCGGATTTGATGTTTTCAGGTCAGATCGTAACGGCATGGGAGAATGGAGTCCGGCTAAAAATATGGGTTACCCAATTAACTCTCCCGATGACGATGTGTTTTACAAGGTCACAAATGATGAGCGTATTGCATACTATTCTGCCAACAGAATGGGTGGAGTGGGAGGAAGGGATATATACAAAATTGTGTTCCTCGGTGAAGAAAAGGAGATGCTTATGAGTACAGAAGATGTAATGATTGCCGGGATGGATACAGACGGAAAGACCGGATTCTTTGTACCCGCGGCTCCTTTGACGGTGTCGGCTTATATGTTGTCAGGGAAGGTTTACGATAACAAGACCAGTGAAGGTATCAGGGCAAAAATTGATTTCATCGATGTGGATGTCAGCAAGGTGATTGCTACTACCCTGGCAAATGACAGTGGATATTACACTGCAAGCCTTCCGGAAGGCAAGGCCTATGGGGTTGAGGTGGTAGCCAGGGATTATTTGTTTTACCTGGATATACTGGACCTTACCCAAAGGGATCCAGATGTGGTAATTGCGCATAATTTCGGATTGGATCCTATAGAAGTGGGAGCCACCGTAGTCCTGGAAAATATTTTCTTCGAACTCAATAAGGCAACGCTTAAACCTGAATCATTTCCACAGCTTGAACAGGTGCTGGGATTCATGAACGGTAACCCCTCAGTAAGGATGGAAATATCAGGGCATACAGACAATACTGGATCCTTGCGATACAATACAAAATTGTCACAGGCCAGGGCACAGGCCGTTGTTGATTATCTGGCTGAGAGAGGAATCGGAGCGGGTAGGCTGGAATCCCAGGGATATGCGTTCTCACAACCCATAGCCCCCAACAATACAGCCGAAGGGCGGGCACAGAACCGTCGCGTTGAATTCAAGATCCTGAGCAAATAAGAAGGGATACGATCACCTCTATTGCCAATAATATTAATTAAAACAGCGCTTAAAATCTTGCAAGCAATATTTATAGGCGCTGTTTTAATCAATATCAATGGTATAACAATAGAATCCCTTCTTATTTGCTCAGGATCCCTCATTTATCCATTCGTATAATTTTCCTTTCTTGGGTAACTGTCAGGTTATTATATTGGATCAATGTTTTTAATATGTATATTCCACCTGGGTTTCCATAGTCATATTGCGGCTTAAATTGCCATGATAGAGAATGATTACCTGCTGGCTGACTATGATCACATAATATGCTGATAATTCTTGCCTGTAAATCTATTACACTAATGCGAACATGGGCATTTCTTTCCAGGTAATAATCTACAGATAATGTTTGGCTAAACGGATTGGGATATACTTTCAGAATATCTTCAACTTTATTGCTCGGATAATTACTGGGTAGATTAATAACATGTATGGTCCAGGAGGTTGATGAAATAGTGTCATCATCACTAACCATGGCCTTAACATTATAATACCCAAGTTCATATGCATCTGAATGAAATGTAAGCGATGAACCATTATGGTTTTCGAAAATCTTGTCTTCTAAATACCATGAATACTCTAGTGTATCGTTATTTAAGTCAGCACATAGCAGCTCAAGTGAGGTACTGTCTCCTTTATAAATAGTAATGGTATCAGAAGTTGGGATTTTTGAATATATATTGGGAGCCTGGTTTTCAAGGACAAGTCTGTAGACACCTCCTCCTTCTGAACCGCAATACAGTACATCGCCAGTCGGACTTATCGAAAGGCATAAGGTTGTTTTTATATCCATTCCCTCGGTGATTAATGCCCAGCTTCTTCCATGATCCTTTGATAAAAATACACCTGAATTCCAATCAGCAGCGTATATGATTTTTGTATCTGTGGGATCAATTACAATATCTAGGATCTTGGTCCAAGGTACAGAGTAATTGAGTGAGGGCTGTGCTAAAACAGGAACGCTTAAATCCATACTTTTTAGAGCCTTTCCATAAGAATTTAAATATGATGGACATACCAAATTAATACCCTCATTAATACTGTTCCATAATTCACCTCCATTAAAAGAGCTAGAAATACCAAGCCCGTTTCCGGAACCAGCATATATCGTGTCGGGATGTCGTTGATCTATAGCAATAGAACGAATATCTGAGGATTGAAGACCAGCATTAACAGGGAACCAATCTTTACCTCCATCAGTAGTCTTATATATACCGTCTATATGTGTTCCAATATAGACAATGTCAGGATTTTGTGGATGTATGGCAATGGTATTAATAGTCTTATTTGAATGTTCCAGACCATTATTTATTTCAATCCAGTTTGTACCTCTGTCTAAGGATTTATACATCCCAAAGCTAGGTTCAGGTGATGGATCTGTCATCCCAACATTTATTACCTTCCCAATTCCAGCATAAACAACATCATAATTGGACTTTGAAATACTAATAGCTCTGAAATTATGTCGGTCTGAAGGATTAGATGCATTAACCTCAGGATGTTGAAATACCACGCCCCATGTTAATCCTGCATCAGTACTCTTAATAATTGAACCATTATCCCCTGTTGCGGCCAAAATCTCATTTGGGTTGTCATGAAAAAATTCAACAACAGAGGGCTCAGTTGCTGCTTGATTATAATTTATTCCCAACCACTCATTTCCGCCATTATGTGTAACAAATGGCCCTGCTGCACTTGCTACCACACAAAAACTGGGATTTTTTGAAATTTGGGAAATATCATAAACTCTGGCCCCTGTGTATCCATTACTCGAGTTTGACCATGTCTCACCTCCGTCAGAAGAAAGATAATTCCCACCTCCATAATTATTAACCCAGATTCTGTCGGGATCTTCAGGATCAACAACTGTGCTGATGACAAAACCAGGATCTATTCCCGGGGGGCCCCATCGACCATTCTTGAAAGTCTTTTCCCCAAGAGATCCCACAATCAGAACTGCGATATACATTATCACCAATAGCGTAAACAATATTAGGGTTTGACTTACTGATGGTTACAGCGCCATAATCTTCATTATCTGAAATAACCTTAGTCCAATTTTCTCCTCCATCTTTAGTTTTATATATTCCGCCAAAAGAATAATTTGGAGGATAGCTTGTAGCATTATTTGAGGAAGCAGCAAATAAAATATCTGGATTAGTAGGGTGCATTTCGAGAAATCCAACGTAAAGGTTATCAATTCCATTATTGATCTGGTGCCAGGTTTCTCCACCATCATAGCTTCTTAAAATTCCAACACCTCCGAGTTCTCCATTGGCAATATCGCTATTAGCAGCTTCTACATCGAAAATGCCGGTTGAACAGAAAATAGTATCTGGATGTAAGTAGTTAAATATCAGCACTCTGGCTAAGTTATCTCCTTCCCAGACAGAATACCAGTTATCTCCACCATCAATTGATTTATAGATTTTACCTTTTGATTTACCAAATTCAATACCATTTTCAGGAGTAGCTATTTCAGCTGCTGCCAATATTATGTCTCGAATTTTTTGGATGAACAGCAAATCCCCTAAATGAAATATCACTTCCTTCTAAGATTCCATTATCTTTTCTAACCCAGGATTCACCAGTATCATCTGATCTGAAAATACCTCTAGTATTTTGTGTACCACTCCATATAATTTCTGGATTAGATGGATCAATGGTAAGAGAAAAAATGGGTGTCACAAAATTTGGGTTTGTGGTGTTAACGTGTATCCCTGAATTTTTTTGGATCCATGTTTGTCCTCCATCAATACTTTTATTAACCCCACTGGGATTATCAGTTACGAACATAATATCCTTATCAAGCGGATGTATCCGAATATCATAACCCAAACCTCCCACAGGTCCCCCGGTCCTGTACCAATCATATCCTTGCGGAGCTTCAAAGGCATCTTTACCAATCACTAAAATATTGTCAAAATCAATATCTGGATGATCATAAGCGGCAAAAGCAAATGTCCCATTTGTAAGAGCATCACTATCAAAGTGTTGAATCCGCAGAATATTATTCAAGTAGACTTGAATTGTTTTTCCATTAACAATAATCTCTAAAGAATGCCATTGATTTTCATCAATACTAAAACCTTCACTTGCCAGATACCAGTTTTCATGATCAATAGTCTTATCTAAATAAATGCCACCAGGATTTATATTCAGGCTGTATAGCTTGTTCGAGATCCGATTGTCATACCTGAAAAAAACACTAAAAGTGCCGGTGTTAATCCTGAAATTTGTTTTCAAGCTATAATCTGTCCATAACACACCCTTATTGTAGCGGGCCTCACTCCATTTTGTTCCTTTCAAATAATAATTATCCTCTGAATGACTGATAACCCAACCGGTATCCAGCGCCCAATTTTCAGATGATCCATTGTCAAATCCATCAAAAAGAAGTGTATCCCAATCTTCCTGGCCAATGCAAAATATTGCATTAGCGAGTAACAGGGCAGTTAGCAGGGGTAGTTTAATTTTCATCATTTGAAGTGTTTAGTGGACATTATCAAACCAGGGAATCTTTAATTTATTTTAATGAAATTGTTACTGTGGTCAATATCCGGAACATTATCAGTATCCAGGCTGACAGAATTAATTCCATCCGGATTATCTATATTAATGGTAATTTGTCTTGCACCGTCTTTCCATATGTCCATGGGTTTGTAGATAGTGGCCGATGTACCGTCTTTATATTCAATGGTAAGGTTCACTGGCAGGGGCAAGGCCCTGGCGCCCATTCGCCTGACGGTAATTTCGTCCTCAAAGTATTCGATCCCTAGATCAGGATAGCCGAAATCCATGTACCATGCATTCCAGAACCAGTTGAAGTTCTCTCCCAGGACATCATTTATTGTATAGAACAGATCAAAGGGGGTAGGGTGTTTACCTTTCCAACGTAAAATAAATTCCTGATATGCGTGCAGGAAATTATCATCACCTACCATATCGGCAAAGAGCATTAATGGTACAACCGGTTTTACTACATACTGGTAGAAAACATTATGTATATTGTTTTGTGTATAAGCATTAAAAAGCGAACTGTTATCCTGTGTGGAAACACAGAAATAGTTATATACTTCAAATATACCGTTGGCCCTTGCCGATCCCACGGTATGGTGATAAAAGTCCATCTCATATTCATCCCACAGATAACGGATGGTGGAAAGTTGGGTAAGGCCTTCGTCCATAAAATGATACCTCTTTTCGTTGATACCCGTCATAAAGGGATGGTAATTGTGGCATATTTCATGAAAGGTCATCAACATCATGAAGATAGTATCCCCTTCATCACAATTATTGGCTATCATCGGGAACTCCATGCCGCCTCCCCACATGCCGTTAAAGGTGGTTGAATGTGGATAGGGATAAGGAATCCCGGGAAATACTTCTGAGGTATATTTGAGGGTACTTTTTGCGATATCGATTACCTGGGGATAAAATCCAGCACCGGGAGGATAAGCTGCATCGACGAATATCCTGCGGTCATCTACCTGCACGCTTGCCCCATCCCATAAGTATCCGGATGCTGTCCCAAAGGCAAAATCAGGGACTCCATCAGCCTCAAAAATCCAGGTAGTGCCATCGAGCATATCAATGTTCAGATCATCCCTTGATATTATTTTCACCGTTTCATCGGTGGTCCTGGCCTTCTCCAGCCTTTCCGGAATGGGACTTCTATAAACCTCAGTTTCATTCAATAACTCCCCGGTAGCCCAAACAAAGAACCCTTCAGGCACTTCTATGCTCACTTTGTAATTATTGAAATCATTGTAAAATTCCTGTTGACCCTGATGGAACAGGAGGTAATCCCATCCCTTCATACCCGGAAAAAATTCCATATCATCGTATACAGCTATCTGGGGGTAAAAATATCCGATGAACCAGGCATTGCCCTTATAATAGCCTGTTCTTCTGAATTCCGGCTCCAGGGGTAAGGGATAGCTCCATTTGCATTGCACATTTAGTGTTCCCCCTGGAGGCAAGGGTTTTTTCAGGGGAATGGCAAGATTTGTCCCGTTTGCCATTATCCTCGAACTGCCGGGAGATATGCCGGTTTCATTTATGACAATGGTATCCAGATCCATACCATCGTGAATATTTCCAGGATGGACCTGGGCATCTCTGATGGCTCCTTTTTTATTCCTGTTCTGATAGAGCCGGAGCACGATATTGGTCAGGGTATCCGGACTATGGTTGTAATAAGTAATTTGCTCCTGGCCATAGATCCTTTTAAAGGCTGTATCCAGTCTGACAGCTATATCATAATCTGCATGATTCTGCCAGTACATGGGACCCGGTTTACCAACCCTGCTGCGAGTGCCATTTTTAACTGCATGTTGAAAATTAAGGGTTTCGTATAGTTCGGATTCCTGTGCGATTAGAGAAATCGGACAACTGATTGCGAGTATAATGATTAGTCTTCTCATAGCATAAGATATAAGCATTATTAAGCGGATCATATATCCAATTAAATTAGGCAATTTTTCGCATCTTTGTTATAGCATAAATAATTATCATATTATCCAGAACCACATGAAAAAATACAACGTTGGTATCATTGGCTATGGCTGGGCATCAGAAGCGCATATCGAAGCTATTAATGCAACCTCCCTTGGACAGGTCAATGCCATCTGGTCATCCCGGAAGCTTGATTCAACCCAGGTAAGCAGTAAACACGGAAGTCAGATCACCTGTTACACTGATCTTGATGAAATGCTGGCTAACCCTGAGATCCACATCGTTTCCATCTGCAGTTATCCCAGCCAGCATACAGGACAGGCGACCGCCGCAGCGAAGGCAGGAAAACATATGATTATTGAAAAACCCCTGGCACTTAGCTGGGAGGATTGTCTTGACTATTAAATCGGCAGCAGAGGAAGCCGGAGTAAAAACCTGTGTCTGCTTTGAGTGCCGATTTTCCAGCCAGGTGACTACCATAAAATCGATGATAGATAAGGGCTTACTGGGGCGGATACACTATGCGGAAGTAGATTATTATCATGGGGTAGGGCCGTGGTATGGACAGTACAGGTGGAACACGAAAAAAGATGCCGGCGGCAGCAGCCTGTTATCAGCGGGTTGTCATGCACTCGATGCAATGCTGTTTTTCATGGGCAATGATGTAGAGAAAGTAAGCAGTTATTCAACCTTCTCAGCGAATAAAGATTTTGCTGTCTACGAATATCCTACGAGCAGTGTTTCCATCATGAAATTTTCAGACGGGAGGATAGGCAAGGTGGCATCAGTCATAGACTGTTTCCAACCCTACTATTTTCATATCCATCTTGTAGGAAGTGAAGGCAGTTTGCTCGATAATAAATTTTATTCCACACAGCTGGGTGGACTGAATAAGGGTAAATGGAGTGAACTCTCCATGGATATGCTGGATTCAGGAGATGTCTCGGACCATCCGTATCAAACACAGTTCGAAGCCTTCTTCCAGGCCCTTGATGAGGGAAGGGAGATGCCGCGGACCAGTTTGTCCGATGCCATGCATGCCCACAAGATCATCTTTGATGCCGATCGCTCTGCAGAAGATTGATTTTTCGCTCATAACTATTGGTGGTGGAGATGACACTGGCTGTTTTTAAACAGGCCGGGAGTCCTCATTGATTTTATTACTTTTGTGTTTTCTTGAACAATCTCATCAAAAAAAACATGAAAGACACTGCACTGACAGCTGTACACAGGGAGTTGGGAGCAAGGATTGTGCCCTTTGCAGGATATAATATGCCCATTGAATACACCGGCGTGAAAGATGAACATATTACGGTCAGAGACGCTGTAGGGGTTTTTGATGTATCCCATATGGGCGAGATCTGGGTACGCGGACCCCAGGCAGCTGAGTTTATTCAGCGGGTAACTACCAATGATGTTAATAAATTATATGACGGAAGGATACAATACACCTGTTTTCCGAATGGCAAGGGTGGGATTATTGATGACCTGCTGGTTTACCAGTTTTCCCGGGAGAACTTTCTGATGGTTGTGAATGCCTCCAATATCGAGAAGGACTGGAATTGGCTGAGTAAAATGAATACATATGATGTGGAAATTGAAAATGTTTCCGATCAAACCGCCCAGCTGGCAGTACAGGGACCAGATGCTGGAGCCGCCTTACAGAAATTAACCCGGCTCGACCTGAACGGCTTAGGCTATTATACATTTGAGACGTCCGCTTTTGCGGGAGTTGAGAACGTGATTGTATCAGCTACAGGGTATACGGGGGCAGGTGGGTTTGAGCTGTATTTCCGGACAGAAGATGCTGTTGGAATATGGAATGTTGTGTTGGAAGCTGGCCGGGAATTCGGCATCAAACCGATTGGCCTTGCAGCAAGGGATACACTTCGGCTCGAAATGGGATATGCTTTGTACGGCAACGATATTGATGAGACCACTTCACCGATTGAAGCGGGACTCGGATGGATCACGAAGTTTACAGATGATAATGATTTTATTGACAGGGAACGGCTACAGCAACAAAAAAAGGAAGGTGTAAGCCGTAAACTTGTGGGTTTTACCATGGTGGAACGGGGCATTCCTCGGCAGCACTATGAGATACTAAATGGGAAAGGCAAGCAGATTGGTGAAGTAACCTCCGGGACCATGTCCCCGATGATGAATATTGGCATCGGTATGGGATATGTGGATGCCGGGAATGCTATACCCGGACAGGAGATCTTTATTCGGATCAGGAATAAGGAACCACGTGCCGTAGTGGTCAAACTACCTATTTATAAGAAGGATTTTTAATGGCAGCATCGATGACAGGGAATAAGAAAAATATAGAGGTTTGTTTCTCACCTGCCCTTTTTCCAGATTTCAGAAATCCGAAAGCCATTGCGGTAATCGTTGATATACTGCGCGCCACTTCTGCCATCGTGACCGCTTTTGAAAACGGGGTATACAAGATCATCCCGGTAGGTACTCTCGAAGAGGCCAGGGCCTATAAGGAAAAGGGTTTTATGGTGGCAGCTGAGAGGGATGGACTGGTGAGGGATTTTGCTGATTTCGGGAATTCCCCTTATAATTTCACAAGGGAAAGAGTTGCCGGAAAACAGATCGTATATTCCACCACCAACGGCACCCAGGCCATACATGTTGCTAAAGATTGCCATCAGGTCCTTATCGGGGCTTACCTGAATTATACTTCACTGAAGGACTGGATCATAAAACAGCAGAAAGATGTCATTTTTCTTTGTGCCGGCTGGAAGAACAAATTCAACCTTGAAGATACTCTTTTTGCAGGGGCCATGGCCGGGGATCTGATCTCGAACGGGGAACATGAGACCATCTGTGATTCAACCAAGGCGTCCATAGATCTATACGGGCAGGCAAGTACTGATATCATGAAGTATATAGACAAGGTAGCACAACGGACACGCTTACGTAATAACAAGCTGGATGATGTGATCGCCTATTGCCATACTTTTGACCTGACCAGGGCCATACCCATCTTGAGGAACAACCACCTGGAGGCACTTGAAACAAGTCCCTACTAATTTAAAAACTTATAAACAACCCGTTTTTTTCTGGGTATTTTTTATGAAATTTGTCGCTGCATTGGCAGACCTGAGTAAATGAATGTAACCAATTTTAAATGAGAATGTTATGAAAAAACACAACTTTTATGCCGGGCCATCCATTCTACCGGCCTACACCATTGAAAACACGGCCAAGGGAATTCTTGAACTGGATGGTATAGGATTGTCGGTGATGGAAATATCGCACAGGAGCAAGGAGTTCATGGCCGTCATCGAAGAAGCACAGTCCCTCATCAGGGAACTTCTGGACGTCCCACAGGGTTACCATGTCCTGTTTTTAGGTGGAGGTGCTAGTATGCAGTTTTGTATGGTGCCCTATAACCTTATGCAAAATAAAGCTGCTTACCTTAATACCGGGTCCTGGGCATCCAAAGCCCTGAAGGAAGCAGCTCTATTCGGTGAAGCTGTTGAAGTGGCTTCTTCGAAAGACAAGAATTTCAGCTACATACCAAAATCCTATGAGCTGCCAGACGATGCAGATTATTTCCATATAACTACGAATAACACCATATACGGGACCGAAATACGGGAGGACCTGGATGTACCCATGACCCTCGTGGCTGATATGTCTTCTGATATTTTCAGCCGTCCCATGGATGTGTCCAAGTACGGGGTCATATACGGAGGTGCACAAAAGAATCTGGCACCATCCGGTCTTGCCTTTATCATTGTCCGTGAAGATATCCTGGGTAAGGTTGACCGTTCCATCCCTTCCATGCTGGATTATCGTATTCATATTGACAATGGATCCATGTTCAATACACCACCAGTCGTGCCTATTTTTGCTGCCCTTCAAACACTGCGCTGGCTGAAGGATAAGGGTGGTGTAGGTGCCATGGAGAAGATCAATATCGAAAAAGCTGCATTATTATATGATGAGATCGACCGTAATCCCATGTTTAAATGTACCGTGGAGGATGAGGCGGACAGATCCCTGATGAATATCTGTTTTGTTATGACAGATGAATACAAGGAGCTGGAAGCCGATTTTCTGGCCTTTGCAGGTGAGCGGGGTATGGTTGGCATCAAGGGCCATCGCTCAGTGGGGGGGTTCAGGGCTTCTACCTACAATGCACTGGCAAGGGAAAGCGTCGTAGCCCTGATTGACAGCATGAAGGAATTTGAGAAAAAATAAACCCGGATAAATATGCCTAAAGTAATAGTAACAACGGTTAAGCCTTTTGCCCCGGCGGCTGTTGACCAGATCAGAGAGATCATCGAAAAAGCGGGGTATGAATTTGGGCTGCTGGAAAAATATGGCAGCCAGGATGAGCTAGCCAAAGCTGTGGCTGATGCAGATGCAATTATCATCAGGAGTGATCAGGTGGACGCCAATGTTATCGGCGCTGGCGGTAAGCTGAAGATTGTGGTAAGGGCAGGTGCTGGATATGACAATATCGACCTGGAAGCAGCTTCTGCAAAAGACGTTGTAGCCATGAATACACCTGGACAGAATTCTAATGCAGTAGCTGAACTGGCCCTTGGCATGATGGTATTTATGGCAAGAAACCAGTATAATGGGACCTCTGGCACGGAGCTTAGTGGGAAAGCCCTGGGCATACATGCTTATGGTTATGTGGGTAAGCTGGTAGCAAAAATCGCCAAAGGATTTGGAATGGAAGTGTATGCCTTTGATCCTTATATAGACAGGGGAGTGATTGAGGGAGATGGAGTGACCTGTCTGGATAGTGCAAAAGCACTCTATGAGACCTGCCAGTACATCTCCTTGCATATACCTGTCACAGCTGAGACCCGCGGGTCAATTAACCATGATCTGCTCTCTGTCATGCCTGAGGGTGCAGTGCTGGTTAATACTGCCAGGAAAGAAGTAATTGATGAGGCATCCTTAGAAAAGGTATTTGAAGGGCGCCAGGATTTCAGGTATGCTTCAGATATTGCACCGGACAATGCTGCACTACTAAAGGAAACATATCCAGAGAGGTGTTTCTTTACGCCAAAGAAAATGGGGGCACAGACGGCAGAAGCAAACATCAATGCAGGAGTGGCAGCCGCCATGCAGATTGTGAGATTCCTGGAGGATGGAGACAACACATTCCAGGTGAATAAATAACTTTTATCATGGCTATACTAAAAGCATTCGGGGGATTCAGGCCGAAGAAGGAACTGGCTGCCAGAATAGCATCCCGCCCTTACGATGTATTGAATTCTGAAGAAGCCCGGTCAGAGGTAGAGGGTAACCCTTATTCTTTCCTTCACGTGGTGAAGCCTGAGGTAGACCTTCCTCCAGATACTGACCTCTACTCAGATGAGGTATATCAGAAGGGCAAGTCCAACCTGGAGAAAATGATATCAGAAGGTATACTTACCCAGGATGAAGCAGCTTTCCTTTACGTATATGCCCAGACCATGGATGGCAAGACCCAGTATGGACTACTAGGCTGTGCCAGCATTGAGGATTACCAGAATAATGTTATCAAAAAGCATGAACTGACCCGTCCGGATAAGGAGGAGGACAGAAAACAGCATGTGAGGATATCCAATTTTCATGCAGAACCTGTGTTTTTTGCCTATCCGGCTCATGCCGAAATAGATGCCATCGTTAGTGATGTAGTGAGGCTGGCACCTGAATATGATTTTATGGCCGACGACGGAATCGGGCACCAGCTCTGGGTGATCCGTGAACCGGAATTGATAAACAGGCTTGAAACCCTGTTCGCTGAAGATATTCCTTATACCTATGTAGCTGATGGTCACCACAGGACAGCCGCCGCAGCCGGGGTAGGCAAGGAAATGGCCTGGGCTAATCCTTCCCATACTGGGGAGGAGGAATACAACTTCTTCCTGGCTGTTCATTTTCCAGCTGATCAACTGACCATCATTGATTATAACCGGGTGGTGAAAGACCTGAACGGGATGAGTAATGAGGGATTTCTCGGTAAGCTTGAGAAATCTTTCATCATTGAGAACAAAGGCAAGGAGATATATAAACCAGACGAACTGCATAATTTTGGATTGTATCTTTCAGGCAACTGGTATTCTCTTACTGCCAGAGAAGGGAACTACGATGACAGTGATCCCATTGGCCAACTCGACGTTACCGTGCTGTCAGACCATGTACTGGCTCCCCTGCTGGATATTACCGATCTCAGAAAATCCAAGAGAATTGATTTTGTCGGAGGTATTCGGGGACTGAAAGAGCTGGAACGCAGGGTGGATTCAGGAGAGATGAAAGCGGCCTTTGCCCTGTACCCGGTGAGCATGGAACAATTAATGGAGATTGCCGACACCGATAATATCATGCCTCCGAAAACAACTTGGTTTGAGCCCAAACTGAGGAGTGGTCTGGTGAT
The DNA here is from genome assembly GCA_963752525.1 of uncultured Bacteroidaceae bacterium. Taxonomy (GTDB): domain Bacteria; phylum Bacteroidota; class Bacteroidia; order Bacteroidales; family SM23-62; genus SM23-62. The sequence goes on along the minus strand of CAVVYS010000009.1, from coordinate 129,928 downwards.
CCATAAGCTGGAGGACTGACATACAGTATCCATGAGTATTCCAGAAAATATCAAAAAATTAAAAGCGGAAATACCCGGTCATGTAGAAATCATTGCCGTCTCCAAGAGAAAGCCTGTGGATGATATCATGCAGGCTTATACAGCCGGGCAAAGGATCTTCGGGGAGAACCGGGTGCAGGAACTGGTTGAAAAACAACCCCTGCTTCCCGGGGATATCAACTGGCATATGATAGGGCACCTGCAAACCAATAAGGTAAAGTACATTGCCGGATTTGTAGATATGATCCACAGTGTGGACAGCCTGAAGCTGGCCCTTGCCATAGACAGGGAAGCTGCTAAGGCTGGCCGTGTCATCCCAGTACTCCTGCAAGTCCATATAGCTGACGAAGAAAACAAGTTCGGATTCTCTGAGGATGAGTTGAACAGCCTACTTGATTCGGCGGAGCTTTTTTCCCTGAATAATATTCGCATAGATGGCCTTATGGGAATGGCTACCTATTCTGAAGATCTGGAAAAGATCCGTTTGGAGTTCCGGTTTCTGAAGGAAGTTTTTTCCAGGGTAAAAAATGCTTATTTTGCAGGATCAGATCATTTCAGGCAGATCTCCACGGGTATGTCAGGGGATTATGAGATCGCAATTGAAGAAGGCAGTACGATGATCCGGGTAGGAACCATTATTTTCGGAGTCAGGACTTATTAAATATAAACCCATCAATATGGCGGACCTTAGTACAGATTTTGTAGGGTTAAATCTACGTAATCCGCTGATTGTCAGTAGTAGTGGATTAACTGATTCTGTAGCGAAAATTCAAAAACTGGAAAAAGCCGGTGCCGGTGCAGTCGTGTTAAAATCACTCTTCGAGGAGCAAATATTGTTCGAGGCAGGCCATCTGGCCCAATCCAGTGATTATCCGGAGGCAGATGATTACATACAGAATTATACACGCTCAAACTCCGTTGACAGTTACCTGGACCTGATCGAGCAGGCGAGTTCTGCTGTATCAATTCCTGTCATTGCCAGTATCAATTGTGTCTCCTCATCAGAATGGACAGATTTCGCTTTAAAAATTGAAGAAGCCGGAGCTGCTGCGCTGGAGTTGAATGTTTATTTTCTTCCGGCAGGAAAAGATGCCAGCTCAAAGGTTTTTGAGAACCTTTACCTTGACATCGCTGAAACAGTCAAACGCCAGGTCAATATCCCGGTGATTATGAAACTTGGCATGCATTTTACCCACCTGGTAAACCTGGTGGATTTATTGTACCACCGGGGGGTGGAGGGTGTGGTACTATTCAACCGTTTCTACAGTCCGGATATCAACACCAGGGATATGAAAATGACCTCTTCTGAGGTATTCAGTTCCCCGGCTGACTTGCGGTTTTCCCTGAGATGGGTGGCCATTGTATCAGCCATGGTGGACACCATCCATATTGCAGGTTCCACAGGCGTGCATGACGGACAGGCCATTGTGAAGCAGATCCTGGCTGGGGCGCGGGCCACGCAGGTATGTTCAGCCATCTATAAACATGGTCCCGAAATAATTAGTACCATGCTGGATGATTTAAATAACTGGATGGATCAAAAGGACTTTTCCGGCCTGGATGATTTTCGTGGCAACATGAATTACAAAAACCTGCCTGAGCCACAGGTATATGAGAGAAGCCAGTTCATGAAATACTATTCGAGTCATCACTGATGATCAGGTCTGCAGGAGCTTGACCAGCTCACGAGCAAGGGGCTTTTTATCTTCGCTGACATTGTGCAGTCCATTGAGGAGATAGTTACGATCTTCCTTTATTTTCTCTTCATTCAAAAATTCTATAGATTGTTCTATTACCGTAAAAGATTCCAGGGCTACCAGGTAATCTCCTTCGATGAACAATTGTATAAACAGATCCATGTACATACTATAATCCAGTCCGCTTTGCCAGATGGCTGAGAGCATCCCAGCCCTTGCCTTTTTCAGTTCAGATCTTTTCAACCCTTCCACCAGCAGGGATATAACGCCAGCTTCCTTAATGTCTGCAAGAAACTTGATCAGCTCTTTTTCAATGAGTTCATTTTCACTCTGACTCAGGAGCTTAAGAAGTTCCGGGATATATGTGAGATTTCCGGCAGATCTGAGTTTATGAAGGGCTTTCAGGACAATTTTATCATCTGCAGACTGCAGAAGTTTCAGTATTTCCGGATCTGGTTTTTTTTTCTGGGTCCCCTGGTTCATAAGATTCTTTCATTTCCTGATGGAGAGCTCCTCGAGCTTTTTAGCTGCCTTTTCTGACCCATACCGGGTTGCCCTTTCCCAGTCATCTATGGATCCCTCCCTGTCATTGGAAAGCCATTTGGCCATGCCTCTTTGGAACCATACTTCATGGTTTTTGGGATCCAGGTCGAGTGCCATTCCGAAATCATTCATGGCATATGGATAGGTGCTGGTTGCCAGGTATGTTTTTCCACGGGCTGCATAGAACCTGGGGTCATCTGTTTCGAGTTCGAGGCAATGGTTAAAACTGGAGAGGGCTTTCAGGTACTTACCGGATTCAAAAAGGATATTGCCATGGATGTAATGAGCTTCTGCCTTTTCCGGGTAATATGCTGCATATTCCTGGATAGCATCCACAGCCTGCTCGAAATCCCCGGCAGCAAGATTAGCCTCGCTCAATTCTCTCAGGATTTCAAGTTTCTCAGGTTGCAGTTGTAGGGTCCGCTTCAGATCAGGTATGGCATCTTTGAATTTATCCAGGGCAATATAAGATGCTGCCCTGCCGTAGAAACTCTCCGCATTCATTCTGGTAATTTCAATGGCTTCTGAATATGCCTGTATGGAATTATTGTAATTACCCATTTCGTGGAAGACAGCTCCTCGGGCACTGAGCAATAAAGACCGGTCCGAATTCCCACCAAGGGCCTGTTCAATTATTTCCAGGGCATCCAGGTAATCTTCCGATGCTGTCAGGTAGGCTATCTCCTGGAACAATAATTCTTCTTCTGAATACCAGTCGTTTTTCCAGAGAGATTTCCATTCCCTGCTTGTTTCAAGAGATAAAAATGCTTCATCCAGCAGGATGGCACTGGATGGGAGTTTATATCCAGACCTGAGGTGTTTTTCGAGGTGAAGCATGGCCATTCCGGCATCTCCCATCTTTGCATAGGTCCTGGCCAACCCATAGGAGCCCATTCCTGCTCTCTGCACTTCAAGTTCTTCAAGGTACGCTATCGCATTCTGGTAATCTGCAGTGAGATAATACGTTTCAGCCATTTTTAGAAGAGCCTCAGGATCGTTTTTATCCCTTGCCAGTATCTGTTCGAAATGAATCCTGGCCTGCTCATAGGATCCTTCCTGAATCCGGGCGATTCCGAGGAGGTAAGGATCCTGGCCGAGGGCCGGCAGGTGGATCAGCCACACCAGCAGTAGTAAAACCGGCATGATATAGCACGGTATTTTGCGCCGGGAGTTTCTATTATTCGACAGGATTAACAGCATCTGATTCAGTAAAAACATATACAAAACCGGACAGGCTCCGGACCTCAAGTCCGCTTAGCCTGTTCTCATAAACATCGCAAACATAGTAATAAACCCCCGGTGGAACAATATGGTCGGTGTTCATGCGTTTTCCATCCCAATTGATATCCGGATCTTCGGTCTGGTACACCAATACCCCCCATCTGTTATATATTTTCATATCCACCCTCTCAACGAAGGCATAATTACTGGGCCTGAAAATGTCATTCATGCCATCTCCGTTAGGAGTGAATACATTGGGCAAGACATAATTAACGCAGTTATCTACGCAGGATACAACTGAGTAATTGCTTTCATTGTTGAATGAATCTACTGCAGTGACTGCATAACAGCCGGCGAGTGATCCTTCCGGAACATGAAGAATATGTTGTATCATCGGCGGACAGGGTACTATCAATCAATATCAATTCTCCATTCATCACCTGGGTATAGTAGATATTGTATTTCACTACGTCATCTGCACAAGTGCTATTGGGATTGGTCCAGGTAAGGAAATTGTAAGAGCTGTCGCATAATGATTCTACGATAAGGTCCGGCGGACAGGGAGGAACAGTATCGAGCGGTGTACCGCAGGCAAAATGTGTCAGGTTGACAGAAGCGTAGTTGATATTGTTTACACTCCGCCATCCTAATGTTTTCACCTGGTAGCAAAACTCAACCCCGTTCTTGAGTCCGTCGTCAACATAGGAACTGGCATCAGAAACGCCTATGGAATCATAGTCCTGGCTGTCGGGACCCTTCCTGTAAATGATATATTCCTGGTTTACCCAGGGAGTGTTTTTACGGACCCTGATGATGTTGGCATTGTCCCCTTCATCAATTTCCAGCCATGTGCTGGATACTACCTCCTGTCGTCCGATCAGGAACCTGTTTCCCGGTTCATCATTATAAAGCTCCAGTTTGTAAGAATAGGGGAAGGCGATGGTATTGACCGGTGAATCAATGTAGGTGGTATCATCCAGATTGGCAGTGGTGAACCGGTGTCTTTCCTGGAGATTATTTCCCAAGGGGTCCAGGTCTGATCGGTATAGGATGTATTCATAAGGACCAGGTGCCGGGATGGTATCCAGTTCTCTGGGCCTGGCCCAGGAAAGGAATATACTTCCCTCTGTATCCAGGTCTGTTACACTGGCCTGTAATACGGCTGGATTTCCAGGTGTCAGCACACCGCAAACTTCTTCTGATGGGAATCCGGGTGTACCATCTTCAAATATGGCCACGATCATATAACAATATTCTATTCCCTGGATAAGTCCCTCTCCATTATCGTCATCAGGGAACTGTGTGCTGTCCCGCCTCTCAATGATACTGACCAGCTCATAGTCCAGCTCAGAAGGAATCCCATTAGTACAAGTGTCTGGCACATATCCAAGCCGGCCTTCCCTCCGGTATACTTCATAGGCGATGACATTCGGACAGATTGATTCATCCCATTCAAGCAAAATGGAATTGGCTTTGGCTGTAGTCCTGGGATTTTCCGGGGCCGGACCGATCACCTTGATTTGAAAATTACTGATGTCCACCAGTTGGAGGATGGGATGATCATCTTCGGCCTTGACAATCACATTATAAGGCTGGTTTCTAACATGGGTGCAGGTTGTCTGCCAGGAAAACCTCGAAACATTGTATCCCAATCCTGTCATGAGGGTGTCGAATGTAGCGGGACTGTCATCAAACAGGAATGGACCGCCCGTAGCATATTGTGTGATCCCGTTACTATCGGGATCAGTGGCGAGTATATCATATTCCAGCAGGCTCCCGGCTTCCACACAGAAGTTCCGTAAGGGCATGATTTCAGGTGGGCGGTTATCTGTACTGTATACATCGATCTGCATATCCCTGGCGATGCTTCCTATCTTCACACCGAATCTCCATTCTTCTATTTCTATGGCAATATTATAGACACCTGTGTCAACCGGTGTATTCCAGATCAGGTCTCCTGTTATTTCATCGATATAGAGGCTGTCACTGGCCAGGGGAAGTGTATAATCGTCAATGGGTTCTCCATTTTCTTCCGTACAAACGGTCAATTTATAGGATATGCTGTCACCATCCGGATCAAAGGCCGCCGGGTTATGGACAAAAATCTGACCCACAGCTGCCCTGTCAATAGGGGGATTGAGCAAAACAGGTGTACTGTTCTGTCCTATCCCTGTGTTGATGACAATTGTTGTCTTAACAGAGAATATCACATTGACAGAATTGGGAATGTTCAGGACCCCAAAATTTCTGTTCGGGTCCTGGACCACGATGGTGTAAGTACCTGGACCGGGGAAGGTGTGTGATGTTTTGTACTGGTTCCAGAAGTAAAAGTTCGGGAGTGAGAGTTTCTGTGTCCTAGGCGCTATGGAAACACTTTGATCGCCCCACATGACCTCAAGCTCATTCCGGTCAGCTGCAGACTTGGAGTAAGTAAAGGTCTGAATCAGTATATCGAAGGTAAAGGGATCAGTGGTGTGCTGGGTAAGGGTGATCTCACCCGCCCTGTTGTGCGTGGCATATGTCCAGCTGACAGTCAGAAATCCGCTTAGCAATATGATGAGTATCTTTCTTAACAAAGGCGCTTTATTTCTTTATATTAAATGATAATTCAGTCGTTTTATTGTCCAAACGGTATCCATTTTGTTTTTCATTAAAAGTCACTATCATCAGATTGGTCTGATCACTGAATTTCTCAAGCATTACACGATTTACGATATCAACCTTCCGAATTTTACCTGGATGTTCATACTTGTAAAACAACCAGATAGCCTCTTCGTTCAATTCAGCATCCACAAATTGCAGATTTGCGGTTTCTTTTCCGTTGAACACAAACTGCAGGGCCTCCTGTATGTATTCATTAACAGCAGATATCTTATCCCCGGGATCCTCCTGTTCAATGATATTCAACTGAACCCCGTATTTATGTAATATGAGATCCTGGAAGTCGTCTGCAAATATTTTTACAGATAACTCAACCTTTCCCATAAAAGGATCCAGGTCGACATTGGTTACAGATATATGGATCGGATGGAGCCAGGAGGAACATAGCAGCCAAACCGTCAACCCCGTCAATCTTGTTATCAATTTCCTGCCTCTCTTAGGTTTTCGTAGCAAAATTACAATAATTTTGTTTTCTGATATGTTAAATGTATGACAACATTTGGATTATACCTCTCTCTTGGGTTTGATCACATCGCAGATCTTGCCGGTTATGACCACATCCTGTTTCTTATGGCGCTATGTGCTGTTTACAGCCTCAAAGAATGGGCCAAAGTGTTAATTCTGGTGACGGCATTTACATTGGGACATACGCTTACGCTAGCCCTGGCTACATTGGACCTGATCCGGTTATCTACCAGTTTGATCGAATTTCTCATTCCGCTGACCATTATCATTACCGGTATATGGAATATCGTGCAGCGGTCTGGATCAGAGCATGCCCTTTCACACCGGTTCAAATATGCGATTGCCATGTTCTTTGGATTGATACATGGACTGGGGTTTTCAAACTACCTGAGGAGTTTGCTGGGCAGCGAGCAAGAATTGCTGCTGCCCCTGTTTTCATTTAACCTGGGATTGGAGCTGGGGCAGATAATGATCGTATTGATAGTTTTGCTGGTTTCCTTTATCCTGGTGAATATTATTGGTATGAAAAGGAGGGAATGGAACCTGCTCCTCTCGGGAGCAGCCATTGGAGTATCCCTGATCCTATGTGTTGAAAGATGGCCCTTTTAGGCTGAATGTATCATCAGGAATACTTTGTAAATTTATGCGGTGACCTGGCAGACATACATAAAAGATTTTAAGATTTTCCTGCAGCTGGAGAAATCCCTCTCTGCCAACTCCATAGAAGCTTATGCCCGTGATATTGATAAGCTGGTGAGGTTTATGGAGTTACAGTATGATTCACTGTCTCCAGTCAGGGTCGAGCTCCACCACCTGACCTCATTTATTACCTGGGTAAATGAACTGGGATTAAGCGCCAGGTCTCAGGCAAGGATCATTTCAGGGGTCAAGTCATTTTTCAAGTTCCTGTTGCTGGAAGATGTCATTGAAACAGATCCCACAAACCTTCTGGAAACGCCTAGGATAGGCAGGAAACTACCAGAAGTCCTCAATCATGAAGAAGTTGAACTCATCCTTGCACAGATTGATCTGTCTACCCCGGCTGGCAGAAGGAACAAAGCCATGCTTGAGGTACTTTATGGCTGTGGATTGAGGGTGTCGGAATTAACAGAGTTGAGGTTGTCTCATGTATATTTTGACCAGGCATTTATCCGGGTCACAGGAAAGGGCAGTAAGGAGCGGCTGGTACCTATCGGAAGAATGGCACTTAAGGAGATTAATAATTACCTGCCCGACCGGAATTCCCTGCCCAGGATAGAACGGGATCACGAAGATATACTCTTCCTGAACCGAAGGGGCCGCAGGTTGTCAAGGGTCATGGTTTTTACCATGATCAAGGACCTGGTTTCAGCGGCCGGAATAAAGAAAAATGTCAGTCCACATACTTTCCGGCATTCCTTCGCCACAGAACTGATTGACAGGGGAGCTGACCTGCGTGCCGTGCAGGAAATGCTGGGTCATGAATCCATCCTTACCACTGAAATTTACACCCATCTGGACCGTGAATTTCTGAGAGATGCAATCATCCGTTTCCACCCCCGTAGCAAACACTGATTATCACCACTTATTTATCACTTATTTAGATTTGATTTAAGCATATTTTAAATACATTTGTACTTTCAAAAATTTAGGGTACTAATTGGTTGAATTTTAAATACATTAAAATGTCAAAAATCAAAAGAGTTTACAAATTCGGGAACAAAGAAGCAGAAGGAAAAGCTGATATGAAAAACCTGCTGGGTGGCAAAGGTGCCAACCTGGCTGAAATGAACCTGATCGGGGTTCCTGTGCCTCCCGGTTTTACTATTACTACTGAAGTCTGTACTGAATATAATCAATTGGGCAAAGATGAAGTCATCAAGCTCATGAAGGAAGAAGTTGAGGATGGGATTACCAACGTGGAAAAATTGATGAATTCAAAATTTGGTGATAGCGAGAATCCCTGTCTTGTTTCTGTGCGCTCAGGTGCACGCGCATCGATGCCAGGAATGATGGATACTATTTTGAACCTTGGTTTGAATGATGAGGTTGTTGAGGGATTGGCAAAGAAGACCGGTAATGCCAGGTTTGCCTGGGATTCCTACCGCCGTTTTGTCCAGATGTACGGTGATGTGGTGATGGGGATGAAGCCCGAATCAAAGGAAGATCACGATCCTTTTGAAGAGATCATCGATGTGATAAAAGAAGAAAAAGGAGTAGAAGATGATACAGATCTGAGTACTGATGACCTGAAGGACATGGTTAAAAGGTTTAAACTTGCTGTCAAGAATCAAACCGGCAAAGATTTCCCGACGGATGCATGGGAGCAACTATGGGGTTCAGTTGCCGCTGTGTTTGACAGTTGGAACAATGACCGTGCCGATTATTACCGTAAGCTGAACAATATTCCATCGGAATGGGGGACAGCTGTAAATGTACAGGCCATGGTATTTGGTAACATGGGAGATACTTCCGGAACGGGCGTCGCCTTTACCAGGGATGCTGGTACAGGAGAAAATATTTTTAATGGAGAATACCTCCTCAATGCACAAGGTGAAGATGTGGTTGCAGGGATCAGGACCCCCCGCCAGATCACCCTGGAAGGATCCAAGAGATGGGCTGAACTGGCCCAGGTAAGCGAAGCGGACCGTGTAGCTGATTATCCTTCACTGGAAGAGCAAATGCCTGAGATCTACAAGGAACTTTTTGACACCCAGAATAAGCTGGAAAGGCATTACAAAGATATGCAGGACCTGGAATTCACCATACAGGAAGGAAAACTCTGGCTGCTGCAAACCAGGAATGGAAAGCGCACGGGTGCATCCATGGTGAAAATTGCCATGGACCTTGTGGATGAGGGCATGCTGGATGACAAAACAGCCCTGCTGAGAATTGAACCGAACAAACTGGATGAATTGCTGCACCCTGTTTTTGACGGTGATGCCATTAGTAAAGCCAGGGTCCTTGCAAAAGGCCTCCCGGCTTCTCCAGGAGCTGCATCCGGACAAATGGTATTTTTTGCTGATGAGGCAGAAGAATGGGTAGAGGATGGTAAGCAGGTAGTTCTTGTCAGGGTTGAAACATCACCTGAGGATCTTCGAGGTATGAATGTGGCCAAAGGGATACTGACTGCCCGTGGCGGGATGACTTCTCATGCTGCAGTGGTTGCCCGTGGGATGGGTAAATGTTGTGTTTCTGGGGCTGGTGGAATAAAAATCGATTATAAGGCGCGGACCATGACCGTTGATGGACAGGTGTTCAAGGAAGGAGAGTGGATCTCTCTGAACGGATCTACAGGTGAGGTCTACGAGGGACAAATAGCCACCAAGGATCCTGACCTGAGCGGTGATTTCGGGAAATTGATGGACCTTGCTGAAAAACATACTAAAATGGCTGTCCGGACAAATGCTGACAGTCCGAAAGATTCCAGGGTTGCCCGGAATTTTGGAGCCAAAGGGATAGGGCTCTGCCGTACCGAACATATGTTTTTTGAAGGACACAGGATCATGGCCATGCGTGAAATGATCCTGGCTGAAGATGAAGCAGGACGCCGTAAGGCACTTGAGAAATTGTTGCCCATCCAGCGTGCTGACTTTGAGGGTATATTCGAAGCCATGCATGACCTTCCCGTTACTGTAAGGCTGCTCGATCCGCCACTCCATGAGTTTGTACCACATGAAGAGGAGAACCAGCAGGCAATGGCCAAGGAAATGGGTATTACAGTTGAAGAGATCAAAAGCAAGGTGGAAGACCTGCATGAATTCAATCCCATGCTGGGACACAGGGGATGCCGTTTGGGCAATACTTATCCTGAAATTTCAGAGATGCAGGCACGTGCCATCATTGAAGCTGCACTAAACCTAAAAGCAAAGGGCATCAAAGCCATCCCTGAGATTATGATCCCGCTTATCGGGACTGTACAGGAATTCAGGATGCAGGAAGATATCATCCGCTCAACTGCAGATAAGGTCTTTGAAGAGCGTGGTGACAAAATTGAATACCTTGTCGGAACCATGATTGAGATCCCGCGTGCAGCCATGACTGCAGACAAGATCGCAGAACATGCCGAGTTTTTCTCATTCGGGACCAATGACCTGACCCAGATGGGCTTCGGTTATTCCAGGGATGATTCCGGCAAATTCCTGCCCATCTATGTAGATGCTGGAATACTCAAGCATGATCCTTTCCAGGTTTTAGACCAGGAGGGAATTGGCCAGCTGGTGCAAATGGGAACAGAAAAGGGACGTTCCACCAATCCGAATCTAAAGGTCGGGATTTGTGGAGAACATGGGGGTGAGCCCAGTTCTGTTGAATTTTGCCACAGTGTGGGAATGAATTACGTAAGCTGTTCACCGTATAGGGTACCCATTGCCAGGGTTGCTGCTGCACAGGCCGCTATAAAACAGGGTTAGGGAAAGAAGTAAATAACCAAAAAGGAAGAGGCTCCGTAATTTGGGGCCTCTTTTTTCATTTCTATATATGTTCAACAACATATTTTTGTATATTTGCGGAAAATCAAGAATAAACCAATAATAAAGAGAAAAACCATGACAAAAGGAACCAGCCATTTGGACCTCTCACAATACGGAATATCTGATGTACAGGAGATATACCATAACCTTTCCTATGAAGAACTTTTCAAACATGAAACCGATCCTTCCCTGGAGGGATTCGAGCGCGGACACCTGACCAGCACAGGAGCCGTAGCTGTCGACACCGGGATTTTTACCGGCCGTTCCCCAAAGGACAAATACATCATCAGGGAATCTGAGAATGAGAAAAACATCTGGTGGAGAAACGAGCAGCGGAAATTATCCGATAACAAACCCCTTTCCGAGGAGATATGGAAGGAGCTCTATGACAATTCAACCAAACAGCTTTCTGGGAAAAAGCTTTATGTACAGGATGGTTTTGTAGGGGCCAACGTGGATACCCGCATGAAGGTCAGGTTTATCGTGGAAGTGGCCTGGCAGGCTCATTTTGTCAAGAACATGTTCATCCGCCCAAGTGAAGAGGAACTGAAGGATTTTGAACCCGATTTCGTGGTTCTGAATGCTTCCAAGACCACCAACAAAAACTGGGAGAAGCACCATATGCACAGTGAGGTTTATGCCGTATTTAACCTGAAGGAGAAGCGGGCCTGCATAGGTGGTTCCTGGTATGGCGGGGAAATGAAGAAGGGGATCTTTTCTGTCATGAATTACTACCTGCCCCTCAGGGGGATATCCAGCAATCACGCCGCAGCAAATGTAGGGGATGACGGTGTTTCAGCCCTATTCTTCGGACTTTCAGGAACCGGTAAAACCACCCTGTCAGCCGATCCCAAACGTCACCTGATCGGAGACGATGAGCATGGATGGGACGATGAGGGCATCTTCAATTTCGAAGGTGGCTGTTATGCCAAGACCATCAACCTGGACCCGGAAAAGGAACCGGATATATACAATGCCATCAAACGGGATGCCCTGCTTGAAAATGTGGAAGTGGACTGGGACACAGGAGATGTAGACTGGGAGGATGATTCCAAAACGGCCAATACCAGGGTCTCCTATCCCATTTACCATATCAAGAATATTGTTGGTCCGCCTTCCAAAGCAGGCCATGCCAAGAATGTGATCTTCCTTACAGCAGATGCATTCGGTGTCTTACCTCCTGTCTCCCGTTTGACGGAAGACCAGACCAAATACCATTTTATCAGCGGGTATACAGCCAAAGTAGCGGGCACTGAACGCGGGATTACAGAGCCAATGCCTTCATTCTCAGCCTGTTTCGGGGCTGCCTTCCTGTTGCTTGACCCCGTCATCTATGCCAATGAACTGACCCGGAAAATGAAGGAACATGGCGCCAATGCCTGGCTGGTCAATACCGGATGGGTTGGCGGTGGTTATAATAAAGGCGGGCACCGTATCGACATCACGGCTACTCGTGGGATCATCGACTGCATCCTGGATGGAAGCCTTGACGATGTGGAATATGAAACGCTCCCGATCTTCAACCTGCAAATACCTAAGGTAGTCCCATGCATGGACTCTTCCCTGTTAAATCCCAGGGATAACTGGCCCAATGCGGCAGAATGGGATGCCGAGGCTACCGAGTTGGCGAAGAAGTTTATCGCCAATTTCGAACATTTTGCCGATACCGAAGATACCAGGAAACTGATTGCGGCCGGACCGCAGCTATAATATCCTATGTTGCCTGTTAAAGAGGTAATATTTTCAGGAGTAATCTTAATGGCAGTGGCCTACATGTTAGGTTCACTGCCTTTTTCTGTCTGGCTAGGCAAGGTATTTTACGGTAAGGACGTAAGGGACTATGGCAGCAGGAATGCCGGGGCCACCAATACCTGGAGGGTGCTGGGATGGAAGGCCGGTCTGCCTGTTCTTTTGCTGGATATTGCCAAGGGCTTCGGAGCCACCTTTTTGCCCTACCTTTACCCATCCCTCATCGCTGATCAGGAATGGATACTATGGCTACGCATACTTTGCGGCACGGCTGCCGCAATAGGCCATATCTATCCTTTGTTTGCTGGATTCAGAGGAGGGAAAGCGGTGGCGACCCTGCTGGGGGTTGTAATGGGACTGATGCCAATGGCGGCTGTGGGAAGCCTGGTGGTTTTTATCCTTGCATTGGGACTTTTCCGTATGGTATCCCTGGGCTCCATACTTGCTGCCATCTCCCTTCCACTGATGGGTTTGGTTTTACCTCATCCGCTTCAACTGCCATTGTTGATTTTTTCGGGAATGATCACAATACTGGTCCTCATTACCCATAAAAAAAATGTACAAAGAATCATCAAGGGAGAAGAATCAAAAGTCAGGCTTAGAAAGACTTAAGCAAAATCAAGGTCCAGTTTAGACATCAGTTCTTTGGCTCCGACATCTGTTAAAAGTTTGCCTGATTCAGCGATGGATACTTTTCCGGACTGTTCTGATACAATGATGGTGAGGGCATCCGTATTTTCTGACAACCCGAGCGCTGCCCTGTGCCTTAGTCCATAGTTTGGTGGCAGGTTGAGGTTCTCTGAAATTGGCAGTACACACCTTGCTGCCACTATCCTGTCACCATTGATGATCAAAGCCCCATCATGCAGTGGACTTTCCTTGTTGAATATGCTTTCGATCAACCGGCTGGAGGTTTCTGCAGTCAGGGAGTCACCTGTTTCCGCGTAGACAGTCAGTTCTGATTTCCTCGCGATCACTACCAATGCCCCGGTTTTCGATTTAGCCATATTAATCACTGCCTTGATAATGGATTTGATTTTCACTTTGGGTTGGGGCGTGATATTGATCGGAATGACCCTTTCCAAAGACAGCCGGTTGCGGCTGAAATACTGATTCCCTATAAATATCAGGAAACGTCTTATTTCCTGTTGGAAGACGATGATCAAAGCGATAACACCCACCCCTATGATCTGTCCGAGGATAGAACCCAGCAGTTGCATTTTAAGGGCCCTTACGATGATCCACAGCAGGTAAAATGACAGGATCCCGATAAAAATATTCATGGCCACTGTACCCCTGATAAGCATGTATACCTGGTACATCAGATAGGCTACCAGCAGCACATCGATTACATCAAGGGGCCTTATGTGAATGAATGTCGGCAACATGGGTTAAATTGTGAAATGTTTGACAAAATTAATAAAATCTGTGAGCCGTAAGGTATTACGAGATTAATGTGTAAATGTTTTCCTGACCAGCATGATCGCTTCACGGGCTTCTTTCACATCATGTACCCTCAAGATATCAGCTCCTTTCATCAGGGCAATGGTGTGCAGCACCGTGCTGCCATTGAGGGCTAGTGAAGGATTGCTGCCAAGTACATTGTAAATCATGGATTTTCGAGATATTCCCACCATTAATGGCTGGTTAAAGATGTGAAATGCTTCAAGTTGCTGGAGTATCTGGTAATTATGTTCAATGGTCTTGGCGAAACCAAAGCCAGGATCAATAATAATGTCGTTTACACCAAGTTTGTTGAGCTGCCTTAACTTCTCCGAGAAATGAAGAATGATCTCCTTTACAACATCCGAATATTCGGCATGTTCCTGCATATCTGACGGTTTGCCCTTCATGTGCATCATGATATAGGGTACCTGGAGTCCAGCTACGGTACCGAACATTTCCGGATCCATGTCTCCGCCTGATATATCATTGATCATATTGACATTGAAATCGTGCACCACCCTGCCGGCGATCTCCGAGCGAAAAGTATCTACAGATATGAGCATATCAGGATGGTTTTTCCGAATGGTATCAAGGGCCATATCCAGCCGACTGATTTCTTCTTCCGCAGTAATGCCGTCTGATCCCGGGCGGGAAGAATAAGCACCAATATCCAGTATGTCAGCTCCTTCCGAGATCATATCTGTGGCTGATCTAAGGACCACATCAGGATCCGTCAGACGGCTTCCCTTGTAAAATGAATCGGGGGTGATATTCAGGATTCCCATAATTCGGGGCTGACTGAAATCAAGGATCCTTCCTCCACAATACAAGGATTGCTTATGGGAAAAAAATGTATCTTTAGGACTCATTTACAGGAAGGTGTTTTGCTGGACAAAAGTAATAAAAACCCCCATATTTCGTGAAATTAATGAAGCAGGGCAGGTATCGGTTTATGGTTATTGAAGGACTTGACGGATCGGGGAAATCCACACAGATTGAACGCCTGCTCACTTACCTTAAGCAGGAAGGGATAAACCACCAGTACCTTCATTTTCCAAGGACTGAAGATGGCTATTATGGTGAGTTGATTGCCAGGTTCCTTCGCGGCGATCTGGGTCCCCTGGAATCAGTGCATCCTTACCTGGTAGCTCTCATTTATGCCGGCAACCGGCATGATGCCAGAGAAATGATAGATACATGGCTGGCCAATGAGATCACCGTAGTGGCAGACCGGTATGTGGTTTCAAACATTGCCTTCCAGTGTGCCAAGCTGGAAACCTCAGAGGAACGGGAGGCACTCATGGACTGGATCCTGAAATTTGAATACGGATATCATAAAATTCCAAGGCCTGACATGAATATTTTCCTGGATGTTCCCTTCCAGTTCACCAGACAGAAATTGAAAGCTGTGCGCAGTGGGGAAGACAGGGACTACCTGAATGGGAAAAAAGATATTCATGAGCAGGATCTTGATTTTCAAAAAAAAGTCCGGCAGGTATACCTGGATCTGGCTATTTCAGACCCTGCTCTTCAGGTTGTTAACTGCAGTGACAACAAGGGGGAGATGCTTACACCGGACGACATATTTAATTCCATTCAGCAGCTGCTTTTTCCAACTGGTCCATGATTATAGCTTCTTATGAAAACAGAAAATATTTTATCACTTATCTCCAGGTTTATTCTAGGTATTGTCTTCATTTTTAGTGGCTTTGTGAAGGGAGTGGATCCGCTTGGATCTACCTATAAATTTACCGATTATTTCAATGCTTTCAATCTTGGTTTTTTGGAACCTTTCGCTCTGGTGCTGGCCATCATCCTTGCCGCTGCGGAATTTATGATTGGGATTTCTCTGATTTTACGTCTTAGATACAAACTGGCTGTATGGGCCTTGCTTGTTTTTATATCGTTTTTCACCCTGCTAACCTTTGTCCTGGCACTCACCAACCCAGTGTCGGATTGCGGATGTTTTGGAGATGCCATCATCATGACCAACTGGCAAACTTTTTTCAAGAATCTTATCCTCATACCATTCGTATTGCATATTTTCTGGTTCAGGAGGGTCGGACAGGATGCATTTAAACCTCCCTTCTCATGGCTGGCAATCATTGTATTCACCCTTGTTTTTATGGGAATAGAAGTTCATGCCTATCGTCATTTGCCTATGCTTGATTTCAGGCCATACAGTGTGGGGACACATATCCCTGCGAAAATGAGCATACCTGAAGGAGCAATGCAGGATGAATTCAAAACATTTCTTTATTACGAAAAAGATGGGAACATTGAAGAATTTACCGACGATAATTTCCCCTGGGAGGATACAACCTGGACCTATGTGGATTCAAAACATATTCTGGTAAAAAAAGGATATGAACCTCCCATTCATGACTTTACCATTGTTGATGAGACAGATATAGATATAACCAGCGCGCTGCTTTCGGATCAGGGGTATAGTTTTTTACTGGTAGCAACACATATTGAAGATGCGGATATCAATGCCTTGAAATATGCCTCAAGGCTGGCAGTATGGAGTGGACAGGCAGGGCATTCATTCTATTGTACCACAGCTTCCGGTGAGCAGGAAATTGAAAAAGTTAGGCAAACCCTTGATCTTGCTTTTGGTTTCCATACCACTGATGAAATTACCCTGAAGACCATTGTCAGGTCAAATCCAGGGCTCCTTTTGATCAAGGAGGGGACCATACTGGCCAAATGGCATTACAGGGATTTTCCCGAGCTGGAAGCCTTCGAGAATATCCTGCCATCTTTGATGACGGCCAACAGGCAGGCATCGGAAAACCTGATTCTTGGATTTTTCATTCTCCTTTTTTTGCTGATCGTGGCAGGTCTCAATCTTTTTATACCACAAGGTAAGAGGGAATAATAGCAGGCCAGTGGCAGTTTACTTGCTCAAAAAATTATTATACGGAATCCTGGTAGCCTGGGGTGTAATCACGATTGTATTCCTTTTATTTCATGTCCTTCCCGGCGATCCGGCCAGGATGATGGTAGGGCAGAGGGCTGACCAGGCAACATTGGAAAGGATACGCGTGGAATTGGGACTGAACCGGCCGATGTCCCAGCAATACCTCCACTACCTGAACGATCTTTCCTTCCTTTCTTTGCATGATCATTTGAACCAGGAGAGTTATTTTTATTTCAATACCGCGGAATATGGAAACAGCCGGACACTGGTCAGGTTTTCAGATACCTGGGTACTTGTGCTGAAGACTCCATACCTGGGGAGGTCCTTCCAGAGCCGGGAGAAAGTGGGACAGATACTGGGGACAGCCTTGCCAAATACTTTCCTACTGGCTGCCTGCTCCATGTTTTTTGCCTTTATCATAGGAACAGCGGCTGGTATTTTTGCAGCTATCAGGAAGGATGGTATTTATGACCGTGCTATCCTGGTTGTTTCTTCTCTAGGAATGTCCCTGCCTTCCTTTTTTGCTGCCATCCTTATCGGATGGTTATTTGCCTATAAACTCCAGGATTTTACAGGATTAAACCTGACCGGGAACATTTTGGAAGTGGATGCCTATGGAGAAGGCGTTCACCTGCAGCTTAAAAATCTGTTGCTGCCTGCAATCACGCTGGGTATCAGGCCCCTTTCGGTGGTTGTTCAGTTGTCCAGGAATTCCATGCTGGATGTGCTGAGCCAGGACTATATTCGTACGGCCAGGGCAAAGGGCCTGTCATTTTCCAGGATCATTTTCCGGCATGCCCTCAAGAATTCTATGAATCCCCTGGTCACCGCTGTCAGTGGATGGTTCGCCTCCCTGATGGCCGGTGTGATCTTTGTAGAGTATATATTTGGATGGAAGGGACTCGGATATGTTATCGTAAATGCCTTAAATAATTATGATTTTCCGCTGGTTCTAGGATCAGTCATCCTGATATCTGTTATTTTTGTGATCATTAATATCCTGGTGGACCTGGTCTATGCTTATCTTGATCCCAGGATTCAATATGCTTAAGAAGTATTTTTTTATAACCATAACTATTATTCAATTATGAGAAAACAAATCGTAGCCGGAAACTGGAAAATGAACAATACACTCCAGGAGGGTATTGACCTGGCAAAAAGTGTAAATGCAATGAATGAGCAGGTTGAGGGTGATGTGGGCGTTATCGTGGCACCTCCATTTATACATCTTACAGAGGTTTCCCGGGTTTTGAACGGTGTCGGACTAAGTGCCCAGGATTGTGCTGCTGAGGCAAACGGTGCCTTTACTGGTGAAGTATCGGCCGGGATGGTAAGGTCTACAGGAGCAGCGTATGTGATTTTAGGTCACTCTGAACGGAGGACTATTTTTGGGGAGGATAATGCCATGCTGAATAAAAAAGTAAAAAGGGCCCTTGAAAACGGTCTTGTCCCAATATTCTGCTGTGGGGAGGTGCTCGAAGAGCGGGAATCCGGTAAACTGTTCGACGTAATTAAAACTCAGGTAGAAATTGCCCTTTTTGACCTGGATGCAGGCGATATGGGTAAGATCATCATTGCCTATGAACCTGTCTGGGCCATTGGCACGGGAGTTGTTGCCACACCGGAGCAGGCACAGGAAATGCATGCCTATATCCGGCAACTGATCAAGGATAGGTTTGGAGATGCTATCGCAGACGACCTGACCATCCTGTATGGCGGTAGTTGTAAACCATCCAATGCCAAGGTATTATTTGCTAATCCGGATGTGGACGGGGGACTTATTGGAGGGGCTTCGCTGAATGCAGAAGACTTTATGGCCATTGTACAATCCTTCTAAAATCCTTGGCTGAGTATCTAGAACTTGACATTTGCTTTGCCGAAATGCCGGTACATGAGCATGAACTAATCCTGGCATTGTTGTCCCATTACGGATTCGAGGGATTCAGGGAGGAGCTGGGAAGGATACTGGCTTATATCCCAGAGGATTCCTATCATGAAGAAGATTTTCAGGCATTCATAGACAGGCATGGGTTGTATGAAAAGATCGAATCCATTGAGGCCAGGAGCATTCCTGATCAGAATTGGAATGAAATATGGGAAAGTGAATACCAGGCCGTAAGGGTGACTTCCAATTGTTATGTAAGGGCCCCTTTTCATCCTTCTCCAGGCAAGGTGGATTATGATATTGTAATTTCTCCGAAAATGTCATTCGGGACGGCCCATCATGAAACAACCCGTGGCATGCTGCAGATGATGCTTACAATGGACTTCCAGGGGAAAGCTGTCCTTGATCTTGGATGTGGAACGGGGATACTTGCCATACTGGCTGAAAAGATGGGTGCAAAAACCATATTAGCCCTTGATAATGATCCCTGGGCATATCGTAATACCCTTGAAAATATTGCCTTGAATGACTGCCTCAGCATAGAGGTGCTCCAGGCTGAACTATCTTTTATTAGCAATAAGACATTTGATGTAATACTGGCCAATATCAACCTGAATTCGCTGCTCGGGGTGATGGATCAATTCCCCGTCCGGCTCCGGTCCGGCGGCATTCTTATGCTGAGCGGATTTTTTTCAGATGGCCTTCAAAGAATAAATTCCGCCGCCGGAAGAAATGGTTTGGATTTTGTGGTTAAACAGGTTATGAACAATTGGTTGGTTGCAGTTTATAGAAAAGCTGTTTAATTTCAGGCAAGTTTATTTATTTCAGTGATGAAGCAGCGGATCCTGATTTCCATAATCCTTCTCCTGGTGGGTGCCGGTATATCCGGACAGGAAGTATTTCGCAGGTTTTCAACAAAGCTTGAGAATTATCCCGGAGAGCTGGTGACATTTATGGGAACCAGCGATGAGGAGGCACAACCCCTGATCATACAAACATTCATTGAAACCTGGAATGCTGGGATGATGCTTGATACCACCAAGGCACAGATCATTGCGCTTTCCAATAATATGCTGGATAAGAATGCCAGACCGCGCCCCCACTTTATCACTTACCTGCAGGTTATCAATGCTTTTAACGTAGACAATGGGCCAGCTGAAAATTACCAAAACTGGCTGCGGTCCATGCACCATTTTACAGGATCGGGGGATTTTTCATTGCCTGTGATAAATGATTATCTCTTGTTCACCTTGAAGTTGTTAAATTCCGGCATATTGTACGAATCAGGCAGTACCAGATGGACATCCTCCAAAGCTGATTTTCAACTTCTCTTTGATGATTCTGTGCAGGTAATCGTCAATGCGACAGACTTGACATGCAATGCAGTAAGGGACAGTATCATGCTTTATGGGACCAGTGGCACGTATAATCCTTTGAGCCATTTCTGGCGTGGAAATGGAGGGAAAATTACCTGGGAGCGGGCAGGTTATGCCCCTGACCAGGTATATGCTGCACTGGAAGAATATACCGTCAATTTCCGGTTTTATGAATTTCATGCAGATTCAGTAGCCTTTTACCACAAGCAATATTTTGACTTTGAAATTTTAGGCAGCCTGGATGATAAGGTTGAAAGAATAGTCTCACAGACCACAGCCAACTATCCCAGGTTTGAATCATACCAGGCCAGTTTCCGACTTGATGATATTTTCGAAGGCATTGATTATTATGGGGGGATCAGTATGTTTGGATCCAAGATGGTTGGTTCAAGTCTGAAAGATCAGAAAGCTAACCTGAACTTTTTCAGAAATGATACACTTGTCATTGTTACCAATTCTGATATCTATGTTTTTGATCCTGAAAAGATCACATCCAGCGAGGCAGAGATCTCTATTTACGTGGATGATGATTCCATTTATCATCCGAGTATAGGAATGAATTATATCGTGGATGAGAACAGGTTTTCATCCGGCAGGACAAACAGTTTTCAATCGTATTCTCCCTACTACAACTCATTTCACCGTGTTGAGATGAATTTCGAGCAGCTCTCCTGGCAACTGGATGATAATTTGATACAGTTAAAGATGAGCGAAGGAGGGGCATCCGGACTTGCCAATTTTCAATCCGAGAACCTGTATGATGCCTATACCTACTTTCGGATGCAGGGTATAGATGATGAGAATCCGCTGGTTCTACTGAGACGTTATTCAGAACATGTTTTTGACATTTCATTTTACGGCAACGAGTTCGCCAGGTTTGCACGCATGCGTCCCGCGCATGCGCAGCAGTTGTTAAAACAGCTGGCAGAGCTTGGTTTTGTAACCTATGACCTGGAGGAGGACAGGGTTACCATGCGGCAAAAATCCTATGACTGGATCTATGCCAGTGTCGATTATATCGATTATGATGTGATCAATTTCATTTCTGAAACTCAGGCACCTCTTGAAAATGCCAGCCTGGATCTGAGAAACTTTGACCTTCATATCAACGGTGTGAAGCAAATCCAGTTGAGTAATGCACAGGCGGTTAATATTTTTCCGGCCAACCAAAAAATAACCATGAGAAGCAACCGTGATTTTATATTTGATGGGGTGATTGATGCGGGACTTTTCACATTCTATGGCAGGAATTTCTATTTCAACTATGATACTTTTAAGATCAAGCTTACGAATATTGATTCTCTGAGTATGAAAGTAAAAACAGAGAAACTTGATGAGTTCGGACAAACGTCAGTGCTTGATATCGCCAGTATGCTTGAGGATATGACCGGCGAACTGCTGATTGATAACCCGGATAATAAATCAGGACGGAAGAAAATACCGAGCTATCCTGTTTTTAGCAGTACCAAAAACGCATTTATTTATTATGATGATGTGGCCATACAGGATGGTGTTTATGAAAGGGAGGACTTTTACTTTGAAGTATATCCCTTTGCCATTGACAGCCTTGATAATTTCTCGCAGATCAGTCTCAATCTGAAAGGGATTCTGCGATCGGCAAATGTTTTTCCTGCCATTGAGGAGACGCTCCGTATCCAGGAAGATAACTCGCTGGGATTCAAATATATGACAGATTCTTCCGGCTTGGGGATTTATGGTGGCTTAGGGCATTATCACGATTCTATCATGTTGAGTAATGCCGGACTCCGGGGATCGGGCAGGTTTTCCTACCTGACATCTGATGGGATAGCTGGTGATATCGTATTTCACCCGGATTCCATGTTCACAAATGCATCTGAATTCAAGATCCAGCAAGAGCTTACAGGTGTACAATATCCCCTGGTAACCTCTACCATGAATGATTTGATCTGGTATCCTTACCGCGATACCATGCTCATTGAAGAAGGAGCCAATCCCTTCGTCATCCTTAACGATTCAACCTCTCTTAGGGGTACCCTGACGCTTACATCTACCGGTTTATCCGGTGCTGGCAGGATGGAACTCACCAACTCTGTGCTTAACTCAGAAAATTTCAGTTATACGGCCAATGTTTTTAACGCTGACACGGCAGAATTCAGGTTAAAATCAGTGAATACAGATGGCTATACCCTGATTACAGATAATATCAATGCTCATGTGGATTTTGAAAACCTTTCTGGTCTGTTCAGAACAAATGAAGATTTTTCCCTGGTTGAATTCCCTGAAAATAAGTATGTTAGCAGACTGGATCTTTTCAGGTGGGATATGGAACGTACAGAACTTGAAATGGGTTCTGCTTCAGATACGGATACGATTGCTGATATAGCAATGGATGAATACGGAGAAGAGATCATGGTCGGACCGCGGTACATATCCATTGATCGCGAACAGGATTCCCTGAGTTTCGTTTCAAACAGGGCCACGTATGATTACAGCCGTAATATCCTCAGGGGATCCAATGTGACCTTTCTCAGGGTGGCAGATGCTTACATCTATCCAGGTGATGGGCAGGTGGTCATTGATCCTGACGGCGTAATGGAGGAACTGATCGAAGCAAGTATTGTTGCTAACCGAGAGATGAAAGAACACCGGTTTTACAATGCCACCGTACAGGTGCTGGGGCAGTTCAGTTATACTGGTACAGGTTATCATGATTATGTCAATGAATCCGGAGAGCCACAGTCCATATTTTTTCATGAGATCAGCGTGGATGATTCAATAAATACCATTGCAGAAGGACTTATCGGAATAGATCAGTATTTTATGCTAAGTCCGTATTTTTCCTTCCAGGGCAATGTGGAAGTGGATGCACGAAGAACTTACCTGACCTTCAACGGCGGAGCAAGCATAATTCATGACTGCGATATCAATGAGGATACCTACCTGAAATTCAGGGCAGAGATTGATCCTGCCTTCGTGTATATCCCCGTTCCGGAGCAGCCCTTTGATATAGACATGAATTATACATATGCCGGCTTGTTTATGGCAGGAGATTCAGTGAATATCTATCCGGCTTTCCTGAGCAGGAAGAAATTACCACGTGACCAGTATGTTATTACTGCAAGCGGGATACTATACTATGACAGGCAGAGTGATGAATACCGCATCTCCAGCAGGGAAAAACTCCGTTACCCGGACCGATCCCCTGGCAGCTTGCTTAGATTATCCAGAAGTGATTGTGTACTCAACGGGGAAGGTAAGATCAGCACGGGTATGAGGCCAGGCCAGGTCAGGATATCCTCGGTCGGTAATGTTTTGCATAATTTGAATACAAAGGAAACGGAGTTAAACCTTACCCTCTCCCTGAATTATTTCATGTCTGGAGATGCATTTGAGATCATGGCAGCAGAGATTGATGCGATGCCTGGCCTTCAGGCTGTAGATCTGGCAGCCCCACTGTATGTAAAAAACCTCCGGGAATTGATTGGCACTGACAGGGCAGAGAAATATCAGACCGAATTGGGACTCTACGGAGAATACCAGACATCGGTCCCGGAACTGACACATACCCTCTTCATTACCAATGTAAAATTGGTCTGGAACCAATTGTCCCGTTCGTACAGATCTGAAGGTAAAATATCCCTGGGAAGCATAAATGGGGACCAGATCAATAGACAGATGGACGGATACATAGAATTCACAAAACGGCGCAACGGTGACATGGTGGATATTTACCTTGAACTTGACCGAAGGAACTGGTATTATTTTGGCTATACCAGGGGAGTCATGAGTGTTTTATCGAGCAACAGGGAATTCAATGTTGCCATAGAGGAGGTAAAAACCAGCCAGCGGAAGATGAAAACACCCAGGGATGAGGTAGCCTATTTGTATGTGCTTTCAGATCCGAGAAAGAAAGCCATGTTCCTCCGCAGGATGCAGGAGGATGATGAACCACCTGTTGAATAAAGATCTCCATTCAATAAATAAAAAGAATCCATGCCTGTCTTTTATACCAGCCAGATTGATCATAAGCAGGCCATACTCAGTGAAGAGGAATCCCGGCATATCATTAAAGTATTACGAATGGAAGTGGGAGATGCTCTGGAGATTGTGGATGGAAAAGGGAATTATTACAATGGGCTTATATCTGTTCCTGACCCAAAGGCCTGCCAGGTCCTTATAAGCAATTTCATAAAAGATTATCTGCGCAGGGACTATCATCTGCATATCGCCATTGCGCCACCTAAAAGTACTGATCGATTTGAATGGTTTCTCGAGAAGGCAACCGAGATAGGTGTGGATGAGATATCGCCAATCATTTGTGCCCGGTCTGAACGAAACCGCATCAGGCATGACCGGTCGCAGAAAATACTGATTTCGGCCATGAAGCAAAGCGGGCGTGCCCTGCTGCCCAGGCTGAACAGGGAAATCCTCCTCAGCGATTTCCTGGACCGCTCCTCCGCGGATATCAAAATGATCGCACATTGTAATACGACTGCCAGCCAATTTATTGATTCATAAGCCTCTTAATGACCAAAGATGGATCATTTTGATTGGGCCGGAAGGAGATTTTGCTCTCAACGAGATTAAAGCAGCCCTGCAAAATGATTACCGTGAAATCAACCTTGGAGAGGCAGTTTACCGGACAGAAACAGCAGGGATCATCGCCTGCCATACCATCAAGCTCCTTTATCACAACAAACCCGAGGACTGATATTTTAAGGGATATTAAATCGTCTCTGACATTTTAAGCAAGCTTAAAATGATAGGTTCCTCATTTAATATCCCTTACAATAAGGAATCGGGGTTTGTTATTATCCTGTGAGAATCTCAGATGTTTTTCTTTTTGTATGGGGTGGTGCAAAAGCAGCCTGACCTGTTTCGCGCAGCGGGATATGTAGCTGCGTTGTACCACCCCATAAAAAAAGAAAACCGTTTTAGTTTAAACTAAAACGGTTTTCTTTTAAAGCAGTTCAGACTTTCTAAGTAGTACTGGCTGTTTTCAGGATTCGTTTCACTAATTCTGGATTTACCTGCAAATTTGACCCATCAAGTGCGCCAAATATCTTCTTCAAATATGCTTCCTCCTCTTCAAGTAATTCCTCCAGATTAGTTAACTCTCCATCCTTACTCTCCAGATTCTCCAGTACGTAAACAAGGGTAGAGACATTCACCATAGGCAGTTTAAATTATGATCATACATACCAAACGGCGAAAAACAGGAAAAAGTATGGATGTTAGATATTAAATTTTTGTCAAACTGAGATTTTTCTGCTCAATCAGCTTTCTCAGGTTGATCAATGCATATCTCATCCGGCCAAGTGCCGTGTTGATACTCACATCCGTTTGGTCAGCTATCTCCTTGAAACTCAGACCTCCATAATGCCTTAAGCAGGATTACCTGCTTCTGGTCCTCAGGCAGTTCATCGATGAGTAACCTGACCTCCTTGATGATCTGGCTTTCAACCATGATATCTTCAACCGTACTCTCAGAAAGTTTTCTGGAGTTGAAGATGTCCGCCTCATAATCCTCGTTGGAATAAGTATTGATCTGCTTTTCTTTTCTAAAATGATCGATGGTCAGATTATGGGCGATTCTGATTACCCAGGACACAAACTTTCCATTGTCCTTGTATTTTCCCTCTTTTAAGGATTTAATGACCTTAATAAAAGTATCCTGGAAAATGTCTTCAGCCAGTGACTGATTTTTGACAATAAGTATGATGTATGTGAAGACTTTGTTTTTGTGCCTCTTAATCAGAACCTCAATGCTGGGTTGATCACCTTGGATAAACCGCTTGACCAGATCTTGATCTGAACGTTGTTGTAATTTCAAAACTACCTCCTATTTTGATTCAATCAGGGTAGATCTTGAGCTATAGGCAGTCCTCCGTTTTTAGGTTGGCTATTGTGAATTAATTTGAGTGTGCAAGTAAAACAAAATTATCAATAATACAAAAAATATTACTTTTGAAAACAGTTAAAAGATGTTAAACAAGCTTTAACTTTATTGCAATTTTCATGCCAAAGAATGTCATACCGATTGAGAGGTTTATAGAGATAAAAGGGGCCAGGGTACATAATCTGAAAAACATTGATCTGAAAATCCCTCGCAATAAATTCATTGTAATCACTGGATTATCCGGTTCGGGTAAGTCTTCACTTGCATTTGATACCCTCTATGCTGAAGGACAGCGGCGTTACGTTGAAAGCCTTTCATCCTATGCAAGACAATTTCTTGGCAGGATCGATAAGCCCGATGTGGATATGATCAACGGTATTCCACCTGCCATTGCCATAGAACAGAAAGTCAATACAAGGAATCCCCGATCAACAGTTGGGACATCAACGGAAATCTATGATTATCTGAAGCTTCTGTACGCACGGATAGGGAAAACCTATTCACCGGTTAGCGGCAGGAGAGTGAAAAAGCATGCTGTTTCGGATGTTGTGAATTTCATGGCTGACCTTGGTCCCGGTTCAGAGGTAGTCATTCTTTCCCCCTTTCTTTTTGTAGCAGAAAGAGATGTGAGGGAGCAGCTTGAATTATTACTAAAACAAGGAATAACCCGGCTGGTCCTGAATTCTGGATTCACCAGGATCGAGGATATGTTGAAGGGGGAAGACCTCCCTGTATCAGGTAGCCAGATCCCGGTTGTTATCGACAGGGTTAAGGTCCAGATGGATGAAGATTCACTAGCAAGGTATGCAGATTCCATTCAGACTGCCTTCAGTCTTGGAAAGGGAAAATGTCATCTGCAGGTCGATCAGGATGATAAGGTATGTGTTTTTTCGGATTCTTTTGAAATAGACGGGATGAAATTCGATGAACCGGATGTCCATATGTTCAGTTTCAATAATCCGATTGGTGCATGTCCTCTCTGTGAAGGATATGGCAGAATTATCGGAATTGATGAGGACCTGGTTATCCCCAACAAGAGCCTTTCCATATATGAGGATGCAATCGTATGCTGGAAGGGAGAAAAAATGAGCAGATGGAAGGAAAAACTTATCCTACAGGCTGCAAATTTTGATTTCCCCGTGCACAAGCCTTATTATCAGCTGACTGCAGAACAAAAAGACTTGCTGTGGACCGGTAACAAGTATTTCAAGGGATTGAATAAATTTTTCGACTATCTTGAGAAGAAGAAGTATAAAATTCAGTACCGAGTTATGCTTTCCCGGTACCGGGGAAAAACCACCTGTCCAACATGCCATGGTACCAGGCTTAAAAAGGAGGCTTCGTATGTTAAAGTCAATAAACGTTCCCTCCAGGAGCTTGTATTAATGCCTGTACATGATCTGTATGAATTCTTTATGAAAATAAGGCTTTCTAAGCATGAGAAAGAAATAGCCGGAAGAATTCTCAAGGAGATCCATAACAGGCTTGGTTATCTGGTGCAGGTCGGATTGGGGTACCTTACCATGAACCGGCTCTCTTCCACCCTGTCTGGAGGCGAATCCCAGCGGATCAACCTGGCCACCTCACTCGGCAGCAGCCTGGTGGGTTCTATGTATATCCTGGACGAGCCAAGCATAGGGCTACATCCCAGAGATACACACCTGCTTATTGGTGTATTGAAAAATCTGGAAAAACTGGGGAATACTGTATTAGTTGTAGAACATGATGAGGATATCATCAGGGCATCAGCACAGATCATTGACATGGGCCCCATGGCAGGGAGGCTTGGAGGGGAGGTAGTGTTCCAGGGAGATCCTGCAAAACTTGATGGAGAAGGAAAAAGTATGACTGCCAGGTACCTCACCGGACAGGAAATGATAAAGATAGCCGGGAAGCGAAGGAAGTGGCATAATTTCATTGAGTTGCTCGGAGCCAGGGAGAATAACCTTAAAAACTTCGATGTTAAATTCCCGCTCAATGTAATGACGGTTGTCACCGGAGTTAGCGGATCAGGTAAGTCATCCCTTGTCACCAGCATTTTGTATCAGGCACTCCTCAAAAAATTCCAGGGTCATGGAGAGAAGCCAGGGGATCATGACCTGGTCCGGGGAGATATTCAAATGTTGGATGGCATAGAGATGGTCGACCAGCACCCCATAGGAAAGTCATCACGGTCCAATCCTGTCACTTACCTGAAGGCATTTGATGAGATCAGGAAGTTGTATGCTTACCAGCAGGCATCTGTCGTACAGGGTTTCAAGGCATCTCATTTTTCGTTTAATATTGACGGTGGGCGCTGCGAAGAATGCCAGGGAGAGGGAATTATCAAGGTGGAAATGCAATTTATGGCAGATGTGCACCTGGTCTGCGACAGTTGCCATGGGCAGCGATTTAAGGATGATGTACTGGATGTGAGGTATCGGGAAAAAAATATTTACGACCTATTAGAATGTACAGTAAATGAGGCAATTGAATTCTTTTCGGAAGCTGATGGGAATGCTGAAAAGAGGATCATTGATAAACTAAAGCCCCTGGCAGATGTTGGCCTTGGTTATGTAAAATTAGGACAATCTTCCAGTACCCTCAGCGGTGGCGAAAGCCAGCGTGTTAAACTCGCTTCTTTCCTGTCCCGGGAAAATGCTGGTAGAAACCTGCTTTTTCTTTTCGATGAACCCACAACAGGACTCCATTTCCATGATATCCGGAAATTGCTTGATGCTTTCCAGGAATTGATTGGTAAAGGGCATAGCCTGGTCATCATCGAACATAATCTTGAAGTGATCAAATCAGCGGACTGGATCATCGATCTGGGTCCTGAAGGAGGGGAGGATGGAGGAGAGGTCCTTTTTGAGGGTACACCAGAAGACCTGTGCAAGCATCCGACATCCTATACCGGCAAGTTTTTAAAGCCAAAAATAAAATAAGATGGTAATAAATATCTATGACATGAAAAAAATACTGATCAGCAGCTTACTCTTGCTCTCGGTTCTCCCGATCAGGGTTTATGGGAAAGCCCCGGACAATCCGCCAAATATTATTTTTATCCTGACCGATGACCAGCGCTGGAATGCCCTTGGCCATGCCGGAAACGAAATTATCCAGACACCGCAGATGGACAAGTTGGCCAGGGAGGGTACCTGGTTCAGTCATGCCATTGTTACAACCCCGATCTGCTCTGCCAGCCGGGCAAGCCTGTTTAGCGGTGTCCATGAACGCCTGCACCGGTATACTTTTCAAACCGGACCAATCAGTGACAGGTTCATGTTGTATTCGTATCCGCAACTATTAAAAGATGGGGGATATAGCACTGCCTTTTTTGGAAAATTCGGAGTGAACTATGCTAATAAGGAGCAGATGTTTGATGTTATAGAAGATTATGACCGGAATAATCAATATGATGATTACCGGGGTTACTATTATAAAACCCTGGGTAAGGATACCGTTCATTTAACAAGGTATACAGGCCAGAAAGCCCTGGATTTCATTGAAGAGTCCCAGGCTGACAGACCCTTCTGCCTGTCTCTCAGTTTTAGTGCACCGCATGCCCATGACGGGGCGAAAGAGCAATATTTCTGGCAGGAAGAAACTGACCCTCTGTACCAGGATATGAACATGCCCGGTCCCGATTTAGCCGGAGATGAATATTTTGAGCAATTGCCCTTGCCTGTCCGGGAGGGATTCAACAGAACACGCTGGTACTGGAGGTATGATACTCCTGAAAAATACCAGCATAGTGTGAAAGGTTATTATCGTATGATAGGAGGGATTGATCTTGAAATTGCCAAAATCAGGAAGAAGCTGAAAGAGAAAGGTCTTGATAAAAATACGGTGATTATACTAATGGGTGATAATGGGTATTTTTTAGGTGAAAGGCAATTGGCAGGAAAATGGTTGATGTACGATAATTCCATCCGGGTACCACTGATTATATATGATCCCCGGTCGAAAGGACACAAAACCATTGATGAAATGGCTCTGAATATCGATGTACCTGCTACCATAATAGATCTTGCCGGCTTGAAGCAACCTGCCACCTGGCATGGAAAGAGCCTGCATCCCCTTGTATCCGGAAAATCAAGATCCATTGATCGTGATACGGTTCTGATTGAGCATTTATGGGAGTTTGAAAATATCCCCCCGAGTGAAGGAGTACGGACTCCGGAATGGAAATACCTCCGTTATGTCAATGACCGCTCAGCAGAAGAACTGTATGATCTTGAGAAGGATCCCCGGGAAATCAATAACCTAGCAGGAAAAGATGATCATAAAAGGGTAATTGCCTCTTTGCGTCAGAAGTGCAATGAATTATCAAAAGCATTCGGCAATCCTGATGGGGGTGTTCCGAACGGAATGCGCGTTGAATACCTTAGAGACCCTGATCGTACTCCAATCCAGGATCCAATGCCTGAATACAGCTGGGTTGTTCCCGAGGAAGCTGTATATCAAAAAGCTTATCAGGTACTGGTTGCTTCAAAGAAGGAACTCCTTATGAAAAATATTGGAGATGTTTGGGACAGCAAACAGGTGAGAAGTGACCAGTCCATTAATATCGAGCATGGTGGCTCGCCACTTCAGCCCAATACATCCTATTTCTGGAAAGTTAGGATATGGGATCAGGACAACCGGCTGAGCGAGTATTCCAATTCCCAGCAGTTTAAGACTGCACTAACCCGGGAGACCATTTCTACCCAGAATTATTTCCAGTCAGAATTGATTTCACCCCTGTTGCTTACAGAGCTTGCCCCCGGAAGCTATTTTATTGATTTTGGTAAAGATGCTTTTGGAACAATGGAACTTACTTATAAAACCCGGCAGCCTGACACATTAGTCATCCGTTTAGGGGAAAAACTATTGGATGGCAAGATCGATATGGATCCAGGTGGTTCAATTCGTTCCCAGGAAATAAAATTACCGGTTCATCCGGAAAAGAGCCATTATGTGTTAGAGCTTCCTCCCGATCAACGGAATACCAACTACAAGGCAGTCCAGCTCCCGGATTCTTTCGAAGTTATTACGCCCTTCAGATATTGTGAGATTGATCAAGCTGAAGTAGGATTCACTGCCGATGATGTATGGCAAAAGGCCTATTTTCAATACTTTGACTTTGGTCAGAGTCAGTTTTTTTGTTCAGATACGGTCTTGAACCAGATCTGGGATATATGTAAATACAGCATGAAGGCCACCTCTTTTACCGGACTTTACATTGACGGTGACAGGGAACGCATTCCCTATGAAGGAGATGCATATATAAACCAGCTTGGTCATTTCTGTACCGACAGCGAATACTCGATGGCGAAGCAAACCATTGAGCATTTCATGGATCATCCCACCTGGCCGACAGAGTGGTTATTGCATACCTCCCTGTTGGTCATGGAAGATTATAAATATACAGGGGATACTGAACTAATGGAAGCTTACTACGATTTACTCAGGCAAAAAACATTAATGGCACTGGCGCGTGAAGATGGCCTTATCAGCACACATACCGCAGAGGCCAACGGCCTGTTCATGCAAAATCTTGGTTTTAAAGATACTACTGCCAGGTTGAAGGACATTGTAGACTGGCCACCGGCACAAAAAGATACCGGCTGGAAGCTGGCCACAGCTGAAGGTGAACGTGATGGTCATCAAATGTTACCAGTAAATACTGTAGTAAACAGCTTCTTCTATTTAAATATGGTTCTTATGGCTGAAATTGCCGGCTTACTGGATAAACCGGCTGACAGGAACCATTTCAAGTTCATGGCTGCCAAGGTGAAGAAAACGATTAATGAGAAATTGTTTGACCTGGAGAAAGGCATCTACATAGATGGAGAAGGAGCAACGCATTCCTCATTGCATGCTAATATGATGGCGCTTAACTTTGGAATAGTCCCTGAAAAGTACAAAGATTCGGTGGTGGAATTTATTAAATCACGTGGCATGGCATGCAGTGTATATGGTTCACAGTATTTGCTGGAAGGTCTGTTTAAGGCTGGTGAAGCGGAATACGCCCTCGGTTTGATGACTGCTTTGCATGAAAGGAGCTGGTGGCATATGATTGAATCCGGCACTACCATTACCTGGGAGGCCTGGGATTTGAAATACAAACCGAACCAGGACTGGAATCATGCCTGGGGGGCGGCACCCGCCAATATTATCCCCCGCCATTTATGGGGAATACAACCTAAGACTGCCGGATTTGGAGTAGTAAGCATTCAACCTCAACTGGCTGATCTGGAGCATAGTTCTATTACCTATCCAACCTTACGCGGATCAATCACCTGTAATTATCAGCGCGTTAGCGGCCGAGTCAAAAAGTATTCGATTGAACTCCCGGCAAACATGGCAGGGGAGATGATCCTGGATGACCCGGGTGAATCTGTCGTAACCATTAATGGCAAGCCATCAGATCCAGGATTTGATTCTATCAGGTTGCGCCCTGGTACTAACCTGGTAGAGGTTCGGATCAATTCATTTTAATGAGGAGCAATGAATACATCCTGCCATCATTTTAATGGCTTTTTAAATACATACCTATGAAGCTGAGAATCCTACTTGTACTCATCTCTGTTGCTTTTATACAAACAGCATTGCAGGCACAAAATCCAATTGTCCCGAACAGAGGGGTAAATGACCCTCATATTCATATTTATAATAATAAAGCATACCTGTATGCAACACATGACCGTTCGATTGAAAGTACAGGTTTTGCCATGGATGACTGGTGGGTCTGGTCTTCCGAAGATCTTGTGAGCTGGACCCTGGAATCAGTACTGAAACCAGAAGATACTTACATTGGAAAGCCATTCGATCAATGCTGGGCGACAGATGCCGCCAATCGCAATGGGAAGTACTTTTGGTATTTTTCCGAACATAATAAACAGAGTGGTGTCGTAGTTGGAGATACGCCTGCTGGCCCCTGGAATGATCCTCTGGGTAAACCCCTTCTCCCTTCTGCACTAACCCCGACCCATGAATATGATATGGCTGTTTTCCAGGATGATAACGGAGAGCATTATATCCTGTTCGGGGTATGGGACTATTACATGGCCCGCTTGAATGAAGATATGATCAGCCTGGCCGAGGAGCCCCGGGAAATCCGGATAAACGATCCTATGGGCCCATATGGGGCAGATTCAACAGACGACAAGCCTTTTCTGCATAAATACCAGGGGAAATACTATCTCTCATGGGGTGCCTTTTATGCCACATCAGAAAATCTATTTGGGCCTTATGATTACGCAGGAACGGTTATGAATGCTGAAAGTTTTGCACCTGGCTACGATGCACCCACATGGCCACATGGCCCCCTCCAGGGCAGGCATGGGTCATTCTTTGAATGGAATAACCAGTGGTACTTTGCATACTGTGATATAAGCCAGACAGGAAATCGGCGGTTCCGTGATACCTTTATCAGTTATGTGCATTATAAAGCAAATGGAGATATTGCACCTGTCAGGGTTGACGGGATTGGTGTAGGGCAATACGATGCCACCAAAGGGGTGATAGAGGCAGAAGATTATTTCAAGTCAGTAGGTATCTCAAAAAAAGAACTTCCCTGGGGAGGATTTGTCCTCGATGATATCGAAAGGGGTGATTTTATTGTCTATCCCAATATAAATGGACTGAGGGGTAGAAATAGCATTGAAATCATTATGTCGGCAAAAGAGAAGACAATCATGGAAGTTCGTAAGGATTCTCCCAAAGGTCCCCTGCTTGGGAAGTGCAAAATTTCTCCCATGACTTCCGGTGTTTTTGAGAATATTGTGTGCAATCTTTCTGAACTTGAAGACAAAGAAAGTTTTTGTTTTGTGTTTAAAGGAAAGGGGAAGCAATTGTGTGAATTAGATTCTTTCGAATTCAAATGACGATTCTGAAATATTCATCTGTGTATTCAAAAAATATGAAACTAACCTGTAATGTTCTGGCTGCTTTGCTGTTGATTCAATTATTTGCATGCCATCCAGGCATCACAGAAACCGAAATTATTGAGCAAGGCTTCAAAGATCCACCTTCCTCTGCAAAACCCAGGACATGGATGCATGCCATGAGCGGAAATATGTCAAAGGAAGGCTTAACAAAGGATCTCGAATCAATCAGCGAGGCTGGAATAGGGGGTGTTTTATTGTTTAATGTTAGCCAGGGTATACCCAATGGCCCGGTAAAGTACAATTCTGATTTGCATCATGAAATGATCCGACATGCTGGTATGGAGAGTGAGCGCCTGGGGTTGAGTTTCGGTGTACATAATTGTGATGGATGGTCATCAAGTGGCGGTCCCTGGATCAAACCCGATCAGAGTATGAAAATGGTGGTTTGGTCAGATACCATTGTAGAAGGAGGAAAAAACATCCATGTGCAACTGCCTTGGCCAACAAAGCGGGAAGGGTTTTACCGGGATATCGCATCCCTTGCTTATCCTTCTCTGGAATCTGAATTGGAAGATTTTCAAAATGTCCCGGTCATTACTTCATCTGACAAAAATTTTAATCTTTCTATCGTTTCTGATGGCAGGATTGATAAAAGTTCAGTGATCTTGAAAACCGGTGACGAAGATTCCTGGATTCAATTTGATTTTGGTAAAACGCATAATATCCGTTCGGTATTCATGGTGTTTAATGACAGGCATGGTGAAGCCAGACTTCAGATATCCCATGACGGGAAAAACTTTGAAACCGTAGAAAGAGATTTTTTTAAGGTTCGTACCGGAAAGAGTGAGTGGGACATAGTTGACCATTTTGAGACGCCAGTCAAGGCCAGGTTCTTTCGTTTACAATTAAATCAAACAATGACCATTAAGGAAGCCCGCCTGATGTCAACCTATGCCATCCAGAACTTTTTGGGAAGAAGCAGCCGGGCTAGAACGGATGATGCCATCTTGGCACCCATTGGAACGCCGGAAGAGTCTATGATAATCCAGCAAGATGATATCATTGATCTGACGGATAAAATGAAAACAAACGGAATGCTCGAAGCAAGTCTGCCAGCGGGTAAGTGGACAATCATGCGCTTTGGATATACGTCGACCGGTGCATTTAATCATCCGGCATCGGATGAGGGGAGAGGCCTGGAATGCGATAAATTCAGCAGGAAAGCCTTTAAGATACACTATGAAACATTTGTAAAACGGGTTATTGAGAATTTAAAAGATGTAGCTCCCAATGCTTTGCAATACATAGAAATCGATAGCTATGAAATGGGAGGGCAAAACTGGACTGATGATTTCCAACGGATTTTTTATGAAAAAAAAGGATATGACTTAGGATCATTTCTTCCTTTATATGCCGGAAGATTTATTGAAAGTGCAGATGTTTCAGATGCTGTATTATGGGATCTCAGAGATGTCCATTGCCAGTTGATGACGGATAACTATTTTGGTTATTTCACAGAACTCTGCCATGGGGATGGTGTGGAGAGTTATATTGAACCTTATGGCAATGGTCCATTTAACGATCTGGATGTTGGAGGCAAAGCGGATATGGTAATGGGCGAATTTTGGATGAACAGGCCTCTGACTCAGGTTTCTTCAGCCGTTTCATCAGGTCATATCTATGGCAAAAAAGTTATTTCTGCTGAATCTTTCACTTCCACCTCCCAAATTAACTGGAAGGGTCATCCGGCGATGGCAAAACCATCAGGGGACAGAGCCTGGGCAGCTGGGATCAATGAATTTATGTTTCACCGTTTTGCCCATCAGGCAAATACACATGTTGAACCTGGACTGACAATGAACCGTTGGGGATTTCATTTTGATCGTACACAAACCTGGTGGAAAAATGCTGGACCAGCCTGGTATGACTATATTGCCAGGGGCTCCTTTTTATTGCGGCAAGGTTTCCCTGTGTCCGACCTTTTGGTTTTTATAGGTGATGGTTCACCAAATTCAACCGTTTCCAGAACTGATTTTATACCTTCCATTCCGCCTGGAACCAACTTCGATTGTGTAAATGCCGATGTACTTATTAACCGTATTCAATTGGCAGACAGGCACCTGCTTCTTCCTGAAGGTACTCAATATGAGATCCTGGTTTTACAGAATTGTGAAAACCTATCCCTTGAGACGCTGAAGCGAATTCATGAAATTGCTTTAGCCGGTATCCCCATTGTTGGTTTTAAAAGGATTCAAGTGGCAGGATACATGAAAAGTGAAGAGAACAAGGAAGTTTTTGCAAAACTGGCAGCTGAAATCAGGGATCAATCCTCAACCTATGAAAAATTCAACTGGGCGGAAATATATGATGAAATTGGACTTAAGCCGGATTGTAGTATTACCGGGCGCGAAGACCTTGATTTCATGCACCGGAAGATCGATCAAATGGATATCTATTTTCTCCATAATCCGGATTCTATTGCCAGCCTGTTTGAATGCACCTTCAGGGTTAAAGGCAAAATCCCAGAATCATGGAATGCAATCAATGGTGAAATTTCGAAAATCGGCCGATTCAATCATTCAGATGGACTGACCCATGCATGGATTAAACTGGAAGCAGGAGAATCAACTTTTATCGTTTTTCGCGATCCTTCGGCAGGGGTACGGTCAGTCAATCAGGTAAGCGAAGAGAACCTTAATGCCGGATACTTTTTGAATGAGGAGAATGAGCTGGTACTGGAGATGACTTCTAACGGGAAATATATAGCAAGCTTCAGTTCAGGTGAAACCAGTGAGATTCTAATTAAGGATCTCCCTGATCCATTCGAAATTAAAGGTCCATGGGAGGTTGAATTTTTGAAGGAACACGGTTACGAAGCACTTCATAGGTTTGATGCACTTAGCGATTGGAAAGACAACGCTAAGGATAATATCAGGCATTATGCCGGGACCGCGATCTATAGAAATACTTTTGGTATTCATGATACTTTGTTAGCATCAGGTAACCAGTTCATACTGGATTTAGGGCAGGTACATATCACAGCAGCTGTCAGGCTCAATGGGAAAGCATTAAGGATTCACTGGATGCCTCCATTCGAAATAGATATCACCAAAGACATTAAGGCTGGAGAGAACCTACTTGAAATTGCTGTTACGAACCAATGGACCAACCGGTTGATTGGTGATGAGCAGTATCCAGACCAGGTTGGCGCTTATCAGTTGGAAGGGAATTTCCCTAAGGGACAAATGCCGGACTGGTATGTAAAAAATGATCCATTGCCGGAAGGTCCCAGAAAAACCTTTGATGCAGGTGAGTTCTATAAAGCATCTGATGAGTTAATGCCTTCCGGGCTTAAAGGGCCTGTGAGGATCAATTTCAGGAGACAAATGAACATTCAATAAATAGCCAGCATTTCTGCTATTTGGCATTGTCCTGATATTTGGAATAGTACCTTCCAAGCCCGATGCACTGTAACCTAAAAGAGAGACGGGAGATATGAACAGGGATTGCTTAATGGAAACTCATAAAAAAAGCCGTCCCAGGTTGTTCCAGGGACAGCTTCAGTCGGGGTGTTATGATTAGTGTCTTAATTTTTATCCAGGAAGCCGAACATGATGGCTACACAGCCACTCGTAATTTCCTCAGGCAATCCTTCAGCAGTCGGTACCTTGACAAAAACCTTTAGCTGCTGACTAGCCTCCAGCCGGAAATCCCAGGTCATGGCATATTCACTATCCTTGTTTGAGTATAGCACATTCCGGTCTGAATCAATAACCCTGAATTCAATGTCAGGTAAATTTACGGAACCGCATACTGCAATTCTGTAATCCGTATCAGAGTAAAAGGTTTTGTATAATTCAGCCTCTTCTCCAACGGTCAGGATGGCTGCATGATAATTTCCATCATGGATATATGGTGAAAGCTCAACTTTACAGATTTTTTTCGCGAATCCTTTACACTGTGCATTTACAGACAGTGGTAGTAAAGTCAATAATGCAATTGCAACAGTGAAATGAAAAATCTTTTTCATAGAGCAGTATTTTTTAAGAAACAAAATTAGATCTTAATATATTTACCTTTTTCTGTAATTCCCGGAATACCTCGGGTGTGATGTCAATGGTGGATTTGGACTTCAGGACTGTGACGTTTGATTCTTCATCAGGGACTGCCTGTATGCTGGTAGTAGTGATGATTATCTTGTCAAACGTTGCTTTGAGGTCTCCAATATCACTTAATATTTCAGCAACATCTATATTATCCTTGTTGTCTTCCAGCAACTGCATAACAATATCGAAAGAAAGCTTTTGGTCAACTATCCTTTCCACGAGTTTATTACCGTTAATGTCTGCATCACCTACAAGATTGGAAGCAATGTAAAGGCCTTCCACCCATCCTCCAACAAGTACAATCGAGGCAAGTGCAGGCCTCTCATTCTCGGTGAGGAAGGAACTGGAATTCATAAAAGTCTCGGAAATTATGTCCATTATCCTGTCCCTGTTGTTGATGTTCTCCTCTAGCATTTCTATGGTATTGTTGTCAATGGCATCGAGGATCCCCAGTCCATCCGCCATTCGTTTGGCAGCATTCATATACCTTATGGAGGTCTGGGTCTGATCAAACAGGCTGGCGAAACTCAGATCGGTAGTATAAATGCCAAGATTCAGCGCCATGCTTTTATTGGTGGTATAATCAGATGTTTTATCAACTGAGTTCAGTAAATCTTCATTATAGGAAGCACCAGCATTCTTTATCAACATAGCAGTTTCGAGGGGAGAGGGAAGGGAGTAAAAAATCTGCTTTGCGCTGTTTATATCTTCCAATATTCCGGCATCCATTTCAGAATCACTGAGTGAAAGCTCATCTGAACCGGATTTCCTTTTTTCAGATCCACATCCTGCCATTAAAACTGCCATTATTAAGATAGCAGTAAGTTTAATAGGCATAAGGGAAAATAACTTTTTAGACATAGTGAGGTAGTTTTTGGATACTCCTACGAAATCTTCATGGTATTGGTTTAGTAAATTTAAAACTTTTTTTTAGATATCAAAATAAAATACTGTTCGTAAGTTTCTGTAATGTATTGACAATTAGGAGCATAGGCTTGTTGACTCAAAGCTTGGAGGAGATTTACCAGCAGACTAAAAAAATAGTCAGGAATCACCTTTTTCAGTGATTATTATGGAAAAATCTGATGCTGTGGTTACATGGCCAATGATTGCTGCCTCTGTGGCTCCGCGTTTTTTAATCTCCTCAAGCAGTTTTGCTGCCATATCCTGAGGCAAAGATATCAGTAATCCGCCACTGGTCTGTGCATCCGCCATGATGGTTTTGGTACTTTCTGATATTTCATCATTCCATTGGACATAAGGCTCTGTATAAGCCATATTCTGAAGGCTGCCTCCTGGTACGGTTCCAGCCTGGTAGTATTCCATTACTCCCTTGATCAATGGAACCCTGTTAGCTACTATTTCTGCACTTACCTTGCTGGCCCGGACCATTTCAAGCAGATGGCCAAGGAGTCCGAATCCCGTGATGTCAGTACAGGCATTTATCTTGTATTTTGAGAGGATGTTTGAAAGGATATTGTTGAGTCGGCACATCACATCCACCAGCTCATGGTAATGATCATCGGCCAGTATCCCACTTTTAAGGGCAGTGGTCATTATGCCCGTTCCAATGGGTTTAGTGAGAATGAGAGCATCGCCTGGCAGCGCTGTTGAATTCTGCAAGACCTCTTCAGGGTGGCATTTTCCATTCACCACCATACCGAATTTAAGTTCATTGTCCTCGATGGTATGTCCTCCGAGTATATGTATCCCTGCCTTTTCAGCAATGGATAAGGCTCCCTGGAGAATCTCTTCAAGTACTGACAGGGCCATCCTTTTGACAGGAAAAGCAACGATGTTGAGCCCGAAGAGGGGAGTGGCACCCATGGCATAAATATCACTCAGGGCATTGGCCGCTGCTATGGCACCAAATGTAAAAGGATCATCTACGACGGGTGTGAAAAAATCTACACTCTGGACCAAAGCTGTGTCCTTATTTATCTTCCATACCGTGGCGTCATCTGAGTTCCTGACATCTACAAGGATATCCGGGTGATCAGACAGGGGGATTTTTTGGAGGACCTTTTCCAGGTCCTGTGGCCTCATCTTGCAGGCACAACCCAATCCGTGAGTAAAATGGGTCAGTTTAACATTACCGGTATCCCTTTGGGGGGTGGATTTGGAACCGGATGGACTCATCAGGGGAGCAGCTGTATCAATGATCATCCTGGAAGCAGTACTGATCTCTTCACTTGTAGTATTTTTCCCCGTTGAGAATCTCAGGGTTCCAATGGATTGTTCTGCTGTCAATCCAATGGCCTGCAACACATGAGAGATGTCAGTATGTTCAGCATGGCAGGCTGCCCCGGCTGAAGCGGCAACATTCTCCATCCCAGAGAGGATCAATTGTGCATCCACGCCGGGAAAACTGAGGCTGAGGGTATTTGGAAGACAATTCACAGGATCACCGTTCCATTGTACTTCAGGAAGGGATTGACGGATAGAGTCAAAAAGGGCATCCCTGCTTATCTGCATGGCCTGCTGGTTGATCTCCAGATCCCTTTTGGCTATTTCACAAGCTACTCCCAATCCCACGATCTGTGGTACATTTTCTGTTCCTGCCCTTCGATTTTGTTCGTGATCTGCTCCATGGATTAGTTTTTCAATGGTCAGCCCCCTCCTGTTATACAAAACACCAATTCCTTTGGGACCATAGATCTTATGTCCGGCAAGGGATAGCAGGTCTACTCCGAGTTCCTGAACATCAACAGGGATTTTTCCGGCACTTTGGGCTGCATCTGTATGGAAAGGGATTTTGTGCTTCCTGGCTATCTGGCTGATTTCAGTAATTGGTTGGATTGATCCGATTTCGTTATTGGCATGCATTATGGTGATCAGTATGGTATCCTTACGAATAGCAGATTCGAGTTCATCCAGGTTGATTATACCCCTGGCGTCAACATTAATATATGAGACATAATAACCCTTTTGCTGTAGGTATTTACAAACTTCGAGGGTGGCAGGATGTTCAATGTTTGAGGTAATAATATGCTTACCACTGCCTGAACTGGCAAAAGCAATGCCTTTGATGGCATGGTTATTTGATTCCGTTCCGCCACTTGTAAAAATAATCTCTTCTGGCTGGCAATTAAGCAGATCAGCAACCTGCGCCCTGGCTTTTTCCACCAGTTTCCTTGCTTCAATACCGGGTAAATGTGAAGAGGATGGATTTCCGAATAAATGAGATAGCGCGGGTTTCATTGACTCCACAACCGATGGGTCAAGAGGGGTAGTGGCATTATAATCCAGGTAGATGGTTTGCATCTAAAAATTAAGCATTTTATCTGTCATCAAGGTCTCAAGTTCAGGATCAAGTTCATCGCTCCAGCCTATAAGATACTTAGTATAATCACTCAATTCAAGTTTTTTGATTGCTTTTCCATATGGATCCTGCATGACATCGTTTGGATACATCTCAGCCAGCATGCTAATTTTGCGTTCCTGCTTCCGGTACACTGACTCATGCATATCGGCGGCGCCATATAGATGCAGGAAATTATGCACAAGCTCTGAAGCATATTTGTAACTTACCAAGGCGAATTCGACATCTTCTGTATCGTAGATATTTATGGGGGCGGATATATCTGATTTGAAATAATTATTCACCATGTAAAACAGTGCTACACTTTCGACCTTGTTCTCATCCCTTAAAAATGCTACCAGTCTTTCTTTGTTCTTGGGAGGTTTGATAACAGGTATACCATCTTTTTCATGAATGGTCACAGAGGCTCCTGCAATTTTCGAAACAGCATCAGACCAGCGGTTTAAATTTTCCTTTGCCTTTCGCATACTCGGATTGGTAACAGATTCATGGACAGTAGCTTCAGGCAGATTTCTGGTGATGGTGGTGAATTCCGGGCCAATATAAAAATCGACTTTGATATTCAGTGGGATTTTATCGCTCCTGGCCTCGGTATGCAACCAGGTTATGGCTGTCCTGACAGAATCAATGGTTGATTGAATGTCATACTCTGTCCAGGGTGAAGTGTATTTGCTGTCAATGAAAACAAAATATAGCAACACATCTCCTTTCAGGTCTTTACACACATTATTATACCGTGCTTCTCTGTAATCCATCCGCTTCGCCTTATGGGAAGCGGGGATCATCATCATCAACAGTAATCCCAGATAAAGTAAAATTCTTTTCATGTGAAGGTTATTGTACGCACTAGTTTTAAACGACAAATACCGCTTTAAGTTATATTCTCCTGGATTTTATTTTGATAGTATTTGCAAACCTTTTGCAGTCCACAATCATTACATTTTGGTTTCCTGGCCTGACAAACATATCTTCCGTGCAGGATCAGCC
Source organism: uncultured Bacteroidaceae bacterium (assembly GCA_963752525.1). Taxonomy (GTDB): domain Bacteria; phylum Bacteroidota; class Bacteroidia; order Bacteroidales; family SM23-62; genus SM23-62. The sequence goes on along the minus strand of CAVVYS010000009.1, from coordinate 87,323 downwards.
AATGGTGGGCATGAGGAATCAATTCATCAGGGAATACTTCATACAATTGATTCTCAGCCTGCAATGGGTTCTTTGCTCCATGTGTCAATCCGATTCTTGCCGATACCCTGAAAACATGAGTATCCACCGCCATAACAGGCATTTTATGAATGACGGAAGCAATCACATTGGCGGATTTCCTGCCTACACCCGGTAGCTTTTGCAGACTACCAACATCCTTCGGGATTTGATTTTTAAATTCATCAACGAGTACCCTGGCCATGCCCAAAAGGTGTTTGGCTTTGTTGTTTGGGTAGGAACAACTTTTGATCATTTCGAAGACTTCTTCCTGTTTGGCAGAGGCCAATTGTTCGGGTCCCGGAAATTTCCTGAAGAAGGCAGGAGTAATGAGGTTGACTCGTTTGTCAGTACACTGCGCTGATAGGATCACGGCTACGATTAATTCATATGGGCGTTCGTAGGTTAGTTCAGTTTCGGGCTCTGGCATAGTTTCCTGGAAGTAAACGATAACCGACCTGATCATCTCCTCTCTGTCTATATTTTCACCTGAAATTTGCATTTTTTGAAAAGAATAATTACGTTTATAGCTTATATTGAGACAATGAAAAGGAATTTTGAATATAATTATTTTTATTTCAACTGACACTTCGGGGCATTTGAATCAATAGTTAATTCAAAAGTCCCGTATCAAGGGGCTTTTTTTTTGTCCAAAATAGCGTTTACATGAAGCTTGGTTTGTTTGCATATTTTTATGTCTTTTTTTTCTGGGTAAATACCGGACCGGGTTCATTATGATATGAAATAATATTTTATCTGAATCCCGGTCAGCAAGGACCGGGATTTTTTTTTATTGATATGGAAAAAAGAATTGTTATCCAGGGAGGGTATGGCGCATTTCATGAAATAGCAGCCCTGCAGTATTTTGAAAATGAACAGATAGAAATCATGCCCAGGGATACTTTCAAAGATCTTATGGCTGCACTCAGGAAAGACAAGGCGGATTACGGGATCATGGCCATTGAAAATTCACTGGCGGGAAGCATCCTTCCCAATTATAATCTGTTGAAAGATTCTCCCATGAAGATCATCGGTGAGATTTATATGCGCATAAAGCAGAATCTGGTAGCGCTGCCGGGACAGACCATAGAGGATATCAGGGAAGTTTTTTCACATCCCATGGCCATTTTACAGTGCCAGGTATTTTTTGACCAGTATGCAGATATCAAATTAATAGAAAGCATGGATACTGCGCTGAGTGCCAAAGAGATCAGGGATAGGGACCTGAAAGGGACAGGAGCCATTGCCTCCAGATTGGCAGCAGAAAAATATGACCTGGAGATCATTGCAGCAAGCATTGAGACAAATAAGAAGAACTATACCAGGTTCCTGATCCTGGGCAATGGAAAGGATAGTGCACCGGCAGAAGAGGTTAATAAATCATCCATCCATTTTGCCCTGTCTCACAAAATCGGAAGCCTGTCGAAAATCTTATCTATCCTGTCATTTTACGATATCAACCTGTCCAAAATACAATCCATGCCCATCATGGGAAAGGATTGGGAGTACCAGTTTTACATTGATGTTGAATTCAGTGATTATGAGTTATATATGCAATCAGTTGAAGCTATCAAGCCTTTCACAAGTGACCTGGGAATTCTCGGTGAATATAAAAGGGGAAAATCAGTATTAAAAGTATAATCAAATTACCATGGAATTAAAACTTGAGTTGGAACCATTATCAGATCAGGCAAAGATCTGTGAACGGCCTATCATTATCGCTGGCCCATGCAGTGCAGAGTCAGAAGAGCAGGTATTGCAGACTGCCAGGGAATTATCGGCTATGGGTGTGAATATATTCCGTGCAGGTATCTGGAAACCGCGTACCAGGCCGAATGCCTTTGAGGGTGTCGGATCAACGGGATTGCCCTGGTTGAAGAAGGTAAAAGAGGAGACCGGCATGCTTACTGCCATTGAAGTGGCCAATGTAAAACATGTATATGAGGCTTTGAAATATGGGGTTGATATCCTGTGGATAGGCGCCCGGACCACAGCCAATCCATTTGCGGTTCAGGAAATAGCTGATACTCTTAAGGGCATGGATGTTCCCATCCTTGTGAAGAATCCTGTCAATCCGGATGTGGAATTGTGGATAGGTGCCATTGAAAGGATCTACCAGGCAGGAATAAAAAGAATAGCTGCCATACACAGAGGGTTTTCTGTCTTCGCACAGTCTGATTTCAGAAATCATCCACATTGGCAGATCCCGATTGAACTTAAGCGCAGGATTCCTAATCTTCCGGTGATAACAGATCCCAGCCATATTTGTGGCAACAGGGAAAGGTTGTATGAGATTTCCCAGGAAGCACTGGATCTCAATTTTGACGGGGTTATTATTGAATCTCATCCTGATCCGGACAATGCCTGGAGTGATGCCAAACAACAGTTAACCCCGTCAGATCTGAAGGAATTGCTGAATAAACTGGTGATCAGGGATCCTCATGTGGACAACGGACTATTATTGACCATTGAGGAACTGAGGACAGAGATTGATGAGCTTGATGATCAAATAATTAATATCTTTGAACGCAGAATGCAGATCGCCGATCAGATTGGCCACTATAAGAAAGCTCATAATGTTGCCATTCTTCAGTCCAAACGTTGGGATAACATCATCAATAAGCGGCTTATGATGGGAGAGGAAAAAGGTCTCAGTAATGAGTTCATTACCCGCGTATTCAGATCCATTCACCAGGAATCTATAAACCACCAGGCATCAATTATGAACCCTGATCCGGAAGAGCAAGACAAATGAAAGAAATCCAACTAAATACGAAAGATGGAACCAGCCGCATTCTCGTCGGGGAGTCCTATAAAAATGTTGGTAAATACCTTCCTGTGAAAAAGCTGGTGATCATCACTGATGAAAATGTTTACCGGCATTATTCTGCCTTTTTCCCGGATGCTTTGCTGATCACCCTCAAACCTGGTGAATCATCAAAAACACTCAATGTTGTTTCTGAGATCTATGGACAGCTCATCGAGAATGAAATAGACCGGAAATCTTTCATTCTGGGAGTGGGAGGGGGGATAGTTTGTGATTTAGCTGGCTATGTTGCTTCTACCTATCTCAGGGGACTGTCCTTCGGATTTGTTTCAAGCACCCTGCTTTCCCAGGTGGATGCCAGCATAGGAGGGAAAAATGGTGTGAATTATGAAGGTTACAAAAATATGGTGGGAGTGATCAGTCAGCCTGATTTTGTCATCTGCGACCCTGAGATGCTATCTACGCTTCCAAAAGAGGAATACCATATGGGATTCGCGGAGATTATTAAGTGTGGTGCCATATTGAATGAAGGCCTTTTTGATTTACTGGAGAAAAATTATAAAAAAGCCCTGGAGGGAGAAGAGGGAACCCTGGAAGAAATCATCAGCATCTGTGTGGAAGAAAAGTGCAGGATTGTTGAAGCGGATGAGAAGGAGTCAGGCGAACGTAAAAAATTGAATTTTGGGCATACCTTTGCCCACGCCTTTGAAAAGAACACAGGTATGCCACATGGAGAGGCCGTAAGTATCGGGATGGTGCTGGCTGCCGGTATATCTGAAAAACTTGGTTTAATCAGCCTACAGGATGTCGACAGGCTGCATAAATTAATTCAAAAATATCATCTCCCGGTGGAATATCCACATGGATTTGATGATGTTTACGAAGTAATGAAGCGGGATAAAAAACGTGATGGTGATTCCATCGGCCTTATCCTGCTTAACAGCATTGGTGAAGCTGTGATACGTGATATGGAAATGGCAACCCTAAAAGACTGGATCGATGATTTGCGTACCCCTGGGGGGGATAGGATTTGATGATTGTATGTCCATGGCCCGGAAGGAAGCTTTCGTAGAATTCCGTTTCGACCTGCTGTCATTGAACCTGGAACAGGTAAAGGAGGTGGTAAATGCGGCAAATTCATGCATTGCCACCTGCAGGCCGGGAAAAATGGAAGAGGCTGATCGACAGGAGATCCTTCAAACTGCCATAATTTCTGGTGCGGATTATGTGGACATAGAAGTGGAATCTGACCGGGCTTTTATAAGTGAGATTATCTTGACAGCCAGGACAAATGATACAGACATAATTATTTCCTATCATAATTTTGAAGGAACACCACTCCTGGGAGAACTTGAACAGATCGTAAGCGCATGCAGGAAAGCGGGTGCAGATGTGGTTAAGATTGCAAGCCAGGTGAACAACGCCGGGGATCTGCAAAACCTGTTTAAATTATACGAGCCTGAACTGCGCATGGTCATCATCGGTATGGGAGTGCAGGGAGTCATTTCAAGGATCGCAGCACCCTTGCTGGGAGCTGAATTTACTTTTGCTGCAGCGGAAACGGGACAGGAAACGGCACCCGGACAGATCACTAAGGATAAACTGCTTTCCATTATCAGACAGATACAGGAATAAACAATTTTAGATTTTAAATCATGAATAGTTTTGGTCGTATATTCCGCATCAGCATACTGGGAGAATCTCATGGGCCCGCTGTTGGTGTTGTCATCGACGGATGTCCAGCCGGGATCCCTCTGGCAGTCAGTGATTTTGAATATGACCTTGGGCGGAGGAAGAGCGGAGCGAAGGGTACCACACCAAGGACTGAGGAAGACTTGCCCAACCTGGTCAGTGGACTGTTCAACGGGTTTACGACAGGCGCACCCATAACGGTTCTTTTTGAAAACCGGAATGTACGATCATCTGATTATTCCAGGATGCGTGACATGCCTCGTCCCGGCCATGCTGATTATGTGGCATCCCGGAAATTTGGAGGATTTCAGGATTTCAGGGGTGGAGGACATTTTTCGGGGCGGCTTACACTTGCCCTGGTGGCTGCTGGGGTTGTGGCTAAAAAGCTACTTGGCGGAATGAAAATTGTTGCCAGCCTGGTTGAAGCCGGAGGTATGAAGGATATAGAAATGGCAGTGGAAAAAGCCATTGAATCAGATGATTCCATTGGAGGGATTATTGAATGTTGTGTTCAGAAGGTGCCTGTGGGACTGGGTGAGCCATTTTTCGATTCCCTGGAATCGCAACTCAGCCATATCGTATTTGCCATACCCGCCATAAAGGGTATTGAATTCGGATCCGGCTTTGCCGGCAGCACCATGAAGGGATCAGAACATAATGATAACATATTAGATGCCACCGGGAAAACTGAAACTAACCATGCAGGGGGCATCAATGGAGGTTTATCCAATGGGAATGAACTGGTATTCAGGGTAGCTGTCAAACCTACCTCAAGCACTTCTCAGGTTCAGCGCACCATGAATATGAAATCAGGCAGGATAGAGGACCTGGAGATTAAGGGGAGGCATGATAAGTGTATCGCCCTGCGGGTTCCACCAGTTCTTGAAGCAGCCACAGCTATCGTATTGGCAGATTTTATGCTGATGGAACAAAATATTAAAAGGACGAATAAAGCGTAAAGCAGACTTACAGATGAAGAAAATTGTTGTACTGGGAGCAGGTAAGATGGGATCATGGCTGGTAGAATCACTGTGTCTTGAATATGATGTAGGTGTATTTGATCCAGATAAGGCAAAGTTGAAGTACTTCTTTAACTCTCACAAATTTCTCAGCTTAGAGGAGATCAGGGATTTTCAACCTGACCTGCTGATCAATGCCGTAAGTTTGATTAGTACCATTAACGTTTTCAGGGAGATTGATCCATACCTGAAGGATGATTGTATTATAGCGGATATCACATCTGTTAAGAACGGACTCCAGGAATACTATAAAGAATGTGGTCGAAGGTTCGTTTCAACGCATCCGATGTTCGGTCCCACTTTTGCCAACATCAAGGACCTTAGCAATGAAAATGCCATCATCATTTCAGAATCTGACCAGGAAGGAATTGAGTTTTTCAGAAGCTTCTACAGCAGCCTGAAACTCAATATATATGAGTATAATTTCAGTGATCATGATGAGACAATTGCCTATTCCTTGTCTGTTCCATTTTCATCATCCCTGGTTTTTGCAGCCTGTATGAAAACACAGGAAGCTCCAGGAACTACTTTCCGTAAGCACCTGGATGTGGCACGTGGCGTGCTCTCTGAAGATGATTACCTGTTGTCAGAGATCCTTTTTAATCCCTTTACCATTGAACAGGTAGCCAAGATCAGGATACAACTGGCAAGCCTGATTAAAATCGTAGAGAAAAGAGACTTCGAGGCATTGAAGGATTTCTTCGACGGATTGCGGGAAAACATCGAACTACCCGTCAGCAGAGACTAATTTGAATTGATTTCGGGGCTTTTTTTTCGTAACTTGTTAGGTAGTGTGGGCGTATATACGCCTGATAGCTTTCATTAAAAACCCCAGACCGATGAAAACAATACGCTTTATCCTGCCTGTTATTTTATGTTTACTAATAACAAATCCTGTTTCCTCACAGGTTGACCTGCTTAAAAAAGTTAAGAAGAAAACCGATCAAAAGGCCGATGAGGCTGTCGATAGTGAATTAGATAAGCTCTTTGGCAAGAAGAAGAAAAAAGACAAATCTACTACTGCGGAGGATGCCACCGAGCAGACGGCCACCCAGGAATCCGAAGTCCCGGCGGAAGGAACTGAAGCGGCTGCGGAGGCCTCTGCAGCTGCTTCAGCGGAAAAGACCGGTGTCCTCACCTGGGCCAAGTACGATTTTGTACCAGGTGATAAGGTGATATTTGAAGATGACCTTATCGGTGAGGAGAACGGAGAATTTCCTTCCCGATGGGACCTCTTTAAAGGAGTAGCCGAAGTGGCAGAGGTGGACGGGGAGAATGTAATCTATCTGAGGGGTGGCGGACCTTCCATCGTTCCCTACCTGGAAAATTCGGACAGGGATTACCTTCCTGATGTTTTCACCATTGAATTTGATATATGGTTCGGTTATTCTTATGCAACGATGTATCTGTACGACAGGAAGAACCAGAAGGCTCAGAATGCTGACCAGGACTATATAACTCTCGGATACAATTACCTGGAGTTATATGGATCAAAGAGTATGTATCCTGCCGAGCTTAAAGAGAAACGATGGGGACATATTGCAGTGGCCTATACTAACGGTAAACTCAAGGCCTACCTTGATGATACACGCCTGATCAATATTCCCCGGCTAGATAATAATCCGACAGGACTGACCATTTACAGCTACCATGCCAGGGATGATTACCCGATCTACATAAAAAACGTCCGGATCGCAGAAGGTGGTGTAAAATATTATGACCGGGTAATGGAGGATGGGAAGATCATAGCCAACGGCATCCGTTTCGATGTTGGAAAGGCCACCCTGAAACCCGAATCCATGGGGATCATCAACGAGGTGGTTGACCTGATGAAGGAGCACCAGGACCTGAGATTCAGCATCGAGGGGCATACCGATAGTGACGGGGATGACGCCTTAAACATGGAACTATCCGATAAGCGGGCCGAGTCCGTAAAATCGACCATGATCAGCATGGGCATTGCTGCTGACAGGCTGGAATCCAAAGGATTGGGAGAGTCCATGCCCATCACGGATAATTCGTCCCCGGAAGGGAAGGCCAATAACCGCAGGGTGGAATTCGTAAAGCTTTAGATTGGATCTATCCGAATACCTTGCTGTATAAGTTCTTATACCCTATTATTGTTTATCGGGAAAGGGCTGGTGAATTTCATCATCAGGACCTGCCTGGTTTCCGGCCTGACTTTGAACCGGTCATCTATCCGTTGTCCAATCACCCAAACTATTTTGCTGCCGGATGTCAGCAGCCAGGTACTCTCTTTATCCGGTAAGGATACTTTCATATCTATAAGATAGTCACTGATCTTTTTCATGCCCTGCATCCCCAAAGGCTGAAAATAGTCCCCGGTTTGCCAATGTCTCAACATCAATGGAAAATGAAGCTTTTGAAGGTCAAGGCAGGCGATTTTCTGGTCATTGGGAATATGGAAGGTTTCTGTATGTTCAACCACCATCCATTCTAGATTTATAGGTTCTGATATCCGTCCGGATTCATACTCAAGGTAATATTTCCGCTCTTCTTTCTGATCCAGTGGTGTAATGATCAGGTCTTCCCGGTCCTTTACAACGCGGTGTGTGGCGGATAGGAATTGTTTGCCTGAGGGGCCCTCAAGGGAATGAGTAATATCTTCCATGGCCAGTGAGGAGAAATTGTATTCAGACAGTATTTCGAACAGGATGCTTCTTTTTGCGTTATGTGCAGATAGGTCCCTGATGCTGATTCTTGTCCTCTTACCCTCGGTACGCATCAGCCTCTGTTTCAATTGATCCAATTCCTGTTTGTACAGTTTCTCAGTTTCAGCCAATTTAAGTATGGTATCCATCATAGCATTCCGGAAGGAAGGATTTTCCTCTTGAAGCATGGGGATCAGTTGATGACGAACCCTGTTCCTGAGGTACTTATGGGAAGCATTGCTGGAATCTTCCCGGAATCTGATATTATGCTTTGTGGCATAATCCACGATGGATTCCCTGGAGGCGAATAGGAGGGGGCGGATGACCTTCTCCGATCTGACAGGAATACCGGTAAGTCCCCTGATACCAGTGCCGCGGGACAGATTAATAAAAAATGTCTCAATTACATCATCCTGGTTATGGGCAGTAGCTATGAACTTGTATCGATGTTTTTTCCGGATTTCTTCAAACCACCGGTAACGTAGTTTTCTGGCCGCCATTTGTATCGAAATCCCGGATTTATCCGCAAACTGTTCAGTGTCAAAATCCTGCTGATGAAAAACCAGATCAAGGTTTTCAGCCATGGATCTTACAAACTTCTCATCTCCATTCGATTCAGCACCTCTCAAATGAAAATTGCAGTGGGCGATCCCGGGTATATAACCGGCGGCAATATACAGATGCAGCAAGACCATAGAATCAATGCCACCGCTCACTGCAAGCAGGATCCTGTCGCCTGGATGGCAAAGTGAGTTTGACTGAATAAAGCGCCTGAATTTCTCTAGCATCTCCATCACTTTATGCAAATGTAAGGAATCCGGTGATCAAACATCTTTCAACGCATTTTTTCATATACCATCCATGCAAAAAAAAACTGCCTGTCCCAGGATTGGGTTCAGGCAGCTTTCACGTAAATACAGTATGTTTAATCTAATTTCCCCAGATATCCGGCAATGCTTTCCTGTGTTTCCTTGAGGGCCTCATCACCTTTCTGCCAGTTAGCTGGACAAACTTCTCCGTGTTCTTCACTGTACTGCAGTGCATCAACCGTTCGGATCACCTCATCAATGTTCCTTCCCAGCGGCTTGTCATTCACCACCTGGTGCCGTACTATCCCTTCCCTGTCAATTAAGAAGAGTCCCCTGTAAGTTTCAGCTGCACCTTTAAAAACAACCTCATCTTCTTCGTTGTAATCATATTCACCGATCAGGACATCATAGTTCTGTGCAATCGTCATAGGGGGATCAGCTACCAGCGGGTATTTTACACCTTTGATACCACCATCCTTCAATTCCGTTTGCAACCATTTCCAGTGAGAAAACGCCGAATCAACAGAACAGCCTATAACAGCCACATTTCTCTGTTCGAATTCTTCCATTTTGTCCTGGAAGGCAAGGATCTCTGTTGGGCAAACGAAGGTGAAATCAGCAGGGTAGAAATAAAAAACCACGTACTTTTTTCCAATGAATTGATCGAGTGAGAATCCGGAGACAATCTCTCCACCATTGACAACCGCATCCGCTTTGAAATGCGGTGCTTTTTTTCCTACTAAAACAGCCATTTTTTATTATTTTAGGTTTAAAAATATCGAATTATCTACAAAGTTATAAATTTTACTTTGTTTTCCCACATGATTATTCAAAGCGAGCAACTCTGGGCTTTGTGACATTGAAGTTTTCGACATTCAACCTTTCTTCCCCGGAAAAATGAATAAAGAGCGGGATGTCCTTCTCAGGATGGTTTGGATAATAACCCAACCTGATGGAAATGGTTGGAAATACAAGCCTTTCATTCCTGATACGCACACCCAGGCCAACGCCCGAATAGAAAAGACCATCGTGTAATTTTTTTGTATCTGGACCGATCAATCCGAAATCCATGAAGCCAAATAAGACAAAGCGGAATCCATAAAGATAGTAGGGTGTAAATGCATCCACTTCATAATTGAGGAATGATTTTTTTGTACCCAAGGGAAGGCCGTACCTGAATCCATAGATATCATGATCATCTCCTATGCCAATATATTCATCCTCGAACCGATTGATCCCCTGTACATAATTAATAGAGATGAAGTGCCTGAATTTAAAACGGTTTATAATAAACAGAGGAGTAAAATAATATGTTCTGAAATTGATAACACCCTGTTCTATATAATCTTCTTCTAAAAAGAATCCACCTGCTTCCAGTTTTGTATACAGGTACCCGAATTTACCAAGATACCTTCCCTGAGAAACGCTGAAACCCGCATAAAGCCTGGTATTATACTCATTTCTTTCCAGCCCGCCAGTAATACTGAACAAAATCCCCTGTGGAATATCTTCTGTCCTTCCAAAATCCAGGATAAGGTTACTTCTGAAATATGACTGCGAGGAAATGGCCAGTGATGAGAGCCAGCCAGTCCTGTTCTGGTATAGATAAAAACTATTTTCATCAGGTTCAGGCCTGAGGATATACTGGTTCCAGTATAGCCTGGAGGAGACGACAAAATTCAAGCGGTTCTTAGTAGCATTACGCTTTGACCTGAGATAGAAAGCCCGTCCCATCCATCCATCATATATATTGTATTTAATAGGTACATCGGTACTGACGGAATCCTCAAATTCTATATATCTGAAAGTCCGGGTACGCTCAAGATCAAGTGCTCCGGCCCACTTGGTGTTGGGTGTAAAAAACTGCCTGTCAAATCCAAGCTGGTAGGATTCCGTGTTAAAAACCTGCTGGTACCTGAGTGTGCTGTTGATGAATGATCCACCCAGATTATGCATGATGTAAAAGATTTCATGCCCCAGCCAGGGAGATTTTTCTCCATCCCAGTAAAAGGTGGCGTGAAGTTCATGTCCCTGACCGAACAAATTACTTTCAAATATATCCAGCTTTCCCACATCGATATCATTTACCAGTCCCCCGGCTCCAATGGAAAAAGCATCTTTGGTCACCACCCTGACATCTACAGTATCTGAACCTGGCCCGGTCTCTTCAAGGTAGATCCTGACATCCTGAATAAATGGAAGCGTCCTGATTATCCTTTCATTATCACTCATCTCATTCGGGTCTACCAGGTCTCCGCTCTTGAAAAGCAGGTGGTTGATAATGACCCGGTTTTGTGTCACAGTGTGCAAATTATTCCCGAATTTTTCGAATTTTGAACTGGCAGTTCGGGAGGTATCGAAGATTGTTGGACCGAAGGGTTCAAGCTTTGTCAATCTGATGTTGCGAATGACTTTTCCACCATAGCTAATATAGGGATCTGCACTGAGCTGGGTTAATATGGTATCCTGTTTGTCAGGAATTTTCGGTGAAGTAATGACAATATTATGAAGCTCCCTGGTCCAGCGCTTCTTGTTTGCCTTTATTTCAAGGGAGTCAAAGAAGATTTCTCCAGCCTGCCCCCTGGGGTATTTGACCTCGTAATCCAGTCCACTGTGAACCACAAGGATTGTATCCTTTTTGAATTTAAATATTTGTCCGCCGATAAAAAGCCTGGAACCTCCTACTAGCCTCAGAGTGTCATATATGGTCTCCCCAGGGTCAGTCCCCGTTGAAGGCAACGTGGACAAAGCCAATAAGACGATAAGGATATATCGACAATACTTCAAGTGTATCAGGAGTTTGTCAATAAACGTAAAATACGTAAAAAGATGTTACCTGTCAAAACAAAGAATACGGTTCAGGCGGGTATTCAGTTATAGTGATTATATATTTCCATTAATATCATCTGCATTGAATTGGAATCCCAGCCGTTTGCCTGTTCGCAATTTTGAAAGCTGTATTCGGTCACTGATCTGTTCAACGGAAGCAATTTTTACCGTATCGTAAGGTGGGACGAGTAAGTCAAATTCCAGGGCATAATTGATGGCAAGCGTGATCATATTGGTCAGGGATTCTTTGTCCAGGATCTTATTCCCAAAATCATTAAAGAAAAAGCCCAATTGCCGCTTACCTTCAGCGAAATAATGAAAATCCTTGTTAATAAAGATCCTTCCTACCAGGTACCCAAGATCCTGCATTCTGTTGTATTTAAAGGAATCCGAGAGGAAATTATAAATGTTGATGATCCCGCAATAGGAAGCCGTTTTGTCCGATTGCACGTAGGATGTTTTCCAGATTCCATGACTCCTGTCAAATTCGAAGATATTTGAATGCATGGCGACAATGATCAGATCTCCCGCTATTTTCAGCTGGGCACTGTAGAGGCCATTATCCTGGAAGTCAAGTTGGATTCTATCATCTTCGTCCTTTAGTTGACTATTAAATTCCAGCTCAAGTTCCTTCAGAATTTTTTTTATGTCAGACAATACATTCAGGGTATTGTCAAATGCCTGTTGCTTTATGGCAGATTTATCCTTCAGGTTGTTAAGAATGTTTGATTTGGTATCTGTATTGCTCATATGTAATTTTATTAATATGCAATTGCGAACAGGACCCTTTTGTCAGAGGGCTTACCGGAATAGATGCATTTCCCTTCTTCAACTTCTGCATCAAAGGGTAAACAACGTATGGTTGCCTTGGTTTCTTCCTTGATCTTTAATTCAGTTTCAGCAGTACCATCCCAATGGGCCAGCACAAATCCAGGTTTTTTGTCCATGATCTCCCGGAATTCATCCCAATCATCCACCTTGCGGGTATTTTTACGCCTGAATTCCAGGGATTTTCTGTAAATATTCTGCTGTATATCTTCCATTAATCCAATGACAATGTCATTCACCATATCCTTTGATACAATCTTTTTCTCCAGGGTATCACGTCTGGCAACTTCTACGGTATTGTTTTCCAAGTCTCTTGGGCCAATGGCAATCCTGACCGGAACTCCCTTCATCTCATACTCACTGAATTTCCATCCCGGTTTGTAGGTGTCCCTGTCATCATACTTTACTGATAATCCAGCCCCTTCCAGGTCCGTTTTGATCCTTTCTGCAACCTTGCTGATGCGGGTGAAGTCTTCCTGGTTCTTATAAATGGGTACGATCACAACCTGCAATGGTGCCAGTTTGGGGGGCAGCACCAGACCGTTATCATCTGAATGAGCCATAATAAGGGCTCCCATCAGACGGGTTGAGACACCCCAGGATGTGGCCCATACATATTCAAGATTGCCTTCCTTGCTGGTGAACTGAACGTCAAATGCCTTTGCGAAATTTTGTCCCAGGAAATGACTGGTACCTGACTGAAGTGCTTTACCATCCTGCATCAGAGCCTCAATGGCATAGGTGTCTATGGCACCTGCAAATCTTTCGGATTCGGTCTTTCTGCCTCTGATAACAGGCATAGCCATATGATTTTCGGCAAAATCAGCATAGAGGTCAATGATCTTGTTGGTTTCCTCCAAGGCTTCGGCTTGAGTTGCATGGGCAGTATGGCCTTCCTGCCAAAGAAATTCTGTTGTCCTGAGAAAAAGCCTTGTCCGCATTTCCCACCTTACTACATTGGCCCATTGATTTACCAGGATAGGGAGGTCACGATAGGATTGTATCCAGTTCTTATAGGTATTCCATATGATGGTTTCTGAGGTTGGACGGATAATCAGCTCTTCTTCCAGTCTGGCTGTTTCATCTACCACTATCTCCTTGGTGTTTTCATCATACTTTAGCCGGTAATGAGTAACCACCGCACATTCCTTAGCAAAACCTTCAACGTGTGCGGCTTCCTTGCTGAAAAATGATTTTGGGATAAATAGCGGAAAATAAGCATTGGAATGGCCAGTCTTTTTGAACATCCCATCAAGAATGGATTGCATTTTTTCCCAGATGGCATATCCGTATGGTTTAATTACCATGCAACCACGGACGGCTGAATTCTCTGCAAGGTCAGCTTTAATGACCAGATCATTGTACCATTGTGAATAATTCTCTTCTCTGGGGGTAAGGTCTTTCGCCATCAGGTTCTTGATAATTAATTGAGATGTAATAGTTTAATAAAGAATTTGCAAAATAAGCAAATATCGGCCAAGAATTTAAAGTCCATTGATATTTTTATTTTTCCCTGAAAATTTGTATTATTCTGATATAATGAATTTTTATAACCTACGTTTTTGGTATGGTATTTGCATCATTCTGATTAAAGACAATATTTGGAGGAAATAGCCATGAAAACACATATCTACTTACTAATCGTCATCAGCCTGATCTTAGGTGCCTGTTCTTCGTCATACAAAGCCGGGGTTGCAGAATATGACGATTTATATTATACGCCAAAGGATGCAAAGATGCAAGCACAAGCTGAGAATGTGCAGCCCGCAGCAAATCAGCAGAACATTCAGGCAGTCCCACAAGAGGAGTTAAGCGATTATGAAAAATACCGTTTGTCCCTTGAGGAAGAGAACCTGAGTGAAGATGCCCAGGCATCTCTGGAAACCACTGCCCTTGCACAGGAAGATACCATGTACGTGGGTTACCAGGAGGATCAAGGGTATGCTTATTATGATGATGGCAGCGCCTCTCCTGTGGTGAATAATTATTACGGTACAGTTAACCAGTATCCTGATTACACTTCCCGCATTTCACGGTTTCATTCAGGATATGGAGGTAGCTATTATGATCCCTATTATTCCAATGCATATTATGATCCATACTACAGTTCATGGGGACCAAGGATTTCATTAAGCCTTGGCTTTGGCTTTGGCATGGGATATGGATACGGAGGTTATGGTTACCCCTACTATGGTTATGGTTATCCTTCTTATGGCTGGGGTTACCCGTCCTATGGCTGGGGATACCCTTATTACGGATATGGATCGTACTGGTCAGGTTATAATCGTGGATACTGGGATGGATATTATGGCGGCGGCGGATATGGATATTATTATCCCACCCCTTATTACTCCTATTCTGAAGGAGGCCGTGGCTACAGTTACGGCTATCGTGAGTCCAGGTCAGGCTATACAAAGTATGGTGCACGGAGTGTAGATCCCTCGAAGTCAAACAAGGCCAGTGTAACCAATGGAAGGAGTCGCTCTGGAACAAATGCTGCCGCAGCCGGAGCAACTGCTGCGGGTACCCGGACTGTCGCCAAAAGCGACCGCAACGCAGCAGTTACAAATGCCAATTCATCTGCAGCTCGCCGGACTAACTCAATTACAGCAGCAAGTTCCGCAAATCGTTCCATGAGTAATTTGCAAAACTCTTCTGCCAGGAAAACGGCTGCTGATCAATCACGTTCCCGTTCTGCCAATACCCAGTATAGCAGCAGGAATCCGAACAATCCGATTGCCAACCGGACAAAAAGCGGAAATGCGACTACCCGGTCGACAGCCACCAGATCATCAACAGCCACCAGATCATCAACAGGCAGGAACACCAGCAGCAGGTATAATACTACTACGAGGCAAAGCTATACGCCCACGTACAGCAAGCCCAGGACCACCTATAAACCCAGCTATAATCGCAGCACTCCTGCACGGAGCAGCAGTACATTAAAGTCTGGAACATCTGGCCGGTCCACTTACACGCAGCCTCGCAGCAGCAGTTCTACCTACAGGTCCTCTTCACCTGCCAGGTCAAGCAGCAGTTACCGGTCCTCACCTTCGAGGTCCAGCAGCAGCTACCGGTCTTCTTCTCCCAGCAGGTCCTCAGGATCCAGTTACCGGTCCTCTTCTCCAAGCAGGTCATCCGGGAGTAGTATGAGCCGTTCCTCAGGTAGCGTAAGCCGCTCATCCGGCAGTGTTAGCCGATCATCTGGAGGCAGCAGCCGTTCTTCAGGCGGACGGAGATAGTAGGTAGTTTAGTAAAGCACTTAAAATGAACTGATTATTAACCAGGATGACAGGTTAACAGCACAAATTATATCCCTGAATTTATAAAGATTTTAATCATGAAAACAATATATATTCTCATCATCACGGGTTGTTTCATGCTGGTCCCACTGAGGGCCCAGAACGAAACAGATGCCCTCAGGTATTCACAGAACTTTTATGGAGGAACAGCCAGGTCAACGGCCATGGGTGGGGCCTTTGGTGCACTCGGTGGAGATTTCTCTTCGGCCAGCCTTAACCCTGCCGGTATTGGAGTGTACAGAAGCAATGAATTTACCTTTTCACCTGGCCTTATTTTCGACAATACATCTACAAGCTATCTTGGAAATACCCGAACAGATAATCAATACCAGTTTACGCTTAATAACCTGGGCATAGTTTACTCCATGCAAACAGGAAGGGATAATGGCTGGGTAGGTTATACATTCGGCATTGGGTACAACCAGCTCAATAATTTTAACCGGAATACCTATATGGAAGGGATCCATTTATCAGGGGGGAATGAGAGTTCTTCCTTCTTGGATAACTTCACCAACAATGCCAACTTTGACGTTTGGAGTGATTATTACGAGCAGCTGGCGTGGGATGCCAACCTAATGCCTTACGATACCGTTAGCCAGGAATACTGGAATGATATCAATGAAGCAGGATATGGGCAATCCCAGCGCAGGAGAATACAAGAAAAAGGAAGCATGGGAGAGACCGCCTTCACCTTTGGGGCCAATTATAGTAACAGGTTGTACTTCGGGGCTACTTTCGGTATTCAGAGGACAAGATACAGCCAGTATATGGATCATACAGAAATAGATGATGCACAGATCATTCCCTATTTTGATTCATTTACGTTCAGGGAGACTTTGGAGTCGCGCGGGACAGGTTATACCTTCAAAGCAGGTTTTATTTTCAGGCCCATCAGCATGATCAGGATAGGAGCTGCTTTCCATATCCCTACTTTTTATAGGATCAGGGAGGATTTTTATACTGACATGTCTTCCACTTTCGATGCGGGTACCAACGAACCTGACTATTTCGAGAAGTCACCTGTCCTTCAGTCCGAATACTGGCTGAGGACCCCTTTTAAGGCCATTGGAAGCGTGGCATTTCAGGTGGGCAAGGTTGCCATGATAGGGTTGGATTACGAGTTTATGGATTACCGCCAGGCCAATATGGACAGCAAAGGGGTTACGGATTACTCCTTACTCGATGTAAATGACAAGATACAAAACGTTTTTTCTGTTGCACATAATCTGCGTGCCGGTGCTGAATTGCATTTTGGTCCTATGTACCTGAGGGCAGGAGCGGCCTTCTATGATAGTCCTTTCAATAGCAAGGAGGTTAATGCGGAGGCCTGGAATATGGTTTATAGTGGGGGACTTGGGTTCAGGGGTAAGAGTGTATTTTTTGACCTGGCCTACTCATTACGCACCAACAATTACGAGTACTATCTGTATATTCCGGAGGATATGCATGGAGCCACGATCAACTCGGATAAACAAAATGTTGTTGCCACCCTCGGTTTCCGGTTCTGATCAAATCAGGGCAGATTTTCAGGAGGGGTGGGCAATGCATCGCTCGAGGACCGATCTGGCATTGGGGCCTTCATTGAACAGCAGGTCGATGATGCTCAGATTGGCCTTGAAACCATGACGGTCTCCAAATACCTGTGGGTAAGTTACAGGAGCAAATAAGGGATCTGATGACAGGTCCCTTTTTGGATGGATGGTATCCCGATAATCTTTATAATCCCTTTCTGAGTCATCCATGAACTCACTGGAGAATTGGTAAGTTTTATCAATCTCAAGGGCATGAAGAATCAACTCAAATAAGCTTGCATTAAAGTCAAGCAGGAATTCAAATCTATGCACAAAAAAAGGGGATAATTCATCCATATAAAACTCGAAAAAGGGAGAATGCCGGTAGGCAGATTCTATGCTTCTCCAGTGTAGTTTCTGCCATTTTTTATTGTAATCGATACGGATATCCTTCACATATGTTTTTTGGTCAGGTCCCTTTAAGACGGGAATGCTCAGTGGCAATATCCCGTTGGCTCCCATGATAATGCACCGGTTCCTGTAGGTCTGTTTGATATAGTGATCATATCGTTCAATAATTGGTCCGGGGTGCAACAGGAATTTCGTAAAGTACTGTACCGGTCCTAGATATGTGATGCTCAGCAGAGCAGTTTCGGGAACAGCGGGAGACATGTCATATTTTGTTGATCATACTGGCCATATAGGCAGCACCAAAGCCATTGTCAATATTTACGACACTTACCCCGGAAGCACAGCTGGTCAACATCCCCAAAAGGGCTGCCAGTCCATTGAAACTGGCTCCATAACCTATGCTTGTGGGTACAGCTATGATAGGTTTGTCGACCAGTCCGCCTACAATACTCGGCAAGGCGCCCTCCATCCCAGCGATGACAATGATAGCGCGTGCCTGCCTGATACGATCTATATTGTTGTAAAGCCTGTGTATGCCTGCAACACCAACATCAAAAAAACGCTCTACCCGGTTTCCGAAGATTTCCGCTGTCACTGCGGCCTCTTCCGCTACCGGCATATCTGAAGTACCGGCTGTAAGTACCGCAATGGATGTTTTGGTCAGTTTGACGTCTGCATTCTTTATGGTAATTGTCCTGCCCAGTTCGTTATACTCAGCCTTGGGCAATGTTTCATGTACCCTCTGATAGATTTCTTTATTTGCCCGTGTGCCAAGTATATTAACATTCTGAGTGGACATATATTCCATGATATTACTGATCTGTTCGGCCGTCTTTCCCTCGCAGAAAATGACCTCGGGATAACCTGTCCGCAGTTCCCTGTGATTATCTATTTTTGTGTGTCCCAGGTCTTTAAAAGGCAGGTCACTCAGTTTTTTCAAGGCTTCCTCGCTGGATATTTTACCATCCCGTACCTGCTCAAGCAGCTTCCTTATATCATTCTTTCCTATCATTTTTTCTCTCCTTCATAATTTCGCCTATGCCACCTGTCCTGTATCCCTCCAGATCAAGTGTTACATATTTGAATCCGTAACGCTTTAATTGCTTTGAAATGTTTTTCATAAGTCCCTCACTGAAGATCTTTTCAATATATCTTGGTTCTGTTTCAATCCTGGCAAGATCTCCATGGGCCCTTACTCTGATGGCACGAATGCCCAGGCCAATAAGGTATGTTTCCGCTTTTTCTATTCTTTTGAGGATCTCCACCTCAATGCTTGTATTATAAGGTATCCTTGTAAGCAAACAGGCATAAGCCGGTTTTTCCCAGGTATAAAGTCCCAGTTCCCTGGATGCTTCCCGGATATCGTTTTTGGTGAAATGGTTTTCCAGCAGGGGACTCACTACATTAAGCTCGTTCAGGGCTTTCATCCCCGGCCGGTGGTCTTTAGTGTCATCATAATTGGTGCCATCTGCCAGGTTCCTAAATCCGCGCTGTTTGGCAAATTCCTTTAGTAAAGTAAATAGGAATGACTTGCAGAGATAGCAGCGGTCTTCCGGATTATTTTTTATTTGCTCGGGGACAGGAACATCCACAATCTGGTGTTCTATGCCTTTACTGGCAGTAATCTCCTTTGCTTCGTTTATTTCCCAGTCCGGGATATAGGGAGAATTTATGGTTAAGGCCAAAACATTTTTTCCCAGAGCTTCTTTTGCAGCATGCAGAAGGAAAGCCGAATCCACCCCGCCAGAAAATGCCACTGCAATATTGTCGAGCTTTCCCAGGTAACCTATAAGATCATCATATTTTTTCTGTACTTCCTGCTTCATCTCTATTCCTCACTATTTACCTGCCGTGAGATCTCATCATAGATCTTCTGCACAGGGATTTCGTGTTCCCTCGCCAGCCTGATACAATCCTCGTATTCCGGTTTGGACTTCAAGTGTTTACCATTGTAAATAGCTGTCTTAACTGTCACTTCCCCGTATTTTGTTTTAATCTTGGAAAATTCCCTTTCAAGCATGGTCTTTTCCACCTCATAACATCTAACACCCAGGCTGGTTGTGTGAGTCAGAAGGGTCTCTGTTATGGTCTGCTTTTTATCCGGACTACAAAGCACGCTTAGTTTGGAGGCAGGCCTTGCTTTTTTCATGATGATGGGGGTGATGAAAACATCATCTGCACCTAGGTCAAAAAGTATCTCCATAACATAGCCATACATTTCTGGATTCATATCATCAATGTTGCATTCCAACATCAAAGCCTTACGAGTTTCAGGTAAGGAATCGGTGAGTCCTGTGGATTCTGCATGTTCTGTGGATTCTGCCAGGTGCACCCTCAATACATTTGGTATATCCATTTCCCGGTTCCCAATCCCATAAGCTGTTTTGCTGATGCGAAGATCCTGAATGGGTCCGAATTTATCTGCATTACAGGCCAGGATAAGCGCTCCGGTAGGTGTTGTTGTTTCATAGGGAGCAGCTCCTGATTTTACCGGGACACTGGTAAGGATTTCTGCTGTCGCCGGTGCAGGAACAGGGAAGGTTCCATGTTCACATTTTACAAATCCACCCCCCAGCTCAACAGCTGAGGATATGATCATGTCTGGGGCAACAGATTCAATGCAAATAGCAGCACCTACAATATCCACTATGGAATCGATGGCTCCCACCTCATGGAAGTGCACTTCCCGGACCGGCTTGTCATGGATTTTTCCTTCTGCTTCGGCCAGTTTGTGGAACATTCTGATACTGCGGTCCTTGACTGCTTTACTTAGATCACTGCTCTGAATGATCCGGCTGATATCCTCAAGGTTCCTGTGATGGTTGTGACCATGTTTGTGATCAGTGTGGTGACCATGGCTGTGTCCAGTGTGGTGACCATGGCTGTGACCATCTTTGTGATGAAGATGGTGTTTATGATGGAGATCTTGTGGATTACCATCAAGGACAACGTCTACTTTAGTCCCGGTGATGCCTTTCCTTTGATCCTTTGTTATTTTCAATTCATAACCAGAAAGACCCAACTTGCCGAGTTGGTCAATCAGGAATTCAGGATCAACTCCCAGGTCGATCATCGCTCCAAGGTGCATATCCCCACTGATGCCTGAAAAACAATCGTAATACAGTACCCTCATTCAATAACGTTTTATCCTGATGTCCAGAGTTGGTTTTGGCCTGTAAAGTTAAACGTTTTTCACTAAACTCCGGAATCAGGTAGCTGAGACCTATTTGACCTGTTCTATCCTTTCCAGGTCCCCATTCTTGTCCCCGTTATTTAGAGTTGATCAAAATTAGATTGAAAAAGAAAGAGTTTCCATGATAATTGTAAACGGGAAATCGTAAATTTCGGGCTAATTGAATTTAACATAAGGTTTATGAAACGAAGGGATTTTTTCAGGAAAGGTATTGGGGCAGGCATTGCAGCAGGGGCAGCCATGTCCATCGCTCCCGGTAACAAACTCTTTGCAGGTGGAACATCCATGGTTGATTATGACCTCGTGGCTGCTAAAGGAGGAGAACCCGGTCCCATGTTCGATCAGGCCATACAGTCCATTGGCGGAATAGAGAAATATGTAAAGAAAGGACAGACAGTAGTTGTCAAACCAAATATTGGATGGGATACCACACCGGAAAGGGCTGCCAACACTAATCCTGAGCTGGTGGCAAGAATAGTGGAACATTGCCTTGCTGCAGGAGCCAAAGATGTTTATGTATTTGATAATACTATCAATGAATGGACACGAAGCTATAAGAACAGCGGTATAGAGAAGGCAGTTAAGGATGCCGGGGCAAAAGTTCTATCAGGTAAGAGCAAGGGTAGTTATCATGAAATAGCCGTGGAGGGTGGAAAAAAGCTTAAAACTGTCCTTGTACACCAATTAATCCTTGAATCGGATGTATTTATCAATGTTCCTGTACTCAAGAGCCACGGGGGTACGGTTTTATCATTGTCTATGAAAAATTTGATGGGGGTGGTATGGGACCGCAGGTGGTGGCATGCCAATGATCTTCACCAGTGCATTGCCGATATTACCACAGTGGTGAAACCAGATCTCAACGTGATTGACGCATACAGGGTCCTGAAAAAGAACGGACCCAGAGGTGTGTCCACAGCAGATGTAGTCACCATGAAATCGCAGATCATTGCTGAAAATATGGTGGTTGCCGACACGGCGGCAGCAAAGCTGTTTGGAAAGGATCCGGGACAGATAGGACATATAAGGAAAGCAGATGAAATGGGGCTGGGCAGCATGGATCTGTCTAAATTGACTATCAACAGGATCATGATCTAAACATGCACCAGAGACGCCTGAAGACCATCAGGGTCATACTGGCCCTTCTTTTTGTTTTAGCTACTGGTTTTATTTTTATAGATTTCAGGGAATTGCTTCCCTATGAAGTGATTACGGGAATAACTTTCCTGCAATTTCTTCCTTCTGTTCTTAAATTCTTTACAAGCTTTGGCCTGTTGGCCGCAGGATTTATCGTTGTGCTGGTTCTGACGGTATTATTCGGACGGATTTACTGCAGTGCTATATGTCCCCTGGGTATCTTTCAGGATGTAGTAAGCTGGATCAGGAAAAAAACGAAAAAGAAACACAGATACCGCTATGGCCAGCCAAAGAACAGGTGGCGGTACGGATTCCTGGTCCTGCCCCTGCTGATCCTGCTGGTAGGGAAAAGCCTGATCGGGATCAGCCTGCTCGATCCATACAGCATTTTCGGCCGGATTGCCTCAGATTTGATCCAGCCGGTTTATATGTGGATTAACAATCGTTTTGCAGGTGTACTTGAGAGCATGAATATCTTTTTTCTTTATCCCGAAGATATATCATATACCAGGGGACTTACCTATTTGATTCCCGGATTTATGTTGGGACTGGTAACCTGGTTTTCTTTTACCAGGGGACGATTGTATTGCAATACCATATGTCCCGTGGGAACCTTGCTGGGCCTGTTATCCCGCATCTCTGTTTTCAGGATACGAATGATAGAAGATCAATGCACCAAATGCGGAAAATGTGCTATTGCATGTAAGGCTTCCTGCATCCGGGTCAAGACCCTGGAAGTTGATTTTTCAAGATGCGTGGGTTGTTATAATTGCATCTCAGTATGTCCGGAGGATGCTATTAAGTACCTGCCTGCAGCAGGGTCATTCGCAAGCTTTGGACCTGTTGATACGATCATGCCAGTTGATCCCTCCGGCCCTGGTGACCCCGCAAGGCGGGAGGCACTGAACAGGATACTTACCACCGGTGCGTTGTTATCAGGTTTCAGTATTCCTGCCAGCGGCCAGGAAGCAGAAAAAGTAGCAGAAACAGAGATAGAAAATAAGATTCCAACCGAGATAGAACCGGTAAAGAACTTCCCTGTTTCCCCGCCGGGTTCTCTTGGGATTAGACATTTTACTACCCGTTGCACTGCTTGCCATCTATGTGTGAGTGCTTGCCCTACTTCAGTATTGCAACCATCTCTTAATGAATATGGTTGGTCAGGTATTCTGCAACCACATATGGACTATTCTACCAATTACTGCAATTTTGAGTGCACTCTCTGCACAGATGTTTGTCCCACAGGAGCCATCATGTCTCTTGCTTCTGAAGCAAAAAAGACTTATCAAATGGGACAGGTGCAGCTGATCCTGGAAAATTGTGTGGTTTATGCCGAAAATACTGCCTGTGGTTCTTGTTCTGAGCATTGTCCTACCCAGGCAGTAACTATGGTTCCGTACAGGGAAGGTTTGACCTTACCTGAGATTGTGCCCGAAATATGTGTGGGATGCGGAGCCTGTGAGTATGCCTGTCCAGTCCGTCCCTTCAAAGCTATCTATGTGGACGGGCATCAGATTCACCAGGTAGCCCAGGAGCCTCCTTCGGAAGAACTGGAACAGCCTGACCTGGAGGAAGAATTTCCTTTCTGATCAGACCTTATCGGTGTTAAGAAACATTCTTTTCCACCTGATCTTTCCAAGGAAACGCTTGTCTTCATCGAGGGAGAGCCAGATGAATTTAGGCTTTCCAAGAATATGATCTTCGGGAACGTATCCCCAGTAACGGCAATCTGAGGATGAATGCCGGTTATCACCTATCATAAAGTAATAACCCTGCTTGAATGTATATTCCTGTACAGGCTCACCATTAATAATAATCTGCTCACCTTTTACCTGCAAACTGTTTCCTTCATAGCCTTCGATAATTCTTCTGTAAAGCGGAAGATTATTTATTGTCAGTGGAATGGTTGTTCCTGCGGATGGCATCCAAAGGGGACCAAAATTATCGAGGGTCCACTTATACAAGCTGTCATGAGGGAAGATTTGATATTGGTATTCATTTTCAGGGTATTCATATTTTGAGACAGCAATAACATTGGTAAATCTCCTTAGTTTTTTGACATTCTCTTCAGTGAGGGGTATATGATATTCATTTCCGGATTTTTCCTGGTCAGACCTGGCAACATTCAGCCTCTCAAAGGCTTTGGGATTGATTGGTGTACCGTTTGTCAGTACACGATAACTATGCTGGACCCCATCATATATTTGGATAGGTTTTCCGTTAATATGGATATTCCCTTTGACAATCAACAGAGTGTCACCGGGTATGGCAACGCATCTTTTAATATAATTATCCCTTTTGTCAACCGGCCGGGTTACAATATCAAAATCATTCCATACAGATTCACGTCCATCCACCAGGTATTCTTCCCAGGTTTTAACTGGGCGGTCATACCGTACATCATTATCTTCAAGTTGCCTCGCATAGTCCCTAATGACAGAATAATAACTCCTTTCCGGATGAGCCGTAACAACTGTATCTCCTCCCGGAAAATTAAAAACCACTACGTCATCATTTTTTACTTTGCCAAATCCAGCCAGCCTTTTATATGGCCTTTTTATCCACTCCAAATATGATTTAGTTTTCAGGATGGGCATGGTATTCGCCGTGAAAGGAAAGGAGAGGGGAGTGTTTGGTATGCGGGGGCCATACGCTACCTTACTTACATACAGATGGTCCCCAATCAGTAATGATTTTTCCATTGAGGGTGTGGGGATCTTGTAATTCTGAAACAGGAAGATGTTAATTATGGTCACTGCAATTACCGCAAAGATTAAGGCATCCAGCCATTCGATCAGGGCGCTGTTCTTTTTTTTCCGACTTTTCCAGAAAGACCAGTTGACTTTCTTGGTAATATAAATATCATAAATAACAATGAGTCCGAATAACCACCAGTAATTCCCAAGCCATATGACCCATAAAAGGTAAATTACTGCTGCCAGTCCGAATTTAAAATATTTATGGTTGAGAATATCCAGAATTTGTTTCATAAATTAATTTCTAATTGATTTTTTTAAACATTTTGTTCCACCTGAACCGTTCCCAGCCTTTTTTCAACCTGTCTACTGAAAGCCACACAAGTACTGCTTTTCCTACTATATGGTCTTCAGGAACAAATCCCCAGATCCTTGAATCAGCGGAGTTATGCCTGTTATCGCCAAGCATAAAGAAATAATCCATGGCAAAGGTATAAGAATTTCGTGGTTCATGATTAATGTAAATTATACTATCTCTGACCTCCAAATGGTTTTTTTCGTAAGCCTCAATAATTCTACTGTATAACGGTAGATTTTTAACACTTAGTCTTATGGTTTGGCCTTTTTTCGGGATCGCCAGCGGTCCAAAATTATCTTCTGTCCATGGATAATTTGGGCTATAGGGGAAGAAGGAAAAATAGGATAATTGCCTCGTAGTATTCTCAAGCCTGGTAACCACCAGAATATTGGGCAACTCCCTGATTTTCACAACCTGTTCTGCGGTTAGTGGGAAAACATAGCTTTCCCTCGAAGGATCATACAGCCGGTCTGCTTCAGAAAGTTGAAGGTCTGTGATGAAGGAGCTATCCAGTTTCTCTCCATTTGTTCTTATATAATAATTAAACTGGACAAAAGGTTTTTGAGTTAATTCCTGGCCGTTGATAAAAATGCTGGAATGCCTTAGTTCTATTGTGTCTCCCGGGAGCCCAACACATCTCTTTACAAAGTTCTCCCGTTTATCAACGGGCCTCGAGATGATCTCATACTGGGAAAGGATAGTCTTCCTGCCATAATTCCGGATAAGGCCATAATAATTCTGGTCTGGCAATTCTTTTACAATGGTATCACCTTCCGGGAAATTAAAAACCACCACATCATTGTGATTTATTTTGCCCAATCCCAGTAGCCTTTTATAGGGCCATTGAACCTTTTCACTATATGATTTTTTATCTTTCGATAGGGGCATGGTATTATGAGTGAATGGAAATCCAATCGGTGTGTTAGGTATTTTTGGTCCATAACTGAGCTTGCTTACGAACAGATAATCCCCTACCAGCAATGTTTTTTCCATGGAAGGAGTGGGTATATTGTACGCCTCAATCAATAATGTTCTGATGATGATAACAGCAAATAGTGCTGTTACTATGGCAGTGATCCATTCCATCGTCTCAGCCAATACAGCAGGTAGCTTAATGAGTTTCCTGATTTTAAACAGGAACCTGGTAATAAAATGATCAAAGATTAATATGATCCCGAACAGAAGCCAGTATGCCCCAATCCAGATAATAAACAAACTGTAAATCAGGGATGCAATGGCAAAGAGGATGTATCTACTTCGTGGGGCTTTCATATCAATACTTTCCAAATAGATCTAGAGACCAAGGACATCCTTCATCGTGAAGAAACCCTTCCGGTCTTTAATAAATTCAGCTGCGACGAGGGCACCTGTGGCAAATCCTTTTCTGTCTTTGGCTGAATGTTTGATGGAAAGGCTGTCGAAGGCTGATTCATAAATTACCTCATGATCACCGGTAACTTTTCCAGTACGAATGGCATTGATCCAGAGATCTTCATCCTTCCCGTTATCCTGTAAAACCCATTGTTTTTTTCTGCTGATATTCCCCAGTATCTCATCCGCAAGGGTTAGGGCTGTCCCACTCGGAGCGTCCAGCTTTTGACTGTGATGAATTTCAGTCATGCTCACATTATATGCTTCGTGGTTTTGCATGATTGCTGCAAGGCGTTCATTCAGGGAAAAGAGTATGTTTACTCCAAGGCTGTAGTTGGTGGCATATACAAATCCCAGATATTCAGACTTGCACCGGTTTTTCAATTCCTCTATCCTGTCCGTCCATCCTGTAGATCCAGAGACAACGGGCAGTCCTGCATCCATACATTTTGATATGTTGTCGAAGGCAGTAGACGGAGAAGTAAACTCTATGGCCACATCATGCTGGTTTAGATTGTCCGGGGCCAGCAATTCTTCATCGCCCAAGTCAATTATTGACCCTACGGTATGACCCCGTTCCAAGGCAGTGGCTTTGATTATTTTACCCATCTTACCATAACCAATAAGAGCAATTTTCATTTCAATGGATTTTCAGTAAGCATACAAAAATAGATTCTTTTTAACAAAAAAGGGGAAACATTTTAGCTTCCCCTTTTAAATATCTGTTGATCAGGCTTTCTATGCAGCCTTTACCTTTTTAACAATTTCTTCAAAAGCCTGGGGGTGATTCATGGCAAGGTCTGCAAGTACTTTCCTGTTAATCTCGATACCTGCTTTATTCAATTTACCCATGAATTCTGAATAGGACATGTCATGCTCGCGGACTGCAGCATTGATCCTTTGTATCCAGAGGGCCCTGAAATTAGACTTCTTTTTCCTGCGGTCACGATAAGCATATAATAGTGCCTTTTCATGTGCGTTTTTGGCTACTGTGTATACATTCTTACGTCTTCCGAAATAACCTTTTGTTTGTTTCAGTAGCTTTTTCCTTCTTTTTCTCGAAGCTACTGAGTTCGTTGATCTTGGCATTTTTTTTCAATTTTCGAATGGTAAGCGATATGATCAATCATATTCTTTGGTGCTCATTCATTCCAGTTACTAATTCTAATCCTTTTGGTTTACTGATCATTACTTCATGCCTAATAAAAGCTTGACGTTTTTCTCGTCTGATTTAGCTACCTCACCATAATACCCAAGATTTCTTTTTCTTTTCTTGGATTTTTTGGTCAGGATATGGCTCTTAAAAGCATGTTTCCTTCTGATCTTCCCGGTACCGGACAAAGTGAATCTTTTCTTTGCACCGGCATTCGTCTTCATTTTCGGCATCCTGTTACAATATTTAATAAAATGAGAATAATGTTATTTTTTTGGTTTTATGGCTTTTGGTGAGAGGAGCATCG
Source organism: uncultured Bacteroidaceae bacterium (assembly GCA_963752525.1). GTDB lineage: Bacteria > Bacteroidota > Bacteroidia > Bacteroidales > SM23-62 > SM23-62. The sequence continues at coordinate 59,211 of CAVVYS010000009.1, read as the reverse complement.
TCATACGCTTTCCTTCTAGTTTCGGCAACTGTTCCACTTTTCCAAGTTCTTCAAGATCCTGGGCAAACCGCAGAAGTAGTATTTCACCCTTCTCCGAATAAATGATTGACCTACCCTTGAAAAAGACGAATGCTTTTACTTTTGCACCATCTTCTAAAAACTTCTGTGCATGCTTCAGTTTAAAATTATAGTCATGATCGTCTGTATTTGGTCCGAACCTAAGTTCTTTCACTACGATCTTGGTGGATTTTGATTTAAGTTCTTTCTGTTTCTTTTTCTGCTGGTATAAGAACTTTTTATAATCAATTACTTTACAGACAGGTGGATCAGCGTTTGGTGAAATTTCTACCAGATCAAGTTCTAATTGATCTGCAATTTCTAAAGCTTCCCTGATGGAAAAGACTCCTGGATTGTCGACATTTTCACCGACTACTCTTACCCTTGCGGCTTTAATTCTTTCGTTGATCCTATGCTGGGGTTGTCTTTCCCTCTGCCTAAAATGTCTGGATCTTGGATGTGGTCCTGCTATTTTCTTGCCCTCCTGATTAGTTTATAATTCTATTCTGCTTTTTTCAACTGTGCTTCAGTTTCTTTGACCAGCATATCGGCAAATTCTTCTAATTTCATTGTCCCTTTATCACCTTCACCTTGCCTTCTGACTGCAATTGTGTCAGATTTTTCTTCCTTTTCACCTACCACAAGCAGGTATGGGATCTTCTTTAACTCATTGTCCCTTATCTTTTTACCTACCTTTTCATTCCGCTGGTCAATCAGACTGCGAATATCGCAATTATTTAGAAATTTTGAAACTTTTTCCGCGTAATCATTAAATTTTTCACTTACAGGTATAATCACCGCCTGGTCAGGTGTTAGCCATAGAGGGAACTTTCCTCCTGAATGTTCTATCAATACTGCCACGAAACGTTCCATAGAACCGAAAGGTGCCCGATGGATCATAACAGGCTGATGTTTCTGGTTATCAGCACCTACGTATTCAAGTTCAAACCTTTCAGGCAGGTTATAGTCGACCTGTATGGTTCCCAGTTGCCATTTCCTTCCCAGCGCATCCTTTACCATGAAATCCAGCTTTGGACCATAAAATGCCGCTTCTCCAATTTCAGTAGTGGCATTCAATCCCTTTTCTTTAGTGGCTTCGACAATGGCTTTTTCTGATTTCTCCCAGTTTTCATCCGATCCGATATATTTTTCATTATCCCCTGGATCCCTTAGGGAAATCTGCGCAATATAATCATGGAAATCCAGAGCTTTGAATATATAGAGGATAATATCTATTACCTTGATAAACTCTTCTTTGAGTTGATCAGGCCGGCAGAAGATATGGGCATCATCCTGTGTAAATCCACGAACCCTGGTAAGTCCATGAAGTTCGCCACTTTGTTCATACCTGTAAACGGTCCCAAACTCCGCATAGCGTATAGGTAATTCTTTGTAAGAATGAGGCTTGCTTTTATAGATCTCGCAATGATGCGGACAGTTCATGGGTTTCAACAGGAACTCTTCTCCCTCCACGGGTGTAGAAATGGGTTGAAAAGAGTCCTTTCCATACTTCTCATAGTGGCCCGAGGTTACATACAATTCCTTTTGTCCGATATGTGGAGTCAGTACGGGTTGATATCCATGTTGAACCTGGACACGTTTCAGGAAATTTTCCAGCTTTTCCCTCAAAAATGCGCCCCTGGGAAGCCATAAGGGAAGTCCCATTCCTACTTTCTGAGAAAAAGTAAATAATTCCAGTTCCCTTCCAACCTTCCGGTGATCCCTTTCTTTAGCCTTTTCAAGCAGTTCAAGGTATTCTTCCAGCTGGCTTTGCTTGGGAAAAGTGATCCCATATACCCGGGTGAGTTGTTTGCGTTTGATGTCTCCTCGCCAGTATGCACCCGCCAGGCTCAATAGTTTAATGGCCTTGATCTTGCTAGTGTCTGGCAGATGGGGCCCACGGCATAAATCCGTGAAATTACCTTGCGAATAAAAAGAAATTGTACCATCCTCCAAATCATTGATCAATTCCAGTTTGTACTCATCACCCTTCTTTCCAAAATAATCCAATGCTTCTTTCTTACTTACATCACGGCGGGAGTATACTTCCTTTTGTGAGGCCAGCTCCTTCATCTTTTTTTCAATCTCGGGCAAATCTGCATCAGTAAGTATCCGATCATCCGGGAGATCAATATCATAGTAAAATCCTTGATCTATGGCCGGACCAATCCCGAATTTCGTACCGGGGAACAATGCTTCAATTGATTCAGCCATCAGGTGGGCAGAAGAATGCCAGAATGCATGCTTTCCATGCTCATCGCTCCATTTATGCAGCAGAATATGGGCATCCTTCTCAATGGGCCTCATGATGTCCCATAACTCTCCATTTACGGTTATAGATAATACATCTTTTGCAAGCGCAGGATGAATACTCCTGGCAATTTCATACCCTGTTACCCCTTTTTGATATTCTCTGACTGATTTATCAGGAAAGGTTATATTGATCATGCTAATCTGTTCGTTTTTAGTGAAAAAAGTATGCAAAGATAGTTATAATGGGACAATTACAAACCTTCAACATGCGAAAAGTCATTGTCCAGAATTGTTTAAATCCTATATCTTTGGCAACTATTATTATATCGATGATCTATGCCTTTATTTCAAATTGCAAATCAATGAATATCAGAAAATTAAGTGCTTTGATTCTGGTGCTTTTATTAAGCAGCCAGACTTGGTCCATGGAGCCAGAGAAGGAAATTACCCGGGATGATATCTTCAAAAAGCAGGTATTCAGTGAAAGTGGTGTACGGGGACTTCGTTCAATGAATGATGGTAGTCACTATACGGTCTTAACGGGGAATGGTATACTCAAATACAGCTACCGTACAGGAGACTATGTTGAAACATTATTCAGCATGGATATGCTTGATCAGGCGGGAGCAGGTAACCTTTCTGGTTATGAATTCACACAGGATGATAAAAAGATCCTTTTAACCACAGGAAGTGAAAGAATCTACCGGCATAGTTTCAGGGCCAATTACTATGTATACGACCTGGAGACTCAGTCTACCACTTATATTTCCGGGAATGGTAAGCTACAACTCGGGACATTCTCACCTGACGGAAGTATGGTGGCTTTTGTCAGAGGCAATAACCTGTATGTTTTCGATCTTGGAACAAAGACTGAACAACAGCTCACATTTGACGGGGAACACAATAAGATCATCAATGGTGCCCCGGACTGGGTATATGAAGAGGAATTTGCCTTTTCAGAGGGATTTGGTTGGTCACCTGATAGTAAAATGATTGCTTACTACCGTACGGATGAAACCCGTGTAAGGCAATACAGTATGACCACCTATGGCAGCTTATATACTGATTTGTATACGTTTAAGTACCCTAAAGCCGGGGAACAGAATTCACTCGTTTCAATTCATGTTCATCACCTTAAAAATGGGAGCGATGTAGTTATGGACACTGGAGAAGAGACTGACCAGTATATCCCCCGTATCAAATGGACAAATGTGCCCGGAAAACTGTCAATCATGAGGCTCAACCGCTTGCAAAACAGGTTCGACTTGTTAATTGCAGATGCAGCAAGCGGGGAAAGTTCTGTGATCCTTTCAGAGGAGAATGAATACTTCATTAAAGAACCTTCTAGTGATATGGCTGTGTATCTATCAGATGGGCAGCATTTTATATATCGTTCGGAGAAAAGCGGATTCCTTCATTTTTATCTGTACGATATGGAAGGAAATGAGATCGGACCCATTACTCAGGGTGATTGGGATGTGATAGATTTTCTAGGGATGGATGAGAAAAAGGGATATATGTATTATACTTCGTACGAAGAATCCTCGGTTAGATCAGCTGTGTACCGGATAAAGACGGATGGTACACGTAAGGAAAAGATCTCGGAGAAGCCTGGCTGGAATACGGCTGAGTTCAGTACAACTTTCGATTACTATATCCATACACATTCAAGCGTCACTACACCGAATTATATTACCCTGCACAATGCTAAGGGAAAACTGATCAACGTTTTGGAGGATAATGCCAGGTTGAAGGAAAATGCCAAAGCTTATGGATTGCCCGAAAAAGAATTATTGACGATCACTACCCCTGAAGGTGTTGAGTTAAATGCTTATATGTATAAACCAAAGAATTTTACTGAAGATGGAGAGTACCCCCTGATGATGCATGTATACGGTGGACCTGAATCACAATCAGTTCGGGATGATTGGGGCACTAGTTCCTCGTATTATTTGTTACTTGAGGAGGGTTATGTGATTGTTTGTGTTGATAACCGTGGGACTGATGGTAAAGGAGAGGAATTCCGTAAATCTACCTATATGCAACTGGGAAAACTGGAAGCTGAAGACCAGATCGCAGCCGCAAGATACCTTGGATCTCTTTCTTATATTGATGCTGACCGGATAGGGATCACGGGCAGCAGTTACGGAGGTTACATGACCGCTTTATGCATGACCAAAGGTGCAGATGTGTTTAAGCTTGGAATCGCCGTATCCCCGGTTACCAACTGGAGATATTATGACACTATATATACAGAGAGATTCATGCGGACACCACAGGAAAATCCTGATGGATATGACCTGAATTCACCTCTTCATTACGCAGACAGGCTCAAGGGGAAATTCCTCTTGATCCACGGCATGGCAGATGATAATGTCCACTTCCAGAACTCGGTTGATTTCGCTGAAGCCCTCATACAAGCCGGCAAAAAGTTCGATATGATGTTCTATCCCGATCAAAGCCACGGGATCTATAAAAGGGGCGCTGGCTTTCATTTTCGGTCCCTGACCACTGATTATGTGCTGGAAAACCTGTAATAGCAAAGTAAGCAGTAATAGCCAGCAGTATTATTTGGGTGTATACTACCTGGGCTAATCCTCCTCGAACCCTGATTTGTCATGGTTTGAACCATTTTGGCATGGATTTTGGATTTTATTATGCGGGAAACCGAAAATCTAAAAGTCATGAAAAAATATATATTACTCATATTAGCCATTCCGTTCCTGTTTACCAATTGCGAAAGATATCCGATAGCTGATTTTTTCGTATCACGGAACATAGTAGATATAGGTGAAACAGTATTTTTTACCAACAATTCCATGGATGCCGATCATTTCGAATGGGATTTTGGTGATGGTACCAGGGCTTATGCATTTGATGCCAGCCATAGCTACACCTATGATGGAATCTTCACAGTAACACTTTTTGCCTATTCCGGAAACCGTATGGTCGACAAGGCTACTTCCACCATTGAAGTATTGTTCCCAACCACACTTGAAGTAACAGTGCTTGAATACTACGATGAGTACGCTGTGGTTGATGCCAGCGTTATCCTTTATAATAATCTGGATGATTGGTATGATGAGTACAATCCGCTGGTGGAGGGATACACCAACCAATATGGAGTAACAGCATTCAGCAATTTGAATGAGAAGAGGTACTATGTTGATGTCTGGGAAGAATATCACAATAACTATATCCTTGCAGACGAGGACGTAGGATTTATTGAGACCGATGTATTGTACCCGAATGACATGAATTACTTCATTGCTTATGTGGATTATGTCGAACCGGCACTTAAAAGTGAGGCTAAAAGAGACAAGCGGCTGAAGATCATCAAGATGGAAAAACTAAATAAAAGAGAATACAAGGATAAGCTGGATTCCATAGAAAAGAAGATCGAGGAACGCAAGGCAGCCAGGGAAAAAGAGGAGAAATTGTAAATAAAGTGTTAAAAAGCAAACAAAATCAATCGATTAGGCGTATATAGTATCAGAAAGTGAAAAAATTGTAGGGTTAGTTTTTCATTTTTCTAGTTCATAGTAATAGGTTTTAGGTTTAGTGGTATAAGGAGGCGTCTCTCGCCTCCTTTTACGTTGTAAAGGTTTGGACCTATTAGGTCCAAACCTTTACAATGATATTCCAGACATTTTACAATAAAGGAGTAGCAATCATCAATAAGGTGTTATCAGCTATGAAAAAGTTTGTAGATGTCTTACTACCAGGGAATTTCTATCATATTTATAATCGGGCTTGTGGGAATGAAAAGATCTTTATTGAGGAAAGGAATTACAATTTTTTCATGGATTTATTTGAAGAAAAATTACTTGAATATGTAGATCTTTACTCTTATTGCCTGATACCTAATCATTTTCATTTTTTAGTACAAATAAAGCCAATCCAGAATATTGAGTCTTGCGAAATCAATTATGCGAGAAAATTTGGTAATTTTTTTGCAGCTTATGCCCAATCATTCAATCATTTATATCATAGAAAAGGAAACTTATTTTCCCAAAATTTTCGTAGAAAGTTGATAAGAGATACAAACTACCTGAGAACTGTGGTGATCTATATCCATCGAAATCCATTAAAACACGGTATAGTTGACAATATTAATGAGTGGAATCATTCATCATATCTTGAGTATTTGCATTCAGGTCCTCGCTATTGCAGAAAAAGAGATGTCTTGAGCTGGTTTGGGGATATGAAGATTTTTAAATACTGCCATACTTTGGATCCTGGATCAGATATAGAATAAGTTTGGAACTATTAGTTTGGGGCTAATAGTTCCAAACTTTCTTCATGGTTAAGATTTTTTATTTAAATTTGCAATCCGAAAATCTAACGTTTGCACACCCACACTCACACGCACACTCATGCCTTCCTGCCCAGATGGCGGAATTGGTAGACGCGCTGGTTTCAGGGACCAGTGTTGGCAACGACGTGCAGGTTCGAGTCCTGTTCTGGGCACAGCTAAATTTATAACGCTATATAAATTAATGCCTTACAGGGCGTTTTTTATTTCCAGGGAGCCTCCTGGGGGTTGAAATATTTTATAACGAAAATAAAAGGGGTACAGCCACGTACCCCCAAAATGTCAAATTAAATACCCCCAGTCTTTCTATTCATCCTCATCCTCATCTTCCTCCTCACATGGATTTAACCAGGTTATTGCATTGAGTGCCATTTTCCAGTCACCATCAACTTTTTCAAGGAAAGTTACCCTAACGGATGATCTATCGTATGGTTCTCCTTTGAATTCCCAGTTTTCATAAACATAGTACACAGCCCAGGCAACCTTGACAAATACCTTAATATTAAAGTCTTTAAACTCGTGCTTCGTATTTGAAACATACTGATACTGATCCTGATCCTCTATCTGTTCAATAAATCTTTTCATGTCAGCATAGATACTATCATATCCATGATTCTGACTGTGATTATTACCATTATTATTGACAGTCGTCATGTAATCTTCTTTAACCCAAAAATCAGATTCTGCGTCAAGTTCCATTGCCCACCAATGGGATATTTCTTTCTTGAGCACTGCCTTAATAGCTTCTTCTTCTTTAGCTATGTCAATTTCTTCCTTTGGTGGGAGTGCAGCCAGCAATTAACAATAGGGCGAAAATTGAAATGATGATCTTTTTCATGATTAATGAATTTAGGTTTAATAAATGAGAAAACTGAAAATGAGATGAGATATTGAGAAGTTGAGGAGTTAAGAAATCTTATTTAAAGCTACGACAAAATATTAGAATGTCAATGAATTAAGCCCGGATTGACAGCCGGGTTTTTTCGTACTTTGTATTAACCTAAACCAAAAATCATGATTGATCTTAACGAAGAAGAAATTCAAAAGATTGATTCTTTTTCGAAATTATGCGATAAAAATCACATAGTAGTATTTACCATTTGTCCAAATACAGATGATTGACATATCAAAGTGAATGCTAATATTAGAATTATTGGTCTCATTTGTTGTGATTTATTGTTTGCTAACAAAATGTAGCACGATCAAGTTCAGTTAACGCTTACGTCTCAGTTCATCTAAAGCGGTTGGCTTTAGCAATTGCTATACAGAACCCCGCTATTTGTTTTTCATCTTATAAGTATCATCTTCTTCACATCCTGAAATCCACCAGCCTGAATTTTATAGAAGTAGATACCACTTGAGAGATTCTGAGCATTGAATATAACTTCATGATGACCTGCATTTAATCGCTTTTTGAGAAGTGTTTTTATTTTTTTACCCAGGGTGTTGTATACTTCAATGTCTACAAAATCGGGATCTGCTAAATAGATTTTTATCTGTGTTGATGTATTAAATGGATTCGGATAGTTCTGAAAGATTTGGTATTGCAATGGTTTCTCGTTTAAAGTTTTTACATTCGTAGGACCAGTATCCGGATTTACCCACCAGCCGTTGCGTAATAGATTCCCTCTGCCCGTTGGCCAGGCCAGGGTGTTGACCGATGAAGAATCAACTGTATAGACAAGCACACTTTCAACATGGTCCTCGGCATCCTTAAGTGATACGACAATTTCTACAGTACCGTTGTTATCTATATCGGCAAGCGTGGGAACAGGCATAGCACCACGGCGGGGCAGGGGTACTCGATGAAGTTCGTTACCGCTTGCATCGAGCACAAAGAGTGCTCCCTTTATCGTTCTCTATTGAATACGTATTGAATATGATTTCAGGAATGCTGTCTCTAGAAAGATCGCCGATCACAACTCCACCTGTTAAAACTGTTGTGTCGATTGTGTAAACAAATGACCAAAGTTCACTTTTATCAGAAGCAACGGTATGAATTTTGCCATCCAATCCGGCGAAGATAAACTCTGGACCGGCTATGTTCAGATCGATGTCGGCAATCGCAACCTGGTTGGTCGCACCAACAATGTTTGTACCTTGAAAATGCCCTAGACCTGCAAGGTAATCAGGAGCATGAAACGGTGTTTCCCAGCCGGGGATCCGGCTTGCATCAGGGCGTACAACCCACAATGCAACTCCTTTCTCACGGTCGGACCTGGAAACATTTTGGACATGACCAAGGAGCACGATCTCATTGATGCCATCACCATCGACATCGGTAATGGCAGGTGCAGTGTTTGGGAACTCGGTTTGAAGATCCACGTCTTGGTTATTTGACCAACCCTGCTGGGCAAGAGTCAAGTCATGCAGGTAGCGTACTCCAGGAGTTTTGGTGCAGCTCTGAAACATGGTGTTTGCATCGAAAGCCTCACCTGATCCCTTATGAAAACTTGCATATGCATTGTCGTGAGGTACAACGATATCCAGTTTTAAATCTCCATCCAGGTCTCCAATGGCAATATTCTGGTCATAACATCCAGAGGGATAGCAGGCCTGATCACAACCACTCGATCCAGAACTGTTTGGAGGAAAGCCTTCCACCTGTGAACCATCGGCGTGCCATGCATTCATTACGTCAGTAGGTGACCCTTGGGCTGGGGCCGCGACCAAATCAAGGTTTCCGTCTCCATCAACATCTCCTGCAGCGAGGCTTCGTATCTCTTCTTCCCAAGTGACAGGGAAACCGGAAAGTACATTGCCATCTGCGTCAAGCATGAAAACCTGATCACGCGATGCGAAAGCAATTTCCAGACGTGCATCATCGCGAAAATTAGCAACAACTGGACTTGCAAATATTCGACCAGGTGTATCATTAAACTTCCAAAAGAGAGATCCATCGGCATTCCAGACGATAATCGCATTAGCACGCGGAACTATTATTTCCTGCTCACTGTCGTTGTCAATGTCAGCTATGGCCGGTGATCCAAGCCACGCTTCCTCCCAGCGATCTTTAAGCGTGAGTAGTAGAACCGGTTCTTCCACAGTTACACTTTTTTTTTCAAAAATTATTCTTTGTGATTGTGCCAATGAAGACTGAGCGAATGGAATTATTGTCATAGCCAATAAAAGTATCGCTGCTTTTGCTAGCCTTTCAAATCGATGTAACATTTTCATTGTATCTATTGTTTACTTCCTATATTGAATCCAAAGCTATTTTATACTTTAGTTGTAGTCATTTTATTGTTGTTCAGATCCATTTAGGCAGACTTAATCTCCGTAGTTTGTGATTTATAATATTGCCAGCCCCCATTTATAAATTTAAATATATCTGTAAATAATACTTCGTGTTGAAATTCGTGTTCACCATAACTTCCTTCTATTTTTCCTTTTCCTGTTATAATCCCGAAATTATCTGACACATCACATTCTACTTCTTCGACAGTATATCTAGATATTTCAATATTACCTGGTATAAAGGTTTGCATTATGATTTCTTTGTTTTCTACAGTGCCATTCAAACTAAATCCTTTATAATCATCTGAGATTAATTCCTTCAATTTAAATTGATCGCATTCTATTAAGGCCATTCTTAATTCTTCAAATACTGATAAAAGCTTATTTCCATTTCTAAGTGACATTCCTTTTTTTCTCCTAACTGCCTAACTGTAGGCTAAGTGCTGGGTGACTCATACCATCAAAGATTATTACCTGTATATTATTCAAAATTTGTATACTGTTTTAAATACCGCTAACTAAACCCAGTCAGACTTAAGCGACTTGTTAGACTTTTATCCTCAATTCTTTAAAAAGCAAACAATTCGTTGTTCCTATTCCAGAATATTCGACCCAGCAATGTGTTACCTTTCCAGCTATCATGCGGTAAAGTCTCTCCGACTGAAACCCAAGATTCGCCTTGAGAGGCATTGGTAGTATGAAAATTGCCCATTCGTGCAACATGGTCAGGGTCATTAATACCATCTCCTAGAAGTGGAAATACAACTTTTTCACTTTCACGAATTAGGCATAATTTATTTGTATCCACTTGAGCAATATATAGAGGAGCTCGCCATCGCATCACATTAATATTATTTTCACTCTTTCGAGTATACACAAGAAACAAACCTTGACTGTGAGTTATCCATCTTTGTTGCGTTGTGGACATTGTCAGCGACTCACCATCCTCCCAACACCATGTTCGTTTTTTATCCCAAATAAGTCCATCATTGGACACTGACACATATCCGTGTCCGTCTTCAGCGCGAATTGTCATAAAAAAGCGCTTATTAAATTGAGCAAGTGTTGGCTCTAAGAGTCCCCGTTTTACATTCAATTCAAGCTCATTTCCTGATTTAAAGATATGTAGGTCCTTACCGTCAAAAGAGCACAATACCGTACATGCTTTCCTGTCTTTTCTATCTTTTGGTCCAAATGATAGCGGAAGAAGAATATCTCCATTTTCAAATGTTATTCTCTGAGCGCACCCACATGTATAGATACCTGATGTCTCAGGATGATCCCATTCTAGTTTTTTACGTTTTGCCCAGTTTCCACTACCATCACCTACAGTATAAACAGGATAACGATTTTCATATGGTTGAGTCAGTACATCATTCTTATAATATACATTGTGACCAATCGCCAAGATTGAATTTGATTTAGGATGATAATCTGGTACTACATCACAGGTTCCTTCTTCAATACTGTTCAGTAGCTTTTCCCTCCCAAGTGATGCTATAGGTTGGGGATCTATCCATGATTCTCCATTATCAATAGAACGTGACCAATAGACCTGACTGAAAACATCCGATCCTGTAATACCTTGACAGGTCATTAAAGCAATAGGGTTTTCTCCGGTAGGTATCATACAAATACGAGGATGAAACCAGGTTTTACCTTTAGTTCTACCAGGCCAGATAATGAAGGATTCAATTCTATCAATCAATTCAGATGCAAACATTTTACTACCATCAAGTGAATAGAGTCCGATGGTTGATGCAACCGTACCGAGTGTTGTCAGTTTTAAAAAGGATCGTCTATCAATGCGTTCGATTTTCTCCACAAGCATTTTTATTGATTATAGTTTTAGTAAAGTCTAATATTTTTTCCACTGCCAACAGCAGCATGCAGTAGAAACATACCTTGTTATACAGAAAATCAATATTATTCAATGTCACTAATCCTCAGGTGAATACAAGCAAGAGCAAGAAAACTTATGCTGGCATCTTAATCTTTGATGTGATGTGAGAAATCATAAATAAATTTATGCATATACTCATAGAATAGCAAATAACCAACCGGATGTAATCCCTGAAAATCTCCCTCCACTATACAGTAGTATAACACAAATTGCTACTATCAACACGATAAATAATTTTAGTTTCATAGCTATTAATCTGTTAAACTTATATAGGCTTATACTTGTTGAATTTTCAATCTGCAATTTAATAATTTAAGGTATAAACCATCTTGATACCCTGGATGATCCTGGCAAAATGCATGCGACCCAGCATATTATTTTGAACATAGTCTGGACAATCCTGTCAATATAAAACTGCTGATGGCCTAATAGATTTCCACCATATGAAAAATATCATGTACTCAATAAGATGTCGTATATTTAATTCTTACACCTTTTGGTAATTAAATCAAATCTTAGTATGAATTTTTGAAATAACCGTAATTATGAATTTGGGAGAACTTGTTTTAAAGAATCGAAGCTATCGTAGATTCCATCAGAATGTTGCCATTGAACATGAAATACTGCGGCAACTTGTGGACCTTGCAAGACTATCAGGATCTGCAGCTAACTTACAACCCTTGAAATATATGCTATCATCGGATTCTGAGATGAATGCTAGCATGTTCCCATACCTTAGATGGGCTGGTTATCTGAAAGATTGGGATGGACCAGCAGAAGGGGAGAGGCCATCTGGCTATATAATAATTTTGGGAGACAAGAATATTACTAAGGATTTTGGCTGTGACCACGGGATAGTTGCTCAGAGTATTTTGTTGGGGGCAACTGAGCTAGGGCTTGGAGGTTGTATGATTGGATCGATACAACGTGAAGGATTACGTAGGGAACTTGAGATCCCTACACATCTTGAAATATTGCTTGTTGTTGCATTGGGAAAACCTAGAGAAAGTGTTGAAATCGAAGTTATGGGACCAGGAGGCGATGTAAAATATTGGCGGGATGAACACGATATACACCATGTTCCGAAACGTCCACTGGATGAAATAATAATTAGTTAAAGAAACAGACCCTTGTAAACTATAAAATTTACAAGGGTCTGTCATTTTGAAAGATTAGCTTGTCTTTAATTTTCTCTGTCTCAGATATAGGAATGTAAATGCAACCGTTAAAATAATAGTCAGGACAATAACTGTTCTTAAGGTTGCTGAACCGGCAGCCAGGCTATCTTGAAGGGCTTCAAACTTAATGTCATAGATCCTTCCCAGTACAGGTTGGGCGATGGCTCCCCCAAGGAAACCGATACCACCCATGATAGCCAATCCTAAGGCCCCACTTTTGGGTATATTTTCATTTACAAATCCCAGCATCGTAGGCCAGAAATAGGTTATTCCTATGGCGAAAACAGCTGCGGCGCCAAAACTCCAGTAGCCACTTGCATAACTTAACAGGAATAGTCCTATCCCGGCGAAAATAGCTGAACCTAGCAGGACTCCACTTGGAGACAACTTATGTACTATGGGCCCTGCCACAGATCGGCCCACAGCCATGATTCCTGAGATCCATACCAGGAGCAGAATAGAATGTATTCCTTCAGATTTCATGACATCTTCAAGAAGTGCTGTCATCCATTGGTTGGAGCCAAGTTCAGTAGCAGCGGTCATTATCATGCAGGCTGCCATGAAGAGGAACAGAGGAGAAACACAGGCCTTTAGCATATCTTTATATGAAAAACCGGCACTGACTCTTTCTGTCTCAGGAAACTTAATTCTAAGAAATAATAACCCATAAAGTAAAGTTGGAATGAGCATAGCTGCCATTTGCAATCTCCATCCATAACCAAGGGCTTCCAATGCAAATACTAAAAGGCCACCAATGACAATTCCTCCTGGGAACCAAACATGGAATTGATTTAGCTTTTTAGTTTTATCATCAACATACATAGCCGTTATCAGAGGATTCGTGGAGGCTTCTACACTACCGTTTGCAACACCTATTAGCAGTGTTGAGAAAAATAGTGTCCAGAATCCTGTAGCAAATATTGTAAGCAGTATTCCTGCTATATGACAGGTAAAAGCCACATAGATGATCCGTTTCATTCCGATAATATCAACCAGGGGCCCTCCAAGAATCATGGCCAGCGTGAATCCCCAGAATGCTGTTCCAACGATCCAACCAACCTGCTCGGCCGTAAGTTTAAACTCTTCCCGCCAGGGTTCGATCATGCCTGCTCTAGTAGCAAATGTGAGCGCTGTTACAACAAGCGCAACACAACTTGCATTGAAAAGAAGCGATTTCTTAATATTTTCCATAGTGTAAGGTTTAGTGAAGTAATTGGGTTAGTTATGGGCATGAAGTAATTATGTTTCTGAAAAATAAGATTTTCTTTGATAGCTCCCAAGAATTATCTGAAGAAGGTTTGGACCTATTAGTTCCAAACTTTCTTCGTGGTTAAGAATTTTTATTTAAATTTGCATGCCCAAAATCACCACATCCACACCCACATCCACACCCACACCCATACTTTCCTGCCCAGGTGGCGGAATTGGTAGACGCGCTAGGTTGAGGGCCTAGTGACCTGTTTTGGTCGTGCAAGTTCGATTCTTGTCCTGGGCACATCTAAATCCCAGATCATTATAATCCCAATGGTTTGGGATTTGTTTTTCTGATGCTCACCCCCTTTAATATCACAACTAATTAAAAATGAATATGAGAATCATGAAATGATTTTTTAGGTAATTTAACAGGAAATTACTTGCACCAACCATGTTTGAAAGGATCATTTCATTTTCAATCAAGTACAAGGCAATTGTTGGCTTTCTTGTGGCTGGTTATGGCCGGGCTCGGTGTCTGGGCCATGCTTCAGGTTCCCATTGATGCAGTACCAGACATCACCAATAACCAGGTTCAGGTGGTCACAATATCCCCTTCACTTTCTCCCCAGGAGGTGGAGAAATTCATCACCTATCCCCTGGAGGTGACAATGGCCAATATCAAGGATGTCACAGAGATACGGTCCATTTCCAGATACGGGCTTTCAGTAGTTACCGTAGTTTTCAGAGATAGGGTCCCAATCCTGGATGCACGGCAGCTTGTCAATGAGCAGATAGGTCTTGCCAGAAGCGAGATCCCTGATAATATGGGGACTCCGGAAATGCTGCCAATTACCACTGGGCTTGGAGAGGTATACCAGTACACGCTTGAGGTTGATAAGCGGTACAGGGATCGGTATGATCCCATGGTACTCCGCACCTTACAGGATTGGATCGTCAAACGCCAACTGTCTGGTATTCCCGGAATAGTGGAAATCTCAAGCTTCGGTGGCTTTCTTAAACAATATGAGATTTGTGTTGATCCGGTCATGCTCCGGTCCTTTGATCTGACCATTACTGATGTCCATGATGCAGTTGCCCGGAATAATGAAAATACAGGAGGGTCTTATATAGAACAAGGACCAAATGCTTTTTATATCAGGGCGGAGGGATTGATCGAAGACTTTTCTGACCTGGAAGAGATTGTCCTTAAAACAGTCGAAGGCGTGCCCATTCTGTTGAATCAGGTAGCAAGAATTCAGTTTGGTCATGCTCCAAGGTTTGGAGCGATGACGGCAAACGGCAAAGGCGAAGCTATTGGCGGCATTACGCTTATGCTTAAAGGTGCGAATTCCTCCGAAGTAATCCGCCAAGTGAAAGAACGGGTTGACCGTGTACAGGAATCTCTACCTGAAGGCGTTAAAATTGTTCCATACCTTGACCGTTCCGAGCTGGTTTCCAAGACCATCAATACTGTTGCAGAAAACCTGATTCTGGGCGGACTACTGGTTATACTTGTCCTGGTTCTCCTGCTCGGTAATTTTAGATCGGGTTTAATCGTTGCATCCGTAATCCCTTTATCCCTCCTGTTTTCCTTCATCATGATGCATCTTTTTGGGGTTTCAGCAAACCTGATGTCGCTTGGTGCTATTGATTTTGGGATAGTCATTGATGGGGCGGTCATCATCGTGGAAAGCATTATGCACCAGCTTCATAAAAAACATCGAAATAAGGTCTTTACAGCAGCGGAGATGGATGAGGTCGTTACGAAGTCTTCAACTTCAATCTACAAATCAGCTGGATTTGGTGTGATCATTATCCTGATTGTTTTCATCCCGATCATGACATTGACTGGTATTGAAGGCAAAACATTTAAACCGATGGCCCAGACATTCAGCTTTGCCATACTCGGTGCATTCCTTCTCTCAATGACATACGTACCCATGATGTCCGCACTTATCATGAAGCGGAATATAGTCTGGAAGGAAACATTTTCTGATAGGTTTATCAAGTTTTTAAAGCTCTCTTATCACCCGGTACTGAAACTGTCCCTGAGGTATAAATACCCTATTCTAATAAGTACCCTGGTGGTTGTGTTTTTCAGTGCTTTCATATACTCCCGGATGGGTGGAGAATTCCTTCCCACCCTGGAGGAAGGCGACCTGGCCATGCAGATGACGATCCCACCAGGCAGTTCATTGTCACAGAGTGTGCTTCAGACGACACGGGCAGAAAAGATCCTGCTGGACAATTTCCCTGAGGTTGAACAGGTCGTTTCAAAGATTGGAACAGCTGAAGTACCTACAGATCCTATGGCGGTTGAGGATGCTGACATCATGATCGTGCTAAAAGAGAAAAAAGAGTGGGTGTCGGCCAGGAACCGTGAAGACCTGATTGAGCAGATGAAAGAGAAATTAAGTGTCATTACCGCTGCATCCTTCGAGTTTACCCAGCCTATACAGCTGCGGTTTAACGAACTTATGACCGGCGTGAAAACTGATATTGCCGTAAAGATTTATGGGGAAGATATTGATGAGTTATACTACCAGGCTAACCAGGCGGCTGCAATTGTGGAGTTACTAGCTGGAGCATCTGATGTCAGGGTGGAACAAATATCAGGTCTTCCCCAATATGTAATCCGATATGACCGGCAGAAAATAGCCAAATATGGAATGAATGTGCAGGAGTTGAATGCAGCGGTCCGTACAGCCTTCGCAGGTGAACAAGCTGGGGTGGTTTTCGAAGGCGAGCGCCGCTTTGACCTGGTGGTCAGGATGGATTCAACCTACCGTAAGGAAATGGATATCAGCAGGCTATTTGTGAGAGCATCTACGGGAGATCCTGTCCCGATCAGTGAGGTTGCTACAGTTGAATATGTAGAAGGTCCTTTACAGATAGCACGTGACGATACTAAACGCAGGGTCACCATAGGCATCAATGTACGAAACCGGGATGTCAAGAGCCTGGTAGGGGAGATCAACCAGGAATTGTCGGAAAAATTGGAATTGAAGGCGGGCTATTATATTACATACGGGGGGCAATTTGAAAATCTCGAGAATGCACTTGGGCGCCTAAAAGTGGTGGTCCCGATTGCCCTGATCCTGATCCTTATCCTGCTGTTTTTTACTTTTAATTCAGTGAAATATGCCCTGTTAATATTCACTGCAGTACCCTTATCTGCTGTCGGTGGGATCCTGGCACTCTGGATTCGGGGAATGCCCTTCAGTATCTCGGCAGGAGTGGGATTTATAGCCCTGTTCGGTGTAGCCGTACTGAATGGGATTGTACTGATATCATATTATAATGACCTCAAAAATGAAGGGATTAAGAATATCAATTACATCATTATCAAAGGGGCGTGTACACGCCTCAGACCTGTACTGATGACAGCTGTAACAGATATTTTGGGATTCCTTCCTATGGCCATTTCAATTTCAGCCGGTGCAGAAGTGCAGAGACCTCTGGCCACTGTAGTAATTGGAGGATTAATAACTTCCACCATGTTGACTCTCATAATCCTTCCAATCTTATACAGTATGATGAACCACAGTGAATTCGAAAGATATAGTGCAGGGAAGGACACTCAAAGAGTGAAATTACTTCGTTTTAAAAAGCTTGGTAGAGGAAAATCTAACCCAATGATATTTTTCTTACTCATCGTATTTACCTTCATCAGCATTCATTTTATTTCACCTCACCAGGCTTATGCACAGGAGGTCGCATCTGAGTCCATATTTCCTGGGGGAAAGATCCTTACACAGGATGAAGCCATTGAGATTGCCAGGGGAAATAACCTGGTTTTAAAAAATGCCCAATTGGAACTGGAAAGTGCGGAAGCTGGGAGAAAGGGAATAGTAGACCTGGATCAAACGGAATTCAGGTATACATATGGACAAATCAATACAGGAGTAGATGATCGATTTATAGAAATAGAGCAGAATTTTGGGTCCATACTTACCCATATTCAGCACTCAGGTTTTGTGAAACCAGCAGATTGAGGCGATGCAGAGTAACCTGCTACTGACACAGGCAGGATTGGATAGGCGGGTCAAGGCACTGTACCAGTTCTGGGTTTATAATCATAGCCTTTTCCAGTTAATACAAAAAGAAAAATTGTTTTATGAGGAGTTTATAAAGGTGGCAAAAGCCCGGTACAAAAACGGAGAGAGCAGCCTGTTGGAGAAATCACTTGTTGAAACTCGCTATGCTGTTGTATTAAATGAATGGAAGGAAGCAGAAAGGACGTACGATGAGTCAGAAAATCTTCTGAAGCAGGTTCTCCAGGTCAGTGACACCATTCTTCCACCCGAAGGTGGTCTTGAAAAATGCCAGGTGATTATTCCCGGAATATCTAATAGAGCAAAGCCTGATCGGAAATTATTATGAAGACCTGTACAACCTTGAACAGGCAAATCTGAAAATGGAAAAGTCGAGATTTTTTCCAGGACTATCAGCAGGATATTTCAATCAGAGCATAGACAGGATAAATGGTTTTTCGGGTTTTATGGTTGGGCGTGACTTTTCCTATATGGTTCGTGCCACAAGGAGGACGAATCAGCCAGGCAAGAATTAAGGCTGAAATAGCCCAAAATGAGATGGAAATGCAGTTCCATCGACAACAATTACGGCTGCAGACCTTGCAGAAACAACTGCAGAATTACGATCAGCAGCTGACATACTATGAAGAAACCGCTATGAAAAGCTCTGAAACTCTTATAAATACTGCTACATTACAGTTCGAGAAACAGGATATCGAATACTTTGAATTCATCCAGAGTATATCAGTTGCCCTGGATATCAACAGGGCTTATCTTGACCAGATAAACAGGTATAACCAGACAGCCATTGAACTTGAATATTTAATGAAGTAAATGCCATCTGTTAAACAATAGAAATTTACAGCATCCATGAAAACATATATTACATTAATGATGATCCTTGTGCTCGCTTCCTGCCGTGGAAAAGTGGAGGAGGAGGTACAGGAAGCTTCTACGCTTCAGGGAACTCAGCTCAGCCTTAGTCAAGAACAAATTAACCTTGCGGGAATCGTATCCGGTATGCTCGAGGAGAAAGTTTTATCGGATGTGCTCAGTTGTAATGGTTATGTAAAGGTGCCTCCAAGAGGACAGGTAACCGTTTCCCTGCCTGTCGAAGCCTACATCAGGGAAATTCATTTTCACTGGGGTGAGAAGATTGCGAAAGGCGATCTTTTAGCTGTGGTGGAGCATCCTGATTTTCTTCAACTCCAACAGGCATACATAGAGACAGGTAATAATTTAGTTTTACTTAAAGAAGATCTGGAACGGCAGAAAGCGCTAGCGGAGGAAAACGCTGCATCTAAAAAATCCCTGATGAGGGCTCAGACAAGTTATGAGAATACCCTGGCCAGCCATACCTCTCTTGGAGAACAGCTGAAACTCATAGGGCTAAACCCTACAAAAATCAATGTCAACAACCTTCAGTCCCGCATTAATGTATACGCGCCAATTGCCGGTTATATTTCTCATCATGATATTAATATTGGGGAATTGATGCATGAGGGGGATCCCATAGTGGAATTGGTAGATATAGCCAAATTGAATCTTCACCTGGTTGTATATGGGAAGGATATCAACAGGGTACAGAAGGACCAACATGTGGAATTTACGACGGAAGCCCAGGATAAAATATACCATGGGGTAGTCCGCGCAAAGGGTAAAGCTATTAATCCAGGGAACCGATCGGTGGACGTCCATGCACAAATATCCGATCCTGATGCCAACCTTCTTTCAGGTATGTATGTCAAGGCGAAAGTATTAATTGGAAGCAGCAAGGTTTATGCTATTCCTGAAACAGGTGTGGTAAGTGAAAGCGGTCAAAGCTATATGTTTGTTAATGAGGGTAATACATTCAGTAAAACAGGCCATTGAAACCGGACTGCGGATGGATGGGTTTGTTGAGATCCTTTCCCCGGAGGATTTGCTAACGAAAAACATTGTACTGGCAGGTGCTTATTATCTGAATGCTGAGATGACAGTAGAGGAATGAAAAGCTGAGAATGAATAGTACCTATTTTATAAAACATAATAGAATTTATGGCTTAACTTACGAAATGAAAAAAATACTACCTGCCCAAAGCCTGATCTACCTGTCAATGTTGGGATTATTTGCTTGTTTTTCCTGCCAAAAGCCTTTGCAGATTGAGGATGAAAGCGGAGCACTGGGAAAAACCAATGCCCCGGTTTCCGTTCAAGTAAAATTGAATAAGTCATCAGGTAACTGCTGCGAAAGAAGGTCGCCTGGGACTTATCAATGCCTCGGCCGATAGTACGAATGAGGCTTTGATCCCTGCTCAACTGGATAGTGCCGAGGATGGGAGCAAAATCACTTCTTGTGATGATTCTGCCGGATGGAGGACCTGGCCCACATCAATTTAAACTGGTGGAAAGTGATTCTCCCCTCGATGATGTGATGAAAGCAACCATGGACCCTCGTGGACAGGTTATTATTGAAGAAGGAGGGAAAAAAGTTTTACAGTATAATTATAAAACCATTTATGAAAAGGATGTAGTCCGTCTGGAAGATGAGACATTGGAGAAACATACCAGAACTGAAACGGATACCTTTGTGACAACCAGTATTTATGCAGTGCCGCGCAGCGACTATATTCATCCTTTATATGGGTTGGAGGGTGAAATGCTGACGAGGGACTGGCCTGAAGGTGGTCATCCTCATCATCAGGGCCATTTTTTGGGCCTGGCCGGAAGTCGAATACGGAACTGAACGAGGGTGATATATATGCCCTGCAGAGAGTTTTTGCCAGGCCTACGGGTACCATAGAATATATTAGGTGGCCCAGTGTTTGCCCAAATAGTAGCTAATAACATATGGATGTGGGAAAATACTGAACCAATCGTTCGTGAGCAAGCCATAATAAGGGTATATCGTGCAACATCATCTGCCAGGATAATCGATCTGACCATCAAACTTGTTGCAATAAAAGATAGCATTACCATTGCTACCCGGAATACGGATAGTTATGGTGGTTTGAATTTGCGGATGATGACGCCTGAATCACAGGAGATATCATATTTTACAGATGAAGTTGGGGCAAAGCCACGACGTGCATGGTCCGATTTTAACGGGATCTTTGAAGGAAATGAAGTCCACTTCAGGATTGATGGTTTTACAACACCGGAACAATCCGGACTATCCAGGGGACTGGGTTGAATACCCGGAACTGGCATGGGTACAACCTACTTTTCCAGCTCTCAGGCACCAGGTACCCTCTCAGCACAGAAAAATCGCTGATATTGCGTTATAGACTGATAGTCCATGCAGGTGGCAAGCCTGAAATAAATATTTCCGAAAAGAGATGGGATGCTTATCATGAAGGGTCAGCACCGTATTATTGAAAAAATGTAACGAAACTATAATTATCAATATCTTATCCATAAAACCTATTTAATCATGGGAAATAATGAAAAAAATTCACCATTCACCCGAAGACAATTTGTAAAAACAACTACTGCTGCTGCATTTGCTGCACCACTTATATTAAAATCGTCTCTTATCAGCGGGAAAGGAATTTCTGCACCAAGTGATAAAATCAATCTTGGTTTCATTGGATGCGGCCCAATGGGCACTGCCAATCTTAATGCCTGTTTGAACGCATCCTGATGTAGTATTGGTAGCAGCCTGTGATGTAAGGAAGGAACGCCTGGATGTGGTTGTTGAAAAATACAAAGATACATGTACCGGTTATGCAGATTACAGGGAATTGCTTCAGCATAAAGGACTGGATGCTGTAATTATTTCAACTCCGGCACACTGGCATACCATCCAGGCAATTGAGGCGGCTGAAGCGGGACTGGACATCTATCTGCAAAAACCCATGACCCTGCATATGGGTGAAAGCCTGGCTAGTGAGGAATGCGATTAAAAAGCATGGGGTTATCTGCCAGATAGGCACCCAGATCCATTCCGGTGACCACTACCGCAGGATGGTAGAACTGGTTCGCTCGGGAAATTTGGGAGATATCGGTACTGTTCGAACATTTAACGTTATGAATGAAGCGCCGAATGGTATTGGCTGTGGTAATAATACAGATGTAATTCCCAAGGGAATGGACTGGGATATGTGGGTGGGGCCTGCAAGGATGCAGCCTTTTAATCCAAATCTTGGTAAAAGATGCATTCTATCATGGATTCTGGATGGATTTCAGTGGCGGATGGACCCCAGGGATGGCACCACATATAACTGACCTGCCCATCTGGGCGTTGGAGTTGGATTACCCGACTGAAATCAGTGCTTTTGGAGGAAGATTTTTTCTCAAAGATGACGGGGATGCCTATGACAATCATGAGGTCATCTGGAAATATCCAAACCTGACGATGACCTGGATGAGTTCATTAACTAATAGTTATGGATTTGATTTCGCACGTGGACAGGAGAGCAGGCGCAGATTGGGGATTTATTTCCATGGTTCAAATGGGACATTGCTCACGGACTACTCTTCACATACATTGTTGCCGGAGGATGACCGGATGAAGGATATGGAAACACCTCCGGAATCAATTCCATCTTCTCCAGGACAGGAATTGGAATGGTTAGAATGCATAAAGTCCCGCAAGCAACCCTTATGTAATCCGGAATATCATATCAAAGTTGATCTTCCGATTGAATTGAGTGTACTGGCGTTGAAACTTGGAAGATCCATAAAATTTGATCCGGAGACGGAACAAATTGTCGGAGATGAAGAAGCTGCAAAACTGGCCATACCGGAATATCGTGCACCCTGGAAATTCCCGACTGAATATTTGTAAAACAAATAGTGGAGATATTGACATGGTGAACATTTATTAACAATCAGTAATTATGAAAAGATCTGATCGCAGGAGTTTTATCAAGAAAACTGCCATAACCGGTGTCGGTTTGGGATTGGCAGGAAGTGCTGCCGGCATTTCAATAGGAACACGGAAGTGCCAAAAGGAAAAAGGGTAGGGATGATAGGACTGGATACCGGACACAGTACGGCTTTTACAAAATCCCTCAACGATCCGATGGCAGGAGACCGGTATCGTGGTTATAAGGTGGTCGCTGCCTACCCGAAAGGAACCGAAAATATTTTGGATTGGAAGAACAGGATCCCTGAATTTACAGAGGAGGTAAAGAGCCAGGGGGTGGAGATTGTGGATTCCCTAGAGGACATGTTAGAAAAAGTAGATGTGGTATTGCTTACAACTATTGACGGGAATAAGCACCTGGAACAGGTAATGCCGGTTTTTAAAGCAGGAAAACCAGTGTTTATTGATAAACCATTTGCCGGGTCTTTATCTGATGCCTTTGCCATTGTTGAGGCGTGCCAAGAAATATGATGTCCCCATGTTCTCATCTTCATCCCTAAGATATATTGATGGGGGAAAAGAAATATCCGGGGGAAAGGTTGGAAAAGTAATCGGAGCAAATGCATACAGCCCAGCGCCGATTGAAGAGCATCATCCGGATCTGTTCTGGTATGGTGTACATGGTGTAGAAATCCTGTTTACCGTAATGGGCACAGGCTGTAAACGTGTGCAAAGAACATTTACGGAAAATGCAGATGTTGTGGTTGGTATATGGGAAGATGATCGCATTGGTTGTTTTCGCGGGATTCGTGGAGGTAAAAGAGGTTATGGTGGAACTGTTTTCGGAGAAGATGGTATTTCGCAGGTAGATGATTACCAGGGCTATAACCCATTACTTGAGAAGATTGCAGAGTTTTTTGACACAAAGATTGTTCCTGTCTCAGCAGAGGAAACACTGGAAATGTTTGCCTTTATGCAGGCTGCTGATGAAAGTAAGATAAAAGGTGGTATTTCGATTTCAATGGAGTCAGTTATGAAAAAGGCAAGAGCCAAATTACAATAAGAACGAAGTACTAATACGAACATTATGAAGAAGTACATATGGCAAGTTTTATTTCTAACCCTACCCCTGTATGTTTCTGCGCAGTGGGGTGGTGGAGAAGCCAACCCGGAATTAAAAACCAATGCGGAATCACTTAAGGAATGGCAAGATCTTAAATTTGGGCTTTTTGTTCACTGGGGACCGGTAAGTTTACGCGGAACGGAAATCGGTTGGTCCCGGGGCAGGGAGGTTCCCATTGAGGAATACGATAATCTGTACAAAGAATTTAATCCTGTACTTTTCGATGCACAAAAATGGGTAGGGATGATCAAATCCGCAGGGATGAAATATTTGATCATTACAAGTAAACATCATGACGGTTTTTGCCTATGGGATTCCGATTTTACCGACTATGATATCATGTCCACACCTTATAAACGTGATGTTCTAAAAGAGCTATCCGATGAATGCAAGCGACAGGGAATCCTTTTTGGCACGTATCATTCCATTGCTGACTGGCACCATCCTCATTACACAACCAGGTATGGGGGTGACCCACGGCCATTGGAGGAATCAAATATGCAATTGTATGTGTATTATCTCAAAAATCAAGTCAGAGAATTGATTGATAAATATGACACAGATATATTGTGGTTCGACGGGGAATGGGAGGATGCCTGGACCCATGAATACGGTATGGAATTATATAAGTACATCCGTGGACTTAAAAATGATATCCTCATAAACAATCGCATTGATAAAGGTCGGCAGGGAATGGAGGGCATGACCAAGTCCGCAGAATATGCCGGTGATTTCGCTACACCTGAACAGGAAATTGGTGCCTTTCATCCGGAAATTCCCTGGGAGTCCTGCATCACAATCTGTAACCAATGGGCATGGAAACCGAATGATGAGATAAAAAGCCTGGAGGAATGCATTCAGACCCTTGCAAGGACCGTTGGCGGTGGTGGTAATTTATTGTTGAATGTAGGACCCATGCTGGACGGCCGGGTTGAACAAAGACAAATTAACAGGCTGACGGAAATGGGATACTGGTTGGAAAAGAATGGTGAAAGCATTTACGGCACTTCCGGTGGCCCCTTCAAACCAACCGACTCTATGGTATCCACGCATAAAGATAAACGAATATTTGTGCATCTGTTTGCCCTTCCTGGAAGTCAACTTGTTTTGCCTGCCCTGCATAAGACCAAAGTTCTGTCTGCTAAATTATTGAATGGCAAAGAATTGACATTTAAACAAACCAAGGAGAATATTCTGATTGATCTACCTGGGGAGCCATTAGATACAATCAATACGGTTATTATGCTGGAACTGAATAAAGAGGCGGCAAGCCTGGAACCTATTTAATTAAAGACTGTAAATGCTGAATGCTATATTCAGCTTGTGCTACAGTACCGCATTCTACTGAAAAAACGATGTCCTGTGATGCTTGACTGCATATATCAATTACTCTTTGCCAGTCAATAACTCCCTGGCCACAGGCACAGCCTACGGGGGTACCTGTTACGGAGCCACGTTCTGAATCCGATTGTTGAATGGATATGTCTTTGGCATGTAAATGGACTAAGCGGTCAAGCACATTTTCCAACCATGTATATGGATCTTCACCTCCCAGGTAGCCATTTCCTGTATCGAAATTAATGCCGATGGCCGGAGAATCCACAAGATGGTAAATTCTGTCCAATCCCTCAGGTGTTTTACTGTATTGCTGGTGAGGTTCTATCCCGATTTTAATGCCTCTTGGTTCAGCTACTCTGGCAGCTTCTTTTAACACGTATCGCATTAAAACATGATCTTCCTCCTCAGTAGTCCAAACCGGCTTAGGTCCTTCATCTGTATTTACAACAGGGGCACCGATTTCCGCAGCAAACCTGATGGCCTGTTTCAGGTATTCACAGCTGATTTCAGGTTTGCAGAGTGGTGTGTGGGTAGATAACCCGGATATTTTTACCCCGGCTTTATCGCAGGCATCCTTAATCCTCAATGGATCGTCCAGCATCGATACGCTATGAAAATATCCAGCTTCACTTAATAATTCCCTTCCCCAGTGCACCATGGGTTCAATGTAATCATAGCCAAGTTCTGCAGCTTTCTGTACGCCCCATTCAAATGGCTTGTCTTCATGACGGACAAATTCCAGGTTTACACCTAATAAGACTTTACTCATAGTTTTGCCTCCTGATTAGAACCACTGTTTAATAAAGTATAAGCCTAATTAATTAACTTTAACAGGCTAATAAAATCACAAATTAGGAAATTTGATTTTCCTGCCAAAATATTTTTGCCGGTGTTGATCTATGGAAGTTTTGGCCAAACACAAAATCATCAATGAATAAAAAATCATCTCTTTATTTAATTGCCATTAGTTTTGTTTCAACCATTGGTGGTTTTCTTTTTGGATATGATACGGCCATTATTTCTGGATGTAATTCCTTTCTGCAGGCTCATTTCCAACTTTCCCCTACCTTGTTGGGATGGCTGGTTTCATCCGCTTTGCTGGGAACCATACTCGGTTGTATTATCTCGGGAACCATTACAGACCGGTTCGGCAGGAGAAAGGCATTGCTCCTGGCAGCTTTTCTCTTAAGCATTTCAGCCATAGGGTCAATGCTTCCCCCCCAGTTCCTGGGCAACCCGAACAATGCAGTGTGGATTACTTCGGATCCAGGTTTTGCTTTTAGCTGGTTGATCATTGTCCGCGTCATTGGTGGCACCGGAGTAGGCATAACCTCAGTTGTAGCCCCGGTTTATATATCTGAATTAACATTGCCGGAAAACAGGGGAAAAATTGTATCTATCTACCAGCTTTCTATAACACTTGGAATTCTGCTGGCATTTTTGATGGACTGGATCGTTCTGCACAATGCTGGTGATGCTGCCGGGATTATAACGGAGGAAGGCTCATCGGGGATATTTAGATGGATGTTTGTGGAAGAGATATGGCGGGGGATGTTCGCGACAGAAATTCCCATCGCATTGCTCTTTTTTATTTTGCTCTTTTTTACTCCTGAAAGTCCGCGATGGCTGGTGACCAGGGGAAAGATAGCAGAAGCAATGAAAACGATGATCAGAATAGGCGGAAAAGAGCAGGCAGAAGCACAAATGGCAGAAATCAATGCTATGGTAAAAGAAGAAAGCGGGGGGTTGAAAGAACTATTCGCTCCATTTCTTCGTGTGCCCCTTTTAATAGGGATTCTATTGCCTATGTTCTCACACCTGAGCGGGATTGCAGCCATTATGTATTTTGCACCTAACATAATCAATGAAGCCATTCAGAGTGTTGAGAGCTCTTTTTTAGGTGCGGTACTTGTCGGAATAGTAAATTCAGCCTTTACATTTATTGCCATCTTAAATATTGAGAAATTTGGCAGGCGGAAGCTGCTGTTGATTGGGGTAGTAGGGGCATTTTTGTCCTTATCCGGGGTAGGTATCTTATTTGCCCTGGGATCAAAGCTGATCATTATACCTTTGCTTTTTTACGTAGCCAGTTTTGCCTTTTCATACGGTCCGATTGTCTGGGTCATTGTCAGTGAAATCTTTCCTACCCGCATTCAGGGGATTGGCTGTTTCTATCGGCAGCTTTTCGCTGATGGTAACAGGTTTCTTTATAACTCTTACTAACCCGGTATTGATCAAAACAATTCTACCCTCCGGTACTTTCTTTCTATATGCCAGTTTAACCATCCCAGCCATATGGTTCATCTGGAAATTTATCCCCGAAACCAAAGGTAAAACACTGGAAGAAATTGAAAGATATTGGAAAAGCAGGATATAAAAATGATTAACTATGAAAGGGAGCGCGGATTCGATCATTCGGGCGAGAATAGAGTACGGAACAATGGCTGAAATATAAATACTCAAAATGAGAGGAATAATAGTTTGGATGGTATTTTTAATGTTGTTTCTTTTTTCATGTACAGATCTAAATAAAAAAACAGAAAATCCTCGTCCGAATGTATTAATGATCTGTGTTGATGATCTAAGGCCTGATTTGGGATGTTATGGGAATGATTTGATTGTTTCTCCGAATATTGACAAGCTTGCTTCCGAAGGTTGTCTTTTTAAAAGACATTATGTCCAGTGTGCCATATGTGGTCCCTCAAGGACCATGTTGCTGACCGGGAAATTTCAGCAGGGATGGGACCTGTGGGACGAGATACGGAAAGAAGGGAGGGAGCCTGAAAAAACAATAGCCCTGCCGCATCTGTTCAAAAAGAATGGGTATAGAACCATTTGTATTGGGAAAATTACACATGAGCCCGGTGGTGTTATGGACGAAAAGCAACAAATCCATCAAATCCCCTTTAGTTGGGATACATGTTATACTGCCGTGGGGAAGTGGGAAACTCCCTGGAGGGCATTTTTTGCCTATGCCAATGGGGATGCCCATAATACTGCTATGAGAATCGGTGTTGATACTCCACGCGTGCCATATGAAACTGAGGATGTAGAAGATGATGGGTATCCTGATGGTCTAAATTCAATTGAAGCGATCAAACAGTTGAACTCATTAGTAAACGAAACGAAACCGTTTTTTCTTGCGGTAGGGTTTTATAAACCACATTTGCCATTTAATGCCCCAAAAAAATATTGGGATCTGTATGACAGGAAGAAGATTCCTCTGGCAGTTAATAATTTTCCTCCTAAAAACAGCAACAAATATTATTGCCTAAATGAAAGCCCTGAACTCACTACCCATTACCCATGGCCTGATGGACCTGGAGTTGTGAGCCCGGAGCGTGCAAGAGAACTGAAACATGCCTATTATGCCTGTGTCAGTTATATCGATGCTCAAATCGGAAATATTCTGGATAAGTTAAAACAACTAGGACTTGATAAAAACACAACTGTATTGTTATGGTCTGACCATGGCTGGCATTTGGGAGAGCATGGGATATATGGCAAAATGACCAATTTCGATATCGCTACAAACAGCCCGCTAATAATAAAGGCACCTGGACATATTGAGTCTGGCAAAGTTGCCAATGCCCTGGTTGAGACAGTTGATATTTTTCCAACACTTGCTGATTTATGTGGTTTTAATTATGAAGATGATCTGGATGGGGAAAGTTTGGTTCCAATACTTGAGAACACAGAATTGAAAGGGAAACCCTATGCCCGAAGCTTTTACTACAGGAATAAGGCACTTGGGAAAACAATCATTACTGATGCTTACCGGATTGTACGTTGGGCAACTGAAAGTGATAGCGCAGTGTCCATCGAATTATATGACCAAAAAAATGACCCCGGTGAGAATTTCAATATCGCCTCAGAAAACCAAGCTTTAACCGATTCATTATTGATTCAGCTAAATGGAGCAAAATTTTTAAGTGCAGATATGCAATTTTTGAGTGGTTGGGAATAATGTGAAATATGAAAATTTCCGCGGACATCAATTGGACAGGAAAATGTTGGAGTTCTTAAAGCAATATTAAATAGGTAAAAGTTATGGAAAGGCGAAAATTTATTAAGGTATCAAGCAGTTGTGCTACCCTAATGACAAGTTCCGGTTTGTTTTTCGCTTGTAAAAATTCAGCGGAAGCAGCTATTGAAGATAAATTAAAAACATGGGCGTTTGCCGCTTTCAAACGTTTTGAAGAGATCTGGAATTTTAATGATTTCTGGAAAAGAGGCAATACGTTTGATGCCTGCCTGACCTTTGTGGATGCATTACAGCAGCGCTGGCCTAATGATCTGGCTGTAAAGGAAATGCAGCTAAAAGTAAAAGACATGCTTGAAGAGAATCTTACCTTTTTTAACAATTATGATCCTGGAGACCTTTGGGCTGATGATTTTGGCTGGTGGGGGCTTTTGGCACTTAATGCACGGAAACATTTGCTTAAAATTGGTGAATCCAAGCTTGCTGATGTTTATTTAAAACTTTCAACAGACCTGTGTTGGGAATATAAAAAGGAAACCGCCTATGACCATACAGCGACAGCCTCTCCCGTTCCCCATGGATGCAGAAACGGAGATGCCAATGGATTGAGTAAAGGAGTTAAAAATACAGTTACCAACGTTTTATTGTTTCTGCTTTCTACCCGAATATACCGCTTAACATTGTCTGAAAACATTGGGGACAATGATAAATTCCTGGATATGGCGTATCGGCAATGGCTGTGGTTCGACGATTGGTTTAAGCTTGAAAAATATGAATACCTGAAAAAGATATCACCTTCTGGAGCTTTGGTACAAGAGAGGCCAATGGCCTTTTTTGAAGGTTCAGGATATCAGGAGAAAATCCATCCACCATGGGCTGAAGGTTGGGTTTGGACAGGCGATCAGGGCATGTTGGTTGGCGCTCTAACCGATATGTTGGCAGTGAAGAAGGAGCTTGCAGCGTGGCTTAATAAAAATAGTATTGACCTTGATTTTGATACTGCTGCTTTTGAAAAAAAAATCAGCACTCTTATAAAATTGATAGGAGAGGGTGTGAAAGAAGCTTTGATAAGTAATGAAGATGGCATTATTCGTGAAGCGCCCTGCTTATCCAGCTTTGGGCCAGTTCATGGTCGAGATTATGTAGCAGGACGAGGTATTATGATGCGGTATCTTGGAAGTAATGAAGAGAAAGCACTTCTTGGAGTTGACCTGAGTAATAACATTATGGCGACAGTAGAAGCGATCTGGCAAACCCGTGACAAAGCGAACAACCAGTTTCAACCTGAATTTACATCCCTTGAAAATGACAAATTGTATATTCAGCAGTTTAGGAAGCTATGGGGACTGGCAGATGATGTTTACAAGTGGGACATCAAAACCATGAAACAGCAAAACAAACATGGTGTTTGCCAATCGGTCGGACTGGATGCTTTGGGAGCGGCGATTAGGATTTTGAAAAATTATTAGGATTTGCTCGGGTTGTAAAAATGAGCCCGCAGGATTATAGGTTAAATTTATAGAAGAAAAAGATGAGTAATTATCGAAAATTATTGGTGCTCACATTGATGCTCTTTTGTTTTGTCTCTTTTCTTGCAGTTTCATGCAAAACTAAGACCCATGAAGAAGAGAAAATAAACATCCTTTTCCTGATGGGTGATCAGCACCGGGGTGACTGCATTGGGGCAGATGGAGCCGCCTGGATTGAAACACCCCGGCTTGACGAACTGGCCAGGGAAGGGGTAATATTTACCAAGGCCTATACTTCAGTTCCATCCTGTCTTCCGGCCCGGACAGCTATATTAACAGGGATGAGCCCCTGGCAGAGCGGGCAACTGGGTTATAAGGATATCCCGGAATACCAATACGAATTACCTGAAATGTTTACAGAGGCAGGATATCGTACCCATGCCGTGGGAAAGAACCATTTTACTCCCATGAGGAATACACATGGCTATCAGACTGTTGAATTAGAAGAAGCATTTTACACCCAATCCCAATATGAGGATGCTGAAAAATGTGATTATACCATATGGTTTGAAGAAAATGTCCCCGGTCAGGACATCAATGCATCCGGACTCCATTACACCGACCACCGGGGAGGAGTAGCATTCCCGTTCGAAGAAAAATACCATGCGACTTTTTGGACAGCTGAACGGGCCATCCATTTTCTGGAAAACTATGATGGAGAAGAACCATGGCTGCTGAAAGTATCTTTTCAAAGGCCACATCCACCATTTGATCCACCACGGAGGTGGCTGGAACATTATGATAATATTAATATCCCAGAAGCAAAAGTAAGCACCTGGGCTGAAAAAAAATACGGTCAGAAAACAGGCTCCGCTTGATGAATTGAAAAACCCTACATCCGGGAATTTCCCGGAAGATGAAATTGATGCTTCGAGACGTGCTTATTATGCTGCTATATCTTTTGTCGATGAGCAATCAGGACGGGTTTTGGAGGCCCTTGAAGACAGGGGTGAACTTGAAAATACCCTGATCATTTATACCGCCGACCATGGAGATATGATGGGCGACCAGCATATGTGGCGTAAATGTCGGCCTTATGAGGGCTCAGCCCGTATTCCAATGATTTTGCGCTGGCCCGAAAGCCTGCAAATGAAGGCTATGCGCGGACAGGTCCGGACGGAGCTGGTAGAACTTCGCGATGTCCTTCCCACATTTCTGGATGCGGCAGGTATTCCAAAACCACAGGTAATGGATGGTGAGAGTATGTTAAATATTTTGAAGGATAAGTCCTGGAGGGATATCCTGGATTTGGAACATGCTCAGATATATGAAGGAGATAATGCATGGGTGGCACTGACTGATGGGCGTTATAAATATGTGTATTTTACCCTGACCGGGCAACAACAATTGTTTGATTTGAAAAATGACCCGCACGAGATGAATGACCTGGCCTCTTACGGCCTATTTAAAGAAAATAAAAATTCTGTTAAGATGTGGAGGGAAAAAATGATAGAACATCTTGCTATAAGAGGAGAAGAATGGGTTAAGGATGGCGATCTGAAGGTTCAAAGTGACCCAATTTATTTCGGGACCAACCATCCGAAGTTTAAATAGGATTATTTAGCAGACAATATACAATATATTATGGATCTATTAGTAGAGGAAATGCAGCTATATAAAAATAAATTCAGTCTGGAACTGGAAAATATTCTCACCTGGTGGCAGGATCATGGGGTAGAAAAGAACGGAGATGGATTTTATGGAGCAGCTGACCTGGAAGGAAAACCTATACTGGATGCTAATAAATCCTGTGTGCTGAATGCTCGCATATTGTGGACCTTCTCTGCAGCTGCAAAAATGACAGGAAATAAGGCTTACCGGGAAATAGCAGACAGGGCATTTAAAGTTATTTCTGAAAGGTTTGCGGATCATGAGTATGGTGGATTCTTTATGGAATTAAGCTCCAAAAATAATGTTGCCAGTGATATCAAGCATACCTATGCACAGGCCTTTGCCATGTATGCACTGAGTAAATATTATGAACTGGAGCCTTCAGCAGGTCTTCTGGAGAAGATTCAAACGACTTTTTACCTGTTGGAAGAAAAAACCAGGGATAAACAAAACCAGGGATATGTTGAGGCTTTTTCGCGGGATTGGCAGCCGCTTGAGGAAAATCGCATGGCTGACAACAATGAACCGCGGTCAATGAATACCCATTTGCATGTGCTGGAATCATACGCCGCTCTTTATAAGGTTTGGAAGGATGCCAGGGTAAGGGAAATGCTCGCCGGGCTGCTGGAGCTTTTTATGAATAAGATCATACGTGAAAACGGGCATCTCGGGATATTCTTTGATGTAGAATTTAACGAAACTGAATCCTCAAAAGGGATATGTTCTTTCGGGCATGATATTGAAGCTTCATGGTTACTGCTGGAAGCTGCAGAGATTCTGGGTGATGCAGAAATCATTTCGGCGATTTAGGAAAGTATCTGTAAAAATGACCGATGCAGTTGAGAGGGAAGGGGTGGATAAGGATGGCGGATTGTTCCTCGAGTCGGTCAGGTTCGGGAGCCATGTGCGCACAAACAAACACTGGTGGCTGCAGGCCGAGAATCTGGTGGGTTTTATAAATGCATTTGAACTTACGGGTGATGAAAAATACTGGGGAACCCTTAAACTATCATGGGATTTTGTCGACAAGTATGTCATTGATCATGAGCGGGGTGAATGGTACACGAAAGTAAACAGGTTGGGCGTCCCCTTTCTGACTGAACCTGAAGATGATCCTTCCCCCTACTATCGAAACGACTGGAAGATAGATCCCTGGAAATGCCCCTACCATAATGGACGGGCCATGATGGAATTACTTGGCAGAATAGAACGAATACTTAATAATTCAGAATATTTATGATGGAAAACTACAAAGCTATGATCAGAAATTTCAGCGTATGGGTCACATTATGTTTACTGGCTCTGCCGGGAAACGCCCAGGCAGTGCACGAACACAACCAGACTTATTATCCACCAGATGATATTCTCGTGCGTGAGAAACTGGATGATTGGAAGGACCTGAAGTTTGGCCTCCTTATGCATTGGGGTGCCTATAGCCAGTGGGGTATCGTTGAGTCCTGGTCCTTATGCCCGGAAGATTACGGATGGTGTGCCAGGAAAATGGGTGCCAATCCAGGAGATTACTTCACGTATAAGAAAGAATATGAAAATCTTATCTCCACCTTTAATCCAGTAGCCTTCGATCCTGAGAAATGGGCATCAGCAGCAGCAGATGCGGGAATGAAATATGTGGTGTTCACCACAAAGCACCATGATGGATTCTGCATGTTTGATACGAAACAAACCGAGTATAAGGTTACCGGCAAAGACTCTCCATATAGGTCAAATAAGAGAGCGAATATTGCCAAAGAAATATTTGATGCATTCAGGGCCGAAGACATGTGGGCCGGGGCATATTTTTCAAAACCGGACTGGCATAGTGAGTATTACTGGGATCCATACTTTCCTCCGCTTGACCGCAATGTCAACTATAACCCAGACGAATATCCTGAGCGCTGGGAGAAATTTGTGCAGTTCACACACAGGCAGATCATGGAACTGATGACTGATTATGGCAAGATCGATATCCTTTGGCTGGATGGCGGCTGGGTGGCTAAAAAGGACAAGGATAATATCCGTAATTTCTATCAAAGTTTCCCGGAAAATTCTTCCAATGGCTTCATGAAAAGCCGAATGGTAAACCAGGACATCACGGATGGATGAACTGGCACAAAAAGCACGTGAGAAACAACCCGGATTGATTGTGGTTGACCGGGCCGTAGAAGGTAAAAACCAGAATTACCTTACCCCGGAAAACCGTGTCCCAGAAGCAGCTCTCCCATTCCCATGGGAGTCCTGTATCATTGCCGGGGGCGGATGGTCATATGTGCCGGATGCAAAATATAAGAGCGGAAGGGAAGCCATTCACATGCTGGTTGATATTGTCGCAAAGGGAGGTAATCTCCTGCTGAACATTGCCCCGGGCCCTGATGGACAATTGGCATGATGGAGCCTATGTGTTGCTAAACGAAATAGGTGACTGGATGGAAGTTAATGGGGAGGCCATCTACGGGACCCGTGCATTACCTCCCTACAAGGATGGAAAAGTATGTCTGACCAGGAAAAAGGACGGTACAGTTTATGCCATTTACCTTCCCGATGAAAATGAAACAACCCTGCCATCAAAAGTATGGCTTAACAGTATTCAGGCCAAACAGGGCTCCGCGGATTGAGTTGCTCGGATATGGCAAGGTAAAATGGGAAGAAGACGGGCAATGGAATGCTAATCCACGTGCCAGGAAAAGCGATCTCTAATCCACCCTGCAAGGAGGCATGGGCCTTTAAAATTGAAACGGAATAATTCTGATGTTAAATTGTATGTTAATATTGCCTGTAAAATCATGAGCAATAACAGAAGAGCATTCTTGAAAAAAGCGGCACTGGCTTCGGCGGGTGTTGCTGGACTTACACTAGGTGAGTCCTGTGCAGGAAAGACTGAAAAGGCCTCATCCGAATCGTCATCAGGACTCCCTGGTATCCGGACAAAAAATCCCATAGGTGTATCGACCTATTCCTTCTGGCAGTTTAATGGGCCCAAAGAAGAAGTACCCATTGAAAAGTGTATTGATGAAGCTGCCAGGATGGGATTTGATGGTATTGAACTCTTGCTGGTCCAGATGACTTCGGAAGAAAATGTTTATTTGCAGCACCTGAAGCGGAGGGCTTTTCATGCGGGACTCGACCTTATGGGGTTCTCAACTCACCAGGGTTTCATTTCGCCGGAGAAGGAATACCGGAAGGAAAATGTGGACAAGACCTTTCATCAAATAGAACTGGCATATAAACTTGGAATTCCCACCATGAGGTTAAATACCGGGCGATGGGGTACCATTAAATCCTTTGATGACCTAATGGAAAACAAGGGAATTGAACCTGTGCTGGAAGGATATACTGAAGAAGATGGGTTCAAATGGGTGATCGATTCCATAGAGAAATGCCTGCCAAAAGCTGAGGAATGCGGGGTTGTATTGGGACTGGAAAATCATTGGGGACTCGGACGTACGGCGGAAGGAGTCCTGCGAATTGTGGATGAGATCAATTCACCCTGGCTGAGGGTCACTGCAGACACTGGCAATTTTCTGGAAGATCAATACAGGCAATTGGAATTGCTGGCACACAAGACTTTCCTGGTTCAGGCAAAAACCTATTTCGGGGGCGGAAAGTGGTATACCCTGGATATTGATTATCAAAAGGTTGCAGAAATCTTTCATAGGGTAAATTACAGGGGTTTTATTTCCCTGGAATTTGAAGGGAATGAAGACCCCTTAACTGCCATACCCAAAAGCCTTGAATTATTGAGGAATGTCTTCTCGTAGTAAAATTCAATCAAATAAGATGCGTCGAAATATATTTCTTTCATTAACTACATTTTTATTCTTAATCGCCAGTGCTCAGAAGCCGGATGACCTGTTTATTCGGGATCGCCTGCAAGTATTGTCGGACGACAATATCTTTAAGACCGAAGGATATTATAACTGGTGTACTTCTATGCTTAAGGGAGAAGATGGGAAATACCATCTTTACTATTCACGTTGGAAAACGGAGTACAGTTTCTATGGTTGGTTGACCCACTCTGAAGTTGCCCATGCTGTTTCCGATTCACCTTCAGGTCCCTGGTCCTATAAGGAAACTGTTCTGAAGGGTAGAGGGAAGGGCCATTGGGATGCCATTACTGTGCATAATCCCAAGATCAAACACTTTGATGGGAAGTATTATCTCTACTATTGTTCTACAAACCTTGGAGACAGGGATTATTCTGAAGAAGAACTGATTGAAACAGCACATACGGGATATGATCATCCCAACTGGAAGATCCTGCGTCCCAACCAACGCACGGGGGTCGCTGTTTCGAATTCCCTGTCAGGTCCCTGGAAAAGAATGGACCAGCCGCTGATTGAACCAACCGGGCCCATAACCACGCTGACGGTCAATCCGGCCATTGATAGGGGCCGGGATGGAAAGTATTACCTGATTGTCAAGGGCGATAAGCCCAACGAAAACCGATTTATCCGAAACCAGGCCATTGCGGTATCTGATTCCCCGACAGGACCTTTTGAAATGCAATCAATCCCGGTGATCGATTATCTCGACACAGAAGATATGTCCCTTTGGTATGACGCTTCCAGGGAGCATTTTTACGGTGTGTTTCATGCCCATTCTTTCATCGGTATGGTAAGCTCACCGGATGGCCTGAACTGGAATAAGGCTACAGAATATGTATTGACTCCCAAAGAAATCCGGATGAAGGACGGAAGTACAATTCTGCCTGACCGCCTGGAACGCCCCTTTATTTATCTTGAAGAAGGGCAACCCAGGGTGCTCAGCCTGGCTGTAAAAAAAGGTGATGAATCATACTGCATTTTCTTACCCATTGTGGAGCATCCAACCCCCAGGCCGAATGCAAGGCAGCTGGCCTGGCAGCAAGCTGAACTGGGGGTAGTTTTTCATTATGACCTGCATGTATTCGATGGAATTAAGTATGGCCAGGGCAACAACCGGATCACCCCGGTAAGCGGATTATCAGGTATTCAATCCGGAGAAACTGGATACAGACCAGTGGATAAAATCTGCCAAGGATGGCGGCGCAAAATTTGCCATCCTTACAGCTACCCATGAGACCGGATTTGCCCTGTATCAATCGGATGTCAATCCATACTGCCTCAAGGCTGTTAATTGGAAGGAAGGAAAGGGCGATATTGTCCGGGACTTTGTGAATTCATGCCGGAAATATGATGTTAAACCCGGCATCTACCTGGGTATACGGTGGAATTCCTTTTTTGGTGTGCATAATTTTCAGGTAAATGGGGAAGGTGATTTCCGGGACAACCGGCAAGAGTACTATAACAGGATGGTTGAAGGGATGGTAGAAGAGATATGCACCCGCTATGGAGAATTGTTCGAGATCTGGTTTGACGGAGGGGCCAGCCATCCCGGACAAAGGGGCACCGGATGTACTTGCCCATTGTTCAACAATACCAGCCCAACTGCCTGTTCTATCATAATGAACAACTGGCCGAAGCCAGGTGGGGCGGCTCTGAATCAGGTATAGTTGGTTACCCCTGCTGGGCAACCATGCCTGGACCCAATTCCCATTTTGGTGAACTCCCCCGGAACTTCCTTGAATTTTTAAGTCACGGAGATCCAGACGGGAGATTCTGGATGCCTGCGATGTCAGATGCGCCTTTGCGCGGAGAAAATGGCCGTCATGAGTGGTTCTGGGAACCGGGAGATGAGGAGAACCTGGAACCCCTGGAAGACCTGATGGAAATGTATTACCAATCGGTTGGGCGTAATTCGACACTTATTATGGGACTTACTCCAGATCCCGATGGACTGATGCCGGAGCCTGATGTAAGGAGATTGAAAGAATGGGGTGATGAGATCAGTCGCCGTTTCTCCACACCCATTGCCTCCACCTCAGGCACCGGAAAAAGTATTACACTTAAATTGCCTGATAGGCAAAAAATCAACCACGTGATCCTACAGGAGGAGATTAAATTTGGTGAATCAGTAAGAAAGTACACCGTGGAAGCCAGGGTAGGGAGGAACTGGGTGAAGCTTTGTGAAGGAGAATCAATCGGGCATAAAAGGATACAGTATTTTGATGATGTGGAATGTACCAGCATAAGGCTGACCATACAAGGGACCATAGCAGAACCACAGATAAAAAATCTTGCAGTTTATAATGTCAAATAAGAAACAATTATGAAATCAGCACCCATTCCATGGGAGGACAGACCTTCCGGAATATCTTCACCGGTATGGAGATATTCAAAGA
Source organism: uncultured Bacteroidaceae bacterium (assembly GCA_963752525.1). GTDB lineage: Bacteria > Bacteroidota > Bacteroidia > Bacteroidales > SM23-62 > SM23-62. The sequence continues at coordinate 20,451 of CAVVYS010000009.1, read as the reverse complement.
ATCCCATCATTGAACCCGGTGGACATCCAGGACGAAACAGCATTTTTAACAGTGCCACAGCGCCTTATAACGGAGGTTTTGCAGGCATCTTCCGCTGTGACAACAGGGCTGTACAGATGAATATCTATGCCGGTTTCAGCAAGGATGGGATCAACTGGAATATTGATGAAGAACCTATTGAATTTGGTGCAGATAATACCCATATCCTCCATTCGGATTATAAATATGATCCAAGGCTTGTGTTTATTGAAGATAGATACTGGATCACCTGGTGCAATGGATACCATGGTCCGACCATAGGGATAGCCTATACCTATGACTTCAAAAGATACTATCAATGCGAGAATGCCTTTCTCCCCTTTAACCGGAACGGTGTCCTTTTCCCTCAAAAGATAGGAGGCAAATATGCCATGCTGAGCAGGCCTAGTGATAACGGGCACACCCCTTTCGGTGATATCTTCCTCAGTTATAGTCCGGATATGAAATACTGGGGTGAACACAGGCTTGTCATGAAGGTGACTCCATTCGAGATTAGCGGCTGGCAGAGCACTAAGATCGGCGCGGGACCGGTACCTGTACTGACCCCTGAAGGCTGGCTGCTTATCTACCATGGAGTGATCAATACTTGCAATGGTTTCAGGTATGCCATGGGCGCCGCATTGCTCGATCCAGATGAACCCGAAAAGGTCATCGTACGCTCCCAACCTTATTTGCTGGCCCCCGAGGAGATCTATGAGAGGGTAGGGGATGTTCCCAATGTAATTTTCCCATGCGCTGCCCTGGATAAGGATGATAAGATCGTGATCTATTACGGAGCTGCAGATACCGTGGTGGCCATTGCATTCGGATATATTTCCGGGATCATTGAATTTCTGAAAAACAATTCATTATGAGGTTGATGTGCTGTCTGTCCCGGTTCTCAATCTTTTTATTTTCTGTGCTCTTACTGATTGGGTGTACTGGCCCTGGAGAACAGAAAACCAGTGGTGGAGAAGATTATAAGCTCATAGCCTATGTGGCCGGCTGGGGAAATTTTGACATGGCCGGCATTGATCACTCAAAACTGACGCATATCAATTATGCCTTTGCCAATATTAGTGAAGGAAAGGCGGTTATGGAGCTGGCGGAGGATTCGGCAAACATGGCAACACTGGTATCCTTCAGGGAAACAAATCCTGACCTGAAAATATTGCTTTCTGTTGGGGGATGGGTCTGGTCGAACTGGTTTTCAGATGCAGCTCTTACAGAAAGTTCGAGGGAGATCTTTGCCCAAAGCATTGTTGAATTGATCAAACGGCATGACCTGGATGGAGTGGATCTTGATTGGGAGTATCCGGGACAAAGGGCCGAAGACAATGCTTACAGGCCCATTGACAAGGATAATTTCACCCTGATGCTGAAGGCAATCAGGGAGAAACTGGATCAGCTCGTTGCGGAAACAGGGAACAGGCAATACCTGCTGACCATTGCATCCGGCAGCGACCAGGCTTATTTTGATCATACCAACCTGGGCGAAGCTCATCAGTATCTTGATTTTATCAATGTGATGACCTATGATTTTTATAATGGTTGGATGTTCCAGGCCGGGCATCATGCCAATTTATATCCTTCTGATAAAGAAAATTATGGAGGGAATAGTGCAGTTGAGACCATTGAGCGGCATTTAAAAGCAGGCGTACCGATTGATAAATTGGTCCTCGGTTTCCCCTTCTACGGGCGTATGTGGGAGGGTGTACATGCGGCTGCCAGTGGTCTGTATCAGTCCGCCGCTACAGGAGGAATGTTCATTTCATATGATAAGATTGTCGGATTGGATGCCAACAGCTGGGAAAGCCATTGGGACCAGTCAGCTTCCGCTCCATATTTATGGAACCCGGATTCAGGGGTATTTATCTCCTATGAGAACCCTAAATCAATCGGACTGAAAGTAGATTATATCAAGGAGCAAGGTTTGTCCGGTGCGATGTTCTGGGAGTACAGCAATGACCATAAACAGCAATTACTGGATGAATTATACCATCAATTGAATGCAGGACAATTAAATACCCATACAAATGAAACAACTTTCCGGCTTATTATTAATAGCAGCTTTCATATACTCATGTAATTCGACAGACGATTTTGATCCTGTCCCATATGTCGATCCCCAGATCGGTTCCGTTCATGGGAGATGGTTTTTTTATACACCTGCCTCAAGGCCTTTCGGGATGGCTAAACTGGCTCCTCATACTAACGCTTACGGCAGCATGGGTAGCTGGCTTCCATGCGGATATGATGACAGGCACGGTTCCATTGAAGGTTTTGGCCATTTTCATGAGTTTCAGATAGGTGGATTGGTCATTATGCCAGCTGCGGGCCAGCTGAAAACGGTTCCTGGATCGCTCGAGGACCCTGATTCAGGCTACCGGTCCAGGTTTTCCAAAGCGGATGAACATGCTGAACCCGGTTATTATTCTGTGCTGCTTTCAGATTATGGTATCAGAGCTGAATTAACTGCTTCAGACCGGGCCGGTATTCACAGGTATACTTTCCCTGAATCGGAGAGTTCACACCTGATCATTGACATCGGACACAAACAGGGAGAAAGCAGTGATGTCACCGAGGCATTCATTAAAAAGAGAGGTGAAAAGGAGTTGGAAGGCTATATCGTTACCAATCCGGAATACATCAAGTTTTGTGATCCTGGAAACAGGGTAAAGATGTATTTTGTATTACAGCTGAGCAAATCCCCGGATACCTGGGGATCTTTCATTGATGAATCTGTAAGTGAAGGGGAGTCAGAATCGAGGGGTACCGGTAATGGCATGTACCTGTCATTTTCAACCAGTGAAGGAGAGCAAGTTGACGTTATGGCCGGACTTTCCTATACCAGCACTGATAATGCCCGTTTGAACCTTGAAAAAGAATTATCCGGAAGGGATTTCGATGAAGTCAGACAGGATGCTTATGCCCGCTGGAAAGAGATGCTCTCCAGAATAAAAGTGGAAGGCGGCAGGGAAGATGACAGACTGAAATTCTATACAGGCCTGTATCATGCCCTGCTGGGAAGGGGACTTGCCAGCGATGTGAACGGGCAGTATCCCCGCAATGACGGGACTGCCGGACAGATCCCTCTGGATGAGAAAGGGGACCCGGAATACCATCATTATAATACCGATGGGATCTGGGGCGGATTCTGGAACCTGGGACAATTATGGGCGCTGGCCTATCCGGATTATTTGAGTGAATATATGCAGTCCAACCTTGACTTCAGCGATGAGACCGGCTGGTTGCATGATGGTGTGGCCGCCGGAGCCTATTCCAATGGCGTCCAGACCAATTTTAACGGCCTGATGCTTGCCGCAACTTATAACTGTGGGATCAGGGATTTTGACGTTGAAAAAGCATATGCTGCTGCCTTCAAGAATGAGACGGGTTACAGGGACAGGGATTTTGGCTCGGGGAAATATGACCTGCATTATTTTGTTAACCATGGCTATATACCTTCCTATGATACCACGATATCCAACGGTTGGGTATTCAATTTCGGGACATCCCATACCCTTGAATTTTCTTTCAGTTCATTTGCCGTGGCGGAATTTGCCAGATCACTTGGGAAGGAAGATGATTATAAGCAGTTGATGAAGCAGGCAAATGCCTATAAATTACTATTTGATCCGGAAACTAAATTTATCCGGCCAAAGTATCTGGATGGCAACTTTATCGAAAACTTTGATCCGCATGGAACCATGGAGGGGATTCCAGGAGGGAAATGCATTTCAATATACCTGGTATGTACCGCATGACCCTGCCGGGATTATCGACCTTGTCGGGGTCGATCTCTTCAATGAGCGTCTTGAAATGATGTTTACTGAGGCCCGTAAGAGTGTCTTCGGAGGAGGTAAGGAAATTGATAGTTTCTCCGGTCTCGAAAAACTATATAACCATGGGAATCAGCCCTGTCTGCATAATGCCTGGCTGTTTAATTATTCTGGCAAGCCCTGGCTGACTCAGAAATGGACACGGATGATCCTGGATGAATTTTATGGTACGGAGCCACTTGCATGGCTATGGATTCGGACAGGATGAGGACCAGGGACAGCTGGGTGCCTGGTTTGTAATGGCGGGCATGGGACTCTTTGACGTTTCAGGACATGCCTTCGCTGATCCTGTATTCCAGATTGGAAGTCCCCTGTTCGACAATATAACTATCAAACTCGATCCTAAATATTATGATGGTAAGGAACTAATTATTAGGACTGTGAACAACTCTCCACAGAATATATTATGTTCAGTCGGCCACTTTTAATGGAGACCTTTTAGGAAAATACTGGGTGGAAAGAAATACACTGGTAAAGGGAGGAGAGCTGATCCTTGAAATGGGCCCGGAACCTGTTACTGATGAAACCAGCCGGAATCTTCCTCCATCCATGAGTTTATCAGGGGAGTGAGAAGCTTAGTATTCCTTACTGATTAATATGCATTTATTCTATACCTTGATATCAATCTTTCTGATCTCAGTCATTACGTTGTATGGACAAGATAAAAAGGATGCAGGATTTATTCCTTCAACTCAACCTGTTTTTAAAGTTGATTATCCCAACCCAACAGCAGATAAACCGCAATCAAAAATTTGGTTTGGGGATGGGTGTTGGTGGGCAATTCTTCCCTGCTCATCCGGACCTTCTTTATGGCAACGAACAAATAAAGGTTGGAAAGAACATAATGATGTAAGCGAATCGTTAAAGGGGATTCCGGGCCGTGCGGATGTTTGGTCTGATCAAGGGAAAGTCACAGCAATAAGTGTGAGTGACAGTGAGCTTGTGGTATTTCGATTGATAAGAGAAAGTAAAATGGAAGGAGGGGACTGGAATAGCTAAAATACTTGCCCGATTAATTATACCTTCCGATAAATGTAATATTGAAACAGCAACAATTGTTCAGGATACAAATGGGGAATGGTGGGTAGCCGCCGATATTAATGAGGCAATATTTGTTTGGAGTTCGTCTTCCGATGGAGAAATCTGGACACACCCTGTAATGTTGGCTGATGGCTTAAATACGGATGATATTTGCACGGTGACTGTATTGCCTGGGGGAGTTGGAGTTATTTGGTCAAATCAGGAGAGTGAATCCATAAATATCCGAATTCATTCTAATGGGAATAAGGTTTGTGATTGGGGCGAAATTGAAATAATTGAATCCGGCAATCGTACAGCTGATGATCACTTAAATACTGCAATATCTGTTGATGGGACCTTATGGCTAACTACAAAGAACAGCCTTGATGCTCAGGGTAAACCGCAGCTGGTGCTACGTGTTCGATTATCCAATGGACGATGGTTTAACTACCCATATGCTAATCTGGGTTTTATTCAGCAACCCAGTCGGCCAATAATTATAAGCTCAAGCGATGATAAGATTATATTAGCGGGGCATACAGTTTATAATAGCCAGAAGCCAGCACTTGCAGAGATTGTTTTTGGTAAAATTGATACTTCAAGCGCAGATGTACTGTTAAACATTACTCCCGTCATTAAACCCGATACTATAGGTCTGGGGAATCAAAACAGGATAAATGATCCCACTGGGCCAAAAAAACCTTTTCCTGAAAACGGACCATGGATTATTCTTGCATCAGATAGGGATGGGCACATATTTGAAGCCGATTTATTTCAATTTTGCGACGATCAATTTTGAACATTCCTATAAACTGCCATGTTCAGCTTCATGCTCTTGAGAACTATTGATTTCCTCCTGTTTCAGAAGAAAGGCATCGTTTAGCTTCTCCACCAGGTCAGGCCTTTCTGCAGCTTTGTCTGTGGTTTCAGAAAGGTCGTCTTTTAGATTGAATAATTGCCAGGGCTCATCAGGGTTGGTGCGCACAATTTTCCAATCACCCGAGCGCAGGGCAGCATGTTCCTCAAACTGAAAGAAGAAGCTTTCATGCGGCGAAACATCTGTTTTACCGGTAAGAACCGGCAATGGGTCTTTGCCGTCAAGTACCCGGTCCGCCGGAAGTTCAGCTCCGGCCAGCAGGGCAGATGCAATCAAGATATCGGGTGACCAGAGTGGCGTGCTGATGACTGAATTGGCCTCGATCTTCCCCGGCCACCGGGCAAAGGCAGGAACCCGGAGTCCCCCTTCCCAGCAGGTTACCCCTCCGGACCGCAGGGGATCATTAATACCGATATCCACCGGTCTGCCCAGCCTGAAGGCCCCATTATCTGAATACAGAAATACGAAAGTGTTCTCGGCAATACCAAGAGAATCGAGTGCCCCCAGAACATTCCCGATGGCCCTGTCAAGAGCAGTTATCACAGCATAGTAGCGTTTTTGGGGATCCTCTTCATCAGGTGAAAGCCCGTAAACCTCGGAAAAAGCCCAGTCCGGTGCCTGCCAGATGTTTGGCTCTCCGGGAGGCTTGGTTGGCTTGACTGGGGAAATGTGGGGCATTAAAAGGCAGATAAACAAACCAGGGATCAGCAGATTTGGTTTTTTCCCTGATGAAATCGATGGCGGCATCGGCGAAAAGGTCAGAGCAGTATTCTCCTGTCCGGTTGATCTCCACTGTGTCACTGATACAAATCATGCTTCCCTTTGTACACATGGTTATAGTAATGCATATTACCGGAAGCATGGCCCAGGAATTCATCGAATCCCCGTTCAGTAGGCCGTGATCCTGGAGCAAATCCAATATTCCACTTGCCAAATGCACCGGTGGCATAGTGCGGTGAACTCTTTTTAATGATCTGAGGAATGAGGGTCTCTGTCTGGGGAAGGCCAATTCCGTAATTACCTTCTATGCCGGGCAGCTGGTAATCCAGTCCATTGCGTTGCGGAATGCGGCCGGTTAACAATGCAGCCCGGGAAGCCGAGCAGGTTGGTGCTGCTGTGTAAAAACTGGTCAGACGAGCCCCCTGGCTTGCCAGCCTGATCAATGTTGGGGGTTTTGACCGGCGAATTTTGGTTATAGATGGGAAGATCGCCATAGCCAAGATTGTCTACCGTGATGATTAGAATATTCGGTGCCTCCTGGTACGGTGTCTGTAATGGCGTCTGGCTCGATGCTTTATCAGACCCCCTGAAAATGCATCCTGATAAAAAACAGATTATGATTATAAGCAGAGCAGTTCTGATCAGATCATGGTCATAAAGAGTGTATTTATTATTTCTTATCATTGCAATCATAAGATAGACAATTTCCTTCTTTTGCCCCTCATTTAACTTTCAGAATCTTCTCAGGATCTTTTTAGAAGTATTATATTTACTATCCTAAAAAGACTGAAAAAATGAGCTATCTAGAAGATCTTTATTCCCTTGAAAATCAAACAGCCGTTGTCATTGGCGGTGGTGGTGTGCTGGCCGGCTGCATGGCAGAAGGACTGGCAAAGGCGGGTGCAAACATTGCCATCCTCGATCTGAATCTTGAAAATGCACAGAAAAAGGCTAACGAGATAAAGGAACTGGGGGTCAAAACATCTGCGATCATGGTGGATGCTGCCAGCAAATCCGACCTCGAAAAAGCAGCAGATCAAATTATTGAGAAATTTGGCTCTGTGGATATTGTGGTCAATGCTCCCGGCATAAACTCGGCCACCCCTTTCCTGGAGATCACGGAGGATGAGTACCAGAAGATCATGGATGTCAACCTGAAAAGTATGTTTTTGGCCTGCCAGATATTCGGCAAAAAAATGATTGACCAGGGCAAGGGGGGAAGTATCATCAATATTGCCTCCGTATCTTCCGGTCCACCCCTGTCAAGGGTCTTTACCTACAGTGTCTCCAAGGCTGGTGTGTCTAATCTGACACAATTTCTGGCCAAAGATTGGGCGCCGCATAATATCAGGGTGAATGCCCTGGCACCTGGGTTTTTCCCGGCAGAACAGAACCGTAAGATCCTGACAAAAGAACGTGTTGATTCCATCATGAATCATACACCCATGAATCGGTTCGGAGATCCCGAGGAACTGGTCGGGGCTACCATCTGGCTTGCATCAGGAAAAGCCGCTTCCTTTGTTACCGGTGCCATTATCCGGGTGGATGGTGGTTATACTGCGATGACCATATGAGCAATCCGTCTGATTTTGTTTTCCAGCCTGTTGAATTCGGGAATGTTACGTTCAGGAATCCCCTTTACATTGCATCGGGACCTACGACACGTACCATTAAACAGGTAAAGCGAGCTGAAGAGTGTGGCTGGGGAGGGGTCAGTCTAAAATTATCCATTAGTCCGGAACCCTATATTAACCGTGAACCTCGCTATGGCTGGTTTGCAGATCAGGGAATTTTTGCATTTACGGCAGAAAAAAGGCTGCTGCCCGAGCAGTGTCTGGAACTTATCCAGCAATCCAGAAAACAAACATCTGACCTGGTGATCATGGCCAATATCACCTATGCCGGTGATGAAGATATCCATACAGGATGGGGAGGTTTCGCCAGGCAGTGCGAAGAAGCCGGAGCACATATCATTGAATTGAATATGTGCTGTCCCAATATGTCCTACAATGTTGAACTTTCAAATAAGAGCGATATTTCCGGTCCCAAAACAGGAGCCAGCCTGGGACAGGATCCCGTGGCCGTTGGAGCCATTACCAGGGCAGTTAAAGAAAGCGTATCCATCCCTGTTTTTGTGAAGCTCACACCTGAAGGCGGGAAAATAGCGGAAGTTGCCAAAGCTTGTTTTGAGGCCGGTGCCGACTCTGTTGGTACTACAGCCAACAGGCTGGCCATTCCCCCCTTTGACATTTACAATCCGGCAGAATCACCTTTCCATCTTCAAAAGGAGTTAAGCCTTTCCTGCTTTGCCGGAGAAATTATCAAGCCGCTCGGACTCCGGGATGTTTACGAGATGCGAAAGTTGATTGGTCCGGGACCTATTATCACCGGTACAGGAGGCATTCGGAACTATCGGGATGTGATTGAAATGGCCTTTATGGGGGCTAACCTCTTCGGGATCTGCACGGAAACAATTATATCCGGTTTTGACCTGGTCAGGGATATGATAGATGGCATCCGGAAGTATATGGCAGAAACCGGATATACTTCGCTGGAGGAATTTCAAGGCTCCATCGTCAATGAACTGCAATCAGCCAAAACGGTCACTTTAAGCAAGGGACAGGCACAGGTCAAGGACCGCACACTATCCGCACCCTGCGTCGTGGCCTGTCCGAACTATGTTCCGGCACAGGGTTACGTAATGGCGGTAGCCAAACAGGATTTTCGGAAAGCATATGATCTGATCACTACTTCCAGCCCCTTGCAGTCAGTCTGTGGTTATACCTGCAATCATCCCTGCGAAACTGCCTGTATCCGGGGCAATATCGATGATCCTATCCGGATCAAAGAAATCAAGCGGTTTGTGCTGGAATACGGGAAAGATCAGGGATGGAAACCTGAGCTTAATATTGCTGAAAAAAAAGAACATAAGATTGCGGTTATTGGAGCAGGACCAGCAGGACTCTCGACCGCATTTTACCTTCAACTTGCAGGATATGAGGTGACCATCTTTGAGAAAGAAACTGCAGCCGGTGGTTTATTGCGCTACGGTATCCCGCGTTTTCGCCTGCCGGTAAGTGTCCTCGAATATGAACTGGAAATGATAGCGCAACTTGGAGTGACCATTAAAACTTCACAGGAATTCGGGAAGGACTTTAGTATTTCCACCCTTAAACAGGATGGATTCCAGTCGGTTGTACTTGCAGTTGGCGCCCCTCAAAGCCTGCCCCTGAATGTACCGGGTGAATCAGCAGAAGCACTTGATGGCTATTATTCTGCAGTTGAATTCCTTGAGAAAATTCAGAAGGGTGAAAAGCCGGAAATTGGGGAAAAGGTTGTCATTATCGGTGGAGGATTCAGTGCGGTGGATGCTTCGCGAACCTGTTTACGGATGGGAGCAAAGGAGGTCTATATCGCTTACCGCCGGACGAAAGATGAAATGCCTGCCACGCCCGAAGAAATTACTGAGGCCGAAGAAGAAGGTGTAAAGATCATGTACCTGGTTTCACCAAAGGAAATTGTGAGTGATAAAGGGAAAATTAAAAGCATCCGGCTGGTAAATTTCGTACTGGGCGAGAAGGATGCTTCTGACAGGAGAAGACCACTTGAAGTTGAAGGCACGGAGTTTATGCTTGAAGCGGACACTGTCATTTCTGCCCTTGGCCAGAAATTGGATGTCCTGCCCGATCAGGACCTGAAGCAAATTGCCGTCAATGGAAAAATTCAGGCTGATCCGGAAACATGCGAAACTACTATCCCGGATGTCTATGCAGTGGGAGACGCTGCACTGGGAGCCAGCGATATCATTTCTGCCATAGCCAGTGGTAAACGTGCAGCAGCAGCAGTGGATGGAAAAGATCTCAGGATCATCAGCAGTCATTCGTCCGGTGAAGAAGCTAACAAAGGTCGACAGGAACCATGTACTCGAAACGAAAGGCAATGCTGCAAGATCTGCCTCTGTCAGGAATTATACCATGGAAGCAGAGTAGCCGGGTTGAAAATTTTGAGATATACAGCCGTCCTTTTACAGAGGAGGAAGCGGTTGAGGAGGCCACCCGTTGTTTGAATTGCGGCTGCGGGGAGGGCTGTATGATCTGTGCAGATATTTGTAATGCTTTTGCCATCTCCAGTGTGGATACCAAGCCCCTGGTGGATAAGGACGAATGTGTTGGTTGTGGTATATGCGTGTGGCGCTGTCCCAATGATAATCTGGAAATGATACCCAGTAATTAATCACATATAATAATGGAAAAATTAAAGATTGGCATTGTAGGTTCAAAATTTGCCGCCATGCTGCATGCTGAATCCTATAAGAGATTGCCTCATGTACAGCATGCATTCAGTGGCAGCCATTGATAACCTGGACGAATTTGCAGATGAGTACCGTATCCCTAATCGCTATGGAGATTACAAGGAAATGTTTGAGAAGGAAGAGCTGGATATTGTCAGTGTCTGTGTACCGAACTTCCTGCACAGGGATGTGGTAATTGCCGCTGTTGATGCAGGCCAGAAAGCCATTATCTGTGAAAAGCCTCTGGCTACTTCCATTGAAGATGGCCTGGAAATGGTAAAGGTATGCCGGGAAAAAGATGTAAAATTAATGTATGCTGAGGACTGGATCCATGCTCCGGCATTGATCAGGGCCAAAGAAATTATCAATGAAGGTGGCATTGGGGAAATATTATATGTGAAAGCCAAGGAAACCCATAACGGATCCCACTCTGTTTTTGCGCAGCAGAAAAAATTCTGCGGTGGGGGAGCGATGATACACCTGGGCATTCATCCCATTGGTTTCCTGCCATGGTTGACAGGACAGGATATCACGCAAGTGATGGGGATGGTAACAGGAGGTGGTGAGGAAAACCTTTTGCATAAAAATTACACGGGCGAGGACTGGTCTGCAGCCCTGGTGATGTTTGAAAATGGTGCAAGAGGCTTTGTGGAAGGGAATTACATCACCTGTGGTGGCATGGATGACAGGGTTGAAATATATGGCACGGAAGGGAATATACATATTGATCTCACGAAAGGATCTCCCCTGGCGGTTTACAGCCGTCCAGGGTTTGAATATGCCATCGAAAAGGCGGATTACACCCATGGCTGGACCCAACCGGCAGTGGATGAGTTTTTGTCACTGGGATATGTGACTGAGATAGCCCGGTTTGTGGATTGTGTGATAAATGATAAACCGCCACCAGATGGGACAAGCGGTCTGGACGGGATCAAAGCCCTGGCGGTCACTTTCGCAATTTATGAATCAGCGGAGAAGGGCCGATTAATAGAAGTTTCTAAATACTAATTGATAATTAAACAAGATAAAAATGGCAAAGTACAGTTTGGAACCTGTGAAAGTACCGAAAGTTAACACTAAGTTCAGAACCATAAAAACCAGGTTGCCTGTTCCTGAATCGCTGAAGATTTTCAAGGATCTGGCTGATTCAGAACCCGTATCCATGATGGGCCAGCCACCTGTAGTATGGGATAAGGCAACGGGATTTCAGGTTTATGACAAATGGGGAAACAAATGGATAGACTGGTCCTCCGGAGTATTAATCACAAATGCCGGCCATGGCCGCAAAAGAATTATTAAGGGCTTAAGAAAAGTACTCGATCAAGAACTGCTGGCCACCTATGTATTTGTCCATGAAAAAAGAGCTGAACTGACAAAAATGCTTCAGGAACTATCTCCTGATCCTCCAAATTATCAGGTTTTTATTCTTAGCACCGGGAGTGAAGCCGTTGAGAATTGTATCAAGCTGGCCAAAACATATGCTCTTGAAAAGCATGGGCCGCATAAAAAATACCTGGTTTCATTTAATCATGCTTTCCATGGCAGAACGCTGGGTTCCCAGCTGGCGGGCGGCATGCCCGGATTGAAAAAATGGATCATTGATGAAGGACAGACATTTATACAGGTACCCTTTCCTGACGGTTATAAGAATGAGGATACATCATTTGATCTCTTCCTCAGCAGCCTGGAAAGCCAGGGTATAAACCCTGCTGATATTGCAGGTGTTCTGACAGAAACTTACCAGGGGGTCGGACCGGACTTCTTGCCTGTTGAATATGCACAGAAACTGGAAGCATTTTGCAAGGAGCATGACATTATTACTATATATGATGAGGTTCAGTCCGGTTTCGGGCGGACGGGAAAAATGTTTGCCTATGAGCATTATGGCGTTAAGCCGGATCTGATTGCCTGTGGAAAAGGGATCTCATCATCCCTGCCCATTTCGGCTGTTATTGGCAGAAAGGATATCATGGGATTATATGCACCCGGATCAATGACATCCACCCATTCTGCCAGTCCCCTGCCAGTGGTTTCTGCCATCGAGAATTTAAAAATTATCGAAAAGGAAAAACTGGTTAAGAAATCAGAAAAACTGGGTGAAGTTTTGAAACCCGGACTGGAAAAGATCCAGGCTAAATATCCCGATGTATTGGGATGTGTGATCAGTAAAGGACTTGTTGCCGGGATACAGGTTGTCAAAAAAGGCACCAAAGAACCCGACTCAGAAACGGCAGTAAAAATCAATGAAAAATGTTTTCACAAGGGTCTCTTGATGTTCGCACCGGTCGGTATTGCCGGGGAATGTATTAAGATTTCCCCACCTCTGGTAATTATCGAAAAAAGCACTGGTTGAAGGCATTAAAACACTGGAAGAAGCTTGTGACGAAATTTTAGGAGAATAAAGATATGACAACACAACAATTACAAAATCTCATGGATGTCACCATCGTTGGCGGTGGTATGATCACCCATGGACCTGATCTTACCCGCGGCATACCACCTGCAGAGAACAGGTATTGTAAATGACATCAATGTCTGTTCACTCGATTCTGCTCCGTTAAAGGAACTAAAAGACAGTGAAATGATCCGGCAGGCATTCCCTGGACAGGATTTTCAGCGCTTTTCCGGATCTGTCAGAACCGGAGGAGAAAAAATTCCCTGACCTTTACAAAGAGGTCATCGCAGGAATGAAACCCCGGCAGATGGTCATCGTTGCCATGCCCGACCAGCTTCATTATGCTGTTATCATGGAGGCCCTGAAAAATGACCAGCATATTTTATGTGTCAAGCCATTGGTTCTCCAATACGAGCAAACCGTGGAAATTGAGAAATTGGCCCATGAAAAAGGATTATTCATTGGCGTTGAGTACCATAAAAGATTTGATACCAGGGCATTGATGGCCAAAAAAAGCTATGAACTGGAACAGCTGGGGGAATTTGTTATCGGTGAGGCAAAAATGATAGAACCTTATTTTTACCGATCCTCAAATTTTCAGAACTGGTTTACATGTGACAAGACAGATCCCTTTGTATATGTTGGCTGCCATTATGTGGACCTGGTATATTTTATCACCGGTTTGAAGCCCATCGAAGTTTCTGTGTCCGGCATCAAGGGAAAATTCCCCAATGGAAATGAAGGTTATATGTGGGCCAATGGCAGGGTCCGTTTTGAGAATGGTGCACTGTTAAATGTAACCGATGGATTGGGATACCCCGATCAGGGAGCCGGTAGCAATGAACAGAACCTGGAGATGTTTTTTGAGGGTGAGGGCAAATCAGGCATGATCAAACATGATGACCAGTTCAGGGGTGTACAGTATGCCTACCTGGAAGGGATAGGATGTGCCGGATCCAGTTTCAATTTTGTGAGTCCGGATTTCTTTCAGCTCATCCCATGGGAGGGTGATGGTCTCAAACCCGTAGGATATGGTTTTGCATCAGTAGCTGCCAGTATTGAAATGGCTCATCGGATTGAATCAGCAGTGCGCGACTTACCGGAAGCAGAATCTATGCAAAAAAGACAGCAGATGATCCAGGAAGTCGATGAAAAAGGGATCATTGCAACACCTGCTAACAGCTACGTCAATGAATTGGTCGTTGAAGCCGCCCGGCTTTCCATACTGAATGATGGGGATGTTGTCACCATAGAATATGGCGAGCATCCACATGTAGAACTTCGTGGTAAAAAGGATTATTAATTGAGGCTGTGAAAATGAGATCATTCTTTATACTTAGTTTTCTTATCCCTGGTTTTTATTTCATGCTCAGAAAATGTGATTGTTAAGCAAGATGGGATTGCCATTGAGTTTGATGAAAAGATGAGAACCAGGATATATCATCCGGATGATAACAGGAATTTTATCGCAAGTGATTTCCTGTCTTCCGAGTATTTGCTTACCCCGGATGGCCCTGTGGAGGAATTTGATATCATTGAAAAAGGAGTAGTCAAAAGTACCACTGGATCTAAATATCTGATACAAGGGATATCGACTGAGCATGGGCAACAAATTGAAAAACATCTAGAAATTGAAGCCATTGATTCACTGCCGGGATTTCTTTTGCAAGCAGGTTCAATATATCAACAGGGGAGAGCGCGATCTGAAAGTACAGGGTTGGGTTAGCAACAGATATTCCATTCAGGATCAGCAGCCTGCTGATTCTTCCCATTTCTGGTCTTTTCAGGGAAGCTCCTCAGGAGCAAGGGCAGACTGGATATTACCTGTCACTCCAGGTTTTTCTCAGAAAAACTACATGGGGATGAACAATTCAGATTATGGAGGGGGAATTCCGGTGGTTGATGTATGGAGGAAAGATGCCGGTATTGCAACAGGGCACATCGAGTTGGTTCCTAAACTTGTCTCCCTTCCGGTACAGTACAATGATGATGAAGACTTTGCCACCATAGGAATAGAAAAATCATTTAAGGAGGCAGTAATACCTTTCACCTGGAGACACCCTTGATACATATGAAACATTTATTTCACTTCATACGGGGGATTGTTTTTCTGTACTGGAAGGATATTCAGGTATTTTGAGAAGCAAAGGCCTTCAGTTTGCAGAACCGGAAGAAGCATCTTTTGAACCTGTATGGTGTGCATGGGGATATGAACGAGAGTTCACCAGAGATGAGATCCTGGGTACATTACCCAAGGTCAGGGAACTTGGAATCAACTGGGTTGTTATTGATGATGGTTACCAGCAGGCAGAGGGGGACTGGGAGGTAAATAACAGGAAATTTCCCGGGGGAGAAAATGATATGAAAGAACTGGTTGATAAGATCCACTCCATGGATATGAAGGCCAAGCTCTGGTATGCTCCGCTGGCTGTGGATCCTGGAAGCAAACTTCTCGCAAGGCACCCTGATATCATTCTTCAAAATGAAGACGGATCAGCCCGGGATATTACCTGGTGGGACGCCTATTATATGTCGCCCACAAAGGAAAAAACACTGGAACATACACGCAATGTCATTCACATGTTTATGAGTGAATGGGGCTTTGATGGCTTAAAACTGGATGGACAGCACATGAATGGGGTACCTCCCGATTATAGTCTGGAGCATCCTGAAAAGGCTGTAGAACAATTACCCGATTTCTTTAAAGAGATTTACAAAGAAGCACGTTCCTGTAAACCGAACGCAGTGGTTGAGAATTGTCCCTGTGGTTGTTGTATGTCAATATTTAATATGACATCCCTGAATCAGGCGGTTAGCTCAGACCCGCTCAGCAGCTGGCAGATCAGGTTAAAAGGCAAGGTATACAGGGCCATTATTCCCGAGCATGCTTACTATGGTGATCATGTTGAGTTAAGTGACAATGGTTCTGATTTTTCTTCGACATTTGGAATAGGAGGTGTACTAGGCACAAAATTCACATGGCCTGCAGATAATCCTGCCGCTTCGGCTTCATACCTGCTCACTCCGGAAAAGGAAGTGACCTGGAAAAAATGGTTCTCTCTCTATAATGAACTTATGCTATCCAAAGGCAATTATCTGGGAGACCTTTATGATATTGGATTCGATCAGCCTGAAACTCATGTGATCCAGAAAGATGGTATGCTGTATTTCGCGTTTTACGCCGATTCCTGGGATGGCAATATTGAGTTCAGGGGACTTGATCCAGGGTGTGGAGTATGCTGTATTCGACTATATCAACAACCTTAGCCTGGGTACTGTAACAAGCGATAAACCATCCCTGAATACCAATTTCAAAGGATCCTTGCTGGTCAAGCTGCAACAATCAGGTTAATCTAACAACCGCATTGTTTTCAGCATGGCTGAGAACCTGGGATTTTGTCTGATAATATCAAAATATCTTATCTTAATAGCTTATATTCACCACCCGATCCACTGAGATAGACAGTGCCCTCCTGCGGTCGTACCTGGAGGGCGGGGATGATTACACTGCCATCTTTCACTACCTGCCATGTTCCCTCCGCCAAATCTGTCAGGAGTATAGAATATGTATCATTTCCTTCTATATCAAAAGAAAATGGTGTGTCCATCATCTCAGCATTCTTGCTGAATATAACCACCCTGCTTCCGATTTGAGCTCCGACAACCTTATCTCCAGCTATCAGACCCACGCTATGCCTTTCTTCATGATCATTTTCCATCACCTGCATTACGTTCAGAAAATAGTCCTCCTCAGTAAGCGCAGAGGGTGATACTTCGACCCTCCATGCACCTCTTTCTCCGGCAGGATCCCTTCCTCCAATGGGTTCATTCTCGAAGTTTTCACCAAAAACCCAAAACTCCTTTCCGGGGCCGCCTAGAGGTGTAATTACAGCATTGTCAGCAACCGGCAGAAGGGCCGTATTTATGAGTTTCCCGCTATCACCATCTTTTGTACGCCTGATAGTGATCTCATTTTCCACGACTTCAGGTTCTTCAATGCTATGCAATAGCCAGTATTTCCTAAATTCCGGGTTGTTTGAAATAACCTTGTCATACACAATCAGGGCTGCAGGAATATCCTGCTTGTGGAAGTTCAGAAACACAAATGAGCGCTTCACCTCTTTCACTTTTGAACTGTATGCTTCAGTGATATCGCCCTTCAGATAGGTATAATCTGGTTGCTTCTGAAATGGACCGAATCCATGTGCCAGCACCTTGCCTGTTTTGTAATCTTTTGAGATAAGATCTTCCAGGGTTTTTGGGGCATGCCAGCCATCACCAGGTAAGCGTTGTCCCCCATCATTTCCTGCGAATTCAGTTTTGAATTTTCCTCCATAACCTATGGATTTAAACAATTCATCCGGATCATAGATGAGAAGGCTGTTATGGGCGATGGTCCTTTTGAAATAGTTTTTGTTGTGGGGGCTGTTATATCCTTTGTTCCCACCAGATGTGCCTGAATACATCCCGGCGTCAATGGCCAGGGGGCCCTTGTAATATATCTGGAATGCCCCTCCGTCGTGGTGCTGATGATTGATAAAATTGTACTCATTGATTTTCATCTCGGCGATGACAGCATTTTCACCCCAACCGGTGCGGGCGATCATCCATCCATGGGGGAACCCGAAATACTTCGTGAGCGGCAGGTCATCAGGTTTCTTAATACCCAGATCCGTGTCCCGCCAGAGGAATTCAAAGAATTTATCCCGGCTGTCAATAGAGGGGCTTTTCAGGAATTCATAGTTGATATATTCATCCTGGAAGTAACTCCCCGATAACATGGCCAGTAAACCAAGAGAAATCGGTCTGCCGCGTGAATAGTTCACATCGCCGCTGGGAATGAATTGTCCGTCAGGACGCCGGATATAGAACCAGTGGTAGGGCACGAACTGCATGGAAGGATGAAATACATTGCCGGCTCCCATCCTGTCAAAGATCCACAGGGCATATAAATCGGAAGCATACCTGACCTTGTTGTAACTGGATCCCTGGTGATAGGCATGGGAAGGATAGAACCAGTTACGGGCCGGGATATGTTCACTGAATATGCGGTTCGCGGTTAGTTCATACATTTCAGGGAATTCATCGTATATAGCAATGCCAGCCGATATCAGGTCCCTCATGATCATCCATTCTGCAGAATGGCCGGTAATTGATCCCTGTATAACAGGAGGGTATCCGCATTCTAGTTTCCTGGCCATCCGAAGGAATTCGGCAACAAATTTCTCTTTTTCCCGGAGAGTCAAAAGATCATAGCACCAATCATAAACAATGGCCCCTGTGACCATCATTCGCCCGACTGATCGGGCTATGTCCTGGACTATATCTGGCCACTCACTTTGCTGTATGGTATCAAGGGCAGTTTTGATGGCCTTTCGTCCGAGTTTTTTATCCTGACTTACAAGGTATTGAAGGGCAAGGAGTTCTGCCTGTACCTTGGGCCCTCTTTGTTGAACATAATATCGCCAGTCCTTTTCTGAATCTTCCACATCCGGCAGTTTCTCTGCGGCCATTCTTTCTAATTCGGCCCAAACAGGTTTCAACTCAGGGTCAGACATCCTCTTCTGCAAATCAGGGATATGCGGTGCTCTCAAATAAAGCCGGGGGTGTTCCGGTGGTGGTATGGGAACGGATACTCCATCTACCTCCTTCCATTCAAGTTCGATAATTGGCTGGGCAAATGTGAGAACCGGAAAATCCAGCATCAGGATCATTGCGACAATAAAAACCAGTTGAACTAATCTCATATGTTCTGTATTAGGCGATATTGATCAAAGTATAACAAATTTACAAGGTATTGCATTGTGAATTACATAGAAGCTGCTAAATTACTGTCTCATTAAACAATTAAAGCTATTTAGAGATATGAAATCAACTCACCAGGTAATGTCAGGCATATCGAGATTTATCCTGCCATCCATTATTGTATTATTCCTGCCCATTTTATTTGCTGGTGCCCAGGGCGATAAACCCCCTCCAAATATAGTTTTCATCGTGTGCGACCAGATGAGGGCGGACGCCATTGGCGCTACTGGAAACAGTAATGCCAGGACACCTAATCTCGATAAACTGGCTGCCAATGGTGTTTTGTTCCGCAATAACTTTGTAAATAATCCCGTATGCCTACCTTCCCGCATATCGATTTTCAGCGGATTATTTCCCAGTCAGACAGGAGTTCTACATAATAAACACAAAGGAGAGTGGTTGAGCTTCGAGGGATCATTGCCATGGTATCTGGATCAGGCTGGTTACCGGACTGCATATATCGGTAAGAATCACACCTTTATTCAATCTGAACTCGAAAACTTTGATTACTTAAGCATAAGGGGAAGGGAGGCATGCCGGGCCTATTCAAAATTCGTCCCTCCAAACTGGCACTCGGATATATTCTGGCCGGAAGAGGATTGTAATCCAGGAAAAAACACCCAGGAGGCAATAGAATTCATTAATCAGAGTAGTTCAGAGAAACCATTCTTTCTTCATGTGAGTTATTTTGATCCACATCCCCCATATATGGCTCCTTCAAAATACACCAGCAGGTACTGTTCGGATGATATGGTTGTACCTAAATACATAGATCCTGCCCATCTGAGTGAAAGGTTGGCCCAACACCAGAAAGCGCTGCATTATGATCGTATGCCTGAGACAGACCTGAAAGAAACAATACGTTATTACCATGCCTCTGTGGAATGGGGCGTTGACCACCAGGTCGGAGAAATTCTCCAGGCTCTCGAGGATAAAGGTATTGCCGACAATACAATTTTGGTATTTACTGCCGACCATGGTGATTTTATGGGAGAATACAATATGGTCCGGAAAGGCATGTTCCTCTACGATGCCCTTTTGCATGTTCCCATTATATGGTATGCTCCCGAGCAAATAAAAAAAGGACTCAATCCGGACAACCTGACGCAGAACGTTGACATCTTCCCAACTCTTCTTGATCTCGCAGGATTAGAAATTCCGGATCATCTTGCCGGGCGCTCTTTGAAAAGTTTATTACAGGGGCAAGCATCGGCAAAAGATGATCCCATGATTTATGCATCGGCTGTTTATGGTGACTTACCTGAGGAATATTGGGAAAATCCTGAACCTTATTATAACCCTGACAGCGACGTCCCTTTTCATTCACGTGTTGAAAACCTTACATGGACCTCACAATACAGAACAGCCATGGCCAGAACTCGAGACTGGAAACTGATCCTGAGCGAGTCACACGAGCCCGAACTGTATAAGATGGATGGTGGGTATACAGAGAAAGAGAATCTGTATGGACAGGCTCAATACA
>CAVVYS010000008.1:0-37271 GCA_963752525.1 uncultured Bacteroidaceae bacterium | reverse complement strand
TAAACAAATAATCAAAATACTATCATTATGAAAAAGCTCCTATTAATTGCCTTTAGCATTTACCTTCATTCCTTCACCGTTGCTCAGGTACTGCCTGCCGATCAATGGACCTACATCGAAATCGACTCCAGCCGAGAACGGATCAACCCTCCTGAAGGACCTGAATGGCTCAGGTCATTCGGGATCGACGCGACCGATATCAACCAGGATGGTTACCAGGACATTGTCTGTGGCAAATATTTTTATCTCAATCCAGGAGGCCAAATGTCGGATACCTGGAAAAGGACAGCATTTCAATTTGCCTATGATGGATACCATTTTGTTGATATTGACGGAGATCATTTGGCGGACATTATCGCTGAAGATCTACCCAATGTCGTATGGTTGGAAGCGGATGATCTCAATGGTTCCTCATGGACAGCCAGGTTAATCGGTCAAATACCGCGAACCGGCCATAAGAATGGACAGGGTTCGGGGATTGCGGATATTGTATCCGGAGGCAAGATGGAAATCCTCCTTGCGGCTGAGGGTGGGATCTTCTGTGGCGTAATACCTGACAATCCATCGACAGCACTTTGGGACTTTAAGAAAATTGCTGAATCCCATTCCGATGAGGGGATAGGGATAGGGGATATTGACAATGATGGTGACCTGGATATCTCCTTCGGAGATTCAAAAGAGGCTGGTGAAAAAGCAGAATTGCTTTATTGGGCCGAAAATCCGGGTAACATAAACCAATTATGGACAAAACACCTGGTCAGCAATGAAGTAGACGTGGTTGACCGGGTGGAGATTGCCGATCTCAATGGAGATGGGAGATTGGATATAGCCATTGCCGAAGAGCGCAGTCCGGGAAAAGAGCCAAACTCCAATATGCGGGTCTTCCTGGCAGGGAACAACCCGGTTTCTGATGCATGGGAACACCGGATCGTGGTAACCCAGTGGTCCATGAATAACCTGGATGCGTTTGATATGGACAACGATGGGGATATTGATCTCATTACCAACGAGCATAAGGGCACTGAACATAAAACGGAGATTTATCTGAATGATGGGAAGGCCAACTTTACCGTCCAACTGGTAGGCACCGGACATGAAATGCACCTTGGGGCCAAATGTTTCGACCTGGATAGTGATGGTGACCTGGAAATCATCGGAGTAGGATGGGATAATTATCAAACACTCCATCTGTTTAGAAACGATGCGCTGAAGCAGAATATAGAATGGAAGCATCTCTCATCCGTAAATGGAGATATTGAAGTTCCCAATTCGGGTGATCAGCAAACAGCCACGCTTGTTATGGATATGGATGATGATGGGATCAATGAGTTTTTTATAACAGAACGGACCCAGGCTCCATCTGTGGTGGCTTATAAGAAGTCCGGGGATGGATGGCAGAAATACATTATTGAAGAAGGGCCACTTCGTATTGAAGCCGGCTCTACATCCCACGATATTGACCAGGACGGTGATTTGGATGTCGTTTTCGGTGGTGACGGAGGGAGCAATCAGGTATGGTGGTGGGAAAATCCTCATCCAAGGCATGACCCTGAGAAAGGATGGTCCAGGCATATTATCAAAGATTCGGGAAAGAATAAGCATCATGACCAGCTTTTCGGGGATTATGACGGAGATGGCCGGATGGAACTGGTATTCTGGAACCAGACGGATGGGAAGCTCTTCCTGTCTGAGATCCCGGAAAAACCTGCCACACTCGAAGGGGAATGGCCACTTACCATTATTTATACTTATGGCAGGGACAGTGAAATGGAACAGACCGGGCAGGACGGATATCCCCGGTGGAAAGGCACCAATGAACAGGAAGGATTGTTTTCCATGGATATTGATGGAGATGGAATTGACGATATCGTTGGCGGAGGAAGATGGTTTAAGTATGATGGCAATGGAGGCTATATGGAGAATATTATTGATGCCAGTTATACCTTCACCAGGTCGGTAGCCGGACAATTCATCGAAGGGGGACGTCCCGAGGTGATCTTACTGGCAGGTGACGGGCATGCACCCATGTACATGTATGAATACAAAGGAAAGGGTACATGGAAAAAAACCATGCTGATCCAGCGGGTGGTGGACGGACATACCATTGATGTACTGGACTTTAATGGGGACGGACACCTGGATATTTTCAGCGGTGAAATGGGACTGGGAGGAGGAAATCCCAATGCAAAGATCCGGATCATGCTGGGTGACGGCCAGGGCCATTTCATTCACCATGTGGTGGCTACAGGCATTGGCACCCACGAAAGCAAGATAGCCGACCTGGACGGGGATGGTGATTACGACATTATTTCGAAGCCATACAATTGGGATGCACCCAGGCTGGATATATTTATTAATGAAACAAAATAGAACCTAAAACCTTTAGCAAAAGAGGGTAAGAAGCTTGTGATATTCTACCCTCTCAGGATTTTATACTTGAAAGCAGATGATTGATTGCTATTGTTTTGAATTAGATCCTAATTCAAACACTGCCCAGAACGTACCCACACCGTTCAAAATAATGAAAATCTTCTCAATCGCTATTTAGAAGTTATTTATACATTGACTGCATGTATAAATAATTAATTATGAATATTTTAGATCAATTTCTCAACTCCGTTTATTATAATAATACTCAAAGATTGAACGTAACTTTTATTCATCCAATGAAGTGGCGATAAATGGACCAGGTGTATTTATAACAAAGTTCAATTAAAGATAAGAAAGTCATGAGAATCAAATTACTATTTATTGTTTTAAGCTTTTACTCTATCTGCAGTGGACAACAAGATGAGAGAATGTCGTTGATGATTTTTGTTGAGATATTAAATGATAACAGAGAGGAGGCTGTTTACTATTATCAAAATAATTGGGGAGCTATGGCGGAATTGGCTATAGAAAGGGGTTTGATGGAATCACATCAAATATTGGAAACACCGTACTCTGAAGAAGAACCCTACCATCTTATTTTAATTGTGACTTTTTTTAGTGAGGAAGAATATGACAATAGAGAAGAACCATACTTTGAATTGTTAAAGGAATTTGGCCCCGAGAAATTGATGAACGATAAAAAACCAGATGAATTTAGGAAGGAACTGTATAAGAAAAGAAGGGTAAAGCATTTGAACTAAAAGAACATAACAATAAATAAACGCTATTAAAACAAGCGTTTATTCTAAATGTTCGCAGCAATTGAAAGATGAACGAAATAGTAACTAAATATTTCATTGACAGAAAAGAATGGAGAAAGTGGCTCGAAACAAATTTTGAGACTGTGGATGATATTTGGTTGGAATATCCATTAAAGAAAACAGGTAAGAAACGAATCTTGTATAATGATGCAGTTGAAGAAGCTCTCTGTTTTGGGTGGATTGATAGTACTGTTAAATCACTGAATGAAGAAATCACTATTCAGAGGTTTTGTAAACGAAGGAAAAAGTCGTCATTCTCACAACCGAATATAGAACGTTTGAAATGGCTCTTTGAAAACAACTTGATTCACGATTCAATTCAAAATGAAGTCTTAAAAATAATTCAACAAGAATTTGTTTTTCCAGAAGACATAACTGGACAGTTAAAATTGAACAAAGTTGTTTGGGAGAATTACCAAAACTTTTCAGAATCCTATAAACGAATCAGAATTGCCTACATTGATAGTGCAAGGAAAAGACCTGAGGAATTTGAAAAGCGTTTAAACAACTTCATTGACAAGACAAAAGAGAATAAACTAATTAAAGGATTTGGTGGAATTGATAAGTACTATTAAAGATGAAAACTGCTGTCAACACTGTATATAGTAAATAGAGCGTTCGGTGGTTTACGAAAGTTAGTGCTATTTACAAAATCCGCCAAATCGTTGATTTGGCTTTTAAAATGAATAAATTAAAAACAAAATACAACGATTTGGCTCAGTGCAAACTTGAAAGTTTATCGCTTTCTACGGCCCCACTTGCTATATACTAAACGTTCGCCTTCATTAAACAAAACAAAATCCAATGATAAAATTATTTAGAATAATGAGACAGAAAATGCTGACTGAAAATAATATCGGTAAATACCTGATTTTTGCTATTGGAGAGATTATTCTTATCATGGTGGGTATACTTCTGGCGGTACAAGTAAGTGAATGGAATCAAGGGAGGAAGGATCGTATAGAAGAAAAACTTATTCTTACTAGGTTGAACGATGAAATGACTGAGAATTTAGAAAAAATCTCTTGGTTGTTGCAAGGCTTTCAGAGAAAGGAAAAGGCTATGGAAAAAGTTTCTTTGGTTCTCAGTGGTAAACCTGTTGAAAACGATTCTCTATTCCTTTCCGATGTTATTATATCAGCTACTTGGGGGTGGACAGTACAATCTCTTCAACGACTTATTTATGATGAGCTAAATAATACAGGACGGCTTGCAATTATTCGTAATATAGAACTTCGAAATTCCATAACTGAATTGTATAATTATGTACAAGTATATGAAGGCACAGGGCTTTCTAGAACTAATGATTATTCCAGGATATTGTACGCAATAATTCCAGAAGAAAGTAGTGCACGATTGAAGAAAGGTTTAAGCCCCTCTGAACAGAAGGCTATTGTTGATGCCGTTATGAACTCTAATCTGAATCAGCGTATTATCTTTGAACAAAATCGAGCTCGTTATTTGATACAGATGTGGAATATCTTTGAAGAATCCATTGCTCAAGTAAAGGCCGAAATCGAATCCGAAATGAACAGGTAACTATTTAGTTTTCACATATCATTTTCCATTTCGTTGAAATAATAGAAAATAACGAAAGACTAACAATGTATGCGATAATATACCCTAAGCGGGCCTACTACGCAAATTACGATGACGGACTTTATACTTATCGCCTATACCCACATTGATTTTCAATCCATATTTCCTTTCTTTTCTTCCCTGGTCCACTACTGCCGGATCGGATAATAAGATGCCGGGGGAATGTTCAATTGACTGCTCATCGAGATGGACATATCTTATCAAGTTATTAGCAAATAATGGCAATAAACAGATAAAATATATCCATCAGGAGATATTTATTATCCAAAACAACATCAAATTGGCTAATAAATGGATAAAACATGTCTCTTTCGAGTTTTATTCATCCTTGCTGTCGATATCAGCTCTGTCTGTAAAATATACCAGTGACTGGAAGCTATTTCCAGATCCAGAGAAGAACCTTCTCAGAGAGTATCAATAAGCTCAAATTCCTGATTCTAATTATTTAGATGATATTTAGACAGCAATTTCGTTTTTAAGTGATTAATTATAAATATGTTTAGCTCAACATGCATTACAAAAAAACTCAAAATATTTTATGACATGCAAACAATACTAGGATCGGGAGGTTCTATTGGAACGGATCTGGCAAAAGCACTGACACAATATACAGATGACATAAGATTGGTCAGCAGAAATCCGATTAAGGTGAATGATTCAGACACCCTGTACGCGGCAGATCTATCAGACGCAGACCAGATAAACAAGGCCATTGAGGGAAGCGAAATTTGCTATGTAACCCTCGGATTTGATTATACTGTTAAAACCTGGACGGAAAATTGGCTCAGTTTTATGACCAGTGTGGTTGAAGCGTGCCTGCAGCACCAGACTAAACTGGTGTTCTTTGATAACGTTTATGCAATCGGCGGGGATAATGTAAAACATATTACTGAAGATTCGCCCATAAGCCCAAGCAGTAAGAAGGGAGAGATTCGTGCTGCCGTTGACCTACTTATATTGGAAGAGGTAAAAAAGGCCGGTTTAAGAGCCATTATAGCAAGAGCGCCTGATTTCTTTGGCCCGATTAAAAAACAAAACAGCCTGGTAATGAATCTGGTTTATGACAATCTTGTAAAGGGTAAAACCGCACAATGGTTCTGCAATGCTGATGTCGTCCATACGCTGGGTTATACACCAGATCTCGCCAAAGGCACAGCAATCCTTGGAAATACAGAAGATGCATATAAGCAGGTTTGGAACCTTCCAGTGGATATGAATGCCCTTACCGGCAGGGAATGGGTAAAACTATTTGCGAAGGAGATGAATAATTCTGACAAGGTCAAGGTAATGCCCCTGTGGATGATGAAATTGCTAGGCCTGTTTGTTCCTATCATGAGAGAATTGTCTGAAATGATGTATCAGTTTGACAGACCATATAATTTCGATTGCTCAAAATTCAATAACAGATTCAACTATGAACCGAAGACAAATATTGAAGCGGTTAGAGAAACAATTGATTTGCTGAAAAATGGAAATTAAATTTAAAAACTCATAAGGATCCCGATAATGTCAGTCATTCATTTACAATCAGGGTTCAGAATTGTAAGATATTTTATGAAATTTTAAAATCCGTCAATCTTACCCAGACCATCTTCCCACCAATCTTTCAAAAAAGCCGCCCTCAGGCTTTTCTTTGCCAGGTTTCCCGTAGACCTGTTGAGATCAAGCACCTCAATTAAAACGTCTTCTCCCATCATGGATGCTTCCGTCAGCAGGGTTCCGTCAGGCGCAACGATCCTGCTCTGGCCGTGTGAACCCTCCAGCGGAGAAAGGGTCTGGGGAGCATTCGATTGTACGATATAGACATTGTTTTCTACTGCCCGGGCCACCACCTGTGCGCGATAGGGATCCATCTTATGCTCCTCTTTTATCCCTGATTCATTCGATATGTAGAATATAAGGTGGGAACCCTCGATTACCGGAAGGCGGACCAGTTCAGGATAACGGGAATCATGGCAAATGATGAGGGAACAGGTATCATCATCTATTTTAAACAATCCCAGCCTGTTGCCGGGTGCTGACCAGCCAGTATCTCCTCCCACAAGCTGGATCTTGGCCTGGCGATAGATGGTCTTTCCCTGATCATCAATAACCAGGGCCATGTTATACCTGACCCCTTCCACAAAATAGGGAGTCCCCACCACAGTGAATATTTTCTGTTCTGCACAGACAGCAGCCATTTCCTTTTCTGCGTCCAGGAAATCCTGTTCTTTGTAAGCAAGTATGTCATCCGTGAAATATCCAGAAGTAGCACATTCGGGAAACACCGCCACCCTGGCTCCCTGATTCGCACAGTATTTAATATATTCACATATACGAATTACGTTGTCTTGCATATCATGATTTGACCTGAATTGCACTGAAGCAACGGAAAGCTGACCGGGAACGGAGGAGCGCTGATTTCCTTTCTCAACAGGAATTGACAGGCTGGCTGCAAATACTTCCGGTCTCCTTTTGAGTAATTTTGCTGCGGGTTTATCTATTTTTTCCAGGTTGGCATAAACGATCCCGGCTCCCTTATCATCATCTACATCAACCAGCACCTCTCCTTCTGTTGATATGACCAACGTCTGTTTGGGATGCGTAAAAAGCAGCCATGCCTGGTTATCCCTGGCCCTGGCTCGTAACATTGTTGTATTCCACTCCCCTCTTCCTCCATAAGAGGGATTAATAATATATCGTGCCCCGTCCAATGCCAGCACTCCGGCCACTTCGGGCACCTGCCGTTCGTAGCAGATCATCATGCCCATTCTTCCATACGGGCTATCAAAAGCACTTATCTCATAGCCAGGCTGATAGAAATCCGGATCAAAATAGGCCTGGGCCATATGGGTTTTTCTATGGATATGTACAATGTCTCCATCCGGGCTGATCCATGCGCAGCTATTATACAGGACCTCTCCATCACGTTCCAAAAATCCCAGCACAAAATCAACCTGAAGCTCCCTAGCTAATGACCTGATTTTCATCACTCCAGGATCATCAACGGATTCAGCCATTTCCCAAAATTTGCGATCCCATTTTTCCCTGTCTTTTTTCTCAAGCACTTCATTGATCAAATATCCGTCCAGGGCACCTTCCGATGTTACAATGATCTCTGCCCCGTTTGCGGCTGCTTCCCTGGCCATTTTATCTATTGTGGCCAGATTTGCCTCTTTGTCCCATTTCTTTGGGATAAATGATAAACTGGCCACCCTTATATCATCTTCCTGAACTTCGAGCAGACCTTGGCCTTGCAGAACCTGGACAAAAAAAAGGGTAAGGATCAGATTGATTAAAACTTTTATCGGCTTCATCGTTTTCTCTTTCATGAATAAATGTGACAATAGTAAAAATAATGGAAAATGAGATAATAGGATCACCTGATGCTAATTCTATCTGGAAATATAAACGGTCAACATCATTAAGATTCTAAACCATCCGATATCCATCAATCGCTGGAAACATTCCATATTCTTTTGTATCTTACACCTAAGCAACATAACCCCGGAAGATGATATTGGAATTACTAAAAAGAGTATGTAAGTCGCTTGATGATAACAGATTTGCTTATATGATTTCCGGAAGTATTGCAATGAATATCTATTCCATTCCAAGAATGACAATGGACATCGATATTGTACTTGATCTTTCTCTGAAAAGGGTCGATGAATTTACAGATATGTTTCTTGAGAGCTACTTCAATAAAACCACGATTAGAAATGAAGTCATGCAGAAAGGGATCTTTAATATTATTGACCATGAGACCGGGTTCAAAATAGATTTTATCCTACGAAAGGATACTGAATATTACCGGCTGGCATTTAACCGTCGTGAGAAAATTAAGGAGCTTGATATGGAGCTTTGGGTTATAAGGCTTGAAGACCTGATACTTGCGAAATTAATCTGGATTCAACAATCCCAGAGCGAAAAGCAGATCCAAGATATTGAAAACCTGATGTTAAATCCTGACAAAGACATGAATTATATCAAGAAATGGTGTAATGAATTGAATTTAAGGACATTTAATACATTGAGCAATGAATGATACCTCAAGGGACATACTGCAGAAACAATATGAGATAGTTATGGCAAAACCTTTGAAGAGAAGGTTAGACAGTTTATTTGAAATGACAGATCTTTCGCGTAAAATAATACAGAACAGAATAACTGCAAAAAATCCGAATATTACAGAAGTTGATTTAAAGGTTGAATTGTTCAAAGTATTTTACCAGTTTGATTTCGACGGGCATTTATTAAACCAGATTGCTGACAGTATTAAGCAATACTGGGAAAGCAAAGTTTAATTTCAGATCGTCTTACACACTGACTAACAAATCCTTATAGTCTTTGATTTTTCGAAAAAGCTTAATATCATGAAAAAGTTCAGCCTCGTTTCCATCCTATTTTTACTGATACTCTTTGCCAGTATTAGAGCAAACGGACAATCTTACAACCTGGATAAAAGTCTCAAGGGTTTTGACAGGTATATTGAACAGGTAATGGATGACTGGAATACACCTGGTATAGGGGTTGGGATTGTCATCAAGGGCGAACTGGCATACTGGAAAGGATTTGGTTACCGGGATATAGAGAATAAACTGCCCGTGACATCCAAAACTTTATTTCAGATTGCATCTAATACGAAACTATTTACATCGGTGGCAATGGGTATGCTCGTTCAGGAGGGAAAGCTGGCCTGGGATGATCCCATCAGTAACTATGTGCCTCAGATCAAATTTTATAACCGCGAACTTGATAATACAGTCACCCTTCGAGACATGCTCGCTCATAGAACCGGCATTTCCAGACATGACATGATCTGGTATAAATCTGATTTCAGCAGAAAGGAGATCTTTGACCGGCTGGCATTTCTCGAGCCGGCACAACCCCTGAGACAAAGCAGTTTGTACAACAACCTGATGTATGGCGGTGCAGGATATTGCCTGGAACTAATAACAGGAAAGACATGGGAGGACTTTGTCAGGGAGAATATTTTCACCCCCCTCCAGATGAATTCAAGCATTTTTACCATTGAGAAAATGGAGACACAGGATAATTTTGCTTATCCCTACTATGAGGACAGGGAAACAGAGAAGCTGATCAAAAGGCCATTTTATCGAGAGTTCGACGGTGTCGGACCCTGCGGGTCGATCATTTCCAATATTGAAGATATGTCAAAGTGGGTGATTGCCCTGATGGACCAGGGCGATTACCAGGGACAAAATGTGATCTCTTCTGATATCCTGAAGGAGACCCTTCAACCGGCCATAGCATATCCGAATTTTGAACTGGAAACAAAGGGGTATGATGAGATACTCAACAGTGTTTACGGTATGGGCAGAGGCATCTCAGCATATAAGGGTCATTTCTTTACCAGGCATGGTGGATCGATAGGCGGATTCTATTCCCTGGTATCAATGATGCCATATGACAGCATCGGGGTGATCGTTTTTGTAAATGGAGCACACAATGGCTCCCTCCCAAGCATTATTTCCTATAACATTTACGACAGGATCCTGGGACTTGAACAAACTGACTTCAACGACAGAAGTTTAAAAAATAGAATAGCTGGTAAAGAGGCCGGTAAAAAAGCAAGGGAGAAAGCAGGCAGTGACAAGGTAGCCAATACCAATCCATCCCATCCACTATCTGACTACGCGGGCAAATATGAAGATCCGGCTTATGGTGTTTTAAATATAGGGCTGGATGGACAGGAGCTTACATTTGATTTTCACAATATTGTCCTACCGCTGGAACATTTTCATTATGACAGGTTTGATACACCAGATGACCAGATCTATGGAAAATATTCCGTTAACTTCTCCATAAATCCGAAAGGGGATATACATTCAGCTATTGTTTCATTGGATGAATCAGAAGTATCCTTCATAAAAATGCCCGATGAATCACTCTCAGATCCTGAAATCCTGATTAAATATGTAGGAAATTATGAATTGGCCGGTACGGTATTGGAAATAGTATTGAACGAAGAAGGGGTGCTGACCTTAAAAATACCAGGCCAGCCAACTTATACACTGATTCCTTATAAACCACAGGAATTTACCCTGAAGGAGTTTTCTGATAATACCATCAAATTCATCCAGGATGAGGAGGAGGTTTCGATGATGCAATATATCTCTCCTGACGGGACGTATGACTATATGAAAAAATGAATGCGATTAATTAATGGTTCATCCGCAAGGGCTTTCCTGCGAGAATACCATTGTATTTGCCTTCCTCAATGACAGGCTCTCCATTTACAAACAGGTATAAAATACCTTCGCTGTAATGATGAGGATCCGAAAAGGTAGACTTATCACTTATGGTTTCGGGATCGAAAACTACCAGATCAGCCGCAAATCCTTTTTTGATCATGCCCCTGTCTGGCAATCCCAACATTTCCGCAGGTAAGGAGGTGGCAGCCCGTATGGCATTCTCCATGGTGATGACCTGATCATCAAGTACATACTTACGTATTTTACGTGTGAATGCACCGAAATTCCTGGGATGGGGCATGCCTTCACCCAGCTGATGGACATGCCCATCAGAGCTGGTCATGACATAATCTTTCTGCATGAAATGGAGGACATCGGATTCATTCATATTAAAGGATATGACTCCTGAGCTTCCATTCAGAACAATATGGATAGCCGTCTCAACTGCAGGTTTACCTATCAAGGTACTGATCTCTGCAAGGGTTTTCCCGTTAAATGTACTGTCACTGGCATAGGAAACTATCAAAAGTGATTCAGGTCCACCTCTGTTTTCAATATTCCGGGCCATTTCCTTCCTGATCCTGGGCAGAAGATCCGGATCCCTTAGCCTGGCCTCAGTTGCTCCATCAGCCTGCACCCAGCGGGGTATAACCGCTGCAGAAAAACCAGTATTTGAAGCTGGATATGGATATTGGTCAGCCCAAACGTCAACTCCTCTCTCCCTGGCATCTTCAATCAGTGCAGTAACCTCATCCGACAGACCCCATACTGCTTTACCCAGGGCCTTGAGATGGGAAATCTGGACGGGGATATCCGCTGCTTCCCCTATGACTATTGCCTCTTCAATGGAAGCTAGCAGTCCCACAGTAAACTCCCCTTCATCGCGGATATGGGAGGCATATATCCCCTGTAATGCCTTCACTCCTTTAGCCAGCTCAATAATCTCTGCAGTTTCGGAATAGCTGCCTGGAGCGTAGAAGAGTCCGGTTGAAAAACCTACTGCCCCACCCTTCATTCCTATGGCAAACAGTTCTTTCATTTGTTCCAGTTCCTGGGCATCCGGGGCCCTGTCTTCCTGTCCCATGACAGTTCGCCGGACAGTGCCATGTCCTATCAGGTGCACAACGTTTGGTCCAATTCCAATGGAATCAAGATGGTCAAAAAATTCTGCTACCTTGTACGTCCCACTTCCACAATTTCCTGTAACCACAGTTGTTACACCCTGTTTCAGGTAGTTTTGGGCGTCTGACATACCGGGCTTGCTCAATCCCCTTTCACAATGGGTATGCATATCGATAAACCCGGGTGAAATATAGAGGCCTTCAGCATCAATCACTTTCGATTTACCCGGCTTAATCTTACCAATTGCCTGGATTACACCTTCTGTTATCCCAATATCTGCCATATAAGGCGTATTTCCACTACCGTCATAAATGGTGCCCCCCATTAAAACCACCTCATACTCCCTGGCACATTGTAAGGCTGAACATGCAATAATTAAAAGGATCAGAATATGCTTTTGTGAATTTCTCATGCAGGATCGTTTTTAATACTATATAAAGTGTTTTGCCATCAAGCGTTTCAAGCGGACTGATAAAGTTATAAAAATGCTACAATGTTTGAGATTTTCTGTCCAACAGCCCCCAGGGATGGTCAGAAGACAACGAATTTCTTTACATATAAAATGTGGAGTTTCATATAAAATTCTTATTTTTCATACCTGGTCGAAACCACAATCGGCACATTTTATCATATTTATAAATACTTATTTAATAAGCATTAAACCTAAATTTTTGTACTATGTTAAAAGAATTTAAAACCTTCATCAGTAAGGGCAATGTCATGGAAATGGCAGTAGGCCTTATAATGGCACTCTATTTTGGTGCCATTGTAAAATCTCTGGTTGATCATATTATTATGCCTCCCATCGGCATGTTGCTTGGGAATGTCGATTTTTCGAACCTGAAAATTATCCTGGCTCAAGCTACCATGAACGGGGAGACAGTTGTACCTGAAGTAGCAATTAGCTATGGTATATTCATCAACACCATCATCACTTTCATCATTGTTTCATTGGCTATTTTCCTGGTAGTGAAAGGCTATAACAAAATGAAGGAAAATATGGAGAAGAAGGAAGAAGAAGCTCCGGCCGCACCACCTGCTCCCACAAAAGAAGAAATCCTTTTAACAGAAATCAGAGACCTTCTTAAAAAATAATTGCCATCGTTAGACTGCATGGATATCTAAGCAGTACACAATAATATCGGGCCGTCTCAGAACAAATGAGGCGGCCTTATTCATTCAATACAATTCCCAACCTACCAAAAGATTATATAGAAATACGCGTAGGCAGCCATCATTACCACAGCCCAGAAAACAATACTCCTGTACCAGGGATATCCGGTCATCCCCGCCTCCAAAGGTATCCTGCTCATATTAATATTCCAGGTAAAATTGCTGAGAACCGGCAGAGACCGGGACCCGGATCCGGCGTAAGTAAGTACAATAATGAAAATAACTGTTCCGATCAGGACAAATCCGGCTACATTAAACACATTCATTTCCACATTGAATATTCTCAACAGGTAAGGCAGGATCAACATAGGGAAGGACAGGCATAGTGTCCAGAATGCAGCCTTGCTGCTGGTCTTTTTCCACAGAACACCTCCCAGGAAGACCACCACTACAGGCACTGCTATGAAAGCCCAGCATTCCTGGAAATAGGAAAAGATATGACCAAACTTCATCACGATAGGAGCCCATAATGCTCCTAATACCAGGATAATTCCCCCGGTGATCCTGCCCACCCTGATTAATTCTGCCTGGGTGGGCTCTCCTCCACGGAATTTAGGATAGAGATCTATGGTAAATATGGTAGATGTGGCATTTATCAAAGCCTCGATGGTGGAGACGATGGCACCACAGAGTCCGGCAAATACAATGCCTTTCAAACCGGCAGGAACGAGCCGGTTGACCACGAATGGGTATGCCGAATCGGGGACGATCCCTGGATCAAGTACATAGGCGATCATTCCGGGAAACACATCGGCAAAAGCAATAATGATCCAGAGAAATCCGGCAAATATGATACCTATTTTGGCATGCCATTCGCTTTTTGCCCCCAGCGTCGCCTGGTTAATGGTCTGGTTGGTACAATAATACCAGATATTGGTGGAGAATGCCAGAACAATCAGGGCTGTCCACGGAATATGCGGGTCATCAGCTGGGAGGATAAGGTGTGACCTGTCCCCCGTCCCGACAATGGTTTCTACCCCACCTGGAATTTCTATCAGTCCCAATGCGAAGACCAGCAATCCACCTCCAAGCAACAGAACGGACTGGAAAACATTGGTCCATGCCACCGTAGCCATCCCCCCCCAGATGGCAAATGCCCCTGCCAGCAGGGTCATGCTCCAGATGGCAGTATGGAGGTTAATACCAAATATAACATTCAGTGCAAATCCGCCGGAATATATCACACCGGCGAGATTAATAAATACATAGGTAAGGATGGTAATGGCAGCAAACAAGACCCTGGTCCTGCTGTCGTATCTCATCTCAAGGAACTGGGGCATGGTAATTACCCTCTTTCTTAAATAGAATGGAATAAAGATGAAGATCAGTATCAGCAGGGATGGGCCGTTGAGCCATTCCCAGTTCGCCACCGATATGCCATGTGAAAAAGCAAATCCCACCGTGCCCAGAAACTGTTCAGAACTGATGCCTGCAGCGATCATGGCAAATCCTATCACATACCAACTCAGCTTTCCCTGGGCAAGGAAGAAATCTTTTGCATCTTTTTTCTTTTTCCTGCCTGACCAGAAACCAATAAATATCAGTATGATAAAATAACTGATAAAAACCAGCAGGTCAATCGTTGAAAGTGTTGTCATGTCATTTTTCTATTGCTCACCAGTATCCCTTAAGATGATCGTACAGGGAAATATATTGTGAATAAACCGTGTCATAAACGGCTGTTCTTCTTGGATCAGGCAGAAACCTGTCTTTGATTTTCACTACCCTGCTGCAGGCCTGCCCGATATCGTTCCAGATACCGCTACCGGTTCCTGCAAGAATGGCAGCTCCAAGGCAAGCCGATTCTGTAGATTCCAGCGTAATATATGGAATACCCGTAACATCAGCCTTGATCTGGTTCCAGAGACTGCTCCTGGCACCTCCTCCAAGGGCTCTTATCTCGTTGACAGGTATACTCGATTCCCGCAACAATACTGTATTTCTGCGTACCATAAAGGCTACCGATTCCATGATCGCCCTGATGAAGTGAGCTTTCCCCAAACCAGGTGATATGCCTGCAAAAACACCCTTAACATACACATCAAATTCCGGAGAGCCTGCACCCATCAGATGTGGCAGCATGATCAGTCCTTCTGCGCCTGGTAAGATTTTTTCAGCCATGGAGCCCAATAATTGATAAGGATCTTCACCGGTTTGGTCAGCCAGCTCTACTTCTTCCTGGCAAAATACATCACGGAACCATTTCAGTACCATCCCGGCCGTATGGCCATATGGCAGCAGGAAATACTTACCGGATATGGCATGACACTGGCAGGGAAGAATCTGGTTTTCTACCAGTAATGGCTTTTCGAGGGTGACGCACATGGCCATGGCTGTGCCTGTTGTTTCCGATATTATCCCAGTCTCAATATTGCCCGAACCAATCGCTCCAGCCGGGTGATCATAGGCCCCGGTTACAATCAAGGTATCACTTGAAAGTCCGGTTTCCCGGACTGCTGCTGAGCTGATTTTTCCGATGGAAGTACCCGATGGATGAACTACCGGAAGCTGGCCGTCATCAATCCCCAGGTAGTCCAGCATATCATCCCAGTAACATTTTTTGACAATATCATAATAAAGGGTGGAAGATACCAGTGATTGTTCACTGGCACAGGTACCCGTTAATCTGTATAGCAGGTAATCCGCTACCAGCAGAAATTTGTTGGTTTTTTTAAAGATCTCCGGTTCATGGTCCCTCAACCACTTGATCCTGGTAGCAGGCCAGAGAGGTAGAATTTCTGTCTGACCCGTCGTTTGAAGAACGGCCTGACCCGACCAATCCATCTTCATTGCTTCTGCTTCGGTAACAGATCTGTTATCCATCCAGACAATGGCATTCCTTAGAGGTTTTCCTTTATCATCCAGACAGACCATGGTTTCTCCCTGCGAGGAAAAAGCAAGGGCTTTAATGTCTTCCTGAGGGATTTTACTTTCGACCAGCAATTGTCTGATGATCCCGATGGTACTTTGCCAGTATACTTCCGGATCGATCTCAACAATGTCGCCGGCACTGAATATCAAGGAATATTCCCTGCTGGCTACACTTAAAATCTCGCCATCATCGCTGACCAATATTCCTTTAAAAGCCGTGGTTCCTGCATCGAGTCCCAGGACAAACTGTTTCTTCATCTACCGGTTCTTGATTGTTTTGTCACTAATTTACTCAAGATTGAATTCCCTGACAACTTCTGCTGGTTTAGCTCCTTCCTTAACCACTTTGCACAGGGCTGCCTGAAATGAAAAGGGATCAGGTACCTGTATGGCATTCCTTCCAAAAACCACTCCCCTGGCACCATCCCTTATCTCATCGGAGGCCAGCTTCAGTGCACCAAGCTGTGTTGCTGTCTTCTCAGCCCCCAGTCCGAATACAGGCACAGGACATGAGTTTGTAACCTTTTTAAAATCCCTGGTATAAAATGTCTTGATCATATCAGTACCCAGTTCGCTGAGTATCCTGGAACCGGATAGCACCAGTTCATGCAGTTTCTCCGGTTCGAGGTTATCACTTGAAGCAGGAAAGTATTCACCGAGAACGGGGATCCCCATTTTTTCCGCCTGGTTTTGCAACCGGCAATACACTTCCACATTTTTTGCATCGCGCTCCTCATCACCGGTACCTATGGTAAGGGAAATTAAGACAATCTCAGCTCCAAGCGCCACTGCATCCTTCACCTCTGCCGCAATCACCGTTGCCGCCTGGTTATATTCCCAGTGGAAACAGTATACACTGCCCCAGTTGATCCTTATGATGGGAATGGGGGCACCTCTATAGCTGAAGACGTCCTTGCAGGCTTTTAACATACCCGGACTGAGGAGTATGCCATCTACGACCGGGTTGATTTTTTTTACGGTTTCTTTCAGGTTGGTCATACCCGGGATGGGGCCATCAAACATGCCATGGTCGATAGCGATGATAACAGCATTATCATCATTGGAAAACAATTTATTGATGCGGATTTCTTTACCATTCATAATTTATGATCGTTTTTGATCGATTATTAACAAAAATATTAAAATGAATCTAATCTCCCAATTATTTTTAAATATTTATTTATCAATATTTTATCATCTATTCACAATCAATGTATCTTTAGATTCATTCTATGGAATATGATCATTTTGGCTTGACTTAATGATTATATATGACTATATTTACAGCTATCAATCATCTTCAACCAATCTTTGCATGGATTTTGAGGGTAGAAAACGGTTTATCCTGAGCAGGCTTGAAGAACATGGGACTGTTTCAATTCAGGAAATCACTGAAAAATGTTCCATCTCGGATGTTACTGCCCGCCGTGACCTGGCAACCATTGAATCACAGGGATTGCTGTCACGAATTCACGGAGGAGCGGTCAAATCACGTACTGCTGACTCCATGTTCAGCTATGATAAAAAAGCATTACACAACAGGGAGCAGAAGATGATGATTGCTGAGGCGGCAGCACCATTTATAGAGGAAAAAGACAGTATATACATAGATTGCGGCACCACTGTTTACCATTTGAGCATGTATCTCAGCCAGTTTGCGAACCTGAAGGTGATAACCAATTCACTACCTGTGGTTTCAGAATTGATTTTTCACACCGGTATCAGGGTCTATCTTTTGGGAGGGGAACTGGATAATAAACGAAGGGCCATGTACGGTCCGATGTCAGAGAATATGATACGGTACTATCGTGCAAGGAAAGCCTTCATCGGTGCAGGAGGAGTATCCCTTGCAGACGGACTGAGTGCTGGAAATGAAAAGGAGGCGTCCATAACAAGGATGATGGCAGAAGCTGCTGATGAGGTTTACCTCTTATGTGATTCATCGAAAATTGAAAAGAACGCCTTCGTCCATTATGCTCCCCTGGGCATGATAGATTACCTCATCACTGATCAAATGGATCCTGAGCTTATATCAGCATATGAAAAGCTAAATATTAAAGTAATCATCCCTAAAAAAAACAATAGAACATGAACAAAAATTGGTGGAGAGATGATGCGACAGGCATTCCCATTATCCGGATAACTCCTCCCGGTCCGGTTTCACAGAAGATGCATTCCAATACCTCTAAATACATGAGGGGTCTGAGTGGCCAGGTAAAATTATTCCCGGTATGTTTCGAAAAGGGTTACGGAATAAGCATGACGGATGTGGATGGGAATCAATACCTTGATTTCTCCTCGGGCATTTATGTGACTTCCCTGGGCCATTGCCACCCCAAAGTCTCGGAAGCAGTTGCCCACTGGGCAAAACGCCTGATGAACTGTCATGACTTCACCCATCCCGTAAAAGAAAAACTGCTGGAAAAAATGGCCGGCATCCTTCCTGGAAAACTGAATGCCGTACAGTTTTATTCTGATGGAACTTCAGCCGTGGAAGCAGGCCTGCGGGCAGCCCGGGCCATCTCGGGCAGGCATGAGTTCATATCCTGCTTCCGGGATTTTCACGGCAAATCAATGGGATCGGTTAGCTGTGCCCAGATGGTCAGGGGGGATGTCTTCAGTTACGGTCCCACACGCGCCCCGGGATTCTATATGGTCCCCAGGCCGGATCCCTACCGCCCGCATTTCAAAAAAGAAGATGGTACCATAGACACGGACGGATACATCAATTTCATTAAAGAATTCATACAGGAAGGATCAGTGGGTAATGTGGCGGCATTTGTCCTTGAACCAATCCAGGGTTGGGGAGGTTCGATTGTTCCTCCCGATGATTTCTTCCCGAAACTAAAAAAACTCTGTGATCAGAAAAACATCCTGCTATTTGCAGACGAGGTTTTGACCGGCATGGGAAGGACCGGGGAATGGATGTGCATGGATCATTGGGACGTGGTCCCTGACATCGTTACTTTCGGTAAATCATTCGGAAATGGCTTCCCGGTTACGGCCATGGTGGTCAAAGAGGAATATGCCGAAGCACTTGATAAGATCTCGGCTTCATCAAGCTATGGTGGCAATCCCATGGCCTGTGCCGCAGCCCTTGCTTCAATAGAAGTTATTGAAGAGGAGGATATCCTGGAAAATGTCAGGACAACCGGTAAATTTATCCGCGATCGTCTTGAAAAAATGAAAGAGGAACATCCCATCATTGGGGATATTAAGGCCAGAGGATTTTTATTGGGAATTGAATTGGTGAAAGATCTTGAGACAAAAGAACCTTTTGATGAAGCAGGAAAACTCGTCTACCAGAAAGCTTTTAGGAAAGGGCTGGCATGGATACCTGCCGGCCATATCCTTCGCATGTCCCCTCCCCTCATCATGGATGAGAAATATGCAGCAATGGGCCTTGACATGATAGAGGAATCCATTGCTGAAGTGGAAAAAGAATTTGGATATAATTAATCAGTCAAAATATGCCCAGGGAAAAAATAAATTTTGGGATCATTGGCCTAGGCCTTATGGGAAAGGAATTTGCCAGTGCTGCAGCCCGATGGTGCCATTTGCTGGATGATGGCCCGGTACCGGTAATCAAAGGGATATGCAACCAAAGCAATACAAAGGACAGGGAATGGTTTACCGATAATTTTCCTGATATTGAGATTGTTACCGGAGACTACAGGGAACTCATTGCTGATCAAAGGATTGATGCCATCTATTGTGCCGTACCTCATAATCTACATGAAGAGTATTATATTAATATCCTGGAGGCAGGCAAGCATTTGCTGGGTGAAAAACCATTCGGGATAGACCTTCAGGCCAACCAGAATATCCTTGGATCCATCTCGAAAAATCCTGGCCTGATTGTACGCTGCAGTTCAGAATTTGCCTACTATCCTGGTGCGAAAAGAATGGTGGACTGGCTGACAGGGCAGAATTACGGCAGACTGATGGAAGTCCGGTGCGGATTTCTTCATTCCAGTGACATGGACCTAAATAAACCGATCAACTGGAAAAGAATGATTGATACCAATGGCGAATATGGATGTATGGGAGACCTTGGGTTTCACATACATTTTATCCCTTTACGATTCGGATGGTTTCCTGATTCGGTTTTTGCCAGCCTTCAAAACATAGCCACGGAACGACCATCCGGCAAGGGAGACATGGTTCCTTGTGAAACCTGGGATAATGCAACAGTTATTACTGAATCCACTGATCCGCTGAACGGTATGCCTTTCTGCATTCAATATGAAACCAAACGCATGGCACCCGGCCAGACCAATACTTGGTTTATAGAGGTTTATGGAACCAAAGGATCGGCCAGGTATTCCACCCATGAGCCTAAGGCATTCTATACGCTGGAAACCAGGGGAAGGGAACAGGGCTGGACGAGGACGGATATCGGTCCCGATTCCTTTATGAAAACAATTACCGGAAGCATTTTTGAATCAGGTTTTAGTGATTCCATGCTGCAAATGCTGGGAGCCTTCTTATGGGAATTTAAAAAAGATGGAAGCATCCATCCCTTTCCGACTGCGGATCCGGAAGAAACGCAGTGGAGTCATCAGATCATGACAGCAGCCCTTGAATCGCAGAAGACAGGGAAAAAAATAATAATCAACAAACCATGAAACGAGTGAAAAACTTATTGTTGCTCTCACTCATGATCTTCCTTTTCACCGGATCATGCATTCAGAAAGAAATGCCCGGTCAGGTCATATGGGACACCATCATCTCAGATTCCATTCAGTATCATCCAGTACGGCTTGGCATCAACGGGAACATTCTCCCATGGTATTCACCGGATCCCGGAACATCATACGATACGGCCATTACGCTTGTATGGAACTTCTGGAAGAATATGGAGATCGACTCCAATGGCCTGAAGTACTATATGAATCATCAGGTATGGGCGCCGGATCATGATATGCGTGGACTGGGGGGTGATCAGATCAATATGGCACTTTCTTCCTGGACATTGCTCTACCAGTATACAGGTGACCCATCAGTGATCGAGGATATGAAATACATGGCGGATGAGTACCTCGCCCGTTCCCTCTCCGACCCTTCATCCTCCTGGCCCCATCTGCCTTATCCTTACAATACCGAGATCCATTCGGGTAAATATGACGGAGATATGAGGAACGGTAAGGGGATACTTCAACCGGACAAAGCAGGGAATTTCGGCTATGAATTGGTGACTCTTTATAAAATCACCAAAAAACAAAAGTACCTGGATGCCGCCATTAAAATCGCCAGGGTACTCGCCGAAAAGACTACACCAGGCAATATTGATGAATCCCCCCTGCCCTTCAGGGTAAATCCTGAAACTGGTAAAACCGGGATATTATTCAATAACAACCATGATGGGACTGCCGTGACAAAGGCACTGTATACGGCAAACTGGACAGGTACCATGATGCTATTCCAGGAGATGCAAAGTTTTGATGTCACCTTTACAGAACTATATCAAAAATCATTTGACACCCTTCTCGAGTGGATGAAGGAATATCCGCTGAAAAAAGATAAATGGGGACCTTTCTTTGAAGATATCCCCGGATGGAGCAATACCCAGACTAACGCCGTCACATTTGCCATGTTCATCATGCAGAACCGGGATCTTTTCCCAGACTGGAAAAAGGATGTAAAGGGGATTTTCGACTGGACCTATCAGGAACTGGGCAATGAGGAATATAGCCAATATGGTGTAACTGTGATGAACGAGCAGACAGTTTACAGGGTACCAGGGAACAGCCACTCATCACGGCAGGCATCCATGGAATTGCTGTATTCCGTTCTTTCTGGAGATACCACTTTCAGGACCAATGCCATCAGGACACTCCACTGGGCGACCTATACGGTGGACTGGGACGGAAAGAACCGGTATATCAGGGATGATGTCTGGCTGACCGATGGATACGGGGATTATGTCAGGCATTACCTCAGGGCAATGGCAGCCCTGCCTGAGCTGGCTCCGTCTCACAAAAATAAATTACTGGAATCATCTTCTGTAATCACGCATATTGAATATAGTCCTGAAAGAATTGCCTATAAAACATTCGATGCTGAAGCCATCGAGTTACTGCGCCTGACTGCCAAACCGGCAAAAATCCTATCCGCCGATGATGAGTTATCTGAATCAGACCAACTTTCCGGGGACAACTGGACATGGACAGCACTGGGGTCAGGTGGTATTCTCAGGATAGACCATAAACATTCAAATGATATATCAATCCTAATAAAATGAAAGCATCCAATGTTCCCACCGCCGGCTATGTAGCCTTCGGCACCATGTTCTATGAACCAGAAAACCTGCAATTGATCAGCGCCCGGGCTGTAAAACAGCTGGAGGATTCAGGACTCAGGCTTATCCATACTGACCCGGTGTATGGTGAGGACACTGAACCCCTCCGGGCCATTAAAGAATTAAAATCCGCTGAATGGGATTTTCTTTTTGTGAATATCATTAACTGGATTGATACGCGGGGGGTATTCAGGGTCCTTCATGAATTCCGCAATGAACCTATGATCCTCTATAGTCTTGGAGGATTCACAGATCATGAAGGGACCTTTGAAGAAAAGGGAACCCTCATATCACCTGCTGCAGGGGCAGGTTCCACCTCCCTGCGATTACCAATGGAACTCTGGGGAATCAAATTCAGATACCTGTTTAATGCACCGGATGAACCTATGGATATAGATGGCATCAGATCTTTTGCAAAGGCTGCCTATACCATGAAAAAGCTTCGTAAATCGAGACTGGGGATGATAGGGTTTAACGATATGGGACTCTACTCCACGGGTTATAACCCGACCCTGCTCCGCGACCGGATCGGTCCGGAAATTGAAAGCCTTGATATGCTACAACTCAAAAACAAGATGGATGGGCTTGAACCCGATGAGGTGAATAAATCATTGAAGGAAATCACAAAAGACTGGGAGTATCCGCTGGGCAAACCCAAAGATCATGTCATCGAGAAGGCCATTAGCATGTACCTGGCCACCATTAAGATCTGCCAGGAGAAGAATTTCGACACCATGTCTTATAAATGCGTGGATGGTGTGGATCTTGAAATGGGACTCACCCATGCGGTGCCATCATCCCTGGTGGCTGATGCCGGATACCCCTATGTGGATGAAAACGACCTGGGCAATTCAGTGGCCCAACTGATGCTCAAATTTATTTCGGGTCAAACCCCGACCTTCATTGAACATTACGAGCATCACCCGGACTGGATCCTGCTTGGTGAAGATGGTTACTGTCCCCGGGCCTTCATGGAAGGCAAACCCCAGATCAAAGATGTGTCGACAGTCCTGCTTGATGGAATCGCTCACTGCTCTAACATGAAAAAGGGCAGGATGACACTGGCCTGCCTCTCTGAAGTCAAAGATGGCTACCGGATGCATATCGTCACCGGAGAAGGAAAGGAAAGGCCAAAATGGGTAGAGATGGGCGTTCCCTTGCCTTCCTGGCCGAGTG
This sequence comes from uncultured Bacteroidaceae bacterium, assembly GCA_963752525.1. GTDB lineage: Bacteria > Bacteroidota > Bacteroidia > Bacteroidales > SM23-62 > SM23-62. Next base: position 13,641 of record CAVVYS010000008.1, on the reverse strand, counting down.
TTACTTTTTATCCCGATGCTCCCGTACGGCAAATCCTTGATCATGTTCAGTCTCAGCATTTTGCAGCTGTATACGGAAATTATGTTAATGAACTTGTGGATCTTTGTGCCCTGCTTGATATAGAAGCCATACTTGACATTACCTAAATCAATCATTATGAACAGGATAATGAACCTGGCCCTTATTGCCATCACAGGTATAGTACTGAACTGCCAGGGACCGGAACAGGCAATATCATCCGATGTGATCGTATTGCTGAATTCAAACAGTCCCCATGTAACCAAAGGAACCCAAAAGCTTATTCCCTACCTGGATCATTTTGGGGTCAGTTACACTACAGCTGACCTGGCTGAAGGTGGCCTGCCTTCAGACTCCGAACCAGCCCTTATTATTGTTTCCCATCCCGGTATAGACGGGGGTGATATCACAATGGCCGGATTAATGGAGGATTATCTCAGAGTGACCCTTGAGTATGGGACAGGCATTGTCAGTTTTGATCCAATGTTTCCTGAGTTTTTATTGAATTTTCAAGGTGGTGAACCTGAAGTGGACCCTGATGTCGGGGAACTGCGGTTCTCCCCTGATGCGCATTACATTACCGCCTATCACCAACCTGGGGAGTTAAAGGATCTCTTTGGCTATATGACCCTGCCTGCAGTAACCGTTGGTAATTCGAGGGTATTGCTGAGCGGCAACAATCATCCCCTGCTGGTAGTTGCAGAAGAAGGATCAGGCAAAATTGTCCAGTGGTCCAGCCAGGATTGGATGTACATGTCAATACTGGGTCCTCTCGGGGGACTCGATGATTGTCTCTGGAGATCCATGGTATGGGCAGCCAGGAAACCATTCACCATGCAAGCTCTTCCCCCTCTCGTCACCATGCGTGTAGATGATGTAGTAGGATCAGGCCGGCAGCAGTGGAATGAAACTCCGCTTTACTGGGTTAAATCTGTGAATAAATATGGTTTTAAACCCTGGCTCAGTTTATTTATCTATAACCTCAGGCCGGAAGCTATTGAAGAATTGAAGGGCCTTGTTAACAGCGGATCAGCCACTGCCTCCCCCCATGCCCTGGGCAGGCCTCCAAGGCCGGAATCATCCCAGGAACATTTCGATGCATATTATGAAGACCAGATGGTCAAAGATCATTTCATACCGGATTATTACCATCCTACGGCCATCCCTTACTTATCGGATTATTATGATGAGTTCATCTTCTTCGACCACAATAACAGTAAACCCTGGAGCGATGATATTGCTGCAAAGGCAATGAAAGCGGTTGACGATTGGTATACGGAGATCGGTCCTCTGCCCAGGTCAAATTACCTGATTGCGCACTGGGGTGAAATGGGCAGCAATACCATATCCTATGTAAGCAATAACTGGAATGTAGAGTTCATTGCCAAATCAAAAATTCTTGACAAGGCCTGGGGTGATCCCGCTCCTACAATTAAACAGGGACCGTTCCTCTTGTATAATGAACCCATAGTGGGGATACCCAAAAAGGATTTACCCAAGTTCCGGTCATCCTATTCGGCGGATTTCATTAGACTGGCGGGGGAAGAATTCTTTTCATTTTCGTCCACCATCAGTGATATCACCGGATATGAACTCGAACCCGACAATGATGTGGAAGCAACTGCTGACAGGGGTATCCGGACTTTAGCCAGGGGACTGGAATCTAAATCCCTGGCCGTACTTTTCACCCATGAAACAGACTACATTTTCAGGGTAAGGCCAAAGAATTGGGATGCCATCTTCCAAAAGATCAGCCAGGGAATTTCAGGATATAACCCGGTATACCTGACCACTGATGATGCACTTAAGATCGTACGTGCACATCATACCTCAGCCATTAAGAACAGCATCTTTGACCATGGAACAGGCAAATTGGAGATCAACATGTCCGGCCATACCGATGTTCCCACAAATGTCTGTATATACACGGAAGTAAATAATGAAGTGCAAGAAATGCATGTGGAAGTCCCAGTGTTTGAGGAATCAACCAAGATCGAAGTATTCTTAGACAAATGGTAATTCTAATGAACATCGTATAAGTAGCTCTACTTATAAGAGTAATAATCTCTCCTCCTGCCCCAGGTACCCTTACCCCTCTTTGTTCGTTTGTCGATAATGGCAGCACTTACCATGACCGAATCCACCGGCCAGATTTAAAAGATTATTTGAATGGCATGCCGGGCATTCGGTCATAGCACTATCAATACTGGTTTTAAACATATGGCCACAATTCTGGCAATGAATAATATTATTTCGGAAATGTATACTGCCTCCTTCAATGGTGAGCAACTTCCCCTGAATTAAGAAGTCAGCAATCTTCTTCCTGGCTTTTTCAATAAGCCGCGTAAATGTAGAACGGGAGATTTCCATTTCATCAGCTGCTTCTGCATGAGACAAACCTACAAAATCGGCCAGTCGAAAGGCTTCAAATTCATCAAGGGTCAACAGGATCTGTTCCAGATTCCTCCCTTTTACACCTGCCGGTTTAAACTCTGAAAAGAGTGGCGGCTCGTGTACGATTCTATTGTCCTGAGGTCTTGGCATAAATAAAACTTTATTAAAAATAATACTTCACCAATGTGCAAAATAAAATTTATTTTCCTTAAATTTATAAAAAATTGCTATGAAACCCGTAAAAGTATTAATAACAACAGCCGCCATTATAATGGCAACAGGTACCTATGCACAAAGAGCTAACCGTGGTGATGTCTGTCAGAATATACCCAACCTGACCCAGCAGCAGAAACAAAAAATCGAAAACCAAAGCCTCACCCATCAGAAAACCATGGACGGCTTGCGCACCCAATTTTACGCGGAAATGGACCCGGAAAAAGCATCAGAGATTAAAACAAAGATGAATACAGAAATGGCTAACCATTTCCGGAATATTTCTGGCCTGCTCACTGCTGAACAGCAAATTTGGTACAACCAACAATGTTTTGCTAACAGCAGAAGAGGTTATTACTCAAAAGCAGGCTTGGGGCGTGGCCAGGGTTATGGACGAGGCAGGGATTTTGGACCTGGCCAGGGCTATGGACGAGGCAGGGGTATTGGACCTGGTCTGGGCTATGGACGAGGCAGAGGTACTGGACCTGGTCTGGGTTATGGTCGTGGCCAAGGTTATGGACGCGGGGTGGGTAGAATTAGTTCTCAGCCTGATCTTTCCAGAAGCGATAATAACTAGATTTATTTACAATATTCACTTAGAACCTGTCCCCATATCTGCTCATCGTCCGGTTTTGTTTCCATCCATCTCTTCGTGACCTGACATCCTCAACAAGTCTAAAATAATTCTCACATTCTTTTTTTAAGTCGGCAAGTTGCTTTTTAAGATCAGCAATCTCCACTTCGATACTCTGTGCTGGATCTAATCTCATTTTTTATCTGTTTTATAGGTTTTACTAATTTTATCTATCTCTGGTAATTCAATATCACTTCTTTTATCCACTCATTTTATTCCTTAAGATACGAATCAGTCCAAGAATGAAATTCGTCCCTGGAACTTTCTTCATATAGCGTTTGTACTCATCGCCGAATTTTTGGATCTCATATTTATCTGCCATTAAAATATCCGTATACAACAGTATGATAAAGACAAATCCTATTGCTGTAATAATCCAGGTTTGTGAAAAAAGCATCAATGCAAGGCTGAAAAGTATCCCTGCTGTGCACTGGGGATGCCGGACAATGGCGTAGAGACCTGAGTCAACTAATACTGTGGTATGAACATAACTTTTCCCTTTATCAACTCCTCCTCTTCTCTTGAAAATAAAGATTGGTAACCAGCCAAAAATAACCGACAATACCCAGATTATCCAACCCGCATATTTTAATATTTGAAGTCCGTCCTTATTATTAATACCAAATACAAAAACCAATAAGATTTGTGCAACCAGTAAAGCACCCCAGATGTATGATAAAATAAACTTTCTGAATGGTTTCATTTCCGAACCGATTACTATTACAAAATTATTTCTTTGTTTCCTGGAATCTTTGAATTCTAAAAGGAATATATTATTTATACAGATGACATGTCTCAACCAGATAATTGATTACTGTAAAACTGTAAGCTTGGATGAGATAGAATTTCAATCTCCAATCAGAAGTGCTCAGTCATAAGAAAGTGCCAGGAATTGGAGTAAGTATGTACAAGATTTAAATTCAGTTACATACAGGATATGGCTATATCAATATATATTATGACAAATCTCAATTATAAGATTATTGAAGTTCGTGTTGAAACCATTTAAGAATGACCATAACTGGATTACATTTATATAAATGGGATAAAAGCACAAAATGATATGGTTATCATTCCAAACAAATACTTCATAAATCTTGCCATTCTCCTTTTATGTGGCTGTAGTTCATCTCCCTATACCAACAAGTCAACCGACGATGTAGTACCCCTTAATAGTACTCTGTCTTATGATACGCTCAGGATATTTTGTAATGAAGATCAGCATCACTTAACTTGTCAATGGACAAAGGATTTCCAAAAAAATCATCAGAGAATTCATGCAGAGGTATTATTGTACAATAAAAGTATACCATCCGGGAAACTGTCTTCAGAAACAGATGGACTCTTCCTGCTGATGGAGCCACAAACTAAACAGATCCCGAAAAGTTGCTGGCGTATTAAATATGCCAGGGATGGTATTGTTTGTTTAGTTAATGAAGCGAATCCCTCCTATAAAGAAATCATGGAATCTGGACTCGGAATTAAGCCATTCACCCACGTAGAAAACGGTAAAGAAACCAGGAGATGGAACAATCTTTCCGGATCTGAACAGACCCGTCCCATTAATGTTTTTGTATGCTCTGATTCATTGTCAACATGCAAACTACTGGCTGATTATCTAAAGATTGATCCAAATGAATTCAGGATTATCATAACTGAAAAGGTTCAGGATATCATCGATTCAGTTACACTGGATCCACTGTCTATGGGATTATGTTGCCAGAGATATGCCTATGATCTTATTACGAGGACGGAAATTCCAGATATCAAAATCATTCCATTCGATTGTGATGGCAACGGCATTTTGGAGAAAAAGGAAAAGTTCTACAATAATCTTGATGAACTTCGAAGGGCCATTTGGTCAGGCAAATATCCATGCCATTCATTCTTGAACTATTATATTGCTACCGCGGTGGAACCTACCAATAAATTACATATCGAATTCATGAAATGGGTCATGACCGAGGGACAAATGCACTTGGAAAGCGAGGGATATGTTTTACTGAGAACAAGTATTATTAGTAAGGAAATCAGGAGATTAAGCGAACTTTCAGCATCCACATAACCACATGATTTTCACATATTGCTCTTTCCCATCATGCTATGGTTCCGTATGGATTTTCTCTCATTCAATTTCCCGCCAGAATGGCTCGATAAAAACTTGACCTTCCAGATTGAAATCTAATTAAAATATGTTATTTGATAAAGCAAAGGAATTATTAAATTAACTCCTGATACAAGCAGCTAAGAATCATGCAAAATAAGAATTCTCAATCAGAATAACTGAATCTGAAAAACCAAAATAAAATGAAAAATCAGACCACATTCTATTTAATAATGCTGATAGCCTCCATTGTTATAAGTTCATGTTCAAACAGGAAAGCCCCCACAGATGTTAAGGGTAGACCACTTATTATTAAAAAAGGCACCATTGATTGTGACCTGGTAGAAACAACACCGGTTGTATTTAATAATAAAGTTTATCGTTTTGAGTATGTCAGATCACGTTATTGGAATAACAATACCGGCGATTCTTATTTCCGCTTTGTTGACCACGAAACCGGTGAAGCCACCAAATCTTTTGCTGTAGGATTTCATCTTGGCAGTGCATTCGTATTTAATAATACAGTTTATGTAACTGCGGTGGATATCTGGGATGGGGAAAAAATTTATGTTTTTGCATCAAGCGATTTGGAGACCTGGGATAGCTGGCTGGCATTTGAACTCCCAGAATACGGTATTTTTAACACCTCCCTTACAAGGGATGAGAATAAATATGTATTAATGTTTGAAATTGGTAAGCCCGAAAAAGAAGCCGGTAAACGTTTTACAGCCCGGTTTGCAACTTCAAACGATTTAATAAAGTGGGAGTTACTGTCCTCCGAGCATAACTATGCCAAAGACCGTTATACAGCTCCGCATTGTTTGCGCTATCTCGACGGATATTATTACGATTTTTATTTAGAGGCTTACAATGGTTACGAGATGAGGGTAGTGCGTTCAAAAGATTTAATAAACTGGGAGCCCAGTCCACTAAATCCGGTTCTGGTTGCTTCTGTAGAAGACAAACAAATTGCCAACAAAAATTTGTCTGAAGAATTACTTCAGAAAATTGCCAATGCAGAGAACCGAAATAATTCAGACATCGATTTTTGTGAGCACAATGGAAAACTCATAATCAATTATTCCTGGGGTAATCAAAAAGGGAAGGAGTTTTTAGCTGAAGCATCCTACAATGGAACATTGGAACAATTCCTTGGAGGCTGGTTCCCCAATAAAACAAGATCAGGCGAATAGGGAAAGAAAGAAGCTAAATGACCTCTCCGTTGAGCATGCTTTTACCCGGATTTACTGATTTTTGCTAACTTTTGCAGGTCCAGTATTTGAATGTCTTTACCTGCTAACTTAATAATCCCGTCCTTATCAAACTCAGATAAGATACGAACAGCACCTTCAGTGGACATGGCAGATAATTCAGCAAGGTCTTTACGGGTCAGGTATTGAAAAACGTTTTTTATCCCAAAGTCCTCATTGCTCAGGTAGATGAGTGTATCGGCAAGACGACCATGCAACTGTTTATATGTCAGGCTCTGTATCTTTTTATAATGATGCGTCTCAATATAACAATGCCACTTAATAATTTCAGATGCAAATACACCATTCTCCCTTGCCAACTTTGCTATACTGTCTTTTTCAATCATGCAGATAGTTGTATCCTTTAGTGTCTTTGCCGAATAGTGATATATATTTTCACCAAATAGAGAAGACAATCCAATAAATTCAGTTGGTTTTACTATCCTCAGAATAAAACTTTTATTATTCGGACCTTCAATTGACAATTTTATCAATCCATCCAAAATATAGATAATGGAAGAAGCAAATGCACCCTGTTTGCAAACATCTTCCCCCATTGAGTAACCAATCTGTACCTTAAAATGATCAATAAACTCGACTTGTGCAGGTAATAGTCTACTGAAACATTTAGAAATCTGTTTGCACTCTTTACACGAAATTGAATCTGAAGATTGATCCATGCCAATTACTGAACAATGATTTTACGCATGCAAGTTAATAGTTTTCATCAAGAAATTACTTGAGTAATCTCATTTGCTATTGGCTGTTTTTGCAAGGCACCATTACTGTATCGCAATCAGTCATATGATAACTTTGTAATGTCCAGACAACAAACCATGAAAAAAATTGCAATCCCAATGGTAGATGGTGATCTATGCGATCATTTTGAAGAATTTCAATATTTCCTGATTTATGATTTTGAGAATCCTGTATGTATCCGGGAGAATATGGAATTCCCTCCATATACTGAGATGGAGAAACTTCCCGGATGGCTCATAGATAATGGAGTGACTGATATCATTGCCAGGGGCATTGAAATTGACAATATAAAGAAATTAAATTACAGGAAGATCCATGTGTTTGTTGGTGTCAAGAAGAAAAATCCTGAAGATCTTATCAGGGATTATTTAGATAAGATTCTCGAAACAGACGAAAAAATGTGTTATTAAAATTTAAGGTCATGGAAATAAAAAATCACATAAGGCCGATCTTGAAAATAGCAGGGGCCTTTTCTTTGAAATTATACTGGTCATTACGTTAGCATTTTCATTCATTTAAAACTTCAAATATGTTACTATACATTTTATTAGGTGGTTTAGCGGTGTGTGTGACAATTATTATCATTAATGCACCAAAGAGCCCAGAGGACCAATGAAAATTCCATTGTGAATGTATACGAATTGATCTCCTGCCAGATCGGGAGGCATCCATTATTGACAGGGGCGCCGACAATATATGCCGTGATTAAAGCAGCGGGAAATGCCCTGCCTGGATTGAAAAGTGCCTGAGGAAATCTCTTTTTATATTCATTTCTCAAAATACTTCATAATGCTTTCAACAGCTGCATAACGACCAATTTCAACTAATTCCTCAGCTTTATAAAAGTCATATGTTCCGCAAGCATCGTGTGATACTTGAATTAAAATATCAGGTGGATATTTCTCAATTGACAATTTTGAGACATGATCCGTCAACATACTAATTGATTTATTAATAAGGTCAAAATATCCCAATTTTTCATGTTCGTTTTTCGGATGAATAATATGTAATTGATCCTGAAATTGTTTGATTTTTTTAAGATATATTGATTGTTTTTTCTCATTTTCTTTTTCAGAAGTAGATGGTTTTTTTACCGGGATATCCGCATTCACATAAACTACAATTAATATGTCATTTCTGGTTCTTTTAACATGATTAATAGGGAGATTGTTCATGACACCCCCATCGACTAGTAGTGAATTGTCTTTTTTTACAGGGGTAAGAACAGAAGGAATGGCTACGGATGCTCTAATTGCTTCGTAGATACTTCCTTTGGTAAAAACTACTTCTTTCTTATTTATTATATCTGTGGCCGTGGCTGCATAGTGAATTTTCAGTTCTTCAATATCCATGTCAGGAATGAATTCCTTCATTTTGTTAAATACTCTATCTCCTTTGATTAATCCCTGTGAGCTTAATGTAAAATCAATCAGTTTAAAAACATCTAATTTATCAAGTGTATACATCCAATTTTTAAACTCTTGCAATTTCCCAACTGCATAAATACCGCCAACCAAAGCACCCATAGATGTACCTGAAATAGACTTGATCTTAAATCCTCTTTGTTCCAATTCCTCAATAACACCAATGTGGGCAATTCCTCTGGCGCCACCCCCTGATAATACCAATGATACTCCCTTTTTCAATTCAGTTTTTTATCTTTTATCAAGTTAATCTAAAATTAATACTTCCCCCAATTTTTATCAGTCCACTTTCCAAGAAGCTGTCACTCTAAGGTTTCTCTAAAGGGGGAAAATAAACAATTAATCCAGAAACATATACAATATAAAATATGGTAAGAACAAGTAAGTTAATCATTTTTTATCAAGAAATTTCTTGAAGAATCTCAAGAAGAAAATTATCCTTTTGCTCCCCTGAATTCATGATATACAATTAGTTAGGGCATATCTTTGTATAGGACAATGAATAAGATGTCAAATCAATTTTTATAGGTAGGATTATGACATAAAAAAAATAAATCATGGAACATAAAAAATCCCGCAGGGCTAATCTGGAAAAGAGCAGAGGACTTTTCTTTGAAATTGGATTGGTCAGTGCTTTAGCAGTTACATTAATTGCATTTGAATGGACAGGTTCAGGTAGGTCAGAAATTATTTATGAAACATCTGAAGATCTTACATTGGAGGAAGAAATTGCTCCAATAACAAGGCAAGAGAACATAGTCAAACCTCCTCCTCCCAATCTAGAAATATCTGAGGTATTAATAATCGTTGAAGATGATATTGAGATAGACAATGAATTTATCATCGCAGATGCCGAGGCTGATCAGGAAACTGAAATTGAAATCAGGGATTATGTTGAATTGCCAATTGCTGAAGAGGAATTTGAAGAAGAAATCTTTTTCATTGTAGAGGACATGCCGAGATTCAATGGAAAAGATAATAATGAGTTCAGAAAATATATTGGTGAGAATTTACATTATCCAGAAATTGCTGCCGATAACGGCATCACAGGAACTGTATATATTCAGTTTGTGGTAAACAAGAATGGCAAGGTTATCAATATAGAAGTTGTAAGAGGTGTTGATCCTGCTCTTGACAATGAAGCAATCAGGGTCATTTCTTCTTCACCAGGATGGACTCCTGGGAAACAAAGAGGAAAGCCTGTAAACGTATGTTTTACGTTCCCAATTAGATTTATTCTCCATTCCTAATACTAAAGATATGTTGTTTATAATATAAAACTATTAAGGTGCATGTTAAAATTTAAAAAAATCTTATTTCCAACAGACTTTTCACAATGTGCTAATCAGGCATTCTCATATGCATTATATTTAGCTCGGAAATTTCACTCAGAATTGCATATGCTGAATGCTATTATTCTTCATGATTATAATCCACATGATCCAGTTTCTCTTTTTCCTGATATTGTACCGATTCACAATACGTTGATAGAACGAGGGCAAGAAAAGATGAGCGAGATTAAAGAATCTGGAAATGTTGCTGATATCAATGTTAAAAAGATAATTGAAAGGGGTATAGCCCCAGCTCCGGTAATTTTAGAATATGCCCGTGAGAATGATATTGACCTTATTGTCATGGGAACCCACGGTCATCGTGGTATTGGACACTTTTTTCTCGGCAGTGTTGCAGAAGAAGTAGTGCGATTTGCAAAATGTTCGGTGTTGACTATCAAAGAAAAAATGGATCCTCACGCATCAGAACCTTTGAATAACATTTTAGTGCCAACTGATTTTTCTGAATATTCTCAACATGCTTTAACATACGCAAAAGAGATTGCTTCATCTTATGGTGCACAACTGCAACTTTTACATGTAATTGAACAATCTGCTCACGCATCGGTTTATGAGTATGGGGAAAGATCCATTTATAATATTAGTTCGAATATAAAGGGCAGAACAAAGGAAGTTTTAGATCGAATGTCAGCAGAAACAAAAGGACCTGAAGTGAAAATTGCTACCCATATAGTCGAAGGGCACGCCGCAAATGATATAGTTAAATTTGCACTAACAAATAATATTGATTTAATTGTCATTGCGACTCATGGGTTAACAGGTCTTGAACACTTTTTACTTGGTAGCATTACCGAAAAAGTTGTCCGTCTTGCACCTTGCCCAGTACTTACAGTTAAGGCATTTAGTAGATCTTGATTATTTAATTATCTTCTAAATAATACTTAATGGCCTTATTGATATCTCTTTCTCTTGTCGTATCTACCATCGTATTATGGGCAACAAGCATACTCAGATGACGCTTTCTTATTTTATTGACCATCACTCTGTCACAATCGTCAATCACATTTATTATTTCTTTTTGAATCTGATGATGTTCTCTCGAGGATCTTCTAAAAGTTTGGCTTGAATAGGAATTTAGGAAACCTGTAAGTCTTATTTCAGTATTAAGAATCCTGTTGCCTTCAATATCAAAAATTTTAAATTCCCTCGACCGTCTGAAATGTGAAGCGATGGTTACCCCATCATTTGTAGGAAATGCTATTTTCATTTTATTTAATATTTATCTTATATAAAATTATGGCTTTAATTATGGTCCTGGAACAAACTACAAATGCAACCGTCCAAAAGATGTATTGATCTCTATCAATTTAAATATTGACAGAACCAATTCGTCAAGTAGTATTCCCAGGTTACTTTTTGCCTTACTTTACTTTAATTATTAGAACACCTCATGTTGGCTCATTGTGGAAGAGTTGTCTTCCCAACATAAACGGAATGGTAGGATAAAATCCAACTCAAGAATTCATGACAAGGGAATATCACCCGATTGGAGAATTTCATTCAAATCTGACCCCGCAAAGCGGAGCTCCCCGCCAGGGTGCATTACAGCCAGAGAACGAGGCATCCATTGAAATATATGAGGACTTTACCCGGGCACTCAAAAATCTGAATAAATATGAATATATCATTGTGATTTATCATATGCATTTATCCCGGGACTGGCATCCCGATGTCATGCCTCACGGTAGCAGGAAATCTATGGGCCTGTTTGCCACGAGATCACCCAGCCGGCCCAATCCACTAGGTTTTGGTGTAATCAAACTTATCAGAATAGAGGGAAACACTTTACATGTCAGCGGGATAGATGCCTTCGATGGAACACCTGTCCTCGATATTAAACCATGGATCCCGTCCATCGATAGCCCATCTGGCAATAACAGCCCTGAAATCGAAAGTGATCTGGGTCTTTAAAATGGAGGATTAAAAAATGACTGTACCTATTATTTCATACGGGAACGTAGTATTGCGGAAGGTTTGCAGGGATGTGGATCGGGATGATCCCCGCCTTGCATCCATCATGGAAAATTTGACAGATACCATGGATGCAGCAGACGGAGTTGGTTTGGCTGCACCACAAATCAATGAAGCCATTAAGATGTTCCTGGTTGATACTCGGAAGATCTATGACCGGATGGATGAGGAAAAAAGGACCACTTATTTTCCGGAAGGAAACGGTGTAAGGGATATATTCATCAATGCAAGGACTACAAATAAGTCAGCTGAAGCTTCATTGATCAGGAGGGATGTTTAAGTATACCCTCCGTTTATGAGGAGATTGAAAGAGCCTGGTCAATTGAGATTGAATACCTGGACAGCAATTATCGGCAACAAACCGGGATGTTTAGTGGTTATACGGCCAGGGCGATCCAGCATGAAATAGATCATACGCAGGGAATACTTTTCATTGATCACTTGCCTCCCCAGAAAAAGAAGTTACTTAAAAGCAAATTGAGAAAGGTTTCAGAAGGGAGCATACTTATTAATTATGCCATGCACTTCACCTGGTGATTGGGATCATCATTAATGATCAGTGCTTTTCAAACCTTCATTCACAAAAGAAAATGTCCTTGTCAATATAGTAAATCATTCAACACCTCACTTTCATAGTCAGTCAATAAACATATTTTATAGTATCAACAATAAAATCAACATACTGAAAAGTACCTTCCTTCAATTCCCAAAGTGCTTGGATATGTGTTGGTACTTTAAATCCATCGAAATATTTATAATCCGATGCTTTACCAATCCATTTTTCAAGCTTCCCTTTTTTCCTTATATCGTTCTGTTTCTAATCGCGTAATTTCTCCAATCTCATTAAATCTTACCATATAAAAAACAGTCATATTGTTGTATGCATAAGTTAGTTTTGCATTTAAAGAATCAATGGGAGACCATCTTAAAATATCGCTTGGTAGAAGATTTGTTGGAAACCAAAAGCTTTCGCCCAACCAACGAAGTAATTCTGCCTGGTTAACATGCACTCCTTTTGCATTGACAATAGGTAAAATAGAAAAGAGTTTAACTGTCAATTTGCCTTCGCCTTCCAAGTATTTATCTACCGCCTTGTACAATTTGGTTTTCCCTGTCCATTCAAATTCCGGAGCGTCTGTTTTGAAATATTGTTTTCCAGTAATCTTTGTCCATGCATTTTTTGGAGATGTTTTAAAAAAACCATGATGCGTAAGCCGAACTGATTTAATTTTGGGTTGGTTAGCATTTAATACCAGCTTGAAGTATTTCTTAACCGGGTCTGGGAGCCTCTCGTTATCAAAATATGAATATCCTTCTCTAAAATCACTTTTTACCCTTCCGTTCATGCTCTGTACATTTAATGGTAAGATACAACCGAATCACAAAACTATGCAGACAATTATTTTTAACATTTGAAATATATTTGTTGCCTTTCCTTAACTTAAAACCAGCTGTACTATTGCAATAGTCCCTGAGGATGTTTTTCTCAGCTAGCGGCTACACAAACATATCTATTCTACAT
>CAVVYS010000007.1:0-42511 GCA_963752525.1 uncultured Bacteroidaceae bacterium | reverse complement strand
CTATGGCCTCAACCTGACTGGTGATGTCATAAAGGCCGTTGTGAGCCGAGGTCAAGATCTGTATGGTCTGCTGCATTTTCTTGTTATTGTTTACACATTGATATTTGCTAATCACTATTTTTTCACGAAAGTTATCTTCCAGGCACCACGGAAATCATTCAGTTCAAAACCAGTAGCCAGATCATCTGGATAATGTGCCTGTATCTTTTGTAAGGTTTCTTCTTCAATCTGTTTACCGGCATCTCCATGACATTTGAGACAGGCTTCCATAGCTATTAATATAGGTTGATAATATTCAATCCTACCCTTAAAAAGGTAGACTTCTGGTTCGATGGATTCGCCTTTCTGATAGGCAAGCAGATATTGATTTAATTGTTCTTTTTCCTTTTCAGTTTGGGGCATATCTGCTGGATTACGGTATTTTAAAGCTATCCGCCTGATCTGACAGTTATTCAATCGGGACAAGCTATCCTTTAAAGGCAGAGCACGTAAATTGCAATAATCGATGGCATATGCCGGTCCCCCTTTTTTTATAGCATTGGAGACATTTATTAATAACTCGGACTGGGTTTGATTTGCTATTTCTCCACCTTTTTGGAGATATTCCTGTCTGATAGATTCTCCTTTATCTACGCAAGAAGATATCACAATAAAAAATAAGAATAGTGAAATTAAACGCATCAAACAGTTTCCTTAATTGTTATGGATCTTTGTTAATCTGCTTCAAATATATTTCTTTAATCGCTATCAGGAGAGTGATAATGAAAATTACAAAGAATAATGATCTCTTACAATATTATAGCCTTTGGATCCCGGGGTTTCTGTGACATTATTGAAAAGATGGTCTATCATATAGAGTTGTATCATGATCCCGGCAGTTGCGCCCTGGACATAGACATTGACCATACCTGTTTTAACCTTGCTCTCGGCCACAATGGCTTCCACCTGCCGGGTGATGTCATAGAGGTCGTTATGTGCGGGGGTGGAGATTTGGATGGTTTGATGCATTTATTCTAAATTAATTGTGTACTCTATTGCAACCTTGAAATGGCTTACTCAAATGCTGATAAAATAGTCCGCCAGATCTTAGCGGTTCCTTCATCCGTAACATCCAATGCATTATTATATTCTGAGTGGTTCCCTTGCGCTTCTGGTGTTACCATGCGGACAAAGACAAAATTCCTGGAAGGGTCAACAATACAGATATTATGATATGCTCCCAGAAAGCCGTATCCTGATTTGTCCACACCTTCAAAAATTCCGTTGGTGTTTACAAACATTTGCCATCCGTAACCACGACGACGAAAATCATCTTGACCATCGGCAACAGGTATATTAGAGAGCAGGGGATCATTGACAATGGCTTGATCAATAAAATCTTCACTAAGTAATTGTTCTCCGTTCCAGCGGCCCTTGTTTAAATAGAACTGCCCGAATAAAGCCAATTCACGCGCACTGATCAACACGCTGCGCCAACCCAGACAATCGCCTTGACGAGAGCGGAGCCAATCCGCTTCCAATATACCAATTGAATTAAATATACGTTCACGTAAAAGGACAATTGGTTGCTTGCCGGATATTCTTTTTACGATAATCGATAGGGCATGAGAAGTCGCTTGTTCATAAGACCAAGCAGTTCCAGGTTGTCTTTCCATAGGCCAATTTAGCATCGCATCAGTAGGATTAGGCGAATTGACAAATCCACTGTAGTCCAGTTTTAAACCTGAGGTCATGGTTAAAAGATTTCTTATGGTAATCTCTTTTCGCCCATCATTAGCCCATTCAGTTAGAATGTTACAGGCTGGGTCATCCACCTTTAGTTTTCCATCATCTACCAATAATCCGATGGCTGATGCAGTAAATGCTTTTCCCGCGGAATAAATGTCAAAGCGTGATTGGGGACCAAAGTCCTTCCAATAATGTTCCCAGACCAGATTGCCATTTACGAACAAACATGCTGCGCTGGTTTTGTTCGCGCCTAATAGTTCGGTCAACTCCTGCTTTAGCACCTCAGATTTCATGCCCATTTCTTCCGGCTGAGCGACTTGTAGTTTTGTGAAATTCATTTGTCCTTTATCTGGACATGAGGTTTGGTTAGTATCGGATTTTTTAGTACACGCAGATGCTAAAATAAATAGGATCGTTACGGAACAAATAAGATAAAAAGGTAAACGTTTCATAAGGTATCTAGGGCTTAGTTTTTTGCAACTTTTATCATAGTTTTTATAGAGAAAACTTACGGAAGGTACAAAGAATAATAATCTCAAATAAGAATTAATATGTTGATTTTAACCTATCCTAAACACCAGATAAAAGAGGGTCTGTCATTTTGAATTCTAAGATTCTAAGGGTAAATTTAGAAAACTTATATAAAGAGCAGGATGATACATACGGAATATGAGTGGCTGTCACAGGAGAAAAAAGCAGGTTTATGCACAATCCTGGATTCCTGAATCAGCATTGAAAGGGATCATCTGCCTGGTACATGGACTGGGAGAGCATTCCGGCCGCTATGCCAGGTGGGCGGAACAGTTTGTGTTGGCAGGTTACGGCATGCTGGCAGTGGATCTGCCCGGTCATGGCAGGACTGAAGGCAGGAAGGCTTTCGTAAAGGATTATGATACGCTCCTCGATTGTGTTGATCTTTTGCTTGCGAAATCCGAAGAGCTCTTCCCTGATGTACCTAGGATACTGTATGGGCATAGCATGGGAGGGAACATTGCTATCAATTATGCCATTTTAAGGGATGCCTCATACAAAGCCCTCATTGCTTCCTCGCCCTGGCTCCGGCTGACTTTCAGGGTTTCTCCCCAGGAACTGGCGCTGGGAAAGTTTATGAACACCTTTTTCCCGAGGGTAAGGTTTAAAAGAAAAGGGACAAATACAGAGCGTCTGAGCCATGATCCCAAGCACTGGGCAGATGTCCGATTTGATCCCCTGAACCACGGTACGGTCACCGGCAGGTATTTCTGGATCATCCATCAGTATGGTGAATACGCCCTGAAACATGCCGGCAGGATTAAAATGCCCTTCCTGTTGATGCACGGGGGTGATGACCAGGTCACCTCTCCGGAGGCAAGCGAGGAGCTTGCCGCCAGATGCGGTGATCAGATCCGGTTTAAACGCTGGGAAGGATTGTATCATGAGCTGCACTGGGAATTCGAATATAAAGAAGTTGGTAAATATGTAATTGAGTGGTTGGAGGCCCTTTAGCGTATGGATTTCAGAACAGAGGTAAATATCCCACCTTCGGAAAACAGGATCTCCCACAATTCCGGTATCCTTTTTATGGGTTCCTGTTTTACAGAAAACATAGGTTCCATGATGCAGGA
Organism: uncultured Bacteroidaceae bacterium; assembly: GCA_963752525.1. Classification (GTDB taxonomy): domain Bacteria; phylum Bacteroidota; class Bacteroidia; order Bacteroidales; family SM23-62; genus SM23-62. The sequence continues at coordinate 39,179 of CAVVYS010000007.1, read as the reverse complement.
ATTCCGGTTCCGGATAGATCTTAATCCCTTTGGCATTAATTACAATCCTTCCAGTCTTTCCCGCAACATCTGGGCCCTGCTAAATGGCAAACTGTATGACAGAAAAGAATTGCATGAGGCCAATGGAAGATGGTTCAGTTTCGATCATCACAGCCAGTTTTCAGATGCGGACCCTGAGACCTGCCTGGACCACATCAATGAGAGGATAAAGTCTTCAAAGGACCGGCTTCCCGGTACAAATTATCTTCTGTTAACCTGGGGTACGGCCTGGGTATATGTCCTGAAAGAATCAGCCACCGTCGTTTCAAACTGCCACAAGCTGCCATCTGATAAATTCAGCCGGCACCTGCTGAGTTTGAACCAGGTGGTGGATACCTATACCAAGCTTTTCGCGGGACTCAGATCAGCGCTCCCCGAACTGAAGATCATCCTCACTGTAAGCCCTGTCAGGCACTGGAAGGATGGCCCGGTATTGAATACGGTCAGCAAATCCACACTTCTGCTGGCAGCCCACAGGCTGACCGAAATTGTTTTCCTACTGCGAATATTTCCCTGCCTATGAAATAGCCATGGACGACCTCAGGGATTACCGCTTTTACGGCGATGATCTGGTTCACCCCAACCAGCAAATGATCTCCTATATCTGGGAAAAATTCTCTGATGCCTATTTCGATGATGAGACCAGAAAGACTCATGAAGGAGATAGGAAAACTAAATTCCGCCCGGAACCACAGGCCCTTTGATCCGGCATCCCGGGAATACCTGCAATTCTGCAAAAAACAACTGGAAAAAACTCAGCAACTTCAGAAGGATCATCCCGGCATTGATTTATCTGAACTGGCAGATTTTTTTAGCGACCGTTAAATAATTCCTAAATTGCTTTAACAGCGAACATTTCCAAAAGGAAGTTGTTAATTGTGAAACCAAATAATAACAGGCTATAATGAAAAAAAATATACTAATAGTACTGATCTTGTTTTTAACTGCTGCGGGTGTTTTCTCGCAGCAACCGGGATCAGGGGATCATTGAAGGCAGGGTCTACGATGCCAATACCAGTGAACCCATCCCCTTTGCCAATGTTGTTATATGGGGGACAAACATCGGATCGGTCAGTGATCTCGATGGCAATTTTCTATTTACAGGTATTGCTCCCGGCTTTGTGGAGTTGCGGGTTTCCTCTGTTGGATTTGAGCCCTATGCATCGGAACAGATCCTGGTTACAAATGCCAACAAGGTATTCCATCGAAGTGCCTATGAATGAGGCTAATATCGCCATTGAGGAGATCACCGTAAAGCCTCACCTTTCAGGAAGAATGAGGAAAGTCCGGTTTCCCTGCAGCGCATCAGGTATAGAAGAGATTGAGAAAAGTCCCGGAGGGAACAGGGATATCTCCAAGGTATTACAGTCACTCCCGGTGTAGCCTCGACCGTTTCCTTCAGGAATGACCTGATCGTACGGGGCGGGGGAGGTAATGAAAACAGCTTCTTCCTGGACGGGGTGGAGATCCCCAATATCAATCACTTTGCCACCCAGGGAGCTTCCGGGGGACCAACAGGCATCCTGAACATTGACTTCATCAGTTCGGTTAATTTTTATTCCGGGGCCTTCCCCGCAGACCGAGGGGATGCATTGAGCTCCGTAATTGAATTCACACAGAAAGATGGGAACAAGGACAAATTAAAATTCAGAGGATCTGTGGGCTCTTCTGACCTGGCCCTTACACTGGACGGTCCGATAAGCAGATAATACGACCTTTATTTTGTCGGCCGACGGTCCTATCTGCAATATTTGTTTTCAGTGATCGGCCTGCCATTCCTGCCCACCTACAATGATATGCAATTCAAGGTCAAAAACCGGATCAATGACAAGAACGAACTGACTTTTATAGGACTGGGTTCCTATGATGTACTTACACTGAACCTGAAGGCCAATGAAACAATAGAACAACGGGCCATATTGAAAGCCCTGCCAACAAATGACCAGTGGAGTTACACGGTGGGTGCCGTTTGGAAACATTTTACCGGACAGGGCTTTGATACCTGGGTAATCAGCAGGAACCATTTGAACAATGGGGCTGAAAAATATTTTGATAACATTGAGGAGGATTCCCTTAGAACCTTCGAGTACCGATCGAATGAAATAGAAACCAAATTCCGGTACGAACATAATTCGAGGTTTAGTAATGGATTGAAAGTCAATTATGGCGGCGGACTGGAATATGCGGAGTATGATAACAGACCTTTAACCTTACCTATGCTCGAGGGAGAGCCTTTTAACATCGATTATAGCTCGCGAACTGGATATGGTTAAGTGGAGTGTATTCGGACAGCTCAGTAAGGGGTTTTTCAGGCAGCGGCTCAACCTGTCCCTGGGGATAAGGATGGATGCCAATAATTACTCTCCCGAAATGAACAACATGTTTCAGCAGTTTTCTCCAAGGTTTTCTGCCTCTTACCTGCTGTCGGAGAAATGGTCTGTAAATTTCAATACCGGCCGGTATTTCCAGCTTCCGCCTTATACCACTCTTGGGTTCCGGGATAATGACGGCAACCTGGTAAACAAAGACAACGGTGCAACCTATATCAGGGCCGACCATCTGGTAGGTGGTTTTGAATTCCTGCCCGATGACAGATCAAAATTCAGTGTGGAAGGCTTCCATAAATGGTATGGCAACTACCCCGTTTCGGTCAACGATAAGGTTTCCATTGCCAGCAAGGGTGGTGGTTTTGGTACCTTCGGGGATGAAGAGGTTATATCGCTGGCAAAAGGGCGGGCCTACGGGGCGGAATTCCTCTACCGGACAAGGGACCTGGCAGGATTCAACATCATCCTCTCCTATACCCTGGTAAGAAGCGAAGCCCAGGAATTTGATGCCGAACTGAATCCCCTTGATTCCTCCTTACCCACCTCATGGGATAACAAACACCTGCTGAATATCACCAGTTTCCGTAAATTCAAAGGAAACTGGCAGGCCGGTTTCAGGTATCGTTTTGCAGGCGGAACGCCCTATACTCCCTGGGATCTGTTCACCAGCGAAAAACGCCCGGCCTGGGATGTCAGGGGAACGGGCTACCTGGATTTCAGTCAGTATAACAGTCAGCGGCTGAAAGGTTTTAACCAGCTGGATATCAGGATTGACAAGGATTGGTATCTTCGATAAATGGAGGCTGAATCTCTACCTGGATATACAAAATGTCTTAAACTTCCAGGCCGATTCACCACCAAATATTTACCAGCAAGAGGATGCAGAAGGCAATCCCATTATCCAGAATCCGGGGGATGAATACATGGACCAGCTCTACAGCCTGAAGCTGATCAGGACAACATCCGGGACCATCCTGCCTTCCATCGGTATCATCGTTGAATTTTGATAAATTTTTAAAACATGAAATCATATAGCTTTTTACTCATAGCCTTCCTGCTCCTTCCGGCATGTAAATCCAGCAGGATCCAGGAAGAACCTGAAAAAATAGACCTCGTGGCCAATCCCACGGGAAAAGGACCTGCCATAAACCTGGAATTCTCCAGGGGTCCGGCACATAACCATCCTTCTTTTGTACTTATGGGCAGAGGACATGGAAGGCAAATTCCTGCAAACCCTTTTCATCACCAGGGCAGTAGGAACCAGTGTCTATGATCACGGGGATCCCTCATCCGGAAAGTGGGAACCGGGTGAAATACGCCGCCCTGCCTCCATGCCTTACTGGGCTTATAAAAGAGGCGTAAAGGAAAAAGATGGACTTTATATTCCGACCATTGAAAATCCGATTCCGGATGCCTATACGGGGGCCACACCCCCAGGTGATTTCAGTCTGGTACACACGCTTTGACGAGTCAACTCCCCGGAAGTTCAGGATCCTGTTTGAGATCAACCAGACGTGGGACTGGAACGAGTACTGGACCAATAATAAGTACCCGGATGATGCTGAATACAAGACCTCCTGTCAGCCGGCTGTTGTATATATGGCGGAAGTGGACCTGGATAACCCGGCATCATCATACCAGCTGGAGGCTATGGGACACAGCCATTATGCAGGCCGGACAGGCGAATTATTTACGGATCTGAGTACCCTGACCACCGCATTGGAAATTGCAGGAAAGCTTAACATCAAACTGGATTGATATATCCCCATTTTTGGTAATTTTAGGGGAAATCAAGGCCAGGATCATATATATCCTCACTGGACACCTGGTAAAAGGATATGAGAAGCTTATTGCAGTTTGTTTTCATCTCTTGCATTTTACTATTCCCTGGTTTTTCTGCATCGGGACAGGAAATGCCGGTATCCCGGCGGCCGAAAGTGGGGCTCACACTCAGTGGTGGGGCGGCCAAGGGAATGGCCCATGTCGGCGTACTGAAGGTAATCGAGAAGGCCGGATTGAAAATTGATTACATAGGGGGCACCAGCATGGGTGGTCTTGTTGCAGCCCTGTATGCCATTGGTTACGATGCGGATACCCTGGCCAACATGGTTTCATCGCTGGACTGGGACAGGCTCCTTTCTGACGACATCCCCAGGAACGGAGCTATCCATAGAAGAAAAATCCGATTTTGACCGGTTTTTTGTCACCTTCCCACTGCGGGAAAGAAAAGTCAAACTGCCCCAGGGAGTCGTGACCGGGCAGAATATTGAAAACCTGTTCGCAGAGCTCTGTTCCCATGTGAATAACATACAGGATTTCAATCAGTTTCAAATACCCTTCCTGTGTGTATCCGCGGATGTGGCAACCGGAAAAGAAGTGGTACACAGGGAAGGCTATCTGCCTGCTGCCATGCGGGCGACCATGGCGATTCCCTCCGTTTTTACACCGGTGAATATTGATGGGCACCTGTTGATTGACGGTGGTGTATTGAATAATTTCCCGGTTGACCATGTACGGGATATGGGGGCAGATATCCTGATCGGGGTGGACGTGGGAGCACAGCCCTTTACCGCTGAAGATGAGGTCAGCTTCCTCAGGGTAATGGAACAGACCGTCTTTTTATCCTCCAATAAACGAAGAAAAGAAAACATTGAGATTATGTGATATATATATTGCTCCGGATATTACCGGATACAATTCCACCAGCTTCAATGGCGGGGATTCACTTCTCATCCGGGGTGAGCGGGCTGCGAGGGTGTATTTTGACCGGTTCAGGACACTGGCCGACTCACTGAACAATATTGAATACATCCCCTATGAGAAACCGCACTATGAACCGCTGGACTCATTTCTGCTCAGTGAAATCCATATCGATGGAGTGGAGAAGGTTTCGGGAAGGTTGCTGAGCGGTAAGCTGAACCTGGATGTCCTGGAATGGGTAAGCCCGCAACAGATCTCAGAGGCCATCGACAACCTGTTCAGCAGCCTGTATTTCGAAAAAGTGACCTATGAACTGGAGCCTGCTTATGATGGGGTACTGGGACCAAGTGTCAAGCTGAAAATACGGGTACAAGAGAGAAGGGGAGGCCAGTTGATGGTCGGCCTGAATTACAATACTTCTTATAAGGCCTCCATCACATTCAATACAACTTTCCGGAATGTGGGACTCTATGGGACCAAGTTATCACTGAACGCGGCACTTGGGGAAAACCAGTTTTTCCTGGCCCGTTATGAAAAAAACAATGGATGGAGACCTGGCTTTGTGGTGGATATGGGGGTACAAAACTTTGACCTGAACATTTATTCGGATGGTATTAAGCGGGGTGTGATTGATTATGCCGACCTGAGAGCTGCCATTTATACACGCTCCATTATTGGAAAGTCCTATGCGTTCGGTTTTGGTGGAGAAGTGGAAAGGATCACACTGAGACCCGATGTAGGAGATGTCCTCCCGGGCAAGGAGTCCGGTAACTATTACAACCTGCTGGGCTATATCGATCTGGACACCTATGACAACAGATTCTTTCCCACAACGGGTACAAGATTTAATGCCGAGTATAAATTTATCAATGACCAGGATCTGAATTACACTCATTTCATAAGACTGGAATTCGAACAGGCAGCCAGGATAAGCAATCGGTTCACACTGCTGCCCAGGGCCTATGGAGGCATCAGCACGGCGGATTCCTCACTGAGGATCTATCAGTTTTATCTCGGGGGACTGAACCGGTCTCAGCGGAAGGGGCTGCTTCCTTTCGCGGGACTCGATTTTATGGAAAAAAGCGGGCGGAATGCCTTTATCCTGGGACTTGACCTGCAATACAATTTCTGGAAGTCAAATTACCTTGTCCTCAGGTCGAACATGGGCAACACAAGCTGGGAGCTGGAAGACATGCTGCTATTCGAGAAAGCCTTCTCCGGATTCGGACTTACGCTGGGTAATATGAGCCTGATCGGTCCTATTGAATTCACCCTGATGCGGTCAAATCTGCGAAACACTTACCTGTTCTACATTAATATTGGATATTACTTCTGATCTTTCTCCTGACTCCCAATTCCTCAGGATTCCTTAACTTGTACGAAGCCATGAAAGAAGCCTTATTCTTCCAGGAAGTTGGAGATGGCAGGGTACAGTGCCTCCTCTGTCCTCATTTGTGTACCCTTGCAGAGGGTAAAGCAGGAAAATGCGGGGTAAGGAGAAATTTGAATGCCCGTCTGATCACTGAGATTTACGGGAAATTATCTGCTGTCCATTATGATCCCATTGAGAAAAAGCCGTTATATCATTTCCATCCCGGGAGCATTATACTATCCATTGGTAGCATTGGATGCAACCTGAGCTGCAGTTTTTGCCAAAATTGTAATATTTCCCAGGCCGATGTATCAGGATTTCCCTGGCTTAAAGATCATTCCCCGGATGCAATTGTTCAGATGGCTGCCGGTCATGGTGGCAACTTGGGCATAGCTTTTACCTATAATGAACCCACAATCTCCTTTGAATACATGCTCGAAGTTGCCCGGCTTGCAAAAGACAAGGGCTTGAAAACGGCCATGATCTCCAACGGATTTATTAATGTAGATCCCCTTACCGAATTACTCCCCTTTTTGGATGCATTCAACATTGACCTGAAGGCATTCCGGGAGGAGTTTTACAATTTACATACAGGGGGAAGTCTTGCACCGGTCCTGGATACCCTGATACACCTCAAAAAGGCAGGCAAACACATCGAGATTACCAACCTTGTTATACCGGGACTGAATGATGATCCGGAAGTTTTCTCAGAAATGATAGATTGGATATCATCAACAATCGGCAAATCTACAGTACTTCACCTTTCCAGGTATTTTCCTCATCATGAGCTTTCCCTGGATCCGACACCGCTGGATACACTCAGCAAGCTTTTTGCCCTTGCCAGAAGGAAGCTTCATTACGTCTACCTTGGAAATGTTGCCTCCAACAAAGGCCAGCAAACCAGGTGTGCAGAATGTGGAGAATTGCTTATTGACCGCAACGGGTATCACACTGAAGTAAGTAGCATTACTCCTGACACAAAATGTAAGAAATGTGGTTCTCCCATTCAAAATCTGATCATATGAGAGTAAGAACACCAAAAGTTGCCGGGGCGTTTTATCCTGGGACTAAAAATGAGATTCATCGCCTGGTCAAGCGGATTACTGATACTGAAGCTGGGAAGATTGATTATTCATATGCCCAGAAGGATATCATTGGATGCGTAGTCCCCCACGCAGGTTATGTCTATTCCGGTTATGAAGCCATGCATTTTTTCGAGATCATCAAAAGATCATCTATAAAGTATGATACATTCATCATCATCAATCCGAATCATACCGGATATGGAGAACATATAGAAGTTGATTCCAATGATTCCTGGGAAACGCCCCTGGGTAATGTTCCAGTTGATACTGAATTTGCCCGTCAGCTTGACCTTCCCAGGTCTGACCGGGCACAGATGCATGAACATTCCGCCGAGGTGATGCTGCCATTGCTCCAAGAATCTCTTCCCGAGGGTTTCCGCATCGTCCCTATAAGCATGCTTCGCCAGAATCCCATCACGGCAATGGAGGTAGCAGAAAAGATCTTGGATGCAAACAAAGTGCTGAAAAGAAAATTAATGATCATTGCCTCTTCGGATTTTACCCATTTTGAAAGTCCCGTAGATGGTGAAATGAAGGATGACCTGGTCCTGGAACAGATCGAGAAGCAGGATTCGGAGAAGCTTTATGATACGGTTATCCAAAACCGGATATCGGTTTGTGGGTATGGCCCCATCATGACGCTGATCGAATATAGCAAGCTGTTGGCAGATAAACCATTGTCCTCCATTCTGGCCAGGGGGCATTCTGGCAAGACAAGTCCTTCTGCCTCAGTGGTTGATTACATTACCATATTGTTTTACCATGATTGAATACCAATGACAAAAAAAGAATACTATTTGTTTGCCTTGGTTGATGAAGGGGACTGGACCGCTTACCTGCTGGAAAATTCCGGCCTTCCCGGACCCAGGGCGAACCTGGAATTAATGCAGGCATACGTAGAGCTGGGATCTGAAAAAGATTTCATACCGTTGCTTGACTATACACCTGAACTTGCACCGGAGAATACCCCTGAGGAGTTCCTCGCTTTTTGTGGTACTGCGGGACTTGGAGAGATCATTGCCAATGGACTGAGAGAGTACCTGCCTGACCTGCGCCGACAGGCCTCGGATCCCCGCTGGAGGATCCGTGAGGCTGTTGCCATGGCCCTGCAATATATTGGAAAACACGATTTTTACCTGCTTTCTTTCATATGCAATGAGTGGGTCTGTGGAAATTTCCTTGAGCAAAGGGCACTGGCAGCCGGTATATGTGAACCTGATCTGCTCTCAGACCCCAGGCATGCTGAACTGGCTTTACAATTGCTGGATCAGATCACACAGCTCCTTTCCGGAGTTGAAAACAGGAAATCTGATGATTTCACGGTACTCCGAAAGGGACTGGGATACTGCTGGTCTGTTGCTGTCGCATCCAATCCTGAATTCGGGAAGCCTGCTTTTGAGAAACTGATTGAATTACGTGATAAGGATGTCCATTGGATTATCAGGGAAAACCTGAAAAAAAACCGCCTGATAAAAATGGATACAGCATGGTGTAATGACCTCTCAGCCAGGTTAAAATAAGTAAATACATCCTATTTCAATGAAATCCTATCTGGTAATCCTAAGCCTGGCCCTTCTGCTGTCCGGATGTGACACCTGCGATAGAGATAATTGCATTGTCCCTGCGGATCCCTTCACATTCAGGATCATAGACAAGAATAGCAAAGAAGATCTTGTATTTTCTGAGAACCCGCGCTATCATCCGGATAGTATCAGGCTTATTTATTATCAGGATGAGAAAGAGATCGAACTTCCATTACAAGATTTAACCAGGGAGGATCATTATGGTGAATTAAGCAACCAGACCTTGCCATACGTAAGTGCCGTGGCAATCACCAAGGACTTTTACCTTCAATTAAGCTTTCATGATATAGATACCTTATTAATAGATGTCAGGCAGATCGATTTTAACTGCTGTACGGTCTTCCAATATGCCGAATCCTATATTAATGGAAGGGTAATGAAAAAGAGCAATGACTATAATCCCGTTTTCCTGATAGAAAAATAATCCTCGGCCAGGTGAAATTTTACCATGTTTTTAACAAATTCTGACGATCAGAATATCCAATTTTAGGGTGTAATTCAAATTCACAAAAATGGCAGTAAATGTAGCAATGTGGCGCAAGGCAATGCGTGTTATTCCAAGATTATCTAAGGAAGAATGGGATGTTCTTGATGTTATCTCAAAATGGCTGATTTCAACCAGGGCAGCAGTTTTTATTATGACCGAGATCGCTGCAGGAATAGGTGGCATCCTGGCTTACCGGAACGAGACTTTCTATTGGCCATACTTCCTGGCAGCAATGATCGGGCTGGTTTTCGCCCATGCCAGCAATAATCTTTTGAATGATTATATTGATTATAACAGGGGACTGGACAAGGATAATTATTACCGTGCCCAGTATGGTCCCCAGCCACTCGAACATGGTCTTTGGACCAGGAAGCAGTTCATGGGTTATTTATCTGTAACCCTGTTGGTGGCGCTGGCAGCAGGTGCTTACCTTGTAGCAGCCACCGGATGGACGACCCTCATCCTGCTGGCCACTGGATTGTTCTTTCTGCTCTTTTATACCTGGCCCTTAAAATATATCGGCCTGGGAGAACTGACCGTCATTCTTGTATGGGGCCCCCTCATGGTGGGAGGTACTTATTACGTTACAACCGGTGGCATCTGGTCCTGGGAAGTGGCCATCATCAGCCTGGTCTATTCTATGGGACCGACAACCGTGTTGTTTGGAAAACACACTGATAAACTGATCCAGGACAAGGCCAAGCGGGTTTATACACTGCCCGTTATCCTCCGAGAGAAAATGGCAAGATATACCACCATAGGATTGTGGATTGGGCAGTACGTACTGGTGGCTCTGATGATTTGGTACCGTATGGTGGGACCAGTAATGGCCATTGTATTGATAGCTGTACCAAAATTGATCTGGGCTTCCAGGGTATTTTCCAAACCCCGTCCAACCGAAGCACCAGCAGATCTCCCTCCCAATACCTGGCCTTTGTATCTATCTGCCCACGCATTTCAGTACAATAAACGTTTTGGAGCATTGTTTCTACTGGGACTAATCATCGATGTTTTCCTTGTCAAGACCGGGGTCTATTAATGCAGCTGGTTGAAGCCTGAAAAAATCATCCAATATGAACCTGTCAGATCTTCCTGAATTTGACAGGTTTTTTTATCTTTAGAGAAACAATACAAACCTATGACAAAAAGAAAAATCAGAATGGGAATGGTCGGCGGAGGCCCTGGTTCCTTTATCGGCAAATTCCATGTGAAAGCAGCTCAACTCGATGGCCAGATTGAGCTGGTCTGTGGAGCCTTTGATATTGATCCGGCCAATTCCAAAATACAGGGGAAGGAGTATTACCTCGACCCCTCACGTACTTATGATACTTTCCAGGAAATGATCGCCAGAGAAAAGGAACTTCCGGAAGATGAGCGGATGGATTTTCTTTCCATTACTACGCCAAATTTTGTTCATTATGAACCTGCCAGGCTCGCTCTGGAAAATGGCTTTCATGTCGTTAGTGACAAACCGCTTACCAATGATACAGATGATGCCAGAAAACTGGTGAAACTGGTAGAAGAAACCGGTTTGATCTTCGCGGTAACCCATGCCTATACAGGTTATCCCATGGTGAAGGAGGCCAGGCATATCATACAGTCCGGCAAGCTTGGCAAGATCAGGAAGGTGGTTTCGGAATACCCCCAGGGATGGCTTTCTGAGCCTTCGGAAGGTGTTGGCAACATGCAGGCGGACTGGAGGCTTGACCCGAAGCGTTCCGGAAAATCGAATTGCATGGGTGATATTGGTACTCATGCCCTGAACCTGGCCGAATATGTAACCGGATTGAAAGTCACACAGCTTTGTGCTGATGTCAGTACCCTTGTTGAAGGCAGGAGGCTGGATGATGACGGCAATGTACTGGTCAGGTTTGACAATGAAGCCAGGGGAATTATTTATGCCAGCCAGATCTCTGCGGGTGAAGAAAACGGGCTAAAAATCAGGGTGTATGGTGAGAGAGGGGGACTTGAATGGATACAGGTGGAGCCCAACACACTGACTTTGAAATGGCTTGACAAACCAGTGGAGGTGATCCGCCCGGGTAATCCCTGGTGCTCTGATATAGCTCAGTACAATACCCGCTTCCCTGCCGGGCACCCGGAGGGTTTGATTGAGGCCTTTGGCAATGTTTACCGTAATGTTGCCACCTGCATACAACACCGACTTGAAGGTAAGGAACCACCTGCAGAGGCCAAGGATTTCCCAACCGTACATGATGGTTTGAGGGGCATGCTCTTCATTGACGGAGTGATCGATTCCAGTGGCAGTGACAATAAATGGTTGGATTTCCCGAACTAAAAAACAAGATAGAAATATGTCAAGACCCGTAACATTATTTACCGGACAGTGGGCAGACCTTCCACTGGAAACCATGTGCCAGAAGACCAGCTCATTTGGTTATGATGGCATAGAACTGGCCTGCTGGGGAGACCATTTCGAGGTAGACAAAGCCGATGATACTTATTGTAAAGAGAAATTGGCACTGCTTAAAAAATATGACCTTGAACTGTATTCCATATCAACCCACCTGGTCAGCCAGGCTGTCTGCGATAATATCGACCCACGCCACCAGTCCATCCTTCCGGATTATATCTGGGGAGATGGCGACCCTGAAGGTGTGAGGCAGAGGGCCGCAGAGGAAATGAAAAACACAGCCGCTGCAGCCAAACGGATGGGTGTCAAGGTAGTAAATGGATTTACCGGAAGCTCCATCTGGCATTTGTTATATTCTTTCCCGCCTGTTTCGGATGAAATGATTGACAAGGGATACCAGGATTTTGCCGACCGCTGGATTCCCATCCTGGATGAATTTGATAAGCATGGCGTCAGGTACGGACTGGAGGTGCATCCGACAGAAATCGCCTTTGACATTGCCTCGGCCGAACGTGCCCTCGAAGCTGTGGATCATCATCCATCCTTTGGCTTCAATTACGATCCCAGCCATTTTGGTTATCAGGGGGTGGATTATGTGGAGTTCATTTACCGTTTCAGCGAGCGGATCTTCCATGTGCATATCAAGGATGCCAAATGGTCTGATGTTCCAACCCAGGCAGGTGTGTTCGGCGGACATATCCCATTCGGGGACAGGCGAAGGTACTGGGATTTTGCCAGTCCGGGCCGTGGTGACACCAACTTCGAGGAGATCGTCAGGGCCCTGAACCGTATTAATTATACCGGGCCTCTTTCAGTCGAATGGGAGGATCCTGGAATGGACCGTGAACACGGTGCCATAGAAGCTTGCGAATTTGTCAGAGACATGGACTTCAGACCTGCCGGCCAGGCATTTGATGATGCCTTCCAGAAAGATTGATCATTCCTGCCAGGAAATCATTCGTAACGCAGGCTGTCTACCGGGTTTACCCGAGCCATTTTCAAGATGTGGTAGCTGATGGTTAGCATGGCAATCGCAGTCGCAAGCAGGATGGACAGGATGATCAACAACCAGGCATTCTGAATGTGGTAGTAAAACCCCTGCAGCCAATCATTTACAGCTAGCCAGGCTAGTGGGGTGGTGATGAGTACAGCGGCCATTATCCACTTCATAATGCTTCCTCCAAGGAGGAAAAATATTGTTGTGGTACTTCCGCCCATGGCTTTCCGTATCCCTATTTCTTTTGTCCTCCTCACTGTTGTGTAAGTGGTCAGGGCAAACAAGCCAAAAACCCCGATTAAAATAGCCAGCAGGGCACCACCAGAATAGAGCATGGCCTGCTTGTCCTCTTCGATATACATCTGTTCATGCAATTTTCCAAGAGGGTATGTAATTAGCTCATGACCAGGGAGATGAATTTTTATTAGTGAGTCAATATCATGTATCACCTGCTGTGGATTATCTGATTCAGCACGTATGGTAATATGCCTGTAGGGCTGAAAGTATCTGCTGATCACCAGGGGTTCTATCCTGTCATGCAGTGAACGGAAATGAAAATCTTTTACTACCCCGATTACGGTATCCCTGTGATTAGACACATTGATTACCGATCCAACCGGATCTGACAGTCCCAATGCCTCACAAGCAGTTTCATTCAGGATGAAATTTCCAGTATCATTCATCGATTTCCCTGAGAAAAATCCTCCATCAACCAATTGAAAACGATAGGTTTCAGGATAGTTCTGCCTGACCCTGGCTTCGGTGATAAGGATGGCATTTTCCTGTATGTCACCATCGGTCCAGACATTTTGCACTACTGGCATTTCTCCAGGAATGCCCATGGAAGCAGTAACTGATTCAATTCCCGAAAGAGTAGAAATACCATCCGACAATGGACCAAAATCTTGCCGGATATTTCGATTGGTTTCATGGAATACATATAAATTATCCCGTTCAAATCCATAATCCCCATGTTTCATAAACCGGGTCTGGCAGATAAGAACACTCAGTACAGAAAACAGAAAGATTATGATAGCGAACTGGAGAATGACCAGTATTGCTTTTAACCTGCCTCTTCTCAGTTGTACATAGAGACCCGTAATCATCTGTACCGGAGAGAACCTGGTCACGGATAAAAAATGAATCCAACCTGTAAGGAATCCAGACAGTACAGCCATGGCGATAAACAACAGGAACAACAGGGCCAGTTTGTACAAAGGAAGGTTGATTGGTGTATCCACAATCCTGGAAAAGGGTTCCAGGTTTATCTCGAACAACACAATGGCGATAAAAGCAGCAATTAGACCAATGATAATTGATTCATATATTAAATGGCTTAAAAGCTGTCGCTTCTGGGCCCCAAAGACAATGCGCATGCCTATATCCCTGATACGGATATCATTGCTGGCAGTGAGCAGACTAATGAAGTTTGAAAGGGTGATCAAAAGTATAAATACAGCCAGGGAAGATAAAATAATCAGGTCATTCAGATCGCCCGCCCTGCTAAAAGTAATCGAAAAATCAGTTGACTTCAGATGGATATCCCTGAATTTTTGGAGTCCGGATTCCATAAAAAAGCCGGTGCTACCATAATGTTGTTCATGAACCTCTTGTATGGCACTTATCAATCCTGCAAGGTATGCTTCCGTTGCATCCGGACTTACCTTCAGGTAGACACCAAAATCAAGGCTCCTGTTCCTGGTATCCACTTCCTGTTCATAAGTTTCGAAAGAAATCAAAATGTCAAACTGCAAATGTGAATTCAATGGAATATCCTCCATAACACCAACTACCTTATATAACACGTTTTGTATCTTCACCTGCTCGAAGAGAGGATCCTCGTCCTTGAAATATTGCTTTGCTGTACTTCTGGTCAGTACCACAGTATATGGCAGGTTCAGGATGGAGTCCGGATCACCGGATAATAGTTTGAAACCAAAGACTTCGAAAAAGGTAGAGTCCGCAAAGAAAAATCGGACCGGTCCCTGTTTCCTATCCTGGTAGTGGGTGCTTAACTGATTGTCAAACAGCCTGCATACAGTCACATCTTTAAAACATGTTTTGTTTAATTCTTCAGGGATATATCCCAGGCAGGTAGGAACATAAAGTATCTGGCCATCATGACTTTCCACTTTGGTGGTAACCCTGAATAGCTGGTCCAAATCAGGGTGGAACCTGTCATAACCCAGTTCAAATCTCACAAACAGAACCAGCAAAACAGCTGTACTCATCCCGACTGCAAGCCCGATGATATTCAGGATTGAGAAAAACTTGAAATGCATGAGGCTCCTGTAGGCCACCTTTATCTGCATCCTCAGCATAGGTATACTCTAAATACTCCGTTTACCAAAGATATGACTATTTTTACACTGCCATGCTGAATACCTTATACATATTAATCCTGATGATTGTCCCCATGATCTTCCAGAAACCTTCAACCATGATCATTGCCCATAGGGGAGCTTCTCATGATGCTCCTGAAAACACGCTTGCCTCTGTAAACCTTGCCTGGGAAAGAAAAGCCGATGCCGTGGAGGTGGATGTTCACATGTCAAAAGACAAGCGCATCATGGTTATCCATGATGAAGATACCAAAAGAACCAGCGGCGACAAGATGGTGATCAGGGAAACTAGATCGTCTGACCTCCGTTCCCTCGTTGCAAGCAACGGAATGGACCTGTACAGAGGAGAAAAAATACCCTTCCTGGAGGAGGTAATAGCAACCGTACCGGAAGGCAAGGTACTATTCATCGAAGTAAAAACAGATGCGGTTATTATTCCCTACCTGGTAGAAGTACTGGCCTCTTCCCCGGATAAATCCCGTCTGGTGATCATCAGTTTTGACTTCGATGTATGCGCGATGATGAAAAAGGAGATTCCCGCCATTCCTGTTTACTGGTTGCATTACACCCTGTCGGGTTCATATAAAACCAAGTGGATAAGTAAGGCTGCTGACGCGGGACTTGACGGTTTGAATTTTCGTTCGAAGGGGATCAGTAAGGAATATGTGGATGAAGTGCACCGCGCAGGCATGAAAATGTTTGCCTGGACCGTGGACGATCCTGAAGAGGCAGGCAGGCTGATCGAATGCGGGATAGACGGGATCACAAGCAACCGGCCGGCCTGGCTGAAGGAGCAACTGGAAAAGCTGAAAGATTGAGCTGGCTTATCATGCGGCTTATTTGGGTTTCAGGTATCCTGAGATAGCATCAACGTATTCTGCAAATCTTTCCCTCCCCAAGAGGGTGATGCGGCAGCTTGTTTGTGGATAGTTCCCTTTGAACCTTTTATTCACTTCAATATAACCAGCTTCTTTCAATTTGGTGATCTGTACACTCAGGTTACCCGATGTCGCCCCTGTCTCTTTTTTCAGATAGGCGAAATCAGCCTTTTCCACACTGGCAAGAATGGATACCACTGCCAGTCTCAACTGGGAATGCAAAACCGGATCCAGATCCTTATACATCGCTCCCGTTCTTTGAAGTACGGATAATGTACCCTGGGACAAGATAACCCAGCACCATGGCGGCTGCAAAGACCAGTAATTGATCTGTCCCACTCAGGTAGCTGGAAATCACCGCTGCTGCAAGGAAAACAAGCGCACCCATCACCAAGGGACGAAAACGGACCATGAGTCCGGATAGCCCCCGTTGCCATAGCTGTAACTCCCAGGATAAATGGGGTTGGGTAAACATTCGCTTTCAGGGAAAGGAATGTCATCAATCCCATGAGCAAACCAGCAGCAATCCAAATAATCTTGATATACCTGTCCAGGTGTGTAATAACCCTTCCCATTTTGCCTTTGCGGGATAGATAAACGAATTGGATGATCATGGCAGCAACCAAAAATACTCCCCATGCAAGCAGGCTCATGAGCATGATATCATCGTAACGCTCAAGTGCGATCAAACGCCTGATCAGGAAATAATTGGCAAGGCTGGCCAGGATCAATGCCCAGCCCCATAGCAGATAGTAAAAACTCCCTTCACGCATGTTCTTTCGCGAATTGGATATTGATCTCTGTATGATCTGAAGACTTTCTTCAGGTGTTAATGTCTTTTCCATAGGTTTTATTTTCAATAAACATAGCACAAATATAAAGTTGTTTATTTTATAAACCTAATATTTCATAAAAAATATTCAATGAATGCCAGTAACAAGCTGGCCAGGTTTATTCTCATATTCCGTTTCAATTACAGCCTTTCCAGGTATCCCAGGGTAAAATATTCTTCCTTTACATCCGGATTATACTGGATCTTATCTATGGTAATTATGGATTTCCGCCCATTTTGAATATTATTCATTTCCATCCGGGTTGCTACATATTTCTTACCCGCGGCATCCATTTGTCTGACATCGGTGGAAATCATTTGTTTGAACAATTCATCATCTGCGTCATAGTATTCAGCCTTCCTGAATACAAAGTCATGCTTCCCTATCCAGGCAATCTGGCGGTCATATCCCACTTCATCCATGATGTCCCCACTTACAGGAACTACCTCCACGATCCAGCAATCCGTTCCTTCAACAATCCCTGATCCTATAACTGTGTAATCGAAATCTTCCAGGCTGGGGGCAGACATATCTGCATTGCTGAATTCTGAACCCATGAAACTCTTGCTCTTTTCATTGCTGATGATTCGTCTTGTCTTTCGCAGAGCAGGCATATAGATCCACATATCATCATTCCGTTTGTCATAGTCAAAAATGAGCATCCCTGTCCCTTTGACTTCTGCAGGCGAGAGAAACCGTATGATCCTTTTTTCGGTAGCCCCGCTTTCAAAGAGTTTTGAGGCCATGGAGGTTTGCCTTACCCTTTCCCTTCCTTTAGCATCATATATACGCAAGGTAGTGATGGCTTCCATTCCGTCTAGTTTGGATACATTTCTCGACTTTTGCATTATCTCACGGCCCTCAGGCGGGGCAAAATTTACACAGGCTAATCCCACTCCTCCGAATATCAGGGCTATACTTACTCTTTTAATGGATCTCATTTTTCGAAATTTTACTTTCATTTATCTTCAATTTACTGGTACCGTTTTTCGTCCCCTGAACCAGCCTTTCCACTCTCTTATCTGAATCTTGTTAGATTTTACATCGGGCTCAAGAAAAGCAGGTTTAAGAATTAGTACGAGGGCAGGTATTATGATCAAGGCACCCACAAGGCATGAGAATATGGATACCATCACCAGGAAACCAAACACCTTGATTGGCAGGAATACTGAAAACGGCAGGGCACAGAATCCAAGGATGACCGACAGGGCATTGAAACTGATCCCCCGCCCGGTAGTTGTCAGTGTTTTTAAGACTGCATCAGCTGGAATAAGGCCATTCCCCCTCTCTGATTTATACCTCCAGAGAAAATGTATTGTATAATCCACCCCTACCCCGATCATGATGGAGGAAAGCAGTGCAGTGGCGACATCCAGCTTAACGCCCAGGTATCCCATCCATCCAAAAAGTAATATCATGGAAAAGGCAAGTGGCAGAGCGGCTATCAATCCTGCCGGAACAGACCGGAACAGGATGGCAAGCAGTGCTATGACCACCAGCAGGGCAATCAGCAGGGAGGTAACCTGTCCCTTTACGACCAGGTCAGCCAGTTCAACGGTAATAAGCCCATACCCTCCAATCCTTGTCTGATATACACCCGGTCCGCTCAGCTCCCGGATCTCCTGGAGTACGGATTTTAAGGCCATGTTGCTCCCGTCATTGATCCTTACCAAAACCTGTGCCTTCTGAAAATCAAAATCAACCAGTCTTTCCAGGTCTTCCGGGTCTCCGCTCATCATATATAATTCGAGGTACTGGGCCAGGGCATTCCGTTCATGTGGGACTATATTGTAATAGGGATCTCCCTCGTCATTCAATGCTTTACTGATCTCCCTGACTACGCCTGCAATGGACATGACATTCCCCACGGCAGGATGTTCTTTTAAACCTGTTTCATATTGGTCTATCTGCCCCATAACCTCCGGATCCAGGATATCCCCTTCCAACAGGATGGAAATATTCTGCGATCCTCCGAATGTTTCATTGATCACCTCTGCACTTACCCTGACCGGGTGTTTCTCGGGAAAGAAATTTTCAAGGTTGGTATCCACTTTTAGCAGGAAAGCGCCTCCTCCTGATATTAGCATTACCAAGCCCGTCACCAGGATCACCTGCCTGGGCCTCCTGTTAACCAACTTACCTGTTGAAGTCAGGATTCGGTCAATGATGCGCTGCCTGGATGGATTATCCGACAGGACAGGTTTTGATTTGCCAAAAATAGCAAGGGCTGCCGGGATAAACATCAAGCTCAGCAAGAGGGCAAAACCAATACCTGCTGCAGCAACCACACCCAGCTGTTTGGCAGGGATCATCTTATGAGAAAGCAGACAAAGGATCCCGGCAATGGTTGTAATACCTGTAAGGAGAATCGGGCTTCGCAGGCTGGTATACACCCCCCTGGCAATCGCCTCCTTACTGGAATTATTTCCAACTGTGTTAAACTCCTGGTATTTGGCCATCATATGGATGCCGTAATCATTGGCTATGGCGATCAGCATTATAGGTAGCAGAAGGGTAATAATCGACATCTGCCATCCTATAAGCGGCATCAATCCCATGGCAAAAAGGATAGAAAGGACCACTACAATAAAAGGCAGAAAAACACCCCTGGCCTCCCTGAAAAAGAGAAACAGCATCACCAGCATAATCCCCAGGCCAATGATCATCAAAAGTTTAAACTCACTGGCCATTTCCTTTGCCACAAGGGCTTTGATGTAAGGTAATCCACCCACATATGTTTGCTCCCTGCCCGGATTCTCAGCCAGGATCATCTCAACTGCCTGTACTATTTCTTCATCCTGGGCATGATTTTCAAGGGTAGCTATAATGGCAGTCATCTTAAAATCATCCGAAACCAGCACCTTATGTACAAGTTCATTGGCTTTGAGTTCTTGCCTGAGAAGATCCCACTTCTCACCCGTTTTCGGGATCCTCCTGATGGCCGGGTCAACGATCATGGCCCCATCCTCCCCCTTAATATTTTTTGCATCAAACAGTGAAAGTGTCTCATCAATGCCCTCAACCTCTTTTAGATCTTTATTTACCTTTTTGACCCTTGAAAGGCTTGCCTTATTGAGGATGTCATCCGTCTCAAACAGGATCATAACCATCTCATCGCCTCCGAAAATATCTTCTATCAGGTTTGTATTGATACGTGAAGGCATTCCCTCGTAGATAAAGCTTTCCATGTCAGGGTTGATCTCGGCCCTGAATATCTGGGATCCAAAGAACCCTGAAATAAGCAGGGATAAAATGATGATCAGCCATTTGTACTTTATGATTATACTTCCTGTTCTCATGTGATGTTAAAATGTATATCGTAATTCCATAAAGCCACCGTTGAAAACGGGTGCAATCAAATCATACCGGGTATTCGGGGGACCATCAAAATATTGCCCGCCAATACCAAGTTTCAGGTTATCTGAGACCTTCCATGACATTTTAGGCAACAGGGTCCATTCTTCTGTGCTGAAATTATAAAGACCAAATATCTCAAGCTCCAGCACATTATGAAAAAGAGAAACGGCAGGCCTGGCTGTCAGGGAATGCATAATTTCTTTTGTCTGGTCAAAAACAATCCGGTTAAACCCTGCCAGTTGCTGGTCCATCAAGGGACCTAACATTCCCCAAACGACAGGTTGCTGAAGCATTTCAGGCTCGATCTCAGGGAAGTTCTCCAGCATTTGCATCTCTTCAAAATCAAATACATACTGGCCTGAGTACATGACCATCATGCTGAAAATCCCAAAAGACCGGTCAATCCCAAGTACATATCTCAGGTCCCGGTTTGGCACAAAAATCTCACCTTTGTATCCGCCGTCCGGTTCGCGGTAGGCTGCTTCCCCCCGGATACCGAAGGACCCTAAACCAAATGAAAAATCAAGTCCTCCTGTCTGCTGCCTAAATGGCCTGGCATACATGTCAATGGAAGGGTTTTCGCCGGGGGTGTCCGGCAGGGGGCCCGCCTCTATTCCAGGCATGGGGTCATAGCCACTGAACCAGGAGAATGATCCGTCAAAACGATCGAATAGAAATTCGATCTTCCCGGCAAATGATCCATTCTTAAGTGCTGCATCCGGGTTATATGCATCTGTGAAGTTTACAAAGCCTGGCATATCAAAGAGGTCAAACCTGTAGACAGAATGCCTGTATACAGGTACCCAAATCCCTTCCAGCCTGATGCATGATTTTATGGTATAACGGCCTCGGAACAGGAAGTTGCCCATGCGAATATCATCCGGCTCCGGAGAGCGAACGAAATAATCCAAAGGTGTCAGGTTATTGGTGGGATTAATACCATCAGCCCTTCCCCAGGCAATGATCTGCTGGCCTGCCCTCAGGTCAAAATCGCCCAGGAAAAGGTCGGCATAAGCTTCCCTGAGTTGAAACTGGTTGATCTGTTCATTATATTCGTACCCGCTCCTGAAACGGATTTCTGAATAAAGTTTGCCTCTCGAACCAGAAAAGGCATTGATCTTCAAAGCTGCTTCGCCATATCCGCTCCTGATCTCAGGAAGTTCCTGCGAATCATAGGGTCCCGCATAAAGCACCCCCCTGCCGTAACCACTTAACTGGAATGCAGGTTCTCTTTTTTCTGTATCTCCCGCCTCAAACAGGCCTTGCGTATAGGCAGCTGCCTGAAAAGCAATGATAACTAATATAATACACGTGATAGCCTTCATATTAATTATGAAACAGGGGAAATTCCAGCAAAAAAGGTTAGTTGTTTAGCGATGGGCTTCTACAATAATACGAAATAAGAGCCCCGGAATTGTCCAGACCGCTCAGGATGGAAGGCAGGCTTGTCCATCCTTAGCGGCTCACACACTTAATAACCTGAAGATCAGATGTCTGGACAGAATATGAGGAAAGGATAGATCAGGTTGATTTTTTGCTTTCATCATCAGTAACATAGCTGTCCTGTGAGTTTAACCCATTTACATGGGCATCCTTGAATTGGGAAGGGGTCATTCCGGTTGCTGTTTTAAATACACTGTTAAAGGAAGACTTTGAATTAAATCCTGCTTCGAAGGCTATTGAGGTAATGGTATATTTTGTATAGGCTTCATCCGTCAGGAGTTTCTTAACCTCTTCTATCCTGTATTCATTAATAAAAGTGTAGAAATTTTTGCCCAGCATACCATTGATCACCTGGGTAAGATAATGTCTGGGAATTTTCAGTTCAGCCGAAACATCATGAATAGAGAGATCTACATCGAGATAGGGTTTCTCCTCCTCCATATATTTCATTAGTTGATCCAGGTACTGCTGGGCATCCTTACTCTTTAATCCTGATTTTTCATACTTGGAATCCACATCTTCAACCACTAGATCTTCCTTTCTGAAGTGTTTGCTCTCAGTTAGGATTTCATTGAATATACCGGGTTGTTTATACCCGTAAAAACTAAATGCAAAAGCAAAAAATGTAAGGCCGAAATAGGATGGCAGAGTTGGATCGTAAGTTCGATCTTTTGCAAAAATAACATAGACCCCAAATATGAATACTGCCACATAGGTCAGGTAAAAACTGATAGAAACCACGAGCAACCAGCTCAGGGTGATCCGTTCCGAAGTATAACTGACCAGGTTCCGCATGTTCCGTTGGTGACGGTTAATCATGACGAAGGCGACAACACTGTAAGTAGTTATAGAAATAAAAAACGAGAGTCCGTAAATAAGCCTGAACGAAAGGAAAGGATCTGTATCCCAGAAATTCTCAAGCCGCATTACCGGTCTGCCATGAAAAATAATGGCCGAAACAAAAATGGCCAGGAAAGGAAGGAAATGCAGTATATAGCTCCATTTAAAATGTATATTCTCAACGGTCTGGAACTTGATATAAAGGTATAGCAAAGGTCCATAGGTGAACGGGATAAATACATACTCATATAATGGAATAATGCTCTGGTTAACAATGGCAAAACCCATTTCAATGGCGATAAGAAACAGCCAGGCAGCCATTATGCGGTCTGCTACCTGTGGATTTCTCTTGGTCGCGATCATCAGTCCGGCAAAAAATGACTGGGTAATCCCGATATAAAGTATTTGATCCATGATTTTCATGTAAATTTAAGATATGTGGATATTTTTTAAAAAATATCAACGTTTTTATATCAATTAACTATTGAGTCTTTTGAAATATTTCTTATTATTGAACTATTGATCTGACTTTTGATTCTAATGAAAAAAAGGGTCATCAAAGATTTTAGGAACCTGCCGGAAGAGATCCGTGAAGCAATCAGGGATTTGTATCCCTATGGATACGTAAACGACCTCATCACCTTTACTGATAAGGACAAGCACATTATCTCTGCACTGCCTTATGAAACGGAGGATATCAGCTATTTAATCAAAATGCCGTCCTCCTTGCACATTGACACTGATGGGGAAGAACCTATTGATACGCTTGACAGAGTGCCTGGCAGTGAAAGCTTGGAAAACCTGGACGAGGAAAAATACCTAATTCAGGAAGAAGAGGAAGAATCAGACTAAAGTGAACTCGCCAATCATCTCATTTTCAGATTTTTAGGCTGAGTCATTCCTGCTTTGTGGGATTTTTATCTACCTTCACATAATGAAACCCGCTATTGACAAGTTATTATAGTAATTGCTAAGACTCATTATGATGCGCGTTTCAAATCGATATTATACCCTGCTACTTGCAGCTTTATTCTCCCTGCTGATCTCATGTGAGAAAAAAATTGATCCGGACCCCAATGCGGGGAATGTGCCGGATATCAGCGACGAGACTAAATACATCAACAACTGGATCTTTGACGTGATGCATGAGGTTTATTTATGGGAACAATATATTCCTGATGGACTGGATCCGGAAACGGCAACCAATTCAAAGAAATTCTTTGACAGTTTTTTATATGATATTGACAGGTTCTCATGGATCCATGATGATTATGAAGCCCTGATGGGGCAGTATTACGGGGTCCAGGAATCCATCGGGTATTCTCTCGCATTTGGCAGGGTTGATGGAACGGATACCCTTTTTGCCATGGTTGAATACGTGTACCGGGATTCACCTGCTGATAGCGCCGGACTCAAACGGGGGGATATCATCCTTGAGATGGATGACCGGTCCCTGACCGTCTTTAATTACCTGGACCTCTATCAAAGTAATTCCTACACCCTATCCATGGGTGAGGCCACCCCGGGAGGCATTACAACTTACAGAAAATAAAGTTACATTACAGGCCAGGGTGATTGCCGAGGACCCTGCTGTATTCTGGGATGTGTTGGAAGTAGACGGCCATAAGGTAGGCTACCTGGCATATGTTTCATTTACCTCTGGACAATCAGATGAATACCTGTATACCCTGAATACAGTATTTCAGGATTTTGCATCGGCAGGGATCACAGATATGATCCTGGACCTACGCTATAACCCTGGTGGGGATATGGAATCAGCCGGCTGGCTTGCCAGCGGTGTTTGTCCAGCGACCCAGGTAGACAACAAAGACATCATGGTACGATTCCAGTGGAACAGCGGGTATACCCAATATTTTACTCAGAGAGAAGGAGAAAATTCGGATAACCTGGTATTCAGGTTCCCGTCAAATCCCTATAACCTGGACCTGGACAGGATCTTTGTTTTTACAACCGACAACACTGCTTCCGCGAGTGAATTTACGATAACGGGACTGTATCCTTACATGAATGTGATAAGCATTGGTGATACAACCTATGGAAAATATACCGGGGCCTGGATCATCCCGGACCTGGTCGATCCACCCAAACATAACTGGGCAATGATTCCGATTGTAATGAAATATGCCAATGCCGATGGCTTTTCGGAATTCAATTATGGCCTTGCTCCTGACTATGAAGCCGACCCTTACTATTTCCCCCTGCTGCCTTTTGGAGATAGCCAGGATCCGTTTACCGCCCGGGCATTGAGCATCATTACAGGTCAACCCGCCTCAGCTTATTTAAAAAGCGAGAGCTGGCAACCCCAGGTTGAATGGTTAGAGACACCCGTTAATGAGTTCAAAAGGAACCTTTACCTGGAACCTGATCTCAAATAATCACATTTCGTGCTCTTTCCTCACGTACACTGATTAAAAGATACATGGCAATAATAATCATGTTCGTTTCATTTTGTCGCATCAATTTCCTATTTTGATAATCGATAGAAAATGAAACCCAATGAATAATAGACTGCCTGATGTAAGATGCAAACTCTGGTTTCTGCTGAGTTTGATGCTGGCATGCCAGGTATTCCTTACAATTGAATTAAAAGGCCAGGAAAACGCTCACCTCGACAGTTTATTAACCAGGGTGGTTGCTATACCTATGGCAGAAATATCGCTGGAAGTAACTTCCATTAATTCAATGCTGGT
Source organism: uncultured Bacteroidaceae bacterium (assembly GCA_963752525.1). GTDB lineage: Bacteria > Bacteroidota > Bacteroidia > Bacteroidales > SM23-62 > SM23-62. The sequence continues at coordinate 13,811 of CAVVYS010000007.1, read as the reverse complement.
TGAAAAACGCAAAATTCTCCTTACCGGGGAAGATATCACAAGGATTGAAAACAATGTTGATTCCGTACTGGCCAGGTATGATGCGATGATGGAAGATCCAAGACAAAAGAAATTTACTAAAATCAATAACCGGGAACTCCAGAGCCTGAAAAATGAATGGAGCAATGTATCAGTGAGGCTGCAAGCCACACAAAAGGATATGACCGGTAGGGTTGAAACGTTTGAAAACGAAAAGGCCTCCCTGCAAATCCCGCTCCGGCAATGGAATCTTACCCTCGAACAAGCCCGGAATGAAACTGCAACACAAACTGTCCTTGACCAGATCAGTTCTACTATCAGTGCCATTGAAGTGCTCATTTTGGATTTGAATAAAAACACTGCTTTCCTGCAGGATGACCTGGTAAAGGTTTCTGAAAAACTGATAAGCAGCATGGAGATCATCCAAAAATTCGATATGATACTGGATGAATCAATTATTGAACGTTTCAAATTTGACAAACCGGTGATCTGGAAGGATTCCTTATACGTGAGAGATAACCTCAGCGCCGAACCAGGTTATTTTGGTGCCAATTTGCCTGCCATTAAAGGTTTTGTTACTGACAACAGCAGGAAATTGTGGATACACCTGGTCCTGTTCATTTTGATCACAATAATCCTGATCAGTTTATTTAAGAAGTTGCAAAACAATATTGCAGAAAAGGATGAGAAGTATGTCTCCCGCACCAGGATACTGATGTCCAAACCCCTTGCTACCTCCCTGATGATCACCTTCACCATAACACTGATCTATTATGATAATATTCCCCAGGTCATAAGAAGCCTCAATGCCATCCTTATCCTGGTCCCAATGACCCTCCTGATAGCTCATAATATCCATCGAACCATTAAAAAATATATATATCTGTTGATGGTAATCATCCTCCTGGTCGTTCTGCATGATCTCACCTACCGGGAAGATCTTTTCAGCCGTTTTATGATGTTGTTGGTATTTTCCGGTTCTTTCATTACCACCATTTCCATGATTCGTAACAGGTCAATACAGAAATGGGGCATGGGAACTGCGTTCCGGCGTATCTTATATAACCTGCTTTATGTAGTTGGACTGATGATGGGAATTGCCGTCATGGCAAATATATTCGGTGGGGTATATATTGCAGAATATTTTGGTGGCTCAACCCTTTACAGTATTGTTTTAGCCGTACTGATATTTTCCCTAATCCAGGTAATCGACGGCATCCTTATCATGATTATCTACAGCAGGGGGATCAGCAGCCTGACCGTAATCAAGGATTTTGGCCCTACGGTAGAAAAACGGCTTACCGGCCTGGTGGCACTTGCCGGATGGATAATTTGGATACTTGCCGTCCTACAGGAATTTACCATCAAGGATGAAGTATTTGCATGGTTCAACAGGGTTTTTGCATCCCCTTTCAAGATCGGCTCAACCGAGATAACCCTGCTGAACATCATCCTTTTCTTTTTCATCATATGGTTGACCATTTCCATATCCCGGATTATCAGATTTTTCCTGGAGGGCGATGTCTTCACCAGACTAAAGCTCAAAAAGGGAGTGCCCGGGGCCATTTCCCTGATGCTGCGGATCATCATTATCACCATTGGCTTTTTGATCGCCATTGCGGCAGCGGGTGTACAGATGGATAAACTGGCCATCCTTCTGGGTGCCTTTGGCGTGGGTATAGGATTCGGACTCCAGAACATATTCAACAACCTGATCTCGGGCATCATTCTGGCCTTTGAACGCCCCATCAATGAAGGCGATATTATTGAGGTCGGCCCACTGATGGGAATTGTAAAAGAGATCGGTATCCGGTCAAGCATCATTAAAACATATGATGGCTCAGAAGTGATCGTACCCAATGGGAACCTGATATCTAACGAATTGATAAATTGGACCCTCTCTGACCAGCAACGCCGTGGGGAGGTCAGGGTAGGTGTTGCCTATGGCACAGATCCCCAGAAAGTGCTGAACCTGCTCCTTGAAGCTTCCGGATCCAATGAGAGGGTATTGGATTATCCGAAACCCTGGGCCATATTTCTAGGTTTTGGCGAAAGTTCCCTGGACTTCCGCATCGTATTCTGGATTGCCGATGCTGATACCAGGCTTTCCATACAGAGCGAGGTAAATGTAATGGTTAACCAGATGTTCAAGGATGCTGGTATTGAAATCGCTTTCCCTCAAAGGGATCTTCATCTCCGCTCAGCAGATGCCAAAATATTCGACCGCATCCATGCGGTGGATGAAAGCATCAGCAAGAAGACCGGGGAGCCATTCCCGAAAGCAGGAAAGCAGAAGAAGGAACCTGGGGAATAATTAATTTCTTGTAATGTAAGTATCGTAGGTTACAAAATCCTTGGTTGTAGGATCCCATACCGTTCTGATTGAAAACTCGAAATAGGCAGTTCCCTGATCATGTTTTTCCAGATCGGAATAGTAAATATTTTGGGTGCCCAGTTCTTTGGTATCACAGAAAATTACCACTCTCATGTAATCATCTTTGTTGTCCATTTTAAAACTCCAGCTGCCTATGCCTTGTTTGACAAATGTTCCGTCTGTTTCAATCAGGTAGTTTTGTTCAAATGGACCATTTGAATGTCCACTACAATAAACCTTATACATCATCATGTTGATATTATCAAAGTCAACTGTGATATCCTTTGTATTTCCTTTCTCAACAACAAAGATTTCCCCACCCAGGAGAAATTTAAAATTAATCTCGGGACCTTTTGTCTCTTCACATTCATCTTCTCTGGTACAGGCCTCAAAATCACCTCCCATCAGGAATACTACTAGTAATAAACTTAGATATTTTACCATCACAATACTGGATTAAGGGTTTTAACCCAATAAGTTAAGGCAATCCATTGAATGATCAAAAAACCAGCCTATGTTTTACAAAAGGATAGGTAAGTGTTAGGAAAAGTCTAATGCTGCCTGATCTTCTCCACTGCTTCAATGGTAACCGGCAGATCTTTACCAAGTCTGCGTGCCCCATCTTCTGTGATTACAAAGTCTTCTTCGTTCCTCAATCCGCTGAAATCACGGTATTTTTCAATGGCCTCATAGTTGAGAAAAGAAGTATGTTTCTTTTCTGACTTCCACAGGTCAATTAGTTCTGGGATGAAATAGATCCCTGGTTCAATGGTCACAACAAATCCAGGGCGCAGGGGTTTGGCCAGCCTGAGAGACTTCAAACCAAACATGGTACTTTTCGGTTCCCCATCGTACCCTACCCATTGTTCACCCAAATCTTCCATATCATGTGCATCAAATCCCATCATATGTCCCGTACCACAGGGGAAAAACAGGGCATGTGCTCCCTCCTTGACGGCCTCATCAGCATCGCCTTTTGTCAGTCCAAGCAGTTTCAGTCCATCGAAAATCATCCTGCAAGCGGTGAAATGGACCTCTTTAAAAGGCATGCCAGGACGCAGCATACCCACAGCAGCCTGGTGGGCATCCAGTGCAATCTGGTAAACTTCCTTCTGCCGGGAAGTAAAGAACGAATCCACAGGGAAGGTACTGGACAGGTCACCGGCATAGTGCATTTCTGTTTCTGCACCTGCATCCAGTAGTAAAAGATCCCCACTCTTGATCATATTTCCATGGTAGTGGTTGTGCAATGTCTGCCCATTGATGGTGGCGATGATTGGAAAAGCCGTCTGCCCATTGCTTGCCAGGGCTACTTCTGCAACTTTGGCAGCTACTTCGGATTCCCTCATTCCGGGACGGGCCATTTTCATCGCAGCCAGGTGCATATCTGCACTGATCTCCACAGCTTTGTCAATCTCAGCAATTTCTTCATCAGATTTAACCTCCCGTTGAGACACAACCGTTTTTACAAGTTCCAGGGAGGCACTCACACCTGCTTTTTCAAATTCCACATTTAACAGGTTTCTTAATTTCAGTCTGTTATCCATTCGGTAAGGAGGCAGGAAATGGATCTTCCTTCCCCGGGATAAGGCCTCTTGCATAATTACCTGAAGTTCTGAAAGTGGTTTCTGGTGACTGACACCAACTTTCTCACAAAGAATAGAGAGTTTCGGCAGGGTCCCCATCCATACTATCATATCAATGGTGAGATCGTCACCGAAGACAGTGACCTCTCCGCTATCAGCATCAATCACCCCGGCAAGCGAGGGCTGATCCAGTCCAAAATAGTAGAGAAAAGTACTGTCCTGACGGAAATGATAGGTGTTGTCGAGGTAGTTCATGGGGCTCTCCTCATTACCCAACAATAGGATGAGTCCCGAGCGAACAGTTTCAGCCAGCACCTGCCTTCTTTCAATGTAGATTTTTTTTTTGAACATATTGATTTGAATTTTAATATTTATCTTCATGCCTGTTCAATATCAAACCTTTCCGGCATGAGAAATAGATTTATGCTTACTCTTATTTTTGCTATTGGTTTAGCAACTTGCCCGAATATTTCAGCGCAGAATAGCTATCCATCCGAATTGACCCTCGAAGATATTTATAAAAACAGGATTTTCAATCAAAAAGGCATCAACTCCCTTCGCTGGATGAAAGATAATAATGGCTATTCCACCCTGGAAGACAATGAAAGTATTGGGGGAAATGATATTGTCAGGTACGATGCAAAAACTGGCAGCAGGGAAGTATTGGTGCCAGCCAGTAAGTTTATCCCGGAGGGGTACACCGAGCCTTTGTCTATAAGAGAATACAACTGGTCTGAAGACAATGACAAACTGTTGATCTTCACCAATACCAGGCGGGTCTGGCGTTACCATACCCGGGGAGATTACTGGGTACTGGACCTCACTTCAGGCAGACTTCATCAACTGGGTCGCAAAATGGAACCCGCGAGATTAATGTTTGCCAAATTCTCTCCGGATGCCACAAGGGCAGGATATGTTTACCGAAACAATATCTACGTGGAAGACCTGGCCTCTGGCCGGATCACCCAGCTGACAGTCGATGGAGGTGATGTATTTATCAACGGTACTTTTGACTGGGTCTACGAAGAAGAGTTCAGTTGCAGGGATGGTTTCAGGTGGAGCCCGGATGGAAAAATGATTACTTACTGGCATTCCAATACGGAGGGAACAGGCACTTTTTACATGATCAACAATATAGATTCTATTTACTCTCAGCCCATTCCCCTTCCCTATCCCAAGGTAGGTACCACCAATCCTGCTGTTAAAGTAGGTGTGGTATCTTCCGATGGGGGTGAGAGCCACTGGTTTGATATACCAGGAGACATGCGCAATAATTACCTGCCCAGAATGGATTTCATCCCGAATTCCAATGAGGTAATGATACAACAGTTGAATCGCCTGCAGAATACCAATACTGTCTGGACAGCCAATGTTAATACCATGGAGGTAAAAAAGATCCATATCGACAGGGATGAGGCATTCCTGGATGTCCACGATAATATCATGTGGCTGGAAGATGAGCAGTACTTTACCTGGACCAGTGAAAAAGATGGCTGGAGGCACCTGTACAAAATATCCAGGGATGGTACGGATGAGCAGTTGATCACCGGCGGTGAGTTTGATGTAGTCAATATCGCATGTATAGATCCGCAAGGCGGCTACGTCTATTATATCGCTTCTCCTGAAAACCCAACTGAAAGATATCTTTACCGCAGCAGGCTCAATGGAAAGGGCAAGGCCGAGAGGGTTAGTCCCACGAACAAGCAGGGCCAGCATGCCTACCAGATATCGGCAGATGCCAGGTGGGCCATCCATACTTTTCAAAATGTCAGCACGCCCAGCCAGTATCAGCTGGTATCCCTTCCCGGTCATAAAAGCATCCGACTGCTCGAGGATAATGACGAGGCCAAGCACTGGTTCGAAGCACTTGATCTTACACCAAAAGAGTTTTTCAGGATTGGCACAGAAGCCGCTGAACTGGATGGCTGGATGATCAAACCCCCAGGATTTGATCCTTCAAAAAAATATCCTGTCATTATCTATATCTACGGGGAGCCTGCCGGGGCGACCGTCCAAAACAACTGGGGCAGAGGAGACCTCTGGCATCAGTACCTGGCCCAGCAGGGATATATTGTGATGAGCCTGGACCCGCGGGGCACAAATTCTCCCAGGGGACGGGAATGGAGAAAGTCAATTTATGGCAAGATCGGGATTGTGGCGAGCGTCGACCATGCATCAGGCATGAGAAAGGTATTGAAAAAATATCCCTACATGGACCCTGACAGGGTGGGTATCTGGGGATGGAGTGGCGGCGGACAGATGACACTGAACTGCCTTTTCAGGTATCCGGATATTTACAAGGCCGGGATAGCGGTGGCTTTTGTTAGTGACCAGCGACTTTATAATACGATATACCAGGAAAGGTATATGGGATTGCCATCTGAGAATGAATATGGATTTCGTGAAGGATCTCCCCTCTATCATGCCCATAAACTGGAAGGGAAACTGCTGATCATGCACGGAACAGCGGATGACAATGTGCATTACCAGGGTTTTGAGATGATGGTCGATGAGCTTGTCAAACATAATAAAATGTTTGAGATGATGTCATATCCCATGCGATCTCACGGGATAAGAGAGAGGGAAAACACAACATTCCATTTGAGGCAGGTAATGGAAAATTTCTGGCTGGAAAGCCTGCCTGCCGGACCAAGATAGGGTCCTCAACCCTAAGGAAGTTCAGCCTATGGTTTTCCTGGAAATGCTACGATTAAACCCCACAAAAATTGCGGTGAACAGGAACCATTGAACCAGGCAGGTCATGACACTGAAAGGGTTCATTGGATTGTACCATTCGCCAGGTGCCAATACGGTTGCCGACAGGAACAACCACCAGAACAGGAGGATAAATGCTGCCAGGGGTATAAACAGGCGAATGGTAATGCTCCAGTATGCCCCGACGGACCAGTCATTCTCGGTGACATTGATATCATGCATCCGTTTCCTTACCCCCTCCTTTATTACAGCAAAAGCAATAAAAGCGCCTGAAAGCATAAGGGCAACACTCCACACGAAATCCTGGTTACTCAGGATATTCAGGTTCCGCGCCGAGGGAATACCCAGCAGGTAGACCACGGCAACCATGATCCAGATAGCATTAGACCGCTTGATACCTGTATCAACTAGCACCCTGGTAGGCAATTCCAGCTGGGCAATGAGGGATGAAAAACCGGCGAATGTGAGTCCCAGGAAAAAAAGCACAGCCAGCGGAGATCCGAACATCATCCGGGCAAATAACTGGGGCATCCATATGAAGGTGAGTCCGGTTGACGCGGGACCGCTCGTTTTCATGATTTCGAGTACCTGCGGATCCATCATGCCCATCTCCGTCCGGAGCACGGCAAAGACGGTACCGAAGATCATAATCCCCGATAAGAGTGAAACGGTATTGTTCCCTATTCCGGTTAAAAAGGCATTTTTAACAGTCCCATGTTCCTCCTTCATATAGGCTGCATAAGTGAGGAATAGTCCCCAGCCAGCCCCTGTATCAAAAGCATTCTGGGTCAGGGCCGCGATCCAGATCTTGGGATCCTTCAGCTGGCTCCACTCAGGCCGGAAGAGGTAGGCAACTCCATCAATGGCACCTGGGAGGGTCAGGGCCCTGATCACAGAGATGAGCACTATCAGGAGGAGAGCTGGGATAAGTATCTTATTCACTTTTTCGATCGACCTGATGCCTTTCCATATCGCCAGTGCTCCTAGCCCTATGGCCACTACATGGGTCAGAAATGGCCAGGCACTGTCCTGATATGTGTTCCATATATCCAGGGCTGCTTCAGCAGTATCTGGCAGGGGACGTGTAAGGGTCTGGACAAAATAAAAAATACACCACCCAACGACAACAGTATAAAAAAAGGTGATGGCAGTGGAAACAAACGCAACAAATGTTCCCATCCAGGCAAATTTCTTTCCCAGGCTTTTGATGAATATCCCGACCACACCGGACCTGTGTTTTTTCCCCAAAGTGTATTCTGCAATGATCAGCGGGATGCTCCATAGAAAGAGGAATATAAGCCAGGCAACCAGAAAGGCTCCGGCTCCATGCTCTCCTCCTGACTGCGCCGCGATCCGGGGAAAGCGCCAGATGTTCCCGGTACCCACAGCAATGCCCATGGCACTCAGGATCAATCCCAGCCGGGAAGAGAATCGTTGGTTTACACTGGAATCTATCTGCTTGGCCATGAATAGATTTTCACTACCACAATAATAGCAACTATTATGGGATTTCCTGTTTCGCAATATACATTATACACAATATAGCGGGCGGAATCGTTCCCGCTCATTTTTTCATTTTCCTGCATCCTGGAATTGTCAAACTTTTGATCTTAATTACTGGATGAACAGGAGTCCGCAGGACCGAATATCAGCCATTGAAACCCTCAGACGGATCTACCATGGAAATGCAGGAAGACTTCAAAGAGTTATTAGCATTATTCGAAAAGAGTTGATCATAAACAAAAAGGCAACCGGCCGCAAAAAAGATCTTGCAAATCTTGAAGCACTTGGGGAAATTTAGATCCAGGCTCCAAGGGCAAAAGGGAGAAATCCTTTGAACGGAGCTTACTTTTCGTTGAGTTTATCATCCAGTACCAAAACCTGGCCCGGTTTGGTTTCAAAACTAGATGATAAATCTTCATACTTGATCTCCAGCTGATTTCCAAGTTTTGAGAACACTTTTGCCGAGGTCAGTATACCTTCTTTCCATTTCATATCCACCTGGAATCCTCCCCTGGCCATCAATCCTGTTACTTCCCCGGCGGGTAAGTCAGCCGGCAGGGCAGGTAACAGTTCAATATAACCGGCATGAGATTGCAGCAACATCTCGGCAATGCCTGCAGTCCCTCCAAAATTCCCGTCAATCTGGAAGGGTGGATGGTTATCGAACATATTGGGCAGTGTGGATTTGTGCAACAACTGCTGAAAATGATGATAGGCCTTGTCTCCATCTTTCAGTCGGGTATAGAAATTGATCATCCAGGCTCGGCTCCATCCGGTATGGCCCCCTCCGTGTTGAAGGCGGTAATCAAGGACCTTTAAAGCGGCGTCCATATATTCCGGCGTATCGCTCCAATTGTACTGGTTGGATGGATGGAGTCCGTAAAGGTGGGACATATGGCGGTGGCCGGGATCAACCTCAACCAGGCTTTCATCTGACCATTCCATGATCCGCCCGTCTGCGGCGATCCGAACAGGTGCAAGCCTGTCCAACTGGTCCTGCAAAACAGCCCTGAATTCAGGATCCCTGTCCAGTAATTCGCTTGCCGCTATAAATCCTGTGAAAACATGCCAGACGATCTGTAGGTCCATAGCGGGACCCATACTGATGGATGCTGTATCACCAGCTGGGGAGGAAAAGCGGTTCTCTGGTGAGTTGGAGGGACCCGTAACCAGCTTTCCGGTGAGTGGATGCTCCACCAGGAAATCCGATAAAAACAGGGTAGCTTCCCGCATAACATCGTATCCAAAATCCTCCAGGAATTGCCTGTCACCGGTAAACAAATAATGTTCCCAGATATGTGTAGATGCCCAGGCCGCACCCATTGGCCAGAGGCCATAAATAAGCCGTCCAAAGGCAGAGGTAAAATGCCCGGCATCAGTTGTGTGGTGAGCGGTAAATCCCCTGCAACCATATAAATCCGAAGCTGTTTTCCTGCCGTTTTCCCTTAAATCACCGATGAAATGCAGGAAGGGCAAATGGCAATCGGAAAGGTTTGTAATCTCCGCCGGCCAGTAATTCATCTGTATATTGATATTAATATGGTAATCTGCGTTCCACGGGGGATCTAGCCGGTCATTCCATAGCCCTTGCAGGTTGGCCGGCATGTTGCCCGGACGGGAACTGCTGATCAGAAGGTACCTGCCAAAGTTAAAATACAATTCCGCCATTCCGGGATCCTGGCTTTCACCAGCTATCTTCAATCGTTTGTCTGTAGTCAGGGTATCCAAAGTGGGGATTCCCAGATCAAGTGAAACCCTATTAAAATATCCCTGGTATTCCTTTACATGGTCGGCAAGGATCTTCTCATAAGATTTATTCTCGCCCTTTGATTCATAGGTATTACAAAGTGCCTCCGGGTCATCACCAAAATAATCTGTTCCGGCCACTATCCTGATTTCCATCTGCTTGGTATCCTTGACAATAAATGCATTATTACCAACCTCGATGGAGCCGCCGGGAGCTGATACCATAATCCTGGACTCATATTGCACACCTTGCCCATTTTCAACATGTTGTTTCATGATGATCCGGTCGTCAGCCATATGGATCTTTTCCCCTTCTCCGGGTCTGGACAAGATTAGCTCACAGCTGATTTGACCATCTCCGTTCGCAGTCTCCCTGAATACAATCACATCGTCAACTGCAGACGAAAATACTTCCCGTATGAAATTTGTTCCGCCTTTGGTATACTTAACCCTCACCAATGCACTGTCAAGGTGGAGCGATCTAATGTAACTTGTATAACTGGATGTATCGGAGTAAAGAATTTGCAGGTCTCCAAGGGTCTGATAGGCCCTGGTCCCTGCTGGAAGCCTCTCGGCCATCAACTCCTGGCTAGCCAGCTGTTCAGCCTCCCTGTATTTACCTGCAAAAAGCAATTCCCTGATCCTTGGCAGATGAGCAGCTCCCTGCCTGTCCTGGTAGGTCCCTTTCATACACCAGACAGATTCTTCATTGAGCTGCAGCCTCTCCTCGTTCACCCCGCCAAAAACCATGGCTCCGAGACGGCCATTGCCAATAGGTAGAGCCTGATTCCAGTCCCCGGCAGGCTCATCAAACCATATATGTGATTCACTATTTAGGGTTGGGGAGGTTTTTTCTTTGGCATCCTGAAGTGAATCCCAATAGAAAAGTTACCTGAATTATGAAAAAGAATTTTCTATTCATCAGATATAATTTTATTATCAATCGTTTAAAGCCTGCCGTCAAAATCGCACTTGTTTTCCGGCAACAGAGGCCACTTCACCGGTTTGTTATCACGGGTGGAGCGATAGATTGCCGTAAAGATCTCAACAGTCACCCTGCCCTCTTCCCCTGTTATTAAAGGTTTCCTCCTTTCCATTACAGCTTGCAAAAAGTCCTCAATCTGGCGTTCAATAAAATATCCCTGTGGGTCTTTAAGTGAATTAAAGAACTTTGAATCTTCCTTCACCCATTTTTCCAGCATTTCTTCTTCTCCCGGCACAGTCCACAGATCATTCACAGGTGGTTCAAGAATATTTGTCATCCGGAATAAACATGGCTCCACCTTCGGTCTGTACACCCACTGAAGCGCCATTTTCTCCATGGATCTGCACTTTACCATAGATGCCTGGCTTCTGGGAATTGGTGACGATAATATTGGCTACCGCTCCATTTTTGAATTTTAATATGGCATTGGCAGTATCATCCACTTCTATGTAAGGATGGTTGAGATTGGACCACTGTCCGTACAGCTCATCAATTTCTCCCATATACCATTGAAGCAGGTCGAGCTGGTGTGGAGCCTGGTTGACCAGGACACCTCCCCCCTCACCTTTCCAGGTTCCCCGCCATGGATCGCTGTCATAATACCACTTTTCCCGCCACCCAAGCATATTGATGGTCCCAAAAACCGGCTTCCCTATCTTCCCTGCATCAATGGCATCTTTTACACGTCTGGAAGGCGGATACCATCGGCGCTGGCCTATGACGCCTAACTCCTTGCCGTGGTTCCTGGATGCCTCAAGCATGGCATCACAGTCCTCCAGTGATGATGCAAAGGGTTTTTCTATCAAAACATGGGCACCTGCTTCAAGCGCTGCAATGGTGGGAATTCTGTGATTAGGATGAGGTGTACAAACGATAACTACATCAATTTTTTCTTTCGATACCATTTCCCCAACATCGGTATACGCCTTCACACCGAACCTTGCAGCATAATCTCCGGCCTTATCTTTATTGCGGCTGCAAACTGCAGTAAACTCGGAGGCCTTCAGATAATCCAGGGCCGCTGAATGAAGATCCGTGACCTTGCCGATTCCGACAACAGCAGTTTTCAATTGTTCAACCATATGAATCTTTTACATTTATTATTCACCTGGTATCTAGATCACCTTGATCAACCCGGGCTCCTTGTTATACAAACGTCTGAACCATTTAGCCCCTTCAGATAGCGGTGCTTCAGCACTCAGGATAGCATCTACGTTGATTTCTTGCTTGGCGATCATATCCAGCACTGCAGGATACTCACCACAGATGGCACAGCTTCCCTGCAGCCTTATTTGTTGGGTAACCACAGCCTGAATGGGTATATCGACAGCTGGAGTAAGATTGCCGACCAACGTTACCGTAGCACCCTTTCTCACACAGGATATGGCTGTTTGTACCGAATCCTTTATACCAACAACCTCAAAAGCGATGTCAGCACCCCTGTCTTCACTTAAAGCAAGGACCTCTTTATTAATGTCTCTGTTCATTGGATTCAGAACAATATCTGCCCCCAGGTCCCGGGCAAGAGCAAGCTTTTCCTCTTCCAGGTCAATGGCAATGATTTTGCCGCACCCTTTTGAGCGAAGTACCTGGATAACGAACAAACCGATCATACCAGCACCCACCACAACCGCTGTATCATTCCAGGAGACAGGTGTAAGCTCCACGGCATGAGCAGCAACGGCAACGGGCTCGACCATGGCGGCCTGTGTGAAACTTACTTCCTCAGGGATCCTGTACAGGATATGCTGTGGCACATTTACAAACTCGGCAAAGGCACCATGTCTGCGGTATTCCCCTGCTGAAGCACCCAGCACCATTCGGTTGTCACTCAGATTGTACAGGCCCTTCCTTGTATACCAGTCATCCAGGGGATAGATGGTGGAATCAAAGGTGACCCGATTACCCTCTTTCCATCCTGTGACATTCTTCCCTGCTGAGGTAATGACCCCGGAAGCTTCATGTCCCATTACAATAGGTGGTTTCCTCCTTCCGGAACTACCATCCATGCCGTGTACATCTGACCCGCAGATCCCAACTGCTTTGACCTTGACGAGTACCTCATCATCAGCTACTTCCGGATCGGGCCAGTCCCTGTAGACCAGTTTATTGTATTCCTGTAGTACCAGTGCTTTCATGTCTTATAATTTCAGCAAGTTCGGATCTGCACAGGAGGGCCATAGCATCCACTCCATTTCCGATCCTGATCTTATTTTGATCCTCTAAGTTATCCATGTTAAAAACATAAACCAAGTTTCCGGTGAGGTGATATGGAAATCCCCTTTTTCCTATATTTATAGACATTATCATTATTCAAATTCAGCATGAGTAAAATTTGGTCGATTATTGTAGTATACGGCATAGGATGTTATGCAGGTTTTTCACAGGAAGTTGATTTCACTGCTATCAGAGCGGAAGTGGACTTTTCAAGGACCTTGCAGGAATGGGATGGTTTCGGTTTCAATTATGTGGAAACCGCCCATACATCCGATATGAAAAATTTCAACCAGGAATACGGCGGGTTCAGCTTGCTTGATAATGAAGAAAAACTGGAGATCATCGATCTGGTTTTCGGGGAAGATGGACTGAAAGTGGGACTGATAAAAATGTTCCTTGGTTCACTTCACCAGAAAGAAGCCGGAGGCCCATTCGATCATAAATATACCACGGAGAATATGAGATTCTTTGTTCGGGAGGGTCTCAAAACAACCCGGACCAGAGGGGGAGATCTTGAGATTATTACAACCTTGTATGGTCCCCCGGGCTACACCACAAAACAGAAAGCACACCGGGGACGGGACCTGGATCCTGAATACAAGGGTGCCGTTGCGGACTATATGGTGGACTGGGTGAAATTCTTGCGTGAGGAAGAACACTTTTCTGT
>CAVVYS010000006.1:0-737351 GCA_963752525.1 uncultured Bacteroidaceae bacterium | reverse complement strand
TTTAAACGATCATCTTAAAAAACCTGGCAACCGTATATCACAGCAAATAAAACATCAATCCCCTGCACTTTAGATGACACGTTTGCCAATAATGTAGTCGGGTCACAGATGACTGGATCGATTGACAATGTTGAGAATGTAAACTTAGGTTGTATAAACGACATGCTCCGTAGATGGTTAGGACCAATTCATATAACATATAACTTGTTCGAATGTAGGATCCAGTAGAAAACGCGTAACTTTGTGTTAATAACTATGGATCGTGAATCAGTAAATAGAACAATTATTGAATATCTTGAAAGAGAAAAAATATTACTTAATAAATTTAATGAAATTGAAATAGGCAGCCGCTAAAAAGGGTTTACGCAATAGGTTTATCATGCATAATGCAATGTAAAAGTTCAAGTTGACAGAATCACTAATAACTAACTATAATACAAGAATGAAAAAGGAGGATATTACTTTCGATTATTTGCACGGTTTTATGCGTCTTGTTGATGACTAATTGTAAAAAGCCACAACTCTCTCAAAAACCAAATATTCTCCTTATTTGTGTGGATGACCTTCGTCCTGAACTCAATAGCTTTGGTGCAAAGCATATTATCTCTCCAAATATTGACAAGCTTGCAGCAAAAGGAGTCTCTTTTCTGAAACATTTTGTTAATGCACCAAGTTGTGGACCATCACGTTATACCTTATTAACAGGTCAGTACGGACCCGCAGGCAACAATGCCCTTTTCCTGCGGGCAAATAAAATAGCACAAGGGATCGAAAAAATAGATCCCAGTATGCCGGAGTGGTTCAGAACACACGGTTATACGACTGTTTCTGTAGGAAAAGTATCCCATCACCCAGGCGGAAGAGGTGGCGAAAATTGGAATGACAGCACTATCATTGAAATGCCCGAAGCATGGGACAAACATCTTATGCCGGTAGCGGAATGGGAGCATCCGCGTGGAATGATGCATGGATTGGCTCATGGTGAAATTCGTATTAATGCCGGCGAAATGGACGTTTTTCAATCCGCAGAAGGAGATGATGATATTTATCCGGATGGAGCAATTACAAATGAGGCGTTGAATCAATTAAGAGTGCTTTCTGCAGATGAGGAAAAGCCGTTTTTCCTTGCTGTTGGAATCATTAAACCACACCTGCCTTTTGGAGCACCAAAATCTTATTTTGACAGGTACGAGGGAGTTAAACTTCCCCCAATAGCGCACCCTCAAAAACCAGAAGGGAAAACCACATGGCATGGTTCCGGTGAATTTATGAAATACAATCGATGGGGAAGAGACCCAAATAAAGATACGGTTTTTGCTGATGAAGTGCGCCGCCATTATGCAGCTTGTGTGAGTTATGCGGATGCGCAAGTGGGAAAAATTCTTGCGGAATTGAAACGTACAGGAGCGGATAAAAACACCATTGTTGTGCTTTGGGGTGACCATGGTTGGCACCTGGGAGAACATGCCATTTGGGGAAAGCATAGTTTATTTGAGGAGTCTTTACATTCACCATTGATAATTCACTATCCCGGAATGAAACATGAAGGCTCTAAAACCAATGCCATAGTAGAGACACTTGATATTTTTCCAACGCTTTGTGATTTAACCGGGATTGAGATGCCTGAATTTGCCCAGGGAGTGTCGCTTAAGGAAATATTAGAAAATCCGAATACGACTGGTCATCCTGCTATGGGATACTGGAGAGATGTTACGACCATAAGAACAACAACACATCGTTTATCGCTTCATAAAGATGGTTTTGTGGAATTGTATGATCATACGACATCGGAAAATGAAACCAAAAATGTAGCTGATAAACATCCAGAATTAGTGGAGGAATTAAAACAAGCGATAAAAGCAAAATTACAGTAAAATTACCAACGTCACACAAGGTATATTACGCCATGCTTAATTTTGTGACACAAAGAGGTCAGGATAAATTCGTAAATTAATACACGATAAAGGAAGGTGAGTATTGAGCACGGCGCGTATACTGGGCCGTCAGACTGCGCAAAAACTTCCTACTTGTTTATACCTACTAATTTTAAAAGAGTCATATATCGCTGTATTATAGTATCTTAAGTATAGATATTAATACCATAAGCCAAGCATCATAACCAAGGTGAAAACCGGAATCAACTTTTCATGTTTTCCTATGAGCAGGTAGTATCGCATCCTGGGTGTCAGAGAGCTTGTGGATAGGCTCAAAGACTCATTAAGCTTGATTTTCAGTAATAACAGAAATCCCTTAAGTCGTTTTCAATGGAAATCTCAAAACATAGGAAAGCAAGAATCGGTTTACAATACGTTAATATGGCTCCAGATGGTCATTTTCCGAAAATATGCTGTAAATTGAATTTGAAAACTAGTTTTTGAGCAAACTCCCGTTGGTAAACATTGAATTCTTTTAATCAAATTTCTTGACAAATGATAAAGTATTTTCCCTCAGCAAGAAGTAAAATCCTTGGACTTATAATTTGGGGATTTTTATTGATTGTATTTGGATTTACTTTCAGTCAAGTTTTCAGAAATTCAACTTTCTCACAATTGATTATTGTTTCATCCATATTTATTATCATTTTTCTTTTCATTGGTACAGTTTGGTTTAGAACTGGATATTTCATCTCAGATGACATTTTAATTATTAAAATTGGCCCTGTTACCCACTCAAGAATTAGAATATCTAGAATTTCAAAAATCTCAAGAACTAATAGTATTCTTGCATCCCCAGCCAATTCTTTGAAAAGATTGGCGATCAAATCTGGAAAACGAGTAATCGTAATGATTTCTCCTAAAGATGAGGATGCTTTCATCAATTCAATAAAAGAAGTGAATCCCAAAATTGTAATTGATCTGAAATGAAATAGATATAAACGTTTGCTAACAATGAACTGTGCTAAAATCCAAGCCTTTTTCACTCAATATTTGCGTAAATTCTACTATTCCACCATTAAATTTTTTAGATAAATAGTCTTGCCAGGATTCGGTAATAAAGCTTTTCTGAGAAGCTTAAAATCGTTCATTAGGGCTTATTTTGTTTCACCTCTGTTTTACCTCAAAAAAAAAGGCCCTCAGGGAAATGTCCTGAAAGCCTTGTAATTACTGTGTGGGATGTACTGGAATCGAACCAGTGACCTCATGCCTGTCAAGCATGCGCTCTGAACCAACTGAGCTAACACCCCTTATCCCTTTCGGGAAAGCAAAGATAATATTTCATAGGAATCTGGGCAAGTGGTGCATTGGGGGTGTGGTTGAATTAAGATTGAAGTGTAAGGTTCCCTTCATTAGTTGGGAAGTCGAGAAGGGCCTTTACGGCACAAGCTTAAAATCACTCCAGTTTATGGCACATAATTTGCTGTATTACAATGCATTAATTTAGTAATATTATGAAATATTTATACACTCTGTTTGCATTGATATTCCTGTTCAGTGCAACATTAAAAAGCCAGGACTATACGTTTCGATACAATCAATATTCAGGGATGAATAATGATCAATTAGAATTGGCACTTGAGCAAGCCAAGAAGATGGAACGAAATGGAAAAGTATGGACTGCTGTTGGTTCCGGGATGCTTATTGGAGGTGCAGTAATGACCTTCAGGGGCATCAACAATATCTCATATGAAGAGCAATATAATTTCAGTGGTTTTGGCATAGGGTTAATGGTTATGTGCTTTAGTGGAATACCACTGGGGTATGGAATGGTCGCATGGATCACTGGTCATGAAAGGGCCAATATGATCGAAATTGAACTTTTGGCCTTTAATAATGGAAAAATAAATCTCAAACCCACTGAAAACGGAATTGGGTTGGTGATGAAATTCTGAATTAGAATATCCGGGATTAGATACTAACTCAATGTTTCAGCATATTTTCAATGCCTGTCAGAATCCGACTTGTCTGGAAAGCAACATTAGAAAATATTTAAGTATACTTATCCAACTGCCCGTAAAACCCACTCTCTTCAGGTGCGGGATATAAGGGCTCAAAAGTTTTTAAAATAAACAATGATATTTCATTAAATATATCATTAAGTACCAGAAAATGTCTCGAAAACCAATGAGATATGCGAACCGTCGGGCAGACGGAGATGGCCTGTCGAGCGAACCGCAAAAGTGGTCGGCAGCAGGAACCTGCAGGAACCCGCGAGGAAGTACTGCCCATAGCTTTGTAAAAGTTATTGGAATCCATTTCGTTTACGGAATGGAGGATGTCAAGTTGAGATCATACCCCCCTTGACAAATAGCAAGAAAATCCACAGTGCCACAACAATATAAAACATCCAGATTTTGCGAGATATTCCAGTGATTATTATTATAAGAATTGCAGTCATTCTGCCCACTATGGTGGGGAAGTTCTCATTGAAATCATATAAAAAATGACTGGCAGCAAATAATGCCAGGAGGGATAAAAAAACGGGCATTTGCCTTAAAAAGTACGCTTTCATTGCAGTATCAGGACAACATCCTGAATTACTTTCGAAAGAGGAAAGGTAATAATTCATTGGAATCTGAGAAAGATGTTTGTTAAATAGGAAATAACCATATAATTTAATACCTTTTCGTCTTTTATTATTGCAATAACTCTGAATGATATGAAAATGATATATAAACTACCTTTTGTAGCACTTTTTTTAATCTGCGTAACTTTTGTAAATGGCCAGAATCCTGTTGATTTCTCACTTTTGTCCGCCACCGACAATAGCCAATTCAAGTTAAGTGAAGCACAAGGAAAATACGTCGCACTTCATTTTCTTTTAAAAACAGACTGTCCTGTTTGCCTTCGACATACCCAGGATTACTTTGGCAAGGCCGAGACACTCCCAGATGTCGTGCAGGTTTTTATTAAACCAGACTCAGAAAAGGAGATTGAAGATTGGTCACAAAACCTACCGAAAGAAGAATTAATTGAGTTACCAATCTATCGCGATCCGGATGCAAACCTTGCTGCTCAGTTCAATGTCCCTGACGGATATGAGTTTCATAATCAGATTGTTCATTATCCGGCATTGATACTACTAGGTCCATCCGGGAAGGAGGTTTTTCGTTATATTGGGAAAAACAATCGTGATCGCTATTCTTTTGAACAACTTGAATCCAAGATCCAGGAACTGAAAAAATAATTCTCCATAATTCAGTCAGGGTGAGAAATTTCGCTTATGGTTGATTGTTTAGGGGTGAGATAATTATTCTCTCATTGCCTATAAATTTGTAGTTTTAATTCTACTCTAAGCCAATCAAACCATTATGAAAAAAATCTGGAAAATCATATTATCAGTTATAGCTGTTCTGGCATTATTGATAGCTATTTTCATATACTACGCATATAAATCAATATATAAGAGTGAAAAAATTGATGGGAAGCGTGAGAATATTCCCGCTGAAACACTAGGGAGAAATGAGATTAATAAAGGAAATGCCGATTGGCCAAACTGGAGAGGCCAGAGTTTTGATGGAAAAAGCACCTTAACAGGAATTAAAACAGATTGGTCGGAAGAATTAGATAAATTATGGGAGGTTAATTTCTTGTGCCAGGGTCAGGCAACGGCTTCATGGTCAGCTCCGGTAATTGTTGGAAACAGATTAGTAATTCCTGGTAGAGATGACAAGAACGATCTTGTTTTTTGCATCAACACCGATAATGGACAGTTAATATGGCAGGGTTCGTACGAAGCTGAGGCAGGAACAGCACACGGCCCGGGTTCACGGGCAACACCCTTTATTGATGGCAATTACGTCTATACTTTTGGGAGAAGTGGTGATCTTGTTTGTTGGCAATTAACAGATGGAAAATTGGTCTGGAGAAAAAATGTTAATGATGTAGGGGGGGAAGAACCCAGTCATGGCCATTCCAGTTCTCCACTGGTTTATAAGAATATGGTAATTGTACAAGGTGGTGGAGATGCTTTGTTTGTAGCATATAATAAACTTGATGGTGAATTGCTTTGGAAATCCAATGCTGGTTTAGCAGGATTTGCTTCTCCAATTCCTATTACAGACAAGGAAGATACCTATTTTCTTATTTATAATGGGAAGGGACTTTCATGTATTGAACCTGAAGACGGCCAGGAATTATGGACTGTCCCCTGGGAATTTGAAATGAATGCAACAACACCTGCTGTTCAAGATGATATTGTATTTATTACCTCATTTACAATGGGTTGTCAGGCCATTGAATTTACCCGGGATAGCTATGAAATACTTTGGAAGAATGATCTTATTGCTGCTCACCATTCCGATCCAATAATAATGGATGGATTTATTTATGGATACACCGGATTTAGCGGGAGGAACAAAGGTGAATTTAAATGTGTAGAGCTAAAAACAGGACAGGAAATGTGGAGTACCAAAGAAATAGGACAGGGAACCACAACTTATGTAGACGGACTCTTACTCTGCATGGATGTGAAAGGGAACCTGTTCCTGGTTAAACCAGATCCTGAAGCTTTTAATTTAATTGGCAAAATGGAAAATGCCCTGAATGAAGTTAAATATCAGGCATGGACAGTTCCTGTGGCGGCTAACGGTAAACTGTACCTGCGCTATCTTCAAACCCTGGTATGCTATAATTTGATGCCGGAATAAATTGAATTAATCAAGTATCCATGCTATATTTAAAGGACATTTAGAATACAATCTTAATTCATGAAAAAATGAAACGACGAGAATTCATTGGGAAAAGTGCAGTATTGGGATCAGGAATTGCAGCAGCCGGTATGCTCAGTCCTAAACCAGCAAAGGCTGTTTCGGCCAATGACAAAATCCGACTGGGAGTAATGGGGCTTGGAGGCCGTGGCTCATTTCTCAATGTCCGGCTTGCAGAACGTCCAGATGTTGATATCATCTATCTCTGTGACGCCAATGCGCGGAAATTAGGAAGGGCAGCTGAGGAAGTCCGGAGCAGGCGAAATACCAGGCCAAAAATGACACAGGATTTCCGGGAAATGCTTGACGACAAATCCCTTGACGGAATAGTAAATGCAACTCCTGATCACTGGCATGCCCTGGGGACCATAATGGCAAACCAGGCGGGTAAAGATGTATACGTTGAAAAACCACTTTCCCTGACATTCTGGGAAGGGGAACAAATGGTAAAAGCCGCCCGGAAATATAAGCGCATAGTACAGGTCGGCATACAAAACAGAAGTGCCCCTTATTTCATGGATGCCGTTGAATACTTACAGTCTGGGGCTATTGGAAATATTCACCTGGCGAGGGTTTTTAATATGATGAAACACAGTCCCATTCCTAAAGGAAATGAAGAACCAGTACCCAATGGATTTGACTGGGATATGTGGTGCGGGCCTTCCAAAAAAATGCCATACAGTCCGGGACGCTGGTGGTTCAACCGCTGGGAATACAGTACAGGAGGCGTGCTGGGTGATCAGGTCCATCAGCTGGATGTGGTTCGGGCTTTGATAAACAGGACATGGGCGGAATCCATTCAGCACACAGGTGGTATTCATGTTTTTGATGACGGCCGCGAAATACCAGATACACAGATGGTGAGCTATGCTTTTGAGAATAAACTAACACTTCTCGCAGAATCTACATTATGGACTCCGTATATTATGAAAACTCCAATGACTATAAGGGATACAGATACTTTCCCAGATTGGCCCTTCAATAGCACCAGGATAGAAATTTGTGGAAGTGAAGGTTTTATGTATTTCGGAAGACACGGAGGCGGATGGCAGGTATATAACAATGACGGTGAACTGATTAAATCCGTTCATGGGAGACAATCCACTGACGAACACCTGGAAAACTGGCTGCAATGTATCCGTACCCGGGAAAAACCTACCGGCGATGTTGAACAGGCACAAATCTCTACTGGCCTTGGGCATCTGGCCAATATTTCATACCGGGCCGGCAACAGGAAATTGGATTTTAATCCTGCCACCCAGAGAACGGATGATCCGGAAGCAAACAAGTATTTCACCAAAGCCTACCGGGAGTCATGGGTCGTTCCTGAAAATGTCTAAGTCCGGTTGGAGAATTGTATTATCTTTTTTTATCGTCAATCCAGAATATATAATAAGTAGAAGATGAAAAAATGGGTTTGGATCAGCACCATTGTGATTGTTATTGTCATCAGTACCGGGGTTATTATCTACAGATCATACGCTCGGGCAAGTGTGGATGGAGTCACTTCAGCATCTATCAGGATCGTTTCTTCGGGTGAAAAAAATATTGAAAAAACACTTGTGCTGACACAGGAAATTTCCGAGAGTGCCTGGCTTAACATCACAAATGTAACCTTCAGAAAAGAATGGACTGAATATGGTGGCCCCCGGGTTGTCATTGAATACGATTTGAACGAGCAGGATATTACAAAGGAGAACCCGGCATATATCTTCATTCGTTACCGCCCCGAAAAAGATGGGCCCTGGCAGCTTTTAAGCCATGAACTCCTGGATGGAAATGGACATGGCCTTATTGAATATCCCGGACATAAAGAATCATACTTTTGGGGAGGGTATGAGATGGCATTCGATAATTTTGTCAAAACCGATTTCAGGGTCAGGGGAATAAAAATGGCCAGGGTGCCTGCAGGAGAATTCATGATTCGAACGCTCCCCGGAGGAGGGAAGGATGATACCCAGCTACACGAAAGAGCTCCAGAGTTGCCACTATTTTACATCGCCCGCTATGAAACTAGCCTTCGTATGTACACTGACTATCTAAATGAAATTGCTACCACAGAGGAAATCGGATGGAATTTTAAGATGAAGGATGATAGTACCTGTGGCATCAAACGCAACAAAGCCTTTTTAGGAAAGGTCAGGTTTTCAGTATCGCCTGACCGAGAAGATTATCCGGTTACACAGATCTCCTGGTATGATGCCAGGGGCTTTCTACATTGGTGTGGTTTGCGTATGCCCAGGGAAGCGGAATTTGAAAAGACATTCCAGGGGGGTATATTTTTGGACGGTGATACCTTAAGGAAAAATCCTAATCCTGATCCATCCCGATCTTACCCCTGGGGTGAAACTCCTCCCGATGCAAATGGAACTTACCGTTGCAATGCCTATGGTGTTGAGGATGGATATCCGTTTACTGCCCCCGTCGGTTCCTTCGAAAAGTACAATTCACCCTATAATGTCGCTGATCTGGCAGGCAATGTTGAGGAATGGACGCTTGACCGGTACACAACTTCTTACCATGTGGGACTGGATGGATATCGTATGATCCGGGGAGGCTCCTGGGTGGAGTTTCCACTTGTGGTAGATATTATCTCAGGGGCCACCAAATCCCCCATCCTGGAGAGTGGAATGGTTGGATGCAGAGGGGTATATGATCCTATTTAAGGTTTTAGATACTTACTGAAGTTTTCCTTCACATGATTCCACATAGCATCACTGAGAACATGCCCTTTATCCGGTTCAATAAAGTAGCTGAAATTTTGAGCAGCTCCAGCCACTTTGTATGTTTCTGCAATTCTTTCCAGACCTCGTTGAGCAGATTCAATGGGGCTTCCTTTATCCTTCTCGCCAAGATTCAAATGAAGGGCCCGAGGTGCGATAAGTGCGGCAATTTCAGGTGTGTCGCCATAATTTGTCCATCCGGGAACAAAGTTCGGGAAACAGTGTAGCAGGTGTTCTTGTTCAATGGCTTCGTAGGTAGGAAGACAAGCGTTCCCAATGGTGCATTTTAATCTGGGTTCAAGGGGACTTACCAACCAGGCATGAGTTGAACCCATAGAGTGTCCGTAACAGCCCAGCTGATCTGACAATACCTCTGGACGCCCATCAAGCAGATCTACGGCCTTTTTCATGTCCAGTATGCTTTTCCATGCAAGGCTTCGGCCTCTGACTACCTGTCTCAAAAACTCAAAACGTTCAAATTCTCCTCCCTCTAAAATGCCTGTAGGATCCTGCCGCTCTTCAAAACATAAGGCATCAGGACAAAGTACAACATAACCCTCATGAACCAGGGCAACGGCTGTATGGTGCATAGGATTTCCTGCAAGACCTGCAGGCTCTGATTTTCCTAAATGATACTCGCCATTATGCTGGTGCCAGACTGCAACACCCGGTACCGGATGTGCCGCGCTGGCAGTATCAGGTATAAGTAACAATGCCGGCACCCTGTCTCCCGGTTCTGTTTCATAACTAAGAGACATGATACGATAATCATTCTTTTGTATCGTTTCCCCTACTTGCGTATTCAGGGGGGCAGGATCTGGAAAGGGCCCGCCAAGACAATCCAGGTAAGCTTTACGCATGTCATCTGACGATTCTGAAAGGACTCTCCTGGATTTGTGGGTTGCCGCTGTCAAATTTGAAGTTCCCATGGTACCAGCCATTGCACCCAGGCCAAGTATGGCTTGAGATTTAAGAAAATTACGGCGATTATTTTTCATGATATTATTTTTTATTTTACCAGATCCCTCCATTATAGGGATGCTGATAAGGGGTCCTGTACTTCCTTTTGAGCATTTTTTGAGCTTCCTCATTATCTGGGATATCCATAGTGGATGAATCAATGGTTATGCCTGAATTTACTTGATATGCCAGATCACCGTAGATCACCGTAGAAGTTGTTTTAACTGCCTCTTCAAAGGTATTAGTGATTCCGACATTGGTCCGGTTCCTGATCCCGGCAGCAAATTCATTGAACAGTCCGACTATCATATTTGCATAGATCTCTATTATTCCGGATTTCCCCGGTTGAAACCTAACATCCCCATTGACTATTTTTTCTTCCCCCTCTGCCGGTAAAACATGCCAACCAAGGTCTCCGGCGAATATGGTCCCCCTTTCCCCATAGTAATATACACCAATATTATAATCGGGCACAGGAGAGGTAAATCCCCAGGACTTATGTGTCCAATAGACTGGTAGTCCTCCAAAATCAAAATGTACATTCATATGATCCGGGTTCTGCTGTGTGAAATTCCTGGTAATCCCCCCGATAGAGGAGACATTCTCAGGCAAACCCAGGTCCAGCACCTTTCTTATGTTATGAATGTAATGAATACCCCAATCCATCAACAATCCCCTGCTGAATTCACGTTGTCCTCTCCAGTTTGGTTTTATAGCCTTTTCAGAACAGAGATACCTGGCTTTAGGAGCTGGTCCGCAGTAAGTTTCAAAGTCCAAGGTGTCGGGGATCTCCTTTTCCACAAGTAGTGCATCCTTACGGTTGATATTTGCCTGTACCTGCAAAACTTTGCCAATCTCACCAGACTGGATAGAAGCCTTAACTTTTTCATTGGTATCTACCATAGTCCTTGGGAAATCAACCTGCACCACATTGTTGGCCTTCTTCTTTGCTTCAAGCATTGCTAACCCTTCAGCAATGTCATAGCTGATAGGTTTTTCAAGAAAAACATGCAATCCTTTCCTGCAGGCATCAATAAATTGAAGGGCATGCCAATGAGTGGGTGTGGCTATGGCCACAGCTTCCAAACCCGGCATCTCATACATTTCCATGTAATCAGTATAAAGCCCTGGCTTCCCCCCACCCGCATTTACAACAGCTTCAGCAGCACGACCAAGCGCACTGGAATCAATGTCACATAATGCAACAATTTCAAACTGTCCGGTAGCCAACGCATTTGGCAATAACTCATCTGTTCCCCACCAGCCTGTACCGAGTATTGCCAGTTTAATTTTTCCCTGGTTTGAGAATAAGGGAACCGGGGTAGTCATTGCTCCTGCAGCAATGGCGCTTTTCACAATGAATTCTCTGCGTTTCATGAATTATCATTATTTGTGATTGTTTCAAATAAGAATTTTTTTTGCGATCTCAGGATTCATGGGATCAGCGTTGAAATCTGTAAAACCTTCAAGTCCATCCGCAGCAACCAGGAAAGAGGAAATGATCTTGCCTGATAATTTTGCCATCTTTTTACTGATTATAATTTTCCAATAGTTCAATCATAAGAGCCAATCCGTTAATGCCATCAAAATATCCATATTCACCGGTTTCCCAACCTCCATGTTGAACCATGGGAATTCCATTGGTTTCAAAATTCTCAATATGCTTTTCCATTCCCTGAACATTAAAAGCAATGTGATGAATTCCTTCCCCTTTGGTATCAAGGAATTCCTGCCAGGTACTTGGTCCCCCAAGGGGTTCGATAAGTTCTATTGTGATATTATCAAGTTGAAAAAACGCCAGCCTGGCTTTCGCATCCGTTGGTTTCCCCTTATACTTTGTGGGATTTAATTCACTGCCCGAGGCAATGATAACCTCAGGTGGTTCTTCACTCCCTAGAAAGGTGGTCCATGCCTGGACGGAATTTTCGATATCTTTCACTATAATACCTACCTGCATCATTTGTTTGTCGGATATCAAAGCATCCGGACTTTTTTGTTCCATCGTTGATCCGAGTACGATAAAACTGACAATGATGAGTGTTATAATCGATCCTTTCATGATAAAAAAGTTTTAATTTATACCTCTAAATATAGAAATATTAAAAAGAATAGATTATGAGACAAAAACATTGTTTAATCATTGTTGCAACCCTGGTAAATCTTATCATACTGCAGCCCGAAATATTTGCACAGTATTCAGCTGTCAAGAAGGAAACTTCCCCGATCAGTATATCTCTACAACGACCAAATTTCGCTACTATGGTAAATGAATGGCATTGTGGAAATCGAATTGGCTATCGTTTTCATGAACATGCACCTATAGCATATGGAAGCGTTCCGGTCTCAAATGAAGATGCGGGCATCAATATTAAAAGCATAGAATCGTTGGAGGGGAGATATAAGAACTCACCGGATGTGTTTGTCTATAAACACAATATTGAAAAAGATTCAATATGGTCAAGGCAGGATTGGACATATTATCTAAAACCTGTACAGGACGGGGTAGAAATGCTATTGGTCATTCAAACCTACGACGAAGGATTACCCGAATACTATGGAGTCCAACAATGTTTTCGAATGAGTGGCGAAACAAATTCGGAATGGCGGAAAAAAATTGCCAATACTCCAGCATTCAGTGAATACGATTTATGGAATAATCAAGTACCCGACACAGAAAAGAAAAGTCTTACTTATGTTTTACGTCATAATAAATGGGAGTCTATACCTGCCAGTGAGAAATCAACAGGAGCAAGAACACCCCTGGGTGTGAAAATCGATGATCTGCGAACAAACGGACAACCCATGTCTGAGGTAGGGCCATATAAAGCAAAAATGTTAAATCCCATTGATAATGGATTAATCACCCGAATTAATACAATGGAATCGTGGGTGTGTGGAATTCACTGGCATAACACATCGCATGTTACAGATCATCATCCTGCAGATTGCCTGCACTCAATAATTAACTTAGGGAATATTCCACCTTTCTCAAAAAAAGCCATACAAGGAAAGATCTATTGGTTTGAAGGGAACTTGGATAATCTATTTGAACACTATAAAAATGATTAGGTATTTTTATTTTGCTCCAAGTTGCTTTAGCAACTCGATCATTTTCTGATCATCTTCTTCTTGAGCCAGTGATAATGGTGTATTGCCATTGGCCGCCTTCGCATTTACATTGGCTCCATTATCAGCCAGGAATTCCACTATATCGGGCCGTTGATTTCTTGCAGCCATCATCAGGCAGGTATAACCTTCCGCGGGACCAGATAAAAAAGATTCATCCACATCAGCTCCGTTTTCCAGTAGCTTTTTGGCATTATCAAGGCCTACAAAATCTGACATTACTCCGGATATTGATAGCATAAATGCTGAGGTGCCATCTTCAAGTTTTTCAGACATGTCAGCCCCGTTAGCTACCAATAAATCAAATACTTTTTCTGAACTCCCGGCAGCTGCCATAAGTGCCGTATGACCGGTATTGTTCTTAATAGAAATATCGGCACCTTGCTCGATCAGATACCTGGCAATATCTCCGAAATTATACATGGCTGACATTATTAAGGCAGTAGCTCCTGCCGACTCCTCTTGAAAATTAATATCTACACCGGCTTCAACCAGACTTTTAACCTTATCCAGATCCTGGTAGGCAACTGCCGTAATCAGTTCCGTTCCATCCTGTGCCAGGATATACCCTGATGAAATGAGAAGCATAATGGATAGGAAAATTTGGCTTTTCAGAAGTATGGTTTTCATAACGTTATTTGTTTGATTATTAATCAAATATTGAGTTCTATTCAAGTTAGTCCAAAATCTGCTCAATGTCAATTAATTTATACCTTTAATACAAATTACACATCATGACCAAAATCAGTCTTCTTATTACTCTTTCATTGGTTTATGTATTTCCTCCGGATATCTCTGCCCAGCTCAGCAAAGAAGAAATTCAAAAAATTGACAGTCTCTTTATCTCCTGGAACCAGCCTAACCACCCGGGCGGATCAGTTGGGATTATGAAGGAAGGGAAAATAATCTTTTCCAGAGCCTATGGTCTTGCCAGTCTTGAATACCTTGTTCCCAATACGCCTGATACACGCTTTAATATAGCTTCGGTTTCCAAGCAGTTCACCAGCATGGGGATAGTCCTTCTTCAGTTCCAGGGAAAATTGTCACTGAATGACGATGTCCGGAACCATCTTCCCGACTTACCTGATTTTGAAACCCCCATTACAATCCGGCATCTGATCCATCATACCAGCGGCATGAGAAGTCTTCATGCACTATTGGGTATGGCCGGTTGGAGGGGGGATGATTCCCGGACAAATGAAGATCTATTCAGGTTCATGAAGAACCAGAAAGACCTCAACTTCAAACCCGGTGAAGAATACCTCTATTGCAATACTGGCTATATGCTGATGGCGGATATCATTGAAAAGATAACAGAAGAGAAATTTGCATCATGGATGCATGATAATGTCTTTGAGCCCCTTGGTATGATCAATACCTATGTTGAAGATGATTATAGCCGGGTGGTGCCTGTCAATGCTACTTCATACCGTGGGTCAGCCAGACAGGGTTTTTCAAGGTCAGTAGAATTCTGGGGATATGTTGGATCCGGCAATATACATTCTACAACGAATGACCTGTTGGTCTGGATGACTAATTTCTATCATCCGCAAACAGGCTGGGAGGATGCATTTCAGATGATGCAGACTCAAGGCATTCTTAACAATGGTGATACCCTGGATTATGCATTTGGCATTAATGTTAATAAATACAAAGGGGAACAGCGAATATCACATAGTGGTTCGATCGGGGGATACCGGTCCATGATCCAGGCTTTCCCTGATCATGAGCTGAATATCGCCATATTAACCAATTTTTCCACTTCTAATGTTGGCGCCAAATTAAACAAGATCTCAGATGTATTACTCAAGTTGGAAGCTGATGCTGAGCCCGAACTGATAACAGCTGGTTCAATTTCCTCTAAGCACATATCAGGTTCAGCATTGGAAGGATTCTGCGGACATTACTGGAATGAAAAAGGCCGCTATACACGGAAAATATATCTGAAAGATGATACCCTGAGATATTTCCGGCCAGAATCAAGTGAAAGTAAACTATTACCGCTTGGAGAGAACACATTTCAGATGGTGAATGTAGCATTTGAGATTAAAGTATCATTCGAAATTCTACCCAACAAGCAGAAGGTAATGATGGTGCAGGTTGATGATGATGATCCCATCCTTTCTGAATCTTTCGAGCCCCCGGAGATAACTACAAAACTTTTACATAGCTATACAGGCAGGTATTACAGTCCAGAACTCGATACCCATTACTCTCTCTATGTTCAGGGAGATTCATTGTTAATTGGGAATCATTCCCGCCATGGAGATTTTAAGATCAACATCATACGTGAAGATGATCTTTCAGGAGAATCAGGAGCTTTCAGTGAGATCAAGGTCAAACGTGATAAGAAGAAAAGGATCCTTGGCCTGCTCGTATCAAACGGACGTGTAAGGGATCTTTGGTTTAAAAAACAATAGAACACCATGGAGGCTGGAAAACCATCAGCAACCCCGAAAGGTTCCCGCAGGGATTTCATGAGGAAATCTGCCCTGGG
Source organism: uncultured Bacteroidaceae bacterium (assembly GCA_963752525.1). GTDB lineage: Bacteria > Bacteroidota > Bacteroidia > Bacteroidales > SM23-62 > SM23-62. Next base: position 721,399 of record CAVVYS010000006.1, on the reverse strand, counting down.
GATCATGGGAATATCCCTTTCATCCAGAACGTACCCAATTTTTCCGAATGCAAGTAATAAGGTGGTGATAGTCCGTCATAAAAATGCATTTTCCCCTGATGGACATGTCCGGCCTCGGCTGGTCCTGGATATGGTTAACAGGGGAATTACTGAATTAACAGGTGCCGGAAATTTGCGCAATGCCTGGTTCCCTTTTTTCCAACCCGAGGATGTCATCGGCATAAAGATCAACGCCATCAGTTTCAAGGGACTGACAAATACACCACTGGCAAATCATTACCCGGTATTGACCAATGCCATAATTTCTAGCTGTGCTGAAGCGGGAATTGAGGAAAAACAATTTGTGATATGGGACCGCAGTGATGCCGAACTAGTTAACCTCGGTTATACCCTGAGTAAGGATACAGACAGATTGAGGGTCTTTGGGACTTACAAGCATCATCGTGGGAGCGATGGGATTGGGTTTCATCCTGAGCAGCACCCTGCAGGAAAGAAATCAACCAGGCTCAGCAGGATCCTGAGTGATATTTGTACAGCCATGATCAATGTCCCGGTAATTAAGCCTCATCCCCTGGCAGGTATTACTGCCGCCCAAAAAAACCACTATGGGACCATAGACAACCCATCGCGTTTTCATTCCGGTGCGTGCACCGATCCAGGTATCCCCGAGATCAATGCCATACCTGCGATCCGCAGTAAAGAAAAGCTGGTTATCTGCAATGCCCTACAGGCGCTCTACAAAGGGGGAGTTAGCTGGAAACCTGAAAATGCATGGGCCTATGGAGGGATAATCCTGGGCACTGATCCGGTGGCAGTGGACAGGGTCTGTCTGAAAATCTTAAATGAAAAAAGATTACAGTCTGGTAAAAGTATCATCGATAAGAGGGCACGCCATATTCTGCTGTCAGAACAACTTGGAATCGGTGTGGCAAATCTTGATAGAATAGACCTTGTGGAAATCGAATTGGATTAAAGAACACCCAGAATAAGTCTTACCCTGATCCTTAATCAGTTTTTTTTATTTTTACAGGACCCAAATTTCAGTTAATGAAAATAGCCCTGACAGGAGCCAGTGGTCACATTGGCACAAATCTCTGCCGTAAATTGCTGGATAAGGATCACCATCTTAGGGTACTTACCAACAAATATACAGACAGCCTTGAGGGACTCGATCTTGAAGTCGTAAAAGGAGATCTGCTCAATATGACCTCCCTGAGGGAACTTGCAGATGGAGCAGATGTACTTATCCACCTGGCTGCCTCCATCTCAATTAATGGGGATCAGGATGTACTCGATACCAATGTAGTCGGGACTAAGAATGTTCTTGAAGCCGTTAAAAGTTGCAAGGTTAAGCGTCTCCTGCATTTCAGTTCCATTCATGCACTTGTGCACCAGCCCCTTGACCAGACCCTCAATGAGGATCGCCCGCTTGCCGTATCAGATCATATTATCTACAATCAATCCAAGGCACTTGCAGAAGAACTGGTGCTTCATGCTGTGGAATCCGGTTTGGATGCAGTGATCATTAATCCTACTTCTGTTATGGGGCCTAATGATTTTAAGCCATCCCTTATTGGTCAGGCCATCATCCAACTATGTATAGGGAAGATCCCGGCCCTTGTCCCAGGTGGATATGACTGGGTGGATGTCAGGGATGTTGTTGATGGGACCATCAGGGCCATGGACAATGGCAGGACAGGTCAATCATACCTCTTATCCGGTCATTTTAAAACACTCCCTGAACTGTATGAACAGATCAAATTGATCTATGGTATGAATAAAAAATTGCCTGTGATTCCATTCTGGCTGGCAGAGGTCGGGGTTCCATTTTTAAAGGTCTGGGCCAGGATCAGCGGAAACAAACCATTGTATACAAGCGAATCTATTGAGATATTGAAAACTTCCCATTCCAATATATCAAGCAACAAAGCCCGGAATGAGCTAGGCTTTGAATCGCGTCCGTTCAATGTTACACTCAGGGATACGATAGAATGGTTCAGAGAGAATAATTATCTTTAGCCGCTGTAGCATATCTGGCCCTGATGAATACCGCACAATATTACCTGCTTATAAAAATCTGGATAGCATTTGGGATCATTCTCTTCCCTGTCCTTCTGAGCATAACTGCACCGTACGGTCGGCATTCCAGAAAGGGCTGGGGGCCAATGATCCCTAACCGCCTGGGATGGATCATCATGGAACTCACAGCCCTGGTCATGTTTGTAATGTTTTTCTTTGTGGGACCAAACCCTGTGAACATCGTAACACTCATCTTTTTCCTGCTGTATACCGTTCATTATTCCAACCGGGCTATCATTTTTCCCCTTCGGACCCATACATCGAAAAAGTTAATGCCCTTGATCATTGCCATTTTTGCCATTTTCTTTAACCTGGTCAATGGCTTTATCAACGGATATTATTTTGGAACTGTTTCAGGGGAATACGGAATTGAGTGGTTGTATGATTTCAGGTTTATTGCTGGTGGAATTCTCTTCATTTTGGGAATGGCCATCAATCTAAAATCTGATAATGTACTTTTGGCCCTCAGGTCTTCCATAAATAATGGATACTCCATACCGACTGGCGGTCTGTTTAAATATATATCCTGCCCAAATTTCTTCGGTGAAATCCTGGAATGGACCGGTTTTGCTATTATGACCTGGAGCCCGGCAGCCCTTGCTTTCGCCATCTGGAGCATAGTAAACCTGGTACCGAGGGCACTTGACCATCATAGATGGTACAGGGAAAAATTCTCAGATTACCCCACTGAAAGAAAGGCAGTCATTCCCTTTATAATATAATTATTTCCTGTGGACCTTGCCTCCACCGGATAGGTTCGCATCAATATGTGGATCACCACTTAAATAAATATCTGATCCACCACTAGCGTTTATAATAAGCTCTTCATCAACATGGATGCTGCCATTCCCTCCACCTGACAAATCAATCTTTGCAGCCTTGACCCTGAAATCCGGAGCATCCAGATCACCACCGCTTTTAATTTCGCACGAAAATTTGTTCGCTGATCCTCTCAGGGAAGCATCTCCTCCTCCACCTATACTTATTGCTATATCTCCAGCATCTATTTCCAGGGAAAGGTCACCTCCTCCGGCAAGTGAGAATCCTGCCTGTAATACATCAGATCCGGCACTGGCTGATACATCTCCGCCTCCAACAGATGAGACCTTGATTTTCTTACAGGCGATCTCCAGTATCAGATCACCGCCGCCTGACATGCTTACCATCACACCATCGGCTTCACTGCCACCACTAATTTTGGCATCACCCCCTCCTGACACACTCAGGTCAAGCAACCCGAGATCACCATCAAAATGAATGTCACCCCCGCCACTAAGTGCTGCTTTAAATTCCTCTATGTCTGCATCCAAACCCACATCTCCTCCACCACTAACATCACATTTTGCGCGCTTTGCCTTCAGGTCGAACTGGAGATCTCCTCCACCTGAAATGGCTATGCCAATATCATCAGTGTTGATTTGACCTTGGCTTTGAACGTCACCGCCTCCTGAAACTCTGAGCTTACTCAATTGGTTCACTGTAACATGGGCATCCATGGCCGAACTTTTGAATATTCTAGCATTTTTCAGTACATAGATTTTCAGGATCCCTGATTCTACCTCCGTGATAATATATTCCTGCAAATTTTCATCAGTCTCTATGATTACAGTGGGTTGGTCACCCTGCTTGACGATCAGGTCTATCCCACTTCTAACTTCTATCCCGGTAAAATCACCGACACTTCTTTCCTGCTTTTCAACATTCCCATTCCCTCTTACCTGAGCAAAAAGAGAAGGTACGACAAGTAATAGTAATAGTAGGGCTGAAGTGGCATTGATAAGGATTTTCTGTTTCATTTTAACTTGATTTAAGTGCTTATTAATATAACATATGACGTTTATCTAAAACTAAGGTTACAACCTGAATTATAAAGACGAGCAGTAAGTCATATCGCTGCATTCACCTGATCTTTCCAGAACCCAATATTATCGATAACTACAACCCCTTCCTCCGTCCTGTCAAATACAAAGCGGATTTCAAGGATACTCTCAATATTCAGCCTGGAATTGTGCTCTCTGAATGCTGAAAGCGGATAAAAGAATACCTGGAAAACCGGTTCCGATTTTGTAACATCTGTCATGAAATCAGCTTTCATTAGCTTAGGCTCCAGCTGCCTTGACAAATAAGAATAGGAGCTTAATGGCAACGCTGCCTCCTGTCCCGCAGAGTCAACCAGGACAATGGTCAGATCAATGGGTTCTTTCTTATCATCCTCAGTTTTCTTATTGGAGCTTTCTTTCTTATCTGAATTTTCCTTGGCATCTGCCATGACAAAATATAAGTATGAATTTTTGTCAATGCTGAATTGATTTGCTCCCTGCTGCCGTATACTCAGGACGCCGGGGATTGAATCTGTTTCTTCCAGGTTCCATCCTGCATAAACTGCACGGGTGACTTGTGTACCCTTTTTTAGCGGGACAACACCCTCTTTCCATACCGTAAGATTTTCAGAATGGATCTCCCCATTTTCAAGGGTCGTGCTTATTACATTTAAATCCTCTTCGAAAGTGCAGATAAATTCGCATGCAGGGTCTTCATACTGGGTAATGAAAACCGTTTCAGGTAACCAGTCAATGCCCGAACGGTAATCTCTGAACAGATTAAAATACCCAGCCTTTCCATTAAGGGTGGCTTCCAGGAAAGCAGAGAAAAAAACCTTTCCTATTTTTTCCTGTTCCACGCTGGAAATGATCTGTCGTTTATTAAATATTACCATATATGGGAAAGTGTTGTCATTCCTTCCCCATATGGTGTTAAACTGCCCATGGTTAGCCCCAAAGACATATAATCCTGCCTTCACATGATGGGCTGTGTCCATAAATTCTGTTCTATGGAATTGCCTGGTTCCCTCATAACTCCGCAGGTCCATATCATTGGATCCCTGAATGACAAGATAATTTACATCTTCGAGGATGGTCTCTGTCCCTGAGGGTCTGTACTGGCCATCCACCGGGGCAATGGCAATGATTGAACGCAGATTGAAATTGAAATCAAAGTCAAGGGTGGCATCGTCCGGATTACGTGGCAGCCTGTTAAAACAAGCAGCTATGGCTACTGCTTCTCCTCCCCTTGAATGCCCAATCAGTCCAATATTATCCATGTCTACTTTCCCGTAAAAGGGATTTTTGGGATCCCTGTTCCAGGCTCTCCACAATTCCAGGTGCTTCAACAGGAGCCATGCCCTGCAGTCATTTTCCGTTTTCAGGTGATCGAAAAAATCATACCATGCACCATTGAGGAAATTTTCATCCACAGATGCAAAAATAAATCCCCTGCTGGCCATCAACCTTCCCAGGTATTCATAACCCGGATCAGAAAATTCCCTGTCACCATGGTTGCCGTGGACAATCAGGACAAGGGGAAAGGTCCCTTTACCTCCAGGGTACCATACCCTCGCATTCAGAGGCAGGGCTTTATCATCAAATCCCCAATACCTGGTTCGTGCCCATCCATGCAGTTTCTTCCAGTTTGAAACATAAGGGCTCCCGTCAACAGAATCAGTCGGGATGGTAACATTCTCCCCAAAAGCTGGCCGGTGTTTGTCAGTACCACTCCCATAAGTAAGTTCAAGTATGGTATATTCTCCTGCCAATGAAGGATCCTGGAGAGTAATATGAGCCGGCCTGTATTCAGACATGAGTGCTGCATTATAAGGCGTATCTGATTTAAATCCTTCCACGAATAACCAGGTAAATCCGAATGTCATTGCCCCTGCACCAACTATTAGAATGCCCAGGTTTAGGGCTTTTTTGGCTTTGGCCATGGTTTCCCATTTTCTCATTATTAATACGGCCGTTACACCACCCAGGATGGAAGCTGTAAGCAGCGTATAAACAACCAATAATATCCTGGCCTCAGTATTCCCTTTCCAGAAATTTAGCATAGCAACCACGGCAGCAAATAGCATAAACCGGTAGAAGGCCGGAATCTGGTCAGCCAGTTTCAATCCGAAATATATGCCCGTGGCAGCCAAAACGGAAATGCCGATAAAAAATACAATGAGTAAAACAGCTCCCGTAACTCCCAGGCTTTTGAACATCAGGAAAGCCATAACCAAAAGCAGGATAATCACCATCCCCCCCAGTCCCAGGCCAGCACCTCTCCACACTATCGGATCCGGTTTCAGAAAGCTGGCACATTTCCAAAACAAGTCTGAAATAAATGCTCCGATTCTGTCTAATAAGTTAGCCCATACTTTTTTTTGCACCCTATTTACTGGCGGATTTTTATTCTTCATGTCGAGAAGTAATTAGTCCATTTAAAATTACCCAAATTGGCGACAATATTTAGCACTCTCCAGGTTTGAACCGGGAAATTCTTAAAAAAAGTTAAAAGAGGTTAAAAGGATTTATATTCCTGGCAATCCAGCGATTCAACCAGTATTTTTGCAGAAATAAATCTGTGAAATTATAAGTCATGAAAAAGATGCGATCTCTGCTTATTACAGGAGCTATAATAATGATCACCGTGCTTTTTAACGGGACTCTGGCGCAGGGTCAGGTACCAGGGCAAAAAGCTCATCCCGATGCCAAATGGAAGGTGCAGAAAGAATGGATGGAAAAGTTCCGGGAGGAAGTTACTTTCCTGTATGATTCAATAGATCAGTTTAATCCACAATGGCAACAACTGCCCGGGCAGCAAAAAAAGTCAGCCAGAAGTATCGAAATTTAATTTTTTTTATCATATTCGCGTTGCTTCAGCAAAATCAAGTCTATTGCTGTTGTTTTTTATCAACTTACTAATTTTAAATTTGTATGGATATCAGAATTGAGAACCTTACAAAAAAGTTCGGCGGCCAGCGAGCAGTCGACAGCATTTCTTTTGAGGTTAAAACCGGCGAGATTCTTGGGTTCCTGGGACCCAACGGGGCAGGGAAAACTACCACTATGCGGATGATCACCAATTTCATTACACCCTCTGAAGGCAACATCGAAGTGGGTGGTAAACGTATGGATGATTCATCAGAAGACATCAAAAAGCATATTGGTTACCTGCCAGAAAACAACCCATTGTACTATGATATGCCCGTTATGGATTACCTGGAGTTTGTTGCAGGATTGCAGGGTATTCCCAGGCAGGACATCCCCTTGAGGGTGGTGGAGATGATCAGGATCACGGGACTCAATGCAGAGAAACACAAAAAGATCGGGGAGTTATCTAAGGGATTTAAACAACGCGTGGGATTGGCACAGGCAATGATCCATGATCCCAAAATCCTGGTACTCGATGAACCGACATCAGGACTTGATCCCAACCAGATTGTTGAGATCCGGAAATTGATCCGGGAACTGGGAAGGGAAAAGACCGTTATCCTGAGCACGCATATCCTGCCGGAAGTGGAAGCCACATGTGACCGTATACTCATAATCAACAGGGGCAGGATCGTAGCAGATGGATCTGCCGAAAACCTGAGAAAACAGGCCAGTGGACAAGAAATCCTGAAAACCAGGATAGAAGATGGAGATCCTAATGCCATCTTTGAGGCCCTGCAGGGATTACCTTCTGTCTCCATGGTAGATTTTGCTGACAGACAACAAAATAGGTTTGATATTCAGAGCCATGCCGGGAGTCATTCTGCCAAAGAGGTCTTTCAGCTAGTTGTTAAAAACAACTGGACCCTGACAGAATTGATCCCTACCGAGACCAAACTCGAAGATATTTTCAGAGAATTAACCACCGATTAATCACCTTATAAACTCAAGATATATATGAACACCATCTGGATACTTACCAAGAGGGAATTCCGGTCCTTTTTCGATTCCCTGATTGCCTACATTCTGCTGGTATTGTTCCTGGGGATCAGCGGATTTTTTACATGGCTTTTTGGTTCTGATGTTTTTTTTGTCGGACAGGCAAACCTCAGGGCATTTTTTATGATTGCTTACTGGACACTGTTCTTCTTTATCCCTGCATTGACCATGCGACTGCTGGCTGAGGAGGTCCGGTCAGGGACCATCGAATTATTGCTGACAAGGGCCATTACTGACAGGCAGGTAGTTGTCGGGAAATTCCTGTCAACCCTCCTGCTGATCCTTGTGGCACTGGTTTTTACCCTCCCCTATGTAATCACCATCGGAAGCATCGGGAACCTGGATGTGGGGGCCGTTATTTGTGGTTATCTGGGACTAACCCTCATGTCTGCAGCTTATATCAGTATTGGACTATGGGCAAGCAGTATTACCAGAAACCAGATCGTGGCTTATCTCACTGCTTTGTTTATAGGTATATTCTTCCACCTGCTTTTTGATATGCTTGCATCCAGTTTTACAGGTTTTTTCGGACAGCTGTTCAACGGCCTGAGCATGCGGGTCCATTTTGACAGCATTTCAAGGGGTGTGCTTGACACTGGTGATCTGGTCTTTTTTCTCTCGGTGATTGTATTGGGCATCTTCCTCTCAGAGGTATCCCTTTCAAAAAGAAGTTTGTCTAACTAATAATACCACGAGAAAAATGAAAGCAGATAAATTCACGATAAGCATTGTATTGTTTGTGGCCATCCTATTGGTAATCAACCTCCTATCGGAACAATTCTATCTCCGCCTTGATCTTACCGAAGACAAACAATACACTTTGAGCAAGGCAACCAAAGACATTCTGCAGGACCTCACCGAACCAATTACCGTGCAGGCCTATTTCAGCAAGGACGTCCCAGCCCAGCTGATCAAAACCAAAAATGATTTCAGGGAAATGCTTGTTGAATACGGGAAACTCTCAGGACAGATGCTGGTATATGAGTTCACCAGTCCCAATGAAGATGAACAGCTCGAACAGGAAGCCATGCAGAACGGAATTCAACCGGTGATGATAAACGTTAGGGAAAAAGACCAGATGAAACAGCAACGGGCCTACCTGGGTGCTGTTTTGAACCTGGGGGAAAGGAAAGAAGTCATCCCTGTGGTTGAACCCGGACTGGCCATGGAATATGCCCTATCAACGGCCATTAAAAAACTTGCCATCGTTGATAAACCGGTTGTCGGACTGCTTCAGGGAAATGGAGAAGCAGGGCTGAATGAACTGGTCCAGGCAAACCAGGAACTAAGTATATTATACCGTATGGAAAATGTGAACATCACAGATTCTACATTCATTCCGGCCTATATTAAGACCCTTGCCATCATTAGGCCTGCCGATACTATTTCCCCCATTGTGTTTGCACAACTTGACCATTTCCTGTCTCGTGGCGGAAGATTGTTTATTGCCTTGAACAGGGTCAGCGGTGATCTGCAAGGAGGTTATGGAAGTCCCCTGTATACCGGACTGGAATCCTGGTTGCGGGAGAAGGGCCTGGTCATCAATGAGAATTTTATAGTGGATGCCAATTGCGTCAGTGCAACCATGCAACAGCAGGTTGGAAATGCCATCCAGATCTCCAGTGTAGCCATACCATATATTCCCATCATCAACAAATTTGCAGATCATGAGGTTACATCCGGATTGGAAGCAGTAGTGCTGCAATTTGCAAGTACCATGGATTTCATGGGAGATTCATCCATATCCTATACACCGTTGGTGTTCAGTTCAGAAAGATCCGGAACGCAACAGGCTCCCCAGTATTTCAATTACCAGCGACAGTGGTCAGAAATAGACTTCCCCCTTCAGAACCAGGTGCTCGGAGCTGCCCTGGAAGGAAACCTGGATGGGAATACCTATAGTAAAATGATTGTTCTGGCAGATGGTGATTTCCCGGTAAATGCAGGTGGACAACAGCAGGTGCAGCCGGATAATATCAGCCTGATGGTCAACAGTATTGACTGGTTGAGTGATGATACAGGCTTGATTAGCCTCCGTACCAAAGGGGTAAGTTCAAGACCAATCAAGCAGATGGAAGACAGTACCAGGGGAGTGCTTAAATGGCTGAATTTTCTATTGCCCATAATCCTGGTATTGATCTATGGATTTGTCCGATACCAGTATCGCAGAAATCAACGGGTAGCACGTATGGAAGCTAATTATTCTTAACATTAATGGCATAAAAACATGAGTGGAAAATTCAATAACCGGACTTTACTGATCGTTTTTCTTAGCCTTGCTGGGGTATTGGTTCTGACCAGGGTCTTTACTGCCAAAAAGGCCGAACGGACATTGGATACTGACCTTGTGGAAATTGACACGGGCAGGATTTCAAGCATTTACCTTTACCCCCAGGCTGAACAGGGTGCAGAGCTTGTCTTTAGCCGAGAAGGTATTGGCTGGATTGTTTCAAAAGATGAACTGTCAGCTCCTGCTGATATAAATAGCATAGGCAATACCCTGAATGAATTGATGAACCTGAAAGCAGACCGCCTGGTGGCTCGTTCAAAAGAGAAATGGACCGAATTTCATGTAAATGATTCATTGGGGACAAGGGTGATGGTAAAAGAGGGGAAAAAGACCACCCTCGACTTGATCATCGGAAGGTTCAATTATCAGCCACCTGCTGGTGGGTATACGGGATACGGGCAGCAATACGGCACCGGTATCACCTATGTCAGGAAAAGTGATGAAAACGAAGTTTATGCGGTGGAAGGATTCCTGGCCATGAGTATCAACCAGGGATTTAATAATTGGAGAGACCAGACCATTTGCAGACTGACGAAAGAACAGATCACAAGAATGGTTTTTGAATATCCTGCTGACAGCGGTTTTATTGCCAAGAAACAGGATGTAAACTGGACCATCAACGGGATTCTCGCAGATTCAACCAGCATAGCCCAATACCTGGATGGTTTGTCCCGCAAAAGCCATGGTAATTTTGCCGATGGTTTTTCTCCCTTATCCAATCCGATATATCAGGTTACTTTCGAAGGCATGAATATGGATCCCCTACTACTGAGGGTATATTCTCAGGTTGGTGATGAACTAATCCTTCACAGCACGATCAATCCCGAATCTTATTTCAGGATCACCAGGGATGGATTGTTCAAGGATATTTTTAAAGGTTCCGCCGAGCTTATTTCAGGTAGCGGTTCAATATAGAATGAAGCAGATGAATATCGTCTTCTCCGAGTGAAGCTAGTCTCTCCAGTATTCTGTTATACAATGCCGGGTTTTTCTCGATATCCAGGTCTTTTAACACAGTCTTTGATTTATCCATCATGGCCCGAAAACCTTTCTGATCCATGGAGTGGGAAGTTGGTTCCTTTTCGATCTGCTCGAACGATGCCATGATATAGGCATAGATCATTACTGATTGCCCAAGATTCAAAGAAGGGTAAGGTCCATTCATCGGAATGCTCGAGACCAGGTCACACATCCTGATTTCATCATTGGTCAGTCCGGATTCCTCACGGCCAAATACCAGTCCGATTTTATTCACAGTATCCCCTTTGGACAGAATCAGGCCAGGAATTTCTGAAGCGCTGCGATATTCCACCTTTACATCTCTTCTTTTAGCCGTAGTGGCCACAGTCATATCCAGATCAGCAATGGCTTCTGTTAGTCCCTCGTACACCTGTGCACTTTCCAGGATCTCTTCTGATGCATGAGCCAGCATCCTGGCTTCGGGTCCCAGATAATCACCTGGAGCCACCAGCCTCAACCGGGTATAACCCATGGTTTTAATGGCCCTTGCCGCTGCACCTATATTACCGGGTACAGCGGGTTTTACAAGAATGAAATACAGGTTCATGCTTCCCTAAATATAAGCAAGATGTTTATCTTTATAAGCCTAAATCCACCATAAATGATAAAACTGATCCAATCCCCAAAACTGGTAAAAGCTGCGGGCAATATGCCCAAGGCCATAAAGGAATTTTTCGGGAGGGTAAACAGCCAGAGCAAAAAGATCAGTATTGCTCATATGAAAAGTCCGTCAGGCTGGCAGGAACCGGGACAAACACCGGAGTTCGATGAATATACGGTTGTCCTCACCGGTACACTAAAGGTTGAAACAAAAAAGGATGAGTTCTATGTACATCAGAACCAGGCCATTTTGGTCAGCAAAGGAGAATGGGTAAGGTATAGTTCACCCGGGAAAGAAGGTGCTGAATATATCGCTATTTGTATACCGGCTTTCTCACCAGAAATGGTAAATCGTGATGAAAAAAATCCTGAATCATGATTTCTGAAAAATCAGACCTGATCCTCAGACTGGATGACAAAATACCCTCTTATGATGTAAGTCTGAATGGACAGACCAAGTTTTATACCCTTTGCAATATCCTTCTAGACAGTGCTGCGGTTCATGCCAATAAATTTCAGTTTGGCTATCATGACATGAAAAAAGAAAATGTATACTGGGTATTGTCACGCTTTCATATCATCATGCATAAGTATCCCAGTATGGATGAACAGATCAAAGTAGAGACCTGGCCCAAAGGAGTCAACAAGCTCTTTTTTATGCGTGATTACCGTATCCTCTCAGCAGATAATAGTTTACTAACGACAGCCACTACTGCCTGGCTGATCCTGGACGTGAATACCGGCCGACCAAAAAAGATGGAGGATAATAACAGCCTTCACACTTTTCACATCGATGATTACCATGCCATTGAGGCTGTACCAGATAAGCTTCCTAGGATCCCGGAACCTGACCGGCAAATGCCAGTGGTAGCCCGGTATTCTGACCTGGATATTAACAAACACGTAAATGCAGTGAAGTACATCGAATGGGTACAGGACTGCTATCCGCAGGAAATCTATGAAAAAAAGAATGTGAAGGAATTCCAGATCAATTATCAGGCTGAGACAAGATTTGGTGAAGAAGTAGTAATCAGGATCAGGAATGTTTGCCAACCGGATCCGTTTGAATACATGGAAGGGATAAGGGCCAGTGATGAAAATGCCGCATTCAGGGCAAAGATTCGGTTCGATGCTTTATAGCTCCGGTTCACATCAACCCATCCATCTATTGCAGATAAGCTGGTTGAAAACCTGTTTTGATATATGCTTAAAATTCTCCTAAATTAACCGATATGAAAAGCATTTTATTATCCATTATAATTTTAGCCATACCCATGATTACCTTTGCCGGTGATATTCAGTCAGAGATTGTACTGATACCGGGTGGAGAATATTCCATGGGAGTCAGGCCAAGTCCAAGAAATAATTATGTGGACAATGCTGCCCACCAGGTACGGGTCGATTCATTTTATATTGATAAATATGAAGTTACCAATGCCCAGTATCTCAAATTTTGCGAGTCCACCGGCCACCCATTACCTGAGTTCTGGGGCCTGGAAAAATTTTGCAGCGGACCTGGTTTCCCAGACCATCCTGTAATCGGGGTTACCTGGATTTCAGCCATGAAGTATGCCGAATGGAAAGGAATGAGGCTGCCAACAGAAGCCGAATGGGAATATGCTGCCAGGGGTGGACTTGCCAAAAAAAACTATCCAAACGGAAATGATGTTGATTCCACACTTTGCAATTATAATGGGACCTATGGACATCCTATCCGGGTTGGATCTCTGCCGGCCAACGGGTATGGTCTCCACGACATGGCAGGAAATGTAGTTGAATGGGTAAGTGATTACTATGCCAAAGATTATTTCCTTGAAGCTCCGCCTGATAATCCCATCGGTCCCCAATATGGCAAACGCAGGGTTATTCGGGGCGGAGGCTGGCGGTCTGGAAAAATGTGTGCTACCGTTGTTTTCCGGCAGAGCCTCAGACCACATTGGGTAGATATAAATGTAGGTTTCCGATGTGCCAAGGATCTTTAGGAATCAATTTTATCCTCCATATATGAAGAGAATTATTTCACTATTCCTTTTTACCTTCCTCGTATCCCAGCCAAATACAGTCAATGCCCAGGAAGAAATGGATAATGCCACTCGTGCATTGTTTATCCTGGACATAGCAAAATATATAGAATATGATGATGAGATCCAATTGCACTCGGATTTCAAGATTGGGGTGATGGGCAGGAATACTGACTTCTACTGGGAACTTTATGAGATGGCAAAAACACGCAGATTCATCCAGGAAAAACCTATTAAAGTCCTTATGTACCCCGAACTGGATAACATCGAAAAATGCCATATCCTGTATGTTAATAACAGTGAGAATTTCAAAATGAAAGAAGTGCTGGAGAGAACCCGGGGAAATAATACCCTGGTCATCAGTGAGGGTTATTCATTTAATGAGTCCATGATCAATTTTGTAATGGCAGAAGGAGAGCCCCGGTTTGAACTGCATGAGGAGAAGCTGCATATGGAGGACCTAAAGGTTAATGAATTGTTCAGGGAGCAGGCCATTAAGACCAGGGAGGACTGGGAAGCACTTTTTATTGAGACTGATATCGCTCTTGAGCAAGAAAAAGAAGTCGTACAGGAACAAAAGATAGTAATTGATTCCCAGGAGGTTGAAATTGTCAGACAATCAACCATGATCATGGCACAGCGAGCACGCCTGGACAGTTTAAACAAAGAGATCCAGGATAAGGAAAAAACCATTGAGCAGAAAACCTTCATACTTGATCGGCAGGTCCGGGAGATTGGACAGCAAAATGAAGAGATTGTCAGACAGAAGCAGGAGGTTCAATCCCAGCTATCCATCCTTGGCAAGCAACAGGAGAAAATTAATCAACAGGAGGGCCAGATCGATAAACAGTCAATCCAAATATCTGAACAACAGACCATTTTGATCGAACGGCTCGAAGCCATTGAAAAGCAAAAGATGCTGATCTGGTTTTTTGTTCTTGCTTTGATCCTCGTATCAGGTTTGGGCTATTTCATATATCGGGGCTACCGGATCAAAAAGGAATCGAATATCCAACTTGAAGCAAAGAACCGCCAAATACTTCATCAGAAAGATGAGATCCAGCAACAAAAGGAGATCGCTGAATCACAACGTGACCAGATTACATACCAGAAACAGCACATTACTGACAGCATTCATTACGCCCTCCGCATTCAGACTGCACTGCTACCTTCACTGGAGCTCTTCTCAGAAAAACTCGATCACTTCGTGCTATATAAGCCCAGGGATATTGTCAGTGGTGATTTTTATTGGGTAGCAGATATCGGTTCCCGGATCATGATCATCTCTGCAGATTGTACCGGACATGGGGTCCCTGGTGCTTTTATGAGCATGCTGGGTGTGAGTTTTCTAAATGAGATTATCCTGAACAAGGGCATCATTCAGCCTGACCAGGTAATAAATCATTTGCGGGAGGAGATCATCCATGCCCTTAAACAGAAAGACTCTGAAAGCGAAATAAAGGATGGTATGGATATCTGTGTATGCCTGCTGGATCCGGAAAAAAGGTCCCTGCAGTTCGCCGGTGCCTTCTGTCCCCTATGGATACTGAGCAAAGGTGAGTTAACTGAGATCAAAGGAGATAAAATGCCTGTGGCCATCCATGAAACCATGAAACCTTTTACCAATCATTGGATAGACCTGAAACAGGGAGATACCTTTTATATCTTCTCTGATGGATTTGTAGATCAGTTCGGTGGTCCGAACCAGAAGAAATACCTGAGCAAAAATTTCAAAGTAACGCTTGGGGAGTTACAGGCTAAAACCATGTATGACCAGGGAGCCGAACTGGACAGGATATTTGAAGAATGGAGAGAGGATGTTGAACAGATCGATGATGTTACTGTGATCGGCGTACGTGTCTGATCCGGTTAATTACATTGCCACTCAGTAGTTACTCCAAGGACAGTCACCGGAGCTGTGTTTTCTATTTCAGCCAGCTCATCACCACAATAGGGAACAGCAGGTGTCCTGCCGATCTCACCATCATTATTGTAGGTCACCTTGCTACATGATTTACAGTCGTCAAGCGAACCGCAAGCAGTAACCAGAAAGGCAATCAGCATTAATACAAAAAAACCAATAAGTGTATTTCTTTTCATCATAACCCTTTATATGTAAACTCTGTTGATTTTGTTGCGTTTTGTACAAGGAAAGTCATGCTGCACGCATATGCCTGCGCCTGAATGCCCAGACTCCTATGACAGCATAGGCCAGGGTCAACACCAGGATCATTGTCAGGTCGGGAATGGTTTCCTTTATGTCCTGCCCTTTGATAAGTACTTTGTTCAGGGCATCAACTGCCCAGGTAGGCGAAAGCATATCATTGATATGAAAAGTGTTACCAGCCAGGGTAAAAAGTCTTCCACCACTTATGGGAAAGGCAGCACCGGTGAAGAACATGAGTATAAATAAAGGAAATGTACCAATGATGGCTACATCCCTTATGGAGCGGCAGATAGCTGCAACAATCAGGCTGAATGCTATCATCGACAGACTGGTTATAAAAGCCACCAGCATGATAAACCAGAAGGTTCCTGGTAGCAGAGTATAACCCAGGGTGACCGCTACCAGCATGGTCAGCAGCAGGGATATAATGGCAATGATTACCTGTATCAGGGATATCCCTCCCAGGAACTCCAAGGCAGAAAGGTTTGATACTTTCAGCCTTTCAAGGGTTCTGGCTTCAGGCTCTCTCACAATTGCGGCAGAAGCAGAAAATATCATCATGATAATGGCCAGGATCATCATGCCGGGTACATATAACTCAAATGTCGTCCTTTGTCCCGAGTGCCCCAGGGTAGTTTCTTTCCATCCAATGGGTAAAGCAATCTCTGAGACCTCCCTGATAAACTGGTTTACCAGTTCTTCGGACCATACAGCACCAATGATATACTGCATATCTGTTACATCCCCCACGAGTTCAAATACCCTTCCTGCGGAGTCATCATATTCAAGGTTAAGCAGCTGATGGGATAATTGCTGTGGAATAACAACCAACACATCGGCTTCCCCTTTCTGAAGCAGGTTAATCCCAGCCTGTCGTTCATCAAGCTCAACATAATGCAACATAGATTTTTCCTGCTCCATCGATATCAGCTGCATAAAATGGATCAGGGAATCACCCAGATTGATGGGCTGCTCCATAAAAAATGTCCCTTTATCCTGGTTTACCAGTATGATATTGAATTCCTGCATTTCGGTTTCCACCATCAGGTAGTACATGAAAACAAAGAAAGGAGCAAGGGATATTGTCAACAGCAGGATCCAATAATCTCTGATTTGTTCGCGGATACTTTTAACAAATACAAAATACCATTTCATTGCCTGAGTCTCCTTCCGGTCAGGTGGATAAAAACATCTTCCAGGGTATTTTCCCGCATATTCATGCTGTTTACCTGAATTCCTTCCTGTTCAAAGATTTTGTATATCATGGGGATTTTTGGAACCAGATCCATGGCCTTGATGATCCATCTCTCTCCTGAAATTATCAAATCAAATTTATTCTCCCGAAGTTTATCTGACACGATATCAATGGATTTATCTTTGGTTACCTGAATTCTAAGTTCAATTATATCTCCTTCTCCGATCGACTTTTTCAGATGCTCTGGTGTATCAAGCTGTATAAGTTTTCCCCTATCAATGATGGCTACCCTGTCTGAAATCCTCTCCGCCTCATCCATATTATGGGTGGTAAATATGACGGTTCTTTCGGTTGATGTTTGCTGTATAAAATCTCTGACCATAATACGGCTCTGAGGATCTAGTCCGGCTTCAGGCTCGTCGAAAACCACAATTTCTGGTTCATGGATGATGGCCATGATGACATTCATTCTCCTCTTCATGCCTCCGGACAGGGTGGATACCAGTTTATTTTTCTTTTCCCTGAGCCCTATCCTGTCAAGCAACTGATCTGCCCTTTCCCTGGCAATTTTTCCCGGAACATTGTACATCCGTCCCATAAAAACCAGTTGCTCAAAACATGTCAGCTTGTTCCAGAGTATGATTTCCTGTGGACAGATACCAACCCTCTGATGGTGAGATCGGATACTGGAATGATAGATATTTTCTCCGTCTATTAAAACCTCCCCAGAAGTGGGTTTCAATAATCCACACATCATACGTATAGAAGTGGTTTTACCTGCTCCATTGGGACCCAGGAATCCAAATACCTCTCCTTTTCTTACCTGTAGAGAAAGTCTATCTACGGCTAGTAAATCGTCGTAATACCTGACCAGATTCCTGATTTCCAGGGCGGTCTCCAGGTGATTCAGCTTTTGGTTCATGTCAAATCATGATCTCATCAATGAATATCTTCTGGAAATAAGTGATAATCTCCTTACCCGAAGGTCCGACACCTAACATCATATAAGCCAGCACCCCATTGATAGCAGATATCAGAGCTGTGCTTCTTGCGGTTGGATTATGTTCACGGAATTCCCTGTTCTGCATCCCCATTTCAAACATTGATTCCAGCATTTCAAAAACATCTTCAGCATACCTTCGGTAAAGATTACTTAATTTTTCATCCTCAAAAGCCTTGACCATTGATAAAAAATAAAATTTCAGGTTTTCCTTATTGTCTACCCAATAGTTTACGTATTCTGAGATAAATTCTTTCAGCCCTTTTTCCATACTCCGGTTCAACAATATCCTCCTGAAAATCTCTTCTTCAGGGACCGATAATTTCTGGCTTGCATAGATCAGGATCTCGTCTTTGCTCCTGAAATGATGATACAAACCACCTTTGCTGAGAGAAGCACGCCTGGCGATATTGTCCATGGAAGCTCCTTCGTAGCCTTTTTCAAGGAATTCCTGAACAGCTGCCTGAACGATCTCCTCTGTGCGAATTTCTTTGCCTTTTTTCTTAGTCACAATAGTTTACATACCGACGGTCGGTTTGCAAAATTAGTAAATCCCGGGATTAAAGTCAATGGATCTTTGCTAATTTTACTGATTACCAAACATGATCAATTATGCTTAGAAATCTTCATTACATACTGATATTCAGTCTGTTTATAACAGGCATCATAAATGGACAGTTGGATCCTTTACTTACAATAGGACCAGAAAACGGCCATTTGATCATTGCCGGGGCAACCATACAGGGTTCATTCCTGGCCAGGGGAGATACCAGGGCCAACACCATCATGGCTGGGGATCATCTTGAGGGACTTTCATTTATCAATAATGTGGCCATATACGACCGTTGCCGTTGGTCTGCAGAGAGGGACACCACCTATCTGTTGCCAGCAGGCTCCGAAGAATTCTACTTTTTAATAAAGGGACAGCGCTATGATATGCGCCATAGAACCGTTATCAGATAATTTGGATAGTGCAGGTTTTTCTTTCTAAAAATTCATGCTAATTTTAAGTGGATGAATTCTTAACCACTGCCATAACTTCTTCATGAAAAAAACCGCCTTTTCCTCCTCTGCTCTTTCTGTCATGACATTGATCCTGGGACTCCTGTTCATGTTGCATCAGGTACCTTACAGTAATTACATTCTTGCACTAAGCCTGTTTTTACTGGCAGCCTCTCTCATAATTTTTTATACTATCAATAAACAGATCATGTATGTGATAGGAGCGATTTTTTGCTTTCTACCCATGGCAGGTATAATGTTCAGGCAACTCAATCTTCCGGGAGCTGAACTAATCATCACAGGAGGTTTGTTCCTGTTTGCCATCCTTTTCATTCCCTGGTATGCATACAGGAGCTATAAAAAGTCTATCAGTTAATCTCTTTAAGAATATCGATTAATTGGCTGTTAAATGCCTTGGGATCTTCCAGTTGAACAAAATGCCCTGCTCCTTCAATAAACCTTACCTCGAAATCAGGATATAGCTCACGGTTGGCTTGAACATCAATGGGGAACATCCTGGAATTGATGGAATAAATGGGGATATCCAATCCCTCGAGCAGTTCAACAGGATCCGTTGAAATATTGTTTATCATGGCTGATATACCAGCTTCTGCAGGACCCTTTGCCATATCCTCTGCAATTTCCGTGACCAGTATACTATCCGCATCAGGAGGGAACATTCCATGTACAAAACCAATGGTTGTATAATAAAAGTCCTTTTTGAAGGGTTCAACAAACTGAGCAATCATTGAATCGGAAAGTGCATATTGAAAACCCTGGTAGGTATCAACTCCTATCACTGCCAGGGTTTGTTCTTTCAAAAGATGGGCTGCTGCAAGGATCACCCCACCACCCATAGAATGACCTACCAGTATGATCCTGTCCAGCTCAAGCTGTTTTACGACACTTGCTACATCAAAACCAAAGGCCCGCAGGGTATAATCATCACGTCCTGTTCCAGATTTCCCATGCCCTGCCAGGTCTATGGTAACTACCTTATATTCCTGTGAAAAAGTATCTACCTGTTCCCTCCAATACCCCTGGTCACAGCACCAGCAATGAACAAATACCAGAGCTGTTTCTCCATCCCCATAAAGGGTATAACTTATTTCTGTCAGGTCTACCGAGAGAACAGAGCCTTCTTCAGGTATAACCGGTCCCTTTTGCAAGCAGGAAGTCACAAAAACAAGTAGGAGGATCTTGATCATTTTCATAGCATACATTTTATAGAAATATACAAGCTTTATGAAAAAGAATCAAGATCCTCCTAATCTCATTTTACCATTCCCTAGCTGGAAACAAAAGTTCACCTGGTAATGTTATTATAACGACTCTGCAGGATGGCCCAGAGAACAGAAGCAGCCAGGAGGGTCGACAGGCCAATCAAAGGATTGATAAATGAATTTTTCAAGCCCTCCATGATAAGGCCTGGGGACACATCTGCCGCCTTGATGATGGCATTCAACGCCTGCACCAGTCCAAAGACCTGCATTGTCATACCCCAAACCAAGTTGAAAATGCCCAAAAATAGGATGGCATGGTGAGATTTGTGAAATGGAAGGGATGAAAGTTTAGTGTTTCCGAAATACTGAATGAATTTGATGATGGCTATAAATAGCACGAGTAGAATGATGAGGATCTGCACCCAGAGTAAGAAACCTCCATACATCTGCATTGATTCACTTAATGTTTTCATGATAATCTTTTTAAATTAATAATTATTGATGTAAATAATAATATATGAAGGTAAATTTAGTTGCCCCCAAAGTTTAAAACCAACTATTTAGACCAGCTGGACTACCCTGTAGACGGATAGCTTACAATGGAATCTCAGGAGCATTCGTCGTATATTTTTTTCATTGATCGACAGAATCCTGACCACAGATCGAATTTCCTTCTGTCTTCTCCTCCCTGTATTCAATAAATCGTAATTTTAATGTTCACTTAACCCCAGCAATGAGCAAGCTTGCCAAAATATTTGTGAAGAAAATATGGTTCAGGGCCCTAATGCACTTACTGTATTGGATTCTTGCCTGGTTCTTCCTGAACCTCTTATTCGGGTATGGAGAGCTATGGAACAGGTTGAGTCTCTGCTACAGTTTTGTTATCCTCCTGATCACCGCCGGAGTAACTTATTGGATTATATTGTTCCTGGTCCCCCGGTACCTTTTTAAAAGCAGGTATGGATTGTTCCTTATCTACCTGCTATTTACTATTATTGTCTCCCTGGATCTGGAGCTGATAACCGTTATGTTATTCTTTATTTATGGAAAATTTCAGATATTAATATATAACACCCGTGATATATACTCCCTGCTTGCCGGGACCTACTTTATTGTTTTCCTGTCAACAGGTATCAAACTGACTGAATACTGGCTATATGAGCAGCAAAGGAGACAAATCGCCATAAAAGAAAAAGTTGAAACAGAGCTAAAACTATTAAAATCCCAGATCCATCCGCATTTTCTATTTAATACGCTAAATAATATTTACGCCCTGGCCCTTCAGAAATCGGATCAGGCTCCTGATGCCATTATTAAACTATCCGAATTGCTGGATTATCTTATCTATCACGGGGATAATAAACAGGTTCCACTGCTTAAGGAGATTGAATTGATCGACCATTATATTGAACTTGAAAAACTGCGGTATGGTGACAGGTTGCAGGCATCATTTAATAAAACAGGGAATCCGGACAAAGTGATGATTGCTCCGGTATTGCTTCTGCCCTTCGTTGAGAATGCATTCAAACACGGCATCAGCCAGTCACGAAACAATGTCTGGTTAAAAATCCATCTTGAAATATCAGATAGAAGTATTAATTTTCATATTGAAAATTCCAAACCAGGGATCACTGCAAAAGTGAGTACCCCTGGCGGAATCGGACTGGAGAACCTGAAGAGGAGACTTGCCATTCTTTATGAAGACAGGTATACCCTTGAAATCCTTGACAAAGAGGACATATACTCAGTAAAATTGAACCTGATACCAGGCTGACAGATAATGAACATTAAATGCCTTCTAGTAGATGATGAACCCCTGGCACTGGATGCCCTTGAATCCCTTATGCAGAAAATTCCTGAACTGGAGATCATCGACAGGTGTAACAATGCCATGGATGCCCTGCAGGTGATACATAATAAGAAAATTGACCTTTTGTTCCTGGATATTCAGATGCCGGAGATTACCGGTATTGAAATGCTTAAATCCCTTGTTCATCCACCAAAAGTAATTTTCACCACGGCCTATAGGGATTATGCAGTAGAAGCTTTTGAACTGGATGTGATTGATTACCTGGTTAAACCCATTTCCCTGGAAAGGCTGATCAGGTCAATCAACAGGTACCACGATAGAATTTCCAGGAAATCCGACTCACAAACTTCAGATCCGGAAAGATCAAATAAATCAATTACCATCTATTCCGATAAAAAGAATTACCGGGTTAGTACCTCCAGCATTTTGTATGTCGAGGGACTAAAAGACTATGCGATGGTCCATACTGACAATGGCAGGTTGATTACCCGGCAAACATTGAAACATATTGAAGACATCCTTCCGGATGAAGACTTTATCAGGGTGCACCGATCCTATATTATCCCATTCAAAAGGCTGGACTCATGGACTACCTATTCTGTCATAATAAAGGATAAGGAGATCCCGGTGGGACGAACCTACAGAAAGACCATTATGGATTTACTTGCAAACATTCAAGGCAATGATTGAGGCTGAAAAACTCACCTTTAAATATCCGGGTAGCCATTTACCAGCCGTTAAAAACCTTACTTTCAAAATCAACCAGGGCGAAATATTTGGTTTTCTGGGTCCGTCAGGAGCGGGGAAAAGTACTGCCCAGAAAATTCTCATCGGTCTGCTGAAAGGATATGCTGGCAGGGTGAACATTAAAGATACAGACCTGCTCAGGTGGAATGCAGAACTCTACAATCATATTGGAATAGGATTTGAACTGCCCAACCATTACCTGAAACTCACAGCCCTGGAAAACCTTGCGTTTTTTGGGAGCTTTTACCAGCACACCATTGATTACAGAGAACTGCTGGAAAAGGTTGGGCTGTTGGAAGATGCAGAGAAGAAAGTAGAGAATTATTCCAAGGGAATGAAAGTGAGGTTGAATTTTATACGGTCACTCATGCACGATCCGGAAATTCTCTTTCTCGATGAACCCACATCAGGATTGGATCCGGTAAATGCAAGAAAGATCAAGGATATTATTCTGGCAAGGAAAGCATCCGGGAAGACCATCTTCATTACCACCCACAACATGCATGATGCGGATGAACTCTGTGACAGGATCTCTTTTATCGTGGATGGGGAAATCATGGTGACCGATACCCCAAAAAACCTTAAACTTGAATACGGCAAATCCAAAGTCAGGGTAGAATATGCGGACGAAGATACGCCCTCACTAATACGCCAGCAGGAATTCCCTTTGATGGGGCTTGGACAGGACCTATCCTTTTTGGAAATCCTGAAATCCGGGGAGATTATTTCCATCCATTCACTGGAAGCATCATTGGATGAGGTATTTATTAAGATAACCGGGAGACACCTGATATGAGAATGCTTTTAAGAACCATATGGTGGGATCTTTTACTGCAATGGAGGTACCAGATCATAACGGTAGCCCTTGTCATTACGACTGCCTATACATTGGTCTTTAAATTACTGGCCAAAGATGGATTTGATGAGGTACTGGCTGTTATTATTTTTTCCGATCCGGTAATGATCGGGTTCATTTTCATCGGTGCCATGGTACTCTTCGAAAAAGGATCAGGAACCATTAATGCCCTGATAGTAACCCCCCTGAGAAAAACTGAATATCTCCTTTCAAAGGTGATCTCATTGGGACTAATTGCTACTGTTTGCAGCCTGGTTATGGCGATTGCAGGTCACGGGTGGCACTTACATTATTTTCTATTCATATACGGTGTGGTATTCACATCATCCATATTTACGCTGGTCGGATTCATTGGGGTATCCAGGGTCCGATCCATGAACCAGTTCGTTATTATCATACCCTTATTCATGATCCCTTTTGTTCTTCCATTGTTGAACTTTTTCAACCTCACTAGCAGCTGGATACTATACCTGATCCCAACACAGGCATTCCTTGATCTGCTCTGGGCCTCTTTTCATACCATGCCGGCAGGACGTATCATCCTGGCCATGATTTATCTGCCAATCTGGCTTGGACTTGTGTTCCATTTTGCGCTCAGGGCATTTGACAGGAACATCATCTTATCCAGCCATACATGAAAAATATCCTGGCATATACCATGAATGATCTCAGGCTGATATTCCGGGATCCGGTGTTATATGTCATGTTTTTTATACCGTTTCTATTTATTGCCCTTCTCCGGTTTGGCCTTCCTCCCCTGTTTGAAGTATTGCCCATGTTGGCTTCTTATAAGATGGTCATACTGGCCAGTATCTGTCTGGTAACTGCCATGTTCCCCGCATTCATCTTTTCATTTATACTACTTGATGAGAAAGACCTTGAGGTATTAGCGGTCATTAGGGTTCTGCCCGTTTCCTCATCCGTGTTCATCCTTTATAGGTTATTATTTATAAGTCTGTTCTCCCTGTTATTCAATTTGTTGATCCTGATATTGTCAAACCAGACAGAATGGCTCTTTGGAAAAATGCTCCTCGTTTCCATCCCATTGGCCATGGTCTCTCCAGTAAGCTGTTTGATAATCACCACATTCGCCTCAAACAAGATTGTTGGCACAACCTGGATGAAGGGTCTGAATTTTCTATTTATGATTCCTGTGTTGACCTACATTTTTGAAGGCAACTGGGAATACATTCTCGGTATTCTTCCATATTACTGGATATTTAAAATATATGATCCGGGATACCAGGATCTTCCCTTTACCATTAATTATACAGTTGGCCTTTTATACATACTCACGCTCACTATCATCTCCGTCAGGCTGTTTAAAAAAATGATCTATCCCTGATCTATTAGGCTGACAACTTTACCATATGACTGACAATAATTCCAGCTTTGCCCTATGGCACAATAAATGTAAACGTATCTGTATATTTGTATATATTATAATCGCATTCAGATGAAAATTATAGAAGTAAATTCCTTGCAGGAATTAGAACAAAAAATTAACAGCGAAAAAAGATCGTTTTTACTGATCTTCAAACAGGGATCAGATCAGTCTGACAGGGCCTATGAAAATTTGGAAAAGGCAGCTGCGGAAGTATCTGACATAGGAATTTATACAGCAGATGTTAACAGGGTTCGGGATATACACCCTGCATATTCCATAACATCCGCTCCTTCCATGGTAGAATTTAAAGGGAAGGAAATGAAAAATGTTTATAAGGGTGCGCATGATCCCGGTTATTACAAAAGCCTTTTTGAGAATGCTGTTTATGTGGCCAGAGCCGAGAAAGCAGGTAAGACTGTAAAACAGGTTACCGTCTATACCACACCAACCTGTTCCTGGTGTGGAACCATAAAATCATATTTAAACAAAAACAAGATCCGTTTTAGTGAGATCGATGTGTCAAAGGATGAATCCGCTGCCCAGGAAATGGTTAGAAGAAGTGGCCAGCAAGGGGTTCCCCAGACACTGATCAGCGGAGAAATGGTGATAGGTTTCGATAAAGCCAAAATCAATCGCCTTTTAGAGATAGAGGGATAGCAAAGATTTTATATTTTTGCATTCCACTGCAACAATTCAAACAAATAATATTTAAACAATTACAAATGAAAGAGTTACAACCAATCAACGAGAATGTATTGCTGGACATTACGGAAAAATCAGCTGAAGTAACTACAGCTGCTGGAATAATCATACCTGATACTGCCAAGGAAAAGCCACAGATGGCGCAGGTGATTGGGCTGAGTAATATTGATAATGCAGAGATTACCGTTGGGGATACTGTCCTCTTCAAGGAATATTCCGGAACGGAAACCGAGTTTGAGGGAAAAAAATACCTTATCCTTCCCTACGCGGATATCCTGGCAAAAGTTGTTGAGACCGAATCCATTTAATGATTAAAGTTCCTTCTGACCCGGCTCACTAATTTTCCGGGTCAGGGGATTATTTCCCCTGTGTTTTGTAAATCAGGTAATTCACCTAAAACCCAAACACAGATGGCAAAAAAAAAGAATTCATTTTTTTAGCGTTCTCGGTGAGAAGCAAACTTATGTGAATCTAGTATATATACTGTTTGCATTTCCACTAGGTATCTTTTATTTCACGCTCACCATTACTGGTTTTTCCCTGTCACTTGGACTCCTTATTCTATGTAGCCGGGTTTTCTATTTTCGTTGGCACCCTGCTCATGATACTGGGTTTTCGGTGGTTGGATGTACAGCTAACCAGGTCTCTCAAATTTTATTAACATCTATTCGGTAAGGGATCTACCTGGAAAAGCTTCATTTTTTATCTCCTCGTAAAATTTCCAATGGATACCATTATCTGGTCTGTTGCCATCTCATTCATTGCCATCACTTTAGATCTGCTTCTGGCACCCTTACTTTATGATAAATTCTGGTACAATGACGATTTTGCGCATTTCCTTGTCCGTTTTTTTGGAGATGTGTATATATGGCCATTCCTTGGAATGATATGGGGCATAATCAGTTTGCATGTTATCATAGGACTTGCATGGGTGAGCCGGGAGATAAACCAGGTATTCCTTTCTGAATAAACCATCTATCCATAAGCATTTTACGACACGATAATGGTAAGTACTAAGCTAATTTTGAGATTCAGTAAATATTTCATTTATTTGTAGAGTGATTAGTCAATCTAAATTAGAAAATAAACGTGACAGAATCCTCCTCGCTGCAAGAAGGCTCTTCGTCAAAAAGGGATTTCACAGTACACCGACATCTGCCATAGCCAAGGAAGCCGGTGTAGCTAATGGTACTCTCTTCCACTACTTTAATACCAAGGAAGATCTGATCAATACCATTTATAAGGAAACGAGAATAAGTTATTTTACCATAGCTGCTGCCGGGGTTGATGATGCAAAGACCATCAAGCGAAAAGTTCGGATAATGTGGTATAACACAGTGAAATGGGCCATTAACCGACCCCAGGATTTTCTATTTCTACAACAATACAGTAACTCTCCTTTTATTTCACAACTTACCCATAAAGAAATTCCCGAGCATATTGGATTTTTTTATGACCTTATTGACGAGGGAAAAGAGAAAGGAACACTAAAGGATATCCCGACTGACTTGATGTACCAGCTTATTACCTTCCAGATACAAGGCATAATCATTCACTTACTCCAGCATGTGGAATTTCAGCATAACTCAACTTATCTAAGCATGGCATTCGAGTTCTCATGGGAAAGTATTTCCAAAAATAGTATTTCTAAACAATTATAGAGTGATTAGTCAATCTGGAAAATTACCATATGAAAAATATGATATTAATTAGAGAATACGGGGTACGCGGCTGGTTCAAAGTACATTATATTGTAGAACAGCAATAAACACCTGGATTATTAAGCTTATAGTTATAATTTTGGGACTTCTATGAAATAGGTTTAACCAATTCTTGCCAAAATGAAAAGAATATTGCTAATAATTGCTGCCACCACTCTGATGGTAGCCGCATGTAATCAAACAGGAACAATAATGAATGATGCATCGAATCCATTCTTCAGTGAATATACAACTCCATTCCAGGTACCACCTTTTAATGAAATAAAGGATGAACACTATCTGCCTGCCTTTGAAAGAGGCATTGCCATGCACAAGGAGGAAATTCAAGAAATTATTAATAACAAAGAAGAACCAAACTTTGAAAATACCATAGCTGCACTTGAAAGAGCTGGTACACAGCTTGGCAAGGTTCAATATGTTTTCAACGGTGTTCTGGCATCCAATACCAATGAGCAACTACAGAAGATAGCCCAAAAAACAGCACCTATGGAATCCGGCCACTTTGATGATATCAATTTGAATCCCGATTTGTTCAAACGTGTTAAAGCTGTTTACGAAAAGCGTGGTGATATGGATCTTAACATAGAGCAGAAAACCCTGCTGGATGAAACCTATAAGAATTTCGTAAGAGGGGGAGCAGAGCTGGCTGATGACAAGCAATCCCGCTTTCGCGAGATCAACCAGAAAATTTCTGTTCTATCTCTTCAGTTTGGTGATAATGTCCTGGCAGAAAATAACGCATATAAGCTTTTCATCGAAAACGAAAAGGATCTTGCCGGCTTGCCCGAAGGTGTCATTGCAGGAGCTGCTGAGTCGGCTAAAGCTGCCGGAGAGGAAGGTAAATGGCTCTTTACTACCCACAAACCCAGTATGATCCCCTTCCTGCAATACGCTGAAAACAGAGAATTAAGGGAAAAACTTCATAAGGCATATTGTGCCAGAGGGAATAACGGCAATGAGCAGGACAACAACAAAATTCTTACTGAAATAGCCAGGCTCAGATTGGAAAGGGCGCAGCTACTGGGTTATGAAACACATGCGGATTTTGTGCTTGAGAAACGGATGGCCAAAAAACCTGAAGATGTTTACAATCTGCTCAACCCAATATGGGATGCGGCCCTTCCTGTTTCCAAAATGGAAGTTGCAGAGATGCAATTGCTTATCAACCGGGAAGGAAAGGATTTCAAACTGGCGGCGTGGGACTGGTGGTATTATGCAGAAAAACTCAGGAAAGAAAAATATGACCTTGACGAGGAGGAACTGCGTCCGTATTTCGAACTGGAAAATGTTCGAAACGGGTTGTTCCAGGTATGCAACAACCTTTTCGGAATTACCTTTGAAGAACGCACTGATATCCCCAAATATCATGAAGATGCTCAGGTATTTGAAGTGAAAGAAGCGGATGGTTCACACCTTGGTGTACTGTATATGGATTTTTATCCCCGTGCCAGTAAACGTGGTGGAGCCTGGATGGAAGCCTACAGGAAGCAATACAAAAAAGATGGTAAAAACATTAAACCGGTTATCACTACTGTTTTTAACTTTTCAAAACCAACCGGAGATAATCCTGCACTGATAAGCTTTGAGGAGGCAAGCACCATGTTCCATGAAATGGGACACGCTTTGCATGGACTGTTTTCTGATTGTACATACGAATCAATCTCCGGAACATCTGTCCCTTGGGATTTTGTTGAACTGCCTTCCTCCATTATGGAAAACTGGGCCTCCGCACCTGAAGTAATGAAAATGTATGGTAAACATTATGAAACAGGAGAGACCATCCCTGACGAACTGATTCAGAAAATAAAGAACGCCGGCCATTTCAACCAGGGTTTCGTCAATGTAGAATATCTTTCTGCAGCATTCCTGGATATGAACTGGCATACCCTGAATGATACTGAATCCGAAATTGATGTGGATCAGTTTGAATCCAAGGCCCTTGCTGACATCGGACTGATCCCTGAGATAGTAGTAAGGTACCGTAGCACATATTTCAGCCATATTTTTAGTGGGGGCTATTCTGCTGGCTATTACAGTTATAAGTGGTCAGAGGTATTGGATGCAGATGCATTTGAAGCTTTTACGGAAACTTCACTGTTTGATAAGGAGACCGCCGATTCCTTCCGTGAGAACATCCTGGCTCGGGGAGGCACAGAGGATCCTATGGTCCTTTATAAGCGTTTTCGTGGCAGGGAACCATCAATCGATCCCCTGCTTAAACGAAGCGGCCTATCCAAACCCTAATGACTTACATCTTTAGGGGATATTAAATCGCTGCTGAAAATGCTGGCAGTAACCAGCATTTATAGGCAACTTATTTACTATCCCCTCAATGACCGCGGCTCCACTCAGACTAAGAATTATTAGTAAAGGGTAGTAAAACGAGGCCATGCTTGTTTCACAAAGCGGAATATACAGCATCGTTTAAACATAGAATTATTAATAAGGGATAGTAAAAACGGAACCTTGCTTGTTTCGCAAAGCGGAATATGGAGTTCCGTTTTTACTATCCCTTATTAACATTTTTCAAAAAATCTTTCTATCTTCGTAGCCCGCATTTTTGGGATCCCCTATGTTTGTTCCTCTCAGGATAAGAATAATGCTACTTTTTGGGAGAACCTCCTTTATCATCGGTTTTTTATTTACGTTGATTGGACTGGCTTTCATAGTCTATTTCAGTATGCAGCTGAATTGGAGTATTCTCTTTGCAGGTAAAAAGGACCTGGTTACCACCTCAGGATTCATCACCAGCCTGAATGAAACATTATATAAGGTAAATGAGAGTCCGCTTTACGAATACAGGTACCGGTACTATGATGATTCCGAAATCCTATATTCAGGGTTTTTCCTTGAGTATGCAGATTTTTATGAACCTGGACAGGAAATAACGATTGAATATTTAAAAGATTCCCCAGAAGTTTCCAGATTCGCCGGAAAGGACAGGCAAAACTATGACCAGATCATGTTTCTGGCCGGTGTAGGTAGCATAATTATAGGTTTTCTTTTCCTGTATCCTTCATACCGGCGTACGAAAAGAGAACGTAAGATCATAATGATGGGCCGCCCTGCGGAAGGAAAACTGATTTATGCAGAACCTACCAATATGCGCGTCAATGAACAGCCAGTATACAATCTTACATATGAATATATTACCAGCCGGGAGAATATTCAAAAATTTTCGGTCCGGTCTCACATGATCAGGAATTTATCCGATGAACATACAGAAATACTTATCTATGACCCCAGTAATCCTTCCAAAGCAGTGGTTGTAGATACCTTACCCGGACCGGTGGCCCGATATATACTCAATAAACTGTATCCCTCCTACAATTGAGGATAAGTCTGTAAGAATATCCTGTTTCTTGGAATGGCTAATTGCTATCTTTGCATATTTATGAAGCAGTACCCCAATATACCTTTTGCACCTTCGCGTGTACCAATATTTTATGGTTGGATCATTCTGGCCGCCGGTACCATAGGTATGCTTATGAGTATTCCCGGTCAAACCATGGGTGTTTCTGTTTTTACAGAAAACTTGCTGGATGATCTTGAAATCAACAGGAATAATTTGAGCCTGGCCTATCTGATCGGAACTGTTGGATCTGGACTGATGATTACACGCGCAGGCAAACTTTATGACAGGTATGGAGCAAGATTAATGGCATTCATTGCAGCAGGTATGCTTGGTTTGATGTTGCTTTACCTTACCAGGGTGGAAACCATGGTAAGCTTTTTCCTTGATCATATCAACCTTGTTAATACAGCTCTTACTACATTTATCCTTATGTCATTCGGGTTTTGGGGAATCCGCTTCTTTGGCCAGGGATTGCTTACCATGGTGTCACGCAACATGGTCATGAAATGGTTTGATAAAAAACGAGGATTGGCCAATGGTATTATGGGGGTATTTGCTGCTTTCGGATTTTCTCTGGCTCCGAAAATTTTAAATCAGTTCATTGAGGATTTTGAGTGGAAAGGGGCCTGGCTCTTGCTCGCTGTAATAGTTGGAATTGGTTTCGTAATTTTTGTGTTTCTGATCTACCGTGACAATCCAGTGGATGCAGGACTTGTTGCAGATGGTCAACGTATTGCCAATAAAAAGAGTAAAAGACCACCCAGTCTGCCTCCGCGGGATTATTCTCTGGCAGAGGCAAAGAAAACAAGGGCCTTCTGGCTATTTACCTTCGCCATGATGATCAGTGCATTGTACATTAGTGGTCTTACCTTTCATGTAGTGTCAGTCTTTGATTCTGTCGGAATGGACAAAGAGGTAGCCATCAGTATCTTCGTGCCAGCCTCTATCATCGCCATTGTTATACAATTCATAGCCAGCTGGATCAGTGATTATATCCGGCTAAAATACCTTTTACTCGTTTTCCTGCTTGGAATGATCTGTACAACAGCTGCCCTGATCTTCCTGGGAGACAGCAATCTGTTCTACTGGCTGTTGATCAGTGGAAACGGTATAACATGGGGATTGTTTATTGTGATCGCCGCAGTGACCTGGCCCAGGTTCTTTGGTTTGAAGAACCTTGGTGCGATCTCCGGGTTTTCAATGAGTTGGCAAGTTATAGGAAGTGCCCTGGGACCGTATTTATTCAGCTTGTCATTCGACCTGAACGGTACTTATAAAATGGTGGCCCTGTTCTCCCTGGCGGTTTCAATTGTATTATTTATCTTATCCTTTCGTGCCAATAACCCTAGTGAACTATGAAAAATATACGCAAAACTGTTCATATCAAGGCCTCCAGGGAAGAGATTTTCACTGCCATTACAAATCCTCTGACCATTGAATTATGGTCAGGATATCCGGCTGTAATGGAAGCTGCATCCGGTACATCTTTTTCCATGTTTGACGGTGATATTACAGGTACATTATTGGCCATAGAACCTCCTTCAATGATAGAGCAGCAGTGGGATTTTGGAGATCAAGCTCTTCCCTCGGTGGCCCGGATTGAACTTTCCGAGGAAGGCAATAAAACCAGGATGGAACTTAATCATAGTAACATCCCAGACGAGGCGTTTGAAAATATCAACACCGGCTGGAAAGAATATTATTTCGGTGCATTAAAATCCTACCTCGAGGATTAAGATAGGAAATCTGCATTTCATCCGTCTCAGATGCAACCCCTAAGGCATTATTCTGTCTTTCGATATATACAGACAATTATCAATAAGTATTGCCATATGAGAAAAATGTTTTTTACCATCGTACTGATTCTTTCAGTTGCAGGACTGAAAGCCCAGGAAAACGAGATTCAGACTTTGTTCGGCAGTGGTACGCGGATAAGTGGATTTGGCGGTCCGTCTATGAGTTTCACAAGCATCAATGGAGAATTCGCCCATATGATGGGTGGCGGTGGGGCTGTCCTTCTCGGAGATTATTTCATTGGCGGATACGGTGAAGGATTAACAAATTCAATTGTTGCAGGTGGTAACAATATCCGTTTCGGCCATGGTGGATTCTGGACAGGATATTCCTTTATGTCCGAAAGGGCCTTGCATCCCTGTATTTCCAGTCAGATCGGATGGGGCGATATCTCACAACAGGATGAAGGCGATTATACCCTTACTAATGACAACGTATTCGTTATCAACCCAACCATAGAACTGGAGATGAATTTCACAAAATTCTTCCGTCTTGGTGTTGGGGCCCATTACCGGATAGTAAGTGGTGTAAATACAAGTACACTAACCAATTCCGATTTTTCAGGCCCCGGGGCATTTCTAAGCTTTAAATTCGGTTGGTTCTAAAATATTATACTCTCTCCATCAGTTATTGTGATCAAGGCTGCACCGGTAAACCATGTATCCGGTGTGGCCTTTTTATCTTAACTTCTCATTAACAAGAAGCAACAGAACTCTTTCGTAGTTTCACTACCTTAGATGACTAAATGCCAGGTTAACGCTGAATGATAATGAAAACCTTTCTTATCATCATAATAATCCTTCTGCCAGGTATACTTGCCGGCCAGGAATTGACATCTACCCTTCAGGTTGGTGATATTGCCCCGGATTTCCAAGGGATAGATCAATCAGAAGACCAGCATAGCCTTAATGAATCACTTAAAAACGGACCTGTTGTCCTTATATTTTTTCGTGGCTCTTGGTGTTACCATTGCAACAAACATATTTCAAAATTCCAGGATTCACTTGAATATATACTCAATAAGGGTGCATCAGTCATTGCAGTTTCCCCACAAATCCCGGAATACAATCAAAAAACCATTCATAAAACCGGTGCTACCTTTTCTGTGATACATGATAAAGGATATAAGATCATGGATGCCTATTATGTGTCATTTATCATTGATGAAAAAACCATTCAGAAATACCGAAGATTTGGAAGACATATCGATCGGGCCAATGCAAATAAGGATTATATCCTGCCAGTCCCTGCAACTTTCATTATCGGTGAAGACGGGGTTATCAGATATATCCACTATGATCCCGACTATAAAAACAGGTCAACAGTGGCAGAAGTATTAAGAAACCTCTGATTCCCGACTTTGCCTTTCTTTTTCTATATTTAGGATCTGTCTCAAATCTCATCCCACCAGATGGAAAAGGTGTATGATTACATCGTTGTAGGATCCGGCTTCGGAGGAAGTGTCGCCTCTCTCCGTCTATCCGAAAAAGGCAAAAGATATGACCCCGGGGATTCCCCAA
This sequence comes from uncultured Bacteroidaceae bacterium, assembly GCA_963752525.1. GTDB lineage: Bacteria > Bacteroidota > Bacteroidia > Bacteroidales > SM23-62 > SM23-62. The sequence goes on along the minus strand of CAVVYS010000006.1, from coordinate 687,160 downwards.
AAACCAACTGGAATCAGCAATTAAAACCTTTCTTTGCGACTGCTACATCCATGATGGGTAGAACGCTATATGAGAAGATCAATCCCGTAGACAGGTATCTGAGAGAAGTTGGAAAAGACATGAATCACTCAGATAGTTTTGAAAATGTATTTGTTGGTGTTTATCTGGATGATATAGAAGAGGAACGGGATCCCTGTTTCAATGGAGAGGGTCCTTTAAGAAAGCCCTGCATCTAATGTGCAGGCTGCATGGTTGGCTGCCGGGAAAATGCCATGGGTAAAATCCCGGAAAAGAAGGATATATAATACTATAGTGCAGGATTATCTCAAGTACATATTAAAGCTTATCCTGTTGCAGACGATGGCAATTGGATCGATCGCTTGTGTAACCGGACCGGAGAACAGGCTTGAGCTTCCCTCTGCTATTGCCCGGGCTATCCCCTATTTTCCAGGCCTGGTTGTTGATGGGGAGTCAGGGGACTGGAATCCGGACTATGTTCCGCTCAGAATCTTATCTGATGTTCGTGGGAATATCCCTGACAAAAATGATTTTCAGGCTTCATTCAGGATGGCCTGGAACGAAATTGGAATTTTTCTCCTGGTGGAAATCAAGGATGACAGTTTATATGAGGACCCTGATCATTTTTGGAAGGGAGATGGATTGGAATTATTCCTGAGTCGAGGCAGGGGTTCCCCTGAAATTCTGCAGGTCTCTGTCAGACCTGGATTTGAGCTACCTGACTCTATGGCAGCATTCCATGCTTATGATCATCTTAGATCAGTATCCATTAACACGTCAGAAAATTCTATTGCTTTTTACAGCAGTAAAACCAGCCAGGGGTACCTGCTGGAGGGTATGGTTCCTTTTAAAGTGATCGACATTGATCCCAGACAGGACCTGGTAATGGCCACACAGCTTTATCTGAATGATGCCGACCGGGTAGATGATCCGAATAATTTCAGCCTGCCATGGTATTCGGTGAGGGAATCTTACCGGAATCCTTATGCATTTCACAGTGTAACACTTACTGCTGATCGGTATCCTGAAATGACACCTGAACTGAGGGCCTGCGTGGTTGATGATAGAACCCTTCGATTAAAGGTTATCAGTGACCGGACTTATGAGGATCAGATATTCCACATTATTTCCGGATCCTTCAAACAGCGGTTTAAAGATGCACTTACAAAGGAATGGACCCTGCCGGTGGATAAAATTTCTCCGGGCGGAGAATCTTTTGTGGGACTTCTACTGGGAGATCAAATTCTGGATGTATTGGATCTGGGGATGGCACAACATGTGTATGAAAACACTGACCCACCCGAATGGTACGAAAACGAGATCAGGATTTTTCAGATAATGGACAGGTATGATCCCCCTCCTGACAGCGCTGTCCTGTTTACAGGTAGTTCAACCATCCGCCGCTGGTACAATTTGGCAGAGCATATGTATCCACAGATTGTCATTAACAGGGGATTCGGTGGGTCTGTGATGAAAGAATTAAACCAGAACATTGATAGAATTATCTTCCCTTATTATCCGTCCAGAATTTTTGTCTACGAAGGAGATAATGATATTGCCAGGGGTACAAAACCATTGACTTTTCTGGAAGAATGCAAAGCATTCATCAACCTAAGCCAGCAGCGATTACCGGGTACTGAAATCATCTTCCTGTCCATTAAACCCAGTCCATCAAGAATGAGGTACTGGAAGCGGATGGAAGCGGCTAATCAGATGCTCAAGGATCTTTGTATGACACATGAGAATGTCAATTTCATTGATATCTCAACACCTATGTTTAGTAAACCCGGGATCCTGAAAAATGATATCTATGCCGATGACGGGGTCCATCTGAATGATAAAGGCTATTCCCTTCTCAAGCATGCAATTATGGAAAACGATGCTAAATTACCGAATTAGATAAGATAATGGATCACACTGAAATACAAAATATTATAGAGAGGCAGAAACATTACTTTGAATCTGGTATTACTTTGGATGTCAATTCCCGGCTGGCTGCCAAAAGAATTCTGGGGCAAACTCCTCAACGCGGGACAATCATGTGTGGCCCCTGATCACATGTTTGTCCACGAAGATATCCTCCCTATAAGGGAAAACAATGACTTATCAAGACATTTGTAAAATGATCATACATCAAGATCCACCCATACCGGACAATGGTCAGAATGCGCTGCATCGTTCATAATGCCCGCATCTTTTATGCGGTTTGCCAGTGGATCGGTAACCATATGATAATCCAGCCGCCATCCAAGATTTTTTACCCTGGCATTTGATCGAAAACTCCACCAGCTGTATTTAACAGTATCAGGGTGCATATGCCTGAAAGTATCCACAAAGCCACTCTCGAGGAATTTATCAACCCATGCCCTTTCTTCAGGAAGGAAGCCGGAAGTTTTTTTATTGCTGACCGGATTGTGTATATCAATTTCCCTGTGTGCTATATTAAAATCCCCGCAGACCAGCAGATTGGGCCTGTCTTTCCTGAGATTGGTCAGAAAACTGAGAAAGTCATCAAGGAATTTCATCTTGAAATCCTGCCTGACATCCCCGGTTGTGCCAGAAGGGATATAGACATTGAGCAAGGAAATATCACCAAAATCAAACCGGATAACCCTTCCCTCTGAATCATAATCAGACGTATTCATACCAATTACGACATTGTCCGGTTCCCGGTCTGCCAGTATCAGAACACCGGAATAACCCTTCTTCTCAGCTGAATGCCAGTGATCAACATAGCCCAATTTTCTAAAAGGGTCCAGGTCAACCTGGTCGGGTTGTGCTTTTGTTTCCTGAATACACAGAATCCCGGGTTTTACCTTTTTCATCCAGTCCAGAAGGCCTTTATTTATGGCTGCACGTATGCCATTTACGTTATAGGAAATGATCTTTTGCATGCACGTAAATATAACTACTTTTGTATACTTTGTATATGGAAGGAGAAGGAAGGGTTATTAAATCAACTGGTAGTTCCTACCTGGTTAGATCTGCACCAGCCGTATTAACCGAATGTGTGATCAGTGGCAAATACCGGCTGGAAGGGCTAAGAAGCACAAACCCTGTGGTCGTGGGTGATTGGGTAAGGTTTTCCAGCCGGGAAGGTGAAAAATTAGGCCGGATCAGTGATGTCCTTCCAAGAAAAAATTATATCATCCGTAAATCTACCAAGCTATCAAAATCTCACCAGATCATTGCCTCCAATATCGACCAGTTATTGCTTATGGTCACTGTGATTAATCCTGTTACACATGCCGAATTCATTGACCGCTACCTGGTCACAGCCGAGGCTTACAATATACCTGCCATCCTTCTGATCAATAAAACCGATTTGTATGGCAAAGCTGAAAAAAGGACTCTGGAGCAATGGCGGAGAATCTATGAAGAAATTGGTTATGGCTGCATTGAATGTTCTCTTGAAAAGATGGTAAACCTTGATCAGATCAAATCTGTCCTCAAAGAAAAGGTAAGCCTGCTGGCAGGCAATTCGGGCGTAGGAAAATCAACATTGATTAATATCATTGAACCCTCACTTAATTTAAAAACCCAGGAAATCTCTCAGAGTCATAGGTCAGGAAAACATACCACGACCTTTGCTGAGATGTTTGAACTGGGTATAGGGGGTTTTATCATAGATACTCCTGGAATCAGAGGATTTGGAATAACAGACATGGAAGATGAACCTCTTTATCATTATTTCCCGGAACTTTTTAAGCTTTCATCTGGATGTAAGTATCATAACTGCATCCATGTGAATGAACCTGAATGCGCGGTCATACAGTCCGTTGAATCCGGCAAAATCAGCTTGTCCAGGTACAAAAGCTACCTGAACCTTCTGGAGGAACAGCAGGACAGTTCAAAATACAGGTAATAACTTATTTTACATATTTTGCGTAGTAAGGATGAATATGTTATTTTTCAGCTGAATGAACCGGACCTTTTTTATCATATTGATAAGTATATTCCTATTCATTGGAATTAATACGGTCTTTTACTTCACCATCTTTAATCAACAACTTGATTTTCAAACTAATTTACTCGCCAGACAAACCGGTCTTTGCGGTTCAACAATTGAGCAGGGCGGAATGAATTTTGAAAATGAGTTGAATGCCATTCCCTTTGCTGATGATTTCAATGAATTGTTCACCAATATAGAAATCAGGGAACGTGGGGTAGAAAACCTACAAAAGCTTTATGCCAGAAATAGTGAGCTCATCAATAAGATCACGGTTTTTGACAATGAAAATAATGTGTATAGCCTCATCCTAGACAGGAAAGGTGATTTTGTGACAGACTATTACGAATCTCAAGAACAGTCAATATTACGTGAAAGGGATGAGCTTATCTTCGACAAGGAAAAATATTCTCTGTTAATTCCTGATTTTGACGAAAATGGGGTTGTGCGCTCCAATATCATTGTAGAGTTAAATTTCACCCGATACGTTAATTCCATTTTTGAAAAATACCGCCTTGAAAACACTATGTGGCAATGGATGGTGACAGATTCAGGAGAACTTATTGCAACTGCCGAAATCAACCTGGATATTCCAGCCAATGACCTGAAAAAAATCGGTGCTGAGGTCATAAATGGAGAGGAAAATTCAATGGTTCATTCCATCGCTGTAGAAGGCTCACCCATCAAGGTTGTTTCGGTTCATTATCCTATTCGTCTTGTTAAGAGAGATCTGGGGATAATTTTTTCAATTAAAACAGATCTATTCCTTCGCAGTATAATTATAAAGTTTACCATCATTACTATTTTTAGTGTTGCCCTCCTGGCACTTTTGCTTTACATCTATTTCACTGTCTTCCGGATCAAATCAGAAACTGTCCGGCGTAAACGTATCTCTGAAGTTGCACTGGTTAAAACACTGGATTCCCTTCCGGTCGGAATCATACTTTCAGAACCCAATGGGGCTATTCGTGTGATGAATAATACTGCCAGGGAATGGATCATGAAGGATCCCAAGGATTCACCGGAAAATAAATCCTTACATGAGCTGGATTTTGAGAAACAGGGAACGGGAACAGATGATACCTTGTACATACGGGCATTTGGACCGGGCGATGTTATCAAGACCCAAAGTGATTCCATCATCCGGCAACTTTACAGGCGCGAATTGCCAGTGGAAATCAATCAGGTTGAAACTAACATCAGTATACTATTCGATATCACAGAATTTGAGAAAGCAACAAATCTTGAAAAAATTGCTCAGCTCGCCAAGACTGAATTACTGGAGAACATGAGTCACGAGATAGCCGGCCCTCTAAGTCAATTACGGAAAGCTGTTGATATACTTGAAAAGGAAAGCCTCAAAGGTGAATTAAGAGAAACTGCTGTTGTCTTAAAGAAAACCACAGACCTTCTTTCAAACCAGATCTCCTCAATACTTGATTTCTCGAAACAGGATGCAGAGAAAGTGATTATGGGGAAGATCCCTTTTTCCCTTAAGGAGGAAATTGAACTGGCAATCCATCCTTTTAAATCAATTGCAGCACAGACGAACTCCAGTATTATCACCAAGATCAGAAATGATATGCCAGACAGACTGATAGGTGATCCATTCCGGCTCAGAAAGATTCTTTCTAATCTGGTGGAAAGTTCAATTGAACAGGCCAGGGGAGGCAGAATATTAATCAGTGCAGAATCAATTGAAGACCATGATGAATACCTTGTATTACAATTCCAAATTGATGATACCGGTCCTGGTTTACCGCAGCAGATCATTGAGAGATTTGTTAACCATCAGGGAAATGCTTTGGACCTGTCAAGTAAAGGATTCGAAGAAAATGAGCTTAGAATTGCCGTCGCATTGCAACATATCAACCTGTTAAAGGGACAATTATGGATTGAAAGTCCATCTGCCATCTCTACAGATCCCGATCAGCCGGGCACGAAATACTCATTCACCATTGAGGTACTGGACGGTTCAAACAAGGAAAAGGACCTTCAGTCTTCGGTCCCTGGCAAAACACCCAGGACCAGGATTATCAACTCGGATATTTCAATTCTACTCGTAGAAGACAATATCTTCAACCGGAAACTTGCACAAAATTTATTCAAAAGCCTCGGATTTGAAATTGACCTGGCAGAAAATGGCAAGGAGGCTGTGAAAATGGTCGGTGAGAAATCATACGATATTATTTTTATGGACATGCTGATGCCTGAAATGGACGGTTTACAGGCAATTACAGAAATCCGAAAAAGGGGGATTGAAATTCCTGTTGTAGCCGTGACCGCAGTGGAAAATCCTGACACCAGGAGTACTGCTGAAGCATTGGGTGTAAAGGATTACCTGTTAAAGCCTGCAACCACAGATCAGATAAAGGAAATCCTCTTACGCACCTTCCCTGAAAATGCCCCGGGAGATTAATATAGAGCTCTTCCTGCAAAAGGCGGATAGCATTCCGGTAATTGATGTAAGAACCCCGGCTGAATTCAAACAGGGGCATATCCCAGCCGCTTACAACATCCCTTTGTTTTCAAATAAAGAAAGAAAAGTTGTCGGGACCAGTTATAAACAGGAAGGACAAAAAGAGGCTTTTATGAAAGGCCTGGATTTTGCAGGTCCGAAAATGACATCATTTGTCCAAAAAGCCCATAAAATTGCCCAGCATAAAAAGCTCCTTGTGTATTGCTGGCGGGGGGGTATGCGCAGTGCAAGCATGTCATGGCTATTTGATACAGCCGGGATGGATTCCAGTCGCTTAGTCGGAGGCTATAAATCTTTCCGCCAATTTGTGCTTGCTTATTTTGATCATGCTTTTCCTTTTATTGTCATTGGCGGATTAACTGGTTCAGGCAAAACAGCTGCACTGAAATCCCTGGCAAAAATAGGAGAGCAGATCCTCGACCTGGAAGCCCTCGCTCATCATAAAGGTTCGGCTTTTGGAAATCTTGGAGAAGAAACCCAGTATTCAACTGAACATTTCGAAAATAGAATTTTCTGGGACTTATTTAATCTTAACAGGAACTGCACTATCTGGATTGAGGATGAAAGCCGAAGCATAGGTCGGAATATTCTTCCGGCAGGTATTTATCATCAGATCAGGTCTGCTCCGGTAGTATTCCTTGATATCCCACGAATGGAGAGGGTTGACAGGCTGGTGGAAGATTATGCCGGATTTTCAACTGCAGATTTAAGTGACAGCATTCAGAAGATAAGCCAGCGGCTTGGAGGAGATATCACACGCAAAGCTATAGAGGCAGTAAACAATGGGAATTATAAATTGACAGCGGAAATGGTGCTTCGATATTACGATAAAACCTACCAGTTTGGATTGAGTAATCGCGATCAGCAAATGGTATTTAAACTTCCTGTTGAAAATGTACTTGATTCTACTTCAGTCGCCAGGCAGATCTTATCCTTTGCCAGGCGAACTCCAGAACTAACAAAATATTTATAAATTTGTGCAAACTCATTCCCAAGACTTATGTTAGGTAACAAAATAATTGAAACGATGGGGTCTATCGCCAAGGTTGAAAAGCTTGAGACCCTCAATAGTAATATTCTTATAAATACACTGGCTCTGGAAGAGGTAGAACCCTTTCCAGGATACCATGGTGCCAATTTACCAACTGGATATAATCCAACAGCGGTGTATTTAATTATTAAAAAGAAGTTTTCCTCTATAAAGATCATACGCATCACCCAGGAAATCCGCAGGCATTTTAAATATGATTTCGATGGTACAGCGGCCACAGTTTGCATCAATAATGACGTGTATAGTGCAATCCGGCTCAGAAATCTGGAGAATATTAAAATGCTTCCCGAACTTCAGAAGAGCTATATGTATGAGGGAATTAAATTTCTGAAGAAAAAGAGCATAAAGGGAGAAGGCATCATTGAACTAAAAAAGCATTTTGAACTTGAACCTCTGGGTGAGGGTATATATAAAGATTTGGAAGACCCTCTTATGTATTATCTTCGTATTCCAAAACATCTTTCCTGGCAGGTATTTCAAGAGATCACCACCTCTATCAAACATAACCTTGACAACCTGAATTTTGACGGGGCACTTGGTTCCATCTATTTAAGAGATATCATTGATGTCGTAAGGATCTTTGCCAAAGACATGGAACTCGGGGACCTTTCAAAGATCCGACAGCAGTATCTTGATGAACTAAAGAAATACTGATTACTGTTTTCCTGATTCACTGGCATCCACCATTTTGTAGAGCTTATCTGAACGCCTGATGATCCTTGTGACAGGTATAGAAAAGTGTTCTCCTTTTTTGGCTGTCTCCACCTGTTTCCGATCAACTTGTAGTTCAGATACAGATAGTTCCATAACGCCGGTTGTTGGTCCGGTTACCAGGATATCATCTCCTACATTGATCTCATTTGATTCAACAAGAAATTCTGCAACACCGAGCTTACTGAAATAATTCATCCCTTTCCCAATATAGATTTTTCTTTTTGTGGCATTCGATCCATACCCCTTGCTCCATTCCCCCATTTCCTGTCCCAGGTAATACCCATCCCAGAATCCCCGGTTAAATACCTGGCCCAGCCTCTTCTCCCAGGCCTCTGTCTTTGTCCGGGTAAAAGTCCCCTCTATACAAGAAGCAATGGCTTCATTATAACATTCAGTAACTGTCTTAACATATTCAGGGCTGCGGGCTCTGCCTTCGATTTTTAATACAGTAACACCTGCATCAAGGATTCGGTCAAGAAATGAAATGGTACATAGATCCTTGGGAGACATGATATATTCCTGATCGATCTCCAGTTCCTTGCCTGTCTCTTTTTCAGTTACAATATAAGATCTTCGGCAGGCTTGGAGACAGGCTCCACGGTTGGCGGAAAACCCATATTGATGAAGACTGAGGTGACATTTTCCAGAGATAGCCATGCAAAGGGCACCGTGAATAAACAACTCTATTCGCATGATCTTTCCGGAGGGACCATTGATATCCTCTTCCTTAATCGCATTTGAAATAGCTTTAACCTGGTCAAGTGTCAATTCACGAGCAAGGACCGCAACATCAGCCCAGGTTGCATAAAACTTTAACGATTCTAAATTGCTTATATTTAACTGGGTAGAAAGATGAACTTCAATTTCAGCTTCGCGTGCAGTGGTGATTACCGAAGGATCTGAAGCAATGATAGCAGTGATTCCTGCTTCCCCAGCCCTGGCAATGATTTCTTTAACATGTTCTAGTTCATTGTTATATATGACTGTGTTCAGCGTCAGATAGGTGTTCATATGATTCTCACTGGCTATGCCTATAACCCTGTCAAGGTCATCCAGTGTGAAATTAAAAGAAGACCTTGAACGCATGTTCAGTTTTTCCACACCAAAATACACAGCATCGGCGCCACCTTGTATGGCTGCCTGCAATGACTCGTATGACCCGACAGGGGCCATTAATTCAATTTCTTTCCTGGAAAGCATCAATTCGATCAATTAATCCTGGCAAAAATAAGGGATTGTTGAATGGATTGCAATCCCTGTTGTAACTAATCCGATTTACTAAGAATGATCCTGATAACAGTGCTTTTTCCAGGTTCTGAATGAAGAACGAATATTTTTCCCTTATGATAGACTTCGACAATCCTTTTAGCCAGTGAAAGGCCAAGTCCCCAACCACGCCTTTTAGTGGTGTATCCCGGCTTAAAAATGGTTTTGTGCAACTTCTTTGGAATCCCGTTTCCTGAATCCTCGAAATCAATGAGTACCTGTGTGTGCGGGCCACTTACCGATATTTTAATGGATCCATTCCCTTCCATGGCATCTACCGAGTTCTTACACAGATTCTCTACTACCCACTGAAAGAGGGCCCGGTTTATTGGAACCACATGATCTTTGTTGTTGGGGTCGAAGGAAAAGCTTACCCTGTCAGAGGTCCTTGATTCGAGATAAGCTACGGATTCCTTCAGCACTTCCAGGATGTTTGCATTTTTCAGAACGGGTTTTGATCCGATCTTTGAGAAGCGCTCTGTAATTTCCTCCAATCTGCCTGCATCCTTTTCCAGTTCGCTTACCAGTTTTTTATCCGGGTGTTTTTCTTTCAATATTTCCACCCAACCCATCAGAGAAGAAGTTGGTGTACCCAGCTGATGAGCTGTTTCTTTTGATAGTCCAACCCATACCTGGTTCTGTTCAGCCCGTCTTGAGGCGCTGAAGGCCAGGTAGGCTACCAATATAAACAAGAGAATGACACCCAGCTGTATATAGGGGTAATATGTCAGTTGTACCAGCAATGTTGAGCTCCTGTAATAGACATATTGCACAATGCCCTCCCCCAGATCAATGCGGATAGGTTCAACCTCTGATTTCATCTTCTCAAGCTTATTATGAGCATAATCAGGATTCTCCATTTTCATGGAATCCAAATTTCGGTGGTACAAAATGTGGTCATCCTGGTCTGCGATGATCACTGGGATGGTTGTATTATATTCAGCAACCTGCAGAGGGAAGCCAATATCACTCTGTTGTTGCCCTGAGTCAAAAACGTCACTCAGATCCGCTAGTTGCCGAGTAGCTTCTGCCCACAATTCAACTTTTTTCTTTTCCTCATCTGCAAGGAGTTTAACAAGTTGTTTGGTATATAGTAATGAACCTATCCCTATAATGGCAGCGAATAGGATCAGGTATAACTTCCACCTTTGTTTACGATAATATATATCCATGGCTGCTTACTTTTTCTTCTTACGCCTGTTTTTTTTCTCATCAACTATTACGGTATCTGATTCCTCTTCGTCATCCCACACAATAGTAAACCTTTCCTTATCAGAATCATGGTCTGAATTTCCTGTATCGGTTTTGATATCCTTCTTTAAATCCTCATCCCATTCCAGGACGAATTTAGAAGCTTCATCATCACCCTTTTCCCCTCTCAATGTAGTATCTTTTTTAAACAGTCCAAACTCTTCATTCAAGATTTCCCTGAGTTCCTTCTTCTCTTCCTTATACTGATCTTTTATATTCTGCACGGCCCCTCTCCTGTCATACCTTACCTCTGTACCCTTATTGGAACCTTCGATGATCAGGTAAATAAATACCCGTCCCAGTCCATCATCTTCTATTACCCCGAACTCACTTTCGCTTATATCAGGCTTTTTTGCCTTCTTTGAAAGGAGTTCAGAAAGAGATACTTTCACCTTGTAAGTGAAATTCTTGTCAAATCCATGTATGCCCGACCCGGTAAGATCAAAAGCTGATGATTTGATATCCATCTTTGGAATTATTATCTCTTCATTCCGGATAAAGATCTGGTTTGTCAAGGTAGAGAATTTAATGTCCTCCAGCTCCTCTACATCAATAAACCTGGATAGTTTTCTCATCGGTTCGAAACCGGAAAGCTCCCCGTCCTGAATGACAATATCACAATCAGCCAGTATGGTTTCTTTCTTGATTTTCATTTGTTCGTTTAGTCCTGCTGAAAAATTGACCAGCCCTGACAGCTGCCCCCTGATATGTTCATCCATGATAAATTTCTGGCCAAAATTTTCAAATGAAGTAAACGCCCCTGTTATATCTATATCAGAAACCTTCGAGATACTTTTCACAAGGAACTGCTTGTTTTGCTGCTGCTCCAGAATGCCTTCTGTATCGATCTGCCCCTGCATGGAACGCAGGTTTAATCTTGGAATTGAGAGTCTTCTAGGTTGGTATATCATTTCACCTGTCACCTGGCTGGCATGAAATTTCTTAATCATTAATTCATCTATCCAGTACCTCGTTTTAATAAACAACCTATCAGGCAGATTAAGCGTATCCTTAATGGTAGCGTTTTGATTATCTTGTTTTAAAGAGGAAAGATTATTTAAATCAGCCTTGCTTATATAGATATCAGAATCCAGCCATAAGTTTCCACTGTTCGTGAACAGGAACTCCAGAAGATTGTCAGCCCTTCCTGACAAATTAAATTCAATGTCCTCAATATTGCCACCCAGTGATCTGATCAACAAATGATCTTGATAGGATAATTCCCCTGAAAGGTTTCTCAGATCAAGGGATTTATATCTCAATCCCAGATTTACCCCATCAAGCCGGATCTTTGCATCGTAAGTAAAATTCAGTAATTCAGATTTTTGCATTTTAGCCAGTGACTCCTGGGTCCCTTTGAGACTGATCTCCGCATACAACATTCCGTCCATATCCCGGAAAGTAGAATCAATGGAAATCAATGAAGGGATATCTGCCAGGTCTAGTTCAGCCTTGATGCTATAATTAATGCTGGGATGATTAATATTTACAATCTCATAATTACCACCAAGCCTGGAATTTCCATAAAGCAATGAGGTATTGCTTAACGAGATCTTTGTACTTAAGGGTCCTTGTCTATTTCCATTGGAATAATGTCCGTCTGTTTTCATCTCCCGTATACCGTATGGGATTTCTGTTGCTGTCAACCAGCCATCATTCAGGGAGAAACTGGCATCGATCTTTGGCATTTGTGTTTTACTAGCCATGCCTGTTACACTGGCTTGAAAAGTAAGTGCTCCACCAGCTTCAAGATTGTCAGGGATCTTCATACCCTTTAGCAGATTAAACCTAAGTACTTTATCAAGGTCCAGGTGCCTGCTTGTCAGAGTAAGGTCATATTCCAGAGGCCTGGGCCTTATGATTTTCCCACTGACATCCAACAGTTGCCCCGCCAGGTCCAGGCCCCCTGAAAGGATTTCAATTGTAAGAGGATTCACAGATAGGGAGGCGGAGGAATTGATTTCCTGGTTCTTAAAATATTCAGTACCTTTTTTTGTATAATGATAAAGGATCCCATCGATTCCTGCAGCCAGGTTATATTCTTCCTTGGAGAAGTTACCTTTGAACCTGCCTTTTTTAACATTGCCTGCAATGGCCATATCCGTTGCCAGGTTCTGAAAATTGAGGCTTATGCTAGTCAGTTTCAGATTATTAATATCCAGCAGAAAAGCTTCGCTATCATTGTCTTTTTGCCTGTTCCAAAATATGTAATTTTTGTTCCCGCTTTGATCAACAAGCAGGTTCAGCATACCTGAATGAATATGTACCTCCTTGAGAATATATTGCCGTTTCAGCAGTCTGAAAACATTAAACCGGAGTTGGAGGCGATCTGCCTGTAAAAGTGTATCAGAGTTAAGTACGGAAAAGATTATAACATCCTTTATTTCAAGTGAGGCATCCGGGAATTTTTTTAGAAATGACAGCTTTACATCTCCAACTTCTGCCTTTGTCTTTATCTGCTTGTTGAATCCGGACACCACATACTTTGTGATTTCGTCTTCATATATCCTTCCTAGAATGGTAGCGACCACAACCAGTACCCCTCCAAATATGAGAAAGGATATAATAATCTTCCGGAATATTTTCAAATCTATAATTTATAGTAAAAAAGAAAAATCTGCTCCAGGCTCCAGCTCAGATGGTAATTGATCTTTCTTAAAAATCCTCGCAGGTCTTGGCCCCATTAACTTGATTCTATTACTTTCAATAAGGAACATAGTACCTTCTCTTAATCCCACAACAAACATACCGGGATTGGCCTCAATAAATTCTTCTATCCGCATTTCTCTTGTTTCCCCCGCATGTCCTTCAGGATTTGCATCCAGGTAATGTGGATTGATCTGGAAGGGAACCAGATTCAATGCCTGGAAGCTTTCGGGTTCGACAATTGGCATATCATTGGTGGTGCGGATGCTCGGGCAGGCCATATTACTACCTGCACTCCATCCTATATAGGGAGTTCCCGCCAGCACTTTATCCCTGATTGCATCGATCAAACCCTGTTCCTGCATCATTTTGGCAAGATGGAAAGTGTTTCCACCTCCCACCACTATGGCCTCTGCCTGCCTTACTTCCTGAACCGGATCATATACATCATGAACTGAACGTATTTCATGGCCAATTTCCTGGAATCGATTCCTAACTCGTGTGGTATATTCATCAAATGAAATTGTGACACCAGCATAGGGAATAAATATAGCTTTAACTGGGGTACTCCCCAGAAATGTTTTTATCGTTTCCAAAGGGTGTTCCAGGTATGCTTCACCTGCATTTGTGCTGTTACTGATCAATAATAGTCTCATACTTTTGTTTTTAACGATCTAAAAATAATAAAAGTATGAGTTTGTATCCAGTAGTGGCAGAGAATGTACGAATCCAGGTTTTTTACAAGTTGGATACAGTTTTATTCCTGGCTATTGTTGGAATAATATACGTCTGGATATTATTGGTTTTAATGTTGAAAGTCAGAAGCTTACCTGACAGTACATCCCCGAATCCAGTAATTATCTTTATGGCCTCTACTGCCTGGTAACAGCCGATCATTCCGGGTAAGACCCCAAGCAAACCACTTTCGTCAGCTTCTATATATGAACCTGATTTTGGGGGTTCAGGATACAGGCAGCGCAGTGTCGGACCATCTTTGTAATTAAATACGCTCACCTGACCTTCATACCTGTATACCGCTCCATAGATCCATGGCTTCCCCTCAGCCACGCAGGCATCATTGATCAGGTACCGGGTTGAAAAATTATCAGTGGCGTCAAAAACCAGGTCATGGTTCCTGACCATTTCAAGGATATTCTTTTTACCTAACCTGAAATTAAATATTTCAAAATTTACATCTGGGTTAAGCTTTGATAATCTTTCCTTGGCAATGATAGATTTTAATTTACCAAGATCCTTCACACCAAAAAGTATCTGCCGCTGAAGGTTGCTTTCATTTACCTGGTCATTATCCACGATCCCGATATGTCCAACACCTCCCGCACTCAGGTATTGCAGGATAGGCGTTCCAAGTCCACCTACACCTATTACCAGTACACGGGATTGCTTAAGTTTAATTTGGCCCTTCTCACCAATTTCAGGTAACATGATTTGCCTCATATAACGGCGTTGTTCCTTGGGAGAAAGATGGTCAGCGGGCATAAGAGGTTTTTTTTATAAAGTTAAAATTTTCAGATAAAAATAATGCCTGCTATTTCATAAAGTATAGTACTATTTGCTAGTTTATCCTCAAGATTCCCTCCAGCCTGATGTCCTCGGATGAACTACCAAGCATAATGGCAAATTCACCAGGTTCCACAACCCAGTCAAGATGCTTATCAAGCATCTTCAATTCATCATGGGTCAGTGTAAAACTAACCTTTACAGATTCTCCGGGTTCCAGCCAGATCCTTGTAAATCCTTTCAATTCTTTAATGGGTCTGACAATTGTACTAATTTTATCTCTGAGATATAGTTGGACTACTTCACTACCAGCTCTGTTACCGGTATTCTTAATTTCCGCCGTAATCTGGAATTGGCCATTGTGACCGGATGACTCCGGGGAGATATCCAGCCCTTGATATTCGAATGTTGTATAGCTCAATCCATACCCGAATTCATATAAAGGCTGGTAGTTAATGTCGGCATAGGAATTTCCCCAGCCATTCTCCAACCAGTAGGATTTTGAAGGCTTGTAATTATAATAAACAGGCAACTGTCCCGCATGCCGGGGAAAGGTAACCGACAATTTTCCACCGGGATTGAAATCACCAAACAGTACATCTGCAATGGCATCACCGCCCTTCTCACCTGGGATCCATGCTTCAACAATGGCCGGGACATTTTCATCAATCCATGGAATGGCCAATGCTCTTCCATTTATCAGGACAACAACAGTGGGGGTGCCAGATGCTACCACCTGTTGTACCATATCATTTTGTTTTCCTGTCAACTCAAGTGTAGCTACATCATATCCTTCTCCATCTGTTCCCTGCTTGTTTTCTTTCTGCCACTCATTTTCACCCAGAACCAATATAGCAATCTCCGCATTTCTGGCAGCTTTAACTGCCTTGTCAATATCGTTTAGTTCATCTCCCTTCACATGGCATCCTTTTACATAGCTGATTTTTACATCTTCTCCCAACTTGTTATTGATGCCATCCAAAACGGTAACAATATCTTGTAGGACCACCCTGGAAGTATAATCCCCCAGCTGGTTTTTCTCATCATCTGCATTCGGGCCAATCACGGCAATGGATTTAATTTTTTTACTGAGTGGGAGTAATCCATTTTCATTTTTCAGTAATACAATGCCTTCCCGGGCAGCCTGTAAAGCAAGTTCTTGACTATCTTCAGTATGAGATATCTCGACTGCCCTCTGGGGATCCACAAAGGGATTATCAAATAGTCCCAACCTGTATTTCAGGGCCAGAATTCTCCTGACCGACCTGTCAATGGTTTTCATTGACACTTTGCCTTCGTTAACATTTTCCAGCAGATCATGATAATATCCCTGGTTAAAAGAAATACTAACATCCATACCCGCATTGGCCGCCATGGCTGAGGCTTCTTTAAGGTTCCTAGCCAATCCTGTATAGACCAATGTATTGACACCCCCACCTTCACTCAATACCAGTCCCTCAAAACCCATTTCTCCCCTTAGCAAATCGGTCAATACCCTGGATGAGCTATGAATGGGAATGCCATCCATGGTGGGGTAGGTTGCCATCACCCCTAGAGCTCCTCCATTCTTGATACCTGTTATCCATGGCGGAAGAAATACTTCACGCAGCATCCTTTCCGATATTTCCATGGCTCCCCTTTCGAGGCCACTCACAGGAGCACTCTGTCCCGGAAAATGGCAGAGCCCTGCAACAACTTTATCATTGGCTGACACATCATATCCCTGAACGGCCCTGACGATGGTTTCAGAAATCCTGGAACATAGATAAGGATCTTCGCTATAACCTTCCTGGTTCCTTCCCAGTCGTGGATCCCGGTTGGGTTCAATGACCAGGGTAAAAAGCTGGTGTATGCCAATGGCACGGGCTTCCCTGGCAGCTGTTTCATATACTTTTGTCAAAAGCTCCATGTTCCAGCTGCTGCCAAGGGCAAGCCCTTCTGGAAAAATAGTTGCCCCGGCACACATGAGACCATGTGTTCCTTCTTCGGTCAGTAATAAGGGAATTCTCAACCTGGTTTCCCCCAGGGCAATTTTCTGCAATTCATTTATAAACCTTGATTGCTGTCCGGGTCCTTCAAACAGTAAACTGTTGGGCAGGGTGAAAAATCCTCCTCCCGGACCAACCCCCTTGATTAAAGTTCCATCAGCAAACTTTTTGCATCTTTCTATCTTTTCCTCTGTCGTGCTGCCAAGTTCACTGTCATACGCACAAGGCATGTTGAGCTGCCCTATTTTCTCTTCCAGCGTCATTTTTAAAAGCAGGTCCTCCACCCTCTGATCAACAGGAAGGGCAGGATTCTGGTAAGGCATCATTTCTGTATGATCAGGAAGTCCCCGCTGATCCCTTATATAATTGCCAACATTTGAAACATGGTCAATCCAAATCTCATTGGCGGGATCCATGGCATATTGGCAAATGGAATCCAAAGCACTCAACCGGGAGGTCTGTCGTCCATCATCACTCATTTCATGCCCCGCCAGTATCAACCAGCTGCCCGTTTCTCTGGCGATCTCAATGCGTTCTTTAATCTCGGCAAATGACTTGCCATCGAGCTCTATCCCGGGCAGCTGTGCGAAATCACAGAAAAGGGGATCAACTGTAGTATTGTCCATCCAGGTTCTTGCCGTGGCAAACATGGCAGATATAATGGGGACATAGCTATGCGTCTGCGTACCCCTACCAACATAAGTATGTCCACAGGTATAGGCAAAGGAGACCGGTGTTACATCCAATAATCTTTCAATCATATGGTTTGCCGAATCAAGCTCCAGGTACATACTGGCAAGGGTGTAATTCTCCAGGGCCTTATGCCTTGCCCAGGGATAATTTCCTGAACATGGGTGAAATATGGTGTGATTGCCGATATCGTGTCCGCTGGCAACAGCCTGTTTCCATCCTTCCAGCCTTTGTTTCAAACCGTCCGGTGAAACATAGAATGTCCCTTTTACCTGGTATCTGTCCAGTAGAGGGATCCCTTTATCAATCTGGCTCAGGCGGGCATCATCAAACGAAAGGCTGATCGCCATTTTTGCCCCGTTGGGCCATTTAATATGTTGATCATCTGTCTTGTTTGTAGGATCCCCGTAACCCTGGGCATTGACAAACGTGAATAAATGAATGAATAATAAGGCTGTCAGGCTAGTTTTGAAGGAAGGTAACATTAGCATCTTGTTTTTCAATACAAGATAGCAGATTCTTTAGTAGAATGCTCAATGTTAGCTGATGATTTATCAATTTGTTACCTGAAGTTGATAAGGGTCAGACCGACCGTAACGGGATAGACTTCGGGACCCATATTGGTTTTAAACAAAGACACCATACTGAGGTTGGCATATAACTTAATAAACTTGTAGCCGGCCCTCAGGGTTACATGATATCTCAGGGGAGAAAGGTTGAAATCGTTTCTTACCTTTTCGCGTTGTTTGGATCCGTTCTCATAATACTTGATCTTGGTATTTGACCATAATTTCAGATCTCCGATCACACCAAAGCCAATAAAACCCTTCTGATCCTTTCCCATTTGAAATTCAAACAGCAATGGAACGGTCAGGTAACCTGTATGCAGCCTGGACTTTGAATAAGATACTCCAGGCGGTGGATATCTTGGCACAATCACCCCTGTGACAGGATCTTTCATGATATTATTGTTGTTATCGAAATGGTAATAATTAAATTTACTCCCCATACCTGTTACCATGCCGATCTTCTGTGAAAAAGGTATACTGTATTGGATAAAATTCAGGTTCCATTCCCAGGATTTTCCTGTATTCAGGTCCAGCCACCTGGTTTCTTCAGAAGTCCCGGCAAGATAACCATTCCGGTCCACCAGGTTGTTCAGACCAAACTCAAATCCTGACCAGTGTCCCTTGAACCGAGTGGGTCTCTTTTTCCAACCATGCTTATGAAAATCTTCCCTTTCAATGATTTCGATATGGGTATTATCTCCATCTTCGAAAATACTGATGGCTTTATTTCCCAGCTTAACTTTGACAGTATCATCACGGTCATCTACAATGACAAATTCATCCTTTACGATGACTTCCGTACCATCGTGGTCTTCTGTAACGGTGACGATATTTCTCTTACCTACTGCTACCTTGGTGGTATCTGATTCTTCCTGGGCTGAAAGATGCGGCACAATTGCCATTATCAATAATAATGCAAATATCCTTCTCATAATACTATTCTTTAGTGTTGTTAATCTTCGGCTTTGGGAGTAAGACGGACAGGACTATGATAAAGTTACTACTTTTTGTCAGGTTTCCGGAGTGGAGCTGAAATGCCGAAGACCGGTGTATCGAATGTGATCCTCCTGGTTTTGCCATTTTTATCCTTTTCCCGGTCTAGATGATATTCATCCTCAGCAACTGAGTTCAGTCCCCTGACACTTGCATCCGCAAGTATCCATAATGATAATTTGGGATTATCAGCGGATACTTCTGCTGCATCATCTTTATTAGCCAGGTTGGTTGTGTGCCTTAATGTCTGGTAAGTTGCTGGAATTTCTTCGGAATTTGCATTGGATCCACTCAAGTGCGGAATAGACTTTGACGCTATCCTGGCGAGCTGAATGGTTTCCCTGTCGGTATTCGAATCAGTTTCTGCAATAGAACCATCTGCTATTTTTGATCCCTTTCCCTGAGTAATTCCTGAGTTCACCGGAGAAATTTCAATTGATTTTTCTTCCCTGATTAATACAGGTGATTCATCAGGGGCTTGGGCAATCTCTGCAGGTGAGGAGGTAATTTCCTGATTTTCAATGGAGGTCTCAGGGGCTTTAAATGTTTGTGTAATATCGTAAACTTCTGGACCCCTGCCTGTAAATACCTGAATTATGATTAACAAAGCTGCCACTGCAGCTGCGGCAGGCAGGATGATACGATTTGGTAAAGGGATAAATCGTTTTTTAAGCTTTGCTTTACCAGGATAAATAATACTTTCATCAGGCAGGAGCCGGGTTGACTGGTAAAGCATGTATGTGTGCGCCTTATCAGGATCATCCCCTATGATGTCCTGTAACATTTCCTCATCTTCGTCAGCAATATCACTTTCCATGCTAGATATGCAATACATATCAAAATCCTTCAGGATATTTTCTTCCACCAGATCGGATTCTGATTTTAATAGCTTGGCTTTCCCAGAATATTTTATTTCATCCGGAGCAAGGCACATCTTTTCTATGTCAGCAAATTCCTCTTTTAAATCCGGATTGAACTCAAGAAAAGACAAAAGGAGGCCGACCTGTTCAGCATTCAATTTTCCATCCAGGTAATCAATAAAATACTGCTCGTAATTTTGCCTGCTGATCTCCATATCTAACTAAATTACTGCCTTAAGACTCCCTATATATTCCTTTAAGAAAACCCGTCCCCTGTAAATATAAACCTTGACCTGAGATTCACTCAGGCCGGAGATCTCGCCAATTTCCTGGTAGGAATATCCTTCATAGTCCCTCAAAAGAATTACTGTTCGCTGTACATCTGGAAGTTTATCCAGGGCAGCATGAAGAATCTCCTGAAGGTCACTGTATTGCTCCTCATGAGAATAACGCTCCGGCTTTACCTGGTTAAAATCTTCTATTCTTTTATCTTTCCTGATCCCATCGATCATTGTATGGTAAGCTGTGGAGAATAAGTATGATTTCGATTTCTCAAAAGCTACCTCAGCTACCTTTCTCCACAATTTTTCGAAACTGTCCTGTACAATATCACTCGCCTTATCATGATCCTTGATGTTTTTCAGGATAAAGCGATACAATCCATCGGAGTGTTTTTCAACGCAATGATTGTATTCTGTGACAGTCATTCTTTGTGATTATCTTTTATAGGACGATTGAATATCTCTAAAAGTTACTTCCGGGAAACATATTATTCCATTTGTATTATTTGCTGAATTTCAGGAAAACATGAATGAAATGCCAAAATTTAACAAAAAAAATACATAAAAATCTTGACATGGCTTGCCTGGATTATTATCTTTGACCAAACGTTCAGTCAAAAACTGCCAAACAAGGCGGTTATTTTTTCCCTAGCTTTTTGACTGAACGTTCAACCAAAATAATGCCTATGTCCCCCAGAACAGAACAACAATTCGAAGATATCCGGGAGGTTCGCAAAAGGGAAATCATGGATGCGGCACTTGAACTCTTTGCAACTGAAGGTTTTGATGTAACTTCCGTAAGCAAAATTGCTGCCCAGGCAGGTATATCCAAAGGACTGTTATACAATTATTTCAAAGGCAAGGAGGACCTTATCAAAACCATTATCTTCGATGGGTTGGACAGCATTACTAACCTAATGGATCCCAACCATGACGGAGTGTTGACAAGAGAAGAATTGCGGTATTTTATCAAAGAATTTTTCTCTGCACTGGAAACGAATCCACATTTCTGGCGTCTGTATTTTAACCTTTTCTTCCAACCACATGTATTGAAGCTGGTTGAAAAAAGATTTGCCGTGATGGTCCAAACCTACCTTACAATGCTGGAGGATTATTTCCGTTCTATCGGGGTTGAGGACCCAGAGACCGAAGCGATCATGCTCGGGGCTGTCCTGGATGGCATAGGCTTCCACTTCATGGCAAATACGGCCAGTTTCCCATTGGATAAAATAAAAAACAGATTGATAAAACTTTACGCTTAATCCATATATTCAAATGAAACGATTCACAAGTATATTAACACTTTTACTGCTTGCCCTGATAGTCCCTCTGGTCACGGTACATGCCCAGGATGCCAGGGAGATCATCAAGAAAGCGGATGAGAAAATGCAGGGGGAAGAAACCTCTCAAAGTATTATGACCATGACCATCGTAAGGCCGACCTGGCAAAGGGAAATTACCTTTAAAAACTGGACCAAGGGAAGGGAAAATTCACTTGTCCTGGTAACCGCACCTGTCAAAGAAAAAGGCCAGACCTTCCTGAAAAGGGACATTGAGATGTGGAACTGGAATCCCACCATAAACCGGCTGATAAAGCTTCCACCGTCCATGATGTCACAGGGATGGATGGGATCTGATTTCTCCAATGATGACCTTTTAAAGGAATCTTCCATCGTGGTTGATTATACACATAGTATTATCGGAGAGGAGGAAATAGACGGATGGGATTGCTATAAAATTGAATTGATCCCGCTTGAAGATGCAGCAGTGGTCTGGGGAAAGATCTTCAAATGGATCTCAAAGGAGGAATTCCTCCAGATGAAAAGTGAATTCTTTGATGAGGATGATTACCTGGTAAAAACGGAATTGGCATATGATATTAAGACCATGGGTGGGAGACTGATCCCATCCAAATTTGAATTGATCCCTGAAGAAGATGAGGGACATAAAACAATGGTGGTAATGGATGAAATTCTATTCAACGAGCCGATACCAGACAGCTTTTTTTCACAACAAAATATGAAACGGGTTCGATAATTCAAAAGACCCTGAAAAACAAAAATTATGAAGGATTATTTAAAACTGGCCTGGAGAAATATCTGGCGCAATAAAAGGAGAACCCTGATTACCATCGCCTCGGTTTTCTTTGCCATGTGGCTTTCCCTGATCATGCGCTCCATGCAGGTAGGCAGTTATGGCCATATGGCGGATGGAATTGTGGAGGCTTTTACCGGGTTCATGCAGGTTCATAAGGACGGCTTCTGGAATGACCAGACCCTTGATAACACGTTTGCCTACGAGGCAGACATGGTAAGGGATATTGAATCGGATGATAATGTTAAAGCAGTCATCCCCAGGCTGGAATCATTTGCCCTTGCTTCTACAGGTGAATTAACAAAGGGGATACTTGTAGTTGGTATTGATCCCGTCAAGGAACTAGATCTAACACATCCCGACAGAAAGATCAAAGAAGGAAGATATTTTAACCAAAGTTCCACAGGCGTCCTGGTATCCGGCCGACTGGCTGAATTTCTTAACCTTGAATTGAACGATACCCTCACCCTGTTGAGTACAGGATATCATGGAGCCAGTGCTGCAGGTATATACCCCGTGGAAGGTATTGTTGAAATGCCAAACCCTGAACTGGATCGGCGCCTGGTATTTATGCCCCTTCCAGTCGCGCAGGAATTTTATGGCGCAGACAATATGCTGACTTCACTGGTGATCAATGTACATGATTCGGATGACCTGAAAAATACCAAAAAGAACATACAGGAACTGATTGAGAGCGGCTTTTATGAGATCATGGACTGGAAGGAAATGAATCCCGAGTTGGTCCAACAAATCCAAAGCGACCAGGCCGGGGGTTACATTATGCTCGGTGTATTATATATGATCGTAGGATTTGGTGTTCTTGGAACACTCATTATGATGACAACCGAGAGAAGAAGGGAATTTGGTGTAATGGTCGCTGTAGGTATGCAAAAGAAGAAATTGGGACTGATACT
The DNA here is from genome assembly GCA_963752525.1 of uncultured Bacteroidaceae bacterium. Classification (GTDB taxonomy): domain Bacteria; phylum Bacteroidota; class Bacteroidia; order Bacteroidales; family SM23-62; genus SM23-62. The sequence continues at coordinate 663,876 of CAVVYS010000006.1, read as the reverse complement.
TATGATTGAAATGTTGATGATGGGACTCGTGGGGGCAGCGAGCGGTATCATCGGGAGCCTTCCGGTAATAGGCTACCTGGTCCATAATCCAATTCGTTTTACGGGTGAATATGCAGAGATTTTTGAATCCTATGGGTTTGAGCCCATCATGCCTGCCAGGTTTGAAGGTTTCTACTTTGCAGGTCAAACAGCCATTGTAATGATCATTTTCATACTGGCCATTATACCCCCCATTTATTCTGTACTCAGGCTGAAAGAAATTAAAGCATTGCGTTCTTAAATAAAAAAATCAAGAAAATCATGATCTGGTCAATATCCTGGAAAAATGTATGGCGTAACAAGATCCGCTCACTGGTGGTGATTGTTGCGTTTACCTTCGGCATCTTTGGCGGTGTTTACATGGTGGCAGTTTTTGTCGGCATGATTGATTCACGCGTGAAAATGGCCATTGGTAATGAAGCATCTCATATCCAGGTCCACCATCCCCGGTACCTGGATAATAACGAACCCAAATATACCATTGATGATTATCAAAAATATGTGGATCAAATCGAAAAGATACCGGAAGTCACAGGGGTTAGTCCCCGGATAAAAATCCTCGGTATGGCCAGCACTTCAGGGAATGCCTCCGGTGTCATGATCAATGGGATTGACGTTGAAAAGGAAAAGCAGGTTAGCGGCATTGATGAATCACTGGTAAACGAAGGAGGATCTTTTTTCGACGAGGATGGAAGAAAACCCATTGTCATTGGTGAAAAACTGGCAAAAACACTCAAACTCACCTATTATAAAATGACCGAGGAGGACAAAGAAAAGCTGGCCGAAAAAAAGAATATGAGAACGGTCTTCCCCTTGCTCGATTCAATCATAGACAAACAATTCCGTACAGAGGCTGATCTGGATAAAGCCCTGGTAAATTTATTGGGCAAAGCAGATGCCGGGAAATATGCATTTCACATAAAATCAGCTTCCATTAAATACAGGTTGAAAAGAAAGATCGTATTAAGTTTTCAATCCCTCGATGGTCATATATCGTATGATGCATTTCGTGTGGTGGGGGTATATAAAACAGGGAATTCTGCCTTTGATGGACTCAATCTCTTTGTCCGTAACTCAGATATCGCTCCGGTCGCCAATTTAGCTACAAACCAGGTCAACCAGCTTGCCATCCTGCTTAGCTCCGTGGAGCATGATGACCTGGTGGCCGGACAGGTGAAAGAGATCATGCCTGGCATGGACGTACAAACCTGGGATGAGATCATGCCGGAAGCCGGTATGTACGCTTCGGCCATGGATTTTTACCTGTTTATTTTTATGGTCATCATCCTGCTTGCCCTCGGTTTTGGCATTGTCAATACCATGCTTATGGCAGTGCTTGAAAGGATCAAGGAACTGGGCATGTTAATGGCCATAGGCATGAATAAGAAAAGGGTCTTTTCCATGATCATGCTGGAAACCGTATTCCTGGGATTGACCGGTGCAGCCCTGGGCATGGCCATTAGTTATGGACTGATATGGTATACCGGGAAAACGGGATTGGACCTAACTTCTTTATACCAGGAAGGGTTTGAAGCCCTGGGATTCAGTCCCATGATATACCCAACAATCGGATGGGGATCTTTCTTCCAGCTGATCCTGCTGGTGGTCCTTACCGGGGTGCTTGCCTCCATCTATCCTGCAAGGAAAGCCATTAAGCTGAATCCATCGGAAGCATTAAGAATTGATATGTAACGAAAAAATATATTCGACATGAAAGTTATTGAAATTGAAAAACTGGAAAAGATCTATGATGAATCAGAGGTCAAGGTACATGCTGTGCGTGGCATAGACCTCTCTTTTGAACAGGGGGAATTTGCCGCCATTGTCGGTCCCTCAGGCTCAGGGAAAACAACTCTCCTTAACATGCTGGGCGGATTGGATAATCCCACAACTGGGAAGATCACCATTGGCGGAATAGATATAAGCTCATTAAAATCATCCGAATTGATCAATTTTCGTTTATCCAATATCGGATTTGTTTTCCAGGCCTATAACCTGATCCCTGTGCTGACTGCCAAGGAAAATGTTGAATTCATTATGCATCTGCAGGGAAAACCGAAAACAGAAAGAGATGCCCGGACGAAAGAATTGTTGGAGTCCGTGGGATTGGGTGACCGGCTTGATAGCCGGCCTTCGAAATTATCAGGGGGGCAACAACAGCGGGTGGCTGTGGCACGCGCCCTGGCTTCCAAACCCAAATTTGTGCTGGCTGACGAACCTACTGCAAACCTTGATACTGAGGCGACTGAGAACCTGCTGGATATCATGGAAAGGCTGAATCAAGAAGAAAACATCACCTTCATTTTCGCCACCCATGATGCAAGGGTGATGAAAAAAGCAAGGCGGGTGATCACCATCGAAGATGGTAAAGTCCTGTCAGATGTAGTAAAATAAACATCCGGTGAACAAGGGTGGATTGTTAATATTTTTGTTGATTTTTTCGGTTTCAGCCAGGGGCCAGGATAAGTTCAGCTCTTTTGAATTCAAGGGATACCTGTCCAACATGCAGTCTGCCATGTTTGAAGATCCAAAGGAAAACTGGATCATAGATGGTCTTTTCCATAACCGCCTGAATTTCTACTGGTATGGCGGTGAACATTTCAATGCCAGCATTCAGTTCAGGAACCGGCTGATGTATGGTGAAACCCTCAGCCTCATTCCTGGATATATAGATAATATAGCAAAAGAAGATGGCTTTTTTGACTTTTCCTTTAACCTGCTCAGCGGGAAATCTTACGTATTGAACTCAGCTATTGACCGTATCTGGTTTCAATATACTACAGAAGGGTTCTCAGCTACTGTTGGAAGGCAGAGAATTAACTGGGGACAAACATTTGTCTGGAATGCAAATGATGTGTTCAACACCTATTCCTATTTTGATTTTGATTATGAGGAACGCCCTGGCTCAGATGCGGTACGACTGCAATTCTATCCTAATTATACCTCCACCATTGAAGCTGCAGTAAAAATCGACAGTGCCCACAGGGTCACGTGCAGCAGCCATGTACCGTTTTAATGTATTCTCCTATGATATACAATTACTGGCCGGAATACTCAGCGAAGAGGATTACCTTGGGGGTATTGGCTGGTCCGGGAATATTGGCGGGGCGGGTTTCAGGGGAGAAGCCACTTATTTCCACCCAAAACAGAATTTTAGTGATACCTCGGGCATGTTTATGGGTTCTGTCGGCCTTGATTATACCTTTCCTAATACTCTTGATGCTCCAGGGTGAATACCTATATTCCAGCAAACCTTATACCTCAGCATATCGGATTTATTGATTATTATGGCGGACCGCTTGACAGTGAAGCAACTTGCCTTCACAGAACATTCTCTTTTTGCCTCCGGCTCCTACCAGATTACTCCCCTCTTCTATGCTTCCCTGTCCGGCATGTACTTTCCCAAATTGAAAGGATATTTCATCGGCCCCAACCTTTCCTATAATATACTGTCCAATCTGGACCTGGCATTCTTTCTCCAATATTTCAACGTGGAGCAGGAAAATCCAATAAACGGATATAAATCCCGCCAGCGTATCACTTTGTGGTTCCTGCGACTGAAATGGAGTTTTTAGAATTGGAATTGACACTCTCGATTTTAAACCTTTACTCCATAATCATCATAAAACCTGCTTGAAATGAAAAAAGTTTTTATGCTTGTCGTTGTGTTTTTCGGCATGGCTTCCGTAACTTTAATGGCCACCAATCCGTCGCAATACCATGAATGAGAACCGGAAAGAAATGAAGGAAGAAAAAGCTGATGACCACCTGCTGATCGTATGGACCAGTGGTGATCCAGATGTCGCCCATAAGATGGTGTTTATGTATGCCTTAAATGCACAGAAAAACGGGTGGTGGGAACAGGTGACCCTGCTCGTATGGGGACCATCGGCCAAACTTAGCAGTGAGGATATGGACATCCAGGCCTCTCTAAAAAAAATGAAGGACCAGAGAGTTGAATTGCTTGCCTGCAAGGGTTGTGCCGACCAGTATGGGATCTCATCCATACTGGAGGAACTGGAAATTGAGGTCAAATATACGGGAACCTACCTGACTGATTTTATTAAATCCGGCAAGAAGGTAATTAGCTTTTGATTCGCAGGATAGGGCCTGCCACAGAATAATTGCAAATATTCTCATCTTATTAGTTACGACATGTTTCAGATCCTATCCAATTACCTGCTTTCGGCTTTCCGCAATATTAGAAAAAACAAGGCTTTTTCCATTCTTAATCTGTTTGGATTATCAGTCGGTATTGCGGCCTGCTTGCTACTGCTGCAATATGTCCTTTACGAACATAGCTTTGACAAATTCCATAAGGACAGCGAACACATATACCGGGTCAGGTATGACGGATACCGGAACGGGGAGTTGATGTTCGCCTGTGCAGCCGCTGTACCAGCAGTTGGACCTGCTATGAAAAATAATTTTCCGGAGGTACTTGAATATTCCTGGGCTTTCCCAACAGATGCCATTATAACCAATGAAGAAAATGTTTCTTTCCGAGAAATGAAAATACAGGTGGCCACTCCTTCATTTTTAAAAATGTTCGATTGGGAACTGGTACTTGGGGATACTTCGGCACTGAGCAAGCCCTATACTGCGGTCATAACGGAATCAATTCCATAGCCGGCATTGAACACCTGACATCGTCGACAAATGTGCCGGGTGATGAAATTTTCTGGTCAAGTGGCATTCGCAGAGCAGAAGAGGAACAAAACAGGGGAGTGATATATAAAATTGGAATGGATGAAGATTATATTCCTGCCTTTGACATTGAGTTGCTTGCCGGACGAAATTTTTCTCCTGAATTTGGAACCGATGACCTTGGAGTCATCATCAATGCAAAAAGCGTAGCCTTTCTTGGATATGATTCTCCAACCGCGGCCATTGGACAAAAAATCCATCATGATGGGGAAGACAGGCATATCATCGGGATCATTGCTGATTACTACCAAATGTCATTGAAACAAGAACCTATTCCCTTACTATACCGGTATTTTCCAGCGCAGAATGATTCTTTGCCATGAAAGTTGATCAGGCCATCGATGAGACGAAATCCAAATTTGATGAATTCTTCCCCGGAAATCCCTTTAATTATTTTTTCCTGGATGAGTTTTATGACCGGCAATACCGCATTGAGAAACAGATATTCTTTGCCGTGGGAGTCTTTTCCCTTGTTGCTATTATAATTGCAGCATTGGGATTGTTCGGGCTGTCTTCCTATACCACGCTACAGCGGACCAAAGAGATTGGCATACGCAAGGTCAACGGGGCCAGTGTCAACCGTATCCATACATTGCTATCCAAAGAATTTGTAGAACTTATCCTGCTGGCTACCTATCCTTACCAGGCTGGTATAAACTGGTTGGTTTTTATAATCACAGGACTGCTCGTCATCCTCTTTGCTCTTCTGGCTGTAGGCATTCAAACTGTTCGAGCCGCGAATACCAATCCTGCCCAATCACTGAAATATGAATAGCATTTTGCTATCTTAGCATCCTTATTTATCAAGTATTGAAACTCTTATATCAAATATTTCTTATAGCCTTTCTGTTCGGACAAAACATTAATGTTTATGCAGACGACCCGGTATTCAGATTTCTTGATTATGAAGAATTTAAAAAGCTTGATTTATACCTTGCTGATCATGATATCAATGCCTTGTATGGTGACAGCGCTACCACATTGCTTTTATATTCACTACTGTACAGTAACAACAAGGTAACCAAATACCTGATTGAAAAGGGAGCAGATGTCAACCAGTTCGTTAATGGAAAAAGTCCCCTGATGTATGCTGTTGAAAAGGGAAATAAGGCAAAAGTGTCTTTATTGGTATCGCATCATGCGGAGATCAATGCACTGGATGCCTATGAGAATACATCCCTTATATTGGCTGCCCGGCACGGAGATATCAAAACGGTAAAATACCTGGTTAGAAACGGGGCTGCCCTTAATCATAAAAACCTGTCCAAATCTTCTGCATATAATGAATCGGTCACTTATTCCCACCCTGAAATATCAAGATATCTGCGGAATGAGTATATCAAAAAGTTGCCTGATTTTCATGATGGCCCATATATCACCTGGAAAGGCAAGCGAAAGATTAAGGCATTTTACATGGTCCATGATTCGGCCAGGCGTATTACAACCAAGCATAAATCCACATTCAAGGCTGAATCCGATCCATTCTTAATGAGGGGATTTTCACAAGACAGCCTGGAATACATGGTCAGCAAACAGAGGGAGACCAAAGCTGAACAATTTCAGGGGGTGAAGAAAATTATGGTAATTGGAGACATCCATGGGGGTTACGACAGCCTGCTGGTTTTCCTGAGGAATAACGGTATTATTGATACTGGATTAAACTGGACATGGGGTAAGGGACACCTGGTTTTTCTTGGAGATATTTTTGACCGCGGTGAAAAGGTTACAGAAGCATTTTGGTTGATATACCGGCTTGATGATCAGGCAGGTAAGGCCGGTGGTGCAGTTCACCTGATCCTTGGAAATCATGAGATCATGGTGATGAACTATAAGGATAGCTATGTTGCTGATAAATACCTGCTAATGGCCGACAGATTAAACCTAACCTATGCAGGCTTGTATGGCAAACAAACCGTCCTCGGACAATGGCTGAGATCAAAAAATACGATTATTAAAATTAACGATGATTTATTCGTGCACGCTGGTTTATCTCCGGCATTTGTTAAAACCGGATTCACCCTGCATGACATCAATAGACATGTCAGATTTTTTCTGGACTATCCAAACAGGGAAGCCAATGGTGAGATAGACAAGAAAACCATCATGGGTAAAAACGGACCCTTCTGGTACAGGGGCTACCTGGAGGACAACCATGAAGACAAACGCTTGAGCGAGGTAGAATTGGATAAAATCCTTGCTGTATACCAGGCAAGCAGGATTTTTATCGGACATACAACCGTTCAGGAAATCACCCCGCTTTATCATTCCAAGGTTTACGCCATGGACGTCCCTTTTTATTCAAATGGAGCTGATATACAAGGCGTTATGATCATAAATGATGTTTTGTATCAGGTAAATTCATCTGGCAGGAAGGATGAATTCCGATAATTTTTATTACATTGGAATAAATCAAATCCATCTCTTTTGAATTCATTTGGCATCTAATTTCTCCATCGGGATTCCCCCTGAAATATATACAAATGATGAAATCTGTTAAAAAATTTAGCCTGGCGTTTCTATTTCTGCTGGTTTCAATTTGCCCGATCCGATCATTCTCCTGTCTTCGTGCACAGGATGTTTCATCCATTTCGGACGAAAAGCCATTGCTTTTGTTCCAATCAGATGAACCATTGTTCCTTACCCTCAGTATGGACATAAAATCAGTCATCCGTGACATTGAAGAAAAGGAGAGTCACCTGGCTGAGATCAGTTATTCCGATCAGGATGGGAATGAGGTTAAGCTGCCAATAAAGATCAAGGTGCGTGGAAATTTCAGGAAAAATCCTGTCAATTGTGATTTTCCTCCCCTGCGCCTTAATTTTTCCAGTTCCACTGTGAAAAATACCATCTTCGAGGGACAGGATAAAATAAAGCTTGTGACTCATTGCAGGTCCAGGAAAGACCTTTATGAGCAGAATGTACTTAAAGAATATCTGGCCTATAAATTGTATAATCTTTTCACTGAAGAAAGCTTACTCGTCAGGCTGGTACACCTGACCTATGCTGATACCAAGGGAAAGATTGACACGCTAGAAAAAATGGCATTCCTGATAGAACCAAATCAACAATTGGCACGTAGGAATGATTGTGAGATTCTAAAGGTTGAACATTTGCAGCAGGAGAGAACCAACAGGCATAAGATGAATGTCTTGTCTGTATTTCAATATATGATCGGGAATACTGACTGGTCGGTATGGGCCCTTCATAATGTCATTATGTTGAAAGAATATCCCACAGCCCTGCCCATAGTGGTTCCGTATGACTTTGACTGGTGCGGGATAGTCAACGCACCCTATGCCGTGCCGTCAGAAAATCTGCCAATTGAGTCAGTCAGAACCAGGTGGTACCGGGGTTTCTGCAGACCGGATGCAGAATTACAGCTGGTTCTGGACGAATTTAGACAACGCAGGGAGGAAATTTATCATACCTGCAGGAATGTTCCCTTTTTATCTGAAAAGGACTTGAACAAGACGATAAAATATATGGACCAGTTCTTCAAAACCCTTGAGAATCCCAGAGCTGTCGAGGTGGCTTTTCATCAGAATTGCCGGACCCTAAATGAGGAATAACAGAAAAACCGGGTAATGAGTCTAAATCCATCAAAAAAGGACCTTCTTGAAAAGATCCAGAAACTGGAAGAACAGATCAGTTTATTAAAGTATACCGGATCTCTTGATAACCTGGGTTACCTGATAGATGCTTTCAAGCAGAATACCATGATTCCCGGGAAAATGTTCCAGATGATCCTGGACCATATTCCTCAACGTATCTTCTGGAAGGATATTGAATTTAAATACCTTGGCTGCAACACAATGTTTGCAAGGGATTCCGGCCTGAAGGATCCTGCAGAAGTCGTTGGAAAGACTGACTTCGATCTTTCTTGGAAGGATTCAGCGACAATTTACAGAAAAGATGATAAACAGGTATTGAAATCAAAAAAACCTAAACTAAAGTACCGGGAAACGATAACAGTCCCTGGTGGCTTAATTATGTGTGTTGAAACGAACAAATTACCCATGCTGAATTCCGAGGGAGAAGTGATCGGTATTCTGGGGACTTATGAAGATATCACTGAGCGTAAAAATGCTGAACAACAGATACAGAAACAATCGGAAGAAATCCAGGAAAAAAACCTGGTACTGAAAAAACATATACAAGAATTAAAGGAGGCAACAACCGATTTAATACAATCTCAGATAAAATTAAACAAGGCACAGGAGATTTCCCTCTCAGGCAGCTGGGCATATAACCTGAAAACCAAAGAATTGGAATGGTCTGATCAGGGATATCGCCTTTTGGGCTACGATCCGGGTGAACTGATTCTTACCGAATCCACTTTTTTGTCATTGATCCATCCTGAAGATAAAGATGAGTTTTTGTTTGCACTCAATGAAACCATAGATCAGAAAGTTCCATTCGATGTGGAATTGAGGATAATCAATGCGAATGGTAAAATGATGTATATGCATGCTGTCGGTGGGATCTTAACTGACAGCCGGACGAATTCCAGCTCCTTTGAAGGACAGTTCAGGGACATTACCATTCGTAAAAAAGCTGAAGTTGATCTGATCAAAGCCAAAGAAAAAGCAGAAGAATCAGACAGGTTAAAATCAGCTTTCCTTGCGAATATGTCTCATGAGATCCGAACACCCATGAACGGAATCATTGGATTCTCCCAGCTATTAAAGGAAGAATCCTTAACTCCGGAAAAACGCAATGAATTTATTAACATCATTGCCAATAATGGTAAAACATTGTTGAACCTGATCGATGACATCATTGATCTTGCCAAGATCGAATCCGGGCATATGACCATAGAGACAGTTCCTTGCCGTGTCAATTCCATTATGTCAGAGTTGTACCAGCAATTCCTTGAAATATTGCAGATCAAGGAAAAGGAACATTTGGAATTTCAATATTTTGTGCCTGAAGAACAGGTTGACGTGGTAACTGACCCCAATCGGCTGCGACAGATTCTTTCAAATCTGCTTGATAACTCCATTAAATTCACAGAAAAAGGATATATCCGTTTTGGTTTTGAAATCAATGAAGATAAATACCTGACTTTTTATGTGAAAGACTCAGGCATAGGGATCCCTGGGGAAAATCAGTTATCTGTTTTTGAAAGGTTCCGACAGATCAATGAAACATACAACAGGTTGTATGGTGGGACTGGCCTGGGACTGGCCATTTCCAGGAACCTGGCACATTTAATGGGTGGGGAACTCTGGCTTGAATCTAAGGAAAAGGTTGGTACCAGTTTTTACCTTTCCCTTCCATATATAACAATCCCGGTCAAGCCAAACACCCTGCCGAAAGCAAAACATACTACCAAAATACCCACTGGTAGTTGGAAAAAGAATACCATCCTGATAGTAGAGGATGAACCTCTTAACTTATTTATGCTTAAAGAATTCCTGAGGCCTTCCGGTATAAGGATCCTCCATGCAGGAACAGGGGATGATGCCCTGAAACTGTATCATGAGAACAAGGACATTGATGTCATTCTGATGGACATCAGAATTCCCGGGATGAATGGATACGATGCAACAAAGGAAATTCGTAAGTTTTCAAAAAAGGTCCCTATCATAGCACAGACTGCATATGCCATGCAGGAGGACAGGAAAAAATGCATCGAAGCTGGCTGTAATGATTTTCTCAGTAAACCTCTGAACAAAGAATTGTTGTTTCAAAGTATTTTAAAATTTATAGGTCCTAAATAATCTTACCAAGAAATATTTCCTGAATATTTTCCAAGTTCTTTTATGATTTCTCCCCTAAGGAGAACCGAGGGTAATGATTTTCAGTTATTTTTGAGATTCAATCTGAAACTCAGTCTTATGAAACGAATGAAAACGAAAAGAATCCTCATTGGCTTTACTGCCCTGCTTTTTTGTATTTCCCTTGCAGATGCCCAGCTCAACCGGATCGAATACCAGGAATTTACACTTGAGAATGGAATGCACGTAATTCTACACCAGGATCATTCAACTCCCATTGTTGCCATCAATATTACTTATCATGTTGGTTCAAAAAATGAGCAGCCGGACCGGACCGGGTTTGCCCACTTTTTCGAACACCTTATGTTCGAGGGATCCAAACATGTGGAAAGAGGTGATTTTGTAGAATATGTAACCAATGCGGGTGGTGTACATAATGCCGGGACTTCCTTCGACCAGACCCTGTATTATGAGATCCTTCCATCAAACCAACTCGAATTAGGACTCTGGCTTGAATCCGACAGGCTACTGCAGCTCAGGATAGATAGTGTTGGCGTGGAAACCCAGAGAAGTGTGATCAAGGAAGAAAGAAGCCAGCGATTTGATAACCAGCCATATGGATCACTTCTCGAAGAAGTCTTTTCTAATGCTTTTACCAAACACCCTTATCGCTGGGTCCCTATTGGTGATGTCCAGTACATCGATGAGGCTCAATTAAATGAATTTATCGAATTTCATCATCAATTCTATGTTCCTGAAAACGGGGTACTCGTTATCTCAGGAGATATAGAGTACGAAAACACAAGAAAGATTGTTGAGGATTATTTTGGTGACATTCCAAAGGGAGGCCATGAGATTTACCGGCCGGATATTAAAGAGCCACCTCACTCAGAAGAGGTCAGGAAAACAATCTATGACAACATCCAGCTCCCGGCGCTTTTCACAGCATACAGGATGCCAGCCATGGGTGATCCTGATTCTTATGCCCTCGAGATGCTGCAGACCTTATTGTCCGGGGGACAGAGTTCCAGGTTGTATAAGGAACTGGTAGACAATAAACAACTGGCCCTTGAATCGGGAGCCATTCCACTGGCCCTTGAAGATGCAGGCGTTTTTATCATCTATGGAATAGCCAATATGGAGGTAAAACTGGAAGACCTGGAAGCTGCAGTTGAAGAGGAAATTAACAGGGTAATAGAAGCTGGCCTTTCCGAAAGGGAATTCCAGAAATTGCAAAACCAGACAGAAAATGATTTCATAAGCCGTAACACAACCATGGAAGGTATTTCTGAAAGCCTGGCCAATTATTATACCTTTTTCGGAGATGCCAACCTGATCAATACGGAGATCGAAAAATACCTGGCTGTCACCCCTGAAAATATCATTGATGTCGCTAAAAAGTACCTGGTCCCTGAAAACAGGGTGGTCCTTTATTATTTGCCAAAAGAACAATAAACCATAAGCTTAAATTGATCATGAAATACTTAACATATACCCTCCTCATTTTCCTGTTGTTCCCGAATGTTCTAAAATCTCAGATTGACCGCACCCAGGCCCCTGAACCCGGACCAGCTCCGGTGATACGTATCAGTGATTATAAAACATTCGAGTTGAAAAACGGACTTAAGGTATTCCTTGTTGAGAACCATAAGATCCCCCGTGTTTCATACTCCCTTCTCCTAGATATAAAACCATTTTCCGAAGGGGACAGCCTGGGATACACAAGCATTGCCGGACAATTGCTTGGAACAGCAACGACTACATTATCCAAGGACCAGATTGACGAAGAAATTGATTTTATCGGGGCAAATGTGAATACTTCCTCCAGTTCACTCTCCGGCTCGGCGTTGAAAAAGCACAATGATAAACTGCTGGAAATCATGTCTGACATCCTGCTTCATCCTGTATTTAACCAGGATGAACTGGATAAAATAAAGAAACAAACCATCTCTGCACTTGCCTATAATAAAAATGATCCTGCAGCCATCTCGGAGACGGTCTCAAATGCTCTTTTTTATGGCAAGGAACATCCCTATGGAGAAGTTACCACAGAAGCTACAGTAAATTCAGTCAGCGTGGAAATGTGTGAGGATTATTACGATACGTATTTCAGGCCCAATATTGCCTACCTTGCGATAGTTGGAGATATCAAGCTGAAGGAAGCAAAAAAATTGACCAAAAAATACTTCGGCAGCTGGGTGCCTGGAGAAGTATCCACAAAACATTATCCCACACCGGAAGCTCCGTCAGCGTTGCAGGTATCTATCGTTGATAGGCCCGTCGCGGTGCAATCTGTTATCACTGTAGGATATCCGGTTGAATATACCCTGGGGACAGATGATTATATTAAGGCACGTGTTATGAACGTCCTGCTCGGCGGCAGCAATAACCGTTTGTTTCAGAATCTGCGGGAAGATCATGGCTATACATACGGTGCTTACTCATCCTTGAGCCAGGATAAATATATTGGCAGTTTTAATGCAGGCGCAGATGTCAGGAATGAAGTAACGGATAGTGCCGTAACCCAGATCCTATACGAAATGGAAAGAATCCGGACTGAACCCGTATCCATTGAAGAACTTGAAAAGGTGAAAAACTATCTGTCAGGAACCTTTGCCCTGGCACTTGAACAACCTGGTACAGTGGCAAGGTTTGCTCTGAATATTGCCAGGTACGGACTCCCCGCAGATTATTATGCCAACTATCTCAAATCCATTGCCGCAGTTACGCCCGATGATATTACAGAAATGGCCAACAAATATATCAAGCCTGAAAACTGTCATGTTTTCGTGGTTGGAAAGGCCGATGATATTGTAGAAAACCTGGCATCTCTCAGTCCCGATCTAAGCGTTGATTATTATGATGTAGAAGGAAACTATATAGATCCCGCAAGTCTGAAGAAAACATTGCCCGCAGGATTAACCTCTGAAACGGTGGTTGAAAATTACCTGGCAGCCATTGGTGGCAGGGAAAAACTTGAAGCCCTGGAAGATATTGAAATAAGTATGAAAATGAGTTTGCAGGGGATGACAATTGATGCAATAATGTACCAGAAAGCGCCTGGCAAATTCAGAATGACCATGACCATGGGGGGCAATGTCCTGTCAGACACCAGGTTTGACGGCACTGTTGGGAAGAGTAGCGGCATGCAGGGAGAGCAGGTAGTGGAAGGAAAACAACTGGAAAACCTTCAGGCCCAATCCCAGTTTATGCCCGAGTTGAAATACGATGAACTGGGTTATACACTCCAGTTAAAAAGCATAGAGATGGTTGACGGAAAAGAAACCTACATGATTGAAGTTGTTCATCCAGGCAGTGGAACAGGCTATGATTATTACGATACTGAAAGCTGGTTGAAAGTCAGAGAGGATAAAGTAGAAGAAACCCCGGATGGCAGCATGGTCCAGACAACTAACCTGTCTGACTACCAAGAGGTTGATGGTATTTTATATCCACACAAATTAGACCTTGTTATAGGTCCCCAGCAAATCTCCGGAACAGTGGAGAGTATTTCACTCAACGCCGGAATCGATGACTCGATTTTCAAATAAAAGAATATGAGGGCTGTCATTCAGCGGGTAAGCTTCGCTTCTGTCAGTATTGACACACAGGAGAAAGCCCGAATAGAAAATGGCTTGCTCGTCTTTTTAGGCATTGAAGAAGCAGACAGCCATGAAGACCTGGAGTGGCTCAGTGGAAAGATTTCCAGGCTGAGGATTTTCCGGGACCAGCAAGGGATCATGAATCTGTCCCTCACAGAGGTTGGGGGTGAAGCCCTGGTGATTAGTCAGTTTACCCTGCATTCATCCACCAGGAAGGGAAACAGACCATCTTATGTGCGTGCTGCCAGACCTGAATCTGCCATACCTTTGTATGAACAATTCATAAATCAACTGTCACAAGATATTGGCCGGAAAGTAAATTCAGGAGAGTTCGGAGCTTATATGCAGGTTGAACTATTAAATGATGGTCCAATTACCATTATCATTGACACCAAAAACCGGGAATAATGACGCTGCATGAAGTTCAGTCCGCCGTTGATCAATGGATCAAATCCTACGGACAACGCTATTTTAATGAGTTGACCAATACGGCCTTATTGATGGAAGAGGTGGGTGAACTTGCCAGGCTTATGGCCAGGCAATATGGTGAGCAATCTTTTAAACCGTCTGAGTCAGATAAAGACCTGTCAGAAGAAATGGCAGATATCCTTTTCGTCCTGGTCTGTCTTGCCAATCAAACAGGGGTTGATCTGACAAGTGCTTTTGCAAAGACCCTGGCAAAAAAAACCGAAAGGGACAAGGATAGACACCGGAACAATCCTAAACTCTGATCTTAAAATACTTCATTTCCACCATCCCAGTTTTTTCATAATTAAAATCCTATGGGATATGTTAATTTCAGGAAAACTGTCCGGTGATCAAAATACTGATTCAATGTATGATTAAAATAATTATCCCCGGCATAAATCAGGTACAGGGCACCAAAGGGAGGTTTGAACCGCCATCCGAACTGTCCGTATAGGTAAAACCGCTCGTTATACGTATTATGCTGGCCAAAAAGCCTTATCCAGAGATTATTTGTGAAATAATAATCCAGGGTTAAAATATTCAGCAGGGTGCTATGCTCAAGCCGGATGCCCGGATAAGAGAGAGTATCTGGTTGAAAATCCAACCATGAAATATTGTAGGCTACAGTCAGCCTGTCCATTGCTTGTAATGCCACTTCTCCACTCAGAATATTCATCTTTCTGTTGAAGTTCCTTCCTGTTGTAAAAGAAATTGAGGCATTGGATGAGGCATCGGTATTATAGCCCAGCTCATTTTCCAAATAATAATTGTAGAAATGAAGATCCCCAGGCTGGCCTGTGGCATCTGTGCTACTGCGAACCTGGTAGTTATAATCAGTGGAAAATCTATAGCTGAAATTATTAGCCAGGTAAAAGCGGATATAATCCCTGAACCTGTATCCCCTCAGTCTGCCGTCAATCCCCCAGAATACATTGTTCCCTGAGAAAATCCGGATATACCGCATAAAAGATTCGTTAAACCAGAAGGTGTAACTCAGGTCTGCATCCAGTTCATGCCTGTCATCATCCGTCAGGAACCCGGTCTGGTTAATATTGTCTGCAAGATTTTCACCCAGCATTGTATAACGCAAATGAACATGATGCTTATTTGACTCATGGGCTATCCGGAGAAATCCCCCGCTATGCTTAAGCAAATCTCCAGGATAGCTCCCAAGTAACTGCCCGGTGATCTTCCATCGCTCACCTGGATTCAGGACCCAGTCCAATCCGAATGAACGTGAATAGGTGGTATCGAAATCGGATTTGTCCACCAGAATCGCCCCAATGGTAGAAGATTTAAGAATATCCTTTTTGACACGGGCAACTGTATAGAAGGCTGCAGGCAGCTCTCTTTCCGCATTTTCCGTACTCATGACATTCAGGATATTCATGCCATATCCACCAGCCTTCCCTGTAAACTTCACCCCATAATTGATGTCACCAATTCTCCGGGAATAAAAGGGCCGGTACCTCATGGAGAACATTTCGTTCCCTTCCTGGAAGAACAGCCTTTTGTCGGGGAAATTTACTTCCCAGCCACTAAGATCAATTTTTACAACGTCACCTTCCACTGAAGCAAAGTCCGGATTGACTGTTGCATTCAGGCTGAAGTTAGATGAGAGGTTAACCAGGATATCTCCTCCTGCATCAGGTTTTAATTTATTGTATTGCCCGGTTATATCACTATTTTCATACCTCAACGAAGCATATGGGAATAACATCAATCTCTTGGGTTTCGCAGGCACCTGTATGCCCTTAAGCTGCCCAGCCTGGGATATCCTGTAATTATCAGTAACTTCCCCTGACCACCAGGAAGTTTCCAGATTATTTATCAGGATCCTTCCAAAATTTATTCCCCAAACCTCATCCGAAGCCCTGTACTTAATACTCCCGAAGGGTATGGCCATTTCGCAAACCCACCCGGTTTCCGACTGGCCAGCTGCAGCCTCCCACTGCGTATCCCATTCGTAATTTATATTACGCCCGTCATCCGTGATTTTATAATCTGTCTGTGTGCCCAGTGGATTTAAAGTAAATCCATAGGCACTCCTTTTGTCATCATAGGTGTCCAGTATCAGGATAACAGCATCATCTCCACCTTTAACCCCGTCTCTTGTCTGTATATTTGCCATGACCGGATTGCGGCTCCCCTGGGTACATAAGAACGCCACGTAGATATAGCTGCTGTCATAACTGATATAGACCTGTGTATTTTCTGTAGCATCCTTTCCCTTATCAGGTTCCATCTGGATGAAACCGGAAACAGGAGAATGCGCCTCCCATTCACCCGGAGAAAGAAGGCCATCAATCTGTGGAGGTACATTTGAATACGATACTGACGCGTTTTTCTGACCTGATACTTCAACGCCAAGGCATAATATAAGTGGTAAAAGAAATCGGAAAGATAAAACCTCCTGAAATTTTTTGAACATATGCTGAAGAAAGTCTTGAATTTTTTAAAAAGCTTACATTTGCTTTCGGTAAAACAAATATAAACCAAACATCATGAGTTCATACGAATACCTGCCACAAAATGAATTCTCACTTGATGATATCAGGTCGGGAACTTTGATTGAGAAAGATCCCGGATCCCTGAAACTTATTTTCAGCCTTGTCGACCTGACAACCTTAAACACAGATGATACCGCATCCAAGGTTAAGATGATGTGTGAAAAAATGAATGAATTCCCCGGTCAATTTCCTGATTACCCTCTGGTTGGAGCCATATGTGTATATCCCTTACTGGTTCCGGTGGTACATGAGAACCTGGTTGAGAAACAAGTGAACATAGCATCGGTAGCGGCAGGATTTCCATCTTCCCAGACCTATCCCGAAGTAAAGGAAAAAGAAAGCAGGATGGCAGTTGAAGCGGGTGCTAATGAAATAGATATTGTAATATCTGTCGGGAAATTCCTTACTATGGAATTTGATTATGTTTCGGCCGAAATTCGGAATATCAAGAAGGCCATTGGTGATGCCAAACTTAAAGTGATCCTTGAAACTGGATTGCTTCCTGATCCATCGGCCATTTACCGCGCATCTATGATCAGTATGGAATCAGGGGCAGATTTCATCAAAACTTCTACCGGAAAGATACAGCCGGCAGCCACCCCTGAAGCAGTCCTGGTTATGTGCCATGCTATCAAGGACTTTATGCAAAAAACCGGCAGAAAGGTCGGGATCAAACCAGCGGGAGGGATAAGCACATCAGAGCAGGCCCTTGCATACGCATCTATTGTGAAAGGAGTGCTGGGAGAGGAGTGGCTGGATCCGGGACTATTCCGGATAGGTGCCAGCAAGCTGGCCAATAACCTCCTTTCTGAAATTTTTTCGATGGAAACAGGAAAAAAGCAAGTGGTTTCCTATTTCTGATTTTCTAGTCTTCCTTATCTTTGCACATGCTTTACTCCAGCCAGGATACTCTTAAAGCCACCATCATAGTCCAGGACTCAACCTCACGTTTCAGGAAATTTAATGAATCGGAAGTTGACAGTATTTTTAAAAGGCTCGAAAGACGCGAGCAAATGCTGGATTCCATGGCCAGGGCAGAGGCCCGGTTGAGGTATCTGCAATCCATTAAACCTCCGGAACCTGAGGGTTTCGATACAGCTGCGGTACCTTACTATCTGACAGATGATTCTATTCTTTTTCAGGACCATCCTATCAGTCACTTCAGCACCCGCTATTTTTGTCCAAAGGATAGTTCAAAGCCAGTATTGGTAGAACTGACAGATAATCTCCCAGCGGAGAAGGAAACCCTGACGGAGTTAAGTTCTCCCTCCGATTTGCCACCGGCGATATCACATGATCTTCGTCCGGACTGGTTGTTGGGAATTATTATCGCGAGCCTTATTTTACTCGCCTGGTTAAAGCTGTTCTATCATAAATTCCTAGACCAGATGATGCAGTCTGTTTCAAACTATCAGCTTTCGGTAAAACTTTTGCGAGATCAGAATCTGTTTTCTAAAAGGGTGGCCATTGCCCTGAACATTAATTTTGTTTTTATTGGTGGAGCTTATATATATCTAATTTTCGGCTACTATAACCTGCGTCCATTCCAGCTTAATGATATTTTATCCTACTTATGTTATTCTGGATGCCTGATGTTGCTTTTGATAGTCCGGCATGTGGTCTTGCATATTACCGGTTATGTTTTTGATAACCATAATGTCTTCAGAGAGTACCTGCACCAGATTTTTTTGATTTATAAAAATCTGGGGATTTATTTAATAATGCTTGTCATTGGCCTGGCTTATATTACTGAAGATCTGAGGATTTACTTCATTTACCTGGGAGTTTTAATCGTATTTTTCGCATATTTTCTGAGGTTATTTAAGGGTTTGAGAATTTTAATGAATCAAGATGTTTTAATATTTTATTTGATTTTATACCTTTGTACCCTTGAAATTTTACCCTTTCTGATCTTATACAGGTTTTTTTCTTTATCGGTATTGAGAGGATAGGTTAAAAAGTGTAAGTTTCATGAAGATTAAGAAAATTCTTGTTTCACAACCTGCACCGGAAAACGGTAAATCCCCCTATTTCGAATTAGCTGATAAGAATAACTTGCTTATTGATTTCAGACCATTTATTCATGTTGAAGGAATTCCGGCAAAGGAATTCCGGCAACACCGGATTGATATTCTGGAACATAGCGCTGTAATTTTTACCAGTAGAACTTCTGTTGATCATTTCTTTCGCATTTGCGAAGAACTGCGTGTGACAGTTCCTGACAGCATGAAGTATTTCTGTATATCAGAATCAACTGCTTATTATTTGCAGAAATACATAGTATACCGTAAAAGGAAAATCTTTTATGGAAATGGTAGATTCTCTGATCTGATGGACCTAATCCATAAGCATCGGGATGAAACTTACCTTGTCCCTCTTTCAGATATTCACAAGGAAGAGATACCGAAAACATTGAAAGAACAAAAAATCAAATACTCCAAGGCCATACTGTACCGTACAGTTTGTAGTGATCTCTCAGATCTTTCCCTGATCAATTATGATATGTTGGTGTTTTTCAGTCCTTCAGGAATCAAATCTCTTAAGCAAAACTTTCCTGAATTTGAGCAAGAATCCATCAAGATCGCCTCTTTTGGTACAACGACAGCCAGTGCTGTTGAACAAGCTGGTTTGAGACTTGATGTAAAAGCTCCATTGCCGGAAGCTCCTTCCATGACAATGGCACTCGAACAGTTCATCAAATTACACAACCGGAACTCCAAAAAATAAACTTTCGTAAATTTCAGATTTTCAGAGTATTTTTGATGCTATCACTCTGAAATTTTGTCCATGGGGTTTACATTGGCTAAGGAAGAACGTTTGAAAAGCAATCTGTCCATTCAGGAATTGCTTAAGCGCGGCAAGGCGGAATCCAGATTTCCATTGAAAATATATTGGGATTTTTCCCCGGATCCCCAGCAAAAGTATCCAGTCAGGGCTGCCATCACTGTTCCAAAACGTAAATTCAGGAGAGCGGTGGATAGGAACCTGATGAAAAGGCGGCTCAGGGAAGCTTACCGTTTGAACAAAAATATCCTTTATGAAATACTGGATCAGCGTCAACAGAAAATTCAGCTGATCATTTTGTTACTTTCAGACGAATTCATACCTTACAGCCACCTGGAAAAGATGATGCATGAGATTCTCCTTCAGTTGGCAAACAAACTTTCCTAAATTCTTTTATCATGCTACTATGTATCTAAGACTGATAATCATATTGCTTGTTTTATTACCTGTTGCCGGTAAGGGTCAGATCATCCTGGATACCATGTATTTCAATCAAAACTGGGAACAAAGCTCAGAGCAGGATGCAAATTATTACCGTATTATTTCTACCGATACTGCCTCTGGTAGTTTCCGTTTTTTTGTGAAGGATTATTACCTCTCCGGACATGTGCAAATGACAGGGACCTATATTTCCATTCGTCCTGATAACAAAGATGGAAAATTCATTTACTACTATGATAATGGACAGCAACAGAGAGATTGTTTTTACAGGGAGAATACACTGAACGGGACTTTCAGGGAATGGTACAGGTCCGGAAAAATTAAAAATGAACAAGAATATAAAAATGGACTGCTTGATGGTCCTTATAAGACCTGGCGTGAAGATGGCAGCCTGAAACAGGAAGCCCGTTATGTAAAGGGTGAAAAAAGTGGAAATTTCAAAACCTATTATGAAAATGGGCAGCTTACACGCAATGATCTCTATGAGGACGATAAACTGGTAGAGGGATTTTGTTTCACTCCAGATGGTGCTCCAACAGAGTATTTTCCCTACATAGTGATGCCACAATTTCGGGATGGACGAACTGGCCTTCGAAAATTTATAGAACAGGAATTAAAATATCCACCTGCAGCCAAAAAAACAGGAGATGAAGGATTCGTGATCATTGTATTTACCGTGGATGAGGAGGGCAATATAGAAGACCCTCAAGTTGTTAATGGTGACAAGGAATATTTTAATGAAGAAGCGCTCAGGGTGGTAAATCATTTTCCGAAATGGATACCTGGGAAAGTAGACGGGGTTCCCAGTCCTGTAAATGTAACCGTTCCGATTGAATTTCGTCTCCGTTGAATACTTCCGGTTATTTGAAAGGGTATTATGTCTGGATTTTGTAATTTTGGTTAGCATCAAAAACCACCAATATTCCCTTTCTTATGAAACGAACATTAATGACTGTTCTTTACGGAACAGTATTTTTTACCCTCCTGATCAGCCTTTTTTCCTGTCAGCAACAAAAGGATCCATCTTCAACGATTGATCCAGGATTTACATCTTACATTGCTGCATTTACTTCGGGTCATTTAAGCCGGCAGGATGGTATAAGGATCCGGCTGACAGAATCATTCCAAGATCAGGATGACATATCTGAACCCATTGATGGAAAATTGTTTGATCTATCTCCCTCCGTTAAGGGATCCGCTTACTGGATTGATGACCAAACAATAGAATTCAAACCGGATGAAGATATGAAATCCGGAACCAAATACAAGGTGGATTTTGCACTTGAAAAAATCATGGATGTGCCTGATAATCTGAAAACATTTTCATTTGAATTTCAGACCATTGTGCAAAATTTTGATGTGAGTCTTGAATCCCAGCAAACCTATGAACCCAGAAATCTTCAATGGCTGCAATATTCCGGAACCCTAAAGACTGCAGATTTCCTTGAGGAGACAGGTCTAAGAGATTTGCTCACTGCATCACAGGATGGAAAATCATTGAACATAAAGTGGGATCCGGATCCGGATGGCAGAGAACACCATTTCAAGATAGACAGTGTTCAGAGAAAGGAGAGGGCAGGAAAGGTACTTATTGCCTGGAATGGAAAATCAATAGGTGTTCGTCGTAAAGGCGATATGGAGGTCGTTTTACCTGCCTTAGGTGAATTTTCATTAATGGAAGTTTCTGTTGTTCAACAACCTGATCAATATATACTTATTAGATTCTCTGACCCACTTCAAGAAAAGCAATACCTGAATGGATTGATTACGCTTGACAATGGAACAGACCTGTCTTTCATCGTTGAGAATAATGATATCCGTGCATATCCATCAGTCCGGCAGATCGGTAACCTAAAAGTCAAGGTTTCGTCCGGGATCAAAAATATCCTCGGTTATAAATTATCAGCCGGGAAGGAATACCCGGTAAGCTTTGATGAGGTAAAGCCAGCCGTTCGATTACTGGGCAAGGGTGTGATTCTTCCATCTTCATCCGGATTGGTTATGCCTTTTGAGGCAGTGAACCTGAAAGCTATTGAAGTGCGCATTATTCGTATTTATGAGAAAAATCTTGGCCAATTCCTTCAGGTTAATCACCTTGACGGCGATTACCAGTTAAAGCGTGTTGGCAGGTTGATTTTAAGGAAAACCATACAGCTTAATACAGGTTCAACAGTGGACTTTGGAAATTGGAATGCTTTTTCACTTGATCTTTCAACTTTGATCGAGGCTGAACCAGGAGCCGTTTACCGGATTGAGCTAGGATTCAGGAAACAACACTCATTGTATCCCTGTAATGATCAATCCACAGAAGCATCAGATCTATTTGAGTTTGAAGATGATTATGATGAACAGTGGGAAAAGGAACTAAACTACTGGGATTCCTATGAAGATTATTATTACGAGGGAGACTATTATTATAACTGGGAGGAAAGAGAAGATCCCTGCACAGATAGTTATTATGGGAAACACCGGTCAGTTGCCCGTAACATCCTTGCTTCTGATCTTGGTATCATTGCAAAGGCAGGCTCAGACCACACCCTGACCGTAGCTGTGACCAATCTTGTCTCATCATTGCCTCTTTCAGGGGTCCAGGTGGATATTTTAAACTTCCAGCAACAGGTCATCGGAAGTACCCAGACCAACGATAAAGGAATGGCCCTAATCAATCTGGGGAAAAAACCTTACCTGTTGATTGCCCGGCACAAAGAACAACGCGGTTACCTCCGGCTTGACGATGGTTCTTCCCTATCACTCAGCCGTTTTGATGTGTCGGGTAACATTGTTCAAAAAGGAGTTAAAGCATTCATATTCGGGGAAAGGGGTGTTTGGCGTCCAGGAGATACCCTTTTCCTGAACCTAATGCTTGAGGACAGTCAGGATCTTTTGCCAGATGAACATCCTGTGACACTTGAGCTACTAAATCCCCATGGTCAGGTAGTCAACAGTATGATACGCAGCAGCAACAGTCATGGATTCTATTCCTTCACTACGACCACTGACCCGGATGCGCCTACAGGTAACTGGCTGGCCCGGATCAGGATCGGTGGCCTGGTATTTACCAAATGGCTCAGGATTGAAACTGTAAAACCCAACCGGCTTAAAATAAATCTTGATTTTGGGAAAGACTTCATTTCTGTAACTGATCCTGAGATCAGGGGCAGGCTTGAGATAAACTGGCTTCACGGAGCTGTTGCACGTAATCTTAAAACTCATGTTTCGGTTGTACTGACAGAGATGAAAACCAAATTCCAGCGTTTCCAGGATTTTGATTTTGACGATCCGGTAAGAAGCTTTTATGCTGAAGAACAAATTTTATTTGACGGAAAAACAGATGAGTATGGCAAGGCTAGTTTCATGACATATCTCCAAACCGGTGATGCCTCCCCTGGCATGTTACGGGCCGGTTTTGTTTCAAGGGTTTTTGAAGAAAGCGGTGATTTCAGCATTGATCGCTTTTCCATTCCTTATTCACCGTATGAAAGTTACGTAGGCATTAAAACACCATCAGGAGATAAGGCCCGGGGCATGCTTTTAACCGATACTTCACACACGGTATCACTGGTAACCCTTGATCCGGATGGTAATGCCATTTCACGAAATAACCTGGATGTGAGTATTTACAAAATTAACTGGAGATGGTGGTGGGATGCCGGGCATGATAATCTTGCTTCCTACATTGGCAATACTGAACATCAGCCAGTATTTAACGCCAGGGTAAATACCCGTAACGGGGAAGGAAGCTTTCAGTTCCGTATTGATTATCCTGAATGGGGAAGATATCTGCTTAGGGTGGTGGATCCTTTGAGTGGACATGCTAGCGGTAAGATCGTTTACATAGACTGGCCTGGCTGGGCAGGCAGGGGGCAAAGAGAGCATCCGGGCGGAGCCGCTATGCTGAGTTTCAGTGCAGATAAAATCTCCTACCAGGCAGGTGAATTTGCCAGTATTACTTTTCCTTCTTCCGGAGATGGCAGGGCACTTGTCAGTATTGAAAACGGGACAAGGGTGCTCGATGCATACTGGGTGGAAGTTAGTGAACCTGAGACCAGGTTTAACCTTAAAGTAACGCCTGAGATGGCACCGAATATTTATTTGAATATTACACTTGTACAACCTCATTCTCAAACAATAAATGATTTACCCATCCGTTTATATGGCGTGATCCCGATAGGAGTTGAAGATCCATCAACCAGACTTCACCCTTTGATTGAGATGCCGGATGTTTTAAGGCCTGAAACAAAAGTCAGTATACGAGTCAGTGAAAATAATGGAACAGCATGCAGTTATACCCTGGCCATGGTTGATGAGGGATTGCTGGACCTGACCCGATTTGCCACCCCCCAACCCTGGGATCATTTCTATGCCAGGGAAGCCCTGGGTGTAAAGACATGGGATCTATATAATGCTGTGGTGGGAGCTTATGGAGGAAAAATAGAGCAGATGTTTGGCATAGGTGGCGGTCTCGATCAAGAAGGTGGACTTGAGTCACAAGATAGGGCCAATCGTTTCAAACCCATGGTAAAATTCATCGGCCCTTTTGCACTAGAACCGGGTCAGAAACAAACACATGAAATCGATATTCCAAATTATACCGGTTCAGTCAGAACCATGCTAATTGCGGGCAACCAGTTTGCCTATGGAGCCGCTGAGAAAACTGTTCCTGTCAAAAAGCCCCTTATGGTACTTGCTACCCTCCCCAGGGTGCTTGGTCCAGGCGAGGAAGTCAAGCTCCCGGTTACGGTTTTTGCCTTGGAGGAAAATATAAAAAAGGTATCTGTCAGGATTGAAGCGAACGAGATTTTTGACTTGCAGGATAATCAGGAGCAACAACTTTTATTCAGACAGACAGGTGATCAGCAATGTACTTTTGGATTAAAGGTTAAGGACATATTAGGTGTAGGAAAGATAAAAGTAATCGCAATAAGTGGTTCTGAAAAAGCTTCTTATGACATTGAATTAAATATAAGAAACCCCAACCCTCCAATAACTGAATTCATTGATGAGGTAGTTAATCCCGGAGAAATACTCAACAGGGATTATACCCTTCCAGGAATGCCGGGAACCAATACAGCAAACCTGGAAGTATCATCCATTCCTCCCATTGATTTTGGACGGAGGCTTAAATACCTGCTTGCTTATCCTCATGGGTGCGTTGAACAAACAACTTCTGCTGCATTTCCCCAACTCTACCTTGGGGACATTACGGAAATAAACAATGCAACCAGAACTAAAATTGAGGACAATGTAAAGGCCGCCATCAAGCGTCTTCAGTCCTTCATACTTCCTTCTGGTGGTTTTGCATACTGGCCGAATTCAGGGGAGGCAAATGCCTGGTCTACATCCTATGCCGGACATTTCTTCCTGGAGGCTGAAACCAAGGGTTATGCATTGCCTGTAAACTTCAAAAAACCATGGATGAGATACCAGCGTAAAGAGGCCAGGAGGTGGAAAATGTCAGGCGATAAATACAGGATGGATGACCTGGTGCAAGCATATCGTTTATATTCACTGGCACTTGCAGGAGAGCCGGAGCTGGGAGCCATGAACAGGCTACGCGAACTGGAAACCATTTCCATTCAGGCCAGGTGGCGACTGGCAGCGGCATATGCCCTTGCAGGTCAATCAGCATCCGCCAATATGCTGATTGAACAGGGTGTCCCTCAAATCCCAGAATACGCTGGATTTAACTCCAGCTATGGTTCAAGGGAAAGGGATTGGGCCATGATACTGGAAACACTTGCCCTGCTGGATAAACGTTCTGAGGGTATATCTCTTGCCCGAAAAATATCTGATGAATTGCGTAGCAGGCGCTGGATGAGCACTCAAACAACGGCATATTGCCTCCTTGCCATGTCAAAATTTGCCGGCAGTGATGCCAGCTCAAGAGAACTACAATTTAACTACCAGTTTGACGAGGGCAGGAAAACCACTGCCAATACAAAATTATCGGTTGTGCAGGTGGACCATGACACTGGAAACAAGACAGGAGGAAAGATTTTAGTGGAAAACAAAGGAGAGGGTGTGATATTTGCCAGGTTTACCATGGAAGGAATACCCAAAACAGGAAAAGAAACTGCTGCCCAGCACAACCTAAATCTGTCTGTGAGTTACACTGACATTGGAGGGATGCCAATTGATGTTACCCGGCTTATCCAGGGAACTGATTTTCTGGCACATGTGACCATCACCAATCCCTTTGGAGTAACCCTTTATAAAGACATGGCCCTCTCTCAGATCTTTCCCTCAGGCTGGGAGATACATAATACCCGGATGGATGACTTCACATCAGTCCATACTGCAGACCAGCCATCATACCAGGATATCCGTGATGATCGGGTATATACATACTTTGATCTCAAACGGCATGGTAACAATACCTTTGTAATACAGTTGAATGCCGCCTATCTTGGAAAATACTATCTTCCTTCAGTTTATTGTGAGGCCATGTATGATGTTGGGGTTAATGCGCGTACAGCAGGCAACTGGGTTCATGTGACCAGAGGAGAATGAATAATTGAATTTTAAACACAAGCAAAAAAAATAATTAACATGGCATATAATGAATTTCTAGCTGACCGAATGCGGCTGGTCCTGAAAGAAAAAAATATCATTTATGAAGAAAAAGCAATGATGGGGGGACTTACTTTTATGGTCGATGATAAAATGTGTGTGGGGATAATCCAGGACAATATGATGGCACGGATTGATCCTGATATTTATGACGAGGCTTTGAAACGAATGGGATGCAGGGAAATGGATTTTACCAAACGGCCAATGAAAGGCTTTGTATATGTTGAACCGCAAGGTACGGATATGGATGATGATCTTGAATCCTGGATCCAACTGGCCCTCGATTATAATCCCAAAGCCAAATCAAGCAAGAAAAAAAAGAAATGATCCTTTTTGGTCCCGCGTATGAAAGGACAATTAAGATTATTCAGCTGGCAACTGACCCTGGGACTTTTCCTGATTCTTTTCGGATTATTCTGGATTTCCATTCCCGGTCCACTTTTTAATGATCCATACAGTACTGTTTTACTTGACAGAAACGGGGAACTGCTTGGGGCTCGAATTGCAGAGGATGGACAATGGAGATTCCCGCCTGTAGATTCCCTCCCGGATAAATATAAGAAGGCCGCGATCCAGTTTGAAGACCGTTTCTTCTATTATCACCCCGGAGTCAATCCTATCTCCTTGTTCAGAGCCCTGTTGCAGAACCTTACAAAAGGTGAAGTCGTCAGTGGTGGCAGCACCATTTCCATGCAGGTAATTCGCCTTGCCAGGAAAGGAAAGTCCCGCACAATCCCTGAAAAGATCATAGAAATAATATTGGCTTCCAGGCTGGAATTGACTATGTCGAAGAAGGAAATTCTCTGTCTTTATGCCTCACATGCACCTTTCGGTGGAAATGTCGTAGGCATCGATGCTGCTTCCTGGCGATACTACGGCCGTCCTCCTGAGATGCTTTCCTGGGCAGAAACTTCCACACTTGCCGTTTTGCCGAATGCCCCCTCACTTATTCATCCCGGGAAAAACCGTTCAATGCTGATTAAAAAAAGAAACCTGTTGTTGGAAAAACTTCAAAAAAAAGGGTTGCTTGATTCACTTGATTGTGAACTGGCAAAGCTTGAAACATTGCCTGATAAGCCATTACCTCTTCCTGTCCATGCGCCCCATTTAATGGACAGGGTATATTTTCAAAACCATGGCACAAGGCTACATTCAAGTCTCGATGCTTCACTTCAACAACGCGTTAGCCGGATCATAGAAGAACATTATAAGCAGCTCAAGCACAATAATATACATAATGCTTGCTGCCTGGTCCTTGACACCCCTACCGGCGAGGTCATTGCCTATGTCGGTAATACTGTCAATCCTGGCAAGCCGGAATTTGGGGGGGATGTCGATATCATCAAGGCTCCACGCAGTACAGGTAGTATTCTAAAGCCAATTTTGTACTGCCTAATGCTGGAAGAAGGAGAGATCCTGCCAGGCACATTGGTCCCTGACATCCCGACACAATATACAGGTTACTCACCTAAAAATTTTACTTTGACGTATGATGGTGCAGTTCCTGCCCGCCGGGCACTGGCCAGGTCCCTTAATATTCCTGCCGTCAGGATGCTCCAAACCCATGGATTCGAGAGGTTTTACTACCAGCTGGAGAGACTGGGCATCCATACCCTTAGGTTTCCTGCATCCCATTATGGCTTATCGCTGATACTCGGGGGAGCGGAAGGAAGTTTATGGGATATTACCGGGATATATGCGTCCATGGGCAGGGTGCTCGATCGATACAACCGTTCAGGGCAATATCTTCCACATGACATTCATCCACCTGTTTACCACTATGATAATAAGGAAATCAAGCAGGTAAATGAGGGTTCAGTAGATAATATGCATCCATACAGTGCCGCTTCTGTCTGGCTGACCTTCCAGTCTCTGCTGGAGGTCAATCGACCTTCTACACAGGCTGGCTGGAAAAGTTTCTCTTCTAGCGGTAAGATCGCCTGGAAAACCGGTACCAGTTTTGGATTTCGTGATGGATGGGCCATTGGAACTACACCTGATTTTACCATTGGAATCTGGGTTGGAAACGCAGATGGGGAAGGCCGGCCCGGGTTAACCGGGATAGCAGTTGCAGCCCCTATTCTGTTTGATGTTTTTAATATCCTTCCGCGAAGTAACTGGTTCCAGACACCTCTAGATGAGCTTTATCCGGTTGCTGTCTGCCACAAAAGCGGACACCTACCCGGACCTTTTTGCCCCACCATTGATACTATCTACATCCCTGCCAGTGGAAATTCTTCTGCACCCTGTCCATATCACAGAAAAATCCACCTTTCCCCCGACGGAAGGTACCGTGTTAATAGCAATTGTCGTACTGTATTAAACATGAGGCATGAATCCTGGTTTGTCTTGCCACCGGCACAGGAATGGTACTACAGAGCTAATAATCCCGATTATCGCACTCTCCCACCGATACACCCCGACTGTATATCCATGGATGACATAGAATTCATGGAGATGATTTATCCCAGGCATTCAGCCAGGATATATGTGCCACGTGAAATGGACGGATCCAAAGGTGAAATTATTCTTGAAGCGGCTCATCGTCATCCCTCATCACTGATTTACTGGCACCTAAACGAAAAATTTCTTGGTACTACAAGGCATATTCACAAACTGGGTATTACTCCCCAAAAAGGCAGTTATCTGCTAACACTTGTTGACGAAAACGGTAGCACCCTGATTCATAAATTCGAGATTGTAGACCTGTAGCAAATTGTTTGGCAAAACAGTGTACGTGCCTGAATTCAAATGATTAATCATGACTTTCAGCAAATGTAAAAAAAAGTTAAAAAGACTCTGTTATAAACCTTTTGATCTTTTTATCCGTTAATATCTAGTATATTTGTCACTCAATAAATGAATCCCTTGAATATGAGAAGAAAAAGATTGAACAGGAGAGTAACGGTTATAGCTGGAATCACTTTATTGACAATCAGTTCACTGTTTTTTATTGCTTCCTCCAATGATGACTTCAAGCTTGTCAAAAGCCTGGAAATATATTATTCTCTTTTCCGGGAATTAAACCTGTTTTATGTAGATGAAACAAATCCTGAAAAACTGGTTGAAAACAGTATAAAAGGGATGCTGAAGGAGCTTGACCCCTACACAACCTATATTCCAGAATCTGATCGTGAAAACTTCAATTTTATGACCACCGGGCAGTACGGAGGTATTGGAGCCCTTATACGCAGAAGTGGAGAATATGCAATCATAGCTGAACCTTATAAGGACTTTCCTGCCAATAGGGCCGGATTAAGAGCTGGCGATACCATTATTTCCATTGACGGCATTCCCATGAAAAACCTGGAAATCAGTAAAATCAGCGATCACTTAAAAGGGAAACCAAATACTGCTCTTGAGATGGTCATCCGCAGGTACAGCCATCCAGCACCCATTAAGAAATCTCTTGTCCGGGAAAAAATAACCATCAATAATGTCCCATATTCTGGCATGCTGAATGATCAGATTGGTTATATACGTCTTGCCAATTTCACTACCGGAGCAGCCCAGGAGACAAAATCAGCCCTGCTCGAACTAAAGAAAAATCCAGGGTTAGAAGGGATCGTACTTGACCTCAGGGACAATCCCGGGGGTCTCCTGATTGAAGCCGTTGATGTAGCCAATCTTTTTATTCCACAGGGACAGGAAATCGTCAGCACCAAGGGAAGGGTAAAACAATGGGACCAGGTGTACCGCACACGTTTCATGCCTGTTGATACCTCTATACATGTGGCCGTGCTTGTTAGCCGCGGTTCAGCATCAGCCTCGGAAATTGTGGCTGGTTCCCTGCAGGACCTTGACCGGGCCGTCATCATTGGGCAGCGTACCTATGGAAAAGGACTGGTACAAACTACCCGTGAATTGAGTTATAATACCCGGCTGAAAGTTACTACTGCTAAATACTATATTCCTTCAGGCCGTTGCATACAGGCCCTGGATTATTCACATCGTAACGAAGACGGGAGTGTAGGTACCATTCCTGATTCACTAATTACTGAATATCAAACAGATAACGGGAGGAAAGTATACGATGGCGGAGGGATTCAACCCGATTTCATCGTCGAAGCCCAGACTCTCAGTCAGATAAGCATTGCACTACTGACACAATCCTTTATTTTTGATTACGCAACTATTTTTGCCACCCGGTACGATAGTATTGCAAGTATTGAAGAATTTGAGATCACTGAACATATTTATGCCAATTTCCGGGCATTTATAGCCTCTAAAGATTTCACCTACAATACCAGAAGCGAAGAATCACTTAAAAAACTAATGGAAACAGCCAGGCGAGAAAAATATTATGACATGGCCGATGAAGAATTTGCAGCTCTCGAACAAAAACTGGCTCATGATAATGAAAAGGATCTCAATAATTTCAGTGAAGAAATTAAACAAATATTAAAAGAAGAGATTGCTGTCAGATACTATTTCCAAAAGGGCCGCATGGAAGCCATACTTGAAAAAGATACAGGTATAGATAAAGCAGTGGAAGTGATTAACCAACCCAATCTTTATCTTTCTGCCTTGGGTGAAAAATCCGCCGGCATTGAAGCCAGGAGTCCCGCACTCCAGCACCCGGAATAAATTCCTTAGCCTCCAGGAACAGGGGGGATCAGGGCAATATGGTCCCCTTCTTTTATCACCACATCATCGTGTACAATCACTCCATTCAATGAAATAACATAGCTTAGTTCCCCGAACCCATTATACCTTGAAGCCAGCATTTCCCTGATCTCATATAAAGATTTTACACCTGAAAAAGGTTCTTTAATTTTACCGGCCTTATCGGCGAGAATTCCTGAGTACTGTACAATTACTTCCATATATAAAATGATAAAACGATTACTAGTGAGCTTCCAGCCAGTTGTTTCCGGTACCAAAATCAACAAGTAAAGGAACAGATAGGGAATAGGCATTTTCCATTTCCTTGACAATTATTTGTTTTACCTCATCCAATTCTTTATTTAAAACATCGAAAACCAATTCATCATGGACCTGTAAAATCATCTTCGTACTGTAATTATTCCTATATAGGATCTCTTGTATCCTGATCATGGCAATTTTAATTATGTCAGCAGCAGAACCCTGTATGGGAGCATTGATGGCATTTCGTTCTGCAAATCCCCTTACAACAGCATTCCGTGATAAAATATCCCGCAGGTATCTTCTTCGCCCAAGCATGGTTTCAACATAGCCTTTTTCCCTGGCGCTCTGTATCATTTCATCCATGTATTTCCTTACCCTTGAATAGGTATTAAAATAACTGTCAATCAATTGCTTTGCATCAGTTCGAGGAATGTTCATCCGCTGTGCCAAACCAAATGCTGAGATTCCATAGATAATGCCAAAATTTGCCGTTTTTGCCTTTCCCCGCTGTTCTTTTGTGACTTTATCAGGAGGTACTATAAATATCTTCGATGCTGTGGCAGTATGTATATCCTCCCCCTTTTGAAACGCATCAATCAATAGTGGGTCCTGGCTCATATGAGCCATCAGGCGAAGTTCTATCTGGCTATAATCGGCAGAGAGTAAAACATTTTCATCACTCCTGGGAATAAATGACTTCCTGATTTCCCTTCCTTTTTCTTCCCTTATAGGAATATTTTGCAGATTAGGATTATTGGAGCTAAGCCTACCAGTCGCTGCAACGGCCTGATTATATGAGGTATGTATATATCCAGTTCGGGGATTAATCATTTTTGGTAAAGACTCAACATATGTGGAGAGCAATTTCTTCAAAGATCTGAATTCAAGCACTTTACTTACTACAGGATGTTTATCAGTCAGCCTTATCAGCACTTCTTCGCCGGTAGAATATTGCTTTGTTTTAGTCTTTTTGGCATCAGAACTGATCTTCAATTTATCAAAAAGAACCTCTCCCAGCTGCTTTGGTGATGAAATATTAAATTCCACGCCAGATAGCTCATATATGGAATCTCTTAGTTCAAGAAGAGAGGCTTCCAGTTCTACAGCAAATTGTGCTAATGCCTCCTGGTCGAGCCTTACACCATTTCTTTCCATGGCACAGAGAACGCTGACCAGGGGAAATTCTATTTTTTCTGCCAGATTATTGAATCCGTTTTGTTTGAGTTCATCTTTCAAAATTTGGTACAATTGCCAGGTAACATCCGTGTCTTCGCATGCATAATCGACAAGTTTTGCGATTGGGACATCTCTCATATTACCCTGCTGATTGCCCTTCTTACCAATTAGTTCTTCAGTGTGTATTGTCCTGTATTCCAAGTAAGCTTCTGCAAGATGGTCAAGGTTATGTTTTTGCTCTGGCTGTAGCAGGTAATGTGCGATCATAGTATCGAATACAGGCCCTTTAAGGGTAATACCATAATTTTGCATTACCTGCATATCATATTTAAGGTTCTGCCCTACTATCAAAGAATTCTCATTCTCCAGAGCAGGACGTAATTTTTCAACTACATCCTCTGCATCATTTCTATTTTGCGGAACAGGTAAATACCATCCCTGGTTCTTTTTCCAGGAAAATGCCATCCCAACAAGTTCAGCATCAATAGCATTGATGCTGGTTGTTTCTGTATCAAAACAGAAGGCTGGTTGTTTCATTAACTCATTAATTAAGCCTTCGATCAATACAGGGCTATCAGCACAGTGGTAAGTATGTTTGGTATCCTTCAGCGTTTTTAAATGGGCCATTGTGCCGCTCTCTGATCCATGGTCCTGGAATAGAGATCCTTGCTCAGTACCGGCAGGTTCTTTCGTCTCAGAAAATGAGGATAACACTCTCGTAGCCAGCGTTTTAAACTCCAACTCTTGAAACAAACTAATAAGTTCATCCTTTTTAGCTCCTTCAAATAACAATTTATTCTCATTAAATTCAACCGGAACATCAAGCCTTATGGTGGCAAGATCCTTCGATAATTCTATCTGTTCCTTATTCTGCAGGATACTTTCCTGTACCCGCCCCTTCAGATCATTTGTATGTTCAAAGAGGTTCTCAATGGTCTGGTAGGAAGAAATCAATTTTTTTGCCGTCTTTTCCCCAATTCCGGGAGCTCCGGGAATATTGTCAGAACTATCTCCCCATAATGCCAGTACATCAATAACCTGCCTGGGATCCTGAACCTGAAATGTTTCTTTTACTTCTTGAGTTCCAATGATTTCTGATTCTTTTCCGGACCTTCTAGGTTTGTACATAAACACCTTGTCCTTAACCAGTTGAGCATAATCCTTATCCGGTGTCATCATATAAACATCAAAACCTTTATCCCTGGCCTTCCATGCCATGGTTCCAATAACATCATCAGCCTCATATCCCTGAACTTCAATAACAGGAATATTAAATGCTTCAATTATTTTCTTTATCCATGGTACGGACTGTTTTATCTCCTCTGGTGTAGCGTCTCTGTTTGCTTTATAGGCTGGGAATTTTTGGTGCCTGAAAGTTGGTCCGGGTGGATCAAAAACCACAGCTATATGTGATGGGGATTCAGTTCTTAATATCTCTTCCAGTGTAGCGGTGAATCCGTAAATAGCAGATGTATTTAATCCCTTTGAATTAATAATCTGAGCCCGGATAAATGCATAATAAGCCCTAAAAATCAGGGCATAAGCATCTAAAAGAAAGAGTTTTTTTTGTTCCATGTGGAAAGATAATAAAAACCTGCGTTACAAACACAGATGAGATCTACTGATTATCAGCTGCAAACCATTCTGCATATGATGTAGCTGTTTCCACCAGGCGGAGACTGAAGAGAGATACATAAGCTGGCAGCCGGGACTTGATTCTTTCGGCCATATCAATAACCAGATTCTCACATGTTGGTTGGTAGTCAACCACATAGAACTTCTCAAACATTTGTTCTACTCGTTTAATATCAGGTTGGCTGGCCCGTGTACTGATCACTACAGAATGATCAAAATAATCTACAACACATTGATTTACAATCCGTTTCAGATCGGAAAAATCAATCACCATACCGAGTTTTGTGTTGTTTATATCCTTGATCGGCTGACCGGAAACAGTCACATGTAATTGATATGAATGGCCATGAATGTTCCTGCATGGGCCATCATAATTCCATAGAGCATGGGCCATTTCAAAAGTAAAACTCTTTGTAACCCTGATATCTGCCATCTAACCTAGATACAAGCACACTGGCTTACACAATCAACAATGTTGCTGAGGTTTTGGTGCTTCAGGAAATAATAGGTATTCTTCCCTTCTCTCTTCGAAGACAGAACACCCTTATCCTTCAGAATACCAAGATGATGGGAAGTGGTTGATTGTTCAATTTTTAATAACTCATGTATTTCCGTGACAGTCAACTTTTTACCGTTTTCAAGATAATTCAGAATGGCGATTCTCATTGGGTGAGCAATGGCCTTTAGCATATTTGCAGCTTTTTCCAGATCTTCAGGACTCAGCTTATCGAATTTCATATCAACCATATTTAACATTATTTACAGATACAAATATATAAATATCTAATCTCAAATGAATGAAAATATTCAAATATTCAAACCCATCTATATTTAAATCAGAGATTTAGAATCTTTCTAGTCAAATACTCAGCCGTTTAAACCATTTTATTCCTATTTTTACCTCTTTACCAATCAGATCCTTGCGGATGTCGCCCCTCAAAGAAATCCGAAAACCTATTCATCCCGAAATGCAGCATTTTGAAAAGCATTTTCGTGATTCCATGAAAAGCAACATTCCACTAATTAATGTAATCACGAACTACCTGCTGAGGCGAAAAGGAAAACAAATGAGGCCAATGTTTGTTTTTCTGACAGCAGGACTTTGTGGAGAAATTACTCCCTCCTCTTATAATGCTGCCAGCCTGATTGAATTACTCCATTCTGCCTCCTTGATCCATGACGATGTGGTTGATGAATCTTTTGAACGCAGAGGTTTTTTTTCCATCAATGCTTTGTGGAAATCCAAAGTTTCTGTGCTCTTAGGTGATTACCTCCTTGCCAAGGGTTTATTGTTGTCTGTAAAAGAAAAAGAATTTGAATTACTTAGACTTGTTTCAGATGCAGTCAGGGAAATGAGCGAAGGAGAACTGATGCAAATGCAAAAATCAAGAAAACTGAACATCACAAAGGAAGAGTATTTCGAAATCATAAGAAAGAAAACAGCAACTCTGATAGCTGCCTGCACTGCCTGTGGTGCCTGGTCTGCATGTCAAGACATTGAGCTTTCTGAAAAATTAAGATTGTTTGGCGAAAAAGTCGGAATGGCATTTCAAATAAAGGATGATTTATTTGATTACCAGCAGAAAGGATTTATCGGAAAACCAACCGGCAATGATATTAAGGAAAAGAAATTCACGCTTCCCCTGATCCATGCCCTCGAAGTCTGTCCGGAGAATGAACGGAAGCAAATTATCAAGACAATACGCAGGCATAATAATAATGCCAGCAAAGTACAGGAGGTAATAACGTTTGCCCGCTCATATGAGGGACTGGAATACAGTGAAAAGCAGATGCTGGTTTATCGTGATGAAGCCATGGAAATATTGGGCGAAATGCCTGATAATCAGTACAAAAAGTCTCTTCAAGATTTAGTAAATTACGTGGTAGCCCGGAATAAATAAGGTGGTTCATCTAAATCAGTTGTTTTTATTATTGAAATAATCGACCAAAATGTTTGCCTTGCCATTGCCAATTACTTCCTTCAGTGATTCAAACCCGGCATTCCTTATCCCATCCACGGAATTAAAATGAACTAAAAGCCGCTGCTTTGTCTGCTCTCCTATACCCCTTATTGCATCCAGTTCTGATTTTATCATTGAACGGCTGCGAATATCACGGTGAAATGCAATGCCAAACCTGTGAGCTTCGTTCCTGAGTTGCTGTATGATCTTTAATGTTTCGGCATTTTTATCAATGTACATTGGGATCTTATCCCCTGGAAAGTATAATTCTTCCAGTTTTTTAGCCACCCCGATGATAGCCATTTTACCACGAAGGTCTAGTTTCTCCAAACTTTTAACTGCAGCGTTCAACTGCCCTTTGCCACCATCTATTACAATTAACTGGGGAAGTGTTTGCTTTTCGTCCTGTAATCTTTTGTAGCGTCGGAAAATGATTTCTTCCATAGATGCAAAATCATCCGCCCCCTGCACAGTTTTAACATGGTAATGCCGATACTCTTTTTTACTTGGCTTAGCATTTCGGAAAACAACACAAGCAGCGACAGGGTCAGTTCCCTGCAAATTTGAATTATCAAAGCATTCAATGTGTTTTGGCTGCACCTTCAACCGAAGGTCTTTTTTCATAGCCTCAAGGATGCGAGAAGTCCGGTTCTCATTCTTTGATTGTGCTGCTTTCTTACTTTTTTCCAATTTATAATACTTTGCATTTCTTTCACTGAGCTCCAGAAGATGTTTCTTATCACCCTTGACGGGAACGACGAATTTTAAATCTTCCAGAGGTAACTCCAAACGCAATGGGACAATAACTTCCCGAGCATCACTCTTGATTTTCTGGCGAATGTCAATTATTGCCAGAGACAAAAGATCTATTGTAGATTCATCAAGTTTCTTTTTTAACTCCACAGTATGAGCCTGAACAATTGCACCTTTGACAACCTTCAGATAGTTTACAAAGGCATAATTGTCTTCTTCTACAATTGAGAAAACATCAACATTATTTATTCTTTGATTTACGATTGTAGATTTGCTCCTGTACTTATCCAGGATTTCAATTTTGGATTTTATTAATTGTGCTTCTTCAAACTTGTAATCAGCAGAATAATTATTCATCATGCTTTTCAGCTTTTCAGAGACCTGTTTAATATTTCCCTTCAATATCTGGTGAATCTGCTGTATGTATTCGTTGTAATCTTCCTCTTGCTCAAGGCCTATGCATGGCGCCATACAGTTACCCATATGATATTCCAAACAAACCTTAAATTTTTTATGTTCGATATTTTCCCTGGTCAGGTTTAACTTACAGGTTCTTAATGGAAACAATTGCCGTATCATCTCAAGAATGGTTTTAACCATTAAAACAGAAGTATATGGACCGTAATATATAGAGCCATCCTGAATAAAATTACGTGTATAAAAAACGCGAGGAAACGACTCATTCTTAACACAGATCCATGGAAATGTTTTGTCATCTTTGAGCATAACATTATACCTTGGCTGGTGTTTTTTCACCAGATTATTCTCCAGCAATAATGCATCCGACTCATTTGATACCACAATATGCTCAATGCTGGCAATTCGTTTCACCAGCATTTGCAACTTAAAATTATCCTTCTTTGATTTAGAAAAATAGGAGGAAACTCTCTTCTTCAAATTCCGGGCCTTCCCTATGTATAGAAAATTTCCATATCTATCAAAATACTGGTAGACACCAGGTTTATCAGGAAGTACTTCAATTATTGATTTGAAGTAATCATATCGCTCATTGTCCAGCGACTTACTCATACTATCAATTATTCATTCAGGTTTGCTTTCAGGGATTTGCGAATTACAATAACTCATTCTCCTTCAAACTGAACAATAGATGAAACTACTCTATCCTTTAATGTTTTTCTTCCCAACAGATCAGGCAATTCAACAACAAATAAACATCCAGATATTATACCTCCGCACTGTTCAATTAATTGGCATGTGGCGTTTGCCGTCCCACCTGTTGCCAACAAATCATCCAAAACCAGATAACGAGCCCCATCCACAATGGCATCTAAATGCACCTCTACGGTGTCAGTTCCATATTCCAGTTCATAATCTACAGATTGAACTTCACCCGGCAACTTCCCCGGCTTTCTAATTGGAATAAAACCCATCCCCAACAGACTTGCCAGCACAGCCCCAAAAATAAACCCTCGAGATTCTATCCCAGCCACAAAATCAAACGCTGGAAATTCACTCGAAAGCAAAACAAGAGATTCATTGGCTGCACGAAAGGCGATATCATCTTTCAACATAGTTGTAATATCTCGAAAGAGGATGCCCTTCTTTGGATAATCCGGAATAGTTCGGATTGAATCCCTAATTATTTTAACTCTATCATTCTCCATTAAAATCATTTAAAAAACCATCCATTAATATTACATAGAATTGTTCCACGTGGAACAATTTATCTGCCCATATAGACCAATATAACACTAATATCAGAAGGAGAGACTCCACTAATTCTCCGAGCCTGACCAATCGTCTTCGGTTTAACCTTGCTTAACTTCTGTCTTGCCTCGGTAGAAATTGACTTTAAACCATTATAATCAATCCCATCATCTATTCTTATCTTCTCCAGTCTCTTAATCTTTTCTGCCAATTTTCTTTCTCTATCTATATATCCCGCATATTTAATACAGATTTCTGCTGATTCTACAATTTCGTCTTCCTTTTTAAGTTGAAGATTCTTCTCCATAAATCCTTCAAATCCGGGAATATTCTCCCATACATCCTTAATGCCAATTTGAGGTCTTTCGATCAGGTTAATGCTTTTTACTTTCTGTTTCAAGCCTGTTGTCCCCAATTCCTTCAATTTTGCATTCACGTCTCCAGGAGCGATACTTCTTGCCTTCAAATATGCAACAATGCTGTCTCTTTTTTTCATTTTATCATTCAGCAAATTCACCCTTTGCATTTCAGCCAATCCTATGTGATTTGAGATTCTTGTTAACCTCTCATCAGCATCATCCTGACGTAGCAGGATCCTGAATTCAGCCCGTGAGGTAAACATCCTATAAGGTTCATCAACCCCTTTTGTAACCAGGTCATCAATTAACACACCTATATAAGAATTATCTCTTTCAAGGATAAAATCATCTTCCCCTCTAACATTCATATGAGCATTGATTCCGGCCATGATACCCTGTGCTGCCGCTTCCTCATATCCAGTAGTGCCATTAATTTGCCCAGCGAAAAATAAGCCTTTAACCATTTTCGTTTCCAAGTTGTGATATAACTGTGTTGGTGGATAGTAATCATATTCGATAGCGTAGCCCGGTCTGAATATTTTTACTTTATCGAGTCCCTTGATCTTTCTTAGCGCTTCTAGTTGTACGTCCCAAGCCAGTGAGCTGGAAAATCCATTGATGTAAAATTCGTTCGTGTTTAGACCTTCGGGTTCAAGGAACAAAAGGTGCTGGTCCTTCTCAGCAAACGTTACAATTTTATCCTCTATGCTTGGACAATATCTAGGCCCGATACTATCAATTGTGCCATTGTACATTGGAGAATCCACAAATCCCCTTTCCAAAGTTTTGTGTGTCTCCGTATTTGTATAAGCTATAAAACAGCTTTTATGAAAACTATAATCAACTTTGTAAGGAAGAAAGGAGAATTTTTTACCCTCATTATCTCCCTTTTGTTCTATCATCAAAGAAAAATCTATCGTTCTTCCATCAAGCCTTGCTGGAGTACCTGTTTTCATTCTTCCAACCTCAAAGCCAAATTCCTGCAACTGTTCACTTATACCGGATGAAGGAGGTTCTCCAGCTCGCCCTCCCTTCTGCCTGTTTCGTCCAACATGCATCAAACCATTTATGAAAGTTCCATTTGTAAGTATTACTGTTTCGCTTTTAAACTTTATATCCATTTTAGTCTTTACACCAGAAACCTTGCCTTCCTCAATTATCAGCCCTGTAACCATGTCCTGCCAGAAATCAATACCAGGAATTCTCTCAAGGGTCTCTCGCCATATTTGTGTAAATCTCATCCTGTCACATTGTGCCCTGGGACTCCACATGGCTGGCCCCTTGGACCTGTTAAGCATCCGAAACTGAATCATGGACGCATCAGTTACAATACCACTATATCCCCCAAGAGCGTCAATTTCACGAACAATTTGTCCTTTAGCTATTCCTCCCATGGCAGGATTACATGACATCTGTGCAATCTTTGTCATATCCATCGTAATCAGCAAAACACTCGATCCCATATTGGCAGCAGCGGCAGCAGCTTCACTTCCGGCATGACCAGCACCCACAACTATTACATCATACTTCTCTATCATGTCGCAGCAAAATTTCTACAAATTTACACAAATGAATTATTAAAAGACCGTTTGGTCCTCTTTTCTATATCGCAGGAGAGATAAGCAGGTAGTGGTCCTCCATTTGCGTCATTAGAGATTTTTCCTTTTCAGTACTGTCCCTATATCCTAGAAGATGCAGTATCCCATGAACAATAACCCTTTTAAGCTCATTTTTAAAGCTCACATGAAAGTTATCAGAATTTTCCTTAACACGCTCGACACTTATGAACAAATCACCATCAACTGTCTGACTGTCAGAGTATTCAAAAGCAAGTATGTCTGTTAGATAATCCCTGGAGAGGTACTTTTTATTGAGTTCTAATAATTGGCTGTCTGTGGTAAAAACGATATTAATCTTTCCAGTTCTTGCATTTTCCAGACCGATCACATCATTAAGCCATTTTTTTAGGAGATTTTTGCTCTTTAATCCAGCGGAAACTTCTTTTTCATGGAAAATTATTGCCAATTCCTACAAATTAAATGTCAATGTGACTTTACTTCCATTTTCCTTGAAATTAATATCGTCCGAAAGTTTTTCCATTAGGAATACACCCCTTCCGTTAACCTTCTCTACATTTCCAGGGGCGGTGGGATCGGGAATATCCTTATAATTGAAACCTTTTCCCTGGTCGGTTACTACCAGTTCTAACTGGCTTTCATCCCAGGTAAATGACAAATTAACATCTTTATTCTCATCCAGTTTGTTGCCATGTAGAATAGCATTATTGGCTGCCTCCAATGTTGCGATCAGCACATTTCCGTAAACCTCAGAGCTCATACTACAGGCCGTCGAAATTTCATCGACCATCTTTTCAACTTCTCTCAGGTTTTCAATTCTGGAGGCTATATTTAGCATTCTCTCCATACCAGGATAATTCATTAACATGCTTTTTATACTGCAGAAAGCTGGCTAGGGTTACCTTTTTCCTTTGCTAAAATATAATAATTTTTCCAAACTTTTATTTACGGCTCAACCAATCTTCTGGGTTCTGTTTGTTTAATTCTTTCCATATTTCAATATGCAGCAAGGTTGAGTTTGTTTCTTCTTCCGTAAATACAGTGCCCAAGACCTGTTTCACGCTTACCACTTCACCAGGTTTCACTTTAACGTTTATAAGATTCTGATATACTGTTAGAAAATTCCCATGTCTAATAATTACAGTATTATTGGCACCCAAGAAAGCAACAACTTTGCTTACTATCCCACCAAATAATGCCCTAGCTTCAGCTCCCTGTACCGTACTTATGTCGATTCCGTCATTTTGCACAGTAACCTGTTTTAGTACAGCATGCTGATGTTTGCCAAATCGGCTCGTGACGACACCTCTTTCAGTCGGCCAGGGTAGTTTTCCTTTATTACCCTGAAAATTATCTGATAACAGTTTTTCTTCAGGTGTAAGCTGATCATACAAATTTCTGGAACGTCCTTTTCCGGCTTCCGCTGTTATAATAGCTGCAATTTCCTTTTCCAGTTTTTTGGCAATTTTTTTATTCTCAGCAATTTTATTTTTAAGCTCTTTCTCCTGCCCACTTAACTCCGTTACCATCCTGTCTTTGTCTAGCCTCTCCCTTTCGAGAATTATGTTTTCACCCTTTTTCTGCCTGGCTAACTCTTCCTTTTGTAATATTATTTTTTCCAAATCAATTATTTCTGCCTTCAAATCATTTTGCATTGACCTGATTAGTATTGCCTGCTCCTTCCTGTGGCGAGTATATTGTTGAATATATTTCATTCTCTTATACGCCATATTGAAATTATCGGCTGATAAAATAAACATGAGCCGGTCGTGTTTGTTCTTGTTCCAGAAAGCGAATTGAACCAGCAATTCATACTGCTTTTTAACCAATTTCATATCGCTTTCCAATTCAATTATCAGTTTCTGCTTATTGTCTATGTCCTCATTGAATAGAGAGATCTCCTGGTTAATAGATCTCAAAAGTTGATTTCTCAACTGTATTCTCTTATTAAGTATTTTAACCCGGTTCAGGCTGGTTTGCTTTTTCTGTTGAGTTTCTTCTAGCAGTCTGTTGGTATAAGCAATTTCCTCCTGGGTTTTGCCTTTTCTTTTTTCAAGTTCTTCTTTCGTTTGGCCAAAGGTAATATTCAGGTATCCTGTTAAAAATATGATAACTGCAGTTATCAGGCCTGATTTTATATTTGACCCGTTTATCATAAAAATTACATATTAATCCTGGAATATCCCTCCGGTATTTCAAATTTGGCATTGATCTTGTCATCAAATATTACCTGTCCATATTCTATATCAAGGTTCACAGTACTT
Source organism: uncultured Bacteroidaceae bacterium (assembly GCA_963752525.1). Classification (GTDB taxonomy): domain Bacteria; phylum Bacteroidota; class Bacteroidia; order Bacteroidales; family SM23-62; genus SM23-62. The sequence continues at coordinate 620,773 of CAVVYS010000006.1, read as the reverse complement.
ATTTTATCCTGAATATCTACCGAGATTCTATTCGGGAAAGAGTCAATCTCGGATCCATTAAAATCACTATACCGTACTTCCATTATAACATCTCTTTGGTGATCAACAACAAAAACATCATGGATTTTATTACAGGCACTATCTGCGGTGATTTTTTGATTTGTGAGTTTCATACTTCCTAATAACGATTCAATGAAAAACAGTATTCTCCCTTCCTTTATTTCCATCCTTTCTTCATACGTTACATCCTTATAATCTGCCCTGTAAATAAACGCCTCATTTATTAAGACGGCTTGCAAATCATTGAATGTCGCAGGAATATTATACTTATTTAGAAAATAATCAATTGAAGATGCATGATATGTTTTATCAGTACGGTTTATCACAATAATACTATCTTTTGAGCATAATATTCTAACCGCTTCATAGCCCAATAATGGTATAATAGAAATAGCGATAAAGCTGTCACGCATAACAGCCATATTTCCATTAAAGTTCTCTTTAATTCCATTAATCATGAAATCAACGTTCATTCTCTTCACTTTCATCGTTTCAAAAGAATATCCTGAATAAAGTAAAGCTTCCGGGCCAGTACTTTCCTTAATCTCTAGAGCAGGTTCAATGTTCATTGTTATCTGCTTTTGAGTATGGCAGGAGAGAAACAATAATATCATGCATATGCCAAATACATACTTTGACAATACTTTCACGCTATCTTAATTTTTCAATTTTTTCAACCAATTCTTTTGATTCGCTTCCAGCATCAACAGCTTTTTTCCAGTATACTGCAGCCTCTTTATTCCTTTCAAGAGTATACAGTATATCACCGTAATGCTCGAGAATATCTGGATCTTCAGCTCCCCCTGAATGAACAGCTTTTTCAATATATTCCAGGGCCTGTTCATGCTTACCCGCTTTATGTAAAATCCAGGCATAAGTATCCAGATATGTATGATTTTCAGGCTCAGCAAGTATGGTAATAAGGCTCATTTTTTCAGCTTTATCAAGCTCCTCTTCTCTTAATGATAGATAATATCCATAATTGTTAAGTATCATAATGTTCTCTGGCTCAATCTGTAGGGCCTTCTCAAAATACTCATCAGATTTATCATGCCTTCCCAAATTTTGCCAAGCTTCAGCTAACATTGAATAAAATTGTACGGTTAGCGGCAGGTTATTTTCAGCAAATCCCAGTCCCTCTTCCAAAGAATGAACTGCTTCCTCATTTTTCCCAAGTTGCATTGCAGCACTTCCTTTAAATAAAAACAATAAAGGTTTATCATTAAAATAATTAAGTGCTTCCGTAGACCTTTGATATACTCCCTCATTATTTTCCAGCATGTTCTCAATAAAAATAGCCTGTTCCCAGATGAAATAATTGCTCTTTTGTTCCTTAAGCACTTCATCATATTCCAACAATGCTTCTTCAAATCTTTCCAGTTTTGCAAAATAATCTGCTTTCGCTGTACGCACCCTGTAATCTCCAGGGTATTCTTCATCAAGGATGGCCATTAAGGATTCAAGCCTGTTCTTATTCTCGTTAAAGCTATCCTGGTTTGTCAAAAAATCAATCATTACACCCATTTTTCGGTCAATCGGCAGAGAAGGGTTTCTGAAAGCTATAGCCAGGTATTCAAATTGTTTATCGGTATTATTTTCCAGCCTGTAAAACTCTGCCATAGAAAGCTGGGCAACACCATTATTTGGTTCTATTTCAAATATCTCTCTATATGTTCTTTTTGCATCTTCTTTACGCTCCAAGGTAGTATATAGTTCAGCAAGAATACCAAGATACCTGACCTCTTCAGGAGCCAGTTCGATCAGTGCCAGTAATTCTGAAATGGCAAGATCCTGCTTTCCTTGTCTTAAATATATTTGCTCTTTTAATAGTGAAACAGGTTCAGAAATACCATTTTCCTTTTCAATCTCATTTAGCATTTTTATTGCTCTGCTTTCCCTACCTGTTTCTGAATAAAGCCGACTTAATTCAAACTTCACATCAACTTTTCCTGGCCATTTTTCCATTATTCCTTCATAGACAGCAATGGCACTATCAGGCGCATTCTTAATCATGTATAATTGCGTCAGTTGCACTTTATACCAGTAATTATCAGGATCAATTGAAGTAGCTTTTTTAGTAAGTTTTTGGGCATTATCATAATCCTGTGCCATCATATATATTCCAGCAAGTTGAAAAGCTGCCGCATCACTGTTTGGGTTCACTTCAAGACATTTCTGGTAAAGTACAGCGGCTTGTTTGAAATTTCCAAAAAGTTTTTGTTTTGTGGCTTCGGTCAAGGCGTAATTATATTCCCTAATCTCAGTTTCACTCATCTGTGGGCTAACACTTTGTTCAGCCACGTTCTTCGATGTTCCACAAGCTACATTTAACATCATAGCCATAATGACTATCAAAAGTTCATATTTTATACCCACCTTTTTCATTGTTTTAACTACACTCCTAATTCTACAATAAAACTACGTCCAGGGGTAAGATCTTATTGCCCTGTATGACCAAATCCACCTTTTCCCCTTTCTGTATCATTCAGTATATCGGCCTCTTCCCATTCAATAGTTTCATGCTTTGCAATAATCATCTGACATATTCTTTCACCGTCATTAATGACGAAATCTTCATCAGATAAGTTTATTAGAATAATACCAATTTCTCCTCTGTAATCTGAATCTATGGTACCCGGAGTATTCAGAACGGTAATTCCTTTCTTTATAGCCAGTCCGCTCCTGGGCCGTATCTGAGCCTCATACCCCCTTGGTAACTCAATAAACAAACCTGTGGGTACTAGATCTCTAGCCCCTGATTGTATTACCCGAGGAGCATCCAGATCGGCCCTTAAATCCATGCCTGCAGAATATACAGTGCTATATGAAGGTAAATCATGTTTTGATTTATTTACTATCCTAACTTTCATTTGCTTTCATTTAATCGTTAAATCTAAGGCTGGCTATTTTAGATTTCTCAAAGAAAATGACAATGATAATAAATCCCGCTAACAATCCCGTATTAATCAATATCTCAGAAACCATATTTAGTTCCCTTGTTAGCATGCTTGCAAAATAAATGCTACCTGCCAGTACCATATATAAACCAATGCTTTTCATGGGATAATTGATTAAATAGTACTTTCTTCCCAGCCACCATGAAAGGATAACCATGCTGCCATAACAAGCAACATGTGCCCAGGCCGAAGCGTTATATCCATATATGGGGATGAAGAACCAATTCACCAGAAAGGTTATTAAGGCGCCGACCAGTGTAATCATAGCACCATATTTTGTCAGGTTATTTAACTTATACCATATAGATAAATTAAAAAATATTCCAAGTAATAGGTTGGCAAACAAGATTACCGGTACTATATGTAGTCCCTCATGGAAAGCGCTGCCTATAAAATGCTTAAATAGATCAATAAACAGGTTTACGACTAGAAATATAAGCAATGAGGCGATAACAAAATATTTCATTACCTGGGCAAAAATTATCTTTGCGTTAGTCTTATCTGCATTTCCAAAATAGAATGGTTCACTGGCATATCTGAACATTTGTATAAACAGTGTCATCATTACTGCAATTTTATAATTTGCCCCATATATTCCTAGCTGGGCAAGTGCTGTATCAGGTTCCTGTAACAGGTGTTTCAGCAAAACCCTATCAAGGGCTTCATTTACCGTTCCAGCCAGACCAGAAATCAGCAACGGAAAGGAATAGCCAATCATCTTTATCCAAAGCCAGCGGTCTAATACTGGTTTAACACTTACAATTGTTCCAGATAAAAGTAACAACGTAAAAAGGCTTGACGATACATTTGAGATAAAAACATATCCGACACCAATATCCGGATTATAAAATTTCATCAACCATGAATCAGAACCATTGGTCTCCAGAGATGGGAGCAATAAAAGAAAAATGAAGTTCAGGCCAATATTCAATGCCACGCTGGCTATTTTAATACTGGCAAATTTGGTAGCCCGGTTTTCCCATCGTAAGCGAGCAAAAGGAATAGCAGTAAAGGCATCCACCCCAACAATGATCCCTATCCAGATGATATACTCCGGATGCTCCTCATATCCCAGAAAGCGAGAAAAAGGCAGGGACAAAATCCTCATTAAAACAATAAAGAATAAAGAGCTAATAAATATGGGTATCAAGCTAGTGCTGAAAACCCTTTTATCATCTTTTTGGGTTTGTGCGAACCTGAAAAATCCGGTTTCCATGCCATAGGTCAAGATGATAATAAGGAAAACCACGTATGCATATAGCTCCGTGATGATCCCATATTCGTGGAGTTCAAACACCCTTGTAAAAAAAGGCGTAAGCAGTAGGTAATTCAATAACCTGGGTACAACAGTGCCAAAACCATATATGGCTGTTTGCCCAAATAATTGTTTTAAAGGATTCAATAAAGAATTATAATAATTTGATCAAAGATAGGATACCCCTTACCATGATGCTCTTACAGTTGTTTTTTTTAATTAACAATATCCTCCAACGCGTTATTAACATAATGATAATTAAACTGGAAGCCCGCTTTGATCAACCTGTCGGGAACGACAGCCTGACCACCTGTTACAACAGTGGCAGCACTGCCATAAAGTAAACTGAAGAATATTTTTGGCAGTATTAATCTAGCAGGTCTATTGATATTACGGCTCAGTGATTTTGTGAATTCCTTGTTGGTACAATATTCAGGTGAAGTCATGTTGAAAGTTCCACTTTTATTGTTGCTTATTAGGAAAACTACGGCCCTGGCCATATCCTTTATATGAATCCATGAGAAATATTGATTTCCTTTGCCTATCCGTGCACCCAATCCTATCCGGAATATGGGCAAAAACTTTGCTAGCATTCCTCCATCCGGAGAAAGTACAATGCCTATCCTCATAATGCATACCTTTAGTATTCTTAGAATTAAGATTTTGGACTTCGGCTTCCCATCTATTGACAACCTCTGCCATGAATCCCATTCCCCAGGCAGTACTATCCTCGGTATGTATGTCTACATCATTGTATATCCCAATAGCTGATGCTGACAAATATAATCTCTCCCGGTCTTGATTGTATTTCATTATGCAACCAAGCTTTCTCGTGGTCAAAATGCGGCTGTCCAGGATGACTTTCCTGTTCCTTCTGGTCCATCTTTGAATGACAGGAGCTCCTGAAAGATTTATTACTATATCACTATCCCTGTATTTTTTCGCAAATTCCTTATCTGTTAAGTTCAAATCATTCCGGCTTATTTCCACTAAATCATACTCATTTAAATATCCTTTTAAATAAGTACCAATTAGTCCGGAGGCACCAGCCATTACAACAGTTTTCTTTTTCATCGGGATGTTTGCTAGTTTTGTGCTTTAAGATACACGAATTTATCATATACAAATCATCATACAATGAGAACGAAATATATTGTTGCTCTTATATTCCTTGGCACCCTTACAATGACATCATTTCAGGAGGTATTATCGCAAACGGCTGCCCACACATTGCTCATTGAAACCAGTAAGGGAAAATTAAAATGTATCCTCTATGATCAAACACCAATGCATTCCGATAACTTCATCGAACTTATCAATAATGGGACATACAATGGTGTACTATTTCACCGAGTGATCAAAAACTTTATGATTCAAAGCGGAGATCCTGATTCAAAAAATGCAGAAAAGGGGACGCTGCTAGGTACCGGTGGAGTAGGTTACAACCTGCCTGCCGAATTCCACCCAGATCTGTATCATAAAAACGGAGCCATAGCTGCAGCACGCCAGGGTGACCAGACCAATCCAAACCGTGAATCAAATGGATCACAGTTTTATATCGTCCAGGGAGAGATTTTCTCTGATGAACAACTGGATCAAATGGAAAACTCAGGGGCCCACATCAAGTTTACACCTGAACAACGTATGATTTATAAAGCAGTAGGAGGTACGCCACATCTTGACTATGCATATACCGTTTTCGGTGAAGTGATTGAAGGGTTTGATGTTATTAGTGCTATATCTGCAGAACCAACAGATGAAAGAGACAGGCCCCTTGAAGATGTTAAAATCATCAGAATAACTGTATTAAAGTAAATTCCTTATTTTAGCGTTTTATCATCAAGCCATGCGGGAAAAAATTGATCAGATCATCAAAGAGATTCATTCTCTCTCCTTAAAATCAAGGGAGGAAGCAGAATCTTTCAGGTTGCGTTACCTCAGTAAAAAAGGTATCATCTCCGATCTGTTCAATCATTTTAGAACCCTGCCACCAGATCAGAAAAAGGATCTTGGTCAAAAAATCAATGAATTGAAAAAATTGGCCCAGGATAAGATCGATACCTTTCTCTCTTCAACCGACAGTACATCTTCTGAAAAACAAGAGATGGACCTGACCAGACCAGGTGAACCACGTCCCATAGGTACAAGACATCCAGTCTCCATTGTCAGGAAGGAAATCATTGATATATTCTCCAGGGTTGGTTTTGTTATTTCAGAAGGGCCTGAAATCGAAGATGACTGGCATGTTTTCAGCGCCCTTAATTTTCCTCACGACCATCCTGCCAGAGATATGCAGGATACCTTCTTCATCAGGATGAATCCTGATATCCTGCTTAGAACACATACTTCTTCCGTACAGGTCAGGGTCATGGAGAAACAACAACCTCCTATCAGGACAATTTCCCCGGGAAGGGTATTCCGCAATGAAGCCATCTCTGCCCGGGCTCACTGCATTTTTCACCAGGTTGAAGGATTATATATCGACGAGAATGTTTCCTTTGCTGATCTGCGGCAGGTATTATTCTATTTTTCACGTGAAATGTTTGGTAAGGAAACCCAGATCCGGCTCAGACCTTCTTTTTTTCCCTTTACTGAACCTTCTGCTGAATTGGATATATCCTGTACCATATGTGGGGGTAAAGGATGCAATGTATGTAAGTATACCGGCTGGGTTGAAATAATGGGTTGTGGTATGGTGGATCCAAATGTGCTTGACAATTGTACTATTGATTCTGTGAAATATACTGGATATGCATTCGGTATGGGAGTGGAGCGAATTGCCATGTTGAAGTACCGGATCAATGATCTTCGCCTTTTCTTTGAAAATGACAAACGTTTTCTTGATCAATTTAAGGCAGCCTATTAACATTAGCTCTTATCGGCCTAATCCAGAATCCTTATTTCATACTCCAGATCCATAACACCCTTATAAGAGTAGCTTACACCACAATATTTTTCTTTGCTGAGGTCAACCGCTTTTTGTACCTTTTTAATATCAATATTTTCCCCTTTCAGTTCGTAGATTACCTTCATTTTCGCGAAATGTTTTGGGTGATCTTCTGTCAGGTCTCCCTCAATTTTAATGTTCAGGCTTTCAAAATTCACCCTCATTTTGTTCAACAAAGAAACTATATCCATCCCGGTGCATCCTGCAAGAGCAACCATCATGAAAGGCTTGGGCTTGGGCCCTTTGTTCTTCCCTCCAAATTGAGGATCAGCATCAATGGTTACCTTGAAGCCGTCAACATCAGCTTCAAATGACATTCCTTCTAACCATTTAAGATTTATTGATTCTTTCTTCATCTCTAAGTATTTTGCTAAGTAATTAATTTACAAAGTTAGGGATAAATTGTATATTGCAGCCATTAACTTACCTAGTAATACCAAAGGTTGATACGTGCTGTAGATGAAGAGTTTCCAAACATTATCGTGCAACGATGGATGCCTGGTCAGGTCCAATTCCATTTTCAAACACCTTACTGCTGATGAGCTCGATAAAGTAACCCTTGATAAATCCACAGAGCAGTATAAACGAGGTTCGATCATTTACCGTGAAGGAAGCCGCATTAATGGTTGTTATTGTATACAGGAGGGTATTATCAAGGTCTTCAAGACAGGTATTGACGGAAAGGAACAGATCATAAGATTTGCCCGTGCAGGTGATATCATAGGTTTTCGCTCAGTTTTAAGCAATGAACTTGCATGTACTACCGCAGAGGTTCTTAATGATTCAAATTTATGCTATATCCCGGCGGATACCCTGGTTTATCTTGTCAAGCATAATGGTAATTTCAGTATGGAACTGATGCAGCTCACCTGTAAAGAACTGGGAGAGGCAAATGCCTATATTACAGATATTGCCCAGAAAACTGTCAGAGAAAGATTGGCTGAGATCCTGATACATTTGAAAAATGATTTTGGGCTTGATGATAGTAACATCCTTCAGATATCCTTGACCCGTGAAGAGTTGGCCAATATTGTGGGTACTGCCACCGAATCTGTGATCCGTCTTTTGTCAGAATTCAAACAAGATCAATTGATAGAATTGAATGGCAGGAAAATCAAGATCCTGGATGAAGCAGGACTGATAAGAATTGGAAATCTCTACAACTAAGGATCCGGATAGATTAAAATAACAATTCTGGATTTCCAAAACTGCTTTTACCCAAGTGTTTTAATGCCCTTTCTGTCACCTGTCTTCCACGAGGAGTGCGTTTGATATATCCTTCCTTGATCAGGAATGGTTCATATACTTCTTCAATGGTACCTCCCTCTTCTCCCACAGCTGTTGCAATAGTAGATATACCAACCGGTCCACCCATGAATTTTTCTATGATGGTGGTAAGTATCTTGTTGTCCATCTCATCTAGTCCATGCTTGTCTATGTTCATGGCTTCTAGAGAGTACCTTGTGATATCCAGGTCAATTTTTCCACTTCCTTTAACCTGTGCAAAATCCCGTACCCTGCGGAGCAATGCATTTGCTATCCTTGGTGTTCCCCTGCTTCTTGAAGAAAGTTCAATTGCTGCAGCCTGCTCAATATCCACGTCAAGTATGTTTGAAGATCTTTTAATGATGGCCTCAAGTGTTTCAGCATCATAGTATTCGAGTAAAAACTTTATGCCGAAACGGGCCCGTAGAGGACTTGTTAGCAAACCTGACCTGGTGGTGGCTCCTATCAGTGTGAAAGGATTAAGGTCGAGCTGAATAGATCTTGCACTGGGACCCTTGTCTATCATAAGATCAATCCGGTAATCTTCCATTGCAGAGTAAAGATATTCTTCAACTACAGGAGATAACCGATGTATTTCATCAATGAATAATACATCTGACTCTTCAAGTCCGGTTAATATCCCTGCCAGATCTCCGGGTTTATCGAGCACGGGACCAGAAGTGATTTTCAGGTTAACTTCCATTTCTCCGGCTATAATGTGAGCAAGGGTCGTTTTTCCCAGTCCGGGTGGACCATGAAGTAATACATGGTCAAGGGCTTCATTCCTTTGTTTTGCAGCCTGTACGAAAACCTTCAGGTTTTCGACCGTTTTGTATTGTCCGCTGAAATCAGAAAAGGAGATAGGCCTTAGGTGTTTCTCGTATTCCCTGTCCCGCTCCGTCAGTCCTGGGCCATGTATCTCAAAATTCTCTTCCATGATTGCTTTACTCAACTAGTTTTCGGGCCGATTCGGGCAGGTTGACCTTAACACCATTAACCCTTGTTTCAACATCACCTTTAAAAGTAATGGTCATAAGAAGATTCCCTTCCGGATTATATTTTTTCCAGTTTTTTTCTTTTATCCCCATGACATAATACCTCTCTTCCTTTATGGCACCATCGTTATAATATAGTTTGTGCTTGCCATCGGGATTTCCTTGAATATAATAACCTTCAAACTTGAGCGTGCTGTCAGCATAGAAATACCTCCATTTTCCATCCCTTAGTCCAGTGATAAAATCTCCAACCTCAATATGATCTCCAACATGGTAATACCAGCTACCCTCAGGTTCTCCTTCTATATAATCTCCCTGGGTTATTATCTTGCCTTCTTGAGAGTATTCTATCAGATAACCATCTTCTCTTCCATTATAAAATTGTTCTTCTCTGAGTATACTCCCATCTTCATAATACCATCTCCATAATCCGTTGACACGGCCCCTGTTGTAATCTCCTGTTTGTTCTACCTGACCATTTCTGTGAAAGAACTGCCACTTTCCAGTTCTGAAATTATTATCATACTGGCCTTCAGCCTTTTTTTCACCTGTGGGGAAAAAATCTTTCCAGGTACCTCTTCTCTTGCCTTCATTATCCACAATCCCTTCTGATACAACCTCACCGTAATCATTGTAAATGGTAGAAGATATCACTTCTCCCTCAGGATTATAAGTCCGGTGTATTCCAATTGGTATATTTTGTTTATAGGGTCCACTTTTTACCAGTCTGTTCTGGTTGTCATATTCATTTCTTATCTCTACTCCCTCATCTTCTTCTATATCCTCTGCAATAAGCTGATCTTCTTCGTATTTAAGTACCAGTATAAGGTTTCCGTTCTCATTGAATTCCTTATAGAGCCCGTTTAATTTTCCATCCTTATATATTCTTTCGTTTTTCAGCTTGCCATCCTCATAAAAATCTTTCCACACTCCCTGTTTTATTCCTTTCCTATCATACCTGTTAATTTGCTCTCTGTCTGTTATATAACCGTTGTGATAATAAAGTATAGATTGTATGACCCCGTCTTCATTGTATTCATTTGTTTTACCTTGTTTTTTTCCATTTACATAACTTACCTCACTTTTCAACTTACCATTCGGATAATAATAATATGACATTCCTTCTCTCTTGTCATTTACATACAACTCCTTTGATATTATTTCACCAAAATCCCTGCCTTCTTTCCTGTTTTCATAGCTATAAACAATATGATATCCATTTTTCTTTCCAATCATATAACTTATTGTCTGCGTGGTATCACCTTCATTATTATAAAAGGTCCAAACACTGTCTAGCAAAAAATTCGTTCTCTTTCCTTCTGATTTCTTTATCCCTGTAACATAATAAGTTATCCAGTATCCATCAGGTTTCCCATCCTTCATGGTTCCTTCGCTGGATATCTGGTCATTTGGATAGAAAAACTGGACAAATCCATCTTTCTGTATATCTTCCTGCCCAAATATTACAAGGGCAGATACAATTAATGTCAAAGTTACCGCCAGTTTTTTCATTTTATCTGATAATTCAAATACCTAGTTTTTCAGATATCTCAAGCATTCTTCTTATTGAATGTACTGCCTTCAATCTTATATCTTCATCTACCTTTATCTCAGGCAGTTCATATTTCAAACAATTATATAACTTCTTTATTGTGATTAACTTCATAAAATTACAATCATTGCAGGCACAAGTTGAATCCTTTGGAGGTGCAGGAATAAATGTCTTTTCAGGATTACTTTTTTTCATCTGATGTATTATCCCGGATTCTGTCGCCACAATATATTTTTTTGCTGCATCTTTTCTTGTATAATTCAGCAAAGATGAAGTGGATCCTATATGATCCGCAATAATCAGTATTGGTTTTTCACATTCAGGATGGGCAATTATCTTTGCATCAGGCTCATTTTCTTTAATTTCCAGTATTCTTTCAAGAGAAAACTCCTCATGAACATGGCATGCTCCCTGCCAAATAACCATATCCCTTCCTGTTACACTTTGTATATAATTTCCGAGGTTCCTGTCAGGTGCAAATATTATTTTCTCTTCTTTTGGGAGACTATTAACAATTTGCATGGCATTCGATGAAGTACAGATAATATCAGTTAATGCTTTTATCTCTGCTGTCGTATTAACATATGAAATAACCGTATATCCTGGATACTTTTCTACAAAAGATTTGAATTCATCCGTCGGACATGAATCTGCCAAGGAACATCCTGCATTCAGGTCAGGAATTAATACTTTTTTATCCGGTGAAAGTATCTTTGCTGTTTCTGCCATGAAATGAACACCTGCGAATAAAATGATATCAGCATTGGTTTTTTCTGCCTGCTGAGATAATGCTAGACTATCTCCAACGAAATCTGCAATATCCTGTATTTCACCTTCCTGATAATAATGTGCAAGGATAATGGCATTCTTTTCCCTTCTTAGCTTGTCAATTTCTTTTGGAATATCAATATCCTTATCTATGTCTTCATCAATAAATCCCTTTTCTTCAATTTCTTTCCAATTAACAATCATTTATTATATATATTAAATATTTAAATAATTATGATAATAATAATAGCCTGTTAATTATGTTACTATCTCACCTGAAATTCAACTTATTCATTTAATAACAAAAAATGAAAAGCATTACTAACATAATATTATTCGAATAGTCATTATTATTCAAGAGAATATAGGCAAAATTAACAACTGTTAATTAAAAAAAGACATGTCATGTTTAATAATGCATATTTATGAGAAATGTTGATATAGTGTTCACCCCTTTTTTGTAAATAATGGGAGAAAAATTTTGATTTTTTAAGTCAAAAACTAAGCATTCATAAAAATAAACCACGCAATCATTTTTATTAAAACTATTGATGGGTAATTAACACTAATTTAACAGGGATATAAAATGAAATTATAATAACATAAAAAGAGATTAGGATAAAGGAAGTTTAATACTTTTAGGTATTAAATCAATAATTTGTATAAATTTGAAAGTAGGAAACCAGAAAATAACAAAAATATGCTATCAAATACCTCAAAATATGCCATAAGGGCCGTTATTTATCTTGCATTAAATGCAGGTGAGGAAAAGAAAATCGGAATTAAACAGATATCAAAAGACCTAAATATTCCTACACCTTTCCTGGGAAAAATTTTGCAAACACTGGCAAAACAAAAATTGCTTTCTTCAACAAAGGGACCACATGGGGGATTCGGATTGGGGAAATCAGCAGAGGAAATTGCATTGATTGATATAGTTGATATTATTGACGGACAGGATATTTTTAACAAATGCCTGATCAGGCTGGAAGATTGTAACAGCAAGGAACCTTGCACCATGCACTATAAATATGTCGAAATAAGAAAAAATCTTATGACATTGTTTCAAAAAGAAAAAATATCTGAACTTGTTGATGAAATAAAGGAAGGGGAAAAGAAAGTAAATTTATGAGGATCGGGTACGAAACCCATATTTGATAACCAAAAGCAGCATACCGAATATAAATCCAATCAGGTCATAAAAGATATCAATAATATCTCCCTCACGACCAAGTTTCATAATATCCTGTAAGCCTTCGATAATTAACGCAAGTGACAGTACAACCAGGAAGGTGACAAGAATATTGACGATGGAAATAAGCTTTAATCTTATAATTTTATGCATATCATGCATAAAAAGAATGGTGAATACCATGAAAAATGCAAAGTGTACCAACTTATCAAGATTGGGTATTTCCTTGCTTCCTGGAATAACCTGTGAAGGGATCAGAAAGAGCACCAGAATAAAAATAGTCCACGCGATGGTTTTCCAGAAACCAAGGTATTTTTTCATGATCCAAAACTAACAAATCAAAGTACAACAGCAAAGATGGCTGGACTTTATATACATATTCCTTTTTGCAGGAATGCCTGCCATTATTGTGATTTTCATTTCAGTATCTCCTTGAGTCAGCTATCGCCTATGATGAATGCCATTCAAAAGGAAATTTCCTCTCGCAAAGGATTTCTGGGCGGAGAACCATTAAACACCATTTACCTGGGAGGAGGTACACCTTCTTTACTTTCTGCAACTCAACTAAAAAATCTTTTTCGGATAATCACGGATAATTATAAACTAGCCAAAAATCCTGAAATTACAATTGAGGGAAATCCTGAAGACTTGAATTCACAATACCTGGAGGATTTGTTGAAAATGGGCATTAACCGACTCAGTATTGGTATCCAGTCTTTTGATGATGATGACTTGAAATTTATGAACCGCAGACATGGAAAGAACCTGGCGCACAATTGTATGGAAATCGCAAGGAAAGCAGGATTTAAAAATATCAATATAGACCTGATATATGGAATACCGGGACTAAGCATGGAAAAATGGACTAAAAACCTTGAAATATGTATGGGATATTTACCTGAACATATTTCTGCCTATCATCTCACATATGAAGCAGGAACAGTGATGAATTACAGAAGACAAAAAAACTTGTTCAATATGCACGACGAGCAAAAAAGTCTGCATCAATACAAATACATGGTTGAAGAACTAAAAGACAAAGGATACGAACATTATGAAATATCCAATTTTGCACGACCTGGTTATATTTCAAGCCACAACAGTGCATATTGGAGAGGGAAAAAATACCTGGGTGTAGGTCCTTCAGCACATTCCTTTAATGGGAGGGTAAGAAGCTGGAATATCGCTAAAAATAGCAGTTATATCAATTTTGTCAATAAAGGTTCCGTATACCATGAGCAGGAACAGTTTGATAAAAACTCACATTTTCATGATTATCTGGTAACCTCCCTGAGGACTTATTGGGGGATTGACCTGGAATATATCAAAAGGGTATATGGACAATCGTATGCAGGACATTGTTTACAGCAGGCGATACCATTTTTACAAAGCGGAAAGATAATAAAGGATGGTTCTAAATTAATCCTGTCAGAAGATGGAATGTTTATTGCTGATCACATTATTACAGCCATGTTCCTTTGAAAAGCAATAGGCAGTAGTGACAACTAGGATAAAATGTAGATTGGTACCTTATTTTAAACCAAAACTGGAAGTCCCGATTTCATTTCCGTCAGCATAGAGATGTACCTTGTATGTACCGGGAAGCAGCTGACCGTCATTGTTCCAGTATATACACATATCAACATCCACATTTTCATAACTCACTTCTCGGCTGGCTGAATAAACAGTCTGTTCACCATGAAAATCAAAAAAGTTAACACCGGTAGTTAAGACGACATCATCAGGGCGGATAATGCGAATATAAACAACTTTAGGACCTGGCTCCAGGATTGGATTTTCTCTCAGGGTGAAACAGGTACGTAGTTTTACTACCCTGCTGGTCTTATAATTTTCTTTACTTTTCTTATTCAACGGTGTAATAACAATGTTTTTCGCATTCAGGATGGAAGCCATTTCAACCTTGCTGGACAGCTCGTCCTTTACTTCTGTAAGCTCCTGTTTTTCAGTTTCTATTCGACTGAGCTCTTGTCTGACTTCGAGGTTTTCAGCACGGAGTTCCTGGTTGGCCAGGTTCAGGGAATCAATTTGCACAACATAGCTTTTGAGTACTTTCCTTATGGTACCCAATTCCTTTTCGTACATACGGATCTTATAAACATTATTGGCGTTGACCTTTAATAGTTTTTCAATCCTTGCTTGTTCTTCCTGAAGTTTCAGGTTCATGGTATCGTTTTCAGTCTTTAGCGAATCATATTGTCCGTATATATCCATCAATTCAAACTCAAGCTTATCTTTCTGTCGCTCAAGCTCAATTTTTTCTTCTGTAGATTGCTTTTTAAGATCGCTGTAAGTGAACAAAAGATATCCAATGGCAGCAGTCAGAACAATGACCAAAATAATCCAGAGCACAGGTATACGCTTTTTGGGTTTTTGAGGCGGCAGCAAAGATTTTTCCGGGTATGTTTCCTTATTTTGATCCATAAGTATTTGATAGTTTTATTGTTGTAACAGCAAATGTACTAATCTTTTAATACATATTTGTTAATAACGTATGGATGACAGAATAATTTTAAGAATGATGGAAAGTCTAATAAAAATCGCACATATTTTGATTTTTACAATATTTAATCTATATATTTATACCATTGAATTATAATTTTTTTAGTATGAACATTTATGTAGGTAATCTCAATTACAATCTTTCGGAAGATGAATTAGAAAAAGTATTCTCAACATATGGAGAAGTTGCTTCCGTAAAAATTATCAGGGACAAATACACGGACCAGAGCAAGGGATTTGGGTTCATTGAAATGGCCAATGATGCTGATGCTCAGAAAGCCATTGATGAACTGAATGGTACAGAGGTTAAAGGGAGGGAATTACGTGTAAACCAAGCCAGGCCCCCGAGAGAACAATAAAACCGATCTTTTCCAATTCCGGGAAAAGCCGCTACATTCCCACTGTCTATGTTTAATTGTTTTGCATGGCTGTACGGTCAATGACAGACCGTTAGTGATTCAATTCAAGTACCTTACCATCTATTGTATTAAACAGGAATACATGGTTAAATCCTGTTTTAAAAACCCATTTTATCAGTTTGTTGTGTATGTGGACTCTCTTCCATGAATGGATATCGTCCACAGAGATGATAAGCCAGTATTCATTTAGTTTTTTCTTCTGGTAAAGTCGTAATTTCTCATTTTTGGCTTCCAGGCAGGCTATAATATTTTCATATGATAATAGTTCGATGTCCGAAAAATTTCGGTGAAGACTAGTGAGCTCAATACCTATCTTGTATTTGGGTGATATGGCAAGGATAAAATCTGGTGATTCTGATGGTTTCAGTGGTCCTTTAGGGAAATTGGGGAAATGTTTCCGAAACAGCTTAATGATAACAAATTCCGTTTGTTTTTTATCATTCACAACCTACTTATTTTCAAAATATATATCATCCTTTTACACAGGCAGTGGGGATTCAGTATAAGAATTAAAGAGATGAATTTATCACGAAAAACTAGAAAATCCACCTGAAAAAAGGATTAATTACCGACCAAACAGGCAATTCAAGATAAATCTGATAACGCTTGCGAAATAACTTATCAAGCGAAGGATGTTGTTTCAGCAGGGGAATAAAAAGCCGATCCCCGGATAACTGTCTCAAAATGGCTTCAATCATGGGATCAAAAAACAATAATATCAATGCATATGTTCCAAAGAAGTAAAGATTGATTACCCAGATAACGATCTTAATAATCATACCATAACTTAAAAGATAAGATACTTTTGGATGGGTGTTAAAAACCCTGAGGAACAACCAGGACAATATACTGCCGCTTATAACCCCGGCAGGTATACTAAGATTTGCCAAAGGTTTACTTTGAATTAATAAAACACATAGAAAAAGCATGGCTATTTTGATTAGAGAACTGGCCATATGAAGTGTGAATGCCTTTTTGCTCCTGGGTATGGCTATGGTTTTCATGCTTCTGCTGATACCCGCCGATCTTCCGTATAATCCACCGTATGATTTCAACTGTATATTTTTAACACGGAAAAGGGATACTTTATGTGGATAAGCCATTGCCCTCTGACCAGGACAATAGAAACAATCTTTCTGCAATTCCTTACCTGAATCGCTAATGAGCTTTTTAATATCACTCAGGCGGTAATAATAATCATCAATTTTCAGGTATGTTTTCCAGTTATTGACCACAAAAAGGATCAGGATGAAAGCAAGCAGCCAGAACATTACATATCCGCTGGGATGTTGAGAAACTTCTTCACTAACCAGAGGCATTACGATTAAAAATGCAATGATGGGGAATACCAGTATCCTGAGAACGTACCTGAGTGTCAGGATCAGGTCATGCCAACCACTTTTCTTGAATGCTTCCTGTTCCTGGATAAATTTCTCATATTTCATCCTGGCATAACGGTGGGCACTTTCCCTGGCCTCTTCCCTGGCTTTCTCATATTGTGCTCGCATGAATCCATTATCTCTGGTTGTTTCCCTAAAAGAATAGAACTCATGCAGATCCCGGTTGATTAATATTTCATAAGCTTCTGTGATTTTGATGAACTGATCATGGGCATCGGGTGCTTTATTAATATCGGGATGGAATTTTTTGGCGAGTTGCCTGTAAGCCCGTTTTATGTCATCCGGTCCGGCATCTTTTTTCAAACCTAGGATCTTGTGATAATCTTTTTTGGGATCTACAATCATCTCAGGGTGTTGACAAACACGCTCCTTTTGCTTATTAACGAGCTGAAGTTATGAATAATTCTCTGAGGATAGAAAATTATTGTACTTTTACAAGCTTATCCAGAAAGGCAATGAATGATAATGAGTTATTGACTTTTCCGAACATGTTCGGAAAGACCGTTGAGCAATATGCTGATCATAATGCACTCTCTTTTGTTGATGAAAAACCTCTGTCATATAGAGAAGTTGATGATCAAATAAATTCCCTGATCAGGCTGCTGGAAGATCTGGGAATTAAACCAGGAGACAAGGTGGCAATATTAGGCACCAATATGCCAAACTGGGGCCTTAGCTATTTTGCCATTTCTTTCATGGGTGCAGTAGTAGTTCCCCTATTACCTGATTTCCTGCCCACAGAAATTGAAAACATCCTGGATCATTCAGGTTCGAAAGCCATTTTCATATCATCAAACCTGAAGCAGAAAATGGAAGATGTCAAAGGCAAAACGCTTGCACACAGGATACAACTGGATGATTTCACCTTCGCAGGAATTCCTGCATCTAAGGCCCATTATTCTCCGGGGAGCAAACCGCAGAACAGGTATGATGTGAAAGAAGAAAACCTTGCGGCCATCATTTATACATCGGGAACGACTGGCTCTTCAAAAGGGGTTATGCTTACGCATAAAAATCTTAGTTTCAATGTATTGGCATGCAGAAAACTGAAGGATGTTAATGAGACCGACCGTTTTCTTTCCATTCTGCCGCTCTCACATACCCTTGAAAATACTGTCGGTTTTCTGCTTCCTATTTTTAGTGGCTCTTGTGTTTATTATCTCAAAAAAGCCCCATCACCTTCAGTGCTGATACCTGCACTACAAAAAGTAAAACCGACCATTGTGCTTTCGGTTCCAATGGTGATTGAAAAAATATATTACAATAAGGTATTTCCAGTATTAAATGGAAAATGGATTATAAGGGCAATAATGGCCATTCCTCCGCTCAAGAAAAAATTACACCAGTCAGCTGGAAAAAAACTCATGCATACTTTTGGGGGAGAACTCCAATTTTTCGGAATTGGCGGAGCAAAACTGAATAAAAATGTTGAGATATTCCTCAAAGAAGCAAAGTTCCCCTATGCCATAGGATACGGGTTGACGGAAACAGCACCCTTACTGGCAGGTGCGGTAGTAGGAAAAACCGAGATCGGTTCAACTGGACCAGCCATTGAAGGTATAGAGATAAAAATTAACGATCCGGATCCCTTGACCGGAGAAGGAGAGATATGGGCCAAGGGGCCGAATGTCATGAAGGGTTATTATAAAGAACCTAAGCTTACTGAAAAGGTATTAACAGCTGATGGCTGGTTTAAAACCGGAGACCTTGGGGTATTCGACAGGGATCAGAAGTTATATATCAAAGGTCGCATTAAAAATATCATTGTCGGCTCAAGTGGTGAAAATATATACCCGGAGGAAATAGAATCAGTGATCAATAATTTCCGGCATGTCATTGAATCCATCGTTATCCAGAAAAAAGGAAAACTGGTGGCACTGGTGCACATTAACAGGGAAGAAATTGAAGAGGCGTATCAGCATTTGCGCGAGGAAGTATCTTTGTACGTAGAGAAAAAGACAGAAGAAATTCTGCAAGAACTGAAGTTATATGTAAATGCGAGGGTAAATAAATTTTCCCAGGTCAACAGCATCGTTTTGCACCGGGATCCCTTTCAAAAAACTGCCACAAAAAAAATAAAAAGGTTTCTATATACCTGAGAAATTATCTAATAGATTGCAGTTTGGTGGCATCATATTTGGCTTCATTACCTCCCTGGCAATCAGCATTTTGTCCATTCCAAGCATTGTAACCGTAGCACGCACAAAGAAGTTATTTGACAAACCACAGGGACGAAAACCCCGAAGGAAAGAAGTGCCGACGCTAGGGGGACTAGCCATTTTTGCAGGGACCATCATTTCACTGACCCTGTTTTCCGATGTTTTTCAATTTCCAGAGTTGCCCTATATTATCGCTGGCTCTGTGATTCTCTTTTTTATTGGCATCAAGGATGATATACTGATCATTGCTCCGTGGTGGAAATTATCAGGTCAAGTCCTTGCTGCCATGATCATTTCCATATTGGCAGGATTGCAGATCACATCCATTAATATGTTTCACTGGATGAGTGAACCCGGCCATACCTTGGCCATTTTAATTACCATTCTGATGATTGTATTTATCATCAACAGTTTTAATCTGATTGATGGAATTGATGGGCTTGCCTCGGGAATAGGAATATGTTCTTCCATAGTTCTCGGATGGATATTCCTTCAATCCGGCCTTATGTATTATGCTTTACTATCATTTATTTATTGCGGGAGCCTGCTAGGTTTTTTTTATTACAATGTTTTTAGCCGAAAAAATAGAATACTGATGGGAGACACTGGTTCCCTGATGGTTGGATTCATTTCGTCCATCCTAATAATCAAATTTATTGGCATGGATAATCCCTCAATGGCAGGTGTGCAAATAGCCGCTCCCCAGTCATTGGCCCTTGCCATCTTCATTATACCAGTGGCTGATATGACCAAAGTTATAATGACCAGGTTAAGTATCAGAAGATCTCCATTTAAGCCTGACAGATTACACATTCATTACAGGTTGACCGACCTGGGATTAGAGCATATGCAGGCTACAATTGTATTACTATTGATCAATGCAGTTATGGTATCAGTAGTATTGGCATTTCAAAATCTTGGAGAATTATTATTGACCGTCCTTATTGTTTCTTGCACAGTATTTTTATATATACTAGAATGGAGGATTAGGAAAAGAAAAAAGGGGAAATAACTTACCTAATCATTCCCGGATCTGGCCTGGCTTAAAAAGTGATTGGCTGTGTCCCTGACAGACTGTTTCACGGGAATGAAATCCATCACTATGGCCTGACAGATCTTTTCGTTTGAAAACAATGCTTTTCTCTTGCTGGATTTGACAGTATCTCGGGTGATGCTCCTTTTCCCACCATTGAATTTTGAGATCAGCCAGTTCAACCTCCATCCGACGGAAATTAAAAATGGAGTTGCATGGATCCTTGGAGGAGGTTTATTCAGAGCTTTGGCTATCAATTCAAGTATCTGTCGGTATGACAGGTTTTCAGCTGAGACGATATACCTTTCTGATGAAAAATCCCCGACCATCAAAGTGATCATAGCATGCACCACGTCACGGATATCTACATACCCGGTTACTCCTTCAGTATAGAATTTCATGCCTTTCGATACAGCGGAGAAGAGATAGGGAGAACTTCTGTTCCAGTCCCCCGGTCCAATAATAATAGAAGGATTGACAATAACTGCTTGCAGTCCCTCCGCCATGCCACGCCAAACCTCCATTTCAGATTGGTATTTACTGACTGAGTAAGCAGATAGGTTTTTTGAATAGGACCAGTTCATATCCTCTGTAATCAGCTCTCCTGAAGGAGCATTACCAAGAACTGCGGTAGAGCTGACATAGCATAGTTTTTTCACTTTTCTTTCAAGGCAGGCATTTACCAGATTAGCTGTTCCATCAACATTGATCCGGATCATGGTTTGACGTTCCCTGGGATCAAATGAAACAAAAGCAGCCGTATGATAGACAAAATCCACACCATCTAGAGCCTTGATAAGGGTTTCATAATCAGTAACATCCGCCTCTACCCATTCTATCTTATCATAGTAGGTCCCAGGATCATCCACATACAATGCGAAGGTATCATATACGGCCTGCAGAATCGATGATGCCCGGTGCATAGCCCTTATTTTATCGTGCTTTTTGGCCAGGTCCAGCAATAAATGTGTACCTACCAGTCCCGTGCTGCCTGTAACCAGAATCATTCCATAAATATAAAATAAGTAGCTGATAATTTAGCATTAAATGGATTAAGGGAGAGAAAAGGTTTAAACGCAAAATATGAAAATGGACAATTTGTATGAAATATCATTGGATTCAGTCTGCGTCCTGGATACATCAATGGTAAGGGCACACGATGATTTATCAGAATTCAAAAAAATCAGGTATGAGATGGACAGGTTTTTAATAAATCTGACCTGCAGCCATCTGACAAAATTGAAAGCACAGCAGGTACATTACCTGTTTGTTGCCCTCGAACATCTTAACAATGTTGAATATCAAATACGCGTATCTGATGTAGATGAAGAAATCATAAGATTAGAAAGAATTCTTGATAGAATACGGTCACTGAAGCAATTGATCCTGGCATACATCAGACACTTAACCTCACATGCACAGGATTGAATAATCAATGGAGAAATGCATCAGGTTTTTTTCAGGGTAAAAGAGAAAGAAGAACCTGTACCAGGTTCACTCCGTACTGTAATGGTCTGGTTATGAGCTTCAATGATATGTTTCACAATGGAAAGACCAAGCCCTGTTCCCCCCCTGTCACGCGAACGGCTTTTATCAGTACGGTAAAAACGCTCAAAAATACGGGGGATTTCATCTTCATCAAGACCCAGGCCATTATCTGTGACATCAACCAGGATGTTCTCTCCCATCTCTGCGAAACTGATGGTTGTTTTACCCCCTTTATTACCATAAAAAATGGAGTTTATAATAAGGTTATTCAATACTTCTGTAATGCGTTTTTTATCCCCGCTTACCATAATGGGCTTATCATAGTTACGGTCAAAGGTTAGGTCAACATTAAATCTGGCCCTCATGGTATCCTGTAATTCAAACACATATTTTACCAATTGAACGATGTCAAAATTCTTCCACTCCAGCTCCAGTTCCCCGGTTTCAAGTTTGGTGATGGATTCAAGGTCCTCAATGATGGATACCATACGGTTGATGCTCTTTTCTGTTCGCTCCAGGTATTCCCGGTTGATTTCCGGATCTTCAAGTCCGCCGTCAAGGAGGGTTAAAATATATCCCTGGATATTGAAAATCGGGGTTTTTAATTCATGCGAAACATTCCCCAGGAATTCCTTCCGGTATTTCTCCATTCTCCGCAATTTTTTAATCTCCTTTGCACGATTCTGTGCATAATTAATTACCATTCTGTTTACTTCCTGGATCACATCTTTCCCTTCCAGTTTTTTCTTCAGTTCTTCTTTGGTTATGGGGATGTTTTCTATGGTTTTGTAGATGGGGTTTATTTTTTCGAAAATAAAATTGTTCACCGCATAATAGAGCAGGAAAAAAGCAATGATAAATGCCAATACCGCTGAAGCAATGATCATGACCAGGGGATGCACTATATTCAGGAATAGGGATATCACCACAAGCAATGCGCAGACGATTGAAATGATCAATGAAATCAATAGGGCCAATTGTCTTGGCGTAGTTTTCATAATCCTACAATTTCCCCATTTGTTTTAATATTCTTGCGATGTACTTGCCAATTATATCAAATTCAATATTGACAATGGTTCCTGGCCGGATCTCGTGAAAATTTGTGACCTCGTAGGTATATGGGATAATAGCCACCTGGAAGGTCTTTTCCCTGGAGTTCACTACGGTAAGGCTTACACCGTTGACAGAGACGGATCCTTTTTCAACGGTAATGTGTTCCTCTATATGAGGCTCATATTCGAAACTGTAATACCAGCTTCCTTCCATTTCTTTTACTTCCGTACAGATAGCTGTCATGTCTACATGCCCCTGCACCATATGGCCATCAAGCCTGCCATCTGCCTTAACGCTGCGTTCTACGTTTACCTTGCTGCCCACCTTCCATTGCCCAAGGTTAGTCTTCAAAAGTGTTTCCTGGATAGCTGTCACTGTATAATCCTCTTCAGATTTTTTTACAACAGTAAGGCATACCCCGTCATGGGAAATGCTCTGGTCTATGCCCAGTTCATTGACAAATGAACAGGTAAGGCTGATATGCAGGTTTTCCTTGTCTTTTACAAGCCTGGTAACCACGGCTGTTTCTTCTACGATTCCTGAAAACATAAATGATGGTTTAATTTTGAACAAATTTAATATTTAATTAATACATTTTGCCCCTTCCCAATGCCATTCCTTCTTGCTTTACCACTGTCCCAGACACACCCACTTTTCCGAAATAATGCTTATCTTTGTCGCTTTCTGAAAAATGGGTTATTGAAGATAAAATGAAGACGAAATTTCCTGAATATAAAGGGCTTGACCTGACAGGTATCAACAAGGAGATAGATAAAATTTGGAAGGATCAGAATACCTTCGAACAAAGTCTCGAAATTAGGAGGGACGGTCCCGCTTTTACATTTTATGAAGGTCCGCCATCAGCAAATGGTACCCCTGGAATTCATCATGTAATGTCACGTACGGTAAAAGACATATTCTGCCGTTATAAAACCCAGAAAGGATACCGGGTAGATCGCAAGGCCGGATGGGATACACATGGCTTACCCATTGAACTGGCCGTGGAAAAAACCCTGGGTATTACCAAGGATGATATTGGAAAAAAAATATCCATTTCAGATTATAATGCAACCTGCCGCCGGGAGGTAATGAAATACACCAAGGAATGGGAAGAATTCTCTGATCGGGTAGGATACTGGATCAATTTGGAAGATCCCTACATTACCTATGAAAACAAATATATTGAGACAGTCTGGTACCTGCTTAAAAGATTATTTGACAATGATCTCTTATATAAAGGTTATACTATACAACCGTACTCACCAGCTGCCGGAAGTGGGCTCTCAAGCCATGAATTGAACCAGCCTGGATGTTACCGCGATGTTAAAGATACTACCATTGTGGCCCTTTTCAAGATGATCGAGGATGATAAATCAGCATTTCTTTTCAAGGATACCGATACGGATGTTTATATACTTGCATGGACCACCACACCATGGACCCTGCCTTCCAATACTGCTCTGGCCATGGGTCCTACCATGGATTATGTACGTGTGAAAACATATAATCCTTACAGCGGTGAACCCATTACAGTGGTGCTGGCCAAGGCACTGTTTGAGACATATTTCCCAGCGGGGAATAAGGATCTTCAATGGGATTCCTATAAGCCGGGAGATAAAAACATACCATACAAGGTAACGGGGGAATACAGGGGGAATGCCTTCGAAGGTATTTCCTATGAGCAGTTGATCGATTGGGTAAAGCCCCGGAAACCTGCTTTCAAAATTCTCCTGGGTGATTTTGTAACCACAGAAGAGGGTACAGGTATTGTTCATATTGCCCCGACTTTTGGGGCGGATGATTACCGGATCGCGCAAGAAAACGATATTCCGGCACTGGTTGTTATTGACAAAGAAGGGAATACACAGCCACTGGTTGACAGGCATGGGCGTTTTTACAAAGTAGAGGAACTCGATGTGCATTTTGTCGAGGAATTTGTTAATCAGGAATCATATGGAGATTTTTCAGGCAGGTATGTGAAGAATGAGTATGATGAATCCATCCCTGAAGGAAGCGAGACCACAGATGTTGCCATTGCTGTGAACCTTAAGCAGCAAGATAAAGCTTTTCAGATTGCCAAGTATGTCCATAATTACCCGCATTGCTGGCGGACAGACAAACCGGTATTGTATTATCCCATGTCTTCCTGGTTCATCAGGACCACAAGGGTTAAGGATAGGCTGATTGCCCTGAATAACACCATTAACTGGAAACCCGCTTCTACTGGCACAGGCCGCTTCGGGAAATGGTTGGAAAATTTGGTGGACTGGAACCTGTCGCGATCCCGATTCTGGGGAACCCCGCTGCCGATCTGGATGACTGAGGACAAGAAGGAATTGAAATGTATTGGTTCAGTAGAGGAACTGAAGGCTGAGATTGATAAGGCAATCTCTGCCGGGATCATGAAGGAGAACCCGCTGGCTGGTTATATTCCCGATGATAATACAGATGATAATTACCAGCAATTTGACCTGCATAGGCCCTTTGTTGATGAAATCTGGCTTATCTCAGATAGTGGTAAAAAAATGTACCGGGAGCCGGACTTGATTGATGGTTGGTTTGATTCAGGGGCCATGCCCTATGCCCAGTGGCATTATCCTTTTGAAAAGAAAGACGAATTTAACAGGCTCTTTCCGGCAGATTTTATTGCTGAAGGGGTTGACCAGACACAGGGGCTGGTTCTTCACCCTGCATGCCATAGCGACCATGGTATCTGATTCAGTATCCTTCAGAAATATCATATCGAACGGACTGGTACTGGATAAAAATGGCAATAAAATGTCCAAACGTCTGGGCAATACTGTGGATCCCATTGAAACCATAGAAAAATACGGTGCCGATCCGCTCAGGTGGTATATGATGACCAATGCTCAGCCCTGGGATAACCTGAAATTTGATGTTGACGGAGTAGATGAAGTAAAAAGAAAATTTTTCGGGACACTTTATAACACCTATTCCTTCTTTTCTCTATATGCGAATATTGATGGTTTTAATTTCCAGGACGAGGAGATCCCTGTTCATGAAAGGCCGGAGATAGACCGCTGGATCATATCTGTGCTAAACTCCCTGGTCAAGGATGTTGATGAACAATTTAGCAATTACGAACCCACCAGGGCAGGGAGAGGCATACAGGAATTTATCATTGAAAACCTGAGCAACTGGTATGTAAGGTTGAACCGGAAAAGGTTTTGGGGAGGGGATATTACCAGTGATAAAAAATCAGCATACCAGACCTTGTATACCTGTCTTGAAACAGTATCCAGGCTAATGGCACCAATTGCCCCATTCTACGCAGAACGTTTGTTTACAGACCTGAACAATGTCTCTGCTCACCATCAGGAAGATTCTGTGCACCTTACCGATTTCCCTGTGTGTGATAAAAGCAGGATTGATATGGAATTGGAAGAACGAATGGGACTGGCACAGAAAATATCTTCCATGGTTCTAGGCTTACGAAGAAAGGTGAACATCAAGGTACGTCAACCACTGAATAAGTTGATGATCCCGGTGCTTGATAACGGTTTCCAGGAAAAAGTTGAAGCAGTTAAGGACTTGATACTGGCTGAGATAAATGTAAAGGATATTGATTTCCTAAAAGATACCAGTGGGATACTTGTTAAGAGGATCAAACCAAATTTCAAATCCCTGGGCCCCCGTTTCGGTAAACTGATGAAAACAATTGCTACTGAAGTACAGAAAATGTCGCAAGAAGATATTTCCGGCCTTGAAGCATCAGGTAAATGGACACTGGAAGTTTCAGGTGAAGAAATACTTTTGCTTCCGGAAGATGTGGAGATCTCTACAGAAGACATTCCAGGGTGGCTGGTGGCCAATGATGGCAACCTAACAGTTGCACTGGATGTAACCATTACCGCTGAATTACGTTATGAAGGCATTGCCCGTGAATTCATTAACCGCATTCAGAATTACCGGAAAGAAAGTGGATTTGAAGTTACGGACAAGATTAATATCATGATACTGAAACATGAATCCCTGAATAAGGCCATTAAAGAACACAGGGACTACATAGGCGTTCAGACCTTAGCCGACCATGTCCAGCTTGTGAATGATATGGATACGGGAAATGCACGAAAAGTGGAGCTTGAAGAAGGATTATACACCTGGATGAAGATTGAGAAAATATCCAGCGATTTTAAGCCAATTGACTTTAACTCAATAACATATTTCCGTATATTATTTTTTCTTATATTTGCCAAAATTTTGAGAGAAATGGGAGAGAAGACAAGATATTCAGACGAAGAGTTGATGGAATTCAAGGATATTATCCTCCAGAAACTCGATAAAGCAAGAAAGGATTACGAGCTTCTAAAAGATTCAATCACTCACGGGGAAAGTAATGATACGCAGGATACTTCCCCCACGTTTAAAGTTCTGGAAGAAGGTGCAGCCACACTTTCCAAGGAGGAAGCAGGAAAACTTGCTCAAAGGCAGTTAAAATTCATCCAGCACCTGCAGGCGGCACTGGTCAGGATTGAAAACAAGACTTATGGGATTTGCCGGGTTACCGGTAAATTGATCAAGCCGGAAAGACTCAGAGCAGTTCCACATGCTACACTTAGCATTGATGCAAAACAAGCACAGTAAGGTTTGATCGGGCCCAGCCCGATCATTTTTTTATCCATATGTCTATCGGCAAAAGATCCATATTAATAATTCTTATTATCCTTACCCTTGATCAGCTTTTCAAAATACTGATCAAAACCAATATGAGTATTGGTCAGGAAATCCATGTGTTGGGTAACTGGTTCATTCTTCATTTCACCGAAAATAACGGGATGGCCTTCGGCATGGATCTGCCAGGGGACAACGGCAAGATTTTTCTAAGTCTTTTCCGAATTTTGGCAGTTACAGGGATTGCTTTTTACATGCGATACCTGATCAGGCTAAAGGCACATAAGGGACTGGTCTTTTCTGTTGCCCTGATACTGGCAGGTGCTGCAGGGAATATTTTTGATTCCCTTTTCTATGGGATGATCTTTGATGATAGTTGGGGGAAATTGGCGACTCTTTTTCCGGAAGGAGGTGGATATTCATCTTTCCTTCATGGCCGTGTGGTTGACATGTTATATTTCCCTATCATCAGGGGTAACTGGCCAAACTGGTTTCCTTTCTGGGGGGGACAATCACTTGTCTTTTTCCGGCCGGTTTTCAATATTGCCGATTCATCTATCACCGTCGGTGTTTTTATTATCCTGTTTTTTCAGAAAAAATTCTTTGCAGAACTGGATAATAAAAATGAAGGTGATGCTTTAGAGGAAACCACTGAGTTAAGGGATTCAATCCCGTAGTAGTTCTTTGAACCTGCCGGGATAATCTCATCCCAAATGTTATTCAGGTTCTTCAGCCAACACAAAATCCATTTGTCTCTTAGCAAGATTGGCCCTGGCCACCTCTATCCTGATTTCATCCCCCAGCTGGAATTGTCTGCCGTTCTTTTTACCAAGTAGACGGAAGTTATCCTCATCATAATCATAAAAATCATCTGTCATGTCCCTCATGGAGATCATCCCTTCACATTTACAACCCACCAGTTCAACATAGATACCCCATTCGGTTACACCAGAGATCACTCCATCAAAAACTTCACCGATCTTGTCACTGAGGAATTCCACCTGTTTGTATTTGATGGAAGCCCACTCAGCACTCATGGCCTTGCGCTCCATTACTGAAGAATGTTCACACCTCGTTTCATATTTCTTATGGCTTTTTGATTCCCCGCCTTTCAGGTAATGATCCAGCAGGCGGTGCACCATCATATCTGGATATCGGCGGATAGGGGAAGTAAAATGTGTATAATAAGGAAATCCAAGTCCATAATGCCCAATGTTCATCGTGGAATATACGGCCTTGGCCATGGTCCGGATGGCCAGGTTTTCTATCATGTTTTGTTCTTTCTTTCCCCTGATCTCCTCCATAAGCCGGTTGATTGAGCCGGAAATCTGTTGTTTGCTGCCTGTCCGTATTTGATAGCCAAGGCGTTTAATAAAATAGGCAAAAGTTTCGATTTTTTCCTGGTTAGGTTTATCATGGATACGGTATACAAAAGTCCTTGATTTTGTTTTCGGAACAGCATCTGAAGCCGTATTTCCAGAAGAAGCTTTGCCGATAAATTCGGCTACCTTTTTATTCGCCAGCAGCATGAACTCTTCAATCAGCTGGTTGGATTCCTTGTTTTCTTTGTAGTAAACTCCTGTGGGATGACCGCTCTCATCTATATGGAATTTCACTTCCACCCTCTCAAAGGAAAAAGATCCCTCCTTGAACCTCTTTGCCCTCAATACCTGAGCAAGTTTATGTAATTGCAATAACTCTGCCTCAAGTTCTCCTTTCCCCGATTCAATAATATTCTGGGCTTCTTCATAGGTAAAACGACGATTTGAAAGGATAACCGTCCGGCCAAACCATTTTTTCAGTACCCTGGCCTCTTCATCCATTTCAAATACAGCAGAATAACAGAGCTTCTCTTCATCCGGGCGCAGGGAACAAACCAGGTTGGACAGTTTTTCAGGCAGCATGGGCACTACCCGGTCTACCAGGTAAACAGAAGTGGCCCTTTCATATGCTTCCTGGTCCAGTAAACTCTTTGGTTTTACATAATGCGACACATCTGCAATATGTATACCCACTTCCCAGTTCCCGTTTTTAAGTTTTTGCAGGGAGAGTGCATCATCGAAATCCTTGGCATCAGCTGGATCAATTGTTAAGGTAATTACATTGCGGAAATCCCGCCTTTCAGCATAATCCTGGTCTGTTATCTGAACAGGTACCATTTCAGCTGCTTTCTCAACTTCCGCAGTGAATTTTGAGGGCAACTCAAATTCAGCCAGGATGGCATGCATTTCAACATCGTGCACACCCGGTTCACCGAGGACTTCAACAATTTCACCAACAGGATTTTTTGATCCTTTCGGCCATTCGGTAATCCTGCCGATAGCTTTTTGTCCAGTTTTTGCCCCATTCAATTTGTCAGGAGGAATGAATAGGTCATAGGGCATCTCCTTACTGTCCGGATTAAGGAAAGCCCATTGCCTTGAAACCTCTACTATCCCAACGAAAGTTTTCCGGGCTCTTTCAATAATTTCAACTACTTCTCCTTCGACCCGTTTCCCCTTTCTGCGAGCATACAGGTTGACCTTTACATAATCTCCGTTCAATGCATGATTCAGGTTGTTCTGGGAAATGAATATATCATCCTCATGGGCTTCAGATAGTATAAAGGCATAACCAAACTGGGTCATATCTACCGTACCAAAAATAAATCCCCCTTTCGATTTCAACTTGAATTTACCGGGATATACCTCCACCAGTTCTTCCTTTTCCACCAGGTGTTGCAGGATGGGAATGATCTGGCGGCGGGACCCAACATCTTTGATGTTTAGCCTTTTGGCCAGTTGTTTATAATTGAAAGTCTGGCTTGGGCGGTTGGTAAATACACCCATCACAGAATTGGTAAGGGCATCCCTTGATTGATTCTTTTTCTTTGTTGTCATAATAGAATTACTTATACAGGAAGGTAGGAAATTTTCTTTATATCGTTCAAATTTCATAATTTTCATCCATTAAACTACATATCTATATTGCAGTGTTATGAAATTATCCTTAAAACAAAGCGGAAGAATTTTGCTGTTTGGATTTTTAGTATCATGCTGTGTCCAGGGATACAGTTTTGGCCAGGATGAAGACTCAGACCATTTTTATTCCGACACCCTCTCCATTCAGGTCGATCTTTTCGGTGAGGAGGAACCATTGGAGATCACATTAAAGTTTGATATTAAAAGCTATCAGCGAGGAAAAATGAAAGGTGAGTATATGCCAGTCCAGCTTATTTACCATGTGAATGATACCCTGGATATCAATAAAAAAGTAAGGGTAAAGGCCAGGGGTGAATTCAGGAGAGCACATTGTATTCTACCACCTTTCTGGTTAAACATCAAGAAGGCAAAAGTCGGGAACAAATATCTCAAAGGAACCAATAAAATCAAGATCGTAACCCATTGCAAGGATTCTAAGCAATATGAACAATATGTGATAAAAGAGTATCTCGCCTATAAAATTTATAATGAAATCTCACCCTATAGCTTCAGGGTCCGGCTCATCCGCATGAATTATATTGATACAGGTCGTAAAAATAAGGAATCAAGCTCATGGGCCTTTATGATTGAACCTGAAGACATGATGGCGGAAAGACTGGGGGTCAATACGATAAAATCAGATGCAGTTAGTATGCGATACACGGATACATTAATGATGGATGTGGTGGCTTTATATATGTATATGATAGGGAATGCCGATTATTCAGTAGCCGGCAGGCATAACCTGAAACTGATCAGGCGGAATGATCCCGTCAAACCCCTGCCTGTCCCGGTTCCCTATGATTTTGATTACGCAGGTCTGGTTAACGCAAATTATGCTATTCCGGGAGAAAATCTCGGATTGCTATCGGTGACCGAGAGATATTATCTTGGCCCCTGCAGAGATGACGTCAAATATCTTGCTGCTATTGATCAAATACAAATGAATAAAGACAAGATATTTGAATGGGTGATATCATCCCCGTATCTGGATGAAAAGGAACGGAAAGAGATGAACAAGTACCTGGAAAGTTATTTTTCATTGTCTGAAAAACCGGAGAACCTGCTGAGGAATATAAAGAGCACCTGCCGCTGACCAATATTGATAAATGGATTCCTGTGTAAAAAGATTAAATTTGTTTTCCATATTGGAAGATTAATTTTAACAGCAGGCAGGTCAAATGAAGCTTAGTATTTATAACACCCTTTCCCGGGAGAAGGAGATCTTTGAGCCACACCATCCCCCGTCCGTCGGCATGTATGTATGTGGTCCGACAGTTTATGGAGATCCCCATCTCGGACACGCACGACCGGCTATTACCTTCGACCTGGTTTTCCGTTACCTTAAATATTTAGGATATCGTGTACGCTATGTGAGGAATATAACCGATGTGGGACACCTTGAGGCAGACCAGGATTTCGGGGAGGATAAGGTTTCCAGGAAGGCAAGGCTTGAGCAACTGGAACCAATGGAAGTGGTACAGATGTATACCAATGAATACCGGCTGAAAATGGCAAAACTGAATGTTCTGCCTCCAAGTATAGAACCTACTGCTTCAGGACATATTATTGAGCAGCAGAAACTTGTAGAAAGGATCCTTGAGAATGGGTTCGCTTATGAAAAGAGAGGATCGGTCTATTTTGATGTGGAGAAATATGCAAGGGACCATCAGTATGGAAAATTGTCAGGGAGAAAAATTGAGGATCTACTTGCCAATACAAGGGAGTTGGAAAAACAAAAGGAAAAAAACAGTCCGCTCGATTTTGCCATCTGGAAAAATGCAGACCCTGAGCACTTGATGAGGTGGCCCTCAAAATGGGGTGAAGGATTCCCGGGATGGCATGTGGAATGTTCCGTGATGAGTTCCAAATACCTGGGTGCAGAGTTTGACATACATGGAGGGGGCATGGACCTTTTATTCCCCCACCATGAATGTGAAATTGCACAAACCGTTGCCGGTTACGGTAAAGAATCAGTGCGATACTGGATGCATAATAACATGGTCACCCTCAACGGCCAGAAAATGGGTAAGTCTCTGGGCAATGCCATCAATCTGGAACAATTTTTTTCCGGAGAACATGAATTACTGGAAAAGGAATATCATCCCATGACCATTCGATTTTTTATGCTACAGGCCCATTACAGGAGTCCCCTGGATTTTTCCAATGATGCACTGCAGGCCGCTGAAAAAGGGCTTGATAGATTATTTGAGGGGATGGAAACCATTGACAAGATAAAATCTTCGGAGAAATCATCCGTGGACCTGGAAGAACTGGAGAAATCGTTTTTTGAGGCCATGGACGATGATTTTAACAGTCCCATTGCCATTGCTCATTTGTTTGACGGGATAAAAACCATCAACAATGTTGCCGCAGGGAAAGAATTAATGACGGAGAATGACCTGATAAAATGCAGGCAATTTTACCATAGAACTGTCAGGGATATCCTCGGATTGGTACCTGAGGGGAAGGACCCGGGGGACCAGGAACTTACAGGGGGGTTAATTAAACTGTTGCTGCAAATGAGGATAGATGCCAGAAAGAACAAGGATTTCGATATGGCTGACAGGATCCGTGATGAAATGGCCCGCCTTGGCGTGGAAGTAATGGATACCAAAGATGGTTTTGATTGGAAACTGAACCGGTAGCTGCAACATTGAATAATTTTGTATAGGTCCCGGAAAATACAAATTGGAAACCAGCATATAGGTGGCGATTCACCCGTTATGATCCAGTCTATGTGCAGTGTGTCTACTATGGATACAGAAGCATGTGTAAAGCAATCCATAAGAATATTCGATGCTGGTGCCACACTTGTCAGGATTACGGCGAGCAACATTAAGGAAGCCAGGAACTTAAAACACATAAAAGAGGAATTGTCGAACAGGGGCTATCATTTCCCAATATCTGCTGATGTCCATTTCAATCCTGCCATTGCTGAAATTGCCGCCCCCCTCGTTGAAAAAGTACGGATCAATCCCGGAAACTTTGCCAGAGTTGATATCCAGGAACCATTTGGTAAGCTGCTGGGGATCTGCCGTCAGCATAAAACGGCCATCCGCATAGGTGTGAATCATGGATCACTGTCTGAAAGGATACTTGAAAAGTACGGTGACAGCCCTGAAGGTATGGTTGAATCTGCCATGGAGTATTTAAGGCTCTGCCAGCTTGATCAGTTTAAAGATGTCGTGGTTTCACTCAAATCAAGCAATACCCGGATCATGATCTATTCCAACCGCTTGTTGCAGATGAGGATGGCGGAAGAAAAAATGGATTATCCCGTACACCTGGGTGTTACGGAAGCCGGGGAGGGAGAAGAAGGAAGGATCCGCTCCGCTGCAGGTATAGGTACATTGCTCAGGGAAGGGATTGGGCAAACCATACGCGTTTCCCTTACTGAAGAGCCGGAGCAGGAAATACCGGCCGCCAGCAAATTACTTGAAGCAGCTGTCAGGACCCGGTCCAATATGGATATAAAACCTACTGCCCAAGTTCCTTATAAGACCTCCTACCTGAAAAGAAAATCAAAGAAAATCGGGAAAATCGGGGGAGGCCAGGTTCCTGTTGTCATCACAAGGCTTCCGCAAGAACCTTTAAAAGAACAACACCAGGTGATTGAACCTGATTATGTGTTTATATCTGATCATGAGCTGGTTAATGATCTGCCCAAAGACCGAAGGTATATCCTGACCGTTGAATCATGGCTCCTTGATGACTATCCCGGGGAAACATTTTCCCCCTTGTTTTCCCTTCAGGATTTTTTGAATTATA
Source organism: uncultured Bacteroidaceae bacterium (assembly GCA_963752525.1). Classification (GTDB taxonomy): domain Bacteria; phylum Bacteroidota; class Bacteroidia; order Bacteroidales; family SM23-62; genus SM23-62. The sequence continues at coordinate 586,346 of CAVVYS010000006.1, read as the reverse complement.
AAAAAACTTCTGACACGCTGAATTTTGTGATCATCAGTCCGGATGAAACCAAACAAGCATATGAACTGTTAAAGACTTCGAAAGATCCCATTTGCATCATTTTTCTGCACAATAACACCATTCAATCCTGCGAGGCATTTTCCCGCTTGGCCGAAGATGAGGATTTTAATCTCCCGATCATTATAATGGCTTCATATAGTGAGAGTGACCAGGAGGAATTTTGGGTAAAAACAGCTGCTGAACTTGCATGGTATTTCATTGATGGGTACGCCGATGGTCTTTGGCTGGATCATCCTTTTGCTGACAATGATCAATTGTCTGCCACCGCTTTTAAAATTCTCCAGGCCACCCGGGCAAGGATGACAGCAACCGATTACATTGCCTGTCCCTCCTGCGGTCGTACATTATTTAGTATACAGGACACACTCCGGGAAATTAAAGAGGCAACATCTCACCTGAATCATTTGAAAATTGCCGTCATGGGATGTATTGTGAATGGCCCCGGTGAAATGGCAGATGCCGATTATGGTTATGTGGGGTCGGGTAAAGGGAAAATCAGTTTATACAGGAATAAAGAAATTGTTAAGAAAAACATCCCACAGCAAAACGCTGTTGAAGAATTGTTAAATTTGATAAAAACTAACGGGGACTGGCATGATAGATCTTAAAGGTATCAGGAATATTGTATTGGATCTGGGAGGGGTGCTTCTAGATCTGGATGTAAACAGGAGCATAGAGTTATTAAGTGAATTGGGGTTACCAGGAGAGGAAAACCTGGATATTGTTTTCTCAAAATATCCCTTCTTCTTGAAATTTGAAACCGGAAGGATAAACCCCGAAGAGTTTATCGACGCTTTAACTGTCCAGCTGGGTGATCATACGCCAAGGGAAAAGATCATTGAGGCCTGGAATGCAATGATCCTTGGTTTTCAGCCAGATACTATCAAACTACTAATCCGACTCAGGGAAGTATACAGGTTGTTTCTACTGAGCAATACCAATGCCCTTCATGAAGTATATTACAACGACATCCTTCGACTGGAACACGGCATCGCAAATCTGAAGGACATTTTTGAGAAGGTTTATTATTCTCATGATGTTAAAATGCGGAAACCGGATCATGAAATTTTCCAGCATGTCCTTGCTGACAGCCGGCTTAATGCCAGTGAAACGCTATATGTAGATGATACAGAAATACATGTAAATGCTGCCATGGACCAGGGGATGCAATCCTTTCATCTCCGGCTGCCGCAAAGGCTAACGGAGGTATTGTGCTAGTTAACGGAAAGCCATATCAGACTATCTGGATGGATGAATCAGATCAGGACAGGATCAAATACATCAACCAGGAAGTCCTTCCATTTGAATTCAAGATAGAGGAAATGCACTCTTCTTCGGACAGCTATGATATGATCCGGAGAATGAAGGTAAGGGGGGCCCCATTGATAGGTGTTACAGCTGCATTGGGTGTTTATATGGCATGCCTTGAAGCCATACAGCAACAGGAACCGCAGGTTTATATCAGGGAGCAGGCAGCACTTATCAGGGCAGCGCGTCCCACAGCGGTCAATCTTACATGGGCCGTAGACCGGATGATGAAGTTAATTGATTATGCTGTTGAACCCGAACAAATAATGATGGCTGCCAGATCAGAGGCATTGAAGATCAGAGAGGAGGAACTTCAGGCTTCATACAGGATCGGCCAACATGGCCTGGAAATTATCAGAGAGATCAGTGAGCGAAAAGATAGAAAGCCGGTAAATATATTAACCCATTGCAATGCTGGCTGGCTGGCCTGTATTGATTATGGGACTGCCACATCACCAATATACCAGGCCTTCGAGGAAGAGATTCCTGTCCATGTATGGGTCGATGAAACCCGCCCTCGGAACCAGGGTGCCAGGTTGACGGCCTGGGAGCTTGGGCAACATGGTGTACCCCATACGGTCATCGTAGATAATGCTGGTGGACATATCATGCAAAAGGGACTGGTGGATATGGTCATAACCGGCAGTGACCGGACAACCCGACGTGGAGATGTGGCCAATAAGATAGGCACCTATTTAAAAGCCCTGGCCGCCAGAGACAATGATATACCTTTCTATGTAGCTCTTCCCGTATCAACCATAGATTTTACCATTGATTCCGGAATAGAAGAAATTCCTATTGAAGAAAGAGATCCTGATGAGGTTAGGGTGATAGAAGGCATTTCCGACCGCAAGACTCAAAGTGTGAGAATCTTGCCCGAAGACAGTCCGGTTTCCAATTATGGTTTTGATATTACACCAGCAAGATTGGTAAGTGGGCTGATTACTGAAAAAGGGATCAGCAAGGCAAGGGAAAGCGAAATATTAAAACTAATTGATTGATCGGCATGAAGCTCTCAGTGATAACAGACATTCACTCTGATCTGATCAGCTTGCAGGAGGTCTTGCGGGAGATCGAGAAGCAAAAATGCGATAAGATCCTCTGCCTTGGGGATATTGTAGGTTTCAGCCATCATTTCGAAGGAAGCCTGGAGGGTAGAAATGCTGATGCCTGTGTGAGAATGGTTAAAAACCATTGCGATTATGTGGTCTGTGGGAACCATGACTTGCATGCAATCAAAAAACTTCCATCCTACCATTCTGAGCTGGGCATGCCTGACAACTGGTATAAACTTTCCCTGGATGAAAGGGAAGAGATCTCAAAATCACAGCTGTGGCTGTACGAAGATGAAATTGAAGACCCAGTGAGTGAATCAAGTTTTGAATACCTTAATGAACTCCCTGAACAAATGGTTATAAATACAGGAGACTTTAATATACTGGCGACACATTTTATCGAGCCTGACATTACAGGTACCTCTAAAAGTTCTCCTTCAGGGCGGAAAGATTTTTCCTTGCATTTGAGACTCTTAAAGAAAACGAAATGTATGGCCGGGTTCGCCGGGCATGCTCACCTGGAAGGTTTTGCCCGCATATCCAGAAGAGATTATCTGATTAATTATTACCGAAAATCCAAGCTGTTGAATAAGCGTCAGATCATTGGGGCTCCACCCCTTACAAGGAACCCCGGGAGCAGGGGATTCATCATACTGGACACCATTAGCCGTGAATTTGAAGCCATATCATTGAAATAATGTCAGTATCTTCGCAAAAACCACATTCCGTCATTATATGTCAAGGACTTTTAATAAGAAATACCTGATTCCATTTGCCCTGATTATCCTCCTCTTAATGGCTTTTGTTTGGCTTGCGAACCAATATGCAATGTCAGGTAATAATTTGATGTTTTATGCGCTGGGGGCAGATTTTTTGGTCATTATTGTCTTGTTAACCCTGATTTATCGCAAGGTTTTTTTGGATCATACCAGCAATCAGCAGTCACAGGACCGCCTGGCTGAGGCCAATGAAAAGTACAGAGCATTGATGGAAACATCCACTGATGGCACATTGATCATTGTTGAAAAGGGAATCATTCATGCTAATTTCGTTTTCCTGGCCATGAGTGGATATACACTGACTGACCTTTCGAAGCTGAAATTTGAAGACCTGATTGCCATAAAATCGATACCGGGACTGAACCTTGAAACATTTTATGAGGAAATAGGCACTGACGGAAGGACAGTCAATATTGAGGCGACCATATCCTGTAAACGAGGGGAAATGAGGGAAGTTATGCTTACAGCTTCCAGGGTGGATCTGAAGGGTGAACGCGGGATCATCATTGTCACCAAGGATCTTTCTCGCAAGGAAAGAATTGAAAAAGAATCCATCAACCTAATGAATGAACTGCAAACAAGCATCCTGATGATGAACCTCCCGGTCAGTTCTTTTGTTAGGGAGCATATTACCTGTGATATGGATATGTCTGTTTATGAGGCTGCTTCAATAATGCGCAAGAAGGATCAAAATGCCATCATTATTACCAAGGATACCAGCCAGCAACCTGTTGGGATAGTCACCGATTGCGATCTTAGAAACCGGGTGGTTTCCAGAGAGTTTAATGCAAAGAGTGCGGTATTTGAGATCATGAGTTCGCCGCTTGTCAGAATTCCTGATGAAGCCTTGCTATATGAAGCCGTACTTCAGATCAAGGAAAACGCAATTTCACACCTGGTCGTGGAAGACCGGTCGGGGAGGATCACTGGCATATTCAGCAATGAAGACTTGTTGGAGGTTCAGCGTAATTCCATATCCCACCTGATCAAGGAAATAAGTACAGCCGAAACCGTTGAATCTCTCAAGAAAATCCATAATAAAATACCCGTACTCGTCAAGATCCTACTTGAGAGTGGATCCAGGGTCAGGAATATAACCTATTTGATCAGTACAATTACGGATGCCATTACACACCGCCTTGTAGAATTTGCGATTGAAGAAATGGGAGATCCTCCTGCAGAATTTGCCTTCCTGGCTCTGGGAAGTGAGGGGCGAAGGGAACAGACATTGGTCACTGACCAGGATAATGCTATAGTATTCGAGGATGTGCCTAATGAGAAATTTGCAGAGGTAAACCGGTACTTCCTTTACTTTGGCAAGAAAATCAATCTCTGGCTTGATAAGATCGGATACCAGTATTGCCAGGGAGAAGTCATGGCCGGTAATCCTCAGTGGTGCCAGCCTATCTCCAGATGGAAAAAATATTTTTCTGACTGGATCAACCTGAAAAGCCAGGACGGGGTGCTGGGAGTTGCCGTATTTTTTGATTTCCGGATTGTTTACGGATCAGAAAAATATACTGATGAGCTGAGAAAACATATCAATAAGATAATCGACGGTAAAAACCTTTTTTTCAAGCTGTTGGCAAGTGAAGTTTCAAAATATAACATACCAACAGATATTTTCAAGGAAAACGGATTGGAAAACGGATCCAGGTCGCCTGAATCATTCAATATTAAAAATGCTATTTCTCCCCTGGTAGATTTCATCCGTGTATATTCCATACAGCATCATATAGGCGAATCGAACAGCCTGCTTCGATTGGAAAAAATGTTCAGGATGAATATATTACCGGATGAAGAATACCATGAAATTGAGAATATTTACAACCGGATGATGGAAATCCGCTTCCGGTCACAGGTGAATGCTATACTTGATAATAAATCCCCTGACAATATGGTTACCCGCGAAGAACTCGCTGTGATCGAACAAACCATGATCAGGAAAACCTTCTCAGAAATCATCCGTTATCAGCAAAAAATGCTGAATGATTTCTCTGTTTAGGCCTGTCCGTCTTGACATATGCCAGGGAAAGTCTTAACTTTATATGACACCCCGTTATATAACCATCATGAAGATAGACCTGTCCAAATATCTGACCGAGCGTTACCAGGATGCCATGTTGAAACAGGAATACGAAGGGCCAGTTGTAACCATTGCAAGGGACTTCGGGTGTCCTGGAAGGAAAATTGCCACGAGAGTATGCAACCAGTTAAACCAGATTAAAGATTCTAGGTCAAAGAGTATCCGCTGGCGCTGGATCAGCAAGGAGATCCTGGCAGAATCAGCCAGGGAGCTGGAGCTGGATCCTGCGGATATCAAATATATATTTCAATATGAGAAGAAAACAGTTTTTGATGACATCCTTTCTTCTCAGTCCAGGAAATACTATAAAAGTGACAGAAAGATCCGAAAAACAGTTGCCCAGGTCATCAGGAACATTGCTTCTGAAGGTAATGTAGTGATCATTGGCAGGGGAGGGGTGGCCATTACCAAAGATATTGAAAGGTCTCTGCACATTAAACTGGAAGCTCCTTTGGAATGGCGGACACTACGCGCTTCTGAAAAATATTGCATATCCCTGGAAGAGGCTAAGAAACGGGCTATCGAAATTGATAAGAAACGACAGGAGTTCAGGAATTATTTTCACGGAACAGGATCTGATTACACACGTTTTGATGTCAGGTATAATTGTATGTCCCTGAGCCTGGATGACATTGCATGCAGTATTGTCAGCCTCTTAAAGTCCAGGAAATTTTTATAAACCCTGTTTACACTTGCTTTTCAACATCTTGTGAAAACTCCCTTTGAACGGATTTCTAAAAATCCTTATTTTAGGGTCCACAACAGATGGTGCATATGCAAATACACCTTTCAAAAGTCCTGATGACAGGAATAGTTTCCCTTATCATATTTTCAGGATGCAGCCAGCGGGGACAAAAAGGTTTTGATTTAGAGGACTCCATTGATATCAATGATTTCAAGGAGACAAGTGATGCAACGGACAGGTCCATTTATTACACGATGTCCCTACCGGTTGAAATGGCCAGGCTTTTTGATCATGTTGGTGCCAATTTTTACCCCGATCTACTGAGTCCGCCTGAAGGGTTCGGGAAGTATTCAAAGCCTGCGAAAATAGCCTTAAACCTTGGTGTTTATGGTGTCGACCTGAGTTATGTAAAGATGTTTAACCAGCACCAGAGATCGGTTGCCTACCTTGCATCAATCAATAGATTGGCTGATGAGCTGGGCATACCAAAAGAGATTTACGGAAATGTCATCGATAACCTGGAGTTTTTCGTTAGTAATCCGGATAGTCTGTCACAGGTGGCCGCAAGACTATATTCGGCTACGGATGACTACCTGAGAAATGACGGACAGGAAGGCGCAGCTTCCCTGGTTGCCATGGGAGGATGGATTGAATCAATGTACATTGCCACACGGATCTATGAAAATGATCCCGGGAATATTGCCCTGCAGGATAAGATTGCCGAACAGAAGTATTCACTGAACAGCCTGATAGCACTTATGAACAATTACCATGCTGATCTTGATCTGGCTGAATACCTGCTGATGCTTAAAAACCTGCGGCGCACCTATGACCTGTTTCAATTGTATTATAAAAAAGGCGATGTAAGGGTAGATACCTCCAGTAAAACCATTTCAGCCGAAGCTTATTATCTGAATGTGACCCGGGAGCAGATGCATGAGATTTCAACTAAGATAATGAATCTGCGGGCCCTCATTATTCATTGATCCTGATCTTAAAGTAGCTGTATTCATTGAACCATTTCGCCGAAATAACAATTTCATTGTTCAGTTTGATATAGTGATGCAGCGGCATAGGGGTTGGCATGTTATTCTTGGTTTTCTCATAAACAATACTACTTGAAAGCATTCCTTCTGTATCAATGCCTATTACTTTCAAGATCAATTTACCATCCTCATTCAAAGTATAAATCCTGTCTTCATCCGGCCATTGGCGGTTCTTGGGATGGTCATTAAACAGTAGGTTAACCTTCTCATATTGAGGGGGAGCTAGCACACAGTAAGATAAATAATTCCGTGAATTCACCTGAGTGCGATACTGTCGTTTCAAAATCAGTTTTTTCCATTTTAAGATTCCCCCGGGACTGATACTGGCGACAAGTATATTGTTATAGGAACGATTAAAATTTCTCCTTCTATGTTCAGCCAGCAGCAGAAAGTCCCCATTCTTTTGCAGGATGAGATGATCCAGGTTAAAATAATATAATTGTTTTGGTTCCTTGGATGACTTTTGCTGCATGGCATCGTTTAAGAACCATTCTTCAAATTCATAAAATCGAGGCTTCGAAAGCTTTTTCGCCTCATTATTCAAGGTCATGTAGAAAATGCCGTCAGCTGCATTAATGTTTGAACCCGGAGAATAGAAACCAGCACAACTCATATCATGGTCCAGTCCCGGTTCTATCTGTATTCCATGAATGTAATGCCGAGGAAAGAATATGGGATACTGATGGGCATTTTCACCATTATGTGTGATAGCCAGCAGAACATACTTGCTGTTCTGTATATAAAATAGGCCTGCCACCTTTTCTTCTTTAACCAGGCTTAGCAGAAAAGCATTTCCATTTTCACTTACTTTCACAAGATTATTTGCGGGAGGCTTGTCTTCAAACATAATCCTTTCCGTATGTTCCCACTGGATCTCAAGGTCTTTGTCAAACATTATTAAATTCATATCAGAGATATGTCTGGATGTAACATCCAACTGGCTGTAAATAAGTAATTTTTGCTCCAGTCGTGAGCTTTTAAAAAGGAATTCTGCGGAGTATCCCCTCAGGTTGCGAACATTGAGAATCACTTTTTCATCGTCATTCTGGATGAGTGTGGTTTTGTCGAGGGTTTCAACATAGAGCAGCTTTCTTCTCAATCGCTTCTCGGAACTAAAAAGGTAAATCTTGTTATGAAAATGGAATACAGCCAGAAGCTCTCTTTTAGACCACCAGCCATATTTTAGATCGAGTTCCTTCTTCCGTTTAAACTTAAACTCCTGATCATAGTGCTCAATAACGTAATCATATTCATATGACAAGGCATAATAACCAGTTTCATCATGGCCGAAAATGGATGGAATATCAAAACGTGCTGGTATGATCCTTGACTCTCCCTGGAAAAACTCCACGGGCTGATTGAATATCTGTCCTGATACAGGAAGAAGGGAAAAAGATAAAATGATATGGTAGAAGATGAACTTCACTACTTAGACTTTACAGCAAAAAATAATATGACTAATTCAACTGCAGAAAAATGGTGAAACCTTATTATTCATTGATCCTGAATCTGAAATAGCTGTAGCTGATCCAATCTGTCGCAGGTATTAATATTTCATTATCCGGAATAATCATGTTTTGTAATGGGATAGTTGTTCTCATACTGTTTTGTATTTTCTCATATAGAATGCTGCTTGAGAGTCCCCCTTCCTCGTCTATTCCTACTACTTTCAGGTTCATTTTCCCTTCCCCGGTAAAAGTGCGGATTTTATCTTCATCAGGCCATAGCTGGTTTTTTGGGCTGTCATTGTAAAACAAGTAAATCTTGTCATTTTGATAGGGGGCAAGAACACAATAAGACGCAAAATTCCGGGTTTTAATCGGATCATAACTCTGGCGTTTTAGTATCAGTTTTTTCCATTTTAAGATTCCCCCGGGACTGATACTTGCAGCGAGGATATTACGATAGGAACCAGTAATATAATCTCTTTGATGTTCCCCAAGCAACAGGTAGTCCCCGTTCTTTTGCTGGATCAGTTTATCGAGAGTAAAATAGTATAATTGTCTCCGGTCCTTTGAAGATTTTTCCTGCATGGCATCTGTCAAGAACCGCTCTTCAAATTCATAAAACCGTGGTTTTGAGAGTAGTTTTTCCTGGTTGTTCAAGGATTGGTAAAAAATGCCATCTGCTGCATTAATGTTGGATTGTGGCGAGTAATATCCCACAATGGCCAGGTCCTGATCCAATCCTGTTTCAATCTGAATTCCATGGATATAGTACCGGGAGAAATAAACAGGATACTGATGGGCATTTTCAGTGTTTTCAGTAATGGCAAGCAAAATATACTTGCTGCTTTGAATGTAGAAAAGTCCTTTGGGCTTTTCATCCCTTACGAGATGCAGTAAAAATGCATTTCCATTTTCACTTACTTTCACAACATCTTTACCTGGGGACCTTTCTTCAAAAAGGATACGCTCTGTATGTTCCCACTGGATCTCAAGGTCTTTGTCGAACATTATTAAATTCATATCAGAGATATGCCTGGAATGGACATCCAACTGGCTATATACAAGTAATTTTTGATCTTGTCGTGAGCTGATAAAATGAAATTCAGCTGAATAACCCCGGAGGTTCTTTACATTGAGAATCAGCTTATCATCATGGTTCTGATCCAGGGTTGTTTTATTTAATGTTTCAACATAGAGCAATCTTCTTCTCATCCGGGTGTCAGCGGTGAAGAGGTAGATCTTATCATAAAAATGGAAGACTGCAAGAAGTTCTCTTTTATTCCACCAGCCATGCCGTAAATCGATGGCCATTTTCCGTAGAAATTTTAGGTCGGGATCATAATGCTCTATAACAAATTCATGATGACTAATATATTCATAATCGTATGACCAGGCATAATATCCCGTCTCATCACGTCCGAAAATAGACGGAATATCATAAGCGGAGTGAAGTTTCCGTGACTCGCTCTGAAAAAACTCTACAGGTTGGGTAAACATTTGTCCGGATACCGGAAGCAGTATGTAAATCAAAACAATATGGCAGAAAAGTGACTTCAATACCTGGTCTTTCAAGCAAAGATAATATACCTGTTTTAAAGCTTATGAAATTGTGGATCCCAATTATTCATTGATCCTGACTCTGAAGAAGCTGTAGTTGTTCCAATCTGTCGCAGGGATCATTATTTCGTTGTCCGGAATAACAATGTTTTGTAATGGGACCGGGGTTTTCATGCTCCTCCTTTCTTTCTCATATATAATCCTGCTCGATAATGCTCCATTCTGGTCTATCCCGATAGCCTTAAGGATCATTTTCCCATCCGCATTGAATGTATTGAGCTTGTCTTTGTCGGGCCACTCCAGATTTTTTGGATGATCATTATAGAACAGGTAGACCCTACTATTTTGGTAAGGAGCAATTACTCCATATGAGGAAAAATTCCGTTTGTCAATCATATCATGGCTCTGACGTTTCAGGATCAGTTTCTTCCATTTTAAGATACCTGCGGGATTGATACTGGCGGCCATGATATTACGATAGGAAACAGTGGCAACATTCCTTCTCTGTTCGGCCAACAGAAGGAAATCACCATTCTTTTGCATGATCAGTTCATCCAGGGTAAAATATTGTAGTAATCCCCGGTCCTTTGAAGTGTTTTCCTGCATGGCCTCATTGATAAACCGCTCTTCAAATTCATAAAACCTGGGTCTTGAAAGTTGTTTTGCCTGGTTGTCCAATGCCATGTAAAAAATACCGTCTGCCATATTAATGTTAGGCTTTGGGGAATAAAATCCCACTATACCCAGGTCTTGATCCAGCCCGGGTTCAATCAAAATTCCATGAATATATTGCCCCTGGAAATGAACAGGATATTGATGGGCATTTGCAGCATTTTCGGTGATAGCGATCAGACTATATTTTCTACTCTGTATGTAGAAAAGTCCCTCCGGTTTTTCATCCTGTACAAGCATCATAATATAAGCATCTCCATTTTCGCTGACCTTTACAACATCTTCTTCGGGTATTTTTTCTTCAAACAGGACCTGTTCGGTTTGTTCCCATTGGATCACAAGGTCTTTGCCGAACATGATTAAATTCATCTCCGAGAAATGCTTGGAGTTAACATCCAGCTGGCTGTATACAAGCAACTTCTTCTCCCGGCGTGAACTTCTAAAATGAAAATCAGCAAAATTTCCTTTAATATTCCTGACATTGAGGATCAGTTTATCATCCCGGTTTTGCTGCAGCGTGGATTTATTTACTGTTTCAACATAGAGCAATCTTCTCCTGAATTTTTTTTCGGAGGTGAATAGATAGATCTTATCATGAAAATGGAATACTGCCAGAAGCTCTCTTTCATTTAACCAGCCATGTTGCAAATTGATGAAGTTTTTACGTTTGTATTTCAGATCCTGATCAAAGTGTTTAATATAATAATAGTGCTTGCTGACATAATCATACTCATATGACCAGGCATAATAGCCCGTTTCATCATGTCCAAAAATTGAGGGGATATCATAGCCATCAGGTATTTCCCTTGATTCACCCTGGAAAAATTCAACAGGCTCGGTGAATACCTGTCCGAATACAGTAAGCAAGGGAAATAGCAATATCGTATAGTACAGCAGGAACTTCAAAGCATATATTTTGTAACAAAAATAATGCCCCATATCCAACAGTCAAAGAAATTTCCGAAACCCTTGAAAATTAACCCATAAAATCGTAATATTGCACCCCGAATCATAGGTGCACATATATGCGCACACTCACACTCCACACCCACACTCCTGCCTTCCCGGGCCCATAGCTCAGTTGGTTAGAGCATCTGACTCATAATCAGGGGGTCGCTGGTTCGAGCCCAGCTGGGCCCACTTAATAATCAACCACTTACAATTCATTTTGTAGGTGGTTTTTGTTTTGTGCCAGTTTTGGTGCCATGATTTCATGGATAAGGTTTGGTAATAATCACCGCCCTTCTTTAAATAAAGACTGATTTACAAAAGAACTCCCTCTATAGCTGGGATAAAAGCTTTCTTTCTAAGTCCTTGCTTACTTCATTAATAACCGCTTCTACTTCGGAATTCAATACTTTCTTGATGGAAGAAATTTCATCAATATCCATCTGGTCGATCAGAAACAGATCAATAATGGTTCTTTTATACAGGGGAAGCTTGTAAATCTCTTTTTTGATGATATCATTGATTTGTTGTTGGTTGAGCTTGAGCGTTATTTCATCAAGTATACTATTTTCTGTGTCGCCCAAAAAAAGATCATTGGCCATGTATACTTGTGATATCTCTTCATATCCATCAATATCTTCTAAAGGAATCACTTTTTTGTCTGTATTGATAGTATATATATCCTGATTGGACGTATAATCTGTTTCAACTAAATCTCCTAACCTCTTAATATTTTTATTCTCGAACTTAACTTCCTGGAAAAGTTCTTCCAGATACTCATCTGCAATATGATAGATCCATGCTGTGTTATGAAGAGCCTTTTCAGGAATATCAGGGATCTTGTTATAGGCGATGAGGTAAATTTCGTCCAATATTTCTTGTAATTTGAACTTTCCTCTTCTGATGGCTGAAGTTATCTCGGCAGTTTTAAGTCTGCGATTGACATATTCAGAAATTTCCCTGAGTATAATACTCAATAACTGATTTGACAAATCAATGGATTCTTCATTTTTCGACTCGTGCAATGCGGGAAAATGGTCTATGAATTCAGATATCCGATTCTGCCGGCGTCGCCTTAAATAGTGTTTCCGTTCTTTATGAATTTTCCTTGATAGTTGTAGTTTTAATTTATCAAAAAGTGAGAAGATAATGCCTTCGATATTTTCACCCTTTTCCTTGACAAACACGAGCCCCTCTTTTAAATTGATCAATGCCGAAAACGAATAATTCAGCCTATCATCTTGGTTGAAATGGAAATCGACTATTAAGTTTTTGGGATAACTATCTACAATTCTTTCAATCCTTGGGATTTGCTCTTTTATAAGTGCTTTCGCATTTTTTCTATCATCTTTGTCCTTGATGCAAACTGCATTATGAATTTTGTATCTCATAGTAAAATGCTTTAGATTACTATCGGTATCCGGTTGCCTTATTTTTTCCTACTTATTATTAAATAAAGACTCCTCGTTGCATTCGACGAGGAGTCTTTGGGCTAATTATTGATTTTTGTCTTCAGAGATCCGTTTTCTAAAGCTGTTTAGCTTTTTCCTTAGTTTTATAATTTGGTTAGTAGACTCTCCATCATTCTCATGCTTTATTTCCTTTCGTATGTCCTTAATTGCATTGTACAATTCTCCAAATTCTTTATCCCGCTTGCCATATCCAAGTGCTTCAGCAAATCGAATCTGGTAATCAGCATTATCAAGCAATGTGTTGATATCTGTATCCCGGTCTCCGGCATCAAGTAAAGTTTCGACTTCCTCAAGCATTCTTTCAGCTCGAAGAATGGGTAAAGGAATATACTTCGTCTCGATAAAAACCGTACTTAAAGCTGTGTTAAGTAAAATTAATGCTTCTTGAGGTTTATCTTCATTTAAAAGTTTCGCAGCCTTAGTAAGAGCAACAGGATAAGTGGCGACGGGAAGCATCGGTGTACTTATTTCAATTTCGCTCGCAAGATCCTTCAGCAGGTGGCGGGCCGCCTGTAAGTATCCTTTATCCGTTAACTTATCGGCCTCATACCCTATTGCAGATATCGCATCTGCTCCGGACACCAAATCACGAACGGTAATATTTACATCCAGTGGGTAAAATCCCAAATCTGGTCTAGCAGCTGTCATCACTGCGGCCTTCCCAATGGCATCTTCTAGATTTGCTAGAGCGTCGGTGTAAGCGCTGTCAAGAATATGCCTGACTGCATCTTCTGTCAAACTAATGATCTCTATTGCATCATTGATCCGTTCATCATTGGCTAAGCTAAGTACTTCCCGTATCTCTTTGTCAATTTGGTCCTGCAATTGCAGTTCTGTTAAATATTGTTTTTCGGGAGATTTCAGGCTATCTGATTGAACCAAAGAACTATTCTCATTTCCTCCATTTTTGTTACATCCGGTCAATATCAGACTCAGATATAACAACATAATTCCAGTTGTTTTCATGGTCTAATAATTTTACGGTTAAGCAATAAGGGGCCAGGGGTTACCCGGCCCCTTGTGATTAATTATGAAATCTTGATTTGTTTGGTCGGTTTTGGCTTAACCTCTTCTCGCTTCGGAAGAGTGATATTCAGAATACCATCCATATATTTGGCCTGGATCTTGTCACCGTCCACAACATTTTCAGGGACTGTGAAAGCTCTCTGAAATGAACGGTAATGGTATTCTCTGAGAGTAAACTTTTCGTCCCCGTTATTTTTAGTTTCTTCACTTAACTCAGAAGAAATCGTTAAACGGCCATTGTCAAAATCCAATTTGAAGTCATCCTTCTTCATACCTGGGGCAGCAACTTCAATGATAAATTCATTTTGGTTCTCTCTTACATTTACCGCAGGTAATGTAGAATTGTTGCCTGCAAAGTTTGAATTTGACCAATCCATCAAATTCCCCTCAAATAATCTGTTAAACAAGGAAGGGAATGACGGAGAAACATTTTCAGATAATCTTGCAAGTGTCATGATTAAACCCTCCATAAAATTTATGTTTGCAATATGCAAACTGGTTAAATAATTATTTAAAATTTAAATCAAAGAAATCAAACTGCATGCCAATTGAAGTTGAGAAAATTAACAATTGAACACATTTAATATCTAATATTAAGGGTCTTAACTAAAATTTTACATACGCATGCCAAGAATGGATGGAGTAGAACCAAGACAACGCAGCCTGCCGTTATGGCACATACATGGCCAACATGATGCCATTATGGCGCACTAGAAGTGAAGCCATGTGAGAACAATATTTCGTCCTGCACGTTATAACTCACCCAAGTGTAATAAAGGTGCCAGTTTTTGTGCCAGTATTCCTGCAAATCAGTGTAAAACAATGTAATCTTTTAGATTTAATCTACTTTAACTTAAACTGGTACAAAGAGATATAAATCTGTGTAACCCGGTGGCCAACTCTATCTGAAACTCATAATCAGGGTCTCGAAGCCTCCCTGCATCCTGGCCCCTCCCTATAACTGTCCACCGGACAGTTTATTAATGGTCGGTCTTGAGCCCAGCTGGGCCCACTTAATAATCAACCACTTACAAATTTATTTGTTGGTGGTTTTTTCTTTGGTGCCAGGATTTGTTTAAAAGGTTGTTGGGGATTACCACTTATCAAGTGGAGATTCCGGTGTTAGTGAACACCGCATTCCGAACCAAATTGAGCACTTGATTTCGGAAATGACTGAGCACCCCATTCAGGAGTGTAAATATCTCAAGGTATGTGACATATGGTTTTTTAAGTGATTTAGAAATAGACTGCTCATTACTGACCGGACAAGTGTGCTCAGTCTGTCCAGTATATGCACTTTGCATTCTGTTCTGCTTGACATTCCTGTAATTATTCCTTATATTTGCTTATTATTAAAAGAGAATCATTCTCCTAAGAAAATAATTCCACATGCCAATTAGTATTAGTCAAATCAAAGATAAACTGGTAAAAAAAGGTCTGAAAGTCACACCACAGAGAATTGCCATCCTGGAGGCTATCTACACATTGGCTAATCATCCTACTGTTGAAATGATCATGCATTATATAAAGGATACTCATCCAGGTATTGCATCAGCAACTGTATATAAAGTGTTGGATACTTTAGTGGAGAACCAGCTTATCAAAAGGGTGAAAACCGATAAGGATTCTATGAGATATGATGGGATTCTGGAGAATCATCATCATTTATATTGTTCAGAATCTGAAGAGATAAAGGATTACATGAATGAGGAACTGGATCAATTGCTAGCCACCTTTTTTAATAAAAATGGAATAGATGATTTTAAGATAGAGGAAATTAAACTTCAGATAAATGGAAAATTCCTTAAACAGAGTTAATAAAAACTAATACTTATACATTATGGAACACAGAAAACACAAAGGCACTACAAATCGAGACTGGTGGCCAAATCAACTGAATTTAAACATACTTCGACAGCACTCTTCCGAGTCCAATCCAATGGATAAGGAATTCAACTATGCTGAGGAATTTAACACCCTTGACCTGGATGCACTTAAAAAGGACATAAAAGATCTGATGACGACTTCCCAGGACTGGTGGCCAGCAGACTATGGTCACTATGGTCCGCTTTTCATACGGATGGCATGGCATAGTGCCGGTACTTACCGGATAAATGATGGCCGCGGGGGCGGTGGTACCGGGAATCAGCGCTTTGCACCATTGAATAGCTGGCCCGACAATGCAAACCTTGATAAGGCACGTCTGTTGCTCTGGCCTGTTAAAAAGAAGTATGGTAGGAAGATCTCCTGGGCCGATCTGATGATCCTTGCAGGCAACTGTGCCCTGGAGTCGATGGGCTTCAAGACCTTCGGTTTCGCCGGGGGCCGGGAGGATATCTGGGAACCTGAGCAGGACACCTACTGGGGAGCTGAAGGTGAGTGGCTCGAAGCTAAGCGTTATTCAGGAGAGAGAGACCTGGAGAATCCCCTCGCTGCTGTTCAGATGGGTCTGATCTATGTAAATCCCGAAGGTCCAAACGGTGAGCCAAGCGCACTAGCTGCAGGGAAAGACATCCGTGAGACCTTTGCGCGCATGGCAATGAATGACGAAGAAACAGTCGCTCTTATTGCTGGTGGACATACCTTCGGTAAAACGCATGGTGCCGGTGATGCGGCACATGTTGGTCCAGAACCTGAGGCTGCACCCATTGAGGAGCAGGGCCTCGGCTGGAAAAGCAACTTTGGCAGCGGCATGGGCAAGGACACGATCACGAGCGGCCTTGAAGGTGCATGGACACCAACTCCAATCAAATGGGACAATAGTTTCTTCGAAACCCTGTTCGGCTACGACTGGGATCTGGTGAGGAGTCCTGCCGGAGCCTGGCAATGGGTTCCAACCGATCCAGCAGCTGCGGATGCTGTACCTGATGCTCACGATCCATCGAAAAAGCATGCACCTATTATGCTCACAACTGATCTTGCCCTGAGGATGGATCCGATCTATGAACCGATATCAAGGCGCTTTCTTGAAAATCCGGATGAGTTTACGGACGCATTTGCACGTGCCTGGTTCAAATTGACACATCGTGATATGGGCCCAAAAACACGTTATCTTGGTCCGGAAGTACCTGAAGAAACTCTGATTTGGCAGGATCCTGTTCCGCCTGTTACCCATGAACTGATCAACGATAAGGATATCGCCGTACTTAAGGAAAAAATCCTTGCCTCAGGACTTTCTGTGTCTCAGCTAGTATCCACTGCCTGGGCTTCAGCATCTACATTCCGTGGTTCTGATATGCGTGGAGGTGCAAACGGTGCACGTATTCGTCTTACTCCTCAGAAAGATTGGGAAGTCAATAATCCTGTTCAACTGGCCAAAGTGCTGAAAGCTCTTGAAGTAATCCAAACAGAGTTCAACAGTGCGCAGTCAGGAGGTAAGATGGTTTCTCTTGCCGATTTAATCGTTTTAGGTGGATGTGCCGGAGTTGAACAGGCAGCAAAGTATGCCGGACATGATTTAATAGTTCCATTTATTCCGGGCAGAACCGATGCCATTGAAGAGCAAACAGATTTTGTATCATTTGCTGTTCTGGAACCCATTGCAGACGGTTTCCGAAACTATAAGAAGAGCCATAACCCTGCAAGTGCAGAGGAAATGTTGGTTGACAAGGCGCAGCTCCTTACCTTGAGTGCACCTGAGATGACTGCTCTCCTTGGTGGTATGCGTGTCCTGAATACTAACTTTGACCAGTCTAAGCATGGTGTTTTCACTGATCGTCCGGAGTTACTTAGCAACGATTTTTTCCTGAATCTGCTGGATCTGGGCATAACCTGGGCGGCAACATCTGAAAGCGGTGAAGTGTTTGAGGGACGAGATCGTAAGACCGGGGAACTTAAGTGGACTGGTACCCGCGCTGACCTGATCTTCGGATCGAATTCAGAATTGCGAGCCCTTTCCGAGGTATATGGTAGCGAAGACTCCCAGGAAAAATTTGTACAGGACTTTGTAGCAGTATGGACAAAGGTGATGAACCTGGATCGCTTCGACCTTGCCTGAAAAATTGGACTTATTTTTCATGGTGCCAGTTTCCGCGCCTGTATTTCTACAAATCAGTGTAAATCCATGTAATCTTTTAAATTTAATCTACGTTAACTTTTACTGGTACAGTGGGATACAAACTTGTATAAACCTGTGGAATTACCTATATGAAACTCATAATCAGGGGGTCGAAGCCTCCCTGCATCCTAGCCCCACCCTAAAATGATCCACCGGATCATTTCTTAACGGTAGGTCCTCAGCCCAGCTGGGCCTAGAGTTGGTAACCAACCACTTAAAGTAAAATCCAACTGGTTGGTTATTTTGATTGGATAAACATTTGCACCAGGCAAAGAATGCATGGTTCATTGAGCGAATTAACACCGGAAAGATACCTAATTGAGATATTGAGAACTGAATCGACAGGATCGACTTGAAATTCAATGTCTTTTCACTAGATTTGATGCACAGTAGATTATTCTCAATGAGTTTGATGCAAAAAGGTAAATGGATATATCCGGGAATTCTGGCCATTCTGTTATTCCTGAATTCCTGTTCCAAACCACTGGAATGGCCTGAGTCTCCTTTGTATAATTTCGAACAAGGAGAATCGAATACAACTCAACCGACAGACATGGAAAGCGCGCAGAAAGCGATTGTGGGGCATTATGCACATTATGATGTGGTGGCATACGAAGACACGACCACGAGAACCACCATGCGGACTTTAATCATTTCTTACGGGTTTACTGATTTTTACCTGAAAGACGGTAAGCTAATGCAGTCTGACCGATTTGTGCATGCAGAACAAAAACTTAGTAAAAAGAATGCTAAATCAGTATTCAGCGACGAAGCCGTCCAGGCCATCAAACCCAGGGTTCAGGAAGTTGAATTGTCCAGAGAAAGTGGTAGATGGCATATTTACCGGCCTGCGACACCAAGCCTCCTGGGAATAGAAGGTGACCCATTGAAACCCTTATCGACCGATCCCAATGACCCCAATTTAACAGATCCTGATCAGGATGGTCATCCCGGAGTTACGGTTCAGATCAGTGTGGGAAGATTTTTCAAGGGTGAGATCTATTTAACACGAAGAGAAATATTCAGCAACTACATGACACTGAACAATGACGGCACCCTGAGCGGATACATTGTTGACAAATCGGAGCAATTCGTCGTTGGGGCTTCAAAAAAAATATTGAATCAGGAATCCAATTCGATTCAGCATCCTGATCCGGGACTGAGTCCTGTTTTGTTGGTTCCGGTCGATCCAAACATAGATACTATAGAGGAACTAATGCGAATAAGAGATGAGATCTTCCCTGAAGAACCTGAATTCCTTTCCGGGAAATAAGGCGCAGGTAAGGAGGAACAAGGCAAAAACTATCCCTGCGGACTTTTTCAGAGAGAAGATATTAAACCCTTAATCCCATTGAACAATGAGAGAGAAACCAGGTGATCAAAACAAGGATTTCCATCAAATGGAATTAAACGCTGACAGCATAAAAGAGTTATGGTCTAAAACCTATAATACAGAAGGAAAGCCAGACTGGTCACACATACTTCCCTATTACGACGATGATATCTATTTCAGGGATTCCATTCAGGAACTTCGAGGAATGAAGGAATTTAAGGCGATGACAGAGCGATTAACAGATCGCTCAAATGATTTAAAAATGAATATTGTCAGGACCGCCCAGCAGCATAAAGATATCTTTATTGAATGGGAGATGACCATAAAATTCAAAAAGAATCCAAGTTCGGTATTATACGGCTCCAGCCGTGTAACGCTCAATGAAGAAGGAAAGATCATAGAACAAAGGGACTATTACGATCTCTGGGGAGATATCTTCGACAATATTCCAAGGTTTGGGAAGGCATACAGAGGTTTATGAAAAGGAAATTTGGCTGAGACAATATGACGCACAGGATGCTACCTAAATATTTCAAAGAGTATGAGTGGTCAAACATTTCGGCCATGATTAAAAACAACCGGCGGGATCCGAAGATCTGTACAGATGATTTCAAGGATCGGCTTGTGGTGATAAGCGGGGCCACATCTGGAATAGGGTACCTGACAGCCAGGAAATTCGCCTCTCATGGAGCCAGGCTCCTGTGCATTAATCGGAACGAAAAAAAGAGTGCGGTCCTGAAAGCAGAGATTGAAAAGGAGTTTGGTGTTAGCTGTGAGTATATCATTGCTGACCTGAGTGTTTTGGCAGATGTTCAGCGTGCAGCGGAAGAACTTCGCAGTATCGATTCTCCGATTGACGTACTGATACATAATGCGGGTGTCTATCTCACCAGAAGGGAACTGACCCCTGAAGGATTTGACAAGGTTTTTGTAGTACAGCACCTTGCTTCATTTATGATCAATATCCTTTTAAGTGAAAAGCTAAAATCCCAGGAAAAAGCAAGGATCATCCTGGTCAATTCAGAAGGCCATCGATTTGCTGCCTGGGGATTACGCCTGGATGATCTGAACTGGGAAAAACGCCGTTATTCCGGATTGAAAAGCTATGGTTCGGCCAAGCTGGCGCAACTGCAATCCATGCTTCTGTTTGATGAGTATTTCAGGGATTCGGGAGTGACGATAAATGCCATGCATCCGGGTGCGGTCAGGTCGGAGACCGGCAAGGAAAATGGTGCCATTTACCGTTGGGTTAAAAGGCACTTTTACGACAAGATCCTGAGGCCTACGGAAATATCCTCAGAGTCGATCTACTACCTTGGGGTTTCAAAAGAAATGGAGGGAGTAAGCGGGAAGTTCTTTAACCTGACCAGTGAGGAAGAACCCGCACCTCCCGCCCTGGACAAAAAAGCTGGGTATGAAATATGGGCACAAAGCGTGGAAATGGCCAAAGTACAGGATATAATCCAGAAAGTGTGAACCTGTATGGCTGAAAAGAAATACCATTCAGTAGTCGTTGGAGGAGGCATGGCCGGACTGACCTGTGCCGCCTATCTGGCACGGGAGAATAGTAATGTTCTGCTGATTGAGAAGAACAGGGAATGTGGAGGGTTGGTGAATTCTTTTTCGCGAGACGGTTTTCAATTTGATGCCGGTGTAAGAGCTCTTGAAAATGCGGGCATTATTTTCCCCATGTTAAAGGAGCTGGGCATTGAGCTCGATGTCGTTAAAAGTCCTGTATCTGTTGGTGTGGTGAACGAGATCCTGCATATCGAAGACATCAACAGTCTAACAGGATACAAGAACCTGCTGAAGAAAATATATCCCGAAAGTGAGGCTGAAATAGATCATGTCATAAAGATCATCCGGAAGGTAATGAAAAACATGGATGTGCTCTATGGGATAGAGAATCCCAATTTCAAAGACCTGAGGCAAGACAGAACCTACTTATTTAAAAAACTTCTTCCCTGGTTGCCCAAATTCTTATTTACCATTGGAAAGATCAACCGGATGAATATGCCGGTAGAACCCTACCTCGAAAAGATTATAAAAAACCCTTCCCTAAGAGATATTATCTCCCAGCATTTCTTTAAAAATACCCCTACATTTTTTGCACTGAGCTACTTCTCCCTCTACCTTGATTATTTTTATCCCAGGGGAGGAATGGGCAAGCTGGCAGCTGCCATGGAAAACAGGTTTCTTGAATGGGGGGGCGAAATTAAGCGCGAAACCATTGTTAAAAGGGTATTGGCCTGCGAACACAAGATTACTGACCAGAACAATGTGAGTTATACTTATGAAAACCTTGTCTGGGCAGCTGACCTGAAGACTTTTTACAGGATCACAAATACAGAGGCTTACTCTGCTAAAATCCGGGCGAATTTCGAAAATGCAAAAAGCCGTTTACTGAATAAGCGGGGAGGGGATTCGGTTTTTTCGCTTTATGTTGAAGTGGATGAACCCCTGGACAGTTTTAAGAAAATTGCGAATGGACACTTCTTTTATTCTCCTTCAAAACAAGGATTGGGAGAAACCCACTGGAGCAAGCTCAACAGTATTTTAAAAGAACCCGGGGAACTGGATAAGAGCCGAATATTGAGCTGGCTCGACAAATTTATTTCCCTGAATACCTACGAGATTTCTATCCCAGCCCTTAAGGATCCCGATCTGGCTCCTGAAGGCAAGACTGGCCTGATTATCAGTATACTTACTGAATATGATCTGTTTAAAATGATCGCTGAAGCGGGCTGGTATAAGGAGTTTATCATTGAAATGGAAGATCGCATCATCAAGGTACTTGCCAATTCGGTCTATCCCATGCTAAAGGATAAAATAATGGCCCGTTTTTCATTTTCACCTCTGAGCTATGAGAACAGGGTTGGCAGTTCAGAGGGGGCGATTACCGGGTGGTCTTTCCAGGAACCAATTCCGGTAATCAATAAAATCCAAGCCGCAAACCGGGCAGTCGTAACACCTATACCTTCCATCTATCAAGCAGGACAATGGACCTATAGTCCGGCCGGAGTACCCATGTCCATTCTTACCGGCAAGCTGGCTGCACGCAGGATCATAAACACTTGACGCTTGCATTTCTCCCTGGCAGGCTATCTGTGTTTTGAACCAATCTCTCCATTCGTTTGAGATCCTACAAAATGAGAACAAGGATAATTGCAATCAGCAAAGAAACAGCAATTCCAATAGATAGTTGTTTTACTATGGTTCTGGCGGAGAATGTTTTAAATTCTTCAGAGTCCGCAAATTGGTTATACTTAATGATCATATCTTTACGGTCCTTTACAGAAGTATAGCAACCTGGACTGTCAGCAATATAATGCTGGGCGAATGGGAAGCAGACTACCTTACTGATTTCCGGTTCTGCCAGGCCCGGGAATAGTGTATTTTCTGTTATGTGAATATCTTCTGCTGGAACATCCAGGGCTTCATCAACTTCAACTGGATCAAAGATCACAGCAAAAGGATTATCATCACTACCTGCAAAATTCTTACTGTAACCAATTGAGGTATTACCCATGAGCCAGAGCCTTTGATCCAGTTTGCGCAGCTTTCCCTTTTTTATGCTGCCCGTTAATAAGAACTTTCTGTTTGTCTTTATTTCCTGCATATCCAAGAAGACTTCTCCCTTTGAACTTGTTGTGAAAACTGCCTTCATGCAATTTGGATCGGCAATACCCTTTGATGGCATGGCAATTATGGTATTGCTCAATATATCAATGAAAATAAATGACAAAAGTCCGGTTCTTTTATCTGTTGCAATGAGGTAAGACTCTTGCCTGGTGCCCCAAAAAGTACTTGCCCTTGTACCAAGATTTCCAATTCCCATGTAGTAATCTGGCTTGTCATCGGCAAACAACTTTGTCTCCGTAAGCTCATAACGATCTGGCAACAATGATTTTGCGTATTCAATATTGCTGAGCTTGAAGAACAAAAACAGGCTGTATGGTTCAATGACAAAACCTATATAGGGAGTATTTTTTGAAGCGCTGAACAGCAATCTTTTCATAATGCCAGGAGGCAGTAATTTTTTGAATTTCTGAAAGAAGAGCAGATTGCTGACTTCCATAGGATTGATTAAGCTCTCAACACCTTTTATAAATTTATCCTCATTCTGTATTTCCATATGTCTGACCTTAAATAATAGTAAAAGGACGCTAACATAAAACTAAGAGATAAATTTCATTTATAATACTATGGAACTCGGAGATTGACTTTTCTTTACTTCCTGAAGATTAATTCACCTATCCTTCCCTGGATATACCCCGGGAAAATGGACGGTGAGTTAGGCTACTACAATAATAGGTACTGCCAGGGATCCTGGATATTTTTAAGGAGAGCAGTCGCTTTTTTAGAATTAGTGATAGACTATACTCAGGCCAGCATAACGGTATCCACCAGTATTCCTGAATTGCCCGTTTGGTATTATCCCGGCGTAATACCTGAGAAAGAATCCCACATTATGACCTGATCGTCCAGAAATATATTTCCACCCTAGATAGAGATTGATATTCCAGGCTCTCTTTTCTTCCAAAGCTTCATCATAGCTGAAATTTAGCCTGTTACTTGCCTCCACAGATAAGATATTCATCCACCGGTCAGAACAAAGGAATCCCCTTGTGCGCTGTAAATTTAACTGTATATAGTATTCATAGTTCTTTTCAGACGGTGTTGCCATTACATTTTTTGTTTCAAGGCTGTCGGTGGTATAATATCCTTTGGTATTGTTCCAGAGCCCTTGGAAACCCAACTTTGCCGAAAAGAGATTTGATTTAATGGTATCCGGATCATTTATTACAGTAGCTATTTCCCATGCTTCATATGAAACATTTACCCTCCTGAACCCGGCAAGATTACTATAACCATGGATTGAAAATTCATCACCGAGATGGGTACTCTCATGAAATACAGGAACCAGTTTAAGCCCAAAGTTCCGGATATACTCATTATCGATATATTTTATTACCGCTGTTTTTAGCCCGAAGAAATAATCTGTATTTATTACAGGGGCTGTATTCTCTTCAAACATATCGATCAATAGTATATTTCCAAGATACCCACTGACACTGAATTTGAAATCTTTCTGCCTGTTTACCAAGTAATAAATTGGGAGTTCGCTTCCAAGATGTACCTCAATAAAGGGCCTTTTGGCATAGTCACTTACATAGTAATTCTCATCAAGCTTATTCAGCCAGGCTAGTTCAACCTTTATGGTGGTGCTTCTGATCTCAGATAGAAAAGGCTTCAGGATATGTGAATCCTTGAAAAAATAATGCTCCGAATATTGCCCTTTCGTGGCGGATATGCAAAGAGCCAGCAGAAATGTGCAAAAGATGACTTTCTTCATGGCAGGAGTTATTGGATTTATATAAATATATAATATTTACTTGGCGGTGCTTAAGATCCTCGCAGAAATTAGCATGAATTGCATAGGTGTTAAAATGACTTATTGAATGGATCAGCAAGAAACACTAAAATGTAAGAAACCTGTTTTTGTTGGGATTTAGGGAGATGGCATTCTCTCATTATTGCTGATACCAGGTCGGCCTCCGCTGGCCATCGGTTTGTTCTAATAACTCATTTAATCGATCATCCAATTCCCTGATGATTGGCGCCAGCTCGGGTAGTTGCTTTAAGGCATGCTGAATAAAGGGGCCGTAGCCCTGGCCATAGACGACATCTCCCAGAAGGTTGTGCATCTGCCCGGGATCTTTCTGAATATCATATAACTCGTAATTATCCCAAACGCCATGGTAAGTCATATAGCTGTAATGCTTTGTACGCAATCCAAAAATGGTTGGGGTCATTACGGCTGCTGGGTCTACAAAATATTCGTAGATAAAGTCCTGCCGCCATTTTGCATCTTCTCCCAGTGCCAGGGGAAGAAAAGATTCTCCTTGCATTGATCCAGGGATATAGACTCCGGCAATATCCAGGATGGTAGGAGCGATGTCTATATTGAGTACAAATTCGGGACAATTACGCCCCTGTTTTATCTTTTCTCCCCAGTGAAAAAATGCAGGCACACGAATACTCTCTTCATACATCACACGCTTATCTATCAAGCCATGTTCACCAAATAAATAGCCATTATCGCTCATGTAAATGATGACAGTGTTTTCAAATTCTCCCAGTTCTTTCAGGGTGCTTACAACTTTTCCAATACTTTCGTCCACAGCAAGCATACATTCCGCATAAATTTGTGTCATTCTTGCCAGGTTTTCACCTTCTACCCTGTCAATATTTACGTAATCACGCTCAGCTCCATGCCAGCTAAGGCGCTGCTTTCTTAACCAATCGGGTTTTCCTTCATAATTTTCTTCGGTATCGGCATAAGAATCCGGATAGGTAATTTTCTCATTGATATAAGCTTCGTGATGTCGTTCCGCAGGGGTGAAATTCTCGTGTATTGCTTTGTGGGAAAGACATAAAAAATAGGGTTGTTCTGACTTGCTCTGTTCGTTTATATAATCTACTGCCAGATCTGTTAAAACATCTGTCATATGTCCTTCTATCACTTTTCGCTCACCATCCACATTTAGTTCGGGATCAATATACCTGCCCTGTCCCTTGAAAGAGACCCAATAGTCAAAATTCTGTCTTCTTTCATCAGTGCCATGTCCCATGTGCCATTTACCAATAAATCCGGTATGGTATCCTGCTTTCTTCAGTTCTTTAGGATAGGTTGGTGTGTTTGGATTGAGGTCGGTATCATTGTCAATCACATTGTGTTTATGAGCATATTGTCCTGTAACCATTGATGCCCTGCTTGGTGAACATAATGAAGTGGTCACAAAGGCTTTATCAAAGTAGACACCGTTTTTTGCCAGCTTATCAATATTGGGTGTCTGGATGAATGGGTGGTCAAGCATACTTAAGAGATCATATCGTTGATCATCAATCAGAAAAAATATAATATTCGGAGGTTCATTCCCCCAGGTCAGCAGTTTGGTCAATATAAGCAGAGAAATAATGAATAGTTTTTTCATGATTACATTAGTTTTATCTGGTTCCTGTAAATGCCTCTTTCATCCAACCATTTATCTTATCATTGGTATGCTGGATGATTTCAACATTCTCCATATCCGGATGCTCGTGCTCGTCCAGCAGACCTCTTGCCCTGGCTTTATTCCGATGATAGGCACCACAGAGATGAAATCCTGGAAAGACAGCACACCTAAATTAGGCAGAGAGGCTTCGATCACTTCCATCGCGATGGGTGCATTTGCCTCATAACGGTCGCCGAGAATCAAATGGTTAGGGTCATATTTCCTGATGGCATCGTGAATTGTTTTATAGTATTGTCTGTTCATTGGTGTTGAAGCCCCATTCTTCCATGTTTGCTTTTACCGATTTCTTTAACCATTCCGTTATACTGCCATGGTATTTTTCCTCCCAGATATGAATATTCTCCGGATAGCGCAAGCTAGCAGGATCAATATGGTTTAATCCGATGGAAAAGAAGGGTTGCCCCTGTGATGTAGGCTAATTTCTTTTTCATTCAGCTAAATTTTTTCTGAATGGCAATTTGCACATGAAATACGGTGGATGTTATTTTCACTCTCAGGATTGAAAAAGGTAGTATTCATCATACGCACGTTCAGTTTACAGTTAGGTGACACATCTGTGTGACACTTATTACAGCTGTTTTGCGCACTGGTACTATGCGGGTCATGACAAACTACACAGGATATTCCTTCGTGTATACCTACAGGTGTGCGATCGTCTTCTGTTCCGGCTTCATGGTAGGCATTGGGAGAGTGGCATTGTACACACAATTTATTTGCCGGGTCCATAGATACCCTTATGCGTTCTCCATTTTTATCAACCATCTCAACCATCTGCAGTCTGTCAGCTCTGCGATGACGCTTATCAGTGCGTATGTACCAGCTGAGAGGTGTGTTACGCGATCCTTCATTCAGGCTGGCGTAATTCATGGACATATAGGGCTCATTTTCTGTGTGTGTCTTATGACAGGCCAGGCAGGGAATGGCCTTTACTTCAGCCTGCTCCGACTGCAGCATCTTCCACATTCCAACCTCTGATTCGGGACGCTCCATCAGGTCATTGATATCACCATCATAATACATGCCGTGACACCTGAAACAATCCCAATAAGGAGGTTCCATCTTGTTATGCGTTTCATCGAGGAATATATCAGCATAGGTCGTAGAATGTTTTCCAGCAGACCATAGCGCATAATTCGTCTGGTGACATTTAAGGCATCGTTCGGTGATGTCTAAAATCTGTTCCTCATTCATTTTCAGATCTTCACTTTCAGGGTAATTACCAACATGGGTAAATAACATTCCCATTTTTTCACTGATGCTATGCCAGCCATTACCTAATGCCGTACCGTGACATTCTGTACATTGAAAATCACGATGTGCGGATTGTTGCCACTGGGATACTTTTGGTCTTATTTCATGGCAGGAGGAGCATGTTTTTTCAGGATTTGCATGGTTCCACCAGGTGTATCCTCCAGAAAAAATCATTAAGAAAATGACGATAAAGAAGGATATTATTATGATGTAATTCTTCTTTAATTTCTTCATGTTAGGTGGACTTTTTACGACTTAATAACATGTTTAAAATTATCTCCAATGTATTCTCCTACCCAGTACCCAAGCGCCATATAGGTGAGCGCAGGGTTAAAACCTGCATTGGCCGGGACCAGGCTTCCATCGGCCACAAAAAGGTTGTCGATGTCGTGTATCTGACCATATCTGCTCGTTACGGAGGTTTGTTTATCATCTCCCATCCGGGCCGTTCCTGACTGGTGATGTCCCCCTCCCTGTCCTTTCCCACCAACCGTTTGCCAGGTCTTTATGGCACCGGATTCCTTTAACAGTATTTCTGCTTTCTCAGACAGGAATTTGCAATGTTCATGATCCATGGGATGTCTTGCCCCTGAAAACTGTACAACGGGAATGCCCCAGTGATCTTTTATGTTCGGACTAACCCTTATGCGCGATTCAAAGTTGGGCATCTCCTGGATGGGCCCGACCACACGTGACACACGTTTGAAATTTATACGCTGGAAGTCTTTGTGTTCCTTTCCCCAGCTGGATGATCCGGGAGGACGAATGTTGGAAAACAAATAGGGCATCCGGTTAAATTCGTTGGCCAGTAAGCCGCCGCCAATGATGCCATCATTGTGATGATTAAAATCACAGATAGCCATGGTAGCACCGGGACCTGCAAAATCGAGAATATCATAATCGAACAATCCAAAGGCCCCGGTATAAGCGTGACCCTGCAGGTTGCGTCCTACCCAGTCATTGTTATTTCCCGCGCCATTGGGGAATAGCTTTGATTTGGAATTTAATAACAGGCGAGGAGTTTCATTTGCAGAAGCCGATACTACTACGATATCAGCAGTTTGAAGATGTCCTTTATCATCAATGTCATAATATTTTACCCCGGTGGCTTTTCCCTGGTCATTTACCATGATTTCAGCCACCATGCACTCTGTCCTCACTTCACAATTGCCCGTATTCATAGCAACCGGGATCACTGTATTATGCGTACCGTTCTTTGCATCGACCGGACAGCCGCCTCCCACACAGGTTCTGTTTCGGATACAGCCTGCACGTCCATTAAAAGGAACCGAATTTCGAAGCATGGGTATTGAGAAAGGATGCCATCCTAGACGTTTAGCGGCTTCTGTCAACACCTTGCCTTCGTTGTTATTTTCAAACGCCGGCATGGGCTGTGGCTTTTTACGTGGAGGTGCAAAGGGATTTTTTGAATCATCGCCGGAAACGCCTATTTCCCATTCGGCCTTTTCATAATAGGGTTCCAGGTCCTCGTAAGATATGGGCCAGTCCTCCAGTGTAGAACCTTCCACATGACCATAGGTGGATTTCATTTTAAAATCTTCCTCCATAAACCGCCATCCCATAGCACCATAACTCACGGTACCGGATCCCACACAGGCAGCAATGTTCCCATAGCCACCCTCACCCGTTCTGAAGACGCTTTCACTTCCATCAGCATTCAGCCTGGTTCTTGGATTTTTTCTAAAATCGGGTCCGTATGTAGCTCCCAGCACCTGTGTGCGCTGGTCCCACAATTCATCGTTTGGATGTTCATCGTAACTTACCCATCGGCCACGTTCAAACAGAATAACCGAATAGCCTCTTATTGCTAATTCCTTAGCGACTACACCACCACCGGCTCCGGCACCTATAACTACTGCATTTACATGATGATTTTTCATATTTTATATCTGCTAGCGTTCATGTAATGGTTTTTTATACCTGTTTTGACCTATCGTGAGTGGATAGTCTAATTTCAACATATTGAAACTCATGTAATCTTTGTTGCCTCCATGATTGGGAGAGCCATAATAGCCTTGCGTTGTATGTGAAACGATAAGGCGGAAAAAGTCAGATGGTCTCTCCCACAGGCTTGCATCCATCTTATTTGCCTCCATCCTCTTCATTACATCGATTTGTTCTTTTGATGACAGATCCTGAAATGGTTTCTCAAATTCATTTTTACAGTAAGTCTGCAATTTTCCCAGATTTTCTCGATAGCTTTCAGCATGCTGATTTAAAAGCCCCGACAACTGTCGGTCTATATAAAATATCACCCCTGCATCGGTCGCTCCTCCAAATTCGTCGTCTGCAGGAATAATCTGTTCACACAGGGCTATAACGCACATTGCCTCATCCAGGGTGAAAAAAAGATAGGAAGCTTCTTCCTTCATTTTGGAGACACAGGACGGCAGATACAGTAATCCTGCAGCTACCACTCCTCCTGTTTTGATAAAATCCCTACGGTTAAATGTTGACATACCTTTTATCTTTAATTAATATAAAGATGCTTAATAAGGACCAATTAGAGGTTGACATTTTGTTTTTGCAAGATAGGAAAATGCCTTTAAGCTGGAGTTTGAGAAATTGCTCTGAAGTTTTTGTTGGGATTAAGGCCGCAGTCAATATGACGACCTATTTGTGTAAAATGCAGACCTCAATGCAGGATAAATAAGTTTATTTTGCGAGTATGAATAAAATGGTATTTCTACTACTTATTCTAAATCAATTGAGACTGTCCTTGTTGATCATAAAGAAATTTGAATCAGGTTAATTTTATATGTGCCTCACCAATTTTCTTATCCGGTAATACGGATGGACTGCCAAACATCAGATCTTCACCGCTTCCGGTTTTAGGGAATGCAATTACTTCCCTGATTGAGGACCTCTTTTCCAGGATCATAATTAGCCTGTCAATACCCCATGCAATACCCCCATGCGGAGGGGCCCCATATTCAAAAGCCTCAAGCATATGACCTATGCTTTTTTGCATACTCTCGTGATCATATCCCATATTTCGGTAGGTTGCCTCAAGTATTACTGTTTTATGTGCACGTACTGAACCTCCCCCTATTTCATTACCATTTAAGACCATATCGTATTGCTGGGAAATAATATTTCCTATATTCTTCCCTTCCAGGTGATCTTGTAGGTATTCTTTTTTGGGCATGGAGAAGGGATTGTGTGAAAAAGTCCATCCTCCATCATCGGTTCTTTCAAAAAGAGGGAAATCAATCACCCATGCCGGATGTAATTCGTTTGTCTTAATCAGTTTTAGCATTTTCCCTAATTCCAGCCTGACCTCAGCAAGGGCTTTATTGGCCGTTATATAATCTGCTGCCGAGAAAAAAACAATATCTCCCGGAACGGCATTGGTTCTTTGAATGATTTTATCGGCAATATCTTCCCCTAAATACTTGATTATAGGAGATTGTAACTCTTCTTCATTGACTATGATATAAGCCAGTCCGCCCAAACCATTTTGCTGGGCAATGGAAGTCAAATATTCAATTTGTCCTTTTGATAATCGTTTATCGGATAAACTACCGCTTACTTTTATACATTTTACGATACCACCTTCATCAATGGGCTTGGTAAATACCTGGAAGGAAGTTTCCTTAACGATATCAGTAATATCTTCCATTTCCAGGCCAAAACGCAGATCAGGCCGGTCGGTACCGTATTTTTCCATCGCCTCATCATAGGAGAATACTTTGAATGGGAAAAGTTTCCATTTTTCCCCGTATATCCTATTCACGATTTCATTGAATAGATTGGTATTGACGTCAATGATATCCTGCATGCTCACATATGCCATTTCAATATCCAGCTGGGTGAACTCCGGTTGCCTGTCACCCCTTGAATCTTCGTCTCTGAAACAACGGGCAATTTGAAAGTATTTATCAAATCCCCCCACCATTAAAAATTGTTTAAACTGTTGTGGCGCCTGGGGCAAGGTGTAAAATTTTCCAGGAAATTTTCGGCTTGGAACAATAAATTCCCGTGCTCCTTCATCCGTGCCGGAACTTAAAATCGGGGTCTCAATTTCAATGAAATTATCTTCATCCAGGACATCCCTGATGAGTTTAATAACCCTGTGGCGATTTATAATTGTTTTTCTTATCTCGGAATTCCTGTGGTCAAGGAATTTGTATTTAAACCGGACATTTTCCGAAGATCTTGAAGCTCTTCTGATTTCGAATGGCAGGGTCTTTGCCATATTCAGAATTTCAAGTTCAGTGGTGTCCAGTTCCATTGTGCCAGTCCTGATACCTGGATTTAAATCATCTTTGCTTCTGTTGATTATCTTCCCGGTTACCATAATTACCGATTCCGGACTTATTTTTGCCAGATCATCCAAATCCGGAAAGTTCTCCCTGTTCAGCCTGACCTGGAAGATTTCATAACTGGTGTCCCTAAGGTCAATAAAAACAAGTTCACCATGATCGCGTACACTGGATACCCAGCCTGAAAGAGTGACTGTTTCAGATAAATTGGTAGTTGAGATATCAGAGATAAGATGTGTTCGGTATTGATCTTTTATGATAATATCAGTTGTTCTCGACCCGCCGGTAGCGGTATCCCCGGTTTCTTTCGTTATTCTTGATTTTGCGTCTTTAAGAGTGTGGGCAACATCCTCATTGGTCTCATTACCAGACAATCTACTGATTACTTTCTGCCGGATAACTTTCCCTGAAGCTCCTTTGCCGATTTTCGACAGTACCTTGCCAACCAGTATACCGGCTTTGTTGATGTTCCCTGATTTAATATCATCGGCGATATCAGCATTTTCTTTAATGGCTTCTTCAATACTTAATTCAAGCTTTTCTTCTGAAATGCTATGCTCTTTGATATAGGTTTTATAATCGAAATCCGGATTATCCAGTAATTCCTGTGCTGCATGCTGAAAGAGAATTACCGATATTTTTTCCTCTTTATACAGTGAAAAAATCTCTATAAAAGCCGGAATATTAGTGACTTTCTGATATTCTTCCGGCTTCAGGTTATTTGTTAATGATCTGGCAACAAATTGCGGATCATTGATTTCTTTGTCAATGCTCAGAAATAATTTTGCCCTGATGGGATCTGATGTAAAAAACTTAGCATCCTGTGGAAGCACTCCTCCATTGATCAGGATAGATTCAACCGGGAAGGGTAATGAACTGCTATCAACATATGTGTCCTCAACCGCACTTTTAATATTCACAAAAGGGATATCCGGTTCCTGCGCATACCTGTAATCTGCTGCAAACTCTTTTTTCCGCATGGTTTTGGTTTGCTTTAAATCAGCATCAAACAAAACCGTTGTCTGGTCAGGTCTCGGACTATTGTGTTCAATATAATAATCCAGTTGTTTTGACACCTCTTCAATGATAGCCTCCATCATAAACTTAAACGAATTAAGATTCTTGATTTCAGCACGGGGATTTAAATCATTTGTCCCTTTTTTACGAAGAGATACGCTGACGTCTGATTTGAATTCACCCTTTTCCAGGTTTGCTTCCGAAATTTTTAGATTTTGCACAATACGCTGAAGATACTGAGCATATGTGGAAGCATCCTGTATGCGATGGATACAGGGCTTGGTTACCACTTCGATCAAAGGTACCCCCGATTTATTAAAATCAACCAGGGTTACATCGCGTTCATGCACCAATTTTGCCGCATCTTCCTCAATATGAACCTGTTCAAGTTCGACTGAAAAGATTGTACCGTCATTCCGGTAACATTCAACCCTGCCATCGGGAATGATGGGTTTATGAAATTGTGTCAGCTGAAAATTCTTCGGCAGGTCAGGGTATTCATAATGTTTTCTGTCCCAGTAAATCACGGTATTGCTCATACTCGAATTAACCGCTTTCCCAAAATGAATTGCTTTGCTGATGGCTTCTTTGTTCAGCAGCCGGAAGAACACCCATCTGGCCTGTACAAACCGAACATATATTCTGGTTTGGCCGGTCAATTTCCTCATTGGCACAGGAACAAAACAATTTTGTTAAAGTGTTCAGCCTTATATGAGTTTCAAGACCGATCACCACTTCCAATCCCTGCTGCTCTAACTTCTCTGCTATATGATCTAATTCCATTACACTATTTCCTTTAAGAATTTTGCAAACTTCAAGATGGTTTCCTCCTGGTTTTTCGGGGCTGTGATTTGAATCCCTGTTTCAGTTCCAACAGGAGATGTCAGCGTAGGTAAACCCCCTAAACTGAATCCAACTGTATAGGCATCTGATAAATACATTTCCAGCGGATGATCCAGACTGCTGC
The DNA here is from genome assembly GCA_963752525.1 of uncultured Bacteroidaceae bacterium. Taxonomy (GTDB): domain Bacteria; phylum Bacteroidota; class Bacteroidia; order Bacteroidales; family SM23-62; genus SM23-62. Next base: position 552,214 of record CAVVYS010000006.1, on the reverse strand, counting down.
CGATTTTGGGTGGAGTACCGGGTGAAACCGGTGAGACAATAATATCAACCATCTTGAAATTCCTGGTTAAAACTATTGATGATTTGATTCCTTAAAGCTCTTGCTTTCAGATATATTTCCTCTGAATGTCCATGTGATAATATCTGGTTTCCCCCAATAATCCTTCTTTTGGTTTCTTCAGTAAAATTTTCTGACCTGGTTAAGGCATAACCCTCTTTTAAAGTTTCAGCCGTCATTCTTTCGCCATAACTCATACCGTCTAACCGTGCCAGGTTTGAGGCGGTTTCAGCCATTGCCAGGATATAATAAGTCGATACCAGGATATCCGTATCAAAGAAATCCAATGGTTGAACTTCAATATTATGCTGTTTTAATCTGTCAATAAGAGTTAAAAAATCCTCTTTGATTTTTGAATCCAGATTATTGTTCTCTATAAAACTATTGTAGTAACCTATTTTTAAACCATCTGCGGAAAATTTCTCTTTGAATATATCCTCAGAAATTGGTGAGGAATCTATTGAAGTCTGATCATGGTAATCCTTACCGCTCATTGTGTTTAATAAAATGCGAATATCCTCAAGGCTTTTTGAAATAGGTCCCACACAATCTGTAGAAGATGCATAAGCCATGAGTCCATATCTTGATATTCTCCCATAAGTCGGTTTTAATCCGTAAACACCATTGTATCCTGCCGGTTGCCGTATAGATCCTCCTGTATCCCCTCCAATTGAAAACACTGTATATTCCTTTGCCACATTAACCGCGCTTCCCCCACTTGATCCGCCTGGAACAAGCTCTTCGTTCAGTGCATTTTTGGCAGGGCCGAAAACAGTGTTCTCGTTGCTGCTGCCATGCCCGAAACTATCACAGTTTTCCTTAACCACAGGGATAGCTCCTGCATCCACTAATTTTTGAATGGCTGTAGCAGTGTAGGGAGACTTATAGTTTTTAAGGAAATCTGAACTTGCAGAAGCGTTACAGCCCTGAAGTAAATAAACATCCTTTATCCCGAAAGGTATTCCTTCCAACAAACCGATTTCATTGCCAGCTTTTAACTTCTCATCTACCTTCAATGCTTCTTCCATAGCTGTATCAGTAAGAAGATAGTTTGCTGTATTGTTTGGACTTCCCTCCAGCTCTTTAATTTTTTGGTCCACCAGACCAATACATGTAATTTTACCGGTTTTAAGGTCCTGATGTATTTTGAGTATTTCTGATTCCATTATTCTAGTCCTCAATCACTTTTGGAACAACTAAAAACCCGTTCTTTTCTTTTGGGAAATTCTTCTTAATTAATTCCTTTTCAATTTCCGGGCATCTTTCAATGCTGTCGCTTCGTAAACTATCCAAAGAAACAGCATCTACATCTGTATCAGGTGTAATATCTCCTTCATTCTCTGGAACTGCTCGTTTAATGGTATTGAACAATTCATTTACTGCTTCTGATGATCTGGCTCCTTTAATGCTTGATAAAAGATCCAGTGGCATTATTTTACTCATGATTCTGTATTATTATAATTATTACATTACAAATCATTAATGATTCAGCCGTAAAAGTAATAAATTGATACTAATTATAAGTATTTAGTACGAATTTAGTAGTAAATCAGGATTATTTAATATTGAAATGGGGAGTGAATTTCTTTGTCTGGATTTTTCAATCAATTCCCATATAAATCTCACGCCAGTCTTTCAGCCTCTCATTATCCCTTCTCAAGTCTTCCGGGAAATTAGGACCGTACAACATGGTTTCTTCCCGCATCACCAACTTTCCTTCTTTAACAAATTCTTCACCACGTTCGCTTAAATGTTCAACCATTCGCTGGCGCCACTTTTTAAGTTCTACTTCATTCTTTTGTGATAGTTCGGTAATTTCCCCCGGGTCATTTTTCACATTGAAGAGTTGTTCTTCACCGGTGCGGAAAAACCAGATGTATTTCCAGGTTCCATCGGTAAGTGCGCACCAATAATTTTCCTGAGTATAGCAGGTGGCATGTTCAATGTCAATGTACGGACGCCATGCTGATTCCGGGTTTTCAATCAGTTTGAGCAAAGAAAGTCCATCCATCTCTTCCGGGATTTCCACCCCTGCAGCATCGAGGAAGGTAGGCAGAAAATCACGTAATTCCGTGGTATTTTCCAATTTGGAACCACGCTCCAGCTTCCCTTTAAACTGTTCCGGCCATTTCATTAAAAACGGGATATTTGCCGATCCTTCATAGGCATAGGTTTTTCGCCAGTGATGATGATCTCCTAACATATCTCCATGATCTGAGGTAAAACAAATAATCGAATTTTTATACATCCCCTTCTCTTTTAAAGCCTGAATAATTTCACCTACCATTTCATCAATGAAAGTGATATTGGCGTAATAGTGTCGCCGGCTTTTAACTGCATGTTCCGTCCCAAAATCTCCGAATGGGGCACTTTCACCACCTTCTTCTCCATCTAAATAATGGCACCATTCACCCATGAACGGTTCCGGAATTTTTCGATCCCTATATATATCGAGAAAACGTTGAGGGGGATCGTACGGACTATGCGGGCGCGCGAAAGAAACTTTGAGGAACAAAGGTTTGTCCTGATGATAATTTTTTATCAGTTCCACCGCGGTTCTGCCCGTCCAGTAGGTTGGGTGAAGTTTTTCATCCAGCTGGTACACTCCTGCCCGGTGCTCATTCCAGCCAATACCGGTTTTATCAGGATTTTGTCCCGGGGCCTGCAATTTGAACCAATCGCGGTAGTCACTCAGATATCCATCCTGTTCCACTCGACCACTTTCATCCGTCAGTGTCCCATGAAAACCATGCAGGGATTTTTGAGGATACCAGTGCATCTTACCGATCCCGAAGGTATAATAGCCAGCTTCGCGGAGCATCTGTGGCATTTCGTATTTATACTTTCTGGCCACCCTTCCATAACCAAGCATTCCGTGGTGCCATGGTGACATTCCAGTTAATAATCCCGCACGGGCCGGTGTACAACTAGGTACTGCCGAGTATCCGTTTACAAACGTTACTCCATCTTCAGCAATTTTATCAATATTCGGTGATATGACGGAATTGCTTCCCATGCATCCCAGGGCATCAGAACGATGCTGGTCAGTCATGATAAAAATGATATGCGGTTTCTGCTGTCCGTATGAAAACATTGATAGACCCAGGAAAAGTCCGAGAATAAAATTTCCTTTCATTTTTGTTTGAATTTTATAATTCACCGACAAACATTTTATTGAAATTGGATACGATATGAAAAGTAAATTTAGCAATACAAACAAAGCACTCATAATTTCTGTATCCATTATTATGTGAATTTTCCATATTCACCAGTGCTTCAAGCACGGATCATAATATCAATGTTGTCTGTTCAGCTCTACCCAAACAAAACGTCAGTTCAATTAATTTCCTACAACACACATCTGGAATCAATCAGGGACTCTTTGATTAGCCTGTGAAAAGTACTAATTTGCATATATCAACGCTTGCCTGTCATGGCTGGAAAACCAAATAAGTTATCCCAATTATGGAGAGAGTTAAAGAGACGAAGGGTCGTGTACGTTGTCACGGTCTATGCCTCTGCCGCCTTTGTCATCATAGAACTGATCAATAATCTGACCGAACCCCTGAACTTGCCTCCGGACCTGGCCACCATTGTAATAATTTTACTGGCGGTGGGATTTCCGCTGGCTGTCATCCTGGGATGGATCTATGATCTGACACCAGAGGGTATTGAAAGAACCAAACCTCTTGACGAATCAGGAGAGGAACCAGCTCGGGCTGCTACCAACAAATGGAGGATTACTACTTTTGCGAGCTTTTTGGTGATTGCAGTACTGATTGTATTGAATATTGTAAGAGGTCCAGGCAAATTGCATGCCGGCGATATTCAATCCATTGTCATCCTTCCGTTTGAGAATTATACCGGGGATGAGCAAATGGAAAACATGGTTGCGGGTATGCACTCACTGCTGATTGGCGATATGGGGCGCATCAGTGGATTGCGGGTGATCGGAAAAACCTCATCCAGAATATACCGGGAAGTGGACATGACGGCCAAAGATATTGCCCGTGAGCTGAATGTGGATGCTGTAGTGGAGGCCAGTGTCATGTGCCTGGGTGACAGCGTCTGCATGCAGTTCAGTCTGGTAAATACCACCGGAGACGAAGAACAGTTGTGGGTGGGTGATTATAAAGAAGAGAAGGGTCAGATCCTTAACATGTACAACAGGGTAACCAAACAAATCGCAGAAGAGGTACTGATTGAATTGACCGAACAGGAGGAACAATTAATGTCAAAAGACAGGGCTGCCGACAGGGAAGCCCTGGATGCCTACATAAGAAGTCACAGATACTGGGGTGATCTGAGTACCGAAGCCCTGGATGAAGCTGAGGAGTACTTAACGCTGGCCATTGAGAAGGATCCTGACTGGGCGCCGCTCTACTCAGCCATGGCCATTGTGTGGGGCGGAAAATTGCAAATGGGTCAGATTGAGAACGAAGCAGGCCGTCAGAAGCTTTATGAAAACCTGCACAAGGCCAATGAACTGGATCCAAATTTCATTGATTACAACTTTATCAATGCAGTTATTTCCACCTGGACCGAATGGGACTGGGACAAGGGGGAAAAGGAGTTCCTTAAAGCCCTGGCCGTCAATCCCAACCATGTCATGTCCCGGATGTATTACGCACATCTTTTAATGATCCTTCAGAGAATGGACGAAGCCCTGGTCCAGGCAAAACTGGCTTTGGACCTGGATCCGAAAAATCCCATGATCCTGTCTCTTTATTCCATTATACTGAAGGGGGCTGGTCAACACCGGTCCGTACTGGAATTCCTTGAGAAGGCACTCAGCATTGATCCTGGGCATTCTTTTACCAGGGGACAGCTTGGAAGGGCATACTATAATCTGGGAGAATATGTAAAAGATCTGGAACTGCACGAAAACTATTTAACCCGTGTTCTGGGAAAAGAAATCGTACCAGATCTGGATTCCATATACAAAGAGCAAGGGCGACAGGCAGCCTATGAGGAGGTCGTACGCCTGGTGGAATTATACTCCGGGGAGAATTATTACAGGCCCATCTCACTGGCCAGGGACTATTACCGGATCGGGGCATATGAAAAAGCCCTTGATGAGCTTGAAAAAGGATATACCATGCACGATCCCAATATGCCTTATATTGGAACCGGGACCAGGTATGAAGCATTGCATGATAGCTCCCGTTTTCTGGCCATCCTGGACCGTATGAACCTGCCTCACCCAAAGAATCACTAAATAATGTTTATTATTGTTTCAGCTTGTAATAAAAAGATTGCTGGTATGAGTAAGATATTTCAATTAGTAGTGTTGTGTTTAATTATTATTGGCCAAATCCAGGCACAGATAATATCACAATGGAGAGGGGAAAACAGAAACGGAATATACAACGAGGAAAATCTACTGGAAGAATGGCCTGAAAATGGGCCTGAATTGCTTTGGTCCATTGCCGGTATCGGGGAAGGTTATTCTTCTGCATCAGTGACTGAAGATGGGATATTTCTTACAGGATTAATAGATACTATTGAATATGTAACAGCCCTTGATCTAAACGGAAACCAACTATGGCAGACAGCATTCGGCCCGGCCTGGACCGCTTCTTTTACTGCATCTCGATCAACACCAACTGTTGTTAACGGCAACATTTATGTTGTCAGCGGACAGGGACATATGGCCTGCCTTAACAGCAAAACAGGAGATATTGTTTGGAAATTTGATGCATATAATAAGTTTGAGGGTGAAGTGGATCTTTGGGGTGTAGCGGAATCACTTTTATATCATGATGGTAAAATCTTCTATACTCCATGTGGAGAAAGAACTACTATGGTTGCATTAGATGCCATATCAGGAGAGACAGTTTGGGAATCCATCAGTTTGCCTGATTCTTCCGCGTACGTTTCTCCGATCTTAATAAATCATAGAGGTAGGGAAATGATTATTACCGTTACATCGAACTACATTTTTACCCTTGATCCTGAAAATGGTGATATCATATGGAAGAAAACCTATTCGGATATTTATCCTCCAGTAGAACATCCTGATTTTCCGATAACCAATACCAACTCTCCTCTATATCATGACGATCACATTTATGTAACGAGTGGTAATAATCATGTTGGCGTGATGTTTAAAATGAATGTAAATGGAAACGATGCAGATCTGATCTGGACCGATAGTACTTTAGATGTTGATCATGGAGGGGTTGTTCTGTTAAATGGTTATATCTACGGATCAAATTGGCTTCATAATGGAAATGGAAACTGGTGCTGTATTGATTGGAAGACAGGAGAAACGATGTTTGAAGTAAAATGGATAAATAAAGGTTCCATTATAGCTGCTGATAACAAATTGTACTGCTATGAAGAGAAAACCGGGAATATTGCGCTGGTTGAACCAGCAATTGATAATTTTAAAATTATCAGCACCTTCAGGCCATTCGACAGGAAATGGCCACATTGGTCCCATTTAGTCATACGGAATGGCGTTTTGTATGTCAGGTACGAAGATATTTTAAAGGCCTACGATATAGCGGAAACTTCACTCCCTGAGTGAGGCATATAACAGGACCAACTACCTTGAGAAAACACCCGACAGCTGGATTCTGTTTTGAATAAACATCTCCTAATTTAGGCATCTGCACTGATAACTGTCTGGTTCAGGCAGCAATCTCTATCCTTTTCGAACCTTTTACGGATTTTCCATTGACATACTTTCCGATGGCCTTATATGCATTGTCCTGAATGGTATGGTCTGCCAGATCAGGGAATATTTTGCTCTGATCCGTAACCGGTCCAATGACCTGTCCCTAGGCACTTGTGTTAAATACCCCGCTTTTATAGGATTCAACCATAATTTCTTTATTCAGGTCTTTGGAAATATACAGACTGACAATTCCCACCTTTCTAAAGATATCTTCATATATGTTGAACCGGCAGTAAAAAATGTTTATATTTCACCATTACCTTTATGAAATAAAATCATATTTAAAAACAAACCGCAGGGATTTTATTAAGAAGACAACCCTCATGACTGGGGCTGTTAGCGTGGCAGGTAATTCTGTATTTGCCTTTTCAAATCAAGAGAAAAAGTTTAAAAATTCGATACCCAAATGGAAGGGATTTAATGTGTTGGATTTCTTCTCTCGCGATCCCAGGAGGTCCCGACGGAGGACCACCGAGCAGGATTTGCAATGGATGGCGGATTGGGATTTGATTTTCTGCGAATCCCAATGGCCTATCCTTCCTACCTGGATATTGACCGGAAGAAATACATCAGCCCCGATGATGTATACAAAATTGATGAGAAAGCCCTTGAAAAAGTTGACGAGCTGGTACATTTGCCCATCGCCCAGAGCTGCCGGGGATATTACCCCCATATCATTTCCCATTACAAAGCACCATGGGCCTTTAAGGACATTACTAACATGCCTGAGTTAAAATACCCGGGAAAAGTAAACGGGCAAACCCTTGGCAGGGCAATGCTGGAGGAGTTTTACGAGCCATGGATCGAACTGGTCAGGTCGGGTGTGGGTGTGCATTGCGGTGAGTGTGGATGTCATAACAAGACTCTTCATGAAAACTTCCTGGCCTGGTTCGGTGATGTAACCGATATACTTGGATCGAGTGGGATTGGAATTGCCCTTTGGAATTTCAGGGGTGACTTCGGAATACTCGATTCAGGACGCGGGGATGTGGATTACGAAGACTGGTACGGGCACAAACTGGACCGCAAGCTCCTGGATCTGATCTTAAAGGCGTAAGCTGAATAATATTCCCCCGGCACCAAAATGATCTACCCCTCACTTTGCATTTGATATCTCACCAGGACTGTATCTACGTATCATTGATTTCCTGATTTCCTTTTCTGTGAAAGCCACCCTTTTCATCTTATTGTTGGCAAACAATGCTGCCTGATCGGTGTGATGCGGAGATTCCTCTTTTGCACTCTGGCCATACGCCAGGATAGAATAGGCCTTTGGCGGGTTGCTGAATTCTACGGCCAATACCCATCCATCTCCCCTCCGGATCTGTTGTTTTCCGTCATCATCCTCACTGAATCCGAGCACCCGGAAGCAACCCAGTCCCCCGGGCCCGCCACCGACCGGCAGATCCAGATTCCCATGGCGCAAACGATGGACGTCTCCCCAGGTAAGATCCAGGGTCCCATACTTTTCTTTGGTCAGGGCTATCGCTTTTTTAAGGGCAGATAGAGCCTTTGTGCTATCAGCTATTCCGCCTGGTGTATCCATGGGATCATGAAAGGACCAGGGCCTGGCGAACAGCTCTGCCCTGCCCATTTCATCTACATATTCCCTGAACCAGGCTGCAAACAAAACACCACCTTTGCTATCCGAAGCCACTGTATTGTCCCACTTATCAAGCTGTTCTATGGCAACTGTCATCTCCGCTCCGGAACCTGAATTTCGCGCTATTCTGAGCAGATCGTCCTTGACCTGGTCAGCAAGCACCATTTTCATGCTGTGTTTCATTTTCACAACTTCTTCCAGGCTGAATTTCTTTTCGTTGTGAATAAGCTGTAAACTGTGTTGACTGCGCTGCCGGAGCCTTGGCTCTGGGAAATGGCCCGGATAATTTTCGGGAGGCAGGATCTCATTCAGGTTGGAAAAATGGAAGGGATCGTTTTCATTGTGAAGGTATCCCCCCTGTGGATTCAGGAGTTGCGGAAGATCATCAAAAGGAATCACATTTTTCCATACCTGCGAGGATCCGGATACTGAAATGAAAGTAGAATCACCACCTGATACATGCGGCAGGTCAGGGGTTGCGGCATTCCACACATAAAAAATATTACCCCTGTCATCTGCATAGGTATAGTTTGAAGAGGTAATAGCCTGCATCCGCATGGCTTCCTTCCACTCCTCCAGATCTTTTGACATCATCATACGCAAAAATTGTTGGCCTCTCCGGTATTCTCCATCTCCGGCCTGTTTGATAATATAGATTTTGCCATCTGCACGATGAATAACCGGACCCAGTGGTGTCGTCAGAAATTCCCTTGTCTCCAGGCTGATTCCCTCACCATTTTTGAATTCTGCGGTAATCAGCTTTCGCTGAACAGGGAGGGATACTCCATCAAACAGGTAATGGTCCGGTCTTTCCGGATCAATATCAAGGGCATAAATTTCATTTAGATCGGGATAATTATTTGTCGTGGACCAGCCCAGATGATCATTAAATCCGCCTATAATGGCAAACAGACCCCCTATGCGAAAATCCCCGTAAAAGTTCAGTTTTCCTTCTACGGTTAAATGGGCTTCATAATACCCGGCCTCCCATGAAAGGTGGGGATTTCGCAGGAGGATCGCATTTCCTGACTTTATACGGTCAGGGCTGAATGCCCAGGCATTGGAGCCATCTTCCTGAAGGGCCATGATTGAATCTTCCCTGGCTTTCTGTTCACTCAAACGGTTCAGGAACCTTCTTGCACTCCCAGATGTTACGATATTGACAGTTGCTGCTTCTACATCATAACCTGTAAATGAAAAAGAAGTATACGCCTGGAGTTCATCCGGGAATGTTTTAAGATATAAATTAATTCCAGCCGCAAAACCTTCATACATATCCCTTGTATCCTGATCGAGTAAAAAATATGTCTCCAGGGTTCGCTGATAACGCTGCTGACTGATGAAGTCTGATTCTATTGCATCATACCCATCAACAAGGGCAGCGTCTCCCCTGGCAGCGAGTAAAGCCTGTACAACCCTTTCTCCATAATCTTCCAGCTCGCAATAGGCCAGGCCGAGTGCAACATCATGAAGACTGGATGCTTTGATATGGGGGACTCCATATTCTGTACGCCTGATCAATATATCCTCAAGCACGGCGGGTGTTTTTGCTGAGATCATTACAGTATTAAGGGAAGAGGCAATAATAAAAAAGATCAGCTTTCTATTCTTCAGTAAGTTTTTCATCAGTAGAATGATTATATGAACCAGAAATGACTGTTTGGGATGTGAAATAAGCATACCAGGAAGAAATCAATGTAATTCTATTTCTGCTTTAAGAGCCAAATGATCAGAAGGATAATATTCCCCTATTCTTTTATTAATGATTTCGTGGTATAAGACTTTAATTGATGGACTCACAAATATGTAATCTATCCTTTTTAAATCTTTATCATTTCCATCAAATAAATAATTGGTATATATTTCATCATTTTTTTCAATCGCTGAATGAAAAGCATCCACAAGCTTCACTTTATGATTCCCATTTATCATTGTTTCGTAAGGTGGTGAATCGGGAATTGAATTAAAATCACCAGTCACAATTACCGGCAATCCATCGGTCATTTCATCAATTTTGCTTCTTAACAATTTTGCACTTTCATATCGCGCAATATTTCCTCCTAAATGTGTATTGAAAAAATAAAATTCTTTTTCCGACTGCTTTTCTTTAAATCGTGCCCAGACAACAATTCTGGGATATTTTACATCCCATCCCTTACTCCCAATTTTTTCAGGTGTTTCTGAAAGCCAGAAGATTCCTTTTTCAACTACCGAAAATTTGTCTTTCTTATAAAAAACAGGCACAAATTCACCCTTGCTTTTCCCATTATCTCTGCTCCATCCAAACCATGAATATTCAGGCAATAAATTTTTCAAATCTCGAATCTGGTCTTTCCATGGTTCTTGTAATCCGGCTATGTCAACATTATTTGAAGTAATTACCCCAGCAACTTTTTCCTTTCGGTTAGCCCAGATATTAACTCCATCTTTTGTATTAATATACCTGACATTAAAACTCATTAGGGTTAGGGTTGATTTTGAGGATAATTGTTGAGCTATTACAGGAAATGCCAAGCCAATAAATAATAAAAAAACTATGACTCTTCTGTTTAACATTTGATTCATGAATATATTAATAATCCTTTTGTGTCGCTTTTTGAGAAGGGTCATCATCCAAAACTCCATTCAACACCAAATTAGTTATTGTGGGACCATCTTCTCCTACTGAGCCCACATTATATGATCAAACTTTCCCTGTTCAATACCTGCCAAACTACTGCTGCCTCCTGTGGTTGAATGAGCATAGTAAGAATTTCCATTATCTGGAGAATCCTCACTATCTAAAACCATAAATAAGTAATCCTTATATCTAAAAGAATAATAAGTTGGACCAAATTGTTCTGTCCAAAAAGTCTTCCACTTCTCATTTCTAATATCATTATTCCCAACAGTATAAAAGAAGGGAATCTTAAATTGATTGACAATTCCATTAAACTCTGACCACCTTTCATTAATTACTACATCTTCATTATAAGTAGTATACAATTTAAGATCTCGTGTGTCAATTAAATCACCTATCGACATAACGAAAGAAGGATTCAGATCATTTAATTTTAGTACAGCCTCATTAAATATACCATGACGCGTACCTCCTGAACGATCACTCACTATTGCAAAATTAAAATTTGCAGAAAGGTTCTTAAAATCATAAGTAACACTTTGTGTGAAATATGTATGCATTTGTTATTATTCCTGGTTTTTTCCCCCGGGTGAAAGGATCCAGAGTTCCCCAGGACCGGATCCAAAGAAGATCCCATCCTTTCTGATCTTGAATCCATCCAGTAAATATTTTCATAATACAAAATAGGGAGAGTTTGTGACTTCTGCAATCTGTTGGGGTAGGATTAGCACCTCCAAAACGTGGCATTCATGCCTGGTCCAGATGGCAGGATTAAGTTGCCCGGACAACATTCCCTGCAGATAGTACCGGAAACTTCAGACCGGGATTAATGTATTGAAAAATACTATGGTATTTCAATTGAGAAATGATCTTGCTAGTACTGCGGAGGATTATATCTTTGCTGGAATGGTAGATGATTGAGTTGAAATTCAGGCTATCAGGATTAAGATTAATAATTTCAAAAATCTCATATAAATGGGATCCATATTTAATGCCTTAAGTATATCAATTCCTCTGGCATTGGGTATTGCGGCGAGTCCGGGTCCAATTATTGCTATCATGATACTGCTTATAACACCAAGGGCAATATCCAATTCATATTCATTTCTTCTGGGATGGTTTATTGGATTAATGCTTGTAGGAACAATCATCCTGCAAAGTCCGGGGCTTAATGATGCAAGCGGTGAACCGTCCTTACTGTCAGGTTGGATCCGGATCTCTCTTGGGTCGTCTTTCCTTGTTTGTAGTTTATTCATTGTAAAGAATATTCCAAAAAAGGGAGAACAGGTTGCTCCGCCAAAATGGCTGGAGAAAGTGGATTCGTATGGATTTATACATGCATTGATCATTGGCTTTATTTTTTCAGGTCCAAATATTAAGAATGCTTCAATGGTTGCCACTGGTGCTGCATCGATTGGAAGTTCTGGTCTTGATTTCAACCAGGAATTGATTGTGTTGATACTGTTTTGCCTGGTTGCCTCGATGGGGGTATTGCTACCTCATGCCATCTTTCTCCTGTTCCGAAATAACGCTGAAGCGATATTTGGTAAAATGAAAATATGGTTGATAAGAAACAGGGTGTTGATCTTATTCGTTGTATTAATTATTTTCGGGGGTTTATTTGTTTACCGGGGCATCAATATTGTGAATTCCTTTTAATTACAATAGAAAATGTAACTTGCTTATTTCGATACTGATTATGATCATAAAATGATCAACAAGAAGGAAGGAACGGAAATACTCGAAAACGGGATTAAACAGCTTGCCAGTATGCAGGATATGTTGTATGCGGATAATCGTCACAGTGTCCTGATTGTACTTCAGGCTATGGATGCTGCCGGAAAAGATAGTGAGATCAAACATGTTATGACAGGATTTAATCCTCAGGGTGTTATAGTTACCAGCTTTAAAGTACCTTCATCAGAGGAACTGGATCATGATTATATATGGAGGCATTATAAAGCCTTGCCGGCCAGGGGAGAGATCGGAATTTTTAACCGGTCACATTATGAAAATGTACTGGTCACGCGAGTACATCCGGAGTATATCTTGAATGAGAATATCCCGGGGATTAATTCAGTTAAAGACATAGATGAAAAATTCTGGGAAAAGCGATACAAGCAGATAAATCGTTTCGAGAAGAATCTGATAGAAAACGGCACAATTGTTTTAAAATTCTTCCTACATCTGTCGAAAAAGGAGCAGAAAAAGCGCTTTCTAGAGAGAATTGATAATCCTAAGAAAAACTGGAAATTCTCATCTGCAGATATCGTAGAAACGTAAATTATGGGATAAATACCAGGATGCATTTTCAGAAATGATCAGTGCCACATCAATGGAAGAAGCACCTTGGTATGTCCTGCCTGCAGATGATAAATGGTTTACAAGAATTTGCATTGGTTCGGTAATCTATATTGAATTTGAAAAGCTAAAGCTATCATATCCCAAGGTTTCCTAAGAGGCTAAACAAAAGCTCATAAAAGCAAAAGAAGAATTACTTTCAGAGAAATTATAATGGGGACAAGGTTTTATACCCGAACAAACTTTATTACATTTTTATTTGTACTGATATGTCATTTGACATATTCCCAGGATCTCCAAAATCTGGCAACACCTTCCTCAGTTCAATATGCATGGCACGAGCAGGAGCGTATCATGTTTGTTTGCCTGGATCCCTGTACCTGGCAGGGGAGGGAATATGATGATCACTCTACACCTTTGGGGCGGATAAATCCTATTGCTCTGAATACAGATCAATGGTGTGAAACAGCTACGCTATGGGGGGCCAGAGAGATTCTTTTTGTAGCCAAGCATACAGGAGGTTTTTGCTGGTGGCAGACTGAAACATCTGATTATGGTATCAAGAATACCCCTTATAAGGATGGAAAAGGGGATGTATTGAAAGAGTTATCTGTATCCTGTGAGAAATATGGATTGAACCTGGGCATCTATGTTTATCCCGGAGATGATACCTGGGGTGCTGGTGTTGGAAGTGGTGGCAGAACCAGCGATCCTGGAAAACAGGAAGCCTATAATAAAGTGTTCCGGCAGCAATTAACTGAAACATTGAGTAATTATGGTGATGTTTTGGAAGTATGGTTTGATGGGAGCTGTGTAATTGATGTATCTGATATATTGGAAAAACATGCCAGAAATTCAGTGATTTTCCAGGGCCCCCATGCTACATTGCGCTGGCCTGGGACAGAGTCTGGAATGCTGTTCTATCCAGTTTGGAATACAGTAAAAAGTGAGGATTTTAATTCTGGTGTTTCAACCCAGGTCCATGATGATCCCAATGGCGATATCTGGGCTCCGCTTGAGACGAACACAACTTTATATGATCATTTTTGGTTCTGGGCTCCTGAAAAAATGGAAAAGCGAAAATCCCTTGACCAGCTCATGGAATGCTATTACAAATCTGTGGGGTATGGCAGCGTCTTTTTATTGAATTCAACACCTGATACAACCGGACTGATACCGGAAGAAGACAGGCAACTTTATAAGGCATTTGGAAAAGAAATAGAGAGTCGGTTCGAGTCACCCATAGCAGAGGTGTATGATACAAATGGGAATGAACTCATCCTTGATCTTTCCGGGCAGCGTCGGATAAATCACATTGTTACCATGGAGGATTATCACCAGGGGCAACGCATCCGGGAATACACGCTGGATGGATATTTTGGGGGAGAGTGGATCAGGTTATATGAAGGGCAATCGATTGGGCGCAAAAAAATTGACTATTTTCCCGAGATTGAGGTCTCCAAAGTCAGATTGACTATCGATAAAGCTGTTGGAGAACCCATGATCAGAAATATGTCAGTCCACTATGTGAAAGACTTTGTTGCACCACCAAAACGAAGCGTTTCCGTTTGGTCTGAATGGCAGAACCTGCAGGAATGGGAAATCAATAAGGACGAAAAACGGAGAATAGAAATTGATCTAAGCGGTAAAATTAAGCTCCCCGGCCAATACTCCCTGCAAATAGTGCCGCAAAGTCCAAACACAAAAATCAAGATAAGTGAGATTAAATTGTATTACAATGGTAATCAGGCACTTGATAAATTTGTGACAGTAAATGAGAACACAATCAATATCAACCGGACAGCCCAGATAACGGATGAAAGTAAAATTGCGGTGATGTTAAAAATAGAATGCTCAGCGAATGAAAAAGGGATCATAAATTTCAGACCGGGATTAATTTATTAAAATATGAAAAATTTTCTAATTGTTGCTTTATTATTAGGACTACCTATTGCCGGCAGCCAGGCCCAGATCACCGAAAGGGAGCGGCCGGCAGAGTGGGACAAATTAATGTACGGGGGGCGCTTCATGGACCGCTTCCTGCCCATGCATGTGCAAGGGCCATTGACAGATGACACCTGGGGAGCTGCCGGAGTAGTACCACGATATATTGAAAATGGACTTGAAGACAATGAATTTTCATATTGGGGTGGCAATGCCAGGCTTGGGGAGGATGGCAAATACTACCTGTTCGTATGTCGGTGGAGAGAAGATGCAGAAAAAGGCCATATGGCCTGGCCGGAATCAGAGGTAATACAGGCGGTTGCCGAGAACTCCTTTGGACCGTATAAAGTCAAAAAGGCCATTGGTCCCGGGCATAATCCTGAATTGTTCCAGCTGTTGGATGGCAGCTATGTCATATACGTTTACAAGGGTTACTATAAAGCTCCAGCCCTGGACGGTCCATGGAAGTATGATGAATTTATTTTCGATCCCAGAAACCGCAGAATTCATGACGGTTTCTCAAACCTGACATTTGCCCGACGAGAAGACGGATCTTATCTGATGGTTTGCCGTGGAGGAGGTGTCTGGTTCAGTCAAAACGGAATATCGCCTTATTTCCAGGTGACGGATGAGAGTGTTTACCCACCGGTAGAAGGCCGCTTTGAAGATCCTGTTATCTGGAAAACCAACATTCAATACCATTTGATTGTGAATGACTGGTATGGCCGCATTGCATATTATTTACGATCAAAAGATGGTATTAACTGGAAGGTGGATCCTGGAGAAGCATATTTACCAGGCATTGCCAGTTATGAAGATGGTACAGAGGAAGACTGGTTTAAATATGAACGCATCAAAGTATTACAGGACGAATATGGTCGTGCCACCCAGGCCCATTTTGCCGTGATTGACACCATCAAATGGGATGATCTGTCCAGCGATAACCATAGTTCAAAACACATCTGTATTCCCCTGACAGTTGGACGGCTGTTGACGATTCTTAATGAAGATAAAATAGATGTATCTACGAAATCAATCAGGGTAAAAATTGAAGCAGAAAAGGGGTTTAATCCGCATACAGATGTGGATTTGGGATCCTTACGTTTTGGGGCCCCCGAAGAAGTCAATTTTGGCAGGGGAAGCAAAACACTTGAAACAGAAAAAAGGGGTGATGATCTTGTCGTTACCTTCGATGGAAAGGGAAATGGGATCAATAATGAGAATTTCACAGCCAAGTTACTTGGAAAAACCAACAGGGGGGAATTGCTATTTGGTTACGCCCGCTTGCCCGGGGTAAATTATATCGAACCGATCCTGTCGGCACGCTTACCTGAAATAGCCAAAGGTATTGATGGATGGCATATAAAAATTGAAGTTCAGAATTTTGGGCAGGTGCCTTCTGAACCTACTCCCATAAAAATTGGGTATTTTAGTAATGATCAGATTGTCCATCTGGCTTCGGGAAATGTTCCTGTTCTGCAACCATTTCAGGCAACCATGGTGGGTCTCCCCTGTGATACTGTTCTAAAACGAGGCACCGAATATGTAATCAGGGTTAGCATGGATCCGGAAGGGCAAAAACCTTTTCTGTTTACTGACTCCGTCCGTGCTGGGAAATAATTTTAGAGTGATTATTATTGCACTGAAGCCTGGTGCACCGGGCGATGGTTCGTTACTTTCAGATATTTGCCAGTCGCCCGGGTTATCAAGGTGGCAAATGCAACCACAGAAACCGAACTCAGTGGCATTAATATGGCTGCAATAATGGGCGAAAGATTCCCGGTAATGGCAAACCCAATACCAATGGTATTATAGATAAATGAAATCAGGAAACTCAGTTTTACAATGTTTATCGATGTTCTTGTAAAACGGATAAATGTTGCCAGTTTTTGAAACTGGCCTGCTTCCAGAACGGCATCGCTGGCTGGTGAGAAATGATACACTTTATCGGCAATGGTCAATGCCACATCGCTCTGCATAAGTGCACCGGCATCATTTAATCCATCACCTGTCATCAGTATATTATGCCCTTTGTCCTGCAGGGATTTAATAAAGTCTGCTTTGTCGCCCGGGTTCTGGTTGAATAACAGGTTCTCCTTCTCAAAATACACAGAAAGGTTATTCATTTCTGAGTCATTATCTCCGGAAACCACGAATAACCTGAATTCTTTTTTCAGTATACCTAAAACCTCTTCAAAACCTGTGCGATACTGGTTGCTAATTGTATAATAGCCGGCTAATCGTTGATTAATTGAAACATAGACTTCAGAGGATTTTTGTTCCTTCAGGCTTTGTGAATTTGTCACGTATTCCTCAGACCCGATTTTTATTTCCAGTTTTTTTACTTTGCCAAAAATGCCCCTGCCCGATACTTCCACGAAATGTTCCGGCCGATGATAATTCACACCGTTAAGGGAATTCACAATGGCGATACTTAAAGGGTGTGTCGATTGTTTTGCCAGGGAATAAATAGCATCTTTTTCGTCTGCAGAAAAGACATCTCCAGTAAATTCAATTTTGTTTTCGTTGGGTTTGGTCAGTGTTCCGGTTTTATCAAAAACAATTGTATCAATATGTGATAATCTTTCAATAACGCTGGCATTTTTTATATAGAGTCCACTTTCTCCAAAAATTCGCATGGTACTTCCGAAAGTAAATGGAATGGATAAGGCCAGGGCACATGGACAGGCAACGATAAGCACGGCTGTGAATACAAAAATGGCAGTATGGACATCTCCCCGAATCATCCAGAAAGCGAAACCGGCAGTTGCAATAGCCACAATGATCAGGGTGAAGTATTTGCTGATCCTGTCCGAAAGTGATTTCAGAGAATCGCTGGGCTTCTCATACGTTCTGTCCTGGTTCCAGAGTTTGGTCAGATGGCTCTGGCTGACCCGCTTTTTTACCGATATTTTAATAATCTCCCCCATCTGCCTGCCACCGGCATAGATAAAATCCCCTTGTCCTTTAATAACCGGAGTCGATTCCCCGGTAACAAAACTGTAATCAATTCTTCCTTCTCCCTCAATGATTGTTGAATCTGCGGGAATAAGTTCCTTATTCCGGATGATCAACTCGTCTTCGACCTCAATATTTTCGAGTAAAACACTTTCTTCAATCTGTTTATTGATCTTAGTCACAGCAATGGGGAAATACGATTTGTAATTCCTGTCAAATGAGAGTGCTTCATAAGTTTTTCCCTGGTACCATTTACCGACAAGAAGAAAGAATATAAATCCGGAAAGACTGTCGCAATATCCCTGACCTCCAGCAAAAAGTATTTCATAACTGCTGACAAGGAATAGTACCAAAATGCCAAGCGCAATGGGCAGATCAATACTTACATTCCTTTTTCTGATGTTTTTATAGGTGGAAATGAAATAGTCGTTGCCGCTGTAAAAGACTACCGGGATTACCAAAAAATAACTCAACAGGCTGAGCAGAGATTGCAATTTATCATCCAGGGGTTCGCCGTTAAAATATGCAGGCAAACTGTAGGTCATTACATTGATAAATACAAATCCGGCTACTCCGATTTTATACAATAGCTTTTTGTAGGAGTGGGGATCTTCCTCATTTTGTGAAAGACTAACGGAAAGGTCGGGGATATAGTGAATGGATGAAAGCAACTCAACAAGTTGTCTTAGACTGATCAGTGTTTCATCGAAAGTAATGTCAATCTCTTTTTTCGTAAAGTTTACAAAGGAATGTTTTATGGCTTTGTTCAGCCTGTGTAGATTTTCGAGCAGCCAGATGCAGGATGAGCAGTGAATGACAGGAATATATAATTTGACTTTTGATATTCCACCCTCGGAGAAGGTTATAAGCTTTTCTCTTATTTCATCTTTGTCCAGAAAAGCATATTTATTTCCGAATTCAGTGGTCTCAACCTTAATTCCGGGGGTGTTATCAATCTCATAATAATTATAGAGCCTGTTTTCATTCAAAAGCTGATAAACGGTTTTGCAGCCGTTACAGCAAAATGGCAATTCATTCCAACTCACCGGATGTTTCCCGCAGTCAGCTCCACAGTGGACACAAATATTGTCTCCTTTTTTATTCATCAGGCAAAGAAGGAATAACTTTTCCCGATTGAGGTTTGCTGGAACATGGATTGCTCTTTTTCAAGGCTCTTTTCAAATTTCTTTTCAATTTTCTCCTTTGGGGGACTTAAAAAGGGAATTCCTAAACTTAATCCGCGAAGGATGAAAAATATCCCAACAATTACCACAAGCACCGGAATAAGCCTATTTATTTTTTTCCGAATAGCTACGCTTAAAACATTACCGGCGATTGCAATGCTAAGCATCATTGGAATCGTGCCAAGCCCAAACATTAGCATATACAGGGATCCATAACCAACTTCACCTGTTCCAATGGCCCCGGCAATGGCAATGTACACCAATCCACAGGGAAGTAAACCATTGGCAAGTCCAATAAAAAACAAGCTTGAGAATGACCGGATGGCAAACATCTTGACGATGGCAGATTTAAGCTTCCCAATCCATGATATCCAGCTTTTATCTGTACTGTACTGGTTTTTAAATAAAGCAGGGAAGAACACTGAAATAATCATGATAGCTCCCATGATGATAGAAATTTTCTGCTGAAAACCGATCATGCTAATGCCCTGGCCCAACAGGCCGAATACCGCACCCATTACCCCATAAGTCAAAGTTCTGCCCAGGTTATACAATAATCCCCCATATATTTTCTGGGGCAATCGGTTGCCATGCAGGGGTAGAGCTATGGCGATAGGTCCACACATACCGGCACAATGGAAACTTCCCATTAAACCAAGCAAAAAGGCTGAGAAAAGAACAAGCATTATGAATTATTTCTTATTCGATATAAATTGTTTCATCGATTTCGTACAACAATTCTTTGGAGTACCAGCTGAGCTTTAGAATATACCTCCCGTTGACCAGGTTGGATCCTGGGATTTTCAATGAGCTCTCCATTTTACCGAATGGCATGTTAAAATCAAGGCTACTGTTTGAGGGACGGAACATGAGCACAGATCCGGAATCAATACTTAAAGCCAGCGACGGTTCGAAATCTACTACAAGCGACCCATCTTCTGTATAGGTCTTAATAGCATCTTTATATATAGCTGACCTGGCGTCTACATCCATCTTTGCAGAATAATCAACTCCCTGTTCGTAATAATCTTCATGTACCAGGTTTACGTCCTGCCTCATCGCAAAAAAGATAAAAACAGCCGCCGCTGATAAAAAAAGAATTAAAAAGACCAGAATTCCTGTTCCCCAATTAAATTTCATGATTGATTCTTCTAAGGGCCAACAAAAGTGCTTTTGTAGGTCTCGATTTGTTCATCCTTGCTGAATATCCCAAATTCAACTTCGGTTTTATCACTGGTAATCTGATCCCTGGGAATAAACAGGACAAAGGTAGATTCAAACATGGCCTGGTCCTGAATGTCCATTTTACTTCCGGCCATTCTTATCTCTCCCTGGTGCGAAATTAACCGAATTTCCAAAGGTAAATATTCATGTGTTTTATTTACAATTTTAATGTTGTAAACATTCGAAATTGTATTATTCTCGTTTTCCTGGTACAGGAGTCCCGGGGTACGTAAAATAGTGGTTTCAATAACCGGCCGGGAGAATAAGGTATATATGAAGAAAGAGAACAGGATGATTAAAGCTACAGAATAAGCACGGTTCCGTGCATTCCAGATGTTCGAATGGCCAATCTGGATTCCATGTTCAGAATCGTATCGGATCAGTCCAGGTTCCTTTCCTGTTGCTTTCATTACGCTGTTGCACTGGTCAATACAGGCTGTACAGTTAATACATTCAAGCTGGGTACCGTCGCGGATGTCTATGCCTGTCGGACAAACTGAAATACACTGGTGGCAGTCGATGCAGTCTCCATCTGTCTTTGTTCCCCGGGGTTCTCCACGCTTATAATCGTAACTGACTACGATGGATTTTGAATCGAGCAATACTCCCTGCATCCTTCCGTAAGGACAGACCATTGTGCAGATCTGTTCCCGGAAATAGGCATAAACCCAGTAAAAGAAAGCAGAAACAATCAGCATGATAACAAAACCCGATAAATTCGCGCTTATGGGTTCAGAGATCAATACAAACCATTTTTCTGTGCCTATAAACCATAGTAAAAAAGTATTGGTCATGGCAATGGATATTAAAACAAAAATGGAGTGCTTAGCTGCTTTTTTCAGGATTTTTTCTCCTGTCCATGGGCCCTTGTCAAGTCTAAGCCTCTTCCGGTAATCCCCTTCAATGAAATACTCGATCTTTCTGAAGACCATTTCGAGAAAAATGGTTTGAGGGCATGCCCAGCCACACCACAATCTTCCAAAAGTCACGGTGAACAATACAATGAACATAACAAATGAAAGCATCAATAATGAAAGGATCAGGGTGTCCTGGGCCCAGAAAATGGCTCCGAAGAGAATAAATTTCCGGCTGCTGATATCAAGCAGGATGAAAGGATTTCCATTAATCCTGATAAAAGGTACTGCTATAAAGAATACTAATACAAACCAGCTGAAGACCGCACGGCGCCTGTACCATTTGCCCTTTGGCTTCTTCGCATACACCCACTTTCTACTCCCCTTTTCATCAAGGTTTATAGGCTTGTCTCTGAATGAAATATCCGTCTTATTCACATGGATCCCCTTGTGGTTCCTTGGCGTTGGCTGGATTAGATCCTTTAAGACTTATAATGTAGCTGGTTACTTTCTGTATCCTGTTGTCACTGAGCTGTGCCTTAAAAGGAGTCATTCCTTTTGCCGGGACCCCGTTCTTAATTATGTTGAAAGTACTCTGGAAATCGCAACCATTTATCGCGGCATTATCCACTAGATTCGGACCAATGGCATTTCCTTCCAGGTTGGTTCCATGACAGGTCCAACAATTCATCTCCTGATAAATTGTTTTTCCTTCGGCAATGTCGGTTTCACCAGAAAGCAGTACTATTTCTTCTGGAGATTCACTTTTCAGCTGATATTTGGCATCATGCAGTTCAGATTTCTGCTGCATATTTGGCATCTTGATGGTCCCCTACATCGAGCCAGAAATAATATGCGGCATAAATGATGGAGAAGGCGATCGTAATATAAAAGATGGCCATAATCCATGCAGGAGGAGGATTGTCCAGCTCTTGTATCCCATCGTAGTTATGGTCCGAGAATTTTTCGTCCGCATCATTCATACCTGGCTGATTTCCGTTGTTTTGAGTATTTTCTTCCATACCCCGATTTTTTAAGATATAATTATTTCTTATGAGTCATTATCATTTAAAATCGATTCTTTGATCTCCTTCATCTCGCTGGCAGGTCTTCGCATTGTCCGGACCAGGATGACGACGAAACAGATAAAAAATATCAACAGGCCCAGAATATAATAGACCTGTATACCCTCAATATTTTCTAGTAAATCGCTTACCATTTTCATTCAGTTTCTGAAGAAGAATTTACCACTTCCACGGAAGGCGGAGCAATATCCCTTCCCAGTTTATGCATGTATGCGATCATGGCAACCATCTGTTTGGTTGGTTCTATGTCAATATTAGAATTCTTCAAATCGTTCACAATCTGCTCTGCCTGTAACATCAAGTCCTCCACTGCCTTTTCATCAAAACCCTCAGGATATGGTACGCCCAGTGTCTGCATGGCCCTGATCTTTGCCGGGATCATATCCAGGTTCATATCCTTCTTTGCAAACCAGGCATAATTGGGCATGATCGACTGCTCGTTCATTTTTTGTGGATCCATAAAATGGTTGTAATGCCAGGCTGCATTTTTATACATGGGGCCACTAACGAAACCTGCCCTGGCCAGGTCCGGACCTGTGCGCCGCGATCCCCACTGGAAGGGATGATCGTAGACAAATTCACCAATTTTGGAATATTCTCCATAGCGGTCAGTTTCCCAGCGGAAAGGACGTACCATCTGTGAGTGGCATGTGTAGCATCCTTCTGATACATAGATATCTCGCCCCTCCAGTTCAAGGGGAGTATAGGGCGTTACAGCTTCAATGGTCGGAACATTGGATTTGATAAATATCATGGGTATAATCTCCACTGCACCACCTATGGCCAGGGCAATAAATACCACAATGGAAAAACGAACTGCCCTTCTCTCCATCCAGCGATGGACAGATTCTTTCAAAGGATTCCTGGCTCCCTGTAGAACAAGGGCAGGAGCTTCAGAAAGTTCATTGTTTTCAATCTTTCCGAGCGCCATGGTTTTAAACAGATTGTAAACCATCAAAAGGAAGCCAGTCAGGAACATGACCCCGCTGACGATGCGAATGGTATACATGGGTAATATCTGGGTGAGTGTCTCGAGGAAATTCGGATATGCCAGGTATCCTTCAGGGGTATATTCCCTTAGCATTAACCACTGGGTAACGGCCGACCAGTAAAGCGGAATAGCATAAATAAGAATGGATAATGTGGCGATCCAAAAATGCGCATTGGCCAGTTTCTTGGAGAAAAGGTTCGTTCTGAATAGTTTTGGGACAAGCCAGTAGAGTATCCCGAAAACAATACCCCCGTTCCAGGCCATGCCTGCAATATGCGTATGAGCAATGGTCCAATCCGTGAAGTGTGTGATCTGGTTCACATTTTTCAGCGACATCATCGGTCCCTCGAAAGTAGACATACCATAGGCAGTAACCGCTACGACCAGAAACTTCAGTTCTGCATTATCACGGACCTTATCCCAGGCACCCCTGAGTGTCAGTAATCCGTTTATCATGCCCCCCCAGGAGGGAGCGATGAGCATGATGGAAAAAGTTACGCCCAGCGCCTGGGCCCAATCAGGCAATGCCTGGTATAACAAATGGTGAGGCCCTGCCCACATGTAAAGGAAGATCAGGGACCAGAAATGAATGATGGATAAACGGTAGGAATATATGGGCCGGTTTGCGGCTTTTGGAAGGTAATAGTACATTAATCCGAGAAATGGGGTTGTGAGGAAGAATGCTACGGCGTTATGTCCGTACCACCATTGAACAACAGCATCCTGGGCCCCTGCATATATGGGATAGCTTTTTATCAAACTGATGGGCAGTTCAAAAGAATTCACCACATGCAATATGGCCACACCAATAAATGTAGCCAGGTACCACCAGATGGCGGCATAGATATGCTGAACCCTTCTTTTGATAATGGTTCCGATCATATTCCAGCCGAAAATCACCCAGACGACCGCCACCAAAATATCTATTGGCCATTCCAGTTCAGCATATTCCTTTGAGGTAGTGATACCCAGGGCAAAAGTCAATGCCGCAAGCACAATAATAAGTTGCCAACCCCAGAAATGGATTTTGCTTAGTAGGTCACTGAAAAGTCGTGCTTTCAGTAGTTTTTGAAGGGAGTAGTAGACACCAGCAAATATGGCATTTCCCACAAATGCAAAAATCACGGCATTGGTATGAATTGGCCGCGTCCTTCCGAATGTAGTAAATTCAAGTCCGAAGTTAAAAAACGGGTATGCAATCTGAAGCGCAACCAATAATCCGACCAATACGGCAACAACTCCCCAGACGATGGTTGCAATGATAAATAACTTTACAATCTTATTATCGTAATAGAATTTCTGATTTTCCATATGTTTTGGCATTAAATCATTTGTTCTTATTATTTGTCTATCTCCTCATTTTCTATAGGTTCATCTTCAAATAGAATACGTCTTGATGGAGTTTCATTATCATCGAACTGGCCATTTCGAACAGCCCAGATAAAGGCGGCAAGAAAAATAAGTGCAGCAAACAAACTAACTCCTATCAACAGGTAAAAAATATTCATCCAATTTGAATTATGAAGACCTACTGTACCTTTTTATTTTAATGATTTGAAATATTATGTACCCGATAACCAGCCAGGCACCTCCGGCTGCCACAACATAGGAAAAGAGCAGCCACAACTGAATGTTATCATTGGTTGACCAGAGGACTTCGCCCCTGATGAGCCTGGGAACAACTTTATTCTGGCCAACCCTGGCTTTCTCAAGTGCTACTTCATTGGCCTCGTAACCATCGCCAAGAGAAACGACAATGCTTACATAACCTTCTTCATCACCAATGATATTTTCGGGAATAAAGAACTCTGTCCTCCCGTCTCCATTGGTAATGCTTCTGCCGAGTTCAATGTCCCCAAATGTTTTCTTTGCACTGATAATCACCGGAGCATTCACCAAGCCAATTCTTTCCGGACCATCAAGTTCAGCCAGGATTTCAACGCTTGACTTATCCTCATTTACCGAAGCCAGCAGTTTAGCCTTTACCGGTGGAGCATCCACAAGCAATTGTATGCCACCGGGTTTGAAATTCATAATAAAATTGATTAGTTTCCACCTGTCATCCTCCGAAATGGAAGCTTTAAAGGGTGGCATGATCCCCCTGCCAGCAGTTATTTTATAGAACATGTCTCCTTCGGAATTTGCATGCATACGTTCTGATGCAATATCAACCGGGAGAGGGTCCAGTGCAAGCGGATTATTTTTCCCAGGGTCACCATGGCAGGATTGGCAATTTCGGGTATATATCTCCTTTCCTCTTTTTATATTTTCAAGATTATATTCAGAGGGATTGGGTAAAAGGGACTGATCGGGTGGGACCGGCCATTCCTGGCTTAAAACCTGCTGTGCCGGAAGTACCAGTATGGCTAAAAGTATAATATTCCATTTCATCTTCATGGCAGATAAGTTTTAAGGTTTTTCTATAAAATATTTCCGGTCTATCCCCTTTTCTTCGGCATATTCCCAGATGGTGATCACAGGAAAAAGTTTAGCCAGAATAGAGATAATCAGTATGGAAGTGAAAAATGAGAACAGCATGATCATTATTTCCGTACTCGTTGGTGAATAATGATGGAAGTGTTCAGGCACATTCTGGACCGGGAGGAAGGGATGTTCCATGGTGGGGATAACAATCAAATATCTTTTAAACCAGGAAGAAAATAAAACGAAAACCGAAATGATGGTCAGGGGACCAGGTTTTCGGAAATATTTCAGCTGTATCAACAAGATAGGCAAAGCTATGCCAGCAATTTGAACAAACCAGAAAAGGAAAGCATAACCTCCTGAGAACAATTCTGTCAAGTGGACTCCTTCCGCTGATTTCATCTTATATGCCGGAACCAGGAATTCATTGATGTTGAAGTAAAGGTATACAAGGCAAACGAGTACCAGGAGTTTCCCCATCCTGTCAAAGTGCAGGTCTTCAAAATAATCTTTCAAGCCGTATCTCATGCGGTATACGTACATGAGTATGATCAGTGCTGCCGATCCTGCTACGAAGGCTCCGACAACGAAGTAGGGACCAAATATGGTACTGTCCCAACCAGGACGCAGGGTTGCCGCAAACAGCCAGGAAGTTACCGTATGAATGGACAAACCTACCGGGATGATCAGGATCATCAGCACGCGCACTGCATGGTATACAGTTGCATATTGCTGTGCATTTCCCTTCCATCCAAGGGCGAGGAATTTATATAAATTCAGTTTCCATTTTGGAATTTCTGATCCCATACGGTCACGCAGGATGGCCAGATCCGGAATAAGAGGGATGTAAAAAAGCAACACCGAGATAGCCAGGTAGGTTGATACAACCGTTAAATCCCAAACAATTGGTGAGGCAAACCTTCCGTGGAAAAATACATTAAGCAATCTATCGGGGCGGCCCATGTCCATAACGATGATGATTCCCGCAAGGGCAACAGTGGCTACTGAAATTTGTTCGGCAGCCCGGGATATTGTTTTTCCCCAGCTGAACTTCAACAACTGCAGGACAGAACTGATCAATAAGCCAACCAGGCTTACGGCAACAAAAAAAACAAAGTTGGCTACATACAAGCCCCAGGAGACATAATCCCTCATTCCTGTTACTCCCAGCCCCTTATCAACTTGAATGATCCAACCCCAGAGACCGACGCCCACGAACATAAGCAGAATGAAGAACCAGAACCGGGTTAATTCATCCTTCTTTACGATGGATCGTGTCAGGTCGATAACAATCCTGTCTAACAATTTTCTTGATTCTTCAGGAGACTCAATTTTATTCATGTGTCTAAATTTTATTTTCTGCTACAAATGGGTAGGCCCTGTCTTTTGGAGGAAGATAAAATACACGAGGTTCTGTTCCAAGTTCTTTCATCAGCGTATAGGCAGCTCCCTCACTTAACAGTTTGCTCAAGCTAACCGTCTCTTTCGTAGTGCCATTGGTAACTGCATCTTCATTCCGGTCGCCAAACCAGTAGACTCCATTGGGACAGGCAGATACGCAGGAAGGAAGCTTTCCATCACGCAGGCGGTCAGCGCTGAAAAGACATTTGGATATGGTTCCTTTCTTCTGTGGTACATTGGCTTCAATATTGTAGGTAACACCTTCGTATTTTTCAGCATCCCTGGGTTCGAACCAGTTAAACACCCTGGCTGAATATGGACAAGCAGCCACACAGAACCTGCACCCGATACATCTCTCATTGTCAATCAGCACGATCCCATCCTCACGTTTAAATGTCGCATTTACCGGGCAAACCTTGGTACAGGGGGGATTGTCGCAATGCTGGCAGGGCTTTGGCATATAATATGGCGCAGTATGTTCGGTGTCCTGCATCTGCAATACATTTATATGATGTTGTTCAGGACGGAGCTGATGATGGTTCTGGCAGGCTTTCATACACTCTCGTGCATTCCTGCATTTGGAGAGGTCTATTACCATTACCCAGCTTTTCCCTGGCAATCCCTTCCTTCCTCGTTTTTGATTCTCAGAAAGAGATGGTATTTCAGCTGGTTTTAACTGTGATTTGTCAACCTCAACCAACTCTCCGCTCGATGTTAGCAGGGTAATTTTATCCCCATCAACCGACTCAATGCTGCTGCATGAGCTTAAAAGGCTGCTGCTTCCTGCCAACCCGGCAGCACCAAGGGATGCTACCAGTGTTTTCATGAAATTTCGACGGGTATTGTTCTCCATAAAAAATTATTTTTGGACTGTTATCTCAATTGAAATGCGAATTAATATTAGTGGTCTGCGGGATTTAAATATAGTATATACAGATAAGAGTCAACCTATTCGCATAGTTTGTTTTAATATTTTTGTTATTATTTAATTCTGTTCTAAATTAGAATCTGTAGTAGGCATGTAGTCAGTGCTTTTGTTCTTAAATGATATTATTTCATATCATTAATGGGGTACCTTTGCACTTAGATTACTAGCATGGTAATCTGAGGATAAAGAGCCAGAATAAAATAGTCTTTACAAATATCCATGTATAACCCTTAATTAATCAAAAATGAATATAGGATTTGCTCCCATTATCATGTCAATTTTTTTCATTCATTTATCATGTGCCACCAATACACAAAATTCCAGTATTGATAACAATACTCCTCAAATTGTATTGCAATTATCGCCATCAGATCTTAATCCCAGAAACAGTGAAGGAGATTTCATTACACTGAAAGACGGGCGGATTCTTTTTATCTACTCTCACTTTACCAGTGGGGATGGAGATCATGCATCAGCCGTTCTTGCAAGCCGATTTTCAGATGATGAAGGAATAACCTGGAGCGATAACAATATCATACTTTTCTCGAATGAGTCGGGGTTAAACTTAATGAGTGTTAGTCTTTTAAGGTTATTAAATGGAGACATTGCACTATTCTATCTCCGAAAGAATTCACTTACAGACTGTAGACCTATACTCCGCATTTCTAAAGATGAATGCAATACATGGGGCGAAGAGATTGAATGTATTAGTGAACGAATTGGATATTTTGTGTTGAATAATGATCGCGTAATCCAATTACAAAATGGCAGGTTAATAGTACCCGTATCTCAACACGCCGCCACGGACATGGAATGGTCAGCTACCGGGCGGATTCAAACCTATTTTTCAGATGACTATGGCAGATCATGGAAAGCAGGAAGGGAAGTTGCAAATCCAGATGGAATTATGCTTCAGGAACCTGGTGTGGTTGTTTTAAAGGATGAAAGAATCTTGATGTTTATGCGTAACAATTCAGGATTTCAATATGTATCATATTCTTCTGATCAGGGAGAGTCATGGTCTTCAGCTGAACCAAGCACTATCAAGTCACCTCGCTCTCCCGCTTCTATCGAACGTTTACCCACAACGGGCGATCTATTGATGGTCTGGAACAATAATGGTGGAGAAGATGAAGCCATTGCAGGGAAAAGAACGCCCTTTAACTTAGGCATTAGTAAAGATGAAGGTAAAACCTGGCAAGGACTAAGAACACTGGCAGATGATCCCGACGGATGGTACTGTTATACGGCTATCGATTTCACAGGAGAGTATGTTTTGCTTGGCCATTGTGCTGGGAACAGTAAAGTAAAGAGTGGCCTTGCCATAACACATATCAGCAGGATAAATCTTGATTGGATATATGAAAATTAAATACACATAATTATGAAAATGAGACCAAGCAAAGTATTACAAAAGCTAAGAAAGGGTGAAGTGGTGAGTTGTTTCCATGTCCATTTTGATCCTCAGGTAACGGATATGTCCGGAATGGCCGGATTCGATTGCGTGTGGATTGATAACGAACATCTGGCTCATGACTGGTCATCTCTTCAGATGCATATCTGGGCTGCCAAAAGCAACGATATGGATGTAATGGTGAGGGTTTCACGAGGTGGCTACAGTGACTATATCAAACCCCTCGAACTGGATGCTACAGGCATTATGGTACCTCATATTATGGGAATTGATGATGCTCGAAAAGTAGTGCGGATGACTCGCTTCCATCCAATTGGCCGCCGACCACTTGATGGAGGAAACGCTGATGGCGGATACGCGGCCATAGATTATAAAGATTATCTTCCTCAGGCAAATAAGGAGCGGTTTATCATCGTACAAATTGAAGATCCGGAACCGCTAAGTGACCTTGATGCCATTGCCTCCCTTGATGGCATTGACATGCTTTTCTTTGGCCCGGCGGATTTTAGCCAGGGCATAGGTGCAACGGGGGAATGGGATCACCCAAAATTGCTCGATGCCCGAAGACGGGTCGCTGAAGTGGCGATTAAGCATGGCAAATTTGCAGGAACTACAGGTAGTCTCAGTAATCTTGAAGAACTGATGGAATTAGGATATAAATTCATAAATATTGGCGCAGATGTGGTAGGTGTAGGGGTATATATCAAGCAATTGATCGAAGGTTTTTCAAAGAAAATAAAGGAATGACCAGACAAACCCTGAGACAAAAAACGCCAGACAGCAAATATTATCACCCTGACTTCCATATTGCTTTTAACTATGGCATTGAATATCTGCATAATAACTTTGGCGAAGAATCGGTACGCGAATACCTGGTACAATTCGCTAATGTTTATTATGCCCCACTGAAAAAAGCATTGCAAGATAAAGGCTTGATTGCGATTAAAGAGCATTATGAAAACATATACCAAATTGAAAATGCCATATTCAGTTTGACTATCTCAGAAAATGAACTCTTATACATCTGTCTGCATCACCAGCTGTGAGATATATCAAAGAAAAAGACACTTTGTTTCACCTTTATTCAAGGAAACAGTTAGAACAGTCAATAAGGAGATTTGTAAGAATACACCATATGAATGTGAATTGATGGAGTATAACAATGTGAATGGTGCTTATCAAATAAGGTTTATTAATAAAGATATATGATTTCTTGTTCAGAATTCATCCCAGCTTACAATGAGCTGTTTAAGTTTATCGAACAAAAGGAGGACAAGAAAGCTGTCACAGATTTTTGGAATTATCTGTCTGATGCTTTTTTAACGAATCTTAAAGATCATGTGGTAAAGCATGGGATTCGAGGCTGCTGGATGTATTGGAGCAAAACGTTGAAAGAAGAAGCTGCCGATTTTTCCATTACTATGCATCATTGCCCATCCAAAGGTCGGCTTCTTGAGGAAAAGCATGTTATACCCTATCGCGATTATTGTGAACATTGTGATGTGCTCTACCGGCAGGTGCTGGAGCCCCTGGGATATAAGTATGAATTGGATCGTACACAAACAAATCATGCCCGTTGTCATTTAAAGGTATCCAGAATTCGATAAATATATTCTGTGTAAATTGCAATGGATCTCTTCCTGTATTACACCCTACCCCTAAACATGCAGGTAATGATTAAATCTTAAAACTTGAAAAAATGAAAAAAATGCTCAGAACCAGTATGTTTATTGCCTTTCTGACAGTTTTGTTTATACCTGTAACATTGGGACAGGAAACAAAAGCCGAATCTGATACCCTGGTTGTTGTATGGACCAGTGGTGATATAGATGTTGCAGAAAAAATGGTGTTTATGTATGTGAATGCTGCGAAAGGTGCCAAATGGTTTGATGAGGTTGTATTTATTGTTTGGGGACCTTCGGCTAAATTATTGTCGGAGAATGAAAACCTGCAGGAAAGATTAAAAAAAATGCAGGAAATTGGTATCCGGACAGAAGCCTGTGTGGCATGTGCCAGGATGTACGGAGTAGATGATGATCTCCGTGAGTTGGGTATTGATGTAAAGGGCATGGGAATGCCCCTTTCAGATTATCTAAAAAAACGATATCATATTCTCACATTTTAGGCTATTATTTTTGTACATTTTGGTGAGAAGACAAAAAACGAAAGCTTCTCAGAAGGAACTATGAAAAAAATTGCCATCGTATTAATTTTATTTGGACTTTTTCTTAGTGGCTGCGAGACCAAAAATAAGGTTGTCTGGCAAATTGGCGAAAACAATAATAATGGTTCCGAATTTGCACTCGCACCCGATGACTACGAGCAATACATTGCCAATGACTTTGGGTGGGAGGACAAATTTTTTTTAATCGGGACATCTGACGTTGAAAAAGACTGGCCATATATTATTCCGGGGACGAGCGATAATTGGGGTGGAACGTGGGGAACATCGGGTTGGAGGTCAAGCACCTTAAATATATTATTTGGCCTTGATAAACTTCCAAGATCAGGTACTTGGAAGTTGACGGTTGATATTCTGGATTGTAATTCGAAAGATTTGCCACTGTTTAAAGTAAGCGTCAATGGCAAATCATGGAAATACCGTATACCGGTGATCAAGGAAGGTAATTCCATTGAAAGTGAAATAGTTGATTTTTCTGAACATTTAATTGAGATCCCAATCCCTGACGGATTAATTTCAGAAGGGGGTAACGAAATAAAACTGACAACCATTGAAGGTTCCTGGCTGAAGTTCGACCAGGTTAAACTTGAAGTGAAGGGAAATGTTCGATTAAGGAAGAACAATCAGGTTTATTTACGCAATGTCAAGGCTGCAGGCTATGAAATTGAGAAAGTCCAGGCAAATGCCCAGCCAATGTTGGTGGATATCCAGCATCTGTCGGGTAAGCCTGAATTAAATGTAATCCTGGATGGAGAGGAAATATTTTCAGCTACTGTTGAATCCGGGAGATATATATTTGAAGCACCGATGCCTACCGTAACATCTTCATTGGAAAGCAAATATGAGATTATTATTAATGACATTGTTATTCAGGCCGGCAAAATTATGCGCGAGCCTAAAGAACTGATTACACCTGCTGGCTATGTTGATACCAAAATAGGCACTGCACACTCCCGCTGGATGATCGCTCCGGGGCCCTGGATGCCATTCAGCATGGTTAAAATGAGTCCGGATAATCAAAATGACGGTTGGCAGGCAGGATATGAACCGACTTTTGAATCGATTGGTGCTTTTACACATATCCATGAGTGGACCGTATCCGGTCTTGGAACAATGCCTGCAAATGGCCCAATTCAGACAGCGGTTGGCGATCAGAAAGATGTAGACAGTGGATATCGATCGAGGATAAATAAAGAGACAGAAATTGCGCCTATAGGTTATTACAGCGTTGACCTCACAGATTACAATATCAAGGCTGAACTCACGGCCACAACCCGCTGTGGTTTTCAGCGTTATACTTTCCCCAAAGATCGTGACGGATCCAGGGTGTTGATTGATCTGGTCGTTCCGGCAGAATACCGGTATAATTCCACTAAAGCTTATATTAAGAAAACAGGAGATTCAGCGATTGAAGGATTCAGCCATCAAATTTCACCCAATACCTGGAGCGGAGGGATCTCACAAGAGTATACTGTTTATTTTGTAGCGGAGTTTGATAGGCCCATCTCAAGTTTAAGTTTCTGGACCGAAAATGGAATACAGGAAGATACTGAAATCCTGGAGGTGCAGGGAGCGACTGATGCAGGTGCCATTGTTGAATTCGACACCAGGGAGAACAATGTCGTTCAGCTGCGGACTGGCATTTCCTACGTAAGTATTGACAATGCCCGTGAAAACCTGGAGACAGAAGTTACAGATCCATTTGAATGGAATTTTGAGGCTGTTCGCCAGGCTAATGTTGACACCTGGGACGAATTGTTTGGACGTGTGAAAATCACGTGCAACGACAGGCGGGAAAAGATACGCTTCTACAATAATATGTACCGTTCCCTTTGTAGCCGTAACATTTTCAGCGATATAAACGGTGAGTGGATGGATGCAGATGAAAAGCGAAGAAAATTAGAAGATCCGTCCTCTCCGGCATTGGGATGTGATGCTTTCTGGAATACTTTCTGGAACCTGAACCAGTTCTGGAACCTGGTGACTCCTGGATGGAGTAGTCGCTGGGTCAAATCACAACTGGCGATGTACGAAGCCAATGGATGGCTGGCAAAAGGGCCGGCTGGTATGGAGTATATACCGGTGATGGTAGCTGAACACGAAATACCCTTAATTGTTGGTGCCTACCAGATGGGAATCCGTGATTACGATGTGGAAAAAGCATTTGAGGCAGTAAAAAAAATGCAAACGACTCCCGGCCGGATTGTTGGTGGTGGTTTTGCCGGGAACCGTGACCTCGTCCCATATTTAAAGTATAAGTATGTGCCTTATGATAAAGGACGTTTTTCAAACACCCTGGAGTACTCTTATGATGATTGGACAGTATCCCAGTTTGCAAAAGCCCTGGGCAACGAAGCAGACCATGAAAAATTCCTGAAGCGAGGCGATTATTGGAAAAACATCATAGATATTGAAACGGGCTTTGCACGAATGAAAGATTCCAAAGGTGAATGGTTGGTTGACTTTGATGCTTATACATCCGGTGCAAACGAGCATTACGTGGAAGGAAATGCATGGCAGCTTACCTATTTCGTCCCTCAGGATATACCTGCCCTTGCTGAAGCCATTGGGAAAAGCCGTTTTGTGGAGAGATTGGATTGGGGATTTGGAGAGAGTTATCGAACCCGTTTTAATGGATTAAATGACCAATACTGGAACTATCCGGTCATGCATGGAAATCAGCAGTCAATGCATTTTGCTTTCCTTTTTAACTGGGTTGATCACCCATGGTTAACGCAAAAATGGAGCCGGGCAATAGTGGATCGCTACTATGGATATGGGATAGCCAATGCATACCTGGGTGATGAAGATCAGGGACAAATGAGTGCATGGTTCATTATGGCAGCCATTGGTTTATTCCAGACTGATGGTGGTTGTAGTGTTGAACCGGTTTATGAAATTGGAAGTCCCCTTTATGAAAGAGTTATCATTGATTTGGGAAGCCGATATAATCGTGGTGACAATTTTATTATTCAAGCTAATAATGCATCCCGCCTGAATAAATATGTACAATCGGCTAGGTTGAATGGCAAAGCACTAAATGATTTTAAATTTCCTGTATCTGAATTGCTAAAGGGAGGTTTACTTGAGCTGGAGATGGGACCTGAACCTAACAAAAGCTGGGGAATTGAAACTAGATAAACTGAGATAATATTATACTGAGCTATGAATTTAATGTTGGCCCGAAATCTAAGGTGGATATTTATGGTGATTATGACAGGCCTGGTGTCCTGTTCCTATTATGGAAAGCCAAAGGCTGATAAAACAAGGCCCAATGTATTACTCATCTTTACTGATCAGCAAAACATAAATATGATGAGTGCAGCCGGCAACCCATATCTAAGTACCCCTGCCATGGATAAAATTGCAGAGCAAGGGGTGATGTTTATGCAAAGCTACTGTACCTCACCTGTTTGCGGTCCGGCTAGAAGCAGCATTATCACAGGACGCATGCCCCACGAAACAGGAGTGGAATGGAATGGTGATGAATTGAAGAAGGATATACTCAATGCCGGAGAAATATTCCGAAATTCGGGATATCATACGGTTTGGGGAGGAAAATGGCACCTTCCAGAGAGTTATCCCCAGCGAACAAAAGCGAACCATAAAGACATAAAAGGATTTGATATGTTGCCTTTCCGGGATCCGGACATAGACAATTGGATGCTGGGGGCCGAGACTGATCCACCACTTACTGAAGCAGTTGTTAAATTCCTCAATGATTATGACAATAAACAACCCTTCTTTTTAGCAGTTAGTTACCACAATCCCCATGATATTTGCTTTTATCCCAGAAAGGATGGATGGATGTCTTCCGAAGATTCCCTTTTGGAAATTCGTTATTACGGATTTGACTATAAATTGCCGGATGTGATCGGTACGCATCCTGAAAACTATGCCGACCTTCCTGCTCTGCCTGAAAATTTCAAAGCAAGTCAGGATGAACCAATATTCATAAAAGATAAAAGGCTTTATCACAAGGAGTACGGAATGGAAACAAAACTGGCTTTTGAGGAGTTTGGTGAGCTGGAATGGCGCGGATACTTGAATGCGTATCTCAGACTGACAGAAATGGTGGATGCAGAAATCGGAAAGGTCATGGATGCACTAACCAAAAATAACCTGGATGAAAACACCATCATTGTATTTACCTCGGACCACGGAGACGGGGCCACCTCACATCAATGGGCCGCCAAACTCAGCCTGTATGAAGAATCCTCAAAGGTTCCATTGATTCTCAGTTGGAAAGATCATATTCCCGACGGGATGAGAGATCACAAGCATCTTGTATCCCAAATTGATATTTTACCTACCCTTTGCGATTATGCCCGGATAGATGAAAAGCCCACTTTTACAGGGGAAAGCCTTAGACAAATCATCGAAAAGCCAGCAACGGAATGGCGGGATTACCTTGTTGTTGAACTGGCGGATTTCAAACCAGATCGGTCCAGAAAAGGCAGGATGGTACGCACAGCTGATTATAAATATAACGTGTATTCAAAAGGAGAAGACAATGAACAATTTTTTAACCTGACATCTGACCCTGGCGAACGTAAGAACCTTGTGGAAAATCCGTCCTATGAAATGGGAATAATGAACCACAGGCAATTATTGAAGGAATGGATGGATAGAACAGAGGATTTCTTTTCTGAGGAATCTGGGATTCTATTCTGAAAAGAATCTTTTAGTTACTTGATATCCGATGCCCAGTAAGCCATCATTAAAATGGATCCCGCAGTACCATCCATGGTAGGTTCATTTGTTGAATAATCACCGGTATCATCGTGATATACTACATATTGGTTCTGTACATCTGCAAACTCATCAGGGTTGACCATGGTCAACCCCTGAAGGGAATTAAAAATAGATGCGAATACCGGTCCATCCACCAGACCACCGCGCGCTTCTAATTTTGTCAAAGCCCAGATGCTGGTGTGAACATCAACGGGATATTCTCCCTTTGTGGGGATACCTGTAAACATTGATGTTCCCCAGGGATTTCTTCCGAACAACCAGTCTCTCTGTTCCACCAGAAATTGATGGTATTGTGTATCTGAAGTCATTTTTTCGTACAAAATTACCTGGGTAATCAGACTGGTCAGAAGGTTATTGGAGCACCAGATAAAAGGAATGCCAATACCATAGGGATTGGTCTTGGCTTTATTAAAAGTATAATCGATACCGGTGCGATAGTATGCCGCCAGCTTATCCTGGAAGTTTTTATCCACCTGATCGTACAAGGCAAAATGGCCCATATTAATGAAGGGATAGTATTGGTAGTGAGCTGCAGTATCTAGATTCATCCAGGATACTGTATTAGCCATAGTTGCGTACTTTTTGGCCTCTTCCAGGTAAAATTTTTCCCCTGTGGTTTTATATAGTTCAGCGGCACCCCACTCCATATCATCAGCCCAGGTTTCTTCAGTATATCTGTAGGGCGCACCATAGGAATTTCCCTGCTGGAAACCTTCATTCTCCCTGCCTAACTGATATAGGGACCGGGCTGCATCAAGGCATTTCTGAGCATATGCTGCATTGTTTAAATGATCTTTCCAGATACGTGCTGCCAATGCCATGGCAGCTGCAGATCTACCTGCCAGGTTGGCGATACCAGTTGCTTCACTTTTATATTCTCTGAGACCCTGGGGTTCACCAGTTGCAAAATATACTACCCGGTAAGCATTCGGACCCCAACCATAATCAGAGGGATCATCATCAGGCATTTTCCATCCCAGATGATCACGGTCATCCGCTACCTGATGAAAAAGCTGGGATGGTGATGGGTGGAGTTTAAAAATCCAGTCAAGTCCCCACTTTGCTTCATCTAATACATCGGGGATATTATTCGGGAATGGTTGCCCCAGGGCATTTACCTGGTCAGCAAACTTGTCCGGGTATAATTCAAATGCCAATAACATATGTGCGGTTGCATAACTGCCAGTTATCAGGTATTTTAATTGGTCTCCTGCATCATGCCAGCCACCGCTTGCATCCACAAAAGTTGAATCAGGCATGGGGGCAAACATAGACCTTCCATCATGCTGGTGACAAACCACATCCAAAAATGGATTGTATCCACAGCGTTGCTGGCGCATAAAATCCAGGAGAGTTTCGGTTTGATTTTGATAAGCTTTTAATGAAATACTAAAAGTTTGTGATTTGTATTTCGATTTTTCCCCCTGAAGAAAATAATTGCCCGGCAATTCTATTTGAGAGAAGTCAATATCATAATAGTAGTTAAAAGTACCCCAGCCTCTGGATTTTGAACGTTTTGGTTTGAAAGAAGCCACAGGTGATTTACCATCATCTGAAATCAAAAGGAATTTTTCTTTTATGGCAGCATGTGAAAAAACAATGGCTGTCTTACTTTCACCAGGCAAATAGCCAAGCTGGTTGATACGGATATAAATTTTTTCTGGATTTTCGGATGAATCCATGTTTACTGCTTGTTGTGAAACCAGAAAAAAACCAAGAAGAAGTAGGATCATTTTAAAATCAGAATTATTGGTTAAAAAGTTCAGTTAGATTTTTGAATTGATAATCCCTGTTTTTCAATTCAGTTAGTAAATCCTCCAGGCGGTAATAAAATTTATCTGTTCGGCCTGGAGCTGTTCCTATATGGATTAATAGGATAAAACCATTTAACCCATTGGAAGATGTTCTCTCGAAGTTTAGAATGCTCTGGTAAATTTGCTCACTACCGATATAACGATCACCCATATCCGGAGTTGTATAATCTGCACTTGATCGTGTTCCCGGGGAATAATTTATGAGTATAAGTCCCAGTTCATCAGTCCAATTACTTATTTGCTGGTTATACCATTCATATGGTGGCATGAAAAAGAGAGCTTCCTTTTTCTTGATACCAAAAGCTTCCATTTCTTTATAATTATTCAGTAAGTCGGTTGTAAATTCTTCCTTACTTACGAGGAGCGAATTCCGATTGGTCCATGAAGCATACAGTAAATGTTTATCTGAATGGGGACCCAGGTAATGCCCCTGTTTAATTAGTTTCCTGATCAACTTATTGTTTTCAGGAGAACGATAAAAATCACCGGTAAAGAAAAAATGGGCGGTCACTCCTTTTCTTTGCAGGACCCGTTTAATCCATTTTCCTCCATCGTTGAAATCACCACCGGTAAAAGTCAGGTAGATATTTTTTTCAGTAGTATCTGCCCGTTCAATTCCACCGTAAATGTAGATAGCATGATTTAAAGTACCGATCTTCCCGGAAACCTGCGCAAAGCCCGAAGATGCCATGGGGCATAAAAGAAGAGTTAATATAAATTTCCAATACAAGTTCATGCTTAAACTCCGGCAACACGCCTTTTATATTCTGCCAGCGCAGCATCCAGCCGTTTGTGGGCAGTGGTATCACCTGGAACATTATGGGATGGGTGGATGTATAATTTAACTCCTCTGTCAGCAAGGATTTCGGCTACTGTCGTTATGGTCATCCATACAATAGTAACGTATGCATGTGTGGATAGGGGCCCAATTTTATCCTGGTGGTTTTTCAGATCGACGCTGGCATCCTGCAGGGGCACACATGAATCGACAACAATATCAGCGATTTCGAATATGTTCTTACCGCTTGAATGTCTGGATTTTTTCCCCATAGACTCAGCAGCCGAACCAAAGACTACTACAGTCATACCAAGTTCTTTTGACCTGAGGGCAACATCGATATTTACATTATTGATCCCGGTGTGTGAAAACAACCACATGGTATCACGCTCATCGAAATTGTATCCTTTCATGATTTGATCACCGTACCCTTCAACACGTTCCAGAAAAATAAATTGGTGCACTCCCATATCACCGACAATATGGGTGAAAAATGACAGTGGTAATTCAATTATTGGGTGAAAACCGACAAAACCACCAATACGCGGGTACATTTCCTCGACAGGCAATGTGGAATGCCCGCAGCCAAAGGTATGGACCCATCGTCCAGCCTCAATAGAATCAGCCATTTCTGTGGCTGCATTGGTGATGTTTTCCAATTGAGTTTCCTCAATTTTGTCCATTATACTTCTGGCATTCTCCAGCCATTTTTTTGCTAGCATAGTTCAAGATTTATCAGGTAATTAATTTATTTTTTTGGTTAACAATATTTGGAAGTTTTATGGCGGCAATCAACAATAGAAAAAATGCACAAATCAGTAAGACGAGGGGAAATTTATCGATGCCGGATTTTTCAGCGATTATGCCCATTAAGTAGTTCATAGAAGTATTACCAAAAATGGCAATCATAAATACAAAACTAAAAGCAGTGCCCCTTAGATTTATATACAGTTCACCAACATATCCCAAAATCACAGGAAATCCTGATGCAGTGCCAATACCCAGTAATACAAAGCAGGTAATAAACCAGATCCATGTATGCGACAAAAGTAATAGGCATAGACCGATAAGAATGATCCCCGTAGAAAACAGGAGAACATGAAATGGTTTTATACGCCTGAGAAGAGATGATAGTACAAGTCTTGTGAGGGTAAGGCTTAGAATATAAATACTTAAAACATAGAGGGCATCAGCTGCATTAATTGTATTTTCATTCTGGAGGAAAGTAGTGGACCAATTACTTATTATACCTTCAAGAGCACTTTCAAAAAATAAGAAGAAACCCAATAATACCAGGCGATTATCCCTTATTAGCACCAATGCAGATTTAAGGGGAATTCCCTGTTTCTGTTTTGCTGGCGGATAAGATATCCTGGCAAAGTAGATCAGGGGCAGCATAATAGCTAATCCGATGTATTTCAATATTATCTCAAAAGTCCAGGATGAGGATAATACAGCAATTAGCACTGGTATACCCAGTGCACCAAGCCCATAAAATACACCTAGTAAACTTAGATTTGCACTTCTTTTTCCTGGCCTTTCTTCACTGATATCAGCTACCAGGGCACTGGTTCCACCATTGAAAGCTCCCCCGCCAAATCCAATAAAAAAAAAGAGGCTTGTAAAATAAACAAGCTTGAAGCAAAGGCAATACCCTCGATGCCAGCTATAATGAGAATGGTACAGATAATAAAAAGGTTACGGTAACTATACCGATCAACAACAGGACCAAATACCAAAGAACCCAATAGAATTCCTGCAGGAAGAATGGCAGCCAGAGAACCCGCCTGGATCTTATTTAAATCGAACTTTTCTAATACTGCAGGAAGAATGGAACCTAAACTGATTATTACAATCCCAAACAATAACATACCCAGGCATGCAGCTGTGAAAACAGACCCAAATCTGTACTTTGCTGTCATATTTTCGTTGATTTCAGGGAAAGAAATCCGGCACCAAATAGTCCCGCCTCACCCCCCAGTTTGGATGCTTCAAATTTAACCCTCTTTATACTAATCGGTTGAGCCCATTTTGTTGCCTCCGTGTAGATTTCTTCCAGAAACTGAGTCGCCGGACCAAAAACACCACCACCAAATATTAATATTTCCGGATTAAACAGACTTACCAGATTGGCACTTGCTTTACCCCAAAACTGTATGGCTTGATCGATTACTTTTTTTGCAAGAGGATTCCCTTCATTAAATGCTTTAAAAATATCGCTGCTTGTCATCTGTTCAACTGCCATCTGATCAAGATCTTTATAAAGATCTGCATTATGACTATAAATATCTTTTGCTGTTCTGTTGATCCCTGGTCCGGATGCATGATATTCAAAGCAACCGTATTTTTCATATTCCGGCAAAAAAGGGTCTCTTAAGGCCAGCCATCCGATGGATCCGGCAATGTCATCAGCGCCTCGCAACACCTCGCCATCAATTAAAATCCCGGTCCCAATGCCAGTCCCTACCGCGAGAAAAATGGCGTGTTTACATCCTGCTGCAGAACCTTTCCAGGATTCCCCCAGAATATAACATGCCCTATCATTATCAATAGTAATATACATGTTATCGAGTTTTCCACTAAGCTCTTCAAACAATGGAAAATCATCCCATCCAGGAATATTGGGAGCCCAAACCCTGCCACTTGTCGAATAATAAATACCAGGCACAGCCACCCCGATGGAAATTATCAGCATATTGTTTTTTGATGACCAGTCAAGGAATGATTGAATCAATTTGAAAATTTGTTCTACAACCTGCTGCCCGACATTATTTTCCAGGTATAATACTTTCTTTGGAGAGACCATCCCTTCGGATGTAAATAAGGCTCCAGCTATTTTAGTCCCACCTAAATCGATACCCAGACCAACATTTTTACCCACGATGTTGCCTTTACGCATATTATAAAATTAGCAGAAATATTTGAACATTGATTCGGGTATTTTGGAATTGCTCATCTTAATCTCTTGAATAAATTCCTGTATTTGATTAAATTGTACAATCTAATCAGTAGATCTCGATGCTATGAGTAAAAAAATTGGAATCCTGGTAATTCGCGGTTCTGGTGAATCAGGATTTAATAAACAAGAAAAGTTCCTGTTAAAAATTTACAGGAGACTTGATAAAAGTGGATTTCCGAGTGATCAGATAAAGCATGAAATGGTAGATTGGTATGGACCTTTACAGGTGCAGCAGGAAAGTGCCCTGGATAGGATATATGCCGCAAAGATCAATTTAAGATCCAGAGCAACCCGCCGGCTGATCGTGACCAACATAGGTGATCTGATTACCTATGGAGGCAAACCTAACACACTTAGCAATGGGTATGCTGATACTCATAAACTGGTGCATCAGAGTATTTTAACTTTAAAAAATGACTTGGAAGAAAATGCTCCACTCATTATTC
Organism: uncultured Bacteroidaceae bacterium; assembly: GCA_963752525.1. Lineage (GTDB taxonomy): Bacteria > Bacteroidota > Bacteroidia > Bacteroidales > SM23-62 > SM23-62. The sequence continues at coordinate 509,610 of CAVVYS010000006.1, read as the reverse complement.
TGGCTGCATCCATGGGAACCGAAATTATCAGTAATTATATCTGGGACAGGCAACATGCTAATGGCCCTGATCCCTTTGGGAATTCGCCTTTTGAAAGATTTGAAACACTTACAGGTTTGTTTACGCTAGGGAATAACTTCCCCATTTTTGCAGCCGCCCATGATATTGATGTTATGGAACCAATCACATTTCCTTCTCCTAATCTGGCTCCAGATTTATTAGCTAAGGCAGTATGGGAAAACTATTATGACAAAAATGATTCCATGGGTTATCCTATCAAAGCATTAAATTCAAAATATGCTGATGCCAATGTTACTGATATTCAGATAAACGTTGGTAATATCCTGACTTTCTGGAACTTACTTTCTCATTTTGGATATTGGAGATCTAGGAAGCTGGCCAAAAGAATTGCCGGGTATATTGTAGATGGATTTTCTTCCTGATCGCCGGTGAGCTTACATGAAATTCAAATTCAGTGAAATAAAGAAATTTCTACCGGGGGCATAAATTGGCTTTGGATTATTCCCTCTGACAGAGCGGTTAAGATGCTCGTAGTAATACTCGTCAAATAGGTTTTGTACACCGGCAGTCACCCTGACAATTTTATGAAATTGGTAAGAAAGCTTAAGATCCAGTAAAACAAAGGCCGGGGTTGTAGTTTCTCCAAACTCCTTTGAATTCCTGGCTTGTTCGAGAACATATCGAAAAGCCATCTCCGGCTTTAGCTTATTTTTAAGATAATTTCCAATTAAACTGTACCGGAAATCCATTGGGGATATCTCTGGAAGAGGTTCATCCCTTTCCAGGTCCTGTGCAAATGTGTATGCTATACTCAAATACTGTTGCAGGCCGGCAAAAAGTTTCTGGTTCCAACCTGCTTCGAACCCGGTTTTAAATGCCTGGCCAATATTGACAAACCGCCTTACACCCGGACTGCTCGGTAGACTTGGGCTCAATGTTGTATCGATCACTGACGAAATTACATCCTGCATATAGGCTGCGAAAATATCTACGTTTATGGAGGAATTTGCTGTTTTCCATTCAATTGTGAGATCAACCTGATTATTAGATTCCGGGTTAAGCTGGGGGTTTCCAAGCATTTCAAATGGATCCTGCCCAACCGGGAAATAGTTGATAAAACGCTCAATCAGGCTTCCGCTTCGCTGGGCATGACCCAGCCATATTCCCATGGAAAGGCTATTCTTAAAGTTTTTAATCCCTCCTATACTGAGACTGGGATTAACCTGAGTTGAACTGGTCTCAGGATAGATCTGTGTAAATTCCGGTTCCGCGTCTTTAATGTCCGAAGTATTCAATTCCAGCCTCCCTGAAAAAACCCACCGAAAACTTTTGGTCCGTAGATGATATTCAGCAAATGCACCTGTTTTGTTGATCCAGCCATCCTGCCAGGCATTGTCGGTGACTACCTTTCCAGCGTTTGGTCCCATTAAAAAATCCCTTTCCCTGATACCTTCCGCTCCTTCTATCCGTAAATCTGCACCTGCATAAAGACTGGCATTTTTAAAACTCCAAATACCTTCTGTACGGCCACCATAATTACGAGTGCTGGCCAAAGTTTCTGCATTTACCATACGGGGATCCAGGTTTTTGAGCAGGTTATCCATTTTATGCTCCACAAAGGAACCGAAAACAGTTGTATTCCAGGATTGAAGACTACCCGTTTTGACCTTGATGTCATGACGGGCATTAAGCATCCAGGTATCATCTGTCCTGAGGTCCATTGGTAGTGCAGGAAAGTCTACATTACGGGCAGCGTTGCGGGTGACAGACAACCTGACTTGCTGATTATCAGCCAGTTTTAAGCCAAGGTTTGCACCAAAACTATTCCTGGAGAACGCCCCTTCGACTTTACTTCCATCCCCTGCAGCATAATCATTACCCAAAGACCAGGATGCGAAAAGTCCCAGGTCAAAATGCTGTCCGCTGAAACCCAGCAATCCTTCGCTTCTGAAAATATCTCCATTGCTGTCATAGCCTCCGGAAAATCTTCCGTATGGTTTGAGCCGGTCTGAAAATCGAAGTGGTGCCTGAATGAAATTTATCGTCCCGCCAAATGACCCACCATACCGCAAGGAATGAGGTCCTTTCAACACTTCGATCCGCTCCGTCATATTGGGTGCCATCTGGCTGGTTGGCGGATCCATTCGATTCGGGCAGGCGGCGGTTGCACACTGGGCACCATTCAGGACCACATTGATCTGATCATACTTAAATCCTCTCAATACAGGGTCAAATCCATAGTTGCCACTTTTCCGAATGCTGCTTATAGCTGGTGTTTGATTTAGCAGAGCTCCCCCGTCATGTGCCATCCTATCCTGATAATCCAGATCAAGGGTTTCGGTTTCATCAAGACTTGGCCGAATAGCAATAACAGTGACCGGATAAAGGTTCATATATATATTTTCCCGGTAAATTTTCCCTGATATTATAGCTTCTTGCAAGTCAGCATCCGCCAGCACCCATTCTCCGTATCCAAGGTGAGAAAGTTTCATCTGTTCTCCGTCCAGATACGAATCTCAATAGTTCCGTTATTATCAGATATACCTGACTGGCCAGCATATTGAAATGTTGCCCCTGAAATAGCGATAAAACTTGATTGGTCAAGCAAGTGGATTTTTACCATTGGTTGAGTAAAAAGGCTTTGTACTACCACCAGGCATAAAAGAAGAATCCCCGAAATTTTTTTCATAATGAGAATGGAAAAGACAGTAACTTTACCTTATAAAATTAGTAGAAATATTTCTATACTGGGCATTCTTTTTTTGTCCCAGCAAATAATTATCACATGATACCATCAGTAAGAAGACTGAGAAACTGGTTATAATAACCAAATATTTATCCCTGACTCTCGTGCGACAGTTAAAACACTGATCCAGGTCAATGTTCTTCACCCGCCTCGGGATGGGACCTAGCGGCAATGCAATCAAGCATACTCGAAATCATTTTAATTTCTACTTTTGCACGACAGTTTGGGAAAATGAACAGGGCAATAATCATTTCACTGATCATATTGTTAAACAGCCATGGTATTCAGGCGCAGGACCTTGCCATTATAGCAGATACACAGAAACTTGCCTTTGATCTGGGAGAGGTCCAGGTGATTGGAAAAAGAAGTAATCCACTGACAAATACCCTCTGGCGCGAAGACCTGGTAAAAAACCAGCAGCGGGATGTTTCCGGGGCCCTTGTTATGTTACCTGGATTAAACTACGTGCAGGTTGGTCCGCGGAACGAAGGCATGGTGAATGTCCGGGGATTTGACCTGCGCCAGGTCCCGGTATACGTTGATGGTGTGCCTGTATATGTCTCCTACGACGGGTACACGGATCTGGCACGTTTCCTCGTCTCGGACCTGGCCAAAATTACCGTGACCAAAGGAGAGACCTCACTGCTTATGGGTCCGAATAACCTGGGGGGTGCGATCAACCTGGTCAGCAGCAAACCCGTGTCCAAACTGGACTTGGATGCAGCTTCAGGGATCACCATGAGCCGGAAAGGTTGGGGTGGATGGCAATCAGATCTCAATATCGGAAGCCGGTTTGAAAAGCTTTACCTGCAGGCCGGGATTGCATATATCGATATGGAGCCATTTAATACTTCGAGAAAATACACAGCCCCTTCACCTGAACACTCAGGAATACAGGAAAACTCCCAGCATAGAGATTTCAGGTATTCCATGAAACTTGGATTTACGCCCAATCCTTCAGATAGTTATGTGCTGAGCTACCAGTTCCAGCACGGGGCAAAAGGCGTGCCTCCATACAGCGGAACCGATCCCAACCAGCAGCCCAGGTACTGGCAATTCCCGGCTGTCAACAAACACGGGATCCACTTTAACAGCAAGACAAAAATGGGTGAAGAAAAGCTTCTGCAGCTGCGGTTTTTTTATGATGACTATTTCAGTGATCTGAGAAGTTATGACGATAGCACCTATACTTCTCAGGACCGGAGGTCATCTTTTACGAGTATTTATGATGATACCTCCATCGGAGGATCCATGATCTTTTCCATGAAGCCCGGCAAAAAAAATGAGCTGAAAGCAGCGGCTCATGTTCTGAATGATCATCACCGGGAGAAAAACACCTATCCGGTGGAACAATCCACTCGGCATTTTCGGGATGTAACCGTTTCAGTGGGCGTGGAGGATTATTTTAAAATCAGTGAAACCCTCAGCACTGAATTCGGACTTAGTTATCAGATAAGAAATAACCTGCAGGCCGATAACTATAATGAGACAGCAGATTCCATCTTTCCTTTTCCCGGACACAAAGATGAAGCTGTTAATTTGCGAATGGGACTCCGTTACCTCATTTCCACGGAGCACCAGCTGCATGCCAACCTTTCAAGGAAAACCCGGTTCCCCACCATGAAGGACAGGTATTCTTACAGGCTGGGACGCTCGATACCCAATCCAGATCTGCGATCAGAAGCTTCCTGGAACATGGATTTAGGATATACCTTCATCCCTGGTACTATCTTTCAGTTTAAAACGGCTGTATTTTACAGCAGACTTCACCAAACCATACAGGCTGTTTATGGGGTGGATCCCGAAAATTCATCAGTCTATCAATTTCAAAATACAGGGGATGCCGAATATTATGGTTGGGAGGCTGATCTGGCTTTGCATCTATTATCAGGATTGCAAACCGGTCTGCAGTATACCCTGATTAAGCGATTAAACCTGAGTAATCCAGAAATTAAGTTCACAGATGTGCCAACGCATAAATTACTGCTTTTCCTTCGTTATACCCTGTTTTCCCGCCTGTCCATTAACCTGAATTGTATCTATAATTCCCCACGCATTAGTTCATCAACTGGAATGTTTCAAACCAATGATTTTTTCACCATGAATTTCAATAGCTCAGTTGAAATATCTGGTTCGATATCCCTTGAAGCATCCATCAGCAATCTGCTTGACGCCAATTACAGTTATGTGGAAGGATATCCAGCTCCCGGGAGGCAATATTGTATAGGATTGCGATACAACCACAGATGATACAACCTGGCGAGCAGAACCTCCCAGGGTACTAGCGGCGGTTTCGTAGCTTTACAGAACCATTTTACACCAGTTTAACCTCAACTCACCGATAAAATATACCTGAAGGCCGATAAATACTCGGATTGTCACCCTAACCAGTGCAATTTAGCATCATGATCGGGTATATTATCATATCATTATTGATCGCTTTTCTATTGTGGTTTTTGATTGGACCGGTAATCCTTTATCTGGATACGGATACCAACCGTTACTACCTGGTCCTGCCAGGAATTTTCAAAGCAGTGATAGTACCGTCCACAGATATATTTTATATTAGGATCTGGATCTTCTTTATTCCATTTAGCATCCACCCTTTGCAGCGCAAATCCGGTAAGAGGAAGGAAAAATCCAGGAAACCCGGAAAAAAATGGCAACTCAAGAAGTATACAGCAGGCAGACAAATGATCAGACTGGTAATTCGTTCCATACGGATCAGGAAATTGTCTCTGGATATTGACACGGATGATTTCTTGCTGAATGCCTGGCTTGTTCCGCTCTTTTCCTCGATGAATTCAGAAAACATTCAAATGAGGGTGAATTTTGAGGGAAGCTCATCCCTGATGCTGGATCTGAGAACCTGCATAGGAGCTTTATTATGGATTGTTATCTCAACTAAATATAAATCGTTATTAAACATTTAAAATCATATTGAAATGGAAATCAAAATTGAAGATTTGCTTGACAAAGTATCAGGACATGTAAAAGATCTTGCCAGTACGGAAACCGTATTGGGAGAAGAATTTAAAATCGGGGAATTTACCTGCAGACCTGTGGTAAAAATTGGAACCGGGTTTGGCAGTGGTGCCGGGACCGGTGATGAACCCAAAAGTAAGATGAAAGGATCAGGAGGAGGTGCAGGAGCCGGTATCGGTATTGTTCCCCTCGGATTCCTCACGGTCAGGGGGAAAGAGATATCGTTTATAGCGGTAGACAAGAAAACTGCCCTCTCAACACTTTTTGAAAAAGTGCCGGATCTGGTTGAAAAAGTGACAGAAATGAAAAACAAAGAGGAAGGGAAAGGTAAAGGTAAAGGGGAATAATTGATTCGGACTGCACCCCTGTGGCAGTTGCTAATCCTGAAGGATTGTTTTATCTTGATGAAAAAAAGGGATGCAAAACCGCAGGAAATTTCTAAAGAAGAGTGTGCTGGCCCTGACAGGGGCCAGCATTGCTCAAAAAACATTTCCTTCCACTCTCTCTGACCCCAATACCGGGCATGGGAATAAACAGTTCCTGTACCGGAAATTGGGCAATACGGGTGTCAAGCTTCCTGTCGTAAGCATGGGAACCGGGAACTGTGACAATCCCAACCTGGTCAGGGAAGCACTCGATAGAGGAGTGAAGTTGCTGGCCACACATGAGTATTATCTCAATGGGAATAATGAGAAAATGATTGGCCAGGTCATGAAAGACAGACCTAGGGATTCCTGCATGATCTTAACCGGGACCGGCAAAGGGCTTGAAATTGATTTTAAGAATGGAAAGTTCGGACAGAAAACAAACATTAACACTTTCCTTGAAAGTGTTAACAGTTGCCTTGAGCGGTTACAGGTAGATTATGTGGATATACTCAATGCTCCTTTCGCCGGTAGCCGGGAGGCTGTATATTATGAACCCCTCCTGAAGGCCATGGAATCTATAAAAAAGCAGGGCAAGGCAAGGTACCTGGGGATAGCCTCCCATAATATAGAACATGAGGCTATTCGGTCCGCTGCAGATACTGGTATATATGACATGGTGACCATTGCCTATAATTTCCGGAAAACAAACCTTCAGGAATTGGATGAGGCCATGCAATATGCCGCCCATAAAGGATTGGGTATCATTGGCATGAAAACAATGGCCGGTGTATATTGGGATAAAGATAAAAAACAGCCAATCAATACCAGGGCTGCTTTGAAATGGGTACTTCAGAATGAAAACATACATACAACAATCCCGGATTGCTCCAGCTTCGATGAACTTCACCAGGATATTGATATCATGGCTGATATTGGACTGACAGATGAGGAGTTGAGAGACCTTGACCCGCCTGCAGGAGAAACCACTACTGGATTGTATTGCCAGCAGTGTAATAAATGTTTGACCCAATGTCCTGAAAACATCGATATCCCGACTATGATGAGGAGCTATATGTATGCTTACGGATATAAAAATCTGAGTTTGGCGCGACATACGATGGACAGGATGGATCAACATGGTTTGGCCTGCGAGGGTTGCAATGAGTGCCAGGTTAACTGTACAATGGGATTCGACGTTCGGGGGAAAATCCAGGATATCTCCAGGATCAAAGAAATCCCTGAGGACATGATCTATTTGACCTGAGAATGTTTCAACTTTATAACTCACTCATTTATGCCTAACTTTGAGGAGTATTCCTTTATTGATTATATACCACTAAGACGATTGAAATGAGAACTTTATTGAAATTAAGCTATGTTGCATTTTTCCTTTCCATATCAATTCTGCTGAATGGGTGTGGGCCGGGGGACTGGCAGGTATTATTTGACGGGGAAACATTTGATGGCTGGGAGGCTTCAGAAAACCAGGATTCCTGGATCATCGAGGACGGAGCTTTTGTGACCAATGGGCCACGGTCCCACCTGTTTTATACCGGGGAGGTAAAGGATCATGATTTTAGGAACTTCGAATTTATGGTAGATGTCAAAACATTGCCGGGTGCCAATTCGGGGATCTATATCCATACGGAGTTTCAGGATGAGGGATGGCCGTGCCAAAGGTTATGAATGCCAGGTAATTAATTCCAGGCCCGATCTGCCGGAGGGCTCCTTCGGTGAGCATAAAATGACCGGTAGTATTTATGCCATTAGCAATACCTGGAAATCACCGGTCCCCGATAATGAATGGTTCAACTACCGGATCATCGTACAGGGGAAGACCATTCAAACCTATATCAATGATCAGTTGATCGGAGAATATACTGAATCCGAAAATCCATACCGGCCAGAAAGTTTCAGCGGCAGGTTATTGTCATCCGGAACTATTGCTTTCCAATGTCATGATCCCGGGAGCAAAGTATATTATAAGAATATTAAATTGAAGCCCTTGCCGGATGAACTTCCAACACCGGGGAAAGCGCTGGATGATCCGGAGTTCGAGGCAAAAATTGTCGAATTAGGAGCAAAAAATTTTCCACTGCTTGACCTTCATATCCACCTGAAACAAGGATTGACCCTGGAGGAAGCACTTAAGAATGCAATGATGTATGGATACTCTTATGGTATTGCTGTCAATTGTGGCCTGAAAATGGGATTTGAAACCGATGAGGAGGTGCTGGCGTTCCTGAATAATTATCCAAGGCCACCGCATACCTGGTTGGCCATGCAAGCAGAGGGACGTGAATGGCTTGACATGTTTTCTGAAGAGGTAATTGCAAAATTCGATTATGTATTTACCGATGCCATGACCTGGACAAATAATAATGGAAAACGTATGCGACTATGGATTCCGGGAGAAACAGAGGTGGGAGAACCTCAGGACTTCATGGAGCAACTGGTAGATAATATTGAAAAGATCCTGACAGAACCGGTTGATATATATGTAAATCCAACCTACCTTCCTACTGAGATCGAGGACAGGTATGATGAATTATGGACCCAGGAAAGGATGGACAGGGTGATTAAAGCCCTAATCGATAACGACGTGGCTTTTGAAATTAACAATCGCCGCCGGATCCCGAGTCCTGCTTTCATCAAACGTGCCAAAGAGGCTGGCGTGAAATTTACCTTCGGGACGAACAACGGTGGTGCAAATGACCTTGGACGAATGGATTATGCTATAGAAATGGTCAGTGAATGCGGACTGACCCCGGCGGACATGTGGATGCCTGGAAATTAAGTGTATATAAATTCGATCAATATGGATATCAATACCACAGTCTCGCTGAACAATGGTGTGAATATACCCATTATAGGTTTGGGCGTTTTCCAGAGCCCGGCCGGGGGAGTCACAAAGCAGGCCATTCTGGATTCATTTGAAGCTGGCTACAGGCATATTGATACAGCCAGGATCTATGGGAATGAAGTGGACGTCGGTAAGGCAGTCGCTGAAAGCGGGTTGCCAAGGGAGGAGGTTTTTATTACTACCAAACTCTGGAATGCGGACCAGGGATATGAATCAACCCTGGATGCCTGTGAGATAAGCCTGGGTAAAATGGATCTGGATTATGTTGATCTTTACCTGATGCACTGGCCGGTTGAAGGCCGCCGCCTGGAATCCTGGACAGCCATGGAAGAACTCCTTGCCAAGGGCTTATGTCGGGCCATTGGGGTAAGTAATTTCATGGTACATCACCTGGAAGAACTGCTCCAGAAGTTACATGTAGTTCCTGCCATTAACCAGATCGAGATGAGCCCCTACAATTATCTTCAGCGGAAAGAAACCCTCGATTTTTGTCATTCAGCAGGAATTGTTATCGAGGCTTACAGTCCCCTTACCAAAGGCAAAAAACTGAATGATCCCCAGCTGGTTGAACTGGCTGCAAAATATGAAAAAACAACTGCACAACTGCTCATCCGCTGGGCCCTGGAGAAGCAATATGTGGTATTGCCCAAATCTGTCAAAAAGGATCGTATCATCGAGAATGTAAATATTTTCGATTTCTCTATTTCAGAAGGAGATATGGATACCCTGGATACTTTCAACGAGGACCTGGCTACCGGGTGGGATCCTACCCATGCACCGTGATACCCTCTGTATTTGTTTTCAAACATTGTGAGCAGCTGCACAACGTGTGCCACATTGACACCTAGCCCCAGGCCGATGTGCCATAATGGCACAGTGCAAATGTTCATGCACCCACTCCAATAAAAAGCTAAATATCAGTATTACAAACATTTAATAGGTAAGGTCCGCTTAAATTACCCAATTGGTATTAAATTTGATTCAGCAGAATTGAAAATTTAGTATTAATATGTTTAACCAAATTTATGGAGGGCTTAATCATGACACTAGTAAAAAGAACACAGAATTGGTATCCGACTTCCCCTTCATTTTTTGACAAATTTTTCGAAGGGAATCTTATGGACTGGAACAATTCCAATTTTTCCAATACGGATACTACATTACCGGCAGTGAATGTGAAAGAAAATGGCGATGCTTTTGTGATAGAGGTTGCTGCACCGGGAATGACCAAGGATGATTTCAAGGTCAATTATGACAATGGAAATTTGACCATCAGCTCTGAACGTAAAAATGAAAAGAACGAAGAAAGGGAAAACTACACCCGGAGAGAATTCAGCTACCAGTCTTTTCAGCGTTCATTCACTGTTCCCGAAAATGTGGTAAGCGGGGAAAAAATCGGAGCCAGCTACAAAGATGGAATATTGATTATCAACCTGCCCAAGCGGGAAGAAGTAAAACCCAAACCATCCAGGGAAATTAAAATTTCATAATTTTTTACATGGGGGGCAGGGTTGTTCCCCTGCCCTCATTAAAAACCTTTACTTCATTAGGCCTGGATATCCGATAGCCCATAGCGGGTATGTTGGGTTTGCATGAGCCTCCCTGATGATTCTTTATACTTTGGCACTGACCTTAATTATACAAAGTAAGGAGGAATAAAAATGAAAAAATTAGGATCAATATTTTTAGCAGCAGTATTAGGCAGCGCCTTAACCATCGGCACCTTTCTGATATTTGACAGGCAGGGTGCAGAATCGGTAAAAATTGAGCACATTTCCGGAACGCCGGTGGTAGGTGCAGCATATGCAGTAAATAAAGACGGGGAGGTTGTCCCGTTGGAATTCACCAGTATTGCCAGGGAAGTAATGCCAGCTGTGGTACACATTAAATCTACACAACTTCAGAATGTCCAGAACTACCAGTACAGGGATTATCAGGACCCCTTCCGGGATTTTTTCAACGATGATATGTTCCGCCGGTTTTTCGGACCGGATTTCCGCTATGAATCGCCCCAGCCCCAACAGAGGGGTCCACAGGCCAGGATAGGAACCGGATCAGGAGTTATAATTTCGAAGGATGGTTACATCGTAACCAACAATCATGTCATACAACAGGCTGATGATATAGAGGTTACCATGAATGATAACCGGATATTCAAGGCCAAAGTCATCGGTACGGATCCATCCACGGATCTTGCACTGATACAAATCAGCGATGATGACCTGCCATATCTTCCCTTGGCGAACTCGGATGAAGTTGAAGTTGGAGAATGGGTATTGGCTGTGGGCAATCCCTTTAACCTGAATTCCACGGTTACCGCAGGCATTGTTAGCGCCAAGGCGCGCAATATCAACATCCTTCAGGATCAATCAGCCATTGAATCATTCATCCAGACGGATGCAGCCATCAATCCCGGGAACAGTGGAGGAGCGCTGGTGGATATGAACGGCGGACTTATCGGAATTAACACAGCTATCGCCAGTCCGACTGGCACCTACGCAGGTTATGGATTTGCCGTGCCTTCCAACATTGTAAGCAAAGTCGCGGAAGACCTGATCGAATATGGGATGGTACAGCGTGGTTTCCTGGGCATCATGATCCGGAATGTCGACGGCAACCTGGCTGCAGAAAAAGAACTCAACATGACCTTTGGAGTTTATGTTGACAGCCTGACCGATAATAGTGCTGCCAAAGCAGCAGGTATCATGCAAGAAGATGTGATCACTGAAGTTGATGGAAATCAGGTAAAATCGACTGGAGAACTGCTGGAATACATAGGCCGTCAGCGACCGGGTGATAAAGTCAATGTGACTGTAGACCGCAAAGGCAAAGAATTGGAGTTCCTCGTTACACTCCATAACCAGGAAGGTGAAACCCGGATCTCCGCTCCCAAGGAATCAGGGGAAATCCTTGATATCCTTGGCATAGAACTGGAAGAGATCGACAGTAAAACGGCCCGCAGGTTGAATATCGAAGGCGGACTAAAAATCACCAAGCTAAATCCAGGCAAATTGCAGCGTCAAACAGACGTACGGGAAGGATTTATTATCACCCATTTAGATAACAAAGAGGTTAAAAGTGTTGAACAATTCACAGGAATACTGGAAAACCGCAAGGACGGGGTTATGATTGCAGGCGTATACGAGAACTATCCCGGCCAGTATTATTACGCTTTCGGACTTTAGACTCCAACAACCATGCTGCGGGATGGATACTGTTCCGCAGCATGCTTTCATATATCCCGGTGAGCACCAGGAAATCTGATTACCTGAGTTTTTTCATCGGGCGATGTTGTCGGGAAGACCTTATTAGTACCTGAAGCCCTCCACCGTTCTGCCACCATGGTATTGGATACGACTACTCACCCGTTCTGTTACCTTCGTTGCTTCTTCTGGAGAAAGTTCAGGGCTATCATACTTGTACCATCCGGAGCTCCATTGGCTTACCTATGGTGACATGGTCCTACAGTCCTTCCACGGTGATCTATCCCTGGAAAAGCAAGGGCCACATCGCCGCCCGGAAAGCATCAGCAGCCAGATAAGAAGCTTTATGGTGATCAGTCTTGTGCCATCTTTGTTCTCCTTTAACGGGATCAAATTAACTAAAAACATCATTCATATCTAAGGGAATCGGCAGGATTGGTATTAGCTGCTTTCAAGGTCTGGCTGATGACAGTGATCCATGCTATGACCAGTGCGATCACAGTTGAAATGGCAAATATCCAGATGGTAAGTTCTATTCGGTAGGCGAATTCCTGCAGCCAGTTCCTGGCCCAGAGCCATGCGAGTCCCCATGCAATCAAACTGGATATCAGGATAAGCCAGGTGAATTCCCTGACCAGCAGGACAGAAACTCCAACCATGCTGGCACCCATTGCTTTCCGTATTCCGATCTCCCGGGTCCTTTTCTCTGCGATAAAAGCTGCCAGTCCGAATAAGCCCAGGATGGCGATAAAAATGGCCAGGGCCGCAAAATACCTGAAAATCCTGGCCAGCTTCTGGTCAGCTTTGTACATCCGGTCAAAATTCTCATCCATAAAGGAGTATTCTAAGGGATACTGGGGGGAAAGATTTTTCCATTCCGTCTCCATATTTTTCAGGGCCTCCCCAATATTCTCCGGTGATATCCGCACATTGGCAAAATTGACCCATTGATCTCCCCAGCCGAATATCAAAGAACCGATGGGTTGCCGCAATGATTTGTAATGAAAATCCTTCATGATGCCTATGATCTGGAATTTCTCTACTGGGAATGCCGTAATATACCAGGATGGATGATCAAACCATTTCCCCACCAGGCTGTCCAGTCCAGATTCCTTAGCCAGAGTTTCATTGATAAGGCAGGTATTGCCTTTGTCTGTTTCAAGATCCCAGGAAAAATTCCGGCCTTCCACTATTTCAATACCGGTCAGGTCCAGGTAGTCCGGATCGATCTGATACACGACCGGATTGATGTCAACCCCTTCCAAGGTAAAGCTTTCCCAGTTATCCCCCGCCCCGGGGGTTGTATAAGAGTAGGACACTTTTTCAATCTGCGGGTAAGCCAGCAGGTTTTCCTTGAATACATCCATTTTCTGCTTTATTTCATCACTTAGCCCTATGGTGACAATGAATTCCTTTTCGAATCCCAGGTCTTTCTCCCCCAGGTATTTTAATTGTTGGTAAACGATGACAGTACCAATGATCAGTATAACGGAAATGGTAAACTGGAATACAATCAATATCTTCCGCATAACACTGCCTGACCTGCCATGTGTTTTTTCACCTTTCAGTACACTTACAGGTTTAAAAGCCGTCAGGTATAAAGCCGGATAGATGCCAGCGATCACGCCTACCACCATGATACCGGAAAGAATGATCAACAGGTTGACAGGATTTTCCAGGTAGGCAATCCTGAGATCCACTCCTACAATGTTTTCAAACTCGGGAAAGACAGCTTCCACCAAAAGCAGGCCTATCAGGGTAGCAATAAGACTTATAAGCACGGATTCTGTCAGAAACTGCAGGATCAGCCTTCTCCGGCCAAAACCAACTACTTTTTTAATCCCTACCTCCATGGCCCTTCCTGAAGCCCTGGCAGTAGAGAGATTAATAAAGTTCACACAGGCGATCAGGATGATAAAGACGGCAATGATGATAAATAAATATACAAATTGCCGGTTGCCATGCCGGGTGCCGGAATCCCTGACATCCCGGGCAAAATATATATCTTTTACCGGCCGGATCCTTGCTGTAAAGGCGTCCTCTTCTGATACAGGCTCTCCGTCAAGCTCTTCGAATTTGTCATAGAAAAATGCTGTGATTTTCTGGTTGACAGTGTCCGTATGTGCCTTGTCAATCATTTCAAAATAGGTGTCATACTGATATGTTTTGTAGGTATGCAGACGTTCCTCTCCGTACATGACACCGAGGGTAACAAAAGAAACCAGCATGTCAAACTGCAGATGGAAGTTCGGGGGATCATTGATGATACCGGTAATTCGGAAATCTATTCCATCTGGTGTTTTTAAGACCTCTCCGATGGGATCCCTTTCGTTGAATATCTTTTCTGAAAGGCTGCTTGTCAAAACAACGGTGAATGGCTCCGTAAGCGCAGATTTTGGATCTCCCTGTAGCATTTCAAGATCAAAAATCTCGAACACGTTACTGTCCACCATGAGGGCTTGAGGGATGGGATAATTAATCTCATCGTATTCCAGAAATATATTATGCATGGACCTGATCCTGAGAAATCCGGTTATCTCTGGAATGGCTTCTCTCACATCAAGACCCATGGATGAGGTGGTCCATGCGGACTGTGACCTATTGGAGAAAGTGAACTCCAGCCTGCCCACGGTCTCCCGTTTGCTGAGGAATTTATCATAGCTCAATTCATCCCTGACATAATGCATGATCAGTATAAAAACACAGATCCCGATGGCCAGTCCCAATATATTGATAATGGTCAGTCCTTTATTCCGGAACAGATATCTGAATGAGGTTCTCAGGGTGTTATTCATAGCTAAGTGAATATTTTCGGGAGTTCATGAGAATAATTGATATCCTATCCTTATCCAAAACCAATGCCATTGCTAACATTAATCTAATAATCAGTTCATTACGAACACGAAGATTTGAAAGCATATATGGAATGTGTGCGTTTTCGTTACAGACCATGTGTGATATCATTACAGTTTTTATAACTTGCCAGGAGTATGACCTCAACAGAGATAGAAAAGCAGCAGGCAAGGATACTCGTCATAGATGATGATTATGATGTCTTGAAATCAGCGTTGGTTTTGCTGAAGCGATATTATTCCCGGGTGGATATCGAACAAGTTCCGGAGAATGTAATCCAGAAACTCAGTGAACAGACTTATGATGTGATTCTGCTGGATATGAATTTTCAGAGGGGAAACCGGGATGGGGAAGAAGGATTTCACTGGCTGAAACAAATCCTTGGTTCAGATAAGCAGGCCATAGTGATCCTGATTACTGCGTTCGGGGATACAGATCTTGCTGTACGTGCCATAAAAGAAGGTGCAGTAGATTTTGTTCTGAAGCCCTGGAAAAACCAGAAATTACTGGCGACCATTAATGCCTCCCTGAAATTGAGCCATTCCCGAAAAGAAGTTCAGAAGTTAAAAATTGCCCAGCAGCATCTTTTTCAGGATAGCAACCGGACAGACCATATTGTTGGCAACTCACCGGCATTCAGGGAATGCCTTTCCATTGCCGATAAAGTCGGCAAAACAGATGCTGATGTTCTGATCATGGGGGAAAATGGGACAGGTAAGGAATTAATAGCCCGTAAAATTCACAAAATATCGGGTAGATGTAGCAATGTTTTCATCAGTGTGGACCTGGGCTCTCTCTCAGAGAACCTTTTCGAAAGTGAGTTATTCGGACATGTCAGGGGGGCATTCACGGATGCCAGAGAAGATAAACCCGGCCGCTTTGAGCTGGCCGATAGCGGGACGATCTTCCTTGATGAAATTGGGAATCTTTCACCCGGACTGCAATCCAAATTACTTACCGTATTGCAGAAGAAAACGGTGGTCAGGGTTGGATCATCCAACGAGATCCCGGTGGATTTCAGACTGGTATGTGCCACCAACCGTCCGCTTTATGAAATGGTAAACAGGTTTGAATTCAGGGAGGATCTGCTGTATCGTATAAACATGGTGGAAATACATGTTCCCCCATTAAGGGAGAGGGCCGAGGATATCCCCATACTGCTGGATCATTACCTGGAGTATTATATGAAAAAATATAACAAACCGGCATTAAAAGTAAATCCAAAAACATATGACAAACTGCTCAGGCATGACTGGCCGGGAAACATAAGGGAGTTGCAGCACATGGTAGAAAGAGCGGTCATCCTGAATGACCGGAAACTGCTGAGCTATGCGGACTTCTTACCAGGAAAAAGTATACAGGGAGACCAGCAGCAGAAAGAACCCTCCAGTCTTGAAGACATGGAAAAGCGCCATATCCTGAAAATTATCGATAAAAACAAAGGTAATATTACCAGGGCAGCCGGGGAGCTGGGTATCTCCAGAACGGCTTTACACAGGAGAATAAGAAAATATGACTTATAAGTATTATCATATATGGTTGATCCTGAGGGTAATTCTGCTTCTGTTAAATGTCTTCATTACAGGGATGGCATTTATGATGATAGGCGAAAGGGACCTTTTTTTCCTTCCGCTGATACTGGCCCTGGTCCTGATCCTGCAGGTGATTGATTTCATTCTGTTTACCAATCGAAGCAACCGGGGAATAGCCAGATTTATCAACAACCTCAGCCACCAGGATCTTTCAGAAAAGTTTGAAGTAAAGTCACTCGGTCCTCCTTTTAAAAAGCTCTATCAATCCCTCAATAATGTAGTTACAGAACTAGAAAAGATCAAACTCGAAAAAGAGGCCCAGTTGAATTACATGCAAATCATTCTGAGTCGTATCAAAACTGCCATCATCTCTGTCAGGGATGACGATACCATTGTACTGATGAATGATTCGGCAAAAGAATTACTGGGCATGGAGGAAAATTCAACCTGGACTCAAGTAAGGGAACACCATCCCCGGCTGGTGTCTGAAATTGATGCTATCAAAGGCAGGGCAAACAAATTAATCGAAGTCAATATTAACCAGGGATTGAAGCATCTGTCAGTAAATGTTAGTCCGGTTGTTATCCTGGGATCCGGATACCGTATCGTAACCCTGCAGGATATCAGGAGTGAGATCGAGCAGAAGGAGATCGAATCCTGGCACAAGCTGATACAGATCCTCAGGCATGAGATCAGGAACTCTGTAACACCCATAGCCTCAATGACTGAGACCATAGTCATGCTGGTGGAGGACCAATCCGGCAAGGCAAAAAAACCATCTGATCTTAGTGACCAGGATATGGAAGACATTCACAGCAGTATCCAGACGGTACACGACAGAAGTGAAAGGCTTTACCACTTTGTTGAAAAATATAGGTCACTCACCAGGATACCTCCACCCGAAAGGGAAAATGTGCCCGTTTTGGGACTTATAAAGAACACCGGAGATTTATTCCGGGAAGAGTTGAAAAATAAACAGATCCGGTTCATCATTGAGTATAGGGACGATCAAACTGTCATAGATGCGGATCCAACACTGATTGAGCAAGTATTGATCAACCTGGTCAAAAACAGCATGGAATCGCTGGATGGCAGGTCTGATGGTAAGATCAGACTTTCAGTTAACGAGACGGAAAATCATATTATTATCACGGTAGATGATAATGGTCCAGGTATCCAGCCCTCAGACTTTCAGGATATTTTCCTTCCCTTTTTCACCACCAAGAAAGACGGAATGGGCGTTGGGTTAAGCCTTTCCCGACAGATCATGAACTTGCATGGTGGTACCCTTTCAGTTGAGAGTATGCCGGGGCAAGGGACTGCTTTCAGCCTTGTATTTAATCATTCGTAATTTTCTACATGTTAACTAAACTCTGACTATTAATGGGAAATCTCATCGCAGGAATTCCGACAATATTAATCTGTGCGATTGGATATTATTTTGCATTTCGTTTGTTTCGTCAGGATAAATGGGCCTTCGCAATTATACTTATTATGGTAGCCGGGCTCATTTTGCGAGCCTATGCAGCCACCGAGTTTTATCTTCATCCATGGGACGAAAGATTTCATGCGCTGGTAGCAAAAAACCTGATTAAACATCCCCTGATTCCCACATTATATGATAATCCAATCCTCGCATATGATTACAGGAGCTGGTATGGTAATCACATCTGGTTGCATAAACAACCAATTCCGTTATGGTCGATGGCCACTAGTATGTACATATTTGGAATTAATGAGATTGCATTACGACTACCGTCTATTATACTTACAACATTGGGAATATGGATTACTTTTTCCATCGGTCGTCATTTATTCAGTATAAAAGTTGGTTTTATCGCAGCCTTTCTATATTCTATACACGGTTTAATTATTGAATTGACGGCGGGTAGGGTAGCAACTGACCATGTTGATATTTTCTTCTTATTTTTTATACAATTGGCAGTTTTAATGGCAATCAAATTTGCTGATAAAAAAAGGTCATATTTAATATATTATGTGGACTTTGTATTGGGGCAGCCATACTTTCAAAATGGCTGCCTGCATTGATAGTGATACCGATTTGGTTTTTGCTCGTTACGGGTTCAAAGAATTTTACTTTTAGAGAAACCTTCTTCGGCCTGATTCTGTTATGTTCAGTTACTGCGGCCATATTTCTTCCCTGGCAACTATATATTTATGCTGCCTACCCTCTTGAAGCTCAATGGGAAGGGCAGTATAATATAAGTCATCTCACAGAGGTTATAGAGGGACATACAAGGCCATTTTATTACCATTTCGATAGTTTGAGAATTTTATTCGGGGAGTTAGTTTATATCCCCTTGATCTGGATCACCTGGAAATCTATAAAAAAATGGAAGAACCATAGAAGAATGTTATTATGCATCTGGGTATTCATCCCATTAATATTCTTCTCATTGACAAAAACCAAAATGCAGGGATATATTTTATTCACGGCACCTGCTATTTTCATTATTACAGCCTTATTCTGGCAATATTTATTTCATTACAGAAACATGATGCGGTTTAAGTGGCTAATATATATGGTATTGTTTTTATTACTTGCACTACCTGTAAGATATTCTATAGAACGGATTAAACCATTTGAATACAGGGAACGGCGACCAGAATGGGTGCAGGAGATCAGGGATCTGGAAACTATCGGTGGGAGATCTGTCCTCTTTAATTATGGGCGTCCTATAGAGGCAATGTTTTACTCTGACTGTATTGTGTATACCAGTATTCCGGATCTCCGTACAATTGAAAAAATCCTTGCAGCAGGTTATGAAGTCATTCTAAATGATGACGGTAATTTACCACATCATTTAAAAACATCAGATGAGGTAAAGGTAATTCGACTTTCTTCACCTGAGGAATGATACTATTCATATCTCAATGAATCTGCGGGATTCTTGCGGCCGGCATTGATGGTAATCCCTCCAACTGAGATCCATGACAGGATCAAGGTAATAATCCCCGCGGCAAATAAAATGATGCCAAATTTCAACAGGCTGAATGGGATATGATAGGCAAAATTCTGCAGCCATTTATTGACAATAAAATATACAGGAGCAGCCAGTAAAGTGGCGATGGCCACCAGGATGCCAATTTCTTTGAAAAACAGCCTTACAATAAACTCACTGGTTGAGCCCATTACCTTCCGGATACCAATTTCTTTGGTTCTCTGTGCTGCAGTGAATGATATCAGTCCTATCAGTCCAAGTCCC
The DNA here is from genome assembly GCA_963752525.1 of uncultured Bacteroidaceae bacterium. Classification (GTDB taxonomy): domain Bacteria; phylum Bacteroidota; class Bacteroidia; order Bacteroidales; family SM23-62; genus SM23-62. The sequence goes on along the minus strand of CAVVYS010000006.1, from coordinate 489,812 downwards.
GCAATAATCAACGAAATAATGGCAAAAGCAACAAAAATACTGCTGGTCTTCTTTTCTGTAGCATACAATCGTGCATAATCATCTTTCATCCAGAAATAATCAAAGGGATATTCTGTGGTGAATGATTCCCAGGTTTCACTGACAAAGTCGATGGATCCCTGCATATTTGTTCCGGTGAGTTTCACAGGTATATATCCTTCCCAGTTTCCGGGCATCAGCGAAAAGCTCATAGGCTCAATGGTCGTATGCATGGACTGAAAATGAAAATCTTCTACGATACCAATGATGGGAGCAGCGTCAAATGTTTGTGGTCCGGCTGGCCTCAGTAAACGCTGTCCAAGAACCGGTTCCTCCAGTCCCAGGGATTTAATGGCGGCCTGATTTATCACAATACCAGAAGAGTCTGTCGAAATATCCCGGGAGAAGAATCTCCCATCAACAATTTTCAGGGAAAACACCTTGTCAAAATCAAAACTCACCCAGCTTTGCCATGTAAGATAGGTGGAGTTTGTTCCTCTTTCCTCAACAAAAATGGCATTGTTCGAAAAATTTCGTCCGGGTATGCTGTTTGAATTTGAGACACTTACAATGCCGGGATTCCTGAGCAGCTCCTGCTTGAAACTTTCCATATTGTCTTTCAGTACATCAGAACGTCTGATGATCAGGATATTCTCAGTATCAAATCCGGGATCATTTTTGATAAGGAACCGTAATTGTCCGAATGTCACATAGGTCCCGACAAGGATAAGAATAGATACTGCCAGTTGAAGAACAACAAGGATGCTTCTGATTTTTCCACCTTTGGTTCCCCGGACCACCACTCCCTTCAGGACATTGATGGGCTTGAAGGCAGCCAGGTAAAAGGCAGGATAGCTGCCGGCTAAAAGACTTATAAAAATGACGAAAAGGAGGATCAATGGAGCTATTTTCCAACTTGCCAGGAATGCGGTATTTACATCCATCTGGATCATATTATTGAAGGAGGGGATCAAAAGGGAAACAAGAATGGCCGCAGCCCCGAATGCAAGCGCTGTGAGCATGAATGATTCAAAAAGGAACTGGCTGACCAGCATGGGTTTCAGGGCTCCAACCAGTTTGCGAATACCCACCTCCTTTGACCTTGAAGCAGCAAGAGCTGTCGCCATATTGGTGAAATTGATGCATGCCACGATGAGGATCAATGCAGCAATGACGATAAAAATATAAACCAGTATTTTATTCCCATTGGGTTCGAATTCATAATCCAGATTTGATGTCAGATGTATCTCCTCAAGAGGCTGAAGGAAATATCCGAAAAAATCACCCTGTTCTTCCAGTGCATCCATGCTCATTCCAAGGACCTCTTCAATTTGAGGTCCTACATATTTATAAATTAGAGACTGAAATTTATTTTCCAGCGTATCTTTCGGAGTTATACCATCAGTCAGGATATAGGTGTAAAAATTGTGGCTTACCCAGAATTCCTGTTCCGGCCTGGCATAGGTGTGAAGGGATCCCACCGCATCAAAATGAATATGTGAATTCCCTGGAACATCTTCCATTAGCCCGGTAACTCTGTGCAAGGTTGTATCGGTTTCCAGTTTGATCATTTTTCCAATGGGGTCTTCATTCCCGAAATATTTCCGGGCCATGGATTCTGTCAATACAATGGTTCTTTTTTCCTTCAAGACTGTTGAAGGATCGCCTTTCAGCAGTTTGAAGTCGAATATTTCAAAAAAAGTTGAGTCGGCAAACAGCATATTCTCCTCATGGAACTTATTTTCACCGTAGGTAACAAGCCAGTCCCCATACTCTCTCAAACGAACTACATTTTTTACTTCAGGATAGTCTGAAATAAGTGCCTGCGCCATGGGTTGGGCAGTAACAGCCTGGTCAAATTCATTTCCACTGAATTTCCCACTTACCCCTATACGATATATCCGATCACCTTTGGTGTGGAATTGATCGTAGCTCAGTTCATGATTCACAAACAGAATAATAAAAATGCTGCAGGTAATACCGATGGCCATCCCTGTGATATTGATGAGCGTATAGGCCCTTTGTTTCAAAAGATTTCGAGTGGCAATAAGGAAATAATTGAAAAACATAAAAGGTGGTTTTGGGTATGGTATTGGTAAGACGCTCTGCTTAAACTTCTGTTACTGTGTATTATTAATTTTGATAGAAAAATGTATGAAATAATTTCTTATCCATGTTCAGACAATAATGGTCATATCCTTTTTTAGTGATCAATTCGATAATAGGAGCTGGAATGAATGGGGTGATCAGCAGAAATATTTCATCATCACTGATTTTATCAAGCTTATTCAATACTTCCTGCATTGGATTCTGTCCTGCATCTATCAGTGGAATGGCATCAAACCTGACTTTCACTTTTTCCTCATTAAACCAAACGGGCTCCGTTTCATTGATCTCTGACTGTATTCCTGTCTCATCAAACAAGGCCTGGCCAACCTCCTGGCGCAGGGTATTAATGATCTCACTTAAAGACACATTTCCAATGGCTGCAGCCTGTTGTAAGGTTGCTATCTTCCCGACTGTATTGCGGAGTACTGGATTTTGCAGCTTTCTAAAAGCAGGTGCCAATTCCATCAGAACATGTTCAAGCTCAGGGTAGGTGTCAAGCAGTTCGCCCACTCTGGTTTTTGGGGTGATCAAAAGTGCCTGCGGCTTTCCCATATCTAATTACTGGTATAACTTAATAATCGTTGCTCACCTTTGATCTTCCGGAGTTCGGTGATATCCTGAACAACTTCAAGAACACCAAGGTATTTATTTTTCACATCCCGTAAAGCATAGTATTCGATATACACAAAAATACCTTTCATCTCTAGCCAGAATGAAGCGGTGTCCTGCTTGCCACTTTTGAAGTCACTGACAATTTGTTCAACAATGGCAACACTTTTGGGCGGATGGCATAACCTAACATCCCTGCCAATGACTGCCCTGTTTCGCTTAAATATCGGATTTTTACCGTGGGAAAAGAATTTCACCTTATCCAGGGCATCCACAAAGGTAAGTTCCACCGGCATGGTATTAAACACGGCGATTAATTCGTTGACCGAAAGCTTTCCGGTAGGCAACTGTATCATCCCCTCAGTTGCCCTGGAGACTGGGGAAGCTTCGACACCTTCTGGTTTCCATTCAATTGGGGGATCATACAGACAAAAACCAAATTCAATGCTTTGCTGGGAAATCTGGTACCATTCCTCATCCGTGAGTTTATCCATACACATGGGCAGCAGGATCTCCTCCTCTTTCATAACCATATCAGAGATGGCCCCGGATGTTGGCTTTAAAACCAATTCAATGAAGGCTTTTAGTTCCTCATTATTGATCTCTCCTTTTGCTTCAAGTCCTTCCCGGGCGACCTTTAATAGTTCCCGGATTTCATCATGCTTTCCCCACATTACTTTTGGCGGACCGGTAATATTATATTTCTCAAGGTAGGGAAATAGCAGGTTTTCCTTTCTCAGATAGTGTTTTTCAACGTCCATCAGGTTATTGTAAAATGCCTTCAACTGGATGAGATATGTCTCGATGTTCAACTCCTCCTGAGAGTAGACCTTATCATAGAATTTAGTCAGTGTCTTGACCACCTTTAAAAGTTCCTTGTTTTCTTGCTTGAAAGTATCAACAGGATGTCCGGGCGGTATTGGTTTGGCTTCTGATTGGTCAATATGCCCTTCCAGGACCTGGGTATGGATATCACAAAATTTGAGTACCTCCTCTTCAGGCAATCCTTCATTTATCAGTTCCTGTTCAACCTGGACAACCTCATTATATGGGATGTTCTTTAGTAATTCAACCAGCCTTTTTCTGACCTCATTTGGAGCTTCTCCTTTATGGAGTTGCAGGATCATATGTTTGAGCAGTTCTTTGCGAGATGGAGAGTTCTGTGTTAAATCGTTCATAACGGAATGGTTTATCATCAAAAATACAAAGAACCTGGAAAGTACTGCTGGTTGTTCTATAATCTTATTTCGGGATCCTTAGTAAATGTGATTTTTCCTGATTTCTCCATCCTGCCTGTGATTCATAATTCACCATGTAAATTTTAAGGTCAGCCTGCGAATCATAGTCCACATAATAGACTTTAACTTCAGCCTGGCTTTCATATTTTACCTGATACCACAAACCATCTTCGTCAGCCTGTGATTCATAATCAACATAGAATACTTTCAGGTCACATTGGGACTCATATTCTACAATATAGACTTTAATATCGGCCTGGGATTCATACTGGACCTTAAAGATTTTCTGGGACTGTGCCGGGATCGCAAACAGCCATAATACAACGGCTGACAACAAGAATATTTTCTGCATGACTTTTTCATTGAAAAGCTCAATAATCAGACCATAAAGGCAGTCTTATTCAAATTTTTACAATACCCGGTAGGAAAACCAGTCAACTTTGTTCGGCGGAATGCTCTTGCTTAAAAATAGCTGGATCCATCCCAGCAATGTGTACAGAGTTTTTCCTTGGGCAGGCCGATGGCTTCAACCAGGTCTCCAAGATCCTGGTAGATCAGAGAATCAATCCCGAGGTTTTTGGCAATTTGTTCAACCATTAACCTGTATTTTTCACTCTTGGGGTCGACATATTCCTCATAGTTAGTTTCCTCTCCTTCCAATTGTTTAATGGCTTTTCGGGAGGCCAGCTCAAGGGTGGATCTGGATTGTGAGAAATTAAGAAAATCACAGGCGAAGGTTAGGGGCGGACAGGCAATCCGCATATGCACTTCTTTTGCTCCAGCCTGGCGAAGATCCTTGGTATTGTCTTTGAGCTGAGTTCCCCGGACAATTGAGTCATCACAGAAGACCATGCGTTTTCCTTCAATCAGAGCCTTGTTAGGGATCAGCTTCATTTTAGCAACCAGGTCCCTCATATCCTGGTTCTGAGGCATAAAACTCCTGGGCCAGGTGGGTGTATACTTGGTGTAAGGCCTCATGTAGGGGATCCCTTTTTCATTACCATATCCATAGGCATGGCCTACTCCGGAATCAGGTATGCCACTTACGATATCAGCTTCTACGGTGTCACGGCGGGCAAGTGCTGCTCCGCAACGATACCTGCATTCATCCACATTGATCCCTTCATAATAGGATGGAGGATAGCCATAATATACCCACAGGAAAGAACAAACCTGCATTTTTTCTTCTGCTGGTTTCAGGGTTTTATATCCCTCTGCGGATATTTCAACGATTTCTCCAGGACCAATAGTATACTCTATTTCATATCCTGTATTCGGAAAAGCTGAGGTTTCTGAAGCTGCGGCATAGGCTCCTTCCTTCCTGCCTATTATTATTGGTGTTCTGCCCAATTTATCACGGGCGGCAATGATCCTGTCAGAAGTAAGGATAAGAAGGGAGCAGGAACCCTTGATCTTCTGGTATACATTCTTGATGCCAGACACAAAATCCTCTTCTTCACAGATAAGGTTGGCAACCATTTCAGTGGGATTGACATTGCCTTCAAAGTTTTCGGTAAAATGATTCCTTTTCTTCAGAAAACATTTTTCCAATTCTTCAATGTTGACGAGCCGGCTGACGGTAACAATGGCAAAACGGCCCATATGGGAGTTGAATAAAATGGGTTGAGGATCTGTGTCAGAGATCACTCCCATGCCACTGTTTCCTTCGAGTTTTTCAATATCCATTTCAAATTTTGTCCTGAAATATCCATTTTCCAGGCTATGTATGGACCTTCTGAATCCTTCCTTTAAATTATAGAAAACCAAGCCGGCCCTCTTTGTGCCCAAATGGGAGTGATAATCAGTACCGTAAAACACTTCGTGTACTGCATCCTGTTTTGAAATAGCCCCGAAGAATCCGCTCATTTATGTGAAGGTGTTAGATGTGTTGAGGAAGGGTTAAATGTATACAAATTAGTGTAAAATCATTGACATAAATCTCACAAAATAGAATATAAATATTCAAATATTTTAAACTCAATAAGGTCATGGTTAAGGAATTCTTGTTGGGTGCAGCGCAACCACGGGGACTGATATTGCATCTATTAATTGTAAATCATCCAATATTATAATAACTTGCCTTTGTTGCCCGTGAAATCATGAAAATCAATACGTTACTCTTTACCTGCCTGGTGATATTCTATTCCGGAAGTTCTATTTTAAAAGCTCAAAGCTCATTTGATCCGGTGGTATACAAACAGTTTCTGGAAGACAACAAGACGCTTACTGCCAGTCAGTTAATCAATGACAACCCTATCAAGACCACCTACTATGAATCTCGAACCCATCCGGCGGAGGTAAACAACATACCATGGTTTGATTCAATCAACCAGGTATTCGAACTCACCTCTTCAGAAAAAGACCTGGTGAAGAATAATTTCTTTATGGTTTCGGAGCGCTTAAAGTCTTATGCCTGGGCAAACGCCTTTATAGAGATTTATAACAATGACCTGCCACTGTTCATTTCTTCTGATTTTGTATTGGGTACTTTGCACAATTCATATGATGTCATATTACAAACCCTGGAATGGCAGTTCCTTGAACCCAATCTAATCGAACTCCTGGATGCCATGTATGATTCTTATCCTGCATTGTATTCCAAATATAGTGGTGATAGCCGACTTAGCGATGCATTGGAAGATGTAGACCTGTACATCTCCATTGCCCGTTCATTGATCCATGAAATGGAGTTTGATCCGCAGTCCCATGGTCCGGGGAAATTCAATGATATTATGGAGAAAATCGCTGCCGAACAGATGGTGAGCACTACCTTGTTTACCGAAGAGAAACAGCGGAATCTTGATTTCAGCCAATTCACCCCCAGAGGGCATTACAATAAAGACATCTACACTCCTGGCGGGACAATTACCCTTGAAAAATATTTCCGCACCATGATGTGGTTGGGAAGGATAGATTTCCTGTTAACTGCACCACCTGAAAATCCATGGGAAGCGGATTGGACCGATGATGAACTCAGGCGGATGCAACTCGGTGCCATATTATTGAATGAATTGCTCACTTCAAGCGGTAAAATTGCCAACCTGGAAAAACATGAACAGGTAATAAGCTTTCTTGTGGGGCCCGATGATAACATGACCCCTGTTGAGTTGCAAAAATTGACAGGTGGAATGCTTTCCTCTCCAACAGATCTATTTACTCCTGCGATTTTTGCATCCTTCAAGGATAGCCTGAATGCTTCAGATGATTACGGACAGAAAATCATGTCAAATTTCTTTTATGTGGATCCCTATTCGAGTGATCCGGGACAGCTACCAGTCTCTTTTAAACTGCTTGGGCAAAAATTCCTGATTGATTCTTATGTATTGAGTGAAGTGGTCTATGACAGGATCATTGTGAACAACAAAAAAATCTACAGGGGACTGCCTGACCCGTTGGATGTTATGGCAGTGATGGGAAACGAAGATGCCATATTACTCCTGGTGGACGAACTCGAAGAATACAAATATGCCTACAAAGTTTCTTCCCTTAAATACCTGGTGGATGCGTACGATGAGGATTTCTGGGAACAATCGCTCTACAATACCTGGATGGCGGCTATCAGGGAACTGAATCCCCCAACTTCCTCGGCAAATCTTCCTTATTTTATGCAAACCACTGCCTGGCACCAGGAAAAACTAAATACCCAGCTGACCTCATGGGCCGAACTCAGACATGACAATATTCTTTACGGAAAGCAGTCTTATACGGGAGGAACAGGCTGTTCCTATCCCTATACCTATATTGAACCTTATCCTGATTTCTATGCCAGGCTGCAACTTTTTGCCGAGAATGCTGCAACCGTCCTTACCGGGATATTTGATAGAGAAGACTTTCAGAGTAAAACCGGGATCATCGATTATTATAACAGGTATGCTGAGATCATGGGGATTTTTGAAGAAATTGCCAAAAAAGAACTGGCCGGTGTAGCTATTAATGAGACCGAGATCACCTTCCTGAAAACAATGATCAATTCTTATATGGCATCCGGACCGTCAGTTACCGGATGGTTCAATGATTTTTTCTTCGATATCAACAAAGGATTATCCTGGGATTTCGTAGTCGCTGATGTACACACCCAGCCTACAGATGAAGCAGGCAATGTTGTCGGACATGTATTGCATGTCGGCAATGGTTATATTAACAATGGCGTTTACCTGGCTCCCAATCCCACGAACCCGGATCAGTTGATGGCTTTTGCTGGACCGGTATCCTCTTTTCATTATGAGGTTACCAGTAATTTTAAGCGACTTACGGACCAGGACTGGGAGGGAAAATTTATGTGGGATGGGCAAGCGGACCTTCCGGCTAGACCTGACTGGATCAACAGTTATCTGGTCGGACCAGATGGAGAGGTCCGGACAGATGGCCGGAAACTCAAGGGTGAGGTGTATACCGGCACAGGTATTCATCCTGCAGGGCTCATGAAAGATGTGGACTACCTGCTGGCCTTTCCCAATCCTGCCAGTGACTGGCTGCATCTTCGTTTTGTTCTGAATACCAGACAGTTGGTTAATGTCGAGATCTATGATACCAAGGGACGATTAATTTCTCGATCCAATCATGGTTTTATGGTTCCGGCAGAGCATGATATTCCCATTGATTTGTCGCAATGGGAGAAAGGCTTGTACTTCCTGAAATTCAGAGCTGGCAGCCATCAGATCTCAAAAAAGATCATCGTAAACTGAATCCTTATTCATGTCTGAGTGAATCTGCCGGGTCTGTCCTGGCAGTACGGATGGTCTGGAAAATGATGGTCCCCAGGCTAATCAGAATAACCAGGATTATGGACAATATGTAAATCCAGTAATCAATGGAAGTTTTACTGGCAAAATTTTCCAACCATTTTGTAGCAAAGTACCATGATGTCGGTAAAGCAAGCAAAGAGGCTAAAAGGATCCAGACGGGATATTCCCTGATCAGGAGACGGACGATTGTGCCAACTTCTGCTCCCATGGCCTTCCGGATACCGATTTCTCTGGTACGTTTGACCGAGGTGAAAAGGATCAACCCAAACAGTCCCATTACAGAGATCAGGATGGCAAGAATGGTAAAATAAATGAACAGATTCCCCATTTTTCTGTCTTCCTTGTATAGATCATCATAGAATTCCTCCTGGAAAAAATAGTCAAATGGGAAGTCCGGATACAACTCGTTCCATTTACTGCTGATAGCCTCCAGCGTTTTATCCTGCTCCGGTCCTTGTATGCGGATACATAAAAACCGGCTGTTAGCAGGATTGTTGAAAATGAGCAGTGACTCTATGGCTGTATGTACTGAAGCATAGTTGAAATCTTCAACCACGCCGATGACAGAAAAATCTTTCTCAACACCCCTGACTGACATGGTCACTTTCTTTCCAAGCGGATCTTCCCAATCAGCCTGTTTCATCATGGCAGTATTAATGACAATAGCCTGGCTGTCAGCCCTGCTACCACTCCTGAAATACCTGCCTAATACAAGGCGGGTATCCATCATCTCCAAATAATCAGGATCAACTGAGATATAATGTAGCATCCATGTATCATTCCTGCCAAAGTCCTCAACATAAAAACCCCTTCTACCCTGGAAATTGCCAAGGTAACTCGATGAAGAGGAGACTGCCTTTACACCCCGAATATTTTTCATTTCGTTTTTAAGGGTCTTATCACCATGTCCGTAAAACCCGCTCTCTTCAGGGGCGGGATATAAGGACATAGAAAAAATTTCATACAGACACCGATATTTTGGCATAATTGACATAAAAGGATGAGTTAGTACAATCAGATCCTTCTCAAGCAAAATACCACGATCTGCAAAAACCAAGCAGAGGTATATGTTTGGGGATAAGAGAAATAATTCGCCGAAGGAGAAAACAATGAAACCGTCGGGCAGACGGGGATGGCCTGTCGAGCGAACCACAATAGTGGTCGGCAGCAGGAACCTGCACGAAACCGCAAGGAAGTACTGCCCGTGGCTTCAAAAAAGCCAAGGAATCCCCTTCGTTTACGGAGGGTGAGGATGTCAAAAAAGGTAGTGGAATGTATTACCTCGGGGATTTCTTCCCGAAAGGTCCCCCAATAACTGCAGATTCGAAGGAGAAACCCGACATTGTTCCTTTCATGGCCAGCCGATATATATTGTCTGCATCCTTATAATGCCGGTCGTAGTTGGTCTCATTGATCACATAAAGCCTGATAAGGACAAAACAGGCCAGTCCGGTTGCGAGCCCGAGTAAATTAATTGCAGTGAAGGTCCCGTTCCGGGTAAAATTGACGGAGGAAGATCTTCAGGTAATTTAACAGCATAGGGGATTCTTCTACTCGTAATACTATTACGAATATACAAAATAGCTATTTGAACAAAAGGGGAAATATCCCTGATTATTCCGGAGGTTCAGGTTCGGATTCCCAAGGGTTCAATTGCCGGGGGTGATTTTCCTGCCCGGATGGGTCATCCTCTTTTTTGTTCTTTTTAAATGCGGAGGGGATCATAGAGAAATTGATCCCATACTTTTTTGCCAGCAATTCGAGCCCAATCAAAGAGATCACACCCCCTGGCAGGACTACAGCTGTAACGAAAATGGAAAAGCGTCCGACATCTTTCAGTTGTCCAACAGCCGCTTTCACTTCCTCTTTGCTTGGGGGATCCGTCCGCTCATTCAGCTTCAGCTTATGTTCCAGCAACCGGAAGAAGGAAGTGGCCATCTCCCTGGTCTCTACTGCTTCCTTGTCAACACCTTTAAGAACCTTGTCAATATGGAACTTGGCCTTACTTGCATAGCGGTTGGCAAAGATCTTCTGCTCAGGGGTGACCCCGTTTCTTAACAGATCTTCAAGCTCATCAAACCAGTGTTTTATCATAACAGCATGATTCTAAAATATGGGCACCTGTTTTTTAATACTTTCTCCCAGTGAGATAATGGTTTCTGTTCTGCTCACTCCGTCTACAGGTTGCAATTTTTCATTAATTACCTCACGAAGATGATCTGTGTTTTTACAGATCACTTTGACAAATATACTGTATTCTCCTGTTGTATAGTGGGCCTCCACGATTTCGGGGAATATCATCAATTTCATCGATCACCTGTTTATATACGGATCCTTTTATCAGGTAAATACCTACAAATGCCGTCATATCATAACCTATTTTTTCAGGATCCAGGATCAGGGTAGCCCCTTTTACAATCCCGAGCCTCTCCATCCTTTTCATCCTGACATGAATGGTTCCGGCTGATACGATAAGCCTTTTGGCAATATCTGTATAGGGTATCTTGGCATCTTTCATCAAAATCTCAAGGATCTCCCTGTCCAGTTTGTCAATTCTGTAATTTTTTTCCATCATTCAAGCAAATTATTGCGAATATGATAACAAAAACGATAATAAATTACAAAATAAACAATAAATATTAAAAAACATTGCGAATATAATAATTTATTGATCTTCTGCTTATATTTGTAATGTCATTGAGACACAAACACTGTAGGGTGGTGAAACTGGCAGACACACCCTCCTGTCTCGGGGGCGGAGAGATTGGGAAAAATCATTTGGCTAACCACTCCGTGAAGGTTCGAATCCTTCCCCTACAGCAAACAACCTCTCTTCATCAGAAGGGAGGTTTTTTTATTGGGTATATTAAAGCGGCACTGAAAATCTTGCAAGCAACATTTATAGGTGCCTTATTTAATATACCCAATTAGTAGTGATCGTTAACTTTTTAAAATATTTTGTAAGTAACAGTAATACAATATAATATAAGCGTTCTTTGATTTTTTGATTTGATTTGATCTGTAGTTTTGCGCTTTCAAGTGCAATACTATGAATTCAGGCAAATATGTTTTTTCTCAGCTACTCCAATTTATTAATAGATACGAGTTTGAGAAGTGTGTCGCCAGGTATGATGGTGACTATCGAACAAGAGGACTTAACTGTTGGAACCAGTTTATCCAACTATTCTTTGGTCAATTAACCTCCCGCAATTCATTGCGAGATATTTGTACCTGCCTGAAGGCACACAAAAACAAATTGTATCATCTTGGGATCAAGCAATATGTTAATCAATCGACTCTGTCTCGTGCAAATGAGAACAGAGACTGGAGGATATTTGCTGACTTTGGCACTTACCTCATACGGTTGGTAAAACCTTTGTATGAGAACCAGCCAATCCCAAATGTTGACGTTGAAAATGACGTGTTTGCACTGGATTCTACTACAATCTCGCTGAGCTTAAAACTTTTCACCTGGGCAAAAGGCAAGTATTCTCGGGGTGCGGCAAAAATTCACACTGCACTGGATCTAAGAGGTAACATTCCAACCTACATTCTGATAACCGATGGAAGGTATCATGACAGTAACGTGTTGGATGTAATGCCGATCCAGCCAGATGCGATCTATGTTATGGACAAAGCATATGTTGATTTTGCTGCGCTTATATAATATCCATAATGCCGGAGCTTTCTTTATTACCAGGGCAAAGGTGTCATTGGATTGCTCAGTTGTTGGTCAGAATTTTAATATTGATGAGACCACAGGACTGAGAAGTGATAAAACAATTACCCTTAATGGTGTTAAGTCAAAGAAGCTCTATCCGGAAAACCTCAGACTTATTGAATACTATGATGATGAGAAAGACGTTGATCTCACATTCTTATCCAACAACTTCGAGGCATCTGCCCTTGAAATCGCACGGTTATACAGAAATCGCTGGCAGATAGAGGTTTTCTTCAAATGGATAAAGCAGAATCTGACCATTAAAAAGCTCTGGGGCACTCCGAAAATGCTGTGAACATCCACATTTGGGTTGCAATCTGCACATACCTAATCGTGGCATATGTAAAATACAGTTTGAAGAGTCCTCTGTCTATCTACGAGATTATTGCAAATATTAGGCATATCAGCCTTTGACAAAACCCCAGTGAAAGAGCTGCTAACAGATTTTCAAGACAATCAAAATTTCAAAGAACAAAGAGATTTATTTAGTTATTAAATTTTAACGCATCTTCAATAAAAAATCCCCCCGTCATGACTCATTCAATAGATCGTATAACTTCCTTTCCAGAGTGGTACGTTAGGAACCTATATTTTAAGCTTGCTTAAAATTCAGTGACGTTGTACCACCCTGGAAAGGACTAATGAATAGTCTTTGAATGAAGTATCAGCGGGATTTGTTACCGGAGATCTTATAGTAGACAGCAAAACTAAGTACATGGCTGTACTGTCCCTGGTTCAGCAGGTAACTCTGTCCGCTGGGATGGTCACGGATGGGAATGATGGAATAGTTAAAACGCGCAGAGAATGTAAGTACGTCCCAGAAAGTATAACCAATACCGGCTATGGCACTCATGGTAAAGGAATGAAAATGGGGTTCTCTATCAGGGAGTTCACCATAAGCATCAGATTCCTTTGAGGAGACAAGGAATTCAGGTCCAATACCAAGTTCAAAAATGACTTTTTCATTATATATATATTGAGCCATGATTGGGATGTCAATATAATGGAGGGCTGCCTTGTAATAGGTAGGATCATCAGGCTGGTTGGTATGGAGTGATCCTTTCTGAACATATCGCAATTCCATCTGTCCGGCTATGGTATATGTAAAAAGGCGTTGCACCCAGGCACCGGCCTGGATTCCTACTTTATTATATCCACTGTAAGAATCCCCATCAATCTGGCTTGCCGTCAATCCACCCAGGATTCCGCCTTCGAATTGTTGAGAAAATGCATAACCCGTACAGGAGAGGATTATCATGATATATATAAAGCGCCTCATGGTGATAAATTTTCAGGTTTAATTGATAAATCTTTTCAGCAGTTTCTCTTTCAGGATTGGTAAACCGGAGCTGGCTTTTGCCTTAATGAAGTCTACTTCACGGTGACGGGGAACTGGTATATCGTTGGGGTCAACCAGGTAGATGGGGACACCATGAGGTACATAATCTAACAGTCCGGCTGCAGGATAGACAAGAAGCGATGTGCCGATGACGGCAAATGCATCTGCCTTCTGTGTGATTTCGACGGCGTCCTCGATCAATGGGACTGCTTCACCGAACCAAACTATATGCGGTCTTAACTGGGATCCTTTTTCACAGGTATCCCCTCTTTTGAGTTCCCAGCCATCCAGTTCATGAACCAGGGAAGGGTCCAGGGTACTTCTAACCTTTTTTAATTCTCCATGCAAATGAAGTATCCTATTGCTTCCTGCCCTTTCGTGGAGGTCATCAACATTCTGTGTGATGATCTCCACATCAAAATGTTTTTCCAATTCTGCCACTCCAATATGACCGGCATTGGGCTTTGCCTCGAGCAACTGCTTTCGTCTCTCGTTATAGAATCTGAGTACCAGGTCCATGTCATTTTCCCATGCTTGGGGACTGGCCACTTCGTGTACATCATATTCCTCCCAAAGTCCCCCCATCTCCCTGAAAGTACGGATACCACTCTCGGCACTAATGCCTGATCCTGTTAGCACTACAAGCTTCTTCATTTTTCTCGAAAGATACAAAAAACCTTCTCGAATGATATTTAAATACAGACGTAATAAAGTTATTGTCATGATACGCCACAAAATCCATGTTCGTTTTTTAATTTAGCGGTATGATCGACAGGGATACCATTGACCGGATTTTTGATACTGCTGATATTGTTGAAGTGATCTCAGATTTTGTATCGCTGAAGAGATCCGGACAGAATTTTAAGGGATTGAGCCCCTTTACCAATGAGAAGACACCATCTTTCCTGGTTTCTCCTGCCAAGGGAATTTATAAAGATTTCTCCTCTGGCAAGGGGGGTAATGTGGTGGGTTTCCTGATGGAGCATGAAAAGCTGACCTATCCGGAAGCACTTCGCTACCTGGCGAAAAAATACAATATCGAGATCACTGAGCAGGAACCAACCCCGGAAGAATTACAGCAGCGCAATGAAAGGGAAAGCCTGCTGATCATTTCAGGATGGGCCCAGAAGTATTTCACCAATATTCTTCAAAACACCCCGGAAGGGCAATCTGTGGGGATGGCCTATTTCAGGGAACGGGGTTTCCATGACGATATCATACGGAAGTTCCAGCTGGGCTATAGCCCGGAACAAAAAGATGCCCTTACAAATGAAGCCTTGAAGGAAGGGTATAGACTGGATTACCTGGTCAAAACCGGACTTACCATTCAGAAAGACGATTATAGGGCCGACCGTTTCCGGGGAAGGATTATCTTTCCGATTCATGGGTTGACCGGGAATGTTATTGGATTTGGAGGCAGGATCCTGAGATCGGATGATAAGATGGCCAAATATCTGAATTCTCCGGAATCAGATATTTACCAGAAAAGCCGGATCCTCTACGGATTGTATCATGCCAAACAGGCCATTGTAAAGCAGGAAAAATGTTTCCTGGTTGAAGGTTATACAGATGTCCTTGGTTTGCACCAGGCCGGAATTGAAAATGTTGTTGCTTCATCAGGTACCGCGCTAACCACTGAACAGATCCGGCTGATCAAGCGATTTACCAGCCATGTTACCATCATCTATGACGGAGATGAGGCAGGAATAAAAGCCTCTCTACGTGGGATTGACATGGTGCTTGAAGAAGGACTCAACGTCAAGGTTGTTCCGCTGCCGCAAGGAGAGGATCCCGATTCATACTCCAAGCAATTAAATGCTACAGAATTCCAGCAGTACATTAAGGAGAACGAAAAGGATTTTATTTCTTTCAAGACCCGACTCCTGATGAAGGATATGGCCCAGGATCCTGTCGGGAAGGCCGGGATGATCAATGATGTTATCAAGTCAATCTCGGTCATACCGGATACTGTTATGCGATCCGTGTATATCAAAGAGAGTGCACGGTTGCTGGATACCGAAGAAAGGATACTGTACTCTCAGGTGTACCGTTTGCGGAAGAAAAAGGCGGAGGACCGTTACAATAAGGAATCCCGGCAGGAAGAAATCCGCATACAGTCTACCCCTCTTCCCTCTTTCATAAAAGAAATATTCAGTGAATTGCAGGAAAAACTGCTGGTCAGGTTCCTCCTCCAGTATGGCAATGAAAGGTTGTATGAAATCCAGGATGAACATGCAGGGAATGAGTACATTTCAGTGGCAGAGTATGTGGTCAATGAAATACTCAATGATGAGTTGGAATTTAAGAACCTATTGTACAGGCAGGTTTTCGAAGAGGTGAATAATATGATTCAAAAAGGGGAAGTCATTGAAATTAAGCATTTTGTACATCATGAAAATCCTTCAATCAGTCAGCTGGCGGTCGATCTGTTGAGTTCTCCTTACAGCCTCAGCAAGGTACACAGTCGCAAGGGAGCCTCCGTAGAGACAGAAGATATGCTGTTGAAAAAAAATGTACCCAAAGCCCTGATCGAATATAAGCGGAAGATCCTGGAGGTCGCCCAACGTGAGAAAGAAGAGCAAATCCGTGATGCCCAGCAAGTTAACAGTGATGACCTGGAGGCAGTAAATCCGTTGATGCAGCAGTATATCACGATTACCTCCCTGATCAATACCATTTCCAAAGAAAGGGGCTGGGTTATCCTGAAATGAATTTTAATTAAAAATCTTCAAGGCCACCGCAAGAGTTACAATACTGACCCGGATCTGTTCCTGTGACAGAAGGGCCATTGCACAAGCTTCAAGGGTAGCCCCGGTCGTAACTACATCATCAACAAGGATGATATGTTTCCCACACAGTTTTTCAGGATCTTTAACCTCGAATATTCCATCCACATTTGACCAGCGATCTAAACGTGACTTGCTGGTCTGGGTCAGCGAAACAGTAGGGCGGATCAAATGACAGCTATACCAGGGAATTCCTAAGCTTTCTGAAAGTCCTTCAGCAATTGAATGGCACTGGTTATATCCGCGTTTCCTGTATTTCTTCTTGTGTAATGGAACCGGCAAAATTATATCAGCGGATGCAAAGGGTGATCCTTTCAATTCGATTCCTAGAAGCTTTCCCATTTCCTTGCCGATATCCTGCCTGTTTTTGTATTTAAGCTCATGAATAAGCCTCTGGAAGCGGCTACCTCTCTGGTATTGGAACAAAGCTGTAGCATTCTCAACATATATCCTTCCCCAGAATAACCGGGATACTGGATTTTCCAAGTAGGATGAGTAACGTGTTCGCGGGAGTTCATATCTGCAACCCGTGCAGACGATCCGTTCATTTTTCAACAATACGGTTCCACAGACAGGACAGAGGACAGGCATTAACAAGTTGATCAAGTCCAAAATCATTGTGTTTTTCATTTAATGTCGGAAGGACCCTGTTCTCGAAATATTTAGGCGTAGATTTTGCAACAAGATGGTGGAAATTCCGTATAAATTATGATTAAAACCACACCTGATGAGAATATTACTTTTTTTCACACTTTGTTCAATCAATTTTATTTCTCTTTTGGCCCAGGATGTTACCGAAGATAAATCTCAACTCCTTACACCGGAAGAATTCTACCTGGGTATTAAATCCGCGGATGTTCCTCTGATCATTGATGCACGGACATGGAAGGAATACCGGAAGGACAGGATACAAGGAGCCAGACTGACAGAATCCTCAATAAGTCTGAAATCTGTTGTTGATAGCTTTGATTTGGAACAGCCAATATTTGTTTACTGCGATGATAATCAGAGAAGTACGGCAGCTTGTTCCTTTTTGCGTGACTGGGGTTATCTCAATGTATCTGAGCTTGCAGGAGGGATGACCGCCTGGAAGTTGGCTTCATATGAGATTGATACAGAGAAGTTAAAGAGAGAGGATTAAAAAGATCTATCCGTTCACATCTTCAAATTCAGGGTCTCCGCCTGCTGTTTTCTCTGTTACTGGCTCATTTTCCTTTCCGGTATCAGGTACCACCGATTCCTGCTGATCCGGTTTTTTTCTCGAGGGCTTGCTGGACCAGCCCGGAAGGGAAAATAATATTCCCGCCAAGGCTCCAAAAGCAAAAGTAAGGATCAGTACCAGCACCAAAGACGTTCTGATGCTCCAGAACCAGAGTTTAATTTCTACTTCAACGCTGTTTTGAAGGGCAAAAACGGCAATCAAAACGGTGAAGATCAGTAAAAAAATTAATGTGCGTCGCATTCATTAAAGATAAACAAAAAAAATTGACAGATTTTTGGCAAAGTCAACATAGAAAAACCTAATCCAGGCATCATTATTGTGGAATTCCAGGTGATACCAGATCAATTTCTGTGCACTACAGAGCCATCTTCATCTGCCTTTTACCTGCCATCCTTATTAGTTGTAATAGGGATCCGGGGGAAGATATTTTCGTCCCATACCAATGGGAAACTGCCACACCTGCCTCGGTTGGAATGAGCCAACAGTTGCTGGATTCCGCTTTCATGGTTGCTTCTGGGAAGGAATACATCGATGCCCTGCTGGTTATTAAAGATGGGAAAATTGTGGGGGAACAATATTATAATGGATTTACACAGGACCAGCCCCACAATGTCATGTCCGTATCCAAGAGCATGCTTTCTGCCATTACAGGAGTTGCCATACAAAAAGGATATATCGATGGACTCGAAAGTAAGATGCTGGATTATTTTCCAGATTACATCCATGGAGGCTTAGACCCCCGAAAATATGACATAACCATCCAACACCTCCTGAACATGAGAATGGGCATTGAGGGGGAAGCATCAGACAATTATGGGGTATATATGGAACTCTATAATTCCGACAACTGGATTAGGGAAACCATAAATTACCCGCTGATATATGATCCTGGTGAAAGGATGAGGTACAATACCTTCATCACCCACATTCTTTCCGGTGTGATCACCGAAGCAACAGGAATGAGCACCCATGAATTTGCCTTCGAATACCTGTTCAAACCCATGGGCATAGATATCGATTTCTGGGAACAGGATCCGCAAGGGGTCTATTTTGGAGGGAACTCAATGCATATCACACCAAGGGAAATGGCGACTTTCGGTTACCTCTATTTAAACGACGGCATGCTGAATGGTAAGCAAATTATTCCCAGGGACTGGGCTTTGTTTTCCAGGTCTCCCAGCACTGACCTTTCGCATCCCAATGAATGGGGAAGCTTGAAAAATTATAATTATGCCTACCTCTGGTGGCTTGGGCAGTTTAATCAATACGATTGCTTCATGGCCATAGGGTATGGTGGACAATTCATCTTTGTTTTCCCGGTTCCTGACCTGATTGTTGTATCCACTGCAGAAAACAATATCCCACCTGAATCCACGACTGAACAGGAATGGGCCATCCATGACCTGCTTACCCGCTATATCCTGCCTGCCCTGGGTTCGAGATAGCAGAATGCCCCTTTGCCTATTCCGCCATAACCGGCTTACTGCCATTGTTATCTTGACGAAGCTTGATAAAGTTAATCAGCCTTAGCTGCACCAGGGTTGTCAGCCTGTACATTACCGGGACGATCAACAGGGTCAGGATGGTGGAAAAAGTCAATCCAAAAATAACTGTCCATGCCATGGGTCCCCAGAACAAAACCTGTGGTCCGCCGAAATATATGTTGGGCGAAAAGTTTGAAAACAATCCCTGGAAATCAATGTTCAGTCCCACAGCCAGTGGCAGAAGTCCCAGTATCGTCGTAATAGCAGTCAGTAATACCGGCCTGAGCCTGGTCTTTCCTGCCTGAATAATACATTTATTGGCTATATCGATGGGCAGGAAAGTATCCGGTTCCAGTCCCATGTCTTTCCTTTTACGGGCCTTTAGCAATTCAATATAGTCAATCAGCACAATGGCATTGTTGACCACGATCCCGGCCAGTGATACAATCCCTATACCGGTCATGACCACTACAAAATCCATTCTGAAAGTGGAGATCCCGCCAAATACACCAATGGTACTGAAAACAATACTTGCAATGATGATGGCCGGCCTGATAATGGAATTGAACTGGGAAACCAAAATCAGCAGGATCAATGCCAGGGCAATCAACATAGCTCTTCCAAGGAAAGCCATGGATTCTTCCTGTTCCTGTTGTTCCCCTGTAAAAGCAAATGTATACCCTTCAGGAAGTTTAAAATTGGCAAGTGAAGCAGCTATCTGCGCATTGATTTCAGTACCATTGTATCCCTCAATGATGTTGGAATATATCGTGATTACCCTGTCCATATTCTTACGGCGTACAGATCCATAGGTAGTGCTGTAGGTAAAGTCTGCTACAGATGAGATGGGTACCTGGATATTTCGCCCATCCTCGTTGAATGTAATTTTCTGGTTCATAAGGGCCGGCACATCGTACCTGTATTTTTCCTGAAGGCGAAGCTGCATTGGGTATTCGTCTTCCCCTACCTTGAAATCAGATATCTCCTTGCCAAATAATGATGTGCGGAGGGTACTGGCGATTTGCATGGTTGATACTCCATACCTCCCGGCCTTTTCCCTGTCGATGTTTACCAGTAATTCCGGTTTTCCTACGGTAAGGTTTATTTTCAAACCCTCAATTCCGTCGATACCGGCCCTATCTATAAAGGTCATCATGGAATCAGCCAGGTATATGAGTTCACTAAATTCCTGACCAACAATCTCAATATTAATGGGTTTTCCTGCGGGAGGTCCCATTGCATCCTTCTCAACAGAGAGTCGGACACCGGGATATTTCCCGATCAATGCTTCAGAGATCTCGCGCATGATGGCCCTTGTATCACGCTTTTTCCGGTACTCATAATCAACAAATGTTACCGTTGTCAAGGCTTTGTGAGGTGTATCCCCCACACTCATGTTGCTGAGATCTTCTTCGCCGCCTTTCCCCACAGTGGTAAGCACTGATTTAACGATATCCTGGTAAGGTTCAATCAGGGTGAATACATCCTCTTCCAGTTGTTCTTTCATGAACCTGTCTGTCTCGGAGATATCTGTACCGATCGGGAATTCAGCAATAACGTTAATATAATTGGGGGCATTGACCGGGAAGAAATTGACCTGGGGTGATCGAATCCCAAAAAGGACAAGTGTAAAGAAAAGCAAGGCAATCGTTCCAACGAATAACCACAAAGGCCTTCTTTTACTGAGGGCAAATATCAGTGTTCTGGTATAGATCTTTTCAAGCCATACAAGGAATACCCGTTGAAACCATAATTCTGCTTTGTGGAAAATAAGCAGGTTCAGGATGCCAATAATAGCAAACAGAGCCAGCAGATTGGCAAAAAGTATGCCTTCATGATGTAGAACGGGATGGTGATCCCAAGCATAATTAAGGCAATGGTGTACCCTTTTTTCTTATTGGGTTTACTGTCATATTCTGTTCCCCCGACGCGGATGAATGTTGCAGAAAATACCGGGATGATAACCAGGGCAACAAAGAGCGAAGAAGTCAGCACAATGATCAGGGTGATGGGCAGGGCTTTCATGAATTCTCCTGTCATGCCCCCCCAGAAAGCAAGGGGTACAAAGGCCGCAAGGGTGGTCGCCGTGGAGGCGATGATGGGCACCGCTATTTCCCCGACGGCCTGTTTGGCAGCCTCGAAAGGTTTATAACCCCGGCTCACAAAACGGTATATATTCTCCACGACAACGATCCCATTATCCACCAACATCCCCAATGCGAGAATGAGGGAGAAAAGAACCATCATATTCAGTTTATACCCGATCATGTTCAGGACCACAAATGAAGTAAACATGGACATCGGAATGGCCAGTCCCACAAAAAGTGCATTCCTGTGTTCCCAGGAAATAGAATAACACCAGGACGACAAAGATCACACCCATGATCATGCTGTTCTCCAGGTTGCTCAATTGAATACGGACCATATCCGACTGGTCATTGGTAAGGGTCAGGTTAAGATCTGCAGGGATGCGGCCTGATTCCTTGGCCCTGTCAAGGGTTTCAAAGATCTGATCAGTAGCGGCCAGCAGGTTTTCCCCTCCTTTTTTAATCACCTGCACAGATACCACCGGATGCCTGTCAAGCCTGGCATAAGAATCCGGGTCTGCATAGCCATCTATCACGTCGGCCACATCTTTCAGGTATACGATCCTGCCAAATTCCCTTTTAATGATGATGTCTTCGATCTCTTTTATGGATTTGAATTCACCTATGGTCCGGATGGACCTTCGGGCAGATCCAAGTTTTATTTCCCCGCCGGAAATAGAAACATTCTCAGCAGTCACGGCCATTTCAATGTCAAAGAATGACAATTCCAATGCCTCCATTTTATGCAGGTCCACATTGATCAGAATCTCCCTTTCATTCAATCCCTCCAGCTCTACTTTAGAGATCTCGCTTATACTTTCTATTTCGTCCTCCAGGTATTCAGCATAGTCCCTCAGCTCTTCCAGGCTGAAATCCCCTGAAAGATTGATATTGATGATGGGGAATTCCGAGAGGTCAATATCCATGACCAATGGGTCAAACAGCAGGTCATTGGGCAGTTCGCTCTTGGCCTTGTCAACAGCATCCTTAACATCTGTAAGGGCATCATCAATATCCACATCCGTATTGAATTCAACAAAGATCATGGATGCATCCTGGGCGGAGGTGGACGACAATTGTTTGATTCCATTTATTCCATCAATTTCTTTCTCAAGTGGCCTGGTGATAAGGTTTTCAATATCGATAGGGGCATTCCCGGGATAGGTGGTCTGTACCAGAATGGTCGGGATGACAATATCTGGAAAAAGCTCTTTGGGGAGGCCTTTATAGGAAATCCCTCCAAAAAGCAGGATGATAAATGCCAGGAGGAAAACTGTATTCCTGTTTTTCAGTGCCAGGGTGGTTAGTTTAAATTCCCTGATAACGCTGTCTTTGATTTCTTTTGCACTCATTTTGATAGATGGTTTTATCTGTACCAGGGTTTATTTTACGACTATTGTGACACCGTCGGATACCTGTGCAAATCCTTTTACAATTACTTCTTCCCCCTGCGAAACTCCTTCTTTGATCATGGTTTGATCCTTGTAAGAGAGTCCCGTTTCAACATATCTTTTCCTGGCTTTGAGCACACCCTCTTCCTTGGAGGCTACATACAGGTAGCTTCCTTTGATATCCTGCTTGATGGCTACCGATGGTACCACAAACGCAGAAGCGGTCATGAAATCATTCACCTGGATAATGGAGTACATGTTTGGTTTAAGTGTTTTTTGCCGGTTGTTGATCTTCATCTCAATGCGAAATGTCCTGCTTGCATTGTCAATGACATTCCCGACCCGGTGGATGGGTACCTTAACGTTGAGCCCTTCCACATCAGGGAAAGTTACTATCACTATATCTCCCTTATTTATACTTGCCATGTATCGTTCAGAAATATTGCCATAGAGTTTCAGGTTATTCAGGCTTACCATTTGTATTACCTGCATCCCCGGTGCGGCCAGTTCACCTTCTTTAAGCATAATGGTTTCCACAATACCGGAAAAAGGTGCCTTTATCCGGGCCATATCAAGCTGGGCCTCAAGTGTGGCCAGCCTTGCTTCAGCTTGTTCTTTCACATTTTTGGCTTCCAGGTATTGCATCTCTGATCCAATTTTCTGTTCCCAAAGGTCTTTTTGCTTTTCATAGAGTTTGTCTGCCAGTTCGAGTCCGGTTTTTACCTCCTGTATACTGCTTTCAGTAATACTTGTATTTAAGGAGAGCAGCAACTGGCCTTTATTTGCATATTGACCTTCTCTTACATAGATCTTGTCGATCTGCCCATTCATTTCAGGACTGATAAAAGCATCTTCTTCAGCTTCCAGCTTACCGGTGATCTCAATAAAATGTTCAAATGGTTGAGGATCCATGGCCTTGACAGTAACGGGGACCAGGTATGCGGCCTCCTCCTCACCTGGATTCTGCGCCAGTTGTTCTTCCAGGCTGGCGATCTGGTCATTTAACTCACGGACCTGGTCCTTTTTCTTTTTTAATTGTTGTTCTAACATTTCCGGACTGTTCATATTGCAGGCAGATGCCAGGACAACCATGCTTGTGACGATCAGTAGTTTTTTCATTTCCCTTTTATATGTTTTCAGGTTTGGTTTCATTTAAATGTTTCCCAATGCTTTGTCTAATGCAAGTTTTGTGTTTAGTAATTCTACCATGGCCTGGATGATGCCGGTCTGTGCACCGGTAAGCTGTTCTGTCGCGATGGTCAGTTCCAGGCTGCTTACCATCCCGTTTTGATACTTGATGGAGGTACGGTCGTAAATTTTCTGAGCCAGTTCTATATTGTTCTTTTCATTAAGGTATTTCTGGTAGGCGGTCCTGAAATCAACCCTGGCCTGTTGCACCTGCAGTTCAAGCATATTGGCAAGATCCCGCTTTGAATTCTGCGTTTTTTCAAGAGCAATTTTAGCCTGCCCGATCCTTGATTTTCGCATGCCTGAACTGAATACAGGTATGCTCAGGCTAACGCCAAGCATGGTGGCAGGATACCAATCTCCCTCTGAGCTGAAAAAGTTGAATTCATTCCTCATGGCCATTTGCTGATGTGACAGATAAGCTGTTAATGTTGGCATGTATTCAAACTTGTATCTTTTGAGATCAATGGCAGCCAGTTTTTCCTGGGTGGCTACAATCCTGTAATCGTAATTTTTATTTACATTAAATTCCTGTTCTATAAGCTCACGGCTCAATCCACTTATGATCTCAGGAAGGGTTTCAGTGATCGCGATGTTGGAGTCCAATCCATATCCCATATTGTATACCAGGAACCTGTAGGATACATCAACCATTTGTTTGGCAGCAATGTATTCATTTTCAATATTGGAAGCGGCAATCTGCAACTGGTCAACATCTGTCTCCTCAAGAAAACCGGTCTCATACATTGTCCTGGTTTCTTCCAGCCTGGAATTCATTGATTCAAGGTTTTTGGCAAAGGCATCCCTTCCGGCTTCAGCCAATAATATGGCATAATAACTCTGGGCTACTGCTTCTTTGATATCTGCTTCAGATTTGTCGAGGCTTTTGTTCATCAGTTCCTTATAGGTACTTGCACCCTGCAAGGCAGCTATCCATGGACCGTTGAAGAGCATCTGGTTGGCAATGATGCTGGCACTGGCATTGTGCTGTGTCCCGAATTTTACCGGTACATAGGTGCCCGGTTCTCCCCCCATGAATTCAGCGGGGATAAGTGTGGTCATCAGCTGCAGATTATTTGTATAACCCAGGTCTCCTGAGATCTGGGGAAGGCCAATCGCAACATTTTCCCGAATAAGTTGCTTGGCGGATTCGAGATCAAGCCTGGAATTTTCAACATTAAGGTTATTCTCTATAGCATATGCCTGTGCTTCAGCCAAAGTGAAGGTTGTTTTCTTGGGTTCGATGGCTATGCTTTGTGCACCTGCAGATAAAGCAGTCAAAACAAGCATGGCGCTTGTCAATATGGCAGGGAATTTCATTTTCATCTTATTTGTTATAAACCAATGTGTTTCTAAAATGTTCAATATAAATGCAATATGTGGATACTAATGTTCTTTAATAGCATCAATTTTACGGTAATTATTCCGGAATACCTTAAGTCCCTCTTCAGTCGCAAGTCCATGTATGTGGTAGACGAAAACCTCCCTGAAAAATTTTGAAGAATGCATTTCTTTCTCCTCAAAAATCTCATTGGATTGAAGGTTCTCGATTCTCAGCAAATGGAGTTTAGCTATGATCTTTTCATCAAGTTCCTTGCGGTAAATGCCTTCCTTCTTTCCCTTCCTGATATTAGAGATCATGGATTCATACATCAGCTTCCGGCGGGCGGACATCAGGTTGCGGTAGATATCCGGATAATATTTTTTCAGGTCGTATTCGTACGCGGGACTGTGATCCTTCATCAGGGCGTTAACATGCTGGCTTACTTCAATTAACTCCTCAATGGCATTCATGTCTTTCCCACTTTTTTTCTTCATGTTGCTGAAATTGCACTGGCGTATATGCTCAACAACCATGTGTACCAATTCTGTTTTATCAGACACAAACTGGTAAAGGGTTTTTTTGGACATACCAAGCTCATGAGCGACATCATCCATGGTTACACTTTTGATACCGTACTTTCGGTATAATCCTGCTACTTTCTTCAATATATCTTCAAACTCTTTATTCATGGCCACAAATGTAAATAAATACCAAAAAAACTTAAATAGCAAACAAAGTTTCCACGGTTTTTATTGTACGCATCTTTTCCAGAGTGCCAAAATATGGTATTATCAGTAATGGTGTGTTAAGATGATGTTAATTCTCCAGCTGTGGCAGGGATTATAGGTAAAGGATGGAATTATATCGGTGAAAAAATGGCTGTAGGAGGTGAAATCTCGATGTTTTGAACGGAGTACGCTTGATGTAATGGTAAAACCATATCAGTGTTTATCCCACCCAACAGAAAATTTGTGTGGAATGTTATTCATTTATCCGGTATCATGCATCATGCCTGACAAAAGGTGATGGAAAGGGAAAAAATATAAATGCCTATTTTTTTCATACATACCATAACACTGAGCCGAATATACCGTAAAGAGAAATAAATACGTTAATATAGAAATATTAAAATCAAGGATTCATGAAAAATCGTATACTGTTCCTGCTTGCAGCCATGTTGGGGGTATTTGCCCCCACAGCAAATTCGCAGATCACAGAGAAAAGAGATCTCCCGGAATTCCATTCACTGAATATAAGCAGTGAGATAGATGCGGAATTGGTCCTTTCTGAAAAAGAAGGGATAGACCTGGAGATAGAAAATGCCAATCCACTAAGCCTGATCTCTGAGGTGGAAAAAGGCGTGCTAACGGTAAAGATGAAGACAGGAAGTTACAAGGATGCGGTCCTGAAAGTAAAAATCCATTTCAAGGATCTAAAGGAAATTGAATCTACCGGCAGGGCCAGTGTATGGTCCGAGGAGGATATTTACCTGGATGAACTGACGGTCAGATTGTACAATGGCGGTGCCACAAGGCTCAGGTTATTTTGTGATGATGTAGTCATTAATATATCCCAGGGATCCATACTGACACTCAAAGGTGAAGGCAAAATGCAGAATGTGAAAGTGAACACCAATGCCACATATTCAGGTTATGAATTCAAGTCGGAAAAAGCAGTCGTCAGCTCCAGTTCCTATGGAAAGGCCAAGGTCAGTGCCAGCAAATACCTTGAGGCCAAGGCTTCTTCAGGCGGATTCATAGGCTTTGTTGGCAATCCCGCCCGGGTCGAACGAAAAACCAGCTTGGGTGGGGAAGTTCTCGAAACCACCCTGGAGGATGAAAACTAGAATAATCCTGATTTCTGTTTGTAGTAATCAAAGACAGCTTCTGCAAATACCAGATCTTCCGGTGTAGTGATCTTGATGTTTTCGGGATTTCCTTCCACCAATTTAACCAGGTAACCAACTGATTCAACCACACTGGCATCATCTGTAAATGTTTCGGAATACTCCTGCTCATAGCCCTCCATCAGGATATCGTACTGGAAAACCTGTGGCGTTTGTACGGCACGTAGTTTCTCACGGTCCACCCAACGGCTTCCATCTATTGTGATTTCACGGATGGTATTATGAATACTGATGCAGGGGATAGCAGCCCCGCTTTTTTCAGCTTCCTCATAACAGCGGTCAATGGTATGTTTGTAAACCAGGGGCCTTACCGCATCGTGTATTCCTACCAGATTGCCCTTTTTGACTTTGGAAAGTGCATTTTTCACTGTATGATAACGGGTTTCCCCTCCTGGTGAAAGAGTCAAGGGCACGTCAAAATGGAATTGCTCGCAAATACTTTCCCAGTATGAAAAAGTATTTTCTGCTATGCCCAGAATGATCTGCATTTTCCGGTCGTAAAAATGGAAGAGGTCAATGGTATGCATGGTGATGGGCCGGTTTTGAATATATAAAAACTGTTTAGGTTTTTCAGCCTTAAATCGCATTCCTTGTCCCCCGGCTACAATTATTATGGTTTTTTCCATATATTATAAGCAGTAATTTGATTAAATAATCATCAAAAAGATACATCAAATAAAATTACCACACCATGAATAAAAGCCTTTCTTTTATTAGTGATTTGAAAAAAAACAATCACAAAGAATGGTTCCATGCGAACCGTTCCCGATATGAAGAGGCCAGGGAGGAGTTCCACGCTTTTGTAGAAAGCCTTATCAATGAGATCCAGGTTTTCGATCCTTCCTTAGGTCCGATTCAGCCTAAAAGTACCGTCTTCAGGATCAACCGGGATATTCGATTCTCCAAGGACAAATCTCCCTATAAAACAAATTTTGGAGCATTCATTGTCCCTGGCGGGAAAAAATCCGGTAATGCTGGTTATTATTTTCACCTGGACCCTGAAGGATCATTTGCCGGAGGAGGAGTTTATCATCCCATGCCGGATATCCTTAAAAAAATCCGGAATGAGATCTACCATAATGCAGAGGAATTCAAAGGGATCATAGAAGGAAAGGAGTTTTATAAATATTTCGGGGATATGTATGATGACAGACTGAAGACTCCTCCAAAAGGTTTTCCTAAGGATTTTGAGCACATTGAGCTGCTAAAATATAAAAGCTATATAGTCTCACAAAACTTTGATACAGAAACAGTAACAGGTGGTGATCTGGTCACTGAAACCGTGAAGGCATTCAGGTTGATGTATCCGCTAAATAAATTCATCAATTACGCTCTAGGTTCTCCGGATTGATTTTATTTGATAAATTAGGGTCATTTTAGAACCTCATGCCTGAATTTCTTGGAACTAATTTAAAGTTATTTGATGGGACCCTAGCCATAGGGGTTACCATTTTTGCATTTCTGATCTATTATTCAATAACCTTATCAAATCATATAATCTACCGGTTGGAGCAGAAATTCAGCCAGGAAAATGTCTCGATCCGCAAGATATTGTTGCATCGTTTGTCTGGCACCGTTTTATTTGGATTAATACCGGTACTGGTCATTCTGTTTGTATTTCGCTTGCCGGTTAGCAATTTTGGCACAAGTACGGAACATTTGGTAAAAAGCATAATCTGGTGGATACCTGCTGCTATCCTGGTTGTGGTAATCAATTATTATACTGCACGGAATAAGAACCACCTTGCCCAGTACCCCCAGATAAGGGCCAAGCAATGGAATTCAGGCCTGATCGTTTTAAGTGCTTTAAGCTGGTCGACTTACCTGGCAGGGTATGAATTCATGTTTCGGGGTTTCCTGCTTTTTTCCTGTCTGGAATCTTTTGGTTATTGGCCAGCTATTATAATAAATATTTCATTGTACAGCCTGGTTCACCTGCCAAAAGGACCTACTGAGACCATTGCATCGATATTCTTTGGCTTTATTTTATGCTTTTTAACCATAGAACTGGGCTCATTCTGGTTCGCCTTATTTGTACATATCACCCTGGCCTTGTCCAATGAATGGTTTTCAATTACATTCCACCCCGAAATGATCCGGGTTAAAAAACAAAGGTAAGGATGAATACTGTACTGGTCACCGGTGCTACTGGATTTGTCGGAAAACAACTGGCTTTGAAACTGGCTGGATCTGGACACATGGTGCATGCGATGTACAGATCTGAGGCGAAGACCGGTGAACTCCAACACGAAAATATCAGGCTTTTTAAAGGCACCCTAAACGATCTTGTCAGCATTGGCAACGCCATGAAGGGCTGTGAACAGGTATATCACCTGGCTGCCTTTGCAGCTGTCTGGACGGAGAAACCGGAGGAAATTTATGAGCAGAATGTTATAGGAACTGTCAATATCCTGGAATCAGCCTTGAAATATGGTGTGAAAAGGGTAATATATACTTCCACAGCCGGTGTTTTTGGACCATCGGATGAGCAACCCAACACAGAGGGCCGTTCCACGGCCGAGTCTCATTTTATTCATTATGACAGGTCCAAAGCCCAGGCCGAGGAAAAAGTCAAGGTCTATGTAAGGGAGGGAATGGATGTGGTTGTAGTTAATCCAACAAGAATCTATGGACCGGGAAAACTGGGGGACAGCAACGGGGTCACAAGAATGATCCGAGATTATATGAAGGGCAAGTGGCATATCATACCTGGCAACGGTAAGAGTGTCGGCAATTATGTATATATAGATGATGTTGTTGAAGGGCATCTACTGGCCATGGAGAAGGGGAGAAGAGGTGAGTGCTACCTGTTGGGAGGCAGCGATCTCTCTTTCAATGAATTTTTCAGTATCCTGCGGGAAGTTAGTGGCAGACGCTATTTTTTGATAAAAATTCCTTTGTTTTTTGGGATTTCCTTAGCGGCCATAATGCTGACAATTGCTAAATTAACAGGCCGGATGCCACTGATAACCCCTGGACTTTTAAAAAGGTATAGCCATAACTGGTCTGTATCCAGTGAGAAGGCAAAGACAGAACTGGGTTACAACCCGGTGGATTTCAGAATGGGACTGGACAAAACGCTTGAATGGTTGGAAAAGATAAATTTCAGAAATGGACGATGATGTGATCTATACTTTAATTACCGGGGGAAGCATGGGGATAGGAAAAGCCCTTGCAGGTGAGTGTGCCCGGCGGGGGATGAACCTTTTGCTGGTGGCACTGCCCGGTCCCGAACTTGAACAGACCGCTAATGAGATTCGAAAGGGTTTTTCTGTAAAAGTCGATACCCTGGGTTTAGACCTGACCGAATTACCTTCTCCTGAAAAGGTACTTGAATGGTGTGAAGAAAATAATTATACGATTAATATCCTCATGAATAATGCTGGTATTGCAGGATCTGCCATTTTTGAATCAACTCCCATTGAATATTCAGATGAAAGAATTCTGTTGAATATCAGGGCTCTTGTAATCCTTAGCCGCCTGTTCATTCCCATGCTAAAACAAAACAAAAAGGCATATATTCTGAACACAGGAAGTTTTTCGGCATACCAGCCACTTCCTTACAAAAGTGTTTATGCAGCCTCAAAGTCATTTGTCCACCTGTTTTCCCTGGCCCTAAATGAAGAATTAAGAGATACATCTATCAGTGTTGCAGTAGTCCATCCCAATGGAGTCAGGACCAATGCTGGTACGCATGACCGGATAAATACCCATGGCGTGTTGGTTCGGAAATTCCTGATCCTGGATTCTGACAGAGTAGCACATATATCTGTAGAAGGGATACTGAAGGGTAAGAAAATCATTATCCCCGGTTTCTGGAACAGATGTATATTGCATATAACCAGGCTATTGCCAGTGAATTTTAAGATTAAAAAAACGGCAACAATGTTTCGGAAAGAAGTTCTTGAAAAAGATCAAGGCTAATTATTCCCCGTAGGTGCTGAATCCTGTCTTGATATGAGTTTCCTTGTTTGAGAGTGTCAGTACCGGAATGGTCGCATGATTCAACAGCTGATGTGTCAGGTTGCCCATGAATGTCAGGCTTCTTGACTGTTCTTTCATAATGGTAATCATATCGGCATTCACGGAATCTGCATAAACTACGGCCAGGTCCACAACATTCTCCCCGTAAAGGGATTTCTGCCGGAAAGGGATCCTTTTCGTGGCTAAATACCTGGCTGCCTGGCTTGAATAAGCCTCTAGCCGTTTGGTGATTCTTTGTCCCCTTGAAGAACTCACCGTAATAATATGTACCTCAGCTCCAAATAATTTGGCAAGTTCTGCCGTGATGGGTACCTTCTGTCGTGTATCAACGGTTACATCCAGCGGCATCACAATGTTCCTGACATCTTCAGGGATCCTGCCTGTTCGGGTGGTAAGTACCGGTTTTTCAGTCGCAGATATGATCTTGAAGGCATTGCTTCCCATGAAAAATTCTTCAAACCCAGATGCTCCATGTGTGGAGGCAATGACCATGGCCTCCTTGTATGATTCTACCTGGCTGACAATTTCCTTGTAGATCTTGCCGGATTTGATGATATAGCGGATTTTTGAATCATTCTCCATTTTGGGTTCAATTTGGGCTATGATTTCTTTGAATTTCTTCTCTGCCCACTTGTTTTCTTCCTCAAAATGCCCCGGACTATTATAATCGGAACTCTTTTTTTGCACATATACCAGCTGGATGTTGGTGTATTGCTTTTTGGTAAACAATAAGGCAAGCTCTATTCCCTTTTTTGAATCCTCCGAGAAATCAATGGGGATGATAATATTTTTCATGATGGCTTGTATAAGTTATATATTATTGGTTATTAACGATAAAAGGGCTCATTCGGTTACGTTTAATTTATTACTTTTGAAATCCTGACGGAATAAATACCAATTTGCATAATGAAAAAAGTAGTTGCTGGAATAGATATTGGTGGTACGTTCACGAAATTGGGGATCGTTGACCAGGAAGGGAAGGTGCATGCGGAAACTTCCATCTCAACCGACACACATAAGGAAATCGGTACTTATATGGAACACCTCGCCAGGGCAGTCCGGGAACTTCTCATAGAGCAGGAAGGCAAGCTGGAACTGGCAGGGATAGGAATTGGTGCTCCCAACGGTAATTATTACCGCGGTGTTATTGAGTATGCCCCTAACCTGAACTGGAAAGGAATGATCCCTTTTGTGGAAATGTTTAAAGCTCATTTTGATATCCCCATTGTGCTTACCAATGATGCCAATGCTGCAGCCCTGGGAGAAATGATGTATGGAGGTGCACGGAATATGACCGATTTCATTGTGATCACGCTGGGGACCGGACTGGGTAGCGGGATTGTGGTGAATGGGAAGGTAGTGTACGGTCATGATGGTTTTGCCGGAGAAATGGGACATGTAAACGTTGTTGAGAATGGACGTCAGTGTGGTTGTGGGAAGCTTGGCTGTCTGGAAGCTTATGTATCGGCCACTGGAATTGTCAGGACAGTATATGAATTGCTGGCATTGTTTTGCCATGATAGTCTGCTCCGTAAGATTCCTTTTGAGAATCTTACAGCCAAAGATATTTCCGATGCTGCGAGCCAGGCCGACCCTATTGCCACGAAAGCATTTGATGTGACAGGTAAGACACTGGGCAAAACACTGGCCGACGTGGTCGCCCTATTCAGTCCCGAAGCAATATTCCTGTTCGGCGGACTCACCAATGCCGGCGATCACATTTTCAAACCGGTGAAGGCCTATATGGAAGAAAATCTATTGAGTATTTTCCGGGATAAAGTGAAAATCCTGCCTTCAGGCCTAACCGAAACCAACGCAGCAGTATTGGGATCAGCTGGTTTGATCTGGAAGGAATTACTGGGATAGTTAGCTGGGCCCTTCTAATGTACTAACTTCAGGTGAGGGGTCATCCCCTTCTCTCAGGTTCCAGTTTATTTCCATATCAAAGTTGGAACGTATGGTGATGGTTCCCGGGTGGAAAGAAACCCTTTCCGGCTGTATACCTTTAAGGTAAGAGCCCGTATCCCATTTCCCATTTCCATTGTCATCGTGTACAATCTTCAGGGTGAATCCAGCAGGTCCCAGATAGGGAAATTCAATGAGCCCGTCTTCATTTACCCTGTTTACCCTGACAATTTCATCATCCTTGTCAATCAACTGGATGATCTTGGGACCGTCAACTCCACTTAAATTCAGAAGGATCCTGCCATACCAATCAGTCCCACGCGACATAAAAATGATGCTGATGGTATCATGGGTCAGTCCATATATATCTGTAAAAGCGCCAGGATATATATCCAGTAAATACCGCATTTCTGATTCCCAATCAACTTTCATAGAATACTTTCTTAGGCGGTTGCTGTCTTTCTCCAGTGAAAATGCGACCGGGATAATCACAGTATCTTCTTTATTGGAAAGTGAAATCCTGGACTTATCTGTATTGAAAACAGGATGCTGGACCTCTAAATTTAGGGACTTGTATATGTCCTGTGGTTGGCTGCTTGATACACCGACAGACAGGGTGAATGTCTCTTCCTGCTCTTCTTTTTCTTCCTTCCTCCTTCTCCGTCCGGTATCCTTTTGCGGGTCCCTGTAGTTGAATTTCAGGGTATCATAATAGGTTGTCAACTGCTGAAGGGAATCGGTTAGCGGGTATTCCGCCAGGAACTGCAGGCTGTCGGATTTGTATACCATAGAATCCCTTAACCAGTAATCAAGTGTATCCTTCATTACATGCTCTTCCAGCAGGTACCAATCTCCATCAGGATCAAAATTATAAGGTTCCATCCTGACCTTTTGTGTAAGCTCCCGGTTGAAATAAAGGCTAAGCTTACGCCTGTCATCCCGGGTATGGTCCCTCAGGTACTGTGGTTTATTGTCTTCCTGGAAAAGAAAAATATCAACATAAACTGAATATTTTGCAAGCTCAGCCAGCATTACTGAATCAGAAACTTCCACAATGAGGGTATCCTCCATTTCAAGACCCAGGCTGTCCTGCAAATCAATCTCCAGAGAATCCACCAGCAGGCTGTCAGGTTCGGGAACAGTATCCACCAATTCGAATTCAAACATGCCGGGATCGAGCACCAGTGTTGTATCCGCGAAGCCTATCATTTCCTCTGGGACATCATACTTTAAACTGCGGTTCAGGTCCTGTAAGGCAAATAACCTATAGGTTCCGGGCCGGATATTATTGATCAGAAAGGCTCCCTGCGGGGTAATCTTGCCGATATAATCCGGTATTTCTAAAAGGGGAGCTGAATCACTCAGGTTTTCATACAACATTACAAAGAAGGGATCTTCTGTTTCCGGAAATTCCAGGTCAAAAGCCTGAACGGCCATCCCCAGTACACCCAGGGAATCAAGTTTTTCACCAGTAGAAAAAACAAATTCAAAGTTCCTCAGGATATTTCCCTCGTTCAGATCTTTGACGGTCTCTCCAAAGCTCAGGGTATAGGTGGTGTTTTCCCTCAAATCTTCCATGAATTCAATGACCAGTGTTTTGCCCTGCAGACGGATCTCAGGTGTTTCTTCCATGGGCGGAGAAATCACCAGTTCCTGACTCATCCCCTGTGCATTGATGTACTCATCAAAAGTGAGCTCTATTTTCTTACCTGTAAAATGGGTGGATTTATTCAGGGGTTTGGATTTCAGTAATAGCGGTGGGGCTATATCCCTGGGTCCTCCGCTGGGAGATCCGATTTTCGCACAATGCGCTAAGATAATCAGGACTAAAAAGGATAGTAGGATATTAAATATTCTATTCAACTTTGCTTATCTTTAGCGTCTTGCAAATATAAACGAATAATCCATGATTTTTGGTGCAATAAACTGGGATATGAATCCCGAGATTTTCCGGATTGGCAATTTCGCCGTCCGCTGGTATGGGCTGCTCTTTGCTTCCGGGTTTTTCTTCGGATATCTGATTTTCCTGAGGTTTTTCAAAAAGGAAGGCCTTTCTGTAGAACTGCTTGACAAGTTGACCATTTATATGGCTATCGGGACAGTGTTAGGGGCCCGCCTTGGGCATTGTCTATTTTACGAACCTGATTATTACCTTAGTAACCCCTTGGAAATCTTGAAAATATGGCGAGGGGGACTGGCAAGTCATGGGGCGGCCATAGGGATACTAGCTGCACTCTGGCTGTTTGTCCGGAAGTACAAGAAACCATTTATCTGGATCCTAGACAGGATCGTTGTCGTGGTGGCCCTGGCAGGGGCATTGATCAGATTAGGCAATTTAATGAATTCAGAGATTTATGGGATTGAAACGGCTCTCCCCTGGGGATTTGTTTTTATAAAAAACCTGGAAGTGGTTCCGAAACACCCCACCCAGATCTATGAAGCATTAGCCTATTTCCTGGTCTTCCTACTGCTGTTTACCATTTACAGACGTTCTGATGCAAAATTCCGTCCAGGGACCCTATTCAGCTGGTTCCTTATCCTGGTCTTTGGTATGCGCTTCCTTATCGAATTCATCAAGGAGGACCAGGTAGATTTTGAAGCGGCTATGTCCCTAAATATGGGGCAATGGCTGAGTATCCCTTTTGTATTGCTTGGTATAGCCCTACTAATCTTTTATAGGCCTAAGGCTGCTAAGGCCTGACACCTTCGAAACAGCATGTTGTTATTTTACCGGCATCTACTTGCCCAATACTGCATGCAATTCTTTATCTTTGGCTTTTATTTAGATTAAATTGAAACAAGTCGGTATATTTTATGGCTCATCCTCCGGGAAAACAGCTGCCATTGCCAGCAGGATCTACGAGAAAATTGGAGGAGACAGGGCAGATCTGAAGGATGTGGAGAAATCTTCACCTGAAGAATTGCAGCGTTATGAGTTTCTGATCCTGGGTATACCCACCTGGGGTGTAGGGGAAATCCAGGAAGACTGGAAAGATCTAATGCCCATGCTGTCAGGCCTCAATCTGCATGACAGGAAAGTGGCCTTGTTTGGATTGGGGGACCAGGAATCTTATCCCGGAACTTTCGCAGATGCATTGGGAATTTTGTATGAAGCCTTGCTGAAAACAGGATGCAGCTTTACCGGGTCCTGGCCTTTAGCCGGCTACTCTTATGAAGGATCGACAGCAGTGAAGGGGGGGAGGTTTGTTGGACTGGTACTCGATGAAGACAACCAGCCAGAAAAAACAGACGAGAGGATAGATAAGTGGCTGAAGGACATATTGGAAGATGATCCTGACTGAAGCAAAAATTTCGGCGATTTCTGAGTAAAAAGCTTGTAAGAATTAAGTTATTCCGTTTATTTTACGGCTTTAACAGTACTCCTAAACAAACTGTATACTATGGAAGGCAATGTATTATTTGCATTTGGGCTGACACTATTTGCCGGGCTAGCAACGGGGATTGGAAGTGCCATGGCATTTTTTACCAAAACCACCAATACCCGTTTCTTGAGCACTGCCCTTGGATTTTCGGCAGGTGTCATGATTTACGTTTCATTTACAGAGATCCTGGGCAAGTCCTTAGACTTTCTGCGTGAAAGTTATGGGATGACAGCTGGAAGCTGGTATGCTGTACTCTCATTTTTTGGGGGAATATTGGTCATCGCCATTATCGACTCCCTGGTGCCAACCTTTGAAAATCCACATGAGATACGGCGTGTTGAGGACATACAAATTCATGACCAGGATGGGAAGAAGAAAAGCCTGCTGAGGATGGGAACTTTCATGGCCATCGCCATTTCCATGCATAATTTTCCTGAAGGACTGGCAACATTTGCAGCCGGGATGGCTGATCCGACACTAGCTATACCGATTGCAGTAGCTATCGCCATTCATAATATCCCTGAAGGGATCGCCGTATCCGTACCAGTATATTATGCTACAGGAAACAAAAAAAAGGCATTCTTGCTTTCATTTGCATCAGGTTTGGCAGAGCCCATAGGTGGACTCCTGGGATGGATATTCCTGGCAACTGTTTTTAATGAATCAATCCTTGGTGTACTTTTCGGAGGAGTCGCAGGTATCATGGTATTTATATCGGTGGATGAATTGCTTCCCACTGCCAGGGAGTATGGGCATCACCACCATGCAATTTATGGATTGGTAGCAGGAATGGCTGTCATGGCAGTTAGCCTGCTGTTGTTTATATAATATGTCAACCGGGTCAAAGGATATAAAAACACATCAGAGTCATTCTCATGGAGGTCACGGACATGGGCATGGGCATCATCATTCCACCTCAGGGATCAGCGAAAAGAACCTTCTTGCTGCTGTATTCCTGAATTTTACCATCACCATTGTCGAGATCATTGGAGGTATATTGTCCAACAGCCTGGCCTTGCTTTCGGATGCTATCCATAATCTGGGGGATGGACTGGCCGTTTTACTGGCCTATATCGCCCACCGGGTCAGTAAAAGAGAGTCCAATCAAAGAAAAACTTTTGGGTACAAACGCATTGAGATACTTGCTGCCTTTGTCAATTCCATTGTCCTGGTAGCTATATGTATATTCCTGATATGGGAAGCCATCGAACGATTTCAGAACCCGGCCCCCATCAAAGGGATGATCATGTTTTCAGTGGCAGCAGTCGGACTTGTGGCCAACCTGGTTGCTGTGGTTCTGCTGCAATCTGATTCAAAGAAGAATATCAATATACGGGCTGCCTACCTTCACCTGTTGGGAGACACCCTTTCTTCCATTGTAGTCATTCTGGGAGGTATCCTGATATGGCAGTTTGATATTTATTGGATAGATCCACTCATCACCATGCTGATCAGCCTTTATATCATGAAGGAAACCTACCTGCTTTTAAAGGATTCTTTTAATATCCTGATGCAATCCTCTCCAAAGGAACTGAACCTGGATCACATCAAAATTGAAGTGGAAAAATTGAGTGGAGTTAAAAATATACATCATGTCCATGCCTGGAGCCTCAATGACCGGCAGGTACATTTCGAAGGGCATATCGATTTGAATGAGGATATGCCAGTTAGCGAAACAGATGCGCTTAAAAACAGGGTACGCGACCTTCTACACCATAAATTTAATATTGACCATACCACCCTTGAGGTGGAATTCGGATGCTGCCATGATGATGAGCTGATTAACGAGAGATAGCAACCGCGAGCATGATAGAATATTTAAGACAATTTTTGTTGGCAGTGGCCGACCTTACCATGGAGATGGCACCTTACCTTCTCCTGGGATTCCTGTTTGCAGGCATCCTCTACGTCTGGTTCCCGAAAAAGAAGGTATACAAGTACCTCGGGAAACCCAATTCGGTATCCGTTATCAATGCCGCGCTTATTGGTATCCCACTTCCCCTTTGTTCATGCGGAGTGATCCCTACCGGTATTTCCTTTTACAATAGCGGTGCCTCAAAAGGATCTTCGGTCTCCTTCCTGATCTCAACCCCTCAGACGGGTGTGGACAGTGTTTTGGTCACCTATTCCCTGCTTGGCTTGCCAATGGCTATTATAAAACCAATTATTGCCTTATTTACAGGATTTTTTGGTGGTTTTCTAACCAACAAGCTTGACCGGAATGGACGTAAAGAAGATATTGAACGGAAAAACAATATTGACAATAATGAACATGCTGACCGCTCTCTTCCGGGAATGCTCAGGTATGCTTTCGTGGAATTCCTTGAAGACATTGCAAAATGGCTTGTTGTTGGCCTATTGCTGGCCGCGCTGATTGAAGTGCTGGTCCCAGAGAGTTTTTTCACTGCCTACCTGGGGAATGAATACATGGAAATGCTCGTGATCATGGTTGCTGCCATTCCGCTTTATGTTTGCGCCACCGGTTCGGTGCCCATTGCTGCCATTCTGATGCTCAAAGGGCTCTCGCCAGGTGCCGCCATTGTGTTCCTGATGGCTGGTCCGGCAACCAATGCAGCTACCATGACAGTAATTGGGAATGTATTCGGCCGGCGGACCCTTATCCTTTACCTGGCCTCCATTGTGATTGGGGCCTATTTCTTTGGGACCATAGTGAATGAATTTATGCCACGTGAATGGTTCCTCAATCCCCTTAGCTCATATGCATGGAGGAGAGCATGCTCACAGGTTTCCTGCCCGAATGGCTTAAAATAGGATCCAGTATCCTGCTGGCCGGATTGATCATCAATGCATTGTACAATAAATATTTATCGCATATTTTCAGGAAGAAAACACTTGAAGCAGAAATCAAAATCCATCCAACAATGAAGAATATGGAAATAATAGTAAAAGGGATGACCTGTAATCATTGCAAGGCCACCGTTGAAAACAATGTTCGTGCTTTGGAAGGGATAGAACAGGCAGAAGCAAACCTGTCTACGGAAAAGGTTACCATAAGCGGAGAAAATATTGACCTGGAAAAGGTCAAAGAAAAAGTTGAAAGTCTGGGGTATAAATTTGAAGGTTTAGCCGGATAAATTGTATCCGGATTTTATATCTTTGAATCCCTTAAATGATGATCAACCATTAAAAACTTAAAAGATATGTATAAGGTAGTTTTATTAAGGCATGGAGAAAGCACCTGGAACCAGGAGAACCGTTTTACGGGGTGGACAGATGTAGACCTGAATGAAAAAGGGATTGGTGAAGCAAAAGCCTCTGGAAAGATACTTAAAGCGGAAGGGTATGATTTCGATATTGCATATACTTCTGTATTGAAGCGCGCCCTTCGCACACTCTGGCTTTGTCTGGATGAAATGGACCGCCTCTGGATACCCGTTGAAAAAAACTGGCGCCTGAATGAACGGCATTATGGTGCCCTGCAGGGTCTGAATAAGGCTGAGACTGCCGAGAAACACGGTGAGGATCAGGTACTTGTTTGGAGAAGGAGCTACGATATACCACCACCATCTCTTGAAAAAACCGATGAACGTTATCCGGGCAATTTTCCGGCATACAAGGATGTGGATGAGGCTGATCTGCCCACTACAGAATCATTGAAACTAACGGTTGACCGTTTCCTGCCATACTGGTTTGATACCATTGCACCCATGATCAAAACCGGCAAGAAAGTACTGATCGCAGCCCATGGGAACAGCCTGCGCGCCCTGGTGAAATACCTGGACAATGTGTCCGAAGAGGACATCATCAAATTGAATATTCCTACGGGTGTGCCGCTGGTTTATGAACTGGATGAGGACCTCAAGCCAATAAAGCATTATTACCTTGGAGATGCCGACGAGATTGCAGCCAAAGCTGCTGCCGTTGCTGCCCAGGGGAAAAAGAAATAGATCCCCTGCCTGCGGGAAGGAGATTCCTGCCCTGACATTGATTTTTCTTAGTCTCATCACTGCGATGTTGTGAAGAAGTTCTATCAAATCATCAAAGATCTTCATTTTTATATTGGCCTGTTTATCAGTCCATTTATCCTGGTATTCGCCATTAGTGCACTGGTACTGAACCATGATTTTGTTGACTGGCAAGACAATTGGCAAGATTGGTACTTTTCGGTTAATGATAAAGTTGATGAGACATGCAAAATTGATATTCCATCTCCAGATAAAAGCAATATCGACTTTGCCAGGGATATTCAAAAACAGGTAAATATATCAGGTGAGATAGCCGGTGTTTTCAGAGATTCAATCCAGATATATATACCGGTTACGAAGCCTGGCCACAGGATTTCAATAAGGGCTGATCTGTTAACTGGACTGGCATATATCCATAGTGAAAAGACAAACATCTGGAAGTAATTGATCTGGTTACATAAAATGCCTGGGCCCCATAATGCAAATATACGAGGCAACTGGATTTATACTAAGATTTGGAAATCACTGGTGGATATTTCTGTGATCTTTCTGCTCTTCTCAAGTATAACAGGGATCACTCTTTGGTACTATTTCAAAAGTGAAAGGACCATTGGATTGATCGCGCTTTTAATCGGGTTTCTATCTATTGCCTCATTGGTTATTGGCCTAACAGTTTAAAGAGAATGGATACGACGGAAAAAAAGAAAGGATGGCTGAAATGGAACTTGAAAATTCATATTTACATAGGCTTGTTCTTGCTATTTTTTACCTGGTTGTTTGGGATTAGTGGATTACTGTTGAACCATCACTGGGAGTTTGCCAGCTTTTGGGAGGAAAGGAAAGAAATCAGCTATGATAAAACCATTCAGATAAGTGAGGAGAGGGAACAGTTCGCGCTTGTAAATGAAATAAGGAATAAACTAAACCTGAATGGAAGCATAAGCAATCTAAGCTATTCAAATGACTCTATCCTGTTAAATTTCATCATCACAAAGCCGGGAACAAGATATGATATTAAAGCTGATCTGGAAGATGGAAATGTTTTGATCACAGAGATGAAATTTAATCAATGGGGGATTATAAGGGCATTGCATACATTGAAAAACCCAAC
This sequence comes from uncultured Bacteroidaceae bacterium, assembly GCA_963752525.1. Lineage (GTDB taxonomy): Bacteria > Bacteroidota > Bacteroidia > Bacteroidales > SM23-62 > SM23-62. The sequence continues at coordinate 448,336 of CAVVYS010000006.1, read as the reverse complement.
CTCAAAAGAAAAGGATGTTAAATATCAAGCAGCCATGGCTTCCATCTGGGGCGTCTCGGTAGATGTTTTATCGGTGAGCCTTATTGTTCTTTGCTTAGGGGGATGGATCCTATTGCTTCAGGTACAGGGAAAAAGATTCTATCTCGGGCTTATATCAATACTGAGTGGACTTACTCTCTGTTTTATATTTTTGCTTTTCCTGTAAAGTATTTAGCTGAAAAACCTGCTTTTTAGCCAGAGTGATACATTCACCAGGGAGATCAGGACAGGGACCTCTACCAGTGGACCGATAACAGCGGCGAATGCTTCCCCGGAATTAATACCAAATACTGCAACCGCAACTGCAATGGCCAGTTCAAAATTATTGCTGGCAGCCGTAAAGGAGATGGTGGCTGTTTTGGAATAACCAGCACCTATCTTTTTTCCCATAAAAAAGGATACCAGGAACATCACCACAAAATAGATCACCAGTGGGATGGCAATCCTGACTACATCAAGCGGGATCTTTACGATGTATTCCCCTTTAAGGGAGAACATCACAATGATCGTAAAAAGCAGGGCGATCAGGGTCAGGGGACTGATCCTTGGAATGAATTTGCCATGGTACCATTCCTTGTCCTTTACCCTGATCAGGATGAACCTTGTAAGAAATCCGGCAATAAATGGAATCCCCAAATAAATGAAAACGCTCTTTGCTATCTGCCCGATGGTTATATCTACCCGGAATGATTGCAATCCCAGCCAACCCGGCAAAACCGTAAGGAAGACATAGGCATAAACCGAGAAAAACAATACCTGGAAAATGGAATTGAATGCTACCAGTCCGGCTGCATATTCAGTATCCCCGGATGCCAGTTCATTCCACACAATGACCATGGCAATACACCTGGCCAGCCCGATCAGGATAAGCCCCGCCATATAATGCGGATAATCCTGTAAAAACAAAATGGCCAGGGAAAACATTAATACGGGACCGATCAGCCAGTTTTGAACCAGGGATAATCCAAGTATTTTAAAATTCCTGAAAACATCTTTTAATTCCTCATAGCGGACCTTCGCCAGTGGGGGATACATCATAACGATCAGGCCAATGGCAATAGGAATATTAGTAGTACCCCTGCTCATCCCCTCCCAGAATTCAGCAATCTTCGGGAAAAAATAACCTGAAAACACACCCAGCAACATGGCCCCGAAAATCCATAAGGTCAGGTAACGGTCCAGGAATGATAATCGCTTTTTGGGAGCCGCCATCTTATGTGGAGATTTTGTTGTACAAACCTACCAGCTTTTGCTCGAACATGTGCATTATTTCTTCTTCATATTCACCAATTGGTTTCACCGGGATCAGGTCGGAGACCTCATTCCAGCTATATCCCGAATTAAACATGGTGTTCAGTGCTGCATTCATGGTCGCTGAAACAGCTTGCTCTGATGCCCCCTTCTCCAATCCAATTTGTTCACCAATATCGCATAATTTTTTCCATTGAAACCAGAAGTATGTTGGAGCCATGGCAGAAATAATAGCATAAGCCTCCAGTTTGGATTCCGGGACCTCAAAGGTCTTGCCCAGGACTTCCAGCATTTGAAGCAGGGATTGTTTATCTGCGGCTTGTGTGCCGGATGAGAAGCAGATCGGATTGTAACCTTCATTGATAATGGATGTTGCATTGGGTATCAGGCGAACGATTCGGGAAACTTTCTGAAGTTTTGCTGAAATTTTTCCAATGGTGATTTTTGGCGCTAATGACAGCAGGGTTGTTTTTTCCGATACCGTGGATTCAATTTTATCCAGCATTTCCATGACCGCAGGTGGATGCAGGGCAATTACCACGATATCCTGGGAAGCAGCCTGTTCAAGATCAGAAATGACAATTGAGGGAAACTGTTTTTGGAGATTGGCTGCAGGTTCGGGATTCAGATCATACACAACAACCTTATCAAAGGATACATTTTCATTCTTGAATGCCTGCAGAAGGATCCTGGTGATCCTTCCTCCGCCAATAAATCCGAGGGTTTTTGATTTCATGATTGGTTTGTTATTAATTATAAATTTCCAAAAATAATACCTGAAATGGTTGCCATGATCACTACCAGCAATGTATATACCAGGGTTTTCTGGGTCCCCATTATATTACGGATTACCATCATATTTGGCAGTGATAGCGACGGTCCGGCCAGCAACAATGCCAGGGCAGGTCCCTTGCCCATGCCTGCATTGATCAATCCTTGAAGAATAGGCACTTCGGTGAGTGTGGCAAAATACATAAATGCCCCTGCCAGGGATGCGAAGAAATTTGAAAACAGAGAATTGCCACCCACAAGGCTGGCAATCCATTCATTGGGGATAATTCCTCCCATCTGTATATCATCATGGGTAGAACCCAGCAGGAAACCAGCGACTAAGACTCCAGCTGCCAGCAGCGGCATGATCTGTTTGGTAAAATCCCAGGAGGCAATGGTCCATTGCCGGTTTTCCGGATCCCGTTTATCCAGCAGGGTAATAACACTTAATCCGGCAACTCCGATGATCATCGGGACCATGGGAGAACTGGAAATAAGCGCGGATATAAGGGTGATGAGGGATGCTGCAAGAACGTGTAACCACTTGATTTTTAATATGTAGATCAGGGAAAAAACTAGCAGTACAGCAAAACCTGAGGTAACATACCATTTGTTGACCCAAAGCCAGTACCAGGCACCTTCAGTAACTCCGTTGGCAGGTTTTCCCCAGTTGGCAAAGACAAGGATCAGGACGAGGGTAAAAAAGTGGAAAGCTGATTGCCAGGCCGGCCTTTTTCCAGGCATGTCGGGGAAATTCATTTGCTCTTCAGCTTTTGCCTTTTCTTCCTTCCGGTATATCAGAGACATGACCGAACCAATTACAATGGCAAAAACAATGGCCCCGATAATCCTGGCAATTCCCATCTCAAAACCCAATATCCTTGCCGTAAGGATGATGGCTAGTATATTTATTGCGGGACCTGAATATAAAAATGCTATGGCAGGTCCCAGCCCGGCACCCCGCTTATGGATGCTTGAAAACAGGGGAAGAATGGTACAACTGCAAACGGCTAAAATGGTACCTGAAACGGATGCCACACTGTAGGCCAGCCATTTTTTTGCACCTGCCCCGAAATATTTCATGATGGCCCCCTGGCTCACAAACACCGCAATCACACCGGCAATAAAAAAGGCAGGCAAAAGACAGAGGATAACATGTTCACGTGCATACCATTGGGTCAGGTCAAACATGGCCATCAGGGCTTCCCCAAAACGCTCACCCTGTAATGGCATAAAAAACGCGAACAAGAATACGCCTGCTATCCAGGCTAAAATTTTAATCTCTCTTTTCCACTCCACAATTCAGATATCTTATTTACCCATTATAACAAGGTTGTGATCACATAGTAAATTCCAACACAGATAAACACCACTGCAATTATCCTGCGGAACCAGGTTTCAAAAACTTTCAATCCTTTGTATAAACTGCCAACCCCTGAAGCTGTATACGCAAGCAACCAGGCAAAAATAGATAACCGGGATTCCGGTGGCAATGGCAAAAACAAGAGGAAGGAAGAGTCCGGATGGACTGCCAATGGTCATGGGGATCAGCATTCCAAAGTACAATACCCCGCTGTATGGACAGAAGGCGAGGGCAAAAAGCACACCCAGAAGCAGAACATCCCAGTATGAGTTCACAACTTTTCCCTGGTATCGTTTGGTAAATTGGCTAAAACCCGGGAATGGGATTTTTAAAATGCCCAACATGATCACACCTATAATGATCAACAGGGGACCGATAATTTTCTCTCCGTATAGCTGGAACCATCCGGATATTTTGAACTGGTCTGCACCGATAAATATTATAACTGCAAGGATAGTATATGACAGCGCCCTGCCCAGGGTATAGATCAACCCGTTTACAAAGACCCGGTTTTTATTATTAATGTCCTTGCCAATATACCCGATGGCAGTGATATTTGTCGCAAGGGGACAGGGACTGATGGCAGTCATCAAACCAAGGGCGATGGCCGAAACTACCGGGATGGAACTATTTTCCAGGAGGCCGTGTAACAGTTCTTCCATCTGATCAGCATCCTATAACAAAGGATCGATTTTTTCCTTCAATATTTGTTTGAACTTTTCAGGATTGGTCCTGGCATTCAAAAAACCTTCATTGGTGACATTGATCCTTGTTTCTCCACTGACAATCAACAATGTTTGTCCGGATACACCCAATTCGCCAGCCTTTGCTTTACCATCCTTCTCTTCAAGGTTATAGGCCAGGAAAGTAACTTTGTCCCGGTATAATTCTTCAACCAGATCTTTTGATTCAGTTTCAACGGCCTGGCAGGTGACACACCTTCTTGTATTATGGAAATAGAATACTTCCACACTTTCTGCTGCTGCCAGATCTGAATTCTTGTTTTTTTTCTCCGGCTGGGCATTGCAGGATATGTTCAGTCCCACGAAAAAGATCAATGATAAAATGATATTCAGGGATTTCATAATGTTATTGGTTTAAGGTAATTATTTTTTGAAGTTCATTGGAAGATGGAATACCCCCACTGAAAACGACCTTGCCGTTGATGACAAGTCCCGGCGTACTCATCACACCATATTCCATAATTTTCATGATGTCTTCAACTTTTGTAACACTGGCTGCAACATCCATCTCTGCCAGCGTATTGATTACTTTTTTTTCCAGTGTTTTGCACTTCGGGCAACCTGGTCCAAGTACTTTGATTTCCATGCTTGATAGTTTGATTAACGGAATCCGTTTCGTTGTTCGCCTAATAACGAACAAAAGTATTAAAAAAATACTACAAATCGAACATATTTTTCATTAATGCTTTTGCTTCATTCCAATTTTCCTGATTCAAACAGTACTTTATTTTCGGTGCCTCAATTTCACCCTGTATCAATCCGGCATCTTTTAATTCCTTTAAATGCTGGGAAAGTGTTGATTTTGCAATGGGCAATACTTCAGTCAGGTCACCGCTATAACAGCATGACTGTTTGGAAAGCAATTCGAGGATGAACATCCGGGTTGGATGCCCCATTGCCTTGGAATAACGGGCAAACTTTTTCTGATCATCAGTTATGACATTCTTATACATCATGGGCTTTTGTTCGTCAATTACCGAACAAATATAATAAGGTTTTATGAGATGACCGCTATTAACAACATTGTTCCGGTGGACATTTTTCGGTCCCATAGGAACAAAAAACACAGCAGTCCCCCTCCAACGGTTTCAACAAGGTTCCGCAATTCGTGCAGTCATAAAAGAACTGGCATGAATCATCCGGCATGGTTTCTTCCTTGCTAAAGCCGCATTCGGGACAGGTAATTGTTGATTTGGTAATGATCATTTAATATGTAAGATAACCAGGATTATTTCCTAATTCCTGTTGTATCAATATTGGCCATTTTCATTAGTTGTTTTTCAATATACGCCTCTTTTCCGTTCGTCCTTTCATATTTACAACAATCTGGCAGGTTATTATATGCCACGTCGTTGGCTTTATGCATTTTGGTTTCATGTCCTGCTTCGGCGACTGCCATATGAATTTTGTGGGTATTGACCCTGCTGGAATCATAACTGACTTCTAGCAATTTAGTTTCTCTATTCCATTCCGCAGAGCTAACACCCTCAACTAAGTTTGCAGCTGTTTCAATGCGGTCTTTACACATACCACAATTTCCTGCGACTTCAAATTTTTCTTTTTTTTCGGTTTGAGCGACAACGGTAGTAATACTCAAAACCAATAATACTACTAAATTCAACATTTTTGTTTTCATGACTTTACGTTTTAAATTCTATTTATTTACATTATAATCCTATTGCAGCATGCTCCCTTCTCACCGTTTGCCAAAAGACAGTATTGGTAGTAAGCTGTTCCTTGATCTTTGTCCAAATTTATCAAAGCATTCTGCCACGATGCATAGTGAACACAGAACAGGCATTAAATGAGGAAGAACTGTATCTGAGATAGCACTTCCTCTCGCGGTAATGGTGGTTTCTAGTGAAAGAGCATCTGGTCTGAATCATTTTTAGAGATGCTCTTATTTCCTTCTAAAACTGGGGTCTAACCTAATCTAGCAATAAATAGCTTTTTATTTAAAATTGTGTTACATAATTCCAGGGAAAATTTACATCTATCACAGATTCAGTCCGGTAAGTTCATCCCTAACAACTTAAATGCTCCTGTTACAGACCATGTTTTTCTTCCCGGTCATATTTACAGCATCCGGGTAATTTGTCATAGGTTTCCTTACTGGCTTTATGCATATCGGTACCGTGACCTGCCTTTGCAATGGCCATATGGATCTTATGCAAATCTGTCTTTTCGGGATCGAAGGTAACTTTGATCATTTTTGTTTCCTTGTCCCAATCGGCAGAGGTCACACCATCTACTGAATTCGCGGCCTTTTCAATTCGTGTTTCACACATTCCGCAATTCCCTTTAACCTTAAATTTTTCAGTCTTCGCATTTTGCGCAAATACTGAAAATCCTAATGCCATCAGCATTACTAAACTAAGTGAAATTCTCTTTTTCATTATTATAAAATTTTGGTGAATAAAATTAATATCTGAAAACATTTATCTGAATTTATTGTCTTCTGAGCCTTAGGGCATTTGATATAACAGAAACCGAACTAAAGCTCATGGCAACTGCAGCTATTATCGGGCTCAGCAATATCCCGAAAAAGGGAAATAAAATACCGGCTGCAATTGGTACGCCAAGTGCATTATAGACAAAGGCAAAAAACAGGTTTTGTTTAATATTTCGCATTACTTTATTGCTCAGGTCTCGCGCACGGACTATCCCGTTCAGGTCTCCTTTAACAAGTGTTATTTCAGCGCTTTGCATGGCAATATCAGTACCTGTCCCCATGGCAATTCCTACGTTGGCCTGTGCCAATGCAGGTGCATCATTAATACCGTCTCCGGCCATCGCAACAGTGTGCCCCTTTGCCTGCAATTCTTTTACTTTTTCATATTTATCTTCAGGGAGGCATTCGGCCATGAAGCTATCCAGGTTAAGCTCTTCCGCTACAGCCCTGGCGGTTATCTCATTATCACCGGTTAACATGTGAACTTTGATCCCCATTTTTTGCAGAGATTTAATGGCTTTGGCCGAAGTATCCTTAATTGTATCAGCCACACTCACTATTCCTTCCACTGTTTTTTCAATAACCAGATACATTACAGTCTGTCCGGTCGATTGCCATTCTTCTACCTGCGATTTCTTCGAAACGTCAACCGCAGCATTGAAATCCTCAATTAACCTGTGATTGCCCAATCCTATTTTCTGGTTTTCATACAAAGCCTGTACACCTTTACCGGTAACCGACTCGAAGTCACCAAGCTTTATCAGTTCAATGTTTTTTTCCTTGGCCCCTTTCACAATGGCCTCTGCAATAGGGTGTTCACTGTTTACGTCGATTGATGCTGCCAAACGGAGCAATTCATCATCACTCATTTTACCGAAAGATTTAAATCTTGTTAAGCTTGGTTTGCCTTCAGTTATGGTACCTGTTTTATCGATGATCAAAGTGTCCACCTTATTCATTTCTTCTATGGCCCGGGCATCTTTCACCAGCACACCGGATTGGGCTCCGCGTCCTGTACCTACCATGATGGACATTGGCGTTGCCAGTCCCAATGCACACGGACATGCAATAATTAAAACCGAAACAGCATTTACAAAAGCATAAACAAATGCCGGTTCGGGCCCCCATACTGCCCATATTGCAAAAGTTATCAGGGCTACACCCAGTACAATCTGAACGAAATATTTGGCAACTACATCCGCCAGTTTCTGAATAGGTGCGCGGGACCGGCTGGCCTCGTTCACCATTTCAATAATTTGTGACAGCAAGGTATCTGATCCAACTTTTTCAGCTTGCATACTAAATGTGGTTTTACCGTTTATCGTACCTGCAGTTACAGCATCATGTTCTTCCTTTTCTACTGGAATGGGTTCTCCTGTAATCATACTTTCATCAACGATGGCCCTGCCCTCTGCCAGAACACCGTCAACCGGGATTTTTTCACCTGGTTTTACTCGTAGAATATCTCCCACCTGGACTTTTTCAAGGGGTATTTCCTCTTCCTGTCCGTTACGAATGATCCTGGCAATTGGTGGAACAAGGCCAAGAAGGGCTTTAATCGCGGAACTGGTTTTACTGTGCGCCTTAAGTTCGAGGACCTGACCAAGTAAAACGAGTGTTAAGATCACGGCTGTTGCCTCAAAATACAGATGTACGTTCCCTTGGTTGTCCTTAAATTGTGCCGGGAAAATTCCGGGAAATAAAAGTCCGATAACACTGAATAAATAAGCTGTTCCGACCCCAATTGAAATCAGGGTCCACATATTGGGAGACCAGCGGCGTATTGAACCCCAGCCTCTTTTAATAAAGACCCGGCTCGAGTAAAACAAAACAGGTGAAGCCAAAACAAACTGAACCCATCCCCAGGTTGCTTTTGAGGCGAGGAGGTCCAGGTGTAGAAAAGGGAAAAATTCAGACATGGCAAGTACAAATACAGATATACTCAGTGCCAGGGCAATCCAAAACTTTCTTGCCATCAGCTTGTATGCCATTTCTTCTTCACTGCTTACCACTCCTTTTTCAGGGACCAGATCCATCCCACATTTAGGACAGCTTCCCGGCCCATTCTGTTTTATCTCCGGGTGCATGGGGCAGGTGTAAACCACATCTGCATGTAATTTTGTTTCCATCTTCACCAAATGCATTCCGCATACCGGACAATCCCCAGGTTTATTATAGGTCTTGTCCCCTTCACAGTGCATGGGACAGTAATAATTGTCATTTCCCGGGAATGACACCTCATGATCATGGGCATGATGATGCCCAGCATGTTTGTTTATTTCCTCAAGCGGAACCAGGTGCATGTTGCATACCGGACAGTTACCCAGTGCGTTATACACTTTCTCCCCTTCACATTTCATTGGGCATTGATACAGTGCACTGTTATTCTGCTTCTGTTCACTGCCAATAATTGGTGCATGCAAGTTGTTATGTCCTTTATCGTGTCTCATTTTTTCTTAATATTTAAGTGTTTCTCTGGTTTCCCCGCAGCTTAACATCATTTCCCCGAAATACGGATTTTCAATGTCCTTTATATTGCTGAACCAGTATGCTCCCGTATCACCATTGGCCATGGGACAGTATTGGTAATAGACCGTCCCATGATGCAATCCGAAAGTCTTCAGGCTTTCGTAAAAAGTTTCATTAAATCCTGAAAAGGATAATCTTTGTTTTTCCAGGTCATTGCTTTTTGATATTTTCTCAATTTCAAGATTCAACTTTTCAAGATGCTTCATCCATTCCATATGCGAATCCCCTTCCAGCAAACCCATATCCACATCTTCAAGTACAGATTTCAGATTTCGGGCTTGCTGGCTGACCTCATCTGCTTTGGAAGCAACAAAGGCATCCTTCATCAATATATAAGTGTCGTATACAAGCTGGAGCTGTTCCTTAAATTTTGCATTTACTTCAACCTCTTGGGGATTCATCTCCATATCCTGATGTTCAGCATGGTCTTCTTCAGTTCCTGCACTCATAGTACCATGATCATGCCCCAGGGATACTTTACCACCTTCGGGATTCATCATGCTTGGTTTTCCGGCAAGCTGGGCAGCTGCATCGATTTTAAATACACCATTCGCCGCAATCACTTCCCCTTCTTCAAGGCCTGCTGCCACTACATAGAAATTTCCCGATTCCGGACCTAAATCTATTTCACGATACATAAAGGACGGTTGGTCTCTGTTTGGCACTTTTACATAAACAACAGCCCGCTTTCCAGTCCATAGAATGGATGATTTGGGGATTAATATATTATTTGCCCTGCCTGCTATATTCGATTGGATAAATCCATTTACAAACATTTCGGGTTTGAATGTAAGACCTGGATTTTTTTGTTCTACTCTTATCTTCGCTACCCGAGTATCTGGATTGATAAAGGGATCAATGAAGGCCACCTTTCCCTGAAAAGATTTCCCAGCTAAAGGCTGTAAATTATATGTCACCTTATCACCCGTTTTAATCCAGGGCAGATCACTCTCATATGCATCGAACATGATCCATACATATCTTAGGTCAATTACCTGGAAAAGTGCTGATCCCTCTTTCACATAATCTCCCAGTGCAACATGTCTTTTGGATACAGTCCCGGACATGGGAGAAAGAATATCAAAGTATAATTGTGGCTCTCCACTCTCCTCAATGTTATCGATTTGCTCATCGGTCAGGTCCCAAAGTCTCAGCTTACCCCTGGCTGCCTTATAGAGTGCCGGACGAGTTTCCTTGGATAATGAAGATTCTAGGAGTTCACGTTGAGCAGTTACAAGATCCGGGGAATAAATTGTTGCCAGCTTATCGCCTTTTTTGACACTCTCTCCCGTGAAGCTGACAAAGAGTTTTTCAATCCGTCCCCCAAAACGGGCCGTCAGTTCTGAAATCCTCCTTTCATCCGTTTGTACCTTGCCCTGCAAGAATAGTTCTTTTTCTGGGATGCCCTTATTAACAATAATTGTCTGAATGTCAGCTAGTTTAGCTGCTGATTCTGTCATCTGGATTTCATCAGGATCAACATCTTTCTGATTAGATGACAGATCTGACAAGGGGACCAGATTCATGGCACAAATGGGACATTTACCTGGTTTATCCTGCTTAATTTGAGGATGCATTGAGCAGGTCCATAATGTTGTCGATTCTTGAGCATGGTAATGTCCTTCATGACCTGTCTGTTCCTGGCTTATGGAATTTTGATTCTCTCCGGATGAATGAAAGAATAGCCATCCGAGAAAAATGCCGGCAAAAAGAATGATGATTGCCCACTTATAGTTTTCCTTGATAGTATTAATGATATTTTTCATGATTAAATTTTATTTGCCCATTAGATACTCAATAAAGGATACGGCAGCCTGTTTATCTGCACGAGCCCTTTCAAGTTCAAGTGCATAGAAGAGTTGTTTCCTTTCCATTCGTAGAATCTCCTCAAAATTTTTATTTGCCGTCGCATACTCGGTTTCAATTAATTGGATTGATTTCTCAGCAAGCATCAGCTGATCGATAAATAAAGCAATCCTTCTGTCGGAATCTTGAAACTCTTTCCAGGTATTTTCGAATAGTGTTTCTATTATGTTTTTCCTGTCAAGTTTTTCGTATTCCTTGGCTGACTCAAGGTAGGCCACTTCATCGATCATAGCTTTATACTTCTTCCTGTAGAGGGGAATGGTAATCCCAATCTTTGGAAACATAAAAGCATCATTCCCGCTGAGGTTATTTTCACCGCTTCCCACAAAGATGTAATCCAGGCCAACCGAAAAATCAGGTTTCCCGGTCTTGCGGGCCAGCTCCTGCCTGAAACTGAGGGCTTCCCTTTGCATTTCCATTCCAAGCAGCTGGTGATTCCGGATCAGGATACTATCCAGTAAAGCTTGCTTTGATAATCCAGGTCCTTTGTTCCACAGGGTGTCAGGCAGTATGACAGTTTCCTTATCAGAATTCAGCAAGTTGAAAAACTCAACACCAAGGGTTAATTGTTGATCTTTGAGTAATGCAAGCTGGTTTTCCAGATCCCCTATTTCCATCTCAATCCTGTATTCATCAACTGGAGACACAATACCTGCTTCAACTTTTATCAAAGCAAGCTTTTGGAAAGTGTTCAGGATCTGAATATTCTCCTGCACGATCCCAATTGCTTTCCGATTGAAGTATAGGTTGAAATAGGTTCCTCTGACATCATTGAACAGTTTTGATTTTGATTCTTCAAAGGCTTCATACCTTGCTTTAGCTGTCTGGATAGCAACATTCTCTTTGGTTTTCAATGTGCCAAACCATGGGAACATCTGTGAGGCAGATATTTTGAATTGTTGTGGACCAACCCGGGTCTCAACTGCTTGTATGAAATATCCGAAAGACAGTTGAGGATCGGGTAGTGCTTTGACCTGAGGGACCACCTCCAGGGCTGCCAGGTACTCATTAAACCTGGTTTTTAAACCGGGATTGTTTTCTGCAGCCATTATTAGATATCTGTCCAGCATCTCCTGGGCACCTGCTGAGAAACTCATTAATAAGATGATGACTGACAGAATCGTTTTATATATTTTTGATTTTTTCATTTTACACATTCTTTATTTGATTCCCACCCAACTGTTTTTCCCGCCACATACTGTACAGAACAGGAACCACAAACATGGTCATCACCTGGATAATCATACCTCCGAATAAGGGTATAGCCATTGGTACCATGATATCAGATCCTTTTCCTGTAGATGTAAGGACAGGGATTAGGGCAATAATAGTAGTGGCGGCAGTCATCATGGCCGGTCGGACTCTTTTACTTCCAGCATCCACAACTGAAGCTCTCACATCTGATATGGTACCTGGTTTGTTCTTTCGGAAAACCTGCATCAGATAAGTTCCCATGATCACGCCATCATCTGTGGCAATTCCAAAAAGAGCAATGAATCCGACCCAGACTGCCACACTTATATTTATCGAACCCATCTGGAAGAGATCACGCATGTTCATACCCCCAACATCGAAGTTCATAAACCAGCCTTGTCCGTAAAGCCACAGCATGAGAAATCCACCAGAGAATGCAACGAAGATTCCAGTAAAGATCATTGAAGAAATGACTACCGACCTGAACTGGAAATAAAGAATAAGAAATATGATTATCAGGGAGATTGGAACAACGATCATCAACCTTTTGGTAGCCCTGATCTGGTTTTCATAATTTCCGGTGAAGGTATAATTTACTGCGGCCGGTAATGTGAATTCTCCGGAGTCCAGTTTTTCATTCAGATATTCCTGGGCATTTTCAACCACATTAACCTCAGCATAATCCGGTTTCTTGTCAAAAATGACATATCCAACCAGGAAAGTATTCTCACTTTTTATAAGCTGTGGTCCACGCACATATGTAATCTCGGCCAGTTCTCCCAGGGGAACCTGAACCCCTGAAGCAGTTGGAATTAAAACCTTCTTAAGATCTTCCGGATTGTCCCTGAATTCACGAGCATACCTGGCCCTTACCGGGAATCGCTTCCTTCCTTCCACTGTCGTGCTTAGTTTCATACCGCCAATCGACGTGCTGATTTGCATCTGTATATCCTGAATGGTGAGCCCGTACCGCGAGATAGCTCTTCTGTCAATATCGATTTCCAGGTATGGTTTGCCTACTACCCTGTCTGCAAATACGGATGCCGGCTCAACGCCTGGCACATTTTTAAGGTGTTTTTCCAGGTCAAATCCGGTTTTCTCAATGGATTCCAGGTCCGGACCAAAAACCTTGATACCCATGGGAGCCCTCATGCCTGTCTGTAACATAACCAACCGGGTTTGTATGGGCTGTAATTTAGGAGCAGAAGTGAGCCCAGGAATTTTCGAAGCGGACAGGATTTCATTCCAAATATCATCTGTCGATTGGATGTGATCTCTCCACTGACGGAAATATTTGCCTTTTTTGTCCGGAATCAGCTCCTCTTTAGAGATTAACCTGAAACCCTCCTCTGAAGGGTTATATGTACTGCCATCAGCAAGGATAAATGCATCCTCCCTGTTTACCTTAAACCTCATCCGGTGTCCGTTCTCATCAAGGATATATTCCGGCTTATAATTAATTACATTCTCAAACATTGACGTGGGAGCAGGATCCAGTGCTGAGTTCACACGTCCCCATTTTCCAAGTACATTTTCAACCTCAGGAATGACGTTAACCTTTTTATCGAGCATGGCAATCACTTCAATATTTTCTTCAATCCCTGAATGAGGCATGGTTGTTGGCATTAACAGGAAGGATCCTTCATCCAGGGAGGGCATGAATTCCTTGCCAATGCCCTGAAAGCTGTTTTCAGCAGCCTGCCATGCCCTGGTTTGTTTTACTCCCTCTGGCATGAATCCAAATACCTTGTCAAACCCTTGCCAGACAATGATTCCAAGCAATACTATTCCAATCGGAATTCCAAGGAATTTCCATTTGTTGTCAAGACACCATTTTAATATGGGTTTGTAATACCTGACAATGCTCATCAAGGTCCCTAGTACAACCACCACAATTGACACTACAAAAAGAATATTCAGAAAAAGACTCCTCTGCGCTCCAAGGGGCATCCATTCAATAGAAAGAAAATATAGAACAACCAATAGTGTCAGCGCTATATTAATGTAGTTTACAAAGCGCTTTTTGTTTTCAGGCCATCTATATTCCATCAGTCCATTTACCCCAAGGGCTATTAAGACACTGGCAAGCCAGGCTTGAAAGAACAGAATGAGCACAAGTCCGGCAGCTATTAAACTGATATTGAAAACCCGCTTAATCCTCTTTTTATCAAATCGGATGGAAAACACAACATTGGCCAGAGTTGGGATAAGTATCAAACCAATAAGAAGTGCCGAAATCATGGCAAATGTCTTGGTAAAAGCCAGGGGCCTGAACAGTTTCCCTTCAGCAGCCTGCATGGCAAATACTGGCAGGAAACTTACTACCGTAGTGAATAATGCTGTGATCACTGCCGAAGCAACCTCGGTTGTTCCATCATATATTACAGTAAGTAGTTTCCTTCCCCGGACCCCTTTGTTTTCAGGCATATCAAGATGCCGGACAATGTTCTCGGTAAATACCACCCCCACATCCACCATTACTCCAATGGCTATGGCTATGCCAGAAAGTGCAACAATATTCGCATCAACACCAAACTGTCGCATCGCGATGAATGTCATCAGAACCCCGATAGGCAACAAACTTGAGATGAGAAATGAGGCCTGCAGGCTTAACATCAGGATGATGACCACGATAATGCTTATAATTACTTCCTCGGTCAGTGCGGATTCCAATGTGCCCAATGTTTCCTTAATTAATCCGGTACGGTCATAAAAAGGAACAATGGTAACTTTTGAGATGGTACCATCATCCAGTGTCTTGCTTGGTAAACCGGGTGATATTTCAGTGATTTTATTTTTAATATTATTAATGGCTTCGAGTGGATTCGCCCCATACCTGGCCACCACCACTCCTCCAACAGCTTCGGCACCTCCCTTATCCAATCCGCCTCTTCGCGTTGCCGGTCCAAAATTTACCTTTGCTACATCCTTTATTCTTATGGGTACATTGTTTTGCACAGCCACAACACTTTCCTCTATGTCTTCAAGGGATTTTATATAACCCAGTGCTCTGACCAGGTATTCTACCCTGTTAAATTCAATGGTCCTGGCTCCAATGTCGAGATTGCTCTTTTTAACTGCTTCCATAATCTGGGAGACGGTAACACCGTGGGCCCGCATGGCATTGGGATCAATATCAACCTGGTATTCTTTAACAAAACCACCAATTGAAGCAACCTCTGCAATGCCCTTGGCTGATGTCAGGGCGTACCGTACATAAAAATCCTGGATGGTCCTTAATTCATGAGGATCCCATCCTCCGGCCGGATTGCCCTCTTTATCGCGGCCTTCAAGGGTATACCAATATATCTGCCCAAGTGCGGTGGCATCAGGACCCAGGGCGGGAGTAACATCTTCAGGGAGTGTGCCAGAGGGTAGAGAGTTGAGTTTTTCCAAAATGCGGGTACGACTCCAGTAAAACTCAATATCTTCTTCAAATATGACGTAAATACTGGAAAAACCGAATATGGAATTGCTTCTTATATCTTTCACTCCAGGAATTCCAAGAAGTGCAGTTGTCAGGGGATAAGATATCTGATCTTCTATATCCTGTGGAGACCTGCCCGGCCACTCAGTATAAACAATCTGTTGATTTTCACCAATGTCTGGGATGGCATCTACGGGCACAGGGTCGCGAGGGAAAATTCCCGTTTCCCAGTTAAAAGGTGCAGTAACAATCCCCCATGCTATAAAAATAAACAGCAACAGAAAGGTCACCAGCTTGTTCTCCAGAAAGAATCTGATGAATTTGTTTAACATAAATACGTCAGTTAAGTAATATTTGACTAATTAAAAATCTCGAAATGATAACAGGGAAAATGAGCATTGGAGATGGATATTGATCATCATTCATCCCGGCATTCTGCCAGGATGCTTTGCCCCGGAAGAAATATTAGATAAGGTAAGTCTGGATCTGAGAGAGCTCTACTTCATGTAGAATTGGTGGTTTCTTAAAATTTAGCACCTCGCTTTCGTAAGTATTTGAAGTGCGCTGATTTTCTGATAAGATATGAATAGCAAAAAGTAAATCAATTTGGTGGATATCCTCAAAATCAAATGAGAATGATGACACAAAAAAATCATCTGTTGATTCAACTTTTAAAGTTTCATCATCGCAATGATTTGTGTTTTCCATGTCTGGATCAGGATGGCAACAATTTTCATGAGCTCCATTTTCATAACAGCTCTCTGCAGGTGAATTCAGTGCAATATCGTATAAAGCATCCTGGCAGTAATGCAAGTTAACGGTCAGTCCTGTTATAGATAACAGGATTAAGCCCGATAATATGATATGACTGATTAATTTGATCATTGCATTTCTAACATTGCAAATTAAATCCTTTTTATCTGGAATCGTGTTACATAATTATGGATAAGATTTATATCTTTCTTTGATTCAGATCTGATCCAACGGCTTGCGTTTTTTCTTTTTTATCTTTTTAAAGTGGGAAGGGGTAAGCCCGGTTACTTTCTTAAATTGAAGAGAAAGATGTTGAACACTGCTATATCCCAGATGGTATGAAATTTCATTCAAAGTCATCTCATCATACACAAGTAATTCTTTGACTTTTTCAATTTTCTGCAGGATTAAAAAATGCTCGATCGTTTGCCCTTCGACAGAGGAAAACAGATTGCTTAAATAGGAATAATCATAAGCTATCTCATGTGCCAGAAAGTCAGATATATTTACAAAATCCGGTTTTTCCCTGTCATGGTGAATATACTCTATGATCAAGGTTTTAATCCGGTTAATAATCCAGCTCTTTTTATCGTCGATCAGCTCAAAACCGTTATCTGCGAGGACCTGTCTGATTTTACCTGCATCCTTTTCGCTAAGCTGCTCATGGAGTTTAACCTCTCCCAATTCTATGGACTCAATGGTAAATCCCAGGTTAGTAAGTTCCTCCTGAACAACCTTTATGCACCTGTTACAAACCATGTTCTTTATATGTAATGTGGTAGATGCCATTTGTTCAGTCTATGATTACTTGGTTATTGCTTACTTATGGGGCTCAGCATCAGGGTCGTCCGGTTTTTTACAGCAGGCATCCAGCTTGGAATATGCCTTCGGGTCGGCGGCAACATCATCGGCGTCATAACCAACTTTTGAGATTGCTTTCCTGATCTTTTCCGGAGAAGTTTTGCTTTTTTTATAAGTCACCGCGACGATCTTTGTCTCAACATCCAGTTCAGCTGTTTTGACTCCCTTCTCAAAGGCCAGGGCCTCCTCTATTCTTTCCTTGCACTCGCCGCACTGGGAAGAGGTCTTGATCTTGATTGTTTCAAACTTGACATCTGCTGCGTAAACTCCAGCAGCCAATAACATCATAAATAAAAATACTCCTGTCTTTTTCATTATTATCAAAATTAAATTATTTAAGTGTATATCTAATCCCAGCATAAAATCTTCTGCCCAGTAAAGGGCCCCAGACCATAGAGGCATCAAAATTTGGTCCAAAGGGATTTTCAGATGCCAGTATGGGATTTTCCTGCCGGAAATCAGTCAGATTTTCTCCACCTACATATATCTCGAACCATTTAAACCGTTTGGTTACCTGTGCATGAAGGACCACATATTGAGGAGAATATTCATCGAGCTGGTATTCAGGAGGATTCATCCGTGTATCCGGCAGGCGGCTCTGGCCATTCAGCTGGCCAGTAAAATCAAAAGCCCATTTCCGGAAAGGGGTGGCATAGGAAAGGGTGAGCAAGCCTTTGTAACGGGTCGTTAGCGGCACCTCTGATAACTGTCCGTTGATCGTGCTTTTGACATCGCTGTAGCGGTATGCCAGGGTGATGTCGAAACGTTCGATGGGTTCAAGATTTACTTCAGCCTGGAAACTATTGGCATAGCTCTTTCCATCCAGGTTATAAAAATATACAGACCCCGGGTCACGGTCCATATCAACCACTACCTGGTTCTGAAAATCAGTCCGGTAAAAATCCACAGAGGCATTTATCTCCCGACCGGCGGCCAGTGGAAATCCCCGGGTGATATTCAATCCATAATTCCAGGCTTTTTCCATATCGAAATCCTCCTCGAAATGCAACACACGGGAACTTGCAAGAACACCCGTATTTTCGGCCAGTATATTTGCTGAACGATAGCCCCTGCCAGCAGAGGCACGCAGGGCAGTTTGCCGGTCAAGATTGTACCGAAGATGGATACGTGGTGTCAGCAGGAGTCCATATACCGAATTATAATCAGCCCTGAAACCTACTATTCCATTGAACTTTTCAGGATATGTATAGGTATACTGACCGAAAATTCCAGGGATAATTTCCGTACGGTTAAACATCTCATTATTAAATCTTTCCTGGTAATCATCATACTGAAAACTCGTCCCGAGATTAATGATATGGTTTGTATTTGAAATAATGGACTGATAAATCAGGTTTGCATAATAGCTCAGCTGTTCACCGTCATATCTGTTCATTCCATAAAGGCTTTCCTGGGAATACCAGGTTGCCTTGGTCTGGAAGCCAATGCTTTTAAATGGCTTTTCAGGGAAAAGAAAGCCGATCTTTCCAAATCCCTGGTATTTACGGGTTGCTATATTTATACCGTAATATTCAGAACCACCCTGGTCCCTGTCATAGTCAAATTCCATCTGGCCACCTTCACGCAACTCATCCATAACAGAGATGCCGAACTGCATCCTGACATTTCCCTCGGGATTGTATTTCCAGCGATTAAGGAAATTCAGTTGCCGGTTCAAGGGGATATCCAGGAAACCATCCTTATTGCGGTCAATTTTATTTTGCATGGTTGAGCCATGTGCCAGCAACATCGTACTCCATTTATCATTTACTGGGATAGCGGCTGCAATATTTGCCTCAAAACGGCCAATAGAGTTGGCAAACAGGTTTACAAAAAGTGGATCCGAATTATCCGGCTTTTTATATTCGATGTTGATCTGTCCTGTGGTGGATTCATATCCATTAATTACCGCTGCAGCTCCCTTGGAGATCTGTATTGATTCCATCCAGGGACCCGGAACATAGTTCAGTCCGAATGCAGATTCGAGTCCCCTGAGATAGGGTATATTCTCAAACATCATCTGGCTGTATATTACCCGCGAGTCCCAGCATCTTGATATGTTTAGCACCGGTAACTGCATCCGAATAGCCCACATCAATGGTGGCCGAGTTCTCGAAACTTTCAGAGAGATTACAACAAGGCAGTTTCTGCAGGCCTGCTTCAGTTATGAACTCGGTTTTAATCGGCTTAAGTTTGGAGATATATGAACCTCCAAAACGTTTGGCTATGGTCACTTCATCCAATGCTTCACCGGAAGTCAGGACTATATTTACTTCCGTTTGACCTGCCTTTACAAGCAGGGTATCATTGGCATAACCAACAAAACTGAACACCAATGGGTGATTTCCATTGCCATGCCGGGAAATGGTAAATTCTCCGTTTTCATCTGTCACGGTACCATGTTGCGTTCCGCTCCAATAAATATTAACGAAAGGCAGGGGTACTGGCTCCTGGCTATCGTTGAATTCAGATACAATACCATGTACAGCCTGCCCCTGGGCAGATATTAGCCACCCTGGTATTAGGAAGAATAGTATTAAAAAATATTTTTTCAATTTGAAAGGTTTTAATTACACATAATGGTATAACCGGCCGGTCCCCTGTGATCAGACGGCCATGCAATCAAAGTCTCTCAAATAATAAGGACAGAATACTTGTGAAGAATATCGGTTGATGATAAAGTATAAGGTGGAGAATGTGCTTTTTCCTCTAAAATTTCCTCAACGTTTTGAAATAAATCATTGGAATAGAGGGCTGAAGTTGTAGTAACTTCAATATGAGGCATTTCAACTCTGCCTGGGGAAGTGTACTCATCCTCGGATTTAAGGTAATTCCCTTCAATAACACAACAAGCAGCTAAAGATCCTTCTATGGAACATTCACTGGCTGTATTTGCCTGGCTGTTGGATTCCAAATCGCAACATGTACTTTCCTGATTCACAGGATCATGAGTGATTCTGGCTGTCTCCGAACAGCAGGAATAGTCCCCATCCAGAACCAGTTGCACTTCCCCGGTCTTAAGACAGGAATGCCTGGTGTAATAGAACCCTGTTGCAGGAATCAAAAACATCAGCACCAGCAGGTAAGAAAATATGTTCCGAATGGCTATCATTACATACAAATTTATTAAAACAGAAGCAGAAGCTAACCATTACGGCCTTTTTAACCTGTTTTTAACCTCATTCCGGTAGTGGGAGAGTGGGATCCGTGAAAATTTATTCTTTTCTTATCTGCTTTGAGATAAAAAATTTACCATCAAATATTACGGTGATAAACAAGGTCTGTGGAGGTATGCTTCTTTCAATATTAATTGTTCTTTTATTCATTCCTATATTAATGACATAAATACTTCCTTGGTTAATTATTTGCCCTTTCGTATTTGTTAGAAAGAAGTATATTTCTGATAATTGGTCAAGATTAAATTCCACTGTAAACTCAGATATAACAGGGTTGGGGTAAACAGAAAATGAATAAGGATTATTGCCATCAATTTTTTGAATACTTACAGGAGCATTTTTTATTAGTTTAACTGCGTAAATCGTAGGATCTGCACTCGTGGTAATGGTTTGGAAATTACTGAACGGATTTAAGGTTGGACTGGTAATACCACCATAGATATGTCCTATTAAAAAAGTGTCTCGGGTAATGCTGCTTAATTTTATTATTTCAGAAGGATAATGGGGTAAGCTATTATTAGGAATGAACTCCGCGCTTGCTCCTTTGAGTCCGGGCATTTCAACAGGTAGTTGAAATTCCTGCAGTTCTCCTTCAGAAGATCTCGTTACCCGGCTGATCGTCTTCACAAAAGGAACCTGGTCATCTTGAATTGTATTTCCGTTTTGATAATAATATTGGCTCATACCACCAAAAAACAAACTATGCATTCTATTATTTGAACTGTCAAATAAAGCAGCCTTCGCACTATGATAATTACTTAAATACTGGTTAAACGACGTTATGGGGGTATACCCTGATGCATTTATATCTACAGGATATAGAAATGGCAAATCTACATTGACCTGAAAAACTCCGGAAGAAATGGTATAACCTTTTGAGCCATCAGGAAATATTTGAGGTAGCAGATTATAATCCCTTCTTCTTAAATGAACCTCGTCGGTAAGGGTATCGTAGTTACCGTAACTTAATTGCGAATCACTATTGTCAATTGTAAATTTCCGTATTTGGTTAGAATAGGTTTGTGTAAATGTTGGTCCGCCCATTGGGTTATATAATCCATCAAATCTCTGTCCCCCGACAAGATAAAAGGTGTCGTCTATCTTGCCTAATTGTCCACCAGTAATGGCAAAGACAGGATCATTAATCTGCTTAAAAAATGGTGCAATGGATTCTCCGTTTATGATTGCATTAATAGCAGGATTAACCTGTATGGAAGTTAAGCTGGGGAATGTAATGTGTTGATTTGCACTTGCAGAATATGCGTAACCACCAATAATATACAATGTGTCATTATCCTGATAGAAATTCATATTGGTGGATTGCAGTTGTTCTTTTAAGCCAGCCGGGAGTCCATCTAAAGAAGCAGACCAATATTGTTGAGCATTTATATCGACTACAAAAATATCCGCATTGTTTTGGCTCTGGGGAAAAGAAAACATAGGTTGTCTTGCATGCATGCCATCTTTTCTCCCACCAATGATTAACCATTTTCCTTCATGTTGTCCAAAAGCATATGAATGTAAACCAGGGAGGTTTGGTATATCCACAGCATCTACTTCAACAGCATAATTAAAAGAGTTTTGGCCAAATAGACTTATTGAACTGATAGTCCAAATAATAGCCAGGTATAGTAGATATTTAATAGGTTTCTTCAACAATCAAACATATTAATTATGCTCATAAGGGCTGGCACTTCCACACTTTTTAACCTGTTTTTAACCTCCTTCCGGAGCTTGAGGAGCTGCATATAGTCCATATTTATTCAGCTCAGCTTCAGCCAGATGAAGGTCTTTTTCGGCAATCAGCAGATCATGCCTGACCCGGTAGTATAATTCGGCCTCATAAAAATATTCGATCATGGTTATCTCCCCGGTTTCCACGGCGAGGGATAATAGTTCCGGGTCATTAGCAAAATCAATAGCCTCGGATAATTGTTCCACCTTTTTTAAATAGGTCCTGAATCGTGTGTAAAGTGCCATGATTTTTACCACTTCTGATTCTCTGAATTTGTCAGCCTCCATTTCGGCTGTCAGGATCTCCCCTGAAGCATGTTTGATCTTATTGGAATTTTCCCACAAGGGAATAGTAATTCCCAACTGAACTCCCTTTAAACTGATATCGGACATGGTCTCTGAATAATAACCAGTCCTGATCTTTGGCATCCCTGTAGCCCTGGTGAGTTTCTTCTGGATATTCAGGCGGTCAACTTCCAGGAGATAGGCCTGGTACAGGGGATCCCTCAGCGATTCCTTGATCACGGAATCCTGCAGTTCCATATTTATGAGGTAATATTTAGTATCATTAATGCCAACCGGATGATTACCAGTTATTTTGCTGATTTTAGTCCGGTTTACCTCAATTGCTGCCAGGACATCATCCAGTTCTGCGACCAGGGTGGCCTGGAGCAGTAATGTCTTATTCAGGCTGAGCCTGGAGATCTCCCCATTTTCATATTGCAGCCTGTACAGGGAACTTACCTTTTCCAGGTCGGCCATCCTGCTGGAAAGGACCTGCCGTTCTTTATTCAGGTAAACCTTCTCAATCCACAATTGCTTGGCTTCAAGAAGTTTTTCAATTTTCAGGCTTGCCAGCATATTTGAAGCCTTTTCAATTTCAGTATTTGACAACCTTGAGCGGTTGGTATACACCGTCGGAAAGGCAAAGGATTGGGATATCAGAAAGTCAGTCCGGTTGCCAAGTTCAGACGGTGATCCCCAGAGATAGGAGAAGCCAACTTCCGGGTTATCCAGGTAAAGGTTTCTCTTTGAACCAGTCTGAACAGTCTCAAAATACTGGCTTGCAGTACCCAGCGTCCTGTTGTGGTAGATTACCCTCATCATCAGGGAATCAAGCGAGGCCTGAGGGATGGATGGCAGGGATACCAGAATAAGTATGCCGGTTGCTATATACTTTAAACAGTTCATTTTTTATTGCTTTTAAAGATCATATAATACACAGATGGGATCACATAGAGGTTTAAAAGGGTGGATGTGATCAAACCACCAAGAATAACAATGGCCATGGGTGCCTGGATTTCATTCCCTGGTTTTTGTCCGGCTACAACCATCGGCAGCAAGGCCAATGCTGATGCCAGCGCCGTCATCAGGATGGGGTTCAGGCGGTCAGATGATCCTTCCCGGATGGATTTTTCAATGGAATGTCCTTCGGCCTGCATATGCCTGTACCTGGAAACCAGCAGGATACCGTTCCGGGTGGCTATGCCAAAAAGTGTTATAAACCCTATGATCGCAGGGATGCTGATGGTCCCTGATGTCAGCCAGATACTCACCACGCCCCCAATCAGTGCCAGGGGAAGATTAAGCAGTACCACAAAAGCGACACGGGTATTTTTAAATTCCTGGTACAGTATTATAAAAATTATCAATACAGCCAGCAGGGAACTGAACAGCAACATTTTCTGTGCTTGCTGGGCTGATTCAAATTGTCCGCCTAATTCTACCCTGTAACCTTCTGGCAGATTAATTGAAGCATCAATAACCTGGCTCACATCGTTAACGACGCTTCCAATATCCCGTTCCGCCACATTGGCTGAAACGACCATTTTCCGCTGTACATTTTCCCTGTTTATGACATTGGGACCCGATACTGACACAATATCAGCCACATATTGCAGAGGGATCTTCAAACCATTCCAGGTATCAATATAGGTATTGGCTATGGCCCTGGCTGAATTCCGGTAAGATTCATCATATCTCAGGACCAGGTCATAATTCAGGTTATTCTCATATACCTCTGAAACTTTTAATCCTGCAATAGCTGTCTCCACGAAATCTGTGAATTGATTCATGGGGATCCCGTATTTCAGCAACATATCTCTACGAGGCCTGATCTGGATCTGGGGAATCTCGAGCATCTGTTCCCGGTTCAGATCTACTACTCCTGGAATATCCCGGATGGCCAGTTCGACCTCTTCCGAAAGGTTGAAGAGTGTTTCCTGGCTTTCACCGAATATTTTAATGGCAATGTTTGCACGGGTACCCGAAAGCAGATGATCGATCCGGTGGCTGAGGGGTTGCCCGATATTGATGTTTAATCCCGGGAATCCTGAGAGCCGGTCCCTCACTTCTTCAAGGAATTCCTCCCTGGAACGGTCATCCAGAATGAAAGGGAGCATCAATCTCAGAAGCATTGCTTCCCCCATGGCTGTGTTCATTCAATTCGGCCCTGCCTGTACGCCGGCTCACATGCTGAACCTCTGGGATCTGCATTAATTCCAGGTCAACTGCCCTTGCCAGATGATTGCTTTCTTCCAGGGAAATACCCGGCATACTTGTCGTGGTGATGGTAAGGGTACCTTCATTGAAATCAGGCAGGAAACTTCTTCCAAACCGGGTACATCAGGAAGATCGATAAAATCAGAAGTATTCCAGAAATAACACTTATAGCCCTGGGGTATTTAAGCGTCCGGCCAAGGCTTTTTTCATAGGCATTGTTCAACTTTTGGATCAGGGGATTTCCCCCTTTGATGTTTCGTCTCAATTGTCCGGGGGTGGTAAGGAAATAGCTGGAAAGAACCGGTGTAAGGGTAATGGCAATAAACATGGATGCAAAGAGGGATACAATAAAGGTAATGCCAAGTGGTTTCAGCATTCGCCCTTCCATTCCTGAAAGGAAAAACAGGGGGATAAAGGCAACAATGATGATCAGGGTAGCCTGTACAATGGATGAGCGGATCTCTGTGGAAGCCAGGTAGATCACCCTGAGGTTTTTCTCCCTCTCACCGGCTGGCTTATTGAAATTTTGTTTCAGCCGTTTATGCACATTCTCCACATCTATGATGGCATCATCAACCAGGGCTCCAACGGCAATGGCCATACCCCCCAGGGACATGGTATTGATGGTAAACCCAAACAGGTATAATACAGTCAGGGCAATGATCAGCGAAAGCGGGATGGCAACCAGGGATATAATGGTTGTCCGCATATTGATCAGGAAGAGAAAAAGGATAATGGAAACGAAAATCCCGCCTTCGATCAAAACCCTGAGAACATTGTTTACCGCTGTACGAATAAAATCTGCCTGCCTGAAAAAATGGCTATTGATCTCAATCCCCTCAGGCAGGGAAGCTTCAAGATCTTCCAGGGCAAGGTCAATTTCCCCGGTCAGTTCCAGGGTATTGGTATTCGGTTGCTTGAGTATGGTCATGATTACGGATTCGGTATCATCTATGAAAGCTGCACCGATCCTTTGAGGTGATCCAATGACTTACAGAAGCCACATCGTTGATCAGGACCGGTTTTCCTTCCTGCATCTTCACCACTGATTTTCCGATTTTGTCAACATCCACTGACCGTCCGACTGCCCGCACGAAATATTCCTGTCCGAATTCATTGATAAATCCACCTGATACATTATTATTCATGGCACGGGTGGCAGCAATCAGTTCCTCCAGGCTAACATTGTAATATCTCATTTTCAGGGGATCAGCCAGTATTTGATATTGCCGCTGGTCTCCACCCATGACGATGATCTGAGAAACACCGGTAACAGATAATAAACGTTGTTTTACCTGCCTGTCCGCAACATTTTTCAGTTCGAGCATGGACAATGAATCCGAGGTCAGGGCCACCAGCATGATCTCTCCCATGATGGAGGTTTGAGGGGCTAAAATGGGACTTGAAACTCCTTCGGGCATCTGGTTTGCCAGCATGCTCATCTTTTCGCTGACGATCTGGCGGGCAATGTATATATCTGTTCCCCAGTTAAATTCTACCCATACGATGGACAGTCCGGCTGAACTGCTGGAGCGTACCCTGCGAACATCCGTTGCCCCGTGCAGGGCAGATTCTATCGGGAAAGTCACCATGCGCTCCACTTCTTCGGTGGCAATGCCATGAGCATCGGTCAATACTGCGACAGTTGGTGCGGTCAGATCGGGGAAGACATCCACCTCCACCTTCTGGCTGATATATCCTCCCATCAAGAGGGTAGCCAGTGTAAGAAAAAGGATCAGCAGCCGATTTTCAAGCGAGTATTGTATGATCTTGCTTAGCATAATTCAGCCCTTTTTAATGTTGGTGTGAGTGGCCCGGAAGGGAGGTGGACATGGAGGCGGTTTTCAACAGCATACCTCCCCGTGTTACGACCCGGTCCCCCACCGAAATTCCACCTGTAACACGGTATCCAATTCCATCCAGATCACCTGTTACTATCTCCTGTTTCCGGAATATTTCACCGCTAGCCTGTACATATACATAATACTTTCCCTGCTCTTCGAGAACTGCTTCAACAGGAACGACAATGCAATTTTCCATGGTTTTGGTTTTCAGGTAGAATTCAGCAAAAGCCCCTTCAAGCAATTGCCCGTTATTCTGTGCTTCAAAATAGACTGGCAGGTACTGGTTGTTTTCAGCCACGGAGGATCCTATGGCCAGTAGTTTGCCATTGCAATCCTTCAGGTCCCAAACTTTATTGTGATAAGAGGTTTTGAAATTGGTTGAGACAATATTCTGTATCCTCTGGAAATATTGTTGTGGCACATCAGCCTTAAGCAGAAGTCGCCGTTCTGATGAAACAGTAGCGATCAAATGCCCGGTTTCCACAAACTCTCCCTGTGATACATTCAATTCGTGAATATGACCGGTAATTGGAGCAATGATTTTCAGTCCACCGCTCTTATATGACTGTTTAATATTATGGTACCTGATACTATCAGTTATGTATTTGGACCGGGTTTCTATAAACTGCCTTTCCGATATGGCACTCTCACCGAACAATATCAAGCGTCGCTCATATTCACTGCGACTTTGCTCAAACCGGGCCTCCGCCGAGGCGTATTCTACAGCAATGTTATTCCTGGCGAGGTCCTGGCCCTGGATGGTCATCAACTCTTCTCCAATGTAAACATCGGCACCGGCTACAAGGTCATTTTTCGAAAATTCTATAATTCCTGAGGTACGGGCAGTGATGACATGTCTCTCTCTTGGCATGGCGAGGATCTCACCCCCTGCCTTAATAATGCCTGAAAAAGGCTCCAGGGAAACCCTGGTCACTGAAAAGTCTGATCTCCATGCCTGTTCCTTGGTAAACCTGATACCGTCGGGGCTGTGTTCATGCGACTCTTCCGGTTCAGGATCATGATCGTCACGGGCCACCCAGACATGGTGGGATTCACTCATTTCTGATAGGCCTTCCCTGATGAATTCAAAATGAATGCTGCATTCCCCGTAAATTTCCGGAGTCAGTTTAATCCTGAAAATACCAGGATCATCCGGCTCGGAGACTGAACCTTCCTGCACTTTGCCGCCTGGATGTTCAAGGATCACTCGGACAGTACCTTTACGATATGGCTGATAATTTTCCAAATTGGTCAGGTAAACTGCAAATACAGCCTCATTGTTGATGATGAGTCCGGGGTATTCAACAAAAAATTCAGACTTATCAGTAAACAGGGTTAATTGATGGGCCTCCTCGCTTACATGTGAATGTCCGTCGCTACTTTTCTGCCGGGTGCGGTTAGTACTGTCACAGGAGGTGATGATTAGAACTATTAATGAAAGAATGAATAAATTCTTCATGATGAATGCTAAACTTTGACCAGGCAATGATGCCCTGGATGAATTGATAAAATGAATTAATAGATCAGGAATTGCTCAATCTATGCGGTCAATACCCAATAGGTAAAGAACTCAGGAAAGATAAGGAGGGGCCCTGAGGCCGGAAGAGGTTCCGAGTAAATCAGGCAGGACCGGTGGTGATCCCCTGGATTCAAGGAATGATTTTTGAAACGGGAAAACTTGTTCTGACAGTATAACATTTGGCAAAAAGACACCCGGTACCTGCTTTTCAGGCTTGTTTAATTTATGTTTTTCCGGGCTTGGGAAATACTCCAAACCGTTGAAGGCATGGCAAAAACTGCCGGGGTCCCCAATATGAAAAGCATTGTTGATCAGCATTATGATCATGGCAGCCATGGCAGGAATGAATATTATCAATGTGATGGTGGTGGGGAATGATATTATGTCCCAGATTAGCCATTAAAACACTGGCAAACAGAAATGCTATGAGTTGGTTTTTCAGCATAGAAGGTTCAAATATAATTGATTAAGTCCACAGAACAAGGGAATTAATTGTAGTTTTGTATACCTGTTTTACAACATAAATGGACAATCATCCTAAGACCATAGTCAAAGCTTCATGGGTAGGCGTAGTTGGAAATGCCATCTTATCCCTGCTTAAAATAGTTGTCGGGATTATATCCGGGAGCCTTGCTGTAATCGCTGATGGAATTGATTCGGCCAGTGACATTGTCACTTCCCTGATAACCCTTTTCACGGCCCGTATCATGATGCGTCCACCTAACATCAGGTACCCTTATGGTTATATGAAGGCGGACACCATTGCCACCAAGGCCCTTGCCTTTGTGATCCTTTTTGCCGGTGCCCAGCTGGCCATCAGCACAATCAGGAACTTTATGGCAGGTAATGAAAGAGACTTACCCGGCATGTTGGCTATTTATGTCACCATTGTTTCCATCATCGGGAAATTCCTGCTGGCAAGACATCAACTCAGCAAGGGAAAACAGACCAACAGTGAAATGCTAAAGGCGAATGCCCGGAACATGCAGAACGATGTACTCATCTCGGTATCTGTGCTGGTAGGTCTGGTGTTTACCTTTTTGCTCGAAATGCCTGTACTGGATTCTGTCACGGCCCTGTTTGTCAGTATATGGATCCTGAAGGTGGGATTTCAGATCTTCATGCAAACCAACCGTGACCTGATGGATGCCAATACGGACCCGGGACTATATAAAAAGGTGTTCGGCGCGGTGGACCAGGTTGAGGGTGCAGCAAATCCGCACAGGGTAAGGATCCGAAAGATCGGTAATTATTATATGGTTGCCCTCGACCTCGAAGTAAATGGGGATATCTCAAGCCGTGAGGCTCATGAGATTTGTGTTAAAGTAGAAGATCTCATCCGGCGGGATTTAGACAATGTATTTGATATCATGATCCATATAGAACCGGCCGGATTTGAACATGATGAGGAGGTATATGGCGTCAGTCCCCATAACCTGCCGGAGGATTAAATTAAATATTTTAAGATCAATGAAACGAAGCCTGATATTGCTGGTTGGATTTTGCCTGTTTCTGTATAATTCTACATGGAGCCAGGAGGAACCACCCCTTGTTACGGACCGACCGGACCAGACCGAGTCATCATCTGTGGTTCCTCAATGGAGGCTGCAGATCGAAACAGGAGCTGCACGCGAGTGGGTGGAAACCGGCAGCAATGAATATGAAAATAACACCAGCTATGGATCAACCCTGCTTCGTTTTGGTGTCCTTAAATTTCTTGAACTGAGACTGGGTACTGACATGCTTAACCACCAGTCAAAAAACCTTCCGGCGAAGCCCGCGATGAATTTGGCATGAGTCCCATAGGATTCGGTTTTAAAGTTGCCCTTATGCAGGAAGATGGAATCAGACCGGAGATGGCATTCATTACCGGCTGGCAGGTCCCTAATACAGGCAGGAAGTCATTTTCGTCTGATAAATGGCAGCACTCCTATATTATTGCTATTTCATATACACTGTCTGAACGCTGGGGATTCGGTTATAACCTGGGATATGAATTCGAAGGGGCCTTTGAGACGAACAGGCTGATTTATTCGCTTGCTTTTGGGTATGCCCTTGCAGAGAAATGGGGGATATACATGGAAACCTACACCAATAAGACCGGTAAAAATCCATTTGATGTAAGAGCAGATGCTGGCATCACCTGGCTTGTTTTTCCCAATTTCCAGCTTGATCTTTCAGGTGGGATGGGAATTACCAAGATCTCCCCGCTTGGCTTTATTAGTGCCGGCCTTAGCTGGCGGATCCCACGCTAACAATTTTCTGAGAACCCGTAAATCTGGACTGAATGGTATGGTTAGGGCCATTTGGTTGGGAATTGTATCAGGTATACAGAATTTTATAAATCTTTCCCCGAATTCTGTAACAGCTGACTTTTAAAGATTTCTCAATTTTGTACAATCAAAATGATCAAAGTGTAAAAAGTGCTGTATAACATCTAATAATTCATATATATAGATTAAACCGCAGCAATCTTACATGTCTAAATAATTAACTTTAATAACCTTAAAACAGGATAGCAATGAAAGCTTATAGGATTTTATTCGTTTTATTAGCAGTATTTATGATACAATGTGAAACAATCCCTGCAAGATTGTTTGAGGAGATTGAGAAAAAGAATCTGGAACAGCAAGCAGACAGCCTGATAACAGAGTTTGAAATCAACAGTCTTATGCATATGCGTGAGGAAGAGATGCTGGCCCATGATGTATATAGTTTTCTGTCAGGATTATATGATGTACCGGTTTTCCGGAACATTGCAAATAGTGAATTGGTTCATACTAAACGGGTGAAAGAACTAATTGAAAAATATGATCTTGAAGACCCGGCAGCAGAACATCAGCCGGGAGAATTCAAAGATGAGGGTATCCAGAAATTATATAATGACCTGACAGAATCAGGGAAAAAATCTTTTAAGGATGCCATTGTCGTGGGACTCACCATAGAGGATCTTGACATTTACGACCTGGAAGAAGCGCTGGAAAATGTAGTCGAGAAAGAAGACATTGTAGATAGCTTATGAGGCTTTATTAATGGGTTCTAAGAACCATATGAAAGCATTTAATTTCCAGGCTAAGAACAACGGAATTGAATACATACCACAATTCATCACCATGGAATATTTCCTGGAAATTGTGGGAGGAGAATAAGTAAATCTCAAATATGTCTGGGACTGACCTGGTTTCTGAAACACTGATGATCCGCAACATGGTATCCAATTGTTGTGTGATCCTGCTGCGCGAAAGACTGGAGGCTGCAGGGATCATTGTAAACCAGGTCCAGCTCGGACAGGTCGCAATTGCCTACCAACCTGCAAACCATAATCATGATTCTGTTGCTGAACTAATAAGTGAAATCGGACTGGATGTGATCGAAGGCAGGGAAATGGTCATGGTGGAAAAGACAAAACAGGCTGTGATCGAACTGATACATCATATGAACAATGTGGATTCCGTCGTTCGTAAATCAGACTACCTGGTTGAGAAGCTGGGATATTCCTACCAGTACCTGTCGAAAACCTTTTCAGCCCATGAGCCGGTCACCCTGGAGCGTTATATCATTCTGCAAAAAATTGAAAGGATAAAACAACTTATAGATAATGATGAATTTACACTGTCGAGATTGCCTTTATGATGGACTATTCCAGTGTACAGTACCTTTCGAACCAGTTTCACAAGATCAACGGGGATGACGGTAAGTGAATATAAGGCAAGTGACCGTTCCTCGAAAAAACCAATCGATAAATTTTATTGAATATAATTCATTTACAGGAAATTATAACATTTTCCCCGAATTTTGTAACAGTAGATTTTACAGATTCCGCAATTTTGAAAACAGATATTGAATATATGGCCACAGACGAAACGTAATGACCTATTTTACGTATGTACTAAAGCCTGCTAAATAGCTATAAAATGAAGATAAAGAAGAACATAGCCGTCAGTGAAACCGGGTTTGTTTTTGATCCGACCAGCGGTGAGTCTTATTCTATTAACAGCACTGGACAGGAAATCATTGCCCTGTTGAAAGAGGATAAATCTCCTAAAGAAATCTCCACCATCATGACCGGGGAGTATGAGATCGATGCGGCCAGTTTTGAGAAGTATTATTATGATTTCATGGGGATGCTGAGGCAATTCCAGTTAATTGAAGAAGATGAGTAAAAAGAAGATCAGTGTCGCTTTAACCGGCTTGAACAATACAGATAATCCGGGACCGGGGGTGCCTGTCATACGTGGGATCCGGGAATCCGCCGTCTTTGATGCACGCATCATCGGACTGGCCTATGAAAACCTTGAACCTGCCATCTATATGCATGATGTGGTGGACAAAACCTATCAGGTCCCTTATCCCTCTGAAGGCACGGATGTACTGATCCAGCGGATCCTTGAGATCCATGAAAAGGATCCCTTTGATGTATTGATCCCCAACTTCGATGCTGAATTGTATGCCTTTATGCGGGCGGAAGAAACACTTAAGCAGGCCGGGATCCGGACATTTCTTCCTACCCTGGAGCAATTTGAGGAAAGGCATAAATCAAACCTGCCGGATTTTGGAGAAAAATACGATGTGAAAGTCCCTTTCAGCAAGCCCATTTTCAAACAGGAAGAAATCGAAGATTTGAAAGAGGATTTTGAATATCCGCTGATGGTCAAAGGGAAGTTCTATGATGCCTACCTGGCCTATAATGCTGATCAGGTAAAAATGCACTACAATAAGATCTCGGCCAAATGGGGACTCCCGGTTATCATCCAGGAATTTATCAAGGGGACTGAGGTGAATGTGGTGGCCCTTGGTGATGGGAAGGGAAATACCATCGGAGCCGTGCCCATGCGCAAACAATACATCACAGACAAGGGGAAAGCCTGGGCGGGGATCACCCTGGATGACAAAAAACTGCTTGATCTGACCGACAAAATTATATCCTCCATGAAGTGGAGAGGAGGGATGGAGGTGGAGATTGTAAAATCATTTGACAATGAATTGTATGTAATAGAGATCAATCCACGCATCCCGGCATGGGTTTACCTGGCCGTGGGAGCAGGACAAAACCTGCCCGAGGCCTTGGTCAAACTGGCCCTGGGCATGGATGTGGAACCCTATACGGAATATGATGTAGGGAAAATGTTTGTCCGTTACTCATATGATCTCATTACAGATTTGAAAGAATTTGAAAAACTGTCAACACTTGGAGAATTATAAATAAGAATATCATGGACAAGAAAGCATTTGAAAGACCATATATAAAAAAGTTGCAGGCCGGCATGCCCAGCAAGTTCGGGATGAAACCAAAGGTGGAACCCCTGACACATATTGATGATAACGATGTGGCCGACCTGATCGGGGAGTTTGGGTCCCCTTTATTTGTTCTTTCTGAAAAAACCATCCGGGAAACCTATAAAAAGGCCAAACATGCCTTTACCACCCGTTATCCCAAAGGTTCAATTCGCCTGGTCATACAAGACCAATTACCTGGATGCCGTATGCCGCGTCTTCCATAGTGAAGGTTCCTGGGCAGAAGTGGTTTCCGGATTCGAATATGACAAGGCTCTGCTGAATGGGGTCAAGGGTAGTCAGATTATTTTTAACGGTCCGGATAAAAATGATGAAGACCTTAAAAAAGCGGTTGAAAACGATTCCCTTATTCACATTGACCATTTTGATGAGATGTACTCCATCCTGGCCCTGTCTGAAACCCTGGGCAAAAAACCCAAGGTGGCCATCCGGGTAAACATGGATACAGGTGTGTATCCTATGTGGGACCGGTTCGGGTTTAATTATGAAAACGGGGATGCATGGGATGCAATCAACCGAATCATGATCAATGAGAAACTGGAACTTGTCGGATTGCATGCTCATATCGGAACCTATATGATGTCTGCCAACACTTATAAGATTGCAGCTGGCAAGCTGGCCGACCTGGCTTTTGGAATAGAAACGAAATATGGGGTTCATATTAAATATATTGATATGGGAGGTGGATTTGCTTCCCAGAATACACTGAAAGGTGCTTATTACCCGGGTAGTGATACTACACCAACCTTTTCAGAGTATGCAGAGGCTATTTCATCGGCCATCCTGAATTCCAACCTTGATCCTAGGAACCTGCCCACCCTGATCCTTGAAACAGGACGGGCATTGATTGATGATGCAGGTTACCTGCTGGGTACGGTCATCGCCAACAAGCGTTTATCGAGCGGCAACCGTGCCACCATCGTTGATGTAGGAGTGAATCTGCTGTTTACCTCATTCTGGTATGAACACGAGGTATATCCGGCTGCCCCGGTATCGGATCACCTGGAAGAAACCACCCTTTACGGTCCCCTGTGCATGAACATAGATGTATTGAGGGAAGCCATCGCTTTCCCACTGTTGAAAAAAGGCGACCACTTTGTGGTTAAAAGGATAGGGGCCTATAACATGACCCAGTGGATGCAGTTTATCACCCTGCGCCCCAATGTTGTCCTGATCGATACGGAAGGTAAACCCCATATCATCCGGAAACAGGAGGAGATGGAAAATATACGGGGACAGGAACAGGTTCCCGGGACACCTGGAATGACAGCAGAAGATTTGTTAACCTGAATCAACAAGATGACCCGCAGCAGTGATATCAAACTTTTCTTGAAAGGAATACCAAATTCCTATTCACAGGTATTTTTCTCCGATAACCGGGTCTTCGCCTTACATCCTGCTGGTTATTACTTTCATTGACCTGTTTGCTGGACTGATGGGATTGATCTCAGTAATTACGACCAACCTGGTCGGGTTCCTCCTGGGATTTGACAAGCGGACCCTTTCCAGGGGATTGTTTGGGTTTAACAGCCTGCTCGTGGGACTGGCACTTGGGGTTTATTTCGAGCCAGGACTGCTCCTGGTCATCATTGTCATCCTGGGGGCCATACTCACCCTCCTGATATCTGTATCCATGCAGGGTGTGATAGGTAAATATACCCTTCCCTTTCTCAGCATTCCTTTTCTTCTGTCAGTATGGATCATGACACTAGCCACCCGGGAATTCACTGCGCTGGGTGTGAGTGAGAGGGGGATTTACACCTTCAATGACCTGTACATGATTGGTGGCCATACGCTTGTGGGACTCTATGACTGGTGGAATTCCCTTGGCATAGCGCAGTCCCTCAGGATCTACCTGATTTCCCTCGGGGCCATCCTGTTCCAGTACAATATCCTTTCCGGGATCATCCTGGCCATCGGATTGTTTTACTGTTCCCGGATATCCTTTACCCTTTCCCTGCTCGGATTCTATACTGCCTATATATTTTATGAGATCATAGGAGCCAATATATCCGAACTGAGTTACAGTTATATAGGGTTTAATTATATCCTGACATCCATTGCACTGGGAGGATTTTTCATCGTTCCTTCCAGAAGGTCGTTTCTCTGGGTGGTGGTCCTTATTCCCATGGTGGCCCTGGTTACGATCAGCCTCACAAAGATTTTTACCATACTCGGACTTCCCATTTATTCCCTTCCATTCAATATCGTTGTCCTGCTGTTTCCTGTATGCCCTGAAATTCAGGATACATCCTTCGAAAAAACTGGCAGAAGTATATATCCAACAAAACTCCCCGGAGAAAAACCTGTATTCCTACCATAATGATATCACGCGGTTCCGCCATTTTGATAAAGTACCTGTGAAACTTCCTTTCCTTGGTATGTGGACCGTTTCCCAGGCACATGATGGGGAATATACACATAAGGATGAGTTCCGGCATGCCTGGGATTTTGTGATTACGGATACCGAGGGAAAGCAATTCTCTGGTCAGGGCGATTATCCTGGCGATTATTATTGCTTTGACAAACCGGTGACTGCACCTGCTGATGGAACCGTGGAACAGGTCATAAACAATGTAGAGGACAATATGATATCAGATGTCAATGTGAAGGACAACTGGGGAAATACGGTCATCATCAGGCATGATGATGATCTTTTCTCTTCTATGAGCCACCTGAAAAAGGATTCCGTCAAAGTATCAGAAGGAGATCGTGTAAAGGAGGGTGACATCATCGGCCGCTGTGGGAACTCCGGGAGATCTCCCTATCCACACCTGCATTTCCAGTTCCAGCATACACCCTACATAGGATCTACTACCCTGGATTATCCCCTTAGCTACTATATTTTAAATCATGGAGAGCAGTTCAGCCTGCAATCCTTTGATAATTCCGGAGAAAGACGAACTGGTTTCCAATATTGAGATCAACGGGCTCCTGCATAATGCCTTTCATTTCATCCCCGGGAAAAAGATGAATTTCCAGGTGGATCACAATGGCCTTTCCGGTCCGGTAACCTGGGAAGTCCAAACGGATCCTTTTAACAATACTTTCATAAAATGCCTGAAGACCCGTTCGGTAGCATGGTTCAAAAATGATGGCAACCTGTTATATTTTACGCATTATGAAGGAGACAAAAAAGCCCTGCTATATTATTTTTTCCTCGCCACATACAAGGTGCAGCAGGGATATTACCAGGATATGACCCTGACTGACCGTTATCCCCTGAACCTGCTATTCCGGACTCCTTTACTGACCATTCAGGATATTTTTGCCCCTTTCTGGAAATTCCTTTCTTCCGAATACAGGCTGAAATATAGCTGGATCGATAATGAAATGTCTCCCACAGAAATTAAACTCGAAGCTTCAGCCTGTAATGTTTTGATGGGCAAAGAACTAAGACGTTTTGAGTTTATTATATCCATCAATGAGGCCGGGATCAGCGAGATCCATGTAAATGGTTTCAAGTTCAATATTCTGGCACAATGTACCGATTGATCATTATACTGAGCCTTATCCTGCTGTTCCGGGCAGGGAATTCCCAGGATTTTAAAACCGTGGACCTGGAAACCTATAAGCTGTATATGGAGCAGGACTGGGATAAATTGATCAAGGCAGGGAAAGACGGGTTGAAACAGGATATTGATTATTACTACCTGCGGATGAGGATAGCCATTGCCTATTATGAAACACAGAACTACAAAGCCTCCCAGACACATTTTTGCAAGGCGCTTGAGTTTAATGAAGGCGATCCAATCGCCTCGGAGTACCTCTACTATGCTTATTTGTTTGCCGGGCAGACGAAGCAAGCCGGTATACTTGCTAAAGATTTCTCTCCCTCTCTGATGGATAAAATCAATCCGACTCCCGGCAAAATTGTTGACAGGCTTGCCCTTGAATACCTGTATAATTTTAATGATACGAAAGACCTGTTAGCAGATCCGGATCAATACTTTTCAGGACTACCTCCCGGATATCAGCTGGTCACCCTAAATTATTCCAATCTGAATGCCATGCTGCATCAAAAGTTCAGTCCCGGTATCACCCTGACCCATGCTTACACATACCTGAATAAAACGAATTATTATTATTATGACGATGGCCTATCCATGTTTGGGATTGATGGACAGAAAGTTTTTCAGAACCAATATTTTATCTCTCCGGCATTTACAACAAAGCGGGGACTCACCATCGCTCCCTCATTCCATTATCTAAGGATCAGGTTCCAGGCACCATATATTGTTTCCGGAGGAGGAGGCAGTGGTCCTGGGGGAGGAGGGGGAAGCAGTATACAATACAGTGATCTGTTCAGTAATCAGTATGTAGTGGGACTGAGCCTTTCACAGTTTGTGGAAAGGTTTGCGATCCGTCTAGGGGGGATTTATTCATCCATAAATGATGCAAGCCAGGTGACCGGCATGGCGGGTTTAACATGGTATCCGAAGGGAAATCTTGACCTGTACCTGGGGACCTCCCTGAATTTCCACACAGAGATCACTGAACAGGAAACTACCTTAGAATTAATACCGGAATTCCTGTTTGGATTTGGCATTGCTTCCCGGGTATGGATGGAGTTTACTGGATCTTACGGGGACATGAAAAATTACACAGAGGGGAATGGGTATATTGTTTATAACGGGGTGGACTGGATGAGGTATAAGGCCATGGCAACCATTCTTATCCCTATTACTTCAAGGGGATCCAGCGTGTATCTGGGAACAAGGTTTGCAGAATTTGAAAGCATATTCATGCCATTTGACCCTTCATCAGGTCAGGATTTAAATAGTATTATTTCTAACAGCATTTCAATATTCGGAGGTTTATCATGGAAATTTTAAAGCTTAAAAAATCGTTTACTGCCGGATCAGGAATATTGATCCTACATGTTATTATCATTATGGCTGGATTGATGATCCTACCATCTTTCATCTATGCACAAGATTTTAAAGCTACCAGGGATGCTTTCCAGGAATCCTATATACAGGAAGCAACCGGGGATTTCTCATCGGCCATAAACTCGCTTAAATCTGTATATGATGATAAATCATATGAAGTAAATGTGCGGCTTGGATGGCTGAGTTATCAAGCCGGCTTATTCACCGAGTCAGTTGCTTACTATAACAAAGCCATTGACCTCATGCCCTATGCCATCGAGCCCCGGTTCGGGGTCGTATACCCTGGTGCTGCCATGGGGAACTGGAGCATGGTAATTGCTCAATATGAGAAGATCCTGGAGATCAGTCCGAATAACTCAATCGCTATGCATAGACTGGGACTCATTTATTATGGAAGGAAGGATTATGAATCAGCAAGGAAAAATTTTGAAAAAGTGGTGAATCTCTTCCCCTTTGATTATGATGGCCTGACCATGTTGGCCTGGTCCCATTTCCAGCTGAAGAGCTTCAGGGAAGCCAAGGTTCTTTTCCAGAAGGCCCTGCTCCATACCCCGACAGGTACATCGGCCCTTGAGGGACTGGAACTATTGGAATAGGTTTACCGGGAGGCTGTTGAGGCTTTCTCAAAAGCAATATCCCGCAGACTGATAGGTTCCTGGCCGACATTGATTCTGAATTAAACCTTTAAACCAATATATTATGAGAATCCAGTTATCAATATTTATGTTAATGGCAGCGATGTCACTGTTTGCTCAGCCATCCCTGGAGACTGTCTATCCTGTTTCTACGAATATCTGCAAGCTTGAAAAGGCCGGGGATAAATACTACGCCATGGATATTGCCAATAAGCAATGCCGGATATACAACCTGGACCATTCTGTATACCGGACCGTTAACCTTACCGTACCGGAGGGCTATTATCTGTTTGACATCCAGCAAATATCTCAACATATCTTCAACCAGGATGACCAGATTGAGTTTGCCTATATTTATTCCAGGTTCAATCAGACTGAAACTTCCTGGTATTACGATTATGACACAAGGGTGATCAATGAAAATGGTACGGAAATCCTGAACATCCCCGGAGCAGGCCATACCCAGGTAACCCTCACTCAGGATGGAAGCAGGAAATTCCTGGTATATATTTACGATTTTTATGTGATTCCAGCGACCACCCAGACCCAGGTATATTCACTGCCCGGAACACCACTGAAATCGGAAACTATCCAAGGATCTGCCTACCGATTGCGGAATCCATACCCAAATCCGGCCAGCGGGATGATCAATATTCCTGTTAACCTGCCACAAGGAGTAAATAAAGGATATCTGCAGATTTACAACATTTCCGGGCAACTGATAGATCTCAGGGAAATTAAGAAATCGGATGAATCCATTCTTATACCAGGGGGATCCTTGTTGCCGGGAAGTTATATATACAATATTTCAGGGAAAGGCCAGAAATCTGAATCGAAGAAGATCACGATTCATTAGAGCCCCGGTTTCCACTTCCCGCTCAAACAGATTGTTAAGGCTTCTCACTATAATAGGGTGAGGAAAAATGCCAGGAGCAGCAAACCACAGATTATGGCAAGAAGAAAAACCATAAACAATTGTCTTCTTTTGACATGCTGGTTTTTTATCGTTTGACCGCTTATTGTATTTTCATCAACCTCAGATAAACAAAGTTCCAATTGCCGGATCTGAAAATTGTGATGTTTTATCTGTACATATGCAGCCACGATAAAGCCTGCCATTATAAAAATGCCATGCACTATATAATCAACCGTATCAAAGGGTCCTACTTCTCCATATTTATAGTAGTAATAATATAACATACCACTAATAATAAACAGGGAACTTGATAGTGCACCAATATAAAGTGAGTTGAAGTATTTCTTTGCATAAAAGTTAATTTTGCTTTCCAATACTGTCTTTAGATTGTCTTTAGCATAATCAGTATGTGGGATTTTTTTTAAAATTCTGAATTGAAATGAAATGGCTAAAAT
Organism: uncultured Bacteroidaceae bacterium; assembly: GCA_963752525.1. Classification (GTDB taxonomy): domain Bacteria; phylum Bacteroidota; class Bacteroidia; order Bacteroidales; family SM23-62; genus SM23-62. Next base: position 408,119 of record CAVVYS010000006.1, on the reverse strand, counting down.
TATTCCAGCCAACAGGATTGAACTTATAAGAACAACATTTATACTATTGTGGAATATAAAAGCCAAAACAATAAATGAACCTCCAATAATTGATTTTAACACAATATCAATGATCAGACTTCTTTTAAATAGTTGGTTTATCTCTTTTGATTTCTTCTTCAGAAAACCTTTAATATCGGCTTCAGTCAGGGTGCTATTTTTAAAACCCTGTTCGGATTTCCATGCTGCCTTATATTTATCAAAATCCAACTCTTTCATATTTACTGATTCTTCTTTATGATATCGCCAAGTTTAGACTTTATGCGAACCAGTTTAACACTAACATTTTTCACTGTGATACCAATGGTCTCTGCAATTTCTTCATAGCTTTTCTCTTCTAACCACAGTAGGATTATGCCTTTTTCTACCCGATTCAATTGTGCAATTGCTTTATAAAGAGTTTTAATATCCTCCGAATACTCAATGGCATTTTCTATTTCGTCAGAAGCAACAGAATTTTTATTGGAAGCAAGGAACAAATCCAGCTTTTTCGTTGCCGTAATTGCAGTATTGAGAGCCACCCTGTACATCCATGTTGAAAAAGCTGCCTGGCCTTTGAAAGAAGGAAATGATTTCCATAACTGCAGTGTGATCTCCTGGTATAGGTCTTCCTTATCCGAATTATTTCGGCAAAACATAAAACAGATCCTATGAATTATGCTCTGGTGCTTTTTTATCAATTGCAGAAACTCAGCTTCTATCTGTTTTTCGTTTCCAGATGTATTCAAGATCTAATTGTAGGTTTAGATTGCAAAGAAAATAGCCACGGTTATTAATACAATCCCAAGGACCAGGAAGACGATTAAAAATTGCTCATCTTTTGATTTGCTTAATGTTTCTTTTCCTTGGATTTTTTTCTCTAGAACAATACCAGCCGGGATAGAAACAGAACCAGCAATGGCACCTATGAGTGCTTCAACTCCAGTAATTGCCACAAATAAAACAGCCAATACAGTGCCTATTAAAAAGCCAATTAAATAACCTGCTCCTTTAAAAAGATTTTTTTTCTTGACTGTTGAGTTTTCCATGATATTGTAGATTTAAATCAAACCCTTACTTAGGTTAGTCTGTTCAGGCATTTAAAAACTACAAAGTCATTCATTTTTTATTGAAAGACACTCTTCTTTTTCATCAGTGATTCGATCTGTTCAGGCTCTTTGGGGGCATCTTTAGAGAGGTTATCATGGCCATCTTCAGTGATCAGGACAATGTCTTCAATCCTGACCCCGATGTTTCTAAACCTTTCATACGCAGGCCTGACCTGTGCAGCGAAGGCCTGCAACTCATCTGCGTCAACTTCCCTGCCGAATTGATTTTCAAGGTTTTCCAGCATGTCCGGGTGAAAATATATGCCTGGTTCTATGGTAATGATCATGCCAGGTTCCAGCTTCCTTCCCTCGTATTTTTCCCTTCCCATCTTGCCCACATCATGGATGTTCAACCCAACATAGTGACTGTTTTCATATAGGATGTAGAGATCTTTCTGCCATTTGGATGTGGTATCGGTTACCAGTCCCAGGTCATACAAGCCCGACATGATTATACGGGTAGCTGCATGGTGGGCCATTTCCAAGCCGTTACCCGGGTAATATTCTGCGATGGCAGCTTTCTGAGCTTCGAGTACAAGGTTGTAGATGATCAGCTGGTCTTCTGAAAACCTGCCATTCACCGGGATGGTTCGTGTTACATCGGAGGTATACATTTTCACCATAGCACCAATGTCCATAACCATTACATCGCCATTCTTTGTTTGCTGGTTATTGGCTTCGTAATGGAGAACAGTGGACCGGGGACCCGATCCAACGATGGATTCAAATCCTGGTTCTTCCGCCCCGTTCTTCCTGAAAGTATATTCAATGAGCGCCTCGATCTCATTCTCCCAGCTTCCCGGCTGGGTATATTTCATGGCTTCGAGATGGGCCAGACAGGTGATCCGGGTAGCCTCGCGAGTTTTATCAATTTCATGCTGATCCTTTACCACCCTCATTTCGTCGATAATCGGCTGGGCATTGAGGATCTGCATTTCTCCGCGCCAGGGATAATAATCTGCCATTTTCTGATAAAGCCATTTATTAGAAACATTAAACCAGACCTTATCGGTCTTCCTGACAAGTTTCCCAAATAATCCTTCCAGGTCTCTGTAATTGAGGACAGTATCTACTCCATACATGGTTTCCAGTTCTGCGGCGCTGAAAACCTTTCCGGTCCAGGAGGGCGCTATCCGTGATGGAGGCCTTCCGATGACCATAATGGTATGATATTCACCTTCAGGATCCAGTACCAGCCAGGCGCCATCCATATCGCAACCTGTGAGGTAATAAAAATACTTTGCCTGGTTCTCATTGACCAGTCCATCCTGCTGCCTGACCTTACCGGGAAAAATGGCTATTCCCCCATCCATGGACTTCATGAACCTTTCGCGTCTGTCTTTAAAAAAATCCTGCCCCGGGATCTGCATAAATGCCGAAAGCGGGAAAAAAAACAGCAGGATCAGAAAAGTAATTAGCTTGTTTTTCATTTATTGAATAATTATTGACAGGGTGTATTGTTTTAAAATCCAAAGTTGGCACCAATCGTAATAGTATTGGTTTTACCATGCCAGAGGGGATGCGTGTATTTCTCAAGCTCATTCCCACTGATGTTGCTGTAGCGGTATTCACCGTAGAAATAGGCATCATTGATGATCTGGTAGCGGGCCCTGAAGCGGAAAGTTTTATTTTCCCATTCTACACTTTCCAGGAATGGGATCCCAAGGCGGTCTGTTCCCAACTCAGTATTATCCGGACCCTTCTGGGCGAAAAGATAGCTTAGCATGAAGTGGAGTCCGCGTACAGGCTTGTATCCGAGTGCAAAATAATACTCACGGGCATTATCGGTCATGTAATGCCCGAGATTATACTGATTGGATTCGTAGGTAAGGGTATTCACCGGATGCCTGAACACATTGGGGTTGCTACGGGTCCATTCCCCCGTAATATCCAGGTTTTTCAAGGGAAGGTTACTCAGCCTTCCCCCAAGTTTCCAGCTGAAATAGTTGGATTGACTTTCCTGGTCGAACATGTTGGAAATATTGACTTCATCTACGTACCAGGTCCCATAAAGGTGAAGGTTCCTGATGTTTCGGGAACTGACATCCAGATACATCTGTGAATTCATATTATCTGTCCCGGAATTCAGGGTATGGTCAACCCCTTTGAAAAAGAAAACAGGGATCAGGTAAGCTGGATGTACACCCATATCCGTGTAGACAATGGAATTACCAACAGAGATATTCAGTTTTTTTACTGGTATGAAAGTAAACATATTGGTTGCCAGGTATTTTGGGTGGTACACTTCCCGGTAGGCACTGGTTGTCTGGCTCCCCGAATAATAGCTACGCGTACTATCGACCACCTCAGATACCAGCCATCCGTGGTAATAGTTGAACTCAAACCAGCGGATGGGTTTCATCTGCAGGTTGATCCTGGCCATGGATGGTGTCCGGCCGGACTGGATATTGGTTCCGTTGTATCCTGAGCCCCATACATTATGGTCCATGATGATGCCAACATTCCCCCATTTCCAGCTCCAGGTAATCCCTCCGCGGATCTCCTCAAAGTCTCCGCCACCCTTATGGTTACCGCCCATGCGCCTGGTAAGGTACTGGTCCTGCACCATGTATTCCTTGTCATGATGGTCACGGAGGCTGACATAGACGCCCAGATTGCCCACATAGGAGAAGATCTCGGCGCCGTTCCACCAGAAGGGAGCACTACCATTTTCATTGGTATGGTATTCTGCTCCCAGGATAAGGTTTGCAGAAAAAGTAAAAAGGGAATCCTTATAATAAAATATATCGAAACGCCTGTCAAAATGTTTGTCTGGCAATAGTTCCTTATTGAAGTCTTTCAGGTAGAAATCCAACTCCTTTTGCTGCCTCTTGTTAAGCTGGCTCCTCAGGGTATCAATCGAGGCAAGCTTTTGGGCTATGAACATCCTGGAATAAGGTTTAATGGAAGAATTAAGCTCAATTAAGCCAATATTGGCACACTCATCCAGGTAATCATAAAGGGCCTCATTCTGGATATGATAATAAACAGTCTGGGACCGTAGGTTGACACTCTGAATGAACAGTAAAACGATCAGTAAAAATACAATCCGGGAAACAGGCCTCATGTTGGTCATGATCGTGCAAAAAGGAAATTTACTCAAATTCTCTTTACCGACAAGGAGTTTTTAGTCAGATTGTTCAGTGATGTACGCAAGGATTCGGTTGACTGCGTCCTCAACAGAGATACCAGTAGTGTCAATCTCGATTTCAGGATTTTCGGGCACTTCATAGGGATCGTCTATCCCTGTAAAGTTTGTAATCTCCCCTGTCCGGGCTTTTTTATACAATCCCTTGGGATCCCTTTTTTCACATTCTTCCAGCGGGGTGGAAATATAAACTTCAATGAAATTATTGCACAATGAACGTACGAAAGCCCTGGCTTCCCGGTAGGGTGAAATAAATGATGCTATGACGAATACATCGTGTTTTTCCAACATGGCTGACAGGTATCCAATTCGTTTTATATGCCTGTCACGCTCCTCTCTGGTAAAACCAGTTCCAGGGAACATTTTTCGCACGATATCTCCATCCAGGTGTTCCACCCTGTGTCCCAGTATCTTAAGATTTTCTGAAAGTACTCCTCCTATTGTTGTTTTTCCGGATGCTGACAATCCGGTGAGCCAAATAACCATGCTTTTCTCCATCTCTTAAAAATAACTTTATCATCTCTTGTCCGGCATTACAAAGTTAAAAAAAGAAGGCACAAAGATTATCTCTATGCCTTCCAGGTATTTTTGGTGGGTAGGTTTATTTCAGCAGGGTGATGTCACCGACGTGTACGAAGCTCTTGCCGTTGGCATATTTCCCTGTTACTTTCCATACATAGACTCCCATTTGAGCCATCATTTTACCATCTATATATCCGTCCCAGCCAATGTTTACATCATTGCTTATGAAAATCAGTTCGCCCCAGCGGTTATAGATGACCAGTTCGTATTGTATCACCTGGTCATAGACACCCGGGAAGAAAATCTGGTTGTTGTCCTGTCCCTCTACATATTCCCCACCGGAAGGTCCGTCCGGATTCGGCTTGAATACATTCGGGAATAATAACTCTCCGGCAGGTTCAACTTCTACATAACTAAAGACATATGTACTGAAACATTGATTGGCATTGGTTGCTGTGAGGGTGATATCATACCTGCCCGGCTCCTTAAATACATGTGCAGGTTCAAAAACAGTTGAAGTTTCACCATCTCCGAAATCCCATAGATAGCTACAATCCAGGGTATCTGTGGTAAGGTTGAAACACTTCACCGGCACATCATTCACGAATACGTAAGTTGGTGCAACCGTGGTATAGGCATTCGGAGTGATATATACCTCGACCAGTTTGGTATCACTGTCTGTTCCACCCGGACCGAATACGGTAAGGGTTACTGAATATATCCCTGATTCGTAGTAGGTGAATGTCGGGTTCTCCTTGAATGATGTACTTCCATTACCGAAGTCCCACACATAGCTGGTAGCATACTGGCTGTTATTTTGGAAGGTAATTTCCAGGGGTGCACAACCTGGTTCTGGCTGTGCAAAATCTGCAATTGGCGCTGCCGGTTTGATGGTTATAAGGTGGACAATACTGTCTTCACACTCCGTTGTTGAGGCTGTTAAGGTCACGGTGTAGTCACCCGGTGCACCGTAGGTATGCGTAGGAGAAACCTCGTTGGAGTAATTTCCATCGTCAAAGTCCCAGGTAAAGCCCCAGGATCCTTCAGGTGTCAGGTTATTGAAGTCCACCGTAGCACTCGGGAAATCCTGAATGATGGGATCAGCCGTGAAGTTCACCTGAGGTATCGGGTAAACCGTAACCGGCATGATCTTCGTATCGAAACATCCATAGAAGGAGGTTGTGGTGAGACTTACATTATACGTTACCGGATCTGTCCCAAGATTTACGAACTGGTGGATTTCATGGTGTTCACCATTCTTCGCATTACCATCACCAAAGTCCCAATAGTAATTCGATCCACCCGGTGTGCTTACCAGTTCCACGGTCAAGGGATTACAGCCCTCGGAAGGATCTGTTGTAAAGCTGGCATCTATGCTTGGATATATCGTTATCACCTCTTTGGCAGTATCGGTACATCCATTCATTGAGAAGGCCACCAGTTCAACATTGAAGTATTGCACTGTCGCGGTAAAGTTTGAAAAATCGTATGACGGGTTCTCATCGGTTACTACGCCAGGATTTAACGGATCATCGAAGTTCCATTCATAAACTACGGCCCTGGTAGACTCATTGGTGAAGTCAACTGTCACCGTGCCACAAGCAGGCCTTGCATTAGAAGTAAAACTTGCATCCGGCCTATCATTCTCAATTGTCACCTGGTCTTTGGCCATACAATTTTTGCTATCGGTAACCGTGTATACCAGGTTGTAGCTGCCATGTGCTGCCGTCTGGAAGACAGTTACCTGGGCATCTACCGGGTTGATCGGGAATAGTTCACCACTCCATTCATGTCTTGACCATGTTCCGGATCCTCCTGATGGATTACCATCCAGGGTCATGGGTATTCCACCACAAACAACCGGGAAGTTACCATCACCGGTGATGCTGGCTACCGGGTTTGCATTTACAATCAGATCAGCAACATCTGATGGCAATGGTGCACATGTTCCGACAACATTCAGACGGTACTGGTAACCATTATATGTTACTGGAACATTCGTTAAGGTAAAAGTGGGCGTTGTAGCTCCTGAATAAATACCCCCGTCAATGATATCTGTCCATCCGCTACCGCTATTCTCTTGCCACTGGTAACTGATGCCGGTTCCGTTGGCAGCCGCAATGAATGTTACATTGCCGTCTTCACAAATCTCATCAGAAGCAGGCTGGGTGATCATATTCGGGAATCTATTCACTGTCAGCATGGCAAAATTCGAAGTCACAGGTGGCACACAGGTACCGCTGACAATCACCCGGTAGGTGTTGGTATTCATGCCCTCAACCGGGGCATTGATTGTCAATGTGGCTGTATTGGTGCCACTGTAGAATCCGCCCTCAGGTATATCGGCGAAGCCACCTCCGTTGTTTTCCTGCCATCTGTACAGTAGTCCATCCCCAATAGCAGTTACAGAGAACTGGGCATTGACGGTTTCACAAACGGCCATATCTACCGGTTGAACTGTGATCTGAGGTGATGTGTTCACTGTCAGGGTAACTGGTGCAGAATATGCATCAGGAGCACAGAGACCACTCAGCCTTACCCTGTACTGGTACCCGGTCATAATGGAATCGACTGTGAACAGGCTCAGGCTGGGAGTTTGAGTACCCACGTAATTGCCGACTTCATTTAGATCTGACCATATACTGCCATTAAATTCCTGCCACTGGTAACTGAGTCCCCCACCCTGGGCGACCACCTGGAAGGTAGTATTGGTAAACTCACATATCTCCACATCTACCGGATTGGTCACCACGGATGGTGGGGTATTTACAGTCAGGGTAACAATACTGGAGGACTCATAAGGTCCGCAGTAATTATCTACAATTACCCTGTACCTGAATCCGTCATAGGTTGAATCCGGACCGGAAACAGTTAGGGTAGGAGTAGCTGCACCTGAATAAACACCACCATCAATAACAGGATCATATCCACCACCATCATCCACCTGCCATTCATAGGTCAGTCCGAATCCAGTTGCAACAACATTGAAATTGGTCACCTCACCCACACAGATGGTAGAATTTACAGGTTGTGAAGTGATATCAGGTCGCTGGTTCACTATCAATGTAGCAATTGGTACAGAGGTTACGGGCGGAGCACATGTACCACTGACAATTACCTGGTACTGGTTACCGTCCATATCGCTTGTACCATTGAAGATATTCAGGGTAGGAGTTCGTGAACCCACATATTTTCCTGCATCTGTCAGGTCGACCCATATTCCACCTTCAAACAATTGCCACTGGTATTCCGGGTTGGTGGTAACACCAGCTTCGACAGAAAATGATGCATTTTCATTTTCGCAAATGGTCGTATCTGTTGGAGGTATGGAAATTTCCGGATTCTCCTGGACAAACAGGATGGCATTGTTAGAGGGAACCTCTGGTGTACAGAAACCACCAATCATCACCCTGTAAATATATCCATTCATGGCAGATGTCGGAGTTGTAATGATCAGGCTGTCAGTATTCTCACCCACATAGGGAGCGCCTGATACAGCCACAAATGTTCCGCTTCCATTGACATCAACCTGCCACTCATATGTAGCAAGGGTTGTTACTCCTGCATCTACCGTAAAGTAGGTTTCAATGTCCTCACATATCAGTGAATTAGCTGGATGGCCAATAACTTCGGGCTTGTTAAGGATGGTCAAAGTCACTTCTATTGAGGTATCAGCCGGGGCACAGTATCCACCTATGATCACTCTGTACTTGTATCCATTCATATAGGACAGGGCTCCAGTAACGTTCAGTGTGGCCGAATTTTGACCGGAATAGAATCCACCACTCACATTAACAAAGGTGCCGGAATTCTGATCCATCTGCCACTGGTAAGTAGGATTCGTTGTAACACCTGCATCCACGGTGAAAGATGTACTGCCATCTTCACAGATAGTTTCATCGATCGGTTGGGCGAAAATCTCAGGTTTCTCATATACAGTAAGACTGACATCATTGGATGTAGCATCAGGCGCGCATGTTCCACTTATCACCACCTGATACCTGTTGGTATGCATAAGTGAGGTGATGCCATTAATTATCAATGTATCAGTGTTAACACCAGAGTAGGGAGCAACATCAGCCAGATCCGTAAACAATCCACCCGTGCTTTCCTGCCACTGATAGGCTGGTGTAGTGGTTTGACCCGGATTGACAACAAACATTACTGTCCCATCCTCACACTCAATCGCATCAGCAGGATGGATCAGAACCTCTGGTTTTTCATTTACGGTCAGCATAATTGTATCGGAGATTACCTGTGGGGTACATGATCCTCCAACAATCACCCGGTACTGGTATCCGTTCATAGATGAAGGAACATTGCTGAGAGATAGTGTAGGAGTAGTCTCTCCTGAATAAACCGCACCTCCAACATTGTTAAATCCACCTCCTGTACTTACCTGCCATTGGTATGTGGGAGCTGTAGTCAATCCAGCACTCACATTGAAAGAGATATTATCATCTTCACAGATGGTCTCAGAGTTTGGCTGCAATGTGATTTCGGGACGTCTATGTACCGTAAGAAGAGCATCCAAAGAAGTCGTATCCGGAGCACATTCTCCGCTTATTACTGCCCGGAAACGAATACCATCCATCAAGGCATCGGTTGCTGTGATGACGAGGATATTGCTGTCCACACCCTCATAGACAGGACCTGATGGCACATCAGTCCAGGGACCACCCAGGTCATACTGCCACCTGTATACAGGATCAGTCGTAACACCTGCTGCCACATCGAAGCTTGCACCGTCAAATTCACATACAGTGATATCATCCGGATTTTTCGATATCTCGGGTTTTTCATTGATATAGAGACTAGCCCAGCCGGAAGTAGCAGCCGGTGTACAGGTACCGCTCACGATCACGCGATAGCGATATCCATGCATGCCTGTATTGATATTGAATGCAGTTAAGGTATCGGTAGTGAAACCGGCATAATCACCTCCTGATATGGCCCCGAATCCTGATCCCTCATCCACTTCCCACTGGTATGTTGGATTGGTGGTTTTGCCGGGTGCTACACCAAAGGTGACCAATCCGTCTTCACATTCAGTTGTGTCGACAGGCTGGCTTGAAATTTCCGGCCTGTCCAGTACAAACAGGCTTGCTGCATTGGACGTATCATTAGGTGTACATATTCCACTTATTACAACCCTGTACTGATATCCGTTCATGGAAGAATCCGTTGAGGTTACAAGCAGGTTGGCTGTATTTTCGCCGAAATAAGGTCCACCTGCAATGGGATTGAATCCTGTACCTTCATCCACAAGCCATTCGTAAGCTGCCATGGTAGTCACTCCTGCATCTACACTAAAGGTTGCCTGGGCACCCTCACAAACTGTTGAATCAACGGGGTGGATGAATACTTCGGGCTTTTCGTTAACGGTCAGGACCACGGAATCCGAGGTAAGTGTCGGGGCACAAGCACCGCTTAGAATAACCTGGTAGGAATATCCATGCATGACACTTATCGCAGGATTAATAATCAAGGTATCAGTATTGAACCCTGTGTATGGGGCACCTGAAATATCTGCAAATCCTCCACCGAGGTGATCATTCACCTGCCACTGGAAGCTTGCACTGGTAGTTTCTCCTGCATCAATGCCAATGAGGGTCATGCCGTCTTCACAAATGACGGGAGCTGTTGGCTGTACCAGGATCTCAGGACGGTCATTGACAGTCAGGGTAACCACGGCTGAAGTATCAGCTGGTGTACAGGCTCCTGTAACAATTACGCGGAACTGGTATCCGTTCATTGATGAAGGAGCATTGGTAACCATCAGGGTATCAGTATTCTGGCCGATGTAGTTGGGTCCGAATGCATTCACAAATCCACCACCCAATCCGTTATCTACCTGCCATTGGTAGAATGGTGTAGTAGTCATACCTGCAAATACTCCGAATGTGGCATTTTCATTCTCACAAATGGTAGAATCTGTCGGCTCGGAAAGGATCTCGGGCCTTTCATATACGGTAAGGGTAACTGCATCCGAGGTATCATTTGGTGCACAATCACCATAAACAACCACACGGTATCGATAGCTGTCCATCACTGCCAATCCACCTGTAATCCTTAGTGTATCCGAGTTGAACCCAGCGTAGATTGGTCCCACAAGAATATCCACAAATCCACCACCAAGTCCATCATCAACCTGCCACTGGTAAACCGGGTTGGTTGTCACTCCGGAACTAATTCCAAACAGTGCATTATCATCTTCACATATCGTTACATCAATGGGTTGTGAGAGGATTTCGGGCTTCTCGAATACTGTCAGGATAGCCGTATCAGACAGAACATCAGGTGTACAAGTTCCACTAATCCTCACCCGGTAAAGGAATCCATCATAGGATGAGGGAGTCCCTGTTACGGTCAGAGTGGGCGTGTTTTCACCGGTGTATATTCCACCGAAAATATTTCCAAATGCACCACCTGAGCTTACCTGCCACTGGTAGCTTGCACCTGTTGTAGCGCCTGCATTAACAGTGAAGGTAGCATCTGCGTCTTCACAAATTGTGGAATCAACAGGATGCAGTAAAATCTCAGGCCTCTGGTTAACTGTCAGTGTTATTTCATCCGATGTTATGGGTACATTACATTTACCATTTACTACTACCCTGTATTGCCATGTATTCATGGTGGAAAGAGCAGCCGTCAGGAAGAGGGTATCATTGTTGATGCCACTATGTATTCCATCCAGAGGTACAGAGATCCATCCCGGTACTGGTCCGGTATAATATTCCCATGCAAAAGTAGGATCTGTTGTTGCACCAGGATTGACGAAAAAGAATACATCATCCCCTTCACATATAGTCTGATCAACTGGTTCAACCTGTATCTCCGGGTTCTCATCCACCGTCAGGCTGGCCGGGTTGGATTGGGCAGGAGGGGCACAGGTTCCACTGATTATTGCACGGTACCTGTGGCCATTCATGGAAGAGCTAATTGGATCAGCAGTCAGTGTAGCCGTGTTTTCACCGGTATACACACCGCCTGAAATATCTGTAAACCCGACACCCTGGTCCACCTGCCACTGATAGGTCGGATTGGTCGTCAAACCAGGATCAACGGTAAAGGTAACCAGTCCATTTTCACATTCCACAGCATCAGCGGGATGAGCACCCACCTCAGGCTTCTGGTTAATAGTCAGTGTAGCCACGTTCGATGGGAAAGGAGGAGCACAGGTTCCCGAAATAGTTACACGGTACTCATATCCATTCATTGTTGAGGGAGCTGAAAGAATACCAAGCTGGGCAGAGTTGTAACCGAAATATGGAGCTCCTGTAATGGTATCCCATCCACCACCATCATCAACTTCCCATGTATATATCGGGATGGTAGTAAGACCTGGGTTCACACTGAAGGTTACACTTGCATCTTCGCAGATTGTGCTGTCCGAAGGATGTTCAGTTATCTCCGGAATCTCGAGGACTGTCAGTCCCACTTCAGCAGATAGCACGGAAGGCGTACATTCTCCACCGACAAGAACCCTGAACTGGAATCCAGTCATGTCTGAATCAATCGGGTTTATGGTCAGGGTCGGTGTGTTTTCACCTGCATAGGGTCCGCCACTAACTGCACCAAATCCAGGACCCAGCAATGAATCAATCTGCCACTCATAGGTCGGGTTGGTAGTTGTACCTGCATCCACGGTGAAAGTTACCAGTCCCCCTTCACATTCTATTACCGGATCGGGCTGGTCTATTATGATAGGCTGGATATTCAGGGTCAGGGTAGCTTCCGTCGATGTATCGGGCTCACATGCACCGGTAACGATCACATCATAGCTGCCTGCATCCAGTACATTGATACCGCTGATGGTCATGGTATCTGTGCCAGTTCCGCTGATGGTTCCGCCATCGAGCAAAGGTGTACCATTCTTTCTCCAACGGTAAACCGGATTGGTCCCGGTAGCTGAAGCACCAAACTGTATGGTACCACCCGGACATTCAATGACATCCACCGGGTTTCCTGTGATGGTAATGTTTTCATCTACAGTCAAGGCAACGGCTGCTGATGTAGCTGGCAGGCAGGTCCCACTGACAACCACATCATACATGGCGGCATCTGATGGCTGGATATTGGTGATACTAAGCTCATCCGTAGTGGCACCACTGATATTTCCTACATCCGCAAGGTTGGCTCCGTCTTTCCTCCACTGGTAGGTTGGTGCTGTGCCGGTTACCAATACCTGGAAGGTAACATCTGAACCTTCGCAATCAGTAACTGCTGTGGGCTGGGTAATAACAGTAATATCTGCATTCAGGGTGACCGTTGCCGTACCTGTCAGGTTAGCATGCGGAGCATCCACCCGGCAACCATTGGCATCTGTTACATTTAATAGATTGTAAACGGTTGTAGCAAGTGGACTGACAGGTATAGGATCGTTGGAATTATAGCCTGCTATGGGTAATATTCCATTATCAACTTCTACTGTGAAAGGTGCGAATCCGGTTGTAATGTTAATAGAGAGGTTCGTCACATCGGTAGGACAAATTATGGCATCTCCACTCAGATCTGCTACCGGAAGCGGATTAACTGTTGTAGTGATACCCGGACTGGTGGATTCACAGCCTACAATATCCCTGGTGGTTACCGTAACAGTCTCACCATCATGCAGTGTGTCTGTGGTGAAGAAGGTCAGCGGTGAATTCTGTACAGAAAGACCATCTACAAAAAATTCAAAGCTCACGCCGGTAGCCGATGTTGCCGTAAAGGTCACGGATTCATTGAAACAAATGATATTGTCGGCGTCAGAACTCACCAGGCTGATATCAGGAATTGTACTTACAATGACCGTGATGCCCGAGCTCATATCCTTACAAGCTCCTGCATTGGTTACCTCAACCGTAACTGTTTGTCCGTCTGTAAGGCTGTCTGTCAGGTAAGTAGCTGCTATGCCGGATTGCGCCAGTGTATCATCCACAAAGAAATCATAATTATCCATTCCTGCAGGAGTTGCGGTAAATGTCACTGCTTGTCCAGGACAAATGATCACATCACTGGCATTTAAATTGGCCGTTGGCAATGGGCTGACAGTTACCGGCAATGGGATATGAGTGGTGACACAGCCGGCCGGATTGGTTTCCATTACAGAAACAATACCACTTGAAAAACCAAAGTCAATCTTCACTGCGTTTGCCGTATCAGGTGGATTCACAAATGCTCCCGGAGGCCTGAACCACTGATAGGTAGATCCAGGGTTCAAGGGCACTGAATAGTCTACGGCAGTATCGTTTGCACAAACCGTATTTGGTCCCGTAATAACAGACTGAGCCGGGTAATCAAATATTTCCAGTCCCAGTTTCACAGTATCACCAACGCAGCCAAACTGTGTAGTTTCGAGCAACCAGATGGTATCTGATGCTCCTGCAGCTGCAGCATCCATGATCACTGCGTTGTTATTGTAACCACTACCACCGCTTGTAACCGTTCCAAGGACTAAGGGCACATTCCACTCATAAAATGAATTTGGTGTGAGCGGATTGCTTATATAAACCATGTTTGGAGTATTCACACATGCCTGTGTTGGACCAGCGATAGCCGGTGTTACCGGCAATGGGTAAATGGTAATATCTTTTCTCGAAGAATCAGGCTGTACCGGTCCCGCGCCATCCGGATCATCCGTCTCCAGCTGGACCCGTATATATCCTGTAGCCACATCTGCAGCTCTTTCTGCCGGTGTTGTAACATAAACGGCCCTGACCGTATCATCCGCACCTGTAACATTATCATATACTGTACCCGCACCTACAATAACAGTCCAGGTACCTATTGTTGCTGAGCCACCAATCACACCAATCAATGGGATAGAATCAATCTCACAGATATCGAAGTCTGGTCCCGCATCAGCTGTCGGATTTTCACCTATAAAGATGACCATGGTGTCTGTAACTATGGTACATGGTCCCACGCCATCAGGATCATCTGATACCATAACCAGTTCCACGGAACCCGCAGTTTCTTCAGCAAGGGTGGGATAATAATCCGCGTTCGGGTTGTTTTCATTTGGATCAAATACACCTGATCCGCCAGTCCAGGTAATTGAACCGGTCGACCCGCCGAAACTACCCAGAAGTGAAGCCGGATTCCCTGCTGCAATGGCAAGATCTACGCCCGCGTCGACTGTTGGAGCCAGGTTCAAAGTAATGTTGACTATATCACTTACATCTGCACATGGCCCGATGCCATCAGGATCAGTTGCTGTCAGTCTCATCTGTACAAATCCACCTACATCTGCAGGATCTGGTGTGTATGCTGCAGTTACAGTATTACCCACGGTTGTACTTGCTCCTATTGTACCGTTGGCTGTAACAATACTCCAGGTTCCGGTCGTAGCTCCTCCTCCTATGGTACCACTCAGGTCAATGACGGCAGGTGCTATTCCATCACGGCACACCGTATAGTTGGCACCGGCATCGACCTCTGCCTCCATGTTGACTGATATCACAACATCGTCAGTTACATCACCGCAAGGTCCGCCTGCATCGGGATCAGCGACAGTCAAGCGCATTGTAACTGTTCCACCTACATCAGCTGGATCAGTGGTATAAGTTGCCGTAACTGTGTTTCCAAGGACAGTACTTGGACTTATGCTGCCTGAACCATTGAATATGCTCCAGCTTCCTGTAGTGCCCGCACCACCGATGGTACCCGTCAGATCTATAACCGCGGGTGCTGTTTCATCACGGCAGACTGCATAGTCTATACCGGCATCAGATTCAGAAGCTTCATTAATGGTGATGACCACATCGGAAGTAATATCTCCACACGGACCAGCTCCATCAGGATCATCAGCTGTAAGTCTCAGGGTGATCGTTCCGCCTACATCTGTTGCAGCAGGAGTATATGATGCTGATACAGTATTACCCACGATTGTACTGGCTCCTATTGTACCGTTGCCTGCAAAAATGCTCCAGCTCCCTGTTGTGGCAGCCCCTCCAATGGTTCCGCTGACAGGAATAGCCAGAAGAGTTACTGAACTCCGGCAAACAGTATAGGCAAGTCCGGCATCTGATGTAGCTTCTTCATTAATGGTAATGATCACATCGTCTGAGATATTCCCGCATGGACCTGCACCATCAGGATCTGTGGCTGTGAGTCTCATCCTTACCGTACCACCAACATCACCTGCCACAGGTGTGTATGTTGCTGTTACCGTTGAACCTGCTGTGCTGCTGGCACCGATTGAACCTGCACCATTAACTATGCTCCAGGTTCCAGTAGTAGCGCCACCGCCAATGGTTCCGGATAATGGAATTATTGCGGGGGCAGCACCATCACGACAAACCGTATAATCTAGTCCCGCATCAGATTCAGCGGCCATGTTTATTGTAATATCAATATCATCTATAATGTCTATACAAGGACCTGCTCCATCTGGATCAGCAGCTGTGAGTCTTAACGTAACGGTATTTCCCACATCAGCAACAGCAGGAGTATAAACGTCAGAAACAGTAGTCCCTGCTACGGAACTTCCGGCAAGGGACCCGCTTCCGTTGAAGACAGACCAGCTACCGGTCGTGGCTGCTCCACCTATGGTCCCGGCTATGTTTATATCAGCAGGTGCTACCTGTGTCCGGCATTCTGTCCGGTCAATTCCGGCATCTGAAGTGGCTTCTTCATTAATGCTTATAACAACATCAGATGATACTGCTATACAGGGTCCTGCTCCGTCAGGATCACTGGCAGTTAAGCGAAGTGTTATGGTACTTCCAACATCTGCCACACCCGGGGTATAAATATCCGATACCGTGGTGCCGGCAGTACTGCTACCATCAAGTGATCCGGAACCTGAAAAGATACTCCATGAACCTGTCGATGCACCTCCGCCAATGGTTCCACTGATATTAATGTCAGCAGGTGCAGCGCCATCCCGGCATACAGCATAAGCAATACCAGCATCAGCTGTGGCCATCTCATTTATGGTGATGATTACATCAGATGTTACATCACCACAAGGTCCGATTCCATCCGGATCAATGGCTGTAAGACGCAGTGTTACCAGTCCACCAACATCAGCTGGATCCGGAGTATAGGTATCCGTAACATTGGGCAATGCCACAGCACTTCCTGATAAGGTTCCAGCTCCGACTTCTATGCTCCATACACCTGTTGCAGCAGCACCACCAATGATCCCGCTCAGAGGTATGGCAGCCGGAGTGGTACCATCCCGGCATACTGTGAATGCAGATCCGGCATCGGCCGTAGCTGGCTCTGAGAAAATAATCTGTACTGTATTTTCATTTGGCAAACAGGAACCACTGGTAACGGTCCATCTAAAGACATAAATACCATAGGCAGTAACAGTAGCCTGTGCAGTCTCTGAATTTTCATCATCATAAGTGGCTGTCCCCGGACCACTATCCAGCGTCCAGGTCCCCTGTCCAACTACAGGAGCTGTAGCTGCGAATGTATAGTTTAGTCCGCATGTATCATCATCCGGTCCGGGAACAGAAGGAGACGGAGCCTGACCAAAATCAACTTCAATGGTATCCGAGGTAACACAGGTGCCATTTGTGATTTCCCATTTTAAGAGGTATACACCATATGATGTTACTGTCGCTTGTGCATTGGGGGTGGTGGCATCAGGAATCCATCCTGTAATTGCAGCAGGGCCACTTACCATTGACCATAAACCTGTTCCGGGTGCGGGATTACTACCCCCCAGGGGGGCACTATTTCCCGGTAATACCATACAGAAGTCCTGGTCAGGACCAACCGTTGCTGCCACAGGATTATCGCGGGTAACGGTCATATCATCCGTGGTTGACGGACATGCTCCATATTTACTGGTAACTTCCCACTGGAAATCATTTGCTCCATATCCCAAACCTGTTACTTCAGTAGTAGGATCATTGGGTGAAGTAATGGAAGCGGGACCGCTAAGCCTGGTCCATGTACCTGTACCTCCGTTATCCACAGGTACAGCATCCAGGTTTGTGCTGGTCAGGTCGCAGAATGTCTGGTCATCCCCGGCATCGGCATTTGATGGTTGAACATCCCGGGTAATGGTAATATCTTCAAAGGTAACCGGACAAACACCATTGCTGATGGTCCAACGGAAAGTATTTTCATCGGGTTGCAGGTTGCTTGCCCCTGAATTATTCAGAGCTGGATTGTCAACGGTGGCTAACACTCCAATGCCTTCATCACGGACTGTGACATCATCGAAAGTATGAAATTCATTCGTTACCTCCATTCCGGGTATTTATCCTTATCACCAGGGTATTCCCACTGATATTCCCCTGGGTCCTCCAGATAGGTCCTGTAAAATCATTAGTGATAGGAGCAAAAAATACCTGTTCAGCACCTCCGTCTACCGTGTAATACCCTTCAATCCAGTCACCATCTTCCAGTGTATTACCGGCCGGTTCCTGTAGTTTTATGCTCAATTCCACGGTACCTACTCTTCCTGAAATATCAATAGGTTCTGATATCCAATCAACAGGATTGCCAGGATTATTCAGCTCAAACACTTTTCCGCCACCCGATGCATCTTTAACTTCAAAATGACCAGGTCTTCCAGGCAAATCAATGCCATGAATGTCACGTGTCCATGCAGTTGCCCAGGCATCAGCAGTTGTTCCAACAGAAAGGTCTTCAAAATCTTCCCTCCAGATAATGTCACTTACTACGGACCACTGTCCGGTTCCAATAGCAGGATTATTTCCGCCAAGGTTTGGATAGGTAGTGGCACAAACAAGGTCATCTGCCCCTGCTGTTGCAACCGTAGGTAATGCTTTAACGGTAACCGTGATGTCAAATGTCGCACCTGGACAAGAGCTTGGTGCCGGTCCGGTAGGTGTCACGGTATAGGTAACAATAAGATCAGCAGGGCCTGCATTAACCGGTGTGTCATCAATATTGCCGGTACCGCTTGAGCCATTACTGCCGGACCATGCAAAAGTCGATCCGCTTACATTTGTTGTGGGCGTAATGTCAAGTTCTGTTCCTGTACAAGATTCATAGCTTGCCGGGTTACCCACGGGTAATGGATTAACTTCGACATTTCTGTTTATTGTATTTGAGGGACATGCAATCCCGGCAAAATATTCCAGATGGGCACTTACCGTTCTGCTTCCTGAGGTGGGTCCTATATCAACAAAAATTGTCTTGGATGTCTGGCTGTTGAGGGTCCAGTCCCCTGGAATTGACCAAACATATTTGGTGGCACCACCGATGGGCATAACAGGAGCTCCCGGGCCAAAATTGTATGATACATTTGCCTGGTTAACACAGACTTCATCTGGTCCCACAATAGGACCGGCCAGGACGAGATCTTCACGAATGGTTAGAGTTACCATGGAAGCAGGACCAACACAGCCGCTGCCGAGGGTTTCGTTTACCCAGTATGTGTAAACTCCTGGATCTGTTTCGCCATGATTAAATGTGCCCCCTGTGCCAACCTGAGTGGTCAGTCCCGCATCACTATACCATCTTAATGTACCTCCTGTTCCTGTGGCTGTTAAAGGGCCGACTGCTGATTCACAATAGGGTCCGATCCGGTGCATCTGGAGCCGGAGGTGATAGAATCAGCTCAATGTATGAATAGGTAGTTATGGGAGGATCACTCAATCCAAAATGCCAGAAAGTCCCATATGGATTACAGGGATTCCAGTTTCTTACGGTTATTTCTATCCTGTCTCCAGCCTGGTCATTGATAAAATCTCCCTGGTGCATTACCGGGTACGAAAACAAGCCGGAAGCCGTGGCAGGTTCCGGTATCTCTACCACAGGCCCTTCGTAAAAACCGCTCGGTGTGGGAAAGCTTATAGGATCACCATTATTGTTGGTGATGTGGACAGTATCTGTATCAAGCGGACCATATTTCACATACACATTCGGTATTCTCGGACCTCCATTTGTATTGGTCCCATATACGAATTGTACATTCCTTTTCCCTTCATTGGGGCGAAACGGCTCTACATTAATATTACAATTGAATTCAGAAACATCCTGGAATGTAACAGCAAAATCTTCACCTACACAAATAAGGGTCCGTGGATCACCTATGGGTGGATCCAATACCAGGTTCCCACCCAGCGTTTGGTTGTCAAGCCTGTAGTTTACGAATGCCTGGTTTATTTCTTTATCGGCAGTAGCACAAAATTTGGTAGGTGTTCCAAGATAATACATATATGATCTGAACTGCCAGAGACATACCTCTGAATCAGGGTAGGTGAAGGTATCAGATGTAGCTGCGAAATACCCACTTCCAATTTCAGGATTGTCAGTTACCTTGTTGACTTCATCAGGCGTGTAATTCCACCTGGTATCAGCAGGATCCCCCCACCTGTACCTGATCCTGAGTTCAGTTACATCGATATTACTGCTGTTTCTGAGCCATGGCCTTATTGTCCATCCAATCTTAAGGCTGACCCTGACCTGGGCACAGGGCCCGCTAATATAATTGAATTCCAGATTTTCCGGGACCAGGGCATCACAGGTGAATCGGTTGGTGTTGATTGCGGGTGTGTCTGGCAAATACAGGCCAGGTTATTTGATCCATTTGTAAAATCACCATCCCCGGCATAATCAACAGTAATACCAGCAAGTACATCATTATAGGTAATCGGAGTGGCCAGCTGGAAAATGATATTATTGGAGGGAGAAGCTGTTAAGGGACCTGCAAAAGGCACAACCGCACCTCCGATACGAATGGTCCATGTTCCTGCTGCTGTCCAGGAAAGGCTCTCACTAAAATCAACACGAATAACCTGTTGTGTGAAATCATTATGAGTTATGGAATCAACAACTGGTACTTGCCCGAATGATTTCACCGTTGATGCTATCAACAAGAAAATCAGCGCACTATATCTGAAAATTTTCATAAATTCTGGATTTCAGACCTTTGTAATATCTCAGAGTGATATTCTCTCGGTTAAGTAGATGACCAGGGTTTAATTAAAATAGTTGCACCTACTATACGAGATAATTCACATTTAGTTCAGATTTTAGTTGCTTCATTTTTAATGCTATACGGGATGAATTCTAAAAAGAAATAAAAAAGGGGAAAAAATTCAGGTGAGTCACCTTAAGGAATCATGAATGGAGAGGGGAAATGGTGAAGGAAGGGTGTAGACCAGGCTATCTTATTATGAGCTCTTTCGAAGCCTCATTAATAAATATTTTGCTACGTTTTTAGCATTTTGAGAGATCAACTCCAAAATCCACGGGCTAAGCTTTTCTGTCCAACGCTGCGGATGGAATGTGATCATCAGCTTATCAGGTAATTCCCTACCATTGGCAGCATGTAGGATATCTTTTGTAGATTTAAAAGTAAAGCTTTGTTGAAATATAAGAGCTTTCTCAGATAGGTTGATAGCGGAATTTAATTTAGGTTCAATGATGGATTTACCTGTAACTTTTGCCATATATTCTTCATCAAGCCAGGTAGGGGTGCTTTTATTCATTTTGTCACGAATGCTTACTTTACTTCCATCCCATCTTCTGCCCGTATCAGTCAGGTATAAAGTATCAGACAAATCAAGGTCAAAATATGGTTCACCAATAATATCAAAATCCCGGTAGTCAAAAAACAACCATAACATTCTGCTATCCCATTTGCTCAGCGGTCTGCCATGCATACAAATGGTGTCAACGGGAGCGTACTGTCTAAGGGTAGTAAGATTTTCCAGAAATTTACTTTTTGTATCAACGAGGATCTCTTCTATCTTTTTGGATGAGCGATTGAAAAGGCCTTCATCGGCAACCAGGCATAGATCCTCATAATGATAGCCTATTTCATGACCCATTGTTTGTATTTCCCTGATAATTTCTGGTTTGAAGCTATTCTTTAATATCCTGAAGTAAAATGTTCCACGAATATTATACCCTGCAAGTATTTTTGCTACAATAAGTGAATTGTCAGGGTTTTTGTCAACATCATTACGAAGAATTACAAATTTGGATGGGGGATTTCGTATGTATTCATTAAAAGTCAGAAAAACATAGGATGCATCGATCAAAGATTCAATCAGACGCTTATAGGCTGACAGCGTAAAATCTCTCAAAATAAATACAGAATGGAGATCAGATAATTATTAACTTTTTGATCCTGACCTTATCAGAAATAAATCTCAGAAAGTAAATGCCCTTGTTTAGCCCATTTCTTTTCAGGATTATTTCTCTTTCATCATTAATAAGATAGGTCCGGAGAACGCTTCCGTGTGAGTTTAACAGATCTATTTGCCTGATGCTTGCATCTCCCAGTTTTATGGTAGATTTATCCCTGAAGGGATTTGGATAAACAGAACAATCTCCGGAATGAAAATTATATATTGAAGATTCGTATTCATTTTTTGCATGAGATGTTTTTGGATCTTTTGAATCTGTTTTTTCTTTACAATCACCGCATATTTTATCTGATTGACACGGGCCAAAACAATCACCATGTTTCAGATGGGCCTTTAATGCAGGGTATGGAATATAGATGGTGTGACGACCCTTATGGCAAACTGGGATTTTTACATGTTTATCCTTCGGGTCAATATCTATGGTAAAATATGAGATCCACTTTGATTGGTTCAACCAATCCGAGCCTGCCCAGATCTGCCTGATTTTCTTATATTTCTGTCCACATGAATTAAAGGTGTAAAACTCCTGCCATGTATTGTCCCAATTTTCACCAGAAGATTCCTGATAGATCAGGTTAATGCAGTTTTTGTAAACATCATAGTGGTATTCAAATCTGAATTTATAAGCATTACTAACATTGGATACAATCCTTTCTGTCAAAAGGCTGTCTGCATCGTAATACCTGATGGTAAACGTTTTATCAACCCATTTTTCAGATACCCAATGTTGTCTCATGTAACTTGAGTTTAATCCCAACTCGTTATATTGATAATCGTATTGCCGCCGGTTGTTCACCCATGATCCATTTATCCAGTACTGCACAATAATCTCCTCAATTTGCAGCAGGTCATTGTTTTCAATTAAATCCTGCCGCTCATCCTGCCATGAACCAGACTCAAATACCTGGAACAGATGCTTGACCAGGGCCTGGTTGTCATCATAAATAAACAACTCTCTACTGGTAAATTCATCCGTTTCAATATCCTTTTTGGTCATCTCCAAAAGAAGGTCATCTTCGTAACGGTAGTCATATACATATCGATTGATCCATTCGCCCTGATAAACCCATTCAGATTCCGGAACATTCCAGGAATATTCATAGGTATAGTCAACTCTGGGTTCGATTAATTCATTCCATTTCTTATCATGTGAAAATGAAGCCTGCAGAGGAAGCAAAACGAAAATAAGGAGAAGGGTCTGTTTCATTCTAAGTGCAAATTTTACATTCAACTATAAAGATAGATAAAACCGTATATAATTTATTCAGGTTAATGGATAAATCTATGTTTTACCTTAAGAATGAAGATATTTATTTTCTATCAATGAGATTAAAAATGCTGTTAAATCTGTTTTTTCCTCCAGGAGTTTTTCACGATTTTTTCTGCACTCATTTTTGAAATCAGGGTTACTATGGATTTTTTGGATCCGGTCAAGAATTTCTTCAGTTGTATTTAGTGAAAACACCAGACCGTATTTTGACAGATCCTCACAATTGCCAGCCCGTTGGCTATTTACATAAATGGCAGGGGTACCCAGGAGTCCTGATTCAGCAGCCATGGTTGCTCCTTCACCTATATATATTGATGCATGGTATAGTACATCGTGAATTTTATCCGGTGGAATGTTTAATCGATACTTTTCAAATTCAGCAGGGAGGTCTGATTCAGATGTAATAAAAACCGGATAGTATTCTGAAAGAGAATCAAAGATTATTCTTTTCTGGTTGATTGATAATCCTTTCTGACCAGCATCATGTGTAGCATTCCAGGAAACAAAACGCAAAATACCAAATGGCTGTCCAACGGAAAGGTTTAATAATTTATAAATGTCCAGTGAAGGTTTAAAGTAGTGGCTGTGTAAATAGGCCATCTCATGGAAAGAGTTGTGGCTGATCTGCTTTTTACCCAGATCAATATTCAGATTTTCAGGCGTAATAATAACATCTGTAAATGGCCTATAAAGCCTGATCTGCTCAAAATTACCTGTATCTTCCAGAGAGATATGAGGCTTTCTGAGTAACCATGATGCATGAGAGGCATAAATCGATCCGTGGCTGATAAATAAATCAGGTTTATGGCGCAGGGCATAGAAGAACATGAGAAGATCGAACTTGAGCAGTCCGTAAATCTTCATTGCTTTTGTTGAATAATGGCGGCCGAATGAAGTATACTGAAAATGATATGTTTTGAGCAGGTATACCTCATGTTCTTTTTCTCTGGCTGCAAAAAAAACCTGATGGCCTTTCTCCTGCATTTTCCAGGCGAAATTTTTAAATAGATGAACATGTGCAGGATGCCCTATGTCAATTAATAATTTCATTCTTCCTGGAAATGATTGTCTGGCCGGCATAAACCTGGTCTCCAATTTGAATCTGAACCTGGTATTGAGAAGGGATTAAAAGATCAACCTGGGATCCAAACCTAATCATTCCAATCCATTGTCCCTGGCTAACTACCTGGTTCAGTTCTACATAGGAATCTATGCGACGAACAAGCCGTGAGGCAGTCTGAACCACACCAAAAAGTTCATCTCCATTGCTGATAACATATGTATGACGTTCATTCTGGACCTGAGACCTGGGGTCTTTAAGAGATAGAAATGATCCTTTGGTATGTTTGCTGAATGTTACTTTACCTTCAACCGGTGCACAATTTTTGTGAACATCAAAGGGGGTCATGTTTATGCCAATTAACCAACCTGCATCGTCTAACAAGTCGGTTTTTGATAACTCTGTTAGCCTGGCAGTCAGTTTGTGTTTTACGGATTTTGGAATATCTCCTTTTGAGACTTTTTCAATATAGATTATATTTCCATCTGCCGGAGATAACACTTCACCTTCCCTGGGCAAATGATCTCCTGACCGGTGTTCTCCAGAACCGGATCATCGTAAGAATAAAAGCCATAAGTCCTACCAAAAATAAATCCAGGAGAAGGGCCAGGAATTTATGTTCTGGCAGCAGGAACAAATAAACACTCCAGCTGATAAAGAAGGATAGCAATATCACAAAAATGTTATCGATATAGAGAAATCTCAAATGCATTCTTGTTTTATAATGGAGGAATAAATACAGAATAGTACTGCCTAATATGCTGGTTATGAGTAGCGTTAACATTATCTTTTTATGAGCAGGTATGGAGACAGGAGGATATACATGATCGCAGGGAGTGGATCCTTCCAGGACCAGCAGGCATATTCTTTATCAAGGTTTATTGTCTGGAAATATTCCTTAATTCCCATCCTGCCATGCAAGACCTCTTTAATTACAACAAAGGTATCTGTTAATCGTTCGATCCATCCAATGTTTTCTTTATCGGAGATAAAGGGTTCAAGTTTTTTCCCATTTATATGATCCACGGTCATTTCAATAAAATTTAGATCCAGCTTATTTGCAATGGAATGCCATTTCCAGGAACGTGGATTTATTTCAATTAATCTGTATTCACCTGTATCCTGGTCATACATGAATTCAACCTCAGCCATACCGGAATACTTGATCTTATTAAGAAATTTAATTGCCAGATTGGCAATTTCCTGGTTGCTAACAGTTTTTGCAAAGCAGGTGGAAATGCCAAAGTCCATTGGTTTCTGACGTATCCTGTTGGCCACAAAACCTCCATAGACCTTTCCATCAATTGAAAATGAACCGAAAGAATAAAGATTTTTTGCTCCACCTGATAATACTTTTTGCACAATCACCTCTTTTGAAGGAAATTGTGAAGTAAATAACTGGTAATTTTTTTTCAACTGATCTGCATTATTTGAAAAATATACTTTCTGGCCTGTGCTTGAGTAAAACGTATACATTATCGCAGGCTTAATGATGACAGGATAGGATAGTTCGGGTGCCAGTGCTTCCAGCTCAGCCATATTTTCAGGGAAATGGGTATCCGGGATAGGGATCCCTATTTCCCTGGCCTTTTTATAAGTAAAAATCTTGTTTAAGCATATTTCAATTATATCAGGTTTATCAACTGATAAATGATAGATGCCTGATAAATCAGTATAATTTTTCTGAACAAATGTTATCAAACGGTCATTGGTTGGAATTATCAATGCATTTTTTTGTACATGTGACCGAGTTAATTTCTCAAAAAGATCCTCTTCAGTTGTAAAAAGTATATACCGGGAACAACTGTTCGAATAACGGGTTATTGAGGCACTGTAATCGGTGAACAGGCATACCTTTAATCCAATCCTGGCTGCCATTCTGCTCAATCCAAGAGCCTGGATATGATTCCCAAGTATGTATACGTACTCGATCATGATCTGAGGGATTTAAAATTAGGTATTATGCGGTTCAAATTCAATTATTGATAGATAGAATGCTTTAACCTTTTCAGCGATTTTATCAAGGGCATAGCTTCTCATTTTTTCCCTGCTATCTATGTTATTTTCTGCTGCCAGGGATTGTTCAATTTTCCCTGCAATATCTGCCGGGTCATTTGTAGTAATAAAACAGCCTTGCAGGTTTATTAATAGATCCTCCACATCTCCTACCTGCGTACTGACTACTGGACATTCACATGCCAGGGCTTCTTTGACAACATTGGGAGAACCTTCCCACTTTGAAGTAAGAAGTAGTATGTCTGCAGCATTAAGATAGATAGGGATCATGCTGTGATCTACCTGATAAATACAATGAAGTTCGATATTCTTTTCTTTCAGCTTTGATATTGCTTCTTTAGCAAGTTCAAAATTCTTTTCAGGCCTGGATGGGTCCGCAAGAAATAGAATGTTCCTTTTAATTGGACTAAACCCTACCATTTCTTGTGCCTTGGTCTTTTCTGTCTTGTAGAATTTATCCAGATCCACTCCATTTGGAATTACAACCGTTTTATGACTGGAGACTTTTGTTGCCATGTCACGGGATTTTACAATGGTGCCTTTCCAGATGAGGTATGTGAAGAACCTGATTACAAGCAGCCTGATTTTCCCACCATATACTTCTGATCCCATTAAGGATGTAACTACGGGAACGGAGGTTGATATTGCAGCTACTATTCCGCACAAATCATTATGTGCATGGATGATATCAAAGTGTTGTTTTCGGATGGCTCTGCGCAGGGGTAAAATGTTTTTCGCATATCCTCTTAATCCCTTTCCACATATGGCATAATAGTCAATTTTGAGGCCACTTTTGCTCAAAGATTCACCCTGGGTTTTAATGATGGGTGATATACCCTTCGGATTATTGCCACTAAAAACAAACAGGACTTTCATCCTTTCTGCTGGTTTAGCTTTTCTAATATGTATGCCAGCCTGAGATTATAACACTGGTTCCTGTTGTAATCACCTTCCTCGAATAACCAATCTCCATTAGGTTTTATATACCTGCCTGGTTTTCCATTGATGAGCATCTGGTATGGATCTGATTGTCCGAAGAAACATTGCATCTCATTCACCAGATAAACATCATTCTCAATTTCAAATAGATCTATTGCTTGAGAATGGAATTGATGTTTATCTGTAATTTCTTTCACAAAATTAAGCAGACTGCCCGGAGGATTTGAGTATTCCTTAATCAGGGAACCACTGGCTTTATTTTGACTCGCTACTTTTTTATGTGCAAAAAAGGAATCCCCTATTCTAACCACTCGCCACTCAAACTTGTGCGGACAATATTCCTGAAATAATACGAAATCCTTTTGAAGATCGCTTCTTTTGGTTCGATACACATCCAATTTTCCTGAAATATGGCCTGGGTTTTTAAGATAATGGAATGCTCTTTTAAGATAATTTCCCGTCTTAAGGTTTGGTCCCCATCTCTGTTTAATTCCGTGATTACCAAAAGCATCATGGATGTATTTTATGCCTTCGCCGACGGAAGAAATGATCTTAACCCCACTTCCGGATGCGCCAATATTTGTTTTTGCAACAATTGGGACACTGGCATTTGAAATAAATCCGAGAGCCTCTTCAAGATAATAGAATACATATGTTTTTGGATGAGAGATCTGATTGGCCTGCAGAAAGTAAGATAACATTCTTTTGTTTTCATAAATAGCAATTTCTTCGTACGTAGGGAACACAGGATATCCTAATACCTTTGATACGATGTAAATCCGCTCATCATACAGTTGCTTAAAGAGTGATGTCAGTCCAGGTGGTCTTGCCAGGAAGAAGTCAAAACGTTCCTGTTTTAATTTATCCAACCAATCCATTCGGGTTAGATCTATTACTGACCAGGTTAATTCACCAGAATATTCATTCATTGCATCCACCCAGGGGAGATGATCCTTTTCTGATTCATTTCTAAGTATGGCCAGGTGAAATGACATATCTTTTAATCGGGTTTTCCGTAATGCTTATTAATCATACTAATGAATACAGGATTGCTAAACGTACGCCAGCAAGATTCATTTCTGCATTCAATTTGGTCCAATTCATCTGCTAGCTTTTTCTTGTCAAAGATATTTCCAAATTCAGCACCTGCATTATTGTAAAATGAATTAATGAATTCATGCATCCAATCACCCAGTACGAAACTGGAAACGATCTTATTTTTAAACAAGTATCTGTAGATTCTCTTAATGTAAAGAACCAGCATAGGATTTTTTGATAACTCCCATGGTGAGTAATATCCTCTCTTTGAAAACGGGATTTTTGAAATTTGAGGTGACAGATCAGAAATCAGATCAGAGAATAATTTCTGACTTTGAAAAGAACGGACTTTTGTACCTGTTTCATTGTAAATAAAATTATACCTGGTACTGAACATGAATTCAATGAGGTCTATATCCAGATAAAATGGGACGGGATAGTCAATTATTCCGGAGAGCAGATTTATATCCTGTGCATGATGGTTAATTAGTTGCTTGAAGGTAAAATTCAATTTATTCGAAAGCTTATCCTCTGTATAATATTCAAGTTTTTGAAGGGACTCTTGAATTTTCACCAGGTCCATATTTTCAATAAACAGGAACTTATTTTGGAACAATGACTCAAGTTGTTTCCCTTCAACAGTTTGTCCCTCCAATAAATGATATATAAAGTCGGTAATTATTAAACCATCCCTGTAAAAATTCCTGTACAATTCACCTCCCATATGGCCTGTAAAAACCAGCTGGGATTGTTCACCTGTGCTAAAGTGCTCAAGGAAGGCATGATAACGGTGGGCCCGGTGAATACTGGTTACGGCATTCCCCTCTCCAACAATTCTTTCAGCTATTCCGTTAAACCAGGCAGGGCTCAATTCCGGATGGTAATGGTCATATTGAATATTTGCAGATCCTGCCAGTAATCTTGCCGTTGATACATCGCTTGAACCTCCATCCCCATAAGAAAACGCTTTACATCTCTGCTTTGAGTTTAGCAGGAATGAAAGAATAAGCCTGCTATCCATTCCTCCAGTTAAAGTAAGATTGATGTTATCTGGATTCAGGTAATCAATGTATTGCTGCAAAATATTTTTAAAAAATGAATTGTATTCTGGTCTGGGGAAACGTTTGATCTTAAGATCCAGTAACTTAGAAGGATTCCAGTATATGGATTCGGATAAGCTGTTATTAATATTTACAATGGAAGCTGGTTTACTTCTTGATACATTGTCAAATGGAGTTAATTCACCGGGGAAGTTATTCATCAAGGAGTAAATGGCAATATTCTCCAGGTTGATATTTACATCCACCTGGTTTGTTATGTGGGTAATATCATCTGTTATGATAAAATCAGTCCCGGATATGAATTTAAAATATGATTTAATCCCGTGAACATCATTTAGAATATAAATTTCCTTGTGATGGACTATCAGGATATTGAATATGCCTTTAACGTAGTGAATTAAATTTAATCCAAAACTTTTATAGAGTTGCAAAATGAGGTGGTCCTGATGAAGGTGTCCATACCTATCATAATACTCCGTTCTTGGTAAAAGGTAACCTGCGATATAAACATTTATGTCTTCATTGTTAGTATGTTCAATAGATCCAGAGAAAAATAGGCGTACATCATCATTAATCTCAATGATTTGATCATTTGCGGATGTGTTTTTAATTGGCAGATTTGATAGAATCCAACTCACTAGTTGCGATTTTTCAGGTATTTAAAATAGCTGCTGATCCGGTTCCCCTTTTTGTAGGTTTTAATATTAAATAACTGTACCAAAGGATTTCTATAATATCCAAACAGAAACTCCCAGACCCTGTCCATGATACCTTCCTTAATGTTGATAATAAAATTTACCAGGGCCCACTTATGTTTAAGTTTAGTATAAAAAAGCTTTTTTTTCGACCACTGTTGTATATTTCTGTTTATAATTTGAATCTTATTGCCTTTTTCTTCCTTAATGTTGATGAGATCAACAAGCTTTAGATCTTCATTAAAAACAGGGGAGAAGCTTTTTTTGGTCTTTTTCCGGATAGATCTTAATTCTCCCTCCCAAAAAAAATCTCCGAAGCATACCTGTCCGAGGCTGTAAAAAATGTAACTGTTATTAATTCTCTCAAAAGGCTGTATTGTATGTGGATGGTGTCCCATGATTATGTCCGCACCTGAGGCTACAAATTTTCTGGCATTTGCAAGTTGGTCCTTTGTTGGGTAAAAGCTATAATCATTTCCCCAGTGTATGGAAAGGATGAGAGTGTCAACCTGTTTTTTGATTTGTTTGATCTTTTCTACAAGTTTCACGGGCTCCAGGTAATTAATATACAATCCCTCAGATTCCTTGATTTTTGGATTTGTTTGAAGGTCGACATATGCCATTAAACCATACCGTTTGCCCGACAATTCAAATAAAAGAGGTTGGGTATGTTCTGGCTGGTATCCTGCCCCGGTAAACAAAACTCCCTCACTTTCCAACAACTCAATGGTTTTATATAAACCTTCATGGCCAAGATCCTGAATATGATTATTCGCAAGTGAAAGAATATTGAGATTGAGGGCTTTGATGATCAGCCTGGTTGATACCTCAGATGTATAATGAAAATATTCATTCGGTACTTGCATATGATCTGGCTTGACCGGGAATTCAAGGTTCCCTATCACCTTGTCAAATTTACAGAGAAGCTCTCCTAGAGACCTGAAATTAACATTGATCAAATCGGGGGTCTGTGACAATATCCCGGCATGTGCAATATCACCTAACAATGCAATTCTACTCATTGTAATTCGGAGTATACGCTCACCAGGCCTTTGATTTTTGATTGTTTGGAAAGAAAAGATGAAGCAATGTTACTTATGTATTTCCGGTCAAAATGGAAACTCCCATCAATCGGGAAAAGTTTGGAAATTTCTTCCTCCTTGTTTTCAACAATAAATCCAAGTTCGTTTTTTTCAACAAATTCCGTATAGTCTCCAAGATTCTTAGAGATGATTACCGGGAGTCCGGATAATAAATACTCGGGCAACTTAGTAGGGGAAGCAACATTATTTGTTGGGATATCATCCCTGAGCATCAAACCCAGATCTGCTCCATTATAATAACTGTTAAGATTTTCATTTTCCTCATACTTTAATAAAAAATTATCTTCACTAATCTGATATTTTTTGATCAATATTTCTGCTCTTCCTATATCGGGAGTGAAACAGAAAAAAAATATCCTGGAGTTGATGTGCAGCAGGCTGGAGACCAAACTAAAAACGAAATCAGATTTATGCCATGGCCGGTCCAATTTGCCAGAATAAATCAGTACCAGACTATTTTCAATATGGTATCTGGCCCTCACCTTATGGCGTAATTCCGGGTTGAAAAAAAGATACTTTCGTCCGCAGCCCCTGGTATGGTGATAAACTCATCAGGGTTCTTAGGGGTGTTCAAACCGACTGCATAATGCCTCAATTTATCAGAAACACACAAAACCCTATCAGATAAGGAGATCATCTCTTTCTGGTTATGCAGGATTGCCTTATATCTGTTAAAAATTGCTGGATCCGGTATTGTATTAGCATCCACATATCCATTTGAATTAATGTACTCTTCCGCTGCGGCACCTCTCATATCATAAATAATCCTGACTTTTTTGAAAGACCTTTTCATGGATTTCAACACCTGCACAAATGTAAAATTGCGTGTTTGGATGATGATTTTCCCGTATTTCCCATGATTAAAAGTGAGGAGTATTCCCAGGTAACTTTTAAGCAGTATGGTTGATATTCCTGTTCTGTCTCTTCTTTTTATTATCGGCAATTGAATGATTTTCCCATCTATATTCTTTCTGGCCTTTTTAATTTTGTTTTTGCGCAACCTGTTTTTAAAGAACAAGTAGTATAAAGTGGTAGGAATGATCAGGTCAAAATGCACATTTTTTTCGTCCAGTAATTGAATCCAGTTGATGACCTGAGAATCCTTAACTGTCTCCAGTAATGGATCAGTTATGTATAGATATTTTGTTATGCGAGGATTATTCCTTGAGCTCATTTCTAATGTAGGAAATCAGCTTTTTTAAATTCAGTAGAGAATAGACAAAGCTTAGATCATTTTTAGTCATCATTTTCAATACGTACAGCGCCAAATAGGTAAACGAAAAGTATACAAAGGGGAAAAGAATTTTTGTTAATAAGGAATTCAACTGACTAAAATGCATGTAAAGGAATCTAAACAACAGAAATACAGCAATGCCAAACAGGTAAAATTTTAAATTCCATTTTACATGTATCATCCGGGCCTTTTTTATGATTACCAGGCGAAAGAATATGGCCAGGTATAAATAGGAACAGAGGAGTGCCAATGCGGTCCCGGTGCCGCCGAGATTATATAAATTCGGATGAACAAATAAAGTCATTGCACAGCATAGCAGGATCACATTGAAGATATTTACATATGCAGCCAGCTTGAATAATCCCATTCCAATTATCAGATTTCCATATGGTATACTTGCCATGTAGGTAAACATTGCAAGAATTAAAATGCTAAGAATTTTTGATGACGGTTCAAATTTTTCCCCTAATAGCAGCAATACGATTGTGTCGGAATATATCATAATAAAAATCATCAGGGGCAATAAAAAGACAAACAATAGGTGTTCAAACTTCTTGATTTTTTCTTCGATGAATTTATACTGTTTCTCTTCAAATGATTTAGCAAACAGAGGAAAAAAAATATTTGCTACAGCCAGGGTCATGGTAAGAAAAACACTTGAAATGCGATATGCTGCGGCGTAATAACCTACTTCCTGAGAATTCCAGAAATACTGCAATAGTACCTTATCAAGGGTATGTAGAAAAGATGATGTAATTCCGATTGTTATAAGTGGCAGGGCATATTTGAGATATTTTCTCATCAGGTCTTTATCCAGGCTTCCAAATTTGTATTCTCTGTGGAAATACCAATAGACCGGGATCATGATAATGATGGCAGAAAAGTTCACAAGTGCCAGTGCAATTGCTTGTCCACCAAGAGCAACGGCTACTATTCTCGAGGGCTGAAGCAGGGATTGCTTCAGTATTTCTGAAATGTCCTGTTTTGCTTGCGCTGTTTTTGCTATAAAGGTGGATAGTGGAATATCAACAAAAGTCTGGGCGATAGCCATCATAAGGAATATGAAAATAACAACCTCATGAGTTCTGCTTTCAAATGAAAAATTAAAGACATGCTTTTGAATTAAATAATAGGCAAGTACAATTAGCAGAAATAATATCTTGGTTGAGATATGGATGATTGAATATGCGGTGATGCATTTATTAATATCATGTCCCTCATTTATGATCTTAACATTTGCACTCCCCATACCCAGATTTCCGATAAAGGAGAACATATTTACAAATGATAAACCGAATGCCACTGTTCCAATTACAGTAGGGCCAGCAATCCTGGCTACTATGATATTGGAAATCAGCTGAATTGCCTGTATCCCGAACTTACTTGAATAACTCAGTACAAACTTTTGTCGGAGCATTTGGGTTCAATAATTAACTTTTGGGAGAATGAATCAAGCCTGCTGAACTGACAGGGGATCTTTCAGTTTATTTTTCGCTACAGATCCTAATTCCTTTTCTTCCTGAAGGCTCTTTTTGAGGTAGAAGTCGAGACTTGTATAGTACAATGCAAGCAGGAATATTTTACCCACATGGTCTCCTCCTATTTCAGTGAAACCAAACATTTGGGTTGAAGTAGAATGAATCACGAAAAATCCAAGGAATACAATGAAGAAAACCGATAATACTGGGTGGTATTTATTATTTGGACGCAAGTTTCGGCTTACGGAAAATATCAGATAGTTTGAATTAAACCAGAAATACAGAAACAGAAAATAGCCTACAAGTCCCGTTTGAAGCAGAATATTATGATGACCTACATGTGCATCACTATACTTATAATAAAAATCAGATATCCCGTATCCCCATATTGGACTGTCAAGGAACTTTTGCCAGACCCTGGGAGCCCTGACTGTTACCCTGCTTAAGGTTCCGCCGGCAGTAATATCTCCCCTGACCACCAATTCGAGCGATTCAAGACGCCCCAGTACTTTAGCAGTCTGTATTTGAATATTAGGAATAAATGTATATACGGTAAAAACAAAAACAAATATGATAAACATTACTCCGAATATCCTTCGCAGATTCTTGGAGTAGGATATCATAAAAATACTGATCATTAAAACATAACTTACTATCCATCCGCGTGTTGCAGAAAGGAATATTGATAAGAAACAAATGGCAGTGATCAGTCCAAGGTATCCATATTTTAAAACCTTTTCCCTGAAGTTCAATAATATAAAGGCAAAGAGAAGGCACAGAATATTTAGATAGGGACTATATATCAATCTGAGAATCTCTTCTTCATCCGAGATAATATAATCTTCTATGATCTCTCCACCCTTGAAAAAATCGCCAATCCTGATACCCGCAAATAAATCGAATATTTGTGCAGTGATGACAATAACCATTCCACTTAGCACTAACATGAAGAATCCAAGGTATTGTTTTTCATTGTGTCTAAAAAGCCTGGGCAATGTAAAAAAGAGGCTGAATGGGAGGATATGGAGGATGGTTCGGATTAAATTATCAAAACTTATACCAAGGTATATTGAGAAAATGGAAAGAATGATGAAAAAGATAATAAAGAACAGATAATTCCGGTTCAATAAAAGTTTTGCAGGGATCCCATTCATAAGGGATTTGATAAAGGCTACCACAAAGAATAATTCCCGGAATGGAATCTTAACAGGTCCAAAACTAAAAATGGGAAGCCTGCGGAAATCTGCCTCGTATTCCCTTACCAGAGGAAACAATCCACCAATCTCTGAGAATAATAGTAAAAAGAAAGCAATCCAGAAGTAGTCAGATTTTGACCGGTAGAACAAAAGAAGAAGGATAATAAAGTAAGCGTATATGACTATCAGGTTTGTGAAATATACAACCCCAAAGGTTAAGATGTATAAAAACCAAAGTGCTATTAAGTCTTTATGGTATTGTATTTTCCTCAAACCTTATTAATGCAATGTTTTTCTTATTCTGCTTTTAGTGGATTGCTGAATTATGTCATATCCAAACTTGAGACGGCTGTTCAGGTGGTCCAAGGGAGATGGATAAGATTCAATACCCGATATGTTATATTCTTCACAAAAAATGGAAAGGGAGGACAGCCATGATATAATCTGGCATAGCCTGGGCTCTTTCAGATCTTCTGTCTTTCTGAAGCGTTCCAGGAGAGATTCAATATTTCGGGTATTAAAAATTCCAAGTTTCTGAAGATTGCCAGATAATATCCAGTCCCTGATAAAGGGAAAAATGTCCTTATGGATCCAATGATAATAATCATGATAACCTGGAGACAAACGGTCAGGTTTCCCTGAGCTGGATTGAAACAAATATCCTGTCTTAGCCCATGGGATCTTAGATAACTCTGGATTCATTAAGCTCAAAAGGACTTTGTATATTTCATTGGTTCTGACGGCCGGATCAAGTGACCAGATATACTCATAAGTTTTTTTGCTACCAAAGGCATGATATACAGCCATCTTATCCTTTATTACAAAAAAAGCAGGATTCAACATTCTCCTTAAATAATGGATATATTGCTGAAGTTCCAGGTCTGTCTTGATCCCATGATACTGGTCCAGGTCATTGTCAATGTATTTTTGCGATTCCAGGTAAATATGCCTTTTGACCAGCGCATAAGGATTCTTTATGCTAGACTTTAAATGGGTAAGCTTGCTAATGTGTTTCCCGGAAAAAACCCCCCTGCCTATGCTGTCTCCATATGTGGCAACAATCACACAATCGATGTCCTCCATATCGCGTATCTTTGGCAATGCATGCAAATGTTGAGGAGGGAATTCACAACCCAATTCAGCAGTCAGTTCAATATTATTTTTAAGATCTTCCGTGGAAAGATCAACACGGATCCATTTCCATCCCAAGATTTTACAGATTCTTTCTGCATAAACCACATCCCGGGAACCAGGCTTCCCCCAGGTAATTCCGACAACATTTGCATCTATATCTCTTGTTTTCAAAAGATTATGTACTATCCCAGCAATTATTCTGCTGTCCATTCCCCCGGTTAGTAAGACTCCAATCCTGGAATGAGATTGGACATTGCGAATAATTTCCTGAGATAACAGATCATATAATTTTTTTGATATCTCGGGATAAGAAAAAATTTGATGATTTTGCTTTTCTGGAAGATCAAATATCCAGTTCTGTTCTTCCTTGTCCGGATACGCCAGCCAAGGTGTCCTATGCAGGCCCTGGATCAATGTTCTGTCTGCAAAACAGTAATTTGTCGAGATGATTTGAATTACAGCAGCTGGATCAATTGTTCTGCTCAAACCGGATTTATCCAATATATTCCTGAGGCCATGGTCAATATTGAATTTCCCATTTTGTTCGATGTAAAAGGGAGGAATGAACCCCAGGTCATTATGGGGATCTGTGGGATTATTAAAATAATTCATTTTTCATTTATCAGATAAATGGATTATAACCATTGTTTGGATTTCTGACAAATAGCCATCGATTAAAATATTGTATGGCAAGTAGCTTTGCCTTTAATAGTTTCCTTCTTGGCCTTCTTCCTTCAAAAGGCATGCTGAAACTTTTGAGATATCCCCAAGGTATTGATGATAAAAGGATCAGATAAAATATTATGAAACGGGAAGTGTTCAAATGTAAAAATCTGAAAATAAGTGTACTCTGGATTTGCCAGTAAGTGAGTTTTGGATTGTTATCTCTACCGCCTGCAGAAATGCTTCCTTTATGCCATAGTTTGGCTTTTGGAGTATAAATTAACTTATACCCTGATTTCTTCGACCGTAGGGCGTAATCTGCAGATTCACCGTTGAACCAGAAGTATTCATTATATTTTCCTGTTTTTGCATATACATTGTAAGGTATCAACCAGTATATATCGTCTAACAGATCTCTTTCACTGATCTCGTCAAATTGGCCATTGTCTTGCTCGTCTGCTCCAATACGGTAAAAACGCAAAAGTTTCCTGTGAGAAGTATGATGCCCGATATATTGAATCCGATTCGGGTCATCATAATGATATGATTTTCCAGTAACAATGCATTGATCACTAAAACTAAGGGATGTTTGTACAAGTTCTTTCAATGCTGAAGAGTCAATGATCGTATCATTGTTCAGGATTAAGATATATTTTGGATCCAGTTTTTCAGCCACTGAAAGACCGTGATTGATGCCTCCTACATATCCTTTATTCTCAGCTAATTTTTCATAGATGACCGATTCACTGACCATGGATTTCAGGTTGGCAGAATCTTCCTCAGAAGGTCCATTGTCAATCAGAACAATTTGGAAATCAGGATAATCGAGGCCTAGTAAGCTTTGAATACATTCAAATGTGTATTGATTCTGTCTATAATTAACGGTGATAATTATTACTTTCAATGTTATAAAATCAACTTAGCTTTTTAATGATCTTTGCCGGATTCCCCCCAACCATTGTATGGGAATCAATATCAGAAATTAAAACACTGTTGGGAGTAACTATTACATGTTCATGAATATGTATACCAGGATATATAGTACAGTTACCACCAATATATACATTGTTCTCAATTTTTATCGGAGCTGTCTCAATGTTCTTAATATTGAGGTCATTTAGCTTGACAGATCTCAAACAGGCTTTTGCCGTGGAGTGGGTCCAAAGACAGGTTGAAGAACCTGCAATATGCACAAAATCCCCAATTTCAATATTATTACTATGGTCCAGAATATTGCTAATCCCGATATAGGAATTTTCACCGATTTGAATCTTTCCGTTTCCATGCCCAACACATCTTACATCACTGTCTACTATGGAATTTCTGCCAATGCTGATAAGGGAAAGATGGCAATGGTTTCTGACTGAGGCACCCTCCTGCAATTCAACATTTTCACCCAGGACTGTGAAATTCCCTACCTTGTTTTTACCATGTAAAATACTTGACCTGGATTGCATGCACTTCCTGCCAATTTCTGATCCCCTGATTCTGCTAATATTGATATAAATAATACGATTATATAAGATCTTCAAGTGAGATTTAATATTTGACATCAAGTATTTCATTCTGCCATTTAATTAATTTGAAGTTTATTTAATATCCTGTAAAGAAGTGGTTTTTTCTTAGTGAAATAGAATGGGACCATACGATCAGAAAACCCTGACTTAAATTGTGCAATATTGGGTAGCCTTTCCTTATCTATCACACAAAGATCATAATACTTACTTTTATTAGCCCTGGACCATTGAATGGCTTCTGCCTGAAGCAGTTCACTTGCTCCCAGGTTTAATTTTTCGCCCGATGATACACCCAACCAGTAGGAGCTAAAAACTTGATTTCTCAATATGACAATGCCTGAAAGATCATTGCCATCCTGGCTTGCAATCATACAGATAGCTTTCCTGCTCGGGAAATAGAAATCAAGTATTTCTCTGTAAAATGATTCTGGCCTTGTCTTCAGGCCTGACCTGGCATAAGTATTTTGAAGCATGGTAAAAAAGCGATCAAATATTTCACTCCCGCCTGCGTCGATCCGGATGTTATTTTTCTGCGCTTTTCTGATCATATTTCGTCTTTTCGAACTGATTATGTGCTGAAATATATGGTCGAAGTCCAGTTCCAAATCAATAATTGCTGTCTGGGCCTTACTAATAAAATTGGATGGATCCAGTTCTTCCTTAACATCAGGAAATGTCCAGTATTCCATTAAGGACTGATATGTTTTAAACCCAAAGGTTTTCAACACACTGCCATAATCCTTTACATCCTTTAGCAACAGGCCACCATATACAATATCAAAATGTCGTGGAGCTGAATAGAATTTTTTCCCCTTTTGATGAACCGGGCAAATTCCCTTTATTTCATTACCTGATGAGAGCAACAGGTAATAAAACTTAGTTTGGAAATGTTTGCTGACAATCAGATTTAATTCGGGTTCATGAAAAATTGTACCCGATTGGTGGTCCTCAATAAAGTCTAGTATCTTTTGGTCTCTATTACTGTCCGTGCCGTATATATACCGGATCATAATCCTGCATCAACTTTCCTCTTTCTCCAGACGGGTTTTACTGAAATGTTCGACAATTCAATATTGATTTTGGGGATTGATATACAATGCCCACATACATTTTTGCTATATCCAAAGTCTTCAAACAAGACATCAGTAAAGTATTCTTGATTACAATAATCACAGGTTCTTTTAGAACTATGTAAGATGGGAGGATCAATTTCATAATTCCTGCAGAACCGCGGTGGATTTTTATGTTTATAGTGTGAAACATTTTCAGCTTTGTTACAAATGTCACAGACCGGCACGTCAAATTCTTTAAGTGATTGTTTTTTTGCATTAAGTTCACCACAGAAAAAGCAATGCATAATTTCAGAAACTTTAACTGAGATTGTAATAGATTGTGCTCCGAGAAATTTCAGAAAAGTATTTTCAAACCTGTTTGAAAACCAGTAAGCGAAAGATCCTTTCCTAATTGTTTTGCCCTGGAATTTGTCCAGCTCAACAAAGGGATACAGAAGATCTGCAGAAGCATATCTTGTTACCTTCAATCCGGACCGTTCCACAAATTTTTTGAGCCTAAAAGGCCTGTAATAATATTGAAAGAACTTTACAGGCTTTCTTTTCATAAACAATACTCGCTTTATGAATCTTTTAAACCTTGTCTTCAGTTTGGAATAAACTATGTACCAGGAGTACGATGGAGTTGTAATTATGGCTACCCCACCTGGTCTCAGGACCCTGTAAGCTTCATTTAAGGGTTTTTCAGGTCCTTCAATAAAGTGTTCGATGACCCCTAGTGAGATATATCCTGACATGGTATTGTCACCATGTGGTAACTTGGTAACATCTCCTGCACAGAATGTTGTATCAACCTTGTGTTCTTTCTGCCATTTATTTAAATTATTAATCACAGGTTCTGAAAAATCCAGGCCATATATATTGATTCCAAGTTTTGAGAGATAGAATACATATCTGCCAAGACCACAGCCAGCTTCAATTACTTCTCCAAACCTGGGAGTATATTTCAGGACCCAGGGCCTTCCGCCATAGTAATCCCACATCCTTATCTCAGAATCTGGGGACATACCTTTCCAGAAGCTTTCCCATACAGCATGATCCTGTCCGACATTTGCATTCATATCAGTTGTTTTGAGCTGTGATAAGTTTAATCTTCTGACTGAGGATTGACAATATAGTCATCATGCCATAAATTCCGGTTATGATAATGATTGGGCTGATAGGCAGCCTGTAGCGCTCCTGGGTATATGGGATAAACAAAACATGAATCAGGGTATGTGTTAATAAAATCAGGAAGATAGTCCAGAATATTTTTTTGTTTCGGGATATTAATCGGAATAAACCAATGATCATAAATGGAATTAGGATTCCATAACATAGACCATATGCAAGATTATGTTTTAATGAGTGCTCTTTATACCTATACCCACCCCTGAAGTAATACCCTTTGATTGCGACTGGTTTCCACAGCATTTTGAATCTGCTCCAGAGTTCTTCTGCCATATTAAATTTATAGGGAATATTACCTTCCTTCATGGCAGAGATTTGTTCCTTAAGTATGGGTCTGCCATTATCAAAGCTTGTTTTTTGACCTGTGATGACCGAATCAATTTGTGATTCATCCAGATACAGGCGATCTAACCAGGCTTCTTCGAGATACTCCTCTTGCTCGTAACCAAAAATCCGATCTGTAATATGAGCTGTTCTGGGCGTCAATATGATAATTTTATCATAGACAGAATAATTTCTGATTAACCAGGGGGTCATCAATAAAGCAACGAAACCAATAAGGATTCCAGCAGATTTGAACCTGTTTCTTAAGCTT
This sequence comes from uncultured Bacteroidaceae bacterium, assembly GCA_963752525.1. GTDB lineage: Bacteria > Bacteroidota > Bacteroidia > Bacteroidales > SM23-62 > SM23-62. The sequence goes on along the minus strand of CAVVYS010000006.1, from coordinate 367,008 downwards.
AGATTTTCTGGTATTACATAAGTCAAAATCACTATGGGAAATATATAAACAAGATATCTCTCATCCGTATGTATTAAAACAGTAAAGACCAAGGAAATGATTAGCAGGAGAGAAATCCCATTATTGTTCATCCTTTTAATTAAGTAGAACATCAGGAGAAGGACAAATAAAGTCAGGAGCAAACCTTTGCCAGCACTAGTGATAAACTTAATCTGCGGAATATAAAATATACTCCATAACAGAGCTAAAATGGCTATCTGTGAGTTTAAATACCTTTTACAAAACAGATAAGTCAAATAGCATATTAATGAACTGACAATAGCGTTTGATATAAATATTGCCAGCCAATTGGAGCCAAAAACCAGAATTATCATTGATAGATAATAGGCAATCACTGGTCCGATAAAATAATGGCTTATTTTATCAATCTCGAGCAGAAGCGGGCCTTGTTCCAGCACTGATTCAGCATATCTGAGATATCCGACATCATCAGCTAGTTTTGTATGGGCTTCCGTGTAATATGAATAGATTGCAAACCCCAAGCGCACAAATACCGCAAGTGTTAACAGCGCAAGCACTAACTTTTTAGACTGCCAATTAATGCTAATTCTCAAAATCAATAAATTATTTGATACAATGGAGTAAAGACTAACTCTCAGGTTTTATTTCACCTGCAAACCTTAGGGGTATTTACCCTGATGCTTCCTCAGAATGTTTGGTTGTTAAAATCTGGGTACCTTTGAACCTTCTTAATTTTAGTTTATAATACAGCAGATTAATAAAATAGTAATAAGAAAGGTTAAATTTTATGGGAGCTGTAAGAAAATGATCTAAAACCAAAAAGCCATTATTTTCCATATATAAACGGAATTCCTTCATGTTCCATTCGCGTACATGGTCTTTATTTGGAGATTGTAAATTTCTTTTACCCCTCACAATATCCCTTTCAGGGGTTGAAATGATTATGATACTATTTTCACTGGCATTCAGTCTGATAAATTCCAATAAGAGATCTGGATTCTCAAAATGTTCGATTACATCAACACATATTATAAGATCGAAGCCTTGCGGGATAAGTTTTTCGAAATTTCTGGAATCAGCCAGATCAAGAACTATAAATCTTCCATCTTTATAATTGGTCTTGCAAAATTCAATAGCCTGGACATTATCAATAGCCGTAGTTTGATAACCCTTCTCAAGGAAGAAATGATTAAGTTTTACGCCTGGGCCGCACCCTATATCCAGTATGGTTTTAATATTTCGGGTACTGGCAATTTTGTGAGCGTATTTGTAAACATTAAAATTGGCGTATAGATTTCTGCCAATTCTTTTTGCATCCCATATATAATCTTTATCCGGAGTATTATCAACAGGGATATTATCGATATATCCCCGCTTTATAAAGTATGATGTTTTTGTATTAATTTTTCGTCTTTTGAATGATCAGTAAAACTCCTCCAATAACCCAACTGGAAACTGCGATTGAAAAATCCAGTACTGCCAGTGTTAAGGCAAATTCAGATCCTATGCCAAATTTTCCAAAAAAATAAATATATAACATCTCCCTGACTCCTATGCCACTTATTGAGATGGGAATGAGAATTAACAGATTAATGAGGATGATCAAAAAGGCAATTAATGTTACTTGAAGATCAATACCAATGAAAGTAGCCAGGATGGTCCGTCCCCCGATTGAAATAAAATAAAAGATAATTGTAAGAAATATAATGCTGATAACTGAAGGAAATGATCCTCTGATATCCAGCACAATCATTCGCAGGCCCTCAAGAAATTTTCGGATTCTGTTGGAGAATTTTCTCAGGATGAAAAGTATTCCGGTGAGTATCACTGCTGATAACAGATACGGATAAATTTTATTGGAAATAATAATCTCTGTTCCTGTCAATATGGTTGAAAAATCATCGTAGCGAAAGAGTATGAATATGCTTGCAATAATTAAAAATACTGATAAACCAATCAGTTTAATCAATACTATACCAGATGCAATCCTCGGAATATCTTTAAAGGTTTTACCGAAAAAATAAATGTAATAAGCATCACCCCCAACCATTGATGGCAGGACTGATCCATACAGATTTCCCACGAAAAGGACCCTGAATATTGAAAAGAAGTTCATTTTGAACTTGAATATGTTAAGCATGGTCCCCTTAATAAAAGTATTGCAAAGTTGCTGCAATAAAAGAATTGACAGGATTACCAGTATTAGATACCATCCGCTCCTGAAGACATTTTTATAAATTTCAATTAATTCGTAACGATAGAAGAGGTATCCCAGCAAGGCAATCGATATAATTGCTCTTAGCGTATACTTTAAATAATAGGACGTGGCCCCCTGGAAGGATATTCCCATAAACGATTTTTTCACTTTCTCCACTTCAGGATTTTATTTACTGCTGAATATGAATAACTTACCAGGAGAAAGAAAAAAATGTATAGATTGAAGGTCAGCTTGCTAATAAGCATATCCAGAATATTTGAAGAAGACAGATCCTGGCTGCGCAATAAATAATTGTTATACTCATCCATAGCATGCAGCACAGAGTTTAAGGCTATTCTTTCACTACTGGCAATGCCATCGGAAAAATGTATATGGAATTTTGCATAACAAATGGTATTAAATCTTTTAATCAGTTTCATACCCAATGTTGAAGGAGCATAAGTCATTAATCCCGTATAAATCAAATTATTACATTCTAGTTTAATTAATTTATTCACAGACTTAATAATTTGTCTGACCATGCTGTTCTTGTATAGACGGGGATGTTTCATATAGCAGGATGCATGTTTTCGGTGCAGCTGAAAGGTGTAGCTATGAAAATCAAAAAAAATATCCGGTTTAATTTCATTTTTAATTAACTCCCAGAGATAGTATGATTCTGGAGCTTTCTCCGGCTGGTTAGTGATAAACTTCCAGTAGAGATTAATACCAGCTGAATTACTACCATTGAATCCGTGAATATAACCATCCGGATTAACCAGGGGGATTATATATATATTATAGTTCCTGTATTTCTCAAGGTTTTTATCCTGTATGAAATATTTCAATACCGCGTCAGTAGCAATGGTATCCTGCTCGGGAAAATGAAATCCAGATGAAATCAAAATGGAAGGACTTCCTGACTCAGATGATTTTTCGTCGGCTTTGATCTTATACACAACCAAATCATTCTGATCAGCAGATTTTCCATAAATGGACTTTTCAAATTTTGTGTCTGAGACAATATTATTGAAGTAGTTTTGCAGTTTTTTACAGCTACGGAAATAAAAGTTGGCTATATAAACTGTTTTATAACCAGGAATTTCAACCTTAAGATAGTATTTTTTATAAGTGTCAGTTTTAGAGCGCAATAAATCAATAACACCATATTCTCCATCAACACTGTCTGATGCGTAAATTGTGGGCGAAATGTCCGGAACCTCATTTTCGTGATTACAGTTGATGTAAATCTCAACCAAAACATGCTGCCCAGAAGTATTTTTAATGCCAAAGGCAAAATGCCAATTGTAGTCATGACATTGGCCATCCACACAGGTTAATCCTTCTTCAGTCTTCAGACTTGTAAATATCTTATTCCCAACAATGCGATAATCCCCGATCATGGAACCACTGTATTGGCTTTCAATTTTTATCATCCTTTATAAACAAATAGATATAAAAGTGTTGGCTTATTGTGAACTTAGTTCTGATAGTAAGTCCTGATATCGACTTTTCATAATTACGAAGCTATAGCTGGCTTCAAATGTCTCTTTTGCCTGTTGTCCAAGATGGGCAATCAATGCTGGATCTTTAATAAGTTTTCTTATGGCATCAGCAAAATCACCTGGAAATGGTTTGACTAAGATACTGTTCTCTTCTGTCAGCAAATTTCTATGAATTTGAACGTCAGCAGCTAAAATGCATTTTCCAAAGTTGAGATAATCATATATTTTTTGTGGGATTTCGGCATGGCCATAAACCCGGGGAGATACAACTATATCAGCCTGTCTGTAATATTGTTCAAGTTCCTTTGGTTCTATTCTTGGAACCAGTGTTATATTTTTCAAATTCAAGTTTGAAACAATTCCCTTATTTTCTGCAATCTCTTTCTGATTACCTCCAATTAAAAGAAATTCAACATCTTCTGATTTAAGGATTTCAGCAGTCCTGTAAAGCAAATCCAGATTCTGAACCTTTACGAAGGTCCCGGAATATAATACTTTGAAAATCCTATTTGTTGAGGCATAAGGTATATAGGGTTTGCTGAAGGTAGAGTTATTGATAGTAATAATTCGGTTTTCCAGTAAGCCTTTTGTTAAAAGCTTATCCTTTAATACTGGTGTAACTGTAAGAATTTTATCATAATACCTTAAGGGTAAGGCTTCCAGTTTCGAAGTAATTCCAAATAAAGATTTATTTTTTGAAATGTTCCATTTTGAGAGTTCCTCTTCTATGTTACCATGAATTGTTGCGACAAATTTTGCCTTAATAAATGGCTTAAAAATGATACATATTAAGGCAATGGTACCATGGGCGATAACCAGATCATATTTATTTATGATTATCAGTCTGAGGCAATTGAAAAATAAAAAAAATTCGTAGATGAATTTCTTAAATAATTCACCTGGCTGTAATGTTTTAAATAGTCTCCTTTTTGGTAAGCGATAGATTTTTAAGTTGTCCAGCTCAATGTTCTGTCCATGAGGATAAGTTGCAATATCTATTTGATTTTCAAGCTCAAGCAATGCGCGTATCCGGTAGTATGAATTTAGAGGACTTCCTGAAGTTCTGAAGAATGAAAATGGCAGTAGTACTAATATTTTCATTCAGAAAGCTTTCTGGCAACAACGTACTGAATATCCGCTGTAGGCACGTAAATCGAGAGGTTCTTTAATACAGCCTTACCAAAAACATCAATCAAAAATTGAGGCATGAGCTTTGGAACGATCCGTTTTATTTTATACAAAATGAATCCAATGTTAGCCCACTTTCCTTTGCTTTTCCAATAAACTACTTCCCCTTTGAGAATATGTTGGAACAAGTAGTTGAAATTTTTTCTGTTAAAAAAAGACAGGTGCTCGGGAGGGGTCATAAATGCCCAGTATTTCCTTAACAAGATGGATGTGAAAGAATTGATATTTGGGGTAGATATAATTAAATAACCTCCTGGTTTTAAACATCTGAATAATTGCTCACAGATTTCCAACGGATTCCATAGATGTTCTATCACGTCCCATGCAACAATCCCATCAAAAAAGTTATCAGGATAATGTTGAGCATCAATCGGACCGGAAGTTAATTGATCAGAAAAACTTGGATTAAGCTTTTTTGCTTGTTCAACCGCATAATCAGATATATCAGTCCCCCACCAATTATATAAATCCCTGACAAAAAAAATGAATTCTCCTCCCGCACAACCAACATCCAACATTTTTATTTGTCCATCCTTTAGATACTTTTTCAGGATTTTTAATCTTCTATTGTGTTCTTTACTCAATGCGAACTTATCAGCGTACTTTCCGGGTTTGAAATACACATCTGAATATATGTGTTTAAGGGTGTCGGAGGAGGGCTCTTCTGCCACCTGGATGAAATCGCAATCAAGACATTTCAGCAGCAGGTTTTTTTTTACTACAAAATGCTCCTTTAGCCTGGAGCTTTTGCACAATCGACATACTGTAATCAAAGACATCTAATTTGGAGATTGATGCTTTCTCATTTCACTTACCTGGTCTACCACCAACCCAAAAAAGAAAATTATTACACTGGTAAGCAACGTAAACAAAGCTGCAGGGATAAGTCTGACACCTGAGCTGTATATAATGATTCCAAAAAGTACCTCATAAATCAGACCTATGATGAGCAAAAACATACTTACCGGAATAAAAACTTTAAGGGGATTAAAAAGTACAATCAAACGGATGATTAATAATACAGTTTGAGATCCGTGTTTTAGTTGTTTCACTGTACTTTTTCCAATCCGCTTTCCAACGGTAATTGGATAATAACCTACATTGTATCCCATGTTCATACATGCCACAGTTGATGTAGTAGAGAATGAAAATCCGTCAGGTAATAAATGAAGCATTCTCAAAATAATATTCCTGTCAATAATTCTTAATCCAGAATTTAAATCGGGGATTTTTCGTCCTGTTAAGAAATTGGCAGTTTTTCTAAGAATCCATTTACCAGGTTTTCTTAACCAGGACTGGTGGGAATTCTTGCTGCGCTGACCAATCATAATATCATAGTTGGAGAGATTGAGATATAGATTCTCCAGATCGGAGGGATTATGTTGTCCATCAGCGTCATAAGATGCCACCAGGTCAGTTGTTGCCATTCTGATACCAGTTTTAAGAGAGGCACCATAACCCTTATTATAAGGGTGATTTATTAAATTGAATTCGCTAAAATCCTGGACAATTGAAGCAGTGTTATCTGTTGAACCATCATTGATGATGATGACTTGCCATTTGTTTTTTTTCACAAATGGTTGAAGTTTCTTTAAAGTATCAACAATTCCTTCTTGCTCATTAAATGCCGGTATCAGTATTGTCAGTGATTTATTCATTCTTATTCGGAGTTCAAGGAATTATTGGACAGATAACAAGTTGACAGCTAATCAGATTTTTCAATCCCTGTTTTTAGTACTTCCACCACCCTGATTATATCCTCAGCGTTCAGATTTAGATGTAAAGGAAGAGAGATCAATCTATCTGAATAACTTCTGGCTTGTCTGCATATTCCATTGGCATAGGAATACATTGGATACTCGGTGTTATCCATATAGTGAACTCCCGGAAAAATATTGTGTTCGTAAAAATGATCTATGATCTCATCTCGATTACTGGTGGCAATTTGATATAGGTGCCTTGAATTATAACATCCAGGAGCTGTCCTGATTATCTCCACCTCAGGCATTCCTTCGATCTGCTTATCATATTGTTCTGCAAATTGGTTTCTTATTGCATTATCCTCATCGAGATATTTTAATTGTATAAGTCCTATAGCAGCCATAATTGAGTTACCATGATATTTGAAACCTATTTCGGGGACATCATATTTCCATTTGTAACTTTTTTCTTTGACATTAAATCTTTCAAAGGTGTCTTTAGAAATACCCAGCCAGCTGAGTTTTCTGGCTTTGCTATCCAGCAGTGGATCCTTGAAACAAATCATCCCTGAATCAGCAGTTGGTAAGTTTTTAACTGCTTGAAAACTAAACACTGATACGTCTGCTTGATCACCAACGTGTTTATTGTTATACCTGGACCCTGCCATGTGGGCAGCATCAAGTATTAAATGCAAATTAGACTTTTTGCAAATTGCGGATATTTCCTCAAGTTGACCTGTATTCCCTCCCATGCCAACATACATAATTGCCCTGGTCTTCTTTGTTATCTTATTTCGTACAGATTCCGGATCAAGACATAAGTAATTGTCAACATCAGCAAAGACTGGCTGAAGTTTCTCATACAGTATAACATGATTCGTAGAAACAAATGTCAAAGGAGTTGTGATAATTTCATCCCCATCCTGCCACTTGTATTCATTTTTAAGTATATTGACTGCCAGATGTAATCCTACTGTATTTGAAGCCAGGAAATGAGCATTTTCTAATCCAGTATATTCTTTCCACTTTTCTTCAAATTCAACGGTTTTAAATCCTAGCCCCGTCCACCCTTTTTCCAGGCAAACCCTTATCTCATCTAAGATCTCGTCAGTTCTAAAACGTGGAATAAAAACATTAATTGACATTGGTCCAGTTATCCTTTTCTACCAAAAATTCTTTTAAAAAATCCATTCTCCTCTCCATCAGATCCATAATATTTGTTGTAATATCCCATGGAGTATCCATATGAATAGGGGAAACCGTAATATCCGTATCCATAAAGATTTCGGGTTTTAACATCATTTACTAAAATATTTATCTGACTGAGTTTATTTTCCTGGTACAATTTATTAATATAGGTAATGACATTCTTATTTGAGTATTTATGCCTGATAACAAAGAAATGAGCATCAGAAATTTTGGAAAGTTGGATCGCATCAGAAACAAAGGCTATTGGAGGAGTATCTACAATAACATAATCAAATTCATTTTTTACTTTAGCAAAAAAATCTGTTAATGCCTGTGAATCAATTAATTCACTCGGATTTGGAGGGATGCTTCCACCTGGAGTTACATACAAATGTTCAGTTTGAGTGGGGTAGATAATTTCATCAATATCTGTTAGTCCGGCAAGGTAATTACTAATTCCCTCATCTTTATCCAATCCGAAAAGTTTATAAATATTTGGTCTGCGCAAATCAAGTTCAACAATCAGCGTTTTATTTCCTGCCAGTGCTAATATTGCTGCCAGGTTTACAGAGCAAAAAGTTTTGCCTTCATTGCTAACGGTGGAAGTAATCGTTATTGTAAAGTTATCATCCTTCTTAATTAGGTACTTTAAGTTTGTCCGCAATGACCTGAACGATTCAGTGAGGTATGATTTAGGGTCATCCAATACGGGAAGTTTCTGGTTGTCAGGGTTATGTCCAATAACGGCAATGATTGGTACTGTAGATAATTCTCCAATCTCTTCCAAATCATCAATTTTGTTTTTGAGCAAATTGATAAGAAGTATAAATGCAAAAGGTATCATGATCCCAAGTGCCAGTGCAATTAACTTATTAGCCCTTCGGTTCGGAGATAACAGGGTGACGTTTTCTACCCTTGCTTTATCTATTACCTTTCTGGAGGAAATATTCGAAGCTTTAGCAATACCAGCTTCAGCGCGTTTTTGAAGAAGGAAGTTGTACAGATTATCGTATAATGTAAATCTGCGTTCAATGTTTAAATACTCTCTTTCCAGAAGAGGTAATGTTTGTATGTTGTTATTCAGGTTTTCTTCTCTTTCAATAATTGCTTTCAGACGGTCAGCAATTAAGCGGTTGTTTTCAGTAATGATTTTCCGGATCAGAGCCTTGACATTTTCAATTTCGATTTCAAGATTTTCAAATATGATATTCTCATTGGTTGCACTTCTGGTCAATAGCTCTTTATCGATATAAAGTTTATTTAATTGTTCAATCTGTTTATATAAGTCTGAGGTTGTAATATAATTTATTGTCGGTAGAACTATATCAAGTTTTTTATTTGCAGTATCAAGATAATTAGATAGATACTCATAGTAATTCTGTTCAATAAGTAATTGAACTTTTTCACGCTGTATTTCCTGTTGAATCTGCATTAATCTTTCAGCCTCTTCACTCAGGCCAAGGATTGAATTATCAAGCCTGAAGTTTTGGAGTTTCTCTTCATCAATTATCAGGGTATCGGAAATATTTTTTAGCTGATCTTCAATAAATAGTATACTGTTTTCTGCGATTGAATTTTTCTCCTCCAATTCTACCCGGATATATACCTCGGCAAGTTTATTGAGATAATCTACCTCCTGTTGTTTATTGAATCCTCTTGTGGATAGCAGCAGAATGGATCCTTTCTCATCATTAACGATTACATCTAATTTGTTACGATAAATATTCGCCAGTTTATTTTGATCATTAATAAGGAAATAGTAATTCTTTGAATCCTTCCCAATTGAGTTATTATTGTAAGCTGGGTTTAAGTGAATTGTAAAATTGAACAGGTCATTTTCAAAGGGCTGCCCAAAAGATAATTTGGCAGAGTACTTCTCTTCATCTTCATATTCAATTTGATATTCTGACTCTGAAAGAATACTAATATAAACCGGAAGGCCAGCTCTGTTATATTTTGAAGTATCGATTGAGACTTTAATAGGAGAATTTTTATAAAGTTTGATCTCTGTAATTCCCCTTCTGCCAACCAATGCATATGTAACGCTAAAATCGAGTTCAGTAATGGCCCTGTAGTTTATCTCATAGGATTTTAGTATTTCTATTTCGTTGAGAATATCACTTTTCCGTTTGCGTTTATAAAATCCCAGGTCGCGGATTATATTTTCAATGCTTGTCGGTGATGCTGCTTCCTCCTGTACCAGCAGTGCAGAACTCACGAAATATACTGGCTCAGTATATCTATTTACTAAATAAGCTATAGAATAACAGACTGCCAGTGATATAAAAAACCAATACCAATTGGATAATATAATTATCAAATACTTTTTAAAATTGAGAGATGTTGTTTTTAGTTCTGGTTGAATATCTGTCATTCTCTACAAGTGATAAGTTTGAGAAATGTAATTGCTGAAATACTATAAACGTTCTACTTTATAAATGTCAGCACCAGTATCAATGTTGATACTGTACTGAGTAACAATGCCAATGTGGGTATATTTAACTGAAATGGTTTACTTTTAATGGGCTCCACAATGACTAAATCGTTAGGAAGAAGAAAATAACCTTCAGATGTAAGCAGGTTTTTGTCCTGTAAATCAATCCTGTATGTTGTAGTACCTGTTGGTGAAGGCCTCATGACTAAAACTTTCTTTCTATTTCCAAAATCAGTAATATCTCCCGCTGTCCCGATTGCCTCAAGAACAGTCAGTTGATTGTTGAAATTTGTATATGAGCCAGGTCTGTTTACTTCACCAATAACGGTAAACTTAAAGCTGATTAATTTTACTATTACAGTTCCTTCGTTCAGATAGTCTTTTGCTCTGCTTTCAATTGATTTTGTAGCTTCATCAATAGTGCGCCCAACTACATTCACAGATCCAACAAGTGGAATACTTACGAATCCCGAATCATTTACAGTATATCCATTTATGTATAAACTTGTTTCATTTTGGAACATATTTGAAGAATATCGTGCTGATCCGATATTTAATATGTCACTAAGTTCCTGGTTAATTGTAATAAATCTTATGTAAAGGATATCCCTTTTTTGAATTTGATATTCAGGATGCTGCATAGGGAAGAATTGTTCATGAGGTATTGTATCAAGATTCTCCAGGTACAACAATTTTTTTTGTGATGTACAGGCGGTACCAAATAGAATTATCAGGACTATTAGCTTGAATAAAAAATCTTTGAACATATCCTTATTAGGTGTTGGCTTCTCTCTCCATAATCAATAGGATTATCGGATAATAGGGTTAAATGTATATAAATTGGTAATAATAATAAATTCAACTTATTAAATCCGATTGATATATTGATCATAGACCATTTGTAATCCTTGTTTGAGAAGAATTTCAGCCTTCCACCCAAGACTTGAAACTTTTGAAACATCCATCAATTTTCGATAGGTCCCATCAGGTTTTTCTGAGTCCCAATCAAGCTTGCCTTGATAACCGGAGATGGCCATAATTGTCTCTGCCAACTCTCGTATCGTGAGATCAACTCCGGTTCCAATATTAATGTGAGTATTCTTAACCTCAGTCATATTATTTGAAAGATCAGTAAAATCGACCTCATTCATGAGATAGATGCATGCATCAGCCAAATCGTTTGAATGAAGGAACTCACGCAGGGGCTTTCCAGAACCCCACAAAGTAATTTTGGTATTTTTATCGATGGTTTCTATTCCATACTTTTTTAGTATAGCCAATATCTCACCTTCCGAATTCTTGCCATTAACCCCTTCAATTGGCCTTTTATCAAGGTCATTTCTAATGGATTCCCAATCATTCGTCTCAAGGCATTTTCCCACGTAGAACTTCCTGATCAGGGCAGGCAGAACATGAGAGGTCTCCAGGTTATAATTATCTCCCGGCCCATACAAATTCGTTGGCATTACAGAAATGAAGTTTGTACCGTATTGAATATTATAAGATTCACACATTTTAATACCAGCAATTTTGGCTATTGCATATGGTTCATTTGTATATTCCAATTCTGAGGTAAGTAAATATTCCTCTTTTAGGGGTTGAGGAGCGTTTTTTGGATAAATACAAGAACTGCCTAGAAAAAGCAGTTTTTTCACGCCGTATTTATAGGCGTAATGAAGGATATTATTCTGAATTTGAATATTCTCATAAATAAAATCTGCCCGATAGATATTATTGGCCAGTATACCTCCAACTTTTGCAGCTGCCAGGAATACATACTCGGGCTTTTCTTCCTGAAAAAAATGCTCAGCTTCCTTCTGGCTTTGTAAATTCATCCCGGGAAAATCACGGGTCACTATATTTGAATATCCATGTCTCTCCAATCCACGCATCAAGGCAGACCCAACTAATCCGGTATGACCTGCCACATATATTTTTGCCTCTTTATTCATAGTAATTCAGTGTTTTGTAACCACCATCTTTTAGGTGAACCTCTTTTTCAGCCTGTTTTAAGTCGTTTTCAATCATTTCCCTGACCAATGCACGTAAATCATATTCGGTTTCCCAACCAAGTTTTTCCCTGGCCTTTGATGGATCTCCAATAAGCAGTTCGACTTCTGTCGGGCGGAAATACCGTTTATCAATTTCTACAATTGTTTGCCCTATTCTTAACTGATATCTGGGATTTTCGCATTTTACAACATATCCCTTTTCCTCCTCGCCGCTCCCTTTAAATTCGATTTCAATACCTGCTTCCTCAAATGCTATCCTTAACATTTCCCGGATTTCTGTGGTAATTCCAGTGGCTATCACAAAATCTTCTGGTTCATCCTGTTGAAGCATCAGGTACATTGCTTTAACATAGTCCTTTGCATGTCCCCAGTCCCTTTTTGCTGAAAGATTACCAAGGAACATTCTTCCTTGTAGTCCAAGTGCAATCCTGGCCACAGCTCTGGTGATCTTCCTTGTTACAAATGTTTCACCACGAATGGGTGATTCATGGTTGAACAGAATGCCGTTACATGCGTAGATATTATAAGCTTCACGGTAGTTTACGGTTATCCAGTAGGCATATAGTTTTGCCACACCATATGGACTTCGGGGGTAAAATGGTGTTTTTTCTGTCTGGGGAACCTCCTGCACTTTACCATATAGTTCACTGGTAGAAGCCTGGTAAAACCTTGTTTTTTCAGTAAGTCCTAACAGCCTGATGGCTTCCAGCATGCGTAATGTTCCCAGCGCATCAGAGTTGGCAGTATATTCGGGTGTTTCAAATGATACCTGAACATGACTCTGTGCTCCCAGGTTGTAAATTTCATCCGGTTGAGTTTCCTGAATAATCCGTATCAGGTTAGTAGAATCAGTCAAATCTCCATAATGCAGCGCAAAGTTAGGATCTTCTACATGGGGATCCTGGTATAAATGATCAATTCTTTCTGTATTGAACATAGAGGAGCGGCGTTTAATACCATGTACTTTATAGTCGTTCTTTAACAGGTATTCAGATAAATAGGCTCCATCCTGTCCGGTGACACCAGTGATTAATGCAACTTTTGACATATGCTTCGGGTTTTGTTGGTAAAAAATTGATTTATATTAATTAGTCTATATACAGCTCCGCCTGCTCAGTCCCATTCAAGAGTTCGAACAGGCTAATTAGAAATCCCAGCACTGATTTACAGGGTCAGGATAATGTTTTGTTATTCACTCCAAAGGAGCAGGGCCTCATTTGCAGGAATGCTTTGCGCATATTCTTCAAATTCGACCATATTCATTATACAATAGCTTATTTTCCGCTTTACTATTTTCTCAGCCTTAGCTGTGAGACGAGCCAGGTATTCACGGTCAATTTCATCACATACAAACACCAGCTCAATTACATGATTATCAACTCCTCTCGCAAAAGCTCCTACAACATAAACACAATTCATTTTCCCCAGTTTCTTGATCACATTTTCAATGATCTTGTCAAAACCGATATATTTTAGCAGGATGTTGTTAATATCCGGGAATAAAGGGTGTTTGATATTGGCATTATAGAATTTTTTATTCCCCTTTGTTTGGCTTTGAAGTAAACCTGCCTCTTCAAATCGGTTCAATTCTAAACGAATCGCATTGGTGGATTCATGAAATTCACCTTCAAGTTCTCTCAGGTAGGAGCTGGAATTGGAGTTCAGGAAAAACTTAAGAAGAAGTTTTAGCCTGGTCTTCGAAGTAATTAAGGTCTCAAGCATGGGCGAGAGAATGAGTAACAATACTACTCAATATATATTTAAAAGTCAATAAAAAAGTACTAATAAATACGCAGCTGGTAAAATGTACTTTTAAACAATTGCCGCCTGTATAACCTTGTTAATGCTTCTATTATTAGGTAAAATGAAGTATTCCCTTACCAGTGCACTGAATACATGGACTCATAGTTTGAGTGTAAAATTTGTTCAAATTATCAAATTGTATTCCCACTTATATTATTTGGATCTTGCCCTCTTAAAAATAATATTGAACCATGCTTTCCAGAAATATCGCCAATTTGTACGTATAGGATGTTTCTCATAAAAATCGAAATAAGTTCTTTCTGAAGCCTCAATTTCTGAAAGTGTTTTAGGAAGATCAGCATAATATGGAGGGACAAGCCCTGGTTTGTATTTAATGCGGCGTTGCTGGTGTTCCTTTGAATAGAGTGAAAAATAGTGTTCGCTGATTGGTCGCACGCCAACCAGTTTCAATTCTCCGCGCATCCAATTTAGCAGCATGGGTAGCTCATCTATCCACAAAGCTCGCATGATCTTACCAAGCCGGGATATACGAAAATCATTGGAAAACTTACCCCCTTCCTGTAAATCATGTTTCTGATAAACATAATCCTGTAAATATTCTGCATAGGGGTGCATGGTACGTACCTTGTATACTCGTATGATTTTTCCTCCCAGACCCACCCTGGGTAGGCGTACCAGGAATCCATAGGTTGGGTTCTTCGGAAAACAGGGCTCCATTGATTTTGTAACATTGAAGAAATATTGTCCGTTAAGTTGCCCTTCATTTTCTACTTCAAATCCGCAGGAATATAACCTGCCCAGAATCTCAGCATGGGTAAAAACCCTGTTTTGTCCACGAGTCAGAAAAAAATATAATCCCCTCGTCAGTTTAAATTTAGGCAGGATTCGTTTGATGATATAATCAATGGTAAACAATATCCAGTTTAGGATTGGGGGATATTTTTTTAATAACCTTTTTTTCCTGAGTGCAGCTGTTTCAACGTGACCTATGAATTTTCCACCCTCTGGTAACTTGACATTGACTGTCTCGAAGAACTTATTCACATAGCGGATATCATTAACTCTTTTAAGATTGATTATCCCAGTAAGGTAATTTTCAGGCTGATAAAGGATATTAAAAGGGGTTGTTGTTGATATAACCAGGTTTTTGGGATCCAGTAAATCAGCATGAGCATCTATGTATTCATACCCTAACTCTCCACATTCCTTGATGATATCACGTCTTAATTGCTTTGCTGATAAAGAAATATCACGAATTATATTTTCCTGTCTGGCCTTGAATTGTGCTTCCTCCTTTAACAATGGTTTTGATTTACGGCTCGAAGTTACATGTGCTCCATTTCCGTTCTGAACTAACAGGCGGTATAATTTATTAATGATGAGCTCAAGGACAGTGATCAATGCAATGGTGCCGAAAACAACGAGGCGGGAATATGCCAGGTGCCGGGCACCATACATACAGATAACGATAATACCGAATATTAGGAGATTGATAACAATAATGTAGAGACTTACACTGTTCTGAGTCGGATTATTTGGAAAGAATTTTTTAAATACGGCAGAAACTATGATCCAGATTGATGAAAAAATAACCAGCCCATACATGTATGCATGAGCCAAATACTGAGTATAACTACCTTTAATACTGATTATTAGAAAGTAGGACAAGGCAATTAAGAACAGATCTATTATCAATAAATTGATCCTGTGTCTGAGCATAGCAAAGCTTGGCTGCCTTAAATTAACAATTCTTACGTTAATGACCTTGATTAGTTGTCAATAGTTGCAGGAAGCTTCTTAAGATGGGAAAGGGGGAGATTGAGGTGGAGTGATTGCTGGATGCCATCGATCATAATGCGAACTCTATGTTTTTGCTGAAACTCAATGAGAGTGCCTTCAAGATCCTTGAGGGAGCCACGAATAACAAGTACCCTGTCACCGGTCTTCAGTGCTGGAATATCAATCAGAAGGTCCTCCCCGGAGTCAATAAAGGTTCTAACCGCTTCAATCTGTAACGGAGGGATCGAAACAGCCTTATGTTCAAAACTTACATATTTTATTGCTCCGGGTGTCTGAAGGGCTCGAATATAATTTGCTTCATCTACGTGTACGAAAATATAGGATTTAAACAAAGGTTCATGGACCCACTTTTTTCGGTCACTCCAGGTTTTGAGGGTTTTCAATAAAGGCAAATAGTTTTCAATTCCCTTTTCATTCAGCCTGGCGGAAACTTTTTTTTCCCACCGGGGTTTGGTATATATGGCATACCATTTTTTTCCCATGCAGCCTATTTTATTGCAACAGACCGAAAGCCTTCTTCAATTTGTCAACGTAATCCAGTTTCTCCCAGGTGAAAAATTCAACCTCTTTCTCAATGGTTTCATCGCCATTGATGTTGGGATACAGTAATTCCATGCGGGTAAAAGGATCCCGTCCCATATGTCCGTATGAAGCCGTTGTCTGGAATATCGGATTTTTCAGGCCAAATCTGTTGATGATGGCATTTGGGCGCAGGTCAAATAGCTCCTGTATTTTTAATGCAATCTCGCTGTCAGATAGTGATACTTTTGAAGTTTCAAATGTATTGATGAATAATCCTAGCGGTTTTGCCACACCGATGGCATAGGCTACCTGCACCAGCACTTCATCAGCCAGGCCCGCAGCTACCATGTTTTTAGCAACGTGACGCATGGCATATGCTGCGGAACGGTCAACTTTTGAAGGGTCTTTCCCTGAAAAAGCTCCGCCTCCATGGGCCCCCCTGCCCCCATAAGTGTCTACTATGATTTTCCTGCCGGTAAGGCCTGTATCTCCGTGGGGACCTCCAATAACGAATTTGCCTGTAGGATTGACATGAAGGATGATATCGTTATTAAAAAGGACCTTTAATCTGTCGGGAAGACTTGCGATAGTCCGAGGTATAAGGATATTTTTAACGTCTTCCTTAATTTTTGCCAGCATAATTTCGTCATCTGCAAAATCATCATGTTGTGTTGACACAACAATGGTATGCACCTTTACAGGTTGCTTATGATCATCATATTCAATGGTTACCTGAGATTTTGAGTCCGGTCTCAGGTAAGTCATTTCTCTTTTTCCCTCCTTATGAAAGCCAGTTCCTGCAATAAAATATGAGAAAGTTTCGCAGCCAGGGGCATATAATCATCTGTTTCTCTGCAGGCAAAACCAAACATCATTCCCTGATCACCTGCGCCCTGTTCCTCATCGGAGATCCTGTCAACCCCCTGCCTGATATCAGATGATTGCTCATGAATGGCAGATATTACACCACAGGAATCTGCATCAAATTTATAATCAGCTTCTGTATACCCAATTTCTCTTATAACCCTGCGGGCGATTTCCTGTACATCAACATAGGCCTTTGTATGTACCTCTCCGCTCAGAACAACTAATCCGGTTGTGACAAGGGTTTCGAGGGCCACTTTTGATTCAGGATCCCGTCTCAGAAATTCATCAAGCAAGGCATCTGATATCTGGTCGGCTACCTTGTCGGGATGTCCTTCAGATACAGATTCAGATGTAAAAAGATAACTCATACTTTCGAATTGTTTATATAGATTACGAAATAAGCAAAATAAAATAGTAATCCAAAAAGGAGAAAGAATTGCTTGCCAGTTTAATGTAGGTATGGCCGCTAGTCGTTTGTTAAATCCCTGAAAACATCTTCTAATCGGCGATCTGTCTTCCCATCCAGGATTTCATCAGCTACCATCCTGCCCTTGTTGATAATGATTGCCCTGTCGCATATCGCCTCCACCTCCTGCATTATATGGGTTGACAACATAAGGGTTTTTTCCTTGCCGAGTTCGGAAATCAGGTTTCTTATCTCAACGATCTGGTTTGGATCCAGCCCTGAGGTTGGTTCATCAAGAATGAGGATCTCCGGCTCATGGATCAAAGCCTGGGCAAGACCCACACGCTGGCGGTAACCTTTTGACAGGGCCCTGATCTGTTTGTGGCTTTCAGGAGCCAGACCTGTCCGATCGATGATGTCTGACACCAGTCTAGCGGCATTTTTCCTTAATCCGTATACACTGGCAATATACCTGAGGTATTCCTTCACGTACATATCGGTATACAGGGGATTGGACTCGGGAAGATAACCTATAATCTTCCTGATCTTCAGGGAATGCTCGACGGCATCCATCCCATTTATGTAAACCTCACCTTTTGTTGGAGGAAGATACCCTGTTATGATCTTCATGGTGGTGGATTTGCCAGCGCCATTGGGACCAATAAAACCGAGGATTTCTCCTTTTTTTACTTCAAAAGACACATCATCCAGCGCCAGCTGTGACCCGTATTTCTTGCTTATATTTTTAAGTCTGATCGACATATTGGCAATTAACAGTTCAAATATAGTCAATCTGACCTATGAACGAAAATGGACTTTTGTGTACGGATACGTACGGAATAAGGATCGCTAACAAGACCTAAGCATCATATAATCAATATGATAGGAAGATTGGCATGATTGCTGTTCATACATCAATATATGAAAATGGAAATCATGAAAACAGATAATCATACCGCAACACTCTTTAAAACCTTGGCTCTGACAGGCATGTTGCTCTTTATTTCCCATTATGGATATGGACAACAAGCACTTGCCATGTCGTTTGAACCAGATGAAAAATATGAAATCGTGATCACCAGGATGCCATCACTATCTCCTGAACTTTTTGGCAAAGATTTTGTATATAACAGAGAGAGGGAGGTCAGATTCGAAAGTTGGATGATAGATGAATCCTCCTGGACACTGAAGAAAAACTTTTCAATCATGGATTTTGAATTTGTACATGCAGAAAAAGAACTGGCCCTGGAAGCCTGGATGACCCAGACTTTCAAGCTGGAAGACAGGATACTGGAAGAGGATCTTGATTTGGAATATTGGATGCTGGCAGATACTGAATGGTTCGAGATGAATTAGCAGAAATTTCAACGTCATATATACTCAAGGCCGTGATTCAGGTGATCATGGCTTTTTTTTTCGTTCTATCCGTCATGAGGCTCACCAGGATGGTGGCTGTCAGGGCTACGAAAAAGGCTGGAATTAATTCATATATCAGCCCGCTTAAAGCGGGAACGGATTTCCAGATGAATACGGTAACCGTTCCTCCTATAAGTCCTGCTACTACACCTGCTTTCGTGGTTCGCTTCCAGAAAAGTGCAAGGATGGACGTGGGACCAATAGCAGCTCCTAAACCCGCCCAGGCGAACAAGACAAACCAGAAAACCAGGTCCTCGATCACAATTCCCAGAAAGATTGCAACAATCACCAGGAATACAATACATAAGCGACTCAGTAAGGTGAGCTGTTTCTGGGGGAGGGATTTATCTTTTTGTAATATCCTTTCGTACAGGTCCCTGACCACACTGGATGCAGCCACAAGTAACTGGCTGTCAGCCGTTGACATGATGGCAGCAAAAATGGAGGCAAGCAACAAACCAACCAGGACCGGATGTAATAATTCTCCCGCCAGGCTCAGGTAAACATTTTCAGCATCCCCGTCAGGCAACATGTCTGCCTCAGGGAAATATGCTCTGCCAATCAATCCTATAAACAATGCACCAGCTGCCATCAGGATATTCCAGATGGTCCCCACAATGGCTGTCCATCTGAACTGGCTGGGATCCTTTATGGACATATACCTCACCAGGATATGCGGATTTCCTGGTGATCCCAGTCCAATCCCTAAAAATCCCGCAAAAATACCAAATGAAAGGGCAACTGGGTTTAAAAATTCCTGGTCCACCTGTAGAACCTGATTGCTTATTTCGTTCCAGCCTCCCATATGGATAACAGCATAAACCGGCAAGCCGATCAGCGCTGCCAGCATAACAAAACCCTGCAGCACATCAGTCAGGCTCACAGCCATAAATCCACCCAGGATAGTATAGGCCAGAACAATGGCAGCAGTAAGGATGATCCCCCAGGTCTGATCCATCCCAAAATTTGTAAAAAACGCTTTTCCCCCGCCTACAAATTGGGCGGAAACATAGGTTACCATAAAAACGAGGAAAATAATAATGATCAGGATCCTGAGGGTCCCAGATTCATCATTGAACCTGACCGCAAAAAAATCGGGAATGGTGATGCAGTCATGATCCCCACTGAATCTTCTAATACGAGGTGCATAAAATAAGAATAAAAAAAATTCAACCAGGGTATAGCCGGCAACAGCCCATACAGCTGAGAATCCCATGCTGTAAGCCATACCTGTAAAGCCAAGTAAGAGCCAGGCACTGCGGCCGGAAACTACGGCAGACAGGGCAACAACGAAGCGTCCCATCTGCCTTCCTCCCAGGAAAAATTCAGATACACCCCTGGACGAAAACCGGGTAGTATAGACCCCGATCCCGATGACAATAAGGAAATAAAGTATAAATGGTATGATAATTGAAACCTGCATAAATGTTGAATTTATCTAAAAAATTTTATTTTTGCAGATCAGGAATCTCAAATTTAGTAAGTGACTATCAATTAAATCTTTATATTCTATGTTAAAAAGAAAAGGAAATTTCAGGAATTTGATCAGTGTTCTGGTCATGACACTGTTTACGCTTTCACTGAATGCCCAGACCATTAATGAGGTAATTGAAAGCTTCAATGCAGGGGCAGCAGAAGTGACTGCAGGAAATTACGAATCTGCCATTGCGAATTTTGAATCTACCATTGAACAGGCCACAACCCTCGGGGCAGAGGGTGATGAGATGAAAGCAAAAGCTGAAATGCAGATCCCTCAGCTGTATTACCGGATGGCCATGGATACCTATAAGGCAAAGGATATACCGGGTGCCATAATCAAGTTTGAGGAGACAGTAGCTGCCTGTGACAAATACGGGAATGATGATGTAAAAGGCAAATCATTGAAGTATATCCCTCAATTATATTATGCCAATGGCAATGCTCAATTGAAAGTAGATGATTTTGAAGGCGCGATTGCCAGTTTCGACAAGGCTGTTGAATTCCAACCTGATTATGCCCGTGCTATTTACGGAAAGGGCCTGGTCTATCGCAAGCAGAAAGACCAGGATAATATGGTTGCTACACTCGAGCAGGCAATTGAGGTGGGAAATAATGCTGATCCCGTTGACGAAAAGACGGTTGCTGCGGCCACGAAGATCCTCAAAGACGGTTATGTAAATGCCGGGAAACTGGCATTCAAGGATGAAAACTACGCAGATGCCATCAGCAATTTCGAATCTTCATTCAAGTATGATCCGGAAGATGCGGAAGTCTATTACCTGATCTGCGTGGCTCATGGCAGGCAGGGAGAGTTTGAAAAAGCCGTTGAGTCTGGTGCAAAGGCACTGGAATACGAAGAAGATGATGCTGCCAAGAAGGCGAAGATCTATTATGAGCTGGGAAATGCGCATGTGAACCTGGTGGAGTATGATAAGGCCTGTGCAGCATTCAAGAACTGCCTGGTTGAACCTTATACTGCTTCTGTAAAGCATCAAATGGATAACGTGTTAAAGTGTCAGTAGTTGTTGTTTGAATTTCAGCCGGCAAATCTCGCAAGCGACATTTAATGCTGAAATTCAAACAATACACTACTAAACATGGTATGAAATGAAAAATGGGGCAGAGACAGCCCCTTTTTTCATGTTGTATGGTATTTAAATACCATCAGCTACCCATCCCTGGAGACCCTACCAGGTCACAGTATCGGCTTTAATCCTTGAATTCAATGTTTTTTCAGAGAAGATATCGGTAAACTGCATATGTCCAGGGTATACAGGTGTTGAGTCTGGTAGTATCGCATAGAGTTGCTGGACCGATCTGATCTGGTCCTCCCGGGAACTGTTCTGCACGTCTGTCCGGCCCACGGTCCGGTAAAAAAGACAATCCCCGGAGAATAGCTTCCCATCTACAAGATAGCAGACAGATCCTGGCGAATGCCCGGGGGAATGTATTGCCATGATGGTAAAATTTCCCAATGCCAGTTCCTGGCCATCCTCGATAAAGATATCGGGTTTGCCAAAAGTGGCCGGGTCAAAATCAAAGAACTTGTTTATGTCAGGATCGCTCCTAAACCATTCCAGGGTTTCAGCGTCTAAATTTGCCTTGATCCATTCCTCCTGGGTCCACAGGTCATCATAATCGAGTTTGTGAATAACGGTTTTTGTTTCCGGGAATATCTTCAGCACCGAAGGCACATTATATATATGATCCATATGTCCATGCGTGCAGAGGATGTATGTAAGATCCAGGCCATTCTCCTTGATAGATAGCATCAATGTATCGATGGCATCACCCACATCAATCAGGGCTGCCTCCAAGGTTTTACTGTCATAGATCAAATAGCAATTGGTTTCTATGGCACCGGTTACCTGGTGCTGGATGATTAGCTCGGGTTCTACGGTTGAGCAGGAAAAGAGGAAACAGAAAAACAGAGTAATCGTGGTTAATTTCAGGGGTTTCATGCCAGGTGTCAGGTTTTATTTTACAGGTCCGAAATAATGGTCGAGAAAGTTCAGGGTCTCCTTGATCATTTCGCTTTTGGGGACAAAGTGGTCTGTTTCATACACATAAACATATTTATCCTTTTCCGGGGTTCCCAGCAGATCATAGAAGGGTTTAACAGCTGTTTCAAAGTTAAGGCTCATGTCATATTTTCCATTCAGCATCAAAACAGGCATTCTTATCCTTGGTACATAATTGATCGCATCGGCCTCCGGGCGGTTCCGGTGCATAAAACCACCGGTAATCAGTATGGTTGCCTTGAGCCGGTCTTCCACAGCAGGGATGATCCCACCTATCCTGCTTCCCCAGCTATGGCCATAATAACCTATCTTGCTGGCATCAATATCGGGCCGGGTTTCCAGGTAATCAATCGACCGGCTGAAATCCTGTGTCCATTTGATCAGCCAGTTGGTATATTGATGTGTTTCACCCCATACAATGGGCTGGTCACCCATCCTTTCATAGGTTCCCTTGTAAACAGGATACATCACAGCGCGTCCATTCTTTGGCAGGTAAGGCAGGAACCACTTTGTCCCTATGCTGTTTTCCAGGTCATCCTCCAGCCGGGAATATGAACCGGGAAAAAATATCAGTGTCTGGTAAGGTGGATCTGTATTCCTCGGCAGGAACAGATAGGCAATCACTCTTTCATTACCGTAGGCCGCCTTGAAAGAAACTTTCTCGAGGATCCAGTCGTCACGGCTTTCGTCTCTTTTATCGATGCTGGCTTCAAGTGCCAGGCTATCGTACTGGAATTGTGCCTTATAGATATTGAATATCTCATTGCTGACGGGGATTTCCCTGTAATAATCGCGGTCTTCAATGAAATCAATCTTTTGAAAAGCCTCTTGCGGGATATTATTTTCATCCATATACTGAACACAACGGAAGCCGTTCTTAGGGGAACGGTCAAAACCCGGAAGCTGGCTCCTGTACATATACATATAGGTGGCATCATCCCATGCTCCTCCCCTAATAATATGCCCATCCCGAGTTGCATTCCAGCACCATTCCCTGACATTGCCTGCCATATCGTAAGTGCCAAAATATCCCATACCTTGCATTTTACCGACCGGCTCAGTCCCTTCGTTTCCAAAGTTACTGATCTTCAGCATTCTGGATCCAAACAGCAAACGCATATTGTTGGAATAAAAGCCGGCAGCGCTTGCCCAATGTTTTGATGTAGGCAGGCTTTTTCCAACGTACTCTGCATAGGCTGCCGCTTCATACCAGCTTAATCCGGATACCGGAAAATCACCCTGTCCTTCCGGATAATCACTGGCTTCCCATGTAGATGGCCCCAGCCGGCCGGATTTATCCGTAAACTGAGCCATGGCCTCCTTCCGGGGAAGGGTCTTGCCATCTTTAATGAATTCGTGCTTCCAGTAATCGGGATTTGAATACCCGCCATTATTAAGGAATTCCTTAAATTGTCTGTTGGTCACTTCATATCGGTCGATGTAAAATCCGTTCTTTTCATCGCTTAAATATGCACTGGCACCATACCGGTAATCATCCACGTACACCATACCTGGGGGGATGGTTTCGAGCGGCGGCAGTTTTCTGAAAAATGGAACATCCCTTGTAGGTGATACTGCCAGTACTTCTTCATATCCGGGTTTCTTAATTTTCACTAGGTTGAAGGCAAAATTAGGAAGCTGGATACTGTCAATCGGTGTTTTACCCAGTTTTTCCCATTCACCATCCATATCGGAATATTGCCGGATGTAAACCTCAGCACCCGGAGGATCTGTAAGGAAGGTGGATTTTATGGATACAATTGATGCCAATTCCTGGTATTCAGGATTCTCAGAAACATATTTCCCAGCCTTCTGCAGCAATCGGAAGGCATCGTGGAACTTTAATTCATTATTCAGCTTCTCAATTTCCGGCAAGGCCTCATTGTGGGCCCACCTGATCCTGGCCTGCCGGTTGAAATATCTGATGCCAGCTACAATTATCAGCAGCATGATGACGGTTGCGGGAATCATGAAAAGAGGTCTTCGAAACCGACTGGCCGGCCGTCCGGATGGTTTCTTTAGGGTAGTGACTTTTTCCCTGTTCAGGTGCCAGGCAAGAAACAATGCAATGGGCAATCCACAAAGCAGAATGATCAGCAGGATGATCCTGACCTTGTCATCTACGCTGAAATGCTCTATGAAATATTCAATAATCTCGATGACAACCCACGAACCGCTTACATAGATTACGAAGGCCTGTATGAGCGCATTTGAAACAAGCTTCCGGAGAAGTGATTTTGATTTCATTTCTGCACTGGTAGATGCCAATATACCTCAAGTTATAACTATTACTATTAATTGTCAAGCATTTATAATCTTTTGGACATTCCCCAATAATTCCTTTAGATTTCTCTGCTTTGTAGGCTGGACCTTGATTTCGGAATTTTCCTAAGTGAAAAGCAAAAGAAAATGAGGTTACTTTCTCAGGATCTGTAAATTCTTCCAGTCACTTGTATATAGTACAGACAAGGCTGATATCGACAGCAAGGATGAATAAAACTCGGAAAAGATATATTTTATCCTGTTATTAGCTTTATTGATGAATATTAGGATAAAAAATATCCATCAAAAGATATTTATTATCTGTTTATTGTCATTATATGCTAACAATCCGATATTATACATCTTTTTCGATGAGCAGTCACTTGAATTGGGCCCCGGCATCTTATTATTCGATCTGGCGGTAGCGGACCAGGGAAGAAAAGAAAGGAAATATGGATTGAAAATTAATGTGGGTATAGGCGACAAGTATAAAGTCCGTCATCTAAAGTCTGTCATCGGAATACCAGGGCTCCCTAAAACATCAAAAAACACTTCACCCTCAGCTCAGCTTTGGCTTTGGCTAAAATTTCGGGGTATGTTCAGTTTATAATCTTAGGTTGATACAATTCAGAAATAAATATTTCGCAAATATATTTAGGCGGCTTCCAGGCTGTTCAGCCAAATCATTGTTTTCAGGGCATGAGAACCACTAACATTAAAACACTTTTACTTGCAACATTGGTTT
Source organism: uncultured Bacteroidaceae bacterium (assembly GCA_963752525.1). GTDB lineage: Bacteria > Bacteroidota > Bacteroidia > Bacteroidales > SM23-62 > SM23-62. The sequence continues at coordinate 341,481 of CAVVYS010000006.1, read as the reverse complement.
TCCTGGGATTGGGCGTAGAAGGGGTACGGTCTCAGAACCTGACAATGGGAGAAATTGCGGAACTACTACTGGCCAATCCACCTGTACATGGAGACAGCGCCATCAGGAGAAAAAGTTTCATACGGAAAAATTCATGAAGATCGAATAATCATCCCGTCGTTAGAACTCCGCATTCTTTGGGGTTCGGGGAAAGGGGATGACATCCCGGATATTACTCATACCGGTGATGAACAGCACAAGCCGCTCGAAGCCAAGTCCGAACCCGCTATGGGGAGCTGTTCCGAATTTGCGGGTTTCGAGATACCACCAGAGATCTTTAGTTGGTATCTTCAGCTCATCGATCCGCTGGTTGAGGCTATCAAAATTCTCTTCGCGCTGGGACCCCCCAATGATCTCACCAATCCTAGGGAACAGTACGTCAAGGGCCCTGACGGTCTTTCCATCATCGTTCTGCTTCATGTAGAAAGCTTTGATCTCTTTCGGGTAATCAGTAATGATCACAGGTTTCTTGTAGTGTTTCTCCACCAGGTAACGCTCGTGTTCTGATTTCAGGTCCTCTCCCCAGCCTACCGGGAACTCAAATTTCTGACCAGACTTCTCAAGAATTTCTACAGCCTCGGTATATACGATCCGCTTAAAATCGTGTTCAAGCACAAAATTCAGCCTTTCAAGCAGCTCTTTGTCATACATTTTCTGGAGGAATTCCAGGTCAGAGAGGCAATTATCAAGGATATAAGCTACATGCTGTTTCAAAGAATCCTCTGCCAGGTCCATGTTATCTTCAATTTCATAAAAGGCCATTTCCGGCTCTATCATCCAAAATTCAGCCAGGTGGCGGGGTGTGTTTGAGTTTTCGGCCCTGAAAGTGGGACCAAAAGTATAGATTTTTGATAATGCCAGCGCTCCAAGCTCTCCTTCCAGCTGGCCGGAAACAGTCAGGTTGGTTTCCTTCCCGAAGAAATCTTTCTGAAAATCGACCTCATTTCCTTCCGTCAGTGGAGGTGAAAGCGGATCAAGGGTAGAAACCCTGAACATCTCACCGGCACCTTCAGCGTCGGAACCTGTTATAATCGGCGTATGCATGTAGAAAAAGCCATTGTCATTATAATATTTATGGATGGCATAAGACAGGTGGTGGCGTATCCTTAAAATAGCACCGAAGGTATTGGTCCGGGGACGCAAATGAGCAATCTCCCGAAGGAACTCCATGGAATGTCCCTTTTTCTGAAGTGGATAGGTTTCTGGATCGGCGGGACCGTAAACTTCCAATTCTTTGGCCTGGATCTCAATGGTTTGTCCCTTGCCCATGGATTCCACAAGCGTACCGGTTACAGCGACGGAGGCCCCTGTGGTGATCTGGTTGACCATCTCTTCGTCAAAGTTTGGAACATCAAGTACTACCTGAATGTTATGAATAGTGCTGCCATCATTGATGGCAACAAAAGCAATATTGTTGTTTCCCCTTTTGGTCCTGGCCCATCCCTTTATCTGGTATTCTTTTCCGATTTCACCCGCATCAAGGATGTCTTTTATCTTTGGCCTGTCCGCTTCTTTCATTGATTTGCACTCATTTATATTGAAATACAAAAATAGTTTTTTTTCATTATTAAAACTTTCGTGTAATTTTATTGAAGATTCAATTTGTTTATGGAGAAAAGTAGGAATACCCTTATTGTTACCTGGGATCATACCGAAATGTCTGAGAATGCACTGCTGCATGCCATCCGGATAGGGAGACATATGAATAACAGTATCCGGCTAGTCCATATAGTTGATTCCGTCAAAGCTAAAGATGGACTGGAGGAAATAAAGAATGATTTCCAGCAGAAGCTTGACGATCTCAGCAAAATACATAAATATGAATTAGAGGGGATTGTCCTAACAGGCAGCATCTTTAAAAAGATCGCTGAATATGCCAGTGAAACAGATGCCCTGATGGTGATCATGGGGACCCATGGGATCAAGGGGCTTCAGAAGTATACCGGAAGCTGGGCCCTGAGGGTGATCATTGGTTCATCTGTCCCATTCCTGGTGATACAGGATAAACCAAGTTCTGAAGACCGTTTCAATAGCATTGTTTTCCCCATTGATTTTAAATCCGAGAACAAGGAAAAACTTCAATGGGCCATTTACCTGGGGAAATATTTTAACAGCAAAGTATATCTGTTCAAGGCACCTGTGAGCGATACTGGCCTTGTGAAAAAAGTGAACCGAAACCTGACTTTTGCCGTTAAGTTTCTGATACAAAATAATCTGGATTATGAGATCCATACTGCAAAAAAATCTTCAAAATTTGCCAGAGAAACCCTTGATTTTGCCATTGAGAAGAAGGCGGACCTGATCCTGATAACGACTACCAAGAATATCAGTGTCGCAGATTATATGATGGGGGCACCTGAGCAATACATTATTGCAAACAGCAACAGGATTCCGGTAATGTGTGTGAATCCCCGGGCAGCCTATGTCAATGTTGGGCAATTCATGTGGGGATCACGTACTTACTAGTACATGTGTTTAATCCTTTCCTGTTGTTGTTAAAATTTGTATCTTTTCTCAGTATTTACAGGCTATAGGATTAATGCTTAAACAGAGATTATCACAGAAGCTATTACAGAAACTATCCCCGCAACAGATCCAAATGATCAAGTTGCTGGAGATCCCTACATTGCAACTTGAACAGCGGATCAAGAAAGAGTTGGAGGAAAATCCTGTGCTTGAGGAAGGCGGAGAAGATCAACAAACCACCGAGCAGGAGGGGCTGGAGGAAGAAGTAAGTCAGGAGAAAGACCAGGACCAGGAAGAATTTTCCCTTGATGACTACCTGAATGATGAGGATGTACCCAATTACCGGCTTGCCACGAAAAATTATTCTAAAGATGATAAGAAGGAAGAGATCCCGTTTTCAGTGGGGACCTCCTTTCATGAACACCTGGAAGCACAGTTAGGATTGAGAGACCTGACAGATGAGCAGGAATCGCTTGCCCAGTACATTCTGGGAAATATAGATGAAGATGGTTACCTGAGACGTAAACTCAATGCCATCGTTGATGACCTGGCCTTCTCGCAAAATCTTATTACCACAGAAGAAGAATTGCATGAAATCCTGAAGGTGATCCAGGATTTCGATCCAATAGGGGTAGGTGCAAGAGATCTTCAGGAATGTTTGCTACTACAGATTGAGGTGAAGAATATGGAGGATCCTCTGATTGCCTTAGCACGGAAGATCCTGAAGTACTATTTCGATGAATTCACCAAGAAACACTATGAAAAAATTATTACCCGGCTGAATATTTCTGAAAAGCAGCTTAAAGAGGCCCTGGAGGAGATCCTGAAACTGAATCCGAAACCAGGAAGCTCTTTCAGCGATCCGCAGAATAAAAGCATAATGCACATTGTCCCCGATTTTATTCTCGATAACGATGAAGGTGAGCTGCAACTGAGCCTTAATGCCAGGAATGTACCTGAACTGAGGATCAGCCAGACATACAGTGAAATGTTGCAGAGCTACAGTGCTAGCAAGAACAATGCCTCAAGAGAACAAAAAGATGCTGTAGCATTTGTCAAACAGAAGCTGGACTCAGCAAAATGGTTTATTGATGCCATAAGGCAGAGGCAGAACACCTTGATGCTGACTATGAACGCCATAATTAATTATCAGCATAAATATTTCATGGAAGGTGATGAGAAGGTTCTTAAACCCATGATCCTTAAGGATATTGCTGATATTACCGGATTGGATATTTCTACCATATCCAGGGTGGCAAACAGCAAATATATCCAGACTCACTTTGGCATTTTTCCGCTTAAGTATTTCTTTTCCGAAGGACTCCAGACCGAAAGCGGGGAAGAGGTATCCACCCGGGAGATTAAAAAGATCCTTGAAGAGTGTATTGAGGGGGAGGATAAACAAAAGCCAGTTACTGATGAAAAACTGGCGGAAATTTTGCAGGAAAAGGGATATCATATTGCACGCCGTACCGTAGCCAAGTACCGTGAACAGCTGAACATCCCGGTAGCCCGCCTCAGAAAGGAGTTAAAATAGTCCAGATTGGTTCATGTTAGAGAAATTATCCAAAATTATCTCCCATATTTTCCATCCTTTACTCATCCCGACGGTTGGATTCCTTGTATTGTTCTACTCAGGCACATACCTGTCATACCTTCCCTTTAATATAAAAGCCTGGATTACTTCTATCGTTTTTGTCTGCACCTTTTTTATTCCTTTGATGTTTATCCTTTTCCTTCGGTATCAGGAAATAATTAACTCCTATCAGATGAAAGAAAGAAAGGACAGGTATATACCTATCATCATTACTTTTTTCCTGTTTGTATTTTGCTTTTACCTGATCAGGCGCATTGACATACCCAGCATGTTTTATTCTTTCATGCTTGGTGCAATAATTAGTCTGCTGATCACATTTTTCATCACCATAAGTTTCAAGATCAGTATGCATATGGTAGGATTGGGAGGGCTCGTTGCACTGATCACATTTATTTCTTTCTACCTGAAGGTGAACTTGTCCTTTTACCTGATATTGGTTATCCTTTTCACCGGAATTACAGGAACGGCCCGACTGCTCTTAAAAGCCCACACTCAGGTTGAAGTTTACACTGGATTTGTCCTGGGTTTTGCTGTTGTGTTGGCCACCATGATGCTTTACTGAAAACAGGGCTTCATCAATTAAAGATCTTTAATATTTTTCATTAATTGATCCTCACTGGTGAATGAAAACTCCGGTTCGAATTCTTCCAGCTCTCGCAATGCTGCAGACAGATCAAATTCATGTTGGCTACATGAAAGGAACATCCCTTTTTCTGCCAGGTAATCCGCCAGATATTCCTGTTCTGTCTGTCCCGGAGTCGGGATGATCAAGGCCGTCTTTTTCAGCTCTGCCAGGTCCATTATGCTACTGTATCCTGATCGGCATATGATGAACCTGGCTTTTTGTATTAACCCTTTCAATTCCCTGGTTGGTAGGTGAGTTATCATGGTATGGTATGGCCCGATTTCAATGGTTTCATATTTCCCGGGCAAACCCTGCATGATGGTTGTTTTGAGAGGTAAGGTGTGGACCTGTTTCAACACGGTCTTTTCCAGTCTTGTCCTTTGTGGTTCAGGTCCAGAGAGCAGGATTAGTAAATCGGCATCCGGCAGATTTTCTGCCTGATCTGTCAGGCTTGTCTGAGATGCCTTTTTAGTGGGCATTGCAGGGACTGAAAATCTTGAAATGGGACCTATATATGTTGCATTCGATGGCGGGGGGAAACGATGGGACAGATCCCCGGAAAGATTCTGTGGGCCTGAATAATCTGGAATCCAGCAATGGTCAAATCCTTCGATCAATAGCCTTATAAAAAGCGCTGCCGGATATTCCAGAAATTTCATAAATACCGGGAACTTAATACTGCATTGGTGGGTGATAAGGATACTTTTCACGTTTTCTGACCATAACCCATAACGGTTGTCTGAGATAACTACATTGGGGTGAATCTTGCGGACGATCTTTTTCAACCTGTAACGTTCGATGATGAAACTGTACAGAAGGAATGGGGATAAAATAAATATTTTCAGCCAGGCTGGCAGGTGTTTGAAATAGGTAATACGTATTGAGGATGGTAGATGGATTCTTTTCAGTTCCGGGAATTCTGTTTCCAGGAATTTTAGTGGCATACCATCTCCACCGAGGATAACTTCATGTCCTGCTTCGAGCAGTTTTTGTATTACCAGCACATCACGGCTGGCATGGCCAAGTCCCCAGTTTAAGGGGCAAATTAGGATCCTCATTGGATCATGTTTAACGCCATTATGGAAATACAGAAGTATTAATTCCCAGTTTCTCGATTTTTACAGCGATGTCTTCCAGTTCAGCGAGAGACACTTTATTCAGGGTGCTGATTGGAGTATCCCGGGCAATGGTATAAACCTGTACTTCATCCGGACTGATCTCCCAGTATAGCTTAAGCAAGGTGGAAATCTCCTCTTGGCTTGTATTGTCAATTTCTATCCCTTTGTATGAGCCCCTGACAAACAGGGTCTGGATGATCAGGTTTTTATCGAAATACTTCAGGTTATCGATGATTTTGGCAAGTTTGAAACCTGGAGGAGGTTGATTCAACACCTCAAAGGTTTTCTCAATGCCAGTATCAAGTTTGAGGATATTTCGATCCACCAGCATCAAAGCTTCTCTCACTTTTGGCAGGTGAGCCAGTGATGCGTTTGACAAAACAGCAATCTTGCTTTCAGGAGCATATTCATCCCGGATCTGTACTGTATCAGATATGATATCATAAAATTCAGGATGAAGGGTTGGCTCTCCGTTTCCTGCATATGTGAGGGCGTCAGGCATGGCCCCGACGTCTTGTAAATCCAACAGCTTTTTCCGCAGGCTGTCTGCGATAAGTTCCCTTGTTGGATAACCCTCCGATGGGAGGTCCCGGTCGGAGGTCCATCCGCATTCGCAATAGATGCAGTTAAATGTGCAGACCTTGCGGTTCAAAGGCACCAGGTTGATACCCAATGATACTCCCAGCCGTCTGCTGCTTACGGGTCCAAATATGATATCATCGAATAAGAATGTAGCCATAATGGAAAAATCAGGGGCAAATATAAAGTTATTGTAACTTACGGGCAAAAACTAATTGCAATGAAGGCTAATAATCGCACCAGATCTATTGTATTGAGCTTAATGGTTTTGTTCAATACCTTATGGGCTTACCCGCAAACCGGGTATGCCAGCCAGGAAATAGATATTAGAAATTTTGATTTCAGCGAGAGGATTGTTCCCGGAATTCCGGATAAAAATGAGAAACTGAGGGTCATTATAGATACTGATGCAAAAAATGAGATAGATGATCAATGGGCTATAGTACTGGCATTGTTATCTAATGACCGGTTTGAAATAGAAGGATTCGTGGCGGCTAATTACGATAATTCGGGCGGTGGTCCGGATGGGATAGAGAAATCTTATCGGGAAATAAAGTTATTGCTTAAGAAATCAGGTTTTGAGGACAAATACCCTGTTTTTAAAGGATCACATCCCTTGAGGTATAAATATGAGCCTTCTGAATCTGAAGGTGTGGATTTCATCATACAAAAAGCAATGGAATCTTCCAGGGAGGATCCAATCTGGGTAATTGCACTTGGCTCGGCTACAAACCTGGCTTCAGCCTACTTAAAACGTCCTGAAATTAGAGACAGGGTAGTATTCTTCTGGCATGGCCGTACAAGATGGCCCGAAAAATGCTGGAATTTCAATGTATTCGGTGACAGACTTGCTGCCATAACGCTGTTTCATGTCCCGGTACCACTGATATTGTTCGATACAGGTACCTACCTGACCTGCCCTATGGAGGAATCTGAACGGCAAGTAATGCCATTCGGGGATATCGGGAAGTATTTGCACGAATACAGGTTTACCAATCCATGGTTTATGGAAAATGACAAGGGATTTTTTGATTTGGGAGATATTGCGGCCCTGGTAGATCCTGATATCGCCTTATGGCAGGAGGTCAGCTGTCCTGAAGTTGATCCGGATCTGTCATATAAGTTTAAGGGAACAAAAGGGAATATTCTGAGATGTTATCATATTGACCGGGATCAGACATTTCAATTGCTTTATGACAGGCTTAAAAGCCATTATCCTTCAGGAACCATCCAGTGATAACAGCTCCAGTGTATGATTTATATCATTGGTCGGAGCAGGGTCAGGATCTATTTTTGTCTGATATGGAATTGGCAAATACCCTGATCGATATGGAAGAAAAATATATCTGGAATGAGGATTACAATACAGGCGTTAAATTTATTGATGAACAGCATCGGTATTTCTTCAATATTGTCAGCTCACTGAAAGAAAACCTGGATGCCGGTGTTTGCAAAGATTCAGCATCCAAGATATTTTTCAGCCTGGCTCATTATGCCGAACATTTCCTGATCCAGGAAGAGATATATTTAAAGGATTATAGTTTTCCAAGCATAAAGGAACATAAAGACCTGCATAAGGAATTTATCAGAAGGGTGATACAATTTCAGGTAGATTATGAAAAAGATGTAGGTGAAACCTGCCGAACGATGTTGATCTACCTCGAGGAATGGTTTGAGAACCATCTCCTGAAATATGACAAAGAGGCCGTAGACTATTTTCGGAAAAAGGGACTCTAATATCCACTATGGGAGCATTCCCGGATCCAGTCCGCATACTAGATAAGAACCCTGAGAGTACTTTTCTCGGTTAATTTGAAAGTTCCAGGTTCCATATTTGACAGCAGGTTTAACCCAGGCTTTTTTCCCGGTTCGATGCTTCCTGAAATATGATCCTCAAATAATGCTTCGGCTGCATTTAAAGTGTAGGCCGGGAGGACATCCAAAAGAGAGTGTTCTGATGATAATCCCTGCAAGTCTCGTAAAGCTTCCAATATATTCAGGTTTTTATTTAACCTGGTACTATGGAAAGTGGTGAATACCTCATCCGGATTCTGACGGGCAATTGCAGGCAGGTCTGCCACATCATGAATCAGAACCAGGTGGGCGTTCAATTTTATTCCTTCCGGGGGTTCTTCAGACATTCGATCCATTTGCTGTATTACACGGGTTACCTGTTCCGGCAATGGCCATTTTTCAGAATCCTCCAAAGGCATTACCATCTGATGCTTGGCTGCAAATTGAAGAATATACCCGGCCATATCCGTTTCCATCAGGGATGATGTGCAGCAGCTGACAGAGCATGCCTGGTTGTATTCATTCCAGCTCTCTGAAATAAGATCAATCCCCTTCTGGTAAACATCAAATACCTCCTGGTCTGATTCGGGACATAATTCGAGGATGGAATGATAGGTAATCGGACTTTCTTTTTTCTTGGCAAAAAAACCAGCCTTTCTTTCAATTATCCCTATCCCTTTTATACCCTGCTGGAAAAGCAGGAGGTCAAAATCTCTGAACCCTGATTCTGTAAAGGTTTTTGCCTTGACTGGGGCCCGGTACCAGGGAAGGACAAAACCGGGGGTAACTATGCCCTCGTAGAATTCCAGGCTGCTGCTTTCCCTGAGCTTGCCACCCGTGTCAATCACATCACGTATACTGCCATCGTCATCAACTACAACAATCCCGTTTCTTAGGGGAGGAGAAGAAACAGGCACAATAAAATTAGCAGCAATTTTTCTCATCGATTTCCTGTCTACTCCATCTCAATTGATTCAAGTGAATCCTGCTTTTGTGTGAGATCCATTACTACTTCATCATATATTTCCGTGAATAGTTTGGGATGACGGGAGTACCAGGCAATGGAGGAATCAAATACAATTTTCGAAACCCCGTGTTTTTCAAAAATATAGGTGTACACATCCACCGAATCAACATCCTGTGATATTTTCCTGTATTCCACGGATGATTGTATAGCATATACCATATGAAGGTCGATAAGAAGTGGTATTAATTCATCCTTCACCAATAGGTCCTTTCGCAGCCGGTCACGCTGGCATGATCCCATTATGAATATGGGCACCAGAAACACAAGGATGATTAACCGATTCATATCAGTGGTTTTATCAACTAACGTACAAATTTAATGTTTATTTGGAAGCGTATTCAATCAAGCCTGGTTACCGGGATTATTTGATGTCATTGAAACGGAATCCGAACATGATCTCATGAGTGCCCGAGTTGTAGTTTTTCAGATCGGATAAGGTGATATCATATGAATAGCCAAAATAGATCTTTTCCTCAAAAGCATATCCAATAAGTATGGAAACGGCATCACCCGTACGATAGGAAATTCCACCCCATACCATATCCTGCCAGATAACCCTGGCATTGATGTCAAGCTGTAAAGCATCGGGCAGGGATCCCTTCAACATAGCGGATGGCTCCAGTTTGAAATCCTGGTTAATCTCCCAAATATATCCGGCCGTAAGAAAGAAGTGTGTCTTCAGTTTATTAATACCTATCCCCGGTTCATATAGTTTTAATTTTGTAGTGACCAGGTGGGCAGTCGAAAATCCCACATAAAAATCTTTATGGTACAGGTAGAGGCCCAGATTGGCATCAGGTACCCAGCTGGTATAAACCGCTTGCTGCAGCGCCTGGTCACTGGGATCTTTTACCGTGATCTGGGTTCCGTCCACCCTGTATTGCATCACACCGACAGATATACCCATGGACAGTCTCATTTCATCGGTAAGTCCGACATTGTAGGCATATGTCCCGGTGATTGAAGTCTGGCTTGTGGGACCGGTAACATCATGGTAGATGTATCCCCCATAACCCATGGAGAGAGTGGGGTGAGGACCATGAAAGGCAAGGGCATTCGTCAAGGGAGCATCGGTCATACCTACCCACTGGAAACGGTGGTTGGAGCGGATCTGGTAGTAGGGATCAACACCCGCCAGTGCAGGATTATACAAGAGCTGATTAAACATGTACTGGGTGTACAGGGGGGCTTGCTGGCCCTTTACTGGCAGTACCAGGCAGCCAAGCAGAATGAATAATATACCTGTATAGCGTTTCATATCACCTTACAATTGTAACCGGACCTTTATAGGGCTCACTGCCATCATTCAGGTTCACAACATAATAATAGGTGCCTGTTGGCAAGTCTTCACTGTTAAATCTTCCATCCCATCGTTTGTCACTGCTGTAACCTTTCGAATAGAATACCTGTCGTCCCCAGCGGTCATAAACCATGACAACTATATTGGGATAATACTCTACAAAATCAATATCCCATAAATCATTTCTGCCATCATCGTTTGGTGTAAAACCACTATAGATGACCAATCCACCAGCAATTGTGATGTTGATGGAATCTGATTCCTGGCAGCCCTTGGTGGTAGTGCCAAAAACGCGATAAGTAATATCTTGTCTTATCACCAGTGAAGGTGACTGGATGTTTGGATTATCCAGTCCATCTTCAGGCAGCCACTGATATTCGGTAAAGGGTCCGCCTGAAGCATGCAGGGTAATGGACTGGCCTTCTGCTACAGTTGTGTCCCGACCGGCGTCAATGCCCAGATCTGCGTAGACAGCAAGGGTAATGGTATCCTTGCTGATACATCCGCCAGGTTCTGAAATGGTCATGACATAAGTTGCCGAATCATTAACGGTGGCTACCGGATTTGATATAGCAGGGTTACTCAATCCCTCTTCCGGCCACCAGAAAAATATGGTACCTCCTGATCCATTGAGGTTCACCTCTTCTCCCCGGCAAACAGTGGTATCATTGCCAGCATCGGCCACCAGGGGGGTTTTGGCATCAACCGTATAGGTATCCATGAACTGGCAGTTGCTCGTATCTGTAATGATAACCGAGAAAACTCCCGCTTCAAGCCCGCCCAGATCTTGGCTGATTGAATCATTTGACCACAGGTAAGAATGCGTCCCTCTGCCCCCTGTCACAGTCAGATCAATGGCACCGTCATAGGTAAAGTGGCTGCATGTGGCAGGAGTGATGGCTGAAGTAGCGACCAGGGCATCAGGATTAATGATCTCAATGGTATCACGGAAAATCCTGCGGTCATCATCTTTTACATGGACCAGGTAGGTGTTCCCGGGCAGATCAGTATAATTGCCCGAAGCCTGGAATGTCACACCGTCATCGATTGAATACAGTACTGACCCAGTTCCATTGAGATGTGTCAACGAAATAGTTGCATCATTTTCATTGTGGCAGTCGATGATGGTATAGGCCACATTGACTTCCAGGGGAGGAGTGGCGGTTACTTCTACTGTATCAACATAAGTGCAGGCATTCTGGTCACGCACTACAACAGTATAAAATTCCGGCCATACTGAGAATTCCGTATCTGTCACAAAAGGCCCACCTGGTCCGTAAATGGAATATTCCAGGCTACCGGTTCCACCGGAAGCAGATATGCTAATTGAACCAGGCTGCCCATTTAGGGAGGTTTCAGTCGTAATTATGGCAATGATGGCTGGCGGCTCATCTATGGTCAATGGTGGGAAGGCCAGAACACATGCCTTTGAATCTCTCACCAAAACAATATGGATTCCGGCTGGCTGGTTTACAAAATCGCCATTGGGTTGCCAGTTCACACTATCCATGGAGTATTCCAGACTTCCGGTGCCACCCGATGCCGAGACCGTAATAGTCCCCGTACTATCGCCTGCACAGGTAGTAATGTCTGTAGATGTGTAAGTATCCAGGCTGAGGACAGGCGGATCAACCATTGAAATGGTATCACCCCAGGCCATACATCCACTGACAGCCCTGACAATCGTAACATAGTTCCCCGGTCCCAGTCCCCTAATAACGGAAGAAGTATCCCATGAGAAACCATCATCGGCTGAATAGCTGTAGGGCATGAGTCCGCCGGATGCAAAAATCTCAACCATCCCATCACCTAGTCCCCCGCATGTAATGTCAACAGGTACTACCGAATCAACCAGGAAGGGAGCTGGCTCAAGTACCTCAAGTCCGGGTGTGGTATGGGAAGGACATGCTTGTGTATCCTCAATGGTCACAGTATAGGTTCCTGGCGGAAGGTTGGTGAAAATCCCAGTGGCATTGCTTAAGGCTCCCGGGTTCAGGGTATAATTATAGGGTGCCGTACCTCCTGAACCTCTTATCTCAATGGATCCATCCGTATCACCATAGCAGGTTACCGGTGAAATAATGATGGTATCAGTTGCAATGCCGGCAGGGGAGTTGATGGTGACAATTGTAGGAACCAAACATCCCATGGCATCCCTGATCACTACATTGTAGTCTCCTCCCGGGAGGTTGGTAAATGTACTATCGGTCTGGAATGGCCCTCCTTCAAGTGAAAATTCCTTTATCCCGGTTCCTCCCAATACATGTATGGTAAATGACCCGGTGGGATCTCCCCAGCAGGTACTGACATGGGTGATGTCGGGTGATAGGATTAAAAGTTCAGGTGGTGAGGTAATACTATCCAGAGGTTCATAGTTGATGGCACAATCATTGCTGTCCAGCAGCATTAAGTTGTACAGTCCCACTTCCAGTCCACTGATATTCTGAAGGGTATCTGAAAATCCACTCGGACCTGTCCAGTTATACCTGTAAGGCAGGGTTCCGCCGGTCACGGTTATATCCAGACTTCCGTTATTATCTCCGAAACAAGCAAGGGTTTTGTTAGATGTGGGTTCGACCACTACATTATAGGCAGCCGGTTCCGTAAATGTAAAATCACTACTGTTTATAGGACCACATCCGTTGGGGTCGCTGACAGCAACAGAATAAATGCCGGGCATCAGGTCGATGAAAACCCCTGTCGTATTGCTTTCAATTGCCCCCGGATTCAGGGTATATGTCAGGGTACCGGTGCCACCGCTGGCAGTAATAGTAATGCTTGCATCATCAGCGGCATGGCAGGTGATGCCTGTTGATGTTTCACTGTCAATAACAATGGCTGGAGGATAACTGAGACTAAACAGGTTGCTGTTGACCGAACATCCATTATCATCACTTACCGTGATGGTATAGTCGCCCGGTCCTAATCCGGTAAAAGTACCGGTGGCATTTGAAACAGTCCCTGGGTTGAGGGTATAGGTAAGGGAGCCTGTGCCGCCGGAAGCTGCTACTGTAATGGTACCATCATCCACCCCGTTACAGTTTGGGATAGTTGATGATTCATTGTCGATAGTAATGGCCGGAGGATATACCAGGTTGAAAACACTGCTGATCTCAAAACAACCGTTGTCATCAGTGACAGTAACAGAATAGTTGCCTGGTCCCAGACTGGCAAAATCACCTGTTGTGTTGGAAACGGCCCCTGGATTCAGTGTATAGGTCAAGGTACCTGTACCCCCACTTGCTGAGATGGCAATGCTGGCATCATCTATCCCAAAACATGTTAGTGGGATAGAAGATTCACTGTCAATGACTATGGCCGCCGGGTAATTAAATGTGACCGGCGTGCTGGTAAGCGGACCACAACTATTGGCATCTGTTACATCAACAGTGTATGAGCCGGGCCCAAGTCCCGTGAAATCACCGGTTGTATTGGTAATACTTCCCGGATTCAGCGTATAGGTAAGGGTCCCGGTTCCGCCACTGGCCGACACAGATATAGAAGCGTCATTGATCCCGTTACAGGTCAAAGCCTGGAATGTTTCACTGTCAATGATGATGGCCGGAGGATAAACAAAAGTATATGGATTGCTATCCAGGCTGCAGCCATTGTCATCGGTAATATTAACCGTATATGTACCTGGTGCTATCCCCGTGAAAATACCGGTCGTGTTACTGGCAATGGCTCCAGGATTAAGGGTATAGGTCAGGGAACCTGTCCCTCCGCTGGCTGAAATCGTAATGCTGCCGTCATCAATCCCGTTGCAGTTTAGCCCGGTAAATACATCACTGTCGATCACAAGCTGTGGAGGGTAAGAAAGGTTAAATACACTGCTTACAACGAAGCATCCATTGTCATCGGTGACTCTCACCGTATAATTTCCTGGTGCAAGATTGGTAAAATCCCCAGTAGTGTTGGAAAGGGCACCGGGGTTCAGTGTATAGGTCAATGTACCTGTCCCCCCACTGGCAGATACAGCAATAGAGGCATCATCAATACCAAAACATCTCAGCGGTACAGAAGATTCACTGTCTATTATTATGGAAGCAGGATAGGCCAGTATGAATGGCGAACTGAAAACCGGACCGCATGCGTTATCATCGGTGACTTCTACCGTATAGGTTTCCGGACCGAGTCCCGTGAAAATGCCGGTAGTATTGGTAATGCCTCCGGGATTGAGTTCATAGGTCAATGTTCCGGTACCTCCGCTGGCTGATACGGTAATGGTGGCATCATCTATCCCATTACAGGTTAGTGGTTCGAAGGATTCACTGTCGATTATTATGTCCGGAGGATAGGCAAAGTTGAAAATATTGCTGGTGGCCGTACATCCATTCTCATCAATGATCGTAATGCTGTAGCTGCCCGGACCTATGCCTGTGAAATTCCCGTCATTATTGCTACCACCACCCGGTATGATAGTGTAGGTCAGCAATCCTGTTCCCCCGCTGGCAGTAATGGTAATGGTACCATCATCTATGCCAAAACAATTGATTGGGGTAAAGGCTTCATTGGATATTTCCAGCAGAGGAGGATAGGAGAAATCGAAAGAACCACTGATATCAGAACAGCCGTTATCATCTGAAACGGTGACAATGTATGATCCCGGTCCTACTCCAGTAAAGTTGCCTGTCGTATTGGATACCCCTCCCGGGTTTAATGTATAAGTAAGTGTTCCTGTTCCCCCGCTGGCAGTTACGGTAATGGTACCATCATCAACCCCGTTACAATTGATGGTTGTTGAGGATTCTCCCGTGATGGAAACCGGGCTTGGTTCATTTACGGTTACCGGATTACTTAAATAACTTTCTTCACAACCATTGTTGTCGAGAATCCTGATATAGTAATCACCAGCCAGCAGGTTGCTGAATACCGGACTGGCCTGATAATCCAATCCGTCATTTACGGAAAATTGCAGGGGTGGTGTTCCACCTCCCGCAAGGATATCGATATAGCCTGTGCTCTCACCATTACATAGTACATCCGTTTTGTTGATAAAGAATATTTGGATATCAAATGGTTCGATGATGGAAAATCCCCAGAATTGGGAGTGACCGTCATTGTCGTACACCACGGCCCAGTAATTTCCCGGTCCAAGTCCGGTTATAGTGCTATCTGTTTCACCAGGTATTGGAATGAAACCCCCTGTCCGCCATTCGAAGGTAAAGGGAGCTGTTCCTCCTGTGATCATGTCCACTACTGCAGTACCGTCATCGGCTTCAAAGCAGGTAATATCGGTTTTACTAACATTGATAGTAAAAGGGGTAGCATTGGCAGTATTGGTTGCCAGGCTGAAAAATACGATGCCAAATAGAATAATTATTTGTTTACGGTATATCATCTACCCTGAATGCCGGTTTTGGTTATAATAAACTGAAAATAACCTGTTTACAATCAGTCATAAAAGATATTTATTTATGATGAACCTGATTATCTTTTTTATTAACAATGAAGGGAATGCTATAATTCACTGTTCGTAAGACAATTAATCCTGTAAATAGGTTGCAGCTCACCCCTGAATCCAGGGGCTTTCGGGGATAAAAACCGTCAATTTACCTGACATGTCCTATGTTTTAAGAACATCCTGGTACAGCTTTCCCAGCTTACTTTTTTGACTGCTATGAATGGATGGAAGCACATTTTATTTAGCTTTGTAAGCTGATTTTTGTAATTATCCTTTTCTATAAATGGAAACAGTATTGAGCGGTATCAGGTCGACCGGAAATCTTCACCTGGGGAATTATTATGGTGCTGTCACCAATTTTGTAAAAATGCAACAGGATTACCATTGTTATTTTTTTGTGGCAGACCTGCATTCGCTTACCACCTATCCAACACCGGAAGACCTGCACACCAATGTAAAGGCGGTACTTGCCGAATACCTTGCCTGTGGGATAGACCCTGAAGATTCCACCCTATATGTACAGAGCGATGTTCCAGAGATCTCTGAATTGTATCTACTGCTGAATATGAATGCTTATGTTGGTGAACTTGAACGGACTACCACCTTTAAGGATAAAGTACGTACTCAGCCTGATAATGTAAATGCAGGTTTGCTTACCTACCCGGTTTTGATGGCGGCAGATATCCTTATCCACAGATCGCATAAGGTTCCCGTTGGCAAGGACCAGGAACAGAACCTGGAAATGACCAGAAAGTTTGCCAAGCGTTTCAACAACATGTACGGGGTGGATTATTTTCCCCTTCCCCAACCGTTTAATTTCGGAAAGGAACTGTTGAAGGTCCCAGGTCTTGATGGGACAGGAAAAATGGGAAAAACGGATGGTAATGGGATATACCTCGTTGATGAACCTGAGGTGATACGAAAAAAAGTTATGCGTGCCGTCACGGATGCTGGTCCCACAAAAGAAAATCAGGAAATGTCAGAACCCATCAGAAACATCTTCTCCCTGATGGATATTGTTTCAACACCTGACACGATCGATTTTTTCAAAGACGCATACAATACTTGTAAGATCCGTTATGGGGATATGAAAAAACAACTGGCAGAGGACATCATCAAGGCAACTGATCCCCTGCGCGAAAAGATTCAGGCAATCATGGCTGATGATGTCTATATTCAGAAGGCCGCTAGCATGGGACAGGAAAAAGCCAGGGCCAGTGCCTCAAAAACCTTGAGAGAAGTCCGCGAGATCATCGGCTTCAAATCTTTTTAGCAGGCATTTGAAATGATTGCCCCAAAAAAACCAGGTGGATAAGATAATAAGGTCCCAAATAACAGGTCAGGGATCCTTGGCTTTCAGGCAAAAAAAAACCGGGTGTTGAACCCGGTGCCCCGAAACTGATCCTCAGGTATATGTTGGATGAACTGTCGTTTAATACAGCGCAAATCTCATGCCAAAAAGCGCAATCCTGGACTCAAAACAATGAAATAAATCTTTGCGAGCGACATGATCGCAATAATCCCTGATTTTTGTGTGCAGGATTTTTGTAATTTTAGCCCTGAAAATGAGATGGTATGAAGATCGATGACCAGATAATAGACAAAATTTCAGGACTTGCCTACCTTGAATTCGGGGAAGAGGAAAAAGAAAAAATCCGCCAGGATCTTGAACAGATACTTAGCTTTGTTGACAGACTTAAGGAACTGGATACAGAGAATGTGGAACCCCTGGTTTATCTTTCCGATAAGAGGGATGTTTTACGCGAGGACAGGATGATCCCAACCATTAGTATAGATGAGGCATTACTGAATGCCCCTGAAAAAAGTGGACGTTTTTTTAAAGTACCCAAAGTAATCCGCAAATAGTACAGCAAATGACGAGTACAAGACAGTATAAAGTATCACGACTACTACAAAAGGAGCTGGGCCATGTTTTCCAGCGTGAGGGGAACAGTATTTTTGTAGGAAAAATGATCACTGTTACCGAGGTTAGAATTACCCCTGATCTTGGACAGGCCAGGGTTTTTCTAAGTATTTTTCCAGCAGCTGAGAAAGCATTATTCGAAAAAACAATGATAGAACATACCCAGCATATACGGCATGAACTGGCAATGCGGATCAGGCACCAACTCAGGATGGTGCCCGAATTAAAGTTCTTCTTAGATGATTCACTTGATTATATTGAAAATATTGACAGATTATTGAAAAAATGAAGTACGATCCAATCAAAAAGGGTCTGGGAAATGTTTTTAAGCGCACCCCTTTTCTGCGCAAACTTTTCTATCGTTTACTAGACCTACTCTTGCTGAGAGCATGGCATATTAAGCGTGAATTACGGCTGGCACGCAAACAGATTGGAGAATCGGGATATATTCTTGATGCAGGATCAGGATTCGGACAATACACATTTTTCATGTCCCGTCTCTTCCGGGAGTGGTATATCAAAGGAGTAGATGTAAAAGAAGATCAAATCCAGGATTGTAATGTATTTTTTGCCAGGATAGGGGAAGGGGACAGGGTTCATTTTGAATTGGCAGACCTTACTAAATTCAGGGAAGAGGGGAAATACCATCTGGTGCTTTGCGTGGATGTAATGGAACACATTCTTGAGGATATTGAGGTATTCAGGAATTATGCGTATTCCATGATGGACAAAGGCATTCTGCTGATCTCCACACCCTCTGACCAGGGCGGATCAGATGTACATGATGATCATGAGGATTCCTTCATTGAGGAGCATGTCCGGGATGGATACAATATCATGGATATTGAAAAAAAGCTGAAAACAGCGGGTTTTTCGAAAGTCAGCGCCAGGTACTCCTATGGATGGCCTGGCAAAATATCTTGGAGGCTTTCGATGAAATATCCCATCATTATGTTGAACACCAGTAAATTTTTTTATATCCTGATGCCGTTTTATTACCTGCTGACTTTCCCTTTATGTATGCTGTTGAATATTATGGATGTAAGGCTGAAGCATAGAACCGGGACAGGGTTGATCGTTAAAGCAATTAAATGATATGAACCTGCCATTGTTCATAGCGAGAAGGTATTTACTGGCAAAGAAATCGCAGAATGCCATCAATATCATTTCTGTCATCTCTGTCGCAGGCGTGGCCGTAGGTACGATGGCCCTGATTACGGTCCTATCTGTATTTAATGGTTTTGACAGCATCATCAAATCTCTTTATAATTCTTTCGATCCGGAATTAAAGATCAGCGCGGCAGAAGGAAAAACCTTTGATCCGGCTGATTATCCCTTTGAAAATGTGAGAGAACACCCTGCAGTACTTCATTTTTCTGAAATTCTTGAAGAGAATGTCCTGTTGCGTTATGGGGACAGGCAGCACATTGCAACAGTTAAAGGAGTGGATGATCAGTTCCACCTCGTCACCGGAGTAGACACCATGATTATTGATGGCAGCTACTCATTATGGGAGAAAGAACGTCCCATGGCTGTTGTCGGAATAGGTATCGCCTACCACCTTGCCATTGGGTTGAATTTCCTGAATCCAATTAACATCTATGTGATCAGGAGGACCGGGAACATTTCGATGAACCCGGAAAGAGCAATCAACAGGAAATACATATTTCCTTCCGGGATGTTCAGCATTGAACAGCAGATCAATTCCAAGTACCTGCTGGTTCCGATAGAGTTCGCCCGTGATCTGTTACAATACACTACTGAAGTCACCGCCGTCGCCCTGGACATTGATGAGGGGAAGGATCCATCAGCAACGCAGGAACAGATACAATCAATCCTGGGAGATAGATTCAAGGTCGAGAACAGGAATGAACAAAACGAGTTGTTCTACAGGATCATGAAGTCAGAAAAATGGGCCATCTTTTTCATCCTTAGTTTTATTTTAATAATTGCCTCCTTTAATATCATTGGATCATTGACCATGCTTATACTTGATAAGCGCAAAGACATCAATACGCTTGACAGCCTTGGGGCATCCGCTACCCTGATCAAGCGGATCTTTCTGCTCGAAGGCTGGTTGATCTCCATCAGTGGGGCAGTCATTGGACTGATCCTGGGGTCCCTGCTATCATGGCTACAGGCAGAATATGGCCTGATCAAACTCTCTGGTTCAGGGTCTTTTATTATCGATGCTTATCCCGTAGTATTCCAATGGATGGATGTTATTAAGGTCTTCTTTACGGTCCTTGCCATAGGATTTCTTGCTGCATGGCTGCCAGTAAGATACATTGCCCACCGCTACAGGCTGAATACTGTATATTAATCTGAAATTTTATGTTAAATCAAATATTATATATATATTTGGGTATTCAAATACCGAAATACTCATATGAATAGATTTCCTTCCATATCAGAAGCATCCTCAATTGCCATTCATACCCTGGCGCTGGTTGCCAATCAGGAGGGGGCTATCAATGTTAACCAGATGGCAGAGAAAACCGGATTTTCAAGGAATCATATTGCCAAGGTTATGCAACTTCTGGTAAAGCATGGATACCTAAGGTCCGGGCGGGGACCCAAGGGAGGATTTGAATTGTTAAAAGATGCCGGGAAAGTCAACCTGCTGGAAATCATAGAATTGATCGAAGGCAAAATGAACCATTCTTTTTGCGGTATTGACGAGGACAAATGTCCGTTTGAGAATTGTGTCTTCGGGAACTTGCCGGCAGAATTTTCTGAAAAATTCAGGGATTTTTATGAAAACAGGACATTAAGTGAAATTAAAATCTTGAGTGACAACTAAATAAAGAAGAAATGAAAAGAGAGATTATTCAAATAGATGAGGAAAAATGTGACGGTTGCGGCAATTGTGTTCCCAACTGCCATGAAGGGGCCTTACAGATCATAGACGAAAAGGCTGTACTGATCAGTGATTTAATGTGTGATGGCCTTGGTGCATGCATTGGGCATTGTCCCCAGGACGCATTGACCATCGAAGAGAGAGAGGCGGAACCCTATGATGAAATAGCTGTTATGAAGGAAATGATCCAAAAAGGAAAAAATGTCGTAACAGCCCATATGAAGCACCTGAAAGACCACCAGGAACATGCATTTCTCAAGCAGGGTGTTCAGTTTCTGCTGGAAAACAAGGAAAAGCTTGACTTTAATCCAGTGGAGATCATACAAGAGGTGCATCACCATGGCAAACCCCAGAATATATCCCCACAAACTCATGCCCCTGATCCATCTGGATTACATATGCAGAGCGCTTGTGGTTGCCAGGGCTCCCAGGAAATGTCCTTCCCGGCCGGTGGCCAGGCCGAACCGGCCGGAGAGCTTGTATCTGAACAGCCTTCAGCCCTTCGCCAATGGCCTGTTCAGCTTCACCTTATCAATCCAGGTGCAGGTTATTTCAAGGGATCTGACTTGTTGATCTCGGCAGACTGTGTTGCATATTCACTCGGAAATTTTCACACCAAACATCTTCAGAACAAATCCCTCGTGATTGCTTGTCCCAAACTTGACAGCAACATGGAGGTATACGAGCAGAAGATTACAGCATTGATTGATCATGCCGAAGTAAATACCATCACGGTTATGATCATGGAGGTACCCTGTTGTGGAGGTCTTTTGCAGCTGGTTCAGTCAGCTGCCTCAAAAGCCCAGCGTAAAGTACCTGTAAAAACTGTACAGGTAGGCATTCAGGGACAGATCCTGGCAGAGGAGTGGATTTAGTATAAACCAATAAAAACAAAATAAATCATGACTTCAGACCAGTTTCCAAGAGACCAGGTGATGGTTCTTGACAATTCTGTGGAATACGCAGATCAGTCAATAGTAAGCAAACCCGTAGTGAAATCTCCTGGCGGGAATGTTAGTCTTTTTGCCTTTGATGAGGGACAGGAACTCAGTGAGCATACCGCTCCTTTTGATGCCATGGTGCAGGTTCTTGACGGTACGGCCCAGATCCGTATCAATGAGAATGTTCATTCCCTGAATAAAGGTGACAGCATTATCATGCCGGCAGGTGAGCCTCATGCAGTAAAAGCGGTGAAGAGGTTCAAAATGCTATTGACCATGATTAAAAGCCAGGAAGCTGGAGGCTAGGTAAGGCTCCAGTCAATCGGGGTTTTTCCTTGTTTTTCCAACATCCTGTTGGTCTGGGAGAAATGCCGGCAACCGAAAAATCCTGAATGGGCTGAGAATGGCGATGGATGGGCGGCTTTCAGGATGTGATGCTTATCTCCGTTGATTAGCAGTTCTTTGGCCTGTGCATACCTGCCCCAAAGCAGGAATACCAACCCCTCTTTATCATCAGATATTTTCCTGATCACGGCATCGGTAAAATTTTCCCATCCCTTGTTCTGGTGTGAACCGGCCTGGCTGGCCCTGACTGTCAGGGTGGCATTCAGCAGGAGAACCCCCTGGTCCGCCCATTTTTCCAGGTTGCCATGGAGTGGAATGGAAATATCCAGGTCATTGTTCAGTTCCTTAAAAATGTTTACCAGGGAAGGTGGTGCTGTAATGCCCTGAGGCACGGAAAAGCAGAGGCCATGGGCCTGCCCTTTCCCATGATAAGGATCCTGTCCCAGTATAACCACCTTGACCTGGTCGAAAGATGTACGATTGAAGGCTGAAAAGATCTTGTTCCCGGGCGGATAAATTACATGATTGTTTTTCTCCTGGACCAGGAACTGCTTCAGGGCTATAAAGTATGGCTGGTTAAACTCTTCAAGCAAGATTGCTTTCCAGCTTTCATGGATTTTGGGATCGATTCTCGACGTATTTTCTTGATTGTTCTCCATCATTCGGCAGACTAGGTTTTTTCAAGCTGACTGATAAAAATCCTGGCAATATTCGTGGCATGACCCGCCATGTTCCTCAGCGTTGTTATCAACTCAAGGTGAGTTTCGCTGCTCTCTTGTGAAGAGGAGTCAGGATCTTGCAATCTGCGGTAATGATGCATCTCAAATTCCATGGCAAGCTGCCTGTATTTTTTGTACTTGATTTTCATCTCCCTGGCCCTTTCCAGGTTCAGGTCCTTGAATACCTCCATGGAACGGTTCATCTGGTTCATGACATGCTGGTGAAATTCTTCCAGTTCTTGTTTCCCCTGTAATGAAAATTCAGCTTCTGAATCCAGCCATGCCCTGGCCCGGCGAACCATTATCTTGGAAATAATATCTGCAATGTTTTCGAATTCATTCACAACATACATGATCTGGAAAGCTTCATCCACCCTTTTTTGTCCCACATTCTCACGGGTGATTGCAGTGAGATACTGCTGGATCTGTATTGCCAGGTAATCTACCGTTTCTTCTTTCCGGCCAATGGCAGCCAAAGAGTCACCTGACTTTTCAGTGAATGGGAGGATGATTTCATAACTCATCTCCCGTACAAGGTTGCCGGTCCTGATGGCCTCCTGCTTGGCCAGATTCAGTCCGAGTGAAGGAGTCTGAATAAAACGCCTGTCCAAATACATGGTTTGGGGTTTCAGTTCCTCCTCTATTTTGTCTGGTGGAACTAAAACATCCACCAGACTGGCAAGCAGGTTGGTAAAGGGCAGGAAAAGGAAGGCCAGGAACACACTAAAAACTGTATGGGCATTGGCTATCTGCCTGGGAAGAACATCAGCAATGGCCTGTGTTTCAACAATTATATCGGGACTGGCCTTGGGCGATATGGTTTCAATCAATTCCACAAAGGTGGGAATCCACCAGACCATTATCAGGATACCGATCAGTTTGACAATGCTCATAGCTATCCCCACTTTCAGTCCCTCGCGGCTTGATCCTATACTCGCCAGTATGGCCGTCACCGCCGTACCAAGGTTAGATCCCAACAACAATGGGATGGAAGCTTCGAGACTTAACAATCCCTGGGAAGCCAGTACGATCATGATCCCGATGAAGGCACTGCTGCTCTGGATCAGGGCTGTAAAAACCACTCCGACCAGGATACCGAGAAATGGATTCTCCATATTGACCAGGATATCCAGAAAGGGGGCATAGGACCGGAGGGGATACATAGCCTCAGACATAATATGCATGCCAAAGAACAGGATACCGAATCCCAGTACCGTTTCACCGAGGTTTTTAATCCTGGGTTTGTTGGAAAAAGCATAGATAAAAAAACCGAGAGCGATGATCAGCAGTGCGTAATCGGTGATCTTGAAAGCGATGATCTGTGCCGTAAAGGTGGTTCCAATCATGGCCCCCAGTATGATCCCGATAGTTCGCCGGAATTCCATCAGCCGGGAATTAACAAAACCCACCAGCATGACACTGGTAGCACTGCTGCTTTGAATGATGGTGGTCACCAGAGCTCCTATTCCTGCTCCTACAAAACGGTTTTTGGTCATACGCCCGAGCATATCCCGCATCCGGTCACCGGCAGAATTCTGTAGTCCAGTGCCCATCAGCTTCATCCCCCAGAGGAAGAGTCCGAGTCCCCCGAGCAAACCCGAAATCAGCAGTATCATCCAGTTTTTGCTTCTGGCTTCAAAATGGAATAGCAGTGTATCATGCTGTATGTTGCCCTGGGTACGGACCAGGACCTGGTAGTGTCCGGGGACTGATCCCAGGGTGATTTCTGAGGTAGCATATCCGGCTGTATCTGTAATCGTGATTTCCGGTTGGCAGCTGAAACCACTGGGCTTACCTGGCTGACTGGCTGTACGGAAGAAAACGGTCTGACCGCAGACAGGTCGTCCCTCGCCATCGGTGACTTGTACCCTGATGGGTTCAGGCAATGTAAAATCCACCATTTGTTGTTGATGATTCCCTGAATTTACAGGGAAGAAAAGATGCAGGTCAGGGAACACGGCAGTATCTGACACTTCCGTCAGAGACTGTTGGTAATCCGTAGGGTCCTGAGACAGGGCCCACAGGGATAACATCAGCAATAATCCGGTAAGCAGGAGGCGTTGAAAAGTTAAGTAAGTTTTCTTCACGGGAAATCAGCCTATGAAATAAAAATATAAAAAAGCAGGCTTATTTCAATAATCTATGCAAGCAGATAACAGGGACATTGAATAAAATACTCAGAAATTGGCCCTGAAGGTGAAAATAAAATTGCGACCCGGGGCGCCAACTCCGGAAGCAAAGACTTTGTAGAACCGGTCAAGGATATTTTCGACTGCCATCTGTATGGTAAAATGTTCATTAATTCTGTACTGTGCCCGGAGATTTAGGGTAGACCAGCCTGGAAAACCAAAATCTGTGATGGCTTCATCTTCATTATCTTCCCCATAAGGCGATAACTCCGTCCAGTATTTCCTTCCGCTGTAGGCTAAATATGCTTCGGTGCCAAATTTCCGGTGGGCATAACCCAGAGAAAAACGACCGAAGATCGGTGGAATGTGAGCCAGTGGAACTTCGTTGGTGATATCCCGTCCTCGTATGTAATTGAAACTTCCCTTGAAGGAAAAATTGCCTGGGAGGGCAGAAGTAATATTCAGGGAAACGCCCTGTATGGTAGCAAGACTGGCATTTGAATTGGTGATGATCGTGTAATAATTACCATCATATAATAAAGAATCTGAACCGTTTAATGAGTAATGGGTACGGACAATGGCATTATTCAGGTAGGTAAACCATACCGCGCCACTGATGGTGGCGATCCCGGGGATGTTTTTGCTGACCCCAAGCTCCAGGTTATAAGTGTATTCGGGTTTAAGGTTATCATTGGGTACCGTAACGAATTCTCCTTTGGCCCTGACCTTTCCATAATCATCCACATTCGGGTTGCGGAAACCTGTGGCAAAAATAAAACTATATTTCCAGGTTTTCTGGGGACTGAATACGATGCTGGCACTTCCGGTAAGAGCTCCGTTATTGATTTTTATCTCGGAATAAGGCAGGTTACTATCAGTAAAAGTCGAGCGAAGCAAGCCGTAATGGTATCTGAGTCCCAGGTCAAGCAATACCTTGGGATTAACCAACATTTTGTAATTCCCGTACGCAGAAAAGGAATTGGTAAAACTGCCTCCTCCTGGATAACGACTAAGTGCCTGGGTAAGGCTGCTGTTTATAATGTTTTCGTAATGGGCGGAAGACCTTACATCATTATGATTGGCCTCAAGTCCATAAAGGAGCCGGTGTCCCTTCTTCATTGACCTGGTAAAATCTAAGGTGGCGCTGTACACAAATACATCCTCCTCCTGGAAAAGCTTGTCATCCACCCTGAACTTTCTCGTGATCCTGTCCTCGTCTATCTTTTGAAAGGCCAGGGTAGCTGTCATATTGGTAAACAATGGATTGTCTTTCCTGTATACGGCTTGCAGGGAGGAAAGGAACCTGTTCTGGGGACCGTAGTACCATTCTGCATATTTCATATTATCGCCGTCATAATCATTCAGCTGGTCAATGCGGTCTACTTTGGATGAAGTAGATAATTGTAGATTCAGGCATAGATCGAAAAAAGAAGATGGGGCATAACTGGTTTTGGATAGCAGATCAAGTTGGCGGTAGCCTGTTTTTTTCTGTATATGGGGATTGGGATTAGCAATGGTGGAATCATTATCATCTATCCGGCTTGCATAATGATTCACCAGTCCCCAGTCTCCCCATTCCTTATTCCGCTTTTGACCACTACGGATATCATCAAAATCACTAAAGGTCAGGCTGGTAGTATTGGCAATCTTTTTCTTGCCGATATTAAAATCGCCATGTACGATCTTTCCCAGGTTGGCCGTTGAGAATTGGCCGTAAACTGATGCATGAGTCGCATTGTATTCCGGATCCCGGGTGTAATAATGTATGACCCCTCCCAGGGCATCGCTCCCATAAATAATGGAGCCTGGGCCAAACAGGATCTCCACACGCTCAAGGATACTGTTGTCAATGGTAATGGAGTTGTGCAGGTGACCAGAACGGTAGATGGCATTGTTCATACGGACTCCGTCAACTACAAGCAGGATCTTATTGGCTTCAAATCCACGCAGAATGGGACTTCCGCCACCGCCCTGGCTTTTCTGAACCATTACATTACCAGATTCAAGGAGGATATCTGCACTGGTCTGGAAGGTGGTACTTTGGAGCTGTTCGGACCCCAACACATCTATCATATAAGGTGTTTCCTCTTTTTTTTCCTTTCCTTTTGCTGCTGAAACCACAAATTCCTCCATCATGATATTGCGTCTTTTCAGAAACACCCTTCCGCTTCCAAATACCAACTCATGCCAGGTGTAGCCGTGTTGTTCATAGGAAGAATGTTGTAGAAAAATGCTGTCATCCTGTGCAAAAGACACGAGATCAGCTTTTCCGAAAGCATCCGATATAGCTGAAACCGATTTATCCTTATTGAATAAGGCAACACTTTCAACCGGCTGTCCGTTCCCCTGATCAAGAACAGTAATCTGCTGACCAACAGATGTTTGGTGGATTAGAAGAGAGAGAATCAGAATACTTAAAATACTTCTTACAGGAACCATTTCAGTTAAAAAGGAGCAAACATAGCCTACCGCAAAAATTATTCCAAAAGACTAAATAGTCAAAAGATATAAACAGCGGTCTCTTGAAAACCTCAGTAGGCAAACCTCCCGGACAACGTAAATTTTTTATATAATTGGGCAGGCCCTGAATATTGAATAGCTTATGATCAGGAAAGTTACCATCGGCACAGTAGCCGTTATTTTTATCGGAATCATTGTGTATAGCTTCTTGGAATTGCGAAAGGGCAATATCCAGCAGGCAGACGTTATTCAAGCCGTACCCACTGATGCGGTACTTATACTCAATGCCAATGACCTATCTGGTTTTATCAGGGATGAATTGTCACGCAATAAGATATGGCATGAACTCGGTATGGTGAATGGCATAGGGGCATTTCAACTAAGCCTTGGAAAACTCGATTCTATGTTGAGGATGGATGAAGAGTTGGAGAACTTATACAAGGGATCAGACATATCGCTCTCGATACATAGATCAGGAAAAAACCGTTTCGAGTTCATTTTGTATTATCCTCTGGCTAATACCGGGACCGAAAAACAGATACTCAAGTTTATTCAGGATAAGGTTCAGTCCAAGGCCACCTTCACCCCAAGGAAATATGATGAGGTCAGGGTCTATGATGTGAATTTTACAGGAGACAGCAGGGATGATAATTTTTCTTTTGCATTTAACAGGGGACTTCTCATTTTGAGTCCCTCTTCAATCCTGCTGGAAGCCTCGGTAAGACAACTATCACAACCCCAGTCTGTAGCGGATGAATCCGGATTCAAGGAAGTGGCAGAGACAGCGGGAAGAAATGTGGAGGGCAATTTATACCTGGATTATAAGACCATTCCGGGATTTGTATCCCATTTATTCAATGGCCGGTACAAAGAGAAGGTTTCAGATTTTGTGCATTTTGCTGACTGGTCTGAAATGGATGTGAATATCCGGCACGATGTTTTGCTTCTGAATGGGTTTACCTATTCTAATCCTGTATCAGATGAATTTCTGAGCATTATTTTAAAACATCAACCACAGCGGCTGGATATTGAAAGCATTATCCCGGAAAATATTTCAGCTTTTCTGGCTCTTGGACTGGATGATTTTCCCAAGTACAAGAAGGACTACATAGAACATCTAGAGATACATGGCCATGGGCGGGCTTACCTGCGTGAAATCAGGTCATTGAACGAGAAGTATAAGATGGACCTGGATAAACTCCTCCTGCCAGTATTTGACAGGCAGGTGGCCC
Organism: uncultured Bacteroidaceae bacterium; assembly: GCA_963752525.1. Taxonomy (GTDB): domain Bacteria; phylum Bacteroidota; class Bacteroidia; order Bacteroidales; family SM23-62; genus SM23-62. Next base: position 312,922 of record CAVVYS010000006.1, on the reverse strand, counting down.
TGGTGCTGACCGATATACGGAATTTTGGTTGGGATGAGAATGCCTATGTGGTTTGCAATACAAAAAGCCAGAGCCTGGCAGTGGAAAAGCTGAAGGAATTACTGACCATCGTCTGTGAGAAAGATGGAATTTCTCTTTCCTCCCTGATAGTTCAGCAGCAGGTGATGAGCGATGTCCGATTCACATTTTACCAGTTACCAGTGCCTTATCTCCCAATGCGACTCTTTGGAAAAATGTTTGAGGGAATCAACAGTCAATATTGCACTTTTTTCGATAATTATCTGATCTTCGGCAATTCCATTCAGTCCCTTTCCAAATACATCCATGCCAACCAGATTGGGAACAACCTGAACAATGATCTGGAATATCATCAGTTTTCTGAATACCTGGCATCCCGGTCAAATTTATACTTTTACCTGAATTTTCCCGGATCAACCAGGTTAATGGAAAGATACCTGCGTCCAGACTTGGTTGAGAAGATCCTGGTTGAAAAGGATCATTTATTCAAGTTCCAGGCATTTGCTTACCAGATAACCTCCGAAAATGACCTGGCTTATAACAATATCATCATTAAATATACCCCCGACATGCGGGATGAGGCCCAAACCGTATGGGAAAGCAGGTTGGAATCCCGGGTTGTTACCAAACCTAAATTTGTGGTTAATCATTACACAGGGGAAAAGGAGATCATTGTACAGGATGAGAGGCATAATGTTTACCTGTTGAACAATTCGGGTAGGGTCCTGTGGAAACAAAAAATTGATGGAAAGATCCTGAGTGATATTTACCAGATAGATTTCTACAAAAATGGGAAACTTCAGTTTTTGTTTAATACGGGTGATCAGCTTCACTTATTAGACCGCAACGGGAACTATGTAGAAAGGTATCCGGTGAAATTGCGCTCTCCGGCCACCAATGGATTGGCTCTTTTTGATTACGAGAAAAGCAGGGATTACCGCATATTCCTGGCAGCCGAGGACAAGGGAGTTTACCTGTATGATAAGGAAGGCAACATCGTTAAAGGCTGGAACTTTGGGAAGACAGAAGGAAGGGTGGAAGATCCCCTCAGGCATTTTCGGATAGGCAATAAGGATTATCTTGTATTTGCAGATCATTTTACCTGTTATATATTGAATAGGAGGGGAGAAACCAGGGTCAATGTGAAAAAGCATTTTCCTGTATCAAAAAATGCTCGATTTATATTGGAAAGCAATACAACTGGGATTAAACCCCGGCTGGCTCTGACTGATTCCTCCGGGCGGGTACAGTTTATTTATTTTGATGGATCAGTGGAAACCGTTGAAATTGAACAGTTTTCAGGTGATCATTTCTTTGAGTACAGTGACATGGACGGGGATGGGCGGAAGGAATTCATTTTTGCAGATAAAGGAGAATTGAAGGTTTACAAACATGATGGCTCCAAGCGTTTCAACTATGATGTCCGTGCTGGAATTAGCTATGCACCAGTGGTTTATCAATTCGGCCATGGCAATAAAAAAATCGGTTTAGTATCAGCGGATAACAATAAGCTTTACCTGATAAATAGTGACGGGACATTGTATAATGGATTCCCTTTACCTGGATCAACTCCTTTCAGTATAGGGGTGATCAGCTTGTCCGCATCCAAATTCAACCTGATCGTAGGCAGCGGAGATAACTTTTTGTACAATTACTCCGTACAATGAGGATATCGTAAACCTTGAATCATATGTGGTTGAAGAGATTACTTCCGCAAGCGGTCATATTTTCCTTGCTCATTTTTTTTGTTTCCTGTGTGAATGATGAATGGATGGCTGACAAATATGACTTTACAGTCAGGTGGGAACCTGGATTTGAAGGCCCCTTGATCTATGGAGATCTGAGCATTGAAGACATGCTTACCAAATTTGACACAAATGCATACTTGATCGAAGACAGTACCAACTTCCTGTATTTTGTGTTTGATACCTCAGAAACAATTTATGCAGACGACTATATGGATATTCCCGACCAGGAATTCATTCATGTATTCTTTCAGAGTGAAGTGGATATTCCCGGGGCAGCCCTTGGAAATATTGGTGACGACACCACCTTTATTGAAACAAAAAACTATGAAATCGAAAGAACGGGGGATGAACGACTTGACAGTGCCCGGCTGAAGGGTGGGGAAATTGTGATCTATGTTACCTCCACCATAAAGCATACAGGGGTCCTGACCATATATTCCGACCAGATTGAAATGAACGGTGAGAGATATGAACAAACCATTGATGTCAGTGATCCCTCAGGGAATTTCTCTGCGACTGTAAATGTACCTCTGGAAGGCAGTATCCTGCATTTGGACAATTCAAATCCTGACACAACATTTCTTGAAATGGCCTTCGCATTTACCCTGATTAATTCGGGAGCAGATATCCTGACAAATGAGCTTATAAGTGTCACCCAGTCTATCCTGGATCTTGATTTTCAGATGCGTATATGGTTATGTAGGGATTTATGACAGCCTGATCATTGATAAGGAGGTGATTGAGTTCAGCACAATGCCTGAGGATTTCAAAGGAAGGATACAGTTGGCAGATCCGCAGGTACACCTGCAAGTGGGTAATTCATTCGGTGTTCCTTTCGGGATTGAAGTGCTGGACCTGGAAGCCCGCTTCAAAGATGAATCCATGATACCAATCAACCTTGATCCTGATGTCAATCCCATCATCATTGATGCCCCGATCATTGACCAGGTCGGTCAGACCATAATTTCCCGTACAGTTATCAACAGTAATAACAGCAATATCAATGAAATTGTCAGTACGGATCTTACGGGACTTCAATTCTCGATAAATGCACTCGGGAATCCTACGGGTTTTATGAGCAATTTCATCCTGGATACAAGCCACCTGGATGTTAATCTTGAGATAGTAATACCTATGCATTTAAGGGCAGAGGGACTCGAATTGGCGGATACTTTTGATTTCGAATTAGGTGGAGAGGAGGGCCTCAACCAGGGAAACATCAAATCATTCATGTTTCAGCTGGAAACCGTAAACGGACTACCACTGGAAATAAGTACCCAGGTCTATTTCATGGATAGAAACGATGACTATCTCGATTCCCTGTTCAATGAACAGAACTGGAACATACTCCCTTCGGGAGTGGTTGACGATAACGGAAAGGTGATCATGACAACATATAATAAAGTAGAGGTCTCCCTTTCAGAATCCCAGATTGACAAAATATTTATGGCCGATAAGATCATGATTAAGGCCCTGGTAGAAACCACGGATCAGGGTACCCGGGATATAAAATTCTATTCAACCAACTCGCTCGGTTTTAAGCTTGGGGCAAGGGCCGAGGTTTTTGTTTCTTCGGAGGAGAACAATTAAGCTAAAACACATCACAATGCCTGAAAGAATTCGTCATATAACAGCTCTGTTTTGCCTGATAATCTTGGCCTGGACGGGTACATCGGCACAATATAGCAATACCTATTATTACATGTACATGATTCCTCAGGCCAATCAGCTGAATCCTGCATTTCAGCCAAAGTGCCGTAACTATATCGGTTTTCCTGTATTGTCCCCTGTACGCTTCGAACTTGAATCAAATTCCCTTCAGTACAAGGATATATTCTCCTTGAACAGCTCGTCAGGGAAAATCACCACCTTCATGCATCCGGAGGGGAACAAACAAAGATTTCTGAATGCCCTGGAACCTCTGAATGTTGTGAGGGCAGGATTCGAAACCAGCATTGTCTCTGTAGGATGGAGAAAGGATTTATTCTTTTTCACTGTTGATTTCAGCCAGCGGATGGACCAGGATCTATCCTTTTCGAAGGACCTCGCATTATTCATGATCAATGGAAATCTAGACCAGTCTAACTTTAATTTCAGTGACCTGGCTTACAATGCCAATTACTACAATTCTCTTGCCCTGGGTATATCTTATGATTTCGATGATGAGTTCCAGCTGGGAATCCGGGCAAAACTATTGCTTGGAATGGGTAATGTGTCTGTGCGCCAGAGTGTTATCAACATGAAGACCTCCATTGATGAGTGGGCAGTAAAATCCGATATCATGGTAGATGCCTCGCTTCCCTATGTAGACCTGCCTATAGATGAGGATGGTTACCTTGATATTGACAGCCTGCAAAGCCTGGGGGATCTTGATCAGATGGACCGCATCTTTGGACTTCCAACAGGACTCCAGGATATGATCTCTCCAAGCAACCTGGGGACTGTTTTAGGGGTTAAAAATCCAGGTTTTGCAATTGATTTCGGATTCAATTACAGACCTATTGAGAAAGTCATAGTATCCGCCTCAATATTGGATCTGGGTTTTATCCGGTGGAGTAACTCGACTTATAATTTTAAGCAGGAAATGGATTATTCTTTTGAAGGGCTTGAATTTACACTGGATGATGAATGGAACCCCGGGGAGGATTTGCTTGATTCACTGGTCGACGTTACGAAAATTAAGGCCAGTCAAAATAAATATAACACATATCTGTCCTCCAGGGTTTATTTGGGAGCTGCATATGAGCTCAGCGAAAAAGTACGTTTCGGGGCTGTTTTCCGGACACGTATTCAAAAATACAAGTTCTATAACCAGTTTACTGTATCTGCTAATTATCAGCCATTTAACATGCTTAGTGGCACATTGAGTTATTCCATAACAGGAAATAGTTATACCAACCTGGGAATCGGACTGTCCGTACGTGGTGGGCCATTTAACATATATTTCATAACAGATCAGGCACCTTCGATCTATTTCTGGCCACAGGAGTTCTCTTCAATGAATTTCCGTTTCGGATTCAACCTGGTATTTGGATGTGATTCAAGAGGAAAAAGTAAAGACCATCCATTGATAGACTAAGCCTTACTTTTATCCTGAAGAAATATCATACCAGGCAGGTAATGCTGCCGTTATTTTAAAAAAAACCACTTACTTTGTGGAGATTATCCCTTAGTTTGAAGCATGGCCATCATCCGTATTTTATTGATCATTGTACTGGTCTATTACCTGATCAGGTTTCTGGATAAACACATTGTGCCTGTAATTTTCGGCACTCCGAAAAAGAAAAAGGCAACTCCTGGGAATAAAGGAAAGGAATTCAGGAAATCTACCAGACAGGGAGATGTAACCATCAAAGATCTCACAAAACGGGATAAGGGGATCAATTCCAAGGAAGGCGATTACGTGGACTACGAAGAAATCGATTAGGCCAAACAATCTCAAATACATAAAAAGGATATTAAAACGTCGCTGAATTTTGTGCAAACACAAAATGTAGGCTCCTTACTTAATATCCTCTTTAATTCATCAAGCCAAATGTTTGGCCTGATCAATTTCATTCTTGATTGGTGTATAAATTTCAAGGGGATCAGCACCGTTCTGATCCCTTGAAATAATTCTTATCAGTTGAGCTTGAATATGATCAGGTAAAAATGATCTGGGTACCTGGGTCTCCGCCTGCCATTTCGTATAATTCACCTACGGTAATGACATCAGATACATTATCATCAAGGTCTTCCCTTTTTAGTTTGAACATATCGAAAGCCAGTTTACAGGCATAGAGTTCGCCGCCACCGGCTACGATCATCTCTATAAATTCATCCACGGGGGGTACATCCAGTGCTTCCATCTGGCTCTTCATCATAGCGGATACGCCGGCTTCTACACCTGGTAACATCCCGAGCAAAGTCGGAAAGGGGAGGCCACCTGGCATGCGCATGGCAGGGTTACCTACGGTTGCCGTCTTGGATTTGTTCTGCCTTTTCTTGATGATGGCATCCATGCCAAAGAAGGTAAAAAACAGTTTGGTCTCAATGCCTTCCATGACAGCACCATTAGCCATTACTAGTCCGGCATAGATATCTTCTATTGAACCTTTGGCGACAATTATCATCACCTTCTTTAAAGGTGTACTTTTTTCTTCGGCCATAATTGTATGGTTTACTTAATTAAACACAACTTGTTGGTTTGGGGATCCCGGCAATACGTGAAGATTTCTTCAGCGGTCCGGCTGGAAATAAAGTATATAATCCCTTGATGTCCGTAATGCCAGATTTTCCAACCATGCGAATGGTCAGCTGGGTACCCTTTTCATTTTCTGTTCTCAAGAAGTCTATTACTTCGAAATGCTTGTCAGTCAAATCGATACCTTCTTCTTTTGCGATCTCCGCAGCAATGTCCTTGTTCCATTGAGTGGGATCAGTCAGGTATCCATCATCTGTCACATCCACATTAACGCCTGCATATGATTTAGTTGCCATAATTGATAGAATTTAATTGTTATTTATGAGAATTAATTATTGTTTTTTTGGTACTACATTTTCATTTGAAAGATTTTTCAGGAATGATATCATGAATCCAATGCCTTTTTTCATTTCCGGTGAGCGCATTTCTTTCATGGCTTTCCATATGGAGTACTCAGGAATATCATCTACCTCAAGTTTCTGGAACACATTCACTGCATTGTTCATGGCCTGAAGCATCTCAGGTTGGGTGATGTTTTTCAGGGTATCCATAATGGTGACGACATTGTCAGCCAGCAGCTTGACATCTTCCCCGGAGTAATGGGTAATGATATTATCCATCGCACGTGTTATTTCAGCAAAGAATTCAAAATATCCCTTCTGTTCAAACTCATGCATTTTTCGAATCATGTCGATAATTACCTCATTGGCCACCGGTCCCAGATCCTGCATCAGGTCATAGAGACTCTCGAAAGTATCCATGACAAAAGTGAACTTGCCGACATTCTTCATAAGTTTGAAAGCAAGGAACTTCAGGTCGTCCCAGTTCAGTTCAACTCCCTGCATCTCGAGTTCCTCAACTGTAGTCCGAAAGGCATCCTTGGTGATGATATTCACATCCTCCATCAGATCATCCAGGCGTGCACTGCGTAATTTCTGGGCGGTGGCACATTCCAGGATGGCATCCAGCTTAATGTTAATATCGTCGATCTGTTTCTGTAGATCTTTTTCAGCCATTTTCAAGATGATTTAGGGGATTATAATTTCTTTCCGGCCATGGTCATCTCATTCTCAATGGGCATTTCCTTGCCCTTCAGGAGGATGTGCCAATAGATCCAGCGAAACAGGACTTTCCCGTAATGGTTCATTTTGGTATTTTGCAGCAATCCGAAAGGACCAATTCCCGGCAGCGGGAAAGTACCGGGGAGAGGCTCTGTATCATAGTTGAAATCAATAATGGATCCCTTACCGAAACCGGTTTCTATATAGCAATTTGAGTGACCGTCGAATTTGGCTTTCAACTCTCTTCCTTCCATGGCACTCAGGATGTTCTCAAAGACTACCTCAGCTGCAAAATGAACCACTGAACCGGCTTTGGAGGTAGGTATATTGGCAGCATCTCCAAGAACAAAAATATTCTCATGTTTTTCGGAGCGAAGGGTAAATTTATCTGTAGGAATGAACCCGAGGTCGTCACCCAAACCGCTTCTTTCTACCATCTCACTTCCCATGTTGACAGGTACAATGGTTAAAACATCGAAAGGGATCTCAATCTCGTCATAGGATTTCAGTACCTGCTTGTCATTATCCACGGATTCAATATAGAATTCCGGGATAACTTCAATATTTTTCTCAACCATGAGTTCTCCGAGCATTTTGGAGGACCTTGGTTTGGTAAAAGCACCTGGAAGGGGAGTTACAAATTTGATATTCACCTTGTCCCTTATACCGATCTCTGTGAAATAAGCATCGGCCAGAAATACAAATTCCAGGGGGGCAACAGGACATTTAAATGGCAATTCAGCAATGGCCATGACCAGGTCACCTCCTTCAAAGCCCCTGAAAAATTCCCGCAGTGCCAGGGCTCCTTCGACAGTATAAAAATCAAATATTTTGTTGTACCATAGTTTATCCTTTAATCCAGGGGTCTCCTCAGGAACCGTACGTGTGCCTGTGGCAATGATCAGGTAATCAAAGGGCAATACCTGCCCGCCCTCAAGCAGGACCTTGTTACTTTCAGGATCAACCTTATCAATTCCCTTGTAGATCATTTTGACGCCTGCAGGGATGAAGTCAGCCTTGGGCTTGATCACATCCTGTTTGTTATATATCCCGAATGGGATGAACAGGAATCCAGGCTGGTAATAATGTGTCTGATGCTCGTCAACAATGGTGATCTCCCATTCTGACCGGTCGAGGACTTTCCTGAGTTTGTTGGCCATGATGGTTCCGCCGGTTCCGGCACCCAGTATAACAAGTTTTTTCATATTGATTTGTGATGGTTTAAAAATGCATTGAGCCTGCCTTCAAAGCAGGTATTCAAAATCGCGATACAAAAATATAATATATTTATTTACAATGATATACGTTGGAAGGAATAAAGACTTAAATAAATGTTAATCTTGCTAGCAGCCTCCCTGTACCCGCTTTTTCTTAGGTTTGGATCTGATCACAGGCATTGCTGGTTTTGAACTTGTTGTACTCGCATTCATCTCGCCTGCCGATACTCCCAGGGCACTCCCTGCTCCTTTGCGGAAATCATATCTGGCATACTCTTCATCCGGACTGGTAGACCCGGGTGAGGTGGGATTCATAATGGTCTCTGCCCAGTAATTCAATCCCCCGAGCAACACATAATTATTCTCATAGCCAAGCTGACGTGTGATCATCCAGGCTTTATCCGATTTCAGGGAACCGTTCGAATAAAAAATGTTGATCCTTACATCCTGGTCAAGGTAAGCCTGCCAATCTTCTGAAAGAATATCTGCAAGCGGGATATTCATGGCTCCCGGAAGGCTGAACTTCTCGAATTCATCTGCATTCCTTACATCGATCAATTGCAGAGAAGGATCTTCCTTGATGATCATATCTGCAATTTCATCGGGAGAATAGTATTGTACTCCACTATTGGCCTCTTCCAGCAGCTCTGAAGCTGTAAGTTTGAAGGCATGTGTTGTATTTTCAGGTACGGCAGCTATGATAAGTGCCAGTGGAACTGCGAAAATTGCCAGTAAGATTCTTGGTTTCATATTCTTTTTATTACGGTTAGTCTAATATACAACAGGTTTTTTAATTTTCTCAAATCTTTCCCCCACCCAGAAAGCAGCCATGGCCATTCCTACGAAAAGCAGGGCCATAATTCCATCACTGATGCCCAGGAATTCACTGAGTTTGGGTGCTCCCAGGAATTTTGCCTTATAAAAGTTCTCCCAGAGGGGATAGGTTTCGTTGAAAATAAATACCCCTATGAAAATGCCCACAACAAATAACATAGCATCGATCTTTCCGATGGATGCTGCACATATGCTTGTACCCGGACAAAAACCACCGATGATGAATCCGGCGCCCATAATGACGCCTCCCACTATGGTGGAGTAAAGATAGGTAGGATTAATAAAGATCAGGTCAAGATCAATCCAGCCAAAAAGGCTGAAAAACAACAAACCCAGCATGGCTGTTATACCTGCCGTGAAGAATACTTTCAGGACAACAGTATCATATCCATAAAAGACACCAACCAGTTTTCGGCTCGACGAAAATCCTGCCCTTTCCAGAACAAAGCCGAATCCGATTCCAATCAGAAAGGCAAAGAACAGGTTTGTATTCTCTGTGATAATTTCATATGCAATAAGGGGTCCCATGATAATATAGTATTAAATCCAGTATTTTCTGAAAAAACGGGCCAGTGCGAATCCTGTACCAAATATGGCCATCATTGATAAAATCCCACCAAGGGATAGCACGGCCATTCCGCAAAGGGCACTTCCGCTGGTACATCCCCTTCCGAATTGGGCGCCTAATCCAAAAAGTGCACCCCCCAGGATAGCTAAGATCAGCCTTTTACGGGAAGTGATTTTTGGAGAATGCTCTGTCTTAAGTTTAAGCCTTCCTGCCAGGGCCCCCGACAGGAACCCTCCAACAACAACGCCCAGGATCTGAAAAACAAGCCAGCTGTGAAGGGGATTCCCTGGATGGGTCTCCTGATATTCCTTATAGTAGGCTGCATTTTCGGCATGCCCCGGGGCAATCTTTTGAACCACCGATACGGTTGTGCTCTTGAAAGCCCCGCTGGCCCCCAATCCACGGCCGGAGATAAAATAAGCCGCCAGGAGTACCAGTCCCAGGAAAACCCCTGCAAGGTATGGATTCATATACCTGCTGGCACGATTTTCTTTATTCTCTTTTTCCATTTTTTCCAATTTGCAATTGTAAGGTTAATATAACCAGCGACTTTCCTGACCGGCATAGGCAATGATGAAACGCAGCATCAATCCACCGATAAGTACCAGTCCAGCTGGAATAAAAACAGGTATTTTATATTTTTTGAGCTCCAGGATTTCAAGGATGGCAGGCAGGATTAGACCCAAGCCTACCACCAGTACCCAGAAAACAGCTGTATAAGGTCCGCCGAGAAAAAGTTCTGCAGCATCAATCTGAACCTGTGTGCTGGCGAGGAATCCCATGAACATATGTACGATCAGGAACAACTCGATCCCTATCAGCATCAGGTCTATTCTGGAAAAAGTAAGCCTGGCGGCATGGTCTTTTGAAAAAATGATATTCATGGCGGCACCTGTTGACAGTCCGGATACAAGAAAGAGCGGCCCCAGGATAGAGGTATTCCACAGCGGCCTGGCATTGAAAGCCGAAAAAAGGATCCCGGTGTATATTCCAAGGATCACCGAAGAGAAAAGCATGGCCCAGGCAATGGCTCTTTTCTGTTTTACAAAGAAAGATTCTATGGTTTTTAATAATCCTTTCCATTCCCATTTAGGGAAGAGAGTCCGGATATGAATGGCTGACCAGATAAAAGATATGGGTGTAATCAACATCAATACCCAGGCTCCCCAGGACATGGGAGACTGTAACCTGATGGTGGTGTACAATTGCCAGAAATAGGTTTTGTGGTTAAGGTCCAGCAGCAGGGCAATCAATCCCAATACAAGAATAAAAGGAGCAAAGTGAGGAGTGAATCTGACGGCTGCCGAAAATTTTTCTTCCTTATTCAGGAGCACATACATTGCTGCAAAAAACAGGATTCCAGCTGCCAGTCCCCCCATAAAAAGGTAAAATGGGATCTCCCAATGCCAGATCTCCAGGTGAGGATCTACCCTGGGATTCATTCTACCGCTGATGATGGTTACTTCATTCATACCATTTCAAATTAAATAATACAGCTGGGGATTTGTGCCAGCCTCCGGTATCAGTGTTTTCCACTTCCTCTTTTTCAATACCATGGATATATCAGATCTCGGGTTGTCAAGGTCCCCGAAATACATGCATTTGGTCGGACAGGCAGCAACACATGCAGGTTCTAACCCCTGTTTTACCCTGTGCAGGCAGAAGGTACATTTATCTACATGCCCGTCAGGATGTGGATATCTTGCATCATAGGGACAGGAGGCTATGCATGCACCACAACCAATGCATTTATTCGGTTTAACGAGGACTGTTCCACCATCACTGATATGGCTGGCCCCTGTTGGACAGCACCTGACGCAGGGTGCATTTTCACAGTGACAGCATCGTTCAGATCGGATCTCCATTTCCAACTGGGGATAAGTACCGTCAACAATTTCAACCACCCAGTCCCTGCAGTAACCAATGGGCACATGATTTTCAGTCTGGCATGCTACCACACAATCACTGCATCCCACACACTTTTTGGTATCGATGGCCATTGCGTATCTCATCAGCTCACAAGGGTTTGTTCAGGTTCAAACTTGAAGGTAACGAAATTGCCACGCATCCCTGTTCCTCCCATAATGGGATCAATATGGACCCTGGTGATCAGGTCGGCATCGCTGGCACCTCTACCATGGGACCTGCTAAGTTTCTTATTGTCATTTCCAAAACCATGTACGATGTACACCGAATCCCATCGAATCCTCTCTGTGACCCTTACCTTGACCGGGAATTTTGATCGGACCCCGTCCTGGTTTTCCAGGTATACGATCTGATCCTGTTCGAGTCCCCAGAGTTTTGCCACCTTGGGATTGACCCAGACCTTGTTTTCATCCATCAGGTCAGTCAGGTTTGGATTGTTACTGGTACGGCTGAAAGTGTGCATGGGCGCACGTCCATAGATCAGGCGGTAATAACCCTCCGGCGGTTCTTCATGCGCTGTAAAGACAGGCATGGGGTCAAATCCTGCTTCCTGGAATTCCGTACTGTACAATTCGATTTTCCCTGTATTGGTCAGAAATTCAAGCTCTTCTCCTTCCGTCATGTAGAGATCCTCCCAGCTGCGTTCATAAGTCTTGACACCAATTCTTTGCATCTCATCCAGTGATGAGTCCAGCTGCTTCAACTGCCAATCAAGCAATTCTTCCATATCCTTCCAGGTGAAATATTCTTCCAGTCCCAATCGTTTGGCCATCTCCTTTGCCATCCACCAGGCTGGTTTGGCATTGTAAAGGGGTTCTGTGGCAGGCATTCTCAGGGCAATGGCTGGCTTTCTGTGTGGACTGTGCCGAAGTGAGTCATAACGTTCCAGGTAAGTGCATTCCGGGAGTACTACATCTGCCCAGCCAGTAATATCCATGGGCATGGTATCCACCACAACCATCAGCTCAAGGTTCTGAATGGCATTAATGGTATTTTTCTGATCAGGGAAGGTATGGATCAGGTTGGTCCCGTTGACGATCCATCCCTTAAAATTACACGCTTCACTAACAGCGGGAATGGTAGCATCACAGATGCCCGATGCCAGGGAAGAGGATGCCAGTGTATACTTATCAGGGAAAGCATCTTTCCAGGTACGCCTGGGTGCAGGGTATTCCGGATGTGGCCACCTGGGGATGGTTACACTTTCAGGATTATAATACCCCCCTCTTCTTCCCCATGAGCCGAGTAGGGCATTTAGCATGGCAATGGCCCTTTCCCGTTGGGTGTCATCACCATACCATGTTACATGCCGCCCTGGATGCACAATCACAGCTGGAGCTGCATTTGCCATCTCACGGGCTGACTTCCGGATCAGGTCCGGTTCAATGGTTGTGATGCCATAAGCCCATTCAGGCGTCATATTACGAACATGTTCTTTCAGCTGTTCGAACCCAAAGGTATATTCTTCCACATAGTTTTTATCATACCTTTCCTCATAGATCAGCACATGCATCCAGGCCAGTAACAAGGCCAGATCTGTAGCAGGTTTAATGGGGAGCCAGTACTTCGATTTACCAGCTGCCACAGAGAACCGGGGATCGACCGTAATGATGCTGGTTCCTTTATCTATGGCATCGGACATTTCCTGCACCTGCCCGTTATGCATGTTTTCTCCAATATGTGATCCAATCAGAACCAGGCATTTGGTATCCCTGATATCAGTTCTCTCAGGACTCATAACGCCTTCACCAAAGGTTGAGAAGAAAGCGACTTCTCTGGGGCCACGGCATTGGGAATAAGAGGGAGCAGCAATACTGCCGGATCCGAAAGCTTTCAGAAGATGGCCGAAATATTCACCTCCGGAACCATGGGTCAATAGCGCAATGCATTCCGGGCCATGCTCGGTGGCAATACTTTTCATTTTCTCCGCGATATAATCAAATGCCTCTTCCCAACTGGCCTCCCTGAATGATTGTGATCCTCTTTCTTGGGTCCGTATCAGGGGTGTTTTCAGCCGGTCCTCATCAAAATACATTCCTACGCCACCTGTTCCACGGGGACAAAACCGGCCATTGCTGTGCTGGTCGTCCTCGTTGCCAATGATTTTCCAGATTTTTCCTTCGGATGTTTTATAGATCCAACCGGCACATTTCCAGAAACATATTTCACAATAGGTGGGGGTGCGGGTAAGGTCAATACTGAGCTTTTCAGGATCAGTACCGGGGACTAAAATACGGTTTGCAGCAGCCATTCCTCCACCAAGCAGCAATCCCCCTAAGCTTGCTGAGCTTATTTTTATGAACTGTCGTCTGTTGGTCATATATGGGATCTTATCAATTTGTAAGGCAGCCTGTTAGGGTTAGCGAAATTAGTTAAAAATGTATTTAGATTACATCTAAATAACTACATATAGAGATATATAATTATAGCTTGCTTGAGTATTTAAAACCTAATGTACTGGAAACAAGCTGTTTGCCAGCATATATGTCAGTCATCAATCTGCTGTACAACATAGAGCCAGTTTCCGGCATCTGCCAGCAGGCTCCGGATACCACGGATGGGATGAAACAGAAAATCCCTCCCGGAGACGCCTCTCTCCATCATGAAGGGAAGGGCGGAGAAGGCCATGGACAAAGCAGCGTATATTTTATGAAATCCAAATTTAAAAAGAAATGATTTCAGGCTGGGATTTCGCAATTCCGTACTCAATGCTGAAAACCCTGTTACCACTAGAATAGCACGTAAGATCAGTCCCAATCCAATGATCCAGCCTTCCCAACTGATTGCGCCCTGAATAGTATCGTTGGACTTCCAAAAAATTCCGGCCATAAGCCCTATGATAATCAAATGGATCCAGAAAACCGGCTTCATCAGCCTGTATTTAATGCCTTTGTACCAGACAAGGCAAAAAACAATATAGATAGCAAATATCCCGAGGATCAGAGGCTGGAGTCCAAGTCTGTTAAATGCATACAGAAATACTGGAAGCAGTATCAAATGCAGGATTAGCAGAGGCAGGTAAAACTTTTGCCCACTTGCAGTTGTATCCCAATTGGTGCCCTTCAGGTCATTCGCTTGTGGTAATGGATGATCCTTCCTTTCCAAGTTTATTCCCTTTCCAATATAGGTAGCCAGGAGTGCTGCGAGAATCCCGATGGCAACATAAATCAGGACCAGGATCAGCAGGGCCTGGGTGGGACTGATATCTATGTTGTTGAATTGCCTTATGGCGAACCTGAACATATTTTCGTAGATCTGGAAAATATCAAATCCATAAAGGATCAGCAGGCTTCCGATCTTATGAAGTAATGCGCTAAGCTGGCTAGCAATACCGGCCAGAAGGTAACCGCCAGGGTTGTTGCCAATCAACCTCAGGAACAAATCGACCAGGATGGCTTCCAGGAATATTCCTGTCATGGGACCCAGAATAATGGCAGAAGGAGAAATGGATTTCATAAGGGCACATATGAGTCCGGCCCTCCATATCAAGCCTTTTTCAGGCCAGAGCTGGTAGAATGAAATCATGAAAATAGTAGCAATGAAAGTCAGGAAAGAACCTGAGAATGGGATATGCATATTGTGAAGAAAACTCCCGATCACAATCTCGAAAGATGCCCAAAGTCCACCTGCCACAGCAGCTTTCGCCCATAAGGTGTCGGCTGCTCCAAGCTTTGAAAGAGAACTAGACAAAGGAATTATGCTATCGGGAGATGGCTTCAAGGTCTGCAGGGGAGTTTATATTATAAAATGTGTTGCTGTTATAAAAATCCAGCTTTGAATGAAAGTGCACAGCTTTTATTTCAACCTTGTTTAGTAGCGGAGTGAATCCAAGGATTCCTTCATTTATCTGCCCTTCCATAGCAGGCAAGACAGATTTGGAATATACAGCGCAAAGCGGCTGGTAGAATGAATTGTGGTCTACGGGCACAATGACATCAAAAGAACCCTCATGTGAGATAAGGTGCTGGTATATCTCAAGGCTTATAAGCGGGGTGTCGGTCGGGATTACCAGGTTATTAGGCGTTTTTGATTTGGTAAGGGTAGAAAATATACCTCCCATGGGACCACAGCCGGGAAATAGATCTTCAAAGACGGGATATCCGAATGAATCAAAATGATCATTATTGGCACTGATGACAATATTTTCACATAGTGGAGCAAGTATTGATATGGCATTCTCAATAAGGGTTTTTCCCTTCCATTGAATCAAGCCCTTTTCTTTTCCCATCCTTGAACTTTGTCCGCCAGCCAGGATGATTCCCGTGTATTCTTGCTTAGTCTTTTGCTCCCTTATCATTTTGAATTAGCTTAACCTTCTTGGCAAGATTCGTGGCAAAAACAAAATCATTAAGGTATTGATTCTCTGCATTCAGGATATCATCTCGGGTACCCTCCCAGCATTTGATCCCCTCATAAATAAAAACAACTTTGTCTCCGATCTCCATCACTGAGTTCATATCGTGGGTATTTACAATGGTTGTAATGTTAAATTCTATGGTAATATCCTTGATTAGTTTGTCTATCCTGATGGCCGTTTGCGGGTCGAGTCCTGAGTTGGGTTCATCGCAAAACAAGTACCTGGGATTCAGGGCAATAGCTCTGGCAATTCCTACACGCTTACGCATGCCCCCACTCAATTCGGCAGGGAAAAGTTTACTGGCATTGCCCATATCTACCCTTTGCAAGCAGAAATCAGTACGATCCACCTTTTCTTCAGCAGTCATTTGCGTGAACATGTCCAGGGGGAATCTCACATTATCCTCCACAGTGAAGGAATCAAAGAGGGCAGCACCCTGGAAGAGCATGCCGAACTCCTGCCTTACATGCTTCTTCTGTTTAAAACTCATGCTGGTAAAATCCCGGTCATCAAAAAGAATACTTCCTTCATCGACTTCGTGAAGCCCGACGATAGATTTCAGCAAGACCGTCTTTCCTGAACCACTTTTACCGATGATAAGGTTGGTTTTTCCTTTTTCGAATACAATACTGATATCGTCCAGCACACGATGATCGCCAAATGATTTGGATATATTATTTACCTCAATCAACGAAGAATAAGTTTGGTCAGGATCAGGTTAAACATCAGTATAACAATACTGCTGTGGACGACTGCCCTGGTGGAAGATTTTCCTACCTCCAGGGAACTTCCTTCCGCATAATAACCATGATATGCTGAAATGGTAGTTATGATAAAGGCAAACGCGATCATCTTTTTCAGGGCATAGGTGAAATAGTAAGGATAAAAAACATACTGCAAGCCATATACATACTCCTGTGGTGATGAAACATCCGTTATCAGGGCAACTACATATCCTCCCGACATACCCACGATCAGGCTGAGAATGGTCAGCAGCGGGAAAAAAAACATGGTTGATATGATTTTTGGGAGGATCAAAAAACTGGCTGAATTCACACCCATAATTTCCAGGGCATCAATCTGCTCAGTAATCCTCATTGTACCCAACTCGGAAGCGATACTGGATCCTACCTTCCCGGCCAGGATCAGAGCAACCATGGTGGATGAAAACTCAAGCAGCAGCATATCCCTTACACCAACTCCAATAAGATATCTGGGCAGGAGTGGACTCTCAATATTATAATCGGTCTGGATGGTGATTACAGCCCCTACGAATATGGAAATAATAACAACAATTCCAATGGAATTGATACCCTGGTATTCCAGTTCCCTCATGGTTTGCTGATAGTACATGCCAGATCTCTCAGGTCGTGCAAAAACCTTGGAAATCAATATGTAATATCTGCCCAGGTGATAAAATAACCGCATAATCTTAAACCATTCGCCTTTCTCAGGCTGTTTGTAAAAGTAGTAATAATTTTAGTTATCCGGCAGGGCGTAATAATCCAGGAATTTGTATAAATTTAAGAAGTATATTTACAGGCTTAATTTAAATAAATGGATCAAAATAATTATTGTGTGATCATGGCCGGAGGCGTTGGAAGCAGGTTCTGGCCCATGAGCAGATCTGCCAGGCCCAAACAATTCCTGGATATTTTAGGAACCGGCCAAACCCTTTTAGAACATACATTCAACCGCTTCAGGAAGATCATTCCAGCTGAGAATATAATGATTGTAACCAATAGTATATATGGTGATCTGGTAAGGGAACAACTTCCTGACCTTCCTGATAAGAATATTCTACTGGAACCCCTGCGGAGAAATACCGCTCCATGCGTTGCCTACGCAAGCTATAAAATCCTCGAGAGGAATCCGGAGGCATGCATGGTAGTGGCACCTTCCGATCATCTTATACTGGATGAGAAGGAATTCCTGAAAGTTGTAAAAGAGGGCCTCGGTTTCGTGGGTGAGGAGAAAGCCCTGATGACCATTGGTATCCCTCCAAGCAGACCTGAAACAGGTTACGGTTACATACAGGCTAACGGAAGTTCATCGACCAGTCAAAAGTTTAAGAATCTCAAAAGGGTTAAAACCTTTACGGAAAAGCCAGATCTGAAGCTGGCTAAGGTATTTCTGGAAAGCGGGGAGTTTTTCTGGAATTCAGGGATCTTTTTCTGGTCTGTTGAAACCATCCTCGATTCATTTGCCAGATTTTTGCCAGAAATGCATGCCCGTTTTAATGAAGGCAAGGGGAAATATGATACCTATGAAGAGGAAGATTTTGTAGGGAAGACCTATGCCGAATGTAAAAACATATCCATCGACTACGGGATCATGGAGAAGGCTGATAATGTTCATGTGATCACTGCTGATATTGGTTGGTCTGATCTGGGAACCTGGGGTTCCCTGTATGACCAGATGGAAAAGGACAAAACGGATAATACCATTATTGGAGAACATGTCATGACTTATGATCTGAAGGGATGCCTTGTGAGTGTCCCGGCAGATAAGCTCGTTGTTCTTCAGGGTTTGAAGGATACCATCGTGGTCGAAACAGACGATATTTTGCTGGTCTGTAAAATGGAGGACGAACAGAAGATCAAGAATTTTGTAAATGATGTCCGCATACTGAAGGGTAGGGACTACGTTTAAATAACGCAGGACATACCAGGGACATTAAAAAGCGGGCTGACATTTGCAGAATAACAAATGAAGGCCCTTTTTTCAATATCCCCGGAATCACATGATACCTCAGAAGTATATTCCCCACCCGTCAGGCTGTCCTCAAAAGGGTGGCTTTATTTATCCGGTAACTTGAAAGCCTGTAATGGTTAAAACATCGCCTATATTTTGCATACTGCAAAATTCAGCTGAGTTTTAACCATGACAGGTGCTGGTGATCCTGGCAAAAAAAGAGGGTGCCCTTTTGAGGCACCCTCTTCAAATATATAGTTGAGAATTGAGACAGTTTAATATTCCCAGAGATCGTGTTCAAATTCAAACAACCAGTTCTTAATGCTTTCTGCTTCAAACATAGCATCCATGCCAGAGGAATATTCATTCACAGCCCTGTCATCGTATACATTTGATATCTTGTGGATATAAGAACTGAATCTGCGTTGGTTGAAAAGATCATCGAAAGAAATCCTCTGTGCATCATTATTCGGGTTAAAAACCTCCTGCTTTGACAGGTAATACCTTATCTCGGGGTAATAAACCCAGAACAGCTGTGTCTTACTGATGTCACCGGTTGGCACATCTTCATTGGTGATAGGGTCCCTGACGGTCCGCGGGTAAACCCTGATCGGGCAGAGTCCGATAATTCTTACCTGAAAGGTGGAGTATCTTTTGTCGAAGAACCATTTCTCCTTGATCATCAGCCTGGTCACATCGTCCAGATTGATCTGTACATCTACAATTTTCATTACTGTCTGGCCGGTAAGAGAGTCAAAAACCGGTTCCGGAATGGAATCAACTTTTAAATCTTCGTAAATCTCTTCAAGGCTCATAGGTTTTTCAAACTCATATCCCAACAGTGGCTCATAGGCAAATACCTGGCGTCCAGGCAAGGGGTCCTCTAAAATATCGAGCAATAGTTGGGTCAGGTTCCTCCGGTCTCCAATTGGTTTGGTCGGAAAAAACAAAGGCTGGTTCATTTTCTCCCTGAGATTAAGCATGCGCCAGATAACTTTTTCCCACATAACATCTGCTTCACGAATAAATGGATAGGGGACGGGATCCCGGTCCGGTATATGTTCCTTGTCGTATACCTCTTTCTTTTCAATCAAGCTGATTGATTGAGCATTTCCCGACTGAACCCCGATGAGGGTAAAAAGAAGGGCACATATGAATAGATTGCTGATCGTTTTCATCCTTATCTATGTTAACTGTTATCTGATTTTAACTGACAGTGTGGGCAGGTTCCTGGTAGAACCATCAGGACCTACAGCTGTAATATCGTTGAAATATATACGTGATCCTGAACGAAGGTTTCGAATGGTTTCCCTCATATCACTGCTCAAATTGGCAGAGCGGGAGGGGATATTCTTATCGAAACCCTGAACGATGGCAGTAAATGTATAGCCGGTAATGGTGTAATTCACTCCGCCGAACTGGAACCATTCGGGCATGGTTGCCTTCAGGCCAACCTCTCCAAGAATCTGGTTCAGGCTAAGGGTACCTCCCTGGACACCTGCGAGTGTTGGATATGGATCGGGCAATTTGGCCACCCTGAAATCCTTGTATCCCATTGACCGGGTTCTGCCACCTTCTCGTACAGAAACAGAAACCCTGGCTTTTCCTTCCCGTGTAGGTACAGCGGTATAGTTTGTTCCGCTTCCCCTGATCCGTCCGTTATTGATGGATACAGAAATGGCGTTGGCAGGGTAACCGGGAACGGAAACTTCAACCGGGTTATCAATGGCTGTATAAAAAACAAGCATTTGTGTTGGAGACACCACCAGGCTTGGCATGGCTACAGTGTAACCAGCATTGAATGGTTTATTGGTAAATGATCCGTCATCTCTTTTCAGGCTGATGATGCCCCCCCAGGGTTTCCAGCCTGTGCTGGAACCAGCGGTATTAACCTTGAAAACTCCTCTACCTCCTTCAATGGGGATGGCTTCATAATCACGACCCTCTTCTCCAACCATATTGTATTCAACAGATCCGTCATCCAAAATGGTGGAATCATAACGTCCGACATATACGATTGGTTCCTGTGTAGTATCGAAGGCTGCCATAAAGACTGAGGCCGAATATTCGTTGCCACGAATGATATGATTTGAATTGGAGATTACTACGGATTCCAGCAGGTTGAACTTAAATGCACCGGCATCAATCTGGGAATAAAGATATTCCAGCACCTCTGATTCAGCATTCCTGACATCACTTTGCATTTTTGACATCAGTGTAATAACTGCGATCAAAGGTAAGTGCTCAAAATATTGATGTTGCCAGTTAAGCGTTTCCCCTTCCTTGGGTGGAGGATCAGATGTATCAAGACTTTCTTCAATAGAATGCCTTACATCTTCGCTCTCTTCACTGACAATGGAAAGCAGGTGCTCCCTGAACTCATCTAGGGCCTGGCGCAGATCATTGGCCTTTCCATCATTGTTGGCACCGATCATTATTTCAGCCGGTTTTTCTGAATTGTCTTTTCCTCCTATTTCTTCCCCAAAGATCTTTTCATCTTCAATCGCTTCAGTACCTTCTCCTTCTGTTTCAGTTACCAGCTCAAGCTTCAGGTCCTGTATATATTTATAGAGTTCATCAGATCTGCGTTTCACTTCAAGAGCCTTGGCCTGCCAGGGTCCTGCCTTCTCTTCGTTCTCTGCAGCAGCACGGTCAAATTCCCTGTAATACACCTCATTCTTGGATGCAAAGTTTTCAGTTGTCTTACTTAATCCTTCATCAACAAGTACAAAAGCGTCCAGAACATCTTTAGATACATTCAGTGCCAGCAATGCCATCAGCACCAAATACATCATACCGATCATTTTTTGTCTCGGGGTTTCTTTCTTTCCTGACATTGTTTTTTCTTACAGGTTTATAATAACAGGGAAAGCCTTTAACTATTTTACATTCATGGCTGACAGCATATTGCCATAGATCGTGTTAAGATCTGCTAAGTTCTTGCTGAGCTCAGACATCTGAGCCTTATACTTTTCTGTTTCCTCCACTGAGGCCCTCAGATTCTTCATCATATCTTCAATGCCCTTGTAAACCTGGTCGGAGTCTTTCATATGTGTATTGGCCCCGTTCAACTGGTTCTTGTAAGCGTTGTTCAATTCAGCCAGGTTGTTGTTCAGGCTGGCAAGCTGATCTCCGAATCCCTGGTTACCCTGGGCAATTGTATTATAATCAGTTTTCATCTTTGAGGCAAGCTCATCATACGAAGATGCCAGTCCCGCACTGGATTTAGTAAACTGTTGAGCCACTTCAGAACCCTTTTGTGATACTATTTCGGCAGTTTTGTTATAAGTTTCCGAGAGGGACTCTGCAGCAGATGCTAATTTATCTGTTGAGGCACTGTAGTTGTTGGTAAGACTGCCTACATTCTCGGCTGCTTTCTGTACGTTTTCTGCATATTGCTGTGTAGCCATGGAGGCAGCTGAGATGTCAGAAAGATTGGCTGCCGTATTGGACAAAGAGTTCAAGCCATCTCCCAGTTTCTGGATGGTTTCTGGCCTTATTTCAGCCTGGTTGAAAAGGTCATCGAATCTTTCCAGGGTAACCCCTCTTCCAGCAAGTACCTCATCCTTATACTCATCAAGTTCATCCGGATCCGTCATTCCTGCAAGTTCAGGATAAACCAGGGTCCAGTCCAGTTCTTCATGGAGGGGCTCAAAGGCAGAAAAGAAGAAGATTACTGCTTCTGTTGCCAGTCCGGCGGTAATCATAAAACCACCACCAGCCCAGTGCTGGATCTTAAACATAGCACCGATGATAACGATGGATGCACCAATACCATATAACTTGGACATGAAATTTTTCCAACCGGCACTCTGAACAAGTTCTGTTACGTTCATTATATTGTCAGATTTTAATTATTATTTATTACCCATGTAAGGTCGGATACATCTGAATCCGATATAGGATGTTGAACTATCTTGATACTCATAAGACCTGGTACTAACTTGCAGATAATAAGCAATATCTTTCCAGGAACCTCCACGAATTACCTTTCTTTTCATTACATGACTATCCTTCTCTGTTGCATTGTATTTGTAGTCCGGGTTCAGGTCATGCTGGAAGAAATAAGCAGATTCATCATAGGCATTGGCACACCACTCCCCAACATTGCCCGCCATATCATAGAGGCCGTACTCATTGGGTTCGTAAGAACCAACAGAAGTTGTTGTAACCCCGCCGTCAACCGCATAGTTTCCCCTTAAGGGCTTGAAGTTTGCTAGGTAGCATCCCTCACGGTTACGTGTATACAATCCTCCCCAGGGGTACATTGAATTATCCAGTCCGCCACGTGCGGCATATTCCCATTCAGATTCCAGAGGCAGGCGGTAATCCTGGACATAAGCGTCCCCATCCCTCCTCAAGGCATTGTTCAGCAACTGGGTCCTCCAGGTACAAAACGCGGAAGCCTGCTTCCAGGTCACCCCAACTACGGGGTAATTGTCAAAAGAAGGATGCCAGAAATACATATTTGCCATGGGTTCATTATAGGAATAAGTAAAATCCCTTATCCAACAAAGGGTGTCAGGATAAACATTTACCACGTCCTTAAGGATGAATGCACCGCGGTTATCAATAGGCTGCTCATTTCCTTCCGGATCTATAATACTACCGGTGTATGCACCAGGTTCCTGGTCAAGATCTCCGATATCTTCCAGGTATGAATTCTTGTATTTATTCCTATGCTTGGCAGCCTGCTGAAGATCAATCCAGAAATATCTGTAATTCAGTTTATGAACATTGATTTCTTTGCGGCCGAAAAACCTGTCTTCTACACTGTAATAGAGCATGTCCATAGCCTGAATGGCATCTTCATTGTCATTCAGCCTTTTCATGTCAAGCTTGCTATCCCAATTTAACTGGTAGGCACGACCGAAAATATCTTCCTCGTAGTCATTGCCCATTCCATCCACAGAGATCCTGTATTCCTCTTCCATCACTTCGCCCAGCAATTCCCTGAGGAGGGAATCCCGTACCCACATGACAAACTGCCTGTATTCATTATTGGTGATTTCCGTCTCATCCATCCAAAATGGCTCTGTAGTGATCGTTTTGGTAAAATGGTTTTGTGCGAACGGAACATCCTGATCGCTGGGCCCAACATTAAAGCTTCCTTGTGGTACAAATTGCATCCCAAACGGATCCGGCTCGAAATATTTCTTCCTGCCAGGTACTCCTGTAAGTTCTCCGCTATAGTATTTCCCACAACTGCTAAACATAGCCACTAATAGGCCAAACGCAAGTAACTTTTTCATAGCTTATCAGATGTTATAGTACTTTTATTTATTAATCAGTTTAAAATTTTATAAAAACCGGATACTCCTGTATTTTTGAGGAGTTTTATCCGTACTCAGGCTAAAACAATAGCCCAAAGTAAATTCATGCGAACCGTCACTGTATTTACCAATAGATGAAGTTGTAAAATCATATGAATATCCTACCCGAAGACCGTTAAACAGTTCAAATCCAATAATCCCTGAAAGGGCATCTCCGGGTCTATAAGAAACGCCACCCCAAAACCTTTTATTGTACCTTACCAAACCACTTACATCAAAAGAATTTGATTTGCCATCAGTTTTGAAAATGGCTGAAGGCAATATCTCAAACAGGGGATTTGGAAGCTGGAGCCTGTAACCGGCTACGGCATAATAATGTCTTGCCAGATATGGGTTTGCTTGCTCATATTTTATCTGGGGCTGATTCAAGTGTGTTGTCGAGATACCGAAGTAAAGGTTGTCGGTATTGTAAAACAGTCCGAATCCCATATCAAAGGCAATGGTACTTTCACTCTCATTAGGGATGGATGGATCCTGGTCTGGTCCTACCATATCCTCAATGCCATCGGGGATATACCACGTAGCTTCCAGGGCCTTATTATATAATCCAAGGTTTATCCCTACGCCAAGCGTTCCTGGTCCAATGGAAAAACGAGCTGCATATGTTGCTGAGAGGGCAAGGTCTTTATTAAATGCGAGATTATCACTGAGTATCGAAATACCCACTCCACTGCTAAACCCAAATGGTTTAACCGCAGCATTTGCGTTGAAGTAGGAATATGATGGAGCACCATCAAATCCGACCCATTGCTGCCTGTTCACACCGGAAACACAAATTTTATCTTGACTGCCTGCATAACCTGGGTTAAAGGCCGTCATGTTAAACATGTATTGGCTAAAATGTGGGTCCTGTTGTGAGTACAAAATCATGGTCAACAAACTCGTTAATAATATGCCAAATCCTCTTTTCATATCTGTTTGAAAGCCAGAGCGTTACAACGTTTTTTTGTGCCCTTTGAAATTAGGTAAAGTAAGTAAAAATATTGCTTTCAAACAAACCGTATTAACAAAAAACTGTTAATAACTACAGGGGTTTGACAAGCTTTTATACCTCATTTTCTAAATAAGGTTACGGTGATCGGGCTAAAATATTGTCCAAATGGGTTTAAAATAGAGTGCTTGGGGCAAGAATCATTAATTCAGTTTCTGGAAAGCAGTCAACCAGCGGTCTGGGATTTCACGTTTACATGCCCGCTGATAATCATCAAAAGAACATGATACCAGTGCATGTCTGCTTCTGCTTTTCTGTAGTACCGGGACTTCAAACCACCATCTATCAGTTTCCAGGCTTTTGTAAAAGATGATGTCATGGTCCATATCATTCAGGCTAACTATGAACTTCTTAAAGGAATCGGGAGAAGCATGTGGATTCTCTTCAATACGTTGTGATACGCCATCCATGAAATACCATAATAGCTGAGCGGCAAGATGGGAGGATTGTTCTCCAAGGTCAGCTACTGGAAGGATGTTAAAAACTCCGAAAGTCTTCATACTATTGCTTAATCCGGCGAAACGGCTGATTTGACAGATTTCCTCTCCGGTGAATCCATTGGGAGAAGGGTTGATACAGCCAGGTGAATCTGCCTGTCGGATTGCGTTCATGTCAAGGCTCAGGAATGCCGCATCCCTCAAATAGGGTTCTACTTTTCCAGGATCTTGTCTGAATTCCCCCAGGCGGATTGAATTATGGAAATTATTCCTTAGGAAATCCAGGTCGCCATGATCAACAAAATAGGTCTGATGCCCAATATTGGTATAAGAAAACAGAAGCTCTTTTTTCCTTGAAAGAATCGGTATCAGATAGGATTCAGGTTTGATCTCATCGGCAATAACACCCATATCCAGCCTGGAGTCAACGGTAGCAAAAGAAAATTTCCTTTCCATTTTCTCGTGGGCAAGGTAGATCCCATATGTGAGATCCTGGCTTCCTCCCATACATATGGTGATCAGTTTGTGTGAAGACATTTCGAGAAGAACATCCCGGAGGGCAAAATAGGTATCCTGGTTTGAGTTGCCGGTTTTTAGGTTTCCCAGGTCGATGATCTTAAGGGAGGGATTTACCCTGAATAGCTGGTAGAGATGGTGGCGAATCAGATCCGGTGCCAGGGCTGAACCCGACATATTGGCAGCTCGGTCTTCCGGTACCCCCATCAGAGCCAGTTCAAATTCCTCCAATGAGGCAATGGGTGAATCAGGGGTATGGATGTAAATATTGCGACAGAAGACCGCCTTGTCAGACAGATGGTCATTGATGGGGCTTTCAAGGCTGACAGGATCAAAATAATCATTCAGGTTCATTCGCCAAGGTGAGTTTAGGTCTTTTTCTTTTTAGCTTCTCTTGATTTTTCAATAATCTGTAGGCATTCTTCATAGCTTAATTCCTCTGCTTTCTTGTTTTTAGGTATCCTGAAGTTTTCTTTATCAAGGTTGATGTAAGGTCCCCACCTTCCATTGAGTATTTGCAATCCCGGATTCTCGTCAAACTTCTGTATGACTTTGTTCTTGTCCTGTTCCCTCTTCTGGTGGATAATCTCAATAGCCCTATCGAGTGATATACTAAAAGGATCATCGCTTTTCCCGAGAGAGTAAAACTTATTTGAATGCCGTGCATAGGGTCCGAATTTTCCTACCCCAATCGTTACCTCATCGTCTTCAAACTGACCGATATCACGTGGCAGTTTGAAAAGCGAAAGGGCTTCTTCCAGACTTATGGTTTTGATGCTCTGGTTCTTCAATAAGCCTGCAAAACGTGGCTTCTCTTCCTCGCTTGCCTCGCCGATCTGTACCATGGGACCGAACCTGCCTACCCTGACACTCACCTGCCTGCCTGATTCAGGGTCTTTGCCCAGGATCCTTTCACCGGTTGGTTTTTTACTGTTCTGGGTGGTCTGGACCACCTGTTCATGAAATTCAGGATAGAAACTGCTGATCATCTGGGTCCATTCCATATTACCCTCTGCGATCTTATCGAATTCCTTTTCTATGTTGGCAGTGAAATTATAATCAAGGATATTGCTGAAATAATCCACCAGGAAGTTGTTTACCAGTCCGCCAATATCCGTGGGGAATAACTTGGCTTTCTCCTTACCGACAATTTCAGATTTGCGCTCATCGCTGAGCTGATCCCCAGCCAGCGTCAGTACCATAAAATTTCTTTCAATCCCTGGTCTGTCACCCTTTTCTACATAGCCACGATTTAGAATGGTGGAAATGGTAGGTGCATATGTTGAGGGACGTCCAATACCCAGTTCTTCCAGTTTTTTCACCAGACTGGCTTCTGTAAACCTGGCGGGGGATTGGGTAAAACGTTCTGATGCTTCCATCTGCAGCAGCTGCATTGGATCTTTTTCCTTCATTGGAGGCAACAATCCCCCGGGTTTTTCATCAGTTTCTTCATCGCTTGATTCCATATAGACTTTAAGGAATCCATCAAACCGGATGACTTCCCCTGTAGCTACCAAGTGGTCAGGACGAGTGGAGATGCCTATCCTTGCAGTGGTCCTTTCCAATTGAGCCTCGCTCATCTGGGAAGCAACAGTCCTTTTCCAGATCAATTCGTACAATCGTTGTTCCTGCCTTTTGCCTTCAATGCTTTTCATTTCGAGATAAGTAGGGCGAATGGCTTCATGTGCTTCCTGGGCACCCTTGCTCTTGGTGGAAAAATTTCTGGTTTTGGAATACTCCTTCCCATATTCCTTTTCGATTACATCACGTGCTCCGGCAATGGCTGATTTGGAAAGGTTCACAGAGTCAGTCCTCATATAGGTAATCTTCCCGCCTTCATATAGTCGTTGAGCCACACTCATGGTCTGGGCAACCGAAAATCCAAGTTTCCTGCTGGCCTCCTGCTGGAGCGTAGAAGTGGTGAAAGGAGGGGCTGGTGATTTTTTAGCAGGTTTCCTGGTCACATCCAGCACGTGGTAATGTGCACCCTGGCAACTTTCAAGGAATTCCCTGGCTGATGCCTGGTCTTTTAGCTTAGCAGGAAGCTCTGCCTGAACTGCATGTGTTTTACCATTGCCATCCTTGAATTCAAATTGGGCAACAAGCCTGAAAAACGAACTGGATTGAAAGTCATCTATGGCATTTTCCCGTTCGACAATCAGGCGGACGGCCACCGATTGTACCCGTCCGGCGGAAAGAGACGGTTTTACCTTTTTCCACAACAGAGGGGATAGTTCAAACCCAACCAGACGGTCCAGGATCCTGCGTGCCTGCTGCGCATTTACGAGGTTTTGATTGATATCCCGCGGGTTTTCGATTGCCTCATTAATGGCGTTCTTGGTGATCTCGTGGAAAACGATCCGTCTGGTTTTCTCCGGTTCAAGTTTAAGGACTTCTGAAAGGTGCCATGCGATGGCTTCTCCTTCCCGGTCTTCATCAGAAGCTAACCATATAATGGAGGCTTTCTTGGCAGATGCTTTTAAATCTGCCACTATTTTTTTCTTGTCCTCAGGAATTATATACTCAGGCAAATAATTATTCTCTATATCAATGCCATAATTTTCCTTCGAAAGGTCCCTGATGTGACCAAAACTTGACTGTACCTTGAAACCTTTTCCCAGGAAATTGCCAATGGTTTTTGCCTTGGCAGGTGATTCTACAATAACCAGATTCTCTTCCATCTAATTGCCCATCCGTTTGGTTAAAAACACCACAAAGAAAAACAAATCGTGAGCATACTTCAAAATTTTAATTCAAATTATTATTATTTTAGCCGCAAAATTGGCTCGTATGTCAACATATAAGCGGGAATGGAAAAGGTACCTGATTATCTTCTGGTCACTCCTCTCAATCCCATTCCTGGTAACGATCCTACTCTTCATTCTGCTGTCAAGTGGTAAACTGGGTTATGTCCCGACATTTGAAGATTTGGAGAACCCGAAAAACAATCTTGCCTCTGAGGTTTATTCAGAAGACGGGGTTTTGATGGGTAAGTTTTACCTGGAAAACCGGACTTATGTAAATTTTGATGAATTGTCCACCAACCTGGTAAATGCTTTAATAGCCACAGAGGATATCCGGTTTCACAGGCATTCAGGAGTAGATGCCAGGGGCACGGCAAGGATGTTTGTAAGGTCCATTTTATTGGGACAGGATGCAGGGGGTGGAAGCACCATCACCCAGCAGCTGGCCAAAAATCTCTATCCCCGCGATACTACCTTTTATCGCATGAAACTTCGAAGAACACTCAAGCTGGGTGTGTCAAAATTCAAAGAGTGGAACACTGCCGCTAAGCTGGAGCGTAACTATACAAAGAACGAGATTATTGTGATGTACCTGAACACAGTGTCCTTTGGTCACAATACTTTTGGGATCAAATCAGCAAGCAAGGTTTTCTTTGATACTTCCCCGGATTCACTGAAGGTGGAGCAATCCGCCGTCCTGGTTGGCCTGCTAAAAGCCCCCACAAGGTATAGCCCGGTCCAAAATCCTGAACGGTCAAAGTTTCGTCGAGACATCGTATTGAACCAGATGCAAAAATATGACTTCATCTCGGATGAGCAGTTAGATTCATTATTGGCCAAGCCGATTGATATCAGGTACCGGGTGCAGGATCATAATGTAGGACTGGCAACATACCTGCGCCAGCACCTGGATAAGATTATGAGAAAAGCTTATCCGGAACGTAAAAATTATTTTCTCTATAGCCAGTTCCAGAAAGATTCTATTGAATGGATGGAGAACCCGCTTTTCGGCTGGGCCCATAAAAACCCGAAACCAGACGGATCACCCTATAATATTTACAGGGATGGCTTAAGGATTTTTACCACCATTGACAGTAAGTTCCAGCAATTTGCCGAAGAATCAGTCCAGGAACATCTGGCAAATTTCCTGCAAGATGAATTCTTCAAAGAAAAGGAAAGATCAAGGACAGCTCCTTATTCCAAGGATGTTGAACCTGAACAGGTACAGAGCATGATCAACCGTTCCATGCGTAATTCAGAAAGGTACCGGCGCCTGCGTAATGCCGGGATTTCTATGGATTCCATCAAACGGGTATTCAATACGCCTATTGACATGACTGTTTTTACCTGGCATGGAGAACGGGATACCTTGTTAAGCCCTATGGATTCA
The DNA here is from genome assembly GCA_963752525.1 of uncultured Bacteroidaceae bacterium. GTDB lineage: Bacteria > Bacteroidota > Bacteroidia > Bacteroidales > SM23-62 > SM23-62. The sequence continues at coordinate 282,905 of CAVVYS010000006.1, read as the reverse complement.
ATCATTCATTATAAATATTACCTCCGGGCAGCCATGATGGCCATGGATCCGAAAACAGGGTATGTGAGGGCCTACGTGGGCGGTCCCAATTTCAAATATTTTAAGTATGACCACATATCCATGGGAGGAAGGCAGGCAGGATCGACATTCAAGCCATTTTTATACACCCTGGCCATGCAGGAGGGATATACACCGTGTTATAAGGTACCCAATGTGCCACAGACTTTTATGGACCAGGATTCAACCTGGACGCCCAGAAGTGGGAATAAGCGTTATGAAGGCAGAATGGTGACTCTTAAATGGGGACTTGCCAACTCGGTGAACAATATATCGGCTTGGCTGGTTAAACAATTCCCTCCCCAGACCATTGTTGACGATGTAATCAAGAAAATGGGGGTGAAGAGCTTTATCATGCCTGTGAATTCCCTCATATTCGGGACATCCGATGTCACGTTGAATGAAATGGTGGGTGCTTACAGCACCTATGCCAACAAAGGGGTCTATATTGAGCCCATTTTTGTTACCAGGATAGAGGACAGGAATGGCAATGTATTGTCCACATTCCAACCCGAACAAAGTGAAGCCATTTCTGAAAAAACCGCCTACCTGATGCTAAGCCTGCTGAAGGGTGTGGTGGATAGGGGCACTGCCACCCGGCGGATTCGGCATGTGTATGAGCTGACCTCGGAAATGGGGGGCAAGACAGGAACAACCCAGAATCATTCTGACGGATGGTATATGGGGCTGACCCCGAATCTTGTCGGAGGTGTTTGGGTAGGAGGTGACGACCGGTCCATTCATTTTGACAATATGAGCCTGGGTCAGGGAGCCAGTATGGCCCTTCCCATTTTTGGCCGCTTTATGCAGAAAGTATATTCAGACAGTACCAGGGGTGTACTCGTTACAGATGTTTTCGATAAACCTCCGAATTTCAACATTACAATTGATTGCCCGGAGGATATCGCTGGAGCAATAAATTCCTCCGATGTTGAACTCTGGGAAGAGGATTTCCAACGGCCCTGACAGCCGGGATAAAAGATTTTAAGTCCTATAAATGTCAATCCAGGATAGAATCGATTAATTCACGTGTGTATTCGGATTCAGGGTTCAAAAAGAGTTCATTGGATGGGCCCTGCTCCACAAGCTTTCCATCTTTCATAACCATGATCCTGTCGGCCATATATTTTACCACGGCTAAATCATGAGATATAAACAAGTAGGTAAGCTTCCGTTGTTCTTTCAGTTCATTTAAGAGGTTCAGTATCTGTGCCTGTACCGAAACGTCAAGAGAGGAAACTGATTCATCACAAATGATCAGTTTCGGTTCCGTGGCAAGGGCTCTCGCCAAACCTATCCTTTGTCGCTGGCCACCAGAGAACTCATGGGGGTATCGGTTGAAAAACATGCCTGGAAGTCCCACGTCATCCAGCAATGCTAAGGCAGCTTCCTTTCTTTGCTTCCTGCTGGATTGGATACCATGTACCCGCATTACCTCCATAATTGAGGGACCTATTTTCAAGGTTGGGTTGAGGGAGGAAAAAGGATCCTGGAAAATAAACTGGACTTGCCGCCGATACTCATTTAATTGTTTTCCCTTCAAATGTGTGACTGATTCACCCCTGTATTGTATCTCTCCCTTCCTGGACCGGATCAATCCTATGAGTGTACGGCCAAGAGTGGATTTTCCACATCCTGACTCCCCAATGAGTCCGAGTGTTTCCCCCTGGGACACATGAAAACTGACATGGTCAACAGCCTCAAGGCTGCGCAATGGTTTGCCAAAAAAACTCTTTTTTAATACATAACTGGTTTGAAGGCCACTAACCTTTAGCAATGGGATCTCCTCCAGCTGAAGCTCCTGTGTGGTGGCTGTCGGGGCATCAGATTTTTCAGCAGGAGGCCCCTGTTCTGGCTTCTCGGCAGCGGTCTTCCGCTTATCAGGTTTAACAGGATACGGATCCTTATTATCAGAGCCGGGCGAAAGAAAATCTGCCAGGGTAGGAAGGCGGCCTGGTTTGGATCCCAGCATAGGCCGGCAGGAAATGAGTCCCCTAGTATACGGATGCTGAGGGTCATCGAAAAGATCATCCACACTACCCGATTCAACAACCTCCCCCTGATACATCACCAGGGCATTGTCACAGATCTGGCGGATTACTCCCAGGTCATGGGAAATAAACAACATGCTCATGCTCCGATTCAGGCGGATCTCATCCAACAGATCAAGGATCTTTTTCTGAACAGTTACATCCAATGCAGTGGTAGGCTCATCTGCGATCAGTAAGGAAGGATTTCCGGCCAGGGCCATGGCGATCATGATCCGCTGTCTTTGTCCACCGCTCAATTGATGCGGATATTTATTATAAAATGCTTTATTGGCGGGTAACTGGACCTCTTTCAGTAATTGAAGGGTCAGGCTCTCTGCCCTTTTAGGAGATTCTCCCAAATGAAGTCTGACAGCCTCCTGGATCTGACATCCACAACGTAAGGAAGGATTCAGGCTGGTCATTGGTTCCTGGAAGATCATGGATATTTGTCTGCCACGTATCTGCTGGACTTCCTTTTCATCCAACATGGCCAGGTCCACATCCAGGCCATTGGATCCATGCCAGAGGATCTGTCCATCACTTATATACATCCGTGGTGGGAGTAGTTTTAACAGAGACAGGGCTGTGATGGTCTTACCTGAACCTGATTCTCCGACTATACCCATAGATACACCCGGCTCCAGTGAAAATGAAATATCACGGACGATTGTTTGGGAACTGTTTTCCTCCTTGAGTTTTATGGTAAGGTTGTTTACCGAACAGATCATGACTTCAACTTCCGGATGATTACTTTATTTCCTTCCAGTACAGGTTCCCAGTATTCATTCAGGTATCTTTTAGCATAGCGGAAGTACAACCTGGAACGTATGGATGCCGTCTGGTTATCACGGGTTTCCTTAAACTCACCCGTAAATTCATAGGTGTCAGAGTGAGGATGGTTCTCATGATAGATCCTGATGATCTCTATCATTGTGGAAATGATCCGGAAATTTTCACCACGGTTTGTCTCGGTGTATTCATCTTCAAATTCTTCACTCAGGACGCTGAAGTTAATAATGTTCGCCAGGTAATCATCTCGCTTTTTGCCAAACCTTACCTCGTATTGCAACCCGCTTTCCGTAGTAAAAAAATAGGTATCTCCACTCTGAATCTCCGGGACTTTTATGGGATAAGGTTCAAAGATTGATCGATAGTCCCCGTGCAGCAAAGGATCCGGACTCATGACGAGGTTCCTGGTTTAAATAATTGTTTGAAAACTTCTTCCACCTTCCCGGCAAATATTATGCGAATCTGGAATCTTGAAATATCCAGGCCTTTCTGGTTGTATTTGGAAACAAAGATATGCTTAAATCCAAGCTTATCAGCTTCAGCAATTCTTTGGTCTATCCTGCTAACCGGCCTGATCTCTCCTGAGAGTCCAACTTCCGCTGCAAAGCAGGTATCCTTTCCAAGGGGAATTTCCAGGCTTGAAGAAAGGACAGAGACCATGACACCCAAGTCTATGGCCGGGTCATCCACCCTGATACCACCAGCAATGTTCAGGAATACATCTTTTACTCCCAGCCGGAAGCCGGCACGCTTTTCGAGTACCGCCAGCAACATATTCAACCGGCGGGTATCAAAACCTGTACAGGAACGCTGGGGTGTACCGTAGACGGCTGAACTGACCAGGGCCTGCACTTCGATTAGGAAGGGTCTGTTTCCATTGAGGGTAGCAGCAATGGCGACACCACTCATCGGTTCATCCCTGTGGGATAAAAGAATTTCGGAAGGATTCAGGATCTGTTTCAGTCCCGCCCCGGTCATCTCAAAGATTCCCAGCTCAGAGGTGGCTCCGAACCTGTTTTTAGAGGCCCGTAGGATCCTGTAAGCATAATGCTGATCCCCTTCAAATTGAAGAACAACATCCACGATGTGCTCCAATACTTTCGGACCGGCCAGGTGGCCTTCCTTGTTAATATGTCCGATAAGGATGACTGGGATTCCCTTGTTCTTAGTGTACTGCATAATACGTGAAGTACTCTCACGTATCTGTGTTACTGTACCCGGTGAGGATTCAATCTGATCCGTGTAGATGGTTTGGATGGAGTCTATAATGATCAGATCAGGTTCGGTCTGAGCAGCCTGGTTGAGGATATTTTCAAGGTAGGTGTCATTCAGTACCAGGCAGTTTTCATGACCTTTGCCAATCCGGTCAGCCCTCACCCTTATTTGCTCGGCACTCTCTTCCCCGGAAAGGTAAAGAACCTTTTTATCATTGAGAAGCAAGGCAATTTGTAAAGCAAGGGTGGATTTTCCTATGCCTGGTTCACCCCCGATCAGCACCATGGACCCGGGTACCAGTCCGCCGCCAAGCAAGCGGTCAAACTCTTCCAGTCCCGTTTTCATCCTTTCCCGGCTCACCGGGCGGATTTCGGTAATAGCTTGCAGTTTCGAATCAGTTGTAAAGGAACTTTTTTGCCGGGGACTGGTCCCCTGGATGATTTCTTCCGAATAAGTGTTCCATTCACCACAGGCAGGACAACGCCCAATCCATTTGGCAGATTTTGCCCCGCATTGCTGGCATACATATTGTGTTTTCTGCTTACCCATATTGGGGATCTAAGATGGGAGTTTATTTTTTGGTCTGGCCCTGTATTTTCTTATAGATATCTGTTGTTGAATATCCTTCAACAAGCGGAATTAATTTTACCTTTCCTCCCGATTCCGTAAGAGCCTTGTATTCAGGAAGTTCCTTGTAATTTTGATAATCCCCACCTTTCACCCAGTAATTGGGACGAATTACCCTTATGAGGTCAGAAGGAGTATCTTCATCGAACAGAACTACAAAATCGACAAACTCAAAAGAAGCCATTGTCAATGTCCTGGATACTTCATCAATGGCAGGCCGTGATTTACCTTTCAGGCGGCGGACTGATTCATCGCTATTCAATCCAACCACAAAAATATCTCCCAGATCGCTGGCGCTGGACAGGTATTCAATATGTCCCCTGTGCAGGATATCAAAACATCCGTTGGTGAAAATAATTTTTTGTCCCACTGCCCGCTTCTGTTCAAGGACTCTTGCCAGAACCTCCCTCTGGACTATCTTGGATCGGATAGATTCAATTGATTTCATTCTCAAGTGGCGTATTTGGTGTGGCCTGCAGTCTCGATTGCCTGCGCTGAAAAGCAAAAAGCAGAAGGAAGGAGATGGTCCCCAGCACGATCAGCATGATCATCTGTGATCCGTGGCTGAGTGTGGCATAGGTCAGTGCTGGTTCCCTTGGGATCTTATAGAGTGTAAAGCCGAGTACCACCATGTAATGGTAGGCACCTATTCCTCCCTGGACAGGCACAACAAATCCGAAGGTTCCCACGACCAGGAGGAAGAGTGCATCGATTAATTTCAACTGTGAAGTCTCCGGCAAGATAAACAGGGCTGCATAGGTCATTAGCCAGTAACAGGCCCAGATCAACAATGAATGAAAAATAAAACTCCACCTCCTTTTGAGCTTGTAAATGGTTTTTAGTCCATCGATGATTCCCTTGATGAAGGACTTGATCTTCTGGACAATCCGGATCTCTGAAAGTCTGGCCCGGAACAAGAAATACAGTATAACGATAAGGATTGGAATGCTCACGATGATAATCAACAGGATCCAGGTCCCTCCGATAGATTCATTCAATCGCTCCACCAGGGGATCATAGATATTGCTTTTGATAAAATTCCCGAAATAATCAAATCTTCCAATAACCAGTACCAACAGCAGAATGGTAAGGAAAACCATATCAATGACCCTTTCCAGAATGACTGTGCCAAAAAGTTTATCCACTGGTACTTTCTCGGCTTTTGACAAGGACCCGCAACGGATGATCTCTCCCAGTCTGGGGAACGCGAAATTTGCCAGGTACCCTGTATTGATGGCATAAAAACTATTCCAAAAAGACACCTTGTATTGAAGCGGTTCAATCATTAACACCCAACGCCAGCTTCTGCTCAGGATGGATATCAGCCCGATCAGTAAATACAGGAGTACATACCCATAACGCGCATTAGCAAAACTGTTCCGAAGTTCCCCCGTATCGACTCCCCTGAATGCCAGATACAATAATACCAGTGCCAGGGCGAAGAACAGCAGAAAGCGCAGGATTTTGAAAATCTTTTTTTTCAAGGAGGGTATTTACTTGACAGTTTTATTGGTAGCGGTGTCAGGGAAAATGATGGTCGGTTCGAAGGTTTTTGCCTCTTCGAAGTCCAGTGATCCATAGGAGATAATTATGATGATATCACCAACGGCTACTTTTCGTGCAGCAGGGCCATTCATGCAAATAATGCCCGATCCCCTTTCACCAGTAATTACATAAGTTTCAAGCCGTTCCCCATTGTTAACATTGACCACCTGTACCTTTTCATTGGCAATGATATTGGCAGCATCCATCAGGTCTTCATCAATGGTGATGCTTCCCACATAATGGAGCACTGCCTCTGTTACAGTGACCATGTGGATCTTCGATTTGACAACCTCTATATTCATAACGCAGCAAAGTTAAAAAGAAATATTAATATTATCTATTAATCTAACCTCCCCAATTTGTACAGCTATACATCCAATTATAGCATCTGTATCGGACCAGTCGCTGACCTGCTGCAGATTCTCTTTATCTACGATTTTAAAATATTCAACTTCAATCAGAGGATGCCTGGTGAGCTGGCGTATAATCTTTTCCTGAAGCTTATCAACAGACATTGTTCCTGCCAGCTCATTTGCTCTGAAAAGGGCTTTCGAAACACTTCTGGCCGCTGTTCGTTGTGCAGGTGTGAGACGTTTGTTACGTGAACTCATAGCTAATCCATCCTCTTCCCTTATGATCGGACATGCCAGAATTTCAACTGGGTTGCCCAGTTGTTTTACCAAAGCTTTGACAATGGCAAGCTGCTGAAAGTCCTTTTCGCCAAAATATGCCCTGTCGGGTCGAATGATTTCAAATAGCTTACTGACCACCTGGGCGACGCCATTAAAATGTCCGGGCCGGTGTTCTCCTTCCATGGTTTTATCCAATTCCCCGAAGTCAAACACCCGGGTATCCGGTTCTGGATAAATCTCAGATGCTCCAGGGGCAAAAACAAGGTCAATCGGTAAGGATGACATGATCTTCAAATCTGCTTCAAGGTTTCTGGGATAAAAATTAAAATCTTGCTCCTCATTAAACTGTGTTGGATTCACGAATATGCTTACCGCAGTAAATTGATTTTCATTAATTGAACGGCGAATCAGTGACAAATGTCCCTCATGCATTGCTCCCATTGTGGGGATAAATCCCAGGTAACCTTCTTCCTGCCAAAGAGGATTTAACTGCTTTCTGGCTTCCTTAATGGTTTTTACAAGCACCGACACAGGTTAAGTTTTTGCAAAGATATAGATTTCCCTCTCCAAACCGCAGTGTTAATAACCTGTGTATAAGTACCAGAAATGAAGATTTTTTAGTAATTTTGTGGGGCGTTTTTCATCCCAGCATATGAAACAAGCCAAAATATTATTCATCTCACAAGAAATCACTCCGTACCTTCCCGAGTCAGAAATGTCGAAGATCGGGAGATATCTCCCACAGGGAATTCAGGAAAAAGGAAGGGAAATCCGGACTTTCATGCCCAAATACGGTTCTATCAATGAACGAAGGAATCAACTGCATGAAGTGATCAGGCTTTCCGGGATGAATCTAATAATTGATGATACGGATCATCCGCTGATTATTAAGGTGGCTTCCATTCAGTCGGCTCGAATGCAGGTATATTTTATTGATAATGAAGATTACTTTCATCGTAAATCTGTGCTGGCTGATGAGAACGGGGATTCTTTTCATGACAATGATGAAAGAGCCATCTTCTTTGCCAGGGGAGTGCTGGAAACAGTAAGGAAACTTCGCTGGTCTCCGGATATCGTACATTGTCATGGTTGGATAACAGCCCTGGTGCCATTGTACCTGAAGCGGTCATTTGTGGATGACCCCCTTTATAATAAATCAAAAATTGTTTATTCTGTTTATAATGATGATTTCAATAAGCCTTTGAATAAGGATTTCATGGTTAAGCTAAGAATGGATGGGATCAAAGATGATGATGTTACTAGTTTGGCAACACCCAGTTTTGAAAATTTAACCAAGATGGCCATTGAAATGTCAGATGCAGCAATAATTGGCAGCAATGAAATAAATAAATCCATCCATACTTATATCAAATCCCTTAAGAAGCCCGTTCTTGAATACAAGCCGGAGGAGGAGTACATAGATGCCTACTCGGATTTCTATGATGAAATATTAATGCAAAAGGTTAATGAGGACTGAGTTTCTTCCCAATTTTATTTTTGGTTTGGTGTTGTTCATGCTTTTAAACGGGTGTGAATCGAAACCAGATTATATCGGCAGCGATCTACTCCCCAGCGGAGATAATTTTACAGTATCGTTTGATACCCTGGAGATTATTTACGGCTATACAAAATTGGGAGATTCCCTCGTGGGGAGCAATAAGGACGTCGAGTTACTGGGCAGTATTATTGACCCCTTTTTCGGATTTTCCAAGGCAGAGTATGTTACTCAGCTTGAACCAACAACAAACGCCGGCAGTTTTGGTCCCAATCCGATTATAGATTCCGTCATTTTAACCCTGCATTATGAAAAATTCCAGGGAGAAGATAACCTTTCTCAGCAAATAAGGGTATATGAGTTCATGGAATTTATCCGGAAGGACACCAATTATTATACTAACCAGGATATAACTGGTCTGTATCGTGAGTCTGAATTGGGAAATGGGTGGATGTCAAAGGATGATACACTTATCAGGATAGCCATCACAGAGGAAGCATTTATCAATCGATTCCTGCAGGCGGAAGATTCCATCTTAAGCAGTGCTGAGTATTTTCAGGAAATGATGTACGGCCTTTACATAACGAGCGATGATGTAGCAACAGAGGGGGGCATAGCTACCCTTAGTGCTGATGCTCCAGGTTCAAGTTTACAGTTTTATTATGCCAATGATACAGTGGACTCACTTTTCCAGACCTATACAATAACCAGGCAGAGATGCCAGCAGTTTAACCTGTTTTCGCATAATTATACAGGGTATCCCATCGAGGAATTCTTAATCGATACCTCCCGGCGTGAAAGCCTGTTGTTTATTCAGTCTATGGCAGGGGTTTTCCCGAAAATAAGATTCCCGGGATTTTCCAAATGGATTGATTCCATGCCTGTGGCAATAAATGAAGCTGAATTGATCTTCCCGGTGGCAGATACCATCCTGACCCAACAAAAAAGTGAGAATCTACCCTCCAGCTTAGTAATGTTTTTGCAGGAGCCAGATGGTAGATATAATTTCGTATACGATCAGGTTGTCGCACCTGAATCTTTTGGAGGGAGTTATCTAGAAATCTCAAACTCATATGACTTTACTATAAAAGTGCAGCTTCAGAGCCTCGCCCAGGGGGATGTGGACAATCTTGAAATGATCCTCCGGCCTGCCGATGGGAATGAAACACTCACCCGGGGGGTTTTATATGGTTGGAGCGAGGATTTTATGAAAAGGGCCAGACTGGAAATCACTTATACAAGATTATAAATGTGTGGTATTGTCGGTTATATTGGGGATAAAAATGCATATCCCATATTGATTAACGGATTAAAAAGACTGGAGTACAGGGGTTACGACTCAGCAGGTATATCCCTACTCCATGAAGAAATCAAGGTCTACAAAAAACAGGGGAAAGTAGCAGACCTTGAACAATATGTATCGGATAAAGATATTGCCGGTAATATTGGGATAGGACATACAAGATGGGCTACCCACGGGGAACCCAATGATACCAATGCACATCCCCACTCTTCGGCGAATGGTCATTTCGTCCTGATCCATAACGGGATCATCGAAAACTACACCAGCCTTAAAGACAAACTGACCGAAAGTGGATATTCCTTTAACAGTGAAACCGATACCGAGGTCCTTGCCAACCTGATAGAATACATCTATCTTAAAGGGAATGTATCGGCAGAGGTTGCCGTCCGCTTAGCCCTAACCAAGGTGGTTGGTGCCTACGGCCTGGTTATTTTATGCAAGGATGAACCCGATCAGCTGATTGCTGCCCGGAAAGGCAGTCCACTAGTTATTGGGATAGGAGAAAACGAATATTTCCTTGCTTCTGATGCCACCCCTATTGTGGAATATACCAAAAGTGTGATCTACCTTAACAATGATGATGTTGCCATCATTAAAAAGGATGAGTTGGTCCTAAAAACGGTCGGCAATGATACCCTCAAACCAAAAGTTCAGCAGCTTGACCTGGAAATAGGTATGATGGAAAAGGGAGGCTTTGATCATTTCATGCTAAAGGAAATCTTCGAGCAACCCCGGTCCATAATGGATACCTTCAGGGGACGTATCAAACCTGATTTGAATGACCTGCATCTTGGCGGACTCTACGATGTAATGCCACGCCTTATCGAGGCAAAACGGATCATTATTATTGGGTGTGGGACCTCCTGGCATGCTGGATTGGTAGGGGAGTATCTTTTCGAAGACCTGGCAAGACTGCCGGTTGAAGTAGAGTATGCAAGCGAATTCCGGTACAGGAATCCCTTGATCACCAAGGATGATGTAGTTATTGCCATCAGCCAGAGTGGAGAGACAGCGGATACACTGGCTGCGATACAGCTGGCCAAAGAAGCCGGTGCACTGGTTCTGGGGATCTGTAATGTTGTCGGATCAAGCATCTCAAGAGAAACTGATGCAGGGGTTTACACCCATGCCGGTCCCGAGATCGGGGTAGCTTCAACCAAAGCCTTCACAGCCCAGGTAACCGTGCTTATCCTTATGTCCATTTTGATTGGCCGAAAACGAGGATTACTTTCAGATGAGGTTTATTTTGCACTGATTAAAGAAATGAACCAGATACCTTCCAAGCTGGAATACCTCCTGACCTTAAATGATAAGTACAGGCAGATTGCCGAAATGTATAAGAGTGCACATAACTTCCTGTATCTTGGTCGGGGCTATTTCTTCCCGGTAGCACTTGAGGGGGCCCTCAAGCTAAAGGAAATTTCATACATTCATGCTGAAGGATATCCTGCCGCAGAGATGAAACATGGCCCCATCGCCCTCATTGACAGACTTATGCCAGTCGTGGTGATAGCTGCCAAAGATAAATCCTATGAAAAAATCGTCAGCAATATCCAGGAAGTCAAGGCTCGGAACGGAATTGTTATTGCCATTGTTACCGAAGGGGATACGGTGATAAAGAAAATGGCCGATCATGTGCTGGAGATTCCTAAATGTGACGAAAAACTGGTCTCCCTGCTGGCTGTAGTACCTCTGCAGTTATTGTCCTATCACATTGCCGTAATGCGAGGGTGTAACGTTGACCAGCCACGCAACCTCGCTAAGTCAGTGACGGTAGAATAATGGAGGTCTCAGGTCATTCATCATTTTCATTAATATACCTGACTATAACATCGCCGATTTTATCTTCATCTGGTCGTGGGGAGTAATACTTGCCTGCTTCTTCTACCCAGGCATTAAAGTTCACACTTCCTTTCGGTAAAGAAACCATTGCCTGGTTCTCTCCCTGGTTTAAAGTTTGTACAATATACGTAGAAGCAAACTGAATGATCAATTGGCCTTCTTCCAGGGACTCCTCCCTGATGACAGTTACCTCGTATTTACCTGGCCTTTCAATGAAGACTGGCCAACCTGCAGGTTTTTTATCAATGTATGTTGCGTCCTGGTAGCGGCAAAGATAAACGGGATTTTCCCCATCGGAGCCTATATGGATTAAACCTGGTGAAAACTGTCTGGTACTTTTAACATCATCAAACCAGTTGTCATACGCTGCCCTTATATTTTCCAATATTTCAGGATGGCTGTCTGCAATGTCAAAGGTTTCTCCAGGATCAGAAGCAATATCGTAAAGTTCTAATACTGGATTGTCGCGCGAGGTTACAAGTTCTCTCTCTTCAAAGGTATTCGGGTAACCAATTAGCTTGAACCGTTCTGATATCACAGCACAATTCTTATACCTGTGAGGCGTCATCCCGCGCTCACATTGCAGAAAGATCATCCTTTCTGCCCAGTCCTCTCTATCTCCTTCAAGCAATGGCATCAGGCTGATCCCGTCTATGATTAGAGTGTCAGGTGAATTTACCCCGGCGGCATCCAAAAGGGTGGGTAGAATATCAATATGGCTGGCAACTTTATCGACCATTATTTTTCCAGGTATGTGACCAGGCCACTGTACAAAGCAAGGTACCCTGATACTGCCCTCATAGGGAGTAGCATAGCCATGCCCCCGAAAATCGACCTTATTAACCCTGACATTGCCGTCGTCGCTCAGGAATATTACAAGTGTCCTTTCCTTTACTCCCAGAGAGGAAACCATATCAATCAAACGCCCGAAATTTTCGTCAAAATTATTGATCATGCCACAAACAGCTGCTATGTTTTCTTTATGGCCCATTTCCAAATATGGCCTGCTGTATTTTTCAGGAACTTCAAGCCCTGCTTCTGATGTTGCATGGGCAATATTGGTTGGTAAGTAGATAAAGAAGGGATTATTTTGATTCTTTTGCATAAAACTCATTGCAGCCTCGAAAAAGATGTCTGTGCAGTAACCATGCTTCTGGACATACTGCCCGTTTTCCCATAATTTTGGATTGATATAGGTATTGGGATTGTCAGGGACCTGGCCAAGTCTTCCTGATTTATGGATGAGTGTCTCATCGAAACCCTGATCCTGTGGGCGCATAGGGTAATTATCCCCCAGGTGCCACTTCCCGAATATTCCTGTTGTATAACCTGCATCTTTCAATAACTCTGCAATGGTTACTTCACTCCCGTGCATTTTTGCCCCACCGCGGGAGGTATGTAATACGCCTGTTCGGTAAAAATACCGTCCTGTCATCAAACTGGCTCTGGTAGGTGCACATAATGGATTACTGTAAAAGCGGTTAAAACGGGTTCCTTCGATTGCAAAATGGTCAAGATTGGGTGTTTTTACCAATTCATTCCCGTTTATGCCAAATTCGGGATAACCTACATTGTCAATCATAACCAGGATGATATTAGGCTTTCCTTCTGATGATACTTTTTGTGGAGAGTCGGCACATTGAGTGCCGATAAGTAATATGACAGGGATAATATTAACTATATTTAACCACATCCTGTTAAGGATGGATACGATGTGTTTTGTACATTCCCTCTGCCAGTTCATTTTGTGTTCTGAATTGTTCAATCTCAAATTCCTTTAAAAGATCATTGACCTGCAATTCGGCCGATAGACTTTCAATTATGGCCCAACCTTCCTCATCAAGAATTTCTATTTTAACCTTTCTTCCGTATTTTTCTGCTATTGCCTCTAATTTCTTTTGATGAGGCCATCTTTTTACTATTGTCTTCTCAAGGTTGATCGGTTCACATATCCAGTGTTTAAATCGGATAGAACTGGTGGCAATATCACTGCCATCTATATCACAAATTTTGGCCGGATCATCTCGGGAACAGGAAACAACCGGGTATCGGTTCATCCAGGCTACTGTATTAATGGCTTTTCCTGCACAATATGCAGATGGCCAGAATACAATTTCAGCACCCTTTTCCCCAAGCCGTTTAAAACCGTCAAAAAATTGCATATCAAAACAAATCTGCATCCCGATTACTCCAAAATCAGTATTAAAAACGGGAGGATCAATAGGACCTGGTGTAAGGCCCTTTTTCATTTCCCCAACTGTCAAATATATTTTACGGTACTCGCCTACATAGTCACCCATCCTGTCAAGCAAAACTGAAGCATTGTAATACCGTCCGTTCTCTTTCGTGTAGAGTGGTATAATTACATAACATGTGTGTTTTTTTGCAAATGTCGCAAACCTGCTGGTAATGGGCCCCATTTTTTCTTCAGCTATTTCTTCTAAAGGAGGCCTGTTTAGCAACTTCATGAAGGGTGCTACTTCTGTCAGGCAAACAATATCAGGGTGGAAAGGCACTACCTCGTCCATTCTGTTCAGGAGAAGTTCAATGTTTTCCTGATATGTCTGGGGCTGAAATCCTTCAGAAGTTATGCTTGCAACCCATATTTCGCGTGGGAGTTTGTCTATTTCATTCCCAGCTTTTCCTGATGTACCAAACAATTGATGGCCACCACCGAGGCTGGCTATGCCTATCCCGGCAACTGCATTTTTAACAAACCCCCTGCGACTGGTATTGGTACTTTTTGTCATTTTCATTACCCTTTTAGGATGGTTTAGGGATATATTATAATTTGCTGATCTGCCTAACGCTCTTTGTATTGCTGGTCGTAGTATTTAGAGTAGTCACCAGACATGACGTTGCCAAGCCAATCCTGGTTGGCCAGGTACCAGTCCACCGTCTTCTCAAGCCCTTCCCGAAAAGTTACTTCTGGCTTCCAGCCCAGCTCCCTTTCAATCTTCGAGGCATCAATAGCATAACGCATATCATGGCCTGCCCTGTCTTTTACGAATTCAATGAGCCCGGCACTGGTCCCAACCTTTCTGTCCAATTTGTCATCCATGATCTCACAGAGCACTTTGATAAGGTCAATATTCATCCACTCATTCAGTCCACCGATATTATAGGTTTCTCCCACCCTGCCCTTATGATATATCAGATCGATGGCCAGGGCATGGTCTCCCACATATAGCCAGTCACGAATATTCTCCCCTTTTCCATAGATGGGGATGGGCAACATGTTTTTGATATTATTAATGGCCAGGGGGATCAGTTTTTCGGGAAATTGAAACGGACCATAGTTATTGGAACAGTTTGAGAGCACAACCGGGAGTTTGTAGGTATGCTGGTAAGCCCTTACAAGGTGGTCTGAGCTGGCCTTGGAAGCTGAGTACGGACTTCTGGGATCGTACGCTGTGTTTTCTGTAAAAAGCCCCTCTTTTCCAAGTGAGCCATAGACTTCATCAGTGGAGATGTGGTAGAACAGCTTGTCCTTAAAATTTTCCTTCCAATTTGTTCTGCAAGCGTTCAACAGATTAACCGTGCCGATAATATTGGTATGGATAAAAGCGAGCGGATCCAGGATTGATCGGTCAACATGAGATTCGGCAGCAAGGTGTATAACCGCATCGGGATTGTACTGATCAAAGATACTGCCGATGAATTCTGCATCTACGATATCTCCTTTTTCGAAAATGTAATTAGACCGGGTTTCTATGTCCCTTAGATTCTCCAGATTGCCAGCATAGGTAAGGCCATCCAGGTTGACAATCCGGTAATCCGGGTACTTTTTCACAAAAAACCTGACTACATGGGAGCCGATAAAACCAGCTCCACCTGTTACAATGATTGTTTTATCCATCATGTTCCTGCCTTATATATTGTTCCCATTTCCAGGCAGACCTGAGGGTTTCTTCCAGTGGGATCTCTGCTTTCCAGCCCAGCTCATTGTTTGCCAGGGTTGTATCCGCATAAACCTGCTCTATATCACCTTCACGACGGCCGACTATTTTATAGTTGATTGTGACACCCGTGGCTTTCTCAAAAGTATTGATAAGCTCCAAAACGGACAGTCCGTTTCCTGTTCCCAGATTAAAAGTTTCCAGTCCCGATTTATTCTTACCTTCCAGCAAACGGTTGATGGCCACAACGTGTGCCCTGGACAGATCAACGACATTGATGTAATCCCTGATGGCCGATCCATCAGGGGTATTGTAATCATCACCGAAAACTTTTAATTCTTCACGTATACCAATGGCGGTCTGCGTAATAAAGGGGACAAGGTTCAGCGGTATCCCAATGGGAAGTTCTCCAATCAGGGCAGAAGGATGTGCTCCTACAGGATTGAAATACCTGAGTAAGATGGCTTCAATAGGGTCGCCTGCCAATACCACATCCTGGATAATATCTTCAGCAACCTTCTTGGTATTGCCATAAGGTGAGGTGGCTTTTTTTATGGGAGATTTTTCCGTAACTGGCAGTTTGTCGGGTTGCCCATATACTGTACAGGAAGATGAGAAAACAAAGTTATTTATGCCATATTCCTTCATGGATTCCAGCAGGTTGATCAGCGATAGCAGGTTGTTCTTATAATACATCAGGGGTTTATCCACAGACTCAGGTACTGCTTTATGTGCTGCAAAATGGATGATGGCGGCAATGCCGGCATGCTTTTTAAAACAGTCTCCTAGCTTATCACTATCACAAAGATCGAATTTCTCAAACAAGGGTTTACGTCCGGTGATTTTTTCTATCCCATCCAATACCTCTATCCTGGAATTAGAAAGATCATCGATGATCAGGACCTCATAACCGGCTTCCATCAATTCGACGCTTGTATGTGATCCAATAAAACCGGTCCCGCCGGTAACAACAACAAGTTTCTTCATCTAGTTTAAAATAAGATTAAAGGCTCCAGTAAATAAGTTTATTAATGCTATCCCTGAAGATACCTTTGATGTCCATAAAAAGGGCCTCATCGGAACAAAGGGCAACAAAATAGTTTTCATTAAGCCGCAGGTATTCGTCATGGTTAACGGCAACCACAATGGCATCATAGGGAGGCTGGAGCTTATTTGTCATTTCCAGCTGGTATTCATTACGGACTTCTTCCGGGGAAGCATGAGGATCCACAATATCAACCGTAATTCCGTAAGAGAGGAACTCGCGAATGACATCCACAACCTTTGAATTTCTGATATCGCTTACATTTTCTTTGAAAGTTATACCCATGACAAGAACCCTGCAAGTTTGAATGTCTTTTTGCAATTCAACCAACTTTTTAAGTCCCTGGTTAGCCACATATGATCCCATGCCATCATTGATATCCCTGCCAGAATTAATAATCCGGGCATGATGACCAAATTTCCTGGATTTATAGGTCAGGTAATAGGGATCCACCCCAATGCAATGCCCACCGACCAGGCCGGGATAAAATTTCAGGAAATTCCATTTGGTGCCGGCCGCTTCGAGAACTTCAAATGTATTGATATCCATCTTCTTGAAAATCATGGATAACTCATTCATGAATGCTATGTTGATGTCCCGCTGTGTATTTTCAATGATTTTGGCAGCCTCTGCCACCTTGATGGAGCTGGCCCTGTGCACGCCGGCCGAGATAATCAATTCATACAAGTTTCCAATCACCTCCGCGGATATCTCATCACAACCCGATGTAACCTTTGTTATGGTGGTTAAGGTGTTTTTCTGGTCTCCAGGATTGATCCGCTCCGGTGAAAATCCAACCTTGAATTGTTCCTTGTATTTAAGCCCGGATCTCTGTTCAAGTATAGGAACACAGTCTTCTTCTGTACATCCAGGATATACCGTTGATTCAAACACAACATAATCACCTTCTGAGAGATAATCACCCACGGTTTTACAGGCACTAAGCAAAGGTCCCAGGTCTGGTTGCTTGTGATCATCAATAGGTGTAGGCACAGCCACAATATAAAAACTGACTGATGCAAGCTCATCTGGATCTGTGGTAAAAGTAATATCACAACCTTTAAAAGCGTCGGAGGTGATCTCATGGCTGGGGTCAATCCCTTTGTTCATAAGCTTTACACGGTCGGGTTTGATGTCAAAACCAATCACCTTCATTTTTTTAGCCAACTCCAATGCAATAGGTAATCCTACATAACCCAATCCGATTACCGCTAGTTTCTTATTGCCTTCTAGTAAGGATGCAATCATATTCAATCGTTTATTTGGTTTATTTACAAAGCGGGTGAAAGTCCCCTTTACAGCCTACCGGTTCTGAATTCCTGATGGTATAGACTACTTCTATTGATTTTTTTGATTCTTCCAGAGCAAATCCATTCCCGGCAAGGATCTCCTTGTATGTATGGGTATGCAGATCAGTAAAACCCTGACTGAATTCAATTTCTTCTTCATCCATGGTAATGCTTCTGAAGGTACGCTGCCCTTTTTCTTTCACCGTGGCCGGAAGATCATCGGCATCTATGCTGAGGAACCAACGGATCCTTGCCTGTTCCAACTCAAGGTAACCTGATGCCTTATCCTCCTGGAGCTGGTGTGTGATATTTTGTTTTACATCACCAAAAATCCAGATCAACATGTCAAAGAAATGGATGCCAATATTAGTGGCAATTCCACCTGATTTCTGCAGGTTCCCTTTCCAGGAGTAATGGTACCAGTTTCCCCTGCTGGTTATATAGGTCAGGTCAATATCATGTATTTTATCCTTCGGACCTTTCTTGATTTTATCGCGCAGGGCCTTAATTGAGGGATGCAGTCTTAACTGCAGAACATTATATACTTGTTTACCAGTCTCTTTCTCATAATCCGCCAATCCTTCAAAATTCCATGGATTCAGCACAAGTGGTTTTTCACATATGGCGTTGGTCTGGCTTCTCAAGGCAAATCGTATATGTGAATCGTGCAGGTAGTTAGGGGAGCAGATACTAATATAATCAAGCTTCTCACCCTCCCTGCGGAGTTTGTCAATATGCCTGTCAAACCGCTCGAATTCAACAAAAAAATCTGTTTCAGGAAAATATGAATCAATGATCCCGACACTGTCGTATACATCAAGGGCTGCAACCAGGTTGTTATGTGTTTCATGGATGGCTTTTAAATGCCTGACAGCAATATATCCGGCCACTCCTATCAGCGCAAAATTCTTTTTCATACCTTGCTTACCACTCCATTTATTAATTCATATTTATCACCACTTTCGGGACATATGGCCAGGTTCTGCTCATCAAAATGCAGCCGGTGCCCGTATTCACTCATCCAACCAACCTGTTTCCCGGGATTTCCTACAACCAGGGCAAAAGGTGAGACATTTTTAGTGATCACCGCACCCGCACCGATAAAACAATATTCCCCCAGGGTATTCCCACAAATGATGGTAGCATTGGCGCCAATGGATGCTCCTTTGCCAACCAGGGTTTTTGTATATGAGCCTTTTCTCACAATGGCGCTCCTGGGATTGGTAATATTTGTAAAAACCATGGAAGGACCAAGGAAGACATCATCTTCACAGATGACTCCTGTATAGATGGAAACATTATTTTGAACCTTTACATTATTGCCCAGGATGACATCGTCGGAGACCAGTACATTTTGTCCAAGATTACAATTTTCACCCAGCCTGGCCCCTGACATGATATGTGAAAAATGCCAGATGCGAGTACCCTTACCAATTTCGCAACCATCATCTACCACTGCTGTTTCATGTGCAAAAAATTCCTTGTCATTCATTAATAATCCTTTTTTAAGAGAGTTTTTATATGATGGCAAATATATTCAATCTGTTCGGATTCCATTTCTGTATGCATAGGGATGGAAAAAACAGTTTCTGAAAGTGATTCTGTTACAGGGAAATCCCCCTTGCTGTAACCAAGGTCTTTGTAAGCAATCTGGAGGTGGAGAGGAAGCGGATAATAAATCATCACAGGAATTTCTTTGCTTCTGAGGTAATCACATAATTGATCACGGTCTGCATCCTGAAGTATGAGTGTATATTGATGAAAAATATGGGTAGACCAGGGTACCCTGGCAGGAAGTATCAACTGTGGGATATTCTTAAGCTCAGCATCATATGTTTCTGCCACCTTTTGCCGGGCCATGTGAAAACTGTCAAGGTATCTGAGCTTTACCCTGAGGATGGCTGCCTGCAAAGTATCCAGCCGGGAATTAACCCCTACCTCATCATAATAATATTTTTTTCTTGAGCCATGGTTGACAATGGCCTGTATTTTACGATGTAAAACTGCATCACGTGTTAAAATGGCACCTCCGTCGCCGTAACAACCCAGGTTCTTGGAAGGGAAAAAAGAAGCTGTACCAATGTTCCCAATTGTTCCTGCTTTTTTCCTGCTACCATCCTGAAAAATGTAATCAGTACCTACTGCCTGGGCAGTATCTTCAACTACATATAAGCCATGCTTGTGGGAAATATCTGTGATGCTTTCCATATTTGCGCACTGTCCGAATAAATGAACTGGAATGATGGCTTTTGTTTTTTTGGTGACCACCTTCTCTATTTGCCCGGAATCAATATTGAAAGAGCGTGGATCCACATCGGCCAGTACAGGGACCAGCCCCAGAAGTTTGATAACCTCTATGCTGGCGATAAAAGAGAATGGGGTTGTTATTACCTCGTCTCCGGGTTGAAGATCAAGCGCCATTAAGGCTACCTGTAACGCGTCCGTTCCGTTTGCACAGGGGATTACATGAGGTACATCAAGATAGCCCGCAAACTCATCCCGAAAGGCTTTTACACTGGGACCATTAATGAAAGCCGTGGAATCAAGTACTTCCTGAATCGCCATGTTAATTTCATCACTGAAACGGTCATATTGCCGTTTCAGATCAACCATCCTAATTGCTTCCATTATAGCGTGAGTAATGAACGTACGAAGATAATAAATAATGAAACAAAGTCTGGTGGGAATGCGTAAACCTGAATCAATTCTGAAGGTTGTGGTAAAAAAAATTGTAACTTTGTTTGACTGTACAGATGAAGATCAATTTGGATAAATATATCCGGGAGCTCCTGCTCCAGCACGATTGTGTGATCCTGCCCGGATTAGGCGGGTTTGTTGCCAATTATAAGCCGGCAGAATTCGATGCTTCCCAGAAGACAGTCCTTCCCCCTTCCAGGCAAATTCTTTTCAACCCCAACCTTGTCCATAACGACGGCCTTTTATTCGCCCATGTTTCCAAGGAGACAGGCTATGGATATAAGGAGGTCCAGGCCATGGCGGAGGTATATTTTAAAACGATCAAATATGAGGTAGGGAAAGGCCTGAAGTTTACCATTGAGGACCTTGGGTATTTCTTCTTCAATAAGGCCAGGAAAGTTGAATTTACACAGGAATCAACTGATAATTTACTTCTCGCTTCATATGGATTATCATACTTGAATTATAAGCAGTTTGACAGGGCACCGGGCAGGACAGCTAAAATTTACCAGGCTGTTGATGATACAAATCCGGTCGTACGGCAAAGAAGGATCCGGAGATGGGTTTATACTGGTGCAGCAGCCTGCTTGCTCGCCAGTATGATCTTTGTGCCAATGAAGATGGGCTACCTGAATCTGTCCAATTTTGACCTGAACCTGGTTGATAGTTTCAGGAAAGAACAGCCGGTAGAGCAACTTGAAGTCACACCACCAGAAACCCGGTCAACTGAATTAGAAACAGCATCTTTCGAGCCAGAAGCCGTATCAACTGTATCTGAAGCAGTTTCTGTTGAACCTGAAACTACCAAGATTGAAACCGCAACTCCAGGGTCTAAGGATGAGACAGCCGCAAAACAATTCTTCACCCCGGAACCGAGCTATCATATCGTTGTTGGCAGTTTCAAAGATGTTGATAATGCGCAGCAATTAAGGCAAAAGCTGGTAGACGAGGGATTTGAAGCAGAAGTGCTTACAGGAGAGAATTCTTACTACCGGGTTTCAGCTAATCATTATCCGCTAAAAGCAGAAGCCGTTTCTGCGCTAGCATCAATTCGTGGACAGCAGGCTTATAAATCAGCCTGGATCCTTTCTTTGTAGATTCAATTATAGTACAGCAGAACCCTCGTCGGTACTGTCTTCCGGTGTAACGAAGATCAGTTTTCCACTGGCATCTTCCGCAAGCAATACCATTCCATGTGAGACAATCCCCCTGAGTTTGCGTGGTGCAAGGTTGGCAAGGATGCAGACCTGTTTGCCAATGATTTCCTCGGGCTTGAAATACTCTGCTATCCCAGATACAACTGTGCGTTTATCAAAACCAGTGTCAAGGTCCAGTTTAATGAGTTTATCGGTTTTTGGGACCTTCTCAGCGGCCAGGATTTTGGCTACCCGGATGTCCATTTTACTGAAATCCTCATAGGAAATCTCTTCTTTCAAGTCCGGAAGTCCGGATTCCTTTGCCTCATTCAGTTTTTTGCTGTTGGCCAGTTTATCGAGCTGGATCTGAATGGTTTCATCCTCGATTTTTTCAAAAAGCAGTTCAGGCTGATTGATCTCATGTCCGACCGGCAAGAGGGATGTATTACCGATATCCTGCCAGCCTATTGCCCCAGCATTCAGGAATCCTTCCAGCTTTATAGAAGTGAAGGGGAGGAATGGTTTAATGATTCCAGCGATACTGGCCGTTATCTGCAGGGCAGTATAAAGAATGTTCTTAACCCTTCCGGGATCATCTTTAAAATGTTTCCATGGTTCTGTATCTGTCAGGTATTTATTCCCCAGACGGGCAAGGTTCATAGCCTCTTTGAGGGCTTCCCGGAAACGGAAATGATCCAGGTTATCTTCCACGCGGTCTCGATAACTGCTGATACAATCAAGCACCTCGTTGTCAATTTGTTCAGGATTCTCCAGTGCAGGCACCCTGCCATTGAAATACTTGTGGGTCAATACAAGCGCCCGGTGTACAAAGTTTCCAAGGACGGCAACCAACTCATTATTGTTCCTGGCCTGGAAATCCTTCCATGTAAAATCATTATCCTTCGCTTCCGGAGCGTTGGCACAGAGAACATATCGCAATACATCCTGTTTCCCTTCGAATTCTTCCAGGTATTCATGCAGCCAGACTGCCCAGTTCCGGGAAGTCGAGATTTTATCGTTCTCCAGGTTAAGGAATTCATTGGCCGGGACATTTTCGGGTAGTATATAACTGCCTTCCGCCTTCAGCATAGCCGGAAAGATGATACAATGAAAAACAATATTATCCTTTCCGATAAAATGTATCATCCTTGAATCATCACTTTTCCAGTAATCCGCCCATTTATCAGTAAGGTCCTTGGTGGCCGAAATATAACCGATGGGTGCATCAAACCAGACATACAGCACCTTTCCTGTCACCCCGTCTATCGGTACCGGGATCCCCCAGTCCAGATCCCGCGTCACCGCCCGTGCTTCCAATCCCCCGTCAAGCCACGACTTGCACTGCCCATACACATTGGTCTTCCAATGCTTGTTCTCCTCCAGTATCCATTGTTTCAGCCATCCTTCATATTTATCAAGCGGGAGATACCAGTGTGTTGTCTTCTTCCGGACAGGTACAGATCCACTGATGGTTGATTTGGGATTGATAAGATCGGTGGCTGCCAATGAACTTCCGCAATTTTCGCACTGGTCACCATAGGCCTGGTCATGCGTACATTTTGGGCAGGTACCGGTAATATACCTGTCTGCCAGGAACTGGCCTGCTTCTTCGTCAAAATATTGCTCGGTTTCCTTTTCAACAAATTCCCCCCTATCATACAATGTTTTAAAAAACCCTGAAGCAGTCTCATGATGTGTTGGATGGGATGTGCGATGGTATATATCAAAGGTAATCCCAAAATCTTCAAAGGAATCCTTGTTCATCCTGTGGTACTGGTCCACGATTTGCTGGGGGCTGACCCCTTCCTGCCTGGCCTTGATGGTAATGGGTACGCCATGTTCATCTGAACCACAAACAAATATTATATCCTCTTTCCTCAGCCTGAGGTACCTGGCATAAATGTCTGCAGGAATGTAAACGCCCGCAAGGTGCCCGATGTGAACAGGTCCATTGGCATATGGCAGAGCGGCTGTAATGAGGTGGCGTTTGGATTTTTTCATTGTGTAATTGATCGGTTTTTCGGGGTGCATAAAGACCAGACAAAGATAATGGTCATTTCCGAATATTTGATTAATTTAATACAATGATGCAATTACCGCCATATTTAAAATCCGGTGACCTGGTTAGCATTGCAGCACCGGCCAGATGGGTTGATCCTGAAGATATTAAAAACTTCCTTTTCATGCTGGAGAAGGAAGGATTGAAAAGCATGACGGGTTCCATTTTTACCAGGCATCACCAGTTTGCCGGAGAGGACAAAGACCGGCTCAATGATCTTCAGCGGATGCTGGATCATACTGATATCAAAGCCATCTTCTGTGCCCGCGGGGGATATGGTACCATACGCCTGCTGGATAAAATTGACCTGAAGCGCTTTGCAGAGCATCCCAAGTGGGTGGTTGGCTTCAGTGATATTACAGCCCTCCACGCCTACCTGCAGATGAGGATTGGGGTGGCCAGCATTCATGCTGCCATGCCCTACACTCTCAAGGATGTTACTGATAATACAAATTCTGCAGTTGAAAGCCTCTTTGGGATCCTGAAGGGAGAATTCCCCTCTTATACTGTCCCGGCTCATTCACTGAACAGGATGGGGAAGAGCAGCGGAATCTTGCTGGGGGGTAATCTTTCGTTGTTGTGCAGCTTGACCGGCACACTCTTCCAGTTCCCAACCAAAGGGGCTATTCTATTCCTGGAAGAAGTGGATGAATACCTCTATCACATCGACCGGATGATGCTGAACCTGAAGCTGGCAGGCATGCTGGAAAACCTGTCAGGGCTGGTGGTTGGCGGATTAACAGACATGCATGATAACGAAGTCCCATTTGGAAAGAATGCTGCAGAAATTATCCGCGAAGCAGTTGAGGAATACGATTTTCCAGTTTGCTTTGATTTTCCAGCCGGGCATGTGGAGCGGAATATGGCCATGGTTCTGGGAAGGCAGGTATCCCTGGAAGTGACTGAAGATGGCAGCCAATTGAGCTATATCGATTGACCCGGTCCGGAATTATGGCTGAACACCTTGAGATAGGCAAAGAAGGTGAGGAACTGGCTGCCAGGTACCTGGAAGAAAGGCAATATAAGATCCTTGAGCGGAACTGGAGGTACAGGCATAAAGAGATTGATATCATCGCCAACAAGGATGACTGGATCATTATTGTCGAAGTCAAAGTCAGAAAATTCATTGGAGGGGAGCGCCTGGAAGAGCATATCAACCGAAAGAAACAGCGCTACCTGATCAGCGCTGCCAATGCTTTTATGTTGAAAAGGAATCTTGACCAGGGAGTCAGGTTTGACATCATCCTGCTGACAGGAGAATCAGGGGATCTCACTATGGAGCATATAGAAGATGCTTTCAGTCCCTGGGACTAGCAGATACTACAAAAAAAGCGTCTTTACCGGATAATCTTAGTGTAATAATTCCCATGGTTTTTGAGCCGTGTGATCTGCCCGTCATTGTTACGTTCAAATACCAGGGTTTCACCCAATTCACCATCATCCCTGACCCTGCGAAAAGTGTCACCATCTACGTGCTTAAAAACAGTCATTGCGGCTGCCGGAGACTCGGTTGGTAATCCCATCATAACCAAATTGCCGTACCAGGCAGACACATATAGTTCACTTTGCCAGGGCATGGAGTTGTAATAACCCGAAAACGCCTGCAGGTCTATACCAGTTTCTGTATCCTTTGAGGTTTGCTTCTTTTCTGCTGACTTTGCTTTCTTGAGAATCGCATGAATACCATTCACATATTTATGAGGATTTGTTCCGCTGGCATTGATCATTACAACATAAGCCCTTTTGACTTTCAGGCCTTAAACTGATGGATGATCTGTATCCCGGACAACTACCACCATGTCCCACAATCTTCTCCCCGGAACTGCCTTTTGAGACAACAAATCCCAGTCCCCAGGTGGTTTTCCAGTCCGGGTCTGTCCAATGTACATTCTGCATGTATTTCAGGGTAGATGGATTTAATATTTCATTGACCGTTGAATCCATCAGTCGAAATTGCCATGAGGCAAATTTCCCAAGGTCCAGGACATTTGATGAAAAACCTGCCGCCGCTGTAATCCCCTCAGCCTGGAACAAGGCTACTTTTTGCCGCTGGTGCTCCCTTGACAATGCACTGTATCCTATCGCAAGATCCTGTCCATACAGATCTTCCGGCAATTCAGTCCGCGTGTTTGCCAGTCCCAATGGATCCAGAATATTTTGTTTAACATATGTTTCAAAGGGAAGACCAGAAACCTCTTCCACGATATCGCCCAGCAGGGTCAAACCAAGGTTGCTGTATTGGTGATAGGTGGAAGAAGGATACAGGGTTTCCTGGTTCTCCAATTCTGCCCTGATTCCCTCGCTTGAAGGAAACGGAAAATCCGGTCCGGTCCAGTAAGGAAAATTAGCCTCCCTGGGCAGGCCGGAGGAATGTGTCAGAAGGGTCCTGACCGTAATGGGCCAGCTGTCAGGAAATTTTTGCTCAAGGTCATACCAGGGAAGCAGATCACTGACCCTATCATCCAATCTGAGTTTTCCTTCGTCATATAATTTCATAATGGCCACCGAGGTGAATAATTTGGATATAGAGCAGATACTGTAAAGGGTTGATGACTCCGATTTTACGTTCTGCTCAACATTGGCAAGTCCAAATGCTCCAGACCAGCGTATATCCTGATCCTCAACAACTGTGGCAGATATGCCGGGCAGTTGCTCATAATCCTTTTGTGCGTCCAGCCAAACTTCGATGATCCGGAAAGCATCTGAATAGTCTTTTTTCTCCTTCTGGGAATAAGCTGTAGTAACCAGGAGAAGAAGTAAATTCATAATTAGATAGTTTTTCATTGTACTTCGTATTATGTCCCCTAAGTTAGTGAAAATGCTTTTCCAAATAAACTGGTAGGAGTCAGCATGTTGTAATTTCATAATTTGACGGTATGTTACTGATGATAGAAAAGCAGTTATTTGATATTCAGTAAATAAATCGCGACATTCGGGTAAATGTAAATCTACTGAATCATGAAAAAAAAGATCGCTCTTTTAATCTCCATCAGCATGATACTGGTGCTAATGATGGCCTGTACGTCTACTCCAAAAAACAATACTGAGGTGGAAACACCTTCCAGTGATGATGAGAGAATGGCCTGGTGGCGCGAAGCGAAATTCGGATTGTTCATTCACTGGGGCGTGTATGCTGTTCCTGCAGGTAAATACGGTGAGAATACCAATTACGGCGAATGGATTATGAACAGCGCGAGGATCCCCTCGGCCGAATACAAGGAATACGCCCGTCAGTTTAATCCGTTAAAATATGATCCGGCGGCCTGGGTAAAAGTAGCCAGGGAGGCGGGAATGCGATACATTGTCATAACCTCCAAGCATCATGACGGTTTTGCCCTGTACCCCTCGGATGTTACCGATTGGGATGTGGTAGATGCCACACCCTATGGGAAGGATCTGCTGGGTCCGCTGGTGGATGAAGCCAAAAAAGCGGGGCTCAAAATGGGATTTTACTATTCCCAGGCCCAGGACTGGAACCACCCGGGAGGCGCCAAGGCACGGTTCCAGGAAGGAGATGGTTGGGATGAGGCCCACAAGGGTGATTTTGATGTTTACCTGGAAAACATTGCATTGCCGCAGGCAAAAGAGCTTTTATCCCGGTATCCCCTGGATATCTTCTGGTGGGATACCCCAACATGGATGAATGAGGAGCGGACCAGGCCCTTTGTGGAAGCTCTGAAAGTCAGGCCGGATATCATTACAAACAATAGACTCGGTGTAGATGGGGACACCAAAACCCCGGAACAATTTGTGCCGGTTACCGGTCATGAAGGAGATTGGGAAACCTGCATGACCATGAACAGGCACTGGGGTTACAATGCCTATGATGATGACTGGAAGTCCTCTGAAGAACTGATCCATAAATTAATTGAAATCTGTTCAAAAGGGGGCAATTTCCTGTTAAATGTTGGCCCTACTGCCGAAGGTGAGTTTCCCCAACCCTCCATTGAGAGGTTGGAGGATATGGGAGCCTGGCTGAAAGTGAATGGAGAATCCATTTATGGGACAACCAAAGGCCCCTTCAGCTACCTGTCCTGGGGAGCTGCCACCCTCAAGGATGACCTCTTGTACCTGCATGTTACTGATTGGCCCAGGAATGGCAAGCTGCATGTGCCCCTTACCAGTAAGGTAGCCAGCGCATCACTTCTTGTGGAACCTGACAAGAAACTCTCCATTAAGGCAGAACAAGAACGCATCGTTATTGATTTGCCGGCAGAGGCCCCAGACCCGGTGGCTACCGTTATCATTCTGAAATTGGATGAAAAACCATTAGCCATGCCGCTCGCTTCCGAGGGAAAGAGTATCACCGCCTCCAGTGAAGATCCAGATCACCCGGCTACACAAGCTGCGGATGGATCCGGTCATCATATCTGGGAATCTGCAGATTCCACAGGAGAAAGCTACCTGGAGTTTGACCTGGGGAAGCTCACCTTAATCCAGGCCGCAGGATTGGATGAACCTGATCGCTGGCCCCGGTATAAGCAAACCCTTCGTATGGAAACAGAGACGGAAAATGGATGGAAGGAAGTCTTTTCTGCCCAAACCAACGGGCATGGTCTGGTAAGGGAATTTGATCCCGTACAGGCCAAGAGGGTAAGGATGTTTATAGAACGTGCTGAAGGTCCCCCGGGCATCGCAGAGTGGCAGCTCTACTCTCCTGAATAATTTGTCCTGCTGGCTTTATTCCCACTCCGCACCAGTCCATCCGGCACGCTTTACTATAAGAACAGATTAATGCGCTACCTTTATAGCTCAAAAGCAAAACCAATGAAAGTGATTATAACCGGTGCTACAGGCATGGTAGGAAAAGGGGTTTTACTGGAATGCCTGGACCATCCCAAGATTACCGAAGCATTATCCATATCCAGGAAAACATCAGGCATCAATCATTCGAAACTAAAAGAGCTTTTACATCCGGATTTCTCCGAATTTGCTTCTGTTGCAGATCAACTAAAAGGGTATGATGCATGTTACGCATGTATGGGAGTTAGCGCCGCAGGAATGAAGGAAGAACAATACAAAAAGCTTACCTATGATTTCACTTTATCTCTGGCAAGGGAACTTTTTCAAATCAATAAGGATATGACTTTCACCTATGTATCCGGAGTTGGCACAGATTCAACCGAAAAGGGCAGGACCATGTGGGCCCGGGTTAAAGGTAAAACGGAGAATGACATCTTGAACCTGGGTTTCAAGCAAGCCTTTATGTTCAGGCCCGGCGCCATCATCCCTTTACGAGGCATACAACCCAGCAGTAAAATGTACAGGATATTGATCAATAACCTTAAATGGCTGATCAAGTTAATGAAAAGACTCTCTCCCGATTCAGTGGTGGATACCACTCAAATTGGTCTGGCCATGGTAAATGTTACGTTGAGAGGTTATGATAAAAAGATAATAACTCCAAAAGACATCCTGGTTTTAGCGGATCAGTAGCTTTATAATTAACCAGGTAAATAAATTAAAGGCCATTTCAGATTATTGGACTTCCCGCGTCCAGATAATTATCAAACTGCAAAATCTACACAAACATCCGGAAATTGTATACATTTTCTGAACAGTTATGCACTTCTATTGTTTTATTATAAATCTAAAGAATTGCAAATCATGGCTAAATCAAATTGGAATACAGAAAATATTCCGGATCAAAAAGGACGCGTTGTTATTGTTACCGGAGCAACAAGTGGACTGGGAAAAGAAGCTGCCCGTGTAATGGCAGGAAAAAATGCACGTGTCATTATGGCGGTTCGGAATGTTAACAAGGGCGAAAAGGTCGCCGGAGAAATCCGCAATGAATTCAAGGAGGCAGATGTTTCCGTACGGGATCTGGACCTGTCCAGCCTGGCATCTGTAAAAAGTTTTGCAGACGGGATAATAAAAGATTATGAACGTCTGGACATTCTAATAAACAATGCAGGAATTATGATGTGCCCCTATGCAAAAACAGAAGATGGATTCGAAATCCAGATGGGAACCAACCACCTGGGACATTTTGCATTGACAGGGCATCTGTTGCCTTTATTGAATAAGACAAAGGGATCACGAGTAGTTGCTACATCCAGCGTCGGCCACAGGTCGGGAAAAATTGATTTTACCGATATAAACTGGGAAAAACGAAAGTATAACACCGCGAGGGCTTATGGTGACAGCAAACTGGCGAACCTGTATTTTTCCTATGAACTGGCTGACAGATTTGGGAAAAACGCTGATGCTCCGAAAGTAACCGCAGCTCATCCTGGATGGACCCGCACAGAACTGCAACGTCATGCCGGTGTGTTTCGCTTCTTGAATAACTTTTTTTCACAGGGACCGGATATGGGTGTGTTGCCAACCTTAAGGGCTGCCATTGACCCGGAAGCCGAGTCAGGGGATTATTTTGGTCCGGCCCGTTTTTTTGAAATGCAGGGATATCCCGTAAAGGTGAAATCCAATGGACGCTCACATGACAAAGAAGCTGCCCGCAAATTATGGGATTATTCTGAGAAGATGACCGGTGTAAGCTTCTAATTCTACAACTCGGGATCATATTATATTAAAGAATATAAATGAGTTCATAACCTTAAACTGCATATCCGAGGAACATAAGCTGATGAGATTGAAAAACCCAGGCATTAATTGTATCGAATCTTGAATTGCCTGACCTTTCAGAGAAATCCAGGAGACAGCCTGAAATGTGATCCTGATCACCTTTATCCTTCCATCCCGGCAAACCTGCGAACCATCAGTCCGAGGGAGATGACCATACCTGTGAATATGGAAGAATTGAACATGACCATCTTTATATACAGATTATCACTCTGAACCTATGAGGAGACCCGCGAAAGCATCATAACTCATATTGAACAGGAGCTGGGCCTGGATCCCGGGGCCTCTACTTAAACAGTGTTCAAGGTGGCCGGTTGGATATTTGCTGTGCTTGACCTGTCAGATTATAAAGATGCTTTTTATCTCAAGTTTTATATTTTTGATAGTGTATAGCACTACAATCTTTTTTCATGAAAAAGCTTATCTCCTTATATGTATCGGTGTTCGGAAATCCTGAGCAGACCGGATCTGAGCGATATTTTGTTACAGTGACCTGCCTGACAGCATCCATTTTCCTGTTTGGACTGTGCATAGTACATATCCTTATGAATCTGAAGCTCGCTCCGGTGTTCATCGCAGGAGGAGGCTCCATACTGCTCCTGGGATTGTATTTTCTGGTCAGATTTGGACAATGTCTTTTCTATCCCAAGCTTATCCTTTCGGTGCTTGGGCTGGTTTTACTGGATCTCACATGGTATTCCAAGTTCTTATCCAATGGTCCCGTCTTGTTTTTTTTGCTGATTTTTGGTGCGCTGGTGCTTTGGGTTTGGGAGGGCCGTTCACTCGTGTTCCTTCTCATTCTATACTATCTCAATGTCGCCGCTTTGTTTTTCATAGACTACCATGCTCCCGCTGCCTTGTTTGATTATCCGGAGGGTCGGGTACGTAGTGTTGATATTTACCTGAGCTTTGCGCTGTATTCAGCATTGCTGATTTTCCTTCTGTATGTGGTCAAACGTGATTTTCTCAGGCAGAAGGAGAAAGCCATTCGTTCCGACAAGCTTAAATCTGCCTTTCTCGCCAACATGTCGCACGAGATCAGAACACCCATGAATTCCATAGTTGGATTTAGCAGCTTATTGGAAGAAGAGGATAATAAGGAAGTCCTGCAGCGTTATAGTGATATTATTCAGAGAAGCAGTCATCAATTGCTAGGACTCATCGATGATATTATCGATCTTTCAAAAATTGAAGCGGGAGATTTTTTAATAACCAATACCAAATTCAGCATTAGGGAGCTGTTCGAGGAATTGGCACTAACCTTTACCATGGAATTAAAAAGGATTAAAAAGGAGAATGTAGTTTTGAAGTATGAAATTGATGACGAGGATCTTACGATTGACACAGATTATTTTCGTCTAAAACAGATATTATCAAACCTGGTTGGTAACGCCGTCAAGTTCACCTCTATTGGAGAGATCGTTATTGCTTGTTCGAAGAATCCAAAGGAATTCAAATTCTCTGTAGCAGATACAGGAACAGGCATACCTGTAGAGGATCAGCAGAGGATCTTTCAACGCTTCACCAGTATTAATTACTCAGGATTGACTACTGAGGGTACTGGCATTGGACTTTCCATTTCTGAAAAAATCATTGAAAAATTGGGTGGTAATATATGGTTGCAAAGCAGTGTTGGTATAGGTTCCATTTTTTATTTCTCGATTCCTCTTATGGCATCATCCCAAAAGTCATACAAGAGAAAAGAAACTCAAGTTGTAAATAAACCCAGGTCATTGAAATTAAAAGGAAAGGTTCTTGTAGTTGAGGATGACAAAGCTAGCCAGGAATTGATCGAAAGGATTCTCAGGCCATTGAATCTCGAGTTTGTCTATGCAAATAATGGAGCAGAAGCCATCCGCTGTGTGATCCGGAATGTTGATGTCAAGTTGATCATGATGGACCTCAAACTCCCGGATGTAAACGGATATGAGGCTACCTCCATTATAAAAAAAATAAAACCCGAAATACCCATAATTGCACAGACTGCCTTTGCCATGGAAGGGGACAGGGAAAAGGCCATTGCGGCAGGTTGTGATGATTATATTACCAAGCCCCTGGATTCATCGAAATTGCTGGAGATGGTACAAACTCACTTGTAATTCATGACTACTACCCGGCACTTTAATAAGATTATTATGCCTTCTAATATACTGTGAAAGATGGGAAGCCAAGGATAATTCAATTTCAGCCGGGAATAAAATGCTAGTACTATATCAAGTCATTTGGTATCTGTCAAAATTTCCGGCACACATACAACCCTGAAACCAATTCCTTTCATATCCGAGTACCACCAGATGCTTTTGGGTTGCTGGCAATCTGTTTTCAGCCAGGCCTCAGATTCGGTGGAAAACCTTGAAGCTGATCTCAGGTCTGCTGCATCTGAAGAATAACTCCCACCCCTAATGACATATTCCGTTCCTGATGCGGGACCCTTAGGATCGGAAACGACCGATGATGTCTGTGCATATGCATCGGCCGCATACCAGTCGGAACAATATTCAAAGACATTGCCGAGCATATTCTTTAATCCAAATGGATTTGCATTGACAAATGAAGGCTCCTGTGTTTTCCCTCCGGAGTTAAAGGTATACACCGCCTGGCTGCCTATATTCAGGGTATCAGCACCAAAGATCCGGCTGCGAAATCCCTCTCCGGATAATCTCTTTGGGTCCCCTTCAAAATAATAGGGGGATTCGGTACCTGCCCGACAGGCATATTCCCATTCCGCTTCTGTGGGAAGCCTGTAGTTCTTCCCGGTTACTTTCGACAGCCACTGGCAATAGGTCTGAGCTGCATAATGCGACATGGTAATGGCTGGACGATCTCCGCTTCCCCAGCCCTGGTCAGGATTTCCAAAAGGAGGTGTTGGCCCGCTTATGGCATCTACCTTGCTGGCGTTGTTCGCATAAACTGTTTCCGGATCCAGCCTTCCCTCCGACATGGTCTGGCTGTAAAATGTCCAGTATGCATTCCAGGTGACCTCGACCTCACCCATAAAAAACGAGGAAACGGTAACAGAGCGTACCGGACCTTCATCCGGTTTTCGAAATGGTTCCTTGTCGGGACTACCCATCTGAAATGTGCCACCATCGACGGCTACCATTCTGAAGGAGACAGAAGTACTGGGGATCTGTTCTGTAAAGTTTTCAAATCTTGTAACCAGGGTTGGCTCGGAGAAAATCTCTTTTGGGCCCTGATCCGAAACCGGAATTCCAGTCATTTGCTGATGCATATAGTTGGGCAGGTGATGTCCGGCATCCAGGTGGCAGTTGATACAGTTCAAACCCAGCTCTTCGGCATTCATCTCGTAATAAAGGTGTGCCTTTCCGCCTTCAGCTGTCAATCCCAGGGGAAAGAGATTCTGATGGCATTTCTCACAGGATTCATTGAAAACGATGTTGACAGCATATTCAAGTTGCCGCTTTCTTTCCCAATCAAAGGACTCATGGTCCTTAAAATGATAGGCATACAGGTCATGCAGACCTGTTTTCACCTTGGTGCGTAAGTGCCTGAAATCACCGTGTGGAGGCAGGTGACATTCCGAACAGCCCACCCTGACACCGCTTTTTGTGGCGTAATGTACAGATTGTTGCCAGGCTGCATCGGCCTCCGTATGGATATGGCAGGATTGGCAATAGGCATCAGTGCTTGTGGTTTGGATGACCCTGTCTGCACAGATGACCATACCTGCCCCGATAATGAGCCCCACCATGGGCAGTAGCCACAGCCATTTAACTTTTTTAAGGCTAAGACGCATATGGGATGCTAGTTATAAACTGAAAGTTCTCTTTACAGTGGGGCCTTTGGATCACGTCCTGGCACGGGAGCTACACCTTCCTTGTAATCAGGCAATGGGCCCAGTGCATACTCTGTGGGACCGTAGCGCAGGTCGGAAGCCATGATCTCATCCCAGGAAATCTCTTTGCCTGTATAGGCAGCTTCACGGCCCATTATGGAAACCAGCGTCGATAAGGCGATGTCTTCGGCCTGGTTAACCTTCTTGTTCAGGCGGATTGATTCCACCAGATGTACATGTTCCTGTTCATGACCCCCAACTACCGGGTTGGCATCGTAGTCGTATCTCCATATTACTTCTCCATCGAAGTTTTCGACTCGGGTATTTTTTCCTGCGGTGTAAAGCACACCTTCGGTTCCCATGACTGACTCGGATACGTTTTGGTCGCAGCCATCTATTTGACGAGCTGTAGCCATCATTCTTTTATTGTTGGTATATCGGTAATCAACACTGAAAAAGTCGAATATATCACCGGTCATCCGCCGGGCCCTTCCTCCGAAACCGACAGCCGTTTCTGGCAGCCAGCCGGTAAACCATGTAACCACGTCAATGTTATGTACCCCCTGATCCAGCAGGTGATCGCCGCTTAACCATTTGATATTAAACCAGTTCCGTATATTGTACTCCATATCGGACCATTCAGGGCGATGCAGCTTGTTCCACCATGCCCCCTGGTTCCAGTGCGCTGTAGCCGATAATACGTCTCCAATGGCCCCGTTTTTAATTTGCAAAAAAGCTTCCCAGTAATCACGCTGGTTGCGACGTTGGTTACCAGTAACCACAGTCAATCCCATGGCCTCGGCCTGTTTGGCTGCTACAAGGACGGTCCGGATCCCTACAGGGTCAACCCCCGCCGGTTTTTCCATAAAGACATGCTTCCCAGCTTCTACGGCAGCCTTGAACTGGTCGGGATGAAAATGCGTTGGGGTTGCAATCAGGACAACATCGATATCCTGCTCCAGGACTTTTTTATAGGCATCGAATCCCAAAAAGCACTTGTTGTCATCTACCTTGTTGTTTTTTTCTTTGATAAGTATCTCACGGCATTGTTGCTGCCGGTCCTCGAATACATCAGCAAGGGTAACAATGGAAAGGTCATTTCCAGCATTCAGGAACTGGACGGCAGCACCCGTTCCACGGCTGCCACAACCAATCAGCCCGGCCTTCAAAGGCTTCCCATCGGGCGCTTGCTCCGCAAAAGAAGGCATACCCAGTTGCTCGGGTGTAAAGCTATCCTTGTTTTTACTTTTATTGCCATTACTGCTGCAGGAGCTTATCAGGGGGGTGACTCCCAGCGGAATTGATGCGCCCAAAAGGGCTGAACTTGTAAAAAAATCTCTTCTTTTCATCTCTTGTCAGGGGTTCTGGTAATTATTGTTATTGTGTATAGAAAAACTATTAAAGATAGGTAATTTATTGAACTGTTTTGCGGATGAACCATCTATGAGCAGGGATAACTGTTTCCGGTTCATATACCCATTTGCAATCTAATTGAGATCGAAGTAATCCCTTCCATATAACAGAGTCCGAGCATTAAATTTGAAATATCAAGTTTGGTTATGGGTTCATTCATAGGAATAACAATAATCTCCTGCCCATAAAGGTTATGAATCCTAATCCTGAGGTTCATTTTTCCAATATGAGTCATTCATTTTCCCATTGATTATTTCCCATGTGAAAATTTGGTTCACTGAATTTATCCATACTGATATCATCCTTATCATAGTCTTTAATAGTATTGCCGGAGAAGAGTGAATAATTTACCCGGGATATTTTAACAAGGGGATTATCCTTGAATAAAGGAGGATAGGTATCAGACTTTGATATGAGGTTATTCCTGATTATTAAGGTATCAATACGTTCAGGATTCATAATGAGTGGATCAAAGGTTTTAAATTCATTATTCTCAATGATAATCTTTTTAAACACATATGGGTCATCAGAATCCTCAGTCCCAAAATCGATGATAGCCCTCTCCCTTCCTGCATACACCCCATCTGCAAAATAATTATCCCGTATGATCATCTCACCTACAAAACCGGATTCATACCAGACCCCTTCTACTCCAGCATGAATGGAGATAGCCTGATCCATTGAGCTGAAATAATTACCCTCACAAATACAGTTTTTGGGGGATCTTACAAGAAATCCCCTTGCCCTGTTATTTCTTACAATATTATTTACCAGTTCCACTTCAGGATACCAATCAAGGTTGTCAAGCAGAAAGCCCATTTCAATACCTGGATCAAGTTTCTCTTTAAATTCAATGATGTAATATACCTTGTTTATTACATTAACAGATTCCACCTCTGCCTCAGCATAAGGATGCAGAGAGCCTCCAGGCTTAATGAAACCAATTTTATCGCCCGGACTGGCAAACAGATATCCCAATTGCTGAAAATGACCCATTTTGATTCCCAGGGTGTTTTCATCAAGTATATCTTCAACTATAGTATAAACACCGTGAATATTGGTGCCATCATCCAACATATTTTCGAATATGCAATTCGACATTCTTACCAGTCCCCTGCAATTATTAAAATGAGTTGCATCAGCCGTAGTTGTAAGCATTCTGCCGCTACCGGGTTTGAGCATTACATTGAATTGATCAAGGCTGATATTCTCGGTTCTTTCAGCAACCAGTCCCATACCCCCGGCGTGATGAACGGTAACATCCTGAATCAGAACGTCCTTACTGCTATGCACATGTATGCCCGGGGCAAACCGGTTGAAGGCGTTCCGGCCCTTGGAAACAATAATATTACCAATCTTTGGTAAATTCTTACGATGGCCGGATATCCTGACTAGTCCCGGATCTATTTCATTAGCGATCAGTCGGTTTTGTACTCCGCGATAGTCAAACTTACTAGCAAATTGATCAGGGTGATAATTATTATGGATTGCATTAATATTCCTCACCGTTGAGGGTTCTGTAAGAGTAAGTGGAGTGACCTCCCAGGTATTGTAAGCAATGGCCATTGTATTCGGATCCCAGCATATTGCACGTTCCAGATTGTGTTCATACCCCTCTTTTAGAAAGATCAGTTCCCCATTTCGAATCTCATAAGGAGTTTTTGAATCTATTCTGATATCAAATGTATGTTTCGAATTATTTACAGCTACAACTTCTACCTCACTGTTTAGTGGAAGTTCCCAGTCAATCGAAAAGCCACTTATTTTTATATCGCTTGAATTTTGAATGATTACTGGAAGCATTATTCCGTGAAAGATGAATTCTGCGCTATCCGCTATAATCTCCAGTCCTGTATAATCAATTACAGGAAATGGAGTGCATCTCAGTCCATCGTCATGGTTGGTAACATGAGAGTACTTTTCAAAAGCTTTCTCCGGATAAAAATGGTAGCATCCACGTTCAATGATTATTTTACTGCCTGGATGATTCCGGGCAGCATCTATCATACAAAGAGCAGCAGGTGTGCAATCCTGGAATTCCCCAAATCCAAAATCCTTTGAATATAGAACTATTGACTCATCCGGGTTCACGCAAGTACTAAGAAAGGATGCAAGGATGATCAGGATACTTGATGCCAGGTCTTTTGAGCTCATCATACTATATCTCCATATTCAGATTATTACAACCTGAAGGATACTGTATCAAATTTAATAAGACCTCAGAATTATGCAAATCCACTGTTCCCGATAGTGGTTCCAGACTTCCTTTGCAATTTTAACTGGAATTATTGTTTCATAAAACGAGAAAGGATGCACTTTCCCCAATTCTATTCGATTAACTCACAGGGTGATTTTAATTTAGAATACAGATGGTTTTTTGTTTTGTATCTTTCAAGCGTCACGATGATGTGATGATATTATAAAATTCTCATAGAGTAGATCAGACAATACAATTGTCTTAATATGAAGGTACAAATCAACCATCATGGACGTTGAGGAAATCAGAGAATATTGCTTATCAAAGACAGGGGTAACGGAAGGATTCCCATTTAACGACACAGCCCTGGTTTTCAACGTGGCTGGGAAGATGTTTGGATTGCTTGATCTTTCGGAAGAGAGCAGGGGAATAAGTATTAAATGTGATCCCGAACTGGCCATAGAACTTCGGGAGCAGCACCCTGAAGTAATACCGGCCTACCACTTCAATAAGATCATTATCTAGTAATTTTATACCGCAACAAAGGATGCTGACTTCGATTTATATAAAATTGAGGTTGAAGTTTATTTCGCTATTTATGCAGAATCATGTATTTTTGAAGTACAATTACAAAATTACATGAAATGTATATTCCTCGGGAAATAGAAAATGAGATATTAAGAGGAGCATCCGGTTTTCCGGTTCTTACCATTACAGGCCCCCGGCAATCTGGGAAAACAACTATGGTAAAGCACCTTTTCCCTGAAAAGGCATATATATCTCTTGAAAATCCGGATAACTACGAGATTGCAAAGACCGATCCCCGTGGCTTCTTAAAAAGGTATTCAGATGGTGTGATTCTTGATGAAATTCAACGAGTACCAGAATTGCTTTCCTATATCCAGGGTATAGTAGATGAGCAAAACACTCCCGGTATGTTCATCCTTTCAGGAAGTCAACAATTCAACCTATTGAGCGGGATAACCCAGTCCTTAGCCGGTCGGACGGCTCTTTATAAATTGTTTCCCTTTAGTATTTCCGAATTGGATCAGCGCATTGAACCAGACATAAACTCGATCCTTTATAAAGGATTTTACCCACGTATCTGGGACAAGGATTTATCTCCGGGCAAGGTCTATGCCGATTATTTTGAAACCTACATTGAGCGGGACCTGAGGCAGATCGTTAATATAAAGGATCTGGATAAATTCAGAAGATTCGTCAGGCTATGTGCCGGCAGGGTGGGCCAACTGTTTGTTGCCAGTCACCTGGCAAATGAAATCGGAGTATCGGTTCATACAATAAACTCGTGGCTTTCTATACTAGAGACTTCCTATATTCTATTTCAATTACCACCATTTCATTCAAATATCAATAAGAGATTAATAAAGTCACAGAAGCTTTATTTCTTTGATGTGGGTCTGGCAAGCAATCTACTGAGAATTCAGCAGTCTGATCAACTTGATAGCCATCCCTTGCGAGGAGCATTATTTGAAAATCTTGTTATTGCAGATATCATAAAATCGAGAAGAAATAAGGGATTAATGGATAATTTCTTCTTCTACCGAGATAGCAACCAAAACGAAGTGGATTTGATTATCGATGATCAGTTGACCGTCGATGCGGTTGAGATTAAATCGTCAGAAACATTTAACATAAACCTAATAAAGGGATTGAAATATTTCAGAAAGGTTTTCCCGGAGAAGGCAGGTAAGACTTATTTATGCTACGCAGGCTTACAGGAGATTTCCTGCCAGGATCATCAACTTATCAATTTCAGAAATGTTTCCAGGCAACTTAGTTCCCAGTAATTAATTCTATAAATCGCACAAAAGCAAATGAACACCGAAGAAATCCGCGAATACTGCATACGCAAACCTGCCGTTACTGAAGGATTCCCCTTTAACGATACTGCCCTGGTCTTCAAAGTGGCCGGGAAGATGTTTGCTTTGTTAGACCTGTCTGAGGATAGCAGGGGTATCAGCCTGAAATGTGATCCGGAACTGGCCATTGAATTAAGAGAGCAGCACCCGGAGGTGACACCTGCATGGCATTTTAACAAGATCATTATGGAGTTGTTTTATGCTCTAATTGAATAATTGATGGAAATTTCCTGGAGAGATCTGAGTGAATGAGTGCTCCGGGTATGAATTGCTAAATGCTCTCGGAATAGAGGCTTTCTTACCGGTAGAATATTTGAATTCAAAAGCATGCAGCATGCCTCCGTATTCTTCTAAATAATCTATTTCTTGCTGGTTGTATGTACGCCAGAAGTAGGTGTTTACAAATTTCCTGTTGTTCTCAAGATATTTCATCCTTTCCGAGATGCAAAAGTTCTCCCACAGCCCGCCTGTATCATTTCTCAGTGCCAGAGGATTAAAATTCTGAATCAAACTGTTCCTTATACCCAGATCAAAAAAATAGATCTTCTGAGTCTTGCTTATTTCAGTTCTCATATTGCGTGAAAAAGCCCGCAGCCTGAAAATCACAAAGCTCTTTTCAAGTAATTCAATATATCTTAGTACAGTATGAGAATTCTGTTTTAGTAGTTTAGCCAATTCATATATAGAAACCTCTGAACCGACTTGTAGAGCGAGTGCACGTAATAAGTCTATAATAAGATCTGGTTTCTTGATATTTTGATATTGCAATACATCTTTATACAGGTAATTACTGGCAAGCTCATTCAGTTCTTCGACGGAATCGTCTTCGTTTTTATCATATACTTCCGGGTATAAACCGAACCGTAAATAGCGATCCATCTGAGCTTTGAGATTTGCTAATGAATGTACCCCTGATAATTCATTGAAAGAGAATGGAAATAGAGTATATTTTCGCATTCTCCCTGTAAGAGGTTCGCTTATTTTACTGGCCAGATCGAAGCTGGACGAACCAGTGGCAATAATCTGAGTTTCAGGGAATGTATCTGCAATGATCTTTAGTATCAGGCCAATATCCCTAATTGATTGTGCTTCATCCAGAACGACAAGCTTTTTGGTGCCTATGATATCTTTAAGGATTTCGCTGTTGGTGGTTTCCAATGCGGTTTTATTTTGCAGCAATTCACAATTGATGTATTTACACTCTGGGTAGTTTTTTTGAATTTGCTTCACCAGGGTAGTTTTACCCACTCTTCTTGCTCCATAAATAATGATGACCTTGCCTTTAAAAAGGTTATTTTGAATATGATTCTGTATCTCACGTTCAACATGCATGACCTTTGTTTTAGATAGGGTAAATATATTAATATTTGAAGCGAA
This sequence comes from uncultured Bacteroidaceae bacterium, assembly GCA_963752525.1. Lineage (GTDB taxonomy): Bacteria > Bacteroidota > Bacteroidia > Bacteroidales > SM23-62 > SM23-62. Next base: position 241,994 of record CAVVYS010000006.1, on the reverse strand, counting down.
CTTCAAAAAATAATGCTAATAATTGAAGTTATGGTAGAATATTCTCTAAGCAGAGAACATTTGACATCCAAATATGTATCTTATCATCAATGAACATCGAAGAAATCCACGAATACTGCCTTGCCAAGCCCGGAGTCACCGAGGGCTTCCCCTTCAATGAAACAGCCCTCGTCTTTAAGGTGGCCGGGAAGATGTTTGCCCTGCTCGACCTGTCAGAGGATAGCAGAGGCATCAGCCTGAAATGTGATCCTGAACTGGCCATTCAACTGCGGGAGCAGCACCCTGAGGTTACCCCTGCCTATCACTTCAATAAGCAGCATTGGAACGGAGTAAACCTTAAAGGCAGCATCAGCGATGCTCAGCTGAAAGAATGGATCGACCATTCCTACACCATTGTTAATGACAGCCTGCCCAAATCAAAAAGGGAGACATTTGAATAAATACAAGACACCATTACCGCTGAGTTACACAGTTCTTTTACTGAGCTATAAAGCATTGGAATAGTATAATCCTGGTTTGTTATTACTGATGGTAACTAATCAAGAATTTTAAGTCGGAACACCAACAATACAACTACATGGAGCGTATTATTTCAGTAACTTGCCATGGTGTTGTCACATACTGATTTTCACCGAGTACATATGTTTTCGGACATTCTGGTACAATGTAAAATCCTCTTCTGGCCTGTAGATCCTTCATAGCTAATGTCATTGATTTGGTTCTTTTTGGACTTGGTGAGAATTTTCCGTCAATGGCTGCCAAACACTGATTTCCTTTGAATATTAACAGGTCGCATTCAGTTCCGTCAGCTGTTCGATAGAAATAGAATTGAAATTCGTCTTTCAGCATATTTATGATATCTTCTATCACATACCCTTCCCAAAGATTCCCTAGCAATGGATGCCTTAATAATTCCTCATAGGAAGTTATTCCAAGCAAATAATTAATGATACCTGAATCACGGATATAAATTTTCGATGATTTAATAAGTCTTTTCCCAATATTTGAGTGCCATGGTTTTAGCAGTCTGATAAGAAATGAACGTTCCAGGAATGATATAGCATTACTGACAGTGGGGGATGAAATACCTAAGGATTTCGCAAGATTACTAGCATTTAAAAGTCCGCCCTGCAGGGAAGAAATCATCTGTATAAGTGTTTGCAGTATCAGAGGGGAAGTCTTGAGACCCAGCAGTCTCAAATCCCGTTCTATATAGGCAGACAGAAAAGCTTTCATCCACTCTCGGTTCATGACTATGTCGTCAATTTTAAATGGTTCAGGGAATCCTCCTTTAAGCCAATGTCCCCTAAAATCGGTTAGGTGACTGATTTCAGCATGCTCAAAAGGAGTAAGTTCAACATGTACAATTCTGCCTGCAAGTGTTTCATTGCTCATGAAAAGCAACTCAGGACTGGCAGAACCTAATAAGATAAATCTACCATTCATTCTATTTTGATCAATGACAGAGCGCAGGATGGGAAATAAATCTGGTTTTCTCTGTATTTCGTCGATGATGACTACTTTATTGGATACGGTGTTCAAGAATTCTATTGGATGATCCAACGCCCCCTGATCAACTGGATTCTCTAAGTCTAAATATATGCTTTCTTTCGTGAGGCGAGTTCGGATTTCCTCGGCCAAGGTAGTTTTGCCAACCTGTCTTGGGCGAGAATTGCAACCGATGGGAAATTCTCCAATAGTCTAATCAGTTTATCTTCAATGGTTCTTTTAATATACATGGCAAACTTTATTACCGTAAAATTAAAATAATATTTTAAATATACGGCAATAGATCGCTTTATAAATATTTATACTTAGAGTACAAACAGAAAATTTTATTAAAGTGGTCCTGGTATTTGGGTGTAATTAACTTTTCTGTATTCTGCAATCTATTTCGTACTTTCGAGAATAATTACGCTACGAAGTCTTACTCAAGCAGATGCTGAAATGAAGAGATCACTCTTTGCATGTATACTTGTCATGTCCTTTCTGGCCTTCGTGCTGGGTCAGGAATCCAACGTTGAGGTAAATTCGGAAGGGAAAGCCTTTACATCACTAAAGCATGCCTGGACTGCCCAGTGGGTAACCCATCCCTTTGAATCTACACTGGATTATGGGGTTTTTCATTTTAGAAACACATTCGATCTGGACAATAAGCCATCCAGTTTTCTTATCCATGTTTCAGCTGATAACCGCTACCGGCTCTACGTCAACGGAGAATATATTTCTTCCGGTCCAGCCATTGGAGATTTGAATAACTACCGCTATGAAACCATTGATATCGCAAGTTTCCTAGTCAGGGGTAAAAATGTCATTGCAGCAGAAGTCGTAAACTTTGGGGAGTATCGCAGGGCGGCCCAGCAGACTTTTCAGACTGCCTTTATTTTACAGGCGGATGAGGTCTACAGGGATTGGTTCTGATATTAATACAGGAAGGGGGAACTGGAAGGTAATCCGAAATAGTGCCTATAAACCGATCCCCTTTACCAGCGACTCATTAAATGCCTATTATGCAGCAGGACCTGGTGAGGAAATAGATGCTGCCAGGTATCCATGGGGGTGGAAATCAAAGGATTTCGATGATTCGGATTGGTTTGATCCAAAACCTGGGACTGTTGAATTTGCCGTTGGAAGGGGTTTCTTGTACGGCAGTACCTGGTTCCTTGTCCCCCGTCAGATCCCAATGCTGCAAGAGGTCCTTGAGCGCTTCCCAGAGATTGTCAGGGTGGAGGGACTGGATCATGTGGGACCGTTTAATAAGGAATCTGTTAACACCGTTATTCCGGCACATACTAAAGTTTCCATTTTGCTGGACAACGGTATCCACACAACTGGTTTCCCGGAACTGGTTACCAGCAATGGGAAAGGAGCTAAAATCAAAATTACGTATGCCGAGGCCTTGTTCCTGGATGGCATGGGTGGTGACGGATCTGCTAATGACCATTTTAGTCCGGGAGACAGAAAAGGGAACAGGAACATCATAGAAGGCAAAAGTATCATGGGATATTATGACCGGATCACTGCTGATGGAGGGGACCTTCGATGGTTTAAATCCCTTTCCCGCAGGACGTTCAGATACGTTCAGCTGGAAATTGAAACCAAAGATGAGGCTCTGGTGATAAACGATTACTATCATATTAGAACCACCTATCCGTTCGAAGAAAAAGCCAGCTTTAAAAGTAACGATCAACAACTCGAAAAGATGTGGGATGCGGCCTGGCGAACCGTTGAGAACTCGTCTGGCGAGAATTTCTTTGATCCTTATTATGAGCAACTCAACTATATTGGTGATGCAAGGATTGAGTCAATGGTCTCTCTTTATGTGTCAGGTGATGACAGGTTGATGCGAAAATCCATCCAGCAGTTCGACAACTCCAGGTTGCCCAATGGCCTCACCCAGAGCCGATACCCTTCATACATTGTCCAGGTGATTCCTACCTATTCCCTGCTTTGGATTGGCATGATCCATGACCATCTGATGTACTCAGATGATCCGGAGTTTACCAGGCAATTTCTGCCGGGGATCAAAACTGTTCTGGGATGGTTTGCTAATAAGGTTGACTCTACAGGAATGGTTACAGATCTGGAATGGTGGAATTTCACTGACTGGGCACAGGGTTTTGCCAATGGGATCCCTCCAGGTGCAGATAATGGGTATTCTGCTAACGTGGCCCTCCAGTATGTCTACGCCCTTCAAAATGCAGCTGATATATTTAAATATTTTGGAAACATTGAAGAAGAAGAGAAATTGCACCGGCAGAAAAAGGTCCTCCAGAAGGTAATCCTGGAGAAGTGTTACGAAAAGAGATTCAGCATTGATCGCTGAAACGCCGGATAAAGAATATTTTTTCCCAACACTCAAATATATTGGCTATACTGACCAATACGATGTCCCGAGGGCCAACAGCAAAAATTAATGGAAAAAATCCTGAAAAAAAAAGATCTGATCCAATGTACCATTTATTTCAAGTTCTATTTATTCAGGGCATTGCAGAAAGTTGGAATGGGAGATAAATACCTGGAATTGCTTGGACCCTGGGAAAGCATGCTGGAGAATGGGATGACCACCTTTGGTGAAACAGACGTGAATCCCCGATCCGAATGTCATGGATGGAGTGCCAGTCCCTGTTTCGACCTTCTCCATACTGTGGCCGGGATTTACCCGGGAAAACCAGGATTTGAAAGCGTGATCATACAACCGAACCTAGGTGAACTTCAATCCATTGAGGTATCTTCCCACATCCAAAAGGTATGATCAATTTGCACCTCCAAAGGGTGGGAGATTCTGATATCAAAGGAGAGATCTCCATGCCCGCTTCTTTATCCGGGTCTTTTCTTTGGAATGATTTCAGCTTAAAATTAATGGGGGATTAAATCGGATTTCTCCTAAATTAATGCAATTGAGGATTCGTCAATTATTCCAGCATCAGGTTGCATCCCCGGATATCGCTGTTGTCGAATCTTCCGAGGACTTCAAAACCTCCTTCAGGGGTTAGTTTCCCGATGTCCTGGGTGGCAATGAATGAGCAGGAATATAAATTGGCCAGGTCGATGATGTTGATGCCCCCGGAACTGTCACGCGACATCAGGCTGAATGGATCGTAGGGGTCCCGGATCAGGATTTTCATCCAGGGAGGTGTATGAAAAACCCCTTCTTTTTTTGAGTAGGCCTGGGAAAGCAGCTCGGTCATTCCGTATTCCGAATGAATGGAACCCAGCTTCAAACCAATGCAGAGCTTTTCGTGAAGTTCTTTACGGGTCATTTCCTCCCGGCGTCCCTTCATCCCACCTGTTTCCATGACAATGGTTTTATTCAGGTTCAGCGGGAAGTTGTCAGCCAGGTCAAGCAGGGCAAAACTGACACCGAGCAAAAGGGTCGGCTGCTGCTCTTTTTCCAGTGTTTCGAGTTGTTGGATCAGGCCTTTAAAGTCATCCAGGTAAAACCCGCTGCCAGGATGGCCGCTCAGGCGGATCAGTTCATTGGCCATGTATACAAGAGAGGAATGCTGTCTTTCGAGGTAGGATGGAAGGAGGGCCAGGATGCAATATCCGGCGGGATCTCCATAGAACTGCTTGAAAGTGGAGATAAAACTGTTCTGGTATAATTTCAGATCACAGACATAATGTTTGCTGGTGCTTTCACCTGTGGTACCACTGCTTTCGAAAATCACCTCATGATCCCGGTCCCCGGTAACCACCCTGTGCTTTTTAAAAAACTCAACCGGAAGGAAAGGAATTTCATCCAGGGTTTTCACTCGCCCGGGGAGTATCCCCAGATGATTGAGATAGGCTTTATAAACGGGATTTTCGGCAGCCTGGAACTGAAAAACCTCCAGTGCCAGCTCCTGAAACTGCTCATCACTGCTGATCCCAAAGATCCTATCCGGCTCGTAATCTTCCCATATTCACAAAAGTACAAAATGAGACGGCAAAGATCTTTCCGGCAACATAGTTTGTGGAGGTTATTGGGAAAGGGTATTAAAAAAGGCACCTATATTTTGCGGTTATTTGCCGCAAAATTCAGTGCCGTTTTAATATCCTTTTACGGATTATTATCCCCTGTATTGCCTTGATGCCGGGAAGCTCTTTGCCTTCGATATACTCCAGCATGGCACCACCCCCTGTTGATACATAACTGACCTTATCCTTCAACTGGTATTTATTGACAGCAGCCACGGAATCACCTCCGCCTACCAGGCTGAATGCACCTTTTGCAGTGGCATCTGCAATGGCCAGGGCAACGCTTTTGGTACCCTTCTGGAAGTTTTCCATTTCAAATACACCCATGGGGCCATTCCAGAGTATGGTTTTTGAGGCGGCGATCACATCATTGAATATCTTAATGCTCTCAGGTCCAATATCCAATCCCATCCATCCATCCGGAACCTCATCAATGGCAGTTGTCCGGGTGGCAGCTTCATTATCAAATTTATCAGCGACGACATTATCTACCGGGAGCAGGAGCTGAACTCCCTTTTCTTTTGCTTTGGCAATAAGGTCACGGGCCAGGTCCAGTTTGTCTTCCTCACAGAGGGATGAACCAATATTGCCTCCCATGGCCTTGATGAAAGTATAGGTCATACCTCCGCCTATGATCAGGTTGTCTGCCTTTTCCATCAGGTTTTCAATGATCAGGATCTTATCAGAAACCTTGGCTCCACCCATCACAGCTGTAAATGGCTTCTCGGAACCATGCAGGACCTTATCCATGCTATCCAGTTCGTTGTTGATCAGGTAACCGAACATCCTGTCGCCGGGGAAAAACTGGGCCACAATGGTGGTTGATGCATGGGCCCTGTGGGCAGTACCAAAAGCAGCGTTAACATAAACATCGGCTCCTTCTGCCAGTTTGCGTGAAAAATCCTCATCCCCCTTGGTTTCTTCCTTGTAGAACCTGAGATTCTCGAGCAACAGTACCTCACCTGGCTTCAGTGCTTTTTTCATTTCGAGGGTTTCGCTGCCAATACAATCTGTGGCAAACTTTATCTCTGTTCCAAGGATCTCGGACAGGTTAGGGATTACATGCTTCAGAGAGAACTTATCTTCCGGTCCTTCCTTAGGCCTGCCAAGATGAGACATCAGGATGACTGAACCTCCTTCATCGAGGATTTTGTTGATGGAAGGAGCTGCTGCCCGGATCCGGGTAGCATCGGTTACTTCTAATTTATCGTTTAGGGGGACATTAAAGTCCACTCTCATGATCGCTTTTTTGCCTGTAAAATCGTAGTTATCAATTGTTTGCATTGTAATAATAAGGATTAATTAAAATGGTTCGCCAAAGTTAAAAAAGTATTTTAATTTTAACCCTGATCTTCTTTTATTAAATTCTAATCTCTATGCGTTTTTCAGAAGTAGCAGGGCATGCTGATTTAAAACAGCGACTGGTCCAGTCAGTCACTGAACAGAGAGTACCACATGCCCAGCTGTTTCATGGATCAGAGGGTTCCGGATCCCTGGCCCTGGCCGTTGCATATGCCACATATCTTTCATGCACTGACCGCCAGGAGGATGATTCCTGTGGCCTTTGTCCTTCCTGCGTGAAATATGACAGGCTGGTACACCCTGACCTTCATTTTGTTTTTCCCGTATTTACAACCAAATCAGTTAAGAAGGACCCGGTGAGTGATGACTTCATCGGAGCATGGCGCAATGCCTTGATTGAAAATCCCTATATAACACCAAATCAGTGGTACAGCTATATCGGGATGGAAAACAAACAGGGGTCCATCATCAAGAGGGAGAGCGAGGAGATTACGAAAAAGCTGATGCTGAAGTCCTATGAATCGGATTTTAAGGTCATGATCATCTGGATGCCTGAAAAAATGAACAAGACAGCCTCCAATAAATTGCTCAAGTTGATCGAAGAACCTCCCCCAATGACCATATTTCTCATGGTACCAGAGGATACCGGTCCCATGCTCCCGACCATCCTTTCAAGGACACAAATGATCAGGGTTCCTAGGATAGCTGAGGAAGACCTCCTGGATGCCTTGAAAAAGAAACACGCCGTTTCTGAAGAAGTACTAAAAAGTGCGGTGAAAATATCCGGAGGGAATTACGTTAAAGCAGAGGAAAACCTTATGACCAGTGAAGATTCCGCTTACCAGCTTGAGCTTTTTATTCGGATCATGAGACTGGCCTATTCCCGCGAGTTCCAGGAGATTTTCGTTTGGGTCGAAGAACTGGCGGGACTTGGAAGGGAAAGACAGAAAGCATTCCTGGCCTATGTGATCAGGATGATAAGAGAGAACTATCTCCTGAATAAAGAGCAAGGGGAACTGGTGCGTATGACAGCAGGTGAGTCAGAATTTTCTAAGAAGTTCTTCCCTTTCATCAATGACAGGAATGTTCCGGCCATGGTGCAGGAACTGAATGAAGCCAGCATCCATATTGAGGCTAATGCTTATGCACGCATTGTATTCCTCGATTTTGCACTCAAGCTGGTAAAGCTGATAAAGTAGGGATGCAGGAATTTTCTTACTTTTGTTACCATTATGGCAGAGAGCGGACATATTTGCAATAACCGGGGGGAATTTCACCAATTGCCATACAGCAAAAGCTGTGGATGCAGTAAACTGGCCACAACTGACTGGTTAAAGGACATCCCAGGTGGGAGTGATTTCAATGATATTATCGAGGTAAGGTTCAAAAACACCCGAAAGGCTTATTACCGGAATGTTTACAACATACGATTCACGAGTGGAGATGTGGTTGCTGTTGAGGCTTCTCCCGGGCATGATATAGGAGTGGTTTCCCTGACAGGTGAACTGGTACTCCGGCAGTTATTTAAATACGGTATCTCAAAGGATTCGGAGGAACTCAAGAAGGTTTACCGCAAGGCAAAACCAGCGGATATTGATAAATGGAAAGATTCAATCCAGCTTGAACATGAGACCATGATCAGGTCAAGACAGATTGCTGACGATCTTGATCTAGGCATGAAGATAGGGGATGTAGAATACCAGGGTGACAAAACAAAAGCCATCTTTTATTATATCGCCGATGAAAGGGTTGATTTCCGGCAACTCATCAAAGTACTGGCAGATGCTTTTAAAGTCAGGATTGAAATGCGTCAGATTGGGGCCAGGCAGGAGGCAGGAAGGATAGGAGGCATAGGATCCTGTGGAAGGGAACTGTGCTGTGCAAGCTGGATGACCAGTTTTGTCTCTGTAACCACCAATGCTGCCCGCCACCAGGAAGTAAGTCTGAATCCACAGAAACTGGCCGGTCAATGCGGAAAATTGAAATGCTGCCTCAATTATGAACTTAGCTCTTACCTTGATGCCCAGAAAGATTTTCCAGACCGGAACAGGGTTTTGGAAACTGATGATGGTGACGCTTACCATCAAAAGACAGACATATACCGTAACCTCTACTGGTATGGTTTTGAGAGGGAAAACGCTTCCAACCTGGTACCGGTCCCCGTGGAAAGAGTAAAGGAAATCATCGGACTTAATAAGCAGGGCAAGAAGGTTAAAACCCTAATGGATCCAATCTCATTCAAGGAGGAAAAGCTGGAATTTCAGGATGATGTGGGAAAAGATAGCCTGACCAGATTTGATGAAAAAACGAGTGGGTCAAAGAAGAAGAAGAAAAAGAGATATAAGAATAAGCCCCGGGGCAGATCATGAAATTTCCACTACTATTTACTGTTTGCAGCCTGCTGATCCTGCTTTCCTGTGATCCCGGCAGGATTTATGAGAAGAACATTAAAATTCCAGAAGGGATATGGGACAAGGACAATAAGGTAAGTTTTGAGGTTTTTATTGACGATACCGTCAGTGCGCACAACCTGTATGTGAACGTCAGAAATACAAGTCTTTATCCTTTTAGCAACTTATATCTCTTTATCGAAACGACAGCTCCTTCAGGTCACACCATCCAGGAAACCTTTGAAATTATCCTGTCTGATGACCGGGGAAAGTGGCTGGGAAAGGGCCTGGGTGATATTTGGGACCTCCAGCAAATTTATAAGACCAATGTAAGATTTGCCCAGCGAGGCAAATATACCATCGAATACCAGCAAGGTATGCGCATGGATAAACTTCCATTCGTGCTTGATGTAGGATTAAGGATAGAATTGGGAAAGTAGCTTAAATTGATCTCCTGGTCAAGGTGGGTAAGGGAAAACAAAGCAAATTCGATGAAATGAAGACATTTGATAATGTCTTCCAGCCAGCTTTCGAGCAGGTTTTTCAGAATGATTTTGAGTTAAAGGGACATTGGGCATCACGGCATTTCAGGAACGAGAATCCCATTATCCTTGAATTGGGATGTGGCAAAGGTGAGTATACCATCGGCCTGGCAGAACGCTTTCCCGACATTAATTTTATCGGGATCGATATCAAAGGGGCCAGGATCTGGACAGGTGCTAAGAAAGCCTACCTGGAGAAGATCCCCAATGTTGCCTTTATCCGCACCAGGATAGAATTTGTCAACTCGTTTTTCAGTCCCGGTGAAGTGGCTGAGATATGGCTGACATTTCCTGATCCACAGCTGAAAAAGAGGCGCAATAAAAAACGACTGACTGCAGCACGTTTTCAGAACCTTTACCGTGATGTCCTGAAAGATATGGGGATCATTCACCTGAAAACGGATAATCCCATCCTGTACGATTATTCCCTGGAGTTGGCCAGGAAAAACAAGCTCAGGATCGAATATGCTACCAATAATCTCTATGGCAGTGAATACCCGGAACTGGTCCATGGGATACAAACCTTTTATGAAAAGCAATTCCTGGAGGAAGGATTAAATATTCATTATTTACAATTCAGACTACCCAGTGGCAAAAATATCATGGAACAGGCAGAAGACGGAGAATAAGGATTTTTTCTCCAGGGTCTTTGAAATAGCAAAGCTGGTCCCGCATGGCAGGGTCACCTCATATGGAGCCATAGCCAGGTGCATTGGTTCCCCCCAAGCCGCCAGGATGGTGGGATGGGCCATGAACCAATCACATAGTTCTCCGGATTTCATCCCGGCCCACCGGGTAGTGAATCGAAATGGTGTGCTGAGTGGCAAACATCATTTTGGAGGCCCAAGGGTAATGCAGGAATTATTAGAGAGTGAAGGGATCAGGATAGAAGATGACAGGGTGGTGAATTTTAGTGATTTATTCTGGGATCCATCTTCGGAATTAATCTAAATAAAGAAAAAATATCTAGATTATTAATTGTAAATTTGGGCCATGAAAATCTCAAAGAGTCAAGTATTGGAGGCATTGCAAAAGGTGAAATATCCGGGTAAGGGCCAGGATATTGTTACCATGAAACTTGTATCAGACATACAGATTGAAGGAAATAAACTGGCATTCAGCCTCACTTTTGATAGATCCAATGATCCGGTCATCTCATCCGTCAGGAAAGCATGTGTTAAAGCCATTCATAAATACCTTGGAAAGGATATTGAAATAGAAGGCAACATCCAGATTAAAGCAAATGAAATTATTGCTGTTGACAGGATACTTCCTGAAGTAAAGAACATCATTGCTGTTGCATCGGGCAAAGGTGGTGTTGGGAAATCCACCGTGGCTGCTAACCTGGCCGTTGCCACAGCACGCCTGGGGTATGAAGTGGGACTTATTGATGCGGATATTTTCGGGCCTTCCATTCCCAAAATGCTTCATGCAGAGAATCAGCGTCCCTCAGTAGTAGTTGAAGACGGCAAGGAGCTGATGATCCCTGTTCAGAGCTACGGAGTTAACCTTTTGTCCATAGGCTTTTTTGTTGACCCCGAGGATGCGGTGGTCTGGAGAGGACCAATGGCTACTAGTGCACTCAAACAATTTATCAGCCAGACAAAATGGGGTGAACTGGATTATTTATTCGTAGACCTGCCACCCGGCACCAGTGATATTCACCTGACCATGGTACAAGAAGTTTCCATTACAGGTGCTGTCATTGTTACAACACCCCAGCAAGTGGCCCTGGCAGATGCTCTGAAAGGGGTCAATATGTTCAGGAGTGATAAGATCAATGTACCGGTAATCGGATTGGTTGAAAATATGGCATGGTTCACACCGGAGGAATTGCCTGACAGTAAATATTATATTTTTGGGAAAGATGGCGGCAAGGAACTGGCAGCGAAATTGAATGTCCCCTTGCTTGGGCAGATTCCCATTGTGCAGGGGATATGTGAAGGCGGTGACAAGGGGAAGCCCGTTGTTCTGGATTCAAAGGCACCTGTAGCTGCAGCATTTGATGCACTGGCAAAAAATGTGATCAAGGAGACTGAAAGGAGAAATGCTGATCTGCCCCCGACTAAAGTAGTAGAGATAACAAAAAAATAGATCCTAATACAATAAATCATGACAGAAACAGAAAGAAATGATTTGAATGCAAGGGTGAATAAAGCACTTGAAAGAATACGTCCATATTTGGAAGCAGATGGGGGCGGAATTACCCTTGAAGAAGTAACGGATGAAAAGGTGATTAAAGTGAAGTTGCATGGTGCCTGTGACGGGTGCCCTTTCAGCTACCAGACTTTAAGGGCTGGAGTTGAGCAGGCACTTTTAAAAGAGGTGCCGGAAATGAAAGAATTAGTCGCCATTGATTAATCCCAAGTGTAACATATTGAATTCAACATCAGATTGGACATCCCTGCACAATTGTGCGGGGATTCTTACGTTTGACTTTCATATACCTGAACCGGCTTGAGAAAGCATATCATTAAATATTGCTTCTTCCTTTCCCTCTTCCTGGCAGCATCCTGCAGTACGGAGAAAAATACTGGTATGACCCGGACATATCATAATGTGACGGCCAGGTATAATATTTTTTTCAACGGTAATGAAAGTTTTAAGAAAGGGCTTAATAGGTTAGAAGATTCATATGATAATGATTTTACCAAGATCCTTCCCCTTTTCTTGTATACAGATGAGAGCATGGCTTCGTCCATCGCTCCGGATATGGAAAGAACCATACAGAAAGCTACCAAGGTTATTACCCTGCATTCCATTACTGCTAAACCTGAATTCAAGAATGGTCCGCAAAGCCAGAAAGAAAAGGACTTATATGCACAAAATGAATACAACAACTATGTCCCCAGCAACTACCTGCTGATGGGCAAAGCATATCTCTATCGCCATGATCTTCACCTGGCTCTGGAGACTTTTAAGTTTGTGCTCTCTGAGTATTATTATGATGATGTCATTTGGGAAGCACAGGTCTGGCGTGCACGTACACATATCATGCTTGAGGAATATTTGGAAGCTGAGGATATCCTGGAGGTATTGACAGGGACAGTGGAATTTCCTGAAAAGACCAGGTCCGATTTGTATGCCACAGTTGCTGATTTGCACATACAGCAGCATGATTATGCAAGTGCCATTGAGCCTCTATCCAAGGCACTTGATGGTGCCAAGGGGAAAGAGAACCGGATCAGGTATACATACATTCTTGCCCAGTTGAATCAGGAAGCAGGTGATCCAACACTGGCATCGAGATATTACCGGGATGTCATTAAAATGAACCCCCCTTATGAATTCAGTTTCAATGCCAGGATCAACAGGGCAAGTGTTTTCATGGCCGGGACTGATAATGCAAAGGAGATCAAGGATGAATTAAGAAAGATGTTGAAAGATGACAAGAATGCAGATTTCAAGGACCAGATCTATTATGCCCAGGGAAATGTGGCTTTCAGGGAAGGGAATGTGGAGGAAGCCATTGAGATGTACAAACTGAGTTCCGTCTACAGCATCAGTAATACACAGCAAAAAACCACAAGCTGCATCACACTTGCAGATATTTTTTATGATCGGCAGGATTATGAGATGGCAGATTTTTATTATGATAGCGCCGCTGTCTTTTTAACCAGTGATTACCCTGATTATGAGGAATTCAACCGGAAAACAGCTAGTTTATCTCTCCTCGTTGAAAATCTTAATATCATCCAACTTGAAGACAGCCTGCAGATGCTGGCCGGACTAGATGAGACTTCAAGACTGGCCGTCATTGACAGCATTATTGCCCAATTGCAACTGGCTGAACAGCGGGCTCGAGAGGAAGAGGCAAGGGCAATGCAGGACCAGCAATATAACCGTATGGCTCTGAACCAGAGCCAGCGGCAAGGTTATGCTGCGGAACAAGGCGGGAAATGGTATTTTTACAACCAGGCTGCCAAGGGTGTTGGCCAGCCTGAATTCAGGATGAAATGGGGTACCCGTAAACTAGAAGATAACTGGAGAAGATCCAATAAGAGGGAAATAAGCTTCGAAACTGATGCTGGGGAAGAAGAAGGTGTTGATTCCACCGGGGTATTGGCAGAGAAACAAAAAATACTCAGCAACAAATCGAGGGAATTCTATCTGCAGGATATTCCTCTGACTGATTCAATGATGCAATTATCACATGGAAGGATCATAGATGCTTTATTCAACGCTGGCACCATTTATAAAAATGACCTGGTGGACATACCCAGGGCTGTTCAAACCTACACGGACTTGCTTGACAGATATCCGGGGAATGGATATACCCTGAATACCTATTATAACCTATATTCCATTTACAACCAGGAAAGTAATATGCAGCTGGCCAATATATATAAACAATCCATTGTCCGGGAATTCCCTGAAAGCCAGCCAGCTCAGTTGCTGACCAATCCGAACTATGCGGCAGAACTGCTGGCCCAGGAAAACGAAGTGAATAACTATTATGAACGGACTTACCAATTATTCCAGCAAGGATACTATGACCGCGTCATCCGGGATGTGGATACGGCATTGGTACGTTTTGCTGAGGAACCCCTGATCCCCAAGTTTGAATTACTGAAGGTGCTGGCCATTGGGAAAACTGAGGAAGTGCTTGTGTTTACCTTGGCTCTGGACAGCCTGGCCAGTACAACTTCTGATCCCCAGGTGGCTGACATGGCAAGCATGATACTGGCCTATATATTGAATTCAGACCAGGAAGTAAAAACTGAAACACAAAAAATTGAAGCAGAGGAGATTTACAGTCCGGATACCCTAGGAGTATTTTTCTACGGTCTATTCGTTAGCAACAGGGTGGATCTGAATCAACTCAAATTTGAATTTATTAACCTGAACATCGATCATTTTCCCAATAACACTTTTGATATCGTTGATGAATCCCTTGAGGAAGGCGAAGTAGCACTCTATGTTAAAGAGTTTCCGGACATGACAGATGCTAGCAATTACCTACAGCTGACACGTATGAATGAGGCGATTAGAAATACATTGGAAGGAGTAAGTTACAGACCGTTTATAATATCCCAGGGGAATGCCGAAATCCTGCTCAGCGACAGAGTTCCGGATAAGTACTGGTTGTTTTTTAGAAAACATTACAGCTATGGTGAAGGAAATTAAAATACTCTGGACAGATGATGAGATTGACCTGTTAAAACCACATATCCTATTTCTTCAGGAGAAAGGTTATTCTGTGCTGACTGCGAGCAACGGGGATGAGGCCATCAGGCTGGTGAAGGAACAAAACCTTGACCTGATATTCCTGGATGAAAACATGCCTGGAATGAGTGGACTGCAAACCCTGAATGTGATCAAGGGGATAAATCCGGGAATACCGGTGGTAATGATCACCAAAAGTGAGGAAGAAGACATCATGGATGAGGCCATAGGTGCCAAGATCAGCGATTACCTTATAAAGCCTGTAAAACCCAATCAGATCCTGCTGTCCATCAAGAAAAACATCGATACTAAAAGGCTGGTGACCCAACATACAACCTCCACCTACCAATCTGAATTTGCCCAGGTCAGGATGCTCATAAATACAGCCTATCATTTCAGTGACTGGGTAGAGATATACAGGAAACTGACCTATTGGGATCTTGAACTGGAATCCAGTATGGATGACGGTATGGAGGAGATCCATAATATGCAGAAAACGGAAGCCAATTCGGGATTTTCAAAATTTATCAAGACCCACTATTATTCCTGGTTTGAAGGAAAAGATCCGGAAACACCTTTGTTGTCACCTGACATTTTCAAGGAAAGGGTACTGCCTATCCTACAGAATGGCGAAAAAGTATGTTTGATAGTGATCGATAACCTTCGTTTTGATCAATGGAAGATCCTTCAACCGCTGATAGAAGAATATTATACGGTGGACACAGAAGAAATAGCCTGCTGTATACTTCCTACGGCCACTCAATACGCCAGAAATGCCATGTTCGCCGGTTTGATGCCTATGGAGATTGAGAAACGCTATCCAGAGTTCTGGGTGGATGAGGAAGAAGAAGGCGGGAAGAACCTGAAAGAGAAAGAGCTACTGGAAGGGCAGATCCAACGAATGGGATTGGATCTGAGGATTCATTATGACAAAATAAACCATTCAAGGGGAGGCAAGAAACTCGTTGAAAATACAACGAACCTGATGGATTTTGACATGGCAGCCATCATATTTAACTTTGTGGACATCCTATCACATGCCCGTACAGAACTGGAGATGATCAAGGAACTGGCTTATGATGAACCCTCGTACAGGTCATTGACAAGATCATGGTTCGAGCACTCACATCTCTATGATTTTTTAAAAGAACTGTCAAAGTTAAACATCAAGGTGGTACTGACCACAGATCATGGAACCATCCGTGTAAATAATCCTATAAAGGTGATCGGTGACAGGAAAACCACGTCTAACCTCAGGTATAAACAGGGAAAGAACCTGAATTATAAACCCGATGAGGTGTTTGAGATCAAAAATCCCAACCAGATCCACCTGCCAAAATCCCATATCAGCTCATCTTTTATCTTTGCTACCAATTATGATTTCCTGGTATATCCGAACAATTACAACCAATTCATGAATTATTATAAGAATACCTTCCAGCACGGAGGTATATCCATGGAAGAAATGATGGTGCCATTGGTCACCCTTAGTCCATCGTAAATATTAGTCTGTCCAATGTTACTCATCCGCATACCAGACCTCTCATCCATGGATGATGCTGCCCGTGAGTTGCTTGAAACCCTTCCGGACAAAAGGATTTTTGCTTTTTACGGTGAGATGGGAGCAGGCAAAACAACCCTGATCAAAGCTTTGTGCCGCATACTGCAGGTTACGGATGTAACGAGTTCCCCTTCATTCGGATTGATCTATGAATATCGAACCACAGGAAGTGAATCCATTTATCACTTCGATTTTTACAGGATTGAACACCTGGAGGAAGCTTATGACATTGGTTATGAAGAATATATTGACAGTGGTCAATATTGTTTTATTGAATGGCCCGATAAAGTAGCATCCTTGCTACCACCGGAGACGGTAAATGTTAAACTTCAGATTGCCGGGAATAATGAGCGAACCATGGAGGTGGAGGTTTAAGATATGCGTTCAAACTTGACTATAATGGTGAATTATGTTATTTTAGGCATATGATACCCCAGGACACATCGGATTCACAATTCACCTTTGGCAGGGCAAGCCTTATGCCCCAGGAAGAAATGCTGGAAGTTGGAAAAAGCAAGAGGCAGCTTACCATTGGCATCCCGAAGGAAATCCAGAAATTCGAAAGCAGGGTTGCCCTTACACCGGAAGCCGTTGACCAGCTCATAAACTCAGGGCATGAGGTATTGATTGAATCAGGGGCTGGAAATGGAGCTAATTATTCAGATAGAGACTACAGCGAATTGGGAGGTTTTATCCTTGACAACCGGGCAGCCATCTACCAGGCGGATACGATTCTCAAGATTGCCCCTCTTTCATTGGAGGAAATTGAATTACTTAGTGAACGGCAGGTAGTTATTTCATCCCTGCATTTGAACAGCCAAACCAAACAGTTCGTCCAGCAATTGATGCAGAAAAAGGTCACAGCCATAGCCTTTGAAAATATCAAGGATGAGCATAATTGTCACCCCGTGGTTCGTTCCATGAGTACCATTGCAGGAAATACCTCTATACATATTGCGGCGGAGTATTTGAGTAATTTTCGTGGTGGTAAAGGAGTAATGCTGGGCGGGATCTCGGGGATCACACCGACAGAAGTGGTTATTCTTGGGGCCGGCACTGCTGCAGAATCTGCTGTTAGGGCAGCATTAGGATTAGGTGCCCAGGTAAAGGTATTTGACAGTTCTGTACACCGGCTTAACAGGTTGCAGAATAACATTGGCCAGCGGATCTATACCTCAGTCTTTCACAGGCAGGTTATGGAACGGTCCCTTCGATCTGCAGATGTTTTGATTGGTGCCATGTACTTGATTGAACAAGGACCACGTTATATTGTTACAGAGGAGATGGTAAGGCAGATGAAGAAAGGATCAGTGATCGTAGATATCAGTATAGATCAGGGTGGATGCATTGAAACTTCAGAGTGCAAGACCCAGGTAGATCCTGTATTTACCAAACATGGCATTATTCATTATTGTGTACCCAATCTTCCCTCAAGGGTAGCCCGTACAGCTTCCATTGCTATAAGCAATGTTTTTGCTCCGCTTTTGCAAAGAATGGGTGAGTCTGGCGGGATAAAACAATTTTTAAAGGATGATAAGGGTGTCAGGAATGGTGTGTACATATTCAATGGGATCCTTACAAATCATTTCATTGGTAAACATTTTAATATTCCTTCCAAGGATATCGACCTGTTTTTAACCGCTTTTTAAGCATCGATTATGAGAAAGATAAGTGCAGTATTAGTCATGCTGATAGGGATCTGTTACTCATGTGAGAAGAAAGAAGATCCGAAATATTCGGGAGAAATTCTTCTGAGTTCCGAATTGTTACAATCCGGCCAGACCTATTCCTATTATGGTTTTACATTTGAAGACGCGACCATAAAAGTATATGCCCCTAGTAGCGGTGCACAACCGGATCTCGCGAGTGTATACAATGATTTTTCGCAAGATGTTATATTGCAGAGTTCCAATCAGGTAGATGCATTTTTCAAGAACGGAGATTTTGCAAGTGCTGGTGAGGCTGAAACTTACTTTAACAGCTATTCTGAAATAACTGCCCAGGGATTTCAGGCACAGGCGGAAAATGTTGAGGTGAACCAGGTCTGGACCATAAAAACTGCTGCAGATAAATATGCTAAATTCTGGATCAAGGATATCCAGTTGAAGACAAGTGCCCTTTCTGATTATGTTGAGCTCACCATCAAGTACCAGTACCAGCCTGATGGAACGAAAACCTTTCCATAGTAAAGGGGCATCACCCTGCCCGCCCAGTATGATTATTGCACAAAGATTTTATACAATTAAAAATTTGCCCTGACCGATAGGCCACCTGTGTGGATAACTGACTGATTTTCGGAAACCCTGCCGGCATATTCGAGGTTCACTTCAATCCCTCCTGTTATGGTCCGCTGAAAAAGCAAATTCCAGGTCCCATTATGACCAGGAAGCAATCCCTGCAGCATCTCATATCCGACAGGCGATGAGGGATCTTCGTTATAGGACAGGTGGACATAATTTACCCTGCAGGTCAGGATACCCTTGTTCAGTCTGCTATACCTCAGTTCAGTACCAAGATTATGTGCCTCTGATTGCTGGACATCCAGGCGGTTCACCTGATATTTATAGCCATAATCAGCCACCAGCCTGAATGCCTGGGAGAACTGGACCTGTGTGCTGAATTTATTGGATAAAAAATCGATCTCGTAATCCCGGTTGGAAAGAAATTCTGATTCAACCCTCTTCTCTCCATTGTCAAAATGGTTGATGATAGATGTCTGATCATTGATGGTTACCCTGGCCCGCAGGCCATGGCTCTGTATGGTGCGTGTATCGAATCCGTTGGTGAGAAATGTCCTGTTCAGGTTTTGTTGGAATATATAATCCAATCCGAATACCCGCCCTGTTTTATTGAATGAAAGATTATTCCTGACAGAGGTAGAAATGGTAACCAGGTCGGGATCATTCAAGTCAGAAAAGAAAGGATTCAGATTTTTCAGGATATCATTGTTCGTATTTTTCCGGTTGATACGGTATGCGAACTGGTTGGAAAAGAGAGATATACCCTTATAAAAACCATCCTTGTTCTTCCAGACCCTGACCGGGTTTAGATTGATGGTCTGATTAAACTGGTTACTGTATACTGTCATAAAGTCGCTCGAAGGATAGAATATTCTGATATACCTGGCTTCATCCTGGAACTGGGCAACTTCAAATTCATCCAATTCTTTCAGTCCATTCTGATTATAATCGATCCATTGATATACTCCCTGTCCAGGTGCAACCTCCAGGTAAGAATACTCCCTCTTGGATTCCAGTCCGGATCCAACCTCATAAAATGTAGATGCGGTAATGGCTCCCTTAGCCAGTTGAAGTCCATATTCAATCCTCCCAAGCAATGAATTTTCTGGTTTATTTTCACTAAGGGTAGAATCTTTGATGGCCAGTTTCCTGTAAGTAAGCATAATTTTGAGCCGGCTGGCCGGATTTTTCACCAGATTGGCTCCCAGGTTCAGGTCTTGTCCCAATGTAGCATATATAAGTTGGTTATCCCCGGGATAGTAGTCCTTTCTGTTCCTGTAACTTAAATAGCCACGGTTCTGAATGGTATCAGGTTGTGTAAGAAAGACCTCGAATTCCTGAAAAGCACGGCTGTTGGGAGAAAGGCTGTCATTACTACGGGTTGTCCACTGGTTCCGTTCCCCTTCTTCCTTGATTCCCAGTACGGCATATCTGAAGTGTTTGGCAAGCATGGTACGGTGTCTGAGGAATTTTGTATCATTAAGCAGATCACTTGAGTTCAGCAGGCTTGCGTTCACATCAAATTCGAATCCGCTGTATTTCATATTCCCGAGAAGTGTATTCCGCAATCCCTCAAAATCGCTTCCCCTTTGCATAAACTCGGCATTATAGTTGATCCGGCCGGCCTTCGCTTCATAAAATTGAAGTCCCACGTTGGCCATATGTTCCTGCTCCTGTGTTGGGCTCTGTTCAAGATTCCAGTCCCGCTCGAATTCAACACTCCTGAACCTTTCCACAGAACTGAAGTCCCTGCTGAGATACCTGTATCCGGTCTGCCCCCTTAAATGGATGCGGGATGTATCCCTTTTCAACATTTCCTGGTAGAGTTCTAGATTCACTGCATAGCCAAGGTTTTATTTTTATCCTTGCTGGAAAAAGTATTAAGGTCATTATTGGAGAGTACAAATTCAAAATTGGTGCGGGTCATGGATCCCAGGGCTTGTGATCCTCCCACGCTGATTACCTGCTTCTTTTTCGGAGTGACCAGTAAAATCACCGGTGCGTAACTACCCTGCCTGATGTCATTCATAGGTGCATACCAGCGGAACACCTTTCCATTGGCCACGGAATTTTCCGGCTCGTAGTCCCCATTCCCCTCCCCGACAAAACTGAACCGCAGGCGGTAAAATGCCATTTCAGGGTCATTTGAGTGAATATATACATCCTGGTAGATGGAGTCAATTACCAGGCTATCAGTTTTCCTGTAGAGGACCTCATTTTCATTATAGCCAACACTGTCGATCCTTGGTACCACCGCCTTGTCGATGTCATTCCCGATCTGAGACAGGAAATACTTTTCTTCATCTGAGAGATCCTGCTGCAGGGTCTGGTTCTTATCATCCTGCTCAGAGAAAACATTAAAAAAGAAAGTCCCATTTTTGGTCTTGTATTCATTGGCCGTATACAGTAAAAATCTTGCATAACTTCTTTCCGTATACTCAAATTCAACAATGATACGCCTGTCCTTGGTGATGGTCTGCATCGGCGTGAAAGTAATCTCAGCATTGTTATAATCCACAGTATAATCATTGTTGATGCCCCTTGTCAGCAATCTTCCATCTATGTATACCCTTTCAGACCCAGCAAGCACCGTAATGAATTGCTCATGATTGTTACCCTGGAGCTTATAGGGTCCCTGGTTTCCTTCTATTCCCATAAATGAATTTCTGCTGAACTTTCCTTTGGAAATGGCTCCGCTAACCGTAGTTTTAAAATTGTCCTCGTCAGTATTCCCAAGCTTGAACTTACCAGTGAACATGGCCCCTTTTGACCGTTTATAAAAATTCATGAACATACCAGGAGAACCGGTCAGCTCAAAATCCCCTGCCACCAGTCCCAATTGTTCATTGAACACGGAAATATAAACCCTGTCGAATTCACTGATCTGCTGAGAATAACCTTCCGGCTGGATGGGGATATTATTATCGGATATAGCGGCAAGAATGTTCAGGTTATTACTGATCTTTCCTGTCAATTGTAAATTCAGATTGGAATTCACCACCACATCCTGGTTGTTTCCAAATGTTATGCCCCGGGACAGGCTACCACGCTTATTCAATTCAGAATAGGTATAATAACCTCCCTGCTGTAGATCCTCAGAGCTTATCCGAAAAGGATCTGCGGGCTGGCCCTGGACCTTTTCCTTCAGGTTTGCGGGATCCTTATGATAATAGGGCATGAATGGGTCAGTTGACAGTATACGATATTTAACCATCATCCTTGAATCGATCAGGGAGGGATGTATCACCAAGGTTCCATCAACCGGCAGGACCTCATAGAGGCTATCAGGGATCATGCTATTTTCACTGTCAAAAAGAAAAACTGAACCCGGAAGAATCATCAGGCTGTCCAGTTTCACGCTGTCGCCTGGCAGTTGGATATATCTGGACCGGAGACCCGACAGATCCTGGGCAAACGTGGACATGCTAAGAAACAGGCATATGATAAAGATGATCCTTCTTTTCAAAGGTCCGGGATTAATGCTGGTTAAAAATACCTAATGTGTTAATAATGAACTGTGAATACTACTAAAAATTGTTTCACAAGATAATAGTAATAAGCAAAATCAGTATACCTCTGTTCGGTAAGTGTTGCAACTTCCTCCCCGACACGTCGGGGAGCTCAGACAGTAACACAACCTCACAGAACATACTGATCCTGCTATCCAGTGTTGGGAAATAATTGGTCGTATTTAGAGATTCAGATGTGAAGTAATATACAGTAGTATGTCGAGAATGCAAGTGATATAGGGTCGGAGGAGGTGGGCAGATTTAGGGCTGTTGAAAAAAGGATTCAGTATCAAGGAGCACCCATAATCAAAAAATAGTATTTTAGCGCACTCGTTTTTACCTGAGAGCGATGTAACCAGGATTTCAAGTTCCCATGAGATTTTCCAATATAATCACCCATATTTTATTCATTTTTGTAGCCTGCGAAATATCATTTGCACAGGCTAATTATCCGGCAATACTCCTGGATTCCAATGCACTCGAGACAAAGACAGAGTATCTGGCAGATATTGGAAAGACTGAAAATCCATACCATGGTCCCAATATCATCATCATCCTGGTCGATGACCTGGGGAAAAATGATATATACCTTTATGATAGTTCGGGCGTTGAGATGCCCAATATAAGCCAGTTGGCACAGGATGGAGTCCTATTTACGCAGGCCTATTCTACCAGCTCTGTCTGTAACCCGTCAAGAGTGGGACTGATCACCGGGAGATACCCGCAGCGATTTGGTGGTGAAAGACAGATCATGGGCAGGTATGCAAAAAACAAGTTTGAATATTTTGTTTTTAAGCATTTCATCAATACACGTCCAATGTATTTGATAGATCCATGGTATTCTCCATCAGAAAGTGAGAAAAAAAAACAGGGATTGCCTGAATCCGAAATCTCCCTTTTTGAAGTGATGCACCAGGCCGGATACAAGACAGCATGCATTGGCAAATGGCATATGGGTTATGATGAACCTTTTCTCCCAAAAGACAGAAATATCGATTATTTCTTTGGCTTCTACGAAGCATTCAGTCTTTATGCGCCAAAGGGAAGCCAGGATATTGAGAATGTAAAACACGGGACTTTTCAAAACAAGCATATCTGGCGCCAGCAGAGAAAGGGCCCCTCTGCCATTGTAAGAAATGGTGAAAAGGTAACGGTGAAAGAATATCTGACTACCCGACTGGCCATGGAAGCCTGCCAGTTCATCAGACAAAATGAAAGCAATCCTTTTTTACTTTACATACCCTTCAATGCACCCCATACTCCTTTCCAGGCGCCCAAATCCTATTGTGACAAGTTTGCCCATATTAAAGACAAGAATAGAAGAGTCTACTATGCAATGATAGCCTCACTGGATGATGCCATAGGCGAAATCATGCAGCAGGTTAAAATCTCCGGGATTGAAGAAAACACATTGATTTTCTTTGCCAGCGATAATGGGGGTGCAACTTATACTGGGGCAACTACCAACGGGGATTCGAACGGCGGCAAGATTACCAATTTTGAAGGTGGACTGAATGTTCCCTTTATCATTCAGTGGAAAGCTACCCTGGCACCCGGAAGAATTTATCATTCTCCGGTATCACTCATGGATGTTTTTACTACTTCAATAGCTGCCGTCAATATTCCCTCCCCGCAAAATATCATCCTTGATGGTATTGACCTTATTCCTTACTTATCGGGAAAAACGAAACATACTCCACACGGGTATTTATTCTGGCGTACAGACTTTAATAAAACGGTGCGGAAAGACAAATGGAAGCTGATAGTCAATACCCGTGACGATTACCTGATGCTGTACGACCTGGAATCTGACAGGGAGGAAAAATTCGATCTCAAAAACAATCATCCTGATATTGTAAGCCATCTTCTTGAAAAGCTTGCAGCCTGGGAAGAGGAAATGAAAGAACCGGCGTGGCCGGGTGTAATGGAGTATGAAGAAGAGATCAACGGAGTAAAAATGCGCTTTGCACTTTGAATGTGTTGTTTGACAGTCGTTTCTACACTTAAACCTGTTTTTCATCATAAAATACCTTATGGGAATATCCTATTTTCGTGATGGGAAAACTAAACGAAAATCATGGAAAGAATTCTGATCATTGGCGCTGCGGGTCAGATCGGTTCGGAACTGACGGTAGAATTGCGGAAAATCTATGGAAACGATAATGTCTTTGCCACCGATATCAAGGAAGCCAGCCGCGATATCATGGACAGTGGCCCTTTCCAGCTGTTGGATGTGATGGATGACAAGCGGCTTATCCATTTTATCATCCGCCACAAGATCACCCAGATCTATCACCTCGCAGCCGTACTTTCCGGCAATGCAGAAAAACTTCCTCTGCAGGCATGGCATATCAACATGGATGGACTGATGAACATCCTTGAAGTGGCTAAGATGGTGGATGAGGTAAAGAAAGTATTCTGGCCTAGTTCCATCGCTGTTTTTGGTCCCACTACCCCCCGCCTGAACACGCCCCAGCTTACTGTTATGGAACCCACCACTGTTTATGGTGTCACCAAACTTGCCGGGGAACGCTGGTGTGAATATTACTACAAACGATATAAGATTGATGTCAGGAGCATACGGTATCCTGGGCTGATCAGTTTTAAGACTGAAGCCGGAGGGGGAACTACCGACTATGCGGTCGAAATATTCTACGAGGCAGTCAGGAATGGCAGATACACTTCTTTCCTATCTGCAGATACTGCTCTGCCCTTGTTATTCATGCCCGACGCCATCAAAGCAACTGTTGACCTGATGGAGGCAGACCGGTCAAAACTTTCAGTGCATAGTGCCTATAATCTCGGAGGGATGAGTATTACACCTCTTGAGATAAGCCAGGCAATATGCCAACATATTCCAGGTTTCAAAATTGATTATAAACCTGATTTCAGACAAGTTATAGCGGAATCCTGGCCACAAAGTATTGATGACAGTATTGCGACAAGGGATTGGGGCTACTCTTCCCATTACGATCTTGAAATGATTACAGAAATCATGATTGAAGAGATAAGTAAAAAATTAAATATCAGCACATTAGAGTAAACATTATTTGAAAAAGAATAAAAATGTACGGAAAGATAAAAACCCACCTGGAAAAGGAACTGGCGGACATCAAGGCAGCCGGTCTTTATAAGAATGAACGGATCATCACATCTGCACAGGGAGCCGAAATTGCGGTTTCCACGGGAGAAGAAGTACTGAATTTCTGTGCCAATAATTACCTGGGTCTTTCCAACCATCCGGCACTTGTTGAGGCAGCCAAGGAGGCTCTTGACAGCCATGGTTATGGTATGTCATCCGTACGTTTTATTTGTGGAACGCAGGACCTGCATAAAGAACTTGAACAGGAGATCGCCAGGTTTCATGGTACCGAGGATACCATTCTGTATGCAGCATGTTTTGACGCCAATGGTGGTGTGTTTGAACCCCTGCTTACTGCCGAGGACGCCATTATCTCAGATTCACTCAACCATGCCTCCATTATTGATGGCGTGAGATTATGCAAAGCGCAGCGCTACAGGTATAAGAATGCCGATATGGAAGATCTGGAACAGCAGCTGAAAAAAGCACAGGCCCAACGCTTCAGGATCATCGTAACGGATGGAGTATTTTCCATGGATGGCAATGTTGCCCCCATGGATAAGATCGTAGAGCTTGCTGAAAAGTACGATGCCCTGGTGATGGTTGATGAATGCCATTCAGCAGGGGTTGTGGGTGAAACAGGCCGGGGTGTTACCGAGTTATTTGATATCCGTGGTAAGGTGGACATAATAACCGGTACACTGGGGAAAGCCTTTGGCGGGGCCATCGGCGGATTTACCACTGGCCGTACCGAGGTCATCGATATGCTGAGGCAGCGGTCACGACCTTATTTGTTTTCAAACTCCCTTCCGCCTTCTATCGTGAATGCAGGCATTAAAATGTTCAGGATGATGGGAGAGACCAATGAATTACAGGAAAAACTCCACTACAATACGGAATACTTCTACCAGCAAATGAGTGCTGCCGGATTTGATCTCAAACCCACCAAGTCGGCCATCGTACCCATTATGCTTTATGATGCCAAGCTATCTCAGGATTTTGCAGCTCGCCTGCTGGAGGAAGGGATTTATGTGATCGGATTCTACTATCCCGTTGTCCCCAAAGGAGAAGCCCGTATACGTGTTCAGCTATCCGCCGCTCACGAGAAGGAACATCTTGATAAGGCAGTTGCAGCTTTCGTAAAGGTCGGCAAGGAACTGAACGTACTTAAGTAGGAAAACATCAACATACTTCTGCTCTCTCGCAGTACATGTCGAGGATTTTCAATTTGTGGGGGATATCTTGTATATGGCAAACATCAGTATGCGCATCGAGAAGAGGTATACTGATTTTGCTTTTTGTGATTTACCCGCATTTTGAAGACCCGCAACTGGTACAGATCAAGCATCCTTCCTGGTAAATAAGGCTGGCTGATCCGCAATCCTGGCATTTCTGCTTGGTTTTTGCTTTCGTGCCGTCGGGGATGTATTTCTTCAGGGCTCTTTCAACACCTGCTTTCCAGGTATTGATAGATTCACTGTCTAACCTCAGGGATGAAACCAGGTTAACCACATCAGGAATGGGCATACTATGTCGCAGCACGCTGGATATCAATTTAGCATAATTCCAGAATTCAGGGTTAAAGATATGTGAAAGTCCGCCCAGGGTATTTTTATAGCCATATTTATCGGTGTACTGGAAATCATACCGCTTATTGCCTTCTTCATCCCGGTTCTTAATGATATACCCCTTGGTAATCTTTTTTGGCAAGGGGAACATTTCTTCATCTTCTATCCCGGTGAAGATCTCGTATGGGTTTCCATCTTTTAAGCCGACAAAAGCAATCCATCTTTCCTCATTGTTATTGAACCGGAGGATTTCTGCCTCCAGGGATTTGGGCCGTTTATGCTCGTTCTGGTCGTCGTCCTTGAGCAGCACACCCGATCTGGATCCGTCACGGTAAACAGTGCATCCTTTACAACCGCTGTTCCATGCAGTTATATACAGTTCACTCACAAGATCTTCAGTGGCATCTTTCGGCAGGTTAATGGTCACTGAGATAGAATGGTCAACCCATTTCTGGATGGCTCCCTGCATTTTTACCTTACTGATCCAATCTACATCAGTGGAGGTGGCTTTGTAATAGGGTGATTTCCTGATGAGGGCATCTATCTTCTTGTCATCCATCTTCTTTACCGCATCAATATCATGCCCGTTCTTTTCAAGCCAAGTTTCAAATTTGTGATGAAAAACGTTGAATTCCTCCCAGCTGTCTCCAATTTCATCTACAAAATCAATTTTAGCTGCTGTACCATCAGATGGATTTACCTTCCTTCTTCGCTTATAGACCGGCATAAACACGGGTTCTATCCCGGAAGTGGTCTGGGTCATAAGGCTGGTGGTACCGGTAGGGGCAATGGTCAGCAATGAGATATTCCTTCTCCCATATTTGGTCATGTCCTCATATAAACCTTCATCTTCGTCCTTCAGCCTGTTGATGAAAGGATTATCCTTTTCCCGGTTGATGTCAAAAATCGGGAAAGATCCTCTTTCCTTTGCCATGGTAACAGAGGAACGGTAAGCTTCGATGGCCACTGTTTTATGTACCTCGGTTGAGAAATCTATGGCATTCTCACTACCATACCTGAGCCCTAGACCGGCTAACATATCTCCCTCACCTGTGATCCCTACGCCGGTCCGTCTTCCTTCAATGGCTTTTTGCCTGATTTTTTCCCATAGACGTCTTTCCACCCATTTCAGTTCAGGATCTTCCGGATCGGCCTTGATTTTATCGAGAATGGCATCAATCTTTTCCAGTTCAAGGTCTATGATGTCGTCCATCATCCGTTGTGCCAGTCCCACATGCTTCTTAAACTGGTTGAAATTGAACTTTGCCTTGGTTGTGAAAGGTTGTTCAACGTAGCTGTAGAGGTTGATGGCAAGAAGCCGGCAGCTGTCATAGGGGCATAAGGGGATTTCGCCGCAGGGATTGGTGGATACGGTCTTGAATCCAAGATCAGCATAGCAGTCCGCCACAGATTCATTGGCAATGGTATCCCAGAATAAGACACCGGGTTCAGCTGACTTCCAGGCATTATGTATGATCTTGTCCCAGAGTTTATTGGCATCGATATCTTTCTGGTAGACAGGTTCGTCAGAGTCAATTGGGTATTTCTGGTTGAAGGGTTTGTTGTTGACCACTGCATCCATGAACTCGTCATTGATCTTGACCGATACGTTGGCACCAGTCACCTTGCCTTTTTCCAACTTAGCATCAATGAAATTCTCTGCATCGGGATGCTTAACAGAGATGCTCAGCATCAGCGCCCCGCGGCGGCCGTCTTGCGCAACTTCACGGGTTGAATTGGAGTACCTCTCCATAAATGGAACAATTCCAGTGGATGTGAGTGCACTGTTCAGTACCGGGCTTCCTTTGGGACGGATATGAGAAAGGTCATGGCCAACGCCGCCCCGGCGTTTCATCAATTGTACCTGTTCCTGGTCGATTTTCATGATCCCACCATAAGAATCAGCATTTCCTTCATGTCCTATTACAAAACAATTGGAAAGAGATGCTATCTGGTAATTATTTCCAATGCCTGTCATCGGTGATCCCTGGGGAACAATATATCGGAAGTCTCTGATTAACTCAAATACTTCATCTTCTGAAAGAGGGTTGGTGTATCTTTTTTCAATGCGAGAGATCTCACTGGCAATCCTGCGGTGCATATCATCCGGAGTTTGCTCATAAATCTTTCCCATGGAATCTTTCAAGGCATATTTATTGGCCCAGACAGTTGCCGCCAGTTCATCCCCTTTGAAATATTTCTTGGAAGCTTCACTGGCTTCTTCAAAAGAATAGGTTTTTTGTACTTGGTCTTTGGCTTCTTTTTTTACCTGTTCTTCTACCTGCTTATCAACAACAACATCTATATTCTTCTTTGGGGCCAATTCTTCCATGGAGGCTTTGAAATTATAACTGATTAGTAATTAAAAAAATAACCGGGGACTCAAACAAAAAAGTTGAATTGGCAAGTTAAAAATAGAACCCTCGTGGTACAAGTTGAGTTGATTCGTATTTTTCAACAAATGAGGATAGTTATCAACTCGGGTTTGTAACTAACACAAAATCAGGTACGTATAAAAAGCCCTCCTAAATAAGAATAATAAGACCTTTTATTCATATATTAATGAGTTTGCCTAAAACAAAGGGAAATCAACGCGCGAATATGAATTGTTAATAGTGGAAAATTTTGTTAACAAAAAAACCTCAACCCTCATCTTTTAGCAAACATTCTTTCGTAATTTATTCACCGAAACCAGCGTGAAAAAACTGGGATAAATTTTTCAAAAAGGGTTAGAGAATTTGGCCGCCTCGATGTTCGGGGCGGCCTTCATTTTATGGCCTCGGTAAATCACATTTTCCTGATTGATAACACTTCTTCAGTTGCTTTTTAGGTCAATCCAGGGTAAGGTCAAGGATCTGTTCTGTCGCTCCAAGATTATCCTCCACCAGTTTCCTGGCTGATTCCCCAGAGATGCTTAACAGCACTGGATCATCGAGCAGCTTGGTAAGAATAACCTCATATTCTGCATAATCGTGGACGGGAAAGGCGGCTTTTCTGTCCACCAGGTCTACAGCCTCCTGAAATTTCTGGTACTTCGGTCCGAATATAACCGGCAACCCAAACGTGGCAGCCTCAAGTGTGTTATGTATGCCCTTACCAAACCCCCCTCCAATGTATGCCGCATCAGCATACTGGTAAAGGGAGGAGAGGATGCCAATGGTATCAATAATGATCACAGATGTCTGAGGTAAATCACTATTTGTTATAGCTGTATAGCGTTGGCATTTTTTATTAATCTCGCGTGTAAGCCTGATAATATCGGATTCATGGATTTCATGGGGGACGATGATCCACTTTATTGGTCGTTCAGTTTGGTTGATATACCTGACCAGCAGTTCCTCATCCTGTGGCCAGGTACTTCCGGCAATAATAGTGGGTGTTGAACCTGTAAAGGCTTTAAACCTGGGGTCCACTGTCGTTCCCTGAACAATAGCCTGGACACGATCGAACCTGGTATCCCCGGCAAGAGAGACATTTTGTATTCCGATACTTTTGAGAAGGTCAAGAGATGATTGCTGTTGTACAAAAAGGTGATCAAAGCTAGCCAGGATCTTTCTGAACCATTTTCCCCATACACGAAAAAATACTTGGTCTTTTCGGAAGATACCTGATACCAGGTAGGCCGGTACTTTCCGGGCCTTCAGGTTGCTTAGCAAGTGATACCAGAATTCATATTTGATAAAATATGCCTTTTCAATGTTGAGCTGATTTAAGAGCCTCCTTGCATTTCTTCGGGTATCAAGAGGCAGGTAGAAAACAAAGTCTGCCCCCGGATAGTCTTTTCTTATCTCATAACCGGATGGGGAATAAAAAGTCAGGAGTATATTCTTGCCGGGCTTCCGCTTGCGTATGCTTTCAATAATTGGCCTTCCCTGTTCGAATTCCCCCAGGGATGAACAATGGAACCATATAAGGGGGAGTGCCGGATCAATTGTGCTATCAATTTTTTTCATAAGGCCCTTCCTTCCCCTGATCCACTGTCTGGCTTTTTGATTAAATGGAGAAACCAGCAAAATCAGCAGGTAATAAAGTCTAATTCCGAGATCGTATAATAAGCGCATTACTGAAATTAAAGTCTTTTAAAATTAAAGATTTTCCGCACATACAATTTACTATCTTTGCCGAAAATCAAATAAATGAGCAATCAGGCTGTAAGGGTACGTTTCGCTCCAAGTCCCACAGGTCCCCTGCACATTGGAGGCGTAAGGACGGCCCTGTTTAATTATCTTTTTGCACGGAAGAATAATGGAACCTTTATTCTACGCATAGAAGATACTGACCAGGCTCGTTATGTTGCCGGGACAGAACAGTATGTCATTGATTCCCTGAAGTGGTGCGGTATACAGATTGATGAAGGTGTAACCGCTGATGGTCCGCATGCCCCATACAGGCAGTCTGAAAGAAAGGATCTGTACAGGAAGTATGCAGAGATGCTGGTTGAAAAGGGATATGCCTATCTTGCTTTTGACTCTCCTGAAGAATTAGACAGGCTCAGAAAAGAAGCTGAAAGCCGTAAGGGTGCATTTACCTACAATGCCCTTGTAAGAGAGAAACTTAACAATTCCCTGTCTCACAATAAAGACGTAATAAAAGAAAAGGTTGAGGCAGGGCTATCATATGTGATCAGGTATAAAATGCCTGAGGATCATTGGGTGGAGTTTCAGGATGCTGTAAGAGGTGAAGTGGAGGTCAATACAAGGACCCTGGATGATAAGATCCTGCTGAAAGCTGATGGTATGCCAACCTATCACCTGGCCAATGTGGTGGATGATCACCTGATGGAGATCAGCCATGTGATCAGAGGAGAGGAATGGTTGCCTTCAACCCCTTTACATATTCTATTGTATGAAGCTTTTGGATGGCAGGACACCAGGCCCGTTTTTGCACATATGCCCCTCACCCTGAAACCTGATGGGCAGGGGAAACTCAGTAAGCGGGATGGGGACAGGCTAGGATTTCCGGTTTTTCCCCTTGCATGGACACAACCTGATACCGGGGAAGTATCCAGCGGATACCAGGAATCAGGATATTTTCCAGAAGCCTTCATCAATATTCTTGCCTTTTTGGGCTGGAATCCGGGAACTGAACAGGAAATATTTTCAATGGACGAACTTATCGAGGCATTTTCACTCGATCGGATAGTAAAAGCCGGTTCACGGTTTGACCCCGAGAAGGCCAAATGGTTCAACCATCAATATATGGTTAAGAAAAGTGGGGAAGAGCTGACGGCCTGGTTCAGCGGTGAGCTCGAACAACGGGACCTGAGCTATGATGCTTCATATATCAGTAAAGCCCTTAACCTGGTCAAGGAAAGAGCTTTTCTACTTACTGATCTATGGGAGCAGGCATGGTTTTTCTTTCAAGCCCCTTCTGACTACGATGAGAAAGTCCTCAGGAAGGTTTGGAAAGAAGACAGTGATAAGCTTTTGGGCGAGTTACATAAATCCCTTGAATTGGTGGAACCTTTCACCTCCAGCCAGATAGAACCAGTTGTTAAAGACCTGGCAGAAAGCCTGGGAACAGGTTTTGGCAAGCTGATGAATCCACTCCGGCTAAGCCTTGTAGGCTCCAATATTGGTCCAGGACTAATGGATATGATGGAATTGCTGGGCAAAGAAGAAGTACTTCAACGCATAGACCGGGCACTTCAGAAGATCAAATAGGGCAGCTTACTCAACCTCTTTTATCAACTCAAGGTACTTCTTATAAGGGATGGCCGGCATGCTCTGTGCCTGGAAAGCTCCGTTTGCCTGGCTGATGATAGAAACCTTGGCAGCTGCCTGTTCATCAGGGGCTTCATAAATATCCAGGAAATCAAATTGCCCCAATAATGCATAATGTGCCAGAAATTTTACTTCAGGACAGGTTTCCTTCACCTGGTCAAGCCAGGACCTTCCCAGCTGTGCTCTCTCTTTCATCTGCATGGAAAGATCAGGAGATAATTTCGTCAGAAGAATGTAGGTAGGCATGGTTATCTGGATTTGATGATTTATATAAAGTTACGGCATTATGGGGGCTCAAGGCAAGCATTCGTAAGGTTTTTTTTGGTATTTCATTAGATCAAATGTAGAAGCAGGATTCGACTACAGTTTAAGTTTGTAGACTTCACTCGCTGCCAGTAAAAAGGTGCCCGAAATATATTCATGTGAATCTTCCTTTTGATGCAGTACCGGGCGATCTCCTACTTTTTGTCCCCACTGGACCTTTCCTTCTTCACTTACAGCATCGCAAACAGATTTCCAAGCTTTTTCAACCACTGGTAAATATTCATTTTTATCCAATACCCCCGTATTGATACCATATGCCAGTCCATAAATAAAGAAGCTTGTCCCGCTAGTCTCCTTCAGGGGGATATGATCAGGATCTGCCAGGTTGGGATACCAGAATCCCTCTTCCGATTGCCTGCCTGCAAGTGAAGCGGCGATATTTTTGAATACCTGTTCGTATCTCTCATAGCTAGGATGATCCCCTGGGAGATATTTCAGGATCCTTGCAATTCCAGCAAAGGCCCATCCATTTCCCCGAGACCATATTACTTTTTTACCGGCAGCAGTTACCTGGTGATTTCCCTCCCAGCCAGGATCATTTACCCGTTGCTCCATACAATCCGGGAAGAAACGATGATCGCGGTAGAAAAGGTTCTCTTCGATATCATACAATCTGCCATAGACATCCCAGAAACAGGTTTCCATCCATTGCAGGTACTTATCCTCACCGGTAACAGTATATAGCATAGCCAGCGTGGGTGGCCCGGTAAACAATCCGTCAACATAGCGCCTTCCCCCTTCAAAATACCATTGTAAAGGATTGGAGACAGGATTCCTGATGTCTGGATCCTCAAGGTGGGACATGAGGGGTTCAATTTTGTATTTTTTCTTCTCTACCATGTAACACTCCAGCATGGTTTGTCCGCATGTCAGCAGGTTTACCCCACTGGCTCGATGGTCCGGAGGCAGAGCTGGAAGTTTCCAGTCCAGTGATTGGCAAAACGTTTCACATTGATCCAGGTATGCTTTATCCCCGGTGGCAAAATAACATGCCATGACACCGGCATAATAAGTCCCACGTATCCAATTGTTATCAAATTCCTGCCAGGGGTTTTCAAGCTGGTATTTATTTACCCTTTCCATAATGGCTTTGACAGCTTGTTTATCATGGATTGACTGGGCAGTGGTAACAGTGCAGGTTAAAAGGAGCAAAGGGATAAATGCCTTTTTCATATTTGTAGAAATTATGGGGTATTCTGAAAACAAGATACTAATAATCCTGATGCAGGACAGCTGAGTGAAATCCTAAAATGAAGAAGGGATCCATCTTTGTCAAAATGGATCCCTTCAAGTATGTCTTGATTTTTTCTTATTCTCCAGTCACTGGTGTAATGTAATCAGCAAAATTCAAGAGCCAGTCTTCCAATGCGGGCTCGGGATCTTCTACAGGTTCCAGTGCTTCAGCCAGCCTGGTCTCCAGGGAGGGTATTGACTCATCACTCTCCTTGATTATGTTATCTGAAAGAGTCAGTATCCAATCTTCCAACTCAGGCTCTTGTTCTGGAATGGGAATAATGGCCTCGGCCAGTCTTGATTCGAGGCTTTTTGTTGTTACCATGCCAGGATCGTTTGCGTTTAAAGTCATCCAGTTCATTAAACCGACTACTGTTACTACTATTAGATAGATGCTAAACCTGAAAGGTTTCGGAAATTTGCTGTTGTTGTTGCTAATTGTTTTCATTTTTTTAAGGTTAAGATTTGATATGTAAACACAACAGGCTGTATTTTGTTCAATCATCATGCCTTAAAACTTAAACAAAATATATATTTCACCTATCCTTTCGCACATAAAACAGCAATTAAATACTTGTAAATGAGGCATCAATGCAAGGATTTCAATTAATTCATTTTTTACTGAAATATTTTATAATTGATAGGTATGAATAAGTACTCAGCGGTCTGTATTCAGGATAATTATGTACCTTAAACGTCCACAACATATTAACCCCCATACTTAGCGCAATGAAAAATATTGTATTCATACTACTTCTTGCAAATGCAAGTCTTTTTGCACAGGATGAAACTTCTTCAACATCATCAGATGACCCTTTTGCCGGACTGAAATTCAGGAATATTGGTCCCGCATTCATGTCTGGACGTATCGCCGACATTGCCATACACCCGGATAACAATAATATCTGGTACGTAGCCGTTGGTTCCGGAGGCGTTTGGAAAACAATCAATTCAGGTGTTACCTGGTCCCCGGTTTTTGATTCCCAACCGGTTTATTCTATCGGTTGTGTAAGTATTGATCCGAACAACCCCAGC
This sequence comes from uncultured Bacteroidaceae bacterium, assembly GCA_963752525.1. GTDB lineage: Bacteria > Bacteroidota > Bacteroidia > Bacteroidales > SM23-62 > SM23-62. Next base: position 206,859 of record CAVVYS010000006.1, on the reverse strand, counting down.
ACTGTCTGGGTTGGCACCGGGGAGGATGTCGGGGGAAGACATGTAGGCCTTGGCGACGGGATCTATAGAAGCACGGACGGCGGTCAGCACTGGAAGAATATGGGCCTTAAATCATCAGAACATATTGCCCGGATAATCATCCATCCTGAGAACCCTGACGTAATTTACGTTGCTGCCCAGGGTCCCCTGTGGACGAAAGGCGGAGAGCGTGGAGTTTACAAATCCAGCGATGGGGGAGAGAACTGGAAAAGAGTCCTGGGAGATGATGAATGGACCGGCGCTACCGATCTGGTGATTGATCCCAGGGATCCGGATTGGATGTATGCTGCTACATGGCAGCGGCATCGCAACGTTGCTGCATATATGGGAGGGGGTCCGGGATCGGGCTTGCACCGCAGCAAGGATGGTGGTGAAACATGGGAAAAGCTCAGCAGGGGCATTCCGACCTCGAACATGGGAAAAATTGGCCTTGCGATTTCCCCCCAGGATCCGGATAATATCTATGCTGCCATTGAACTGGACAGGAGAACGGGTGGTTTATATATGTCAGCCGATAGGGGTGCGACCTGGACAAAGCAATCCAATACTGTATCGGGGGCCACCGGTCCCCATTATTACCAGGAACTATATGCTTCACCACATGCCCCAGAAAGACTTTACCTGATGGATGTCCGCATACAGGTTTCTGACGATCATGGCAAAACTTTCCGCCGCCTGAAGGAAGAGAAAAAACACTCTGACAATCATGCCATTGCTTTTCGGGCGGATGATCCTGATTATCTGCTGATCGGGACTGACGGAGGGATTTATGAAAGTTTCGATCTGGCGGAGACCTGGCGTTTCATCGCGAACCTGCCGGTTACCCAGTACTATAAACTGGCTGTTGACGACCGTGAGCCGTTTTATTTTATTTATGGAGGGACCCAGGACAATGGTTCACACGGCGGTCCATCACGTACGGTGAATAGTCATGGCATAAGCAATGCAGACTGGTTTATGATACTGGGTGCAGACGGTCACCAGACGGCTACCGAGCCAGGGAATCCTGATATTATGTATGCTGAGACCCAGCAAGGGGGACTGCACCGTATTGACCGTATTACCGGCGAGCAGATCCTGATCATGCCCCAGCCGGGAGAAGGAGAGGGCCCGGAGCGGTTTAACTGGGATTCACCAATACTGGTGAGTCCGCATAACGCGGCCAGGTTATACTTTGCATCTCATCGGGTTTGGAGATCAGACAACCGCGGTGACAGCTGGACAGCCATATCGGGTGACCTGACGAGAGACCAGGAACGGATGTCTCTTCCTATTATGGGGAGGCAGCAGGGCTGGGACAACCCATGGGACCTGAATGCCATGTCTGAATATAATACCATTACTTCCCTGGCGGAATCTCCCATTCATGAGGGACTGATCTATGCAGGTACGGATGATGGGTTTATCCAGGTGACCGAGGATGGCGGACAAAACTGGCGGGGAATGGAAATAGGAAGTATTAAGGACGTACCTTCTACAGCATTCGTAAATAATATCCAGGCGGATCTTTTCGACGCCAAGACCGTGTATGCAGCCCTTGATAATCATAAATTCGGGGATTACAAACCCTATGTATTGAAAAGTACGGACGCAGGCCGTAGCTGGACTTCTATCAGTGGAAATATTCCGGAGAATACCATGGTCTGGAGACTGGTACAGGATCATGTCAAAAAGGATCTGTTGTTTGCCGCGACTGAATATGGTATTTATTTTACTCCGGACGGGGGAAATAAATGGATGCAACTAAAAGGCGGACTTCCGACCATTTCTTTCCGGGACCTGACCATTCAGCGCAGGGAGAATGACCTGGTATGCGCTTCTTTCGGACGGGGATTTTTCATACTGGATGACTACTCACTGCTGAGGGAAGTGTCTGCCAGAGGGCTGCCGGATGAATCCGTCCTGTTTCCAGTAAAGGACGCCTGGCTATATGTGCCAAAGTCAATACTGGGAGGAGCCGGAGCATCCCTTTATATAGCAGAGAATCCACCATATGGTGCCATATTCTCGTATTATTTACCTGCGGACATTCCCTCGATGAAGGATGAAAGACAAAAGAAAGAGAAGAAACTGAACAAGGAAGGCCAGGATATATTATTCCCCGGATGGGAAGAGCTGGATTCGGAGAAACTTCAGGAAGCACCTGAGATCCGCTTAACTATAAAGGATGCCCAGGGGAATATTGTAAATACCCTCAAAGGGAAAACTTCAAAAGGCCTTCACAGGGTAAGCTGGAACTTGCGGTCCATTTCCAGGAGGGGCATCAGATGGGGAGAGGAGACATCTTCCCGGGGAGCAATGATCATGCCGGGAACATATACCGTTGAACTGGCCAAAATCATTGACGGAGAGTTTACGGAGCTCTCCAGTCCCCAGTCTTTCGAAGTAAAATCACTTTATACCGGAGCATTGGAAGGAGCTTCCGACTTAGAGAAAATGGCATTTAAAAAGGAATTGGAAGCATTCCAGCAGGATTACCTAGCCACCTCTCTGGAACTGGATAAAAGTGTGAAACGGATAAAGGCCATGCAGGCAGCCGTCCTAAAGCTGGAAAGGGAAGGGAAAGAACTTGAACTTCAGATATACAAGACGGCAGAACAACTTAAAGATCTCTATTCCCTTATGCACGGGAGCCCTTCGGCAGGGGAAGTTGGGGATAGCCGCCCGCCATCCCCGGGACAAAGGCTCAACGTTGCTTCAAATGGTTTATCTACAACTTACGGTCCTACGAAATTGCATCAGCAATCACTTGAAACCGGTAAATCAGAACTGTCGAAAATAAAGCAAAACCTGGTGGAAATGGTAGAAGTGATCCTTCCCCAGCTTGAAAATAGACTGAAAGAGGCAGGAGCCCCCTGGATAGAGGGCCAGGGATTGATGAAGTAGTGTCACGGAACTATTCCAGATCCCGTACCCGGACTTCAATATTTTTTTCATCCTGCAACAGGCTTACCAGCTTTTGAGGATCAGTGTTGCCAAAATGGTAAGGATACAGGATTTTGGGCTGCATGGCCCTGGCAGCATCTGCCACCATTTCAGGGGTCATGGTATAGGGCAGGTTCATGGGCAAAAATGCGATGTCAATGTCCTTCAGTGCCTTGATTTCCGGAACATTTTCAGTATCCCCCCCGATCAGAACCTTCATCTTTCCGATGCCAAGCACATAAGCATTCCCATCACCTTTTGGATGGAAAGCTTGTCCGTTTGAACGTTTGTGTTTGATATTATAGGCGGGAATGGCATCAATGGAGATGCCTTTAATGGTTTTCTGATCGCCGTTCTTCATGATGACAGCTCCCTTGAAATCCTCCAGCTGGTTTATGCATGATTGTGTCATTATCACGGGACAATCCTCTTTGAGGATATGATTGATTGCTGTCAGGTCCAGGTGATCTCCATGATTATGTGTGATCAGGATCAGATCTGCATCCGGCATTTTGGCATAATCGGCCTCACGCATGGTCGGGTCAATATGGATGACCATCTCATTGTATTCAAACATAAGCGTACCATGCCCGATAAAGGAGATGCTCAGGTCCCCGTTCCCTGTATCGAATACATCTCTGGTAAAGTTATTTTCCATGGGATAAACAAATGATAAATTGATGGCCAGTAAAAGCAGCAGGGTTTTCATGACTATTGTTTTAATTCTGTATCTTTATTGTAAAGGTACGAATGCTCAACATATTCTAAATCAGCTTTATGAATTTTTTGGCGGAAAATCCTTTCAAAGGCAACCAGTACTACCTGATCGATGGTATGTGTTTTTCAACCACGGGCCATATTACCTCACTTCTTAAGTATTATGGATTGGGTACTTTTATAGGGGAAGAAACAGGGGCAACCTTTACCTGTAATAATGCATCCCATGACACGCATCTGAAACACACCGGATACAGGCTTCAATCTGCCAGGGCTTCTTTTGCCACGGCCGTTATCGGCTTTCCTCTGGATCAGGGTATAATGCCTGATTTTCCTGTTCGCCAGTCCATCGAAGAAGTGATCATCAACCAGGATGCGGTACTTGAATATACCCTGCAACTCATCCAACAAAAATCTAATATATGATAAGATCTAAACTTGCTGTCCTGAGGTGGTTCCCCCTCGTTCTTATAGCCACGCTACTTGCTTCCTGCAAGGCAGGGGAAGAGGGATCAGCAGAAGATCTCATCCCGGAAGTCAGGCCGGTTAAGCTTTATTATGAAAATTCCACCGGGGAGGTTGCCATTACTACGTATTATTATGATATCCATGGATTAAACTACCTGGCGCACTGGCAGCTGGAAGACAGCTCGAGGAGTTCGGTGAATTTTTATGAATATGATTCACTCGGACATCAAACAGGGAAGTACAGGGAGTACAGCGATAGTCTTACTTCTGAACAGCATTTTTTTTATGATGCAAACGGATTATTAACCCGACAGGAGTTTTCAAGCTCGGATGGTGTGACCGGAGAAACAGTCTATGAATATGATGATCAGCAGGTTTGTACCGCTGCCCGGTGCAAAGGTCTGAATGGTTGGTTCCATGGCGACCTGATATTTTACTATGATAGCGAGGGATTGAAAACAGGTGCCGGTATATACCGCGAAGGAGATTCCATAGGTTTTATCGAATACAGTTTTGATTATTTCGGTTACCTGATGAGAGAATACTGGGATTTTAACGGTCAATGGAACCAAACCTTTGTATATGCATACCAGCAGGGAGCTGTAAATAGTTTCTCGAGTTCCAATGTATTTCTCCGTGAAAATAAATGGTTCAGGGTAAACCACGAGGAATATACCTATAACGATGAAACAGGAGGCCCTTCCTATTACATATATGATGACGAAGGGCGGCTGGCCGAGAAGGAGTTCATTCGTTCAGACGGGTTGAGTACCCGGACATCCTACAAATATGATTCAACAGGGATTTTGCGCTCTTCTATGCGGGATTATCACAATGGCGACAGTGCAAATTATCATTACTGGTACAGTATTGACAGGAAGCTCCTGGTCCGGACATTTGAAAGTTCTGACGGGGGAAGCGGATCAGAAACCTACCGCTATGATAAAAATGGTTTCCTCGAATCCGGAGAATTAAATAATTTTGATGGATGGCTGAATGGCACGCTTTCATTTGTTTATGATGGATCCGGATTGCTAACAGCAGGGAAATTTGCGGGGAATGATGGTTTTGATGCTGATCTTCATTTTGAATATGATCTGAACCAGAACCTGGCAGGGGTCATCTGGGAGTTCAGTTTCGGAGCTTTTCAAGAGTATAGTTTTACCTATGAACCTTTGTAATTATTCTTCCTGTTGTTTTTGCTCTTCCTCTTCTTTTTTTGCTTTCTCTTCTTCTTTTCTGGCTTTTCTGGAGAAGGCTCTGACCATACCGCTTTGCTGAATCGCCTCTGAAGCCTGCTGAAGTTCGATCAAAGTTTTGTTGAGATTCTGCAGGGCCACATCGAGGCTGTCTGCAAATGCCGAATCAACAAGCATTTTATTGACCATACCCTGACCTGCATTCATCGTTTCAGTGAATTCAGTCAGGTTCCCGGTCATTTTCTCCATGTTATGGGTAGCATCGCTAAGGTTCTGGCTGGCCTGGTAAATATTGTGGGTGAGGGTAGTATCTGTGGTCAAACGGCCGATGAACCCTTCCCCCCGGTTAATCTTATCAGTAATTCCTTCCAGGTTCTGAGAAATTGCAGAAATGTAAATGACCGCCGAATCAAGTTCAGATGAAAATTCCGATTCCACAAGCAATTTTCCGAGAAGTCCTTCGCCCCGGGTTATCTGGTCTGAGAGTACCCTGATGTTGTGGCTGGTTCTGCTAAGATTATATGCAAAACTGGTATCCGTAAAAATTTTGCCAAAAATCCCTTCTCCCCGCTCCATTTTATCCGTGATCAATATCAGGTTGGCAGAAACCGCACTGATCCTCTCACCTGAGATCTTAATTTCCTTGATGATATCATCCAACTCTACCGGTGCCAGGGAAGGAAGGTTAACCCCTTCTTCGATGGATGATTCATCAGCACTCCCGGGTGTTATGATCACAAGCTTATTACCCATCAGTCCCTGGGAAGCAATGGTAGCCCTGGAATCCTTCTTAATAAATTTCGTGACTTTCCTGTCCAGCGATATCTCTACCAGTACAGTTGAATCGGTTAGTATCTCAAGCTTGCTGACTGCCCCAACATCAATGCCGGTGAACCTTACATTGGCTCCTTCCTGGAGGCCCTTCACATCTGTAAAAACAGTTGTGATCTTCATGCTCGAAGTAAACATGTTCTGCTTGCCTCCGATAAGGTATATGATCACAATGAAAAGCATGACTCCCCCGGCAATGAACATACCGAGCCGTATCGTACTCCTCCTGGATTCTTTCATATCATGTATTTTTATATAAAGTAATTTCGTATCATTTCTTCAGCATGGCTTTCCAGGTCTGAATAGGTTCCTTCAGCTATGAAATTTCCGTTTTGCAATATGACTATCCTGTCGGATACCCTCCTGGCACATTTCAGGTCATGTGTAACGACAATAGAAGTAACATTGTAGATCTTCTGGATCCGGGCAATTAATTCATTGATATCTCTGGATGTGTAAGGGTCCAGTCCGGTAGTAGGCTCATCATAAAGGATGATCTCCGGTTGCAGCACAAGGGTCCTTGCCAATCCTGCCCGCTTGCGCATGCCACCGGATAATTCAGCAGGCATTTTATCTCTTGCATCGAGGAGATCAACACTTTTCAGGGTTTCCTCTACAAGCTCAGCTTTTTCTGCCTCAGATATTTCTTTTTTCTTACGCTTCAGTGGGAACATGAGGTTTTCCGCAAGTGTCATAGAGTCATACAGAGCGCCCTCCTGGAAGAGGTAACCCACCCTGATTCGAAGTTCATTCAATTCCGTTTCCCCAAGTGTCAGGACATCACGGTTCAATACTTCTATGGTCCCGGCATCCGGCAGTATAAGCCTGATGATGCATTTGATAAGGACTGACTTCCCCTGGCCTGACCGGCCGAGAATGGACAGGGTCTCACCACGGAACAGTTTGAATGATACACCTTCCAGGACCTGTATTCCATCAAAGGTCTTATGAAGGTTTTTCACCTTTATTACTGATTCGTTATTTACTGTGTTTGGGGTCATAATATCAGTTCCGTTATCTGAACGGCTATCATATCCAGGACAAAAATGACTACAGAAGAAATTACCACTGCCGTATTTGCTGCCACTCCAACTCCCTGGGTTCCCCCGCTGGCATAATATCCTTTATAACAACCTATGATCCCGATGGCAAAGCCGAAAAAGAATGTTTTGATGGTGGCAGGGATAAAATCCAGGAACCATATCTGATCCAGCGCCTGGTAGAGGTATAGATCAAAGGAGATATTGCCTCCGATATTCACACCGATGAATGAGCCCAGCATGGCTATTCCGTCTGCATAAAAAACCAGGAGGGGTACCATCAGTGTAGTAGCCAGCACCCTTGTCGAAACAAGATATTTCAATGGATTGATGCCGGATACTTCCATGGCATCGATCTGGTCCGTAACACGCATGGAGCCCAGTTCCGCCCCTATTCCAGATCCTACCTTTCCGGCAAATATGAGGGCTGTAATGACGGGACCAATTTCCCTTAACATAGATACCATGACCACTCCCGGCAACCAGGCATCCGCACCCAGTTCAACCATCACCGGACGGGTCTGCATTGTGAGTACGAGTCCCATAATAAATGCAGTGATCCCTACAAGTCCAAGTGATTTTGAACCAACTACATAACATTGATGTCTCAATTCTTCCCATTCAAAAGGCCTTCTGAATATCTCTTTCAGCACCCTGCCTGAGAACCGAATGACATCAGCCAGCTCCCAGAAGAATTGTTCCATCCTATCACCCAGTTGCCATTTTTTACCCATTTCAGCCATGGTCAGGATTTGGGTTCTAAGTAAAAAGCTAATTTAATAAGATAAATTTACGGAAAATTAAGATGTATCGGGAGAATTGTCAGTAAACAGTGGTAATGCAATAGGCATGTAACTATATTGCAGCTTTAAATGAGAACTTCAGTATATATTCTATTGTTTCTGCCGGCCTTGGTTTTTGCACAGAACGGGGGACTGGTTATCGACCAGCAAACCCGCTTGCCACTTGAGAATGCCAGGGTGTTACTCCCCGACAGTGCCGTGGTTCATACCAGTGCTGCCGGTATTTTCTATATGCCGGGCGGCATGACTGAAGGAAAGCTTCATGTAAGCCATATCGGATATGTTTCGCGGGAATTTAAAACTTTTAAGGGAAAGCAGATGCTTATTGAACTGCTGCCTGACCCAAGAGAACTTACGGAGGTCCAGGTTAGTGCTACACAGTTCTCAGGGAAATTAAAATACCAGGCAGGAAACATCAGTCTGCTTGTAAGGGAAAACAACAGGTTTAACAGTCAGGAAAATATCTCGGGCTGGCTGAACCAGGTTCCCGGCATATATATGCATCATGGTACCTATAATACCAACCGGCTCACCATACGAGGGATGGGTTCCCGGGATCCTTACGGGAGCAACCGGGTAAAAGCCTACCTGAATGACATCCCGATAACGGGGGGCGATGGGATGACAGTGGTGGAGGATCTTTCTCTCACGGGACTGAGTCGTATTGAAATACTTAAAGGACCGGCTTCTGCCCTTTATGGGGCGGGACTGGGGGGGACCCTGCGGCTTTTTACTCCCTATCCGGGAGAAAAAGGTTTTGGCATAAATACATTGTTTCAGATGGGCAGCTTCGGATTGCAAAAACATGCTTTGAATGCCCATTATAAAACGAACAAGTCTTCATTTGCCATGGATCTGGGCAGACAACAGTCAAATGGATTCAGGGAAAACAGTAACTATTATAACAATCATCTCCTACTGACCGGGGATATTTTTACCCGTTTTGCCCAGGTGGGGGTGCTCTTTAACTATATTGACCTCAAAGCCCATATTCCCAGTTCCCTGGATGAAGAGACATTTCAAAATAATCCTGAAGCTGCAGCTGAGAACTGGAATGTCATAAAGGGTTATGAAAAATACCAGAAATACCTAGCAGGAATCAGCATCAGCAATGATATCGGGAGGGCTTTCAGGATGAAGACAGTGTTTTTCGGGGGGACAAAAAACCTTTATGAATCCAGGCCATTCAACATTCTTGAGAACAATACCAAAAATCTCGGTATCCGGTCCAGGTTAGCATATGAAACTTCCAGCTTCAGTGCTATCCTGGGTTTCGAATTATTCAGTGAGAACATTGACTGGTCCACCTACGAGACCCTGCAGGGGGAGCAGGGGGATCTTCAGGATGCCATCAAGGAGAACAGGTTCTACACCAACATTTTTAACCTGTATCACTGGAGCGTAAGCGACAGGTTAAAACTGGAAGCCGGGGTGAATCTTGCATTTATACGGTTCAGGCTCGTCGAATCAAATAATCCAGGATACCCTGAAGGAGATTTCAGATATGATCCCGTGTTTTCTCCCAGACTGGGTGTAAATTACCAGCTGGTCCATCACCTGACCTTATATTCGGCTGCAGGGCATGGTTTTTCGACACCTTCTTTTGAAGAGACCCTTTTACCTGCAGGTATCCGGAACAATCAATTAAGGCCGGAGAAAGGATGGAACCTGGAACTCGGTTTGCGGGGGGATGTGTTGGATAAGCGGATTACTTTCGATATTACCGGATATCTCCTGTTTGTCAAAGATCTGCTTGTCACCAAACGGATAACAGAAGAAATATTTACCGGGATCAATGCCGGGAAGAGTTTTCATGCGGGACTGGAATCTTTGGTCAACTGGATACTTGTAAGGGGGCGTCAGGCGGGGACCGGTCTGAACCTGGTTCATTCGTTTCAATATTCGGGGAACAGGTTTGTAGAGTTCGTGGACGATGATGCAGACTATTCCGGGAAAAAGCTGCCGGGGATACCGGATTATAAAAGTGGTCTTTTACTGAAATGGCTCACCTCATTGGATATCGAAACCAGCATGACACTTCACATGGTTGGGAAACAATACCTGGCCGATGACAATGAAGGGATGTACCGGGCATACCAGACACTTGACTGGAACATTTCATATACACGTGATCTGTCAGCTAACTTTGGGTTTTCTCTGGCGCTGGGGATCAATAATATTTTTGACCAGTCATATGCCTCCATGATCCTGATCAATGCCCCATCCTTCGGCGGGTCTCCGCCACGTTATTATTATCCCGGGATGCCCAGGAATTTTTACCTCACCCTGCAGTTGAAAATAGGATAGAGCAGCAGGTTTACAGATTTGCATCAGCTTAATCGAGAGCCGGCTGCAATCCCTTATTTATGTTTTTTTAACGGTCTCTTAAGCTTTTTTAACTCAATTTACTAACACCCCCCCTGCCTTCATATTTAACTTTGTAACCGTATCTATTTTTATGGAATTGAAAAAACATTTATACATATCAATATTTTCGCTGATTGTATTTGTCAGTCTGGCTCTTTTGAATAATTATTCAACTCAGTGTTCCGGGAGTATTACTGAAAAACAATACCTGGAAATCCGGAAAGTTTCGACGGAGAAATGGAGCATGAAAGATGTGACAGATGATAATCCCCGGATTACGGGTAATCAATCAGCCAGAACTACATTTTTTGAAGGGGTTCCGGTCCAAAAGGAAATGAATCTCACAGGATTGGTTCCTGGCAAGCATCTGTCTGACCCAACCCTATTTGATCTCCCCCCGCCTGCACTTCAAATGCTGACCTACTCCTGAAAATAATCAGGTCCATATTAAACATCAACTTATTATTTTTTCTCTTAATAAAATAACAAAGCCATGAATATTCAACAATCATATCATCAGAATCAGCTTGATTCAAAATTTTGCCATGTCATTAAATCACGTAATGAGCTGGAAATAAGCAGAATTGATTATTTAAAAGATACCCAAAGGGGGCAGCTCGCCATTTTCCTGGAAAGCAATCTCTTTTATGACCGGGAGGTATTTGCATTAATGCAGGGAAATATCCTGGTCATAGAAGCACCACGCTCATTGGAATATGAAAAACCATTCAAAATGCATTTGATTGATAAAGAGTCACTTTCAGATTATGAGAAAGGAGTACTGTCAATAGGGTTTTCAGAGGTGCATTTAAACAGGAGTTTCAAGTATACAATACTTTCTTGCCAGATGATCAACCCAGGCCTGCTCAAGGTAATCCTGAGTTTTCATCCAGTCAGAAACAATTCAAACAATTTAATTAATTAATAAAGGAGGAATATAAAATGAAAAAATTCATAAAAATGCTGGTCCCTTCCATATTGGGAAGCGGCCTTACGATTGCGGTCTTTTTATTAACTGGCCTCAATTATCGAACTGTACCGGTCTTTCAAACCGGGCAGGATCCAATACCATTACATAAAACAGTCTATACCGTCAATGAAAGCGGCAAATATGTTCCGCTTGACTTTACTGGAGTTTCGAAGGAAGTAATGAATGCTGTAGTACACATCAAATCTACCCGTAAAGTCCAGGCAGAAAACCAGTTCTATTTTAACCAACGCAGTCCCTTTGGAGACATGTTCGGAGACGAATTCTTTCGATATTTCTATGGCGACCCCCAGCCGCAGAAACCAGACCGTTCAAAACCTGAAACATTTGAACAGGTGGGTACCGGGTCAGGCGTCATTATTAGCAACAAAGGGTACATTATCACTAATAATCATGTTATTGATCAGGCTGATGATATAGAGATTACATTACCTAACAATGATAGCTATAAGGCCAAGGTGATCGGAACAGATCCCTCAACCGACCTTGCTCTGCTTCAAATTAAAAAGGATGGCTTACCGACATTGCACCTTGGCAACTCGGATCAGGTTGAAGTAGGTGAATGGGTAATGGCCGTGGGTAATCCGTTTAACCTGAACTCAACGGTAACGGCAGGAATTGTCAGCGCAAAAGGGAGGAATATCAATATCATTGATGACAAATCGGCCATTGAAGCTTTCATTCAGACAGATGCGGCCATCAATCCTGGCAACAGCGGAGGCGCGTTGGTGAACCTGAACGGTGAACTGATCGGGATCAACACCGCCATTGCGAGTCCCACTGGATCCTATGCAGGATATGGTTTCGCCATTCCTGCCAACATTGTCAGCAAGGTAGTGGAGGATTTCATGAAATACGGAATGGTTCAACGTGCTTACCTGGGCATTATGATCAGGGATATTAACGGAGATCTGACGAAAGACCAGCATCTGAAAATAAGTGAAGGGGCCTTTGTAGACAGCATCACTGATAAAAGCGCAGCCGGTCAGGCAGGTATTAAAACCGGAGACGTGATTGTCAGCGTGGATGATGTTCCCATCCAGAAATCTGCTGACCTGCTTGAACAGATTGGCAGGCACAGGCCGGGAGACCAGGTAAGTGTAACCGTAAACAGAGGCGGGAAAGAACTGTCATATGAGGTCGAATTAGCAAACCAGAAGGGGGTCAAGAAATTGATTGCCAGCAATCAGCAGGATATCCTCGACGTTTTGGGTGCTTCTTTTGAAACCATTGATAAGGATAAGGCTGAACAAATTGGCATTGAAGGTGGGGTCATGGTCAAAGAATTAAACGGAGGCATCCTGAAGAACCAGACTGGAATAAAAGAAGGTTTCATTATCACAGGCATTAATAAAGAAAAGGTCGCATCCGTAGATGACCTGAGAAAAGCCTTAAAACATCAAAAGGGAGGAGTAATGATGGAGGGCATTTATGAAAATTATCCAGGAGAGCTCTTTTTTGCATTCGGTTTGCCGGAATAATAAATTTGTATATCGCTTTAGTCATCTTTTCTGTATAATGAGTCCCTGCAGGTCATTGATCTACAGGGACTTTTTTTTCAGAGCTTAGGACAATATTATGCAGCCATTGACTGAATATGTCTTAACTTTATTCACATAACTTAAAAACCGGAAAGATGAAACATTCATTGAGCTTCTTCTATTTACTGCTCAATCCGGAATTCAAGTTTAGGTAGAGTTCGTTTGTGCAAAAAAGTTCTGGATAACTGATGAAATTATCCATACAAAACCGGATCCATCAGATTATTGGTTTCATAACGCCAATTTTTGGAATTGCTGCCATCATTTCCCTGTTCTTAAAATTTGGGTTCCATTTATCCGACCGGTGGATTGTAAACCTGTTGATCCTTGACGAAATTATCGCAGGCTTTTTTGTCACCACACTCCTGACCAATCTGTTTATCAGCGATAGGAAATGGAAATACATCAAGCAATCTCCCTTTGAGATTATCTTATTATGCCTTTTCATTATTTCAATCGTACTTGAAGAGATCTTTTCCATTGAGGAGCCCCATTACTTCTTTGGAAGATCCACCTCACACAGTTACATAAATTTATATTTCGTACTAATTCAAATTTATATCGTCATCAATGGTATCATTTCTCTGACGAAAACCAGGGAGAAATGGCTTTTCTTTTCACTGAGTCCGGCAAGAATAATAATGATTTCTTATGTGATCGTCATCCTTGCGGGAACCCTTATGTTGAAACTGCCGAAAGCCACTTATTCAGGGATTACCTTGATCGATGCCCTGTTCACTTCAACATCAGCAGTGTGTGTCACGGGTTTGACAACCTTAAATGTGTCCAGTGTTTTTACTTTTGAAGGACAGATGTTCATACTGCTGCTCTTTCAGCTCGGTGGACTTGGAATTATTACCCTGACATCCTTCATTGCATTATTCATTCAAAAAGGCTTCCGGCTGAGGGATCAGATGATTGTTCAGGAAATTCTGGATAATGAGAATTTCAGTACCCTGACATCGATTCTGAAAGCCATTGTTGCGATAACTTTCTTTGCAGAAATGGCAGGTGCTGTGGGACTGTATTTCTCATGGGGAAATCTTGGCTTATCTGAATTTGAAAGGATATTCAGCGCGGTTTTTCATTCCGTCAGTGCCTATTGCAATGCCGGATTCAGTAATTTCCCAAATGGAATGGAGACAGCCGGTTTTCATTTCAGCACTATTTCCCTCATTACGATTATGCTTTTAATCGTATTGGGGGGATTGGGTTTTTATACGTATTCGGATATTTTGCATATTGGAGATATAAAAATGATCCAGATAAAAGGTCTCACCCTGCAAACCAGAATGATACTTATTGGAACCCTTGTTCTGATTCTGTCAGGAGCTTTACTGATATGGATGACGCAGTATTCTGAGTGGAAGAATCTTCCCTTTGGTAAACAAATGCTCAATGCATTCTTCCTGAGCATTACTTCCCGCACCGCTGGATTCTCAACCGTTTCGATAACAGACCTGGCAATCCCCACCTTGATGTTGGTAATCCTGTTAATGTATATCGGAGGAGCACCCAATTCCACCTCCGGCGGGATCAAAATAACGACGGGAGTTACCTTGTTAGCAAGCCTGAGGACTTTTGTGAAAGGGAAGAACAGGGTGGAGATAGGCTGGAATACTATTCCCATGAGAACAGTCCGAAGGGCATACATCGTTTTTTTTGTTTCCATCATCATCATATTTCTCGTGTTATTTATCCTTTCGCTGACAGAAGATCATGCCTTTTTCGATATTTTCTTTGAGATCATCTCAGCCTTCGGAACCGTTGGCCTTTCCAGGGGAATTACCCCGGATCTGACTGTGATAGGCAGAATCCTGATCATTCTGGTTATGTTCGCCGGAAGAATAGGACTGTTCACCTTTGCCATTGCTATGAGTGAAGAAAGTGAGGATGATGGTTACAGCTTTCCTGAAATCAATTTAACGGTTGGATAATTATGGATGAACAACAAAGATTTGTATTAATCGGATTGGGAGCTTTTGGCAGGGAAATTGCCAGAACCATGCATGAGCACGACGCTGATATTATTGTTATGGACAAAGACCCTATGATTGTCCATCAGATGAAATCTGAGGGGTTCAAATTTCCAGTGCAAATTGATAATCTGGATCCATCCGCACTTGCCAAATTCATTAAACCTCAGGACATTTTAATTCTGTCAATGGGAGATGCATTCGAAGCAAACATTTTGACTATTGAGATGCTGAAGGAAATTGGTGTTAAATCAATCTATTGCAGGGCCACCAAAGATATCCAGTATAAAATTCTTCAAAAAATGGATATCACAGAGATACTTTATCCCGAAAAACAGGAGGGCAGAAGATTTGCCCTGAAACTGCTCAACCGGGATATTCATTTCATTGATGAATTTGCCCCGGATATATATCTGATTGAGATCCAGATTCCCGGGGGATTAGCCGGGAAAACCATTGTGGAGCTGGGAATCAGATCAAAATACAATGTAAATATCATCGGTTTGAAAAGTACAATAAACGAATCCGGTGACCGTCAGACACATACAATGGATTATGTAGGCTTTGAAAAGACAGTTTTAAAAAAGGAGCATACTCTCCTGGTAATCGGTAAAGAAAATGATCTTGAAGAGCTGGTAAGAGATACCCAGTGAATATCTGTAACAATTAATATTATGATCTACACCATAACACTGAACCCGGCTCTTGACCGCAACATCTGGATTGAGAAGGTCAAGTTTGATGACTCCAATCGGATCCATAAAGAGAAGCGCTATGCCGCCGGTAAAGGCATTGATGTTTCACGGGTGCTGACTGCTTTTGGTATCCGGAATAAAGCGCTGGGATTTGTGGGAGGATTTGATGGAGAAGAGATGGAGGGACGGTTGATCAATGAGGGGATCAGCTGCAACTTCACCAGAATATCAGGAGAAACCCGTACCAACATTGTCATTTATGATATGGAAAAGGGGAGCCAGACCATTTTTAGTGCCAGAGGTCCGGAAATCATGCCTTTTGAGCTGATGAGGATCATTGACCTGGTTGAAAAGCTTGATGATCCCAAAATTGTCATCATCAGCGGCAGCCTTCCACCTGGTGTCAGTCCCGAGATATATGCCAAGATCATAGAGATTGTCAAAAGCAAGGGGGCAAAAATAATTCTTGATACTGATGGTAATGCACTGAAGACATGCATACAGATATCTCCCGATGTTATTAAACCAAATATTCATGAATTGAGCCGTCTTTCAGACCAGGAGCTGAATAATATCCAGAAAATAATCAGTACTGCACAAACCATTTGTGATCAGGGTACGGGTATCGTCCTGGTCTCCATGGGAGCCAGGGGGATTTTGCTGGTAGGAAAAACAGAGCAATACCTGGCAGTCCCACCCCAGGTGAAGGTGGTCAACACCGTTGGTGCGGGAGATTCAGCCGTTGCCGGATTTGTTTATGGAACCCTCACCGGCAAGACTCTCCAGGAAGCCCTGGTATGTGCTGTAGCAGCTGGCACCGCCACTACTTTGCAGCCCGGACCTGCTTTGTGCAGTAAAGATGATTTCATGGAGCTGGTTCCCCAGGTTAAGCTGTATCAGCAGGAAGAGATCAGCAAAGTCATTCCGAAGTTATGAAGAAAGCCTGCTCTGCTTCACAAGTTTCCAATCCTGATGGTCCCCGGTCTATCATTATGGTATTTTCTGACCTACCTCGTCCCCTTTTCTCCACAGGGTGCCAACCCATAATGATTAAAAGGAGAATGTAACCAACCATATAAGCCAGGATGATGTGCCATCCGTACCTGATGTATTTGACTACTGATTTTGTTTCATGGAACATATTCGAAAGAGCTACCCCAGCTGAAGATCCAAACCAGATCATCGATCCTCCAAAACCCACAGCATAGGCCAACAATCCCCAATCATATCCTCCCTGTTCAAGGCACAGCTTCGTAAGCGGTATATTATCAAATACCGACGAAACAAATCCGAACATAAAAGTAGTACGCCAGGATGCAACAGGTAATTCGTTTACGGGCATTAAAGAAGCACATGTTACCAGGCTGAGCAGGAAAACAGCTCCCGGCAGGGCAAGCCTGACCTGCTGCCAGGGTGTCTTACGGAAAAAAGCCCCCAGCAGGATACCGGCCCACACACCAAGGGCCGGCATGCCAAATAGAAAATTAGCCAGTATTGTGGCAAATAATATTCCGACCACGATCAAAAGTGTCAGGGCATCAATTTTCACTCCTTCTGTGGGCCCTTTCTGTATTGGCTGGAATTTATGCTGTTGAATCGATCCGAAAACTGCAAAGACAGCAAAAGATGCCAGGGATGCAATATAGGCATGTAAAACATCGAGAGGATGTATCCCATCAATCCACATCAAGGTTGTGGTGGTATCGCCCAGAACACTGCCGGCTCCTCCTGCATTGCTGGCAGCAATGATGGCGGCCAGAAAACCTATATGCAGTCTTTTCTTATAAACCACCAGGGCAATGCTTCCTCCGATCATGGCCGAGGCTATGTTATCAAGAAAGGAAGATAGTATCATAATGATCCCCAGGAGAACAAGGCCTCCGGTCCAGTTATCCGGCAGGTAGGCAGGCAGCTTGTCAGGCACCCCTGAGATTTCAAAATGCCTGGCCAGTGCGGCAAAACCTAAGAGCAGGCCGGCAAGGTTCAGCAATGTTTTCCATTCTCCCTGATCCTCGTCAAAACCAGCAATGTGATGAATGAGGGAAAAATCAGGAGCGGTTAAAAATTTGAAAGCAAGAATGACTATAAGCCCTGTCAGGGCCACATACATGGTGTGTTTGTGGAACAACGCCACACCAAGAAGTGTCAGGGCGAAAAGAAAGAATTCCAAGGGAATCCCGAACAAATGAGGGGTCATTGGCTCCATCAGCAATATTTATCATTTCCTCATTCTATTAGCAAAGTAAATCAGAATACCAGCCAATAACAATACCCCGATTATTAACAATTCAATGTTTTCGATATGAGCCAGCCGGTTTTTAATAATCTCCCCTGACATATATCCCAGGGTGCCGGCAAAACCGATTCCCATGGCCATCCACAGGTTTAAAAAACCTCTATGAGCAGCTATTACAGAGGAAAGCATTATCATCTCACCCTCGAGGACAATGCCCACCAATATCCCTGCATATATCAAGATATAATGCATAATTCCGGTTACGATCTTAAATGATTGACAGGAAGTCCTGTCTGGTCTGCTAAATTAGTGAATAATTGGCGTCAATCCGCCCGAAGGATGATCCCCACTCCCCTGATGGTATCCAGCGAAATGGATGGATCGGGTTTAAGGTATTTGCGGAGACGGGTGACGAATACATCCATGCTGCGGCCCAGAAAATAATCATTTTCTCCCCAGAGATCCTCCAGGATCCGTTCCCTTTTCATGACCTGGTCCTTATGCTCGATCAGATACTTGAGGAATTCAGCTTCTTTCAGGGTCATCTGGTGTTGTTGTCCAAAACCGGTAAGGGTCAGTTCATCGAATCGGAACTCGAAGCCGCCAATACCTGAAGATTGGGCTCCCACCCGGCCGGAACGGCGCAATATATTCCGGATGCGAAGGATGAGTTCCTCCACTTCGAATGGTTTGGTGATATAATCATCAGCCCCGAGTTTCAAGCCTTTGACTTTATCCTCCTTCTGATTCCTGGCCGTAAGAAAGATCACCGGGATTTCAGGATCGGTTTTACGGATCTGTCGAGCCAGTTCAAAGCCATCCATCAAAGGCATCATGATATCGAGGATACAGACATCAATATGTTCGTTTTTAAATATCTCGAGTCCGGAATGCCCGTTCTCCGCCTGGAGGATGGAGAACCCGTTTATTTCCAGGTATTGTGAGAGGATGCTTCTCAGGTCCGCATCATCTTCAGCCAGCAGGATGTTCATTGTTCAGAGGTATTTCTATGATAAATGTACTGCCTTTCCCCGGCAGGCTGTGCAGGAAAATTTCTCCATTGTGGGCAGTAATGATTTGTTTTACATAATATAATCCCAATCCAAGTCCCTTTACGGTTTTAAAATCCCCTTTGCCAGCCCTGTAAAACTTGTCAAAAATATGACGTTGATCTTCCTTCCTGATGCCAATACCGTTATCGCATATCCGGATTTTCAGCTTCATGTTAATGCTTACCTCTACAGTGATATCGGGAATCTCCTCACAATATTTAACAGCATTTGACAGCAGATTATTCAAAACCGTGGTCATATGTATCTCATCCAGTGAAACAAAATCCTTGTCTAGTTTGTAGCTTGTTTTGATGTCCAGGTCTTTCCCTGTATTTTCTATCCGGAAAAGCTGAACGCGGTCCTCGATGAACTCATAAATATGAACTGGTTTTTTCTTCAGTTTCACATGGTCCTTTTCCCATATGCTTATCTCCAGTATGCGGTCTATCAACTCTGTAAGGTGCTTGTTCTGTTTCTTGATCATTTCAGAGATCTGAAGCACCTTCTTTTTGTCCTTCAGCAGGTTTTCATCCCCAAGTGTTGATGAAGCTACGGCAATGGTCGACAACGGGGTTTTCAGTTCATGTGTCATATTGTTAATGAAATCCGTTTTCATGTCAGATAATCTTTTCTGTATCAGCATATTACGGATAGTTAAAGAAAATATTAGAAGGACCACAAGTATGGTCACTGCCGCCAGGATAAAGGTGATCACCATATCCCTGTATATGATCTGGGTTTTATGGGTGAAGTCGATGTAATAATCGTACCGGATCCTGAAATAATTTCCCTCGAAAGAGTAGGTATTTGCATGCAATGCATTCTTCAGGCTGACTGGCGGTTGCCCTGTAGTATCGTTGTAGATGGAAATAACACGGTCAAAATCCAGCAGGGACAGCTCACGGATATAATACCCTGACCTGAAATCGGGATCTGCATCAGCCTTGATCAGGTAATCCTGCAGGTAGGCATCTGGTCTGGTATGATCCTGGAGTATCCTGCTGTATGCGGCCAGGATCTGCTCCTGCAGGGTATCGGTTTCGAGTCCCCCGGGAACCTGGCCGGACTGAAAAACAAGTTCTTCAGAGGTGTTATCAAAAAGGATAAATACCGAATCTGAGAGATAGCCGGTCGCCCCTGACTCATATTCATAAAGTGCCTGTTTCACAATGGCCCCGTATCGGTTGTCAAATTGCTCCTTCTTGGTCTGGAAAGTAACAGAAATATTGTAGTACTGGACTATCAAAAGGACAATCAGGGCTATGGCACTCAATATGATCGAAAGCCTGGGTTTCATAATCCAAATATCAGCATGAATTTCCTTTAATAAGATACGGAATTCAGTCGTTAACCAACCATTAACAAAGCATTAACCGGAAGGATCCGGATTCTGCCGTACTTTTGGATCAGGATGAAATTCAAAACCAATAATATTGATGTCATGAAACAAAGAAACTTTATCATTATGCTTGCTGTACTGGGGGTCTTTATCTTTTTGGATACTTCCATACTGGCCCAGTCCACCGGCACAGCTAAAGAAGATGAAGCGATTTCTGTCCGCGAAGCCGAGAAAGCTCATCAGTATGCGATACAAAGTGAAAGGAGCAGGGCTCGGGCATTATCCAGAGCCCGCGAGGACTATGTATATGTGACAGGCTGGGGTTCCAATGAGCACAATTCCAGGTTGACCTTATCCAAGAATTACAACGGGCAATCCATAGATAAAC
Organism: uncultured Bacteroidaceae bacterium; assembly: GCA_963752525.1. Lineage (GTDB taxonomy): Bacteria > Bacteroidota > Bacteroidia > Bacteroidales > SM23-62 > SM23-62. The sequence goes on along the minus strand of CAVVYS010000006.1, from coordinate 186,255 downwards.
AGGGTACATTCGAAGTAGAGGATAAGATTTCAAAGTTAAAAATGTCCATCGAGGGACATGTAAATTCCGGCTCCATCAAGGTCTCCCTAATCCTTCCTGATGGAAAACCATACAAATCCCTTACCATGGATGATTCGGCAGATATCCAATGGTCAGAATCCCTGAATATCAAGGAGGGGGAGACAAAATTTTACGGGACCTGGAAATACAGGATCACCACCAAGGTTGCTGAGGGCAGTTATCTTCTTTCGATCAACACATATTAATTCATCCAGATATACTCAAGACCCGGTCCCTGCGTTTATCTAGTGTATTCGCAGGGATCTTTATTTTGAACCAACGCTATTTTATAACATTTACTTTATTCCTGGTGTTCCAGGTTCCCCTCATTGCCCAGCAGGAAACATATCAGCGTGCATTCAGTGTGGCGTTTGAAAACGATATGTTCAACAAAATGGACTGGTATTATACCAATGGTCTTAAGTTTTTACTCTACCATGAGAGTCTTCAGAAATCTCCGGTCGACCGCATTCTGCTACCTTTTAAGCTGAGGGATAGCGACAGGGCCTGGTATGGTCTTGAACTCAGACAGGAATTGTTCACCCCGAGGGATCTGGATGATGATACCATCAGGGCAGGGGATCATCCCTATGCAGCCACCCTAACGCTGACCCAGCAAAGAGTTGTAAATCGTCCTGAGAACGGCATCAGGTTCACCAGCGGTCTCCGGGTGGGTATTTTGGGACCTGCAGCACTGGGTTTCTTCGCACAGGATATCATTCACCGCATCACCCCTTCAAATCCGCCCAATGGATGGGATTACCAGGTGCATAATGATGTGATCCTGAACTATGATTTTATGATTGACAAGGAGGTCCTTCGTGATGATATTACCATTCTGGGAATAAAGGGCGGAGGAAGGATGGGAACATTGCATACCGATTTTTCCGGGGGCATTTGGTTCAGGATGGAACCGGGGCAGGAATATTTCAAACGCCTGGGCCCGGGTCCCGACAATCCATTTAATCTCTATTTTCACATGGAAGGAACGGCTAGGTTTGTGGTATATGATGCCACGCTGCAGGGAGGGCTCTTCAATACAACCAGTCCCTATGTCATCCCAACTGAATCAATCAACCGGATGGTCGGTGATATCAATATGTCCCTGGTATTCGAGGTTAGAGGGCATCAGCTGGGGTTCTACCAGCACCTGATCAGTTCCCGTTTCACCGACTCAGGCTGGCATGGATGGCTCGGGATCAAGTATACATACTGGTGGTAAATCGCGGCAAGCATCCTGCTGAGCCAGCAGAGGTAGGCCAGCGATTATTGCTGCCGTTTTGCCCAGCTGTCCCGCAAGGGAACCGTCCGGTTGATCAACAGTTTATCCGGACTGCTATCCTTGTCTATACAAAAATAACCCAGGCGCTGGAACTGAAATTTATCTCCCGGACTTAATTCTTTCAAGCCGGGTTCAACATAAGCATTGGCCGTCTCCATTGAATCAGGATTCAGGTTGGAACGGAAATCTTCTCCTTCAGGAGCCTCGTCCGGGATCTCCGTCTTGAACAGCCGGTCGTACAACCTTACCTCGGCCGGGATGGCATGTCTGGCAGATACCCAGTGCAGGGTTCCCTTCACCTTGCGATCGCTCTGGGGGCCTCCACTCCTGGTATCCGGATCATAGGTGCATCTCAGCTCAGTGATATGGCCATCATCATCCTTAATAGCCTCTTCACATTGAATGATATAAGCACTTTTCAACCGCACTTCTCTGCCCGGTGCCAGGCGGAAAAACTTTTTCGGGGGATCTTCCATAAAATCATCCTGTTCTATGTATACCTCCCTGCAGAATGGGATCTCTCGGCTACCCATGCTTTCGTCTTCAGGGTTATTGATGGTTTCCATCCACTCTTCCTGGTCCTCAGGGTAATTGGTAATAACGATCTTCAGGGGACGCAACACGCCCATTACCCTCGGGGCTTTCTTATTCAGATCCTCCCGCAGGCTGAATTCCAGGAGTCCCACATCGATGATCCCGTCAAATTTTGTCACCCCAATGGTATCGGCAAAATTCTGGATGGATTCCGGTGTATAACCCCGGCGGCGCAAACCTGATACTGTGGGCATCCGGGGATCATCCCACCCGTTTACCAGTCCCTCTTCAACCAGCTGCAAAAGTTTTCGCTTGCTCATCACGGTATAAGTCAGGTTGAGGCGGGCAAATTCTATCTGCCTGGGACGGTATTCATTTTCTGCCAGCTGGTCCAGCAGCCAGTCATACAGGGGGCGGTGGTTTTCGAATTCCAGGGTGCAGATGGAATGGGTGATGCCTTCGAAAAAGTCTGACTGTCCATGGGCAAAATCATACATGGGATATATGCACCATTCATTCCCGGTACGGTGATGCTCAGCATGCTTGATCCTGTAGAGCACCGGGTCGCGCATGTGCATGTTGGGCGAGCTCATATCGATCTTTGCCCGCAGTACATGTGAACCCTCATCGAACTCACCATTTTTCATCTTCTTAAAGAGATCTAGGTTCTCCTCCATTTCGCGGCTCCTGCAAGGACTTTCCAGTCCGGGTTTAGAAGGTGTTCCCCGCTGCTCGCTGATGTCATCTACAGACTGGTCATCCACGTAAGCTTTACCTTCCCGGATGAGTTTTACGGCAAAATCATACAGCTTCCCAAAATAATCCGATGCATAGTACAACCTCTCCTCCCAGTCAAAGCCCAGCCATTTGACATCCTCCTGTATGGACTCTACATATTCCACATCCTCTTTTACCGGGTTGGTATCATCAAAACGCAGATTGCATTTCCCGCCATATTTCTCTGCCAGTCCGAAATTCAGGCAAATGGACTTGGCATGCCCGATGTGCAGGTAGCCGTTTGGTTCCGGGGGGAAGCGGGTATGTACCCTGCTTTCATTCTTCCCCTCAGCAAGGTCTTCATCGATAAAGACTTCAATGAAATTCTTCGTCTCTTTTATATTGTCTGCAGGTTTGTCCTCACTCATGCGTTAATGTTTAGGCAGTACAAAATTAAAATATTTAAGGATTGTCGGGGGGAATTTGTAATTTTCCTGTCCAAATGGGACTGATACAAATTGAAAATATGGAATTTTATGCCTTCCACGGCCACTTCCGGGAAGAGCAGATTGTAGGGAATAAGTTCCTTGTTGACCTGAGCATAGATTCAGATATGGCTGCACCGGCTGCTTCAGACAACCTGAAAGATGCCATAAATTACCAGCATGCATACCGGCTGGTTAAGGAAGAAATGGAGAAGAAATCAAAGTTGCTGGAAAATATCGCCAAGCGGATCCTGGATAGCATTTATGACAATTTTGAGGGTGTTCGGAAGGTAACCGTTAAAATTTCCAAAATGAACCCGCCCATGGGTGGGGGCCGCATTGAAAAAGTCAGCGTTACCCTTACCCGTTAAAATGAAGATGGCAGGCACAAATAAGAAATGCCCCAAATGCGGCAACTCCTTCCAGTGTTCGGGAGAAGAGGATTGCTGGTGCGAAAGCTACCAGATCCTGCAGAAGGATTTCCTCCGGATCACTCAGGACTACAGCGATTGTCTTTGTCCCACCTGCCTGAAGGAATATACTTCGGAATAGAGAGAATATCGTATCTTAGTTAGCCTCAAAAATAGTTCATTAAAAGTCCATCATTATGTCAGCATTTCAGCCATTTGCCATGGAGCGATTACATGTCTGCCTGGGAGCAGGAAGTAGATTATAATTTATCAGAGAGCGGGGTTCATCCCATGCTCCTGAGCGAATTGCTTGAACTGAAAGAGGGATCCCTGGAAGATCTGCTGGCAACCGATATCAATTATGCCCACGCCAACGGCAGGCCTGAACTCCGGGAAAACATTGCCAACATGTATGACGGGGCAACAGCGGACGATGTGCTGGTTACCGTAGGAGCCATAGAAGCCAATTACAATACCCTGCATACGGTTCTCAGCAAAGGAGATGAGGTGGTGGTCCAGTTGCCTAATTACATGCAGGTCTGGGGGGTAGCGCAAAATCATGAGTTCCAGGTGAAGACTTTTTCCCTGCTGGAAGAAAAGGACTGGGCGCCGGACCTCGATGCCCTTGAGAATATGGTTTCCGGCAAAACCAAACTGATTGCCATCTGCAACCCGAATAATCCAACCGGTCGTATTTTCACACCCGGCGAGATGGATGCCATTATCCGGATAGCAGAAAAGGCAGGGGCCTGGATACTGGCTGACGAGGTTTACACCGGTGTGGAACAGAAAACCGAAAAACAAACCCCTTCCTTCTATGGAAAGTATGACAAAGTACTGGCCGTAGGAAGCATGAGCAAGGCATATGGCCTTCCCGGGTTACGGACAGGTTGGGTGGTGGGTCCGACAGGACATGATTGACCAGGTATGGGCAAGGCATGAATACAATACCCTCAGCGCCACCATGCTATCGAATAAACTGGCTGCCCTGGCTTTGTCTGAAGAAGTCCGGCCCATGGTCAGGAAACGGGCAAGAGATTATGTGCGCAAGGGATTCCCAATCCTAAAAGAATGGATGGGCAAGCAAAACGGGAACCTGCGATGTGTCCCCCCGGAAGCTGCTGCCATTGCCTTTATTAAATATGACCTTAATATTAATTCCACAGACCTGGTCATGAAGCTGATCAAGGAACAATCAGTGATGGTGGTTCCGGGTGACCATTTCGGCCTGGATGGTTTTCTCAGGATAAGCTATGGACTTCCTGAAGATTATCTTCTGGGCGCTCTCGATCGTATTTCCACCGTACTTTCTGAACTATAAGATCATGGAGATCATTACCCTGGATCAGATCAAGCGTGTCCTGCCATCCATTGACATCATGCCGCAGATCGAACAGGGTTTTCAGGCGTATTCCGAAGGCAGGGTGATCGTGCCACCCGTAGGGGAATTGATCCTCGACAAGGGGGAAGTTCACATCAAATACGGGTTCGTACAGAAGGAAGAGTTTTACGTGATAAAGGTGGCTTCCGGGTTTTATGATAATCCGGCCATTGGATTGCCTTCAGGCAACGGATTGATGCTATTATATAGACAGGAAACAGGAGAACTGGTATCCATCCTGCTTGACGAAGGTTACCTGACCGATATCCGCACTGCCGTGGCAGGGGCCATTGTTGCAAAATATATGGCTCCTTCGAAGGTCAATAAGATCGGCATAGCGGGGACCGGGACCCAGGGCAGGCTGCAACTATTATACCTGAAAGATGTAGTGGATTGCAGGGAGGTCCTTGTCTGGGGCAGGGAACAGGAAAAACTGGATACTTATAAATCTGATATGGAAAAAGAAGGTTTCCATATTGAGACTACACTTGATTCTTCAGAGATCCTGAAACAATGCAACCTTGTCGTTACCACAACCCCTTCCAAAACACCTCTCCTGAGCCGTAAAGATCTAAGACAGGGAACCCACATTACCGCCGTGGGATCCGATACAGCAGAAAAACAGGAACTGGATTCACGAATACTCAGGGATGCGGATATTGTTGTTGCAGACAGCATTGAACAATGCATGGCCAGGGGAGAGATCTTCAAAGCCATTGAGTCTGGTAATTTACAGAAGGAAAGACTGATCGAACTGGGCAATGTGATCTCTGGCGCTTCATTAGGTAGGACCTCAGATGAACAAACCACCATTGCTGACCTGACGGGGGTGGCAGTCCAGGATATCAAGATTGCTTCTGCTGTCTATAAGGCTGTGACCGGGTAAACCTGCTAATTCAGTATTGACTCTCCCATTTTTTCATAAAGGCTGTATGATTTTTTTCTGATGAAGTCATCAAAGTATTATCAAATGACGTTTATCAATATTTGTTATTGGTAAACTAATTAGTTAACTTTGTGGCAACAAGAAAGATCATTGCATACGGAGATGGATTTGTAGAATTTTATAAATCACAGGATTACAAAGTCCAGGAGAAAATTGAATATGTGATGGATCTGGTACGATTCGAACAGAAAATACCCCAAAAGTTCTTCAAGTATTTGGCAGGATCTAACGGAATCTATGAGATAAGGGTGAGAACAACATTCAGGGACATCAGAATTTTATGTTTTCTTGATAAAGTAGATTTAGTTGTATTAACAAATTGCTTTTTAAAAAAGACCCAAAAGACACCCAGAAAGGAAATAAAATTGGCTGAGAGGTTAAAAGGGGAATATCTGGATGATAAATATGAAAAGCGTAAATAATGAAAAGTTTAACCGATTTTGAAGGTTTACTTACAGAAAAGTATGGTGAAAAAGGTACACCTAATAGAGATAAGTATGATGCAGCATCTTTGGCCTTTAGACTTGGTGTGATGCTTAAGGAAGCAAGAAAAGAGGCAAACATAACCCAGGAACAATTAGCAGAAAGGACGGGTACAAAAAAAAGCTACATCTCAAGAATTGAAAGAGGTAAAAGCGATATCCAGATTACCACTTATTATAAACTAGTGGAAATAGGCCTGGGCAGACAATTAAATGTATCTATAGGTTAAGAAACTACTCATACCTCAGTGAATTCACTGGATTTGTATTGGATATTTTCCAGGCATGCCAGAATATGGTCAACACCGAGATTAAGATTGACACGACGGCAGCAAGGACGAAGATCCATATGTTGACAGAAATCTGGTAGGCAAAGTTTTCCAGCCATTTTTTCATGAGGATCCAGGCGATGGGCCAGGCAATCAAATTGGCTAGCAATACCCATCTCAGGTAAATTATGACGAACCGGTAAATGACAGACTTTGAAGAGGCCCCATGCGACTTTCTGATCCCTATTTCCTTTGTCTTTTGCTGTGCTGAGTGGGTGGCTATGGCAAAGAGCCCGATACAGGTTATGAGGATGGTCAGAATGGTGAAAGCCAATGACAGCATGCCAATCCTCATTTCACTTCTGTACTGCCGGTCTATATTTTCATCCACAAAATTATATTCAAAGGGGAAGCCGGGGACGACCTTGTTCCAGATCTTTTCAATATGATCCACCGCTTCCTGTAAATTCCCCGGCAGAATCCTGATCAATGCAAGGTTGTAGAATTCGGGCCAGATGTTCAGGATGAGGGGTTCTATCTTATAGGTAAGCGGGAGGGAGTGAAAATCATTGACTACCCCGATGATTTCTATCCTGTCCGAGTCTGACAGGAAATAATGTCCCACGGGCTCCTCAAACCCCAGGAATTTTTTAGCCTGCTCGTTAATAATGAACCTGGCAGTATCTGCGGCAAAATCCCTTGAGAAGTCCCTGCCATCAATGATTTCCATATTGACTGTTTCCACAAAATCCGCATCCACAGAAATAAATGAGAATGATACAATCTCATCATCATCTTTCCCTTCCCAATCCATCCCCCTGAAAATGCTCCAGGCGGAGGAGGGCAGGGAGGAAGCCCGAGCGGCATTCGAGATCAAGGAATGTTTCATCAGCTCCTGTCTGAAAATCTCAAACTTTTCGTCGAGGTCCCCCTGCAGGGCCACATACAGCAGGTTCTCCTTGTCATATCCAAGATTTTTTTGATTGATGTATCGGATCTGGCTGTATATGGTGAGGGTTGAGATGATCAGTCCGATGGATATGGTGAATTGAAAAACCAGCAAACCCGTCCGGAACAATGCCTGGTCTTTCCCGGTGGTGATTTTCCCCTGAAAGGCGCTGACCGGGTTGAATGAGGAGATCAAAATGGCGGGATAGCTGCCAGCCAGCAGCGTAGTGATCAGGATCAGGCCTATCAGGGCCAGGATAAATGCCGGGTCGAGGTAAGGGATGGAAATGGATTTACCGGTCATCTGGTTGAAGAGGGGACGGAATAATTCCACCAGCATCATAGCCAGGAGGAAAGCTGCAACAACCTGGTGAAAAGCTTCTCCCATGAATTGAAAGATCAACTGTTTCCGCGCGGCACCGTTTACCTTTTTCACACCTATTTCCTTCGAGCGTTTTACAGAAAGGGCGGTCGATACATTTGTAAAATTAATGCAGGCGATCAGGATGATCAGGAAACCAATGATGGAGAAGATATAAATATACTGGGCTCTGGGGTTTTGCTCATCCAGGGCATTCAGGTGGATTTCCCGGATGGGTTGTGCCACCAGCTCTATGGTGCTTTCCGAGCTCATGTATTTCCTGATATGGGATGTCAGCCTGCTGTTCAGGGTATCGCGATTTATTGGATTGGTTATATAAACATAGTGTCTGATAAAATGATCGTACCAGCTATCCGCTGCGTCGGTATTACCGTGAACAGTTTCAATGGGGATCATCATATCATAATCCAGGTCGGTATTCTCCTCAATATTTTCGATGACCCCTGTAACCGTGTAAACATCTTTCTTATCGAACTCCAGGGTCTTTCCAATGGGATCATCGGTACCGAAATACTTTTCGGCCTGGTCACGGGTTAATACCAATGAATAAGGCTCAGTGAGTGCAGTTGCCTGATCACCGCTAATGAATTTGAAACTGAAGAGTTCAAAATATGCATTATCTGTAGCGCATAAGTTTCTTTCATTGTAATAATCTGTTCCATTGTTGATGACAGCTTCATGCCTGACAACACGAACAGCACTGGCTATTTCAGGTACTTCATCAAGGAGAGTGGGAGCCAGGGGGTATGGCAAGGAATTATTGAGTTTATATTCCTCCCCCATCTTGTACTTTTTATAAAGGAGCAATACCTGGTCCGACTTTTCATGCATCTTTTCATAGCTGAGTTCATCTACCACCCAGAGCATGATCAGGATTGAACTGGCAATCCCTATCCCAAGACCGATAATATTGATGAGGTAATAAAACTTTTTAATCCGGAGGATCTGCAATTCGGTCTTGAAATAGTTCAACAGCATAACACAAATATCCTTTTTTTTCAGGGAAGTAAGGCAATATGAGTGCCAGCAATGTTAATTTGCTCATTATCAAGAGTTAATATATTGTATGACTGAGTATAGAGTTAATATTCAATCACAAAATATCATAATAGTGTTCGTTAATAGTACAAAATATGTTCGTAAATAGTACATTTATATCAATTTTGAATCTTCGTAATCTCCTGAATGGCCAAAACACCTGCTTCCATATTAGTGGTTGATGATGATTCCGGCATCCTGACCGCTTCCCAGATGTTCCTCAAGCAACTGTTTACCATTGTACAGGTGGAGTCTGATCCCGCGAATATTCCCGGACTGATGAATGAACAGAAATTCGATGTGATACTGCTTGACATGAATTTCACCCTCGGGAAAAATGATGGTTCGGAAGGCATTTACTGGTTGAACAGGATACTCGAAATGGATCCTTTATCCACTGTTGTTTTTATAACTGCATTTGGAGGAGTGGATCTGGCAGTTGAGGCAATGAGATCCGGGGCCTTTGATTTTATTGTAAAACCATGGAAAAATGACAGGCTGCTGGGAGTGATCCGGACGGCACTAAAACTCACAGAGACCAAGCGGGAGGCAGAGAAGTACAGGTACAGGCAGGAACAGCTTTTGCAGGACATGGATCTTATGTCAGGAACGATAGTTGGGAATTCCCTTCCCATGCAGAAGGTTTTTGACCTGGTCGGAAAAGTGGCGGATACCGAAGCTGATATCCTGATGTTAGGTGAAAATGGGACGGGAAAAGAAGTTGTTGCCAGGGAGATACACAGGAGATCATCAAGAAAGGATGAGGTTTTTATCAATGTGGATCTGGGAGCCATTCACGAAAATCTTTTTGAAAGTGAATTATTCGGTCACGCAAAAGGAGCATTTACAGATGCATCCGGGGATAAGCCAGGCCGTTTCGAGATTGCCAGTGGAGGGACTTTGTTTCTGGATGAAATAGGGAACCTCTCTTTCCCACTGCAGGCAAAACTCCTGTCTGTCCTCCAGAATAGAAAGGTTACCCGACTTGGCTCAAACAAGGACATTCCCGTGGATGTCAGGCTGATCTGTGCCACCAATATGCCCCTTTATGATATGACAATGCGGAAGGAATTCAGGGAAGATCTGTTATACAGGATCAACATGGTAGAGGTCAGGATCCCCCCATTGCGGGAAAGGAATGGCGATATACCCTTATTATGTGAATTATTTCTCAGCAGGTATTCACACAAACATAAGAAACATGGACTCAGGATCTCTCAACGAACTCTGGCCAGGCTCGAGAAATACTCATGGCCCGGAAATGTTAGGGAATTGCAGCATGCCATTGAAAGGGCAGTCATACTATGTGAAGATAATGTGTTGAATTTCAGTGATCTGATCACTGACTTATCTTTTCAGAAAGATAGCCGGGAATCCGAGAGCCTGAATCTCCAGGAAATGGAAAAAAAGCTGATATTAAAAGCGATCAGCGCGAACAAAGGAAATATGACACGGGCAGCAGCTGACCTCGGTCTTGCCAGGGCTGCTCTTTACAGAAGATTACAAAAATATGGCTTATAAACAAAACACCCTGTTCCTTGTCCTCAGGCTAATGGTGATCCTGTCCGTTTTGATGACCATTCCCTTTGTAACCAAGTTTATTGAAAGAGACCAGCTGATATTTACCTACATCGTAATTGCCCTGGTCTTGGGAATACTGGTGTTTGAGCTTATTCGTTTTACCAACCGCAGCAACAGAGAACTAACCGAATTTCTGCAACATATATTGAACAGGGATTTTAATCTTCGATTCAATGTAGATGAAGCCAGGGGGGCAAGAAAGGATTTATACCGGAATTTCAATGATGTATTGCAGACCTACAAGGAGATCAAAATTGAAAAAGAGGTGCAATTCCGGTTCCTGGATCATATTGTGGAGCTTATTGAAGTAGGTATCATGGTATTGGATAAGCATGATAGGGTTGTACTCATAAATTCATCTGCTGAGGCACTATCTGCTGTAAATTCACCAGAAACCTGGGAACAGGTCAGGGTAAAGAATCGGACTTTCACCGATGCCGTGGATCAGGTCAAAGGGCCGCAGCGGGTATTATGTGAATTCAAAACCGGCCAGGAAACGACAAGGCTCGTAATACACGTAAACAGGACAAATATGCTTGAGGAACCCTATACCCTGATCACTTTTCAGGATTTAGGATCTGTGGCTGAAGACATGGAGACAGGGGCCTGGGTGAGGTTGATGCGGATCCTCAACCATGAGATCAGGAATTCCATTACCCCTATCAGTTCTCTGACGGAGACCATAATAATGATACTTCAACATGAAGATGGCCACCTCAAGGAAATAGAACAGATAAGTTCTCAAAACCTGTCAGACATCATGACATCCCTTGAGGCTCTACAACAGAGAAGTAACAACCTGCTGCAATTCATTAGTGATTACCAGAAACTGACAAAGATACCGGCTCCATCCGCCGTTGAGATAGAGATGAAATCCTTCCTGGAAGAGATCCATTCATTGTTCCGTGGGGAATTAGAGAAAAGTAATATAAAATTCAATCTTGAAATAGAGTCAGAAAGCATGGTCATTAAAGCTGACAGGAACCTCTTGCAGCAGGTACTGCTCAATCTGGTTAAGAATAGTATAGAAGCATTAGAAAAAGTAAAAAAGCCCCTTCTGGTCATTCGTGTTTTAAGTGAAGGAGGACAGCATGTGGTCAATATAGAGGATAATGGTACAGGTATAGACCCTGGTATTATGGATGAGATATTTGTGCCTTTTTACACGAGCAAACCACAGGGTTCGGGCATCGGGCTCAGCTTTGCCCGGCAGATAATGCGGATGCACGGAGGAAATATCAGGATATCTTCGCAACCGGGAGAAGGAACCATCGTATACCTTGACTTTCAGGGTTAGCCAGAATTTAGTAAATTTGCACCCACCGGGACAGGATGAAGTCACTTAATAGCTTATAGTGGCTTTGAAATTTGGTCGGTTTGCCGAGTGGCTAGGCGCTGGTCTGCAAAACCAGTTACAGCGGTTCGAATCCGCTACCGACCTCTTCATAGAAACCGAACTCTCTAATAATAAAGGAGTTCGGTTTTTTGATTTACCTCTTTTGGCGTACAGTTGGCGTGTATTCTGAAAATTTTCTGATTTCGCAGAGTTTCAATCCATTTTAACTGGTATTAAGCTATAAAAACATAGATATAGCCCATAATATGTTTATATTTGAGCTATAAATAATAAGCTTATAGCCCATGGCATATAATGTATGGAACTGGATGTTAAAAGAATGGCCTCGATTTACTTATAATGCAGAGGCTTTGGAAGCTTTGGAATACCAGTTTTCAGAACATATCGGAACTATCTATGGTGTATTAAAACATGTACAAGAAGAATCAAAGGATGATTTTCTGGTTGAGATATTGAGTGATGAAGCTGTGAAAACATCCGAGATTGAGGGTGAATATTTAGATCGTGATAGCGTTCAGACATCAATTAAGAAAAATCTTGGCTTAGCTGTTGAAAAAAGGAAAATCCCTCCTGCTGAATATGGTATATCAGAAATGATGGTTGATCTTTACCTGAATTACAATAAGCCCTTGACACATGAACAGCTTTTTTTATGGCACAAAATGATAAGCAATGGAAGACGTGACTTAACTGATATAGGCCGTTACCGTACTCATGAAGATCCAATGTATTTAGTTTCGGGAAGACTGGATTTCCCGAAAGTGCATTTTGAAGCTCCGCCGTCAAAAATGGTGTCTGCCGAGATGGATAAATTTGTTTACTGGTTCAATCAAGAACATCAAAAATTCAAAAAGCAAAACATCTTACCTTTAGCCAAAGCCGGAATAGCTCACCTGTATTTTGTAAGTATCCATCCTTTTGAAGATGGCAATGGAAGAATAGGAAGAGGAATTGCAGAAAAATCCTTAGCTCAAAGTACCTTACGACCATCCTTAATCTCACTCTCTTCTACCATTGAATCAAATAAAAAAAGTTATTATACTTTGCTTGAAAAAAGCAATACTACCCTTGAAATAACAGATTGGCTTATATATTTTGCTAATACTATTCTAAAGGCTCAGGAGAATACATTGAAGCGTATTGATTATTTGTTAGAAAAAACTAAGTTTTTCGACCGTTACTCGAGTCAACTTAACGAACGACAATTTAAGGTTGTAAAGAGACTTTTTGAAGCCGGATTCGGTGGCTTTAAAGGAGGTTTGAGCGCTAATAATTACCGAACGATAGCCAAAACTTCTGCATCAACAACTACCAGGGACTTACAAGATTTAATAAATAAACAAATTTTGGTTAAAACCGGGCTTTTGAAAAGCACAAGGTATTTTCTCAATATTGAACCATTTAAGTCCACTAATTAAGTTCACTAACCTGCTTCAAATTCTAACCCCCGATTTAAACAAAAGACGTACTTATCCGTCTGTGGGGTTGAATTCGATGAAGCTAAAAGCTGAATCAAAGCATCTCAATTCTCCTCTTTCATACCTTTGTGTCTGTATCCTATTCCCTTGCGCCTATTTTCATATTTGATTTTCCCCATACTTCTATCAATTTTAGAACTTAAACTGATTTTTTTTGAAATGTCAATCGGGCGTACAGTTGGCGTATAACATTTACTTTTGGTTGGGTTTACTTACTTTTACTTGGATTGAAAAAGTTTGTAACTCTTTGAAAGGAATGTGATTAAGGATAAACAAGAGTGGATAGAATTGTCCAAATCCATCCGCTACCGACCTCAAGAATTGGCATTAACCCATTGTTCTTTATCTCAGTCATGAGCATGAAGGGCAAGGTCGATAATATCTATCTCTCAGCTTTCCACATTGCCATGCATCAGCAGGTCAAGCGCTTCATTGAAGGAGCCGGCTGCAATGATCTCTCCTGAGTTCACAAAGAAAATCTCATCGGCATTTTCGATGGTATTCAGTCGATGGGCAATGATGACTTTGGTGGTTGAGGCCGGTAGGTTCTCAAGGATGGTTTCGAGCTGCTGCTCTGTCACCGTATCGATATTGGCTGTTGCTTCATCGAGGATAAGCAACTCTGGTTTTCGCAGGATCGCCCGCATGAAAGCGACCAGCTGCTTCTGACCCAGGCTTATTCCATCCCCTGTCATCTGTATGGGTGTGTCAAGTCCTTTATCAAAGCGCTTAAGAAGGTCTGTCATCTGTGCTTCCTCAAGTGCCTGTTCAAGCTGGCCGTCGAGTAGGCCGGCGCATTCCGGATTACCGTACAGGATGTTCTCACGGAGGTTGCCAGAAAAGAGCAGGGGATCCTGGAGGATAAATCCAATCTTCGACGCCCTTTCGCAGGGGGTATACGATCGGATATCCCTGCCATCAAGCAGGATGGTCCCTTTTGAGGCATCGTACAGCCGGGCGATCAGCGAAGCCGTAGTCGTTTTGCCGCCTCCCGTTGGACCCACAAAGGCATAGGTCCTGCCCCTCTGCAAATCGAAGCTGACTTTGTGCAATACCTCCTTGCCATTTGGGTAACTGAACGCGACATCCCCGAAATGAATGTAAGGATGTACTTCTCTCTTCACCCGGATCTTCCACCTGGGTGAGATTGTTTTCAAACGAAAGCAGGTTGGAGATCCTGTCCCATGCTGCCAGTGCCTGTTGGAAACTGGCCCACAGGGCAGCCATCTGACGGAGCGGGTTATAAAAATTAGTGATATAGGCTAGGAAGCTGATCAGCAAGCCGATGGTAAAATGTCCTTTAATGATCAGCCATATCCCCAGGGCAAGTACGATCAGCTGACCCACATGGGAAGCAAAGGTATATACCGGTGTGAGAATGGTATTCGCAATACCGGCCTGAATCGACTTTATATAATTCTCATGGTTTGCCTCTTCAAACCGCCTCCGGAAGTAATCACGCCTGTTGAAGGCAATCACCACCTTGAAGTTGGCCAGGCTTTCCTGGATCTGCGCGGATAAGCTTCCCAGGCTTTTCAGGCTCGCTTCATTTTTCCTCCTGATCCAGGGAGAAGAGATCTTTGTAAAGAGCCAGATGATCAGTGCCGGAGAAAGCGCTGCCAATCCCAGTTTCAGGTTGATCACCAGCAGAAGAATTCCCGCCCCGGTCATGGAGATCAGACTGCCTATAAAGCGCATCAACGATTGAGAAAAGAACTGGTTCACCTTGTCGGTGTCGTTGTTGATCCTCGATATCAGGTCTCCTGACTGGTTCTGATTGAAAAATTCCAGTGGAAGTTCCTGCAGCTTATTGAACACGGAATTCCTCAGGGCGTATAGCATCCGCTGGCCAATGCCACCCATCAGGCGCATCTGGGCGTAGTTGACCACAAATGCAGCAATATACATGGCCAGCAGGATCCCCGAATAAACCAGCAGGCCATGGTAATTTTTTGCCTGCACATAGTTATCGATGGTATAACCAACCAGGTAGGGCCCCGTGAGGCTGAGTCCTGCATTCAGGAAAATGGCCGCAAAAGCGATGTTCAGGTTGCGGCGTTCGCCACTGATGATGGTAACCATCTTTCGCATGGATGCGAAGAACGGAAGTTTCCTTTCACCTTTGTCTGGTGTCTTGTTCAGATCATAGTTCATAATGTTGCGTGGTTTTTTGTGAACTGTAGATCTGAATGTATTCAGGGGAATTTTCCAGTAAGTACTTGTGGGTTCCTGAAGCGATCACTTCCCCTTCCATGAGGAGGATGATCTGGTCAAAATGCCTGACCGGTGCAATTTTCTGGGTAACGGACAAAAGTGTCAGGTCGGGGTAATTATTCTGGATATTGCAAAGGATCTTGTTCTCGGTATTCCGGTCAACCCTGGAGGTGAAATCGTCGAGAAGCAGGATTTTCGGATTCAGTGCCAGTGCCCTGGCCAGCATGATCCTTTGTTTTTGTCCGCCCGAAAGGCTGGTCCCTCTTTCTGAAACCATGGTATCGAGTTTCTCCGGAAGGGATTCGATAAAATCAGCGAGTTCGGCCGTTTCAATGGCCTTTTCAAGGGATTCCTCCTTTACGGAATCGTTGAAGGCGATATTTTCCCTCAGGCTGATGTTGAACAGTACACTGTCCTGGAATACAAACCCCAACTGCTGGTGGAACACTTCCCTGGAATACTCCTCAATGGGAACCCCGTCGATTTCGATCCTTCCCTCATCAGGAGTGATCAGATTGGAAAGAAGGTATAACAACTGGCTCTTTCCTGCCGCTGTGGGCCCGATAATGGCTGTATTGCTTCCTTCCCCGATGGAAAAGGAGACCTTTTTCAGCACCGGCTTGTCACCATAGCTCAGGCTAACGTTCTCCAGCCGGATATTCCCCCTGATATCTGTCAGGATGGTTCCTGGTTCTTTCGGTGGCGGCTCGTCAAGAACCTGATTGATCCTCCTGTAAGACGCGGTGGCGGAAGCGATGATATTGCTCATAAAGCCGATCATGATAATCGGGAATATCAGCATGATCAGGTAGCTGTTGAATGCAGCGAAATTACCGAGCGAAAGCGTTCCTGCCACCACATAATGACCTCCCAGGGCAAGAATGGTTACAACGGCCAGATTTGAGACGAACATGACAATGGGGATCAGGACAGAAAAAAGCTTTACGATTGAGATGCCCAGATCGCGGGATTCAAGGTTCTTTTCAAGAAATTTTTGGCTCTCAGGCTGTTGTGAATTCAGGACCCTGATAAGGGCAGAACCCAGAATACTTTCATTGATGATCCTGTTCAGGGCGTCTATCACCTCCCGGCTCTTTCTGAAAATGACCTTTACCTTCCGGAACACAATAAAAAATGCAGTTGCGATGATCGGTACGATCACGAGCACTGCAAGGGCCAGTTTCCAGTTGATCGTGATCAGCAGCACTGCAGCGCCGATGATCACAAACAGGGAAGAAATAATGGTGACAAAGGCCTGTGAAACAAACATCTTCACCGAGTCCATATCAGAGGTCAGGTTTGTCAGGAATTTGGCCGGGTCGGACTTCAATATATAGGAGTAACTCTGATGGGATATTTTGTTGGCGACTTTTGTCCGCAGGTCTTTCGCGACCCGCTCAGAAGTGAAGGTCTGTATCACTCCCTGGAACAAGGTGAAAATGAATATCCCTGAAGCAGCCGCCAGAAATTCTGTAATAACCGCTCTGATATCAAAGCTGTTGGCTGAGAAGGAATCGATTCCCCGTGGCAATGATCTTGGGGATGAGCAGGTTTACTGCACTTCCTGCCAGGGCCATGATTATCAATACGATGACAATCCCTTTATACGGGCCAAGCACACTGAATAATCCTGCTTGCTGTCCTGCTGCTTTTTCTTTTGCTTTTAAAGATCTTCCCATCACCGTGACTGAAGTCAACAATCCAATTGTCAGGCCTAAAAGTAATACTATTAAGACGAATTTAACATCGACCGCTGTTTGATTAGACAGGTCCGGCAAACCAACATCCTATATATAATGAAATTGTAAGTAGGTGCTTCTTAGGGTAAAATTTTCAACTCATCAAAACAACAATCAACGTGGACGGATCAATGGCATTTGGTGGTGGACTATTGGCAGGATTGTGAGGTATATTTTCCCTCCATCAAGAATCTGCCATCCGGAAACTTTTGAACCAATTGTCGTTAATGTTGTTTATCTTTTACGTCAGGCTTGACTAACTCAAAGACAATCCGGTGCAAACAGTTTTACCAAATTGGATATGATGAATAAGAACCTATATGTAAACTCATGATGTTACTATTAATTATAGGATTAGTCATGAATGCAAATACTGTTTTTGTAGATTTCAATAGTGAAAGCACCCTCGAAAGCTGGTTTACGGTGGATGATGTGGTGATGGGTGGTCGTTCCAATAGTAGCTTTGAAATAAATGAACAGGGCAATGCAGTCTTTTCGGGCAATGTATCCCTGGATAACAATGGTGGATTTGCTTCTTTGAGGTATGTGTTTCAAAAGCTTGATATGGGCTCTTTCAAAACCATTGCCATTCGCTTGAAGGGAGATGGTCTTCGGTATCAGTTCAGGGTCAAGTCCAGCAGAACTGAAAGACATTCCTATATTTATTATTTCGACACCTCTGGGTCCTGGCAATGGATAGAAATCCCCCTCTCAGAGATGTACCCAAGCTGGCGCGGCAGAAGGTTGAATGATCCAAATTATCCCGCTCAAAAACTTGAGGAAATTGGCATCCTTATCGGGAATAAAAAGCCAGAAGCATTCAAATTGGAGATTGATAAGATTCACTTTCAATGAAAGCTCTGCCCACAGCCTCCAACAGCCCAGTGCACTTCGCCCTATTGGATAAACGTCAGATAGTCTGCGCAATGAAATAAAAAGATGTAATGGAATGCCTAAAGAAGGCAATAGGTTACAATCCACGACCGACCTCACATTATAAACGCTATTATCTTATAAATTAAGTAGTTGCGTTTTTATGGTTAAATATACCCCATCCTTTTCCTATCTGATTAGAGAAAACACCAGGGAAAAGCTTCTTTTTGCTGATACAAACAGTAAGAAGGGTGCTAGCGGGCATCATTTATAAGCTTGGGTTTTTGATTCAAAAACAATTTACCGAGCGGCATTTACTTTATCAGAATCCATTCTAATGATACGTATGTTAAGAAGGTAATAACTAGGTAACTTTTGTTAATCTATATTTCCAGGAAAACCGGCTCAAAATGCATACATCGAAAGATTTAATCGTTTATACAGAGAGGACGTTTCGTGCTATTTATAAGCATTTATTCCTTCCTTATCCATTGAGCCGCTAAATCCCGGACCGCCTGCTGCGACATAGCCATAACTAGCTCCTGATTTATCTGGACTAATCCAAAATGAATAAAGACTGCCTTTTTTAAGATAAAACCGGAACTTTACAACTTGTCCAGATAATGAAAAAAGGTCATTTGCATCTTTCCATCTAACATTTTGGATCGTACCGTCAGTTTTAACAGGGATGCATTTTTCCATGGCGAGATGCTCAACGACATTATTTTTGTTATCGAGAACTTCAACCCTGAGTTCTCCATCCTCAGCATCTGTATTGACAAATAAATGTCCTCCTTTGAAAACCACAGGCCTTGTAGTAAGTGTACGTTCCAGTGCGCCAGCATTCATTGATGCAAAGCCATCTCTGCGTAATGTTACCAGACCTGTATATCCGGGTCCTTCCGGATTTGCTGGATTCGTATCATCTGAAGAACCGCCCAGGTAAAAATAAAGCTTGTCTCCTACAACTAAACAACCGCCGCCGGAGGACTGAATATATCCAAAGTTCCAGTCATCTTCATTGTCAGAAATCGGATGGAATGGCTTACGTTCCGGTCGGGTCCAGTTATATCCATCGCGTGTATAGCCTAAGCAAACATCTGTATGCCTGGTTCGGTCTTCTATAACACCGCGATAAATAGAAAAGAACCCCAGTATCAGACTCTCATAGGCAATACAATCTAAATTGTATAATTGACATTTAAATCCAGGCATTATATCCAGATCATCTGCATATATCCAGGATGTAGAGTTCATCTCAACTTTTCTGGTTCCCCTAACAGGATTAACATCTTCCTGGTAATCCCTGTGACGTCCCCCGCCATTATTCCTCAGACTATATATCCATACGTTCCGAAATGGATTATAAAAAATTGTTGTTCGTTCTCCCCTCAGACGCTTTTGACTTGTAGCGGCTTTCTGCCAGTGAATACCATCTCCAGAAAAGTATAGATGCATTTTTGAATTCGTCAACCCTTCGCCATAATGCATAACCTGCCACATCTTATAGCGTTTTTGAGGATTCTTTTCGTTTAAATCCAGCCAGATTGTGTTGGAATCTCTGCGGTCACCATCTGTGGCCAAAACGATATTTGTACCTTCCACAATATCAAGTAAAGGCTTATACCAGAGTTTTCCATCTTTTGAATAGGCATAACATGTTTCCCTTGGATACATACCAGCCATGTACCACATCTTGAATAGCTTATCTTCTGGATCATACCACACCCCATCACTTACTGGATGTGCCCAGGGGACCAGCCCCTTTTCCCAGGTTTTATCAGGCTTAAGTACTGGATTTCCGATATAACTCTCAGCCTTGTGGAATATTCATTCCATATCTGTGCTTTCAATCAGAAAGTCATCTACGAAAAGTTGTCGACCCACATCAATGGGAATTACATCGGGAGGAGACGTTATATAAGGAGGTGGCATCCTGGGATCACTTTTCTCCTCAGGCGGCCATCTGTCAGGCAGGACTATCCCATTATAAAGTATTGTATCTCTTTTTTCTGAAATATTAACAACGGATTCATTATCCTCAATTTGTGATTGAGCTTTAACTTCAATGATAAAAGAGATAATAAGTACACTGAATAATATGCACAAATAGGGTTTTATCTGTTTGTTGTGATTCTCTGGATGATCCATTGTCGTGCCTCGTTTCTTTCTCTCCTCAAGCCAAGATCATCCTCAATTATCAATAAAAAATGAGAATGGCGTTACCAGGTGTTATACTGACGCTTTATGCGAAAGGTGAGAAATCCATAATAACGGTATGTCAATATGTACAGGATATCAAGATACCTGGTACCCTTTATGGGATTAAAATACCTCTGATACTTTTAAGACGTCAATTGACTCCTTGTTTTCCAACCAGTGAATTATTTCCTGCCAAGCAAACCGCTAAGCAAGCCGCCCATGCCGCCTTTCTTGCCCCCGCCACTGTTTAATAGCATACCGGCCACATCATCAATGACGCTGCCATCGTTGTCAGCATCGAGTAAACGAGTTACCAGGCTTTCTTGTTGCTGGCTTTCTCCTCCCAGTAGTCCGCTCAGTAAATTCCCAATTCCATTTTGATCCCCGACATTCTGTTGACGTGATTCTTTTCCCAGGAGCCCCATCAGTACAGGAGCCGCTACCTTTATGATATTCATAGCAGATCCTGCATCCAAACCACTTGATTTGCTCACTGCACTGGCAACATTTTGTTCTTTTCCATTAAACACATGACGTAGGATGCCAGCGCCATCCTGCATCACATCATCATCAATGCTATTGCCCCCCAAGATATTTCCTAAATTATCTAAGATGCCTCCATTATGTTTTTCATTCCCCAAGGCACTTAATAACCCAGTGGCGCCTTCAGGGGTTTTTGCATTGTTTTTCATTGCTCCCAGAAGTAGAGGTAATGCGGCATTCAGAGCTGTGGTTGTCTTGGCTTTATCCTGTCCTAATTGCTGACTTGTGCCATTAATTAATGTCTTTCCGATGTCGCTGTTCAATAAATCTAATATACTTGCCATAGTTTATAAATTAAGTGGTTTTGACTTGACCGAAAAGATACGATTTTTATAAATGCAAAATAGCAGGACCGGAATTTTTCTATAGGCCAAAGGTCAGGCCAATCATTGCAAATGGCATAAATCTGGGTTGGTATATGGCTTTATCTGCATCCTTGTAGGTAAAAGGCTCATCATTGTTCTCATTGTCATTTCTTGAATTCACATTGTCATTATCCGGACTATAGGAGGTATCATGACCATGCAATGTACTCGGCAAATAAAAGTCAAGTCCGAGAGCGATTACAAGATGCAGATTTTGTTTCATTTTAAAATGACTTTCAATTCCTCCACCAACTCCCCATTGCTGGGAGGTGACATCAAAATCCTCGTTCCCGCCTATGTATTTAAAATTTCCTTTAAAAGAGGATCCCCTGGGACCAAGAAAGATGTAAGAATAAGGTAAGCCGAACATAGATTTAGAGAATAAGAAATCAAGTCTGTAATCAATGGATCTTCCTTTTTTTTCAGGTTCTCCATTGGTGGCATTATTAATGAATATACGGCGGGCATCCCCTGCATTACCCGGGTTTAGGAAGGTGTAACCAAGGCCAAGCCGGAGCTCAAACGGGAGCTCATTGGTAGCATTATGGAGTGTCAGGTTTGCCTGTATCCCATATCCCCTGTTATATCCGGTCAGAACTCCAGCAGAAAATTTAGTAGGGCCATTGACTTTTTCCTGACCATACGAGATGGAACCAATACCCATGAGGAGTATGGCTGTTAACGCGAACATTTTTAATGTTTTCATCCTCTGGATTTTAAGTTTCACATTCATTAATTATTTGGTTTTTTAATAACGTTGAACATTATAAATTGTTATCCGAGGAACAGGAATATTGAAATACGGTTTAGAAAGAATATTTGCTAAATTTAGTGGGTCCTGGTGAATGCTGACCCAGTACTGTATTACTAATAAACGCCTTCAATAAAAGGTAATGAACAATAGATCAAACGCTCGCCGTGATTTTCTGAAAAAAGCCGGACTTGTTTCAGCCGGAATCGCGCTTCATCCGTGTTTGACAGAAAGAGAATTGTTTGTACTGAATCCTTCTGTGGACCTGGCAAAAAGGGCAGAAATGTTGGCCAAAGGGAAATGGGTGCCGGTGGTCTGCTGGCATGATTGTGGAGGGCGCTGTGCTTTGAAAGCTTTGGTGTTGAACGACAAGGTGTTACGTCTTAAGACAGATGATACACATGCGGATACTCCTGATTATCCCCAACAGCGGGCATGCGTACGGGGACGCTCCCAGCGAAAGCAGGTGTTTGCCCCCGACAGGCTCAAGTATCCCATGCGACGGAAGCATTGGTCCCCTGGTGGGGGAGATAAATCATTAAGGGGTAAAGATGAATGGGTGCGTATAAGCTGGGATGAAGCATTGAATACCATTGTCAGTGAGCTGAACCGTGTTAAAAATCAATTCGGAAATGAATCCATTTACTGCAGGGGTGGAGAGGTGAAGAGAGCCATCAATCTTTTTGGAGGCTGTGTTGATACCTGGGTAACTGACTCTCTGGGTTCATGGATGGGGACAGGGAAACGCATTGGCCTCTACAAAAAAACAGGTCCTCTAGGGTTTGAAACCAGGACTTCTATTGGAGACCGGATGGACCTCAGAAACAGTGAACTTATTGTGATGTGGGGTGTAAATCCTGCCTGGAGCAGTCCGGGCAGCCCAACCTATCATTTTCTCCAGGTAAAAAAAGCTGGCGCAAAATTTATTTTTATTGATCCCTTTTTGAGTTCCACTGCTGGTCTTTTGGGCGACGACTGGTACCCGGTACGCCCCGGAACAGATCATGCCATGGTACTTGGTATGATGCATACCCTGCTGGTTGAAGATAACCAGAAAAACAATCCGCTTATTGACTGGGACTTTCTCCACCGTTGCACGGTAGGCTTTGATGCTGAACATATGCCTGAAGGGGTAGATCCAGCTGAGAATTTCAAAGACTATTTATTGGGGAAAAAGGATCATCAACCCAAAGATGCCCAATGGGCTTCTGAAATATCCGGGATACCTGCGGAAAGGATTAAATCACTTGCACGAGAAATCGCAAAAACAAAGAAGGTAGCCTTGCTGGCCAGCTGGGCACCGGCTCGTGTGAATAATGCCGACTCCTGGCCTCAGGCCTTCATGACACTGGGTTGTATGACAGGTCATATAGGAGAGTCGGGGCGGATGACTGGAACATCAACCCATATTGGTTCAGGAAACGGTGGCCCGCCCCTGGTTTATGCCGGAGGCAGCGGACTACCCGGAATTCCGAATCCTGTGGGAGCCGCGGAAAATTATGTTCATGGGCGGCCTGAGTCTGGTATTTGTATTCCTGGTAATCAGCTTTGGAAAGCCATTCTGAATGGTGAGTATACCTCAGGGAAAGATAAGATCAAGAAGGTTGACATACGTTTGATGTACCATGCAGGTGAAACCAATATGCTTGGGTCAAGGGAAGGGCAAAAGGTTGGGATTGATGCAGTTCGCAGACTCGAATTCATGGTTTGCCACGCACATTTTTTACATACGACAGCCAAATATTCTGATTTGGTACTACCTGTCACAACCCAGTGGGAACGGGATGGCCTCATTCAATCAGGGGGAAACAGAGAAGTAATCTTTATGGGCAGTAAGGCGGTAGAACCCTGGTATGAGTCCAGAGATGATATGTGGATCGCCAGGGAAATAGGTGCCCGTTTGGGATTGGATACTTCGCTCATCGAGCCGCTTACTGTATCTCAGCAAATATATAACGCTGCTAAGGGAGCAATGGTGATCAAGGAGAATGGAAAGGAGTATGAACCCCTGTTAACCATTACTGATGAAGACATCAAAAAATTGGGGGCAGTTGGAAAACCTCAGAAAGGTAGAATTTCATTTTTAGAGCTCCAAGAGAAGGGCGTCTTTCAGGTATCACGGTCTCCCAATGATAACTTCCGGCACATCCCGCTTGAGAACTTCCGGAAAGATCCGGAGAAGTATCCCCTTACTACAAGGAGTGGGAAGCTGGAGATACATTGCCGCGAACTTGCAGAGTTCGTTGACGGATGTGGTTGGAGTACCATCCCTCCAACGGCCGAATACATTACCCCTGTTGAAGGGTATGAGGCCAGCTATGCAGATTGGGAAACCAAAACCAAAGGAGCATACCCCTTGCAGTTCTATTCGGTACATTACCTGCGCCGGGCAGGTACGACTTTCGATAATGTCACCTGGCTCAGGGAAGCATGGCCTCAGGGCTTTTTCATAAATCCTTTGGATGCCATTGAACGTGGCATCAAGCATGGTGATACCATCCGCGCCAGAAGCCGGCATGGAACAGTTATCCGTAAAGCTCATATTACCAGCAGGATTCGTCCTGGAGTGACCTGCATGGGCAGCGGGGCATGGTCCGAGATGGATGAGAAACTTGGTGCTGACACGGCTGGTAGCGCCAATATATTGACTGGTGCGATAACAACCGGGCAGGGAACCAGTGGCTGGAACTCCTGTCTGCTGGAAGTGGAGAAATATGAGATGGAATTAATTCCTGACCATAAGAATGAACCCAAAATCCTATTTTAGAATCAAGAGATGATAGCGAAGACACAACTTGGATTTTATCTGAATATAGGTGCTTGTATCGGTTGTAAGGCATGTCAGACTTCATGCAGGGATAAAAACGACCTGCCGGATGAACTGAATTGGCGCAGGGTAATCGAACACACTGGTGGGACCTGGATGACAGAAAACGATAACCTTATACCTGTGGGGGTTTTTGTGTATCATCTGACCCTCTCCTGTCAGCACTGCAAATCACCTGCCTGTATGGAGGTATGCCCGGTTTCTGCCATCAGCAAAGAGGATGATGGGATTGTTCATGTAGACCAGTCGAAATGTGTTGGTTGCCAGTCCTGTTTCGATGCATGCCCATACGATACGCCTCAGTATAGTGCAGAAACAGGGGAAATGAGTAAATGTGACATGTGTGCAGATCTCCGTTCCCTGGGACAAAACCCAACCTGCATTGATGCATGTCCACTCAGGGCTCTGGACTGGGGAGAACTATCAGAGCTGGAGGAGAAGTATGGCAAAATTGCTTCCGTCGATCCCTTGCCATCTGGGGATCTTACAGGTCCATCTATGGTTTTCACCCCTCTCCGCTAAGAGCTGACCAATCGGAAGGATACCAGTAAGAACCTCACAGTATAATAAATCCCCGGACCAAAATTCGACCGGGGATTTTTGTGTGTATTACGTACTGACCAACTACTGGCTATCAGTGTATGGAAGGTTATAATAGATCTCCAGTTTTGGCCAGCGATTTTCCAGTTCCTGGTTGCTGGTAGAGAGCATATCGTAATCACTTGAAGCAAACCTCAACCAATCCGGATATTCCTCTGTTACTAGTTTTAGCAAAATGCCATGTTGCATGACTCCTGATGCATCTGGAGACAGCAATTTCGTCACATCAACTGTTTCACTTAGTGGAGGCACGATACAATCACAACTTGCATCTGTGATATAATAGATCCTCGGAATGAAGACCTGGTTTTCAGTTGTTGTCTTCGGCTGCTTTTCCCAAGTCACTTCATGCTCTTCCCAGGGAGAGATTACTCTTTGCAATACAGCTAAATAATCCGCGTGGGAGGGTTTCAGGGTATCAGTACCTGTTTGCCCGCCAGCAGTATTCATAAGGGGATAAACAGTGTCAGCATAATGGTAACTGGGATAATACAATGTCAGGATGGCCCTCTTTATGGTGGCACTTTTAGGCAGCTGGTTTAAATCAAATTCAATCAGGCTGCGTGTAAGTTTATGCTGTATATCACTGCTTACAGGAGAGATGGCCGTAGCCTCGAAAAACGGGAATTTCCCAAAATTATCCTCTGGCAGGCTCCTGCTGATCATGGCATCTTTTCCCTCCTCCGGCCCAGGCTGAAGGACCAGGATATGAAGGTCTTCCAAAGGTAATCCTATGGTTAAAGGATTTTCAGGACTTGTATTCAGGAGCTTCTCCCTCGACACCACCAGTTTTTTTGGTGCAAAACCTTCCTTATATACAACCAGTATATATTCCCAGCGGTTATCCCGCACCGTGACCCTGTTCACCTTAGCCTCAAGCTTGAAGGAATGTCTCCAGAGTGAATCAATAATAACCGTGAGTTTTGCATCGGTAAACCTTGTGGGAGCCATGATCCTTGGATCATCTATATACACGGCAACAAAGAAATCCAGTGTCCTGACCACATTGACTCCAAAGGTCGCGTAACCGAAAGCTTCGGGCGGCTCATTATTGACCACCAGTACTTCCGGAGCAACCCTGCTGGTCTGGTTTTTCCGTATCACGAACGGAAGGGGCAAGGGGTCATCAACCAGGTAGGCCATGGGCGATCCTGTAACAGGTGCGGCCAGAAGGACATTCCCTTCCCCATCGACAACCAGGAATTTAACTACCTCAAATTGTCCTGCCTTCAATTTGATTTCCTTGGTGATCCAATGGCCACTGAAATTATATAGTTCCAGGCGTTCATGATCCAAGACGGTTTCTCCCTTTTCATTGATAACACTGATCACAACAAAATGCGTTTTAACATCACTGCTGTCTAAAGATGAACTTTTAAGCTGTTCATCCAGTTGATCAAGGAAAACACCCAGTTCGAGTGTCCCTTCCTGTTCAACTTCGAGTTGCTTTTCACAGGAGCTTATAAAGAATATTGGTATCAAAATAAAAATCCGGAGCAAAGATTTAATGTGTTTCATATAGGAGTGAGTTTATAGATTAGATTGTTTTTATCATCACATGGTTGCGTTCTCGCATTATTATTTCGCGATATTTTACGCTCAGAACGATAAATCTGCGAACAAATGGAGGATTTACGGTAAACTATGATACAGTCTGCCGACTTGGGGAATACTAATCAAAAAGCGACTTCAAAAAATCTGTTATTCGTTGTCCCTACATTGATGTATCTGCGGCTGATTTGCCTTTTCAAGGGACTCACATTTCCAGCAAATTCTGTCACAAGGGTGTAAGCCCCGGCTTCTGAAGGCAGATCGATTACTACCGGGTAGTTCTTTTCACCATAAGGGGCCACCTGTATTTCCTGTTCTTGACTCCATATCGCTTTTCCTTTATGATCCAGGAGGCTTATCATCACCTTACCTGATTCTGCAACATTTAAATCATTGATGGCTTTGAGGGTAAAGAGCAGGCGGGAACCGGGCTTGTGAGGCTCGAACTGCTTCATGTAGCGTTCATCAGGGTGGTTGATAAAAACGGCCGATGGAGCAAAGGCATGACGGAACCAGCTAAGGGTTGGACCACTTTCCAGTTCTGCAATGTCATTGATGTACCAGTCGCCAGTATATCCATAATTGTTGGTTAGGTGGGTAAAGGCCAGTACCCCAGCATGGGCACGTATGCTTCGCAACCATTCGGTTTCGCACTGAAGCCAGTAAGCCTGGAAGGCCCGGTTTTCTTCGGCTGTGGAATTTTCCTTCACATAATAGTTGTAGACCTGGGTGGTGAGTTTGGAGGGCTTCCCATTGCGCCAGAGCCAGACCCAGCCATATTCGTTCACCAGCTGGGCAGCACTCGATTCTATACTGGCTATGTTCCTTTCATTCCGATAATCAAGATCACCCAGGGGGTAATCCATTTGGAAAAGCTCCTCTTCACTTTTCCATGGTACCCTTCCCTCGTAGGGGTGGGGTTCATCCATCTCATCAATGCCCATATGGGATGCAGTCATGTAACCGGCATCCCAGGTCCTGGTCGGATCCAGCTTTTGCAGTTCCGGGATCAGGGTGTTCCCGATGTATTCATCCCAGTTCTCATTGATGGCGTCCCAGATCACAATACTGGGATGGTTTCCGTCGCTCCATACCCAATTAGTATACTCATCCCTTACCTGCTCATCCCATCCATGGGTTTGCCAGTAATTCCATTCGTTCTGGAAAAGCATGCCGTATTCATCTGCCAGGTCGTACCAGAAATCGGGAACGATCCCCACGCAGATACGCATGGCATTCCAGTAAATGGCCTTGGGATCATCTATGATAAGTTTCTTTACCCATTCATGGTTCCAGGCCAGATCTGCACAGTCAGGGTCTTCAAAGAAGCGCTGCAGGGTGATGTTGGTACCCCGCAGAAGAATCTTCTCTCCATTCAGGTAAAAATATTTACCCCTGCGTTCAAAATCCCTGAGTCCGAACTGGTCCTCCTGCATATCAATGGTCCGATCCCCTGCCAATAGGATTGTCTTTGTGGCATATAAGAAGGGATGTTCCGGGCTCCATAATTTCGGACCGGATATGGATACCGGTATTTCTGCCAAAGTAAAATGTTCCCTGCGTGCAATGGCCAGAATACTATTTTCTCCCACCTTCTTCCCGCTAAGTTTTTCATAAACTTCCACTTTCACTTTCACTGAGTCAAACTTGGGATCACCGTACATGATTTGTTGCGGATAAAAGGATCTCATGCGGACTTTGGCAAGGACTTTTCCCCCAGCGGCATCGGGCAATATAAGTGTGTTGTTTACCTGGATCTTGCCAGCCGCGATGAGTTCCACATCGTCCCAGATCCCAGGGAGGTAGTGCTCTTTTTCTTTATCCGTGGATCCGGCCGCCTGGGGAGGAAGCCAGAAACGGTCGCCCACCTTGATCAGGATCTCATTATCTTCTCCAATCCTCAAAGCCCGGGTTACAGGAAATTCAACCGGGGTATAGCACTCCATGGAAGTACCCATGTCGATCCCATTCACATAAACCTGGGTCACATACTGGCTCTTCTTGATCCGGAGAAGGAATTCCTTGTTATTCAGTTCTTCCCCGATCCTGACCATTTTCCTGTACCAGTTGTATTTAGGCTTGTAGTCGATGTCATATACTCCATGGGAATGCTTTGCTTCCACGACCTCCGGTTTTTTAAACCAGACATCATAATCTTCAATCTTTGGTTCAGCCAGGTGGATGAGCCCGGGTACAGGAATGGTCCGGCTAAATTTTTTCGGGGGAAAGGCTTTTTCAGTGCGGTCAAATTCCCAGGTACCATTGAGGTCAATGACCGTGCGCTGGGCCATGAGACCTGCGGTACAAATCAGCACAAGTCCAGTAAAAATGACCATGCGTAGTTTATTGGATAGCGATTTCATCGGGATGTAGGGATTTATTTAGATTTTTGAAACAAGTACTGTTCATTCAGATACCCAGTATCAAACATCAATACCAATATAAGCCTTTTCTGCATTTAAATTATAATAGTAGTTTTGTCCAACTTACATTTCACATTTTATTAAAATACATAATATGAAAAGGACACTTCCGATATTTGTAATCGTCATTGTAGCTGGTTTTACTTCATGTACTTCAAAAAACAAGAAAATACCATCTTCAGAAGGAGAAATTCTTAATGAATTGTCTTTCGAATCGAGAGCTTTGGTAAACAATGCCCGTTATTGGTGGGGCGTTACGGTGAGTGATATAAGTAACGATGGACTGATTGATGTAGTGTTTATTGATAACAACAGTTCGGGTGGATTTTTGGGATATTATACCGGACAAAAGGAAAAAGGGCTATGGCAAATGACAAAAATTGCTGAAGAACCACCAGGCGGAGGGACTTTTGCCTCGGGTGATCTGGAAACTGGAGATATGGATGGCGATGGAGATCAGGATGTTCTGGCTGTTAAACATACCGGGGAATGGGATGATGCGGGCGAGGCTGCAGAACTCTTCTGGTACCAAAATCCGGAGTGGGAAGTATTTTTCATTGGCGAAGTACCTGATGCAGTTAAAGATTTAAGTCTTGGCGATTTTAATAATGATGGGAAGTTGGATTTGGCGGTGCTTACTTTCGATGAACATACTTTATCGGTATTTCAGCAGGAAAGTGATGGCACTTTTACCAGGGCTCAGTTTATGAAGGTTGACAATTTGCATGAAGGAATGGATGTGGGTGATGTGGACGGAGATGGCGACCTCGATATTGTGGCAACCGGGTATTGTTTTATCAATCCGGGTGGAGACATATCAAAGGAATGGAAGGTTGAGTCCATTGATAGCAAATGGCATAATCAAACTGGTAACTGGTCACAAAATGCAACCAAACATGTATGTGCTGACTTGAATGATGATGGGAAATCTGAAGTTTTTATTTCGCATTCTGAGCGCAATGGTTATCCGGTATCCTGGTATCAAAGAAACGAAAACGGATGGGTGGAAAACATTGTGGCTGATTCACTTTCATCTTGCCACACCTTGCAGGTTTTCGATTTCGATTTGGATGGCGATTTGGATGTTATGGCAGGCGTAAACGGCCACCGTGCAGTAAACATTGGTAAAACGGAATTTCCGATAAATATTTATCTGAACGATGGCACAAATCTTAAATGGACCCAAAAACAAATTGAAAAAGGTGGGATTTATAATGGCAGGGTCGCCGATTTTGAAGGGGATGGCGATTATGATATTTTCCGTTTACCCGGCCATGAGGCCACTGACTATTACTTATTAGAAAACAAAATTAAGTAATTATTTACAATGCTATTTGCCAAGACTACCTTTAAAATTGGAATATTGCTGGGTTTCACTCTTCTTCGTTAAGATGAAAAGGGTATTTTACGACGTTTCCATAAGTTTCCATCTGGTGCAGGTGGATACCCTCGGGAAGGCTGAATAAATTCTCTTCATGCAATGCTTCTATATCATCATAGAAGGACTGTTTATCATTTTCGTCATACACGCATGATATAACCGTATATATATCCATGTGGGCTTCCATATCTTCCTTTTCCGGGAAAACATGGATCCATTTGATCTGGTTAAAGCTGCCGCTGGTCAAGGTCCAGGGTTTATCATCATTGTTGTCTCTCGGCCAGGCTCCCCAGCTTCCTTCGCCAACAAACATAGTACCGTTTATATCGTCCCTGATAAATCCCGAATATGCCTGGTCGGAAGAATCAGGTTTTAAGGGGAAAGTAATTTTATGCATATGCGAATCCGCATCAAGGGACAGGGCCAATCCGAAATCATAGAATACCTGGGCCCAGGAGTTATAGATATGTGGTTTTTCAGATTTGCGCTGGGTATGAGGGAAGAACGGTTTATGATACCCTGCTATTTTAAACTGAAAATCACGGTGTACTTCAAGGTCCCTAATCAACCATTCTTTCTGCAGGGAGTCCGTCCTGATCTCTGAGTTCAGCGCAATCATATGCAGCAGGTTATCTCCCACATTTAGCGAATTGTAAATATGTGTAGTATCGTTATTCTGATATGGAGCATTGAATATGATATTCAGGTTTCGCAAATTCCCTCTCTCGTGGTTACCCATCACCGGGAATATTGGGATCATGAGGCCATCATCGGCAGTGGTGAGTGTATGCCAGTCGTGCAGCCATTTTTTCCAGTTATCGGGATCAGTCCCGTCACCGCTGGTGAAATCACCGTTGTATATGACAAATAGCGGTCTTAATTTAGACACCAGCCTGTTGGATGCCCTGCCTGCTTCCAGAGGTTCATCAGCACTTTTGGTATCACCTCCCGCAACAAAGGTAAATTGTTCTGGTAGGGCTGGTGCCGTTTTAAACCAGTAGCGTTTGCTAACCCCGCTATTGTCCCGTATCACAAAATAATAATTGGTGCCGGGAGAAAGTTCGGATATTTTCGCAAATCGTGTATGCATATCATACCTGTCCATTACATCCTGCGGAGCCTGGGATTCAGGGTACTTCCAGTACTTTCGTCCCAGGTCAACCTGGCCATAATAAACTTCTCCTGTGGTGCCATCAAGCTGATCCCAGGCAATGGTGAGGGTAGTGGAAGGATCACTGGTCCAAACGAGCCTGTATTTGTCCGATGCTGCATAACCTTCCGGTACCTTCCGGCACGAGTAAAATACTACCTGGGGTATCAAAACAGCTACAAAAAGTAAGATTCTCTGGAATTGTCTCACATGGTTAAAATTGGTGGGGGTAAAACTAATCTATTGGATCAATTGTTTCCTGCTTCCGGCAGCCCGTAAAAGTTCAAAACAAATATCTGATCATATCCATGTCAGGTATTTACATACCATTAACCCCTGACGCTGGCCTCTGGGAACCTCTTTAGAATGTCCTGTAATTGCTCATAACTTTCAATACCCAGGGTAAAATGGTCGGTGATACCAGAACCGGTTTGAAATTCAAGGCATTCATCCTTTTTGTCTACCAGTTGGCCACGACCATATACCTTCATCCCGATGATGGCTTTCCCATTTTTCTTCATTCTTGTCAACACCTTTTGCACTGTTGGCACATCAGCATCCATGGCCACACCACCCGGGTTAAATCTTGCAAGGTCTACATCGACCCATGGCTCATCCGCGGTGGTTTCCAATGCGCCAATTGAATGACATGAAATCCCGTGAGCCCGTATTGTTCCCTCTTCTTTGGCTTCGCTTAAGGCATCCATGGCACCTTTCATATTCTTATTCCAATCAGGATCGGTAACGGCATGTAGAAGAACAATATCAAAATAATCGGTTCCTAGTTCATTTTTGAACCGCTCCAGATCACTTTTAACATTCTTGTAAGTGGTGGAGTTCGTCTTGGTGAGCAATACCAACTTCTCCCTGTCAATTTTCTTCATTGCCTCCTTAAGGTGGGGGTGAGAGCCATATTGATCGGCAGTTTCGAAGAAATTGATACCTTCATCAAATGCAGCACGAAGCAGGTCCGAGACACCTTTAATACCTAGCTGCCGGGTCTGGTTTGAACTTCCTCCAAATCCGCGTGTTCCGGTGCCCATTGCCACCCTTGACATTTCAATGCCAGTATTGCCCAGCTGAACCCTGTCGTGGGGATACAACTTTTTTGTTCCTGCAAATAATTCATATGGAAATGCTGTTAATAATGCAGTGCTGGCCAGGGAGTTCTGAATAAATTTTCTGCGTTTCATGAGCATTTATGTGTTAATTCAAAAATGAAATATACAAAGATCTAACTATCTAAACAAAAGGCTTGGAATTTTGTTGATTAAAAAAAACTTTTCAGGTTTCTAACAAATTGATTAAAGCTGGATTAATAGATTAGGCATTGGGATTCAGGTCAGGAAGTTCTTGTCCAGGAATTCCTGAAAAGCATTTTTATACTGTTCACTGACGGGGATATAAACTTTACCGTCAAAGATGATCCGGTTGCGTTCTATAGTGTTGACCTTCTTCAGGTTCACTATGTAGGAGCGATGCACTCTCATAAAACTTTGCTGAGGAAGAAATGCTTCTATTTTTTTCATACTCATCAGGGTCATCACCGGACGTTGATTTTCCATGTGGATTCGTACATACTCACGCATTCCTTCAATATACTTGATATCGGACAGATTGATCCGCAGGATCTTGTACTCCGACTTAATAAAAAGGAAATTCTCATCGCTTTCAATCCGGAGTGTCTCTTTCTGTTTTGCGCTGATTCTTACCAGGGCTTTTTCGGCCGCCTTTAAGAAGTCCCCATAGCCTATGGGTTTGAGCAGGTAATCGATGGCATCCACCCGGAATCCCTCCAGGGCATACTCGCTGTATGCTGTCGTGAAGATAACCCCGGGAGGGCTTTTCATGGATTTCACAAAATCCATCCCGCTCAGATCGGGCATGTTGATGTCAACGAACATCAGGTCCGCCTGGTTCTCCTGTAGCCATGAGATGGCCTGAAGGGCACTATCAAACTGCCCTTCCAATTCAAGGAAAGGTGTCTTTTGAATGTATCCGGCCATCTGTTTCAGGGCAAGGGGTTCATCGTCGATGGCGATGCAGCGTATCATACCGGTATTTTTAACGTTACTGTAAATTCCTTCTTCCCGTCCACAATGTTCAGTGCATATCTGTCACCGTAGATGAGATCCAGCCTTTTTCGGGAGTTCTCAATTCCGATACCAGAGGGCCCCTGTTCTTTTTTAATTCCCGGATTGCTGTTTTTAATAATAAAAAAGAGCTGACCGGATTCATATAAGAAGGTAATTTCAATATATGATGATTCCTGATAGCTGATACCATGCTTAAAAGCGTTCTCCACAAAAGAGGTAAATAGCAGGGGAGGTATTTTTTTCTCAGGGATCTGACCAGGAATATGAAATTCTACCTTCACTTTCTCTGAGTATCTCAATCTCATCAGTTCCACATAGTTACCGATAAATTCAATCTCTTTTTTCAATGGGATCTGATTCACCTCTGAATCATAAAGCAGGTGACGCATAAGCTTTGAGAGCTTGATGATGGCCTCTTTGGCCTCGGTAGGATTGATATCAATAAGTGAATGGATATTGTTGAGGGTATTCATAAAGAAGTGGGGACTCACCTGGTTGCGCAGAAATGCGAGCTGCGACTCTGTATTCTCTTTTTCAGCACGGAACCGTTTTTGCTCCGATTGAGTCCATTTTACTGAGATCATCAAACCCGTATCAAATCCAACTATTAAAACAGAGACTACGATAAAGCTGAGAAAAGGTGGAAGTTGTTTGGGAGCTTCCTGGATCGGGGGTAAACCATCCCTTCCTCTGGGTGGTGGTGGATTTTCCCGTAACCTTGGGGGCCTTTCTCCCGGAACAGGCGGTCTCTCTCCCGGAGGAGCTTCTCGTCGGGGGGCTAAGGCCTCTTTCCGGTTTTCCGGAGGCTGAGGCTGGATTACATTGGTACGGTAGAAATGCACCCCTATGGCCACCCCCAGGATCAAAACCACATTGCTTATGAAATAGACCCAGCGTTTTCCGCGAAAGAAGAAAAAGGGCAGGAACACAAACCTGTTTAACAGGAAAAGGGCCAGGTAGGGGATGAAGGACCTCCAAACTTTGAGAATATGTTCCCAGTCTATTCCCTCTTCAAAATTTCCAAAGATCAATGGGGAAGCAAACAAAAGGAGCCAGAATACGATGGAGATTGAGGGCCCCAGGTACTTAAGGTGATTGAGCTTATTTTTTTTCAGATTCCTGCGCATAGAAGGCAAAGGTAAAGTTGGTGAATATATTGCTTATTCCAAATAGCTTTGAACGGCACTGGCCCTTGCCTGCACATGTTGCTTCAACTCCTCAATGGCTGCATCAAATGCAGCATCGGACCGAATGAATGTATAAGGGGAGTTTTCAGCATAGGCATACTCCTGTAAAAGGGTCTGGTAATTACTGTAGAGGGTAGTCATTCTTTCCGGGGCAAAAACGCCTTCTTTAAATTCAAGCAGATAATTTTTATAGATAGGTATGTATTCGTCCACATCCACCAGGTAGCGAATCAAGGGCCAGTTGCTACCCACCTCTCCAAGTGAGAGGCTAAGGGCACCTCCCTGTTTTCCTTCCTGGAGGGCTTCATTATTGTCCCAGGGGATCCAGGTGAGCAATCCATTGACCGGATTATTATAGAGGTAGTAATTGTGGGTCATTATTCCATATGTATCCCAGTTCTGCATGGCTGTATTTGAAGCCAGCCAGCGGAGAAATGTTTCCACATCAAAGCAAACGTTGAGTTCAGCCTTCCATGATTCACTGTCAGAGGTCCTGTCCGCACTGTTGATAGCAGTATAAAGAGCGTACACATCTGAATAATTGCCAAGCTCTTCATTATTTTTTTTCTCTATCTGGGATTCGTTATAGCTGCCGGCTGCAAAACTGGCTGCTAAGCCGTCCGGCTTGTAGAGGTTCCCCCCACCCCTTTCGAACTGACCATCCAGTACGGTATCATCCACTTCCTCCACCAGGGTATAAACCCCATAATATATTGGTCCGGATCCGTGGTCCACATAGACCACACAGAAGGCTGTTTTGGATGAAGCAAGGCCAAATTCCCTGAACAGGTCCGCACCCACCTTCTCTCGCACCAGGGAGGCATCATCATAGTTATTTTTCAGGTTCAACTGTCTGAATCCGTAGAAGCGCTGGTTTGTAATTTCAGGATAGTCATCTTCATATTCATCAAAGTCAAGTTTCAATGAAAGTTTCTCTATGCCCATCTGGTAGGATGATCTTAAACTGGAATTGCCCTTATAGCGGATGCCTACATGGTACCACTCAGTGTCATTAAAAAAGAAGGAACAGGGGACCCAGATGGGAGTGTAATCCGAGGTTGCACCAGGACCTGGCATGCCGCCCCCGGGTCTTCCTCCCGTTGAGCCCAGGTTGGCGTCAAGATCGGCTTGCATGTCGGACCAGTCATCGGGATCTATTACAATATCGAATCGGACCACTTCACCATGATCAAATACAAGCTCGTAATTGGGGTCTGCAGTATTGCTGTGGGTCTCTTCAGTCCAATCGTCCAGGTTTGTCAGGATGATGTTTGAGTCATCTTTACGGCATGCACCAAGCATAGCCAATGCAATTAATAGAGAACCAATGAATAGACTCATTTTGTTATGCTGTTCTTTGTTCATATGACTAGAATTTTATGCTGTAACCAATAGATAATATATGTTTATTCCGGTATTCCTGCAGGTAATAATCAAGCATATACCCGATTTTGACTGAGTTGTTTTTGTTTAATTTATATCTCCCCCCCAGGGCATATCGCATTTTGTACATTTCATTTTCCGCGAGATCATGAAACCCCTCGGCTCTTATAAAGGGAGTTAACTTGAAATTTTTTATATCATACTCCAGTTTGGCCCTGTACCTGAGAAATTCTCCATTGGAGATATCTTCGGTGTAATTG
Source organism: uncultured Bacteroidaceae bacterium (assembly GCA_963752525.1). Taxonomy (GTDB): domain Bacteria; phylum Bacteroidota; class Bacteroidia; order Bacteroidales; family SM23-62; genus SM23-62. The sequence goes on along the minus strand of CAVVYS010000006.1, from coordinate 149,360 downwards.
GTATATTTAATTCTGAATGATGGCTCCCATCTCTTGATGCTTTTTGAATAGTCTGCTGCGAATGCAAAACGATGCAGGTACTCAGTGGATTTATTGTCTCTGGGATTTAAGATAAACCGATAGCTACCGCTGAGCGACAAGTCCTTGATAGGCTTGTAGGAAAGTTCGGTTTCCAGGAGATATTTATCAACATTAAATGATTCGTCCAGTCTCAACTCAGGTATAAAAGTTATTCGAAGCTTTTTAACCGGACTAAAGCTTAATTGCAATTCTGTACGTGTCTGAAAATCATTCTCGACAGCTTGAGATTCATTTTCTTCAGTCTGGGAATACACTTGACCTGCAAATAGAACTCCCAAAAGGAGCAATAGTTTACGAATAGCTATTATGTGTATGTTTTTCATTGACTTCATTTCGTTAATCTTGTCCGTTAATGTTGAAAAAGAGCGTGATCTCTGCTATGTCTCGAAGGAAGTCGATCTTTCCAATTTCATAACGTTTAATGTTGATTCCGGTGCGGTTTCTAAGATCTTCCATTAAGGTCTCCTCACTGTCAGTATGAATGTTTTCAATCCGCTCATAAATCAATTTGACCGATCCTTCCTGTTTCAGCATCAGCCTTTTTTCCAGAATCCATAGACCGAAGATAATAGCTGTGTTGGTAAACATTAGTTCGACATAACTCACTTTTTTGTTGGATAGTGCGTTCATCACTGAGATGCCAATGACAATAAATAGGTAAGTCATCTCTTTGATTGGAATCGTATTGGTTCTGTATCTGATTATGCCGAAAATGGCAAAGAGTCCCAACGCGAATCCCAGTTCAAGCTTTACGTTGTTAAGCAGGAAGCACAATAAGAATATGATCACGCCAATTGCCAGGTAGCTAAAATAGAAGTCTTTGCGTTTACTGTTTTTGGCATACATAAAATGCACCACTATAAACACCAGGAGTGTATTAAAGGAAAACCTTAGCATGAGTTCCATAAAATCGGATACGTTGATTATTTTGATACCAAGTAACCGGAATTGTTCTTCCCAACTCACTACTTCGGTTGCAGCAGGGATATTGGTACTCACAGTATCAATTAATGCTGTGACTTGTGCAATCATGATTTTCAGCTTTTGTTATATAAATCGATGTTTGTATGAATGATTTTTTCTATCCTTCTTATTTTTCCTTTGAAGGCGTTTTTTTTTAAATTCTGCGCTGTGATGGCTCGCCCCACACAATATTTGCTGAATCCGGATACCCTGATATGCTCCTCTCTTAAAGCGAGTGTTAGCGGTGAAATCGACGAATTTCCTTCAGATTTGATTTCTATAATGATCAGATTTTCCAGGGTAACCCCTTTACCACCTACTGTATATTGAAGGTTCTGGTCGATGGTACATCGTTCCTTGAAATTCTTATTTACCAAGGTTCGGCGGGAAAATTCATTAATGAGAGATGGTTTCAGGTCATTGCAGGAGTAGGGTGTGTGGGTTCTAATAAATTCTCTTTCCTCTATGGTAAATGAGGAATCCCTATAATCAGCAGGGATGCGTTTCTTAATGGTTCGCCCCTTATTGTTTTTGAATTTTATCTCCAAAAAGCTTAATTCTGAGGAGATATAATTTCTGCGACGGATTTTATATCGGTTTAAATTACCATTGTGATGTTTCATGTACATCCTGTTATTCATAGTATCGTAATAAGTAGATGTATAGAGAAACTCATTCTGGCCTTCAATATCCAGAATATAATAGTGCTGATTGACTGATTGAAGTATGCCCTGAAGATTTTCGTTGTGAAACCAATACTTCTTGTCGATCCTGTTCATCAGTTTCACCTGGTTCATCTGCTCCAATTGAATGGATTGAAAAGAATTAGTTTGCATCCCGCACAAGGCGTACATAGTTGTAGATGCGGACCGCGTCACCCTGAGGACCATGGCCATTGGAGAATTCTTCCGGATCACCGGCTTTTGGATCACTGCGCTGGGCACCGGCACCATGAACATCGATCCAGTTGGTTTCGGCACTGATGCTGTTTATGCCGGCTGAAGCCATGGGTGGAATTTCGCTGGGACCACCGGGCATCTCAGTCATATTTCCCATGGCACGTCCGAATGCGACATAGGCTCCCCATGCACCCTCGTGTCCTTCGGTCCAGTTCCCATGTGTGGTGCTGCTCCAGTAGCATGGATAATCATCTTCCCCTGCTTCATTGATAATTTTGGTACAATGAAAGAGCGGGTCGATAGCAGCCGAACTGCTTGTGGCCGGCGAACGTGTATAATCTAAAATGCTCTGCAGCTCTTTTGCATCGGGCAGGCGCCAGTCAGAATAACCTGCATATTCCATGTTTTCGGCGTAGTTCAGTGCGTCATTCCAGAGCATACCTTCGGCGTTATCCTCCTGCATCCACATTAGTTCGGTGGCGTAATCGGTGATAGTGCCGTCACCATTGTCAGTAAATTCATTGATTCCATAGGAGGGGTTGCCACGAACCATCAGGTAATTGAAGGCCTTCTCCTGTCCCATCATCTGCATGCCATAACCCTTGATGCGGCCATCTGCAAAGTTGACGCCGAAGACCAACTTTTCAACCTCCTGGCTACCATACACATTAGTGGAGGCACACTGCACATCGATCAGCCGTTCGCCGGCATCGGTATCACCATACGCGTATTCAAAAAATTCTGTATTTATAAAAGGGACCAGGTCATCGGTGGAGCTGCCTTCATAACCACTGATATCGCGTCCACTGAACATGATCAGCGAATACTGCTCTTTGATTGTTGGCACACGCCAGTCGTCATATCCCGCCGTTGACACTGTATCCGCTATGGCCAGGATCTCGTCATAGCTGAGTTTGTCGTCATAGTCAATGGAGCCATCCCCATTGTGGTCAAAAGAGTTCTGCCACATCAGTCCACTTACCATATCAGTCACAGTGCCATCACCGTTGTTCACATAGTTGGGAGTATTTCCCGGGTAGGTGGCATTCTGGCCATAAAAATATTCTCCTTCTGAAGGAGCCGAAATGGAGGTAAAATTGTTAAAGTAAGTGGTTTGATTTGTCCCCACAACAGGAAATCCGGTGATATCCGGAAGGTTCTCAATCGTATCGATATCAGTACTTCCAATCTCCTCACAACTAGTATATATAAGTAGGATCGTTGTAAGCAGACCCATGATAACCGTATTTATTCTTAAGGTAGTTTTAGGTTTCATATCAATATTTTTTTATTGGATTATGAAACAAACCTACCCCATCCGGCACTGCTAGAAAAAAGGGATCAATTGATTGAAGGAATTTATCTACCGAAAGGCAGTTTCTTTCAATGATAAGTTTTATTAGGTATCGTGAATGCTCCCCTACGGCTCAATCTGTCTGCCAATTCATTCAATCTTTTATGGTACCAATTTCGGTCACAGTAGTAGTTGCTAGCCCCTCTTCCAAAACCAGTTTAGTCTGTGCGTTCTTCAAACGGTTATTCAGCAGTACAATTCCCCTGGAATTCTCTCCCTTAACGGATAGAAATACGTGTACAGGATCTCTGGGAAAGCATTGAGAAATAATTGCATCTTGAGTATTCATTAATTGAATGTGCTGGGGTGAATTCAGGGAAGCCCCGGCAAGCAATCCGGTTATGTTTAACATTCTGGTATCTTCACAAAATACAGCCGGACGCTCATCTTCGCTGGTGAATCTCAATTGTATGTCTCTCAGGGTTATATTATTGGCATGACGAATATAAAACCCGTATGCCGGGAGGACTCCAAATATTTTTCCGTTGGGATAGCTTTGTTCTTGTTCGGGTATTTCTCTGAACGAATCTTTGGCTTTTCCTCCTCCATCGAATACAAGGTTAACATTGCTGATAATGATGTTTTCTACCGGAATGTCTTTCAATCCTGCAATTATGCAACCAAAATCTGATGAAATCCCTGTGCCCTGGATGTTTTCGAAAGTAATATCTTTTAAATGAGGAATATTTACAAAAGCATCCTTACGATAGGTTCGATTCCTGTTACCCAATCTGATAAAAATGGCTGATCCCTTTATGTTCCTGCAAGTCAGGTTAGAGATCATGATTCTTTCTATCCGGGCTCCGTCAACGGTCATAATGCTGAGGGCATCAACGCGTGTATCGTAAACCACGCAATTCTGTATGCATACATCTTCTATCCTGCCACTGGTTTCCGTACCAATTTTAATTCCGGATGCATTGGAGGATACCACACAATTGCTAATGGTGATGTCACGGCAAGCCTTTTCATGTGAAAAGCTTTTCAGGCAAATGGCATCATCTCCGCTGTTAATATAGCAATTGGATATTCTGACTTTCTCACAATCGACCAGGTCGAGTCCGTCTGTATTTCTTCCAGGCACCTCTGCATAGCGGTCTTTTTCAATATCCTTGTTTTCGCGACTGTCAACGGTTATTCCATCTATCACCAGGTTGAAACATGACTGATAAGACTGAACCCAGGAAGCAGCGTTGACCAAGGTAACATCTCTGACGGATATATTATGGCAACCGCGCAAATGCAGGATACGAGGTCGCTTGCTGAAAGAGGGTGAACCATAGGGTCCATCAACCCAGTGATCACCATTGCCATTGATGTTACCTTTCCCGGCAATGGTAATGTTGCTGGCATCTTCAGCATAGATGAAAGATTTTAGGGTTACCGGTTCTTTTGAATAGGATGGATAATTGGAAACCTTGCTCGGGAAATCATCCAGGTTATCGCTTGCCTGCAATGATGCTCCGGCTTCAATGAATAGAGTCACATTATCTTTTAAATAGATGGTTCCAGAACGGAAATGGCCACCCTGCAGGTAGACTTTTCCGCCACCGGACCTGTAGCAACCATCAATGGCCGCCTGTATGGCTTCTGTGTCCAGGGTTTTTCCGTCTCCTTTTGCATTGAAGTCATAAGGATCGAATAAGGAATGCCTGTACTGCCCAGAGCATGTAATTACATAAAGTAAAAAGCAAAAAGTAAATGTGTAATGTCTTTTTATCATTTTGGGTTATACAATCTGTCGTATTATACTTTAAAGATGGTGACACCGGGGTACTGTTGTATATATCCCATGGTTACTGGTGCAAGGTTTTGATACGATAGAGGCGTACATGAGCGTCCTCTCCGGCAATGGCTACCAAATTATCATGTACATCAATGTATTCGATGCTGGCACCATCAGCCAGCACCGATGGATTGCCAACCATTTGCCAATCTCTGGTCCGAAAAACCATTATACGCCCCTCCCCATCATCACGACCTCCTGTTAAAAGGTAGCGACCATCTGAACTCCATGCGACAGCTTCGATATAAACCAGACTTGAGAATTGAAAGACCAGAGACATATCCCAGGTACGCCATGCAATTACCTCACCGCCACCATTCCCTGCAGCAATTAGCCCTTCATCCGGCGAGAAACGAACGGACTTTATGGAAGTTGCATCGGGGATAAGGCCATTTCCAACAATATTCCAATTACTGGTTTTGGAAAGCATCACATTACCTGCATTTCCGGCAATGACCACATACTCTCCATCTGCAGTAAAATCTATAGAATTGACAACACTACCCCTACTATCTTTGCCATATTCAAGGCTTTGAAGCATCTCCCAGTTTTTCGTTCCTAAGACCTTGGCAGAACGAAAGGATGCATGAGCGAAAAAACGGCCATCGGGTGAAATACTGAGACCATCGACTTCTTCTTCGACTTCAATATGCCTGAATAAGGAACCGTCAGCCAGGTCAAAGATTTTAATGCCATTGAGATTTCCCCCCAATACCACATACCGGCCATCTGGTGTAAAAGTACCACATTCGGCTTCCATGGATTTGGTGAATCCGCCAGAGATGCTGGAAACCTTATCCCTGTTAATACGATTGACCTCTTCTTCAGTAATATAAGTAAACGTGTACTTGATGGAGCCATCAGTTGCATTGAGAACAAATGCCTCTCCCTGACCATTGCCGCTAACAAGTAGCTTGCCATCGGCAGAGAATTCTACGAACTCAGCAGTAATCCCATCTTCTACATCACCTTTGATTTTACCAGCTTTCCAACGGGGATCTATCTGGGTACTCCATAAAGGTTCCAGCCAGAAAGAAGCACCTCCAGCTACGGATACTTTGTTCTGGCCATCCTGGGCATTCAAAGAAGGTATGGTTTGGAAAATCAGGAATGATATAAAAAGTGCATTACTAATTCCTTTCCTGCTTATAATTTTTATGATTATCATATTTTTTTATTTAATGTCAGCAAATTACTACATTTTTTATAGCTTAACCAATCATCCAGGTTCTTGGGGGAGGTTCAAAAGAAGGATGAGAATTTTTGTAACCAGTGATAAGAATAGTATGTCTAAGGGAAGAAGGGCTTGGGAGAGGAATGATACAGCAATTTTTTTTGACGAATCTAACAGCTTTAATACACTCCTGGTGGATGATGAGTCACCTTTAATTTTATAATAACATTAAAAGTGTTTTGTTATGATTAAAAATTACCTTCTCACTGCCTTCAGGAATGTTCTTAGATATAAGGGATTTTCATTGATTAATATCTTTGGTCTATCCTTGAGTATGTCGGTTTGCATGCTCATCATAGTGGTCATTCTCGACCAGTTTTCCTATGATAAGATGCATACGAAAAGTAAGAGGATCTACAGGGTCCAGCAGGTGGATAGTCTATTTGAAATGTCCCTGAAGATGGCTTCAAATCCTTATGCTTTAGGAATTGAACTTCGGGATAATTATGCCATCGCAGAAGAGGTGATTATTTTGAATAATTCTTTTGGAGGAGAGGGGTTGTATAAGGATACCCGACTGTCCTTAAATGGGTTCTATACCAGCACTGAATTCTTTGATGTCTTTGATTTTCAGTTAGAGCAAGGCTCTGTTGAGGGAATCCTTGATGAACCATATTCACTGGTGCTGAGCTGGGAAACTGCTAATAAGTTTTTTGGTGAGGAGGATCCCATTGGAAAGTTTATAGAAATCGATACACTCAGGGCCTACGAGGTAAAAGGTGTTTTGGCTAAAACTAGTGAAAAATCACACCTCCAGTTTGAAGCACTGGTATCTATGTCTACCCTTGAAATCCTTGATCAAAAAAGGGATGAACCAAGATTTGTCAACAACTGGTCAACCACTTCTGGAAGCTGGATATATCTTCTTCTCCACGAAGATGCTGACCTTGATAACATACAGCAGATATTTGATCAGATAAGTGTTGAGAAGTACAAAGGCAATGAGGATCATAATTTATCTTTCTATCTCCAGCCACTCGACAAAATCGTCCCGGGTCCATTAATGGCCAATGAAATAGGTGTTTTTATGCCCAAAGTATTCATATTGTTCCTGGGTGGATTGGCCCTGGTCATCATCATTTCTGCAGCCTTCAATTATACCAGTCTTTCTGTGGCGCGCTCCATGCTGAGGGCAAGAGAGGTAGGTGTCAGGAAGACATTTGGAGCAACCAGACCACAGGTGATCCTGCAGTTTTTGCTTGAAGCAATTGTCATAGCCGTCATTTCGCTGCTCCTGGCATTCGCATTTTTACAGTATTTATTACCGGCTTTCTCCGGTATGCAAATGATGTCGCTGCTTGAGATAAGACCGGAGCAAAATATAAAAATCTATCTCTGGTTCTTGATCTTCGCACTGGTTACCGGTTTAATTTCAGGTGTTCTGCCTGCTGTTTTTATTTCTGCTTTTAGACCGATATTTGTACTTAAGGGTATAACCAACGTCAGATTTTTCAGCCGCCTCACATTAAGGAAAATATTGCTTGTCACACAGTTCGTATTCTCTATGGTATTCATCATTTCAATACTATTGATTTTCAAACAAATGAACTTCATGATCAATGCTGATATGGGGTTTGATGCTGAAGTGGTCTATGATATTAACCTGCAGGGAAAAGATTTCAGCAAGGTGAACGCTGAATATAGTCAGCTACCTGAAGTACTTAACATCACTGCATCGTCACACATTCCGGGTGAAGGAAATTTACAGGGGGTTGATATTAGATTGAATATGGAAGATGAAAAATATGGAGCCAACTATTTTTCAGCGGATGAAAATTACATTGAAACCATGGGATTGGAATTGATTGCCGGGAGAAACTTCCCTGACAATATGAGTACAGAAAATGAGAAGTTCGTGATCGCCAGCGAAATGACCGTCGAACATTTCCAGCTGGGAACTGCACAGGAAGCTCTAGGGACAACCCTGATCCTGAATGATTCAACCATAGTCGAAATTATTGGTATCATTAAGAATTATCAGTACGCAGCAGTATTTCTTAATCTGAAACCCATGCTGTTAAGATATATTCCAGGAAATTATCGTCATGCTTTCCTGAGACTGGATTCCCCTGACATGCCAGCTACTGTAAGTAAACTGGAAAGAACATGGAGAAAGATTGATCCAATCCATGAATTTAATGGAGATTTTCTTGATGGCAGAATAAGATTTTACTATACCTTCTTTGAGGATATCATGTATACCGTTGGTTTTGCTACCATACTGGCGCTCATAATTGCCGGCTTTGGCCTGCTTGGAATGGCTACCTACAGTACGCAAACCCGAAGGAGGGAGATCGGCATCAGAAAAGTTTTCGGTGCAGAAGTCAACCATATCATATTCCTGGTTTCAAAATCATACTTGTGGTTGATGTTTATAGCTGCAGTTATCGGTGGCATTATTGCATACCTGGTCAATAATCTATGGCTACAGTATTTGACAAAACGGGTTGATTTCGGGATCGGCACCATTCTGGCAGGAGTATTTATAGTTGTTGTCGTGGGACTTCTGACAATAAGTTCCCAGACACTAAAAGCTGCTCAAACAAATCCCGCCAAGACCCTGAAATATGATTAGAGAATAGCCATCTCATTCAGGATGAAGGCGAGATTGCCGGAATGTATTACATCTTAAAATAGTATTTCTCCAACCAATATTTGTAAAGCGGGTCAAGAAAAGTTATGTTACTACCCTGTATAATTAATAGATCATACTAAAGATCTTGCAGAACTTGTTATTGTATCATTTGGGAAGTATTAACTTCACGGAAATTTGATGATTGGAGATGAATTACTTTTCTGCAGAGAATCTTTCGAAATCCTTTGGTGAGCAGGTTCTTTTTGAGGGACTTACCTTCGGGCTGGCACGTGGGGATAAGACAGCACTGATCGCCAGGAATGGAACCGGGAAGACAACGCTTTTAAGAATCCTGATGGGCAGGATGGCTTCAGACTCAGGAGAATTTACTTTTCGGAGTGGAATAAAAACAGCCTTTCTGGAGCAGGTACCAGATCTTGATGGTTCCCTGACAATTGATCAATTGATCCTCACAGCCAACACACCGGTACTCACTGTGATCCAGCGTTATGAGAGGGCGCTTGGATAAGCACTCGCATAGTCAGACTCCAGATACAGCTAAAACACTTGAAGAGGCCAGTAATGAGATGGACAGGCTGGATGCATGGGATTATGAAAGGCGTTTGAAGCAGTTACTGGACCTTTTTCGGATCACCGATACTTCACAAATAATATCCAAGCTTTCAGGCGGGGAAAAGAAAAGGCTGGCCTTGGCCATGGTTTTGCTGGATGAGCCCGATTTGCTCATGCTGGACGAACCAACCAATCACCTGGATATCGATATGATTGAATGGCTGGAGCGTTACCTTTCCCAATCATCCCTCACGTTACTGATGGTTACCCATGATCGCTATTTTCTGGATAGGGTTTGCAACCGCATCATCGAATTAAACCAGGGAAAGATGTTCCACTATAAGGGGAATTATGAGTTATTTCTTCAAAAAAGAGCAGAACGGGAGGAACTGCAAAAGGTGGAATCAGACAAGGCTACCCAATTGATGAAGAAGGAACTGGAATGGCTGCGGGTGATGCCAAAGGCCAGGACCACTAAATCAAAGGCCCGCATTGATGCTTTTGATGGTATCAGGGAGAGAGCCAAACTGGTATCTGATCAGGGTGAATTAAAACTCCAGGTAAGGGCACCGCGCCTTGGAGGGAAAATCCTGGATTTAGAAAATATCAGTAAAGCCTATGGATCGCTTAAGATCCTTAAAGATTTAGCTATAAGTTTTCGAAAGGTGAGCGGCTGGGAGTGATTGGCAGGAACGGAACGGGTAAAACAACTTTTCTGGATGTGATCTCTGCATTGGAAGTACCACGGATTCCGGAACCATAGACCTGGGAGAAACGGTAGTAATGGGATATTACAGGCAACTCGGACAGGAATGGGAAAAGGAGCAAAGGGTGATTGATGCCGTAAGGGAGATTGCTGAAGTAGTGATGATGGAAGATGGAAAGACCATTTCTGCCTCGCAATTTCTGGAGCACTTTATGTTCACTCCCGGAATCACAATACAAAATGATCTCGAAACTGAGCGGGGGAGAGCTGCGCAGGCTGCACCTGCTAACCGTTCTGATCAAAGAATCCAAATTTTCTGATCCTGGATGAGCCAACGAATGACCTCGACCTTATTGCACTTAATAAGCTGGAGGAATTCCTGCTCTCATTCAAGGGCTGTCTGATAATAGTATCCCATGACCGGTATTTCCTGGATAAACTCACTGATCACCTTTTCATCTTTGAGGGAGAATGGGATGATAAAGGATCATTATGGATCCTATACGAGCCTACCGCCAGGCAAAGGAATGCTGGAGAAGAAGGAGAAAAAAGACCTGGTCAAGGTTTCTGTAAAACAGCATGATCCCAGGGAAAGTAAAGCCGCGGGAAAGGCAAAAACAAAACTCAGCTACAAAGAGCAGCAAGAGTATGGTCGGCTGGAAGCAGATATTGAGGAACTGGAAAAGGAAAAAACATCCCTGGAGGCTGAGTTAGAGTGCCGGGAAGCTTGGTTATGAGTCCCTCGATCAGAAATCAAAGCGTATTGCTGATGTCATTGAACTCATCGAAACAAAACTTCAGCGCTGGTTGGAGCTGGGCCAGTATCTAGAATGATCAGAGGGAAATGCCCAATTCCCGAGATTTCTTAAATTGCTTACATGCTTCTAACAAAATTGCACATTCCTTCTGCAGGTCAGGATTTAGTTCATCGAGCAGGTCTTTTTGAAAGTTTAAACCTGGGACTGAAAAGAAAATTAATTCTCATCTCTGCTCCCGCTGGATTTGGTAAAACAACCATCATAAGTGATTGGATACATTATCATGAAATTCCGACAGCGTGGTTCTCACTTGACAAAGGAGACAATGATCCTGCTGTATTTTTGAGTTATATAATTTGGGGAATTCAAAATATCAGGACGGATTTCGGACAATCTGCTCTCGAATTGTTGAATTCGCCTAAAGAACCAAACGCTGAATCAATTACCAGCCTCTTGATCAATGATATACTCAACATCGATCAGGATTTTATGCTGGTGTTTGACGATTTTCACCTGATCAGTAACAGTGAAATCTTAATAATAGTCACCTATTTATTGGAACATATTCCCGATAATATACATGTTGTAATTTTATCCCGGTCTGATCCTAACCTGCCTATTGCAAAATTAAGAAGCCAGGATCAGTTGGTAGAACTCAGATCAGATGAGCTTAGTTTTTCGGCTAATGATATTTTTGAGTTGTTTAATAAAAAATTCAAAATCAAGCTTTCACCTGAGGATATCTATTCCCTTGAAACCAAAACAGAAGGATGGATCGCCGGTCTTCAACTGGCAGCATTGTCAATGCAGGGCTATGAAGATACTTCTGCTTTCATCGAAGCATTTGCAGGGAATAACCGGTATATTATGGATTATCTGATTGAGGAGGTATTGAAAATCCAGTCAGATGACATAAAGGAATTTCTGTTGAAAACATCAATCCTGGAGCAGATTTCCACTCCTCTCTGTAATGCTGTTTTAGGCCGTAATGACAGCCAGCTGGTCCTTGAGAACCTGGAGAAAAATAACATGTTTGTTTTTCCGCTGGATGCTGAACGGCAGTGGTACCGATATCATCATCTCTTTGCTGATTTATTAAAACAAAGGCTATTACTTAATGAAAAATCTACAATAGAAGAACTTCATAATAAGGCCTGTGAGTGGTATGAACAAAATAATATGCATGAATTAGCCATAGATCATGCAATGGAAAATAATAATTACGAGAAGTGTATTCAATTACTTGGTAGCATAGTGGAGGCTAAATGGGAAAAGGGACTGCATTCCGCCATTATGAATTATGGTGATTTATTGCCTGATGAACTGATAAAAAAGAATCCTGACTTCTGTCTGTACTATTCATGGATATTAATTGCTGCCGGTCAGGCTCAGAAAGCTGAACCTTTTCTGTTGAGTGCTGAAATAATAACCAGGAAGAGGATAAACAATAATAGTTTATCTCAGCCAGATATTCAAAAGAGCAAGACGCTGCTGGGCAAATTAGCTGTTGCATTTGCCTATTTATATTCCAATGAAGAATATTCAGAGAAAATTCTTGGTTATTGTAAAATAGCCATGGAAAACCTGTCAGAGGATGACCCTTTCTGGTTTAGCTGGGCCTGGTTCTCTTATGGTATTGCCTATTTTTCTAACGGAGAATTAGTTGAAAGTAACAAAGCTTACATCAAGGCCCTGCAATACGGCAGGAGATCCGGGAACATCTATCTAACATCAACTATTGTAATTAGGCTAGCAGAGAGCGAACAACAGCTGGGGCATTATAAATCAGCTTATAATAGATGTACAGACCTGCTGGCTTTAATGAACGAAAGGGGTTATTCAGAATTATCAAAAGCCGAATGGACTTATGCCGCGCTGTATTTTATTATGGGAGTTTCTCATTTCACCTGGGCAGATATGGACAGGGCATACGAAAATGTTAAAATTGCCTATAGTTTAAGCAAGAGTGGAAAAGACATTTATCTCAATATTTTCATTTTAATGTTCTATTCCTTCTTATTGAAGATGCGTGGAGATATCGAGGCAGATGAGAAAATAGATGAATTGGAAGATATATTGAAGCGTTTTAGCATGCCCCCATTTTTAACTTCCATGGTTATCGGATGGAAGATTTATATATTACTTAAAGACAACCTGATTGAACAGGCCAATGATGTTATTCTGGATTTTGGCCTGGAACTTGACGAAGAGAAATCTCATGCAAACGAATCTGCATACCAGGCTTATGCCCGGTTATTACTGATTCAAAATAAATTGGATGAAGCGGAACAACTTCTTAAGGAACTATATACCCTGGCAGATACCGGACAAAGAATTGAAAGAGTGATTGAACTTAAAATTTTGTATACCTACCTGTTTAAATTAAGAGGTAATCATGAAAAAGCAATAGGAGAATTGATTGAAGCAATGGAATTTGCTTCAGATGAAAACCTGATTTCATACTTTATTTTCAGTGTAGAGCATATTTATGATTTAATAGATGAAGTGATTAAAATTCAGGCGACTGTGAAAACCAATATTCCCAAAACCTTCATTGATAAACTAAAATTTGCCATCAGTAAGAACAATAAGTATGGAGAAGTTCAAATAGACTCAGATTTAAGTGCACGTGAGCTGGATACCCTGAAACTCATTGCCGAAGACTTGACTAATCAGGAAATCGCTGATAAACTATTTATTTCCTTGAATACTGTTAAAACTCATTTGAAGAATATTTACTTAAAACTTGAAGTAAATAATCGATCGAAAGCAGTCAATAAAGCAAGGGAACTGAGAATACTCTAATGTAGCGTCATTTCCCTTTCCAGTATTTTCCGTCCTAATATAAAATCACCCTTTGAATCACCCGTGAGGGTGATTTTTTTTTGATGGGTGATCCCCAATTTTGCCTTAAAATTTAATGTAAAAAAAATGAAAGGCAAAACCAAGATTAAACTACAGGGACATCTTGATAAAGTATGGGAAGACAGGTTTGAAGGGATGGACTTAATCTATGAAGGAGACAATACCATTCTTTCCGGAAATGTAAAAGATGATGCATTTATGCATGGAATTCTCAACCTGATCAGGGATCTAAATCTGAAACTTATTTCAGTTAATCCAACTGAAAATGAACATGAAAAGAAGTTATTGGATAAAGCTAACGACAAACTGAAATGAAAAGTATCACACATAGCTCAATAGCTGGATGTATTCCTCACCTATACCATTCATCCCAGCTCAACCATTTATCCCAAAAATCTCACAACTCATAACAAATCTTAATCCCGTGTATTACAGGGAATTCTAATCTGATATATTACAAACATAGATTTGAAAAACTTAAAAAGATTAAGAATCAAGCAATAAATCCCCTAAACAAAATATTATGACATCAATCAAACAATTTTTCAATTTCTCACTTGGGATTCTTTTTGATCTTACAATGTTTACTCCTGGCTACTCTTTCGGTCAGGAAAAATCCGCTGGAATTACTTTAAATGGGTATCTGAGAGATTCCGGTAATGGAGAATCTTTAATCGGAGCCGCCATATATGTACAGGAACTGAGTAGTGGAACGGTTACCAATGCATATGGATTTTATTCCCTGACCTTACCTGAAGGAACTTATACACATAGATTTCAGTTATATCGGATATGGAACAATATCTCATAGGATTGAACTAATGTCAGATCAGCGGATGACCTTGAATTGGTTGAAGAGGTAATGCAGATTGATGAAGTTGTGATCCTGGCAAAGAGCAGGGATCATAATGTGACAAGTACAGAAATGAGTGTTGAAAAACTTGATATTAAAACCATCCAAAAAATGCCGGCCTTTCTTGGCGAGGTTGATGTGATTAAAAGCATTCAATTATTGCCTGGTGTAAGTACCGTGGGTGAAGGTGCCTCTGGTTTTAATGTGCGGGGAGGCAGTGTTGGCCAGAACCTGGTTTTACTGGATGATGCGCCGGTTTATAATTCATCCCACGTTATGGGATTCTTTTCTGTATTTAATCCGGATGCAGTAAAAGACGTTAAATTATACAAAGGTGGCATACCAGCCCTTTATGGAGGAAGGATCGCATCCATTCTGGACATCAAAATGAAAGAGGGAAATACCAAACGGTATTGGCGTCCAAGGTGGCATTGGAACCATATTTAGCCGGCTAACCTTTGAAGCACCCATTGTGAAAGACAAAGGATCATTCATCATTGCAGCCAGAAGATCTTATGCAGATGTACTTGCCAGGACCTTTACCAATGCACTTGAATCTGGACAGGCCTTGAATTTCTGGGATCTGACCTTAAAGGCCAATTATACATTTGGCGAAAAAGACCGCCTTTACCTCTCTGGATACTTTGGACAGGATAAGTTCATGTTCACCGAACACCAGGGATTTAGCTGGGGAAACAGAACAGCCACTTTAAGATGGAATCATTTAATTAGTAACAGGATGTTCTTCAACCTTACATCATATTTCAGTGACTATACATACGAATTAATGCTAGGGGAAGATTACGACAGACCGTTTTGAGTGGGATTCCAGGATCCGATCAACGGCACTTAAACCTGAATTTTCATATTCCCTGAATGCGAATAATAAAATTTATTTCGGAGGAGAAATATTGTATTACCGGTTTGATCCGGCAAATGCACTGTTTAATAGTGGAGGACAACCAAACAACGTGAGCCTTGACCCCAAACATGCTTATGAAATAGCTGGATATATTGGTAATAAACAAACCATATCCTCAAAATTAGAATTTGAATATGGCCTCCGGGTTTCAACTTTTATGTTTGCAGGTCCAGGGAAAGTATATTCATATGTAGAAACCGAGGTGGGAAGACGAAAGCAATTAACCGGGATATCTGAGGTGGGTAATCGTGAGCCAATCACCTATTATGCAACATTAGAACCCAGGTTTTCAGCAAAATATCAAATCGGTCGCTCCAGTTCTATCAAAGCCAGCTATAACCGGATGGCACAATATCTTCACCTGATCTCGAATACTACCGCTTCCAATCCGCTTAATATCTGGATGCCAAGTACAAATAACATTAAACCGGGAATAGCCAATGCCTTTGGTTTGGGTTATTTCAGGAATTTCCGGAACAATGGATTTGAAGCGTCTCTGGAACTCTATTACAGATCCACAGTGAACCAGATGGAATATATTGATGGTGCAGAGCTTTTCATCAATGAGTTTATTGAAGCTGACCTGCTTAGCGGCATTGGCAGGGCTTACGGAATGGAAATTTCCCTGAAGAAAAATACTGGGAGATTCACCGGTTGGATTGGTTATACCCTGGGAAGGACTGAAATGAAAGTTGATGGCATTAACCATGGAGATTGGTATCCAACTCGGTTCGATCAGAAACATAATCTGAGTCTTACAGGAGCATACCAACTAAATGAACGCTGGTCATTCTCGGGTAATTTTAGCTATATAACCGGCACCCCGACTACCTTCCCGACATCAAGGTTAGAAATGCAGGGCTATGTTGTACCCCACAATGCGTATGAAAGCAGAAACAATGTTCGTATTGAAGATTATCATCGTCTCGATCTTTCAGTTCGCCTGGACGGGAAAAAGGTGAAAAAAAGTGGTAAAGTCCGTAAAAACCAGGACTACTGGGTATTCGGAGCGTATAATGTTTATGCACGTAAAAATCCCTTTTCCATATATTTCTCCCAGGATAGAGACAGGGCTAATCCCCGGTCAGCCGGTTGCAACAAAAGGTACCAAGACTGGCCATTATCGGATCAATAATTCCATCAATATCTTACAATTTTAAATTCTAACTGAAATGAAAAATCTACAATTTCTATTAACCGTTTTATTTGCTGCTTCTTTCTTTTGGTCCTGCGAGGATAATATATACCCGGAACTTGAACAAGCAGAACCACAAATTGTTATCGATGCCTGGATCAATGATAATCCAGGCCCCACAATATATCAGAATTACTGAAACACTTCCATATTTTGATTCATGTATCCAATGCTGGAGTCGAAAATGCTACCGTATATATCATCGATAATGAAGGAAATATACAGTTTGATTTCCTTGAGAAATCCCCGGGAGTTTATGAGTGGATCCCTTCTCCGGAATACCCCCAAATTGGAACAATCATGAACTCTTATAGCTTATATGTTGAAATCGGAGAGAAAGTATATACTTCATCATCATTGTTAAACAGGGTACCTGAGATTGACAGCATTGTATTTAGCTATGAGGAAGAATCTATCTATCCGGAAGGATATTACGCCCAGTTCTATGCCAATGATATTGTTGGACCTGGCGATACATACTGGATAAAGGCGTATAAGAATGGTTCCTTTCTGAATAAACCCAATGAAATCAACCTGGCTTTCGATGCTGGTTTTGCAGCTGGCAGTAATATTGATGGAATTTCTTTTATGGAAATGATTCGTGAGCTTATCAATCCCCATGATACGGATGCGGCAGGTGATGAACTTGCCATCATTATTGCCAGGGGATTCAGTATTTGTTGAAATTCATTCAATCAATTACGAATCATTTACATATCTGACTGAACTGATGATTCAGACTGACAGGCCTGGTGGATTTGCAGAATTGTTTTCCGTACCTTTATCTAACGTCCCAACGAATATTGTCAGCATGGATTCTGAAGGTCTAAAACCATTGGATTTCTTTAACATGTCGGCGGTAAGCAGTCTTGGGGAATGGCTGGATCCGGATAATTTGCCTGGCTTGTGAAAAAAGATATAAATGTCAATACAGTAAAGAACAAGAACTAGCTGCTGGTCAGACCCGGCAGAAAATGCTCAGGCTGAAACCCGGCATTATCATCGTGATACTTCAATGGCTGGTCTGGTTTGTCGTTCCAATGGTTATTCCCGGCAGTGCTGTAGTGGGTGTGTTTGGAGGGATACTGGGTGGCTTGGCTATCGTTGTTTGGTGGGCGTTTTTCAGCAGGGCACCCCGGCTCGAACGTTGGGGTGCTGTCATCTTTATGATAGTCTCTCTGGTGGCTGCATCACAGATCCTTCACGAGTCGATTGCAACGGCTATGCAGGGGGGGATGTTCATCATCTTTTCCATACCGGTAATGAGCCTTGCCCTGGTTGCCTGGGCTGTGGCCAGCCATAATCTAAGGGAGAGACCCCGGCGCGCAACAATGGTCATAACCATATTGCTCGCATCCGGTGTGTGGACGCTATTGCGGACCGAAGGCATGACCGGTGAGGCCCGTCATGATTTCAAATGGCGGTGGTCAGAAACGAGAGAGGAAAAGTTCATGGCCAAAACTGGTGAAGACCTGGCAGAGCTCCCATCAGTCGCAGAAGCCATGGATACCGAAGCAGAGTGGCCAGGCTTTCGTGGACCCAATCGCGACGGAATCATATACGGTGTAAAGATAGAGACCGACTGGTCTGAAGTTCCCCCCACCGAAGTGTGGCGCAGGCAGATAGGACCTGGCTGCTCATCTTTCTCTGTCCATGGTACCCTCATTTACACCCAGGAACAGCGGGGTGAGGACGAAATCGTTTCATGTTACAACTTGGCTACTGGTGAGCCGGTATGGATACACCGTGATCCAGCCAGGTTCTGGGATTCACATGCAGGAGCCGGTCCGCGGTCAACTCCTACACTTAGTAAAGGACGTGTCTTCACAATGGGTGCCACAGGAATTCTTAGCGTTCTAGATGCAGGAAATGGTGATGTTGTTTGGTCACGAAATGCTGCTTCCGATACTGAAACGGAGATTCCTGGTTGGGGCTTCACGTGCTCACCCCTGGTGGTCGGCGATGTTGTAATAGTCGCCACAGCCGGCTCCATGGTAGCCTATGACATCGCCACCGGAGAACCACGCTGGTTCGGCCCGGAGGGTGGCAGTGGATACAGTTCTCCACATCCGTTAACCATAGCCGGTGTAGAGCAAGTATTGTTCATGAATGAGGTAGGATGGTGCGATCAGTATTGTACCGGCAAACGGTACAATGCTCTGGGAGCTTTCCCTGGCCTCAGGGAGACCGTATTCTGCAACCGGCTATTACTGCCAATGGAGATGTATTGCTTAATACCGGGGGGGCAGAGGGTATGCGCCGCATCAAGGTTTCACAATCCACCGGTGGATGGACAATAGAGGAGCGCTGGACGTCAGTCCAGTTGAAATCCTCTTTTAATGACTTCGTGGTTCATAAGGACCATGCCTTCGGTTTTGTTGGCCCCAGCCTGGCATGCATCGATCTTGAGAATGGCAAGCGCAAATGGAAAGGCGGACGTTATGGTGGACAGATCATTTTGCTGGCCGACCAGGATTTGCTGCTGGTGCTAACGGAGAAGGGAGAGATAGCACTGGTTGAAGCAGTCCCTGACAGGCTAACGGAGTTAACACGGTTCCCGGCTATCGAAGGCAAAACCTGGAACCACCCGGTGCTTGTTGACAACATCCTGCTGGTTCGTAACACCCAGGAAATGGCTGCATTGAGGCTGTCCCTCGCAGGCGATTGAAAGGAGTTTCTTTTGCAGGTTAGTTCATACTATTTCATCAGCACCGTCTTTCTCGTGAGATTGACCTTATTTCCCGTTCCACCATAAAATCCCGAGTTCCCAATCCGGATTTGGTCAGTCAATTACTTGTCTCCTCCTCGCTCTTTCCTTGTTCAATGTAATTTAATCCACGTATACTCCGTTGCTTTCATTAATGATAGACCAGGCATGTTTATATTGGATTTTGACTCTTGAAAGCATAACTTTAGGTGCCATTATTATAAACCAGCAATAATGAAAGCGCAGAAAATAATTACTTCCGTGGGAGTTTTGATATTAATTATATGCTTGATTAGCTGCAGCACAAAGAATGATTTTAGAAGAATATCTGTTGAGGAATATCAGAGCAGAATGAAAGCCGGGTGGCTTGGTCAGATGGCAGGCGTGGGCTGGGGAGCACCAACAGAATTTAAATTCAAAGGAATCATCATTCCCGAGGAAAAAGTGCCAGAATGGAAACCAGACATGATTAATCAACAATACCAGGATGATATTTATGTAGAAATGACATTTTTAAAAACACTCGAAGATTATGGCTTCGATGTTTCTATAAGGCAAGCCGGGATAGATTTTGCCAACAGCCAGTATAGGTTGTGGCATGCCAACCGTTATGGCCGGGAGAATCTGCGTTCGGGTATTGCTCCGCCATATTCCGGGCATCCAAAATATAATTCGCATGCTGATGATATTGATTATCAAATTGAAGCTGATTTTTCTGGACTGATATCTCCCGGCATGCCACAGACTGTGATAGACCTGGGAGAAAAGTTTGGCCGATTAATGAACTATGGAGACGGACTTTATGGAGGCCAGTTTGTTGGAGCAATGTATGCTGAGGCATTTTTTGAGAAAGATATTACTAAAATTATTCAGGCCGGATTAGCTTGTATCCCGGCAGAAAGCCAATATGGAGAAGCCATCCGGGATGTTTTAATTTGGCATAAAGAAAACCCGGATGACTGGCAAGAAACCTGGCAGCTGATTGAAGATAAATATAACCTGAACCATGAGTACAGGAAGTTTAGCTGCAATGGAACAGCTACTGATTTTAATATCGATGCAAAATTAAATGGTGCTTACATTGTAATGGGACTGCTTTATGGTGAGGGAGATATGGATAATACCATTATTGTGTCAATGCGATGTGGACATGGACTCTGATTGTAATCCTTCAAATGCTGCGGGAATCCTGGCCACATCCCTGGGGTTTGAAAACCTGCCGGAAAAATACAAAACAGGAATTGACAATACCACAAAATTTTCTTTTACTGCGTATGATTTCCCTTCCCTGTTAAAGGTATGTGAATCATTGTCCAGAGAGGCTGTTGTAAGCGCTGGTGGCAGCATTGAAAAGAATGCTGAAGGTATAGAAGAATATGTAATACCCATCCAGACCCCGGTTGTTGCACCTCTTGAACAATGCTGGGTTCCAGCGGATATTACAGGAGATGTCAATTTTACACCGGAAGAAATGAAGAAAATCAACACTGAACCAGGTGAAAGGTAAAATGAATAAAGGCTACTAATATGAAAAAAATCATTCTTGTATTAATAGCATCCTTGACAATTGTGTCTTGTACTTCGGAGCAAAAAAATTCACCTTCTGATTTTGTAATTGGCAAAGGGACCAACCTGGCCCATTGGCTTTCGCAAAGCGGGAAAAGAGGGGAGGAGCGTCAGCTATTTATCCAGGAGAAAGACTTTGAGTATATTGCTGAATTGGGATTTGAACATGTGCGCCTGCCCATTGATGAAGAACAGATGTGGGATGAACAGGGCAATCGTCATAATGAAGCCTTTGAAATTATGACCAACTGTGTAGAATGGAGCATAAAAAACAACCTTTGTGTAATTATTGATCTCCATATTTTGCGTTCCCATCATTTCAATGCAGAAGAAAAACCACTTTGGACGGATCCCAGGGAACAGGAAAAATTTTGCGATCTCTGGCGTGATCTTTCATCCGCTTTAAAAAAGTATCCGGTTTCTATGGTTGCCTATGAGCTAATGAATGAAGCAGTGGCAGATGAGGCTGAAGACTGGAATAAATTATTGGCCAGGTGTTTTGCTGCTATCCGGGAAATGGAACCTGAGCGATTGATTGTGATTGGTTCCAACCGCTGGCAGTCGGCCAGTACATTTGATGAATTGAAAGTGCCTGATGACAAAAATATCATATTGAGTTATCATTTTTACGAGCCGTTTTTGCTGACTCATTACCATGCATCCTGGACAGGTCTAAAGGATTATACCGGTCCAGTGAGCTACCCGGGGGTGATCTTAACACAGGAGGAATTTGATGCTCTCCAGGAAGATCTGAAAGATGAAGCTAAAGACTGGATAGGAAAGGAATTTAACAAGCAGGTAATGACAGATATGATGGAGAAGCCTTTCAGAAAGGCAAAGGAATTAAATCTGCCTTTGTATTGCGGTGAATACGGTGTTTTGAAAGGTGCACCCGAAGAAGATCGTTTGCGCTGGTATACCGACATGATGGAGATATTTAAGGAAAATAATGTCGGTTCGGCGAACTGGAACTATAAAAGCGGCCAGTTTGGACTGGTCAATAATGATGGCAGTGAAAATCTGGATTTAATTGAGATAGTCAGCAGGCTTTTAAACTTGTCAGTTATCAGATTGAGTTTTCGGCAGGGAAATAATAAATTCAGTGCCTTTACCAGGTTCGGAAATAACATCAATATTTCCGTTATGCTGTTCAATGATTCCATAGCTGATTGAAAGACCCAGTCCGGTTCCTTCCCCCACCTCCTTTGGTCGTGTAGAATGGTTCAAAAATATGTTCTTTCACTTCAGGGGCCATCCCTTTTCCATTGTCCTTAATGATAATCTTTATTCCAATAGCACTGCTAACCGTTTGAATGAATATTTCACCTTTACCATCTATGGCCTGGATGCTGTTGGTTAGAATATTCATAATGACCTGGTTGAGTTTGCTGGGAAAGCACTCTACTTCCTCAAATTCCCCATATTCCTTTTGGACTTTGATCCTGTCCTTGATTTTGTTATGCAATAATATTAAGGTTGAATCAATTCCATCATGAATATCATAGAGTTGGCACTTCTCTTCATCAAGTCTTGAAAAACTGCGCAGACCTTTCACAATTTGACTGGATCTGCTGGCGCCATCCTCAATTCCTTCCAACAGGTTTATATATCTCTTTTACTAAAAATGAAAAGTCCATCTCCCTTTTTAACTGGTCTACTTCGCTAAAGGAACCTTCAAGTTTGTTAGACTTAATGATCTCGTCATATTTCTCTATGAGAGTAAAAATGTCATTCACATCCCGCAGCAGGGGATTTACATTACCACTCATGAAATTTATGGGGTTGTTCAATTCATGGGCTATTCCTGCAGTAAGTAATCCCACAGAGGCCATTTTTTCAGATTGGATTAACTGGGACTGCGTTAATTTGAGATTTTCCAGTGTGAACTTTAACTCACGTTCATGTTTTTCCAGGGCCTCATTTGTCGCTACAACCTCGTCCCGCTGAGATTCTATTTCTTCTTTCTGGGCTTCAATCTCATCTCGTTGGTTTTCAACCTTTTCTTTCTGCGCTCTAATTAATACAGTAGCATTGGCTACTTCAGCTTCCAATTCTTTCTGCTGTTGTTTTATTTTGGCAGTACGCCAACGTCCAAATCCGATAAAAATCATCAAGGTTGCTATGCCATATCCAGCCCTTGCCCACCAGGTATGCCACCAGGGTGGGTTTATGGTAAATGTATAATCAAAGGGTTTGCTCCACTTTTGTGCTTCACCAATGGCGCGCACTTTAAAAGTATAGGTGCCAAAAGGCATACTGCGGTAATCTGCTTTGGCTTCTGATGTTGGTATACTCCAGGGATCATTTAATCCCTCCATTTTGTAACTGTACTTTATTTTATGCGGAGCATACCAGTCAATGGCAGAAAAATGGAAGGTCAGGTGATTATTGTTGTACGGTAGTTCCAGGTTTAGAGGGTAATTATAAAACTTTGCCACCCCATTGAAATCAATCTCTTTTCTGTCTTCAATTGTCAAATGGCGGTAATCTGCAAACAGCTCGTCAATTTCTATTCTATTCAGTTGCAGGACTGGTGGCTCAACCGGGATCTTGAAAATAATTCAGGTCCAACATAGTAAGACTTTTACTGCTGCCCCACCAGATGCGGTTTTTACTGTCCAATAATACAGAGTTTATATAGAAATCTATGCCTTTCAGTCCATCCTGCTGGCCATAGGTATGAATAACATCCGTTCCAGGTACCAGGCAATTTAAACCCTTTTCTGTGCTTAGCCATATATTACCATTGGAGTCCTCCAGGACGGAATAGACAATATTATTACTTAATCCCTCTCTTTCAGTAAAATGCGTAAATGTTTCACCATTATACTTACTCACACCTCCACCTCCGGTTCCGAACCATATATTGCCATGGCTGTCCTCCAAAATTGACAGGATTGTATTACTACTTAATCCCTCTTTTGTAGTATAATGTGTAAATGTTTCACCATTATACATGCTAACCCCTCCACCCCTGGTGCCAAACCATAGATTTCCATGACTGTCCTCCAGGATAGCCCGGACAATATTATTGCTTAATCCCTCTTTTTCAGTAAAATGTGTAAATGTTTTGCCATTATACCTGCTTACCCCTCCGCCACCAGTTCCAAACCATAGATTGCCATGGCTATCCTCCTTTATGGTTCTGACATTGTTGCTACTTAATCCCTCTTCTTACAGTAAAATGTGTAAAAAATTCCCCACTATACATACTTACTCCACTGCCTCCTGTACCGAACCATAGATTACCATGGCTATCTTCCAGAATGGATCTGACATTTCTGCTGCTTAATCCCTCAATTTCAGTAAAATGCGTAAATGATTCGCCATTATACATGACTACACCTCCGCCTTCTGTGCTGAACCAGTGATTACCCTGGCTATCCTCCAGGATAGACCATACAATATTGTTACTTAATCCCTCTTTTTCAGTAAAATGCGTAAATGAATTTCCGTTATACACGCTCACCCCTCCGGCCCATGTGCCAAACCAAAGATTGCCACTGGCTGTCCTCCATGATGGACCAGTTATAATTATTGCTTAATCCCTCTTCTTCGGTAAAATGTGTAAAGGTTTCTCCATCATACCTGTTCACACCTCCGCCATCAGTGGAAAACCATAGATCGCCATGGCTATCCTCCAATATGGATCTGACATTATTATTACTTAATCCCTCTTTTTCAGTAAAATGCGTAAATGATTCGCCATCAAATTTACTTACCCCTCCGCCACCAGTGCCAAACCAAAGATTGCCATGGCTGTCTTCCAATACGGATCTGACATTATTGCTGCTTAATCCCTCTTTTTCAGTAAAATGCGTAAATGTTTCGCCATCATATTTGCTCACCCCTCCGCCTTCCGTACCGAACCAGAAATAGCCGTGGCTGTCCTCCAGGATGGACCAAACATAATTATTGCTTAATCCTTCTTTCTGTGTAAAATGTGTAATGGTTTCTCCATTATACCTGCTCACCCCTCCACCACCTGTGCCGAACCATAGATTGCCATGACTGTCCTTAATAATGGATCTGACAGTATTGTTGCTTAATCCCTCTTTTTCAGTAAAATGCGTAAAGGTTTCGCCATCATACCTGCTCACCCCACCCAAATATGTACCGAACCATAGATTACCCTGCCTATCCTCCAGGATGGAATAGACACGATTATTACTTAAGCCTTCTTCACTGGGTAAAATGTGTAAATGTTTCGCCATTATACCTGCTTACCCCTCCACCCCAGGTTCCGAACCATAGATTGCCATGGCTATCTTCCAGGCTGGATATAACATAAGACGAATTCATCCCCTGGTCTACGTCCAGGTATTTTATATTAATGCTGGCATTATCTTTCATGTGTGGAGGTGAAGCCTTAACAGGATGTGGTTGCATGGCAGGGCACAACCGTCCCAGAAATGGGTAAGGGCACACCTGTAGGTACTAGTATCTCCAGTAGAGTTAACCAGTACAAAAGAAGAAGTATCTACACCGGGAGTAAAAGTTTCCAGGGAGTTTTTATTTACCGCAATGATGGTGAGGGCTTCCGGTATTTCATGCATGTTAAGGTGAGCGGATACCATCCTTGGTTCACCAGCAGGAATTATTTTGGGTTGGGCAACACTGTCGGGATGGATGGCCTTGCCTCTGGCCGGAACAGGTACCCCTGTTTTTAGGGTATCACCCAATGAATTAATAATGGGCCGAATGCTGTCTCCTGTAACAGAATTGATTGGTAACCTTCTCTGGTGTTTACAGCAATTGTTTTCGGAGCAGGATACAATGAAACCATTTCATCAGATGTACTCTGCTGGTCTCTTTTGCAGGAAGCGATAAGCAATAGTAATACTCAGGTATGAGAATAGTATTTTTCAGATTTCCGGTTTTGTTTTTCCAGCAAATAAAATTACGAATAGTTTTGGGCTTATGGCAATTATGTGATTTATTAATGATATCTGGTTTAACCTCAATTGCCAGCAATCAGCGGTTTTGTAGGTAATAAAGTGAGTTTATAATCGTCACTAGATTACTTGATTTGCATTTCAGTTTTATTGAACTTTATATGCTCTTGCCCAAAGGCCTGAAATGCTAACTAAATCAATTTAATATACCGATGACCCTTACAAGCATTTTCCGAATCATCAAACGAGATTCCGTATCGCTTGATTACCAACATGACCGGTCTTTCCATTCGGACTGGCCGCTGCCATATTGCTTACCGTATTTATCCAGTATGAACTAAGCTTTGACAAACATTTTAAAAACTCCGAACGGATCTACAGGCTGAATTCGATTTGGACGGATAAGGGGGAGTCCCTGGTCCTGCCAATCAATCTCAGGGCAGCCTACACAGATATTCCGTCCCAGGTAGCAGGCGTGGAGAAAACCATCCAGGTCTATCAGGGAGGACGACCGGAAGTGAGTTATGGGGAAAATAGATTTAAAGACATCAGGCTACTATATTCAGATCCCGGGTTTTTCGACCTTTTTGATCTAAAGCTAATAAGCGGGAATCTGGAGAATGCCCTGACTGGGATCAATGAAGTTGTCATTACTGAGAAAATTGCCCGCAGGATCTTTGGAACTGATGACGTTATTGGGGAGAGTATAGAAATGGAGAAGCAGTCCTATATGGTAGTTGCAGTTATTGAAAACATACCAGCCAATACGCATTTTCAGTTTGATATGATGATGCCCATGGAGGCTGTTTCAAACCTGGAGAACCTGGGTGGGTTGGAATTTTTTACTTATTTTTTGTTGGAAGAAGGCCCCGATCATCAGTCGGTGCTCAAAATCATCCGTGACCAGAATTCCAGGATACTTACGGAGAGGTTTGCCAATTACGAAAGTTCCACTTTTACTTCAAGCACAGAGCCACTTGAAAGGCTTCACCTCTATACGACAGCCATTAAGGACCTTTCCCCATCGGGAAACGTGAAAACCATATATAATATGCTGGCTATCGCAATCATTGTGATGTTGCTTGCATTGTCTAATTTTGTAAACCTCTATATACTGAACGGGGCCAGGCGTTCAAGGGAGATCGGTATCAGGAAGGTTAATGGTGCGCGAACGCAAGACACTGATCGGCCAGTTCTATCTGGAAACCCTTGTTTTAGTTACCATCTCCTTTTTGGCCGGAGTTATTATCACCCTGGTCCTTATCCCTGATTTCGGAAAGATCATGCAAAGGGAATCATTCGTTTCTGTTCTGAGAACTCCCGGGCTATATCTTATACTGCTGGCTGTTTACACTGGCACCATCCTGATTTCGGGATTCTACCCGGCCCTTATGCTGAGCAGGTCAGAAGTTATTCCCCTGATTCAGGGAACTGTAAATCCGGCCGGGGATAAAAAAATGCTACTCAAGATGGTCAGTGTATTTCAGATCTCGATTACCATCATTCTCCTGGCCGACCCTAATCGGGATCAATGCCCAGATCACGGCATCTGAAAAACCTGTCACCCGGGTACAATCCGGAAAATATTGTGCTGATTCATAATCTTAACCAACAGCTCATCGAATCTTATCCTGCCATGCGTGACAGGTTGCTGAACATTCCGGGTGTGGAACAGGTAGCAGCATCCGGTCATTTTATAGGATCGGGTTTTAGTGGCCAGGGAGTCAGGAACTATGGTGATTCACCGAGCCAGAGTAAATCAATTTCTGAGTACCGGATTCATCCGGGTCTTTGCAAACTGTATCAATTCAAGCTGATGAATGGAAGGTTTTTCGATCCCGACAGGATCTCTGACAGGTCTGGAGTACTTCTGAATGAAGCAGCTGTGCAGATGCTGGGCAGCACTCCTGAAAAGATCGTTGGTGAATCTGTATCTATGTGGGAAGATCCAATGGAAGTGATTGGGGTGATCGAAGATTTTCATTACGAATCAGCGGCAAAGGATATTCAGCCTCTGATGATGACTGCCTATTCTGACCGGATAGGAAATATTCCTGTCAGAATTGCACCCAAGGCAGATATGGCAGAAACACTTGCTCAGATTAACAGAACAATGAAATCATTTGACCAGGATTATATTATGCTCAATGAGTTCGCCACTGACATCTATAAAAGATATTATACAAAAGAAGAAAGACTTCGCAATATTCTGGGGGCCGGATCCATCCTATCCATTATCATTGTGATCATGGGGATTTATGCACTGGTAACCCATAATATTATCAGCCGGACCAAGGAAATTGGGATCAGAAAAGTGAATGGAGGTTCTACACGCGAAATGATTGTAATGATCTATAAGTCAACCCTTATATGGACAGTTATAGCTTCATTGATAGCCCTGCCCTTTTGCTGGATGTACCTGAATAAATGGTTGAATGGTTATGCGGTACGAATACCATTGTACTGGTGGATATTTGCAGGCAGTATCCTGCTGGTTTTCCTATTTGAAACACTGATCACACTGGGACAAACCTTGAAAGCCGCCCGCAAGAATCCGGTGGATGCTTTGAGGTATGAATGATTTTACAGAACCTGCTTACCCTTGCAGGTATACCTCAGTCTGTTTGTAATGGATCATGATTTAAGGCAATACTGATATTAGTATCCGCTGAAATGAAAATAGTGCTGGTTCTCCCCGGTCTCTGACTTCGAGTATGATATGAATTGTGTTGGGCTGTTCAACTTCCGCTGCTACAAAGCTAATCGTCTGGCCTAAAGGATCATCAATCCGAACCATTCCATCATAAGTCCCTGTTCGCGGCTTCAATCCACCTGGTATACTATCCAGCAGAAACATCGGCATATACATTCTCCAAACCTTCTACTTTATAAAATCTGCCTCCCCATCCCCCATAAGTCGGTTCCTCATAATCATCAGGCTAATCAGGAAAATGGTATTCATTTTGAGCAATGTCAGGCTTGAAGTCAGCAAAGTTCTCATATTAAATGGAATGAATAAATTTATCTGTTCTTGGTAGGTTTTCCGTATTTTGGATATGTATTTGAAATTAAATTAAGTTCCATGAAGATATCAAAACATTATACCATAGTCATTCTAATCCTTATATGCAGTTTCAGTCAAAGCATTGGGATGTTTACCATGAATTCTTGCTATTCGCAAGCTACAGAATAGAGAGCCATTATATTAGGCGAAATAAATACGCTATACAAAATTCCCTATTTGAATGACCATATTTTTGAGGTCCCAATTGTTGGCCAACCAGAAGAGTTCAAATACTAAAAAACATTAATTTCAGAATAAAAGCTAATCAAATGAAAACAACTGCAATTTTGAGTATACTGCTTTTGTGCACATCGCTGATTTGCCAGAACTGTGACATGAAAGAACCGGATACCGCCAGGGATTATCCCATTACTCCGGTTGATTTCACACAGGTGAAGTTACAGGACGGATTCTGGAAGGAGTGGGTCACCACTGCCGTTGAGAAAACCATTCCTTTTTCATTCCAGAAGTGTGAGGAGACGGGCCGGATCGATAATTTTATTTTTGCAGGCGGGATCAAGGAAGGGAAATTCCAGGGAAATTACGGGTTTAATGATTCCGACCTGTATCAAGATCATGGAAGGAGCCGCCTACAGCCTTATGCTTAGAGGAAAACCCGGAGATGGAAGCCTACCTGGATTCCCTGGTGTATTATGTTTCAGAAGCCCAGGAAGAGGATGGTTATCTTTATACTGCCTGGACCCTCAAGGCGAATGATTACATAGATTTCTGCATGTTGCACCTATCATGAGGACGGACAGTGGATAGGAACCTCCGGATCCAGCCATGAATTCTATAATGTTGGACATATGTACGAGGCAGCTGTGGCTCATTACCAGGCTACCGGGAAACGTACTTTCCTTGATGTTGCCATCAAGAAATGCAGACCTGATCTATGATGTTTGCATCAACAAGGGCCATAAATATGTTCCTGGCCACCAGGAGATAGAGATCGGCCTGGCCAAACTGTACCGGGTAACCGGAGATGAACGATACATCCAACTGGCAAAACACCTGCTCGATATCAGGGCTGAAGTTATCGATCATGAATACAGCCAGGCCCATCTTCCGGTCACCGAACAGAGAAGAAGCCGTGGGACATGCTGTCAGGGCCAATTACATGTATTCAGCCATGGCAGATGTGGCTGCCCTGACCGGTGATTCAGCTTACCTGGAAGCCATCGGGAAGATCTGGGAAAATGTAGCTGAAAAAAAACTATCCATTACAGGGGGAGTGGGCGCCAGTCCCCACGGTGAGGCCTATGGCAAAAACTATGAACTTCCTAACCATCCCTACAATGAAACCTGTGCTGCCATAGCCAATGTATACTGGAACCACCGTATGTTCCTGCTGCATGGCGATTCAAAATACATGGATGTACTTGAACGAAGCCTATATAATGGTGTTATTTCCGGGCTGTCTCTGGAGGGCACCCTGTTTTTCTATCCCAACACCCTGCAACACGATGGAGAAACCCCTTTTAACCAGGGTGAGAATGGCCGGTCCCCCTGGTTCAATTGCTCCTGTTGCCCCTCCAACCTGTCCAGGTTTGTTCCTTCTGTTGCCGGATATGCTTATGCTACCAGGGGGGAGAATATCTATGTGAATCTCTTTATGAACAGTGAGGTTTCGTTTGAGACCCGGGGAAGCAAAGCTGACCCTTTCACAGCAATCCAATTATCCCTGGGATGGGAAGGTCCGCCTGGAGATCCTGAACAGCAAAGCCCGCGAATGCGAACATTTGCATTCGAATACCTGGATGGGCTCAGAACAGGCCAGTTCCGTCAGATCTGTTCAGCTTCACAGACAGGCAGGAGCAGGACTTTTCCCTTAAGGTAAATGGAAAGCAAATCATGCCCATGCTGGAGGATGGATATGTTTCCCTGCAAGGCAAATGGAAAAAGGGAGATGTTATCGAGTTAAACCTGCCCATGGAGGCAAGGATCATTATTGCCAATGATAAGGTGGATCAGAAAGCGGGACTGGATGCTGTCCAGTATGGGCCGGTCGTTTATTGCGCTGAGGAAGTGGATAACCAGGTGGATGTGCTGAATGCCCGGATCAATAACAATTCAAATTTCAAGGAACACTACCATCCGGAACTTCTGGGTGGTATCAATATGCTGGAGGGTGAGGGCTTGAAACTTATCCCATATTATGCCTGGGCCAACCGGGATATTGGTAAGATGAATGTATGGTTCAACAGGTAAAAGGGTCTTTCCACCGGGCTTTTGATGTAACCCCGGACCCTTTTGAAGCGCTAAGTAATATTTTGTCTTTGGGAGTAAATCGCTAATTAAAAAAGTAGAGGATCTATAACATGGGCCAAATAATAGTATTATTTTTGGACCAATTATAAATTTCAAGCTATGAAATACTCAGGTAAACTTTCGCTATTTGCTGCAGCTATTGTATTAATCACCATTCAATCATGTAATATGAAATCATCAAAATCTGATTCCGGGTTTATGGTCGGAATTGCTGAAGTAGATTATACTCCGGAGGTAGGACTTGACCTTGTGGGAATCTACCGGGGCGATGATTATGCCTCACGGGGAGTCCATGACTCCTCTATATGCCCGGGCTTTTGTCGCCAGGGGTGAAAATGGGATTAAAGCAGCAGTATTAACCATTGATATATGCATCCTCCACAAGGAATCCACAAACTTATATGAAGGAATATATTCGAGGAAAGAGACAGGAATTGAGAAGGATCATATTATGATCCTTGCAACACATACCCATAGCGGACCGAAATCTGATCTTTCAGCGCCAAAAGCAAAGGAGTATTTGCTTAAGGCAGCGGATGCCGTGGTCACAGGCTGACCAGAACCTGGCCCCATCTACCCTTTATGCCGGACGGAGTAAAGAAGACAGGATCTCTCATAACAGAAGACTGATGGGTAAGGATGGGAAAGTACATATGACATGGGAAAGCATGGATCCTGAATTGGTAGAAGGTTCGCTTGGTCTCCAAAGACCCGGAGGTGATAACTTTCACTGTAAACCAGGCAGGAAAAGAGGTCGGGTCCATCGTCAATTTCGGCTGCCATGTCACCAATCTGACCGGCAGTAACTGGTTATATTCTGCTGATTATCCCGGATATATGGTAGAATCCATCAGAAAGATAAAAGGAGAGGATTATCTCCCGATGTTTTTCAACGGACTCTGTGGAAATGTAACCCAGATCAATCATGAGTACGGGTTCATTGATACCTACCAGGAGGCCCAACGGATTGGGTACATGCTCGGGGTAGGTGCGCTGGAGGCCATTAAGAACCAGGAAGCTGTGGAAGGCGGGGACGTTCTTGTATCGCAGGAACTTGTGCCTCTTAAAGCGGATCACCATTACCGATGAACAATTGGCCTGGGCTGAGAAAATAATGGAAAGAGTTGCCAGGGAGGGGATGCCCCCCATTCAGCAGGACGGTATACCCGATGAACATTATGCTGAAAACTGGATCAAAATGCATGAAATACAGGATCAGGTTGACAGTATTGAAGTACAGGTTATCAGGGTAGGAGACCTGGCTTTTGTAGGACTTCCGGGAGAACCCTTTAATGAATTTGGGGTGGACATTAAAACCAAATCCCCCTGTCCGAATACCATGGTAATGGGTCTGGCCAATGATTACACCAGTTATTTCCCGACAGAAGTATCCTTTACCCAGGGTCCCCAGGGGTTTACCCCTTATATCAGTGGTTATGAAACCACACCCGGGTCAACGATCTATGAAATCGGAGCCGGTGAGGCACTGGCAGCATCTGCCGTCAGGCAGCTTGAGAAACTGTTTTAATTACAATTTTCTGTATCCATTACTAACCTCAACTGATATTAGTAGCTAGTATCGTCAAGCTTAACCTTTCCCCAGAAGGTTCTGTAAACAAAAACTGTATATCCTACTACCAGGGGAAAGCCAATAGCTGTAATGGTAAGCATAATTCCAAGTGCTTTTTCAGAAGAAGCAGCATTGTATATGCTCATGCTGTTTTCCATGTCACCCCGGTCGAGAATGATAACAGGATAGAGCTCAATGGCCACAAGGATGAGCAAGAAGCTTACTGACAGCGCAGAAAAGATAAATGATCGAAGGTATTTTCCTTTGCTTGCCAGTCTGGGAACATTGGCAATACATAAAAAAGCGAGAACCGGAACAACAAACATAATGGGATTGGAGAAAAAGCGGTCGGTTAAATGCGGGAAGTAGATTACAGAGATCACTGTTACCAGCGTAAATGTCACTACAAAAAAGAGGATAGACCTTCGCAATAGTCGGGCTACCTGTTCGAACAATTTCCCTTCTGTCTTCATCGTGAGGTAAATAGCTCCATGGACCATGAACAGGGCAAGGGTGGTCAGTCCCACTGAAAGAGCATACGGATTAAGGAATTCAAGCCAGCTACCGGTAAAAACATACTGTTCATTCATGTTTATACCGATAAGTACGTTTCCCAGTACCACTCCCAGCAATAAACCCAGCATACCGCTGGAAATGCTGTAACAAAAATCCCATGTATTCCTCCACCACCGCATGGGCTCCTTTCCCCGAAACTCAATGGATACTGCCCTGAATATAAGAAATCCCAGAAACAAGATAAATGGGATGTACATGGCAGAAAAAAGGGTAGCATATGCTTCAGGAAAACCGGCAAAAAGGGCTCCACCTCCGATGACAAGCCATACCTCATTGCCATCCCACACCGGTCCCACTGCGTTCAATGCAATTCGCCGGCTTTGATCATCCTTGAAAAAGAGGTGCCAGGCCCCTGCACCAAGGTCAAATCCATCCAGGATGGCATATCCTGAAAACAAGGCTCCCACAATTAGAAACCATAGGGTTGGATAGTCTATTCCCAGGATTGTTTGCATGGTATTATGATTTTATGATTTCTTTGTATCAAATTGAATGGCTATATCTTTCAATTTTAGCCTGTTATCTACATCATTCTCATCGTAAGGCCCCTTGCTGATCTTTTTATTGAGCAGGTATAAAAACAGCACCAACAGTAGCAGGTAGATCAGGGTAAAAAAGATAAGGGAAAAAAGAACATGGCTCGATGTAACTGATTCAGAAAGGGCATCTGCGGTTTTCAGGTGTCCATATACCACCCATGGCTGCCGTCCCATTTCTGCAGCGTACCATCCAACCTGATTCGAAATTTGTGGCAGGAGCACCGATCCAACCAAAATCCACAAATACCACCTGTGGTGAAAGATCTTTCCCCTCCACCACTGTACTGTCCCGAAAAGGGTGATCGCGATTAGGAAGAGGCCGATGGCCACCATGATGTGGTAGAACTGAAATATGGCATTAAGGGCGGTTGGCCTTTCGTCTTCGGGAAATGCATTCAACCCTTCCACCGGTGTTTTAAAATCCCAGTCAACCAGGAAGCTCAGTCCACCTTTGAGCTTGATGCCTTTCACTTCCTGCGTCTCTTTATCCACCCAACCCAACAGGTAGAGGTCACCCGGGGCACTCTCCTCGAAATGCCCTTCAAAAGCAGCTAATTTGGCCGGCTGGTTTTCGGCTACCCCATCGGCCGAGTGATGCCCGGTTACCAGCTGTGCAAGGGCAGAAACCGTGGCCACCACAAGGGCTATTTTCAGTGCTTTCCGGGATATTTCAATGTACCGGTCCTTGAGAAGGTAGAAGGCATGAACACTGATAACCAGGAAGGCACCCGCTAAAAATGCTCCGATCCAGACATGCAGTAATCGGTCCATAGAAGAGGGATTAAAAACCATGGCCCAAAAATCAGTAATCTCTGCACGGGCTTGCATTCCCTCTCCCATGATGTGATAACCAGCAGGGGTCTGTTGCCAGCTGTTGGCCACAACGATCCAGATAGCTGAAAAAATGGATCCCAGAAATACACCTATGGTAGCTATGAAATGAACCCTGGGTTTCACACGATTCCATCCAAACAGGAGGACCCCCAGGAATCCGCTTTCCAGTGCAAAGGCAAAGATCCCCTCGGCAGCCAGGGCACTTCCGAAAACATCGCCCACATAACGGGAATATTTGGCCCAGTTTGTACCAAATTCAAATTCCATCACTATCCCTGTTGCTACCCCGATTCCGAAGATTAAAGCAAAAATACGGGTCCAGAAGCGGGCCATGGTTTCATATACTTTTTCGCCCGTCCGAAGGTATAATCCTTCCATTATTACCATCACCAGTCCCAATCCAATGGATAGTGGCGGGTAGATGTAATGGAAAGCTATGGTAAAGGCAAACTGCAGCCTGGAAAGAATCTCGACGTCCATAGGTTAGAAAGTTTGTATGATCTAATGTAGATAAATATGACGGAAATTAAAAGAATCCGGGCTTATCCTTTGGAGATCGATTGAATATATGCAGGTGCTGTTTCATGGTCAATGACCTGTTGAACATTAAGCATAAATATTTGTTAATACACTATCTATAGTTGTTTGTTAGATAAAAAAAGATCTTTATTGTCCGAAATTAAAAAATTGTCTGTGAAAATGTCAAGGAACATATTTTTATTGATTACAGTGCTGCTTTATTCTGTTATACAGTCTGCCAGTGTTTATGGCTTCACTGACGATGATAACGGGAATATTTCCGGGAAGGTGATGGATTCCTCTAACAGTGAACCGGTAGAGTTTGCGACTGTATCGGTATATACTGCTGATTCAACGCTGGTTACGGGTAATATCACATCAGTAGATGGGTCGTTTAACATCCCCGTTCCGGACGGGAAGTATTATATTAAGGTTCAGTTTATTTCGTATGAGCATCAGACAGTGAAAAATGTGCAAATTACAAGGGAAAACAGAAAAGTTGATCTGGGGGATATATTCCTTCAGCAGGATACCAAATTAATATCCGAAGTAACTATCACCGGTGAAAAGAGTGAAATGGTAATTGACCTGGACAAGAGAACCTTTAATGTTGGCAAAGAACTTGGTAACGCTGGTAAGTCCGCTTCAGAGATACTGGATAATATCCCTTCCGTGACTGTAGATATGGATGGGAACGTAAGTCTCAGGGGAAGCCAGAATATTCAGATACTGGTTGACGGAAAACCCTCAGGATTGATCAGTGCCGATAATCCCGCAGCCCTCAGGAGTTTGCAGGGCAGCCTGATCGACCGGGTAGAGGTGGTCACCAATCCCAGTGCCCGTTATGAAGCGGAAGGGATGTCTGGCATCATTAACATTATACTTAAGAAGGACCAGCAGCAAGGAGTTAATGGTTCTTTTGAAGTCTCAGCGGGGTATCCGCATGATTACCGTGCAGGTGCCAATGTCAATTTCCGCCGTAAGAAAACAAACTATTTTCTGAATTATGGTGCGAGCTACCGGGAAAGGCCGGGTGATGGCAGCTCGTTTCAACATTTCATGTTTCCGGATACAAATTATTTCACAAATGTTGAAAGAAACAGGCTGCGCACCGGCTGGTCTCAGAATCTGCGTGGTGGTGCCGACTATTTCATCAATGACAGAAATACATTAACTGCTGCGGCTTTTATTGGTCTCAGTGAGGATAAGAATAATACCAATATCTGGTACACGGACCTGGACCAGGAAGGAACCATACAGGAGAAAACCTGGCGTGAGGACAACGAACAGGAATTGGAGAGGAATATCGAATTTTCACTGGACTACACGCTCAAGTTTGACCAGAAGGACAGGAAATTGAATGTTTTTGCACAATATATCGAGGAAGGGGAAACGGAAGAGTCAGACATCAGGGAGAAAATAACCAGCTTTTATGGTGAAGCACTGGAAGATGATCCCATCCTTCAAAGATCCCTGAATAAGGAGAGCCAGAGGGATATACTTCTTCAGGCCGATTATATCCATCCATTTGGTGAAAAGGGCAGATTTGAGACAGGATACCGAAGTGAACTCAGATTCATTAACAATCCCTATGCAGTGGAAGAGAGAGATGAAAACGGGGACTGGGAGTTTTTGGATGAATTTACCAATGACTTCAGCTATACGGAAAACATATATGCATTATATGCCCAGGCGGGGAATCAATTTAACAAATGGTCTGTCCAATTGGGTCTTCGCACGGAATTATCGGATGTTCGTACCTACCTGGAGCAAACAGATGAGAGGAATAACCGGCTGTATTTTGACCTGTTCCCCACCCTTCATACAGCCTACCAGTTCAATGATTTCAATTCAATGCAGCTCAGCTACAGCCGCAGGATAAACCGACCGCATTTCTGGTACCTGAATCCTTTCAATAATTATACGGATTCCAGGAATATCCGAACCGGGAATCCGAATCTTGATCCAGAATATACTGACTCTTATGAGCTTGGTTACCTGATGAATAATACGAAAACCACCCTGTATGCCGGAGGTTATTTCAAACATACTGACGGGGTAATTGAAAGAATAAGTGAAGTGGATGAGGAAGGGATCACCTACATTTTTCCCATTAACCTTTCCGTCCAAAATTCATTCGGATTGGAAACCAACATTTCAGTAGAACCATTCAAGTGGTGGACCTTATCAGGAGACATCAATGCATTTCGTTCCATTACCAGTGGCGAATACAATGGAGAACGCCTTGAAAGCGATGATTATTCATGGAACAGCAGGCTCAACTCAATGCTGAGATTTGAGAATAATCTGGATATACAGACCACTTTCTATTACAGGGCCCCCCAGAAAACAACCCAGGGTGAAAGATTGGCCTATTATATGTTAAATCTTGGCATAAGCAAGGATATCCTGAAGGGCAATGGTACGCTCACCCTTAATATCCATGATGTTTTGAATACCAGGAAGTACAGGTATATCATAGACCGTCCCAATCTTTACTCTGAAAATGAATTCCGCTGGTCCTCCAGGACCATATCTTTATCCTTCGCTTACCGGTTAAACCAGGTGAAAAAGAATAATGGCAGGGGAAACGGCAATGGCGGAGGTGGTGGTGACGGAATGGGCATCTGATTTGTTTAAAATCTTATTCTGAACAGGTTTCATCCCTGAATTCAGTTTGGTAATATCATCCACCTCAGACGGGCTTACCTGCATACTGAAGTACTCCCCATGACTTGCTAAAGTCTTTGGAATCCATTTACTTTAGGTAAGTGAGTTCGTCATTTTGCTAAATTCTAAACCTAAACCATGAAATCAACAATCAAAACACTCCTGTTGATACTGATCCTGGCATTTTCTGTTTCAACAACCCATGCAAAACCTGACGATTTTGAAATAGTAAAAGAGAGGGTAGTTGCAGAAGTAATGAAATCAAGTATTGATGATGGCAGGGTAGAAGAAATAATGAACAAAATGAATGAGGACGGAAGTTTTCAGGGGATCAATTATAATGATCTCAGCAGAACTGCCGGTTTTCCCCAGCGGATATCATACCTATAATCTAGTTTACCTGGCCAAAGCCTATAAAATCAAGACATCAAAGTATTACAAAGAGTAAGAAGCTGAAAGAAATCATTACCAGGGGATATAAATACTGGGTTGATAATGATTTTTTCGGTGATAACTGGCATAATAATCAAATTTCTACACCTACAAATCTGGTGAACCTGATGTTGGTAATGGGTGATGAGCTACCTGAAGACCTTGTTGAAAAAGGCCAACCAATAATAGGCAGAGCAAATATGAATGCTTCAGGGGCCAGGCCAAGTGGAGACCGAATAGTAATTGCAGGGATCCTGGCAAAAAATTTACTATTTATTGGTGATAAAGAAGGATTTGAGGAAATCATAGAATTGATTGAAGGTGAAGTGAAATTCAGTACGGGAACACGGGGGATGCAGCACGATTATAGTTTCCACCACAGGACAGACAGGGTGAACAATACAACTTCCTATGGATATGGCAAATATGCAAATGCATTTGGTGAATGGTCCTATTATGTAGCAAACACAAAATATGCATTCTCTGTAGAAAAAATAAACCAGCTGGTTGATTATTACCTGGATGGAATATATAAGCAAATGGTGTATGGAGTATATACTGATATCAGTGTTAAGAACAGGAGTATCTCCCACAAAGCAACCTTTGAACCGCGTGGCGTCACTCGAAATTGAGCGGCTATTGCTGAGTACGGATTATCGAAAGGATGAATTGGAAGAAATTATCAGGCTAAGAAATGGAGAAGCTGAACCATCGTTGTCGTTTAGTAAATTCTTCTGGCAAACGGAACATTTTGTATTTCAACGGCCCAATTATTATACCACTGTGAGAATGTTCTCTACCAGGAACAGGAATATGGAAGTACCCTACAATGGACCAGGTAAGACCACCCATCACCGGGCTGACGGGACCAATTATTTACAGCTCAGGGGAGATGAATATCATAATATCTGGGCAGTATATGATTGGCAGAAAATATCGGGTACAACCATTATGCAAAAGCCTGAGTTATATGGCCCGGATGAAATTCAGAAAGATGGACTTACGGACTTTGTGGGAGCTGTTACCGACGGTTTATATGGAGCCGTAGCATTTGACTTCAGGAGCCCTCATGACATGCTTGCAGCCAAAAAATCCTGGTTCTTTTTTGATGAGGAGTATGTTTGTCTGGGAACAGGCATCACGTCCAGACCAAGACTGCCTGTGGCAACAACCGTTAATCAGGTATTAATGAGAAGCGATGTAACTGTCAAACAGGATGATAAAATAACAGTACTTCCTGAAGGGAATCGAAAACTGGACAATGTCAAATGGGTGCACCAGGATAAGGTTGGATATATTTTTCCGGAGCCGGCAACAGTAATGTTGTCCAACCAGGTTGAACAGGGCCGCTGGTCTGACATCACTGATCAAAAAAATATCTCTGAGGAGATTGTAAGTGAAAAAGTTTTTATGTTATGGTTTGACCATGGAAAGCGGCCAAGTAATGCTTCCTATCAATATATAGTTGTGCCGGATGTGAGTGAGCAGGAATTAAAAGAGACCAGCGGAAACGATCGCAATGTTGAAATTATTTCAAATACCGCTGATTTACAGGCAGTAAAAAGTAATAAACTGGGAATATGCCAGCTCGCATTTTATAAGGCCGGAGAAGTGGAAATCTCAGATGGATTCAATTTCAGAATGGACAGCCAGGGCATGGCAATGCTAAAAATGTAGGGCAATAGAATTGAAGAATTATCTGTTGCTGACCCTTCCAGAAAACTGAGCAGGATGCTGATCACCGTATCTGGTATCTACAATGTTAGTGGGGATGGTTTTGTCGCCCTGCCTGATAATAACCAGAATAAAACATATTTTGTGGTAGACCTGCCACAGGATGTTTATGCGGGTAAAAGTGTAACGATTAAACTATAGGAAACGCCTTCATATATCCTCATTGATGAGATTATTTCGATCGATTATTTTTCTTTTAGAGACAGGTTCATTTTCTTCAGGATGGACAGGAAACGTGGATTGTCTTCGAGTGGTTCTGTATCGAAAAACCCCGTTGTTATATAAGGCATATTCGGATCATGCATTTCCAGCCCTGTTTCAAGCCAGTCCAGGGCTTGTTCGTGTTGATTCAGCCAAACATATCTCATTGCCATATCAAGAGGGTTAACATAGTTGGTTTGAGCCAGTAATTCCATCTGGCGTAATATTTCTTCAAGTGCTACATTGTAGCTTTTGTTTTTGAAAATAGTCTCGATATCTTTCATCACATCATTTTCCAGGGGGAGATAGATTTTTAATGCTTCAAATCCTTCGTCGTAGCGTTCCAAATGATAAGCCAATACCTCCATAATGCCGGATGCAAAAAAACTTCCTGGATCCAGTGACAGTGATTTCTTACAATATTGAAAAGCAGTTTCCCAATCACCTGCAGAGATTAAAACTGGTGCAAACAATGCCAGGATCAGGGGATTCATGGGATCCAGTTCAACGGCCAGCTGGCCATGTACCAAAGCCTCGTCAAATCTTTGCAGGGTCGCGAGCAGATGTGCATAATATATCCTGTGACATGGCATCATTTGGATTAATACCCAGGGCTTTCAGAAATTCTTTTTCTCCCTTGTCCCAGTTCCATTCCGCCCATACACCGAAAACAGCACTGGTAAAATGTGAACCGGCAAAATCCGGATCGAGTTCGAAAGCTTTGTTCAGATTTGCATAGATCAATGGCATGGCGATATCCGGAGAGACAAAACCCATTTGCACTTTTCCTCCCCAAACCTTGGCCAGGCCATCATAAAGAGGTGCCCAGTCAGGATCCTTCTCAACAGCAAAGTTTAGATATTCAAGAGCCTTA
The DNA here is from genome assembly GCA_963752525.1 of uncultured Bacteroidaceae bacterium. Lineage (GTDB taxonomy): Bacteria > Bacteroidota > Bacteroidia > Bacteroidales > SM23-62 > SM23-62. The sequence continues at coordinate 108,144 of CAVVYS010000006.1, read as the reverse complement.
TTTAATGATTCTTCACTAAGGTCATCCCAGTACTGATGACCTCTCAGGTATGCCTCATAGGCTTCCAGGTCCACCGTCCTGGTCCGTGACAACAAACCCTCTTCATCTTCGGTTAGTTCAATCATCACCTCATCGGCGATATTTTTCGTCACCTGGTTATACAGGTTCAATATCTGGCTTCTTTCTTCCTTGTATTCAGCAACCCATAGTTGTTTTTCCTCGGGAAATGCGCTGACCACCTTTATCTGCAAACATATACTGTCACCCAGGCACATCACCTGCGCCTCAACCACAGCATCCACCGCCAATTCTGAAGCGATCTGAGGAACTGACATATCCACTCCCTTGTATACATTCGATGATGTCTTGGAGATCACCCGCAATCCGCTGATCTTGCCCATATCACCGATCAGCGAAGAATGCATTCCCGATACAAAATATTCCAGCCCTTCGTCACCTGTGAAATTATCAAAGGGAAGTACCACCAGTGATTGAATGTCTCCTGCCTGCAGCTTGTTGCCTCCCCCTGCAAGATTGAGGATGATCAAGCCGATGATCACCGCAATACTCACATAGGTGGCGATCTTCCACCTGTTCTGTATGACCGGTCTTTCAGCTTCCTGTTCCTCCGATAGTGGTTTGGTTTTCTCCATGCCTTTCGGGGTCAGGTCAAAGATCCAGGACAGGATGACAGCTATCGGGAATCCTATGGCCAGCAAAATAATCGCAATGGTCGGAGTACGTTCCGGCAGGTTCAAAGGTTCAACCACATTGTTGACCAGTTCTATGATCACAAAGGCAGCTGAAGCATAAACAGTGATTACATAAATGACTTTACGCCTTTTTAATTCCTGCCAGAATTGGGATAGTTTGTTTGGATTGTTGGACATGGATTTGGGATTAGTGATGTTTATTTCATTCTAAGGGAAGATTCATTTTTAGTATAAGTGAGTCAAAACCCGGATCCTCTATTTTAAACGGGCTCCCATACCCAAAGACTGTATTGATATAAGGCATCATAGGGTGGCGAGCCTCGTAGCCCTTCTCATACCAGTACAAAGCCATGGATTCATCTCCTGCCAGGGCATGTAGCTGTCCTAGTTCCATTGGAAAATAATCTCCGGTTGCCAGCAGCAATTCGCTTATAAATTCTTTCACCGCTGCCACCTTACCCTGCTCATCAAATACTTTCAGGATTGAATTTCTTGGATCATCTTCCAATTGTAACAATGTAGTCCAAAGCTCGAGTGATTTTCGATACTCGCCAATGAAGACATAAATTGCAGAAAGATTTGCCAGTCCTGCTAGATTGGGGACAACGTCCATTGCCTTAAAAGCCATGGAAATGGCTTCTTCGTACTCACCTGCATTAGCCAGTACCATCGTAGATAAGGCCTGTATCATGGGATTCAATGGATCAAGGTCCAGTGCGATCCGGCAATGTGAAATGGCTTCTTCAATTCTTCTCTGGCATGAGAGTAAATGGGCATAATACATATGGCCAAATGCATCATTCGGATTCATTTCCAGTACTTTCAAAAACTCCTGTTCCGCTTTCTCCCAATTCCAGGCAGTCCATCCATTTACCAGGGCATTGACATAATGGATAAAACTGGAATTAGGATCCAGTTCAATCGCTTTATTCAGGTTTTCATACATATTGGGGATAGTAACGGATGAGGGGGCAAGGCTGAATTGATGAATTGCCACCCAAAAATAAGCAACACCAGCATAAGGTTCTGCCCAATCCGGATCTGCCTCAATGGCATTATTGAAATACTCCAGGGCCAGCTGAAGTGACTCGGGAGTATTCTGATCCCAATAGTACAATCCTTTCAGATAAGCATCATAAGCTTCCGTATTAATTGTTCTTGAAACGGCCAATATTTTTTCCTCCTCTGGTGTAAGCTGAACCTTCACCTCATCTGCAATCTGCATGGTGACCTGGTTATAAAGGTTCATTATCTGACTTTTTTCCTCTTTATATTCAGCCACCCAGAGCTGTTTTTCCTCAGGAAATGGAGTGATGACCTTGATTAATATACATACACTGTCACCATAACACATGACCGTTGGTTCCACTACCGCATCTGCATTTGCTTCTGTGGCAATTTCAGGCAAGGACATGTCCACATTTTTATATACACGGGCTGAGGTTTTTGAAATGACCCGCAGACTACTGATTTGTCCCATATCACCGATGAGTGATGAATGCATTCCAGCTGCCACATAATCCAGCTGATCATCACCTGTAAGATTATCAAACGGAAGGATTAATAAAGACTGGATATCGCCGGCTTTCAACTGCTTTTCCCCACCCGCTAGATTCAATACTATCAACCCGATGATCACAGCAATGCTAACATAGGTAGCGATCTGCCATCTATTCTGTATAACTGGCCTTTCGTCTTCCTGTTCATCACCCAGAGGTTTGGTCTTCTCCATCCCTTTTGGGGTCAGGTCAAAGATCCATGACAGTATCACGGCAATCGGAAATCCGATTGCGAGAAAAATAATAGCAACAGTAGGAGTACGTGCTGGCAGGTTCAAAGGTTCAACCACATTGTTAACCAGCTCGATGATCACAAATGCAGCAGAGGCATAAACGGTGATTACATAAATAACTTTGCGCCTTTTTAATTCCTGCCAGAATTGGGAAAGCTTCGAAGGTTTGCCGGACATGGTTTATAGTTTAGGGTGAGTCATAAGTAAAGTTAATACCTTATTCAATATCAGTCAAATAAGATTTAAATGCTCAGAATACCTTCACAATGTTATTTTTGTTTTTAATTTTAAATCCGAACATGAAGAAGCTCATTCTTGTTTTTGTAGTATTGTTATCCCAATACTATATTGTTGAAGGGCAGCATTTTGGGATCAAGGGAGGACCGGATATCCTGTGGGTAAAATATAATTCCAACGGAGAGCCAAAGAATTCAAAACCACAGATGGGATTTCACCTTGGAATGGCATTGGAGTTTCAACTCTCAAACTCTTTAGCTTTTGGTACAGGAGCAATCTTTTCAGAAAAAGGATTTCAGGAAGATTACCTCCTTCCAGTTGAAGACAAAACCACTTTTTTTTATCTGGATATTCCAGCCCTGTTTGTGTATAAGATTCAAACCGGTCCAAATAATCTATATTTTCATGCCGGGCCTTATCTCGGATTGGGATTGTTTACCAATCTTACAGGAGCAAGTTTCGAGATGGAAAAGGGCTTTGGGGATGAACCAGCGCAATATCATAAATATGACCTGGGCCTGGATCTGGGAGGTGGTATAGCATTTGAAATCTGGCGTTTTGGACTATCCTACAATGTAGGATTATTTGATATCAGAAATGCAGATGATATCAGTGTGAAAAACAGGGTACTGGGAATTGATGTTGCCTATATGTTTGGTCATTGATAGGCCCGGATCATTCTCTCATGTCCTTGTAATCCTTACAATCCTATGGCATGGTCGGTCGTGCATCTCCAACCCCTTCTTTAAATACTCCAGAGCTTAAATCCCAATTTCCTAACCGATAACATTTTCACCCAGTAGAGTATATGCTGCACCGCATGCAAGATATGACTTTGGATTTATCAGTTTTATAATGCATGAGGAAAAGGTGAGTAGGCTAGTTTACAAAAAGTTATACCAATTAGAAGCTAAAGTCAAGAAAATTGGGGGATGAAAAACCGCAGAGATTATTTTGCTTCTAATAATAAAATTTTTAATTTGCACTTAATTAATATGTCAGACATTATGAAAATAAGACAATAATAATTAATTCTTATGTCAACCCTGCAAATGCCATTAATAAACAAATCATCCCTGGTTGATGATGTTGAAAAGCATATTATTAAATACCTGGTTGACAATGGTTTTACGCCTGGAGACCAATTGCCAAAAGAGATTGATTTTGCAGAATCATTGGGTGTTTCAAGAAGCGTAATACGGGAGGCGCTCAGCAGGCTGAAAATGCTGGGGATATTAAAATCTTATAAAAGACGGGGCCTCGTAGTAGCTCATCCGGATATCCTTATAGGACTTGACAGGGTGATTATTCCTCAGATACTCGATCGAAAAACAATGAATGAAATATTTGAACTCCGACTGATTCTGGAAATGGGTATAGCTGAAATATTGTTCATCAGAAAGACGGCTAAAGATATTGTTGAACTGAGGAATATTGTCCGAAAGGAAAAAAGTTCTGCAACCAGGGCCATCAGTATTAAATCTGAAGTTGAGTTTCACGGGAAGCTTTATGATATAGCAGGAAATACTACCATCCGAAGGATGCAAGCCATACTATGGCCGGTATTTGATTACCTCGAGAAAATGGAAATGGAAAAAGGGGAGCAGCCTCATTTAAGTGAGGTTTCTCACAATATGCTTATTGATATTGTAGAAAGCGGGACACCTCAAGAATATCAGGAAGCTATCAAAAAACACCTGAAAGTTCATCTCGATAGAATTGTTAATGAAAAATAATCAATCGTTAAAAACCTAACCTCCGGTTACATGAATAAACTACTGTTAATAGCGATTTGCATTATCCTGTTTTTACCGGGTTTAAGCGCCCAGACAAACCCAGTTACCGGCAATGTAATAAGTGCGGATGACGGCATGGGCATTATTGGTGCAACCATCGTTGTAAAAGGAGATATAAGCACCGGGACGATAACGGATTTTAATGGAAATTTCCAGATTTCCTGTTCAGTGAACGACACTCTTGTTTTCAGTTTTATAGGAATGGCAACCCAGGAAATCCCTGTCAACGGAAGAACTACCATTGATGTTATTCTGGAAATGGAGAAGATTCAATTGGAAGAGATTGTGGTCACAGCCCTCGGAATGAAAAGGGAAAAGAAAGCATTAGGGTATTCAGTCCAGGAGGTGGATGGAGCTGAAATTCAGGCGACAAAAGAACTGAATGTAATTAATTCTCTGGCCGGTAGGGCAGCAGGCGTAAATATTACCCAGGGGGGCGGGGGATTAAATGGTGGGGGAGCCAGGATAGTGATCAGGGGGAAACTTCTCTTGCTGGAAACAATACTCCCCTGTTTGTAATTGATGGTATTCCGGGGGGATCTAATGATGTAGCCTCTGATGATATTGAGTCGATCTCCATCCTGAAGGGACCTGCCGCAGCTGCATTATATGGTTCAAGGGCTGCTCCCGGTGTAGTATTGATCACCACAAAAAGCGGGAAAGGCACCAAGGAAGGTACCCTTGGCATAGAACTAAATTCGAATACCTCATTCCAGACCCCATTCATTCTTCCTGTATATCAGAACCAGTTCGGACAGGGAACCGGGGGGATTTATAAATATTATGACGGCAATAACGGGGTCTGGCCGGATGGCAGTATCTCAAATGACGATTACAGCATTAACTGGGGACCAGCATTCGATGGCCAGCCACGCAACCAGTTTACAGGGGAAAATCCCTGGGTAGCGCACCCTGATAATGTAAAGAACTTTTATAACCTGGGCCATATCCTGAATAATAATATTTCCGTAGCAGGTGCAAATGAGGGCGGATATTTCAGGCTTTCATACACAAATGTCAGACAAAAGGGAATTATTCCCAATACGGGCCTTACCTCTAACCGCATTGATTTGAGTGGGGGCTGGAATGTATCTGACAAACTCTCTTTTGCTGCCAATATTAAATACAGATATGATAAAAGTGACAATAACAAAAATGTAAACGTCAGGGAAAATCCACGCAATATTGATTATGGTGCACTGAAGAATTACTGGGTGCCCGGACTGGAAGGTGCACAGCAGCTCAAATGGAGGGGAAGCAGCAACAACCCCTATTTTGAGTTGTTCGAAAATAGGAATGCTTATGTAAACAACCGGATCATTGGCAATACAACCCTTAATTACCGGATCAATGATTACCTGAGCTTTATGGGAAGGGTCGGGTTAAGTCAGAATCACGGAGAGTACAACAACCGGACTGCCGTCAGTACTGTCGGTGCAAACAACCAATACGGAAGCTTTAATACCAAGCAGGAAAGAGCGTATGAACTCAACAGTGATTTCCTCCTCACGTTTGATAAAGACCTAACCAAGGATTTCAATCTAAAAGCCTCAGTAGGGGGCAACCATATGAAAGCTGAAGGATCATATGTCCAAGGATGGAGTGATCAGTTGCTCGTACCAGACGTTTATAATCTTGGGAATCGCAGGGTTTACCCCAAAACAGAGAACTGGTTTTGGGAAAAGAGGCTCAATTCATTGTATGGATTTGCTAACCTGGCATACAAGAATATGCTATATATGGATGTGACTGCCCGCAATGACTGGTCCTCCACTCTTCCCCGGGATAACAATTCTTATTTCTACCCATCGTTCACCCTGAGTGCACTGATGAACCGGATCATCAATCTTCCAGATCTGATCAGTTTCTGGAAACTACGGGGTAGCTGGGCCAGGGTGGGTAATGATACGGGACCTTACCAGCTGCTTGACACCTATTATTGGGGGACAGGGGAAGGCGGGAAGGCCACCATTGAGCAGAGCAATGTGAAGGCAAATCCGGACCTGAAACCCGAACTTACCAGTGCCTGGGAAGCCGGGACTGACATCCGCTTTCTGAACAACCGCATTTTACTGGATGTCACCTATTACAATTCTGTAACCTCAAATCAGATTCTCAGGGTGGAAGTATCCCCCACTACCGGTTATGAGTTTATTCTTAAGAATGCAGGAAAAATAAGGAATAAGGGTTGGGAAATAATGTTGCAGGGAAGGATTATCCAAAAGAGTGATTTCTCCTGGAATGTTGTCGCTAACTGGTCGCGGGACCGTGCCTTTGTGGAAGAGTACGATCCCGATAATCCGGATGCTTTTCTTTCCAGGAGTATCACCACGCACCTGTTTGTTGAGGACAAGCTGAATGAAAGGAGAGGTGCCATGTACGGAAAGGGGTTTGAGCGGGCTCCCAATGGAGAAATACTCTTCACAAAATCAGGAGATACGCAGAGAGGGGCAAAGAAGTATCTGGGAAATTACAACCCTGACTGGATGGGGTCTCTCAATAATTCATTTACCTATAAAAATCTGGCCCTCTCTTTCCTGCTTGATTTAAGGTACGGAGGGATATTCTATTCAAGAACCAACTATTCTCTGAATATCAGAGGCCTGTCGGAGGAAACATTGCTCGGTGGACCGGATCCGAATGGGGTTTATACTGCCAGGGATTATATCCTTCCCGATGGCATGTATTTCGATGATGGGGTGTACCGAAAATTAACCCGGCAGGATCTTATTGAGTCAGGCCTGAGTTCCGGGGGTCTTACCGGGCAGCAGTACTGGGAGAATATTATGGATTCAGAAATACCTGAAGCTGTAATGTATGATGCTACCTATTTGAAATTCAGAGAATTGATCTTGTCTTATACCCTACCCCATAGGCTGGTAGCACAATCATTCATCGATGCGGTCTCATTCTCCCTTGTAATCAGGAATTTAGCCGTCTGGTCTAACATCCCCAATGTAGATTCTGAGACTTTCAGCGGATCTCAGCAGGCTGGGACTATCCTCGGATACGATTCAGGTGGCATTCCATCAGTCCGGACTGTGGCATTCAATGTGAATCTCAAATTTTAAAATTAAGAACAATGAGAAATTGTTTAATGATCATATTTTCCGCCATCCTTCTTTTACCCTTTGGAGGATGCGATACCTGGGACGAGAACATCAATATCAATCCCAACACCTCCAACAAACTCCTTGAAGAGGCCCAGAGTGATGTGGACCCATCCGTTTTCATGATCCCCATGCTATGGTCTACTATCTCCGGATATGCCTATATCCAGTGGAATGTAATTCCCGCTGTCTGCGCCCATCACGGGAAGACAAAATCACTTAGCCAGGGGAACAGGCATAAATCATGGCATGCATTTGATGATTCGGAGCTTTGGCCCAATCTGTACAATTCAGTAAGGGCCTTGAAGAATATGCGGATCGCAGCGGTCAATGCCAATGACAAGAGATACCAGGCCATTGCGGATATTTGGGAGTGTTTTACGTTTGCCATCATTACCAATATGTACGGTGATGTTCCCTATTTTGATGCTATCTCAGATGACCCTCCCCTGCAGAGTAAATACGACAAGCAATCGGAAATCTATCCGGCCTTACTTGAAAAACTCAAGGCTGCGGGAGAGTCTCTCAATTACCAGGATGTTCCAGTGGACCCAGCGTCAGATCTGGTTTTCAGAGGTGATGTCCTGAAGTGGAAAAAGTTCTCCAATATGCTGCGCATCCGGCTCGCCATGTATATGAGTATGGCAGCTCCTGATGAAGCCAGGGCCATTATTTCCGAAATCACGGGCAATCCGGAGACCTATCCCCTGATGGAATCCAATTTTGACAATGCCCTGTTCCATACGGATGAGGTAGAAAGGCTTTCGGTATTTTATACAATAAGCAAGAGTAAGATCGAAGAAGCCCCGTTCAGTAATGTCTTCATTGAAAGGCTGATTTCTTTAAATGATCCCAGGCTCCCTGTTCTAGCCAGGCCAGTTAAAAAAGTTCATGCCAGTTCGGAGACCAATGTTCTTCCCAGCAATCCGGGAACATCCAAATATGCCGGACAGCTTTATGGAATCACCACTGATAATGCACATGCCGCGCAGTGGAACGGAGGATTTCCTTATGCCTCTGCTTTAGGGGATTATTTCCGGAAGGAAGACGCCAATGGCATACCCCTATTGGAAAGCGCTTCGACTCCCTATTTCCTTGCCCTCTATGCGGAGCAGGAATTTTTCCTTGCTGAAGCCATAGAAAAAGGGTTTATTTCGGGCGAAGCAAAGGGGCATTATGAGAATGCCGTCAGTTCATCTCTTGAGTTCTATGAGGTCGACTTCAGCAGCAGTAAGTATTCAGATGCTTTTGGAGATCAGGGGGTAAGTAGTGTAGCTGAATTCCTCAACCAGCCGTCTGTTAGTTACAGCGGGGGCAGAGATAAACTCACCCTGATCGCTGAACAAAAATGGATTGCCACCTTGATGTTAGGGTTGGAGCCTTATTTCGATCATCGGCGGACCATGTTGCCTCAATTAAGGGCCTCATCGGGGGCTGAGAATTTTGGTCCCAATGGAAGTGGGAGCAAATTCCCAAGCAGGGCGGCCTATTCCGATGCCGAAGTATCGAATAATCCCATGAACGTTGCTGCAGCCAGGGCCACGGGCTTTGATATCCCTATCGTAAATGATGAAACCAGGAATGAAGCGAAAATGTGGATTTTACAGGGCATAGATCTGCAAATGCCGGTATTTCAGGAACCCGTTTACAGTACTGATTACCCGGTGATTGAATCGGTTTCTGGTTCGGGAACCCAGTTTAAACAATGGTACGATACGCATTGGAACAGTATGTTCTGGTGGAAAAACGAATAAAGGAAAAAAAATCAATATTAAAAGCATGAAAAAACCATCCTGTAAAATATGGATACTGGCTCTCCCAATTAGCTTGCTGATGCTTATGGCTTCTTGTGAAAAGATCGTGGAGGATGGGTATAGAATTGCCTACCCGGATTCCGATGCCACATTTACCGTTGAACCCCTGGAATTTGAGGCTGGAGCAGTCGGGGATATAGTAAGCTACAGGCTTGCTGTGAATTCGAATCATCTCATTAAATCCTGTGTCGTACAGGCCAGTCAAGGAGGAGCTGCCGGATCGGGATATGATGTAGGCACGGAAGGATATGATGATCCTTTTGCGGATCACAATTATGGTACGGTTAAGAAGGATATCAAATCCTTTGTCGTTAAATATGACTACATCATTCCCAAGGATATAAATAAATCTGATCTTGTTTTCTCTGTGATTGATGAGATGGGAAGGGTCAGCGCAGAAGTTGAAGTAAGTGTTGTTCCGGATATTCAGAACTATTATGACAGGAAGCTGTATGCTAAAAACAACATCTTCAACGATGCATTTGCAAGTATCAATGGCCTGGTTTACCCGGACATAAAAACAAATTATTCTACTGTAACAGAAGAAAATATAACCGTACAGGAAAATATTGATGTATTCTTTTTTTACGATGAAGGTAGCAATACATCCCTCCTTTGCGCGCCTAATGACAGCAGGCTGAGTTTAGATCTCAGGATTGAAAATGCCACAAAATTCAAATTGCTCCCAGGTATCACCGAACAGGACTTTTATGAGATCACCCCGGCTTCCATGCTAGCCAGGACCAAAAACGATTCAATTGCCTACTATGGAAAGTCCAGGGTGGAGGGCATTAAGGTGGGTGATATCATAGGTTTTACCACGGATTTGAATGCCATTCACTCCCAGAAAACAGGTTTGATCAAAGTAAACGGCCTGCATCCAACCAATGTCAACCATTATGAAGGAACCTCCTTTGTATTGGAATGCGATATTGTTACTCAAACAGATGAATGAAAAGTTTATACACATGAATAATAAGCATAGCCTAATCATCTTCATTTTTGCACTCGCAGGGTGTTTGACCAGTCCTGTTCAGGCCCAGTCTGATTATCGGCTGGCAGAGCAAGATTCGCTGGCTTTGGTGGCATTTTACTGGGCAACAGATGGTCCCAATTGGATATCCAACCAGCCAGGGTTCGGCGTTGATGACCTCTCAACGGAATGGCAGAGTACATATGACGGAAGTTTTAACAACTGGTTTGATGGACCGGCAAAAGACTGGTTCGGTGTACGTGTTGAAAAGAGACCCATCCCCAATTCCAGTGACTCGACCTACAGGGTGACCTGGTTATGGCCGGTGATCGGCAGGCGTACAGACGGACAGAACCAACTGAGCGGCTACATTCCCCGCGAAGTAGCATGGCTTTCCATGCTTGAACAATTCAGGGTGAACGGGAATAATGGTTTCACCTGGACAGAGATCCCTGATGACATCTATCATGAAACCCTGGTACACCTTGATATTGAATCAGCCTGGTTTGGCGGCTATATTTCCGATGAACTCAGGAAATGTATGGGAATACGCAAGATGAATTTCCGATATAATTATATCGATTACATGCCTACCCTTGATTTTCTTGATTCAGAGGCGCTATATAATCTGGAAGGCACGCAATGGTGGTACAGTACACGCCTCTCGTTTGCGATCATTGAGAAAACAATTGACTATTTCTATACGGTCTCACCAAATCCCAAAGAATTCGGAATTGAGGCAAGGGATCTTTTTGATGTGGGAGAGGAGCAGGAAGTGGTGGCAGCTTTAGGATCCCAGGTTGAAATGGAATGTACCTCAGCTGGTGAGCAGGAAGCTTACATCACCTACCAGTGGTTCAAGAACGGGTTGAGTATGTTCGGTAAAACGAGCAGGACACTTAGCATTTCCAGTGTGAAAGAAAGTGATTATGCCGATTATACAGTTAAGATCACCAACGAATACGTGAAAGAATATGACCAGAATTCAAATTACGGGGAGGTAATCACCAAGCCCTTCCACCTTGTGGCAGAACCTGTCCCTCCTGTTTTAGAAGGCATAAGAACATCTTATAATGGAAAAGAGATCATTTTGCGCTTCTCCAAACCAATGGACAATCAGGCCGAAGGATATGAAGGATTCACCATAAGGACCGGGTCAAGGACCCTCTCAGCTACGGCTGCCAGCACAGATGGGAGACTGGATTTAGACCTCGTTCTGGCTTTAAACGAACCTTTATTTCATGATGATACGATCACTCTCAGCTACAGCGGTAGCAACGTGGTTGATAAAAACGACGGTGTGCTGGATGTATTCTCTGATTCAACTGTCGAGAACTTTGTGAGGCAGGCGCCTGTCCTCGTTAGTGCTCAAACAACACGTGATGGAAGCGGGATTGAAGTTGCTTTTGATAAGTACATAGACCAGCATTCGATTGATGCTGATGATTTCACAGTGATCAGGGAAGGCGATGGAACCATATCTTCAGCCACCCTTCTGCCCGGTGAGCTCGATGCCCACATATCGAAGTCAGTGCTGCTTACACTCAGTGATCCCATTTCAGACAGCACAGAAGTGCTAAGATTGAAATACACCCATGGAGAATTAGCAGGTTTTCTGAGCGGGGTAGTCAGCACATCCGATACCATGGACGTGACCAACCAGGTTTCAGTTGACCTTACGGATGTGCTTCTCACCTTTGAGGATGGTTCATTATTATTTGAAAACATATTGATAGATGCATCATGGAAAATAGATCCTTTACAGATGTACGATGACGGAACCCATGGTGATACCCTTGCCAATGATCATAACTGGGCCACAACAGCTTCACTGGTCGAGGAAAGCTACAACTGGGATGTATTCACCAGGGAGACGAATATTTCATATGACACTGCCCGGGTGGAGGATCCTGAAACCGGCATCATCACCCTGGTTATAACGCCCTATGAAGAATACACTGATTCTATCCTGAGTGAAAATGTCGTGCTTCAATTTGAAGTAGCCGATGAGCAAATCAGCGGTACAACAAGTTTTGGTATCAAAAATATTGATGTGACCTTTATCGTAGAGCTCGGCCAGTTATCTGAAGAAATTTTCCTTATGGGGATAGAGGATGACTGGGGACTTGGTATTTTCATGACTGTTATTGGTGGCTCTCAGAAATACACTGCCACCGTTCAGGGATATACAGAAGGCGACATCATTGAATACAATTACAGAGATGGGAATACCTGGGAAAATCAAACGGTTGAGCCCAGATTTTATGTTGTAATAAAAGGGGAAAACATTGTCAATGATATTTTTGGTGAATTCATAACAGACTTGGCAGAGTATTCCCTTAGTAATGTTACGCTCTTTCCCAATCCTGTTTCAGGAACGCTGAACCTGCATGGTTTGGAGGATGTTAATTCAATTGAGATATACAATCTCTCGGGATCTCTGATAGATCAATACCTCCTGAATTCCGTAACCACATTCAGCAAAGATATTTCTGAATATATGCAGGGTATTTATCTGCTAAAATTAAATTCCATAGAAGGAAAAGAAATCACAATTAGGTTCCTTAAATATTAATTAATTCATTAAAACGTATGATTATGAAAAAAATGTTATCTCTCTTTTTCCTGGTTGTCCTGACGATTGCCTTTGTGCCCTGGACAGCCAGAGCCCAGGATCTACCAACTGATTCCCTTGCGCTGGTTGCCCTTTACAACGATTGTAACGGAACCGGCTGGGAAGGATTCGATACCTGGCTCACTGGACCTGTTGCAACCTGGGAAGATGTAACGGTTTCATGGGTATTAAACGAGGCTGGTACTGACAGTACTGAGCGTGTAACTCACGTCGATTTCAAAAACATGACCCTTACCGGAACCCTGCCTGCAGCGCTGGGAGATTTAACCGAGATGTCTGGTAAAATTGAAATTCACAACCAGCCAGGATTGACGGGTGAATTTCCAGCTTCTATCTGGAACTGGACCAAAATTGAACGCTTACAGATCAAATTTTGTGGTTTCTCTTCCATTGATACAAATGGATTGGCTGGAATGGTCAACCTGTATGAGTTCAATACGCAGGAAACTCCCTTTGAAGGAGAAATCTATGTTGGGATCTTTGAGCTTCCATTAATGCGGGATGTATACCTGGAAGACGGAATGTGGACATCGCTACCTGCCGACCTGCCCATTCCAACACCTACACCACTGAGAAGATTCTATATCAACGGTAACCAATTCACTGATCTTCCTGATCTTACCGGCATGGTCTGGGCATCAGGAGCGAAAATAAAGATCCGCAATAACTTCCTGACATTTGAAGATATCGAACCCAATATGTGGATCGCTGATGTTGACACTGTTGATGGTTTCGAATATTCACCACAGGAGACCATTGGTGATGATATGTATGTCTATGCCGATGCAGGAAGTCCTGTTACACTCGAATCTAACATAGGAGGTAGTGCCACAAGTGTTTTTTCATGGATAAGAGGCGCTGACGAAGTAGTAGGTGACACAGTGGACCTTTCCATCGAGTCTTTTGACCCTGCCACCCAGTCAGGTCATTATTTCTGCCTTGCCCAGGATCAGAGTGTTCCAAATCTGGATATTATTTCTGGAAAGAAAATGCTCTATGAAAATATGCTGGCCCAGGATTCTCTCGCCCTCGTTGCCCTTTATAATGATTGTAACGGTGCGGCCTGGGGAGATGGATTTCCTTCCTGGCTTAGCGACACCCTGGATAACTGGGAAGATGTAACAGTAACATGGGTATTAAACGAAGCTGGCACTGATAGTTCCAGGCGTGTAACCCATGTTGATTTTAAAAACATGGTCCTGACCGGAACCTTACCTGAAGAGCTGGGTAACCTGACTGAAATGTCAGGTAAGATTGAAATTAACAATCAGGAAGGATTAATGGGTGAATTTCCTGCATTTATCTGGAACTGGACCAATGTGGAACGCATGCAGATTAAGTTTTGTGGTTTCTCATCCATCGATGTAACCGGACTTGACAAGATGGTCAACCTTTATGAGTTCAATACACAGGATACTCCCTTTGAAGGAGTGATCCCGGTTGAAATATTTAAGCTTCCTTTGATGCGTGATGTATACCTGGAAGACGGAGAATGGACATCCCTGCCGGCTGACCTGCCCATCCCGACGCCTACTCCTTTAAGAAGGTTCTATATCAATGGAAATGATTTCATCGATCTGCCTGATCTTACCGGCATGGTCTGGGCATCAGGAGCAAAAATAAAGATCCGGAACAATGCACTTACTTTCGAAGATATTGAACCCAATATGTGGATCGCTGATGTGGACACTGTAGATGGTTTCGAATATTCACCTCAGGCAGTTCTGACAGAAAAGGATTCTATTGTGGTGGAAGTCGGGGATTCTGTTTTAATGTCAGTTGTCTGCGGAGGTTCTCAGAATATCTATACATGGATTAAAGATGGCGAAGTGCTTGATGGCGCAGATACTGACAGTTTGCTGATCGTTTCAGCTGCCGTTGAGGATGCCGGCGAATATCAATGCATTGTCCAGAGTCCGCTTGTACTAGAACTGGACATTGTCTCTGATACATTTACCGTTGTGGTTAATGTTCCTGAAGGCATCGATGATTTAACACAGGGCTTCCAGATCAATGGTAATCCAGTGGATCAGATACTGTCTATTGATTCTGATAATATGGTTGAACAGGTAATCATAACTGACCTCACCGGTAAAGTAGTGAGGAATGAAAAAGTTTATACCAACACCATCAGAATGGAAGTCAGTGAGCTAAGGCAGGGAATCTATCTGGTTTCCATGAAATCTGCTTCCTCTGCAAAAGTGCTGAAAATAATTAAAAGGTAAAGGGCTATTTAATAGCGCAATCTTCCAAATCTACAAGACACCCCTGAAAATTTCCAGGGGTGTCTTGTACTCCTAAGTAATTTTTTCTAAGGTAAAATGCAGGTTTCAACCAAATCTTTGTTTGGTCATTGTTATGGGAAATATGCCGTAGCGGCCATCAATGTATGGTGCATGGAGCAGATCCATGCACTCTTCGGGGCTGCTGAAAAAGCGCAGGCTCCATTCATTGTACAAATGACACCCGTGGCGATTGATTACGGTCATGTGATTATGTTATTATCAATGATTTCAGCAGCGGCTGAAATTTATCCAGAGACTGTTTATTCAATCCATCTTGACCATGGAAACAGGAAGGCAGCTCTCGATGCCATTTCATCCGGAAGATTTTCTTCCGTCATGATAGATGCATCTCATGAGACTTATGAAAAGAATGTTCAGATCACATCAGAGATCGTAGGAAGGGCACATACTAATAACCTTGAAGTAGAAGCAGAACTCGGTGTGCTTTCAGGTGTGGAAGATGGAATGACCGTTAAGGCAGAAGATAAAAAGTATACACAGCCTGAAGAAGTGGAAGATTTTGTTACAAAAACCAGTTGTGACAGTCTCGCAGTTGCAGTGGGGACAAGTCATGGCGCTTATAAATTTTCCGGTAATGAGGGACTTCAATTCCAGATACTGAAAGAAATTCAAAATCGTTTGCCTGGACTTCCCCTAGTCCTGCATGGTGGCTCAGCAGTGTGCAAAGACGAAATTAAACGCATAAATGCCAGTGGTGGCAACTTGGCTACCGATGCCAGGGGCGTCTCGGCCGACGAGATCAGAAAGGCCATTAAGTATGGCATCTGCAAGATCAATATTGCAACCGATGCCAGGATCATATGGACAAGGGTACACCGTGAGTTTTTCAAAAAATCTCCCGAACAGTTTGATCCTGTTATCCCGGGAAATACTTATCTTAAAGAATTGGAGAAATTTTACATGGATAAGTTTGATTTACTGGAATCTACAAATAGAGTAAGAGATATTGAGTCATGATAAACAGAGATAAAAAGTTCCCATTGCTAATCAAGCCAATTTCCGATAATGGAGTTTATCAGCGCATACTGAAAGAAGATGCTGGCTGGGAATATTTGAATTTTGAGGCCAGGTTAATGAAAAAGGATGATAAATGGGCAGGGAATACCAATCATAATGAATATGCATTTATCCTCTTGGGAGGAAATTTTTCCATAAAATCGGATAAAGGCACCTGGAAAACGATAAATGGCCGGAAAAATGTGTTCAGTGGTATTGCTCATTCACTCTACCTGCCCAGAAACACATCCTTTGAATTCAAAGCGGAAAGCGAGGTGCTGGACCTGGCATATGGATGGTGTGAGACAGATAGGGATTATCCTGCCAGGTTTAAGAAACCTGATGAGGTGGCCATTGAAATTCGTGGCGGGGATAATGCCACAAGGCAGATTAACAGTCTACTTGAACCAGGTTTTAATTGCCATAGGTTGGTTTCTGTTGAAGTTTATACCCCCTCTGGGAACTGGTCCTCTTTCCCTCCACATAAACACGATACCAGGATCATTGATAAGAACGGAAATATTAATGAAGCCTGTTTGCACGAAACCTATTTTTATAAAATCGACAGACCCCAGGGATTTGCCATTCAGCAAGTATATAATGATGACCGCAGTCTGGATGAAATAGCTGTTGCAAGGAATAATGACGTAGTACTTGTATCAGAAGGCTATCATCCGGTAGCCGCCGGCCATGGATACAATGTATACTATCTCAATTTTCTTGCGGGCAGCGATCAGTCATTGGCCAATACAGATGATCCTGACCACCAATGGATCTATGAATCATGGAAAGGGCTTGATCCCCGAATCCCCATGGTTACCTCTAAAATGAACAATAAAACACACAACAAGTGAATACCCAGGAAAAAATTTACGATGTAATTACCTATGGCAGGTCCTCTATTGATCTTTATTCCCAGGAAGTAGGAGCGAGATTTGAAGATATTCCAGGCTTCCATGCCTTTGTTGGAGGATCGCCCTTAAACATTGCTGTTGGCTGCAGCAGGCTTGGATTAAAAGCTTCTTTGCTGACAGGTGTAGGAAAAGATAAGGTGGGGGATTTTTTACTCAATTTTCTGGAAAAAGAAGGGGTCATTACTGAAAATGTTCCTGTCATTGATGGCGCCAGAAGCTCTGCAGTGATTTTGGGAATTGAGCCACCTGACCGTTTCCCATTGGTTTATTACCGGGATAATTGTGCCGATTCTCAAATCAATATTGACCATGTTTTAATGGCGGGAATTGAAAGATCGAGGTTGCTTGAAGTTTCCGGAACCGCTTTGAACATTGAACCAACCCGGAGTGCAGCTTTTCTTGCTGCTGAGATTGCAGCAAGGAATGGAGTTCCCATTATTCTCGATCTGGATTTTCGGGCGGACCAATGGCATGATATCAGGGCCTTTGGGATTACTGTAAGGGCATATATGCGGAATGTAAATATTGTACTGGGGACAGAAGAGGAAATACTGGCAGCCTACCTTACAGATGAATCCCAGCTGAATATCAGCCATCAGCAAATTTCCGCTCCTGAAATCAAAGGTGATATTAATGAGGCAATTGAGGGGATTTTGCATTTAGGGGTTGAGGCGTTAATCATTAAAACCGGTTCTCGTGGAGCGATTGTTTACCTGCCTGATGGAAGCTCCCAAGAAGTTCCTGGATTCCCGGTTGAGGTGTAATATTCTGGGGGCCGGCGATGCTTTTGCTGCCGGGTTTATTTATGGTTACCTGAAAGGCTGGGATCTGTACAAATGCTGCCGCATGGGGAATGCTTGTGGAGCACATGTTGTAACCCAACTGGGATGTGCCAATTTTACTCCTTACGAAAAGGATATTTTAAAATTCATTGAATCAAAGGGAGGTTTTTGATAAAAAAACTTTAATGCTGGCCTCCACAATGCCCAATCAGCAAATTCAATATTACAAAATATGAAAACTATAAAACTCACCGTTGCCCAGGCTACTATTGAATATTTAAAAAATCAGTTTTCAGAAAGAGATGGAATTGAACAATCTTTTTTTGCTGGGTGTTTTGGCATTTTTGGTCATGGCAATCTTGCTGGATTTGGGCAGGCACTTCAGCAGTCACCTGATTTCAGGTATTACCTTGTACGAAATGAACAGGCAGCTGTACATACCGCTGCTGGTTATCGCCAAAATGAAAAACAGGCTTTCTACTTTGGTCTGTATCTCTTCCATTGGCCCGGGAGCAACAAATATGATCACCGCTGCAGCAGGAGCCACCATTAACCGCCTGCCGGTTCTGCTGTTGCCGGGAGATATTTTTGCCAGTCGTCAGGTAGCTCCAGTATTACAGCAATTAGAATCTACCACTTCACAGGATTTCTCAGTCAACGATTGTTTCAAACCGGTTTCAAAATATTGGGACCGCATTAACAGGCCCGAACAATTAATTACTGCTCTGCCGGAAGTGATGCGTGTGTTGACTTCGCCGGCTGATACCGGCGCTGTAACCCTTTGTATCCCTCAGGATGTCCAGGCTGAAGCTTATGAATTCCCGGTTGAATTGTTTGGAAAACGGATTTGGCATATCCCCCGTCCACGTCCCGATGTCAACGCCTTAATGCGTGCTGTTGACCATGATTCGTTCAGCCTAACAACCCTTGATTATTGCCGGAGGTGGAGTGATTTACAGCGAGGCAGAAAAAGCGCTTAAAGAGTTTGTGCACAGAACAGGTATCCCTGTTGCCGAAACATTTGCCGGAAAAGGTTCCTTGCCCTATAACGATCCTCATAACCTGGGAGCCGCTGGGGCAACTGGAACAGAAGGTGCCAATGCAATCAGTAAGGAAGCGGATGTGGTAATTGGTATCGGTACGAGGTATAGTGATTTCACAACAGCTTCAAAAACAGCCTTTCAGAATCCCAATGTAAAGTTCATTAATATCAATGTTACGGAATTTGATGCTTACAAGCACAGTGGATTGGCATTAACCGGTGATGCAAAAGTTATTCTGGAAGAGCTTACAGGGGAATTGGGTAATTATAAGGTTGGAGAAGCCTATCGAAAAAGAGTGGCAGAATATAATAAAAGTTGGGATGAAAAAGTGGCACTTGCCTACCATGCCGAGGACAAAGAAATACCAAGCCAGTCAGAAGTTATTGGTGCAGTAAATGATTTCGCCAGTCCCAAAGATGTTGTACTATGTGCATCCGGCAGCCTGCCTGGAGACCTGCATAAACTTTGGCGTTCAACAGATTCAAAAAGTTTCCATCTGGAGTATGGCTATTCCTGCATGGGGTATGAAATTTCCGGTGGATTGGGAGCAAAGATGGCATGTCCCGAAAGGGAGATCTATATTATGCTGGGTGATGGAGGTTATCTGATGATGCCGTCTGAAATTATTACCTCCTTACAGGAAGGATATAAACTCACCATTATATTAATTAATAACCATGGATTTGCAAGTATCGGAGGTTTATCCAAATCAATTGGGAGCGAAGGATTTGGAACCAAATACCTTTACCGTGACCAGAAATCCGGGAAGCTAGAAGGAGAACCTTTACCCGTTGATCTGGCAAAAAATGCAGAAAGCCTTGGTGCGAAAGTCTATAAAACCAAAGATATAGCATCATTTAATGAGGCACTAGCAATGCAAAGAAAGAAGAACAGACAACCGTAATCTATATTGAGACTGTTCCTGAAAGAAAAATGGCGGGTTATGGCTATGCCTGGTGGGATGTTCCCATCGCTGAAGTTTCAACATCAGAAGCTGTACGGAAAGCTTATGAAGATTATAAAGAACAAAAGAAAAAGCAGCGCTATTTTCTGGATTAAGCTATCATACATCGTTATCATATGCTGACAGTATTAACATTTATAGGTTTTACTGCTTTTGTTGCCTTTTATGCCTGGTATAAATTAAGAAAGGATAACCTCGATTCATCGGATGGATATTTTCTTGGAGGGCGCAGCCTGACCGGTGTTGTCATTGCTGGTTCAATGTTGCTCACCAATATTTCAACCGAACACCTGATTGGGATGAATGGCTCATCATATAAAAACGGATTCATTATCATCGGCTGGGAGGTAACTTCAGCCCTGGCCCTGGTTGTTACCGCTGTATATTTTATTCCGAAATATCTGAGGATGGGTTTAACCACCATCCCGGAATACCTTGAGAAACGATTCGATGGAACAACCCGTAGCCTTGTTGCCCTATTCCTTGTGGTCTCATTTGTCGTCACCCTGTTACCTATTGTATTATACACCGGTGCCATCAACCTGGAAAGTATTTTTAATATTTCGGAAGTACTGGAAGTGAATAAGTCACAGGGTTTATGGATAACCGTAGTTGCCATCGGTGTAATTGGTTCTTTTTACGCCATCTTCGGGGGCTTAAAAGCGGTTGCTGTATCCGACACGATTAACGGATATGGATTGATCATCGGGGGATTGCTGGTTCCATTGATTGCGCTCTTCAGCATAGGAGAAGGGAATCTTTTTACAGGTCTTTCGAAAGTCTATGAAAATGCTCCCGAGAAATTTAATGTTATTGGAGCCAAAGATTCTGTTATGCCTTTTGGGGTTCTTTTCACCGGACTGATAATCAATCAGCTTTATTTCTGGGGGATGAACCAAACCATTATCCAAAGAGCCCTTGGAGCCAAAAACCTGGAGGAAGCACAAAAAGGTTTGCTGTTTACAGGTGTTCTGAAAATATTGGTGCCTCTCATCATTGTGCTTCCGGGCGTTATAGGCTTTTACTATTTTGGTGATTCCATGTACGAGAACCAGGACCATGTTTATCCGGCACTTGTAAAAAAGGTGCTGCCCCTGGGGCTTGCCGGTTTTTTTGCAGCCGTTGTCATGGGTGCTGTTTTAAGTACATTTAATTCTGTCTTAAACAGTGCTGCTACCATTTTCAGTATCGATGTTTTTAAACGGCATATAAATAAGACTGTAGGTGAGCAACGACTGGTTTGGATTGGAAGGGCAACCTCTGCCATCCTGGCTATCCTGGCCATCTTGTCTGCGCCTCTGGTCGCCGGGGCACCCGACGGATTATACCAGCTGCTGCAGCAACTTAATGGAATATTCTTCATTCCGGTTGCATCCATCATGCTGGCAGGTTTTTTTCTGAAAAGAATTTCAGCCCCTGCGGCAAAATCGGCCCTGTTTTTCGGCTTGGCATTTTATATAGTAACCACCTTTATCCTGAAAGTTGACGTTCACTTCATCCATATCTGGGGTATAGAGTTTGTTTTGAATATGATTATCATGTTCACTGTATCATATTTTTATCCCAGAATTTCCTTTGAGGGAACAGCCGAAGCCTTGAAAATCGAGATGAAAAGCTGGAGATATACGAAGCACTTCTCCATTGCCCTTGTTTTCATAACTATTCTAATCTATGTAATACTAAGCATTTGAGCATCGTAATATGGAAGCATTAAAAAATTATATCAACAATCAATGGGTGGAGAGTAATGAACTGTCCACCATCAAGGTCCTTAATCCTGCCAACCAGGAATTGCTGGCAGCAGTTCCTTTTGGAGAAAAAACAACAAGGGATGTGCGGGAGGCTGTTTCTGCGGCTGGTGAAGCATTAATAGAGTGGAAGAATACGCCGGTAATGAAACGCATTCAGCCTTTATACAAACTAAAACAGCTGCTGGAAGACAACGTGGATGAAATTGCCAGGTTGATTACACTGGAATGTGGTAAAAGTTTTGCTGAATCTAAAGCAGAAATGCAGCGGGGCATCGAAAATGTTGAGACGGCTTGTGCAACTCCCACATTGATGCAAAGTGAATTTTCTGAAAATGTGGCCACAGGCATCGATGAATTCATGATCCGCCAGCCTGTCGGTATCTGTGCCTGCATTTCTCCCTTTAATTTTCCTGGAATGATTCCGTTTTGGTTTTTACCATATGCCCTTGCCTGTGGAAATAGTTTCATCTTAAAGCCGTCAGAGAAAGTTCCGTTGACTATGATGAAGGTTTTTGAACTAATGGATCAATTGGACCTGCCTGCAGGCCTGATCAATCTCGTTCACGGGGGGAAAGCCAGTGTTGATGCCCTGCTCGACCACCCGGAGGTAAAAGCCATCAGCTTTGTAGGTTCAACCCCCGTTGCAAAGTATATCTATCAACGTGGAGCTGCTTCTGGAAAACGGGTCCAGGCCCAGGGAGGAGCAAAGAATCCACTCATTATCATGCCCGATGCAGAGATTGATATGACTGCAAGTATTGTTGCCGATAGTGTGTACGGCTGTACCGGGCAACGTTGCCTGGCAGCCTCCAACATTATTGTAATCGGAGATCAGAACAGTGTGATAAGGGATGCATTGTATGAGTCTGCAAAAAATAAAACAACTGGATTTGGACTGGATGAAGGTATTGAAATGGGACCTGTAATTACGCCGGAAAGCAAGGAACGGGTCGAGGGATTAATTGCCAAAGGGATGGCAGAAGGAGCAAACCTTTTACTGGACGGACGAAATGCCAGAATAAGTGGTTATGAATCTGGCAACTTCATTAAACCCTGTATACTTGAAAATGTACCGATTAATGGAGAGATTGTGAAAACCGAAATTTTTGGTCCGGTAATGAGTCTCTTACATATGGATTCAATAGAAAAGGCCATAGACTTTGTAAATCATAACAATTTTGGAAATATGGCCTGCCTGTTCACTTCCAGTGGGTTGAATGCACGAACTTTCAGGAACATGGCAAATGCCGGGAATATTGGAATCAACATTGGGGTGGCGGCTCCAATGGCACAATTCCCGTTTAGTGGATGGAATGATAGTTTCTTCGGGGACCTTCACGGGCAAGGCAGGCATGCCATTGAATTTTTCACCCAGACAAAAGTCGTTATAGAAAGATGGCCAAAGGAATGGTCACGTAAATTTTAATAACATGATAAAAATAGCCAATGCACCATGTTCCTGGGGCGCCCTGGAATTCGATATGGATGGGAAGGCGCCTGGGTATTTACAGGTCCTTTCTGAAATGAAGGAAACCGGATATGAAGGAACTGAATTGGGGGACTGGGGATTTATGCCAACTGATCCTGCTGAGCTGAAGAAAACGCTCCAGGATTTTGGCCTTAATCTCCTGGGCGCTTTTGTCCCTGCGGCTTTGTCCAACCGAAATGAGCACACTAAGGCTAGAGAACTAGCATTGAAAACTGCACAATTAATGTATGATGCAGGTTATCACGATGCTTTTATTGTGCTGGCAGACGAGAACGGCACTGTTGATAAACGTACGAAAAATGCTGGCAGGATAACGGCTGAGATGGGACTGTCAAGAGATGGATGGAAAGCATTTTCAGAAGGAGCAAACAGGCTTGCTGCGGACGTTAAAGAAAAACTCGGAATGCGCACTGTCTTTCATCATCATTGTGGGGGATTTGTAGAGACTCCAAATGAAATTGACACCTTACTGCAAGGCACAGATCCGGATTTGCTGGGTCTCTGTCTCGACACCGGACATTATGCCTTTGGTGGAGGAGATCCGGTTCAGGCACTGAAATCTTATTACAACAGAATATGGCATATGCATTTCAAGGACTTTGACCCTGATGTTTTCAGGCAGGTGGCAGAAAAGAACCTGAATTACTTTCAGGCCGTCGAAGCAGGTGTATTCTGCGAGCTTGGAAAGGGGAATGTGGACTTTAAGTCTGTTGTTGACATCTTAAATAAGAAAGGATATGAAGGCTGGATAGTCGTGGAACAGGATGTGTTGCCAGGTATGGGTACTCCGAAAGATTGTGCCACCCACAACAGAAAGTTCATACAATCACTTGGTCTTTAAATAATTAACGGGATTTTAAAATCAATATCTAATAAGCCTACCACTATGAATAAGATTAAAATTGCAGTTGCCGGTTTGGGCAGAATCGGAAAGATACACCTCCATAACCTTTGTGGAAATTTCTCTGAAATTGAGGTTGTTGCAGTCATGGATCTTTTGGACAGTTCAAAAGAAACAGCAGAAGAATATAATGTCCCTCTTTTTCAGAAAGATTTCGATAGCTTACTATCCACTCCTGAATTGGATGCAGTTGTGATCTGCTCACCTACTGATACGCATGCCAATTATGTAATAAAGGCTGCACGGGCGGGGAAACATATTTTCTGTGAAAAGCCACTTGATCTTTCCCTTGAAAAGGTTAAGGAGGTTTTAACAATTGTGGGAGAATCAGAGGTGAAACTCATGCTTGGTTTTAATCGCCGTTTTGATCCTGAATTCAGGAAAATACGTGAGCTGGTAATGAACGGTACAATCGGCGATCCACAGATCCTGAAGATCACATCACGTGATCCTGGTCCGCCTCCAATCAGCTATATCAAAGTATCAGGTGGAATATTCCTGGATATGACTATCCATGATTTTGATATGGCCAGGTATATATCTGGGAAGGAAGTGAAGGAAGTTTTTGCTGCTGGTGCAGTTAAGGTAGATGATGCCATAGGAGAAGCAGGAGACATTGATACAACGGTAATTACACTGATTTTTGAAGATGATACGATGGCTGTTATTGACAATTCAAGGAAAGCTGTTTATGGATATGATCAGCGTCTGGAAGTCTTTGGAAGCAAAGGAATGGCCCTTGCCGATAATAATTTTCCCCAATTGCCATAAACTTTATAGTGATAAGGGCGTGTCCGGGGACCTTCCTCTCCACTTCTTCCTGGAACGTTACCAGGAATCCTACAACAATGAAATGCATGACTTTGTCGATGCGATGAATTCAGATGGTGAGATGCCTGTTGACGGTCATGATGGTTTGATGTCCATATTAATTGGACTGGCAGCCAGGAAATCTGTGGAAGAAAATCGTCCGGTAAAAATTACAGAGGTTAATATATAGCACTAAAAGGATCTTATCCTTTAAAAGTTAAAACTGATGAATACATACGATATTTGTGATTTTGGGGCCATTGGAGATGGTAAAACTGATAATAGTGAAGCCATACAGGCTGCCATTGATCAGTGCTCTGAAAATGGAGGAGGGATTGTTTGGATTCCAGGTGGAAGTACTTTCATGGCGGGACCATTTGAGCTTAAATCGTATGTTAACTTCCATGTGGAAAGTGGCGCTAAATTGCTGGCAAATCCTGCCGAAAGGGTCTATACCAAAAGTGCTTTCAGGGAGAATTGTAAGGAAGGAAGTATATGGATCGGAGGGGAAGGTGCTGAAAAAGTATCCATAACAGGGAAAGGGACCATTGACGGAAATGGCGTTGCCTTTATGGGGAATGAAGAAAAAGCAGCATATGAGTTAAAACCTTTTAATGAAGTGGATCCACGGCCACATATTTTCACTCCCATAAATTTTAATAACCTGACAATTAAAGATGTAACATTCGCAAATGCAGCATACTGGTGCTTGCATCTGGTAGGCTGCAATGATGTTTCAATTGAAGGAATTAGGATACTGAACCATTTAAAGATCAGGAATTCGGATGGAATAGATATCGACCATTCCAGCAATGTAAGAATAAACAATTGCTACATCGAATCCGGGGATGATTGTATCTGTCTGAAGACAAGGAGAGAATACGAAGAATTCGGGTCAACGGAGAATATAACAGTTTCCAATTGTGTAATGAGATCTACTTCCTGTTCAATTAAACTGGGCAGCGAGAATGTTAATGCCATCAGGAATATTGTAGTTTCCAATTGCATCATAGAGAGTAGTAACCGGGGGATTGGCATTCAGAACCGGGATGAGGGGATTATTGAGAACGTTATGTTTTCAAATATTGTCATTGAGGGTAGATTGTTTGATGACGTCTGGTGGGGGAAAGCTGAGCCCATCTATATTACCTCCTATAAGCGGGAAAACTCAGATCATAAAGATGCAAAATGGCGCTTTGCAGCAGGCCAGGAAGAAGGTGAGGTTGGTAAAGTAAGAAATATTTTCTTTTCAAACATTATTTGTAAAAGTGAGAATGGTGTATTTATAGGTGGGGATCCGGGGAAGGTAAAAAATATAAGGTTCAATAATGTGCAGTTAAATATTGTAAAGCTTACTGACTATCGTGGAGGGCTATATGATTTGCGCCCGTCTAAAAAAGGAATCATTCAAGTCAAAACAGCAGGATTCTATATTCTACGTTCAGGTGAAATTAAAATACAGGATTGCAGTGTGAAATGGGGTATCCAGAAAGCAGATTATTTTGGGAACGGGATATACGCTGAAAACGTGACTGATTTGGAAATTAGTAAATTCTCGGGTACCGCTGCTTTCCCGGAGAAAGAGGAAACGATAATTACGAATAGTTGTAAGAATGTAAGCTTTGATATCCAGGCTATTAAAGATTAACCCAGGGTAATGTTCGGACTGGCTCTCATAGATATCATTGTTATTGTCATTTATTTCCTGATCATTATAGGGATCGGAATATGGGCAGGTAAACGTATTAAAAGTCAGGAAGATTACCTCCTTGGAGGAAGACGGTTTGGCAAACTCATACAAACTTTTGCAAGTTTTGGCCAGGCCACCTCCGCTGATGGTCCGGTTGGCGTAGCGACGACCACATTCCGAAACGGAGCGGCCGGTATATGGAGCTCCTTGTTAATGGTTTTTGCCACCCCCTTGTTCTGGATTACTTCTCCATGGCTAAGAAGGATGCGAATCCTCACAATGGGAGACTTTTATGAAGAGAGATACGCATCTAAAAAGATGGCGGCAACTTATGCCATTATTGGAGCTATCGGTATGATGGGATTACTCTCTGTAGGCTACACAGCCATGAATAAAACCATCCTGGCCATAACTCCCAAACCTGTTGAACTTTATGATCAAAACGAAAAAGCAGAATACAATTTATCTGTTGAACTGTCTGAACTTGAGGAGAAGAATTATGTTCTATTATCGGAGCAGGAAAAGGAGAGGATAGATGAGCTCAGAATGATTGGTCCTGGTAGTGTTTTCTCATATATCAATGAAAACCTGCTGATTTGGATCGTCTGTCTTATCATTATTGTTTATGCAGTAATTGGCGGTTTGGAAGCCGCTTTTTATACAGATATGCTTCAGGGATTTTTCATCATTGTTCTGTCCATTTTACTTATCCCCTTTTCATGGTGGAAAATCAAATCCCTTTATGGGAGCGATGCGAGTGAATCAGCCCTGCATATCCTGCACCAGAAATTGCCCGAATCATTTTTCGAAATATTCGGCGCTCCCACATTGATTGATTTTACCTGGTATTTTATCATTGCTGCATCACTTATTGCCGGCATTACTGTTGTAACCCAGCCTAATCAACTTGTTACAAATGCTGCTGCCAAAGATGAATATTCAGCACGGTTTGGTTTTGTAACAGGTGGATTTATGAAAAGATTCTGTACCATCCTATGGGGGGTATTGGGACTCTCAGCCATTTTACTGTATACCGGAACAGTCCAGAACTCTGACCTTATCTGGGGATATGCCATACGGGATTTGCTGGGTCCAATGAAGCTGGGACTTGTAGGCCTGATGGTAGCTTCCATGATGGCAGCTCTCATGTCAACAGCTGACACACTCATGCTGACTGTTTCCGGACTTTTGCTTCATAATGTTTATCGCCCAATTGTAAAACAGAGATCTGAAAAGCACTATGTGTGGGCAGGGAGGATTTTTGGTGCAGCTTTTCTCATCGGGGGAGCAATCATTACAACCCGGTTCGACAATATACTTGAAATACTGAAATTCATATGGGAGTTCTTCGTTATTTTTGCCGCTGCATTCTGGCTTGGATTAAAATGGAGAAGAGCCAATCGCCAGGGAGCATGGTCCTCCATTGTCGTCACCTTGCTTGTATTTTATCTGCTGCCATTGGTTGTTCCTGCTATTATTCCCGCTTTGCGGACGAATGAAACGCTGCTGCTAGAAACCCAACCTTCACCCATTGCCAGAAGTTATATGGCAAGAGATATTGATGTGGAGGAGCGTGTTCTGGAAATCCAAAACTGGTTGATTTTGCAAGAGCAGGGAAAAGCCACAGCTTCGAAACCAGAAGAACTGGTTACCGGACAAACATTCACAAAGACATATAATCTGCCATCCAAATCGATCTTCTGGTCTAAAGAATCCAAAATGAATGAGGACAGGATCACTGAAGCACGGGGTTACATGTTCCCGGAATTACTACTGTTGCATACACTGGGATTCGACCTAACAAGGAATGCTTATGCACTAAATGAATCCATGAGGATGATGATAAGGCTGGTATTTCCTTTTATCATTCTTATCATGGTTTCCTTATTGACTAAAGAAAACAGGGATGAAATTACAGAGCGTTTCTTCCTGAAAATGAGAACAAGGGTCAGGGGTAAAGGACCAGAAGTTGATAAAGAAGACATAGTAGAATCATTTAACAAACCTGAAAAAACCAGAGACTTACTCTTATTCCCATCAACTTCACTTGAGCTTTACAAATGGAACCGACAGGACATTACCGGATTCCTCATTTCAGTATTTGTGGTAGTCGTAGTTATCCTTACTTTATTTATGTTTGTAAATATAGGCCAATAACAGGCTGGTCTATTAGCGGAAAAGAAGATAGATAATCCTTTTGCATATGAATAAGATCCACGGCATTTCATTAAGCATCATTTTAATCCTTCTATCCTCTTGTGGAGGTTCTTCAAACAGGAAAGGAATTCAGATTGAAAACAGTGAATTCATAAAAACCTTTAAATGTGACCGGAATAATCCTGGGATCATACAGCCTGAATATTACAGGAAGAAGGATGGAAGGATACTTAACCAGACAGGTAGTCCCTACTTTGAATTCATTATCAACGGGAAATTAACCACATCGGATGATAAGCTCTGGGTCTTCAAGGATATGAAAGAACGGCAGATGAAGAATGGAGGTACTGAATATAGCCTGGAGTTTGAGGGAATTAGCAAACATGTTAAAGGACTGATTATTAATATTATCCAGCAAGTGTTTCCGGGATCCTCCCTGGTAAGGGAAAAGCTTATCCTGAATACCTCCGATGAAACATTCAGGCTGAATAAAAACCAGGGGAAATTGCATTTCAGGTTCCCTCAGTATGCCATTAATACAGCATCTGATAATGATCCTGAATCTGTTGAAATCAAGATAGCCAGTTGGGATAAAAAATTTCGAAATCATATGTATTTTCCTGATATACAGACCATTCCCATTAAATCTGGCCATACTGTTTTTAAAGGTCCAATTCATATATTAACCTCAAATTCACTAAGCTGGATCACAGCCTATGAACATGCTTCCCAGGATGATGTTAATGGCTTGCTTGATAAAGAGAAGACCGGTGCAGGGAATCTCATTAATGATGCCATGCAGGGCACTAAGGGCGTATTCAATTTCCCGCTTAAAGATGAGGACTTTAAATTTCTTGGAATAAGTGTTGAGGAGATAGAGGATTTGACCAGCATCTCTGTGGATGCCTTGCGGGGAGCATATTTGGAAGGCGAAGTAATAGATGCAGAACATCCCTATGAAACAGTGTGGACAGCCACAGCTTATTATGATAATAAGGATCTCGATAAAGGAAAAAAAATCATCAGAAATTACCTTTTTAACCAGATCTGTGAAAATCCTGTTTCCAGGAATCCGGAATTCTACTATAATACCTGGGGAATGCAACGGGAAGATCGATCAAGGCCGCTTCGGGGCATTTTGACATACGATCGCATTTACGAGGAGATTGAATACGCTGCCCAGCTTGGTGTAGATATTTTTGTCCTCGATGATGGGTGGGAGCAAACCCAGGGTGACTGGACACCTCATAAAGAGCGTCTCCCTGATGGACTGGGACCAATTAAGGAAAAACTGGATGAATATGGAATTAAAATGGGCATCTGGTTCTCTTCTATGGGGATTGATTCTACCACACAACGTTATAAGGAACATCCTGAATGGGTCATCCTGGATTCTGAAGATAATCCGATACAGGCCCAGTGGGGACATCCCGCATTTGATTTTGTAAGTGGTTTTTATGATGTTTTCATAGCGGACTGCAAGCGTTTAATTGACCAGGGTTGCCGGTTTATGAAATGGGATGCCATCAATACCTTCTACAGCACACTGCCTGACCTCTGGCATGGCTCCAGGGAATATTCCAAAGAGGAACTGAGGGCAAGATATGAATATCTACTGCCCATTTATGTTGTCAAAGCCATGGAAGAGCTGACAGCTTATGAACCAGAACTTGTGATTGAGATCGACCTTACTGAAGCCCGAAGAGTAATGATCGGCTTGATTCCTCTCAGCCAGGGAAAATTGTTTTTCATGAATAATGGTGCAAGCTGGTATAATGATTATACAAGTTTACGGACTAAATCATTAAGAGTAATTGCCAATGAATACGGGGGACTGATACCTCTGGAACTTTTTACCTATGCCAGCTATCCTCATGATCTGGCAGGTTGCATGGAATACAATGCGAATAACTCACTCCTTGCGGGGCATGGATTCTGGGGAGACCTTTCCCTGATGACAGAAAAACAAAGAACATACGTAGGCCAGCAAGTCCGGCAATCGAAAAAGATTCTTCCATATATTGCTGAGACAGAGCCCGTCATAATTGGCAAAGTGGGCGGATCACCCGAGATCTATTCCATCATCAACGGGGAGAAAGCTGCAGGCCAGATCATCTCATTTTCCGAGGATCCATCTGAATATAGTTTTGAACAATATCTGAATTCATCTGCATTGATGGCTGTGTTGAATAATGCATATGATGTTGAAAATGATTTGCTGCAGATGGATATTATCTATGAAAAGAAAGAATCGACATCGGCCATCTTTGTCTTGCCGAATGAAGGATCCGGAATTACAATAGTCTCATCTACATGTGCCATATCAGATGTCAACTCAGATGGGAAACAGCTGAGTTACCAGGTGGATGGAGCCGGAACCCAGCTGATAAGATGGCCACTTGAGCTTGGAGAGCCCATTGTAAAGGACAAAGGATTGTTTGATATCAGTCTGGAGAAAGAAAAGGATTGGGTACTCGTAAAGATTGAGGTAGTGAGAGATAAAGAAACACTTATCCAGCTAGCATCAATTTATTAATTTAGTTGATTGGAAAAGCTAACTAAACTACAATCACTGATATGAAATTAAGCAGCCTATTTAAATACCTTGTATCAATCTTATTCCTTTTCCAGGTCGGATTGGATATGAACGCTTCTGCAGACGAGAATCAAACATTTAATATTATTGACTTTGGAGCTGTTCCTGATGGAAAAACCTTGAATACCCAGGCCATCCAAAGCGCCATTGATGCAGCATTTAAAAATGGAGGAGGGAGGGTAGTCCTCCCGGGAGGATTATTTTTATCTGGAAGTATTGTGCTGAAAAATGGGGTGGAGTTGTATTTCGATGGTGAAGCTACCTTGCTGGGAAGCACCAATCCTGTTCATTATAAGGAGATGAACAACTGGCGTGCCCTCATTCTGGCCGAAAATGCTTCAAAAATTGCCATCAAGGGGAAGGGGACTATCGACGGACAGGGAAGGGCCCTGGCATTGAATGTGGATAGTTTGCATCATATTGGAGAATTGGTGGATCACAGATATAACCTCAGGAGAATGCGTCCAAGTGAATACTATAGGCCGCAACTGATTTATTTGTTAAAATGCACCGGGGTAGAGGTATCCAATGTAAACCTTAAAAATGCATCATGCTGGGTACAAACCTATGAACAGTGTTCTGATGTGGAGATTGATCAAGTCAAAGTAGTAAGCAGGGCCTATTGGAACAATGATGGATTTGATATCGTTGATTGTAAAAATGTACGGCTGACCAATTGTGATGTTAATTCTGCAGATGATGGTATTTGTCTTAAGTCCCATTCAGCAGATCACATCAACGATCAGATTTACATAGCAAACTGTACGGTGAGATCCAGTGCAAGCGCCATAAAGTTCGGGACTGCCTCTCATGGAGGGTTTAAGAATGTTATCATTGAAAACATCAAGGTTTTTGATACTTTCCGGTCCGCCATTGCCATTGAATCAGTAGATGGGGGATTGATTGAAAATATAAAGGTTTCGAATATAACAGCAGTGAATACCTGGAATGCCATTTTCATCCGTCTGGGTCATAGGGCCGGAGATAGACCTGGGACCGTAAAGAACATATCCATCAAAAATGTAAATGTGCAGGTACCTTTTTAGCCGGCCTGATATAGATTATGATATGCGTGGACCCGCTGTTGGTTCTTTACACAATCCCTTTCCCGCTCCCATCGCAGGAATACCGGGCCATTATATCGAAAATGTCACCCTGGAAAATATCCGGATCACCTATCCCGGCAGGGCTACCAAAGGTATGGCGTATATCCCACTGAGCAGATTGGAACAGGTGCCCGAGCAGGTAGAGGAATATCCTGAATACTCTATGTTTCAGGAATTACCAGCCTGGGCCTTTTATGTACGTCATGCGAAAGATATTAAAATGAAAAACATAAGCCTGAAACTTGAGGATCAGGATTTTCGTCCTGCATTTGTGTTTGATGATGTGGATGGTTTAAGTATGGAGGGTATAGATCTTCCTGCAGAAAGAATTTGCAGATTGCATTCAGGCAGGTAAGAAATGTGGATCTTGATAACAAGGCTGCAAATCAGGTGAATGAAGTGGATAATAAAAAGCCATAACAACCTATAATATAAGCACAAAAGAATAAGCATGTTTGTTAAAAAAAATTTAGGATTCAGGGCAGCCTTTACCTTTACCGGTGGACATATTATCTGGTTGACTGCGTGGGCCATCCTGGTCACCTGGCTTTATGAATATTTTAATTGGGAATGGATGAAAATACCCTGGTTGCCTCTGTCGGTAATTGGTGTGGCTGTGGCTTTCTATATCGGATTCAAAAATAATCAGTCCTATGACAGGCTATGGGAGGCCCGAAAAATCTGGGGGGCCATTGTTAACAGCAGTCGTGCCTGGGGGAGTATTGTCAGGGCCTATGTCACTGATCAATTCGCCCAAAATAGATATACCGAAGATGAGCTGTATGCCATCAAAAGGAGGCTGATATATAGACATTTGGCCTGGTTATATGCCCACAGAAGTCAGTTGTTGTTATCCACACCTTGGGAGCATATTAATCAAAGTATCCATATTGCCAGAACCACCAGAAAAAGGATGAATAGATTTGGCATTGGACTTTTGGATGACGGGATAACAGAAAAAGCCCTGAATGATTTTTATGTGCACCAGGGGAAAAATGAAAGGATCAAGAAATTTCCTTTTCCAAGACAATACGGAAGTATGAGTTTTGTCTTTGTTGCCATATTTATTCTCCTCCTGCCTTTTGGAATGGTATCAGAGTTTGCAAAGTTGGGAGAATGGGGTACCTGGTTATCCATCCCTTTTACTGTTCTGGTTGCCTGGGTTTACCTGGTAATGGAATTGGTGGGAGATTATTCTGAGAACCCATTTGAAGGATTGGGTAATGACGTTCCCATGCTTTCCCTGTGTAGGACAATTGAGATAGATTTGAAAGAAATGCTGGGAGAAACCGATTTGCCTCCTGAAATTGAGCCTATAAAAGGAGTATTGATGTAAATTCCATTTCTGGCAGCCTGAAAACAAGCAATATTCAGGTTTAATTTTTACTCTTGTTTAAAAAAGTTACTTTTGCGGACTTTTAAATGAGAGTAAGAAGATCATGGAAATTAGAAATATAGCCATTATAGCTCATGTTGATCATGGAAAGACAACCATGGTGGACAGGATATTGCACCAGGTGAAGATGTTCAGAGATAATCAGGAAGTACAGGATCTGATTCTTGATTCAAACGACCTGGAAAGGGAAAGAGGGATTACCATACTATCCAAAAACGTTTCGGTCAGATACAAGGATACCAAAGATCAATATTATTGATACACCCGGGCACTCTGATTTTGGAGGGGAGGTAGAACGGGTACTGAATATGGCTGAGGGTGTGTTGTTGCTGGTGGATGCTTTTGAAGGCCCCATGCCCCAAACACGGTTTGTTTTGCAAAAAGCCATAGAACTCGGGTTGAAAATTATTGTTGTGATCAACAAAGTCGACAAACCAAACTGTAACCCGGAAGAAACTAATGAGCTGGTTTTTGAACTGATGTTTTCCCTCGATGCCACTGAGGAACAACTGGATTACCCCACTGTTTATGGTTCTTCAAAACAAGGTTGGATGGGAGCCGATTGGAAAACTCCAACTGAGGATATGACCTTTTTACTGGATACCATAATTGAATATTTTGAACCCCCCAAAGATAATCCCGGGACATTACAATTACAGATCAGTTCACTGGATTATTCTTCCTATACCGGAAGGATAGCAGTAGGGAAGATACACAGGGGAAGCATTAAGATGGGCGATCAGGTTTCTATTGTCCAGCGAAACGGCCTGGTCAATAAGTCCACGGTTAAGGAACTTTATACTTTTGAGGGACTGGGGAAAGAAAAAACAAAAGAAGAGGTTAAGTCAGGTGAAATAGTGGCTGTTTTTGGACTTGAAAACTTTGACATTGGAGACACCATTGCCGATTTTGAATGAGCCCGACTCTTTAAAACCAATCTCGATAGATGAACCCACCATGAGCATGCTGTTTACCATCAATAATTCCCCTTTCTTCGGGAAGGATGGTAAATATGTTACTTCCAGGCAAATCCGGGAAAGATTGTTCAAGGAGACTGAGAAGAACCTGGCCCTGAGGGTGGAAGACACAGATTCACCTGATAAATTAATAGTTTTTGGCAGGGGGATACTGCATCTTTCCATCCTGATCGAAACCATGAGAAGAGAAGGTTATGAGATACAGCTGGGTCAGCCTAAGGTGGTTATTAAAGAGATAAATGGCTATAAGCATGAGCCTGTTGAGATGCTTTATGTGAATGTACCAGATGAATTCTCCGGAAAAGTAATTGAGCTGGTTACAGGCCGCAAAGGGGATCTGCTGAATATTGAAACAAAGAATGACAGGATAAATCTTGAGTTTAAAATAACAGCCAGGGGATTGATTGGATTGAGACAACCTGTATTGACCGTAACCGAAGGTAATGCAGTTATTTCGCACAGGTTTTCAGGATTTGAGCCATGGAAAGGCAACATACTTCGCAAAAGGAATGGTGCATTAATAGCCCTGGAAACTGGAATATCAATCCCTTACTCCATTGATAAGTTGCAGGATAGGGGAAAATTCTTCATTGATCCGAATGAGGATATATATGCAGGCCAGGTAATTGGGGAGAATACGAAACAAGATGACCTGGTGGTAAATGTGATCAAAACAAAAAAACTTACCAATATGAGGGCTTCAGGCTCAGATGACAAGGTATCCATAGCACCGGCTGTAAAATTTTCCCTGGAAGAAGCCCTGGAGTATGTCGGAGAAGATGAATATGTTGAAGTAACTCCCAAATTTATACGTCTCAGAAAGATAATGCTCAATGAGCACGACAGGAAGAAAGACAAGAAATCTGTCGTATAATCTCACTTGTTATGTTTCTGGTAAAAAATTCAATGAAATCATCTGTAAATAGGCACAGAAAATCTAGGGCAAAATTTCCATTACTACCCTTTTACAAAACTCAGCATCCAGCGCATCAATATTAAACAGGTGTACAGTTTCAGCATCCATATCCAGCGTTCTGAATGATCCTGGGATATCCTGGGGAAGCTCACCAGTGATGGCTTTCACAAACACACAGGCTGTCAGAAATGTAGCAAGGGGATTAGGATGACTACCATCTGAAGTAAATAGCTCTATGGAAGGCCGAATATCCTGTGCCAGCTCCCAGGCTGAACCCACCGGTACACGTTCGATCTTATTCCCAAGGGCAGCCCTGGAATATAAATCGTCAATAAGTGGTTGAAATTGAGGGACCTTCTTACGGGCCCATGTGTTATACAGGTATGATTTTGCACCGAACTGATCATTGTACTCTGCAAACAGCCTGGTATATTTAATAGTACTATCTGGATATTCAATAGCAGACATGCTATGATCCTGCAGGACAACTATATCAAAGTCTCCCTCCCTGATAATCTCTCTGGTTTGTAATTCGCGGTCTCCGTTCCAATGCTCCCATAAGTGGGCCCCGCCGATCACTGATTTCCTGGTGATAAGTTTTGTATTGGTTCCCTCCGAGAGGATGGAAACAATATGGGGCAGATTATTGCCATAGGTATAACTGTTTCCAACAAATAAAACTTTGAGTTCTTTTTGCTGTGCCTGAATAGATGATTGCAGTGTAAATAATCCAAGCAGCAGTAACAGGAACAAAAATTTTCTGGAATCTCTCTTCATCTGTCAAATACTTGTTAATGAGAATATAAATAGTGGTTTGTAACCATTCTGAGCTATTCTTATTTTGGAGTTCATAATGTCCGAGATATTATGTAATGCTCGCGGGAAGAAGGTAGACAAACATCCTTGGCCAGCTTCTACTTAATAAAAGATAAATTATAAGAATTTTTAATAGGTATTCCGGATAATCGGATCTATCACTACCAGCATAATACCTGAAAATTCGATTTATTTTTTTTAGTTTATGTTACATATCTGCTTTAACTTTACATTTTTAAGATAAATATAGAAGTGCTTTATTGTAGTGAAAATATACATTAAAAATATGGTTTGTATACGCTGCCAGATGGTAGTTAGGAGCGAACTCGAAAAACTCGGATTGGAATCTAATGATGTAAAAATTGGAGAAGCGAATATAAAAGACCAAGTACCTGAGGAAATATTGGAACAACTGGATGTCGCATTAAGAAAATCGGGACTGCAATTGATGGATAACAAAAAGAGCATTCTGGTTGAAACAATAAAAAGTGCTATTATTGAACTGGTGCACTATACTGATGATCAAATAAAAGTTAACCTGTCTGATTACCTAAGTGAAAAACTCAATCATGATTATACTTACATTGCTAATCTTTTTTCAGAGGTTAAAGGAATTACCATTGAAAAATTTTACCTGAACCATAAAATTGAAAAGGTAAAGGAACTCATTGTTTACGATGAACTTAATCTTTCCGAGATTGCTTACAAAATGCATTACAGTAGTGTAGCGCATTTATCCAACCAATTTAAAAAAATTACAGGTTTAACGCCATCTCACTTTAAAGCGCTCAAAAATAAAAGGCGCGATACGCTCGAAAATGTGTGAATGATGTAAATTAAACCATCAATTGTATAACGCTTTGCTCTGTTGGTTGAGGTACTTTTGTATTATTTGAAATATAAAGCGTATGCAAACCACCGATATAGAAAATTCAAAAACGCATATTTTAATTGAGATCATTGAATATGTTCCGAATTCAGTGGTAACAAAAACTATCATTCGAAAAACTACAGGCAATGTAACTATAGTTGCTATTGATACGGGTGAAGCATTAACAGAGAAAATTTCTCCATTTGACACATTTATTCAGATCATTGAAGGTAATGGCGAAGTAGTGATCGATTCCAAATCCAATATACTGAAAACAGGTGAGGGTATAATAATTCCAGCCCATACATCCAATATTGTTAAAGCAAACGAGCGATTTAAAATGATTTCGACCATCATTAAAAGTGGTTATGAAGCATTCTAGTGTCATGTCAACTTGAATATGTCTGTTTTTATTAGTACATTGCCATCAAAAACGATGGTACGATACAAGGTTACCCTTACCAGGGAAGAACATGAGCAGCTTAAAGCTATATTAGGCAAAGGGAAGCACAGCTCCCAGCAATATCGTAATGCATGCATATTGATTAATTCTGATGAAGGACCCTACGGTCAGAAATTATCGAATGAACAGATTGCCCAGGTTTTACAGATTAATTCAAAGACCGTGGAAAGAGTAAAGCAACGTTTTGTTGAGGAAGGCTTTGATCAGTGTATGGATCGCAAGCCTTACCCTAATAAAGGGCCCATTAAAACGGACGGTGACTTTGAGGCTCATTTGGTTGCACTTAGCTGCAGCGAAGCTCCTGAGGGATATGCTCGTTGGTCCTTACGGTTGCTTGCGGATAAAATGGTTGAATTGAAATATGCTGACAGCATTTCACATGAAACTGTTCGTCAGGTGTTAAAAAAAACGAAATCAAACCGTGGAAGGTAAAAGGCTGGGTGATCCCTCCACTAGGAAATAGTGACTTTGTAGCACATATGGAATCAGTTTTGGATGTATATAAAACCCCTTATGATAAAAAATTCCCGGTTGTATGCATGGATGAATCACCTAAACAACTGATAAAACAAACGCGTATTCCTATTGCCAGGAAACCGGGCAAGGATGCAAAAGAGGATTATGAATATTCAAGAAACGGTGTGGCAAATATTTTCATGGCCAATGAGCCATTAAAAGGCAAACGTTTTGTAAAGGTATTGACAAGGAGAACGAAAAAAGAGTGGGCTCACTTTGCTAAAGATATTGCTGACAAATATTATCCCAAAGCTGAAAAGATAAGATTGGTAATGGATAATCTGAACACACATAAGCCATCAGCTCTGTATGAAACATTTCCTCCCCAGGAAGCCAAACGGATCTGGGACCGGTTTGAGTTCATATACACTCCAAAGCATGGAAGTTGGCTGAATATGGCAGAAATAGAATTGAATGTGTTAATGGGCCAGTGCCTAAACCGGAGGATTGATAACATGGCAACCATAAGAAAAGAGGTAAAGGCCTGGCAACAAAACAGAAATAACAAGAAAGCAAAAATCAACTGGCAATTTAAAACCGATGATGCAAGGGTGAAGCTGAAAAAGCTTTATCCGACAATATCATCTTGACATGACACTAGCCTCTTATTAGTTTACCTGATGCTTCTTCTAGCTGGAGATTACATTCTTAAGCCTATTTTGGAAATAGTTTAAAAAGCACTCTTATATTCGCCTACATTGATGATTGC
Organism: uncultured Bacteroidaceae bacterium; assembly: GCA_963752525.1. Lineage (GTDB taxonomy): Bacteria > Bacteroidota > Bacteroidia > Bacteroidales > SM23-62 > SM23-62. The sequence continues at coordinate 68,905 of CAVVYS010000006.1, read as the reverse complement.
ATCATTCTTTACCACCACATTCCAAGCTATCTAATTTTCAGTCAAATACATTTGTGTTTATTCAAAATTGTGTGAATGATGTAACTAATAAACAGAATTATGTAATGGTTTCTTTGATTTATAGCCTAACCTTTGTAAGGTGAAATTTTATTCACCACTGTATTGCCAGCTGCAACAACTAATATACAAAGTCATGAACAAAACTGAACTAAAAGGAAACTGGAATGAACAGAAAGGTAAACTCAAAAAGAAATTTGCATTCCTTACTGAAAATGACCTAATGTTTGAAGAAGGTAAAGAAGAGGAAATGTATGGCAAACTGCAAATCAAGTTGGGCAAAACCAAAGAAGAATTGCACAAAATTATTAATGGACTTTAACAAACTTCTTTTATCTGATAATTAGTAGCAATTATAAACTTAATTAAAAATCAATAATAATGAAAAATTCAATTTTATTCCTGGCGAGCATCCTATTTCTGACTGTAACAATACTTTCCGGTTGCCAATCATCAGCCACAAAAAGTCGAAAATGCAGAAGATAAAGTACAGGAAGCCAAAAAAGATTTGGCAGATTCTAAAAAAGACTTGTACACGATCAGGCTGGATACTATTAGTAACTATGAGCAATTCAAAATAGAAGCTGAAAAGATAATTATTGCTCAGGAAAAAAACATTACTGAATTTAAGGCCAGAATGGCAAGTGAAAAAAAGGAAATCAATGCTGACTATGATAAAAAGTTGGTTGAGTTGGAAAATAAAAACAACGATTTAAAAAAGAAACTAGCGGACTATAAAGATGATGGCCAAGACAAATGGATTTCTTTTAAAAATGAGTTTAACCATGATATGGATGAATTGGGTAAAGCTTTTAAAGATTTGACAGTTGAAAACATAAATTAAGCATTTGACATTATTAAATCATTCAAAAATCATGAAAAATCTACTTTATGTAATAGCTGGATTATTGATCCTAATCTGGATAATTGTTTTTAAACCTTCATCAAGTGTTCATTTATGGCTTGCATTTGCAGGTTTAATTGTTCTAATTAGGATAGTTTTCGATAAAAAATTATCAAATAAAAAATAGATGCAAATTATTTATTGTGAAACCCGCATGATTGATCCAATCACAAACGTCAATGGAAATAATTCATTTTCAATCATGTGGGTTTCCATCAGACCTTCAACGAATAAATTATATACTGATGAAAATCTCTAAAAAAAACTGGGTATTTGGATGGATCATACCATAGCTCACATAATAGAAATAAAAAATAATGCAATCACATCAAATACAATAGAATCCCTCTCCTTACAAGGCGAAAAACAAAATTTTGGCAAGGATGAAAGTCTGAAACATAATACTGAGCAAGATCAGCTTTCAGAATTTTTTAAAAGGCTAAGTGCTGTTATAAAGGACTATTCAGAAGTAATACTATTTGGGCCAACCAATGCCAAAACAGAATTGTATAACTTATTAAAAGAGGACAGTCATTTTAATAACATTAAGATTGACATTGAAACAACTGACAATTTAACGGAAAATCAGATGCATGCTTTTGTAAAAGAACATTTTGAAAAAATTGGCTGACCACAAAAAACATGAAAATTGCTTCTAGTCTTTTTATAAACAAAGCTGATGGATTAACCAATTAATAGGTATTCGTTAAATAAAAACGTCATCTCATTGAATTCCTAAATACCTTCTCATTATTAAATGTTTTTTAACTAACTGAATAATCATGAAAAAAAATATTTTAAAGCACTTAACCATAGCAGGTTTTGCCAATAACACAGATTTATCTAATTGTGAAATATTAGAAAATGAACTTAATGAGGCAAAGGACAGGTTTAAGCTTGCTAAAAAGGATGTGAAAGATGCCAAGCAGAAATTAAACCAGGCATTAGAAGAGGTCATTAATAAAATAGAAAACAAGAAAAAGGAAATAAAAGAAACTCAGAGCAATTTGGTTAATGATCCTGAATCCTCTTCAACTGCTAATATTGAAAACATTAAATAAACTAAAAAAATGAAAACAATCAGATTTGAAGCCAAAACAAAAAAACTCTTTTTAGGTTTTTTAATTGTAATGATTATGCTACCATTCTCTTTACAAGCCAAAAAAATACCTTTCTTACAATCATCTCGTGCTCCAGCAGCAGAGGGTTATGTAAAAGTCAAGAAGGACCGTAATAAGAATTATGTCATTAAAATTCAGGATTGAGCATTTAGCTGAAATAGAAAGCCTGGAACCGGCTAAGCAAACCTATGTCGTGTGGATGGTTATTGACGGAGATATAACGAAAAATATAGGACGAATAAATAGCACGAACAATTTAAAAGTTTCTTTTGAGACAGTATCTTCATTTCAACCAATCAAAATTTTTATCACTACCGAAGAGGATGAAAATGCTCAAGAACCAAGCTGGAATATTATTTTAACAACTGACAATTTTTGGGAATAATCGTTGGGTGCAGTCAGATGCGGGATAGATGGGCATCAGAGTGATGCCAGGACTTCTTTCACATTTAACACACCCATTTCCGGACTGGAAAGGACCTTCTTTCCGGTGGTTTTGGCAATCTGATCTTCCATTCTCGCCATGGATCCCTGGGCCAGCACGAAAAGATCAACCTGGCCGGCAAGCTTTTCTGCTGCATCCAGGATCAGTTGATCATGTTTTTCCCTGTTCCCGGCAATCACCGCCTGAAAGGCTCCCTCTGCCAGTCCCTCTGCAATGGTTAATTCCTTGTCCATTTTCTTCGCGAAATGCTGGATCAGCCTTACTGTGGGACTCAGGGTTGTAGGAAGTGTTGCCAGCACCCCGATGGAAGAGGACCTCTTAACTGCTTCTTCTGCCATCGAATCGTCAATCTTTACCAGCGGGATATCAAATAAATACTTAGCCTTCAGGGCAATATCTCCGACCGAAGAGCAGGTATTGAAGATTACATCGGCTCCTGCATCAATGGATGAGTAATAGTAATTAATCAGTCGTTTTTCTACCGCTGGTGGCACTTCTCCGGCCTCGATTACATCCTGTATCAGGCTGTCATCGACGATATTAATCAGCCGGACATCAGGCAGGTGTTTGGCAAATAATTCCCTGGTAGGTTCAACCATAGGCATGGCTGTATGAATAGCTACAACAGTTTTCATCTGTATTCGTGGGTTAATTCATGCAAAATAATCAATTTTCTGAGATGTAGTGATGCACTTAGAAAGGGGAATTCCGGATAAAAAAGGATAAATTTGAATCAGACGATTAGTTTTATCCGAATGCATAATACTTTAGAAATATGAGAAAAGGACTATATGCCCTTATGGCCATCCTGGTTTTTTGCTACCAGGCAAAGGCCCAGGATCTGACCATTAATACGGTTGAGGTTGACCGTTACCATTTCAGCAGTTACGATAAAGATGCCCAGATTTGGAGTGCCATGTACATTGCATCTAATAACAAGATATACATTGGATTATGCACACATGCTGATGCAGCTACCCTTTATGAGTTTGACATATCCACCAGTGAAATGAAGCAGCTGGCCAACCTCACAAAGCTTTTGGGTGAACGGGGTGCAGGCATATGGACAAACGGAAAGATCCATGTGAAAATGCAGGAGCTGGATGGATATGTATATTTTGGCTCATTCTGTGAAGATAACGGTCCACCTGCCATTGATGCATCCAGTTACCTGGGTCCGTTCTGGTTTAAGGTGAATATGAGCACAGGTGAGGTTACTACCCTTAGCAGGATCAATAGCTTCTGGGGACTCATCGGACAGGAGATGGACAAGGAAAGAAGGATTATTTATGGGCTGACTGAAGAAGGGCACCTGGTGCGTTATTTCATTGATGAAGACTATACAGAGGACCTGGGGAGGGTTGATAACTGGGATATCTGCAGGACCTTATTGATTGACGAATCAGGAAACCTTTATGGCAGTTATGCGCCCGGGAATATCTGGAAGTATGATCCCGAACAGGAAAGGATCTTTGACCTGCAACATGTGAAACTCCCGAATACCCTTGAATCCAGGACAATGGCAAATCCCATGCTTGACAGAAGAGCGCAATGGAGGTACATTGAATGGGACAAGAAGGACAAGGTGGCATATGGGATTACCGGTGGGACTACCCTGCTTTTTAAATATGATGTTGATGAGGGACCTGAAGGTCAGATCACCCCGTTAACCAGAATTTGTGCACCCATGTATCGCAACGCCGATCCATTCGATGTGCCATCGGCCACACTGGCTATGACCATCAATCAGAACGAAAGGAAGATATACTATATGCCTGTGATAAGCGGGGACTTTGACTATGGGGCCGTAGATTTGGATGTGAACAGTGGTCAGTTATCCCGGACCAACAGAAAAAATCCACCCTTGAGCTTTTTAGTTTCTTACGATCTTGAATCGGGAGAAATAGAGGACATTGGAACCATGGTGACCAAAGATGATGGTTCCTTTGCATTCGGGATGGGTGCCGCAGATACAGACCCGGATGGGAAGGTTTGGTTTGTGGGTGCTTTTGAAGAGAAAAACCCGGACTATGTTGTTAGGAAAATGAGTGGCAGTTTCCCCTATAGCCTGGGACTGGGCTGCTATGATCCGGCAGAAAAATATACACTCAATAAGTAATCAGATAACATGAAGCATTTACGAGAAAAATATCCCATACTGATGGCATTAACCATTTTATCAGTAATGTCTGTAAAAGCCCAGCAATGGGTTAACCCACACTTTGATACCCACCGGATGGATTATCGGGACCTCGGCTATCCGGCACAGAATCTGATAGAAGCGGATAACTCCATGATCTCTTCACTGATGGCCCATTCCAATGGTTTTGTTTATGGCGCCACCAGCGGGAAAACCCAGTCCTACCTTTTCTTTTATAACAGGTTCATTAACAAGGTAAGGCCCCTGGGTAAAATTGGCCAGGACAATGGAGTGCACCATACCCTTCTGGAAGGGAAGGATGGGGAGATATATATTGGTACCGGGAAGAGCATTTTTGAAAATGTGAGATTGACAAAGGAATTCCCTATCGAAATTGAAGGGATAGAGAAACAATTATGGAAAGATATCAAATCACATTTCGAGGGTTATGAAGGAGGTCATATTTATAAATACAATCCTAAAAAAGGAGATGTAGAGCGCTACACAAATGACGATGCAGCTCCCCTGGAAGACCTTGGTATACCTGTGGTGGGTAATTCTGTTTATGCCATATGCATGAATGCTGATTCAAGTAAAATATACGGATTGAGCTACCCGGATGCCAATTTGTTCATCTTTGATTTAGCTACAAAAAAGACCAGGAATCTGGGGGATATTTTTACCCATAAAGTTTATGGGGGACCGGAAAGACACTGGCGGTCTGTGCCGAGAGCCATATTCTGTCATCCTGAGACCGGGCATATTTACACTTCCGGAGATAATGGTTTTATCCTGAGATACAAACCTGAATCCGACACCCTGGAATTGACCTGGATGCGGTTGCCCGGGGAATTTTGGGAGGGATTAAAATCCTGGGACTACCCAATTATTGAACAGATCGTTGGAATACCGGACGGAAGAGTATTTGCCTCCACTCATGATGGTTACCTCGTTCAGATTGACATGGAAAATGAGGCAGTGATCGTCCTTGGCAAACCAAGGGTAATACGTCGCATGAGGGCCATGGAAGTGGGCAAAGACGGGAAACTGTATATGATCACAGGAGAGTTTGAACGATCATGCAAACTACATTCCTATGATCTTTTTGGGGAGGAAGGATTCAGGGAGCTGGGCCCTTTCTCAGTGGACCGAAGTCCGTATTATTCCAGAAGAGCCTATCAATTTGATGCAATGGCCGTTGGCATAGATGGAACCGTTTTTTGTGGTGAGTCTGACCGTGGAGGAAAATTATTTTTCTACGTCCCGGGGGATGATAAATTCAAAGGTGGTTTAAATCCTACCAACCCGGTGGTTGAAAGACAACGCAGGGATACGCCAGCATTGATCCAGGAAAGGTTATAGGGAAATATGAAGCAGAAAAGCATTATTTCGGCAATATTCATCTCAGTAATTCTGTACGGTTGTTCTACAGGAGATAAGGAACCAACGATTATTGGTAAAATAGAACAGAGGCCTGCCATCGAGATCCAGGGATCCGATCTGTGGATAGGGGGTGAAGTGCTGGACAGGGACCTTTGCTCATATGATGCTTACAAATCCTATTTAGGACAGCTGGGTGCGAAGAAAATCAGGCTGCAAAGTGGCTGGGCCAAGACGGAAAAGGTAAAAGGCGTGTATGATTTTGACTGGTTGGAGTACATTGTGGATGATGCCATATCTCGGGGTGTGCAGCCCTGGATGCAGATCAGCTATGGCAACCCGATCTATCCTGGAGGAGGAGGTGTTAGCCTCGGACAGGGCCTAATAACTTCTGATGAAGCTTTGGACGCTTTTGCAAGATACACGAAAGCACTGGTTGAGAAATTCAAGGACAGGGTAAACGAATGGGAGATCTGGAATGAGGCTGATCTGCGACATAACGTAACTTTGGGGCATGATGAAACAATTTATGCCAGGCTTTTTATAAAAACTGCAGAAGCCGTCAGAGAAGTACAGCCTGATGCCAGGATTATTGCCTTGTCTCTGGCAAATGCAGGAGGAAAAGAATTCATCGACGGTTTTTTCAAATACCTGGATGAACGAAATAAAATGGATCTGCTTGATGTCATTACCTTTCATGGTTACCCTGCAAATCCGGACCGGGGGTTTAATAATGTTGACAAGCTTGTTTCTATTGCCACCGCTTACCATGATAAAATTGATTTCTGGCAGGGAGAGACCGGTTGTCCAAGCGCTTTCGGCAGTACCGGGGCATTGTCCGGATACCATTGGACAGACCTCACCCAGGCCAAGTGGGACACAAGAAGGGCCTTGGCCCATCTGGGCAGGGGATATCCATTCAGTTTGTTTCTGCTTTCCGAGTTCGTTTACAATGATGCATTGAGAAAAGGCCTGAATTCCAAAGGCTTACTAAAAATTGACGAGAATGATTTTTCGATAAAATACGCAAAACCAGCCTATTATGCCTATCAAAACCTGACCTCTATTTTTACGCATCAGCTTCATCTTATTGATGATCTGGAGGTTGAGGTTGTTTCAGATAGTTCAGTTTCGGTCTTTGGCTGGCACAATGACGAGGGATCAAAAGTAATAGCATACTGGACAGACAGCAGTATACCATCAGATTCCACCATGCGCCATACAATAGCATTGGATATGGATGATGTTTCTTTTGATGAACCGGTACTTGTGAATACGATTTCCGGGGAAGTATACAGCCTGCCCAGAAGGTTATTGCTGATGGAAGGAACCACACTTCTGGTTCTGGGTATTCCCTGTTTTGATTTCCCTATGTTGCTGGCTGAGAAGGCAATTTTACCTCTTAAAAATATGGATCAATGATAATGAAATATGCCATAGGTTCACTGTTGGTATTTATATCTGTTACCGGGTCATCCCTGGGGTCGGGATTTTCTTCATGGGATGGCGAAAAACTCACTCTTGACAATGGATCCCTGCAGCGTATCATAGTGTGGGACCAGGAAACCGGAAGTTTCACTACGGAAAGTTTCAGACCGGCAAATGTTCAAAACAGCTACACCCGGGAGGACTCCAAAGAATTTCATTTCCTGCTGAATGAAAAGGTCCTTACAGGTAAAAATCGGTGGAAAGTAGTTTCCTATGAAGCGCTTACCCTTGATAATAGGGGACAGGGATGTACCATCATCCTGGCAGGTGATGAAGAGATAAATAATATGCTTGAGATCTCCATTACCTACATGCTGTATCCTGATTTACCATTGATACGGAAGAGGATGACTTTCAGGAATGCCGGGTCAGAAGATTTAAAAATAGAGGCATTGGATGTGGAACACCTGAAGCTTACCTGGTCTGATACGCATTGCTGGACAATGAAAGACTATGGCAGGTACAGACATCTTGGTCCCTATACAGGGGACTGGCACGATGCGGTGGTGACGGTTCATAATGTGGTCGGAAGGGAAGGTTTGGTGCTGGGAAATGAAGCACCCGGGGTCACCAAACGGACCACGACCTTTCTGGATGACCGTCCCGGTTCTGTCACGATAGGAATGACCCATACGGACCAGGATTATCCATTCAGAAAGTGGCTGGTACCTGGCGAACCATGGGAAAGTCCATATACCTTTATTGCCCTCTATCAGGGAACCCCTGATCCTTATCTTTGCCTGAATACAACCGTTCCGGATTTCGTAAGAAAATACATGGGTATCCGGCTGGCGGACCTGGATAAGAAACCGGCATTTGTATACAATACATGGGTCCCCTTCCGGCACCAGATCAATGACACCCTGATCTACGAACTGGCTACAGCCGCAGCTGCCTGTGGGGCGGAAGAATTCATCATTGATGATGGATGGCAGACCAATGCAAACCCATTGGATGATCAAATACAATACGGTGACTGGGAAATTGACAAGACAAAATTCCCGGATGGATTGAAACCGGTATTTGATTCAATCAAAGCCCTGGGCATGAAACCTGGCCTTTGGATCAGCATGGCCGGCGCCTCTCCGGACAGCAAAGTATTCAATGAGCATCCTGAGTGGTTCATCCAAAATATGGATGGACAACTGGAAAACCTTCACAGTTCAGGCGGACACTTAAAAACAGCCTGTTTCGGGACTGGGTGGGTGGATCATATCAAATCGAAGATATTATACCTGGTCAAGGAGCACGGACTTGAATATGCCAAGCTTGACTTTGCCATTGTTACCAGTGCCTACCGGTATGACAGGTCCTATTCAGGTTGCTATGCTACTGATCATCCCCATCACAGGGACCGGCCCGAGTCATTTTTAAACCTCTACCGCAGGGCGTGGCAAATGTATGATGAACTGCATGCCGAGGCCCCGGATCTATTCATCGATTGCACTTTCGAAACCATGGGTGCCCTGCAGATGATAGATTTTGACATGTGCAAGCATGCCGAAGGGAACTGGTTGTCAAATTTCTACTCACCAGCACCCCTGGGATCCAGCCGTGTAAGGCAAATGTCCTGGTGGCGTTCACCGGCTATTCCAGCTGCGGCCCTTGTCATTGGCAACCAGCAGCTCGATGATCCGAACATTGAATTATCCATTATGTCTCTGGCAGGATCATTCCCCATCTTCCTTGGGGATCCCCGAAAGCTGCCAGCAGCAAAAAAAGCAAGTATAAAATCATGGTCGGACTGGCTACGGCAGATGCAGGACAGGCATGATTATATGATGTACCGGCAGGATCTGGCTGGATTCGGTGAACCCCAGGAGGGACAATGGGATGGCTTCCAGCGAATTAATACCGATACCCATAGCGGAGGAATTGCAGGCGTTTTCAGGCAGGGCGGCAATGAGGCCCATCGCCGGATCCTAATAAAGTACCTAGATCCGTTAAAAAGTTATCAAATTTTCAAAGCTCCTGGTGGACTCGAACTTAAGAGCATGAGTGGGAAACAATTGCTGGAGGAAGGGTTCGAAGTTATGCTGGAAGAGGAATATGATGGAGCGTTATTTGAAATTCGTATCACAGATTAAAATCAATAATTATGAACAAATTTACAGATGAGCAGTTGAAGCAATATCATCGGGACGGATACCTCCTGATGAAAAATCTATTCGATAAGAAAGAAATTGGATTGCTTCATAAATCTGCTACGGCAGACCGCACACTGGATGAACAATCATACGGGAGAAAAGACGGTGAAGGTGGTACCGTTCGACTATCCCTGTGGAACCATCCCGGAGACAACATTTATGGGATGTTTGCCCGTTGCGAACGAATGGTCAACAGGGCAGAACAGGTCCTTGATGACGAAGTATACCATTACCACTCCAAAATGATCCTGAAAGATGCCAGGGTCGGGGGTGCCTGGGCCTGGCACCAGGATTACGGATACTGGTATCATAACGGTGTATTGTATCCCAACCTGGTAAGTGTCTTTATTGCCGTGGATCCTTCCACCAGGGAGAACGGATGTCTGCAGGTCATCAAAGGTTCCCATCTCCTGGGACGTATTGATCACATTCTCACCGGAGATCAGGCCGGTGCTGACATGGAAAGGGTCAGTGAAGCCCTTGAAAGGCTTGAACTGGTTTATGTTGTTATGGAGCCTGGTGATGCGGTGTTTTTTCATGCAAACCTGCTGCACCGTTCCGATCAGAACAAATCTGATAACTCCAGGTGGTCCATGGTCTGCTGTTATAATGCCAGGAGCAATGATCCCTATAAGGAATCGCATCATCCGCGCTATACTCCACTCAAGAAGGTGGATGATAAGGCGATAAAAAAAGCAGGTATATCAGGGTTTGAAAATGACGGATCGGATGTTTTCCTGAATCCTGATGACGATCATAGTGCGAAAAACCCCGATCTTTAAAACTAATACAGGGTGATATGAAAAAGTGCAGTTCTCTGCTGGTTTTGTCATTGCTTACCATAAATCTTGTTAATGGGCAGGCTTTTGGTGATGAAGCATTTCGGAAAGTACATCTGGTTTGTAATGCCCATATTGATCCTGTATGGCTCTGGGAATGGGAAGAAGGTGCAGCCACAGCCATCAGTACTTTCCGTGTGGCGGCAGATTTGTGTGAGCAGTATGATGATTTTATTTTTAACCATAATGAAGCCATCCTTTATCAATGGGTTGAAGAGTATGAACCGGCTCTTTTTAAACGGATACAGGATCTGGTAGCAGAGGGAAAATGGCATATCATGGGTGGATGGTACCTGCAGCCCGATTGCAATCTGCCTTCCGGAGAATCTTTTGTACGGCAAGTACTGCTGGGCAGAAATTATTTCGAGGAGAAATTTAATGTCAGGCCTTCGACAGCCATTAATTTTGATCCGTTTGGGCATAGCAGGGGACTGGTACAAATCATGGCAAAGACAGGGTATGATAGTTATATCTTTTGCAGACCGGCAGGATATACAAAGGTGAGTTCAAATTTTACCTGGAAAGGTTTTGATGGATCAGAAATTATTGGGTTGAAATCGATGACACATTATAATTCTCCACTGGGAAAGGCAAAAGAAAAGATCAGGAACGTCATGGAAGAACATCCCGATGTCAATCCGCTATTGATACTCTGGGGTGTTGGCAATCATGGCGGTGGGCCCTCCCGGTTAGATCTTCAGGAAATCAGCGGATTAATTGAGGAGAGAAGAGATGTGAATATCATCCATTCTATCCCGGAAGATTACTTTACAGAAATAAAGCGAGTGAAGGATCAATTACCTGTCCATGTGGATGATATCAACCCGGTATTTCCCGGATGTTATACCTCCCAGATCAGGATCAAGCAAAAGCACAGGGAGCTGGAAAATGAGCTCTTTGCCACCGAAAAAATGGCTGCCTCGGCCTGGGTTCACGGACTCATGAAGTATCCATCCACAGCACTTGATGAAGCCATGAAAACCCTGGCCGGCAGTGAATTTCATGATATCCTGCCGGGTTCTTCCATCCAGCCGGTTGAAGAGACTTCACTGCGATTAATGGATTATGGACTTGAACTTCTTTCCAGGATCAAAACGAAGGCATTTTATGCTTTTGCCCAGGGGCAGGAACCTGCCAGAGATGAAGAAATCCCGATCCTGGTTTATAATCCCCATCCATACCCTGTGGAAGATATCCTGGAATGTGAGCTGAATATTCACGATTTTAACAGGAGCGGGACTTTCGGAGATATCCGGGTATTCCAGGATGGTCAGGAAATTCCAGCTCAGGTAGAGCATGAAAAAAGCAATCTTTATCGTAGACTGGCGAAAACGGGTTGTTTTTAAAGCCACCCTGGCTCCTTATCAGATGAACCGGTTTGATTGCAGGGTGGAATTCCTGGCGGAAAAACCCGCTCCGGAAGTTGATGAGAACGAAGCATATATTCATTTTAATACCGATGAACTGAAGGTAAACATCAGCAAGGAAACGGGCTTCATTGATCTGTTCACCGTTAATGGAGAAGATATTCTCAAATCCGGTGCATTTCAACCTATGGTTATTTCACACAATCCCGATCCCTGGGGAATGCGATATACCGAATTTCGCGATGTAGTAGGCAGTTTTTCCCTGCTGTCACCAGAAAAAAGTGCAGAAATCTCAGGTATTGAAGCAAATAGCATTGCACCGGTTCGTGTTATCGAGGATGGGGATGTCCGTACCGTTGTGGAAGCAACTTTTGGATTTAATGATTCCTACCTTATTCAGAGATATTCACTGCCCAAACAGGGAAGCTGGCTTGATGTGGAAACCCGCGTATTCTGGAATGAAAAGGATAAGATGCTGAAATTGTCTCTCCCTTTGAATATGAAAGCAGCAAAAGTCTTTGGGCAGGTGGCGTATGGTGCCCAGGAACTCCCTGTTGATGGTACAGAATCTGTGGCGCAAAAATGGATAGCTGTGGTTTCTGATGAGGGAAAGGCTTTATCAGTTCTCAATGACGGTACCTACGCATGTGATTTTAAAGATAATGAACTGAGGTTGTCCCTTGTCAGGTCCCCGGCATATTCCGCTTTAACTGATGGGAAAAGCGAATTTGTACCGCAGGACCGATTTTCACCGCGGATTGATCAGGGGGAAAGGCTTTTCCGTTTCCGGATCAGTGCTGGTGATGCTACAAAGCGTCTTTCCCATGTTGACAGGGAAGCCCTGGTGTATAATGAAGCACCCATGGCTGTATCCTTCTTTCCATCCGGGCAGGATGAACCTGCTGGAGAGCTGCTGCGGCTGACGCGATGATGTTGTCCAGGTTACGGCAGTAAAAAAATCACAGCAGGGAGATAACCTTGTTGTCCGGCTTTTTGAGCCCACAGGATCTGATCGGACTACCAGGCTTATTATCCCCTCCATGAACCTGGATCATTCAGTTGAATTGAAAGGATTTGAAATCAAAACCCTGCTTATCAATGCCGAGAGCCAGCATGTAACAGAGGCAAATCTTTTGGAAGAGGCGTACTGATTTGCCAAAACGCGTTCAGGGCATATCCGGCAATCCCCATCCTTCCCGGTAGGAGTGTCTGATATACTCCTTTGCTGCTTCCAGTGCATTCAGGGATGTATATTCCGTGTTAAAGTGTGGATGTCCATCAATTACTTTGAACTCATCCGTAGTCACCACTTTAAACTCTTCACCTGCTGAAATATTAGTGAATTCCATAGCTTCCGCATCCCATTTCAAGGTCTTGTTCAGGCCCTGGAGCCGGATGGCCAGGACACCCAGCAGAACCATTTCATTAAAGGGACCGGAATAAGCAAAGTTTGATTTGCCTTCCAACCTGTTTTCAGGGGATTCCTTGCAGGCTCTGATCCAATCCTGTTCATGCGGACCGTCCACATATCCAATGGCCCCCGGGATACGGCGAAGATAGGGCTTAACCTCGGGTACCCGTCCGGAAAGCAACCTTGGGTTAAACCCCCCGGTATTGCAGAGCAGGGTATCTTTTGTTCCCACAAACAAACATCCACCCATCTGATCGGACATCAGACCTTCTCCGTCTTTGAGGTTCTCCGGCCGGTCCGGGAGCAAGCCTCCATCATACCAGTAAACATCTACGGCTGGCATTGTAACTTTGCCCTTGCGTTGACGAGCCGGGAATGAGAACCTTACTTTCTCTGCCTGGGGTGCACTTTCGGTATTGAGAAGCGTGGAACTTCCGTCTATTGAATCCGGGAATTCCAGTTCGAGAGCACGGTATACAGGATCAAGTATATGGCAGGCCATATCCCCGAAAGCTCCGGTGCCAAAGTCCCACCAGCCACGCCAGTTCCAGGGGGTATAGATTTCATGATAGGGACGTTTGGGTGCGGGACCGATAAACAGGTCCCAGTTAAGGGTATCCGGTTTTTTCATTTGCTCAGCTGGACGCTGCAGTCCCTGTGGCCAGATAGGCCGGTTGGTCCATGCATGTACCTCCCTGATCTCACCGATCTCGCCGTTCCAAATCCATTCACACACCTGGTTTACCCCATCCCCGGAATTCCCCTGGTTACCCATTTGTGTAGCTACCTTATATTTTGCAGCCAGTTTTGTTAATAATCTTGATTCGTAAATGGAATGTGTAAGCGGTTTCTGGCAATAAACATGCTTGCCCATCGCCATGGCATGGCTTGCCACAATGGCATGGGTATGGTCTGCCGTGGCAACCATGACTCCATCGATGGTATCACCTAATTCATCGAACATTTTTCGCCAGTCCTCATATTTTTTTGCTTTCGGGAACTCATCAAAGCATTTTTGTGAGTATTTCCAATCAACATCACATAGCCCGATGATATTTTCCGTATTCATCGCAACCAGGTTAGGATGTCCCTTCCCGCCAATACCTATCCCCACGATATTCATTTTATCACTGGGGGGTTTATGCCCTAGTCCGCTTATGGTGAAACTTGGGACAATGGTAAATCCTGCGGCAGCCGTAGCAGCCTGTTTCACGAATTTACGCCTTGAGGATCCTTTCACATTCATTTTAGTATGTTAGGTGGTTTAAAGCTCTTTCAGTTTAATGTTCCTGTACCAGACAGTGGTGCTGTGGTTCTGCAGAACAATATGACCTTCATCATATTTTCCATAATCAGGGAAATTGGACCATTTACCGTCGTTCCGTAACTTCATCCACTCTTCAGAATATTTCTCATACTCAACCACGATCTCACCATTCAGGATCTGGGTTACCTTATTACCTTTGACCATAAGGAATGCCTGGTTCCACTCACCTGCAGGCTTAAAGGGTTTTGTTTTCGGCGCGTACATGGCATAGTTTGCGCCGCATATCTGATAATCAGTCAATTTGTCCGGCCAACCCTCATGATCGATGACCTGGTATTCGGGACCTGTCTCATAGGCATAGGTGTATTTAGGGTCCTCTGACACCTGGTAAAGGATACCGCTGTTTGAGGCCTTATCCACTTTGAATTCAAGGGCAAGGGCAAAGTCTTTGTAAACCTTATCGGTGACCAGTCCTTTATTACTCTCTTCCCCACCCTGGGTGAGCACCTTAAATGCACCTTCTTCAATGATCCAGCAGTCGGGGACTTCATCCATATTGAAGCCGTGCCAGTTATTAAAACTATTACCATCGGAAAAGAGCATCCATCCTTGCTTTTTTTCTTTTTTGGACAACTGGTTCACAGGTGTCTTCTTATCCAGTTCAGCCAGTAAGGATAAAGCATCAGGATTTTGAACTATCCCGCGATTACTGCAACTCAATAATAAACATAACAGGATGTAACTAATAACGGCGTTTTTCAATTTTCTCTTTTTTTGGTTCAAATTATGTCTTTATATCCACAGGTTCTCAATTTCTTCCAGGGATTTCCCTTTGGTTTCCTTCATATATTTCCATGAAAACAATAATTGTCCCGCGGCCATGATAAAGATAATAAGAAAGGTGAAACTGCTTTGCAGTTTTATCAGCATCAGGGGAAAAACCAGAACCACCAATGCATTAAAGATCCACTGGGTAAAAACTGGCACGGACAAGGCCGTTCCACGGATCCTGTTGGGGAAGATCTCCGACATGTAGGTCCAGAAGACAGGACCGATACATGATGAAAAGAAAGCCAAGTAAATCATGATGATAATCAATACTGGTATTCCGTTGAAATTACCAGTAAAGTCAAGGATGGAAAGGCATAATAAAGTCAGCGCCAGTCCTACTGACCCGACGATGTAAAGCGGCCGGCGTCCAAATTTATCGACGACAAGGATGGAGACCCAGGTAAAAACGAAATTAACTACTCCTAGTCCAAAAGTGGCAAACAGGCCAACATCCAGCCTCCATCCGGCAGTGGTAAAAATCTTTGGAGCATAGTCAATGATAGTATTGATACCAGATAGTTGCACAAAAACGGCAAGTCCGATTCCGACCATCATCACTTTTCGCAATGATGGATCAAGCAGTGTCCTGAAACCTGCAGAGGAATCCTGCAGGCTCTCATCGATTTCACGGATTTGTATTTTTGACTCCTCTTGAGTATTGACCATATTGAGCACTGCCAATGCCTGTTTTCTCTCTCCTTGTTTGTAGAGATAACGGGGTGTTTCCGGTACCAGAAAAAGAGTTATCAGAAACAGCAAGGAGGGAACTGCACCAGTGGCAAACATCCAGCGCCAGTTATTTTCTCCAATGTCATTCAGCATATAATTGATCAGGTAGGAAATCAGGATGCCAGTCACTATAAACAATTGATACATAGACACAAAACTTCCCCTGTAACGTTTTGGTGTAACTTCAGAAATATACATGGGTGAAACCGTAGAAGCAGCTCCCACGGCAATACCTCCACAAATTCGGGCAAAAACCAGGGAATTAAGGTTGAAAACCAGGGCCGATCCAACGGATGTAAGCGCAAATAGAACAGCAACGATGATCAGAATTTTCTTTCGTCCGATGGCATCCGTTATTCTTCCGGCAACGGCAGCCCCAATTATACATCCAAACAGCAGGGAGCTATATGCCCAGCCTTCCTGAATATTGTTTAGCTCAAAGGTGTCAACCAGGTAGGGGCCAGCACCTGTAATGATGGCAATGTCAAAACCAAAGAGCAGACCGCCCAGAGCTGCGACAATACTAATAAAAATTAGTCTTGTGAATTTTTTCATTGAAATAACATATATTGTAATCTGTATGAAATAATGCCATCATTATGAAAAACCATTCGTATTATTTACCAGCCATTTTATTGTCACTAATGTTTGCATACAATTGTACCGATAATAAAACGGCATCAATCCCATCCTATCTGAATGACTTCCAGCAGGAATATACCGAAAATCCACGAGAGACCAATTTAAAATGGTTCACAGATGCGAAATTTGGAATGTTCATTCATTACGGTTTATATGCCCAGCTGGCCAAGGGGGAGTGGGTACAATTACGGGATACCATTCCCGTGGCTGAATATGCCAAACTGAAGGATACATTTACGGCGGAGAACTTTGATGCGGATTTCATTACGGATCTGGCACTCAAAGCCGGGATGAAGTACATTACCATCACATCCAAGCATCATGACGGATTTTGTCTGTTCAAAACTGAACAAACGGATTTTAACAGCCTGGATGCACCCTGCGGACGTGACCTGATGGGGGAACTGGCAGAGGCATGCGAGGAGAAAGGATTAGCACTGTTTTTATATTATTCCTATGCCGCCGACTGGAAACACCCCTATTTTTATGCCAGGGAAGCTGGCTGGCAAAATGCCCGTCCCGCTTATCCAGAACCTCAACCCGAATACAAGTTTCAGAAAGACGAAGATTTCAGGATCTATGTTGACTATGTGCATGAACATATGAAAGAACTCCTGACCCAGTATCCCACCATAGCTGGTATATGGTTTGACCCCATTATGGGTTTTTACAGCAGGCCCGATCTTTTCCCGATTGAAGAAACCTATGCCCTCGTCCGGTCTTTGAGTCCCCATGCGCTGATATCCTTTAAACAGGGAGCCAACGGGGATGAAGATTTTATGGCTCCCGAACGCAATGCATCAAAGAGGGTTGGAACCCAATTTGAAGTAGCGAACAGGGTATATGAGCTGAACAAAAACAGACCCCGTGAGATATGCACCACCCTTCAGCCCCATGCCTGGGGATATAATAAAAGTGTGGACGGACAGCATGTCTCCCCTGATGAGGTTATGCAAATGCTGGAAGATGCTAAAGTCATGAATGCAAACCTGCTGCTGAATGTTGGTCCCAAAGCAGACGGCTCCATACCCGAGGAAGATGTGGCCATTCTGATCGAGGTGGGAAAACGACTGGGATCGAAAGAATCCCTGTGATCCACTGCATCGACCGCAAGAGCATGATAATCTGTGAAGGCCAATGAGCTGGTAAAGGGGTGCAAGGACCTTACCCGACACGGGTTATGGAACAAAGGAATCATAGAATATCACTCCAAATCCTCCATTGGGGATCAGATAGCTTACAAAAGCTGTCTGGGTGTTAATATCCATTTCTTTACTTGTCACTTTTCCATCGGCATCATCTGTATAAAGCTTGACTTTATAGTCTCCCTGTTTTAAAAAATCCAGCGATATGGAAACTGTCCTCTCATTTCCGGAATTGATGCCGGCCAGGTACCAATCCTTTCCTTTTCGCCTAGCCAATACGCAGAAATCATCTGGATATCCCTCTATGAAATGGATGTCATCCCAGGCGGTTGGCAATCCTTTCATAAATTCCCTGGCCCTGGTTTGGGCCATTCCTTCCGGGGTAGCTCCGATGTTCTGCCAACCTGACTCAAAGACAACTGCCAGCGCCATCTGGTGTGCATCCGTTGTGGTACGCTCGAAGCCGGGTTTCCCTGGCTGGGTGAAGGATGAGGGTGTATAGTCCATGCTCCCGGCCACATTGCGTGTAAAGCAGAGTGTTGCATTGTGCTCCGGTGTAGGCATTCCCCTGGAGTAGGTATAACTTTCCTCACCCAGCACCCCTTCCCAGGTTGCGATGTGCGGCCAGCTGCGTTGCTGTCCCCTCGGAAGGGTAGCGCCATGGAAGCTTATCATTAGTTGTCTCTGGGCACATTCACGGATGATTATATCCCGGAATTGAAATCTTTCTTGGGAATCAGAATCCAGGAAATCAACTTTTATTCCGCTGAAACCATGTTGCTGGTAATAGCCTAAAATGCTGTCTCTTTTTTCCGGTGTGTCCAGGTTATCCCAATTGTCCCAACCAGTTACCTTGATCCCCTTGCTGTTTGCGTAGGCAATAAATTCAGGGATCCACTGAATTTGCATCCATTCCGCAAAGGGTGTTCTGCTGCCCGTGTCTATTCCAAATGCCAGGGCATTGTCAAATTCTATCCATTTCCAGCCCATCTCTGCTGCCAGGTCTACAAATTCCTTCAGTCGTTCCATTTTGCTGTTTACGCCGTGATCAGAGAGCCAGGGGAAGGTAGACATGCCAGGTTCGATCCATCTGATATTTTCCAGTTCAGTTGGTGGATTTAAATTCAGGATCAGGCTGGATTCCACGATTGGTTTCAGGGTATTGCCCACCATGATCACCCGCCAAGGGGTGGTAAGAGGCAGGTTTGAATTTACCCCTCCATCCAGTCGGATACGGAGTAAGCTGGCGTTTTCAGCATCTTCATATAACCGGCATCCGCAGTAATCGCCATAGGTGGCAGCCTCAGTGATGAAGATCCATTGTCCGGAAGGTAATTGCACCAATAAAGGGAAGGCAAAATCATCAGCATAGGGCGCCTGTCTGAACTGTTTCATGAAGAATTCCTCATAGACATTAAGCAATGGAGGTTCTGGGTCTTTTTGAATAGTGTGTCTGGTGTAGTAGCGCTCATATTGTGGTGCATAATTTTGCATCCAGGCCTGTGAGCCTTCAGGAATCTTGAAACCCGATTGCTCAGAAGTTATCGCTGCTTTCCCCGTTCCGCGTATGTGATAGCGATAGGCTACCCCCTCATCATAAGCCCTCATGTGCAGTTCCATCCGGTTCTTCTGTCCATTTATAAAAGTCAGAACGAGTTCATTGGCATGATTGATATGCCTGGACTTTTTACCCACAGGCATGGCATATTCCTCATAGACCTCACCCCGTTTTTGTTCAACATAACTGAGATTTGCTGTAAAGTCGCTTGCAGAAGATCCCGTTCTTAGACCCAGAGGTGAGCAGGGCAATATTACTTTTCCTTCAAAATATACGGTGTAATATAGGGAAGTATTTTCCTGGTTTTCACCTTGCGTTTGGTCCAAAGCAACGCTGAGCGCCAGCTTACCATCCGGTGATTTAACCTGCCAGTTTTTTGGCTGATGGGTACAGGCATTTGCCAGCAGGCAAAGAATCGCCAGGTATAAAACGTCTATTGGTGTTTTCATTATTTAATGATGGGTACCAGGCTTACTTCCTTCAAATTCATCAAAGAACAGCCTCCAAGCATCTTTGGTTTAATGGTCAGGGTAAACTCATTGGCCCGTTCAAGTTCAACATTGCCAACAAAGAAAGATTCATAAGTATACCAGGCTCCTGTACCTTGCACTTTCCCCTCCAACACCTGTTTACCGAGCAAAATTTCAAATACATTATCCTCACATCCTGCAGGGGCCCCGTATTTTAAATAAACTTCATACTGGCCTTTACGGATACTGCGTACCGGCCATTCCATTTTGTCATCCAGTTCGTTCCAGCTGGTCACATGATAACCCCTTATATTAAGGTCATGCCAGACGTTGTGAAATGAATAGGCAAGTTTCTCCCCGGTCAATGTGGCCATATCCGGTGTCAGATAGGTCCGGTATGAGGGATCAACCAACAAGGGTTTTTCTTCCGTATTAAGCTCATTTTCATATTCGATGGCAATTACTGTATTATATTCATGAAAGGCCTCGGAAGGCATTTGCGTGGCAATGATTTCTAATATCAGGTCCCCATCCAGATGGTTGAAGGGTAAAGGTTTTTGCCTGGGATCCGCCAGCAGGTAAACTTTTTTAATCTTGCTAAGAA
The DNA here is from genome assembly GCA_963752525.1 of uncultured Bacteroidaceae bacterium. Classification (GTDB taxonomy): domain Bacteria; phylum Bacteroidota; class Bacteroidia; order Bacteroidales; family SM23-62; genus SM23-62. Next base: position 48,360 of record CAVVYS010000006.1, on the reverse strand, counting down.
TGCCGGGTATAACAAGTTCCCGATTATCCGGCCATTCAAAAACATGCACAAACACTTTCCCTGGTTTAGCTGTGCACCTTCCGTTAAACGGCAGTCTTCCCAGGGGACTGGCGGTGGTTCCATAAATACTTTCCCCGTTTTTCCCCATCCATTTACCAACCTCCTGGAGGATCCGGACCGTAGCGGGAGGAATGATACCTTCGGCTGTTGGTCCAACATTCAACAGGTAGTTCCCTCCCTTATGTGCGATATCTGCCAGGTTCTGGATGATGGTTTTGGCTGATTTCCATTCATGGTCATAATATTTATAACCCCAGGTATCATTTAAAGTCATGCATACTTCAAAGGTAGAAGACCCGCTTGGTATGTATTGCTCCGGCGTACCATAATCTCCCATATCGTTGCCGATGCGATTGTTGATAATGATATCCGGATTTTGTGAGCGCACGGCTTTCAGAAATTTAAAACTTTGTTCCTGGCTGATTCCTGTGGGGACATCAAACCACATTATATATGGATCATAATCGGATACCAGCTCTTTCACCTGCGGCAGGGACTTGCCGTCAATGTAAATGTCTGACTGTTTCTTCGACCTGTCGGGAAAATCCCAGTTGTTGTCATGGTAAGGACCCCCGGTAGGTCCCGCAATGGCATGCTCTTCATGCCAGTCCCACCAGTGCGAGTAATAAAATCCAAGCTTGATGTCCTGCTGATTGCAGGCAGCCTTTAGTTCTTTGCAGACATCCCGCTGGAAGGGTGTCCAATCAGCAATGTTATAATCAGTTATCCTGGAATCATACATGGCAAATCCATCACAATGTTTGGCTGTGATGACCATGTATCTCATGCCAGCATCCCTGGCCAGTGCAGCCCATTCTGCTGCATTGAATTTAACGGGATTGAAGGTGCTGGCCATTGATTCATAATCTTCCCTGGGGATTTTCAGATCAAACATAATCCATTCCCCGTTTCTCCCTCCTCTCTGGCCATTCCATTCTCCTGCCAGAACAGCGTAGGGTCCCCAGTGAATGAACATGCCAAATTTGGCTTCATTCAGGTTTTTTAACCTTTCCGCCTTGCCCATCATGTATTGATCGATGTCCGATCGTGGAACCTTTACCTGAGCCATCGATAATGGCATGAACAACAGAAAGGGGATCAATAGCAGAAAACTCCTGTTGGGCTTCATGAATGCTTTGTTTTTCAAATTTATAGAATTTACAATAAAACCATTTCCTTGATGGCTGGTTTCTCTTTGGCTTTGTTGACAGATAACCTGAATACCTGACCTTTTACAGGCTCCAGTTTGAAATCAAGTTTTTCGCCAATTTCCTGGCCGGAATAAATAACAGACCATCCTTTTCGGGTTTGTACACTGATCTCAAATGATTCAATATTGTTACCATCTTCAAAAACTACCATCCGTGAAACGGAAGCCTTTTCACCAATGTCTATTTCTATCCAGGGAGCTCTTTCTTCCCCCTCCTGTTTCCAGCCATATCCTGTCCAGTCACCGTCCAGTACATTATTAGCTTTCCAAAAATAGTGGGAAGATTCTGATGAAGCCCTGGCTGATTTTTGATAGCTTAATGATTCAGGGTTTACATCGGTGACGGATATATCCATGGCATCACCCTCGATTTCTATCTGTATGATGGCATCTATTTCATTAATAGCAGATCTGGACACATGGAGAAGCAGCTCTTCTCCTTTGATCTCATGATTGATCTCCCCTCCGGTAAGCAATGAAACATTCCTGATCCTGACTCCATTCATGGGAAGCCTTAATGCCGGAGAATCACCAAACCAGTTAAGCAGGTGGACAAATATTTTGTTTCCTTTTCTTGTACTGACACCCCAATCAGTCGGTTTATAGGGCCCACCCCTGGTACCGTAAATGGTCTCTCCATATTTGTCCAACCATTGCCCCATCTCTTTTATCCGGTCTACCTGTCGCGGTTCAATTCGTCCGTCAGGCATGGGACCGACATTGAACAACAGGTTCCCATCACCCCCAGCCGCCCGGATCAGGGTTTGGATACACTGGGTTTTTGATTTCATATCATCCTTGGGTTTCCATGCCCACTGCCGGCCTATGGTCATGCAGGTTTCCCAGGCCGGATCGCTTTGAAAAGTTCCAATGCGTTGCTCAGGTGTGCCAAAATCTGCCGCCAGGCAGGTCCGGTTATTGACCACAATCCCAGGTTGTAACTCAAGTACCATATTAATCAGTTTCTCTGCATCCCAGATTTCAGGGTCGCAGCTTCGGCTGCCATCTTCAGCTACCATTCCACCGAGATCAAACCACATGATATCAATCTTGCCATACATGGTCAACAATTCACGCACCTGGCCATGCATCATTTCAAGAAACTGATCATGATTGTCTGAAAGAAAATTCTCATCGTACCAGTCTGGCAGGGAATAATAAAAACCCAGAGGCATGTTTTGTTTGTGACAGGCCTCGGCCAGTTCTTTGACAATATCTCTACCGAAAAGGGCATCCTCAGATGTAGACTTATAATCTGTGTACTTCGTATCCCAATTGCAGAATCCATCATGATGTTTGGTGGTGAATACCATATATTTCATGCCTGATGCCCTGGCAATCTGCACCCATTCTTCCGCATCATACAGGGATGGATTCCAATGTTTGTACAGATTATCGTAAACCTCCAGGGGTGTCTCCCCGGTCCCCTGCCAGCTCCTTCGTTCACCTCCCCGCGACCAGCCAATTTCCCTGCCGGTCAGGCTTACTGGTCCCCAGTGGATAAACATACCGAATTTTGCATCACGGAACCATTTGAGACGCTTGGCCTGCGATTCGAAAAAATCCTGGTTTTGAGCTTTCAAAGAGCATGAAAATCCCATGATCAGGACAAGGGATAAACTGAGGAAAGGATATTTTTTCATATTCATTTGAATAATTCGTTTAATGCAAGGGCTCCGGTATATGAGATGATGCAGGCAAAAATAAAGGCGGTGATCATACCGGCATTTAACAAAAGTCCCGCCTTATGTTTACCCATGAGCTTTTTGTTGTTTACCAGGAAAAATATCGCACCAATTACAATTGGCAGTACAAAAACTGATGCCACCTGTGTCGCAATCTGTGCTACGATGGGATTTGCACCCATTATGGGGACGGTCAATCCGAAAACACAGGCAACGGCTGTGATCATTCTGAACATTTTTGAATTTGTATCCAGCTCTCCGCTCTTATAATCAGCTATGAGCAGCGGTGCTACCATGAGTATGGGGAAGATAGATGACAGGCCTGCAGAAAGTGTTCCCACCATGAAAAGAGCTACCGCAAATTTGCCTGCCACAGGTTCCAGGGTATATACCATGTCCAGCACTTTTTCAACTGTTTTCCCCTGATAGAACAGGGCCCCCATCGCTGCGGCCATAATGGACAGATTAATCACCAGCATGATAAGGGCTGAGATCAGGGCATCGCGGGATTGATCTTTCACATGATCAGCATTCCAGCCTTTTCCTTTTAGCAGCAGGGGCCGGACCACAAAAGTAGGTGCGGCCATGGTTGTCCCCACAAATGCTGCCACCATCAACCTGCCACCTGGCACTTTTGGAATGGAGGGGATTAATCCCCTGGCAATACTCCCCGGCTCAGGTAACACAATGAACATCGACACGATGAATGATAATCCCATAATGGTGACAAAAATCACGAGTACCTTTTCGAAAAAAGAATATTTTCCTACCAGGAGCATCCCATACATAATGATGATCAAGATGATGGCCAGTGAAAGTACCCCCCAATAACTATTTTCAGGCAATGAAGGAAGGAACAGGCGCAAAACCTCGTAGATCCCATGTGAACTGAGACCGAGGATGCCTGTCAATGCATTCCACTGGGCAACGATGATGCCCACCATTACCACGATGGCAAGGAATTTTCCCCCCTTCAACCTGGTCTTGAAACTATGGATGGATGTGCCTCCGGTAATAATAGCATACCTTCCATAGGCCTCCATCAGCACCCAGGCATACAGGCAGCTGAGCAAGAGGACCCATAATAATTGCATTCCAAACTGGCTTCCTGATTTTACCATGGATGTGACACTTCCTGTACCAACAGTATAACCAATACAGAATATGCCCGGTCCTATGCTTAACATGGCCAGCCAGATCCTTCGGGGGAATGATTTTCCGGGAGGATTTATCATTGGTTGTAGTGGTTGAAATTGCCCAGTACCTCTGACACCTTCAGCGCTCGTGTATAAACTTTCAGCATCTTGATGTTACCATTCAAGTGTTTACCCATGGTCCAATCTGCCGCTCCGTTTACTTCATGAAGGTAAGGATTGAACCGGCCCCAGCCAAATTGCCTGTCATCACCACCATCACACAAGACACCATCTACTACGAACATGATGATCTTGGGTCCACCGTCAACAATTACACTCATGTAGTGATCCTTTCCTTGCTCCAGTATCCCTTTATCACAATCCCAGGTAGAGGTCGTTCGTCCATCACACATGCTGAGCCTGATTGTTTTCTCATCTGTGGTATATAGCTGCAGTCCTTTCCCGAATTCATTATGTGTATCCACCAGCATCTGTCCGGGTCCCAGGTTCTCCAGACGGAAGGCAATATCAAAGGTCAATCCTGAACGGATATGCATGCCTCCATGGTCTTCCCTGCCAGGGTCATGAACATAGAAATGATCAAATTGGACAGCTTTTTCTTGCCGGGGCAATTGGACTTTTTCCAAATTCCATTCTATGGCCAGGCCATCGATTGTTTTTTGATGGTTATCAAACTGGTTCCAGAGCCCTTGCAGGAGTTCAGCTTCAATTTCATGTACCCTGGCAATGTCCTTTTGTGTTTCGGTGATATAATACTTGCCCTTGTCTTCCACCAGGTCTGGGTAACTCATGCGAATGAGCGGGTCATCATCATAAAGCAGGATTTCCGGTTGGGTCCATTCGATGATCCTTCCATTGGGACCTTCTTTTTCAATGCCACCCAAAATCCAGGCCGGATTCCTGTCCTGGAATCCCTGGGTCCGGCTCCGGGGATGTTCCCGAATAAACCTGCCGCCATGATTGTGGAACCAGTAGAGGTATTTACCATTCTCGCATCGCCAGGCAAAATTGGCTGCCCGTGGATGTTTTACCAGCCGGCCATTAGCATACCTTAAATAAGCCGGAGTATCCCAGGTAAAACCGCCATCCCGGCTGTAGGTATAAACCGGATGGCCATCGATGGTACGGTAAACAGAATAGATTGAACCATCACTCAGTACCGAGTAACTTTGCTCGGCTGATATGGGGCCACCTCCGGGTGGCGTCCTTAATCCGATATCACCATCCGGCAATGTTTCCCAGCTCAACTTCTCAGGGTCCTTTTCAGTCAGTATATTTGGACTTCTCAGCAGGACCCCTTCATTGGACGTAAAAAATCCGTCACCGAAACCACCCACCTTATGCAAGGATACATATCCTGCTCCATCCAGGATAAAAGGTTTGCCAACATTCCAGAAAAACTGGATTTTCCCTCCGTAGACATTGTTCCGGTCAATTTCGAATTCCCGGACAGGTATGGTATATCTGTCCGATGACCAGGTCTTCCCATGATCGTCGCTGTATCTGAATACAAAATAGCCCTGGGAATCCACCCGTTTGATGGTGCCGGTTGGTGAAAAGTCGGGATCATCCAGTTTGATTTCCCGGATATTATCCGTGTTATGATTATAAAACGCATAGATCCTTCCTGAGGGGACTTTTAGCATGACGGCATAGGATGCTTCAGGACCATCAGATGGTTCAAGGGGGATGAGATCTGACCAGGACATCCCCTGGTCGGTACTTCTGGTTACAGCCACGTATTGTCCTGATTGTCCTTCCCTGCCGGAACCTGTTGTAAGAATGCATAACCATGCCTCGTCGTCAGTTTTTAAAATGTAAGGTTGGTCACTATATGACTCGTCCGGGATGATCAGGCCGTTTCGGATATTTCTCCAGTCTGGTGCCTGCCCCAATACTCCGGTGAGTGGAAAAAGCAAACAAAGAAGGATTAAACTTCTAATCGCCATGGGATGCTGTTTCATGCTGACTATCTTAATCAATCCTGGTGATCTTGAGCAAAAGTGGGAAATACCTTTTTCCCTTAACCATATAAAAAGGAACCAGGTCCACATCCATTCCAGGCAAAAACACATTTTTCATGATGAGCTTATCCGTTTTATCCTGATCGAATGCTTTCTGATTAATTTGCATCCCGGCCTCCAGGTACAAAGTCCCATTACCCTCAACTGGTTTCACAAATAGATACTCAACATCGTAAGTCCCACGCTCTATGCTAACCACCCATTTCCCGTTTGGGCCTTCCTGGGTCCACAATCCCCGTTCACCCGCAGCATCATTCCGGTTTAAATAGACCGGGTTCTCATACTCTGTTCCAATCGAGATCCGTGGCTGGCTTACCAGATGAGGCGAGGTAACCAGGTCATAGTAATATGCGTCCAATTCATTTTTGAGTTCCAATGCCAGGCTTTCTTTTTTACCTACCAGGTTATCGAGTTCATAGGGATCAGTTTCAATATTAAAAAGCTGGAAATCGATTATCTCTGCATCATAGGATGTGTGGCCTACAAGTTTATAAGGACCTTTCTGCAAAGCAATATTGTTGTACAATTCCGGGTATCTCCGGGTCCAGTAAAAGAAGAGTGACCGGTTTTCCCAGTCCACCGTTTGTCCACTTATCAATGGAAGCAGATCCCTGCCATCCATCTTTACACCTTTGGGCAGAGGGGCTTTACATATGGAGGCAATGGTAGGTAAAATATCTATATGTGCAGTAGTAGTGTTAATTTCTGTATCAGCTTCAAATTTTCCGGGGTATTGTATGAAGAAGGGTACCCTGACCCCACCACGATAAACAGAACCCTTTCTGCCTTTTAGTCCCGCAATATATCTCCTTTGCTGAGGCCCATTATCGGTCATGAAAATGACGACCGTATTTTCAGCAATGCCCAGATCCTTCACTTTTTGAAGAAGCTTCCCAACATTGTCATCTATGTTGGTGACCATGGCATAAACCTTCCGGGCATCTTCCTTATCTTTTTCAGTCATTTCAGGGAAAGGCCTGTCATCTCCGTCAAATCCCTTGCTTGGATCCACATCCTTGTACATCTGGTAGTATTTATCGGGAACCTGCAATGGCGTATGCGGGGCATTGAAAGCCAGGTAGCAGAAGAAGGGGCCCTCTTTGTTCTGTTCAATAAATCCCATGGCCTGGTCGGTAAAAATGTCAGAACAATAGCCTTCATAAGATTCTTGTTGGTCATTGTGCCAGAGAACAGGGTCGAAGTAGCTTTTGTCAAACTTAACATAGGTGGTAAAATCACCAGGTTGACCCATGCCTCCCGCAAGGTGGATTACTGATTCAGCAAATCCTTGGTCTCCCGGCCTCGAAGGATAATTATCACCCAGGTGCCACTTGCCAAAGGCTCCTGTTTTATACCCATCTCCTTTCAATACCTCTGCGATAGTAACCTCATCAGTCGACATGATGGCACCTCCGTTATAAGTGTCGTGTACCCCTGTCCTTAGGGAATACCTTCCCGTCATAAGGCTGGATCGAGTAGGTGCACAAACCGGAGATACGTAGAAATTATTCAACCGAACGCTGACTTCGGCCAGCTTATCCAGGTTGGGTGTCTGAACGATTGGGTTCCCGTGATACCCCAGGTCTCCGTATCCCTGGTCATCTGTAATGATAAGGATGACATTCGGCCGCTGGTTTATCTGGCAGATACCAGGAATAGCCATAAAAGCCAAGAATATTATCAGCAGTTTCCTCATGATGGTTGATTTAGTTTGTTCCAAAATTAATAAAGCAGGATGGTATGTTTAATTGGCCCATGGGCGCCAATGACAAGGGACTGTTCAATATCTGCAGTCTTCGAAGGGCCAGCAATAAATACACCGAAACCTGACCGGTCCAGGTCAACCTGCCTGTATGCATCATGCATATCAGGAAAGATTTTTGACTTCAGAAGGGTCAGGACCAGATGACTTGTCAGGAAAGGCAGTTTTCTGATCTGCATATCATGCTCATCTATCCAGACGGCCCCGTTTTCAGCCACACCCAATTGTCCCCTGATCACCACCATATCAACTTTGTCAGAGTCATCTGGTGGAAGGATGGGAGGAAAAATTTCTTTTGAGCCTTCCAGAAGGTTAATCACAGATTTTCCTTTTTTCTCTTGTTGTTTGATCCATTCTCCCACTTTTTCAACTGCGTCGAGATCCACAATTTCAGATCCTGCACCACTGGCTTTGACCATAAATGCTTTCAACAGGTCTTTTCCTTTATGTCTGGGAAAGCCCGGAGGAGCTGGCAGATCTGCTGGAGGCGGTTTATTTTTCGAGATGCTATTTAGAATTTCGGCCTTGCTCATGATTTATTACGATTTTCCTTGTACCATTCCTGGAAACTTTGCTTCGGTGGTGCCGGCAGATCCCTTGATCGTCCCCAGGGGTTCAGCCTGTTGTATATTAAAAAACGTGGAGTGATCTTCAGGGCTTTGCGTGCAAATTTCCCGGATTTATGATAGAGTCCTGGCCGGGACAGAATCCTACCCATAACCCGGAGTCCTGATTTTTTCATTCCGGAAAGCTGGTTCTGTTCATTGACCTCCTGCCGCCACTGGTACAATTGCTCATGGATCTCAATTTTGACGGGACAAACATCTGTACAGGAACCACACAGACTGGATGCAAAAGGGAGATCTGAGTATTGTTTCAGATCGACACGTGGTGTCAGTATGGAGCCTATCGGTCCGGGAATGGTATACCCGTAACTATGTCCCCCGCTGCGCCTGTAAACCGGACAGGTGTTCAGGCAGGCACCACAGCGAATACACTTAAGGGCCCGCCAGAATTTGTCTTTACCCAGGTGTTCCGAGCGTCCGTTATCCACAATGATCAGGTGAATCTCTTTGCCCTCCGCAGGTTTTTGAAAATGCGATGTATAGGTGGTTACAGGTTGTCCTGTAGCACTGCGGGCCAGGAGGCGGAGAAAAACAGCAAGCTGTTCTTTTCCTGGAATTACCTTTTCAATTCCCATGGAAGCAATGTGGATCCTTGCGTGGTGGACCCCCATATCTGCATTACCTTCATTGGTACATACAACAAATCCACCACTACCCGCAATGGCGAAATTTACACCTGTCATGGCAACCTCGGCAGAAACAAAGTGTTCCCTGAGATGTTTTCTTGCTGCACCAGTGAGGTATTGCGGGTCATAGTTGCCGGACTCTGTATTAAGCTTTTTTTCAAATAACTTTCCGACCTCTTCTTTTTTCAAATGGATGGCAGGTAAAACGATATGACTGGGATCCTGGTCTGCAAATTGAATGATGCGTTCACCAAGATCCGATTCGATCACATCGATCCCTTTTTCCATGAGGAAAGGATTCATGTGGCATTCCTCGGTCAGCATGGACTTGCTCTTTACCAGCTTCCTGACGTCAACCTGCTGTAGGATTTCAAGCACGATTTTGTTATGTTCCTCTGCATTAGCTGCCCAGTGAACATGCATCCCGTTTTTCAGCGCTCTGGTTTCAAATTCCTCCAGGTATCTATCAAGGTTGGAAAGGGTATGTTCTTTTATGGCTGAAGCTTGCTCCCTCAGTTCTTCCCAATCATGGATCTCATCTTTCTGGAGATCCCTTTTCTGGCGCACATACCAGAGTGCCTGGCTATGCCATTCGGTCCGGGGACCGTCACTCAGAAATTTTTTGGCAGCCTGAGCATGTTTCATGATATCGCTTTGTTTAATATTTCAGCTATGTGCATGACCCTGAGTGGTTGATGGTTTCTTTTGATAACTCCTTCCATGTGCATCAGACATGACATATCTATGGCAGTAATAATCTCCGCCCCATTTTTCAAATGGTCGTGAATGCGATCCTTTCCCATTTGGGCAGAAACAGCCTCTTCAAAAACGCTGAATGTCCCTCCAAAGCCACAACATTCATCAGTACGGTCAAGGTCTACAAGGTGAATGTCTTTCAGGGAGGAAAGGAGAAGCCGTGCCTTGCTGGATGCCTTACCGGCCAGCTCGCTTGACTTTCCATTTCTCAATCCTCGTAATCCATGGCAACTTTGATGCAGCCCAACCTTATGCGGGAAATGTCCATCCAGTGCATCAATTTTCAGGACATCTGTCAGGAATTCGGTCAATTCATAGATATGGTCCCTTACATGGAAATATGCCTCATCATGCAATGATTCAGGGACATGCTCCTTAATGTGCAGGACGCAACTGCCGGATGGACTGATAATGGTATCATACGATTTGAACAACTGTATAAAATGGCTGCAAATCTCTGTGGTCTCGTTTTCCATGCCGGAATTAGCCAGAGGTTGCCCGCAGCAGGTCTGATTTGCCGGGGATTCAATTTCAACTCCCAGCTTTTCCAGCAATAATAAGGTGTCGATCCCCACCTGTGGATAAAACTGATCAATGTAACATGGAATAAAAAGACCTGCCTTCATATGATTAAACTTGAAAAGTTTTACAGCAAGAAGACAAGATAAGTAAAATTTCCTGGTCTAAATAATACCGGAAATGTATTCCCCCAGGCTATTTTTATTATAATTTTGTCAAGTTCATCTGATAATAATGATTGGAACTGTTAACATACATCGTTAGTCTTGATCAAGATATTAAAGACTTAGAAAGCCTCTATATTGTGGATGATATCAGAAATTCGACTTATTAATCACGCAAATTTAATTCATATGAAAACATTATTAAAACTTTTGGTATTTACCCTTATACTGAACATAGGTTGTGGGGTTGAAAGCAAGGATCAACAAAGCAAGGATAACGAACTGAGCAAGGCTGAGAAAAAGGATGGATGGATACTGATGTTTAATGGTAAAAACACCCAGCATTGGAGAGGATGGCAAAAGGATGATCCCCCGGGAGTGTGGTCTGTATCAGAAGGGACCTTGTTTTGCAAAGCCATGGAAAGTGATGAAGCCGAACCTGGAAAGAAAGGGTATATCATTTACGACGGGCAATTCAGTAATTTCCATCTAAAAGTGGATTGGAAGATTTCGGAGGGTGGCAATTCGGGTATATTTTACCTGGGTGCAGAGGAAGGTTATCCATCCATCGTCAACACTGCCCCGGAATTACAGGTCCTGGACAATGACCGTCATAAAGATGCAAAATTAGGCAAAAACGGGAATCGTAAAGCAGGCTCACTCTATGACCTGATTCCGGCAGTTCCCCAGAATGCCAACCCGGCAGGTGAATGGAATAGTGCGGAGGTTATTGTTAAGGATGGGCATGTGACACATATACAGAACGGGATAGAGGTAGTGAGTATTCAGATGTGGACAGAAGAATGGGAAGAACTGGTATCAGGCAGCAAATTTCCGAAGATCAGGGAAGACTGGCACGATGTACCACGGGAGGGGGTTATTGGGCTGCAGGATCATGGTAATGACGTCTGGTTTAAGAATATAAAGATTAAAAAACTCTAGTTGGCACTTCAGGTTAAAGGAACCATGAATAAATTGCTGCTGACCATACTCCTGTTTTTGCCCTGTGGTCAGACTTTTTCCCAGGATCTCCCCGGATTTCTGTTGAATCCACGTTTTAACCGATCTGGAAGTGGTGCGATCATCAATCAACATCTGGATTGCTTAAAGCTGCAATCCTCTGTGGCCGGGGAAGGGTTTGTTCCCACAGGACAATCATTTAACCTTTCTGGAGGTAAGGAGGTGGTTACATGGGGAAGGGGGAAAGAAATTCCGGGCATTTTTTTTGAAGAAAACCTTCCATCTATTTTTGCACGCCAGCTTCGGTTTGACTCTTTCGACTTCTCCGAGGGACTTTTTGAGTGGGTTTTTACCGGGGATGAAGCCGGGTTTAATTTATCGGTCTCGGAGGATACTATCTGGTTCTATCAGCGATATTATGATTCTTTCGGATTTAATGAACCCGAAGGGAGCAGGGTAGGATTGAAACGACACCCTGAGACGGTATGGCTGTTACATGCCATTCCCTATACGGGGAAGCTCGAGAACATCACCATATCGATTGATCACAAGATGATCCTTAAACTGCATGTCAATGGTGATGTGGTATCAGAACAATCATGCCTGTTCGATGTGACAAAGCATCAGCTGCGTTTCACAGGTGAAAACCCCCTGATCAAAGGTGAGCTGATGGAACCCCTGCCAGCAGATGCACGGGTTCGAATCAATCGGACAGATAGAAAGCAAAAGATGCTTGGGTGGGGAGGTATTGCCACACCGACTGCTTATCATCTGCTGAGTGAAGAAGGGAAATCAATTTGGTGGGAATACCTGTTGGAATATAACCTCCTGCTGCATCGAGAATATCCCAATGGACAAAACCTGGCACCTGATTTCAGCAACTGGGATAAGCTGGCCGATGCCACGCCACATTACTATGGTGATAATTTCCCCAATGGTGAGATCAGTGATTTCCAGTATATAGCAAAGATCCAGGAATTAGGTGGGATCAGCATTTTTGAGTTCTGGAAATTCCCACCCTGGGTTCAAGATGAGCATCATAAGCTGGATATTGAAGCCTATTGTGAGGCCATGCTCAACTATTGTGAAAGGGCCACCGGGACAACAGGTAAACCTCCGGCCATAATTGGCATCCAGAATGAAGTCGAACAAACGGAGGAGAACTGGCATAAGATGACCCTGGCATTGAGAAAAACCCTGGATGATAATGGATTTGGGGAGGTCAAGATCCACCAGCAGGATATGGGTCAGATTAAAAATGGCATTCAATCTGCCAGCGCATTTACTTCCAACGATAAAGTCTGGGCAACCATAGATTATGCTGCTTCACATATGTATGATTACCAGTCTCATTTTTATGACCCTGACAGCTATGACAGCCTTTTATGGGCATTTAAATCCATCATCGGTAATAAACCCTTTCTTTCCACTGAAATATGTGTGAACAGTCCGGGTTTTCAGGTTGGCAGTTACAGGCTGGCTTTCTCCATGGCCCAGCTTTACCATAAAAACCTGACCATCCTGGATGCTTCAGGCATTATGTACTGCTGGGTACTCCTGAATACGGTCCAGCCTTCATACGAGGCTTCCCGTTCCCTGTTCGGTGTGGATAAAACGAATGGATTTGTTCCCTATCCATCGAGTTTTCAGCTGAGGACTTTCGGAGCCTGGTCAAGACGTATTAAAAAAGACATGCATCGGGTGGAAGCCATATCTTCACATCCGGATTTACTGGTTACTGCCTTTGTTGGTGACGCAGGAGAGACTGTCGTGCTGGTAAACAGATCACAGCACAAAATCAGGTATATTATGCCTGCTGGCATGTTAACATTCAGGTACCTGGAACGCACCTCTCAGTATACTCAGAACCGGATCGAGAACTTACCGGGGGTGAGTGGATCTGTATTTGAATTAACCATGCTCCCAGGTGAAATCATCACCCTAAGTACAGTAGAAATCAATCAATAAGCAGGGATGCTTCCAGCTTTATAATGAGCGCAAATAAGCATTCAATGCTTCCATATCATCGGATGGTAAAGGCTCCTGTAGCCCGTGTTTTTCCTTATCGAAGAGCTCTTTCAGGCCGGCATATCTTCCGTCATGCCAGTAAGGCCCGGTTCGCCATAACTCGACAAGTGTGGGGGTATCCCAATGCAAGCTTTGATCCTCTCCAATGGCATATGATTTCAGGTTCGTAAAGAGCGGTGCCGGATGGCATTCAGTACATTTTAGGGACTGATAGAGAGATTCCCCTTTTTCCAGGTCTTTAGATGCGGACTGGTAGGGACTGGTTACCGGCTTTAATCCTTCCAGGTAAACATCCACCAGGGATGAATAGGATTCCGGTACATCTGCGAACTGTATGTGTTTGAAACCTGCCCTTACTGCCAGTTTCGCATGGGACCGGACCCCAAGCGACATGACAGGCGGGGTTTCATGAGATAACAACATGCTTTTGACGTTTTTTGGATTACCTACACCATCGTTCAATAAATCCCAGTTCAGTCCATCAACCCTGGCATCAGGATGGCAGGAAACACAACTTTGCCAGGATTGAAAACAGAGGGAAGCATCATGGAAATACATTTCCCCCAGCCGCTCATCCGTTGGATTGGATTCTCCGAGCTGGATGCTTTCTTCCGTGAAATCTTCTAGATGGATCATACTCAGGTTGTCGGAAAAAAAATTAGCTGCAAAGAGGTAGTCCCCGTCAGAAAATATGGCCCGAGGTCCATTGCCTTCCACAGGAAGGCGTTTCCTGTATGGATGGATGAATCCCAGGTTCTCTGAGGTAGCATAATCTGCAGGGGTATTATCAACCTGGTCAAGTGCTTCTTTCATTCTTTCCCAGTCGATGATGCTGATTTCATGGGTCCCGGCATGAGAAACAAATATTCTTTGTCCATTGTATGAAAAATCAAGATCCCAGGGATTCGCCGCACCATGGTCGATGTCATCCAGGAGAATGGTTTGTGAGCATTTCATCATTTCCACATCAATGATAGAAAAGGCGTTGGTATTCATCCATCCGCGTTCAAGCTGGGTGGGTGGCAGCTGGTACCTGGCAAGAATGTGGGTGACAAAAAGATACTTACCCTCCGGATCCAGGGTTATATCCCTGACACCGGAACTGCCGTTGGGTAAAAGGATGGAATGTGTTACCTCAAAACTACTGAGGTCGATCACTGATATTTTTGCCGCAACATGATCTTCTGTCGAGGCCATTTCTGGCAGGTGGTGAGCAACAAAGAGTTGGTTCTTGGCCGGGACAACTTCGATGGCGATGGGTTCTCTTCCCACCTTAACGGTCTTTTCAATCCGGAATTTAGCCTTATCCAGGAAGCGTATTTCCCCAGGGAAGCGATGGCAGATAATGAAATGCTCCCTGCTTTCTGCCATGGCGGTTGGAGAATGACCTGCCGGGATTTCTCTTTTTCTTCTGAGTTTATCCAGGTCATATACCAGTAAGCTCCCATCATCCATTCCCTGGCTAACGAGCAGCCTTTTCTGATCTCCGGTGATGAAAAGATTATTTGGGTGATCTGTAAGGGGGAGTCTCTGGACGATGGTCCTTTTAGCTATATCGAATACATCAATTCTTTTCCCGTATGATTCTGCGATATAAAGTTTATTCCGAATGGAGGAATATGCCATGTCTAAGGGACCCAGGTACGGCGGCTTATCCTTCCTGGAATTTCCCAGACAGAACATAAGAAGGGCAAGGGCAGGCAGGATGAAATATTTAACGCGAGCCATGGAATTCTTCTATTTCAGCTACAACACGGAATCCAACATTATAGACCTTCTGCCATTCCGGGTAATACAATCGGTAAGCGCTCCGGGCCCTTTTGGGATGGTCATAGAACGATCCTCCGCGGGCAATCTTTTCGCCCTTATCGTTGGACTGATCCACCCACTCTGCAACATTGCCATGCATGTCATAAAGTCCCCAGTTATTCGGCCGGAAAGATCCAACGGGAGCCGTCACCACAAAATGATCATTACAGGTAGTATCAGCCAGGTCTGCACCATCCATAACAAAATGAGTAACACCGCCGGATTTAAACAGGTAAGGGCCAAAAGATCTGTCTCCGAGGTTGGCCCAGGGTGAGAAATCATCTGAAATATCACCGTAGAATAATGGTGAATCAGAACCTGCCCGGCAGGCATATTCCCATTGTGCTTCGGAAGGAAGCTTGAATGTCATGCCTGTTTTTTCAGATAACCATTCACAGAATGTTTCAGCCTCTGACCACGAGACCCTTAAAACCGGCTGCTCATCAGCATCCAGCGGTAATCCCCTGTCATCATGCCTGGCATGTCGCTTTCCATAATATCGGCTCTCATGCTGCTTCTTAAATGCCTTAAACTGTTCATTGGTAATTTCACAGCTGGCCATCCAGAATGGTTTATCGATACCTATTTCTCTTTCTGTCCATTCATCCAGGGAGCCTTCTATATCACCCATAACAAATCTGCCGGCAGGTATTTTTACCAGTTTGATTTTGATCCTCTCCCCCAGTGCTATTTCTTTTTCATATTCACCCAGATCCGCCTGATGTTGCCTGGCTTCTTCAGGGGATAGCGGCCAGCCTTCAAGGGTTAATGCAGCCGGCCTTTTCATCCTGTTTCTCCGGGCGGGGGTCTCATCGAAACCTATGGTAAGGGGGATTCTTTCAGGATCAATGGGCTGTCCCCCATGACTCACCGCAAGTTCATACCGCCTTCTGCAAACTCCATCCTGTACGGGGTAAACATCATTCCAGGTACCATGGCAGGGACCGTTCAGGTCGATCCATGTATAGAGCCTGTCCCATGCTTCCTGGTTCATTTCCACCCCGTGATGCCCCTTTCGGAGGATCTGGACCAGGGGGCTTGTCCGGGCATGGTATTCCCCCGGGGTCAGCAGGTTGACCTCATCTTCGATGCTCACCCTACGGATATAGGGGATCAGGGCATCATAGGCCGGGGTATATTTATTGTACCCGTTTGTTTCTTCCTTCATGGCGGGATGCATACGGTCCACCCCCAGATTGGAAAGTAATTTTCCCTGGTAATCTGCAAAATATTGTTCCGGTCGAAGATCCGGGATGGATTTCCTGTTACCATCATGGCAGGAAACGCAATATTTGTTCAGAACGGGTTGTACCTCCCTCTCGAAATCAAATCCCCTGGTATCACCATACCAGTTTTCGATCTGCCTGGGTTGTTTGCCAGCGGCCTGGGCGTAAACAGAGGGAGCTATTTCATCGGGACCCTCATGGCAGCCGACACAGGACATAAATTCCCCTGGCATGGCAGTCACCCAGCTGCGCATTAACTGGACGGCAGCACCATCTTCATCGATAGGTTGAAAGGCGATGGGCATGTTGGCCGGGATCCTGAACATGGCTGAGCCGTCGGTTTCTACCGGGACCGTCCCCACGATCTGCATGGCTTCCCATGGACCGCCATAGCCGATCTTATCCGGACCGGCCATCCCATAAAAGCCATAATTATAGGCCAAAACCCGGATCTTCCTTATGGTGCCTTCCGGAACACCTTTGAGTCCGGGTCCCGCATAAACATTATGAATGTAAACCGTGGCATCATGCTCAGCCAGGTTGACTTTATCGGGGATAACAGGCGGTTTTTTCTGATGTTTCAAAGGGATTGGTTCAAGTAATGCATGACCCGCAATTTCCTTTATCAATACAAGATTATCAAAAACATCAGCCAGGTATATTCCCACACTCTTGGTGTTTTCATTCCATGCTGATACCAGAAAATATTGATCATTCAATGGATAAGGTGTGGCAAATTTGGGCCAGTCCTGTCCCACGAGATCGTCCTGGTATTTTGGAGTGATCCCTTCTCCCTTCCCCGAAACCCTGGCCACCAGTCCCTCGTCACCATGCCATCCTTTTTTGGTATCGACCACAACCAGCTGTCCCATTCTCGGAACGCCATGGTATCCTGATAATACGCTGAGGAGTTTGCCCTGACTGCCAGGGATCTCCCTGGAAAAGTACATGGAATTGGGGAACCAGGAGTTGGAGCCATAGATGGCACGTTGTGCCGTCCCGTCAGGATTCATTACCATCTGCTGGCGGAAATAGATATGGGCGATCCCTGTATAATCCCAGCGATTGAACAGGATCTGCCCGTTGCCCAGCACAGCCGGATGGAAATCATGGTCCTGGTCATAACACAGGCGGCGCATCTCTGAACCATCTCCTTTCATTAAGTACAGGTTGCTGACCCTTCTTATGCCATGCCAGCAGGGGACCGACTGGAAATTGGCGGTGGAGCCGAACACAATGTTACCATTGGGAAGGTAGGCTGCATCGAAGCAATCCACATCCCCCGGAGCCTTCGAAACCTGGCGTACCTGTCCGGATCCCAGGTCCATCTCCATGACTTTCCAGTTCACGGAGTCGGACTGGGTGAACAACATCCTGTCAGCACCCCAGTGCAGGTCCATTTCTCCAGCGTATCCTTGATCGGCTGGTTTGAACAGGGTCTTCATTTTTACGCCATCTTTGAATCCGGATAGGATGGCCAGTTCATTTTCAAAACCATTTTTTGGAAGGCTTGAATTGCACTCATGGTTGCTGGGAAAACCAAAGCGGATAATCTTTGCCTTCTGGTTGAGCCGGTCCCAATCCCTTAGATCGATCTTCCTCTTGACCAGCAGGATCTCATCGAAATCAATAGCCGGTGAGGAAAGCAGGGCTTTTTTCTGCAAAATGATTAGCCGCTTGTAAGTTTGAAGTATTCCATCATCATGATCGCCATGCCTGGCAACCTGATAGCTATTCTTAATTTCTTCGAGCTCTTTGATATATTTCTGGGACTCCTGAAAATCTGAACCATATTGCCTGAGTAGATTATCCAGGGAGGCTTTTGTAGTGTGGATGCGGTATAAGATACTATCCTTTTTATATAGATCCTCAGCGCTGTTCGGTACAATCCCAGGCGGGGTGAAAGCAAGGATCAGGATGGTTCCAAAGACCGGGATCCATCTGATCCGGATAAGTTTTGGCAATATGGATAAATATTTAAGTCTCACCGTTGCCAAATGTAAATCACGATAGATGTATTCAGTTGAATCAAAAATAAATGATAATTCATCGATGACTTCGTGATTTATTAAAACATTTTGATAGACAGCTAATTTAAAATTGATCTAATCAGCCTTACCATAGCAATACAAATTTGGACTGGGACAGTACTGAGGTTATTTATTGTTTTGGCAAAGTAATTTGATAACTTTATAAATGCTGTTTCAAAATATGAAGAAAATCTGGTTAACGAAAGTCCTATGAATAGATATCATTTCTACCTGTTCATCCTTATTTCGCTTGGTTACCTTTTTAAGGCCTGCCAATCCGATCATCCTGATTTATTTACATATAAACAGGCGAAAAAGCTTGAAGCCAGAGCCTGGGATGAACTGCCAGGGATACTTGACAGGATAGTTCCCCCAACATTCAAAGATAGGCAGGTTCTGGTCACAGATTTTGGAGCAAAAGGAGATTCTGTTACAGACAATCAAGCAGCCTTCAAAAAGGCCATCCAAAACCTGGCGGGATCTGGTGGAGGTAGGTTGGTGATCCCTCCCGGTCAATATTTCGTTGATGGCCCCATTCACCTAAAAAGTAATATGAACCTGCATTTTGAAGAAGGATCACGAATTTTTTTCAGCAGTAAGCCTGACAGCTACCTGCCGGCTGTGAAAGTACGATGGGAGGGAACGGTCTGTTATAATTATTCCCCCCTTATCTATGGATACCAGCTGGAGAATGTGGCCATTACCGGGAAAGGGATCATTGACGGGGCCGCCAGGGAATGGTCCATAGCGTGGAGAAAACAACAGGACCCGGACAAGGCCCGCCTGCGCCAGATGGGTAATGATACGGTCCCTGAAAAGCAAAGGGTATTTGCCAACGGGTATCTGGACCTGGACGGGGATGGCAAGGATGATGGAGAAGGCGATGGGGAACAGCATTATTTACGCCCTGTCCTTATTGAACTATATGAATGTGAAGGAGTTCTGATCGAGGATCTGACCCTTCGGGACAGTCCAATGTGGACCGTCCATCCGGTATTCAGCAAAAACGTTACCCTGAGGAATCTGCAAATTTATGGAGAAACCCTGAATGATGACGGAATTGACCCTGACAGCAGTGAGGATGTCCTGATCGAAGGTTGTAGGATTAAAACCCATGACGATGCCATCGCCATCAAGGCCGGCCGTGACCAGGATGCGTGGGACCGTCCCGGCAGCCGGAATATCATCGTGAGAAACAACCATCTTATCAGCGGTGTCAACGCATTATGCATCGGTTCAGAGATGTCGGGCGGGGTGGAAAACTTTTATGCATACGACAATTACATTGCCGATGGCATGCACGCCCTTAATTTCAAATGCAACCTTGACCGAGGGGGACAGGTACAGCATGTTTATATTAGAGATATCGAAGTTGAGTCATGCCAGGATGCCATGTTCATATTCAGGATGGACTACCACGGTTACCGGGGGAACCATTTTCCTACGAAATTCAACGACTTCTATGTTTCGGGAATAAAGTGTAAAAAAGTCGAAAAGACCCCGTTCAGGATTGTGGGCGTCAGGGAAGAACCCATCAGCAGGATACTCCTGGACAACATCACCATTGACGAAGCAGGGGAGGAAAATGTCATTGAATTTGCCGAAAACCTGATATTCAACGAGGTAATGATTGGGGGCAGTCCTTTTAAGCCAGCCGGGCAAGAATGACTTTGCCGGAGTACCCGGACTAATGGTTTTCTTTTATATATTCCAGCCACCATCTGATGCCAGGGTCACCATGTGTACCATCACCTCCGGGATCATGGTTGGGGGGTAGGTTCTGCAGCCATGTGGAAGCCAGCATGTACCCGTATCCACTTTTCAGCAGCTTATCAGTGTTTTTTATTTGTTCTGCTTTTTTTCCCTCGGTATAGATCCCAACATTGATGTATTCGTACAGGCCCTCTTCCTTGCTGTAGGCTCCCCAGTAATCTGTCATGGTACCCTCGCTTTCTATATATGGTTTGCCCGGGTCCTTCTCACTGAAATGTAATGCCAGGTCAGCATTGGATGGGGGATATCCCCGGGAATTATAACCGATCACAACCATGGGATCAATTTCTTTTCCTGCACTGATCATCCGGGAGATGTCAAATCCCTTTTCCCGCTGGGCCATTCCCTCATTATCGGGATCCACAAACACATTCCTGTAATGATTCTCAGAGAGCCATCTGACAGTATTTGCCACGGCATTTTCTGCATCCTGCTGATCCCAGCTATCCCATTTTCCCCTGGAATTCCCCCAGTAAAGGCACCCGATTAAGACCACCATCTTACGTTCATCACAGGCTTCAATAATTTTTGCCATCCTTCCAAGATATTTTGGATTCAGTGAGGCATCTTCATTATATCCCTTGACATCCCCAAACCTCGAACCCATGAAAAATACACTGATGGTATTGATCCCATAAGACTGATACACATCCAGGTGATTGATCAGATCACTAGTGGACTCTTCAGTGAAAAGGGAATTTGAACAGCGGAGCCCGATGACCTGCCTCTCATCATCGTTCATAAAAGTTTTAGTCCCACGGACTGAAAAGATGTTTTGAGCCCCCAGGTAGCCACAGACACAGAGCATACAGATAAGGAAGTAAAGTTTTTTCATGATTAATTCGTATCTTATTCGGAGTAAATCAACCGTTAAATTTAAAGTTAATCTTCTGAATTGTGGAAACAAGGATATTGATTGTATTGGCGCTAACGATGTTTTTCAATCCGGCTAAAAGCCAGCCGGTGGCGTTTGACTTCGAAAAGGTACCCGCAGAAAGCGGATTCAGGATGGACGGGTACTGGGTCTGGGGTGGTTCCATGATCAAGGTTGGTCAAACCTATCACTTATTTGCCTCCCGCTGGAAAAAGAGAATGGACTTTCCCAGGGAGTACCGCCTTGATTCTGAAATAGTCCGCGCCACATCCACTTCTGCCACCGGACCCTTTCAATTTGAGGAAGTTATCATAGGGGAGAGAGATAGTGTATACTGGGACGCGAATATGGCGCATAATCCAACCATCCATAAAATAGGGGATGAATATGTGCTGTTCTATATTGGAAGCGATTTTACTACCTATCGTGAAAATTCAGAGTATTTACTCCGCCTGGTTGGATATGCCTGCTCAAAATCGATTGAAGGGCCATGGCAACGTTCTGATGAACCCGTCATCAAGGAGGAATCAAACAATCCTGCAGTATTGATTGAAGACTCACGTGTTTTATTGTTATTCAGGGATGCCCCCCTGAGGGTTGCTATGGCCACCGCAGATCAATACCAGGGGCCTTATGAAGTTGTGAATGATAATGTCTGGCCCGATTGTAAACTGGAAGATTTCTACCTCTTTAAGACGAAGGATCATTATCACTTCATTTGCGAAGACAATGTGGGAGCCATAAGCGGCCATATCCGCTGGGGGATTCATCTCTATTCAGATAACGGGGTGGATGACTGGAAAAAATATGATCCGGTGGTGGTATATGACCATGATATAAATTATGACAATGGTAAGGTGTTGCACTGTGTCAGGAGAGAAAGGCCTCAGTTGTTGATCGAGAACGGGAAGATTACCCATCTTATCACCGGTGTCTATGATGGACAGGAATCCTGGTGCCAGCCTGTAACACTGAAGCGGCCGATACCGGTCGAATAAGGAAAACTATGTAAACTATTGTCATGAAAATCATTGACATTTTGCCGGAATATGAAAAAACTTACTTCTGTTGCCTGGAAGATTGGTCCGACGAGATGAAGGAGGCTGGAGACCACAAACAGCGATGGTACGAACGGATGAAGGAAAAAGGGGTCAGGGTAAAACTGGCACAGGAAGACAATGGGGAAATATGCGGCATGATACAGTATATGCCGATAGAACATTCTATCTTTGAAGGTAAAAACCTGTATGCCGTTCTCTGCATTTGGGTGCATGGATACAAGGAAGGAGTGGGGAATCACCAGAAAAAGGGTATTGGGACTGCCTTAATCAAAGCAGCCGAGGAGGATTGCCTGAAGCTTGGCACAAATGGACTGGTTGTTTGGGGACTCGCCATCCCCGCTTTTATGAGAGCTTCCTGGTTTAAGAAAAAAGGCTATAAGGTGGTTGATAAGCAGAAGATCATGAGGTTGTTATGGAAACCTTTCAATAATGAAGCCACTCCCCCCCAAATGATCAGATCAAAAAAGAAACCTGAAAAAGGGAAAGATAAGGTTAATATTACCATTTTCAGGAATGGATGGTGCCCGGCCATGAACCTGGTATATGAAAGAGCGCTGAAGGCCTCCAAAGAGTTTGAAGAAAAGGTCAGGGTGGAACAGTACGATACGGTTGACAGGGAAGTGTTCGGTGAATGGGGAATAATAGACGGACTGTATATTGATGGAAAATCCATCCGCATGGGACCACCTCCTTCATACGATAAGATCAGGAGAAGGATTGAAAAAAGGGCACGACGAAAGAAATATCACCAATTAACATAATGTAAAAATTAAAAGAATGAAAATCAAGAATTTAACTTTAGCGTCCCTATTGGGATTATTAATAATCCTGGCCGGACCAAGTCAGGCCCAGGCACAATCTGCGGATCCCTTCCTTGGCACATGGGCCCTTGCCCTTGATTATGAAAACAGCAATGCAGGCTGGATAGAGATCACCCAGGAAGATGGATACCTCGATGCGGCTATACTCTGGCGCGGGGGGAGTGTCAATCCCGTTGACTTTGTCTTTGCTGCCGAGGACCACCTGATTTTGACACGCAGCAATAAATTAATCAGGGAAAAAGATAAGGCAGGAGAGCCTGTCAGGGAGCACCTGCAGATATTCTGGTTTGATATACAAAAAGAAGGCAGTGATATAATATCAGGTAAAGGGTTTTTTCCTAATGAAAATGGAATAGGAGCTGAGGCTGTATCCTTCACCGGAAAGAGAATACCGGGAGATGGTCCCGCACCAGACCTGGGCAATATAAAGTTTGGCAAGAAGATTACGCTGTTAAATGGCAAGGATCTATCGGGATGGGAATTACTCGAACCCAATTCGGTCAATGGATGGAAAGTAATTGACGGAGTGCTGGTAAATGATCCTGCGCAAAAGGAAGGGGAGCCACATATTCATTATGGAAATTTGCGTACCACGGAAACCTTTGAAGATTTCAACCTGAAACTGGAGGTCAATGTGCCAGTCGGCAGCAATTCGGGTGTATACCTCAGGGGGATCTACGAGGTACAAGTTATGGACAGCTATGGTAAACCCCTGGATTCACACAACATGGGAGCCCTCTACAGCCGGATCGTCCCATTGCTTGCTGCTGAAAAACCAGCGGGGGAATGGCAGGAGATGGATATCACCTTGTACAAAAGGCATTTAACGGTTTTATTGAATGGCAAAATGATCATTGACAACCAACCCGTAAGGGGGGTTACAGGGGGAGCCATGACTGCCGATGAGTTCATTCCCGGTCCCATATACCTGCAGGGTGATCATGGGAATGTAAGTTACAGAAATATGGTACTGATCCCTATCCTGGATTAGATCATATTTTCCATTACCTTCTTGTAAAGAACCGGGACCTTTTTTCTGGGATCTCCTTCTCCAAGGGTTTCCAGTGGGAAGAATCCCTGGTAATTGTGTTCGTTTACAATTTTCATGAGTCTTGCGAAATCCGTCGGAACGCTGGCCTCATTGGTCTTGACATTTTCCTTAACCTGCCAGGTAACAGCATAGCGGATTAGCTTTTCGATGTCCTTATACGGGTCGGGGACTGGCAAACTGCCGATATCAAGCATCAAACCGAACCATTCAGAATGAACACCCTCCATGATGTCAATAATGTCTTCAGAGGAAACGATAAAATCATTATGATTCTGGAAAGTGATCATTATCCCATATGAAGAGGCAAAATCAGCACATTCCTGAAATGCTTCTATGATCCACGATTTAATCTCTTCACGTGTATGGCCTTCTGGTGATTCTCTTCCTGCGAATACCCTGACATATGGTGCCCCCAGCTTGGCAGCAGCCAGGATCCAGTTTTTTACCAGCTCCATTTCTTTAGCACGTTTTTCAGGATCAGCAAGGGTGAAATCATTTCTCACCCCGGTACCGGTAATAGCAATACCCTGCAGTAAAGCCTTCCTTTTAATATCGAAGAGGATTTTATTTTCGGGGACCTCCGGGTAGCCTGGAATATAATAGGCCGTAAGGTCAACCCCCATGAACCCGGTCTCTGCAGCAAAGTGGAAAAGTTCCTGCAGGGTCATCTCATGGGCCAGCAGGGGGCTGTTAAAGGAATAAGCATTCAGGCTTATGGCCGGCCTGATTTTTCCATCCTTTCCCACTCCGGGTTTTACAGGTTTTGCCAGTCCCGCCATACAAGCCAGTGATGAGGTTTTCAGAAAAGTTCGTCTATACATGGCTTTTTATTTCAAAGTTATCTAAATCTGCTAGAATAACTTGATATTTACTAAATTTATCCGGAATTGTTATTGGTAATCACTAAACCTGAATAAAATGAAAAAACCAATCTTAGGGTTATGTGTTTTCGGACTTCTTTCCCTCAGTTCCTGCAACCAGGATGGAGGATGGGTTGATCTTTTTAATGGGACGGACCTGGAGGGCTGGGAAGTAAAAGGAGCCCCTGAAAGCAACTTTTTTGTAGAAGATGGAATACTCGTGGCCGAAACCAAAATGGGACTGCCCAACACCTTCCTGGCCACCACGAAAAGCTTTACCAACTTCGAGCTAGAAGTTGATTTCAAGGTTAACAAAGGGATGAACACAGGTGTGCAGATCCGCAGTGGGGTATATGATAAACCAACAACAACTCCATACCTGAACGGGCAGCTTGAAGAAGGCACCCGGGATTGGATAGCTGGTACAGTGAATGGTTACCAGATTGAGATCGATCCTTCCGAGAGGGCATGGAGCGGTGGCTTTTATGAAGAAGGAGGCCGGGGCTGGCTGGTGCCGCTCAATGAGAATGAAGAAGCACGGAAAGCTTTCAAGCAGGAGGAGTGGAATCATTTCAGGATCGTAGCGGATGGCAACAAATTCCAGACCTGGATCAACGGGGTCAAGGCTGTAGAAACTACAGATGATAAAGCCAGCAGTGGATTCATTGCACTTCAGCTCCACAGTATCAATAATGAAGAACAATTAGGTTTAAGAGTTCTCTGGAAAAATATCAGGATCCGTGAACTGGACTAATTCAATTAATGCAGCATTGAGGTTACTGAACCTGTATGGCCTTCTTGTATTCTCCATGCTCCTGTTGCCAACTTGCCATCAGGAGAGACCGTCCACAAATCAATTCGAAACATACATTGAAGCGGATGATCCAAGCCCTGATCCGGATGCTGACTGGGAGGTCCTTGGATCCGGATTACAAGCCAGTATGGGGTCCATTGATGTACGCTATCAGAAAAGCTCGGTACCCGGACTCCCACCACTTACTGAATGGCAAGGTTCTGCCTGGATAGGGGAAAAGGTATCCGCCCAGCTGGTATTATGGTCCAGGGATCCAATAGAAAAGGTGGAATGTTTCTTTTCGGACTTTATCTCTGAACAGGGACAGAAACTTTCCTCCGAGATTGCCAGGGCCAGATTTGTCAGGTATGTACTTACGGATGAATTTGCAGAGGGCTGCAGCAAGCGGAATCCCGAAGATTATTCTGTTTCGTTATCCCCGGATGCCCTGGATAATGCAGCCTTTTATAATATGGAAGGAAACAGTACCCGCCCTGTCTGGATCACCCTGCAGGTGCCCGCGGATGCTGCGCCAGGGGTTTATACCTCCACGATGCAGCTATCAGGAAAGGGAGTAGATGCCCAGGTATTTAGCTTCCGACTGGAAGTATTACCCCAGGTTTTGCCGCCACCCTCTGAGTGGCATTTTCACCTCGACCTCTGGCAGCATCCATTGGCCATAGCCAGGATGTACCAGCTGGAGCCATGGTCCCCGGAACACTGGGAAATTATGCGGCCCTATGCAAAGATGCTGGCTGATGCGGGACAGAAAGTTATTACTACATCTGTCATTGAAAAACCCTGGGGCACCCAGACGGAGTGGGGATTTGAATCCATGATCAAGTGGACCAAAAATACAGATGACAGCTGGGCATTTGACTATACCATTTTTGATAACTATGTTCAATTCATGATGGATATAGGCGTGGACAGGCAAATTAGTTGTTATTCCCTGATCCCGTGGACCGAAGAACTGATATACTTCAATGAATCAGCCTCACAAAATGATACGGTCAGGATCAGACCGGGTTCACCGGCTTTTGTCGAGATGTGGACTCCCTTTTTAAAAGCCTTCAGTATACACCTGGAAGAGAAGGGATGGGATAAGATCACCGTATTTGCCATGGACGAGAGGAATGAAGAAGACATGCAAAACATGCTCAGGATGATGGATGAAGTGGCCCCGGATATAGGCATTGCACTGGCAGATAGCCATGGTGCTTATAAGCTTTTCCCCAAAAAAGTCAAGGATCTCAGCGTGTCCTATACCAATGTCACAACTGAAGCAGGGGACATAGAATCCCGGCGATCAATGGGATACCCAACGACATATTATGTATGCTGTGTTGATGAATTCCCAAATACCTTTACCTTTTCTCCCCCGGTTGATGCTGTATACCTTGGATGGTATGCCATGGCAGCCGGATATGATGGACTTCTGCGCTGGTCCTTTACCAGCTGGGTCAGAGACCCCCTGCATGATTCCCGTTTCAGGAGCTGGCCTGCCGGGGATACCTATTTAGTTTATCCCGGTGCACGGAGTTCAATCCGTTATGAACGGCAGGTGGAGGGCATTCAGGATGCCGAGAAGATCAGGATCTTAAGAACAGCTTTCGAAAACGAAGACACGGAGATTTCAAAGGTAAAGTTGATGCTGTTGAATGAGATGCTGTCCAGGTTCAACCAGATTGGCCGTCCGGAAAATGCTGAAGCATTAATGCAGCAGGGGAAGAAATTGCTTGAAGAGCTTTCCAGGTAGAACTGAAATTCCCAATATCCTTTATCTCCTTGATAGGATGAAAGTCGGAAACCAGGTCAAACTGTAAATTTAGCCTCTCGCTGGTTAGTTATATGACCTGGCAATTACTCGGGTAAGTGATCCGATAGCTACTATGGGACTGAACGACCTGCCCATATTTGTATTGCTGTCATCGGCTTGTTGTGGTATCATGTGCCGGCCCACAAGTGCGATGAATTGCGCTGCATGATGCTGCTGAAGAATCACATTGTGCAAGTCGCTATTAAAGTCCTGGGTCAATTCTTTCCAGATATTGTTTTCGAGAGTTGACATGATTTAATTGATTTCTTCCTTTATTTCAACCGGTATACCGGTTTCAAATGAATTTTCGGGATCGTTGCTCCATTCAAACCAACCCCCGTCAAAAACAGATACCCTTGGCCAGCCCAAAAGCCAGGCATTAAAAAAGGCTTCGCTGCCCCGCCAGCCTGTCCCACAATAAAAAGCCAGGTGCTTGTCCGGCGTAATACATGCATCCTTCCATATTTTTTCAATTTCATGATATTCCCGTGTGGTATGGTCCAGGTTGCGGTAATTTTCCATATGATATGCATCCGTTCCACAATTTCCGAATACGGCACCAGGAATACGGCCTTTCTTTTCAATGTAATTGTATCCGCTGACCTCACCAATATATTCGGGCCAGCTTCTTACACAGATCAATTCAGCATGATCAGATGAAAGCATCTCCCTGGCTTCCGAGAGGTCAACTGCAAGACCGGGATTAGCCGGTATTACCGATCCAAAATCCATGACCGGAGTTTTGGGAATATCTTCTGTGCTAATCTCATAACCGGAATCTATCCAGGATTGGAAACCTCCATTTAGCACACGAACGTCTTTTATACCGGCATACATCATTATAAATGCACAGCGGATGGCTCCGATATGACCGGCGGCACTACCTGGAAAGGGATCTTCGTTGTCAGGATGCATGTATTTCCCATATAAAATAACCGTGGTATCAGCGGTTATTCCATGCTGCAACAGGGCTTGTTCCAGTTCTTGAGGAGATCTGCGATTCCAGGTTTCTTGTGATTCGAGTGCCAGGGTATCAAGATCGATTGCCCCCGGGATATGTCCCCCCAGATAAGCTTTTCTGTTGCGGTAATGAGCATGACAAATGACAACATTCTGCCCATCATATTCTGCCGGTGAATTCCCCAAGAGAATGGCATTTACCCAACCCGGAGGAACCAGGTTTCTGAATCCTGGAAGATATTCCATAGGCAGATCCGGATCGGCTGACCATTCATCTGTAAAATTATAGTATGCCATTAGTTTTGAATAACCCGCACGGGAAAACAATCCTGCTACTTTATTAACTTCCTCAATTGTGTATCCATAGAGCACAATCTCATGGTCTGGCTTGATCTCTTTGGATCTAACTATCTCAATCCAATCAATATAGTCTGCCCATTTTGCAGGGAGGCTTTTCGCTCCCCTGATATGTCCGCCACGTCGTTCGTTATTCAGTATCCATCCATTATATGCGTCTGCCGGTCTTAAGTCAATAACCAGACCTCTTGCTTCTGATATAAATGTTTTTAATTCATCTGTAGACAGACTCAGGGGGAGTTGTTTAATCATGATTACAAGATAATTATATTTTCAGGACCTGAACAAATGCCAGCCCGAACAGGACTATTCCTATGATGGTGTTGATATTCCTCGAAATGATTTGAGACCTGGAGAGGATCTTCTTGCTTAAGTTCACATACATCCACAAGACCGCTATCTTGCCAAACCAGATGCCGAAACAAATAACCCGATGGATAATATATCGTATTGAAGCATCTCCCTTGAAGAAAGAAAGGCAATGGCCAGGATCCCCCCGGCAAACAAGGCTGTAAGTCCGGAAACAACCTCCTCCATCGCTGTACCATGTGCAATATTTATCTGCCATGCAGGATTGAGGGATTCTGTCAGGAAAAATTCCTGGCTTTCCTGGTTAATATTTCTGACAAGATAAGACTGGAAATACAAAAACTCAAGAAAAGATAGAATCCACCCAATAATTGTGTTCCATTTGTGGTAAAAATCTCGATTGATTGTGCATTTCGACCAATGCTTTCAAGCTGGCTGGAGACCACGCCATTGAATCCTATATAAGCCATGAAGAAAGCAACAACCATTACATCAGCCATAGACCACTTGCCAGATTTTACAACAAAGAATTTGATCACATTGCTATCCCTCCAGTTGAAAAGATTCGTTGAATAGATGTAGGAACTGATCAGTTTCAGGGAAGGAAATATGATACTGAATGAAAAGATCAGCACCGCGACCAGGATCATCTGCAGTGAGCCATCCTGCATGAGTATCCTTACCACATTTGTAATGCTTTTACTCTGGAAAAATATGATCTGGTCCCGGAACATTATATCCTCTCCCAGCAACTGGAACAACAGAAGATCGATCCTGGCTTCCAGCACGATCATGGGCATGGTGATACCGCCCAGCAACAAAAGGAAGGACGATAAGATCAGCATGGGGGCCTGGAACCGGTCCATCCCACTGGCCAGCAGATTAAACAGGAATATCAGCAATACCAGGAACAGGATGATCATGATCCGGTAGTTTATGGCATCCTGTTTCTCGTCGATCAGATCGTAAAGAATATCCTGGCAGGAGGATTTATCTTGACATTCATATTTTAGCAGCAAGGTCTCGAACAACTCCATTTTGCTTTTATTGTAGGTGTCCTTACTAAACTGCTCCAGTTTTCCCAGGACAAAGCTTTTCAGTTCCGCTTGGGTTTCCGGGCTATTTAATTCTTCAATGACGGTAGTCGCAAATGATGGCACACTGTCCCTCAGTTGTTCCACGTCTATGGCAAATCCAGCTACCCATTTTTTTACTCCCTTGAAGGCCCCCGAGGTTCTTTCCTCCATGATCTCTTCTACATCATCGATCAGGGTGTATAGCACGTTTTCCAGGCTTTTCTGGAATTGCTCCCGGTTTTCAGGAGTGATCTCAAACTCGTTGATCTTCGCTGTGGTTACAACAGCAATTCTATCCGACCATTCACTCACATTCAGCAAACCATATCGGATATGGTTGATCTCTGCCAGATCGATCTTGAGCATCTGGTTCTGCCTGGCAAGTATTATTACCTGGATGGTAAGGATTACACTAAAAGAAAAAAGAATGGCGTTGAAAGATAATTTGAGAAAAGAGTTCCATCTTTTCATGATGATAGTGGTCTTAAATGCTACTTAAATATACATGAAAATCAGTAATTATTTTGTACTTTACTAAGCATCGGATCCCTTTATTCTGCTCAGATTAACCAATAAAAAACGATGATGAAAAGATTAATTACTGCATTGGCCCTCCTGTCAATTTTGGCTTCACTATCAGGCCAGACAATCAAGGATGAACCATTTTATCATATCAAAGCCCCTGACTCCCTGGTTGGGAATGAGGAAGTCCCTGATGTATATTATTCATACACTTCATTCGAAAAGGTAATGGTGGCGAGGCTGAAGCATCAGGTAGATATCCTGGAAGGACTGAAAGAGATCGTGCAAAAGGAGAAAATTAAGAATGCTGTCATACTGACCGGGATAGGATCGGTTACCAACTGGCATATCCACGTAGTTGACAACAAGACATTCCCTTCAGAAAATGTATTTATTAAGAAGGATATCCCTGCAGATGTTACCAATATTACCGGCTATGTTGTAGACGGAAGGGTGCATGCTCACCTGACCCTTTCTGATGAAAGCCTGGCCATTGGCGGACACCTTGAGCCGGGGACAAATGTCTTTACTTTTTGCGTAATCACGATTGCTGTAATGGACGATAAGACTTCCCTGACGCGATTCGATGACAAGACATTAAGGTAAGAAAAAGGAGGTGATATGAGAATTATAACATTGCTTCTTGGACCTGTTTCTGCACTGGTAATCAGCACCTGTAATCCTGAAACAGCGCAACAAGAGGCCGATATCCCGAATTCAGTCCAGTATGTTTCTACGGAGATCCTTACCAGCGGACCCGGACATCACTGGTTTGGTTACTATGACAAACTGCAATTTGACCCCACAGGCAGGTATGTACTTAGTGCTCACGTGGATTTTGAGGGACGGTCCCCCAGACCGGACGATACCATTCGTGTTGGCATGATAGACCTGAAAGGGGGTAATCGGTGGACAGAACTGGGAACTTCGGTTGCCTGGGGCTGGCAGCAGGGATGCATGTTGCAGTTTATCCCGGGCTCAGCCTCAAAAGTTATCTGGAATGACAGGCAGGGGGATCAGTTTATCAGCCACATCAGGGATATCCTGACAGGGGAGCAAAAAATCCTGCCATTTCCCATATACACGCTGAGTCCGGATGGCAGGACAGCACTTTCAGTAGACTTTGAGAGGATCAATGATCTCAGACCTGGTTATGGCTATGCTGGAATTCCTGATCCGCACAAAGAAGTCCTGGCCCCTGAAAATGCGGGGATATACAGATGTGACCTGGAAAGTGGTGAAAAGGAACTGATCATATCCCTTGCTGAAATGAACAGACTACCCCTGAAGGAAAGCGATGATCCGACTTTCAATTATTTTCATACGGAAAAGAACTGGTTCAATCACCTACTTATTAATACCGATGGTTCGAGGTTTGTATTTTTGCATAGGTGGACATTACCTCCTGAATTAAATAAGGGAGGCTTCGGGACCCTTATGTATTCTTCAGACCTGGAAGGGAAAGATATTCGCATAGTGGATGGATCTGGTTATACCTCACATTTTATCTGGCGCGATCCCGATCACCTGGCCATGTGGACAAAGCACCGGGAACAGGACGGATTCTTCCTTTTCAAAGATGACGGATCGGATATTGCCGAACAGATTGGTGAGGGGATCATGACCAGGAACGGGCACAATACCTATCTGCCCGGAAATGAATGGATATTGAATGACACTTATCCCGACAATGAAAGGATGCAGCAGGTTTATCTGTTTCATGTCCCGACAGGAAAACGTATACCTATCGGTGATTTTTACCTGGACCCGGACTATAAAGGGGAATGGCGCTGTGACACACATCCACGGTACTCACCCGACGGAAAGAAAGTAGTCATCGATTGCCCTGTAGGGGAACTGGGACGTCAGCTTGTACTCTTGGATATCCGGGAGATTGTAGAAAAATAAATATACCTATCATACGATGAAATATTCAAAAGCTCTTCCAGTCTTATTTGGGTTCCTATTTTCTAATGTTATAGCAGGATTGAGCCCAAGCGATCTGCGATGCGAATATCTCGAAAATCCTCTTGCCGTGGATATACTTCAACCACGCCTCAGTTGGGTCAATCTGGCTGAAAAAGGAGAAAGAGGACAGTACCAGACAGCCTGGCAGATCCGTGTTGCTTCAAAGCCGGGAAATTTAGCTGATGGACAGGCTGAATTATGGAACAGTGGCAAGGTTGAATCCGATCCATCTACACAGGTCAGGTATGACGGGAAAACTTTAACGTCAAGACAGGACTGCTGGTGGCAGGTAAGGGTTTGGGACCGTGACGGGAAAGTATCAACATGGAGTGAACCGGCTTTCTGGAGTATGGGGCTGTTGAAGACCGGGGATTGGCAGGCAGTGTGGATAGGGGCACCCTGGCAGGGTGAGGAGGCCATACCCAGGCCGTCCAGGCCAAGGAGAATACCTGGATCGAGTATAGAACCAACACTGGAACCCGGTAAAATACCTCCTCCTGCACCTATGCTGAGGAAGGAATTCAAGATCTCCGGGAGGATTAAATCTGCCCGGGCCTATGTAACCGGGCTTGGTTTTTTTGAATTGTATATGAATGGACAGAAGGTTGGTGAAGATGTACTTGTACCGAATGTGACACTTTATGGAAAACGGGAAAACCTGGGCCCGATAGGGGTTTTGATCAGGGATAATTTCCGTGAATACCGGGTCATGTACCTGGCCTATGATGTCAAAGATCTGCTGGAGCAGGGTGATAATGTGATAGGAACCCTTCTGGGAAACGGGTTTTACAACCCGGCCAATTACTGGTGCCAGGGTTATGGAACCCCGAGATTCCTGGGGCAGCTTCATATAATTTATGAGGATGGGACAGAAAAGGTGATTGGGAGTGATGAGAGCTGGAAGGCTTCAAAAAGTCCCATTTTAATGGATATGGTCTATGACGGAGAGCATTACGATGCCCGACTTGAGCAAAATGGCTGGAGTACCCGCGACTTCGATGCCTCAAACTGGGAAAATGTGGTGAGCAGGATGGCACCGGAAGGTAAATTGAAAGCCCATATGTCACCGGTTGACCGCGTTATGGAGAAGCTCTCACCACAAAAGATAGAGAAACTGGCTGAAGGAAAATACAGAGTGGACTTCGGAGAGGAAATTTCCGGTTGGGTACGCTTGCAGGATGTTAAAGGAACAGCCGGACACAGGATTGATATACACTATGTAAGTGAATCCTCTGTCGGAGAGAATTCATACACCATGAAAGGGGATGGTCTGGAAAGCTATGCAGCCCGTTTCACATGGTTTGTTTTCCGGGAAGTTGAGATCAGCAACTGGCCCGGGGAAATGAAGGCGGAACAAATAGTGGCCGAAGCGGTGTATTCCAATGTGGAAACCACCGGGGAATTTGAATGCTCAAACCTCCTGTTTAATAAGATCAATAAAATATGGCACCGAAGCCAGACCGATAATATGCATGGAGGCATCGCCAGTGACTGTCCCCATCGTGAACGCTCCCCATATACAGGGGACGGGCAGGTGGCCTGTGTGACGGTCCTGCATAATTTCGATGCCAGGTCGTTCTATACTAAGTGGATACGGGATATCCTCGGGGCCCAGAACCCAAAGAACGGGTATGTTCCCAACGGGGCTCCCTGGCAGCCTGGCTGTGGAGGTGGTGTGGCATGGGGGGCA
Source organism: uncultured Bacteroidaceae bacterium (assembly GCA_963752525.1). Lineage (GTDB taxonomy): Bacteria > Bacteroidota > Bacteroidia > Bacteroidales > SM23-62 > SM23-62. Next base: position 13,784 of record CAVVYS010000006.1, on the reverse strand, counting down.
GCCATGATCATCATGCCATGGGAATTTTATCTGCATTACGGTGATATGGATATGCTGAGAGAAAATTTTGAAGGCATGGAGGGATATATAAATTACATGCTTACCTGGACTGATGAAGACGGGATCATGTTCTCGCAGGCGCCGGATAAGGAAAACCCGAACCGGTGGATGAATTTGGGGGACTGGTGTGCACCGGGAGAGTTACCGCCTGACGAGATGGTCCATACATTCTACCTGTGGCGCTGTGCTGACCTGACCGCAAAAACAGCCGGTGCCCTGGGAAAGAAGAATGAATCGGCAAAATATGAGAAACTGGCGGAGCAAACCAGGCAAGCCTTTCTAAAAAGGTTTTATGATGAGGAAAATGGATCCTATGGCCCTGCAGGGGGCAATATTTTTGCATTGAAAATGGGTGTTCCTGAAGAGCAGTATGAGAAAGTCAAAAAGGCCCTTAAATCTGACATAGAAAAAAATGAAGGGCACCTGGATACCGGCATCTTCGGGACACAGTTTTTCTTCGAGGTACTTTCGGATCATGGCCTTCATGAACTGGCATACGGTGCCATGAACAAAAGGACTGAACCGGGTTATGGCTGGTGGATAGAACAGGGTGCTACTACCAGTTGGGAAAAATGGGATGGCCAGGGATCCCGCAACCACCCGATGTTCGGAGGGGGTATTACCTGGTATTACCAGGTCCTGGCTGGAATGAAACCCGATCCCTCCCTCCCAGGGTACAGGCATATATTTTTCAAGCCTCAACCTGCCGCAGATATTACATCTGCATCATATGCTAACAAGACCACCTATGGCAGGGCGTCCATTGAGTGGAAGATAGAAGGCAAAAAGTTCATCATGGATATCAATGTGCCTGCAGGCTGCTCCGCTACTGTTCATGTTCCTTCGCTTAATACCAGAAAGGTAAAAGAAAGCAATAGGAAAGCCAGGCAATTACCAGAGGTCACTTTTCTGAATGAGGAGAACGGCTATGCCGTATACAAGGTAGGATCGGGAAAATACCAATTCATCTCACCAATATAGACGACAATATCCCCGGATTATTTGCCTTTCAGGGGACCAATTAACTCGATCAATATTCCGTTAGGATCGGAGACCATCACAAAATGCTTTTCTCCGGTTGATCCAAGTGGAATGGGGGTGTCACCTAACAACTCGACATTATGCTTCCTGATCCTCTTCAGGATGGGTGAAAGATCATTTACATTGATGGTAATGAATCGCATGCCGACAATGTCCTGAATATACCTGGGCAATGGATCCGGAGCATCTTTACCGAAGCTTATCACTTTCCATTCAGTGGCCTCGGTCTCGTCCTCAAGCTTGAGCGTGGTGACAGTGATTGGAGGGCCTCCGGTGAGCCCGGACCTTGTAGCGAAATCCTCGTCAACTTCGAAACCTCCAACCTTTTTGAAACCGATTACATTGATATAGAAATCCAAGGATTTTTCCAGGTCACTAACCACTACCCCAATCCCGATAGTCGCACTGGAAAATTCACTTTGGGCATGGCTCAAGTCTGCGCAAGCGATTGTTAATATAATCAGTAGTATCAAATTACTTTGAGTTTTCATATGATTGCTATGGTTTTATGAAAATAAATTAAAATCAGTTTAGTATTGAATCGTATACCTGGACCTTTTCCCAGAGGGATGAAGCATTGGTAATAAAATCTTTGTGAAGTTGGTGTTCCTGGTATTCATCATGTTCCTTTTTGGAGTCAAAGGAAAGGATCAGGCTGAAGGAGTAAGTATTGTCTATCACTTCCCGGTCTGTTTCCGCCGGTGTTCCGATGTGTTGGGACCTGATCATATCAGCATGATCAATAAACTTCCTGAGTTCAGCCAGGAATGCTTTTTTGGTTTTTTCTTCATCGTTTTTCAACCAGAAGAAAACCATATGCAGGAAATTTCCTTCCATGGATTCAGGTTTTCCGGCTTTCAGACTTATGGGAATGGCAAGTACTGCAGCCAGTCCTCCAAGTTTTTTTAGAAAAGTCCGACGTTGTGATTGATTCATTTCTTTCATGTTTGTCTGGTTTTATATTTATATAAATTACTTTGCATAAAAAGTGGTAACACTTCCTGCAGGGGCATCAATTAAAATAGCGCCATCTGCCACCTGGATATCTCCCAGGGAGAGGTATTTTTCATCTATATCATCCAGGTCAGACCCAGGAGATTTAGTGGTCCGGAATGCCTCAAAGTACTTTGCCTTGCTGCCCTTGATCCAGACCTTGACCTTCTGGTCCTGCTCGTTAATATTGGTAACGATAAAAGCATCAGGATGCATCGTGCCATTCGAGGTAAATCCAATGACAGAAAAGTGTTCTTCCTCACGCAAGAATTTCACCCAGTCCACCATATAGTCCGCAACGGCATCCTTGTATTCAGGATCCAGGTCCCGTCCCCGGTGTGCTTTCTGTTTTGTGGTGTAGCCCGGGGGACCATACAAGGTTGTAATAATCTCAAGATCTCCCCCTCTGGTCCGGGTTGTTTTGAGACCCTCCCGAACAAAGAATCTCATATTCTCCGTGGTATATTTATGATCGAATGGGCCTCCGGCTTCTTTCTGGTGAAGTGAACCAAGGAACATTTTTATCAGTCCCACTTTCAGTCCATCTTCCCCGAAAACCAGATCGATGATCTCCAGTTTTTCTTCATTATCAAGCAAGCTGAACCCGCCGTATTCCTGGTTGAAATTTTTCATATCGGATGTATGGGCGGTTTCCACATAATTGAAACCGAAACCATCCCATTCCTGCAAGGTCCTTGAAAAGTCCACTTCCGCTCTGATAGCAGTGAAATCAACTTCCTGTGAAAAACCTGCATAACATCCTATGCCGTATACTACAATAATCGACCAAATTTTACTCATGCTGAATTTGAATAATGATAATGTCTATAAATATAGGAAAAAGGGGATTTCCATATCACCTCACCGGAAACTTGGTTTATGTTTTTAACATGGATAACTTAGAGGATCAAAATAAGCCCAGGATCGGAAATGGAGTGGATGCTATGGCCCTCCTGTGCAGATCCGAACTTGCTGAAATTATAAGACATGAAAGCACTGGTACTAGAGGAATACAATAAACTGGTCTACAGGGACTGGCCCGATCCGGAAGTAGCTGATGATGAGGTACTCGTCAAGGTCAAAGCAGTTGGGATCTGCGGGTCAGATGTACACGGCATGGATGGTAGTTCCGGAAGGAGGAAACCACCTATTGTCATGGGACATGAAGCTTCCGGGGTCATTACCTCAGCAGGGAAGAATGTCACAGGATGGAAAGAGGGTAATCGGGTCACCTTTGATTCCACCATCTATCCCCTGGATGACTGGTATACAAGGAAGGGCCTGTACAATCTGAGTGACAACCGAATGGTGCTGGGTGTTTCACCAGGGGAATACCGAAGACATGGTGCCTTTGCCGAGTTTGTAAATGTGCCACAGCATATCCTGTACAGGATCCCTGAGGAAGTAAGTTTCACACAGGCCGCCATGGTCGAGCCCGTTGCCGTTGCTGCTCATGCCGTGGAGCTTACACCTGTCTCCTGGAATGATACAGCGGTTGTGGTGGGTGCTGGTATGATCGGTTTGTTCGTTATCCAGGTACTTCGCTCAAAAGGGTGCGGCAAAATCATTGCCATTGACCTGGAAGAGGAAAAGCTTGCTCTTGCCCGGGACCTGGGGGCAGATATTGTTCTGAATCCAATGAACAGAGACATTAATAAAGAGGTCCTTGCTTTAAGTGAAGACAGGGGTGCTGACATCGCTTTTGAGGTTGTTGGTATAAAGGATTCGGTACAAACAGCCATATCCTGTGTGAGAAAGGGTGCTACGGTAACGTTGGTCGGCAATCTTACTCCAGCTGTCGATATACCCATTCAGGCTGTGGTTACCCAACAAATAAGGCTGCAGGGAAGCTGTGCCATCTGTGGTGAGTATCCTGCAGTGCTGGATATGATCGCCAAGCAAGAAATCAACGTAGATGCTATCCTGAGTGCTGAAGCACCGCTATCTGAAGGGGCTGAATGGTTCAGACGTTTGTATAACAAGGAGCCCGGGTTGATCAAGGTGATCTTGATACCAGGTGAATAATAAATGTAAAAGATTCATATGGTTGAACAATTGAAAACTGCTGTTGTCGGAATCGGCAAGGTCACGGATCTTCATTCAGCGGCCCTGGATTATCTGAAGGCCTCCGAGTTTACTGCAGTTTGCAGCCGCAATAAAGATAAGGCCGGAGATTATGCTGCAAGGTTCGGTGTGAAGGCGTATACCGATGTTGGAGAAATGGTATCGAAAGAAAAAATTGATGTAGTTATCGTTTGTACACCTCATCCTAATCACAGAATTCCCACCATAGCAGCGCTTGAAGCAGGTGCCCATGTTTTGATAGAAAAACCCTTTGCATCATCACTGGAGGACTGTGATGCCATGCTTGAGGCATCCAGGAACCAAGGCAAGGAGTTAGGCGTCATAGGCCAGCGCCGATGGTATCCGCCTTCCAGACGTGTAAAAGATGCCATTGATGCAGGGAAGATAGGGAAGCCGGTTTTTGGGACCATCAATATGCTTGGGTGGCGGGAAAAGTGGTATTATGACAGCGATCCATGGCGGGGAACCTGGAAAGGTGAGGGGGGAGGTGTCCTGGTCAACCAGGCTCCACACCAGCTCGACCTGCTTCAATGGTATATGGGAGAAATTGATGAGCTGTACGGACAGTGGTCCAATCTCAACCATCCTTACATAGAAGTGGATGATACTGCCAATGCCATATTAAAATTCAAAAATGGAGCGGTAGCCAATATTATCGTCACCAATTCCCAGAAGCCAGGCATCTATGGTAAAGTGCAGATCCATGGAGAAAATGGCGCTTCACTGGGTGTACAGACCGAAGGTGGAGCCATGTTTATTGCCGGGATGACAAATATTCTTGAACCACCTGTGAATGATCTGTGGACTGTGCCGGGAGAAGAAGAAATGCTGGAAAAATGGGTGAAGGAAGATTCAAAGTTCTTTCATTCACTTAAAGACCCACAGGGATATTTTATTGAACGCCAGATTGAGGACTTTTTGCAAGCTGTAATGGAAAGGAGGAAACCTTTAATAACAGGGGAAGAGGGCAGGGTGACTGTTGAGATCTTTACGGCAATCTATCGCTCCACCCGTGATAACAAACCGGTGAAGTGGCCTCTGTTGCCGGAAAACAAGGGCGATTTTGACGGCAGGCTTTAAACGATTGATAATAAAATTATATCTGATGAATAGAAAATTCTTTTTCATAATTCAGGTAACTTTTCTATTGGGATTCACTTCAGGATGCCAGAAAGAAAAAACCTCCCCAACCCTAAATAGTGAATCACATATATGGTTTGATGAGCCTGCCGGGGACTGGAATGAGGCTCTACCTATTGGCAATGGCCGTCTCGGAGCCATGGTTTTTGGCGGGGTGAACGAGGAGAGGCTGCAGCTCAATGAAGAATCTGTCTGGTGTATGAAAGGGACCTACCAGGACAGGCAGGGAGCTGCTCATCTGCCAAGGATCAGGGAATTGCTTTTTGCAGGTAAATACAGGGAGGCTGAACAGCTGGCAAGCCAGGAGTTGATGGCCGAGAGGCTTCCAACAGGGACCAGGGCCTATCAGACCCTTGGAGACCTGCAAATTCTTTACTCCGATACATCCAGTTATACAAGTTACATTAGATCGCTCCACCTTGACAGTGCATTGGTGAGGGTTAAGTATACCAAAGGCGGTACAAATTTCATACGGGAAGTATTTTCGTCTGCAGTTGACGATGTGATTGTATTCAGGGAGACTGCGAACGGAGATGGTCAAATCAGCTGTGAGCTAATCTTGTCCAGACCCGGAGAAGGGGAAAAGATCCATATGGCTGACGACCGGATCATCATGAAACAACATGTCGAAAATGGGCAAGGTGTGCAATATGAGTCCAGGTTACTGGTATCAGCTCCCGGCGGCTCCATCGAGGTTGGTAATAATGCATTGATTGTCAAGGATACCAAGCAGATGGAAATCAGGATAGTGGCCGGAACAGATTATTTTGGTGATGACCCGGAGGCAATTTGTAATACCTATGAATCAAAGGGCGAGAATAAATCTTATGAGAAGATCCTTGCCGACCATGTAAAGGAATACCAGGGATATTTTAATAGGGTTTCACTTGATCTGGGAATCCCCACTTTGGATACCCTGACTACAGACGAACGATTGAAGTTAGCTGGTGAAAGCCAGGATCCCGGAATGGCGGAATTGTATTTTAACTTTGGCAGGTACCTTCTGATCAGCAGTTCCCGTCCGGGCAACATGCCGGCCAACCTGCAAGGGATATGGAATGACCGGCTGGATCCCCCGTGGAACGCAGATTACCATATTAATATCAATATACAGATGAATTACTGGCCGGCGGAGATTACAAACCTTTCCGATTGCCATTTGCCCTTCCTGCATTTCATCGGTGATTTAAGGGAAAACGGCAGGAAAACAGCTTCGGATTTATATGGTTGCAGGGGATTTACCGCTCATCACACAACTGATGCCGGGCATTTTACCTCTGCCTTTGGACGGCTTATTTATGGCCTCTGGCCAATGGGTGCGGCCTGGGCATCTACACATATCTGGGAACATTATTTGTTTACCGGTGACAGGCAATTCCTGGAGGATTTTGGATACGATGTTATGCGGGAAGCTACCCTGTTTTTATCGGATTTCCTGGTGGAGCATCCACTCACCGGAAAGCTGGTTACGGGTCCCTCCAACTCACCAGAGAACCGCTTTTCCTCCCCAGCTGGTGATACAGCATCCATCAGTATGGGTCCCGCTATGGACCTGCAGATCGTCTGGCATGTTTTCACAGGATTTATAGCGGCAAGCGAATTACTGGACAGGGATCCTGAATTCAGGGCTGTTTTGCAGGACCAGTTGGACAGGCTTGCACCTGTTCGGATCGCCGCAGACGGGCGGATCATGGAATGGTCAGATGAAAGCCTGGTTGAGGTTGATCCCGGCCACCGCCATATGTCCCACCTTTACGGACTCCATCCATCCAACCAGTACAATTGGAGCGATACGCCGGAATATATGGACGCCGCTTTAAAGGTCCTTGATTACCGCCTTCAACACGGAGGGGGCCATACCGGATGGAGCCGGGCCTGGATGATCAATTTCTATGCCCGACTGAAAGATGGAGACAAGGCCTATCATCATTTTCAGCAGTTGTTGCACAAATCCACACTGCCCAATATGTTCGATAACCATCCACCCTTCCAGATTGATGGGAATTTTGGAGGGACTGCAGGCATTGCCGAGATGTTGCTGCAATCCCATGCCGGTTATATTGAACTTTTACCTGCCCTGCCGGCTGCCTTACCCGCCGGGGAAGTAACAGGATTGATGGCCAGGGGCGGATTCCAGGTGGATATGAAATGGAAAGAAGGTATACTGACCTCTGCAAAAGTGTTCTCAAAACTTGGAAATCAACTGGAAATCAAGTATGGAGATTTATCATCTAGTTTTGAAACCAAACCGGGCCAGGTTTTGGTACTTGATGATAAACTCAACGAAAAGTAAGCTCCGTTCAAAGGATTTCTCCCTTTTGCCCTTGGAGCCTGGATCTAAATTTCCCCAAGTGCTTCAAGGTCTGCAAGATCTTTTTTACGGCCGGTGGCCTTTTTGTTTATGATCAACTCTTTTCGACCCAGGAAACAGATTTCCAGGTCACCAATTACATGAACGGATTTACCGGCATCTGCTTCCTCCCACGGAACGCCGGTGATGGAGGTGATAATATCAATTCTTACCGGGGGATATCCCAATTGTACAACCTGATCCCTCTTTGTAAAATCTGAAGGGTCCAGTTTCAAAGATCCAAAACCAAATGCTTTCAAGGCCTGAATAATATTTTTCGCGTTATCAGGGACGGCATTGATAAGAATATCCAGATCACCTGTATACCTTGGAACTCCATGATACGCAAGTGCAAAAGCGCCGACAACGATATATTCAACCTTATTCTTGTCGAATAATGCTAATAACTCTTTGAAGTCTTCCTGCATTTCCATGGTAGATCCGTCTGAGGGTTTCAATGGCTGATATTCGGTCCTGCGGACTCCTGTTCATCCAGTAATTAAGATCAAAAGTTTGACAATTCCAGGATGCAGGAAAATGAAAAAATGAGCGGGAACGATTCCGCCCGCTATATTGTGTATAATGTATATTGCGAAACAGGAAATCCCATAATAGTTGCTATTATTGTGGTAGTGAAAATCTATTCATGGCCAAGCAGATAGATTCCAGTGTAAACCAACGATTCTCTTCCCGGCTGGGATTGATCCTGAGTGCCATGGGCATTGCTGTGGGTACCGGGAACATCTGGCGCTTTCCCCGGATCGCGGCGCAGTCAGGAGGAGAGCATGGAGCCGGAGCCTTTCTGGTTGCCTGGCTTATATTCCTCTTTCTATGGAGCATCCCGCTGATCATTGCAGAATACACTTTGGGGAAAAAACACAGGTCCGGTGTGGTCGGGATATTCATCAAAAGCCTGGGAAAGAAATTTGCCTGGATGGGAACATTTGTTGCGTTTGTTTCCACTGCCATCACCTTTTTTTATACTGTTGTCGTTGGGTGGTGTATTTTTTATTTTGTCCAGACCCTTACACGTCCCCTGCCAGATACTGCTGAAGCAGCCCTGGATATATGGAACACATATCAGGACAGTGCCTGGCCATTTCTGACCCATGTAGTGGCCATAGGGCTAGGAGCACTGGCGATATGGAAAGGCATCAGGTCGATCGAAAAAGTGAATAAGATACTTATCCCAGCTCTCCTCCTGATAGTGCTCATCTCTGTGATCAGGGCCCTGACCCTCCCAGGTGCCATTGATGGAGTTGCCTACCTCTTCCGGCCTGAGTGGAGCCAGCTGAAGGATCCCAAGATCTGGATCGCGGCCCTGACCCAGAATGCTTTTGATACAGGGGCTGGCTGGGGACTATTCCTCACTTATGCAGCCTATATGAAGGAGGAACATGGGACTGTTAAAAATGCCTTTTTAACCGGAATAGGGAACAATACCGTTTCACTCTTATCGGGGATTATGATCTTCGGTACCGTCTTTGCCGTGCTCCGGACGGAGATGGGCATGATGGATCCGCAGGTACTCGAAATCATGAAAACGAGCGGTCCCGCGTCAACCGGACTCACCTTCATATGGATGCCCCAGTTATTTGCCCGGATGATGTTCGGATCTCCGCTGGCTGTGCTTTTTTTCCTGGGACTCACATTCGCCGGTTTTTCATCCCTCATTGCCCAGCTGGAATTGCCTACCAGGGTGCTAGTTGATACAGGTATCAAGCGGTCTAATGCTATCTGGATCATGGTTGCCGTGGTCTACCTGCTGGGTATTCCCTCGGCGCGGAACCTGAATATCCTGAGTAACCAGGATTTCGTGTGGAGTGTTGCCCTGATGCTTTCAGGCGCTTTTATTGCTTTTGCTGTAATAAAGGAGGGGGTAAGGAAACGGATGCATGATATCAATGTCACCGAGAATGACTGGTCCGTCGGGGCATACTGGAGCATTACCATTCGCCTGTTTATACCCCTGGCAGCATTTATCCTCCTGTTCTGGTGGTTGTTCCTGTCGGCAACCGTATTGGCACCTGGCGAATGGTACAATCCAATGAACCCTTTCAGTGTCATGACCTGCCTGGTTCAATGGTTCCTGTTCACCGCAATTTTTGTGGGGTTTAATCGTAGCATTTCCAGGAAAACCATAGGCTGAACTTCCTTAGGGTTGAGGACCCTATCTTGGTCCGGCAGGCAGGCTTTCCAGCCAGAAATTTTCCATTACCTGCCTCAAATGGAATGTTGTGTTTTCCCTCTCTCTTATCCCGTGAGATCGCATGGGATATGACATCATCTCAAACATTTTATTATGTTTGACAAGCTCATCGACCATCATCTCAAAACCCTGGTAATGCACATTGTCATCCGCTGTTCCGTGCATGATCAGCAGTTTCCCTTCCAGTTTATGGGCATGATAGAGGGGAGATCCTTCACGAAATCCATATTCATTCTCAGATGGCAATCCCATATACCTTTCCTGGTATATCGTATTATAAAGTCGCTGGTCACTAACAAAAGCCACCGCTATCCCGGCCTTGTAAATATCCGGATACCTGAAAAGGCAGTTCAGTGTCATCTGTCCGCCGCCACTCCATCCCCAGATACCCACCCTGTCAGGGTCCATGTAGGGATATTTTTTCAATACCTTTCTCATGCCTGATGCATGGTCGACGCTCGCCACAATCCCGATCTTGCCATAAATTGACTTTCTCCATTCCCGTCCCCTGGGAGAATTTGTGCCCCGCGGGTCCAGGCTCATCACAATATATCCCTGCTGGGCCAGGTACTGATGCCAGAGGTCTCCTCTGCCCCAGTTGTTTTGGACGGTCGCCCCGGCAGGCTCCCCGTAGATATAGATAATGACAGGATATTTTTTTGAAGGATCAAATCCTGGGGGTTTGATCATCCAGCCATCCAGTTCAGCGGCTTCTGTGCCAATCCTGAAAAACTCTTTTGGTGTAAGATCAAGTGCTTCGAACCAGTGCTTGGCCTCGTCATTATCCTCGAGCAGTCGGATGCTTTTATGACCGGGAAGGGATACCAGCTGATACTGGCTGGGCGTGCTGACATTTTGAAAAGTATGGATGGCCCACCTGGCATCTGCCGATATCTGGTAGGCATGCTGGCCCTGCTTGTTCGTGGGACTAACCCTCTCGGCCTTGCCCTTTCCATTGAGCCTGCTGCGGTAAAGATATCTTTCAGTTGGGTTTTCAGGAGAAGCGATATAATAGACGTAGCCGCCTTGCGGATCTATACATGCGATATTGACTACATCAAACTCACCGCCGGTGATCAACTGCTCATCCGTACCATCCCTGGATATTTTGTACAGGTGCCTCCAGCCATCTTTTTCACTGGTCCAGGTAAAGTACTGCTCATCTTCCAGCCACATGATATTATCGTGGACATCCAGGAATGCCTCATCCCTGTCGATATGGATCTTTTTTACCTCCATGGTATTAACATTGGCTGTCCAGACAGTATTGGTATTCTGCAGGCGATTCAACTGTTGTATCATTACCTCATTGGAATTCGGGATGAAATCCATTCTGGGCAGGTAATTATTGCGCATGTCTCCTGGTATATCAAACCAGTGGCTCTCACCCCCATCGGAAGATACCACACCTACTTTAACAGCAGGATTGGTGGTACCTACCTTGGGATAGGGAAGGGGAATGGGCTGAGAGTAAATAGAATCTATATTGTTGATCATGTAAAAAGTGCCTGTTCCCTCCGTATTGGAATGCCAGTAAGTAATCATTTTTCCATCCGGGCTCCACCTGAAACCATCCCTGCAACTGAACTCTTCTTCGTAGACCCAGTCAAAAGTACCGTTGATAAATACATCACCTCCATCGACTGTCAGCTGGGTGATCCGGCCAGAGGCCAGGTCTTCCACGTAGATATTGTTTCGGTAAACATATCCTGCCCTTGTGGCATCCGGAGAGAATTTGGCAAACATTAATCTCGCGGGTTCCATTTTGCGACCCAGTTGATGAAGTCTGCCTGAAGTGAGGTCCAGTACCCAGTAATCTCCCCGGGTATGGTAACGCCAGACCCGCCTGGTATTGGTGAAGATCAACAGTTTGTCATTGTCTTCAGACCAGTTGTATTCTCTTATAGACAAAGGCTCGGTGTACCCCTCCGGGATAAACTTACTGGCTGGCACCAATACTTCCCTGCTGCCAGTTTTTGCATCGTACCTGACAATATCATTTCCCCCAATACTTTCATTGTCTTCCAGGGTGGAATAGCCATTATTATCTTTCATCCAGCGAAGGGAGTTGATGCCTTTTTGATTGAAAATCCTGTTTTTATAAATATCTTCGAGGGTCAATTCGGATGGATAGCTATTCTGCGCTGAAATATTCGGGCAAGTTGCTAAACCAATAGCAAAAATAAGAGTAAGCATAAATCTATTTCTCATGCCGGAAAGGTTTGATATTGAACAGGCATGAAGATAAATATTAAAATTCAAATCAATATGTTCAAAAAAAAAATCTACATTGAAAGAAGGCAGGTGCTGGCTGAAACTGTTCGCTCGGGACTCATCCTATTGTTGGGTAATGAGGAGAGCCCCATGAACTACCTCGACAACACCTATCATTTCCGTCAGGACAGTACTTTTCTCTACTATTTTGGACTGGATCAGCCCTCGCTTGCCGGGGTGATTGATGCTGATAGCGGAGAGGTCACTGTCTTCGGTGACGATCTCACCATTGATATGATAGTATGGATGGGGACCCTGCCGAAACTCTCTATTCTTTGTGAGAAAGTTGGTGTCAGTCACCAGAAACCACTTTCAGAACTTCAGGTAATTATGCAAGAGGCCTTATCCCGGGGAAGGAAGATCCATTTCCTGCCTCCTTACCGAATGGATAACAGACTGAAATTAAGAAACCTGTTAAATGTGGAATTTGAAAAAGCAGGTGTGAGTGCCTCCCTGGAACTTGTAAAAACGGTTGTGTCTCAACGGGAGGTTAAATCTGATGAAGAAATTGCTGAGATTGACAAAGCTGTGGAGATCAGTGCAGATATGCACCTGGCTGCGATGAAAATGGCCCGTCCCGGAATGAGGGAATCCGAAGTAGCTGCCAAAGTTGCAGAAGTAGCCCTGGCAAGCAATGGGCAGACGGCTTTTCCAATCATCGCCACCATCAATGGGCAGACATTGCACAACCACTACCATGGAAATATGATCAAGAGTGGGGATCTTTTACTACTGGATGCAGGTGCAGAAACAGAAATGCACTATGCCGGTGACCTGTCCAGTACCTTCCCTGTGGATTCGTTCTTTACTTCCCGGCAGAAGGAAGTTTACCAGATTGCACTGGATGCCCACCAGGCTGCTGTGGGTATGCTGCGTCCTGGCATGCCTTTTAAAGAGGTCCATTTCACCGCTTGCAGGATGATTTTCGATGGACTGAAACTGCTTGGACTGACAAAAGGCGATGCTGATGAGGCCGTCAAGGAGGGAGCACATGCCCTGTTTTTCCCCTGTGGTACGGGACATATGATGGGATTTGATGCACATGATATGGAAGATTTGGGTGAACAATGGGTAGGGTACGATGGGGAACCGAAAAGTACCATGTTTGGTTTGAAGTCTCTCAGGCTGGCCAAACCCCTGCGCCCTGGATTTGTTGTGACCATTGAACCAGGGATCTATTTCATCCCAGAACTAATTGACCTGTGGAAGTCAGAAAAGAAACATACTTCTTTTCTCAACTATGAGGCCATTGAAAAATACCGTGATTTCAGCGGATTGAGGAACGAAGAAGACTTTGTAATCACAGAAGATGGGGCACGCAGACTTGGTAAAGATCTGCCGGTTACCATTGAAGCAGTGGAGAAGATCAGGCAGCATTAGACTTTTCCTAACACTTACCTATCCTTTTGTAAAACATAGGCTGGTTTTTTGATCATTCAATGGATTGCCTTAACTTATTGGGTTAAAACCCTTAATCCAGTATTGTGATGGTAAAATATCTAAGTTTATTACTAGTAGTATTCCTGATGGGAGGTGATTTTGAGGCCTGTACCAGAGAAGATGAATGTGAAGAGACAAAAGGTCCCGAGATTAATTTTAAATTTCTCCTGGGTGGGGAAATCTTTGTTGTTG
>CAVVYS010000005.1:0-283035 GCA_963752525.1 uncultured Bacteroidaceae bacterium | reverse complement strand
GTACATTCTGGGCTGCTTCAAGGTTGTCAATCCTGATCTTCTTGGCGGGCAGTCCCATATCCCTTGCCGTTCCCAGCATGATCTCCACAAAATCTTCATGGAATGGACACTGGTGGGAATACATGATCACTATACCATCATTATCTTCGATGGTTCCAGACCGGACGACATCCCTAAACCGGGGCTGAGGAGCCTCCTTCTTGAGCTTTTTAACCAGGAGCTCGAAAGCTGGTGGAGCTTCATCACATGTCTCAAAACCGAACCTCTGATAAAACTTCTTTGGGGTGAGCCAGGGCATATTTTTCTTGCCAGAGACTACTACCAGTCCGTTTGTGTGGCTGGAATCCTCAATACATTCTTCCATCAGCAGGCGTCCGTAGCCCTGGCCTTTATACCTGCCTGAAACCCAGAAACAATTTATCAAGTTATAGCCGGGTGCCAGACGGGTTTCCAGGCATATTCGGCCGGCACATATTCTATAAACACCTTGCCCCTGACATTGACTTTTTTAAAGACAAAACCATTTCCAAACTGTTCCTTCAGCCATACTTTTTTTTGTATGGACCTGGTCTCGCTGGTTTTATCATTACCAATGGCGCAACAGATGTGTTCATCAGTGATATTTCCAGGATTCAGTTTGATGATCTCAGTAGTTTCCATTCAAGAAGTATTTACCTGTTAAAATAAACAAATGTCCAGGTGCCCTGCTTGATGTATATTGCTATTTCTGGCTATCGTCCAACAGGGAATTCAGTTATCCTGAGAGTTGTGCACCCATATGGGATCAATGTGATCTCCTCTTCTTTTGACTTGATCAGGCTTTGCTGCTGCAGGCTGTGCGGCAGCGGTCCGGCCATTTCATTGTACAATTTCCAACCTGGTATCCTGAAACCCCTGGTACGTAATTCCAGGGGGGCTGCATCTATGTTCCAGGGATAAGAACCCCGGTTGGGTACTGTGATCACCTCAAAGGCATTCTCAGGATCTTTTATGGCTGATTCCGGCAGGGCAAAATTCCAGGGATCAAGTGGACGTACTTCATAGAAATCACCCCACTTGTCATTGTTCTTTACCAATTTCCAGTCTTCCCTTATTTTGAGGGCATAAACGAGGGGCCCACGTTCCACAGCCACAGATTTCTCGTCCCATGTACTCAAGCTTACCTGCATCGGAAATCTAACTTCAATCACATCTCCATCAGACCATTCATGATCAAGGACCACAATGTTCCCGCCAGGGAACTTTTCAGCTTGATCACCATTAATGGAGACCTCTGCTTCCCGGCACCATCCGGGAGCCCTGATATGGAATGGGAATTTGACGGATTCCTCTGTTGAGATCCTGAACCTGACCCGGTCTTCAAAGGGATAATTGGTTTCCTCCTTTATCCGGACCTTAACATTATCGGCAACTATGGCATCCAGGGTGTTTGGAGCAAACATCAAAGCTGCTAGTCCACCGTCAGGAGTAGCATACCACAGGTGCTGCACAAATTTTGGCCATCCCTGGTGCATGTTGCAGGTGCAGCAGGGATAACCGGTAACCAGGCCATAACATACATCAGTGTGGCCATGATGATCCTCGACGTGAAAATTGCGCTGGTGGCGTGTGAGCATGACCTGGTTGGCCTGCTGAAAATATTGCCTGGAAGTGAAATCATCCGATGCCTGTGTGGGCAATGCATTGTAGGCGATTTTCTCAAGGTGGTCCATAAGTTTTACATCCCCTGTAATGCCAATCATGGTCTCCAGGGAGAACATCAATTCTGTAATTGAGCAAAACTCTATTCCCTGTGTGGGTACCCTTCCATGTAGCGCTTCATCACCCCCATACATTCCCTGTGGTTGGCCATGGTTTTCCCTGATATCGGTTAAGGCTTTTCTAACAGCCTCAAGATACTTTGGGTCCGGATCCTGCTGATAGTAGACGACGGGTTCCTTGATACCCTGGGCAAGGTTGACACAATGGAAGCTCCTTTGCTCCTTCAGGCATAACCTGTCTACAAGCTCCATGTAAAATGGATAAAAATTTTGGCTGTTGGCCGGGAATAAATGATCCCTGCCATTCTCACTGGAGCAATTCTCATTCAGGAATACATCCGTCCATGGGAAAGTCTGTTCATGGATCAGTTCAGCCAGCTCTAAAAGGAATGTATCGCCGGTATGATTGTACAGCCAGTATACCAGCATAAGATTATCGCCTCCTCGCCGGTTGCCCCAGAAGGACCAGTTGTCCAGTGGTGTATCTGGCAGCTCCCTGAGCTGGTACCTGAAATAGTTGGTCATCAGATCGATTACCTTTGGATCTTCTGTCGCATCATAGTACTGGCGAAGGACCTTCAGCATGACCATCTTTGGCCACCAGTCATGCCTTGGACTCTTCTGAATGCCAGGTTCCGGCGCTGGTTTTTCTGTGAATGGGACCGGACCGAAATAACCATCCTCCGTCTGGCTGTTAAGGGTCCATTCTATCCAGGGCATAGCTTTAGCCTTCAGGTCTGCATCATCCAGGATCCAGGCCAGAGGAACCAGTCCGTCGAGCCAGTAGGGTCCCCTTTCCCAACCATCACCATCTCCGCCGAGCCATCCATTACGCGATCCCAGGACCGTGGGGTATAATTCATCGAGGTGACCGGTCAATCCACTTTTCATTCGCTGGAGCTGCTGCAACAACCATCCTTCAGGCAAAATACTGCCCAGGGGTAATTCCAGGTATTGATTGGATAGTAAAGGTGGACGGTTATTCAGGTAATTGGACCTGCTGTTTTGATCCTCCTCCTGACAGGATGATATAAGAAGTACAATAAGCAGAAAACAGTTCCTGATTTTCATAGGTAAGGTATGTGGGTTTTCAGATAGGCGAACTTACTGGATCTCCAGATCATCCCTTTCCGGGAATTTGGGAAAAGACTTATGGGGTTCTGCCTGGTACCAGTATGCTACCGATGAGATATCATCCTGCAGGGGAAGATACCTGCCGCCACTTCGCCAGCCGAGCGCCTGCATGGTAACTTTCAGGTCTTTTTCAAAACGAACAGGATCGGTGATGTGCCAGCGGTACATACCAAGCCTTGTCTGAGACCTGTTCAGAAGGTTGTCATCCGGCTCTACTACGTGATACCCGGCATAAGGTGTGGTATAGTCAACGTATCCCCTGGTACCATCTGGCCTGGTTCCGTGGAAACCGTAGGAACCACAGAAATAATCCTCCGTGCCGGTCCCGCATATGGTAGGAAATTCCTTATCCCCATCCATGAAGAACTTGATCTCACCTTCTCCCCACCATCCATTGTTATTGGTCTGCCAGTACATATATGTACCAACATATTGTCCCTGTCCACTGATCCCATCGACAATGGTATAAACTTCCTTGTAAGGTACGGGATTGGTACGGCGGAACTGTGCATGGAAATAAGCTGCATCATCAGGCACTTCTGTCAGGGTATAGTTGACCTGGTAGTATAGGGTCATCCTTTCATCGTCCAGGTTTTCCATGGTGATCTTGCAGCTTTTCCGGAAAGGCATGTTCCAGTAACAGTTGAAGGCGGATCCGGGATTAACACAGACTGGCAGAGAAGAGATATGGTTGTAGACTTCTGCTGCGGCAAAGAAATCTCCAACGGGAACCTCCACTGAAGGTTCTTCTTCACCGTCCCAGTAGAAACGGAGGATGGAATATCTCCATTTTCCTGCAGGGGTCATCCATATCTGCTGAATCGCTCCCGGTCCCTCGATCTCAGCCATGGTAAAGGTTTCTCCTGAAGGAATTCTCACATATGGGTTTACCTTCCATCCCTGTCCCAGGTCCCGTGCAGCATTGGCCGCACTTCCCTCTTCCAGGGTGGCCATACCACCCTTTCCCTTTTCTCCGGTAAAATTCTCGGGACTGATGGATCGTGTTTTGGCATCCGATAGACGGTAAAGATTACTGAGGTTAACATCCAGACCGTTAAAAGCATCTTTTTGTGCGGTCAGTGGCAGGCAAAAGAGAAATCCAATAATGACTGGTAGAACACGATAAATTTTCATGACAGATAATTTGGGTTTATAATATGATTTACAAATCTAAAACCAGCCTGATCACCTGAGATTCTCTGATGTGCTATTGCTGGGAATAAGATCTTCAACAGATATTGCCAGCTCCATGCTTTTCCCCGGTGCTACCAAAACATTATGGACCATCAGGTCGAGGGAGAATCCGGATAGTTGTTCCAGGGTCTTCACAATAAGAGTGGTTTTAGAATGGGCTTTTATGGTGAAAAAGTGGATCCCATTGTAAAGTTTAAACGGGCTTTTATTTTCACATATAAAGTCAAAATCAGAATTATTAGTTATGGCCATTCCGGCAAGCGAAGTTCCCTCTCTGTATGTTGTTTCAATTTCCAGTGATTTAAGGAACAACGGTTTCAGGAGATCCTCCGGTCCGATGAGGTGATTCCCCTGGTATATGGCTGTTCTTTTATTCAATAAGGCCTCCTGTACTCCATCCACAGATTTTTCACGTGCAAAAACCAGTGTGATTGTCCGGTGTTTATCCGGAAGGAATTGATAGGTGCTTACCCCATGGATGTCTGAATTTCCGATAAGGGTGAGGTCAAATTCCTGAACCATTTCATGGGCTCCTTCCCAGTAACCATCTCCGTTACAAATTTCAATTCCTTTTATTTGACCTGCTTTAATGAGCTTAATGAATTCTTCATCCCTGGGAGCATTTCCATCTTTATATTTAGCTGTCCAACCCGGATGGTTCCAGAAAATAAAAGCATCTTGTTCGTAGGCGGCGCCAATCCTGACGGCCGGCAATTTATCCCTGAGGATTGGCTCGTTTGGATCATTCAAAAACAACGCATTGAAATGATCACGGCTGGCGGATATTTCCCCTCCAAGTATTAAGACCAGGTCCTTACCTTCAGCATGTTTCTTTGCTATCTCATAGGCAGCCATATTGTTATCTTCCACTTCTTTTTTGTGATATTCAACATGATCGGTTATGGATATCACATCCAAACCTTCTGCGATGGCTTCATCGACACGGACAGTTGGCCAAACCCTGCCATCTGAGAATATTGTATGCATATGAAAATCACATTTAAGGGTATAATAACCCGGTATATCAGGTATCTGGAAATGGGCCGAATCGGTACCCAGGTCACGGACAGATTGTCCATAGGATAAATTACTGATAATCATTATCAGCGCCAACAAGTACAATAGTTTTTTCATAAGTTAATGGTAATTATTAGTTCAGTAGTAATAAGGAAATTATCTTCAGCAATAAATAAAAATAGGCAATTTTAGATTAATAATACTTACAATCAGATCTCGTTTTGATTAGACTACTTATTATATTTGTTTTAAATAATTACAAAAAAAACCAACATGCTTTTCCAGACCATTGCGGAGAAAGTTGTGAATCACAAACAGCTTAAATCCATAAGAGAGACCAATAAGAACAAAAAAATCGTTTTTTGTACAGGTTGCTATGATATTTTGCAGAGCGGACATGCAGTATTTTTTAACCAGTGCAAACAATTTGGTGATCTGCTGGTGGTTGGGGTCGGACAGGACCATGCCGTTAAAGAATTAAAAGGTGCAGGACGGCCTGTGAACCCTGAAAACAACCGGGTCCATCTGGTTGCGGCTTTCCAGGATGTGGATTATGCCACTTTAAATGATGATACAATAGCTCCAGGTAAGATTGATTTCAAGGATGTCCTTGAAAAACTTCGTCCCGATGTATTTGTCCTGAATGAGGGCGATTCGGGTATGGTGGAAAAGAACCAACTATGTGACAAGATCGGGATCAGGATGGAGTTTGTTCAGCGGATTGTTCCGAAAGCACTTGAGGCTACTTCCACAACCAGGATCATAGACAAGATCAAATTTGCCTACAGGGCTCCGCTCCGTATTGACTTCGCGGGTGGCTGGACAGATATCCCATACATCATGGGAGATAAAACGGGTTTTGTTTCAAACATTACCATCAGTCCACTGATAGAACTCAAGAGCGGGCGGTTCAATTTTTCAGGTTACCCCAGGGGAAGTGGGCTAAGTACCTCTACCGCAGCACAGGTTCTTGAGTTGATCAGTGCAAAAAACTATAATTCTGAATCCAAGACCCTGGAGAATATAAGTGAAGATTTATTTAACCTGGAAAATAAAGAACTTAACTGGGCCATCGGACGGCAGGACCAGTATTCCATTGTACACGGCGGTTTTGGCTGCTGGGAATTTGGCAGGAATTATGCCAGGCGGACCCAGGTTGAGATTCCCAGGGAAACGCTTGAAGAATTCAAAAAAGGCTTACTTCTGCTACATACTGGTGCTTCGCGAAATGCTCAAACTGCCGTAGAAGACGTGTATTCAAATCACCTGACTCCTGAGGGACAGGAAGCACTGGATAAATTAGCCGGGTATGCACTTGAGTTTGCTGTTGCACTGAAAAACAAGGAATTTATCCTCTGTGCCG
Organism: uncultured Bacteroidaceae bacterium; assembly: GCA_963752525.1. Taxonomy (GTDB): domain Bacteria; phylum Bacteroidota; class Bacteroidia; order Bacteroidales; family SM23-62; genus SM23-62. Next base: position 276,567 of record CAVVYS010000005.1, on the reverse strand, counting down.
AGATCATGGAGAAGAATTTTGAAGCACAAAAGCAACTAGCCCCAGCGACCTCCAACGGATACCTCGAAGAAATGTATGCTTTTGCGAAAGAAAACGGTGCATACGGAGGAAAGATCGCAGGTGCAGGAGGGGGTGGAGCCTTTTTGTTTTACTGTGAAGATCCCTTATACCTGACCAGGGAACTCAAGAAAAATTTTGTTGACTGCTTTGAGATCAACTTCGAATTTCATTATGAGGACATCAAAAGCCTGAACCGGATCTGATAATACCTTTTCGCCTGGATATTCCATCGTCGCTGAAAATCTTGCAAGCAATATTTATAGGCTGCTCATGGAATATCCAGGCTGTAAAGTGTTATTGGATCCGGATACTTGCTTGGCTTAAGCACTCAGGGGCTCACGTGCATCCAATTGTTCTTCTATCCATTCTTTGTTCTCCCATAGCGTACAGCCACCAGCTGATTCTTTCAGCAGATGATGATTGTTCCTGATCCTGTTCAACAAGAGCGAGTCTAGAGCCTCTGTATAGGAGGAATTGTGAATGTTGGTATCTGAATAAGGTGCAAAAGGACAGGGTTCAACATCCCCGGTTGCACTGATATGGACAAATCCCCTGCCGGCTGCCAGGCATCCCCCATACTGTTCTTCCTCACCTGGGAGGGTCAGATAAAGCGCTGGGATGGTTTCACGCAATAATTTATTGATTGAAGGAAGTTTTTCTCTTTGCTCTGAAGTGATGCAGCTCGGGATATCCTTTTCTGTGACCGGTACATATTCTATAAAAAAGAAAAGCCTGCATCCCTGATCATAATATTTCTTCAAATACTCCGGATCCATAACCTGGTCAAAATTATCACTGGTCAGGGTTATGGATAATCCATAAAACATTTTATTTCTGCGGAGTACTTCTGCAGCTGACTCAACCCTTCCATAGAGTCCATCTCCACGTCTGTCATCGGTTTTCTGTTGATCTCCCTCGATGCTGAGAACCGGTATCAGGTTCCGGTGTTTCTTAAAAAATCGGGTAGTATCGCTATCCAGCAGTACCCCGTTTGTGAACACCGGGAAAATAGTTTCTTTTTCTGCCGCCGCCGCTTCAAGCATATCCCTGCGAAGGAGTGGTTCTCCCCCTGCAAGCATGATGATCCTTGTTCCAACCTCGGAGGCTTCATATATCAGACGGCCAAATCTTTCAGCAGTAAGCTCAATGCCTGGATGAGACTCACGGGATTGATGGTAACAACCCTTGCAATGGAGGTTGCACCGATTGGTTATACTGCATATCATGACCGGTGGAGCAGGCAGTCCCCTGTCGGTTCTTGTCTTCCTTATCTCAGCTGCATGATTTTGGTGATTCATGGTCTTTATCCAGAAACCACATTGTTTCAGGTTCGTCAGGTTTATATCTACGGCTTCATTGAAGAAATATGTTAGATTATCCTGGAATTGGTTTAGAAAGTCTTTTTCTGTTGGCATGGTTCTAAAAGTTTATATAAAATTATATTGGACAAAAGTTTTCCACAGGGTTAAATCGGTAAACCATCTTTCTTTATCGGTAAATCCAGCTTAATTAATTGATGAGTTGTCGCTTTTTGTTTATGGACGGAACAATTAGATGCATATTTTATCGTTGAATTCTTGTATCTTTGAACTCTATTTAAACATAAACATGGATATCAAAATAAACGGTAAAGGATTGGATCAGTTGACAAGAGAAGAGCTGATAGAAGTTGATAAGGCAATAAAGATTGCTTTTCTGAAATCCAGCCAGAAGAATGGCTTACAGCAATTCCACATTGGGGACAGTGTAAAGGTTGCAAAGAGAAGTTGGTCCGCAGAAGGTGTCATTGAAGATATAGGCAGCAAAACCGCAACGGTCAATATAGGAGATCAAACGATTTTAGCTACTGCGAAAATGATTTCAAAGGTCTAACTCAGGCTGACAGCTTTACATATACTTATTATTTCTCTTTTCAGGCGAATTAACCTCGCGTAATATTGCTGTGTTGATTTCTGAGCGGGAAGGATTATTTTGGTTTGTCCTGTATCGTGAATATTAAAACTCTCTGCCCAGTCTCTCCTCCAGATTGAATACCTCAACCGCATTTTCTCTCAGGATTTTTTTAACGATATCAAAAGCAACATCCTCAGTTAATAATCCCCGTTCTATTCTGTTGGCCAATACTTCTGCCAGGACCTCTTTACCATATTCCAGAGATCCGGTTGTCTCTTCAATAAAAGAACAGTCACCTCCCCAGAAGAATTTATTATAAGGGACACAGTCAAACATCTCATCTATTGCAAGAACTGCTTTTTCACGTGAGATTTGTGGTAACCACACTAGATCCAGGTAAACATTGGGAAACATCTTGCCCAATGCAGCGTATTCACCCGTCCATGGATATCCGCCATGAAAAAGGACAAACCTGGCCTCCGGATATTTCATGAACAGATTGATTAATTTCACCGGTTTCCCATTCTCAAGGTAGTTCCCATTACCCGCCAGATATCCTGTATGGATCTGTATGGGTAGATCATAATCAATAGATTTTTGAATGATCCAGTGAAACATAAAGTCCTGTATCTTTTTTGATTCTTCCCGGTTTAATTTTGCTGAACGTTTCATAAATAAGGTCCTGGCAGTCTCATAAGAGACTTCCTCGAAATCCAGTGACCTGGAATATGCCATGGAGTTTTTAATACAAACGGCTTTTTGTGCTATGTTTTTGCGAAACAGATAATCACAGAAGTTAAGATAATTGTCAAAAGTAAACATGGGATACCCCTCTTCCGCAGCTTTATAGTAAATCATGGTTGTATCTTCCGGGACAGGCAGGCTGCTTGCATGCATCACCAGTTCATTGATATGAAAAACCAGGGCAAAATACCTTTCATCAAGCTCAGTATTGAAAGGCTTCCACCACTGGTCGTTAAACATCAACTCAAAGCCTGCTTTATGAAATGAGGAATCGAACCAGGACCGGTAATCCGTGTAATTCTTTTCTATCTGCGCTGACAAGACTGGGATGTTTGTTTCTGTAAAATACAGGTCCTTAAAGTCATACAGCTTCTGGAATCCTTTGATAAAATGCCCATAATAGCTGGTATTCCGGGTGTAGTCAAGCGCCTGACCATTGAGTTCCCAATGTGCTTCAAGGCTTAAGGAGTCAAGGGGCCCATTATCCAGTCGAGTGCCGCCTGCAGATACAATATCCGCCATCAGATAACTATGGTGTATCAGGTGATAGAAACGGTAGGAGAGATCCCCGTATTCCTCCGGCCAGTGCTGATGTTCATGTGCGTTAATGACCTTGACTCCATCAGCCACATCTATGATTTTCTGGTAGGTAGATTTTGGTTCCTGGATACATTGATAAAAAAATACCGGGGAAAAAACAATCAAAAGGAGGAGATTCATCCTTATGCACGTTCTATGATTTTTAGTGTCAAGATTATCATCCATGACTTGTACAATTCATTATGTTTGTAATAATTCAGAGAGAAAGAAATAGCGTACGATACTCAAATCTAATGAAAAACAAGCATTTCCATCTGCTGATTTCCCTGTTTTTGTTTACCGGGTTGAATGCCCAGGTAAAGGGGATAACAAGGCAATGGAGAAATTTGGACATACCCTAATATTTTCTGTTGATTTCTCTGAGTTGTCAGCTGTGCTTGGGATTCAGGTGTCACCAAGTGATAAGTGTAAAGAAAAGCAAGAACGTGACGGTGAGTTAAAATAAGGGTATCAAGTTTTGCAAAAACAGAAAGTCACCGGTGTGTGACCTTTCGCAATTATGTGACTTCACAACGCTTTCTCCACTCCAGATTGCAAGGTATAATTACCTCAAAACTAATAGTATAGCATACAGAATAATAGAGGTTAGTATATATAAAGTCACAATCTTGAGCAAAAGTCACAAGGGTGTGAGTTCCTAATATCGTAAAAACGACTACAATGTTTTTTCTTCGGCATGAATGCCGTGCACAGTAACACTTCAAATTCATCTAAATTTCGGGGTAAATCCAATGGAGAAATCAATTGATTTAAACTCCAGAATTTCATAATTTTAATAAATCATGGATTCAGGAAATCTCAAAAGCTGAGATGGACAAAGAAAAAACCCTAATTGAGAAACTGATCTCCAACCCTCTTGTTCAGACACTGGTGGTTTATATCAGTGGCAGCTGGATCGTACTTGAGATGACAGATTATTTCATTGACCACTATAATCTGGTTGAACGAACCCGTGATGTTCTACTCATAGTATTGCTATGTGGACTCCCCATTGCCATAATATTAGCCTGGTTTATCAAGAGGAAAAAATCAGCAGCTGAAGAAATATTGGTGAAGCTAAAGACAATAAGCGGTGAGAGCACATCCGTTAAGCGCAGAAGATATCTTGGCAATCCATGGTTTTCCATACCTGCTCTTATATTGGTAATAATGATAAGCTATGCTGTGATACGTTCCGTTAACCATAAAGGGAAGGTTAAATGGGCCAAAACAGAGTTATTGCCAGAAGCGGAAAAGTTGTGGGGCCAGTTAAAGAGAATTGAAGCCTATCAAATGGTTCAAAAGGCGGCAAAATACATCCCTGATGATCCGGATTATAAAGCCTTAAAGGAAAAATTGTCTACCAGAATATCAATACTTTCAGATCCTTCCGGTGCAGAAGTATACATCAAGGATTATGCAAATCCGGATGATGACTGGGAATTACTTGGTATCACACCGATCGATTCAACAGAAATGCCAAGATCCGCACTCTATCGTTTTCTCATGTTAAAACCCGGTTATGATTCCGTTCTGGCGTGTCTGAATTCCAATCAGGACACTTTGTATGTAAAGCTTTTTAACACAGGAACTATTCCTGAGGGAATGGTCCATGTACCGGGTATTGAATACGGATCTGTTTCCAACCACCTGGCTGAGAAGAATGATTTCTTTATCGATAAATACGAAGTAACGAACCAGCAGTATAAACGATTCATTGATCATCCTGGATACCGGGATCAAAAATACTGGGAACATGAATTTAAGAAGGATGGCAGCTTGCTTGAGTGGGAAGAGGCCATGAGACTATTCGTGGATAAGACCGGCAGGCCCGGACCATCAACCTGGGAAGCGGGTGATTATCCTGACGGACAGGCAAATTATCCGGTCAATGGGATCAGCTGGTATGAAGCTGCCGCATATGCAACATTTGCAGGGAAAGATTTGCCAACCGCTGAACACTGGGAGACTGCTGCTGGCTTTTATTTGATGGAATACTGGTATTTTTTTGTACATAAGTTGCTCTCATTCAGTAATTTCAGAGACAAGGGTCCGGACCCTGTGGGATATAACCAGGGATTGAATCCATTTGGAACCTATGACCTTGCAGGTAATGTCAGGGAATGGTGCTTGAATAAAACACAGGACGGCAGGTTGATCAGGGGTGGTGCCTGGAATGATGTTGCTTATATGTACGGGAACTGGAGCCAGTTGTCACCCTTTGACCGGTCTTCGAAAAATGGATTTCGCTGTGTCATTTATCAGGACCGCTCAAAGATACCGGCTGAGGCATTTGAAACGATTGAAATCGAAGAAAGGCGGAATTATGGTGAGGAAATACCTGTCTCGGATGACATATTTGAGATCTACAGGCAACAATTCCTTTATGATGACCTGGCACTGAATGCCAGTCTTGAACTCAGGGATGAAAGTCCGGAAGACTGGATCATGGAAAAATTCAGTTTTGATGCGGCGTATGAAGATGAGCGTATGATCGCGTATCTTTTTCTCCCCAAAAATGCTGAACCACCTTTTCAGACCATGATCTTTTACCCCGGATCTTATGCAGTCAGTAATAACTCTTTCCCGGATACGTGGTTTATTAATTTCTGTGATTTTTTAATGAAAAACGGAATTGCAGCTGTGATGCCCATCTATCAGAGCACCTACGAGCGCAGGGGGACTATGCCCCGTAAAAATCATATGCCGAATGAAAGCCATTTATATACAGAGTACCTGATCAAGTGGATCAAGGACCTTAGCAGGACCATTGATTACCTGGAAACAAGGCCGGATTTTGATGCCGGAAAGATAGGGCTCTATACGCACAGCTGGGGAGGGGTGATAGGTGCCATTATTCCGGCTGTTGAAGATCGGGTGAGGCTTTGTGTACATGTGCTGGGGGGATTCTGGGGGAAAGCATTGCCCGAGGCCGATCAGGTCAATTACCTGCCCCGGGTAACGGTCCCGGTACTTATGATGAATGGCCGGTATGACATGACCTTCCCGTTTGACGCGGAAGTAAAGCCCTACTTTGATTTTCTCGGGACACCTACAAAAGATAAAATCCTCAAGATCTATGAATCTGATCACTGGGTACCAAAGAATGAGATGATCAGGGAAACCCTGGACTGGTGTGAGAAGTATTTCGGTCCGGTCAATAAATAATTCCTCCATGGTAAAAAAGATTTAAGATCTTAGTACAGAAACCCTGTTAAAAAGGAAGAAACTGGCTGTATGGTTATTATGGACAATGCTATTCGCTGTCTTAATCACCCTGGCAGCCAGTGTGTATGATTACTACACAGAAGATGCATTCAATGTCACAACTTTCCTCACCTCCATATCCGCCTTTACTGCTGCTGCCATTAGTTTGTTTGCAGGCTTAAGGAAGCTCCGTGAAGAATTGGACCGCAGAAAAAAGTAGGTCAGCCTGTTTTCCCAGTTCTGGGGAAATCTATATCTTCATGGGCAGAGTACCTCATTGAAAATTTTGATAAATCCACCGAATGAAAACCAAACTATTCCTTGTCTTTTTTTTGATACCTATTCTTTGTGTAGCCCAGACGGCTGATTCCATCCTGATTGTTAAGGGATTTTGTATCGCTGCTCCCTCAACTGAACGTCTGAATGATTTTCTTTCTTTTATGGAGAATGACCTTGCAGGGAATGGCATAAATACCTTGGTTCTCAGGGTAGATTTTAACTATGAATACAAATCCTATCCAAATTTGAGAGATGAGGGAGCTCTTTCCCAGGAGCAGGTAGAAATGCTGGTCCGGACCGCCAGGGAGAATGATATCAGGCTTATCCCCCAGGTCAACCTGTTAGGGCATCAGTCCTGGGCCGGAAGGATTGGTAACCTGCTGAAGGAATATCCCCAGTTTGATGAGACACCCCGGGTTAAAATGCCCGAGGAGTATGAATGGCCGAACGACGATGGTCTATACTGTAAAAGTTATTGTCCCCTTCATCCCGATGTTCATGATGTTGTATTTGCCTTAGTGGATGAGATCATGGAAGTATTTGAAGCAGATGCTTTTCACGCAGGCATGGATGAGGTATTTTATATCGGGGATGATCATTGCCCTAGATGCAAGGGAAAGAAGAAATATAATTTGTTTGCGGGGGAGGTAAATAAGATCAGGGACCATCTTGCAGGCCGGAACATGGAACTATGGATCTGGGGAGACAGGCTGCTGGACGGAAAAACAACCGGCATGGGTATGTGGGAGGCCAGCGAAAACAATACCTTCGGAGCCATTGACATGATCTCCAGGGATGTAGTAATATGCGACTGGCATTATGAAAGGGCTGATCCCACAGCTGCCTTGTTTGCCATGAAGGGATTCCGTGTTATCACCTCTGGCTGGAACAGGCCGGAAGTTACCAGAGAGCAGCTGGAATTGATCAGGACATTCCGGGCCAACAGCACCGACATAATGAGGGACCAGCATTTTGGTTTCATGCAGACTGTTTGGAGTCCGGCGGAATCTTTCCTTGATATGTATTATGGGAAAAATATCAATGAAGAAAGAATGGGTCCGGTGAAAAGTTACAAGGAGATGGTAAATTTTATAAAGGCAGAAAACTAAAATGAAAGTAACCCGATTCAATTCCATTGACATTTTTCGGGCACTTACCATGCTGCTCATGATTTTTGTAAACGATCTGTGGACCCTGACCGATATCCCAGGATGGCTGGAGCATAAGGCTGCCAGTGAAGATGGCATGGGACTGGCAGATGTGGTGTTCCCTGCCTTTCTTTTTATCGTCGGATTATCCATACCCTGGGCCATTGAATCGAGGATCAATAAGGGACATTCCAGGATCAAAGTTTTGAAACACATAGCTGAGCGATCTATTGCATTATTGGTGATGGGTGTTTTCATGGTTAACCTCGAAAATATCAATGCTGCTGAGTTGCCAATAAACAAGAACTTTTGGCAGATCCTGATGACCCTGGCATTCTTCATGATCTGGAACAATTACAGGGGAAAAGTATTGGGGAAGATCCCGCCCAATGTTATTAAAATTGCAGGATGGGCAATTCTAATATTCCTGGCCGTGATTTACAAGGGTGGTTCAGCCGATAATCCTCAATGGATAAAGCCCTACTGGTGGGGGATACTTGGACTGATCGGATGGGGTTACCTGGTGAATGCCCTGCTTTACCTGGGAGTCCGGCACCGCCTGGGATGGATGGTGCTGGCAACCATCGTATTTTATCTTTTGAATGTCAATGAATTCATCTCACCATTTAATTTTGATTTGCGGATCGTGGTCAGTGCCTCAAATCATGTGAGTGTTATGACTGGTATGCTGGTCACCATTATCCTGATCAATCTTAGAGAAAAGGAACAGATGAAAAATCTGATCCCTGTCCTGCTGGGACTGTCTTTTCTGTTATTCACCTTCGGCTTTCTTTCCAGGCCACTCTGGGGGATCTCAAAGATCATGGCCACTCCCTCATGGACAGCCATCTGTGCAGGTATTGGCACAGTTTGTTTTGTTTTTCTGCATATAATTGCTGACAGGATGAAGATTACCAGGTGGGCAGATATTATTGCCCCGGCAGGGAACAGTACCCTAACCTGTTATCTGGTACCCTATTACGCATATGCGATCTTTGCCTTGGTGAGCTTACAACTTCCGGCATTCCTTCTTGCAGGAACAGCCGGACTGATAAAATCTTTAGTATTCTCTCTATTGATTATCCTTGTGACCGGATGGCTTGGGAAGATAAAGATCTCTCTAAAAATTTAAAAAAGTAAGCCTGCTAATATTCGTTTTCTCCCCGTAACATCTGTATACATCTGATCATACCCCTGGTGTTATGGTAGGTGGTTTTCCAGATATGGCTTTTAGGTCGAACAACGCTTTCAGGATTGGTATCCAATCCGTGATTGAACCAGCCCCCATAATCCTTGTCAATCAAATAGCTATCTATGTGCTCCCATGATTTCAGGAACTTACCATAGTAATCGTTTGGATCTTCCGGATAAAGCTGGTGCATCATAAGCAATGCATTCAAGCCTTCAATCTGCCCCCACCACGACTTATGATCGTTGAAAATGCTGATCTCTCCCTCGTTTAATATTCCAGCATCAAAGAATCCACCTGTCTCGTGATCCCAGCCCGATTCCAGCGAGTGATCAACCAGTCGCTTGGCAATTTTATGTGTTTTTTCATCCTCTCCCAGTCCCAGAAAATGTGCTGTTTCAAGCAGTAAATATGCAGTCTCTACATCATGTCCATAAGTATAATGTGAGGTGAACCTATGGGTCTCCTGGGACGAATCCTTGAGGGTCTCCGGAGTTACCAGCGTCCAGTTCGGGTAAAAATATAACTGGAGGTACCCATCGGGATGTGTGAATGTGTCACGGATAAGGTAGAACATTTCTTCCAGCCTTGTCCGTACAAGATCATCCGGCCAGATCCTGTAAAGCTCTGTGAGGGCTTCCATAATGTGGATAGAACTGTTATAGTCTTTCATCCCTCTGGTCCGGGAATCGCGGACACCTGTATCATTAGTAACACCAACAGGGTATGGAGTGCCATCCCGTTCTAAAAACTCAAAATAACCTCCATGCACCGGATCATGAGCATGTTCCTCCATCCAGAGAAATGCCTTTTTTACCAGTTCAAGTGCTTCCGGATCATTGCTCATTCTGTAATACTGGGACAAGCCATAAACTGCAAAAGACTGACCATAAATGCGTTTTTCATTCATGCTTCTGACCGAAGGAGTACCGTCATCTTCGCAATATGCGTGGAATCCTCCTAATTCCTTGTCCCACAATTTTTCCCTTAAAAACCTGAATCCATGAGCTGCATATTCCAGAAATTCTTTTCGTTCAGGATAATGTTCGTAGATAAAAGCTGTTGCCCAGACATGGCGTGCCTGCTGGACCAGGGCTCTCATCTGAAAATTTTCCGCCATCGTCCAGTCCCTTTCAAAGACTGAAATATAACCACCATTTAAAGTATCAATATTGAGCGGATACCAGGGGTCAATTATGAACTCCAACAGACTCATTTCCAGGGTATCGGCAAGAAGGGCCTGGTCAGATGAGATTTGTCCGGATTGATCTCCCGGACTGCCACCGGTACCGCATGCAGTAGATATAACCAGAATAAGAACGATGATGAAAACCGGAAGATTACTTTTTCTAAATGCCATTGTATTCTTTATTTATCAGGTTTGTAGGTTTTTTTTCCAGGGATTTTTGTGTGGATGCTCAACAGGTATGATCCGCAGGTAACAAAAAGGGTTTTCAGATCTTCTCCGCCGAACGTGCAATTGGTTATGGTATCCTCCGGGGTTTCCCTGAAAGCGAGAAGTTCCCCTTTTGGAGAGATGACATGGATCCCGGGACGCGTATCCAGCGTTTCAGAAGATCCTCTTTGTTTGTGAAGTCCGGCTGCCACATAAAGGTTGCCTTCTATATCGATGCACATGCCATCTCCGCTTCGGCCAGGATAAAAGTTGTAAAGCACACGCCGATTGGATATGGAACCATCCTCGTCTAAATCGAAAGCCAGGATGTTACGGTTACGGTTCTCTTCACCATGTGCCTCGATAAGATATAGGATCTTCTCATCAGGGGATACAACAATTCCATTTGGCATGTGAACTTGCGGTTCTGCAAGCAATTGATGTATTATGCCATCAGGATCAAACCTATATACTGCTCGTTTATTTTCCTTCTGAAGATCTGGATAGGATTTTCTTGAAGAGAAATAAATTCTCCCCTTTGAGTCAAAGTCCAGGTCGTTCAACGATTGCAATCCCTTGCCTTTATATCGATCAGCTAGAACCGAGACTTCCCCGGTTTTCATACTGGTCCTGGTCAACCTTGCCGGCTGGCCTTCACAAACCAGCAATTCTCCGTTCATGGAAAATCGCAAACCATTTGCACTGTTCGAGCCTGATCTGAAAACGGAAAGTTTATTTTTCAGTGGATCCCATTTCAGAATTTCCGAATCCGGAATGTTGGTAAAATATACATTGCCCTCCCGGTCAACCGCTGGTCCCTCAGTAAAAACCTGTTCATCAGATAACCTTGTCATAACTTCAACATCACCGAGGTACTCATCAGTATTCAATTGATTATATCGATCTGGACTAATGCCGGTTTGTCCATATGTCAGAACCAATGAAACCGCCATATATATTGTTGCGATGTATGCTCTACGTGAGAACTGTTGAGGGTAAATCATGTTTGCCAATTTTGATTTAACAAATTAACCAAATTTAGTTTCCGGCACAAACGAAAAAGGCTGTCCTTATTGAGACAGCCAAATTTATCCGTAGCATGGTCTGGTGAAGGACCTAACTGTCATCTCCAAGCAACATGAGCTGCGTAAATGTCCGGAAGACCATTCCTGTTCCACACATTACTGGTGTTGAAAAACTTCCTTCGCCCAAATCATAGATACCATATAGTTGATATGTAGAACCGGCATGAATGACAAGCACATTACCGGCTTTGGTGATACAATAGAGATTCCCATCAACACAGACCGGAGATCCGAAAATGTCTCCCGCTGGTCTTTCTTTCCACAACACTTCACCTGTGGCAAGTCGTAAACAAGCAACAGAACCACTATCCATAAATAAAAATAGCAACCCGCCTACGACTATGGGTGTGGGTACATATGGGGACAGGTTGTTAGGCAAAGAATAAAGTGCAGAATCAGCTGCTTGATTTGTATTGGGATCCAGCTCAATGACAAAAGTTTTACCCTTGCGCCCTATGATTATCAGTCCCTCAGAATATACTGGAGATGCCACAACCCTTGCTGAAAACATATCCTTTCTTTCCCACAAAACCTGTCCTGTCTCCGGGTCAAGGCCCGTAAGACCGTGAGCCTGGCTGCCGAATATCAATTGTTTAGTCCCTTTGTCTGCTTTTACCAGGATAGGTGTGGCAAATGAATTGGCTTCGGCAGATTCACGTTCAAGTTCCCAGGCAGTTTTACCCGTGTGTTTATCCACCGCCATCCATGAGCTGTTTTCTGAGCTGCCCTCCTCTTGTTCACGAGTGAACACCACATATTTATCTGTAAGCATAAGAGAACTTCCTCCTCCGTGCCGGGACTCAATCCCTCCAAATTTTGCCTTCCAATTAAGGTTTCCGGAATGATCAAGTGCAACTAATTCTGTTTTCTCTTTGCTGTACCAGATAGTATAAACCTGTGTTCCATCTACTGCAGGAGTCGCTGCATCAAGTTTATTGTTGTTGTGCAGTGATATATCAGTTACGGTGAATTCTTTTTGCCAGAGAATCTTCCCATCTCTCTCATCGACTGCCATTAAATAACCAATGTCTTTCTCATCATCAGCACAGGTGACAAAGATTTTGTTTCCCCATACAACTGGTGATGCGTTTCCTGATCCAGGAAGTGCAATTTCCCATCGATAATCTGAGGAATCCCAAACAACTGGAACATTCCCAGTTGAATCAATTCCCTGACCATTATCTCCTCTGAATCTAGTCCAATTAAAAGTATCGGTCTCTGAAGTTGAACTACCGAGGAGCAGGAAGAGAAACAGGTATATCAGGGATTGGTAAATAGATTTCATAGTATCTGCAAAAATACAGGATTTAAATGAATTGTTTCCATAGGGTGAGCCAGAAAGCCAGTTCTTTATACCAGAATATCGAAGTATTTGTAAAAAAAAATGGTAATATTATGTCCTTTTATCCAGCCCCTAAAGAGAGCTGTTTTTACGGACATTATGGATAAAACAATATAACTTCAGGGTTATTTTAATCTTTTAAAACTGAATATGATAAATTACAGAGAGATGAAGCGTATCACCCTTATTCCAATATTCGCAGCATTTTTTATGCTATTTGTACAAGTTACCATTGCAGAGGTAAAACTTCCCGCCATTGTGTCTTCAAACATGGTTTTACAGCGCAGTACTAAGGTAGTATTGTGGGGCTGGGCAGATGCTCAGGAGAAAATTACCATTGATGCCTCATGGTTAAATGAACCGCTATATGTTAATGCAGACAAAGAAGGGAATTGGCGCATTGAAGCCGAAACTACAAACAGTAAGGAATCCCAGACCATTGCTGTGAAAAGTGCAGAATCTGAGATTTTGCTGGAAAATATACTTTTTGGAGAGGTTTGGCTATGTTCCGGGCAATCTAATATGCAGCAACCAATATTGGGATATTCCGGTCAGCCGACATTTGGTTCTGCAATGGCTATCGCAAATGCTCATAATCCAAATTTACGATTGTTTACTGTAGATCGGGTTGGCTCGAAAACACCAGAAAAAGATGTGGAAAAATACACCCCCTGGCAACAAGCTACGCAGGAAAATGTAGCTGGTTTTAGTGCAGTGGCGTACTTTTTCGGGCAACAACTACAAAAGATTTTAGATGTTCCTGTCGGTATGATTCATACATCCTGGGGCGGTAGCAGTGTTCAGGCCTGGATAAGCAATGAAGTGATCAGTTCACACCAAGAGGTAAACCTCGAAGATGTGGATATTTCAAAAGGGACAAATCACATTCCAACTGCACTTTATAATGCCATGATTCATCCATTAATTCCCTATGCAATTAAGGGTGTTTTGTGGTATCAGGGCGAATCAAATCGCAAAGAGCCAGAAGAATACAAAAAGCTCTTTCCTGCCATGGTTAAGGATTGGCGTACACGCTGGGGGAATGGTGATTTTCCATTTTATTTTGTACAGATAGCCCCTTATTGGTATAATGATGTTGATGCCTTTACAACGGTTGATAATTCAGCATTTATCCGTGAAACACAGTTGCAGTGTGTGGATTTAATCCCCAATTCCGGAATTGCTATCACAATGGACATTGGCGACAAATTCTGCATTCATCCTCCCAAGAAAAAAGAGGTGGCAGACAGGTTGTTGTTCAATGCGCTTAATCAAACCTATGGTTTTGAAAATGTGGATGGGTTATCTCCTGTCTATGAATCAATGGAAATTAATGAGGGAGAGATACAATTGACCTTCAGGAATGCAGAAACCGGGTTGTATGCTTTTAAAGAATTATCCGGTTTTGAGATTGCAGGTAAGGACAAAGTATTCCATCCTGCAACCGCAACCATAGTGGACCGCAAACATGTATTGGTAAGAAGTGAGAAAGTATCCACTCCTATAGCTGTTCGATATGCCTGGAGCAATTGGATAGAGGGAACCCTTTTCGACACCAATCTATTGCCGGCTTCTTCTTTCCGTACCGATGATTGGGATGATGCCACTCGGGATGACTAAATACTAAAAATGTAGACAATGGATCGCCGTAAATTATTGAAGCTGTCAGGGGCTGGAGTGGGATTGACCCTAATTGGAGGTTTGGCTTCATGCAACAGGCAAATCGGAGCAACCAGGATCCTGGAACAGGATGATAAAATTAAACTGAAAAGAGATCCGGAAGAGATCATTCAAAAGGCCTATGAGCTTGGATTCAAATATGAAAAGGAAAATTTTGGATGTGCTCGTTGCACAGTAGCCGCATTGCAAGATGCTTTACCTTTTGTGAATAGGAATGAGGAGCTCTTCAGGGGTTCCACCTGTTTAGATGGAGGTGCCACTACAACCAATATTGCGAGCTGTGGGGCATTCACTGGGTCCGGGATGGTAATTGCATATGTTTGTGGCAGTACCCGGAACAAAACAGCCTTTATAGGAGATAGCAAACTGGCCCACACCCTGATTCATAAGGTCCATGCTCAATTTGTAAAAGAATATGGTTCTGTAATATGTGCAGACGTTCGGGAGGCCATGGAGAAAAACTGCCCGGAGGTAGTGGGACGGGCAGCCAGATGGACTTCCCAAGTGATGATAGAGGAGTTTACATGATCATATGGATTTAGCTGTAGGGGTTGATGTCGTGGAATGTATCGAGGATCAAAGCATTTACTTTAGCTCACTGGATTTGTTTCCCATCCGACATTGCTAAAGCCCCCAGCCTGCTCTTGCTTCCTCCATGCTTTTTAGTGGTTTTGATATTGAGTCGCCATGGCCCTTGGGATTTCTGCCAGCCCACCTGTCGTCGTAAGCTTCGTTCCTGGGTTGAAACCTGATATCACAACTCAATCTGTACCGGTTGGTCAGATTAGTAGTCGATGCATGCATGGTAAACATTCCGAAAATGATCACATCACCCGGATAATAGGTGGTTGTCCTCCATTGTCCTCCGAAATTCTGCACAATCTCCATAGGATCTCTTGAAAACCACCCTTCGACCAGGTCCTTATCTACATCCATCTTGCCATAAGTGCTTTTCAACTTGTTAAAATCTGGCAATTGGTTTGAACCTTCACACATTGCAAGGGACCCAAGTTGGGGAGAAATTTCACCCATCGGTACCCATACAGTATGCAGATTTTTTGACCCCCTCCCCATGTAAACAGTATCGTAATGAGCTCCTGTATATTCCTTATTACCAACCGCTCTTAGCCATTTAAATCTATAGGTGTCTGATTTCTTTCCAAAGAATGAATCAAAAAAGTTGAAAAGTCTTGGATTTTCTATTACCTCCAGCACAGCAGGATCCGAAGTGATGCCTCTGAATCCTTCCATGTTGACTCTTTTAGCTCCCGTACGCATGCATCCCTCCAAAAGAGGTGTATTTGGCTGAATTGAATTTTGTTCAGCCATGTAGGATAGCACCTTCTCTCTGGCAACGGCAACTTTTTCAGGTTCGATAAAACCCCTTAACAACAAGTATCCATCATCAGACAAACATTTATGCAATGCAGAAAAGTCCCCAATTGCCTCATTGGAGGCTCTTAGCTCTTTAATATCGGCGCTGGGAAATTCCAGCTCACGCTTTCCAAATTTTATTTTCATAGTTGGTTTAAATATACCTTTTTATGCCATGAAAGAAGATGTACCACATGGCGCTATCTCACAACGCCACTATTATTCTAAGACTTTATAGCAGACACGCAGGTTACATGTTTGGACCCCTGCAGGTTTTGAGAGATCAAAAAAGAAGTTGCCAGTGTTCTATTTTCTCCATGGAGGAGAGGATACAGATATTTCATGGTCAAGGGTAGGCTGAGCTGGTAATATCCTGGATAATCTGCTAGCGGAAGGCAAAATTGAACCCATGATTGTAGTTATGCCCAATGCCGAACCGGCAATGTGGACGGATTCTATGAAAGATATAAAGATTGCAAAATCAGGCCTCAGCCCTCCGGTTGGGGCTTTTTTGTACTTCTATATCACCAGGAACTTGATAGTTTAATGGTTCCTAAATTGAACTTTTTAACGGTGAAGACCTTTTGAATATGAATCATGTAATGTATTCTATAAACACAGGGCAATTGCGCACTTAACTCCATCTGCAGCACTTGAGATGATCCCTCCTGCAAATCCGCTGCCTTCGCCAACTAAATAGAGATTTTCGAAGCCAGTGCACTTTCCATTTCTATCGCGCGAAACTTGTATGGGAGAGGAGGTTTTACTTTCCAATCCCATCAGAAGACCCTGGTTGAAACCATGCAGTTTCCTGCTAAAATCCTTTAATCCATCCGTTATAGCCTGACTTACCATTTTGGGAATCAGATTAAAAAGAGGTGCGGATTTTAATCCCAGGGGGTAGCTACTGTTTGATAGAAACTTCGATTCGTTCTTTTGTATATAATCAGCTGCCATATTTGCAGGAATCATATAGCTGTTGGAAAAAGCAAAAAAGCTTCCCTCCAGCTCATCCATCCAGTCCAGTATTTCCCCTGGAGAGCATTTATGTCCCAGCAACATATCAGGATGAACTCCTGCCACACAACCTGCGTTGGCGAATTGGCCATCCCGCTGATAATTGCTCATTCCATTTACAACACTTTTTTCTTTATAGGCTGCAGCTGGTACCACCTTGCCGCCAGGACACATACAAAAACTATAAACTCCCAATCCCGATTTCGACTTGGTACTTAAGCGGTATTCTGCGGCCTTGATTCCAGGCAAAGTTTCTCTGCCCCACTGAGCTCGATTAATGAGCTTTTGCGGATGTTCGATCCGGTGGCCAATGGCGAAATTCTTGGTGCCAAACTGAATCCCTTTTTCTATCAGCATTCGGTAAGTGTCGTAGGCAGAATGACCCGTAGCGAGTATGATGTGATCAGCTTCCATTTCGCCGTTGTTGGAAACAACACCCCTTGCCCTGTTTCCTTTGAAAATAATGTCCTTAAGTTGAGTTTCAAATAGAAATGTTCCTCCGTTGTCAATGAACTGCTGACGAAGATGGGCCACAATTATTTTGAGATTGTCGGTTCCCACATGAGGGTAGTTCATGTATACTATTTCTGCAGGTGCACCGGCTTTCACATATTCCGAAAGGATGAAGCTGCGTTCCCTGGAGATGTGCTTTGATCTTGAGGTGAGCTTCCCATCTGAAAAGGTCCCGGCACCTCCCTCCCCAAATGTGTAATTATTCTGGTTGTTAAATTCCCCATTGCTTTCCAATAACTCAATGGCCCTGGAACGTTGCTCCACTTTTGACCCGCGTTCGATAATAGTTACCTGAAAACCAGATAATTGCAAAACATGTGCAGCAAAAAATCCAGATGG
Organism: uncultured Bacteroidaceae bacterium; assembly: GCA_963752525.1. Taxonomy (GTDB): domain Bacteria; phylum Bacteroidota; class Bacteroidia; order Bacteroidales; family SM23-62; genus SM23-62. The sequence goes on along the minus strand of CAVVYS010000005.1, from coordinate 258,722 downwards.
ACCGCTTCCAACCACCACAACCTTTTCGGTTCTCTTTTTAAATGGAATTTTCAAGGGTTCAGGAGCCACAAAATCATCACCTTCTATTTTTTCTGAAGAAACAACCAGTCCCAGTAACCAATGTATATCATTTTTCTTTCGGGCATCCAGACTTTGCTTCTCTATTTGAAAGGAAAAATCCTTCAACCTAAGTTGCTTTCCAATGTCATTTCTGAGGAGCGCTTCAGAATAATCTGTTGGTACCTTTATTTGGATGGTTTTGTAGCCCATTGTATAGATTTGAAATTGGAATACAATATACAAGTTAAGAAACTATTCCGGAAGGTAGATCAATAGAGGCAGGTATGCATATGTTATTCACAAATAATCAAACAGCTGAGACGTAAATGCCTTAATAGTTTGATTATCTGAATTTTCAAGACTAATAGAATTTCGTTGTCTGATTTGGGAATGCTATCTGTTCTTTAAAAAATTATAATGGGCATCTCCAAATAATTTGTGCCCCAGGGATTCCGTGTGGCAAGAAGTACAATTCATTTTGCCAGCAGTATTACTTAGTTTGCCTTCATTGCCATGGCAGGTCATACATGTTCTCACGGTTTCGTTATCGTGGGCGTTTGTAAAAAAAGTATTCTCATTATACTGATTAAGAATAGTCACAGTTTGTGCAGCTATATCTGCAGTTAACCTTCGGCATCTTTCTTTTCTTTCTTTACTGTCTATTCTTGAACCCGCAACTTTCCCCCATCTTGTTGTTGATGCATGACAGAGAACAGATTTGGCAACTGAAGTTGGGGGCTTATAATCCAATCCTGGTTCACTTGGTTTGAATACTGGCAGTGGGGTATTCTCATACAAGCTAAACAGTTCAGCTACCAGGGCATCCTGGTGTTCTTTCCCTTCAACCAGTAATCCTATGAGAGCAGCGGCACCGTTAATTGCTCCGCAAACCGTACCCTGTCCATTAACCCCACCGTGCCCATACCGCATCATTTGTACAGGGAAGGAGCTATAAGGTTCGCCTATTCTTTCTGCGAGCTGTAATATGATACTAGTGAAAGTTCCGTACATACAACTTCCATTGGGATATTCTTTGTATGCTAACGCTGCTGTTACTGCTGGATCTAAAGTGAGATAAGTCCATGGGGAATCTCTTTGTGTCCAGCCTAATTTCTCAGGTGCTGCAGCTGGGTTTATATTTGGTTTAAAGGCTGTTGTAAGTGTAACTGCTCCTACTCCGCCGGCAGCTATGGCGGCAACTGATATTTTTATTGCTTTACGTCTTTCCATTTTTCTTTTCTGTTTATTATGATTTTACTGCGCATCTCATAAAATCGAGTACACATGGGATCGCCAGACTGTAATAAATGAAATTTTTCACCTTTTCGCCTTTAATGATTTTATTCTTCTTAAGAATATCAAGGTGTTTCGACATAGTTGAAATGTCGATGCTTACCTTTTCAGCAAGATCCTTCACCGACATTTTTTTATCATTTATGGCATGTATGATGAACAAGCGTGTTGGATGAGCCAGGGCTTTGAAAAACTCAGCTTTCTCTATATATTCCTTTTCAATGTCTCTATTCATTGCAATCATATTTGAATACTAGCTAAAAATCCCAACGAAAGAATATTGTTGCCTTCAGATATTCAGCTATAATTTTGAATTATTTTTATAATTGGCAAAATAGCCAAATAGAATTAAATTTAAAAGATTGACCTGGGTATTTTTCGCAGGAAATAGAAATTTTCTTTAGTAGCTGGGATAGGTACAATATCGAACTTCGATTTGTTGATGGATTTGGAGAGAATTATTGATATTTCAATCAATATCTGCGAATGATATTGTGACTTGGTGTAGCCTTCATCCGCTCTGGATTTTTAAATCTAACAATAAACCTTTCCAACAGCAGTTTATATTGAAGACGGATAAAATACCAACGTTATGAAGATTCCATTTTTGAACAAAACAAAAGCCCACGCAGCAGAAAAGGTCTGGATTCTATTTCTACTGTTTATTCTCATAATCGCCTGTGAAAAGACAGATGATTCGCCAAAATACACTCCTCCTGCAGACCATACGATAAGTAAAGATGGATTTTTGCATAAGAGCGGACTCGATCAACCACTTACAAATTGTGTTAGTTGTCATGGTTCTGATTTAAAAGGTGGAACCACAGGTGTATCATGTTATGAATGCCATGGTAAAGAATGGTAATCTGTAGAACTTTGATTGGATACAGGGAACTGATAAGGCTAAAAATTGTGGTGCAAAATTACTGGTTTGTAAAAATTGGAGGGATCCAGTAACCTGCTGGTAATTCCGGAAGGTTTGGTAATGGATACTGAAAAACGGTAAAATCTAACTCCAAAAGTCACCGCCCTATTTGCTGTAAAGCGTTCATTTTCCAATGATAAAAAGAACATAAAAAAGGACTCCCCATCGAAAATGGTAAGGAGTCCTTCTTCGTAGACAAGAGATTTGAAATATCTAACCTTGAATTGGTGAAGGATTTGTCTAAAGTAGTTGCTTATTAACAATTTGTTCTTACCACGATCATAAAGCTGCAGCATTTTTCTTTACTTGCTCACTTATATATTGGAATCTTCATTTAAAAAGCATCTACCGTTTTAAAAAAACATACGATGTACCCATACTAAATCGCATCTGATACATTTCATAGTCTATGTTGTTGAAATCCGGCTTAAAAATACTTTTAAACCCTACATTAAAGCGCCCCCAGAGAGTAACCCTGGGGCTTACGTTGTATGTAACACCCATTAGAACACCGATATCATAATTATCCAATTCATCATTGAAGGAGAAAAAAGTATTCTGGGTTCCTGGCAAAGGTGCATTATCGGTATCGTCCTTGTTTGTGGATAACCACCCATTCTTTCCTTCAGTTTCAAGTTTTGCATTCAAAATGACCGAATAATAGGCACCCATATGTAATGCCCAATGCTCATTTATAAGGTAATGCGCAATCAAAGGGAACTCTAAAAATCTAAGTTCAGTGCTTGTATTTGCTTCTCCTGAAAAATAAGTGGCGTAGGATCTGTCATCGGACCAGAAAGGCTGACTGACCACATTCACGGTACCATCAATGGACAGGATATGGTAGTTGATTTCAAGGCCGAGGCTCCATTTGTCACTAAAATAACGTTGTGCACCCACGCCTACAGTGGGCATTAACCTGGGCTTTACTTGAGCATCGCCAGGGACAGCTGACATTGGGATAGGTATGGCCATTCCCATATCAATGCCCCCGGTTGCTTTAAACTTCCACGTATTATCCTGAGCACCAATACCAATCCATGAGAAACTAAGAACAAGGAGAAAGGCTAATCTAATCATAGATCATTTTCAAATCATCAATTATCAGGCTACTACCAATGGCTCCTTTAAACGTCCCTCCATCCACACTGGGAGAAAAAGAAATATGGAAATGTGTTGGATCATCATCAGATAAGTACTGCAACTGCATCTTCATTTCAGTCATAGCGTCTACCTCCTGATCACTTTCAAACTCTGCCTGTGCAATTATCGTGACCACATCACCCGTCCTTTTTTCAAGTACTGCTTTAATTCCAAATTTATCAGTCCCTTCCAGGTTGAAAACGTTAAATCCTCCAAACAGATTCCCTGGATCTTTTAATACCGCCTGGATTAACTGATCCCCCGAATCAAAAGAATATTTTAATTGTATAGCTGTTGGTTTGTCAAAAAATGGTATGCCTAGATTTGCTGCAGCAGCAGGATTTCCAGGGTCCGCAATAGCAGCGTCGAGATCAAATTTCCCCAAATACATAGCCCCTGCAACAATAGGTATAGCCACAGTCTCAACCGTTTCAATTCTAGCCATTGTATTATTGCCATCCTGTAAGGGAGTAGTCCCATAAATACTGTAGATACTGGTTCCCATGTTAGTAGTGGTCCATACAGTTGTTTCCGGGTGTTTTCCAGGCTGTAAAAAAGGTTGGGCATTCATCCCTATTTCTTCAAACCAGTTTTCAAAACCAGCATTGGGGATTTGATTATCTCGTATGGTGAAAATATACTCCTCACTGCCCAGGCCATCCTGTGCAGTGATGGTGTATTTTACAAAATCTTCAGGATCATCAAAGACAACAACGCTACCTGATGAAGGTGAAATACTGGCGCCGGGAGATACAGTTACTACCGGATTAAGGCTAAAAGGAAAGCTAATCAAATCCAAATTGGCAGAACTAAATACTATTATCTGGTTGCTAGCTGTGTCGATATAGGTTTTGTATGGATCAAACTCACCGGTGGCCTCAACTTCAAAGCCGAGTAATTCGTAAGCATCCAAAATTGGATCATCATCTTTACATGACAATAATGAGATCAGGAATAAAGCTAATAATAGTTTTTTCATAGCAATATTTTTGATGTTTTGGAACTTCAGTTCATTTTAGTTAGGCACATACGTTGTGTAAAATTGTTCTTTCAAGTAATTAATTGCATTTCTGATTGAATTACTCCTGTCAGATTCAATTATGGAATTTCACGCACTCCCACAAATGTAAATATTAATTCAAATTTCCTTACTATTGGCCCTGATATTCGATCCAGGCTTTCTTTAGTAGCTGGGATGGTTGAAATATCGAAATTCTATGTTGTAAGGGATTTAATTCAGGTAATTGAGCTTGTTGATGCAGTTTGATATCCCGTCTACTTTCCTTTTAAATGATATTTAAAACCAATAACTACACCATAATTGAAGTTTTCAAGGACGAAGCCATCAAATGAAGCATTATTAAAAGATCCACCAAGAAAAGTTCCTGTGAGATGTGACTCAAGGACAAAGCTGTCGTTAAGCTTATATTTTAATCCGATACCAAGGGTATAATCCAGATGAAAATCAGCAGTGTAATCCCCAATATCATTCTTTTCATTCTGATAAACATTATTGGCTGAAATCAGGAATTTAAAATTTGGTCCCCCAAGTAAGCTAAGAGCAAATTTCCTGTTTTCATTTTTGAAACCACCTAGTCTCAAATAGAGAGGAATAGCTAAATAATTGAAATTGTTTCTGAATTTGCTGGTGTTTTGTGAGTAGAGTGCATAACCTATGCCAGTCCTATGAAGGATGAGAAAGCCAGGCGTTTATCGTCTTTCAACCTCCCGATTTTCAGATAAATGGGCATGGCCAGATAGTGGAAATTGTTTTTAAAGGCATCACTGTTCTGAGTCATCATGGTATAGCCCAGTCCCGTATGAAGTCCCAGGTGCTTCCCAAATTCATATTCTGTGAACAAAACGCTACCTGGGCGGTATGCACCTTTCACATGTGTACTTGAATAATCCACCATAAGTCTGGTGTTGTGAATTTGTGTGGAAACACCAATTAAAAACCTATTCTGGGCATTGAGGTGAGAACCAAACAAGCCCCCGGCAATCAATATGAAGAGAAGTATGATTTGCTTCATTTGTCGCATCACATAGAACCTGCTCTGCTTCAAATGTAATTCATTTAAATTTCAAAGATTATCCATGCAGGTTAATAAAACTCAAATTAAAATAATTTATGTTAAATTAATTATGTTGGGAAGGATGACCATCTATCCAGGATTTGACGATAGTTGTTACTATATTGAGCGTTTAATAATCCATGCCATTCTTCAGATTCTAGGGCATAGTTATTTGCTTTTTTTGATATTGTCAAACCTCATAATCCTTCAAAAAGATCTGTGAATATCATTTACTTAATAAACAGTTTTGTAAACTTCAGATGAGGTACGGACATACCCGTTGTTTCATCAAATACAACATTGTCAAAAGGAAATACACCTCCGCCAAAAAAATTTCCCTTAATAGTAATGTTATTTGTATTTCTTAAGAGTATTCCGGTATAATAGGGTTCCCAAACTCCGGTGGTCCGGTGACTCCTTAAGTTGGCAAACAGAATATTCCTGGAATCTTTAATATACATACCAAGTGCTTTTTCTCCCCCTAAATCTTCCTCAAGCTGAAGTGCATAAAATGACCAGTTTTCCACATCGTCAAGCTTGACTTCAATGTCTTTATGGTGCTCCACTGAAATTTCATAAATATTACCGGGAGTTTTCGTATTGTTCACATAGAAAGCTACATCTGTATTGGGATCAACAACCCAAATGTTTTTAAATGTTCCACCTCCTCCATTGGTAACCCAAAGGGAATGGGTGTTCCCTTCTCCACGCATTCCACCTCTATTTGTTGATCTGAAGAGTCCATCATTCACATAAGAATGGATTCCGGCCATCCATTTTATTCCAATGGCTCCAGGATTAATGCCCAGATCGATTCCAATACCCGTAATCCCATTCGTTCCACCCATAGGAGCGATAATGAGTGGTTTGGGATCATCTACATTCAAAAATCCATCTGTCCCATTGCTAAGAACAAATTGGGTTAAATAGGGATGTAAACCTATGAATGTTGTTTTGTCATTCAGTGATAAAGATTTGGAAATAAGATATTTACCCATAGGAACATAGATGGCATCGTAATTAGCGATTGCTTTATTAAAAATGTCAGTGCAGTCTGTTTCTCCGTCACCCTTTGCTCCTAAATCCACGATGCTAACCCAGGTCTTTTGAGGGAGATTTGCTGGGATGTCTTTACCTGGAAAATCTCCAAGTGTCTCAATTGGAAGTTGATCGATTTCTGTTCCAAAATAACGCTTCACGGAATTTCCATAGGGATTTTCAATATGTAGCCCATGGGAAAATTCCTTGATGGCAAATACAGGTGCGGGAGACTCAAACTCAAATTGAACTCCTTTCTCTGCTGCTCCCTGTACTCTGCCTTTAAACCTGACACTGTATGGAACGTTTGAGAATTTCAGGTTATCGAAGTTTACTTGCAAATCCTCAGAGGTATAATTATTTATTACTGCCGCAGCATTCTCGATATCCTCAAACCAGGTATCTTTTACAAACAATTGCTCTGCACCAGGCACAAAAATGCCTATTGGTACCTTTTTAAACCTGCCACGGATAACGAGCATTTTTGCTTCACTGGTTATAATGGAAGCCTCCCGTTGTCCTTCAAAGGAACAATCTAATACTGTAATCTGCCAACCTGGCGCGGAACTGCCGGTTTTTATACCAAACTCACCGCCGTGAAATGTGCAGTTCTCCAATATATTTCCCAATGCTTGAATACCCCCTCGGCCTTTACCAATATTGAAATTGATGTGGTCAAGTATACATACCTGTGCAACATGATATCTGACAGCAATAGCTGCAGGATTACCCTTACCTATTTCAAAATTAATATTCTGAATTCCTGAATAAAATGTAGTGAAGGTTCCATCCTGAAATTCAGTGGTAACCCAAGTCCCCGGCTGAAGATAACCCTCAGTACCAGGGGGATTTTGGCAGAAATGAACCATATACTTATGATCTCCTTCCTGATATCCAGGTGTATTGTCTCCCAACTTGAAGGTCGGTCTTTCTGTCCCATAGCCAATTAAGCGGATTCCGCGCCAGACATATACAGTTTTCCCCAGCCTGTAAGTGCCTTCTGGAATAAATACAATCCCAGCTATCGATTTTTCCCGCGCCAAATCAATGGCAGCCTGAAGGGCAGGGGCATCATCTCCAACACCGTCAGCTACTACATTGAAATTCTCACGGGTAAGATAAACTGCTTCCGGGTCATTGATCTTCAATGGGTAAATCGACTCCCCTGAATGCTGATTTTGTGCAAATAATTGTTGAAAGAATGGTATTGTTCCCATGATTAACATCTTCAACAACAGCCTTTTTGTAATATTCATACTTGTGGGATTTAGATAATAATTACGTTTTGACTTTTCAAACGGAACGATTCGAACACCTCTAAAGCGTGTTATGGTAAATTCCCAGATATTAGAGTTTTGCTACAATAAAAGTACTTTATATTTCTCAAAGTTGATAGGGCTTTTTGAAACCCATATCAAGTAAATGATGATGCAAAGCTCAAAAGGAAGAACCATGCTTTTGTGTACTATTTAACTCCATGGCACCTAATCAAGCTTATCGCCGTGAAATAGGAGTGTGTGCCCTTTTGAGACAGCCCCCTTCTTTCTTTGTAGCGGGGACTGATGAGATATCTAACTTCGATTTGGTGAGAGAGTTGGCGGAAGAGATTGGTTTTCTCTAGAAATGACTGCAGAACCAATCGCTGCACAAGTTGCGATTCACAAGTTGCGTTTCGCATATTGCGAAATTCTACAAAAACGATAACCTTTGAAAAAAAGGAGATCATGAATCCATTTCTTATAAAAGGGTATAAAGGTTCACAGTATTTCTGTAACCGTGTAAATGAAAGTGATAATCTGATTTTAGCAATAAGGAACAATCAGGATATTACACTTTTTGGATATAGACGTTTTGGTAAATCTGCACTAATTCACCATATTTTTCAAAAATTGCAAAAGGAATATGTGTGCATATACACAGACATCTGGGGCACAAGCAGTGTAGAAGAATTTACAAAAGAGCTTGTAAATGGGATAATATCAAGTAGAGTATTCTCAAGGAAGAGATTTTCCAATAAACTCCTAAACCTTCTGAAATCAATAGGTGCATCATTCAGAATTGGGTTAGATGGTTTACCTTCTGTTGATGTTGTTTACAATGACAGAAATCAAAATTTCAGAAATCTGGAAGAGTTATTTAAATTCCTAAATCATTAGATATCTCTATTCTATTCGCGATAGATGAGTTTCAGGAAATTAAAAACTACCCATCAAATCTGATGAGGAGTCCTCTTTAATAGCGGGGGTAAGATTGCTCGACCTTCGGTCTCGCGGACTTTTTGGGGATGCTTTACACTGAAAAGCCTGCTCGCTTCACTCTCACAGTATTTTTCATTCACCCCCTAACATGAACAAGTTCATGACGGGGCTAGAATGAAAAAAGCCCGGTAATTCGCACCAGGCTTTTCTTTGTAGACTATACGGTTGAATTATATAACCTCGATCTGTTTAGAGATTTGATGGAGTTATTTGATTTTTTGCCATTGCGAATCTACGGGAAGCTTACAAATAAGAAATCATTTAGTTCACTGACGGTGTAATAACAAATTTACGAAATTCAATAGGGCCATGATCTCCCTGAATCATGATAGGGCCAGGCTCACCTTCGTTACTGTCAAGCGATCCGCCTGTTATGCCCGGGATTGGACGGTTCGAAACAACTTCAATTCCATTATGTACCACCGTTACATGTCGCCCGACTAGTGTAATTTCGTAAGTTTGCCATTCTCCTGGATTTTTAGCTGCATTAACCGCAGGTGCAATAAATCCATAAATGCCACCGATACTTACGAGATCAGCTCTTCCCTTCGAATCTTCAATCTGGAGTTCATAACGGCCACGGAGATAAATTCCGCTATTACTTCCTTCCGGATACCTGAATTCTATGCTGAGTTTAAAATCATCAAATTTTTGATTGGTAATTAGGTTGCCACCTTTTTCTTTGTTCACCATTATACCATCTGTCATTTCGAATTTATTATTCTCCGGAATAATCCAACGATCCATATTGTCAGTAAGCAGATTGATAGGATTACCCCAAACCGGCGGAACTTTTCTTTCTAAACTCGGAGCACGAACACCGGTAAATCTAAGTTTATTTCCATCGAGAACTTTATACCCCGAAAGCTTGTCGTCTTTTAAAGTGAATTCAAAATAGATATCATCAATATCCATCCATTGGGGAGGAATGGTAAAATGGTATTTATCCTCACTTTCGGAATAATGAACTTCGGCAATTGGTCGTGCACTTCCCTCGTAACCCACATAATATCCAACAAGTGTTGAAAAACCTGATAATTTAACTTGTAACCATCCTGGGAAGCCATCAGATGCCATTAATCCATGCCTGAAAATTCCGAGATTCTTTAATTGATCCTCCTCCATGGTTATGGTAAGGTCCCATTTGCCAATCAGGTCCGAATCACTTTCAACGCGTTGTGCCTGTGCAATAGTAAAACCAACTATTGTGAAAACAATTAGAAACAAGATATTTTTTAAATTCTTCATAATAATTAATAATTAAATAATAAATATTTATGTCCTATTAGTATACAAATCTACTTAAAAACAAAACTCGGATAAACCCTTTGTTTGGGATTATTCTTTCTCTATCACCTGGAATCGAAGAAAAAAGAAATGAACGACCATCAAATGTTGACGAATGGTCCTTTTTAGTAGCGGAGGTAGTGTTGCTCAGCCCTTGGGGCTTCACGAGTCCAAATTGGGGATGCTTTACTAATGAAAGCCTTGTTCGCTGGCGCCCACTTAGGTATTTTTCTGCTTACCGGGTTCCTGGTAGTAGACAAGGTGATTGAAATATCTAACCTGGAATTGGTGAAGGGTTTGGTGGCAGTAACCAGGTTATTAGAGGTTTAAGGCAGCCTATTATTATCAAGTGCCACAATATATAACACTTTTCGGGAGAATTATTGAAACCTAAACCAACATATATAGGAGGTAAATAATTTATAAATTACATTATATTGGAGATTAATTAGTATGTTTGCAACATTTATTTGGAGATAGTGTTAGCGAACCAATACTTAATCAAGTAGTTTTATGAAAAGAAGCGCATATAACTATCTGATCTCCTGGAAGAATAATAAAAGTCGCAAACCTCTTGTTCTTCAAGGAGCGCGTCAAGTCGGAAAAACATACCTGGTAAAAGAATTTGGTAACCGGGAATACAAAAACCTTCATTACTTAAATTTTGAACAAGATGATAATCTTTCATCCCTTTTTGATGCCTCTCTGACTCCTGAAAGTATCATCAATAACATTAGCTTATATATTGGAGTAAAAATTATTGCAGGAGATACATTGATATTTTTTGATGAAATACAAATTGCTCCTAGGGTACTTACAAGTTTGAAGTACTTTCAGGAGCAAGCACCGGAGTTTCATATTATAGCTGCAGGATCCTTGCTTGGGGTTAGTATGGGAATAGAAAGTGGTTTCCCTGTTGGGAAAGTAAATTTTTTGAACCTTTTTCCAATGTCTTTTACAGAATATCTGATTGAAGTAGGAGAAGACCTTTTTATAGAAAGATTAAAATCTCTAGAAAAACCCACTCCATTTCCTGATGCCATTCACAATAAAATGTTGTCACATTTAAAGATGTATCTTTTTCTTGGGGGAATGCCTGAAGTCATAAAAGATTTCATACTTAACAGGGACATTGAAAATGTAAGAAGTACTCAAACGGACATATTAAACGCTTACGAAAGAGATTTCTCAAAGTATACTGAAAAAATTCAAGCCATTAAAACATCTGAATTATGGAACTCCATCCCTGGTCAATTGGCACGGCAAAATAAAAAGTTTAAATACAAGGATATTAGAAAAAGTGCTCGTTCAAATATGTATGAACAAACAATTGAATGGTTAAGAAAAGCTGGCCTGGTGCACATAGCCTACAATATTTCAACTCCCAAAATGCCCCTTTCCGGATATGCGGACTTTTCCAAATTCAAGGTATACATGAATGACGTTGGATTGCTTGCCGCAAAATTGAATATTTCTTCTGATCAGATTGTAATGCCAGACGCCCTGTTCAAGGAATTTAATGGTGCATTCATAGAGAATTTCATTGCACAGGAGTTGGCATCATCCGGAGAAGGCCATTTGTATTACTGGACCTCAAAAAGTGATGCTGAAGTTGATTTTCTGGTAGAATCTAATCAGAAAATAATACCATTGGAAGTAAAAAGCGGAACCAGTAGAAATACCAAAAGTCTACAGAGCTATGCTTCCAAATATAGTCCTGACAAAGTTTTCAGGACTTCTCCAAGGAATTTGATACAATCAGACAATTTTATAAATATCCCATTGTATGCTATTAATTTGTTGAAGCAATTTTCATAGAAGGGAAAATAAAATATTGAAAACCCTCCGAACGATCGATCGGAGGGCTTTCTCAAGTAGACTATACGATTGAAATATCTAACCTTGATTTGTTGAAAGGTATAAAGGAAGTTGTTGAATATCTGACAAATTTTAATCATAAAAAATATCCAGATATGGTTTAAAAATAAAAATCCTGTTTCGGCTTTGTCCGGTCATTTCCTCTACCATCTGTTTTTCCTGCATAAGCCTTACCAGATCATTTGCTGCTTTATAGCTTAGTGAACATTTCTTCGCTGCGTTATCAATGGTTGTAACCGGACTTTGAAATAAAATATTAAGCAGTGTCAGGGCAGAATTACTTCTACGACCAAAACCCGAATTGATTTGAGATTCAAGATCATTCTTCAACTGAATAACTTTTGAAAGAGTACCAACTGCATTCGAGGCTGTTTTTTCGATGCCAACAAGAAAATACTTGATCCATTGAAGCATGTTATTATGAGTTCTGACCCTGGTCAGGTTATCATAGTAAAGCTCTTTGTTGATTTCAAAGTACTCTGACAGGTAGAGCAAGGGTTTCTCTAATATACCTTCATTTACTAAATACAGCGTAATCATTAGCCTGCCAATTCTTCCATTTCCATCCAGAAAGGGATGTATGGTTTCAAACTGGTAATGGGCAATTGCAATTTTAACTAAAGCAGGAACCTCAATCTGATCATTATTCAGAAAACTTTCCAGGTCACCCATTAATGAGTTCACCATCTGGTGCTGAGGTGGAATAAAGACTGCATCAGATAATGATGCACCACCAATCCAGTTTTGGCTTGTTCTAAATTCCCCGGGAAGCTTATGTTCACCTCTAACACTTTGAAGTAAAGCTTTATGTGTATTCCTTAGTAAACGGGAGGAAAGAGGCAAATTCTGTAATTCAACAATAGCCTTATTTAATGCAGTGATATAGTTTTTCACTTCCAACCAGTCATCTTGCCGCTCAGGCTTGATCTCTTCGATAGGAAGCAAAGCTTCATCTATATTTGTCCGGGTTCCTTCAATCCGGCTTGATACAACTGCCTCTTTCGTTACATGCAATTGAATAAACAAATCAATATTCGGAACTAATTTGGCAAAGGAGTTTAATTCACCAAGCTTAATTGCTGCCTTCTCCAGCAACTTATTGATAATTGGAGTCCTCCATGACCATTCATCGTTAATCAATTCAGGAACAAAGAATTTATAGCCGAAACCTTTCTCAAAATGTCCAGAGCGATATTTTTCAATTTCTTTCATTCCTCTTAAAAGTACATTATAACTTTTCTTATTTTACTTTATGATGTAAATATACAATAAAATATTTCTTGTGTTACTTTTAAGCGCAATGATACAATATAGATAATCTTATGTTACTTTAAAAAGGTGATTGTATCAATGGTTTTATTGAGTATGGAAAACCCTGGAACCAAGCTTCCGCTTTCCTCCATGAAAAAAGCCCAGAACGCTTCGCACTGGACTTTCTCTAGTAGACAAGGTGATTGAAATATCTAACCTTGAATTGTCGAAGGATTTGGTGGAAGTGGTTGCTTCCTTAAGCATAACGAATCCTTTTCTCTTCTAATCTTAAGCTTTTTTTCTCATTCGGATTAACTAAATCCTCTATCTCCCGTAGTATTAAATTTTCCTTTTCGTTGGCATGAATCATCTCCTGGAAACTAACTGCAGCTTCTTTAAAAGCATTTTCGGTAAGAATACGCTGAACTGCTTTGAGGATCTTCCCTGCCCCAGCTTTTGAACTTAAGGCTATACCACATCCATGATTTTTCACCTTGACCGCGTTATCATTCTGGTCTCTTCCCATGGGAAGACATACCAGTGGCAATCCGTGTGAAAGAGCTCTCATAACTGTGCCATGTCCGGCATGAGTGATAACCAGGTCAGCTTCGGGGAATACCTTTGAGTGGGGAGCAGATTCCACTATTATTACGTTTTCAGGTATATTGAAGGAGTTCTTATTCAACGCAGGGCCCAGGGTGACTAATCCCCTGATCTCCTGATTTCGGAGGGCGTCGATAGCGGACTGGATGGTCGCTTGCTGATTCTGGAAAGTGGAGGAAAGGGAGATGACCACCAGTGGTCTGATATCTCCTTCAGGCCACGGATTAGACCAAGAAGAAGTCCAGTCCGGATCATTCAGGACAGGACCCATATAGCGTACATTTGCTGGTTTGGGTTTGAGTGGAAAATCAAAACGCTCCAGAGTCTGGATCAGTCTTAAATTAGCCCCGTGAAACAGGTCGCTTGTTCGTTCCAAGGTTGGTAGATCCAACTGCGTTCTTGTTTCATTGATTGCGGGCAGGAATCCATTTAATTTCATATTAAAGAGACCTGTGAGTATGGCATCTCGGACACGTCCTATGGCTCCCTTCCCCGGCTTAAGTCCAAACATTCCCGGGGGACGGTTTGTCCCCGGAAGATACTCCGGCATATGGAAAGCCACTACGCCCGGGATTCCCTTTGCCTCCGCAGCAATAAGAGCAGTAGGAAGAAGACAGTCTGCCACAAGGAGTTTTGCATCGGTGAGCATTATTGCTTCCATAGTCTGGTCCGTCACTATCTTAACCGGACCAAAAACAATATTGTCCAGTGCGGGATTTTTAACAGGCGATGCATTCCAATCCTTGAAAATGTCCTCCCGCCGGTCTTTTCGAGTAAAATAACTCTTAAAAGGGATAAAGTCATATCCCAATTCTTTAATGACTTCCTCCATGCAAGGTTCAGAAAGAACTGACACCCTGTAACCACTTTCTGACATATCTTTTGCAAGGCCAAGCACAGGGGGAAGATTGCCACCCCCGTCTATTGTTACAAACAATACATTCGTTCTTTTTTCCATTCTTATGTTTTTTTTAATTTTTTGCATTAACGACCAGGCTTTCCAGAGTAAACAGGAAAATTTTTCTGCATTGCTCCTGGGACTTGCCAAGATCCCTTCTCATTAATTTCCAAAGGTAAAATTCGGTACCAGCTATGAAGGCCAATAACACAGTCTCATAGCTTTCAGATGTTTTTGAAGGAAGGTAAGGTTCAAATACATATGCACACCACTCCCTGTGAATCTTTCGAGCTTTATGAAGCAATTCTTGTGTCGAATAGAAATTATATTCCACCGTAAGGGTCCTGATCAGTGCATCACCCATATGCTCATATTCCTCAAGAAGTGTATCCAGTATGCCATTCAGGTCACCAGGCATGACCTCCTTGCGCTTTATTGTAAACCGGTCTCCGTCCTTCTCAATGCACGCTTTAAACAGGCCTTCTTTGGAACCGAATTTCCTGAGTATCGTTCGGACTGTCACGCCAGATTTTTGTGATATTATATCAAGGGTTATCTCTGACAGTGGCAATTCAATCCATAAATCAGACATGGCATTTATGATCTTCCGGTCATTTCGGGCAACCTGTTTGGCCCGTTCCGACATTTGGTAAGACCTTTTCTTTTCAGCTATATTCATGTCACAAATATAGACATGAAATAAATTCATGTCAATAGGAGTGACGTTAAATACCTGTTAAAATCCGGGAGGTTGTTTTTCAGGCTGCGGGGGTAGTGTTGCTCAGCCTTCGGCTTCGCGAGTCCAATGAAGGGATGCTTTACTACCAGAAACCCTTACTCGCTACGCTCATTACTTTTTTTTTATTCCCTTTCGCTTATAAATGCAAGCATTTAACGCGCAATGAAATAAAAAACCCGGCGAATAATTTCTCCGGGTTCCTGGTAGTAGACAAGGTGATTGAAATATCTAACCTTGACTTGATGGGAGACATAATGGTTACCACGAATTTGTTTCCATGAAGCAACTTACCTTTAGGCAACTTACCATTTGGTAAGCAATCTATTTTGTTGTAAATTTGAGTGAAAGATTAGAAATGGAAGTTCCTTTCACATTCGGCAAACTTGTACATGATGATGATTTTACAAATAGAATACTTGAATCCAAGCGATTGGTTTCAAATTTCGAATCATCAATAAATACAATCCTCATTTCTCCAAGAAGATGGGGAAAATCCTCCCTTGTACTAAAAGCGAGCAAACAAATAAGCAGAAATACAAAGGATATCATCATTTGTATGATGGATCTGCACAATATCCGTTCTGAGGAACAATTCTACAAGTTGATTGCAACTAAGGTCCTGCAGGCTTCTGCATCCAGAATTGAGACTATTCTAGAGAATGCAAAAAGTTTTTTGGGAAGATTCATTCCAAATCTTAGCTTCAGCCCTGATCCGGGTACAGAACTAAAACTTTCAATGGATTGGGATGAGGTGAAAAAAGATCCTGATGACATATTAGACCTGGCAGAAAGAATCGCTATAAAATTGAAGAAGAAACTCATTCTGTGCATAGACGAATTTCAGAATATCTCAGAATTTAAAGACTCACTTGGTTTTCAAAGAAAGCTCAGATCTCACTGGCAATTGCACCAGCATGTTTCATACTGTCTATATGGTAGTAAACGACATATGCTCATGGAAGTATTTAGTTCACCATCAATGCCCTTCTACAAATTTGGAGATCTGATTTTCCTGGAGAAAATCAAAGAGGGTGAATGGATATCTTTTATTACTGAGCGTTTTAAAGGAACGGGTAAAACAATTTCGAATATCGCAGCTGAAAGTGTTGCCAGACTTTGCGATAATCACCCATATTATGTACAGCAATTATCCCAACAAGCATGGTTGAGGACCGAGAGTATTTGTGATTCGGATACTGTCCAGCTAGCTTTTGAGGATCTGGTAGCGCAACTCAGTATGCTATTCCAGATTCTTACGGATGATCTTACATCACGGCAAATAAATTTATTGAACGCAATCATTGCTGGAGAAGAGAAGCTTACATCCCAACGAGTATTAAAGAACTATAATCTGGGAACATCAGCTAATGCATTGAAGGTAAAACGAAGTTTGCACGACAAGGAAGTCCTTGACATAGTAGGGAAGACTATAACCTTCAATGATCCATTGTACAAATATTGGTTGGAGAATGATTACCTCTGAAAACCAAATAAAAAACCCGGTGAACTTTCGTACAACGGGTTTATCTTAGTAGACCAGGTGATTGAAATATCTAACCTCGACTTAGTTAGGGGCTTGATAGAAATCAATGATTTTCTCAGCAGTAGTGGTGGGGATAGAGCTGCTAAGGAGCAAGAACAGGAGTTACCAGATTGACAGAAAATCCCCGGATGGGACACAGCAACTGGCCTTATTTGCTGCAGAAATGGAGGAGGTCCATTTGAGAAATGAAAAACCAATGCCCTGTTTATGGGCTATACAGAATAAAAATTACCGACTTTAGAATTTAGTAGGATAACAGTGATTTCAAATTATTAATCTTGGGAAACTGTTATTATATCAATAGTAAACCCTCGAGAAATATGACTTTTTAAGGTCTAATTACATAATCACTTTTTTATATATTTTCTTATGCCAACTCCTGAGAGGTCTATTGGCTTAAAACCTAACTTAATTGCAGGAGATTCGGGTTTTAAAGTATAATCATCATTCTCAGGATCTACGAATAAGGGATCGGCTATGATTGAGTGAGTATCAAATCCACTATTTTGCCAATCATTAAAAGTATTTATACCCTCCAATCCTATAATTTTAAAATTTTTAATTTTTGGATGATAAATAAGGTTGTAATCTGACTCCATCGGCATCGATCTTTCTCCTCTAATACTGTAAAGAATTCCGTCGGCATTTGAAAAATATATAATATTTCGTAGAAATCTTAATTGATGATGTTGGTAATCGCCTGTAGGATTATGAAAATCAACTTGCCATCTATCGCCGTTAATAAAGATGTTGTTGAAATATGTATTATTTCTGTTTTTATGCCACACATGCATTCCTGCCTGTGTTCTATATACAACATTGTTCTCAATAAGGCAGTTTCTTGTTTCACAACCGGTATAAATACCTAAGGCGTTACTACCGTGTCCCTCAGGTGGAGGAAAAACATCATGAATAAGATTGTTTCGAATTACGACGTAGTCATCCCGAATAAAAATTCCTCCTCCATCATTTAATTTCTGCATTACATCATAAATCTCATTATATTCAATGATCAACCCTTGTTCTTGGTTTCTTCTTTCCTGTTCCTGTCCGTAATCTGTTGACCAATGCCGTCCATATATTCCGGATTGACCAACATCATGAACCAAATTGTTGGCAATTAATCCTCCACCATCATCAATATTAATTCCGACACCACCATGAAATATGTCTCCACAATGATGGATATGATTATACATGATGATATTGCGATGTCTGCCATAACTTCTTGTAATTATTCCTCCACTACCGGTATCATAAATCTTATTACCTATAACTCGAATGGCGTTTCCGCTTATCTCCAAGCCGTATGTTCCTGTATTTTTAATAATATTATTCTCAAAAATACATTCGCTTACACCTTTGAATGTAATTGTTGACGGAAACCATATGTCGCCAACGTCTCTTATAGCGGGAATACCCGATTCCGGTAAAATATAATCCGTATCGCAAAAAGTAATGCCTTTTATGTTGATAAATTCAACATGATTGTTATTTTGTAAATCGCCTTCAAATCTTAAAAGTTCGTTTAAAATAGGTGCTCTAATTTCGGCATTTTCAAGATCGCTGGGGCAAATGGTTTCTGGAGGCCAATAATATAACTTCCCTTCATGTCTGTCTAAATACCATTCTCCTGGTTCATCCAATCCCTCCTTAATATTTTCGATATAATAACGATTGCGATTGTTACCACTTCCTAACCTCCGATTTATTGGGCCGGTAAATTTTACTATCCTGTTTTGTTCGTCTAAATTAGAAACGAGGAGCCTTGATTCGTTCCATTTGTCAAATAATACAACTTCAACGTCAGTAAGATTTTTAAAACTTTTAAAATCATTTTCCCTATACTTAAAACCATTCCTGCCGATAATGTCATCTGTTTCATCAATATTTAAAAACCCAGTATTGGGGATGCGTGCACTAGTCTGTCTTTTGTCATTAACAAATAGCTGTCTGAAAAACCAATTCCCTTCCCTAACCGCATCAATATTTGTAACTTGGATATTGCCCTGGTAATGCTCCCATTGCCCTGTAATTCGTTTGCTGCCACTAATAACTGGTATTTCATTATTATATGCAACATATAGAATTGGGCAATCCCTGCTCCCTGAATCTTCAGGTTTAAAAACAAGTGTTTCTTCTAGTTCATAAAGCCCACCACGAATATATACAGTTACAGGTTTTGAAAGTCCTATTGTATTTTTCATGTCACGGATGGCATCTCTTGCTCTATTTATTGTTGCAAAAGGCTTATCAATGCTTATCCCATTCCATGCATCATTTCCACTTGGTGAAACATAAAAAGTGATTTCATTGGTATTTGCACTTAATATAATTGGAAATAAGAAGATAGAAAACATACAAATTCTCAACAGGTTAAAGTGTTTCATTGTTCATTGTTTAATAGTAGTTTGATAATTCACAATATCATATTTAATAAAGTTGTTAATTTTAAATCTAAAGCCCATAACTTTTTTCTTATTTTAATAATCTCAAAAGCAATGCCTTTGAGCATTCAAAATAGCCCTCCACGTCCCAATCCAGTATAAGGTCCCCATTTACTGCTCGAGCTTTAAAGGCTGATTGGCAATTACATAAATACCCAGGTCAATTATTCTATTCGTTTTCGATTTGATCTAAACTAAGGAAATAGAGAGATTGGATCTAATTCAGTGTCTAATCCTAGTGCCTAAAATCACAAAACGCCTGAATAATCAAAGGGATATGATTTGATTAAAAGGTCGAGACTTTCATTACGATTATTGCTGATGTTATTTTGTGGCAGATTCTGGCGAAAGAGCTAGCAGAATTAGAGGAAGCAAACAAGGATCCATAACAATCAATGATATGAATTCACCTAAAAGTCATTAAATATTCTCGCATATCGCTCTTCAAGTAATTGCGAATACAATTCTTTCATTTCATGTGATAAAAAAGAGTTATTAATCCAGTGAATAGCCTTTGGTTTGTTTTTGTTGAAACGATTAAAAACTCCACTAATTTGCTTAGGTGTTAAGCCTAATCCTTCTCCTAGTCTTTCAAAATGCTCCCGCTTGATTTTCTTCTTCTTACCCTCCATTGTCAAAGCAAGTTCTTCGTCATCTTCAGGATTAATAATAGTCACATTTAATAAATCATATGCAGGAGACAGAACCCAACCTGAAGCTGATTCTATCATTGAAAAATTCTTTAGATGCATATCATTGTTGCCGGTAAGAAAACTAAAAAGAGCCAACTCAAAGAAAAAAAGTACATCCAGCAGAGGATTGTCGGAATAACTATTTAATGCCTTGCCTACCCTCTCCATTGAGCTTTTATATTTATCAAATGCTTCAGTAATCTGAAACATATCAATCATATGGATTTTCTCCCCCTCTTCTTTGCGGTCAACTCGCTTAGTTATATACGAAAGTTCTCCTGAACTCAACTTTATCAAGCTCGAAGGGGCCACTCGTATGCCAAATGCCTCAGCGATTCTCATGGTAAGATGTTCATTTTGTGGCATCTCAGGAAATCTTTCAGATGGAGGTTTAAAAATGTAGCCGCCTCCCAAAGCACCAACCACAGTTAATCTATTGTCAGATTTTCCTTGAGTCTCTTTTATTAATGACATTGACAATTTAGCCTGGACACCTGGGATGGCAATACTTCTTTGAACTATATATCTAGCCAGCTCAGCCATCTGATCAATCGAATAAGATAATTCAGGTGCATTTTTTGATCCAAAAAATTTCAAGCTACACTTCTCATGAAAATCAGCTTTTCCTTCTATGGATTTATAGCAATAAAGACACTTATTCATTTTCTTCTGATATTGGTACGACACTGACTGCTCCAATACAATTCCTACAACATGCCATTAGGAGCCCCATTCGATCATTTGGATTAATCTTCCAGCCTTTGGCAGCGATATCCAATAACCAGCCTTCAGGAATAAGTCCCTCAAAGAAGGGAAACAGTCTTTTTTCTATGTATGGCACTGTGGAAACTGGCATAGTAAAAGTGATAAACTCATTGGGATGATTCTCCACATATTGCTCTTCATATTGAAAAACATAATCACCTTCATTTGTTTCTACCAGCTTTCCTGCCACTGATTCCTTGTAATAAATCTTTGCGCTTCTCATTCTGATAATTGTTTACTTTTTACCGGAGCTAATTCATGTCCAAACATCCTGAGAACCAAATTTACCTTATCAAGGTTCATATTGGTCTTTCCTTGTTCAATTTTCCTGACAACTGTGAGCGCTACTCCAGCTCGCTCAGCAAATTCTTCCTGGGTAAGATTGACTTCTTTCCTGCGTTCTTTTACAAAATCTGATAAATTTTTCATTATATGCATTTAAATATATTATAAGGCAAAAATACATTTATATACGTAAATACATATAAATTATGACTATTTTTTATTTTTATATGCGATTAAATATAAAATGCATCAAAAAATGGAAGAAGAAGGTAAGAGATTGATGCTTTGGACATATTTTCAGTCTGATTGCATATTTGTCCGCAAATACAGGAATATCTAACCTACAAAGTGAATTCATTATTCCTCGCAAAGCCAGAACTTATACGGGTCAGGGGGTATAAATAAAAAACTCCCCATCAAATCTGATGAGGAGTCCTCTTTAGTAGACTATACGTTTGAACCTTCAGCTCAGCGCAGCAAAATATCTATCCTTGATTTTTGGAAGGATCTGGCTGAAGTTGTTGATTTTCTGAATGATTCCAGTAGATATATATTTGCTATACCAAATTAAGCATCCCCAATCGTTCTTTATAGTGGTTTCTATAAAGATTCTTGGTTTCCTTATCCAGAAAAGATCTATTAATCAAGTTCTCTACCTCAGGTTGTTTTTTCAGAAAGGGGGCAAGTATTATTATTACTCTGCTTTCGTTTATTCCAATTATTTTTCCGAATTCAATAAAATCTTCCTTGCAAGGATGGTGATCTGGATTTTGAATTCTGCAATTGGACCAATGCCATTCTTTAAAAAGATCATCCTCTAATGCAAATAGACTTTCTTCATCAACATGAATTCTTGTGTCCAATAGGTCATATGCAGGACTTAAAACATAGTCCCCATCTATTGTTTCTAATAGAGAGAAATTTTTTAGATGAGCATCCCCATTAGAGAACAAAAAATTAAAGATTACTACACTATAATATTTTTCCATCTCAACTTTCCATGCTCCTACATGTTTTTTAATAAGTTCAGCAATACCCTCATAGGAATAATTGTATTTGAAGCTTTTTCCTGCATTTTCTTCTGTTTTACCTGCCAGGGATGCAAAATCTTCTTTTCCACGTTTGAATCCATCTGGACCGATATCAAATCGTTTTGTAATGTATGCGGGTTCATTATTGATGAAAAAAACTATTCCGTTTTCTGCAGTTTGGATTTTATATACTTGAGAGGCAATTTGCATTGTTAAATGCTCATTTACTGGAACCATGCTTGTCCTTTGTAGTCCATGGGGTTTAGGTTTAAGTATATAAGTGCCTTGTTCTTTTTCTTCTGTTAATCGTAGATTGTTTTTTTCAAGTAGCACCGAATACTTTTCCTGTACACCGGATATAGAAATTCTTTTTTGATTTTGCATGAACTTTTTTTGATCCGCTTCATCAACTTCTGGGGCATTATATGGTAAAATATGACTTACCTTTTTCCCATTAAACATTCTTCGAAGGAAACGAGGACTGTATTTTGAAAATCCCTCAGATAATAACCCAGGGCAATTTTTTATTTCCATATGATTCTTCCTAATCTATCTGTTTAACTGTAATGGCACCTATGGTATCATATTGAGCAGTGGCCAGCAATAAGCCAAAAAAATCTTTTTCGTCGATCCTTAATTGCTTCGATTGAAGTGCCCTATTCGTCCCTTCTGAAAGCATATTAAAAAAAAAAGGGAACAGGTATTCAGAAGTATATGTTAATTGCGTTTTGGGTATTGTCAGACTAATGCCAGGTTTTGAATTATCGTTGTAATACCCTGAATCGTATGTAAATGTATAACTACCACTATCAGTTTCTAACAAGATACCTGCTAAGACACTATTTCTATATACTTCCGCACGTCTCATTTGTTAGGCTTTTTTATTTCAAGATTAATATCCAATCCTAAAACACTTGCAATTTTGTGAAGGTTATTCAAGGTTATGTTTCCTTTTCCGCTCTCAAAGCGCTTTAGTGTTGCCAGCCCAACCTCAGAAAGATCTGCAAGATATTCCTGGTTAATTCCAAGTATATCTTTTCTATCCTTAATTACTTTAATTATTTCTTCATTTGTCATTTTTATTTCCTTTCAAGCATCATATATGATACAATTATGTAAAAGTAAACTGTTTTATTAATAAAAACAAGTAAATAGTGTCAAATATGACTCTATTAGCTTGACGCAGGTAGTGAAATGCATATTAGCTGCATGTCAGTATCATATATAATACCAAATTTTTACTTGTATAGTCTAAAAAGTGGCAAGGATACAAATGGTGTTTCTGGATAAAACACAAATACATAACCACAAATGGCATTATCTAACTTCAATAGTAATGCTTAAATTGCTGTAAAACGCTCATCTGCAAGGGATATGTAGGACACAAAAAAGGGGGTGTCTCAAAAGATATGTCCTCTTGCTCGTTTGGGCGGCCCCATTAACCAAAGCTTTCTATTGCCTTTGTCCTCTTTTTGGATAAATGGCAAGTCACAGAGTGGTGACTTTTTTCCATTTAGGTGACTTATTCATTCGGATTATATACATGTGTCATCTTTTTATTATGCTGTAATGCAGATAATTACAAAAATAGCTCGAAAATAATTGAAAAGTCGAAAAGTTACAAATGTGGAAAAACTCACAGTATTGTGACTTCTTGATTCTGTTGAAAGGGACAAGCCTGTTTTCGGGTCTAACTTCGAAAAACCCATGCAAGATTAGCGATGAAACCCTCTCAGGATGACTTTTGATACAGCCTCTTCCTAGTAGCGGGGGTAGTGTTGTTCAGCCTTCGGCTTCACCAGTCCAATTGGGGGTGCTTTACTAGTGAAAGCCTTGGTTACCTTCGGTGAGCTCGCAAGCTCGGTTCACTTCGTTCACCCAGTCCTTTTTCCCTTCCTGGCCTTTCAAGCAAGCTTGAGGCCATAAATGAAAAAAGCCCTGCGCGGATGCGCAAGGCTTTCTTTAGTAGCCTATGTGAGTGAAATATCTAACCTGGATCTGGTAAGAGGTATGGTAGAGGTTTGCAGATTTTATCCCTGATTTGAAGTCTTTTCGGATTGTTTTTTTAGCTGACTGAGCCAGCTTTCAAGGCTTTCTTCCAGCGTGCGGTTAAGCTTTGACCGCATCAACTTTGCTAGTAGGCCTTCCATGCTTTCTTCAACTTTCACAACAGTTTGACCACCTTTATCTTCCAGGATCCAGTTGTGTATAGCTCTTAAACCTGGCATGCCGCCAGTCCAGCCAAAGTTGCTGGAAGGATGGTGGGTGTGAATTTTAGAACGGATTAGGGTGCCGCCACTGTGCCACGTAAAAGTATTACCCGGAATAGGCTCGCCATCCAGAGCAGCAGTTTTAATTTCAGTCTGCCATTTGCTCCAGCTATTAATATCTGTGAGGATGGACCAGACTTTTTCACGTTCTGCGTTGATGGTTATGCTTTGACGGAACACTACAGGAGCCTTACTGTTAATTTCTCTTGAAAAATCATTATATGTTTTCATTTCGTTGTGTTTTGTTTAGTACAAAGTTCCATACAAAACGAACAGTCCGGCTTGACATAGATCAAGAGACGATCTAATCTTCTTCCAGGATTTTCTTCCGGATCCTGCTAAAGGTTTCCGGGGTCATCCCCAGCATGGAGGCCAGATAGTGAAGGGGAACATTAATGAAAAGTTTGTTATTGTAATTGTAAAGTTGACGATAACGTTCTTCAGCATTCATAGCAAGATGCGAAAGTACCCGGTCCTCAAGTACGGAAAAGCATCGTGTGAGGAATAGCTTTTCTAGTTCGGTCCACCGGGGTACCAAGCTGCCCAGCTTGTTGTATTTTTCAGCTTCAATGACATAAAGTTCGCAATCTTCCAGTGCCTGAAGGTTCCATCTGGACGGATGGTCAAATAGGAAAGCGCTCAGATCAACAATGAAGTATCCCTCGGTCGAGATCCACTTGGTAATTTCCTTGCCCTCCACCTCTACCCATTCCCGGATGATGCCACTGCGGAGGAAGGCCATGCGGTCGGACCTGCGTCCTTTCCGCAAGAAGAACTCGCTTTCGTCCAAGTTTTCCTCATGAAAGAATGATGAAATGATTTCCAACTCCTGGTCTGCAGCACCAAAATATTGCCTGATATATTGCGCAAGTTCATTTGTTGTGCCCATCCTGATGTAATTTCTAATACTAAATTGTTAAGGTAATTAAGGTCCACAAAGCACCAAGAACATCAATAATTCCGAATAGTATTAATTTGGATTTTGCTTTCTTAAATACTACCAGAGATGCAAAACCGAGAAATCCTGCAAATCTTGCAAAGATAGAAGCCCAATATAGACTTACCAGTTCATTTTGAGCAGCAACTATGTAGAAGTATCCAAGTGAAAGAGCCAATATACCGACCACCCTTACCCAGTGATCCTTAGGTGCTGCATGTCCAAACAGGGATAAAGTAGCTTTAGGAAACAAAAGCAACATAATTCCACTTAGGAGAACATAGATTCCCCAGATAAATACACTAAGCGTTGTTGAATTCATGGTTCTAATATAAGGAATTCAATTGATGGATACGATCCTGAAAGGAGGACGAAAAAACCCGTTGCGAAGTCGCAACGGGTTCATGGTAGTAGACTATGTGAGTGAAATATCTAACCTTGACTTGATGGGAGACATACTCACCTTGTCAAATGCATTTCCATAGAAGACAGAAATGTAATAGCTATCCTTCAAAAGGTCTCAGGAGGAATTCAACAATTCAACCCAGGCGAAACCAACACGATCTTTCCTGATATCTTACCAGACTCAAGCATTGAATTTGCTTTTGCTGCTTCAAGAATTGGAAATCTTTCCGAAATAATTGGATTGATCTTTCCGTCTTTTAATAAATGGAATAGTGATTCCATATCTTCCTGGATGTTGGTTTTGTCTTTTTTATAGCTTGCTGAGATTCCATAAAACTCACCATATTTACCATTGGGAGATAAATTAAGCAATTTCAATTTTAGTAATCCAGCAAGCATTCCTTTGAAATTTGGATAGGCATATTCCGCCAGTTTTCCGCCGGCTTTTAGTGCGCAAAACCCTTGGCCGATATACATTCCGCCGACCCCGTCAATTACAAAATCTAAACCTTCCGGTTCCGATTTTTTTAGCTCATCCATCCAATCCTCAGATCTATAATTCAAAGGAATCGCTCCGTGTTCTTCTACCAAGGTATGCTTATCAATGGACGCTGTTCCGTACATAAGCAGTCCAGCAAGTTTCCCAAGATCAAGCAAGGCTGAACCTACACCACCGGAGGCGCCGGTGATTAGAACTTTATCTCCTTCTTTTACCCGCAGCACTCTGTGAAGAATCTGGAAGGCAGTGCAATAATTGAGTATAACAGCAACGGCTTCATCCGGACTTACATTTTCTGGAACAGCAACCAGATTCTCTTCTTCCAGATAGATATATTCTGAATATCCTCCATACACTGTCAATGCGGCTACAGTATCTCCAATTTTGAACTGGTTTACTGCGGAACCAACTGCTGTTACCACACCCACAATTTCGTAACCTGGTACGAATGGGATCTTTGGCGCAAAGGGATAATAGCCATATCTCATGGCAACATCTGTTCTGCCTACACCGCAGGCCAACACTTTAATTTGTAGTTCACTTATCTCTGGAGCTCTGAGTACTTGCTCTTGAATCTGCAAAACTTCAGGGCCTCCTCTTCTTGTTAAAACAACGCTTTTGTATTTCATGGCTGTATCAATTGAAAGTTTGATACAAAGTTGAAGCTATGAGGAGAAAGAAACTTGAACGAATTTGCTATTCTTAGTAATAATCGAAGGTGGGACACCAATCATCTTCTGGCAAGTTCTGGTGAAGTGTGATTGATCAGAAAAACCGGCCATGTGTGCAGCCTCAGTCAGTGATCCTTGGTTAATAATGTGCCCAAGTGCTACTTTCAAACGGTACCATAAAATATAATTGCGAACAGGCAAACCCATCTCTTCTTTAAAAAGGTGCAATAACCTGCTTTCACTTAAGAAGGAGATATTGGTCAACTGTTCTGTCGATAGGATTTCGTGTATGTTTTCATGAATGTGTCTTAGTGTGAGATCAATTCTTTCGTCTTTTGGTTCATGCTGATGCGCATCTTCAAATCGGAATACCTTTGTAATATGTGTATATAGTTTATCCCAGTTTTCGGATTGCAGGCAGCTATGTATCAGTTCAAAATTTATCTGCCCGAGTTGTTCTGAGGGATAAGCCAACAATGGATCATCTTTTAAGATTTTTGTAAGAACCCATTCACCTAAGGCTGTATCTGGATCAATGTCTAAGCTAAAGATTGGAACATCTGTTGCATCACATTGGTGTGGATGGTTTGGTTTGATCAAAAGCCCTTTTTGTGTGATCCATTCACCTGTCGCTGGCACCTTGGTTTTAAATACACCATTGATTGCCACCACTAATTGTACAATAGGGTGACTGTGCCCTGTTGTAGATCTCGGATTTTGCCCAATAAATAAGCGTATATCTTTCCAGAGGATTAGGTGATTCATGGATGAACTAAGATAAGAAAATCAAGGCTTTTCTTAGTATTGGGGGCAGTGTTGCCCGGCCTTCGGCCGAGCGAGTACCATTATGGGGATGCTTTACTACCAGAAACCCGCACTCGCTCCGCTCGTAGCGGCTTTTTTCTTACCCTTGGCTTACATGAGCAAGCTCCTGACGCCAGGGCAATAAAAAACCCGGTGCGATTATCGCACCGGGTTCCTGGTAGTAGCGGGGGTAAGACTCGAACTTACGACCTTTGGGTTATGAGCCCAACGAGCTACCAGCTGCTCCACCCCGCAATTTTTGCATTTTCAGTGTGCAAATGTACATCAAGTAAACGTAAAGTCAAAAAAATCGGACCTGTTTTCCAATTACTAGATAAGTGAGGTTTATTAACCCTGGTGATATATCTCAACATTAGAAATGTATCTTATCTATATTTTTTACGTTTACCCATCTAAATCTGAAAGTCTTATTACATAAATGCAAGGGTACAGGTATAGCATATTACTGATATTACTTAGCCAGTTAATGGCAGCAGGAAATAGCCAGGAATGGGCAAGGCCTGAAAAGGGAATTATAGACCTGCGGAATTATGAATTTAATGAACAATGCTACCTGAAACTGGATGGTGAGTGGGAGTTTTACTGGGAAAACTTCATTGATCCAGATGCTTTTACCAAAGACCAAGCTCCTGAACCTACCTTGTTTGTAAATGTTCCTGGCTATTGGAAGGATTACAGGCACAACACCCTTGATTTTAGAGGTGAAGGTTATGCTACCTACCGACTTCGAATAATTTTACCCGAAGATTTTACTTCAGAAATTGGATTCGATGTACCTGTCTTTGACGCCTCATTTAATCTTTTTTTGGATAATGATCTTGTTCGGTCAAATGGCAAACCCGGTAATTCATGGGACAATAGTGAAGCTGACTATGATCCCGGCAGGATCCAATATAGTCCTTTATCGGATACTTTGCAGGTTTTGATTCATGCATCAAACTTTCAACACCGCCGTGGTGCTTTCTGGAGGTCGATACAAATCGGGCATCCCGATAAATTGGCTAGTGTAGAATACAGATACAGATTTATCAGCTTTTTATCTCTTGGATTCCTACTGGCTTTTTCTCTATTCTTTTTCTTTTTCTTCATTTTTTACCGAGAAGACAAAATAATACTATTTTTTTCCCTTGTGCTGGCCGGGATGTTTATAAGACTGTTACACACAGATCTGTATCCGATTAACCATTTGATTGAGATACCCTGGAATTGCTTGATAAGGATGGAATATGTTGGTTCATTCCTGGCTTTTGGGGCCGGTATCTGGTATCTATATCTTCTTTTTCCGGTACGGTATATGTTACCCATATCACGAATCAATACGATTCTTATCATTCTTTCTGTCCTGGTAATAACATTTTTCGATGTAAAGGTATTTTCTTACACCATGTTCTATTTCCAGCCAGGTGTACTGTTTTTATTGATCTACTATCTGGTGATTGGCATCCGAAGGGTAATCAGCGGCAAAAAGGATGAGGTCATATACCTTGTCGCCATCCTTGTTTTGATGGGAGCATTCATCAATGATCTATGGATTGCAAATTCTCAGACGGCAATTTCCAAAGATTATGCCATGCATTTTGCAGTAATGATTTTTGTCTTTCTTCACGCTGCCATGATCATCAGGAATTGGATATTGGCTTATGAAGGAAAAGGGAAAGCTGATGAATGAGATTGAATACATTAACAGGAACCTGGAAAGTTTAATAGAGGAAAGAACCAGAGAACTGAATACGAGTAACCAGGAAATTCAACAGAAGAATGAAAATATTGAAGCCCGGAACTTGGAATTAAAGGAATCACTGGATTTCAAGAATAAGATTTTTTCGATCATTGCACATGATTTAAAAAGTCCGGTTGCCAGCCTGGTGCAAAATTCTGTGCTATTGGATTTCGACCTGGAGGAAGACAAACGTAACCAATTGTTTACATCATTCAGGGAGCTTAGCAGTGCAGCACTCAATTTGATTGATAACCTCTTGTATTGGGGACGTAGCCAGGGTGATCAGGTGAATTTTAATCCGGAAATCATTGATATAAGACCTGTTATTGAAGAAGTATTTGCCTTGCACAGGGAGATGGCAGGACAGAAATCGATTACCCTTGAACCTGACTTTGATGGAGAGACAACTACTTTTGCTGATAAGGAACTTATGGATATTGTCCTCCGGAACCTGGTTTCAAATGCTATCAAATTTACAAATGAGGGAGGAAATGTTCGAATATCAGTTACAGAGGATCCGGAAAATAAGCATTTATTGCTTATTTCTGTAGAAGATGACGGGGTAGGTATTCCGGAGAACCGGATCAAAGACCTGCTCGGTAATAAGGAGATGATCAGTACTGCAGGGACTTCAAGAGAAACTGGCACGGGGCTGGGTTTACGCCTCTGTTATGAGCTGGTCAAATTACACAATGGTGACCTGCGGATAGAAAGTGAAACAGGTAAAGGAACAACCGTAAAAATTAGCCTGCCGACCTGATTTTTAATTTCGGGGTAAGGGTATTTCGATTTTCAGGTGTATTATATGTACAGTTCACCTATATATCATCACCTGAAAGGGTTTAAAAAGGGAGCCGTCTCACTGTAGCTGGGACGGTTTCTTCATTTATTGGAGAGGATACATCGTCGCTACGAATTCCGCTTCACAAAACACGTTAGGCTCCTTATGTATTATCCCTGATAAGAGAAGCAGTAAATCCGACTTATCATTGATTATGATTCATTGAAGAGGTGTTTGCCGAGAAGTTTGTAGATCACCTTAATATTGAACGGCTTTACTACGTAGTCATCGAAACAGCCAGCATACAGTCCATCCACCATTTCACCTTCAAAGGTGAATGCGGTTTGTGCAATTACCGGGATATCCTTTTTTATTTTCCGGATTAACTTCGTGGCCTCAAATCCATCATATTCCGGCATTAAAATATCCATGAAAACAAGATCTATGGTATCCTTGTGTGCACGGAAAATCTCAATGGCTTCCAATCCATCGCTGGCACGTATCAATCTGGCATTGGTAGGGCTCAGGATTTCCTCTATATACAGGTAATTCGATTCAGCATCCTCTGCAACCATTATAGTTTTTCCGGACCAGTCCATTTCCTCCCTTTTACTTAACGGTTGCTCATCATCCTTATCTAATGAAGGTGACTCATAGGGTATGCTGAAATAAAAGGTGGATCCCTTTCCAAGATTGGATTCCACCCAGATCTCTCCTCTTAGAAGTTTGTACCAGATCCTTGGCCAGTGCCAATCCCAGGCCGGCCCCCTTGTAGAGGTGAGCATCCTTGTCGACAATCTTGACAAAACGTTCGAAGACCCTGTCTTTATCTTTTTTCGAAATACCGATCCCGGTGTCTTTCATAAAAAATAAGAGACGCTGATCCTCCGCAGGATCAGATTTGTCGGGAAGGATTGAATAACCGTATTCTATGCTACCGGAACTCGTAAACTTGATTGCATTTTCAATGATGCTTCCTAGGATTTGCACCAATATCCTCTGATCAGTCTTGACCAATAATTTCTCACTCCCTTCCGGTACATTCAATTTAATTGCCAAGTTTTCCTTGGCATGCTGGTCTCTTAAATCCTTGTTGAACTCCAGTATCTCTGCCAATTGTACATTTAACAGAAACTCAGTGATCTTTGGTTTTAATGTACCCAGATTCTATCCGTGAGATATCAAGGACATTATCGATAAGGTTTACCAGCTCATTGCTTCCATTGAGAATCTGTTTGATGTACTTTTCTTTCTTATCAAGTTGCAGATTCGGATTGGCAAGAAGGGAAGAAAAGCCAGTGATAGCATTCAACGGGGTCCTTATCTCATGGGAGACATTTGCCAGGAAGGCAGATTTCAGACGGTCAGATTCTTCTGCCCTATCCTTGGCAATACGTAGTTGACTCTCAACATCCTTAAATTCTGTAATATCGATAAAAGAGACAAGGCAGTTTTTAGTATCGATCAGGGATGAGCCTGTCATAAAAGCAATACGGATATCACCTTTCTTGGTCTGATAACTGAATTCATAGTTTTTTGGAACTGCATCAGGATTGCTCATCAATAAATGATGGTGCTTTTTCAAAACCGATTGATCCTTTCTCTCCAGCAGGTCCACCAGGCGTACCTTACCCTCAACTTCTTTTCGTTTATAACCCAATATATCGCTCGAACTCAGAATTTACTATAAGTATGGTGGTATCGGGTTTTATGGTAACAGTGGCTGCGCCGGTATTTTCAAAGATCTTTTCATACAATTGTTCAGTCCTTCTCAATGATTTCTCACTCATTTTCCTTTCCAGTGAAAAACCGATGATATCAGCTGCAATCTTCAAGATCTCCTGGTACTCTTCCGGAAGTGAGTCTTGAACCTGCATATATTCAATCCCTATGAATCCTTCAAGTTTATTCGCAATTTCGAAAGAATAGGCGAACAGGGATTTAACTCCCTGTTCCATCAGTACCTTTTTTTCATTTACGGCCTCATTGGGCAGCTTGCCTGTATCTCTGATGAAGATGATCTCTGTCTTGCCAAGCTGGTTTATTAACCATCCATAATTATCCAGCGCAAATGAGGTGGTTGAACCTGGAATCAAAGTGGCATCCGGATTTACCCATTCATGGGTAATATGAGCCAGTTTTGCCTTATGGTGGATGCGGTAAATATAGACCTTATCCGCTCCGGCTATTTTCCCAATGTCCGACAGAGATTGATGGAGGGCTTGATCAAGGACAAAATCACCGATGAAATAGGAGGAGATCCTGGCCAGGATCTGATGTTGTTCCAGGTGTCTGGATTTATGATGAGGGTTCAATTTTCAGCGGGATTTTTATGATACCCTTCAGGTCAGTGCCAAGGTCATAAATTGCCTCATCATCAATATCATAGATCCAGATGATTTCATAACTGTAACCGCTGAAGTAAGACTTCTCAAGAATAGTAAGGATGTTGGTTAGATACTTCTTTGACCCGCTATTTACGTAGTCAAGATGTATGCGGACTACCGTATGCTTGGCTGGTCTCCGGATATACTCCATACAAGCCTCTACAATCGGTTCATAAAACTCGAATGAATCTTCTGGAATAGATCTTCCATGTATAACTATTTCACCTTTGTCGATGAGGACATAAGGGGTAATTTTAGTAACATCTATCTGAAATGCCATCTTAGAATTTTTTACCTAACTAATAAATACACAACCAATCCATACACAAACCTTGACATTATTCCTTAACGTGAAGTAAACAACGTATTATTTTCTTCAAATTCGAACAGGGTTGGATAATCCTGCAGAATAGTAGCCATGATGGATTCACGCATGAATTTGGATTTATTATTAATCTTATGTTTTCTACAATATTCATCTATGACTCTCTTTTCTCGGTTGTTAAAGAGAAGAGCATGACGATTAATTCTCTTAAGATTAATGTCCTTTTGTTTTTTTCTTTTCAAGACAAAATATGCTTTGAGATTTGCGGAATCGCGTTAAAATTAGAGAATTAAAGGTTTAAATACTATTGAGGTGATTTTAAAGAATTAACATTTTCCTAACACAAAGATACAATATTGTGGAAACAAGTATTAAAAAGAATAGAGTAAAAAAGACTAATAGAATACTATTCAAATAATATATTAAATAACTTAATAATCAATAAATAAAATCCAATTCATTAATTAAGAATAACTATTAAAATATTAAATTAACGTATGTAATAAAGTATGGAAATAATCTAATAATTGGAATTTATTTGAATTCCTAGCCTGTACTGGGGGGCAATAAGGTAAAACTCTTACGGTGATGGGGAGTGGCACCAAATTTTAGTATTGCCTGGCGGTGAGATGTGGTAGGATACCCTTTGTTTTTAGCCCAGCCATATGCTGGATATTCCTGATCAATGACAGCCATATATTCATCCCTGTGCGTCTTGGCCAGCACCGATGCAGCAGCAATGTTCATGTATATGCCGTCACCTTTGATAATGGTCTTATATGGAATATCATGGTAAGGAAAAAAGCGGTTTCCATCAACCAGGATAAGTCCTGGCGGATTTTCCAGTTTTTCAAGTGCCCTGTGCATGGCAAGTATGGATGCATTAAGGATATTGATGTCATCAATCTCTGATTGATCTGCCAGGGCAACGCCAAAAGAGATGCTCCCGTTTTCAATGATAGGACGTAACACATTACGCTGCTTTGCACTGAGTTTTTTTGAATCATCCAGCAGTGGGTGTTGGAATTCCGGAGGAAGAATGACAGCTGCTGCAAATACTGGTCCCGCGAGGCAACCCCTGCCTGCTTCATCACAACCTGCTTCAATCTGACCTTTATAATAACTGGATTTGAGCATAAAAGATCAAGCCGGAGTGATTTTAAGCAAAGATTTCCATACTTTATCAGCTGTGAGATCCCAGCTGAAAGATTCTCTTATTTTTCGTCCTTCTGAGACCAGGGCCTTTTGCAAATCAGGCTGGGTGGCCAGGGATAACATCCCCTTTGAAATATCCTGAATATCCATCGGGTCACAATAAATAGCCGAATTACCAGCGATTTCCGGAAGGGAAGTGACATTTGAGGTCAGGATGGGAATATCGCAGTTCATAGCCTCAAGCAGAGGAATTCCAAATCCTTCGAAAAGTGGCACAAATGTGAGTCCGGATGCAGCACCCATAACATCATGTAGTTTTTCCGGGGATAGCCTGCCCGTAAAAACAATATCTCCTTTATGCTTCAGATTAGCATAGGTTTTATCTATGTCTCCGGTCATAAACATTCTTTCTCCAACAATAACCAGTTTATATGCTCCGGGGGATTGGTCCCTGAACAGGTCAAATGCCTTCATCAGCCTGGCAAGGTTTTTTCTTGGATGAAAGGAGCCGACAAAGATATAATAGGGCAAGCCTTCGGTGTATTCGTTTCTCACCCTGGTGATCACTTTCTGATCTAGTGGGGTAAATACCTGATTCACACCATTATATACTACATCTATCTTGTCCGGACTTACCCCATAACTGTCTTGAATATCTTTCCTGGAATATTCAGAAACAGTAATTATCCTGTCTGATTGTGCTGCAAACAGGGGGAAATACTTCCGGTAATAAAACCTTGATGAGGCTGGCAGGTCACCTGGGCGGTGATGAAAATTAATATCATGTATGGCAATCATGGATGGTATTTTCAAGTGGAGGGGCATGTAACCATCCGGACTGAAAAACAGGGAAGCCTTGTGTTTTTTTATTACCCGGGGCAGGGACCATTCAAACCAGGTATACCATAGAAGAGGGTGCCTTGTCTGGGGTGCGATGACCAGGGGGATAATGTTTTCACTGAAGATGAATCCGGGGTCATACGGCCTGTCAAAAAGGAAAAGGAAGGTATGTTCAGGATGCTGTTTGGTGATCCTTTTCAGCGTTTCATAGCTGAACCACCCAATGCCTTCCAGCCTGTCTTTAAGCAATAAGCGGGTATTTACAGCAATGATCATAAAATCAGCAAACTTTAAACGGTGGAAATATTAGAACAAAAATATAGTTTGTAAATTAAATAACGCTTTGAACCGGTATCTTTGTTTCTCAGATGAAGAGGAAATTTGTCACAAATCTCGCCCTGGTATTGTTCCTGAACCTGCTGGTAAAACCTTTCTGGATTTTTGGCATTGATCGGACTGTACAAAATGTGGTCGGTGCTGACGGTTACGGATTTTACTTTTCCCTGTTCAGTTTCTCCCTGCTTTTGAATATCCTGCTGGACCTGGGCATTACCAATTTCAATAATCGCAGCATTGCCAGGGAACCAGAGAAATTGCAACAATATTTTTCTCAGATCGTAGGATTGAGATTTCTGCTGGCCCTGTTTTATGCAACTATTTGCATACTCTCGGGATGGTTACTGGGATATGATAAAGCCCAGTTAAGTATGCTCTGGGTCTTGATCCTGAACCAGTTCCTGGCTTCTTTCATTCTGTACCTGCGATCGAATATTAGCGGATTGCATTATTTCAGGACTGATAGCCTGATATCCGTTCTGGACCGGACCCTGGTTATTATCATCTGTGGAATTCTACTTTGGGGGAATGTAACCGATCAGGTTTTCAGGATAGAATGGCTGGTATATTCTCAGACGGTTGCCTATGGCATTACTGCCCTGGTGACATTCGGGATTGTCTGGTACCGCGCCGGTAAATTCCGTTTGCAAATGGGTCTGCAGGGATTTAAACAAATCATCAGGCAGAGTTTTCCCTTTGCCCTGTTGATATTGTTGATGACCTTTTATAACAGGATCGACTCGGTAATGCTGGAACGCATCCTTGAGAACGGGAAAGAACAGGCAGGCATATATGCACAATCTTTCCGGATACTGGATGCAGCCAGTATGTTTGCTTTTCTTTTCGCGGGACTCCTACTGCCCATTTTTTCCCGGATGATAAAGAAAGGTCAGGATGTGGGTGAAATGGTTCGTTTGTCGTTTACACTGATTATTGTTCCTGCTGCGACATTAGCAGGACTCGGACTGTTTTATGGATTTGAGATCCTGGATTGGATGTATAACGAACATATAAAGATCTCATCACGGATATTCCCTTTGTTGATGTTTGGTTTTATAGCCATATCTACAACCTATATCTTCGGAACCTTACTTACCGCCAACGGGAATCTCAGGGAGTTAAATATACTTGCTTCTACTGCAGTGACGATTAATATTGTGTTGAATCTTATATTGATCCCTGAATATCAGGCGCTTGGGGCAGCCATCTCAAGCCTGGTCACCCAGGTTTACATGGCCCTGGCACAGGTCGTTATTTCAATCATTAAACTTAGATTGGTATCTGATTATAGGTTTATAACCAGGCTGTGTGTTTTTATACTGGTTCTCTTCCTGATCGCCTATCTATCCGGCAGGTTCATGGCCAGTTGGTACCAGGGAGTAATAGTCGTGATTCTGTCATCGCTTATGCTGATGTTTTTCACAAAACTTCTAAGGTTTAAAGATCTATACAAGATCATTCAATCTGATGAGGTTGACGAGGAATCGTAGCTTACCCGGATTTACAGGCTAGCTGACCGCAGGCTGCATCAATGTCCTGTCCCCTGCTGCGACGTATGTTTACAATCATGTTTCGTGATGCGAGGAAATCTACGAATGCCTGCATCCTTTCAGGTGTGGTCTTCTGGTGTGAGCTGCCATCTACCTCATTGTACTCAATAAGATTGACCTTACATGGTGTGATCTTGCAAAATTCTGCCAGTTCCCTGGCATCCTTCAAGCCGTCATTGAAATCTTTCATCAGCAGGTATTCATAAGAAATCCGGGTGCCGGTTTCCTGGTGGAACAATTTCAGGGACTCAGCCAGCTCTGTCAGCGGGTTAGATTTATTTACTGGCATCAGGGCATTTCGCTTTAAATCATTGGCCGTATGCAGGGAAATGGCCAGGTTGAATTTTACTTTTTCTTGGGCCAGTCGGGTAATGCCTTTTGTCAGTCCGGCTGTGGAAAGGGTAATTCTCCTGGGGGATATGCCAAGTCCCTTTTCATCTGTCATATGTGATATGGAAGTCAGGACATTATCATAGTTCAAAAGTGGTTCCCCCATCCCCATAAATACCAGGTTGGAGAGATGTGTGCCAAAAGCCTTCTGACTAGCATCCTGTAGCAATACCACCTGGTCAAAGATCTCTCCTGCAGAGAGATCTCTCCTTGTTTTCAATCTGGCAGTGGCACAAAAGCTGCAGTTAAGCGGGCAACCTACCTGTGATGACAGGCATGCAGTAACCCTTCCCATGCTTGGAATCAGTACTCCTTCCACCAGCAATCCATCGGGACAAAGGAAACCAAATTTGCGCGTTCTATCCCTGCTGGTCTGTTCTGTTTTTATAAGTATTGCAGATATGGTAAAATGCTCTTTTAGCGACTTCCTCAATCTGGCTGGCAGATTGCTCATTCTGTCAAAATCTGTCACCCCGTTCTTCCACAGCCATTCCATGATCTGACGGCCCCTGAATGGTTTTTCTCCTTGTGCCTCCACAAAGGAGATAATCCCGGCAGCATCAACTTCCCTTATATCTTTCAGCATACCTGCAAATGTACAAACATAAATGCAGAGCTATTCTTTTGCTATCCGGTAATATTAAATTAATATTGCATTCTTGAATCCTGAAATCAATGAGAAAGTGCTTAATTACATATCTGCTAGGCGTTCTGTTCATCTCCAGCATCCAGGCAGATGAAGGAATGTGGCTCCTGCCATTCATAAAGGACCTGAATTTGGAGAAGATGCAGGAAATGGGACTGGAACTGGAGGCAGAGGATATCTATAGCCTGGAGAAACCAAGCCTCAAAGATGTAATAGGTTCTCTGGACTATGGAAGTTGTACTGCGGAGATCATTTCTTCTGAAGGGCTCATCATCACTAACCATCATTGCGGGGAGGATGAGATCCAGTTTCACAGTACTCCTGAGCATGATTATCTTACCGACGGATTCTGGGCCATGACCCGGGAGGAAGAGCTACCAAATCCTGGCAAAACCATATCTTTTGTTATTAGGATGGAAGATGTTACTGAAAAAATCCTCGGTTTGGTTCATCTTGAAATGACAGAGGCAGAACGTGAAGCCGAGATTGACAATTCTTCAGAAGCATTGATCAGTGAAGCTGTGGAAGGGACACATTATGAGGCGGTTGTCGTTCCATTGTATGAAGGAGATAGGTATTTCCTTGTCATCATGGAAACCTTTATGGATGTAAGGCTCGTTGGGGCACCTCCGGAATCCATAGGCCGTTTTGGAGGTGATAAGGATAATTGGGAATGGCCCCGCCATAATGCAGATTTCTGTTTGATGAGGATTTATACTGGTCCCGATGGAACCCCTGCTGAATTTGCACCGGAAAACATCCCTTATCAGCCTGCTCAGTGGCTGCCTATTTCTCTTTCTGGTTATGAACAGGATGATTTTTCCATGGTCATGGGCTTTCCTGGCCGAACGGACAGGTATGCCACATCTACAGAGATCAGTGAGATAAAAGAGATCGAAAACAGGAACCGGATCAAGATCCGCAAAGAGGCCCTGGGTCTTATGATGGAGGATATGGAAGAAAGTGACAAGGTAAGAATTCAGTACACAGCCAAATATTCAAGACTGAGTAATTATTACAAGTATTCAATTGGACAGAACCTATCGTTTGACAAACTGGATGTGATCGAGAAAAGAAAATTACAGGAAGACCGGTTTATTCAATGGGTAAGTGAAGATGATACCAGGGAAGAAGCTTTCGGAGATGCACTCACGGAGATTAATTTGGCTATATCCGAAAGGACCATGATGGAAAATGCGCTGAGCTACCTGGAAGAGATGTTCCTGCTGCACAAAGCTGTTGAGGTCTTCGATTTTGCGACAGTCGCCTTTCCATTCTTTTTCCAGGAAATGGGTTATGCTTCTGAGCCGCAGGAAATAAATGTATTAACAAAGCGTATGGAAAAACGGGGCGCAGATTTTTTCCGAAATTACAATCCTCAGACTGATCAGAAAATCGCATCCTCCATGATGCAATTGTATGCCCTTGATGTCGAACCTCTATATTATCCAGGTCTCTTCAGTACCATTCACGGTGATTTTGATGGGGATATTGACAAATACATCGATCATCTCTACCGGAAATCAGTTTTTACAGATCCATACAGGTTTAAAAAATTTACGAAGAAACCAAAATTCAAAAAACTCCTGAAGGATCCCGCTTTTATGGGAGCTTTTTCCATGTACCAGACATACAGGCAGATCCTTGATGAGTATGAGGAACTTGATGACCGTTATCTTACGGCCAGGCGGAACTATGTTATTGCCCTGCGTGAAATGTATCCTGACTCTCTCTTCTACCCTGATGCCAACTCATCCCTCCGGCTGAGCTATGGTACTGTTTGTGACTACCAGGCCCGGGATGCAGTCAGCTATGATTATTATACAACCCTTGCCGGGGTCATGGAGAAGGAAGATCCGGAAAACAGGGAATTTAACGTGCCTGCAAAATTGAGAAAGTTGTTTGAGGAAAGGAACTATCATCCTTATGTCCGTGACAATACCATGAGGGTTTGTTTTCTCACAAACCTGGATACTACTGGTGGCAATTCCGGGAGTCCCGTTTTAAATGCGACAGGCGAATTGATAGGTCTGAATTTTGACGGAAACTGGGAGTCTATGAGCGGGGATATAATATATGAACCTGAATTCCAGAGAAGTATTTGTGTTGATATAAGGTATGTACTTTTTATCATTGATAAATTTGCCGGTGCAGATCATTTAATCCAAGAAATGGATATCAATGACCAAAGATAAGATCATCATTTATACAGATGGTGCGGCAAGGGGTAATCCGGGTCCGGGAGGATATGGAGTAGTTATGAAGTATGGTCCGCACAGAAAAGAACTTTCACAGGGGTACCAGTTTACCACCAACAACCGGATGGAATTGTTGGCTGTCATTGTTGCACTGGAACAACTGAAATATAAGGGTTCACTGGTGACGGTATACAGCGATTCCCGATATGTATGCGAACCAGTGAACCAGCAATGGCTGTTTGAATGGGAGCGCAAAGGGTTTAAAAAAAAGAAAAATTCAGACCTATGGAGAAGGTTCCTGGAATCATTTAGAAAACACAAGGTAAAACTCGTCTGGGTCAAAGGGCATAGTAATATCCCAGAAAATGAACGATGTGACCAACTCGCTGTTGAGGCCGCACAGCAGGTAAATCTGCCGGTAGATGAAGGTTATCAACAGGATGAGAATACTTTGTTCAATTAATTCCTGTTCGATCAGTCATTTTTTATTATTTTGAGAACTTAAAATCGAGCCATTTGAATTCAGCTTCGATATCCATATTAAAGTACAAGGGGAAGTTTACCTTCGAAAGGATTGGTATACTTTTAAATGATCTGAAGAACAAAAAGGAGACCTATAATATCGATCCGGTTCAATATAAAAAACTACTCACCCTGATGATTGAAATTCTTGAGAATGTACTCAAATATTCCGATCGTTTTGAGGTTTTTGTCATGGATCATCCGGATTATCATCCAGAATTTGAATTAATCCTGAACGAGGATGGATTTGTCCTTACCTCACGGAATCCGGTAAGGGATAAGGATCAAAAAGAGATATCAAGGCGGATAAATAGAATCAATACTTCAGACGAAGAGGAACTGAAGAAAATTTACCGTGATACCATTACCAATGGCGTATTCACAGAGAAAGGAGGGGCCGGACTCGGGTTTATTGAAATGGCAAAGATCACCACCAACACCATAGTATTTTCATTTATACCTATTGAAAAAGGGTTTTCATATTTTGAACTTTCATTGCATATTAATCTTTTTGAATAATAAGATCATGGATAATTTAATCATTCCAGCTACTGACTTTACGCCCTCTGTAATTTTTCAGATTGAATCCGGACACATGGAACTTTCTGGTGTATCCAGACCTGAAGATGTTGCCGGCTTCTACGAGGGCCCTCTGGAATGGTTATCCAATCTGGAAGCATCAATACAGAATAAGCCGGAATACAAATATGAACTCCCAGAGCTTCGGTTCAGTTTTAAAATGACCTATTTCAATTCCGGTTCTTCAAAATATATGATACAGATACTTAGGACACTAAGGAACCTTATCAGGATGGGGGTAGATATAAAAATTGATTGGTATTTTGAAGAAGGGGATGATAAAATGCAGGATGATGGTGAAGACCTTGCCGAAGCTGTAGAGCTGAATTTCAATTATATCGAAGTCTAGATATACAGACTCTGCTAAGTGATCTCCTGGCCAAGCCTTCCTTTTCTGTACCCAAAAAACTGCCTTTCCAAATGTTCTGATCCGTACAGCTGTGTCCATTAACGAACACATAATCAGGCAAATAAAATCTCCCCCAAATAATAACTGT
The DNA here is from genome assembly GCA_963752525.1 of uncultured Bacteroidaceae bacterium. GTDB lineage: Bacteria > Bacteroidota > Bacteroidia > Bacteroidales > SM23-62 > SM23-62. The sequence continues at coordinate 216,978 of CAVVYS010000005.1, read as the reverse complement.
CAGATTTACAATTACATAATTATAATGGCATAAAATATGAGATAACCTTTGCAAGGGTTTGAGAATGTTCAGAAATTATGTAAAAGTTGCCTTCCGGAACCTGGTTAAGTACAGGATCCATTCCATCATTAACATCCTTGGGTTATCGATAGGGATTGCTATAAGTATCCTGATATTGATTCTCGTACAGGATGAGTTAAGTTATGATAAGTACAATGAAGACTGGAAGCGCATTTATCGTGTTAACCGGCTGGCAGAAATAGATGGCACCCATTTTAACGGTGCGATGACACCACTTGCACTGAAAGAAGAACTCGTCAGGGAAGTGCCGGTTGTAGAAGCAGCCACCAGGCTGATCAAAGGCAGTCATAAGAGGGTGAGTTATGAGAATATCCATCTTTCAGCTGAAAATTTTTATTATGCTGATGAGTCATTTTTTAAAATATTTACCATTCCCTTGCTGCAGGGAGATCCTTCGACCGTATTATCAGATTCACTGACAATTGTACTGACAGAAAGCACGGCCAGTAAATATTTCGGAGATGATGATCCCATTGGCAAGATGCTTGAGCTGGATAATGGTCTGAGTTTCAGGGTTACTGGGATATGTAAAGATGTTCCTGATAACTCCCATTTTCATTTCGACTACCTGGCTTCCATGAAATGGATTGAAAAAGCGTATCAAAAAGAGGCCTGGGTGGGTGAGATCACAACTACCTATCTACTTGCAACACAGGAAAACGCTGCTCAGGCTATTCAGGCTTATCTGCCTGGCATCGTTGAGAGAAATATCACCGCGGAACTTGAGGGTTATGTTGGTGAAGAAACATTGAATTTTACAGATGATGATTCATTTGAGTTTTACCTGCAGCCAGTTTCGGATATCCACCTGAATTCAGTGGAAGAAGGTGAGTTTGAGAGTGGAACAGACAAGGTATATATATATGTTTTTATCTTCATTGCCTTGCTGATCCTGGTCGTTGCCTGTGTCAACTTCATGAATCTTTCTACAGCAAAATCTGTTACTAGGGCAAAAGAGGTAGCCCTGAGAAAGGTCATGGGAGCAAGCCCCCGTCAGATGATACTCCAGTTCCTGTCCGAATCCGTTCTCTTTAGCTTTATGGCATTGTTCCTGTCCCTGGTGGTACTGGAATTATTACTCAGGCCACTGAACCTGTACCTGGACAAGAACCTGGATATCTTTTACCTGGATAATTGGTACCTGGTGCCTGGATTTATTCTTGGGGCTTTCTTAATCGGTATATTTTCAGGAACTTATCCTGCTTTCTATCTTTCATCCTTTAAGGTGGTCAATATTCTCAAGGGAAGGAATTTCAAGGGAATGCGCAGCACACGTCTCAGGGGATTCCTGGTTCTGTCGCAGTTTTCAATTTCCATCATCCTTTTCATTTCCAGCATGATCATATATCAGCAGGTCAGGTTCTTCAGAAATTCAAACCTGGGATTCAATCAGCAGAATCTCGTAGTCATACAACGGGCATATGCCATACAAGACCAACGGGATACCTTTAAGGAGATGCTGCTCAAACATCCTGATATTAATGCAGCATCTATTTCTACTGCCCTGCCGGGAACTCCACTTGAACCATTTCCATTCTATATTGATACGCTCGATGTCGAACATCTGGTTTATTTAAGGCCGATAATGGCAGATTATGATTTTATGAGGACCATGCAAATGCATTTGCTGAAGGGGGATTTTTACCAGTCAAAAGATGAGGAATGCTATGGATCAATAATGATCAATGAATCAGCAGCAAGGGAGATTGGTTTTGAAAATCCTGTTGGAATTCATCTGTCGGGCTATAGCATGTGGGGAGAGGAAATGGATTACACCATTATGGGGGTTGTAAGAGATCCTTATTTCGAATCACTTCACAATGAGTGCAAACCTCTCGCCTTTACCCTGCTGAATGATAAATCCCATGCCCAGTATTTATCGCTAAGGATCTCAGGTGATAAAATGCCGGAATCACTGGCGTATATCGAGAAGGTGTGGAGGAAATTTGTCCAGGATGAACCTTTTGATTATTACTTTCTAAACAAGGACCTTGATGCCTTATATAATGAAGAGGAAACAACAGCCAATATTTTTGCCATCTTTTCCTTCCTTGCCATCTTCATTTCCATTCTGGGATTAATTGGTATGGCATCTCATACCGCTGAACAGAAAACCAGAGAGATAGGGATCAGAAAGGCAATGGGTGCCTCGATGCCGAAAATTACCGTGATGTTATCTGCCCAGTTTACCAAATGGGTAATATGGGCAAACCTGATTGCCTTCCCGATCGCTTATGCTGGCATGAAGCTTTGGCTCGGGAAATTTGCCCATCATATTAATATTGAAGCATGGTTTTTCTTCCTGGCCGCTATCCTCACCCTGGTAATTGCGCTTGCTACGGTCAGTTTTCAGGCCATACGGTCAGCCAGTGCAAATCCCGTCGAAGCCCTGCAATATGAATAAAGAAAAAACGTCCCCCAACCAATGCTTAAGAATTTTCTCAAAGTTGCCATACGAAACATCGTCCGGCAAAAGATCTATTCCCTGATCAATATTTTTGGATTAGCAATTGGACTGGCTTGCAGTCTGCTGATTTTGGTTTTTATCATTCATGAACTGAGTTATGATCAGTTCCATGAAAAGAAAGACCAGATTTACCGGCTGTGCATAAAAGGTAAGCTGGGAGAGACAGAGATGAATATGGCTTATACAGCTGTACCTACAGCCTCGGCTTTTAATGATGAATTTCCTGAAATTACAGAGGCGGTCAGGCTGGAGGCCTGGAATGATATGCTTTTCAGATATGGTGAAAAAACATTTATAGAAGATGATCTTCTTTGGGCTGATTCCAGCTTCTTCAAGATATTTGGTTTTAAATTAATCAGTGGACAGCCTGATCAGGTGCTGACAGAACCGAATACCATTGTACTGACAAAGAAAATGGCCAATAAGTATTTCGGGGATGAGGAGCCGGTCGGGAAATCCATAAATATGGGTACAGATTCCACGGAATACCGCATCACAGGGATTGTCGAGGATCCTCCGGAAAACAGCCATATCGGATATAACTTTATTGCCTCTTTTCACAGCCTGGACAAGGCAAAAAGTACTTTCTGGCTGAGCCATAATCTGAGTACCTATTTCCTGCTCGGGGAGGATGTCAATATCAAACTCCTGGAGGAAAAGATCCAGCCGGTGATGCTGAAGTATGTCGGACCGGAAATTGAGCAATTCCTGGGTGTACAGGTAGATCAGTTCCTGGAGGTAGGCAATTCATATGGGATGTATTTGCAGCCCATCTCTGATATCCATCTTAATCCAGAGATACAACAAAGCATGAAACCCCCTCATGAGAAGAAATACATTTATATTTTTTCATTGATTGCCATCTTCATTCTGGTTATCGCCTGTATCAATTTCATGAACCTTTCCACAGCCAGGTCAGCCAACAGGTCACGCGAAGTCGGACTGCGGAAAGTATTAGGCTCATCGAAGAAATTACTTATAGGGCAATTCCTGATGGAATCAATCTTTCTTTCATTGGTTGCCCTGGTCCTGGGCATACTGATCCTGGAACTGCTGCTTCCGGTTTTCAGCAACCTGGTACATCTTGATCTCAGGGTAAAGTATTTCGAGAATCCCCTGATTATACCATCCCTGCTTATCCTGGTTATTTTTGTCGGCATCCTTTCCGGCAGTTACCCGGCCTTCTACCTGTCAAGTTTCAGGCCCCTTGCTGTATTGTCAGGAAAACTTGCCACAGGCATGAAAACAGGCTGGCTGAGGGGCATACTGGTAGTATTACAGTTTACCATCTCCATTGGGATAGTGATTTCTACCATGGTGGTTACCCGTCAGGTCAACTACCTGCTGAATAAGGACCTGGGACATGAAACAGAGCAGGTAGTCATCATCCAACGTGCCGGGGCAGTGGGGAGAGAACATATACAGACATTTAAGCAGGAAATTGCAAAAATCCCCGGAGTAGAAACCTCAACGAATTCGACCATGCTGATGGGCAACCCGAATAATTCGAACTCCTATTCTATCGAGGGACAACCATTCGAGAATTCCTATATTCTGAATACGAACTGGGTCGATTTTGATTATGCGGAAACATTCGGACTGGAGGTGATCAAGGGAAGGTTTCTTTCCAGGGAATACGCTTCTGACAGTACCAATGTGGTGGTTAATGAAGCAGCAGTCCGGGCCTTTAATATGGAAGATCCCTTGAGTATAAGGATTATCCAACCTGGAAGAACAGCGGAAGAGAGGGTTTATCACCAGATTGTCGGGGTAGTGAAGGATTTTCATTTTGCCCCCCTGAATATACCGATTGAACCGTATGTGTTTATATTTAAGGATGAGGATTGGGATTGGGGAGGTTATCTCACGATACGGCTTAAAACAGAGGATCTTCAGGGAACACTTTCTGAGATTGAAAATGTATGGAAGGAATTCACCCAGAACCAACCCATGGAATATTCCTTCCTGAAGGAAGATCTTGCTGCCAGTTATGAGGAAGAGAAACGTACTGGGTCCATCTTCGGGATATTCAGTATCCTGGCCATCCTGGTGGCCTGTTTGGGTCTGCTGGGACTCTCTTCTTATTCTGCCGAACAACGGACCCGAGAAATTGGGCTACGCAAGGTAATGGGAGCAACTGTTTCAGGTATTGTCAGGCTAATGTCAAAGGAAACCTTATGGCTCATTCTCATCGCTACCCTTATCTCCGTTCCGGTTGCATGGATAACCATGGGGGACTGGCTTGAGTCATTTGAATACAGGATAAATATGGATCCGGTCATATTCATCCTGGCATTTCTGGGAGCGCTGGCCATTGCCCTGCTGACCGTATCCATACAGGCAGTCAATGCTGCCCTGACAAATCCTGCGGATTCTTTGAGATATGAATAAATAACTGTAACCCCAGGCTAGCATATTCGTCTTATATATATACCAATCCCCAAACCATGTTTCGGAATTTTTTCAAAGTTGCCATAAGAAATCTGATCAGACAGAAGGCCTATGCGTTGATCAATATATTTGGATTAGCCATTGGCATCGCCTGCAGTATCCTGATCCTGCTATTCGTGATCCATGAAAGTGGTTATGATAGCTTTCACGAGAAGGCCAGTCAAATCCACCAGGTCTGGGTCACCGGTAAGTTTGCGGCTTCTGAGTTCCAGTCCGCCAGTACAGCTGCTCCTTCGGGACCTGTATTTTTTGATGAGATTCCTGAAGTAATTAACTATACCAGGGTGGATCGCTCGAGCAATGTGCTAACCAGGTATGGGGACAGGACCTTTATGGAGGATCATTTTTACTGGGCTGATTCAGGATTTTTCGAAGTTTTCTCCTTCCCCCTGCTTAGAGGGGATCCCTCCCGGGTTTTGGACGAGCCGCGATCAATGGTCATATCCGAATCAACCGCCAAAAAATATTTTGGAGAGGAAGATCCCATCGGGAAGACACTGGAAGTATTTTCTGACTCAACCGACTATACCATTACAGGGGTCATCGAAGATATCCCTGACAATAGCTCAATGTATTTTGACATGGTGGTTGATTTTCAAAGCCACCACCGGGCCGATGACGAACAGTGGACCAGCAATAATTTACATACTTATTTACTTACTGAAAAGGGTGTTACAACTGAGGTTTTGCAGGAGAAAATTGATCCTATCACCGTAAAATATGTGGGACCAGAAATTCAGCGTTTTATTGGAATTACCCTGGATGAGTGGGAGGCAGTTGGAAATTTTTACCAGATCAGGACCCAATACCTGCTGGATGTCCACCTGAACAATGATATTGAGGGGAATCTACGGCCTACAGCAGATAAGAAATACTTGTACATCTTCTCATCAATCGCATTGTTTATCATCCTGATCGCCTGTATCAATTTCATGAACCTCTCCACGGCCCGGTCTGCCGGGCGGGCCAGGGAGGTTGGATTGCGCAAGGTGGTTGGTTCCGGGAAGGGACCCCTGGTTTGGCAATTTCTGGCCGAATCATTTTTCCTTGTGATCATAGCTCTGATCCTGGCCCTGCTGATCCTGGAATTGGTGTTACCGGTATTTAATAAGGAGGTTCAGTTGAACCTGGCGCTGGATTACTTCGGGGACTGGTACAACATACCCGGACTCCTGATGTTCGCGGTCATCATAGGATTACTGGCAGGCAGCTATCCTGCCTTTTACCTGGGATCATTCAAACCCATTGCAGTCCTCTCAGGTAAAATTGAACAGGGTGCCAGGAGTGGCTTCCTGCGCAGGATACTTGTCATTGTCCAGTTCGGCATTTCCATATTCATCATACTCGGGACCCTGGTCATAAACAAACAGCTGGGATATATGATCAATAAAGACCTGGGATTTCATAAGGAACAGATGGTAGTGATCCAACGATTTGGCGAGGTAGGTAACAGGCGTGTTGAGACATTCAAACAGGAAATTGCCAAGATCCCAGGTGTAATGTCTTCAGCCTCCTCTACAATGGTGCCGGGGCATACCAATAATTATAACGGTTTTATCATGGAAGGAAGACCTTCCGACCAGACATTCCTGCTGGAGGTAAACTATATGGACCATGATTTTCCGGAGACTTATGGACTGGAGATCACAGAGGGCAGGTTCCACAGTCTCGATTATGCATCGGACAGTTTCGCTATTATTGTAAACGAGAAGACCATTCAGAATTTTACGATTGAAGAACCACTTGAATGCAGGTTTATCAATCCTGGTGATAAAAGGGAGGACAGTGATTATTTGCAGGTACTCGGGGTAATGAAGGATTTCCATAATCAATCATTGCATTCTGTAATCAGGCCCCATATGATGAGGATCCGGGATCCTGACTGGGACTGGGTCCCATACCTGAGCATCCGTGTGGAAGCTGAAAATATCAGTGGAACCATCCAGCAGATTGAAAATGTATGGAGCGAATTCACAAATGACCAGCCTTTCCAGTATTTTTTCCTTGATGATGATTTTAGACAGAATTATGAACAGGAGGCAAGGACCCGGATTATATTCACCATTTTTTCCATCCTGGCTATCCTCGTAGCCTGTCTCGGCTTACTTGGACTGACGGCATTTACAACTGAGCAGAGAACACGTGAGATTGGAATACGAAAAGCCATGGGGGCTTCGGCAAAAATCATTGTCCGGCTTATATCCAAAGAAATTGTTGTGCTGATTGGCTTGGCTACCCTGGTAGCCTGGCCTGTAGCTTACTTTTTTACACGTAACTGGCTGAACGATTTCGCTTATCGCATAGACCTGGGTATTATCCCATTCCTGATGTCTTTCCTCGTTGCGCTGCTTATATCCCTGGCTACCATCAGTTTTCAGGCTGTTACTGCGGCATTGAAAAATCCTGCAGATTCACTGAGATATGAATAGGAGTGCAGCAGGATTGACCTAATCATGGTGCCTTCTCAAATTTCTCCTGGCAGCTTCCAGGTCTTCGGGAGTATCGATTCCCTGGCTTGGCTCATGCGTAACCAGGACTTTTACCCTAAATCCGTTTTCCAGCCATCGCAGTTGTTCCAGTGATTCTGTTTTTTCAAGGATTGATGGTTCAAGCATTGTGATCTGATGAAGGACCTCGCTCCGGTAGGCATACATGCCAAGATGCTTCAGGTATGTATGGCTGCTTAGCCAGTTATCATCCGCAACATGCCTGTTGTAAGGTATCGGGGATCGACTGAAATACAATGCATTACCCTGTTTCCCGACAACCACCTTAACAGCATTGGGATTCATGAGTTCAGCGCTGTCTTTAATTGGATTTGCCAGGGTGGCAATCTGGGTGGCAGGATCTGAAAAGGCATCCTTCAGCAACCGGAGATGAGATTTTTTAATAAAAGGTTCATCTCCCTGGATATTAATGATCACATCATGTGATTCACCTGAACGGACAAGTGTCTGAGTCACCTCTGCACACCTGTCTGTCCCGCTCGGATGATCAGGCGAGGTCATCATTACCCTGCCTCCAAAACCTAGCACTGCCTGTTCAATATCCGAATGATCAGTAGCTACAACTACATCATTCAATTCTTTGACGGTATTTTCATAGACCCATCGGATCATTGGTTTTCCACCGATGTCCGCAAGCGGTTTGCCAGGAAGGCGTGATGAGGCAAACCGGGCAGGTATGATTCCTAAAAAAATCATGAAAGTGTTGATATTCTTGGTTCTCCAAATTAGTAAAAATCCCGGAAAATTGTAATTTTGTCATGCATTTTTGGAATTTTTGTCAGATGGATATTCAAAAAATCAAACAACGGTTCGGGATCATTGGAAACGATCCTGTAATTAATCGTGCTATTGATATTGCCATGCAGGTCGCTCCTACTGATTTATCAGTATTGATAAGCGGGGAAAGCGGGACGGGGAAGGAATTTTTTCCGAAGATAATCCATCAGCATAGCGCAAGAAAGCATGGTACTTACATCGCTGTGAACTGTGGTGCAATCCCTGAAGGAACGATAGATTCCGAGTTATTCGGTCATGAAAAAGGGGCCTTTACCGGAGCCACTGACAGCAGGAAAGGTTATTTCGAGGTTGCGGACGGTGGGACCATATTTCTCGATGAGGTAGCTGAATTGCCACTTTCCACACAGGTTAGGCTGCTTCGGGTACTGGAGTCCGGTGAATTTATCAGGGTTGGTTCCTCAAAAGTCCAGAAAACAAATGTCCGGGTAATTGCAGCTACCAATATTGACATCATAGTGGCTATCCACCAGGGAAAATTCAGGGAAGATCTCTACTACCGGCTGAATACTGTACCCATTCTTGTTCCCTCACTGCGTGACAGAAAAGAGGATATCTACCTTTTGTTCAGAAAATTTGCCAGTGATTTTGCTGAGGTCAACCGGATGCCTGTGGTTACAATAACGGCCCCGGCCCGGCAAATCCTTACAAATTACCGATGGCCCGGGAACATCCGGCAATTGAAAAACATCACCGAGCAGATCTCCATTATTGAATCAACCCGTGAGATTGACGAAGAGAATATCAAGAAATACCTGCCTGATTATCAACCGATGAGGCTCCCGGCGTTGTACGAAAAGCCAATAGATGAAAAGACCTTTAACACGGAACGGGAAATCCTGTACAAGGTGTTATTTGATATGAAGAATGATATGATCGATCTGAAGAGGCTTGTGGCGGAGATAATGGATAAAAGAAGCGGACCGGAGATCCGGGAGAAGCATGCCGGCATGATAGAAAAGCTTTACCAGTCAGCAGGGCATGAAGAGACTGTTCCGCCACCGAACTTGCATATAAATCCACCAGAAAACCAGGTTATACAGGATACAGAAGAGATCATCGAAGAATCCCTTTCGCTTGAGGAAAAGGAGATCGAACTGATAAAAAAAGCCCTCACCAAGCATAAGGGCAAGAGAAAGTATGCTGCTGAGGAACTAGGAATATCAGAAAGGACGTTATACAGGAAGATCAAGGAGCATAACCTGGAGTAAAAGATGAAGCACATCATTCAAGCAGCACTGTTGGTATTTCTGACCCTACTGGCCTTTTCCTGCAAGGTAAAGTATAGCTTTTCAGGGGCAAATACTGGTGTTCTGGAGACAGTCTCTGTAGATTTTTTCCAGAACCGTTCAGCCCTGGCACCCCCTGCTCTGGGACGAGTTATCACCGAATCATTCAGGGATCTTTGTGAGCGCCAGACCAACCTTACCCTAATTACCGGTCCCGGTGATGCCCATTTTGAAGGAGAGATATCGGTATACTCCACACGGCCAATGGCGATTTCAGAAGAACAGGCCGCACTTACCCGCTTTACCATTGGCGTAAAAGTGAGCTATACCAACAACCTGGATCCGGATCTTAGTTTCGATCAAACCTTTTCCCAGTACAGGGATTATGAGAGTTCACTGCAATTTGAGTCAGTTAGGTCTGAATTAACTGATGCCATCGTTGAAGAAATCAATGAGGATATCTTTAACAGTGCATTTGTCAACTGGTAGAATTTTTAAACTGAATAATGAAACGGGAAAATATCATAGCCTTCGTTCATGATCCCACAAAACTTGACCAGTCCAGTCTCGGAGAACTGGAGGAATTGCTGGATACTTATCCCTGGTTCCAGACAGCTCACCTGCTGGTGGCTAAGAACCATCATAATATTGACAGCATAAAATTTCATGAAGTGCTGCGTGATTCAGCTGCATATGCAGGTGACAGAACCGTACTTTATCACCTGATCCATAAAACTGCCATTAAGACCGGGACAGGCTGGATGGCTGAGCCAGGTATTAGCATAACCGATACTGCAGGCCAGGAAGAGGACCTGGTGAGAAAATTGCCGGATCCGGAACCGGAAAACATAGATGATTTTGCCTTTACAGGAGCGTATCAACTCGAAGAAGAATCTGTCCCTCCAGAAACAACTGCCATTGAAGAGTATACTTTCACAGGCTGGTTTGACCATTTCCAATCAGACTCAACAGAAAAACCTGCAAGAACCGACCAGGAAGACCTGATCGATAAGTTTATTAATGACAGTCCTGCCCTCTCCCGTGCTCAAGATATTCCCCAGCCTGTGAGAGACATGTCCGTTACAGGCTCATTGGACAGTGATTCGTTTATGACAGAGACACTTGCAGGGATATACGAAAAGCAGGGCCTGCTGAAAAAGGCCATCTTTGCATACGAGAAATTAAGTTTGAAATATCCGGAAAAAAGTACTTACTTTGCGTCGCAAATTAACAGGATAAAAAGTCAATTAGAAAAAAACTGATAAAGTCATGATCTACAATCTGATATCCGTGCTCGTTGTGATCGTATGTGTGTTGATGGTGCTGATCGTCCTGGTACAGAATTCAAAGGGTGGGGGCCTTGCCTCCAATTTTCAGTCATCCAACCAATTTATGGGCGTAAGGAAAACCACGGATTTTCTTGAGAAATCAACCTGGACACTGGCAGTCTTACTGTTGGTTTTCAGTGTAGTTGGAAGTCTTACTATCCCTCGTGCTGATGGAACCCAGCGTTCGGTCATAGAAGACCAGATCGATAATGTGGTTGACCCGAGTGCCATCCCACAATTTCCTACAACCGTCCCTGAACCGGGAGCCAGTCCGGAAGGTGAGCAATAATAGGGAAGAAACGCAAAAAATCACCTATTGAGTGTCAGGGATTATGACAACCTGACACTTTTTTTTTGGATTTCTATGTCAGAGGGTCCTGAAACAGCTTTGGCATAAAATATGAAAAGAGACTTCTCGAAATTGAAAAATGTCTAACTAATTTAAATACAAAGAAAAATGGCAAATGCAAAGATTAAGCCACTAGCCGACAGGGTACTTATTGAACCCATGGAAGCAGAAGAAAAAACCGCTAGCGGGATCATCATTCCCGATACGGCAAAAGAAAAACCACAAAAGGGAACTGTTGTGGCTGTTGGGCCGGGTACCAGCGATGAAAAAATGGAAGTCAAAAAAGGTGATGTTGTACTTTATGGAAAGTATTCTGGTACTGACCTTACTGTTGACGGTAGTGATTTCCTAATCATGAAGCAGTCAGATATCCTGGCTATCGTTTAAATGGTAATTAATTCTAATAAATCATTATAAAATAAGAAAAATGGCTAAACAAATTAAGTATGATATTGAAGCAAGGGATCTGCTGAAAAAAGGTGTTGATGCTCTTGCCAATGCAGTGAAAGTGACTCTTGGACCCAAGGGGCGCAATGTTGTTATAGATAAGAAATTCGGTGCTCCCCAGGTAACCAAAGACGGTGTAACCGTAGCTAAGGAAATTGAACTCAAGGATGAATTTGAAAACCTGGGTGCCCAGATGGTGAAGGAAGTTGCTTCCAAGACCAATGATGATGCAGGTGACGGAACGACCACAGCAACTGTGCTGGCACAGGCTATTGTACAGGTGGGTCTGAAAAATGTCACTGCCGGAGCCAATCCGATGGACCTGAAAAGAGGTATCGACAAAGCTGTCATTAAGGTGATTGAGTCTTTACAAGGAATGTCTGAAGACATTGGTGATGACAGCACAAAGATTGAGCAGGTAGCTTCCATCTCAGCCAATAATGATATGGAGATTGGAAAGCTGATCGCCGAAGCTATGGAAAAGGTTAAGAAGGAAGGTGTAATTACCGTTGAAGAAGCCAAGGTTTCCGAAACCTATGTTGAGGTGGTTGAAGGTATGCAGTTTGACAGGGGATATATTTCCCCCTACTTTGTAACCGATACAGAAAAAATGGAAGCTGTTCTTGAAAATCCTTATGTTCTTCTTTTCGACAAAAAGATATCTGTGATGAAAGACCTTCTCCCGGTGCTCGAATCCACTGCACAGACAGGAAGGCCATTGCTTATAATATCCGAAGATGTGGATGGCGAAGCGCTTGCCACACTCGTGGTTAACAAATTAAGGGGTTCCCTGAAAGTAGCAGCCGTTAAAGCTCCTGGATTTGGCGACAGAAGGAAAGAAATGCTCGAAGATATTGCCATTCTGACAGGCGGGACCGTTATTTCTGAAGAAAAAGGTCTGAAACTTGAAGGTGCCACCCTCGATATGCTCGGCCAGTGTGAGAAAATCTCTGTCGACAAGGATAACACAACCATTGTAAATGGTGCCGGAGATAAGGAAACCATTAATGCAAGGGTGAACCAGATCAAGGTTCAGATTGAAAATACTACCTCCGATTATGATAAGGAAAAACTCCAGGAAAGACTGGCCAAGCTGGCTGGCGGAGTTGCCGTATTGTACGTTGGTGCTGCCTCAGAAGTAGAGATGAAGGAGAGGAAAGACCGCATGAACGATGCATTGAATGCTACCAGGGCTGCCGTTGAAGAAGGCATTATTCCAGGGGGCGGGGTAGCCTACCTGAGGACCGTTGATGCACTCGAAGGTCTTGAAGGAGAGAATGGTGATGAGACAACCGGTATTGCCATTGTCCGCAGGGCCCTTGAAGAGCCACTTCGCATTATTGCTGAGAATGCTGGCGTAGAGGGTTCAGTTGCCGTTCAAAAAGTGAAAGAAGGAAAGAATGATTTTGGATTCAATGCCAGAACAGAGACCTATGAGAATCTGCTTAAGGCAGGTGTGATCGATCCTGCCAAAGTTGCCAGGATCGCTCTCGAGAATGCTGCCTCCATCGCAGGCATGCTGCTGACCACGGAATGTGTGCTGGCAGACGAGCCAGAGCCAGAACCTCCAATGCCAGCCGGCCCTCCAGGTGGTATGGGCGGAATGATGTAAGCATACTTTACATATATATATCATCAAGCCCTGTATGGCCCCGGTACTGCCGGAGCGGTACAGGGCTTTTTACTTTTCTAAAGTGTGTCCAGAGATTTCACAATAGCCGATTTTAACTATCTTTGTTCCTCATTTTTAGTCAATGCCCTGGTCCATGAATAACATACGAAACTTCTGCATCATTGCCCATATTGACCATGGCAAAAGTACCCTGGCGGACCGCATGCTGGAGATGACTAAAACGATCTCTGCAAGGGATTTGCAAGAACAGGTACTGGATGATATGGACCTGGAGCGAGAAAGGGGAATTACCATAAAGAGCCATGCCATTCAAATGGAAATGGAGCAGGATGGTGAAACCTTTTATCTTAACCTCATAGATACGCCCGGGCACGTGGATTTTTCCTATGAGGTATCCAGGTCGATCGCTGCCTGTGAAGGGGCATTGCTTATTGTGGATGCTACACAGGGGATTCAGGCCCAGACTATTTCCAACCTGTACCTCGCCCTTGAAAATGACCTGGAGATTATCCCGGTAATGAATAAAATGGACCTGGAGGCTGCTATGCCGGATGAGGTGCTGGACCAGATCGTAGACCTGATTGGTTGTGAAATGGATGATATCATTCTTGCCAGTGGTAAAACTGGTTTTGGTGTTGATACCATACTTGAGGCCATTATCAAAAGGATACCTTCTCCCAAGGGAGATCCTGACAAACCCCTGGAAGCGCTGATCTTTGATTCCGTGTTCAATTCCTACCGTGGGATCTTCGCCTATTTTCGGATATTTAACGGAACCATCAGGACCAACGATTTTGTCAAATTTTTTGCCACGGGGCATAAATATGATGCCGATGAAGTGGGTGTGCTAAAACTGAAACCAGAACCTCGCAAAGTACTGAGTGCCGGTGATGTCGGATATATTATATCCGGGATCAAGAACTCAATCGAAGTTAAGGTTGGGGATACCATCACCCATGTCGAGAATCCCTGCGAAGCTGCCATTGAAGGATTCAAGGATGTTAAACCCATGGTATTTGCAGGGATCTACCCGGTGGATGCAGATGACTATGAGGAACTGAGAACTTCCATGGAAAAACTCCAGCTGAATGATGCATCTCTGACCTATGAACCGGAATCATCAGCTGCCCTGGGATTTGGGTTCAGATGTGGTTTCCTGGGACTACTTCACATGGAGATCATACAGGAACGGTTGGACAGGGAATTTGATATGAACGTGATCACCACCGTGCCCAATGTTTCCTTTTTGGTATATACCACCAAGGGAGAATTGACAGAGGTTCATAATCCGTCGGGATTGCCAGATGTAACCCATATTGACTATATAGAGGAACCATATATCAGGGCACAGATCATTTCGCAATCAGATTATATAGGTTCTGTAATGAAACTTTGCATCGATAAGAGGGGTGCCCTCAAGAACCAGGTATACCTGACCAGCGACCGGATCGAAGTAACTTTCGAGATGCCCCTGGCTGAGATTGTATTTGATTTTTATGATAAATTGAAAAGTATCTCCAAGGGTTATGCTTCATTTGATTATTACCAGATCGGCTACCAGAAGGCCAATCTTGTTCGTCTTGATATTTTGTTAAATGGGGAAATGGTTGATGCATTGTCCACATTGATACACAGGGATAATGCCTATTCCTTCGGCCGGCGGATCTGTGAAAAGTTAAGGGAACTTATCCCCAGGCAGCAATTTGATATTGCCATACAGGCTGCCATAGGTGCCAAAGTCATTGCGCGTGAAACGGTCAAGGCATTGAGAAAAGATGTTACCGCCAAATGTTATGGAGGAGATATTACCCGTAAGCGTAAACTACTTGAAAAACAAAAGAAAGGGAAGAAGAAAATGCGCCAGGTAGGCAACGTGGAAGTCCCACAATCAGCCTTTCTGGCTGTTTTAAAACTTGATTAAACGGCAAATAAAAGAGAGTATTTCTATTTAGAGACATTATAAATAATTAAATTTGTATAGGAGTTGGTAGATTTTCAATTCTTTGATGCTTATTTTTTCCTAAGTTTTCATTCTAAAACCATAAGCCCTCTACTATGACCAAAGATCCATCCAGACCATCCCGTTTCAGCGGGAAATATTGCCTGGGTATTGACATTGGTTCAATTTCCATCAATACTATTGTCCTTGATCAAGATGGCAGCGTACAATTAGAGCGTTACGATTATTGCCAGGGAAATCCCTTCGAACAGCTGAGACAGATGCTTGAAGAGGTATTGAAAGATTTTCCTGAAAATGAATTTCCGGAAATAGCATTTACCGGCAGTGGCGGTAAACTGGCCTCCGAGATCCTGGGCGGAACCTATATCAATGAGGTGATAGCCCAATCTGAGTCTGTATCCCGCCTGTATCCAGATGTCAAGACGGTAATCGAGATGGGAGGCGAAGATTCCAAACTCATACTTATGAATGGTGATGAGTCGGATGCTTCTAAGCTTTCTGATTTTGAACTGAACACCATATGTGCAGCTGGTACCGGTTCTTTCCTTGACCAGCAAGCCAACCGGATCGGGGTATCGATTGAAAAGGAATTCGGGGAAATGGCGCTGAAATCAACAAATCCGCCCAGGATTGCAGGCCGTTGCAGCGTATTTGCCAAATCCGATATGATCCACCTTCAGCAGATAGCCACTCCTGTTCATGATATTGTTGCTGGACTATGCTTTGCCGTTGCCAGGAATTTTGTCAGTACCCTGGGCAGGGGTAAGCAGTTGAATTTCCCGGTTTCTTTCCAGGGAGGTGTGGCCGCCAATGCTGGTATGGTTCGTGCTTTCAAAGAACTTATTGATGCCGGGGATGGAGACCTGATCGTACCTGAATATCATGCTTCCATGGGGGCCATTGGTGCTGCTCTTAGCATGAGAGAGCAAAAAGAAATACCTGGTTTCAAAGGACTTGATAAGCTGGATCTATACCTGGAAGAAAAGAAGGCACGCGGTAATTTCCAGGATCAGCTATTTGAAGCAGATACCCATTATGATAAAACAGTCCATCCTCTTCCTGAGGGAGAGGGGAAGACAGATGTTTACCTGGGACTGGACATAGGTTCCCTGAGTACCAATGTGGTGTTGATAGATGAACAGGACCGGGTCATTGCCAGGCGGTATCTTCCTACCGAAAGCAAACCACTGGAAGCTATCAGGCAGGGAATGAAAGAGATTTTCGAAGAAGTCGGGCAGAGGGTAAATGTAAAGGCTGCAGGGACCACAGGTTCGGGACGCTACCTGACTGGTGATTTTATTGGAGCGGATGTAATACGGAACGAAATAACTGCCCAGGCAACAGCTGCCATTGCTTATGATCCCGAGGTTGATACCATTTTTGAGATCGGAGGACAGGATTCCAAGTATATCGCTATTGATAACGGTGTTGTCACAGATTTTGAGATGAATAAGGTCTGTGCGGCAGGCACCGGCTCCTTCCTCCAGGAACAGGCTGAAAAGCTTGATATCAATATTGTTGATGAATTTGCCAGCCTGGCATTCAAGGCAGAAAAACCTGCCGCCATGGGTGACCGCTGTACGGTATTTATGGAATCGGACCTCAATTCTTTCCAGCAGAAAGGCGTAGAGAAGGAGAATCTTGTAGGTGGACTGGCATACTCCATCGTTAAGAATTATATCCTTAAAGTAGTCAGGAAAAAACGGGTAGGCAATCATATTTTATTTCAGGGAGGGGTTACCAATAACAAGGCTGTCGTAGCGGCTTTTGAAAAGATTACCGGAAAGAAGATACATGTCCCGCCCCATTTTGATGTCACAGGTGCCATCGGGGCTGCCATGCTGGCTCGGGATTATATCAATGAAAAGGGAACAGAGACCAGGTTCAAGGGATTCGATATATCAAAGACACCCTATAAGGTGAAGCGGTTTACCTGCAAGGAATGCAGCAATGAATGTGAAATTCGGCGGATACAGATAGAAGGAGAATCCAAAGCCCTCTACTACGGTGGTCGGTGTGAGAAATATGAACTCGAAGAAAGGAAAGGGAAAGGGAAGGGAATCCCAGACTACTTCCAGCAAAAAGTTGACTTCCTGACGGTGGGATACGAGGAAGCGGAAGATGCTGAAAGGGACCATGGGAAACAAACCATTGGCATCCCAAGGGCGCTCATGGTATTTTACCAGTTTTTCCCTTTCTGGAGGACATTTTTCGAGAATCTCGGGTTCAGGGTAGTCATTTCCAGTGAATCGGATAATGCCCTGATCAAGAAATCTCTCGAAATGATCGTTGCTGAAACCTGTTTCCCCGTAGAGCTCATACACGGGCATATCGATGACCTTTACAAGAAAGAGGTGGATTACATTTTTGCCCCTTTCATCATCAATACCAAGAAAGAAGAAGACAATCAGACCAGCAATTATAATTGTCCATGGATACAGACCTATCCATTCATGGTGAAACCGGCATTGGAAGAAGACCAGAAGGAAAAACTCCTGGTGCCCACACTGAATTTCAGGTATTTTGGCAAGGTCCTGAACAAGGAATTGTCGGAATTCATGTGGGATAAATTCAAGATCTCAAAGGGAAAAGTAGTGAAGGCTGTTGAACTTGCACAGGAAGCCCAGCAGGCCATGGAAGAAAAGGTAAGGTCACTTGGAAAGGAAGTGTTGTCAAACCTGCCGGAAGATAAGGAATGCCTGGTCATACTTGGCAGGCCATACAATACTGGTGATCCATCTTTGAACCTGAGCATGATAGAGAAGCTGATCAACCTGGATGTCCTTCCCATCCCCCTCGATTTTTTGCCACTCGAGAAGGAGGGGATCACTAAAGATTATAACAAAATGTACTGGCCAAACGGCCAGAAGATCCTCGCTGCCGCGAGATTGATAGCCAAAGATCCCCGTCTGCACGCCATCTATATGGGCAATTTCAGATGTGGTCCGGATTCCTTCCTCTCACACTTCGTACATGAGGAGATGGCAGGCAAGCCATTTATGGAATTGGAGATTGATGAGCACAGTGCTGATGCCGGCATGATCACTCGTTATGAGGCATTTCTCGACAGCCTGCGTGGTTCAAGGATGGCTGATAAACTGAAAGAACAGGTGCTCAGGCCGGGAACCATGGACCCCTCCCCGGGTAAGGACAGGGTACTTTACTTTCCTTATATGTCTGATGCGGCCCATGCCATTTCAGCCGCCGCCAGGAGTGTGGGTGTTGCCTCCGAAGTCTTGCCCATGCAGAACAAAGAAGACATGGAACTGGGCAGGAAATATACCTCAGCCAGGGAATGCTTCCCTATGATCTGTACTACCGGCAGCTTCTTGAAAAAACTGCAGGAACCGGATACAGACCCTTCGAAAATCAGTTTCTTTATGCCTGACCATAATGGTCCATGCAGGTTTGGCCAGTACAACCGCCTGCAACGGGTCCTTTTCAACAGGATAGGTTATGAGGATGTGAAGATCATCTCCCCTTCCAATGATACCTCCTACGAGGATCTGGGCGGTGAAAACGGGAGTAAATTGAGGTTCAGGGCATGGAAAGGTTTTGTGGCAGTGGATATACTCCGGAAACTTAAGCAGGAGAGAAAGCCGTATGAAGCAGTAGAGGGCTCCATAGAGAAAGTTTACCAGGATTCCCTCCAGGCCGTTATCCGGTCAATCGAGAACGGTGCCGGAGACCTGCCAGAAACACTTCATGAAGCAGGTAAAAAATTCCTCAATGTCCCACTTTACAATGGGGAAAGAAAACCTGTGATAGCGGTTGTTGGTGAGATCTTCATGCGGGACAATGCATTCTGCAGTGGATTTCTTGTGCAGCGGCTGGAAAAATTCGGAGCGGAAACATTTATCGCGCCATTCTCCGAATGGGTAGCCTATTCCACCATTCGTTGGACCAGAGACAGTAAGTGGAAGGGTGATTACAAAGGGATTGTTAAATCCAAGATCCAATCCTATGCTCAGGAATATTCAGCCAGGCAATTATTTAAGGCTGTCCATGGCATGATTGATGAATCCAGGGATATCTCCGTAAATGATATGCTTAATTCCTGCGGTGCTTATATTCACAAGCACTATGACGGGGACCCGGCGCTTAACCTTGGAAGTTCAGTGCTCCTGGCACAAACGGGCATCTCCGGCATTGTCAATATCCTGCCCTTCACTTGTATGCCTGGAACCGTTGTCTCTGCAGTATCAAGGCAGTTTAAGAAGGACCACGGTGACCTTCCTTACCTAAGTATACCTTACGATGGACAGGAAGATACGGCCATTGAGCTCCGTTTGCAGGCATTCATCCACCAGGCCAAGGAATATGCCAAAAAGCATGGACTTGACAAGGTAGAGACTTTGGATTGATACAGCTATTGGAAAAACCTGTTTTCTACAACTCTGCAGATGGTGTGATAAATGGGGAGATGATATTCCTGTACCTCAGGAGTACTAAGTGATGGAACGCAGATGGCAACATCGCAGTATGGTTTCATCCTGCCCCCTGTTTGTCCAGTTAAACCAATGACTGTCAGTCCTTTTGCCTTGGCTGTAATAGCAGCATCTACTATGTTTTGAGAATTTCCTGAAGTACTCATGGCGATCAATACATCATTTTTTTGCCCATAGCCGACAACTTGCTGGGCATAAACAAGATGGGCATCCATATCATTGGATATAGCAGAATACAGGGCTGAATGTGCATTCAGGGATATGGCGGGCAGTGCATTTTGCAAGCTGTCCGCGATAAAGCCACCTCTTTCTCCTGATACTGACTTCAGGCGTTCTTTAAGGTTTTTATCAATAGGACGTTTTTTTTCAAAGCTTTTCATAAGCTCTCCGACCATATGGTCCGCATCTGAACAGCTGCCTCCATTCCCGCATAATAAGACTTTCCCGTGATTTGAGTAACAGTTGATTATTGCTTTGCAAGCCTCCCGGATGTTTTTTTTGCAGTTTTCCAGATCAGGATAACGGCTGATCATATCATTGAGTATATCTTCTTCTTTCACAGATTTTATATTATTTGTTTAAAGCAACAGATAATGCAGCATAATCTCCTATATCATCGCCCAGGGCTGCAGGCACTATTTTACATACCTTGTTGGCTGCAGGAATGGCTTCACGTTCTAAAACCTTTTCAATCAGGGGCTTCAGGAGTTCTTCATTTCTTGTATATATACTTCCGATCACGATGCATTCAGGATTCAGTATATCGATTAAAACGGCCAGGCCTTTCCCCAGGTAAAAGGCCGAAATATGAATGATCTCTAGTGCAAAAGCATCACCCGCGATGGCAGCTTCAAAAACATCCCTGGCTGTTACCTCCTTAATATGATCTTGCGAAGGGCAAAAGCCAACGCTTTCTCCTGCCTGGAGTTTTTCCGAAATCAGGCTTCCTGCAAGCCGGGCAATTCCGCCACCACTGCAAAAGCCTTCAAAAGAACCTGCTTTGCCAAAACCAACCGGACCGTCCTCTGCCATCCTGATATGACCTACTTCACCAGCCAGGTCATTGGTCCCGGTATAGAGCTGTCCATTGATTATCAGACCGGCTCCCATTCCGGTGCCGAATGTAAGAAAAACCATATTTTTTGTACCCTGTCCCGCACCCATCATCCATTCAGCAAGGGCGCAGGCATTGGCATCGTTCTGGACGGCAACATTTACCCCAAATTCCTGTCTGAAAATTTCAACAATAGGCACTGCATCCCAGCCAGGAAGATTGGGGGGAGAATATATAATCCCTTTTTCTGAATCAAGTGGCCCACCACAGCTGATCCCAATTTTGACTAAATTATGTTTTTCATACTTCCTGAAGAGCCCGTATGTGTGCTTATAAAAATCATTAATAATTTCCTGGTAACCTCGTTCGGTCTGAGTAGCAAAAACTATTTTCTCAAAAATTTTAAAATCCTGGTCTCCCAATACTATACTGCATTTGGTCCCCCCAATATCATAGCCCAGATAGTATTTACCAGCATGGTTTATTTCATGCATATCCATTCAATTATTTTATTTGTTCACCAGCAGGTCCAGCAATCTGTCCGCTTGTGAGAAGTCGGGAATGATAACCTCTGCCCCGGCCTTGATCAGCCTGGTTCGCTTTTCCTCATTCAGGCCAAATCTTCTTATTTCATCACTGGCTACTCCAATCGGAATTCCGCCTGATTTAATGCATTCTTTGATCTCTACCGGACCGTCCCCAAATACCACAAGCTCATTTCCTTTGAGATTGTTTTCCTGGATGATCCTGTTTATGATCATCTTTTTCGAATACTTTTTGATGTCATTTTCAGAACCATAAATGCCCCCATCAAAAAGTCCCCCATAACCCAGTAATTTAGCTTCTTTAATAACATCATCCTTATCTGTGCCGCTGGCCATGTATAGTTTTACCCCTTTTTCTTTCAGTGCTGTTATAAAACCAACAGATCCTTTCATGGTGAAATCATCTATATTCAACTGCCCGTTTGCAAGTTTCTCAAGCTTACTGGAAACTACCTCCGTCAGGGCATCATTATAAATCTTTTTGTACACAAACTCATCCTGTATTTCCTTTTTTGGAACAATATTGAATTCATCAATCATCCCTACAAGGGCTTCCATCTGAAGAATGGTCTGAATTCCGGTTGACATGTCGATGTATTCAATAACCCGCTTTCGTACCTCCTGGTATAGTTGATTTCCTGAAGTCTTGTATTTTTCACCCAGTATGGCTTTGATCATGACAGGTTCCATGATCATTTCCCAACCCTGTCTTAATGTACTGATAGTACCATCATGGTCGAATAAGGCATGTTTTATACTCCCGGTTTTTAATACGATATCAGGATAGCATAATTCTATCTCTGAGTCAGGCAGGTAATTTGCCTTGCGGAGATCCACCGCCAGTTCAGGCTGGAAGTTGTAATCAGCATCTTTACTTATTTCTAAAATCTCTGCGCCCGATGCTGTACCGGTGGTAAACAGTTTCTGCACGGTCACAGCCGCGGCAAAATTCGCAAAAGCAGCTGATTCTGCCGGTGGAATGCCTGCAGCGAGACATATGGTAAGAGCACTGATAGCTGTATCTCCAGCACCAACTGTATCAAGTTTTTTCAACAGTTGAATACCTGGTATTTCGCTTATTCCTGAAGCATCAATGCATACAATGCCACGGGCCCCACAGGTAACAAAAACAGGCTTTTTTTCTTGCTCATAGACCCTGGTTCCGTATTCATTCAAGCTAGCGCTTGAGATATAATCCTTCGGGTTTACATCGAGGCCATTAAGACTGGCTATTTCTATTTCATTGGTTTTGCGGTAAACATTCCGGAAACTGGCATTAAAATGCCTGGAATCAAGTACCACAATTTTGTCACTGAATCTCTTAAAGAGTTGATTGCATTCATCGATAAAATCCTTGTTGGTGATACTGCCTGTTACCTGCTGGTTGAATATCAGGGCATCATAGTTTTCGAGCGAAAAAGAAATATTCTTCAACAGTTCTGCATCCGTTTCTCTCGACCGCCTGTTCTTCAACCCAAAATCGATGCGTGGATCTTCCTTATCCCCGTATATTTTCTTGGTGTAGGTATATGTGTCAAAATCTTCATGCTGAATTGTCAGGGAACTTGTATCGGCACCCAGATCCTGAAGCTGGGAAGTAAGTTCCCGGCCATGAATATCATTGCCAACAACGCCTATGATCTTAATATCAGCTGGTTGCAATGCGGCCAGATTGGCAACAATATTACCTGCCCCTCCCGGGGAATACAAATGCTTTTGAACAGCTTCGGCGGGCAAACCGGTTTCAACGGAAACTTCAGAACCATCAGGGTCCATTAGCCAGTAAGCATCCAGACAGAAATCTCCATATACGGCAATGCTAACATGGCTTATCTTTTCCAGTATTTTCTTAATCCGGTCTTGTTTCACTTGAAGATATTTTAATTAATAATTACAGAAGTTCCAGCAACCTTTTATACAATAAAGGGATGGTCTGTTTTTGATTTCCTCCAATGTAAAATCCCTTCCCGCCAAATGCCTTTGGAATGCGATTGACAATACTTTTCTGATCACGATAATAATAAGCCACAGCGTTTTCATCTGAGAATTTATCAGGATTATAAGGTCTCAGGTCAAAATTTGCTGTAATGATCTTATCTGGAACACGCCCTATATTTCCAGCCATTGATGCTGCTTTCAGAAATACCTCCGGTCCGGTAACAGCACTGCCAACATTCAGTATCACACCACCCTTTGTAAGTCTGGAAACTTCATGGGTATAAATGAGGAAGTCCCTTCCTGAACATCCCCCTTTTGCCTGGCCATCAAAATAGGCGTGCTGGTCGATCACATCATTGCCTATCCCTGCATGAATGGTAAAAGGTATTTTGTTTTCATAACATATGGCCTGTACACTTAATTCAGGATGCCTGAATGCTATGGATTTATTTTCCAGTCCGATAAAATTTGCCGCCTCATTGCAGAAATGCTCATCGCAAATCATTCTGCCGATGGCTTCACCATAGCCCAGCCTGTAACGGTTTCCTAGTGTAAGCGCAGCATTTATGTAGTTAAATTCAAAGGCCATCCCGAACCGGCCTTTCTCGAGTGCCTGGGGGACGAATTCACTTGTTTCTCCTATCAAGCCAAGTTCAAAGTCATGTATCGAAGTAGCGGCATTCCCTGAAATAATGGTGAAGAGCCCACGTTTGACAAGATCAGCCAGCAATGGACCAAGTCCATTCTTAATCAGATGGGCTCCGGTAAAAAACAACACTGGCCTGTTTTGTTCCCTGGCAGCAAAAATCTCCCTCGCAAGAAGCACAATATTATCCTGAACATCCTGTGGGATTTTTATATCCATTTCATTGATATGGCCCGGGTCGATAAGGTCATCAAGCTTTACCTTATTTTTTCGTTGCGATACTGGATAGGTAACAATCTGAGCAGGGTCAAAGATCTTGTATCTTCCTTTATATTCCATGACAGGTTTGTTTCTACTCATTGAAAAATCTGATGCTATAACGGTAGGTATCGGCATCCCAGACTTTTTTTCCCCCGCCTCGTTCACCTATTCGCGTCAGGAAAAGTTCTATCAAATGGTTTTCTCTGTCCTCAAGTAGACCGAAATTGGAGAGTTGCAGAAAAGAAGAATCCAGTTCCGGATGACGATCATCAATGATGGTAAGCGTTCCTTTTTTGAGGCATATGTTTTCTTCATCAATCTCCGCTACCTGCAGGGGATAACGCGGACCGTTGCCCACCGGTGGATTGGCGTTGATATTTAAAAAGCAATACAGTTTTCCGGTGGCAGCAGACCGGATGGTTTCTGCAAAGGTAGCCGGTGAGTAAAATTGTTCACCAGTATCATAGCGCAGATCTGTTATTTTACCCCAAGTGAGGCCTCCGTCGCTGCTTACACTGATCCACTTGCGTCCGGGACATTCCAGGGAATCCATGCCAGCATTGGAACCGCGCATTATAAGCAGCAGTCTTCCGTCTTCGAGTTCACTGAGATCCAGTTCTACCAATCCCCTGGTGGAGACCTTCCTGGGGAGGAAGATACTGTTTGAGGTCCTCCAGTTATAGTCTTTGATTGCAGGATCCCATTTTCCAACAAAACTTTTCGCTCCGGCTACGCAACCCTCCCGGTAAGTATTGGGAAATATTATGGGAGCTTTCTCGTCTTCCTTGTCCCTGTATGGAACAGGAACAGTGGCGGAGATTATTACGGTTCCATTTGAATGCACGCAGATGTCGCCGATGTACATCTCGTTGCTGCGAAAAAAATCAGGATTGCCCCAATTTTCCGGGTCAAAGTCAGGTCCTGCTTCGTATTTTAACAAATGACCCTGGTCCCACGTAGCCCCATTGTCAGCAGAAAGCTGGTAAAATCCATGATCGGAAAATCTCCTGTCACCTGACCAGACAGCACTCATTGCTTCTTCTGGATTTCCCTGGATAATCCGCTGGAACACAGGCTTGATAAGCATTCCGGATATGGGATCTCGAGGCCCGCTGCCATCCTGTGAGGGTCCGCCGCTCTGGACAAAACCCTTTTGCTCCGGAGCCTTATCATAAATGATTTGCCAGGGTGACCAGGTCTGGCCATTGTCAGAAGAATAACGTTTGCGATGTTTATCAGTCCAATCGCTGGATGAAATATTGGCCCGGCGTTCACAGCGTCTTATGCCATCGCCGATATACTGTATATTGACGGTGGTGGCCATGTTTGGGTTTGGGGATGGGATATGGAGGTGCTTTTCAACTGTACAGATCTTGCCTGTAGTCTTTTGTTTATAAGTGTATCTGCCATTTATATAATATCCGGAGTACATCCTGGCAAAACGCCTGCCTATACTACGCTGGCCTTCTGAGTTGAAATGTACGCTATCTCCTTTGGTAAGCAGATCACCCGTTCCGATGACAAAAGTATTCTCATCCATACCTGCTACCTTATGCATGATGTAATTAATGGAATCCCATCTGCGCTGTTTTTCAGGATTGGCGAAAGATCCCAGTTCACCCATGAAAAAGGGCAATTTTTTATCACCCACAGAATTCCTGGATGCTGTAATTAATTTCAATAAATTCTGCTCATACTCCAGAATCAGCGCTGGTTTTGTTTCGCTCTCCCCCTGGTGCCATAGTAAACCTTTCACCGTACCATATTGTTCTGCAAAATCAACGTTATTTTTGAAATTGCTGAGTAATTGGACGTTTCTATGGAGCAAATCACCAAGCCATTGTTGCATAGAACTTCCCCCTACAGCGCAGGGTATCAAAGCAATACTGACCGAATCCGGAATATGTTTGAGAAGCTCCCGGCCAAATGACATGCCGCAATCCAATCCGGTAAGATTAGGTTCATAATAATGCAGAGGTTCTTTGGCCAGGATCCATTGTTTGTTTTTCGAGACCGTCAAAATACGTGTGTCCGATAAAGTGTCACGGGGTTCTACAAAACCACGTCCGGCCATATTGGATTGTCCGGCAAGAAGGAATACCCACAGATTGTGCCTGGCGGGCATTTTTTCAACCTTGATCTGCTGTTTTGGAAAGTTCCTTGTGCGCTTATCCGGAACGGGTCCTTGCATTGAAGCCGCACAAAAAAGCACACCGGAGACCAACAGATTGGTTAATAGTAAGATGATCTTATTCATACCATATTTTGAGTGATTGCCAGTATTACACTCTCAGGAAGATCTTATTCTTGTATAGATAATATAGGAACAGCCATTCAGCCACTATCATGCCAGTGATAAGTATTATGGGACCAAAATCCCCTGCAGGTATCGCAAGCCAGCCAAGCAGGAATTCTGATGAATAGTAAAAGTCAATGATCCTTCCACCGAGATAAATAGTGATTGAATTTAAACCGATAACCCTGAAAAAGAAAGTTCCCTTTCTCCATCCCTTAACATCCATAAGGAAGTAGAAGAGGGATAGCAGCAGCAGGCTGATACCCGAAGTCAGCAAATTAAAAGGTACGGTCCAGATTTTCTTAATAATCGGATAAACAGGTGACAGAGCCAGTGCTAACAGGACCAGTCCCACTCCTGAAAGGACCAGGATCCCCGCCTTTCTATGAGGAGAAACGTTTTTGTTTCGCAGTATGTTTCCGGCAAGTGATCCCATTAGGGTTACGGATGTTGCAGAGACAATGCATAAAATACCTTCAGGATCATAGGTTCCGTAAATCAACTTGCCAGGTAAAAAGTGCTGGTCAATCCAGGCATTGATACTGCCTTCTGGGCTGATTACACCGGCACCGAAACCGGGTACAGGTACCAGGAGTTGCAGGATGGCTATCCCGCCTAAAATACCAAGGAGCCAGAAGATACGTGGCTTCACAGAAGATGTGTATATCACGATCAGTGAAGCGAAGAAATACGAAATCCCGATCTGTGCAAGAACACTGGCAGCACGCATATCCGGAAAACCTTTTTGTAAAACACCGTTATATACAATGCCGAAAGCCACCAGCAGAAGCATTCTGCGAAAAACCTTTTTGAACAATTCAGATTTTGCGACACCTTTTTCAAGTTTTGAGGTGATGGCAAAGGGGATGGCAACGCCTGAAATAAACATAAATAAGGGGAAGATGAGATCCCATGCACGAAAACCATTCCATGCAACATGGCGTGTTTGTTCTGCCAGTACATTCATCCAGTTCCAGTCTGTGAATTTTGCAAGAGCTCCGATCAGTGCACCTCCGCCTATGATCCAGAACATGTCAAATCCGCGAAGAACATCCAGCGAGTGTAATCTATCTTTTGCTACAGGTTTCAATAGTTCAGTTTTCATTCGATTCATATTGGTATTTCATCGAATATAAGTAATTTTCTAACATGCAAAAAGAATCAAGATTAAAAATCGGAATTGTGGGCATAGGTACCATTGCCGGTATTCACGCAGAAGCCCTTCAGGCGTCAGAAAATTCAGCATTACAATCAGTTTATAGCCGCTCAGAAAATAATGCCAGGAGTCTGGGTGAGAAACATGATGTCGGGTGGTTTACCGACTGGGAAACATTCATCTCCGATCCGGAACTGGATGCTGTTTCTGTTTGTACGCCGAGTGGCAACCACCTGGATTACGGAGAAATGGCTGCCAGGGCTGGCAAACATGTGATCATTGAAAAACCCATAGAGGTCACCATTGAGCGAGCCAAACGATTGGTTCAGGTGTGTGAGGAAAGCGGGGTGGCATTGGCGGTCATTTATCAGAGTAGGTTTGTGCCGGAAATACTTGCATTAAAAGGGAAACTGGAAAAAAAGGTGATAGGCAGATTGTTTATGGGTGATGCCCGCATCAAGTGGTTCAGGGGACAGGATTACTATGACAGTGGTGAATGGAGGGGGACACTTGCCCTGGATGGCGGAGGTGTGCTGATCAATCAGGCCATTCATACCATCGACCTCTTACAATGGTTTATGGGTGATGTGGAAAGCATTTACGGAAATACCGGCACCAAAACCCATGAAAGGCTTGAAGGGGAGGATAATGCCGTGGCGGTTATCCAGTTTAAATCCGGGGCATTCGGACTGATACAGGGCTCAACATCCATACAACCGCCACAAGCCCGTCGCATAGAGTTGCATGGTGAAAATGGTACCATCATAGTCGATGGCGACGATGTAAAGATTCTCAAAGAGGGATTTGACCATTCAGCAGAGGAGAAAAAAAGCAAGGCTTCCGGTGCCTCCAGTCCCCTGGCCGGTTTCTCACCGGATCCGCATAAATTTCAGTTTGAAGCTATTGCTGATGCGATTCGTAAAGGTGAAGAACCTCCGGTATCCGGGAAAGATAGTCTGAAATCACTGGCCATTGTGCTGGCAACATACGAATCATCTAAATCAAAAATTCCGGTGAATATGGATGAATTCCTACGTTGGTGACCGGGATTAGTCAAGGAGACATCCACCATGCAAAAAAATGAGATCAAACAATATTTAAAGGAAGCGGAATACCACCTGGTAAATGAGCTTTTACCTTTCTGGACAAGCCGTATGATGGATTACCGGAATGGTGGATACATTACGCATTTCGATGAAGAAGGGAAGGACACGGGGGAGGATGAAAAATCCCTGATTGCGCAGTCAAGATCTGTGTTTACACTGTCTTCAGCCCACAGGGCAGGTTACGGTGAAGGTAAATTTGCCTCTTTGGCTGAACATGGGGTAAGGTTTTTGCTCGAAAAAATGTGGGATAAAAAATACGGGGGTTTTTTCTGGATGATGGACCGTGCAGGAAATGTGAGCATTGACAAAAAGATCATTTACGGCCATAGTTTTGCCATTTATTGCCTGAGTGAATATACCCTTGCCACAGGTGATCCCCTCGGAATTGAATATGCTGAAAAAACCTTTGACCTGGTACAGAAACATTGTACCGACACATACCATGGTGGTTATTTTGAGATGTTTGAGCGGGACTGGAGCCTGGCGGGACCGGGGAGCCAGGGGGGAGACCGTAAGACACTGGATGTACACATGCATCTTATGGAAGCATTTACAACGCTCTTTGAATGCAGCGGAAATGAGGTTCATCGCAGGAAGTTACTGGAAGACATTGACATTTTGCTTACCAGGATGATGCACCCGGAATTCAAGACGGGAATTCCACAATTTTCGGCCGACTGGCAAGTTGCACCACAGATTAAGTTCGATGTTATATGGGGCTGGGATCGCTATACGGGGGAGGGAGAAAAAAGCAATCCAACCGACAATACCTGCTATGGCCATAATGCTGAATTTGCCTGGCTCCTCATTCATGCACTGGAGATTCTTGGAACTGGTCCCGGTAAATATCTGGATCTGCTGACACAGATATTTGATCACACAATTAACCATGGCATTGATAAGGAATATGGGGGTGTATATGTTGAAGGTCCGCACTCCGGAGGTGTTTATGACAGGGAGAAAGAATTCTGGCAGCAGGCAGAGGTGATGATTGGTACACTTGATGCAGCTTTGCTCTCAGGAGATGAAAAATACTGGGATGCCTACAGGAATGTACACCGTTTTGTATTCGACAGGGTAATTAACCGGAAAGCGGGCGAGTGGTATCCCCTATTGACAAGGGAAGGTGAACCGGTCTGGACACATATGTCTCACTCCTGGAAAATAAATTACCACTCTGTCAGAGCTATGATACAGAGCATCATTCGTTTGAAAAAACTTGTGGGGAAGGTTCCATAGTAAAAATGTTGTAACAAATTTCAAATAATTGGAGATCTCACTTAATGGCTTAGACTGGATAGTCGGTCTTCTCGTTCTTGTTGGCAGCCTGGCGGCTGGGTTATATATGGCCTACAGGGCTAAATCCGGACAGAGCAGTTCGAATTTTTTTCTTGGGGGAAGGAAAATTCTGTGGCCGGTTATAGGGGCCTCTTTATTTGCTACGAATATTGGGGCTGAACACCTGGTCGGCCTGTCAGGCGATGCATACAGGTATGGCCTCTCGGCAGGGTCGGTGGAACTTACCACCTATATTACCCTTGGCTTTGCCTGTGCGGTCCTGTTTCCATATTACCTGAAAAACAAGATCTTCACCATTCCTGAATTTCTTGAATTGCGATATAATCAGGCTGCTCGCACTTTTTTTTCCGGGCTGATGCTCCTGATCAGCGTAATGACCAAACTTGCATTTACCCTCTTTGCCGGTGCTCTGGTATTAAACAGTC
This sequence comes from uncultured Bacteroidaceae bacterium, assembly GCA_963752525.1. Lineage (GTDB taxonomy): Bacteria > Bacteroidota > Bacteroidia > Bacteroidales > SM23-62 > SM23-62. The sequence goes on along the minus strand of CAVVYS010000005.1, from coordinate 186,557 downwards.
TCCTGGGATGGAATGTGATGACTACCGTGGTTTATATTGGATTAATCGTGGCGGTGTTTACCATGATCGGTGGTTTCACGGCAGTAGCATATACGGATACCATACAGGCAGGCATAATGATCCTCGGTACTGGTATCATGCTTTTCATTGGGCTTGACAAGGTGGGAGGGTGGAGTGGTCTGATGGAAAAGGTTCCTGAAGCCATGACCATAGCAAAACCAAATGATCCTGTGTACCCTTTCTGGGGCATTCTCGCCACAGCCTTTTATGCGGGCATATTTTACTGGGGCATTGACCAGGTTAATGTGCAGCGGGTCCTGGCGGCACCTAACCTGAAACAGGCCAGATGGGGGGCCATGTTTGCTGCATTTCTGAAACTGATGCCCATTTTTATTTTTGCCCTTCCCGGGGTGATTGCATATGCCCTGTATCCCGGACTGGAGGGGGAAGAAACGCAGGGGACTTTTATTGTTCTGCTGAATAATCTTTTGCCCTCCGGTTTACGGGGACTGGTACTTGCCTCTCTGATGGCTGCCCTGATCACGTCCCTTATTGCCGTGTTGAACTCTGTTTCCACACTTGTTGTGCGGGATTTTGTGGTGAAGAAACGACCTGATATATCAGAAAGAAGGCAGGTATTTAGTGGCCGCGTCGTAATCCTGTTTGCCACCATCCTGGGCATAGGGGCTGCCTGGCTGGTTTATAAAAATGAAGAGGGCTTATATAAATACCTGCAAACCATTACAGCTTACCTGATCCTTCCGGTTTTTCCTGCGATCTTTTTTGGTATTATAAGCAAGCGGGTAACCCTGAAAGCCGCTATTGTATCTGTATTTGTCGGGGTTATTTTTGCCACCATATTTGTGATCGATCAGTTTATCGGGCCGGAAGCAGGTGAGAAAATTTTCCCCTTTCTTCATTATAAGTTTACCCTGAATTTTGGATTTCGGGGATTGTGGGCTACCATATTTATTACCATAGTTCTCTTTACCGTTTCCTCGTTCACACCCAAGACAGATCCTGAAAAGCTCAGAAAGACGACCATCAATTATTCAAAAAGGATTGAAAAGTTTTCAGGACTTTCAGATTGGAGACTGCACTTGTTTTTGTTAATAATAATAACCATCCTTATATATATATGGCTGTCATGAAAAGAATGGCAAAGAATTCAAAGATTATTACAGTTTTTCTCTTTTGTGGGTTTGCTTTATCCACAATGGCAATGAGTGAAAAGCTGCCCTGGAAAGCAGGAACAGCCAAATCGGTTATCACACCAGAAAATAAGGTGTGGTTGGCCGGATATGGCTATAAGCGTGAACCTGAAGAGCGATTGCATGACCTCTGGGTTAAGTCACTTGCCCTGGAAGACAGGAAGGGGCAACGCAGTGTTATTGTTACCAGCGACCTTATGGGAATCCCTCGGTACATGTATGAAAGTATATCCCAAAAACTGATGAAGCGGTTTCAGCTGGACCGGTCTCAAATACTTTTAACTTTCAGTCACAATCACTGCGCTCCCCGTCTACACGAGGACCTGGTCGATTACTACCCGAAAGATAATGCCCAGGTCGAGCTGGTCAAAGAATACTCTGATAAGCTGGAGGAAAAAATCATAGAAACGGTAGCACTCTCCCTGCATGATTTATCGCCGGCCAGGTTGATGGTTGGTGAAGGGATGGCCGGTTTTGCAGTGAATCGCCGCAATAATATCGAGTCAAAGGTTCCGGAACGCCTGGCCGCCGGAAAACCTTTGGAAGGTCCAATTGATCATTCCGTACCTGTACTGGCCATATATAAGGAAGAAGATCATTTGGTTGCCATTATGTTTGGGTATGCTTGCCATCCGACAACCCTCAGTTTTGAAAAATGGTGCGGAGATTATCCTGGCTTTGCGCAAATCGCACTGGAGAAGAATCATCCCGGGGCTATGGCGATGTTTTTCACCGGTGCTGGTGGTGATCAGAATCCCCTGCCACGGAGAGAGGTTTTGCTCTGTGAACAGTATGGAATCAGGCTTTCTGATGCTGTTGAGAAGGCCTTGCTGAGTCGATTGGAACCGGTCCCATCCGAACTCAATACAGCTTTTGAATTTGTTGATCTGGATTATCTCAATCCCCCAAGCCGGGAGGAACTCCAGGCTGCCATACTTGACCACGACAAGGATGGTTCAGCACGTGCACGCATCCGGGCGAGCTGGGCAGGACGTATGCTTGAAAAAATGGATGCTGGAGAATCCTTTCCTTCTTCCTACCCCTACCCGGTCCAGGTTTGGAAACTTGGCGGCATTTTGCATTGGATCAGCCTTGGCGGTGAAGCCGTCGTAGATTATTCCTTGCGTTTCAAGAAGGAGTTTGGACCAAATACATGGGTTTGTGGATACGCCAACGTTCTGGTAGCTTATATTCCATCACTTCGTGTATATAATGAAGGGGGCTACGAAGGTGGGGCATTTCTTTATGAATACGGTCTTCCGGCAGATCGGTGGGCAGCTGATGTCGAAGAGCGTGTAGCTGATGCAGTCCACCGACTGGCTGGAAAGGTAAAGTAAATCAAATTTATTAATGAATATGAAAAGACGGAGATTTATATTATCCACTCTCGGAACTTCTGCATTGATATTACCGGGATTGTCCTGTATAAACAGAACAAAACATCCGGTTGAAGAGAATCCATCTGGTAATATTGCAGGAGTTATCCTGCAGGAACACCGTGATGAATTGAAAAGGATGTTATATGATGAATACCTGCCCTTTTGGGATAAGGGCGGTTATGACAAAAAGTACGGTGGATTTATTTGCAATTTGAGCAAGGATGGAATTCCTGTCGATGATGAAAAGTTTATCTGGTACCAGGGACGGGCGATATGGGTGTATTCATTTTTATACAATAATTTCGGGCAGGATCCAGCCTTTCTGGAAATCGCAAGAAATACTCGTGATTTTATGGTTAAGAATATGTACCTGGGAAATGGAAGGTGGGCAGAATTGGTTCGCAGGGATGGACATGTGATTAAGGGAATAGGGCCGGGTTCTGATATATATGGTTGGTTATTTGCTGCAAACGGATTGGCAGAATATTATAAGATTTCCGCTGACAAAGAGGATATCAGCCTGGTAAAAGAATCTATTTGGGCTGCAGTAAAGGCTTATGATTCTCCTCAGTATCAAGAGGGAACAGCATTTGAGGGACTGAGAATCCAAGGCCATTCCATGGTATTTATACGGCTTTTATCTCAGCTTCTGGAACACCAGCAGGATGAGAGGCTGGAAGAACTGATGGATTTTCATCTGGAAAAAATAATGACAAGTTTCTACCATCCCCGGTACCGGGTTTCCAACGAAAGACTCAATCATGATTACAGCAGGATAGAAAGGGAAGAAGGATCTATGTTTCTGGGCCATTCCCTGGAAACCCAGTGGATGGTTATGCAGCTTGCTTTGCAAAAAAAGGATCAGGCGCTTTTTGATCAATCCAAAAGCATTTTCAGAAGATATCTGGAGATGGGCTGGGATCATATCTTTGAGGGTTGGGCAAGTGAAGATTATTATGTTTTCGGAGGCGAGGATCATATACTGGGTACGGATTATTCTACCAAAACCATGTGGGCACATGTTGAGATCCTGGTCGGATGTATGATGGTTTTTGAAAATACGGGAGAGGCATGGGCGTGGGATTGGTACCAACGGACATGGGAATATGTCATGAAAACATTCCGCCTGGGAGCAGGGGCCTGGGAGCAGGCAGTAAATCGTCAGGGGGAACCCATCTCCAGGGAAAAGTGGGGGATCAATCCGAAAAGGCGGGGCAATTATCATCAACCAAGATTTTTAATGTTGAATATGCTGAGCCTTGATCGTTTGATCAAGGAGGATAGCAAGCGATTAGAAAATGGATAATACAATACTAACCGATTTTGATTGGATAATTGTTATCGCTTATGGCGTTTGCATGTTGCTGGTCGGCTTTTATTTTTCCCGTAAGAATAAAAGCTCAGATGATTATATGCTGGGCGGGCGAAATATGAAATTCTGGAAGGTTGGACTTTCATTATTTGCAACGATGTTCAGTGCTGTGACCTACCTTTCTTTGCCTGGAGAAATGATCAAACACGGTCCCATGATATGGTCCATGCTGGTATCCTTACCATTTGTTTACCTTCTCGTGGCGTATTTCTTCATTCCGTTTATCATGAAACTTAAGATCACCAGTGCCTATGAATTACTGGAGACCAAACTGGATATTAAAAACCGGCTACTCGCAGCCACCTTTTTCATAGTAATGCGTTTTATCTGGATGGCCGTGATTATTTATATGGTCTCGGAAAAAGTCATTGTGCCCATCATGGGATGGCCGGAAGATACAGCATTGGCGGTGAGTATTATTATGGGAATGGTTACGGTTATTTATACATCTTTCGGCGGATTGCGAAGCGTAGTTTTAACAGATATTGTGCAAACCTTTATTCTGTTTTGCGGTACTATATTAGCCATCATACTGATCACCAAACAGGTAGGCGGTGTCTCAGGAATTTTCCCGTCTGAATGGCCTGAACATTGGGCCGGGTGGGTTTTCTTTGACACGAAAGTCCGGGTAAGCTTCTTAACCGCCTTCATAGCCACTTTTGGGTGGCATGTCTGTACGGCGGGATCCGATCAAATGGCCATACAGCGATATCTGGCGACACGGGATACGAAGGCAGCACGGAAGATGTATCTTAGCTCAATCATTTCCAATCTTCTGGTTTTTTGTCTTTTAGCCATTCTGGGGCTTGCCCTCTACGCCTATTTCAATAAAAATCCTCAATCACTGATGAACGGGCAGTCTGTCATTGACGGAGCAGATCTCCTCTTCCCCCGGTTTATCGTCATTGGCCTGCCTGCGGGATTCTCCGGCCTTGTACTGGCCGGTTTGCTTGCGGCATCCATGTCAAGTCTTTCTTCCGGTATCAATTCTTCAGCCCTGGCCATCATTAATGATTTTATTCTTCGCTTTCGAAAAGATCCAATTACTGAGACAAATCAGGTTAAACTGGCAAAAATCATTTCCTTTGGGATAGGTGTCATTATTGTTTTGTTAAGCCTTTTTATCAGTAATGTTGAAGGCAACCTGCTGGAACTAACCTATAAAACAGTCAATTTACTTGTGGCACCACTTTTTGTACCTTTCTTTATGGCGATGTTTGTTCGTTGGGCCAAGCCAACGGCGACTTTTTTAGGTACCCTGATAAGTGGTATATCAGCGACCCTGATCAGCTATTCACAGGAGATATTTGCAGCAGGCATCTCTTTTCTCTGGATCATTCCTGCATCTTTTGCAGTCGGGGTTAGTATCAGTATAGTGTTAAGTTTGCTGCCATTGGAAAAACAACATTGAGCTCTGTATCAAATGCTTTAACTACCAAATGAATAAAAGATTACTTGGTCAAACAGGGATTAAGGTATCGGAAATTGCCTTTGGGGGTGTAGAGATTGGTATACCATATGGCATAGGGGTAAAGGGCAAAGCCGATATGATTTCTGATTCACAGGCGATTTACCTGTTGCATGAAGCCCTCAGCAGCGGCATTAATTTTTTCGATACGGCACGGGCATACGGAAGCAGTGAAACAATCATGGGAAGAGCTTTTGGTGACAGGAGAGACCAGGTTGTTATCTGCACGAAATGCCGGCATTTTCGTAACCCTGATGGGTCCTTGCCAGCGGTTGACAAACTGAAGAAAATCATTAAGGGTTCTTTGCAGGAAAGCCTTTCTGAACTTAAGACAGCATTTATTGACGTTTTTATGTTGCATCAGGCTGACATAGAAATACTTGAAAATGAAATAATTGCGAGTTTATTCTCCAATTTCAAAAAGGATGGAGTTATCCGGGCGACAGGTGTATCCACCTATACTTTGGATGAGACAGAGAAGGCAATAAATAGTGGTGTATGGGATGTTATTCAATTGCCATTCAACCTGATGGATCAATCCCAGGAAACGATGTTTCCAATGGCAGCAGAAAAGGGCGTAGGCATCATGGTACGCTCTGTTCTGCTTAAAGGTATACTGAGTGAAAAAGGTAAGGATCTGCATCCGGCTTTAAAAGATGTTGAGAAACATCTGAAGCATTATGAGGAGTTATTGAATGATCCCATTCCGGATCTAACAACGCTGGCTATAAAATTTGCCCTTTCGTTTACAAAAGTCTCCTCCGTGCTTGTAGGAATTGACCGCCTGGATTATTTGCAAAAATCACTTTCGGCAGCCGATAATTTTTATCTATCCGAACAAACATTGGCGAGAGCAAAACAGTTGGGATATCCAGATCCGGGATTTTTGGATTTGCCAGAGTGGGACAGGATGGGATGGTTAACCTGAACTAAATTTGATAACGATTCAGAAAAGAGTATGCTAAAACTTGGTATTATAGGTCTGAGTGAGGGGAATGGCCATCCCTATTCCTGGTCGGCAATTATCAATGGAGATTTTGATCGGGCAGCAATGAATAATTGCGGTTTTGGGGGTATCCCGCTTTACCTCGAAGCAAATCGTGCCACCCTGGGAATTGACGATGCACAGGTTACCCATATCTGGACCCAGGACAGGAAAATTTCAGAACATATTGCCGTAGCCTCCAGGATCGATAATGTTATAGATAAAGCAACCGGAATGATCGGCCAGGTTGATGCGGTTTTACTGGCCAGGGATGACCCTGAATCCCATGTTATCATGGCTAAACCCTTTCTGGATGCTGACATTCCCATCTTTGTCGACAAACCCCTGGCCATCACCGCTGAGGATCTGGCCTATTTTAGCAGGCAAGATGCAAAGGGGAAATTGATCATGTCCTGTTCTTCCATGCGTTACTCGGTTGAGTGCCGCACGCTAAGAACGGAATTGGCATCCCTGGGAGAGATTGAACTGGCCACTGTGATCGGGAAGAAAAGCTGGGTAAAATATGGGGTTCACATGCTGGAAGCGCTTTTTGCGCTTCTGGATGACCCTGTAGCAGCCTCTGTTCAACATGTCAACGAATCAGGGAAAGACATCGTCCTCATAAAATTTGAAAACGGACTGCTGGCCACGGTACATATCTTTATGGATATTGCCTTGACTTTTCAGCTATCCCTTTTTGGCAGAAAAGGATGGCAGCTGGTTGAGATCAATGATTCTTATTCGATGTTTAAAGAGAATCTTAAAGAATTTTTACAGTCGGTACGGGAAGGTAAGTCCCGCCTTAAATTTAGAAAAACAGAGAATATCATTCGTACATTGATCGCGGCAAAGGATAGCCTTGAACATGGTGGGAAAACAATATATTTGAACAACTGATAAACTTTGAAATAATCAACCATGCACGTAAAAGAATTGCTGAGTTTAAAAGGTAAAGTAATATTGGTTACTGGTGGAGCCGGTCTGTATGGCAGGTGCATTGTGGAAGGTCTGTCAGAAGCTGACGGCACTGTGATTACTGCTTCCAGAAATCTTAAGGCAGGACAGGAGTTGGCTCATGATTTCAGTAGCAGGGGACTGAATGTATCGGCCATGCAGCTTGACCAGGCAGATCATGATTCAGTCATGATGCTGAAAAAACGGATTCAGGAAGAATTTGGACGGTTGGATGTTTTTGTCAATAATGCGGTTACCCGTCCAATGAAAGGGTACAGCGAGCCAATAGAACATTTCGCCGAATCAATGCGTGTAAATGCTACAGGCATGATGGATATCCTTCGAGAAATGGCCGGCCTGATTGCGGAGGGTGGAGGAGGAAGCGTTGTCAACATCAGCTCCATGATGGGCATGTTTGGCCCTGACCTCTCAAACTATGAAGGCACTAACATGGGGGACTTGCCCCCGGATTATTTTTTTCACAGGGCCGGTATCATTAATCTGACACGTTTTCTGGCGCGAACCTTAGCTGATAAGAACGTCCGTGTCAACTGTATCAGTCCCGGTGGACTTTTCAATGATCAACCCCGCCGGTTCGTGGAAAACTACAGCAGTAAAGTTCCTGTGGGCAGAATGGCCAATAATGATGATATAAAAGGTATAGCTGTCTTGTTGGCATCGGATGCATCCGCTTATATCAATGGGGAGAATGTTTTAATGGATGGGGGTTTGTTTGCCTGACCAAAATGATGAATACGTTATTTTATATTATATTGCTGATGATCATCTCATCCGTCGGAACTTTCTGGATGGCAGTGAAAACTGGTTTAAATAGGGAACAATCATTCAATAGATATGCGGACTTTTTTAAAAATATTAGCAGCTTTCGCAGTGATCATTCTGATCATTCTCTTCTGGGCCCTGGATAGGGTGGATTACACACCTTATTTTAACAGTAAATACTATAGCGAGACCAGGTCAAGACTTGACAGCATCTCAAACCGCTTATCGCTGGCAAAAGGGATAGTCCAGGTGGGTTTTGGCAGGGTGAATATTACACCCTTTCTCCATGACGGGGAAGATGATCCTGATAATGGCATTTTTAAAAATGTACCCCTTGCCGGATATGGTGACAGGAAAGGAGCACCCGCAGAAGGGACTCATGACAGTCTTTTTATAAAGGCGGTAGCTGTCCAGGTAGCAGACCAGTTACTGGTCCTGGTTGGATCAGATATGCTGATCGTACCGCCAAATATAAGTGAAGAGGTTGACAGGATTATAAGTGAAAAGATGGGGATTAAACGCAGTCAGGTGTTCTTCTCTGCCACGCATACGCACGCGGGTGTGGGAGCCTGGTCCAGTGGGTATGTAGGTAAAGTGTTTGCAGGAGAGTCAAATCCAGACATAGTACATTGGATGGTAAAGCAATTCAGCCAGGCCATCGAAATGGCCATAGAAGACCTGAAACCGGGACAGGTAGGATCGGGCAGCTTTGAAGCTGGGGATTTCATCTCAAACCGCCTAATCGGGGATAAAGGAGAAAAAAATGCTGAATTTATTTTTCTCGTAGCCAGACAGCATGATGGCAAAAGGGCTGTTCTGGGTTCATTTGATGCACATTCAACCACCCTGGATGGAGAGAATATGCTATTCAGCGGAGATTACCCTGGTTACTGGCAACGAAAACTGGAAAACAATGGTGTCGACATGGCAGTATTTTTTGCCGGAAGCATGGGAAGTCACAGTCCACGCAGCAAAGGGGAAGGATTTGAAAAACCCGAATACATTGGAGAAGCCCTTGCTGACAGCGTGCTTAAATACATGGTTCATACCGGACTGAGAGATAGTTTAGATCTTGCTTCCATAAGTTTAAGAATGGACCTTCCGGAATATCATATCCGGGTATCAGACGGATTGAGATTGAACCCGGTTATTGGCGGAAAATTATTTCCCCCTGCCGGTAATGTCTGTATCCAGGCAGCGAGGATTGGTGACCTGATGTGGGGCACAGCACCCTGCGATTTCAGTGGTGAAATGGCAATTAATTATAAAAATGCCATGGGCAAAGAGGGATACAGGGCCCTGGTTACCAGTTTTAATGGCGCTTATGTAGGTTATATCATTCCGGGGAAATATTACCACCTGAAGGAATATGAATCCAGGCTGATGTCCTGGTATGGCCCAAACATGGGACCCTATACAGATGAGTTGATCAAGAGAATGATGCAAAAACTGGTTTCATTATAAGAATAGTATGAAAAAATTCATTCATCCTTTTTCATTTGAACCTCAAACTGTAAAGATCAGCATCTTTCATTACGAAACGGAGTCTTACTGCATGGCCCGTTAATTTTGACAGATCGGGGTTTCCCTGCCAGCTTACGGCTTTCTCAATTTCATTACCGATCAGTTCCTTTGCATTATCAAGTTCAAAACCTTTTATGCTGTTTCCTTCCATATCGAGTATTTCGACTTTGATAAAACCGGCAGCTGAAGTCGAAAAATTGAGAAATAATGTATCACCCTCGAAACGAATTGGCTTTGTAGTTACTTCACCTCCGTCATAGGATGCCTTTAAGGAAATGAAACCGTCGGTGCGAAGAGTGTAACGATGCATGTGGGAGGTGGGCTGGGCATAATCCTGGTTCAGGTACACTGACATTTCTGAGGGACCTGTCGGAACCACGTTAAGAGCCGGGTAATTGGACCGCGACACCCAATTCTGTAATCCTAACCCGGGACGAATAAAACCATCCATGAAAGTCCGATTATACCTGTTTCCACCCCTGGATGTCATCAGTACGGCATCAGAGCAGTCATTGAAATATTTTGGATTCACATTAAGCTGCCGGGCCTGTTCTTCGGTTAATACCTGTCTTTGGGGCATAAATCTGGCGGCAATGGCAACATAAATATGGGGTGCACGGAAATAAGGTGAGGTCTGGTTTGTATAGAGATGTTCATTCGGGGTATTACCGAAATCCATTTTAACCGGATCAGTCCAGTTGATAAAATCTTTCGAGGTGGTCCTGCTGACCGTTCGGAATCCCGAATATCCAACTTTGGTCCATGTCCGGAAATAGCAAAGGTACAATTGTTCCTCTTCCGACCAGAAGCTGACATTTTGAGAATCAAATACTCCGTCCGTAAATACCGGCTCTTTCTGCAGTGTGTTCCAGTGAATGCCATCTTCTGATACACAGGCGATTAAACCGCTGTTCTTTGTTCCGCCCAGGGCCTTGTATTTGTGTTTTGGTTGGATTCCCTCCCGTGTATCAAGAAAGGGGCTGAAATTATGGGTAACAGGGGCTACATCCGCAAGTATAATATTGTTGTTCCTGGAACCAGAAAACTCATAAATACCCAGATCCGGCTTGATCCAGTTAATGCCATCATCCGACTCGGCATAGCAGGTGGTTTCTTTACTGCTCCCGTCTTTACCGGCTTCCGGAAGTCCCCTGTAATAAAGTCGGTATATATCGCCGTCTTTGATGATGGTGGCATATCCGCAGAATGGCCCTTCCCAGGGGTTGTCGAATGACATAACATTGCCTGCATCCTCCGGTGCATGTAAAATGCGGTTTACATTGTCCAGGTCTTCGATAAGAAAAGAATCGACAAATAACTCCAGTCGGGAACCTATATTTACAACATCTTCATCATTTTCAAAATGGCTGTAGCTGCCACTCCTGAGAAAAGGCAGGGCTGCCAATAAGAGAACAAAAAAAACAACTTTGATATGTCTGGTAAATAAGTGATTGTTTGGCAGTATCATATTTGCGGGTTTTGATGAGTATAAGTTATTAATTTCGACCGGTTTTTAGGAAAAAATCCCAACGGAATATCGAAAAACATTCAGATGAGATCCATTCCTCCTTAGCCAATGAGCTAATCTGTAATGGCCGGAATGATAAAAGTGTCAAGCAGGCGCCAGGGGGTTTCCATCTGGAAACCATCCGCTTCATTGTGATCATTGTTGAAAAGTACGATCAGGTCATATTCAGGGATAAGCATGAGTATCTGTCCGCCAAACCCGACCGCTGCGACCAGTCCATCTTCATGGACCCACCACTGGTAGCCATAGTACATCCCGGGGATATCTCCCCGCAGGATATGTTTACTTGTCGATTCAGTTATCCAGGCTTCTGAGATTAGCTGTTGGTCCTCCCAACTGCCACTATTCATGTAAAGCAGTCCAAATTTGGCAAGGTCCCTGGGTCTTAAATAAAGTCCCGCATATCCCTTTGCTGATCCATCCTGGTTAAGGGACCAGTAATAATCACTGATCCCGAGCGGACTGAAAATCTCCCGGGCGGCAAATGAATCCAGCCTTACTCCGGTTTGTTTCTGAAGAATTATAGATAAAAGTTGCGAGATCCCCGAGTTGTAATTAAATCTTTCTCCGGGGGAATTGAGTAATGGCTGGTCCAGGATGAATTGTATGCTTCCATCACTGTTTCTCCACTGCCTGAATGTGTTACGCTCATCCGAATAGAGATATTGCAGTTCATACCATTCAAATCCATCTGTCATGGATAAGGCATGTTGCAGGGTGATTTCCTCTTTTCCGTCTGGAAAAGCCACAGGGTATTCAGGAAAGAAATTCAGCAGGGGGGTATCAAGGGATGGTAAAAGTCCCTTGTCATTAGCCACCCCGAATGCTGCTGAGGTTACACTTTTTGTACAGGAAAAGACATAGTGAATGCTGTCGCTGCTAAATTCATCAGTATAATATTGCTCGGCCACGATATACCCTTTGCGGATCACAATGACCGAGTGAACATCGATATGCAGTCTCATTTGCAGCACCATGTCTTCGTTCATCTTCCTGAGGAGTTCGGAGTCCATGCCCACCTCTTCAGGTGTGCAGCTTTTCCAGCTTTCCGTTGGCCAATAATGTCCCTCGTAGGGACCGCTGCCAAGGATGGCCCTGGAGGGGAAGGTGGAACTGAAATCCCTGTCCTGTTCACAGGATACCAGCAGGAGGAATACGCAGATAGATGATAATATGTAACAGGCCGTAGTTCTCATTTTAGAATTGTATCCGGTATGTGATCAGGGGTATCAGGGTACTCTGGTATTCTACTTCAATAGATTGTGTTGAGTTTTCATAGTTGGTACGAAGCTGATTCTTATTATTGGTCAGGTTAATGAACTCCAGCTTCCACTCCGAGGTATACCGGGGCCGGTTTCTTCTAAAATATGCCATCAGGTCAATCCTGAAATAATTATCCAGCTTTTCCGTAAAACCATAATCCCAGATCCTGATCTCCCTGCCTGCATCAATCGATGCGTCCAGGTCTATGGGGAGTTCCCTGAATCCGCCTGTCCATATATAACGTGCACTCAGCCCGATCACATTCCTCCTTCCCGGTCCAACAGAAAACTCCTTTGTAAACATTCCCGAATTGGTAAATGACCCGTCATACCTGGTAGGGTACTCTTCGTCCATATAGTTCCTGAATTTGGATTCATAAAGTGATCCGGTCAACAGGGCTGAATATCCACGTGGAAAACAATTTTTCCAGGGTCAGCTCCACCCCCTTATTGAAGCCCGTCCCCCGATTAACCAGTATATTTCCCTCAAAGCCATTATCAAAATTGAGGGTAGAGAAATAAGGCGGGAAAGGATAAACCGGTATGTCGTACTGGTACTGGTAGTAAACTTCTGTTTTGAGCAGCCAGTCGGGATTGGGCCGGTACTGGTAACCCAGGATGTAATGTTGTGCTTTGGCCAGTTCCAGGTCTTTATTAATCTGTACCCTTTCGCCGTCATGCAAGGTCTTCTCACCGGTATATAAGGCAAAGGATTCCCTCCGGCTGTGGATTCCGAATCCTGCGCTGAGATTGTGTTTTGGCAGAAATTGCCAGGACAGGCTCATCCGCGGTTCTATTGAATTATTCTGGTTCAGAAGAAGATGTAGGTAATGAATTCCAGTGTTCAGGGTCAGGGAAGGGATAATCCTGTAGCGCCAGTTCAGGTGAGACTGGACTATGCCTGTGCTTCCTTTGTCATCAACATATATCTGTTCAAAATCGATCTCACTGGAGTACATGGGATGATTCGGGTCGAGGGCCCTGTTGGACAGGGTATCCGAATGCCAACCCATGTATGAATTATAGAGTGCATGGGTATAAACCAGTCCGGTCCGGATCCTGTGCTTTGCACTTAGCTTCTGATTCAGGGTGAACGATATCCGCGGGGTAATTTCCCTGACATCACTGTGGGAAGTGTAATCAATCGGATTTGTCGACGATCCCATGTTCCTGTGTGTATCCCAACGGTATTTCCAGAAAGAGAAGGCGGCAATGGTCTTGATCCTTGTAGATTCAGTTATACCAATTTCATTTGAGATACCCAGTGTTGCTATGTCATTGTACCAGTCATAACCAGATTCTCCCTTCTCATGGCTTTTTCCCCCGATCCCGAAAATGGAGAAGGTCCCCAGACGTCTTGAGGGAAGGTGAAACTTAAAAGAAAGATCCGCAAAATCCGGCGTATGGTCCATCAATCCCATCAGAGTGATCAACCCTAGTGTATAAAACCTGAATTGGGCAATATAGGTGGCACCGGTTTCCCTGTTCAGGGGCCCCTCAGCCATAAACTCAGTGCCGATCACGCCTATCTGGAAAGTTTGTTCATGTCTTTCATTATTCCCCGTCCTGAGGTTGATATCAAATACGCCTGATAGCGCATTGCCATATTCTGCCGGGAAAGCACCGGTAAAAAAATCTGATCGTCCAAGCATGTTATTACTCAGCATATTAATGCCCCCGCCTGAAGATCCGATTTCCCCGAAATGATTCATGTTTGGAACCTCTATTCCTTCCAGCCTCCAGAGGAGTCCTTTGGGACTGTTCCCCCGGATTACGATCTGGTTCTGGCCATCATTCGGGCTGGCCACTCCGGGAAGGGATACCGCAACCCTGGAAATGTCGTTCATAGATCCGGGAATGTAGGTTAGATCTTCCCCGGAGAGTGGAATGGTACTGATTACGGCCAGGCCATTTACGGGTTTAAGCTTATCTATATTATGCCTGATAGTTACCTCCCCGATATCCAGAATGGATTCTTCCAGCTCGAAATGCAGCACGGTTTCCTTGCCGGATTGGATCACCAGGCCGGGAAGGTTTTTGCCTTCATATCCCATGCATGAGATTTCAAGATCATGCCTGCCAACCTGGATCTCTGACAGGCGGAAGTTCCCTTCCAGATCGGTAACGGATCCTTTCATGGGACTGGCAATAAAGACGTTCACTCCGGGTATGGGGAGTCCGGAGTCCTTATCTAAAATCCTTCCCCTTACGGTCTGGGTAAGCCCGGAGTTTTCCTTTTTCGGAAGGAGCAGGATCTTGTCCTTCTTTACAATATAATCAATCGGTATGTCCCGCAATATTAAATCAAGTACCTCTTTTACGGTATGTTCCCCGGCCTTTAGGACAACTTCCTGCCCGGTCGGGATCTTATTCCCATAGGTAAATGTAAAATTCCCTTCCCGGCCGATGATCTTTAATGCCTGTTCCAGCGTGGTAACCTGGTTATTAAGCTGTATTGTTTTGTCCAGGATGGATATCTTTTCCTGGGCCATGGCTGATGCCTGGCACAATAGAGCAAGGGTGAGGATTATGATGATGGATCTATTCTTCATTATTCTGAACATCTAAGGCCTCAACCTGTATCCTGCCATCCCTTTCTTCAAAAGCTATATCCAGAACCAGAGAAATTTCCTCCAGTACATCCTCAATTTTCTGATTTTTATAGGTGCCTGTAAGCGCCAGTGTATCCAGTCCCGCGTCCACGATATGAAACTCCTTGCGGTAATGCTTTCCCAGCTGCAATAATACCTGTGGCAGAGGAGTATTGTCAAATGTCAGGATCCGGGTTTTCCAGCTCAGGAAATTCAGG
The DNA here is from genome assembly GCA_963752525.1 of uncultured Bacteroidaceae bacterium. Classification (GTDB taxonomy): domain Bacteria; phylum Bacteroidota; class Bacteroidia; order Bacteroidales; family SM23-62; genus SM23-62. Next base: position 171,282 of record CAVVYS010000005.1, on the reverse strand, counting down.
TCAAAGGAAATATGCTGCTTAATGTGGCCGTTATGATATTCAGCGTGCTCATCCCTGCCAAGCACCAGGGCCTCTTTCTTTTTACCCTTTGGATAAAAGGCTACTTTCCCTCTCAGCACGGTCAAAAACACCCTTTTTTTTCCCGGATCCTCTCTCAGGTGAAAGGATGTCCCCATTACCTCCGTGGATGCTTCATCTGCCACGATGACCACGAAGGCCTGTGTCTTCATTCCTGGCTACTTCAAAGAATGCTTCTCCTTCAAGTTTAACAGTCCGTTTCAATCCCTTAAACTCAACCGGGTAAGAGAGTCTGCTTCCAGTATTGATGGATACCTTGCTGCCATCCGGCAAGGTGATTTCCCCGGGTTGTTCCGAAGCATCCAGGGTGACCCAGTCCAGTTTACTGAACCGGCCATCCCCTGTATAATAATAGATTAAAACTGCTGAGGCAAAGGCCAGGAGGATGAGGGCTGCCACACGCATAACCCTGTAGGTCATCCTCCTGAACTGCCTCGAAGGATGATGCTCCCGGGCTTGCTTCGAGAAGCCAAATCTTTCGTGAAGTGAGTTCCAGTCCCCTGCCGCATCAATGGACTGAAAATCCCGGATGCTTCCAGAAGACTTCCAGATCTGCTCCATCTGCTCCAGGTATTCCCTGTTTGCTGGTCCAGCTTCCATGAATAGTCTTATGGTTTTGGATTCCTCAGCGGTAAGATCCCCGGAAAGATATTTCAATAAGAGTTCATCATCCATAGTAAATCTAGGACAATCTGGGAAGAGGATACACGTACGGGCGAATGAAGATTTTTATTTCGTCAAAGGTAAAATACTGTTTTTTAGTGATTTGAGCGCCTTGCTGATCTGAGTTTCCACCGTGCGTATGGACAGGTCCAAGACTTCGGCGATCTCCCTGTTCCCTTTCCCGTCCACACGGCTCATGATGAAGATCTGCGCGCATTTCTCAGGTAACCTTGATACGATCTCATAGACCTTGGCTTCCAGTTCAACTGCATCCATCATTTCTTCAAGGTCCGGAGCCGAAATATTTGCCTCGGTTCTGCTGATCTTCCTGTGTTTCTGCTTTACCTTTTCATGCTTGACCTGGTTCAGGCAACGGTTTTTCACTGAGCTGTATAGGTAAGATTTGAGTGACGTTTGTATGGTAATGGCATGTCGGGATTCATAAAGATAGAGGTAGAATTCCTGCACGATATCCCTGGCATTTTCCAGGTCGTTCAGGTATTTATTGGCAAAGACTACCAGCCTCTGGTAATATTGATCAAAGAGTTGACGGTAGGCACTTTCCCTGCCTGACCTTAAACCATCGATAATATACTTTTCGGTTGGTTCCAATTTTGTCTGTGAAAGGTATATTATCCAAATTTATGAAATCCAGGTAAACTTAGGTAATGTTAAATAAGGACTATCTAGGGTGATTAAACGGTCAAGGTTTACACGCTAGGTTATCTGTTTTTGGGAAGAAAACTCCGTCTTTTATTCCGTTTCGGCACCGCTCCGTGAACATTGGCTCCCATCCAGGTCAAACCGCTGTTCCTTTCTTTGTAATATGCCTTAACTTTGGCCCGGCCTGTCTTATCGCCAGAATCAATTTTTTCATTCTTGATTTTTTCCTGTAGGTCCCGGTTCTGTTTTAAATCTTCGAGAAATTTTTCGAAATTCCTCTTTTCGACACGGTTTTTCATTAGTCCAACTCCCAAAAAAAGAACAATACTTAAAATGGACAACGGGAGAAGGGTCCTGAAGGAAGGCATGCCCAGCAGGTAAGCCATTGAGGACCAGAAAATCATAGCCACAGTGACAAGGCCGGAAAGAATCAACAGACCTCTCATCTTATTTAATGGATTTCCAGTATTCAGCACATTTTTCATATTCTGCCTCCTTTAAAATAATAAATCCCAGCTCAATGGCCCTGTAGAAATCATTACATGCCTGTTCTTTATGACCGAGTTCATAAGAGGCCAAACCACGCAGGAAATAGGCATTTTTATTGTCAGGTTCCAGGGCCAGTGCCCTGTTGCAATCGTCGACAGCTCCCTGCATGTCACCGGGGAAACTGCTCCCGGCCCTGTTCACAAAAACGCGTGCATCAGAAGGATCATGTTTGATATAGCGGTCAAAATCCTGTCTGGCTTCAGCAGATTTTCCAATGGCCATGTACATCCTGGCTCTGTTCAGAAAATCCTCAGGATCAGCAGATTTCGTTATCTCACCTGAGAGTTTCGTGAGCAGATCATTAAATTCAGGCCTTACCCAGAATCCCATGGTTGATCTTAACCTACCTGCACAGTTATCCTCGATCAAATCAAAAGAAATGTAATAATCCGTTTGGTGGACCTGGTATTTACCAGGATCAGGGCAGGCTGCTCCCTCCTTATCATTAAAAATGATTTGATCTCCTTTCATACTATACTCAGAAACGATCTCAATGGTTCTGTCATTTCCAAAATCACCCTCAACTATTCCATCAGATGTAAAATTCATGGCCATTGGTCCGGCCGGCCCTATCCTGACCCATTGTCCCATTATATCCATTGGATCTGCCATTGTTGGATTTTCAACCGGGTATATCAACCCGGGTAAAAGTGCCAGAAGAAGATAAATCAGGTTTTGCATCACTAATAGTTTTACTTAATACTAAATCATTTATAGTACCACGCCCATTGTTACTGGAGCTGGTATATTTTTTTGTTTGGAATCCTGAGCAAGACCGAATCAATGTCCGGTTTTTTGCTGAAATATTCCTCTGCTTGTATCGAATCTGTTGTAATTCCATAGTATAGATAACCCCTGTAAGCATAGGAAGGCATGGTGATCTCATGGAGATCAGTACCCCTTTTTCTTAGAGGTAGAGTAAAGGGCTTGTCAGGGTAGTTTTCGTAATACATGGAAATATAATACTTATCACTGCTCTCTATTGGATCATTAGTTACCTGCAGGGTCAACTCATAGAGTTTTGGTTTACCCCCCGGTAATTTTGTCCTGAAATGGGAGTGTATGAAAACAATCATAAAAGATCCAAGGATGAGACTTACGGCCAGTGTATTTTTCATTGACCGGGTCGCGAACAAGATAACCAGCACCAGCAGGTCAAATCCAAGGATAAAGAGAATCAGAAAGAAGAGATAATTCTTAACCAAATGGTATAATGGGAAGCTGGCGATACTGATGGCAGCCAGAAATATATTGGCTCCGGAAAGCCATCCCAGCCAACGACTTTTCTTTATTTCCCCTGGTTCTATGGCAGATCTGAATTCACCTGTATAGTAGACCAGGCAGAGCGTGGAAAAGAAAAACCAGCCAAATACGGTCAGGTCAACACCATGTCCCCTGGTACTGATCCCGAAATTCCTGAACAGGAAGATCAATAATATGCCTGATATTGTACCTGCAAAAGCCAGCAAAGCCAGCGCAGCTAGCCAAATATTTGCTTTCCTGACATGTCTTTTACTGAAAAAATCTGCCGATATCCTTAGGTAGACGATACTTAATAAAACAAAAGCAATCAGGCCCAGCCAGCTTCCTATCCCCTGCAGGTTGATAAGCCAGCTGGCAGCAAACAGCAGGAATGCAAAAAGCAGCCCTTTTTTAATGCCTACGTATCTGTGGTTCAGGAATTGCTGCACATCCTTATGGGCGGAGCTGACTTCACTTTCAAGCGTTTCCCGGGAGATTTGTCCATAGGCTTCTTCGAAAGTGACACCTTTGTTCATCATGGTTTCCACATCGCAGCAGACATGGTCAACCCATTCATTAAAAAGGAATGACCTGGATACGGACCGTTTTTTCAGGTTTTCCCGAATAAAATCGATTTGATCTTTATTTAAGCCAGCCATCTGGTATATATTAATAAAATAGATTTTTCATTAAATCAATATACTCCCTGAAATCTGCCATCCGTAAGTCAGATTCCTTTTTTCCTTTTGGCGTAAGGGAATAATATTTCCGGGTGCGGTTGTTTACGTTTTCTGTTTCTGCCCGGACCAATCCATCCGCTTCCAGTTTGTGCAAAACAGGATAGAGAGCAGCAAAGGTCAGTTTTATTCCACCTGAAGATTTTTCATCCAGGACCTGTGTGATCTCATAGCCGTACATTTTTGGCTGTGTCTGTAGCAGGTTCAATACCATGTACTTAAGAGTACCTTTAATAAGTTCTCGAGGTATCATTAGTCAAATATATATAATATTCTTGAATATACAAAAATATTGTATATATAATTTAAAAGTCTATTGCGATGCAGATAAAGCAGATGATCATTCTGAAAGGGCAAACCTTAGTGCAGCCCTGGCCAGGATACGTGTAGAATCAAGGACCGGAAGGGGGGATTCATCAGGAAGAACGATTAATGGGATTTCCGTGCAACCTAATACTACTGAATCGCAACCATTGTCCCTGGCTTCAGAGATCTGATCAAGGAAATACTTTTTTGAGTTTTGTTTAATTTCCCCGTAAACAAGTTCATTGAAAATAATGGCATCAATTTTCTCCCGGATGGGTTTATCTGGGATGAAATAAGCAAGCTGGAATTTCTCAAACGCATCCGGGTAAACCGGGCCGGACATCAGGTATTTTGTACCCAGGATGGAAGCCTTTGTGTAAGAGCTGTGTGTTGCTTCCCTGGCCACCTCTTCCGCGATGTGAAGCCAGGGTAGTGGGGATTGCTTCTGTACCTCCTTAAAAGCCTGGTGGATGGTATTATCCGGACTGATCAGAAAATCAGCCCCAGCAGCCTTTAACTTCTCCGCTGAGGATAGCATAAGTCGTGAAACCCCTTTCCAGTCATCCCGGTATATGTATTCCATGTATTCACTGAGAGGAAAAGTATGCATGCTCACTTCCGGATGAGCATGGGAGCCCATCAATGCCGATCCTTCTTTGCAGATGGTCTGATAGCAGAGGGCAGCTCCTTCAGCGCTGCAAGCTACAATACCTATATGTTTTGCCATGAAATGACTTACTTCTTCCATTCTGCTTTCACTTCGACTTTAACTTCAACTTCCTTCTCCACGTCTTCTTCAGATTCATCCTCGATTTCGACAGTGACCTTTTTTCCATCTTCATCAGATTCTATGATCATTACCTCATGGTCTCCATGCCCTTCATGTTTGAAGTGCATCTCATGTTCTTCGTCATCGCCGAGTTCTTTATGCTCGCAATCATCATTACCTACCATTTGCTGGACCATTTTCTTGACCATGTTAGGATTCTGTCCCTCCTTTAATTCAAAAGTCGTATCAGTAGTTACCTTGCCATCCTCTTTGATAGTGATGTGAACTGATGTAGATTGGTCTTCCTGGGCAATGGCCTGCTTGGTGGACATCAGGATGACCAAACATACAGCCATTGAACTGAGTAATAATAATCTATTCATAATGATCGGATTAGATATAAACGATTTAATACAAATCTAAGATCAAATCGGCTTAAGGAGGCTTAATGAATGTTAAAGATTGTTAAAAGAAGATAGTTTAGAAAGGCACTGGTTTATCTTTGCAGCAAGATGAGTAGGAAATTTCTGTGGATTATAGCCGTATTTATGGGATTAGCGATGATCGCCCTGATCATCGTACAGGCCTACTGGATCACCAATGCTTACCGCTTGAAGGAGAAACAATTCAGCCAGATGGTCAACAGAGCATTATACAATGTCGTAAGCGAGATACAGCAAAGGGAAACCATGTGGCATATCATGGATGAGGCACAGGTATATGATACCAGCTGGCAGGAGGAGATGGCTCATTGGGAGCAGTACAACCTGGATATCAATGCAAGTATAGGTCTGGATGGCCAGATTGACCAGTCAGTATATTTCTCACAAAGATCAGATCAGGACGTCCAAGGCAGTGAGTTAAGGATCATTTCCGGAGACAGCATACTTACCATAGAACAGGGTCCCGGGTTTGTTCAGGTCGATACCAGTATGCCAGGAAATATTCAGATATATCAGCAACAGAAGGTCCGTAAAAAGCTTGAACAACAAATGGCTCAAAACCGGGTATTCATCGACAGGATCATGGAGCGTATGATATCCCCTGGTGCACCAATAGAACAGAGGGTAGACCCGGATCAACTGGATGAAATCATACAGCGGCATTTTATGAATAGTGGCATAGATCTGGACTATGAATTTGCTATCCTGCGCGAGAATAGGGAATTTGCCTTCAAGAGTTCAAATTACTATTTAGACGATGAGATGGAGCACTTTACAACAGCGCTCTTCCCAAATGATTTATTCTCCCGTACCGGATTCCTGTCCCTTTATTTTCCGAGGAAAGCAAGTTTCCTGCTGAAGTCCCTCGGCTTCATGGGAACCTCTTCAATCATCCTGACCCTTGTGATCATTCTTAGTTTCCTGCTGACGATTTTAATCATTTTTCGGCAGAAACGCCTATCGGAGATCAAGAATGATTTTGTGAGTAATATGACACACGAACTAAAAACTCCAATATCCACTATCTCCCTGGCTTCCCAGATGTTGAATGATGAAACCATACCCACCGAGTCAAAGAATTTCAACAATATTTCACGCATCATAAGGGATGAAAGCAAAAGGTTGGGTTACCAGGTAGAAAAAGTGCTTCAGATGGCGATATTTGACCAGGGCAGGATCAAGCTTAAAAAGAAAAAGACTGATATCAATGAGCTGATACATAATGTAATCATTAATTTTACCCTGCAGATTGAAAATAAAAACGGTACCATTGAGGAGGATTACAGTGCAGATACGGCGGTGATGCAGGTTGACAACGTTCATTTTACAAATATGATATCAAATATTGTGGACAATGCTGTAAAATATTCCGGGGAGGAACCTGCCCTGAGTGTGAGTACCCTGAACAAGAATGAGAAACTTATTGTACGTGTAAAAGATAGCGGGATAGGTATTAAGAAGGAGGATCAGCGTAAGATATTTGAGAAGTTTTACAGGGTTCCGACTGGAAATATTCATAATGTGAAGGGCTTTGGGCTTGGCTTAAGTTATGTCAAAAAAATAGCAGAGGAACACAATGGAACAGTTAGCCTGAAAAGCGAGCCTGGGATAGGCACGGAATTTGAGATCTCTTTCCCCATGAATTCAAAATAATCAAGGGTATGAATACAGAAAAAACCAAAATTCTGCTGGCCGAGGATGATGAAAACCTTGGATCTCTTTTAAGGGAATACCTTCAGGCGAAATCATTTGAGGCACACTGGTTGTCAGATGGGGAAAAAGCTTATAAGAGCTTTGAGAAAAACAGATATGATATCTGTATTCTGGATATTATGATGCCAAACAAGGATGGGATTACACTTGCCAAAGAGATACGGATGATCGATCCTGAGATGCCGATTATTTTTCTGACTGCCAAATCAATGAAGGAAGATGTATTGGAGGGTTTTTCTGTAGGAGCAGATGATTATATGACCAAACCTTTCAGCATGGAAGAATTGATCTACAGGATCGAGGCCATATTAAGGAGAACACAGGGTGCCGGGCAGCACAATAAACAAACTGAGTTCGAAATAGGCCAGTTTCATTTTGATGCCAACAAACAATTACTCACCCTCGACAGTAATGCTGTAAAGCTTACTACCAAGGAAAGTGAGCTTTTAAAACTTCTATGTAACAATGCTAATAATGTACTGGAGAGGAATTTTGCTTTAAAGTCCATTTGGATAGATGATAATTATTTCAATGCCAGGAGCATGGATGTTTATATAACCAAACTCAGAAAGTATTTAAAAGATGATCCTGCTGTCGAGATTCTGAACATCCATGGCAAAGGATACAAACTGATCATGTGATTTTATGATCAGCCCCGGACTTTCCCTTATTGCTGCAATTTCTTCCTGGATTTCAATGTATTGGGATCGAGGGGGAAGGCAAGTATAATCCCGTCAATGTTGTTTATCTTTTCTATCAGTGATTCCAGCCAACCATCATCCGTAACACCGGAGATCTGCAACAGGTAGTCCAGGTTTGTCATTTCTTCCAACAGGAATCCGTTTATGGATCTGTTGGAGATTAACCGGTACTGAATCAGGGTTTCTTCATCTGAATACTCGAATTGCGAAAAAGTCTGTTTTCCATCCAGGCGTTTATGATAAACCTCGAGGTTGTCAATCCTCACCAGGTTGATTCCGAGAATTTGATTTAATGACCAGCTGAGCTTGTAATCATTCTCTGCTGAGGAGATTCCTGCAAGCCTGAAGCGATAATCCTCTTTTTCAGTTAGTTTATGAACTTTTTTCGGCATGGTTGCCAGGTATTATATTATTGATCAATATTCCTGAGCGCTTGCTCCGCTGCTTTTTGCTCTGCTTCTTTTTTAGAATAGCCGCTGCCTGTACCCATTTCCTTTTCTCCAAGGAAGAGCGATGAAATATAATGGATTACATTAGATCCCGCATTAGCATCTTCTCTGCTGACGAAACTAATTTCCTTTTTGTTTTTCTGAGCCCATTCAATAATTCTGCTTTTAAAATCTGACTCTTTTCTTGACAGCTTATCAAGGTCCACGTATTTATTCAGGACTTTTTTTATAACATATTTTTTAGTCCGAACATAACCTTTATCCAGGTATATAGCCCCGATCAATGCTTCAAAAGCATTTCCAAGCAGGTTGATCTTTGATTGATCCGCATTTGTCCGGGATACCAGCAAAGATGCTAGTCCCAGATTGTCAGCAAGTTTGTTTAGCATTTTCCGCTTAACCAGCTTTGCCCTCAGTTGTGTAAGAAAACCCTCATTCCTGTCAGGGAAGCGGGTATACAAATAATCCGCGATTACAGCATCAAGGATGGCATCTCCAAGGTATTCCATCCGCTCATTATTGATCACCTGTCCATTTCTAAAGGTGCTTGAAGCTGACTTATGAATGAAGGCAATTTCATATAAAAATATTTTCCCGGGCAGGAATCCGAGGATACGAACCATTTTAAAATAAAAATCCCTGCCTGATGAAAAAATACAAGTAAGCAGCTGGACCACGGATCTTATCACGAAGATCAGGAGATTTTCTTAAACAAGACAGATGTATTGTGTCCCCCGAATCCAAATGTATTACTCAGGGAAACATTAATTTCCCGTTCCTGCGCTTTATTCAGCGTAAAATTAAGCTTGTTGTCAAGTTCAGGATCAGGAGTAGTATAGTTAATGGTTGGTGGAACAATACCATTTTTGAGGGCCAGGATGGCAGCAATTGATTCAACTGCCCCTGCAGCGCCAAGCAAATGGCCTGTCATTGATTTGGTGGCACTGATATTTAACTTGTAGGCAAAATCTCCAAATACTTCTTTGATGGCCTTGGTTTCAGAAATGTCACCCAAGGGGGTTGCTGTACCATGAACATTGATATAATCCACCTCTTCGGGAGTCATGTTGGCATCTTTGAGGGCATTTTGCATTACCAGGCGTGCACCTAGCCCGTCCGGGTGTGGGGCCGTCAAATGGTATGCATCTGCAGACATGCCACAACCAATCACTTCCGCATAAATTTTGGCTCCCCTTTTAACAGCATGCTCATATTCTTCGAGTACCAGTGTCCCTGCGCCTTCACCCATTACGAAACCATCCCTTGTCTTGTCAAAAGGACGTGAGGCGGATTTGTATTCATCATTATTGGTCGACATGGCCTGCATGGAATTGAAACCTCCAAAACCGCTTTCGATTATGGTCGCTTCCGAACCACCAGCAAAGAACATATCTGCATATCCGATCCTGATATAGGTAAAGGCGTCAATTATAGCATTGGTTGAGGAAGCACAGGCAGATACCGTGGCGAAATTTGGACCGCGGAATCCATATTTCATGGAAATATGGCCTGCGGTGATATCAGCAATCATCCGTGGGATGAAAAAGGGACTGAACCTTGGGGTTCCGTCACCTTCAAAGAAGTTTTGCAGCTCGTTCTGGTAGGTAAGCATGCCTCCGATCCCGGAAGTATAAATTACTCCTACCCTGTCCCTGTCTACACTTTCCAGATCGAAGCCTGCATCCTGCAAAGCTTCTTCTGTAGCCACCATGGCATATTGAGCGAATGGATCAAGTTTTCTTAGTTCCTTCCGGTCAAAATGCTCACTGGCATCAAAATCTTTAACCTCACAGGCAAACCTGGTCTTGAATTTTTCTGCGTCAAAATTGGTGATCCAATCTGATCCACTTACCCCGTTTTTCAGACCTTCCCAAAACTCCCCTATATTGTTACCAATAGGAGTAAGGGCACCAAGTCCGGTAATTACTACCCGCCTCAGTTCCATACCTGTAAGATTAGGTGAAAATTACTTAGCGTTATCTTCAATATACTTAATAGCTTCTCCAACTGTACTGATGCTCTCAGCCTGGTCGTCAGGTATTCCAATGTTGAATTCTTTTTCAAATTCCATGATCAGCTCAACTGTGTCAAGGGAATCAGCTCCCAGATCATTTGTGAAGCTAGCTTCGGCAGTGACTTCATTTTCGTCAACACCTAACTTATCTACGATAATAGCATTTACTCTGGATGCAATGTCAGACATAGTTCTAGATTTTAATGAATAATTAAGTTTTTAAAAATAACGGAGCAAAGAAATGTATTTCTCCGATAAAAATAAAATATTTTGGCCTTTTTCAACCATAAAATAGCCTAAAATGCTATATTTTAGACTGCAACACTTATATTTCAAATCCTGGTATTACCATGAAAAAAAAGATCGCAATTTTTGCCTCAGGCTCAGGGACTAACGCCGAAAAGATCATGTCCTTTTTCCAACACCATGAGTTGGGGGAGGTAGCCCTTGTCTTATCCAATAAGCCTGATGCGTATGTACTGGAAAGGGCCGGAAAGTTCAATGTGCCTACCCATGTCTTTGACAGGGATCGATTTTACAGGAGCACTGAAGTTATTGACTTAATGGTTGATACAGGGGTTTCTCTGGTTGTATTAGCCGGGTTTCTCTGGTTGGTGCCTGAAGCATTGATCAGGGCTTTCCCCGACCGGATAATCAATATCCATCCTGCCTTACTACCCGATTATGGAGGGAAGGGAATGTACGGAAAATATGTACATGAGGCCGTAATCAGGAATCAGGAAAAGGAGTCCGGGATTTCCATTCATTATGTAAATGAGGTATATGATGATGGTAGAATAATCCGACAGGAAAAATGTGAGGTAAAACCTAATGATACGCCTGAATCACTAGCCCAAAGGATCCATTTACTGGAACACAGGTTCTATCCCCTGGTTATTGAGGAGCTCCTGCAAGGGCTGGACTAGCTTCCTGTATCACAGAATCAGGTAAGGAAATCTGATCCAGATTCCTGATGGTAAAAATCCTGATCGAGTCATATGCCATAAGGTTTTCCTCTTTCACAGGTTCAACTGGCGGTGCCTTTACCTTTAGAGGATCAACAGGGTATCCATTCTTGTAAAACCGGAAGTCGAGGTGGGGACCTGTAGATAAACCTGTACTGCCTACATAACCTATTATATCCCCCTGTTTTACGTAAACGCCGCTTTTTACGCCTTTACCATAACGGCTTAGGTGAAGGTAGGCTGTGGCATAAACACTATTGTGCTGGATCTTGATCATATTACCATTGCCCTTGCTATAGCCGGTCTTGATGACTTTTCCGTCTCCGATGGCCAGAACCGGCGTTCCAATGGGGGCTGCATAATCAACCCCAAGATGGGGTCTTCTTATTTTCAGGATGGGATGCAAGCGGCTGTGTGAATACCGCGAGCTGATGCGTGAATATCTCAGGGGGGCCTTCAGAAAAGCCTTCCGCAGGCTGTTGCCCTCCTGGTCGAAAAATGATACTAACCCGTCCTGCATAAACGGTATGGCATAGAATTCATGGTTTGCGTGATGGAAATAGGCTCCATGGATATCCCCTAAGCCAATGTATGTTGAATCAACATATTGCTCATCAAAATCAATGCTGAATCTGTCACCGGGTTGCAGTCCGAAAAAATCGATGGTCCAGGCATAGATCTCTGAGAGATCAAATGCCAGCATGGGGTCCAGGTTATTATCCAGCATTGCATTCCACAGGGAAGATTCTATGATGCCTGAAGCTTGTTTTGTCCTGACAATTATCTCTTTTTCATGATTCTCAACGTGCATACTGTCAAGCAGGCTGAACAGAACATAATCTACAGGTGTATGCTCATATACGAAATATTGAACAGTATGTAAACTGTCCCTCGAACAAAACAACTTATAGGGCTTACCACGGCGTATTTTAGTAAGGTCGAATACATCGTTTGAAGCGGCTGCCAGGTTGTGTATGGTTCTGCCATCAACACCAAATTCATTCAATATGATGGATAGTGTCTGATCCCTTTTTACAGTTCCTGAAATGGTGTAAAATGAGTCAACCGGCAGGCCATACTCTTTGATAACAACTTTCTCTTCTTCGAGGCTGTCAGGTGACTCCTGGATCAGTATCCCTTCTCCAAGTTCTGCGGGTTTGGTGATATAAATGAGGGTAACGGCAATGGCAGCTGCCAATATAAAGAGCAATAATATAGGGATAATCTTACGCACGATTCTATTTCAATTTAAATCACAATATTTATGATCCTTCCTTTTACGACAATGATCTTTTTAGGTTTCCCGCCATTCAGCCATTTGGCAGAAGATTCATGGTCCAGTACCTGCTGTTTGACCTCATCCTCCGGCATGGAAAGGGGCAATTCCAGCTTAAATCTAAGTTTCCCATTAAAAGAAACCGGATATTCAAACTTTTCTTCTTTCAGGTATTCTTCATTGTAATCAGGAAAAGGCTGGTTGGCAATGGTAGGTGGATTCACCATGTATGCTCCATATCTCTTCAGCCAGGTGGGGTGCAAAAGGGGCAAGCACCTTGGCAAAGGTAATAGCCGATTGTTTATTCACCTTGCCTTTTTTGATGCAATTGTTGGTAAAGATCATCATCTGGGATATGGCCGTATTGAATCGTAATCCTTCAATATCCTGCTGAACTTTTTTTATCGTTTGATGCAGGGATTTTGTGATTCCGGGATCTTCTTCATCGGGGTGGATGTTATTCAGATCAGTAAAAAACCTACATGCCCTGCCCAGGAATCCAGAAACACCTTTAACCCCTAGTTCTGTCCAGGGTTTGGTCGCTTCCAGCGGTCCCATGAACATTTCATAGAGCCGCAGACTGTCTGCTCCATAATGTTGAACCACGTCATCCGGATTGATGACGTTTTTAAGGGACTTAGACATTTTGGCTACGATCTGTTTCAATTCCTCCCCTGTTTGGGAATGGAAATACTTTCCATCCTTCTCCTCTACGAGATCGCTTGGAACTTTGGCACCGGTGCCTGATTCATAGGCAAAAGCCAGTATCATCCCCTGGTTGAACAGACGGCTAAAGGGCTCATCAGTGGAGACGATCCCGAGGTCATACAATACCTTATGCCAGAATCTGCTGTATAGTAGATGCAGGACTGCATGTTCAGCACCGCCAATATACTGGTCGACAGGCATCCAGTATTTCTCAGCCTCTGCTGAAAAAGGTTCCTCATCGTTGTGAGCATCCGTATATCGCAGGTAATACCAGCAGGAGCCTGCCCATTGTGGCATTGTATTGGTCTCCCGGCGCCCCTTTCGCCCGTTGGCATCTGTTACCTTAAGCCAGTCCCCCGCATTGGCAAGAGGGGATTCCCCATTATCTCCAGGGGTCGTAATTATCCAGTTCAGGCAGCTCCAGCGGCAATGCCTGCGTCATCCATCACTTCAATCTCACCATCTTCCCAGTGGATCACTGGAAATGGTTCTCCCCAGTAACGCTGCCGGCTGAATAGCCAGTCCCTCATCTTATAATTCACCATCTCGGTGCCAAGCTCCTTTCTCTTCCAGCCAGGCAATGGTTTTCCTGATCCCATCCTGCTTTCTCAGTCCATTAATATCCAATCCACTTACAGCACTCGAGGAATTGATAAAAACACCATCCTCTTCCCAGCATTCTTCACCCTTTACCACACCTTCACGGGTTTCTTTATCTGCATCATCCGGATCCAGTATGGGTTTGATGGGAATGCTGAATTCAGTGGCAAATTCAAAATCCCTCATGTCATTGGATGGCACAGCCATGATGGCTCCGGTACCGTAACCCATCAAAACATAATCTGCCATCCAAATAGGTATCTTTTCTCCATTTACAGGATTGATGGCATAGCTGCCGGTAAATTCCCCTGTTTTCTCTTTTGCCAGGTCGGTCCGGTCCAGGTCCGATTTCAACGCAGCCTTTCTCTTGTAGCTGGCAACCTCTTCTTTCTTATCCCCTGTAGTGATCTGGTTCACAAGCTCATGTTCAGGAGCCAGTACCATATAGGTTGCCCCAAAAAGTGTATCTGGACGGGTGGTGAATACCCGGATAGTCTTGTTTTGTCCCTCAACCCGGAAATCCACTTCTGCACCTGTTGACTTCCCTATCCAGTTCCGCTGCATATCCTTGATTCCCAGCGGGCCAATCCAGGTCTCCAGTCCCCCGAGCAAACGTTCAGCATAATGCGGGATACTGCAGCATCCATTGTTTGAGATTACGTTTTACTCACGGGATTCCCACATTTTTCATGCGTCCCGTCCGTCAAGCACTTCCTCATTGGCACATACGATCTTGTCATGTTCGCAGTACCATACCTGTGCATTATCATAATAGGCAAGTCGCTTGCTGGCAGTATATTCCCTGACAGCTTTGTCTCCCTTCTGCTGGATTTCCTCCGGGATGGGCAATTCCTCTATGGGCCTGCCCTTTTGCTGCTCCTTATCGAACCAGGTATTGTACAGGCGGATAAAGATCCATTGGGTCCATTTGAAATACTTCGGATCTGTGGTATTTACCTCCCTGTCCCAGTCGTAAGCCAGTCCCAGTGACTTGATCTGCCTCCGGAAAGTATCACAATTCTTATTGGTGGTAATGGCCGGATGGGTTCCCGTCTCAATGGCATATTGTTCAGCGGGTAATCCGAATGCATCCCAGCCCATGGGATGAAGCACATTGAATCCCTTCATCCGCTTGTACCGGGCCACAATATCCGTTGCGGTATAACCCTCAGGATGACCCACATGTAAACCGCTACCTGAAGGGTAAGGATACATGTCCAGGATATAATACTTGGGTCTGGAATGATCTATCTCCACCCTGAAGGTCTTGTTTTCCTCCCAGTACTGCTGCCACCTTTGCTCTATATCTGTGAAATTATAATCCATAAATTGCTATGATTCAATATAAGAGGTACAAAAGTAAAAAACTTAAGCAGAAGAACATACTATGCCAAAAACTATTTTTTTCTAAATTTGCAGGGCAAAATTATGGCCCACATTGTTTAGGCAAGTGCGCACACTCACACTTTCACACCTCACACCCAGGCCTTCCTGGTCCCGTAGTTCAATTGGATAGAATGCCAGATTCCGGTTCTGGTGGTTGTGGGTTCGAGTCCCGCCGGGATCACCAAAGATCATTGAAATCCCTGAATTTTCTCTCAGGGATTTTTTCTTTTTATCACTTCTTTTTGCCTTTTTACTTCTTCCAACCTGGGGCTCATCAATTTAGATATTCTTTTAGACTGTGATTTTGAAACATTACCCTCTCAGATTCGTATGTAAACTCACAGTCAGACAGTACATAAGGAACCCAAATATTAATCAAATCAATTAATTTAATTTATGATGAAACATCTACAATTTTCTTTAAAATCATTGGTTATGCTCTCAATCCTTTTATTGTGGGGCATGCATGGTTTTGCACAAAACCAATTTGAAACCCGGATAAGTGGATCCGCGGATGATGCGGAAGAGCACGGTCCCACCTCATTGACACCGGGTGCTATCTTCCTGGACGGTGCTGTACTTAATATGGTTTATGATACCCTGGATGCTGGTAATCACAAGGGACAACAAACCATTGGTTTGAGGTTCACAAACGTTGCCATACCAAAGGATGCGCTAATTCTCAAGGCCTATATCCAGTTCGATGCATCAGATCCCTCAACGGATTCGACCAGCCTTGTTATCTGGACTGAAGATACGGATGATGCGTCGATCATTTCATCGACATTATACGATATTTCATCCAGGGTGAAGAGTGCAGACTCTGTATTATGGACGGACATTCCGGATTGGGATGGTTATGGGTTGCAAGGGCCGGACCAACAGACTCCAGAGTTAATGTCCATCCTTCAGCCCATCGTTGATAAAACCGGATGGATGGCCGGGAACGACATCTGTTTCATTATTCAAGGTTTTGGCATGAGGCTGGCAACATCATGGGATATGAATCCTGACAACGCTCCTCAACTTGTTGTGGACTTTGGTTCAATGATAACGGATACCGTTTGTGACAGTTATATTTCACCCAGTGGTAAAACCTGGACAACTTCCGGATCATATTATGATACCATTCCAAATTCGGTAGGGGGAGACAGCATAATCCTGGTTGATCTGACGGTTCTTGAAAGTACCCTTTCTAATATTACCGATACGGTGTGTGACAGCTATCTTTCACCGAGTGGTAAAACCTGGGATACATCTGGGATCTACGTGGATACCATCCCGAATATGGCAGGATGCGATAGTGTGATTACGATAGACCTGACAGTGAACTATGGTTCTACTTCCTGGTTAACTGACACGGCATGTGATAGTTATACCTCCCCAAGTGGAAAAGTGTGGACTGCTTCGGGCACCTATCTGGATACCATTCCGAATGCAGCTGGTTGTGATCGTGTCATCACCATAGATCTGACTATTAATCCGGCATATGTCGTAGAGATCAGTGATACCATTTGCAATGGCGAAAGTTTTTCATTCGGTGGGGAGGAAATTACCGAAACAGGCCAGTACACTGACTCACTTGTCAGTATGACGGGTTGCGACAGTGTGGTGGTGCTCAATCTCATGGTTCACTCCATTGATACAAGCATTACCGTAACCGGGGAGAATGTATTAACGGCCAATGAGACGGATGCACAATATCAGTGGCTGCAGAATGATACTATTATTGATGGCGCCACCTTGCCAAGCTATACCGTTACCGAAACCGGTTCCTATGCAGTGATAATCACAAAGAATGACTGTGTTGATACTTCTGGTGTTTATCATATTCAAATAGTTACGGGGATATCAAACCTTTCATTTGGATCGGAGCTTAGTGTTTATCCAAATCCAACCAGCGGTGACCTTAAGGTAGATCTGGGTGCAGAATACCAGTCCGTTTACGTAAAGCTTTATACCATTTCCGGTAAGCTTGTTTCTTTCAAGGAATACAAATCATGCAGAGAGATAGAATATCAGATCATAGGGGAGAAGGGTGTATATTTCTTACAGATCAGTTCCAACAAAGGAGAACAGGCCAGGATAAAAGTAATGAAAGAGTGATGCCATAATTCACTATATATTACTCTGTTTTAAAAGCCGGGGGGATCACCTTAGATCTCTCCGGTTTTTATATGGTGTGCATTTTCTTTCAGATCATCCAAATTTGTCGGGGTGTTTTTGAGTAAACCATGGGAAGGGACGAAAATTATCTAAAAGCTATTAATTTATACTAGCATAAATTATATTAGGGGAATGATTTTGAAGAACCGCATTTCAGTATTGCTTTATTTTCTGGCTTCCATCCTAATGCTGCAATGTGATAATGATTTTGAACCCGATCAGAAACAATTCATTCTTGATGAGGAAATCGATGGAGAGATCCTGTTTGAAATTAATCCTTATGGGATTGCTCCCCTGGCGGCACTGGCAAGTTTTCAGACCCTTGAGAAGGTACGTGTTTCCGTAGAAGTTTTGGGGAAGGAGCCACTCCGGAAGGATTGGGGTACTTTTCAGACAAGTCATCAGATACCCATCCTGGGACTCTACCCTGATACCCTTAACAGGGTGGTCATAGGGTTGACCAGGAAAGACCTGGGGTATGCTGCAGATACCTTTGAAATCAGGACGGATACCATACCTTCATATTTCCCGGATATCAGCATTGTTGATGCAAAAACTGATTTGATGGAGCCTGGCTGGACCCTGTGTTCTGTAACCATTGGCCTGGGGAATTTTATCGCTTCCTATCCGATTGTTTTTGATAATAAGGGCATAGTGAGATGGTATCTGGCATTCCCTGATGTGAGTCTGGGCTGGATCACACCTGTTGAGATGCTGGCCAATGGAAATGTATTTTTTGGGTATGGGACCACTATTTATGAATACAGTTTGCTGGGCAAGCAAGAGCATACATGGGAATTGCCAGGATGTTCCCAAACCCATGATATCATAGAAAAACCAGATGGGAACTTTTTGATTCCGGTTCATAAATTCCATATTGGAACGATAGATGACCATATCCTTGAACTGGACAGGAATACCGGTGATGTGATTAATGAATGGGATTTACGGGCTGTGATGGATGTTGACAGATCTGTGTTTATTTATGATTCAATTGACTGGCTGCATATAAATTCAGTCTGGTATTCCCACGAAGACAACTGTCTGGTCATCTCCGGAAGGAACCAGGGCGTCGTTAAAGTAAATAAGGATAATGAGCTGATCTGGATACTAGCTCCCCATAAAGGATGGGGGCGGTCTGGAAAGGATGGGGACGGATATCCAACGGCTGACTATCTACTAACAGCACTGGACCCTGATGGTATGCCTTATCCAGATTCTGTCCAGTCAGGTGATTTATACAATGATGATTTTACCTGGGTATGGGGTCAGCATGCTGCCATGTATTTGCCAAATGGGAATCTATTTATTTTCGACAATGGTTTCTACAGGAACTTCTCCAATAGGAACAGATTCAGCTGCGGCGTTGAATTCGAGATCAATGAGGAAGAAATGACCGTAAAACAAACCTGGTCTTACGGCAAGGAGAGGGGCAGAGAATTCTTCTCAAGCATTATCAGCGATGTTGACTACCTGCCTGAAACAGGAAACAGGTTATTAACTGCTGGCATCATTCCAGGTGCTCCTGCATATTCTTCTATTGTTGAAGTAGCACATCCTGAAAAGACGCTTGTTTTCGAGGCCCGCTTAGCTTTCAAAAACATGCTGGTTACCGGCTCGGGCTGGGGTGCATTCGATTTCAATTACAGGGCAGAACGGGTCAATATATATCCTGGAAAGAAAAGGAATTACCCTGGAATAAGCCCTTTTCCCGACTAGTTATTTTATTAAGCTTACCTTGCGGCGAACACTCTGTTCTCCAGTCCGCAGCTCAATAATAAACAGGTTCTGGTTCAGGCTGCCCAGCTGGCAGTTGACATGATAATCACCCTGTACCTGATGCTCATCAACAACGGTATTTAATAATCGACCGTATAGATCAAAAATTCTGATGGACACCTTTTGATATTCCTGTAAATGGTATTGAATGCTAATCCGGTTGTCAGTAGGATTGGGATATATTACCATATCTTGCTCTTCAACTATATGCGTATGGCCAACGGAAGTGACTGTATCAATTAATGAGAAATAAATATCACTGGCATCCAAAACGGTTTCATCATCCATGCTCTTAATAAGCAGGGTATATTCACCCCCAGTTTCAATATCAACAGGGATGTTCCATTTGAATGCCCCGGTACTGGATGTTGTATCAATAACAGATATATACACATCCGACTTGTATAGTTCCAATATCACATCTTCTGAAATGTTGTCATCCCACAAGATCCAGTAATCCTGACCCACCTGCCATTCCTCGTTACCATTTGGGATGGAAATGGAAACCATAGGTGGAGCAGTATTGAACCAGGCTGTGTCTGACCAAGGACTTTCGTCCTCCCCGTTCAGGGTCATCACCCTCCAGTAATAAGTTGTGTTCCCGGCGGGCTCCGTCAGGTCAAATACACTTGAATTGTGGATCATCGAATCTACAACCAGGCTGGAAAAATCTTCATCAGTAGCAACCTGTAATTGAAAACCTGTGAAGAAACCAGTGGGACTCCATTCAATTTGAACCACCTGATCCTGATTGACCATTTCATCTATTTGTGGCCACACCGGATCAGCTGCTTTTACCAACGCTTCAATATCAGGCCAGGCAATAATAAATTCACCCAATGTGTCAAACGCAGCGGAAATCGTATTTTTTACAGCATTGAAATCCGTCGACAAAGGTGAAAATAAACCCTGACCCTCCAAATCCCGCCTGTAAATTGTAATGTTTTCGGGATTAGTAATATTGAATTCATTTACATCAAATATGATTTGCCCACTGATGGCTGTGATTGCAGTAGCTTCAACCAAAACTCTTTTGGCCATAACCATAGGTGCACGTTCAGGAAAAACAGGATACATTGGGGCATAATGATATTTAGACACTGTCATTGAATTGTATCCGTCACCGCTTAAACTTTCAATATTTATGGTAATGCCTGTATTATTATCATCTCCGTATGAAAAGTCCCATTCTCCGGCAAAAACACTGATCTCCGTTACTTGCGCAAAGGGAGTATCAACATCAAGTGGGAAACGAAAAGCCCGGTAACTCTCCACCATGGGTTCGTCAAAGAAGGCTTCAAAAACAATATTGCCTGCTTTATCCACTTCGGTACAGGTTGGTATGGGATTCCCATCGGCTCCACCCCAGCCAATCATTGTATTACCGTTGGGGAGCCTGAAGGCATTTCCCCTGTGCCATGCAGGGATGCTGTCATGCTCACGTCCATAGGTCCACACATGAGTAGCAACAAGATTTTCCTGGTCAAGTGTGTACTCATGCACTTCTGAAGATGGATCCTTGCGTCTTGGTCCGCCATTATCATACACCAGATAATTCCCGTTTTCCAGCAGGTAAAAGGCATGCCCTTCAAAATGATCAACCCCGTCCAAGCTGTCTACACCTACAAAAGAAAAATCATTGAAGTCCCCACCCAGATCCCAGATAATCGCCCCTGTCTGCCTGTTGATTTTTTTAACCCAGGTTGGAGTGGCTAGCAGCAGGTGGCCATCGTAATCCAGGCCGATGGTATTCAGGTGAAAAGCACTCACATATTCCCCTGTGGAACGCCGGGCATTGAAGGGATAATTCTTAAAATCATAATGATCCCATGACCTCCATTGCCAGACAACATTTTTATCTGCATCCATTTCCTGGACAACCCCACCTGAGACAAAGGCTGCGGGATGACCTCCACTGATAATCTGGCTCATATCCACCTTGGTCAAATAATATCCAAAGGCAAGGTAATGTCCATTAGGGAGTACTTGAAAGTCATGCGCTTCAGCAATATATCCGTTCTTCAGCTGAAGACTGTCCACAATATTCAGGTCCTGATCCATGATCATGTGGATCACATTTCCGCCACCAGTATATGAGTGATGACTCAGGAATTGAGCATAGGACAATTGTCCGTTAGGCTGGACCTTAAAATCGTATGCATAGTCACTGTCAAGCTTTTTATGATCGATGATGGTGCCATCATTATCGAGGATGATCAGGTAATATCCTATCCCCTCGACCTCTGTAGCTACTGCCAGGAAAACATAACCATCACCTGTTGTGTCGGATACTTCGGTGGTAATCCCTGGAAAATCTTCGGGAAGCTGTGCATGAAGGATCTTCGGGGAAGTGAGGGCGAGCATCACTATTAAGCCTAGAATATGTATCTTCATTTTTAACGGGATTGAATTAAACTAATGTTTTTGTAAGTTGAAGATAGCAATATTATCCTGAATACCCTCGAGGGATCATTGATGGTTTTTGGGTATGACAAGAGATAATTGGTATATTTAGAATGCTTGTATCAATTCCTACTTATGATGAGAAAATCTATAATGTTTTTGATTGCCATAGCAGTGGTTTCACTGTCTTATCAATCCCGGCTTATTGAACCCGAACCTGAGCGTCAATGGCCTTCTTACAGGGGTTATTATTCAAATGGGGTCCTTGATAATGCCAATTTGCCTGATAGCTGGAATGTTGAGACCAATGAGAATATTTTATGGAAATATAAGGTGCCCGGACTCGGACTTTCATCCCCGGTAATATGGGAAGATAAGTTATTCATTACTACGGCTGTCAGTGAATCAGATGATGAAGGTTTCAAAACCGGGATGTATGGAAGCATTGGTTCTGTTGATGAAAAATCCGTCCATAAATGGATGATATTTTGTTTTGATAAAAACACCGGATCTGTCCTATGGGAAAAAATGGCATATCAGGGAGTCCCGGAACAAAAACGGCATCCCAAATCATCCCATGCCAATTCAACGATGGCAACAGATGGCAATTACGTGGTGGCCTTTTTCGGATCAGAGGGTTTGTATTGTTATGATATGGATGGGAACCTGCAATGGGAAAAGGATTTTGGTCTTCTCAGATCGGTCTTTTTTGTCGCTGAGGATGCTGAATGGGAATTTGCCAGTTCGCCCATCATCCATGATGGATCTGTGTTAATACAATGTGATGTAATGGAAAATTCTTTTGTTGCTTCTTATGATGTTGTTTCGGGCAAAGAGATCTGGAAAATACCAAGAGATGAATATCCGGGGTGGTGTACACCTAATATCTATTATGACGGAGACCAGTGCAGGGTGGTCCTGAACGGATACAAGCACAGAGGAGCTTATGATTTCAAAACAGGGGAGGAGGTATGGAAAATGTCAGGAGGTGGGGATATTCAGGTACCTACCCCAATCGTTCAAGATGATATGGTATATTTCAACAGTGCCCATGGTCCTCAATCACCCATATATGCCATACATGTGAGTGCAGAAGGAGACCTTACACTGGGTGAAGGTGAAACTGCCAATGAGTATATACGCTGGAGTATTCCGAGGGGAGGGGCCTATATGCAGACCATGCTGCTCTATGGAGACCATTTATACAATGCCAGGTGGAACGGTTCTGTGTCATGTTATCATCCGGGAACGGGAGAGGAGATATGGAAACATAAAGCTGGTAGCGGGAATAGTTATATCGCATCCCCGGTAGCATCTGACGGAAAGATTTATATAACAGATGACCAGGGAGTGGTATATATTTTAAAAGCAGGTCCGACCTATGAGCTAATGGCCCAGAATAATCTGGGTGAAATTTGTATGGCAACACCAGCCATAACGGATGACATTATTTTCTTCAGGACCATCAACCATCTGATTGCCATTTCCGATAAATAATCGTTGGGCAGAATCAGCACATTGATTTAATACTATAGTTGGAGATACCCATTTTTGAGCTGCATCAGAACACATTCGATGTCACTTTTAGTCCAACTGCCTACCCTGTTTTCGGATTTCTTGCAAGTCACGCATATGTGACTTCCGGTTTTTCCGAAATTGACAACCCGGTTTTCGGATAATGTTAAGTTGAACAAAATCTTGATAAAGTATCCCCATTATCCGTTGCTTATCACTTTTGAAAGGCCTGGATCTCTCGGATATAATGCGATACAGAGAAAGCAAAAGGAAAGATTGGGATATGATCAGATACTATAGGGATTGACTTTCCGAACATACTGGCGTATCTTTATTTATATATAAATGAGAAATTCCTGTAATGTAGAATTATATGAAATCTAATACCTCTAACCGCAGAGAGTTTATTAAAAATTCATCTTTGGGAATACTGGGTGCCACCCTGACAAATAACAACAAAGTCCATGATGGTCAAACCACTCTTGATCCAGATCCTTCCAGTATAAAGGCTTATCGGAAACTGGGACGTACAGGTTTCAATGTATCAGATATTGGTTGTGGTCCCGCAGTAATTACCCATGAGAATGTCCTAAAAGCAATTCTGGATACCGGGGTGAATATTATCGATTCAGCCATTGCCTACGGGAAGAAAAATGAAGTCATGATCGGCAATGCAATCAAGGATTATGACCGGGAATCATTGTTTATATCTTCTAAGTACCGTGTCAAAGAAGATACTACAAAAGAGGATGTGATTGCCCAGATCAGAGGTGTCCTGGAAAGGATGAACACCGATTACCTGGATTGTCTGCAAATGCACATGGTATCTTCAAGCAAAGATCTGAAAAATGAGGCATTCCATGAGGCAACCGGGCAGCTAAAAGGCGAAGGGAGATTGAGGTACATCGGTGTATCCTGTCATGGATCCAACTGGTTTGAAAATCCTGAAGAAAGTATGGAAGACATATTGTCCAATGCCATTGAAGATGGACGATTTGATCTGCTGTTGCTGGTATATAATTTTGTGCAACAGGAAATGGGGAAAAGGATCCTGGAAAAGTGCAGGAAGTATGATCTGGGAACAACCCTGATGAAAACTGATCCTTATGGAGGGTTCAGCCTTACTTTGATGGAGCAATATGATCAATTGAAAAATGAAGGCAAGGAAATTCCCGGTTATCTAGAGGGCATCCATCATAAAATCCTTGAACAGCAGAAAATGGGCAAATCCTTTATTGAGGAGTATAAACTGGAAGATAATGATGCCATTAACAAAGCTGCAATACGTTTCGTTCTTTCAAACGAGGATGCTCATTCAACACTCATCACATTCCGTAATTACAAGGATATAGACAAGTATATCAATCTTTCCGGGACCAGGTTGTCGGCTCAGGAGGTAGCACTGCTTGACCATTACAGGAATTCCATGGGAAGATATTACTGCCGTCACGCCTGCGGTTTATGTGAGTCTTTTTGTCCGCAAAAAATCCCCATCAATACCATTATGCGTTACAACCAGTATTATGTGGCCCAGGATCGTCAGAAGTATGCCATTGAAAAGTTTTATGGATTACCTAGAAGGGATCTTAACCAATGCAGAAAATGTGAGGGTTTCTGCGAAAAAAATTGTCCCTATGGTGTTTCCATCCGGAATTTATTGTCTTTTGCAGAGCAGAATCTAACGCTAAACGTATGATGGAATTAAATTAACAACTGTGTCCATTTTTTAGGGCTCATGAAGTAAATATCATTTCTTAATGATCACAAGAGTACCTTTGCTGACCATAGGATAAAAATCATTTAATGTCTGTGTTTTTTAGAGAAATGCATCCCAGGGTCCAGTTCATTCCAAGGTCTATGATCTCATCAGTTCCCTTCGGGACTCCATGAATGCCGATTTCACCACCAATCTTCTCATGCTCTTGCACAATGTCCCTCCTCTTTCGCTTTCCTGTGTTTCTTCCATGATTCATCATTTGGATAATCGATCCAGATAAATTTATCCCAACTCTTGTGTGGATATTTTGCTCTTACCAGGAATTCTCCTTCGGGAGTACAAAGATCTCCCTGGCGTAACTTATCATCCACCGGATTTCCACCCAAAACTACAGGGTATTGTTTTAAAATCATGGTATCTACCATTACGGACAGGACAAAATCGCTTTTATCGACCTGAAGGTATATCATGCCGGGCTCCAAATTCAAAGAATCGAGAAGCTGATCCAGGGGCCGGGAATAATTAACCAGGTTCTTGTTGGAGAGTCCATCGCAACAAGTCAACACCAATATCAAGGCAATTGTGTACAGGTTATGCATCTCATTAAATATAACGGATTATCCACGGTTTATATTCTTCATACAAAAATTAACATAAAACTATAAAAAATGAATAGATAGCATTAAAAAAGAGGGGGGTAATGAAAAAATATAGATAAAAAATACAATACACATATAATAAATTATATATTTGCAGAAAATAAGTATAATATATTGCGATACTCATTAAATTTTGTTTATGATGAAAAAACCTTACAAAAAGGCATTATTGTTAAGCCTTGTTCTGCTTTTTTTTGGCGCAGGAAAGATCCTGGCCTCTGATGGCAATGGGGTGGATACAGGTACGACAGCCTGGATGCTCACTTCGACTGCGCTGGTTTTATTGATGATACCCGGACTAGCCATGTTTTATGGAGGACTGGTACGAACGAAAAATGTACTTGGCACCATGATGCATAGTTTTGCTGCCATGGGAGTTATGGCAGTCCTGTGGGTTGCCGTAGGTTATGCCATGAGTTTCGGATCCAATATACTTGGTGGCTGGTTTGGCTGGAATTCGGATTATTTTTTCCTGAAAGGAATTGACGAAACTATCATGGATGCAGGTGTCCCAGAGTATGTTTTTTCAATGTTCCAGGGAAAATTTGCAATGATTACCCCGGCACTGATTGCAGGAGCATTTGCTGAACGTGTTACATTTAAAGGCTATGTTGCCTTCATTGCGATATGGGGTTTACTGGTTTACAATCCTCTCTGTCACTGGGTATGGGCTGAGGATGGATTCCTGTTCAACCTTGGAGCAAATGGTGCCATTGACTTCGCTGGTGGCACCGTGGTTCATATTTCAGCTGGGATAAGCGGTCTGGTCGCCGCACTTTACCTGGGTGCAAGAAAAGGATATCCCCAGACCGCCATGCCACCAAGCAATATGACCATGACCATGATGGGTGCCGGTTTATTGTGGGTTGGCTGGTTTGGATTCAACGCAGGGAGCAGTGTTTCAAGTGGTTTAAGTACAGCCCAGGCCCTTACCGCGACACAGGCAGCAGCTGCGGCAGGAGCGATCACCTGGATGATAATTGAAGGAGTTCACCAGGGCAAAGCCACTGCACTTGGTTTTGCCAGTGGCATACTGGCCGGGTTGGTTGCTGTAACACCGGCTGCCGGAGTAGTCCAGCCCTACGGAGCCTTAATTCTGGGTATCCTTGCATCAATATTTTGCTATCTGGCCATCGTGCTAAAGAACCGTGTGGGTTACGATGATAGCCTGGACGCTTTTGGAATACATGGTGTTGGTGGTATTATTGGAGCTATTTTCCTTACCTTTTTCATTCGCAAGAGCTGGATGGAAGAAGCAGCACAGGCAGCCGGAGGCAGTTGGACCGTAATGCAGCAACTGGGTGTTCAGGTCGCTGCAGTCCTTGTGGCCATTATATATGCTGCTGTACTTACATTGGTGATTCTGATTGTTGTGAATAAGGTCATCGGCTTACGCACCAGTAATGCCCAGGAGATGCAGGGACTTGATTTCTCAGTGCACGGAGAACACGGTTACGGGATGGTTAATGCCGGGTAATAATAATAATTATAAACTCAGAAAAAATGAAACTAATATCTGCCATCATTCGAGAAAACAAGCTTGATGAGGTCAGGGAGGCACTGATCGAAGCTGAAATCACCCGGATCACTGTGAGCCGTGTATCTGGACATGGACAACAAACAAGGGAAGAGATCTATCGCGGGCAAGTAGTTGTACCCAGCCTGATCCCTAAGATCCGGCTTGAAATTGCAGTCAACGATGATTTCGTAGATTGTACAGTTGAGACCATTATTAATAGTGCCCGTACAAATGGCAAAGGAGAACTTGGGGACGGCAAAATATTTATTACTCCTTTAGAAGATTGTATTAGGATCAGGACAGGCGAGAAGGGAAGAAAAGCCATTTGATCTATAAGATCTGACAGCTTGTAAAAGAGAAAACCTGGCAGGAACCCTTAACCTGCCAGGTTTTTTGGAAATGAAAACCACTTTGTCAAAACCACTACCATTAAAAAACCTCTCGCCAGGCTTGCTGGCCAGATCAGTTTAATAACTAGTTCAAAAATACCTGACTTTTGCTTTGGTAAGAATATGAAAGGGGTGATCTAGATCATCAAACTAAGGTGATTTATATTACACTATCAACATACACTGCAGATCATAAAAAAAGGGAACATCTATTGATGCTCCCTTTATCAATATAGATCATAAAAAGCTTATCTCAACAGGGCTTCATCAATTTTTTTCCTGGATGAATAATTGATTTTCAATGCAGATGCTTTGCGCAACTCCTGCTTGACTTCCGAGACTATACCCATACTTGTATTTTGGTCAATCTTCAGGGAGACGGTCATCTGCTTCTGGTCATTCTCATCCATTTGCTCCCTCTCACTGGTGATGAAATCCCGAATGTCATCAGGGGTAGCAAATGCATCATTCAACTGGATCCGGGGTTCTGAACCAAAAGTTTTCTGAAGATTCTGGGTTGGTTTGCCTATGTAGATAACGCTCACCAATGATTTCTTCTCGAGTTTCTTGATCTCGGTAGCTTCGGGAACGCTAACGCCAACCTTAAGGTTTGTCTCACGCATTACTGTGGTTACCATAAAGAAGAATAACAACATAAATACGATATCGGGCAATGAAGCAGTATTAATCTGCTTAAGCCCTTTTCCACTGGATTTTTTAAATCTTGACATGTTAATTCCCTCCTACATTTTTGGGTTCTGCCTCAGAAATAGCCATGGGAAATACCTTTTTCGCATCAGCGATCAGTTCCGCTTCCGCCTCGTTAAGGGGATCCAAATTATCATATTTCTTGCCGAATTTTTGCATACAAAGCTCATTCCTCAGCTCATTCACTGCTGCAGCCAGCTCGTTCTGTACGGCAATGTATTTCCCGTAGGAGGTGCTTCTATCGTTCCGGAGGGAGATAACCCCCTTGGAAACCATCATGGTACCAAAGTAATCCGTAGTAAGTTCACGCTTCTCTGAAAGATCCTCATCATCGTTGGGGTTAAGAAAGAACGCTTTGGTCATTTCTTTTAACTCATTTACGTCGTAGAATCCATCTTCCACAAATAGATCATCATCCTTGTTGATCAATACAACGAATACATTCCGCTCCCTGATCTCCTGGTCATCATCCAGTTCTTCTTCTTCAGGCATTGGAGGTAATAGCCGGGATATCCCGGTGTCTATGTCCATCGTAGTGGCAACAAGGAAAAAAATCAAAAGAAGGAAAGCAATGTCAGCCATTGATCCGGCGTTGATTTCCTGTATTTCTCGTTTTGCCATGAATTATGTTTTTATATTCTATTAATAGAACGTATACCGGGTTTATGTAAGTACCCGGCCTGTATTTATTTCCACAGATTTGAGATAGCTGAATAAAGAATCGAAACGATAGCTACAATTCCCAGTATATAGGTGAAGATTATTAAGGTTCCCACAACTTTTAAGGTTCCGGGAACATTATCAGGACCTGTGTACTGGATAAGATTCAATACTTCATCAGAAGCCAGCCTGCTTGAGATAAATATTAGTAAAGCACCAACAAGAATCACAATTCCAAGTCTTTTTGCACTTTGTAAGTTTCCGGCTATGAAAACAAGAGGGAAAACAAGTGCAAAGAATGCGGCAATTACAAATAATACTTTTGCCCAATTCAGAATTGTATCGGTAATTAGAGGCTCAGCAAGGGAAGTCCCGGCTGTTCCTTCTACAAATCCTCCGAAGAAGAATATACCCACGAGCACCAATGAGATAGCCATTAATGCCCACAGAAAGTATCTGGAGATTTTAGCAAATTTCATTTTGCTTATTTTTTGAGGTTATGGTGAACCAGCAGGTCAATCAATGAAATGGAAGAATCTTCCATTTTATTTACGATGCCGTCGATCTTTGAAACAATGTAATTATAGAAAATTTGGAGAATAATGGCTACGATCAGACCGGATACCGTGGTGATCAGAGCCACCTTAATACCACTGGCCACAAGCTGAGGTGAAACGTCACCAGCCAGCTGGATGGAGTCGAAAGCAGCAATCATACCGATAACCGTACCCATGAAACCTAACATAGGAGCAATGGAAATAAACAGCTGGATCCAGGAAAGGTTTTTCTCAAGCAGGCCCATCTGGACGCTACCATATGAAATCACAGCCTTTTCAGCTACATCTATTCCCTCATCTGCACGGTCAAGTCCCTGGTAAAAGATACTTGCAACTGGTCCGCGTGTATTCCGGCAAACTTCTTTGGCGGCATCAATACCCCCTGATCCGAGTGCATCTTCAATCTTGCTGAGGAGTTTATCCGTATTGGTTGTGGCCAAATTCAAATAAATGATCCTTTCAATTGCCAGGGCAAGGCCAAAAATGAGTGTAAGCAACACAAAGCCCATAAAAGTAGCTCCACCTTCAATAAAGAGTCTCTTTACATTCTTGTGCAGCGTCATTTCTGCTTCTGCTGCTGGATCAGCTGTACTGGATCCCAAGTCTGTCACAGGAGCAGCTTGAGTTTCAGTGGCTGCTTGATCTGCTTCAGGCTCTTGTGCATACACAACATTGGATGCCAGCATAAAGAGCATCCCGGTTACAGCTATTAGCGCAAATAACTTTTTCATGATCTGTTTTTTAGATTTGTTATAAGTTTAACGAAAATAATGATTCTTAGATTATAATAATACAATAATAAGCAAAAACTTCCTTATAATTTGTTACTCAGCCTCTCCCAAAGTTTATCAGCCCACTCTTGCACCCACTTTCACACCCGTGCTTTCCTGCGGAGAGAGAGGGATTCGAACCCTCGATACCACTCCACGCAGTATACACGCTTTCCAGGCGTGCGCCTTAAACCGCTCGGCCATCTCTCCAAGCTCAAAAACGAGGGCGCAAATTACAAAAAAAATAAATATATACAACTTTAAGAATTAGTAATTTCACCGTTAATCGGTTTATTTAAAAGTAGTTTAAGTTCCTGTGCCGATAGCCCCTTTCCTAGGAGGAACATTAATTTTGTGACGGCAGCTTCAAAGGTGATATCATACCCGCTTATAACTCCGGCGCGCAAAAGGTGTTCACTGGTTTCGTACCTGCCCATTTCCACCATTCCCTGAGTGCACTGGGTTATATTAAGGAATATAATGCCCCTGTCGCTCGCATCCTTTATCAGTTGGAAGAACCAAGGATCAGTAGGAGCGTTGCCAGCGCCGAATGATTCCAGGATAACAGCTTTTAAACCCTTGCTGTTGAGTATCGCCTTCATCACGTTTTCTGTAATACCTGGAAAAATTTTCAGTATAGCAATATTCATATCCAGCTGTTTATGGATCTGCAGGTTTGCAGGTCCGGATTTTCTTAGGAGATGTTCAGGATAAAACCTTAAGTGTACACCGGATTCTGCAAGAGCTGGGTAGTTGGGCGAGAAAAATGCATTGAAGTCTTCCGAATTTTGCTTAGTGGTCCTGTTTCCGCGTAACAGCTTGAATTCAAAATAGATACATACTTCCGGGACCAATGGGGTTCCGTCCTTATCGGCCGCGGCGATCTCTATGCTTGAGATCAAATTTTCCCTGGCATCAGTTCGCAGGGTGCTGACAGGTAACTGGGAGCCGGTAAAGATCACAGGTTTATTCAGATCCTGAAGCATAAAGCTGAGAGCTGATGCTGAGAACGCCATAGTATCTGTGCCATGCAGGATGATAAAGCCATCAAAGCTCTCATATCCTTCCTCAATTAATTCTGCTATCCTTATCCATGTAGCAGGTTTGATATTGGAAGAATCAACAACAGGGTAGATGGTTACGGGAGTAAACTTATAGCCGAATTGTTCTATTTCCGGTACATGTCTGAGGATCTGTTCAAAGTTAAAGGGGCTAAGAGATCGAGAACCAGGTTGATTTATCATTCCAATCGTACCACCTGTATAAATGATCATTAGGGATTTATGCTTCATTGATCAGATTTTAATATTAAACAATGCTGTTGCATTCCGGGTGGTTATATCCGCAATGACATCGACGGGCTGTCCATGGATCTCAGCCAATTTTTCAGCAGTATATATCAGATATGCAGGTTCGTTTCTTTTACCCCTGTTAGGATGGGGCGCAAGATACGGGGCGTCGGTTTCCAGCACAATATGTTCCAGCGCTATATCTTTTACAATCCTGTCGAGTCCGGCATTTTTGAATGTAACAATGCCCCCTATCCCAATTTTAAAACCATAGTCTGTGATCTTATTTGCCTGTTTGACATCTCCGGTAAAAGCATGAAAGACACCCTGCAGTGAATCATCATTTTCCTGATCCATAACCTCAAAAATTTCATGGAATGAATTTCTGGCATGAATTATCAGGGGCAAATGAAATTGTTTTGCCAGGTCAATATGCCATTTGAATGCCTCCACTTGTTGTGCGAAATATGTTTTATTCCAGTAAAGGTCTATTCCTGTTTCTCCTATTCCCCAAAATTCTCTTGTTCCTAGTTTTTCTCGTACCAGGTCAAGTTTTTTTCTGAAAGACTCATCGACTGATGTCGGGTGGAGGCCAATCATGGGCAAGCAATGGCCGGAGTATTCGTCAGCCAATGATAACATGGAATCCATGGTGGTATCATCTACATTGGGAAGCAGCATTTTTATTATACCACTTTCCACAGCATCAGCAATTACCCTGGAATGGTCGTTGTTGAATTCAGGTAGAAATAGATGGGTATGTGTATCGATTAGTATCACTGGGATCTAGCCGTACAAACTTAACAAAAAACCATCGTTATATTACAGCCATCAGCATTTGCACTGAAATTGATAACACCACAGTTGAATTTTGTGCAGTAACACAAAATATAGACTGCTTGTGTAATCAATTTCAGTACAATACCAATACATGAAATAGCAGAATTTTGTTGGATTTGTGGAGATCCCAGATGCTATTTCTCTCTGTGGGTTAAGCTATATAGGCTTTTTCTCAAGGATGTTAAGTTAGGTGCCTATATTTTGCGGTTAGTGCCGCAAAATTCAGCACCGTTCTAACATCCTAGAAAAAATGATATTATTTAGACTACTCCCTGTGCGAGCATGGCTTCTGCTACTTTTACAAATCCCCCGATGTTTGCTCCCTTTACATAATTTACGTAACCGTCTTTCTCAGCACCATATTTTACACAGGTTTCATGGATACTTTTCATGATCGTATGAAGCCGGTTGTCAACTTCCTCACGGGTCCACGGCAGCCTCATTGAGTTTTGGGTCATTTCCAGTCCTGATACAGCCACACCTCCTGCATTCGCAGCTTTGCCAGGACCATAGAGGATCTTATTTTGATCATATACATATATTGCTTCAGGAGTGGATGGCATATTGGCTCCTTCAGAAATTACCATACAGCCATTGCTGATAAGCTTTTTGGCATCCTCCTCATCAATCTCATTTTCTGTAGCGCTCGGGAAAGCAGCCTCCCCCTTGATGCTCCAGGGGCGTTCTCCTTCATGATACTGACATCCGTATTTTTCAGCATATTCCATGATCCTGCCGCGACGGATGTTTTTCAGATCCATCACATAGGCAAGTTTTTCTGCATCTATACCATCTGGATCATGAATGAATCCTGCAGAGTCTGAGAGGGTGACAACTTTACCGCCCAGCTGGTTAATTTTTTCGGTAGTGTACTGTGCTACATTTCCTGAACCCGATACAATGCATGTTTTTCCCTTTAATGATTCTCCTCTGGTTTGCATCATCTCCTCAGCAAAATAGACAGCTCCGTATCCTGTGGCCTCTGGCCTTATCAGGCTCCCTCCCCATTCAATACCCTTACCGGTAAGTACGCCTGTAAATTCATTACGTATCCTTTTATATTGCCCGTATAAAAAACCGATCTCACGACCACCAACGCCAATATCCCCTGCGGGAACATCGGTGTTAGGACCGATATGTCTGCATAACTCAGTCATAAAACTCTGGCAGAAACGCATGACTTCATTATCTGATTTTCCTTTTGGATCGAAATCGGATCCCCCTTTACCACCTCCCATGGGAAGAGTAGTCAGGCTATTTTTAAATACCTGTTCGAAGGCCAGGAATTTCAGGATACCAATATTAACGGTAGGATGGAACCTTAAGCCTCCTTTATAGGGACCTATCGCGGAACTCATTTCGATCCTGAATCCTCTGTTTATCTGGACTTCCCCAACATCATCCAGCCAGGGGACACGAAAAATCAGAACTCTTTCAGGTTCGGTAATCCGCTCAAGGATCTTAGCATGTTTGTATTTGGGATTCTCCTCTACAAATGGGATCAATGATTCCGCTACTTCATGAACTGCCTGGTGAAATTCAGGTTGTGCAGGATTTTTTGCCTTGATGAATGACATGAACTGTTCTACGCCGGGATGCATGGTAAATGAGTTTGGTTAGATTCCACAAAGATTAAAAAAAAATCAATTCAAACTAATAATCCACTCCTTGATTATAATTCTAAAGTAAGGGAATCCTTTTAGTTACAAATTATCAGCTGCAAAATAGTGTAGCTGATATTTTCAGTATTTCAACATGAAGACGAAGAAGGATATATCTTGGATGAACCTGATATTTATAGAATTGCCCTAGGCATGATCCCTGGGATTGGCGGCATTACCGCGAGAAAGATCCTGGCCTGCACCGGGAGTGCAGAAGCCGTGTTTTCAGCTCCCGAGAAAACATTGCTGCGGATACCCGGTGTGGGTGATCTGCTGGTGGAAAGGATCCGTAACACAGGGGTCCTTGACCTGGCAAGACGGGAGCTTGAGTATATCAATAAAAGGAATATTAGGTGTCTGTTCTATGGGGAGGATGAATATCCTGAGATGCTTCTGGATTGTTATGATGCTCCAATGTTTTTATTTATGATGGGTCAGGTAAACCTGAATGATTGCCGGATGATCAGTATTGTTGGGACCAGGCGTCCCGGGTCATACGGTATGGATATGTGTAGATGCCTGGTAAGGGACCTGGCATCACTTGACCGCAAACTGGTAATTGTAAGCGGACTGGCATATGGGATTGACCATTGTGCCCATATAGCTGCCATCGAAAACGGATTGGATACGATTGCCGTGCTTGGACACGGACTCAAATATATGTATCCGGCACTGCATCGGCAGGTAGCCGCAAAGATCACCAGGCAGGGGGCCCTGATAACTGATTTTGCCAGTGATCAAAAACCGGAAAGGAATAACTTCATCAGGCGCAACCGTATTATCGCGGGTCTGTCAGATGTTACCATTGTGGTACAATCGGGCCACAAGGGGGGAGCGTTGATCACTGCAGATATAGCCAATTCCTACCACCGGGATGTTTTTGCTTTTCCTGGCAGGGTGGGTGATAATGCTTCGGCTGGTTGCAACCAGTTGATAAAAACACATAAAGCTGCCCTGATTGAAGGGGCCCGGGATGTAGCTTACCTGCTCGGATGGGATGAAAACCCACCTGTTGAAAAGGAAAAACCGGGAATTCCAAAACACAGGCTTTCAGATAAAGAAGAACAGATACTTCAGATGCTGAAGACTGAAGGCCATGGATCAGTCGAAAGGATATGCCTGACATGCAGTATTCCCGTAAGCAGGATTTCAGCGATACTCCTTGATTTAGAGCTTGCCGGATTAATCAAATGCCTGCCCGGAGATCTCTATTGTGCTGAAGGATAAGTCCGGTTAAAGCTGCTTAGCTCCGGACGTATAAAGACAGGTGCTTTTCAAGCCGGAAAAGTTCATCCCGCGTCAGTGAAGTAATCCCGATAGGGGGATATTTAGCCGTCTTATTTTTTACATGCTGATGCAGGATCAGCACTTTTTTCAATCCCAGATTAGTCTTGATAATCTCATACTTTGCCAGGGCAGTTTTTGGTATTTGAACGGCTTTTTTTCTCCGGCCAAGGGGGCGTATGGCATAATACCTTATGATGAGCTTATCACCTTTGTCATTGAAATATAAGTAATTCAGTCCCCTTAACCAGGAGCCAGCCATCAATAGTATATAGATCCCTGCCACCAAGATGATCCACTGATATTGGGTAACCCCCAGCAATTTGGGTTTAAACCAGTCGGTTGCCAGCATGGCAACTATAATCACAACTGTAATGATGGCAAGGAGCATTTTTCTCAGGAAGATCCTGATAACGGTTTTTTGGTTGTCGATAATCATATCTTCAGGACCTTGTTTTTTCTGCGTTTGCTTTCCTCCATGATCAAAGAAAGTTCCCGGCTTGTCTGTCCGGCCATAGAGGTATTTTCCTCGGTCCTCCTTATCAGGTATGGCAATACATGCCTGACAGGTCCGTAGGGAAGGTATTTTGCCACATTGTAACCCATGTGGGCAAGGTTAAAACTGATATGGTCACTCATCCCATATAACTGGGAAAACCAGCATCGTTCATCATCTGTGCGTATATTTTTTTCTTCCATCAGTTGGGTGAGATACACGCTGCTATTCTCGTTATGTGTGCCATTAAAGATAGTCACCCTGTCAATATTATCGATGGCAAATTTAAGTGCTGCATCATAATCCCTGTCAGTACTCTCCTTATCCGGATGGATAGGAGAGGGATATCCTTCATCCTGAGCTCTTTTCCTCTCCCTCTCCATATATGCACCACGTACAAATTTTATACCCAGGTAAAAGTCTTTTTCCCTGGCTCTTTGAAGGTCTTCCCTGAATTTTTCCAGGCGGTCCCACCTGTACATCTGGTAAGTATTGAAAACAATTGCCTTCTGCTTATTGTATTTTTCCATCATGTCCATAACCACCTCATCAATATGATGCTGGTAGCAAACATCCTCTGCATCGATCATGATCCTGACGTTTTTTTCAAATGCGGTTCGGCAAAGCCTTTCAACACGCTGTCGGAACAGATCTGCCTCTTCCTGCTCTGCAGGGGTAAGGGATACACCTGAACTCTTTTTTGCCAGGACCTCACTGACAATAAATGCCGTTGGTTTGAAAACGGCAAAAGGGATATCCTTATTTCCTTTAGCGTTGATAACTGTTCGCAAGGTTTCCTCCATGGAGGCTTGAATCTGCCCGGGATCTTCCCCACCTTCTACAGAGTAATCAAGCACTGATTTAACATTGTATCCGGATAGTTTCCGGATGGTGGGAATACAATCCTCTATGGTTTCTCCTCCGCAAAAATGACTGTATATGGTTGGTTTTACAATCCAGCTGATAGGAAAACGAATATTTATGGCAAGTTGTGATATAAATCCTCCCACTTTCACCAGTGTTCTGTTGGATATGGCTTTGAATAAAAAATAAGCCCTCCTGAGTTCCCTGTTTGATTTGATCTTGAAGGCAATTTCAGTACTGCTGAATGAGATCATAGCTCTTTGGTGAAATAATCGACCCTGTTGATACACTGTTCCTTAATAATTATAAGCAAAGAAAAGAACTGGGAACATTAAAATCCATGACAAAGATCAATTCTGGATAAAATTCCTACTTTTGAACGGGCAATTCTATATATTGTATAACATGCGGTATCGGTTGGAAAAGGATCATTTGAACCTGGTTGGAAGGGTGAAGCTTCCCGCGTCAAAAAGCATCAGCAACCGCCTGTTAATACTCAATGCACTGGCTGTAAATCCGGGTAACATAAGAAATCTTTCAGAAAGTGATGATACACAAGTTCTGCTGCAAGCCCTGGATAATCCATCTGAACTGATAGATATCGGACATGCTGGTACGGCCATGCGTTTCCTGACTGCCTTCCTGAGTATCCGGGAAGAGAACCATATACTTACCGGTTCAGAGCGAATGCAGAACAGGCCCATCAAAGAATTGGTGGATGCACTGTCCAGCCTGGGTGCAGCCATATCCTACACCGGAAAAGAGGGGTATCCCCCACTATCTATTAAGGGAAGGTCTCTTAAGGGCGGGGAAATTACCATAGACAGTAGTATCAGTAGCCAGTATATCAGTGCATTGATGATGATTGGGCCGCTAATTCAGGACGGACTGAAAATCCATCTTCAAAAAGACATGGTGTCCTCGTCTTATATCAGTCTCACCAGGGATATTATGCTGGAACTTGGTATTCCTGTTATATTTTCCGGGAATACCATACAAATTCCATATCATGAAATTATTGGAAGGGATATATTGGTGGAAGCAGACTGGAGTGCTGCCAGCTACTGGTATGCCATGGCGGCCCTTTCAGAGAAGGTTGAACTGGAAATTGAAGGACTTTTTGAAGAGAGTTTCCAGGGGGATTCCATACTGCCAGAATTATTCGCCGGATTTGGTATTTTGACCGAATACTATCCTGGAGGGATCAGGTTAAAAAGAACAGAAAGAACAATTCACGAACTTACCTTTGATTTTCGGGAAAACCCGGACCTGGCCCAGACCATGGTTGTCCTCTGCGGATTGCTTGACATTCCCTTTCAATTCAGCGGTACCGTGACCCTGAAGATCAAGGAGACAGACAGGGTACTGGCCCTAAGGCAGGAAATGGGCAAATTGGGAATAATGCTGGAGGTTGATCAATATGGTAGCTGGATTCGATGGGATGGTAAAAACAAGGTGGAAAAAGAAAGCAGTCCAAGCATCCTGACCTACCAGGATCACAGGATGGCCATGGCATTTGCACCTGCAGCCATGAAGATACCCGGACTGATCATTGAAGATCCTGGAGTGGTCCGTAAGTCCTATCCTCGCTTCTGGGAGGATCTGAAATCAGTGGGATTTGTTTCATGTGAAATTTAGGCCTGTCTTTTGTCCCGAAAAAAATTACTCATCAGTTCCCCACAAGCCTCACCAAGAACACCAGCCTTCACTATCGTTTTAGGATGTATGATATCTTGTATGATCCGGCCGTAACCTGCCTTAGGATCAGCTGCCCCGTATACGATCCGGTCAATTTGTGCCCAGTAAGAGGCAGAAGCACACATGGTACATGGTTCCAGGGTGACATAGAGGGTGCACTGGTTCAGGTATTTTGTACCCAAGGAGTTGGCGGCAGCTGTGATTGCCAGCATTTCAGCATGTGCCGTAACATCCGATAATGCTTCGGTCTGGTTAAACGCCCGGGCAATGATCCGCTGCTCCGTAACGATGACTGCTCCGACCGGGATTTCCTTTTTTTCGAGTGCCCTGTATGCTTCTTTCAGGGCCTCATTCATAAAATACTCATCAGAGAAGAGAGGATACATCATGAATTGTTCTCTTTTCTTGTTATTTTCGCAAAGTAATAAGAAAACCTGATCAATAAAATACATTATGTACAGAACACACACCTGTGGGGAATTAAACCTTGAACAATTAAACAAGCACGTAAGCCTGTCCGGGTGGGTCCAACGTTCACGGGACCTGGGAGGGATGACATTCGTCGACCTGAGGGACAGGTATGGCATTACACAGCTCGTTTTCAACATGGAAAAGAACCGCGAGCTTTGCATGGAAGCAAGGAAACTGGGAAGGGAGTTTGTAATTCAGGTCACCGGCAAGGTGGCTGAGCGCAGTAACAAAAATCCCAAGATGCCTACCGGTGATATTGAGATTGTCATAGAATCCTTAAGGATACTGAACCCTGCTGAAGTTCCTCCTTTTACCATAGAAAATGAAACAGACGGGGGTGATGATCTCAGGATGAAATACAGGTATCTGGATCTCCGCAGACCCACGATCAGGAAGAACCTGGAATTGCGGCACAGGATGGCTCAGGAAATAAGAAGGTACCTGGATTCCCAGCGTTTTTTCGAGGTGGAAACACCATTTCTGATCAAGACCACACCGGAAGGGGCGAGAGACTTTGTCGTACCATCCAGGATGAACCTGGGTCAGTTCTATGCATTGCCACAGTCGCCCCAGACTTTTAAACAGCTTCTTATGGTGGCAGGTTATGACCGTTATTTTCAGATTGTCAAGTGTTTCAGGGATGAAGACCTGAGGGCTGACCGGCAGCCGGAGTTCACACAGATCGATTGCGAGATGTCTTTCGTAGAGCGGGATGATGTGCTTAATACCATGGAGGGACTGGCAAAGCATCTTTTCAAGGAGGTCCTGAACGTGGAAATCGAAGGAGCATTCGAAAAGATGCCATACGACACCGCCATTGCTGAATATGGGACGGATAAGCCTGACCTGAGATTTGGAATGAAGATCAAGGAGCTGACGTCATTGGTTCAGGGGAAAGATTTCCAGGTATTTAACAATGCAGAATATACAGGCGGTATCTGTGCCGGGGGATGTGCCGGTTATTCCAGGAAGGAACTGGACGGGTTGACGGACTTTGTTACAAAGCCCCAGATAGGAGCCAAAGGATTGATCTATATTAAGTACAATGAAGATAGTACCCTCAAATCAACCGTAGATAAGTTTTTCAGTGAAGAAGATCTGAAATCACTGGCAGGCCGGTTTCAGGCCAAACCAGGTGACCTGATCCTGATCCTTGCCGGCGAAAGATCATCCACGCTGAATGCACTTTCTGAATTAAGGCTTGAAATGGGAACCCGGCTGGGTTTGAGGGATAAAGATACATACCATCCACTCTGGGTAGTTGATTTTCCATTACTGGAATGGGATGAGGAATCCGGACGTTTTCATGCCATGCACCATCCATTTACTTCTCCTAAAATAGAAGACCTGGAGTTATTTGACACGGATCCTGGCAAAGTGCGCGCAAATGCTTATGATCTGGTGATCAATGGGGTAGAAATAGGAGGGGGGTCCATCAGGATCCACGATGAAAAATTGCAAAAGCTGATGTTCAAGAATCTTGGTTTTACAGATGAGGATGCCGTTGAGAAATTTGGCTTCCTGATGAGCGCCTTCCGTTATGGTGCACCTCCGCATGGTGGAATAGCCTTTGGATTTGACCGTTGGGTGTCTCTTTTTGCAGGATTGGATTCCATCAGGGATGTCATTGCCTTTCCGAAAAATAACTCAGGCCGTGATGTTATGATCGATACGCCTTCCGGTATTTCTGATGAACAGTTAAATGAACTCAATCTTTCATTGGGGCCGGATAAAGATTAAACTCAGAGAGTTAAGTGTTTATCATTTATTGTTGAAAAGTTCTCGTACAACTTGTGCTTGGTTTCTTATAATCATTTCTAATTTAACCGCCGTAATTTTCAAGCAATCACACTATGCTGAAGTTAAAGATTGAGGATGGGGTTTATAAGGTTTCATTCCACAAGACCAGCAGGTTGAATTCCCTTATTGCTGATACACTGCGTGAAGAGCTATTCAAAATTGTTTCCAAGCCCGGCAGGGAAGTATTGTTCAGTATGAAAGGGATCAGTTTCATTGATAGTTCAGGTTTCGAGGTCATCATGACTGTCGTTAACCGGGCCAGTGAGATCGGCAGCAGATTCAGGATCTGTAATGTCTCAGGGGAAATGTATGAACTGCTAAAGCTGATGAAGCTTAAGATAACGCTGGATATCGATCCTGTCAAAGCAAGGGAATTTATGCCCGCACTTTGAAAACCTATTGGACTTGTATAATCTTTTCGTTCCTGCCTATCTTACCATCCGTGGATATTCCTTCCACGACTAAATGGAAGGTTGAACTAATATCCGAACAATAAAAACTGATCTTTGCCAATCCAGTTGAATCAGTCCTGATATATGGATCCCAGTAGAGTGAAGTTCTGTAATCTTCCACCAGGTCGTCAAAGCGGGTCCCGTATTTTGGAGAATAAAATTCCCTGGGTCTATGGAAACCGAGCATATCGAACTTCAGTATCCCCTTGATCACAAAACTGCCCCTGATGGTAAAAATAGCGATTACACCATTGGCACCCCTCGCACCATAGATGGCTGCACTGGGCCCCTTCAGCACCTCTATCCTTTCCACATCCATGGGGTTCATGGTCTGGACAGCTGACACATCAACAGGTATATTGTCAATCAGGTACAGGGGTTCATTGCTGCCAATAAGGCTTGAGGGTCCACGGATCAGCACATTGTTACCGTTAACCTGAACTCCAGGAATCCGGCCCTGTATCATGTCCAGCACTGAATGATAGCTCCGCATATCATCAGTTACTTCAAGTACGTAATCTGGTGTACGGTAGATCCCTTCATTGACTATCTGCATGGTATCTATTTCTTCCTCCGGTAGTGGCTTAAACTTGTTGGTTCCCCTGACGATCATATCCCTGGAATAAGAAGAAAAGATCTCTTCAGATTCAGGAAGGTCATTGTCTTCGACATAAATGACAAGGTTTTTTCTCCCGTTTTTTCTGCGTGCTGTAATCTCAACCTGAATAGTATCTTCATAATCCGGAAGATCGAAGAAATACTCTCCACGATTGTTTGTACGTGTAACATATACATCATTGAATTCGCTCACGACGGTTAGGGTTACGGGCAGATCCTTCAAAGGGCGGTCAAAAAGTTCCTTGGTGATCCTTCCGCTGACGGCGATGTTCTTCTGTATGGGATACCGTATCCTTAAAAGATTCTCATTCATGACATCATTCCAGATAAATCTTCTCCAACCCTGTGTCATCATCAGGTAATCCAACGCCTCATCTGCATCCTGGTTATTCTCATCAAAATAATATTCCGGTTTCTGTATGCGCCCGGCCAGGTCAGAGGAGAGCAAGAGGTTAGTGATGATCCCTGATTGAAAATCGGCGGCATTATTTAACAGGTCACGGTGGGATACGGCCAATGAGAAATTCCCTGCTACAGGATTGCCCTGATGGTCCATAACCATGAGGGAAATGTCAACCTTCTCCCTGGGTTTGAATGTTGATTTTTCCTTCAAAACAGCAATGCGCAACTGATCTTCAGCCCTGACAAAAATGAGCCTTTCACAACGTGGCTCACGCTGGTCATCGAAAAGGGTAATATGAAGTACCCCGCTTGGAACGTCATTGAGCGGGATATCCAGGGTCCTGCTCCCCCTGGTCAATTGTAACTGTTCCCTGTAAACTACCTTGCCCCTCATATGGCAGGCAACCATGACCATGGGGTCGGGTAGGGTACTGGCAACGCTTAATTTAAGCAGTTTGTCGCTGTTCTCCAGTACACTGAGAACATAGCCGGACTCAAGGGTCTGAGGTAAATCAAACCGGTAATCTTTGCCATTTGCCGTCACCACCTCTGCATGGTATTTCTTCCCTGCTTCCGGGACAAAGCTGAAGGCCCCCATACCAAGGTGCTTACTGCTGATGGTGCTGACGATCTTTTTCTTATTATCAAATATATTCCCTTCAACATCTAAGCCAAGTCCGAGTTCATTTATCGCCTTGAATCCAACTCTGCTCTCCAATCCGTGTACCAGGTAGCCTCCCTCGGGAAAAAACTGAATATCAATCTTTTTCGACTTACGCATGCTTTTTTTCTTATGCTTCTTGTTGGCCAGTTTGTCATCCCTGTACAAACTTAGCGTATGCTCGGGATTCCAAATATTAATATCACGTTGAAAGAAGTACTCCTGGCCGAAATTCCGCATCCAGTTAGTGTATGCCCGGATCTTGTACAATCCTTCGGGGATGGTATCTGGCAG
This sequence comes from uncultured Bacteroidaceae bacterium, assembly GCA_963752525.1. Taxonomy (GTDB): domain Bacteria; phylum Bacteroidota; class Bacteroidia; order Bacteroidales; family SM23-62; genus SM23-62. The sequence continues at coordinate 128,348 of CAVVYS010000005.1, read as the reverse complement.
GAAAAAATCTCCATTTGCAAAGCCACGATCCAGCTTGATAATCTGTATCATGCTGGTAGTGCCAAATGAGTTAGTCAGCTCAACGATGAGGATCTTACTGATGGTATCAGCTTTATGGGTCCTTGCATCCACCAGGTAGGCCTTGTACCAGATCTTTTCACCTGCATGATAGCTTACATTGTCCAGATGCAGGTAAGCCTTTTGCTGTGGATATTTTTTGTAATAACTTTCCAGTTTTTCTGGAAGGTTGGGAAATGGGATGCGGGGCTGGAAAACCAGGCCAAAGGATAATAATACTATGGTAGTGGTAAGAAATAAAAACAGTTTAACTCTCCTTTTCATAATCTTCCGTATAGAATCTCTCTAAAACTATGATACACAGAACCCCATTTACCCTATCATCAGCTGCCAGTTTTTTAAATTATATTCCAGGTTTACTGGCATATTTCCCCACAAGCATGGAAATCAATATAGCCACGTACATGGGGCCGAGTATGGACAGTACTATACTGAGGGCCCTGGCCTGTTCAGAGAGGGGTAGAATATCCCCATAGCCAAGGGTGGTCATTGTGACGAAGCTGAAATAGAATGCCTCCATGCCGGTAAGGCTTCCATCTATATTGAAAGAACCCGGATAAAATATTGCAACTGCCATGGCCAGGAAAGTCCCTATGTATCCGATCAGGATATATGCGCACAGGGCCCCGAAAATGACATTTTTGGTGATCTCCCGGGCTATGAAGATACTCCTCAGGGTTAGGATGAGCAAAAGGATAAGAACCAATACGGTAATCAGCGGCTGAATGGTATTAATCAATTGCCCTCCGGGATGGAAAAACTCAATCCAGTCAATGACAATGGCGAGGATGAAAAAGATCATCGTGAACTTCAGGAAATTCTGCACATCACTGAAAGCATATAAACCGCTCATTAGTAAGAGGGTGTAATTAATGGTGGTATAAAGATGCTCAAGAAAGGGGTTTTCTATGAATGGAGTAATGCTGAACATGCTGATCAGCAGGATCAGAAAAATAATGAAGCGGTTACCTTTAAAAAACCTCATGGTACAGTTGTGGCACTTAAAGATCCAATTTTATGAATTAAGGTGGTAAAATCAAAATATTCAGGGGATTTAACAGGAACATAACAATCTTGGGAACTTAAACGAGGTTTTAATATCTGTCCCAATTTTGTAATTTTACAGGTCATAATTGTAAACATACCATCATGTCAGGACATAGTAAATGGTCAACCATAAAGCGAAAAAAAGGAGCTGCAGATGCCAAACGTTCAAAAATGTTCTCCAGGGTTTCCAAGGAGATCCAGATAGCTGCCAGGGAAGGTGGGCCCGATATTGAAATGAATCCACGGCTCAGGGTGGCGGTGGCCAACGCCAAGGGAATCAATATGCCAAAAGATAACATTGACCGGGCCATTAGCAGGGCCAGCAAGGAGGCAGATTCTCTGCAGGAGGTATCATTTGAGGGCTATGGTCCGCATGGGATTGCCATATTCATTGAATGTTTGACGGATAATAACAACCGGACTGTAAGCAATATCCGTGCAATATTTAACAAGCGGGGCGGCAGCCTGGGAATCAACGGCTCAGTTGCTTACATGTTTGACCGCAAAGGCGTGCTTACCGTCCCCAAAGGAGACCTTGATCCCGAAGATTTTGAGCTGGAGATCATCGATGCAGGTGTGGAAGAAGTGGTACTGGAGGATGATTTTTTCATCATTACCACAGCCCTGGAAGATTTTGGCAATATGCAAAAAAAGTTGGAAGAACTCGGAGTAGATCCTGAAAACTCTGAACTGCAAAGGATCCCGCATGATACCGTGGAGTTGGATCAGGATGATGCTTTAAAGGTCATGAAAGTGATCGAGGATTTTGAAGAAGATGATGATGTGCAAAATGTCTTCCATAACCTCGAACTGACTGACAGCCTCGTTGAAGCCATGGATTCCTGACCACTGCACTTGCCAGTTTAGTCCGTTTTGAACGCCTTCAGAAATGTTGTTATTTAAGAGGCAATTCAAGGTTGAATATGGTGCCTGATCGGGCTGTGGATTCAAAGGATACCTTTCCCTTCAGGAACTTTTCCCCTAATAATTTCATGCTGTAGGTACCCAGTCCCCTGCCTGTGCCCTTGGTTGAAAAAGAACGCTGGAAGACCTGTTGCTGGACATCCTTCGACATGCGATCTGGATTATGTACCTGTATAGTCACCGTTTCCCCGGCGACGTTACAGTCCACTGTCACCTTCCCCCCTCCTGGTGTGGCTTCGAGGGCATTCTTTATCATGTTGCCCAGGATCCGTTTTAGCAAAACCGGGTCAGTATTGATAGTACAGACACAGGCATTTTTACTAAAAATGATCTTCCTTTTCTGGCCCAGCTCATGACGCCGGTATTCTTCAATGATATTCCCCAGTGTTTCATTCAGGTAAATTTTGAACTTTTTAACCACAAGCTCCCCGTTCTCAGCTTCCAGAAGTGATTTCTGTGCCATTATCTCATCGGTCAGGTCATGGCTTACCTCTCCAAGAAGCTTAATAAATTGATTGATTTTCACTGGATCATCAACCTGCTTCAGCAGATCCACCAATCCCTGCAAGGTACCGGCAGTATTCATAACATCATGGAAAAAGATTCGTTCCAGTGCCTCTTTTCTCTTTTTACTGCTGATATCCCTGGCAGTGAAAATGGTTAACTGATTCTCGCCCCAAATAAGCGGGGCTGCAGTAACTTCAAGATCAAGGCAACCCTCGTCTCCGTCAATGGAGGTACGGATTCGGCATTCTTTGCTTATGGTCACACCATTTGCCTGGCATTCCAGGATGGCATTGGCAGCTCCGCATACCTGGCAGTTCTCGGATGTTCCGCATCCTGCTTCCATATGATCCGAATGAATACAATTCAGGACCTCCCCGGGGCGCTGACCGAGCAGCTCCTGGATGTTTTCTATCCCCATCAGTTGTAATAAGGCCTTATTGCTGAAGATAATCTCCCGGTGCTGATTCAGAATAACAGCAATGTAAGGAAGGGCATCAACAAGTTCTCCTATATAAGCGGCGGATTTGAGCTCGGAGAAATCAATAATAATTTTATCCTTGACAGATCTTTCAGGTGCGGCAAAATGAGTGCGCATGATTTTATTTTTCCGTTTTTTTCCTGGTTCCCCGCAGGAGCAGGAAACTTCCGAGGATAATCAGGGCAAGCAAGAACAATAACCTTCCCACCATAAAAAGGATATGATCTATGTCAATCCATCCGAAGCTGGCATATATGAGCCCACCCAATATGGCTATCCATCCGATAAATCTTGGCAGCAATCCGGAACTGGCAATGAGGAGTCCGAGTATGATTGAACTGATCCCCACAAGTGTATAGGCAGCCAGTTGCATATTGGATCTCGAAACCATAATGAAATACGAGATATTGGCTATATAATCGGTTTCCTGTCCGGATAAAGCCTGGTAAACCGTAACCATACGGATTGTGTTTAATCCATTGATGGCAATGATAAGATATAATATGCCGGTGCTGCTGATCAGAAAGGCGGCAAGATATGCGGATGATCTGCCATAGGGCAGGAAGCTCATCAGTATCAGGGGCCCAAAAAGTACGATAAGGATTGAAGTCACAAACCAAATAATAGAATTCAGCCAGAGCCGGTCAATATTATCGCCCAGATAAGCAAGATCTTCATGGATATTAAGGTAATCCGGCTCGATATCAATACCGGTCAGTATGGCTGCTACAACCATGAAGGTAATGAGCAGGGCCGTAATACCGGCGAGTCTTTCAACGCCTCGTTTTTTATTTGGGATTCCTGCAATCATCAACTTGTTGGATCAAATGGCCTAACAATTTGCAAAATAATCATTTCCGGAATGAAATATGCATATAATTTGGAAATGATTCAATCCCATTAATTTTTTGTTATTTTTGGAACAGCTTTTAAGGCAATGAAGAGGATATATTTTATCATACTGGTTATCATCTCGATAGCCTCATCCAGCCGTGCACAGGTTGTGAATCAGCAGGAGGAGGAATCAAAAATATACCAGCAAGTGTTCCAGCAGGGTGCAGCCGGAAGCAATGTAAGGATTGTTCAGGAGAAGAAACTGGATGAAATTATGTTGAACTTCATAGAACAGGGAAGGAAATTAGGTGGGATTCCCTGCTATTGGATCCGCATCTATTCCGGATCTACCAATTCGGCCAGGGATGAAGCTTATGATACAAAGGCCCGGTTCCTGAAAAAATATGAAGGCATCAGGAATGATGTTATTTATGATGACCCCAATTTCAAAGTTTATATAGGTGGTTACAGATCCAAGAGCGAAACCCTGAAGCTGCTGAACAAGATCAAAAGGGATTTTCCCACCGCGTTCATCGTCTATGATATTATTGATTTTCCTGTTGAATGAGTGAGCAGATCAAACATGAGTGTGGTATTGCACTGATCCGGTTGTTAAGGCCCCTTGAGTATTACCAATACAAATATGGTACCTGGAAATATGGTTTGAATAAGCTGTACCTGTTGATGGAGAAACAGCATAACCGTGGTCAGGACGGAGCAGGTGTAGCCTGTGTAAATTTTGATCTTCCTCCCGGCCAAAAATTCATATCTAGGTACAGGTCAGCTGAACCCGCTGCTATCAATGCTGTCTTCAGGAAAATTTCTTCGGATTTTAAAAAACCAGAGAGAAAAAAGCCAGACCGTTTCAAGGATGCTGTCTGGGCTAAGGAAAACCTTCCTTTCGCTGGTGAATTATATATGGGTCACCTGAGATATGGGACTTACGGGAAGAACAAACTTGATAATGTGCACCCCGTTATGCGGGAGAATAACTGGAGATCAAGGAACCTTGTCCTGGCGGGAAATTTCAACCTCACCAATGTAGAGGAGCAGTTTTATAAGCTCATTGAACTGGGCCAGCATCCCAAGGATTTTTCTGATACAGTAACCATACTTGAAAAGATTGGCCATTTCCTGGACCAGGAGAACCAGCGTTTGTTCGATAAATTCAAGGAAGAGGGGCATCCCAATGTAGAGATCTCAGGATTGATTGCTGATCATCTTGATGTGGCCCAGGTACTGAGCGAAGCCAGCAAGCACTGGGATGGGGGGTATGTGATCGGAGGACTGCTTGGTCATGGGGATGCTTTTGTGTACAGAGATCCATGGGGAATCCGTCCGGGGTACTATTACCAGGATGATGAGATTGTAGTTGCGGCTTCAGAGAGGCCAGTTATACAGACAGTTATGAATGTCCCTGCTGGAAAGGTGCACGAAATTGATCCCGGCCATGCGGTGATCATAAAGAAAAACGGCCAGGTTTCATTGGATGAGATCCGCCCACCTGGGGAGAAAAAAGCCTGTTCATTTGAGCGTATATATTTCTCAAGGGGAAGTGACAGGGACATATACAGGGAAAGAAAAAAACTGGGGAGGCTGCTTACCCCGGATATCCTGAAAGCCATTGATTATGATATTGATAATACGGTATTCTCCTTCATTCCCAATACGGCAGAATCTGCATTTTACGGGATGATCGAGGGTGTGGAGCACCATATGAATGAGGAAAAGGCAAAGAAACTGTTGGAAAGCAACGGAAACCTCGATGCTGAGAAAATAGACGAGATCATCTGCCACAGACCCAGGATAGAAAAAATTGCCATCAAGGATATTAAACTGAGGACATTTATAACCCAGGATGTTGGGCGGGATGACCTGGTTGGACATGTATATGACATAACCTATGGGACCATTCGCAAAGGGCAGGACAACCTGGTTGTAATTGATGATTCAATAGTACGGGGAACTACCCTCAAGCGCAGCATCCTGAAGATACTCGACCGGCTTGAACCCAAGAAGATCATTGTCGTTTCCTCCTCGCCCCAGATACGTTATCCCGATTGTTATGGGATTGACATGGCCAAACTTGGCGATTTTGTTGCCTTTCAGGCTGCCATTGCTTTATTGAAAGATACCGGCAGGGAATCAGTGATCAACGAGGTGTACAACCGTTCTGCTGAACAGGCCGGGAAACCCAAGGAAGAGATTGTCAACCATGTGAAGATGATCTATGAACCTTTCAGCTATGAACAGTTATCCGATAAGATCGGGGTATTACTGAAATCGAGGGATGTCAATGCGGAGGTCAAAATTGTATACCAGACTGTTGAGAACCTGCATAAGGCTTGTCCGGAGCATCTCGGGGACTGGTACTTCACCGGTGATTATCCTACTCCAGGGGGGAATAAAGTAGTAACTACTTCCTTTATCAACTATATCAAGGGAAAGAACCAGCGGGCTTATTGATCCGGCTTGCCCTTTTGCCATTTTAATCGCCTGATTCTGTTAATCAACCTGTATATCTGATACTTGCTTTGCGGAATGTAACTGGCGATATGCCGTTCTACTTTCTGTTTGTAGAGATCGTTTGTAGTGATCAGGATGGCGGTTTCTTCCACATCCCCGAAAGAAGGATTGATGACCGTACCGAAAGTCTTCAGAGAAGGTGACAGGTTCATGTAGGCATTGATCAGCGGTGGTATGTTCTCGCCAAAGGCCCTCACGCTCTGTGATAGGATCTTGTAGTCTTCCAGGAAGGAACGGCCGGTGAAAATGGATTTCATTTCCACCCTGTCCATATTGGTGTTCAGTGGGATCTTTGGGTAGACCAGCTGCTCATTATCCGGAAAATGTTTTTCCAGGAAATATAGGAGCAGGTTCCGGGCACGCTGGTTGTAATTCTGGTACATGGTCACCTTTCCAAAAAAGAACTGCTTCTCAGGGTAATCAATGACCAGGGTCCCCAGACCATCCCATAGATTATCCAGGGCAAATAATCCCTTGCCCTGACGGCTCGTGGTTTGGTATCCCGGCTGGACAAAGGAGCGGCCGAGTTCGATCAGATCAGGGATGTATTCTTTCCTAAATTTGTCAGAAAAATGAAAAAGTTTTTCGGTAGCCAGGTTGGCCTTGCTGCAGTCAGTATTTTCTTTGTCACAGAGATGAAAGCGATACCCCCCGAGGATCTCTTCCTGGTCTGGGTCCCAAACGATCAGCTGTTTATAGGGATCCTCCATGGTGTCAAAATCATCTATGTCAACGGATTTCCCGGTACCACCCCCGGCAGCTCGAAAGGTCAGTTCCCTGAGGCGGCCAATCTCCTGCATGATCTTCGGTGAATCGTGGGCGGTAATAATGTACAGTTCATTATCCGCTTTATTGGTCATGCGAATGAATTTATCCTCTGTCAATTCTTCCTCGAGATCCTTTTTTGGTATTGACTTGATGATTGGCTTCATGAAAGTCGGACTGTTTCAGTAAAATTAAGCATTATTTTTTTTTCTCAGGTATGGAGGCTTCCTTATTCTCTGGCAGGCTGTACACAATTTCCCTGACCTGGGCGGCCCATTCTATCGGTGTATGCCTGCTGTCAAAGTCCGCATAAGGAATAGGTTTCCCTATCGTAAATGAAAAGGTTTTGTTTTGGTGTTTGTAAGTCTCATCAATGAGGTAGAGCATCTCAAGGTTCCATTTGATGCCCAGAAATTTTCGGACATTGGCAAGCCGGTAGAAGAAATTACTGTTTCTACCGCTGACATGTATGGGAATGACATCCCGTTGGTATTGTTTGGCTTTGATAATAAAGTTTTTTTGCCAGTCCAGGTCTTGGATCTTCCCCTTAATTTTTCTGGACACCATACCTGACGGGAATGTAATAATTTGAATATCAGAACTATATGCTTCATCAAGTTGTTTAACGCTTTCCCGTGATTGTCCACCGTGCTTATTGATGGGAATGAAGAATTCATCCATATTCCTCAGATTCATCAGGATATCATTTACCAGGAAGACTACCCTGGGATAATGCTTTCGAATGATATAAATCAGCATATTCCCGTCAAATCCACCCAGGGGGTGGTTGGCCACGAAAAGGAAACGCCCGGATTCAGGCAGATTCTCCTCTCCAGTGATATGCATGTTTACATTGAATTCCTGGTATGCGGCCTCCATAAAATCGAGTCCCATTTTTTCCCCATGCCTCGCCAGGTAATCATTTATAAAATCTTGGTGTAGAATCTTTTTCAGGTAGGCATATACAAAGCCCGGCATCAGCCTGGCGGTCCTTGGACTCTTTTCAGAGAATACCTTTTTTATGTCAAATTTCTGTTTTTCCTGGTCTTTTGAAATTTCAGTCATTTAGATCTTAATTTCCCGATTTAGGGTGTTTTTGTACGTATGCAAAGTAAGAAAAAACTAGAAAAATCATCAAGAATCGGCTTTACTATCTGAAAAACACTATTGTAAATGAATGATTACCAGTACTTTAATTTGACGTGTCACAAGTTTTTAACAAAGTGTCAAAAAATGGGGAAAAGTGGTGGAAAGTGGGGATTTTTTATATATTTTTACACCATATCCCGGGAAACCCAGGTATGATAACGTTTATAGGAGAACATATTTGCAAAGTGGATAGCAAGGGGAGGATCCTGCTTCCCTCTGCTTTCAAAAAGCAAATGCCGGCAGGTGTAGAGGAGAGGTTTGTGATCAAGCCCGATGTATATGAATCCTGTCTTGTCATGTATCCTATTGAAGAATGGGAAAGGCTGAACAAGATCATCAGGCGCAATACCAATCCTTTCAATAAGGAGCACGAACGTTTCCTCAGGCTTTATAATGATGGAAAGGCGGAATTGGTACTCGATGCGAACAGCCGTCTCCTGATCCCAAAACGATTGCTTGATTATGCCAAAGCAAGCGAAGAAGTATTACTGGAAGGACGAGACGGTAAGATAGATGTCTGGTCACCGGAACTGTATGGAAAATTCAAGACTGGTAAGTCCGAACTGGAATCACTTACGGAATCGATTCTGGGGGGAGAAATAAGATATCTTGACGAAGAATAATGTATCATCGGCCTGTATTGCTGGAGGAGAGCCTGAATGGGTTAAACATTCAGGAGGGTGGGACCTACATCGATTTCACCTATGGGGGGGGCAGTCACTCCAAAGCCATCCTGGAGAGGCTGGGAAAAGGAAGGCTGATCGCATTTGATCAGGACCCGGATGCAGTTCAAAATATCATAAAGGATGAGCGCTTATTATTTATCAGGGGCAATTTCAGATATGTCAGAAATTTTTTGCGGTATAATGGTATAACATTAATTCACGGGGCACTCGCAGATCTGGGGGTGTCGTCACATCATTTCGATGAGGCGGAGAGAGGTTTTTCCTACCGGTTTGATAGTAAAATAGACATGAGGATGAACCCGGACGCTGAGAAATCTGCGGTGGACATCCTGAATCAATACCCTGAAAAAGATCTGAAGATGCTGTTTTCGAGGTACGGGGAATTGAAAAACGCTGGCAGGTTGGCTAGGGCAGTTTGCAATGCCAGGCAGAGAGATAAGATTATTACCACGGGCCAGTTCCTTGAAGCCATAAAGGATGGCATCCCGGTAAACGGGCAGCAAAAGTATCTGGCAAAGGTTTTCCAGGCTTTACGGATAGAAGTAAATGATGAACTGGAATCGTTGAAGCAGATGCTTGAACAAACCATCCGCTTCATGAACAAGGGGGCCAGATTGGTGATCCTGAGCTACCATTCATTGGAGGACAGGCTGGTGAAGCATTTTTTCAGAACAGGAAATACAGAAGGTCTTATTAAGAAGGATTTCTACGGCAATCTTGTCAGTCCCTTGAGACCCGTGAACAGGAGCATCATTCAGCCCGGAACAGCTGAGACAGAGCAGAACCCCAGGGCCAGAAGTGCCAAATTGAGGATTGCAGAAAAACTGACCGATTTATGAGCAGGCAAAAAGGAAATATTGAATTCGTCGACCAGAAAATCGAACAGAAGGAGATCAGGAAAGGGTCAGTATGGGATGTTTTCGATGGCAGTGTACTGACCAGAGATACCGTGGTGAGACAGCTTCCATTTGTTTTGTTCATCACCTTTCTGATCATTTTATACATCGGCAACCGCTACCATGCGGAGAAAGTAATTCGGGAATCCATGCAATTGCAGACCGAGCTCAAGGAATTACGAGCCATGGCCATTTCAACAGCTTCTGAACTGGAGTTTATCAGCCGGCAATCAGAAGTAGCAAAGATGGTAAGCAAACGCTCGATGGGATTACATGAAGCGGTGGATCCACCAATAAAGATCACTGTAAAAAAAGGCAAGAATGGGAAAGCCGTCCATTAAAAAATTAATTGTAGGCCGGGTGATCGCACTTTACCTGGGATTTTTTGTTCTGGCCCTGGCCATTCTGTTCAAGATATTATATCTGCAGACCCTCAAGGGAGATGAGCTGAGGCAGAAGGCTGAGGATCTGATGTTGAAATACGTAACCATAGAACCCAACCGTGGGGACATTTATGCCACTGGTGGCAAAGGATTGCTGGCTACTTCGGTTCCCTACTATGAGATCAGGATGGATCTCAATAGCAGCGCCATGAAGAATGAGGTATTCAGGCAGGGAATAGATTCCCTGAGCTACCAGCTGTCCAGAATGTTTAATAACAAATCTAAAGCTGCCTGGAAACGGGACCTGACAAATGCCCGGAAGCAAGGAAAGAGATATTATCTGATCAGGCGACAGGTCAGCTACCAGCAGCTGCAGGAAATGAAAACCTTCCCGATATTCCGCCTGGGAAAATATAAAGGTGGATTCATCGCCATACAAAGCAACCGGAGAGTCCTGCCACATCAATTGCTGGCTGCGCGTACCATTGGATACCTGAGTAAGAGTGAATCGGGGAATATCGTGGGACTCGAAGGAGCTTATGACCATTACCTGGCCGGGGTGAAAGGCATCCGTTTAATGCAAAAAACAGCCGGTAATATCTGGATTCCGGTCAATGATGCCAATGAAGTAGATCCGGAAAACGGATACGACGTGGTTACGACCATAGATGTTGATATTCAGGATGTTGCAGAGAATGCCCTAATGAAACAGTTGTCCATGCACAAGGCACATCATGGCTGTGCCATTCTGATGGAGGTGGAAACAGGTGATATCAGGGCCATAGCCAACCTTGCCAGGAACAGAAACGGCCATTATGCTGAGTCCTATAATTATGCCATCGCTGAGAGTACCGAACCGGGCTCAACCTTCAAGCTGGCTTCCATGATGGTAGCCCTCGAAGACGGAAAAATTGAGCTGGAGGATACCATCGATACAGGAAAGGGTTCTATCAGGTATTATAATCAGGTGGTCCGTGATACCAAGAGGGGCGGGTATGGAACTATCTCTGTCAAAGAGGCCTTCGAGGTTTCATCCAACGTTGCTGTTTCCAAGATTATCCATGATAACTACAGGGGAAAGGAAGAGGCTTTTGTAGAAAGGCTATACCGCATGCATTTGAATGAGCCTCTTGGCCTGGAGATACGTGGTGAGGGTGAACCATTGATCAGGTATCCCGGGGATGATTTCTGGTCTGGAATTACCCTTCCAATGATGTCACATGGTTATGAGGTAAGGATGACCCCCCTGCAAATACTCACTTTTTATAATGCCGTTGCGAATGACGGAAAAATGGTTAAACCAAGGATTGTGGAGCGTGTACTTTACTATGGGAAGACCGTTAAAGAATTCAATACCAGCGTAATTGACCACTCCATTTGCTCAGATGAAACACTGGAGAAGGCAAAGCTCATGCTGGAAGGAGTGGTGGAAAACGGGACAGCCAGGAACCTGAGCAATGAGAACTTCAGGATTGCCGGGAAGACCGGTACTGCCCAGATCGCCAATGCAAAATATGGATATGAAGTGGATTCCAAGGTGAGTTACCAGGCATCATTTGTCGGCTACTTCCCTGCGGAGAAACCCAAATATTCATGCATTGTAGTCGTAAACGCACCAACCAATGATGTCTATTACGGCAACCTGGTGGCAGGACCCGTATTCCAGGAGATATCAAGGAAGGTATATGCAACCAGCCTGGACATCCAGCAGGATCTGGTACATGAGGATGGATATCTGGCCGAGATCCCCTATTCCAAAAATGGCCACAGGGCCTCACTTGAAAAAGTCTTAAAGGACCTTGATATACCCCTGTCGGGAAAGCTGGAGTCCGAATGGGTACAAACCATAAAGGGAGATGAATTTATCCAGACGGATCCCCTTGTCATCAGGGAGAACCTGGTACCCAATGTCAGGGAGATGGGCGTCAAGGATGCGGTTTTTTTATTGGAGAACGCGGGACTCAAAGTAAGCGTTCGTGGCCGTGGGAAAGTTATGGATCAGTCTATTCCTCCCGGCAGCAGGATAGTAAAGGGACAAAAAATAGTGTTAACCATGAGCTTTACCTAGAGATTGGCACGATTAAATGACATATTAAACCATGTTGAGGTGGTGGACCGCATAGGGCCGGAGAATCCAGGCATTAAGTTTTTGTGCTTCGATTCGAGGAAGGTGGAAGAAGGTGGGGTCTTTTATGCTGTTCGTGGGACCCAAACGGATGGTCATGATTATATGAATCAGGCCATTAAGTCGGGAGCTGTGGCTGTGATTTGCGAAAAAATCCCCAATCGGCCTGCCAGACATATCGCCTATATCCGGGTAAAGGATACTGGCAGCGCCCTTGGGTGGGGAGCCGCTGCATTTTATGGGAACCCATCAGAGAACATGATGGTGATCGGCATTACCGGGACCAACGGGAAAACTACCGTGGCCACCCTGCTTTATCAATTGTGCATGACAGCGGGCCATAATGCGGGACTTATCTCCACGGTTAGGAATATGGTGGGAGACAAAGCTCTGCCGGCTACCCATACCACGCCGGATGCCCTGCAGGTTCAACAGATGTTATCTTCCATGGCCACGGCAGGTTGTACTTATTGTTTCATGGAAGTCAGCTCCCATGCCATACACCAGAAAAGAACGACAGGTATACGGTTTGGGGGCGGCGTTTTTACAAATATCACACATGAGCACCTGGATTATCATAAAACATTCAGGGAATATATAAATGTAAAGAAGGCATTTTTCGACCAGCTGCCTGCTTCTGCTTTTGCCCTGGTGAACAGGGATGATAAGAACGGGAGGATCATGGTGCAGAATTGCCTGGCCACCATAAAAACCTATGGTTTGCAAGGGATAGCCGATGTGAAGGGAAAAGTCATTGAGAGCCATCTGGATGGAATGCACCTTCTCCTTGACGGATTCGATTTTTGGAGCAGGCTGGTGGGGAAATTTAATGCCTACAATCTGCTGGCAGTTTATGGATGCGCCCTAATGTGCGACATGGAAAAAGAACAGGTCCTGACCCTGCTGAGTGAACAGCTGCCGGTGGAAGGACGTTTTGAAACCTTTCGTTCCGCAAAGGGGATCACCGCCATAGTGGACTATGCACATACTCCGGATGCACTCAAGAATGTCCTGACAGCTATCGAAAACTTACGCAATGGCAACACCCGGATCATAACGGTGGTTGGGGCCGGCGGCAACCGGGATGCAGGAAAACGGCCAGTCATGGGACGGGTAGCAGCGGACCTCAGCCAGCAGGTGATACTGACAAGTGATAATCCCAGGTATGAGAAGCCCGAGGAGATCATCAGGGAAATGATAGCAGGTGTACCTGAGGATAAACGAAATGAGGTACTGGCCATAACTGATCGCAGGGAAGCGATCAAAACTGCCGTTATGCTGGCCAGAGAAGGAGACATCGTGCTGGTGGCAGGGAAAGGCCATGAAACATATCAGGAAATTGAAGGGAAAAAGTACCCCTTTGATGACCGGAAAATAATAAAGGGGCTACTGGCCCATAAATAAGGCATTATGCTGATCTATCTGTTTGAATATTTGGATGAAATTGGATTCCCGGGAGCCGGTGTTTTCCAATACATCTCTTTTCGTTCGGCCAGTGCAGTGATTTTCTCCCTGATCATATCCATGTTATTTGGAAAACGGATCATCAATATGCTGCGAAGGAAACAGATAGGGGAATCAATTCGTGACCTGGGACTCGAAGGACAGGCCAGCAAGCAGGGTACCCCAACCATGGGAGGGATCATTATCCTGGCATCCATACTTATTCCTACCCTTCTCTTCGGTGATCTGGGAAACACCTATGTACTGCTTATGATCCTGACAACCATCTGGCTGGGACTGGTTGGATTTGTGGATGATTATATCAAGGTTTTTAAGAAAAATAAAAAGGGACTGACAGGCAAGTTTAAAATTCTGGGACAGGTACTGCTGGGGATTTTAGTGGGACTAACACTTTTTATGGACAAAGATGTGATTGTCAGGGAAAAAATATTGTTGGAAAACGGAGAACCCAGCATGGAGATCGTGCAGGAACAGCCCGAGGAAGACCCGGTTAGCCAATTTGTCACCAGGGATGTGAAGTCCACCAAGACCACCATTCCCTTTGTGAAAAACAATGAATTTGACTATGCCTATATCATTGGATTTCTAGGGGAAAGGGCCAAAAAATGGGCATGGCTTGTGCTGATCCTTGCCGTAATCATAATCATCACTGCCGTATCGAACGGTGCCAATATGACGGACGGACTTGATGGACTGGCCACTGGGACCTCAGCCATTGTGGGGACCACCCTGGGTATCCTTGCATACCTGTCAGGAAATATATTTTACGCAGAATACCTGAATATCATGTATATCCCCTACACGGGGGAGCTGGTCATCTATATGAGTGCTTTCATAGGCGCCATGATAGGATTCCTATGGTATAACTCCTACCCGGCCCAGGTGTTTATGGGTGATACGGGGAGCCTTTCGATTGGCGGGATCATCGCCGTTTTTGCCATTCTTATCAGGAAGGAATTGCTGATCCCCATTCTCTGCGGAATATTCCTGATGGAAAGCCTGTCGGTATTGATGCAGGTAAGTTATTTCAAATATACAAAGAAGCGGTTTGGTGAAGGCAGGAGGATATTCAAGATGGCGCCCCTTCATCATCATTATCAGTTGAAGGGCTATCCGGAAGCAAAGATCGTGACAAGGTTCTGGATTGTTGGTATCCTGCTCGCAGTGGTCACAATAGTAACATTGAAGATAAGATAATTACAAATATAATTTCAGGCTTATGATGAATAGAATTATTGTTTTGGGTGGCGGTGAAAGCGGTACGGGTTCCGCCATACTTGCCAGGAAACAGGGATTTGATGTATTCCTATCTGACAATGGGACCATCAAAACCAAGTACAAGGAGATGTTGTATAATTATGATATCCCCTGGGAAGAGAACAAGCATACCGAAAGGTTGATTCTGGAAACCGATGAGGTAATTAAGAGTCCGGGTATACCCGAACGCTCCCAGATTATCCAGACCATCCGTAAAAAGGAAATCAGGATCATTTCTGAGATTGAGTTTGCATCACGCTTTACCAGGGCGAAAAAAATCTGTGTGACTGGCAGCAACGGGAAAACCACCACCACCTCCCTGATCCATCATATGATGAAGAAGGCGGGACTTAATGCGGGACTGGCAGGTAATATCGGGAGAAGCTTTGCCTTGCAGGTGGCTGAAGAAAACTACGATTATTATGTTCTGGAACTCAGCAGCTTTCAGCTTGACGGCATGTATGAATTTAAGGCGGATATTGCCATTTTGCTGAACATAACGCCCGATCACCTCGACTGGTATGACTTTAATATGCAGCATTATGTTGATGCAAAATTCAGGATCACTCAAAATCTGTCTGAAGATGAATTTTTTGTTTTTTGCTCGGATGATGAGATCACCGTCAAAGAACTGGAAAAGATCGTTGTCAAAGCCAAGGAATTGCCCTTTGCGCTGAGGAAAAAGGATAATGAAACGGCCTATATCGACGACGAGGACAACCTGAGAATTGAATATGGGAGCAAAGATTTCAGCATGTCGGTCCAGGACCTTGCACTCAGGGGTAAGCATAACCAGTACAATAGTATGGCCGCCGGTATCACAGGAAGTGTACTAAAGATCCGCAATGAACTGATACGGGAAAGCCTGATGGATTTCCAGGGAGTGGAACACAGGCTTGAAAAGGTGCTGAGCGTTCATGGGATACAGTTTGTCAACGACAGCAAGGCCACCAATGTAAACTCTACCTGGTATGCCCTCGAAAGCCTGACAAGCAAGGCAGTCTGGATAGCAGGGGGGATAGACAAAGGCAATAGTTATAAAGAGATATTGGACCTTGTCGGGGAGAAGGTGAAGGCCCTGATATGCCTGGGTAAGGATAATGAGAAACTGCACGAGGCTTTTGATCAGCATATTGACACAGTCATTGATGTGGACAAAATGGAAGAGGCTGTGCAGATGGCTTACCACCTGGCTGAGAAAGGGGAAACAGTATTGCTTTCACCCGCATGTGCCAGTTTTGACCTGTTTGAAAATTACGAAGAGAGGGGCTGGAAGTTCAAAGAAGCAGTCAGGAAATTATGATATAAAATCATGTTTGCCATTCGGAAATATATTGGCGGTGACAGGATCATCTGGGCAGTGATTGTCGTGCTTTCATTGTATTCACTGCTGTCGGTCTACAGCACTTCCGGTATCCTGGTTTTCAGGAATCCCGGCAGCAGTCCGACTTATTATGTATTCCGTCATGGCATCCTGCTCCTGGTTGGTATTTTCATGGTCTACCTCACCCACCTGATTCCATACCGGTATTTTTCAAGGCTATCACAATTCCTGGTAGTCATTGTTGTACCACTGCTTTTCGTCACCCTGGTATTCGGGGAGGATGTAAACCAGGCCAGCAGGAGGCTGGAGGTTCCCCTGCTGGGATTTACCTTTCAGACATCAGACCTGGCAAAACTGGCACTTATTGTTTACGTAGCCAGGTTGCTATCACAGAAGCAGAACAATATCAAGGATTTTAAAAAGGCTTTCCTCCCCATTATTATTCCTGTGGGGATCATCTGTATATTGATCATGCCGGAAGACCTGTCAACAGCTTTGATCCTGATGGCAACCTGTGTCATACTTATGTATATCGGGCGGATTAAGATGAGCCAACTGTTATTGTTTTCTGCGGTGGGAATCTTTATCATAAGCTTATACGCTGGTATTAGCATGCTGTCACATAAAGACAACAGAGCTCCTACCTGGCAGAGCCGCATAGAAAGTTATTTCGACAAGGAGACCGAAAGTTACCAGGTAGAACAGGCAAAGATTGCCATTGCCAGCGGGGGTATTCTCGGGAAATTCCCTGGCAACAGCACACAACGGAATTTCCTTCCCCATTCTTACTCGGATTATATCTATGCGGTGATCATAGAAGAGTATGGATTATTGCTCGGGGGCATACCCATACTCCTTATGTACCTGATCTTATTATACAGGGCGGGTGTGCTGGTCAGAAAGAGTACCCGGACATTTCCGGCTTTTCTGGCAGTGGGACTTACCCTGGGACTCGTACTTCAGGCGATGGTACATATGGCGGTGGCAGTGAACCTGTTACCGGTAACCGGTCAACCCTTGCCACTGGTGAGCATGGGTGGGACATCCCGGATCATCACCTGTATTTCCCTGGGGATTATTTTAAGTGTGAGCAGAGGTATTATAGAACAACAACGTCTCGAAAGTGAAGCAGCAACAACATAAAAGGATCATCATCAGTGGTGGAGGTACCGGGGGACATGTATTCCCGGCCATTGCTATTGCAGATGCCCTGTGCAGTGAGCTGGAGGATCCAAGAATCCTTTTTGTTGGAGCCAGAGGTAAAATGGAAATGGAGAAGGTCCCACAGGCAGGATACGAAATCATAGGATTACCCATGGAGGGTTTCCGAAGGAAACTCAGCCTGCGCAATATCAGGGTGGTGGCCAAAATGCTTATCAGTTTGCGTAAGTCCGGCAAACTGATACGGGAGTTTAAGCCGGATGTTGTGGTGGGCGTGGGTGGTTATGCCAGTGGACCGATACTGAGAAAAGCAGCAGGCATGGGCATCCCAACACTGTTGCAGGAGCAGAATTCCTTTGCCGGAGTAACCAACCGACTGCTGGCAAAAAAGGCCCGGAAGATCTGTGTGGCATATGAAGGCATGGAGAAATATTTCCCTGAGGAGAAGATCATCCTAACCGGTAACCCGGTCCGCCGTGAGATCAGGGATCTAGGCCGGACAGTAGACCATACAGCGGCCAGGAAGGCTTTTCAACTGGACAGTAGATCCAGGGTTTTACTTGTACTTGGAGGCAGCCTGGGTGCCAGAAGCATCAATGAAGCCATTCAGCATGGACTCGATCTGATCCTTCAGCAATCAGATATCATCCTGATATGGCAATGCGGAAAGTTCTACTATGATGAGGCCAGGGAATTTCTTGCCAGGCAATCCGGCGAGAGGATTATCCTCAGGGATTTTATTAGCCGCATGGACCTTGCCTACCTGGCTGCTGATGTAATCATAGCCAGGGCCGGTGCGCTCACCATTTCAGAATTATGCCATGCAGCCAAACCAGTCATCCTGGTCCCCTCGCCAAATGTGGCAGAGGATCACCAGACCAAAAATGCACAACACCTTCTGGATCGTTCAGCAGCCCTTCTGGTACCTGACAGGGAGGCCAGGGAAGGCATGCTGAAGCAGGCCGTTCAGCTGTTGGGAAATGAAGACCAGAAACGTGAATTATCAAGAAATATAGGCAATCTTGCCCTGCCGGATTCGGCGGGGGCCATTGCCAGGGAAATTGTGTCTATGTTGAAATGATGAAGAAAGAGGATCTACATAGCGTTGAAAACATCTACATGCTAGGAATAGGTGGCATTGGTATGAGTGCCCTGGCCAGGTATTTTTTAAGCCTGGGTAAAAAGGTAAGTGGCTATGACAGCGTATCAACCCGGCTGACCGATGACCTGATCAGGGAAGGCTCCGAGATCCATTTTACAACGGATATTGCCTATGTAAAGGAGAATTTCCCTGATGTAATGGATCTGCTGGTAATTTATACACCGGCCATTCCTGCTGATCACCCTGAACTAAACTTTTTCAGGAGGGGCGGCTATCAAATGAAAAAAAGGGCCGAGTTGCTGGGCATTATCTCAGACAGTAAGGATTGTATCGCCGTCGCTGGTACACATGGAAAAACAACGGTTACTGCCATGGTAACCCATCTGTTGAAAGTGGCCGGAAAACCGTGCAATGCCTTTCTCGGTGGCATTTCAAAGAATTACCAGACAAATGCTGTCCTTACAAGCGAGGAAGGCTGGATAGTACTGGAGGCGGATGAGTTTGACCGTTCATTCCTGCACCTGCACCCAAACATTTGCATTGTCACTT
This sequence comes from uncultured Bacteroidaceae bacterium, assembly GCA_963752525.1. Lineage (GTDB taxonomy): Bacteria > Bacteroidota > Bacteroidia > Bacteroidales > SM23-62 > SM23-62. The sequence continues at coordinate 109,093 of CAVVYS010000005.1, read as the reverse complement.
CCTGCGACCCGGACCATCTTGATGTATACGGCTCAGGCGAAAAGGTAAAAGACACATTCTGTCAATTCATCAGCCAGACAGATCCGGAGGGGCACCTCATCTATCAGAAGGATGCAGCGCTTGATTGCATCCCGGCACTTTCCCTAAAATCCAGCACATATGCCCTGGAAGAGGGCGCAGATTTTTGGGCAAAAAACTTCCGTTTAAAAGATGGCCTTTACCGGTTTGATGTGGAGACACCGGAGGGGTTGATAGGGGATGTGGGACTCGGTGTGCCGGGGATAATCAATATTGAAAACGCTCTTTCCGTTGTTGGCCTGGCCAGGTTGCTGAATATAGGTGATGATCTGCTCAGGGAGGCCTTAAGCACATTTTCGGGGGTGCAGCGGCGGTTTGATGTAATGATCAACCGGACAGACATGGTATATATCGATGATTATGCACATCATCCCAGGGAACTGGATGCCTGTATTCAATCTGTCAGGAAGATCTATCCGGACAGGAAAATTACTGGGATTTTCCAGCCCCACCTCTATAGCCGGACCAGGGATTTTGCCGGTGATTTTGCCAGGAGCCTCTCCCAACTTGATGCCTTGGTACTGCTGGATATTTATCCGGCCCGTGAGAAGCCATTGGAAGGGGTTGATGCGGGACTGATATTTAATCAGACCGAGATGGCCGATAAAATACTTATCAGCAGTGCACAGCTGATGACTGTGCTGGAGGAAAGGCAGCCAGAGGTACTCCTTACCCTGGGAGCGGGAGATATAAACCAGTTTGTAGAACCCATCATGAAACTTTATAAAGGAGGGCCAGCCAGATGAAACGGATGGTAAACATATTGCTTGGTCTTCTTATCATTACTTACCTGCTGCTGGTGCTTGGATTTGTCAGGGATGCCCATGATGGAGTACGCTGCAATGGGATAGAGGTGTTAATCCTGGACAGCCTGGAACACAGTTTTATCAATGAATCGGATGTCAGGAACCTGATCAGGCTAGAACACCCTAAGATAGCTGGTGTTCCCCTATCAGACCTGGATGCTGCTAAAATGGAAGAAAGTCTCTTGCTTGCCCCCGTTATAAAAAGTGCCCAGGTGTACAAGACAGTTGATGGCAGGTTGGTCATTGAAGTGAACCAGCGTACACCCGTCATCCGTGTTGAAGACAGGGATCACCGGCATTACTTTCTGGATAGCGAAGGGAATGTAATCCCGGCTGCTGCCAGTTACGCTCCCCATATTTTACTTGTCAATGGAGAGATTGACGGAGCATTTAGGAAACAGAAAAATGTACTGGATGGTGGCTTTGATTCCGAACGGGACAGTATCATGACTGATATTCTGGCACTCGCCAGATACATTAACGAAGATCCATTCTGGAATGCCCAGATCGTGCAGATCTTTGTCAACCGGAAAAAGGAATTTGAGCTGGTACCGAGGGTTGGGGCACAGATTATCCTGTTCGGGGACGGAAGCCGGATGGATCAGAAATTTTTCAAACTCGGAACCCTGTACCGTGAAGGATTCAGACAGAAGGGGTGGAACCATTATGAAATCATAAACCTAAAATATAACCATCAGGTAATCTGTACAAAAAGATAGAATTATGGCAAAAAAAGAACACATACTTGCAGCGGTGGACATAGGCACCACCAAGATCGTTTCCATTGTTGGGAAACTTACTGAAACTAAAAAACTGGAAATCCTTGGTATGAGCAAAACCGTATCAAAAGGAGTAAAGCGTGGCGTTGTTCAGAATATTGAGGAAACAGTTAATGCAATCAACACTACCGTTACTGAGGTAAAGAAGCAGACAGGTATTCAATTCAATGATGTCTTCGTGGGCATAGCAGGACAGCATATCAAGAGTGTCCGGAACAGGGGATATTTTAACCGGGATTCCTATGATGAAGAAATTACCAGGGCTGATATACAGCGCCTGGTGGATGATATGTACAAGATTCCCATCGATGCAGGTGAAGAAATCATCCATGTTCTCCCACAGAGTTTCGTTGTTGACAGTGAAACGGGGATTAAAAATCCTATTGGTATTTCCGGGAGAAGGCTGGAGGGTAATTTTCATATCGTTATCGGCCAGATTGCTTCAGCCAAGAATATTTCCAAGTGTATTGACAGGGTGGGATTGAGGGTAGAGGATTTGATCCTTGAACCTTTGGCCTCCTCAGAGGCGGTATTGACTGAAGATGAAAAAGAAGCCGGGGTGGTGCTGGTGGATATCGGTGGGGGGACCACTGATATTGCCGTATTCTATGATGATACCATCAGGCATACGGCGGTTATTCCCTTTGGCGGGAATGTTGTGACCAATGATATCAAGGAAGGATGTTCCATCCTTAAAAGGCAGGCAGAATCTCTCAAAATAACCTTCGGATCAGCCCTTGGGGACCTTGCACAGGAAGACAAGATCGTAACCATACCGGGGATCAGTGGCCGGGATCCCAAGGAGATATCTTTCAAGAGCCTGGCCTATATCATCCAGTCCAGAATGGAAGAGATCATTGATGCCGTCATGTTTGAAGTTGATAATTCAGGGGTTATTGATAAACTCAGTGCAGGAATTGTCTTTACAGGTGGTGGGGCCCTCTTGCGACACCTCCCGCAACTTGTCAAGTTTCGCACCGGACTTGATGTCAGGATAGGATATCCGGTTGAACAACTGGCTGCCGAAAGCATTGAAGAAGTCAATCAACCCATGTACTCTACTAGTGTTGGTCTTCTGCTGAAGGGATATGATAACAAACAGAATCAAAATGGCTCCATGCAGGTAGAAGGTAACGATATTGCAAAGCAGGGCAAGGTTTCGAATGGGGAGAAGGATGCGGATGAACTAAATGTTTCTGTTGCCCCTGATGACAACAAGCCCGGTCTTATCGATTTCTTCAAAAAAAAGATAGACGGTATTTTTAATGAAAATGAACCAGGATGGGATAGCGATCCAAATCTCAAATAGTATGAAAAAACAAAAGAATATGTCAGAAGAACTCATCAGTTTTGAACTGCCCGTAAACAAATCCCGGGAGATCAAGGTAATTGGTATCGGTGGAGGTGGCAGTAATGCAGTAAACCATATGTATAAGCAAGGCATCAAGGATGTGGATTTCATCGTCTGCAATACTGATGCGCAGGCATTGGTAAGCAGTCCCGTTCCCGTCAGGATACAACTCGGGGAATCACTCACAGAAGGCAGGGGTGCTGGTAATAAGCCAGAGATAGGCCGGCAGGCCGCCATCGAGAACCTGCAGGATGTAATCGAAGCCCTGGAAAGCAATACCAAGATGGTATTCCTTACCTCAGGAATGGGTGGCGGAACAGGAACTGGTGCAGCACCCGTCATTGCCAAAGCCACAAAGGAACTGGGGATCCTTACCGTAGGGATTGTTACCATACCCTTTCGCTTTGAAGGGCAACAGCGGATCAACCAGGCCATTGAAGGCATTAACCAGCTGGAGGAACATGTGGATTCCCTCCTGGTCATCAATAATGAAAAACTCAGGGAAATCTACGGTGACCTTAAATTGTCAGAAGCTTTTGCCAAGGCAGATGATATTCTTTCCATGGCAGCCAAAGGGATAGCCGAGATCATTACTGTTCCGGGCTACATCAATGTTGATTTTGCAGATGTGGAAACCGTTATGAAAGATAGTGGTGTGGCCATCCTTGGTTCAGGAACAGCCACAGGAGAGAAACGTGCGATAAAGGCCATAGAGACTGCCCTGAATTCTCCTTTACTGAATAATAATGATATCACAGGCGCAGACAATATATTACTCAATATCACTTCTGGTGAAAATGAGATCAGCATGGACGAAGTAGGTGAGATCACCGATTATATTAATCATTCTGCTTCTAAAAATGCTACCATTATCTGGGGTACCGGTTTGGAGAAAAGCCTGGGGGAGGATATATCGGTCACCATCATTGCTACCGGATTCAAAACCAACAGCATACCTGAATTATATATCAAGAAGAAAAACCCGGATAAAATTAAATTACCTGATAAAACTGAGCCGGTCACCGAAGATACTTTCACAGTGACAGACAAAGAGATAGTAGAAGCAGCTGATAAATCTAATGTTCAGAAAACCTTTGAGTTTGATATCTCAGATGAGGGAAAGGAACAATTTATCCTCTATGACAAGGAAGAAACGCCCAGGGGAAACACCAGGAAGTCAAAAAATCCTGCGGACATGGTTAAGAAACTGAAAGAATCACATCAACAGGCAAAAGAACAACTTTACAGCAAAGCATCAAAAGACAATACCATTGATAAACTGGAAAGTGAACCTGCCTATGTCAGGAAGAAAGTAAATCTGGAAAAGACAAAACCATCCGAGGAATCCAAGATCTCAAAGTATTCCCTATCGGAAGATGATGAAAAGAATTCCAAGTTGCGTGATGACAATGCCTATCTTCAACCTAAAGTGGACTAGAAGAATTTGGCCCTGTTATCCTGGATATTGGCTGCCTCCCGAAGTGCCTCGAAGGCCTCATAATTAGCCTGGGATTCTCTGAGACTGGCCATTCTGGATTTCTGTGATGTTAACTCTGTCTCAGCAGGATCTATAATATTGCTTAGGACGATCACATAAACGCCATTATTCCCCTTGATTGGTTGTGATAATTGATCCGGAGCCTGTACAGAGGCAGTGGCAATCACATTTGGTTCAATACCAGCAGAGGGAACAGAGACCGAAGCAAAATTGACATTATTGGCATCCACTACGGTGAGTCCCATCTCACTCGCCAGTTCATCGATGTTCTGAACAGAAGCAATGGAAGTATTGAATTCTTCACTTATCAACTCAGCTTTTTTATTCTTTTTAACCTCAAGTTCGATCTCTGTCCGAACCTGGTCAAGTGGTGCTATTCCCTTTTCACGAATCCCGGCGACAGCCCCGATAACATATTTATTGCCGATTTCGAAGATCTCTTCTGATATGTCGTGAAGTTCTGCTTCAAATGCCCAGCGAATTAAAGGCCTGGGGTTCTCAAGACCCGTTATGGTCTTCTGGGATGCAGTGATATCATTCGCGTACCGTTTGGTCAGGTTCTGTTCAGATATAGCAGAATTAAATTTTTCGTATGTATTATTGATGCCGGCAAATTTTACAGCCTGAGAATATACGTTCTGGTAAGTTTCAGAACTGGGCTCAACATCACGGCTGAGAAGGGCCACTTTGACTTTCTTAACATTCCTGCTTTTTGCAAGGACTTCAATCAGATGTATGCCAAACTGTGACTGTACCTGATATATCTTACCTGTCCTGCCGTAGAAACAGGTATCACTGAAAGGTTTAACCATCTGTCCTTCCGGGAACCAACCAAGGTCTCCACCTTCCTGGGCACTTCCGTCGGTTGAATACAGCCTGGCAAGGCTGGCAAAATCCCCTCCGCTTTCCAGGACATCCTGAAGACTGTCGGCAAGTGCCAACAAACTAGCAGCATCCGCATTGTTATCCGGCTGGAGAAGTATATGTCTGGCATGGACAGAATCAGGCAGATATCCGATCTCGACCAGTCGTGCCAGGCGATAGGAAGATTCATCATCATCGTAATAGGGACCGTATACCGCTCCTACAGAGGAGGAAAACATATAATCATTGAAGATCTCCGGCAGGGAACCGTCAATATAATTCATGTCATCAAAAGGCAGATCAGATTCCATACTGACCAGCGAAACCGGATCATCGACGGTTTCAAACTCCGGCTTCATTTTATTGATCCAATTAGCGGCGGACCTGTCATCATCTTCAGAAGGAAGTATCTCAAATGTTACGTATTCAAGGTCACGAGTGGCTTCCTGCTGGTATTCTTTATTATGGTCACGGTAATATTTCTGGAGGTCATTATCTGTTATAGCTATGGCAGAGTCAGATATGTCAGTGAAACGTTTTACCACATACCTGAAATCCATCCTCCTGCCGGTTTCCAGGGAATTGTTTTCAGCCTCCAGGTCAGTGATATACAATCCCTTTCGGATCAAATTATTATACTTCGAAAAGGCACGGTCTTTCATAATCTCATCTTCAAGATAGAGCCAGATGGTTTTCTGGGTACCAGAGGGATCATCATTCATGGTCCGGATGAACTGTACCAGGAATGTCCTGTTCAGGATACCGGTCTGGGGATCCGAAAAGAGACTCCGGATAACGGGATGCGGGTTTCGGCCCTGCACCATATCCATCATTTCATCCGTACTGACTGAGATACCAAGTTCACTGTACTCATCCTGTGTAACATATTCCCTGACCATATCTTGCCAGGTTTGTTCACGGATACTTTCCATGGTCTGTTCATCAAGTGAAGTCTGTCCCATTCTCAGCCTGTAATATTCGGCCAGTTTCTCAACTCGTGCTGCATATTCATCATATTGCACAGAATTGCCATCAATTTCTGCAAAAGTAAATTTTGACCGGGCGAATGCTGTCTTCCCACCGCTCAGCAAATCCTGTAAGACAAATGCAAAAATGGCCATTCCAATGATTACCGCCACCAGCAATCCCGCACGATTCCTGATTCTCTGTAAAGTTGCCATAAACCTCCGATTAAATACTGATTAAAAAATTAGGCTACGAAGATAATAATTATAATAATATACCATCGTGAACTATGGTAATATTACGGTTCCTGACCGCTGTAGAAATGTATCAGCTCTATCCTGGTTTCGCTGACATCCAGGATCCGTATAACAAATTCTTCAATACGGATACGGTCGTTGATCTTTGGGATACTCTCATAGTGGAAGAGAATAAGTCCGGCAAGTGTTTCATAATCATCTGATTCTGGGATATTAAGCCGGTATTTTTCATTCAGGTAATCTATCTCATGCCTTGCAGAGAAGATATATTCCTGTTCGTTCAGTTTATCTTCGGTCAGTTCAGATGTATCATGTTCATCCTCGATTTCTCCGATAATTTCTTCCAGGATATCCTCCATGGTTACAATGCCACTGGTTCCACCAAATTCATCCACGACAACCGATATACTTTTATTATCCTTAATAAATGACTGCAGTAACTTGCTGGCAGGCATGGTCTCGGGAACAATGGGAAGGCTCATGATCATGGATGGTAGATCTAAAGGGCCCTTGAATAACTCTTTGGAATTAATATATCCTATGATATTATCAGTTGATTCCCTGTAAATTAAAATCTTAGACAATCCAGTCTCAATAAATTTCGCTCTCAGTTCCTCCATGGATACAGATTCATCGAAGGCCACAATTTCAGTACGGGGGACCATGCAATCCCGCAATTTAACATTTGAAAAGTCAAGGGCGTTCTGGAAAAGTTTTATTTCCTGCTCAGGCTCATCCTTTTGGTCATGCTCTGTTTGTCCTTGATTGACCAGGTGATCAAGATCAATTTTCCCAAAAACATTGGGAGGGACATTTTTATTGCTGGGTACCCTCATGAAATTATGGAGAATGAAACCTGAAATGGCAATGGTAAGCCTGGTCAAGGGATAGAGCAGTATATAAAAAATGAGGATGGGTATGGCAAAGATCCTCAAGGCAAAGTTTGGGCTTAGCCGAAAGATGGTTTTGGGAAGGAACTCAGCTGTAAACAGGATGATCAGGGTGGATATGATTGTCTGTATGATGAGAACGGTGCTTTCAGAATTGGTGTAACGGCTGATCAATGGTTGCAGGAGAATAGCCATCACGATCCCGTATATGACCAGTGATATATTATTTCCAACCAGCATGGTGGCTATGTAATCCCCCGGTCTTGAGGTGAAAATAGATATTACCCTGGAAGTCAGGTGTCCCTGTTTAATATCCAGTTCCAGCCTGAGTTTATTCGATGAAACAAAAGCAATCTCCATCCCTGAAAAGAAAGCAGAAAACAAGAGGGACAGAAGTATGATTATTACACTATTCATCTTTGATCCTTACCACTCCCTTGGATTTATTAAGCCGATACCAGGTGAGGTCCTGTTTTGCTTCAAATCCTTTTTCTCCATAAAAAGTACCATCTTCATTTACGATGCGGGACTGTGTGTGGGAATAAATCCTCTTTCGTTCTTCGTCCCAGAACATATGTTCTGTATTCAACTGGTTCTTGTTCTTGAGGTTTTGGCCTTCAACATTGTTCTTGGCCTCCCATAGCCGTTCCTTTTCCCGGTATATAACATATTTTGCCTTGATATAGGCTTCAATCTTCAGGCTGTCATCATAAAAATAGGCGGTGAGACCCTGGGGGAATTCAATATAGGGTTCCTCCAGGCGGGCATATCTTTCAATCTCCGGAGCCAGAATCCTTACCTTGACCTGGAAGGAGTCGCTGTAAAGGATCTCATATTTCTGTCCCGCAGCATCCGGCAAATGGTCAAGGCTGGTAATTTTCTGTATTCTTTCAAGGTCGTTTTCACAGGAAAGAATCAAGAATCCTCCAGTAAGGAGCAATAGGATAAAAAAGAGTCTCCCGGATACAATCCTGGTTTGGACAGCCGGCAGGGGCTCGTCACTTTCTAGCTCTGACTTTCGTAGTTTCATTGATCCAGCAACCTACCTGATAGTTATCTCCTTCTTTCAGGCTGTAAAAGAAAATAGTCTCAATATCTGGGAAATAGTTCTTGTATGTACTGATTCTTTCATTTGCCTTTTCAGCCACAGCAGCATCAACAGATTTGGCTTTGATGAATTGGTCAACGGCAGCCCAGTAAATGGTAGTTTTTTCAAATTCGTCTGTAAAACATTCCTTACTACCTGCGTAAGTATCACCAATAAGTATATAAGGTTCGCCCCAATCCGGTTTCAGTTTGATGGCCTCCATGGCATAGGTCCGGGCATTCTGGGGTTGCTTTAAGTGGGCATTGGTGATATAGCCCAACTGATAAAGATAATCTGCTTTTTTGGCCGGGTCTTCCTCCCTGTCAATGGCCTCCTTGTAATAAGTGATGGCTTTCTCGAATTCTTCCTTGCTGAGGAAGAGCTTGGCCAGTCCGTAGGCAGCCTGCGCTGAAGGTTCCTTGTTATACAAAGCTTCTGCAGCAAGTGCATAGAAAGGTTCGGATTCACATTCGAGTGCACTTAGAAAGTTGACAGCGCGCCCCAGATAAGCAATATCTTCTTTATTTTTTTCCCAAAGGGGTTGAAAATAGGACACAAGAGATTCACAGGTAGGTGCCCCACTGGTGATGAAATTATAATCTGTGGCTTCTTTAACCTGAAGGATCGTTTTGTCACCTGGTTTCTGTTCCAGCTGGTAATCGAGGATTTCTGAGGCCTGTGCATAATTCTCTATGACCTGAAGGGCGGTGAGCCTTTCATTCTGGAACAGGGCAAATGAGGTTGTCATATAGGTGGCAACCACGGCGACTGAGGATTTGTTTTTAAGTATGGAAATAGATTCCTGGAGATATCCATATGTTTCCTCCTGGATATCAGGATTGGTCCTGTACTCAGGGTGTTTGAGTATATCCACTGCCTTTCTGCCAAGAACGGACCCACGTTGTTTGTAATACTTGATCCGCTGATCATAAACCAAGCGGAGGGAGTCCATCAATATTGCTTTTCTCTCCGGATCCTTTTCTTTGGCAATAAAATCGTTGAACATCTTTGCCCCATCTATGTATATGTTTTTGGTCGATTTGGGACATTCCTCGAATACGACCAGCCAGGGATCAAGGGCGGAAGGGAAAGCGCCGTGCTTTACATGTTCCCGGTAAAGTGACAGGTTCTTAATACACCTGATACTGTCTTCACCATGTCCGTAACGGGATCCATCCTCAACCCCTTTTTGAGCCATGGTGGAGAGGCTGATGAATCCCAAAAGAACAGGGAACAAAGCTATTTTCAAACCGATTTTCATAATCATTCAATTAATCAAATTTCCGCTTCATAAACCAGAAATCGTATAAAGTTACACTAAAACTTAAAAACATATAGTTTTCTCGTATCAAATCTTTTTCCAATGTACCCCTCCGACCCGCATTTATGGCAAGGTTAAAGCTACTTCTGTTGTTCCTAAGTGGTAATCCTACTCCAAAACTTATGCCATAATCCTTTAATTGCTCATCCTGCAATTGCAGGTAGGAATTCTCAAAATATCCCCCCGCCCTGTAAGCTATGCGATTATGGTATCCCCTTAAGGCCTTGGGGTCAGGGATATATTCAGCTCCCCCATGAAGGTGGCTGCTGTTGGTAAGTGGTTCACTGCTATTAAAAAAAGTAGTGTTGGTCCAGTCTTGCTGATAATAGTCAAACCCGATCAGGAGTCTGTCGTTGAAGCGGTAACTTAATCCCACACCAATATTGAAAGGGATGACTATGTTTCCCTTTGTTGAAGACTCTTCCAGTATGAATATCGGCGAGATCTGGGTAGAATCATTGATGCTGTTAGTTTGCCCGGGGAAAGTATTCCTTTTGACAACATTGTTTTCTGCAGAGATCCGGGCCTTGTTATCAAAGATCACCCCAAGGGTAATATCGGATTTTGCCCCGATTCTCTGAGTATATTGGAGTCCCAGTTCAATCAAAAAATCACGGACGATGGTCTGGCTGGTAACTTCTGTATAGGAGAAGAAATCTTGCTGTGGAAAACTCAGTGTACGGTCCAGGTTAATGGATCCGAAGATGTATTTAAAATTGGCACCGAGGTTGAAGCCATCAAAAATTTCGAAGGCAGTACCGAGATATAATTGACTGAGTCCACCATTGCCTTTGTAATTGTAATCTACGAAACCGATGTTTTCATCGAAATCCTCGTTGATGATGGAGTACCCAACTTTCGAAAAAGGTCTGATCCCAACGCTGGCTGACCACCATTTGGTAATTGGGAAGGCCAGGGCCAGGTGATCAAAATTCGCCCCATAATAGGTGTCATTCAACTTCGCAGATTCGGTGTAGGTATAATGTGCTGTTATGCCAAAATCGAATAGGAAAGAGCTTGAAGCCTGTGCAGAGTAGGAAGCAGGGTTCAGGTAATTGATGTAGGTACTATCCCTCAATGCCAGGCCAATACCTCCCATGGCACGGTTCCGGTCAAAGCCAGGTGGCGAGATGGTACCGATGCCGAACCGGGAATACGGTGAATCAGAATTGGTCTGTCCAAGCAAGGGACTGACGAGCAAGAAGATAAGTGCAATTACCTGTAGCCTTCTATCGTTCAACATTATACTCTAAGATTCTATGCAATCCAAATAAGTTCAGGTTAAGGTCCACAAAGATGGAATTTTTTAATTTCTTATCAAAGAATTCTGCATCCCCGCCCGTCATAAGGACCTGCAATTGAGGATAACGTTCTTTTTGCTCATTTATGTATCCATCCAGTTCAAAAATAATTCCGTTCTGTACACCGGCGCGAATGGCAGACCCTGTATCATCACCCAGCAGCACGTTCTGATAGGCCGCTTCCACCAGTGGAAGCCTGCCGGTAAATTCGTGAAGGGATCTGAACCTCATGGATAGGCCGGGTGAAATATTCCCGCCCAGGAATTCATTTTCGGAACTGATAAAGTCTATGGTAATGGCCGTTCCCATATCTATGACCAAAATGTCCTGGTCAGGGAATCTTGCATTGGCTTCAACAGCTGCAGCGATCCGGTCATAACCAAGTGTCTCTTTAGTTCTGTATCGATTCTCTATGGGCAGGGGTGTCAGGTGATCCAGTAAAAGAACACTGACTCCTTTATCCCTCAGAAGACCTGCAAAGGATGGCTCATCCTTCCTGACAGTTGAAATAATGCTATGGTCAATGTCAGGATACTCAGATAAAATGGCCTGTATATCTGCTGCGCTTATATTATTACGGGTAAGCGTATTTATACAGGACTGCCTTTCGAATAGGGCCCCCTTCGAAATACTGTTTCCTATGTCAATTACCAGATTCAAAATGAAATACAAATTAAATCAAATTTTCCGGAGAATCTCGATTGCTCCTGAAATGGAATTTACCGGGTCTGTGGACAAGGTCAGTTTCCCCTTTGTCTCCTTTAACCTGAATTTCCTTCCCTGGCCCTGTACAAATGCCAGGACAGCTTTAAAGGTTGCAGTAGTGTAATACGAGGAATCGGGATTGCTGACAAAATGCATGATCATCAGGCCTTTCTTGAGAATGATTTTTTCAAAGCCAAGCCGGATGGCCATCCATCTCAGTCGGACCACATTCATGAGTTCAAGGGTAAGCTCCGGGACGGGACCAAAACGGTCTTCCAATTCCTTTTCCAGCCCTTGGAGTCCTTCCTCGGTTCCTATATTATCAAGTACCCTGTATAACCTTAACCTTTCGGAATTGTTCTCAATATAGGCATCCGGGAACAACAGGGGGATGTCAGTATCAATCTGGCAGTCAGCAACATACTTTTTATCCACAGGTTTATCCCCTTGGTCGTTTTCGAACAGGTCCGCATATTCATTTTCCTTCAGTTCCAGAATGGCTTCATCCAGTATTCTGTGATAGGTTTCAAACCCGATCTCAGCAATAAACCCGCTTTGCTCTGCTCCCAGGAGGTTCCCGGCTCCCCTTATATCGAGATCCTGCATCGCAATGTTAAGCCCGCTTCCGATTTCCGAAAACTCTTCTATGGCATTCAGCCGCCTCCGTGCTTCAGGCGTCTGCAGATTGAGTGGTGGGGCCAGCAGGTAGCAGAATGCTTTACGGTTTGAACGGCCAACCCTGCCTCTTAACTGATGAAGGTCGCTGAGTCCGAAATGATGTGCATTATTGATGATCATGGTATTGGCATTGGGTATATCCAGTCCCGATTCAATAATAGTGGTGGAGATGAGCACATCATATTCCCCCTCTATGAATCCCAGCATGATTTTCTCCAATTTTGCCCCTTCCATCTGGCCATGGGCGACGATGATTTTCAGATCAGGACAGAGACGGTGCACAAGGATCTCTATCTCTGCAATATTCTGGATACGGTTATGGATAAAAAATACCTGTCCCCCCCGGTTAACCTCATAATAGATTGCTTCCTTAATGATATCGTTGTTGAAAGAATGCAATTCTGTTACGATAGGATAACGGTTTGGTGGAGGGGTCCGGATGATGGAGAGATCCCTTGCCCCCATCAGGGAAAGCTGGAGGGTACGCGGGATGGGAGTGGCGGTAAGAGTGAGGGTGTCGACGTTCAATTTCAGTTTCCTCAGTTTCTCCTTCATGGCCACCCCGAATTTCTGTTCCTCATCAATGATGAGCAGTCCCAGGTCCCTGAATACCACATCCTTTCCGGCCAGCCTGTGGGTCCCTATGATGATGTCTGTTTTTCCACTGGCCAGGTCAGCAAGTGTTTTCCGTTGATCAGCTGGTTTTTTTAGCCGGCTGATATAATCCACCGTGGATGGAAAGTCTTTCAACCTGTCACTGAAAGTTTTGAAATGCTGCAGGGCAAGGATGGTAGTGGGGACCAGCACGGCTACCTGCTTGCTGTCATTCACAGCTTTAAAGGCCCCGCGGATGGCCACTTCCGTTTTGCCGAAACCTACATCCCCGCATACCAGGCGGTCCATTGGGAAGTCTGCTTCCATCCCTTCTTTAAGTTCGCGGGTGGCTTTCAGCTGGTCTTCCGTATCCTCGTACATGAAGGAAGCCTCAAGCTCGGTTTGCAAGTAACTGTCCGGTGAAAAGGAAAATCCCTCCAATGTTTTGCGCTTTGCATACATATTGATCAGTTCCCTGGCAATGTCCTTGACCTTTTTCTTGGTATTTGCCTTCAGCTTCTGCCATGCCCCGGACCCAAGTTTGTAAATGCGGGGTGGGTCATTGTCTTTACCCTTGTACTTTGAGATCCGGTGCAGGGAATGAATGCTTACATAGAGTGTATCCTGGTCCTTGAACACCAGCTTGACGGCCTCCTGTTCTTTCTCATTCAAACTGATTTTTTCCAGTCCCCCGAACTGCCCGATCCCATGATCGATATGTACTACATAGTCCCCTGGATGCAAAGCTGTTAGCTCATGCACAGTGATACTATCCTTGCGGGTAAAGTGTTCCTGTAACTGGTAGCGGTGGTACCTGTCAAAGATCTGGTGATCGGTATACATGCAGATCTTCGAATCATGGTCTATGAATCCCTCATGCAATGTGGTCAGTAGTGGATTGATCCTGACCTCAGTATGGATATCTTCGAAGATCGACAATATCCGGTCAATCTGTTTTTGGTTATCTGACAGTATATATATATTATATCCGGCATCCTGTTTGAGCATCAGATCTTCCGCGAGCAGCTCAAAATTTTTCTGGAAAGCTGGCTGGGAGATGGTATCAAAAGAAAGGGTTCTGTCGGGTGGGAAGAAAACCTGTTGTCCGAATTCAATGATCATGAATGGATCAAGCTGGTTTGTAAAGCTCCTGCCATCAATCAAGTATGTACTCTTTTCGCCGGACAGGATAGGAACTTCAACTCCCTCATTTCCCGTACCCGTTCGCTCAAAAATATTATCCATACGGTCTTTTACATAGTCAAGATCATTGATCCACCAGACCGTTTCTTTCCCGAACAAGGCTGTGAACGGGATCATTCCCTCCAACCCGGCATCAGATTCAGCCTGGAGTTCTGTAAGATCCGGCAGGAGAGTGATCTGCTCCAGTTTCTCTACGGAAAGCTGGTTTTCAATCTGGAAGGTACGGATGGAATCAACCACCTCACCGAAGAAATCTATCCTGTAGGGATTTTTGGCCGAAAAAGAGAATACATCCAGGATGCTTCCACGAATGGAAAACTGTCCTGGTTCATACACATAATCCACTTCCCGGAACTGGCAGCTGTCCAGAAATTCAGCCAGGAAACTGAGCGAGAGTTTATCGCCCTTGTTAATAGAAAATGCATTATCATCAAGGAATTTGCCGGAAACATTCTTTTCAACCAGTGCTTCGGGGAAGCTGATGATGATCTGGCCGCTTTTTTGCTGGCTCAATTTCTTGAAAACCCCTGTTCGTTGTACAACGTTGTCAGCGCTCTTCTGGGTATATTGGACGGATCGTTTATAGGAGGATGGAAAGAAAAGGATATCCTCCCTTCCCGAGAAATTGAACAAGTCATTATGGAAATAGGCGGCAGATTCCTTGTCAGGCAGGATAAACACATGGTTTTTCCCATCCCCCAGCAAACACGCTGCAATCACTGCAGGTGAAGAACCGGCCAACCGGCCAAGGTGGAGTATTTTTCCATCTTTCCCGCCCAGCCATTGATTCAGTTCATTAACCTGCCGGCTGTCACGGTAATATGACAGGATCTCATCCATACAAGCGCATGAGATCTTCTGCCTGTTTCATCATTTCCGGTGAACCTGTGAAAAATGGAACACGCTGGTGTATATCTCCGGGCTGTATCTCCATTATCCTGCGCCCCCTTCCGTCTGTGGCTGTGCCCCCGGACTGCTCAGCCAGGAAAGCAATGGGATTGCATTCATAGGTAAGCCTGAGTTTACCTTCCGGCATGGAAGTGGTTTCCGGATAGATATATATCCCACCTTTTAACATATTCCGGTGAAAATCAGCCACCAGAGAACCAACATAGCGGGAGGTATATGGCCGCTTGGTGGAAGGATCATCCACCTGGCAGTATTTAATATACTCCTTTACCCCCTGTGGAAAATTTACATAGTTGCCCTCATTGATGGAATAGTAGGATCCCTTCTCCGGGGTTACAATTTTTGCGTGGGAAAGGAAAAATTCTCCAATGGAAGGATCCAGGGTGAAACCAGTAACACCCATACCGGTAGTATATACCAGCATGGTCGATGAACCATATAGTACGTACCCTGCTGCTACCTGCCTGGTGCCAGGCTGAAGGAAATCTTCATCCAGCGAGGGACCGCCAGTCTCGCTGATCCTCCTGTATATGGAAAATACGGTTCCGATGGAAATGTTCACATCAATATTGGAAGAACCATCCAGGGGGTCCATGCATACGATGTATTTGCCTTCCCTGGAAAGATCGCTTTCAAAGGAAACCATGTCTTTTTCTTCTTCCGTAACCATGCCACATACTTCAATGCTGGATCCAAGGATGGATTTGAATTGTTCATTGGCAAAAGCGTCGAGTTTTTTCACACTTTCCCCCTGAATGTTTTCTGTCCCCGTTTCCCCCAGGATATCCACCAGTCCAGCCATATTAACCTCCCTGTTCACGATCTTGGAGGCGATCCCCAAATGTGTCAACAACCTGGACAGGTCTCCCGTGGCGTAGGGAAAAGCATTTTGTTGCTGGGTAATGAATTCACCAAGCGTGTTTGCCCTGAATTTTTTAGCCATCAAAATTAATATCTTCTGCTTATTCAGTTTAAAAGTAGTACTTTTTTTACTTTATTAATCTTGCTACATTTGCCGTTTCTGCAACCAATGCTAATATCCTATTTATGATTGTTTTTAAATTTGGCGGTGCCTCTGTTAAATCTGCCAAAGCGGTAAAAAATGTCGCGGATATCCTGAAGAGATATCAAAAAGATCAGATTGTTATTGTTGTTTCGGCCATGGGCAAAACCACCAATGCCATGGAGGTAATTGCCGATCATTATTTCCACAAGAGGAAAGAGGAACTCAAAAAGGCTGTTGAGGAGCGTAAAAAATACCATCAGGAAATTGTTGATGGACTATTCCCGGAGAAGGATCATCCCTTCCGGGCTGAATTCTTGGCTGTCTTTGAAGAGTTGGAGGACAGACTGGCCAAGGATCCAACCCTTCATTATGATTTTGACTACGACCAGATCGTCCCCTTTGGAGAAATGATCTCTACGAAGATCATCTCTGCATACCTGAACAAAACTGGGATAAAGAACCAGTGGATGGACATACGGAAGTACCTGAAAAGCAACAATGCTTTCCGTGAGGCAAGAATAGACTGGGACCTGTCCGGACAACTGGTACCTGAAGGGTTTAATTTCAGGAAAAACGGGATCTATATCACACAGGGTTTCGTAGCCTCGACCATTAATAATATCACCACCACCCTTGGCAGGGAAGGATCAGACTTTACTGCGGCTATCCTGGCCCATATACTCAGGGCGGAACATGTGACCATCTGGAAGGACGTACCCGGTGTGCTCAATGCCGATCCGAAATGGTTTGACAATACCGTCAAGCTGGAAAAGATTTCCTACCTGGATGCCATAGAACTGGCCTATTATGGTGCCAGTGTTATCCACCCAAAGACAATTAAACCCCTGCAAAACAAGAATATAAACCTTTATATCAAATCATTTATTGATCCTGATGAAGAAGGTACCCTGGTGGGAAACCTTAGCTATGACAAATTGATACCTTCTTTTATATTCAACATGGACCAGGTATTGATCAGGATCTCACCGAATGATTTTTCATTCATTGCCGAGGATAACCTGGAGACCATATTCGGCCATGTCTACAAGCATGGGGTGAAGATCAACCTGATGCAGAATTCTGCTGTCAGCTTCCAGATATGTATCAATAACGACAAGCGGAAATCCAGGAACCTGATCGATGACCTGGAGAAGGATTTCAAGTTGACTTATGAAACGGGACTGGAACTGATTACCATACGCTATTTTGATCAGTCCACCATAGACCGGGTTATGATCAATAAGGAATTGCTGCTTGAGCAGACCTATAAACAGAATGTTCAGTTGATTGTCAGGGACCAGGGTTAATTTTAATGCTCGACAAGCCTTACCTTGAAGAGGGGATTATGTCCCAGGTGCATGCCAAAACCATCAATATGCTCAAGGCCCAGCCTGACCTCTGTAATCCTTTTTAAAATGGAATAATCTTCAGGGTTGGCATACCAATCTTCCACAAACTGTATTTTGCTGACCTGGTCGCGTGTAAACTCCCCCTCATCTTCCATTTTTCTGATCGTGCGTGCCTGGATCAGTTTATCGTTAAAGATGTCATATGCCTTGAACCTGTCATCGTAGATACCCTCAAAGATAAAATCAACCAACTCCCCCCGTTTTAGTCCCACAAGACATTTCTCTGTCCACTCATCCCCGGGATCAGGATTTTTAATGATGACATCATAGATTATCTGGTCGGCTAACTGCAGGGATCCTGTTTGAATAGCTGTTACCTGCAGGTCTTTTTCTCCTTCCCTTTGCCCGCTGCATGAGATCAATAGTAAGACCAAAACAGGCATGGGAATGCTGCATAGTGGATGTCTCATAAATGATTGATTATCTGTTAAAATGAAGTCTTTTTCCCTGGATGCCTTCCAGAAAATTGTGTTTTTGCTGGTTTTCATCCCAGTTGTAAACCATGTTCCCATTCACAAAGGTATTCAACACCCTTGTGCTGAATGTCTGTCCCTCGAAGGGAGACCATCCGCATTTGGCTAATATATTATCCCTTTTGACCGTCCATGGTGAGTTTTCAAGAATGACCAGGTCCGCATAATAGCCCTCCCTGATAAATCCGCGGTCCCTTACCCTGAATAATCTGGCCGGTGCATGGCACATTTTCTCGACGAGTAAGCTAAGCTCAAAGATCCCCTTCTTGTGTAATTCCATCATGGCGGGCAGGGCGTGTTGCACCAGCGGTCCGCCTGAAGGGCTTTTAAAATAGGATTGATCCTTTTCAGCCAGGGTATGTGGTGCATGATCCGTGGCGATAACATCCAGTTTGCCCTCCTGCAATCCCAATCGCAATCCCTCCTTATCCCCGGGTGTTTTAACAGCAGGATTCCATTTTATCAGGTTGCCTTTTTTCCCATAATCCGCGTCATCAAACCAGAGGTGATGCACACAGACTTCCGCAGTGATTTGTTTCTTGTCTGCCGGTAAATGGCTGTCAAACAGCTCCAGTTCCTTTTTCGTGGAAATATGCAGAACATGGAGCCTGGATTTATACCTGACCGCCAGGTCAACGGCTTTGGAGGAGGACCTGTAACAGGCTTCTTCGTTCCTGATTAGTGGATGGAAGGAGGTCGGCAGGTCCTCACCATGCTGTTTTCGAAAGGCTGCAGTATTGGAGCGAATGATGGTCTCATCTTCGCAGTGGGTGGCAATCAGGACGGGACTTTCAGCGAAAATCCCCTGGAGCGCTTTATCATCATCAACCAGCATGTTCCCGGTGGAAGAACCCATGAAGATCTTTACACCGCAGGATTGATCCGGATCCAGTTTCCTGATTTCATCCAGGTTGTCATTGGTCGCCCCCAGGTAGAAGCTGTAATTGGCAATGGATTTCTTTGCCCCAAGTTTGAATTTTTCTTCCAGTGCCCCTATGGTAGTGGTCTGGGGCACTGTGTTAGGCATTTCCATGAAGGAGGTGATGCCTCCGGCAACGGCTGCCCGGGATTCAGTATAAATCTCTGCCTTGTGGGTGAGTCCCGGTTCCCTGAAATGAACCTGGTCGTCGATCACACCGGGGATGACAATCCTGCCGCCGGCATGGTAGGTTTTTTTTACTTTTCCAGGGATCGCCTCTCCCGGTTTGATTATGGAATGGATTTTTCCCTTGTGGATCAGGATATTCCCGTTGAATACCTGCCCCTCATTAACGATCCTGGCGTCTTTGATGAGCCCGTCGAACATATTTTTGCGGTTTATGCTGCCTTTTTGTAAGATTTGAACCAGCTGGAGATCTTCATGGTGATAACACCCCAGACTGCTTCATAAACGATCTTTCCCGACATTTTGGATTTTCCTTCTTTTCTGTCCGTAAAAATGATGGGTACTTCCTCGAGGTTAAATCCGTGTTTCCAGGCATTGAATTTCATTTCGATCTGAAATGCATAACCCTTGAACCGAATTTTGTCAAGATTTATCGTATGGAGGACCTTATCCCGGTAACAGACAAATCCGGCGGTTGAATCCTTGATTTTCATGCGGGTAATGAATCGGACATACCTCGATGCAAAATAGGAGATCAAAACACGGCTCATAGGCCAGTTGACCACATTTACCCCCGTGATATACCTGGAACCGATGGCCAGGTCTGTCCCATTATTGCAGGCATTGAAAAGGCGGACCAGGTCATCGGGATTATGTGAAAAATCAGCATCCATTTCAAAGATAAACTCGAATCCTTTCTCCAATGCCCAGCGAAATCCCATGATATAAGCAGTGCCCAGTCCCAGTTTTCCGCTTCGTTCAAGTATATGGATCTTTCCCTGTTGTTCTTCCTGCAGGCTTTTTACCGCCAGGGCTGTACCATCGGGCGAATTATCATCAATGACCAGAATATCAAATTGTGGTTCCAGGCTCAATACCTTCCTGATGATTTTCTCAATGTTCTCTATCTCATTAAAAGTAGGTATGATGACCAGTCTCTTATTCAAAATATGCTTTCTTAAAAAATATGTGTGAAGATAAAACTTTCTGATCAAATATTTGTAAAACGGTTTATAGGATAGAATATGCGATTAATATTATTTTTAGCGGTTTTGTCTTTATATAAATATTATATCAGCAAGCTGATCAGCCATATAAATAATTATGTTTGAAAGGAGGAGAAAAAAAATCATCAAGACTTGCATGGTTTAAATAAATGTTTTTATATTTGCAGCCGCTTTGGCAGTAAAGTAGTTTTACAAACCGAAGTAAATTTGCAGAGATCGGAATCAATTCTTATCTTTGCAGTCCCAAAATAAAAAGTTCTTTGAAAAGATTGAAAAGGTTAGTACACAGCTAGTAAAATAGTTAATTAGAACCTCGTTTAATTCTTTATGGTTTTGAATCTTGAGAGCATTTAAATTCTTAATTACAATGAAGAGTTTGATCCTGGCTCAGGATGAACGCTAGCGGCAGGCCTAACACATGCAAGTCGAGGGGCAGCATATCACTTCGGTGATGATGGCGACCGGCGCACGGGTGAGTATCGCGTTTGCAACCTACCCTTAACTGAGGAATAGCCCGAAGAAATTCGGATTAATACCTCATAATATTTAAGAACGGCATCGTTTTTTTATTAAAGCTCTGGCGGTTAAGGATGGGCATGCGTGACATTAGTTTGTTGGTGAGGTAACGGCTCACCAAGACTACGATGTCTAGGGGGTCTGAGAGGATGATCCCCCACACTGGTACTGAGACACGGACCAGACTCCTACGGGAGGCAGCAGTGAGGAATATTGGGCAATGGACGCAAGTCTGACCCAGCCATGCCGCGTGCAGGATGACGGCGCTATGCGTTGTAAACTGCTTTTATACAGGAAGAAATCCTCCTACGTGTAGGGGGTTGACTGTACTGTAAGAATAAGCATCGGCTAACTCCGTGCCAGCAGCCGCGGTAATACGGAGGATGCAAGCGTTATCCGGATTTATTGGGTTTAAAGGGTGCGCAGGCGGGGCAATAAGTCAGTGGTGAAATCCTGCGGCTTAACCGTAGAACTGCCATTGATACTGTTGCCCTTGAGTATAGTTGAGGTGGGCGGAATATGTAATGTAGCGGTGAAATGCATAGATATTACATAGAACACCAATTGCGAAGGCAGCTCACTAAGCTATCACTGACGCTGAGGCACGAAAGCGTGGGGAGCGAACAGGATTAGATACCCTGGTAGTCCACGCCGTAAACGATGATCACTCGTTGTTGGCAATATATCGTCAGCGACTGAGCGAAAGCATTAAGTGATCCACCTGGGGAGTACGATCGCAAGATTGAAACTCAAAGGAATTGACGGGGGCCCGCACAAGCGGAGGAACATGTGGTTTAATTCGATGATACGCGAGGAACCTTACCTGGGCTTAAATGCAGAACGATGTACCGGGAAACTGGTATTCCCTTCGGGGCGAACTGCAAGGTGCTGCATGGCTGTCGTCAGCTCGTGCCGTGAGGTGTCGGGTTAAGTCCCATAACGAGCGCAACCCCTATCGTTAGTTGCCAGCGGATAATGCCGGGGACTCTAACGAAACTGCCAGTGTAAACTGTGAGGAAGGTGGGGATGACGTCAAGTCAGCACGGCCCTTATGTCCAGGGCTACACACGTGTTACAATGGCCGGTACAGAGGGCAGCTACCTGGTGACAGGATGCAAATCTCGAAACCCGGTCCCAGTTCGGATCGAAGTCTGCAACTCGACTTCGTGAAGGTGGATTCGCTAGTAATCGCGCATCAGCCACGGCGCGGTGAATACGTTCCCGGGCCTTGTACACACCGCCCGTCAAGCCATGGAAGCTGGGGGTACCTGAAGTCTGTAACCGTAAGGAGCGGCCTAGGGTAAAACTAGTGACTGGGGCTAAGTCGTAACAAGGTAGCCGTACCGGAAGGTGTGGCTGGAACACCTCCTTTCTGGAGAGATTCTTGACCTTAAACGGAGTTCTATTAGTACTAACCTTTTCTTTTTTTATATAAACCCAGAGCGAAAAAGGGATCCCAAAGCAATGAAAGTGCAGGAATCCTGATGAGCGTATGGACGGGTAAATGAATCAGAGTCCCGTAGCTCAGTTGGTTAGAGCACTACACTGATAATGTAGGGGTCAGCAGTTCAAGTCTGCTCGGGACTACTATTCGTTAGGGGAATAACCAATTGGTCCCGACGCAAGGTCGGGAAAAAGGGCAAATCCTCAAACAAGATTTGGGGAATTAGCTCAGTTGGCTAGAGCGCCTGCCTTGCACGCAGGAGGTCAAGGGTTCGACTCCCTTATTCTCCACATGAAGGCCTGGGTGTGGAGACACACACAAAGCAGGCAAAAGTTTTTTGAAATATTGGACGTTTTTTGAGTACGATGGTCGTATTTTCGGTTCGATTCCGGATGTATTCACAATTCCGGTCTACTAACCAGTTTCGATGAATTCGAAACAGGACAGCAGATCAGGAAAACGTTCTTTGACGTATTGGAAAGAGTAAAATTTTTAAACTCATTAACAGAAGAAAGTAATTAAGAGCGCATGGTGGATGCCTTGGCTCTCAGAGGCGATGAAGGACGTGATAAGCTGCGATAAGCTTCGGGGAAGTGCAAATAACTGCTATATCCGAAGATTTCCGAATGGGGCAACCCGGTACCATGAAGTGGTATCACTCCGCAAGGAGAGCAAACCCGGAGAACTGAAACATCTAAGTACCCGGAGGAAGAGAAAACAATAGTGATTCCCTTAGTAGTGGCGATCGAACGGGGAATAGCCCAAACCATGACAGTTTCGGCTGACATGGGGTTGTAGGACTACAACATGAACAATAACACGAAGTAGAATTTTCTGGAAAGTTAAACCATAGAAGGTGACAGTCCTGTACACGTAAGTATTTATTGTTCTAGTAGTATCCTGAGTAGGGCGGGACACGTGAAATCCTGTCTGAATCTACCAGGACCATCTGGTAAGGCTAAATACTCCTGAGAGACCGATAGTGAACTAGTACCGTGAGGGAAAGGTGAAAAGAACCCTGAACAAGGGAGTGAAATAGTACCTGAAACCGTGCGCTTACAAGCGGTCGGAGTCCCGCCGATTTATCGGCATTTGGGATGACGGCGTGCCTTTTGCATAATGAGCCTACGAGTTACTCCTCACTAGCAAGGTTAAGTCCTTCAGGGACGCAGCCGAAGCGAAAGCGAGTCTGAATAGGGCGTATAGTTAGTGGGGGTAGACGCGAAACTTGGTGATCTACCCATGGCCAGGTTGAAGTACCGGTAAAACGGTATGGAGGACCGAACCAGTACACGTTGAAAAGTGTTTGGATGAGCTGTGGGTAGGGGTGAAAGGCCAATCAAACCAAGAAATAGCTCGTACTCCCCGAAATGCATTTAGGTGCAGCCTCGTGGTTTAGTGTTGTAGAGGTAGAGCTACTGATAAGGCTAGAGGGCTTCACCGCCTATCAACCCTTGACAAACTCCGAATGCTACAACATATACACGGGAGTGAGGCGTTGGGTGCTAAGGTCCAACGCCAAAAGGGAAACAACCCAGACCATCAGCTAAGGTCCCAAAATATATGCTAAGTTGTGTTAACGTAGTGCGACTGCTTAGACAGCTAGGATGTTGGCTTGGAAGCAGCCATTCATTTAAAGAGTGCGTAACAGCTCACTAGTCGAGCGGTTGTGCGTGGATGATAATCGGGCATAAGCATATTACCGAAGCTATGGATTTCTAACATTAGTTAGAAGTGGTAGGGGAGCATTCCAGTTGCTTTGAAGATGGATCGTAAGGTCTGTTGGAGCGGCTGGAAAAGAAAATGTAGGCATAAGTAACGATAAAGCGGGTGAGAAACCCGCTCACCGATAGACTAAGGTTTCCTGATCAACGCTAATCGGATCAGGGTTAGTCGGGTCCTAAGACGTATCCGAACGGAAAAGTCGATGGATAACAGGTTAATATTCCTGTACTAGCAATTACTGCGATGGGGTGACGAAGGAGTGAAAGTCCCGCGTACTGACGGAATAGTACGTTAAAGGGTGTAGGTATACAGATAGGTTAATAGCTTGACTGTGCCGAACCTGATAGTACCGTGAGTCTTCGGACAAGCGGATAGTGGATCTAAGCATACTTCCAAGAAAAACCTCTAAGCTTCAGGTATTTGCTACCCGTACCGCAAACCGACACAGGTAGTCAAGGAGAGAATCCTAAGGTGCTCGAGTGATTCATGGCTAAGGAACTAGGCAAAATCGACCTGTAACTTCGGGAGAAAGGTCGCCCCGAGCAATCGGGGCCGCAGTGAAATGGCCCAGGCGACTGTTTATCAAAAACACAAGGCTTTGCTAAATCGAAAGATGATGTATAAGGCCTGACACCTGCCCGGTGCTGGAAGGTTAAGAGGGGGGGTTATTCCTTCGGGAAGAAGCTCTGAATCGAAGCCCCAGTAAACGGCGGCCGTAACTATAACGGTCCTAAGGTAGCGAAATTCCTTGTCGGGTAAGTTCCGACCTGCACGAATGGTGTAACGATCTGGGCACTGTCTCAGCCATGAGCTCGGTGAAATTGTAGTTCCGGTGAAGATGCCGGATACCCGCAACGGGACGGAAAGACCCCGTGAACCTTTACTACAGCTTAACATTGATTCTGGGTAAATGATGTGTAGGATAGGTGGGAGACTATGAAGCGGCTTCGCTAGGAGTCGTGGAGTCAACCTTGAAATACCACCCTTTATTTATCTGGGTTCTAATCCCTTACGGGAGACAGTGTTTGGTGGGTAGTTTGACTGGGGTGGTCGCCTCCAAAAGCGTAACGGAGGCTTCCAAAGGTACCCTCAGCATGATTGGTAACCATGCGCAGAGTGTAATGACACAAGGGTGCTTGACTGTGAGACTGACAAGTCGACCAGGTACGAAAGTAGGGCATAGTGATCCGGTGGTTCCGTATGGAAGGGCCATCGCTCAAAGGATAAAAGGTACTCCGGGGATAACAGGCTGATCGCTCCCAAGAGCTCATATCGACGGAGCGGTTTGGCACCTCGATGTCGGCTCGTCACATCCTGGGGCTGGAGAAGGTCCCAAGGGTTGGGCTGTTCGCCCATTAAAGTGGCACGCGAGCTGGGTTCAGAACGTCGTGAGACAGTTCGGTCCCTATCTGTTGTGGGCGTTGGAGATTTGAGAGGGCCTGCCTCTAGTACGAGAGGACCGAGGCGGACAGACCTCTAGTGTACCTGTTGTGGCGCCAGCTGCACCGCAGGGTAGCTACGTCTGGAAGGGATAAGCACTGAAAGCATCTAAGTGCGAAGCCTGCCTCAAGATGAGATCTCCTTTAAGGGTCGTTAAAGACGATGACGTTGATAGGTCGCAGGTGTAAAGGCAGTAATGTCATAGCCGAGCGATACTAATTACCCGTAAGCTTTCGCTGTGAGCTTGAAAATTTTGCTCTTTTTCCTTTACGTTATTCATATTGAAGATCTTTAGGTGACTATTGCGACGGGGAACCACCTCTTACCATTCCGAACAGAGAAGTTAAGCCCGTCAGCGCCGATGGTACTGCGTTTGTGGAAGAGTAGGTCGTCGCCGACTTTTAAAACCCGGATTCTTTTCGAAGAGTCCGGGTTTTTTTATGGAGCAATGCCAGGAAGAAAAGTGCAGCGGTAATGTTCCGGCTGATCTCCGTTCCTTTAGCCGCTGCGTAAGGCAACTCAACCCTTTGGGGTTCAAACAATTTTGTTTGCAACACTCAAGAAACAAATTTTTTAACGGTTTCGAATTACAGGCTACTTATTTTCTTCCTGCCATTCCCTTAAGGGTACCCGGGCTCCTCGGAAAGGACCCGGGTTTTTAAAACTTCGGAGGTGGAGTAGAGGATCGTAAAAGCAGAGTTCCGGCACGAATATCCTAATTAATTCATAAATTGGACATATTTCACCTCCTTCAATAAAACGGTCCATATGAAAACGATCCATTCAAAACATTCAACCCTTTCTGCTCTTTTGGGGATGGCTCTCATACTGTTTCTGGGAAGCAGTGGCTGTCAATCCAACCAGGATCAATTAAGGCTGGGATTTTTTGAAATCAATGTGACCCCCCCGATCGGCAACCCAGTGGCGTATGGACCTGCCGTATCGATCGAAGATTCACTTTATGCCAAGGGAGTAGTACTTCTTTCTGATGAACCGCCCGTGGTGCTGTGTGCGGTTGACTGGATCACTATATCAAATGAAGGTTATGAGGTTTGGCGGAAGTGTCTGGCTGATGCCGCGGGTACGACCGTTGACCGGGTATCCGTTCATGATGTCCACCAGCATGATGCCGTTCGCTGTGATTTTGCCACCGAGCGGCTGCTTGCCGGTTACGGACTGGGCGGATGGCGCCATGATACCATATTCGAACAAAAATGCATCGATGCTGCAGGGGTCGCATTGCAAAAAGCCATGCATGCTACCCGGCTGGTAACCCATGTGGGATTTGGCCGGGCCCGTGTGGAAAAGGTAGCCTCGAACCGCCGGATCCTGGGTGAAGATGGGAAGGTAAGGATCGTCCGCTACAGCAGTAGCAGAAACCCTGCAGCCATTGAGTCCCCGGAAGGGATCATTGATCCCTGGCTGAAATGTTTCAGCTTCTGGAACGGGGATGAGCCCCTGGCAGTATTGGATTTTTATGCCGTACACCCGATCAGCCATTATAGAAAGGGACAGGTGAGCTCTGAGTTTGTCGGGATCGCCCGGGATAAGTTGCAAAAGGAACTCGGCATCCCGCACATATATTTCACCGGTGCCGGCGGGAATGTTGCAGCGGGTAAGTACAATGACGGATCAACCGTCCAGCGGGGGATCCTGGAAGGACGCATGGAAAAAGCCATGCGGCTGGCATGGGAACAGACGGTCAGACAGCCAGTATTGGCATCGGACCTGCACTGGAGGAATACTGAGGTACAGCTCCCTGTATCAGACAGCCTGGTGGAAGAAAAACTCTGGTCGGTGCTTGCCTCGGATGATTCCGATTCGGTAGCCCGGTTTAATGCAGCCCGCGGCATTGTCTGGCTGCAAAGGGAAAAGGAGGGATTTAAAACGAATATCTCTGCCATGGAGCTGGGGGATGTTTTTTTGCTGAACCTCCCTGGAGAGACTTTTGTGGAATACCAGCTTGCCGCCCAGCAGTTGAAACCCAAGGCCAGGGTTTGTGTGGCTGCTTATGAGGATCATGGCCCACTCTATGTAGGCACGGAGATTGCTTACAGCCAGGGGGGATATGAGGTAGAGCCCAGGGTTTCAATGGTATCCCCGAATGTGGAATCGGTGTTGATGGAGGCCATCAGCAAAGTCCTGGATGTTGAACCTTAATAGAATCATACAATGAGAAAAATAATCGGAATTGTGCTGCTTTTTGCTGCCCTGACATTTTTGTTCCTAACGGGCTGCAAAAACCCGAAAACAAATGTTTATGAAAATTATGCGTGGATCAACGAAATCCACATTGATCACCCACGAGTGTTTTTCAATGAAAACTCATTTAAACAAATCAAGGACAGGGCCCTGAATGATGAGCATGCATTGTTTATGGAGATGAAAGGCAGGATTGATCCATTGATAGGGCAGGAAATTGTATTCACGGATCCCCTGGTACCGGATGGAACACAGAATGCCGAACACAATTACGGGACCAGGGCAGCAGAAGCCGCTTTTCTTTACCTGGTACTTGAAGAAAAAAAATACCTTGATCTTTGCAAAGAGATCCTTATCAGCCTGATAGATTATTACACCCTCCGTAATGAAAACAACCTGAACATCCAGTGGTACGCTTTTTCCAGGATCAATGCCCTGGCTGCTTATGATTGGATATACAATAACCTTAGCGAAAAGGAGAGGACGGAAATTGGAGAACCGCTGCTCCATGCCATAGATTATATGCCTTCTTCAGAAAGAGGTACCGTTTTCAGGAGGAATACAGGGGACATAAAAACCGGCTTTTATGGCCCTCCCTGTCTGCCATGGTATGCCGGGATTGTATTCTATAAAACAGGTATTGATGACAGCCTGGCCATGGCTCTTCTAAAGAAGGGATATGATGATCATAGGGAACTTCTTAAATACAGGAGTGATATTTCGGGAGATGATGGAGGAGCTGCTTCTTCTGTCCTGGGATACTGCATGGGTGCATATCCATGGGCCGAGTATAATTTCTTCCATTCCTTCAGTTCGGCCACGGGATATGATATTGCAAAGGAATGGCGATATGTTCCCCAATTCATAAATTATATTTTCTGGAACTGGTTACCGGGGGAAAGGCAATTTGGTTATGGAGATGCAAATCATCGTGAAAATGATCTTCCTCTGAGGTATTTGCATATTCATTTATCCCAAATGATTCATTTTTATGGCAATAGCCAACCGGAATTAATCTCTTTGGCAAAATGGATGCAAAAAAAGGTTCAGAGACAACAACAGGGCGTTTTTCCTATTACCCGTTTTTTATTGACGGGTACTTTTGAAGACATTAAGCCTGAAGGTCCTTCAGAAATTTCACCCAGGGCAAGGCACTTTGAGAACATGGGACAACTCTTTATGAGGTCAGGCTCAGGACCTGATGATACCTATGCTTTGTTCACTGCGGGTGGAATATTGACCCAGCACAGACATTTTGACAATAACAATTTTGTAATTTTCAGAAAAGGTTTTCTGGCATTGGATGCAGGAACCCGTCCTCAACCGGGGCTACATCTGTCTCATTATTATGCCAGAACCATTGCCCACAACTGCATAACCATCAAAATGCCCGGAGAAATCATGCCGCCTTACTGGGATTCCGGTCCCGCACTCAGTGAGAAGGAAGCCGAGGTTTTTCCAAACGACGGAGGACAGAATAATATGAGGGGATCAGAAATTATCGCTTTTGATGAGAAAGAGCAATATGTTTATGTGGCCGGTGATGCTACAGCATCGTATCACCAGGATAAAGCCGAACTTGTTCTCCGCCAGTTCCTGTTCCTGCCACATGATCATTTCGTGATATTCGACAGGGTATCATCAACCAAGCCTGAGTATAATAAAAGATGGATCCTCCATACTGCGGCAGAACCCAGTGTAAAAAACAATGAGTTTTACACTGACCATTGGGGAGGCCGGCTCTTCTGTAAAACACTTTACCCTGAAAATATTGAACTAAAAAAAATTGGCGGTGCAGGAAAACAATTCTGGTCAGACGGACGGAACTGGGCCCTGCCGAAATTAACACCTGAAGACTGGAATTATAACAGTATGCAATGGCTGGATAATAACAATGAATTATTTGGACAATGGAGAATTGAAGTAAGTCCGGGCGAGTCAAATACAGATGATATCTTTCTCCATCATTTACAGGTTGGAGATAGCTCCCTCCAATCAATGGCTAATTCAACACCCTTAAAAAGGGATGATATGCTTGGCCTCAGGTTTACTCATGAAAATAAAGAATATGAAATTTTGTTTTTTGTGAAAGAACCGGCCGGCGGAAGAATTTCTATCAATCAAAACGGACAGAAAATACTGGAAGAAGAATTTTCAGATAAAGTAAAGCCCCAGCAGGGCTTATAATACTTTACATGTCCTGTTTTCGTCACTACTATCGATCCAGGAATCAGGGATGAGAACATCAGGATATTTTTCGATCAAGGACTTTCTTCTTAATGCGGACAGGATCCACATTGATTTTCAATCCAAATTTTTTCATTTTTCTTCCCTGGTCCGGTGCCGCCGGATCCAATAATGAGATGCCTGTTCCCAACTCTTCCATCATTCTTTCGTGCTCAGTAGTCCATTCCAAACCCAATAAATCGGTGAGGAAAAGGAATCTTTTTTTCGCGGACTTATTCAAATTCCTCGCGAAATAATAAAACAGCTTATCATGATCTGTCCGGTCCTGGGCCTGGAATATGGCATTCCCGACCTCAACGATGCCTCCACAATGTTGTGGTTTGGTAGCAATATCTACGATGGTTTTTTCCAAATCACTTACCATCGCTTTCTCAAACTGGTTTATCCAGATGCTGGTGAAGCCGAAAAAACGGGTTGCATCATGCTGAATGAATTGATATGTAATTCCTCTGAAACTCCTGATGGACGTCTTCATTTGCCTTTTGGTGACCACATATTCCCTGGCCTCAGATCTGGCCTCAGTTCCGGCCTCAAATTTGGCCTCAGATTGGAGCGTTAGCCCATGGATCTTAATCGCTGAAGCATACCCGATATAATACTCCTTATTCTGCATCAGGTATTTTGCCACTTGATGCCCATCAGGAACATAGGTTTCCGGATCTGCATTAACAGGAATGATGTGGTAAATGCCCCAGGTTATTTTACATAGCATACCCTTATTGACCATCTCTGCAAGGATCTTGGCTAGATAAACAGGGTTTTTCTCCGGAAATGCCCTCGTTACATCCTGAAATGTAAAACCAAACATATTTCTGCTTGAGAACAGCTTAATAATGTTCCAATTCATGGCAAAAGGATGTTTATTATCTGATTATTATGCTTATTTGCTATTATTAGAATAAAAAATATCCCTCAAAAGATATTTTTTATTCAAGTATTCATCAATATAACTAATAATTGGATATTTTATATCTATCTCTGATTTTTTTTCATCCTTAATGTCGATATCAGCCTCTCAGGTCAGGCACAGCACACATTGAAAAACACTAGAATCACCGGGATACTGGAAGCTAAAGCGAAACTTTGCGGACTTCTTCCATGAAGCGGAGGAGAATGGGACGGGAAAATGGATGGTTTTCAGATTTGCGGACCAGGGTTTCAGGGTGCCACTGTACACCCAGTATGAATGGATGCCCATCCGGATCAACAGGTTCAATGGCTTCAATGATCCCGTCCGGGGCAAAGGCTGTAGCCCGGTAACCGGGAGCCAATTCATCCACAGCCTGGTGATGGCTGCTGTTGACAAGGCCGCTGTCAGGAAGGATCAGTTCTGATAAAAGGGAACCTTCAACTATCCTTACCATATGGTCATCCCCTTGCCGGTGGATGACAGTGGTATCAAAATCAGAAGGTATATCAATGATGAGGCTTCCTTTCTGGGCTACGTTGAGGATCTGGTGTCCACGGCAGATTCCCAGGAGAGGGATGTTATTTTCTATGGCATATCCAATCATCCTTAACTCAAGACTGTCCCTTCGGTTGTCAATGGACTCACAACGATCCGTTTCCGAAGCTTTCCCGTAAATAACAGGATTGACATCGGGTCCCCCGGAAATAACTATCCCATCAGCCTTCGATAAATAATATTTGATGGAGTCAGTGCTTACCGTATACATATTTACTGATTTACATTTTATGCCGGCCATCGGCAGCCATTCTGCAAATCTATTATCGTAATCTTTTGAGACCAGCACCAGGCTGGTGGGGTTTGACTGGCAGGCGGCGGCAATAAGCAGGGTGGCAGCCAGTAATTGAATGATTGCTTTTCTGAACATGTTATAAAATTAATAATTTTCCGGAGTCATTCAATCCCGATATCAAAACCAGGGTTTTTGGCGTTATAATTATTATTTCAGCTATTTTTACGGCATGATGCGGATTCCATTCCTTGTAATAGCATTCATTTTACCCTTACTTGCCTTTTCCCAGGAGATCCCGGAAGAAAATATGGTCAGCAAGCCGGTTGATACAACAAAGACCTTTATTAAGATCTGGACCCTTGCAGAGGATTTTGCCGTCATGCGGGACAAGGAGATCGATACCATGAAGACGCAGTTCCAGATCTATGATCCTGTGTTCAGCCATAGTATCGCCAATGCTTTCCTGGGTAATACTGGACTCCAAACACAGAATCTTATATACTTCAACCTGGAGAAACAGCCAGGTTTTTTCTTTATGCGTCCCTATATTCCCTATTTGTACACACCGGAAAACAATACCTTTTATAATATTATCAAACCCTTTACCCTGTTGGAGTATTCTTCCACTTTTGGCAGCAAGGAAAAACGGGAGGATTTCTTCCATGCCATTCATTCCCAGAATCTTACCCCTTTCCTTAATGTGGGATTTGATATCCGCCTGATATCTTCAGCGGGACTTTACAGCCGGCAAAGAGCCAAGTTGACCAATTTTAACCTGTTCGGATCCTATACAGGGCACGATTATTCCTTCCATACAAGTATTCATGTCAACAATTCAAGTGCTGAGGAAAACGGAGGTATCGCTGATGACAGCATCTTTTTTGATGAAAACATCGATGAAAAGGCCTATGACATTAACCTGGAAGAGGCAGATTCAAGGATAAAAAGCCTGATGTTCCACTTCTCCCAACGATATAAATTTGGCAAGGAAGAAGAGGTAACAGATTCCACCAGCGAAACTGGGTTCCGCAGGTTTCGGGACAAATCAGTAAAGACTGGCTCTTTTCTGCATACCCTTGAATACCAGCGAAGTCACAGGCTGTATACCGATGAAATATCGGATAAGAACCGGGATTTTTACCCGGCCTACTTCATTGATTCAGAGCAAACCAGGGATTCGACATATTACAGATCCCTCAGGAACACCTTCCAGGTGATGCTTGATGAGAATCCGTTTCGCAAGAATGATTTTGGCGCCAGGGCATTTATCTCCCATGACTGGGTGAGATATGCCTTTAACACTGTCTATGACACCCTTGTATCGGATGGGGATACGAGCCTTCAGAAGAATCATAAATACTACCAGTACAATAATATCCAATTGGGAGCTTCTGTAATGCACACCGTTGGTGGGGGATGGGACTGGATCTTTGACGGACGTTTTTACCTGATAGGCTACAGGGCAGGCGACCTCAATGCAAGTGGTAAGATAACAAAAGAATTTCAGGGTAAAAGGGGAAAATCCAGGATCAGTATCTCGGGGGAGTTTTCATTGCAGGAAGCGGATCATTTTCTGAATTTCTACGAATCAAACAATTTCCGCTGGTATAATGATTTCAAGAAGATCAAAGATATCCGTGGATCGCTTCAGGTAAGCAATGAAGCCATACGACTGGATGCCGGGGCCCACTTTTCACTGGCTTCTGATCTGGTTTACCATACTGATTCTGTGATGCCGGCACAGCATGGGGGGGTGGTTTCTGTGATCGGCCTAAATCTGCACAAGCATTTCAGCGCCGGGATCTTCCATTCCGATCACCAGATTCATTACCAGCTCAGCAGTGATAATAATGTGGTAAGATTGCCCGACCTTTCCTACTACACCTCAAATTATATTTCTTTTACCATCGTAAAAAATGCCCTGACAGCCCAGCTTGGATTTGATCTTTACTATTATACAAAGTACCGGGCCCTGGCATTTGCTCCTTCTTCCGGAATGTTCTATAATCAGGATATCATGGAATTAGGGAATTATCCCTACCTGAATCCATTCCTCACAGCCAAGTTGAAAAGGACCCGCTTCTATCTCAGGTATGACCATCCCTACGCCGGACTTATCAAAAAGAATTACTTTCATGTATTGTATTATCCCATGCCCGGGAGTGTATTTAGGTTTGGCTTATCGTGGACATTTTATGATTGATATGTCCAAACAAACCATACATTCGTCAAAGAATGCTTTGATGGTGCTGATCCAATTTATAATTTGCATCAAGCTTAACCCTCATGTTAAAGCGATATACATATATTAAGGGACTGCTACCAATCATCCTCCTTTTGTTCTCAACTTGCAAGGACACCCCTGAAAGGATTTCCTCCGGGAGGGAAGTGAATGATCTCTCAGAGATCCTGGAGAAGGGAAAACTTATTGCCATTACCGATTATAATTCGACGGATTACTTTATCTATCGCGGACAACCCATGGGCTACCAGTATGATATGTTGCAGGACCTGGCGGACCATATGAATATAAAGCTTAATGTAGTGGTGAGCAGTAGCCTTGAGGAAACCTTTAATTGCCTGCGCATGGGTGATTGCGACCTGATTGCCCTTAACCTTGCAGTTACCGGGCAGCGCAGGAACCAGGTTAACTTCACTATCCCCCATGGACAGACGCGTCAGGTGCTGGTCCAGAGAAAACCTGAGAACTGGAAAAGTATGTCCTCCTCCCAGCTTAATGGGGCACTGATCAGGAACCAGCTGGACCTGGCAGGGAAAAAAGTGTATGTTCAGCATAAGTCAGCCTTCTACAGGAGGATGCTTAATCTTGCAGAAGAGATTGGTGATACCATAAATATAGTGGATGTACCCGAAGAGGCTGAAACGCTTATCATGCTGGTGGCAGGGGGGCAGATTGATTATACTGTCTGTGATGAGAATGTGGCCCTGGTAAATCAGACTTATTATCCCAACCTGGACATACAGACTGCCATCAGTTTTCCACAGAACCTTGCATGGGCAGTAAATTCTGAGGCTGCAGAGTTGAAAGAGGTAATAGATGAGTGGTTCAGGCAGTACCGTAAATCAACGAGGTATGCCGTGATCTATAATAAATATTTTAAGAACCAGCGCTCAGCAAGCATAGTGAAATCAGATCTTTTTACCATCAGCAGCGGGAAGATCTCCTCCTACGATGACCACATCAGGGAATACAGTGAACAAATAGGCTGGGATTGGCGCCTGCTGGCCTCCATGATATACCAGGAGTCACGCTTTGATCCAGGCGCACGATCATGGGCGGGGGCATTCGGTCTGATGCAGTTGATGCCTGTTACAGCCCGGAGGTTTGGGATCAACATGAATTCATCCGCCAAAGACCAGATCAATGCCGGAACCCAGTTTATCAGCTGGCTCGATAAACGTTTTAGCGCAGCCATCCCTGACAAGGAAGAAAGGATCAAGTTCATACTTGCGTCCTATAATGTGGGACCGGGACATGTTTTTGATGCGATCAGGCTGGCGGATAAAAATGGAAAAGATCCGCAAAAATGGCACGATAGTGTAGAGGAATACCTGCTGAAAAAAACAAATCCCCAATTTTACCAGGATCCGGTAGTAAAGTATGGATATTGTCGGGGGACAGAGACCGTTGAGTATGTGAGGCAGGTTCTTGACCGGTATGATCACTACAGGAACATCATAAACTGAGTGATGATTTTCCCGACCTGATAACTTCAAGGAATTCTGACAGGATCATGGCAGTTGCCCCCCAGACCTGTTCCTTACCGATTATATAATAAGGTACCCTGACAAGCTTGCACATGAGTGTCCTGAATTTCTCGCTGGTATTGCGCGGATTCAGAAGGTCTTCTAATGAGACTTCTATCAGGTAGGCTACTTCGGATGGATCTGGCTGGAAATCAGGTTCCTCGGGGTAAAACCCTACCACAGGTAAAACTTCTATCCCGCTTACAGGAATATGCAGGCGGCTCAGGTTGCCGAGTATCCTGATCCGGTTGTCGTCTAAGCCAGTCTCTTCCCTGACCTCACGCAGGGCCGTTTTTTCCAGGCTGGCATCGCCTTCTTCGGATTTTCCCCCCGGCAGGCTAATCTGGTTGCTGTGAGCACCGGCATATTCGGGCCTTTTCATCAGGACCGTATGCCAGGCACCAGTCCTGATGTAGAGCAGGATCATTACGGCTGCGTTCTGGTAATAACCATGACGGTTTTCCAACCTGAGTTCAGGGGCCATTTTATACTGGGCCTTACTGCCAGGCAGAATGGATTTCAAATCCATTTCCAGCTGATCAATGAATAATTCGATATTTTCCTGCGTTTTCTGGGTCATGGTTTTTAAACATCAAACATCCCTATTCAAATCGGATGGCCCTGGCAGGGCTGATCCTGGAAATGATCATAGAGGGTATGATCAACATCAGGATAATGGCCAGGGCAGTCCCAAGATTCAGGGCCAGAACATGCAAAGCGTTCAGGTTGACCGGTACCGTATTCAGGTAATAGGATGATTGGTCCAGTTCCATGAAGCCTGTGTGTTTTTGCAGAAGACATATGCCAATGCCAATGATGTTTCCCCAGAATAATCCACGGATGATGAGGAAACCTGACTGGTACATAAAGATCTTGCGAATGCTGACATTTGGACTTCCAAGGGCCTTCAGTATACCAATCATGTTTGTCCGGTCCAGGATCAGGATCAGCAATCCGGATACCATATTAAAGCCGGCCACCACAAGCATCAGGATCAGGATGATCAGCACATTCATATCCTGAAGGTTTAGCCAGTCAAATATTTGTGGATATTTATCGTGGATATTCATAACCCTCAGCCTCGATCCATCCTCTTCAAAACCAAAGCCTACCGTATTCATCACATGATATGTCTGTTCCTCCAGCTCACGGAGTGTTTTTAGATTTACTTCAAAACCACTGATCTGTTCCTCCGACCAGTCATTTAGCCGCTGGATATGTCGGATATCTCCGAATATATATACCTTATCAAATTCTTCCAGGCTTGTCTCGAAAATGCCTGCCACTGTAAAACGCCGCATCCGCGGAGGATCCTGGATAAAATACATCAGGAACTCATCATTCAGGTTCAGCTTTAGCATTGAAGCTATATATCTGGATATAAGTACCTTGTTGGACCGGGCGGAATCAGTAAAGGAGAGGATCTGCCCTTCCTGCAGGTAATCCTGTAGAAATTCCCAGTCATAACCTGGTCCCACCCCCTTCAGCACAACTCCCTGGATGTCAGATTTGGTCTTGATGATCCCGGCCTTGGTGGCAAAAACCTGCACACTTACAATGGAAGGATCCTCCTTCAAGTTCTGGAGAAATTCCTGATTGCTGTTTATAGGTTGGGTTTCAAAAGAGGTGTTTGAGTCAAAATTCAGGATCTGGATATGGGCAGCAAATCCAACTACCTTCCGGGTGATCTCATTTTTAAAACCGGTAACCACGGCCATGGCCACGATCATAACTGCCAGTCCCAGGCTGATCCCAAAAATGGCGATGTTCAGGATGGACCGTGAAATGCTCTTCCGGTTATCTTTGCTGAGGATCAGCTTTCTGGCTATGAAGATCTCAGTATTCACAAAAAATTGAGTTACTTTATGCGCTGAAGTTAATATTTAATCCGCTTGCCGGCAAAACAAACGAAAAGCTTTTGCGTTCCAGGGTCCTTAGTACTACATTTTTAGCCATTGTCGCATGTCTCCTTTGGTCTACTGCTTTTGTGGGGGTCAAGATAGGTTTGAAATATACCACCCCTTTACAATTTGCCGGGTTCCGTTTCTTTTTATCCGGCATCTATATCCTGCCATTCTGCGGAAACCTGCTAGGATCTCTCAGGCAGATCAGACAACATTGGAAAGAGGTACTGAGGCTGGCCTTATTCCAGACTTTTCTTCTGTATGCGATGTTTTATCTGGGTATCAGCCTTGTGCCGGCTGCTATCACTGCCATCATCATCGGTGCCAGTCCCCTGTTCTCTGCCATCCTGGCCCATATGTTCCTTGGAGATGACAAACTTACATTCAAGAAAATGGCATCCATAGGCCTGGGCATGACAGGGGTGGTTATTATTGCGCTGAGCAGGGGAAGTTTCAGCTGGGCGGAAGGAAAGGAATTCTGGGGGATACTGATCCTTGTCCTGGCCAATGTCGCAGGCAGCATGGGCAATGTCATAGTGGTGAAGTACAGAATCGGGACTGCCTCCCCTGTTGCTTAATTCAGCACAGCTGATGTCGGGTGGATTGGGACTGATAGTGCTTTCCATTCCTTTCGAGGGACTGAAATTCGGGGTCAATGAGGCCCCGTATTACATATCGCTCGGCTGGCTGAGTTTCATGTCAGCTGTCGCCTTCAGCATATGGTTTATCCTGCTCAGGCGTCCGGGTATCAAGGTCTCGGAGCTGAATGTCTGGAAATTCCTGATTCCGGTATTCGGAGCAGTACTGAGCTGGATTATCCTGACCGATGAGCATCCGGAGACCATTGCTCTGATAGGGATGCTGTTGATCGGACTTTCCCTGATCGTACTGAATACCAATCTTTTTAGAAATAATAATAAGCCAGGAAAAAATGAAAAATCCACTGTGTGAAAACATCCTCTCCAGGGTATCCGGTTCTATTTTGGTGCTTGCCCTTTTTTGCGGATCTTTTGTCCTGTCATGCAGCCAATCGCAGGGTCAGCAAAAAATCCGGACCGGTGCGGAACAGACCGACATGTATTTGCCCATGATTGCCGGCAAAAGGCTTGGTTTGGTGGCTAACCAGACCTCGGTCATCGGCCGGGTCCATCTGGTAGATAGCCTGATATCCAGCGGGGGCGAAAAGGTTATGATCCAAAAGATTTTCTGTCCTGAGCATGGATTCAGGGGTGAGGCTGAAGCGGGACTGCTCATTGAGGATGGGATGGATGTACAGACCGGGCTGCCGGTAATTTCCATTTATGGATCGAACAGGAAACCATCTGCGGCATCTTTGGAAGACCTGGATGCCATTATTTTTGACATACAGGATGTGGGGGCAAGGTTTTATACCTATATCTCCACCCTGTTCCTGGTCATGCAGGCCTGTGCTGAGAATGGCAAGGAACTTTTCCTGCTCGACCGGCCTAATCCGAATGGATTTTATGTTGATGGTCCCATACTGGACACCAGCTACAGATCATTCGTGGGCATGCACGAGGTCCCGGTGGTATACGGAATGACCATAGGTGAATACGGGCAGATGATCAATGGAGAAGGATGGCTTGGAAATGGTCTTGTCTGCAAGCTGAAAGTAATACCATGCCTGAATTACGATCATACCATGCTTTATGTGCTGCCAGTGAGTCCGTCTCCCAACCTCCCCAATATGAACTCCGTCTACCTATATCCCTCTACCTGTTTCTTTGAAGGCACGGTGCTCAGTGAAGGCAGGGGTACCGAATTTCCTTTTGAGACCTTCGGCCATCCCCTGCTGGAGAACACATCCTTTAGTTTTGTTCCGAAAAGCATTCCAGGGAAATCAGCGAATCCCAAATGGAAAGGGGAGACCTGTATGGGCATGGACCTGCGCTATCTAAGGGACAGTAAGGAGCGTGACGGGCAGATTAACCTTGGCTGGCTCCTGTTTGCCTATAATAATTACCCGGAAAAAGAAGAATTCTTCATTTCCTATTTTGAAAAACTCGCTGGGACAGCCAGTCTGAGAAAACAGATCATGGAAGGCAAAACTGAGGAAAAGATCAGGTCCAGCTGGACTGATGAACTGGCGGCATTCAAGAAAATCAGGAAAAAATATTTGCTGTACCCGGATTTCGAATAATCAGGGCTAGGGAATGGTCCTGCCCGGATATTCCTGTAAGGCTTTCTCAAGACAGACCATTGCATTCACCAGGTTTTTCTTATTAAGCACATAGGCGATCCTGACCTGCTGTTTTCCCAGTTCTGGTTTGGAATAAAAACCTGAGGCCGGAGCGAGCATTACCGTTTGCCCCTCAAAATGAAAATCACATAACAACCATTGAGAGAAATCATCCGCATCATCAACAGGCAGCTGGGCGATGGTGTAGAATGCTCCTTTTGGGAGGGGACAGGTTACCCCTTCCATACTATTCAGTGCTGTAACCATGAAATCCCGGCGCTCAATATATTCCCGGTAAACCTCATCAAAATATTCCCGGGGAGTATCAAGGGCGGCTTCTCCGAGGATCTGGCCAAGGCTTGGCGGACTCAAGCGGGCCTGTGCGAATTTGAGGGCGGTGGATAAAACTTCCTTGTTCTTACTGATCATGGCCCCGATCCGCACTCCGCAGGCACTGTACCTTTTGGATACTGAATCAAGTAGTATAACATGCTGGTCCGCCCCGGGAATATGCATGGACGAAAAATGTGTTTCACCGTCATAACAGAATTCCCGGTATACTTCGTCTGAATACAGGTAGAGATTATGTTTGATAATGATCTGGCCCAGCTGCTCCAGTTCATCCCTGGAATACAGATATCCGGTCGGATTATTTGGATTACAAATGATAATCCCCCTGGTCCTTGGAGTAATGAGTTTCTCAAATTCAGCTATCTCAGGCAGAGCAAATCCATTCTCTATGGTAGATATGACAGGTTTGACCTTCACTCCGGCAGTGATGGCAAAGCCATTGTAATTGGCGTAATAGGGTTCAGGGATTATTACCTCATCGCCTGGATCCAAAGTGGACATCAGGGCGAATAATATGGCCTCTGAGCCACCTGTAGTAATCAGCATCTCGGTATGGTCGACGGGTATATCCAATCCACGGTAATATTCCGACAATTTCCTTCGATAGCTTTCATTACCTGCTGAATGGCTATACTCTATCACCCTTTCATCCAGGTTCTTCACAGCCTCAATGGCCACTTCCGGTGTTTTGATATCAGGCTGCCCGATGTTGAGGTGGTAAACCTTCCTCCCCTTTCGTTTGGCTTCTTCAGCATACGGTACAAGTTTCCGGATAGGCGATTCGGGCATCAGCCGGCCCCTCTCTGAAATTTCAGGCATGGAAAAGATTTTTAATTTTCAGCTTCTTCATTATATGGATTGACCCTTCCGCGTATATACAATTTCTGTACGCCATTGCTCGCATTGGAATATACATAAATGGACTTCATGAAAGTACCTACTCTCTGGGTGTCATAACTTACCTTAATGATGCCCTGTTCACCTGCATTGATAGGCTCGCTGGGCCATTCAGGTATGGTGCACCCGCAGGTGGATTTCACATGGGTGAGCAGGAGGGGTGTATTTCCGGTATTCCGGAAA
Organism: uncultured Bacteroidaceae bacterium; assembly: GCA_963752525.1. GTDB lineage: Bacteria > Bacteroidota > Bacteroidia > Bacteroidales > SM23-62 > SM23-62. The sequence continues at coordinate 68,229 of CAVVYS010000005.1, read as the reverse complement.
ACAAATTCACACTCCCCGTTCCCTTTGAATGGGATCTCCCCGTATTCATAGATGGTATCTGCAAATGTAATGAGGGTATCTCCCCCGGCCCTCTTACCTTCCTTCTGGCCGCATGATACCAGCGTGAGTGCCAGCAGGAGAAGGGCTGATATGGTTTTTATTTTCTTCATGTCATTCATATGGCACTGTAAAAATAACTTATTTAGACTGGTATTCCATTGAGCCCCTTCAGATTTTTATCATTCACCCTCGGGTTTATCCTGATCGAAATATTCACTGACAGACCTGAAAAAGTCCTTTTTTATGCCATCCGCATCTATGGAGGTATAAACAAAGATCTTTCGAGGGTGATTATCAGGTGGAGTGTTGACAAGCATTTCTGTGCCGAGTTCCGGATGAATCAGGCATTCAATCACAGAGAGGTCCCATACGATCCTGGTATATTTCGATCCCCCGATATGATTTACCCAGCGCAGGTATAGAAAGTCCAGCAGCGGATGTTTCCCTATAAACATTTCACCTGTTTCCTGAATATTAAAAGTAAGGCTGGTAAGCACATTGATTGGCATAATATGAGTCTCCAGATCAGGGGTATCCATTATCACATCAATAGCATGCATATCCATCAAACAATTAAAATCCCTTTTTTTCCAGATCATCTGTTTTTGGTCAAAGCTTGTTCCTACCAGGTAAACCCTTATTTTTCCTGCAATGGAAGGATCTATAAGCAATGCCGAAGCCAGGTTTGTTGAAGCGCCGAGAACGGCTATCGTTAATTTCCTGCCAGCTGGCATCTTCTGTGCCTCCTTAATGATATGATAGGCGGCGGCAGAATGCTGGGCAATATCGTCACCCCAGTCATACAACCTGTCGGCTGCCCCCCTGGGATGGGGAATATCTTCCATATGCAGGTATGATAAAATTTCCAGGTTTAACCGGTGGCTGTTTTCAAGCGTATTGGGTACGGCCCAGTGTGTTGCCTGCCATTGGGCAGAATTTAACCCGACAACCTTAAAAGAGGGTTCGATAAGTCCTCTGACGATCGCATAAAGGTCATCCACTTCATTGCCGGTATCTGCATCAATTATTAGCGTAGTTTGCTCCTGTGAAAAGACTGTTCCATGTATGAAAAGAAAAAACAGAAAAAAAATAATTGAAATCTTATTCATGGTATATTTTCTTTTGATCAAATTGAGGTACTTTTAATTGCACGCCACCATTCATTGAGGACTCATGGGCAACAATTCCCGGTGCTGTCATCGCCAATGCTTCGTAGATATCCACAGCAGGTTCCCTGTTTTCGATTAATGCAGCGATAAACTCGTGGGTTATAAAGGTATGTGATCCGCCATGACCGGAGTCATGGCGCAAGGGTTCTGGCAGCCGTTCCCAAAAGTTGGGAACGTTCTCCCAGTCTGGTGGGTTCTCACCCTGGATTTTAAATGGCTGGCCACCGGAACCGGGTGAATAGAATGCCATCTTGGTACCAAACCACTGAGCCCGTTCACCGTGGGCTATTCCTTCCCAGAATACGTTCACACGACTCATGTGATGCCTATCGGTTTTAAAGATCCCGGACTGGACATTAAAGGGATTGTTATAAACATTATCCCTGTTTTTAATATATTGACTTTGAGGATTTCCCCAGCCCAGGCAACTGACTTCTGTGAATCGTTCTCTGGTTACCCCGACAAGAAAACCCGTTGAATGGGTTGGATACAGCATGGGTGGTAGACCATAGCGCCAGGTCCGTTTACCCTGGCGAACGGCACGGGCAGCACTTCCTTCATCCCGGGGATGGTAGTATTCAGCCTCGCTGTAAAAAAGTTCCCCGAATTTTTCCTGCTGAAACAGGTCGCGGGCTGCTATTGTGTGATATCGATAATAACTGGTTTCGGCCATCATGTACCTGCGGTTATTGCGAAGTTTTGCCTCCAGCAATCGCTCACATCCTTCGATGGTCATAGCTGCTGGTACCGCTGAGATACAGTGTTTGCCCGCATCCATGACCATTTCACAATGCCTTACATGGTCCGGTGCTCCGGTAAATACTGCAACGGCCTCGATTTCGTCATCGAGGATCAGCTTTTCCAGTGATTCGTAATCCCTTTTGCAGCTATATACTTCCATGAGCTTGTTGCGCCGGTCGGTCCGCAGATCGCTGACAGCATAGACGGTGCAGTTGGGATGTTCATGCCATTGGAACGAGGTACCAAATCCACCGCCTACAACACCCATCCTGATCTTGCGGTCGGAGGGCAGTGGATCATAAGGGATATGAGAGAAAGCAAAGGGTGACGATACGGATAATCCAGCAGCAGCTGCACCTGCCATTTTTACAAAACTGCGTCGATTCAGCGAAGAATGTGGATCATTGGTATTCATAATGGTTTAAGTTTTAGGATTACCTTAATTTAACCATCTTCTTTCGTATAAACAAAACAACTTGCGGAGACATCGGCATTTCCGGACATATTAATTTTATAATTTTAATCTGACACTGACAATAAATGATTATTTTTACGGGAATTTTATCGGTCTGCAGTACTGCTTAATCTACTGTAGATCAAAATATTATCACAAACATGGACATTCCCGCAAAATATGATCCATCCAAATCAGAGGAGCACTGGTATGATTACTGGATGAAACATGACCTTTTCAGTTCCCGTCCCGATGACCGGGAACCCTATACCATCGTAATTCCCCCGCCAAATGTTACAGGTGTATTGCATATGGGGCATATGCTGAACAATACCATACAGGATGTATTGACCAGGAAAAACCGGATGGACGGAAAGAATTCTCTCTGGGTACCGGGGACGGATCATGCATCCATTGCAACAGAGGCAAGGGTAGTGGCGAAATTGCGGGAGGAAGGGATCAGCAAGGCCCAGCTGACCAGGGATGAGTTTCTCAGCCATGCCTGGGAATGGAAGAACAAACACGGCGGCATCATCCTTGAGCAGCTTAAGAAGCTGGGTGCATCCTGTGACTGGAACCGGACCAGGTTTACCATGGATGATGATTATTATGAAAGTGTGATCAGCGTTTTTATTGATCTCTATGATAAAGGCCAAATCTACAGGGGGGTTCGCATGGTCAATTGGGATCCCCAGGCCAAAACTGCTGTGTCTGATGAGGAGGTGAACCACCGGGAGGTCCAGTCCAAATTGTACTATGTAAGGTACGAGGTGCTGGGTGAGAAATCCGGCATTGTGATAGCCACAACCAGGCCGGAGACCATCCTTGGTGATACCGCCGTGGCGGTGAACCCGGAAGATCCCAGGTATCAGCATCTGCATGGGAAAACGGTGATCATTCCCCTGGTAAACCGGGAGGTCCCGCTCATAAGCGATGATTATGTGGATCATGAATTCGGGACAGGCGCACTGAAGATTACCCCGGCCCATGATGAGAATGATTATGAGATAGGCATCAGGCATAACCTGGAGAGCATTGACATCCTGAATGATGACGGGACACTGAATGAAGCAGCTGGGATCTGCATTGGCATGGACAGGTTCCAGGCTCGCGAAAAGGTGGTAAAGGAACTTGAGGAACGGGGACAAATGGTCAGGGTGGAGGATTATATGAACAAGGTGGGTTTCTCAGAAAGGACAGATGCGGTCATTGAACCCAAACTGTCAATGCAGTGGTTCCTGAAAATGAAAGATCTTTCAAAGCCCGCCCTTGATAGTGTCATGAATGGAGATGTGCAATTGCATCCGGCGAAGTTTAAAAATATTTACCGCCACTGGATGGAAAATATCAAGGACTGGTGTATTTCCAGGCAGCTATGGTGGGGACAGCGAATCCCTGCCTGGTATATAGGGAAGACCAAAAAGTTTGTAGTGGCCGCCACACCAGAAAAAGCCCTGGAACTGGCCCGGGCCAAAACCGGCAACAAAAAACTTGTTTTGGAAGATCTTCACCAGGATGAAGATGTGCTGGATACCTGGTTCTCTTCCTGGTTATGGCCCATAGCACTGTTTGACGGGATACGACATCCGGAAAATGAAGAATACCAGTATTATTATCCTACCAATGACCTGGTAACTGCCCCGGATATCCTTTTCTTCTGGGTGGCCAGGATGATCATTGCCGGTTATGAATACCCAGGAAAAAAACCATTCAACAATGTATACCTGACGGGGATGGTCCGGGACAGTAAAAGGCAAAAGATGTCTAAGTCTCTCGGCAACTCCCCCGAGCCCCTGGATCTGATAAAAAAATACTCTGCAGACGGGATACGTGTGGGCATGTTATTATGCTCTCCTGCAGGGGGGGATCTCCTTTATGATGACAGCCTGCCCGAGCAGGGCAGGAATTTCGGCAACAAGATCTGGAATGCCTTCAGGCTGATTCGCCAATGGGAGGTGGATGATGACGCTTGAACAGCCGGAGAGTGCAAAGGCAGCCATAGAGTGGTTTGAGCATAAATTGAACAGCACCCTGCTTGAGCTGGAAGACCACTACAGGAAGTATCGTATTTCCGATTCCCTGATGACCCTCTACAGGCTTTTCTGGGATGAATTCTCAGCCTGGTACCTGGAAAGCATCAAGCCATCATACGGAAAACCCATAGATGCCGTAACCCTGGAGCGGACCCTCCATTTCATGGATAGGCTCGTCCGCATGCTGCATCCTTTCATGCCTTTCATTACGGAGCATATCTGGCAAATGATGGCCGAGAGGGTAGATGGTGAAAGCATTATGGTCTGCCCCATGCCGGAAGCTGGCAAGGTTGATACCGGGATTATCTCCCTGTTTGAAGACCTGAAAGTGGCCGTAACTGCTGTAAGGAACATCAGGAAAGAAAAAAGCCTGCCCGCCAGGGAAAGCCTGAAACTTTATGTGAGGGATCAAAACCGGTCATACAGCAGGCGCTTTGAGAGTATCCTTGTGAAGTTGGGGATCCTGGATCATGTGGAAGAAACCAAGGAGAAAATGGAAGGGGCTGCTTCTTTCCGGGTCCAATCTGCAGAGTTTTTTATTCCCCTGGAAGAAGCAGTGGATGCCGGAGAGGAACTGGAGAAACTGGAAGAAGAACTATCCTATAACAAGGGATTTCTGAAATCCGTCCTGGCCAAACTGGAGAACAGCAGGTTTGTTGAACATGCTCCTGAAGAGGTCGTAAATAAGGAAAGGAAGAAAAAGGAAGATGCAGAGAAGAAGATACAGGTGCTGGAAGAACGCATCAGGGACTTAAGGGGCTAGTCTTTTAGAATCCCAGCCCTGCCCTGTTTTTTCGAAGAGAATCCTTTCGTGCATCCTGTTTTCCCTGTCTGACCAGAACTCTATCTTATCGGGGATAACCCTGTAACCACCCCAGTGTGCTGGGCGGGGAACAGGCTGCTCACTGAACTCCTGTTCACGTCTTTTCAATGACTCATCCAGGCTGGCTCTGGATGGGATCTCACGGCTCTGTTCAGAGGCCCAGGCGCCCAGCTGGCTTCCCCTGGGCCGGCTTCTAAAATACCTGTCAGACAGGGAGGCCGGAACCTTTTCGGCAGCACCCTCAATCCTTACCTGGTGGCCTGTTTCCCGCCAGTGGAGAACCAGGGCTGCCCGGGGATGCTGTTCAAGATCCATTCCTTTCCTGCTCTGGTAATTGGTATAAAACACAAACCCATTCTCATCAAAAGATTTTAACAGGACAATCCGGGCTGCTGGCTTACCTTCCCCGTCAACAGTGGCCAGGGTCATGATGCTGGGATCCTGGATGCCGGCGTCTATGGCCTCCTGGTACCAGTCCCTGAATATTGAAAATGGATCTGCCCTATTCATCTAACCTTCCTCCGTATATTTCTTCCGGCAATCCACTATCCATTTCCAGTTTTGCCCCCTTGATACTGGCGTTTAATTCAAACCCGATCAGCAGGGCAATGGAATTGAAGTATAACCAGAGTAGTATGACCATCAGGGTGCCAATGGATCCGTAAAACTTGTTAAACTGTCCGAAATTATTGATGATGGAAGAGAATATAAGGGAAGTCAGGATGACCAGTACACTTGCCAGGGAAGACCCGGCAGAATAGAATTTCCACTTCATCTTGCGGGAAGGTCCCAGCCAGTAAAGAAATGACAAAGCTGAGTAGATCATGGCGATAATGACGATCCATTTCCCTATCCTGAAAAGATAAAGGGTAAAGGCTTTCTGGATGATTTCCTTGGAATCAAGCAGGTTTATGGCCGAACGGCTGAAAAGGATCAGGCTGACGGCCGTAGCGATCAGGAAAAACATGATGATCACGAGGAATGCGGCAATGGCCCTCCGTTCGATCCAGGAACGGGTTTCGATGGCATGGTAGGTATTGTTGAAGGCAACGATAAGCACATTGATGGCATTGGTGGCAAAATAGAGTGCGATCAGGATGCCGAGCAACTGCAGGGCCTTTCTTTTGATAAACATATCCCTGAGAGTATTTTCCAGCAATCCGTATGCGTTGGAGGGTAAAATGCTCTCTGCCATGCTGAGGACCCCCTCCTGAAAGTTAGGAATGGGAATATAGGGGATCAGGGTGAAAAAGTAGATGATCAGGGGCAGGGATGCCAGGGCAATGTGAAAGGCAATGGATGATGCACGGGTCGTCAGGGCACCACGTTGTATCCCCCTGACAAAAAAAACAACCACATCATAAATGGGGATACTTTCAAATCCTGGGAGACTGATTTGTTTGGCACGGTCTACTGCCCACCTGACCTGTTTATTTACAAACAGGGATATTCTTGAGAGGTCGGATTTTTCCTCCATATGCTAATAAGTGGCCTTTAAACTTAGATCGAGGCTTTTTATCTGGTGTGTCAACGCTCCCACAGAGATATAATCAACCCCGCATGCTGCATATTCCCTAAGGTTTCTGAGGGTGATCTTACCAGAGGATTCCGTTTCATACCGGCCATCAATGAGGGCTACCGCCTTGCGGGTATCCCCTATGCTGAAATTGTCGAGCATAATGCGGTGTATATGTCCAGCCTGCATGATCTCCCTCACGTCTTCCAGTCCCCGTGCCTCCACTTCAATTCGCAGGGCTTTCCCGGTTCGGTCGAGGTACTCATTCGTTTTCCTGATGGCCTGTGTGATACCTCCTGCAAAATCAATATGATTATCTTTCAGCATGATCATATCATACAATCCCATCCGGTGGTTTTCCCCCCCGCCTATCCTGACCGCCTCCTTGTCCAGGATCCTCATACCCGGAGTCGTTTTCCTTGTATCGAGTATTTTTGTGTTCAGGTCCTTGATTTCAGCAACATACATGTCTGTCTGTGTGGCAATGCCACTCATGCGTTGCAGAACATTCAGTACGATCCTTTCGGATTTCAGGATGGACTGAATGATGCCTGATACCCTAAAACCGGTATCGCCGGGCTTGATCCTGTCACCGTCCTGCAGGTAAAATTCCAGCTTTAATCCAGGGTCTATCCTCTCGAAAATGAGCGATGTGATACCCAATCCTGCAATGATGCCTTCATCCTTGACAAGCAACTGTGCTTCTCCTGTGGCTTCCGCAGGAATACAAGCCAGAGAGGAATGGTCACCATCACCCAGATCCTCCTTAAGGCTTGTTTCCAGAAATGCATTAAAAAGATCTTTATTGATCATTTCCCTCTTCTTCCTCTATCCTTAATTGGTGAATTAAGGGTGTGTTGTCCTGCTTTTTCATCAGTATGTATACCCTGTACCTGGCCTTTGAAGTGTCAAGGCTGCCAATGGCATAACGGGAGTTTTCCTTTCCCCCTTCAAAGATCACCTTGAATGCGCTGGGTTTGTGCTCAGAGAAGAACTTCCGGACGATTTGTTCGGCCTGGGACCGGCTGTATACATCTTCCTCTTCGAGGATGATCAGCTCCACGTTTGTATGGAAGTGTTTTGCCAGTTCGGCCGCATTACCAACCTTAAATGACAGCACTATATCTGCCGGTAATTTATCCGTCTGTGCATATGACAACACTGGAAACATCAGGATAATCCAGGAGAAGATATAAAGTATCTTTTTCATTTCAAGCACAATTTTTGTACATTCTGATTCATAAATCATGCCGGGAATCCCGGTTGATGGCGCAATTTAACAATATTTAAAATGAAAATACAATTGCTGCTAAGCGGAAAAACCAGATTTCCCTTTATCCGTGAGGGAATTGAGGAGTACAGACGGAGGCTGGTGCATTATACTGATTTTCAGATCAGGGAACTGCCTGAATTGAAAAATTCCGGCTCCTGGCCTGAAAAAAAGGTAAAAGAAGAAGAAGCCAGGATCATTCTGAAGGCTATCGATAACCGGGATTACGTAGTATTGCTTGATGAAGGGGGTAAGCAAATGGATTCCATAGCCTTCGCCGGTTTCCTCGAAAAGCAGCAGTACGGGTCTTTCAGGACAATGTTTTTTGTGGTTGGTGGACCTTATGGATTTGCCGGGGAAGTTTATGAGAGGGCCAATCTTGTACTGTCCCTTTCAAAAATGACCTTTTCACACCAGCTGGTAAGGCTGATTTTCCTGGAGCAGTTATACAGGGCATATACCATCATCAGGGGAGAACCTTATCATCATGGTTGATGATTTATCCCTATCTTTAGTTCGCCAAGCTGAATTGACATGAACAAAGGTATAATAAGGAATACCGGATTGCTGGCGGCTGCTATTGTCTGTTTTCTGATATCCATGCTGCTTGAACATTTTTCTTTCTACAATCTGTCTGAAGAAAGGATTGTACGGAGGTTCCAGGAGACACTGCAGGATAAGGAACACCATACCTATGCCCTTTTTGACGAGATGGAACAGGTCTTGGCTCCGGTTGATAAGGAAAGCATGGCTGATCCGGACCAGTATTTTACATTGCTGCATTCACTGATAAAGGAAAAGACAGAAGGAAGGGGCTTTGATATTTTCATTGTCAAAGATGATACCTTGCGATTCTGGACAGGAAATGAAGTTTCGGTGGAAACCCTCCTTGCCAATGAGAATGAAAGGGAAGAGCTGGTATTTGCCGGGAATAGCTGGTTGCTGAAGAGGGAAAGGAAGGTGGGGAATTGCCGGATGATAGGCCTGATCCTGATCAAGCATGAATACCAGTATGAAAACCGCTTCCTGAGGAATGATTTCCAGGCGGATTTTAATGTGCCAGCAGGGACCCTTATCCTGCCCGGAGGAGACCATGCTGGCCGTACCATCTACGATTCATGGCAGCAGGAGGCATTCACCCTGGATTTTAGCCAGATCCCGCCATACAGCCCTTTCCAATCATATGTTTCCCTCTTCCTCTTCTTTGCAGGCATCCTGCTTTTTCTCCTGTATGTGCGCCACCTGATCAAATCCATTCCTGATCCCTTCTGGAAGAATACAGGGATTGTTATGGGAGCCATCATCATGATCCTGCTGAATGCCATCATGCTGAAAATGGCCATTCCTGACCAGATAGGTGATCTCGAGATCTTCAATCCGGTATTATTTGCCGCTTCCAACCTTTTTCCCACACTGGCTGACTTACTGATAACAACCTTCTTCATATTTTTCCTGGCATATATAATCCATGCTGAATTTACCTTGCCTGAAAATTTCAGCGGGACTGCTATCCGGGTGCTGCAGGTGATCTTTTTTATTGGACTGGTATTTTATTTCCAGTTAACCATCATGCTGTTCCGGAGCCTTGTGGTTCATTCCAGTATCTCGTTTGAAACCTACAGGGTGCTTGACATATCTGTATTTACTTTTGTGGGACTCCTCATCCTGGCCTTTCATTTTACCTCCCTGACCCTGCTGATGGATAAATTTCTCAGCCTGTTTAAGCCGGATCTTTCATCCTACAGGCTGCTCTTTTTTGTCATTGTTTTCGGACTGCTTGCCTGGGTGACGGGGTATATACAGACCGGGGGACCGGACCTTTTGCTGGCTTTCCTGATCACAGTCATAACCGGGGTAGTAGCTGTAATCAGAGGCAGCAGGCATGTTCAGTTCCGATACTCCACATTCGTACTGGTGATCTTCCTGTACAGTATTTTATCCGTCTACCAGATCGGGATTTATACAGATGAAAAAAGGCATAATGAGAAGATGGTCCTGGCCGTCGATTTAGCCGCTGAACATGATCCGGTTGCAGAACTGCTGCTGAAGGATCTGGAAACTGATATTGCCACGGACCATGAATTGGGTTATATGCTCCACGAAGGTTACACAGATTATATTGCCATAGAAGAATATCTGGAGGGCAATTATTTCAGCGGGTTCTGGGACAGGTATGATATGTTTTTCGAACTCTGTACTCCTGATGACAGCATATATTTCGAACCTTATTTTAACACATGGTATTCCTGTTATGACTTTTTCGATACCATGAACGTGGAAAACCGGATAAGGATCCCCGGTTCAAGGTTCTATTTCATGGATGATATGAACGGGAGGATCAGTTATTTTGGCGCCTTCGAATATTACTCCGGTGACAGCACCATGACCACAAGCATTTTTCTCGAACTGGATTCACGCCTTGTTACTGAAGAGCTCGGCTATCCTGAACTATTGCTCTCCGACCGGCTTCGCAAAGGATTCTTTCACAGGGATTATACCTATGCAAAATATAATAATGGGCAATTGATCACGCAGTCGGGGGACTATTCATACAGTATGAAACAGGATCCCTATACCCAGTCCGCTGGTGAATATGAATATACCGTTTATGATGGGTATGAACACCTGGCCTATCACCTGGATGACCTGAATACCGTAGTTGTCAGCAATCCCCGGGTGAGCCTCCTGAGTACGGCCATTACCTTCACATACATCTTCGTTTTTTTCTACCTGATATTAACGGTGAACCTGCTGCTGGTAAATATTCCTTTCCTCAGAAGAAGTTTCCAGGTGAACATAAAGAACAAGATTCAGTTTACCATGATAGGTATCCTTTTCCTGTCCCTGCTACTGATCGGTGGGGGGACCATCCTGTTCAGTATCCGGCAATACAGGGAAAGGCACTTCGATAACCTCGAGGAGAAAATACAGTCAGTCTATATCGAGGTTTTGCATAAACTTGAGTATGAGACAGATTTGACCGGCGGGTGGCAGGCAGGCGGCTATGCCAGCCTGGATGAATTGCTCCAGAAATTTTCCAATGTATTTTTTACCGACATCAATCTGTATGCTCCCAACGGGGACCTGCTGGCAACCTCCCGTGCGGAGATATTTGAAAAACGCCTGACCGGTCCAAAAATACATCCTGCAGCCTATTATGAACTGGCCATCCTGAATAACGCTGAATATACCCAGGAAGAACAATTGGGTAAACTACGTTTCCTGTCTGCCTATGTACCTTTCAGGAATGACAGGAATGATTTACTTGCCTACCTGAACCTGCCCTATTTTACCAGGCAGCAGGCATTGACCGGGGAGATCTCCAACCTGGTGGTTGCCGTAGTTAATTTTTATGTCCTTTTGATTACCATCTCCATATTGATCGCCGTCTTCATTTCAAACCAGATCACCCATCCGCTGAGGATGATAGAAAGTAAATTCGGGAAGATACGCTTCGGGAGGAGCAATGAGAAGATACAGTATGAGGCCAGGGACGAGATTGGGGCACTGGTCAGGGCATATAACCACATGGTTGATGAGCTGGCCGATTCAGCTGATAAGCTTGCACGGTCGGAACGGGAATCGGCCTGGCGGGAAATGGCCAAACAAATTGCCCATGAAATCAAGAACCCGCTTACCCCTATGAAATTGAGTGTACAGCACCTGCAGCGGTCTTCGGAGGAAGATGCTGCCAAACAAAAACAAAACCTGAAACGGATCACTCAAACACTCATTGAGCAGATCGACCATCTGTCTGCCATTGCTACGGAGTTTTCAAATTTTGCCAAAATGCCCAGGACAAATAATGAGGAGGTGGACCTGAGAAATAAGATTGTCAAGATAACGAAACTGTTCCTGAGTACGGAGGATATTGAGATACAGACCAAATTTTCAAACAGGGTGCCTGCGATAGTACTGGCGGACCGGGAACAATTATCCCGGGTATTCATCAACCTGGTGAAAAATGCCATTCAGGCCATACCAGAGGACAGGAAGGGGAAGATCAGCATCAGCCTGGAAACCACTGAACACAGTGCGATTGTGATGGTAATGGACAATGGCAGGGGCATCCCTGTTGAACTTGGTGACAAGCTATTCCAGCCAAACTTCACTACTAAATCCAGTGGCATGGGCATGGGATTGGCCATCGTTAAAAACATCATCGAACATGCCGGAGGAGAGATCAGGTATGAAACCGTACCTGAAGAGGGAACAACATTCATAGTAGAGTTGCCTTTGCATATAACGCTTTAAATCAAATCCGTATGATTACTAAGCTTCCAATGGCACAGAAATTTTCATTTTTTCTTTTGTCCATTATCCTTGTCTTTTATGTGCTGATCGCTGCCAAGATGTTTTTATACCCCCTTGCCCTGGCTGTCCTTTTTGCCTATCTCTTGTTCCCGCTGGCCAATTTCCTGGAGAAGAAAAGATTTCCCAGGATCCTGGCCATTCTTTTCAGTATCATCCTCTTATTGACTGTGATCACTTTTATTGGGCTTTTTGTTTACCGCAAGCTGGGTGTTTTTGTAGGGGATTTTCCAACATTTCGTGTAAAGGCTATCAGCCGCATCGATGAAATGGAAAGAACCATCTCCAGCCTGTTTGGTATTTCAGATCTTCAACTGACAGACTTCCTGCGGTCAAGGGTTTCAGGCATGTTCGAGGAAGGGAGCAATGTCTTTAACAAGGCCTTTACTGCCACTACCGGCACCCTTTTCAGGCTGGGTATCCTGCCGGTTTTTATATTTATGTTCCTTTATTACCGCACTAAATTTGCATGGTTCATAATGAAGTTGGTACCACGAGAAAAGCAGCTGCTCACCCTGAATGTCTTACGTGAAGCTTCCAAAGTGGCCTCACGTTATATGGGAGGTATTTTTACAGTTGTATTTGTCTTATGTGTGATCAATTCATTGGGACTCTATCTGATTGGGATCAGGTATGCCATTACCCTGGGAATTATTGCCGCGATTTTTAATTTTATTCCGTATTTCGGGACCATCATAGGTTATTCCATTCCATTTGTATTTGCTTTGCTTACAGGAGATTCTGCTGAACCAGCATTCAAGGTATTAGGGGTTTTCCTGATTGTACAGTTTACGGAGAATAACATTCTTACCCCGAATATTGTTGGGAATTATGTGAAGATCAATCCCTTCATGATCATCCTGGGAGTCATTGCCGGGGGTATGGTATGGGGACTCCCGGGAATGTTTGTGGTGATACCCTTCCTGGCCATCCTTAGAATCATCAGTGAGCATGTTCCTGCACTGCATCCTTATGTTTACCTGCTGGGAACCGGTGGAACCCGCCGGCATGCCCTGACTGGCGAAAACATCCGGAAATTTCTTAACAGGGTCAGGAATAGGAAATCCGACCCTCCGTTAAGCTTATAAACATATAAAAACAAAGAAAAGCGGAGTTCTTTGTAACTCTTTTTTAATTTTTATGTAAAATGATCTATATTCAGTCGCCATAGCTGATATTAACCCTATTTCCAAGGTGGATAATGAGTCAATAGAGCATATTATTAAGGTTCTTATAAAGTATTACCTCCCTGCGATCATTCTGGCAGTCCTTTCCTTTTCTTCTGCCTTTGGACAGGATACCATTGTTAACCAGTATACCCGCATCCTTTCCGTTGAAAATAAAGATACCACAGATATTTTTGACTCTGTGATTGTTTCTGACCCAACATTGTTTTCATCAGGAGATATAGCCATGTTTTACCAGGTCAAGGGACTGGAAGTATATCCCCCGGGGCATCCCAATGAGGGAAAAATCAACCGCGGTGTGGGCAATCCCAATACCGGGATTTATACCCTTATCCGGGTCTATGATGTGGATATCCCGGACAGTGCAGTCATATTCTCCACCTATCTGCCAAAAATGAAGGCTCCCAATTCGGGGGAAGTGAACCAGTTGATTACCGTACCCCTTGAGGATGAGTTCAGTACTACTAAAACCATCACCTGCCGGCCCTGGGATTCTGACACTGGGACCGGTGGTGTGGTGGCGATTATCGCCGGATCAAAGATCACCCTCAACAGTGATATAGATGTCAGCGGGAAAGGATTTACTGGAGGGGATACCACGCTTTTCGGAGGGGACTGCACCAAAGTGACAGGCGGTTTTCATTTTGAAAGTGACAGGGATTCATCCGGTCGAAAAGGCGAAGGAGCAGTTCTATCCACCTATAATTTTGCGCGTGGAAGACAACTGTATGCCAATGCTGGTGGCGGAGGCAATGGCAAATTTGCCGGTGGAGCCGGTGGCGGGAACCGTGGCGGTGGAGGTACAGGGGGATTCCCTTCCGATGCATGCAGCCATAACGACCCGGTCAACCTGGCTAGAGGAGGCTACATAGACGCAGATCTGTATACCAATGTAACAGATCTAAAAAACAGGATATATTTCGGTGGTGGTGGTGGTGCCGGTAACCATGGAGAGGGCAGGACAGGTACCCCTGGTGGGAACGGGGGAGGGATCATCATCCTGGTCACAGATACCCTTGAATCACAAAGTGTTTCCCTGATGGCCGCCGGTGAATCCGTTACAGACATTGCCACTGCAGGAGCAGGCGGCGGCGGTGGTGGTGGCGTGATCGTTATTGATGCAAATGTGATCACGGGAAACCTGGCCCTTGATGTTTCCGGCGGGGATGGCGGCCATACGAATTATGCTACAGACAGGAGCGGGCCCGGGGGACTAGGAGGTGCAGGGGTGATATGGCATGCCGGATCTTCTCTTCCCGGAGGTGTCAGCACAGACTATTCTGAGGGAAGCAGGGGATTGTGGAATTTTTCAAACAGCCATGGGACTTCCTCTACGGGTGGCGGAGATGAAGGAGCGGTGCTGAATAACCTCATCATTCCCATACGCGGATTTACATTCAATGTGGCATCCGGTATACAAACCATTTGCCAGGGAGATACCCCCGAACCCATCATTGCTTCATTGCCCAAGGGGGATGCTCCCGGAAATTTTCAATACGAGTGGCTGGCCCGGACCAATGGCTCTGGCTGGACTCCCGCTGCGGGAACCAATAACCAGAAGGATTATGCACCCGGACCCCTCTTCGATACCACCTATTATAAAAGGGTAGTTACCCCGACGGATACTATGAACCGGGATACCAGCGGGGTGGTCTCCATATTTGTACATGACACCATCAGCAACAATGTATTATCCCCGGATGATATTTTATGTTGGGATATACAGCCGGATACCATGACCGGGACGGATCCTACAGGCGGTGACAGATTGTTTTATTCATACCTGTGGGAAAACAGGTCCGGAGCCGGTGGCTGGGTTTCCTTCCCGGATGATACCCTGGCAGGTTACAGGCATCCGGCCGGCTTGCAGGAAACGACCTATTTCAGGAGAAAAGTCACTTCAGGAGCCTGTACACATTACAGTGATTCCCTGACCGTTGAGGTGCTGGATACCATTGGCGGGAACCAGATCACGGACAATCAGCTTGTATGCCAGAATACAGCGGCAGACAGCCTCTTCGGAGGGGATCTCAGCGGGGGAGATAACACTTATGCTTATTCCTGGCAGCTGAGATATGGTTCAGGCAGCTGGCTTGAACAGGGTACGGATAAAAATTTTGACCCGGGTGTCCTGGATACTACAACGATCCATTATTACAGGCGGGTGGCCAGCTCTGGCGGTGTGGCACAGGATGCCTGTGTGGATGCCAGCAATGTACTTACCATAAATGTACAGCCAAAGATCAGCAATAATCTGCTTGAGCCCCTGGATACCCTGGTATGTGAAGGAACTTATCCCGGGACTATCCGTCCGGCACTGATCATCGGCGGCGGGGACGAACTGACCTATGCCTACTCCTGGGAAGAGAGCCTGGACCAAACAGGCTGGACACCCTCAACAGGCGGAACAGAGGCTGCTTTATGCACCAGCTCCGCTCTCAGATACTACCTGGTTCCGTCGGATCGTTATTTCCGGGGAATGCCGGGATACAAGTTCATCAGCACTGATTTATGTTCATCCCGCGATAGTAAATAACCTGGTTAGCGATCATGATACGGTGTGTTATAACACCCAGCCCCTGCCATTTACGCAGGATGGAGCCCCAGTGACCGGAGGAATCGGATCCTATGTATACCATTGGAAATCAAGAACCGGCCAGGCAGTCTGGGAAGATGCAGACGGGGTGAATGACCAGTCCGGATACCAGGCAGCAGTACTGACTGATACAACTTATTTCATCAGGGTTTTAGCATCGGGGGTATGCCTGGATACCAGCAATGTACTGGCCGTGCTTGTCCAGGATGATATTCAGAACAACATCATTAATGGAGATCTACCGACGGCTGAAGCATGTGAAAACACAGGTGATTCCATCACGGGTACCGGAAGCCTGGACCTGACAGGAGGGGATGAAACCCTGTATACCTTCCGCTGGGAAAAATACAATACCGGTTCAGGGCTATGGCAAGATGCACCAGTGGACAACAGTCCAAATACAAACAGCACCTATATCACCGAAGACATGACCGTCATGTCTTATTACAGGCGGCAGGTATGGTCGGGTGCCTGCCATAATGTAACGGATTCTGTTACCCTCAATGTAAATCCCAGGCCCACCATTACCCTGCCCTCCGTCGACCACCTGGTGGAATGCTATGACGGTATTAACCCGGTAATGTATAATATACCTGTTCAGCTGACAGGTACCCCCCCCTTCGAGGTCCGGTACAATAAACTGGATAATGATAGTGCAGGAATATCTGTGGCCTCCGGCGGGAGTTTTACCGTTCCGCTCTATACTGCATCCATTACCGATTATACCATTACAATCACAGACCTGATAGACAACCATATATGTTTCAGTTACGAAGCTGATCTGCCGGCTGCCACGCCAACTTCCCGGATAAGCAGGAAGCCTGAGCCGCTCTTACTGCTTGCCGCCGACTCTGTTTGTGGTCCCACATTAACCATCACCGCCCGAAATCCCATCAGCACAACAGCCACTGGATGGTGGTCCACCACTAACCAGGATTTCACTATCGAAGATTCCACGAGTAAACAAACTGAATTCTCAACAGATCTGCTGGGCAAGGATAAAGCAGAGGCCATGCTTAGGTGGACAGAGCTCAATGGGAGCTGTGAGGCAGTGTACAGCGATACCCTGGTCGTACTTTTTGAGGAACCTGATCCGGCGGCTGTACTAAGCGAGGATTCCATCCTGTACTTTGCACCCAATACCCGGCTGTGGGCCATTCCAACCAACGCGGGACAGGGAACCTGGACGCATGTCAGTGGAACTGCCCAGATGGATGAAGATGATCCTAATAACCCGAATGTATACGTGTCATTTGGTGATGCCAACCTGGATGAAGAGAATGTAAATGAGTTCCTGTGGATGGTTCAAAATGTCAAATGTTTGCCCACAACTGCAAATGTAAGGATAGAAAGAAAGGATATCGCCCAGTATACAGCTTTTTCACCTAATTATGATAACATAAATGATTATTTCGTGATCGACGGACTCGAATATGCGGATGAATTTACCATGCATATTTTATCCCGGCAGGGGGTTAGGATTTTTACCCTTGCCAAATCGCCCGGTATGGACTTCACCGAGGACATGTGGTGGGATGGCAGGCTGGAAACCGGGGATGAGGCAGCGGATGGCACCTATTATTATGTCCTGAACGTCAAGTACGCGGGACAAACCTATGAGTATAAGGGATATGTTGAACTGGTAAGACTGAAGCAATAAGCATGAGAAAATTTTTATTCATATCGGCCGGCTTATTGATGATCATACAGGTTGTTGTGGGACAAAACACCAAGCATTATACCCCGGTGAATATGTACATGATGAATACCCTGCTGATTAACCCGGGTTATGCGGGGACCAAGGAAGCCATGTCCGGTTCCCTGATGTATGGCATCAACTGGGCGGGCATGCCAGGCGCCGGGAACCTGATGGCCATGTCATTCGATTCGCCGGTTAAATGGCTCAATGGGAGGGTGGCTCTCGGGGGACTCGCAACCTCGTCGACTTATGGCGTGAATACCAATACGAATGTATATGGCTATTATAATTACAGGATACCTATTGGCCAGGGGAAACTGGGACTCGGACTCAGGGGAGGGGTGAACAATTACAGCAGGAGGCTGACAAGCGCTGAATTCAGGGATCCCAATGATCCGGTCCAACTTGATGAAAGCCGGTGGTTCCCGAATTTCGGATTGGGTGTATTCTGGTTCACTGCGGATTATTATGTCGGCTTATCCATCCCGGATTTCTTTTTCCCGCCCTCTGGCTCCAATTCCTTTGACCATGATGTGTCCTATTATAATTATACTTTGGTAGGGGGCTATATATTTACTGCTTCGGATAACCTGAAGATCAAACCCTCTGCCCTGATTACATATACAAAGAATTCTCCATTGGTTTACCAGGCCTCCCTGAATTTCATCCTGTTAAATGATATGCTGTGGCTGGGAGCTTCATATAAGCCCAACGGCATTGTTGGTATTGTGGAGTTCCAGTTCCAGAAATGGCTCAGGCTTGGTTATGCCTATGAATTTCCGACCGGTGACCTGGTCGGCTTCACCAGCGGATCACACGAAATACTATTGAGATTGGTATATAATAAAAAATTAAAAGTCGTCAGCCCGGGATATTTCTGGTAAACATGAAAAAGGGTATTACATATAGTTGCTTCCTGTTCCTGATTTTATCCAGCCAGGATCTGTGTTTGGCCCAGGATTTATTTACGGTGGAAAGGGCCCCCTTTTCCACACGGGAGTATTATGAATATGCGCCTTCCCTTTACCAGGGTAACATCGTATATACCGCGGAAAAGCGCATTAAGTTCGGGAAAATCTCCACCGGGGAAAGGAATCAGTTCGCAGCGAATCTGTTTTTTGTCAGGCCATTGGGTGAGAATAAATGGTCAGAACCCACTATTTTTGCCACTGAATTGTCGGATGTAAATATCAATCACGGCTGGGCTACCTTTAATGAACGGGGGAACCGCATGTTTTTCACGCGGAATTATGATGCAGGTAGTAAAGATGCTATGGCAAAAGCCGGAATATATTATGCCGGATATGCTGGTGGACAATGGACGGGCGTTCAGCCCTTCGAGTATAACGATCCAGCTGTAAACCTGATCCATCCCAGTCTGAGTGAGGATGGGAAAAGCTTGTTTTTTGCTTCGGATATGCCTGGAGGCCAGGGTGGATTTGATATTTATGTCTGTACCATGGAGAGGAATACATGGGGGCCACCGGTGAACCTGGGACCGGCAGTGAATACCCGCAGGCATCAGATATACCCGGTTTACCATGAGAACGGGCGACTGTATTTTTCCTCCAACGATCACCCGGGACAAGGAGGATATGATATCTATTACACAGAAAATGTAGATGGTGAGTGGATCACTCCCGTAAACCTGCCCGCCCCCATAAATACCCGGCGGAACGAAGGATATTATATAGCCCTTGATACAACTCATACCCGGGGCTATCTCACCTCCAACCGCGAGAGGTCCCGTACCAATAGTATTTTTGAATTCAAGTTGGATGTCCCGGTTTTCGACTCCTGTAAGTTGCAGGAGGAAAATAACTACTGCTTCACTTTTTATGAGGCTGGAACAATGGACATGGATACTTCGAATTTCAAGTATGAGTGGCTGATTGAAAACCAGAAGTTCCGGCAGGAATCCGTTGACTATTGTTTCCGTGGCATTGGTGATTACATTATACAGTTGAATGTTATAGATATGATTTCTGGAGAGGTAATGTTTAACGAAGCTACCTATGAGTTGAATATCGTCAATATCGAACAGGTGTATATTACATCACCCGACACCATATATGTAAGTGAGGCCATTGCACTTGACGGGAACAGGACCAGCCTGGATAATTTTCAGGTCGACCGGTACTATTGGGACATGGGAGACCTTACCTGGATCTCTGATTCAACGATTACACATACCTGGCATAAGCCCGGCAAATATAAAGTCAGCCTCGGTGTAACAAGCATTGCTGATACGCCCGAAACAGTCCAGAAAGCCTGTTCGTTCAAGGAAATTGTAGTGATTCCAAGGGAGGAAAACATAACGGCTGTCAGACCTGAGAATTAGGGCAACAAATCACGAGGTCCACTCATTTTATGAAATGTCTCAAACTTTTTCTTCCCTATTCCGTAAATAAACCTGGTCCGTTTACGCTAAGTGTTGATAAATCAATGAGTGAACATTATCATCATTGACTAATTTAGTATTGAATAAATAGTTTGCACGGATTTTGCTCCTTAAATCGAGATTGATATTTTATGAACGTTGTTACAAGATATATTATCCTCTTATGGCTGGTCAGTTTTGCCCAAAACTCAGGTGCACAGGCCGTACCAGCAGGTGATGAGAACATCCCTTACCTGATGACCTTCGGGAACAAGGCGGAAACATCCTGGGGGGATGATGATTACAGCCTGACTTTCTTTTTCAGGATACCTAAGGAATATACTGATCCCATCTATATTCGGATCTGGGATCCGGATTGTGGAGGGGATCATGATGAGGTCAATGGGGTCTTTGATACCCAGACAACCTTTGAAATATTCGGCGGGGAAGATTGCTGGGAGCCGGATGATGCCAAAGGAATTAATCCGGTGGGAAATTATAAAAGCGGGAACCTGCTGGCATTTAAGTCTTTTGGGGTGGATTCCAGGTATGATGACGGCTGGTATACATTCGGGCCCTTCAATCCGACTGAAGGTGAATTGGTAGACCAGTGGCAGGAGTATGTCTTTAAAATCATCGTGGAGGGAGTTGATGGAGATGATGGAAATATGTACAGGTTCTACCTTAGCACTGATCCTGAAAACAACCGGGATGTGGAAGGAGGGAATGCCTTTGCCTATGAGTATTCATTCAGGATGCACAATAATCCCAATGAGGTTTCCCATATCTATCCATTTGTGGATGACCGGGCCATATCAGTAAAACAGCGGAATTTTGACTGGGACAATGACGGCCTGATCAGGATTGTTTCCTATGCTCGCAGGGGACAGATCAGTCAGGTTTCAGGAGAAGACCACTGGAGTGAAGATGAGTTTGCCGTACTGGAGGGGGAGGCCACAAAATCACTGGACCTTCAATTCCACAAGAAAAAATCTCCTGCCGTACGTAACAATAATGTGGTCATTACAGTACAAAACCAATATGGTGAATATATGCCCTTTTTCGTAATACCCATAGGCGGGGTTCCGAAATATAAATATTCCATTGGCGTCACACCTCAGAAAAAGTCATCAAATTAGCCCTAACCCGAAATACCTATGAAGCAAGTATCCCTCCTCCTGAGCTTCACCCTCTACATGGTAGTATCGGTTTTTTCCCTGCATGCCCAGAATTACAAATTCAGGAAATACGGGGTTGAGGAAAATATTTGCCATCCCTTTGTCTATACTGTAAACCAGGATGCACAGGGATTTATCTGGCTGGGAACAGGAATGGGCTTATGTAAGTATGACGGGGTTGATTTTTATGGAGATTTTGAGACCGATTCCCTTCCGGATGCCTTTGTAAAGAAGAGTTTTAAAGATTCAAATGGCAATCTTTGGTTCGGACATAATGATGGATCTGTTACTTTCTATAACGGAAAGAAATTTCAGGTTATGGATATTGGCGAAAAGATAACAAGTACCATTAATGATATCGTAGAGGACCCTGAGGGACGTATTGTTTTTGCTACGCAGAACCAGGGATTGATCATCATAACCCAGGATCATGAGGCCATTAATATCCGTGAACCCTTCAACCGGAAACTCATTACTTCTGTTCTTTTTACTCCATCCGGACGACTCCTGGTAGGTGCTTTTGATGGACTGCATCTCTATGGCTATGATTTTGCTGCTGATACCATTACCTACCAGTCAAAGATCTCACAGGTACCCTATACACAGGTAACTGATATCTCACATGATGAGGGCCGCGGAATTTATTGGATAGGATCTCAGGACGAGGGACTTTTTGCAATGAAGTTTGACGATGGCGAGGTCCCCTCTATCCTGGTTGAAAAGATTGGGAACGAAAAAATGTTAAGGTATACATCCATCCAGTCCATTACCCTTGACAGGGATGATTACTTATGGCTGAGTACCCGGGGAGAGGGCGTTTACAAATTGGCAGTAAATACTGAAAACTTAAGCATCACGGAGTTCGTAAATTTCAACGAACTTAATGGCCTGGCTTCAAAAAACACCACAGAGGTATTCCAGGACATTGAAGGAAACATTTGGATTGGCACCTATGGGAACGGACTAGCGGGACTGTTCGATGAGGCATTTACCTTTCATGATTACCAGGATCAGAATGGGACCACCCTGTCTGCAGTGCTTGCTGATGATGATGGATTCTGGATGGCCGGGCATGGCAAGCTGGTCAGGTATAATAAAGGATTGTTATCCACCAGCAAAGAATACGGTCCCGTCAACGGACTCCCTCGGGATAAAATCACAGCCCTGTTCGAGGATGATAATGGATATTTATGGATTGGTACAGGCAATAGTGGCCTTTACAGGATGAATGTTGAGCAGGAAGTGATCTCCAGGTATTTTATTTCACAGAACTCCCTTGAGAATATCGTCAATGCCATAGATGGTGCAGGTGAGATCATCTGGATGGCAACCAACAATGGTGTATTTTCAATCAATGCTGCAAGTGGTAAGATGGAACGCTTCGGTATCGGTCCGAGGATACCCCACAACAAGATCAATGATGTATTTGTAGATAATGAGGGCAATGCCTGGATTGCTACCCGCAGCGATGGAATCGTATCTGTCAATACGGAAAGGGAGTATGTGATCTCGGCCGAACAAATGGTTGTTCTTGAATTCGTTTCCATTACACAGGATGAATATGGGAACCTCTGGGCTGCCACGGCCAATGGAGGGATATTCCAGTTCATGGCTGACACGCTGGAGCATTATTCCACTTACAATGGACTGAAGTCTGCGGCCTGTTACAGTATCGTGGACGACAGGCAGGGCAATATTTGGATTGGGCACAGGCTTGGACTGAGCAAACTGGATCTTGAGCGGCGAATTATTGTAACATATGGGACTGAGAGCGGGATCAGCGGTGACTGCCAGCCAAATGCTGCGGTTGTAACCTCAGAGGGAGTTGTCCTGTTTGGCACTTCTGACGGACTCATCCAGTTTGACACCAGAAAGGAACGGAGGAATATGACACCGCCATTGGCCAGTATCCTTTCCGTGAATATATCAGATAAGGAATATGACATTTCCAAACCCATCGTGCTGCCCTATGGCATTTATAAGGTCAGGATAGAATGGATAGGATTGAATTATGCAGCCCCTGAGAAAGTGACCTATCAGTACAAGCTGGATGGTTATGATGACTGGTCCGATCCGACCACCGCAGTTTCTGAACAATACCCGCGTATTGAGGACGGAACCTATACCTTCATGCTCATGGCCTACAACAGTGAGAATGTGGGTACAAGAGTCCCAGTAGAATTCAGGCTCAGGGTAAAGCTCCCCATCTGGAAGACCTGGTGGTTTATTACCATAGCTATATTGATGCTTATATCCTTCTTCCTGGTGATCATAAAGTACCGGGAAAGAAAGGCCAAACAGTTCCAGGAGATCCTGCAGAAGAAGCTGGATGAAAGGACCCGGGAGGTGGTTATGCAGAAAGACGAGATCGAGATCAAGAACAAGGATATCACCGATAGTATCAATTATGCCCAGCGGATACAAGCGAGTATCCTGCCACCCATCAGCAAGCTTCAGGAGACTTTTTCAGGTTCGTTTGTTTTCTACCAGCCACGTGATATTGTAAGTGGGGATTTTTACTGGTATGACCAGATGGATGATAACAGGTTTGTTGTTGTATGTGCTGACTCGACCGGACATGGTGTGCCTGGCGCTTTCATGTCCATGATCGGCACGACGCTGATCAAAGATATCATCGCGAGGAAAGAAGTTGATTCGCCCGCATCCCTGCTGGAAATGCTTGACCAGGAGATCATGGAGGCCCTGAACCAGAATATTGAAGCGGAAAGATCCAATGACGGGATGGATATCATCGTTTCTGAGATCAACATGAAGACCAATCTTCTGAGGGTATCTTCAGCTATGAGGCCCATGATCATATACCGCTCAGGTGAACAGACCTATATCAGGGGTAGCAGGAGTTCTGTTGGGGGACAATATGAAAAGGAAGACAAGCTGTTTGAAACCTTTGAATACCAGTTGATCAAAGGGGATAAGGTATACATGTTCTCAGATGGTTATCCAGACCAGTTTGGCGGACCGCTGGGGAAAAAATTCAAGATGGTCCGTGTAAAGAACATGTTGAGAGATATTCATGAGAAAACCATGGAGGAACAATACAACTACATCAAGAACAATTTTGAGATCTGGAAAGAGGATAATGACCAGGTAGATGATGTGTTGTTCATGGGCATAGAGATTTGACCATCACCTGAGACTGATCATTCTTCCGGCCGGATTTACTCCCAATCGATAAATGTAATCTCGTCGGTGGTATCCACATTGCTTCTGTGGAATGCCCGGTCCATCAAGTAGAAAGAGTACCTGAGCGTATCATAATCAATGGTATAATATTCAATATCCACGCTGATCTCACCCTTCAGGGTTTTATTCTGTCCCTCCCTGTCAAGCGGCGGGATACGGTAGTAAGGAGGGGACAGGAGTTCAGATGTATCCACTTCCCGGTAAACGCCATTAACCATTTCATGCAGGGTCAGGAAGAGGTTGTATTTTATTGAATCCGGCGCATTGATGCTGTCGAAGATAGCTTCGATCCCGACATCCCCATCTCCGTCCTCAAAATCAAATGTCAGGGTCCCGGTAAGGACCTCCTGGTTCAGTGCATTGATCTTCTTTTCCAGAATAAAACCCTTGTATTCGACAGAGGGTATATCAGGCAGGGTCTTTGGCGTGGGACAACCAGCCAGGGCCAGTGTCACAAAAATCATGGTATATATTATCCTTCTCAATCTAATCTTTAATTATGCCTACAAATTTACAACGAATTAATATTAGTTTCATTATTTTCTGAAGGTCCTATTTTTCTCTAAAAAAGATCTGTACAGGCACACCGGTCAACTCGAATTTTTCACGCAAGCGATTCTCCAGGTAACGTTTGTAGGGATCCCGGATGTACTGGGGCAGGTTTGCATAAAAGGCAATAGTGGGAGCATGTGTGGGCAATTGAGTAACATACTTTATCCTGATGTATTTTCCCTTATAGGCTGGTGGTGGGTGTTGCTCGATGGCCTCCAGCATATGTTTGTTCAGGGCGGAAGTGGGTATTCTCTGAATGCGGTTCCGGAAGACCTCCATGGCTGTTTCCAGTACCCGGAATACCCTCTGTTTATTAATAGCAGAGATGAAAATAATGGGAAAATCCTGAAAAGGGGCGCATTTCTCACGGATCTGTTTTTCAAGCGCTTTCATAGTATTGGTATCCTTCTCGACCAGGTCCCATTTATTCACCAGGACTACTATGCCTTTGCGGTTCCTGATGATCAGGTGCAAAATGTTTACATCCTGTCCTTCTATACCACGTTCGGCATCGATCAGCAACAAACAGACATCGGCCGTTTCTATAGACCGGATGGAACGCAACACGGAATAAAATTCCAGGTCTTCTGATACCTTTCCCTTTTTCCTGAGCCCTGCCGTATCTATCAGGAAAAAGTCATGGTTGAATTTACTGTATCTTGTCAGGATGGAATCACGGGTGGTGCCTGCAATGGGTGTGACAATGTTCCTTTCCTCACCTATGAGGGTATTTATCAGTGTCGATTTTCCAACATTTGGTCTTCCCACAATGGCAAATCGTGGTATGCCCTCTTCCTCTGTATCCTTCTCCTCAGAGAAGTGTTCCACCAGGACATCCAGCAGGTCTCCCGTGCCGCTCCCGTTGATGGAGGAAATGGGATTGATCTCCCCCAGTCCCAGTTTATAGAAAACATTGGCATCATAGCGGCGCTCATTATTATCCACCTTATTGACTGCCAGCAGCACTGGCTTGTCAATTCTTCGGAGCATCCCAGCCACTGCTTCATCCAGGTCAGTAATACCGCTTAACACATCAACCACAAAGAGGATGACATTGGCCTCATCCATGGCCAGCAATACCTGTTTGCGGATCTCTTCCTCGAATACATCCTCAGAATTTGTCACATAACCCCCGGTATCGATGACCGAAAATTCCCGCCCATTCCACTCGGACCTCCCGTAATGCCGGTCACGTGTTACTCCACTTATTTCATCTACAATGGCTTCCTTGCTCTCCGTCAAGCGGTTGAAGAGGGTGGATTTGCCCACGTTAGGCCTGCCTACTATGGCAACTAAATTTCCCATATCTGTCTTTTTTTTACTAGGTGGGATTGTACCCGAATTGTTTCAAAATCCGGCTGTCATTCCTCCAGTCCTTCTTAACCTTTACGAACAATTCCAGGAAGACCTTCTTTTCAAAAAATTTCTCCATGTCAATCCTGGCCATGGTTCCTACTTTCTTGAGGGCTTTTCCCTGGTGACCGATCAGGATCCCCTTCTGTGATTCACGTTCAACATAGATGATGCTTCCGATGTTGATGATCTTGTCGGATTCCTTAAAACTTTCTACCTCAACCTCCACCGCATAAGGTACCTCCTGCTGGTAATTTAAAAGGATCTTCTCACGGATCATCTCTGAAACAAAGAAACGTTCACTTTTATCTGTCAGTTCATCTTTGGGATAGAAAGGCGGTGATTCAGGCAGACTTTCCAGTATGAGTGCAAAGATTCTCTCCAGATTGAATTTTTCCAGGGCTGATATAGGAATGATGGTGGCAGCAGGAACAGCCTCCTGCCAGTTTTTGATCAGCCTGCTGACGGCTTCCTCATTGCTCAGGTCGATCTTGTTGATCAGGATGAGTAAGGGGATCTTTAATTTGTTCAGCTGAACTACCATCTCTGAAGCCTTCTCTGTACCATCCTCAATATCTGTCACATAAAGTATGATATCTGCATCGGTGAAAGCGGACCTGGCAAATTTCAACATGTATTCCTGCAACTTGTATCCAGGGGTGATCAATCCAGGTGTATCGGAATATACCACCTGAAAGTCCTCCCCGTTCACGATACCGAGGATCCTGTGCCTTGTCGTCTGGGCTTTGGAGGTGATGATGGACAGGTTCTCACCTATCATGGCATTCATAAGGGTGGATTTCCCCACGTTTGGTTTCCCAATGATATTTACAAATCCTGCCTTGTGTGGCATAATGTTTTACAGGTTAAAGCGTATGGTGAATTTAAATGCAAAATTATCAATTGTTTTGGTAAGTGAATAAGGACCGTACCGGTAAAACACCCCGAGCCCATATCCGATGAACCAGTGGCGCAATAGATTATTGAAGAGGATACCTGATTCATAATAGCCTTTCTCATAAGATTCCTGTACGAGGTTAACATGGTTGGAATTAGCTGTAAGCTGTCCAAATCCAACATTTGTGGCCAGTACAATTCCAGGCTGGAACTGCCCTTTGCTGAAAAGGAGTTTGCCGAAATCCTGCTGGAAATGGAGATTGGCAAAACGGTCCGAAACAAATTCATTGAGCCGCATGGTAGCAAAACTGTTTTCGGACTCGATGGTAAATATACCATAACTTCCGATACCAGCATACAGTAGTGGATAGGGCAGGCTCCTGTCAGCCCAGCCACCGGCCAGGGCAATTTTTGTGTCCCCGAGTGATTTGCTGACAAAGGTCTTGGTGATCTTGGCTTCGACTTTTGTATATTCATATTCTCCTCCCAGTACCGGGAGTCCAACGCGGACATTGGCATATAGCACAGGGTAGTTGGTCCCCAGAGACAACCTGTTCCCCCTCGGCGTCTCGAGAAATTTTTCCTTATGGGCATACCTGAGTAAAATGCCCGTTTCTGTCATATCGAAACGGTCCGTCTCCTGCTCTCCCTCAGGGGTGAAAACCTGGTAACGGTAATCAGATGTAACCAGCCTGGTGGCCCGGGAAAAGTAAGTATTGATTTTCACATACCGAAGTGCAGGGAATTGAAGTTCAAAGGCTTTTTCCTCCATGATATCCTTTTCTGCAATCAGGAAGCTGCGGAATACTTCCGAAGATGTTATGGGAGGCTTGTCAAGAAATCTGAAACCAGCGGTTTCCACAACATCATTATCATATTTGAACTTGATCCAGGCATCCTTTCTGTAGTTCAGGTTTAATTTCAGACACCCCCCGTATTTCATCCTTTTATCCCTGGTGCCATAAGCCACCTTGCCACCGATGCTGAACCACCATGCTATCTTATCATTGGTCTCGACGTCTGCGCCGAAACGGAATCCCTCATACTGGTTCCAGTGGATCAGGCTGCGGTAATCAAGGTTTAGGAATCCGATGGGGATATAGCCGGAGGCAAAAGTTTCAAAAATCTTCAGGGTTCGGTCAAAATGTGCTTCCTGTCCAACACTGTCAATAAACTGATAGGTATTGGAATCTTTACTGCTCAGTGGATTCACCCGGTACTGTGACCAGTAGTCCTCTTCCTGTTTATGTGCACCATCGTCTACCTCCAGCTCAATCTGGTCAAATTCCCCGTTATTAAATTCCGGGTCAAGCCGGATGTTTGAAAGATAACTTTTTCCTATTCCGAGCAATTTTACCGGTTCCCCGTTTGCCTCGGCATTATTCGGACTCAGGATGATATCTGTGTTCAACTGGACAGGGAACCATTGTTTGTTGGCTATATAATCATATTTCTGCTGTATCCTGATCCTGAATATACCTTCTGTCTCGGCTGCTTCCGCGACCACATTCTGGATGGCATATCCCCTGGAATTAATATGCAGGAACCCTTTCAGTCCATCGAAATTCCTGCCCTTCAATGGGCGGTATGAGATTACAAAAAGGGAATCCATTTGTTCCGTATACATGGTATCCTCAAGAATGAACAGGTATTTTTTAGTACTCCCGTTGCTGATGGGATTAAGGTATTTCTTATCCCATATCAGGATCAATTCATCATAGAAGCTGGTGGACTGGATCTGGGATGCAAGCATGGTGAATGAGGGGTCCCTGAATCCGGAAACCCTGGAAGCCGTGACCACCTCCTTGTTCTTGTCGGGGGGCTTGAATTTTCGTTCGCTTACGAATTCCATCAGGAAGAGGTGCTGTTTTTCGAGGAATTTTTCCAGGTCCTGCCGGGA
The DNA here is from genome assembly GCA_963752525.1 of uncultured Bacteroidaceae bacterium. Classification (GTDB taxonomy): domain Bacteria; phylum Bacteroidota; class Bacteroidia; order Bacteroidales; family SM23-62; genus SM23-62. The sequence continues at coordinate 38,906 of CAVVYS010000005.1, read as the reverse complement.
ACTGTCCACATCACTCTCCATTGAATCTCTTCCTGCCTGGAACATGGAGTCGATATCCATGGTAAAATACATTTTGCTGTAGGTAGTGTAGGAAAAGGACCGCTGTTTCTCCGGGTTGTTCAGTTTCCTGTTGCCACTGGCAAGCTTTATGATGCGATGGGCCGGGTTAACGCCGGGTAAAATCTTCACTTCGTCTATTTCATAGGCTTTGGGGTCCAGTTCGATAGTCAGTTTTTCACCCGGCCGGATATCTTCCCTGGCAATGAAGCTGGGATGATAGCCCACATAAGTGAATTTCAGGAAATCTATTTCCCTGGAGGAAGAAATACTGAATTCCCCGTCAATATTGGATACCGTTCCCTGTCCCGATGCAAGGTAGGTGATATTCACAAAGGCCAGGGGATGACCGGTCTTCTTGTCAATGATCTTTCCACTGACAGGCCCGGATTGTCCGGATGCCGGCTGTCCCGAAACCATCGTCAGGATACAGAGGCAAAGCAGCCATAAAATACCGGTTTTCATTTTTTCCTGCTTTTTCCGGGCACAGACATTTTGAACATGGCAATCTCCTTGTCTGTTAGATGTCTCCATTGTCCCCTGGAAACTCCTTTTTTGGTCAATCCGGCAAAGTAAACCCTGTCCAATTTTTCTATCCGGTAATCCAGGTGTTCAAAAATCCTCCTGACAATTCGGTTTCTTCCGGAATGGATCTCCATGCCAACCTGCTTTTTATCCTTTGCATCGGTATACTGGATGCTGTCAGGTCTGATGAAACCATCTTCCAGTTCTATTCCATTGCTAATCTGTGCCAGGTCACTGGTTTTCAGGTTTTTGTTCAGGAAGACATGATAGACTTTTTTTCGGTTATATGATGGATGTGTTAAAGCTTCTGCCATGGCCCCATCATTGGTAAGCAGTAAGACCCCGGTGGTGTTCCGGTCAAGCCGGCCCACCGGATATATTCTTTCGGGGCAACATCCCCTGACCAGGTCCAGGACCGTCTTCCTGCCATGGGTATCCTTTACAGTGGTAAGATAATCCTTGGGCTTATTCAGGAGTATGTAGATCTTTTTCTCACCCTGCAGGATTTTTCCTTTATGGGTGACCACATCCTTAGGGCCAACCTTTGTGCCAAGTTCGGTGATGGTTTTGCCGTTTACCTTTATGGACCCGGACTTTATCAATGTATCAGCCTGCCTGCGTGAACATACACCTGTATTAGCTATAAACTTATTTAGCCTGGTCTCCTGGGGAGCTTGCTGCCTCTCTAAACCTGATTTATTCTTCATGAAGGCCAAATTTACGATTTTTTAAGCTGCCGGGATCGAAAAAGAATAGCTCGATTATTGTAAATTTATTGGGTTGTTAGCATCTTTGTGCCATGACATTGATAAAATCTATTTCTGGAATCAGGGGAACCATAGGGGGGGATCCTGGGGATGGCCTTACACCCCTTGACATCGTTAAATTTTCTTCAGCCTATGCAGCCTGGATAAAGGAGTCTTCAGGAAAGCAAAACCTCAAGGTAGTGATTGGAAGGGATGCCCGCACTTCTGGAGAGATGGTTGATACGCTGGTTTGCGGGGCTTTGATGGGCATGGGGGTGGATGTGCTGAACCTGGGACTGGCGACAACTCCTACGGTTGAGATTGCCGTATCCATGGAAAATGCCGACGGAGGCATCATTCTTACCGCCAGCCATAATCCGGGACAATGGAATGCACTGAAACTGTTGAACGGCAAGGGAGAATTCATCTCAGCGGAGGAAGGTCAAAGGATCCTGGATATCGTGGAGGCAGGAAAATATGATTATGCACCGGTGGAAAACATCGGGCAGGTCACCCATTTATCCGGTTTTGGACAGAAGCATATAGACAGGATACTGGCACTGGACCTGGTCGATCCGGAGATTGTTAAAAAAGCAGAGATGAAGGTAGTGGTGGATTGTGTTAATTCTGTCGGGGGAATCATAATGCCGGATTTACTGAAGCAATTAGGAGTGGCAGAGGTGATAGAACTGTTTTGTGAACCCAACGGCATCTTTCCGCATAATCCTGAACCCCTGCCGGAACATCTTGGCGACCTGTCGGCAGCAGTTGTGGATCATGGGGCTGATGTGGGACTGGTAGTAGATCCAGATGTTGACCGGCTGGCCATGATAGATGAACGGGGACAGTTCTTCGGGGAAGAGTATACCATTGTTGCGGTGGCTGATTATATACTGAGCAAAACCCCCGGCAACACTGTGTCTAACCTTTCTTCCAGCAGGGCCCTCAGAGATGTTACAGAAAAATATGGATACAGCCACTTTGCTTCCCCGGTGGGAGAGGTGAATGTGAGCCGGGTAATGAAAGAAAACAAAGCCGTGATCGGGGGAGAAGGAAATGGTGGTGTGATCTACCCGGGGATGCATTATGGCAGGGATGCCCTGACAGGTGCCGCCTTATTCCTGACATTCCTTGCATCACAGGGATGCACAGCGAGTGAATTGAGGAAAAGGTACCCTGAATATACCATATCAAAAAACAAAGTGGCGCTGGAACCTGGTACTGATACAGAAGAGATCCTTAATAAGGTGCAGGAGAAATATATGGACTTTCCGGTCAATACGGAAGATGGTGTAAAAATTGACCTGCCTGAGGGCTGGATACACCTCCGGAAATCCAACACTGAACCCATTATCAGGATCTACACGGAAGCAGCATCCGAATCGGTGGCAGAGTTTTTGGCAAAACAGGTTATAGATATGATTTCAGGCCTCAAATAGGTTGATTTTTTATCTTTTTTTAACATAAGCTCTCATCCTGATTAAACCATTTACAGGATTTTTAGTCTAATTTAGCTGATTCAATTAAGCAACATCTTATAATACAAACCATATAATGAAAAGACGCACCCTGGTATTCCTGATCATTTTAGCTGCGATTATCTCAGCAGCGATCATTTATTCCGTTGCATCCAAAGACGATTCGACCAAACCACTTGAAACAGAAGTGAAACAGGGACAATTCGAGATCCTGGTTACCATTACCGGCGAATTGCAGGCACAAACCTCTACAGATATTATGGCTCCCTTACTTTTGAGAAGTCGGGAGCTGAGGATCCGAAACATCAAGATCCAGGACATGGTTCCGGAAGGAACTGTTGTTGATTCAGGGGACTATGTGGCAACACTTGACCGTTCCGAGGCTGATAACTCATATAAGGACATATCCGATGAACTTGAAGTAAGGGAATCAGAATATATGAAAACCAAACTGGACACGACAATCCAGCTAAGGATGCTTCGTGATGAAATGATCAACCTGGAATTCAATATGGAGGAAGCAGAGATCACCCTCGAACAGAGCCAGTTCGAACCTCCGGCCACCATACGGTCGGCCAAGATAAATGTGGATAAGGCAGAACGTGCCTATGATCAGGCGGTAAAAAATTACATGCTGAAAGTCCAGCAATACAATGCCGATATGACTGAGGTAACGGTTGACCTGGCCAAGCAGCGAAGAAGAAAAGCACAAATGGAGGATGTGCTGCAACGGTTTGTTATCCTTGCACCGGCTCCTGGCATGGTTATATACAAGAGAGATTGGAGAGGACAGAAAAGAACTGTGGGCTCCGAGATCAATCCCTGGGACCTGACCGTGGCTACCCTGCCGGATATGTCCACCATGGTTTCCAAGACTTATGTAAATGAGATTGATATCAGCAAGATCAAAGTGGGACAGAAAGTCAGGGCCGGTGTGGATGCTTTCCCTGAAAAAGAATATACAGGAACGGTCACAGAGGTGGCCAATATCGGGGAACAGCTGCCCAATACAGATGCCAAAGTCTTTGAAGTGGTTATTAAGCTGAACGAATCAGATCCCATTCTCAGGCCTTCCATGACAACCAGCAACAGCATCATTACAGAAACATTTGATTCAGTGCTGTATATCCCCCTGGAAGCCGTTCATTCGAATGACAGTATGACCTATGTCTATCTGAGAAACAACACCAAGCAGGTAGTCGTACTGGATGAGTCGAATGAGAACGAGATCATTGTTGAAGCGGGACTGGATGAGGGGGATAAGATCCTGTTATCAGTTCCTGAAGGGGCTGAGGATATGCGATTTACCGGGCTGGAACTGGTGGAGGTAATCCGGGAGAAAGAAGCCGAAAAGATACGCCTGGAAGAGGAAGAGCAAAAACAAAGGGAAGAGGAACAAATGCAAAGACAACAGCGGCGTGGGATGGGGTCTCAGGGAGCATCCCGGCCTTCCGGCAATGGTTAATAGATGACACAAATGTAAGGAAAAATGGAACGCTATTTTCATGATATCATCATTGCCCTGGAGTCCATCCTGGCCAATAAACTGAAGTCTATATTAACAGGATTGGGCATCATCTTTGGAGTGGGTGCAGTGATCAGCATGCTTGCCATTGGGAACGGGGCCCAGCAGGAGATCCTTGAACAGATGAAAATGGTGGGTGTGAATAACATAGTGATCACACCAATCGTTACTCCTGCCGGTGAAGAGGAAACGACTGAAAGCGGCAACGGTGATAACAAACAGAAGACCAAGTTTTCACCTGGTCTCACCCTGTTGGATGCCCAAGCCATCGAAGAGATTTTACCAACGGTTAACCGTATCAGTCCTGAAATTGCTCTCAACAGCTATGCTGTCATGGCAGGAAAACGGGAACAGGCCAAATTGCTGGGCGTTAACACGGAATATTTTGATATCTATAACCTTGCCTTGCAGGAGGGTATGTTTTACAGTAAATACCATGAAGAGAATGGGATTCCAGTATGTGTGATCGGATCCAATATTCGGGCCAAATTCTTTCCCAAAGAAAATCCTATCAATAAATACATTAAATTCGACCAGATCTGGCTCAAGGTGGTAGGTGTGCTGGAACGCACTGATGTCAGCCTGACCGCATTTGAAAATACCGGAGTGAATGTGTATAATGATAATATCTACATCCCGACGAAAACCATGCTGATGCGGTTCCAGAACCGTGCCCTTGTCAGCTCCAGGATCAAGCAATCTCAATCCACGGTCAGCTTTGGACGTTTTTTTTCCATGAGTTCGAATCCCACACAGAATACTAGCAGCAATTACCACCAGCTGGATAAAATCGTCGTCCAGGTAAACGATTCTAAGGAGCTGACTGCATCCACAGAATTCCTGAGCAGGATGCTTTTCCGGAGGCATGCTGAGGTTAAGGATTATGAGATCACCGTACCAGAATTGTTGCTCAAGCAGGAGCAGCGTACCAAGGATATTTTCAACATCGTGTTAGGGGCCATTGCGAGTATATCTCTTCTGGTGGGCGGAATCGGTATCATGAATATCATGTTTGCCTCGGTGATGGAAAGGATCAAAGAAATTGGAACCCGAATGGCCATAGGTGCCAGGAAGATGGATATCGTGGTCCAGTTTCTGTCAGAGGCGATAATGATCAGTGTAACCGGTGGACTCATTGGTGTGATCCTGGGGATTGTCCTCTCAATGCTGATCAATAAGTTCACCGGAATCCTGACCATTGTCTCACCCTTCTCCGTCATCGTTGCCTTTGTGGTTTCTGCTTCGGTCGGGGTAGTATTTGGCTATTCACCGGCAAAAAGAGCCTCCGAAAAGGATCCCATCGAATCTCTAAGGCATGAATAATTTAAGCGAACATTCAGTGAAAAAACACAACATAAGATTTATCTTACTATTTATCATTACCGGGTTTTCTCTCACCGGGACGGCGCAGGTCCGGACCCTGCATTTCACCCTTGATGATGTGATCAGTCTTGCCAGGGAGCAATCCCCCAGGGCCATCATGGCAAGGCACCGTTTCAGGGGAAGCTACTGGGAGTACCGGACGCATAAGGCAAAATTCCGGCCAAGCCTTACCCTCCAGGGAACCCTGCCGGATCTGGACAGGTCCATTGACATTATCACACTCCCGGATGGGAATGATGCTTTTGTGGAAAGAAGCCAGGCAACCTATAATGTAACTGCTTCACTGCAACAGAATATTGCTCCCACAGGAGGCTCTATTTTTATGAGTTCCGGCATGCGGCGGATCGATTTGCTCAGAGATGATATGACTACCAGCACCTATTCTTCCACTCCGGTAAGTATAGGAATCAGGCAACCCATCAAGGCGCATAACAGTTTTCGCTGGGAGAGGAAGATCGAACCATTGAAATATGAGGCAGCCCAGAAGAATTACGTTGAATCTCTCGAGCAGGTGAGCTTAACAGCAGTGAATTATTTTTTCAACCTGGCCCTTGCCCAGGTAAACCTCCAGATAGCCGAGCTGAATTATGCCAATAACGATACCCTTTTTCAGATTGCCAGGGGAAGGTATAACATAGGTACCATTGCCGAGAATGAGCTGCTGCAACTTGAGCTGGCTTTTCTGACTTCCAGTACTGACCTGAATGCGGCAGGTATACAGTTGGAAATTGCCAGGTTCCAACTCAGGTCATTCCTCGGGTACAATGAGATTGTAGAAATTGAACTGATCATCCCGACAGAGATCCCTGATATGGAGGTAGATGTGGGCAGGGCACTTGAACAGGCCCATGCGAACAATCCGGAGATCATTGACCTGCAGAGACAAATGCTGGAAGCCGATGCATCGGTGGCCCAGGCAAAGGCGGAACGGGGACTGCAGGCAGACTTGTTTGCCCAGTTCGGACTGACGCAGCGGTCCCCCACCCTCGCGAATGTCTACCAGAACACGCAGGACTGGGAGCGGTTGAGGGTTGGTTTGGAGGTACCCATTCTGGACTGGGGATTGGCCAAGGGCCAGTTCAAAATGGCCCAATCAAACCAGGAAGTTACCCGAACCAATGTATTGCAGGACGAGATTGACTTTGACCAGAATGTCATGCTACAGGTCATGCAGTTCAATCTCCAGGATGACCAGCTTCGTATTGCCGCCAAGTCTGATACCGTCGCACAGCTGCGGTTCGATGTAACCAAGCAGCGGTTTTACATAGGCAAGATTGATGTGACGGACCTCAACATAGCCCTGAGGGAAAGGGATGATGCCACCAGGAACTACCTGATGGCACTGCAGAATTACTGGAACTATTTCTTTCAAATCCGGCGGCTCACCCTGTTCGATTTCCAGAGGGATCTACCACTGAACGAGGATTTTGAGATGCTGATCGAATGAAAAAAGCATGAATCATATCAAATATCAGTTAATCAGTATTTTATCATTTATTTTTTTGACCACATGCATTCAGAAGGAGAAGGCGCCGGAGCAACCTGCCAATCCCTCTGGTATCCAGGTATTCAAGGAATATTACCCCGATGGCAAAATTAAATCTGAGACAGAGGCGAAAGGGAAGCTCAGGCATGGCACCTCCAGGGATTATCGCAAAGATGGCACCCTGGAAAACATTATCACCTACGAAAACAATAAGAAGCAAGGTCTGGCTGCCAATTATTACCCGGACGGGATTACGGTTAAGACAGAAATGAACTATGTCAACGGCTATAAGCACGGAGAGGCCATCTGGTATTATCCCGATGGCAGTGTTTACCGGAAAACCCCCTATGAAAACGGACGGATCACAGGCATTCGTACAACCTATTACGAAAGTGGTGTATTACAGTCAGAAACGCCCTATTTAAACGGGCAACCTGGCATCGGATTAAAAGAATACACCCAGGACGGAGAACCAAAATCTTATAAAGCAAGGATACAGATAAGGGAGATTGACAGGATCAGCCTGGATAAGACCTTCACACTTGTCATCTCTTTATCCAGCCAGGGCAAGAATGTGGAATTTTTCCAGGGGAAGCTCACAGACGGGGTTTACTGGAATGATAAACTCGAACCAATTGCCTCCAAAAATGGTGTGGCTGAGCTCAGTTTTTATGTATCAAAAGGTACCTTCAAAATGGAGACCCTGAACATCATAGCCAAAGAAAAGACCAGGCTTAACCATTACCATATCCTGCAGAAGGAATATCACCTCGCTGTGGAAAACAAATTTTAATCATTCGAAGGACTTCAACTTTAATTTCAGTTCCAGGTTTTGAGGGGCATATTCGAGTCCCTTTTCCAGGATTTTTCTCGATTTTTGTATCTCGCCCTTGCGGTAATAATAGATGGCAGCCGATGAGTATGAGTTGCCAACGGCCAGGTAATTAAAGCTTATCTCGGGATGCTGTGCAGCCATTTCCTCGAAAATGGCCATATAACGTTCACCATTCTTATCATCCTGTAGTTGGAATGCCTCTCCGAAAAACGCCAGGCAGACATGTTGTTTTACCGTCAGATAGATCTCATTATCGAGGATCTCCAGGAAAGCAGTATCATATTGATTGATCTTTTCCAGTACCACTCCGGGATTTGTATTGATTGAATATCCGCCCAGGGCCCTGGTTAAATAATTTTGGTTGTTCTTTTCATCAGGTTTCAGGAAATAAGCGGTTTCAAATGATGTAAGGGCTTTAAAGTATTGTTCATCATCAAAAGAGGAACCTCCCTGTTTCATAATGGAACCAGAAACTAAAATCCCTCATCAATGCTTCATCAGTAAGATATTCCTGCATATAATCATAGATGTATTGCATTCCCTTCAGGTCTTGTTCTTTGACAAGCACTTCATTAATAATGTCCTTCAGGTAAGCGGCAATCCTGTCCCTGCGTACTCCAAATCCCATCAGTCTGCTGGCTTTGATCAAGTACCCCAGTTCACGAAGATCATGATAATCCATGGCGATCAGAAAACTATTCAGTTGAGCCAGCAATAAGTACTGGGTTTTACTGGATGGATACAGGATAAATGCCTTTTCAAACTGCTTATAAGCATTCTCAGGTTCCGATCTGTTCAGATAATCAATGGCGGAATTCAGATACAGCATTCCGATCATCTCCCGGATTGTTAATCCATAGTCTGCAAAATAATATCGTTCAAAGAGTACCCGAGATGCTGTTGATGAAAAGGTGGCATTATCAATGACATGCGATTCCCTCAAAAACTCAACAAAACTATTTCGGGTATCATGTGCAAATGCGAAAAACTGGGAACCAGGGCCCTCTATTTCAATGGGAACCTGTTCACTATCCGGGTATGTCAGCAGAAAAATGGAGGTCGCATCTTCCCTGATTTCATAGGGGATTTCCAGCTGGTCGAGGATAATGGCATAAATGGATGCGGCAGTGTAGTAGTTATATTCTCCAGCCCTGAACATGTCAGCGAAACCAGACTGATGCTCAAAAGTGATCAGCAAGGGTTTACTTACTGAATTCCTGACCTGGTTGATTTTCTTTATTTCACTAAGCCGGTCATATTTATTATGCCGGATCTCCTGTACAATTTCCCCTATCCAATCCTGGTATATTGCAGGCTCATTGTCTGCGCCTGATGCATTTACAGCAATGATCATCTTGAAATAATCAGGCTTGCCCTCGAAATACTGGCTGAACGATTCTCTCTCAAGGGTGGAGAAGTAGAAAAGATCAGATGGACTGAAAAGGGTGTCAATACCCTGGATCTGTGCCTGGCTTCCCGTCAATCCCACAAAAGTGATCAATGCACCTATGGATCCCCGCAAGAACATGATATAAAGATATAATAATTACTTACAGTTTGAAGCTGTCCATTTTTTAAGTAAATTTGGTAAGCACTCATCCTAAAACACTTCAAAATGGATAAAATTACCGTTATTGGCGCCGGGGCCGTTGGGGCAACCTGCGCAAATGTCATTGCACATAAGGACGTTACCAAAGAAGTAATCCTGATCGATGTTAAGCCCGGGGTGGCCGAAGGAAAGGCTTTGGATATCTGGCAGACTTCGGCCATAAACAGTTTCAATACCAGGGTGGTCGGTTGTACTGATGATTATGAACAGACCAAGGATTCCGGGATTGTCGTAATCACATCGGGCCTGCCCAGGAAGCCGGGCATGTCACGGGATGACCTGATTAAAACCAATGCATTGATTGTTAAGGACGTCGCGGAGAAGGCCATGAAATATTCACCAGGTGCGATCATTATCATGGTGACCAATCCCCTCGATGTTATGACCTATGCTGCCACCAAGGCAGCCAAGAAAACCGGCAACCCTGTCTTCGGCATGGCAGGCATACTGGATACTGGTCGTTACCGGGCTTTTCTGGCCAATGCCCTGAATGTTTCTCCCCTGGATATCCAGGCCCTTCTCATGGGCGGACACGGTGACACTATGGTCCCCTTGCCGCGATATACAACCATTGCCGGAATACCTCTGACAGAACTTCTGGGGAGTGAAGAAATAGAAAAAATTGTGGCCAGGACAGCCAAAGGAGGAGGAGAGATTGTCAAACTCCTGGGTACCTCTGCATGGTATGCCCCGGGTGCTGCTGCAGCACAGATGGTTGAAGCCATCGTAAACGACCAGAAAAGGATCTTCCCCGTTTCCACCATCCTGAATGGTGAATACGGCCTCCAGGATGTATGTCTCGGAGTTCCCGTCGTATTGGGCAGAGGCGGTATTGAGAAGATCATTGAAATCGACCTGAATGATGATGAAATGGCCTTGCTTAATACTTCTGCAGGCCATGTAAAAGAAGTAATGAAAGCACTTGATGACATGAACCTCTTCTAGCGAATAGATACCCGAAATCCAATCAAATCCCCCTTCGGCTGATATGGGGGATTTTTTTATCGGAAAGATTTTACAAAAGGGGCACTGTATACCTTTGTCAGACAGTTCCGGATGTCCTGAAAATTGTATATATTTGCGCGTTCAATAAATAAACAAGAACCAAATGCAGAATAAAGGAGCCATAAGGTTTTTTGCCATCGCCCTGGCTGTAGTGTGTGTGTATCAGTTGTCATTTACCTTCGCTGCAAGGAAGGTGGAAAGAGATGCCAGGAATTATGCCCAGGGGGATTCCGTAATGGAAAAATCATTTCTCGACTCCATCAAGGGTGAAGTTGTCTATAACATCGTTCTAAGGAAATACACCTATAAGGAATGCCAGGAGAGGGAGATCAACCTCGGACTTGACCTTAAAGGAGGGATGAACGTGACCCTGGAAGTATCCATGGTAGATATGATACGGTCATTGTCAAATTATAACAGTGACTCAACATTTAACCAGGCCATTGCCCAAGCACTGGAATACCAGAAAGACAGCCAGGAAGATTTTGTCACCCTGTTTGGAAGGGCTTTCGAGGAAATTGACCCGAACGGCATGCTCGCGGCCATTTTTGCCACACGTGAGTTAAGGGGACAGATAGACTTTAATTCCAGCAATGAAGATGTCCTCAGGGTTATCCGTGCGGAAACCGAAGGATCTATGGATAATGCCTTTAATGTATTGCGTAGCAGGATTGACCGTTTCGGTGTGGTTCAACCTAATATACAGATGTTGGAAACCCAGGGCAGGATCCTGGTGCAATTACCCGGGGTTAAGGAACCTGAGAGGGTGAGGAAGCTTTTGCAGGGGACTGCTGTATTGGAATTCTGGGAAACATATGACAATTCTGAAATATTTCCTTTCCTGCAAGAGGCGAATAACAGACTCCGGGAGATACTTGATGCAGAAGAAGCCCTGAGAGAATCAGAAGCAGCCGAGGGATCTGGAGAAGCCCCATCCCAGGATGAGCAAATCAATCCCCTGCTGTCTGAACTTGAGCAACCAGCCGATACAGAGAGTACAACTGCAGATACAGATGACCAGGAATTAAGCCTGCTCGACCAGATCTCAGCTGATAGCCTGCTGGGTGACACCACAGCTGCACTGACCCTGGATCAATTCATCGAGGAGAACCCCCTGCTCGGCATACTTCAGCCAAATGTAACCAGGCAGGGACAATTCGTGCCCGGTGCCGGCATTGGTTTTGCCCATATAAAGGATACCGCGAAGGTAAGGAGATACCTGGAGATGAATCAGATACGGTCCCTTTTTCCGAGGGATGTCCGTTTCCATTGGGACATGGCCCCTTATGATGAAGCTGAAAATTATTTTGTACTTTATTCATTAAGGATAACAGGGAGAGACGGAAGACCTCCGCTCGAGGGTGGTGCAGTGACCAACGCCAGTGTAGATTTTGCACAGACTGGCGGGGCACCGACGGTCACCATGGGAATGAACGCTGAAGGAGCCAATGTCTGGGCCCGACTGACCAGGGATAATGTTGGCAAGGCCATCGCCATCCTGCTGGATGGTTACGTGGTTTCTGCCCCAACAGTTGACGAAGAAATACCCAACGGGAGATCAACCATACGGGGTAACTTTAGCTATGCCGATGCTGAAGACCTTTCCAATGTGTTGAAATCCGGTAAACTACCAGCTCCGGCACACATTATTCAGGAGGCCATTGTCGGTCCTTCCCTGGGACAGGCAGCCATTAAGTCGGGATTGAACTCCTTCCTGTTGGCCTTTCTGATTGTGATGCTTTACATGGTATTCTATTATAGCCGGAGGGCCGGATTGGTGGCGGACTTTGCCCTGCTGGCAAACATGTTCTTCCTGATCGGTGTACTGGCATCCCTGGGTGCCGTGCTTACCCTGCCAGGTATCGCAGGTATTGTACTTACCATTGGTATGTCGGTGGATGCAAACGTGCTAATTTATGATAGGATCCGTGAAGAGATCATTGCCGGGAAAGGCATTAAGCTGGCGGTCTCCGACGGATATAAAAATGCCCAATCGGCCATTATCGATGCCAACGTCACGACATTGCTTACCGGGATTATCCTTTTAATCTTAGGAACGGGCCCCATTAAAGGTTTCGCCACAACCCTGGTGATCGGGATCTCTACCTCACTGTTTTCTGCCATTTTTATCACCAGGTTGGTATATGAAAGAATGCTCACTAAAAACCGGACGATCACATTTGCCACCAAACTGACTCAAAATGCCTTCAGGAACACCAATATACAATTCCTTGGTAACCGGAAAATATTCTATGTGATATCCGGGATTATTGTTCTGGCTGGTGTGGTTTCACTGCTTACGCGGGGATTGAACCAGGGGATCGATTTTACGGGGGGGCGCACCTATGTTGTTAAATTCGAAGAATCAGTCAATACCGAGGATATCCAAAACAGCCTGGATATTGTATTAGGTGAACCACCGGAGGTGATTACCTACGGGTCAGACAACCAGGTGAGGATTTCAACCAAGTATAAGATTGATGAAGATGCCGTAGAGGTTGATGAAGAAGTTGAACAGCTACTCTATGAGGGATTGAAGCCATACATAGGAGATAACGTGAGTTTTGAGTCCTTTTTGAGCGATTACAGGCAAAGTTCCCAGAAAGTTGGTCCCACCATCGCTGATGATATCAAGGTCCAGGCAATCTGGGCCATCCTGTTCGCCCTGGTGGTTATATTTATCTATATACTGATCCGATTCCGGAACTGGCAATATGGTCTTGGGGCAGTTGCTGCCCTGGTGCATGATGTGCTTATAATCCTGGGGATATTCTCTCTGTTCTATGGGATCATGCCCTTCTCACTGGAGATTGACCAGGCATTTATCGCGGCCATACTGACAGTCGTGGGTTATTCCATCAACGATACAGTGGTGGTTTTTGACCGTATCAGGGAGTATGTCGGGCTCTACCGGAAACGGGATCGTACAGAGATCCTTAACATGGCATTGAACAGTACTCTGAGCCGTACATTCAGCACCTCCTTAAGTACATTTTTCGTGTTGTTGATGATCTTCCTTTTCGGAGGTGAGGTGATCCGAGGATTTACATTTGCCTTGTTGATCGGTGTTGTGGTTGGTACTTATTCGTCTCTGTTTATTGCCACACCTGTAGTTTATGACACCATACTGAAGTCGGAGACAACCAGGGTATTGAAGAGTAAACGAAGGTCATAGGTCCTTTTATTTGATTGGGTATTAATACGTCGCTGCTTTTTAAGCAAGCTTAAAAAAGGCTCCTTAATTAACACCCAATCAAATAAAAGAATCAATGATTTTGCTTTTTAAGGATATTAAATAAGGAGCCTACATTTTGTGGCACACAAAATTCAGCGACATTTTATTATCCTTAAAAAGAGTTATATTTGGTTATCGCAATTACTGTATATTTGTATTAGATTATTGAAATCATGTTCCAGATTGTATTATTCATAAGTGGTCAGGAGATAGTCATTCTTGGACTAGCCGTACTCATTCTTTTTGGCTCCAAAAGGATACCGGAGATGGCCAGGGGTCTTGGGAAGGGAATGCGTGAATTCAGAAAGGCCGCGGATGATATAAAGCGTGAGCTGAATCAAAGTGCGCCTGACATTAAAAGTGGACTGGATGACATTGGGAAGAATATCAAAGAAAGTTCTGAAGGACTGATGGATGATTTCAAAAAGTTCAAGGATGACCTCGATTAAGCATCCTGCTATCCCAATTATTATCTTTTGATCCAGTCCAATATCCGATGGTATACTTTTTCCTGTTGATAGGTTTTGCACTGTTGGTATTCAGTGGCAGGATCCTCATAAGAAGCAGTGTTTCCGTTGCCCGGCGTTTTAAGCTTTCTCCTTTTGTTATCGGCCTTACGATAGTTGCCATTGGCACCTCTGCTCCCGAATTACTGGTGAGCCTCACAGGCGCCGTCAAAGGACATACAGACCTTGCTGTATATAATGTGATAGGATCAAATATTTCAAACGTATTGCTTGTACTGGCCATCACAGTCCTGATCCTGCCCATCCCGGTGAAACCTAAGATCTTCTGGCCAAACTGGACTGTCATGTTCCTTTTCAGCCTGATCGTTTTCCTTTTCCTGCTGGATCTCAGGTTTTCCTGGAGTGAAGGCTTATTGATTTTTATCCTGTTGATCGGCTATGTTTTTTATTCTGTTTACCAGTCCAGAAGCAGTGAACAAGAGACAGAGGAGAACGATCAGAAAGAAATGAAATTGATCCCGGCCTTGCTTTTGATCGTAGGGTCCTCTGGCGGACTTGCACTGGGCGCTAATATACTGGTTGACAATGCGGTTATACTTGCCAGGGAGTTCGGAATCAGCGAAAGGATTATCTCCATTTCACTCATTGCAGTTGGTACCAGTATCCCGGAACTTACTACTTCAGCCATAGCGGCCTTCAGGAAACATACTGATATTTCCATAGGCAATATAATCGGTTCCAACATTTTTAACCTTGGTTTTGTCCTTGGCATCACCAGCATGGTCAAACCCCTGGAAGTAAATCCCATGATCCTTTCTTTCGATATTTACTGGTTATTCGGGATTGCATTGATACTTATGGGGATGATGTTTATCAAGCCAAAATTAATTCTCTCCCGCTGGAAAGGATTGGTCATGCTTTCCTGCTATTTGATATATTTGTACATTGTTCTACTATAATTCATCAGAACGGGAAATGATCCGGACAGAAAATATCAATAAATCTTTTGGAGACCTCCAGGTGCTGAAGGGAATCGATATGAAGATCGGCAACGCTGAAATCATTTCCATTGTAGGTGCCAGCGGTGCTGGAAAGACAACCCTGTTGCAGATCATCGGTACCCTTCTTCAAAAGGACAAGGGCAAGGTGTGGATAGATGATGAGGACATTGATTCATTCAGCGAAAAACAACTGGCAAAATTCAGGAACCTGAAAATAGGCTTTGTATTCCAGTTTCATCATCTGCTGCCTGAATTCAATGCCTTCGAGAATGTCTGTATACCAGGGTTTATTGCCAGGCATTCGCGAAAGGAAGTAGAATCCAGGGCGAGGGAACTGCTGGCTTTCCTGAACCTGCAGGACAGGCTGGAACACAAACCTTCAGAACTCTCTGGCGGGGAACAGCAACGGGTGGCAGTTGCCAGGGCCCTCATCAATGAGCCAGCCGTGATCCTTGCAGATGAACCTTCCGGGAACCTTGACAGCCAGAATAAGAAGGAATTGCATGAGATGTTCTTTGTTCTCCGGGAGAAATTCAAACAAACCTTTGTCATCGTAACCCATGACATGGAGCTTGCCGGCATGTCTGACCGGTCGATCCGCTTGAAGGACGGGCAGATCATTAGCTGAATTCAGGCAAGTCCCTGAAAATCCCGACAAGATTTATTTACCAAAGAATATGGACACTGAACTAAGCGGTACTGTACAGCAGTTTCTCGAAGAAAAGGTAAGGACGTACAACCGGAGTAATTTTATCCGGAGTGATCCAATTCAGGTACCCCATCAATACCAAAAGCAGGAAAACATAGAAATAGCAGCTTTTCTGACAGCCACAATTGCCTGGGGCAGAAGGGATACCATTATTAAGAATGCCCTTGACCTGATGGCAAGAATGGATCATGATCCACACGAGTTTTTAATGAATCTGAAGAAAGATGACTTGAGCGTCTTCAAAGGATTCAGGCATCGCACATTTAAGGAAGAGGATTGCCATTTTTTCGTCTGGTCATTACACGATATTTATAAAAACAAAGGTGGGATTTATCCCGTCTTCCTGGATGGATATAGCGAAAACAGGAGCATCAAGCATGCCATACAGAGATTCAGGGATATCTTTTTCGGAACCAGGCATTCAAGACGCTCAGAAAAACACCTGGCAAATCCATTTACAGGCTCAGCTGCAAAAAGATTGAATATGTTTCTAAGATGGATGATCAGGAATGATGATCAGGGGGTGGATTTTGGGATATGGGATGGGATCAGTCCGGCTGATCTTTATATTCCACTCGATGTGCATTCAGGAAATGTAGCCAGAAAGCTTGGAATACTGAACAGAAAGCAGAATGACTGGAAAGCGGTGGAGGAGCTTACCGGGGTATTGAGGGAATTTGATCCTTTGGATCCGGTAAAATATGATTTTGCATTATTTGGATTGGGAATATTTGAAGATTACTAATGCCTAACGATTACTTTCAGTTCAAACAGTTTCTGGTAAGGCAGGGCAGATCGGCCTTTAAGGTAGGGACCGATGGGGTTTTGCTAGGGGCCTGGACCAGGGTGGAGAATGCCGGGTCCATCCTTGATGTTGGCACCGGGACCGGCCTCATAGCCCTGATGCTGGCCCAGCGTACAGCTACCAGCAAGGTGGATACAGGTGTCCAAATTGTGGCCCTTGAAATCGATACTGAATCCTGTGAACAGGCCATAGATAATGTCAGGCTCTCACCATGGAAGATCGAGGTGGTCAACCTGGCATTCCAGGATTTCTGTGTAACCGCTACGGCAATGTTTGATCTGATTGTTTCCAACCCTCCATTTTTCAGTGATTCCTGGAAACCGGACAAGCGGGAGAAAGAAATCAGCCGGCATGATACCCTCCTTGGCCTTAAGGAACTTGTTTTAGGTGTGGGAAAACTACTTACAAAGGAGGGGAGGTTTTGCGTTATATTGCCGGTTGAAGAAAGCAGCAAACTGCAAAAACTGGCTGGAGAGACCGGCATACACCTGCATGCGATTTGCCGTGTGAGTCCCACAATCAATTTGCCGGTCAAAAGACACCTTCTTGAGTTCAGAAGGAACCCCGCTGAGAGGATTCAGGAATCCGGGTTAACTATAGAAAAGGATACGAGGCATGATTTTACAGATGAATACAGGGAGTTGACACGGGACTTCTATCTGGCATTCTGATGGCTAAACAAGCGAGGTGGGTTGCTCTTCTAAAAAACGAATACCATAGTTTTCCAGTTCATCCAGTACAGGTATATAAATTTCATCATGTATGGGAATATGGACCCCTGTCAATTTGACCTTACCCTGCAAGATCAGTTTTGTGGCAATGCCAACCGGCAAACCAACGGTAATGGACATGGCGGTATTGACAGTATCTTCCCCTGTATAGGCCATGGAAGAAACAATACGTTTTTTCTGGCCATTAAGGATGAATTCAAACTGGTGCTGCATGACGATCCTGTCCTTATCACCAGGTTCCAGTTTCAGTTTCTCCTCCAGAAGGTATTGAAGGATCCTGGCCGGTGTTTGGTCCTGTATCCCTGCCTTTCTCCTTTCAAACATACCTAGCCAGGCCAGCTTTTGCATAATCTTCCCGTTTGGGTCGATGTCGAGGTAGCTCGCCAGCTTCTTTTCAACAGGATCAACGATATTGTAGGCCAGAAAGCTGTTGGTGAAATCCCGGTAAGTCATTTCTCCGGGGAATTCGACCTCGTATGAATCATCCGTGGCACCAAGTTGCACGAGGGCATTCCAGGCATCACAAAAACCCACCCTGCGGATGGTCCCGCGAAACATGGTTGAAAGATCATGCAACTGGTAATCCTCCTTGTAGGTCAGGGAATCCCGGTTAGGGTAGGCCTCAAACTTACCCAGGTCAAGTATCTTAATTATCTCGTATCGCTGAAAAAGCTTGTGATAGGGGATATATTTGAATTTCCCATTGTGCAGGAA
Source organism: uncultured Bacteroidaceae bacterium (assembly GCA_963752525.1). Lineage (GTDB taxonomy): Bacteria > Bacteroidota > Bacteroidia > Bacteroidales > SM23-62 > SM23-62. The sequence continues at coordinate 20,595 of CAVVYS010000005.1, read as the reverse complement.
CCTGGCCCCGGCCTGGCCGGCCAGAACGACATTCCTCGGATTCCAGGTAAATTTATAGCGCCATGGGTTATTATCGTAGTTCGGTGCCACGAGTCCGCCGGTATTGGACTCAAAAACATCAATTTTCCCTCCCTTTGACGTATCTTGTGTATGATGCGCATGGCCGACATATGGTCTATGCCGGGATCCACACCCATTTCATTCAGCAGTAAGACCCCCTGTTTCCTGGCCTCTGCATCAAGTCCCCTGATCTCCTCCGATACATAAGAGGCCGTAACGAGTGGTATCCGGCTTCTGACACATTTTTCAGCTACGGGGTAATGCATTCTATGGGGAAGCATGGAGATCACGATGTCTGCTGCATCGATTGTTTTTTCCAGCAGGCCTTTATCCTTCACATCAAATTTTATTCCCTTGCCCTTGGGATGATCGTTGATCTTCTTTCGTGCGAGTTCTTCATTGATATCACCCAGGATAACACGCCAGTTGTTCTCCTCCGATTGGTCCAGCAAATACTTTATCAGTGTTGAAGATGAGAGTCCGGCTCCCAGTATGAGAATATGTTGCATTTGGTTAAGGGTTTCCTTCAGGAATTTAAAGTTAATATCCCGGATTAATTTATTCCTTTGAATTCATGAGTTGTAAAACATAATATGAAAAAAGGGGGTCATCTAATGACGACCCCCTACACAAGGAAACATCCGGCAATGGATCTCTAGCCTCCTGTGTAATATGGATTTTGTACCAGGTTCTCAGGATTGGCCTCCATTTCGCGTTCCGGAATTGGCAGGATAAGGTTACCTGCATTATAGGGATACTCTCCTATATCTTTCCTGCCATCTTTTCAGGTCATGCAGCCTGAATCCCTCCCAGCAAAGCTCAAGATATCTCTCCTGGCGTATGGCATCCCTGTCAACACTGGGACAGGAGATTGGTCCTTGGCTCTTACCCGGATGGTATTGATATCATCCAGGGGAGCAGCACCATGGCTGGTTCCGGCCTCGAAATTGCCTTCGGCACGGGTCAGGTACATTTCTGCCAGACGTATAACCGGGAAATTCCGGCGGCTGTCACCGTATTTTGAACAGTTGATAAAACCTGAATTGGTAGCACCAATACCGATATAATACATTTCAGTGACATTGTCAATCTGGGTAACTTCCGGTATGGTTTCAGTCATCAGTCCACCCCTCCGGTCATTCGGACCATAATTGTCCAGGAAGGCAGAATTGATCTCCACATCTCCTCTTCCCTGTCCCGCCAGGGAAGCATAATGAGTGGAAAGGCCACCATTGCTCTCACCGTGGTTACTGGTTTCAGTCTGGCGTATGGCAAAAACGTCTTCTGATACGAAGCTTTTGTTGTTAAATGCTTCCAAGGGATCTTCAACGAGTGTATATTCCCCGGACTGAATCACCCTGTCTGCTTTTTGAGCAGCCTCCTCGTACCTTCCCTGTTGCAGGTAGATCCTGGAAAGGTATGCACTTGCCGAGTAAGTAGAAATGTAACCGTCATTGCCTCCAAACCCATCCAGCGCTGTTTCTGCATCACCAAGATCTGCAATGGCCTGGGCGTAAACCGCCTCTACCGTAGCCCTGCTTGGAAAGGTTACATCATCTGCGGCAACGGTAGCGGAGAGGATAAGGGGAACCGCAAGTTGGTCATTGGTCTGCCCGGCTTCGTAGGGGAGTCCCCAGAACCTTGCCAGCTCAAAGTAAACCATTCCACGGATAGCCTTTGCTTCACCTTCAATCCGCTGCCTCTCGTCTGCATCTTCTACCATATCCAGAACACCAAGAACAGTATTGGTTATGTTGATTACCTCGTACGCCCTGATCCAGTCATCCCTGACCATCAGATTGGTGGTGGTGATGGCCTTTCTGTTGTATTCACGTTGTTCTTCGAAGGAACCGACCCAGGAAACATCCCCGGTTGTAGCGAGGAGTTCACTGGCGAAATTGAATCCCCCTCCCCATAGCTCACCACTTTCATTGGAGCCAAAGGTCCCTTTGATGCCCTCATAGGCTGAGATCAGCAGGAGCTGCACGTCGTCACCGCTCGTTATGGCTGTTTCCGCACTGATTTCCTGTCTTGGCTCAATGTCAAGGTACTTATCGCAGGATGTAACGATGAATCCTGTCAGCAGTACCGCAATCATATATTTTAAATATATCTTTTTCATTTTCTTTTGATTTTGAGTTTTACTGGCTGAATTCATTATAATCCTACTGTTACACCAACGGTTATTGTCCTGGCCTGTGGAGCTGTATAGAAATCCTGCCCCTGTGCAATGTTGATTGTCGTAGTATTATAGTTGGTTCCCAGGAAGTTAACCTCCGGATCCCAACCTTCGTAGCTTGTCCAGGTAAACAGGTTGGTGGCAGATGCATAGAACCTGAGACTGCGAAGCTTCATCCTTTCAACCACTGATGTGGGCAGGTTATACCCGAAACTGACACTCCTTAACCTAAGGTAAGAGGCATCACTCAAATAGCGTGATGAGGCATTGGTCCCGGAATACTCATTTCCCAAAAAGACCGCCTGGGGTACATCTGTAATATCACCCGGTTTTTGCCATCTGTTTAACTGGCTCTTGGTCTGGTTGTCAAGCCATCCGGATGCATTTGATGATTGCCACTGGCCTCCCCCGTTGTATACACTATTCCCCTGAACAAAGGATATGAGGATATTCAGGTCGAATCCCTTGTATGTGAATGTATTGGTCATACCCCCAACGAAATCGGGATTGGGACTACCGACCACCAGGTTTGGTGCAAGGTTATAATCGTCAGTGGTTTCACCATTTTCAAGGTAGTAAATGGCATGACCATTATCTGAATTCACACCTGCATAACTTCTCGTTACAAATACTCCAATGGGCTCTCCTTCACGGACACGGTTTTCTGCTACAATTATATCGGGACCAGCAATATCCAGCACCTTATTTTTGTTCTGGGAGATGTTAATGCTGGTATTCCATGTGAACTGGCCCACAAGGTTACTGGAATTGATTACGAATTCCCATCCCCTGTTCTCCAGTGATCCTACATTTTCAGTTACAGACGTAAATCCTGATGTAGCAGGAAGTGTACGGGCCAGTAAGAGGTCAGTTGTATGTTTATAATAATAATCAATTTCACCATTGATCCTGTTTCTCAAAAGACCATAATCAATTCCGATATCATACTGGGTGGTTGTTTCCCATTTCAGGTCGGGACTGGCAAGGCTCCAGGGCCTGATCCCGGAAGTTCCTGCATAATCTGCTCCCCGATAAGTTCCAAGGTGATCATAATTGCCAATACCGGAGTTTCCTACAACTCCATAGCTGCCCCTTAGTTTAAGGAAACTGACCCAGTTAGCATTTTGCAGGAAATTCTCTCTGGACATGATCCAGCCCAATGAGGCGGCAGGAAATGTACCATAACGATTATTTGTTCCAAACCTTGATGATCCATCATGACGTACACTCAGGGTCACCAGGTACTTGTCCATCAGTTTATAATTCGCGCGGGCAAAATAGGAAAGATAGGCAAAGGCTGTCTCCTCTGAAGTAAAGGCACTGGCAGTAGTTGCACTGGCAATCGTCTGGAAGGCATCCGTAGGAAATCCGGTAGCCTGTATCCAGTGTAAGTCGCGTTGAATATTTTCATAGCTCATTCCTGCCACTGCTTCCAAAGCATGGTTAGTACCAATATCCCGTGAAAAACTCAGGTAATTATTGGTCGTAAGCTTTATCACATTCACCGACCGTGCCAGACCGTTCCCGTCAGGAGCCCCATCCTGGGTAACCCTGCCTTGGAATTGATCTTCTTTCTGTGTGACAAGGTCAAATCCCACTTCAGAACGGAATGCCAGTCCCCTTACAAATTCCCAGTTAAGGAACATATTATTCAGGGCCCTGTATGCCACATTTTTGGAATAGTTGTCACGGGCATCGATAAGACCGTTAAAATACAATGTATTTGTATTAAGCTCTCCGGTTTCAGGATCAATTTTTGGCTGTACAGGTGGCAGTGCCACCAGCTGCATTGGGGTGGAAAATGCGTTATCATTGGACACCCTGTCGAGCCGGGTCCTGGAGATCATGGAATTCATACCAAACTTCAGCTTATCAGTAGCCGCGTGATCCAGGTTAAGGCGTGCACTGGCCCTCCGAAATCGGTTATTGATCAGGATCCCTTCCTGGTCAAGGTAGGAGACTCCTGTAAAGAAACTTGTCTTGTTATTCCCTCCACTTGCAGAAAGATCAAAATTGGTAACACTTCCTGTACGGAATGCTTCTTCTTCCCAGTTTGTGTTAAAGGTCTGGCCGTATTCTGAATCAAGATATCCCGGGCAGTAACCATTTAAAAAATCCCGGTAAGTATCCATGTCGCCAAGGCCAAGCCAATCATCAAGGGCAAGGTAATTCTCACCTGCTTCATCCCACATTTCCCGATATTCATCTGTCGTCAGGAAACCAACAACATTGGCCCGGTTACTGACACCATGTGAAAAATTGATGTCAATATTAGTCTTGCCAGCCTTTCCACGTTTGGTTGTGATCATGACGACACCATTTGCTGCCCTGGAGCCGTAAATGGCAGCAGCGGAGGCATCTTTCAGTACTTCAATCGTTTCGACATCGTTCATGTTGAACTGGGCAAGTGGATTTGTCGGATGGTTAATGTTGTTTCCCGTGTCTTCTGTATACAGGGGAATCCCATCGATAACATACAATGGCTGGTTATCTGCTGAAATGGAACTGGAACCACGTATCCGAACTTTGATAGCTTCTCCGAGCTTCCCACTGGATTGCTCGATTTGAACTCCGGAAGTTACGCCCTGCAGGGCATTTTCAAATGTGACGGTGGGAACATCATTAAGATCTTCTGTGGAGACTTTGGCAACAGAGCCAGTGAGATCCGTTTTCAACTGCCGGCCGTAACCTACTACCACAACTTCTTCGAGTCCGAGTATATCTTCCTCCATCACAACATCGATCACAGATCGATTCTCGATGGGTATCGAAATGGTCTTCATTCCGACATACTTGAATTCAAGTCTGGTGGCATCATCCGGAATGGTAATGGTAAAATTACCGTCCAGATCAGTAATTGCACCTATCGTGGTCCCTGGGACCATGACAGTTACTCCCGGGTATGTAGATCCATCTTCCGCGGAAGTCACGGTGCCGGTAATTTGCCGGTCCTGTGCAAATGCGAGTTGAATCCCCCCGAGAAATAAGCACACAAATGCGAGTACATACTTTCTCATACGCTAGATTTAGGGTTAAACGTTATAGTTTATTGCATAGCAGTTCAATCATCCCGGTATTCCGGGAAGCAATAATTTTATAAAACCAAACTGCCTGTAAAACAGGTACCCGTTTCATAATGAAGCGGGTACCTGGGGCAATCCAACAATCTTTCGTGCTTAAATCAAAGGAGAGGACAACTGCTGTCTAAAGAAAAGGGGTTTGAGTATGAATAATTTAATTTAACCTTAACCTTGAATTTTTATCAAGAAAAGATTATCTTTAAACCGCAATTATTCTTCATCTTTCTACTCTAATACTCTTAAGATGTTGAATCTGAATCCCCGGTTGCTCCGAAACCGGGGATTTTTTTTACAAATCAATTAGTGAATAATAAATTATTATGAACAACCAGGATTCATTTTCTCATGAATTGTGCCAAATAGTATAAATGACAGGTATTCAGACAAATGTTAAAGAAATGTTAAATTGCATTTTTCATCAATTGTGTTCGGATTGGAACACCTGTGTACGTTTGCGAACGAGGTGAAAGTTATTAACAACCTGTCATCAATACTTTTATACAGGCTCTTTTTCCCATATTTTTGTTGCGTTCTATAACCATCTGATCTGCCGCCCACGTGTCCGATTCGACGAAATATGTTGAAACTCCATTGATGAAGCAGTTCAACAGTATCAAGCGTAAACATCCTGATGCGATACTGTTGTTCAGGGTAGGGGATTTTTACGAAACTTTCGGTGAGGATGCCATCCGTTCATCCCGCATCCTGGGAATAACCCTTACACGCCGTGCAAATGGGGCTGCCAGCTATGTGGAATTAGCCGGTTTTCCTCATCATGCCATTGATACGTACCTGCCAAAGCTGGTGAGGGCCGGACAACGGGTAGCCATATGCGAGCAACTGGAAGACCCAAAACTGACTAAGAAAATTGTCAAAAGGGGCATTACGGAACTGGTTACCCCGGGCATATCCTTTAATGAGAATGTTCTGGAAGGCAAGGAGAATAATTTCCTGGCAGGCATTTGTTTTGATCAGCATATTGCGGGCGTCGCGTTCATGGATATTTCTACCGGCGAGTTTTTGGCTGCACAGGGGAATGCTGAATACGTTGATAAACTACTCAATAGTTTCAATCCCAAGGAGATACTGGTTGAAAAAAGCCATAAAAAGGAATTCCAGGAAACCTTTGGGTCAACATTCAATATGTTTCTGCTTGATGATTGGGTGTACACGGAAGAAACAGCGAATGACCGCCTGTTAAACCAATTTGAAACAAGCTCTCTGAAAGGTTTCGGAGTCCAGCATATGCCCTATGCCATTATTGCTGCAGGTGCCATCCTTCAGTACCTTGAGATTACCCAGCATCATCAGACTGGCCATATTACCTCGCTCACCAGGATAGAAGAAGACAAATATGTCTGGCTGGATAAATTCACCATCCGTAATCTTGAATTGTTCAATGCCCTGCAGGAGGGGGCCAGGACTTTGATAGATGTGCTTGACCAGACTCAGTCCCCCATGGGAGCAAGGTTGTTGAAACGCTGGATGGCCCTGCCATTAAAAGATATCGTACCCATTAATGACAGGTTAAATATTGTTGAGTACCTGTTTGAACATGACGATCTGAAAGAGGACCTTATTCCGCAGATAAAAAAAATGGGAGATGTGGAAAGGATCATCTCCCGCGTTGCCGCCGGGAAAGTTAGTCCCCGGGAGATGCAACAGCTGAAAGTTGCCCTGGCTTCCTTTGAGGAGATTAAGGAAAAGTGCCTGTCCACTGCTGATGACGGCCTTCAAAACCTGGGGGAACAGATAAATCCCTGCGTTGAGGTAAGGGAAAAAATTGAAAGGGAATTGCAGGATGATCCCCCGGCACTTGTAAACAAGGGCAATGTGATAGCCAATGGAGTATCCTCAGAACTGGATGAACTGAGGGAGATCGTTTATTCGGGAAAGGATTTCCTCAGACAGATACAGGAGCGGGAGAGTGAGCGGACGGGGATCCCTTCCCTGAAGATTGGGTTCAATAATGTTTTTGGGTATTATATTGAAGTGAGGAATACACACAAGGATAAGGTACCGGAAGAATGGATCAGGAAACAGACCCTGGTCAGTGCGGAAAGATATATTACAGAGGAGTTGAAACAGTATGAAGAAAAGATACTGGGAGCAGAAGAAAAGATCCTCGCCCTGGAGGCAAACCTTTTCCATGACCTTGTGATCAGCGTTATGGATTACATACCTGCCATACAATTGAATGCTTCTCTGACAGCAAGGCTGGACTGCCTCTTGTCTTTTGCCCTGGTGGCGGCCGAATACCAGTATGTCAGACCGGAGGTCAACCATTCAGAGATGATTGAGATTAAACAGGGCAGGCATCCTGTTATTGAAAGAGAATTGCCGATGGGGGAAACCTATGTGCCGAATGATGTAAGCCTTGACACGCGTGAGCAGCAGGTGATCATTCTGACCGGGCCTAACATGTCCGGGAAATCTGCCTTGCTCAGGCAAACCGCCCTGATCGTATTGATGGCCCAGATGGGAAGTTTTGTGCCCGCAGAGGAGGCGAGAATAGGGTGGGTGGATAAGATATTTACCCGCGTAGGGGCCTCGGATAATATCAGTCTCGGTGAATCCACCTTTATGATGGAGATGAACGAGGCGGCCAGTATCCTGAATAATCTTTCTGAGCGGAGCCTTATCCTCCTGGATGAAATAGGAAGGGGTACAGCTACTTATGACGGGATCTCCATTGCATGGGCCATGGTGGAATTCATTCATGAGCATCCAAGGTTCAAGGCCAAGACCATGTTTGCCACCCATTATCATGAATTAAATGAGATGGAGAGTGATTTTAAAAGGGTCAAGAACTACAACGTCTCCATCCGTGAATTGGAAGACAGGGTCATATTCATCCGGAAACTTGAAAGGGGCGGGAGCGAGCATAGTTTTGGTATACATGTAGCACGGATGGCAGGCATGCCTCGTTCGGTCGTAAACAGGGCTAATGAGATATTGGAAGAACTGGAGAAATCACACCAGAAGCACTCGCTTACCAAACCGGTGGGGGACCTGGCTTCACAACGGGAGGGTTTCCAGATGAGCTTCTTCCAGCTGGATGATCCAATTCTCAAACAGATCAGGGATGAGATTCAGAACCTGGATGTGGACAACCTGACGCCGATTGAAGCCCTGAACAAATTAAACGAAATAAAGAAAATAACCGGATTGGATTGAACCTGGGTATGTTTCAGGTTTTTAATAAATCTGATTTTTGACGCAGATGAATTTTTTTGCGCTTTACAAAAATTCCGTTAAATTTGCCATCCCTTAGGCTCATGCACACACTCACACCCACACTCACACCCATGCCCTCACGCGGGAATAGCTCAGTGGTAGAGCACGACCTTGCCAAGGTCGGGGTCGCGGGTTCGAATCCCGTTTCCCGCTCAAAGAAATGAAAAAATCCCGACCACGGGATTTTTTTTTCTCCCACAGCCTGTGTGAGTCACACCCTCACTCTTGCCCACACAGGCAGCACACTCACACCACACACCCACACCCACACCTTCCCGCCCGGATGGTGGAATTGGTAGACACGCTGGACTTAAAATCCAGTGGCCAGTGATGGCCGTGTGGGTTCAAGTCCCACTCCGGGTACCAAACAGGACAAGAGGTCAAAGTCGACCTCTTGTTTTTTATTTGCTACTTGCAAAATCAATCATATCTAGTTTTATTATCTCCCAATGCTTTCCCTTTAAGCACACTGGGTCAAAGTCCTCGTCTGCATTTTTAAAATTTGAGAAATTATTTCTAATCTGCTCCTGGTCATGGTTGAATGGATACCTTTTCTTATGTAGCTCAATCATTTTATCAATTGTATAATCATCCTTTAGTTCATGAATATCCCAAAAATCCTTTTTTCTCCGCCTCTAGAAACAACATCAATTTTCATGGCGATTATTTCTTCAATATTAGCCAATCTGAGATTATCAATAATAATTATTTCCTGAATAAATTCATCGGTATAATATAAATCCAACTTAACACAGTCATCTTTGTTTTTACCAACAAAATATGATTTCCCTAATCCTACAACTTCGTGATCATATGTATCAACATAAGTATATGTTTTATGGAGAAAATCATCGGTTGCTCCAAAATCTATGGAATCGTAGGAAGCATCAGAAAACAAATCGATATCGATCGATTCTCTGTGTCCTCTATGTAAACTTAGAGCAGTCCCTCCAACTAATCTGAAAGCATTAAACTCAGTAGCTGCCATTAAAGTTTTTAAGACATTTAGCTGTAATGGTGAAACTGTATTGTAATAAATCTTACTTCCCATGACATTTCAAAAACTCTTCAATAATCTCTTCCCCATAAAACCGGATAATTTCCTTCTTTTCAATTTTATTACCCCGTTCAAATACTCTTTTTAAAACAGCATTTTTTTGTTTCTTCCAGTTTATCATTTCCAATTTTGTATCCCAAAACAAAACACGTCTCAATTTAGTAAAATCAGGATAATCGGTATCTTGCTTTCTTTTAGCCTCCTTAATATCATAATAAACCTGCAAAATCATAAAATACCCTTCTTCGATCCCAAGCGCATTCTCAATTTTTAAAGCAAGTGAAGTATTCATCTTTCTCTTTCCTTTGGTAATAGCACTGATAGTTTGAGGATACTCCTGCAAAGATATCGCAAAAGGCCCTTTATGCAGATGCCGTTCTTTGAGTTCCCGTTCCAGTATAAATCCAGGGTGAATACCTTTTATTATTGATAATTGATTTTTCATATTGTAAAAATAAACAAAAATGTTTACATAAATTAGTTTATAATCAAAAAATCTATATATCTATTAAAATTAGTCTAAGCGCATGATTAATAAGTTATTGTATGATTATTATTGAATTCAGGAAACTACTATGAAATTAAACCTTGTTGCAACTTTGCACGTTGGATACCCATTGTTTTCTGGGAATTGACAGCATATGTGACCATACCAATAAACTGGCAGGAAATGATATTTTTAGCTCCCATGATACATCGGACAATAAATTGAATACCACCATAGTTATTATTTGGTAATGATATGCGTATGAAATTCCGCACCACCATAATATATTTGTTCCTGATTATCTGCTTCACTGAATGCAGTTATGACGGATTTACCCAATCAGGTAAAACCAGAGACCCTTTAAAACAACCATTTTCCAGTACGTCTATCTGGAATATGCCTATTGGTGACAATGCGCAGCATGTGAAGGCTGATCTAGAATCTGTATCTGAAGGGATGACGGTGGAAGAAGATATTATATTTCTCACACCAGATGAACCAATTATGGATGTTTTCATTAGCAATGCAGAATGGACCGGAAGAAACCGTTGTTACCCTGAAGGCGGATTACTTTATTCTGTCCCCTGTCCCGAAGACTTTGTTTACAGTCCCGATACATGGGACGGGATCATGCCTAATGCCGCGGTTGCATCATTATTGCAGGACCGCAGAACGATTGTACAGTCCCAGCCATTTGCCCGTTGTACAGCTGGTGGGGCAGCTACTTCCAAGTACCGATATCATGACCAGGATCTGTATGGAGAGGGGTACTATGGTGCCCATGGTGGATCAGGCTTATCAGCTATTGGTGGCGCCATTCGGGCCGGTGAGTTGTTACCCGGTGCAGGTCCCATAAAACATGCTCTTAAGATCAATATTTACGCTGCCGAAAATATTAGGTATGAAGAAGTGAATAAGGGACACAGATGGCCTGCCCCACAGGTTGATGGTTATGCATCCTGGGAGTACGGAACGCTGAGGGAAAAGCCCTTTGTTGATGCTGTGCTCATGGGTGCCCTGATGGTCCTTCCTGTGTGGATGGACCTGGATGATATGGGATTTGAAACGGAGCCTGGAAGAAGGGTAGCTGAGGCATTTCAACACTACGGTGCCTATATTGTAGATGACACCTCCTGGGATACCTGGGCGATCGTTACAGCATGGGAACCTGATGGCAGGGTTATCACAGAATTTAGAGAAGCCTGGGGATACAAATTCGAGACCAGGAGATCAGATAACGGCTGGGCAAGGGATATAGCAAAAATATTTGAAAATCTTCATGTTGTTGACAACAACTATGAATCATCCATTGGTGGCGGTGGTGATCCCCTGGTGCCTCTCGCACCTGAAATATATTTCGGTCAAAACGTAACTACTGGCATGGAAGTATCCGGTAATATTGAAAATACTATCCAGGTTTATCCAAATCCTGTTGATAATGAATCTGCTACCGTATACATTGAGAACTCCAAAGGTTTGGATGGAAGGTTAACCATTTATAATTTGAGCGGACAGATTCAGCTGGAAAGGAGCATACATCGCAATGGATTACCTGTAACCCTGAACAATATTCAACCCGGCACCTATATAATCAATCTGATTATGCGGGGGAGGAATCTGGTTGAAAAACTGATCGTATTTTAAGTTCCCTATAATTTATTCCGATAAGGATTTTCTTCGTAAAAGCTCAGGCAAAATGGTTTAAGATTGTCCTGGTAAAATGGATTGGTTCAATATTGAACCTCAGCCTAAACCATTGCCACTTTTGATGATTTTTTAAAGAGCAAATTTGTTAATTTTGTGGTGGATCAATCGACATTATAATCCAGCACCAAATTCCGAAATGAGATTAATTTTAAATAAATCCGATAAGTATCATCCTTCCAGGGATACGGTGAAAGAATTTGAAAAGATAATTATCTCAGATCCGCAAGTACAAACAGCCATCCCTGCCAACGAGAAGGTGTCAAAATTATCCTATTCTCAGTGGAGGTTAATGAATAAAATGGGGATAGCCTCAAATCCAATATCCCACCTGTATAGATTCGAATCAAAAAGAAATTATACCAAGTTCTTTAATTACTTTGTTGTAATAATGGGATGTGAGTTTCATAAATGTTTACCTCATTTTCAACATCCCGGATCTAAGAGTATTTATATGTTTGATGCCTGGGCGGAAGATCATGATATGATTAAACAGTTTGTTAAGCATTTTAAAGTTGAAAACCTATTTCTTTCATCATCCCAGGCAACTGAGAGTCTAAGAAATTCAGTTGGACAGACAAAAGTAAATTGGATACCTGAAGGGATTAATCCAGAGGAATACAATTACTATCCATATGAAAGGAAGGATATAGATGTTTTGGCGTTTGGGAGGAAATATGATCAATATCACGATAAAATTGAGAACCATCTTAAAGGGCAGCAGATAAAATATGTCTTCCCAAAATCTCCCGGGAAAGTTATATTTCCTTCAAGAGAATTATTCATTGATGGTCTTGCCCGTTCAAAAATCTCAATTTGTTTTCCTTCCAATATAACCCACCCTGAACGTGCTGGAGACATGGAGACAATGACAATACGATATTTACAATCAATGGTATCAAAAACCCTGATCCTTGGAAAGGCTCCTGAAGAAATGATCTCACTCTTCGGTTATGATCCTGTAATTGAAGTCGATATGCGGGATCCGGCAAACCAGGTTAAAGAGATTCTAAGTAATTATCCTGAGTATATAGGTTTAATTGAAAAGAACTATTCCAATGTATTGAAAGATCATACATGGAGAAAGCGTTGGCAAGCAATTACTGAGAAATTGGTAAAATAATTGTCTGCTTAGATCAAAGCTCAGTATTAGGATAGCAAAAAAAACCCCGGAACATTTCTGATTCCAGGGGCTTTATATTTTGGATATAGTATATGCTATTAAAGGGAAATTTATCTGACCATTATGTCTTTGGTATGTACGTCACCGGCATGGACCCTTAGTATGTATATACCTGTCTGAAGATTGCCCTTTTGCAGGGTTACAGAATGGCTATTGATATTGTCAACGGTTCTTAGGATCCTGCCGTACAGGTCAATAATTTCAATCTTGGCCATTTCAAGGTTGTCATCAATTTCAACTACCATATAATCTGTTACCGGATTTGGGTAGACTTTAATATCTAAATGTTCCGGGTCCAATGTAGTATCAGGCAGATCTGTAACCATACCAGCATAATAGTGCTTGGCTTTCTCAAGATTCGTCCAGGCAGAGGATTGTTCATCCCATTGATAATGTATTTCCATGGTTGGTAAACCGAAAGATTCCTCAATTGTGATCAGGTTACGCGATTCATTGATCCATTCATCACTGTTAGCATCCCAATGAAAATTTAACTCTTCAACTCGATTGCCAATGCCGTCATAATTGTAGACGTAACGCCAGTGTTCCTGCCAGTCATCACTGTCGGTATCCAGATGGTAGTAAACTCCTTCTGTACGGTTATCATTACCGTCATATGCTTCAGTTACCAATAAAGTTCGCATCCAGTCATCACTGGCCGGATTGATGTAATGACTCTCAAAACGGGTCCGGTTTCCATAGTTATCATGCTCAAAATAAAGGTGCCCGTCAGTTTTCCAACTACCGGAGGCATTATCCCAGAGATAATATTCTTCATCAGTAGGATCCCCCTGTGCATTATAGGTTGTTGTATTATGCCTGTAATTGGTCCAGTCATTTACTCCTGAATCCCAATAATATAACCTTCCCGAGATCTTCCTCTGGTTGCCATCATAAGTTTCTGATTTACGCGAGATACCTGTCCAGGCATTGTTCCATGAGTCCCACCAGTAGGATTCAAATTCAGTCTGATTGCTGTACTCGTCATATCCGTATGTATAACGAGCATTGTTAATCCAGATGTTGTTTTCTGCATCCCAATAGCTATATATTACCTCAGTCCGGTTCCCATTATCGTCATAAGCATAAACAAATTGCCATTGATTTAGCCAGGTTAAGGATTCCGTCTGGTATAAATAGTTGCCTTTGGTTTGGTTTCCGTCTTCATCATACGTATATAAAACACGCAGATTCCACTTCCACTCTTCGTTTTCTGAATCCCACTTATAGATATTAGATTTCTCAAGAACCGGTTGACCCGGTTGCTGAGAGAAAAGGGAGAATGAAAAGGGTACTATGAGGAATAGTACCAGTAGGGCTCTTCTCATATTATCACGCAATATCATCGTATGTACTCTCCTATTAACGAAATGTTTCAAAATATGTTTCAAATATACCTGCTTAAAAGGCCGCAAATGTAATAATATTTTGCTAAAATGCTCAATTTAAATTCATTATTGATAGTTTAAATCCATGTTTACATAATAATTACCTTCCTGAGATAAGTCTCATCCGCATGGATTCGTATAAAATATATTCCTTTCGGGAGGTCTTCTCTCTGAAAGGAAATGATATTGCTATCAATGTTTTTGATAATCCTTACTGTTTTTCCATAAATATTAATGACATCAATCAGCTTTGGCTCGATTGTATGTGGAAGTTTAATAGTGGCATGATCAATTATGGGATTAGGAAATACAAGGAGGTTATCATCTATGTTTTCAGGTGTAATATTTTTTGTATCTATTTCAGATGTGGTACTTGTAAGCAATGATTCAGCTACTTTGAAAACTTTTGGTGACCAGTAAGACCGCTGTTTTGAATAAAATCTCCAGGTAAACTCTTCGGGATTCCATTTGTTTCTTATCCAATCACTCTGATAACCATAATCATCGTAGATATTTTTTATATACCAGGAGTATACAAAGCTCTCCAGTTCTGGATCCCAGTCAAAATATGATTCTTCAGTTTGATTCCCATTCTCGTCAAATAAGCCGTTTAAGAGAAGACTGCCGATCCAGGTATCAGATTTGGTATTCCACCAATAGGTCCTCAACTTTGTCTGGTTTCCATTTTCATCAAATGTATATCGGTAGAACATATTGGGTAACCACTCATTATTTACGGCATCCCAGATATATTGCTTGACCTTGGTTTGATTGCCGGCATCATCATAGGTGTATACATAACGCCAGGCCTCTGTCCATTCATGGACCAATGGATTCCAGATATAGCCAATATTTGAAATTAATATCCCGGCACTATCATAAAGGTTTGCGTTGCGACAATACTCCAGCCACTCAGAAGTCCCATCATTCCAATGTTTGGTTGTAACCTCGGTCTGTTTCCCGGAAGCATTATTAGTATAGTTACTCATTTCATTATTCACCCACTTGCTGCTTTCAGAGTCCCATACATATTTGACTGATTCACTTATCCTTCCAATACCACTATAGGTATTTACACTGCGTTCCTGATAGACCCAATCCATGCTATTCACATCCCACTGATAGGTCATGGCTTCAACTCGATTACCTAAAGTATCATTCTGGTAGTTATATCGCCAGGATCCAATCCATGTATTGGTCACCGGATGTCGCTTATAATTTATGTTTTCAGATTGGAACCCATAGTCGTCATATGAGTAAGTAGTATAACGATCATATATCCATTTGCTGGTTTCAGCGTCCCACGAAAAATTGGCTGTTGAATCAAGGACAATTTGGGTCTTCTGCTGACCGAAAAGTATTGTTGAAAATGTTACGAAAAGGAAAATTAAACAGGTCCTTGCCATAGGTTCGTGCACACAAAATGATTGAGAAAAAGAGATAAATAACTGGGACATGCTAAAGAAGCTACAAAGGTAGTATTTATTACCCGGAATATTGTTAAAAAGAATGTAAAAAAAATGAGTCTGCAGACGTTATTTCCAGCTATTTTTTTCTAGTACAAATTAGTTGCTATGAAACATGGAAAGGTTCAGTTGATATTTGCCGCCCATATATCATGCAAAATTCATAAAATCAGCACCTTGTGATATATTTATGATGTTCGGCCAACCTGGTATGTCAGGCAAGTCAGGCGGGTCATACATCATTTCTCCTACATTTCAAACCAGCCATGAAATAGGACCCGCAAAGGCTTAATGAATCCTTACTTAAACCATTGGATGTTTTGTACCTTTCCTCTGCGCAGAATGGTAACATTAAACCGGGTTTTTTCGGGCAGTTCCCATACGTAATCCTGGACTTTTGCTATGTTTTCTTCAGAGGTCAGAGGGATATTCTCAACAGCGAGCAGGATATCACCTCCCGCCAGGATCAAACTGGTAGTCAGTTTTTCATCGGTATATGAATTATAAAGTATGAATGATTATTCTGATTCGGTATTATCTCTTTTTTTTAGAAAATGCCTTACTATATAATAATAAGTAATTCCAACACCACATATTACACCTATCAAATTGTAAAGCATATCCACCACATTAAATGACCTTCCCGGGATCAGCAACTGTAAATATTCCATCAGTATTGAGAAACTTATGGCTGCAGCTGAAAGTATAGCCAATTCTGTGCTTTTGATCTCGAAATTCCTGTTTCCTCTCCATAATACGTACAGGGACCCGAAGGTAAAATAGGCTATGAAATGCAGCAGGTAATCCATACGCATCTCGAAAAAATGCTTTTTAAGAATTTCATTTGCACCTGGCCTTAAGGACATATATATGATCAGGAAAGTCCAGGCTATTAACAAACATAACCATAATACCTTCTTGTGATAAAATTGGATCATTTTCATGCCTAAAAAGAGATTTTCTTTCAAAACCTGTCAAAAATAAGAATTATCTGCATATCACAATATTTATTTTATTTGACTATTGGAGCTTAAACATTGACAAACAATAGGCATGAATTGACAAATCATCCGTAATTTTGCAAAGGTCGGAAACGCCCATTATTTCTTGCATTCCGGGCAACCATTGCGAAGAAATCCCAGTCTTTATACTGGAGAAGCCTATGAAGAAAACAGCCAAAATAGGAGAGAAAACCATCGTGGGTATTGACTATGGCAACAAGTATGCCGGTACAACCGTAATATGTTATAACTCACGTAATGAAATCAAGTTTGTCCAGTCTTCAAAAAATGCTGATGCAGACTCATTCCTATTAAATGAGCTGGCTTACCTTCATCCTGACCTGATAATGATAGATGCTCCGCTCAGCCTGCCGGGGGTTTACTGGCTGGGGAATGAATATAGGGATCATTTTTTCAGAAGCTGTGATCGTGAATTAAAAGCGATGTCCCCTATGTTCCTGGGTGGACTTACAGCCAGGGCGATCAGTCTGATTAAGAGATTGAACGGCACAGAAGTGATAGAAACCTATCCACGGAAGCTCGTTGATATCCTGGATCTTCCTGCTGCAGAATACAAAAATTTGCAGCAGGACATAAGATCATTTACGGAGCAACTACAATTAATATCAGGTGTGATATTTAATGAAGCCCAAATCACCAGCTGGCATCACGTGGATGCCTTTCTGGCTTTGTTATCAGGGCTGAGGTATCTGGGAAAAGATAGCCTTAGGTATGGGAATCCTGAGGAAGGTGTCATTATAGTTTAATTCTCTACGACATCCATAAGCTTCTTGCGTCCAAAAAAGATCCTGCTTTTGACCGTTCCGATCTTAAGGTTCATCTCGTCCGCAATCTCTTTGTACTTATAGCCTTCCTGGTGCATCTGGAAAGGTATCCTTAAATCGTCTTCGAGATTATTAATATGTGACTGGATCTCACCGACTGAGTAGTTTACTTCAGGGCTACTGTCATTTCCCTGACTTGGGCTATTCAGGTAGAAAAGGTCTTTTGTATTGTCGAATGTCGTGTTTTCACGAGCAGACCTTCTGTAATTATTAATAAAGGAATTTCTCATGATGGTATATACCCAAGCCTTCAGATTGGTGTCATTCATGAATTTCTCACGGTAAGTGAGGGCTTTTAGATAAGTTTCCTGTACAAGGTCTTTGGCATCATCCCTGTTTTTGGTCAGACTCATGGCAAATCTTTCGAGAGCCTCATCAAGACCTGTTAACTGATGGTTGAATTCTATTGCTGTCATGGCTGTAATGTTTTTTGTTTATTATTAATTTCAAAACGTTGAACAAAGATAAGTAAAAATTAAACAATAAAACAAATTTATTTTGCATGAAAATGTCGAACAGGCAGGCTATTCTAAATAACGAAAACCAAGTAAGTATCAGAAATAAAGAAATATAGAAGTATTTTTAAAGGGGAAGTCTAAATTACATTCAGCTTACAAAATGATTAATAAAAAACATAAAAAGATAAACAAAAAAATATTTTTGTTTAAACAAAACAAGCCTCTTCCAGGTAATTACACGTAAGGATCTGATGAACTATATGATTAAAATCCTGTCAGGGGCAGGAGATATGTTCATCCAGCAGGAGATATGTTCATCCAGCAGGAGATATGTTCATCCAGCAGGAGATATGTTCATCCAGCAGGAGAATGGAAACCAAATAAATAAAAATGATTTCTATTGGAGGTAGGGCAAAAGTTCTTTGGCATTGTTTAAACGAATGATATTGCCGGGAAGTGGGTCGCTGATCTGAGATACCTGGTAACCACTGACGTAAATGGTTTTGTCATGGAATGTTGCTGATAACTTGGTGAGGTATTCCATGAGATCGGTACCCGCATGAGCAGCGACAATGGAGGTTAGCAGGAAATCAACATTGGTTACGGTGCTTGCCGAGGCCATAGCGGACAATGGAACCCATTGACCAAGATAGGTAACTTTATGTCCCCTTTTCAGAATCAGGTAACTGTAGAACAAGAGTCCGAGTTCATGCAGTTCACCCTCCGGTAAATAGAGGAGGAAATGCTTTGGGGAAGGATGCTTTGCTGGAATCAGGGAATCAATTCCCACTATGATTTTCTGGCGGATAAGATGGCTGATAAAGTGTTCCTGGGCTGGATTAATGGCCCCGGTCTGCCATAAAATACCAATCTTCTCAAGGAAAGGGTATACGATTTTCAGGATCGTATCTTCAAATCCCAGCTGCATAATAGACCGGGAGAGCAATTTTTCTAATTTATCCTCGTCCATATCCACCATGGAAATCACAAGACTCTCAATCAGGCTGTCATAATCGGATGTATCACTTGAAATGATAACGATCTTGTCAGCCATCTCCTGCTCGTTCATGGAAGCAATATGAGAAATTTTGATGCCATGCCTGTTAAGGATGGACACGTTCAGGATTCTTTTCAAATCAGCATCACTGTAATGGCGGATGTTGGTATCAGTTCTTTCCGGACTTAGCAGGCGATATCTTTTCTCCCAGATCCTGATGGTATGTGCTTTTATTCCGGATAACCGTTCTAAATCTTTTATAGAGTAATTTGCCATTTTGAGATCAGCCATTATTGATTAGTTGTTAAATTATATAGGCTTTAACAACAATCCAAATAAATTGTTTAAAGTTTTCTTATCAGCATGATTCCGTCACGGACCGGAAGGATCACCTGCTCAACCCTTTTGTCCTTGCTTATATGTTCATTAAAGGCCAAT
Source organism: uncultured Bacteroidaceae bacterium (assembly GCA_963752525.1). GTDB lineage: Bacteria > Bacteroidota > Bacteroidia > Bacteroidales > SM23-62 > SM23-62. The sequence continues at coordinate 1,015 of CAVVYS010000005.1, read as the reverse complement.
ATTCCACCTGTGAAATGATCCCCGTTTTCAGGCTCCTGGATTACCTTGCCACCCCATAACACGTTGTCAGCCAGTATAAATCCTCCTGATCGGACCCGAGGGAAAACAAGCTCATAGTAATCCAGGTACTCGTCTTTCTCTGCATCCAGGAATACAAGGTCGAAAGTATCATTAAGGGAAGGGATAATTTTTCTGGCATCACCGGTCATAATAGTTATGGAGTCTGCCAACCCGGACCTGGAAATATATTTTTCAGCGAAGGCGGTAATCTCATCATCTTTTTCTATGGTTATTAATTTCCCATTCCTGGTCAGTCCCTTGGCCAGGCAAATGGAAGAGTAGCCGGTGAATGTGCCTATTTCGAGTATTCTTGAAGGCCGCAACATAAGGCTGACCATTTCAAGGATTTTCCCCTGCAGATGACCCGCCAGCATCTGTGGATGGACAGTTTTAACCCAGGTATCCCGGTTCAGTTCTGCCAGGACAGGATCTTCCGGGGAGGTATGAGCAAGAATATACTGCTCTAATCTGTCATCTGGTTTATTCATCAGAAATGATTTTTTTCTAAATATAAGTCAGGCTGGAGAGTTTTGCCTTGTCCAACAGCTCATTGGCAATTTCCAGGATCTCCTCAGCCGTGATCCTGTCGATCTTTTTACCGATCTCCTTCAGGTCGTCAAACTTATGATAGACCAGGTAACTTTTCGCCATTGAAAGCATAAGTGTTTCATGGTTTTCTGCAGAAATGGCGATTTGACCCATTAATTGCCGCTTGGCCCTTGATAACTGCAGGGTTCCCAGCTTCTTCTCGCGAAGCTTGGTAAACTCTTTTATGACCACCTTTTCGCTTTGTTTGAGCTTGCTTTTATCGCTGGAGAAATAAATACTCAATACCCCGGTGTCCGAATAGGGACTGTAATGTGATTCAGTATGGTAGGAATACCCGTTCTTTTCCCTGAGTGATAAATTCAGCCTGGTATTAAGTCCGGGTCCGCCAATAATATTATTGAGCAGG
>CAVVYS010000004.1:0-575465 GCA_963752525.1 uncultured Bacteroidaceae bacterium | reverse complement strand
CTTGAGTGAAAGATTTGTAAGTCCAAGATTCCATTCTGCGGGGGTCACACTTTTTTTGACTTCTGGTTTTGTGCTGATTTTTATATTACCGCTTGCTCCATTAATATCGAGGGATTGAACAAGCATTTCTTTATCACTGATCGACATTTTTTTGGTTCTTAGATTCAGGCTGCCAACTTCCTGATCAATGTAAATTCCGGCAACGGAGTCGACCATTTGAAATTTCAATCCTGAAAGATCGACGCTTCTTAAAGAGACTTCCCAGGATTTTTTCCATCTTTTTTCTTTTTTCCCCTTTTTGCTTCGGGTATTTGAAAAGGCTTCTGCTATATTGATCCCCACATCTTCATTCTGTCTTAAAAACCTTACACTGGAGTTGCTTAAAGAAGCTGATGGAGTAGTTCATTTTTCTTTGAAGCAATGCAAACGGAGCGATCGTAGCTCTTAATTCTTCAGCGTAAATAATCGTGTCACCTGCATTTCCATGTAAATTGACCCCGTTAACTGCAACAGATACTTGGCCAGATTGTCCCAATTGAGTTTATGGTTATCGGGACATGTGCATTTACTAAACTATTATTCACCCTTTGGGTAATGAAGCGATGTGCAAAAGGGAAGGTTAATAAGGACAACCGCTAGCAGAATCAGCGCCATTATCATAGCCAGGGAAAGAAGAAAGACTTTTTTGATTTTGCGGAGCTGCATCCTTTAAGGGTATTTCAACCTTTTTTTACAAACATAATATCACTTATGCTTTCAAGATACAAAAATACGGGGTCTGTGAACTTTTGAGTTGGTCCGACTGCTGAGAATGTACCGGCTTTCGTTTCCCATCCTGCCTTTCAGTTGCTGAAAAAGCACCCACGCATTGAGATTCAGGTTAACCGGATCATCACCTAATGCTAAACCAGAGCCATAGAATTTCAGATTGGCATTGGTCCTCATAATTGCACCCGTATACCGGAGACGGTCCTGCTTCCAGTAACCAACATGGAATACTCCAGCAGCCCAGGTTCCGTTTTCAGTACCACCACCCACAGCACCTGTCATGGAAGGATGCACCTCTCTTTTCTGAATAGGAGGAATGGAAAAAAATCGCTGCTGCAATGGCTCCATATCCCACAGCCGGTTCAGTAATTATGGATGGCACAATTAATACCCCTTTCTTATTCACCAGCCAGTCACTCATATCAATAGCAATGTCTGTACTATCTCTGAATATATTTTTAGATTTTTACAGACCACTCGATTTCAATTGTATCTGTTTTTTCCAATTAAGATATTTTATTCTATCTTTACATATTGAAAGTCGTATTTTCAATATGTGAAAATGATTAATAGGGAGATAGAAGTATATTATTCTGGAAATGACCAGTCATTTTCCAGTGATCAGCTTAGTTGGGGCAAGACAGTCAGGAAAAACCACACTGGTTAAGAAAATATTTATATGATTACGAGTATGTAAATTTGGAAAATACCCAAACTCGTCAATTTGCCATTGAGGATCCACAAGGATTTATCAAACAATACAATGAGCAAGTCATTATTGATGAAGCACAATATGCACCCGAATTATTCAGCTTTATTCAGGAAAATGTAGACGAGGAAAGAATAAACGGTAAGTTCATATTAACCGGATCACAAAACTTTCTGTTATCACAGGGCATATCTCAAAGCCTTGCAGGCCGGGTTGCAGTCTTCACCCTGCATCCATTCAGCTATGAAGAGTTAAAAGATACCCCTTACGAGATAATTGATCTGGATATGCTACTATTCAAAGGATTATACCCCGGGGTATACCAGGAAAATCTTGATCCGGTGCACTGGTATCCTAGCTATTTAAATACATATCTGGAGAGGGATGTAAGAAATATTAAAAACATTTCCAACCTTAATGATTTTCAACGATTTCTAAGGATCTGTGCGGCTCGTACCGGACAAATAACAAACTTCAGCAGCCTGGCCACAGAAGTTGGTGTATCACATCCCACCATTAAATCCTGGATATCAGTCCTTGAGAGTAGAAATATATACCCATTTATTACAGCCTTATTATAAAAACTATAAAAAAAAGGTTGGTGAAATCCCCAAAACTCTATTTTCTTGATACAGGCCTGGTTTGCTCCCTGCTTGGTATCAATGATGTAAGTCAGCTACAAAATCATTTTCTGAGGGGACCATTGTTTGAAACATTTGTAATCTCAGAAATGATTAAAGAGCGGACTAACAATTTTCAACCTGTGAATCTTTATTACTGGCGAGACAATACAGGAAATGAAATTGATTGCATTCAGGAGGATGGAAATATTCTGAGAATAATTGAGGTAAAATGGGGACCACAATAAACCCAGGTTACTTCAAAGCCTTTAAGTATTTTGATAAAATCAATACCAGCCAGGAAAAAGAATATATGGTTATTTACACCAGGGGAACAAAAGCAATACAGGACTGAGATTAAGATCCTTGGATGGAAAGACATATTTAACAAGAAGCATCCCCAAGCAGGATGATGCTGGTCTTAATCGAATGCTACTCCTCAGCTGCAGCTTCCTCTTCAGCACGCTTCTCTTCAGGTGTGATCCATCCCCCTCCCAACGACTTGTAAGCTGAATATGATTAATCAGATAGGTACGGTAGGTGTTGGATGCCTGTAATTCTGCATTAAAATATGTTCGTTCAGAGTCAAGTACCTCGAGGTAGCTTGTTACTCCCCATTATATCTTTCCTTGGAAAGCATGTTGGCATTCCCTGCAGCAATCATCTGTCGATTGACCGCTATCAGTACATCTCCATTGGTTTGCAGGCTGATCAGTGCATCATCCACATCCGCCAGGGCCAGCAGGATACTCTGTTCATATCCATAGGTGGCCTGCTCGGTGCGGAACCTTTCGATTTCTACCCTCCGCTTGTTCTTGCCGAATTCAAATATGGGTCCCACTAAACCTGCTGCAGCAGACCAGCCCAGGGAGTTGGATGAAAGCAATGACCCCAATTCAGGGCTTGCTGCCCCAAAAAGCCCGGTCAAACTTATAGATGGGAACCGCATGGCCTGGGCAACACCTATCCTGGCATTCTGTGCAATCAGCATCTGCTCAGCCTGCTTCACATCCGGCCGTCGGGCAAGGATCTCGGAGGGGATACCCACGGGAATGTCAGAAGGAGGCTTAACATCCTCCAATTTTGTTTCAATCAACAGGGGCCTGGGATGTTGGCCAAGCAGCAGGTTTAGCGTATTTTCAGTAATGGCCATTAACCTCAGGTTCTGGGGTATTGAAGCAGCAGCAATCGCTTCCTGGATCTGGGCCTGGTTCAGGTCGAGTTCCGGGGCGATCCCTTTTTCAAATCGTGCTGCAATGATCCTGAGAGATTCCTGCCTTGAGGCAAGGGTCCTGACAGAGATCTCGTAGCGCTGTTTGAAGTCCAGATAAGCAAAATAAGTGCTGGCCACATCAGCGATAAGGCTGACATAGATCCATCGCTGGGCATATTGTGAAGCCAGGAGTTCAGCTCTCGCGGCTTCGTTGGCCCTGCGGAACTTTCCCCAGAAATCCAATTCCCAGACAATACCTGCTGTAAGGAAAGAGCCGGCTGGGGCATCTTGGAATTATCCGGTACCAGCACATTGCCATTGTAACCAAGTGCCGGCCAGAGATCTGCCTGGTTAAAACCAAGATAAGCCTTGGCCTCATTTACCCTGGAGGCAGCCTGCAGCACGCTCAGGTTGTTCGCAAGGGCCGTCTTGATCAGGGTATCCAGCTGTTCATCGTCAAACAATTCCCACCATTCAATATTGACGGTACTGTCACCCATCAGGCTGTCATACATGAAACTCGTAGACGTTTCAATGGCTGGAGCCTCATAGTTAGGCCCTACCTTACATCCGCCAAGGACCAGGATGGCCAGGATAAATATAAAGGCTGTATATCTTATCATGATTCCGGGTTTTTAGATGATGCTTTTTCTGCCAGTTTTTTATCGCGTTTCTGCTCGTATTTGGCAATCTTCCCGATAAAGACGAATAACATCGGGTAGAAGAATACCCCCAGTATTGTCGCCATCACCATTCCTCCGAGCAGGGCGACACCCATGACCTTTCTTGCCTCAGCACCAGCGCCTGAGGCCAGGATCAATGGAAAAATTCCCAGGATAAAAGAAAAGGCGGTCATCAGGATGGGCCTGAAACGCATCCTGGCTGCCTTCATGGCTGCATCGTACAGTTTCAGTCCCTTTTCAAACTCAAGGTTGGCAAACTCTACGATCAGGATGGCATTCTTGGCAGCCATGGCAATGAGCATGACCAGCGATATCTGCATAAAGACATTGTTTTCAAAGCTGGGACTGAAGATCCTGAAGATGGCTACGAACAACATGGCACCGAAAATAGCGAAGGGTGTACCCAGCAGGATGCTGAAAGGAAGTGACCAGCTTTCATATTGCGCCGCCAGGATGAGAAAAACAAATACACAGGGCAAAAACAAATACGATGCTCCCTGCCCCGCCTGCCATCTTTTCCTGGTAAGACATATTGGCCCAGGCATATCCAACTCCCTGGGGTAGCACCTCCCCTGCAACCTCCTCCAGTGCATCGAGGGCATCGGCCGAAGAATAACCCGGGGCCGGTTGCCCGGACAGTTCAACCGATCTGAGCAGGTTGAAACGGACGGTATAATCAGGCCCGCTCGCCTCCCTGACCGTAATCAGTGTGGCCAGGGGTACGTTTTCACCCTTATCGTTCCGGATGAAAAACAGGTTGAGCTTGTCAGCATTCAGGCGGTATTCCGGTTCGGCCTGGATAAATGCCTTGTACAACCTGCCAAAGCGGTTGAAATCACTCACATAAGCTCCTCCAAGAAAAGCTCCGACAGTGCTGTAGAGTTCTCCCAGTGGTACACCCATTTTGAGCGCCTTGTCAATATCGATATCCAGATATCGTTGGGGTGTATTGGACCTGTAAGTAGTAAATATGGATCCGATTTCAGGCCTTTGCTGGGCCGCAGCAATATATTTGGCAGCTTCAGCGGACAGATAGGCTGGGGTATTCCCGAGGCGGTCCTGGAGCATGAGGGTAAAACCAGAACCGCTCCCGAGTCCGGGTATGGCCGGTGGACCAAAAGCAAAGACCGCGGCACCTTTGATTTTCTGCCTGAATTCCATATTCAGTGCCTGGACAATCTCGGTAACCGTATTATCCCTTTCATCCCAATCAGTGGTAGTTATAAATAGAAATCCCGCGTTGGGTGCCATGGAGTTAGACAACAGGCTGAATCCTGTAGCAGTGGTGACATATTTAATTTCATCTTTATGGGCGAAAAGGATGTCTTCAACCTGCCTGGCAATGACATCACTCCGCTGAATAGAGGCCGCATCGGGCAACTGTATATTGACATAGAAATAGCCCTGGTCTTCCTCCGGGATGAAGCCCCCGGGGATAAATTTACCCACCAGGAGAATACTTGCGCTTATGACCACAATAAAGACAATGCTTCGCTTGATCTTGCGGGCCACTACATTGGTAAATTTCATATAGCCAACTGATGTCCTGTCGAAAGTGTTGTTAAACCCTGTAAAAAATTTACCCATAAGACCTTTTGAGGGCTTGGACTTGCGTAGGATCAGGGAACATAAAGCCGGACTCAGCGTAAGGGCGTTCAGAGAAGAAAAAAGTACAGATACAGCGATGGTGATGGCAAATTGCTGGTAGAGCCTTCCTGTGATTCCGCCCATACTGGCCACCGGCACAAATACAGCCACCAGGACAAGCGTTGTGGCAATAACCGGGGCAGTCACTTCTTTCATGGCAGCTATGGTGGCCTCTTTGGGAGTCAGGCCTTCTTCGATTTTGACCTGCACCGCCTCCACTACCACAATGGCATCATCCACCACTATCCCGATGGCCAGTACAAGTCCCAGCAGGGAAAGGGTATTTACAGTGAAACCCAGCATGGGGAAGAGAACAAAGGCCCCGATGAGAGATACAGGGATAGCAAGTGTAGGGATCAGGGTGGCACGGAAATCCTGGATAAAAATGAACACTACCAGGACCACCAGAACAATGGCGATTAACAGGGTGTTGAGAATTTCCTTGATCCCGGCAGTAATCGGTGTGGTAGTATCCAGGGAAATTGTATAATCTATACCCACCGGGAAGTTTGCCTTAAGCTCTTCCATGGTGTTGAGTACCACTTCCTGCAGTTCCACCGCATTTGAACCTGGCATCTGGTAGAGGGCAATAATGGCAGCTTCTTCCTGATCGAGCCTGGTATATGCCAGATACGTTTCCACCCCAAGCTCAACCCGCGCGATATCAGAAATATGGACCTGGGATCCATCAGGGTTGGTGCGTACAATGATGTTCCCGAACTCCTCGGCCGTCTGAAGTCGTTCAGGCATCCTGACGGTATAGGTAAATTCCGTACCCTCAGGTGCCGGTTCCGCACCGAATTTTCCTCCCGGGACAATGATGTTCTGTTCGGAGATGGCCTTTTTGATATCACCAATGGAAATCCCCAGGTGGGCCAGGCGGTCAGGTTTTACCCAGATCCGCATAGAATAGTCGCTGGCTCCCAGTACATTTACATTTCCTATTCCCTTGATCCGGGCCAGCACATCCTTGATGTTTATCAGGGCATAGTTCCCCAGAAAGTTCTGGTCATAACGCCCATCGGATGTGAGGGTCACCATGAGCATAATATTGGGAAGGGTCTTCTTGGTGGACACCCCGAATTTTTTAACATCCTCCGGAAGTTTGGCTGTAGCAGCAGACACCCTGTTCTGCGCGAACACTGTGCTCATATCGGGATCGGCTCCGACCTCAAAGGAGATCTGGAGGTTCATGATGCCATCATTGGAATTGATGGACTTCATGTAGATCATGTTCTCCACTCCGTTCATCTCCTGTTCCACGGGGGTAGCCACCGACTGCTCAACATTAACTGCATTGGCACCTGTATACGTCCCTTTGACTTCGACTATGGGTGGGGTAATATTCGGATATTGCTCCATCGGTAATCCCAGCAGGGAGACTAGCCCCACAATAATGATCACGATGGCAATGACCATGGCCACGATGGGCCTTCGTACGAAAAAGTTGCCTCCTTCCATGGTCTAGACTTTCTCTTTTATGATCTCAAAATCGGCAGGGACCGGAGAGATGGTCACACCTTCCCGGGCTATCTGCAGTCCTTCAAGCACGATCACATCTCCTTTCTCCAGACCGCTTTCAACGGCCCACATATTCCCATTCTTAAAAGCTAATTCTACTTCGCGTGATTCAATGATATTGCTTTCACCGACCACGTTGACCAGGAATCTGCCCTGCAATTCGGTAACGCAACGCTGGGGGACCATAACCACTTCCTCTTCAATATCAAAAATGGCTCTGATCCTGGCAAATTGCCCCGGACGGACAATATACTTTGGATTATCAAAAGATGCCTGCAGCAGAAGGGTACCTGTTGTGGAATTAATGCTGCGGTCAGCAAAATCGATTTTGCCTGTTTGCTCATGTTCATAACCACCTGCCATGAGTAGTTTCAGGGTCACTTGCTCGGATGGTTCTTCGCCCTCTTCCCGGACCTGGATATCTCGCTTGCTGAGGTTCAGGTATTGTGCCTCGGTCAGAGAAAACCGGACCAGGATCACATCGGTTTTGGAAACTCCATTCAGAACTACAGGGTTGGGTTCCCTTCCCACGAAATCACCGGGTTTGGCCTGGGTGATCCCTATGATGCCGTCAATGGGTGAATAGATCTTCGTGTAACCCAGTTCTATAGTTGATGCCCTCAGTGAGGCTTCAGCTGCCTCCACCTCGGATATGGCAGCATCATAATTCGCCACTGCCGCATCCAGGTCCCGCTGGCTGACGGCATTCATCTCTGCCAGGGGCCTGATCCTGTCCAGGTCACTCTTCATCTTGACCTTGGCAGTCTTGGCTTGTGCCACCCGGCTTTTCTGTTCGGCAACCTTTGCCTCAAAAGGCAAAGGATCAATGCTATATAACAGTTTCCCCTTGCTTATATCAGAACCCTCCTGAAAATGTACTCCTTCCAGGAATCCTTCCACCCTGGCCCGGATGGCAATATCAAATAAGCCATAGGTCTGTCCCACAAACTCCATGACGAATGGGATATCATAGGCACTGACTTCGTGTACCTGGATCTCAGGAGGTGGTGGTGCCTGTTGGGCTTTTTCCTTGCATGAGGAAAGGAGGATGAATGGCATTACAAGGGTTAGTATTGCCACCCATGATAAATGGTTTTTAGACATGGATAATCGTTTTATCTGAAAATTAATAGTGATTTCAAATGGTTGACGGGACAAATATAATATAAATATTATTAATCATCCAGCCAGGTCAGGTAGAGCTTGTATCCCAGGGAAAGAATTATGGCCCCGAGGAAAAGTCCCAGGAACCCATAAACCATGAATCCACCGATGGCCCCAAGGAAAATCACCAGCATGGGAACGCTGGCCCCCCTTCCCATGAGGATGGGTTTCAGCACATTGTCCAGGGCTCCAACAATCAGCAGGTAGATGGTCCACAATACGGCCGGAAAGGGTTCCTTGAAAGCAAACAGCCAGATGATCACAGGTATCGTTACAAGCATGACAGGTATCTGTGCGATGGCAAAGATCAAAGCGATAATGGTCCAGACACCTGCCAGGGGCACATCAATAATGAACAGGGCGATGCCGATCAGTGCGGACTGAATGATGGCTACACCTATTACACCGGTAGCCACACCCCTTATCGTACGTTCAGTTACCTGTGTAAATTCTTCTCCCCTGTCCCCCGCCAGCTTGGTGAAAAATTTCTTCCCTGACTTTGCTGCATCTCCGGAATAGGTCAGAAGGATCCCGGCAATGATGGTAGACGCGGCAAATTGCAATATTCCCAGCCCGGTTCCGGCCAGGGCCCCCAATAGCCTCTCACCGATGTCCTTGATCTGTGGCAGGTACTCCTGTCATGGCTAAACCCAGGTTCTCGGAGGCGGCCAGCCAGTTTGCATACACCCAGTTACCTATGAGGGGCCACTCTGAAACCTGTTGTGAAGGAGGCGGGATCTCGAACCCCCCGTCACTGATATCAGTCCCCAGATGTGCCAGTCCCTCGACCAGCGAACTAAGCAGCCAATAACTGGGCACCAGCAAGATAGCCAGTGCCAGGACGGTAATAACGATGGATGCCATTTTTTTCCTCTTTCCAAAGTATCCTCCCAGTTTTTCATACAAAGGGAAAACAATGATGGCAATGATCATGGCCCATAGCAATATGTTTACAAAGGGTGAGAGGATATTTATACAAAAGAAAATGAGGAGGATTAAAACGCCGATTTTTACAATCAGGTCCACGGCTGTTTTCAGTATAGTGTCCTTAGGCCTGTTATCAGGGGATATTTCATCAATCATTATGGTAGTGGTTTGATTTTTCCCTAATTTAGTTAATATTCTGCAAATCATACCCGACTGATTCAGGATATAATCATATATTTAGATACTACTATATACCACTTTAAAATAAAGGAAATGAAATCATTACTCAGTGTTTTATTGGCATCACTATTACTGGCCGGTGTTTCATTTGGCCAGGTTACAGATACAACCCAGGTCACTGCCACAGCAGGATCAACAGCAACAACAAACAAAAACCGGCTAAGACAGCAGCAGGCACCCGCTTATAAAAAGGTATATTTTGGTGGGTATATGTCCCTGACAGTTGGCTCATACACCAGGATTGGTGTCTACCCCCTGCTGGGATATAAATTTACCCCCAAGCTATCCGGGGGACTGAAGATCGGGTACGAGTATGTTAGTGACAAGAGATATACATCAATACCTATACCTCATCCAATTACGGAGGAAGCATATTCGCCCGCTACCGGATCATACCAAGACTCTATGCGCATGTGGAATATGAACAATTCAGTTATGAACTATACAATTTTGATGGAACCTCAAACCGTGAATGGGTCCCCTTCCTTTATGTGGGTGGGGGTTATAGCCAACCTATTGGCAAGAATGTGTGGTTGACTGCCCAGGTTCTCTTCGATGTCCTGCAGGATGAACGGTCTCCATACAACGCCTGGGATCCTATTTTCAGTGTTGGTGTTGCTGCAAACTTCTAAACCATAATTTGTACCTTTGCCATCTAATTTTTACAGATGGAAAAGAACTACGAAAAGGTCATTGCCACTGGATTGAATATCCTCCCCTGGCAGGTGGCCAATACCCTTAAATTATTCAGCGAAGGAGCCACCATTCCCTTCATCAGCAGGTACCGGAAAGAAGCTACCGGAAGCCTGGATGAGACGGTATTGCTGGATATCCAGAAAACACATAATCAACTGCTTGATCTGGATAAACGCCGGGAGGCCATCCTGAAAAGCATTGATGAACAGGGCAAACTGACCGATGAGCTGAAAAGGCAGATAGAGGGGGTCTCCAGCATGAATGAACTGGAGGATATATACCTTCCCTATAAACCCAAAAGAAAGACCCGGGCATCGGTGGCGAGGGACAGGGGACTTGAACCGCTTGCAAAGATCCTGATGAAACAACAGGAACTGCTTGTCGAAAAAAGAGCAGAAGCATTTGTTACCGATGAAGTGGTATCCGTGGAAGATGCCCTCCAGGGAGCCAGGGATATCATCGCGGAATGGGTAAATGAGAACAAACGTGCCAGGGAATCCATCCGCAGGCTGTTTAGCAAAAATGCCCTGATCGGATCAAAAGTTGTCAAAGGAAAAGAAGAGGACGGCATCAAATACCAGGATTATTTTGAATTCTCGGAACCCCTGAATCGTTGTCCATCACACCGGATCCTGGCCATGCTCCGCGGTGAAGAGGAAGGATTCCTGAAAATATCCCTGGAACCTGACCGGGAGACAGCCCTTCAGCTGCTGGATGAAATTTTCGTAAAAGGAAACATGGAGGTGTCAGAACAGGTTAGAGAAGCTGTTAAGGATTCATATAAAAGGCTTTTACAGCCTTCCATCGAGACCGAATTCAGAAAACTGTCCAAGGAAAAGGCCGATGAAGAGGCCATCAGGGTATTCGCTGAGAACCTCCGTCAATTGCTCATGGCCGCCCCCCTTGGAGAGAAAGCAGTACTGGCCCTGGACCCCGGGTTTCGCAGCGGCTGCAAGCTGGTTTGCCTGGATCCCCAGGGTAACCTCCTGCACAATGAGACCATCTATCCCCATGCGCCACAGAATGAAAAGGGTCCGGCATCCAAAAAAATGGTTTCCCTCGTAAATGCCTATAAGATCGATGCCATTGCCATCGGGAATGGAACCGCCAGCCGGGAGACCGAACAGTTTGTCCGGAAATTGCGCTTCGACCGTGACCTGCAGGTCTTTGTTGTTAACGAAAACGGGGCATCCATTTATTCGGCCTCCAAAGTGGCCAGGGAGGAATTCCCTGAGTATGACGTTACCGTACGTGGTGCCGTATCCATAGGCCGGCGATTGATGGACCCCCTGGCTGAACTGGTAAAAATTGACCCGAAATCGATAGGTGTCGGACAATACCAGCATGATGTGGACCAGGGAAGCCTGAAAGAAAGCCTCGACCAGGTGGTTGAAAGCTCTGTAAATAAAGTGGGTGTGAACCTGAATACTGCCAGCAAGCATCTCCTGACCTATATATCAGGATTAGGTCCCACCCTCGCCCAGAACATCGTCGAACACCGCAAAGAAAAAGGCCCTTTCCGTTCCAGAAAGGAACTGATGAAGGTGCCCCGCATGGGGGAAAAGGTTTTTGAACAATCAGCAGGTTTCCTGCGCATCCCGGATGCAAAGCAAGCACTGGACAACTCCGCTGTTCACCCGGAAAGTTACAGGGTGGTGGAAAAGATGGCGAAAGACCTTGATTGCCAAATTTCGGATCTGCTTACTGATGAAGGCCTCAGGGAAAAGATCAAACTGGATAATTATGTGACCCCTAAGACCGGCCTGCCCACCTTGCAGGATATCATGGAAGAACTAGCCAAACCAGGCAGGGACCCGCGGTCCCGGATCAAGGTATTCGAATTTGCCCAGGATGTTCGGAGCATTGCTGATCTTAAAGAGGGCATGGTGATCCCTGGCATAGTGACCAACATTACCAACTTCGGTGCCTTTGTGGATGTCGGTGTAAAACAGGACGGACTGGTTCACATTTCTCAGCTGGCAGACCGTTTCGTATCCGATCCCAATGAGGTGGTAAAGATCCACGAACATGTTAAAGTGAAAGTCCTGAGCGTAGATGCTGATCGGAAAAGGATACAATTATCCATGAAGGATATTTAATCCACCAGCAGGACCAGGCCTTTTAAATATTCCCCTTCCAGATGATAAATGCTGACAGGATGATCTGCCGGCTGTGTTAGTTGGTGAAGGATGCGCACCCTTCGGCCAGTATTGGCAGCCGCTGCAAAAACCGATTTTCGGAAATTCTCTCTACTGACCGCCTGAGAGCAGGAGAACGTGAATATTATGCCTCCTGGATCTATGGCTTCTATCGCCTTTCTATTCAATCGTTTATACCCCTGCAGGGCATTGTTCAGCACATTATGGTGCTTGGCAAAAGCGGGAGGATCAAGGATCATCAGATCATAAGATGAAGCCGGTTCGGCCAGGAATTTTAATGGCATCGGAAATGATCCCCTGATGACGGTGCTGATCTCCGAAATTCAATTCCATATTATGATTGGCCATGTCAATGGCATGTGCCGAGCTATCCACTGTGTGCACCAGTTTTGCCCCTCCCTGCCTGGCATAAACAGAAAACCCTCCGGTATATCCAAAAAGGTTCAATACATTCCTGCCTGCTGAGTATTCACCAAGGAGTTTCCGGTTTTCCCGCTGGTCAATGAAAAATCCTGTCTTCTGTCCCTTTTCCCAATCAATACTGAACTGGTTCCCATGCTCTTTCACAATAGTGTCAACACCAGCGCCTGAGAGGTACTCGTTCTTATACCCGGTATACATAACGTGCTGGAAGGGTTGTGGCACTTTTATCATACACAGCCTTAAGCCTGTCTCCAAGAACTTCCTTCAGGCCCTTAACCAGCAGGTCTTTGTGCAGGTGCATCCCGATGGAATGAAACTGCAAAACAGCAGTCCCACAATAATAATCAATAATCAGCCCGGGCAAGCCATCCCCTTCCGCATTCACCAGCCTGCAAACATTGGTTTTTTTATCATCCGGGAGTCCCAGTTTCTCCCTGGAAGCCAGTGCATCCTTGATGCGGGTTACATAAAAATCCTCAGCAATCCCCTCATCCATGAAGCTTAGTATCCTTATGGCAATAGAACCCTCCTGGTAATGTCCTGTTCCCAGAAATTCATCCTGGTTGGAATATACCTTCACAATATCACCCTCAGCCGGTTCTCCGTATATTTTCTTGATGGCTCCCGAAAAAACCCAGGGATGGTATCGTTTGAGGGACTGGTCTTTCCCAGAGCGCAGGACAATTCGAACTATATCTTTCATTCTATCTGGTAGGTTTGGAGTTCCTGGTAAATCTTGAGACAGACCCAGGCATCCATGGCTGCATATGCTTTCTGTGCCTCGTTGAGCTTCTTTGCATCCCAGTTTGACAATTGCTGGTTTTTAGAGATCCTGAATCCGAGCACTATTCCGGCCAGCTTGGCAACTCCTTTGCTCTCAATACCAAAAGCTTCAACATATTTCTGAAGATCCAGGAATCCTCCAGCTTGAAAGTCCCTGATCTTCTTCAAATCGATCAGGTCATCATGTAAGGCAGCCCCAACTTTGATAATGGAATCATCTTCAAAAAGTTCAATCAAATTATCTGGCAAATTCAACGCGGAGATCCTGAAAAGAAATGCATGAAAGGGGGTGGCAATCTGAACCAATGAGATCTGATTTATCATCCCTTTTTTGAATGAAGGCCTGGTTTCTGTATCAAATCCCAGTACTTTTTCCTTTTTCAGAACAGGCAGGTATTTTTGCAGTCCAGCCATAGAATCTATCACATAGATTGTTCCCGGAAATGCCTTCAACGGCAATTTCATTAATTCTTCCTTATCAATGGTGGACTGGAACATAATTCTTAGCTGGATATCAGGTGCACAAAGAAACACAAATTCGCTTAGTGAACCAAGCCTGGTCCCCGGCAATTCTATTTATTCCAGGACAGGCGCTCATCCAATCCCTTGAGAATTTTATTATGATCCAGGAGCCACCGGATTACGATAATGGATTTTTCCGGAGGGAGGGTCAGCTCTGTTACCAGCTCGTCGAGTGAAAGTGGTTTGCTACAAAGAATCGTCCGGGCCTGTTCCACTGCCCTGTCATATTCATATTTGTTTACATCGAGCTCCTGGTCCTGCATGCACACATCACATTGACCGCATTTATTCCCTCCCTTTTCACCAAAGTAGGCCAGCAGGAAAAGGTTGCGGCAACGGTTTCTGCGAGATGCGTATTCCATCAATGTTTCAAGCCTGCCAATATACTCTCTTTTCCTGTCAAGGTAATGCTCCTTGCTGATATGGAGGGATTTGACATCCAGCCTTTCTTCTGTAAATATGATAACCGGGGTCTTTTTCTGAGGGATATACCGGATAATCCCCATGGAACTAAGACGCTTTAGGTATTGGATGATGAGATCCGGTTTTACCCTGGCCTGATTGGCAAGGGACTCCTCATATATGGTTACATAATCTGTAAAAAGACCTGTATAGGTACGCAGTATTAGCTTGATAAAAGCATCAAAATCAACATTGGCAATCTGGAATTTATATAATTCATCACGGTTGACAAGAAATTTCAGCTTGGAAGGATTATATATTTCCTCTGTTAATTCCAGGTATCCCTCCATCTGCAGAAACTTCAGGCTGCTATAAATGGTCATGATGGAAAACTTATACCTGGCTGCAAAATCTGCTATACTGAAATCAAAAACCTGGTTCCTGGCTGTTCCCACAGGTATCTGGTAATAATTTCCGATGGCCCGGTAGATTTGTTTGATCTCATCGATTTCCGGATAATTCCTGCTGACACGCTGTTCCACAATCTTCTCATCAGCTGGACTGTACAACAGCACAGCATGGGCCGTTTTACCGTCCCGACCGGCCCTGCCAGCTTCCTGAAAATAGGATTCGATGGAATCAGGGATATCCATATGGATCACAAACCTGACATCCGGTTTGTCAATTCCCATTCCAAATGCGTTGGTTGCAATGATCACCCGGGCATGGCCTGTCATCCATTCAGATTGCTTCCGATTGCGGATTTCCTGCTGCAATCCAGCATGATAGTAGTCACAAGATATTTTTTCCTGCCGCAGGTAATTCGCCAGGTCTCTGGTTTTCTTCCGGCTCCTGGCATATACTATGCCTGATCCATTCAACTGGTGAAGCAGATCAAGCAGGTACCTGTCCTTGTCTTCCACATCTTTGACCGTATAAACCAGGTTCTCCCGCTGAAAACTGGCCCTCAATACATTTTTCTCCCTGAACTTCAGTTTCTCCTGGATCTCATCAATCACCTTGCCGGTTGCGGTTGCAGTGAGTGCCAGGAAGGGTATATCGGGAATTTGTTCGCGTAAATCAGCGATCTTCAGGTATGAGGGACGGAAATCGTAGCCCCACTGAGAGATACAATGGGCTTCATCTACAGCTACCAGGGAGATATTCATCTGGGGAAGCCTGATACGGAAAATATCTGTAGTCAGGCGCTCCGGAGAAACATATAAAAATTTATAGTTCCCGTAAATGGCATTGTTCAACCCGATGTCAATCTCTTCCCTGGATAGTCCAGAGTGAAGAGCCATGGCCTTGATCCCTTTCTGGATCAGTTTCTCAACCTGGTCCTTCATCAGGGCAATCAGGGGAGTGACGACCAGGCACATTCCTTCACCTGCAAGGGTAGGGACCTGAAAAGTAAGAGATTTCCCTCCCCCGGTGGGGAGCAAACCCAGGGTGTCATGCCCGGCTGCCACCGATTTGATAATGTCTTCCTGCACTGGACGGAAGTCAGTATACCCCCAGTAGCGGATGAGTATTTGCTGGTAAATGTTCATGCCTAGTCAGTATGTAATATCGCCATTTTTTTTGTATTTTCGCACAATTTTATAATCCTCAAAAACACTACAATATGTCCTTCCAGGAAGATAAAGTCAGAACTGAAGGTTTAACCTTTGATGACGTTCTGCTCGTTCCATCATACTCAGAGGTAATGCCACGGGAGGTATCCCTGAACACCATGCTTTCCAGAAACATCCCGATGAAGATCCCCATTGTCTCCGCTGCCATGGATACAGTGACCGAGGCAAGCCTCGCCATAGCCATAGCAAGGGAAGGCGGCATGGGGGTGATCCATAAGAATATGTCCATTGAAGACCAGGCGAAACAGGTGAGGAAAGTTAAGCGGGCTGAAAACATCATGATCCTCGATCCCATAACCATCCTGAAAGAAGGGACCATCGCCGATGCACTCATGCTTATGCAGGAATACAAGATCGGAGGGATCCCTGTGGTGGATGAAAACAGAAAACTGATAGGGATCATTACCAACCGTGACCTCAGGTTCGAAACTGACATGTCCCGGCCGATACAAGAGGTCATGACCCGGGATAATATCATCACCACAACACAGAAAACAGACCTGATCAAAGCTGCTGAGATCCTCCAGCAATACAAGATTGAGAAACTACCTGTTGTGGATGGGAAGAACCATCTCATCGGACTAATTACTTATAAGGATATCACAAAATCAAAGGACCGTCCCAATTCCTGTAAAGATCCCCAGGGCAGGTTGCGTGTGGCCGCCGCAGTTGGCGTCACCAGTGATACTGCGGAAAGGATACAACTTCTTGTTGAGGCCGGGGCTGATGCAGTGATCATTGACACGGCCCATGGACATTCCGGTCCAGTAATAGAAACCTTGAAGAAGGCAAGGAAATTTGCCACTGATACAGACATTATACTGGGCAATATTGGCACAGCTGAAGCTGCCAAAGCCCTTGTAAAAGCCGGGGCCGATGCTGTTAAGGTAGGAATAGGTCCGGGCTCCATCTGTACCACCAGGGTTATTGCCGGGGTAGGTGTACCCCAGCTTACAGCCATTTATGATGTGGCAAAGGCGGTAGAAGGATCAGGTGTTCCCGTCATTGCTGATGGGGGAATCCGTTATTCAGGAGATATAGTAAAGGCATTGGCAGCAGGTGCAGATTCCATCATGACCGGGTCCCTTTTTGCAGGAGTGGAAGAATCACCCGGGGAAACCATCATATACAATGGACGTAAATATAAGAGTTACAGAGGAATGGGATCAATTGAGGCCATGCAGAAAGGATCGAAAGACAGGTACTTCCAGGATGTCGAGGATGACATTAATAAACTCGTTCCGGAAGGCATAGCCGCCAGGGTTCCTTATAAAGGGACCTTGTCCGAGGTAGTTTACCAAATGATTGGCGGACTCAGAGCAGGGATGGGGTACTGCGGTACACCCACCATTGAAAAACTCCAGCAGGCACAGTTTGTGAAAATCACCCACTCAGGGATCATCGAGAGCCATCCTCATGATGTGACCATAACCAGGGAAGCACCCAATTACAGCCGGTAATAATATTTGTTTAATTTCGTTTTTGTATTTACCTAATCAAAATATTTCTACAATGAGCAAATTGAAATGTATCATCCTTCCTTTACTGCTATTTTCAGCCCATGTTTTTGGCCAGGCAGGTGGGGATAAAATCCTGATGACAATCCAAGACAGGCAGGTAACCCTGGATGAATTTGAAAGAATCTATAATAAAAATAACAGCAGTACAGCGCTGGAACAGCAAACCGTTGAAGAATACCTGGATCTATTCATCAATTTCAAGTTGAAGGTCATAGAGGCCGAGGAACTGGGACTGGATACCACGCAGCGCTTCATGAAGGAATTCAACGGATATAAACAGCAATTGGCAAAACCCTATCTTTCTGATGAGGAGGAAGTGGATTCTCTCGTACAGGAAGCATTTGAAAGGGCACAAAAAGAGATCAATGCTAGCCATATACTCATTCGTACCAGTCCGGATGCAGCTCCGAAAGATACTCTACGGGCTTTTAATAAAGCCATTGAAATCAGGGACAGGATACTTGCTGGCGAGGATTTCGGAACAGTGGCCAAAGCCACATCAGACGACCCCTCAGCCAAGACAAATGCCGGTTTGCTTGGCTGGTTCACTGTTTTTCGTATGGTCTATCCATTTGAAAATGGGGTATACAATACTGAGAAAGGAAAGGTATCCTTGCCCATACGCACCAGGTTCGGTTATCACCTGATTAAAGTTAACAACATCAGGCCTGCCCGTGGGAATGTCAGGGTCGCCCATATCATGATCATGACACCGGAAAGCATGAATGACGAACAAAGGGAAGATTCAAAGAAGAGGATCCATATGCTTTTCGATAGCCTTCAGGCAAATATGGATTTTGCTGAGCTAGCCCGGAAATATTCAGAAGACAGGGGCTCTGCTGCCCGGGGTGGAGAGCTTCCCTGGTTCGGTTCGGGCCGCATGGTTGCAGCATTTGAGAATGCTTCGTTTGCCCTGGCCAGTGTAGGAGATATTTCTGAACCCATACAGACCTCATTTGGATGGCATATCATCAAATTGCTGGAGAAGAAAAAATTCGATGATTTCAATACTGTGCAGGCAGACCTTCGGGCCAATGTGACAAAAAGTGACCGGAATGCGTATGGTAAAAAAGCCCTGGTTGAAAGGATCAAACGGAATAATAATTTTACTGAGAACAGGGAAAATCTATATCCTTTCTATACGGTGGTGGATACCAGCATTTTTTATCGCAACTGGGATGTGAGCAAGGCCGCAGGACTAACAGAGGTCCTTTTCACGATAGGTGACAGACCCGTAAGCCAGCAGGATTTTGCAAGTTACCTGGCTGACAAACAGGGCAATACAAAGACAAGCATTGAGGTTCTTGTAGACAATAACTATGAAAAGTTTATCGAGATGCAAGTCTTGCAGTATGAAGAAGACCAGTTACCTTCCAAGTATCCGGAGTACAAACATCTCGTCCAGGAGTACCATGATGGAATCCTCCTGTTTGACCTGACGGATCAGATGGTCTGGACAAAGGCTGTTGAGGATAGCACCGGACTCGAAGCATATTTTGCAGAGAACAAAACAAATTATATGTGGGAAAAACGGCTGGATGCTACCCTGATTACTTGCAGGGATGCTGAAGTGGCAGCTTTTGCCAGGGAGCTGTTGAGCAAGAAAAAAAGAAAAAGACCTTCCATCGAAACCGTTCAATCCATGGCTTATGCTGAATACAGTGACAGTTCAAGTCTTTCATTCGAATATGTGAAATATGAAATGGAGGATCATCCGCTTGTTGAAAAAATGGACTGGAACTCCCCCATGTCTGATAACATGGAGGAAGATGGAAAGGTTATCTTTCTGGTAAAAAACAAGATACTGAAGCCCGAACCCAAGATGCTTGATGAATGCAGGGGTATCGTGACAGCTGATTACCAGAACTATCTGGAGACAAATTGGATAGAAACACTCCGGGCCAAATACACTATTGAGGTAAACCGGGAATTGTTATCAGAGATTAATTAATACCCGACATGTCTAAATACTGCACAAGGATCAACATACTGAACGGCAGGCTCTTACTCTCCTGTTTGTTTATTTTACCCCTTGCTGTCTCCTGTACAAAGTTGGAAACCAGGAGCAAGGAGCATGCCCTTGCACAGGTATTGGAGAAGAATCTTTATCCTTCGGATATCAGGGATATCTTTCCAAGCAATGTCTCTCCCGATGACAGTATACTGATCCAGCAAAATTACGTGGACAAATGGGTCAAAAAACAACTGATCCTGCAAAAAGCTGAATTGAATCTCACAGAGGAGCAAAAAGACGTAAGGCAGCAGATCGAAGAATACCGTTCCTCATTGCTTATTTATAAGTATGAACAGAACCTGATCCTTCAGAAACTGGATACCCTTATCAATGATGAGGAGATTGAAACATATTACATGGAAAACCCTTCCAATTTCAACCTTGACCGCCATATTGTAAAGGCCCTCTTCATTAAACTTCCCACGGATGCACCTGATCTTTGGAGAGTAAGACAGCTGTACCGGTCAGAAAAGGAAGAGGATTTCAAAGAGCTAGAAAGCTATTGTTTCCAGTATGGCGTCAAATACGATTATTTTGATGATAACTGGACCCCATTTACGACCATTGCACGTGCCTTGCCTAACGAAATCAGAAATCCAGAGAGTTTTTTGCGATGGAACAGATACATCGAGCAACAGGACTCTGCGTTTCGTTACATGGTTAACCTGAGGGAACACAGCCTGGCAGGCACGGTTGCTCCATTGCCTTATGTAGAACAAAAAATCAGGAGCATCATTCTGAATAAGAGAAAGGTCCAGTTTATAAGGGACCTTGAAAATAATATATACAAGGACGCGTTAAACAAGGGGAGTTTCACCATCTACTAAGGATACATTATGATGAAAGGGAAGAACTTACTAAGTACGTTATTACTGGCTGGAATTTTGCTTGGCAGTTTATCCGGACAGTCCTTCATGCTTGACAGGGTCGTAGCAGTGGTAGGAGAATTTGTTATCCTTCAATCAGATATTGAAAGTCTTAACCTACAGAACAAAGCCCAGGGGATAGATCTACCGGGAGATGAAAAATGCACCATCCTGGAGAATTTCCTCGGTGAAAAATTGTTAATAAACCAGGCCAAAATTGACAGTATTGAAATTTCAGAAAGTTCTGTTGAAATGGAACTTGATAACAGGCTTAATTACTTCATCAGCATGATTGGCTCTCCAGAAGCCCTGGAAGAGTATTTTGGAAAAACCATACTGGAGATCAAAGAAGATATGAGATCTGCAGTCAGGGATGCATCAATTACAAGGCAGATGCAGAGTACCATCACTGGAGAAGTTACCGTAACACCATCTGAAATTCGGGACTATTATAATAAGCTGTCAAAGGACAGTATACCCTACATAGACTCAAAGGTCGAACTCAGCCAGATCGTCCAATACCCCCCAGTAGATGAATCCGCCGTATTTACGGTAAAACAAACACTGCTGGATCTCAGGCGAAGGATCCTTGATGGTGAGAAATTTACAACACTCGCCGTACTTTATTCTGAAGGACCGTCAGCCTCTCAGGGTGGAGAGATTGGTTTTATGGGAAAAGGAGAACTGGATTCAGAGTACGCAAAAGCTGCATATAGTCTTAAAGTCGGTGGTGTATCCTCAATCGTGGAATCATCCTTCGGATACCATATCATCCAACTCATTGAAAGACGTGAAGAAAGAGTGAATACAAGGCATATCCTGATGAAACCAAAGGTAAGGCCAGAGGCCATCCGGGCCACTACCAGAAAACTTGACAGCGTTGCCAACCTGGTACGGACAGATAGCGTAGATTTTGATCTGGCAGCAAGGATTTATTCGCAAGATGCAAATACAGCCGTGAATGGAGGGGTTATGGTCAATCCGGGAACCAATACAACAGCCTTTACAATGGATGAGTTACAACCTGCGGAATTCATCGCCCTCCGCGACTTGAAAGTCGGTGAGATCACGGAGGCTTTCAAATCTGAAGATGAAAAAGGAAAAGAGGTTTATAAGATCATCCGGCTGAGAAATCGCAGCAGTCCCCACCGGGCTAATCTCAATGAAGATTATATCGTGCTCCAGGAAATGGCCCTGAGTAAGAAAAAACAGGATGTGTTCCAACAATGGATTGATGAGAAAATCGAAGAGACCTATGTCCATGTTGATAATTCTTTTGCCGGATGTAAGTTTTCCCGCGAGAGATGGGTAAAATAAAATAAGCATCCACCATGTACCGGCCAATATTACTACTTGCCTTTCTCATTGCAGGTAAACTGCTCCATGCCCAGGAAGATAATAAAATCGAGATCCTGAACTCTGATTACATGGAATATGATGCCAGTGTGGGTACCGGTGTTGTAAAATATGTGGGAGAAGTGGCCTTTCAACAGCAAAACATGCTCCTCAGTTGTGACAGCGCCTGGTATTTCGCCCGGGAAAACAACGTACATGCCTACGGTAATGTCCACATCATACAGGGCGATACATTAAACCTCTATGGTGATGAGCTCCGGTACTTCGGTGATAATAAATTTGCAGAAATGAGGCATAACGTCACCCTGATAGACAAGGAGACCACGCTGACCACAAATTATCTGGATTTTGACCTGGAGAACAACGTTGGCTACTATGAGAGGCACGGGCACATAGTCAATGGGGACAATACCCTGGATAGCAGGGCGGGATATTACTACAGTCAGAGCAAAATGCTAAATTTCAGGGACAGCGTGGTGATTGTCAATCCTGAATACACCATTTTTGCAGACACCCTCAAGTACCATACCGTAACAGAGATTGCCTATTTCCTCGGCCCCACTGAGATAATCAGTCCGGATAATTATATATACTGCGAAAACGGCTGGTATGATACGCAGCAGAACATATCCCAATTCAATAAAAATGCATACCTGGAATCAGATGATCAATATCTGAGGGGAGACAGCCTCTTTTATGACAGGGACAGTGGCATGGGAATGGCCTTTAACAATGTTGAACTGTATGATTCAGCCCAGCAAATCATCCTGCTGGGCCGGTATGCCATCTATTTTGAAGAACCGGAATACGCAATGTTAACGGACAGTGCAATTCTTATCCAAATATCAGATGAAGACAGTCTGTTTGTTCACGCCGACACCCTGAAATCTGTCGTTGACTCAAGCGGTCAATACAAGATCCTGAGAGCATATTACAAGGTAAAGTTCCACCGACCCGATATGCAGGGAAAATGTGATTCATTAGCCTACCTGGAAAGTGATTCAGTCTTTCAATTATTTGGTGATCCCGTGCTCTGGTCTGAAATCCATCAGCTAACCGCTGAACAAATGGATGTCCATATGGCATTTGAGGAACCTGATTACATAGAGCTTTCCAACACCGCTTTCATTGTATCACAGGATGACAGCATCAGGTTTAACCAGATTCACGGTAAGAATATGGTGGGGTACTTCGTTGAAGATCAGCTTTCACTTATTGATGTGAAGGGCAACGGACAGAGCCTCTGGTTTGGAAGAGATGAAGGAAATCTTATCGGGGTCAATAAGGCAGAAAGCAGCGATATAAAGATTTACCTGGCAGATGGAGGCGTTGAAAGGGTAAATATGATCTCCTCTCCCACTGCCATACTGTATCCGCCGGAAGACCTGCCCGAGCAGGAGATGTACCTGAGTGGATTCAAGTGGCTGGAAGAACATCGCCCCAAATCCAAAGAAGACATTTTCCGCTGGACCATCCACTAAAATTATCTCTCTATCAACTCACTGAAGGCAGGTTCAGGCAGCTGGTTCTGCAAATCTGCAAGGACAACCTTTATGGGCTTACTAATCCTCCAGTCGCTCTACTTCAAGTCCAACAACGGCAACATTTTTCGCTGAAGCATAATGTAAGATAATTTCTTCTAATTGTTTTTGCCAATGTTGCAATCCCATACGTTCGAAGGGTGCCAACATGTATTCCAATCCCAGACGACGATCAGCAAAGTGGTCCTTTACATCATCAAATACATGTACAAATTCTTCTTCCCCGATGCTGCGGCATTTTTCAAACTGGCTTTTCTCCCATACCCTGGTGAATTTTACCCACATGGCTTCTTCTTCTGTTAGTATTTCCCCGGCTAGCTTATGGGCTTCAACCATATGCTTTACTGCAGCTGAAAAGTTTAACCGGGCTGCTCCTGCTTTAACCAGCAAGTTTTCAATTCTTGACAGATTAAGTACCGTATTAAATGCATACCTTTCCAAGTAAGCGATTGAAAGCATTACCTCAAGGTTATACCTGTTACGAGATACCCTTGTCATGCTTTGCTGCAGGTGAGAAATAAGCTGGTCATTTTTACTCAGAAGTTCTGACGCTTCTTCTATCTTATCAGCATACCTGGTATTAAACTCAGGCAGCATTACGATATCACCGGGTGAGGGCAATGGGGGCAGACTCAGGGTATGATCAAACCTGTCAACACCAATGCCCTTGCCATGCGAGGAACCATAGCCCGGTCCCCTCTCCCTGGAGATCACCAGGTCCCACAAATCCTCATAATAACGGGCTCCTTCCTGTAACAGGCGATAGTCATCGATGATATCTGAACTCCCTGATCCATAAAAGACATCCATAAAGTCAGCAGTACTCTGCTCTATTTCAGGTATTCCAACTGACCAGGCATATTGAGTTACGGTGGCCCAACCCAGCCAAAATGTTTCATTATGGAGTCCAGCATCATCCCATGCTGCAGCAAATGTCCCTATCAGATTGGCATTGTTCTCAAGGGTTGTGGTTACCGTATTAGCAGCATCATACAAACTCCCTTCATTATCTCTTCCACGGAACTTCACGCGGAAATAATTTGGAAAAAGCCATTCATTACCCTGCATCGGACTGTATGCAAATTGTTTAACCTTAGCATTGTTAAGGTTTTCTATCCATTCCCTGGATTCGACATCACGAATAGGGCCAATCAGGCCTTCTGGCAATTTTGAGATATCTTCCATCAGCAAAGGGTACTCCACCCAGGCCATCGTTTGCCTCCCCTTCGAAGACAACCAATCATTAGCACGATTAACAAAATCCACCCATACCTGACTCCTGTAGTTAACATCGTATGGTTCCGGACATTTATCACAAATACCTGAATAATATAATTCATCCGTAGATACGTAAAAATAGTCCATTCCAGGTGTTGCGTCAATCATATCCTGATACATATCGAATATAAGCTGTATGGCTTCCTCGTCACACACACAAGCCTGATAATTCATACCATCGGCGCGAAGGTGGGCAAACGCTGAATGCTTTAAGACATACGCCATATGTGAGGGGGCCTGGACCATAGGAATAATTTGGATATATCTTTCACTTGCATAGGCAGATAATTCCTGCATTTCGGTTTTCGTGAATGCACCAGGTGCACCAATAACAGGATGACTGGGGTATTCGTACTTATCTTCTATTTCAAAAGCAATGGCATTGATTTTAAAAAAGGCAGCCTCGTTTAAGAAACGTTTCAGTGTTTCCAGTCTATCCTGATGGTGTTTTGTGTCCCAATGTATTATCCGCAAAGGCAAATCGGGCCAGTCAGTAATATAGCCCTCTGGTAAAATAAATCCACCTTGACTTGAAGGCCGGAGCAATTGAAGAAGACTTTGGACACCGTACAAGAGACCTGCTTCCCCGCCACCAATAATCATCACTTTACCTGGTGAAATTGATAAACGGTATCCTTGCCTGGATAACTCTTTATCCATTTTCCTACTCATGATGTCTGGTTGGATCTTAAGTATTATTTCCCCATCCCCTTTGCCTGTAAACTGAATACCCAGCAGATCGAGGGCACCCGAAAAAAGGCTTTCCATAGCTATATTGTTTGTCCCGGCTTCGGAGATTATCTTCCAGCCTTTATCTATGGCAATGTCATTACCGCTCAGTGAAGTTTCCTGGGGAGCAGGAATAAGACTGTATCCCTGGCCGCGCAATTCACTCACAACGTCCCGGGCATTCAATGTAGCCCCAGCGCATATTATCAACAAGAAAATCGGGAAAAGAATGGATGGAATATGGTTTTGATTCATTCCTGCCTAGCCTAGATTATCAGCAAAAGTCCAACCCAAGGGAAAATCGATCACATCAGCGATTTTAACCTTTTTCCCGGTTTCAATAGATTGTCTGGCCGCTATCCCAATCAGGCTGGATTGTATGCCAGCACGGCTATCTGCTATTTTTCCAAGCGGATCTTTTTGTCCCGAAAGAAAAAGCAGATCTTTCAATTTTTTGTCTGCACCCCCATGTGTCCCTGTCGAAGGATCCATATGCCAGGTTTTCGTTTCTTTAAAACTTTGTGTTAACCGGAAGTCTGAACCATGCCCGGGTTCCCAGGGCTGGCGCTGATATACCCTTACATCCAGCCTTCCTTTCTGCCCGTTAAATGCAATCCTTTGGCCTTCATATGGCAGAAATGCATTTAGAGAATAGCTTAGAATGGCCCCTGTATTGTATTTTACTTCCACTGTCATGGTGTCGTATGTGTCAATTTCATTGTCCCACACACAGCCATCCCTCAGGTATCCATCCTCACTTTCGCATGCGACATACATATCTTGCATTAATTGATCTCCTGAAATATCCCAGAAAAAATCACATTTATCGGTAAAGGAACAATTTCGGCAGTTTTTGCCCCTGAAGGCATTGTTCCTTCCATAAAAAGAGACATCCCCAAAGGCACTTACTTCAACCGGTTCAGCATCCAGGAACCAGTTTATCTCGTCGAAATGGTGAGAGGCTTTATGGACGAGCAATGTTCCAGAGAACCTTGATTTGCCATGCCAGCGCCTGAAGTAACTTGCTCCATGGTCAATGTCCAGGTATTCCATAAATTCAGCGGAGATTATCCTTCCCAGGGTCCCTGAACTGAGTACCTTTTTAATTTCTTCGGCATGGACTGAATGCCTTGCATTGAATGTAGTGGTTACTTTCCTGCCTGTCCTTTTTTCAGCATCCAGCAGCTGCTGGGCCTGGATGGCTTCCGTAACCAGGGGTTTTTCACAAATGACATCACACCCGAGCTCCATGGCCCTGATCGCATACTCTGCATGGAAGCAATCTGTCGTAGTAACGATGACTATATCAGGTTTGGTTTCCTCTATCATGCGTTTGAAATCCCTGGCCGGGTAGAAAGGTGCAGTGGTGCCAATGTAACTTTTAGCAAAATCACCGCGTTTGGGATTGATATCGCACAGGGCCACCATATCCAGCAGATCCGCGTAATTGATCACCAGATCTTTGCCCCATGTTGATGAACCTCTGCTCCCGGTGCCGACCAGTGCAAACCTGAGTTTATTTCCTGGTTCAGTATTTGCAAAAGAGTTGTTTGAGATTAATCCCAAAGCAGATATGCCTAAGGTCAATTTGGTGCTTTTACCTATAAATTCTCTTCTGTCTATTTCCATTTTCATATGAATTAGTGATTGTTGTACCCGGTTCACATAAAAGTAACCATTTTTCACGATCTTCACCTAATCTGTGATTCCAAACATTGGGAGGATTGGCTAAAAGGCCATCCTCTTATTATCGCTACCGGTGCTTTTAGATATTGATTAGAAAAGTACCTGTCAGCTGCATTTAATCAATATCTGTTAGAAATATAATCGGGGGAGGGGTAGAAAAAGAAGGCTGCCCTTTCGACAGCCTTCTTATTTAGTATTCATCTTCGTTAAAAAAGAAATCATCCTTACTCGGATAGTCAGGCCAAATGTCTTCAATGCTCTCGTAGATTTCTCCTTCATCCTCAATTTCCTGTAAATTCTCAATAACCTCGAGGGGGGCACCGGAACGAATGCCGAAATCTATTAACTCATCTTTTGTGGCTGGCCAGGGAGCATCCTCCAATTTTGAAGCTAACTCTAATGTCCAGTACATATCGCAGGTGCTTTGATGATAAAAATTATCTGGTAATCCAAAATTCGTGCAAATATAAAAAAAAATGGATATCAGAGATCAGGTTGCCAGATTATTTCTTCAATTTTTAGATCCAGGGCGATCTTCCTTGCCAGGGTAAACAGGTAATCAGACAGGCGATTCAGGTATTTTACGAGGATTCCTGTTTGCTTCGAATCTTTAATAAATTTTACACTGTATCTCTCTGCCCTTCGGCAAGTTACTCTTGCAAGGTGGCAGTAGCTAACAGTGGTATGACCACCCGGAAGAATAAATGATTGCAAAGGTTTAAGAAGCTTATCCATCCGGTCAATTTCCAATTCCAGAAAACGTATATCTTTTTCATGAAGTTCAGGTAAAGCAACCGGATTATCTGATTTTTCACTGGCCAGTACGGCTGAGCCCACCATAATCCTGTCCTGAATCCTCAAAAGCGTCTCCCTCATTTCCTCATCAATCAGTTGATCTCTGATAAGGCCTATCCAGGAATTCAATTCATCAAGCGTTCCGTAAGCTTCCAGCCTGGGATGATCCTTGGGTACAATATTTCCACCTAGCAGGGTGGAGATTCCCCTGTCACCAGCTTTGGTATAGATTTTCATTGGCTACTGGGTCTAATTTTTTCCTTGGGATTCAACGGAAACCTCATTGTCAACATCCGATTCCACCTCACCGTCCATTAACCTTACCACACGTCTTGCCCTTTTTGCAATATCCTCTTCATGTGTGACTACAATGATGGTGTTGCCTAGTTCATGGATATCATCAAAGAGGTTCATGATATCTACGGAAGTTTTGGAATCAAGGTTACCTGTCGGTTCATCCGCCAGGATAATGGAAGGATGATTGACCAGGGCCCTGGCAACGGCCACACGCTGTCTTTGTCCCCCGGACAATTCATTCGGTTTATGCGCAATACGATCAGTAAGGCTCACGCTTTCCAGCACCTCTCTGGCACGTTCCAACCTTTCTGTCTTGGAAAAACCGGCATATATCAAGGGGAGGGTTACATTCTCAAGGGCTGTGTAACGTGGCAGTAAATTGAAGGTCTGGAATACAAATCCTATCTCATTATTCCTTATATCTGCGAGCTGGTCATCATCAAGCTTGCTAACGTCTTTGCTGTTCAGCACATATTTCCCGGAAGTAGGTGTATCCAGGCAACCAATCAGGTTCATCAGGGTGGATTTGCCTGAGCCAGACGGCCCCATGATGGCAACATACTCATTTCTGTCGATATCAAGGCTGACAGACCTAAGAGCCCGAACGATAATGGTTCCTATCTTATAATTCTTGACGATCTTTGATAGTTCAATGATTTTCTCCATGGGTTGTATAAAAATATGTACGAATTTAAGGATATAAACGAAATAGCTGCCACAATAATTTTAAAAAATAACGACAAAATGATCCTTTTGGATCTTCTCTCCCACAAATACAATACCTGTATTGAATAGTTCAATACTCAACCTGATCTCAGGATGCCTGATAATTTTTTTCCATGCCCGGTACATACCTTTCGACCAGTGTATATCGTCCATCACAATTGCCAGGTCCTGCCTTTCCGACTCCAGTATACGGCTTACATAAAAGATTAGTCGCTCTTCCCTGTGATCACCATCAATAAAGACAAACAAATCCGGTCCGGCCTGATCCATGAGTCCGGGAAGCAATTCTGTGAAGAGTCCCGTGTGAACCTCTATATTATCAGCACCGAGCTTATCAAATCCCCTTTCAGCCAGGCAGGCGATAGCGGGAGATCCCTCGCAAGTATGGAGCCTCCCTGCCGGATTTCCCAATGCCATATACATACTGCCAATGCCGGTTCCTGTACCCAATTCTATCATGGTTGCCGGTTTCAGGTGATCCACCAGTCGGGAAAGTAAACGTCCGCGCTTGGGTGAAACAGCTGTGTTCCTTACCAGGTCACAAATCCGTCTTTCACTATCCCCTCTCCTCCTGGAACCTGCTCCATGATCCTCCACAGGTATTATCCCGCTTATGTTCAATAGGTCAAGCCTATATTCTTCAATTTTTGCCAGTTCGGGAACATCGGGCATTTTCCCGTATATCACACTGTTTACCATCCGAAAAGCAAAAGGGGGATGTATCCCTCTCCCATTCCTGTGCCGGGCTCGCAACCTATAGTTTAAATACAACATAAGACAACACAAATATATAAGTTAGAATTGCGATATTTATTATTTATTTCAGCCCTCATTATGGCCGATCCTCTGCAAACAGATATAAAATTCCTAACTGGCGTGGGACCCAAACGTGCAGACCTGCTTAATCGTGAATTGAATATCCATACATTTGAAGACCTGCTTTATCATTTTCCCTATCGCTATATTGACCGTTCCAGGTTTTACAAGATCTCAGAAATCAATTCACAGCTTCCCTATATCCAGATCAGGGGACGGATTAGTTCACTGGAGGTAACCGGTCCCCGGTATAAAAAACGATTGGTAGCTGAATTCTTTGATGATACCGGTAGCATCGAATTGGTCTGGTTCCAGGGGGTATCCTGGATCAGGGAAACCCTGAAAAAGGACAGGGAATATGTGGCTTTTGGCAAACCAAACCTGCACGGGCGACAGCTCAACCTGGTACATCCTGAACTGGAAGAAGCAGAAAAGTATGAGAAGCAACTTTCATCCGGACTCCAGGCCATGTACAGCACAACTGAGAAACTCAAAAAAAACTACCTGACATCAAGGGCCATACAAAAGATTATCACCACCCTGTTTCAAACACAGAAACCTTCCGTAAAGGAGACTTTACCAGCTTATCTCATTGAAAAACTAAACCTCACCTCCTTGTCCAAAGCACTTTTTACCGTTCATTTCCCCTCAGATCTGAAAGAACTGGAACGGGCCAGGTTGAGATTGAAATTTGAGGAACTGTTTTTCATCCAGCTGAATATCCTGAAACATAAGGTGAACAGGGAACAGTATTTCCGGGGACTGGTATTCTCAAAAGTGGGTGAATACCTGAATACATTCTACAAAGACCGGCTTCCATTTGAACTGACTGGGGCTCAAAAGCGTGTCATTCGTGAGATCAGGAAAGATATTGGCTCGGGCAGGCAATTGAACCGTTTGCTCCAGGGTGATGTTGGCAGCGGGAAAACACTGGTGGCCCTGATGAGTATGCTCATCGCCCTTGATAACGGGTACCAGGCCTGTCTCATGGCGCCCACTGAAATCCTGGCAACCCAGCATTTTGCCACTTTGCAAAAAATGCTCGGTGATATGCCAGTAAAATACAGCCTGCTGACAGGATCCACAAAAAAAGCCGAACGTGAGGAGATTCACAAGTCTCTGCTCGACGGCAGTCTCAACATCCTTACCGGAACCCATGCATTGCTTGAGGAATCCGTGCAGTTTCATAACCTGGGACTGGTTATCATTGATGAGCAGCACCGCTTTGGAGTAGCCCAGCGGGCCAGGTTGTGGAAAAAGAATATCCAGCCACCACATGTGCTGGTCATGACGGCTACCCCCATTCCTAGGACCCTGGCCATGACCCTTTACGGGGACCTGGATGTATCGGTCATTGATGAACTTCCACCGGGTAGAAAACCGGTTAAAACGGTGCATTATACAGATTCAAAAAGACTACGGGTACATGGTTTCATGAGAAAGCAAATCGCTGAAGGGAGGCAGATCTACATAGTTTACCCTCTCATTCGGGAATCAGAAAAAATGGATTACAAAGACCTTGAGGATGGGTACTTCAGCATAAAACAGGCCTTTCCTTCCCCTGATTATGCTGTGAGTATCGTGCATGGCAAGTTGAAAGCAGGAGAAAAAGAGTTTGAAATGAATCGTTTTCTGGAGAAAAAGACCCAGATCATGGTAGCTACCACCGTTATTGAGGTTGGAGTCGATATCCCAAATGCTTCGGTGATGATAATTGAAAGTGCAGAAAGGTTTGGCCTTTCCCAGTTACACCAGCTGAGAGGGCGTGTTGGCCGAGGGGCAGACCAATCCTACTGTATCCTGATGACCTCGAACAAACTGACCGATGATGCAAGGCAGAGGATCAGCACCATGGTTCGGACTACAGATGGATTTGAGATTGCAGAGGCTGACCTGAAACTCCGTGGACCAGGTGAGCTGGAAGGCACCCAGCAGAGCGGTATTCCTTTTGAACTAAAAATCGCCCACCTCGGGAAGGATTCACAAATTCTTCAATATGCCAGAGAAAGGGTCATAGAAATATTGGAAGAAGACCCATTACTAGACCAACCTAAAAATGCAGTCCTCGCCATTCAGCTGAAAAAAGGGTCAAAAGGCACATTCAACTGGGGTGTGATAAGCTAGGTTATTTATAACGATTCTAAATTGTTTAGGCTTCAGAAATACTGACAAAAAGCAATCTAAACATCTTATAGTATACATATTTTTGTACGGATTTTAAACCACCAGTTCTTCTATGCCAGAAAAAAGGATTTCACATGAGGGAGTGATTGCATCCATGAGCGAAGACAAGGTCACGGTGAAAATCACCAGTTCTGCTGCCTGCTCCAGCTGTCATGCAAAAGGGGCCTGTAGTATGGCAGGGGGTGAAGAAGAGAAACTGCTTCATATCCCGCTGCCTGATCCTGACTTGAGGATTGGCGATAAAGTAAGGGTCATTCTGGCCCAGTCACTTGGTTTCAGGGCCCTCTTCCTGGGTTATGTGCTACCCTTCCTTATAGTACTTACCATGCTGTTGCTTATGACTGCTGCAGGGAGTGATGAGTTACTCGCGGGACTGGCGTCGTTGGGAGTACTGCTGCCTTATTATGTGGGATTGAAACTGATGAGGAGAAAAGTAGACAGTCAGTTTTCTTTTTTCGTACAGAAAACCTGAACAAATAATTTATGAGCGATATCGTATTATATACCATTATCTCATTGAGTGCAACCGGAATAGCTGCTGCCATCATTCTGTTTATCATTGCACAGCGATTTAAGGTCATTGAAGACCCCAGGATTGATATGGTTGAGGAAATCCTGCCAGGAGCCAACTGCGGTGGATGCGGATTTGCCGGCTGCCGGAACTTTGCAGAAGCATGTGTCAGTATCAGGGACCTTAACAGACTTTACTGTCCCCCAGGGGGCAATGAAACCATGCAGGAGGTGGCATCGGCCCTGGGCAAAGAAGCTGCTGAAAAAGATCCACTGGTGGCTGTGATTCGCTGCTCCGGGTCATTTGCTCACAGGGCAAAGGTTAATAGTTATGATGGGGCTGCATCCTGTGCCATCGAGAGCAGCCTTTATTCAGGCGATACGGGATGTCAGTACGGATGTCTGGGACATGGTGATTGCGTCAGGGCATGTGATTTTGACGCCATCCATATGAATCCAAAAACCGGTCTCCCGGTGGTGACAGACGATAATTGCACGGCATGTAACGCCTGTGTGATAGCCTGTCCAAAGGACATCATTGAGCTTAGGAAAAAAAATAAGAGAGACCGCAAGATATTTGTTAGCTGTGTCAACCAGGACAAAGGAGGGATCGCCAAAAAGAGTTGTTCTGTTGCCTGTATAGGATGCGGGAAATGCGAAAAGGTTTGCCCCCACGATGCCATTACGATCGAGAACTTCCTGGCCTATATTGACCACGAAAAATGTAAACTATGCAGGAAATGTGTTCCGGAATGTCCGACAAATGCCATTCTGGAAATTAATTTTCCACCAAAAAGAGAAAAAGCACCAGAAACAACACCCAATAAGGAGGCAGAAACAGGAGTTGAGCCGGTTGCCTCCGATAAAACTGGTCAAGAACCTAAAAGTGAATAGAGAGCGTGTATAAAACATTCAGACCTGGTGGCATACATCCTTCCGAGAACAAACTCACAACCGGAAGCAAGATTAGGGAACTTCCCGTCCCCGGCCAGGTAAGCATACCTTTGAACCAGCATATCGGCGCTTCACCAAAGGTCCTGCTAGAAAAAGGCGAAATGGTGAAGGTAGGCCAGCTAATCGCTCAGGGTGAAGGTTTTATTTCCGCTAACGTTCACTCCTCTGTATCAGGGAAAGTACTTAAGGTGGATGCAGTTCTGGACATATCAGGATACAAACGAAAGGCCATTACTATAAAGGTTGAGGGTGATGAATGGGGTGAGGAAATCGACCGTTCGACTGAACTTGTAAGTGAAATAAGCCTTGAACGTCATGAAATCGTCAAAAAGATAAATGAATCAGGCATTGTAGGAATGGGAGGTGCCACCTTCCCTTCCCACGTGAAACTCATGCTTCCCAGGGGCAAGAAGGCAGAATACCTGATCGTTAATGGGGCTGAATGTGAACCATACCTGACTTCAGACCACATCCTGATGATGGAAAAGGCCGAACAGATACTGACGGGAGCCACCATCATGATGAAAGCCCTTGATGTTGATAAAGCCATCATCGGCATAGAAAACAATAAGCCTGATGCCATAGCGCATATGACCGCACTGTCCGAACATTACCCGGGAATAGAAGTCCAGGGATTGAAAGTGAAATACCCCCAGGGAGGAGAGAAACAATTGATACAGGCCCTCATTAACAGGGAAGTGCCCTCAGGGGGACTCCCCATCGATGTGGGTGCAGTGGTTTTCAATGTTGGAACCCTTCTCTCCGCCTACCAGGCCATACAGAAAAACAAACCGCTGTTTGAACGGGTGGTTACGGTAACGGGGAAAAACCTGGCAAATCCGGGAAACTATATGGTCCGGATTGGAACACCAGTCTCTGCGTTGATCGAGGCTTGCGGCGGACTTCCAGAGAATACCGGCAAGATCATTTCAGGAGGGCCCATGATGGGCAAAGCCCTAAACAGCCTGGAAGTACCGATTATTAAAGGAACCAGCGGCATTACAATCATGCCTGATACCGAATCCAATAGAAAGCACGTACAAAACTGCATACGTTGTTCAAAGTGCATAACAGTTTGTCCCATGGGACTCGAACCATACCTGCTTATGCCATTGGGTGAGAGAGAATTATTCGAACGCATGGAAGAGGAGAGAGCAATGGATTGTATCGAATGCGGTTCATGCAGTTATATTTGTCCATCCAACAGACCCCTGCTCGATTATATCAGGCTTGGAAAGGTGGTAATCAATAAGATCAGAAGAGCAAGAAAAAAATAATTATGGGTTTGTTAACCATATCACCATCTCCCCATGACCACAGCAGTGAATCAGTCTCAAAACTGATGTTTGGTGTTATCCTCGCATTACTGCCTGCCTTTCTTGTTTCTGTATATTTTTTTGGCATTGGAACAATCATAATTACACTCACAGCTATGGTTTCCTGTGTCGTATTTGAAGCCTTGATCCAGCGTTTTCTCATGAAAGAAAAGCTTGCCATTTCAGACGGATCAGCCATGGTGACCGGCATATTACTGGCTTTCTGCCTGCCTACCAACCTGCCGGTATGGCTGGTAGTACTGGGCAGTTTTGTGGCCATCTCAGTCGGAAAGATGTCGTTCGGGGGATTGGGCAACAATCCTTTCAACCCGGCCTTGGTGGGCAGGGTATTCCTTTTTATTTCATTTCCGGTACGACTGACAAGCTGGCCCGAACCGGGAGTCAATCATTTTGCTTACCTGGATGCATCAACAGGATCTACTCCCCTCAGTATCATGAAGGAGGGGATGAAAAACGGAGAGAGCATGAGTGAGATCCTCCCGGATATCCCTTTCTACCAGGATATGTTCATTGGCAGGATGGGGGGATCGGCCGGTGAGATTGCCGCTGCAGCATTACTGATTGGCTTGGTCTTCTTGCTTATCAGAAAGATAATCACCTGGCATATTCCGATTAGCATACTGTTAACAGTGGCTGTTTTTACCGGGATCATGTGGCTGAGTAATCCCTCCCTGAATCCTAATCCTCTTTTCCACCTGTTGAGTGGTGGCCTTATGCTTGGAGCGATATTTATGGCTACAGACTATGTTACATCCCCCATGAATGCGAAAGGGATGTTGATCTATGGAACAGGGATAGGGATCCTCACGGTAGTCATCCGGGTATTCGGGGCTTACCCGGAAGGGGTTCAATTTGCCATCCTGATAATGAATGCATTTACACCTCTGATCAACAAATACATAAAACCAAGCAGGTTTGGAAAGGAGATGAAGAATGGCTAAGAAAGAATCGACGTTGAAAAGTATGGTACTCACTCTATTCCTGGTTACTTTGCTTGCATCTTCTGCACTCGCGTTAATTTATGAAGTGACCAAAGGACCCATTGCCGAGGCTAAAAGGCTTAGAAAAGCAAATGCCATTGGAGAAGTAGTACCCGCCTTTGACAACGATCCTGGAACCGAAGTAAAAAAACTTGCTGTAGAAGGAGATACTCTCTATTTCTACCGGGCCTGGACGGATGGAAAGGTTACAGGGATCGCCGTGGAAAGTTATACATATGCCGGTTTTAGTGGCTTGATCACGGTCATGGTGGGATTTCTTCCAGATGGGACCCTGAATAATATTGCGGTGCTGGAACATGCTGAAACACCCGGACTAGGGGATAAGATGGAGAAGGATAAATCATTTGATAAGACTACCGGTGAATCCTGGACGACACAATTTGAAGGGAAGGATCCGAGGAATTTTTCACTCAGAGTGAAACAGGACAATGGGGATGTTGACGCCATAACGGCAGCTACCATCACATCACGGGCATTCTGTGATGCTGTCCAGCGG
Source organism: uncultured Bacteroidaceae bacterium (assembly GCA_963752525.1). Taxonomy (GTDB): domain Bacteria; phylum Bacteroidota; class Bacteroidia; order Bacteroidales; family SM23-62; genus SM23-62. The sequence continues at coordinate 539,245 of CAVVYS010000004.1, read as the reverse complement.
GCTTACGACGGCCTTCTGGTGGTGACGGGTGAGCTGGATATTGACGCCATCAGCAGCAGTACCCGGCGGCCAAACCCGGAGTAAGGGAGGACCTATGATTACTTAGCAATGCCATAATAAATAAGATATGAGCCAGTGGGACAATTTCAGCAGGGGTTTTTTCAAGGAGAATGCAGTCTTTGTATTACTCTTAGGACTATGCCCTACACTTGGGGTTACAACCTCTGCATTCAATGGACTTGGAATGGGACTGGCAACTACTTTTGTGTTGTTGATGTCAAACATCGTGGTTTCCATCATCAAGAGCTACATCCCTGACAAAGTAAGGATCCCCTCCTATATTGTAATTATAGCATCCTTCGTTACCATTGTTGAACTTGTCATGCAGGCATATGTACCTGATCTGTTTGCCGCCCTCGGGTTATTTATCCCCCTTATCGTTGTAAATTGCCTGGTACTGGGACGTGCGGAAGCATTTGCATCGAAAAACAACCTCATTGCTGCTGCCATTGACGGACTGGGAATGGGACTCGGATTTACCATGGCCCTGGTCATGCTGGGTGCGGTTCGTGAAATACTCGGAAGCGGATCCCTGTTCGGATTTAAATTTATACAGGGGGATGGCATGATTGTATTTGTACTTGCCCCTGGAGCATTCCTTGCACTTGGGTACCTGATCGTAATCATCAATAAAATAAACAAGAAAAAGGCCTGACAATGGAATATGTAATCATTATCATCTCAGCCGTATTTGTCAACAACATTGTACTCATCAAGTTCCTGGGTATCTGTCCTTTTATTGGTGTCTCTAACAAGGTTGAAACCTCCATTGGCATGACTGGTGCGGTTACTTTTGTGATGGTTGTTGCGACCATCGTCACCTATCTACTCCAGGTTTACGTCCTGGAACCCCTGAATATCACTTTCATGCAGACCATCACTTTCATCCTGGTCATCGCTTCACTTGTACAGATGGTTGAAATCATGCTTAAGAAGGTGAGTCCATCACTCTACCAGGCCCTGGGTATATTCCTGCCCCTGATCACAACCAATTGTGCAGTACTGGGAGTGGCTGTACTGGCCGTTCAGAATAATTATAATTTACTGGAGAGTGTTGTATTTGCAATTGGAAATGCCATCGGATTTGGAATAGCCCTGGTAGTATTTGCGGGGATCAGGGAACACCTGGAACTGGTAAATGTCCCTGATGCCATGAAAGGTGTACCTATTGCTTTTGTTGTTGCAGGTCTGCTGGCCCTGGCATTTCTGGGATTCTCGGGAATTGTTTAGAAGTTGCTCCTCTTTGATTTCTTACCCTTCTTCTTTTTCTTTTCTTTCTTATCCTGCTTATGGGTATAGTTTGCAGCGAGTGCTGCGCCCACCAGGCCGGCATTATTCAGCAATTCCGCCGGCACCACCCTGGCTTTAACCGTAAGTAGGGGAAGAAAGCGTTCACCCTTCTTGCTGGCACCGCCTCCCAGGATGATGAGATCAGGATTGACTAGTTTTTCCAGGGTGACAAGGTATTTGTCAAAACGTTTTGCCCAGTCTTCCCAACTCAGATCCTCAGCTTTTCTTGCAGCATCAGCAGCATATTTTTCTGCATCCATTCCCATCAACTCGATATGGCCAAACTCTGTATTTGGCACGAGTGTTCCATTTACAAACATAACAGTACCTATGCCAGTCCCTATCGTACAAAGAAGTACGACACCTTTGGTATCCACCCCGGCACCAAATTTCATTTCAGCCAGGCCTGCTGCATCAGCATCATTTATAACAGATACCGGGAGCCCGGTTGCCTTCTTGAACAATTTATTGATATCAGTCTCAATCCAGGAGTCATCAAGATTGGCAGCAGTCTTTGCCACCCCGTTTTGCATAACACCAGGAAATCCACATCCAATCGGGCCTTCCCATTTAAATTGTTTGGCTATTTCGGTAATTAAAGGAGCTACATTTTGAGGAGTTGCAGGAGTAGGGGTAGGTATCCTGTACCTTGATTCGAGCATTAATCCGTCATCCGTATTCACAGGTGCTCCCTTAACACCTGAACCTCCGATATCAATGCCCAATACCTTATTATACTTCATAAAAGGAGTCTGAGGAGCATTAAAGATAGTATTATTTGGGGACCATCCAAAGCAATTTATTTTATATCTCCCCTAATTTCAGTAAATTGATGCGGTGTAATCAGAACCGAACCATGGAAAAATATTTAAATGAGTTGCTCGAGACGAACAACAGGGTGATAGTTCCAGATCTGGGTGCTTTCATTATCAGACAACAAGAACCTCAGGAACTTGTGTTTAACGACCTGCTGGCCTTTAATGATGGTATGCTTACATCACATATTAAACAGCAGGAAGGAATTTCCATGTCAAAAGCACAGGTTAAGATCGAAGAGTTTGTTGACCAGGTAAAGAAAGTATTGACTCATGGAGATATATATCACCTGGAAGATCTCGGCTACCTAAAAATGGATGACTCCAGTAAAATCGAGTTCTCAGTAACTAAATTTCCTGGGATCAGGGCAGATGTGGTTTCAACTACTTCCCTAAGCCAGGTAGAGGATATTGATGCCAACCTGCAACCAAAGGAAGAGACTACTGGAGAAATTCCTGTACCAGCTGAAGAAGAAACGTTTAAAGAAGAAACTCCTGTTTCAGAGGTGCCAGAGGAAGAAACTCCTGTTGTGAAAGCGCCGGAGGAAGAAGCTCCTGTTGTGGAGGTGCCGGAGGAAGAAGTTCCGGATCTGGGATGGCCAGAGGAGGAGGAAGTGGTTCTGGAAGCGCCAGAAGAGGAAACTCCGGAAAAAGAAACATTTACAGAAGAAGGCACGGAATGGAAAGAGCCGGAGGAGAATCTTCCGGATGAAAAAGTCCAGGAAGAGGTGTCTGAAGTTGGTAGTTTCACCCTTGAAGACCAGGCCATGGAAATTGAGGTGGATGCTTCAGAGGATGCACCCTTGATACCTGATCCTGAAGAGCCTCCATTTTTAATCGATGATCAGGAGTTACAGGAGGAAAAGAAAGCAGCTGTTGTCGGTACCAGCCAGGCTCGACTGGAAGCTGCCGCAGAAGCAGCCGTGGAAGATGAGAAAAAGGTACAGGAATTCGAACCAGAGTCTGTTTTAGAGACCGAAGCAAGCATCCCTTATTATGTAGAAGGTGAGAAAAAGTTTGGGAATATATGGCCCTGGGTCGGAGGAGCGGCAGCCCTGATCATTATCCTGCTTGTCGCAGCCTGGTTTTTCTTTCCAGATAAAGTCAACCGTATTTTACCAGGAAAGTCAGCTGAGACTGTAACGACAGAGGTTCTGGTCCCTGATGATTCCGCCAATCCCGCACAAGAAACAAGCAGTGGCAGTATAGAGGAAACAGTAGCTGAAACAGCGCAGGACCAGGAAGTAGTCACTGATGAAACCAATGCTGCCGAGAGTGATGCTGAAGAAAGTGCTGTCCTGGGAGGTGAAACAGATCAAACCCCTGAAGAAACCGTTGAAGAAACAGTTCCTGAACCTGTGACAGAAACCCAGCCTGCAGGCCAGAGCAAGAAATACTATATTGTAGCCGGAATGTTCTCCATCCAAGCAAATGCTGAAGAGCTTGTTAATACCCTAAAGGCCAAAGGTTTTAATGCTGAACTTTTCGGGAGGCATGGCAATCTGTATGGAGTATCTTTCAGTTCCCATGAATCAAAAGCAGCAGCCGTCCAGGAAATGAACCGGATTAGGGAGCAATCTAACCCCCAGGCATGGTTACTCTATTATTAAGGGCAGTCTTGCATGATCATCGAATCTATCAAAAAATACAAATGGGAAGGGAAAAAGGCCCTGGTCGTTGAGGATGATCCTTCCGCGGCATTCCTGATGTCGGAGATACTCCAGCACACATCAATGCAGGTGGAGACAGTAGACTCGGGACTTGATGCTGTGGAGAAATGCAAAACAGACAAGAGTATTGACATTGTACTTCTTGACCTGCAGATCCCCGGGATTTCTGGATTCGAGGCAGCCACACTGATCAAGCAGGAAAGGGCAGACCTTCCCATCATTGCCCAGTCAGCCTATGCTCTTATCGAAGAAAAAGAACGGGCCATCGAAGCAGGATGCGATGCACATATCTCAAAACCCATCAATACATTTGATTTGCTGGCAGCTATTCACCATTTCCTGGATTTAGGCGATCTTCCTTTTCTATAACCTTTTTGCCGCTGATCAGTCTTTCATCAATTTAACTTTTGCCAGCACAGGATGATGGTCTGAGGGAACAAATCCAAGGTTGACTCCTTGTATATCAAGAGGAATAATATTGGGAGACAGAAGGTAATAATCGATCACTGTTGTGGGAGAAAGTGCCCGATCATATGGTTTGGCCACCCTCCTATTGCTTGGGACAGTAGCATCGTATAGCCAGGTCCAGTCCCCCGGCAGATAGCCTTCCTCAATATAAGCCAACTGTATGGTGTCGAAGATATTGTGCTCGAATTCAGGTTGGAAACCTGCAGGTGTCTGGTTCCAGTCCCCTCCCACAATGATATAGTTCCCCTTTTCATATTCTGCCACTAGGAACTTATGAAGATAGTCCATTTGTCCCTTTCTAAGAGTCCCGTCATCATAGGCTGAATTATGGGTATTTACTACCAGCAGCTGCCTGCCTCCTGCAAGAGGATACCGGTTTACAAGGAAACACCGGTCCAGCATAAAAGTGCCCTTGGGCCAAGTATAATTCCCAGGGAAAGAATGTCGTACACTGGATAAGGGTGCAGTATTGCCCAGGGTGGCTATTCCCGATAACACCCTGCCATAAGGTGAAGTCACAGGCAAGGGAACGCAGAATACATCGTAATTCTTTCCGAAAGCAGCATGAGATCCTTTTAAATGATTTATGAGGGCATCCAGCTGATTGATGCGATAGCTTCTCTTCGATTTCAAATCAACTTCCTGGAACAGGAAAAAATCGCAGGAATCCAGGCTAGGTGTATACTTCAGGATATTCTGCAGGTTGGTCTTCACGGTGGTTTCATTGGTCCGGACCCGCTCCCCTCCATCATAAAAGAAATCCATTTCATAACCCAGTCCGCAGTATCCTATATTCCATATCATAATGTCAAAAACACTGTCCGTGAGTGCCGGAGCATCCGCATTTTCGAACAAAAGGGTTTGCTCATCCGGCCTGTAATCCGTTATGGTCCCGTACAACACAAACAAGGCAAAAAGAAGAACCATTGCCAGTACCAGAAATAGTGGATATTTTATGTATTTCATCAGTTTGGAATAGGGATGCGATTCATTCTGCTCAAAATTACATTTAAAAATAATGCTTATATTGGATCAACCAAACTTAACCTGGACATCTTATGAAAAGAGTAATTCTGTTACTCTGCATTTCAGCATTGATTATCTGCCAGCCGGCAGCAGCCCAAAAAAAAGAGAAAGCCAAGAAGGATTCTGTCAAAACCGGTTTTAACTTCGGGGGTGTTCCTGTGGTAGCCTATGACCAGGATGTTGGTTTTAAATACGGGATAGTACTCAATCTCTACCATTACGGGGATGGTTCCCGGTACCCTCTGTATGACCATTCACTATACCTGGAATGGTCACGAACCACCAAGGGCAGTGGGATCAACCAGCTGATCTGGGATACGGACAAGCTCATCCCGAATGTCAGGACCACCCTGGAAGCCAGTTACCTTACAGAACAGACGCTTGATTTTTACGGATTCAACGGGTATAAGTCCTATTTCGATTACCCCTTGATGAATAAGGATGATGCAGGGTATTTATCCACGGGGTTCTACCGATTAGACAGGAAAATGCTGAGGCTTCGTGCAGATTTTGTCGGGAATATCATCAAAGACAGATTGAACTGGTTTGCAGGACTGGAATACTATAATAACAAGGTAGCATCGGTTGACAAAGAAAAACTGGGTATGCCTGATGTGACTACCCTGTATGAATACTATACCGACGAATGGAATATCATTCCTGAGGACCAGGTTAGCGGCGGACAGCAGACCCTGATTAAGGCCGGGGCGATATATGACACGAGGGACAATGAACCCAACCCCATGAAGGGTATCTGGACAGAAGCCATGTTGCTGTTTGCTCCCAAGGGACTGAGCAATACGGATTATGGATATACACGTCTGTCTGTTACGCATCGGCAGTATTTCACCATCATCCCGAGGGACCTGAATTTTGCCTACAGGCTTAGCTATCAGGCCAAGCTGGGCGGCACCATGCCTTTCTATATGCTACCATTTGTGTTTAACAGTCCACCGTGGGACACAAAAAACGGACTGGGTGGGGCAAAGAACATCCGCGGTGTCATGCGGAACCGGGTGGTCGGAGATGATTTTTTCTATGGTAATCTCGAACTGCGCTGGAAGTTTATCCATTTCCAGTTCCTGAAACAGAATGTTTATCTGGCACTGGCTGGATTTTTAGATGGTGGGATGGTAACTGATGATTATGATATTGATATTTCGGGAGTCCCACAGGAATGGATGTATCTGTTCCCGGACCGGAATGAAAGCCTCCACCTGGGTACAGGAGCAGGATTCCATTTTGCCATGAACCAGAATTTCATTATTACAGCGGATTATGGCTTCCCCTTGAACGAACAGGACGGTCCCAAGGGAGCCTTGTACATCAATCTGAATTTCCTGTTTTAAGATCTATCTTACCAGTCCGGTATCCCTGGCAGTTTCAATAAACTCTTCCTTGCCTATGATGGAGGATTCCTTTAATTCATTGAAGATCCTTTTGATCTCTTTTGATTGGCCCAGTTCATAATGAATGGACATAATATACAGGTAGAGGGTCCCAAAAACGGGTGAATAATTATCATACCCTGCCTCCATGATGTCTTCAAATACCTGTAGTGAGGCAGAGAGCCTTCCGATCTCGTAGAGGTTAAATCCCTCATTGATCCGATTATTCAATTCCTCATCGAGCAGGATATATTTCACTGAAACGCAAGCATCCTCGCATCCCTCCCTCAGGTCTATGTATTTTACCTCATCCGGGATGGCTGGAAAGACAAGGCTGAAATCCAGTACTTCGCCAATGGTTTTAAAACTGTGCTGATCCGGACATGCAGGGATCCCGTCCATGGAGGTCAATTTCCATTCTTCTGTTCCAAGTGAATTGACCAGGAAGGTTTCTTTATCAAAGCAAAAACTGCCAGAGATCCGTTGATTTTTCACCCTGATATTGAGAACCGTTTGGTCTTCCCATATCTCAATGCTCAGTATTTCCAAGGTAGGGTGGCTGGAGAGGGAAAAACTGGGTTTGTCAAAGACCTGCGCCACCAGCCGGACCTGAAAAACTGTCATCAGCAATAAAATGTAAAAAACAGTATTCATATTGATCATTATTAAAAAAAGAACCGCAACATGCTGCATGCTGCGGTTCTTTGAATCAAATATCGTTCCAGAACTAATTTCCGGCTCCCAAGATAAAATTCACACCTGCACCAATGACCCAGGTTGACTTCTCCAGTTGTTCTGATACCGGCACCATTAGTCCGGAGCTGGCAAAGTCATGGGAGAAATTCCTGTCACCGGCCTTATACATCACGTACTGACCACCTACGTTTACCTGTATATTCGGCATGAAATCCCAACCTATACCAAGACTAAAACCATTAGTTGGCAGGGTATAGCTCAGATCTGTCTGGTATTCATCCGTACCTCCAACGCTGGTCATGATCCAACCGCCACTGAGGAAGAATTGCTCGGTTAAGGCATATTCCGCTGCAAGTCCCAATTCCCAGGAATTGGATGATAGTTTCTCCTGGCGTCCACCCCAATCAGCATTCTTATCAAAGAAATAATGGAAACCTGTTGATAGGAGCAGAGATTCAATGGGCCTAAGTGTAGCTCCGATAGAAAGCATGGCAGGCAGATCCAGGCGGGATTTTGCCCCATCCGGGAACATGGTGATGGGAGTTCCTGTACCAGGATCAATTCCTGTAATAACATCACTGGTGGTTTTATTGGTCAGTTCAAGCTTGGTTGTGTGCTCATATTTGACAGCAATATTCAACATTTCGATGGGCTGAATATTCACACTAATAATAGGTGTAAAACCTGACCCGGTTTTTTCGGCATCCACTTCCTGGTCATTCATCAACTGGCCTTTCATGGCTGTTTCTGCAGATTGTTGTGTAAAACTGGCAGAAGCTCCCTGGAAGGTCAGTTGTGCATCGAGAAACCGTCATTCCATCAACATACAAATCCAAAGTTTGAAGGGTGCTTTTTGCCAGACCATCTGGCAATGGAGCAGCACCTCCACCGCCATCAATGATTTGTTGCATGCCGGCAGCAAAAGCATCCATGCCGGCTGCATATCCTGTGAGTGTTGCGGCAATATTGCTGAACACCGTAGGTGCAGGAACCCAGGTCCCATCCATCTCCAGTTCAATATCCTTTATGTATCCTGTATAGGTTTCTTTGGCTGTGACATAGCGTCCACCTATGGCAATCGAGATCATATCATTGATGGCATAAGAGATATTGGCCTGGTAGCCAAAAAAGACTGACTGGCCTTCAAAAAATGCATTCATCCGGTACGCCGTAACATTCTGGCCCTGGCTTGATAAGGCAGGCGGAAGATCAGAGATCGGCATCTCGAAGGAGGGGAGTCCCTTGTTATAGGTTGCTCCGCCACCACCACCAATGGGATTAAATCCGGCTGAAAAAGCCCAGTTACCTGTTTTGTAAACAGCATATACTCCTGGAAAAAGAGGAGCAGATACATCCCCGATATATTTCGGGTCATTCAAATATTGGTAATTGCTGGTCACAGTTCTTGTCTGACCTACAAACTGGTTATTGATCGAAAAATGAAAACCATCTGCCAGCTTGGTCAAACCGGCCGGATTATAATATACGGCATCTATCCCGAGGGTGGCATCACGAGCGGGCATCCTGGTATACATTGCACTCTGGTTGGTATTGTGCAGGATGCCTCCTGCATACATTGTACTTGAAATTAAAAACGTTGCAAAGGCAACTGAAAGTGATCTTCTCATGATATAATAGGTTTAGTTCAAGCCATCGAATTTATAAGAATTATTGAAAATACTGCAGTTAAGCGTACGAGTACTAAAACAAATATTCCCTTCACTTATTGCAAAAGCCGCATCTGCTGAGACATACAGCTGTTTTCAAGGACCAGTTGCTTCAGATTGATTAGAATTGATATAAATAAGAAGTGTTATTTTGTGAATTGTCCATTAACCAGCTCTACCTCATAGTTCTTGTTGACGATAAGGTCTGCCAGGGACTTTAGGGAGCTGACATTTTGATGTTCCCTTTCGAGTACCATTGCCCTGTACTCATTTAAGGGTTCCTTCCCCCGGATAATCTGGGTCATTTTAGTTTCATGATAGGTCAGGTCGATGAAAACCCGCATATCAACATGGTCTGTTTTAATGGCATACAATCCGTCCACGACAAGCATGTCAACCTTTTTAAAATCCGTAATGAGTTTATCGATCTGTTCGGGAATGATATCAATGCAGGGCATCATTGCCTCACGGCCTTCCTTGAATTCACGAATATTCTGATGGATCAGGTTCCAGTCATATTCATCAATACCTATGCTTTCGACGCCATGTGTTTTGCGCCACTCATTACGAAGAAGAGGAGGTACAATGTAATAATTATCTGTGTGCAAAACTTTCACCCGAATGGCGTCATCCTTCAGCAACTTGGCGAGGGAATGAGACAGTTCGGATTTGCCTGCTCCGGATTCACCTGAGATGGCCACTATGTACTTATACCCTTTGGGCTTGGACTCAAGGTCCTTCTGCATGTATTCCTTGATATCTGCAGCTGCCTTTTTATGTGTCTCCTGAATTAGCAGAACATCACCCAGCATAACACTCATTTTTCATGCATCTAGTAATCAACTTCATTTTTCTTATCCTGGACAAGCCTATGGATTTTTCCTGCAATCTCAATTTCAACCAGCTGATCATCAAGGGCGTTTACACTGATTATTATCTTCTCTGGAAAGATTTCAAAGGTGTAATATTTTTTTCTAAATGCAAAATTGAAACTGATTTTTTTCCATCCTGTTGGCAAAGCCGGATTAACAGATAATACCTCATCCCCGAAATCTATCCCTGCAATGGATTGAATCACGAACAGGAGGGTGGATCCCATTACCCCTGCATGAATCCCTTCAGCCGTTGTACCTCCCTGTATATCAACATAATCACTTGACAAGGCCTCCATGTACATCTCCCAGGCCAGGTCACCCTTCCCAAGATCGTTGGCCAGGTATGCATGCACTATCCTGCTCAGGGTTGATCCATGGGATGTCCGCTGTATATAATAATCAAAATTCAGCTGCAGGCTTGCCTTGTCTGTCTGGTATCCCATCTCTGAGAGCAGGGAAGATACCTGATCTGTACCAAGATTGTACCAGGCCATAAGTGTATCTGCCTGCTTGGCCAATTTATAGTCATCGGGGGATTTCCCCTCGGCTTTCAGTATCCTGTCCATCCGGTGGATATTGTCATATTTCTGGCGGTAATGCTCCCAGTCCAGTTCCTGTAAGCCAAGATATCCTTCAAACTGGGCAATGATCCCTTCGTCTGAAATTTGGATGGTTAATTTGCTTTTAATGTCCTTCCATCTTTCAATTTCATCTTCGGACAGGTTGATCTTCTTGAACAGGGGACCCATTTTCTCTGCTGGTGCAGATTCAATGTAAGTGGTCACTTTCCCAAAAAGCCAGGCCACCATGAGGTTGGTGTAGGCATTGTTTTTCAATCCACCTTCATCCGTGCCGGGAAGCTGTTCATGGAACTCATCAGGTCCCATAACCTTTTGAATGAAATACCTCCCAGTCTGTTCGTCCCACTTGGTTTTGCTGGCCCAGAACCGGCATATTTCAAAAAGCATTTCTCCTCCCTCTGCAGACATAAAAACATCATCCAGGGTAATCCAGTAATAATTCCAGATATTGTAAGCAATGGCCAGGGAGACATGACGCTGCAGGGAACTGAAGTCTTCTCCCCATTCTCCCGATACGGGATTCAGGTGAACGATCTGAGTCTCTTCTCTCCCGTCACTACCGCTCTGCCAGGGATACATGGCTCCTTCATAACCATTTCCTTTGGCATATTTGCGAGCCTCATCTATCCTCCTGTATCTGTACATCAGTACTGATTTCACTATGTCCGGGAAATGGAGGGCATAGAAATTCAGGATATACAATTCATCCCAGAAGATATGTCCGCGGTAAGCTTCTCCATGCAGTCCCCTGGCCGGGATACCTGCATCAAGCTTAATATTGTGTTCAGAGGCTGTAACCATTAGGTGGTATGTGTGCATCCTGAGCAATTTCTGCGCGAAGCGGTCACCTTCCACCTGAATATCCGTCTTTTTCCATATTTCATTCCAAACCTTGGCACTGCCTGCCTGCACCTGCTGGAAGCTGTCCAATTGGTCCAGTTTTTCCCGGGCCTGCTCAAGCACCATCCCGGTACCTGACTCCCTGGAAGTATAAAGACTTACCAGCTTCTCAATACTTAGTGCCTGTCCCTCACTTACCTCCATAGTGGTTTCTGAATCCACTTTGCCTGGTGAGGTATGATGGTCCATTTCAAAATCCTGTTCAACCTGGTTAAGGAGTATCCTCATCTTGCATGCCAGTCCGATTTCAACATCAGACTGATTGGTTTTAACCAGGAGGTATTGTACCTGTCCATTTCCTCCCTCTTCGACAGGTTCCAGGTGATGCTGATCAAGTTGCCTGTACCTGGCTACACCGTCATTGATAATATCTCCATCCAGTCCCATGCGAACACTGATCCTTCCTTCATAATTCAAAGGTTGAATAGTATATTGCAGGACTGCTACATGCTGGTCTTCCATGCTGGCCACTCTGCGGGATGTAATTTTTGTCCGTCTCAAGGCCTCATCTTCAACAATCATCTCCCGGGACAATAATCCATCCATGAAAGATAAGCGCCGATTAACCTGATCCACCCTGAACTTGTTTGGGTCCATCCAGTCTTCATCTTCGAAGCGAAAACTTATTGGAAGCCAGTTGGGACAATTCACAAAATCTTCATTTTCGATATCCCTGCCAGCTACTTTTGAAATTCTGCGATTGAACATTCCTGCCAGGTAGGTGCCGGGATAATTATTCTCTCCTGCATGGGTTTCTTCCATTGCTCCCCTGGTACCGAAATAACCGTTCCCAACGGCCAATAAAGCTTCCCGGGACTTTTCCTTCCCGGGATCATAATCATGGTAAACAATGGACCACCTGTCTTCTTCAAGTCCCACATCAAACCATCTGTCAATACCTTCTAATCCACCAAGTTCTGCAATATCCTCCACAACGATATCAGCACCGTTGACCAGTAACTCATGGCTGTTCTCTTCCCTGGCTACTCCCAGGACCATTCCAAAATTACCTTTCCGCCCCGCCTGAACCCCACTGACCGCATCCTCTACAACCACTGATGTTGCATAATCCACACCCAGATTATCACAGGCAGTAGTAAAAATATCCGGCTCAGGCTTGCCCTGTAGTCCCAATTCAGCCGAAACTACACCGTCTACCCTTGTTTCAAACAGCTCCAGCAATCCGGCTGCCTCCAGTACAGGCTTGCAATTCTTGCTTGAAGATGCGACACCTATGCGGATACCAGCTTTCTTCAGAGCATGGATCAGTTCAACGGTTGAGTCATAAAGTTTTACACCATCCCTGTCCAGAATTTCATTGAAAGTATAATTCTTCCTGTTGCCCAGTCCACATACAGTCTCAGCTTCCGGCAGGTCTGAAGGATCCCCAAATGGTATGTCTATACCACGAGATTCAAGGAAGGAGGCCACCCCTTTGTACCTCGGTTTGCCATCGACATATGGCAGGTAATCATCCGTATGGCTGAACTCCCGGAAAGGTTCATTATGCTTTTCCTCACGGTATTTCAGGTAGGTGTCGAACATTTCCTTCCAGGCTATTGAATGAACGAGGGCGGTCTGTGTGATCACGCCATCCAGGTCAAATATGACTGCAGAGAATCGGTGTTTGCTCATTTATGGTGATAGTTTGATTTTGATTATCGGATGATTAGAATTAACTTGAACATATCTCAAAAGTAGGAAAATTAATGACTGGTCGAATAAGCAAACCTATAACCCTTTCAAAAATAATATGAGTAAACTTATCATTGTAGCACACGAACTCCCCTATGTTATAGAACGATCAGAAGATCAGCAGTATGAAATAATTCCTAAATCACACATATTCGCGAGTGGTCTGGATGATTTTTATAAGGAGCAGAAGAGCATCTGGTTTGGTAGGCCAAGGAAGAACAAAGGAGATGTATCGAAGAATGAGCGCGAACATCTGAAGAAGGAATTCCATAAAAATAATTGTTATCCGGTTTACACCTCAAAAAAAGAACATGACAAATTCCTGGATGGATTCAGTATCACCACCCTGTGGCCCCTTTTTCATTATTTTACAGAAAACACAATTTACAGGGAGGAGTACTGGAAAGCATATGTGAAAATCAATCAAAAATATGCCGATGAGTTAATGCCACTGCTTGAGATAGGAGATAAAGTCTGGATCCATGACTATCACCTGATGCTCCTGCCCCAGATGATCAGGGCAAAATTCCCCTGGGTATCCATTGGTTTTTTCCTTCACATCACTTTTCCTTCTTATGAGATCTTCCGTTTACTGCCCTGGCGAAAAGAGATACTGGAAGGCCTCCTGGGATCTGATCTTGTGGGGTTTCATACCTATGATTATGAACGGCATTTTATGAGTTGCGTGAGGCGCCTCCTTGGGTACGATTCAGTGTTTAACCGGATTCACCTTGAAGAAAGGATTGTAAAAGTGGACTTTTTCCCGCTGGGGATTGATTATGAAAGGTTTGTGGATGGGGCCAAAGGGCTGTGCGAGGCCAAAAATTCATCAGGATTTACAAAGGACCTTATAAATCAGCAACTGCAGGGTGGAGAAAAAAAACTCATCCTTTCCATAGACAGACTGGATTATACCAAAGGGATAAGGGTGAGGCTGCGAGCTTTCGAACACTTCCTGAAAACAAATCCTTCTTACCGTGAAAAAGTGAGTTTTCTGTTTTTCGTTATGCCATCAAGGGAATCCGCAGAACTTTACAAAAGCCTGAAAAAAGACATGGATATGCTGGTAGGAAGAATCAATTCCACCTATGGTTCCCTGAACTGGATGCCCGTCTGGTATTTTTATCGTCCATTGGAATTCGAAGAAAGAATTGAATTGTATTGCCAGTCAGATATTGCCCTTATCACACCCATCAGGGATGGAATGAACCTGATCGCCAAAGAATACCTTGCTGCAAGGTCAGACAGGAGCGGTGTATTGATCATCAGTGAGACGGCTGGTGCATCTAAGGAACTGGTCGATGCCATCATTGTCAATCCGAACAACCAGATAGAGATCAGCGAAGCCATCCGGCATTCATTGGAAATGCCAGAAGAAACACAGATCGAAAAAAACAAAGCACTCTCAGCCCGATTAAAAAGTTACAATGTTGGTAAATGGGCTGAGCATTTTATAACAAGCCTGGATGAGGTTAAGAAGATCCAGGAGATCAAACTGGCCAAAAGGATTACCCACCAAATTGTCAAAGAGATCAGTGAGGCATATGGCAAAGGATCCAGGCGCATACTCTTCCTGGATTATGACGGAACCCTGATGGGATTTGATAAAGATCCCCAGAAGGTCAACCCTGACAAGGAATTGTATGAGGTATTAAAAATATTATCACAAAAGAAAGAGAATAAAATCGTGATCATTTCTGGTCGGGATAAGGAAACCCTTGGGAGATGGTTCCCCCCTGACTGGAACCTGGACATAGTTGCAGAACATGGTGTCTGGACAAGGGAACCCAAGGGTGAGTTTTCCATGATAGAACAAATTGACAGCGCCTGGATGGAAATTATACGTCCCATTCTTGATTTCTACGTTATCCGGACACCCAGGTCATTTATTGAGACCAAGAATTACTCTCTCGTCTGGCATTACCGCAATGCAGATCCCGACCTTGGCGAACAACGTTCCTGGGAACTCAAGGATGAGCTGAAGGCACTGGTCACCAACCTGAACCTGGAGATCATGGACGGAGACAAAGTAATAGAGATCAAAAATTCGGGCATCAATAAGGGGAGGGCAGCCAATATCATGATCGGTGAAACGAAGTATGATTTTATCCTCGCTATAGGCGATGACTGGACAGATGAATATACTTTCGATGCATTGCCTGATGATGCATACACTGTCAAAGTGGGCACCAAAACCACCAAGGCCATCTACTACGTGGAAGGAGTACCAGATGTAAGAAACATACTGAAAGAGCTTACAACCAAGTAGATGCCACAATTGTAAGGCTCACATGAGAAATGGAAGGCTTCCGGAAAGATAAACAGTATTATAAATTCTGTACTTATGGATTTCTGAAAAACCTTCGCTTCTTCGAGCCTTTTCTTATCCTTTTCTTTCTGGAAGGCAATCTGTCCTACCTGCAAATAGGCTTGATATATTCCATCCGTGAAGTGATCAGGAATGTTTTTGAGATTCCTTCGGGACTGGCAGCAGATATGTTTGGCAGGCGAAGGACCATGATCACATCATTCAGCCTGTACATCATTTCATTTCTTATTTATTCAATGAGTTACCGTTATGGAACGCTCATCGCAGCCACCATTGTATTTGCCATTGGGGATGCTTTCAGGACAGGGACCCATAAGGCGATGATTTTTGATTACCTGGACCGGCGGGACTGGACCTCTCACAAGGTGGCTTATTATGGCCACACCCGCTCCTGGTCACAGGCTGGCTCTGCAGTATCAGCCTTGATGGCTGCCGCCCTGATCTTCTACACAGGGCGGATTAACCTGATATTTATCTACTCCGTCATCCCATATACCCTCGGGTTGCTTCTGATTTTTTCCTACTCGGGCTACCTGGACGGAGATGCTCCCGGAATCAGAAAGTCGAGTCTGAAAGCTGCACTCAGGACCACACTTCGAAATTTCTGGTATTCAATCAAACAGTCCAGTGTCCTGAGTGGTATACTGAACGTGTCAGTTTACAGTGGTTACTACCGTGCCGTTAAAGACTACGTACAACCGCTGATCCAGGCATCCGCATTAAGTTTGCCTGTCCTTGCCTCCCTTCGGTTAGAACAGAAAACTGCTGTTATGATAGGTATTATCTATTTCATCATCTATTTGATGTCTTCAGCAGTAACCAGGCAGTCTGGCAGATTCAGCAATAAGTTCCAGGGGCTTGCCGGTTCTTTGAATCTTACCCTGGTCGTGGGACTGATGTTTGGGACATTGACAGGATTCTTTTACCTGGCTGGATATACATCTCTGGCAATTGTCCATTTTGTAGGTATATACCTGGTCCAGAACCTGAGGTTACCTGCCGGCATTGCCTATTTTACGGAAAACATTAACAAAGATATCCTGGCTACCGCCCTGTCGGCTGAATCGCAGAGCAAATCTTTGTTTACTGCAATCATTGCATTAATCCTCGGATTCCTGGCAGATAAATATAGTATTGGTACAGCCCTCCTGGCATGTTCAGCTTTCATGTTGCTCACCACTCCCTTCTACCTGTTAAAAAATAGACGTGAGTTTGGCAAATTTTAATTCCCCTGCCCGAATCATCTGCTGTTCGGTCTTATTCGGTACCCAGGTACTCGCTGGTGCTCATGATTGTGGCGTAGGCCTTCAGGGTGGAAAGGGTAGAAAGATGTACATCCCGAGCGGCAATAATCTGGTCCTCAAAGGTAAGGTCTCTCGTGGCACAGGCATCTTGAATGAGGACCGTCTCATATCCAAGGTCATCCGCTGCTCGGGTTGCAGCCTCCACACACATATGAGTCATCATCCCTACAATAACCAGGCGTTCAATACCCTCTGCCTGTAAATGCTCCAACAAGGGTGTATCCCGAAAACAGCTGACATGTTCCTTGACTAAAACCGTTTCTTCTGGCAGGGGTTTTACATATTCATGGATCTCCCCCCCACCCTTGTGTTTAATATGAACAACTTCCTGTCCGGTTTCCCTGAAATGCTCCAGCATTTTTCCCGCCTGAAGGCTGGCTTCCTCCCTCCCTACCAGGGGAGCCCTGGTGGTATCAAAATAAAATGCCTGTATATCGATCAGGACAAGTGTGGTTCTGGGTTCATCTGCTTGTCCAAAGACCAGACTTATCCCGGTAAAGCAGCATAAAAAAAGCAGGATAGATTGTTTCATTATAAATGATTTACTATCCTGCTAATATAAGGTTTTGTTAGACTCTGCCTCTACAATTATTCTTCGGCTCGTTCCAAAGAACTGTACAATAGTTGGTTAAGCACCTCGCCTTCAGCCATCCGGGTGTTGGATTGAAGACTGGTTAGCACATTTACAGCACCTATCATAGGCGCCTGCAAAAAACAGTATTGTAACCATGATAAATCTTCCCTGGGACTGGTATCCAATAGTTTGTTGATCATGCCTGCAAGCTCAGGATCTGAATTTTCAGACAGGAATTCCCTGTAATCATTTATCCTTCTTGTACAGATTCATTGCCCTTTCCAGGGATACCCTCATCTCCGAATATTGCAACCCTGACACTATACAGTTCATCCATATTGTCAAGCTTATCAAACACAATGTTTCCTCCCTGGTCCAATCCTGCCTGGTTATCGGGATGGGATTTCAGTATGATATCGAGGGTCAGATTCCTGGATATAATTATCAAGGTCATTTGTCTTCTCCCTTATCAGCTTTGCCTTCTCAAGGACAATCTCTGAATCTGATAATCCTGAAGCAAGCTGGTCATAGTAAGCTGTGTTTCTCGCTTCTACTATCCCATTGGAGACTATATTGCCTTCCGCCGCCACAGTAAAAGCGGTCAGTATATTTTTACTGACCCGCAGGGCATACATCATGAAGGTAATGGCTACAAAGCAAAGTACGAAAATGAGTATGGTGAAATTCTGGACCTGGTTTTCCTTGTCTTTCACGGCCTGTATCACCAGGATGGGGATGAAAATAAATACGGTTACAATGCCACTGAGCATGATCATGATTCCTGCACCGGGCCAGTGCTGTATCTTAAACATGGCCCCGGCAATGAAAATGATCCCTGCAATAAGCCCGGCAATATACATGGGCATATTGACTTTCTTGCCCTCTTTCCTGGTATCCCGGATCTTGACCATAACGAAAACCGGCAGGTAGATGGCGCCCAGCATGAAAAGGCTGAGTGTAAGTAATACACCGGCCCCAGGCCAGTGCTGTGTTTTGAAAATAGTACCCGTAATCAGCATTGCGGGAGCTATCATCCCCAGGATATACATTAATTTTTTCATCATTCGGTATTTTTGGTTAATAAGCAGCAATGTTTCTTCCTGTATCCGTTGGATCCTGTCCTCCCCCATCTCCTTTCTGACCTTTTCAAGCGCCTTGACAAATTCAAGCCCCTCTTCCATCTCCGCCTCCACATCACAGCATAGGTGGTCAATGAGTTCCTGTTGCAGTTCCGTATAGGTCAGGCCCTGCCTTTCGATCTCCCTGCTGAGTCGCCGGATTTCCTTTTCAGTCAGTTCAGCCATGGATCTTTAATCAACCCCAATTCAGACTGGGTTTGGGATTCAGGATCTGTCCCATAATGGTCACGAAATCCAGAAATTCCTGTACCTTCTCTCTGGCTGTTTTATTGCCTGTTTCGGTCAACGTGTAGTACTTGCGTACCCGCTTGCCGATGCTGACTTCCTCAGCCGTGATGAGGTGATCCGCTTCCAGTTTGTGCAGGGTCGGATAAAGGGCACCCCAGGTGAGTTGTATCTTCCCTTTGGTGAGTCTTTCCACCTCCTGAGTGATCTCGTAACCGTACATCCTGCCCTTCTCTTTGAGCAGTGACAGGACGATTGTCTTTAAGGTACCTTTTAGTAAATCATTAGAAACCATACTGCAAATATATATAATTATCTGATATATCCAATTCTTATATATTACTTTTTTATATATAAGCAAAAATAATTATTTGTTTCATATGGGGCAAGTCCCTCATGTCAAGGCCGGCCTTGCAGAACTCTAATAAATTTCAGGTATGGGATTTAAGCCCCACTCTCAAGGTTGAGAACGTGCAGACATTCAACAAAACCATGTTTCTCCCAGAAAGAATAACCGTTCATGTTTTTAGCAGCCACTCTCAGTTCGATACGCCTGGCATCATGTGCATCGAACCATTCAAAGATGATTTTCAACATTTCTTCACCTATTCCCTTATGCTTGTAATCATCATCTATGGAAAGGTCTATGATCTCCCCGTATTTTGTTTCGGCGAAAACCGGGGGATGGTATTTGACGGCTGAAATAGAAAATCCAACTACTCTCTCTTTATTTACAAGTGCTACAAGGGCATGCGTATGATCCGCTGAAATGACCTCCCGAAAGTAATTTGAAAATTCTTTGTCGGCTCCCTCTCTCATAGTGAAGAAAGGGTCCTTTGCCTGGTGGAAATCCACAAAATCTTTCCAGAATCCCACCACACCAGGAATATGCTCTTCCTCGGCCAGTTTAATTCTTACCTTCATGTGTTTTCAAATCCTGTCTTTATACGGCCTAAAACCAAAATGGTTACTATCATTAGAACCCGTTCTTTTTATCTGAGTTTTTCAATGCAGTCGTACCGTACCAGTCAACATTCCTGGAAGTATACATGATCAGTCCCATAGCAACAAAGAGGCCTATGCTTCCCAGCAATAATGCATAATCCTGGAGTTGTATCAGTATAAAGAGGAATAAATAAAGAAGGATAAGGCAGAATCCCAGAATCAAAGTAAGTTTAACCTGCCTGAATATACCTGCTGCATAGGCTGTAATCAAACTGATAATGGCCACACTGGAAACCAGGTAGGAGAGTTTGAAACCGATCTGTTCAGCGAGGGAAAGCAATAGCACATAAAAAATACTGATACTCAGTCCCACAAGAAGATACTGAACAGGATGTATCCTTCGCCGGTTCAGTATCTCAACAAAAAAGAAGATCATAAAAGTCAAAGCTATGAACATTATCGCATATTTGGCTGACCTCATGGTCTTCTGGTATTGGTCCACCGGCAGGATCAGAAAACAGCCAAAAGCCGACTCATCAGTATGATAGGCGGCTCCCTTCCAGGACTGGGGATAATTACGGTTCAGGTGTAATACCTTCCAGACCGCTTCAAATCCCTCCTCGGAGATATCGCGCTCATCAGGCAGGAATGCCCCATCAAACCTTGGGTGCCTCCAGGTAGATTTCATGCTGATATTGGTGGATTTCCCTACCGGGACAAAATACAGGTGATCACTTCCATTTAAGTTAAGTTCAAACTGAAAATCAAATCGGTTCCTGTCCTCCAGGGGTATTTTAACATGGAATCCTGAGCCTGATAAATCCCCTGTGGGTATGCCGGGTTCCACCTCCAGCTCCTGCTGGTTCCATTGAAAGGGTAAGATTTGCTGTATCCCCCTCATATCAGTAATCCCCACCTGCAGAAAAGCGTCATCCGGCAGGATGACACTCCGCTCAATTTTAAGTTTATCGGTATCCGGAAAGTCAAAAGATCCGGAGACCTTCAGCACGGAGTTATAAACAACAGTCTTATAAATCCCCCGATACCGGATCTCTGGTAAAACAACAGCATCAATTTCCAGTTCCCCGGGTAAAAAATGGGCAAAACGGATCTCCCGGTATGGCTTTTCGTCTTGTTCTATATAATGATAATACGGGATGGATAGAACAGGTCCCTTAATGGTCTGCCCATTGCCCCATTTCGAGCCTATCTCGGATAAAACATCCAGTTGTGTCTGCTCCCTTTCGCTGACCAGCTTCCTGATCATGGCTCCGGGGATCATCATGATCAAGATCAGCAGGCCAATGATGATTAATTTAAAAGTTGCAGATTGCAAGAAGGAAGGACGTTTCGGAACAGGAATTTCCATGATGCGGGGTTTTTAAAAATGGTTCTGGAACATAACGTTCCATGCCATTTTTAAATTACGCTTATCCTGTTAATAAATGTTAATCTGCCGGAACCCTCACTCATACCGCAGCGCATCTCCAGGATTGCTCACCCCGGCCCTATAGCTCTGCAGGCTGATGGTCAATATGGCAACCAGGTAAACGCCTGCCGCTGCCAGGAAAAAGATCCATACCGGCAGGTTGATCTTGTAGGCATACATTTGCATGTATTTCCTGACAATCAGGTAAGCAACAGGCCAGGCGAGAATATTGGCCAACAGGACCCACCTGGAAAACTTGCTTGATATAAGGAAAACAACACCGGTTACAGAGGAGCCGAATACTTTCCTTACACCTATCTCCCGGGTCCTCTGTTCCGTATTGAACAATGCCAGTCCGAATAAACCCATACAGGCTATGACAATGGCGAGGATGGCAAAATACAGCAGCATGGAACTCATCCGCTGTTCAGTCCTGTAGGCGGAATCAAAGACATCATCCATAAAGTGGTATTCAAACGGCTCATTCGGATCGATCTTTCTCCAGGCCTGCTGGATATCGGATATTAATCCCGCCAGGTTGGCTGTCCTGAACCGGACCAGCAGGTGATCATATCCCAGGTAAGGTCTCATATCAAAGATCAGTGAGCCGATCTCCTGATGCACGGGGGCAAAATGAAAATCCTTTACCACCCCTATCACAGAGTGGTCTTTTCCACGATTAATGGTTTTTCCCACCGGGTAGGTCCAGTCCAGTTGCCGGGCCAGGGCTTCATTGATAAGATAAGCCTCCCTGTCTGTGGTGATATCCTCAGAAAATGCCCGGCCATCCGTAACCTGAAGTCCGATGGTACGAATGTAATCGAAATCCACTGCCACCTTGTTAAACATGATGCTGCGATCATAGCCTTCGGGAACGTATCCATTGGAAGTAAATCCTTCCCCGGGTACCTGTGAAGTGGCAGATGAACTGATCACATCAGGGATACCGGATAAGGCCTCTTTCAATTGTTCATATTTCTGCTTGAAAGATTCACTTGTAAAATTCAGGACCAGGATATTATCCTGGCTAAAACCCATGTCCTTGGAACGGATAAACCCCAGCTGTGCATAGATCACCAGTGTGCAGATAATGAGTACAATACTTATGGCAAATTGGATCAGGACAAGAGAATTCCGAACACCGGAAAAGCTCTTTTGGCCTTTGAAAAGCCCCTTTAGAACACTGACAGGTTTAAAGGCTGAGAGGTAAAACGCCGGATAACTGCCTGCCAGTATACCTACCAGTAGTATAAGAAAGGGGATCCCAATCATGAGATCAAGGTTAGACCACTGGTAAAGTTCTAGCTCTCTGCTGACCATGCTGCTAAAGACAGGCAGCAGTATCTCGATCAGGATAAGCGCGATCACCAGTCCTATCAGGCTCATCACGATTGATTCGCCCAAAAATTGTCTGATCAGATTGGTTCGAGCTGCCCCGAATACCTTGCGCAGGCCAACTTCCTTTGCCCTTTTAGTCGCCATGGCGGTAGTCAGATTCATAAAATTGATGCAGGCGATGAACAGAACAAATATGGCAATGGCAGCGTAGATATAGATATTAGCCATGCTGCCTGTGGGACCTATCTCCCCGACAAAACCCGATCTCAGGTGAATTTTTTCGATGGGCTGCAGGGACGCATTTATGGATACTCCATGGCTTTCGAACAGGCGGTTGATATTTTCATACATGAAATCAGGGAATTTCTCCGCAAGGGCTGCTGCATCTGCTCCCGGTACTAATTCCACATAGTGATAATACTGCATGCCACCATTCCAGTCCATATGATACCTTCTGTCCTCGTAACGGCTTGAGAAAGAGATCAGGGAACTGAACTTCAGATGAGAATTGGCAGGCGGCGGCGCCACCACACCAGTGATCAACAGGTCATCCCTGTTATTCCAGCGGACCATCTCTCCCAACGGATCTTTATCTCCGAAGATCCGCATCGCTGTCTCCTGGCTGAGGACTACCGAATAAGGTTCTGTCAGTGCAGTATGAGGATCTCCTGCAAGCAACTCAAAAGAAAACATCTCAAATAGGGAGGAATCGGCATAAAACAATCCTTCTTCCCTGTAAGCTTTCTCATGGTAGGAAAAATAACCGTCTTCCCGTGTGGAAAACCGCGTACTCCGGACCACCTCAGGAAAAGTCTCCACCATGGCCGGTCCCACAGGAGCTGTCATCTGAGGAGAGATAGTACCTCCCTCCGGGGTAACCATTTCAAAAACGATACGCTGCAGGTTATCCTTATTTTCATGGAACCGGTCAAAACTGAATTCGTGCTTGATAAAGATCAGGATCAGCAGGCTGCAGGTGATCCCAATGGTCAGTCCGATGACATTAATTAGTGTATAGAGGGGATTGCGCAGTAGATTCCTGAGACCCGTTTTCAAATAGTTGCGTAGCATTGCAGTGTATTTAGATAGCACATTGCCAGCCTATTTGCAATTAATATACCACAGCGTTTATGTGCCTCTATTCCTGCCTGTTGCAATAATACAACAAGATAATCCAACTGTCTTTTTGTTGCGAATTGCTACATTTTTTTGTTTCAAACTGAAACAATTGATAACTTGAAAACGCAGATGGTCACTAAACCAGGCAAAATATTGGTCATTGATGATGACAGGGATATCCTCCTGACTACCCGGGTTGTCCTTAAAAAACAGTTCGGATTGATCAAAACAGAGGCCGATCCTGAAATGATATCACAACAGCTTGATAATGAAATATTTGATATCATCCTACTGGATATGAATTTCAGTGCTGGCGCCACCAGTGGCAAGGAAGGAATGAAATGGTTACGTGAGATCAGAAAGAAGGACGAATCAGCACATGTCATCATGATGACTGCATATGGAGATATTGATCTGGCTGTAAAAGCCATGAAAGAGGGAGCTGCAGACTTTATCGTCAAACCCTGGGATAATCAAAAACTGATGGCCACAGTCATCAATGCATATCGCCTCAGCCAATCCAAAAGAGAAATTCTTGATTTACGCAGAAAACAGGAGCTTTTACATAAGGACCTGGATCAGGAATTCGTCGAGATTGTCGGCAGATCGGATAGGATGAAATTTGTCTTCGATACCATCAGCAAGGTGGCAAAGACCGATGCCAATGTATTGATCCTGGGAGAAAACGGTACAGGAAAGGAACTGATTGCAAGGGCACTGCATCGAGAATCGGACCGTGCACAAGAGATCTTTGTTTCCGTTGACCTGGGAGCCATTCCGGAAACCCTCTTTGAAAGTGAACTTTTCGGACATGTAAAGGGTGCCTTCACAGATGCCGGAGAAGATCGGAGCGGACGTTTTGAGGTGGCATCGGGAGGCACATTATTCCTTGACGAGATTGGTAACCTCTCCCTGCCACTCCAATCTAAATTACTGTCAGTTATCCAGAACAGGGTAATCAACCGCGTGGGTTCCAGCCGGGAAACACCTATCGACATCCGGCTTATTAGTGCAACCAATATGCCGCTGTACAGGATGGTCCAGGAAAAAACCTTCAGGGAAGACCTCCTTTACAGGATCAATACTGTAGAGATCAATGTGCCCCCCTTGCGTGAGAGAAGATCAGACATACCCCTGCTAACTGATCATTTCACCAGGATATATGCCAGGAAATATAACAAACCAGGGATCTCCCTGCAACAGGATGTTTACCAGAAACTTGACAACTACTCATGGCCGGGAAACATACGTGAATTACAACACGTCGTTGAAAGAGCTATTATTCTGAGTGACAAAGACATTCTAAAGCCTGCAGATTTCCTGATCATGTACGAAACCAGCCGCAGTACAGATCTTATAGGATACCGGATGGAAGACGTGGAAAAACAAACCATTCAACAGGCCCTTGAGAAGTATCGTTACAATATAAGTAAAGCAGCAGATGAGCTGGGAATGGCCAGGACTACCTTATACAGAAAAATGACGAAATATGGTATTTCGTAGCTATCGTATTCACATTGCCGGCAGGATCATATTGACCGGCCTGTTCATGGCATTCATGTTTTTTGCCCTGGGTCAGGAGGAGTGGTATGTGGCAACAGGTGTTTCTGCGCTGATTGTGATACTGCTTATGATTGGATTGTTCCGGTTTATCGACCGTTCAAACCGGGAATTTACCAGCCTCCTGGAAGCTTTAAAACACCAGGATTTCACAACATCCTACAGCAGGAAATTCTCTGAAAAATCCTTCAGGGACCTTGATTCCAGTTTTAATGAGATAAAGGAACAGTACCGGTGGGCCAGAATAGATCAGGCGGCCCAGTATCAATACCTGCAGACCGTCATTGAACATATAAATATTGCCCTGATATGTTTTAATAATGCAGGAAAAGTCTTTCTCTTTAACCAGGCTGCAGCTGTCCTTTTCAGGAAAGCCAAAGTAGAAAGCCTTGAACCCCTGAAATCCATTCATCCTAACCTGTATCAATTGATGGTTAACCTTCGGGCCGGCCAACGGGAAGTCATCAGGGTCAACAGAGAAGGGGAACTACTCCAATTATCCGTGCATGTAACTGAATTCCGTGTAAGAAAGGAGAAATTTAAACTGGTTTCCCTACAGAACATCAAGCATGAACTTGAGGAGCAGGAACTCGATTCCTGGCAGAAACTGATCAGGGTCCTGACCCATGAGATAATGAATTCGGTGACACCAGTCTCATCCCTGAGTTCTGCCATCAATGAAATGCTAACAGATGATGAAGGCCGGCGGCGGGCATTGGAAAACCTGAGCAAGGACGACTTGGACGACATGTATTCAAGCCTTGAGACCATCGAAGAGCGAAGCAGAGGTTTGTTGAGCTTTGTAGCTGATTACAAAAATCTGACCCGGCTCCCTCAACCCGTATTTGAGGATATCACCGTGGAATCCCTGTTAAATCACATGCACGGGTTGTTTAAAAAGGACATGGCCAGTGATAACATAGATTTCCAGGTACAGATTCCATCCCATCAATTAAGCATTTGTGCTGATTCCACGATGATACAACAGGTCCTTATCAACCTGATAAAAAATGCAATGGAAGCATTGAGGGAAAAGAAGGAGAAGTCCATTATATTGTCTGCCGATTCCAGGAATGAAAAGGTAATTATCCGTGTCAGGGATAACGGAAAAGGGATTGATGACGAAAATCTTGAAAAGGTATTCATCCCGTTTTACACCACCAAGAAGAAAGGATCCGGGATCGGGCTCAGCCTGTCAAAGCAGATCATGAGATTGCACAAGGGATCCATCCATTTCCAGTCAGATGACTCGGGAACAGTATTTAATATTGAATTTTAATGATTAATTTACGTGCTATGAAATCAAGGATACTTCTTTTATTACTCTCCCTGCCCCTGGTTCTATCCGGACAATCTGTCCCGGGATCTACAGGTTATGAAATGACTGAAATGAATATTATGAATCCGGCTCCCCAACTCCTCAGAACGAAGTCGGCAATTGCTTATGGTACCACCGGCTCTCCCTACGTTTTCGATGATTTTAAGAAGGGGAATATCTTTTATACCAATAAGTTGAGGGTTAATGGTAAACAGCTCAATTATGATTGTTATAACGATAGGTGGGAATACTCAAGCGGCAATTCTGTCTATCTTTTGAACAGCAGCCAGATAGATTATTTTGAGATCTTTCCCGGTCAGGACAAGACCGTACTTTTCAAGCAGGTATTTATTGAAAAACTTAAAAAACAGGTTTCCCTTCAGGTCTTATATAACAATAATTCAACCCTTTATAAAAGATATTTCAAGGAATTCAGAGAGGCAGATTATGGTGGAGCTTACAGCCAGGACAGGCGGTATGATGAATACCATGACCGCCAATCGTATTATCTCAAAACAGTTGATAATGAACTCCAGATGCTGAGAACCAAAAAAAAATCTATTTTAGAGATCTTGGAGGATAAGCGTGAGGAACTTGAAAAATTTATCAAAAAGGAAAACCCGGACCTTAAAACTGATGAGGGACTGGTCCAGTTAATCCGATTCTATGACAGTCTTGAATAATTGGTCAGAAATTTAATCTGTCTCTATGAAATTGATCTCCAGATCGAGTATACTGGAATAGTATTCACCCCGCTCGAGGATATCATCATCCCCCTCTTCATAATACCAGTTAACTTTCAGGTCTCTACCTTCAGCAAGGAGCTCGCTGAGTTCACGGAGAATTTGCATGACGAACTTGGCTGACCCACTGTTAAAATATTCCAGCTCAATATCCACAACAGTCGAGTCACTGGGTGTATGACAGTAATCGAGTACCCAGTTCAGGATATTATCATAAAATTTGGAAGCATCTTCAGGGATGGAACGTCCACCTATCCTTATCCTCCCGGATGGATCCAGCAGGACATTGGGTGTCTTTCTTGTACTTTCTAGTGAAACCAGTTCCATGATTTACAATCGATATCTAAATATACTACTTTTTCAAAAATAATGAAACGCCCTGAAATCCCGTCCAATCCGTGTTCAAATTGGCAACCTTGCCAGGGGTGAGCTGTCGAGTCCGGCAAATTTACCGGCCAGAAATTTATAATATCCGGTCACGGCTATCATGGCAGCATTGTCAGTACTCAGGCTGATCTCAGGTATAAAAACTTCCCAACCATGCTTTTTGGCAAGACATATTATCCGTTCACGGAGTCCGCTATTGGCAGAAACACCTCCCGCAAGAGCAATCTGGTTAATACCCGTTTGCACAAATGCCTTTTCAAGTTTATCTGTAAGTATCTCAACAATGGTTTTCTGAATGGAGGCACAAAGGTCGTTCCTGTTTTGTTCGATGAAATCCTTATTTTCCTGCAGCCTGTCCCTTAAAAAATAAAGAATTGCTGTTTTCAAACCACTGAAACTATAATCCAGTTCCTTAATGACCGGTTTGGTAAAGGCAAAGGCATCTGCATTTCCCTCTCGTGCATAACGATCAACCAGCGGTCCACCGGGATAGGGAAGTCCCATTACCTTGGCACTTTTATCAAAAGCTTCGCCGGCGGCATCATCAATTGTTTTACCAATGATTTCCAGGTTGAGATAATCCCTCACGATAATCAGCTGGGTATGGCCGCCGGAGACAAGGAGACAGAGGAATGGGAATGAAGGCATGCTGACATCATTGCCTGCTTGTTTTAAAAAATGAACCAGGATATGAGCCTGCAGGTGGTTAACCTCAATCAGCGGAATATCTCCAGCCAGGGCAAAGCCCTTGGCAAAGGAACTGCCTACGAGCAATGACCCGAGTAAACCGGGTCCCCGGGTAAAAGCCACAGCGGAAAGGTCACTTGATTTAATGCCTGCCACCTTCAAAGCCTGGTCCACAACTGGTACTATATTTTGCTGATGCGCCCTGGAAGCAAGCTCCGGGACGACTCCCCCGTACTTCCGGTGTACTTCCTGGTCTGCCACTATACTTGACAAGAGGACTCCATCCCTTACCACAGCTGCTGCGGTGTCATCACATGAAGATTCTATTCCGAGAATAATTACTGGCATCTTAATTGCAAGTAAATGAGGGTCGTTGAACTATTTTTGTTTAATTTACGTTTGAAAACCGGAGACCCGCAATTACCATGATTCTACAATCCTGAAATAACAAATTTAGCCGATCTGGAATCATATTAACTTCAGGTTATTAAAGAGGTGAAATTATAAAAAAAATACTGAAAATAGGGGTGATCATTTTGATGGGGGTGCTTGCCATTCCAGCCATGGCATTTATTATCCTTCAAAACAGCATGGTCCAGACATACCTTGCCAACAGGATCGCTACAACTATCTCTGAAAATCTGGAGGCTGATTTTTCTATTGAATCCATGGACATGATATTGTTCAACCGGGTAGTAATGAAGGAGGTTATGTTAAAAGACCAGTACCTGGATACCCTGCTTTATGCTCCCAGCATGATTGCTACCCTAAAGACTTTCAGTCCATCCACAAACAAGATTGAACTAAGCCGGCTTAAATTTAAAGATGCCACGATCAGGTTGTCAACCGATACCACAAGGACCATCAACCTGAAATTCATCACTCAGGCCCTGAAAAACCCCTCTGATTCAACCAAAGTCAAGTGGAAGGTTAGCATTCACAATATTGACTTTGAAAAGTCAAGATTCAAATATGAAAACCATTTCAAGCCCAGGGAACCGGATTATGGCGTAAATTTCACGGATATGGATTTTGCCGACCTGGATATACAGGTTACGGATCTCAGGGTGGATTCCGGTACCGTTCATATCCTTATCGAGCGGCTGGATTTCATGGATAAGAGCGGCTGTGAGATGCATAAACTTTCCGCGCTCATGAGTCTGAATAAGGAATTCATGAAATTCAAAGATCTGCATATCATTTTAGATGATTCTGATATCAGGTCAGACCAATTGGATTTCATGTTTAATAGCTGGAAAGATTTTGGTAACCAGGGATTTTCATCTAAAGTAAAACTGAACTTTAACTTTTTACCATCCAGGATCAATATGGCGGATGCTGCCTATTGGGCATCCTTCCTGCAAGGGATTGACAGAACCGTTAATATGAGTGGAACCCTTCGTGGTAAATTCAATAGTTTCAAGGGTGAAAACATCCTGCTGGAGTATGGCAACCACACTTCGTTTAGCGGAAATTTTGACCTGAATGGCCTGCCGGATATCCAGGAAACTTTCATGTATTTTGATATCCAGGACCTGACAACGGCAGTGGACGATATCGAGTCATTTCAAAAACCGGGAGAGCCAGGCGAAACAGTAGACCTTTCCGAACAACTTTCCCAGCTTGGAGACATTACATACCATGGGAAATTTGCAGGATTCTACAACGACTTTGTCTCATATGGTACCCTGATCACCGATGTTGGGCAGTTGTCCACAGACCTGTCCATCCGTCCCGATTCTCTAGAAAATGTACATTTCAATGGTAAATTGAACACGGAGGATTTTGATCTAGCCAGGCTGACAGACCTGGGGGATATAGCCGGCAAACTAAGCATGAATGCAGAGGTAGAAGGCACTAGCTACCAGGGAGGGGCTCTGAGTGCCCGCATGGATGGGAATATTTCGAAGGTTGAGTTTAACAATTATGAATACCAGCATATAAACTTTCAAGGAGACCTGTCGAACAGGAAATTCGACGGATCCTTTTCCGTCAGGGATCCCAACCTGCAGATGGAATTTTTCGGAAAGCTTGATATCAATGATACACTTCCTGTTTTTGACTTCACGGCAAATGTTGACAGGGCGAGACTTTTCCCCCTGCACCTCGCTACCAGTGATCCAACTTACACTTTGTCCTGTTACCTGAGGGCGAATTTTTTCGGATCTGATATTGATGAATTTGATGGGGAGATCAACCTGGTGAATTCTCTTTTTCAAAAACAGGGCAACCAGATACAGATTTACAATTTCAATCTCTATGCACAACACCGGCCCGATAGTAACCGCATGATCCTCAAATCTGACCTGGTAGATGCAGAAATTTATGGCCAGTATGAATTCGAGGATATCGGGAAAGCAACCGGCTGGCTGATAGCCCATCATCTGCCTGCCTTCAGGGACGTAATAAAGAAAAATCCATACACAGATGATGAAAGCCTCAACAACTTCCGGTATGAGTTTCATTTGAAAAACACACACCCCATTACAGATTTCTTCTTCCCGGAAATCGAGTTTGCCAGAGATTCAAAAATCTATGGGAATTATAATCCCTCCATCTATGAGTTTAACCTGGAGGGGGACCTCCCCAGCTTCCAGTACAGGGATAATAAGTGGGATGACCTAAAAATCAGCCTCTTAACTAATGATTCCACCGCTCAATTCCTGACCACATGTGAATCATTGGTTTCGGGTTCTCTATTGAATATGGAGAACATCAGACTCGGCTGGTATGTTGACAATGACAGTCTCAAATATAGCCTGCTGTGGAAAAATGATAACACAGAGGATATTTCCCTGGGTGACTTAAGTGGATTTGCTTCCTTTCAGTACCGGCCATCCTATCAAATCCCCCGGATTGATTTACATTTCAATCCGGGCAAGATCTATATCAGGGATACGATCTGGGACCTAGATCAGTCAGGGATCACCATAGATACTTCATCAGTGGAGTTTCATAAACTCAAGCTCAATCACAACACACAATCTTTGGCTATAAATGGTAAACTTTCAAGATATCCCGCGGATGAATTGCATTTCAATTTTGTGGACCTGGATCTGGAACACCTGAACGTGGTTACAACCGAATCCGGATTGAACCTTGATGGGATCCTGAACGGAACAACCACTATATCGGATGTATATAACAATCCAATGTTCCTTTCGGATATCAGCATCAACAATCTGTACATTAATAACGAGGAATTGGGCAATACCTTCATGCTAGCCAAATGGATCAATCCCGAGCAGAAGATCCGCCTCGAAATGGAAGCCATGAGGGGGAATTTGAAGACCCTGGAAATCAAGGGAGATTATTATCCTGAAAATCGGAAGATTAATTTCAACCTGGCCCTTGATAAACTGAAGCTCGAGATCTTCGAACCATACACTAGTGGAGTGATTGAGGACCTAAACGGACTGGCAAGCGGACAATTACGAGTTGGCGGCTACACTGATAAACCTATGGTCAACGGCGAATTGAATATGCAAAAAACATCCTTTAAGGTAGATTACCTTCAAACTATTTACAGTTTTACAAATGAAATCACAGTAAGGGACAACAACCTGGTTATTGAAGATCTTGAACTTTTTGATGAAGATGGGAACCGTTCGGTATTACAAGGTATTATTAAGAACCGGTATTTCCGGGATTTTGATTTTGACCTGAGTCTCAGGGCGGATAATTTCATTTTCCTGAAAACGCGTGCAGTCCATAACCAGACCTTCTATGGTAATGCAATGGCGTCTGGATTGGTCCGGTTTATTGGTGAACCCGGTAACCTGCGCCTCATTGTTTCCGCTAAAACGGAAAAAGGTACACATATGTACATCCCTATCAATCAGGGACGGGATCTGCAGGAAAATAATTTCATCACATATATTCAGCCTGATTCGCTGGTTGTTGAAGAAGAAAAAGAAGACCGGCAATATAAGGTTGACCTGACCGGCTTAAATATTCAATTCGACCTGGATGTGACCCGGGATGCAACTGTAGAGATTATTTTTGATCCCAAGGTCGGAGATATAATGTCGGCGAATGGATCCGGGAACATCCAGCTGACCATAGATCGGCAAAATAATTTCGAAATATTCGGAGAATATATCATTGAACGCGGAGATTATCTCTTTACCCTCCAGAATATCATCAACAAAAGGCTGAGTGTTCAACGTGGGGGAAGGATCACTTGGAACGGAGATCCCACAGGGGCAGTAATCAATATGAGTGCCATTTATGATACCAGGGCAGCACCCGGTGTACTGGTTCCTGAACCTTCGGAAAACCTGAAGAAACGTATGCCTGTAGAATGTCTCCTTAATATGCAAGGCAACCTGCTCAATCCTTTGCTCAGTTTTAAAATTGAAATGCCCACTGCTGAAGAAGAAACAAGAAATGTAGTGCGTAATGCCATCAGCACCGAGGAAGAACTAACCAAACAATTCTTGTCGCTCCTGGTGATCAACAATTTTTCCGCCCCAAGTACGGCATCTGGGGGATCTAATACCGGTGCCGGGATGGCTGGTGTCACCGCCAGTGAGCTTCTTTCAAACCAGCTCAGCAACTGGCTGTCACAGATCAGCAATGATTTTGATATAGGTGTGAACTACCGGCCAGGTGATGAAATATCCAGTGACCAGGTTGAGGTTGCACTGAGTACACAGATCTTTGATGACAGGGTAAGCATCCATACCAATTTGGATGTATCGGACAAGTCTTCCAATACCGCTCCCAACCAGCGGACTAATACGATAGCCGGGGACTTTGACGTGGATGTCAAGTTGACCGACAATGGAAAATTCCGCCTCAAGGCTTTTAACAGGTATAACTACGATCAGCTCTATAAATCGGCTCCCTATACCCAGGGAGTAGGATTTCTTTACCGGGAGGACTTTAACAGTTTTGGCGAATTGGGCAGGCGTTACTTCGGTGGGTCAAAAAAGAAAAAGAAGAACAAGGAGAACAAAAATGTCAGTGAGAACACAACTGATAACCAATAAGCTGATTTTCCTTTCCCCTTTTTTCCTATATTTGCACTTTTTAAACCCCAAAAATCAGCAATAATGTTTGTCTTAATGGTCGTCGTTTTCATCCTGGGTTACACTGCTATTGCCCTGGAGCATCCCTTAAAAATTGATAAAGCAGCCTCTGCCCTGTTTACCGGTGTCGTTCTCTGGGCCATCTATATCCTGGCGGCTGAAAGCATCCTTCCTAACAGTAATGCATATAAAGAGTTCATGCATGGGCACCCACATGAAACCTATATTAATTTTATCGCACATCATGAGATTACTTTTCACCTCGGAGAGATCTCACAGATCCTGTTCTTTCTGCTTGGAGCCATGACCATTGTTGAAATGGTGGATACCCATGAAGGATTTAAACTGATCACCGACAAGATCAAAACTACCAACAAGATCAAGCTGATTGTGGATTCTGAGCATTCTCACGTTCTTCATGTCAGCAGCCCTGGATAACCTAACCACAACCATTGTAATGGTGGCCCTGCTGAGAAAACTGATCGACAAACAGCAGGACCGCTGGTTTATGGCAGCCATGGTAGTACTGGCAGCCAACGCCGGTGGTGCCTGGTCTCCCATCGGGGATGTCACCACCATCATGCTCTGGATCGGTGGACAGGTAACAACGGGCAGGATCATCATGGACGTTTTTGTTCCCAGCCTGGTGACCATGATCGTTCCCCTTGTCATTATAAGCCTGTTTTATCCAAAGGGCAACATCGAAAGGCCGGCACTCAATGACCAGGCCTCATCATCAGAAGAATCCATTACCAACTTCGAACGCAGGCTGCTGCTGATCATGGGGGTAGCCGGACTATTATTCGTGCCGGTATTCAAAACGGTCACCCATCTTCCTCCTTACCTGGGCATGCTGTTCAGCCTGAGTATTATCTGGATTACAACCGAAATTTTGCACCGTAGGCATCCAAGTGGAACACGGGGGCAATTACTGGTCACCAAGGTGCTCAGAAAAATTGATACACCAACCATACTTTTCTTCCTTGGTATACTGACGGCAGTTTCAGCTCTTCAATCTGCCGGACAGCTGGACCTGCTCGCTAAATCCCTGGATGGAATGGATATTGCTGACAGTCAGAAAATCTACGTCATCGACCTGATCATTGGTTTACTCTCCGCCATCGTGGACAATGTTCCGCTGGTTGCTGGGGCCATGGGAATGTATGACATTGCCCCCGCAGGATCTACAGGTTATGCAGCATTCTTCATGGTTGATGCCCCATTCTGGGAATTCCTTGCGTATACCGCAGGGACCGGAGGCAGCATCCTGATCATTGGTTCAGCTGCAGGTGTGGCCGCCATGGGCATGGAGAAAATCGATTTTATCTGGTACATGAAGCGCATCAGCTTACTTGCCCTGGCTGGATATATTGCAGGTGCCTTTGTTTACTACCTGATGTTCGCCTTATAACAGGCTGTGCATAATTATTTTATAACAGCCAGTAATAAACTGGAACCAATACCGTTTTTATAAATACCTTTAACCGGATAAAAAAGGAATGTACATGAATCTCTTGATATTCTTACAGGCCAGCGTTGCCGATACAGCTGCCGCTGATATGGCAGGTGAAATACGGATGTCTTACTGGGAACTGGCCATGAAGGGTGGCTGGGTGATGGTACCCATCATCCTGTTGTCTAGTGATCGCAGTTTATATTTTCTTCGAACGTTTTTTTGCCATTAAGAAAGCTTCACAGATCGACACCAATTTTATGAACCGCATCCGGGATTATATACATGACGGGAAAGTGGAGAATGCCAAGACACTTATGCCAATCCTATGACAATCCGACGGCCAGGATGATTGAAAAGGGCGTGCAACGTATCGGAAGGCCCCTGGAGGATATCAACGGTGCTATCGAGAATACGGGAAAGCTGGAGATCTATAAACTGGAGAAGGGATTACCCACCCTGGCCACAGTTGCAGGTGGTGCTCCGATGATCGGGTTCCTTGGTACGGTAATGGGGATGATCCGGGCCTTTTATGATATGTCAATGGCAGGCAATAATGTGGATGTATCACTCCTGTCAAATGGGATCTATACGGCTTTGATCACTACGGTAGCGGGACTGATCGTTGGGATCGTGGCCTATTTCGCATATAATATCCTGGTAGCAAGGGTTGAAAAGGTGGTCAATAAACTGGAGGCAAATACCACAGAGTTCCTGGACCTCCTGAACGAACCAGCATAAGGAAAGTTATGGCACTCAGGTCAAGAAATAAGGTAAGTGTTCAATTCAGCATGTCAGGAATGACGGACATCGTGTTCCTGTTGCTGATTTTTTTCATGATCACATCCACACTCATTGCACCCAATGCCCTGAAGCTTTTATTGCCACAAAGCAAACACCAGACCACTGCCAATCCCATTACAACTGTTTCGATCACCAGGGATGCCCAGTTTTATATTGAAACCAGGCGGGTCAGTATCACTGAACTCGAAACTGAACTATATAACAGGTTGAAGAATGAGCCGGAACCTACGGTTGCCTTACATGTCGACGAAAATGTCCCCATGAAAGAAGTCGTGAAGGTGATGAATATTGCCAAAGACAACCGGTATAAGCTCATCCTGGCAACTTCACCAAGATAGCTTTCGCCATGGCTAGAAGCAAAAGAGGATTAGCAGGAACCATCGTGTTCCATATAGGGCTGCTGGCCTTTGCCGTCCTTTTTGGTTTTGCCACTCCCCTGCCACTGCCGGAAGAACAAGGCATACTGATCAATTTTGGCACCGATGATTTTGGTGCCGGTGACGAGGAGCCCATGTACAGTGAGGTCCCTGAAGAATCAACACCTCCCCCCCAGGAAGCCATAACCCCCACTGAAAGTACGGAAGAAATCATTTCCCAGGATTTCGAAGAAGCACCGGTGGTCGTAGAAAAGCCCCAGGAAAAACCACAGACTGAAAAGCAGGAAGAAGTTTTCACTCCTGAGGAAATCACCAAGCCTGTTGTGGAAGAACAAGCACCACCACCCGAGCCAGAACCTCCTAAAGCAAATCCAAGGGCCATGTACACTGGCCGAAAAGATACAGATGCCACCGGATCGGAAGGCGTCACCCAGGGTGAAGGCAACCAGGGAAGCCCAGCCGGTTCGCCCGATTCCGATAATTATGCAGACGGTCTAGGAGGAGACGGGATCAATTTCAGCCTGGCAGGCCGCAACCCTGTGTCCCTTCCCAAGCCCGAATACAATGCCCAGGAATCAGGATACCATCGTAGTACGGATCAGGGTGAACAGGGACGGAAAAGTGATCAGTGCAGAACCCGGCCAAAGGGGCACCACTATCACGGACGGAAACCTATGGGAATCAGCCAAGAAGGCAGCCCTCAAGGCCCGTTTCAATGCCAAGTCAGATGCCGCCTACACCCAGACCGGCACCATCACCTACCATTTTGTGCTGCAATAATCCGTCGTTAATTATTCATTATCCAGTTCCAGAATCTTTATATTCTTAAAACTTACTGCATCACCATGGTCCTGCAGCAGGATATGACCCTCTTTAGCTTCACCAAAAGCTGGCCATTTCGCATATTTGCTGTAAGCAACCAATGCCTTCCACATCTGTGTTCCCCGCTTATACTCTATGACCTTGACACCATTTAAATGATGGCTCACCTTTTTCCCGTGTACTTCAATCCGTGCACGATTCCAGCTGCCAACCCCGTTGAACCGTTTCTCCCTGTTATCTTCACCATAGAGCAAGGCATCGGCCTTGATCAGGTCATACAGGGACGCAACGGTCCGGTTTCCAGCGACACCCTCTTTTGCATCGGGATGTTTCTCATCATCAAGAATTTGGTATTCACAACCGATGGCAGAGCCACTTCCTTTATTTAGCTCTGGATCCACAAAATATTTTATGCCGGAATTGGCCCCTTCTGTTATCCGAAAATCAAGTTCCAGGATAAAACTCTTATAGGTTCTGGTTGTTACAATATCTCCTCCATGGGCAGATTCCCCACCCCCACTTTTTTCAACGGATAAAATTCCATCTTGGATGGTCCAGCCTTTCTCCGGGAACTTATCCAGTTTTGCTCCACGCCATCCTGCCGTCGATTTTCCATCCCACAGCAGTTTCCATCCCTGGTTGATCTGATTTTCAGTCAGTTTATTATCCAGGTAACTCACTTCGGGTGAGTGAGTGATATCCTTATGCTGTTCAAGTTCAAGGTCTTCTGTCAAGATCCTGATATTCTCTCCAGCTGATCTCTTTTCCGTCAAGCTCTTGATTATCACCAATACCATGTATCTGCAGTGCAATGAAGCCTTCAGGACGGGCATCATCAACCAGGTTGGCAAATGATACACCATTGATATAGGTCCTGATATAGTATTACCGATGGCTTCGATCCTGAATTGGTTCCACTCCCCTGGTTTAAATGCCTTGTAAGCATCCTGATTATAAGACATGGGATAGAGCCATCCCCTGGCTGCCTCCTCATATATACCACCTACCCATGGCCTGTCAGCATGATCATCACATTCCACCTGGTACCCGTTTACCCTGGCTGTTCCATCGGGTTTATGGCTGGTACTCCTGAACTGGACCCCGGAGTTCAGTCCCCTGTCCATTTTCATCTCATACTCCAGGATAAAATCACCATAGATTTTCTTTGTTGCCATGAAGGAATTAGGCGTTCCGGTTTTTGATGTACCGATTATCACACCATTCTCAATCCTGTATTCGGCTGATCCGTCAAGTTGTTTCCATCCTTTGAAATTTTTTCCATTGAACAATTCCTGCCATTCTCCATCTGCGGAAAATCCCATGATCGTCACTGAAATAGTGACAAATATTAAAGCAATTCTTTTCATAATACTGGTTTTTGTTAATATTTATACTCTGTCGTTAACTATTTTGTTGTGCCTAATTTAATACACATGATAATTTTAGTAAAAATCCTCATTCTTAAAGAAGTTCAAATACTCCCAATAACTTAAGGCTGGCAAAGAACAGGGCCACCAGCAAAAATACCCGCACTGCTTTGGCTCCCCATTTAACTGCCACACGGGCGCCCACGAATGCCCCTGTCATGTTCCCTATGGCCAGGATAAAACCCATCACATAATTCACATCATTGTTCCACATGAATATAGCCAGGGCAAATGGGGTATACAAAAATACAATAAATACCTTCAAGGCATTGGCCTTGACCAGCTCAAATCCAGTTCCGAGGACCAGTCCCGCCAGCAAAAAGAAACCAACCCCGGCCTGAATGAATCCACCATACACCCCGATCAGAAAAAAAATAATAATCTGGAATAATCAGCTTTACCGGGGGCTGGCCTTCATGGCTGTTGAGCCATCGGCCTGGTTTTAAAATGATCAGGAAGAACATCAGGATTAATAGTCCACCGATGGCTCTTTCCATGATGGCATCATTAATGCTGATGGCTATTCGGGCTCCAAGGAGGGACCCAGCTACAGCCGGTAAGCCGATGATCCATCCCTGTTTCATATCCAGGACCTTCTGCCTCTTGAAACTGGCCACACCAACTACATTCTGCAGAAGGATGGCTATCCTGTTTGTCCCATTGGCCACATTGGCCGGAAGCCCCAGAAACATCAACAGCGGGAGGGTCAACAGGGAACCGCTGCCGGCGACCGTATTGATGAATCCGGCCACCACACCGACACCAATAACTGCCAGGATCTTCCACCAGGTCAGGTCAAGTTCCTGAAGCAACTGGATCAGTTGATCCCAGAGTTGGACAAGCATTTTTCTGAATTAAATTATCTAATATGCGAAAAGAGGATAATCCTTCATCATCAGGTTAACTTTCTCCTTTACACTCTTGATCTTGTTTTCATCCTCGTGGTTTGCGATCACTGAATCTATCATCTCAACGATAGGTTCCATCAGGTCTTCCTTCACACCCCGGGTGGTCAGGGCCGGTGTTCCTATACGGATACCGGATGCCTGGAATGGAGAGCGGTCGTCAAATGGAACCATGTTCTTATTGATGGTAATATCTGCCACCTGAAGTGTGTTTTCAACCGTTCTTCCGGTAATATCCGGATATTTAGGACGAAGATCTATCAGCATGGAATGGTTATCCGTACCGTCGGAGATTACTTTATATCCCTGGGAGATAAATGCATCTGCCATAATTGCTGCATTTTTCTTCACCTGCAACATATAATCCCTGAAACTGTCCGAAAGGGCTTCCCCGAAGGAGACTGCCTTGGCTGCAATGACATGTTCCAGGGGGCCGCCCTGAGTGCCAGGAAAAACGGCTGAATCCAATAGCTGTGTCATGGTTTTGATCTTGCCTTTAGGGGTAGAAAGTCCCCAGGGATTTTCGAAATCCTCCCCCATCATGATCATGCCGCCGCGGGGACCACGCAGGGTCTTATGAGTGGTGGTCGTAACAATATGACAATGGGGGAAAGGAGGATTTAACAATCCCTTGGCAATCATGCCCGCGGGATGCGCGATATCAGCCATCAGTAAGGCCCCGTTCTCATCAGCGATCTCACGCATCCGCTGATAGTTCCAGTCCCTCGAATAAGCCGATGCACCAGCAACGATCAATTTTGGTTTCTCACTTTTTGCAATGGCTGCCATCTTTTCATAATCTACCTGCCCGGTTTCCCTGTTTACCCCATAAGCGACCGGATGGTAAAGTATTCCTGAAAAATTAACAAAGGATCCATGGGTCAGATGGCCACCATGTGACAGGTCAAGTCCGAGAAAAGTATCCCCGGGCTTCAAAACAGCCAGCATCACGGCTGCATTTGCCTGTGCACCTGAATGTGGCTGAACATTCACCCAGACCGCATCGAAAAGTTCTTTGGCCCGGTCAATGGCCAGCTGTTCCACCTCATCCACAACCTGGCATCCCCCGTAATATCTTTTGCCGGGAAGGCCTTCAGCATACTTGTTGGTCAGGCAGGATCCCATGGCCTGCAGAACCTGCTCAGAGACAAAATTTTCTGAGGCAATCAGTTCAATTCCATGGAGTTGCCTGTTCTTTTCATCCTGGATCAGGTTAAATACAGTTTCATCCCTTTTCATATCAGCTTAATTATTTTTAATCAGATTAGAATACCCGGTAAACGAAAGCCTAAAATTAATAATATTATTACAACAGGGGAGACAGAAAAGCAGCATTATAAAAAGAAGAAATGAACATTGAATTCAATTGACCTATGTAAAATAAACCTGTCAAAAGTTCGGACTTGCAAACTGTACTTTGTTTTTGCAAAAAAATAATTTAAATTTATTCAAGTCAAATTTTTTATCACTAACCAAAATTAAACATTATGGATCCTGATCAAATGTTAGGTGTATTTAAGAGTATGGGCGCTGGTGCAATTATCGTTTACATCGCCATCATGGTATTTATGATTGTCTCGTTGTGGATTGTCTTCAAAAAAGCCGGTCAACCCGGATGGGCAGCCATTATTCCAATTTTCAATTTTCTGGTTATTTTGCGAGTTGCAAGTAAACCCTGGTGGTGGGTATTCAGCATTTTGCTTATGATTATTCCTATTGCAGGCCCAATTCTCTTCCTGGTTGTATGGATCCTGATTTGCAATGGGATTTCAAAAAATTTCGGCCAGAGTACAGGTTTTACCGTAGGTCTGGTTTTGCTTTCCATCGTTTTTATTCCCATTCTCGCCTTCGGTGATTACACATGGAAGGAGGTCAAATAAGCCTACTGACCATCAATATCTATCTAAAATACTGAAATACAAGAACATAAAGCAGAATTCTTAATAATATTTCAGAATAAATAAACGGTTACCCCACTCAGGGTAAGTGGAATTGGTGTACCCCTTGGTAGAAATTAGTAGTCATGGGCCACCGGGTTTGGCTATTCATCAGAGAAGCAATATGGAACTTAAAACATCAATACTATGAATAAGGCCAAAAGTATGAACAGGCGTGCCTTCCTCCGCGATTCGGCAATGGCTGCTGCTGCTCTAGGAATGACCGCACCATCCCTGAATGCCATGGGCAACAGGAGGGGATTAGCAACCAAAAACAAAGTTGGATTGTACAGCATTACCTTTCTTGGGGTATGGTATAAAGGCAATGCCCTTACCCTGGATGAAATGATCCCGAAGGCCAGAGAACTTGGATTCGACGGAATTGAGATCGACGGTAAGCGGCCACATGGTAATCCTCTGGACATGCCTACTGACAGGTGTAAAGAAATAGGGTCAAAAGCAAATGACCAGGGACTGGAGATCTATGCTGTATCGGCTAACAACGATTTCAGCAGTCCAGTTCCCGAACACCGGGAGTGCCAGATCCTCTACCTAAGAGAACTTATGCGGATGACCTCGGACCTGGGTGTAAAACCCCTTCGGGTATTCCTGGGGTGGCCAGGTGTAACTTTACATCCGGATGGGGGCAGTTATGATATTGCCAGGGGCATTTGGAAAAATGCACATCAAATGTTTGAACCGGAACAGATATGGGACTGGTGCAGGGAGGGGCTCATCGAAAGTGCAAAATACGCCGGGGATTATGGCGTTACACTGGCGCTTCAAAATCATAGACCAGTTGTCAACGACTGGAAGGATGTAATGCGCATGATCAAGGAAGTGGATTCCCCAAACCTGAAAGTTTGTCTGGATGCTCCCATTATGGATGATAAAAGTCCAGAAAACATGATGGAAGCTGCACAGGCAGTTAATGACCTGCAGGTACTCTCCCATTTCGGAGGTGAATTCGGGAAAGATGCCAATGGCCAGGTAATAGATATACAGGAGAATCATCTGTCAGCTAAAGGGGAAGCAGAAATTAAAGTGGAAGTCTATTATCCCAATTTTATTAAAGCAATGAACTCCATTGGATACGATGGCTGGTACAGCTACGAATTATGCCATCCATTGCCGGTTGTGAATCATCAAAGAGTGGGTATTGAATTTGTAGAGGAATGTTCCAGGAATGCATGTACCCTGATGAAATCCATGCTGAAAGAAGCTTAGATTTAATATATTGATACATAAGCTGCCTTACATGTTTTGTGTTCCAGAAAATGAATGAGCGGTGGATGATTTTATTGAAATAATTGATAAATAAGCTGCCTTACATGTTTTGTGTTCCAGAAAATGAAGGAGCGGTGGATGATTTTATTGAAATAATTGATAAATAAGCTGCCTTACATGTTTTGTGTTCCAGAAAATGAAGGAGCGGTGGATGATTTTATTGAAATAATTGATAAATAAGCTGCCTTACATGTTTTGTGTTCCAGAAAATGAAGGAGCGGTGGATGATTTTATTGAAATAATTGATAAATAAGCTGCCTTACATGTTTTGTGTTCCAGAAAATGAAGGAGCGGTGGATGATTTTATTGAAATAATTGATAAATAAGCTGCCTTACGTGTTTCGCGTAGCGGAATATGCAGCAGCGTTGGATCAATTATTTCAATAAAACCTATTCCCGAGAAATTTCCTTTAGCATGTTCCGGTAGGTAGAAAACACCTTGGCCCTGGACACAAACCCAACATATTTGCCTTCATCCAGGACTGCAATATTATAGCGGCTGCTGGTATGGAATTTTTTGGCCACCTCTTCCATAGATTCGTTTTGTTTTATGGTGAAACGGGGCATGAACATAAGGTCACGGACATAGGTGGTATCCCAGCTGTCTGTCTCGAACATGATATGGCGAATGTCATCCATTTTTACAATACCATAGAAAATTCCATCTTCATCCACTACTGGGAAAATATTCCTGTGAGCTTTTTTAATGACGCTGATCAGATCTCCCAGCGTTGCTTCAGGGTGTATCTTACTGAAATCCTTTTCAATGAGGCCGTCAATCTTCATACGCAACAGTACATTCTTATCCTTGTCATGGGTCATCAGTTCCCCCCTTTTTGCCAGCTGAATGGTATAAACAGAATTGGAAACAAAGAATCTGGCTGTCGCATAGGATATAGTGGATACAATCATGAGGGGCATAAATAACTCATATCCCCCCGTAATTTCAGCAATCAGGAAGATAGCAGTAAGGGGAGCATGGATCACACCTGCGATAAGACCTGCCATCCCCACCAGGGCAAAATTGCCTTCCGGGACATCAATCCCCAATACCCGCATAACCATGGCCACAAACAATCCAAGGTTGACCCCAACAAAGAGGGAGGGTGCGAATATCCCGCCAACTCCTCCCGCACCAAAGGTAATGCTGGTGGCTAACACTTTCAGGGCGAGGAGGAAGAAAAGAATGATCAGCAAGACCATGGTGCTGTCACGGAATCCCTCGTAGAGAAACTGATCGAAAAGGTAAGTATAATTGCCATTCAGGGCATGGTTGATTTCTTCATATCCTTCCCCATAAAGGGAGGGAATGAAGAAAACCAGGACACCCAGGGCCACCCCACCTATCAATAGCCTGTACCAAATATTTTTCATCCGCTCAAAAATCCCTGTTACAAACATGTAAACCCGGGTAAAATATACAGACATGAAGCCTGCAAAGATGCCCAGAATGATATAGTATGGGACATGTTTCATCATAAAGGACTCCTGTATAGTCACGGCATACAGCACGTTCTGTCCCATAAAAAGATAAGAGGTCAGGGCAGCTGTTACAGAAGCAACCAGCAGGGGAACCAGGGAAGCCAGGGTAAGGTCAAGCATGATCACTTCCAGGGCAAAAACGATGGCTGCAATGGGGGCCTTGAAGATGGAGGCCATGGCACCAGCACATGCACAACCCAGCATGAGGATGATCTGCTTATAACTTAATCTGAACTCCCGGCCGATATTTGATCCGATCGCTGCACCGGTGGCTACCGTCGGTCCTTCCAGTCCTACACTCCCGCCAAAACCAACGGTAAGCGCACTGCTTATCACAGAGGAATAGAGATTGTGCCGCCTGATCATCCCGTTGTGTTTGGAGATAGCATGTAATACACTCGGGATCCCATGCTGCACCGGCCGTTTGTTAATATATTTTATGAACACAATGACCAGCAGTATCCCTATCATCGGAAATATAAAATACAGG
Organism: uncultured Bacteroidaceae bacterium; assembly: GCA_963752525.1. GTDB lineage: Bacteria > Bacteroidota > Bacteroidia > Bacteroidales > SM23-62 > SM23-62. Next base: position 495,000 of record CAVVYS010000004.1, on the reverse strand, counting down.
TAATGATGGACCTCTTTTACAAGTCCCTCCGTCAGCGTAGCCTGGATCAGGTGGACCAGGTTCTTGATGACGACTGCACCCAATCCTACCATCAGTCCGATCACTGCACTCAAGATCAGGATGAACTGCCGCTGGCCCAAGTGTTTGAATCTCAGAATAAGCAGTCTTCGGTATATCTTCAGTCTCTTCACGTGCCACAAAATTAACAAACCCGGGGGGAAATAAAATATCAAAACGCAGCAGTTTCCCGTTATTCATCAACAGAGGACTAAAAAGTTTAATTTAATTTGTAGTTTTAGGTTCCCAGCTGAAAATTATCCTCCTTGGCCAAACACGTTTTTATATTCCTAATCATCCTCCTTGTGCCTGCATTCGGACTGGCACAGGGAGGCAAACCGCCACCACCTCTTCCTCCGGAAATGGATTATGTTAGCGTTGATACGGCAACCGGCGACGTATATGTCAAATGGAAACCCAGTCCCTCCATCGACATTGCAAAGTATATCATATACGAATGGAGAATCATCGGGCAAGATACAGCAGGTTTTGTAATTGATTCCGTCGGCAAGGATACCCTGGAATACTTCTGGAACACAGTCGAGTCCAGTGACAAAGCAATCTCAATGGCTGTGGCTGGAACCAGACAGGGATCTGACCCATCCCCCATTACTGTTGCCCATTCCACCATGCACCTGGCCCTCCGTTTCGATTCATGTACAGCAGAAATGCAGCTGGAATGGACCCCTTATATAGGTTGGGATTCAACTCATTATGTGATGCATGAAATATATGTAAGTATCAATAATGGTCCATATAGTTCAATTGGAACGACCGATGCAGATGAATACACTTTTACTCACAACCATCTAGCGGACAACCAGCAATACTGTTATTTCGTGAAAGCCATCCGAAATGACGGGATTGGTTCGTTTTCCAATGTGGTCTGCAAATTAACGTATCATCCCCTGCACCCCGAATGGATAGATGCAGAACAGGCTTTATCATTGGGGGAAGACCAGGTAAGTATGGATTTTTATATCGAAGAATCAGCAGAAGTTACTTCCTTTCGGCTATACCGGATAACAGGGCCTGGTAATCCACTTGAACCACTTCAGGATTTTACCGATGTGAGCGGCCCGGTTCTCAGCTTTACAGATAATGTGGTTTCCACTGATAAACAATACCAGTATAAATTGTATTCCCTGGATGTATGCAGCGATTCAATAGTTGGCTCCAACATCACCGGTAATATAGTTCTGCAGGCAAATTCAGTTTCATTACAAGCTTTTCTTTCCTGGACTCCATACAAAGATTATGAAGCAGGTATAAAAAGCTACCATATTTACCGTATCATCAACATGGGTGACCCTCAATTGATCAATGAGGTTTATGCACCTGACACTGTCTTTACTGATAACCTTGATTTTGTGACGGGTTCTGATGTAGAAGATGAGATCTGCTATTATGTAGTGGCTGAAGAGAATGACGGGATCTCCCATGGAGAAAAAGGATTCAGCCAATCGAATACTACCTGTATTTCGGTTACACCAAATATACTGATGCCCAATGCCTTCACTCCCAATGATGACGGCAGGAATGACATCATCAAACCTGTCCTTACCTTTATTCCTCAAAAATACATTTTCCAGGTATTCGACAGATGGGGGTCCAGGATTTTCGATACTACAGATCCTGAAACAGGATGGAATGGGACTATCAATGGTGGGGAGAAAGCCTCCGAAGGGGTTTATATCTATTATATCCTGTTAACCACAACCAAGGGAATAGAGGTGGAGCAAAAGGGCGAAATAACGCTGTTTTACCCCTGATCATCTCGTTTCAGGTCATTTCCAGGTATCAGGGTTAAAAAGCCTTCCCAAGATTTGTAAATTAAAAGGCGAAAATCATTAATTTTACAAAATCTCCGGAATGAGCCTATGAGTGTTCTGACAAAAACAGAGGAAGACCTGATCCAGCAAGAGTTCAATGACCTGCTGAATCACTGTACGCTTTGCGATGGCAAAACCGATCAGCGTATGATCAGGAAGGCATTCCGTATGGCCAATGAAGCACATCGGGGCATGCGCCGTAAATCCGGGGAACCCTACATCCTCCATCCCATTGCCGTGGCCAAGATCGTAACCCATGAGATAGGCCTGGGGGCAAAAGCAGTGATTTGCGCCCTCCTGCATGACATTGTGGAAGATACAGATTATACCCTGGAAGATATTGAAAATAATTTCGGAAAAAAGGTGGCTTCCATCATCGATGGCCTTACCAAGATCTCCGATGTCTTCGATAACAAATCCTCTCTTCAGGCAGAGAATTTCAGAAAAATGCTGCTTACCCTTTCTGATGACGTCCGGGTAATCCTTATCAAACTTGCTGACAGGATGCATAATATGCGTACCCTTGCTTCCCTGCCACCGAATAAACAGATTAAGATATCAGGGGAGACAACCTACCTCTATGCCCCCCTGGCACACCGTCTTGGATTATATGCCATTAAAACAGAACTGGAAGACCTGAGCCTGAAATACCGCTATCCGAAGATTTACCAGGACCTGGTGAACCAGGTTGCAGACACTGAGAAACAGCGGGGCATGATGATCAATTCCTTTGCCATTCCCCTGATTGATAAGCTCGGGGATATGGGTTATGAGTTCGATATCACCGGCAGGCCAAAATCCATTTATTCAATATGGAACAAGATGCAGGTTAAAAATGTTCCCTTTGAGGAAGTATTTGACCTGATGGCCATCCGAATTGTTTTTGACCCTATGCCGGATATTCCTGAAAAAACACAATGCTGGAACATATACTCGGCGATTACAGATATCTACCAACCTAAACCTGAGAGGATACGTGATTGGGTCTCAACACCCAAAGCAAATGGATATGAGGCCCTGCATGTAACTGTTATGGGACCGGAGGGAAATTTTGTCGAGATCCAGATCCGAAGCCGGCGAATGGATGAAATAGCTGAACGGGGATTTGCAGCGCACTGGCGATACAAACAGGAAGGTAAAGGGAGCAGTTCTGAGCTGGATAAATGGATCAAAAGGATCCGGGAGCTCCTTGAAAATCCTGATTCCAATGCACTGGAATTCCTGGATGATTTCAAACTGAACTTGTTTGCTTCTGAAATAATGGTCTTTACTCCGAAAGGAACCATCAAAACGCTGCCACAGAAATCAACGACCCTTGATTTTGCTTACGAAATCCATACTGAGATAGGCAATAAAGCCATTGGTGCAAAAGTAAATCACAAATTGGTCTCGCTGAATCATATCCTGAAAAGCGGGGACCAGGTGGAGATCCTCACCTCTGACAACCAGAAGGCAAAAAGGGAATGGCTGGAATATGTGATCACTGCCAAGGCTAAATCGTCCATAAAAGCCGCACTCAAGGCAGAAACCAAGAACAGGATAGAAAAAGGCAAGAAGGACCTCGAAGACAGGTTGAAAGAATTCAGTCTGAAGCCTTCATCAAGGGTTTTGAGGAAACTGCTGCCTGCCTATGATGTTACATCCAAAGATGAGCTCTACAGTAAGATTGGGAGCGGTATCATCACCCTGGAAGAACTGAAAAAGATTCTCAGGAAAAATACCAAAAACAAATGGATACGTTACTGGGAACTGCAGTTCACCTCCTCCTCTTCAAAGAACAAGGAAGCCCCTCCCAAAAAATCTGTGAACGATTCATATAAAACAAACCCAAAGTCTCCCTTCCTGATCCGGGAAAACATTGATGAAACGGAACCTGAATTCAGCATTGCCAAATGCTGTCAGCCCATTCCAGGGGACAGTGTGATCGGTTATCGCAGCCAGTCCGGATCCACCATTATTCACAAAGCAAAATGCCCCAATGCTATAAAGCTGATGTCAAGCCAGGGGAACAGGATCATTCCTGCCAAATGGACTACACATAAGATACTTAGCTACCTGGTAAGCATTCATATTCAGGGGGTGGATAAGTTTGGCATCTATAATCATATAACTACGGTTATCAGCAAGGAACTATCCGTAAATATGAGGACCATCAACCTTTCCAGCCACGATGGGATTTTTGTCGGAAACATAGAGCTCTATGTCCACAGTACCCAGGACCTGAACAACCTGATCATGAATCTCATGAAAATTAAAGGTGTAGAGGCAGTGAACCGGGTAGAGAAGATTAAGGATTAAGTTGTAAAATCATTCCATTTCCTTTCCGAAATAAAAAAAAATAGTCTACATTTAGCCTGATTATTTTTAATTAGTCTGTATATGGTTAGTGGAGAAACGAAGGACACAGTAAAGAAGATTTTTACTGAATACCTGGAAAAGAAAGGACATAGAAAGACACCGGAACGCTATGCCATTTTAGAGGAGATATATTCACGTGACGGACATTTCGATATCGAATCCCTCTATATTTTCATGAAGAATAAAAACTACAGGGTCAGCCGTGCCACCCTGTATAATACGATAGAATTGCTGCTCGACTGTAATCTTGTGATCAAGCACCAGTTTGGTAAGAATATCGCCCAATTCGAGAAGGCCTATCATTGCATGCAGCACGATCACCTGATTGACATGGACTCTGGAAAGGTTATTGAATTTTGTGATCCCAGGATAGATGAAATTATCAAGACAGCATGTGAACTGAACAACTTCAGCCCTTCACACCATTCCCTGTATATCTACGGTACATCCCAAAAAGAACAGGAGGATAAATAGTTCTCAATTGTGCATTAATTGTGCATTTCTTTCACCCTGGATGTCATACAAAATAAAAGAAATTATTTGTAACTTCGGCTTCCGGAAAAACCTCCAAATTCAATTATTTTAACATAGATTTATGCAAGTTGACGTACTATTAGGCCTTCAATGGGGAGATGAAGGCAAAGGTAAACTCGTGGATGTCCTAACCCCGGAATATGATGTTATAGCCCGTTTTCAGGGCGGACCCAATGCCGGACACACGCTCGAATTCAATAACATCAAGCACATAACCCACAATATTCCATCAGGAGTATTCCGGGAGGACAGCATCAATATTATTGGAAATGGTGTGGTGCTTGATCCCATTATTTTCAAAAAGGAAATCGAAGAGATAAAAGCACTTGGTGTCGAACTCGGGCCACGGCTAAAAATATCTCGGAAGGCCCACCTGATCATGCCAACACACCGGGTCCTGGATGCAGCATCAGAAGCTTCCAAAGGCAAGACCAAGATAGGATCCACCCTGAAAGGCATTGGTCCCACCTATATGGATAAAACAGGCAGGAATGGCCTTCGGGTAGGTGACATCGAATCCCCCGACTTTCTTGAGAAATGTAAATTTCTGACAAATAAGCATTTACAAATTCTTAAGCAATACGATTTTGAATTTAACCTTGCCGAATTTGAAGCTGGGTGGATGGAAGGCATTGAGGCTATTAAATCATTTGAGCTGGTCAATGGGGAATACCTTATCAACCAATACCTGGAGGAAGGGAAATCAGTACTGGGAGAAGGTGCCCAGGGATCCATGCTGGATATTGATTTTGGTTCCTATCCATATGTTACCTCATCCAATACCATATGTGCCGGAGCTTGTATCGGACTGGGACTGGCACCACAGAAAATCGGAAAAGTCATAGGTGTATTTAAGGCTTATTGCACAAGGGTGGGCAGTGGACCCTTTCCCACAGAGCTTAAAGGTGAAATGGGAGAGGCATTACGGGAATATGGTGCCGAATACGGGGCAACCACCGGGAGACCACGACGCTGTGGCTGGCTCGACCTCCCTGCGCTGAAATATTCCATCATGCTGAGTGGCGTAACCGAATTAAACATGACCAAGTCGGATGTCCTTACACATTTTGATACTCTGCTTGTTTGTACGGCTTATAAGATCAATGGGAAGGTAGTCGATGAACTGCCCTTCGATATCAACCTGCCTGTTGAACCTGTATATAAGGAAATGCCGGTATGGAAGGAAGATATCTCTAAAATGAGAAGCAAGTCAGCATTGCCGGTCGAAATGCTGGATTATCTTAAGTTTATTGAATCTGAGGTCAAAGTACCCGTCTCGGTGATCTCTGTAGGACCAGACAGGGAACAATTTGTCTCCCTGAAATAGGTCTGATTAAGACCCTTATCAACCTTAACCGTACAGTGGTCAAGTTTATGCTTGTCATTTGTGCGGTTTTTTTTATATTAACAGATTACTAACCAATTATATCGAACCATGAGGACCCTCAACAGCCTGTTCAATGATTCTGTTGAAAAATATCTGGACAATGTATGTTTACTCGAGAATCAAGGCAAGGGATACGAACCTACCACTTACCAGGAAGCCAGAAATGAGGTCCATCGTTTTGCCGCGGGACTGCTTTCCCTGGGTATCAAAAAAGGGGATTGCCTGGCATTGCTTTCAGAAGGAAGGAATAAATGGCTCTACAGTGAATTGGGCATCCTGTATACCGGGGCAGTCAATGTCCCCCTTTCCAACAGGCTGGAAGAATCTTCTGAGATTAAATTCAGGTTGGAGCATTCGGGGAGCAGAATGCTGGTCATCTCGGGGAGGGAATCCCATAAGATCACTTCCCTGAAAAAGGAAATAGACGGCCTGGAAAAAGTGATATACATGGATTCGCGGGAAAGCTATGAAAAAGATGAGCTTTTTTACGATGATGTCTGCAAAATGGGTGATGAATACCTCAAGGAAAATGCAGCTGAATTTGAAAAGAGATGGAAAAGCATAGAAGAAGATGATTATGCGAATATATGCTATACCTCCGGGACCACAGCTGATCCGAAAGGGATCATCTTATCACACCGGAATTACACCGCCAACGTGGAACAGTCACGCAGCACCATGCCAGTACCCGAATGGTATACCACCCTTCTGTACCTGCCATGGGATCATGCTTTTGCGCATACTGCGGGACTTTACACCATCATCTCTGCAGGGGCCGCACTAGCATCAGTCCAGCTGGCAAAAACCCAGACAGAAGCCATCAAGAATTTCCCAATAAATATCAAACAGGTAAGGCCAACATTTATGTTCAGTGTCCCGGCCATAGCCAAGAACTTTAAAAAAAACATAGAAGCAGGGATCCGGGAAAAGGGACCTGTGATTGAGAAATTATTCAACCATGCTATAAATGTCGCAAAGCGCTACAATGGGATTGGCTGGGACAAAGGCAAGGGACTGCGTTTCCTGCTGAAACCCTATATCTGGTTGTTTGATAAGATCATCTTCAAAAAGGTAAGGGAAGGATTCGGTGGCCGGATGATCTTCTTTGTTGGTGGGGCTGCCCTGCTGGACCTGGAACTCCAGAAATTTTTCTATGCCATTGGTATGCCAATGTACCAGGGCTATGGCCTGACAGAGGCAGCACCGGTGATCTCAGCCAATGCTGCACACAAACATAAGCTTGGTTCTTCCGGCATCATTGTCTCTAAGCTTGAGGTTAAAATCTGTGACGAGGATGGTAAGGAAGTCCCACGTGGCAAAAAAGGCGAGATCGTAGTGAAAGGTGAGAATGTCATGAAAGGATACTGGAAAAACGATGAAGCGACCAGGGAAGCCCTCAAAGAAGGATGGCTCTTTACGGGTGATATGGGCTATATGGATGAGGATGACTTCTTGTATGTCCTGGGGCGGTTCAAGAGCCTTTTGATCGCTGACGACGGCGAGAAATACAGTCCCGAAGGAATAGAAGAAGCCTTTACAGAGTATGTACCCTTTCTGGAACAGTGCATGATGTACAATAACCAGGATCCATATTGTATTGTACTGGTTGTCCCCAACAAGGAAGCCATGAATAGATGGCTGAAAGAGCATAACATAAAGAAGGGGACAGATGAAGCAAAAACCGGGGTTCTCCGGGAACTCGAACGCCAAATTGCTGAATTCAGGACTGGAGGGAGTCATGACGAGGTATTCCCCCAACGCTGGATGCCCGCCGCCATCGGTATTCTGCCGGAACCTTTCAGCGTGGAAAACCACCAGCTCAACAGCCTGAATAAACTTGTCAGGGGACAAGTAACTGAGGCTTATGCTGAGCGGATGAAATATTTGTATACCCCCGAGGCGAAAAAAATAGTAAACGATCAAAACTTTCAATCTCTGGGTATTCTATGATGATATCGCAAATAAGAGGCAGACATTGGACGGTACTGCCAGCAATAAGCCTGCTGTCATTCCTACTCTTATTCCCCCTTCTGAATGTCACTTCACAAGAGGGAGAGCCTTTTATGAATCATATCAAACCCGAGAATGTACCAGTCGCAAAGATCACATCCATCACAGAAGACATTGAAAATACCATGGTATTCGCCGGTAATACTGGTGTGATCACCTTCGACTCGGAAGATTGGCAACACCTTCAGGTCCCCAATATCCCTATGGTAGTGTCCGCTGATTCCACCCTGCCGATGGTCTATGTGGGTGGACGTGGATTTTATGGTTACCTTCTGAAATCTGGCGATGGAACCTACGCCTATCATGACCTCGGGGAAGAGGGTGTGGAATCTGGTGATATCTCCCGGATCTATCAGACGGATCAACACATCATTTATTATGGCAAGGATATGATTGCCATGGCTGACCGGAAGATACTTTACAATGCTTCGAGATACCGGGCTGATTCCACTACTGATTTTGCCGGCATGTTTATATTCGAAGACAAAATCTACGTAAATATACTTGACGTAGGAATACATGAACTGGCTGACAGGGAGGCCAACAGGATGAAATCATCCATCGATTTCTCCGGGTCGGAGATCCTGTTCTGGCTGGAATATGATAAGGAAATATTACTAGGTACCGATAAAAGCAGGCTATACCGATTCAATGGCCGGACTTTTCGTTCCATTTACCTGGGGGACCAGGAATATCTTTCTGAGAGCTCTCTCAAAGGTGCCGTCTGGCTGGAGGAGGATATCGTTGCCTTATCCACCACACTTGGCGGATGTCTGATCGTTAATGTCAAAAACGGCAGGACGCTGAATACCCTCAATTTACAGACAGGCCTTCCTGATGATGAGATTTTCGCCATTGCAAAAGACCAGAACAAGGGTCTCTGGATTGCACACCAGTATGGGCTAACCAGGGTTGATGTCAGCCTGCCTGTCCGGTCCTTTGAGAATTACCCCGGCCTATCTGGAAACCTGACAGCCGTTGCAATGCTCAATAATACGCTGTATGTCAGCACAAACGAAGGTGTATTTTACCTCAAGGAAAAGACGGATTATGTTGTCACGACTGAAGAGAGAATTGTGAAATTTGAGACTCCAGCTACCATACAGTTAAAAGTAGAGGAACCTAAAGTTGGTGAAGAATTAGCCACACAATCAATACCCATGGAGTTGAGCCCGAGAGAGATCAGGAGACAAAGGCGGCAGGCCAGAAGAGACAGCCTGGAAAGTGAACGGGACAGCCTCCAGGAAGGGCTGACCAGCGAGAGGGAAGAAAATCGGGATAATCCCGAAGCAAAATCAGAGCTCCCCGGTGAAAAAGATGAAGGGGATAATGTAGCAAGTGGAGAAGGAATTATCGTAGTTCCACCCAGGATGAGGACCAAGTCAATAAAGGAATACCTTTACCGACTCCAGTCACGCAGCCATGAATTTACCAGGCTGGGTAGGTTTGAAGAGAAAGTCAAGGACCTTGTGCCCATAGGCAACCGGATCATTATTGCCAGTAACGGGGGACTCTATGAGGTGGTAAATAAACAGCTAAAAGCAATACAGGAAGACTGGTATATAGAGCGCATTTTAGCTTCTCCCGACCCATCCAGGATGTATGTTGTCACAGATGAAACTGTCTATTCCCTGAGACTTCGCAATAATGCCTGGAGCATAGAAACAGATTTCAGCCATATCCAGCAGGAGATTTATTCCATCTGTGAAGAAGGTGACAGCGCCATATGGCTAGGTTGTGATAACCGCAGCTACAGAATCATGCCGCCAGATAATTCAAAGCCAATAATTGACACTTTTGACTTCCACGAAGATTACCATGATCCGGTATTCCTCAGGAATATACATGATACAGTTTATTTCTTCCTTTCCAGTGGAATTTATTTCTTTGCCAATGACAGCCTGCGGGAAACCAACTATATCCGTACGAATGAGATCCCGCAGTATTTCTTCTCCGATGGATCAATTTCCTGGGGAAATACCGGCCATAATTGGATCAGTCTGGTTAACCAGGAAAATTATAACAAACACATCGATTCCTATCTCAACCTTTTTGAGAATATCACCGACCTTTACCTGGATCCAAAGGGAAATACCTGGGTGGTGAATGAAGACCAGTACCTGTACATGATAGACGGCGTAAAAGTGGATCAGTACCATCCTGGCTTTCAGTTGTTTCTCAAAACTGTTCATGACAACAAAGGATCCTATCCCCTGGATGAGCTGTTGTTCGATTACCTGGACCGCTCACTGGTATTCAATTTTTCGGCACCATTTTACCTGAAAGACCATTCCACCAGCTACCAGTATTGGGTGGAAGGGATGTCTGCCGGGTGGTCAGCTTGGGACAATTCCTCTGAACTGAGTTTCCCGGTCCTGCCGGTCGGTAAATTCAAACTCCATGTCAGGGCCAGGAATATACTGGGCCAGTCCAGTACCCTCAAGAGAATCCCTATCGTGATCAAACCTCCATGGTGGTTGAGCTGGATGTTTGTTAGCCTGGTAGGTTTAATCATTATTTTGATCGTGATCCAGATCATACGGCTGCGGGTTAAGAAGCTCCAACGTGATAAACAAATGCTTGAGCAGAAAGTGCTGGAACGTACAACTGAAATACAGCGGCAAAAAGATGAGATCGCCGAACAGAAAAAAGAGATTATGGACAGCATCTACTATGCCCGGCGCATACAGAAGGCCGTCCTCCCTGATGACCACCTGGCAAATAAAAACATACCGGAACATTTTGTTCTCTACCTTCCCAGGGATATTGTTAGCGGGGATTTCTACTGGATTGCAGAAAAGGAGGACAATACCATTTTTGCCGCTGCTGATTGCACGGGACATGGTGTCCCCGGGGCTTTCATGAGCATGCTCGGCATGTCTTACCTGAAGGAGATTGTGAATAAAAGCAAGCGCCTGAACTCCTCCAGGATACTGAACAAACTCAGGGACCATGTGAAGGCAACCCTCTCACAATCAACAAAGGGTGGCCAGCAGGACGGCATGGACATAGCCTTGTGCATCCTTAATAAGGAAAGGAGATCCCTGCAATACTCCGGAGCTTTTCACCCCCTCTACCTGATCCGGAACAAGAACCTTTCCGAGTATAAGCCAGACCTTATGCCCATTGGTATATATATCCGCAAGGAGAAACCTTTTAAAACACACAACATCCGCACCGCCAAAGGTGACTGCTACTATATTTTCTCCGATGGATATTCAGACCAGTTCGGTGGGGAAAACCGCAAAAAATTCCTGGCCAGGTCATTTAAGAAACTGCTCCTGAGTGTACATGAAAAACCCATGCCAGAACAGAGGGAAATTCTCTTCGAAACCCTTAAGCAATGGATGGATGGTTATGAACAGGTGGACGATATTCTCGTCATTGGATTCAGGATATGATCACCTGAGCTTATGATTTGGAATGATTTTAAATATTCATAACTTTGTCACCTGACTCCGCCCTCCGATTAACAGGAGTGTTTGGGTTATAGAGAAGAGGGGAGAGACCAGGCTCCAGGAACCTCTAGCAACCATCCTCGGACAACGTGGATAAGGTGCTAATACCTGGCCCGAAATGGGAATTATAATTGGAACACCGTATTGTTTAGCACATGGTGAAATTTTTTAAAAGACTGCCGGATATTGGCCGGAAGCAATAAATGTATATGGAAAAGGTGACAGGTATATCAAAAAAGGATCATCCTATCCACAGGGAACTGGGAAAAAGGGTACTTGTTATGGACGGGGCCATGGGATCATTGATCCAGGAATGCGGTTTAACAGAATCAGATTTCCGGGGGGAGCGATTTGCCGATTTCCCTTTTGATCTCAAGGGCAATAATGATCTCTTGTCCATTACCCAGCCCCATGTTATCAGGATGATCCACGATAAGTACCTGGCTGCCGGTGCAGACATTATTGAAACCAACACTTTCAATTCCAACCGGTTCTCACAGGCCGATTACCACCTTGAAGATGTAGTCCTGGAGATGAACACCGAAGCAGCCCGCATCGCACATAACATAGCCGCCACCTATACAGAACGGGATCCTGAAAGGCCAAGGTTCGTGGCCGGGGCCATGGGACCTACTAACAAAACAGCCTCCCTCTCACCGGATGTGAACAATCCCGGTTTCCGGGCAGTAACATTTGATGAGATGGCTGATGCCTATCGTGAACAAGCATCCGGGCTCATTGAAGGAGGAGCAGATATACTGGCCCTCGAAACCATTTTTGATACCCTGAATGCAAAAGCAGCCATTTTTGCCCTGGAAGAGCTTTTTCGCAAGATTGGAAAGACGTACCCTGTGATTATATCCGGCACCATCACTGATGCCAGTGGCCGGACACTGTCAGGACAAACACTGCAGGCATTCATCAATTCAGTCGGACATATGGATGTTTTGGCACTGGGACTGAACTGCGGTCTCGGGGCGAAGGAATTAAGACCTTATCTTGAGGAACTATCCGGCAAGACCCATCATTATGTAAGCGTGTATCCCAATGCCGGATTACCAAACCAATTCGGCGAATATGACCAGGAGCCCAAAGAGATGGCCGCCTATCTGGAAGATTTTACGGATAATCATTTTGTAAATATTATCGGTGGCTGCTGTGGAACTACCCCGGCTCATGTCCGTGAATTTCGGAAAGTTGCAGACACCGCAGACCGCAGGATTCCACCGCTGAAAAACAAGGATTTGAAACTCAGTGGACTGGAAGCCCTTTCCATTTTTCCCGGCAGCAATTTCATAAACATAGGGGAAAGGACCAACGTAAGTGGTTCCAGAAAGTTTGCCAGGCTGATCAGGGAAGGGAAGTATGATGAAGCACTGTCCATTGCCCGCGACCAGGTCGAGGGAGGTGCACAGGTGATTGATGTCAATATGGATGATGCCATGCTGGATGCTGAGCGTGAAATGACCATATTCCTAAACCTTTTGATGTCAGAACCGGATATTGCCCGACTGCCCATCATGATTGATTCCTCTAAATGGTCAGTAATAGAAGCTGGACTGAAATGCCTGCAGGGGAGGGCCATTGTCAATTCCATCAGCCTGAAGGAGGGAGAGGAAAACTTCCGGGAACAGGCACAAAAGATCAAGGATTACGGAGCCGCCACAATTGTCATGGCATTTGATGAACAAGGCCAGGCAGTCACCTTCAAGCAGAAAACAGCCATCTGCAAGCGAGCATACCGTATCCTGACCGAGGAAATGAATTTTCCCGGTGAAGATATCATCTTTGATCCCAACATCCTGACCATAGCCACCGGCATGGATGAGCATAATAATTATGCAGTGGATTTTATCCAAACCACCTCCTGGATCAAGGAAAACCTGCCTGACACCAAAGTCAGCGGGGGGATCAGTAACCTATCATTCTCATTCCGTGGCAATGACACTGTCAGGGAAGCCATGCATTCAGCATTTTTGTACCATGCCATTAAAGCTGGACTCGATATGGGGATAGTGAATCCCAGCATGCTGCAGGTTTATGATGAGATACCCGCGGAGCTGCTGAAGCTGGTGGAAGATGTAATCCTGAACAGGCGAAATGATGCAACCGACCGCCTGATCAATTATGCCGAAACGATCAGGCAAAGGGCTGACAAGAAAGTCAAAATAGATGAATGGAGGGAAAAAACGGTCCAGGGTAGGATAAACCATGCGCTGGTAAAAGGCATAACCGATCATATTGAAGGGGATGTGGAAGAAGCCCGTAGCGCTTATGACACTGCCCTGGAAATAATTGAGGGTCCCCTGATGGATGGAATGAATATCGTGGGTGACCTCTTTGGAGAAGGAAAGATGTTCCTGCCACAGGTCGTAAAAAGTGCAAGGGTCATGAAGAAAGCAGTGGCAAAGCTCCAGCCCTATATTGAAGAAGAAAAGAAAATAGCAGGAGACAGGAAAACAGCGGGAAAGATTCTGCTTGCAACTGTGAAGGGAGATGTTCATGACATAGGCAAGAACATCGTTTCCGTGGTCCTGGCATGCAATAATTATGAGATCATCGACCTGGGTGTGATGGTACCTGCAGAGAAGATTATCCAGACAGCCATTGATGAGGGGGTGGATATTGTGGGACTAAGTGGGTTGATCACTCCTTCCCTGGAGGAGATGGTACATGTGGCAAAGGAAATGGATAGAAGGGGACTGGATACGCCGCTGTTAATCGGTGGGGCCACTACCTCAAAAATACATACTGCAGTTAAGGTCGAACAACATTATCCGCATCCTGTCGTGCATGTCAAGGATGCCTCCAGGAGTGTTCCGGTAGCATCACAGCTCCTCTCTGCCGGACAAAAAGATGATTTTGTCAAAAGGATCAGGGAGGAATACCAGGAATTGAGAGACCATTACCAGGATGCCGGAAGCCAGGTGGAATACCTTTCCCTGGAAGATGCCAGGAAAAACAAGCTCAGGATCAACTGGGATGATTCACCTATTATTAAGCCCAAACAGATGGGCATCCAGGTTTTTGAGGAATACCCGCTCAGCGAGATCAGGGAATACATCAGCTGGATCTTCTTCTTCCTCGTCTGGCAACTCAGGGGAAAATGGCCCGATATCTTAAAGGACCCTAAACAGGGGAAAGAAGCAAGGAAATTATATGATGATGCACTGAAGATGCTTGACTGGGTAGTAGAAAATGGGATTCTCAAAGCCAATGGAATACTCGGATTCTTCCCGGCCAATTCAATCGGAGATGACATTGAAGTATATAGTAACGAAGACCGCTCAGAGGTTTTGGCATCCTTTGTCAACCTGAGATCCCAGATTAAAAAATCAGACCATTCACCCAATATCTGCCTGTCTGATTTCCTGGCTCCCAGGTCAAGTGGCCGGATCGATTACCTTGGTGTTTTTGCAGTTACTGCGGGACTGGGCATTGAAGAACAATTAAAGAAATTTGAAGCAGATCATGATGACTATAGCAGCATCATGCTGAAAGCCCTGGCAGACAGGCTGGCAGAAGCTTTCACAGAGTTACTCCACGAAAAAGTCCGAAGAGAATACTGGGGTTACAAGCCAGGAGAAAGCCTGAGCCTGGAGGATATGATCCTTGAAAAATACCAGGGAATACGTCCTGCCCATGGTTACCCCGCCTGCCCTGACCATTCGGAAAAAGAAACCCTGTTCAAACTGCTTAATGTAGCGGATAAAACCGGGATAGAGCTGACCGATAGCCATGCCATGTTCCCTGCAGCATCAGTTAGCGGACTGATATTTGCCAACCCCGAATCACGTTATTTTTACGTTGGCAGGATAGGCAGGGATCAGGCCAGGGATTACGCCAGGAGAAAGAAAGCAAAAGTTGAAATGGTTGAGACCTGGCTGGCGAGCAACCTGAATTATAAATAGTGACATGAACCATATCAATCAGATCAATGAAGGCAATTAACAGGATAAGGAATACAAAAGAGACGCTGTTTTCATTTGAATTGCTACCACCGGTTAAGGGACACAGTATTGAAAGGCTTTACAATGCCATAGATCCCCTTTTGCAATTCAATCCTCTGAACATCAACATAACATACCATCAGCAGGAGGTTGTTTATAAGAAGATTGATCATAAGCTTTTGGAGAAGAAGGTGGTCAGGAAACGGCCGGGAACGGTTGCCATTTCTGCGGCCATTAAATACAGGTACAAGATTACTGTTGTACCACACCTGATTTGCGGCGGCTTTAGCAGGGAGGAAACGGAAGATGCCCTCATCGATTTGCATTTTCTGGGTATGAGTAACCTGCTGGTTTTGAGAGGAGATCCTCCTAAAGGAGAAAAACGATTTATCCCTGAAGAGAATGGCAATGCACATGCCGCAGACCTGGTAAAGCAGATCATGAATATGAACAAGGGCATTTACCTGGAGGAGGGACTTCAGAATGCCACAGCTACTGATTTTTCAGTGGGGGTGGCTGGGTATCCGGAAAAGCACTTCGAGGCACCCAATAAACAAACAGACCTGCATTACCTGAAAGCGAAAGTGGATGCCGGGGCGGATTATATTGTAACACAGATGTTTTTTGATAATCAAAAGTATTTTGATTTCGTGGCGGCATGCCGGGACACGGGCATAACCGTACCCATTATACCTGGCATCAAACCCATTACTTACCTGAATGACCTGAACCTACTGCCCCAGACTTTCAGCGTGGACATCCCACAGGACCTGGTCTGCGAGGTAAAAAAATGCAAGAATAACGCCGAGGTCAGACAGGTGGGAGTGGAATGGACCGTGGAACAATCAAGGGAATTAAAGGCTGCTGGGGTGCCGGTAATCCACTACTATACCATAGGAATCTCAGATAATATCCAGCAGATCGCAAAGCGGGTTTTCTGATTATTTAGCCGGTATCTCTTCCAGTGTCTTTACCAGGAAATCCCAAAATTTCTGCACACTTTCAATATGCACTTTTTCGTCAGGAGAATGCGGAAAACGTATGGTCGGACCAAAAGAGATCATGTCCAGTCCGGGATAAGCATCCCCAATGATCCCACATTCGAGTCCTGCATGAATCACCTTCACATCAGGTATTTTCCCGAAATCCTTTTCGTAAACTGATTGCATGGTTTTCAGGATGGGAGAGTCCACATCTGGCTTCCATCCAGGGTAGGTGCCGCTGTGCGTCACCTCTGCACCTGCTAATTCCAGTACACTCTGAAGAGAACTTCCAAGGCTGAACTTAGCTGTATCTACAGAACTTCTTAGTAAGCATAGTACATCAATTTCCCCATCCCCTGTCTTTACAATGGCCAGGTTTGATGAGGTTTCAGTAACCCCCACCTCAGGATCCATCCGGATCATTCCGTTGGGCATGCCACAAACAAGTCTGACAAGTATGTCCTGGCTTGCCTTATCTATGATTGTGGCGGGTTTATCAGTCCCGGATACTTTAAATGAAAGGTCCGGTTCAACACTGCCCAGCTCAGCCTTATAGATTTGTTCATATTCCTCTACCGCCGCCATAAAATCATCTTTTTTCTCTGATGGAACCGTAACTATGGAAAAAGCCTCCCTTGGAATGGCATTTCTCAGGCTTCCTCCCTCCATGCTTGCCATCCGCATATCAAATTTATCCGCCATATCAAGCATAAAGCGGCACATAAGAATATTTGCATTTCCCCTGCCCAGATGGATATCCAGTCCGGAATGCCCTCCTTTTAATCCAGTTACTGCCAGCTCCAGGGCTATTAAATCCATACTGACAGGTTCATCCTGGTACTGGAGTTTCCCGCTGGTATCCATGCCTCCGGCACATCCAATATAAAGTTCACCTTCATCTTCCGAGTCCAGGTTTATCAGGATCTTTCCATTGAGGACGCCACGCTCCAGTTCAAAGGCACCTGTCATTCCGGTTTCCTCATCAACCGTTAGGAGAACTTCAATGGGACCATGCTTCAGGTTTTTATCCTCCAGTACAGCCAGGGCAGCTGCAACCCCCATTCCATTATCAGCACCCAGGGTGGTTCCCCTGGCCTTTACCCAGTCCCCGTCTATATAAGCATCAATGGGATCTTTCTCAAAATCATGATCTGTATCGCTGTTTTTCTGAGGGACCATATCCAGGTGTCCCTGCAGGATAACTCCCACTCTATCCTCATAGCCAGGGCTTGCCGGCTTAGAAATGATAACATTCCCGGTTTTGTCGACATAGGTTTTAAGTCCCAGTTTTTCACCAAACTCTTTGGCGAATATCACTGCCATGTGTTCCATCTTGGAGGGTCTTGGAATCTGGGTCAGTTCATAAAAGATCTCCCACAGGGATGAAGGATTCAGGTTTTTAATCTCAGCGCTCATGCTATAATGGTTTATTGATGGTTCTTATTAAGGTTTTCATTCAGGTTTTTGACCGGATGGAAGCTCCAACCCGTATCCATGTTTCTTATCAGATTCCAGGAGTTTGTATGCCAGGTATATGGAGACAATCCCGCAGACAACCAGCGTCAGGATGGGTATGGTGTAATCATATACCTTTTCTCCTGCGCGTATGGCTTCCAGGTCGGCCTTGTTGGTTACATCCAGGAGGGCTCCAATACCCCAGAAGAAGAGTCCGAGTCCCCAGTTCTGTATGGTAAACATAGTGGCATAGGCAGTCCCCAGCCTGCTCTCAGCCACAATTTTAGCCACCGATGGCCACATGGCCGCAGGTACAAGGGAGAAAGCTATCCCCAGGCTTAGCAATCCCATATATCCCAGTGTAACGCTGTTGAAAACAGAAAGGGCCAGGTGCGCGAATATCAACAGCAGGGACCCCAGGATCATCAATGATGCAGCCCTCCCCTTCTTGTCAACATAATTACCGAATACGGGGGTGAATAGTATGGTACCCAGGGGGATCAGGCTGGCTGTTTTCGGACCGTTCCTCAACCATACGCTTAATGTATCTTCCCAGAGCGTGGATATGAAAACGACAAAAAGCGTCAGCAGAAGCAATACGGAGATTATCTTTCCTCCCTTGTTCTTGATGTTGGCAGGAACCATTGAAAAGGAAAGTCCGAAAAGGAAAAATGCCACGATCACACTCGCATTGCCCAGTCCCAGGCTGCCAAACAGCACCACAGCCCCCTCCCCTGGAGCCAGGTCATAAGAGAACCCGAACTTGTTCACAAGCAGGTCCGGTGCATACTGGATAAAAGGAAATACGGCTGCATAAAAGGCGAGACAGAGAAAAGCAATATACATGAATCCGGGATTCTTCAGCAGTTTGAAAAGATCCGTAAACTTGAATTCTTCCTTGGGACCTGATTCCTGCCGGGCATCCTGCCTGTCTAACTTAATATCAAAGATCATGTATACCAGGAACATGATCAGCCCTAAGCCGATAAGGGTAGCAGCAAAACTAACTGCCGGTGCGACCATTCCTTTGGCAATGTCTATCGAGATAGCCATACCCAGGGCGGTACCAAGCCTTCCGAAGCCCATATTAATGGCCATGGCAAGGGCCAGTTCAGAACCCTTGAACCATTTCACTATAGTCCTTGTGGCAACCACACAGACCACTTCGAGTCCGGATCCAAACATGATCCTCCCGATAATCATCATGGTCAGGGTAATGCCATGTTCCTCCCCGAAAAATCCATGAGCCGCCAGTGCAGTGATGGAAGCTCCCAGGGTTGCGAGTCCCCCAAAAACCAGTCCCGCTACCCTTATGCTCCACTTATCGAGGATCATTCCTCCAAGAATGATCATACCAAACATGTTGGCAATGGTGGTAAGCCCGATTAGCCGGCCGAATTCCTCACTGGTAAACCCCATCTGGCTTTCCATAAGTCCTTTCAGTCCTGAAAAGAAATCCTGGAACCAGTAGGTACCAAACATCAGTCCGCTGACAAGTATTAGAACCAGCCAACGCATGGCTGCCGAATCCCGCAAGGTCTGTCTTAATTTTTCCATAATTAAAATTCTTGAGTTCAACAATTTAAGAATTCTTAAAAATAAGAAAAATAAGATGCAGTCAAAGTGACATAGTTCATATCCCTAATGTTTTATAGCTTTAAAAAATTGTTAAAAATCCCCTGAATAATAACCATTTGACTGTGATAACGTAATTTTGGAATAGTATTTGTCTGATCTCTCTTAAATATCAGTTCATGAAAAAAGTATTAATTCTCTCAATTTCAGCTTTCTTTTTCATTTCAATCTCAGGATTGGCGCAGGATGCGTCTATTGTCAAGTGGTATTCAATTGAGGAAGCTGAGAAGCTCAACAAACAACAACCCAGGAAGATCATGATCGATGTATATACCGACTGGTGCGGTTGGTGTAAGAAAATGGACAAGGAAACCTTCAACCATCCCGTGATCGCTGAGTATATCAATGAAAATTACTACCCGGTAAAATTAGATGCCGAATCCAAAGAAGAAATCATCTTCAACGGTACTACCTACAAACATGTTGCCCAGGGTGCCAGGGGTTATCATGAACTGGCCGCTGGACTCCTCAATGGGAAAATGTCCTATCCGTCCATAGCCTACATGAATGAAAAGCTGGAGTTGCTGGGTGCTATACCCGGTTATATGACTGCACCAGCCATAGAGCCCTTGTTAAACTACATCGTCGAAGACAAATATACCTCGGAATCACTTGAAGATTACGAGAAGAACTTTCAGAGTAAACTAGCAGGCGATAAAACAACCATTAATTAAATTACTTTCCTGCCAGGGAAACAGGCATGGAAAAGATAGCCCCGTACTGATACACTGAGACCCTTTCCATCAACAGGATCTCATCCCCAATATTAATCTGAACTTCAGCCTTATTCGGTACCCTGTAATAGAGGGCATTGGTTTGCAGTGGCATTGAGATTCCCAGACCAGAGTTATTTTGCCCCTCCGCGTCCTGGGATCTCTTGATGGTCAGGCTGACCACTTCTGAATGATCTGCATGCTGTGTAAGAATGCCACTGCCTGAAGAGAACTCAAATAATTCCTTATGCTCAAATACTTCTCCTGACTCAGGTGTCACATACAGGGTAATTCTCTTCTTTTCCTCAATATTTTTACCAATAAACAGGGCCAGGTATTCCTCTTCCAGCTCATCCAGCTTTTGGATACCCGCATCACTTACCGGTATTTCACCTTTTCCTGTCAGTACGTTCACCCTTTTGCGGCGCATCTTGAGAATCACCTTGGCTGCCTCCTGGGCCTTTTCATCAATGGTTTTCACGATGAGTTGCTGTGTGGTTACAGGAACCTTGATAAAGGTTGAATCCATCTTGATGGATTTATAGCTGGTGTCAATGGACATTTCGATATTTGCTCTTTCTGTAAGATCAGTGTAAAGAATTCCCTCTGCCGGATCCCCAGGTACAGCATTAAAATTCCTGGTCTCCAGGTACCTGCCAACATTAAAATCATATATCAATCCCTGCTGGCTCATTTTCAACAGGGAAGAAAGATCCTGTTCCCCAGATACCTGCCTTACCAGGAACATTTGATCGGGATCAGCTTCCTCCATGGATGTAAGGTTTATCCTGTCTATCCTCCAGGATGTGCTATTCCTGTCAGGAGCATCCCTGATGCTCAGGTATTTTTCCGCGAAGCGGTAATAGGGTCCACGTATAAGCCGGGTTTTCACCACGTCGACAGTCACCTTGAAGGTAGTCTGGGGAAGGGCATAAACATAGCCTGTTTGTGATTCCATACCTGAGGGGTTCAACGGAACTGTTTCAATGACAGATTTAGGTCCGCTGCATCCAAACAGGAGCAAAAAACCGGCAAGCAAAAAATTAAATATGGTCTTCATCGTATATGCCTTTTATATATTGAAACGCAAATCCAAGGGATTCTATGATGTCCCCGGCCAACAAAGATTCTTCCGATGATGCTTCCGAAGCCAGGTCTCCTGCCAGTCCATGCAGATAAACGCCCAGTATGGCTGCATCACGCGAAACATATCCCTGTCCGAGCAAAGATAAAATTATTCCCGTTAATACATCACCACTCCCAGCCGTCGCCATCCCGGGATTGCCTGTTGTATTGAACCAGCAACTGCCATCAGGACAGGCAATACTGGTGTGGGCTCCTTTCAGCACTACTATGATCTTATGCTTAACAGCAAAATCGATCTGCATCCTGACACGGGCATATCCGCTTTCTGCCTTGCCCGCCAGTCTCTCAAACTCTCTGGGGTGGGGCGTAAGTATGGTATTCTCTGGCAGGAAGGAAATCCATTCCGGATGTTCAGAGAGTAGATTCAGAGCATCAGCATCCATTACCAGAGGAACATTTACTGACTTTATCAATTCGAGTATTGCCCGACCAGTATTGGGCTTACAACCCAGTCCCGGACCAACCCCCACAGCGGAATAAGGTTGGAGTCGGGGTACTCCTGTAAAAATAATATCCGATTCATCAATACTGATCAGCGATTCAGGTACAGTGGTCTGAAGGATCTCATAACCGAACCTTGGTACATGCCCAGTAACCAAGCCTGTCCCGCTGCGAAGACAAGCCCTGGCTGCCAGTACGGCTGCCCCCATCATGCCGTAGCATCCGGCTATCAGCAGGCAATGCCCATAGCTCCCTTTATGGTCAAATTTCATGCGAGGTTTCAGCAGGTCCCTGACATCTCCGGCCTGTATATAATGCCAGAAAGATGCTGAATCCTCCAGGATCTGAGGATGCAGCCCTATGGGCAATACCTCCCAGTTGCCAACATATGGGTGGTTCTCTGCAAAAAAGAAGGAGAGTGAGGGTGCCTGAAGGGCCAGGGTGAAATCCGACTGAAAGATGGCCTCATGTTCATTTTCGGTATTGTCTTCACCGTATAGTCCGCTTGGAATATCAATGGCTATCGTAAGATTGGGCAATTCATTGACAGCGGTGATAACATCCCTTGCCAAACCAGATACCCTGCGGGTCAGTCCCGATCCAAACAGGGCATCCACCAGGATAATCCCAGGATCTTCCACACTCAGTAAGGAAACCTCTTCCAATGGCGAAATCTTTGCGCCGGGTATCTCCCGTAATCTGTCCAGGTTGATCTGGGCATCTGCAGACAAATTATCTGATATCCTGACAAGCAGAATCTCAATCAGGTAATTTTTCTGCATCAGCAAACGGGCCACTGCCAGTCCATCCCCCCCGTTGTTCCCCGGTCCGATCAGGAATAAAAAGGGATGGCTGTTGTTAAACATCTCTGTTATCCATGAGGTTATTTGCATGGAGGCCCTCTCCATCAGGTCTATTGAAGCAATTGGTTCATTTTCAATGGTATAAGCATCAATCTTTCGAACCTGCCCTGAAGTAAATATTTTCATTTGCACTAAAGATTATTCCAAACCCTAAGTTAAGATATTCTTTCCTCACATCATCCACAACATCAAAAGATTGAGGGGGCAGTGAAAAAAAGATTTCTATATTTGTCAAATTAAAATTATCTCTAACCTAATTCTCCTGATATGTTAAAAGGACATCCCAAGGGACTTTTCGTCGCGTTTTTTGCCAATATGGGTGAGCGTTTCGGCTATTACACCATGATTGCCATATTCGTTCTGTTTCTTCAGGCCAAATACGGATTTGATTACGCAAAAGCATCGCAGTATTTCGGTTTATTCCTGGCTTGTGTTTATTTCCTCCCCCTTTTCGGTGGTATCATTGCTGACCGCCTGCTGGGCTATGGAAAGACCATTAGCATGGGACTCATTGTCATGTTTGCCGGGTACCTGATGATCGCTATACCAACTACGATGGACGGGGGACTCCCCCTCATTATTGCAGGACTTGCAGTGATCAGCATAGGTACAGGGCTTTTTAAAGGAAACCTTCAGGTGCTTGTCGGAAACCTTTATGATAACCCGAAATACAGCAGGAACAGGGATGTGGCCTTTAATATTTTCTATATGGGGATCAACGTGGGCGCGATGTTCGCTCCGACCGCTGCCGAATCGATCAGCAATATGATGCTGAAACGTTACAATCTATTCTACAAGGCAGATATCCCGGCGCTGGCACATAAGTACCTTGGCGGTGATGCAGGTGTTGAAGAAAGTCTGAAGGGATTTGCCAGTCAACAGGGGGCATTTGCAGATTTGGGCGGGGACCTTGTCAGTTTTTCAGAATATTATATCAACCATCTGGCTGAATCCTATCACTGGGCATTTGGTGTGGCATGCCTGTCGCTTGTCGCATCCATGCTCATCTTCTGGGGATTCAGAAAGTATTACAAACATGCTGACCTTTCAGAAAAGCAAAAGGCCCAGGACGAGACATTGAGGGCAAAAATGGTCGTACTTACACCCGCGCAGGTAAGGGAAAGAATGATTGCCCTCTTCCTGGTATTTTTTGTGGCCATGTTCTTCTGGATGTCATTCCACCAGAATGGTGCAGCCATGACAGCATTTGCAAGGGATTATACGGTTGATTCAGTTGGCCGGTATACCAATATCTGGTTCGATCTGTTCGGCTTACTGCCCATCTTCCTGTCCCTCATCGGGTTGATTTTCATGATCCGAAAAAAGAGCACTGGGACCCAGAAACTGATCGGTTTGCTTGCCTTTGTAGGGTTTGCCATCATAGCCTATCTACGGATCAGTGGCTACTCGGATTCGAATGACTTTACCCCTCAAAAATTCCAGCATTTCAATCCATTCTTTATCGTTGCCCTCACACCACTTGTAGTGGGTCTCTTCACCTGGCTGGCGTCGCGGGACAAAGAACCGTCCGCGCCGAAAAAGATCGGAATTGGCATGATCATTACCTCCGTCGGTTTTACTGTTATGATCATCGGCTCCCTGAGCCTGATGGGATATTCCCCGGGAGATATCGGCGAGATCAGGGCCCCGGCTGACAGGCTGGTCGGACCATACTGGCTCATCACCACGTATTTCACACTAACCATAGCAGAATTGTTCTTAAGTCCCATGGCATTATCCTTCATCTCCAAGGTTTCTCCTCCCCAGTATAAGGGTATGATGCAGGGAGGATGGCTGGCCGCAACAGCCATCGGAAACTACGGCGTAGCCCTGGTCGGGATTTTCTGGAACAAGGTACAGTTATGGGTATTTTGGAGTATACTGGTCGTTGCCTGCCTCCTGGCTGCGTCCTTTATATTCTCTATCCTTAAAAGGCTTGAGAAAGCCACAGAATCATAATTCCCATAAGAGCGAACAAAGATTATAAAGCCGGTATTATTTCTTCCCGGCTTTTATTTTGGGAATATACCGCTGCGTTGGGATACGGTAGGAGATGGTATAATTAAAGCTTACCGCTACCCTTTTCTCGCCTTTGCCAAAACCCGGGATATTGTAAGGTTCCATCCCCCCTGTATCGGACTGGTAAAACTTGATATTCATAAATACAGACCATCCCATGAAAAAATTCCGGAATACTTCTGCCCTCATACCAACAACCAGGCTGATCCAGTGGGCATTCAAAGATTGCTTCTTCATCTGTCCATCATTAAAATCGCCCCAGTATGGATCGGGGATCTTAATACTCTCAGCCTGCTGATTGAAAAGGGAAAAGCCATACCTTCCCCCGACATACATCATTTCGTAAACGTCTACCTGTTTATCATAATTTAACATGTTCATATCAGCCCCTATCCTTGTGAACATTCCGCTGGATGAGTAATGGTAGTTTTCCCTGCTGATGTCTACATGCTGGTATCCAAGATCAATAACAGCGTAGATATCCTGCTTTATTTCGTAGTCCACCGAGATGGTATATACCATCCTGTCAGGATCATAATACAAAAGAGTCAGGCTGGCCAGGTCATAACTGATCCTGGGACCCCGTACCCTCATGCCATCCTGTGCACTCAATTGAAACATGACCGCCAATAATGCCAGCAGGTTAAAGGAATATTTTAAGGTTTTCTTCATTATCCAGGTTGGCAATATTATTTATCAAAGAAATAGAATCTATCAAATACCCGGTAAAAGATAATCCACTGATTTCAAAAGTATTGGTAAAACCACACTCATATGAAACAAGGACAGGCACCACGGTATAATTTATGACCAATGTGTCAACCAGACTATCTGTCTCCAATATCATGGTACTTGACAGGGCATGCATATCCATAGGAAAACTGAATTTGCTCACACTGTTTTGACTCTCATATACGAGGCTGTCTCTTCCTTCCCCGTAAAGTGAAAAAGAATCAACAGAAACATCGACCTCCTGTTCATCGTCCCACGCGTAAAATCCGGCATTGACAACAGACACGACGGATTGTGTACATATCCCTTCCCCATCACAAGAAGGATATACTGCAAGAAAAAATAAAACCAGGATCAGCGGGATTCTTTTCAAGCTGTTTCAGTTTGGGTCATTCGAATATAGAAAAAGTATTCGGTCAAACCAGTCCTGGTGATAAAATTCCGAAAGAATGAGTAAGGATATTTGGACAAATAATAGTAAATTCATGTATCATTTATTAATCCCCTATCCATGGCCTACCGTACATTCAATCCCTATACCTGCAAGGAAGAAGCCAGGTTTAATTTCATCTCTAAAACAGAATTCCATGATAAACTCGACCTGGCTGAAAGCAGTTTTAACCAGTGGAAGCTGACAGCCCTTGAAGATCGCAGCAGGATATTGATGAAGGTAGCAGAGCTCCTTGGGAAGGAAGAAGAAAAACATGCCAGGATCATTACTACTGAAATGGGAAAACCCATTAGCCAATCCCGTGCTGAAGTCGCTAAATGTGCCTGGGTATCAAAGTATTATGCCAAAAAAGCCGGAGAGTTCCTTGCCCCTGTAAAAATGGAATCCACAGCCCGTGAAAGCTATATCCGTTTTGATCCGCTGGGGATCATCTTTGCCGTAATGCCCTGGAATTTCCCCTACTGGCAAGTATTCCGCTACATCGCTCCCAACTTCATGGCCGGGAACACAGGCTTGCTGAAGCATGCATCCAATGTACCCTTGTGTGCCATCGCTATGGAACAGCTATTCCTGGATGCTGGTGCACCCGAAGGAGTATTTCAAAACCTGCTGATAAACTATGACCAGGCCAGCCAGGTCATCCGGCACCCGGCCGTCAGGGGGATCACCTTGACGGGCAGCAACTATGCAGGATATAAGGTAGCGGAGCTGGCCGGAGCCATGGGAAAAAAAACAGTACTGGAACTGGGTGGATCGGATCCATATGTCATCTTCGCTGATGCAGACTTAGAGCAGGCAGCTGAAACGGGGATCATGGCGCGTTTCCAGAACAACGGCCAGAGCTGTATCGCCGCTAAAAGATTCATTGTCCAGGAAGATGTCTATGATTCATTCTTAACCCTCTTCCGGGAGAAGGTGGAATCTCTTAAGGTAGGTGACCCCATGGACCCGGAAACGATGATCGGTCCCGTGGCCCGAAAAGACCTTCTCCTCGAGCTGGAAGACCAGTTAAAGCATATCCTCACCCAGGGTGGAAAGATCCTCACGGGCGGCAAAAGGCTGAGCCCAAAATCGCTCATCCTCGAACCCACCATCGTAACTGACCTGCCCATTGATTCCCCCATCAACCAGGACGAGCTTTTCGGTCCTATATTACCGGTCTTCTCCTTCAAAAAAGAAGATGAAGCCATTGAAATGGCCAACCATACACCCTTCGGACTCGGGTCCAGTATCTGGACCGGCAGCCGCGAAAAAGCGGACCGCATTGCCCCAAGGATTGACGCTGGCACCGTGGCCGTCAATGGCATGGTAAAATCTGATCCCAATTTGCCTTTTGGAGGGGTTAAAGATTCCGGTTACGGCCGTGAATTAAGCGAGAACGGCATGCATGAATTCCTGAACATTAAAACCGTCAGTTACTTTTAACAAATCCGATCAGCACCAGGGACCTTTGATGGTATTCCGGGTAAGCGCTTGCTTTAACAGTTCAAGAAATCGGCTGCGCTTGATTTCTTCTGCGCCCAATCTCTGCAAGTGCTGAGTAGACTGCTGGGCATCAATCAGGCCAATGTTGTTTCTCCTGGCAAAATCCACCAAGTGATAGAGGGCCACTTTCGAAACATCCTTCTGAAGGTGGAACATGGATTCACCAAAGAAAGCTCCACCGAGGGAAACACCATAGAGTCCCCCGACAAGCTCCCCTTCAGCAAGGACTTCCACACTGTGGGCATAACCTTCTTCGTGCAGCAGAATATACGCATTGATCATATCTCCCGTGATCCATGTTCCTTCCTGTCCGGGGCGCTGAACTTTTGAACATTGACGGATCACTTCTGGAAAACGGTTATCCATACTGATCACAAAGTCTTTTTTACGTAATGTCTGATCCAGGCTCTTCGAAACTTTGAATTGATCGGGGAATAATACCATTCTCGGATCTGGAGACCACCAGAGGATGGGTGAGCCTTCAGCATACCATGGAAATATGCCCTTGGAATAAGCTTCCAGGAGTACCGGGATATCCAGGCTACCCCCGGATGCCAGGAATCCATCCTCCCCGGCCAGTGCTATTTCCGGGAAATATCCCCTGTCAAAATTATTGCTCATTTTGTTTGGAGCCTCGTTTCGGACCATCCGGGAAAGTTAAACAAACCTCCGTACCTTTTCCTTCTTCACTTTCGATCGTGAATGTTCCATGGTTCATCCCGACAAAATCCTTGACCAGGGAAAAACCCAGTCCCGATCCCTTCTCGTTGGCAGTCCCAGGTGTTGAAAAACTCTCGCTAGACTGAAGCAGCCTTTTCAGGTTATTGCCGCTGATGCCAATGCCAGTATCCGCAATACATAGGCAGGTTGATCCCTCACTCCTATCTGTACGAATGGTAATACTTCCCCCTTCCGGCGTAAATTTCAATGCATTGGAGACTATATTTCTTATTACGGTTCGGAACATATCCTCATCACAATAAATGGAAGCTGTATGATCAACCTGGTTCTCTATCCGGATATTTTTTTCCCGGGCCTGGAGATTCAAAAAATCCATCATCGTCCCTATCACCGAACAGACCGGTATCACTGTGGGGACAACTTTTAATTTACCAGTCTGCAGACGGGTCCAGTTCAAAAGGTTGTCGAGCAGGTATAATCCCCGCTTATTAGTATCATGGATGGTCCTGACAGCCCGTTTTACATCTTTTCCCGGGAGGTTTTCGAGGTTTTCGTCCAAAGATTCAGCGAGCGATTGTATGATGGTAAATGGATTGCGCAGATCGTGACTGATCACAGACTGGATCTTGTCCCTGGTCGATACCAGTTGCTGGAGTTCCATGTTCTGTTTTTCGATTTGTTCCTTCTGCCGGTTGAGCTCCGCATTTACTTCCTGTTCATACTTCAGGCGGTCGCTCAAGAATTGCTTCTCCATCTTCTCCAGGGCCAGTTTTATCTCTGACTCCTTCTTATCGACCAGCATGCTTTCCTGGCGGCTGATCAATTCCGTTACCAACCGGGGAATATGTAATAGCATAAGCCCGAACAGGGCGATGTACATGGATTTGTAAAAATGCCCTGCACGGTCAGATGACACAACCTGCTCTATCAATTCGGGAGGGATACTGTCGATTCTCAGGTAATAATTCAGGTTAAAACAGAATATGGTAAAAAGGGTGGCAAAAATGACCAGTTTCCTGTCGTATCGCAACACGGACATAAAAAGCAGGATGAAATAAATATAAATGGAAGCAGTGGTAGATACGGCAATGGGAATGAAAAGGCGTGAATACATATAAGTATGCAGGGAAAGCACACCGATATCCACAACAATTGATACATATCTTACCCAGTAACCGATCTTGTCCTTCCGGAAAAGCACCAGGAGGAAGAGGTTGTAAACGATAAATATGGAGACAGGCACAAGGGACCAGGAAGCTTCACGGATCAGCCCCTTGGCATACATCACACCGATCAGGGCAAGAACCAGACCCACAAGCAGCCAGCGAAACCGCAGGGCTATCCTTTCCCCCCTGACACCCCCATCCCGGTAGAGGTATTGAAGGATCTCAGAATCTGCCGGCAGGGTTTTTTTCATGTAGCTGAGCAGTTAGTAACAGGGCATTAAAATATAAACAAATTAGACAGATAATTATTGTCTTACAAAAATCACACCGTTAAATAATGTTAAATGCTTTAAATTAGCTGCAATGATTAGGAAATTAAGTCGTCTTTGATTGAAATATCACCAACCAATCCCTGAACATGTTTCGCAACTACCTGATTACCGCTGTCCGTTCACTTTTCCGGCAAAAGGGTTTTTCTTTAATAAATATCATGGGACTAGCCATAGGGCTTGCCTGTGCACTCCTGATCCTACTCTGGGTGCAGGATGAACTGAGTTTCGACAGGTTCCATGAGCATGCTGACAGGCTATATCGCGTGGAAGAGGACCAGTACTATTCCGGGGAGGTTTATCATGTAAATGTCACACCCTATCCGAGTGGTCCGGTTTGGCAAGAGGAGATCCCGGAGATCGAGGATGCCACCCGTTTCCAGTGGTCCTCAGGCTTGTTGTTCACATATGGGGAAAAGGCTTTTAATGAGGGGGGTTGTGTGGCGGTTGATTCCACCTTTTTCGACATGTTCTCCTTTGATTTCCTGCACGGGGACAAAATCACTACCCTGACTCAACCCTATTCTGCGGTATTAACTGAAGAAGTGGCGGAGAAATATTTCGGGGATGAAAACCCTATCGGGAAATCGCTTACTGCCAATAACAAGTATGAATTCACCGTAACAGCGGTGTTAAAATCCATCCCCAAAAACTCCATTGTTCAGTTTGACATACTGGTCCCATTTGACTTCCTGAAAGAAACAGGGCAATACGGTGATTCCTGGGGCAACAACTCCATCAGGACCTATATTAAACTTTATGAAAATGCTGTCATTGATTCGGTGGACAGCAAGTTGACAGCTGTGGTGAAAAAATACAACGAAGAAACCACCACCGATTTCATGGCGGCTCCCTTAACAGGGATACACCTGCATGAGTACTGGGGATACGGACATGATCCCGGAGCCATTGTTTTCGTGTATATCTTTTCTGCTATTGCCCTATTTGTGTTGCTCATCGCCTGCATTAATTTCATGAACCTGTCGACTGCCCGCTCATCCACCCGGGCAAGGGAAATAGGCCTTCGCAAGGCCTCAGGAGCAAGCAAAAAAGCAGTGATTATGCAGTTCTTTGGAGAATCTGTGCTACTGGCCTTCATATCATTAATATTTGCCCTGATTATCGTAAGTTCCATTTTAGAGGTATTTAACAATGTTTCCGGTAAGGATCTGAATTTCAGTAGCTTATTGAATATGAGATTCATTGTCGCTATGATTCTGGTGACCCTTGTTGCGGGACTGATCTCCGGGATATATCCAGCCCTGTACCTTTCGGCATTCCGGCCAATTAAAGTCCTGAAGGGAGACCTGAGTGCAGGAATGAAGAGCGGCTGGTTCAGGAAGGTCTTGGTTGTAGTCCAGTTTACCCTATCAGTCTTTCTGATCATTGGCACGGTAATCATATACCGGCAGTTGAATTATATGAAAAGCAAGGATCTCGGATACGATAAGGAGAACCTCTTCTATTTCCAGATGAGGGGAGATATTAAAGAGAATTATCAGACCATCAAGGATGCCTTCCTCAGGGACCCACAGGTACTCGGTGTCAGCGCAGCCAGTCACCAGCCACATCAAATTGGCAGTAATTCAGGAGGAGGGGACTGGGATGGTAAGGATCCAGAGTTATCTGTATTAATAGGAAACAACATCGTTGACTACGATTTTATTGAGACCATGAAAATTGAAATTAAGGATGGCAGGAGTTTCTCAAGGGAATTCCCAGCTGATATGGCCAGCGAGGAAGATACAACGGCAAATTTCATGATCAACGAAGTGCTGGAGAAAATCATGGAAAAGGAAAATGCGGTAGGGGAAAGGTTCACAATGTGGGGAATGGAAGGACGGATCATCGGTGTGATGAAGGACTTCCATTACCATTCAGTACGAACAAAGATCGAACCCCTGATGTTTTTTCTCGCACCCATCGACTGGCTGTCCTGGATGGTGGTGAGGGTTGCCCCAGGGGACCTGACAAGAACGATGGATAACCTGGAAAATACATGGAATGAGGTCATGCCGGGCTATCCCTTCGACTACAGTTTTGTGGATGAATCCATTGACCGTATGTATCGGACCGAAGAGCGACTTGGGAACCTGCTGAAATATTTTACCATACTGGCCATCATTATCGCCTGCCTGGGTCTGTTCGGACTGGCATCCTTTACGGCTGAACAGCGCACACAGGAGATCGGAGTTAGAAAGGTTATGGGGGCAAGGGTCAGTACCGTCATGATGTTGCTGTCGAAAGAGTTTTCCATACTCGTTATGATTTCCTGCCTGATTGCCATTCCTGCATCTCTGTTCGTCATGGGAAAGGTATTTTTACAGAATTTTGAATACAAGACAGACATGGTCTGGTGGATATTCCTGGCTGCTAGCGTGGCCGCATTGCTGATCGCCATTTTGACAGTGAGTTACCAGGCCGCCAGAGCCGCACTTACGAATCCGGCGGATGCACTGCGCTACGAATAAGTTTTTCCTGCAAAGATTTTCCTAAATTTGCATTTTACCGGAATCATTTCTCTGGTTTACGTGATTATTGTTAAATTAGAGATTGTGGACATTTGTTTTAAATGAGCTTCCTTAAACACTACATAAAAAAGGTCTTTTCTCTTGCGAAGCGGGTTTCCAGGAAGTTTGCCCCAAAGGAAGTCACTGAAGAAACCATACAGAGGGAGCATGAGATAGCTGTTGAAACGCTGAAGAAGGGGGAAAACTTTATACGGACGGCCCTGCTGTTAAGGAAAAACAACAGTGAAGAAAACGTGGTCCTCTCAATGATCTGCCAAGGGATTGAAAACATCCTGAAGGGGCTCCTGCTCTCTAAGGATTATGTAAGGTATGAACCCTTATTGCGCAGAAAATTCGGCAAAAACCTGTTGAAACTCTACTACAGAACAAGGAAAGAATACAAAATAAAAAAACTGGATGCAAGGGCTGTAAATGAATTGCAAATCCTTGCCTATCTTTACAAAAATCAATTTCTGCATTACGGACATTTAATCAATCTGTTAAATGACGACAAGGCATTTGAGAGTGGTCACCTGCTAAGAAAGATTTTCCAGATCCTGGCCTATGTAAAAATAAAAATATACTGATCAGGCTTGACGCCTTATTGGTATGGTAAAGCTGAAAGTACTGCCTTTCCCCGGGGAACTTTCCACGCTGAGTTCCCCACCGTTCTTATTCACAAATTCACGGCAGAGGATAAGCCCGAATCCAGTACCCAGTTCATTACTGGTGCCGGGCCGGGATGCCTTTTTGTCAATCTTGAACAGATTGCTAACCTGCTCCTTATCCATTCCCACACCCGTGTCTTCCACACTAAACCGAATGAACTCGTTCTGATCCTGTGTTGATATGATTATCTTTCCCCCGTAGGCGGTATACTTAATAGCATTGGACAGGAGGTTACGAAGGATTGTTTCGAACATCCGGCTGTCTCCATAGACAATGGTTTCTTCAGAGACATCAGTTTGCATCACTATGCCCTTGTCAGTAGCATGGCTATTAAGTAAATCAAGTACTGACTGAATGGTATCTGTAACTTGCAGGTCAGCCGGATTAAATGGTATTTCAGAAGTTTGCAGGCGGGTCCAGTCCAATAGATTCTCCAGAAGTTCAAAGGCCTTTTTGGAAGTATCATTCATGCTCTTGAAAAAAGAATGTTTTTCCTCTTCGGAAAACCTTTCTGCTTCATTTACCAACAAGTCGGAAAATCCAATTAAACTATGGAATGGATTCTTCAGGTCATGCGAAATAATGGAGATCAGCCTGTTTTTGGTCCGGTTTGATTTATCGAGTTCCTCGCTGTACCTTGTCAACCTGCCATTGAGTTCCTCCAGTTCATGGTTTTTATGTTTCAGCATAAGGTTCATCCGCTTTATCCTCAAAAGGGAAAGCGTAATGATGGTCCCCAGAAACATTAAAAATACCGCAATAAATAATAAATAGTTCCGAAGACTTTTCTCCCGCTGAAGATCTAACTGATTGGCCATGTTCTCCTTTTCAAGCTGCTCAATTTCTTTCTCCTTGTTTACCAGGTTATACCTGGATTCCAGATTGGCGATGCTTGTCCTGCTCTCAACATTCATCATTGCTTCGTGTATGTCGGTGTAGTTAAGATAGTGCTCAAGTGCCCGCTGGTAATTACCCCTGCTTTTGGACAATTCATACAACTCATAATAAGCATCATGCTGGATATCTTTCAGATTCCATGCCCCCGGCAATAGAAAGTGCATCATTGAGGTATTGCAGTGCACTTGAATACTCCTTCCTGTCTCCATATAATTCACCAAGATTAACTGAGATCCTGGCCAGGGACCATTTGTCCTGAAGTTCTTGTGCCAGCACCAGAGCATCCCGGTAATAGGATAGAGCCAGAGGATAATTCTGCCGGAGAGTGAAATATCGCCCGAGATTCATTTGTGAGCGCAGGATCATTCTTTTATTGCCTCCCTTTCTTCGGTCTTCATAGGAACGATTATACATCCTGAGGGCCTGGTCAAATTGATTCATTTCCAGGTAAATATCGGCCATTACATCAAGGGCATAATCAACCTCGGTCCGGTCTCCCATCTGTTCATGAATGGCCAGTCCTTTCCTATGATACTCCAGGGCCTTTTCCAGGTCTTCCAATTGCAGGTATATACTCCCGGCAACCTGGTATGTATTCCCCATCTGAGCCAGGTTCTGCAATTTTCGAGATATCTCAAGTGAAGCGTAAAGATTCCGGAGTGCTTGATCATACCTTGTAAGTCTTTGATAAATAATGGCTATATCATAAAGGAGCCTGTCCATACCATTCTCTGTTCCCTGTTCCTGCAGAATTTCCCGGGACCGGGTATAAGATTCAAGCGATTCCATGAAATGCCCCATCTTCTGGTAGGTTTCTCCCATTCCACCCAGACAAGCTGCTATCCCTGAAGGATCATCCTCACCTGCCATATCCAGGGCCTGTTGATAATATTCTATAGATTTTTCGAATTGACCTTTCAGCATCAGCATATAAGCAACATGACAAAGATCTTCTAAAGATTCCTTTTCCTCCAGTTTTTTGCTGCAGATTCCATATGCTTCATCAAGTAATGGTGTGGCCTGGCCCATATCACCCAGGGAAACCCATGCTGCACCCATATTCTTAAGGGATTCTGCCTGATTGTTGAGGTCCCCCAGGGACCTGGACAGTTCAAGGGCCATTTTGGAATACTTAAGGCTTGATTCAGGTTGGAAGTCGAGCTGTATTTGTGCTATCTGATTAAGCAAGCGGATCCTTTCATGCCCCTCAGCCTGGCCGGCCTGAACAAGCAAACTATCTGTAAGGGTACCCGATGAAAAGGCAGGATCCGTCAAGATTACCAACAGAATAGGTACAATCAAATACTTCCGGAACATTTGGCAAATACAGGCTTTAGCTAGATAAAGAGATTCAAGATTGATTAATGCTGCCTGTATTTACGAAATATTTATCCAGTTGTTTCAAGACAGAAGAAATTAATAGTAATTTGCAGTCTTTAGCATTAACCTTGGAGATGAACTGGAAAGATGACCTGAAAAAATTTGAATCTGATAATTCCTCCGGTTCAGCTGAGCTGCTTGAAAATTACATTGAACTGCTACTTTACTGGCTTGAGAAAGGTGAACTCCAAACGCCAAAGGATAGATCCTTCCTTATGGATCAGATCAAACGGCTTCAGGACAGACATAAGAGTTTATTTGTATTGCTTGATTTTTCTTTCCGGGTTATCCAGCTTCTGAATAACAGCATGGAAGGTTGGAATCGGATACTTGTAGATTTCTTAAACGACTACAGGGATAAATGGACCGGTGTGAATATCAGGCTTGCCATGCAGGCCAGTTCAGCCATTGATCTAAAACAAAAATTGATCCTCTGCCACAGCCAGAGCAGCGCAGTAAGGGAAATTTTTGAAGCTTACCAGGGGAATAGAAAAAAAGTACGTATCATACAAACTGAGTCACGGCCCATTCTTGAAGGAAGGATTCAGGCAGCAAATTTATACAAACTGGGATACGAAGTAAAACTCGTATCTGATACAGGGTACTCCCGGCACCTTGACCGGATCAATATGATCTTACTTGGAGCAGATGCCGTGTTCAGGGACTACTTCGTAAATAAAACGGGCAGTTATAATATATGCCTGTCAGGTAAAAATGCAGGAATTCCTGTATACATCCTTGCAGACTCACGTAAATTCTGGTTCAACCTGCCCCCAGGGAACCAGGAAATAAAATACGATGAGCTTAAAAAATCTGGAGAAGAAATCTGGAAAGATCCACATCCTGGCATAGATATCGAGAATTACTATTTCGAGAAAATCCCAGTCGACTGGGCGGATGGTTTTATCACGGAAAAAGAAATCCTTAAACCTTCCCGGCTCAAGAATCTCCAGAGTGAATGATCACCTCATGTAAGTCGTGATGGAAAATACATGTTTTTCATGTCTGACAGAACAAAGGATCAAGAGCAGAGGATGGAATTATGATGCCATTAAAACGATGCATAACAATCCCGGAAATGGAAATGCCAGTATTTATTGGGTAGGTACTGGTATCATCGATGAACTCCGAAAAACCGCAAAGTTCAGTGAAAAGATGCAGGATTAATCTTCTCCATCATCATAATTTTTGAACCCTGTCTCCCCGCCTTCCGGTACCATCTCAAGAGGCAGTTTTGAGATGACCTTAAGGTCCTCAATATCCTCTTCCATATCCAGGTCTTCTGGATCATAATGCCACCTTGATTTTACCCTGCCCCCATCTTCGGAATATTTCTGCAACAGGATCAGTATCTCCAGGATGCGTTTTGAGGAGCTGGTGTTGAAGTACGACAACCTGATGCTGAAATCGATAGGACCCTTGACTTCCTCCATATATTGTTTAAGCCAGGTAATTAAAAGGTCATAGAATTCAGCTGTTTTTTCCGGAAAACTTTCTCCAGAGATCTCACATTCTCCGGATTCGGCCCTGAAATGTACAAAGGGTTTGTCATACTCATCTTCCTGGAGAGGGATATAAAGGGTTTGCATGAGTTTGTATTTAATTGAAAAGCAAATTTATAGTATTAATCCCAGAACTGTGATATCATCAGTCTGATTTTCGTTTGATCTAAAGGCATGTAGTTCGTCCTCCAGCCTGGCCAGCTGTTTTTTCATTGGCAAATGCCCATTTCTGTTCAGGAATTCCACGAAGCGTTTTGACCGGAATTTTTCCCTCGAAGGGGAATGTTGGTCCATCAATCCATCCGTTGTAAGGTAGATCCTGTCATTCTTATGTAGGGATAGTTCATGCTTCGAAAATGGATTGGGATTAAAATGTCCTCCCCCTGTGGTACGCCTGTCACCTTTGACAATTTCTACTTCCCTGTCTCCCCTTTTCAGGAATAATGATCGTTTAGCACCTGAAAAACTGACATAGATGGGCTGTTCTTCTTGTTTACGAGCATCCTTTCTGATGATTTTACACAAGCAGATATCCATGCCATCATCATTATCAGACTTAGGCTGGTTCAGTGCATGCCGCAAGCGTTTATCCATTAATTCAAGTATGGTATCAGTCTCCCTGACCTTACTCTCATTTACAATGGCACTTAACATACGGGATCCTATCATTGACAGGAAAGCACCCGGAACTCCATGACCGGTACAGTCTATGGCAGCAATAAATATGGTCTCATCTCCTGAACGGTTTCGTCCCAGGTTTGAAAACCAGTAGAAATCACCAGATACAATATCTTTGGGATGAAAAAGCACAAACGATTCAAACACGTGTTCGATTTCTTTCAGGTCCGGAAGCATGGCCTGCTGAATGGTCAGGCCGTAGGCGATGCTTGCCCTGATATTTTCATTCTGCCGTTCAATTTTTCTGTTTATTTCCTGTAACTGGTCCCTTTGCGCCTCAATCTCTTCCTTCTGGTTTGAGATGGCCTTGTTCTGGTCCTGGATAATGCTGTTTTTCTCCCGGAGAATGCGGTTGGCCCGCTTTTTAACACGGTATGCCCTGTATATTAAAAATACCATGGTGATAATCAGCAGGGATAGTATAAGAAAAAAAACCAGCAATAGGTTTTTCTGCTCAATCAGTTGACTTTGATGATCTATCCTATCCTCCTGCTCTTTAATCAACAACTCCTGTTCAACCGTTATTTTGTAGCGTTCGTCCAAGTATCTATTCTGTGCCGCATAGATTTTTTCTTTCTTTGATATGCTATCGTTCAGTTCAAGGATCTCCTGCTCCTTCTCCTGTATCCTTGCCTCCTGTGAACCAAGTAGCTGTATCTTTTCCTCCAAATCCATCTGCTTCAGATCCACATCATTTAAAAGTTTGCCCAATTGCTCAGTCTGCTGGTCAACAGCCTGGTTCAGATGGCCTATTTCAGAAGTTCTATTTTCCAATTTCAGGCTGGTTTCGGCCAATTCCTCCTGCCTCTCTGTTAATTCATTTTGTAATGAATCCAGGTTGTGTGCAAGCTCATCCTTCAGCCTCACGGACTCCTGGACAACAAGGCGAAGATCATCTTCTCTTCCCCCAACATACAGGATCTCATACGAAAGAGTGAGTCCTGCATTTTCTATATTTGCCTTATTGACCTCAAAGGGTTTACCAGCCATGCCTTTGCTCAGCAGGTTCAACATCGTATATTCATAATTTGTGGCGCTGTCAGTAATGATCAGTACAGGTTGATCCTTAAA
The DNA here is from genome assembly GCA_963752525.1 of uncultured Bacteroidaceae bacterium. Classification (GTDB taxonomy): domain Bacteria; phylum Bacteroidota; class Bacteroidia; order Bacteroidales; family SM23-62; genus SM23-62. Next base: position 456,608 of record CAVVYS010000004.1, on the reverse strand, counting down.
TCGCCTAAAAACCTGTTTAAGAACATTCAGCCTTTCATCGCCGACAAAAAGTACTTGTACCGGGCGAACATCCCTGATGTGCCTGTATCGGTCCACGGCGATGGGTTTGTTTTTCAATGTATCCTGGTCAGCTTTCATCCCCAGCATGGAATACACTTTATCTGCACCCAGGATCCCAATTCTGAAGGTATCCAGTTCCGCCTCGTCTGGCCATGTAATATAAGAGGTCAACACCAGAATAAATTCTGACTTCAGCCATGCTTCAGATACTTTTTGAGAAAAAGAGCTTGATGTCAGGAAGAGTAACAGAATTGAGAGAAAGAACAATTTATGTATGTGGTGATTCATGTAACAATCCGGAGCCTTGAACAAATTTAGGAAAATGAGCTCATATATCAATAAGCAACCTCGACTATGTAGAGTGCTAAGTGAATGTCCAAAAAAAAAGGTGCATCCCTTTTAATTAAAGGTTAATGCACCCAAATGTTTCTAAATTATTCTGTAAATGCTAGTAGGTGACAGAAGGATCCGTTGAACCTGCCTTGGCAATGAAATCCTTAACCATATCAAGAGATGGAACCCTGCGTGTCAGGCTCTTTGCTGCATTTGTTTCTTCTAATTTTTGGTGCAGATTCTCTGCATTCCTTGTTCTTAATTCCTTAATGGTATCAACACCTGCAGCTTTAAGGAGCTCAGCAAACTCTGCTCCAACCCCTTTGATACGCATAAGGTCAGCCATATTTACAAATTCAAGAACCTGGGATTCGCTTATTCCTGATTCTTTGGCAATATTCGCTCTTCCGGCTCTTGTTGAACCGCTTTCCAATAGTGATTCTACAGTTATGATGCCAGCTTTTTCGAGTTTTTCGCCTAATACAGGTCCGATACCTTCAATGTCTTTTACATTTGCCATTTTTCTTTTACTTTTTAGTGGTTTAATAAATTATTTAACAGATTTGCACCCAGATTAGCTATTGACTCATTACCACCGAAAAGTGTTTTCAATGGTGATGGATCATCTTCAGGTGTTTGATTATTTCTCGACCACGAATTTACAAGAATTTAATATGATATTGGAATATATTACATGTTAAAAAATAGTTAACTAGGATAAAATTTTTCAAAAGCAGAGTTTTGCTTAAATTAGCTTAAAAAAAAATGAAACGCCTAAGCCTGCTATTCTCAATCCTCCTGATTGCCTGGATAAGTATCGCTTCATACTGGTATGTTTGTAAGGTCCGAGACCATTGTGGAGACACCGAACAGGCAGTCTTATCAGAGATGAAAGATGACCAATCTACAGAGAGTGCTGATGCAGCATCAACTGTGGTTCCGGAGAAAGATTCACTTGCCATAGCGCTTGAATACCTTAATGGTATCGGGACAAAAAAGTACTACTTTGAATTTGCCTCTAGCAAATTAAATGCAGTTAACGATGATGAAACATATTTTACCTCTCTTGGATATTACCTCGCCAATACACCTGGCTCAACCTTAACCGCTGTTGGTCATGCCTGCAACAGGGGATCCAAACAAGCCAACGATAAATTTTCTAAACTCCGGGCAGAAACGGTTAAACAATATCTGGTCGGAAAAGGAATTACAGGAGATCAAATCATCCTTGAATGGAAAGGTGACACTGACCCCGCTGCCTCCAACGAAACTGAAGATGGCCGAAAACTAAACCGAAGAGTCGAAATAAACATTAATCAATAAAACCTAATAAAATGGCTGAAAGATTTTCTTCCGACCTACTATTCATTATAATAGTATTATTAATTGCTGCCATCCTTGGCTTTCTGATAGGATATTATTGGCGCAAAAGGAATGCTGCTAAAGAGATAAAATCCGCTGAACCCGAGAGAGCAGATGAGTCAGCAAACATATTGACAGCTTCCGCAGAGACTCATGAAATCATCGAAAAGGTTAATTATGAAACTGCAGTGGCAGAAGAAATAATGGAGGCGAAAATTGGATTAAATGATTTACAAATCGTTGAAGGGATAGGACCCAAGATTGAAAATTTGCTCAGGAGGAGCAGCATAGATACATGGAAAAAACTGGCAGATGGTGATCCTGAAGAAATTCGTGAAATGCTTGTTACTGAGGGAGGTGCCAGGTACAGACTACATGACCCTACAACCTGGTCGAAACAAGCATTGCTGGCCCACCAGGGAAAATGGAAAGAACTGAAGGATTTGCAGGATGAATTGCATGGTGGCAGACCGGTCTGATGGTTTAACGATTTTTCAATATGCCAGATCCAAACCGGCAAATAGTCGCTTTCTACAATCTTGAGAATTTTTTTGATACAATTGATGAGCCGGGGAAGGATGACAATGAGTTCCTGCCAGGTTCCCTTAAAGACTGGTCAGAGCAAAGATACCTAGAGAAACTTGAGAACATTACCAGTTCAATTTCCTCGATTGATCAGGACAGGGTCCCTGCCATCATAGGTGTAGCTGAGATCGAAAACAAGACCGTTCTTACGGATCTGATTTATCAACCTGCCTTTAAACGATCCTATGATTTCATCCATTACGACAGTCCGGATAAGAGAGGCATCGACGTAGCCCTGATTTATGACAGGAACCTTTTTTCGGTTCTGTCGCATGAAAAGCTTAGGGTAGTCATGGAAGAAGATGCAAACTTCACCACCAGGGATATCCTTTATGTTAAAGGTGCTTTTAACGGTGATGATGTTGTCCACTTCTTTGTTAATCATTGGCCATCCCGCAGGGAGGGAACCCGGAAAACGATGCCAAAGCGTATCGCCGCGGCACAGAGTCTCTCCAAAAAATCACTCGATATTCTTCGATCCGATCCCATGGCCAAGATTATCATCATGGGAGATTTTAATGATCTGCCCGTAAGTAAATCTATCTCCCGTCACCTGAAAGATGAATTCTACAACCTGGCATTCATTCCTTACAGCAAGAAACTGGGAACTGTTTTTGCGAAAGGGAAATGGCTTATGTTTGACCAGATCATAATCAGCAGGGGAATGATGAAAGCAGAGGGATACAAGATCACGTCTACCCGCCTGACAATTCATTTTGATAAAAAATTATTATTTTACGATAAGAAAAGAGCCATTTACAGGCCCAACAGGTTTTATTCTGGAAGAAAATACCATGGCGGATTTTCTGACCACCTGCCGATATATGTAACCATAGATAGAAAATAACAAAAAGCATTATGAAGATTAATGATTACCATACTTTCAACCCGAAATGGGACAAAGGAAAAATAAGGACTGAAACCAAAACCATCCTGAAAGAGATAGGTGAACTGCAATACCAGATGTATGCCCAGCAAAAATACAGCTTATTGATTGTTTTTCAAGGCCTTGATGCATCCGGAAAAGACGGGTTGACCAGGGGTCTCCTAAAATATTGCAACCCTATTGGTATCAAGATCAAGAGTTTTAAGAAACCTACCCCGGCAGAATTTGCCCATGATTTCCTCTGGCGTGTTCACAAGGATGCCCCCGACAAAGGAGATGTCCAGATCTTCATCCGCTCCCATTATGAAGATATCCTGGTGCCTACCGTTGAAGGCTATTTCACAGAAGAGATGATTGCTGAGCGTTACGGCCTGATAAATGACTTTGAGAAACTATTGGAGCACAATAATACCAGGGTGCTTAAATTCTTCCTCAATGTATCCCTTGAGGCACAGGAAGAAAGACTGATGGAAAGAGTTCAGTTAAGGGAGAAACACTGGAAACACAAAGATGGGGATTGGGAAACCCGTAAGAAATTTGGTAGTTACCTTGAGGTATATGAAAAGATCTTCAGGGAATGCAATGTGATCCCCTGGCATATAGTCCCCTCTGATAAGAACTGGCAAAAACTATATTATGTTGCAAAGGAGGTATTGAAAACCCTTAAAAGTCTCGCCCTTGAATGGCCGGAGCTTGAGTCCGAGTTATTTACTTGATGATCTCCATTACCATTGCGACTGCATTCCTGCTGGAAGTGCCTGTTGAAAAACTGACGGTATTCCCGTCTGTAAAATCAATGTCTCTGACCAGCTCATCTTCAAGTGCTGCATACACTTTCTGGTCGTAGGTATTTCCCGGGGCAATATTTATGGCATCATTCAACAGGTTATAATCAAGTTTTTGCCTGGAAACTACGATGGCAATATAATCCCTCTCCCCCTGTTCATCAGGATAGAGCGAGTGATCCTTCGGAAATACCCTGGTACCTGTAATCCCGCAATATGGCGAATGCTTTTTGGTATAGGGAAACAACACATAACACGTTCCATCTGTCTCTTTTCCAAAAATATAGGTAAAACACTCCAGGGAATTGGTGATTTCAACCTTAAAATCTGTATCCGTCTTTACCCTGGAAGCTGTTGTAAAAGTTATTCCGGCATGGTAATCCAGGGGAATATACCGGCCTGTAGCATTCACCAATAAGCCTATCTCAACATCCAGGATATCCGAAATGACCTCATCTGCATCCCCCATGGGATATAGCCCGTATGCCTCTCTGGTAAAATAATCAAAATCGTTATACCGCATCCAGAATAATCCGTCTTCGCCCCATTCTCTACCCCAACTGTTCATGATCTGGAATGCTCCCCCCTCAAAATAATCATCGTAGCCAATCACACACATGGCATGTCCGCCCAACCTGGTCCCCGAGTAATCTGACCGGTCGGGGATATACAGGCGCCTGCCCAGCATGCCCTGCATAAAACTTCCTCCGACCATCATACCTATGACCACCGGTGCACCCTGAGCAAGATTCTGCTTGATGGCAAGCAGGTCTGTCTGGTAATCATCCCCCCCCTTTGTCAGCCGGTTAAAGCCTTTGGTTTTATAGGAAGAAGCGGCACTTAATTCCATCCTGCTGGGTTTTTTGGAGCAGGAGTTTTCATTGTATGCGAATCTTGAGAAAGGTAATGCACCTCCTGTTCGCATCACCTCCATGGCTTTCTGCAGATAGGTTCCCTGGCAACCGGGCAGGGCTATCTGGTTGTAGACGAATGAGGGACTGAAAGTCACTTCAGCCGGATCCTGACCGGTAGCGCGTGCGTGAAGAATGGTACGGGCAGCGTAGGCCGAGGACCAGCCCACGCAGGAACCCTGTTTTCCCTGGTTCAACCTTGGTGGACAATATTCTTCCAGGGATACACTTTCGGGTAAAGGGTTTTTTATATTATCGGCGAGGGGTTCAAATACTTCAGCCTCATCGTAAATCTTCTCATCCATTTCCAGTCCTGTTCCAAAAAGAACACTCTGTAAGGCTTCACTTGTGGGGCTATTGGACCTGCTGATCAGAATGTACCCTACGACACCTATCACAATGAGCAAAATGGCGAGTTTGGGTCTTTTCCTGAACAGGGTTACCAGCAAGGGCAGAATGGCATTTGTCATTCCACTCCCCCTTCCCCTGTTCACTGTTTGTCCCCCTCTCCGAGAGATATACTTCTGGGAAGAAGGGGCATTCTTGTCTTTACGGATTCGTACTGGCATTTTTTTGAGATATTTAATTTACTTCGATCTTCTTTTTCGGGTTGCGGCACTGACACCAAGCGCTCCAAGTAATCCCCGTGCAAGTTCCCTTGCAACTGTTCGGCCAACCTGCCTGACCATGGTATTTTTACTCAATTCTTCAATCAAGCTGTCTTCATCTTTCCTGGTCCTGGCTTTCTTTGTTTCATCCTTCAGTTTTTCCTGGTGCTCTTCTTTTTGGGAGGCTTCAATTTTTTCCTTGAGCATCTCATATGCCGACTCCCTATCTATCGTTTCTTCATACACAGGGACCAGTTCCGATGATCTCACCAGGGACCGGATCTCAGGTTCCGTTAATACATCCATCCTAGTCATGGGTGCCCTCATGTAAGTGGCAGCGAGAGGGGTAGGAATGCCTTTCTCATTGAGGGCTGTGATCAGGGCCTCCCCAATTCCGAGGGAGGTAATGATCTCATCGGTTTTGTAGTACTCTGAGATGGGGTAATTTTCAGAAGTCCGTTTAATGTTCTTCCGGTCCTTGGCAGTAAAAGCACGCAAGGCATGCTGAACTTTCAGTCCCAGTTGCCCGAGTACATCATCAGGTACATCCGACGGATCCTGGGTACAGAAATACACACCCACTCCTTTTGACCGGATCAGTTTTACAATGCTTTCAATCTGCTCAATTAGTGTCTTGGATGCTTCATTGAAAACCAGGTGTGCTTCATCTATGAAGATGGCCAGCTTTGGCCGTGAGCTATCCCCCTGCTCAGGGAAGGATGCATAAATTTCAGCCAGCAGGCTCAGCATGAAAGTGGAAAAAAGCTTAGGCCGGTTCTGTATATCAACCAGGCGTATGATGGAGATATAACCATTACCATTTTTATCCTGCCTCAGTAAATCATCTACATCAAATGAAGTTTCCCCGAAAAAAAGATCGGCTCCCTGCTGTTCCAAAGCTACTATATTCCGAATAATGGTATTTACAGAGGTGGATGATATCGCACCGTATTCCTTTGAAATGCTTTCCTTCCCTTCATTGACTGAATATTGAAGTATCTTCTTAAAATCCTGCAGATCGACAAGAGGGAGTTTGTGATCATCACAATATTTGAAAAGCATGGATACAATTCCAGATTGTACTTCATTAAGTTCCATCAATTTAGACATTAAAACCGGTCCAAATTCCGTAACCGTGGCTCTCAGATTCACACCATCACCCCTGGAAATGGTCATTAGTTCGACCGGCATGGGTTTCCCCTCATAGGGAAATCCTATCCTGGCATGTCTCTCCGTAATGAATTCTTTCTCTTCGCCAGGTTTTGCCAGACCACTCAGATCGCCTTTCAGATCCATCAGGATCACCGGAACTCCCTTTTCGGAAAGTTGCTCTGCAATGATCTGCAGGGTTTTTGTTTTCCCTGTACCGGTTGCACCTGCAATCAGTCCATGACGATTTATCGTTTTTAAGGGTACTTTTACATAGGTTTCCGGGATACATTCACCGTCGAGCATTGCTCCCCCCAACGTAATAAAATCACCCTTACAGCTGTAGCCATTAATAATATTTTCCCTGAATGATTCTTTTCTTTCCATCGTAAATCGCGTTAAGTGTCTTAAGTGGCAGTGTGGTTCGAAATAAAAATACTCATTTTATCGATAACAGCATGAATATGCCAAAAGAGAATTTCTGCCTTGACAAAAGGCTCAATTCAGGAAGAAATCGATGGCAAAATTGGTGAAAAAGATTGGAAAATAGTAGCCTATTAAAAAGAAGAGGACCAGTTCATCATGAGATTAATGTTTGAAATGAAACCACTACCATAAGAATTAAACATTGGGATGAACTGGTCCTATGGGACACAAATATATAAATAATTTACTGCCTTTTGAAAGTATGATAATTTTTTTTTATCTTCATTTTTCGAAACCACTATTAACTAGCAGAGTACATGTCAAAAATAGGAGAAAGGATCGCACTACTTATCAAAGAATTGGGACTGAATAAAAATTCTTTTTCAAAAGAAATAGGGCTGAAGAATAATTCTACCATCACCAATATTATCAATAATCCTGACCGGAGTCCGAGTTATGATGTCATTTTTCGTATTGTTACAAGGTGGAATCAGCTTAACATCCGCTGGCTGATAGCAGGACAGGGAGTAATGTTTTCCATAGGAGAAGATTCTTTCCCGAATATTAATGACAGGCTCTCACACATAAGCCGGAAATTTGCCATCACATTGGCTGAAACGGCTGAACGGCTCAATGTAAAGGAAGAAAAACTGAGAAAATTTTTTTACGAGAATGAAGCTCCATCTTCGGAGCTCGTGAAAAAATATATAGCGTCATTTCCTGAACTGAATCCCGATTGGGTACGGTATAACCATCTGCCGATGATGTCAAAAACCTCTGCTGGTGATTATATCTCTCCTGACACCCTGAATAAGATGATCAAAACATTCGGTGAACACCTCCCGGGTGAATATGAGGCCTTATTCAATTGCAGTAATGCCAGGCCTGCCCATATCGTACGCATAGAATCTTTACTTGAGTGTGACATTGCACTGGAGGTATTTGGAGATGAAATGCTGCCTGATTTTTTGCCCGGTGAGATCATTCTCTGTGACCTTGTAAACAAAAATGCCTATATCTTCGAACTTCCATATATAGTCGTTACCGACAATCTCAATCTTCTCAGGTATATCAAGGACTCAGGGAAGCCGGATACCCTGCTCCTCATCCCGTCAAATGGTAATAAGGATAGCATTGAAGTCAAACAAAGTGATGTTAAACAGCTTTTTCTTGTCAAGGGGAAGATCAGGAGATTTTATAGTTAGCGATTTTGGCGGATACACACGCAAGCATATTCTTCTCATTTTTAAGTAATTTAGAATAGGTACTGGACCAAAAGAGATGAACTATACAAATCAATAATCGATTAATACTAATAAGAACGAAAAATGAGATACTACCTGTTGGCATTCCTCCTGGTAATGCTTGAAATAGTAAGTGCACAAACCGGAAGTTAAAAACCAGGTAACTGACATCGTGGTTGTTTTCAAGATGCATGTTGATATCGGGTATACAAACTGGGCAGAGGGTGTTCTTCAGAGTTATTGCAATGACATGTTGGACGAGACGTTGAGGGCCATTGAAAAAACATCGACCCTGGCAGCAGAAGAACAATTTGTGTGGACCATTCCTGCCTGGCCATTGAAGTACATGCTCGAAAACAGTACTGCAGATAATAAGGAAAGACTGGCAAAAGCGATAAAGGATAGACGCATTGTTCCTCATGCACTCCCCATAACTTTTGAAACAGAAGCCAGTGACCTTGAAAACCTGGTACGTGGACTCTCCTATTCGTCCGAAATAAATAAAGCTCATGGATTACCTCTGGCCCGAGATGCCAAATTAACCGATGTGCCCAGCCATTCACATGCATTGCCTACCGTGCTTAAAAATGCAGGTGTGGATTTCCTTCATTTAGGTTGTAATCCAGGTTCTGCATCGCCTGAGGTTCCCAATTTATTCTGGTGGCAAGGTCCCGATGGCTCACGTCTATTAACCTTTTACTGGTCTGAATATTATGGTTCCGGTATATTACCACCTGAAGACTGGCCGCATAAAACCTGGCTTGCCATGATTCACACACATGAAAACACAGGAGCACCTTCTCCTGAAGAGGTGGCTGAATTATTGAAACTGGCAAAGGAGACAATGCCAGAGGTAAATGTAAGAATTGGCAGGCTTTCTGATTTTTATGATCTATTAATGAGAGAAGAACCAGCACTGCCGGTTGTAATCGGGGATATGCCAGATACCTGGATCCATGGGTATATGTCAAAGCCCCAAGAAACTAAACTAAGTAAACACCTGCAGCGTGAAACTTACAATACAGAGATCCTGAATTCCCAGATGAAGTTATGGGGAGTGAATGTAAATAACATCGAATCATATATTGATGATGCAGTTGAAAACATGATCCTTTACGACGAACATACATTTGGTGCTGCCATGACGCATGCAGATCAGCATAAATGGACCTATGGCGATGAGTTCAGGATAAATAAATCCCTGGGTAACTATGATTTTATTGAAGGGACATGGATTGAAAAAGGGAACCGCATCAGAAATGCAGAAAAAATAATAGTTCCTTTAATGAATCATCAGTTGAAGAAACTTGCATCTTCTGTGAATGTAGAAGGTAAAAGAATTGTTGTCTACAATCCATTACCCTGGCAAAGAAACGGAAGGGTGAATTTCTTTGCCGGTATTTATCAAAAGAATTTTAAAATCCTGGGCTTAAAAGATGTGGCAACCGGGGAAGTAATCTCAGTTTATGAAGATTATAACCTGATTTCATTTGACGCGGCTGCAGTGCCTTCAATGGGTTACAAAACCTACATACCTTTACTGGACCCAGTGGACATTGAAGGATCTCTTGCTATTGATTCAGCTGATAATCTTTTGGAAAATGAATACTTCAAACTCCAGATCAATGATTTGGAGGGGAGCTTGTCTTCCGTATTTGACAAACGGAATAACAGGGAACTGGTCGGACAGAAAGAGGATTACGGTTTCGGGCAATACATTTTAGAGCAAGCAGGCCAGGATAAAATCGATGCTTACAATAAGGCCTATATCAAGCCAGGTGCCGAAAATTGGGCGAATGATGAAATGATACGGCCTGGTGTTCCCGACAAAGAAAGCAGGGTTTACATAGGTAAATGTGTAAAAATTGTTTACCTCGACATGGGTAATGCCGTGCGTGCAACTGTATTCGGCAAGCTGGACGATCCAGGTTTACAACGCTATTTGGTAACCTACACCCTGTACGAAAATCAGCCCTATATTGAAATTGTATGGGGCGTTGATGGGAAAAAACCAAACTCAATACCAGAAGCCGGATGGCTCTCTTTCCCATTTAATGCAGACAAACCTGATTACCGGCTTTATCGCACAGGCGGAATTGTTGACCCGAAGAGGGAGTTTGTGAAGAGAACAAATCAGGATTACTATTTTCTCAACACTTCCATTACAATGTACGATGAATTGGGTAAAGGAATGGCATTAAATTGTCCAGGTTCTCCGGGGATAAGTATTGACAATCCTGGTCTGTTCCGGTTCTCCACAAACAAACAGTTGACAACAGGAAATGTTTTTGTGAATTTATTCAACAATCAATGGGGGACAAATTTTACGGAATGGATTGAAGGTTCATTCTCTTCAAAGATGTATATCTGGAGTTATGATAAATATGATTCTGAAAAGACTTTTATAACACCTTCTGAAGAAACTCGAATCCCATTAAAGGGGGTCTTTCTTGATGGTCCGGGTGGGAATATCCCGGTCACAGCAGAAGGGATTTCTTTAAGTCGTAAAGGAATACTGGTAACCGCCTTTAAGACAAACCCTGATAAGGATGGCATGGTAATCCGCCTCTGGGAACAGGCGGGCAAGGGAGGAGTATGTAAGGTAACTTTACCCGAAGGAAGCAGCTTTGTAAAAGCCTACCCCTGCAATCTGAGGAATGAGATTACTGATGACAAAGGGATTGCAATTTCCGGGAATTTTTTTCAAATTATGACCAGAGCAAATCAACCAGCATCCTTTATGCTAAAATGAAATTAAATCTTTTGTAATATGTGTATCAATAGAGATCAGCTTGTTTACTTTGGTTTTCTCCTGGTTCTGGTTTCCTGTAATCCTCAAACAAACAGAGGACCAAAAGCAGACGGCACCATCCATGGCTACTCAACAGCTTATAAGCCACCTGTTTTTGCCCATGATAACCGCGTTGAAAAGATTAAAGAAATCGCACCTGAGATTCAACAGGTAATTGAAGAACATGCAAAGCAAGAAAATATTCCCGGAATAGCGTATGGTATTGTTGTCGACAATGAACTGGTAATCAGTGGTGCAACAGGGATAATAAATCTTGAGAAAAAGCTCTTTGCCTCTTCGCAATCCTGCTTCCGGATTGCTTCAATGACCAAGAGTTTTACAGCCATGGCCATTTTGAAACTAAGAGATGAAGGCAAACTGTCGTTACGTGATCCTGTAGAGAAATACATCCCGGAAATGTCAGCATTGGAATATCTCACCACTGATGCCTCGGTCATCCATATCGAGAACCTGTTAACAATGACAGCCGGGTTGCCTGAAGACAATCCATGGGGAGACCGCCAACTCGATGAACCGGATCAGATGCTGAAGGACCTGATCTCAGATGGTTTTTCTTTTTCCAATGTAACTTCTCATAAATATGAATACAGCAATACCGGCTATGCAATGCTGGGCAAAATCATTACAGTTGTGTCCGGAGAGCCCTATCAGTATTATATCCGGGAGAACATTTTGCAACCATTGGGAATGGTCCATACATACTGGGAATATGACAGTGTACCAAAAAATCAATTAGTCCTTGGATATCGTTGGGAAAATGAGCTATGGCAATTGGAACCCATGCTTCATGACGGATCCTTTGGTGCTATGGGTGGCTTGATAACCACCATTGAAGACTTCAGCAAATATGTCAGTCTTCATCTGTCTGCCTGGCCCCCGAGGAGTGATCCTGATGAGGGACCAGTTAAGCGAAGTACGCTCAGAGAGATGCATAAGCCCCAATTCAGTAAATTAGACCCGGATGCTAAAGACCTGAAGGGAGATCCCTGCCCTATCATTTCCGGATATGGCTTTGGTCTTCGCATACAGGAAGATTGCCAGGGGTTTAAATGGATCTCTCATGGAGGAGCACTTCCGGGATTTGGAAGCAGATATGTTTTTTTTCCCGAATATGGGGTGGGTTATATGGCTTTCTGTAACCTGACCTATACTGCCGCATATCCTCCTGATAAAATGCGGAACTTACTTTTTGAATCAATCGATCTACAGCCACGGGAGCTTCCCGTCTCTGAGATTCTAAAAAAAAGACAAGAGCAGGTAGCTCAAATGATCCAGCGTTGGGAGACAGAATTGGAAACGCAAATACTGGCTGAAAACTTTTATCTTGATAAGTCACGGGAAAATCGTATGTCGGAAATACAGGAAGTGATGGACAAAGCTGGTAGAATCGGGAAATTAACTGAGTGTAAACCTAATAATCAACTCCGGGGAAGTTTCAAATACAAAACGGAAAATGGTGCTATCAGTATCTTTCTTACACTAACCCCAGAGAAAAATCCCAAGGTGCAATCTCTATATATAACTTTCCAGCCTGCAGAATCCTATTAAAAATTTTAACCCTAAATGAAAAGAAGAGATTTTCTAATCACTACCTCGCTGGCAGGGGCCAGTTCTTACTCTTTCACCTGGCTAACAGGCACATATCAAACCAGGCAAGAAAAAAACATCTCCTTTCTCAAAGATAAGACCAGTCCCAGCATGTTGTTCCCCCGCCCACTTGATAATCACACGCTCAAAATATCTCCACCCGGTTTTTGCTGGTACCCTGCTCCTGGTGCGTCGGATTATATCCTCAGAATATCTGATGAGGCTGGTAAAATACTTTATGAAAAACACACTGGTACAGGCCCTGTGCACCTGCCTGACATGCTTTTGGGTCCCGGCACATATAATTGGGATGTATTTGCACTTAATGAAAATGGCAAGGCAGTAGCCAGAAGGGGCATTAAATCATTTTCAATAGCTGATACATATGAAAAACTCCCCTGGATGTTACCCAAAGAATTGTTGGAACGCGTGCCAGGGGAACACTCCAGGATCCAATACAAACGCGCCGATCTTCCCCAGATAAAAAAAAGGTTAAATACAACTCATAAAACTGTCTGGAAGAATATCAAAACCAGAGCGGATGAATCACTAGACAAACCAGCGCCTGTATACCCAACCTATCATCTTACTGCCGAGCCAACACAACGGAGGATGGAGTATCAGAAATATTTTCAGTACTTCAGGGGATTTATTGATGATGCCTTATACAACCTGAGTCTTGCCTATCTGATGGGCGGTGAGAATAAATACGCGGTGGCAGCCAAACGAATACTGCTTGAAGTCACTGACTGGCCGACTGATTATGATGATGTTAGTTCAGTAGCAGCCGAATGGGGTGATGAAGTGGGACTGAGCATGTCGAGGTATGCCCACAAGGTATATGATTGGTTATACGAAACGCTGTCGACATCAGAAAAAGAGCGGGTATTGAAAATGTGCCAGGGCCGCGCATGGCAAACTTTTAACCTTTTAAATACAAATGAATATTTAACCTATCCGGGAAGCAGTCACCCAGCCAGGCTGATTGCTTATTTATCTGAGATGGCCATAGCCATGGCTGGTGAGGTAGATGGACCGGAAACATGGCTTGATTTTTCACTGAAAGCATTGACCACTTTCTATCCGCATTGGGGAGGTTTAGACGGTGGTTGGGCAGAAGGAGTTCCCTATGGTTTATGGTACAATAATTTTTACATCCCGGCTTTTGACACACTTGAAGCGACGGCGGACTATAATCTCTGGAAACGACCATTCTTCAATAGCATCAGGTATTTTTACTTGTACTGTACTTCACCTCTCGCCAGGATCAGGCCTTTCGGTGATTCTGCGGAAGGCGGTGGGCCCAATTCAAACCAGCGAGATGCCTTTATCAGATTGATGGATTACCATGCCAACCGTTATGAAGATGAATATACAGCATGGTGGGTAAAACAGGTGCCATTATCTGAAAGCTTTAAAGATATTAACACCGCCAATTTTAATAATGATGTAACACCCAGACCACCTTTGGATCTGCCCAACTCTAAAGTTTTCAGAGGTGTTGGCTGGGCCGGACTGCACAGTAATCTTTCAGATCCCGCGAATGACACATTTATGGTTTTTAAAAGCAGTCCTTATGGAAGTGTTTCCCACAGCCATGCAGACCAGAACTCCTTTGCCATATTCAAAGGCGGAGTGGCTCTGGCTATTCCTTCTGGCTATTACGGGCCAAGTTATGGAATGCCTCATCATGCCGAGTGGACCCGTTCCACAAAAGCCAATAATTCGATACTGGTGAATGGGCAGGGACAGGTAATACGTGATGACAAAGCTACCGGCACAATAAACTATTTCGAAGATAAAAAAGCCTTTACCTACCTTGTCGCAGATGCAACTCCAGCTTACAAAGGCAGGTTACAATCCTTTCAAAGGCATATCCTCTTTCTCCGGCCTGGTGTTTTCTTACTGCTTGATCAGTTAGAGGCCCCCTCAGAAGCAAATTTCCAATGGATGCTACATGCCTTTGATAAAATGAAAACAGGTAATGGGAAGGTAATTTCACGCAAAGAGGATGCAAGGCTGAGTATCTGGTTTGAGTCTTTGCAGAATCTTGAAATAAATCAAACCGACAAATTTGACATCCCATATAATACAGGTATTCCTGAGGCATTTCATGAAAAGGTGAAAAACCATTGGCATGTCACCGTCGAAACCAGGGAAAAGGCCCTGAAGTCACGGATCGCTGCAATTATGGTAGTTGATACCCTTAAGGATAACATTGAAATTGATTTGCTTGGTTCCAAAGGATGGTTTGGTGTTAAAGCAAAAGGATCTTTCGGCCAGGTTGAGGGGTGGATTCAAATTGAGCCAGGTACCAAAATACCATCAGATTACATCAACATCCCGAATGCCGGAGAAGCCATTCTGTGCGCGAGGGATACCGAGGATAAAGCAATCATTTTTTAACGCAACAAAACAAACATGAAAAGCAAACTAATATCATCAGCGGTAATTTTAGTGATAACCTTCTTCTGCCAGGCAGGATTTTCGCAGGAAAAATTGAGGGTGGCCACCTGTCAGTTTCCAGTAACCGGAGATCTGGCAAGCAATGCAGAATATATTAAAAAATATATCATAGAGGCGGCTGAAAATCATGCAGATATTGTTCATTTTTCAGAAGCATCTCTTTCCGGGTATCCACCGGGAGATATACCTTCATTTGAAAATTATAATTGGGAGGCATTAAGAGCTGAAACTGAGGAAATCATGTCCCTGGCCAAAGAGAAAAAAATATGGGTCGTGCTGGGTTCCGCCCATTACTTAGATGAGAAAGAAAAACCAATGAATTGCCTTTATATTATTTCAGATGAAGGAAAGATTGTCGGCCGTTATGACAAGTCCATGCTTACCCGGGGTGATGCAAATTATTATACTGCTGGAAATCACATCGAAGTAATAGAATTGAAAGGTTATAAACTTGGTTTCCTCATATGCTATGATTCCTGTTATCCTGAAATGTACAATATATACAGGCACAAAGGCGTAAAGATCATGATTCATTCTTTTTACAATGCCCATCATGATGGTGTAACCATCCTGGACGAAGTAATAACCGCTGAAATCCGTGTCAGGGCTTCTGATAATGCAATGTGGGTTATTGCCAATAATTCTACAGGTTTCTATTCATCCTGGCCAGCATGTATTGCCAGACCGGACGGTTCATTGGAATCATTGGAGCGGGGTGTACCCGGACTCCTATACAGGGATTTTCCTGATACTGAATTATCTGATAAGTTCAATAGCTGGCTTCATAACTTTAAGATGATGAAGCTTCCTGAAGACGAGGTTTATCAGATATTCGGTAAACCATCAAATCATCCAAGGGTACTGGACACTAAATCATTGTAATGATTTTTATGATCAAAAACGCCAGCCTTTACCTGAAAATATCACATTATGAAAAACCTGTTCCCTCTTCTGTTAATGATAATATGCCTGAATGTTCAGGCACAGATTGATAAGAAATTAATGTCCGTTTTGGATTTTCTGAATATCCCCGCTGTTTCCAGTCCCCGGCTTTCACCGGATGGGACAAAGCTAATTTACATTTTATCAGAGAGCGACTGGAAGGCCAATAAACAAATCAGTCATATTTGGCTGGTTAATTCGGATGGGTATGATGCTCACCAGATCACATTTGGAGCAGAAGGTGCAAGTAGTCCTTTATGGTCTCCCAATGGAAAGTGGATCAGTTTTTTAGCCAAACGATATGACGATGAAGAGAATCAAATCTATATCATGCGGACTGATGGTGGAGAAGCACGCAGGTTAACAGACCACAATACTGCAGTATCGTCTTATCAGTGGTTACCTGACAGTAAAGCCATATACTTCCTGGCAAACGATACCTTGACGAAAGAAGAGGAGAAGGCAAAAGAACTGAAGGATGATGTCTATGCTTTGGATGAAAACTTCAAACAAAGACATCTATGGAAGGTAAGTTTGGAGAATTCAGACGAGTTGAGAATAAGTGAGGGTGATTATTCCATTTTAAGCTACGACATTTCAAAAGATGGGCAAAAACTTGTTGTTCATCGCAGTCCCAATCCGCTTATCGATGATTACAAGGAGAGTGATATCTGGATCATGGATATTAATGGGAGTGAAACGCGTCAACTTACTGACAATAAAATAGGGGAAAATGGAGCCCGCCTCTCACCTGATGGTAAGCAGGTAATTTTTACAGCTTTTGCCAATGAGGAATTTGATTTTTATTACAACGATAAAATATTTCTGATACCTGCTGATGGAAATAATCAAGCCAGGGTACCCTTAAAAGATCTCCCCTACGAGGTGATTTCTGCGGAATGGTCAGAAGATGGCCAGTCGATTTACTTTATTGCGAACATGGGTTCACAGGCTCAGTTATGGCAATACGAACTCCGCTCGGAGAAATTATCTCAACTTACTGCTGGCAAGCATTCTGTCGGACAATGGCATTATCACCCCGATCTTAACCGGCATCTGATGGCAGTCAGTACATACCAGAATCCAGGGGACATCTTCCTGCTGGAAAACGGAAAACTTCAGCAGATCACCCACCACTATGACTATCTGAAAAATAAATTTCATTTACCTGAGCAGGAAGTCATTAGCTGGCAGGGTGACGATGGTGTAAACATTGAAGGTATCATACATTACCCTCATGATTATGACACCGGGAAGTCTTACCCACTGGTTGTACAAACACATGGCGGTCCGGCTTCCTCTGACAAATACGGCCTCTCCCGCAGCTTCGCCCGCTACAATCCGGTGCTTACCGGCCATGGCTACATCGTCTTTCAACCCAATTACCGGGGCAGTACCGGATATGGGGATGATTTCCTGCGGGATATGGTCGGGGGATATTACCGCCAATCCCATCTGGATGTAATGGCCGGGGTCGATACCCTCATAGGCCAGGGCATTGCGGATCCGGAACGCCTGGTGAAAATGGGCTGGAGCGCCGGTGGACATATGACCAACAAGATCATAACCTTTACCGACCGTTTTAAAGCGGCATCTTCTGGTGCCGGTGCTGTTAACTGGATTGGTATGTATGCACAGAGTGATGTAAGGACGTACCGGACTCCCTGGTTCGGAGGTACTCCCTGGCAGGAAGATGCCCCTGTTGATGTTTACTGGGATCATTCCCCTTTGAAGGATATCAGTAATGTCACCACACCGACCCTGGTTATGGTTGGAAGGAATGATCTGAGAGTGCCTTTTTCTCAGTCCCTTGAATTGTACAGGGCACTGAAGAGCCTGGGGGTTCCGACCCATTTGTATGTGGCTCCACGCGAGCCCCATGGCTGGGGCGAACTCCGCCATCGTCTTTACAAGATCAATGTTGAACTGGATTGGTTTGCCAGGTATGCATTGAATGAAGAATACCAGTGGGAAAAGGTGGAGGAATGAGGTAATAAAAAACCGCACCCGAAAGTGCGGTTGTATGATGGCTTGCGGAGAAAGGGGGATTCGAACCCCCGGTCCCGATCACTCAGGACAACGGTTTTCGAGACCGCCCCGTTCGACCGCTCCGGCATTTCTCCGCAGACAAAAGTAAAAAATATTTATTCAATCATTACTTTCCCTGTCTTCACCTTGCTTCCCTGTACAAGCCTGATGACATAAATTCCCTCAGACAAGTGGCTGACAGGTATTCTGCCGCCACGATCCAGCACCTGGTTCATGACCACTTTACCGGAGACATTATACATCACTACCCTTGCTGCATCAGTATCCAGGTCTCCTGCAACCTGTATGTAATCCGATGCCGGGTTTGGATAGAGGGATAGTTCTCCCTTTAAAATATCATCCACACCACTAACTGCCAGGTCTGAATAATGATAAGTAAAATCATCCACGACAATCCATTCTCCGCTTTTCAAAACATCGTTCTGAAACATATATTCAATCCGGCGCGTTATTTTGTAAGCTCCAAAAAGAGGGGTCATCAAGTCCTGCCAGGTGTATGCATAATCAAAGGTGTACTCTGTCTTATCCCGTTCAACCCAGTCGTCTGTATCATTATCCCAGACAGAGACAATCGCAATTAGCGTATTCCCATAGGAATCAGGTGTATATTCCCATCGCTTCCAACCAGTCATTCTGTTTAGCTGATAGTCCCAACCATAGCTGGCACTAACGGTGTTAAACCCGTTCTCATCATATTCTCTTTCATATTTGCTTTGCATGATAAATTTATTGGAGTCTGCATTCCAGGAGGACGTTGAACTCATCGTCTGCCGGCCCATCGCATTATACTTGTATTCCTCCTTAGAAGCCTCAACCCACTGTTGGGTCATCTGGTCCCAATTCGAACTCACACTCATCGTCAAATTCCCATCACCATCATAGGTATAATCCGTTTTGCCCATAGCCATCCAGTCTTCCAGGACCGGATTCCAGATGCTGAAAACTGTTGATGTATGGGTCTCCCCATCGTAGATATATTCGAATTTTTGTGCATTATCCCACCTGCTGCTGTCGGCGTTCCAAAAAGAAGTAGTGTTAGATGTCTGATTTTCATTGGCATCATAGGTATTTTCATACTTGACCGTCGGGACCCATTCCTCGGCGTCAGGGTCCCACTCCGACCATATATTGGATGTAGTATTCCCGTTAACATCATACGTAAGCTCCCCCATCAATGTATATACCCAATCATCAGCATCTGTGTCCCACATTGATTCGACCCAGGTGGTTATCATTCCGTTGGCATCCAGTGTGAGTTCCATTTTATATTCGGACACAAACTCCTGGCCAACCGCATCCCATACACTTGAACTCGTGGATGAGGTTACATTGCCATTCGCATCAAAATTGTAATGTTCAGTATATTGGCCAACCCAGTCCTCGAGGTCCGCATCCCACTGGTAGATCGTATAATCTGTTTGATTTCCGTCGTCATCATATGCAGACTCCGTTCTCTCATAACCAATCCATTTTCCATCGGCAAAATCCCATTCAAAACTTTCCCTCAGGGTAGTTCTTCCGTTTTCATCCCTGGTATATTGAGTTTTCCAATCTCCAACCCATTGCTGAAGACTGTCTACCCAGTAGTAATCGGCTGTCATTGAGGTTCTCCCGTTTTCATCAAAGGTAGTTTCCTCTTTGAAATCAGGCATCCAGGGATCTGAAATGGTATCTCTTTCATAGTATACAGCGGATGTAATGTTTCCATCCTCATCATATGTAAAAACTGATTTAGTTTTTGCTGAAATGATACTGTCAAGTCTCTGTTTCGCAGCTGCAGACCCGGACCTTGCCGCCTGTGCATCAGCTAACTCCGCGAGTGGAATACCGGATTCTCTATGAAAATCAAGATCAGGGGTTTCAACAGCTTCTTGTTTGTCAAGCTGTCCGGGTTTTTCAAGCTTTTTAAGAAATTCTCTCTGAAGCTTCTTAGCAGGGCTCTCTGGAATATGTGGTTGAGCCACTGTGGACTTCTGGGCAAAGAGGGTCACTGAAAAAAAAAGGGCCAATAAAAAAGTAAAAGTTCGATTCATGGTTTTAATTTTGGGTTTCATATTAATAATCTCATCTATAAGTAAATATAACACCATATATTCATATTTTAAAATCTTTATTATATTTTTATAGCACTTTTCTAAATAAGCCATATGGGATCTTACAGGGATATGCAGTCTCTTAGCCCCTCTATACAGAATCATTCTAAATAAATCTTTTATAATTTCGGCGTTAATTACAGAGCTTATGAAATCCGGATTTTTCAAATACCGCCTGTCATTATTTTCATTTTTTACTACTGCCATATTCCTGTGTCTGGTACAATGGAAGGTGGCAAGGCCCATCCTTATGGCTGAAAGATTTGTGGAGGGGGCTGGATGGATACAGGTCCTTGTGATGGCAGGATATGCCGCATGGATTACCCTGAAAATGAAGGACCCGGGACAATCAGCCCGCTGGAGAAGGATCACCTGGACGGTTTTTTCTGTGGTGTTTTTCGGACAGCTTGTTTTGGGACTGGCAGGATATGAAAGGTTCCTGATGACAGGAAAACTTCATCTTCCCATCCCACTGATGATCCTCAGTGGTCCGGTTTTCAGGGGCAGCATCGGGTTCATGCCCATACTCTTCCTTAGTACACTGCTGGTCTCAGGGCCTGCCTGGTGCAGCCAGCTCTGTTATTTCGGGGCGCTGGATAATCTTTCGGCAGACCGGAAGCGGGACCTGAAACCCATCCCCGGTAAATTCAGGTACAAACATCTAATATTACTATGCGTCATCACCGTAACCATCCTACTCAGGGTATTCGGGATTACCAGCCCGATCACGACCCTGCTGGCTATCGTTTTCGGTGTGATCGGATTGCTGATCATCGTCATGATATCCCAAAAGAGAGGCAAGATGGTACACTGCATACTCTGGTGCCCCATTGGTACCATGGTGAACTATATGAAACTTGTATCACCTTTCCGGATGTGCATAGATGATTCCTGTACCGACTGCATGGCCTGTACAAGATATTGTAAATATGATGCCTTGAACAAATCTGATATTCTCAACAGGAAACCCGGACAAACATGTACCTATTGCGGGGATTGCCTGGTCAGTTGTAAAACCTCTTCCATCCGGTATAAATTTCTCAAGCTGTCTCATGAGCAGGCAAGGAATACCTGGATTGTATTAACCATCAGCCTGCATGCCATCTTCCTGGCCCTTGGAAGGATATGATCTCAGATACCTTTTAGAACTTCCAGGTATTTTTCTATGAACTCAGCTTTTCTTTTAAACCTGTACTGCATGACCCAGCGGGGATGAGGAAGGGATATGATCTCCCCAAAGAGGTTCAATTTCCCATTAAGCTTTTCCAGGTATTTCATATTCTTACCCTCCCCCAGGCAAATGGCCTTGTCTGTCCTGATGCCCATATCCAGCTGATCCCTGAGTGTGGATTCAATAAATTTTTCCAGTGCCGATTCCAGGTCCCTGTCGTCATAGTAGTTCAGGTTCTTTCCATCCCTGACAAAACCAAGCGGAGAAACCGCTGATAGAAAGAAGCGTTGATAGAATACCTGGCAGCCGCCATAAGATAATATCATCTCATAAATGAACCTGGAGGACAATTCCGACCGTTTTTCAAAAGGGTTGGGTATCTGACAATCTTCCTCCAGCCTGATGGGATCCGTGAAGGTGATCCCGGTAATGCCTGCTCCGAAACGGCCGGGATTAATTCCCAGTATAACTACCCGGTCTTCATGGTCATCATAGAATCTTGTGAAATAAGCCCTTACAATTTTCGTCACCTCCGAATTTTCATAAGGATTCAGGATTTCCGAGCCTGCCGGCAGGGAAGATTTGATCTGCAGGTTGTCATAAAAATGGATGGCCCTTTCTGCAAAAGTTTTCATGGAAAAGACCTATCGGAAAGAAATAATCTCAACTTTATCCGGACCGGCAGCAACAACTTTGTTTACTGTATCAAGGAAAAGTCCGTGTTCTATTACGCCTGGCAATTTTCTGATCTCTGCATCGAGTTGATACGGATCAGTGATGGAATGAAGATGCAGATCAACGATATAATGATGTCCGTCGCTGGTAAAGATCTCACGCTTTTTCATTCTTAATACAGGATTCCACTTTCTCTCTTCCATCTTCCTGAGAAGTTTATTGTGACCGAATGGCATTATCTCAACCGGAAGGGGGAAAGCGCCAAGCTGTTGGACCAGTTTCCGCTTTTCGGCCACCCATATGTTTTGCCTGGAATTGGAGGCTACAATCTTCTCAAAAAGCAGGGCCCCTCCTCCCCCTTTTATTCCCTGGCCCCAAGGATCCACCTCATCTACCCCGTCAATGGTGAGTTCAATACAATTGACATCTTCAATATCCACTACTGGAATTCCATATTCACTGGCCAGCTCCCTTGTCTGTCTCGAGGTACAAACGCCTTTAATTTTCAGGCCCTTCCTGACCAGTTCTCCCAGTTTGCGGATGGTATAGAAGGCTGTGCTTCCCGTACCCAGTCCCACAACCATGCCGTCTTCCACAAATTTGACGGCCCTTTCACCTGCTTGCTGTTTGAGATTCATCGATATGAGTAAGGTTTTATTTATAGGTTCTTAA
Organism: uncultured Bacteroidaceae bacterium; assembly: GCA_963752525.1. GTDB lineage: Bacteria > Bacteroidota > Bacteroidia > Bacteroidales > SM23-62 > SM23-62. The sequence goes on along the minus strand of CAVVYS010000004.1, from coordinate 433,792 downwards.
GCCAGTCCATAAATCCAATCAGGGCATCTGAGACGACCTCGGCCAACGGCATCTGGAATGCATGTCCCACAACATATAGAACAAAAAGGAGGTAGATCAAAATAAACAAGCAGGCCTTCCAGAGTGTGAGCTTTCTGCCTATATTGAACAGGATGGCCCCCAGGATAGTGGTGACGAGAAGGAACATCCAGAGTTCAGTGCTTAGTTCTACTACATCGGACTCCATTTGAATAGGTCCATACATCAGGGTATAAATGAAAAGTGGTAGTCCCAATGCAAATGATATGTCAAAAATATTACTTCCCAAAGCATTGGATATGGCATCATCGTAGTTCCCTTTTTTGGCATCCTTCACCGAGATCACCGTATCCGGAACACTGGATGCGGCGGCAGAAAGAATAACGGCAATAAACAGGATGGGAATATTCAATCCATCACTGAGCCGTTCTGTACCAAGTACCAGGAGCCAGGTCCCAAGAGACATCACCAGCGTACTGAAAACCAGCAAAATCCAAGCATTCCTGAAATTGAGTTCTTTCTTTCCAGGGATCAGACATTCCAGTTTCAAAGTCAGGATCTTTACCCATACAGGCTGACTTGAGGGGTAATGTTCCTGGACGGGCTTTTCCTGTACATCGCCCTTCATCCATCTCATCGAGTAAAACATATAAGCCAAGTAAACAAAGTATGCCAAAACAAGTAAAAGTCCGTGAATGGGTTTCAGGCTCTGCCGGTCTATGATCAAAACCAGGATCAAAATGGTAATGATGAGAACAAAACCATCCCTTCGAAGAACTTTCCTGGTTAGTTCAATGGTTTTTGACGGATCTCTGAGAAGTATCATCAGGGTTACTGCCGCAGGGATCACCAACAGGTTGAAAATGGAACTCCCGGCCGTAATCCCGAGTCCCCCGCTAAATCCATTCACATCCTTCAGGTAGAACAGAAAGAAAAAAGAAGAAAGGAATTCAGGCATGGAACTGGCAATGGCATTGATGGTGGCTCCTTTGATACCATGAGACAATTTCCGGCCCAGGTAATCTGAGGCGATCTCAAATCCAGCTGCTGATCTCCAGATAATGAAGCAGCTGACAATCATTAATGCTATGGGAGCGAATATCTGCAAATGAAGGGAATTTGTGAATTCTTATGCAATTTTTCCAGTTACCCCTGCCAGGATATGAACCACTTGGTCATCCACAAAGTGGTCCTCGAACTCAGTTAGCAATTGCCTGAAGATTCTCCATAATCTATGCCTGGTAACAACCGCAATATATCCAAGATTATCCTCGCCAAAGTTCATGGGAGTCAGGTAAAGATGACCGGTCCAGTCTGCAGATTGTACTTTGCCTAAATAAATGGTTTCTCTAACTGTTTCATTCCTTTTGTCCAATTCCCCAATGTTCACTCCCATTTCACCCGGATCTTTCTCATCTGGCCAAACCGCTTTGTCATTTTTAATCTTCACCATCGCATATTCAATATCGAAGAAAGCAAAATTAAAAAAGGTGACCATAAATGCGGACAGATCACGGGCCAGGTCCTCGCCGGTTTGAATGCTCCCGTCAGCAATGGCATTCTGGATAGGATCAAAAGCACCAGCAAGATTGGACGGGATATATGAAACAACATGTATAAAACTATACCCAAGTACTACGACGACCAGGTAGATTATTGTCACGAGAATTATGGTTACACCCTGCAGACCTAGAATATCATCTAAAAAATAGAAGATAATCCAGAAAAGTGACAGCACACTCACCACGTAAAATACCGCTAGAAGCGTTCGTTGTATTCCATATAGAACACTGAAAGACTTGGTCTTTTGAAACATCATGCTTGCTTTAATTCATAAAAATAGGAAAAACTCCCTATTTCGAAGACCATAAACGGAGGGTAAAAGAAAAATTCACAAGATCACAGATCATTAAGTATCTTGCCAAGGGTAGATAATTGGTCAAGGTCAAAACCACGGGTCTGGTAAACGAGTTGCCCTTTGTTGTCGAACAGATAGTTCCGTGGAACCTTTTTCTGGGCAAACTGGTTGTATATACTTCGGTCAGGATCAGCGGCAAAGGGAAGCATGTAATTTCCCTGGTCTCTGAATTCCTGTACTTCTTTTTTGCTATGCTCCCTGCCAATTGATATAAAATGCCCGCCTGACTCCTGAAAATCGGACCATATATGTTCCTGAATATATTCAAGCATCTTCTTGCAATGTTTGCAGGGGACAATAAAAAAATTGATAAGGATGATCCTCTCAGATCCCCAGGTGATGATGTCATCACCTTCGAGTGATTCTATTTCGACGCCGGGAAATGAATCTCCGGGAGACAGAAAGGAATATTCATCAAAAATCATTTCCTGCATAAATGGTAATACAATTTACATTTTTTGTGTTATAATCTGAAGGTATATGTATATTTTAACATTACAGTCCGGCCTGCCAGCCTTGGGGGCTCCGGTATTTCCCTGTTCAGATCGGTATTTGTTCCTTCATTATAGACAATCCACAGGTCGTTTCCTTCCCTGGGATTATACCTGAACCGGATATTTGAGCTGACCAGATGGTTTTCACTGTTAAACTGTATAAAGGCGCTGACAGACAATTTGGTACTGAGCATGAGCATGGCTTTGATCCTGCCAATATGGGAGAGGAGATGCTGGTCCCTTTCCGGGAAGTCTACCTTGCTGAAGATATAGCCCCCGCTTAATACAAAGGAAGATGAAATGCTCCAGTTCGGCATGGCATCAACCGATAGCATACTGCCATCATAAAACCCACCCCAGTTTAAATTTACGACCATCCAGACCGGTTTGGTCATGGGGGTCATCAAAAGTCCTGTTAACTGGTTAAAGGTATAATCGCCGATGGGTATATTGACATCATCGGTCAGTTCAAATAATTCAAACAGGTTTTCGTAGCTCCTTTCCACGCCCATCCTTCCTTGCCAGAGGCTTTTAAACTCATACGTATACTGTATTTCAAATGTGGTTGATTCCCGGATACCCCGTGTCTGGCTAAAATAGTCACGTACCCATATTTCAGGCCCATGACGCACCAGACGCGATTTTTCCGGTGCCATCCATGTGTAATTAAATCTCCCGCCATACATATGATAATCAACCCTGTGCTGAAATCCAATTCCGGGATTATAATCCTGACCCGTACCTGCAGTGAAAAGACGATAATGAAAACCAACTTCCCGCCTGCGCTCCCAGTTCAGGATGTAACGGGCATTGTCGAATGAAAACGGCTGGTTGGCAAAATCATTCTCGAATGTTTGTCCCCATACAATTTTCAAATATTCATCCCCTGTGACCCTGAAAAGGGCATCCAGTCCGTAAGCCTGGTTAAAACTCCCATCCAGGCCCAGCCTTGAGGTATAGATCCCTCCTACATAAGAATTCTGATTTAGTACCCGTTTTTTCAACCTTAACACTCCGAAATTTTCCGATGGCAGGCTGTCAGACCTGGCTGTTTGCATATTCATAAATCCCATGTCCCATCCGTTCTTTCTTCCTATCAGCCTGACCCCGCCTATGATAGGCACAAGATTGAAATCCTCATCCAAGCCAATACGACGGCTGTAGAACATGGTATTTGGTCCCCCGGTATTGAAATCAAAAACACTTGCCCTTTCCAGGAAAAATTGCCGCTTTTCCTCAAAAAACAGGTCAAATCGAGTGAGGTTTATTTTTTCATCATCCGCTTCTACCTGGGCAAAATCTGTATTCAGGGTTAGATCCAACGTCAGGTTACTCGTAATACCATATTTCAGGTCTAGCCCGGCATTTAGCTTCTTATCCCTGCTGTATTCATAGTCTGTTTCAGCTTCATTCAATTCATTCATCTGTGAGATCCCAGCAAGTGCATAGGGTGTTATGTAAAGGGGCTTGCGGGACTCCAGTCCGGGGAAAATAACATCCTGGGCCAGGGATACCTTCCACGCACTGTATTGTCCGTATTCATTAGGTATACCGGGATAAATATAGATGCTGTTATGCTGTGGGATCCAGCGAAGCAGTATCAGTCCCATAGTTACCTTCCCATCCTTCTCCTGGAAACGCAGGCTTGACGCGGGTATCAGCATCTCCACAAACCACCCTTCCTCATTGACATGGGTTTTTACATCCCAATGGGTATTCCAGCTGACATTAATTGGTTCATATCTGACAGATCCGGCAGCATCATTAAACACTGTCATATCTGTTCGTAATCCGGCAGGAGTGGTCCAAAAACTCATGCCATTTTCATTGTCATTATACGAATCAAGGACGACACCAAGCCAGTCACAATCGGGTTTAAGTTCATCCCGTAATTTCGAGGTGGATAATATTTTAGACGGATCTTTAGTATAAAACCAAGCACCGATATAAACATAATTATCGTCATACATGATACGTACCTCTGTCCTTTCCTCAGGTTGATTGCCGAAAACGGGACTGTGAGTGATGAATGGAAATGATTCAGTTTGCTGCCAGGCGAGCTCATCAGGAATACCATCAAATACAATCTCGCCCTGCAATCTCTGTATGATCACAGGAGGGATGGAATCAGCCACATACGCACAAACAGAAGAAAATATTGCTAAAAGCAGGAATGTTATTATGTATCGACTCCGGGTCAAGTTGAAGAGATAAAACCCTCTACAAATTCACCCATTTGTCCATAGGCTTCGTAAAGGGATTTGTATTTTTCTACATTTTCAGGTATTGGTTCGTAAACTGCATCAAATCCAGCCCCCATTTTCTGCTGTGCTGCTTCAATGGTTTCATAGATCCCGGCTACCACGGCTGCAAACATCGATGCTCCCAGGGCCACCGTCTGTTCAGATCTGGCTACCTTGATGGACATGTTCAATACATCAGCCATGACCTGCATCACAAAAGGAGACTTTTTAGCAACTCCTCCAAGCGCAATCACGCCTTCTATCCTGACTCCTTCACTTAAGAAGCGGTCAGCTATCTTCTTGGAACCAAAAACAGTGGCCTCAACCAGGGCTCTGAAAATCCTGGGAGCATCGCTCCCCAGGGTGAGTCCCATGACAGCCCCCTTCAGTGCCTGGTTGGCATCCGGTGTACGCCGCCCGTTCATCCAATCCAATGCCACAATTCCGGACTCCCCTATGTCAATCTTTTCTGCAGCCGCTGTCAGTTCTGGAATGATCCTGTCGGATACTTCCTCAACGAGTTTATCCCTTGTCTCAACATCGATGGATTCAACATTGGCCAGGATATTTTCAACGGGCCAGGCGATCACATTCTTAAACCAGGCATAAACATCTCCGAATGCCGACTGCCCGGCTTCCAGTCCCAGCATCCCCGGCGTAATGGACCCATCTACCTGTCCGCAAATACCACCCACCAGAGTATCTCCAACCTCATCAAAAGGAGCTACCAGCATATCACAGGTGGACGTACCCATCACCTTGCTCAGGTGGTAAGGTTCTATCTCTCCCCCAACTGCTCCCATATGGGCATCAAAAGCACCAACCCCAACCAATACTCCATCAGGGAGGCCAAGCCTTTCAGCCCAAACTGCTGTCAGGGTACCGGCGGGCACATCGGAAGTATAGGTATCCTTGAATAGTTTTTCTCGTAAACCGGCTAGCAGCGGATCTAACTTCACCAGAAAGTCTTCCACCGGGAGTCCGCCGAAATCTTCATGCCACATGGCCTTATGTCCTGCAGCACAACGACTGCGCTTCATGGTTAGCGGATCTGTATTACCGGTTAGGATGGCAGGGATCCAGTCGCAATGTTCAACCCATGAATAAACGGACTCACGGACTTTTTCATCTTCGCGCATTACATGCAGGATCTTTGCCCAAAACCATTCAGATGAATACACCCCTCCCTCAAATCTGGTATAATCTGTCCCACCCCAGGTACGTGAGGCCTCATTAATCTCTGCTGCCTCCACTACAGCCGTGTGATCTTTCCACAGGACGAACATGGCATTGGGATTTTCTTCAAAGCCCGGGGTAAGTGAAAGTGGCGTACCCTCCCTGTTTACGGCAACAGGTGTGGATCCGGTAGTATCAACTGAAATCCCTTTGATGTTTCGTTGAACCTCAGGTGATACCTGACTCATACAGTTCTTGATGGTATTTTCAAAGCCTTCCAGGTAATCAAGCGGATGTTGCCTGAACTGGTTGGCCGTTGGATCACAGTATTTTCCCTCAGCCCACCTGGTATAAAGATGTACGTCACTAGCTATTTCTGAACCGTCTGATGCTTTCACGATTACCGCACGGACTGAATCTGTCCCATAATCCAACCCAATCACATAATTCTCATTTTCCATTTATTCTGCAAATATTTGTTGGGAATATATTAATCCTGCCCATAGTAGGCATCTTTCCCATGTTTCCTCCTGTAATGCTTGTCAAGCAGAAAAGGGTCAGCAGCAGCGGTATTCCCTTGTGATTCAGTATAATAGGCCATCTTCGCCACCTCTTCCATCACCCTGGCATTATGCACTGCATCGTGTTCATCCTTCCCCCATGAGAATGGTCCGTGCTGGCTGACCAATACACCGGGTACAGCCTTTGGATCAAGATCCTTGAAGGTTTCAACGATGACCATACCTGTATTCAACTCATATTGTTCCTCCACCTCTTCTCTTGTAAGGGGACGGGTACAAGGAATCTCTCCGCAAAAATAGTCCGCGTGGGTGGTCCCATAAGCCGGGATAGGCCGCTTTGCCTGGGCCCAGCTTGTAGCCCATGTACTGTGCGTATGAACTACCCCGCCAATCTCAGGGAAATGTTGGTACAGGAAGGTATGGGTCGGTGTATCGGAGGATGGTTTTTTATCCCCTTCGACTTTGTTTCCATGAAGATCTATCACGACCATATCCAAGGGTTTCATATTGTCATAAGCTACACCACTAGGTTTTATGACTACCAGTCCCTTGTCACGGTCTATCCCACTTACATTCCCCCAAGTAAAGATCACCAGTCCATATTGAACCAGATCCAGGTTGGCTTTACATACCGATGCTTTAAGTTCTTCCAGCATTAGATTTTATTTAATCAGTCGACATACGATCCGGATACAAAGGGGCAATTCCTAAAGGTCAAACAAAAATCCATCCTGATGCAACTTGTTATACTTTTTCTTATTGAACCTGTACAAGAAGGCACCCTTTTTGGAAGTAGACTTATCTTTTGTCTCAAGTTTTTCTAAAATATCCATGGCCAGCAACTTTTTCCTGAAATTACGGTTGTCAAGCGTTTTCTGATATATGGCCTCATATAGCATCTGCAGTTGGGGAATGGTAAACTTCCTGGGCAGCAATTCAAATCCAATGGGTTGGTTTTTAGCTCTGTGGCGTAACCTGGACAATGCGCCAATCACCATATCATTATGGTCGAAAATCAGCTCCTGACATTCACCAATATTACACCATCTAGCTCCGTGTTTCTCAACATGGTCATGATCCAGGTCCTGCACCTTTAAAAGCGCATAATAGGATATAGAGATCACCCTCTCACCAGGATCACGATCAGTCTTGCCATGGCCGTACAACTGCTCGAGGAAAACATTTTCAAGCCCTGTCAGGTCATACAGGATACGTGCAGCAGCATCATCCAAACTTTCATCTTTTCTAACAAATCCGCCAATCAGTGAGGATTTGCCCTTTCCAGGTTCAAAATCCCTGGTAAGTAGCAGGATTTTCAGCTGATTCTGTAAAAAGCCAAATATGATACAATCTACTGCAACATAGATCTTGGTATACTCTGTATAATATTTCTTTTTGGTCTGCCCTCTCTTCTCCATGGTCATACCCTTGTGTCAGTGTTTGTTAGTAATGAATGATAAATATATGAATTTTAAATGTTAGCGGCACACTTAAAATGACACAAATTTGTCATGAAAGCATCTGAAATGCTCATCCATAAAAGAAGATCTCCAAGCTGTTGATACCTACTTATCTTTGGCAGGTTTCAACTTTGAAGAAGCCAGCATAATAATGCCTATAACCAGCATAACTGCACCGGTCCAAAGATTAATATTAATGTCAAGAGACCGCTGATACATTTCTGCATTACTGGCGGTGGCCAGACCGAAAATGGTCAGTAACAGACCCAGGATGGTGAACATCAATCCAATCGGAACTTTTATATCTAATCCCATATCTTTCTATTTTACCAGAATAATAAACTCAAAATAATGGCAACGATACCAACTATTATGGCCAGGGGAGCAGGACGCTTATACCATACAACACCCTCTTCCACGATCCTCGGAGTGAGGGAATATACCAACCCCTTCAGATCTTCATCTGACTTTATCTTTTTGGTCACAAGAGAGATGATTACTGTCAGTACAAAGGCTGCTGTAAATGCATATATGGCTGTCCAGAAATTCTGGGCCATCTCACTCGGGTAGGTATGTATCACTTGACCCAGCCAGCCCCCCTTGATGAGGGTATCCGCACCAGCTGGAGCTGTTAATCCATGATGGAATGAGGCAGCCAGTGTTCCGGAGACCAGGCCAAGAAAAGCCCCATGCCCCGTGCTCCGCTTCCAGAACATTCCCAGCAGAAAAGTGGCAAACAGCGGGGCATTGATAAAGGCAAATATGAGCTGCAGGAAATCCATTACATTATTGAAAGACCTTGCCATATAAGCCGCACCAATGCTGACAAGCACACCAAAAATAGTGGTCAGCTGACCCACCCGCAGGTAATGCCTGTCTGATTTATGCTTGTTGATATAGCTCTGGTAGATATCATAAGTCCAAACTGTATTGAACGCCGTAACATTTCCGGCCATTCCGGACATAAAAGATGCCATCAATGCCGTAAGTCCGAGTCCCAATACACCCGTCGGGAAATAATGCCCTAGCAGCACCGGGATCACCTTATCATAATCATAGCTATTGCCTTTCACCGGTAGTTCAAAGCCAGCTTCAGGTATGGCAGTCAGTGCAATCGCAATCATGCCCGGTATGATTACCAGTGCCGGCAGCAGCATTTTCGGGAAAGCGCCGATCAGGGGTGTTTTACGGGCACCTGCCATAGAGTCTGCAGCCATGGCTCGCTGGACCACCAGGAAATTGGTGCACCAGTAACCAAAGGATAACACAAATCCAAGTCCCATCAGGACACCGAACCATTCTATGCCCATGGGGTTGTCGTCCGGACTTCCCATATATTTCCATGAATTGGTCCAGGCACCCGGTTCGTAACCATTCCTGACGGCCACATCACCCAGGGTTTCGGTAAGCCCTTCCCATCCACCTATATTGATTAGTCCTAATATCACCAGTGGGGTAAAACCGACCACTATCAGGAAAAACTGCAGAACCTCATTATAAATAGCAGAGGTAAGTCCCCCGAGATAAACATAAACCAGGACGATAACAGCCGAAATCAGCAAGCTGAAGTCGAAATCCCACCCCAGCAGGGTTTCCATCAGCAATGCAAGGGCATACATGGAAATCCCAGAAGCAAAAATGGTCATGACAGCAAATGAAAATGCATTGAATCCCCTGGTCTTTTCGTCAAACCTCAGTTTCAGGTATTCCGGTACAGACCGTGCCTTTGAACCGTAATAAAAGGGCATCATGAATATGGCCAGGAAGATCATGGCAGGAATGGCACCAATCCAGTAAAAATGTACCGTGGCCATCCCATATTTGGCCCCTGATGCAGCCATCCCTATTACCTCCAGGGCACCAAGGTTAGTGGCAATGAATGCTAGTCCGGTAATCCAGGCCGGAATTGAGCGGCCCGCTTCCAGGAAATCCGTAGAAGACTTCATGTAACGCTTCAAGGTCCATCCAATCCCCAGCACAAATGCAAAATAGACCACCATGATGGTATAGTCTATCCAGCTCAAATTAAAAGAGGTTTCCATAGGTTTAGCAATTGGTTTAAAGAAGTGCAAAATTTATTTTAGAACCTTAAAAATAGAAATAATTCCCGATGATGTTGTATGGGGAATCATCATTTTGCCATAGCCCTTAAGTCACCACTATAAATGCTATTCCATACCCGCGTTTTTCCCTATATTTGAAATTTTGTATGATTCACGTAAAAATGAGAATTGTCTCTCAACTATTTATGATTTTACTCACCCTGAATGCCTGCAACCAGAATGGGGATAGCTCAGATGCCTATCTCAAAGAAATCAACAGATGGAAGGAAAAGCGCCTTGCACGCCTTAAATCAGAAAACGGCTGGCTGAATCTTGCCGGCCTTTTCTGGCTGGAGGAAGGGCTTAACACCATTGGCTCCGACTCCACCAACAGTATTATTTATCCTGAGAAAGCACCACCACGTTTGGGAATATATACGCTTGAAAACGGACAGGTCAGATTCATCCCAGAAGCCGACGCCGATGTTTTACTGGATGGAAAACCGGTTAAGGAAATCGTCATAGATACAGATAAAACAGGTAAACCTACCCTGCTGGAATCAGGCAGCCTGGCCTGGTTCATCATTGAGCGAGGAGATCAGTTCGGCATTCGCCTCCGTGATTATGAACATCCTGCCATAAACCAATTAACACATATAGAAACTTTCCCGGCCAATCCTGCCTGGAAAATAGAGGCAGCCTTCGAAGCATACGAAGAACCCAGGGAACTTCTTATTCCTACCATCATCGGCACGGTTGAAAAAAATATGTGCCCTGGCATTCTTCATTTCAATGTCAATGGAGTGCCGCAGGAATTTTATCCCGTGGCAGCGGGGAAGAAACTATTCGTCATTTTTGCTGATGAGACGAGTGCTCTCGAAACTTATGGAGGTGGACGGTTCCTTTACCTGGACCAACCGGATAAACAGGGACTGGTAAACATCGATTTTAACAAGGCTTTTAATCCTCCCTGTGCCTTTACCGAGTATGCCACCTGTCCTCTGCCCCCCAGGGAAAATTTCCTGACGGTAAGGATAGAAGCTGGTGAAAAAGGGGTAGATCATTAATTTGTTAACCTAAATCAATAAAAAAATGAAAGCATTAAATTGGGTATTCCTGGTTATTTTGTTAAGCTCATCTGTTGGCTGTCAACAATCCAAAACAAAACAGGGTTTGGTAGACAAGGCAGAAGAATTGGAAAGCGCTGGAGAGTTTCTGGATCCTGCCGGTTTCCAAAAAACCATAGACGGGAAGCAAACTGATCTTTATAAATTAAGTAATGCCAATGGCATGGAAGTATATGTTACCAATTACGGGGCTGTCATCGCTGCTATCCTGGCACCTGACAGGGATGGCAACATGGATGATATAGCACTGGGATACAATGATGTGGAGCGTTATGGAATGGCTGGCGACCCCAATTTTGGTGCTGTTGTGGGGAGATTTGGCAACAGGATAGACGGGGGAAAATTCACCCTGGACGGGAAAACCTATGATCTGCCCATCAATGAAGACAACAACAACAACCAGCTTCATGGCGGAAAAAAAGGATTTGGTGAACTGGTATGGGATGTTGTTGGCGTCTCTGATAATGCCATTACACTGGGACTGAAAAGTCCGGATGGGGATATGGGATATCCTGGTACCCTCGATGTTTTGGTCGAATATGTACTTACGAACGAAAATGAACTGGAAGTAGGCTACAGGGCAGTTACCGATGCCCCAACTGTGATCAATCTGACCCAGCATACCTATTTCAACCTGCTCGGGGAAGGAAAAGCGGACATTCTGGACCATGAATTGATGATGAAGGCAGACCATTTTATACCCATCGATGAGCGTTCCATTCCTACAGGTATAATCGCTCCAGTGAAAGGCACTCCTATGGATTTCACCACACCCATGAAGATCGGCTCGAGGGTAAACGAGGATTTTGAACAGCTGGTAGTAGGAAATGGATATGACCATTGCTGGGTGATCAATAAGGAGAAAGAGGGACTGGAACTCTGTGCCACAGTATATTGTGAGGAAACCGGCAGGTTCATGGAAGTGCTCACAACAGAGCCTGGAGTCCAGCTCTATATCGGCAACTTCCTGGACGGCTCACAGGTCGGTAAATCAGGTGCCGCATACGAACATCGCAGCGGCTTGTGCCTCGAAACACAGCATTACCCGGATTCACCCAACCAACCGGACTTCCCCAGTACCGTTCTGAGGCCCGGGGAAGAATATTACACGAAGACGGTATTTAAGTTTTCAGTGAAATAGGGCAGGTGCGATATTGATCAGAACCTGTATGAGAGGAAGAACTGAGACATGATATAGGCATCGTTAGACTGGGAAGCATCGGGCGAATATCCGTCAAGAAAATCATTGGTAGATAGCCTGCCACCTGCCTGAAAGCCCCAGAACCAATCTGCATTGATCCGGTGTCTCAGGCCAATGCCCCCGACCAGGATAAGGGTATAATTACTGAAACTATCAAGCTCGACAGCATCCTCGTTATAGTGGCTGGGAAAAAAGAACAACGGTCCCCCACCAGCATAGAAATAAGGCCTGATAATCGGCTTGTATCTCATGTGGCGTGTCGATCCGAAGCCCCGTCCTTCTGCAAGGAAAAAGTATTCTATCTGTGCGGTTGGTTCCACAAGGTATGTATAATACTTCATTCCCCGATCAGTATTATCTTCACCGAATATCAATCCAAGATTAACATTTGCTTTTACGGCAAAATGAGCATCCAGCATTCGTCTGAAACCAAAGGCCACATTGCCTCCAATGCCCAGATCTCCAATGTCCCCAACAAGAAAAGCAGGCCCCATCCCAAACTGGACCTCCGTGAGCTTTACCCGTTTTCCCATCTGGCTGTAGGCTGGGACTGATAGCATTAGGACAGCTGCAACGATCAGGAATATCTTTTTCATGCAATGATAATATGGAACAAGCCCGGTATAAAAGCAGGTTCCAAAGATTGAAAATAAACCCTATTAATTGTTTCAGTGGATATTTACGAAAAAAAAGGAAGGAAGGTTACCTCTTGACTACTTAATACATCTTATTGATCATCTCACCCATCTCATTCCGCTTCTTCAGAGAGAATTTTTTTTCCTCACCACTCTTCATGACCACATTCAGCCCATTGGGCATGAATCTCCTGACATTGAAGAATATAACTTCACGTATATCAGACGGAAGGATCTCCTGGTTATATTTTTCTGCATGACCATTGGAGGTTACAAAATAAATACGCTGATTTGTAATAATTAGCTTGCCGCAAATCTTCTCAGCGTCGTCTAAATATGATGAATCACCAGCTTTGATGACAACTTCGTTCGCTTTCAGGGGAATTACCATAGTGCCGGATATTATTAGGTTTTGACATAAACTTTTACTCCCATATATAGTGCCAAATAGATCAACTGTCTAATTATTTGACAGTTAACCTTCTTAATCACTTATGTATTACCTTCTTTGTGTATCATTTGTGAACAGTAGCTGTACGGATTGATACAGGAATGTTTTAGTATATGACGAATAATCCTGGTATTCGTTACAAAATATTTTTAACAGAAAAATTTAGAACAAAATAACAGAATAAGATATTTTTCTCCTTAAATTTGGGATCTCAAAAATAACATTCTTTGAAGAAATTACTGCATATATTCTTTTCATTCCGGCTCATGGGACTGATCCTTATGGTCCTCGCAGTTAGCATTGCAGTGGCTACATTCCTGGAAAATGATTTCGGTCCAGAAACTGCCAGGTCCCATATTTACAATGCCACATGGTTCGAAGTACTGTTCCTGCTGGGCAGCATTAACCTGCTGGGCAGCATGATCATATACCGGGTTGTCAGAAAAAGCAAATTAACCATTCTTATTTTTCACCTTTCATTTATTTTGATCCTGGTCGGAGCAGGCATTACCAGGTACCTTGGTTTTACCGGGCTTATCCACATCAGGGAAGGCCAAAATTCATCTACCGTCACCTCAGACGAGTCTTATTTGCGGGTGCAGGTGCTTGAAGATGATGCCACCTTTCCAGCTTCCAGACGGATATTTCTGTCGGAGATCAGGAACCCGGACAAAATGTTGAAAATTCCTACAAAAACCAGTCCCCTGAGGGTGCAATACCTGGATCATATAACCCAGGCAAGGCCAACAGTCAGGTCTGTCCATGGTGGGGATCCTGCCATGATCCTTGTCACTTCTTCTGCTGTGGGAAGGGATTACTATGCCTTCCTGGGTGAAGAGAGTAAATGGATCGGGGGACAGTTATTTCATTTCAACAAGCAGATGTCTGATGGAATCCGGATTAAGGTGCTCGGGGATTCCCTTGCTTTCCTCTCCCCCTACCCTGTCAGCCTTTTCAGTATGTCGGACCAATCCAAAAAGGACCTGGAGGCTGATACCTGGCATCAGTTTCATCCCATGAGAATGTATTCATTCGGGACGGTCAGCCTGGTGCTGTCTGAATATGTACTGGAAGGCGAGGTCCTGGCCATGAAAACATCTGATCAAGAAGGATCGGGAAAAACAGCCCTGTCATTGCGACTTAAGACAGGTTCAGTATCAAGGGACATTACTCTCTGGGGTGCTAAAGGAATGCCAGGGGAACCTAAACAGGTTTCGATAGCAGAGAAAGAAGTGTTGCTTTCCTATGGATCCGTCTCCCGGATTTTACCATTTTCACTTACCCTTGAGGATTTCATTCTGGAGAGGTATCCCGGCTCTGACAGTCCTTCCTCCTTTGAAAGCCTGGTGAGACTGGAAGACCAGGAAAGTGGACAAACAACCAGCCACAGGATCTATATGAATCATATCCTCTCCTACCGTGGATACAGGTTTTACCAGTCATCCTATGATACCGATGAAAAAGGTACCGTATTGTCGGTCAACAAGGACAGGCTGGGCACCAATGTCACCTATGCAGGCTATGCACTGCTCTTCCTGGGCATCCTGCTCAGCCTTTTCAATCCCAGCAGCAGGTTCCGGAAACTCAGCAGGCAGCTGGCTGAAACAGGGAATCAGGGCAAATCGGCCATGATTATCCTGGTGGTGGGTTTTGGACTTTTCATGTGGGACAATCCGGCCCTGGCTCAGGATATAAATGAAAAAAAGGAACAGGAGATCTCGGCAAAACATGCCAAGGCCTTCGGTGAATTACTGGTACAGGACTACCAGGGGAGGGTAAAACCGATGAACACTATGGCATCGGAGGTTTTGCGGAAAGTTTCACGCCGGACAAAGCTAGAGGGAATGAATCCCGAGCAGGTCCTCCTGGGCATGATGGCTGATCCCATAAGGTGGCAAAGCATCCCCATGGTAAAGGTTTCCCATCCGGAAATCAGCAAACTCCTGAATACCGATGGAAAACATGCTTCCTTCCTAAAATTTTTCGATCCCACTCAGGAAGGCTCATACATCATTGGAGACGATGTGGGCAATGCCCACCGCAAAAAATCTTCAGAACGATCCAAATTTGATACAGAGATGCTCAGGGTTGACGAGCGAATGAACATCTGTTACATGGTTTATTCAGGCAACCTGCTTCGCATCCTGCCTGATCAGGATGATCCCAACCATACATGGCACAGTCCGAATACAATCCCGACAGTCTATACCGGTGAAGATTCCCTCTTCGCCGTGAACATTACACAGCTCTACCTGGAGGGGGTCAGGGAAGGAATGGAGACGGGGGACTGGCAAAAGGCGGATGAATACCTTGGGTATTTGAAGGTTTTTCAGGACCGTATGGGGTCCGGGATCATGCCTTCTCCAGGAAGGCTGAAAGCAGAGGTTTTCTACAATCGGATCAACCTCTTTGACAGGCTGGCCCGTTTCTATTTCGCCATCGGAATCACCCTGCTGATCATACAGCTGGTCAGTGTTCTCAGTGTCAGCATCAATCCACGCAAGCTGCGCAGGATCATGGTGATCCACCTGATTGCTGGATTTACCGTGCATAGTGTGGGACTGGCACTCAGGTGGTATATATCCGGACATGCTCCTTGGAGCAATGGCTATGAATCCCTTTTATACATCAGCTGGGCCACCATGCTGGCCGGAGTTTTCTTTTCTCGTCGGACCGCCACTCCGCTGGCTGCCACAGCTGTGCTCGCCTGGATGATGCTACATACGGCTCACCTAAGCTGGATGGATCCGCAACTGACCAACCTGGTACCTGTATTGAAATCATACTGGCTTACCATACATGTGGCAGTGATTGCCTCGAGTTATGGTTTTTTGGGACTCGCATGTATACTCGGTTTTCTCAACCTTGTATTGATGGGGCTGCAGTCTCATAAGAACCAAAATAAGGTCGAACACGCGATCAATTCTCTTAGTTCTATCGGGGAGATGGCTATTATTGCGGGACTCGGACTGTTGACCATAGGAACTTTTCTCGGCGGGATCTGGGCGAACGAGTCCTGGGGGAGATATTGGGCCTGGGATCCAAAGGAGAGCTGGGCCCTGATAACCATACTGGTCTATGCATTTATCACGCATATGCGTTTTATGCCCGGACTGAAAAGCCTGTATCCGTTCAATCTTGCCGCGGTACTGGGTTACGCCAGCGTGATCATGACTTATTTCGGGGTAAACTATTACCTGTCCGGGATGCATTCATATGCCAAAGGTGATCCAGTGCCAGTTCCTGCTTTTGTGTATTATACACTCGCCATAATTGCCCTGGTGGCCATAACGGCGTATGCAAGGCGGAAAACAGCAAATAAAAATTGATGTGTACAGCCATATAAAAATACCAACCATAATCCTGATCACCATTAGCCCGGGTCCATTGGCCAGCAAGGGCAACAACTACATGGAACGGGTGGATGACAAGACAAAACGCTTGACCTTACATGGCTTTATAAACATGTTGAGTTTCGCGCTGATTTTAATATTTATTTATCCACCGCTTAAAAACAACCCACAGGTATGATGAGAATATTGGTAAAGAACTGCAAACCTGATTGTGATTGCCAGAAGGATCAGGAAAAAAAGCAATGCAAATGCCAGCAGAAAAGTCTGCTGGAAATTCCTGCCTGGCCAGGTGATTAATGACAGGCTTTCCATATGGCTTGAATTGGGGAAGGTCAGGATTACTGCTGCCGTAAGTATTACAACAATAACGGGGTACTTGCTCCACACGACCCATCTGGAACCCGGATTGGGCTGGACTATTCTAGGTATATTCCTGCTGGCAAGCGGTGCCTCTTCACTAAATCATCTGCAGGAATACAGGTACGACAGCCAGATGCTGCGCACCCGGAACCGCCCCCTTCCTTCAGGAAGGATCACAGAACAGGGTGCCATAGCGGTTACACTGGTCTACAGTATTCCAGGATCACTGCTGCTGTATATGGGAGCCGGGATGCAGGGCATGTTTCTGGGTTGGCTTGCTTTTTTCTGGTATAATGTGGTTTACACCTACCTTAAAAGATATACAGCCTGGGCCGTTATCCCCGGATCAATAATAGGTAGTATTCCTCCCTTGATAGGATGGGTTAGTGCAGATGGATCCTTGCTGGACCCCCTGGTCATCCCCATAGCAGCATTTTTCTTCATATGGCAGGTGCCCCATTTCTGGCTGTTGATCATGAAATATGGCAATGAATATGAATCAGCAGGCTTCCCCTCCCTGTCCAGAACCATGAGCCAGGCTCAGATGGGCCGGATGATATTTCTGTGGGTGGCCGGAACGGCAATGATCACTGTGGTTTTCACCCTGCTGGGCCCCTTGGATTCCAGCATCTCCAAAGCCGGATTGTGGATTGCATCCGTCTGGCTTATTTTCACTTTCATGCCCATCCTGCAGCATTCTCACAAGAAGTTTAAACCAGGCAAATATTTTATGAAAATCAACTATTTCGTACTGCTGGTAGTGGTTTTCATGTGCCTTGATAAGCTCTTACTCCAATATCTGCACATCTAGGTTGCCTGGCTTAGCGCGGGGGGAAATTCTTGAAAACCTTTTGTACGATCTTGTTAATGTCTTTCTCACTGAGCACATTGGAATCTTTAATATCCCCGGTTGCCTTGCCTGACCATACTAATTGTTTTCTCTTGGCATCAATGATATCAAAAAAGAGAGATCCCTCAGAGTATTCATTGAGATCCATATAGGTTGTTGAAAATCCAGAGCTCAGGTCATAGGTTGTTCCCTGACCATAGGAGACATTGGTCTTGCTCTTGCCCTTCATCATCATGTGTACATGCACAAACAGATCAGGATCAGCCGCCCAGCGGATATTGGATCCATTCATTTCTGCAGAAATTGCATTAAACAACCTCTTCTTATTCAGCTGGTTAACTGGGATTGAGTCAGCTGACGGAGTAAAATTATAGGTTTGGTAGGAGCTGAAATCTATCGATGAATCATGGTCCTGAACAACTTTCAGTCCGCTGCAAGAGGCCAGTCCCATGGCCATTATTGCTAAATATACAGGTAGTAATTTCACGGTCTGTTTTTAAATATTTCTGAATAGCTCTCCAATTATCATACCAGAATCCTTTCACTACACCTTTACATTCAGGTAAAAAAGGAATTTGGTATCATCGACAGGAATAATCACATATTTGGGTTTTACTATGCTTGCCCTGATGATATCTATGACCCCCAGTCCCGATCCCCTGAAAGGACCATCTTCCCGTTCCTGAAGTATCAGTCTTGATAGTTCTTTCAGATCATGGTCTTCAAGGGATAAAAAATGATCCATCTTTTCTTTCAGGGAGGGCACCTGTTCACATGGTACATAATTGGCCGCACTGATGGTAAAATGGAGATCATGTAAACCTATGGTAAAAAGACCTTCCCGCTTGTCATTTACGATCAATCCATGGTGCATTACATTCTGAAGCATTTCCACAAGGATATGAAAAAGCGTCTTGTATGCAGAATACTTTGTTTTCTTCACCATCAGGTTCTTTTCAATCATGTTCAACAGGGGAAGAATTGTATGCTGCCTGAAATCTCCCTGATAGGCCAAAATGACACTGTTCTTCCTCAATAACTGGTTCATCTGGATGGAGTGGTCAATATGTAGTCCTTCCTTGCCGATCTCCTGCGATGGTCCATGTGAATCAATGATCATCTGAATATAAAAATACGCCATCAGCTCATCGATCTGTTCAAATTCAGTTTGCAGCTTCCTACCTGATTTCCTGGCCATTTCAATCATGCCCAGTCCGGCTCCCCCTTTGGCTGTAAATGCCTCAGCGCCAAGCACTTTCATGTACATCTCTTTCAATTCTTCCTGACTTTGCATATTGATGTTTTTAATCCTTTCCTGGAGAAACGGGATCTTGGATTGCTCGACCAGGTTGCCTGATGCAATGTAAAACTTGTGGTTAACATTGCGTGTCATGAAATAAGCCGTCTGTTCCTGGAGATAATGATCGGAGGTCAGTTCTTCGCCATACCTGATAACATTCTGAAAACACTCTGCCATCAGGAAGGAAACTTTCTTTTTCAGAGACATTTGTTCCTTCCCTTTTTTGAATTGAGATTCAGACAGATCAATCAAGCGAATGGTTATATCGTCTGCAAAATCACCCCTGTAAAACAAGCTGAGATTATCATCTTCGATCAGCCTGAAAAATTGATGAAAATCTGTCCAATCCATGAATTGCAGATCTATATGGCCGAATGATTTAAGACCACGAACTAAAAATAATTGTTATTCCCCGGAATTCATAACGAATCAGGTATTTTTCAAATATTCTTCACACTCAACCACTTCCCGTATCCTTTGCATACCTGTGAATATATCCTTGAAACTATTGTAAAGTGGTGCTATCCCCAGCCGTATATTATCAGGTGTACGGAAATCAGGTATCACGGTTACTCTGTTTGCCTGCGGTTTAATCAATGCCTGTGTTATGGATGCTGCTTCAGGGTGCTTAATTACAATATGGGACCCCCTTCTATCTGGCAATCTTGGAGAACCCAGTGCAAAATTCAGATTGGCCGGCCAATTATCAAACATCTCTAAAAGAAATGCAGATTGCTGGATGCTTTTTTTCCGAATGGCAGAGATCCCGGCCTCGAGGTGCAGGTCAATGGCTGGCTCGATGGCTGACATGGACAGAATCGGGGGGGTGCCCACAAGGAACCGGCTGATGCCATCAGCCGGTTCATACATTGTCCCGAACTCAAAAGGATCTTTTGATCCAAGCCAGCCCCAGATGGGCTGCTGCAACTTTGCCTGAAGATCTTTTCGAACATAAAGAAAAGCCGTAGATCCGGGTCCCCCGTTCAGGTACTTATATGTACATCCGATGGCCAGATCCACCTGGCAGGCTTTTAGATCCACCGGCACAGATCCTACCGAATGACTAAGGTCCCAGAGAACCATTGCACCCATCTTGTGAGCCAGGGACGTTATGCCAGCCATATCCTGCACAAAGGAACTTTTAAAATAGGTATGGGTGAAGGTCAGCAAAGCCGTGTCTTCATCAATGGCATCCTTAACTGAATCATGATCTATACTCATACCATCTTTCGAACGAATAAGCTCCAGCTCATATCCTGCACCCAGCTGATCGATAATCCCCTGCAGAATATGCAGGTCAGAGGGAAAATTCAGTTCATCACTCAGGATTTTGTGCCTGCCTTTCTGGTAGACCATGGCTGCCATAGCCAGCTTATAGAGATTAATAGAAGTGGCATCACAAACCAGCACCTCCCCAGGAGCCGCACCGATCAGGCCTGCTATCTTATCCCCCAACCGCTGAGGTAAGTCCATCCATCCTTCATTCCAACCACGGATCAGGGATTTGCCCCACTGCCTGGCCATTACCTCGTTTAACCTATCTGCTGTAGCGGCGGGAAGGCGCCCCAGAGAGTTGCCGTCCAGGTATATAAGTTCGGGCTCAGGGGCATGGAACCGCTCCCGGTATTCGGACAGGGGATCCTCCCTGTCGAGTTGTTCGGCTTTCAATAAATAATTCGAATCATTAAACATTCATTCCTGTTTTATCTGCTGATGCTGAATTATGTTTCAATATAGAGATAAATCAGATATCCGGGCATGCTTAGCTGCAATTGTTAATAGAAAGCCAGACCTTGTTAATAATCCAGCTGTTAGCAGATCAAAACCGATATTTAAACCATATAATTTTGGCTCTATATAAATTAATCCTTCGTAATGAAAACCATATCTCTAACAATAATTTGTGTACTGTTTCTAACAAGCTTCAACCTGGGGATCAATTCAAAACCCTTTAAAAGGTCCTTTGTTGAAGCCCAGTACCAATTCCTGACTGAGGATTATGAAGCAGCCCTTAAAAATTACGACAGGTTGCTGGAGATGGAACCCGGGAACCGGAATGTCCAATACCTGATCGGTTTGTGTTACCAGAATATTCCGGGAAAGAAGCATGAATCCATTCCATATTTTGAAGCAGCCATTCAGTCCATGACCAAGAAATACAAAGATGGTTCGTACAGGGAAAAGGAAGCTCCTTACGAAGCTCTGTTTTACCTGGGAAAGGCACATCACCTCAATTTTAATTTCATGGATGCTATCGACTATTATGTACATTATAAATTTGAGATCGAGGGAGATGACTTTGCCAATCTGGAATACGTTGACAAACAGATCGAGGCATGTGAGCTGGCTGAAGAAATGACCTCCCGACCCCTACAGGTAAAATTTACAAAAATGGAGACTGGTGACGGATTTATCGATAATGCATTTTTTGGTGTTAGATCGGCTGACAATACCACCATGGTTTGCATGACGAAAACTGCTGCAGAGAAAACCATTATGATGGCCAGGAACATTGATGGTACATGGACAAGGCCATCGAACATACATACCCAGCTCGGGAACTACCCTGATTGCCAGATCAGTTCTCTTTCATTTGATGGACAGACCCTCTTGCTTACCAGGGCTGATCCATTTAATTCTGATCTGTACATCAGTCATTTTAACGGCAAACGGTGGTCAGATATGGAAGCTTTACCCAGGTATATCAATTCTGCCTATTATGAATCTTCAGCAAGCCTTTCCGACGACGGGCAGAAACTCTACTTTACAAGTAACAGGAAAGGCGGGTACGGCGCACTTGATATTTATGTATCTGAGTTACAGGAGGATGAAAAATGGGGAAAGCCCTGTAATATGGGTCCGAAACTGAATACCATGTACAATGAGAATACCCCGTTTGTTACAGATAACGGCGAATTGCTCTATTTCAGTTCACAAGGACATACCACCATTGGAGGTTATGATGTTTTTCTGACCATCAGGCAACCCGACGGATCATGGACCCTGCCCAAGAACCTGGGCTATCCGATCAATACACCGGACGATGATTTGAACTATATCCCTGACTACGGTGGAAGAAATGCTTATTTTGCTTCTGCAGCCAGGGGTGATAATGGCGAAACCGGCATCTATACAATGGAATCAATTGAACTTGGGGAACCTGACTTCCTTGCCAGCACGGATAGCTATTCAGCCCTAAACCGGGAGGTAACCCCTCTTGAGTTTGTATTGTCTGAAAAATCTGAAACGGAGATCCACGGTGTAAATACCGGAGAATTCCTTGTCATCAAGAACATCATGTTCGAATTTGACAATTATCTCCTGGATGATGGAGCCACTCAGGATGTCGACAGGCTCTGCATGATCATGGAACAGTTCCCTGAACTGTCTGTTGAAGTGATCGGGCATGCCGATGCCATGGGAAAAGAAGATTACAACCTGGAACTCTCCAGGAAAAGAGCCATGACTGTGGCCGAATTTTTGACGACAAAAGGGATCGCAAAAAACCGGTTTATTGCCAAAGGTGTAGGTGAACAGGACAACATTGCCATCAATTACAATCCGGACGGATCCGATAATCCGGCAGGGCGACAACTGAACAGGCATGTTGAGGTGAGATTGATGAATTTTGAGGATGAACGGATCACCATTGAAGAGATCTTCGTACCCGAGCATCTCCGACCAAAGGAGGATCTCAATTATTCTGTGCTATTGAGTACAGCCGTTGAAAGAGATTATAATATCCCAAAGATCATGAATAAGGAATTGATCCATGAAATCCAGACCAACAGTTCCTATATTTATACGACCGGGAGATATGGTAAGAAGGCAGATGCCCTGGATCTGGTGAATACTGCAGTGGATAAGGGATTTCCCTCTGCCAAGCTTATCGAAAAACGCGAACTTGACCGCATTATCCGGACCCAAAGCGCTGTACCTGATTTATCGAACAAGATCTATACCATACAGATTATCGCCATGTCAAGTCCCCTAGACATGGATTATTTCATAGCCATTCACGGAATTAAAAGAATTATTGGCAAGGATGGATTATACCGGTATGTAATAGGTGAATTTGATACACCGGAGGAGGCACTTAACGCATTACCGGGTATTAAAATCATTGGGTATCCCGATGCATTCGTGATGAATCTAGCCCGTTACAAAGACCTGGTAGAAGCGAATAACCAGCCATGATGAACTGATTCCTGTCAGCCTCTATTTCTCAGGATCTTGAGGTTTGAGAATTTTTCAAACCAGATCACCCAGAGGATAAATACAATGCCATAAATAATATAGTCATAAAGGTTATGGTAGTCCACAATACCAACATAGGTCCCGTGTTCCTGGATATGCATGAATAGCAGTACCAGCCGCATGATGTTGGCAATATTCAGAAAAAGCAGTCCGGATAAAATATAGATCCAGCTTGTCCAACTATTCTCTCCCATGAGGAAAACGAGTGAAGCAAACAATAACATTGTATTCAGTCCCAGGCAGCTCTTTAGCATAGATAAGGATCCCCTGTCCCCGATCAGCACCTGAGAATCAACCACGGAATCAATATTAAACCAGGTGAGGATTTCATGGGATGACTTGAAAAGGAAATTGACCCAGGGCGTAAATTCAAAGCATCCCAGGATGAAATAGCCCAAAATCAGATATACATAACTTACCATTACAATGGGTCTGGATTTCTGCTTTATCAGATCACTTCCGAGCCAGGTCCGTGAAAGAAATTTCCAGAGTGTTTGCCGGTGATTTCTTAACCACGCAAACAACAGGGTCATATTCATTAGATGAGCTGCTGTCCTTGATATCCTGGTATTGGAATACAGGTCTGTTCCATGTGCACTAAAATGCGCCTGTAAGGCGATTGTGACAGGAGACATTATGAAATTCAGCATGATGATGATCCCGCTGAAAAATAGTTTCTTTTTAAGGCTGGCAGGAGTTAGCCAAGTGATCAGCAGCAGCAGGGTGATCCACTTTCTCATCAAGGCACCGCTTGTCACCTTATCATAACCGGCTCCCTCAAGCATCACCAGGTGATCCTGCACAAACACTCCGGAACCAACCCACTGAAGGTATTTATTGGCAATACCCTCCTGGAATAACAGGTAAACATCTGTTAGCCTGCTCATTAAGCTAATAAGCGGATCAACATCAAATACGAATAGAGTGAGGGCTATATAAAGAATAGCAAGCGAAAGCACAATGATAATAGAAATTATCAAAACCTTTCGCTTGATTGTATTACGAAAATTCAGCGAAATTTAATTTTCCGCGTTCTTTTTTTTCCTGCGGGCTACAAAATAAGCGACACCAGCTGCACCAAGAATACTGAGCAGGCCTCCGTCCAGGGGCACTCCTACTTCACCACCTCCACCTCCTGTGTCCACAACTGCAAATGCATTAATAGATACTATTGCCAGCAACAGAATGATTAAAAGAATTTTTGATTTCATGGCCAGAGAATTTATAAATACAGGTTGTGACGTTTACGCAAAACCATTGTATTAGTTTTCTGAAGTAAAGGTAATTCATAAAACAAATACCTCACAAGTCATTTATCAATGAAGAAGGCATGTTAATCAAATAATAGGGCACAAATACCTATCTTGCGATTGAAAAAACAAAATTATGACACAGAAAGATATTAAAGACCTCTTTGCGGCCATCGATAAGTTTGACACAAAAGTCTTTGCAAGCTACCTGGATGAAAAAGCCAGGTTTAAGTTTGCCAACATCCCGGTAATCAGTGGCAAGAATAATGTTTTTGAATTTGTAGCCGGGTTTTTTCAATCGATAAAAGCCATCAGGCATAAAAACCTGGAAATTTATGAACTGGAAGGGATACGCTTTGTAATGGGGAATGTCACCTATACCCGTCTGGACGGATCCACCCTTTCTGTTGATTTCTCCAATACCTTCAGACTGAATGGTGATAAGATCAAGGATTACCTGATTTTTATCGATAACTCAGAGCTGTTCAAGTAAAATAGTCCTTCATGCAGCACATGAAAACAAAGATTTCCCTGATACTGCTGGGTTCTCTGATCTTCGACTGTATAATAGCAAGTGATATATCTGTGAATGAGTGGCTTATCTCCGGACCTCTGCAGGTTCATGCTCCTGGATTTATCAAAGGACAGAATATACAATCTGAAGATTTTGGTCCCAGGCATGTATTATCAAATGTTTACCTGGACCTGGCCACCCTACAACCAGCAGATGGGGAGCCATTGCGCTGGGATAATCAGGAAATACAGAACTGGATGCTAAACAGTATCCCGGAAGGTGAATCCCTGGAAATAAAATCCATCAGGAAGGCAGAGTATCAGATTGCCTACCTTGCATTTTACATTGAATCGGGAGGACTGAACGAATATAAATTGGAAGTAAAAAGTCCCCAGATGTTCGAGATTTTCCTTCAGGGTAATAAGCTGTCATCAAGTTACGAGCTGGCGAAGCAGGACAGTTCAATTACCGGCAAAACCACCCTGGATCTGGACCGTGGAAAATTCCTGGTCATTGTGAAATCTTTATATACCAGGGGAGATGAGAATAAGTGGTGGGTCAAAGCAAAAGTGACCGGAAAACCTCTGCTGAGTACCTCACCCGTATGCGGCATGAATATCCATCACCTCCTGGAAAGCACAAAGCTTGGCAGTGTTTCCATGTCCGCAGATGGATCCATGGTTTTGGTCAATTACAGCAAAGTGGATATAGAGTCTGGGAAAACCAGCAGCTGGACAGAGATAAAAGAAGTTAATTCTGGCAGAATATACCAAAGTTTCAGGAAAACTGGGACGAGGGGTTTTCATTGGATGCCATCGGGGAAGAAACTATATTATATCAAACAGGGAGAGAAAGGATCATCAGTCTGGTTATATGACCTTGAGGAAGGAAATGAATATCCTGTACTAGAGAATATTGAAGAGCTTTCCGGAATAGAATGGTCCCCTGATGCAAAGTTTCTTATCTATACCATCTCTGAGAAAAAGAAGGCAGATCCAGAATCCTCTTTGCAATATATGGACGAGCTGGGTAACCGCACATTCCCCGATAAATCTGTTGGCAGCCTCTATCAATATGATGTAGCAAGCAAAGTCAGTAGCCGCTTAACTTTCGGGGAAAACAGCACCTGGCTTAACGATATCAGCCAGGATGGAGAAAACATTGTTTTCAGCATTACCAGGCCCAATCCCACGCAAAGGCCATTCAACCAGCAGGACATGTACCTGATGGATCTCAACACAGGAAAGGTGGATACGCTCTGGAAAGATTCCCAATGGAGCGGAACGGCCAGTTTTTCTCCTGACGGAACAAAATTGCTGGTTAGCGGGGGACCAGACCTTTTCGGCGAAAGAGGCAGGAATATCGGGGATAATCCCATCGCCAATAATTATGACACACAGGCCTATTTATATGACCTTTCGACCGGTGAGGTTGATCCCATCACAAGGGATTTCAATCCATCAGTGTCTTCTGCCAACTGGCACCCGGCGGATGGCCGTATCTATTTTACTACCATAGATGAGATCTACAGGAGATTGTATGCATATGATACCGGGGACCGGCAATTTTTACTGATTTCTACCCAATCCGAGGTGCTCGGATCATTCAGCCTGGCTGAAAAGAAGCTAAAGGCGGCTTATACCGGAACCGGTCTGGGCCAACATAACCGGGCCTGGATCCTGGACCTGGAAACCGGATCCAGTAGCCTATTTGATGATGTGGAAGCCAGCACTTACGAGCATGTCCGGTTTGGTCACTCAGAGGAGTGGGATTTTGAAATGGAAAACGGTACCCTGATCAGGGGATTTTTCATCTATCCAAGGGATTTTGATCCTGCTGAAAAATACCCTCTGATTGTCCAGTATTACGGTGGAACCAGTCCCATATCAAAAAGTTTTGGCGGAAGGTACCCGGCCGATATCTGGGCTGGAGAGGGATATGTCGTATATGTCCCACAGCCCAGCGGTGCTACCGGATTCGGACAGGAGTTCTCCGCACGGCACCAGAATAACTGGGGTAAAACAGTGGCTGGTGAGATCATTGAAGGAACTAAAAAATTCATAGCAACGCATGATTTTGTAGATCCGAAAAAAATTGGGTGTATAGGCGCCTCTTATGGCGGATTCATGACCATGCTCCTACAGTCCCAGACGGATATTTTTACCTGTGCCATTTCCCATGCAGGGATCAGCTCTATCAGCTCCTACTGGGGAGAAGGCTACTGGGGTTACGGATATTCGGCTAACGCAACCGGAGATGCCTACCCCTGGAACAGGAAGGATATTTATATTGATCAAAGTGCCCTGTTCAATGCTGACAAGATTTTTACCCCTTTATTGCTGCTGCATGGTTCAAAAGATACCAATGTCCCTCTGGGAGAATCATTGCAGCTTTGGGTGGGACTTAAAATCCTGGGAAGGCCGGTCGAAATGGTACAGGTAGAAGGGGAGGATCACTGGATTCTGGAATACTCCAAACGTATTGAGTGGCACAATACCATCATGGCATGGTTCGATAAGTGGTTGCATGAGGAGACGGGGGACTGGAAACAGCTATTCCCCTTAAGCAAGCTTTAATCAAGCGCAGGTCTGTGAACATCTGCCGGACCATGCTATTGACTTGGGGATCATTATTTACTACATTTATAGCAAATTGAACATTATGAAAAAGATATTATACTCATTGCTTTTTGTTGTATCAGCCTTATTTCTAAGCATTTCTATAAGTCACGCCCAATGTGATCCTGATACAGTCAACTGCATCGACTCCCTGCAATCAGGTGCTTTCTGTCCCAAATCACTCCCTGATGGATATTTAGGGCAGTCTTACAGTGAGGTGATTACCATCATTACCCCGAACCAATATGATTATGGTGGCCTTGTGGTGGATGTTTTGGATC
Organism: uncultured Bacteroidaceae bacterium; assembly: GCA_963752525.1. Lineage (GTDB taxonomy): Bacteria > Bacteroidota > Bacteroidia > Bacteroidales > SM23-62 > SM23-62. The sequence goes on along the minus strand of CAVVYS010000004.1, from coordinate 405,723 downwards.
TGGTTGTACAGGATGTAAAGAACATGCCCCCCGGGATCACCTATGAAGCCAATGCCGATACGCTTATGCCGGATAGTGCTTATTGCGTATTAATGAGCGGAATACCGGAAACTGCTGGAGTATATGATCTTGGCATAACAGTGTCCGTTTTAGCGAATATTCCAGGTTTAGGTGTGATTAGAATTGACAGCATCAATGATGATACTAGTGTAAGTATCGTTATCCATTCTGAATCTGGACTGGATGACCCCTTTATGGAGGACCAGCGGATAATTTGCGGACCGAATCCTTTTAATAATACCACTACTATCCGGCTGAAATCACAGGGCATTGAAGATGCCGAACTGCTTGTTTATAATTTACTGGGCGGCATTGTTTACCGGGAACAATTAAGGACCTCACCAGGGAATAACAGCTTCCGCTTTGACGGACAGGATCTCAGGCACGGTACCTATATTTATCACATCACAACAAAGGGGGAAATATATACCAACCGCCTGTTGAAACTGAAGGATTAAGTTTTAAAATCGAAAAGTAAGCTGAAAAGTAATACTCCTGGGCGGCCGTATATCCCCCGGCCTGCCCATGTATTCCTTATTTGTCATGTTCCGCAGTATGAGTCCCACATTTAAAAACGCAGCAACATCGTACAATATCCTGGCATTCATTATGGTATAGCCATTATTTTGCCGGGCCCAGTAGTCCGGGAATCCGGGCAGGATCATCTCTCCAAATAAAGGATTTAGAAATACTTCATCAATATTCTCCATGCGGCTGTTATAAATGATGGTATAACCCAGTGTAAATCTGCCGGGAGAAAGTTCAATATCCCCTTTAACGGAATGTTTATAGCGGTATTTGAGGTATTGGTTCTCTGTGGTATCCCCAGACTCTTCGACATTCAAATCGACTGGATTGATATAGGTGTAACCGGCCATAATTGTAAGCGGTACGATGTACAGTTTTCCCGCTCCCACCAGGGTAGTCTCAAATCCCGTAATTCGTGCATTCCCCACATTCAATGCTTTGAAACCAATATGGTCAAAAGTGGGATATTCTAAACTGTCAGGTTTATAAACCCCAAAATTAAATTCTATCATCTCATGGTACTGGGTCCAGAAAGCAGCCAGGTCAATATAACCGTTCCACTCACCCAGCCTGAAACCCTGCTTCACACCTAGCTCCGCACTCCACCCCCTTTCTGACAGCAGATCAGGATTGGGAAATATATTCATGGCACCCACACTGGTGGCTGTAAATTTCTCTGCCACCGAGGGGAAACGGTAGCCCTGCCCGAATGACGCCCTCAGGTAAGTATATTCAAAAACCTGGTAATTCAGTCCCGCTCTAACCACCGGGTTAGAATATTCTACCTCCCTGTCAAGTTTATACCGTTCAAAACGGACACCAAAAGACAGGTTCAGTTTTTTTAGAGGTTTGGCATCCAGCTGTGCAAAAATGGCATTGTTAAAACTGTTGTGATCTCCATACAGCTCTGCCACTGTTTCTGACCAGGTAGCAGATAATCCTCCTGTAAGATCGAACCTTTGTCCAAATTTCCTGTAATACTGGTATTCCCCGAACATAAGGTTTGAACGGTTATTTTTATCAGTGGCTTCGGGGAAATTATTACTGACATGAAAAAACCTTGTTTTCAGGCTGTGCCGGGCACCCTTATTCCCATGATATATGATGTATGGATCAACGTTTACCCGGCTGCCATTCAGGGCAGATATGGCTTCTGGATTTTGTCTCAGGGCACCAGAATCGGCATCCTGCCACATCAGAAAATCTATCTTTTCAACAAGCATACTGTTCATATTGGCTCCGTAGGACAAACCCTTGATTTTCCTGCTCCTGAAATTTAGTTTCAGGTTCAGGCGTCCCCTTTGCTGGTTTTCATTTTCCCTGTACCCCTGGTCTTTGAAAATATTTCCACCCACCACCAGGTCCACTTGCCCTATCTTCCTGGTATGAGAGAATTGGGCTCCTGCCCATACGGGCTGTTTATCCCACCAGACCATTTCACTTCGTTTGGGATCGAGATATACCCCAAAAAAGGTACTCAGGCTGGTTTCCGGTTCTGATGCCGGATAAGTGGTCCGGATATTAAATACCCCGTTCAGTGCTGATGAACCGTAGAGCACTGATGAAGCACCCTTGATGATCTCGATCTGTGCAATGTTCTCCACCGGCAGGTAATCCCATTTAACATCCCCGGCATCTCCTGTCAAAATGGGCAGGTCATCCATAAGCACCAGGACACGGCTACCTGCCCCATAACTATACCCGGCCCCTCCACGGATACCGGGTTGTCCGTCCAGAATATCAACACCGGGTGTCTGAGCAATAATATTATCCAGTGAGCTAATGCTGTTATTTATGATCCGTTCGGGTTTAATGATATCCATTGAAACCAGTACTTCTGATAACTTTTGCTCATATCTGCTGGCACTCACCACTATCTCATCCAGCACAGTAACAGAACGGGCCATCTTCACACTCAGGATGATGGTATCCCTTGAACCTGCATATATTGTTTTTCTGTAGGCTTGATATCCCAGGTATCGGCAGATCACCGTAATCATCTCTCCTTCTGTAAGCAGGGTATAATATCCGCCGGCATCAGAAATGGTCCCCTTCTTTTCATCCACGCTGATGCTTGCACCAATAAGCGGCTCCCCACTCAGAGAATCGCTTATGATTCCCCTGATTACTAAGGGCTTCTGGCTGTATAAAACAGAGAATATAGCCAGTATGAGAAATATGAGGATGGATTTTTTCATTGGGAGCCTCCCGTCACCCACAAATTTATAAAACGCGCATGAAAACTGGGACCAATTAAGAAGAATACTTCTAAATACCTTACTTTCAATCCCAGGGGTTTTCAAATCATAAGGATAGTTGGCTTTTTTCTTAATAATTGTAATATATTGCAGTGATATACTAATAAATAGCTATGGTACCTGAAAAAAAACCAGAAGACTGCGAAGATATCCAGGATATCAGGGATGCCTTAGATGAGATCGACAAGGAGATCATCAGGCTGTATGCTCTAAGAGATTCCTATGTCCGGGAGATTGTGAAATATAAATCCGATGATGAAGGGATCATTGCCAGGGAAAGGAAAGCACTTGTACTAAAGCAGAGAAAGGCATGGGCAGCCGAAAAGGGATTGGATCCGGAATTATTTGAGAAACTTTTCGGTCTCCTCATCGAGAAAAATATACAGATCCAGTTTGATATACATAACACCAATAACAAACCATAAAAAAAAGGAATATGTACCGGAAAGAGATAAAGGTAATGGATTGCACCGTACGAGATGGTGGCTTAATGAATAACTGGCAATTCAGCGATGATTTTGTACGTGCTGTCTACCAAGCTTGCGTAAAGTCTGGCATAGACTATATGGAAATCGGCTATAAAAGCAGTGAAAGTGCCTTTTCGAGGGATGAGGTGGGTCCGTGGAAATTTTGTGATGACAAGGATCTGCGAAGGGTTGTGGGCAGCAACAAAACATCTCTTAAACTATCAGCCATGGCAGACATTGGCAGGATAGATCCGGGAGATATCCCTCCGGCCAAAGACAGTGTTATAGATATGCTCAGGGTGGCCTGTTATGTTCACCAGATTGACAAGGGCATAGCACTGGCAGAACATTGTATTGACAAGGGATACGAAGTTTGCATCAACCTCATGGCCGTATCCAAGGTGAACGAAATGGACCTGGATGAAGCATTGCAGGATATTGCCAAATCAAGGGTTCCCATTTTCTACTGTGTAGACAGTTTTGGGAGCATGTATAGTGAAAATATCCAGCACCTTGTCCAAAAGTACAGGAAGGCCCTTCCCGACAAAACCATTGGGATCCATGCCCATAATAACATGCAGTTGGCCATGTCTAATACAATTACAGCCATCATTGAAAATTGCAATATGCTGGATGCCACCTTACTGGGAATGGGTAGGGGTGCCGGGAACTGCCCGATTGAGATCCTGATCGCCTTCCTGAAAAATCCCAAATACAGGCTCCTTCCACTTCTTGACGTCATACAAAATCATATACATCCCCTGCAAAAGGAGATCAGCTGGGGATACCATATGCCATACATGATAACCGGGGCACTGAATGAACATCCGAGATCTGCGATAAAATGGATGGCCTCAGAGAAGAAAGATGACTTTGTCGCCTTCATGAAGGAAATGCACGATTACGAATTGCTTGAATGATAATGATTGATCTCTTACCTTTGATTTTCTCAAGTTCTTGTTTTTTTCCACCAGTTCCGTAATGGCCTGGCCATGCCCGTATAGTTCATAAAATCCCTTCGATGAATATCAGGATTATCCATTTTGTTAGTGAATTGCTGATTGTTAAAATATAGTTATTTTATTTCTAAGCAGGTATGTATAAGGAATTAATATCTTATTGTTGCACTTTGAAAAAAACTGTAAATTGCGCGATTATTAGAATGAAACACAAAAAGACAAATACATCATGAAGAAAGCACTATTACTGGTTGCAGCAGGTCTTATGCTGATCACCACCATCCAGGCCCAAAAAGCAGAAATTGGCGGTTTCTACGGAATCTCTTTAAACAGTAAGATCCGGACTTACTACGGGGACTTTAAAATTGAAGACAAGCCTAATTACGGGGGTCAATTAAGCATTGCACTATCCTCCGAGACATTCGTTGAATTTATTTACAACAGGAGTGATACCAGGGTCCAGTATTTTAGCTACCAAGGTGTCTCACAACCCTTTGATATCTCAACTGAATATTTCCACATCGGAGGACTCCAACAGCTGGACATTGGTTCAGATATGATTGTACCTTTTGGGAACTTCTCCCTGGGTGCAACGAGATTTAACATTAAAGATCAAGTCGATTTCGACGAGGGAAACGGGCCAAACTACTATTCCGGTGATGCCTGGGCATTTTCGGCAGCCCTTGCAGGGGGAGCAAAGATCTTTCTGCATGAAAGGATTGGGATCAGGCTGCAGGCCAGGCTGGGCATGCCCATGCTATTCAACGGGCTCTATCTTGGAGTGGGTACAGGAGGAGTCTCCAGTGGTGCCAGTTTCCGTGTTCCATTGGTACAGTTTGACCTTTCGGCAGGGCTATTCATAAGAATTTAAATAGACCGGCTGATATACAGAGTAGATTTTTAGAATATATAAAACCGCCCGGAAATTTCCGAGCGGTTTTTTTTATGTAACCGTTATAAACTCAATGTTGATCGTCAGGACAAATTGTTATATCAAACAATAAAATTGCTTTTGCCATTAAACCTTTTATCCTAAATCAGGTCTAAAGCTTGATATAGACCTATCTCATCCCCTGTCCAAGGTATAACAGCGGATGCTATTGGTGGTAGGGCATTTTATTGTAATATTGTATTAGCGTATTAAGGCTGGTTTATACCAGCACTGAAAATTATTTCCTAAACATATGGCTGCTGATCTATCGGCCGGCTACACCCCTTCACCGGTCAGCATTTCTGGCATGATTCTCACATGGCTGATCACCCTCATGCTGGTAGCCCTGCCACCTGGCTTACATGCCCAGAAATCAGACACAAGCATCCTGGCTGATCTGGAACAAATGATCTCGGAAAGTTACGGGCCTGATCAGGATCTCATCAATGGAATTGAATATTTTAATCTGCATACTCATTCCTCAGGGCATAAATTCCTTTATGAAGATAAATACTACCAAGGCAGGGTTGTCATCGATGAAAAGGCGTATAAAAATGTTTTTATTAAGTATGATATCTATAATCAACAAGTACTTCTTTTGATTGATCACCCTACAGGAGGAAACAAACAAATCATATTGAATAATTTACGACTTAAAGAATTTGAGATCAATGGAAGAAAATTTCATAAATACAAGTTTCCCGGTACCGGAACGCTCTTCTTTCAGGTTATAGGAAACGATGAAATGGCCTGTTTATATCATTTTAAAAAACAGGAAATCCCCAGGGCAATTGACCAAAATACGCTAACAGAGTTTACAGAGGTACAAAAAAAATCATACCTGTTCTGGCAGTCTGATTTGCATGCATTCAAGAGCAACCGGTCATTTGTCCGGCTCTTTCCTGACCATCAGTCTCAAATAAAGTCATTCATCCGTCAAAATAAGTTTCAGGTCAGAAAATTGAACGATCCACAAATGGACTGGCTGATCAGTTATTGTAATTCCTTAACAAAGCCCCCCAAAGAAGATTAATGAAGGCAATACCACTGATCATAGGGTTTATTTTCGTGCATTCATTTACAGCCGCCCAGGGACCCGTAATTTCAGGTGATTTTAAAGACCTTCCTTTCGACGAGTTTACCCAGGAAGTCGAAGAGCAGGTACCCGTAAAGTTTGTTTACAGGAAAGAATGGACCAGAGATCTTCGTATTTCGGCCAGTGGTGATAACCTGGAACTCTATAAAATACTTTCCGATCACCTTTCCAGGAATGATTTGTATTATTTCTCAAGGGATGATAAGATATTTATCACCAGTCACCATCCGCTGGTTACCGAACTACCTGATTATGAAGGATCTGGCCAAGACTCTGACCGACTCGATGACAGCCTGGAAACACATACACTCACTGAAGCCGAGAGACTCTATATTGAAGGCCGAAGAAAAAGTACAATGAGAACCATATACGTCGGAAACCCGGCTGATCATGTGAATGGCCAGGGAACCGTAATCAATGGTACCATCAAGGATTCGGAAACCGGGGAGTTAATGGTGGGTGCAACCATTTATGTGCAGGAATTAGCCAGGGGGGTTATTACAGATATCAATGGGTATTACACCCTGTCCATCCCTCCCGGTTCCTATACATTCAGGTTTAATTGCCTGGGAATGGAAGAATTACAGTATAAAATGGAGGTCCGGTCAAGTGGTGAATTAAACATTGAGATGTCAAGCAGGTTGTATCCCATTGATGAAATAACGGTCAAATCAAATGAATTTGATAATGTACGGGGTCTGCAAATGGGATTTACCCAGATATCCATAAAAAACATCAAAGAAATCCCTGTGGTACTCGGAGAAAAAGATGTACTCAGGGTCGTACAGATGTTACCGGGTGTACAGAATGTCGGCGAAGGATCTGCCGGTATTAATGTCAGGGGAAGCGCGGTGGATCAGAATATGTTCATGCTGAACAAGATACCGGTTTATAATACCTCGCACCTTTTTGGATTCTTTTCAGCTTTTAATCCGGATATCATCCGTGATTTCTCTTTTTATAAGAGTAATCTTCCCAGTAGATATGGAGGGAGACTTGCATCTGTTATTGATATCTCTTCCAGGCAGGGAAATAATAAAAACTTTACTGCAAGGGGAGGTATCAGCCCCATCACAGCAAAGATTGCTCTGGAGGGACCTATAATTAAGGACAAGAGCTCTTATGTCCTGAGTGTAAGATCCACCTATTCCGACTGGATCCTGAAAAGGATGGAGGATCCTGATCTCAGGAATAGCAACGCTCTTTTTTATGATCTGGCAGCAGGAATTACCACAAAACTGAACGATAGAAACCTTATCAAGATTTTTGGTTATTACAGTAAAGACAGGTTCAGGCTTGCATCTACAGAAGAATATCAATATTCAAATGCAGGTGCTTCCGTGGATTGGTGGCATCAGTTTTCTTCCATCCTTAGTGCAAATACCTCTCTTGCGATGTCTCAGTATCAATTTGGCCACCAGAATAACAGCCTGCCTCAGGAAGCATACCAGCATGATTACCAGATCAATCATTACGAACTTAAATCAGACTTTAGTTGGATCCCGGACTTCAGGCACAAAGTATCATTTGGCGGAAATGCAATTTTCTACGATATCAACCGGGGAGAGATACTGCCCCTGGATGAAGAATCCTCACGGAAACCTGTATATCTGGGAAGTGAAAGTGGGATTGAGGGAGCCATCCATATCTCAGACCAGTTCCAGGTATCTGAAAGGATATCCATCTATGGCGGACTGAGATATAGTTTTTATACGTATCTGGGACCACAGACTGTTTATGAGTATGCCCCGGATAATCCTTTGGGACCGGAATACATACAGGATACTTTGTATTTTTCCGACAGGGAAGTTATCAGCTTTTATTCTGGTCCGGAAATACGTGCTTCAGCAACCTTTCTTACGGGCACTAATAATTCTGTGAAGTTCTCCTACAATAAAACCCGGCAGTATCTCTACATGCTGAGCAATACCATTGCACTTTCTCCCACAGACCAGTGGAAACTGGCTGATTATCATATCAGTCCCCAATCTGCAGACCAGGTATCCATTGGTTTTTATCAGGATTTCAAGCGCAAATTCCTGAATTTTTCAGCCGAAGTTTATTATAAAAAGGTAAATGATGTTGTCGAATATAAAGACGGGGCGAATTTCATATCTTCTCCGCAGATCGAAACGGAAGTGCTGCAGGGAAAACAAAAAGCCTATGGCATTGAATTAATGATGAAGAAAAATGCGGGAAATCTTTCGGGATGGCTCACATTTACCTATGCAAGATCCCTCATCAAGGTAGACGGGGAAAATTACTGGGAGAAGATCAACCAGGGTGACTGGTATCCTGCGAATTATGATATTCCAATTTCTCTGAATGGTGTAATGAACCTCAGGGCAAACCGGAGATTAAGTATCTCCTCAAACATTGTCTACCACACAGGAAGACCTATTACCTATCCGGTGACCATGTTCGAATTGGAAGATAACCGGTACATATCCTACTCCGGGAGAAACGAATACCGCATCCCTGATTATTTCAGGCTTGACCTGTCTGTCAACCTGGAAGGGAACCTGAAATCCAAAAAATTCTGGCATAGCTACTGGATGCTGAATATCTATAACCTGACCGGGAGAAAAAATGCGTATTCTGTATTCTTCAGAAATGAGAATGGTCAAATTACAAGGGTATAAGATGTCAATCTTTTCACAGCCCATCATTACCCTTTCGTGGAACTTTAAGCTTGGTAATTATGCAAGTGATTAAGCTGATATTGATAATCATGGGACTTATCCTTCTGGGAGGATGTATCTATGAATACAACCCGGAGATAGAAGGTAGCAGTAACGCGTTGGTTATCAATGGAACGGTTACAGACAAGGAAGGATACCAATATATTGAAATCTCAAGATCTTACGCTCCCCTTGAACCGGATCGTAACCGTCCGGTTTCGAATTATACTGTCGAGATCCAGGATGATGAAGGAAATAGTTTTCCCGGAGCAGAAATAGAACCTGGCCTGTACGGATGCTGGATGGAACAGGAGTACCTGGTTCATGGGAGAAAGTACAGATTGACCGTAACCAGTGACAAGGGGAACCTGTATATTTCCGATTTTGACGAATTACTTCCCTGTCCTGATATTGACAGCATCACCTATGAGTTTCAGGAGCAGCAAACGGAAAATCCGGATTTATCTATATTGGGACTTCAATTCTTTGTAAACCTTGATTGTTCAGGGGAGTATGCAAAAAACTTCCGGTGGGAGATGGAGGAGACATGGGAATACCACTCAGCCTATGAGATATCTGCATATTATGATGGCAGGATACATGAATCATTGCCTGGCCTGGCCTCTTACGATTATTTTTATTGCTGGAAGTCCAGCAGTATTCGGAGTATTTACACCTATTCCACGCAGAATCTGACCAGTGGACAGATCAGGAATTATCCCCTGCACTTTGTAAGCAACCAGACAGATCGACTGAGGATTAAATACAGCACTCTGGTAAGGCAGTTCTCTCTGAGCCCGGAGGCTTTTCGATTCTGGAATATCCTTGATCAGCAATCCAAACAGAGTGGTGAATTGTATGAATCACAGCCAGCACAGCTCCAGGGCAACATAAAGCCACAGGATGAAGGTGGAGAACCGGTCCTGGGACTGTTTTATGCCACCTCAATCAAGGAAAAGCGCATTTTCATAAGGCCAGCTATGGCAACATGGACACCGGAATGTGAGCCATACGGGCTTACAAGAACTGAGCTGAATCAATTGCTAAATACCTACACTCCAAATCAATATCCCATATACCTGATTTTTATTGATATGGGAGTTTACGATATTGCAGACCAGGAATGTTTCGACTGCAGGCTCAGGGGGGGTATGACTGAACCTCCTGATTTTTGGGAATAAGGCAAATATTATGAGAACTTACCTGTGTATAGCTTGTTTGGTTTTGCTGCTTGCCCCGCTTTCAAAAAAAGCCAGGGCAGCTTACCCACATTATGCTGACACTGACACTTCCATCTCTCTCCCGCCATCACTGAATGAAAGGATTGAGGTAATAACCGACAGGAATATCTATGGAGTAGGTGAAAAGATCCTTTTTGCAGGTACTAGAATTAGTTCTCCGGAACTCAACGATTCTTGCTGGAGTAAAGTCCTCTACCTGGAATTGCTGACACCCGGGGGGACTTCAGTTGCCCAGGGTAAATTTCCTATGTATTCCGCAAGGTCATCAGGATATCTTCACATCCCGGAAGACCTCTTGTCTGGAAATTACTACCTCGTCGCCTATACCAAGTGGATGAGAAATTTCTCTCCCATAAATTTTCATTACCAGTTGATAAAAATTATCAATCCTTATACACCACAGTTGGAGACATCTCATTCTTCAAATGGGATTGGGCAAATACGGAAATGGGAACAAAAACACTTAAAAAATGCCATCTCATGCAACACAGATAAAGTTTCTTATGGCCAGCGTGAAAAGGTTAACCTGATGATCAACATCCCTGTATCATCCAGGTCCCTGACCAATACCTATAGTGTAACCGTAGTCAGGAAGGGTTCTCCCGATACCCTGAGCAATTTAATGATCCTTCCTGATGAAATCCAATATCAGAGACATCCAGAAACCATCTACTTGCCGGAGAGCAGGGGCTTATCCCTTAGCGGCAGGTTGGTTCCCGGAGATTCAGCCGGATCGGTTGCGAATGACAATGTGAACCTTGCCATACTAGGACAGGAACCGGATTTCAGGGTAGTACCTTCAGGTCCCGGGGGCAGGTTCTATTTTGTATTGGATTCCATGGCTGGAAGGAACGACATGTATATAGCTTCTAATCATGAGAAAAAAGACCTTGAAATCCGCATCGATAATGATTTTGCTAATCCAGTAGTAAGATTCCCTGAAATACCGTTCATCCTCTCAGAATCTGAAAAGAAACTGGCCGAAAAGACAGTATTTAATATGCAGATTAGCAGCCACTTCTCCTCACCTGATTCCATAATTTTTGAGACAGAAAAAAAGGGGGAAAATCCTCAAATAATATCATTTTATGGTCTGCCTTCCGGTTCCGTTCTAATTGATGATTATATAGATCTGCCAACCTTGAAGGAAGTGTTAATTGAACTTGTCCCTGGCGTGTTCCCACGTGAACAGAACAAGCAACCCTATCTCTCCTTTAATGGCAACAAACTGACGTTTACCCTGATCAATCATTATTCACCATTGCTACTGGTAGACCAGGTGCCTGTATTAGACCTGGCTGGTCTATTGTTGATGTCGCCAAAAAAAATTCAGAGGGTCGATGTTCTGAATGAAATTTATATTATCGGAGACGCTACCTATGGTGGGATCTTAAACGTTATCACGAGAAAAGGTGATATGGCGGGGATTGACCTGCCTGAAAATTCATTTTTCTTTGAATTCACATCATTTATGCCTCTGGATGAACTGGATTTTCCCCGGTACGGAGATCAGGAATTCGACAGTGAAAATCCCGATTACCGGAATTGCCTGTATTGGTCACCGGAGGTCGAGATAGATCCTGGAAAGGAAGTCGCGCTGGATTTCTTTAGCTCCGATGACAGTGGTGAATACATGGTATTGATCCGTGGCGTTGACAAAGATGGAACACTCCTGCAGGGAAAGTGTTATTTCCAGGTGGAATAAAATTCACACGAAGGACTACATGGCCAGGCCATAGCTTAGCTTTATGGTAAGCTGGCTGGCATCATATTGCCACCACCTTTCAGGAATGGCCTGCTGGATGTTGTGTTTGTAAACTATAAAGAGATCTCCCAGCGGGGCAAAGGTCCATCTTAGCCTCGAGTAGGAGCCCACTGAGCCCGAATCATTGTCATACTGAATAAATGAACTGATATTCAGGTCTGAAGTGATGCTAAAAACAGTCCTGAAAGCCATTAATTCCTTGTTAAAATCCCCTGCCGGTATCCTTGCAATATTGTTTTCATACATGAATTCAAGGATCAGGAAGGACATCAACCTCCAGTTCAATTGCAACTTAACCCGGGTAAGATTGCCCCCGTAAAATCCGCCAAACTGCATGCCGGCTCTCCCGTTTATGGCCCTTTTGCTGGCTGATTGGACCTCGAGGTTGTACCTAAGCCAGTGGTAGGCTCCTGCTTGTATTATTACACCTTCGGATATTTCAAAGGGTACTTTCAGGAATTCACCCTGGGGCTGAATACCGGCCTCGAACTGATCACCACTCTCAAGCTGGGGATGTATTGGGACAATAGAAATACTGTAGCTCTCCCACTGGTGAGCAAGATCAGTGTACAGGGATGGGGAGATCAATAAACTGTGTTGTCTCACAATATCGTTATTCGGACGGGGCATAAATTGAACTTTACCCGAATAATAATTGATAGCAGGCCTGGTGACAAAGCCCAGAGAAGGATCGAAGGCATCCCCAATATGCCTGTACATCAGGAACCAGTCCCACAGGTCATTGGGAAAATCTATCTTTATGCCAAAAGCAGTTTTCTTACCATGCAGATCCTTACGATCGTTTACCAGTCCCCATGCCCCCACAAGGAAGTTTTTATTCCCCCCGAAAGTTGAAGTCTGGTAGGTGAAATCAATCCCCGCTGTCCACGCCTGCTGCCGACCTGCCGGATCTCCCATGGTGGCGATCATGCCGAAAGATGACTCCTTCAGGAAGTTCTGTTTAACCCTTACTACCCCCATGCTCGTCCTGGGGGCCAGGGAGTCAACAGCAGCGGTTTGCGTTACCAGGCTTCCAAAATGGGTGTTTTTTATCTTTCCGTTAATTTTACCTCCCCAAAGGATCGGGACTTCTTGCCCCTCATGCAAACCGATCCGGCGGCTGAAAAAAGGCATGAATTCACGCCCAAGGCTCAGGCCGAAATCATATATATCCGCCCCTTCCAGGAAGAACTTGCGTTTTTCTGGGTATAGAACCGGGAACCTGGTAAGGTTGGTTTGCCTTGAATCCACTTCGGTTTCTGCAAAATCCGTATTCACAGTCAGCTGTGCTGTGATATCAGATGAGATCCTTTGGGTTACATCAAGGCTGGGTTTCCAATCGTATGTTTTTTCGCCACCTCTCTCATGAGTAGCCTTGACCAAGCCTGAAACCGTGGGTGTCAAACCTATCCCCAGATTGAATTCCGGCAATTCATTCAATAAACCGGCATGAATGGTCTGTCCCAGGGTATAGTCCCTGCTGATAGCTGTCCACCTGTTGACTTCCAGGTAGCGTTGAATCCTGCGCTGGATATTAAACCCCCATGAATCCAGTCCCCTTCTAAAAGTAAGCGTACTCACAGGGATCCTGATCTCTGCACTCCAGTATTTCTCGTTGACCTGGGTTTTTGCATCCCAGGCTCCGTCCCAGTTTGGATTTTCAAATTCTCCATTGAAGGATACCAGGGCATCATACCTGGCCCCAAATGGATTAATCGCGAAAATGTAACCATTCCTGCCATCACGGTAGGTGTCTAGTATTAATTTGATATTGTCCTCATCTTCCAGTTCAGCGTCCCTGGCCTTGGAAAATGACACGATTTGATCCGGCTGGTCATCAAAACAGATCAATCCAATGTAAATATTTTTCTGGTCAACCAGGATCTTCACGACCGTCGGGTAGGTAGGCATACCGTTCTCCTCGGGTTCTACCATGGACGCAATAATAATGGAATCTGCCCTTTGCCAGTCAGCTTCATTAAGCCAACCATCCAGTCTGACCGGATCCTGGGCAGGTATGCAGGATAATTGAGGCCTCCCCTTTTCCTGTCCGGAGGAACAGAGGCTAAAAAACAGCCAAAACAGGATGCTTATCAGCAACCTTATATCATGCCGGATTGAAAAAGTTGTACTGAAATGAGAGCTCATCGGTGGCGAAAATAACTAATCTATCAATACAACAGGAAGGAATTTTTCGACAGGTAAGATATCTCAGCGGTGACAATGAAGGGTTTATTCTTATAACCGAAATTTCAATTTCTTCCTGAGTTTTATTTTTTCCGCCCAGTTAACTAACTTTCTCAGAATGTCAAATACCAGGGTCAGGTAAAAGAGGAATGCGGTTACCCAGATGAAAAAGAAATTGAACAGGTAAGTATCTATGGTAAGCCCACCAAGCTTTTTAACAGGAGCATAGAAATGTGCCCTCCCAAATCTGGATGAGGGTTCCATATATATAAGATCTTTCTTTCGTATCAGCCGATTGTCAATTTCAACCGCGGATTTAATAAAATGTTCGTTTTTTAACAGGCTCGCCAGTTTGTCATTAATATGATCATCCATAAATTTCAGATAAGCATCCTCCCCTCCAAGATCTTTCTCCAAGGCTTCATATATCAAATCCCGGCGGTTCAATGCTCCCCTGATAATAACTGACATTTTTTTCTTTTCCCTCTCCAGGTAATCAATCAGGGTTTTATAAACCTGCTGATCATAATGCCCGGGACTGAGTTGGTCCAGATTAGAGAATGGTTTGACCAAACCCTGGTCAGAAAGATTTTCCAGTTCAGCTCGGATGAAGTTAATGCTTTTATCGGCGTCATAATTTGTATCCTTCAACAATTCAAAATTTGCATTATCCAACCCCTTCTGTACCTCATTCAATACATACTGATTGTAGGAGGCATTGCTTCTGAGCATATCCTCGGCAAAGTAGTTCCGGGTGTATTTATTGTCCTTGAACTGGTCGACAGCGAGCGCTTCGTATGCCCAGCGGGAAGTCATCATATCCCCTATCACCGGTACATAAACCGGGTTCCTCCAGATCTTGTGGAGTTTATCATAATTTACTGTAAAACCACTGAACAGCAGCTGGGGGACCAGGATAAAGGGAATGATGATATAGATCGTTATCACGGAGCTCAGTCCTGCAGAAAGATTCAAACCTATCATGTTGGCCAGGCAGGATGTAGTAAAAAGGATCAGCCAGTAGGAAAGGAACATGCCCTTAATTTCCAGGATCAAATTCCCGACAAGGACAAAAGACAAGGTCTGAATGGCAGAAATAACAAATAGTACGAAGATTTTTGAATGGATATAACTCAACCAGCTAAGCCTAAGAAAGGACTCCCTCTCAAGAATCTTTTTGTCACGAATGATCTCCTCGGCACTGACCATCAAGCCCATGAACAGAGCTACAACGACAGACATGAAAAGGTAAACTGGCAGGTTTTCATTACTCCTGAATACATAGGTTGCCCCGGATGAAGGATCGCTGATATACTTTGTAAAATAACCGATAATCAGGGCCAGCAGGGGTGCCTCAAGAAAATTAACCAGTAAATACTGCTGGTTGGCCAGCTTTGATAAGACATTACGGGCCACAAAAACCCTGAACTGGCTGAATGCCCTGGGAACCTTGAAGTCAATATCCGGGAGCTTCCCTTCCCTCGGCCTGATCTCCTGTTTGGATTCAATTTTCTCCTTGTAGACGGAATACCACTCCTCAGGTTCAACCTTCCTCTCCTTGGTCAGCTTACCATATTCATTAACCTCCCTGGCTTCAACGATTTGCAGGATCTCTTCTGACATTACGTTCCCGCAGGAAAGGCAATGTCCTTCATCGGCATTAACATAATTACTCAGGGTTTTAAAATAGACGATGGCATCGATGGGATTGCCCTTATAGATCACGTAGCCCCCCTTATCCAGGATCATGATCTGGTCAAACAGCTTATAAATATCAGAAAAAGGCTGGTGAATGTTGACAATGACCAGCCGTCCCTTCAATGCCTGCTCCTTTAACAGAAGCATGACCTTCTCTGAATCATGGGATGAAAGTCCCGATGTAGGTTCATCAACAAAAAGCACACCTGGTTCCCTGATCAGTTCAAGGGCGATGTTTAACCTTTTGCGCTGTCCCCCACTTATGAACTTCTTCAGTGGGTTGCCAACCTTCAAATGCTTGGTCTCATCCAGTTCCAGGTCAATGAGTATCTCTTCCACCCTCCTCAATATCTCACGCTCTGAGAAATGATCGAGGCACAACTTTGCATTAAAATACAGGTTCTCAAATACGCTCAGCTCTTCCAACAGCAAGTCGTCCTGCGGGACAAATCCGATCAGGCCCTGAATTTTATCTGGTTCTTTATGGATATCTATGCCATTGACAGTGATCCTTCCTTCCTGAGGTTTAAGCTTTCCGCTTAAAAGATTGATCAGGGTTGACTTCCCGACTCCACTGCCTCCCATAATGCCAATCAGGTGACCTGATTCCTTTTCAAAGCTGAACTTTTTAATGCCCTTGGAGCTGTTCTTGAATTGAAACTCAAGCTCTTCAACTACAAAATGCACTTTGGATGCTACTTCTGAGTGATGAAACCGGTTGGCTACATCACTGTAATAAATGGGATTGATCTTATGCCCGGTGATCATGGCACCCTGTTCCATCAATTCTATTTTTCCGGGGAGGATATTATAACCATTCAAATAGAGGGTAGATTCACCACTATAGCGAAAGACAAAAGTATTGGTGGAGGCATGCCTTAATATAACAATCCTGCCTTCCATTTCATGCACGTGTATATGCTTGACATCCGGGATGGCAGATTTTGTATCTTCATCAATGATTAGCAGTTTATCTGTCTGGATATCATCATGGAGGGACTCAAGGACAAATTCCCTGATATTGCTTTGTTCTGTATCAGATATGTTGAAAGTATCGGCAACGGTCCTGATGAAATCCAGTTCCTTTTTCGTCATCACATCGTCCTCGTTGATAAATTCAACAAGGCGCAGGAATACAATGAATTTTTCCCGTTGGAGTAAATTCCGGTTAATGGCATTCCCAATTTCAACAACCTTCTGAGAATCGGATAGGGTTGTTTTTACACCTCCTTTATCTCCCAGAATATCAGGATGGTGGATTTTCAGATAATCATCAAAAAGCCTGAGGTATTTTCTTATCAGGTTTGAACTGAGATGTTTTGAGAGATATGATTTTACAATGTTCCTTGCCTTGAATGAAATCCCGTCCTCAGATACGTTGGCTATTATCGCAAACAGCTGAAGTAAGGCATTTAGGATAAATTCATTCATGGGGGAAATTCGTTATACAATGCTTTCCCTTAAAGGTTCGATCGTTTTTACGATCTTCTCAAGTTGTTCATCTGTCAGGGTTTCTCCTACGTCCTCAAAAATTTTTGCAAGATCGACCAGGCTTTTGTAGATCTCAGCAATATCTGCATCCTTACTGATGGGTTCAATAACGTTAATAAGCGAATTCAGTGATTTTTTCTGATGTGCAATGACCTCCATGAATTCGGTATTATCCGAGGCTGTAATAGCGATTTGTGAAGTAATGTAGATGCCTTCAATATAGCTGCCGCTAATCACCAGTATGGCCAGTTTGTCCTGTTCATTCTCAACCAGATACTCCCAGGTGTCAGTGAATGACTCAGATATGATCCCTATCAATGAGTCCCTGTCGTCCAGATTATTTTCCACCCTTTCAGCATAATCGACGTTAAACGTAGTCGATATCTCCAGTTCATCGACAAGCTTCTTAGAGGATTCAAGGTACTTCATTGTCTCCTGTTTCATCATATAGGTGCTGGCATAGGAGAGATCAGTCCCATAAATACCCAGGTTCAAAGCCTTTTCCGTTGAGGAAATATAATTACCAACCTTGCTGGCCGGGTTTGACAAAGACAGGATATAGGAAGCACCAGCATTTTGTAACATTTCAGTGACTTCGTAGGCTGAAGGTAAGGGGTAGGTGGTCAACTCCTGGATCACATCATCCTGTTCAGCAGATTCTACTGCTGGAGCATCAGTGTCTGAAGATTCTTTTTTGGTCTGTTTACATGCTGAGAGGATCAGTAAAACACCAAAAATGACAATCAAGGTCCTTAATATGGACTGGTAAATTGAATTTGTTTTCATTAGTTTGAAGTATTGTTTTCGAATTAGGTTTAGATCAAAGCAATTCACAATTTATAAAAAACAATAACATAATTGCAAATATGAGGTATCTTTATGTTACTTATTCAACCTGAAAACGGATTTAAATCTGTTAAAAAAAATATTTCAAAAACAATGTCTGTACCTGCCAAGCCTGATCCGTCCGGAATTACCGGGTTTGATAATGATGCCTATTTGAAAGAACAAACTGCCTCCATCCTGGAACGTGTTGAAAGATTTAATGATAAACTTTACCTCGAATTCGGTGGCAAGATCATGTTCGACTACCATGCTGCCAGGGTACTTCCTGGATTTGATCCCAATGTAAAAATGCGTTTGCTACAGAAGCTTAAGGATAAAATAGACATTATCCTTTGCATTCATGCGGGCGCCATCGAAAGGAAGAAAATAAGGGCAGATTTCGGGATTACCTATGATAATGATGCCTTAAAGACAATTGACGATTTCCATGAATGGGGCATTGAAGTTACAGCTGTCGTAATCACCCGTTATCAGAACCAGCCTGCTGTCCGGTCCTTTAAGAATAAGCTGGAACGGAATGGGATCAAGGTATATACCCATAGATTTACAAAGGGTTATCCTTCTAATGTTGATTTAATAGTCAGTGATGAGGGGTATGGATCCAATGAACATATTGAAACCAGCAAGCCCATTGTTGTCGTAACCGGACCCGGACCCGGAAGCGGGAAACTGGCCACCTGCATGAGCAACCTGTACCATGAGTATAAAATCGGAATGAAGTCCGGATATGCAAAGTTTGAAACATTTCCCATCTGGAACCTGCCACTCTCTCATAAGGTTAACATTGCTTATGAAGCCGCCACGGTGGATTTGAAAGACATTGTACAGATAGATCATCATCACCTGGAGGCCTACAATATTAAAACCGTCAATTATAATCGTGACATAGAAGCTTTCCCTCTCTTGAAAAGGATACTGGAAAAAATCACCGGAGAAGAATCAATTTATAAATCACCCACTGACATGGGTGTAAACAGGGCCAGTGCAGGGATAATAGATGATACAGTGATACAAGTGGCATCACACCAGGAGATTATCAGGAGGTATTTCAGGTGTGCTGTGGAGTATGCTATGGGGCTTATGGACTGGGATTCTGTTGAAAGGGCTGAGTTGATCATGGATAAGGTAAACGCGAAGGTGGAAGACCGTTTAGTGGTGAAGCCCTCCAGGGAGGCTGCACTGAAAGCTTGCGAGGAAGGAAAAGGAAACGAGGGTATTTTTTGCGGGGCTGCGATTGAACTAAAAGATGGAACCATTATTGCCGGTAAAAATTCACCGCTGATGCATGCTGCATCAAGCCTGATCCTGAACGCCACCAAGCACCTTGCAAATCTGCCTGAAGAAATGCATCTGCTGCCAAAGAACAGCATTGATTCTCTTACCTTCCTGAAGAAAGAGGTATTGACAGGTAAAATGATCAGTCTTGACCTCGAAGAAACGCTCATTGTCCTCGGCATTTCCGCCATCTCCAACCCGGCGGCACAACTAGCTGTAGAGAAATTAAAAGAACTGAGAAATTGTGAGGTACACCTGACCCATATTCCCACACCGGGAGATGAAGCGGGTTTAAGAAAATTACATGTCAATCTTACCTGTGATCCTGAATTTTCAACAAAGAGCCTTTTCCTGAGGGAATAGATAGTGGGAATAATCAATGGCAAATCTAAATACCAACCAATAAACTAAACCAAATGAACAATCCAATTCGATTGCTGGTCATTTTTCTTGCCCTGCAACTGGTTTCCTGTGGGAATTTCCCTGATCCCGGGACAGGCATAAGAAGCTTTAACGGAACTTACGAAAATGAATACCTGGACCGGATTGCTTTTCCTATGGGTGGCATTGGTACAGGCATGATCTGCCTGGAGGGCACAGGAGGCATATCGCATGTGTCAGTCCGGCACAAACCGGATGTTTTCAATGAACCTTTTACCTTTGCTGCCATCTCCGTAAAGGGAATTGAAAATGGGGCTAAAGTCCTTGAGGGGCCCGTCCCCGGATGGAAACAATTTGGCCTTGCAAACTCAGGGAATGGAATTGGAAGGGGTGTAAGTGGTTATCCGCATTTTGAAAAAGCTTCTTTTCAATGCCGTTTTCCTTTCGCGACAGTAGCCCTCCAGGATGATGATATCCCGCTGGATGTTAGCCTTACAGGCTGGAGCCCCTTCATACCAGGTGATGCGGATAATTCAAGTTTACCAGTGGCATCCGTTGAGTATACGTTTAAAAATACATCAAAACAGGAAATACATGCTGTGTTTTCCTTCCATGCTGAGAACTTCATGCAAATGGAAACGGATGGTGAATGGGGACGGAGATATATCACGGAAGGCTCCATATCCGGGATCAGGAACGGATTCCTGCTAGAACAATCATGCCAGCCCGATAAGCCGCACTACAAGGGTGATTTCGCCATATTTACCGATCATAAAAATACCGTCACGGATCTTTCCTGGTTCAGGGGAGGATGGTTTGATGCCAGAACGATGATATGGAAAGACCTGAGCGAATTCACCTTTGAGGAGGATACTGCGAAGGTGGGATCACAGGGAGCCTCGCTCTATGTTCCGCTGGACCTTGAACCAGGAGAAGAAGAAACTATTCGGCTCCAGATGGTTTGGTTTGTACCTCATTCCGATTTGCGTACTGGTCCCGCACCAAGCGACGAAGAACTCAAACAGGCAGAGGAAACAGCATGTGATCCATCCACAGGCTGTTGTCCCCCGGGTACCGGCGATCTATATTACGAACCCTGGTATGCCGGCCGTTTCAAGGACATCAATGAACTGGTAAAAAAATGGACATCGGGTTATGAGGAATTAAGATCAGCCTCCCGGCTTTTCTCGGATGCCTTCTATACCTCCAGCCTGCCGGACGAAGTACTGGAAGCCGTTGCAGCCAACCTTACCATACTGAAATCTCCAACGGTTCTGCGCCAGAAGGACGGCAATCTATGGGCCTGGGAAGGATGCCATGACAACAGTGGTTGTTGTGCAGGTTCCTGTACTCATGTATGGAATTATGCTCAGGCCATACCAAACCTCTTCCCGGACCTTGAAAGAACGCTCCGGGAAACAGAATTTACCGTAAGCCAGAATGTTGAGGGCCACCAGACTTTCCGGTCACTCCTGCCGATACGGGAAGTGGGACATGGATTTCATGCCGCATCAGACGGACAGCTAGGGGGTATCATGAAGATGAACAGGGAATGGAGAATATCAGGCGATACGGAATGGATGAAAGAGCTGTTGCCGGCTGTTAAAAACAGTCTCGATTATTGTATCAATACTTGGGATCCCGAAAGGAAAGGTGTACTGGAGGAACCCCATCACAATACTTATGATATAGAGTTCTGGGGACCTGATGGCATGTGTACGAGTTTCTATCTCGGTGCCATGTCAGCATTCATCAATATGGGTGAGGCGGCAGACCTGGATGTCTCGGAATACCGGGACATCTTTAAGAAAGGAATATCCTATATGGAAAACAACTTATTCAATGGGGAGTATTATATACAGGAAGTAAAATGGCAGGGTTTGAAATCACCAGACCCTACCAAGGTTGATATTGAAAGCATGGGTGGATGGTATTCACCCGAGGCTTTGGCGCTTTTGAAGGAAGAGGGACCGAAATACCAGTATGGGAACGGATGTATTTCTGACGGGGTCCTTGGCAGTTGGATAGGGGAGATGTCATTTGTCGATAATTTTCTTGATGAGGAGAAAGTCAGAAGCCACCTCCTGTCCGTACATAAGTATAATTTCAAAACAGATCTCTTTGACCATGTGAATCCACAGCGGCCCGGGTATGCAAATGGTTATGAAGGCGGTCTCCTTTTATGCTCCTGGCCGAACGGTGATGAGCCTTCCCTGCCCTTTGTTTACAGTAATGAAGTGTGGACAGGGATAGAATACCAGGTGGCATCCCACCTGATGATCGCAGGAGAAGTTGAAAAAGGACTGGAGATTGTAAGGGCCGCCAGGCAAAGGTATGATGGCAGAATAAGAAATCCTTTTAACGAAATCGAATGCGGGCACTGGTATGCACGGGCCATGAGCAGCTATGGCTTGATACAGGGTCTTACCGGGATTACCTACGATGCCGTAGACAGGAAAATGAAAATAGATTCAAGAGTTGGTGACGAATTTACCAGCTTTGTTTGTACACACAGTGGTTGGGGGAACCTGAGATCTGAGGACAATGTGATCGCCCTGAAAGTGGAGCATGGATACCTGGATCTGCAGGAGCTTCACTTCACCCGAGAGGGCAGTTATTCGGGCATACAAAAAATGACCCTTGGTCCGGATGAAATCTCCTTTGAAACTGAACAGGAAGGTAATTCAACCAAAGTCCGTTTCGATAAATTGCTAAAACTGGACGAAGGGGATGAACTGGTTATTTCACCTAAATGAAGCAATACTGCTAGTTTTCGTGCAGTAGAATATCTGTGATCTGATCCTGGTCAAGCTGCACCCCGGGATCAAATTCCGGGCTATTCATATATTGCAGTATACTGTGAAGGAGTTGTTGGGAAACTGGTCTCTCAGTTATATTTTTATATAAATCAATACTGCATACCAGCAATTTCCCCTTGCCGGTTCCAGCCTCAAATGCCAGGGCAAGCCGACGGTTTTCAAACCAGGTATCAATGGGTTGGATCAAGGGTCTTAATGAGGGAGGAAATTCATCCAGGATCATTACCTGGGAATGAGATACGGGATCCCACCATTGCCAGTTACTATGGTATTCTGTAGGGAATTCACTGAACACCGGGTGATCCGGCTGGCAGAGTATGCCAAGTGTATGAGGTGCCTGGCCTCTTGTCCAGGCCGTATTCCAGAAAATACTGGAAAACCCAATCTCAACCCTGGCCCCCTTGTCTTCCTTGATTTTCCCATAGCCAAGCAATAAAACAGATCCCCCTTTCTCCAATATATCCTTAGCCTTACTGTCCATGGTTTCGGTGATATACACTTCGCCAGGGAGGGGTTGGATATCAGAAGGGTAGACCCAGAATTCCCAGCTGTTTGCTATACCCCTTCTTTCAGCCTGAACCTCCAGTGTTAGTTTCTGAGCAGCAATAATATCCTGTAAATCAAATTCTATTGATCCTGCTGGAATGGCATTATCAACAGGTACTTCATCCATTTCCAGCTTGGCCTGATGCAGTGTCTCACCGGCTGTATTAAATATCCTGCAATTTAATTCCAGATCTGCTAAGGGGCCTTCTCCAAAATGAGCCATTTCAATCCTGGCACGGAAGGTTTCATTATTTGTGAATACCCTCTTTCCTAAGCGGGCAAGAGGGACGGTCTGGCTGCAAAATTGGCTGAATGCCTCGGGAGTAATATATCCTTTTGAGTCAAAGAAGGGATCAAGAAGTCCCACCAACGCGGTTCCCTGTCCCGGAAAATCATGAAGTTGCAGCAACTGGAATCCGGCAAAACCGGGGGTTCTCAATGCTGCCTCTATCTCCTGCTTATAACACATGGCCTGCAGCTTTCCGGAGGCCATCAGGAAATCCTCCGCCTGGTCAGCCATGTGATTATCCTCAAGGGTTTCCCTGAATATCTCGAAATTGGTCGCTTTCAGGACGCCTGTATACTTCTCAATTTCCTTAAAATCAGGGTATACACACCACTGCCCTATCTCGTGGGAAACAAGGGGTACATCATACTGGGATATGATATCCCGGTAATCGGATACGGTTTGCGGTGGATCAGCATTGATGTTGCTATTCAATCCTTCACCCCATTGCTGGATACGTGGTTCGGGACTATTCTGGTATTCGTTCTCTGGCAACACAGGCCATCCTGCACCCGCCGTATATACCCTCCTGTTGTCCTTGGATTTCCAGTAATCTAATAAGTCACTGAAATACTGGTTTTGATTACCTCCACCCGGCTCATTTCCATAAGCCATCATGCAAAGGCTGGGGTGATTCCCATATGCCTGAAGTATCCTGTCACCTTCCGCGTAGATATAATCATCAATGGGATTTCCATCCCCTATCGTAGTCCCCTGGTTTGCCCATGAACTGCATTCCACCTGGAAATAAATCCCCAGTTTATCAGCCGCCTCAAACGCCGCTTCAGGCGGACACCAGGAATGGAATCGCAGGTGATTCAATCCATGGTCTTTGCATCGGTTCAGTAAATGCTCCCAGGAAGCAAGATCTGTAGGTGGATAGCCGGTCAGAGGAAAAATACAACATTCGAGTGTTCCACGCAGAAAAACGGGATGTCCGTTCACCTGGAACCGTGTTCCCCTGGTGCTAAACTCCCTCATGCCGAAACTTTCAGCCTGCTGATCCAGCAAATCATTTTTAGCATTCTTCAGTTTCACATCAAGCTGGTAGAGGACAGGTGAAAATTCGCTCCAGCATTGAACCTCTTCCCCCATATAATACTCCACTTCAAAGATCTGTTCCAATCCGGAAAGACTGACTTCTTTCGTTACTCCATCCGGACTGTGATTTTGTTCTGTATTAAAACTGCCGGCCCGAAGCTCGAGGATACCCTCAAAGGGAGCTTCATTCTGCCTGGCAAGGGTTACATCCACCCTGGCAGTCCTGGAGGTAATATCAGGATAGATCTGGATTTCCTTTATAAATACTGGAGAACTTGCCTCCAGGCTTATCTCTCCCACGATCCCGTTCCAGTTTGACTGAGTGTGATCACTTACACTGTGTGAATTAACTCCCACTGGGATGATCATCCGGTTGTCAATGCGAATACTGATCCTGTTCTTACCTGGATCAATCAGGTCTGTAATATTATAAGTATGCGGCGCAGCCAGACTGTTCCGGTGACCGGCTTCCAGACCATTGACAAATACCCTTGATTCCCAGTGGCATCTTTCGAGGATCATGACCACCCTCCTGCCCTGCCAGTCAGCAGGCAGACTGATCTCCTTCTGGTACCAGGCTGGTCCCACATAATGCTTAACCGGTTTTAACCAGAAAGGTATTTTAAAATTATCAGCTTGCCGGAATTTCCGGTATTTTTCATCGTGGAAATAAGAACTGTCCACAATGTTCCCAACCCATTCAGTAGCCAGTGATACTTCATCACCCTTCCCGTTTTCGGCCATGGAACCAGGCAGTAAAACATGCTCATCAAATGATGAGGTATACCATTTTTGGGTGAGCCCAAGATCCAGAGAATCCACCTTGAATTTCCACTCTCCAGCGAGAGACATGGTGTCACGGATCTCATTCCGAGGTGAAGTACAACCTGCCAGGATCAGGCAGAAGATTAAAATGTTTCTCATGGCATAATAAAGGTGGAATCAGGCATTTTTGATATCTGACAGTACACTCTTCATCCTTGCGGTATAATTACCTACCTGTTCTTCCCTTTCAAAACCAACGATGATCATATCCACACTTCCGAGTCCCAGTACAAACCTCAGGGCATTATCAATCTTATCACTATCTTCAACATATGTACCCCCACCAACAAGTTTCATTCCGATGACTCCCTTGCCTGAGTCATGTAACTTATGTATCACGGACACAACTTCTTCAGGTTCTGGCTTATCCATCATTATCCCGTAGGGATTGATACGCGCATGAAGGACATCTACCCAGGGACTCTCAACAGCTGCTTTCATGGCCTCCCAGCTGTGGACTGATACACCATGGGCCCGGATGACCCCTTTGGCTTTCAGGTCTGAAAGAATATCCATCTGCCGCTTTTCGGTCTCAGTCCAATCCTCCGTAACCATGCAGTGGATCTGCATAAGATCAATGTAATCCGTATTGAGTTCCTTCCTGAAACGGTCCACAACTATATCTGCATCGGGGCGCTCAGTGCCGGGTATTCCCCCCTCCCTTGTCCAGATTTTGGAAGAAAGCAATATCTTTTCGCGTGGTATGTCCTGCAAGGCTTCCGCAATAATACCATGGGTGCCATAAAGATCTGCACCGTCGAAAAAACGGATCCCTGCATCATAAGCATGCCTGACCATGGCAATACTTTTACTTTTTTCCTGCCTGGTCAGAAATGATGTGCGCATGCTACCATTGACACCACATCCCATTCCCAGCATGGTGGATTCCAGTCCACTCTTACCCAGTTTCACCATTTGAAAAGGATCCGTGGAAGTAATGTTTGTACATCCGGTAATAGGATTGCTAAACATCAAATAACCTGTACCAAGAGACAATGCAGATACAAATTCTCTTCGATTAAACTTTTTCATATGTCAAGTATAGTTAAATTACCAGGTTCTGCCTTTCAGGTATTCATCAAGCTCTTGTCTGGACATGGGTACCTGGTCGGGGTTCGCATCCACCCATTTAAGGAAGTCTGCTTTGATATCATCGCTCCACCTGCCATCTATCTGTCCGGGTGTATAGGTGCCTTCCCTTAACCGCATGTGTCCGAATTTATCTTTCAATCCTATAAATTCAGAAGTGATCACGACTTTCTCCAGCAGGTGGGGTGGGATAAAAATAACACCCTCCTTCTTGGCGAGTACAGCGTCGCCAGGGAAGACCGTGGCGTTTCCGATCTTTATGGGTACATTGATGCCTGCCAGCATTACCTCGGTCAAAAAGGAAGGGTCCCAGCCCCTCACGTAGGCATTGAAACCTTCAATCTTGGATAGCCCTTCAAGGTCCCTGGACCCGGCGTCAAAGATCACTCCCCTTTTCGAGTTGGTATAGATGGCATTCCCGAGGTTGTCCCCGATCAGTGTACCGTCAATCACTTTCCCAAAACAATCCCCTACATAGACATCCCCTTCGGTTAAAAGATCTATGGGCCAGGAATTTGTCGCACCCTTCATCCCCTCCTCGTGTCCCTTTTTCAAGACACGGTCAGCGTACTCCGGCCGCATGGGCATATAAAGTGCAGTAAGGGCCTGTCCGGTAAATGGCTGGTCTTCACGCAGCATTTTCCAATCTCCCGCAAACTGGTTGTGGTAATCCTCGCCACGCATCACTCCCCAGGCTTCTTCAATGGAAATATTCTTCAGGCGGTCCAGCAGATCCTGGGGTAGTTTTGGCCTCCCATCCTCAAAGCGTTCTCCTTCCCATTCAAGGGTCAGCCACTTGATTTCATCTGGACTGGCAATCTGTGATGAGCTTACCTGTATTCCGGATAAGATCAGGCAAACCATACTGAAAAGAATCATTAAATTTTTCATAATATTAGGTATTTGATTTAGTTACTGTCTGTTTTATTTTCCCCTGGTTCGGGTTCCTGCTCCGTCTTCCCTCTCCACCAGGTGGCCAGGGATGAGCCGGTAACATTCATCATCGGTCCGAATACAGCGGGCGCCAGACCGATGGTTGCTACCTTCCCCATTTCCAAAGCGATCCCGCTTGCCAGTCCCCCGTTCTGCATCCCCACCTCCAGTGCAATGGTCCGGCATGACTTTTCATCCATCTTCAACAACCTGCAACTCCAGTAACCCAGCGTATAGCCGGCCATGTTATGGATCAGGCAGGCCAGGACCAATACCATTCCGATGGTCATCAGACTATCCCGGCCAGCAGCAGTAATGATGGTAATGATCACGCCTATCCCTACCATGGAAACAAGTGACATGGCTTTATCGAGCCATCCCTTCCTGCCACGGGCATAGTACCTGAAGGTCAAAGCAGCTATGATTGGTAAAAAGGAGAACCACAGGGTATCAATAGCTGTAGCTGAAAGGAATTGCTGAATGGAAACATCATTGATCTGGAAATTCAGATAATTCTTCGCCAGGATAATGAGGAAGTAAACAATGGCCTGGATGATGATGCTTTTCCATCGGGTCAGGCCATATCCTATGGCATTAAAGATCAATCCGGCGACAATCGGCAGGATGACAATATTAACAATGCTCAGCATCATGCCCCAAAAATCAATAGGTACGTACTGTCCTGCCAGCAATTTCATCAACAGCGGGGTCATGAGTGGAGCCAGCATGGTAGCCACTGCCGTAAGCGTAACGGACAAGGCCAGGTTTGCCCTTGCAATGAAGGACATGACATTGGATGCCAGTCCGCTTGGTGAAGATCCGACCAGTATGATGCCGGCAGCTATCTCAGGCGGGAATCCGAATGCTTTAGCAATGCTGACCCCGACAATGGGCATGATGGTAAACTGGCAGATTATCCCAATGATCACACCCCTAGGCATTCGGATCACATCTGCAAAATTCTTAATGCTCAGTTGTGAACCCATGCCGAACATAATGATCTGCAGCAGGGGAACGATGGTTTTTTTCAGATCGAAATCCCCGATCTGCCTGAATAATTGTGGATAATTCATCGATACCGTTACAGCGGCGAAGATCCAGATGGTATAGGCAAATTTCTTAAGCTTGGGATGTCCATGGAAACTTATGGCCAGGCTAACAAAGAACAGGGTGAGCATGGGACCGGTCAACCCGGGAATACCCGAGATCCATGCATAAATAAAAACAGCCAGAAACAGGAAGGATGCAATCAACAGGATCTTGAAAATAATATTGCGCATAGAATGGATTTGAAATGTCTACTAATCGAGTGAATTTATTAAATTTATACAATGATCCCAACACGAAAAGCAATATCATGAAAAAAAAGACAATTTTTCCTCCTGCAGATTCCCGTCGCAACTTCCTTAAAAAGGCGGGTCTTGGTGGACTTTCAGCCGGACTCCTACTCAACGAATCCATCCATGAACAGCTGGCACACCTCACCCAAAAAGTAAACCGTCACAGCGCGCCTACAGACCTTAAGATTACAGATATGCGCATTGCCGAGATCAGTGGGGTGGTTTTCCGTACGCCCATAGTCCGGATCTACACGAACCAGGGGATTGTCGGCCATGGCGATGTTCGTGACGGGGCTGCAAAGGAATATGCCCTTTTTTTGAAAAGCAGGCTATTGGGAGAAAATCCCTGCAATGTAGAACGGCTTTTCAATAAAATCAGCCAGTTTGGTTTTCATGCCAGGCAGGGAGGTGGAGTCTCAGGGGTGGAGATGGCATTGTGGGACCTGGCCGGCAAGGCCTATGGTGTCCCCGTATATCAATTACTCGGTGGGAAATACCGGGATAGGGTAAGACTTTACTGTGACACAATAACTTCCACCGTTCCACAGGAATATGCCAATAGAATGCAAGAAAGAATTGACCAGGGCTACACTGCCCTGAAAATGGATATTGGGATCCCCTTGCTCAGGGACATCCCCGGGGCCGTCATCAATGATCCTCAAGGAGACCTTAAACCCTGGCAATATGAGTACCGGGATTACAGACTGACCAAACATCCCTTTACCGGTGTCCAAATCACCGATAAAGGCATAAACAGGTTGATGGAGTTCCTTGATGTGATGCGCTCACAAATAGGATACGAGATCCCAATGGGAACGGATCACTGGGGCCATTTCGGAGTGAATGAAGCCATCAAGATCGCCAGGGCTGCTGAACCTTACAACCTGGCCTACGTCGAAGACATCATTCCCTGGCAATACACCGAGCAATGGAAGGAGATCACCCAGTCATCCACCACGCCCACACAGACCGGGGAAGATATTTACAAGCTATATGGCGGATTTCATGATTTAATTGAACAACATGCGGTGGATATCGTCCATCCCGATCCCAATACGGCCGGTGGTATTCTGGAAACAAAGAAAATTGGTGATTTTGCATCCATGCATGGGATAGGATTCATGCAGCATCATGCTGCGGGACCTATATCATTCCTGGGAGCTGTACATGCCGCTGCCGCCAGCGAAAATTTCCTCTGGCTGGAACATCATGCCGTGGATTCACCCAGGTTTGAAGACCTGGTTACCGGCATTGAAAAACCCCTGGTCCAGAACGGCTATGTAAAAGTCCCTGAGAATCCTGGGATAGGTGTTGAACTAGACGAGGAAGTAGTAAAGGAGTTCCTTGTGGAAGGAGAAGAACTCTTTGCTCCCACACCGGAATGGGATGAAATGAGGGCCTGGGACAGGCTATGGAGTTAGCAATAGTTCTTCCAATTTACGGAAAAATTCACCTCTTAGATTTTCAATGTACAAGGCTTCTTTGTAGTCAAGAATGGCCTTGTCCTGATGCTTAAATCTATCAGGTTCAACCTGAAGTGCATAGGAATTAACCCGCCGTCTCCAGAACCAGTTGGCTGAACAGAACTGAATGTTCTCCGGATCAATTGATGTAATTTTCTGTAATTTGTCTAACAGGGTTCTTCCCGGCTCACAATTATCAACGCAACAAGCCACATAGGCAATCCTGTACTCCACCCTGCTTATTTGATCTGATTCGGGGAGGGGATCGAGGTTATGGGGATCCCAATGGCCATTGTATACAAAATGCCCGTAACAACATTGGAGAGTGAAACAATAAGGTTTACTATTAAATCCCCTGACGATATTAACGATGGGTTCATCTATCATACCATCCGATAATTCAGCCAGGATTTTTCGCCTCTGCTTTTCGAAACCTGGATTGTTTACCAGGTCTCCGGGCTCAATAAAAGTCTCCATCTCTGTGGTCCGGACGATCGTTTAAAAAACGGTATTTGTTCCCTTCAGTGCATTTACTGACATCATAGCCAATAAAAGCCCAAATTTGATAATTATTCGATTGTGTATCATCGGAATTGCTTTGAATCAACCCCGTCCACGGCCGCGGCCAGGATCTCCCCCGGGATTTTCTTCCCGGCGCTGCCGCATGTTTTGTCTCCTTCTATCCTGCATTTCCTGAAATTTCTCCAGCTGCTCTTCCGTGAGTACTTCGGCGTATTTGTCATTCCTCTCATCTCTTTGTTTCATCATTTTGGCTCTCATTGCCTCACGATCGCCTGTCTCAGGATCAAAATTCTCGAACATTTTTTGTCTTTCCTTGTAAAAATCCATTTCGAATGCAAGGACTTTCTTTTCCTGTTCAGCTGTAAGATCAAGAGAGTCAGCCGTTCGCCGGACTCCTTCTTTTACTTCCTCCTCGGTCATCTGCCTGCGACGACCCTGTCCACCACCTGGGGGTTGGGCGATAGTTGGCAGTGAGCAGATGACAAGTAACACTAATAATGTTGCAGTTTTCATATGGACTAAGTATTAAAATATTGTTCGATTCAGCAATTTAGACTTTTTTCCCCTGCAAAGGTTTAAACCATTATCGATAAAATAAGTCAAATACCGAAAGTCATCCTGAACAATTGAATTTTTTCTAACTTAAACATCAGATAATTTCAGATTTTACAAGAACAAGGCTAAATAATAACAAGCGAAGTGGAGATTACCATAAAAAATCTGAATAAAATCTATCCCGGCGGCCATCCGGCGCTCATTGATATTGACCTGACAATACGGGAGGGTATGTTCGGTTTACTTGGACCCAATGGTGCAGGGAAATCCACCCTGATGCGCATTCTGGTCACCCTTATGCAACCCAGTTCCGGAGAGGTCCTGATCAATGGCAGGGATATCAATAAGCAGAGAAAGGAAGTGCGAAAAATGCTCGGATACCTGCCTCAGGATTTCCGGTTTTTTGCCAAACTTCGGTCCTGGGAGTTTCTGGATTATGCTGCCCGCCTCGCAGGCATGACCTCCACTAAAGAGCGGCGTGAGCAAGTGGACCGCATGCTGAAGGATGTTGGCTTACACCAGGTAAGGAACCGGATGGCAAACAAACTCTCAGGTGGCATGAAACGGCGGCTGGGTATAGCCCAGGCCCTGATATCCCAACCTTCCATTATCATTGTTGATGAACCGACGACAGGGCTGGATCCGGAAGAACGCATCAGGTTCAGAAATCTCCTCTCGGATTTAAGCCATACAGAAACCATCATTATTCTATCCACACATATTGTGGGTGATATCTCCAGTACCTGCAACCAGATGGCCCTGCTGAATGAGGGTAAACTGGTTTATGATGGTGCTCCCGACAAATTGGTTACCAGTGCAAAAGGTTTTGTATGGCAGGCAACTGTAAGTGAGGAACAATACGAAATTATGAAGGAAAACTACCCCATCATTTCCACCATTCCTTCGGGAGACGGTTGGGAAATCCAGTTCGTGGGAGAGAAACCGGCAGATATAGAGGCCAGGGAAATCCATCCCAACCTTGAACATGCCTATGTGCATTTCATGGAAAATACATTAAACCACTGGAACCTTTGATTAACTTCCAGAATATATTAACCGTCTCCAAATACGAGAGAAAAACCCTTTACAGGAGTTGGTTCTTCAGGATCTTCTCCATCATTGCACTCTTTTTCCTGTTCAGCATAAACATGGGCTTTTTCGGATTCCACGGCGGGGCTCGCTGGACGGTCCGTGCCATTGCAGCCAATGTGCCCTATATCAATGTTTTATTCATTAATGTAGCCCAGGCAATCATAGCTGTATTTCTGGCTTCGGATTTTTTAAAGCGCGACAAAAAACTGGATACCACGGAAGTCATTTATACAAGGCCTATTACAAACGGGGAATATGTGGTCGGAAAAACCATGGGCATACTTACGCTATTTATCGGCCTGGTGATGGTAGCATTGCTTATGGGACTGGTTTTCAACCTGGTCCACAAGGATATTCCGGTAATATGGCAGGCATACCTGTTCTATCCCTTGCTCATTACCATTCCGACCCTGGTATTTATCCTGGGACTCTCATTTCTATTAATGATCATCATCAGGAACCAGGCCGTCACCTTTCTCATCTTGCTGGGTTATATCGGGCTTACCCTGTTCTATTTCAAGGATAAACTCTACGGGGCAACGGACTATATGGCTTTTAACCTGCCCATGATCTATTCTGATTTTATCGGATTCGGCGAACCATACATGATCATTCTTCACCGCCTGGCCTATTTATCACTAGGACTGGGATTTATATTTGCCACCATCAGGTATCTGAACAGGCTTCCCCAGACCGGCAGGTGGAATGCACTGAATGTTATTGCATCGATAATATTTGTTGTTTTCGGTGGATTCCTGGGATACCGTTATTTCACAATTCATCAGCAGGAGGACAAAGTAAGAGAAGAATACCTCTCATTGAATAATAGCCATGCCAGTATTCCAGTTGTGGATATCCTGACCAATAAGCTGGAGGTCAGGCAGCATGGATCGAAACTGCAGGTCTCTTCCAATATATCAGTCAGGAATCTGAACAGGACCGGATTGGATACACTGGTGTTTTCATTAAACCCCGGATTTAGCATAGACAGCATTACATCCGGGAATGGGAATGTTGAATATTCCAGGGTAGGCCAGATTTTACAGATCATACCAGAAAAGCAGCTCGGTCCCAGGAGAAGGTCCCGGTATTCCATTTTCTATTCCGGCACACCCGACGAATCAATCGCATACCTTGACATAGCAGATGAGACGAGGCGGGAATTGAAGCGCATACAGGTGGCCACTGTTGACAAAAAACCAGCGATAATCACCGAGGATTTTCTTTTGCTAACACCTGAAATAATCTGGTACCCTGTTGCCGGGGTGGGTTTTAATAATCAAACATTCATGCCTCGAGGTCTGGACTTTGTGCAGTTTGAGCTTACAGTGAATCCCAATGCCGGGCTTACCCCTGTCTCAACCGGAGAAGTCAAGGTAACCGGTGAAAAATTTCATTTTACACCGGAAACGGACCTGAGTGCCTTATCTCTGGTGATTGGATCATTTGAAAAAAGAAGCGATACCCTTGACGGGATAGAATACAATCTCTACCTTAAACCCGGACATGATTTCTTCTCTGGTTTTTTTACCAATATCACCGATACAATCTGGGACCTGGTTAAGGAAGAAAAGGATAACTACGAGATTGAGGACCTTGACCTGTATTATCCATTTAAACGTATCAACCTGGTTGAAACACCCATACAATTTCATGCGTATGAAAGGCCACAGGTAGAATATTTTGAGACCATCCAGCCTGAAATGATCCTGTTTCCTGAAAAAGGAGCAGGAATGTCATCATTGGATTTCGGCCGTTTTAAGTATTTTGAGGAGCGAAGGAACAGACGGGAAAATGAGACCAGGACACCAAAGGAGATAGAGGCAAGATTATTCAAACGATTTCTGGGAAGTACATTTTTCAGAAGCAGTACCATGTCCGGTCCAGGTGGGGGCTTCCGTCAGGGGGGAGAGAACCTGATGGCCTTTAGCGGCGTAAGTTTTACAAAAAATCCCTACTGTGTCTTCCCCCTGTATTATAGTTACATGACCGGGATATCTTCCCCTGATTTCCCCCTGTTCAATTCCATGTTGGAAATGTACCTTAAGGAAGGTTTTTCATCATCCATGATGCAGAGTTTCAGGGGTGGCATGACGGACAGCGAAACGGCTAATTTAGCGCTCAGGGATAATTCTCTTGCTGAGATATTGGGGGATTGGGAAAACTCAGTTTCTTCGGCACTGGTGAAGCAAACCGGCAGCTTCATATTCCTGGCACTGAAAAACAGGGTGGGACTTCGCGAATTTGATAATTATCTTTACCCCTACCTGGAGGACAATGCCTTCAGGGAAATTACCTTTGAACGCTTTTCCGCAGATTTTGAGAGGAAATTCGGCGTTGAGATCGAGCCTTATTTTGAAACCATCAATACCAAAGGGAAGATCCCAACCTTCATAATGAGTAGTCCGGATTACATTGAAACCAGAGATGGTGTCGGTGAAGTTTACCTGGTGAGATTCAAACTGCGTAACACAGGAAAAGTTAAAGGTTTAGTGGATGTATCATTCAGGATGCCCGGATCATTTGGCAGCAGCAGCACAGAACAGCGGCTGTATGAGCTCGATCCAGGGATCACAAAGGATATCCAGATAAGCCTTTTTGAACAGCCCCGGATGATGACCGTGAATACATTGATTTCTGCGAACATCCCATCCACCTTCAGCACTTTCCTGAGATCAGCCCAGGAGATAGACCGAACCAATGTTGAAGAGTATGAACGTATTTCTGATAAGGAATTATCACTGAGTATTCCCGGTGAATTTGTTGTCGACAATGAAGATCCTGGATTCCATTACGAGTCCAAATCCTATGATAGCAAAATAAAACAATTCATTGATGCACGCAAAGAGGAGAATAATGAGATTTTCTATAGCCAGGTGTCTGGCAGAAATCCGATGAAATGGACACCTGTGGCACATTCCGGATTTTATGGAGAATCTATCCGTTCTGCCCTTCTGACAAGAAGCGGAGAAGGGGGGAATATAGCGCGCTGGACCACTGTTCTTCCTGCTGCCGGATTTTATGATGTATATGTATACATACCTACTTCAGCTATGCTGGGACGCCCCCAACGCGGAAGGTCCGGGGGTGGAGGCAGCCAGGGAGGAGGAGGGCCCGGTGGAAGTAGTCCCGGCCAGAGGGGCCGTGGTCCCAGGTTCGCAGATGAGGGCAATGTCTATCATTACACCATATCCTCCAATGAAGGATCAGAGGACCTGGAGTTTACGCTGAGAAGTCCTGAGGAAGGATGGAATAAGATAGGTGCATTCCATTTCCCTGGAGATACCGCCACCATTGAATTGTCGAATAAAACGAACGGTAACCGGGTTTTTGCCGATGCAGTCAAATGGGTAAGAAAATAATGATAATACGAATAATATGAAGACTACGAATCCCTTTACAAGGTCAAGGTATTTAATGATCATGTCCATTGTTTTATTCCAGGTAAGCGGGCTCCGGGCCCAGGTTTTAATGGATATGGATAAGGCCCTGGATATTGCCATCCTGAACAGTCCGACCATGCAACAGGTTGAGCTGGATCTTCTCAGGAACCAGGAATTACTGAATGCCCAGCGGGCCAGGCTGAAGTCTCAATTCGGACTGGTACTGAATCCCTTCGAATATGAGAGGGTTAACCGTTTCGACCGGAGGACCAGTGAATGGTTCCTGAATGAATCAGCCAGTTCAACAGGTACATTATCAATTAACCAGAGGATACTGCCTACAGATGGTACGATTTCCCTGCATAATACCTTCTATTATGACTATAACAATTCACAATCGTCATCGGCAGTGGATCCTATTTCCCGGACCTGGAACAACCGTTTATATCTCCAGCTGACACAGCCAATATTTACCTATAACCGTACAAAAGTGGAATTGGCCAGGGTAGAACTAAGCTATGAAACAGCCTTATTGAGATACCTGCTGCAGAAACTGAGCCTGGAAAGGAATGTTGCACAGACCTTTTATGCTGTTTATTCCATGCAGATGAGACTGGACATCGCCAATGAAGAATTGAAAAATAACCAGGCCAGCCATGAGATCACGAAGAACAAGGTTGAAGGGGGACTTCAGGCATTGGAGGAGCTGTACCAGTCGGAGGTTAACCTGGCCACCAGCCGCTCCTCGGTTTATACTTCCGAGCTAAACCTGCTGAATGCCATGGATGAATTGAAAGTGGTCATTGGCATGCCCCTCACCGATGAATTTGAATTGATAACTGTTATTAAGGCTGATTCGGTGGACATAGATGCGGATATGGCCCTCACCCATGCACTGGAAAACAGGATGGAGCTCCGGCAACGCGCCATAGATATAGAAAATTCCATGTTTAACCTGTTGGAAGCGAAAACCACGAACGAATTTGCGGGATCCATTTCAGCTTCTTTCGGGATAACGGCCAACCATGAGGATCTCAGTCAGTTATTCGACAATCCGACCAATACGCCTAGCGTGGGACTCACACTTAATATCCCGATTTTTGACTGGGGGGAAAGGAAATCCGAGATCAAGGCAGCGGAAGCCAACATCAAAAGTACCGAGATAGACCTTGAGATAGAGAAAATTGATATCCAGGTCAATATCAGGTCCATCATCAGAAGCATTAAAAACCTGGAAAACCAGATCATCATTCAGGAAAAAACAGTTGACAATGCAGAACTTACCTATGATATTAACCTGGAAAGATACAAGAACGGTGACCTCACCAGCCTGGACCTGGGAATTATACAGAGCCAGCTATCTGACAACAAAATGGCCCTGACCAATGCCATTATTGATTATAAACTGGAATTATTGAACCTGAAAATTCAAACATTATACGATTTTGAGTATCAGGTATCCATAATTCCTGAGGAACTCCTTGAAGAAGAAAACCAATAAATCAAGATATACTGATGAAAAAAACAAGATTACTATTCACCATCCTGATAGCTGCCCTGCTAACCGGAAATTCATGCAAGCAGCCCGATCTGAATGTTGAAACCTCTATTGAAGTCCCTGTGGGAGTAATAGAGGTAGACACCTCTTCCCTGGAAGAGTTTATCAACACCACCGGAACGGTTTTCCCCATCAAGGAAGTCAGCCTTGAATCTGAAATAGCAGGCAAGTACCGGCTTCAAAACAATCCGGCAACAGGAAGACCTTATATCCTGGGTGATAAGGTAAAGGCGGGAGCCGTCATCATCAAACTCGAGGATGAGGAGTATTATAATAACCTGCGGATCAGGTCAAAGGAAGTGGATCTGGAAATTTCCCGGCAGGAATTTGACAAGCAGAAATCCCTGTATGAAAAGGGTGGTGCTACACTGCGTGAATTGAAAAATGCCGAAATAGGATTCATCAATTCAGAATATGAGATAGAGAGCAGCCGGATCAACCTCTACAAGATGTCCGTGAGGGCCCCTTTTTCGGGAGTCATTTCGGAACTGCCATATTTTACCAATGGCACCAGGGTTGCCGCAAATACTATGCTGGTAAAGGTCATCAATTACAGTATGTTGTACCTGGAAACCAATCTTCCTGAAAAGTATTTTGATAATGTTAATAAGGGCTATAAGGTCTATGTCACCAGTTATACCAGTCCCCTGGATACACTGATCGGTGAGATCTCTCAGATATCACCGGCCATTGATCCTGAAGCCAGGACCTTTAAATGTTTGGTCAGTGTAGCGAATAGTAGCAGAAAAAATACTGCCCGGGATGTTTGTAAAAGCAGACCTGGTAATTAACAGTGCCGAGAACAAGGTCATCATACCCAAAGATATCATTGTTACCAGGAACAGGACGCGGACAGTATTTGTTGTGGAAAGGGGAGTAGCCAATGAGAGGACGATTACTACGGGACTGGAAAGCAGTGACAGGGTCGAGGTTATATCGGGACTCGAACCTGGAGAGTCTGTTGTCAGCAAAGGATTTGAGACCCTGAGGGACAAGTCCAGGGTCAAAGTTCTCAGGTAAAAAATCTATCCCGAATTTAATCTCCAGTAATAATGTTGAAATCCATTACCAAATTCTCTGTTGACTACCCGGTCTCGGTCAGTATGATCATTCTTGCCACCTTGCTGCTTGGATATATTTCTTTTGACAAGCTGGGGATTGATCTGTTTCCCGACCTCAACAATCCACGTTTATTTATCGAGTTGAAATCCGGGGAACGTCCACCCGAGGAGATTGAAGAAAAGTTTGTAGACAGGATTGAAGCATTGGCAATCCGGCAAAGCGGAGTAAGCAATGTCTCATCAGTCTCCCGTGTAGGAGTTGCACAGATTGAGGTGGAATACAGCTGGGACAAGAATATGGACGAGGCTTTCCTTGACCTGTCCAAAGCCCTGTCTTCCTTCAACCAGGAAGACCTGGACGAGATTAATATTACCCAGCATGATCCGAATGCTGATCCGGTCATGCTTGTGGCCTTTCAACATACAGAAACAGATGATTTAAATGAGCTTCGTAAAGTAGCGGAAAATTATGTCAAAAATGAATTGATAAGGCTGGAGGGCATAGCTGATGTGGAGATTGATGGTGCCGAGGAAATTGAGGTTTTGATAGAAACGAACGATTACCTGCTAAAATCATACAATGTAGACCTGGCGACCATTTCAAACAGGATCCAGAATTTCAACCAGAACCTCTCAGGAGGCTCCATTGTAGAGATGGGGAGGCGTTATATTGTACGTGGACTAAGCCAGCTGGAACAGATCAATGAGCTGGAAAATATCATCGTGAGAATGGGACAGCCCGACGAGTCCGCAGCAGGAGAGCGTATCCCCGTTCTTCTGGGGGACCTTGCTACCATCTCCCTGCAGCCAAAAGATCTTGAAAATTCAGTCAGGCTGAATGGTGAATCATGTGTCGGGTTGAGCATATACAAAGAAATGCGATATAACACCGTAAGGGCAGTGGAGCAATTGCGGGAAGCCCTGGAAGAGATGGAGAAGTCCCTGCCCGGTTTTACTTTTACCATTGTTGAGGATCAGGGTGAATTTATTTCAGGAGCTATCAGGGAGGTCCGGAACAGTGCCATAGGAGGAATTATACTGGCGGTCTTTGTACTGTTCATCTTTCTGCGACGGATTGGTCCCACAGCCATCGTTAGTGCGGCCATACCCATCTCCATCATAGCCACTTTTGCCCTGATGTATTTTGCCGATCTTACACTCAATATAATGACCCTCGGCGGACTCGCACTGGGGGCAGGTATGCTGGTGGACAATGCCATTGTAGTGCTGGAAAATATATTCAGGAACCATGAAGCAGGCAATTCAGAACGAGAAGCAGCAGTTAATGGTACCTCCCAGGTAGGAGGAGCCATCATTGCGTCGACCCTTACCACCATAGTGGTATTCATCCCCATAGTATATATGCATGGCGCCGCCGGAGAATTGTTTAAGGAACAGGCCTTCACGGTGGCATTTTCCCTGCTTTGCTCCCTGGTTGTAGCCATCCTGATCATCCCCATGCTCTATACCCGTGTCTACCGGAAAAAAACACCTTTTACCAGAAAAGAAAAGAAATCGATCCAGTTCACCAGATACGGCCGTTTCCTTGAAAAATCACTGGATTATAAAGGATGGGTACTGCTGGGTGCATTCGGACTGATTGGCTTAGGCTGGCTGATGATGAAGCAGCTTGGAAGCGAGTTCATGCCCAGGACAGATACCCGGGAGTTCTTTGTTGACCTTAAGATGCCGGAAGGCACAAGGCTTGAAAGGACGGCGGGAGCTGTTGAGACCCTTGAGAACCTGGTCAGGGAACTGGCCCCGGATGAAGTTGAACTTGTGTACAGTGAGATAGGTCCGACCTCCGGACTCTCAACCGGAGGTGAAGATGTTTTTGATGATCAGAACATGGCAACCCTGAAGGTAAAACTGGTCAGGAACGGAAAAACCACAGCCTCATCGCTTATTCAATCGCTGACGTTTTATTATGCAGACAATTCGAACATTGAAATGATTGGCCGGCAGGAGGAAACCGCATTGCGTTCCATCCTGGGTACTGATGAAGCCCCATTGGTGGTTGAACTGGTCGGGACTGAGACGGAGGTACTGGAAGACCTGAGTGAAAAGGTTATCATGGAGCTGAATAAAATTGAAGGCTTACAAAATATTTCCTCCTCCATCGAAGGAGGGGCTCCCGAAGTTGATATAAAGATTGACAGGTATAGAGCGGGACTGATGAACATTGATGTCAATACCCTGGTCAGCAGGGTGAGTGAGAAGCTTCAGGGGACCAGTGCGGGACAGATGGATATTAAAGGCGAACTGAAAGACATCACCGTTAAGCTGGAGGATATCAGCCTTCAGGAACTTGAAACGCTGACCATTACAGTGGATAATGTTGAGGTGCTTCTGCGGGAGGTTGCCGAAATCAATATTGGGAATTCACCCAGGGAAATATTGCATAATAACCAGAACCGCATCGTAAGGATCACTGCTGACCTCGAGGGGCACACTCCTCTTGACAGGATGGCCGAAACCATCAGCCTTAGCCTGCAGGATGTAGAATTTCCCCCTGAACACAGATTCCGTATAACAGGTGAGGAGGCCCTGAGAAAAGAATCCATGAGCAGTCTCGGATTTGCACTTCTACTGTCGCTGATCCTGGTATATATGGTGCTTGCCTCACAATTTGAAAGCCTTGTACACCCTTTCACCATTTTATTGACAGTCCCACTATCTGTAGTGGGTGCCATTGGCATTTTCTACCTGCAGGGAAAAGCCTTGAATATCATGGCAGTCATTGGCATTATCATGCTGGTCGGTATAGCGGTGAATGACTCCATCATCCTGGTGGATGCCATAAACCAGTTCCGGAAATCCGGGATGAAACTGAAGGAGTCCATTGTTGCTGCAGGACAAAGACGGATCAGGCCCATCATCATGACCACGCTGACAACCATACTTGCCCTGCTGCCCCTTACTTTCGGATTTGGGGAGAGTGCCTCCCTGCGTTCACCCATGGCATGGGCGGTTATTGGGGGACTGGTAACCTCCACCCTGCTTACACTAGTGGTGATACCTTCTGTATATATGTTATTTGGCCAGATGGAACTAAGGTGGTTTAAATCCAGGAATGCGGGGGAAGAAGCATGAAATTCATCATCAAAAGAAAGACCCTCATTTCCATGCTGTTTATAGCCAGCACTTTGCTGGGCTATGTCTCCTACCAGCAGCTTAAAATGGAAATGTTCCCCAATGCGGAGCTGCCCATGCTTTTTGTTCAGGTGACCTCTCAGATTGAGGTAACCCCTGAATATATGGAGCAGCATGCTATTATTCCGGTGGAAGCGGCTATCGCGGGACTGGAGAACATTGAATTGATAGAATCTTCTGCGGACAGGAGAAGGGGGACAGTCTATATATCCTATGAAAGTGATACCGACCTTAAATATGCCTACCTGAAACTGGATGAAAGAATTGCCACCCTGAGCAGGGATCTGCCTGATGAATTCAACTTAACGGTGATCAAGATGGATATCGAGTTGACCACCAATATCCTGATGACCTTGCAGGTTCGCGGATCAGGAGGTTCCAACAGGGTGAGGAATTTTGCAGACCAGAAAATCATTCCTGAACTGGAAAATGTAGATGGGGTGGCTGCTGTAAATGTTTACGGGGGACAGGAGAAATCAGTAGATGTAATCCTCAATAAGGCAGCCTGTGATGCATACAGGATTACCCCTACCAGGGTAAGGACCATGCTGTCACGAAATATGAATCTCCGGCAGTACGGGGGTACCATCAAGGAAGAAGGACAGCGGTTTTTTGTGTACCTGGATGCAGATTACCAGGACATCAGGCAGATTGAGGATATTGTTGTGGGCCGGGGCAGCAATCCCGTGCAGCTAAAAGATATTGCCGAGGTTTATTATGGAGAGAAGAAAGAAGAAACCATCAGCAGGGTAAACGGCAAGGAGGCAGTTTCCCTTACCGTGATCAATGATGCACA
This sequence comes from uncultured Bacteroidaceae bacterium, assembly GCA_963752525.1. GTDB lineage: Bacteria > Bacteroidota > Bacteroidia > Bacteroidales > SM23-62 > SM23-62. The sequence goes on along the minus strand of CAVVYS010000004.1, from coordinate 363,397 downwards.
GGCCAATATCATTGATCTCTCACATGATATCAGGAATGAAATTGAAAGACTTAACCGGAGTAATAAGGCTTACGATATAGAGATCGTTGTGCAGGATGATACTGCCAAGCTAATGGAAGATAACATCAATCAGATCATACGGCTGGCGCTTACCGGGGGACTCCTGGCAATATTTATTCTCTGGGTATTCCTGCGGAACATCAGCCTGGTTGTGGTTGTGGCACTGGCCATGCCGGTATCCATATATACCGCCTTTAATTTCTTTTTCGGATTTGGGGTTACCATAAACAGCCTGACACTGGTGGGGATTGCCCTGGCAGTTGGTATGTTGCTGGATACCTCTGTAGTTGTGCTCGAAAATATTTATCGCCTGCGAACGCTTGGGTTTAAACCTACAGAAGCCGTCCTTCAGGGAACCCGAGAAGTATGGCGGTCCATATTGGCCGCCACCCTCACTACGATTGCTGTATTCATACCCTTTGCTTTTTCCTCCAATTACCTGGTAGAACTCCTGGGCAAACACATCGGGGTATCCATTATCTCCACCCTTTCCGTATCGCTGGTTGTTTCCCTGCTGCTGATACCCATGGTGGTGCATGTTATCATTGCCCGTAGAAAGAAGAGATCCAGGGAGGTGTACCAGAAAGTCTCAATGGATAACCACGGGGTTCGACTGTATCTTTTTCTGCTGAAAACTGCCCTTAGAAATCCCGCCCCTACCATCATCGGTGTGCTGGTCCTTTTCTTCGTTACCATCCTGGCCAGCCTGTCAGTATCTGTAAACACTTTAAACGAACTGGAGACAAACCAGATAACCGTTTATGTTACCATGCCTTCCGGATGCCACATTGGAAACAACCGATGAAGAGGTGGCCGGCATAGAGGAGAAACTTGAAGGGATAGAAGAAATAAAGGATATCGTGTCCACCATAGAAGAGGAGGAGGCCATGGTGACCCTGATCCTGCATGATGATTACGTGGATATCAAGAAAAGAACATTTGGTGCCATACAATCAGATGTACTGGAAAAAGTTGAGGATTCACCTTCAGCAAGTATCAGCCTGACCGCACCTGCCAGCGGAGGAGGCTTCAGAAGCGGGGGCGGCGGGGGCGGAATGCCGGCGGATCAGCAGGATTCCAAAAATTAATGGGCATTGGAGAAGATGAGGAATACCTGCTGCTTAAAGGCCAGGATTTTGCCCTGATGGTTGAAGTTGCAGAAGCTCTGCAGTCACATATTGAAGAACTGGATAATATCAACAGGGCAAATCTATCCATTCGTGATAACCAGCAGGAAGTACATCTTGATTTCAATACCCTCCTGATGACTGATTACGACATCACCTTTAACCAGGTGATGAGCGAACTTAGCTCCTTTCAGAACGAAATTAGCTCAGGTGTCACTTTCAGCCAGGGCAATGAGGAATATGAGATCATGATCAAATATGATGAGAGCCTGCTGGAAGATGCGAGGGAAGATAAAACCATGGATGAATTGAGGTTGATGGAAATCCCTGACGCGCAGGATGAAAATCTTTTTGAGCTTGAGAGTTTTACGGATATTTTCTATGCATCCGGCATGCGGGGGATATCAAGGGTAAACCAGGAGAAGCAAATTGAACTCCGCTATCAGTATATAGATGATGTTTACGATTCCAAGGAATTGCTGGAATTTGCCCGGGAGGAGATCGAAGATATTATTGAAAATGCAGGCATCCCACCTGGTGTGGCTGTAGAACTCGTTCAGGAGGAATCCAGCCTGGATGAATTCAAATACCTCTTCCTCATTGCCTTGCTACTGGTCTATATGATACTTGCTATCGTTTTCGAATCATTTATAACTCCCTTTGTTCTGCTCTTCTCCATACCCCTGGCAGCCATCGGTTCATTTTTCTTCCTGACCATTACCGGGAATTCCCTCTTCAATGCCAATACCCTGACCGGATTCCTGATCCTGCTGGGTGTCGTGGTAAATAACGGCATCATCCTGATTGATTTTGTCAATATCCTTCGCAGGAATGGATACAGGAGAACCCGGGCCATAATGGTAGCTGGACTTTCAAGGGTAAGGCCGATTCTGATCACAGCAGTGACCACATGCGTGGCCATGCTCCCCCTGGCCATGGGAAAAGCAGAATATGTGGAAGCCATCGGACCACCCTTTGCTGTGACGGTTATTGGGGGACTGATAGTCAGTACCCTGTTCACACTGGTGTTTATCCCCATGCTGTATAACGGGATAGAACATTCGCTTAACTGGATCCGGGATCTGAACCTCCCCTTGAAACTTTTAATGCTGGTATTGGAAATTGCAGGATTTATGATCGTAATACTGGTACATAGATTCCTTTATCTGGAAAATGGCAGGCGGTTTACTGGTTCTAGCCGGGATACCGGCAGCCATCTGGTTTATGACAAGCAGTCTTCGGAAAGGCAAAACTCAGCATTATCTCAAAGCATGAGGAACTTCATATACGGATCGCAAACCTGGTTAAGATTTATGGACGGGATGGCAAGGCTGCCCGGGATTATAAAACAGGGCGGAGGATGGCAAAGCTTGCCGAGCAGAAACAAAGCGATCCCAAGCCCAGGTTCGAGGCCCTTATCTGGCAGGTCCCCTTGCTTATCTTCCTGATTTATTTCTCATGGTTCTACCTTGTCAGCGGCTTCTGGAAACTGGTAGCATCTATTGTATCATGGTATTTTGTTCTCATTGTTATCAAGGGTTTCCGGCAGTTTTACAGAGTTAAATGGCTGGGCTTTATTACAGGGCTTCTTCAGGTATGTCATACCCCTGCTTATCCTGGTCCTCTTCCAGATGGAATGGGAAAACCTGGCTTTTACCATTGTTACTGGCAGCATATGGTATCTCCTGCTGGCCATTGCCTGGGTAGGCGCACAGGATCAGGTTCGAGGGACTTGAAACAAAGAAGGTCCGGAAGATCTTCCGCTGGTTTGTCTGGCTGGTTAAGATCTTACCGGGGATTGGAACACAGAAGGAAAGATTCAAGGCATTGAGGGGGGTATCCCTGGAAATCGGGACCGGCATGTTTGGATTGCTTGGTCCCAACGGTGCAGGAAAGTCCACCATGATTCGGATCATCTGCGGCATCCTGGAACAGAGTTACGGGAAGATCTGGATCAATGGCATTGATACCCAGGAAAAACGTGAAGAGCTGCAGGGACTGATAGGTTACCTGCCCCAGGAGTTTGGGATGTATGAGAATATGACTGCATCAGGCTACCTCGATTACCAGGCCATGCTCAAGGGCATAACAGAGACCGAAGTGCGTAAAAAGCGCATAGAGGAAGTCCTGAATGCTGTTCATATGTGGGATAGCCGGAACAAAAAGATTGGGTCCTATTCCGGAGGCATGAAGCAACGCATTGGCATTGCACAGGTATTGCTTCACCTGCCCAGGATCCTGGTGGTGGATGAACCTACTGCGGGACTGGATCCCAGGGAACGTATTCGCTTCAGGAACCTGCTGGTGGAGCTCAGCCGGAGCCGGATTGTGATCTTCTCCACGCATATCATTGAGGATATTTCAAGTTCATGCAATACCATGGCTGTCATCAACAATGGTGAAGTTTTGTTTAACGGCACCCCAAGGGAGATGACAGGGATAGCAAAAGGCAGGGTCTGGAAAGTCATGTTGCCTGCGGCTGAATTTGAAGAACGTACAAGAGACCTGCTGGTGATGCATCATATGCGTGACGATGACCAGATCAGGGTCAGTTGCATCTCCGCGGAGAAACCATTCGAAAATGCAGAGGAGGAGCATCCCTTGCTGGAAGACGCTTATCTCTGGCTCTTACAATCAAATAAAAACCCAGCCTGAACCCTCTCATGAAAAAATTCAGAAACATACAGCATAACATAATAAGCCTGGCACGGTATAATATCAGGATTGTATTTGGGGGTAAGTTTGTCTATTTTATTCTGGCCGCCTTTGGATTTTTCCTGCTGCTTGGAACCATCAGGGCCTTTGATGATAATTACCTGGGAATACATGATGTTTACGGTCTGCTGATCTTCCCGGCCATCCTGCTGGTCTTCTTTCCCTCGGCTTTCGGGATACAGAATGATGCCGACCAGCGAACACTGGAAATTATATTCGGGATCCCTGATTATCGCTACAAGGTATGGCTGGTTCGCTTACTCATGGTGCTGATCATTGTCTATGTAATTTTATTCCCCTTTGCTGCCCTGGCGCATTATGCCCTGGTGAGCATACCAATATTTGAAATGGTCTCCCAGCTCATGATACTGGTCCTTTTTGTCTCAACACTAGGATTTTGCGTATCCACCATTGTTAAGAATGGGAACGCCACGGCGGTGATTATGGTTGTACTGGGACTGGTATTCTTAATCCTTGCAGAAGAACTTGAGTACTCAAAATGGAACATCTTCCTGAATCCCTTCCGGACCCGGACAGTGTTAATGAAATTGTCTGGCTTGAAACCATCCGCCAGAACCGGATCATCATGGTTATTTCGAGTATCGTATTGTTGCTGCTCGGACTGCTGAATCTGCAAAACAGGGAAAAGTTCCTGAGGTAAGGGCCAATTACATCCGATCTTGATCGATCAGTCTGCTTTTTTAAGCATCACCACATAGGATTTGCCCTTCAGGGTACGGTCCCCTTCACCTGTGGCCAGAATAATTTCATTTAAACCGTCGTTGTCTGCATCGCCAACATCAATCCACGATGAGGAAGCGACCCCTTCGTGAAAATTAAGTAGGAGATCCCTATCAATTTCATTCTTGTCTACAGTCCACATGAATAGGTGTCCCATATGTTCGCTTTCAATAAACTCAGACAGATTATCCCCCCGCGTCGAAACCAGTAGTTCGTTTAGGCCATCATTGTCAGGATCGGCAATAACCATCATCTTCTCAAAATAGGATAGGTCAAGATCTTTGTCTTCATATGCAAATGTATACTTTATCTCAGCCTCATCACCCACCTGGTAACCAAGAATGGTTCCCAGGTTAATATTCTGGTCCTGTTTCCACCCGATCACCAATTCATTTTGGCTGTCGTTATCCAGATCGCCTATGATGACAGATGCATAAAAACACTTCTTCCCATCATAACCATCGATAATGAGTCGTGGGGGAAGTATCAATTCACCCTCATCATCAAATTCAAAAATTTCTACTTTTGCATCTTCCTTCCTGAAACTATTTGATGTGATATATTCAACATGCCCATCATTGTCAACATCCGCAATCAGTGATTCTTCTCCCGAACCGGAAAGCTGGTAAATTTTACGGGCACTTACCTCTTCAAGTCCAGCATCATAATCATAACGAATAATCTCTCCATTGCCACAATAAGCAGAAATGACTTCCAGCATTCCGTCACCATCAATATCGTAAGGAGCCAGATTATGGGTGTATCCACTTTTGTTGAAGTCCGGCCGGCTAATGTTCAAAGTATCCAGTTGAGAATTTTCTATCCTGAAAGTATAATAAAAGGCTGTACCAGCTCCCTCCTGCCCTGTTCCCAGGATGATCTCATTCGATCCATCGCGGTCCAGGTCGACAATTTTTACAGCCAATCCCATTCCTGGGAATGTCTTTGCCAGATTCTCAGCCAGTAATGTGTTCTTCCATTTTCCGTCTTCCAGTTTAACCATTGTAAGAGAACTGCCAGGACATCCTGTAGTGAGTATCTCCTTATATCCATCATTATCGGCGTCACCAATTTCCACATCCCAACCAACATAACTCTCCGTAGCGCTGCCAATAACCTGGCCATCCCAACCAGCAGCAAGTTTGGCTATATTTTCTATTTTGATTGAGTCAACTTCATTGCTGCTGCAAGAAAAAACAAATATCAGCAAGTAACTGAATAAAAGTAGTCTCATAATCTGGCTACGTTATAGATTGTTTATATAAAAACTAATCAAATATATTCAAAACGACTGAGTCTCTAATATTCGAACCACAGGCGATAACCTTCAGCTTTCCTTCTGACTGAAAAAATATTCCTGCACCGGATCGGAAGTCAGCACCCTCTTCACAATTGAATTTTTTAGAAATGAGTTTTTTCAGACTAAATTCCCTTGAATTCTTATCCTTAACAAGGAACAGGTCTGCAATATTCTCATTATGAGCGCTTTGTCCAAATCCAATAAGATATAATTGGTTATCTGCATCCCTCAGCAGGTTTATGTTCTGATAGGCATGCCATTCTTTATCCAACCATCCACATCTGTCCATTATTTCTGTATCAATTGTATATACATTGTCAAAGGTATTTGTCTCCTGCTCAAGCTTTTGATCTTCACTGAGATAAAAATCAAGATGTTTTGTATCCCAGTCCCCAACAATGATAAGATACCGGTCCCCGATTTTATTTATTGCAATACAACCCGCACTGGATCTATATGGTTCTCCATTCCTCTCTATCATCATCATAGGTTTTACAGGAGGCATTTCCGGATTCTCAATCTCATAGATGCATATTTTGGATTTGTCCTTCGCATCATTGTCCTCAATTCCGACGACCATAAGATCTTGAAATAACTGAATACCCCCGGCATGCTTAAATGGCTTCTGCATCAGTTCATTTACAGAAAGTACCTGAGTATACCAATCCAGTTTGGCAACTGCATAATAAGCATAGGTTCCTGAGCTTCCCGATAAGATGGCATATTCTACTTGGTCTTTTACCAATAATTGAACGCCCTGTAAATGACCTCCCTGATTATTGACCTCCAATTCATTCTTGCAAAATATGATTTGGGGTTCACTACTAATTTCAGTAAAAAGTTCCGGAATACTCTCATGCTGTGAATTACCGCTGAGCGGGAATAGGATAACGATTGAGATCAGAACAATGATTTTATACCAACTGAGAATCATAATAATGTGTTGAAAAACAGTGGAATAGTGTTTATGGGAGTACAAATCTACTTGCTTATCAGATTACCAACTATTTCCATTTAAACGCGAAATACTCACACTGCCCGGTCCCTGAGTTTCTGATTCCGTGTGAAGCATTATCCAATAGTAGTATCAGCGAGCCCGGGCCGGCTCTGTGCTGATTTCCGTTGATGCTTTCCTCTACCTCACCTTTTAGAACAAGAATAATCTCTTCAGATTCATGGACATGTTCATCATGGCTTGTAATTCCTTCATTCAGTGTCGTTACGTGCATTTCCAGTTCCTCCAGGGTGGCAGTTGGGCGTTGCATGAATTGCCGTTTGCCTCCCTTGGCCGTGGTTATAAAATCTATATCATTCCAGTTGTAAAATTGAGAACCGCCTGCTTGTTTCGACCGATTCAGGTCCGGAGGTCCTTTCGTTTTCCAGCGAATAATATAATATGAGGCCTGTGTTTCTCCAGCATTCCAGATCCCGTGGTCATCAGCGGGAGAAGCGAGGATTACACTCCCTGGTCCGAGAACCTTTTTTGCTCCATTTATGCTCTGTTCTATTTTTCCCTCTTTTACAATAATCAGTTCTTCCATGTCTGTATGAACATGGCTTCCATGTGGGGCTTTCCCAGGATTTAATGTAGTTACATGAACTTCGAAATAGATGAGTGAATTCGTATAACCTTCAAAAACCGGCCGCTTTTCGCCAGATTTCGTTTCCACTACTTCAAGATCATTCCAGTTGTAAACAAAAGAATTAAGCTTTTCAAGGTTCTGGGTAAAAGCTGAAGAGCCGAACATAATTATTGTTAGTGTCAGTATAGGATATAACAAGTTTATTTTTTTCTGATCTGAATGCATAAGGATTGTAATTATTAGAGGGCATTCTGAAGAGCCAGGAACAATCCCCGGTAGTATCTCATAAACCTTACTGGATCAGGATTCCCGGAAATTTCAGCATTGCAGTAACCGGTGAAATTGTTTGCTGAAAGCAGGCTGAAAAGCTGACGGTATGGGTACTCATCCCAGAGTTCATGAATGTGGAGGCTCCGGATCCGGTCTTTGATGGAATTAAAATTGTATTCGAGGCCCTGCCCTTCCGTATCTTTTGCATCACAGTTCCAATTTACATAAACATACGGGCTCTCTGAATAGTCAATGATCTTTTTGATGACAGGGATCCTGCTCGTTCTTTTCCCATGGACACATAATCGTATCTCAACGCCATGATTGTAAGCATGTTCGCCTACTTCAGCCAGTGCTTTCCCTATTTGTTCCATGGTCTTTTCCTCCGGTATTCCTTCCGGCAGATCATTGGGGAATACCCTGAATCCCAGCGCTCCTACATCACGGGCCAGCAAGGTGTACTCTTTCGTTCCTTCAATGTTTTGTTTCAGCTCCGCAGGATCCGGTGAGTGGTACTGGAAAGCACTTGCCAGGCTGATGGCCTCAAGCGGAGAGTCTTCGAATCGCTTTTTTACTTCCCTGCGATCATTTTCACTCATTGTTACTTCAATGCCATGGGCATGTGTTGTACGTAATTCTACTGATTGGTAGCCGGCTTCACTTAAATTTTTGATAATGGTTTCAATGTCCCATTCCTTGGCGAGGGTATAGGTCATAACTCCAAGTTTCAGTGGATTTTCATTTAGCTTAATTGAATCAGCCTTTAATGAGGGGGATGCACTGCTTAATTTTCCTGGCATGGCAAGGGCTGTTCCTGATAAGGCTGCGGTTCGGATAAAATTCCTTCTGGAAAAAATATTTTTCATGATGATTTTTTTATGGTTATGGTTTGAGTCGATCTATACTTTATCAGGCATTATATAGGGATCACGGTATTCCCTCGTCAGCAAAACATCAGCCTCCTTGTCGTTTGCAAATTTCTCAGTTTCCGGATTAAAGGTCAATTTGCGACCAGTCCGGTAGCCTATATTTCCCAGGTGACCCAGTGAGGCAGATAAATGGCCTTCCGCAATATCGCAATCAAGATCCTGCACCTTCCTGCTCCTGACACATTCAATGAAATTTTTCCAGACATTGGTTTTTTCCTCTTCGGGAAGATCATCATCAGACATGGCAGGTCCGGGTTCATTATTTTTACCAAAATAGGTTTTAAAGCTACCTCCGTTGAGGGCCATCCAGCCCTCATCGCTGTAAATGAAAGTACCGCTGTGGTTCTCCACACCCTCGGGATTGGTATAGAGGCTTCTCACCTCATTCTGAATGATTTTACCATCCTCGTATTCATAGATGGCCGATAGAATATTGGGTACTTCCTGGTCATCTTTTCGTCCGTATAGCCCCCCGCTGCAATGTATCTTCACAGGATGGGTATCAATATTCATTGCCCAGCGGGCCCCGTCCATCCTGTAGATACCGTTGTTTCCAAATTCAGTAGTGCCGGTATCCCAGTTCCAGTGCCACTGATAGATATACCTGTTTTCATTGAAGGGGCGGTATGGAGCGGGACCGAGAAACATGTCCCAATGCACTCCATCAGGAATGGGACTATCTTCCATATGCCCTATACTTACGCGATGCCGATAGACAATTCCCCTGGCCATATAGACATCACCAAGTTTGCCGTCAGCGATAAACTTAACACCTGCTTTTGTGGCCTTGCTGCTTCTCCATGTGATCCCGTTTTGAACAATACGATCGTACTTCCTGGCGGCTTCTATCATTTTTTTTCCTTCGGCAACTAACTGATGTGCCGGCTTCTCCACGTAAACATCCTTTCCAGCCTGGCATGCCCAGACGGTCTGGAGAGCATGCCAGTGATCAGGGGTAGCCACAGATATTACATCTATATCCTTGTCTTCGATCAGTTTGCGAAAATCAACCTCTGTCCTGGGTTTTTGCCCGAAAAGTTTCTCCACTTCGGCTGCAGCTCCCGGCAACAATCTTTCATCAACATCGCAGATAGCAGCAACCCTTACATTGGAGATATCGGCATACGTATTCACATGCACCATGCCACGGCCACCTATCATCCCCCTGACCCTCGGCCGGTTCGATCCACTGATTCCGACAACTGCCACATTCAGGGTGTCATTTGGACTTTGTTTTACAAAATTCTTTAGAGTAACAGGTGCTAAGGCCATCATTCCGGTAGTATAACCAGTGTTTTTAACAAATTTTCGCCTATCCATTTTTTTAAGATTTTTTCTGAAGAATAACAATAAAAGATTGAGAAGGATAATCCCTGGAGGCTTGACCTTCATGATATGAATTAAAAATACAGAATTTTAATTTGTCGAACACGGATGATTAAATAAAAGTCTCCTTAATTGTTGAAAAAATACCAGTTTGCTTATTTACATATATATATATTAGCTTTGCATTAACCTTAAGTACAAATATATGATCACTCAAAAAATTGCTGAACATATACCTTTTTCAGACTTTTTAACCTCTTTCAAGAAAACATTAAAAAATGCTTTCTACGAAAGAGACAACATAGAAAAATTCATTCAGAAAAGAGGATTCCCGGCTTTGGTTTTACGGGATATCATGGCAACACGCCCTTTATCTGTGGGCATTCCCAAAGAATATGGAGGAAGAGGGATTGAGGTGAAAGAATGTCTCGGGATGCTGGAAGCTGCCGCATATGAGTCTCTTCCACTTTCCTTAACATTTGGTATCAACATTGCCCTCTTCCTGGAACCGGTAGCAAAATATGCACAAGATGCTGTTAAAGAAAATGTATTTCATAGGTTCCTAACCCAACAAAACATGGGTGGTTTGATGATAACAGAACCGGATTATGGAAGCGATGCATTAAATATGCAAACTTCAAATGTAAAGAAGGATTCCCATTATCATATCCAGGGAATCAAACATTGGCAGGGTTTAACAGGGATGGCTGATTACTGGTTGATCGCTTCCCGTCAAAAATATGAAAACGGTGAATTGGGAAGAGATATCGATTTTTTTATTTGTGATGCCCAACAACCTGAACAGCACATCCAGGTTGAGGAATATTATAACAACATCGGTTTATACCCCATCCCTTACGGAAAAAATATTATCGACATTCAGGTGCCTGAGCAATTCAAACTTCAACCTGAATCGACAGGGCTAAAATTAATGATGGATCTGTTACACAGGAGTCGTTTTCATTTCCCCGGAATGGGCATGGGATTCATTCGCAGGATGCTGGATGAAGCTATTACCCACTGCACTTCCCGTTTTATTGGAGGAAGGCCATTAATGGCCTTAGATCAGGTGCAACACCAGATTTCCAGAATTCAAAGTGCATTTACTATATGTTCGGCTATGTGTACAAGAAGTGCTGGTTTCAGTGGTATAGAAAATAATCTGGCTGCAGAGGCAATCGAAGCCAACAGTATAAAGGCATATATAACCGACTTAATGCAGGAATCAGCCCAGACTTTAACGCAGCTTAGTGGAGCCAACGGTTATAAAACTGAAAGTGTTGGCTCAAGGGGAATTGTCGATTCCAGACCTTTCCAGATATTTGAAGGTTCTAATGACATGCTTTTCTCACAAATTTCCGAGATGGTATTGAAATTAATGAATCGCCATAAAACAATGAATCTTGCAGCGTTTTTAAAGGATTTTAAATTGACGAATAATGTGGCTGATCATTTTAAATCGATGTTAAATTTTACAGTAGACCTGAAAATGAAACAGCGAAAGAGCGTTGATTTAGGGAAAATAATAAGTAGGGTAGTTTCTGCCAATCTTGTTGAAGATTTGGGCATTAAAGGATTTAGACAAGATTTAATTAAAAACAGTATAGAAACCATGAAACAGGAAATTTCTATGTTGGTAAGCTCCTATCTATTTCAAACCAGGGTTTCTCCAATTGAAGATTATAAAGACACTAGTTCCTGGTTGTCTTTTAGCTAATTTAATTGAGTAATTAATAAACATCCAAAACAATGAAAGATGCCTTTGAATTGAAGGAAAAATTTCCTGTAAATGCCTCAGATTTATACAATGCCTGGCTGGATAGCAAATCGCATTCAGAAATGACCGGAGGTGAAGCCATTTGTAGTGATAAGGAAGAAGAAGAATTTTCCTCATGGGACGGATATATAACAGGAAAAAACATTCAGCTTAATCCCTTTAATAAAATAATACAAAGCTGGAGAACATCTGATTTCAGCATTGATGATGAGGATTCGGAAATAATAATTGAAATTGAAGACAATGATGAGGGATGTGAATTGCTGTTAACACATAAAAATCTCCCTGTGGGACAACCTGATTACAAACAAGGTTGGATAGACCATTATTTCAATCCGATGAAAACGTATTTTGATCACTAAACCAACCCCAATAATAAATCCATTTTCAGCTACCCAGGAAACTAAGTTCTTGCACGATTGCGGAAACGGTAACAAATTGCTTTGTCACAGCAACACCATATAAGAATACTTGAAAGTAATACCAGTAAGACAGTTTTTAACTTTTGCTTCATCTGCCCCTGCCCTCTCAGCCATATTAAACATAGAAAATCACTGAGATCTCCAGGTTTATTCTCCATGGCATCACGATATTAATGACCGGTTAGTAATATTTCCTGCAAAGAAATGAAGCTCGGGTAAGATAATGCTCTCCTCCTCTACTACTATTAAAAGTAGGCAATACAGATTACAAGGTCAACAACCTGAAAAATTCTAACGGTTGATTTTTAGGAACTAAAACATCCGGATTGGATGATCATATTTTTTAATCAGAATAGGCAAACTTTTGTTTCCTTTTGATTACATTTAGATACAAATTAAAAAAAAATGGAATTTTTACTCGAAACCTGGTGGTCAGGCATGATGGTGGCTGAAAAAGTATACTGGTTAATTGCCATTCCTTTTACCCTGATTTTCCTGATCATGATGGTGATGACTTTAATTGGAGGTGATATTGACAGTGGGGATATGGATGTGGATATGGAGGTGGATTCAGACACAGGAATTGGTTTTCAATATCTGAGTATCAAGAACCTGGTCGGGTTTTTCACCATTTTTGGATGGACGGGAGTAGCCTGCCTGGCTTCCGGAAAAAGCATGGTCTTCACGGTGATTGTATCCGTCATGGCCGGTCTCCTTATGATGACAATCATGTCAACCATAGTCTATCTGATGGGTAAACTCACCGAACAGGGTAACCTCAACCTGAAGAATGCCGTCGGAAAGATTGCAACCACCTACCTCACGGTTCCGGCGAAGAGGAGTGGTATGGGTAAGGTACAGATCAAGGTTCAGGGATTCAGGACCCTGGACGCCATTACCGACGAAGAAGCGGATATCAAGACAGGATCTGTCGTGGAAGTAGTAGATGTCATTAACAATGAAGTCTTATTGGTAAAACATAGTAAATAACCTAAATTCTAAAACATTATGGGTCAGTATGTTGTTGTAGTTATCAGCCTGGGGATACTTTTTGTTTTCATCCTCCTTATCAGCTTTCTCAGAAGGTATAAAAGATGTCCTTCAGACCGGATACTGGTTATTTATGGTAAAATTGGTCAAAATAAGCAGGCTGAATACAGGTCCGCCAAATGCATCCATGGAGGTGCTGCATTTATCTGGCCTGTGATTCAAAACTATGCTTTTCTTGATCTGACTCCCATTCCCATTGAGATCAATTTGAAAAGTGCGCTGAGTAAACAGAACATAAGGGTTGATGTCCCCTCCATCTTTACCGTTGGGATAACTACAGAATCAGGCATTATGACGAATGCTGCCGAACGCTTATTGGGATTGAGCCAGGAAGAGATCAGCAACCTTGCAAAGGATATCATCTTCGGCCAGCTGCGTCTGGTTGTAGCAACGATGGACATTGAAGAGATTAACAGCAACAGGGACCTTTTCCTGGAAGCTGTTTCAAGTAATGTGGAGGCTGAACTGAAAAAGGTTGGACTGAAACTGATCAATGTAAATGTTACAGATATTAATGACGAATCCGGATATATTGAAGCACTCGGGAAAGAGGCTGCTGCCAAGGCCATCAATGATGCCAAGAAGATCGTGGCGGAAAAGAACAGGGATGGATCCATCGGCGAAGCAAACGCTGTGAGAGACCAGCGAATTCAGGTGGCTAATGCCAATGCCACTGCCGTTGAGGGAGAAAATACGGCCACCATTCAGATTGCCAATTCAAATGCAGACAGGAGGCTCAAAGAAGCAGAAGCTGAGAAAAAAGCAGTAGCAGCCGAAAAGGTTAACGAGGCCAAAGCCCTAGAGGAAGCCTATGTGGCTGAAAAAGAAGCAGAAATAAGCAGGGCACTTCGTGAGGAAGCCACCCAGAAAGCCGATATTATAATTCCGGTTCAGATTGATAAGCAAAAGATAGAAATAGCCGCTGAAGCCATAGCTGAGCAGACCAGAAGACATGCCAGAGGTGAAGCGGATGCCATTTTCATGAAGATGGAGGCAGAAGGTAAAGGTATCTATGAGATGCTGTCTAAACAGGCAGATGGATTTAAGATGCTTGTAGATGCAGCAGAAAACGATGCTCAGAAAGCTGTCCTGTATATGATTGCAGATAAATTACCCGAACTTGTAGGCAAGCAGGTTGAGGCTATCAAGAACCTGAAGATTGATAAGGTTACCGTATGGGATACCATGTCAAGCGGTGCAGATGGTCATACCCCGGCTACGGCTAACTTCTTCTCCGGCCTGCTTAAATCCATCCCGCCTCTCGAAGACCTCTTCCAGCAGGCAGGAATGAGCCTACCAGATTACCTCAAGGGCTCTCCGAAAGAGGATGAAGCCGCAAAAGATGGCGAAGCGGAAGATTTGACTAGTACGATGGACTCTGATGAACCTACTACCTCTGAAGATCCTTCGGAATCCTCATCACCTGATGTAACAGAATTGCCTGAATAATAATCTCTCTGCTGGCTATGAGGTTGGAACAATGCATGATATCTACCCCTTCCGACTTAGTGGAATGCTGATTATTCATGTCCTCTATCATGACCGGTTCGTTCAGCAAGTCAAAACTGAGTTCCAAACTAAAATTTGATATGGTCCTGCTCTGTGTCACAGGTTACCTGCATATAAATTTTATCTAAATAGTTTATCACATATAAGTACAGCAGGTAGAGGGAAATGAGAATTTACGGTAGCTGATCGTCTAAGTAAAACATGGACATTCTATAACTAATGTCCAAATAATGAGTAACTTAATCTCAGCATTGAACAAGTTTCTTAGCGTTTTATAAAACCGATCTACCATGGATACTAAAATATCATCAGATTTCCCGTTCGATTCAAAGTTTATTGAAATCAATGGTTCCAAAATGCACTATGTAGATGTTGGTAAAGGTGACACCATATTATTTCTTCATGGCCAGCCAACATCATCTTACCTATGGAGAAACATCATCCCTCATCTAAAACACAATGCTCGATGTATTGCACCCGATTTAATAGGCATGGGGAAATCAGACAAACCAGACTTAGCCTATACATTTGAAGACCACTATAATTACCTGGAATCATTTATAGAAAAATTACAGCTGAAAAACATTACACTGGTTATCCATGACTGGGGTTCTGGTTTGGGTTTTTTTTATGCAAATAATCATCGGGATAACATTAAAGGGATTGCCTTTATGGAAGCGTTGATTAAACCAATGTTTTGGAAGGAATTCCCTGCAGATTATAAAATCGCATTTAAGATGATGCGTACTCCTTTTATTGGGTGGTTAATGCTAAGTGTGGCAAATATGTTTCTGAAAAAAGTTGTCCCTTCATCAATAGTAAGAAAACTGAGCAAAGAAGAATTTGAATATTATTTAAAACCTTACCCAACAATAGCAAGCAGGAAACCAGTGAGGGTCTGGCCGACACAAATCCCAATTAATGGGAAGCCGAAAAATATGCAGGAAATAATTGGGGCATATAACAGATGGCTAACAGAATCAGATATCCCAAAACTATGCTTGTATGCTCAACCAGGAGGATTGATTACAGAAGAAAGTGTAAAATATATCAAGGCTAGTTTCCCAAATACTAAATTGGTCCCTGTCGGAAAAGGCATTCACTATTTACAGGAAGATAATCCACATATAATTGGCAAAGAAATAGCACAATGGTTTCAAGAGATCTAACGGTTTATTATGCAAAACTAATTATGATTCTTTAAAGGAACGATGAGGCCATCATTCAGGGACAGCAGGCGGATCTAACAATCTTGACCCTCTGTAAACCAATCCCCGGTTTCTTGCTATTATTGAATAATTAAACCTGCCCATGCCAGAAGACTGATCAGAATGTAATAGGTTTCCTTGAATTGGAATAGTTGATCCAATACAATAACGCAGAGTACAGAAAAAATTCTGTTAATTTAGCCTACTCTTAAAAATGCATTAAATTCTTAAATTGCATAGAAATTTAAATAACCGACTATTCAAATAAATCAGACCATGATACAAAAACAATCCAGACGTACTTTTATCAGACAGACCCTTGTTGGAACAGCAGGCATTGCTGCTTTCCCACTACTGCAAAGTTTTAAAGCAGGAGCAAACGACACCATCAGAATTGGCATCATAGGACTCGGACAGCAAGCCATGAACCTGATGAGGGGATTCAGCAGGATTCCAGGGATTGAGATCGTTGCAGGGGCTGATGTGTATGGCATTAAGCGGGAGCGTTTCCAGAAACGGATGAAAGATTTTTACCAGGAGAAGGATGTGTCGGTTGAGGTAAAAACTTACAAGAATTACAAGGAAATACTTGACAGGAAGGATATTGATGCGGTGGTGATCGCCACACCCGACCACTGGCATGCAATAATGACCATTGATACGTGTGAAGCTGGCAAAGATATTTACCTGGAGAAACCCATCACATTTACTTTGAAAGAGAGCCTGGCAGTAGTGAAGGCCGTTCGGGATAACAATGTGACACTGGCAGTGGGATCTCAGCAAAGATCCGACCACAATTTCCAGCATGCTGTAAATATGGTTCGCACAGGTGCCATTGGAGAACTGAAAAACATCGATGCCTATGTGGGTCGGGCCCCTCAACCCTACAACTTACCTGAAGAGGTGATTCCCGCCGACCTGGATTGGAATCAATGGTTGGGCCCGCTTCCTTCTTTACATTACAATTCAAGGTTAAATCCTCCAGTTTCACTGGATCCTCCCTTAAATGAGAAATACTGGGCCGAATGGCGCTATTTTAAAGAGACCGGAGGAGGCTTTACCTGTGATTGGGGTGCCCATAACTTTGATATCGGACAATGGGGCCTGGACATGGACAGAGGCGGTCCCGTTAAGATCATCCCCGCAGGCTATATTGAAACAGAACACCTGACCTATATATATGAGAATGGAGTATCCATGAGCAATAAGCCATGGGATGAGGGAAAGACACGTGGGATTAAATTCTGGGGGTCCGATGCTTGGATTGAAGTTTCCCGTGGCAGATATGCAGCTTCCGATGACTCATTGTTGCCAGCAGGATATAATGACAAGAACAAAGGCCTGCTCTATGAATCAGGTACATCGCACCTGGATAATTTTGTGGAGTCGCTGCGTGAAGGAAAAGAACCTATCGCCAATGTGGAAACCGGACAAAGAACATGTGCCACCTGTATTTTAGGAAATATTGCCACCGAATTGGGAAGACCGGTAAACTGGAGTCCCGAGAAGCAATACTTTGTGAATGATCCGGAGGCTGAAGCATATTTTCACAGAGAATATCGGGTGGGGTATAAATTGTAGCTCATTTGACTGCAATTACCTCCTCTTCACTTTCCCAAAGGATTGCACTAACACATTTATTTTCATCCATTTAGCAAATTTCGAGATGTTTGTTTAATGAAAAATGCTGCTGTTGCGATGTCACTGAAGAATTAAAAACACCTGACTATAAAATTTCCTACCCTTTAATAACAAATCCCCGGAAAAATCATTCCCGGGGATTTGTATCGAGACCTAGAATTGAACACGGGACCTTATGATTATGAATCTTGACAGGTCTGCTGCAAACACTGATATTCCGAATGTTTCATCTTACATTTAGCCATATTTGTTGCATTTTCCGACACTGAAATCTGACACCGACATAATGTAGAACAGAGTCCAATTTATCAGGATATATAATAATACATCCTTAAGTACAATACACATTTGTGTATTAGTATCAAAATACATATATTAGTACCATACTATAATGAGTATTATGAACCAAGCAGGAAAACCAGTAACAGGACAAGATTTTGTTGGAAGAGAAAAAGAGGTAAAACTATTAGTAGAGTACCTTAAAATGGGACAAAGTGTTGCGATCATCGCACCCAGACGATTCGGTAAAACATCACTCGTATTAGAAGCTCTTCAACAAATAAAGGGAAAAGAATTCTACACAGCCTTTATTGATGTCTTTACAAATCCAACATTGGAGTTACTAGCAACGTCCCTGACTGAAGAAGTTTTAAGGAATCATAAGCTGCATAATCAATTCAAGGCAGCAAAGAATAGTGCTTCTGCTTTGATTAAAAATATTAAACTAAAGGCCGTATTGGATGATTTTCAATTTATAATAGGATTTACAGAGAATACAAAAGATGAATGGGAGCTGATTTCTGAAAGTATAGAGTTTGTTGATGCTTTTAGTAAAAAACATAAGAAACAGATGATTTGTGCATATGATGAATTTGGTGATATTGGTAAATATCCTAATGGCAACGAACTGGTTAAGCTATTTAGATCTAAAATTCAACAGCACCAAAACAGCACTTATATTTTCTCAGGAAGTTATGAATCTGTAATGAACCAAATGTTTGTAGATAGTAAATCGCCATTTCATAGAATGACCAGGATTATTAAATTAGGTTATATCGAGCAAAGTGTATTAGTAAAATCATTAGAGCAAAGATTTGACAGAATTAAGATTAATGTCTCCAATTCATTTGTGAAAAATATAGTCAGTCTAACGAAGGGGCATCCCTATTATTCACAACTAGCCTTCCAACAAGCAGTGTTAATCAATGCACTTGAGGGCACTCTACCATCAGAAATTGAGTTGCTTCACAGACTTCTGATGGTAGAAAAGGACTATATAGAAAAAGTTTGGGAAGACGTATCGAGAAATAAAGAATATATCTATACGCTTCTTTCTCTTACTGAAGGAAGTAGGAACATCTATTCTAAGCTTAAACCAGCAAAAATTAATGTTGCTCGTGCATTAAAAAAACTTGAGGGAATGGGGATTATTTTTTATGAAGAAGATATTGGATACTATATTGCTGATCCGCTCTTTCATCAATGGATAATCCAACGTATTTAAAACCAAAATCAATCTCTACATACCTTACACTCATCCAAAATAGTAAAAGCCCCTCAAATTTCGTCTGAAGGGCTTCTCTGTTGTAGCGAGACCGAGAATTGAACTCGGGACCTCATGATTATGAATCATGCGCTCTAACCATCTGAGCTATCTCGCCGTGAAGGCATGTGTGTGGGTGTGCACACACAGGTGTAAGAATTGCGGGGCAAATATAGTTGTATTTTTCATAAACTCAAAGGGTACAACTATGCCTTATCCCAATAACAATTACTACGCAATAATGAGATGTACTGGATGGGTAAAAGTGATCTGTTCTATTCAACCCGTAAACTTTCAGCAGGATTGGCAGTAGCTGCTATATATGAATTATAGCTCACTGTCAGCAGGGCCAGGATCAGCACAACCAGCGTTACACCCATTAATATCAGGGCGTAGACAAGCGCATTAAAATCAATATGAAAGGCAAAATTCTGCAGCCATGCCCTGACCCCGAAATAGGCAGGGATGGATATCAACGCTGAGATACCTAACAACCTGAGCGTTTCCTTCGATAATAGGAACATCACAATATTTACCGATGCCCCCATGGTTTTCCGGATGCCTATTTCCTTGGTACGCTGGTTTGTCGTATATGAGATTAGTCCGAGTAGACCTAGGCATGAGAGCAGCATGGACAACAAAGAGAAAATCGTAAGGATCTGCCCGGTCCGCCGTTCTGTTTCAAAAAGTGTATCGAATGTGTCATCCATCCATGAATATTCGAAAGGATGCTCAACGCCGAAATCTTCCCATGCCTGTTTTACAAAATCCACGGTTGCAGGGATATTGCCATTTCCCAACTTGATTACAAGTACACCTTCATAGTTCCCATTCATAAAATGGATAGCCATGGGATGGATCTCTTCGTGCATGGATTCAAAATGAAAATCCTTGACCACACCTATGATCGGGATAAACTCATCTGGTTCTCCGTCTTCTCCTGGGTTGTAGAAACGGGTATTCAAGGGATCCGTAATATTAAAAGCTTTCAGTGTAGCTTCATTTACAATGATCGCAAATGAATCCGTAGGCATTTCACGACTGAAATACCTGCCTTCCCGGATCTCAAGATCCAGGGCCTGATCGTAATTATAACTGGTATAACAAGTGGGCAGGGTGAATAAATCACTGCGGTCTGATCCCTCAAGCCAGTGAGTGTTTTCATAGTATTGCTGAGATGGGACCTGGGTCGAGTTAGCTACACTGATGATGTTGGCATGCTGGGTGATCCCCTCCTTAAATGCATCAATTTTCTGCTTAAGTGCATCTGACCGGTGCACGAGCAGTACATTTTCTTTTCCAAATCCCGGATCTTTTTTCTGCATATAGGTCAGCTGCCTGTTGACGATATAGGTGCCCAGCAGGATCACGATGGTTACTGTAAACTGCAATACAATCAGGAGGTTCCTGAGGAAACTCTTGCTGGCACCACCCCTTGCTTCGGCTTTGAATACAGCGACCGGTTTAAATGAAGCCAGGATAAATGCTGGGTAACTTCCTGCCAGAAGTCCCACAATTATGGCAAACAGGATCAACACTGGAATGGTCCAGGTACTATTGAATATGTTAAAATTTAGATCCAGACGGATCAGGTTATTGTAACCAGGCAGTAGCAGGTATACAATGATAATCGCAATAATGAGCGCGAATATGCTAAGAAATACTGACTCTGTAAGAAACTGGGTAATCAGCAGGGAACGGGATGAACCAACTACCTTGCGAAGGCCGACTTCCCTGGCCCTGGTGGTAGAACGGGCCGTGGCCAGATTCATGAAATTGATACAGGCGATGATGAGTACCAGTATGGCTATGACCAGGAAAATATAAACGTACATGGGATTTCCTCCGGATTCCAGCTCATACTGAAGATTTGAATGCAGGTGGATATCTGTTAATGCCTGCAGGCGATATCCATATGAATTGCCCGATTCTCGAAACTGTTCCAGGTCTATGCCCATGAACTGCTCCACCAATGGACCCACATATTTTACGACGATATCCTGCAGCCTGGATTCAAACTCCACCGGGTCTGTCCCCGGGGCAAGCACAAAATAGGTGATGTAGGCATGGTTTACCCAATTGGTACTCCTGCTTCGTTCAAACGTACATAATGAACCCAGCATCTTGAAATGGAAATGTGAATTGACAGGAACATCCTCCATGACCCCGGTAACTGTATAATAATTTGTATCCTGTTCAATACGAAAGGTTTTACCCATGGGGTCTCCATCCCCAAAATACTTTGTTGCGTATTCTTCTGTCAGTATAATGCTGCGTGGATCTCTCAGACAGGTCTTGGGATTCCCCTGCAACAATTTAAAACTGAAAACATCAAAAAATGTGGAATCGGCAAAGATAAACTCCCGATCAGTCTCATGGAATTTCCGGTCACCAGTACGGACCAGCCATCCACCCATTTGGCCAATCCTTACTGCCTGCTCCACCTCAGGGTAATCATTAAGCAGGGCTTCCATCATTGGAGGGGCCGTAATGGCATGCCGCATATCGGTGCCCGCCATCTTTCCCAGGACCCAGGCCCGGTAAATCCGGTCGGATTTTTCATGGAAGCGGTCATAGGTCAGTTCATTGATCACATAAAGGAATATGAATATGCTACTGGCCAGTCCAATGGCCAGTCCCAGTATATTGATAAAGCTGTATCCAAAGTGTTTGAACAGGTTGCGGAAGGCTACCTTGATAATGTTTGCAATCATTCTTCTTCAGGTTTAGCAGCGTTATTAAAATAGGACGTTGCAAACTAGTAATAGTTACCGTCGAACTCAACAAAAAATGAATGAACTGCGGAATATTACCGGTGAAACAGTGATCTCTCCAGGTGAATGGGAAAGAGGCATTTAATTTCCTATAGTTCCTTGATGAAAATATCTTTATAATACATCTTAAGTTCATCACGGACATGCAGCTGAAGGGCAACAAATCCCTTTTCCCCAACATTATATTTCCTGTGGTTGGAATCATTCAGAATACCTTCCCCTTTAAAATCTGTCATCTGCACCCCGTTCAGCCAGGATTGTATATCAACACCCTCTACCCTGATCTCAAATTCATTCCAAACCAGGTCATCTTCGGTGCTGTAGAAAAATTCAAAATCCACCTTCCTCATCTCTTCATTAACCCATTCTCCCTTGGGGAGGGCGGGATAAAGCCATCCAGCATTTCCCCGTGTTTCATCCCACATCATGCCAGTCCTCCAGGCCTCCGGGGGATTGATGTCAATCTGTGGTCCATCCAGCCAGAGTGAGTCATAGTCATACCGGCTGCGTACCTGTACGCCACTGTTGCCCGGGCTATCCTTGAAAGCAGCAAATTTTAATTTCAGGATAAAATCTGTATACTCTTTCCGGGCGGTTAACCATACATAATCATGATCCTTTTGGCCCAGGGAATTTACCAGGATTTTCCCATCCTGCACTGTCCAGAATCCTTTTGCCTTGTCTTCCGGTTTGCATTCAACCATCCAGCCATCCAGGTTTTCTCCATTGAACAGGCTTATCCAGGCCTGGTCTTCAGAATTCCTGGAATTACAAGAGAAGTGACATGTCAGTAGGAAGAGGAACAGAAATTTGATTGTTTTCATGGAATAAATTATTTTGGTGGGATTGGTTTTTCTCATCTCAGGCATAAAATTATTTATTAATCTAAATTAATCATTCTAAAGAGTCAAATTCATCAGTCAAAATTTGTCGATGAATCGAAGATAACATATATTTAATTTTTAAACGTATCAATTACACTAATCTATTTTACATGAAAAGCTTAAATGCCCTGGAGGCATGGTTTATCACCGGTAGCCAGGATCTTTACGGTCCTAAAACACTTAAACAGGTTGCATTGAACTCGCAGGAGATGGTGAAGGGACTCAACGGATCCGGCAGCATTCCTGTAAAAATAGTTTACAAACCAGTCGTAACCACACCGGATAAAATAAGCAGGATATGCATGGAGGCAGACAGCTCACCAGACTGTATCGGGCTGATCACCTGGATGCATACCTTTTCACCGGCGAAAATGTGGATTGCCGGGCTCGGAGGTTTAAAAAAACCATTCCTTCACCTGCATACACAGTTCAACCGGGATATTCCCTGGGCAGATATAGATATGGATTTCATGAACCTGAACCAATCAGCACATGGAGACCGTGAATTTGGATTTATTGGAAGCCGGATGCGGAAGGAGAGGAAAGTGGTTGTTGGCCACTGGCAGGATCCGGATGTGGCATCCAGCATTGAGCTCTGGCTGCGCGTTGCAGCAGCCTGGCATGAATCAAAACAGGTAAATATTGCCAGGTTCGGGGATAATATGAGGGAAGTGGCTGTTACAGAAGGAGACAAAGTCGAGGCTCAGTTGAAATTCGGCTGGTCCGTAAACGGATACGGAATTGGGGAACTGGTGGCTGTAATTGAGCAGGTTTCTGACAAGCAGGTTGACCTTCTCTGTGAACAGCTTGAATCTGAATACAAGATGCAGGATGGTCTCCAAAAGGGTGGTGAAATGTTTTCTTCACTGAGGGAATCCGCCAGGATAGAAATCGGGCTCCGTACCTTCCTTGAAGAGGGTGGATTTGGTGGTTTTACGGATTGTTTCGAGGATTTGCATGGTTTGATACAGCTGCCCGGTCTGCCAGTTCAAAGACTGATGCACGATGGTTTTGGGTTTGGGGCAGAAGGGGACTGGAAAACGGCGGCCATGCTGCGGACTATGAAGATCATGGCAGCTGGACTCCCAGGCGGTAACTCCTTCATGGAGGATTATACCTACCATTTTGATCCTGCGGGCATGAGGGTCCTTGGGGCACATATGCTGGAGATCTGCTCTTCCATTGCCGATGGAAAGCCGGCTTGTGAGATCCACGAGCTTGGGATTGGCGGCAAGGCTGATCCCGTAAGGTTGTGTTTCAATGTCCCTGAAGGTCCTGCCATCAATGTCAGTGTGCTCGATATGGGCAACCGCTTCAGGATACTGGTCAATGAAGTTGATGCTGTACTTCCTCCACAGGATCTGCCCAAATTGCCTACAGCACGCGTATTATGGGATCCCAAACCGGACCTGAAAACGGCTGCGGCTGCCTGGATACTTGCAGGCGGAGCTCACCACACCTGTTACAGCCAGAACCTGACTTCGGAACATATTATGGATTTTGCAGATATGGCCGGAATTGAATTCCTGTTGATAGATAATGACACCAGCCTGCGGGATTTTAAGAATGAGATCCGTTGGAATGAAGTTTATTACCATATAGCAAAAGGTATTTAGTCCCCCTACAGCCATGAAACAAGTTACCAGGTCCCTGTTGTTCATTTTATCCAGTTTTCTTATAGCCACTTGTGTTCCCCCTGAGAAGCCGGATCAACCTAATATCATCCTGATCATGTCCGATGATGTCGGGTATTCCGATATCGGATGTTACGGTGGAGAGATCATGACACCCAACCTAGATGGACTGGCAGCCGGTGGACTCAGATATACACAATTTTATAATACTTCAAGGTGTTGTCCGACAAGGGCCGCCCTGCTGACCGGACTGCACCAGCACCAGGCCGGGATAGGACATATGGTGAATGACAGGGGCAATGATGGCTACCGTGGTGATCTGAATGCGCATTGCCTGACCATTGCACAGGTGATGAAAACGGCAGGATATAAAAACTACATGTCAGGGAAATGGCATGTTACCAAATACAAATTCAGCCAGGAAGATCCTCCCAGGAATAACTGGCCTTTGCAGCGGGGATTCGACAGGTTTTTTGGCACCATCCAGGGAGCCGGTAGCTTTTACGATCCCCATACCCTGACAAGTGGAAACACCCTAATCACCCCAGGAGATGGATTCTACTATACCGATGCTATCAGTGATACTGCTGTTAAGTTCATCAGGGAACATGATTCAAATGATCCTTTTTTCATGTATGTGGCCTATACGGCAGCCCACTGGCCTATGCATGCGCTGCCGGAAGACATCGCAAAGTATAAGGGAATGTATGATATCGGCTGGGATTCTATCAGATCAGCAAGATATAGGAGGATGATTGAAATGGGACTTATCAGTCCAACCTGGGAAATGTCACCGGCATATCCAGCTGATAGTGAATGGGAAATGGCAGACAACAAAGAATGGCATGCCAGGTGTATGGAGGTTTATGCCGCCATGCTCGACAATATGGACCAGGGCATCGGCAGGATCGTCAAAGAGCTGGAAGCACAGGGGAAACTTGAGAATACGATCATTTTTTACCTCCAGGACAATGGAGCTTGTGCAGAGACCTATGGTTTCGGAAAAACTTATATCCCACCGGAAGGAGAATTGGTATTGTTTCCCATGGCATCTGGAGAGTTGCAGACTGAAATGGTTCCAAAATATACACGTGAAGGAAAACCGGTAAAGGTTGGCCATGGGGTACTACCCGGACCAGCAGATACCTTTATCGGCTACGCCGAGGAATGGGCAAACGCCAGCAATACACCATTCCGCATGTTTAAGCACTGGTCACATGAAGGCGGAATTTCCACTCCTCTGATCGTACACTGGCCTGCAGGGATAAAAGCCAGGGGGGAATTCAGGGACCAACCCTCCCAGCTGGTCGATATTATGGCCACTTGCGCAGATCTGAGCGAGGCAAGCTACCCTGAAGAATTCAAGGGGAATAAAATACATCCTATGGCAGGAGCCAGCCTGGCACCAAGTTTTGAGAATCACCCGCTCGATAAGGAATTCTTATACTGGGAACACGAAGGTAACCGGGCCATCCGAAAAGGGAAATGGAAACTGGTTTCCAGGGCTTGCCGCTGGCCGCATGACCATGATGAACATGATAATCTCCCGATCAGGTTCTGGGAACTTTATGACCTGGAAGCTGACCGCACGGAAAATTACAACCTTGCTTCCCAGTACCCTGACATGGTAAAGGAACTTGCTGCTGAATGGCAGGCCTGGGCAATAGGGGCCAATGCTGTTCCAAAACCACCAAAAAGATCAAGCAAACCTGAATGGGCAAAGGATCTCGCGGATTGCGATTAAGGATTCCTGACCTAAGTTGTGTAGCAGTACTTATAGTCTGTTCGGCAGAACTTATTACTTTTGCCTGAACAAAGAACTGAATCATTCATGAACCATCTACCCGGTTTTGGCCCTGGTACTTCCAATATGCTGGATACATTCACTGAAATCTCAAGTGGAGGCAACGGACTTTTCAGAACCGGGAAAGAGGGTGTGAAGATCATCCTGACCCCCGCAGATAATAAGGCTGAATTCATTGTCTATGAAGATAAAACACTTGTTTTTGTAAAATCCCAGCTTGGTTTTCCCGCCATGTACCAGCTCAGGGAGCCCATGTTCAAATCACCTGCAATAGCGGTCCTGATGGATCTTGACGGGACCAGTGTTCACAGTGAAAAATTCTGGATCTGGATAATCCAGGAGACCACAGCCAGATTGATTGATAATCCCCGCTTTGAACTGGAAGATGAAGATGAACCTCATGTGTCCGGACATTCTGTATCAGAACACCTTGAGCATTGTATCCGGAAGTATTGTCCGGAAAAAAACCTCGCAGAAGCCCGCCAGAAATATTTCGAGATTGCCCATTATGAAATGAAGGAGATAGTTGAAGGACGTGGCCGGCAGGATGCCTTTGTTCCCAATCCGGGATTGAAGGATTTTTTACTCACCCTGAAGTCAAATAAGATCAGGATAGGTTTGGTAACTTCCGGACTCTATGAAAAGGCCTGGCCTGAAATTGTATCGGCTTTCCGGACAATGAACCTGGGTGATCCGCTTGATTTTTATGATGCTATTATTACTGCTGGACAAACAATGCGGAAAGGGCAGACGGGTACCCTGGGGGAGCTGGCTCCCAAGCCTCATCCATGGCTATATGCGGAAACTGCCAGAATAGGGCTTGAAATACCAGTCGAAGAAAGTGATGGTATTGTGGGACTGGAAGATTCGTCGGCAGGGGTTTTATCTATTCGGCTGGCCGGGTTCACCGCCTTGGGTATCTCCGGGGGCAATATTGAACGGAGCGGCATCAAACCCCTCTTATCAGGATATTTCGATTCCCTGGCTGATACATTGCCCTATATCCTGGGCAAATAGTCCCCTTACCACAGAAAAGACAAATTATTCCTGCAATCTACGATACCGAAGAACACTCATGATAAAAGCATCATGGTAGCCCCTATCTTTCAGGGTCGGAAGAATATCCAATGCAAGGTCAATCCCGTCATACTCTCCGTAAACATAGCGGTGGAGCCCGTCACGACCTGCATACATTTGCACGCCCTCCAGGGGCCGGAAAAAATCAACATTAACGGGTTTCTTAAGGGCCATGATCTGTATTGTGAAACTGGCCTCCACCATAATCCCTTCTTCCGAAAGCTGTGCAATCAACTGTTCCAGGTCCCTTTTTTCCAACATACCGGCATCCGGATAGCCCAGGTCAACAACCTCATTGAGATATATCAGGGCGTCGGTCTTTTTCTGAAAATTGCCTGCCGTATAGAGGAAGGCTGAATCCGTAATGATCAGGGCTGTTCTCTCCCCGGCTACCTCATCCGGTATGGTATCAAGCATCTGATCACTGTTTATAAGTAGCACGCTGAATGACTGGTCTTTCTTTGATCGTAGATGATCCGGCACAAATATATCAGCCACTTTAATCCTTTCATCCTGCAGATTCTCAAATTTCAGAGAAACGTGCCTGTTCAGCTGGCGGCCTTCTGGACTATCAGTGCCATCCTCGTATTTATTGATGGCAATAGGTTCGGTTTCCCCTGAAGCCCTGACCTGTATCCTCTCCTTGCTGATCCCACGACTGGTCAGATAATCTGCGACAGATTGTGCACGGCGTTCTGATAGCCGAAGATTGTATTCATCCGCACCGAGTTCATCAGTATGACCTGTTAGTTCCAATTCTATTTCCGGATTGCTCTGCATGGCCTCCAGTATCCGGTCCGCTTCCTTCGTGGCAGCTTCATTCAGGGTAAAACTTTCGAAATCAAACAGGATACTGTTAAGGACAAAATATATATCCGGATCAGTTTCACCAGGGGGAGGGTCCTCTAACGTTTCCGGAAGAGCATACTCAACCGTTGCTGTAGTATCTTCAAGGGCCTCCTCACTGATTGTTTTGATCTCCTCTGCAGGAGGCTCAACCTTTGTCTCTGCAGTCTGCTGTATTGCAGTGATCTGAACTTTTTCAACCAGGTTTGGCATCATGGTATAAATATGCCTTTCAGGGCTGATTGAATCAATGATGATGGCATAATATCCCCGCTCGCCATTTCTTCGTGGGACGTAGAACAGGTCATCGTCTGTTGTACTTATTGGATATCCTGCATTTTGGGAAAATGACCACCTGTCTGAAGGTTGTTCATCGGAAGCATCCTCTGATAAAACTCCGCCTGCTCCAAGCTGCAGGGAGGGTACTTTTTCGGCAACAAAAATATCATAACCACCCATCGTGGCATGTCCCTGTGAGCTGAAATACAATTTCTTACTGTTCTCTGTCAGGAAAGGTGTTTCTTCATTATAATGGGAATTTATCTTGGGACCGAGATTCATAGGTGGGCCCCAGTCGCCCTGAGAGGTCGTCTCGGATACCCAGATATCCATGGCTCCCTGTCCACCAGGCCTGTCACTTGTAAAATACAGGGCTTTACCGTTGTTCGTGATAAAGGCATGGGTTTCAAAATAATCTGTATTAACGTGTTCATTTAACATCACCATGCGGGTCCACCTGTTTCCCTTCCGGTAACTGACATATATATCCGATTCGTCATAATTCCTTTTGACAAGAAACAACTCCTTTCCGTCAAATGACAGACAGGTGGGATAACAATCTCCCCCTGATCCAAGCTCTTCATTGATGGTCCGTGGATCTGTCCAGCCCTCCTTCGTGCGATGGATGATCTTGATGGTCCGTTTGACCGGCTGATCAGTCAAATATACAAGGGTTGAATCATCCATGGATACAACCGGATTATAATTGCTTGTAAACTGGTTCACCTGATCACCCAGACTGAGAAACCGGATATCGAGAGGCTGCTGTATCATGCTCATCGCCAGTTCGCAGGACTTTATCTGCTTATTAACATATTCAACCTCTGCAAAATGCTTCTTAAACATTATATTCCGGTATTTCTGGTAATGCTCGATCGCCAGCTCAAATTCATGCTGTATATGATATGCCCTTGCCAGCGCAAAAAAAGATTCTCTCGGAGCATTTCTCTCTTTATAGGATCCTTCACGGTAACCGGTGGTCATACTCTGGGTTGCTTTTTCCAGGTGTGGAATAGCTTTTTGCTTCTCCCCATACATACTAAGGTAGCAAGCCCCTGTCAGAAAATGCAGATTGGCATTCTCAGGATCCATATTAAGCAATTCAGTATACAGATTAAGAGCCTCTTCATATTCCTCCGTAATGAATGCATATTCAGCATCAATGAAAGTCTGCTTGAAAAGTTTTTGATCCTGAGGGGTGGCCCTGACAGGAATCAGAAACAGGCAGAAAAAGATAAAAGCTAGCTGACGCATAGCGAAATAGTGGTTGACAATCTCAAATATAAAAAAAAAGAGAGGTACCACATGTGAAAGTTTTCCACGATGATTTTTTGTCTCTCTGGACTTATGATGAGCATGATTAAATATATTCATACATAATATCTAAATAATTTACTATATTGCAGTTACAGAGTGATGAGCAAACCAAATATTGCGGATCTGAATGAAAAAGAAATTTGAGCTTGAGTACGCGATCAATTCTTCACCAAGGGTATTGTTTAACCGGCTTAGTACACCGGGAGGCCTGGCGGAATGGTTTGCCGATGATGTAAATTTGCAGGGTGGCATTTACACCTTCATTTGGGAGCAATCGGAACAGCAGGCAGAGGTTGTTCAGCGAAAGGATAATAAATATATCAGGTTTCGGTGGGTCGAGGAAGAAGACAAGGAATCATACTTTGAATTCCGCCTGAACCAGGATGAACTTACCGGAGACGTTTCATTAATGATCACAGATTTTGCTGAAGATGATGAAACGACGGATGCTGTGGATCTCTGGGACAGCCAGATATCAGAGTTAAAACACGTGATCGGTCTTTAATCTTCTCACGCAATCCTCCAAAATATCTTACCTTTATACCCGTTCTACTGGTATAACACAAAGCAGATGCATTTCAGAGCCAAGCGCTTACATATTCTACTGTTGAGATCATTTGCAGGGCCTTTTGCGATGACATTTTTCATCGTGATTTTTATCATGGTCATGCAATTCCTTTTTAAATACATCAATGATCTCATTGGCAAAGGTCTGGAAATCCCTGTCGTATCAGAATTTGTCCTCTATCTCACAGCTACTATGGTGCCCATGGCTTTACCCCTGGCCATCCTGATGGCCGCCCTGATGACCTTTGGCAACCTTGGTGAATTCTATGAACTGACGGCCATGAAATCCTCAGGTGTTTCGCTTGTCAGGATTATGCTTCCTCTCATCATTGTGGCAGTTTTCCTGAGTATTGGAGCTTTCCTTTTCTCTAACTATATGCTGCCGGTTACCAATCTAAAAATGAGGTCTTTGTTGTATGATATTCAGCGAAAACGACCCTCCTTCCAGATTGTGGAAGGAATTTTCTACAATGGTATCGAAGGTTACAGCATGAGAATTGATACCAGGGATCCTGATACCAATATATTATACGGAATACGAATTTATGATCACACGGAACGTAAGGGTAATATCATGGTTACTGTGGCAGATTCAGGTTACATGAAGGTCTCCGCAGATGACCAGTATCTGATCTTTACACTCTACAGTGGCCGTTCCTATAATGAAATTGAATCTGACAGGAAAAACAAGAAAGACTTTACATACCCGCACAGAAGGGATCTCTTCCAGGAGCAGACAATCCTGATAGAGCTTACAGGATTTGGTATGGACCGTACGGATGAATCCCTGTTCAAGAGTAATTATTCCATGATGAGCCTCAACTCCCTGGCGCATTACGAGGATTCATTCCGGATTGAGATCAATAAAATCTACAATAACGTTAACGAAGTGCTCAGCCAACGCACCTATTATAATTACAGGAAGATTGTTCCCAAGACAACCAAAACTGAGCCCAATGATGATGAAGATGTGATTTACAGGCTGAATATGGACAGCCTGTATTATAAGCTGGAGGACAGATACAAAATTCAGACCATTGACCAGGCTCTGGTACAGGCACGGGCCTCCATGAACCATATAGCTACCTCCAGTACAAACACAGAGTCCAAAGTAGGCCGTCTGAGAAGATACCAGATTGAAACCCAGCGAAAATTCACACTGTCTTTTGCCTGCCTTATCTTTTTCTTTATCGGTGCCCCGCTAGGGGCAATTATCAGGAAAGGCGGACTGGGTATGCCTACCGTTATATCCGTTTTATTCTTCCTGGCCTGGTATGTTTTGTCCATGTCCGGAGAACAATTGGCGAGAGACAGCGGCCTAAGTCCCGTATTGGGGATGTGGCTTTCCTCTGCCATTCTCCTGCCAATCGGAATCTGGCTCACATACAAGTCCATGACTGACTCCACCCTTTTGAACATGGAAACTTATTATATTTTCTTCAGAAGGATCAGAAGGAGGATTCGTTATACCCGGATAAAGCTTGCCAACAGAACATGAAGATCCTGATCCTGAGTACTAAAATGCCCTGGCCAGCAAGGGATGGTGGTGCCATAGCAACCCTGAACATGGCACTGGGTTTTGCTCAAAAAAACTGTCATGTCACATTGCTAACCATGAATACAGGGAAGCATTATTTCCCTGAATCGAATTTACCGGCGAACCTGAGGGAAAAGATCTCCATCCGGTCAGTAAATGTGGACACAGAAATTCGTCCCCTGAGGCTGATACTCAATTTTCTCTTTTCCAGGTATCCCTACAATGCACAAAGGTTCATTTCAAAATCTTTTAAGACAAGATTGGAAAAATGCCTTGCAGAGCAGGATTTTGATATTGTTCAATTAGAGGGGCCCTACCTTTCGTATTATATTCCCAGCATCAAGGGTAGGGCCAGGATAGTTTTGCGGGCGCATAACCTGGAACATCAGATTTGGAAACTCATGTCAAAACAGGAGTCTAATCCGCTGAAACGGTTGTATTTCAAAACCCTTGCCAGGAGAATAAAAAAACTGGAGAAAAAGACACTTTCCGAGATAGACCTACTTATCCCGATATCAGAAGTAGACCGTATGGAATTTGATGAGCTGGGCCATGCCTTACCGGTTATGGTCATCCCAACCGGAATCGACATTTCCCATTATCCGGTGAATATTGAGGAAAACAGGATCCTGCTCTTTTTTATAGGGGCACTGGATTGGGGGCCTAACCAGGAAGGTCTTGACTGGTTCTTCAGGGAAGTATGGCCTGAGATTAGGCTTAAATATCCAGGGCTCACCCTTAACCTTGCGGGGAGAAATCCGGCATATTATTTCGATAGCAGAACCCTGCCTGACAATGTCAGATTAGAGGGTGAAGTTGAAGACGCGATTGAATTTTTTCATCATCATACAGTGATGATTGTTCCCTTGCTTACAGGCAGCGGTATCCGAATCAAGATACTAGAAGCCATGGCCATGGGGAAGACCGTAATCAGTACCAGGATTGGGGCTGGTGGATTGGAGGCCAGGGACGGAGAACATCTTTTCCTGGCTGATACACCGGCTGATTATATCAGGATCCTTGAAAACCTGCAGACCCAGGATGATCAACTGCAGTTAATAGGCCAGAAATCTCGCCAATTTGTTACTGAAAATTTTGATATATTAGCGCTCTCCGAAAAACTGATCTCCTTTTATAAAGAGCAACTCCTATGATCTGGGAAATTATATTGTGGGTTTCCGTTGTTGCCATTTTACAGTCATATATTATTTATCCCCTGGTAGCCAGTCTCGTATCTGGACTCAGGAAAGAGAACGACAACATTCTCCTGGCAACTGATGACCTACCTTACGTATCCATTATTATGGCTGTCTATAATGAAGAAAAAATCATCTTTGAGAAAATTCAAAGTTTATTTGACACTGGATATCCGGGTGACAGATTTGAAATTTTAGTAGGTTCAGATGGTTCTTCTGACAGGACCAATGATATTCTGGAGGAATTCTCAAAGGATCATGAGTCTTTCCATTTTATCGCTTCCCTTAAGAGAAGGGGTAAACCGGCAGTAATCAATGAACTCAGGGATAGGGCAAGTGGTGCTATTTTGATCATGACCGATGCCCAGGTCCTATTCTCCCCTGATACCATCTTTGAACTGGTCAAACATTACAGGAATGAACAAATCGGTCTGGTTGGTGCCAACATACTAAACCAAAGAATTGACAAGAGTGGGATCTCCTACCAGGAATGGTCCTTCATGTCCAGGGAGATCAGGCTAAAGTTCCATGAGGGAAAAGCCTGGGGAACCATGATTGGCGCATATGGCGCTTGCTATTCCATAAGGAATGAATACTATTGCAGGGTCCCTGATGGATATTCAGTTGATGATTTTTATATCACCATGAAGGTGCTTGAGAAAAAAAAGAAATGCATACTTGAAATGAAAGCCCTGGGATACGAAAATGTTCCAAATCGCCTGTCTGAAGAATTCCGCCGAAAAATCAGGATAGCGGCAGGAAATTTTCAGAATCTTAAAACCTTCCATAAACTGTTATGGCCTCCTTACACGGGAGTGGCATTCAGTTTTTTCTCTCACAAGGTATTAAGATGGCTTGGACCGTTCTTCCTTCTATTAATGCTCATCTCCAATAGCATCCTTGCCCTCAGCCATCCTCTTTACATGATTCTTCTGATCATACAAGGCGGGCTGATCATCAGTCCTTTTATTGACTTTTTATTAAGGAAAATAGGATTACATATTGTAATTTTGCGCTTCATCACTCATTTCTATAGCATGAACCTTGCCCTTTTGGCAGGTTTTCTGAAATTTATTAAAGGAACGGAAACAAATGTCTGGCAGCCCACAAGAAGAATATAATAATGAGAAAGTAATCTTCAATTCCATTGATGAGGCCATCGATGAGATAAGAAAAGGAAATATCATCATCGTGGTAGATGATGAGGACCGGGAGAATGAGGGGGACTTTGTTACTGCCGCAGAAAATATCACTACCCAGAAAGTGAATTTCATGGCAACGCATGGAAGAGGCTTGATCTGCGCACCGATTACTGAGGAGAGATGCAAGCAACTTGAGCTGGATTTAATGGTTGGTAAAAATACAAGCCTACACGATACAGCCTTCACTGTTTCAGTTGATCTATTGGGTCATGGCACGACCACGGGGGTTTCTGCCAGTGACAGGGCAAAAACAATCCGTTCACTCATTAACCCGGTTACCAGGCCCGAGGATCTTGGCAGACCCGGACACATTTTTCCCCTGAAAGCAAAATCCAAGGGTGTTTTAAGAAGGACCGGACACACGGAAGCGACCGTTGATCTTACCAAGCTGGCAGGTTTAAAACCGGGAGGTGCCCTGGTAGAGATCATGAATGAAGATGGGTCTATGGCTAGATTGCCCGAGCTTGTTAAGATCGCCAGAAAATTCAATCTGAAGCTGATCACTATAAAGGATCTGATCGCATATCGGCTTAAGACAGACAGTATCATTATTAAGGGTGTGGAGGTAATGCTACCTACTACGTATGGCGATTTCAAATTAATCCCTTTCATCCAGGAATCCAATGGACTTGAACATATTGCCCTTGTCAAAGGAGAACTGACTAAGGATGAGCCAATCCTCACCAGGGTCCATTCCTCATGTATGACAGGTGATATCTTTGGATCCTACCGTTGTGACTGCGGGGTTCAGCTCCATAAGGCCATGGAAATGATCGAGAAGGAAGGCAGGGGTGTATTGATCTACCTTAACCAGGAGGGCCGTGGCATAGGATTATCGAATAAGATCAGGGCATACAAGCTCCAGGAACAAGGACGGGATACTGTTGAAGCCAATATTGACCTTGGATTCAAAGACGATGAAAGAGACTATGGTGTGGGTGCCAATATTCTCAGGGAACTCGGACTCGGTAAGTTAAAGCTCATTACCAATAATCCTGTAAAACGTGCCGGTTTGGAAGGATATGGGTTGACCATTTTCGAAAATATTCCCCTTGTGATTGAACCCAATGAGCACAATGCCTTTTACCTGAAAACCAAACAGGAAAAAATGGGACATTTCCTGGACATCGCTCAATACAATCTCGAAAATAAAAAATGATCCCCGAATCATGAACAGGCCAGTGATCCGCAAGCTAAGGATCCTTTTCATGGGTACACCAGAATTTGCGGTGGCCGGATTGGATGCCCTGATCCATGACAAACAGGATGTGGTCGCAGTTGTTACCAGTATGGACAAGCCGGCCGGGAGAGGGCGAAAAATCAAGACATCACCAGTGAAGGATTATGCATTCTCACAAAATATCCCCGTATTACAACCCGAAAAATTAAAATCCCCTGCCTTTTTAGCCAAACTCCGGGACCTTCAGCCTGATCTTATTGTTGTGGTAGCTTTTCGTATGTTACCCGAGCAAGTATGGAAACTTCCACCCTTGGGAACCATTAACCTGCATGCTTCCCTCTTGCCTCAATACCGTGGTGCTGCTCCGATTAACAGGGTCCTGATGAATGGAGAAACAGAAACAGGCCTTACCACATTCTTCATTGAGAAAGAGATCGATACGGGGAAAATCATACTCCAGGAAACGGTACCGATTGATCCGGATGAAAATGCCGGCAACCTGCATGATAAAATGATGAATACCGGGGCTGCACTGTTAGTCAAAACAGTCCGGGCCATAGCGGGGGGGAATCCTCTCCTGATCGATCAGACTGGACTGATCAGCAAGCAGGAAAAACTTAAAACGGCCCCCAAGATATTCACGGAGGATTGTTTGATAGATTGGGATCAGGATACCGAGGTGGTTTATAATCATATCAGGGGACTTTCACCCTATCCGGCTGCATGGACCAGGTTAAAAAACCAGGCCGGAGAAGAAAAAATACTAAAAATCTTTGGGGCTGAAAAAGAAGTCCTGCCAGTGAATGAAAAACCAGGAACCATCCTCACTGATGACAACAATACACTCGAGATAGTATGCCGCAACGGCATAATAAGACTTACCCGAATCCAGCTTGAAGGGAAAAAGAAAATGGAGACCCCGGAGTTTTTAAGGGGATTGAAAGATATTTCCGGACTCTATGTCACCTAGCCGGTCGAATCTGTGACAGACACAGAGCTATGGATTTTTCTTCTTGCGCAGATGTATTTCATCATTAAGCTCAGGCTCTTCTCCGGGGTTCATGAGATTCAACTGGTAGAGTTTTTTCGATTTTATTCCATACATCTGGGAAATATCATACATGGTCTCACCTGCCTCAACGGTATGGTAGCTGAATTCGACAGATGCCTTACTCCGTTTTGGCTGCAGGTATAGCACCTGTCCTTTTTTCAGCTTGGAGTTCTTCTGAATTTCATTGTACTGTGCCAGTTCATAAGGCATCAATTCCAGCTCCCTGGTCAGGCTCTGATAAGTATCCTCATTTTTTACAATGATATAATCGATCCGGTTTCTCACAAGGATCTTTCTGTGATCGATCTCGATCTCAAACCCGTCAATATCGGTAACCTCAGCCATAGGTTCTGTGTCATCGACCTTCCTGAGTCGCACCTTCCCTGAATCATACTGGTCCAGTTCATGATCTTCGATGATCCTGATCAATGCACTGGCATAAGTGGGACTGGTGGCATAGCCAGCTTTTTTTAAGCCCCTCGCCCAGCCTTTATAATCTGTCTGGTCCAGTCCGAAAAGAAAAGAATATCTTGGGGCATTCATGAGGAAATTGGTATGGTCGATATATGAATCCCTGACTGACTTATACTTTCGGAAACACTCGTTTCTTTTATCATCGTCATGCCGCATACTTTTCCCTTTCCAGTCATGGCATTTAATCCCAAAATGATTATTCCCCTTGGTAGCCAGTGTGCTGTTTCCGTTATTTGACTCCAACATACCCTGAGCCAGGGTAATACTCGCTGGGATGCCGCTACGTTTCATTTCATCGATCGCCCAGCTCCTGTATTGATCAATATATTCCTGACGGGTAGTCTGCTGCGATTTAAGTTGTGCGGGGTAAATAAAGGAAAATATGATGAATAATACTGCCAGTATCTGCAATCTCATAGCTGGAAAATATTTGCCTAAATGTATCAATAATGAGTTTTTCCGGTTCATAAGGATACTTGGACTTATCAACAAGATTTGTACTTTTGATTCAGTATGATCCTATAAACGTGGAAATTCGCATTATTATTGAGGAGTACAAATCTCCAGATGAGCTTACGGTTGAAGAACAACAACTGATTGAAAAGGCCATACAAACTGCAAGGAAGGCCTATGCACCATACTCGAAATTTCATGTAGGTGCCAGCCTTTTACTTGATGATGGCACCTTCGTAGATGGTAATAACCAGGAAAATGCGGCGTACCCGGATGGACTATGTGCTGAACGTGTTGCCATGTTTGCGGCCAATGCCATGCACCCGGAATCCCCTGTGAAAATGATGGCAATAGCAGCCGTATACCAGGATAGATTGCTTGACCAGCCTGTTTATCCCTGCGGATCGTGCCGGCAGGCACTTATTGAAAGTGAAAATAGATTTAACCAGCCTGTCCGGATACTAATGTATGGAAAGTCCGGCATCCATGTCGTGAACAGCATCAAGGATTTGCTCCCTCTAAGCTTTGATAGTTCCTTCTTAAGATCATAGTAAGCAGGTACCTTCTCAATCAAATTGGACAGTCAATGCTTTCCAGAGCGGGTCAGAGGGTACAGGTGCCAGAATTCTGACAGGATCCTTTCTCACCGGATGAATAAATTCCAGGGAACGTGCATGCAGGTTTATACTCGCATCCTTATTGCTACGGTCATAACCATATTTCAGATCACCACGGATGGGTGAGCCGATCTTGGCCAGCTGGCAACGTATCTGATGATGCCGCCCCGTATGCAAGATTACCTCCAGGAGATGATAACGGTCAGAACTTGAGATTAGCTGGTAATCAAGGCTGGCGGGTTTGGTGTTTGGTTTTGGTTTGTTATAGGCATAGGACTTGTTCTGATCCTCATTCTTTATAAGGTAATGACTCAATGTCCCTTCTTCAGGTTGTGGTCTGTCTTTCACAACACACCAATATTTCTTTTGTATCTTCTTATCCTTGAAGAGTAGATTCATCCTTGCCAGGGCCTTGCTGGTACGAGCGTATAGAATAACTCCGCTGACCGGCCTGTCTAACCTGTGGATTACACCCAGAAAAACATCCCCTGGCTTTCCAAACTTTTTCTTAATGTACTGTTTTACCAGATTATCCAGGGAAATATCCCCGGTCTGGTCACCCTGGGCAAGTTGTCCGGCCTTTTTATTAATGGCAATCAGGTGATTATCCTCAAATAATATCTCAAGCTTATTTCCCAATTTCAGAGCAATCTAATAAAATTAAACAAATGCTGATATTGATTATAACGGTGCTGAATTTTGTGCAAGCACAAAATATAGGCACCTTCTTTAATCAATATCAACCATTGGATGATTTATATAACTCACTGAGAACGAATAACCTTAACATATTCTCCTCACCCAAGCGAGGAAAGGATATTAAACAAGGCATCTATAAATTATTTTACTGAATAATTTTCAATGCCGGTTTAATATCTTACCGACTAATACTGTTCTTTGTCGTCCGGGAACTGAAGTGTCCTTACATCCTGAATATAATTCTGAACAGCACCCTTGATCTCTGCATGCAGATTATGATAACGCCTCAAAAAACGCGGAGAGAATTCCTGGGTGATCCCAAGCATGTCATGTAATACAAGCACCTGCCCATCAACATCAGGTCCGGCTCCAATTCCAATGACCGGGATCTTTAATTCCTTGGCGACTTCTCCACCCAGGCTGGCAGGGATTTTTTCAAGAACGAGGCCAAAACAACCCGCATCTTCCAGAATATGAGCATCTTCCACTAGCTTTTCGGCTTCCTTCTCTTCCCTGGCCCGAACGACATAGGTTCCAAACTTATGAATGGATTGGGGCGTTAATCCCAGGTGCCCCATGACAGGAATTCCGGCTGAAAGGATACGCACAACTGATTCCTCTATCTCTTGCCCACCTTCCATCTTTACAGCATGTGCACCAGTTTCTTTCATGATCCGTATGGCAGAAGTCAGGGCTTCCTTTGAATTTCCCTGGTAGGTACCAAAAGGCAGGTCCACAACAATCAGTGCCCGGCTAACTGCCCTTACTACGGATCCGGCATGATTGATCATCTGTTCAAGGGTGATCGGTAGTGTGGTTTCATGGCCTGCCATCACATTGGATGCTGAATCTCCTACCAGTATTATATCAATTCCGGCTTCATCCAGGATTCTTGCCATTGAATAATCATAAGCTGTAAGCATGGCAATCTTCTCACCCTTCAGCTTCATCTCATGAAGTACATGGGTAGTAACGCGTCTTACAATTTCATGCAGGGCCATAATAATCATATTTTAGGGCCTATAAAGTTGATAATTTATACTGAAAAGACCGCCAAATCTGCCATTTCTTTTTCGGAACTGTCAATCTGACTTTTTGTCACATCTTTCCAAATCCAGGAAACAGGTATCCCAATCCAATGCCATTATTTCATTATTTGCATTATGGCACAATGATTGAAAAACACATTTGAAACATTGAAACAACATTAACAAAACATATTAAAATGAGTAAAATTATTGGAATAGATTTAGGGACTACCAATTCATGCGTTTCTGTGATGGAGGGGAATGAACCTGTTGTAATCCCCAACAGTGAAGGAAAACGCACAACGCCTTCCATGGTTGCATTCGTTGAAAACGGAGAGCGGAAAGTTGGTGATCCTGCCAAACGTCAGGCCATTACCAATCCGGTCAAAACTGTTTCCTCCATTAAACGGTTTATGGGTGAAACATTTGACAAGGTCCAAAAAGAAATAAAACGGGTGCCCTATAAAGTTGTTAAGGGTGAGAACAATACCCCACGTGTACTGATTGATGATCGTAAATATACTCCGCAGGAAATCTCTGCCATGATCCTGCAAAAAATGAAAAAGACAGCAGAGGATTATCTCGGCCATGAAGTTGATGAAGCCGTTATTACGGTTCCTGCATACTTCAGTGATTCGCAGAGGCAGGCCACCAAGGAGGCCGGTGAGATCGCGGGACTGAAAGTAAAGAGGATCATCAACGAACCGACAGCCGCTTCCCTGGCATACGGACTCGATAAGAAAGACAGGGATATTAAAGTTGCCGTATTCGACCTGGGAGGAGGAACTTTTGATATATCCATCCTCGAGCTGGGAGATGGAGTATTTGAAGTTAAATCAACCAATGGTGATACGCATCTTGGAGGGGATGACTTTGATGAGGTGATTATAAATTGGCTTGCTGAAGCTTTTCAGAAGGACGAGAACATTGATCTCCGGAAAGATCCAATGGCTCTTCAGAGACTGAAGGAAGCTGCAGAAAAAGCTAAGATTGAGCTGTCAAGTTCATCCAGCACAGAGATCAACCTCCCCTATATTATGCCGGTGGACGGGATTCCCAAGCACATGGTAAAAACCCTGTCACGTGCTCAATTTGAAAGTCTGGCCGACAGCCTGATACAGGCAACTGTTGAACCCTGTAAAAAGGCCATGAAGGATGCAGGAATGAAGCCTTCTGATATTGATGAAGTGATCCTTGTAGGAGGATCTACCAGGATACCGGCCATACAGGCTACTGTTGAGAAAATTTTTGGAAAATCACCTTCTAAAGGTGTAAACCCTGATGAAGTAGTAGCGGTTGGTGCGGCCATTCAGGGCGGTGTGCTTACTGGGGAAGTAAAAGATGTCCTCCTGCTCGATGTTACACCCCTCTCACTTGGTATTGAAACGCTGGGTGGTGTAATGACCAGGCTGATAGAATCCAATACTACAATCCCGACAAAGAAGACAGAGACTTTTACTACCGCAGCAGATAATCAACCTTCTGTGGAAATACATGTACTGCAGGGAGAAAGACCGATGGCTCAGGGTAATAAGACCATTGGCAAATTCCACCTTGATGGCATTCCGCCCTCACCAAGGGGATTGCCGCAGATTGAAGTAACTTTCGACATTGATGCCAACGGGATCCTGAATGTATCTGCCAAGGATAAGGGAACCGGCAAGGAGCAGAGCATACGCATCGAAGCATCAACCGGTCTGACCGATAGTGAGATCGAGAATATGAAGAAAGAAGCCAAAGACAATGAAGAAGCGGACAAACAAGCAAGGGAGAAAATAGATAAACTGAATGCGGCTGACAGCCTTATTTTCCAGACTGAGAAACAACTGAAGGAATTCGGAGATAAATTGCCCGCTGATAAAAAGGAACCTATTGAAAAAACCCTTGAAACGCTGAAGGAGGCTCATAAGAGTCAGGATCTGGATGCCATTGACAAGGCCACTGCAGAACTGAATACCGTTTGGCAAGCTGCATCCGAGGAGCTTTACAAGGCAGGTCAGCAACAGCAGGCCGGGGGACCAAGTGCGGAGGGAGAACAACCACCCCAGGATCCAAAGGATGACCAGGAGGTTACAGATGTTGATTTTGAAGAAGTTAAGTAAGTCTCTTCAATAACGATATATCGCTTAAAAGACCTGTCAGTAAAATATTAGCTGGCAGGTCTTTTTTATGTTTTATATTACTAACTTTTTACCTGGAAAATTATCCACTGTTTTTTTCGTTTTAACAAATACAAGCTAGTTTTACTGGCAATATTGATAATCTTACCATGACCAGCTACATCAGGAATTTACTACTGGTTTTCACCTGCCTTTTATTGAGTGCGGGCATATCCTCGCAGTCGAGTGATACCCTTTGGAATCAGACAGACGCCATGGGTCAAAGACAGGGGTACTGGAAAAAAAGCTATCCGGACGGGAACATGATCTATAAGGGTTTCTTCAAAGATGGGAAACCACTTGGTAAAATGGAACGGTTCTATGAAAATGGGGCCAGAAGGGCTGAACTGACCTACCTTGAAGGAACTGAAATTACATATGCAAAGATTTATTACAGGACAGGTAATCTGGCTGCAGAAGGAAAGTATGTGAATATGGCAAAAGATAGTGTCTGGCGATACTATTCCTATTATTCTGATGATCTTATGTATACCGAGACTTATAAAACCGGGCTAAAAGACGGGGAATCCAGGAAATATTATCCTGGGGGACAAATAGCCGAGATCCTGTCCTGGCAAATGGACATGAAAGAGGGCCTCTGGAAACAATTCTTTGAAGATTCCAGCATCCGGCTGATTTCCTGGCATGATTCAAATCTGCTGCACGGCAGATACCAGGTATATAACCGGAACCGCATCCTCATAATGGATGGTCAATATGAATATGGAAAAATGGATAAGACCTGGCATTTCTATGATGAAAATGGCAAGGAGGAACATACACTCCATTATGTAAATGGTGAACTCCAGAATAATAAGGAGCTGGAAGAATGGGCAAAAAAACACATGGAGGAGATAGAGAAGACACTTGGGACTATCCCGGAGGTAGATATTAATAATTTCTTTGACAAAAGAGAGTAAACAGCAGGACAATCCAGATGCGAAGATTGGGTTTGGTCATATTACTGATTTCAGGATTTGTCCTTAATGGGATGGGGCAGGAAAACAGCTATAAATTCTGGATACAGTTAAAGGATAAGGAGGGCAGTCCGTATTCACTGGATAATCCAGCCGAATTCCTTTCACAACGAGCCATTGACAGAAGAATTCGTTATCAGATCCCCATCGAAGAAAACGACCTTCCTGTCAACCAGGCTTATCTTGACAACCTCAGTCAACACGATATTAATATACTATATTCCACAAAATGGATGAATGCAGTTGTAATTGAGACCGCTGACTCAAATATGGCAGATGTATTATCCACATATCCCTTTGTATCAGGTATCGAGCTACTCTACTGGACTCCCCAACTTAAGTCAGGGTCAGATAAATTCATGGAAACTTTTTCTGAAGAAGCCCTTCCTTCTGACCACCAGGTTGAAATGCTAAACGGTCATAAGCTTCATGAACAGGGTTTTCAAGGAGAGGATATGATCATTGCAGTTATTGATGGTGGATTTAACAATGCAGACAGCCTGGCCGGGTTTTATTCACTTTGGGAGAATGGACATGTTCTGGGAATCCGGAATTTTGTAGATCCTTCTGCCAATTTCTTTTGGAGCATCAATGGCAGTCATGGCACGAATGTATTGTCAATCATGGCAGGATACCTGCCCGGAGAATTCGGGGGAGCAGCTATGCAGGCAGGCTTCTGGCTAATTCAAACGGAAGATATCCAGACTGAGTTCCGCATAGAAGAGGCTAATTGGTTGGCCGGGGCTGAACTGGCTGATAGTGCCGGGGCTGATGTCATCAACTCATCCCTGGGTTATTCAGACAGGTTTACTGTCAGCTCTCAGGATTATAGTTATTCCGACATGGACGGAAAGACTACCCTGGTAACCCGGGCCGCCACACTGGCAGCATCAAAAGGGTTGTTAGTGGTAAGCAGTGCAGGCAATGCCGGCAATCCAGGGGATCCATGGCAATACATCATAGCACCATCAGATGGTGACAGCATCCTGGGGGTTGCTGCGGTTAATGCCGCAGAAGAACGCGCCTCCTTCAGTTCAAGGGGTCCAAGTAGTGACGGCAGGGTTAAGCCGGATGTAGCCGCACAGGGTCAGGCTACCGTATTAATCAGATCAAATGGCCTGGTCGGCGCTGGTAACGGAACTTCTTTTTCTTCTCCGGTCATGGCTGGACTGGCAACATGCCTCTGGCAGAAACACAGGGACGTAAGCAATTATGAGATCATCAAAGCAATCCGCAGGACTGCCAGCCAGTATCATTCACCGGATTCACTCCTTGGTTATGGCATTCCGGATCTTGAACTCGCTGATATGTTGCTCTCTGCATCTAAATCCACAGCGGACCGGATCCATGTCTTTCCAAATCCTGCAACCCAATTTATCAATCTCTGGTTCCCTGACACTGATGAAACCGGTAATTACTATGAGATCATTGATATGACCGGCAGGAAAATGAAGGATGGAAGGATCTATTCCTCCAACCAGAACCAGGCGGAGATATTTGTAGAATTTCTACCTGCCGGCACATATATCATTCTTGTACATAGCCAGTACGAACGGATGAAGGGTATTTTTATCAAGCAATAATGGTGAAAGGCGACAGG
This sequence comes from uncultured Bacteroidaceae bacterium, assembly GCA_963752525.1. GTDB lineage: Bacteria > Bacteroidota > Bacteroidia > Bacteroidales > SM23-62 > SM23-62. Next base: position 318,841 of record CAVVYS010000004.1, on the reverse strand, counting down.
CATACCATGAAACTCTCAGATCTGCAGGAAGAGATCCGGGAGGTCATTCAAAACAGTTTTGAAGTCCCCCGCTGGATCAGCTGTGAGATTATGGATATCACTCAAAACTATAGTGGGCATTGTTACCTTGATCTTATTGAAAAGGATGAAAAATCTGATAAGATCCTTGCTAGGGCCAGGGCAACCATCTGGGCTTCCTCATACCGCATGATTAAACCATATTTCGAGACAAGTACCGGTTATGAGCTCGCATCCGGGATCAGGATCCTGGTACTTGCCAGGGTAGAATTTCATCCCGTTTACGGCCTCAGTCTCAACATCCAGGATATTGATCCTACCTATACCCTGGGAGATGTGGAACGAAAAAGACGTGAGATAATTCAACAGCTTGAAAAAGAAGGAGTACTGGGTATGAATAAAGAAATACCCCTTCTGCTCGTACCACAGAAAATTGCTGTCATATCATCTAAAACGGCAGCAGGCTATGAAGATTTCATGGATCAACTCCAGGGAAATTCATATGGATATCTTTTTTATACCCGCCTTTTCCCGGCTGTGATGCAGGGTGAGAATGCAGAACAGAGCATCATATCTTCCCTGGAAAAAATCTTTGAATTCGAGTCCCATTTTGATGTAGTAGTAATCATCAGAGGCGGAGGATCAAAATCAGACCTTGCCTGCTTTGACAGCTATGACCTCGCATACCATGTTTCACAATTCCCACTGCCCGTTATCACTGGTATCGGTCATGAGCAGGATGATACCATTACAGACCTGGTGGCCCATACACGGCTGAAGACACCTACTGCTGCAGCTGGCTTTTTCATCGACAAACTGGCTGCATTTGAAGGGAGACTCAATGAATTCCAGGACCTTCTGATCAATGCTACAATTAGCATCCTGAACGAACAGAAGCTACGGTTGCAGCTTTATCAACAAAAATACGTATCCGGAACCATTGCCCTGGTCCATGCCTTGCAGGAACGTCTGCTAAAACTCTCAGGAAATGCCCGCTTCCTTGTACAACAACAATTGGTTTCCAATGATAGATTGATCACACGATTAATAGAGAACCTCAGGAGCACAGCTAAACAAATCCCCCAAAGAAAAGCCATAGAATCGATTCACATCATGCTACGATTCCGGCAATTGATACAAAATAAAATGGCAGGTGAGGCAAAAAGGCTTGAAGATTATCACAGGCTGGTCGCCTATGCTGAACCTGGACAAATCCTGAAAATGGGCTTTTCCATCACGCGGAAGGATGGCAAAGCACTTAAAGATGTAAAAAATACCGGATCGGGAACCATCGTGGAGACAGAATTGTACAGTGGCAAATTCAAAAGTAAAATAACAGATATACAGAAAAATAATATACTTTAGCTTAGGAAGAACCGGCAACTTAATGAGCAGATTTTTACTTACCCTATTTTTATCCGCCATATTTTGGCCTCTGTCCATTTTCTCCCAAGTCCAATCCAGACTGGATAGCCTCGAAAACTTGCTGGATAATGCAACACAGGAGGAGATGATTGAGATTTTCTGCGAATTGTCAGAATCTTACTGGCAACGTTCCTATGATACAAGTCTCCTTATGGCCATCCATGCCCATACCCTGGCCCTTAAAACCGAAGACAAACAACTTATTTCCAGATCTTTAAACATGACTGGCAATGCCTACTACCTGATGGGAGATTTTACCAAAAGTATGGATCATTACATGCGGGCCCTTGCCATCCGGGAAGAATTGGGCGATAGTAACAGCATTGCCCGTTCCTACAATAATATTGGTGCTGTTTACCTGCAAATGAAGGATCATCAGCTGGCCTTGTATTATCTGAGAAAAGCTAAGATCATTTTTGAGGCATTACAGGATGAAGTCCATCTTTTCTCAATCATGAACAATATTGGTGCTTTGTATATTGAAAATGAAAAATATGATACAGCCTACCAGTATTTAACGGAAGCTTATGAAATTGCAGAGAAGACCCGGAATAAGGATAATACATCGATAGCTTTAACCAATCTTGGGGAAGCGGCCCTATCCATGGGACTAATTGAGCAATCACTTGACTATCAAAAAAAAGCCCTGGAGATCAGTAGAACAATTGGTAACAAGGCCATGATGGCCACTATTTATACCAATCTGGGAAAAATTTACCTGGAAACCAAAAAATACAAACAGGCCTTCGATGCTTTTCATGAGAGCCTGGACCTGTCGGAAGAGGTAAACTCATTACAAGACCTTCAGGAAAACTATCATTATCTGTCTGAATATTATGATATTCAAAGAGACTACAAACAGGCTCTGTATTATGTCCGTTTATATGCCTCTACCAAAGACAGTATTAATTCGCAGGAGGCCATGATCCGGATAAAGGAAATGGAAAACCTTTCCCAGGCCCAGGGCCTGCAGCAGGAAATTGAATTATTAAGAAAAGACAATGAGATCAGTAACCTCAAGGCTACCAGGTTAAAGAATACCATTCTCTTCCTGGCTGCCGTATCTTTGATGATTATCCTTGTGTTTGTAATTTACTACCAAAAGAACAGGTTAAAACGTGAAACCACCAGGCTACTTAAGGAGAAGAATATACAGCTCGAAAAAGCAAACTTAAAGTTGCAACATTCAGAGAAACACCTTAAAGAGGTAAATTCCACAAAGGATAAGTTCTTTTCCATAATTGGACATGATCTTCGAAATCCATTGAACGCCTTGCTTGGTTTCAGTGAATTGATATCAGGTAATTCAAGGGATTATACCTCAGAGGAGATACAGAGGTACAGCAAGATCATCAATGAGGCAGCAAAAAATATACACTTGCTTATTGAAAACCTGCTGGAATGGTCCCGGTCGCAATCAGGCAATATTGATTACCTCCCGGAAAGGACTGATCTTTTGCCCATGGTCACAGAAATTCTCAAAGTATTTGAGATCCATTCTGATAAAAAGGGCGTAAACATGCTGTCAGAAATCACTGAGGATGTAAATGTATATGCCGACAGGAATCTATTATCAACAATTCTTCGGAATCTGATCAGCAATGCTGTTAAATACACTCCTAACGGTGGGCAAGTCAGGATATTCTGTGAACAGAATAACAAAGAGATAACCATTTCTGTAGAGGACTCTGGCATTGGAATGTCTGAAAAACAAATGGAAAATCTATTCAGGCTCAAAAGCAATGAAACCATGCCAGGCACTTCAGAAGAGAAAGGGACCGGTTTAGGCCTGATACTTTGTAAAGAATTTGTTGATATGCATAGTGGAAAAATCTGGGTAACCAGCACGCCAAAACAGGGAAGCACCTTCTCTTTTTCACTTCCTATAAAAGTAAAAAAATAGTCCTATGAGCAAAGATCTCACATACAATGAGGCCATTACAGAGATAGAAGAGATCCTACAGACAATTGAATCCGGCGATTTAGATGTGGATGAATTGACGGATAAAGTGAAACGGGTGGCCTATCTCCTTGAAACATGCAAAAAAAAGCTCAGAACAACTGAAAGCGAAATTCAGAAAGTAATGGATGGCCTTGAAAAAGATGAGGAGTCTTAACCTGTTGCTCTCAGTCTCAATTGTCCAGATTCACCTCCAGGTCAAAACTGCTAATGTCTTCCTGGTCGGGACAGTAATCAGCAAGATGGCAAAGTTCTGATGCATATCCGACACGCATGTTGGTGGTTTTGAAAAATTCAGTAGCCATATGTTTGATCTGGTTCTGATTAACGATCAGTACCTGTATTGGATCAATATCCTCCATATTAATTTTACCTTCAGCTTCTTTTAGAACCTTTAGATTGGAATTCATGATCCGCATCAGCTCCTGGTATGAACGGGCTATAGAGGCAAGGCGATGACCGATAACACCTATTACTTCAAGACTTTCAGCATCTATCAGGGGACTCCCGGCATTGCCCTGTTTAATGGTGCAGTCTACCTGAATGGTGTTAAATCCATTCGATGGCTTTAAAAGGGAGGAAATAATGCCACTTTTGATAGCCAGGTTTTCCCGCTCCAGCTGGTATCCCAAAACAGCAATTGGTTGGCCGATCCGGTGATTTACCTTCTTGCTGCACTTTAAGGGAGGAATATCAATGAACTCTTTAAGGTCTAAATCAAACAATACGAAACCGGGATTAAGCCTCCCATTGGATGTAACCTTCCTGCTAAGAAAATCCTTGAATGACATTCGCAGGCTCAGTGTCTGGTTGAGTCCGTCTTCCGTGAAACGCAGTACGACTTCTGCTGGTTTTGCAAATTTATCAATTACATCATCTGTAACCAGATAACCTGTCACCTTGAAACCAGTAAAAGTGGTAATTTTGGTACCTGCCTTACTGAGGAAATCGATGGCGCAAACAGAGGCTTTGCAATTTTCCCAGACTGTCCTGTACATATTATGAAAAGTTTAGGTTAGATAGCAGTCCCGCGACAAATATACAACCTTTCTCGGATTTTTTGAATTTTGCTCCTCAATCAAGCCAGCGGGCATATTTCAAATGCAAGAGGTTCATCGGGTTCGAGCCTATGCCTGAAAGGCTTTCCGGGACAAAACGGACAACCTGGTCATAGTACAGTGGTACTATGGCAGCCTCCTTTACAATGATCCTGTCGAGTTCACGATATTTGGCATATCTTGTACTGTCGTCCATGGTGATCATGGTTTCTTCAAATAACCTGTCATACTCCGGAAGGCTGAAATGAGTGTAATTTGGTCCAGTGGGACAGAAATTCTTGCTGTAAAAAAGGGAGAGGTAATTCTCTGCATCAGGATAATCAGCAATCCATGACCCCCTGAAAAATTCAAGGTGGGAATTGGCCATGCGGTTCCTGAATGAAGCCCCTGTATTTACTTCAATATCCAACCTGATTCCAACTTCCGACAGCTCATGTTGGATATACTCGCAAAGGTCCTGGTAATCTGAAGTAGTGGTCAGGGTTATGGTATTCAATCCTCTTCCATTGGGATATCCAGCGTTTGCCAGTAATTCCCTCGCCATATCCGGATCATACTTATAGCCCTTTACTGCTTCGGCACTATATGAGGGTAATCCCTCCGGGATAAATCCCGCTCCTGCCGGACGTCCAATATTGTTCCGCAGGTATCTCATCATCTTATGCCGGTCAAACCCCACATTTATGGCAAGCCTGACTTCCCTTATCAGTACCGGACTATTTTGAACGGCCTCCTGTTCAGGATCTACCAGGAAACCAAGGTATTCAGTATTAAGGTAAGGCTCAGTGATCATCTTCATCCGTCCTGAATAAACAGGATTCAGCTTTCCTGCCCGGGTGATCAGTTCATCTTTGTAAACCGGATGGAGTCCAGAGAGGAAATCAAGCCTCCCCATCATGAACTCCATAAACTCAGATTGCTTGTCTCTTGTAAAACTGATATTAATGGCATCCAGGTAAGGTAATCGTTCACCTCTCTTGTCTCGCTCAAAGTACCTGTCATTACGGACCAGGACCAGTTTTTCATCTTCACGCCAGTATTTAAACCGGAACGGGCCTGTACCAACTGGCTCTTTCCTGAAGTCCGGCCCAAGATTTTCGATTACTTCTCGAGGGACTACATGGCAGTATGGCATACTTAATATTCCAAGGAATGCAGGAAAAGGCCTTGACAGGTGTATTCGAAAAGTGCTATCATTTAGGGCCTCAAAACCATTTTTACCAACCGGAGCCTGCCGGTCTACAGAATGGAATATCCAGGCTCCAGGTGAGGCTATGCTTTGGTCAATGATCCGGTTTAAGCTGTATTCAAAATCCGCCGCGGTGACCGCCCGGCCCCTGCCATCAGGAAAGTGCGGATGATCATGAAAAAACACATCCCTGCGAAGGTAAAAAGTATACGCCGTCCCGTCTTCAGTTATTTCCCAGCGAGAGGCAATACAGGGCTTGACCTGCAGCTTTTCATCGAGCTGCACCAGACCATTATATAACTGGTTAACTGGCCAGATGATGGTCTGGTTTCGGGCAAACGCCGGGTCAAGGGTTGGTATTCCCTTGGATTCATTATAGCGGAAGATGTTTCTCCTGGATTGTTCTTTTCCGCTGCAGGAAATAAGAAAAACAAGTGACAGAAAGATACAAAAGTTCCGCATCTGAAGTTTTATGCAAATTTAAAATTTAAGTGACAACCCTGCCATAAAATGTATTCCAGCCTGTGGAAAATACCCATCCAGCTTTTTTTCTGTACCTTCTTGATAGTACCTATAGATCCAGGCATTAGATTCATATCGTTCATTAAGGAAATTATTCAGCATCAGGTTTATCCCTATCTCTTTCATGAATGTAGGTTTAAGGACAAACTGCAGGTGAAGGTCATTCACAAAGTAGGGGTCCAGTGCTCGCTGATCAGAGGATGTATTGTCTATAAATTGCTTGCCGACATATTTTGACAATAGACTTATCTTTAAACCATTGACAGGCGAATAACAGAAATTACTTCCCCCTGTAAAAGAAGGAGAAAATGACAGATCGGTTTCCCCGAGGTCATCTGCCAGCTGGTAAGGTTCATTCTCCGTGTCAGACCAGTAATCCCAGTTGTCCACATAAGATGTATAACTCCTGATCTTGTTCTGGCTCAGTGTCATGTTCAGGTCCCAGCGAATCTTATCGGCCGGGACAAGACCAAATATCAATTCAATCCCCCTCCGGTAACTATCTTTGATATTTGTCATAATGGCTGCACCGACATCATTGACCTCACCGGTTAGTACCAGCTGGTTGTTATAGTCCATATAAAACAAATTGGCCTCCAGTATTGCCCTGTTTGTGTTAAACCTATATGCAAATTCATAATCAACCATGGTCTCATGTGTGGGTGCCGGGTGTGCAGGGTCAGCATCCACGAAATTGCTGCGGTTTGGTTCCCTGTTACCCACCGCTACTAGGAAGGCAAGCCTTTGCTGATGGCTAATATCAAAGGTTACTCCAAGTTTTGGGTTTACAAACTGGTAAACATGTGACTCAGAAAGACCGCTCAGATCATCGTCAAGTCCCATGATATTAAGGTTAATATTGCGGTACTGGAGATCTCCGAAAAGGTTTAGCCGGCTGCCCGCCCTGTAGTTAACCTTCAGGTAGGTGTTCCAGTCGCTTTTATCACCATTGTTTCGGTACCATTCATGATTGATCTCTGTTTCACCTGCAGTCCGGGCCCAGATCACCTTCCCGAAATGCCTGCCATCATAATTGTTCCAGCCACCCCCAAGAAAGGCTTCCAGTCTCTGATACTTGTAATTCAATGACCAGGTGAATCCGTAGAAATCATTGTCCAGCCACTTTCGCCTGATCAGATCGGTGGATGTGAGCGTATCTCCTCCGGCGATCACATAGGGGATCCGGTAGCTGGCCATGTCTTCATCCTGCCTGTACTGCTCATAATAACCTCTTCCATTGGTATAATGCAGGGCCCCGTTGAATACAAACCTGTCTCCCAATTCCCTGGAATAAAATAACTGGTAATGGTCCTGCTGGTAATTATCTGATTCATTGTCATAAAAGCTGGTATCTCCTGTAGATGAAATGATCATACCGGAGGGATTAAATGTACGGTTCGTTTCGAGCAGTTCCCGGGGTACACCGTTCCATGCCAGGTAAGTATGTTCCTTCCCTGAGAATACATTGACCTTCAGCAGACTTTTCTCACCATAATAAGCGCCGCTGACAAAGAAAGATTTCAGGTCCGATGAGGCCCTGTCAATATAACCGTCAGAACTGATCATCGAGAGCCGCATATCGAGTGTAAACTTACCATCCAGCATGCCGGTCCCCATACTCAGGCTGTTTCTCCAGGTATTGAAAGATCCATAGGCCGTGTTGAAAGTACCGTAGGGATCAGGGTTCATGGTGAAGGTTTGAAAATTCATACTGGCACCAAATGCAGCTCCTCCATTGGTGGATGTCCCAACACCACGCTGGATCTGGACATTGTCAACCGAGGCTGCAAAATCAGGCATGTTGACCCACCAGACTCCGTGTGATTCAGAATCGTTCAGTGGAATCCCGTTGACCGTAACATTGACCCTATTCATATCAGTACCACGTATCCTGAAATTCGTATAACCCACCCCGTTACCGGCATCAGAGGTAGTAACCATGGATGGTGTCAGTCCAAGTAGAATGGGAATATCCTTCCCCATATTCATTCCTGATATCTCATCATTTGAAACATTGGTATGGGATACCGGTGAATTGTCACCCGCCCGGGTTGCCGTTACGATAACCTCTTCGGCCAGCAGCGATGTTTGATGCAGCACAAAGGAAATCTCCATGTTCCCCTGAAGGTCAATTATCTCCGACCCTGTTTCATATCCCATATAGGATGCTCTGATCTCGTAGGTACCGGCAGGTAGATTCCTTATTGAATATTTTCCGCTTAAATCAGTTGTAGCCCCCTGGAAAGTCTTGTCAATATAAACGTTTGCTCCAATCAGGGCCTGACCTCCATCATCTTCCACCGTCCCTGACAGCTCAAACTGGGCATAAGCACCGGATACAAAAATTGCCAGCAGGATGGCAATCCAGATTGATTTCATAAATCACGAATTAAATATTACACTTCATAGTTCCTAATTTCCCTGCGCCGGCATTATCCGGATCAGGTTCTAAGGGTATGATCTCAGCCCGCAATTTTTAGGCACCCCCTTAGAGAAGTAATACAAAGATAGGGATAAAATTAGAGAGGGTACTTATATTGAAACTGAATTTTGCCCAAACACAAAATATAGGTTTCAAATAAGTACCCTCTCATAATTTTATTATATAGCTGATCTCCACAAAGTCAAAGCCTAAGAATTACATCCTTCCTAAGGAATGAATTGAGTAGAATACTCTGATCTGGATGTGGCTTTAAGTTTAAAATGGATGTTAGGTTAGGAGCCTTATTTTGCAGTTATTGCTGCAAAATTCAGCGACGTTCTAACATCCATTTCAAATGATAAAGCCGCACCAGGATTGAACTGATACGGCTTCTTTATTATTTTCTCAGGAAGGAATTAATCCACTTTCAGGACATCTTTGAATGCCTTCTCCAGGGTATCCTTCGGCAAGGCACCCATAGCCATCTGGGGCTGTCCGTCCTTCGGGACAAAAAGAAGTGATGGTATACTCTGTATCCCGAAAATAGCTGAAAGCTCCTTTTGTTCTTCGGTATTTACCTTATAAATATCGAGCTTCCCATCATACTCTTCTGATAGCTCCTCGAGCAAAGGTGCGACCATCTTACACGGTCCGCACCAGTCTGCATAGAAATCAATCAGGCACGGCTTTTCTCCCTCAAATTTCCATTCCTTGTTCTCGTCAAAATTGAATACTTTTTCCTTGAAAGTATCCACTGTAAGATGTTCTGTCATTACAAATTATTTAATATGAATAAATATAAATATTTACAAAAATACAAATTTACATCTATTGGTCAAATTATATGCCAGATCCTAATGTTGTGATTTTATTGTAATTTTGTCATGAAAAACTACAATATTGTCATATCTACATATGAAGAAATGTCTTAATGATAAGATTTTCAGCCTAATTATGGACATTTCCAAGGAGGAAAACATGCCAGCATTCGTGATCGGTGGTTTTGTAAGGGATTGTATCCTGGGCCGTGATACGCATGATATTGACATAGTTGTTCAGGGTAGCGGGATTGATTTTGCCCGAAAATTTGCCCGCGGCCTGGGAGATAATATCCCTGTAAGTATCTTCAGAAACTTTGGCACTGCCATGGTGAAATACCAGGAAATGGAAATTGAATTTGTAGGTGCGAGAAAAGAATCCTACAGAAGGGATTCCAGGAAACCAGTGGTGGAAAACGGCACACTTGAAGATGACCAGAATAGAAGGGATTTTACGATCAATGCCATGGCGATTTCACTGAATAATGATAATTTCGGGGAACTGGTGGATCCTTTTAATGGACTGAAAGATATTGAGGACAAGGTCCTGAAAACACCACTGGAACCTGCACAGACTTTTTCTGATGATCCTTTGAGAATGATGAGGGCTATCCGCTTTGCGGCTGAACTTGGATTTACCATTGATGTGGAAACACTTGAGGGCATTAAACAATCAGCTTTCCGGATAAGCATCGTATCAAAGGAAAGGATTACTGATGAACTGAACAGGATACTGCTTACAGACAAACCTTCTGTTGGATTGATTCTCCTGGATGAAACGGGACTGATGCCCATCATTTTTCCTGAATTTCATGAATTGAAAGGAGTGCATGAAGAGAATGGACAGCGGCATAAGGATAATTTTTATCATACAATTAAAGTGGTGGATAATCTTTCCGGCGTATCAGATGATCTGTGGCTAAGATGGGCTGCCATGCTGCATGATATCGCCAAACCTGCCACTAAAAAATATGATAATGAATCGGGGTGGACTTTCCACGGCCATGATTTTTTAGGTTCGAAGATGGTACCCCGCATCTTCAGGACAATGAAACTCCCTTTGAATGAGAAAATGAAATTCGTACAAAAGATGGTCCTTCTGCATCTCAGGCCCATTGCTTTGTCTCCCGAAGGGGTATCAGATTCAGCCATCAGGCGCCTCGTTTTCGATGCAGGAGATGACCTTGAGGATCTGATGATGCTCTGTGAAGCGGACATCACCTCGAAAAATGAAAAAACAGTACGACGACACCTGAGGAATTTTCAAATTGTCAGGGAAAAAGTTGAATTGCTTGAGGAAAAAGATTCCATCCGCAATTTCCAGCCCCCTATCAGCGGGGAAGAGATCATGGATATATTCGGCCTTCCCCCTTCAAAACCTGTCGGCATATTAAAAAGTATAATTAAGGAGGCCATCCTCGACGGGATCATCAAAAATGACTATCAGGAAGCTTATGACCTGATGATTGAGAAAGGGAAAGAACTTGGTTACGAGCCGGTTAAGAAATAAATCATTACAGAATTGGGGGGTGGAAACAAACCATCTAAATTAAATGACATGCACATACTACATCCCATTGGTATAAATATCGATAAAAACCGGCAGGTGATCACTGAATCCACCATGGTACCTGTAACCCCGGTATGTCCTGAAGGGGCGGCTATCCCAGCCACTGCGGATCATCTTCCAGGAGGAATCCAGGTGCAAAAATCCTGTATCCTTTCTTGCTGACGCAAAGCCCCTGACTATGCAGCATTGATCCACTGACCAGGATAAGATCAAAACCATACCACCTCCTGTGGTATTTCAGGCTGCCTGGCTGTCCGGGCATTGGACTGTCACCGGGGAAATACAAACGATCATCCAGGCAAAGATTCATGGGATAGCTGAACCCCCAGGCTGTCCCTCAAACTGATATCTGTGACCTCATCGTTAAAATCCCCTGCTACAAGTATCCGGGACTGCTCATCAGCCATTATCAATGAATCAAAGATGTGCCTCAGTACAGCTGCGGCAGCCAGCCTCTCCGGCCTGGATTCCAGGACCCCTTCCCAGCGTGAAGGCCAGTGATTAATGAGCAGGTGAAGGCTGTCACCTCCATTGATGATCCCTTTTACATAGAGGATATCCCTCGTAGGATCCGGATGGGAATCCCCCACCGGAACAGGGTAATATCGATGCCGGATGGGCGGAAAAAAGTCCGGGCGGTACAGCAAGGCAACATCTATCCCCCTTGGATCAGGTGAATCCCGGTGGATGATCCGGAATTCATGTTTTCGCATAGGGGTTTCATTAATAAGCCAGTGCAGAACAAAATAATTCTCAACCTCGCACAATGCTATGAGCTCAGGAGGCTCCCACCCCCCCAGGGCCATCAGAACCTTATGGATCCCGTTCACCTTATCCTCAAACTTTTCCCATGTCCAGCCCCTTATCGCCCAAGGAAGAAATTCCTCATCAGCAGTCAGGCTGTCATCGAAAGGATCAAACAGGTTTTCCACATTATAGAAAACAAAACGCAGCCCTTCCCTGCCTTCCTGACCGGAAAGCAACATGGGGAAAAGGACCACAGTAATCAGAAAGATCTCTCATCGTCAGTTTATCCTTAATGAATAAACCACGAGGATATCAGCGAGTAATACAGGTAAAGTTTATTTTGAAATGGAATCGTTCTCCACCCGCTCATAGGCTCCCATATCAGGTCCCAATGCTCCCAATCTGCTTATGCCGAGTATATCCTGCGGGTACTGGATGGCAATGTCGGGCAGGGCCATATCCTTGGCCGGAGAGAGGGTATCAAGCTGAAAGTTACTGTATCTATAATCCGGATTCACAAAGTGTGGGTCTTCGAGGTTGATTACAGTGTTAAAGTGAGATGGATCAGTAAGATCAAACTCTTCTGGATCAACCTTTACAAGGCTGTGATCAAAATAATAGGGTATCTCACTGGAAGGATGTTCATCAATCTCCAGCTCATACTCCTTGCCCCCATAAAGGATACAATTGCCGAAATAGGCTCTGTCAATGGGCCTGACCTGAATTCCTCCACGGGCATCCTGATAATAATTTTTCATGGCAAGGGCAGGTGTTGTCCGGTTTGAATAACCACTCCCCCAATAATTTGCCATGGTACAGTGGTAGAATTCATAACTACCCCCGATGGTAATAAAAACGGAGAATTGTCCACAGCTTCCTATAACGGTATTATCAGCATGTATGGCAGCTCCCCTTCCAATGATCCCAATGGCTGACATATCCTGGATGACGCAATTGGTAATGTTCAAGGTCGGTATGCCGGGGTCATGACTGTATCCGCCCATAATCCATACATGCCGTTCTTTATGGTCACATGTTCAAGGTGATTTTCACGGCTCCCCGGCCAGAAATAAACCCCACCCCATTGTCCGGGTATATCCCTGTAAAGATATTCCAGGCGATCTCCCTGTATAACAATGGGCTGTTCCAGGCTGCCATTGGCCAGCAATGTTCCCTTTACCAATATCCAGGCATCCCTGTGCAGATGTATCCTCACACCCTCTTCAAGGGTTAAGGTTTGCAGGGAATCTACCATGAGGTAATCCAGGATCAGATAAGGTTTGTCATTGATCCAGGTAGTTGTCTGCAATGTATCACCACTCAGGATATGCACATCCTGTCCCCAGGCTACCAGGTCAACATCCTGCACATTCCCATTGGTAAGAAAAACAATGGAATCCTGTATCCTCAGTATGGAATCCATGTTATTGGGATCCAGTGTAACCTCGACGAAAATAAACAGGGAATCCTCAGGCGGGATCTCAATATTGCTGGCCTGGTTGCTTGCATAGCCGTCTATATTCAGCCGAAAAACGGACTGTGCACCTCCTGCCAGTGCAATGGAGGAAACTTCAATAGGCTGCTTATCGTTATTGTAGATCCGGAACCTTTTGGTAATTGAACCGATGCTTGTAAATATGGTATCAAAAAATACTGTATCTGTTGAAAATGCCAGGCGGGCATCCGATGAACGGTTCAAATCATAGCGTTCACAGGATAATAATTGCTGCCATAATTCCTATGAAAAACAGTATATTTTTAGGCTTTACAAGCATATTTAAGTCCGCCAAAAATAGTCAAAAATCTGCACCTCTGAATAGATTTTGATAGTTAAACGCTCCGGGAAGGGAATAATTATACCGGCGATAATTATATCTTTGGTTTATCAATTACATATACCCCGAAAACCATGAACTGTAGACATTTTATTATCCCGATTATTTTCCTTCTGGTTTTGCTATCCTGTGCAAACAAAACCCAGGTTGACCAGATCCTGCATAATGGTACTATTTACACGGTTGACGAAAAATTTTCTGCAGTTGAGGCAATGGCCGTTAAAAATGGTAAGATTCTGGCAACCGGAAAGGCGAAATGTCATCCTTGGCAAATATGCTGCTACCGAAATTATTGACCTGGACGGTGGTTTTGCCTACCCTGGACTAATAGATGCCCATTGTCATTTTGTAGGTTATGGGGTCAGCCTTCAGAATGCAGATCTGACTGGAACCAGATCCTTTGAGGAGATCATAGGGATACTGAATGAACATCAGGAAAAATACCCTTCCGAATGGATCCTTGGCCGTGGCTGGGACCAGAATGACTGGGAAATCAAGGAATTCCCCACAAAAGACAAACTTGATATGGCCTTTCCTGGAAAACCGGTTTTGTTGACCCGCATTGATGGCCATGGAGCCATTGCCAGTTCGGAAGCCTTACGCAGGGCAAAAGTTACCAGGGAAACGAGCATTGAAGGAGGAGCAGTGTTAACAAAGAATGGAGCACTGACAGGTATGCTCATTGACAATGCCATAAGCCTGGTGGGAAGGATTGTGCCGGCAGCCAGCAGGCAGGACTTTCTGAATTCAATAATGAAGGGACAAAGTAATTGTTTTGAAGTGGGACTGACATCTGTTCATGATGCAGGACTTGGATATGAGACCATAGACCTGATCGATTCACTGCACCGCACAGGTGACTTGAAAATGAGGATCTATGCCATGCTCAGTCCGGGTAAAAAGAACTACGAACACTATCTTTTCAAAGGAATATATAAAACAGACCGGCTGAATGTCAGGTCCATCAAATTATTTGCAGACGGGGCACTGGGTTCACGTGGTGCCCTGCTGTTTGAACCTTATGCTGATGATCCCGGGAACCTGGGACTTGCAGTTAATACGGATGAATTTCTCAGGGAACAGTGTGAACTGGCTTACGAACATGGATACCAGGTTAATACACATTGTATAGGGGATAGTGCAAACCGATGGATGATTGATATGTATGCTGCATTTCTGAAAGGACAAAACGACAGGCGCTGGCGCATAGAACACTCACAGATTATCCACCCGGATGATTTCAGTAAGTTTGGTAAATATGCTATCATCCCTTCGATCCAGTCCACCCATGCGACATCAGACATGTACTGGGCAGAAGACAGAGTGGGGCCTGACCGCATTAAAGGTGCCTACGCATACAAAAACTTGCTGGAAGAAAACGGATGGTTGCCGAATGGTAGCGACTTCCCGGTGGAACACATCAATCCACTGTATGGATACTATGCACTAATTACCAGAAAAGACCATGAGGGCTGGCCGACAGGAGGATTCCAGAAAGAACAGGCCTTTAACCGTGAAGAAGCTATCCGGGCGATGACCATCTGGGCAGCCCGGTCAGCATTTGAAGAAGATGAGAAGGGAAGCCTGGAACCGGGGAAACTGGCTGATTTCATTATAACATATGAGGACCTGCTGGCCATGCCGAAAGAGGATATACCCAGACTCCGCATCAGACAAACCTATATCGGGGGAGAATTGGTTTACTCCCTGCAATAACCTTATAATGAGATGGGATTTCCGGCCCAGAAATCAAGTATCTTGGTATAGAAAATATACAGGTACTTGGCCTGTGCCAGGTCCGATTGAGCCTTCGTCAGGTTGTTCTTGGCAATATTGTAATCCACCGAACTGACGGTACCTACATTGAAGCGCTCTTCTGTATAATTGAATGCTTCCTGTGTTGAATATACCGTTTCAACGTTTGCCTCATAATCCTCAATCGCGGAAAAGGCATCTACATAGGCCTGCTGTATACTTTTATAAAGGGTTTGCTTGGACTGGTCGAGATTTACCTGTGCATCCAGCAAACTAACCTTGGCATTGCTGATCCGGTTCTGGATCTGCATACGGTTGAATATAGGGATATCAAGAGAAAACGTCAGTTGCTGGTAGCCTTTGTCCTTAAGCTGATCCTGCCAGGGATAAGGTCCGCCAGGATTCAAAGGATCACTTGAGATCTCACTCCATAAAGTATAATACAGGTACCTGGCAGATATAGATGGACTCCTCAATCCCTGGTTCGCACTAAGTCCTTTTTCCATGCTTTTCAGGTTATATTCCGCAGATTTAATCATAGGAAGGACCTTGAGTGCATCCGAATACACAGAATCAACCCACCTCAGGGGATTCGCATCTTCAATGGTAAGATCAGATGTATCGACCTTAAAATCTATCAGCTTTTCATTTTCCAGGTCCATGTACTGCATCAATGTAAGATATGAGGTTGTGAGGGTATTTGTGGCCTTGGTCACATTGGCCTTCTCCCGAGCTTCCTGCGCCTTGATCTCATAAAGCTCTCCCCGGCTCATGTTCCCAACTTCTACCAGTTTCTCATTTTTCTCCACCTGCTGGTGGGTGACATCTAGTTGATCAATGGCCACCTGCAGTAATTCTTCATTCAGCAAAATCTCAAGGTATGCACCAGCAATATTTATGGTTATATCATTTTTCAGGTCTTCAATATCCTCGAGTTTTGAAAGAAGGTCGAACTTGCTGGAACGGATGGTATTGAGGTTATACAAACCATTAAATACTTCCAGGCGGCTCTCAACTCCGACATTGGCATCCTGGAAAGACTGGTTTACATAGGTGTAATCATCAAAATTTGGTGCACGACCTTTGTTAAAACGGTAATTTCCAAAAGCATTTGCTGTAGGTAGTGTCTGTGCCCTGGCATAATCATAATTATGCTCAGCTGATCTGGCCAGCAAGGCCTGCCTTTTTACCTGCAGGTTATTATCATGGGCATAGCTGATACATTCTTCAAGGGTCCAGACTTTCTGGGCTTGGAGGGCGGGTGAAGTAATTAACAGGCATAGAACACCCTTTAAAATCCAAATCCTTCTCATCTTTAATAATTTTTTAGACCTGATTCTAATTCAATTCCTCCTGCGGTACAGTACCTGGATATGAGTTGCGTTATCGCCTGGTGTAAAGATCTGGATCAGTTCCCATTTTTTGTCATATCCTTCAATGGCCTTTTTCAGCCTGTAGATACGGGCGAGAGATGCGGATACGTCATCGTCAGCTACAGATAGTTCATCTTGTACTTCCCAGGCAAAGGATTCTACCCGGAAACTATACGATATTTTCTGGTCGCCTACACGCAATTCAATATCCGCAATCTCGTCCTCACCGAAGTTTGGAATCGGTACACACAAATCCTTCATCGCTCCGAATTTAGGGTTAATAATTATGCTCCCTGCAATACTCTAATACTATTTCTTTTTGATCAAAGAACGTGTTTGATATTCTCTGTAACAATATGTCCGTCGAACAAGTGCACGATCCTGTGGGCCTTTTCAGCATCCGTAGGTGAGTGTGTCACCATAACAACCGTTGTACCATCCTTGTTTAATTCCGTCAACAATCCCATAACTTCTTCACCGTTGGCGGAATCGAGGTTACCTGTAGGTTCATCAGCCAGGATAAGTTTTGGATTGGTAACTACAGCCCTTGAAATGGCTACACGTTGTTGTTGTCCACCGGACAGCTGTTGAGGAAAGTGCTTTTTCCGGTGAGCGATTTTCATTCTTTCAAGCACGGTATTCACCAACTTCTTTCTTTCAGATGAAGAAACATTCATATACAACAGTGGCAGTTCAACATTCTCGAAAACGGTTAGTTCATCGATCAGGTTAAAACTCTGGAATACGAAACCGATATTCCCTTTCCTCATGTTAGTACGATGCCTTTCCTTGAACTTAGAAACTTCAGTTCCATCGAAATACAATTTACCATCCGAAGGATTATCCAGCAATCCCAGGATGTTTAGCAGGGTAGATTTTCCACATCCGGAGGGGCCCATAATAGCAACAAACTCACCGCCCTGAATTTCCATGGTAACTTTATTCAGGGCCGTGGTTTCCACTTCATCCGTGCGGAAAACTTTTGTTAATTCTTCAGTTTTGATCATGATCGTCCATATTTAGTGATATTAATTCTTTAAGATTAATTTGTCAACATCTCCAAAGTTATCATAACTTGATATAATGACCTGTTCCCCCGGTTCTAATCCGGCAAGCACCTCATAATACCGTGGATTCTGCCGTCCTATGCTGATATCTCTCCGGTAAGCAAACTCACCCGTTTCATCAACAACAAAAACCCATTGTCCACCGGTACTCTGATAAAATCCACCACGGGGTATCAGGATGGCCTGTTTTGATTCTCCCAGCTCAAGTTTAATCCTGGAAGTCTGGCCTATCCTTATGGCTGCCGGAATTCCTTCAGTGAATACCATGTCTACATAGAACCGTCCGGTTTGCACCTCCGGGTATATCTTTTTTATCACACCCGGATACGGACTGCCCGCAAAGTCACAGTCTCCCACCAACCCCCTGTTCACCCTGGCGATATAATGCTCATCAATCTCCACACGCAGTTTATAGGAGTCCAGGATATTCACGGTGCCAATCCGGGTACCATAATTAACTATTTCACCAATTTCGGGATTAAGGGTAGCCAGTTCCCCATCAGCCGGTGCCTTTATATTCAGTGCATCCAATTTGCTCTTGATAATTTCCAGGTTCCTTGATAGACTGTTTACAGAGGTCTCAAGTGATTCTACCTGTATGGACCTGAAAATGGAATCCTGGTACTGTATCTCTTTCAGCAGGTCCAGTTTCTGCACGGTTGCCTCATATTGTTCCTTCGACTGATCGTACTCCTCCGAAGAAATGTGCTGCTGCTTGAAAAGGATCTTATTATTGTTATAGGCACGCTCCTGCAACTTCAGCAGTCTCTCGGTTTCAATGATCTGGCTCTCACTGTTCATCTGCTGTTGAACCATCAGCAGTCGTGCAGTACGTAACTCATTGATAGCACGGGCAACCTGAGCTTCATTGTTGGATATTTCCAGGATCAGGTTAGTATTGGTAAGCCGGAGGATGATATCTCCCTCTTTCAGCATGCTGCCTTCATCCAGCAGGATCTCTTCCACCCTCCCTCCTTCAATGGCATCCAGGTAAATGGTCTGGATTGGTTCAACCGTACCGATAACGGCTATGTAGTCTTGAAAAATGTCTTTCTTTATCTCGGAAATGGATATCTTGTCAGTCTCAACATTCAGTTTTGAACTCTTATCACCGAAAACAAGATTGTAAAATACGAGAAGAGTAAAAACGGCTCCAAGAAAAATCCAAATATTTCTCTTACTGAAGAGCTTAAATTTCTTCTCGATTTTGCGATCCATTGCATCCATTGCCAGACATTTAGAAAAGTTCTGCTACTATTTTCCATTTATTGTGCCAAATATCATAAATGACTGTTTTGTAGGCTATTGTAAGGGGCAAGAACATGCTTTACGGCAGAATAACTGTCCAAATATGCTACAATAATAGTACGAATCCGAACAATCGAAAAAATATATGTAAATTTACGGCCATACTGGATAGACATTCCAGTGTATGAATATTTTAATTAAGCCAAAAACATGAGTACTAAAGTTGGGAAAATCCTGGCAGTCGATGATAATGAAGACATTCTTTTTGCATTGAAACTATTACTTAAACAGCATGTGGAAGTAATCACTACGGTGAATGACCCTGAAAAGATTCCGGATGTTTTAACGGGAGAGGACTATGATGTCATCCTGCTAGACATGAATTTCACCAAGGATGCTATCAGCGGACAGGAAGGATTTGACTGGCTGGCAAAAATTCTGGAGATTGATCCGGATGCCGTAGTTTGCTTCATAACAGCATATGGTGACGCAGAGAAAGCAGTAAAAGCCATCAAGGCAGGAGCCACGGATTTCATTCTTAAACCCTGGCAAAATGAAAAGCTACTGGCAACCATTTCTTCATCCATAAAGCTGAAAAGATCACGCAAGGAAGCCAGCGGCCTCCGGTCAAAACAGCAGGAGATAAGTGCCGTTTATGACCAGCCATTCCATGAATTCATCGGGAATTCACTGGAAATGCAGAAGGTCTTCAATACCGTTACGAAAGTTGCTGCAACCGATGCAAACATACTGATCCTTGGAGAGAATGGTACCGGAAAAGAATTGGTTGCCAGGGCCCTGCACCGTAATTCATTCCGCAAGGATGAAGTATTTATCAGCGTTGACCTCGGTTCCATTGCAGAAACTTTGTTCGAGAGTGAGTTATTCGGACATGAGAAAGGCGCTTTTACCGATGCCAAAAAAATGAAACAGGGAAGGTTTGAAATCGCCCATGGCGGTACACTTTTCCTTGATGAGATCGGAAATCTGTCCCTGCCCATGCAGACAAAATTATTGACTGTAATTGAGCGCCGGGAAGTAATTCGTGTTGGGAATAACAAGCCCATCCCGGTAGATGTTCGCCTGATCTGTGCCACTAATATTGACATCCATGACATGGTCCAGGAGAATAAATTCCGTCAGGACCTTCTCTACAGGGTTAATACGGTTGAGATCCATCTTCCTCCACTACGGGAAAGAACGGGGGATATCGCATTGCTTGTGGATCACTTTCTGAAGATCTATTCTAAAAAGTATAAGAAAAATATAAAGGGTATCAGTTCAACTGCCATTAAAACCTTGAACCAGTATTATTGGCCCGGTAATGTCAGGGAATTGCAGCATGCTATTGAAAGGGCCATCATCATGAGTGATGGAACCCAGCTGGAAGCGGAGGATTTCCTCTTGTCTGCACCCAGTAAGAAATTTGGAGAACTGGAATTAGATACATACAATCTGGAAGATATAGAGAAATCCATCATTAACAAGGTCCTGAAACAGCACCAGGGAAATATTACCCAGGCGGCTTCAGACCTGGGACTAACCCGGACATCCCTGTACAGAAGGATGGAAAAATATGACTTATAAGAATTTCAGAGCAAATATAATCGTAAGGATACTGCTTCTTTCAGCATCCATTGCCCTGTTCTTTTTTACGTTGAATCAAGCACTCAATGTGACACCCATCCTCGTTGTCGTGTTGGTCCTACTTCAGGTTTATGCCCTGATCAGGTATGTTGACAGGACCAACCGTGACCTGACAAGCTTTCTCGAATCCATTAGGTTTTCAGAGTTTACACGCTCTTTCCAGATCGAAGGAATGGGATCATCCTTTGATGAACTGAACCGTGCCTTCAATGATGTGATCAACGATTTCCAGAAAGTCCGCTCCGAGAAAGAAGAGCATTTTCATTACCTGCAAAGCATCGTGCAGAATATCGATGTAAGTATCATTGCATACCGCAAGGATGGCACAGTAGAAATGATCAATAAGGCGGCTAAGAAGTTATTCCAGATTCACAGCCTTAAAAATGTCAAGGGACTGGAACAACTCAGCGAAGACCTGGTAAATACATTGATCCATATTTCACCGGGTGAAAACACGCTGGTAAAGGTCCAGGACCAGGATGATATACTGCAGCTGGCAATTTATGCAACTGAATTTAAGGTAAAAGATAAACTGATCATACTGGCAACCATCAATAATATCCAGAATGTACTGGAAGAACAGGAGACAGAAGCCTGGCAAAAACTGATCAGGGTGCTTACGCATGAGATCATGAATTCCATTACGCCCATTGCCTCCCTTTCCTCCACTCTTGAGATCATGCTGAAAGGGATCACCGATGGAGGAAATGTTAGGGAAGATATGGATATCGAAACTGTCATGGAGATACAACAAGCCTTACAGACCATCAACAAACGAAGCACGGGACTCCTCCACTTTGTTAATACTTACCGCAACCTTACCAGGATACCAAAACCAAATTTCAAAATTTTTCCGGTCAAGGAACTGTTCAAGAACCTCTACCTGCTCATGGAGGAGGAGATCACTGAAAACAAGGTGAATTTCATAACCAATATTGACCCGGAAAATATAGAAGTATCAGCTGACGAACAGCTTGTTGAGCAGGTTATTATAAACCTGATCAGGAATTCCATGCATGCCCTTGATGGAAGGAAAGATCCGACCATAGAACTCAAGACATATTACAACAAACGAGGCAGGGTGACCATACAGGTAGCTGACAACGGCACAGGCATACTCCCCGAAGTACTCGATAAGATCTTCATTCCCTTCTTTACCACTAAACAAAGCGGATCTGGCATAGGCCTCAGTCTTTCCAGGCAGATATTGAGATTGCATAACGGTACCATCACAGCCCATTCTGTTCCCGATAAAGAAACCATCTTCACCTTAACCTTTTAGGTTCAATTTTCGTTACTGGAATATATTCTCAACACTAAGCACAGATTCTTTTCGTTTTCATACTATATTTGGGATAAATTGCAAAATCACCGTTCACACCATATCAGCTTATCTTTACTTGCTCCTGGTATCATCCTGATCCTGGCCATGTTTTCTTCCTGTATCAAGGAAGAGTTCAATGCTGAAGATGTAGACAGATCTTTTCGCATTTCCCCTGAAGTGGCCGCCCCCATCGGCTATGCCCGGTATCAGATGGATGAGCTACTGGATTCTATCAATTCCACCCAGATCTCATCAGATGAAAATGGGTTTATGACCCTTATTTACCAGGAATACCTGGAATCCGGAAAAGCATCAGATCTGGTCAAGGTCCAGCCTTTTGAGTATACAAAAGGTTTCGATAATCCCCTGCCAATACCTTTTGATCTATCCAGCATAAGCGATACATTTTCATACAGTGACACGACATGGATTCCCGTAACAATAGGGATTGCAGAAGATGCAAGGATTGACAGCGTAATCGGTGCTTCCATGGACCTTACCATAGATTTTGTTACCCAGTTTGCTCTCAAAGGGGAGATCTGTGTAGAAAGCCAGGATATAATTGATCCTCAAGGAAATATCTTCAGCTTATGCAGAGACATTAATGATCCAACCAGTATTTATAGCCTGGCGGATTACTCACTGCGCCTGACCGATACACCGGCCGACCGTTCCAGGATAGAGGTTGTCTATACCATAAAACTTACTGCCTCCACAGGGATTATCCAGCCCGGTGATCAGATAGTCAACTTCACAGTCGGGTTGTCAGCCATAGAATACGATGTGATCTATGGCTATTTTGGACAATTTTCCCTTGACCTGCCCGCGGTAAGCATCCCTCTGGACCTTTACAATCCCATTTACCAGGGCAGTTTTTATTTTGAAGGCGCCGAACTCAGGATGATTTTCAGCAATTCCTTCGGAATACCTGTAGAGATGACCATAAATGAATTTGGCGTAGAAGGACGAAACGGACAGTTTACCAACATCACAGGAGGCAACCTGCCGGCTCCAGGAGTCCCCACTGTTCTGGGATATCCAGCGCTTCCCGAGATAGGAGATGTTAAAGTGGACAGCTTTATCCTCAATGCTGGGAATTCAAACCTGTTTACTGTACTGGAAACCGGGCCTTCAGAACTTAGACTGGATGTAGATGGCAGGATCAATCCCCTGGGCTCCGAATATAACTTCGTCACCGACAGCAGCGAGTATAATGTGCTGCTGGAGCTCTACCTTCCACTAAAAGGCTACGCGGATAACCTGGTAGTAAGAGACACCCTTGATTTCGTTTTCAGTGACTTTTATAACAAGCCCCCGGAAGAAATAGATAGTTTGATTTTGAGGTTCAATTTCGTTAATGGCTTTCCATTAAATATCAAAATCCAGTCCTATTTCTACGATGAAAATGATGTCTTGCTGGATTCACTGTTTCATGATCCGGAAGATCCTGCCAGTTTTATCCCAGCAGCAACAGACACTAACGGAGATGGCAAGGTTGAACCACCGGACCATCCATATGCTGTTCAAATTCCTCTATCCCGCCAGCAGATCGATAATATTTCTACCAGCAGTTATATGGTTGTCTACTACACACTGACTACACCCGGTGCCGATCAGAACCCTCCGGAAAATGTCCAGTTCTACCTGGATTATTTCTTCGAGGTTCATGTTGGGGCCATTGGCAAGCTCGACGTAAACTCAACCGACTATTAAGGGTTCCGAATGGTCTGGCAGCGATTGATATATCATCTCAGTATTTTCATTATACCCACGCTTTTTACCATACTTCCTGCCAGGGCCCAGAACAATACCCTCTATTTCATGCATCCCGTTTCCCAGGCCATTCATAGCAACCCGGCCCTTTTTTATCATTGCCGGACCTACATCGAACTACCTGTCCTCTCAACCATACGTTATTCATACTCCAATTCAGGCTTCAGCTACCATGATGCTATTCATTATGGTACCGGGTCAAGTTCAGATTCATTGATTATAGATTTGGAAAACCTGGACGGAAAAATGAAAAAAAACAATTATGTGCGGTCCGATGCCACCGTGAATCTGGCCGGAGCCGGATTTCAACTGGACGATTACTACCTGCACTTTAATATTTCAAATTTCATGGAATCACGGGGCGGCATCCCTGGTGACCTGCTGGCAGTCCGTGATGGCAACTGGGATATTGAATCCGGACAACCACGGGATCTTGACCTGAGTGGATTAGGGGTCAAAGCCACGAATTATTTCCAGATCGCTGCGGGGGTATCCACCGAAATCCTGAGCGGCCTTTATGTCGGTGTCACGTTGAAATACCTGAGAGGGTCTGCCAATATCGCGAGTCCCCACACGGACCTCTACCTTCTTACAGAGGCTGATCCCATCCAACTGGAAGCTCGCACCAATTATGAATTACGATCCTCCTTTCCCATGGAAGTGGCCCTTGACCCACAGGGATATGTGAGCTCCATTAATCTCAGCAACTCATTCAACAATATCCTCCAGGATTTTATACTGGCCAATAATCACGGGGCGGGAGTGGACCTGGGAGTGATCTACAAGTATGATGACAGGCTAACCTTTGCGGCAAGTTTGATCGACCTGGGATTTATCAGGTGGAAATCCAATATCAACCGCTTTGAGGCAAACGGTTCCATATTATTTTCAGGTTTCGACCTAAGGGCTTATGACAACAACCAGGGAGATTCAGATTTCCTGCAGACCCTGATTGATACCATCAGGCAATCCTTTAGGTTCGAGACAAGCCAGGCCCCCTATTATACTTCGCTCACTCCCAAGTTATATGCCGGAGCCATGTACCAATTAACGGATAAGGTCAATGTATCAGCCCTTACCCGGACAGAGTTTTTTGACCGGCTACCCCATTTTGCCCTGACAATGGCCGCCAATTACAGTCCATTTCCCTTTCTTCATGGCACCCTCAGTTATTCCATTATGAATAACCGCTTTGATCAACTGGGATTGGGCATTGCTGTCGGAAGTGGCCCTATGCAATTCTATCTCGTCAGTGACCATATACCTGTATTTTATGTGCGGGATAATGCATCCGGACTGATCTGGCCATATAGTGCCCAGACCATGAATATCCGCCTTGGCATGAACCTGATATTCGGCTGCGGGGAGAATAATCCAAGCGGTAAACCTTCGGCCTACCGCAAAAGATGGAAATCCAAAAATAGCTGTCCCGCATACTACTAAATCGATAACTTTGTCTCCCCATGAGAATCACCGGTACATATAATACCGCCGTGGTATTCACTGACCATCTCGACAATGAATCCCGGAACCAGATCCAGGAATTTTGCAACCAGGAATTATTCCGCAATGCAAGCATCCGGATCATGCCTGATGTGCATGCCGGCAAGGGATGTGTGATCGGTTACACTGCCACACTAGGCAGTAGGGTCGTCCCAAACCTGATTGGCCTGGACATCGGTTGCGGGATACAGGTCACGGAGCTGGGCAAGCTAAACCCATCCTATGAAAAATTAGATCTGTTTATCAGGAAACATATCCCTTATGGATTCAAACGCAATAAAAACGTAATCCAGGGAAATTATCCGCCTGAATTCATCGATGATATTAAGCAGACCTGCCACAGATTGGATATTGATTTCACTGATCACATGAAGGGCCTGGGAAGCCTGGGAGGAGGAAACCACTTTATTGAGATTGCCACAGATTCAGACAAAGCCAGATGGTTGCTAATCCATAGCGGATCGCGGAATTTCGGACTACAAGTGGCGACGTGGCATCAGGCAAAAGCCACCCGGTACTGCCAGAAAAATCAGGTTGAAATACCGAAACACTTTGCCTATCTCGAAGGAGATGACCGGGAAGCCTATTTCCATGACATGAAAGTGGCACAGCAATACGCCCGGTTAAACCGCCTGGAAATGACACGAAGGATACTCGACCACCTAGGCATATCCGGAGATTTCGATCAATTTGAAACCATCCATAACTATATCAATTTTAATGACGGGATCATTCGGAAAGGAGCTGTATCAGCTCACGCTGGAGAAAGAATAGTGATCCCTATGAATATGCGCGATGGCAGTCTGATTGCTTATGGGAAGGGCAATCCGGAATGGAATAATAGTGCACCCCATGGAGCGGGACGCCGCATGTCCAGAAACCAGGCAAAAAAACAACTGGATTTTGAAGATTTCAAAAAAGGGATGAAGCATGTGTGGACAAGCACTGTCTCCAGAAAAACACTGGATGAAGCGCCAAGGGCCTACAAACCCAAAGCGGAAATTCTGCAGTATATTTCAGACTCCGTTGAGATCTCTGATACCCTGAAGCCTGCCTACAATTTTAAAGCAGGATAATATACACTGTTATTCAGGATTACGG
Source organism: uncultured Bacteroidaceae bacterium (assembly GCA_963752525.1). GTDB lineage: Bacteria > Bacteroidota > Bacteroidia > Bacteroidales > SM23-62 > SM23-62. The sequence goes on along the minus strand of CAVVYS010000004.1, from coordinate 292,486 downwards.
GGTATTGGTTTTTTGCCATAGAAGAGGTCATCCAGGGGAATAGCTAATCTCCTGAAGATGTATGAGTTCCTGATTCCAAATCGCACAAACCGGTGAAACCAGTTATCAGGATGTGCAAATGGACAGACGATAACACACCTGCCGCAATCAGTTCCTGCTTGACACCAATAAGTATAACAGCTTTCAGAATTGATCTTCCAGCGTTTGATCCCGTCATTTTCCTTCTCCATACCATAAGATATAGACTGGCCCGGGCATACCTTGGCACACTTTTCACATTGCCTGCAAAAATCAACAAGTACAGGATCCGGCCTTGCTGAGGCCGTAAGCAACGGCATATCTGTAGTAACCACTGCTATCCTGACCCTGGGACCAAGTGTGGGTGTCATCAAGAGGCCCATCCTTCCGATTTCTCCCAGTCCGGCGTCACGCGCTACCAATGGACAAATCACCTGGTAATTGGCATCAATATGGGCCCTTGCCTGGAATCCCCGGCTCCGGATATATTCAGCAAGTTCAACTGCTATTTTCCCGGAATTAAGATATTGCCTGGCAGATTCAACAACCGTTGGTGCTGCAGGTGCTGCCCTCATCATATGATAATCCATTTCAACTGTCAGGGCGATGGCAAATTTATGCACTACCGAGAATTTCTTCCCATACCTGTTACCCCTGCCTCCGACGCTGTAAACATGGTAGTCTTCTAATTTGGTGATCCCGGATGATAAAGCTCCCAACTTCTGTGACATTTGCAATATGGCACTTGTAAAGATCTCTGGCCTGCCTGCATCTTTTATACTGGCCGGCTTTTCTTCCACCCTTGGATGCAGGGAATTCACCTCATTGAAAATGGATCGTGCCGATGCAAATAATACCGGATCGAAATATTTAGAACCAGGTTGTAGCAGTCCAGGCCATCGGCGGAATTTATTATCCAGGGATTTATTACGTGGCCTCTGTTTATAATATTCTTCAAATCTTTTGCTGCCCGGGACCAGTTTTTGTCGGGAAAACATGGTATCCCTTTCATCGAAACGATGTTCTGGCTGTTGATAGGAGTAATTGATACGCCCCCGGACAGGGATCAGGAAGATGGCCAGACAGCATCCTGCCAGGGATAACATACCAACGGAAAGCCAGTCCGGGTACCTTACATCCAATAAAAAAGGCAGTACAAAGGGAAATGAGAATAGAATCCCGGAAGTAAAAGATATGAATGCCGCCCTGCTTTCCTGCTCCAAAATGGAAGTTATGCCGGCCGACAGGAAAAATATCAGGACAACCAAACCAAATCCAAATAACACCAGTTCCATAGATAATTCTTGATTAAACAGGAATCAATCTTCAAGCTGCAAAGATATTCAATATTGTATTTTATTAACTTTAGAACAAAAACAATATGAACCGCAAGACATCCTATAGCCTGCTGACCATTTTATTCCTTGTGATCGTAACCATTGTAATGTTGATTAACAAAAATCCCAGGGATAAATCCGGCACAGACATGCCAAATGTCATATTCATCATGGCAGACGATATGGGTTATGGTGACCTGCAGGTTTTAAACCCGAAATCCAAAATACCCACACCCAATATGGACAAGCTGGCCGCAGCAGGCATGTATTTCACAGATGCACATTCCTACTCTGGCGTCTGCACCCCCACCCGTTATGGCGTCCTGACAGGCCGCTACTGTTTTCGTACAAGGGTTTCAGCAGGTGTGCTTGGAGGTCATGATGTATCCCTGATAGAGCCAGGGCGGGTAACAGTAGCAACCCTGCTTGGCAAGGCAGGATACCGGTCTGCCTGTGTCGGGAAATGGCACCTGGGACTCGACTACAAGAAAAAGGATCCTGATAAACTACTTTATGAGGGTCCGAATTTCGGAAATACTATAAACACAGAAAATGTGGATTACACAGGCGCTGTCGACGGCGGACCCTGTGACCATGGATTCGATTATTCTTACATTTTACCCGCCTCGCTTGACATGCAGCCCTATATATATATTAGCAATAAGAAGGTAGTTGATACTGACCTGGAGCATATTGATGGGGTGGCGGAGCGTACACGCGGGCTTTTCTGGAGGCATGGGGATGCAGAAAAAGGGTTTGACTTTTACGATGTTCTACCCAGGCTGACCAGGTATGCCATGGGATTCATCAGGAAACATCACAAGGAAACCCCTGACCATCCATTCTTCCTGTATTTCCCCCTGACTGCTCCCCATACACCATGGGTTCCGACTGAATCCTTTCTAGGAACATCGGAGGCTGGAACCTATGGTGATTTTGTGCATCAGGTGGACCATAGTCTTGGACAAATCATGCAGCTTGTCGACAGCCTTGAGATTTATAGCAATACCATTATAATCCTTACCAGTGATAACGGATCACACTGGAAGCCGGAAGATATTGCAAAATATGATCACCGGGCCAATGCCCATTTCAGGGGTATGAAATCAGATGTATGGGAAGGAGGGCACAGGGTGCCTTTCCTGGTCAGGTGGCCGGGCACTATTCCCGAAGGAAGCAGCAGCAACAGGATGATCTGCCACAATGATCTGCTGGCTACCATGGCTGAACTTACCGGACAGCAATTGGACTGGAATGCCGGGGAAGACAGTTTCAGCTACCTGTCAGCGCTGACCCGAGAGGAATCTGAATGGACTGAAAGGCGTACCATGATCAACCAGGCTGTGTCCACCACCCTTGCAATCCGGAAAGATAACTGGAAACTCATCCTGGACAAAAGCTCAGGTGGATGGAGCCAGAATGAGATCTTGGAAGGCCCCCCTATGCAGTTATACAATCTGGATGAAGATATCGGAGAACAGCACAATCTTTATAATGAAATGCCTGAGAAAGTCGCAGAATTGGAAGCCCTGCTCCATATATATCGTAAAGAAGGAAGAAGCCGTTTTAAATAATAAATTGTGCTGACTTACTATTGTTTACGGAATTCCCCGGGAATCTAAATATTGATTTAAATTAATGCTAATTAAAGATTTTGAGATCTTACTTTATTAATATAATTTTGAATTTGAATAAATATCATTTAAATCTAACATGAAAACAATTGTAAAGATCTTACTTGGGATTTTGGTACTGGTCGTCGCGGTTATCATAGCAATGCTATCATATGTCAAATTTGGCCTGCCCAAAGTGGGTGATCCACCCGATCTACAGGTGGAGATCACTCCTGAGCGCTTGGAAAGGGGTGAATACCTTGCCTGGTATGGTGCAGGTTGCCTGGATTGCCACACACTTCGTGACCCCTCCGTTTATTCCATGCCTTTAATAGCAGGCAGGGAAGGTGCAGGTGGCTTTCGTTTTTCACATGAACTGGGATTCCCGGGCGTGATGTATACCCCGAATATTACGCCGGCAGGGTTGGGGGACTGGACAGATGGGGAGATTTTCCAGGCCATTACAGCTGGCGTGGATAATGAAGGTAATGCACTCTTCCCGGTAATGCCTTACCCTGACTATGCAAAAATGGATAAGGAAGATATTTATTCCATCATTGCCTACATCAGAACGCTTGAACCTATTGAATCCCAGATACCCGAACGAGAACTGGATTTTCCATTGGGTCTGATCGTTAATTTGATGCCGGAAGAACATGATCTGCCGGAAATGCCCGATCCTTCAGACCAGATTGCCTACGGAGAGTATGTAGCCATTGCAGCAGGATGCATTTACTGCCACACTACACAGGATGATAGAGACATGATGATTCCGGAATTATTGTTGGCGGGAGGAAATGAATATCCCCTTCCAACAGGAGGTGTAGTTAGATCTGCCAATCTGACCCCAGACGAAGAAACCGGCATAGGGCAATGGACCGAAGAGGCATTTCTAATGCGTTTTAAAATCTACGCAGACAGTTCCATGGTGCTGCCAGAAGTCAGGGACGGTGACATGAATACAATTATGGCCTGGACCCTTTACGGAAAAATGACAGATGAGGACCTGAGGGCCATTTACAGGTATATGCAATCCGTACAACCCTTGTCCAACAAGGTGGAAAGATTCACAGCACCTTAAATATTGCCCATCACTGACCACCATATAAAAACCATCCGGATCTGGTCAGCTAGCTAACCCTGGATTCCGGATGGTTCTGCTTTTAAAGGGTTTGAAAAGCTTATTCAACTTTTTGTATGTAGTTCCCGTTTGTTTCAGGGATACCCTGTTTCAAGTATACCGACTGATAGAGGATTGCAAAGGCTGCAGAAATCCACATGGCCGAGATAAGCACTCCGAATATCAGCACGATCAAACCCGCTATGACTATGAAGAAGGCCAGGATTCCCATGAAAAAAACTGTCCACCCATGCCCCTTGGTCATGGCCCAGCTTGCTTTGAGCGCTTCCATGGCTTCCATTTTCTCGTCAATTACCAGGTATGGCACAAAAGCAAGCCTACATGCAAAGTAGATCCCAGGTACAATCAGCATGAATAAGCCAATGATTATAATGATTGTTGTCACCAGTCCGGCGATCACAGCATTCCAATAGTTCCGCTCAAACACTGCGAACATGTCCTTGATCTCAATCTTTTCCCTGCGAACAGCCTTTAAGAATACCCATTTAACACTATAACCAATCGGACCTGATATAAAAATACCATATCCAATGGCCAGCAGGATTATGGGGATCATATACAATTCAAAATCACCAAATCCATCAGCCTTGAACTGAAAGCCGTTGGTGGGTATCTGTATTACTGCATAAACCAGCGTTACGACAAGTAATTCTATAAAAGTGGTGAAGATTAAAGTCCACCCTTTACTATAATTGTCACCTGTTGAGGTGTCAGATACAAATTTGTTATTAGATTCTATTGTTTCCATGTCTTATAAATATTGGTTTTTATACTGTCAAATATATGTCGGTGCTGTAGACTATTTAAGCGACCAAAGTAGGATTTTTGAAAACACTACTTTGGTAGGGGATGCATTCATATAATTTGTATAAATTCGTTACAGATTCCCATCTTAATGAGTGAAACGATACAGATAATTCTCCTTACCGGTGCTTTAATCACCGGTAGTATCGTTATTATGTTCAGCAACCAGCTGGTAAGAAAATACCACTTGCCCTGGCTCTCATCCTATTTTTATTACCTCATATTTCTATTTGTATTCGGCATTTACGGGATCATAGGTTCCAGGCTGATAAGGGTATTTCTGCTGAAACAGGATCTGGAAGAGCAGGCCATTGAATCTATCGTTTCCTTCTTTTTCTACCTGGGAATTCCCTTTCTCATCTTATCATGGTACATGTTTATCCGGCTGTCAAGAGAAATGGTTAATCAGAAGGTCACTTCCCTATTCAACATTGTGTTTTTCCTTCCCCTTACATTGGGATTCATGGGTTACGGTGTGCTGCTACTGGAAAGGGACCTGCTTGGCGAAAATCGGCCCGAATTGATCCGTTCGAGTATGCTGATCGGATTTACCATCGTCAGTGCAATTGTGTATGCATACTCACTTGCCCAGCTCTTTCTCCATTCCCAAAGGTATCTTGACAACAAGGACAGGCAGAACATCCGCCTGTTCGGATTGTTGTATTTGATATATGCGGTGGGTACTATTACCCTGATCAACCTTTCGCATCTTGGACCAGCTTATGGATTTGGCTTCATCATCATTTTATTTGCGATTCACCTTGTCCCAATCTTTTTTCTGAGCCTGTACCTGGATAAAAACTTTGTAGCACCTGCTGAAAAGCATGATTTTGATAAAAGCCTGGCAGATTTTATAAAAAAATACCAGATTTCAAAGAGAGAAAGCGAAATCGTGCAGTTGATCTGCAAGGGGAAAAGTAACCAGGATATCAGTGATTCATTGTTTATATCACTACAAACGGTGAAAGACCATATCCATCACATATATCTTAAAACGGGAGTAAAAAACCGGGTTCAATTAACCAACTTAATCCGTGCTTTTTCTTAGTTTTATATCATCCTGGAAAAATTTGAATGGCAAGAAGACTTGTTATCGGTGATATTCATGGTTGCAAGAAAACCCTTGAGGGACTGCTTGTGAAGAAGATGAAAATATCCAGAGAAGACAAACTGTTTTTTCTTGGAGATTACATTGACCGCGGTCCGGATAGCAAAGGGGTCCTGGATTACCTGATCGGCCTTAAAGATAATGGTTATAACACCATATTCATTCGTGGCAACCATGAGGAAATGCTGATTGAATCCTTATCCAGTGATACCTACTTCCATCCTTGGATTTATAATGGTGGAGGTGCAACCCTGAAATCTTTCGACCTGAGCCAGGAAGAATATCTCAAATTACCTGGAGATGAAAAATTACCGGCCAAATATATGGAGTTCTTAAGTCATACAACCTACTTTATTGAACTTGATAAATGTTTTATCGTCCATGCGGGATTTAATTTTCACGATGACCACCCTTTCCATGATATGGATGCCATGATCTGGAGCCGAAACATGGACTACGACCGATATAAAGCCAAGGGAAAACCAGTAATACACGGTCATACTCCTACATCTCTGGATTCTATCAAGGTAACATTATTCAGTCGTGAGCGTACCCTGATCAACCTGGACGCAGGCTGCGTATACACAGATTATGCTGATATGGGAAATCTGGCAGGACTTGATATTGATAGCACGCAACTCTTCGTCCAGGCAAATATTGAGTGAAAATTTTCGGAAAATTCATGGGTTATTTAATGGTATTCATCTAACCTGGTGTGTGATTCATAAAAAAGTGGCGTTTCGAAGCAAATAAACCTATGATTTTCCGGATTATTAAGCACTGATTCAACCTAAAAATTATTATCTTTCGAATAGTGAAGAATAATTAATTCAAAGATTAATTATGTTATTATCAGCAGAACTATTTATTGAATTATACAAACAGAGCAAGAAGAATGGCTCGGGTGATCCCTCACAGGACAAACTTCAAAGACACAATCTATCTCCGGAGCAGTGGACTAACTATGTTGATTTTATTGATGATCTTGACCTGAATGAAGATGGTATCAGGATCATGGTCAATGAGATCAACAACGGACACATGAAACTGTAAAAACGGACATCATTTTACATAGCTTATTGAAACACCTGCCCTGCTGCTGCGGTCTATGATCGTACTGAGCTTTGGGTTTTGCTGAATCTCATCTAAAAAATCCTTCATGGAGCTGCCCTGGCTGGTTACATTGTGAGCGGTAATAACACCACCAGGTTTCATTTTTGGAAGGATCAGTTCCAAGTACTTCATATAGTCGGGCTTCCAGGCATCGATGAATACAAAATCAAATTTCCCTTCCAATACAGGTATTTCCTTTAATGCATCATTGATCCGAGAATCGATAATGTCATCCAGTCCCGCGTGTTCAAAATTCTCCCGGGCTTCTATTGCCCGCTTTGGTTCTATCTCCAGGGTGATCAGATGACCACCGGTTACTTTGAATGCCATTCCAAGCCAGAGCGCAGAATAACCGTTGGATGTCCCGATTTCTAGTCCCTTTTTATAAGCCTTATCCAAAATTATATCATACAAAAGACGGCCATCCTCAGCCGGAACATTCATTCCACCATGACGGTATGGTAAATGCTTTAACATAGGTAGCACCTTCTCATCAGTAATCCCCTGGAAAGGGTCATTTTGCTGTACCGGTAAAGAAGCCGATAACAATATTAAAACCAGTATTGATAATCCCGTACGCTTCATGTCAATATATTTTCGAAAAAGATACAAAATATTCAGCTTTATCCACAGCGATGGACCCAAAGGCAGGTTCATTAATAACCGATACCTTCTTGCTGCTCTAATTACAACGTATACAAGTTACTATAATGTACATAATGATTTGTTAAACACGATCAAAAAATTGACTTTGGGTCCTGGAGGTAGTAAATTTATTTGTAATCAGATCTGAAGGTTTTGCAAAGTGTTGGTTCAATTTAATAACCTACTATTATGCTACACTCCAGCCTTCCAAAACGGTCTCATAAAATCATCTTCAGCTTTATTATCCTTGTATCACTTTCCATGATCTGGTCCGGATGCAAAAAGGATGAAGAAAATAATCCACCTGATCCTGGTAATATTGAAGAAATCAACAATGCTGTCCTTCTGCAGGAAGATGCCTATGATCAATTGGCAGACCTGCTGCAATCAATGGACACAAGTTCAGCCAAAGCAACTATTTTGTCCACAATCCTGGCAGATCCAATGGTACAATTGGCTGATACTAATAGCCAGGGGCTATATATACAATATAAAAATGGAATGAGGGGAGGATTGATCATTGATTTTGAGGATGAACCAAACGATACCATTCTACCATTTGATGCTGATACAATGCAGAACCTGAAATCTGCTCCGGTCCCGAACATTATACCAGCAGATAAGCAAACTATTTTCCTTGATCCACATTATTTCGAGCGAGAAAGGTATACTGATAAAACACTCCGTTCTTTCAATGAACGATTACCTATAGCAGGATTTCATAAACCCGAAACTTATCTAAATGAAGAGTGCACAGTCGAAAAATTTACCTTACTGGAAAATAATGGGATCATCTACATTTATACACATGGAATGGCATGGCCGGCAAGTTGGAATATAAGTAAAGTTTATCTCATGACCGGCGAAACTGTCAATGAGCAAACGACAAATTTATACTGGAGAGATATCCTGCAGGGGGATATTCCCCTCATAATAGTTTCAAAAAGATCTCATAAATATTTTGTCAGTCCGGATTTCATTGCTGCACATAACAATTTCAGCGAGGACACTACACTGGTATATGGAGCCTTCTGCTACAGTTTTCTGGGGGGGTGGCCGGAAGCCATGCTAGGTGCAGGTGCCGGTGGTTATGTTGGAGTCGACTGGGCAGTAAAAGCCTCATACTGTAATTTTTGGGCCAGGAATTTAATTAGCGCGCTAACTAGGAAGGATGATATTGTTCGTTTCTCAATAAAAGGATATTTAGATAATTTACCCGGTTATTATTATAAATATCGTAACTGGTCAGCTCCTGACAGTTATGTCGATTTAAAATACCAGGGACATCCTGATCTGGCTTTGCTTCCTAATGTTGCGCTGGTTGACCTTATCAAAACCAATGAAGTCCAGTGTGATGTTATGTCAACCATTCAATGGACCTGTAGTACTCCGAATCTTACAGTTCAGAGAATCACCTCGGATGTAAATATTACCATTCGAAAATATTTCAAGGATTGGGATTATGAAACTACATTCACCGGCAGTATACCAGTTAATGTAATAGGAGAGCTCAGGTTGGAATTCAATGATACTTTCGACACAATCAAATACTTTCATGTACAAAACACCTGGAATTTCAATGCTAAGGATGAAGATCTGAACAAATACGGCTATCCTTCGGTGAAGACACAGGCCTATAGCGGACACGACCTGCCCATCTGGGTAAATGAACCTGATTTCGATCGATATATTTATGGGGTACAAGGCTCAAAAGCAGCCGATCATCTTAGTACCCTTGAATGTAAATATGAGTTCCCGAATGGTTCATCCTGTTCCATAAATAAGTTCGAATTTACAGATGAAACCCTGCAAATGATCAGGTTTGATTTCCACATTCGGTAAAACTTTGTAGCCTCTTTCTACCTGGATAGCATCATTGTTATTGACCCTGCGAATTCCCCTGTCTTCATCCAATAGATATACACAGGGCACCATGTGACAAAAATAGATCAGAATTCTACATGCACGTAATTCCTGTTATCCTTTTGTCTGAAATCTTTGCTCAAGGCGACCTTTAAATATTTGACTGTGGTCTTTAAATAACCATGCGACTGAAACCGACGGTTGGTCGTCCAGATAAAGGTTTCGGCCACGTCGAATTTTTTTCGGGATATCATCCTGGTCAACTCCCAATCGTCGCCCAGGACCATCTTTTCATTGAATCCGCCCAGTACATTGAACTTTTTCCGGCGAATGAGTATAAACATCCCAGCCGAATATGGTCCGACGATATACGGATACTGGTATGTGAAGGCATGTACACGCTCCCAAAAGAACCTGTCATATGCATTTCCATCCTTGCTCTTGATATAGGTTAAGACCATATCCAAATCCCTCTCCAGCGCAAGTCCAACGGATTTTTCAATGGATTCAGTCTCTCCCAGCTCAATATCTGCATCCAGAAATAATATATAATCTGATTGACAATACCTCGCCCCGTTATTCCTGCCAGTCGGCGGGTATCCTCCCTCAATAACCTGAATATTCAGGTGTGTATTCTTCTGAAAATCCTAGATAATATCCAGGGTCCTGTCTGAAGATCCGGCGTCCGCAATATAGATAGGGCAACTTAATTGATCATAAGATTGCCGTGCGATGGCAGTCAAAGTCTGCTGCAATTGTTTCTCTTCATTCTTGCAAGGAATCAAGATGGAGAGAAGACTGGTATTCATAGTTTAACTCTTGGTGAATAAGCCGGATTAATATCCCGAGTAATGAACCTGCGAAATCTAATACGTGAATATATAAAATTATGTTACTAATAGAAAAACCCGGAATGGCTTACCCATGAGCGTTCTGCGCATATCAATCATTCCCCTGGTATATAACTCGGTTCCTCATCCCCTACTTAAATATCATATATATCGCAGGAAATATCAGTGTTTTTAGATGCGTGCATCAATCCATCCGGCGGCCTGATTCCTGGATGCCGATGAATGCTTTCCATAAAGGAGCCATTTTCTCTTCACCCACAGACTGAAAAATCATAGTCCACATCATTTCCATGGTATCAATGGCTGCATAACTGGAATACAGATGGGAAAAGAACTGGAAGGAAACTGAATGCAATTTAAACAATAGCTCCTTGAATGTCAATCATTAATGCATTATAATTTGACTTTGAAAGGAGCTTGGATTAACTTTAAAAAAAATACCACACAAGAAATGAAAAAACTCACTTTTCTTTTCAGCATTTCTCTTCTGTATACCGTGTTCCTGTTTACCGGCTGTGGAAATATCCCTGGATCAACGGAGAGCGGACAATATATTATCGATGTGACAGGCTCCCCAATGGTAATCAATTGCTCAAAATCATACTCTTTTGCCGGTCACTATTCCTACGAGGAGGAGGATATGGTCAGTTTGGTCGTTTCTGCAGGTGATTTGATTTACTTCCAGTTAATGGAAGACGACATCTTATGTTACCGGTATAATCCAGCTGATGGTTTGAACCTTGCTGTCAGTTATGATACTATCTACGACCGGTTTTACCTGAACAATGAGTTGATTTCGACCAGATTATCAGAAGGATCGGCTGGATGGGATTGGCTTGCAGAAGTTGATGAAAAAGTTCTGAGAAGTATACGTTCCTTTCATATTTCCTTGCCCCTGTCAGGAACCGAATTCACTTTATTGGAGAAGATATCCGCGAAAATTTCCAATCCAGGTTTGTATCTTGATGGTGACAGCAAGATGGCCGAAGTACTTTCTCTATTCAACCCTCGTTGGCTTATCGCAGAGGACATTCAGTACAGAACAATGTCTGAGGAGACAAAAGCTAATCTAAGGCACCTGGAACTGCTATGGTATGAGGGTGAAGATTTCATTGATCAGGAATTCTTATCCGGTCTCCCGGAACTAAGTTCTTTGATTATTGAATCCTGGGATTCGATGGATATTACAGGTTTTCAATTTGACAAATTAAAAAATCTTGAGTCCCTCACCATCATAGAAAGCGATATACACGATCTTTCATCCATTGCCGCATCATCCGGGATTAGAGATTTGAACTTTATCTACTGTGATTCCCTTAAGGAGATAGGGGCTGCAACTGATCTTTCCAGGATAAGATGCCTGGGGCTGAATGGTTGTGAAAACATCACTGATATCTCGGCCATTCTTCAAATACCTCAGCTTACCCGTCTGTCCCTGCCTGAGAATACCACACAAAAGGAGTTCGTTGATATTGTGACCGTGCATAGCACCCTCAAGGTACTGGAATTGATTGGATGTGATGGCATAACAGACCTTTCAGCCCTGGTGGATAATACTGGACTTAAGGCCCTTACTCTGGATCTCGACATACATGATCTTTATCCTGTTCACCAATTAACCGGGCTGGAACTGCTGGTCCTGGCTGAAGATTTCTTTGAAGACAGCCTTGCCATAACCGAGCTCCGGCAAGCCCTGCCTGACACAAGGATTGTTGCCGGTGGAGGTTTCTGCCTGGGTTCCGGATGGATCCTCTTACTTATCCCGGCCATCATTCTCCTGGTTCTTGGAAGTAAAAGGTTTTCAGGATAAAGCTTTACCAGGGACAAATGATGACTAATTTCAAAAGGACATTGCCAGGAAAATCCAATGCATTTCTTTCAGCATTCCTTGTAATCGGGGGGATGTGCATTTTCGGAATGTTCATTCATGAAGTCACCTTGTGGCGTGTGGTTTCCTTCATGGGACTAGCCATAACTGCTGTAGTTATCAGCCTGTCAGTAAGAGATATCAAATCCCTGCTAACTGTTTCTGGCATTATCCCTTTAAATAAAAAGGTGGTTTATTACAGCCTGACAGGGATTATTTTTGGAATACTGCTTGGCTTATTATACAATTTCATTAAAGCAGATTCACTACTTCCGGTGACCCTGACAAAGTTTGCCCTTATAGCCCCTTTGATTGGCATTACAGAGGAACTTGTTTTCAGGGGATACGTCCAGACAAGGTCTGCTTCAGCAGGAGTATTGGCCTCAGTACTTGTTGCTGCATCCGGACATACACTCTATAAATATCTTGTTATCAAGACAGTGACTGTCGACATCAACACATATATCCCTTCTCTTGTAATATTAACATTCCTGACCGGGATGGTTTTCGGATTGATGCGGGAGGCTTCCAGGAGCGTCATCCCCCCTGCCCTGGCTCATGCTCTTTTTGACATCATTGTGTATGGCGGAGCAAGCCTGGCCCCTGTCTGGATATGGAGCTAACGCGCGATGGTCACAATCTTGTCAACCGGGATCTTGTTGGCCATCCCAATTACCTCATTCTCATTCTCGATGCCCTCACACTGAAAGGTTAGCAAAGATCCGCTAAAAGGCATCTGGAGATCATAGGAAACCAAACCTTCGTTATCTGTATTTTTTGTAAGCAGAGCCTTGTAGCCTTCAATCTTGATCCGTTTCTGGTTCTCATCCGAGGTCAAGAAACCTGGCATGGCAAGTATGGTATTGATGCCAGCCAACAGAGGTGAATCACTGACGATCTCAATGGAAGCATTCCTGTCTTCAGATGTGTAGGAACGATTGATGAACAGTCCGGCAAAACCAGTATTTATACCTGTTACATTATCTCCTGCTTCAACCTTTGACATGCCATTCATTTCATCGGGAAGAATGGCAAGAATCTCTTTCCCAATTGTTTGGTTTATGCCATTTAAAGCTCCCTGTAAGGCAAAGCGGGCATCCTCGAGATTGTCAGATTTATATGATGAAAGGGCTTCGTTCAGGCTGGTCGATACTTCCTGGGCATTGATTAGAGCACCCGGAAAAGAAAACAAAGCAATCAGTATTAAAATGAGTATATTTTTCATTGTTCTCCAAATTCGTTTTTAATTTTTTCAAGATCAAATTCATTTGCGGTATCCATGATTTCCTGTTCACTTTTAAAATTGACTCCTTCAGCAACAAAAATTGACGACTGTCCGAATGGCACACTGAGGGTATATCCGGAATAATCATCATAGGCAAGCACTCCACGGTAATCCTTGAACTTCACCTGTTTGTGGTTCTGATCTTCCGCGGTTGATGCATAGGTACCACTGGCCAGGTAAATGTTCACCGAGCTTAGCATAGCAGCATCATTACCGACAGTAACCTTCAATTGCTGTTCATTCCCACTATATTTACGTTCAATAATCAGGCCGACGAACCCAATGCTGGCACTTGCCACATTATCATTCTCAGGAACCATTTTGAGCCCGTTCACAGATTCCGGAAAGCCATCTAAAATATTCTGTCCAATCTCCATCTCTACACCCAGGATGGCCTGGCGGACCGCATAACGGGCCTCTGTATAACTGCCCTGATTAAATGCCAATTGAGCAGTACTGATATTGTCTGCTACATCCGGAGCTGTATGTGTAAGTCCACCTCCAGAAGTATTTTTAACATCGGAGGATGAACTGGTTTGTTGGAAATTGGCATCTTCAGTTTTCTTTTTATCTCCGAACATATCATCAATAATCTCATCTTCGGCTCTCTGTTTAAGCTTCTTTAAAAAGGATTGGGCAGTTGTTTGCTGTCCCGTTAACAAAATCAGTACCAGTCCCATGACCAATCCTGTAAAAATTCTATCGTGTTTCATTTAGTGCTTATTTTAATTAGTCTAAATTAAAATAAAAGATTGTATTTTTCAAGATGTAAGCAAAAAAAAACCGGACTCAAAAAGTCCGGTCAGAGAAATATACTCATTATTAAAGAGTATACATATCCTGGTATGTCCATTTCATGTTTTCCAGCCTCTTCCGGGATGATCGCATAATCCTGACCAGAAATAACCTAAATTTATTGTGTTGGATCCTTGACCTGCTCTCTTCCTTTACTGGCATGTCTATCTGTGCATTAATCTCGAAAAGTTTATCTATCAATTCAATAGACATCTTGTCCAGTTTCTTTAGGGATTTTTTCAAGGATGTATTATCGTCTATTGACGAATCTAGTTTCTTTCTGACCTTCTTTGATCTTGAAACCATGCAACAACCAATATTGATTGCGGTTTCAAGTTTTTCGTTTACGATTCCGTTATATTCAACAGATTGATTCATAATAATCCTCCTTCCTTTACCCAAATATACGTAAAGCTTAACATTAGGTTAACATTTATTTAATATTTAATTCACATTTAATTAACACAATAGTGCGGAAAACTCATTTTTTACCACGAAATTACTGATGGATTTATGAATATTCTAGTAATTGGAGGAACTGGACTGGTTGGAAGTTATTTGCTTCCAAAACTGGTAAAAAACGGACATGACATTTATGCCGTAACGAGGGCAGCATCCAAAATTGATAAAATCAATGATATCGGTGCCCGGGGTATTGAGGGAGATATCCTCGAACCTCAGAAATTGCTAATAGAATTGCCTGAAAAACCTGAATTTATAATTTTGTTGGCTATGCCTGGTATTACTCCCGGCAAAAGGATCAGCAAAAAACGAAAAGCGGCATTAAGAACAGAAACAACTGGATTCTTTCGAAATTCATTGGATCTGGCAATTCATTTTAACGCACCCATCATATTACCTTCCGGAACAAGTTATCATACCGGACCTGGCGAAATAGCAGATGAAACTTGGCCCATCAGGAGAGTTGGCCTGACTGAATTGGGAATTGACACAGATGAAATGATCGCCCAAGCCGTCAGGAGAGGCAGACCAGAAATAATCCAATTAATATACGGGAGAATCTATGGCAATGGTGGATTATTCCGGTTTCAGTATGATATGTTAAAGAAAAACAGGTATAAAATAATTGGAAAGGGAGAGAATTATATCCCGGTTATTCACGCCAGCGATGCGGCCAGTGCTATTATAAGGTCTATGGATAAAAGGCCATTCGGGGAAAAATTCATCATTGCTGATGACACTCCGGTGAATCAAAGGGATTTTACGAACCACATGGCTGATCTAATGGAATTAAAGCGGCCTGGAAAAATTCCGGGGTTCATCATTAAAATTATACTGGGAAGGGATCTTTATGAGGTTATCAAAATGAATTGCAAGGTCTCCAATAAAAAAGCCAAAAGCATCCTGGGATGGGATCCTGAATATCCATCCTACCGAAAAGGCCTGGAGCAAGCCATAAAAGAAATGGGGGAAAAACCACCCTATTTCATATAAGCATTTTTCCTAACTTTATTCAATTTGAGTTGAAATCAGAAATTATTATCTTCCTCAGACTTGAATAATGAAAACTTTGAAAACTGTTATTACCGGACTCATTTTTGCAGCTATTCTTTTTTTACCAATGATGATTTTCAGTCAACCCATACCGACGACCTATGAAGAGTACATCAGGGATGCTGTTGCATCTGAACAGGAGATAGATGTTTACCTGAATGAATCCTCCTGGGCTCAATTTGACCCCGATGTAGGATACATCCTTGGTAACTATTCTCCGCACGACGGGGTGGATGGCAGCAAAACCATCTCCACGGTCCGGCAGGTTGGCACCCGCAGCTCATTTGTTTATACAGACCGGCCCTGCAGAATCAATACTTATGGGAACAGCTTTACACAATGCCACCAGGTCAACGATGCTGAAACCTGGCAGGAGTACCTGGCCGGTCACCTGGGTGAACCCATCCGAAACTATGGGATGGGCGGATTCGGGGTATACCAGGCCTATCGCAGGATGCTTAGGGAAGAAAGTACAGAAAATGGTGCAGAATACCTTATGTTGTATATCTGGGGAGATGATCATATTCGGACCCTTCTGCGTTGCAGGTACGCATTAACAAAGAGTTGGAATCGTGAGCAGGACAAAAAGGAGGGCATGGGCATTATGTTTCATGGAAACTTCTGGTGCAATATTGAAATGAACATGAAAACCGGTTTGCTTGAGGAGCATGAAAGCCTTATCAGAACGCCTGAGAAGCTTTACCGGATGACGGACCCGGACTGGATGCATGAAAACCTGATTGACGACCTGGCCCTGCAGATGTACCTATATGAGAAGGGACATATTTCTGATATTGATAAACAACTGATGCAGATACTGGCAGGATACCTGAATACCGGTTTTAATCCCGATGCAGTGGATATACATCAGGAAATCAGGAAATTGCTTCACAAGTATGCTTATACAGCCACCAAATATATACTGAATAAGAGCAAGGAATTTGCCCGGGATAATGATAAAAAACTATTGATTATCCTGTTTGACCCCTATGAGGCCACCAGGCAACTGCTGAATGGTGAACCTCGTGTTGACCAGGAGATCGTGGACTTCCTGGAAGCAAACCATTTCAACTATTTCGATATGAACCAGGTGCATGCCGAAGATTATAAAATCTTCAAGCTAAGTCAGGAAGAATATTATCAACGCTATTTTATCGGGCATTATAATCCAATGGGAAACCACTTTTTCGCCTTCAGCATCAAACCCAGGATTGTCGAATGGCTGGACCCGCCACCATTTACATACCGCAAATCCGATACCCTACCAGTTGATTTTAAAGGATATCTTAAAGAATACTAACAGATGAAAAGACACATTATTATACTGCTGATTTTAGCCTCTGCCGGACAATCTGTTTTCTCGCAGGGCAATGATGATGATTTCATTCAGGTTGTTTATAAGCAGATCGACACCATTACACTGGTCTTGGATATCCACTATCCTCCCGATATGGATAATCCCAGTTCTTACCCAGCCATGATCTTTTTCTTTGGTGGCGGCTGGAAGGGAGGCTCTGTAAATCAATTTGTACCACATGCCAGGTATTTCGCCACGCGGGGAATCATCTGTGTGCTGGCCGACTACAGGGTGGAATCCAGGCATAAAACAAGTCCTTTCGAGTCACTTAAAGATGCCAAATCAGCCATCCGGTTTATCCGGAAAAATGCAACCGAATTTCGAATTGATACTGGTAAGATTATTGCCTCCGGAGGGTCAGCAGGAGGACATCTGGCAGCTGCAACAGCTTTGATCAGCGAGTTTAATGAAGCAGGCGAGGACCTGTCTGTAAGCTGTGTCCCCAACGCCCTGGTGCTTTTCAATCCAGTCATAGATAACGGTCCCGCAGGATATGGCTACAAGAGAATTGGGGATGATTACAAATATTTCTCACCCCTGCATAACATCAATACAGGAGCCCCTCCCACTATTTTCTTCCTGGGTGCAAATGATAAGCTTATCCCTGTAGCAACAGCCAGGTATTTTCAGGAAGCCATGGCCAGGGTTGGCAGCAGATGTGAGTTATTTCTCTATGAAGATCAGTCCCATGGGTTCTTTAACTTCAAGAACAGGGAGTATTATAATAGAACAGTATTGGAGGCTGACAAGTTTTTGAACTCCCTTGGCTATCTGACTGGGAAACCCGAAATAAATTTAGATTAATTAATGTATTGCCTTATCCCAGGCCTTTTACCGATGAGATAAATGTACGTATATTCTCTGTTGGAACATCCGGGGGCATTCCTCCACCACAGGACCAAATCACATTTTCAGCCCCCCCGGCAGATTCCATCATTTCTACAACAGATTTATGTACCTCTTCCGGTGATCCATTCGCCAATACATCACGAGGTGGGATATTCCCCAGCAGTACAACAGAATTACCCACCAGCTCCTTCATTTGAGCAATGCTGTGCTCAAAACCAAAATTGAAAATATTGATGCCGATCTTTTCCAAATACGGTGCACAAACGAGTCCATGTGCATCATTATGGAATAGTTTGACGGGCATTTCAAATGATTGAAAGATTTGCTTCAGGTAAGGAAGGGCAAAAGCTTTGAAATCATCATCACCCAGAAAACCGACGATATCATCGAGGACCAGTATCCCCTCGATACCAGGGAAAGCCTCTACCTGAGCGGATATCCAATCTATGAGAAATTCCGTAATGGTGTCGAGTCCCTTTAGGATTTCCTCTGGATTCATTGACAGCGCCAGCATCAATTCAGTAGTCCCTGCAAGGAAGGATGCAATATTCAGGGGACCTCGTGAGATGGCGAATTTTACATCATGCCCCATCTTCCTGATATCAGCCAGGCTATGCCTGAGCCGGTTCAGCATAAAAGGCAGTAAACCGTCGGTTTTAACATTCGGTTTGGTGAGTTTGCTGAGCAAAACCGGATCATCCAGTATCCTGTGTGCATGGGGAAGGCTGCTCTTGGACCAAACCATCTTTGCCCCAAAAGCAGAGGGTTCTGTACACATCCCGTATTCCGACCAGAATCCGGGCAAAAACATCACCTCCGGGAAGGTCTCGATGGCTTTTCGGTTGGCTTCAAACCAGATCCGGTCGCTGGTATAATAATCCAGCAGAGAAACGCCGTACCACCCCGGTAGCCAGGGACTGTCAATAATGAATCCTATCTGGTTCAACTGCGAAATCTCACCCTTGGTTATCTTAACTAATTCTTCCCATTGTGCATTTGTCATAATATTATTCTTTTAAATCAATATATTCTTCGCTTGTGGCAAGCTGTATCATATTCTGGTAATTTCTATGGACCCTCGTGGACATGCCGTTTAGTTTATCCCTTGGTATATCGTAAAAACTCTTCTCCAGTCTATTATAACGGGGATGATGGTCTACCGGAGGCAGGTCTTTCAGAACGGCCTGGAATTTCTCAATGAGTGGTTGTACCGAAGTTTGATCATTTAGCAGGTTGCTGGTTTCATAGGGATCTTTCTCCAGGTCATAGATTCTGTGAATCTGTTTTAAGGTGTCTATATAGACCTTGTATCTGCCGTCACGGATTACCCTGTCCCTGAATATGAAATAGTTTTTAACCCTGCCATCGGGTCCTATCATGGCAGGATGCCCCCCCATCGATAAGATCCAGTCCCTCGAAATCTCCAAATCCTCCCCCCTCAGTACGGAAGCAAACGAAAATCCTTCTCCGGGGTCGAGCGGGGAAATATTTTCTCCCGCAAGCTCCAGAAGAGTGGGATATATATCTGTAAAATCAACCAGCACATCCGATTCCAGTCCTTCAACCTGGTCTGGGCAGAATGCAATGAAAGGTGCATTGATGCCATTCTCGGTAAGATATGCCTTGCCACCACGTATAAATACCCCGTCCCTTTCCCCTATCATACCTCTCGTGGTTCCATTATCCGTAGTGATAAAGAGATAGGTATTGCCTTTGATTTCCAGGCTGTCAAGAGCGGAGAAAATTTTCCCTATGATCAGGTCAGTATACCGTACCATGGCCCTGTGCTTTTCGAATCTGGAACTTGCCTCCGGCTCCTCGGGAGTATGGACAAAAGGAGTATGTGTCAAAACCATGGGATAGTAAATGAACATAGGATGATCCCTGTGCTTTTCCATGAATTCAGTGATGAAGTCGCAGAATACATCCGGACCAAATGCTCCCTTGTAAGTTCGGCTGCCCTCCCTGGTATGGATATACGGATCCCAATACCGCTCATCTGAAATGGATTCATTGCCACCTTCTCCACCCGTCCACATACAATACTCATCGAAACCAGCTTCCTTCATGGCTTCAGGTTCCAGTCTGAAGTCATTGATCTGCCATTTTCCTGCGGCACAGGTGTGGTATCCGGCCTTTTGCAGGATCTTAGGGAAGCAGGGGTTCACACTGGCATCAAACCTGGCACCGTGTCCCCAGCGCGGGACATCAAAATGATTGATCCATCCGTTCATATAGGGATATTGCCCGGTCAGCAAGGCTACCCTGCTAGGCGTACATTGGGGCATGGACCAGACATTGTGAAAGAGTATCCCTTCCCCCGCCACATCGTCAATGTAGGGAGTATGGACAGAGGTGGAACCATAACAGCTGATCCATTCCTTTCCAAGATCATCGATGAGGATGAAAATAATATTAGGCTGCTCCTGGCTTACCTTGCAACCCTGTGATGCTATCACCAACAACAAAAAGATGATGATTGTATTCAATCCATTGATTACCAAAGACCTAT
Source organism: uncultured Bacteroidaceae bacterium (assembly GCA_963752525.1). Taxonomy (GTDB): domain Bacteria; phylum Bacteroidota; class Bacteroidia; order Bacteroidales; family SM23-62; genus SM23-62. Next base: position 271,813 of record CAVVYS010000004.1, on the reverse strand, counting down.
CTGTATTATAAGAATTCATGGACTAAATCCATATAATGAATGAGTCTTAAAAGATACCAATTTAGATTGAGAAATCAGGATTGTAAAACTATCCACTATTATCAAGAAGACATTCGTGCTCTGGACATCCAATAATTCCTGTTGATTTCTCTGCTTTTTAGGCTGGACCTTGATTTCGAGATTTTCCAAAGTGAAAAGCAAAAGAAAATGAGGATACTTTCTCAGGATCTGGAAAGAGCTGCCAGTCACTGGTATATGGTACAGACAGAGCTGATATCGACAGCAAGGATGAAAAAAACTCGAAATGGTCCGGGTAGAGCGGGTCGTTACCTCCCCGCTCCCCCACAGATCCGGACGAGCGGCTTTCCCGCATCCGGTTCCTCAGAAGTCAGGTTCACGATATGGATACATAAGAGTGTTTGATAAAAGGTTTCACAAGTAGAGTGTATTTATCAACATAACCGGAGAATTTGGCCCAGTTAAGTTTAATCTTACCCCCTCTGCGATTCAACCATTTGAAAAGTCTGAACCTTACTGCCATAAAGAAGCCATTCAGGCTCCTGCTATTGAAAGAGACACCATAGTAGCTATAGTGTCCCCGTAGCTTGGCGTTGAGTGCAGCTATCAGGTCTTTGAGTTTCATATGACGATTCATCTGTATGTAATAACTTACATTCAGTATAGCCCTGGTCAGCCGTTTGGTGCTGGTCTTTCGTTTCAGAACCATGATTCCCTTCTTGGATTTACTCAAAAAGTGCGTAAAGCCAAGAAAATCAAAGCTCCTGCCATTCCCGCCCCGTTTGCTGTTCAGGTCTATCAGCTTCGTCTTTTCCGGGTGTATCGTCAGTCCATATTTGGCGAACCGTTTCGGCAGGACTGCCATTACCCTTTCTGCATCTGATTTGTCTGTAAATCCCAGAACAAAGTCGTCTGCGAACCTCACTATAAAACTCTCTCCCCTTAACAATGGCTGGATTTGTTCCGAAAACCACTCGTCCAGCACATAATGGAGATAGATGTTACTCAATAGCGGCGAGATCACCGATCCCTGTGGGGTTCCATGCTCAGGGTAACTTATATTACCTGTTTCCATGACCCCTGCCTTGAGCCATTTATCTATCATCTTTCTTATTACTCCATCCTTAACCCGTTTGTCTAGAAAGTCCCATAGCATACCATGATTAATACATCCAAAGTAATTCTTAATATCGGCATCTATTATATAATGCTTCTTTCCAAAACTTACTTCCTTAAACATATCATTAATTGCCTGGTGTGCTGATCGACCTGGTCGAAAACCATATGAAAAAGGCTTAAAGTCCTCTTCATAGATGGGTTCAATGACCTTACGAACACTTGCCTGCAGTACCTTATCTTCGATAGTAACAAGTCCTAATGGGCGTTGACTATGCTTGTCTTTCGGTATATATACCCGACGGATCGCCGGGGCTCTATATCGACCAGATTTGAAATCACCTAGCAGGCTTTCACGCCTCTCAGGAAATTCTAATCCATATTGCTGCCATGTCTTCCCATCAACTCCTGCTGCACTTCTCTTGTTGAGCTTCTCATAGCTCTCCTGCAAGAGTGCCTCATCTATGTAATGATGAAGGTTATGCAAGGCCTCTCCTTTGTACTTCCTAGCTCTTTCGGCTATTTGCAACTCTACTGTTGACATCTTCTCATGATTCTGGTTCATTTGATGTTTCTAAATTACAATTCTAACTTCCGGCATCTCCCTTCCCTAATCACCGGCTTTCGGCGGTTCCCGATTTCCCGGCTTTCGTATCTTTCAAGCGGTACTATGAAGATGCTAAGACTGCCTTCGTCCTTCTCCTTCCCTTCGGTTTCCCTCGGTACTGATACCACGTAACGCCTGCTGCTTTTCTTCTCGTTACTTCAGGAGCAGCAAGTTTCCTGTGTAACCCGGTCAATTGTTCACGCGGTTGACCCTGTACCGCGTTCTCTCGCGTGGAGACGGTAGGCTCTCCCGTGTTCCCGTGCCTCCCTCATCTGACTTTGATATGGTCTCCGACCCCGACCAGACTTCAGTATCTTACCTTTATCGATACTTCTGTGTTGCCCCATGATATATATAGATCCGAGGCTCCGGTTTTTGGATACTTTCGAGGCTCAATATCATACCTTCATCAGTCACTGTCTACGCTTCGTGCCAACATCTCTGGTGACTACGCAAGACTCGCTTCCGGTGGGTGGTTAGCCCTTGCCGTGCAGGATTAGTTACCTGCAGGGTGACGCAGAGGTGTTTCGTTATTATTTAAGTTCGCCTTATAAATCCCCACCTCACGGACTTGCACGGCGCAAATATATTTTATCCAGTTATTAGCTTTATTGATGAATATTAGCATAAAAAATATCCCTCAAAAGATATTTTTTATTTGTTTATTACCATTATATGCTAATAATCCGATATTTTACATCTTTTTCGATGAACAGTCAATTGAATTGGGCCCCGGCATCTTACTATTCGATCCGGCGGCAGCGGAATTCGATCCGGCTCAGCGGACCAGGGAAGAAAAGCAAGGAAATATGGATTGAAAATCAATGTGGGTATCTGTGATAAGTATAAAGTCTGTCATCGGAATACCAGGGCTCCCTAAAACATCAAAAAACACTCCAGCCTTAGATCAGTTTTGGCTTTGGTTAAAATTTCAAGGTATGTCCAGTATCATGCTGCATTGTATTCTTCACTCATTTTTCTTAAATTATGTGTCTTAATTGATTATACAAACCCCAAATCCAATTATAAAATGACAAAAAAAAGGGTCCTTCCTCCAGCCAAATCCTTAAGCTATTCACGCCGCCAATTTATCCATTCCTGCGCCGCATGCTCAACATGCCTGGCCACCGTACCCTTGCTGACCATGAATTCCTGTAGTGAACAGAAGAAAATGCGCCTCCGCATTGTCTACTCCTTGCATGATGTCGTACAACCCAGGCCTGACTGGCCTAATGTTGGATTTGATTTTGGACCGGTCATGGAAGAGATCAATACTACCCTGACAAAGCGCTGTCCGGATTTTGAGTTCATTCCTACCCTGGCAACCGGACCGGAGGAGGCTGAAAAAATCCTGCTGAAGGATAAAGATTCTGAAATCGAAGGCTATATTGTTTTTCAGATGAACTGTTGGAACAGGGTGGTTCAAACCATTGCTGCTTCAGGCAAACCAGTACTATATGCCGATTATCAATATGCCGGTAGTGGTGGATTCCTGGTCTATACTGCTAAGTTTCTGAGGGAGGAGTCTGAAAATTTTGGTTTTGTGGCATCTTCTGACATGGATGACCTGGTGAAAGCCGTCAATAAATTCAATGTCATCAGGAGGGGGGGCACAACTGCTGATTTTGTGACTAAAACAAAATGTCTTCGTCAGAGAAGGACACCTTCCCCTGGAGGTTTGAATTTTATCCAGGATGATCTAACTGCCTTGTCCCCAGATGAATGCCTGAAGCAAATGAAATCTTCCCGCATTCTCGCTATTCGGAATGAAGACTCAGCGCCTTCAGAGCCAATCATGAATATTCCGATGGAATATGTCTCTTTCTCAGTTCTTAATGAAGCATGGAAAAGGGCAGATAAGGACCAAGCCCACAGTATAGCAGAGCGCTGGCAGTCCAAGGCAACCGAAGTACAGAATGTGTCTTTCGAAACCCTCGAAAACTCAGCCGCCATGTACCTGGGCATGAAAGAGGTATTGAAGACCTACGATGCCAATGCTATTTCCGTCAATTGCCTGGGGGGATTTTACGGTGGCCATATACACGCTTATCCCTGCTTGGGGTTTCATGAATTGAATAACGAGGGACTGGTAGGAGCATGCGAATGTGATGTGAGGTCAACGGCCACAATGGTGGCTTTCACTGCCATGACAGGGGGAAGGCCCGGATATATTTCAGATCCTGTAATCGATACCGCCAAAAGACAGATTATCTATGCACATTGTGTGGCTTCCAACAAGGTATTCGGACCCGAAGGAGAAGAAAATCCCTTTTCCATTATGACCCATTCAGAGGACAGGCAGGGGGCTTCGGTACGTTCAATAATGCCGACCGGTTACCTCACTACAACCCTTGAAATCGCACCTGAGCGGAAAGAAATTCTCTTCCATCAGGCCAAGGCGGTTGACAATGATCCCGATGACAGGGCCTGCCGGACCAAATTATGTGCCGAACCCGTCGGTGATATTGAAAAATTATTTGCGGAATGGGACGAGTGGGGATGGCACCGGGTTACCTTTTACGGAGACCTGAAAGAACCTGCTTATGCGCTTGCTGATGCGATTGGCTGGAAAATTAAAGAGGAAGCCTGATGAGGGCTTGTATCAGATTCATTTTGTAAATATTTACCTGTTAATCCAATGAATATATCACGGTTCCTTCTGTTGATAGCATGGTTTTCATTGCCTGGCTGTCAGTCTAATACAGAAAATACTCCCTTCCAACATGCCACCTGGATTGGAGAACGGGAAGCTGCCCCGATTCCTGACTCCCTTATGTATGGTGATCATCCTGCCCCCTTATTCCGCAAGGACTTCACTGTGAACAAGGACCTGCTGTCAGCCAAGCTTTACATCACAGCCGCCGGCTATTACAGGGCATTTATAAACGGGGAAGATATCGGCATGAACTATCTTGACCCGGCCTGGACTGATTATAGTAAAAGGATTTTTTATGCAGAATATGATATTACAAAAAAGGTCAGGGAAGGTGAAAATTGCATCGGGACAACACTCGGGAATTCATTTTACAATCCCCTGCCACTTAGAATGTTCGGGCGCCGTAATCTAAGAGAACATCTGCCTGTTGGAAAGCCTGTTTTTATCGCGAGATTAGTGTTGGAATTCAGCAATGGAACAACAGAAGAAATCATCACCGACAGATCCTGGAAATATGCCTACGGTCCAATTTTAAAAAATAATGTCTACCTCGGAGAAGTTTATGATGGCGGGAAAGAGATACCAGAATGGAATGTTGCTGGATTTGATGATGCCAACTGGCACAGTCCGGTTGAAAATACAGGACCTGGCGGACAGTTGCAACTAGCATTTTTTCCACCGGTTCAAATAACTGGCAAGCTAAAACCTCTATCCATTTCATCTCCTGTCAAAGGCATATATATTGCAGATATGGGCAGGAATTTTACCGGGCTCTACAGGATCAAACTACAGGGTCAGTCTGGTGATACCGTAACTTTCCGGTTTGGGGAAAGGTTGTATGAAAACGGGGAATTGAATCCGATGACCACGGTCTGCGGGCAAATCAAAAGAGCGGGACAGGGTGGTCCGGGCGCCCCGCCGATTGCCTGGCAAACAGACAGCTACATTTTCGGAGAAAAAGGAGATGCCTGGTACAGTCCCACATTCACCTTCCACACGTACCGGTACATGGAGATCTCCGGAAGCGAGCACAAGCCTGATCCCTCTGAAATTGAGGGCATCGTTATCCACACAAATGTGGATACAAGCAATAACTTCTCCTGTTCATCCGAATTGATAAATGACATTCAGCAGGCATCAAGAAGGACATTCCTTGCTAACCTGATAAGTGTTCAAACCGACTGCCCGGCCCGGGAGAAATTCGGATACGGGGGAGACCTGAACGCCATTGCAGAATCTTATATCAATAATTTCGACATGCAGACCTTTTACCATAAAACTGTATATGACTGGATTGATGCAATGAATGATACGATCTTTATCGATACCGCACCATTTGTAGGTATCAGGTACTGTGGATTGAGTTGGGAATCCGCTTTCCTCGTCGCGCAATACTATCTTTATCTGTATTACAAGAATATTGAACTGGTTAAGGAATTATATGAATATAACCTGGGGTGGATGGAGAAGGCAGCCCGGTTACATCCAGGGGCAATTGTGAATAAGGGATTGAGTGATCATGAATCACTTGAGCCGGTTCCGGTTGAGCTGATCGGAACATCTCACTATCTGCAGTGCGCCCGGATTATGAAAAAGTTTGCCATGCTGATGGATGACCAGGATAATGAAGAGCACTTTGGACAGCTGGCCGATGAGCTAAACAAAAACCTGCTGGATATGTTCTGGCGCAAACCGGTCCCAGGTCCCATCAACCGTCAGACCCTTTTTTCCACCTTGCTGTATCACAATATCATTCCTGAAGATGAGCAGGATGCAGCTATTGATTCTCTCACCAAAGCATTAAAAAAAGGCCCGTCCGGACATTTCACCACCGGTATTTTCGGAACCAAATACATACTGGAAGTGCTTTCAGCCACTGAAAATGTGAATACGGTATATAATGTAGTGAACAGCAGAATGTATCCCGGATGGGGATACATGATTGACAGGGGAGCTACAACAATCTGGGAAACCTGGAAAGAAAGTGATAATATTTATTCCAACTGCCATCCCATGTTTGGTTCTGTATCTGAATGGTTATACAGGTGGTTAGCCGGCATCAGGCCGGATCCTGATTATCCTGGATTTGAGAAGTTCACTATCGCCCCTGCCTTGCCTGAAGGACTTGACTACGTAAACTGCTCATATCATTCACCATTCGGAGAAATAGTTTCGAACTGGAAAAATGAGGGAAACGGTAAACAGGTATTTGAGATTACCATACCTGCCGGAAGCAATGCCATGGTCAGGTTGCCTGTAAGTGAACATCAAAGCATCAATCTGACTGGGATCAACGTCGAGAGTTCAAATAAACCCTTAAGGGATGGGAGAAACCACCTTAAATTTGAGTTGGGACCAGGAATGTATACCGTTTATGTATCTACCAAGCAACCATAAGTCCAGGATATCCATCCTATAGGAAAGATACAATTATGAAGAAAGGGATGATAATCTTTGCAGGGCTTCTTGCGGCCATTTTTTATTCAGGCTGTGAAACAGATCTTAAGCTGAAAAGCACACTCCCCCTTAATGATACAATTGAGATAACAAATTTTGAAACAAAGTATAATTACGAAAATAATTTAGTCCTCAGGATGGACTCCGTCCAGGGTGATTCAAGGTGTCCTTCCAATGTTCAATGTGTCTGGGAAGGAAATGCTGAAGTAAGATTTCTATTCACCGTGGATAGTATCCAGACGGATTTTGTTCTGAATACACATGGTGGTAATCAATTTAATGCTGATACTGTTATAGGTGGATATCGTATTGGTTTGTTGGATTTATCTCCATACCCCGAAGATCCAGGAGAGATTTTGCAGGTTGAATACTATTCTAAGGTAATAGTACAGGTCTTCTAGGCATCTCCATGATTAAGCAGCCAATACCTACAAGGCTTTATCGTGATAATACTTCGCATTCTTTTCATCACTCAGCCGTGCATAAATATTACCAAGATATTTCGCGTATTCCGGCTTGGGATATAAATTATAGAGCTTTGTGTAATAGTTAAGGGACTGCTTAAAATCCATGGTGACTATCTTGAATGCTTTCAACAGTTTTGCGTATTGCTTCCGTGTTTTGTTTTCCTCATAAGCCTTTATTTCGGCCTGGTAGCTATGCTCTGCCTTCCAGTAGTATTTCTCGGCATACCAATTCAAAGACGATTCATGCTCAGCATTGGCCTCCAGTATTAAGCTCGCGACAGAATCACAAACCTGATCATTATTCAGCATCCGGTTAATGGCCAGATAAACTTCCAGGTTATCCATTTCCGTCCTTGATTGCAGGTCTAACATAGGCCAGAGCTCCATTGCCAATGCAAAGTTTTCACTCTCCAGGCTGGTGCGGAACAGACTGGTCCGGGTGGTATTTATGTATTTTCCCTGGGGATATTTCTGGATATATTCTTCCAGGAGGGTAATTTCTTTCGATAAATTATCTATCCTGTGGTAATTGTCGGACTGGAAAACCATTGTTTGTTCATCCGAATACCCCAGTTCGAGTGCAGAGCTCAGATAGACCCGGGATTGATTATAGTCTTCCAGTTGATACGCGGATTTCCCGGCAATTCCATAGATCTGCCCTTCTGCTGACTTGCCCTGTTCACCTGTCTTTATGATTATTTGTCCTGCAGTCTCAAGGGCTTTGGTGTAATCTCCTGCCTGATAGGCATTCTCTGCTGCATTTGTCTGCTCAACAAATTGCCGGCTGCCCGAACAGCTGCTGATCAGCAGGATAACCAAGGCAGGGATAAAACTTGAGATATAGCGCATTACTATTATAAGTTTATTTTGGAGCGCAAAGATAGTATTTATCATATGGATTGAAATACTGGCCTGGCAGGATTTGTTAATTGAGGGTATTGATATAGCTATACTGCTAAAGTTATATATCTTAGTGCCGGTTTTCAGAGGTTAACCTGGCTGTGTATGCCTGGCAAGTAACTTAAATTCAAACTTTTATTATAAAAAAATGAACAAAACATTTATCATAATTTTAGTCATATTTCTGGCTGCGGGATGCAAAAACTCAGGTTCCAGAAAGGCCATAAAGGAATCTGATATACACAAAGTGACTGTAGAAGAGGTATTGCATGCAGCCGGATATACATATCTGCTGGTTTCTGAAGGAAGAACAGAACAATGGCTTGCAGTTAATGAGATGGATGTAAATATTGGGACAACCTATTATTACCAGGGTGGACTGAAAATGACAAACTTCAAGAGCAGGGAGCTTGACAGGGTTTTTGAGTCAATTATTTTCCTTGACCAGATCAGTCTGCAACCACCTCTGCCTGCTGAGGAAGTTTCACTTGCCTCGGCTCATACGGCTACTATACCAATGGAGAAACTGGAAATTTCGGTTGAAGTTGCCGAAGGTGGAATTTCCATAGCAGATCTGGTTTCGGAAAAAGAATCGTACGATGGGAAAACAGTGAGAATCAGGGGTCAGGTTACAAAATATAATGCTGACATCATGGATAAAAACTGGATTCACCTCCAGGATGGTACTGAGTCTGGGGGGAAGTTTGACCTCACCATAACATCAGATGTGGTGGTTGAAACAGGCAAAACGCTGACTTTTGAAGGTAAAATTGCCCTTGACAAGGATTTCGGTTTTGGCTATTTCTATGAAATCATCATGGAAGAAGCAAAAATCATAGACTGATAACCTAATCTACAGTCTTCCATAAGCTAAATGGACTGAACAAACCATAGTCCATCAGATAGTATTTATCAATCCCGGGTTGATTTTGCGGAGCCCTGTTCCAGTCGTGCGGACCGTTGATCCACTTGTTATTATCTTCATAAAAGTAGCCAAATGTGTTTTTCAGGCTACCTACAACCCTTACGGAAATCTCATTTTTTCCATCTGTAAGCAGCTGGGTTACGTCCAGTTCTTCGGGTGGCCAGGCAATGATCCCGGCTTTCTTGTTATTCACATGGACTTCAGCTATGGTACCGCTCCACCCTGACAGCTTCACTTTGAAGATGGCCTTTCCTTTATCTACATTGTATTCCTGTGAATAAGATACTTTATCGGAATAAAACGGATATCCGGCATCCTTCCATGAACCCATATCACTCAGGTTGCCATTGGCAATCTCAAATCCCGTTCTCCTGGGTCTTACAACAAAATCGCCCAGAATATAAATCGGCATTATCTCTGCAAAAATAGACATACGCTCTGCGCTCAGCTTAATGGTATTCAGGCCAGGCTTAAGAAGATGCCCAATTTTGTAGACAGGATAATCAACATCAATCCAGTACTTATCATTCTCCTTCTCAACCAGGGAATCATTAATGCTAACGGTCCACAATTCAGGTCTTTCCACCACTGCCTTGGCATCGACCAACGCTGAGATATCAGTCCCACGTGCCACCTGGAAGTGATATTCAACCTCAAATCCAGAACTGTCACTAAAGGTTGTGTCGAGGTCGAGATATTCTGATTTATATTGGATCTTATGTTGCCATGGATTACCAAACTCAATGCCAGAATCATTGAATAATGCAACAAGTGCCTCCATGAAATAAGCATCTTTCAGCTCTCTGTTCACAGTATATAAATCAAGATAGTTCAAAACAAGGATATTATCTGATTCCGCATTAACTTGAATATCTTCCAATCCAGGCACTTCTGTCCAGGATTTTTCTCCAACCACAAATCCGGTTTCATTTTCTACTTTGTCCGAAATAAAGTACAATGCACTCCCTATAGGTTCAAGTTGAACATCAAATGACAGTTTCCCTTCTTCAATCGTATTTGATACATTGTGTATATCCCCACTCTCAAGATCCAATTTCACAACACTCTTCCCAGCTGCCTTAATACGGGCATAGGCAGTGGAATACTGGTCCGAATTTACTAACATGAGCAATTGCCCATCCTCAAGAACACGACGCTGGTGGTAAAGCTCACCCTCAGCACTCAACTCATTGATCAAGAAATCATCAGAGTATAATCGCTCTTCGACGGCAGGATCATGCAGGCTGTTGACAGAGATCCAATGTTCCGGGTAGCTTTGCTGTAACTGCTGCACATCTTCGCTTTCCTCTCCATCAACTCGTGGAATTTTAGGACAGAAAGATAATACATGGCCCCCGTCTGCCAGGAAGTCTTTCAGCAGGTCATAGGTTGTCCTGTCAATATTTTCCATATGATTAGGAATGACGACGGTCTCATACGTCCGGTAACCGACAACCAGCTGTCCATTTTCAGCACTTCCAAGGGTTTTCAACACATTTTCAGACCCCAGGTCATATTCTATCTGTTCCCTTTCCATCTGGTATATGAAATGTTTGAAATCCCGTTGTATCTTTTCAATTGCAGGATTACGCTTTACCCGAGAAAAGTACATCCATGCTGTTGTGTTCGGCTGCAGCACCAGGGTTTTATTGATTTGTTCCCCGGTGGACATGGCCATGCTGATCCTGCCAATATAATCCCCCATTTTCTTATAACTGTCCCACCAGGGTTCATGATAGGAAAACGAAGGTGGATAATCGAATTTCCTTACCCCCTTAAGTGTATAATATGATAAATGCTGGTTGACGAAATTCACTCCAAGCACTCCCTGCCAATCAACCAGACGTTTGAAATTCCTGAAATCCATCTCCCATCCGCCACCACCATAGGTTTCGCTCAGGGTCCTCTTCCATCCAGCCTGATTTGCTGCACTCAGCAATTCCCTTACAGCCCGCGTATTTCCAAACTGCCCACCCAGTCCATTATCAATCAGTTCATTGCCTAGCATATCAATACCTGGCATCTGGTGCCAGATGTAAAAAGCAGCTTCATCAAATCCATGGGTGGGTTCGGGCCAGCCATGTTCCCAGTAATGCCCTGTCCATGCCAGGCCATTCTTCTCGCAATACCTCGACCATGGCTTTGCCCAGCGGTCAAGGAACATTTCGAGGATCAACTCATAATAATCATGACGTATCCTTTTCCAGTCTCCAACTTCATATAACAGAGAGGGAAGATTCACCCTCAGATCATACCCCCAACGGGATTGATATGTTTCCCATAAATCAGGTGTCCAGCGCAAAACAGTACCTGGTCCCATAGCAGCTTCAAGATTGGGTTCATCGGTAAAGATGCCTGGAACAGTATGCCCGAAATCACTTTTATTGTATTTTTCATATCCCTCCATGGTAACATCCATGAATTTACCGGTAACCCCTTTGTAGAGAAGGTCAACATAAGTTTTCCCTCCATACCAATAAGAGGTAGGGGGATAGGTACGCTTAAAAAGATAATACTTTCCCAGTTGCCCTAATTCGGATTCAGGATTCGTAGTGATATTATCAAATCCCCCTTCAATCTCCTTTAGTATTACTTCAAATACATCCGTATCAGCCGGATTGAATACCTCCTGAACCTCTACACTCAATCCTGTTCCATGCTCATAAGAATCTGGCATATCAGCCGGTACATGTCCGCCGGCAAAACCTGAAGGGTATGAATTTTCATCGTATATCCATACCAGAAGTCCCAGTTCCTTCCCTTTTTGAACAGCGTAATCAAATAACTGATGCCAATCCTCAGACAGGTATTCAGTAATCAGCCCTGGCCTGGGATGAACAAATACTCCCCCTATCCCTGCCTTCTTAAATTCCTGAAGCTGGAATGCGATGCCTTCTTCTGTAATCCGGTCGTTCCAGTCCCACAATGGAGCACTCCTGTATTCCGAAGGAGGGTCAACCAGCCACTCCTTCAGCTGGGCATAACTATTCAGGGAAGATGTGTCATCTTTCCTAACGGGCTGACAGCCCATCAAAAAGAGGATCAATAAACTAACTAATATAAATTTAATTCTTTGAAAGGCGAAAGGAATCATATTGGCAAATTTAGCAATTATGTTTTATGTTCGGGATGATCAGTCACTGGTGAATGCCTATGGAAGTGTCCCAGCTGGTGCATCCGGTTATGAACAGAACGGTGAGCAGACTCAAGTATAAGACGCAGACGTTTATATGTCTTCTCATCTGCCCTGGTTCCTATGGTATCGAGGTAAGCCATGGATCCCTCGATCTGCTCGAGGATGGTGACTGCATCAGCAGCAGCCATCATCCGGGAACCTTCTACATGGACCATCACCGGTGAGGAATGAGCTAAAATAATCTCAGGTTTATCAGGATAATGCCCCCTTACCAACAGGGCATACCAGGAGCTTTTATCAACTTTTTTGTTCCAGTTTCCTATTCCATTATCAGATGAGACTTCCTGGCTTTCAACAACTTCTCCATTCACAATTAAATCGACCCGGGTCATGGGCACAGTTACACTGGCAACATTCCAGCTAATATCAACCGTACCACCACTTAAAGACATTTCGATTTTACTACCCATGGGTTTGCCATCTACTGTAAAGTTCATCAGGGGACCGTAAGATACAAATGTTTGTCCCATCCTGATGGCTTCTTTCCACTCATCAAAGGTAAATTCATGATTATTCCTGATTTTGGCATAGGTCCGTATGGTCCCCACAGCTGTACCGGCACTCATCTTATCTGTCCCGCCCACTGCGGCAACAAAATACCCACAATTCAGGTACCTGTACCAGTCAGCCAGGGAATATGGATCTATCCCATTGTAAAGATTTCCCCACGAAGTCATTTCAACCCCATGTGCATTTCCACTCACAATGGTTGCTGCATTTTCCAGCCTGGGATTCGGAAAATGTGGAAGGATTACAATTCCATCTTGTTTTCTACACTGCTCAGCCCATTCCGTGAGCAAAGTTTCAATGGGATCTCCCAGGGCCGATTCATCTGGTCCTCCAGTCGTCAGGGGTGTAATGATATCCCCATCATAACCCAGCAGTGAAATATGTCCTAATACATGCTGCCTGTTTTCAGTTCCAACCCTTACTAAATATTCTCCATCCCCACCTGCTTCCGTGGATCCAATGGTCGTCTTTCCATCAAAGTCCCCGATATTTGTAAATAACTCACCCCACTGGCTGGCCAGGAGATGGACAATATTCACTCCTTCTGCAGCTCCTTCGAGAAGTGCAGAATTCGGAGAAAGAAAATGAACATGAGTATCCGCAGTAACCCAGCCTTTTTGGCGCCAGTCAAGTACTTTCTCAATGTTGATCTCAATTTCATTTGCTTCCTCAGAAATGTTTACCACCTGTCGGACCGGTTTGATCTCAAATCCCTTTGAAACTTCAATATATATCTTTCCGACAGGTAATTTCATAATCGTTTCGCCAGAAATATAAGTACAGATATGGCTCCCTGCATGTATAAAATCCACACTGTAATCCTCAAACCAGGCATTATTGGGGATCCTGTGCCTGTCCACCGGAGCAAGATATTCACCTGCTTCTCCATGTACATGAAGTTTTACTGCGACGGGATTCCTGCTGTCTTTCTCCAGCACCCTGATTTTAACATTTTGTGTGGCCGGTGGCACAAATTTTATCTCCAGTGCATCTGATTGATCAATAACCTCTGATACAGAGATGAGATTTCCACCAGCCAGGTGGAACTTTGCTTCCGGATGGGATGTATACTCAATCAGCAACTCGTTGGTTGCCACCTCAGGCAGCTGATTATTATAGCTTTCTGCCCAGTCTTGGTTAGCGTACAAAGGTCGTGGCAGCGCCGAAATAATCTGGCCCATATCAAGTTGTACCTGTGATAAAAGTCCATCTCCGGTCATGGCAGGGTCAAATTTACCATCCTCAGGAAGGGAAAAGACTGCCTTTTGCCTAGACTGCCACCTGAGTGGATTCGAGCTTACCTGACCTGTAGAGATGCCAGAAATAACAATGGAGGTTTTGCTTTTCGGCTCAAAACGGAAGCCTGATATTTGTTTCTGAGGATGCGGATTTTCCCATGCCCATAGCCAATTGATCCATTCCGCCCTGTCCGCAGCACTCACCCGGGTCTGGCTGGTGCCCCAGCCACCGGTTTTTTGCTCATGATGTGCACGCAGAGGTTTCGGTTTATGATGGGCGACTGACAGGATACTGTTTTCACCCCAATGTTGCTGGCACATCCCAATATGGTGCCTCTCCCTGATGATTGTACTTTCTTCAGTTCCATCTACATATACAATGATATAATCAGCGACCTCATCATTCAACTGGCCTGTTCCCTTGAAAGGTTTGCTATATTCACCCTGTTCATCTCTCAGATCTATAAAATCCGAAGTATGCAGGAACACCAGGTAGTTTGCCTTTACAGGAGTAATTTCAAGCGTAAATGAATTCTCCTTTACCAATACCGGGTTTTCAGGGATTTGAAAGGGTATCCCCCAGGCCGTACCCTCCCCCACCGGGGCCCGTTCAGCTGCTTGAACCATTCTTTGCGAAACACTTTCAGGCAGAGATGAGAACGAGGTATTGCCCTCGAATGGTATTGTCTTAAATAGGGGTGACCGGGGACCGTCATACAGTACAGGACTGTTTTCATCTTTGTTGGACAAGCGGCCTTTAATTCCTCCTTTTCCAGGGTTATCTGCCACATTGTCCTCAAAAGATCCTGCAATTACAGGAATTGAGGTGGCTGATAATACAGATGTTGCAGTTAAACCCTTTATAAAATCCCGTCGGGTATTCTTTAAGAAAGTCATGATTGAATGGTTGTATTATTTTGTACTAATATATTCCAGAAGGGTATACACATCCACTTCCTTATCTTTCTGCTTTCTCAGGAAACTTTCATATTTCTTCAATTGATTCCTCAATCCCTTTACCTCATCTGCCAGTGCCCCGGTTGTTAGTTTCTGGCCTTTGCGTCGTTGAAAACCTGGTAAATAATCTACTGGATTGATCAATAATCCAGCTTCAAAGACAGCTTTTTTATCGGCCTGATCGGGCAAATCTTCTTTAGTTAACTGTCTCAAAGCCAATACAAACTCATCTTTTCCGTCAGGAGATTTATCATCTACCATCAGAATTACCGGTAAAACTGTTCTTTTTTTACTTGCCATGGTGAACGCTAATTTAACCTCATTGAGATTTGGAAAGACTCAATAATTTAAAAGCCAGGATGATCCTGAATATACCCAGGATGACAAAAGAAATGGCAATCCAGAAGATAATGGTAAGTCCGATTACCTGGGGATGCCAGATCAAAACGATGGCCAGAAGCATTAGCAGAATTCCCAAAAACAGAATCCACCTCCACTTTTTCTGGCTCTCTTTTCGCAGCTCCATGGCTTCCCAGATCGTTAGCACACCTCTAAGGACCAGCCAAAAGCTAATAAATAGTGTTATCAGCATAAGTATGGCATCAGGATTAGCTATGAGTAATATTCCTAACAGTATGTCAAGTATCCCAGCTGAAAGATTCCACCCCCATTCCTTCAGGGCTTTTCTGTAATACAGGGCAAGAAATGCTTCCAGTACACCGCCTAAGGCTATTATCAACCCAATAACCAGAAGCATGGCATTAAAAGTTTCCCTGGGCATTTTTAGCATCCATATACCCAATACAATGATTAAGGCACCCTTTATGAGATACATCCACCATGAAATAGTTGTTCTCTTTGAATTTTCCATTGTTTTAATGTCAGTAATTAAGTTTAAAAATCGCCCTATACCTATACATTATTTCCGGACCATTCCTCCGGCCAATCAGAAAGGCCCTTATAAAATAACAGGTGGTCTTTGTGCGGCTTTACCTTATCCTCGATGGCAAGCATTTCATCTTCGTTCAAAGCTTTGAATTCTTTTGCGATATTGATGTTTTCCTCCAGCTCCGGGATCTTATCAATACCAACGATAATGGTACTGACCGGCAAACTGAGGGTATAAGTCATGGCTTCTTTCATACTGATAATCCCGCCATGATCAAATATGCGGTCCCGCGCCGGGATCTTCATCCCGATCACTCCCATATTCTTCTCGACACAAACTGGCAATAGATTCTCAATAAAAGAATGATAATGTTTGTCCGCGGCATTTAAAGCCATCAGGCAGGTATCAAAGGGATAACGTTCAACCAATTCCTTCATAGGGGCAGGATCAGCATGACCTGTAATTCCCAGGAATCGTACGATACCCTCATCCCTGGCCTTTTCCAATGCCTTAATCACTCCATCGTCTGCAAATATCCTGTCAATGTCTTCCGCTCCTCCGCCTTTGATGTTATGTATCTGCCAGAGGTCGATAAGATCTGTCTTCATGTTCTTCAGAGAGCTTTCAAGGTGCCTCATGGCCCCGTCGTAGCTACGGTCATGGGTTTTGGTTGCCAGGAAAACCTCATTCCGCCTTTGGGGGAGAACCTCTCCGAGATGTCGTTCACTGGTTCCACGCAGGTGTTCACCCTCGCTGCTCGTACCATCCATACCATACCAGGCCGAAGTATCTATATAGTTAATGCCCATGTCGATACAGCGATTAATGATTTCCACAGCCTGGTCTTTCATCCCGACCTGCTCGACTGTTGCCTGGGCGCCAAGACTGTATAATCCTATCATTTCCCCTGTCTTCCCAAAACGACGCTGAGGTAATTGGGGTCTGGTCTCAGCACCAGTACAGGAACTTAAGGTTCCCAAATAAGGAGCCAACCCCATCATGGAGGTACTGGCAATGAGTTTCCTCAAAAAATCCCGGCGGCTTGCATCTGAATATCTTTTCATGCTTTTTCAATTTAGAATACCAATTAAATTTATGAAATATTATCGATTTGTTAGCTCAAGACCGCAATTCAGGTAGGATTTTTCATGGATGTCAGTAATCAGGTTTTGAGAAATGCTAAAATAAGGATTATTGATTGAGTTATAAAAACCCATGTTGCGGGAGGAGACTTGCATAATTGATTAAAAATCACAAATTTTAGATATTAAAGTGAATGAAGCAGAAACTCGTCCTAATGAACCGGCATTACCAAATATTATCCACCTATTATAAATTCCTTGGAATTGCTGTGCTTTTCTTATGCTGTTGTTGCTTCAACCACAAACTTCACGCTCAGGAACCTGCTAGTGCTGCGGATACAATCACCGCCAGGCAGTATACACTCACAGGGGATTCTCTGATGAGAGCCCGTGATTTTGACAGCGCCGCCCATTATTACAATAAAGCAGCTGGAATTTACAGAGACCTTGACCTTTCGGAAGGTTTTATTCTGAATCTGGGAGGGGAAGGCAAAGCCTGGTTCTATCATCATGATCTTGAGAAGGCATCCGAATTGGTTAATGAGGCAATTGAAACTTGTATAAAACAGTATGGAGACTCTTCCTTACTCCTCATTGATTGTTACCGAACCAGGTCGAGAATACTTGAAGCTAATGTTAAATATTCAGAAGCAGTTGACAATATGCTCCTGGGACTGGATTTATGCATCCATCATTATGGATATAATCATTCAACAACGGCTTCGTTTTTGGGAAACCTGGGAATTTATTACAAAATCCTCGGAGAATATCAATTAGCAATAGAATATTACAGAAAGTCAGAAAAGGTATTCAGAAATCTATTTGGCGATGAAGATCGTATGATTGCCGCTGCCTATAATAATATTGGAATTATTTATTCAGATATAGGAAAAATAGATTCCGCCCTGATCATGCATCAGGACGCATTGGCGATCAGGCTGAAGATCTTTGGTGAAACTCATCTTCACACAGCGGCCAGCTATAATAACCTGGCCTCCATTTATTACCAGAGGGGCGACTATCAACAGGCTCTTGACAATGAAAGAAAAGTACTTATTATCAGACTAAAACTGATTGGCAGGGAGCATCCATTAACTGCACTAACCTATAGTAATATTGGAGCAATCCATGAAATTACCGGCAGGTATGATCAGTCTTTAACAAACCATCTTATAGCTCTGGAAATAAGAAAACAGGTGCTACCGGAAATACATCCGGAAATGGCAGCTTCCTATACCAATCTCGCCAATGTCTACAGACATTTTGATGAACTTGATAAAGCATTGGAATATCATGAAAAAGCATTGGCCATTAAGCTTGAAGTTTTTGGCGAAAATCATCCTGAAATCCCGTCAACATTAAACAATATCGGAGATGTTTATCACTGGATGCAAGAATATGAAAAAGCTAACCTGAAATTCAGGGAAGCGGTGGAATCTCTTAAGAGAATCTATCCCCTGCAAGTCCACCCGAGTCTGGCAACATACTATGCGAATATTGCCAAGAATTATAAAGAGATGCCTCAACTTGATTCTGCGATGGTATATGTCATGAAGGCTATTGCATCAAACAAGAAACCCAAAAACAGAAGAGTCGCTGAACAGGACACAATCCTTTCTGAAGTTGTTTACATGAGAAGCCTTGCCCTGAAGGCGGAGTTGCATTCTCAGATTTACCTTGACAATCCCGGGGAACTACACCAACTTGACCTGGCTATTGACACATACTTGAAAACGATTGGCCTAATGGAACAGATCAGGTTCAGTTACTTCACAAATGAATCAAAATTATTCCTGGCCGAAAAAAGTGCCAATATTTTCAGCGATGCCATGAATAATATCTACCTTCTTTACAGGAAGACCAATGATGAATCTATGAAAAAGGATTTATTCGATATTATTGAAAGAAGCAAATCAGCTGTTCTTTACGAAATGATCGCACAAAGCCGGGCAACTGACTTTTCAGGAATCCCTGACAGCCTGGTAAATCAATCTAAATGGCTCAATGAAAGAATTTATGCATTAAAAATTGATGCCAACAGGCTGGAAGAACAGAATGACTCTACCCTGAGCCCCGAGCTGGTATGCCTATACGATGAAATATTTTACCAACAAACGAGTAATGTCAAACTGGTCAGGCAGCTTGAATCAACATACCCCAGGTACAAGCAATTAAAGTATAGTACGGAAATTCTATCCCTTGAAAAAATTGGCGGGTTGCTGGGAGAAAACTCAGTTGTGCTGAATTATTTTATCGCTGATACATTGCTTTATTTATATACCATAAGCAGGGATGAAGAAGGTTTGTTTGTGATTAATATTGGTGCTGATTTTGAAGAAAAGGTTCTTTCTTTTCTAAATGCCATAAAAAAATACCGGATTGAAGATTTTTACATAGGAAACAAAGCATTATATGATATCCTTATCCGACCTGTTGAATCTGTCATTAAAGGAAAAAACCAGCTGATCATAATCCCGGACAAATACCTTTACTGCCTTCCTTTTGAAACCCTTCATAAACCAGCAACTGGAAATAACCCACCAGATTTTACACAAAATGACTACCTGGTTAAGGTGCATAGTATTTCATACCATTACAGCAACACGCTTTACTCCCAGATACTTCAGGAAAACAAGACAGAAACTGGTACTGGTGGTTTTATCGGATTCGCTCCGGTTTTCAGCAGTGATAGGCTAAACAACCAGGTAACACAAAGAGGCACATCCATTTTCGACAGCCTTAACTTCAATAATTATGAAACATTACGTTCCATTTCTATTGACGGCAAAACCTATAACCATTTGCCATACTCAGAAAAAGAAGTATCCTCCATCGCTTCCCTGTTTAAAGATATGAATCTGAATGCTGCAGCGTATTTATTTGACCAAGCCAATGAGATCTCTTTTAAAAATAACATCTCTGATTATCAATACATTCACCTTGCAACCCATGGTATCGTAAACGAAAAGAATCCCAACCTGTCAGGGATAATATTTGCACCTCCGGAAAACGAAACAGTTGAAAATGAAGCATATGATGACGGAATCCTGTTTGCGGGAGAAATGTACAATCTTGATCTGAACGCAGACCTGGTAGTTCTAAGTGCCTGTGAGACGGGACTCGGAAGAATAGTAAACGGTGAAGGGATCATGTCAATGACCAGGGGCTTTATCTATTCCGGCACGCCAAATATCCTTTTCTCCCTCTGGAAAGTGGGAGATAGGAATACCTATGAATTAATGGTAAAATTTTATGCTGATATTATTGGAGGGGATACCTACTCCAATGCTTTGAGAAAAGCAAAACTAAGTTTAATTCAAAATGAGGCAACTTCCTTTCCCGCTAACTGGGCAGGATTTACACTGGTAGGAGTTAATTGACAAAATTTCACTAATGATCCGATCAGAGTGGTTTGAAGTAGTACTTTATTCCAATGGTACTCTGCAGTAGAAAATTCCCGAATTTCGCAATTTCATACCATTTATAACCCTTTACCCTGATATCTGATCCTGCATACAATTCAGGAAGGATCCTGATGTCCATAGCCAGCTTATTTGACACCTTAATCAGGGTTCCTGCTCCCAAACCTATGATAATCCCCCCATATTTGGCTGAGAGGGGATCTTCAATGTTGTTTGGTGTGTATGCAATCTTGTCACAAACGTTCCAGGCAATGGCAAGATCCACATCAATATAAGGTCTGACAATTCCTTCGGCATATTTGTTAAAATACTTTGTAACACCAAGAAACCGTACCAGGTGATTAACACATGTCCCTGAATAGCCCTCATCCATGCTTGTGTATTCACTTCTGGTAAAATAATACCCAATATCCAGGGCAAATTTATTTGTTCCGATCCCAATAACCCCTCCCAGACCAAAAGATGGCTTGATCCTGGGTACTAGTACAATATGATCATCCGTCTGGAAAAAATCCGTTCCGTTAAAACTTCCTGTAATCAGGGTGTAACCGGCAGATATGCCGAGATGGGTACGCATCTCTGTTGCTTGTGATTTTGCCCCAAGAGAAAGGGCAAACAAGCTGGCAAGAGTCAGATAGAATCCTCTCTTATTCATTTCCCAGTTTATATAAGTACTCCTTATTTGGCAAATCAGGAGAAAAATGGCTAACCAATACCCAGAAATTCTGTCCGTCATAGGCTAAATCACGATAACTATAAAAGTTATTTAGGGATTTGGGTAATTTGTATGCTTCCAGTAGTTCACCATCGTCACCATACTTGACCAGTATCTTTGGAGAAGACTGCAATATCCAGATATGGGTGCCATCAAATGCAATACCATGGCCGAGGCCATGATTTTCAAATTTGGACAGAAGGGTTCCATCGTCTGTTAGTTTATATATATAAATGGAAGTAAAGCCCAGCACCCAAAAATATTCACCGTCGAAGCAGAGCCTGGAAGAATTGAAATCCGGTGTATTAATTACTTCAATGTTTTCTGGATTACTAATCAGAACCTTGGATATTTTCCGAAGGTATGAACTGTATATATACATACCATCTGATGTTATACCACGGCTATGAAAACTGTCATCCCATGGTTCCTTGTTAAATAGTTCCTTTTCTTCGATTCCTGTTTGCTTTGATACTTGAATGATATTGTCACCATATTCATCAAATACCCATATTTTGTGACTATCAACAGCTATATATGTAGGAATCCTGCCGGGACAATCAAATGAATCAATGATATGCATCTCACTTGAGGGGACAGGCGTAACATTCCATGCAGCACCATATTCGATTTCCCCCGAGATTCTGTTAGCATCAACAATACCGTGAAAGCTATATTCTGTCCCTGCAGTCATCCTGAAAGTGATTTCATTCCCGAAGACAGTCCCATTCAATCCTATACCTGAGTTAGCCAGACTTGGAAGATCCTCCCTGAAAAAGATTTCTCCATTCAGTTTGCTCTCATCCTGTAAAAGTTCGAGCAGAAGATTGCCATGATCCGATTCGGTATCTCCCTCCCATCTTCCTGCCCAAATTCCTGTTATGTCGACGTTTGGAGGAGGTAGGCTCTCCTCCTTCTTACATCCTGGCAGAATAGAAATAGCAAATACAAAAAGGAGTATACCGGTATATGCAATAAGTGTTTTCAAAAGGGTTGGTTTAAAAAGTATAATATATCTTAATTTTGATCTTGGTATTGGCATATGCAAACTCATCTGGCTGAGCATCCTTTTTCGGATACCAGGAAAATCCTGCATGGTGATGTATAGCCACTCCAAAATTCTCGAATTCAACAGCCGGTCCAATCATAACACCATAGTCTATGCCACTTCGGCTTGAAATGTCTTCGTAATTAATAAAACCAGTATTAAATCCAAAATATCCACCGCCGCTGAAATTGAATCCACTTATCAGGGTAATGCCCCATAAAGATTGCTCCAATGCCCAGGCGCTGAGCTTCCTGCTCAGGCAGTCCAAATACATCAAATTTTCCTGTTTCAAAATCCATAAAAACCCCGGTCTGGAATTGTTTTGCGATTTTGTAATAATAAAACCCTTCGATAATGGATGATGAAGTCTGGTCAATCCACAGGTTATAGGGATCCCCAACCCATATATCACTAATCCTGTATTGAAATCCATACGACAGTCCGACAACATGCTTGCTATCCTGGGATTTTACCTCCTGGGAATAATTGAGCAGAAATACTACTGAACAGACCAGGGAAAATACTTTTTTCATAACTATAATGATTTGATTTGTTTCAAGTTTTCTATGGGGGTATAAGCCATTCCGTTATCAATAAACCCCAGGATCCCAACGATATAACTATAATCCTTTTCAATGCCGTCAGGACCTTTGTACATGGATACGTTTTTGAGGGACTCCCCATTGTTTAATGTGACATTCATAATAAAGTCTTTATCGTATTCTCTTTCCTTGACAATAATATCCGCTAAGACAAAATCTGAGATATGAATGGTTACCAGGATACTTCCATACTGAACCGGGCAGATATCAGATAAATTCCATACAGAATATGATTTGCACGGGATCCAGGAATCATCACAACCGCTTTTCCCATAGACGAAAATGGGAGATTCTATCGTCTCCTGATCCCCTGTTTGGGTAATAATACTGATCTCACCTTTATAATCATCCGGCCAATAATAACTATGACCATCATCAAAATACAGGTATTGCTTTATTGGCTCTCTTGCCATATCATCAGCTACACCAGGAAGGATCATATTAAATTTGGCAAAATTTATATTTTCCATGGGAAGGGTGATATTGCCAAATACACTTCTTCCTGAGATTTCATAATCCTTTACCGGTTTACCTTCAATCCTTTGACCATTTTTTAATATGATAACTGCATTTGTTCCGTCAAAATGATATTCATCCAGGTTTTCAATATTGTACAATGCTGTCATTCCATTTAACTTCTCAATCGGTAATACATTCTGATACTCAAAGATTTTGGGGAGATTGCCCTGGTATCCCAGGCCATCATAGTATTCCTTGCAAATGGAATGATAGGTAAACAAATTAAGTTCTGCTCCCTTGACATCCTTTATCCAGGCGAATACTGAATCATTTAGAGTACCAGGGATTTCGGGCCTCTCCAATGACTCGACTCGTTTTAGCCAGGCTCGTTAGAAAAGGTTTCTTCAACACTCTGATTTTTTATTATCGCCGGAATGATTAATGCGGCAACAACTGCAATGATTAAAATAACTAAACCAATTTTTCTCATTTTGTTTTTTCTCTGATTTACAGACAAACAAAACGTTCTGTCTAAATAGACATGACCTGAAAACAGGGTTCGTTACAATTTGCTCGGGTTTTTTTAATAAGATTGAGAAGAAACTCAACAATTGGTGGGGAAATCTGACTGGCATAGAGAACCAGACCCCTAGTTTATGCTAAATTTAGATGTCAGGAGTGCTTCATCATCTGTCTCAAGTTGCCAGTAGTACAATCCGGGCAGGAATTTCTTTTTCAGAGTGAAAGGCGATTCAGCTATTTATTCAAAAATTATTTTCCCATTATTATTAAAAATTACCAGCGTGAGTTGTTCATCGCTGTTTTTCCATTCGGAATTCAATCGTATCATTGGTTTTAAAGTTCTGATCATTAGCGGGTATCAACAGTGTGAATCCTGACGAACGCAACTGATTCTCAATGGCATTTTCAAACATTGGGGAAGGCAGAAAGGCTTCAGCAAGCAATGGTTCAGATTGTTGTTCATCATCCAATTGGAACTCAGGTTCTGCAATCAAACTTGTGTCAGTGATAACATCGTGGCTTGCTGGGATTTCTTCCGTCGATATTTCTTTTTCCACAAGAGTCTTATCCCCGGCAGGATTAAGAATCATATACAGGGAATAACCTGCAATTATAATCACCGATGCAGCTATGCTCAATCTTATTATGATTGCTTTTGTGGAGAGTTTTCTTTTCCTGGTCTTTTCTTTGGAAATATTCGCCCCCCTCCCAGATGCTGCTACAATGACTTCTCGAATCTCAATCTCTTTCCGGCAATGTTCACAAAACAGAAGGTGCTCTTCAAACAGATCCTCATCATCAGCGGACAACCTGCCCAAAACATATGCATCATAAAATTCGTCCTTATGAAAATCTTCTTTTTTCATTACAGTTTCATATTCCTGTTTTCAGCAATTTGTTTTTTTATCTTCTCCAGTGCCCGGTGTTTTATTACTCTTGCATTGCTCTCACTGACAGAAAGTATCCCGGCAACTTCTTTTAATGATTTTCCCTCTTCATATACAAATCTTAATATTGTACGTTCCTTCTGAGTCAACAATGTAAAACAACGTTCCACCTGAAATAATTGTTCTTCGTTTTCTACCTTTCCTGCATCCGTAATAGCAGTAATATATTTACCATAGTGCTCATCATCTACGCTTTCATCTCTTCTTCGTTTCACCCTGTTACGGTAATACTCCTTTAATTTATTCTCTGCAATTGAAAAGACATAAGATTTTAAATTTCTAAAAGTCTCAAAACTTGTCTTTTGTATCTTTTCATAAAAAACGGAAAGGACAGCATTGTAAATCTCAATTGCATCATCAACTGGTATACTTCTCTTAATTAACCATTTACAGATAATACGCTTCAAAACAAAATCAAGCTGATACCAGGATCTTTCGTTGCCAGTTTTCAGCTTTCCCAGAAAACTTTTAAAATCTAATTCTTCAATATGACTTTTCGTGGGGGACACTCCCTTATCAGTATATGATTAAACAGCTAATTTCGTTACAAAGATCTCCATAAAAATACTGCTACGTTAAAATAAGGATTATAGATGGAAATTATTCCAAATCTATAAGTTTAGGAACCATGCTGTAAGTTTCCTGGAGGCTTCTACCAATCGTGGAGCATTATTCTTAATAAATGTCTCATCAATTTCTTTGTTTCTGTATTCTTTAGAAACAATCTTTAATGCGAACTCCCCGTCAAAATCGACAAAAGCAATTCTTGCGGTTAGCTCTTCCGGATCCCTTCCGAAATCGTGTCCGGGTAGCATGGCCACACCTGTCTCCTTTAGAAGTGCCGAACACATTTCAACAGAGGTAAGTATCCCCTTTTCAGCAAGCTTTTCACGGAATGCCCCGAAATCAGGAAACAGATAGAATCCACCGTGAGTCATTGGTATGTTTATGCTGATCGAATTCAATTCACCAACAAAGAAACCGGCCAATGCTTTCAGAATACGACGTACATCTAAAAGGTATTCATCAATATCATCCCCTCCGTTAAAGGCTGTAATGGCTGCATACTGGATCGGGGCACTTGTGGCAGAAGGACCAAGTCCTCTAACATTCAGATTAAGATTTATCTTGTTTTGCCCGGCCATACAATCACTGTAATGTTACCAGCTTGAATTTACAACATTTTAAAGGGAATGGGAAATTGAAAAAATGCAAAACAACCATAAACCTGATTACACAAAAAGAATTTTTATAATTTAGTCGAGGGACCAAATATATAATCATCATTTTATCACCAGCAGCGCCTCATCTATATTATTGATTATGAGTGATTTTGACAGAAAGAAACATTGGGAAAATATTTATCAAAGCAAAGAGAGTGACGAAGTTAGCTGGTTTCAACCCATACCTACTACCTCGCTGGAATTCATAAAACAGTATGACCTTCCCAGATCCTCCAGGATCATTGATATTGGAGGTGGTGATAGTTTACTCGTAGACCATCTTCTTAACATGGGATATCAGGACATTACCATTCTTGACATATCAGAAAAAGCCATCGAAAAAGCCAAAAAACGGCTTGGAGATAAAGCTGACAAAGTTAAATGGATAATAGAAGATGCTGCCAACTTTCAGACCGCTGAAAAATATGATTTCTGGCATGACAGGGCCGCATTTCACTTTCTAACTGACGAGAAAGAAATTGAGAAATATCTTAACACATTAAACAAAGGTGTTAAGCCAAAAGGCATTTTAGTGATCGGAACATTCTCGGAGAATGGACCTGAAAAATGCAGCGGCATAAATATCAAAAAATACTCAGAGAGGACGATGACAGACCGGCTCAAAAACTTTTTCAAAAAAATAAAATGCATAACCATTGACCACAAAACACCCTCAGGAAGCATTCAAAATTTTATCTTCTGCAGCTTCAGTAGGATAGAGACCGTCGGTGGACAATAAACGGGACTTTCTATCCTGGTAAAGGCATTACTTCATGTACCTCAATTTCACAGGCAGCATTCCATACCAGGTGGGGATGGCCATCCAATAATGATCTGGGCCATATTTAACCTACCTCTACCCAGCCTTGAAATATTGCAGATGCTGATAATGAGGTTCAGCCTTTTTTTCTATGGCAAGCATTTCATCCGCAGAAAGCTGAACAAACTCCTTGGCAATCTCGATGTTTTCCTCAAGCTCAGGGATTTCTCCAATCCCAACAATGATAGTACTAACGGGCAGGCTTAAAATATAGCTTATCGCTTCTTTTATGTCAATAATTCCTCCCTTATCAAAGATCCTGCCCTTTGCTGGGACCTTCATACCAATGACACCAATCTCTCTTCTCAACAGCTGTGGGCAGAAAATTCTCAATGAAAGATCTATAATATTTATCTGCCGCATTGAATGCCATAAGAACAGTATCAAAAGGATACCGGTCAATAAGCTCTTTCATTGGGGTTGGACTCTGATGACCTGTTATGCCGAGGAAACGCACTATCCCCTGATCTCGTGCTTCCTCAAATGCTTTGAGACAACCGCTATCAGAAAATATCCGATCAATATTTTCGTTCGCATCTATACTATGGATCTGCCAAAGATCTATCTTATCAGTCTTAAGGTTATTCAATGACTTCTCCAGGTCACTCATAGCCCCGTCATAAGTCCTGGCGAAGGTTTTGGTAGCAAGAAACACCTCATCCCGGCGTGTTTTCATTACCTCCCCGATATATCTTTCACTGGTACCACTCTCATTTGGCCATAATAGGCAGATGTATCGATGTAATTGATCCCCATGTCAATCGCCTTATTAATGATATCTAATGCCTCATCATCTTTCTCAGGCTGTTCCAGGGTAGCCTGGCCGCCGAGGCTGTATAATACTCACAAATTCTCCTGTTTTACCAAAACGGCGATGTGGGATTTCTGAAATTATCGTCTATTCTTTCACATCCTTCTAAGGACATCATAGTACGGGGCAAGTCCCAAGGCCGAAGTACCTGCAATCAACTTCTTTAAGAATTTCCGACGGCTCTCTTCTTCATTTCGTATCATACATTATTTTCTTTTATATATCCAGTTATTCAAGCTATAGGGCATTTCCTTTGAGTTGTTCCAAACTTGTAGGCCCAAATGAAACATTTTGTTCCGTATCCCATATTAGCTCATCCTCCTTAAACTGAAACGTAAATTCTACCTCATGTGGTGTTTCATAATATATAATTTTTACATGGTATTTATTTGGAGATTCCCAGGCACCACTCACGGCAACTTCTTTGGATACAATCTGGGGACTTATCATAGATCCAAGTTCCAAGGTCTCATACCCTACACTGAATGATTGCTGTTTTTCATCAGTATTAATGGTTATTATATCGGGAGAAGAATCAAAATTGAAAGAAATGGATTTAATGCCCATGTTATTTGGCTTCATAATGTAAGTCCTGCCAGATATACCTGATGCATTGGGTGAGTTCTCTTCACCCTCAACTGTACTGATGGCAAGTCCCTGTAATTTATCATGTAACAATTTCAACCCTTCATCATCTGGTGGCAATGCAGTTTTTCCCATGCCAGGCAAAAGGTGTTCCCATACAATGTTCAATATGGCCTGCATATCCGATGAACCTGATGTTATGGCCAATACGGCATCCTCATCAGGCATAACAATGCAAAACTGGCCGAAAGCCCCATCTCCCCTGTAAAAATTATATCTGCACCTCCAGAATTGATATCCATAGCCCTGTTCCCAGTCACTATCCGGATCACTGCCATTGGAAGTTTGAAATGATGTCGCTTCCTCAACCCAGTCTTCTGAAACCAGTTGCTTTCCATTCCAATTACCCTTTTGAAGGTAAAGTTGCCCCAACTTCAAGATGTCTTCAGTTTTCACACTTAATCCCCATCCACCTGTATTTATTCCGTCCGGATCAGATTCCCAGGTTGGATCCTCAATACCCAGGGGTTCAAAAAGTCTTGGTTTCAGGTAATCCAGCAGGGTTGAGTCTGTAACTTTCTGAATGATAGCTGACAGCATATAAGTTGCACCGCTATTATATACGAAATGGGTACCTGGCTTATGTTGTACTTCCTGTGCAAGAAATCCTCCGACCCATGTTTTACCCTGCCTCATTCCACCACTTGTCCCACTTTGGTGACCTGAATTCATTTTCAACAAATCCCTGATCCGCATAGCTTTCAGATTATCACTTGGATCATCCGGTGTTTCATAAGGGAAAAAAGAAATGACAGGATCATCGATACTCAGCAATCCTTCATCTTGTGCTATGCCAATGGCAGTGGAGGTAAAACTCTTACTAAGGGAGTATAACATATGTGGACTTTCCGGATTAAAAGGCGCCCACCAGGCCTCTGCAACAATTTTCCCATGTCGTCTGAGCATAAAACTGTGGATGGCATTTTTTTGCTCTCTTTCAAGTGCTTCTACAAAATCCAGAATAGCGCCTGAGGAGATACCCATGGCTTCAGGCGTGCTGTAGTCTTTGTTAAGACTATGAATCTCCTTTTCAGCAGGAGTACATGCTGATAATATCAACAATAAGATTAGCAGAAATGTTGTAAGGCTGTTTTTCATTTTTATAGTATAAATTAAATTGAATACTTGTCTTGTCACTCTGCTACGCCTGGCTTTTATTTTGCAGTAAACAGGGAGTTCCCATTATTGAACTTCCGATCCAGTAGCAAATCCACCATTTGAACACCATTCATCATGCTGCCGTACAGTCCATGTGCAAATTTTGGCTGATAAAGATTTTCAACGGGAGTTTTAAATGGCAATCGCTTGGGACCGAACTGGGTTACGATGGATGCCATATCATATAAACTCCCTGTAGGTGAACCGGAATAACGGGAAAAGGTGGCAGGGGTGGCAATATCCTTAACGACAATGTGTTTGCTTAAGCCGGGGATGAAATACTTCTCAGCGATATTAATGAAAAAATCTCCCCATTTTTCTTTCTCCTCCCTGTATTTCTTATAATCATTTTCCCTCCACTCAGTCCATTTTCCTATACCGAATGGAGTACATCGAATGGTGATGGTGTTTTTTGCTCCGGTAGTCAGGGATGGGCAAATAACAGCTGCATGAAAACAATCTTCCGCAAAGGCATTATCCCCTGCCAGAAAACCGTCAAAAAGTTTTTCCGAGGTACCCAGACCGGTAGATACAACATTATATGGATAATCAAGATCCATAGCGGCGAGATCAATCTTATCATCAAGTCCCAGGGCAATATTTAAGGATGAAGTAGACATTACCACATTTTTCAACCTTTCAATATATTTTTCTCCCAGGTATTCATCTCCCACGAGTTTCCTCATTCCAACCATCGGGTCAATCGTAGTGACCACCGTACCGGCCCGGATCATACCATCATCCCCTTTGACCTTAACTCCGCAAACTTTACCATCTTCAACGACAATCTGTTCAACTTCGGCATTTACGCGTACCTCCCCTCCCCTTTCCTGGAATAGTCTGGCCATGGTCGCCGGAAACTCATCAAAATAACCATATGGCCGGAAGGTTCGGGTCATAGAAGAGAGCATAGCCCCTGTAGCATAAATGGCTGATGCACGGTCGGAAGGCACTCCAGAAAAGGAAGTAAAGGTTTCCATTACCTCCCTGAGTTTTGGATTTGTAATCTTAAACTTATCCAGCAGCCCGGAATAGGTCTGGTTAAGGTTTGAAATGACCTTTGGCGCTTTAAACAGGGTGGCCAGGGTGTCTGCCAGGGTTGGAATCACTTTCAGTTTCCTTACCTGTGAGAACATGGATACCGAATATGCCATGAGTTTCTCGATTTTATTGGCATCCTCCGGAAACTGGTTCATAAGATATCTGGTGAATTTTTTAGCCCCTGAGGGGATCTTGTATTCATCTACCTCATCTCCGTGAACCACAATACGCCGCATAAAATCCTTCTCATACCTCTTTAATTTTATCTCTATGTCCAGATACTCCATCATCTCAATAATATCGGGAAAGAGCTGAGTTGTTTCAAAAATATAATCCCCTCTCTGGTAGGCTGTGCTATAACCTCCTACATAACTGTTTTGCTCCAGGATAAGTGTTTTTTTGCCTGCTGTATTTTTTAACCACATCAGTGCGGTGGATAGTCCGCTGATACCGGCACCAATGATTACCAGGTCATAATGTTCCTTACTTGAATAGTTGGATTTAACTGCATCTTTTGACAGGGGAATTTTTGTGGTCATTTGTTCGCATTGAATGATCTAGTAAGTTAAGCATTCCTGATCAATCTTCTCAGCACTTTCACTTTGGCTATTCAAAAAGATTGTATATTTAGTGTAATGCCAATTAAAGTACCCCCAGGTGTTCAAATGAAAGCAAAAAAAACCAAACCAATTAAACGGATCCTTATTCCGGGCCTCCTCCTTTCAATTTTTATCCTGAATACACAGGTGTCAGCCCAAAAGTCCCTCCGCGAAGCTGTCCAACACGACGATTTCGAAGTTCGCGAAGAAATGGTTCCCATGCGGGATGGGATCAGGCTCTATACCATAATCCTGACGCCAAAGAATTCAGAAAAACCGCTGCCCGTAATCATTGAGCGTACACCATATGATGCGACCCGGATTATTGGTGACCGTCCGACCTCCCGACTTGTTGTCACGCTTGGAAACATGTTTCTCGGCAACGACTATATTTATGCCATCCAGGATATCCGGGGGCGCTTTAAATCTGAAGGTGAATACCTCATGTATCGAGCTCCTCGGGGGACCTATAATCAGACTGAGACCGACGAGACAACAGACGCCTGGGACGCCATAGACTGGCTGGTGAACAATGTACCTTCTAACGGCCGGGTCGGCGTCTGGGGAACCTCCTACCCGGGCTGGCTTACGCTCGCGGCCATGCGCGATCCGCATCCGGCACTCGCTGCGGCTGTACCATTTAATCCGGTCGTCGATGTCTGGAAGGCCGATGACTGGTTCCATTGGGGTGCATTTCGCGGGAGCTATGCATTCTCATTCATCTACGAGATGGAAAGCCGGACAGATAAATCTACTCCTTATACCTACGAGAATCAGGACATCTATGCCTGGATGCTCGGGAAAGGTGCAGCGGGAACAGGTCTTGGTGCACTTCTGGATGAACGTCACGAAATGTGGCCACGTCTAATGGAATTTCCGAGCTATGGTCCCTACTGGCGCGAGGTTGCCGCTGACCGCTGGTTCGACGCACCACCACGTCTTGTGCCTGCACTACATGTGCACGGATTCTGGGATCAGGAAGACATCTATGGTTCACCGGCAGTCTATGAAGTGCTCGAAAGGCATGATAAGACCAATGAATATAACTTCTTTGCTGCCGGACCCTGGTACCATGGTCAGCACTTTGCAAATGGAAGCAGCCTGGGTGCCCTGAATTTTGATGAAAATACATCAAAGCGTTTCCGCCAGGAGGTCCTGGCGCCTTTTCTGCGCCATTACCTGCACGAAGATGCGGTAGAATTACCGGCACCGGTCACCGTGTTCGAGACAGGCACAAATCGTTGGCATAACTTCGACCAATGGCCACCGATTGATGAGCAAATCGAGGTTTACCTGCAACCAGACGGTGGCCTTGCATTTACACCACCGGGAGTCGAGGGAGCATTCACAGAATTCGTCTCGGATCCGGCCAAGCCGGTACCCTACGAACCGCGCCCCAATTGGGGAATAGAATACAGCAATCCACCCGCCATAGCAGAATGGCGGCGTTGGCTCGTCGAAGACCAACGCTTTGTGGATGGCAGGCCGGATGTGGCCGCATGGCTTAGTGAGCCACTTACAGAATCTTTAACTGTTCGAGGACCGGTGACCGCTCAGCTGCTCGCCGAGACTACAGGTACTGATGCTGATTGGGTAGTGAAACTTATAGACGTTTACCCAGACGATAGCCCGTCTTTTGTAATGTCCGGCTATCAACTCATGGTGAGCGCAGATATCTTCCGGGGCCGCTACCGCGAGAACTATGACAAACCTGAACCTCTTGAACCTGACCAGGTATTGGAATATGCTATTCCATTGCCACATTTGAATCACACTTTTCTACCCGGGCATCGCCTTATGGTACAGGTTCAAAGTACCTGGTTCCCTCTTTACGACCTCAATCCACAAACCTTTGTACCTTCAATCATGTCGGCTCCACCTGCTGCCTATAAAACACAGAGGCATCGTGTACATCACAATCCGAAATACCCATCACATTTAAGGCTTTATTGGGACAACACAAATAAGTGATATATAAATCAAATCAATCATGAAAAAGAAATCGTTCACAAGAAGAGAATTTATTGCAGGCACAGGTGCTGCTGCCATATCGTTTTCAGTCATGAAACCAGCAGTTGTTTTCGGCTCCAAAGCAAACTCCAAAATTAAAACAGGTATGATAGGATGCGGAGGACGAGGTACATGGATTGCTAAGTTATTTATGGAAAACGGCAATTATGAATTGGACGGGGCAGCAGACTATTTCCAAGATAAGGTCGATGCATTTGGGGATCAGTTTGAAATCAGCAAGGAGAAAAGATTCACCGGACTCTCAGCCTACAAAAGACTGCTTGAATTACCACTCGATGCTATTGTCATTGAAACCCCACCCTATTTTCATCCTGAGCAGGCAGAAGCAGCAGTTGCCGCAGGAAAGCACGTATATCTTGCAAAACCCATTGCTGTTGATGTTCCGGGATGTAAAAGTATTAAAGACAGTGGTGAAACTGCCATGGGCAAGAACCTCTGCTTTCTGATTGATTTTCAGACACGTGCTGATCAATTTTTTATGGAAGCTATAAAACGTGTACACGATGGGGCATTGGGAACCTTTGCCTTTGGTGAGTCAAGTTACCATGCCGGACATCCCTGGGATACACAAATACCTTATCTTGATGCCGATCCCACAAATCCCGAAAATCAATTACGTGCCTGGGGGATGAGCAGAGCACTTTCAGGTGATATCATTACTGAACAGAACATTCATACACTCGATGTGATGAGCTGGATCATGAATGAAAAACCGGTTTATGCCGCAGGAACGGGCGGACACAAGGTCAGAAAAGATAAAGGCAATTGCTGGGACCATTTTTCTATGGTATACCAGTATCCCAATAATGTTGGAATAACATTCAGCTCCCGCCAATTTAAGGGACATGGTACCACACCCGAAGGGATCCGGAACAGGATGTTTGGTTCTGAAGGGGTTCTTGAAACCCAATATGGTGGCAATGTAATAATCAAAAGCGATAACAACTATTATCGTGGTGGAAGATCACCAGGGATATTTATGGAAGGTGCTGTTGCCAATATTGCATCATTCCACAAAAATATTACGGAAGGCAATTATGACAATGTAACAGTTGAACCTAGTGTTACCAGTAACCTGGTAAGCATTCTTGGAAGAACAGCAGCTTATGAAGGCAGACCCGTTTACTGGCATCAGTTAATGAAAGATGAGGAAAGACTTGTCCCAAAATTAGAAGGATTACAAGACTGAATTCGCATATAAAAATGCCCAATCCATATGAACTATATGATATGGTAGGGAATGTCTGGGAATATATCAGGGTTTGCTAGGAAAATCCTTTTCAACCTAATAAAAGGGATGATGCCAGGGATTTCATGTGATAGGATTTTAGCACAGTTCTTTGTTGGGCAATGTATTTAAAAGTTTCTCCAGATTTATTGGCATTTAATTATACGTTTCGTTATGCGACTACCCTCAAAATTAAATCCAAGCAGGTAAATACCATCATTTAGATCACCGATGTCAATATGATTGTCTGTGCCATTAATGTATTCAATCTTTTTCAAAAGCTTTCCAAAAATATCATGCACAGTAATAGTAGCTCTATTATGATCTGAATGTATTTCTACAATTCCACTTGTCGGGTTAGGATAAACAGAAAATACTAAGGGAGTGTAGTCATATGTTGATACAACATTTCCACAAAAATTTGGGTAAGACTCAAAGAGGTGGTACAATCCCTTGTCTGATGTATACATATCAAAATTGCTATGTCCAACATCTGGGACAGTATCTATCGAATGATTATTAAGTATACTTTCCCCGTAAAAACTTATTAGATGTTGAATATATATACTACCCCTTTCCAATCGATGACTACCTTGCAACATGGCCATACATGTAACATCTAGAGCAGTAGAATTAGGATTGTTATCATTCTCGCCAAGAAGATAGATGCATTGACGTTTTGCTAACATGCTTCTTATGAGGTCAACACCAACCTGAGATGGATAAGTATACAAGTCATCTAAACCATATTTCCATTCATTATATGCATCGCAAGATGTAGTTGGTATTTCAAATTGATCCGAAGATTTAGAAATCCTTCTTTTATTGTCCATGTATAAATATGAACTTGGGTTGGCTACAATGAATTTGGTACAAACTTGATATTGATTGTATAATATATCTACAATCGGAGTTGAGGCCGCGTATCTATTGGTTAGCTGCCCTCCGGCAGAATGACCTGTAAATACGATCGAATTTAAGTTAGGAAAGTTTTGTGCAAGCTTTAACAATATTGTATCTAATACAGCATACGATGGTATTTGTACCGGTCTTGGATTCTTTATATTATTTTTTGAGTTGGATCCAGATTTCCATCCACCACTACTCCAATAAAGATGTTCATTATCTAAAGCGAAGGAATCAATATCTGCCTCAGTTAAAAATTGAGGAGCAACTATGATTGTCGAATCAGTTTCATCGGGACGCATTAAGGCGGCAGTTAACATGTTTGCATAATAATCATCTGCATTCCTGTCCGTGCCGTGAATAACAATGATGGCTTGATTCACATTATGATCTAATATATCCAATTGACTATTAGAAAAATAGGGTATTTTAAGGATGTTTCCATTTAGGTTCATCAATACCTTCCTGGTCCCTATATTATTAACCTGAGCCACTGAAAACAGAG
Source organism: uncultured Bacteroidaceae bacterium (assembly GCA_963752525.1). Classification (GTDB taxonomy): domain Bacteria; phylum Bacteroidota; class Bacteroidia; order Bacteroidales; family SM23-62; genus SM23-62. The sequence goes on along the minus strand of CAVVYS010000004.1, from coordinate 236,113 downwards.
GCATGCAAATCATAAATAAGAAGCTAAAAACATGCTTCCTCTGGATATAGGATAACATCTCTTACAAATTATATTGATAGAATAATAACACATATAAACATTGTTTCATAAAGCCAATTTTATTTGTCATTGAATGAATGAAAAATGGGATTGAAACTGCTAGAGCCTATGCGTTCTGTTATTTCGAGAAGTGGGAATTCTTAAATAAAACTACGAAATAATATATAAAATCAAGGATTTATCCCTTAATGTTCACATTGGCAATGATTTGGATGATGTTGCAGGCATTGGTTTTGTTTGATACCAAATATATCCAGCGATCTACAGATCAATGTTTCTGACACCATCGGTATTAGGAAAATCCTTATTAGACAAATTCTCTGGTTTATGGAAAGAGACCAAAGTATATGATAATTTTGCTTGGGCTGTTTATTATACGCAAAATATAGGCGATTAAATAGACATTAGGGAGTGTTTTTAACACCCCCTTTTATTATTCATATCTATTCATAATATAATTGTATTCTTTAGTGCATACCAAATAAAAAAGAATTAAACCAGACCAGACCGGAGACTTTAACACTTACAGAAATGGCTACGTGTTATAAGTCCCAGGGGGGGCATACAGATCTCAATCTTCAATTCCCAGCTCTGTCCGGGCAGCATTAAACTTGAAGATTCTGAAAAACAGGAGCAACTCCCTCTACCATCTTTCTGATCGCTATATCATCCGGAGGCTCTATGACTTTATGCCTGCGTACAAAATCAAGAGTTTTCTTCATGAATACGCTGTCTCCCGCATGAACGGTCGCTGTAAGGTCTTTCGATAAGGTGAATTTCAGGGCATTATCAATCTCATCATCTTCGCTGAAAGGATTGTAGAACATGTTAGGATAAAGCTGATCTGCTTTTTTTGCCCTTTGTTTTGCGATTGCTTTAATAGCAAGGACACCCATATCCTGATTTTTCGCGGTCTTGTAAACCCCGGGGCCAAAATTTCCATTTTCCCAACATGCACAGTTTATGGGATAGAGGATGGTATCAAATTTAAACATTTCCATCATCTTTAGTGCAGCCTGCTCATGGTGTGCTGAGAAACCGAAATACCTGATCTTGCCTTCCTTTTTAGCCTTGAGAAATGTTTCCATGGCCCCGTCCGGGCTGAATATTTGATCTACTTCATCCAAACCACCAAGCGAATGAAATTGATACAAATCAAAATGGTCTGTTTTTAAGAGTTTGAGGGAATTATTCAAATCCTCTTCTGCCCCCTTCTTGTCCCTGAATTTAGTTTTACAGGCCAGGAAAACTTTGTTGCGATATTCTTTCAATGCGGGTCCCAATCTTTCCTCTGCATCTCCGTACCTGGGTGAAACGTCAAAATAGTTGATCCCGGCATTAAAGGCAGCCGGTACCAATTTATTGGCAAACTCCTGTCCGTTATTCTTAAGGGCAATACCGCCAAATCCAACAATAGATAACTTTTCTCCGGTTTTACCAAGGATGCGTTTAGGTATCTCGCCTCCCGCTTCGTACATAGCCAGGATTTCCGGGAACTGTAATCCTATTCCGGCGGCAGCACCGATTTTGATGAAATTTCTTCGTTTCATGATGTTAATTTTGGTATAAGTTAAATAATTTCTAGTACAATCCCTGGGGATCAAAAGAAGGCATCAGTTCTCCGGTGTCTACCTCCAGGCTCTTCAGGCTTGCATCGATGGAAAGTAAGTGAAACTATACCGAATAGCTCTTTTGTGTTGACTGGTCCGAAGAAAACACCGTTATGATGGATGTTCTCTCCGCAATGGTTTTTCAACATTTTTTCACTAGCACTAATAGAAACCATAAATAAAATCCAAATGAAAGACACTACAGCAGCAATCTTGTCAAATTACATTCTGGACTTTCGCCCTTTCGCCATCGTGCATGCCGGGCACAAAAAAAGAACAGTCACTCAATCAGAATGACTGCTCCAAATGGTTATCAAAAAATATCAGATTTTTGAAAAGTGAGTTCTAGGGTTTGTTTGACATTACAGAAACTAAGGTTATATCCAGGGTAAATTCATCTTTGATCGCCTTATTTCCCAGTCCATCAAAAAACCTTCCAGAACCAAATCGAACATCGAAATCTGCCCTGTCTACCGAGATTTCGGCTTTGGCAATGGCCCTATCTGCGTCCCAGCTAATGACTACTGGAAAAGTAATTGGCAGGGTCGTTGACTTGATGGTCAGATCACCCGTTACATGGTACTCGTTATCCTCTTCTCCTGGCTTAACATTCGAAATTTTAAACATTGAGGTAGGGTAATTTGAAACACCGAAAAAGTCTTCTGATTTCAGATGCCCCTCGAGCTTTGCTGCTGACCCACCATCCAGATCTGTGTTTTTGATGGAATTCATATCCATGACGAAGGAACCCCCAATCAGTTGGGTTCCATTAAAAGTGAGTGAACTTTCCTCAATGGCAATGGTTCCAACATGCTTTCCTCCTACTATTTTACTGCCCTCCCAAATGATGGAAGATGCCTCATCCAAAACCAGATGACTCATAACCTTGCCTGAAGATGAGTAAGGCTCATTTTCTTCATCTGTTGTATAATTAGAAGCCATTAGAACCGGGGCCAAACCCAATAATGTGACGTAATTGATTAATTTTTTCATTTTTCTAGAGTTTTAAATTAATAGTTGTCTTATCATTAAAACAGACAATACTATTTTTTGTTCAATTTTAATGTACTTTTATTAAACAAAAGAAGTGCAGTTGGATCTACCATTTGGAGTCCATTCTAATTTGTGATCGATACAATATCAAATGAATCAGCTTCGGATAGTCAGGGGATCATTCGAACCGGCAAGATGATAAAAATTGCCATTGAGCCCTTTAGCGCAATAAGGATCTCATTTTCCTAAATCCTGCTCAACACGATTTTCCGGACTTTAACTCCAGCAGACCTCTCATCGTCCAGACCGAAGCCCAGGATCTGGTATTCCCCTTTGTTGAAATACATCTCTCCCATTTCAAAACTCCGGAATTCGCCACCTGTTCCTTCGATGGTACCCTCCAGTAGCTGGTTTGAGGTCTGGTCATCCCGGTTCACCAGTCTCAGGTAGCAGCCGCTGCCAGCCTGATTTTCTTCACATGCATATTCGATACTTATCCGGAAAGTATCCGTATCGAAAGGATAATGATACCACCAGAGTTCATTCTTCGGGGATCCGGAATCCAGGAACCCGCTTACGGTATTGTTATCCCAATCGTACCTGGCTTCCTCACCCCGGATGCGGGCATCCCTTGAAAAAAGAACGATCTTTTCCTGGGGATCATTGAACCGTTTTCCCGGTGTTACGACCGGGTATTCATCTTCAATATCGGCAACAATTACCGTATTTACCGGATCAGGTGCGTTCTCAGGTAGTTCAAATGTAAGTACATTCCCCTTTTGCGAAAATGATACAGGAGTGCCATCTGCCAGGAATTTTGCAGAAGACACCTTGCTTTCGAGTCCCTCGATTTCCAGGCTGGTCCCCGGCCAGACCAAAATATGGAAATATAGCTTCCCGGGTTTGACGGTGCACTTCCAGGTGATCTCAGTATTGAAGAAGGGAGTATGCGAGGTCCCGTAAATGGCTTCTCCGTTTTTATCCAGCCATTCACCCATGGTACGAAGGATCTTCTGGCTTTCGGCCGGGATAATCCCCTCTGCAGTCGGACCCACATTCAGAAGGTAGTTCCCCCCTTTACGGACAATATCTGAGAGTTTATACAAAAGGTCTTTCGGATCTTTCCAGTTGTTGTCCATGCTTTTGTAACCCCAGGTATCGTTCAGGGTGGCCGGAACCTCCCAGGCCTTCCAGTCATAGACCAGGGTGGGTATCGCATTGTCGCCCATCTGGTAATAATCGCCCAGGCTAAACCCGATCCGGTCATTTACCAGGCAGGTGGGCTGTTTATCTTTGACCATTGTTTAAGCGACCTTGCCTGCTCCTCGGTGAGAAGCCTTGGTGTATCAAACCAGATCAGTGCAAGCTCACCATAGTTTTCCAGCAATTCCTTCACCTGGGGAATAGCCTTCCCTTCCACGTATGGTGCAGGATCCCTCTCCTCCGGAAAGTCCCATGTGTTCCCGGATGCATTGGGCTCATGCCAGTCCTGGGCCTGGGAATAGTAAAATCCGAATCCAATGTCCCGCTTTGCATTGGCGGTCGGCAAGTTCCTCCATCGGGTCACGCCCGAATGGGGTCCGGTCTATGATATTGTAATCGCTTGCCCTGGAATGATACATGGCAAACCCATCGTGGTGCTTGGAGGTGATCACCATGTATTTCATCCCGGCATCCTCAGCCAGCTGCGACCATTCATCAGCATCGAACTTCACGGGATTAAACTGCTCTGCGAGTTTTTCATATTCTTTCACCGGAATCTTTTCACGGAACTGCACCCATTCACCGATCCCTCGTACGTACTTCCCTTTCCATTCCCCGGCAGGGAGGGCATACAATCCCCAGTGAATGAACATGCCGAATTTCATGTCCTGGAATTGCTCTAGAGGTGTGAGTGGTCCTTCAGCGGTAGTATCATCGGTCTGCTGGCAGGTCATAATCGAGAAGGCGCAGACGGAGACCGAAATTAAAATAAGAAGATTCTTTAGGTTCATATGTTCAGGGTTTTGATTGATTACATCTTTATTTGATGAGATCCTAACAAGTTAAAAATTTTTGTCAAAAGTGGCGTTTGCAGGTGTTAAATGAATTAGGGGGTTTTTCCTGACATGCTTCCCTGTATAATTTCTTGATTTCTTCTTCCCTCAAGGCACGGTCATAGATTGCCAATCCCCCGAGGTGTCCGTCAAATCCTGCTTCATTCTCAGGTTTGCCTTCCGGGTAGCTTGGAAATTTCGGCACACGGCGCAAAGCCACTGTAAAATCAGCACCATCCTCTCCTCCATCATGGATAGGACCATCATAGGGGAAAGGATTACAATGCTCATTTGAATCGAGCTCTCCGTTCACAAACACTTTGATGATGCTCCCGTCAAAGGTATAGGCGATCATGTACCAGCGGCCCTTTTCAAGTTTTGTTACACCGGTTGCATAATCAAAGGCAAAAGGATGGTCGGGGGTAGCACCACCGTAGGGTGAAACATAGCCATGAACCTGATTTTCCGCCCTGGTCCGGGCATAGTCCGTTTGATGGGTCTGCCAGTACCCATTGATAAACATGGCATACTGCCGGTCGGGAGCATCAGACCCCTCCCCGCTTGCCTTTCCCCTGTATTTCTCAAGACCCTCATCCCACATTCCGGCAATGTATTGCCATACCCGGTCCGATTCCCGTGTCACCCAGGCAACCATGGACAGTTGCTGCTTAGTACCATGTATGTCCAGGCCAGGCGCATCTTTACGTTCTATCCGGAACCACTGACCCCATTCGATGTCGACACAATACTTTCCGAAAATTCCATCCTCCACCCGGTGGATGGGACCATTCATTTCCTTTAGTGCATACATGTATTTTCCCCTGGCCATCCGGTCAGCCCCCGCATGTTCCTGAAAATCCCAGAAACAAAGCAAGCCGCTGATTTCATCAGGTTGCAGGAGGGATTGAGGCTCCGCTTTGCCCTGGGCCTGTAGTGGTGTGGATTGGGTATGAGCTAAAAACAGTGTGAGAAGAATGCATAAAAATATCCTGTTATGCAATTGTTCAAAGTTTTGATCCAACATAAGAAACAATATACATCTTTTTTCGCGGAGTCCATCCCTTGAATGATCACAAACAATCGCCAGCTACTGCCTTCATAACTATCCAGTCTTGAGCTACCTCGATTATTTCGGGAAGGATCTTCCAATTTGGGTATTTATCACGAAATTCTTTGACACTTTCAGCTACAGATTCATCAGGCAAAAAAAGATACCATGTGTTTCTTGTTGTATCCATGAATTTTAGAATTAAAGATTGTATACTGTATTCATCGGGGTGGATGGATAGTTTACTTTAAGATGAATTTCATTCATCTATAGTTGCGTTGTCCAGTTCACATACTAATAGATGGTTTGAAACATCTGATGACGAAATCCAAAATCCCATATATTTTGTTCAACCATATTTGGGATGATTAATGGCTCCCTGAAGTATTCGCAGAAATACATATTAAGAACAATGCTCAAAAAATAATAGAAAAAGGTATTGGCACAATATGCAATTACATAGTGACAATCAGACTATTATATATTACCCTGTTATTAATATGGTAATTAGTACCAAAAAAAAATGGCACATAAAAATTAATGGTTTCTATATTGGATCTGTCCATTGTAAGGCCTAAATTGTGCATGAGATAACAGATATCCAAATAATATGGTTCAAAGAAGAAGATTCATTAAACAGCTTGCAGCGGGCAGTCTTGCCACCGCCGCAGCACCCAGATTATGGGGAGCCCCCCTTACAACCGGTACTTCAGATAAACATGGAGCAATACTTCCGACAAGACCTTTTGGGAAAACCGGAATAGAATTGACCATTTACTGTATGGGAGGATGGCATATTGCCAACGCTGATAGTGATAAAACTGCTCAGGCTATCCTTGAACGAGGTATGGAACTGGGCTGTCGATATTATGAGACTGCATGGATTTATGACGAGGGTAGATCAGAGGAACGGTACGGCAAATACCTGATACCCAAATATCGTGACCAGATCTTCCTGGCCACAAAAATAGCTGCCGAGAATGGGAAGGATGCCAGGAAACAGGTAGAAGATTCCCTTCGCCGGATGAACTGCAATCAAATCGATCTTTATTATATGCATTGTGTCAGATCAAAGGAAGATGTAGATGGGCGTTTGGCTGACGGAGTTCTTGAAGTGATGCTTGAAGCCCAGCAGAAGGGACAGGTAAAATATCTTGGATTCACCGCGCATAACAACACTGAAGCACATAGAATATTGATGGAGCGAGTTGCGGGAAAAGACCCTCTTCGTGGCAGTACAGATTCCTGTCAATCCCATAGATACGATTAAACCCGATAGCTTTGTCAAAGAATCGATACCTGATTTGTTGAAGAGAGATTATGCGGTTATGGGAATGAAACCATTTGCCGGAGGGGAATTTTTTACAGAAAACACTTACAGACTGGAAAACGGATGATCCAATTATTCCCAATTACCTTAGTCTTGAAGAGGTTATTTGGTTCAACCTGTCCCAGCCCATTACATCTATGGTATGTGGAACGGATCGTCTGGAGCAGGTGGACCAGAATATTGAGGCTGTAAAGAAGTTTGCAAAACTTAGCAGGGAGGACCAGGAGAAACTGGTGAAGAAAATATCAAAGTTTTCCGGGACAAAAGGACTTGAGTATTACAGACCTGACCCCGGGATTATCCCTTAAGTCTATCAAAAGCCTCTTGCCGAGTAAGTTCGAAGTACCTAAAAGAATGGTACATATTCCCAAATAAATTGGAGCTTCAATCAAATTATTGGTTTTGTAGACCGTATTTTCTTCATCGTCTTTTCTTTCATCTTACTCATGCTTATCCTATGATAGCGTGAAGTACTGTCCAGACTCTAAAGAAAATTGAAATGGAAACGGAGGATCCTTCCCTACGATATGGTTTATACCTAACTAGGCTCCACCTCAAACTTCAATCCCCCATCAACCATACACCAACCGAAAGAGAGCCAGACTAAACTAACTCTCTCATTCTTATCTGTGGCGATACTGGATTAGCGGCCTCGCAAGCTCGGCCGTGATCCTTTTGGGGGCCTTAACAATGAAAAACACTCGGGCAAGCCCGGATTTATTATCCTTGAAACCACTTTCAAGCAAGCTTGAGTGGTTTCCGGATAATAAAAAAACCCCGATCTGTCGATCGAGGTGTTTTTCATTGTGGGCGATACTGGATTCGAACCAGTGACCCCCTGCTTGTAAGGCAGGTGCTCTGAACCAGCTGAGCTAATCGCCCGTTTTGCGCAAGGATATTTTCCTTTTGCGGGTGCAAATATACATGACTAAATGATTATTACAAAGGAAATCATGCATTTTTTCAGCCAGTCAAGTTAGCCCTTCCGAATGGAGGTTTTGAATCCTTAAAGGAGATCTTTTTTGGATATTTATTCGTATTCCTTACTCAGGTCCAGCAACTCAACTTTGCGGAACTGGAAAGGATGGCTTTCGGCCTGAAGGGCAATGTATCCGGATGAAAGCAGGGTTCCATCCAGAAGTGGGAAACCTTCGGGTAAACCCCCTCCGCCGATCTGAGGCTGTCTATATGTCAGTACAGTGTCTCCATTGACCAGGTGATGGACAATGCTGTCTCCAAGTACTATGAATTCAACATTGACCCATTCCTCTCCCCTGAATGTCTCGGAGGATGAATTGATGCAATGCTGGGTGACCAGTTCCCCGTCTATAACGACATTGGTCCCAGGTGTACAGAGATTGGCCGTGGGGCGGTCTCCTTCTTCTCCTCCGCCCAGGAATTGACCTTCTATGCTTATGGGGAAAGGTTGTTCAACCAGCATGCTTTCCGCCGATTGGGCATGGAACATGACACCACTATTCTTAAACGCCCATCCTGCTCCTCCTGGGACCTGCTCACCGATGATCCTGTATTCAACCCTCAACCTGTAGTATGAAAACGGCTGCCTGTAGAAAATATGCCCGAACTCACCGTCAATGCTATCCCACTCATCATAGTTTACTGTCATCATTCCATCTTCTACTCGAAAAGTGTTGAGATAATTCTCATTCAGCGGGTGTTTGGCAAACTTGATGTCCCAGTCCTCCAGGTCACTGCCATTAAAAAGTTGTATCCATTTCTCTTGTTCTTGCTGTTGAACAGAAGGTTTACAGCTTACCGCTAAAAGTAAAAGAAGAAAACTTAAGTATTTCATTGTCTCAGGTTCAGGAGATTAATAAAGAAAATATGTAAGATCAAATATAGACTTAAAGTTAAACTCCGGCAAGAATTTTATTTTTTCACTGAGACAGGAAGCGTGATGACGAAACAGACGCCGTCCGGAACATTATGAACCTCTATTTCACCATGATGGTCCTGGACAAGAGAATAGGAAATTGATAATCCCAGTCCCGTTCCTTCACCTGGATCCTTGGTGGTAAAAAAAGGATCGAAAATCTGAGAGAGATCCTGATCTGGGATATTTGGGCCCGAGTTGCAGATCTCTATTACAACCTTTGATTCCGCTACAGTTCTTCCTTTTACTTCCCATGTACAGATCCTGATAAATTCATCCTTCAATTGTTCCTTATGCTTAATGGCATAAATGGCATTATCAATAACACTGAGTAAAACCTGGTGAAGCTTATCCGGGAAAACAGACACTGTGCGATTTATGCGGTAATCCTTATGAATCCTTATGTCCTCGCCTAACCTGGACCTGATAAATAACAGGGTATTATCAATGATCTCATGTAGATCACTTCTGACCGGTTTTATAGCATCACTCCTGGAAAAGGTCATCAGGGCCTTTACGATCTTGTGCGTCTTTTCAAAACCTTCCCTGATCATCGATCTGGCAGATTGTATTGACTTCACATCAGCCTGATCTTCTAGCATATGCAGACCGTCCGAAATGGCGTTGAGTGGATTATTTATCTCATGGGCAATGCCTGATGTTAGGGTACCCAGAGAGGCCATCTTCTCTGAATGAACAAGTTGTTGCTGGGTAGATTTCAAACGATCGAGAGTCTCTTCCAGCTTTAAAGTCCGCTCCACAACTTTTTCCTGAAGGAGCCCCGTAAAATTCTGCTGCATCAGCATGTATCTGTCTCCGATGGCAATGATAAATACTATATTCTGCAACATGTAACTTGCCTTCATCGAATAGACTACAAGCACATGAGAATGAATCACTCCTGAATTAGCCAGTGCCTGGAGTACGACCCCTACCAGGGGGATGAAAAAGGCCCAGAAAAAGAATCTGGCGAGCTTTGATCCGGATACCCAGTAAATCACGGAAATGATAAGTAGGCTCAGCATCAGTAATGGCAAAAATAAATAGGTAATTTTGTTCCCTGAGTAATAATCGATCAGATACCAGGCGAAAAAAATGATGGATAGTATCTTTAAAACGCTGAACATCGATAATACCCCATACGGTGCTTTTTCCTGAGAGAAGAACCGCTGGGTAAATAAAACATAGAATAATCCTACAAGTACAGAGCAGGCAGTAGTAACATGCAATATGAATGCAGGTCTTCCAGCGATCACCCACCGGGGTAAAAGATTATCAAAAGCGATCATGTACACGATAAGCCAGAACAGGGCCAGCAAAAAATAAACATACATCCTGTCACGCGTGATCAAAATAATACTGAAAACCAGCAGAAAGCTGAAACCCGCAATGCCATAAAAGAAGCCAAGAAAAACATGCCGTTTCCTTTCTCTTTTTACCAGGGAATCTGATGAGTTGAATACAAGCGGTAAGCGGAGCGGGGTGTCTGACTGGATCCTAAGATAAAGTGAAATGATCCCTTGCGGTGGAATGTCAAGATCGTACACGGGATTCATCTTTAAACTCTTGTAGGAAGGCTGCATCCTCCTTGCGCCAAAGGATCCTCTTGTGAGCAGTGAATCATTCTCATCCACAAGATAAATATCAACAAAATCCAGGTAATGGTTCAGGTATTGGTAGTAGATCTCCAGAGGTAGATCATCGGTATTTTTAAACACAATCTTCAACCAGTATGCCGACGTAGAGAAACCAAAATTCAGGTAGGGTTTGGAATGCTCCATAAATGTTCTGTTCAGGATAGCCTGGAGAGTCTCATCCTGCTCTTTATCTTCATATATCCAAGCATAATGAGTGGCATATGCCTGCTCAAAATTCTTGTCAAGGTACAGTGTATCGGAAGCAGACAACGGACCCTGCTGAGCAACAGATCCCAGCAGGTAAATGATCATAATTACCCTATGAATATGGCAGTGGTTGCGCAATTATTCCTGTTTAATCTTTCAAAGATACGTAATTTTCCAGCACCTCTGCCACAACGAATGTACTGCCACCCACAAAGATCAGGTCCTCCGGATCTGCCTTAGAAAGGGCCATTTTAAGGGCTTTCAGAGGAGTTGGGCAAATCTGCCCGTACAGGCCGAAGCGCAGACCTTCTGCCGCCAGCTTCTCCCTGTCCATAGCACGCGGAACCCCGGATTGTGTAAAATAATATTGGGCATCGGCAGGTAATTGTTCCAGGATGTAAGATGGATCCTTATCATCCACCAATCCCATAACCATATGCATCTTTTTACAGGGTGTCTGCCTGATCTGTTTCATCACCTCCCGTATACCCTCCCGGTTATGCCCGGTATCACATATTGTCATGGGATTGTGCCCAATGATCTCCCAACGCCCCCTGAGTCCGGTCATGGTGCAGGTATGGGCAAGGCCTTTCCTTACATCCGTTTCCTGGATATTTAAACCAATCGTGGAAAGGACTTCTATAACCGACAGAACAGTGACAACATTCTTTTGCTGGTATAATCCCATCAGGTCGGTCTCAAGTGATTCCATTTTATGCCCTTTGGTCCAGGAGATATGCATGACCTGTGTGCCCTTCAGGCTTTGAGTGGAATACAATACCTGGATCTTTTTATCAGCATATGTAATGGCACATCCCCTCTCCCTGGCTGTCCTGGTGAACACAAGCCGGGCTTCCTTCTGTGTTTCCCCGACAACAAGAGGAATACCACTTTTAATAATACCAGCCTTCTCCACGGCAATTTTATAAATGGTATCTCCAAGGAACTGGCTGTGGTCAAATCCAATATTTGTAATCACTGACACCATAGGCTGGATGATATTGGTGGAATCAAGACGTCCTCCCATTCCTGTTTCCACAACAGCATAGTCTACCTCTTCACTCGAGAAATAATCAAACGCCATGGACACTGTCATTTCAAAGAAAGAAGGTTGCAGACTCTCTAGTATCTCCTTATGCTGTTCAACAAATACCGTAACCAATTTTTTTGGTATCATCTTCCCGTCTATCCTTATCCTTTCACGAAAATCTGTCAGGTGAGGTGAAGTATATAAGCCAACCCTGTATCCGGCACTTTGGAGAATGGATGCAAGCATATGGGCCACGGAACCCTTTCCGTTGGTCCCGGCAATATGAATGCTCTTGAATGTCCTGTGTGGGTGCCCGAAATACTCATCCAGTGCAAGGGTGGTATCCAGGTTGGATTTATAAGCAGACTTTCCAACCCTCTGATACATGGGCAGGCGGTCAAACAAAAATGTTATGGCATCCTTGTAATTCAATGACTTACCATTCATTCCACCTGATCCGGTCTTCTTTGTACCGGTCGGGCATACCTTTTTCTTCTGCAGGATACCCCACAGAAATCAGTGAAAACGGATGTACATGGGCAGGCAGGTCAATGACCTCCCGGATAGAAGATTGCCTTTCAGGCCTGGGATAAACACCCAGCCAAACAGCTCCGAGTCCGAGTGCATGTGCCGCCAGCAGGATATTCTGTGTGGCAGCTGAACAATCCACAGGCCAGTAATCCTTGCTTAATTCCAGTTTTTCATCCCCGCATACAAGAATGGCCAGTGCCGCACCTGATAGCATGGAAGCATAAGGATGAACCTCTCTGATCCTGTCAAGAAGTCCGCGGTCATCAATGACAATGAAATGCCAGGGTTGCTCATTCCTGGCGGAAGGAGCATACATTCCGGCTTTCAACAGGAGCATGATCTCAGACTTATCAACAGGTTTTCTGCTGTATCGCCTGATACTCCTTCGCTTTAATAATGCGTCAATTACAGGATTCTCAGAATCACTCATTATCATAGGTTTAACAGTTTATGAACAGCTTTCTAACAGTTTTTGAAGTATTTAATTGCTAATTTTAACCGATATTATCTTAATAAGCCTCGCATGCCCAAAAAAGCCAATAAAATTTTTGTAGTGGATACGAATGTGCTATTGCACGACTACAAATGTATCTATAATTTTGAAGAGAATGATATCGTCATTCCCATTGTTGTACTGGAAGAACTGGACAAATTCAAACGGGGCAATGACCTTATTAATTTTCATGCCCGGGAATTTACCCGTGAGCTTGATAAGCTCTCTGGAGATGAACTGTTCAATGGAGGGATATCTCTCGGAGACGACATGGGATTGCTTTCCATTGAGACAGGTAAACCCTACTCTGAACAGCTCAAGAAATCCTTTCCGGAAAATACTCCCGATCACCGCATCCTGGCCATTGCCGAATACCTGCACGATAAGAACCAGAAAAAGAATGTGGTCCTGATTTCAAAGGATATCAACCTGCGAATGAAAGCAAAAGCCATAGGGATCCCGGCTCAGGATTACAAGAATGACAAGGTGGCTAATATCGATGAACTGTACAAGGGGATATCCACAGTTGAAGGGATGGGCACAAAGCTGATATCCAGGATGTACGAGGAATACGAAGGGGTACCGGTACAGGATTTTAATTTTGAGGTAAAACCTACCTCTCACCAGTATTATATTCTGAAGAACGGTAAATCCAGTGCGCTTGCACATTATGATCCATTCAATGAAGTGATGGACCGGGTTGAGAAACAAAAAGCATATGGGATAGATCCCAGAAACGCGGAACAGGCATTTGCCCTGGATGCACTCATGAGGCCTGAGGTACAGCTAGTTTCATTAACCGGTAAAGCAGGTACCGGAAAAACACTTCTGGCCCTGGCTGCAGCCCTTTACCAGCGTAAACTGTTCACCCAGATCTTCCTGGCCAGGCCCATCGTTCCCCTGGCCAACAGAGATATGGGATTTCTGCCCGGGGATGTCAAGGAGAAAATTGAACCTTACATGCAGCCGCTAATGGATAATCTCGCTGTCATCAAACATAAATTCAGCCAGCAGAGTCCGGAATTCACCAAGATCGATGAAATGATCAAGAGCGAAAAACTGGTCATCACACCACTGGCATACATTCGTGGAAGGAGCCTGTCGCGTGTCTTCTTTATCGTAGATGAGGCGCAGAACCTGACCCCACATGAGGTAAAAACCATTATTACAAGGGCCGGCGAGGGTACCAAGATGATCTTTACCGGGGACATTGAGCAGATTGATTCACCTTATCTTGATTCTCATTCTAACGGACTTTCCTACCTTTCTGACAAGATGAGGGGACAGGAAATATTTGCGCATGTAAACCTGGTAAAGGGAGAACGCTCCTTCCTGGCAGAACTGGCCAGTAACCTGCTTTAAACACATATCTCAGGAAATACATTCTTAGGGGCCTCGCATTCAAACCTGATTTTCATTAAATTTGATGAAAATCATTTATTATGACCAAATCCCTACATATTGTACGGCATGGAAAATCCAGCTGGGATTTCGAAGACATTTCCGATATCGACCGCCCTTTGAGTCCCCGTGGCATAAACAATGCCTACCTGATGGCCAAAAAATTATCCGAGCGGAAGGTAGTCCCTGATCTTTTTCTGACAAGTCCCGCAAACAGAGCCCTGTATACATCCATAATTTTTGCCCGTATCCTGAAATTACCCTATGAAAAGATCATCATAGAAGACAGTATTTACATGGGGTATAATGAGGATTTGATTGACCTGATACGCAAACAGGAGGCTTCACTATCCCACCTCCTTATCTTCGGACACAATCCCGCTTTTACCTCCCTGGCAAACCACCTGATGGATCATTACCTCGACAATATCCCCACATCCGGAGTTGTCAGCTTAAGCTATAAGATTGATAGCTGGGAAGAAATCGGCAGGGTAAAACCAGAGAAAGATTTTTTTGATTATCCCAAACGCTATCTGTAATAATAGACTCGCTGGTTTTTGTTACATTTGTATCTCAAAACCCTCTTTTATCCTATCATTTCAGGCATGCTATGGCAGTGAAGAAAAAAATAATTAACCGCGAAATTAGCTGGCTTGCATTCAATGAGAGGGTTCTTCAGGAAGCCATTGATCCCAACGTACCACTTGTTGAGCGTCTCCGTTTTTTAGGCATTTTTTCCAATAACCAGGATGAATTTTTCAAAGTCAGGGTTGCTACGATCAAACGCATGATTGATGTGGAAGAATCGATGGGAGCCAAAAACAAAGACAAGCCCAAAAAAATCCTGAATGAGATCCAGAAAAAAGTACTCCTTCTTTCAACAAAATTTGAAGAAACATACCAGACCCTGATCAGCGACCTTGCAAAGCAACATGTTTTCATTATCAGCGAAGATGAATTGAACGAGGTGCAATCTGATTATGTCAGAACATATTTCCATGACAAGGTCCTTTCTGTTATCACGCCGGTGATGCTTCATAATATTAAAAAATTCCCCAGGCTTACAGATAAATCTATTTACCTGGCAATCAAACTTACAAGCAGCGAATCTCTTATTGAGACAGAATATGCCTTGATCGAAATCCCCAGTGATGAGATAGGCCGTTTCGTGGTTCTACCTCCTGACGGGAGGAAACAGTTTGTCATCCTGCTCGACGATGTTATCCGGTTTTGCCTGGATGATATTTTCGGAATTTTCCAGTATGACCAGTTTGAGGCATATACTATTAAGCTTACCCGCGATGCAGAGCTGGATATTGATAACGACCTGTCTAAAAGCTTCCTGGAGATCATTGATGCAAGTGTTTCAGACCGAATGAAGGGACAGCCTGTAAGATTTGTCTATGACAATTCCATGCCGAAAGACCTGTTGGATTACCTTATAGACAACCTTAAACTCGATGAAGGGGACAACCTGATCCCTGGAGCCAGGTATCATAATTTTAAGGATTATATGAAATTCCCCAACCTGGGGGGGAAAAGAATGGTCTACACCCCTACGCCATCCGTTTCACATCCACTGATCCATCCTCACAAAAGCATCCTTGAGGTATTGAATAAGAAGGATGTCCTCCTGCATTTTCCTTTTCAAAGATTTGACCACTATATCAACCTCCTCAGGGAAGCATCCATTGATCCTGAGGTCAGATCTGTCAGTATTACCCTGTACAGGGTAGCTAAAAATTCAAGGGTTATCAATGCACTCATTGCCGCTGCCATGAACGGGAAAAAAGTAACCGTAATCATTGAATTGCAGGCCCGCTTTGATGAGAAATCCAATATTCACTGGGCAAGGAAACTGGAGGAAGCCGGTGCCAGGGTTTTATTCGGGTTACCCGGACTCAAAGTGCATTCCAAACTTACATTGATCACCAGGAAAGAAGGACGAAGGCTGGTCAGGTATGCAACTGTTGGCACCGGGAATCCTCATGAGGGTACAGCCGTTATCTATTGTGATCTGACGCTTATGACTAAGGATCCGCGGATAGCAGAAGAAGTTGATAAGGTTTTTACATTCTTTGATGCCACTTACCGCACCTTCAAATACAAACACTTACTGGTTTCTCCACTGTATATGCGCAACCGGCTATATATGATGATCGATACAGAGATCAGGAATGCCAGAGAGGGAAAAAGCGCCTATATCATAATTAAGTCCAACAGCCTGGTTGACAGGGATATGATTAAGAAGCTTTACCAGGCCAATGCAGCCGGAGTGAAAATCAAGGCCATCATCCGCGGAATCTGCTCCCTCATTCCTGGAGTACCCGGCCTGAGCGAGAACATTGAAGTGATCAGCATTGTTGACAAATTCCTCGAACATGCAAGGATCTTCGTTTTCTGCAATGATAATGATGAAAAGTATTACATTTCATCTGCAGACTGGATGACAAGGAACCTTGATCATCGTGTAGAAGTCGCCTGTCCCATTTATGACAAAGAAATACAAGATGAGATCCGCGATATCCTTGAGATCCAGCTTAAGGATAATGTCAAAGCCAGGATTATCAATGAAGAACAGGATAACCATTACAGGAAGCCCACAACGGTCCGAAGGGTACAATCCCAGATGGAATTGTACAAATATTACCAGAAGAAGTAAACCTTAAGCACTTAATCCCAAAAGAATCTTAGATGATAGATATCAATCTTGAAGAAATTTGCCATGAGGTGATGGATGTTGCCCGTTCTGCAGGTGAGTTTATCCTCACCGAGCGTGAAAATTTTACCTCATCATCAGTTGAAACAAAAGGCAAGCATAATTTCGTGACCCATGTGGATACCGGTGCCGAAAAAATACTGGTCGAGGGATTGGGAAAAGTGATACCCGGATCAGGATTTATTGCTGAGGAAGGCACGGCAGGCAATTCAGGAGAGGATTACCAGTGGATCATTGATCCGGTGGACGGGACCACCAATTTCATACACGGACTTCCACCCTTCGCCATCAGTATTGCACTTAAACATCATAAGGAGTTAGTCCTGGGAGTAATATACGAGCTTGGATTTAAGGAATTTTTCTACGCATGGAAAGGAAGCAAAGCATACATGGATGGCAAAGAAATACAGGTAAGCCAAACCTCCATGGTGAGTGATTCACTGATCGCTACCGGATTCCCATATACCTACTTCGAACACCTTGAAGGCTTTATGGCTTCAGTAAATTACTTTATGCAGAACTCGCACGGATTGCGAAGGCTGGGATCAGCTGCGACGGACCTTGCTTATGTTGCCTGTGGGCGGTTTGAAGCCTTCTATGAATATGGTCTGAACCCATGGGATGTGGCTGCAGGAGGATTTATCATCCAACAAGCCGGTGGAAAAACATATGATTTCTATGGAAAAGAGGACTGGCTTTTCGGCGGGACCATCATAGCCACCAACAAAGCTGTCTCCAATGAATTCAGGGAAATTATTAAGCAGATCTTTATCGATGGTCAGGCCGGAAAATAAAGCGATCCCGAAATTTTCCTAAATATGAACGCAATCATTTATTACCTGACGGTCCCATTACTGTATCTTTTATCGATGCTGCCTCTTCGGGTGCTCTACGGGCTGTCAGATATCCTTTACGTACTTTCCTATTACCTGGTAGCCTACAGAAAAAAGATTGTTTTTGAAAACCTCAGGAATTCATTTCCTGATATGAAGGAAAATGAGATCAGGGAACTGGCTCGCAAATTCTACAGGCACTTTAATGATTTAATCGTTGAGATCCTGAAGATGGTGAGCATTTCACCGGCAAACCTGGAAAAAAGAATTAAATTAGGCAATCCAGAGGTGTTAAGAGATTATTACAGGCAGGGCAAAAGTGTACTGTTAGTAGGTGCTCACTTTAATAATTGGGAATGGAGCTTAAGGCTATGTGATGCCTCCTCCCATCTGCCCATCTCGATTTACAAGCCCCTGAACAATAAATACTTCGATCGGTTTTTTGGGAGAATACGTGAACGCCAGGGGGCTATCATGATACCCATGCGTGATACCATACGCAGGATACTTGCCGACAGGCAGCAGGGAAAACTGGCTTATTATGGTTTTGTAAGTGACCAGTCCACCATCTGGGAAGAAACCCAGTACTGGACCACATTCCTGAACCAGCTGACACCTGTGCACCTTGGAATTGAAAAGATGGCCCTAAAAACAGGATTCCCGGTAGCATTTGTCCATATAAAAAAGCTCAGAAGAGGTTATTATGAAGTTGAATTATTGAAACTTTTTGATGATGTAAACGGTTTGGCAGAATATGAGATCACTGAAAAACATGTCCGCATCCTTGAGGCCAATATCAGGAAACACCCTGAACAGTGGTTATGGACACACAGGCGCTGGAAACTAACCACAAGAAAGTTGGCTGAAAACCAGCATTGCTGACAGGCATTCAGATTTTCTTATTATTTTTAGCCCCCACAAGATCCCAAAATTGGCAGAAGTAGCGGTCGTAATATTAAATTGGAACGGAGTTCATTTCCTCGAAAAATTTCTTCCCCCAGTGGTCGAGTTCACCGATCAGAATATGGCTGATATATGGGTTGCAGACAATGGATCAACAGATACATCCCTGGAACTTTTGAAGCAGAAATTCCCTTCCGTAAACATCATTGAACTAGGAAAGAATTATGGATTTGCCGAAGGTTATAACCGGGCCCTAGACCAGATAAACGCCCCCTATTTCGTACTATTGAATTCGGATGTTGAAGTTACTGAAAACTGGCTTGTCCCCCTGTACAACGCTTTGAAAGGGGATGATAGCCTGGGTGCATGCATGCCCAAAATAAAATCCTGGCATAATAAGGATTTATTTGAACATGCAGGGGCTGCAGGAGGCTTTATCGATAAATTTGGATACCCATTTTGCCGAGGACGGATCTTCAACCGGATTGAAAAGGATACCGGGCAATTCAATAACGATCAGAATATTTTTTGGGCCTCCGGAGCCTGCCTGGCAATCCGATCGGAATTGTATAAACAAAGTAGTGGACTCGACCCGTTTTTTTTCGCTCACATGGAAGAAATTGATCTTTGCTGGAGGATTAAAAACCTGGGGTATAACATACGATTCTGCTGGGAATCGACCATCTATCACTTGGGGGGCGGTACCCTTCCCAAGCATGACCATAAAAAAACCTACCTCAATTTCAGAAACAATATCATTCTTCTTTATAAAAATCTTCCAGAAGAAAAATTGTTCCGCATCCTGTTTTCCCGCCTGGTCCTTGACTGGATCTCCATGATGCAGTTCCTGATCAAATTTGAATTCAGAAATTTTTCCTCTGTTATTAAGGCACACCTTTTTCTCCTTGGACATATGCGATCAATACGCAGGCTGAGGGCAAAAAACCTCGCCATAAACGGGCTCCGGACACATCCAGAAATATTCCAGGAAAGCATTGTCAGGCATTTTTTCATCAAGGGAAATAAGTACTTTCAACAGCTTGGTTTTCAAACCTGATTCAGGATAAAAATCCTACTGTTGATAAACCTGAAAAATTAGTTGATAAGTTATGTTTGTTTATTAACCGGCAGGAACCTAATTTAGTAATTTCGTCCATAGTTGCAGGAGTAGAAATACCTTAAGCTTAAATCATTGTATCCGGACTGGAAAAACAGGTCAATTCTAATCGCTGATGATGATATGTCATCCCACCTTTTATTGGGAGAGGTTCTGAAACCAACCGGCATTAAGATATATCCGGCCTATGATGGCACCGAGGCCTTTTCCTCCTTTATTGAGAATCCGGGTATACAGGTGATCATCATGGATATCCGGATGCCGGAAATGAATGGTGTGGAGACCACAAGGCTCATACGAAAATACAGGCCAGATGTACCTATTATTGCTTATTCTGCCCTCAACCAGCCGGAGTACAAACACTTGATGAAAAAGCTGAATGTAGAAGAATTCCTGCTGAAACCAGTTCATCCAAACATTATCTTAACCACCCTGTCCCGTTACCTGGATCCCCAACCTACGGTACCGTCAAATATGGACATTTTCCTTTCTTAATTTTCTTTAGAGCAGTCCGAGCAATTTTTCCAGTCCTATCCCGCGAGAGCCCTTCAACAGGATCATTCTGTCTCGCAATGGATGCTTTTCCAACCACTCGGCACATTCCGCTACAGATGAAAACACAAAATAGGAAACTGGTACTTCAATGTTGGCGAAAGAAGAGCCGACCAGTAGGACCTCCTTGATTCCATCTGTTTCCAGCAGATCGATTACCTCCCTGTGTGCTGTTTCGGTCGCATCACCCAGTTCCAGCATGTCTCCCAGGATGACCGACTTATTGGGATGGAGCATAGACCTGAAATTTTCAATGGCTAATCGCATGCTGGTTGGATTTGCATTATAGGCATCAAGTATCAATACATTGTGGCCAGTATTCAACTGTTGGGACCGGTTATTGTCGGAACGGTAATGCTGGATCGTCATTCTAAGATGGTCTGGACTGATCCCAAAATGCAGTCCGACAGCTGCTGCGGCGAGAATATTTTCAAGGTTATAGGATCCAACCATGCCGGTATCTACCTCTAGCAATCCATATCCCTTGATTTCCAGGCGTATCCTTAGCAAGGGATCAGTTTCCAGGACTTCCCCGCTGATGACTGAATCGCCGGTCCCCCCGTACCATATGATACCTCCATCAAACTCGCCCAACATGCCTCTAAGCGTTTTATCCTGCTCGTTGATGAATACCAATCCTCCGTTTTCTTCAAGATACTCGTACAACTCTTTTTTAGCTTTCTTTACTCCTTCCATAGAACCAAAACCCTCCAGGTGGGCCATGCCGACATTAGTGATCAAACCATAGTCTGGCATGGCTATCCTGCAGAGCATAGCTATCTCTCCAGCATGATTTGCCCCCATTTCTATGATTCCCATTTCAGCCGATTCATCTAAACCCAGTAAAGTCAAGGGTACACCTATGTGATTGTTCAGGTTTCCGCTGGTGGCCTGAACAGGATATTGTGTTGAGAGTATTTTAGCCGTAAGCTCCTTCGTGGTAGTCTTGCCGTTGGATCCTGTAATGGCAATCAGAGGGATACTTAGCAGGTTGCGATGGTACATGGCAAGTTCCTGCAATGTCTCCAGGCTATTTTCCACCAGGATATATCTCTCATCCCTGACCACTGAGGGATCATCTACTACAGCAAATGATGATCCTCCGCTCAGGGCATCATGGGCATAAAGGCTCCCATTGAACGTCTCCCCCCTCAATCCAATAAACAGGGAACCTTCCACTGGCACCCTCGAATCCGTAATAACCGTCGGATTGGATCTATAAATCTCATATAATGCCTCTATCTCCATTTACTACTATGAACATTGAAATGGCTTTATTCTTTTCAGGGATATTTAAAAAGGAGCCTTCATTGGCGCTTGCGCAAATGTAAGCGACGTTTAAATATCCCTGAAAATTACAAAAAAAAAGCCGTTTCAATTTTTATATCGAAACGGCTCTTTATGATTTTTTTTACAGATCAGAATCCGGCGGGACTTCCGACCCTTGTCATGGCACAGCGGAATCCAAGATCATCCCTTGCAGCCTGTTCATCCAGGTATCTGCGTGTACCCGGGCTCAACCAGTAGGCACGGTCTTTCCATGATCCTCCCTTGAAGACTCTTGCACGGTTGTTGATCATGGATGTGATATCCATATTATACTGGGAATACATTTCTTTTGAAGCGTAGTTGGTCGTATCTCCAACAGAGTAGATACTCGAACTGTAATCACCATCCTTGAAATCCCTGTAATCAGCCTGCCTGTAATTCTGTGTATAATCTTTTACATCGTTGGCATTGAGATCCCTGTACTGAAGGTTCCCATACTTATCCTTTGGTATGAGTGCTCCTGTTGCAGGATCCCTCGCAAGTGTTTGAAACACATTTCCACGGAAGGGTCTGAAACCGCTAACATCCTGATGGGAGAGTGGACGGTATACATCCTCGACCCATTCATTTACATTACCAGCCATACAATAGAGGCCATAATCATTTGGCCAGAATGAAAACACGGGAGCTGTGATGGCAGCATTGTCATTAAGGTCTCCTGCCATACCCATGTAGTCGCCATTCCCGCGGACAAAGTTCGCCCGGAATTTACCCATATCCTTCCTTGCATCATTCCTCAGAGAATGTCCGTTCCATGGATATATCCTTCTCTCCCATAATCTCTCCTCATAGGTATTACCAATCAATCCAAGTGCTGCAAATTCCCATTCTGCTTCAGTTGGAAGCCTGTATTTGGGAAAAAGCAAACCATCTTCCATCCTGACAGGGCGCCCCTCACTGCTGGGGTCCGTCCCGGCATCACCACCTCCGTCACTTGGGTTGGTGGGTCTCATGTTGGGAAGGTTTTCTCCAACAAGACCTATATACTGACCGGCCAGGTATGCATCTGTATTAAAGTGCTCAGCACCCAGCTGTCCTGCAGGATCTTTTAACAGAATCCCTTCTTCTATCAGTACTCTTTCATTGACCCTGTCGGTCCGCCAGAGTGCATAGTTACTTGCCTGTCTCCAACTGACACCAACAACGGGGTATTCATTATAGGCCGGATGACGCAGGTAATATTCCACATAGGGCTCATTATAAGCCATCGGGTCTAGCCATACCAGGGTATCTGGCAGAGCATTCTGAAATACCTCCGGCATTTCAGAGAAAACCCTTCTAATCCAGTACAGGTATTCCCGGTAATCAATATTCCTGACCTCTGTTTCATCCATGTAAAAGGATGTCAGTGTCACCCTGCGGGGAACGTTATTCCAATCGTACAATACGTCCTGTTCAACCCGTCCCATGGTAAATGACCCACCTTCAATGAACACCAATCCAGGACCGGTTTCCTGTTCATAATTCTGGGCAACCTCATATCCTCCCCAATCAGGATCATTGTATTCCCATCCCGTAGTATTTGATGCTTTGCCGGTCTGGGTAATATCTTTACCACCACAGGAAGCAACCACCAATGCGATTGCTATTAATATGGAAAGAATGTTAACCTTGCTTGTCATGGTTCTCTCTTTTTTAGCTATTTAATAAGATTCTCAAATATAATTTTTTTTTCAAATGCTTTTAGAGCAGCGTCCCAAAAATAACTAACTTTTAGGACATTTTATTGCCTTAAAATTTACTCTTTGACCCTTTTTATACTCCAATTTGAGTAAAAAGGTTACCTCATGTGCCCCCATATTTTGCATTGCCCGCCAAGGATCCGTCACATTGAAGTCGTAAGAATACCCGATGCGAAATATATCCTGTTCATATCCGAAGTGTACAGAAAAGGCGTTCATGGCAAAACTTGGGCTGTGTCTGAACCATAATCCGGCGTGTAAATAGTTGTAAATCACATTCAAACCGTAATTTAGTTGCCGAAAACCACCCTGGTGCAGGTAGACCAGGTTGGGATTCAGTCTTAGAGCTTCCCTGCCAAGCCTTTTCTCATAGATGGGAAAAAATGCCCCGCCATGTACAGTAAGTTTTCTTGGCAAAGGTTGATTATAGGTTTTCGAATAAGAGGTATTCGGCTTGGTTAAATGGTGCATTGAAACGCCTCCGTAAGCCATCCTGTTGTACATGATAAAACCTACCGCAAAATCAGGATACCCCTTACTCATATCAGCAATGGGTTCGGTATGGCCGCTGTATATACCGGTAGCATCCAGTCCATCCGGAAGGATCATATCAGCTGTCTTCAGGAACCGGTGGACATATGATGCCTGGAAGCCCGCATTGATCACAAAATTTGGGCTCACTGCCAGAAAATAGGAATAGATGGCATCCATACTGGTTTTGTTTATAGTAGCACCCTGAACATCATTCATTATGTTGATCCCAATACCCCCATGCAAAATCCTGACAGGCATATCGTAGGAAGCATTGTATGTGACAAAGGGCGATCCCATGGCAGGGATCTGGTTCCTGTAGGAAGCCGATACCCTGGGCTGATGGGCAGCACCGGCATAAGCAGGATTCAGTATCAGGATACTGTTATAAAACTGTGAAAAAAATGGATCCTGTGCACCAAGATTCAGTTGAATTATAATGAATGAAATTACTATTAGAAAAGTCCTTTTCAAATCCTGTTTTTATTTAACATATATTTATACTGATAAACAGCAATAAAGTTTTTTTGAGCCCGTTAGAATGAAACGTAAATACCATAAAAATATGTTATTTCCCTGGTCATATTACTTCAAATGGTTCCAAGCCGTACCTGCCATACATACATTCTGAGTGCTATTCTCCTTTTGTTGCCGTTCTTTTTGTACGGACAGCAAGACAGGGGAATCCGAACACTGCAATGGTCCCCTGTAATAAAAATGCGGGTCGAGAAAGAGAACAGGGATATTCTCCATTTCAAAAACGCCTCGTACTCTCTAAATACTTTATTACCAATTTTTTATGAAAATTTAAAAATAGATAATAATAATCAATATGAGATTGATATTTATAACCAGGTCTTTCAGGCTATTGATATTTCCCTGATACAGAATGTTGATAACTTGGACAGTATTCCTTCCACGGTCCATGCAAAAAGTCAGGTGGCCACACTCAGGAAAGAAAAATACCTGCAGGTAAATATCATCCCATTACGGAAAAATCTCCAAACCGGACAGGTGGAAATGCTTACCTCTTTCGGGATCCGCCTGATCCCCCGTCCCGCACCATTGAAAAGCATGCTGACCTCCGCCAGGCAATATGCCAGCCAGTCAGTACTGTCCAGTGGTAACTGGGTAAGGGTCAAAGTAGAAAAGCATGGGATCTACCATCTGACCTGGGAGCAACTTTCTGACCTTGGTATTTCAAACCCGGCCAGTGTCAGGATATTTGGCAATGGAGGAGGAGTATTGCCTGTCATGAACCAGGTGTCCCGGCCTGATGACCTGCTTGAAAATGCTGTGTATTTTGAAAAAGGGAGTGACGGGGTATTTAACCAGGGGGACTATATATTATTCTATGGACAGGGACCTGATATATGGACCTACGACGGATCAAGACAATTCTTTAACCGGAGGGTGCATGACTATGCTTACTATTCATATTATTACCTGACCGATTCACCGGGTGCCAGTAAACAAATGCAGGTGGCAGCATTGCCTCCAGGTCCGGCCAACTTCACAGTCACACAGTATGATGATATCCGGCATCATGAACTGGAGGATATTAACCTGCTTGGTTCAGGACAGGAATGGTATGGCGAACATTTTGACATAATAACGGAACAAACTTTTCCCCTGGATGGACCGGAAATTCTTGTATCGGAGCAAGTGAAAGTCAGGATCAATGCGGTTGCCCGGGCATCATCAAACACAAGTTTCCAGATTACTGCCAATGGAGGGAGCATTGGTACTTTGCAAATGTCCGGAACCAGCCTTTCTTCCGAAACACTGCCATATGCAAACCCGGATGATGAAATCCTGACATTTTCCCCGACGGCTAATGTCAGGTCCATCACCATGAGTTATAATAAAAATTCTGCCTCTGCACAGGCATGGCTGAATTATATCACCATGAATGCCAGGTCCGCACTTACACTCAACTCCGCTGAACTGATCTTTCGTGACCAGCGATCCTATGGACCGGGAAATATCTCCGAATTCCGTATCGAAGATGCACAGGGGGCCATGGTATGGGACATCACCAATCCCAGCAATGCCAGGATCATGAATACTACCACCGAGGGCAGTACACTGAAATTTACCACCAATACAGACAGCCTGAAAGAGTTTATGGTGTTTACCGGGAGAGGTAATACACCCATCCTTGAAGGAGATGATGTTGGACCGGTACCCAACCAGAACCTTCATGGATTGCAGGGCAGGAACTATGTCATCATCAGTCATCCGGATTTTTTATCATCCGCCAGGTCACTGGCAGCTCACAGGCATGATCATGACAGATTGGACACCGTGGTGGTGACACCCCAACAAATATACAATGAGTTTTCATCAGGAAAACCAGATGTTTCTGCCCTCCGCGACTTTCTGAAAATGCTATATGACCGTGCCGTCACGGAAGAAGATTTGCCAAAATATGTGCTGTTGTACGGAGACGGATCATACCACAACAAGGGGACGGATGAAAACAATACCAATTTTATCCTCACCTACCAGTCAACCAATTCCCTTTCCCCGGTATCCTCCTTTGTAACAGATGATTTCTTTGGATTGCTCGATGATAACGAGGGAGGGTCAACGGGACTAATGGATATTGGTGTGGGACGTTTCCCTGTATCCACATCATCACAGGCCCGGGATGCCATGAATAAGACCATATCCTACGATCAGCTGGATAAAATGGGAGATTGGCGGAATACCATTTGTTTCATCGGTGATGACCAGGATTATAACCTTCATATGAGACAGGCAGAAGAACTAGCGAATTACGTTGAATTCAATTATCCCAGTTTCTCTATCGGGAAGATCTATCTTGATGCCTATCCCCAGATTTCTACTCCTTCCGGGACAAGGTACCCGGATGTGAATGAAGCATTGACCCAGCGCGTTAACAAAGGGGCTTTGATCCTCAATTATACCGGACATGGCGGGGAAAACGGACTGGCGCATGAAAGGATACTGACCATAAATGATATCGTATCCTGGCAAAACCGGGATAAATTACCGCTATTTATGACAGCTACCTGTGAATTCAGCCGCTTTGACGATTATGAGCATACTTCGGCAGGTGAACTTGTATTTCTGAATCCCGATGGTGGGGGGATTGCCTTGTTCAGCACAACAAGGCTGGTTTATGCGGGACCGAACCATGCACTGAATGAGCGTTTTTATGAGCATGTTTTTACCCTTGATGACCAAGACCGGCACTATCGCCTGGGGGATGTGATGCGGCTGACAAAAAACAACACTTCAGCCGGGATCAACAAACGGAATTTTACCCTTCTTGGAGATCCGGCCCTGATGCTGGCATATCCGAAAAACAGGATACGCGTGTTGACTGTAAACGGGACAGATATCACCCAGGCAACGGATACCCTGAAAGCCCTTGGGAAGGTTACCATTACAGGGATGTTGGAGGATGAACTGGGCAACCCCATGACAGGGTTCAACGGGATCATCTACCCTACTGTTTATGACAAGAGATCAGACATCAAGACCCTCTCCAATGACGGTGATCCGGAGATGACCTTCAAGCTGCGAGACAGAATCCTTTATAAAGGGAAGGCCTCTGTCAAAGGCGGCGATTTCTCAATTCAGTTCATCGTACCCAAAGACATATCCTATAACTATGACTATGGCAAATTAAGCTTTTATGCAGCTGATAATATGGAAGATGCCAGTGGTGCCTCTGAACAGGTAATCATTGGCGGATCAGCGGATTCGATAGCAGATGATTCAGAAGGACCGGAAATTAAAATATTCATGAATGATGAAAATTTCGTCTATGGTGGCATGACAGACGCGGATCCCCAATTGTTGGTCTATGTCAGTGACAGCAACGGGATCAACACCATAGGCAGCGGGATAGGACATGATCTAACTGCCATCATTGACCAGCAAACAAACCAGACCATTGTGTTGAATGATTTTTATGAAGCGGATACCGATTCTTACCAGAGCGGCAAGGTAAGATACCCTTTGAAAAGCCTGGAAGCCGGCCAGCACCATCTGAAAATTAAGGTCTGGGATGTATACAATAACTCTTCTGAAGATTACATCGAATTTGTGGTTAATACAGAATCTGATCTGATCCTGGACCATGTATTGAATTACCCTAATCCATTTACTACTTTTACTCAGTTTTTCTTCGAACATAACCAACCGGATTCAGATCTGGATGTGCTGATCCAGGTATTTACCGTCTCAGGGAAACTTGTCAAAACCATAGAACAACATGTTAGCTCTACCGGTTACAGGAGCGCACCTATCGACTGGGACGGACTTGATGATTTTGGCAGCAGGATCGGCCGTGGAGTGTATGTCTACAGGCTAAAGGTCAGGACCTCACTCGGACAAATTGCCGAAAAATATGAAAAGCTAGTAATATTAAAATAGAATAAACGTTAGATAGGAAATTTACTTTATCTTTGTTTCGCTTTAAATCAATGTAATGAAGTTTGTCCCGATTAAAAGTATTTGTCTTCCACTATTTCTGTTGTTCTTTATTTCTGGAAATAATACGATAGCCCAGAATGGAACAGTTCCAAGTGGGCCCCAGCTTAATGCTATTCAGACTGCCGTACCATTCATGACCATCACACCTGATTCAAGGGCCGGTGGTATGGGTGATCTTGGTGTGGCCAGCGAACCCGATGTAAATTCACAATACTGGAATTCTGCTAAGTATGTGTTCATGGAAAGCCAGGGCGGTGTGGCATTATCTTATACACCCTGGTTGAGGAACCTGATTAATGATATCAATCTGGCTTACCTTGCCGGATTCTATAAATTAGATGATAAGCAGGTAGTAAGTGCAGCACTCCGGTATTTTTCACTCGGGCAAATTATTTTTACAGATAATTACGGGACCCCGCAAGGAATATATGTACCCAATGAATTTGCCATTGATGCAGGATACTCAAGGCTGCTGACAGATAATTTCTCCGGGGGTATTGTTTTTCGTTTCATCCGTTCGGATCTGACAGGGGGACAGTCTGTCGGGGGCGGTGAATCGAAAGCTGCCATGGCCATCGCGGGTGACCTTGGATTTTATTACCGGAAACCTGACCTGAGGCTTGGAACCAAGGATGCTATCCTCGGATTGGGTGTTCAGATAGCCAATATGGGTAATAAGGTATCATACACTGCTGACCAGGAGAAATCCTTCCTTCCTATCAACCTGAGATTGGGTGGAGCTCTTACGATAAACATGGATGATTACAACTCCATATCCCTGATGACAGACTTTAATAAATTACTTGTTCCTACTCCACCTGTCTGGGCTACTGACAGTATTGGAACGGCAATCAGGGATGATGATGGCAACCAGGTCATTGCTTTTGGTAAAAATCCATATGTTGCAGTTCCGGTGGGCATGTTCCAGTCTTTTTATGATGCACCGGGCGTGGTTATGGATGATGGAAGCAGGAGTACATTTCGAGAGGAACTCAATGAAATCACTATCAGTATTGGCCTGGAATACTGGTACCGGAAACAATTTGCCATCCGGGGAGGATATTTCTATGAAGACGAAACCAAGGGTAACCGAAAATATTTCACCGTTGGAATGGGACTCAGGTTGAACGTATTCGCACTTGATTTCTCTTACCTCATCCCGGTAAAGCAGCAGAATCCCCTGGCCAATACATTGCGTTTTACACTTGGCTTTGAGTTCGGTGGCAATACGCGTTAATTCTCTTCAAACAATATAATGAATTTCAGGATAGGCATCGGTTATGATGTCCACAGGCTTGAGGAGGGCCTTCCCTTTGTGCTCGGGGGAGTCAGCCTGCAGCATTCCCGGGGACCTTTAGGTCATTCCGACGGAGATGTACTGATCCATGCCATCTGCGATGCCATGCTTGGAGCACTGGCCCTTGGAGACATTGGAACCCATTTTCCTGATACTGATGACGAATTTAAAAACATAGACAGCAAGATCCTACTTGAAAAAACGGTTAATATGATCCGTTTCCAGGGGTATGATATATCCAACATGGATAGTACTATTTGCCTTCAGAAACCAAAGATCAGTGAACATATCCCGGAAATGATCAAAATATTATCAGCCGTCCTGGAGATTGAGCACCACCAGCTTTCGGTTAAGGCCACCACCACTGAAAAATTGGGATTCGTGGGAGATGAAAGTGGCATTTCTGCATATGCTGTTGTACTTCTGATAAAAATCTAATTTTCTATTCATATTATCTCTGAAAAAAAAGTTTAAATTTGTCAAAGAACAAATTTCAACCGTAGCCCAGGGAATATGTCAAAAAATGTTGTACTCGGAGCCAGTTCCAATCACTCAAGATACTCAAATAAGGCTGTCAGAAGCCTTTTAAAAAGAGACCATGAGGTAGTACCGGTGGGAACAAAATCAGGAGAAATAAAAGAATTGGAAATCAAAACCGGAAAGCCAGATATACCTGATGTCGATACTGTCCTGCTTTACCTGGCACCCAATCGGCAATCTGAATATTATGACTACGTTATTGGATTGAAACCACGCCGAGTCATTTTCAATCCAGGTACCCACAACCCGGAATTCATTGAACTACTCAAGGAAAAGGATATTGAGACAGTGGAGGACTGTGCGCTGATCATGCTTAATTCCGGAGATTATTAAAAGGGACATCGGGCTATAAGCCTATTCTTGTATATACCGCAGTAACCTGGTCTATGTTGCTACTGCCATCATCAGCCGTGTAGGTCCAATTGATCTCATTCCAGCTATTCTGTATCTCACCACTTCCCTGTATGGTCCATCCTCCCTCTAAAACCTGGCTTCCAAGTGTCAGGGTAGATCCACTGAGGCTGGCCTCGGCATACACATCGTTTCCCAATCCGTGAAAGAAGTAGATAAGTACCATATTTTGATTATCAGGATGTTTCTCAATCTCTACCCAGTAAGCTCCTTGTCCAGATTTTAAGGGGCTAGACTCCTCGGTCACTTTCCATGTATCAACAAGCATATCCCTGTCACCTCCGGTATCCGGACCAAGCAGGTCCTCACAGGAGGATGCCAGGAAAGCAAACATCATCAGTATCCCTTGGAATCTCAGAAGGTCAAGATGTTGCTTGATTTTTTTCATTTGGCTTGGCTATTTATTACCGATCACCTTTTCTACGATCTTTTCATCCACAATGTTTGGAATGGTCACTTTCAGGTCCGGGAACCTGTCCATTTCCCTTTCTATGGTAAACATGGCAGCCTCATTCCTGGCCCAACTCCTCCTGGCAATGCCGTTATTTACGTCCCAGAAAAGCATGTTCTGCAGTCGCTGTTCTGCTTCTGAGGTACCATCCAAAACCATGCCAAAACCACCATTGATTACCTCTCCCCAACCGACACCCCCTCCATTGTGCAGAGATACCCAGGTGGCCCCCCGGAAGGCATCACCGATGACATTGTGAACGGCCATATCCGCAGTAAAACGGGAACCATCATAGATATTGGAAGTTTCCCTGTATGGGGAATCCGTTCCGCTGACGTCATGATGGTCACGACCAATGACCACAGGAGCGGTGATTCTTTTATCACGAATGGCATCATTAAAAGCCCTGGCAATTTTAACCCTTCCCTCTGCATCAGCATAAAGGATCCGTGCCAAAGATCCCACCACCAGCTTATTCTTTCCCGCTTCCCTGATCCAGTGCAGGTTGTCAAGCAACTGGTTTTTTATCCTTGCAGGTGCATTTTTGCTCATATCTGCCAGCACCTCTGCAGCAATTTCATCGGTTATGGCCAGATCTTTCTTGCTGGAAGAACAACATACCCAACGAAAAGGACCAAAACCATAATCAAAAAACAAGGGGCCCATAATATCTTGCACATAAGAGGGGTATCGGTAGATTCCTTCAGCCTGAAAAACATCTGCCCCTGCCCTGCCGGCTTCCAGCAGGAAGGCATTCCCATAATCCCAGAAGTACATGCCCCGTTCTGTCATGATATTGATGGCATCTACCTGCCGTTTCAGAGATTCAGCCACCTTTTGTTGAAAAACTCCCGGCTGTTCAACCATTAATTTATTAGCATATTCGAATGACATACCTACTGGATAATAACCACCAGCATAAGGATTATGAAGGGATGTCTGGTCTGATCCAAGATTTATCTCCACATCCTCTTTCACAAGTTTTTCCCACAGATCAACGACATTTCCATGATAGGCAAGTGAGACGGCTTCTTTTTGTTTCCGGGCCCTGTCCATTCTTGACAATATTCTGTCAAGGTTTGATTGGACTTCTGAAACCCACCCCTGGCTGTGCCTTGTTTTGATAACCCTGGAATTAACTTCGGCCACCAGACAGATTCCTCCGGCTATTTCTGTAGCCCTGGGCTGTGCCCCTGACATGCCCCCGAGTCCCGAACTCACGAATACCTGCCCACCCAGGTCCTCTTCTTTATTTTCTGATTTCAACCTTCCGGCATTCAGGATGGTAATCAGGGTGCCATGAACGATTCCCTGGGGACCGATATACATGAATGAGCCTGCGGTCATCTGTCCATATTGACTGACTCCCAGGGCATTGAACCTCTCATAATCACCTGGAGAAGAATAATTGGGTATGACCATCCCGTTGGTAATTACCACCCTGGGTGCTTCAGGCAAAGAGGGGAACAATCCCATAGGATGCCCAGAATAAATAGCAAGGGTTTGGTAGTCAGTCATCCCGGCCAGGTATTTCATCGTCAGGAGGTATTGGGCCCAGTTCTGGAATACCGCACCGTTTCCCCCATAAGTAATCAGTTCATGCGGATGCTGAGCTACTGCATCATCAAGATTATTGCTCAGCATCAGCATGATTGCTGCGGCCTGCTTTGACCGGTGGGGATAGGCCTGGATGTCACGCGCAAAAATTTTATAATCCGGCCGGAACCGGTACATATATATCCGGCCATATTTTTCCAACTCATCAGCAAACTCGGGGGCAAGGATCGCATGATGTTTTTTGGGAAAATAGCGAAGGGCATTTCGTATGGCCAGTTTTTTTTCTTCCATTGACAATAGGTCCTTCCTCACCGGTGCATGGTTCACTTCGGTATCGAGAGGTTTTAAGGGTGGCAAGTCATCGGGGATGCCATCCCGGACAGCTTTTCTGAATTTTTCGTCTGTCATAATTTCATACTTTTGTAGCAAATGTAATCACAAATCATGTCAAGATTTATATTGAAAAACACCTTGGGTAGATTGGTTTGAATTTTGTTATAATGCCGGCAGTATATTACTTTTATTAATCTTTATTTTAATTACAGCATTTTTCATTCACCTAAAAAAACCTATTCATGAAAATCGGAAAAAGACAAATTACTTACCTGGTCATTGGACTTATAGCCATCGCTGCAATATCAGGCTGTGGCAGTTATAACCGGATGGTTGGACTGGATGAAGGGATCACCGGACAATGGGCCCAGGTTGAAACAGCCTACCAGCGCCGGGCGGATCTCATACCCAACCTGGTAAATACAGTAAAGGGTTATGCTGACTTTGAGAAGGAAACCCTGACCCAGGTAATTGAAGCCAGGGCAAAGGCCACGGCTGTAAATATCAATCCTGAAAACCTTGATGCATCAGCCATCCAGCAATTTCAGGCTGCCCAGGACGGATTGAGTTCCGCACTCTCTAGACTAATGGTAGTAGTGGAAAGATATCCTGACCTGAAAGCCAACCAGAATTTCCTGGATTTGCAGCAGCAGTTGGAAAGCACAGAAAATCGCATCGCTGTAGAAAGAAGAAAATTCAACGATACAACCCGTGACTATAACACTTTTATCAGAAGTTTCCCAAAAAATATTCTTGCCTCGATTTTTGGTTTTGAAACGAAAGGCTACTTTGAGTCAACGGAGGGAAGTGATGTGGCACCAACCGTAGAATTTTAAACATGAAACCCTCCCGATTTTTCAGTGAAGACCAGAAAGATATGATCAGACAGGCCATAGCAGATGCTGAATTGGCCACATCAGGAGAGATCTGTATCCATATAGAGAGGCATTGCAAAGCCGATGTCCTTGACAGGAGTGCTTTCCTCTTTGAGAAGCTTGGCATCCATAAGACAGAAAAAAGAAACGGGGTCCTCTTCTATCTGGCCATTGATGACCATAAGTTTGCCATCCTTGGAGATGCAGGGATCAATGCGGTCACACCACAGGATTTCTGGTATGATATCAAGGAGAGAATGCAGGAGGATTTTATAAATGGGAGGTTTACAGAGGGACTCACTGGGGGAATACGGTCAGCGGGGGAGCAGCTTAAGGAACACTTTCCTCACGAGGCTGATGACGTTAATGAATTGTCTGATGATATCTCATTCGGAGACCAGGAGGAGGAAAAATGAAAAAACTGATCATCATATTTTTGGCAAGCCTGTTTACGGTTTTTTCGGGGACAGGACAGGATATTCCTGATCCCATGCAACCTCCCAGGATGGTAAATGACTTTTCAGGTTTGCTGGAAGAAGGGGATAGGGAACATCTTGAAAGGAAATTGCAGGATTTCTATTATGAAACTTCTACGCAGATCTATATAGTCATCCTGGATGACATCGCAGGATACGACATTGCTGATTTTACCCAGCGATTGGGGGAAAAATGGGGTGTCGGAACCAAAGGTAAGGACAATGGGGTGGTCATCCTGCTGAACCCTTCACCTGACAGGGAGCATGGAGATGTTTATATCGCTACCGGATATGGATTGGAGGGTGCTGCTACGGATCTTTCCTCTCATCATATCGTGGATTTTGAAATGATCCCGCATTTTAGAGAGTTGGATTATTTCGGCGGACTCGAAGCTGCAAGTAATACCTTAATGGAGTTGACCAGGGGAGAGTATACGGCAGATGAATACCTGGCCAGAAACCAGACGGAAGGAGACTCCATTATTCCCCCACTCATATTTTTCGCGTTTCTCATCTTTGCCTGGGTTATCAACCGCAGCAGATCGGCCAGGCAATATGCCATAGGGCACAAGGTTCCTTTTTTACTGGCCCTATTCCTCGCCAGCGGCTCAAGCAGATCACACTCAGGCAGTTTTGGTGGCTTCAGCGGAGGTGGTGGAGGCTTCAGCGGAGGCGGTGGATTTGGCGGCGGGGGAGGTGGCAGTTTTGGCGGCGGTGGTGCCGGCGGAAGCTGGTAATGAAAAAAGCATGGGTATGAAATATTATAGGATTATACCATTGGTGCTGTTTGCGATAGCTAACCAGGCTGGGTTTGCCAGTGATGAAGCTAGCGGGGTCGAAGCTACAGGTAAGAATTCCCTTAGGATTGTTTTCGCAGGGGATGTCATGGGGCATGATTCCCAGATCAACGCTGCCTATTTAGATTCGTCAGATTCCTATGATTACAGGAGTTGTTTTTCATACCTCATACCTTACCTGGAGCAGGCTGACATTGCAGTGGCCAACCTGGAGGTCACACTGGCAGGCCCCCCATACAAAGGCTACCCCCGCTTTTCAAGTCCGGATGCCCTGCTGGACGGACTGATGGCCGCAGGCTTTAACGTCCTGGTCAACGCCAATAACCATGCACTGGACAGGGGTAGTGAGGGACTCGAAAGAACGCAGGAAGTCACGGGTAGGAAAGGCATGATACTGACAGGCTCTTTTCTATCTTCCGATCACCGGGAGAGAAGTTATCCCCTGCTGCTTGAAAAGAATGATATAATGCTGGCCATGCTAAATTATACCTATGGTACAAATGGTCTGCAGGCAGATACCCCGAACATCGTGAATATTATCGATACCTTTAAGATACGTCGGGATATTGAGAAGGTCAAATTGGTTGAACCGGATTTTGTGATTGCCAGTGTCCATTGGGGTAAAGAGTACCAGCGCGAGGAAGATGACCTGCAACGTGAACTCGCAGAATTCCTGTTCAGGCAGGGCGTAGATGTAATAATCGGTTCGCATCCCCATGTCATACAACCTGTTAAATACGCAGAGACTGACACAGGTTCTCGTCATCTTGTTGTCTATTCTCTGGGAAATTTTATTTCTAACCAACGTGACAGGTACAGGGATGGGGGGATTATATTCGGACTTGAACTGGAAAAAACCGACCGGACCAGGATCTCCAGGTTCGATTACCTGCCTGTTTGGGTGCACAAACCAGTACAGGGGGATAAACGGAATTTTCAATTGATCCCTGCCAACATTTCTGAAGAAAAGATCAAGGGGATGGACTTTACTGAATCCGAATTATCGAGCTTCAGGCAGTTTTATGAGGATACCAGGGATCACCTGATAAATGTTCCTGAGAATCAAACCTATCGTGCCAATGAATGATTTTATCTTAATCGTTTAATGCCCCCTTTAGCCTTGTTCCCAATGCTGTTTCTATAGGCAGACTTGTTCATCTTCAGGCAGTTCTGGTAACTCTCCACGGCCTGTGCCGTATCACCCCATTCTTCGTAGATCATTCCCAGGTGAAGAGCAGCATTGGACGGGAAATACCAGGAGGAGCCTGTCCCGGCCTCAGCTACTTCCTGGTATCCTGAAATGGCTTCATCTCTTTCTCCAAGCCGGTCTGCAATCCGGGCCTTACGGTATGTATACTCCAGTGAATCTTTTCTGCCGGACAGGCCACCCTGACCGATCTGCTCAAGGATTTTTTGGGATCTAAGGTAATATCCTCCATCAAAATACAACCTCGATCTCAGCAGGAAAATATTGGGAAAGATAGCTTCACTTGCCTCCCTGAAGGCCTGTTTGTCAGCATCCAGTATCAGGTTCCCTTTTTCTAAAACATTATCTCTTGCCATTTTGTAAGCAACAGAGTCTCCTGCAAGGAGATGGTGCCAGCTCAGTTTATGCCAGGCTGTTTTCACATAATGTTCTCCCTCTGTCCTGTCCAAAAAACGAATCAGTTGATCTCCTGCCCTCGCATCGTTACTATTCAGCAAAGCCTCACCAAGCAATAGATTGAGATTATTAAGGGCTGTCTCACCCTCAGCCTGCTGCCAGCCTTCCAGCAATTCAATTACCTCCTGGCCATGGCCTGATTTGAGAGCATGATATGCATGAAAGTACCGAAGCAGGGTTAAGCTCTCTGCAATACAATCATCCCATTGTTCTCCTGTCCCATGCCATGTAATTTGGCTCGCATAGAGCAGGATCAGGCATGATTCAAGCCTCTCAGGTCCGGATGTACCTTGATGATATTCCAATAGTTGATCGAGTCCAAGCTGTATATCCCCCCTTATCCCAAAAACGCTCATCAACCAATGGTATTCAGTAGGGGCCGCTCCTGCCATGATATTGATCAAGCCTGCAAGTTTATCATTGAAAGCTGCCTCCGGCCGGGCAGATTCAGCCTGCCGTAAATATCGTTTGGCTACATAAAAATTGCGGGCAGCTTTGAAGCTATCACCATAGAAAGCATTCAGAAAGGAGGATTGCAGGTACATAGCTGATATCAGCGCTAAGCGGTCCGGGAGTTGTCCATATTCCGACTGAATAGAATCCAACCGAACCAGGGATCCTGACAGGTATTTTTCGTATCCGGACCCTTCCCCTGCAATAAGCGCATCAAGAAATGCCAGGTAATTGCGAAGATATATCATTTCCAGGTCCGTCTTATGGTCATGTCCAGACTCTTTGAGCAGATTATCGGCGGCTTTAAACTGCAGGCTGAGGATCTGTCTGAGTACTATTGAATATTTTTCTGACGAAGTGTGTTGAGATGCGGCCCTGGTCGCGGTTCCGATCATAACCAGGCAAATGGCGATATACTTTGTGATCTTTACCAACATAAAAAAAAGGCTGTCGATTCGATTGGACAGCCTGTGAAATAAGATTTTTCCGGATCTTATTCTTCCGTGACGGTGTCAACAAGTATCCTGCCACAATATTCGCAGACGATAATCTTTTTCCTTGAAGCGATGTCCAATTGTCTTTGAGGAGGGATCTTGTTAAAACAACCACCACAGGCATCCCGTTCAACAGTTACAACTGCCAGGCCGTTCCGGGCATTGTTCCGGATCTTTTCATAGGCAGTGTAAAGCCTTGGTTCAATCATGTTTACTATCTCATCGCGCTTTTTATCCAGTATCTGCTCTTCCTTCCGGGTATCGGAGATGATCTCATCAAGCTCGGATTTCTTGTTATTCAGATCGCCTTTCCTCTCCTCCAGGACGACATTTGAATCGGTAATATGCACTTCCTTCTCTTCGACCTGTTCACTGAACTCCTTCTTTCTTTTTTCAGCCAGTTCAATTTCCAGGGTCTGAAATTCGATCTCTTTGGACAGAGAATCAAATTCCCTGTTATTTCTTACATTATTCTGCTGCTCTTCGTACTTTTTAATCATGCTCTGGGCATTGGCTATCTCATTGTTCTTTTTAGAGATCGCATCCTGAAGGGTCTTCACCTCTGCTTCAATATTACCGACCCTGGTCTCAAGGCCTACAATCTCATCTTCCAGATCCTGGACCTCAAGAGGCAGTTCACCACGGAGTATTTTGATCTTATCTGTATCTGTATCAACTTGTTGTAGCTCATACAAAGCGGTTAATTTATCTCTTACGGACATTTCGGCGACTTCGCCGGCCTTTGCCTTTTCTGCAACCATTTTAAAAATAATTTACTGGATTTGTATTCACCTCCGACAAATGAACCGCAAATTTAGTGAATTTTTTTGTAAGTAAATCATAAAAGATCTCTTTGGTGAATTGCTCACTTTCATAATGACCAATATCAGCAATCAGTATCCTGCGATCGGCATCAAAGAACTGGTGATACTTAAAATCACCGCTTACAAAAGCATCTGCTCCGGATGAAATGGCTGCAGGTAGAAGGAAGCTCCCGCTACCACCACAGAGAGCTACCCTTTTGATCTTCTTGGAAAGGAATTTAGTATGCCGTATCACAGGTGTGCTAAAGCGCTCCTTTAGTAAACCAAGGAAAAACTGCTCATCGAGAGGTTTCTCAAGCTCACCTATGGCTCCGGATCCCACCCTATCATATTTGTTGGCCAGGGGATAAATATCAAAAGCAACTTCCTCGTAGGGATGCGAACGTTTCAATGCCCGGGTGATTTGAATTTCCCTTTCTTTCGGAAATATCGTCTCAACCCGCAGTTCAGGCTCAGTATGCAAGGTTCCTTTGTCCCCCACAAATGGATCACTTTCTTCTGATCCCCTAAAGGTCCCCTCCCCCGGAGCACTAAAGCTGCACATATCATAGGCACCGATATGGCCTGCACCGGCTTTAAAAATTTCCTGCCGTACAATCTCAGCATGATCCGCAGGAATGAAAAATACCAGCTTCCGAAGATGGTCAGATACAGGAACAAGTATTTCCGAATTCTTGAGTCCCAGTTTTTCACCTATTTTATGATTGACACCCTTATGTACCGCATCCAGGTTAGTATGAGCCGCATAAATAGACAAGTTTTGCCGAATGGCCTCGATGACCATCCGCTCTGTGTAGTTAGACCCGGTCAGCTTTTTGAGGCCACTGAAAATCAGTGGATGGTGAGAAATGATCAGGTTGGCCTCCAGCCGAATGGCCTCTTTAATCACCTCATCGGTAATATCAATACAAATCAGCACACCCCTTATTTCCTGGTCCGGGTGCCCGATCTGAATACCAGCATTATCATAGGATTCCTGGTAGGACAGGGGGGCGAAAGATTCAATATGATTGGTGATATCCCTTACTTGCATCGAACATCAATGATCCATTCCATCTTTTATCTCCAGCAGCATTTTACGAATATTGTGTAGTTTCTGAATCACCTCAAGATTATGAATGGCGTCGTCTTTGTTTTCTTTCATCTTCAACTGGGCGCCCTTCAGGGTCATGCCCCTTTCCTTGACCAGGTGGTAGATGATGTGAAAATTGTCAATGTCTTCCTTGGTAAAAAGCCGGTTGCCCTTTTTATTTTTCTTGGGTTTAATAATATCAAACTCCTTCTCCCAGAAACGGATAAGAGATGTATTCACATCAAACATCCTTGCAACTTCACCAATACTATAAAACAGTTTTTCTACCTTGGGTTCTTTGTAGGGCATGGAAGGTGGAATAATTTTTATCTAAAATAGGAAAATTGGATTGAAATATCAATAATTACTTCCCTGCAGTATGGATGTAGTATCCAGAGGTATGGAAATTATGCCTTGCTGATCAATCTTTAATGAGACTTCAGGGAAGTCCGTTGTGGTTAGCTCCTGCAATTTGGAAATAACCCTTTTCCGGGGATCAATGCTTACACCTCCGCTGCCAGGCTGGCTGACAGGTATGATCTCCCCCCTGAGGAACCTGCCTGTTGGGGTCATCTGGACTTTTATGATGGGAGCAATGCCGTTGGGTCCCCTCAGATTAAATCTCCTGTAGGTGCAAAAATTTCCCAGGCTGTAAATGATGAACCTGTCCTGATATATTTCAATGGCACGGGTAACATGCGGGCCATGCCCGAAAACAATATCCGCACCCGAGTCTATCACCTTGTGGGCGAACGCATACACATTGCCCCGGCCTGCCCCCAGGTACATTTCATTCCGGCGGGTTACATGCTGATGATCAGCCCCTTCTGCTCCACCATGAAAAGATACAATGAGTATGTCACATCGTTGTCTGAGCGAGTCGACCATCCAGGCTGCTGTTTCCAGGTCATCAAGACCGTAACAGCCAAGATTGGGCGAAAAGGCAATCAATCCATAGCGGATCCCGTCCTTTACAACGATCACCGCAGGAGAGGTATAGGAACCCGCGGAGGCTATTCCATGGCTTTCAAGAACCCATTCTGTTTGCCTCTTCCCTGAGGCTCCGAAATCATTCGCATGGTTGTTCGCGATGCTGACCATGTCAAATCCTCCATCCACGAGACAGTTGACATATTGATCGGGCATCCTGAATACGAAACACTTGGTTGTATCTTTACATTTTTTCGGATTACCATTTTCTCCGGCAAAGGTTCCTTCCAGGTTTCCAAAGGTGATATCTGCATCCCTGAGTACGGTATTAACATCCTGTAAGAGGGGTTTGCAGTCATTACCCGGCGGAAGGTACATGGCAGAGGGATAATCCGTTCCCATCATAATGTCTCCCACACCTAAAACAGTTAATGTATCAAAAGATACAGCGGAAGAATCAGCCCGTACTTTGGGGTGAATAAACAGGAAAATGCATAATAGGAAAAAGAAAATCTTAATCATAGCTTTGCCCGGGACGCATGGAAAGCACAATCATCTCGTCGTATTCATCAGCGGTCAGATCTTCAAAATAATAATTAATAGGATTGATCTTCTTATTATTGCGATGGACCTCATAATGAAGATGTGGAGCTGTCGATAGTCCGCTACTACCGACAAAGGCAATAACATCTCCGCGCTTCACTTTTTTACCTTTTATTAGATTATTAAATCCTTCGAGGTGGGCGTAAAGTGTTTTATAGCCAAATCCATGGTCAATGATCACCTTGTTACCATATCCTCTCCTGGACTTTTCCACCACCTCAATGGTCCCGTCGGCAGTAGCATAGACTTCTGTCCCAGTAGGGGCCGTAAAATCCATCCCGTGATGGAACTTTCTGATCTTATAAATCGGGTGTATCCTGTAGCCCCAGCCTGAAGCCGTCCGGGTAAGGTCCTTGTTGGAAATGGGCTGTATGGCCGGCAATGAGGATAATTGCAACTCCCTGCTCTTCGCCATTTCTATTACATCATCATAAGATTTACTCTGGACAACAACCGCTTTGGATAACTGGTCAAGGCGTTTGGCTGTCTCTATGATCATGTCAGAATTATCATAACCCTCCAGGTCCTCATAACGGTTTACCCCGCCAGTCCCGGCATCACGCACCGAATGCGGGATGGGATCTGCATTGAAGATGGTACGGTAAATGTTGTCATCCCTTTTCTCGATATCCTCCAGCACTGTTTCCAGGTGCGCAACTTTTTCATTCAATATCTTAAACTGATTATTCAGTAGGCTGTTTTCCCTTTTTAATGCTTTTTCCCTCGGGCTGTCAAAAACAGACGAATAAAAAACATTCAGTAAAATGGCAACCAATGCCAGGATGGAGATGTAGGAAATCAGGATCAGAAGCCTCTTTTTAAGGCTTGGCCTGACCTTATCATAATTTAACGATTCAGTATTGAAACGATACTTTGACTTGCCCATATATTTTTGTACTTGGCTGACAAAATTAGGAAAATTTTTCCTGGACAGAAAGCATTATTTATCAACCTTTCCAGAAAGGCTGATAATCTCTGTATATTCATCTGGACTAAGATCCTCCGCATAGTAATGTTTGGGGTCCTGGGCCCTGCCATTCACCATGACCTCGTAGTGCAAGTGTGGTCCTGTAGATTTCCCAGAATCACCAAGTGTTCCGATAACATTTCCCCGCTTAATTTTTTGTCCCACATGAACAAGTATCTCATCCAGGTGACCATACCTGGTGGAATATCCAAAACCATGGTCAATGACAACCTCTTTACCGTACCCGTTCTTTGCCACTCTGGTCCGTTTAACCACCCCGTCTCCTGTAGCATATATTGGGGTCCCAATGGCAGCAGCGAAATCCACCCCATGGTGCATGGCCCTATGTTTGTATATAGGATCAATCCTGTAACCAAATACGGAACTTATCCAATAAAAATTCTTAAGGGAGATCGGT
This sequence comes from uncultured Bacteroidaceae bacterium, assembly GCA_963752525.1. GTDB lineage: Bacteria > Bacteroidota > Bacteroidia > Bacteroidales > SM23-62 > SM23-62. The sequence continues at coordinate 193,546 of CAVVYS010000004.1, read as the reverse complement.
TGTATGGATGGTTTATGGATCATCAAGTTGCTATGCTTGTCTGCTTCCCGGAGAAGATCGTGGAAGGAACGGGACTGTATATCCATCCGGATACCGGTGAGATCCGCCCGTTTGTTCAGGTCTACCATAATGGAAGAACTCTCATAACCTTGCAGGCTGCTATAAGGTTCTGCACCACCTCGACCGGCCTCCCTGATGGAAGGAGGTATAGGATCCATCTCAAAAAATGAGCGGTAGATGTGATCATCCCAATGCTGAATATCAACCAGGATGGCTTCAAGTTCCTGTATCCTTTCCTCACAGGTATTGTATCGCTCAAGAATGCTCTCTTTTGCTGCCAGCAATTTGGCCTCTTTAGGATTTGATAAAAACTGATGGGTTGCAAACCTGATCAGCAGGGACAGTGAAACTGCAAGGAGTCCGTACAGGGCGTACCGTTTAAGCCGAACTTTCAAAGATGGTTTGTCTGGCTCGAAACGATGCGATACTGGATCAAAATGAAATCGCTCTCTACTCATGCAATGCGATATTAGTCACGAAAATAATTATTCAACGAAATTCAAACAAATCTCTCTATAAAAAAACTAATTTTACAGCTGTTTGTTTTGAGCCTAAAACGCAGATCATTTAACGAAAAAACTATAGGAAGGTTACAATTAATTCATTCTATACTTATGTCATCCAAGGAGATACGTCAGGCATTTCTAGACTATTTTTCATCGCTGGAACATGCCATTGTTCCCTCTGCACCCATGGTAATTCAGAATGATTCTACCCTGATGTTTACCAATGCGGGGATGAATCAATTCAAGGATTTATTCCTTGGTAATGAGCCCATTACACAAAAGAGGATAGCAGATACACAGAAGTGTCTGAGGGTGTCCGGAAAGCACAATGACCTGGAAGAAGTTGGTCATGACACCTACCATCATACCATGTTTGAAATGCTCGGAAACTGGTCTTTTGGGGACTATTTTAAAAAAGAAGCTATCCAATGGGCATGGGAATTTCTTACCGATGTCCTGGGCATTGAGAAAGACAGGCTGTATGCCACTGTTTTTGAGGGAAATAAGGCTGATGGCCTGGAGATGGATAAGGAAGCATGGTCATGCTGGAGCAGACATATCTCCCCGGATCACATTCTGGAGGGATCAAAGAAAGACAATTTCTGGGAAATGGGGGATACAGGCCCCTGTGGACCCTGTTCCGAGATCCATGTTGATATCAGGCCCGATCATGAACGTAAAAAATTGACCGGGGTCTGATCTTGTCAATAAAAACCACCCCCATGTCATTGAGATATGGAACCTGGTTTTTATCCAGTATAACCGAAAGGCGCAGGGAGAACTGGAGGCCCTTCCTGAAAAACATATTGATACTGGATTGGGACTGGAACGGCTGGCCATGGTGCTGCAAGGGAAGGATTCCAATTATGATACAGATATATTCCAATCATTAATCCTCGAAATTTCACGAATAACCACATTTAAGTACGGCGCTGCACAAGAAACTGATATTGCCATGCGAGTGGTGGCTGATCATATTCGTGCAGTAAGTTTCTCCATTGCAGACGGCCAGCTCCCATCCAATAACAAGGCAGGCTATGTGATCAGACGGATACTCCGCCGTGCAGTGAGATACGGATATACCTTCCTGGGACAGGATGATCCTTTCATCTATAAGCTTGTAGGAGTCCTGGTGCAGGAGATGGGAGAAGCATTCCCAGAGTTAAAGTCCCAGCGCGAATTGATTGAAAAGGTCATCATGGAAGAAGAGGGCTCCTTTTTAAGAACCCTCGACAAAGGAATCCACATGCTGGATGAGTTGATCGCCAATGCCCAAAGCAAGGACCTGTCTACCATAGATGGCAGTTCTGCTTTCACGCTCTATGATACATATGGATTTCCTTTCGACCTTACCCGGTTGATCCTCAGGGAAAATGGCCTCGATGTAAGCCAGACAGAATTTGAAAAAGGCATGGCATCACAGAAGTCCCGCTCCAAAAACGCTGCCGCCGTAAGCACCGGGGACTGGCAAGAGGTCGTGGCTGCAGAATCAACCCGTTTTCTGGGTTATGATCAATCAACTGCAAAAATCAGGATCACCAGATACCGGAAGATAGAAGAAAAAAAACGAAGCAGCTACCAATTGGTTTTCGACCAGACGCCATTCTATGCAGAAAGTGGTGGACAGGTAGGTGATACGGGACTGATTCAGAACAACGAAGAAAAGATCCGGATCCTGGATACGCAGAAAGAGCATAACCTGATCATTCATCTAACAGATAAGCTCCCGGCAAATCCCGAATGTCCATTTATGGCCACTGTCGACCTTGAAAAAAGGTTAAATACTGCTTACCACCACACCTCCACGCACCTGCTTCATTATGCCCTGCGCCAGGTGCTGGGCAAACATGTAGAACAAAAGGGATCAATGGTCCACCCGGCCTACCTGAGGTTCGATTTCTCTCATTTTCAGAAAGTAGAAGACGAGGAACTTAATCAGATAGAAAAACTTGTAAACCGCCTGATCCGTGAAGACTTTCCATTGGAAGAGAGCCGGTCAGTTCCCATGAAACATGCCATGGATATGGGAGCCATCGCCTTCTTTGGTGAGAAATACGGGGAAGAGGTAAGGGTCATAAAATTTGGCGAATCTGTAGAATTATGCGGGGGGATCCATGTTAAGGCCACGGGAAACATCGGTTTCCTGAAGATCGTAAAAGAAAGTGCCATTGCCGCCGGAATCCGCCGGATCGAAGCGGTGGCAGGACCTGCAGCAGAGAAGTATGTGGATCAGGGATTTGATATTCTGAATAAAATCGAAAATGTATTTAAAACCCATAATATTCTATCCACCATTGAAAAAACTTTAAGCGAGAACTTTGAGCTAAAAAAACAGCGTGATGATTTTCACAGGGATATAAGATCTATCGCCCGGAAAAATCTGAGCAGCAAATGCAGGAAGATCGGGTCCATCAACATCATTGCCGAGGAAATACAGTTGAAATCTGCCGAGAATATCAAGACCCTGGCATTTGAATTAAAATCCGAGATTGAGAACCTTTGCCTGATAATAGGTGCCGACCTGGGAGGGAAAGCCCACCTGACAGTTATGATCTCTGAAAACCTGGTGAAAGACCTGTCCCTGGATGCACGTCAGTTGATCCGTGAAGTATCCGCGGATATACAGGGTGGCGGTGGTGGACAGGATTTCTATGCCACGGCAGGTGGTAAAAATCCTGGGGGCATCGCAACGGCCGTAGAAAAGATTGCACAATCCGTTGAAAATGCAGCGGACTGAGGAATCGGATCAATAGGTCCGGGTCATGCTTTTCGGGACCACAATCGTAAAATCAGCCTTTCCGGCGGAAGCTTGTTCAAGACTGTCTGTACTTTCCTGCAGCACAGTACTTATGGTACTGATTTTTAGCCCGGATTCCTGCTGCCTGATATACCACAGTATCCCCTCCGCATTATCTGAGTGGTAGGCACCGTTGAAATGCAGAAATCGTTTTCCGTTTGACCAGTTCTTCAAAATGAAATACCCCATGGTGGCATCCTTGATGGCCTGTGCCCTCGGCAGATTCTCATTGACCTTGCCATGCCCCATCTGGCTCATCTCCAGCATGGATTTGTATCCCGGCAGTTCAGGATCATAGGGAACCGGGAGGGGAGGCAGGTATTCTTTGGCTTCCGCCGATAATGATTCAAGTCCCTCAAATCCCTTACGATACACCAGGTTGGCATACCGGCGCGGTACATTGGTGGCAATAAAAGAGATCCCTTGCTCAAAAGCAAACTGGAGCAGGGGCTTATAATCCGTCTTATAATTCTGCCATAACCTGGCCTCATCCTCAAACTTTGCTTCGGTGATCATGCCACCCAGGTACTCATTCAGTAACAGCTGGTTATCGGATTCAAACATTTCTGCCCCGAGTACCAGTTCCTTGTCACCTAATTTCTGGAGGTCTCCGGTCAATTCTCTCTGTAACCAATGGGCAATAGGATTGTCATGAAGCTCCCCGAAGAAAATGATATCAGCCTCCTCAAGTTGTTTGACCATTTTTGAATAGGGAATATCCTTCCCCTTTGGGTTGTAGATCCTGTAAGCCGGTTTATCAGTCATAAAAGAAAGGCTCAGTGCGGCCATCAACAAAGGGATCAGCATATTTCTCATAATGGATATCTATTTTAGTGAGAACCCAGCTTACAAATATAGCTAACTCAAATTAATTCATATATTTGAGTACACTAAACCAATAAGCACAAACAATGGAAATCTCCAGGACATTCGATCTGCTCAATCTTTATCGCGAGAAGTACCGGATGGAAGATGCATTAGCCGGAAAAGATAAAGGCGTGTGGATTCGTTACTCATCCGACCAGTACATCGATTTTGCCCATAATATCTCATATGGGCTCCTTGCAATGGGACTCAAAAAAGGGGAAAAGGTATGTACCATCTCCAACAACCGTCCACAATGGAACTTCGTGGATATGGGTGTGGCCCAAGCCGGTATCATCCATGTTCCGGTCTACCCCACCATCAGCCTGGAAGAATACGAGTATATCTTGAATGATGCCGAACCGTCAGTCATATTTGTTTCCGATAAGGCACTCTATGACAAGATCATGCCCATCGCTGATACCGTTGAATCTGTCAGGGAAGTTTATACCTTTAATGAAATAAAAGGTGCCAAAAACTGGACCGAAGTAGTAGAGCTGGGTAAAAAGAATAAAGACAAGTTCAAGGATGAACTGGAGAAAATCAAAGAATCCATAAAACCTGAAGATTTTTTTACCTTACTGTATACCTCAGGAACGACCGGATTTCCAAAAGGTGTGCAGCTAAGCCAGAACAATGTTGTTACCAATTTTATTGCCACCTCCAAAGTTCATTCCCTGGGGTATGGGGACAAAACCCTCTCATTTCTGCCCATCAGCCATATCTATGAGCGCATGGTCAACTATCATTTCCAGTACCTGGGCGTCGCTATCTACTATGCCGAGAATATGGGAACCATCGCCGATAATATCAAAGAGATCAAACCGGAGATATTTCTTACCGTACCCCGTTTGCTGGAAAGGGTTTATGACCGCATCATAGGGAAAGGAAAAGATCTCACAGGCATAAAGAAAAGCCTGTTCTTCTGGGCAGTCAACCTGGGACTCCGGTATGAGTTGCACGGAAAAAACGGCTGGTTCTATCACCAGAAACTAAAGATTGCAGACAAACTGATCTTCACCAAATGGCGGGAAGCCCTTGGTGGCAATGTAAAGATCATCGTATCCGGAAGTGCCGCCCTGCAGCCCAGGCTTGCCAGGGTTTTCTGGGCAGCCGGTATCGCTGTTCTGGAGGGATACGGACTGACGGAAACCTCGCCTGTCATTGCGGTCAATAACCTTAACACGAATGAGATCATGTTCGGAACAGTAGGCCCGGTGATCAGTGGCGGCGTCGAAGTAAAGATCGCCGAAGATGGCGAAATCCTCTGCAAGGGTCCCAATGTCATGATGGGCTATTACAAACAGCCTGAACTCACCAAAGAGGTCCTGACGGAGGATGGCTGGTTCCATACAGGTGATATCGGCGAGCTGGTCGATGGAAAATTCCTGAAGATCACTGACCGCAAGAAGGAGATGTTCAAATTATCGAGTGGAAAATACATCGCACCTCAGGTCATAGAAAACAAATTGAAAGAATCCTTTTTTATTGAACAGGCCATGGTGGTAGGTGAAAATGAAAAATTTGCATCTGCCCTGATCTCCCCAAATTTCCCCTTCCTGCATGAATGGGCTTCCAGACACGATATTAAATTCAGGGACAACCAGGAACTGATCTGCCGCAAAGATGTGCAGGATAGAGTCCAGCAGGAAATCAAAGAACTGAACAAGGAACTTTCCGAACATGAAGGGATCAAAAGGATTCGGCTCGTCGAAGAGGAATGGAGCTCAGAAACCGGGGAACTCTCACCAACAGCCAAACTTAAACGACGCAAACTATACGAAACATATGAGCACCTGCTGACTGAAATCTACTCGGTCGGCAAGGGAACCACAGATTTCAGCGAATAATCAGAAAACAGTAATTGGATATAAAAACGCGATGTCCAGAAAATTAAGATGGGATTAGGATATTAAACAAGGAGCCTATATTTTGTGGTTATTGCCACAAAATTCAGCGACGTTTTAATATCCCAACCCATCATCGTTTCCTGATTATCAGCATTCCCAGGAATGTCAGGAGGCCATTCATAATCAGTAGTTCGAAGCCAAACTGGTATCCGTTGAACCAGGCCTCTGAATGAGAACTAATAACGTATGATATTAATGGTGAGGCTATGGCAATCACTGGCACCCAGGGATCCCGGACCTTAAACTTTGTAAACAGCCCAAAACTGTAAAATCCCAGCAAAGGACCATAGGTATAACCAGCAGCCCTAAAAATTGCACTAATCACATTTTCGTTATTGATCAGTTTAAATACCAGGATAACTCCCAGCAGGACAATAGAGATACCAATGTGGACCATTTTCCTCATGCGCTGGAGTTGTTTTTCCGGTAAACGGGAACCATTTAATATATCTACTGTGAAGGAGGTTGTCAGGGAGGTGAGAGCACTGTCAGCACTAGAATAGGCAGCTGCAACCAGGCCAATGATGAAAAAAATGGTGACTACCGGACTCAGATACCTTGTTGCTATCAGTGGGAATAAATCATCAGTCTGGGCTGGTATAGGAATGGCGTTGCGGGCAGCAAAAATGAATAACAGCGCACCCAGGGAAAGGAACAGGAATTTTACCGGGACCAAAGAGATGCTCATCCAGGTCATGTTTTTCTGTGCATCCTTCAGGTTCTTGCAAGATAGATTTTTCTGCATCATATCCTGGTCAAGTCCAGTCATTACGATGGCTATAAAGGCACCGCTCAGGAATTGTTTAATAAAATGATCCTCAGATCTCCAGTCTGAAAAGAAAAAGATCCTGGAATAATCAGATTGGGCAACTTCCCTTGCCAGTCCCGCAAAATTCAGATCAAGCTCCCGGGCGATCAATACAACAGTAACAATTACTGCCGTTATCATAAACAGGGTTTGCAGGGTATCCGTCCAGATAATGGTCTTGATCCCTCCCCGGAAAGTGTACAGCCAGATCAGCAGGATGGTGATCACGACGGTGGTCCAGAAAGGTACATTCCAGCTGCTGAAAATACTGATATGCAAAACACTGGCAATCAGGAACAGGCGGAACGACGCTCCGATAATTCGTGAAATAAGGAAAAAAGAAGCTCCTGTCTTGTAGGACCACCATCCGAAACGGCCTTCCAGGTATGTGTAGATGGAAGTAAGGTTAAGTTTATAATACAGGGGTAATAAAACCTGGATAATGATGAAATAGCCCAGCAAGTATCCCAGTACCATTTGCATGTAGGAAAACTGATTGTTCCCCACCCAGCCCGGGACAGAAATGAAGGTAACCCCGGAAAGGGTTGCTCCTATCATTCCAAAGGCCACGATATACCATGGAGATTTCCTGTTACCTATAAAAAACGAGGCATTGTCTGCATGGCGTCCGGTCAACTGGGAAATGAACAGGATCAATCCGAAATAAAGCAGAATTACGGTAAGGACAAGAAATGGTGACATGTTTCAGCTTGTTTCTTTGCAGGGGTAATTATTATACAAATAAAGAAAAAAATTGCCTGATGAGAAATTTGGTGTTATTTTTGGCAAGGTCCTGAAACCTGATATTATGTCAGCATTCCACAATTATCCGTCAAAACTACTGGAGCAGGCTGTCAGGGAATTTGCTGCCCTGCCAGGCATTGGAAATAAAACAGCGCTCAGGCTGGTGCTGCACCTTTTGAAACAGGAAAAGGAAGATGTGGAAAGCTTTGGGAACGCCATGATCGAACTTAAAAAAAACATCCATCATTGCGAAATCTGTCAGAATATATCCGACACCGAGGTCTGCCAGATCTGCTCGAATCCCAAGCGTTCCAGAGAACAGGTCTGTGTCGTTGAAAACATCAGGGATGTCATGGCCATCGAGGGTACCAACCAGTATACAGGACTATACCATGTGCTCGGTGGGATCATTTCTCCGATTGACGGTGTGGGACCGGGCGACCTGACCATTGACCAGCTTGAGAAACGAATCAAATCAGGGGAAACAGATGAGGTGATCCTTGCACTCAGTACAACCATGGAAGGTGATACGACGAATTTCTATATTTATAAAAGACTCCAGGCATATCCAATCAGGATTTCCACTCTGGCTCGGGGGGTAGCCATCGGTGACGAGCTGGAATATGCAGATGAGATTACACTGGGTCGGTCCATCATCGACAGAACTCCTTTTGAGGTGACCTTTTCTGGCCGAAAACAGGACCTTACCTGATCCGGATTTTTTGTTTCCGGAATCCATCTTAAATTTGTTGTTCACAATAATCTTCAGAACATGGAACTTTTAAATAACCAGTATTCAATTGACAGTGTGCCTGTCTGTGATCTCATCGAGAAGTATGGATCTCCTCTTTACATCTACGATACTTCCAGGATGGAGATGCAATACAAACGCCTCGAGAAGGCTTTTAAAGGTTCCCGTATAAAAATAAATTATGCATGTAAGGCTTTGACCAATATAAACGTGCTCAGGTTTTTCAAAGGCCTTGGGTCTGGACTTGATGCGGTTTCCATTCAGGAAGTGAACCTGGGACTCCAGGCAGGCTATGATCCCAGGGATATCCTTTATACGCCCAACTGCGTATCCCTTGAAGAGATCAACGAGGCAGTGGAACTGGGAGTAAGGATCAATATTGACAGTATTTCCATACTTGAGCAATTCGGACACCAGCACGGGGCAGGAGTCCCCATCTGCATACGAATCAATCCGCATATCATGGCAGGAGGGAACCAGAAAATTTCTACCGGCCATATCGATTCCAAATTTGGCATCTCCATATACCAGCTTCCACATGTAGAACGGATTATCGAAACCAATAATATGAAGGTGGAAGGGATACATATGCATACAGGATCCGACATCCTGGATGTGGATGTATTTCTGCGCGGCATAGAGATACTCCTCGAATCATCCCGTCATTTTCTGGACCTTGACTACATCGACATAGGATCTGGTTTCAAAGTTGCCTATCGGGACGGGGATAACTTCACGGATATAGAATCATTCGGAAAAAGCCTCTCGAAGCGCTTCAAAAAGTTCAGCAGTGAATACGGCAAGGATCTGACCCTGATATTTGAACCGGGAAAATTCCTGGTCAGCGAGGCGGGATATTTTTTGGCCAGGGTCAATGTGATCAAACAAACCACAGCAACTGTGTTTGCTGGATTAGACACTGGCATGAACCATTTCATCCGGCCCATGTTTTATGATGCATATCATCAGATCATCAATGTTTCCAACCCTAAAGGAAAAAAAACACGGATCTATACAGTAGTGGGTTATATTTGTGAGACAGATACTTTTGGCTGGAATCGGAAAATTACGGAAATCACTGAAGGCGACATACTGGCTTTTAAAAATGCGGGTGCTTATTGCTATGCCATGTCATCCAATTACAACTCCAGGTACAGGCCGGCTGAAGTTTTGGTGCACAAACAGCAGGATTACCTCATCAGGAAGAGGGAAGAAATGGAAGACCTGACTCGCAACCAGGTGATACTTAATGATGTATTCTAATCGTTTTAACATATAAACCTTTCATTTTTGGTCTCCTTCTATGGATCTTTCCATTATCATTGTCAACTATAACGTAAAGTATTTCCTTGAACAGTGCCTGCATTCAGTGGAACGTGCGTCGGGGGACTTACCATCGGAGGTTTTCGTGGTTGATAATAATTCTGTGGACGGTTCCTGTGCCATGGTGCAGGAAAAATTTCCGGATGTAAACCTGATCCGCAACGATCATAATCTTGGTTTTTCTGCTGCCAACAACCAGGCTGTAAAAAAATCAACCGGGAGGTATGTTCTCCTGCTGAATCCGGATACAGTTATCGAGGAGGATACACTTATCAAATGTGTAGCGTATATGGATGAGCATCCTGATAGCGGCGGACTCGGAGTTAAGATGATAGACGGGAAGGGTGATTTTTTGCCGGAATCAAAGAGAAGCCTGCCAACACCCAGGGTTGCATTTTATAAGATATTCGGACTCTCAAGGCTCTTTCCCAGGTCCCGTATCTTCGGAAAGTACCACCTGGGCTATTTGGACAAAGACCAGATCCATCCCGTTGAGATCCTCTCCGGGGCCTTCATGATGCTGCGTAAATCAGCACTGGATGAGGTGGGACTCCTGGATGAGGATTTTTTTATGTACGGGGAAGATATTGATATGTCATACCGCTTACTGAATGCAGGTTACAAGAATATCTACTACCCGGAAACCACCATCATCCACTACAAAGGGGAAAGTACCAAAAAAGGCTCTTTGAACTATGTGCTTACCTTTTACAAGGCCATGATCAAATTTGCCCGGAAGCACTTTTCAAAGAAGATGGCTAAAAGCTATGCAGCCATCATCAACCTGGCTGTTTACTTCCGTGCGGTACTTGCCCTGTTCAGGCGTTTTCTGAGGAATTTTTCCCTGCCGGTCTTCCAGGCTGTTCTCATCTACATTGGCTTTTACCTGATCAAGCCGGTCTGGGAACTTTACAAATTCCAGGGCAATTCCCAGTATCCCCATGAATATATGACCATTGTTGTTCCGATATACATCTTCATCTGGCTTATTTCCATGTTTTTCTCAGGTGCCTATGACACGCCTGCAAAACCCTCCAGAATTTTCAAAGGGATTTTTTCCGGAACGCTGGTCATCCTTGTGATTTATGCCCTCCTCCCTGAATCCCTGCGTTTCTCCAGAGCCCTTTTGCTCATGGGAGCCGTCTGGACCATGATTTCAGCTTACCTGATCAGCCTGCTCTTTCATTATTCCCGGATAACCGCATTCCGGTTTGAGATGAAAAGCAATAAGAAAATTGTCATCATCGGGAAACACGATGAATCCAGGCGCGTCGAATCGATGTTTCAGAAAGCTGGAGCCAGGGGACAGATCCTTGGTTTTGTGAATCCGGTCGTGGATGATGATGACAGCTACCTGGGACATATCGACCAGTTACAGGAGATCATTAAAATCAATCATGTTGACGAGATCATCTTCTGTGCCAGGGATATTTCTTCCCAGGATATCATCCGGAAAATGATGCTTTTGACAAATGGCAGGGTAGAATACAAGATTGCACCACCGGAAAGCCTGTCCATTATTGGAAGTCATTCTATCAATGCACCTGGCGATTTATATCTCATTGATTTTGAATCTATTAACAAGCCATCCAACAGACGAATCAAGAAATTCTTCGATGTAGTATCTTCCATATTCCTGCTTGCCGGGACACCCATTCTTGTGTTTATGGTAAAACATCCTGCGAAGGCCCTGGTGAATATATTCAGGGTTCTTACCGGGAGGTACTCATGGGTTGGTTTTCACCCTGACCCCGAACACCTGAACCTGCCAACCATAAAGCCAGGGATCCTTTTCCCGTCTGACGCACTGGGAAGTGAAAATGCCAGTGCAGAAACACTGGCTAACCTGAATATGATGTATGTAAAGAATTACAGCGTCTTTACCGATGTCATGATCCTGTTACGGAATTTCCGCCAAATCGGAAGGAAAGATCCGGTTTTATAGGTTTGCCCTGAAACTTTTTTTTATTTTTATCCACGCCTGAAAGTAATTATGTCACAGATCGAGATCATATTACCAGCCATGGGGGAAGGGATCATTGAAGCCGAGATCACCCGCTGGCTTGTCCGGGAGGGAGACAAGATTGAGATAGATACCCCCCTGGTGGAAGTTGCAACGGATAAAGTGGATAGTGAGATTCCTTCTCCTGGGACAGGTTTCCTTCAAAAAATATTAAGCGTCGAGGGGGATATACCAAAAGTAGGCCAGGTCATAGCCCTCATCTCGACCGGAACAGAAAGTGGACACGAATCCCCCGAAAACCTGAACCGGGAAGATGCTGAATTACATGCAGCACGTGATCCCGGGCGAAAACACGAGCACACAGATCAACAGAAAGAACTTGAGAGAGAAGCAGCCGTCAAACAGGTATTTGAAACCCGGAACCTCTCCCAATATGCATTTTTATCACCGGTGATCCGGAAAATGGCCCGCGACCATCAGGTGAGTCCCACAGAACTGGAGTCGATCAGTGGAACCGGACTGAGGGGGCGAATCACCCAGACAGACCTTCGGGTATACCTGGAGAACAGGGTAAGGGAGGATATAGAAATAACATCCCCTGTGGAAACTGTTGTCCCGGAAGCTACCCCAATCCCCCAGGAAAAAAAGTCCAAAAAAAGTACCGGGACGGAGAACAGTATGATCAGCCGGGAGCAGATCTATGGTTCAGGTGAATCAACCGTTGAGGAAATGGATCGTATGAGGAAGCTTATTGCCGATCACATGATATATTCCAAGCAGACGGCTCCTCATGTTACATCTTTCGTTGAATCGGATGTCACAGCTATGATGATTTGGAGGAAGAGGGTCAAAGAAGAATTCCTGCAAAAATATAATCAGAAACTCACCATTACTACGCTGATACTGGAAGCAGTCGCCAAAACCCTGAAGGAATTCCCGGACATTAATGTATCCCTGGATGACTATCATATCATCCGCAAATCATCTATTAATATTGGCATGGCTACAGCCTTGCCGGGCGGGAACCTGATCGTACCGGTAATTCGGAATGCGGATCAGATGAGTCTTGTGGGACTGGCGGCTGCCGTAAATGACCTGGCCGACCGTGCTCGCTCCAACAAACTCCGGCCTGCAGAGATCCAGGGAGGTACATTTACTGTGACCAACCTTGGTAATTTCGGAAACATCGCAGGCACACCAGTGATAAACCAGCCTGAAGTGGCTATCCTGGCGGTCGGTGCCATACAGAAAAAACCGGCCATCGTTGAAACAGCCCAGGGGGATGCTATCGGCATCAGACAAATGATGGTCCTTTCTATGGCATATGACCACCGGATAGTGGATGGTGCATTGGGAGGTTCATTCCTCAGAAGCATTGGAAATACGCTTCAGGACTTTGACACTGAAAGAAGTATTTAACCATGCCCCGGCTAGGGCATTTGACGGTAAATCTAAGCCCATTCAACGCTACCAAAAATCCGGTTTGTCAAAAAAACGGTTATCAACAACCGGGTGACTCATATGCTTGGTTGTTCTTTCAGTATAATTCTTAAATTTGTTAAACACCACTTTGATGCCCGAAATTATATGAAACGCCATTCCGTACTTCTGTTTGCTATCTTCATGCTGTGTCAAAACGCCCTCACTCAACCTGAGGGCAATTTCCGGGATTTGTTTCTGTATGCAGAATCAGAATTCCTTTTTGAGGAATATGCTGAGGCATTGCCTAACTACCTGCGATTGAACAAGCAATATCCGGATAATGACAATATCAACTATAAGATAGGGGTCTGTTATCTGAATGACACTTATGAAAAGGACAAAGCTATCGGATACCTGGAAAAAGCTGTCCAGAACATCAACCCGAAGTTCAAGGAGAACAGTTTTAAGGAAACAGGGGCCCCGCTGGAAGCTAATTTTTACCTTGGCAATGCCTACCGGATCAATAATCAACTTGAGAAGGCCATAAAGACCTATGAGGATTTTAAGGCGCAGGCGGATCCGGAGTTGTATGACCTTGAGCTGGTGGATGAACAGATCAGCGCCTGCAAAAATGCAATCGATCTTAAAACCAGGCCTGTAGATATTGAAATTGAAAACCTGGGGGACCGGATCAATACTAGATTTTCTGATGTACAACCTGTTATTTCCGGAGATGAAACCAGGCTGGTATTCATACAAAAACAAGCTTTCTTTGATGCAGTCGCCTTTTCGGAAAAAATTGATGGAGAATGGTCATTTCCAAGAGTCCTGATGGAAGAATTACAAGTAGATGAAGATGTCTATCCCTCATCACTATCCTATGACGGAAATACACTGTTCATTTACCGTAATGATGATTTTACTGGCAACCTTTATACCAGTAGTTATGCTGACGGAAGTTGGTCCTCCCTGACAAAGCTGAATGAAAACATCAACACAAAATACTGGGAATCACATGCAAGCATGAATAAGAAGGGAGACACACTGTATTTCACAAGTAACCGGAAGGGGGGATTTGGCGGTCTGGATATTTATTATTCTGTTAAAGGATCGAATAATGACTGGGGAGGGGCAGTAAATCTTGGAAGCACCATTAATACCAAGTACAACGAGGAGACACCTTTCATAACTTCTGATGGTGCAACATTGTATTTCAGCTCCTATGGACATTATAACATGGGAGGCTATGATGTGTTGTACACTACAAAACTATCTGACGGAAGCTGGTCCGTCCCTATCAATGCAGGCTTTCCGATCAATACCACAGATGATGACATTTTCTTCAACCCGGTTCACAATGGTGATTTTGCTTACTATCCCCGATACCGTGATGAGGGATTTGGACGTACCGACATTTACCGATTGGAGATTTTCTCTAAGACCCACCCGAGGAAATTCCTAGTCAATGGCATGGTGGGCATTGAGGATAACCTGGGCACGCCGGTAATGATTTCAGTTATCGATAAAACCAGCCGGGATACCATTGCCGTAACGCAAGCAGATCCTGCAACAGGAGCATTTACTTTTATGGCTGCTGCTGGTGCCTACGACCTGCTCGTTGAAGGTGAAGGTTATGAGCCTACAACCCAAAGCATGGAGATACCCAAGGATTACCTCCAAAAGGAACTGGCATTGACATCTGCCATATTGCTTACCCAGGCCGGCCACCTGATGGAAATGACACCCAAAATTGTGGACAAGATAAAAGTCAGGGATACACTGATCTATGTAGACTCGGACCAGCCCATAGAAATTCCCATGACGCTCGAAAGGGATTCCGAACTGGATGTGGATATATATCACAATGATGTACTCGATCGGTTTGAATCACATGAGATCGAAAGGAGGAGGTATGTTTATACCTATGTGCCTGTACCCGGGGAGAATCTGCTGAAATTCAAGCTGAAAGACAAACAGGGCAATCTCAGTTACAAGGACATACGTATCATTTATACCCCTGCTGTTCTCTCTGCTGAGGATAGTCTTGCCATGGCGGCTGCGGCCATGACAGCAGAAACCCTATCTGAAGATGAACTTGAAGCATACAAGCAGAGGTTGGTTGAGAATGCTCAGGGGGACCTAAAACAGGTGTTGCAGGACCTTGATCTTGCTGCAGCAGGGATATCTTCTGTAGACCAGCTGGTTAAATACCTCAAAGAGCAGGCTGATACTCATGATTATACAGAAGAAGATGTAGACAGGCTGATATTGATCACCCCCTTTGATGAACTGGCTTGGACGAAACACTTGCACCAAACCATGAGGGATGCTGCGGAAGGTAACCTGAAAAATGTACTGGAATCATTAAACCTTGAAGAACAAGGCATCATCAGTGAGGAGGACCTGATAAGCTACCTTCATAACCAGGCAGCAGAAAATGATTATACTTCCAAGGATGTCGACGACCTGATCCTCAAGATCTTGCAAATCAAGTATCTGAGTGATTACATGGACCAGCTAATCAATGTATCCAAGGATGAAAAGCTGCGAACGACACTGAAAGATATTGACCTTAACCAGGCTGGCCTGACCAACCTGACGGAATTATATGAGCATGTGCTCGGCCAGGCAGAAACTTATGGCTACGATAAGGGAACAGCCAGCAGGCTTTTTGCGGAACTCGCCCAGCATATTGACCTTCAGGCACTGATTGACCACCTGGCAAAAGCATCCTCCGGAGAATTGCAGGGATTGCTCGCGGGACTTGATCCACAGGCAGAAGGTCTTGGAAATGCAACAGATCTGATGATGTACCTGCTTGATGCCGCCCCGAAGCAAAATTTTGCCCAGGAGGATGTAATGAAGTTGCTGATGGATTATATTGGAAAAGAGGATCTTAAGAAAATCATTGAAATTCTCATCGGCATCTCCGCAGGTGACCTGCAAGAAGTCCTTATCAATCTTGACCTGGAACGGGATGGTATTCATGAGCTGGCAGACCTGTTCCATCATCTGCTGGATCAGGCATCCAATCATGATTATACGGAAGATGATGTGATCAGGCTCTTCCTGGATCTGCTGAAGATCCTGGAAAATGAATCACTTGCTAATGAACTTTCAGCAACCATGGACCATGATATTGATACAGACGACCGGAATACCTGGTTTTTCTGGGTTCTGGGTGGGGTACTGCTGATCTCTGTAATTTTCTTCCTGGCCTGGAGAAGGAAGAAATCTAAGGAAACTGACCAGATAACCTGAATTAGCTTACATCTCAGGCCTTTTATTAAGATCATTGGTCGTGAATAATTAGCATTCTGTCCAATAAGGTCAAAACAATTTTCAATTATTCCAATTAAGTTATAAATTTGTTATGCTACGGTTAAACTATCCATAGATGAAAAAATTACAGCCTTTCATTCTCCTCCTGGTCCTGTTACCGGTTAAGATCTATTCACAGGAATACCAGGAAATTCTCCGCAATATATTTTTCGATGCTGAGTATTATCTCATGGAGGAATCATATCCTGATGCTCTTATTGAGTATCAGAAACTGTATACACGGGGATATGAAGACAATGCCAATATCAATTACAGGATGGGGATTTGTTACCTCAACCTTCCAGGTGAAAAGGATAAGTCCATCCCCTACCTGACCACTGCCGCCCGGAACACCACGACCAGGTACAAAGAGGGGATATTCAGTGAGTCCAAAGCTGCCATAGACGTATTCCTTTACCTTGGAAATGCTTACAGGATCTCCAATGAACTGGACAGGGCTATTGAAGCCTACAACAAGTACAAGGAACTGATCGGGGATAAAGAGTCAGAAATGCTCGCCTATGCTGACCAGCAGATCACAGCCTGCAATAATGCCCGGACAGCCATGGAAAAACCGGTTTATTTTATCAGGACACATACCGGTGAAAGGATCAATGGCAAGACATCAGATTACAATCCAGTGGTCTCTGAGGATGAAGAAATGATGGTTTACATGACCAGCCTTAAATTCTATAATGCTATCAACATGGTTACCAAGTCAGAGGGTGAATGGTCTGCCCCTGAAAACATCACTCCCCAGATCCAGTCTGATGGTGATCAGCATGTAACCTGCCTGAGTCCCGACGGGAAAGAGATGTACCTTAACAAGGAGGATAATTTCAACAGTGATATCTATTATAGCAAATTTGAAAACAACCAGTGGATACCTTCTGAGCCACTGGGTAAGCAGATCAATACAAAATACTGGGAGTCTCATGCAAGCATCTCTCCGGATGGGAAAGAGCTTATGTTGACAAGCAACAGGAAAGACAGCTATGGCGGCATGGACATATATATATCCTCACTTGATGATGATGGTGAGTGGTCAGAACCTGTAAACCTGGGGGATACCATAAATACTGAGCTGAATGAAGATAATCCGTTTTTTTCAATGGATGGAAAGCGTCTCTATTTCTCATCACAGGGTCATTACAATATCGGTGGATATGATGTATTTTATGCTGAGAGACAGGCTGATGGGAGCTGGGGCAGTCCTGTTAACCTGGGCTATCCGCTGAACACCACCGATGATGATCTTTTTTATATGCCGCTCGGTGGGGGGGAATTGGCCTACCAGGCCATCTTTGATGATGAGAATATTGGTTCAAGAGATATATACCGTTTCAAAATATTTGATACCGAGGAGGAATACCTTGCTGCCATAACGCCGCCTGAACCCATCATACCTGTTGACACAACACCTGTAGAAGTCCCGGTGGAACCTGCCAGGATCTACGTACTCAATCCTGTATATTTTGGTTTTGATAAATACACCGTTGTCGGGGAAACAA
This sequence comes from uncultured Bacteroidaceae bacterium, assembly GCA_963752525.1. GTDB lineage: Bacteria > Bacteroidota > Bacteroidia > Bacteroidales > SM23-62 > SM23-62. Next base: position 175,566 of record CAVVYS010000004.1, on the reverse strand, counting down.
GAGCCGCACTCAACGAGGTAATGCAGGCCATGGATGCTATCCCCGAACTTAAGATTGAAGTCGTTGGTCACACTGACAGCAAGGGTTCAGACACCTATAATATGGGCCTTTCAAGAAGGCGTGCCGAAAAAGTGGTTGAATTCCTTTTACAGAGTGGGGTAGATGAAACGAGGATCTCATCATCAGGTGCTGGAGAGACAGAACCTGTAGCCAGGAATACAAACCCCAATGGATCAGACAGTCCCGAGGGCCGAAAATTTAACCGGAGGGTGGAGTTCCGTATCCTTACACCCGATGTACCCAATGTAGAGAAAGCCATGATCAACGTGCCGGATGAATTGCATAAATAATTCCGGCAACCTTTTCCCCTTTTTCTATGTCTACAAATATATGTCTGCCTGGAAAAAACTACGGGAGCGTATTTTTTTTTATATTTATATAGGACTAAAACCACGCAGAATGAAAGGTTATGCCCGAAATCTGGTGATTTCAACAGTATTGATCCTGTCGAATATTACTCTTTTTGCACAGGTTGTTACAGATCCTGAGGAAATGTTCTCCGAAGGGGAATATTTCTTCCTATCTGAAGAATATGAGGAAGCATTATATTATTACCGCCAGCTTGTTGGGGTATTCCCCGACAATGCCAATTTTAACTGGAAGGTAGGTGATACCTATCTGCAGATCCCGGGCCAGGAGTTCCTGGCTATACCATACCTTGAAAAAGCAATCACCAGAACCAGCATCAAATATAAAAAACGGAAATTCAAGGAAAAGAATGCACCCCATCATGCATATTTCATGCTAGGCAATGCATACAGGCATAATAATGAGCTGGAAAAGGCGCTGGAGACATATGATATCTTCGTGAATTCCAAGGATTATGAAGGCAATTATAACCTCAGGATCGTGGAAACGGAGATTGCATCCTGTAACCGGGCCAAGATTATTCGGGATGATCCAGTGAATGCCAGTTTCACTAAACTCGAAGACCCTGTGAATACCTCCTCTGACAATACTAATGCTGTAACTTCAGGAGATGGCAATACCATGGTCTTTGTTACAGAGCTGAAATTCTATGATGCTATACACCTTTCAAAAAAAATAGACGGGCAATGGACACCTCCCGAGGTCCTGAATCCCCAGGTCGGTTCTGATGGGGATCTCTATCCCACCGCCCTTTCATATGACGGGAAGGAATTGTATATGGTCAGGCAAACAAAAGAAAATGATGACCTCTATATCAGCACCCATGGAGAAAGCTTCTGGAGCAAAGCCATTCCGCTCAACAGTTACATCAACACCCGTGCAAATGAAACCCATGCCAGCCTGACAAAAGATGGTAATACTCTTTATTTCACCAGTGCCAGAAGAGGTGGTATAGGCAACTTGGATATTTACCGGTCAGTACGAGAACCCGGGGGGACTGGGGGGAAGCCGTAAACCTGGGACCGATAATCAATACACCGGAAGATGAGGATGCACCCTTCGTGACCAGTGATGGGAACCGCCTGGTATTTTGCTCAAAAGGGCATTTCAATATGGGCGGTTATGACATTTTCTATAGCAACTTGGAAACGAATGGCGAGTGGGCAGAACCGGTCAATATTGGCTATCCTATCAATACAACCGGTGATGATCTTTTCTTTTATCCCATTGGCAACGGATTAAAAGGTTATATGGCGAAAGTTGACAGGGATGGCCCCCTGACTTTTGATATATACCGCGTGGAGATATCAGGCTCTGAAGCTATCCCTCCTGTTGCCGGTCTGCCGATATTCAACAGGGATTTTATTATTAAACTTTACCAGCCGGAAACCAGTGATACCCTCATCCTGAATTATAATAAAGAAAAGGATATGATGAAATCAAGTGATCCATCCTTCCGCATCATCATTGATGAAGGGAAATAGTATCCTTTGAAAGATATGAATCACTTATCCGGAAAAAATATCAGGCTCAGGGCCATTGAACCAGCTGACCTTGACATTATTTATGAATGGGAAAATAACCCTGCAAACTGGTTGATCAGCAATACCGTCACACCCTTCTCAAAGCATGTCCTTACCAGGTACATAGAGCAAGCCCACAAGGATATACATGAAGCCAGGCAGCTAAGGCTGATGATAGATCTGACGGATGATTCTGGCTTTATAAAAGAGACCATCGGAACACTGGACCTCTTTGATTTTGATCCCGTACACGAGAGGGCAGGTCTGGGGATATTAATTGCAAACCAGGAAAACAGAATGAAGGGATTTGCTTTTGAATCTCTTTCTATACTCATCCGGTATGCATTTGAGACCCTCCATCTACACCAGCTTTACTGCAATATTTCGAATGATAACCATGCCAGTCTTAATTTATTCAAAAAGCTTGGTTTTAGTGAGATCGGTATCAAGCGGGACTGGCTTCGTGAAAGCAGGGGGTGGCGGGATGTGCACCTCCTCCAGCTGCTTGCACCCAGCTGACATCATACAGCTGACCAATCAGGGATGAAATCTGCAAACTGGTATTTACTCTCATTTTCAAAATACTGGCAGCAATAATGTTTTATCCCATTCGTAACAATGAGCCATGGAACTTGATGGGTCAGGTTGTATAGCCCGATCTGGTCAAATACGCTACGGGTAATGGGTACAGAAGGAGCTTTGCACTCCACAAGTACTACCGGATTAGCCAAGTTATTATACACCAGGATGTCAGTCCGCTTTTGCATTTTATTGAAGTTGAACTGTTGTTCTACTGTGATCAGCGAGGCAGGAAATCTTTTTTCTTTTACCAGGTACTGAATAAAGTTTTGCCTGACCCATTCCTCGGGACTTAGCACAATATATTTCTTGCGAATGACATCGAAAATATAATTTCTCCCTGCCTCTGATTTTATAGAGAAGGAATAAGTTGGTAAATTTAAAGTTTCCATAAATACCTGTTGACCTTAGAAGGACTGTAACAAAAGTAATAAGAACTGTCAGAAGGAGGATACCATGAAGACGAAAAAGGAAATTGTTGAAAACTGGCTGACCCGTTACACCGGACAGCCACTGGATGGTTTTGGAGAATATGTGCTGCTTACCAACTTTGATCATTATCTTGGCTTATTCTGCCAGATGTATGGAACCCATATCATTGATCAGACAAAACCCATGCCCTGTGCCACATCTGATGGAATTAGCGTAATCAATTTTGGCATGGGCAGTGCAAATGCAGCCACCATCATGGATCTGCTCAGCGCCATACACCCCAAGGCAGTTTTGTTCCTGGGTAAATGCGGGGGACTAAAAAAGAAGAACAAGCTTGGCGATTTGATCCTGCCCATTGCAGCCATTCGAAGTGAAGGTACATCAGATGATTATCTGCCTCCCGAAGTTCCGGCACTGCCCGCTTTCAGTCTGCAACGAGCTGTATCTTCCACCATACGAAGCCATGAAAAGGATTATTGGACCGGCACAGTTTATACCACCAATCGCCGGGTATGGGAACATGATGATGATTTTAAGGAATACCTTGTCTCCACCAGGTGCATGGCTATAGATATGGAAACAGCTACTATATTTACAGTGGGATTCGCCAATGAGATCCCTACGGGTGCCTTGCTTCTGGTATCTGACCAGCCCATGATTTCCACAGGCATTAAGACCATTGAAAGTGACAAAACAGTTACCAATAATTACGTCGATGATCACCTCAGGATTGGCCTTGATTCACTGAAGGAATTGAAGGAAGAAGGACATTCTGTCAAACATCTCCGTTTCTAATCACCGCCATATGACATTTGAAGAGATCATTAAACAACTGAAGGAGAAAATATACCGGCCTATCTATTTCCTGATGGGTGAAGAACCCTATTTCATTGACAGGATCACTGAATATATAGCTGACCATGTCCTGACGGAAGAAGAAAAAACTTTTAACCAGATCACCCTGTACGGAAAAGATACTGATATCACAAATGTCATCAATACTTCCAGGCGTTTCCCCATGATGGCCAGCCGCCAGGTAGTAATTGTCAGGGAAGCCCAAAACCTGGACAAGATTGAGGACCTTATCCATTATGTTGAAAATCCCCTTGAATCCACCCTCCTGGTGATCAATTACAAGTATAAGAAACTGGACAGACGCAAAAAGCTGTTCAAGGCCCTTGAAAAAAACAGCATCCTGTTCGAGTCCAAGCGATTGTACGATGATAAAATCCCTCCCTGGATAAACAGTTACCTGCGATCCCGGGGAAAAAAGATCGAACCCAAGGCTGCCGTAATATTAACTGAATACCTGGGAAATGACCTTGGCAAGATTGCCAATGAGCTGGAGAAACTGGTCATCATCCTAAAAGCAGATCAGGATATTATTTCATCTGCAGACATTGAAAGAAATATTGGGATCAGCAAGGATTACAATAATTTCGAGCTGAATAATGCACTGGCACAGCGGAATGTATTAAAAGCCAACAGGATTGCCCAGTATTTTTCGGCCAATCAAAAAAACCATCCCCTGGTCCTGACAATCCCAACCATATATGCCTTTTTCAGCAAGGTGTTACGGTACCATTTCTTATCTGATAAATCTTCCAGGAATGTTGCATCAGTACTTGCGATCCAACCTTTCTTTATCCGTGAATACGAATCAGCCGCAAGAAACTACAACATCGCTAAAACCGTCCGGGTAATATCTCTCCTTAGAGAATATGACTTGAAATCCAAAGGTTTCGGCAATGTTTCTGCAGTCCCCGGCGAATTACTAAAAGAATTAATTTACAAGATAATACATTAATATGACCGTTATTATAATCATCGTAACTCTGATCATCACCGTGATAGGCTTCTATCGCGACGAATTCATGTCAAAAATGATGCTGAACCCTTACCAGGTTTACTATAAAAAAGAATGGTACCGAATGATCACCCATGGTTTCCTGCATGCAGACTGGACACATCTGATCATCAATATGATCGTCCTGTATTCCTTCGGTTCAAATGTCGAGGCCTGGTTTGGGAAGCTGAAGATGGGAGGTTACATTGATAGCGTTTCCATTACATACAGCCTCCTGTATTTCGGAGGGATCATCATCTCGTCCATGATCAGCCTTTTCCGGCATAGGAATAACCGCTGGTATAATTCAGTTGGAGCATCAGGTGCGGTATCTGCCATTCTTTTTACCAGCATCTTTTTCAATCCACTTGACAAACTCTTATTCTTCGCAGTCATTCCTATACCTGGTATTGTCTTCGCCATTCTTTACCTTGTTTATAGCAGTATCATGAGCAGGCGCAGCAAGGACAACATCAACCATGATGCTCATCTGTTAGGCGCTGTATATGGTTTCGCCTTCCCATTATTAATCGATTTTGACCTGATATCTCATTTCCTGCAGGGCTTTTCAGTTTATTAATTTATTATTATGGAAGGAGAGAGAGGAGAAGGGGGATTCTGCTGGTTAGACGGGTTTTTCCACAGGAAAATGGAGGCCCCTCTTGATGTCAGCCTATACAATACCGGAATTATAGTCCAGGAAGAGGTCAGGACCCGGGGTACCAGGATGGCTTTTTTCCCTGAACATTATGTAAACCTTCAGTCACGATTAAGCATCCTTCATATCAGCCTGCAAGAAATTTTGACAGCGGAAGAGATGCAGTTGCAAGCTGTCAAATTGATTAATAAAAACAGGTATTTTGGAGGGAACAATCTGCGAATCACCATCATACTTGAACCGGGACAAGATTCAGAGATCAACCATTGTTTGATGGAATGTATACCACTTGAGGATCCTGCCTATGTATTGAACCGGAAAGGATATGTATTGGGACTATTTGATGATCTGAATATACCCCTTGACCGGCTCACAGGTAAGTTTGCCCAATCCCCCCTACTTGATCATTTCGCCCGGCGCTACATGAAGGCCAAAAGACTGGATGACTGTATCCTCTTCAATCAGCAGGGACATATTACCAGCAGCCTGTTTTCTACGATTTTTTTCAGGATCAAAGAAAAGATCCACACACCCCCGGCGAGGGATGGATCGCCAGTAACGGTAATGCGTGACCAGCTGATCAGGTTGCTGACTGCTAACGGACATCAGGTAAATGATCAAATATCCCTTCGGTCGCAGGACATAGAAAAAGCCGACGAGATCATCCTTGCAAATACACTGAAAGGGGTCAGGTGGGTGGTAGCCGTAGATAGGTCAAGGTATTACAATCATACTGGTATGAAGTTAACCACCTTGCTAAATGAGGAAGCCTTCGGGAATGATTAATTCAGGCCAGGATTCTCAGGAAAATTAACCCAGGTTTTGTATTTATCACCGGATTTTTTCAGGATATTTTTCCAGAGGTTATTGTCTGGCCCCTTCATGATCTGGTCCGCATTCATCTCCGATACCAACCAGGCATTTTCAGATAACTCATTATCGAGTTGGTTGGGAGACCAGCCAGCATAACCGAGGAAAAACCTGATCTCACGGCCCTTGATCTTACCCGATATGATCATCTCCTTCACTGCTTCAAAATCCCCACCCCAGTAAAGATTATCCAGTACCTGGACTGAATTGGGGATGGCCATTCCAATGGTGTGCACATAATGAACTGTATTGGTATTCACCGGGCCGCCAATGGATATCTCAGCTTCGATTTCGGGGAAATCTGACAATACATCATTGACAGACAGGTCTACGGGTTTATTCAATACAAATCCCACAGAACCTTCCGGAGTATGTTCGGTAAGGAGTACAACTGAACGCCTGAAATAGGTATCGTTCAGAAATGGTTCGGAAATCAGGACCCTGCCCTGCTTCGCGACCTTGTTGTTTTCTATGTTGAAAAAATCAATATCCAGTTCCATATCTGCTGAATACTTGACCTGCAATATATCCAAATATTTAACAAAAATAATACACAGGGCAAATGTTTTTTATGATTCTACGAAATTTTATAGTGAACGTTCGCTTCTATTCCATTAAAATCTTTTACTATCTTTCCATTCTGTTTTTCACAGCCTTTGATGGATGAAGTAAAGAAAAGTCCCACCCTGCTGCAGGCATTGGTCCCCATAATCTGCCTGATATTCCTGCTGTCATTGAACGTTTTCATCTATGGTGAAGATACTTTGTCCGGTGCCAACCAGATTGCCCTGCTACTTTCTGCTGCCATTGCCGGAATCATTGCCATACGCCTGAAGCTGACCTGGCCGGCTATCTTATCCCAGATCGTCACTAGCATTGGGTCCGCCATGCCATCCATACTTATCCTATTGCTTATAGGATCACTGGCCGGAACCTGGATGATAAGCGGGGTTGTCCCTGCCATGATCTATTTTGGCCTGAAGATCATTCACCCCAGCATCTTCCTTTTTGCTGCGGTAATCACCTGCAGTATCGTATCTCTGGCCACTGGAAGTGCCTGGTCCACCATTGCCACCGTGGGCATTGCCTTGCTTGGCATCGGACAGGCCCTGGGATTACCTGTGGGTCTCGTGGCAGGGGCCATCATTTCAGGGGCGTATTTTGGTGATAAAATGTCACCCCTCTCGGATACGACCAACCTGGCACCTGCGATGTCAGGCACCGATCTTTTTACACATATCAGGTATATGATGATCACGACAGTCCCAAGTATGACCCTCACCCTGATCATATTCCTCGTCATTGGTTTTACGGCCAATTTTGAGCATGACGGGACCAATGTCCAGGACGTTCTGGAACAGATCCAGCTTAACTTTTATATCTCTCCAGTACTGCTGATCGTTCCGGTACTGTTGATCCTGGTCATTATCAAAAAAATGCCTCCACTGCCTGCCATTCTGTTCGGTGTACTTCTTGGTGGATTGTTTGCCGTTATATTCCAGCCCGGGATCATTCGGAATATTGCCGGTGATTCCCATGGTTTTCTTATGGGATCTTATATTGCGGTCATGCAGTCCATGTTCGGGGAAATCAGCATCATGACACAAAACGATATCGTCAATGAACTTTTGACCACTTCGGGCATGGCAGGCATGCTGGATACTATATGGTTGATCCTGGCGGCCATGGTGTTTGGTGGTGTGATGGAATCAGCGGGTCTGCTTATGAGGATATCTGAAGCCATCATCAGGTGGGCACATTCAACGGGATCACTGGTTGCATCCACGGTGATAACCAGTATATTTTTTAATATCACCGCATCGGACCAGTATATAGCCATTGTTGTACCCGGAAGGATGTATGCCAAAACTTACCGGGAGCGCGGGTATAAACCGGAACTGCTGAGCAGGACACTGGAAGACGGGGGAACCGTTACTTCGGTCCTGATACCATGGAATACATGCGGCGCTACTCAGTCCCGCGTCCTCGGAGTATCCACATTTACCTATCTCCCCTACTGTTTCTTCAATATTATCAGTCCCTTTATGACCATTTTCATTGCTTCCATCAATTACAAGATCAGGCGTATTGACAAGCAGGAAGATCAGGATATCAGGGTAAGAATACAGTAAAACCAGAATCAGAAGATACCCGGATATTGGGCCGGATTGAATTCATGCATTATCCCATAAAGGGTCTCGAAAACATCTTCGGCACTGGGATTGGAAAAATAATCTCCGTCTGTACCATATGCAGGCCGGTGATCACGCTGTGAAATGGTCCTGGGGGGCTGGTCAAGGTACTCAAAAGCACCCTGTTCCTCTAGTACTTTTTGCATCATGTATGCCGTGGCACCACCGGGGACATCTTCATCGAAGAAAACAACCTTCCCGGTTTTCCTGACTGAATCCAGGATGCTTTGTGGCAGGTCAAAAGGAATCAATGTCTGAACATCAATAACCTCCGTATCTATTTTGAATTCAACCAGCTGGGCTGCAGCCTCTTCTGCAATCCTCACACAGGAACCATAGGTGACCAGGGTGATATCTTTTCCGGTACGGATAACTTCCGGGATCCCCAAGGGTATCCTGAATTTACCCAGGTTTGATGGCATTGGCTCCTTCAGGCGGTAGCCATTTAATGGTTCAATGACCAGCGCAGGGTCATCTCCTTCAAGCAGGGTATTATAAAATCCGGCAGCACGCGTCATATCTCGTGGTACACATACATATACACCACGAATGGAATTGATCACCATGCTGAGTGGAGAACCAGAATGCCATATACCCTCCAGCCTGTGCCCCCTGGTCCGGATTATAACCGGGGCTGACTGTGCTCCCTTGGTCCGGTAATGCATGGTAGCCAGATCATCACTTACAGTCTGGAGTCCGTACAGCAAATAATCAAAATACTGAATCTCTGCAATTGGCCTGAATCCCCTCATCGCCAGACCAATCCCCTGCCCGATGATAGAAGTTTCCCTGATCCCGGTATCAGAGATCCGCCATTCACCATATTTTTCCTGTAATCCCTCAAGGCTCTGGTTTACTCCCCCTATTTTGCCGGTATCTTCTCCGAAAGTAACCAGCATGGGATATCTGGCAAATAAACGGTCAAAATTTTCCCGTAGGATCTCTCTCCCGGTGGCCTCTTCCACTTCCTTTTCAGTGTAAGCAGGCGCAACCGGCCGGACATTTAGTACAGACCTCTCACTTTCATTATAGAGAAAAGCGCTGTATTGATCCCAGGCCTCATCATACCGCCTGTTTAGCCAATCATTAATTTCTTTTTGTAAATCCAGCCTTGCAGGGCAATCCGAACAGATATGGCGCAGCACCTTCTTGGCGGTTGAGAAGTTATCCTTGCGTATGGGATTCCTGACTCTTTGCAGGTTTTTGCGTAATATCCTGATCTTATCAATCTCCTCGGAAAGACATTTGCATTTTTTATGCACCAGGATATCAACAGCTCCTCCCTCTCCCTGTTAATAGCACCGGAATAATTTGTCCAGGCCAGTTCCCTGGCCTGTTTTACCCGCATAACCGCCTCCTTTTCAACAAGATCCAGTTCTTTTGCTGTGGCAAGGTTACTTTCCAGTACCCATTCCTTCATCTTTTTCATGGGATCGAATGCTTTTTCCCAATCCAGCCTCTCCTTGGATTTATAACGCTCATGAGAACCTGATGTGGAATGCCCGAGAGGTTGGTTCATCTCATCAATATGGAACAGGACCGGTATATGTTCATCCCTGCAACGCTGTATACCTTCTTCAAATACCCTGCATAATCCGGGATAGTCCCAGCCCCTGGCATGGTATATCAGGATGCCCTTCTCCTTTTCATTTGCTTCAAAACCTTTCAGTGCAGCAGATATGCTCTCTTTCACTGTCTGGTATTCTTTCGTTACTGAAATTCCGTACCCATCGTCCCATACTGCTACAGCCATAGGTATCTGCATTACAGCAGCAGCATTCATGGTCTCAAAGAAATGGCCTTCGGAGGTGCTTGCATCCCCTATCATCCCAAAAGCAACCTCGTTCCCATTTTCGGTCAGGGACTCTGTCCCATTCAGTCCCGGGCTATGCCTGAACAGCTTCGAAGCATAGGCGAGTCCCACAAGCCGGGGCATCTGGGCCGCTGTTGGAGAAAGGTCAGCAGCGGCATTCTTCTGTTCCATCAGGTTCCGCCAGGTTCCATCGGGATTTACATTAGGAGTAGCAAAATGGTTATTAAAGTTCCTCCCGGCATTGCCAGGATTCATTTCTGGATCGGTGCTTCCATAGATCTGAGCAAAAAAACTTTCCGGTGTTACAATCCCAGCAGCCATCATGAAGGTTTGATCACGGTAATACCCCGAACGCCAGTCCCCTTTCCTGAAATTCTTGGCCATGGCGATCTGCGCAACCTCTTTACCATCCCCGAAAATGCCGAATTTCGCTTTCCCTGTCAATACTTCCTTTCTGGCAACTACACTGCATTGCCTGCTTATACAGGCAAGGCGGTAATCTTCAAGCACTTCTTCCCGGAATTTATCAAAGGAGATCTTCTGTATTTCCTCCTCATTCATAGGCTGAATCTAAAATGGTACCTGACAAAAATACAAAACAATTCAGCCATTTAAATTGTTTCTTTTTAAAATGCTAACTTTGCGTACATCATGCTGAAAGTTATAATCATTTCGTTTATCCTGCTTGGAATAGCTTTTTTGGGACTTGCCTTCCGGGCTCTGTTTGTCAGCGGGGGCAGGTTTCCGCAGACCTCCATCGGCAAAAACAAGCAGATGCGGGAGCTAGGCATTACCTGTGTGAAACACGATGAGTTGAACTGCCACAAAAATGGCGGCGGAGCGGCGGTTGTGGCTGTATCTAATTCCTTTAAAGTTCCTCTGACAGATTTTTTTTCATGCCATCCGTATACCATACCCTGTATTCCCCCATCTCATCATTAAATATCAGGTAGGCATCCAGGTATGTATGCTCTTCAAGGAAACGACGGGCTTTCTCATACCCCATAACCATAAAGGCAGTAGCATAGGCATCTGCCCGCATGCAATCACTGGCGACAACAGTGGCACTAAGCAAACCATGCTGGACCGGATATCCTGTGGAAGGATCTATGGTATGTGAATACTTAATGCCATCTTCCTCATAAAACCTCCTGTAATTACCAGAAGTAGCCAATGACTTTCCGGAAATCTGAACGATTGCCTGCATCTGCACCCCCGGCAGTTGGAGTCCGTCGATAGGCTTGTCAATACCGATCCGCCAATCCAGGCCGAAGCGGTTTTTTCCATTGGTTCTTACCTCACCTCCGATCTCAACAAGATAATTCTCAATCTTCTCTGCTTCGAAAAATTCAGCCAGGACATCCACTGCATAACCCTGGGCGATGGCATTCATATCCAGCATGATCCCTTCCCTCTCTTTGATCAACCTATTATCCCTCAGGGATACCCTGTTCATTCCCACAAACTGCAAAAGGCTATCAATCAGGGCGCTGTCAACCCTGGATCTTTCAGTAAAACCAAATCCCCAGGCATTTACCACAGGTGCAACAGTAATATCAAATGCCCCTCCTGTGGCAGTATATACCTCAACTGCCGCCTGGAAGCAATTCCTGAAATAATCGTCAGCATCCACATCAAGCATACCCTGATTCATGCGGGATACGATGGAAGATGGTATATAGGTGGAAAGGGATTGGTCAAATTCCCCGAGTAATTTCTCAAGCTGGTCCTGGTAATCGGTGCTGTCCGGGTCCTGGTAGGTAATATTATAGGTAGTACCCTGAGTGTATCCGCTGATCTTCAGCCAGGCACCCTTGTTGCCATCAGAGCATCCGCTCAAAATCAGGCAAAGGAACAGGACCCAGGCCCATAAGGTTATTTTATGCATGATTTATCCCCCAAAATCATCAAAATCAACCATCTCATCAGGTACGCCCAGGTTATACAGCATATCCTGTACAGCATCATTCATCATGGGTGGTCCGCAGAGATAATATTCAATCTCTTCCGGTTCCTCAACCTTACCAAGGTATTCATCATATAATACCTGGTGTATGAACCCGGTCAGTCCGTCCCACTTATCTTCTTCCAGTGGCTCAGAAAGGGCAATATTAAACTTAAAATTAGGAAACTTCTTCTCGATGGCCCTGAATTCATCTTCATAGAATATCTCACGCATCGACCTGGCTCCATACCAGTAAGATACCTTACGGCCGGTCTTCAGGGTGTGGAACAGATGGAATATATGTGATCTGAGAGGTGCCATTCCGGCTCCTCCACCGATATAAACCATTTCCCTGTCTGTGTCCTTGATATGGAATTCACCATAAGGTCCAGAAATCATTACTTTATCACCAGGCTTACGTGAGAATATATAGGATGAGCAAACACCCGGGGGCACCTTCATAAAGCCGCCCCTGGACCTGTCCCATGGGGGCGTGGCAATCCGGATATTCAACATCACTATATTGCCTTCTGCCGGATGGTTCGCCATGGAATAGGCCCGGTAGGTTTCTTCCGAATTCTTCATTTTCAGGTCCCACATCTTGAATTTGTCCCACTCATCCCTGAATTCTTCTTCGATGTCAAAATCCTTGAAGTCGACTTCCACCTTGGGTACATCGATCTGTACATATCCTCCTGAATCAAAATCAAGGGTTTCTCCTTCAGGCAGTCTCACTACAAACTCTTTAATAAAGGTGGCCACATTATGGTTGGAAATAACCTCGCATTCCCATTTCTTGATCCCCATAACCGCTTCCGGAACCCTGATCTTCATGTCACTGCGGATCTTTACCTGGCAACCCAGGCGCCAGTCATTCTGCTGCTCCTTTCGGGTAAAGAAACCTGTTTCGGTAGGAAGAATACTTCCTCCCCCTTCATATATCTGTGCTTTGCACATGCCACAGGTACCTCCTCCTCCACAGGCCGAGGGAAGGAAGATCCCTGAATTGGACAGGGTAGTCAGCAGGGTGTTGCCAGGTTGAACCTTCATTTCCTTATCATTGATCTGCAGATTGACCTCCCCCTGGGGTGTCAGTTTGGCCCTGGCATATAGCAACATGAACACCAGCAGGATGATCACAAGCAGGAAAACTGCAATACTTATCAGGATTACTCCTAGTGAGGATGTTAGTAGCACCATTTCAGATGTCAGTATTTAAAGTTTGATACCCATAAAACTCATAAATGCAATGCCCATTAAGCCGGTGATGATAAAAGTGATCCCGAGTCCACGCAAGGGTGCAGGAACATTGGAATACCTGATCTTCTCACGGATGGCCGCAATACCGACAATGGCCAGGAACCAGCCCACTCCGGAACCAAGTCCGAATGAAGTGGCCTCGGCAATAGATGTATATTCCCTTTCCTGCATAAAAAGTGAACCTCCAAGGATAGCACAGTTCACGGCTATCAGGGGAAGGAAGATCCCGAGTGAAGCATAAAGGGAGGGGGCAAATTTCTCCACGACCATCTCCACCAGCTGCACCATGGAAGCAATCACAGCAATGAACATAATGAAGCTCAGGAAACTCAGATCCACGTCGGCCAATGTGGGACTGAGCCAGGTCAGTGCGCCTGCCTTAAGAATGTAATTCTCGATCAGGTAATCAACAGGCACCGTGAAACCCAGGACAAAGATCACTGCCAGTCCCAGTCCGGTTGAGGTCTTTACTGTCTTCGATACCGCCAGGTATGAGCACATACCCAGGAAATATGCGAAGATCATATTGTCTATGAAGATGGATCTTACGAATATATTTACGAGATTTTCCATATGCTGCAGATTTTCTAATTCTCTTCAATTAATTTCTTGTTCCTTGCACGCTGTACCCAGATAATGATACCCACCGTAATCAGTGCCATAGGCGGCAGGATCATCAAGCCGTTATTCACGTACCCGGTATTGAAAATGCCCAGTTTCTCAAACAGGGGATAATCCCAGACCGTCCCGGAGCCCAGCAATTCCCTGAAAAAGGCCACGATGATCAGGATGACCCCATATCCTGCAGCATTCCCTATGCCATCAAGAAATGCAGGCCAGGGTTTATTGGCCAGTGCAAAAGCCTCCAGCCTCCCCATGATGATACAATTGGTAATGATCAGTCCCACAAAAACCGACAGCTGTTTGCTCACATCATAGGCAAATGCCTGCAGGATCTCATCCACCAGGATCACCATGGTGGCAATGACCGTCAGCTGCACAATGATCCGGATCCTGGGCGGAATGGATTTCCTGAGAAGGGAAATCACCACATTGGAAACAGCCATGACAGCCACCACAGATATCGCCAGCACTACCGAAGGTTTCAGTTTTACTGTAACGGCAAGGGCTGAACAGATCCCCAGGACCTGTACCGTAATGGGATTGCTGTCATTCAGAGGATCCCTCAGCAAATTCAGGTTCTTCGTTGAAAACAGCGGTTCTCTCTCTTTCATGATCAGTTGCTTTTAGTCTTAAAAAAGGTTTCATAATTGCCCAGGCATTCTTCCATCATCTCCTGGAGCGCCACACTGGTGATGGTCCCTCCGGAAATGGCATCCACGGCATGCGGATCAGCCGGGTCAGCGCCTCCTTTAACCACCCTGACCGATGTAAATTTCCCGGCATCATCAAATATCTTCTTGCCCATGTACTGCGCCTGGTACCAGTCTGTATTGATCTCTGCACCCAGTCCGGGTGTCTCCTTGGCATGGGCAAAAATGGCCCCGTATATGGTCGACATATCTTCCTCCAGGGAAATATAGCCCCAGATGGGTCCCCATAATCCTTTACCCAGCATTGGGAGTATGTAGATCTCTTTCCTTCCTCATCTGTATAAACATATACCGGAAGGCTTCTGTCCTCCGGATCCTTTTGCCAGTTCAGCCTTCAGGTTAACCCGGAATGCATCCACATCCTGCTTTCAATTCTCCCTCACCATCGATTGCAAAGCTTTGCGTTATGTTCTTCTCATAGGTCTCTTCCACAAAAGTATCTTTATCCTTAACATCATCAATATCACGGGCGATACCAACCGAACGCAGGATATCCAGTTTCTTCTCGATCTCAACATTTTTTTCCTGGAATGGTTTGAGCTGTTCAGCTACAAAAGACAAAAGGGTGGCAACCAGCATCACCATCACCGTAGAGAACACGAAAATATATGTATTGCTAAAACTTTTCATAGGATTGGTCTCTTAGGTATTGATACTTATTTTTGCTCTTTTGAGCCTCTTCTTAATATGGGATTCTATCACATAGTGATCGATCAGGGGTGCAAAAACATTCATCAGCAGGATGGCCAGCATCACCCCTTCAGGAAAGGCAGGGTTCAGTACCCTGATGATGATGGCCAGGATGCCGATGAGGAATCCATATATCCATTTGCCCCTTTCTGTCTGTGGCTGCACTTACCGGGTCGGTAGCCATAAATACAGCCCCGAAGGCAAATCCTCCCAGCATTAAATGTTGCCAGAAATGGGATCTCCATCAGCGCATTTCCTCCAAAAGCATTAAGGATCAGTCCCATTACCGTACCACCTGCAAATACAGAAAAGATGATCTTCCAGCTACCCACTCCCGTAAATATGAGGAAAACAGCCCCGATAAGGATGGCCAGGGTGGAAGTTTCACCGATGGAACCCGGGAATGAGTCCCAGGAACATATCCATCCCTGTCATGGGATCACCGGTGGTGTTCAGTATCTGCGGATCATTGACGGCCGCCTGTCCGAGTGCCGTAGCCCCGCTGAAACCATCAACGACCCCTTTCCCATTAATCAACCCATGGATCCATACCTTGTCCCCTGACATAAATGTCGGATAGGCAAAAAACAGGAAGGCCCTGGCAGTAAGCGCCGGGTTAAGAATGTTCATGCCAACGCCCCCAAAGACCTCCTTGCCAATGATCACGGCAAAAACAGTGGCAACGGCTACCATCCATAGCGGAGTATCAACCGGGATTACCAGCGGCACAAGTATGCCGGAAACAAGGTAGCCTTCACTTACTTCATGGTGCCGGATCTGTGCGAACAGGAATTCAACACCGAGTCCGACTACATAGGAAACCACGATGATGGGAAATACCTTGAGGAAGCCAGACCCGAAATTTAACAGAACAGTACGTTCCAGTCCCAGTGCCAGTGAATTCTGATATCCTGTATTCCACATCCCCAGGAGGATGGCAGGCACCAGGGCCAGCACCACCACGATCATGGTCCGTTTCATATCCATGGCATCACGGATATGCGAACCTTTCTGGGTAACATGGTTGGGTACAAAGAGAAATGTCTCGAAGGCCTCGAAGGTGGACTGCAAGGCGGCAAATTTCCCACCCTTTTCAAAATTCGGCTTGATCTTATCTACAAACCTTCTCAGTGAACTCATATGCGTATGGGATGAATTTTTTGATTTGGATTTACTCTAATTCTTTGATCATCAGGTCAATTCCCTGCCGGATTATGGACTGGATCTCGGTTTTCGATGGACAGACGAATTCGCAAAGGGCAAAATCCTCTTCTGCTACCTCGAAGATCCCAAGTTGTTCCATTTTCTCAATATCATCCACCAGGATGGCTTTCAACAAGTGCATTGGGTAGATGTTCATTGGCAGGACCTTTTCATATTCGCCGGTTACCACAAAGGGCCGTTCCCCGCCTTTCAGATTGGTATCTACCTTGTATTCCTCTGCCAGGTGTCATCCAGGAAGGGAAACTCCGGGAAACGCTCATCTTCTTGAACCCGGGTAATATCCAACCAAACATCTCGTAATAATTCCCTTCCGGCAGGACGGTCACCTGGCTATCATAATAACCCAGGTATCCAATCTTGTTTATTTTACTGCCGGTTAGCGCATCGCCGCTGATGTACCTTAACTCCCCCGAGTTAACATTATCCATTACATATGGTTCAATACTGGTCCCGCTCAGAACCTTGAAATACCTTGGTTTCTTAACTTCAGAACCGGTTATGGCAATTACTTTGGTAGCATCATAGATCCCCTTTTCAAAAAGACGGCCAATCATGATGACCTCCTGGGGCTGTAAATACCATACCACTTCATCCTTGTTGACCGGATCGATATGGTGTATCTGTACACCAGGATTCCCGGCCGGGTGCGGTCCCTTAAAATAATGCAGGCTTACTCCGCTTACCTTGGTAAATACATCATCAGCAGGATAGCTGGCGTTCAGCGAAAGATGAACTTCCCCCTCTGTCAGCTTATTCAGGACATCTGTCCCGATCTGAAAAGCACCGTTATTCCCTTTCACCATGAAATCCATATCCGGTGAAAGCGGAGCAGTATTGAAACCCGAAATGAAAATCGCTTTAGGCGCTGATTGGGAACGTGCTATAACAGCATAGGGCCGCTGCCGGATAGAAGGCCACAGCCCGGCATCCTGAATTTTCTTGATAATTTCTTCCCGGTCAAGTTTGCCAGGATCAGCAGCTCCGAAATCCTCATATTCATTTTTTCCATCAGCTTCAACAACAACTTCCAGAATTCTTCTTCTTTCTCCGCGGTTGACCGCTTTGATCTCTCCACTCACCGGAGAGGCAAATTTTACCTCAGGATGGACTTTATCAAAGAAAAGGATGCCCCCTGCTTTAACCTTATCTCCGGGTCTTGCCACCAGTTTTGGCACAACACCGGGAAAATCGATCGGTTTAACAGCAAAGGTCGAGGAAGGTTGGACGTTGGAAATAATTTTTTCGGCAGCTCCTTTTAACTTTATATCAAGACCTTTCTTGATCTTAATTACCTCGGACATGGAATAATTTTTGGTTTGTAAAAGGCATTTGACAAAAATAGCTATTTTTAGTTTTCATACAAGATGGATTAGCTGACATTCAGACAATAAAAATTTATATGTCATGTTTTTAATAGATATATGTCAATTCAACATTCTATATACCGTTCAAAAGGCTTCATGATAGCTTTTGTTTTATTAGCTATTACAGGAGTTTTAGAGCTTTTTTGCCAGGAAGTATTTTATACTGACTGTACCTTTCGTCCAGGCATCAAATCTGTTCAACTCCACAGGGCCGGCTGGGATTTGACCTATCCCATCATTGAACTGAACAGTGCAGATCAGCTGGAACTACGTTTTGATGATCTCAGCGATCAGGTAAAGAACTATTCATATACAATAGAACATTGTGATGCAGACTGGATGCCTTCAAATCTCGCTGTGGACGAATATATTGATGGATTCAATCATCAACCTTTCCAGGAATATGCCCTTTCATTCAATACCCATATGAACTATGTCAATTATAGTGTAGTATTGCCCAACGAGGATATGGGGATCAAATTATCAGGCAATTATGTACTTAAGGTTTTCGAAGATTTTGATGAAACCAACCTGGTGCTAACCCATCGTTTTTCAGTATCAGAAGCACTCACAAGTATCCAGGGAGATGCCATAAGGCCGGTAGCAGATCCCTACCATGATGATGGCCACCAGATAAGTTTTAAGGTATTCCTTGGATCGGTTAGCATCAATGATCCCTACTCTGAGATCAAGGTAGCCGTTCAACAGAACAATCGTTGGAACATGTCTATCAGGAACCTGAAACCCCTTTTTATCAGGGATGGCATGCTGGACTATGACCATCAATCAGGAAATATTTTCAAAGGCGGGAATGAATACCGCTACTTTGATATCAAAAGCATGCGATTCCAGGCTGAAATGGTTAGGGACATCAAATACCAGCCACCTTATTACCACGTATATCTTGTTCCCGACCAGCCCAGGTATAAGGGTAATTATTTTTACCGGGAAGACCTGAATGGCCGTTATTTTGTAGAAGTCCAGGAAGGCGTTAAAAGACACACTGAATCAGATTATGTCTACGTCCACTTTACCCTGCCCATGGATGTACCGATTGTGGATGGGAAACTATATGTATGCGGTGCCCTCACGAATTGGCAATGCAATGAGACCAACGAGTTAACTTATGACTTCGAAACCAAATCATACAGGCTTGAAATGCTGTTGAAGCAGGGACTCTATAATTACGAGTATGTTTTTGTAAAGGATGGATCAAGATTCCCTGATGCCACTTATATGGAAGGTAGTTCATATGAGGCTGAGAATGATTATGTGGTCTATGTTTACTTGACTACTAATACCTCCCGGTACGACAGGCTGATTGGTTACCAGATCCTGAACTCCATCAAGAAAAATTTGTGATTTACAGGCCGATCTCCTCCCCTATCTCTTTCATGGCATCCAGGCTGATCTCCGCAAATTCAGACAGAGGAATCCCGATCTTTTCACATTCCATGATGATGTCACGGTTCACAGAGGCAGCGAAAGCCTTTTGCTTCATTCTTTTGGTAACGGATTTTGACTTGACCGGCGCGATCTTCCTGTCAGGATAGACAAGAGCAGTAGCATAGATAAGCCCTGTGATGGTCTCCCCCGCCGCCAGTGCATGCTGGAATTCCGTCTCCCTTGGCTTACCTGTAGCCATTTCGTTGTGCATGCTGATGGCATCAAGTACATCTTCATCCAGGTCATAATCTGCCAGAAGCTCCCTGGCCTTGAGGGAATGAGTCTTAGGGTCTGCATTGGTAACTTCAACATCAATATCATGGAGCAATCCTGCCAGTGCCCATTTTTCCTCATCCCTGCCAAGTTTTTTTGCCAGTGCCCTCAGTACAGCCTCCGAGGAGAGGCAATGATATATCATTTTCTCATTTTTAATGTACTGCTGAATCAATTCCAGGGCTTCGTCACGTGTTATCATCGTTTCTTGTTGTTATTTTTGTACCAAATTATTGAAAATTAACCGATGCTGAAAATGATTGACGAAAAGATTTCCATCGAAGATCTGGTTGATAAACTTCCGGCTTCGGTCACCTTCCTGTCAAAAAAAGGTATCAAATGTATAGCCTGTGGCGAACCCATCTGGGGCACCCTCGAAGAAGCCGCCCTAGAAAAAGGGTTCAGCGACAAACAGATCCAGGAGTTTGTCAGGGAATTGAATGAACTTCTGATTATTTCACCTGACTCAATATGATCTTATCAAAGGTCCTATCACTTAAATGCTTACGCATAAACATAAGGGGTTTGGCCATTTTCCCGGCAACATACCTGGTCCTGGGTTTTTTTGCCGCAATGGCCCTGGATATCACCTTGGCTATGACCGAGGGAGGAGATGAAGCTCCTTTCTTCTCATAGGATGATCTTGTAGAATTTGCCATGGATTGAGCGATCTCACTATAAAGCCCTTCTCCAGATCTTGCAAGCATGGGTTCCAGCATTACGTCACCAAATTCTGTAGCAATGGCTCCCGGTTCGACGATTATCACATCAATATTGAATTGTTTTAATTCTATCCGTAAGGCATCACTCCAGCCCTCTAATGCATGTTTTGTCGCATGATACCAGGCTCCAAGAGGAGTGTAGATCTTTCCACCCATAGAGCTGATATTGATTATCTTCCCTGAGTTTTGTTTACGCATGTGAGGAAGCACCAGTTGTGTTAACCTGGCTAATCCAAATATGTTTACCTCGAATTGCCTTCTCGCATCTTCCATAGTAGTGTCTTCAACTGCTCCATAAATGGCATACCCCGCATTGTTGATGAGAACATCAATTTTTCCTTGTTCTTTTATAACTTGCTCAACACCTTGTATAATTGTTTCCTCATTGGTCATATCCATTTTTATTGCATGTCCACCATTTTCAACCAGGTCCTCCATACTTTCAACCCGTCTTGCGGCACCATAAACAATATGACCTTCTTTAATGAGATGTTTGGCAGTTTCTTTTCCCATACCTGATGATGCTCCTGTGATTAAAATTGTTTTGTTCATTTTTATTTAAATTATGTGATTACTTACTTACTTTATTGTACAAATTTTTTAAACTCTGTATTTGTTATACAAAAATGATTTAAAGTCCTCTGATTGATCGAGGTTGCCTTTTAAGATCTCTACAGAAATAGCCTCAATTAAGTAGTTTAATAAGGTCGCCTCCATTTCTGGCGCTTCAAATTCTAATTCAACAAATGCCGCGTTCAGTTTATCAATAAGCGGTTTCATTTTATCCGGTTTATTATATTCCTTTTGCCATTTTAACATGAACTGAAGTTTCCAGAAGCCAAACTCCTTCTTGTCAATAATAAAGGGGATTTCAATCGTTTTACGAATAACTAACCTGGGATCTCTTTCAAATAATACCGGGCCAAAAATCTCAGCAAGCCGAACTTCAGCTTCCTGGATCAATGCATCTAATAATCCCTGCTTATTCTCAAAATGCCTGAAGATTAGGCCTTCTGATACACCAGCTTTCTTTGCGATCGCACTGGTAGGTGTGGCAGCATATCCCTCGTTGGCAAATAGCTCTAATGCTGCATTCAATATTTTCTCCTGTTTGTCTGTCATTAAATAAGTGATTATTCACTCACAAATGTACAGATAAAATTTTAACCTCCAATTTTTTTGTCAATTTTTCTGAAAAATATAATTGAAATAAACATATTTACGGGAAACAAATTTATTGTACGTTTCAGAACCGATAGCTCCTGCAAAATCCAATGCAGTTTTATGCAAGAATCTGGGAGTTAATTTTTTCACTAACATCCTTCTTCGGCCATCATCTAATTCTAAAGCAGTAACAACCTGTTGGGTTATGAATTCTTCTTTTATCAGTGACATCCCAAAGGATTGCAGCTCTTTTTGCAATAATGGTATTTCAAAATCATAGCGAAAATCTGTATACAAAAAATATCCACCCGGACGCAAAATGCGGTGAACACCCTTCAAAAATAAATCTATATCAGGATAGCGGTGAGAAGATTCTACATTTATAACAACATCACATGAATTGTTACCCATGGGTAATTTCTGTGCATCTCCCTGTGAAAATGATAAGCTTTCCAAAGAGTAATGCCGGTTACAAAAATTGATGGCGCGTCTATCCAAATCTATTCCCATTGCAGATGCAGGCGAGAAATGCCTGGCGATATAATCCAGTCCTCCTCCTCTTCCACAACCTACCTCATAAATATCTTTATTTTGCAATTCAATGGCACTGGCCAGATAGTGGTATAACTGAATGGAATAACGATTAGATTCATCTTTAACATCCAGATTAATTTCTGGCGCAAGATCGGCATGTCCGTAGTTCATAAATAAAATTTCGGCATTCTTGTCCGATTTATTTATGTACCAATACCAAATCCTGAAAATCCATTCTCGGACAATAATCTTTATTTTCATTTGGTTCAGCAATTAATCTTAACTAGCGGATTATGTTTCAGGTCATACACATACTTTCTCACTTCATCTGCCCACTCCCAATGCGAAAATGACCGGTCAAATTTTTGATGGGGAATGAGTTGACCTATTTTGATCCTTATTGTTTTATTTTTTTTCCTAAACATTTCGCGGGGCAACATGATTAACTCAATATTGGATTTGATTCCCAATACTCTTCTCACAAAACTTAAAATATAAAAAAAACGTGAGTTACGGCCATAAATATAAAATGGTACTATGTCACGCTTATATAAAACTGCTTTCGTAATAAAACTTTTATGCCATGGACAATCCTGGATCTTGCTGCCATATAATCTTGATACTTCTCCAGAAGGAAAATGAGTAATAGGAACATCTGAATCGTATAATTTTTCAAGTGCAGTTATATATTTTTTTGGGTTTTTCCCAAATACGTTGACCGCGGCAATAAAAGGTCTTAGATGAGGTACATACATAAATGCTTCGTTTCCAATGGATTTTAATACATGATACTTATCACCTACGATTTTTGTCAACACCAATCCATCTATTAATCCAAATGGATGATTTGAAAGAAAAAAACACCTGTTGTTTTCAGGAAGGTTCATTTTTCCTTCTACCTCTATCTTTATGTTAAGCTCCTCTATGATTTTAGTGAGAATGTCCAATCCTTGATAATCTGAATATTTTGTAAGAATTCGATTCATTTCATCCTGCCGAATAATTTTTTCAACCCATTTAATAATAATACCAGGCAAACGTTTTAATTGTACTGAATCACTCTCCTCAATGATGGTTGCAATATTTATATACTCCATAATAATGGAAAGCTTCCACAACCTCACTTAAGCGGAAACTCTTATCAATAACAGGTACTGGTTTTCCCGCATCGAAAAGCTCTGTTAAATATTGTAGATCCTTTCTGTCTGGCTTGTTAACTACAACTCATTCGAGATGGTCCGGAGATCCAAAATTTTTAAGAATTACAGCTTTCATCTGCTTCGCATACCATTTCGACAATGTAGTAAAATAATCTTAACTATATTCTAGGATAGGTAATTAACCTTATCATTCAGTGCCTGTAAGAACTAATGAGTAAGCATCTGATGTGAACAAAACTATCACAGATTTGTTAGAACAATTAATTATTTGGAAAAGAAGCTGAAAATGACTCAATTTACAGACTGAAACCGCTGACAATGATCCACCTTACCAGAAGAGAACGATTCAATGCAGCTCACAGGCTATATCGCAAGGATTGGTCTGATGATAAGAACCTGGAGGTATTTGGGAAGTGTTCAAATCCAAATTGGCACGGGCATAATTATGTGTTGTTTGTGACCATAAAAGGAGAAATCAAACCTGAACTCGGATATGTTGTCGATCTCAAGGTCCTCAGCCACATCATCCGGGAACATATCATTGAGAAGCTGGATCACAAAAACCTTAATCTGGAGGTGGAATTCATGAAAGGCCGGATGGCATCTACCGAACAAATTGCAATGGCCATCTGGGAAGAATTAGAACCTCTCCTCCAACCGCTGGATGTAGAGCTACAATGCGTTCGACTGGAGGAAACAGAAAATAACTTTGTTGAATATTTTGGCAAATAAGCCCATAAATTATGGAAATCATTAATAACGGTATAGGACCGACTGAGAACGAAGGATATAACAGGGTCGATAAATACGATGATCAGAAAACCGAGGAACTAACAGGACTCTACAAACAGGTTCTGGATACCCTGGGTGAAGATGTCAGGCGGGAAGGCCTGGACCAGACACCACTCCGGGTAGCAAAATCCATGCAGTTTCTCACCCAGGGTTATGGTGCTGATCCCGACCAAATCATATCACAGGCCATGTTTAAGGAAGACTACAGTGAAATGGTAATTGTCAAGGATATTGATGTATTTTCCCTTTGCGAGCATCACCTGATCCCTTTTATAGGGAAAGCCCATGTAGCCTATATACCCAATGGCTATATTACCGGTCTAAGCAAGATAGCACGTGTTGTTGAGGCCTACTCCAGAAGACTACAAGTACAGGAAAGGTTAACCATGCAAATACGTGATTGTATTGAAAGTAACCTCAAACCACTGGGGGTAGCCGTGGTCATCGAAGCCAAGCATCTGTGCATGGTCATGCGTGGCATACAGAAACAAAATTCAGTTACCACGACCTCTGCTTTTACAGGTGGATTCCTGAACAGCACAACCACCCGGGAAGAATTTATCCACCTGATTGGTACCAGCCTTATTTAATTGTTTTGCCACAATTTTCATTAGATTTGTCGAAAATTAAAATGAACAAATCTATTCAAGGATGAAAGCTTACATATTCCCAGGTCAGGGAGCACAGTTCCCCGGAATGGGTAAAGAAATGTATGATAAGAATGCTGATGCGAAAGAGCGTTTCGAAGAAGCAAATGAGATACTCGGGTTCAATATTACCCGGCTGATGTTTGAGGGAACCGAGGAAGATCTTCGCCAGACAAATGTCACTCAACCCGCCATCTTCCTGCATTCGGTGATACTGGCAGGTACCATTGAGGATTTCCGACCGGAAATGGTAGCCGGCCACTCCCTGGGTGAGTTCTCTTCCCTGGTGGCCAATAAAACACTATCCTTCGCTGACGGTCTCAAGCTTGTCTCAAAGAGGGCTGCTGCCATGCAGGCAGCATGTGAAGCAGAGCCATCCACTATGGCAGCTATACTCGGACTCGATGATAAGGTCGTGGAAGAAGTCTGCGCTGAAATCCCTGAGGTAGTGGTCCCCGCCAATTATAACAGTCCCGGCCAGATCGTAATCTCCGGATCCATATCAGGCATTGACAAGGCCGTTGATAAACTATCCGAACTGGGGGCTAAAAGAGCCATTAAACTGACAGTTGGCGGAGCCTTTCATTCACCCCTTATGGAACCGGCAAGGCAGGAACTGGAAACAGCTATCATGAACAGTCCAATTTCAACACCCATATGCCCTGTTTATCAAAACTTCACAGCTTTGCCAACGAGTAATCCGGATACCATCAGGACCAACCTTGTGGCCCAGTTGACAGCACCGGTCAGATGGACTCAGACAGTCCAGCATATGATAAAGGATGGTGCTTCCTCCTTCACAGAGGTGGGTCCTGGGAAAGTTCTACTGGGATTGATCAAGAAGGTAAACAGGGAGATACCCACTGCCAGCGCGTAAAGCCCGGCGAAGTGTTTTAACATATTTAGCCGGATTCCCGGACTGACTATCATTGTTTTTACCTAAATTTGCTTCTTTCATTACAAAATCAGCGGAATTAGCTCCATCCTGCTTTATATAGAGATATTATGAAGGTATTAAAATTCGGAGGATCTTCAGTAGGTACCCCGGAAAACATTCTCAGGCTTAAATCCATCGTTGAAAGCCAGGTTGAACCAAGTATTGTTGTAGTTTCTGCTTTCCAGGGTGTCACTGACCAGTTAATCAAGGTGAGTAAACTGGCCAGTGAAAGGGATGACTCATACAAGGATTTGTTATCCAGGTTAGAGCAGAGGCATTACCAGGCTGTCAAGGAACTTTTCCGGGTTAACCAACAAAGCAATATTCTGGCTGGGATAAAGGTATTGATCAATGAATTGGAAGAGACACTGCATGGCGTATTCCTTCTGCAGGAACTACCTGCAAAAACCCATGATACCATAGTCAGCTTCGGCGAAAGATTATCATCATTTATTATTTCCCTGAAAATCAACGATGCCTACCTGGTGGAGATCAGGGACCTGATCAAGACAGACAGCCAGTATGGCAAGGCCCATGTTCTTTTCAACCAGAGCTATCCATTGATAGCAGAGCAGTTCAAATCCCTTCAAAAGTACGCAATCGTACCTGGCTTCATTGCAAGCAACGAGAAAGGTGATACCACTACACTAGGCCGGGGAGGCTCTGATTATACGGCGGCTATCATCGCAGCAGGAGTTGATGCTTCTGTGCTGGAGATATGGACTGATGTTGATGGATTCATGACAGCCGATCCCAGAAAGGTAGAAAAGGCCTATGCCATTGAATCACTGAGCTATGCTGAAGCCATGGAACTTTCCCATTTCGGGGCCAAGGTTCTGTATACACCAACCATTCATCCGGTCCTTGATAAAAGGATCCGGATCCACATCAAGAATACATTCTCCCCTGAGAAGAAAGGGACTATTATCGGCATGCAGGAAATTATCCCAAGCCCTTCTCCGATCAAAGGCATCTCCTCTATTGACCATGTCGACCTGGTCACCATTCAGGGTTCCGGCATGGTGGGTGTCACCGGAACATCTATGCGGCTGTTTACGGCACTGGCCAAGCGGAATATCAATATTATCCTGATCACTCAGGCTTCCTCCGAATATTCTATCAGTTTTGCCATCCATCCAGATGCAACACTGGATGCAGAACAAGCCATCCGCGAGGAATTCAATCATGAGATCGAGATCATCCACTCCTTACGTATCCTGGTGGAAAAGGAGCTGTCAGTTATTGCTATCGTAGGGGAAAGAATGCGGCACACACCTGGCATATCTGCCAAGCTGTTTCAAGCCATGGGCAGGAATGGGATCAATGTAATCGCCATCGCTCAGGGATCCTCAGAGTTAAATGTTTCGGTTGTGATCAGCCATCATAGCCTGCGAAAGGCCATGAATGTTATCCATGAGGGTTTTTTCCTTTCTCACTACAGGGAACTGCACCTTTTCCTGGTGGGTGTCGGAACTGTTGGTTCCCGCTTGTTGAACCAAATCCGTAGCCAGCAGGAAAAGCTACTATCTGATCATCACCTCAAGATAAACCTGATAGGGTTGTCTAATTCAAAAAAAATGATCATCGATCACAATGGGATCGACATTGAAAGTTATGCAGACCTGCTAAGCGAGGGACAACCAGCAGATCTACAGTCTTTTACTCACCGGATGGCAGAACTAAATCTGCGCAACAGCGTTTTCATCGACTGTACTGCTTCCCCGGAGGTAGCTGAAAGCTATATCCATCATTTCAATAACTATGTTTCAGTGGTCACTGCCAATAAGATTGCCTGTTCCTCAGCGTATGAAAATTACAGGGACCTTAAAAACACGGCACAGGCAAAAGGGGTGAAATTCATCTTTGAAACCAATGTAGGGGCAGGCCTGCCAATCATCAACACGATGAATGACCTGATGAAAAGCGGTGACAGGATCCTTGAACTGGAGGCCGTATTATCCGGTACTCTCAATTACATATTTAACACCCTGGATGAGGATAACCCGTTGAGTGATGTAATCAGACAGGCCAAGGAACTTGGCTTTTCTGAACCGGATCCGAGAATTGACCTCAGCGGGGTTGATGTTATCCGCAAACTCATTATCCTGTCGAGGGAGTCCGGCTACAAGATTGAGGAAAAACAGGTAAAAGTTTCACCAATCCTGCCCGCAGATTGTTTTGAAGGAGACATCGAGGAATTCTGGCAGAAAGTAAGCAAATATGATGATGAGTTTGAGCAGAAGCGGTCAGCGCTTGAGAAAAACAATCAAAAGTGGCGCTTTGTCGCTCGTTTGAAAGATGGCAAAGCTTCTGTCAGCCTTGCTGAAGTTGGGACGGATCACCCCCTTTACTACCTCGAGGGCAGCAACAACATCATTATGATTACCACGGAAAGATATAAGGAGCATCCCATGATAATCAAAGGATACGGAGCAGGGGCTGAAGTAACTGCCGCCGGAATGTTTGCCGATGTAATCCGCATTGCCAATATATAATCCATGCCTGAGGGAGTGCATATATTCTCGCCCGCCACTGTGGCCAATGTAGGACCCGGGTTTGATATTCTGGGCTTTGCCATGAATCAGCCAGGGGATGAAATACTGATTGAAAAAGCCCGAGGTGCTGACCATATTATTATAGACAGATCAGGGGTTGGTCTGCCCCTTGAACCTGAAAAGAACGTAGCCACAGTAGCCATTGATTCAATGCTGAGTCATTTGGGGAGCAAGCAGAAATTCCAATTGACATTCCTCAAAAAGATTGCACCCGGAAGCGGGATAGGATCGAGTGCTGCCAGCTCTGCTGGAGCAGTTTACGGTGCCAACACATTATTGGGAAATCCATACACTAATGAGGAGCTTGTCCCCTTTGCCATGAAAGGTGAAGAAACGGCGAGCGGTTCTGCCCATGCGGACAATGTGGCCCCTGCCCTGCTTGGGGGGTTCGTACTTGTAAGAAGCTATGAACCACTGGATATTATTAGCATACCTGGACCAGACCAAATTTATTGTTCCGTTGTGTACCCCGAGATCAGCATTACGACTGAGGACAGCCGAAAAATACTTAAGACCACAGTCTCTCTCGAAAAGGCCATAACCCAATGCGGGAATGTAGCCGGACTGGTGACCGGGTTGATCACCGGGGACTTTCGCCTGATCAGCGATTCTATGCAGGATGTGATTGCAGAACCCATCCGGTCTTTCCTTATTCCTGAATACCATGAGGTTAAAAAAGCTGCCCTGGAGGCTGGTGCCCTGGGATGCAGCATTTCTGGTTCCGGTCCATCCATATTTGCACTGAGTAGGGATGAGGAAACAGCTCAGAGGGCCGGGACAAAAATGGCAAAGGTTTTCGCATCTGCTGATATTGGTAGCAGTGTTTTTATTTCACCCGTAAACAAACAGGGCATCAAGCTCCTCTCAAAGAAATCATGAATTATTACAGTACTGAAAACAGACAACTCAGGCGCACACTAAAAGATGCAGTGCTCGAGGGACTGGCACCCGATGGCGGGCTGTATATGCCAGAAAGTATACCAGTCCTTACCAAAACCACAGATACAATCATTTAAGTCCAAAACTTTTCAAGAGATCGCCCGGGAAGTTGCCCTGAGCCTCTTCCATGAGGACCTTCCTGAATCGGAAATCCTGAATATCACGGATTCAGCCATCAATTTTGACACTCCGCTGGTAAAACTGGAAGATGATATTTATACCCAGGAATTATTTCATGGACCCACCCTGGCATTTAAGGATGTCGGAGCCCGTTTTATGGCACGGATGATGGGGCATTTTACCAGGGGACTTGAACAGGAAATCAATGTACTGGTAGCAACATCAGGTGATACTGGCAGTGCTGTCGCCAGTGGTTTCTGGAACGTTGAAGGGATTCAGGTTTACATTCTCTACCCGTCCGGTGGTGTTAGCCAGCTTCAGGAAAAACAGCTTACAACCCTGGGAGGAAACATTACAGCATTGGAAGTCTCAGGAACTTTCGATGATTGCCAAAGATTGGTAAAGGCAGCCTTCCAGGATAAAGATCTTACTGAGAAACTCATCCTGACTTCAGCCAACTCCATTAACTTGGCCCGCTTGCTCCCCCAATCATTTTATTATTTCAATGCATGGGCCAGGCTTCCTGAAAACCATGAATTCTATGTCTCAGTACCCAGTGGGAATTTTGGCAACCTGACTGCCGGGCTTGATCGCCGGAAAAATGGGATTGCCGGTAAAACATTATATCGTTGCCACCAACGTCAATGATGTGGTCCCTGAATACCTGGAAACGGGGAATTATCGTCCACGTCCTTCCATCCCTACCATCGCCAATGCCATGGATGTGGGCAATCCAAGCAATTTTGCAAGGATCCTTGACCTGTACGGGCAATCACACGATGCCATCACAGCTACTATGAGTGCATATTCTTATACGGATAATGAACTCAGGTCAACCATAGGAGAGGTATACCTGCGCACCGGATACCTGCTGGACCCTCACGGGGCTGCTGGTTATCGGGCTTTGAAAGCATTTACGCCAAAGCAAAATGGAACTCCAGGAGTATTCCTCGAAACAGCCCACCCGGGAAAATTCAGCCTGACAGTTGAAGAAGTGATCCAATCAACAGTTGAAATCCCGGACAAATTGAAAAAAGCTTCATCCAAGGAAAAATACAGTATCCCTCTTACATCAAAATACGAAGATTTCAAAGAATACCTGTCAGACCTGTAAATCTGGGTTTAATTACATGCATCCATGATCCTGTAAACGATCTCCAAGGCCTGGTCTCCCATGATCTGGTGTTTTCCCTGGGTATTTGGAATGGAGGTCATAACTACAACCAGGTTTTTTGCAGGTACAATAAATGCAAATTGTCCACCATGGCCCCACATGAAACGAATATCACGGCTACTGTCTATCCACCAATAATATCCAAAAGAGAAATCATCATCCACCACCACCTGTTCTGTGGTCATCTCCTGAAGCCAGGTTTCATTAATCACTCTTTCCCCCTTGTAAAGACCTCCGTTAGCAACGCAAAGTGCAAGCTTAGCCATTTCCCTCGGGGTCGTCTCTATGCCAAATCCACCCAGGGTTACACCATCCCGGTAACGCACCCAATTATAATTCCCTAATTCAATTTTGGAGAACAAAACCTTTTCAGCCCATTCATCAGTGGGAATACCTGCCAGGTTCTGAATGACTGCTGACACCAGTTGAGGATCCCCGTCATTATAATTAAAATCCTTGCCCGGATCAGTATATACTGGCCTACTAAGCACAAATTTTGTAATATCATCCGGGATCTGACGAAGCACCTTGTCTGTTTGTCCACTGGTACCATCATTACTGTAATCGATCCCGGATTGCATCATGAGCAGATTCCGTATGGTGATACTGGCCTTGTCAGGATGTCCTAAAAGGGTCTCGGGAATGTACTTCGAGAGGGGATCGTTTATCTCATCTATGAGTCCCTCTGATACAGCCATTCCTGTCAGGACTCCCATGAATTGTTTAGTACAGGACCAGATCAAGTGCCGCCTTGTCCGGTCGGCATCATCCTTCATATATGATTCAGCGATTAATTTACCATTTCTAAAAACTAGTAAGCTGCGGAATTGCCAGAACAGATTTTCATCGTGCATATCAACAAAGACCCCTGCCAAGGCATCAGTATCCACATTCTCGGTTACTGGATCGGATAGGATTAGCCCATCTTCAATATCAACTGGTTGAAAAGTACTGTATGGTTGATTTAAAGGATCTGGCTGCAAGCAACCATCCAGAAATGACAAGAGGATCCATGCGATCCCCAGTCTCAAAATTATATTTGCTTTCATTTTTTCCTACCTCCCAGTATTAGACGAAATGTTAAAGTATGAACCAAATAGTCCAGCATGGCTTCCTCCTTATATTTGAAGTATTCAAACTGATACGCAAGAGAATTCCTTCCCTCCCCCAGGTTTTTCCATTCCAGTTCAATTCTAGTATGGTTGAGCAGGTTGAAACTCCCTGCTTTAAAATTGCTGTGCATAGACCCCAGCAGATCAAAAAAGTTCAGGGAATAGTAATAGGTTTCATTCATTTCTTCTGGTCTGGATGCAATACCTGCCACAGAATTTGAGAAATTCAGCTTAATATTCTGTCTCCAGAGCCTGGTTTCAAGGGTTAACCTGGGACCAATATCATAAAATGTGAACCATAGTGCATGTCCGCTTTGTAGCTCAGGATACAACTGCAGAAAATAATTCATACTTATATAGGGTCCAAGGTAAAAAGCATACTTATCATTCCATGCGATATGGAAACAATAGGCCAGGTCAACTGGTTTCAACCGGAAATTTATACTGGCAATCCCTTTACTGAATCCGGGTCCAAATCCAAATGCAGCCTGGTACTGCAAGAATTTATGCTCCCTTGCAACTGTAAGTGAATATCCCACTTCCAGATTGCCTCCATTAAATACCAGTCCATAATTTATTTGATCCTTTAACTGAAAATATTGAATACTAAAATCAAGGTTCGAAAATGGTCCCTTTTCTTGTGACATGGCTGTCATCGAACAGACAGCCATGAATATTATGGCAATCCAACATTTTAATTGAAATTTCAATGAATTATACATCTAATAATCCTTCCAATATTATTGATCCTCCCGACAAAAATTGGCTATATATAAGGCCGCTACCAAAATACCACAACCATCAAATATTCATATAAATATAAATAAATATGTGAATTAAATAGAACTCAGCCTGTAATGACAGCAGGTGAATAAACAAAAAATAGAGCCTTCTTTGAGTTTAATGGCTCAAAATCCCACGATGATGGGAGGTGAATGTATAGTAAAACCAAACCTTATTTTAAAGTTACTGCTTTAAAATCCCACGATGATGGGAGGTGATGTATAGTAAAACCAAGCCTTATTTTAAAGTTACTGCTTTAAATTCCCACGATGATGGGAGGTGAATGTTTAGTAAAACCAAGCCTTATTTTAAAGTTACTGCTTTAAAATCCCACGATGATGGGAGGTGAATGTATAGTAAAACCAAGCCTTATTTTAAAGTTACTGCTTTAAGATCCCACGATGATGGGAGGTGAATGTTTAGTAAAACCAAGCCTTATTTTAAAGTTACTGCTTTAAAATCCAGCTTGGTTTTACTAAACGTTTACCGACCTAGACCACTCCCTGGTCAAGCATAGCATTAGCTACTTTCATGAAGCCGGCAATATTGGCTCCGTTTACATAGTTCACATAACCATCAGGTTCTGTGCCATGTTCAACGCAAGCTTCATGGATATTTTTCATGATCTCATGCAGCCGACTGTCGACCTCTTCACGTCGCCAGTTTAGCTTCATGCTGTTCTGTGACATTTCCAGCCCTGAAGTAGCAACTCCTCCAGCATTAGCAGCCTTCCCCGGTGCATATAGAATTTTGTTTTCCTGTAGTATTTCAATGGCTTCCGGTGTACAGGGCATGTTGGCCCCTTCACAGATACAGAGGCATCCGTTGTCTACCAGGTTTTTAGCATCCTCCTCGTTCAATTCATTCTCCGTTGCACATGGCATGGCAATATCACATTTGACTTCCCATGGATGTTTGCCAGGTATAAATTCTGTACCCTCAAATTCATAGGAATAGGGTTTGACAATATCCTCGTTGGATGCCCTAAGCTCCAGCATATACTCTATCTTTTCACCTGATACTCCTTCCGGATCATAGACGTAGCCATCCGGTCCGGAAAGTGTAACAACCTTGGCTCCCAGCTCGACCAATTTCTGAACGGCACCCCAGGCAACATTTCCAAATCCGCTGACTGTAACGATCTTGCCTTTGAGGGACTCTCCTTTGGTAGCCAACATCTCCTGGGCAAAATAGACACAACCAAATCCTGTAGCCTCAGGACGGATCAGGCTGCCTCCCCAGTTAATTCCTTTGCCAGTCAGAACACCTGTGTTCTCCTTGGCGAGTTTCCGGTACATCCCATACAGGAAACCAATTTCACGTGTACCAACACCAATGTCACCAGCCGGTACATCTGTAGATGGGCCAATCAATCTCCAAAGCTCAAGCATGAAGGCCTGGCAAAAACGCATGATCTCACTGTTTGATTTTCCTTTCGGATTGAAATCAGAGCCGCCTTTGCCTCCGCCAAGTGGTAATGAAGTAAGGCTGTTCTTGAATATTTGTTCAAAACCCAGAAATTTCAATATGCTCAGATTGACACTTGGGTGAAAACGAAGTCCGCCTTTATAGGGACCTATCACACTGCTGAACTGTATACGGTAACCAATGTTCACATGTACCTTGGCCTGGTCATCTTCCCAGGGCACTTTAAAAATGACAATCCGGTCAGGTTCAATAATCCGGTCGATCACACCGGCTGCT
Source organism: uncultured Bacteroidaceae bacterium (assembly GCA_963752525.1). Classification (GTDB taxonomy): domain Bacteria; phylum Bacteroidota; class Bacteroidia; order Bacteroidales; family SM23-62; genus SM23-62. The sequence goes on along the minus strand of CAVVYS010000004.1, from coordinate 141,345 downwards.
TCGAATTGTGGATTGTCATTGTAGACTTCCTCGATAGATTCAAGGACTTCCCTGACAGCCTGATGATATTCCTGTTCACCGGGATGCCTTTTCTCGAGCTCAACCATTAATCTGTCAACATTCATATTTTCTGGATTTGGGTTTTTTAAAAATACATTTATAGCATGTGCCTGGCAAATAATATCATATGATATAGAATATTGACATTTGTCAGGTTTTTCCTTCAGGAGTTTCCTTGTAAATCACCCCCTTGCTGGATCTTCCATCCACCTCTATACGCAATGGTTTCTTAAACCTGATATGCCTAAAGTACTCATTTTCAGACAATGCGGGTATCTTGTCAAGGTATTCGATATCATAGAACCCGTCATTCATAAAAGGGTTGATAGTAAAAAACCCTATTCTGAATGAGGTGATGTTCTGAAAGAAATGAGTGCCCTGGCTAGGATCAATCCGATAGTTTTCCAGTCCCGCTTCAATAATCACCCGGGCCTCGGATAGCTGTGCCCATTTGGCAGGTATGCCAAGCCATGGGTCGCTTGAGCCCCATCTTCCTGGCCCAATAAGGATGTAATTTACTCCTGCCTCCCTGAATTCCTCATTTTTTTTCTCTATAAGTCTAGCAATTATATCGTTATTGGTTGGATTGAAAGCCTGGGGTTTTATATATACAAGGTCCCTGAGCCCTTCGAATCTGCCGTTACCCAGCGCAGATTCAGCATATACAATGGTGTCTTCCACCTTGATATCATCGAGATTAAAACTAATACTCTGGTCGTTCAGAACAATTGGACGGATCTGCAGAAGATTGAATATGGCTGGATGACCTTTGGGTGTATCCAAGTTAACGGCAAATTCCATTTCAATGGGATTATTCATTTCCTGCTGCCCTGTATTCAGCAGGTCAGAAATAATCTCTGCCAATGGTATGGCGTTATAATTCAGCAGCTGTGAAAAGGTAACTATCCGCTTCCCCTTGCTTAACAGTCCATCCCTCAACATATGGCTCTCAAAATCATAGGTGGATGCCGCATATCTGAAAGGTGGATCTTTTTCAGCCTCCTTAAAACGTTTTCTTAACAGATTCGCACCATCATCCACCGAAGGGATAAAACTGTGAGGATCAATGTTCACCGCCAGGAACTCCTTCTGTGTATCCTTCAGGGCCAGATCAGGATCTGACAGCTGAAGGATCTTTTTGGGATACTTAGGCGAGAACCTCAGTCCCCTTCCACCTTCCATCAGGTATTTTCCAAGACCATAGGCTATAACCGCTATGCCATCTTCCGCTTTTTCCGGTTCTATGGGATAAAAGTTAATTGATCTGGCAACTCCTGAAAGGGCGGGATAAAAAGCATTCCCGCAAGGCGATCCGCAGACCTCCTGCAGTATGATGCCCATCTTTTCTTCATCGATCACGTTGGAGGTGGCAGTCATATAAGATTTACTATCCTTGAAATATACCGAAGCATAAACACTCCTGATAGCTATGGTAAGCATTTCCAGGGTATGATCCCTGTCATCCCAGTCACAGGGTACCATATAGGTTGAATAAATCCCAGCAAATGGCTGATAATGTGAGTCTTCCAATTTGCTCGAACTTCTGACAGCAATAGGGTTTACCAGCACCTCCACCAAGGCCTTCAGATCCTCTATGACTCGCTCAGGCAACTGGGCTTTCAAAAAATAATCAAGGATTTCTTCATCAGGAAGATCAGAAAGGGCCTTTTCTATCAGATTGTTCATTTCCATAAAATCATCAAAAACATCTGTACTGAGAACAACTGTCCTGGGAATGGTGATCACTATCTCAGGATATTTTTTAAACAGATGATGCTTTTCAATGATAGAATTTATAAAAGCCAGTCCCCTAGCCTTACCTCCACTGGATTCCTCTCCAATCCTGCTGAATATTAGGTATTCATTGAATTTATTCCTGTCGAATTTTGCAATCACGCCCCGTCCCTTCGCAATTCTGAAACTGGAGATAGATTCATAAATGTACTTTCTCAGCTGATCCATGCCTGGAAAATCCTCGCTCCCAACGGGTTTAAACAACTCGGCAACCTGAAAAATGGCACGGGCATTCAACCATTTGGAGAAGTCATTCCGGCCTGTATGCAAGCGCAGCACCTTGTCTGGGATCACCAGTATCTGGTTCTGCAGGCCCTGAAGATCTGAGGCCCTGGCCACTTCTTCCAGGGTATCCGGGTCACGAAAGACAAAGTCTCCAAACCCAAAATGGTCAATGATATATTGATTCAGCTCATGTGAGAGTAACTTTGAGTATTTATGCATAAAACCAATGCCCAGCTTTTTAGCTTCCTCAGCCATGGTCTCATCAGAAGACTGGAGAAGGAAAGGCATGAACGGATCCTGCTCCTTGACCAGGCGGCAAAATTCAAGTCCCATTTTCCCCTTGGTCTTATTTCGGGCTGTTTTCTTGAAGTTGACATCAGAAATAATTCCAAGCATGTTATCTTTATACTTCTCAAAGACAGTAACAGCCTCCTTCAAAGTTGTTGCCAGCAAGACCTTCGGCCTTCCCCTCATGCGCAACATCCGCTGATGTTCATTGAGGGCTTCCTCCCCGAATTCCCTGGATTGTTTCAGGATGATCCGATACAGGTGTGGCAGATAACTTGAAATGTATCGAATGGAATCTTCCACCAGGAGAATCGTCTGAACACCAACCTTTTCCACATCATTCTCAACATTCATTTTATCTTCGATCAGCTTAATGATGGCAAGCAGCAGGTCTGCATTACCCAACCAGGAGAATACATAATCGATGGCAGAGAGATCTTCATGTTGCAATCGTACAGATACTTCTCTGGAAAAGTGAGTCAGCGTAACAATGGGAATATCCTCATACTTGGCCTTTATCTTTTTCGCCAGCTCAAAGGTGTCCATGTCCCCAATGTTCAGCATCTCAATGACCAGGTCGATTTTCTCTTTCTTGAGGATCTCAAAAGCTTCCTTGGCAGAGTTAGCCAGTATAAAATTGGGCGGATATCGCAGGTTCAATGATACATACTCATTAAATATCTGTTCATCGATTCGTCCATCCTCCTCCAGCATATAGGCATCGTAATTGCTGCAGATCAAAAGAATCTGCCGGATACGCTTTTGCATCAGGAGGCTGAAGGATGTCTGTCCAAAATCTATCGAGGGTGTGGTTACGGTACTCAACAAGCTAAGGTTTATTCCATGTGATCAGGGATGTGCGTTTCTTCCCATCCATCACAATGGTTAATGGTTCTTCAAATTCAATATGGGTGGTATATTTCATGTCGTGAATTATTTTTTGCTGTTTTAGTTTCTCCCAATCAATAAAATCCGTTGCAGAATCATGCTTAATGGAAAAATATCCGACATTCATGGAAGTCACATTGTGAAAAAAGTGTGACCCGAGTGATGCATCCAGGGGAAATTCTGGTAGGCTTATTTCAACTATTACTCTCGCATTTGATATCTGGGTCCACACCAGGGGGATACCGATAAAACGGTCACGGGTACCCCAACGGCCCGGTCCGATCAGGATGTAACGTTTATTATTTTGGACCATTTCAGCATTCAGGGCCTCAATCTCAGGAATGATCTCCTCGGTTCGGGTATTGTCAAAATTTTTCGTTTTCACAAAAACGACATCGCGAATACTCTCTATGCTGCCATTTCCCATGCTTCGTTCCGCATACAGCAGTACCTTCTTCCGGTCAATATTTTCCAGATTGATCTCAAAATGATCCAGGTGTCCAAGCAGGGGTTTGAGTTGTAGCAGGTAAAATGATGCACGCCCATTTCCATCTTTGTTGAGATCGACTGCATACTCAATCTCCACAGGTGATCCCAGGGCTTCCTTGACCACATTCAGTATGGTTTCAAGCGTTTTTGCCAGGGGTATATACCCAAATTTGAGTAAATCTGCAAAGTTGACTACGCGGGGACCATTGACATCGAGTCCGGGCATAATTCTATCATTATCAATATCATAAACTGACACACAATGTTTCAGGGTGCCATGCCTCTCCGCTTCACTCATCTCCAGATTTATTAGTCCGGCATCTTCTCCCAGTCTGAGTTCTGGATTTTGGTTTTTCAAGTTTATGGCGCAAAAAATCACCTGTGATCTCTTAACTTCTTCCTGTGGCGTACTGTTTTGCAACTCAGGATACTTAGGGGAAAACCGGTAAGCCTTGTTGCCATTCATTACATACTGACCTAGTCCTACTGCAGAAACTGCATATCCGTCTTCCGGCTCCATATGTGCCACTGGATAATAATTGTAGGACTGAGCCGTACCACTGATATGAGGATAATGGTATCCTTCAAAAGTAGTTCCAACCACTTCCTGGATAACGACTCCCATCTTTTCGTCATCGACTTTGAAATTTATGGCTTCAAAGTACCTGCGTGCATTTTTGGAATATATGGATGCGTATACCAGCTTGATAGCATCTGTTGCCTGTTTTAGCCGAACATTGAATTCAGGATGATTGTTGGGCAGCAGATAGGTGGCAAATATACCGGCAAATGGGTGATATGAACCGTCTTCCAGGAGGCTGGAGGACCTGATAGCTAATGGATTTTTCATTTTCTTGAGCAGGCCCTTCATTTTTTTCTCCAATCCATATGATAAGTCACCCTCAAGGAATCTCTGCTTGACTTCATTATATTCAAGATCGGAATGGATTAAATCGTGCAACTTATTCCTGTCCATAAACAGGTCAAACTCATCAGTACCAATCAGGAAGGTTATGGGTGTGCGTATCCTGATACCGGGGATAACATCTGAAAAGTCCAAGTTGTAGATCAGTGTGTTGATGAAAGCCAGTCCCCTGCCTTTCCCCCCCAGTGCACCGCTGCCGAGGCTGACAATATTTCTTTCTTCAAGGATGGCCTGGTCTTCAAAGTTGACGATCTGTCCAATATTGGCCTCATTGCGGTGTTTATTGATGACAAATTTTAAGTAGTTCCTGTATGCAGTCGGGGTTTCAAATCCTGAAATCTTTACAGGATGAATCATTTTGGCAATCTTGATCTCTCCCCTGGCCATCAACCACAGGGAAAAGTGATTACGTTTGGCATGATAGAGCAATGACTCTGACGGAATGGTATCGATATGATCCTCAAATTCCCTGAGTGTTTTCGCCTCTGCAATGGTCTTGCCTGATGCATCCTTGTATATAAAATTCCCAAATCCCAGATGATGCCTGATAAAAGTTTCAATGTCCCCTGTCAGGGTTTCCGAGTTTTTGTTGATAAAGACTGAATTCAACTCAAATGCATGATGGGAACACTCAAAATCAGAAGATTGGATGACAGTAGGTAAGCTTTTCAACTGCTCCCTGACCTGGGTGACCAGGCGGAAACCTGCTTCTTCATCCATATTCCCATTCCGGGGGAACATTACATCTGTGATAAGGCAAAGCAGGTGTTCCTTATACAAATTGAAGATATCAATGGCCTGCTCATAGGTGGTGGCAAGAAGGATTTTTGGGCGAGCTCGCAACCGCAATATCTTGTACAGGTCATCCGTGCTAACATCATCAATTATCCTTTTGGTTTGTTCCATAACATTGCTGTAAAGAATTGGGAGGTAGCGTGAATAGTACTTCTCCGAATCCTCAACAAGCAGGATTACCTTCACCATGCCAACATTCGTATCATTTTCCACATTCACCTTATCTTCGAGCGTCAAGATCATGGTGAAGAAAACGTTGCTGTCACCGTTCCATACAAAAACGCGGTCAACAATGTCCTTATTGATAGCATGCTCCTTGAATTTCGCTATCTCCCGGTCATTATTGAGCAGTGCATAAATGGGTATGTAGGGGAAATCTTTCTTCACCTTGCTACCGATCTGTACTGGTGTATGCCAGTCAGTCCCGATCATCAGGATCACCATATCAAAATGCTTTGATTTCAAACGCTCAACTGCTTCCTCATAGGATGAAACTCCCGTCACCCTTGGCATTGATACCAGGTTGAGCTGGTGATACTCTCCCAGAAAGTGTTCAAAAAAATTCCCATCTTTTTCAATGGCATAGGCATCATACAAGGTCGCAACCAGAAGTATCTCTCTGGCCCTGTAAGGCATCAGATCGTGAAAGATATCCCTGTTCGTGTTTTTTTTGCCTAAAAATTTCTGAAGCAGCTGCCTGGAATTGAAATCCGTTTTCTGACTGGGTGATTCTGCCGGTTTTGCTTTATGGCTTCCTGGGGAAAGATGCAAAACCTCCCTGGCCTCCAGGCTGTCAATATAATTGGACAGTATACTTGCAAGATTATTGATCAGGTCCCTTTCCTCTTTCAGGAAAGGTCCCTCATCTAATTGCCTGAACTTCTGAAGGTAAAAAACCTCTATTTTACCTTCTTCTCCCTTGATTGTCTGGAATTCCTGTTGCTGGCACCAATCTGTCTCCTGGAAGTGCTGCGTCAGATATTCTGTCCCAGCATAACTGATACGGGCTACGGTGCGTTCAGGGTATTGCCACGATTGCGGAAGGATCTTGACTATTTGCTGAAATGTTTCATCCAAGGATTTCCCCTCCTTCAGGATCTGCGTAGTCCGGTTGATGCAGGCCAGTTCCTTCAAACGCTCCTTCTTCTCGGCGATGATCCTCTCAACCTCTCTTGAATTGCTGCTCTCAGCCATATTACTGCCTGTTTATACAAAAATACAAAAACGAAGATCAATCGGAGTTCTTGTGTGGATAAGACAGATACCGCAAAATTGATCCAGGATCATAGGAAACAGCCTACAGCATTATGCAACAGGCTGAATACTATTCAACCTCAAACGTGTGCCCGGAATGGAGCAGGTCGTTAACGGTTTTGATCTTGGAATGTTCCTTTGCTGCTGCTATCTGATTCTCTAACAGGGATTCATAAACCGTAGTCTCATATGATCTGATCACGCCCATGGCAACTGGTAACATCGGCAGCGACATACGTACCAGCATGTAATGTATGGTATCATCGGGATCTTTAACATCATGGACAAGAATATCATCCAGGGTATAGCCATTTTCTCCAATGGTCACCGCTTTCAGCCGGCCCTTTTCCAAGACAAGCCCTTTGTTCTGCTCAGTGCCAAAGATCATGGGTTCTCCATGTTTCAAATATATCTGATGATCCGCTCTTACATCCTTGCCGGTGATCTCCTTGTGGACCTGGTTGGCAAAGATGATACAATTCTGCAGTACTTCCACCACCGAGGTCCCCTTATTTTCTGCTGCTGCGATAGACACCTCCCGCATCATCTTTGGTTCTGTATCTACTACCCTTGCAAAAAAGGCACCCTGTGAACCCATGGTCAGTTCTCCCGCATTAAAGGGATTTTCAATGGTCCCATCCGGAGATGTTTTGGTGACACTGCCAATGGGTGTAGTAGGTGAGTACTGCCCCTTGGTCAAACCATATATCTTGTTATTGAAAAGGAGGATGTTGACATCGATATTCCGCCGCAGTATATGGATAAAATGATTCCCGCCAATGGCCATCAGGTCGCCATCACCAGTAACCACCCATACACTAAGCTCCGGATTCGCCACCTTGATCCCTGAAGCAATGGCTGCAGCCCTTCCATGCATTCCATGAAATCCGTAAGTATTGATATAATAAGGGAACCTTGAGGAACAACCGATCCCGGAAACAAATACAATATTCTCCTTTTTATAGCCGATATCAGGCAGGGCACCCTGTATCGTGGAAAGTACCGAGTGGCCTCCACATCCAGCGCACCATTTTACAGGCTGTGATATTTTAAAATCTGCTTTTGTGAGTTCTCCAATATTCTTCAGTTCTTCACTCATGATATTTCCTCCAGTATTTGATTGAACTTGGACTTTAATTCTGAGATCATAAAGGGTAGTCCCTGGATCTTATTATACTTTAAGTATTCAAACTCCGGGTATTCCATCGTCAGGTGCTTGGCAAACTGTCCCAGGTTCAACTCACAAACTATCCTTTTTTTGAACCCTTTCAGAACTTCCGCTGTATTTCCCGGCAATGGATGAATATAATTGAATTGGGCAAGGCTGACGCTTTTCCCCTCTTCTTGTAGTTCCTCGACTGCCGTGATCAAAGGTCCATAGGTACCACCCCATCCAATGACCAGGAGGTCAGCATCCGGGGCTCCAATGATCTCCTGGTCCGGGATGAAGTCTACTACTTTTCTAACCTTGGCATCCCGCTGTTCAACCATGATCTGGTGGTTCAGTGGATCATGTGATATTTCTCCTGTAATATCTGCTTTTTCAAGCCCGCCTATCCTGTGTCTGAGGCCTTCCTGTCCCGGGATGGCCCAAAACCTGGCCAGTTTATCAGGACGCCGGTGATAAGGTTGAAAATCCGGATCATTGTCTTCTACAACCGGGACCTCAATATCCGGCAGGTCATTAACATCTGGGATATGCCATAATTCTGAACCATTTGCCAGGTAGCCATCCGTCAGTAGGATCACCGGGGTCATATGCTCTACAGCAATTTTGGAAGCTTTATATGCATAATCAAAACAATTGGCTGGAGTACTCGCAGCGATAACAACCACCGGACTCTCACCATTCCTTCCGTACAGCGCCTGCATCAGGTCAGATTGTTCTGTCTTGGTTGGCAAACCTGTTGACGGACCTCCCCTCTGCACATTAACGATTACCAAAGGCAATTCGGTCATAACAGCCAGTCCTATGGCCTCCCCTTTTAAAGCAAGACCCGGTCCGGATGTCGAGGTAGCTGCTAGCCTGCCTGCAAAGCTGGCACCAATGGCAGAGCAAATACCGGCTATCTCATCCTCTGCCTGGAATGATTTTGCTCCCAGGTGCTTCATGCCAGAAATCTCCTGGAGGATCTCGGAGGCAGGCGTGATGGGATAGGAACCAAGGAAGAGAGGTTGGCCGATATTTTCTGCAGCGGCCAGCAATCCCCATGCGCTTGCCTGATTCCCTGTTATATTTCTGAATAGTCCCTTCTTTTTACGGGCCGGATTCACCAGGAAGGTTGTAGACATAGCCTCGATGGTTTCGGCGTAATTGTAACCTTCATGAAGGACTTTAATATTGGCTTTGACCAATTCGGGCTTTTTTCCAAATTTTTCCTTCAGAAAGCCTTCCCCTATCGTGAGGTCCCGGTTAAACAACCAGTACAACAGCCCTGCAACAAACTGGTTCTTGGTTTTGTCGGCAGTCCGGGTATCCAGTCCGAATTCCTTGACCGTAGACCTGGTCAGAGTAGTGATGGGTGCTTTCACTACATTGTAGCCTTCCAGGCTACCATCCTCGAATGGATCCTCTATATAACCAGCCTTTTTATAATGCTTGTTATCAAAATTATCGATATCAATGATGATGGTAGCTCCATCTTTGACCCATTTCATATTGGCCTTCAGGGCTGCCGGATTCATGGCCACCAGCACATCTGCCTGGTCACCGGGAGAGTGTACTTCCTTGTGCCCGATGTGAACCTGGAAACCGGAAATTCCGGCAATGGTACCGCCAGGTGCCCTGATTTCCGATGGGTAATCGGGAAAGGTGGAGAGATCGTTTCCAACGAAAGCGGAGGTGTCAGAAAACTGGGAGCCCGTAAGCTGCATCCCATCGCCTGAATCTCCGGCAAACTTGACCACTACCTCTTCCAATTCTATCACTTTAGCATTTTTGGCCATATCGATTTATAACATATTGATTAACAATGGTATATAAAAATAATGCATATAAATTAATTATATGCATTTAATTGGCTACAGTGAATAATTAATCCGTTTTTGTTTGCAATTTTCCATTACAAAATTAATGATTTTCAGAGATGTTAAATGCATATTACCCCATTTTTTTAAACATTTATATGAACGGGTAAGAAGTCCAATTTTTTTACGGGTTTTAGACCTCAAATGTTTCTTCAAGAATGGCTATTTCCAGAAATTTAAATGTTCTAGGTGAACGGCTGACTCGAAGAACATTTTGGCAATCTTTTCAAAGTAGGGAGTGTAATCCGATATATAAAACTCATGCCTGTCTGGTTTGCCCTCATGTAAAAGTTCCATCTTTTCAAGTGTAGAATTTAATTCTTGTGCTACTATATCGGCCGCATCAATAACGTCAATTCCAAAATTGAAGAACTTTTCAATCTGCCGCTTGATAATGGGATAATGGGTACATCCCAGAATCATGGTATGGATATCGCTAAATCGATTGTCTGATAAGTAAGCCCTGATAATGGCATTGCTGATATCATCAAAAATAAACCCTTCTTCAATCATAGGTACAAAGAGGGGGGTGGCCATAGAAATCACCTCCAGTGAGGCATTTTTTTCCTTGATCTTTGTTTCGTAGGTATGGCTGTTGATCGTGCCCTTTGTGCCGATAACACCTACCCTGCCTTCGCTATGCTTCTTGCTGACAAATGATACGACCGGGTCGACCACGTTCAGGACTAAGGCCCTGCCAGCCACATGTTCTACCACCTCATCAAAAGCACTTGCAGAGGCAGTATTACAGGCAATCAATATAGTTTTACAGTTCTTCTCGAGTAAGAAATCGGAGATTCTGCTAGCATAATACTGAACGGATTCGCTGGATTTATCGCCGTAAGGCAGGTGAAATGTATCACCAAAATAAATAATATTCTCATGTGGAAGCAGTGATTTAATGGAATGTGCAACAGTGAGTCCGCCTACTCCTGAATCGAAAATCCCTATGGGCTGTTCTGCTTCCAGTTGCCTCATGGCCTGCCTGTTTTAATAAAGAAAGACCACCCCTGTCAGGAGTGGTCTTTTCTAACCTATCATTATTAAGTTTATAGTCCTAGCTTGGTCCTGACAAGCGATATTATATCTATACTCTTTTCGGAGAAATATACGGGATTACCACGACTGATATCAAAAATATAGACAAAGCCATTTTCTTCGGCAACCTCCTTAATGGCATTGTTGGCCTTTTCCAGGACCGGTTGTATCAATGTTTGCTGCTGCTGCTGAAGATCCTGCTGTGCAACCTGCTCGAAGTTACCTATCCTTTGCTGCATTTCTGTAATATCAGCTTCTTTTGTTTGTCTGATCAGATCTGTATAGCTGTCCCTGTTGGTCAGGTATTCGTCATACTTTTTATTCAGTTCCACCCTCATTTCTTCCAGTTGCTGTTCATAATCACCAGCCAGTCTTTCAATGGTGGCCTGTGCACTGTCACTCTCAGGCATAGCTGTCAGTAATTCCTGGGAATTGATATGCCCGAACTTAAGGTCTTGTGAATTGGCCGGCATACATGCAAACAGAATTGCGCTTACGAGAAATAAGTTAATTACTTTTTTCATTGGTCTTATTTTAACTTAATTGGCACGGAATTAAACGTGCCTGGAATAATAATTATCTGGTTTTTAAAAAAGTGATACAAAAATAAGGATTTAATTCTTATATCCTAGCTTTTCCAATACGTCATCACTTTTATCATATTTTGGGTTGGTATACAGCATGTTGGCACCCGATGCAGTATCAAAGATCACTGCATAGTTACCTTCTGATGCAATTTCCTTTACAGCCCTGTAGACTTCATCTTGTATTGGTTTGATTAATTCCTGTCTTTTATCGAACAAATTCCCGTCCCGTCCGAAATACTTCTGCTGAAGATCTTTTACCTCCTTTTCCCTCGATATTATCTCCTCTTCTTTTTTGGTTTTCATTTCCTCAGTAAGGAGAACCTTTTCAGCCTGGAAATCCTGGAACATCTTTTCAATGCTTCCATACATAGTCTCTATTTCTTCTTGCCAGTCCTCTGCCATCTTATCAAGCTGGTCCTGGGCTGCCTTATAGGCCGGAATACGATCAAGTATGTATTCCGTATCCACAAAGGCATATTTCTGGGCCAGGCCCATACCTGTTGCCAGAAATAATATGCTGAGTATTGATGCTATTCTTTTCATCGATATATATTTTTAAATTTTTGATACACTAAAACTGTTGTCCGATGGTGAAATGGAACTGGCTCCCGCTAGCATCCGGCAGTCCAGGTACTGCATCAAATCCATAACCCCAATCGATCCCCAACAGGCCAAACATCGGTAAAAATGCCCGCAAGCCTATTCCTGCCGATCTTTTGACCAGGAAGGGGTTGAAATCATCGATGCTGTACCAGGCATTTCCTCCTTCAAGGAATCCAAGCACAAACACTGTAGCCGAAGGATTTAATGTTATTGGATAACGCAATTCCAGGGTTAGCTTTGTGTAAACATTCCCGGATTTTAATCCATTCACCCTCGGTGTCAAAGAACCATTTTCATAACCTCTCAAAGCAATTACCTCGTATCCGTAAATGTTAAATCCGGACATCCCGTCCCCTCCAACATCAAATCCTTCGAAGGGTGAAGGACCAAGATCATTATTGTAATGACCGAGGTAACCAAAGTGGGCCCGGGTATAGAACACCAAATTTCCTGCCAAGGTTGTATACCAGTCCGCTAAAAACTTCCATTTATGGTACTCAATCCAGTTATATCTCTCTTGCTCACTGACTTGTGTGTAATCTTTATCAGTGAAGGCAGAATAAGGTGGAGTTAGTTGGAGACTTAAAGAAAAGGTGGATCCCCGTCGTGGATAGATCAACTGGTCGATCGACTTCCTGGCCACCGTGGTAGTCAGGCTTAAATTGTTTGATTTACCATTGGAAAAAGTAAAATATCCAGTCCAGTTATCCAGGTTGTATTGCTGGAAACTTAATTCGTTGTATAGGGTAAAAAAGTCATCAGGCCATTTCAGACGCCTTCCCAATCCCAGGGAAGCACCGGAAATTTTCATGGAACTGGTTCCTGCATCCCAGAAATAAAGGGAGTTGTTGGTCAGTGTATGGAAGAACGAGACAGAAAACGAATTTGGCTTCTTTCCTCCGAACCAGGGTTCCACAAAAGTCATATTGTAGCTTCTGTAGTATTTGCCATTGGACTGGGCACGGAGGCTTAATGTTTGTCCATCACCAGCTGGAATGGGTCTCCATGCTTTGGGCTTAAAAACATCTTTAACAGCAAAATTAGAAAACCTAAGCCCAAGTGTACCAACCAGCATGCCTGCTCCCCATCCACCAGATATTTCCAGCTGGTCATTGGCTCGTTCTACCAGTTTGTATTCTATATCAACTGTGCCATCTGTAGGATTCGGTAAAGGAATTGGTTCAATTTTCTCCGGGTCAAAATGCCCCAGTTGGGCAAGCTCCCTTACGGTCCGGATAATATCAGATTTACTGAACAGTTCTCCAGGTTTGGTTCGGATCTCCCTGCGAACAACATGTTCATTCGTTTTGGTATTCCCTGTGATGATCACCTGGTTAATCCTGGCCTGTTTCCCTTCATATATCCGCATCTCAAAGTCGATGGAATCTCCCTCCACATTTACCTCCACCGGATCTACACTAAAAAACAGGTAGCCATTGTCCAGGTAAAGTGAACTGACAGCATCCTCATCCACCTCCAGCCGTTTGCTTAACAGGGTTTGGTCAAAGACATCTCCTTTTTCAATACCGAGCACTGCATTAAGAATATGAGCTGGATATATGGTATTGCCAACCCAGTTAACATCCCTGAAAAAGTACTTGCGACCTTCCACGAGAAATATTTTCAGCAGTAGCCTGTTTTCACCCTCCACCCTCTCCATGGAATCACCCAGGATCTTGGCATCCCGGTAACCATTTTCATTGTAGAAGGTGATCAGGCTTTGTTTATCTTCCTTGTACTGTTCTTTGATAAACTTGGATGCTTTGAAAATGTTTATGTTTACCTTCTTGGTGTTTTTCAGTACCCTCGCTAAACGTTTGTCAGGAAAAACTTCATTCCCTTCAAATGCAACGTCATCGATCTTTATCCTGGGACCCTTGTCAACATTGACAAATAATCGGACGGAATTGGGTCTGAGGGTATCAGGCACCTGGGTTATGGCTACCTTGGTATCAAAGAAACCCTTCTCTATGAAATGGTCCTTAATGAGGCGCTCTGTATTGTTCAACAGGTCAGTGGTCACCTGGCTACCTGTACGGACATTAAGACTTTCCATTAGGTCCTCAGTCTCTCCTTTTTTCAATCCGTCAACGATCAGCCTGGAAAGTCGTGGTTGCTCTTTCAGGTAAATATCAAGGTAAACCTTTCCGTTTTCAATTTTCCTGGCTGTGATTTTTACATCAGCAAACAATCCCTGATCCCAGAATTTTTTCACAGCCTTCGTAATATCTTCACCCGGTATTTTTATCTTGTTTCCAACTTTGAATCCTGATATGGAGATAAGCACCGCAGGCTGGAGAAATTCCACACCTGATACTGTAATCTCTGCAACTTCATATTCCTTTATGGTGGCATAATCATAAACAGGCAGGTTATCGTATTCAATCTCCTGTGAAAATAAGGCAAGCCAGGGTGAAATTAAAATGGTAATGAATAGTAGTTGGTTCCGAATCATTCTTGTCTAATCTCCCTTTTAAGATACTACTTGTTCACTGATTTTGCCAAACCTGCGTTCCCTGTTCTGGAAATTGCAGATGGCCGCATACAGGTCCTCCTTCCTGAAGTCAGGCCAGAGGGTCCCGGTGAAGTACAATTCAGCGTAAGCAATCTGCCAAAGCAGGAAATTGCTTATCCTGTGTTCACCACTCGTCCTGATTAATAGCTCAGGATCCGGCATATTACATGTCTGAAGCTGTTCGGTAAAATGATCGCAGTTGATCTCCTTAGCTGTTAATTCATTTGATTCAATCTTCCTGGCAATAGACTTCATGGCATCAAGAATTTCCCACCGGGCACTATAACTCAGTGCAAGAACCAGGGTCATCCCGGTATTCAGGGAGGTCTTATTGATGGCATTTCTCAGGTTAGATCTAACTTTGTTTGGCAAACTCGCAATATCACCGATGACTTCCAGGCGTATATTATTCTCCATTAGGTTGTCAATTTCCTTGTCCAGGGAGGTAACCAGCAGTGACATCAGAGCATCGATCTCGGTCCGGGGCCTGTTCCAGTTCTCAGTTGAGAATGCATACAGGGTAAGGTAGCCAACACCTAGCTCAGCCGCAGCCTCCACGGTTTCACGTACTGCCTTTACGCCATTTTTATGACCGAATATCCGCTCATTCCCCTTCTTTTTAGCCCAACGACCATTTCCATCCATAATGATGGCAATATGCCTGGGCAACTTATTCCTGTTAATCTGGTTTTTAAGTGAGTTTTCCATCTGCTTCACTGACTATTCGTAGGCCGGGCAATCCTCCCGCCAATTAAATATCTTATAAGTAATAAATAATCCAACTATAGAATACCAATCATTATTGTGAAAAAATACACCTTGTTCGGTACCAATATTTTCTGTCCCGTCCAACATATCATTCAGGGTTTTCCTGAAAGTCCATTCGGCACCTGTGCTCCAGCGCCTGGCAAGATTATATTTGAATCCTACCCCCAAAATAATAGTCGCTGCAGATTTGGCTCTGATACTACGATTCGGTTGTATACTCGAAGACAGGACAGAGGCATAACCTAACCCTGCAGAGACATAAGGTGAATACCTGTCCTTTCTTAAGCTGGTAGGTTTATAATTCATAAAATTGAACTCGGTGGTTATCCCCAGATCTATGATACTGGTTTTAAAACCATAGCCTCTCCTTTGCTGAAAGGCATCTTCAAAATCAATATCATTCCCTTTCAGTGAGGTATAGACCCCGCTAAACCGTAAGGAATGCCTCGGATTGAAATTATAACGGTAAATGATGCCGCCAGCTGCGGATGGTGCATAGAAGTGACGGCTGTGATTGAGGTCCCCCATATAATAGGATGCGCCACCAATCAAACCTATATCTGATTTTCTCTGTGCAGTAGTAAGCTTGGATGGAAAGACCAGTAAAAGGATAAGAAGAATGCCGGAAAAGAAGACCCTACAGGAATGTTTCTCTTTTCCGTCCAAATATGATGGGAGCGCCTGACTTCGATGTTCTGATTCTGTATATCCCATTTATAAATCCAAAATAATATAGATCATTAGCCTTCGAATAAACTGGATGTGAATATGCATCCAAAAAATCTGTCATGGTAAACCTTACCCCGAATTCAGCCCCTACTGACCAATTCTGGTTGATAACGTATTTCAACCCTATACCTGCAGGAAAAATGATACCAGACTTTGTATGGTTCGGATCATAATACTCCGCATTCTCCATAACGTCGTTCACCTTCGGATTGTAAAAGACTCCCCCGATTCCAGCATACAAATATAAGTTGATTTGGGAATAATTGTTAACCATTCCCCTTTTATTGAACAAAGCACTCGATGAATACCGCCTTTCCTCAGAAATAATTGAGAATTCATACTGTATACTGGGTTCAAAAATACCCGTACTAAACTCAAATCCCCGGTCACTGTTTTTAGATCCTTCATCATTTCCGGCAATAAACCCGTACATCAGGTTCATTTTCACTCCCATATTCTCCCGAACCTTAAACCTTGCTCCGAGATATAACGAAGGACGGGTGTGTTTTATTGAGAGGTCTTTCAGTCCAAACCAGTTATCGCTGGATACTGCTCCGCCGACATCACCGAAATAGTTTAAAAATCCTACACCGAAAACGGCTTCATATCTTCTTAGTTTCCATCGCTGTGTATTGCCCTCCTGAGGAAAGGAGAGCAGGATAAGCAGTAGAATTGGCAAGGCTCTTTTTAACATGGAATCTGGTACTTATAAGCAAATGTAATAAATATTCCTGTAATCTAGTTCCTTTTATCAACACCCCACATTAATTTATTACGCAATGTATTATAGAAAGTTGCATCTTTAATTCTCAAGGTTTTTATAGTAAAATCAGCCCTTTTCAAACGCAGCTGTACTTCTCCCTCAATGATCTCAGTACGGGAATCCAGAGTCAGTAAAAAACTGTTATCCCTGCTTTCCACCTCTATCCTGATCAATTTATGATCTGGTACAATGACCGGTCTTATGGTCAGGTTATGCGGGGCCATGGGAGAAATGATGAAATTATTTGAATCCGGGGTCACAATGGGGCCACCGACACTCATAGAGTATGCTGTAGATCCTGTGGGTGTGGATACGATGAGTCCATCTGCCCAGTATGAGTTCAGATAGGTATCATCCAGGTAGGTATGTATGGTAATCATGGTGGAATATCTCTTCTGAATGCTGACCTCATTTAATGCACAGGTAAAACCTTCCCATGGTAAATTGATCAGATCCAGCTCAACGAGGGATCGGTCCTCAACTTTGTAGTGACCATTGAGTATCGCCGATAGGGAGTCTTCAATATGCTCGGGAGAAATGTCTGCCAGAAAACCAAGTCGGCCGGTATTGATACCGACTATGGGGATACCGTAATCCTGTACAATAGACACTGCTTCAAGGAAGGTGCCATCACCACCAATTGAAAACATGATGTCAGCATTGCCAATAATATCATCGTGGGTTTTGAAAGCTCCTGCCTTCTGAAAGGAAAGTTTTTCCTTTTTCAGGAGGAATTGATAGAAAGGCTCATGGATATAATATTCCACACCATATTTTTCGAGCAGAACGAACAAAGCCTTAATGTTCTTTTCGAACCCGCTGCTGAAGGGCCTGCCGTAAATGGCGATTTTCATCTCAGATATTCAAAAATTTCATAAATGCTTCGTACCGGTTATGGAGCAGGTCCTCTAATTCATCACTCTCCATATATGAGGCTCTCACTGTATAGTTATACCTGTTAAAGGTCTGTATAATAGAGGTTATATCTATGGTATTCACCTTCAGGGTGATGGTCATTTGCATGGAATCCTCAATTGACGAAACATACATACTGAGGATCTTGGCATCATTGCTCTCCACGATCTGGCTGATCTCTGTGAGGGAATAATCATTCACTGCCAGCTCCAGTTCTAGAATCCCCCCTGGATGCTTCAGGGCTGAAAGGTTAGCAAAATTCTGGAGCAGGTCATTCAGGGTGATCAGCCCCTGGTAATTCTTCTGCTCATCCAGGACAGGTACAACAGACAGTTTAAGGCGGGATTGGATCTCAATGACTTCATAAATATGCTGGCTCAGAAGTACATAGGGACTAAAAAGTGATAATTTATGATTGCCAATCGCCTCCTCAGCCATATTCAGGTTATATATGTCCTTGTCTGAAATCAATCCCAGAAATTCGTGATTATTAACGATCGGTAAATGAGAGATCCTGAATATATCCATCCAGGCCAGGGCCTGCAAACCTGTATCTGAGGTCTTTAGAGCCGGCACAACTTCTGATATAAGATCTTTTGCTAACAAATCCTTATTGTTCTGCCAAAATACTTGTAATTTAGTAGTAGTTTAAGCAATTATCAAAATGACCAGATTAAGTGTAAATATAAATAAAATTGCCACATTGCGGAATGCCAGGGGAGGAAATATACCCAACGTGCATAAAGCAGCTATCGACTGCCAGAACTTCGGTGCAGAAGGCATTACCGTCCACCCGCGACCAGATGAAAGACATATCCGCTACCAGGATGTACGGGATATTAAATCTGTCATTAAAACGGAATACAATATTGAAGGTTATCCCTCCCGGTCTTTCATGAACCTGGTAGGCGAGATCAAACCGGACCAGGTAACCCTGGTTCCGGATCCTCCGGATGCCATCACCAGCAGCGAAGGCTGGAATACTATTAAATGCAAATCATTCCTGGTGGAAGTAATCGCTGAATTGAAAGAGCAGGGGATCAGATCTTCCATTTTTATTGACACTAATCTGAATTATATTGAAAATGCACCTGAAACCGGGGCAGACCGGATTGAGCTGTATACTGAACCTTACGCTCGCAATTTCCCGACAGATCCGGCTCATGCTATCTCCGGTTTTATCGAAGCAGCTGAATTGGCGAATAAATTAGGGCTGGGAATTAATGCCGGTCATGACCTCAGCCTGGAAAACCTGAAATACTTTTATGATAACATCCCCGGATTGCTGGAAGTCTCCATCGGCCATGCCCTCATTTCTGACGCTTTGTATTTCGGACTGGAAAATACCATACAGCAGTATCGCCGGCAGCTTTCCTGAGAATCTCTGCACAAATCCATATGGAACTATTCTACAGAAATTTTGGTAAGGGACCCCCCTTGATTATTGTACACGGACTATATGGGGCTTCCGACAACTGGCTATCAATAGGAAAAGAACTCGCAAGCGACTATGATGTTTACCTTGTTGATCAGCGAAATCATGGGCAGTCTCCACACTCCGACACGCATAATTACCCGGCCATGAGGGATGACCTTATTTTGTTCATGGACCAGCATGATCTTCGGAAAGCAATCCTGATTGGCCATTCAATGGGAGGCAAAACAGTCATGTTTCTGGCAGAAGCCTACCCGGAAAGGGTGGACTCATTGATCGTCATCGATATTGCACCCACGACCTGTCATACTGATGACCAGTCCAGTCAGGCCAGGACACATACTGAAATTGTAAACGGGATGTTGTCGGTGGACTTCAGCCAGGTGGAAAGGCGGGAGGATGTGGATGATCAGCTCGCACGCACCATTCATTCCAGAAGGATCAGGAGTTTTCTGATGAAAAATGTTTTAAGGACCCCGGAAGGAAATTACCACTGGAAGCTGAATGCGGCTGTTATCGGGAAAGATCTTTCATCCATATTTGAGGGCATTGATCCGTCGAAATATTCACATGGGACTGGTATCACCGGGTTTCCAGTACTCTTTATCAGGGGAGAAGAATCAGACTATATTTCAGATGATTGTATCCCGGACATAAAACAGATCTTTCCCATGGCTGAAATTGTTACCATCCCCCAGGCAGGTCACTGGCTCCATGTTGAGCAGCCTGATCTCCTGGTTAAAACAGTCAGGTATTTTCTATAAGCTCCACATTCTCCTCAGGTATGAGGGATTCTCCCCTGAGTTTCAGCAGGATCTGTGCTACCGTAAGAACGTCTTTCTCACAATAACGTACAATCCTGTTGATATCCCTGTCCATATAGTATACTTTGCCCACCTGGCTGCCATCAATATCATCCTTGGGATTGGGGATATCGAGGATCTCTGCCATTAGGCTCAGCGAGATATAGTGCCTGTAGGCACCGAATTTCCAAAGTTCCATGGTATCCAGAAAATGAACCTCCCATGGCTTTTTACCAGCAACATTCAATACCTCAGGCACAGGCAGGCCATTAATTATCATTCTCCTGGCCATAAACGGAAAATCGAAATCCTTGCCATTATGCGCACAAAGATTAAGCTCTTTGCCAGGACGGAATTTTTCAAGCATACGGGAGAAACCTTTCAGTATCTCAGTTTCATCATCTCCCTTAAAGGACTTGATCCGGAATCGCCTCGGTTCTTCCACGCTTGAAAAGATGCCGACGGAGATACATATGATCTTGCCAAATTCTGCATAGAGTCCCCCCCTCTCCCATAACTCCTCGGGTAATCCCTCTTCATTTTTCACGGGAAGGGCTACTTTTTTATCCCATAATTCCTGCATATGCTCATTGAGCATGTTATAGTCCTGCGTCACCGGAACAGTCTCAATATCCAGGAACAAAACATTCTCCAGTCTAATGTTACGGATCATATCAATGCTTTTTCAGTTTGTCCAAGATAATGGTGGTGAGAATATCAATGGCCACGAGGTTATTTCCGCCCTGGGGTACGATGATATCAGCATAACGTTTTGATGGTTCGATAAACTGTAAATGCATGGGTTTTACTGTCTTATCGTAACGTTCCAACACCTTATTTACCGACCGGCCCCTTTCCTGGATATCACGGCTTACTACCCGGCTGAGCCTGTCGTCTGCATCCGCATCCACAAATACCTTCACATCAATCAGTTTCCTCAGCTCCTCGTTGGTAAGTATAAGAATACCTTCCAGGATAGTAACCTGGCGCGGTTTAATAGGTATGGTTTTTCCGGAACGGGTACAGGTAAGGTAGGAATATATGGGCCGTTGAACTGTCTTCCCGGCTTTTAATTGAGACAGGTGTTCAATCAGAAGGGGAAATTCAACAGAATCCGGATGATCAAAATTGATCTCTTGTCTGTCCTCCAACTCCATGCGGCTGTTATCTTTATAGTAGGCATCCTGTGGCAGGATGGTTACTTTATCTTCAGGTAATCGTTCCAGTATCCTGTTAACTACTGTGGTTTTCCCTGAGCCGGTCCCTCCGGCAATCCCTACAACCAGCATACTCTTCCTTTCTTCAATATTGATATCTTTACTAAAATTTCCAACCGAAAATACAAAAACTAAAAGGTTTCAGAAAATGATACATCACATCGTTATGTTCAAACTATTGGAGACCCCCGACGTAAAGCAAAAAGAGAGTAACAAACTGGAAGTAAAAAAAAGACTGGAAGGACTTCCCGCCAAAATAGACGTGATCCGATCTCTGGAGGTTGGGATGAATGTAGTAGCTCAAGAAAGAGCATTTGACATTGTCCTCATATCTACATTTGACAACCTGGATGACTTGGAAACCTACAGGGTACATCCGGCGCACCAGGAATTTGTCAAATACGTCAGCCAGATACGCGAGAAAACAGCTTCTGTGGATTATGAGATTTAGTTCCTACAAATAGATTTCCAACAATCTGCTTTCTTCCTTCGGAGCAAGCGATAGTAAATGAATAGCCGCAGGGATCAGGATGGAGTCCCCCTTGACCAGTTGTGTCCGGTTCCCATCATCATAGCTTATATCCAGATCACCATCCAGGCACATGTAGATAACGAAAGAATCCAGTTGGGTATAATCCATGTCAAGTTTTTTGTCAATATGGATGAGCTGCGTGGAAAAGTACTGACATTCGACCAGGTTGACAGGGGCATTCATTTGGTGTTCATAGCTTGTTTTGTATGAACCTTGAGCTTTATAGTCCAATACATTCAGTGCATGTTCGATATGTAACTCCCGTGGCTTACCGTCCACTCCAACACGATCCCAGTCATAAATCCGATATGTCATGTCGGATGTCTGCTGTATTTCTGCCAGCACAATGCCCGGACCGAGGGCATGGATCCTTCCCTCAGGAAGAAAAATAACATCCCCTTCGGATACATTCTCAAAATGAAGTACGTCCTTTAGGGTACCATCATTCAATTTTTCAAACATTATATCCCGGTCAATATCCCGGTTAAAGCCAACTATCAGCTGGGCATCCTTCTCTGAATCAAGGATATACCACATTTCTGTTTTACCATTCTCATCATGGTGCTTCGCAGCATACTCATCCCCGGGATGGACCTGTATGCTCAAATCGTCATTGGAATGAATGAATTTTGTCAACAGGGGGAACCTGCTGCCAAACCGTTCAAAGACACGCTGGCCAAGCAATTCACCTTTATAAATTTGAATGACTTCCTCCAGGCTTTTATTTTTCAAAAAACCATTAGATACCAGAGAGATATTGTCTTTTACCTGGCTGATTTCCCAACTTTCGCCAGTTTTCTCAGGAGCATCTGTTTTTCCGTAACACTCCCTGAGTTTCTCGCCACCCCAAATGAGCGGTTTGTAAATGGGGTGAAACCTTAGTGGGTAAAGTGATTTATCCATGAAATCTTTGAGATAGGTTTAAACCACAAAAATACGAAGGAAATCCAATCCTGGAAATAAACTTCAAAATTTAGCCTATAGTCTTTCACATGAGGCAATTCTTTGGTATCTTGAGATTCCCTTTATCAGTAGTGTGTTATCTCATGTCAAAGTCTTAAAATGAATTCCCTTCAAAAAATTTTCTTTGTATTAGCTATCCTTGGTATTGCTCTATTTCTGAGCTGTAGCAAACCTCCCCCGAAACCAAGGGCTGTAGATTTCCATACCGAAACGCTGAACCGGGTTGATGATCATGGTGATAACTGGTGTATAACATGGGCAGCTGACGGGAGTCAGGTAACAAACATGTGCGACGGGAACTGGCTGAACAGTGAATACCATTTTCATAACCATTTATATCGTATCGTGGGAGAAGCTGATGGTTTTACCCGGGAGGATATTCCGGGATATCCACAGTTTACCTACGATCTTACGGGATGGTTCGGATACGGTGTGATCAGCATTGGGCAGAATCTTTATTCCACTGTTTCAAAGACGCCCGGGGAAGACTGGAGCGGACCTTTCAGGGGTATTAAAATGCTTACATCAGCGGATAGCGGAAAGACCTGGTATAGGATAAACAGCCAAGGAGAGGAAAGGTTCCTGGATCCATGGGATGATACTGCCAGAAATGATATCAGCCCAGAGGAAATGTTTTTCCTGGAGGAGTCGGGGAAATATGAGCATGGCGGCATGGCCTACCCCTTTTCCTTTTGCTCATTTGTTCAGAACGGACAGGCGAATTCAGCTGCACAGGATGATTATATCTATATCTATTCACCCGAAGGTTCACAAACTAACCAATTACTCCTTGCCAGGGTAAAACAAAATGAGATTGAAAAACGGGACAGCTGGGAGTATTTTGCAGACTGGGAAGGCAAAGAACCAGTATGGATTAAAGACCTGGAAAAAAGGGGCATTATCCATGAATTCCCAGAAAAAAACGACAAGGGAGAATATTTTGGCTGGTATTCATGGTTGCCATCCGTAGTGTGGAATGAGGGTCTTGGATTGTATATTATGGTAAATGGAGGCACCTATGCCGGTCATGGGCTCTCTAACTCAGGAAAAGATTATTACGACAAGTGGATGCATACAAAAACAGGCAGCCTTGGTTTCTGGTATGCAGAAAAGCCTTATGGCCCATGGAATCAATTCTTTTACACAGACTACTGGATAGTGGATGATGAGAAGAACAGGACCTACCAACCGAAGTTGTCACCCAAATGGATCAGTGAGGACGGGACAAATATGGTCCTTATCTGGTCAGATGCCATGAGAAACGAAGAAGGAAAGTCACATACCGTAAATTACCGCTGGAATCAGATGGAAATTACACTGGAATTAGAATAGTAAATCAAGGATTTTAAATACTCATGATCAAAACTGATCCCCAAAAATTATTAGAAAATGAAAAAAATACTTTTTATTTTATTAGTGATATCGAATGCTGTCTATGCGCAATATGAAGATTTCGAAATTGATGCACTTGTAAGCCCTAAGCAGGATGGAATTATCCTGACAGTAGGTGGACCCGATGCGGATGTACAAGGATTCACCAACTGGTCCATTCAACTGGCAATAGATGCATTACCAGCCGAGGGTGGAACAGTAAAACTTGATCCTGGCACCTTCGAGCTGAAAGATGGAGTTCGTCTGATGTCCAATGTGCATTTAACCGGTTCGGGTGAGGAGACCATTTTAAAACGAGGCAGGGGATATAAATCCAGGCTGATTGATGATGCCGATTATGCCGAACTAAAATTAATGGTGGAGGATGCCTCCGGGTTTGAACCCGGCATGAGTGTGCAGATATGGGATGGCCCCCAATCAGGTTGCTGGAATGTTTCTGCAGCTACCATTACGGACATCCAGGATAATATAATTTATATTGACAAATACCTGATCAGAGACTACGGTGCGGACGATGATGGCTGGGTTTCCAATGCCGGATCAGGGGTCCTGGTATATGAAGCTGAAAATGTCCTTGTCTCAAATCTTGTAATAGACGGAGATAAAGAGCATAATGAAAAAATGGACGGATGTAACGGAGGAGGTATAGCGATCTTAAAGTCGAGAAATGTAACCATTGAGAATGTTCACGTAAAGGATTTTAATGGCGAAGGTATCACCTGGCAGATCACCGAAAATGTTACAGTACAGCATTGTGAGATAGAAGGTTCCGGCAATATTGGTTTGCATCCAGGGACCGGCTCTCCCAAGTCAAAGATCCTGAACAACAATGTTCACCACAATACCGTGGACGGCATGTTCATTTGCTGGCGAGTACATCACAGTGTGGTAAAAAACAATCAATTTCACCACAATGGGAGGCATGGAATATGTACCGGCCATAAGGATTCAGATGTGGTTTTTGAAGATAATCATGTTTTTGAGAATGGCAGTGATGGCATAAACCTCCGGCAGGAAAATTCCCGAAATTCACCCCACCGAAATACTTTTATAAATAACCTGGTCGAAAATAATGGCCAGAGCGGAGAGGGTTATGGCTTCGCCGTTTACAGCGAACCCCAGGATCTGGTGATAAAAGACAACATCATCAGGGATACCGGCAACGGAACACAAAAAGCAGCGGTATTTCTGCTTGATAAGGTTCCGGAAGTCAAGATGGAAGGCAACGAAATAAGTGGTCACCCGGATGGCAAAGTGGTCATTAAATAGGTCTTCTTATACCAAGCCATGTATTCCAGCAGTTTTTTCTTATAGTCTTCCAGTCCCAATAACTCTTCATCACAGATCAGGTAGGACATATCCGCCCGGCGAAAGGCGAAGTGCCGGGCACGGTCCTGCCTGTGGAAGAATTCTTTATCTTCAGTGGAAAGACCCTTCGGAAGCCTTGTCTTCTCCCATACATTCACCAACTCCTGGTACACTTCCTGCCTCTCTGAAAGGTTTTTCTCAATAATATCGACTGCATTTTCCATGGACTCATAGGCTGCCTCATGGCTTAAAAACCGCTGGTTATGGGCTTCTTTTACAGCCTTTTCCAGTGCTGATAATGACAAGTAAGTATTACAGGTATGGCTTACCAGATCAACAATGGTATTGAAAAGCTCCAGGTCATAGGCATTCCTAATACCGGCAGCCTGGTTGGCTAGGATAATCTCCCTTGCATGTTCCATCTGAATAAGCTGCTCATTGGATTCTTGGATTTTTACTGCATACTCCCGGTTCCAGAATTCATCGTACTCAAGATTGTCACCTCGGGGCAGGTCAGGCAGATGGGTTTTGCCGACATCACCATAATGCCAGACACGGCGCTCCAAGGATTTGTAATAGTAATAACCGGCTTTGTTCAGCAACAGGAATAATTCCTTCATGTTTCTGGATTCTTGCCCGTAATAATTCATAAAGAATTTATCGATGAATTCATCGAGGGAAGGATTATTGCCACTCCAGGACCATTCGGCAGAATTGATAAAACTCATCATCCACATCTGATTGTGAAGTCCGGAATCATCCCATGAAGTATTTATCATCCCATCGAATATTCCTGTACTTGATGCCTGGTGAACCGGATTATAAGATCTTTCCAGGCAGTTTTCAACCTCCCTTTCTTTATCTCCTTCACCTCTTAGCCTGTAAAAATATGGTAAAAAGAGGGGTTCAATACCCGGATTGGGATCATATACAAAAATCTCATAGCCCGCTTTTTTGATTTCTTCGAAACGGTCTGTTCCTTCAGTCCCCCGCAAATCAACTACCATGCCTGTTGGTGGATTTAAATCTGCATCTGGGAAGTATTGTGCACTCCAGGCCATAGCTGTGCGACCCTCCTTCATCAGGGGCTTAACACAGCGGGTGATGAATTTTGTCATCATGGCATGTTTACTCGATTCTTCCAACTCGGCCTGGCAACCACATTCAACTCCCATCCCCAGTTCATAAGACTCATCCGTCCCTATATGAATGTACTCAGAGCCGGGAGTAGCTTTAATGGCATCCTGCCAAAGATCACCCAGCAGTTCATAACTGCCATCCTTATGTGGGCAAAATTCCCAGTTGGACGCAGCTATTTCCCTGAGGTGGCTATGCTGGGGCCATTTTAAAATATAACTCACATGTCCCAGTCCCTGTACAAGCGGCACCAGCTGCACATGGTATTTTTTTGCATACCTGGTGATCTCCTGCATCTCTTCCATGGTGAAAGCTCCGGGTGCACCAATCTCAGGATGGCTGGGATATTCGAACTTATCTTCCCATTCCCAGAGCAGCATATTGACTTTGTACCTGGACATATCGCGTATGAAACTTTCAACATAGGAGCGCTTATCCTGGTGATGCTTGGTATCATAATGCCAGGCCCTTTCTGGAATATCCGGCCAGTCTGTGATCTCCATGCCGGGAATATAGGTACCGGTTGTTCCCTTTTTTATAACCTGCAGCAATGTCTGTGTGCCGTAAAAGAGTCCTGCTTCACCCTTTGCCCTGATGACAAGCTGATCTGCTTCCGCTGTCAACTGATAAGCCTGCAGGGCTTTCTTTTTTGGCAGTCCCGTAATATCCTTGGAAACCTTTTTATGTGTTAGGATAATTGATTTCCCGGAAGCAGAAGCGGTGAGAACAGCATTTATTCCCCATTCTTTTTTAAGCTGGGTTGCCAGTTCTGTAGCAGCGAACCTGTCCTTATCCGACGCATTTTTGTCCAGTACAATGGACAGCTCCTCTCCCAACACAAAATCCATTCCGCCCAGGCTAACTTGCTGAGGATGGGGGATGAGATAAATCCCTTCATTAAACAGAGCAGTAGTAAGTGCTGCAGCAGGGGATGCCGCTGACAGCCAAAAAAACAATGAAGCAAAAAACAGTAGATGGTTCTTTCTCTGGAAGAAATAATTCATGATTATGTATTATTTGTTGTTAACGACATTAAGTTTATCCATGACCAGTCCAGTTACAGCATCAATCGCATCCGGGAAAACTTTCCTTAAATCAATCTCGCTCTCATTTTCCAATCTGGATTGAAGGGTTTTCATGAAAATATTTTTGATCTCCGTAGCCAGGTTGACTTTTTTGACCCCCTTTGAAATAGCTTCCTGAAGAGTCTTATGAGGCACTCCGCTCCCACCATGTAATACGAGCGCTGCATTGGTAACCTCCCGGATCCGGGATAGTCTTTCAAGATCCAGTTTGGGCTCCTTTTTGTAAAAGCCATGTGAAGTTCCGATGGCAACAGCCAGGGCATCTACGCCAGTCTCATCCACGAAACTGCTGGCTTCTTCCGGCATAGTAAAACCTTCTTTTTCGGTTGATTGTCCAAGTTTTGCCACATAACCTAATTCAGCCTCAACACAGGCATCATACTTGCTTGCCAGGGCAACTACTTTCTTAGTGATTTCAATATTTTCGTTGAAGGGTTTTTCACTGGCATCGATCATGACCGAATCAAATCCTGCATCGAGGCATTGTGCGGCCAATTCATAAGAATCTCCATGGTCCAGATGAATCCATGCCTTCACCCCATGAAAATCTCTGGCAGTCCGGGCCATCTGAAAAGCCAGTGGTAATCCCATATATTCAATAGAACTCCGGGTCAGCTGTAGAATTATGGGGCTGTTACAGCGGACAGCAGCCCGCAATACTCCTTGGAGGGTCTCTAAATTATAAAAATTGGTAGCAAGCAGGGCAGTCGGAGTATGCTCAAGTTCTTTGTACTTATCCTGTAATCTCATTATCTTATTTTTACCCTTGTGACAAACCACAGGCCCTGGAATAACTCCCGGTGACGGTTCGGATATAATTCAGTACCAGATCCATGGGATCATTTACCAGTCTTCCCTCCAATACTTCATAAAACTGGTATGGCATAAACTGACTAATGAGGGACAAAGGTATTTTGTTTTTCCTGAGATTATCAATCAATCTGTTTTTTGCTGTGTTAATTGACTCATCAGGCCAGTAGTACCTGGATCTGTCAGAAAAACTGAATTTACGTTTGAATAATTGCTGAGTGTCCGTTCCTGGATAGTATTTCTCCCAATGCTTCGGGTCCCTCAGCATCACTCTTTCCATGGTATCCCTTAATTGGGAAAGTCCATCATTCCCGGCACCCAATATTTCAATCTCCATGGATTCCAGGGCAAACAAAGCTTCCCTGTAGGCAAATGTTAACCATGGCCCAACCTTCAGAATACAGAAGTGGTCTTCGACGAGGGATTTCAAACCGGTTTCTGTCTGATAATCTGTTGAATGGGCTTCATAGACAAGCCTTTCATACTCAGTAATCCGATGGCTTAGTTCCCTGGCCAATTCCCTATCATATTTGAATACCCGGTCATCCCCATATTCCACCCCTGGTTGAACAACCACTGCCACAACCCGCTCCCACGCATCAGCCAATCCCGCATCCACAAAAGATTGCCTGGTTACCTCAATGGTCTTTTCAGCATCTTTCGGTCTTGTTGGTGTTATGGTGTTCTCTTCTTCCTTTGCTCCTCCTGGAGGAGGAACTTCGGTTCCAATTACATAAACAGGTTGCGGATCGCCAGGACAAAAATCTTTCCAGGCATCTTCAGTTGCCCGGCATAAAATAGCCGCCCTTGATGCAACAATTTCATCGCTCAAAGGTTTTTTCCTGTCCCCTGGATCATCCGCACAGAACATGCTTGTATCGAGGTGAATTTTTTGAAAACCGGCTTTCACATATTCCTCCACCAGCACCCTTGCACGATTCATGGCCTCCTCTGCAGGAAGATCCTGCCATTTATTCGGACCAAGATGATCACCTCCCAGAAGGATCATCTCTTTCGGAAAATCTACCCTGGTGGCAATAGAATGCACATACCTGACAAAATCAACTGGCTTCATCCCAGTATATCCACCTTCCTGATCCACCTGGTTGGAAGTAGATTCAATCAATAAAATGGATGAATCCTCCCTGGCCTGCAGGAAACAAGCCTCCAATACGGCAGCATTGGCTGAACAGACTGAATAAATCCCCATCCCACCAAGCTTTCTATTGTCAGCGAGTATATTAAGGAATATATCTCTTGCCTTTTTCAATATGCTTCCCTAAAAAACGGAGTGATTCTAATGGTGGCCTATGCAACAATACTAATAGATTGTAACACCCTGAACGACCCGTGATATTGAACCTCCCTTTGATGGTGAGTCCGGCTTCAGGCCCAGGGCTAATGACTTATAGAAACCGATAATCTGAGCCGGAAGTATATAAATTACACTATAGTAATGCTCCGGGACATTTGCTGCACAGTCAGGAAATTTAATCGAATAATCAAAATTTATTCCCAGTTTATCAAGATCATGTCCAACCCCTATGCTTTTTGCTCCCGTGGGAGTTTCATCAATAGCTTTAATCAGATCCAGTTCATACTGCCGCGCCAGCCCATTATTGGACAGTAAATATGTAATGAGGGTTGATCCATTTACAACAGCCCTTGGACCATGGCGGAATCCCAGAAAGGAATCATATTTACATATAACTTTACCATCTGACAGTTCCTGTACCTTCAGGTGAGATTCATGTGCCACTCCAAGGAGAGGCCCTGATCCCAGGAAGACAGCTCTCTGGAAATCAAGCGCTGCTATTGATCTTAATTGTAAAAGATTTTCCTTTAAGATGACCCTGCCGCACTCACACAATGCTCTCTATCACTGGCTGCATATTCTCGATATCATCAAGATTCAAGATCATCAATCCTGCCAGCAGCATTGACGAAAAGGAACTTGTCATGGCGAGGGAACGGTCATTTGTTTCTTCAGGCAGTATGAAAACATAGGTATGATCATTGCGGGATTTGACCGCCAATTCCCCCTTCTTATTGCAGGTAATGATCAACTGGTAGAGATCATCACAATGAGCTTCCGCCAATTTGACAGTAGCCAGGCTTTCAGGACTATCTCCTGATCGAGCAAATGAAACCAGAAGAGTTGGTCTTGAACGCATAAAATAGTCCCCTGGATGGGTAATTATATCAGTGGTAGGAATACTTCTGGTACTTACCTTCAATTGCTTCTGAACCGTACCGGCAAGCACCTCACCGATAAAAGCCGATGTACCGGCTCCAGTTAATATTACAGAAGGATTTTTTTTATCGATTATTTTCCCGATAAATTCCTTGATCTCTTCCTTTTCCTCTCTTAGCCTCTCATATGTTTTCAACCACATATCCGGCTGACTGGATATCTCTTTTGCGGTATAATAACCTCCATTTTCTTCCAGGTCCTTTGTAGTAATATTGAGGTATTTCATCCAGCTACGGGGTTATTTCAATACAAATATATATAATTTTCACTTTCTTTCTATACAAATATATTATATTTCATAAGGTTATTTATGTTATTCGTCATTAAAAATAATAAAACAATAACAAATAAATCACTTGTCATCAAATTTTTGGAAATATTCCTTTCTTTGGGTTCTTTTCCAGGTTCTTGCACAACAAAATTTTGGTTTTGGAATGATTTGAACTATCATCATAAGAATTTTACTTCTTTCAGACTTTCTGTGCATCATTATTCCCAAAAATCAGGCTTTACATTGCTTCCCCTGAGTCTGCAGTCGGTGCAGTATCTATTATCACTCCAGACAGTGGATGTTCCGCCGTTATAGGTTCCGTATACGGGCCAAGAATGATACCTGGGTGGTGAGTCAGTCCATCCGCAATTTCCATAAGCCGTACCTTTTGCAATGTCATGTTCAGTTGGATCGATAAAGATTCTTTTTGTTTTTACTACCGAAGCCATAAAATATCCCAGTGCTTCTGTCTCACCGCTACAGCATTGGATGTTTCCTGTTATTTTAGCCGGTGTTTTTTCATAAATGCCTCCGGTTTCCTCATTGGATTCACGAATTCTCTTGAAGAAATTATACAAATTCCTGTCTATCATATACTGTTTTACCAGCATGCTGTATTTAATATTCAGCCTGTCATCCGGTGGACCTATAGACTGAAGGATAAACCCGTTGATTTTATTATCGAGTGCATTAACCGTTGATGTGATCAGGATTGATCTGGAGGATTGGGAAACCCAGCAATGCTTCCTTTCCCATTCTAAATCTATGCTCTCAATGGAGGGAGGAGGACCCTCGGGACCATGGCTAACCTTCACATAAGTCGGCATCTCAAACTCCCATGTCTCCTCAAAATCCCATTTGAAATAGGTAGTGCTATCAGCAATAGCCCGGGTATCTAGCAGGATATTTAGCCAGTTTTCCTCATATGGAGTCTCAAGATCAAAGTTAGTACGTTTGATTTCCTTGTAATATACCCTTTCTATCTCTTGTGTTTCCTGCATCAAAACAGGAGAGGATTCGTATTGCCAACCGTCAGGGGTTGTAATCATTAATACATAGATATTCCCCGGAATGCCATATACATTCTTATCCTCAGTTTCGTACAAACCGGCCCCGTTCTCGAAAAGCAAATAGCTATTCCCTTTGTCATCTACAATTTGCACATCTGCCCCAGAAACCGGCGGATAATAACTGTGAAGAGTATTTTCCACATCATATACGGGAATGGCAGAGGTGAGGCTAACACGAAAAGGCCCCGGTTCATCAGTAATCAATCCTTCAACCACCAGCAAGTTCTGAGTATCCTGCTCATTCAGAGATGGCCTGAACGGTTCCACACAAGTCATAAACAGAATGAACAGGCTGCAAATGGCAATCGGTCTGGTGTAAATATTAAATAATTCTGGACATGCTTCCAGCATTTCGAGCATCATTGAATACCAATTTTGCTTTTTACAGGCCTTTTTCGGGAACTTTTCCCACAAAAATCTTCCGTTTCAGCATTTAGTATAATACCTTCCGGAGATATTCCGGTAACCTTAACTGTATATTCACCTGTGATATCCCCTGTATAGAACTGTATCATACTTTCTCCTGTGGGTCCAATTGTAATATCCGGCTCCCAGCAGATAAGGTACCTGAAATCAGGGAGCCTGTCTGGTGTATCCGCGAGAGAATGATCCACGACATGATACTCCATTTCTGATCTTGCTGCGAGCGGAAATACCAGCCTGACCATGTTGGGGAGCAATTGAACTGCACTAAAATCTGATTTTTTAGTATGCAGATCAATGATGCCTCCAAAACTGAAATCTTGATAATAATATAGTTCAGTCAATATGCTGATTGTGCTTATTTTGTACACCGGTATTCGAGCAATTTGACCATAATCTGAATAAAGGACCCCGTCAATGAATACCCCGGGACTTTCTTCAAAATAGGTTGAATTCACTTTATTTGTAACC
Source organism: uncultured Bacteroidaceae bacterium (assembly GCA_963752525.1). Lineage (GTDB taxonomy): Bacteria > Bacteroidota > Bacteroidia > Bacteroidales > SM23-62 > SM23-62. Next base: position 108,511 of record CAVVYS010000004.1, on the reverse strand, counting down.
TTTATATCATATTGGCCTCTGGTAAAAGTATATTTTACAGATGGCACGAGTTCATAGAAATATTCCGGTAATGAATCCAGCAATACGTAATCATCCATCTTAATTACACGGGGAGGATGGTGATAAAATCTTTCACTATCCTTCATATCATCATTTGAATGATCATCTTCTAAAAAATTCTCTTGATTGAATTGATGCTGCAACTGAAAATGAAAGAACTTCTCTTCAAGGTAATCAGCTAGGCTATTGTCGAAGCTGAGTTCTTGCTGGACAGGAGGATCTCTGAGACCGTTCCAGAAAGGTTCCTCCAGCTTTATGATGGCATTATTCACTGGGAGGGTAAATACAATATCCTTCTCTCCTTCGGCTGGCGCTAACAAGAAATCAAAATTCCCTTGAGCGTCTGAAAGTGCGCTTTTAATATTTGTACCGGGACCAGGTTCCGAGATAATGATCCTGGCTCCTTGGAGGGTACCGTTATTATCTTCAATTTTTCCAGCCAGCCTTATTCCATTGAAATCAGGGAGATATACTATATCTTTCGACGCTGTTTCTAGTAGCTCTGCCTGTTGTTCATACCGGTCCGTATTCAGGGCAGGTTCTGTACGGTTCACTGACACTGAAAAAACCCCACCCATAAGCTGTCCACCGTCTTGCATCAGCTTAACCTTCATAGAGACTTTTTCCCGTGTTGCATATGTATGCTTATCAGGGATAAGCTGAATACCATATCCTACAATTTTTTCTGTTTCCTTTTGGGGCTGAAATTTCAGGCTGTTAACTGAGGTTTCCCTGTCACGTGGAGTTACTTGTGCCGGATTTATGATCATAATATTTTGCCTGTAAAAGGATTCTTCTCCAAAATTCTTCAACCAATTGGTATAAACCAGGACAGTGTATATCCCTGAATTCAAGTCATCAGGCAATAATAACTCACCTCCACCAGCTCCGTGATCAAGCAGTATTTTTTTTCTCAGAACCGAGGCGTTCCGGTCACTTACCAACTCGATAAAAGCAATCCGGCTGAGTTCCAGTGCAGGAAACAGGGGATTGGTACAATAAATTTTAAATCCTAATACCTCACCAGGGAACAAGAAGGTCTGGGTAAGATGCACCTGTATCTGCTCTGCAGGGTATTGGGCAACCGGTTGATCATCCTTCTCCTGACCTGAAATGGTAAAACAGAACAGGATAATTGCGGCCAACAGAATGGTTTGCTTCATATAATATCTGCTTCTTTGATTCATAGATACTCCCTTACTCCCAAAAATCAGGTGCCACATCGTCCCCCCTTACCCTGCAATCAGTGCAATATCTGTTGGAGCTATAAGCATTATCGCTCCCACCATCATATGTCCCATACAACCAGAACGTAAAATACCTTGAAGGTTTGGAAGTCCAGCCACAACCACCAAATGCCGATCCGTCAGCAACATTGTGATCATTCTTATGGATAAATATTCTTTTGGTTTGGACGGCTGAAGCCATAAAAAATCCAAGTGCGATTTCATTCTCATTGCAGCACGAAATGTTTCCGAGTATCTGTGCAGGGGTCTTTTCATAGATCCCACCAGTTTCCTCATTTGCTTCACGTATTCGTTTGAAGTAATTATAGAAATCCCGGCTTATCAGGTGCTGCTTCACCAGGATACTGTATTTGATATTCAACCTGTCATGCTGGGGCCCAATGGATTGCAGGATGAAATTACTGACTTCATTGGAGGGATCATCTACCGTAGATTTTATCAGGATGGAACTGGAAGACTCAGTAACCCAGCAATGTTTTTTCTCCTGGTCAATTTCAATTGATTCCCAGGTGGGTCGAGGATCACCTTCCTCATCGCCATGGTTTAGCAGGACATATGTCGGCATCTCGAATTCCCATGTCTCTTCAAAATCCCATTTGAAATAGGTGACATCCCCATCTGGAGCCCTCGCATCCACCAGGATATTGAGCCAGTTTTCCTCATAAGGAGTCTCCAGATCAAAATGAGTGCGTTTGAATTCCTGGTAATGTATCCTATCAATTTCTTGCCCCTCCTCCATCAATTCTGGTGAGGACTGGTACTCCTTCCCGTCAGGGGTGGTAATCAGTAAAGTATAGGAATTACCCGGGATACCTTCCAATTCTTTGTCTTCTGTTTCATACCACCCGGCATTATTTTCATAAAGCAGATAAACATTCCCCTTGTCATCTGCAATTTGTACTTCTGCTCCGCTGACAGGCCGGGAATTTGATTGAATATTCTGGTAATCATATACTGGGACAGTAGATGTCAAATGGATTCTGAAAGGTCCATTTTCATTTGTGATCTTTCCTTCTACTACCAGCAAATCTTCCGCATCATTGGTCTCCAGTTCAGGCATATACGGTTCTACACACCGGTTAAACAGGAGCATTATGACTCCAATGGGAATCAGGCTGATGAGTTTATATAAGCTGCTTTGCTGCATTAAAACCTGAAATTATAAGAAATCGTAGGAATAACCGAACCGAAAATGGAAAGCTTATAGGCTTCAAAGTTCCCACCCTCACTCCTAAAATATACCGAATATGCATTCTTTCTCGCTGTAATATTATAGAGGGCAAAGGTAATCGTACTGTGAAATGGTTTTTTCTTTTTTAAGTTCCCCTCCAGGGTGAGTGACAGATCCATTCGGAAATAATCCGGGATCCGGTACTGGTTGTATTTTGAGTAATGCAGAATTACCTGATCACCCAGTTGATATTTTGCTACAGGGTAAGTGATAGGCCGTCCGGTAGAATAATCCAGGGTTGTCGATATTATGAACCGGCGGGAGGCTTTGAGACTCAGCAATACATTCAGGCTATGCGGTTTGTCATAATTGGCGGGGAAATATTCCCCATCGTTCATTATTTCTTCCGGAAAATCACTGATAGACCTGATCAGGGTTCGGGAATACGTATAATCAATACGTCCATTGATCCTGCCTTCCGGTTTTTTCAGAGAAAATTCAGCACCGTATGATTTACCTTTCCCATTAATGATCTCTGTCTCAATATGATCATTCAGTAACAAGTCAGCACCCGGTTTATATTCCTTGATGTTGTTGATCCCCTTGTAAAAGACCTCAACTGAAGTTTCAATGGCATCATTTCGGAAGTTCCTGAAATAACCTGCAGATACCTGGTGTCCGATCTGCGGCAGCAAGTGTTCATCACTGAGCTTCCAGGTATCGGTTGGTGAAATGGCCGTAGTGTTAGTAAGCATATGAATATACTGTACTGTTTTGTTATAACTTATTTTTAATGAGCTGTATCTGTTTACTGTAAAATTGGCGGAGAACCTGTATTCGGGATGAAAATAAACCTTTTCAATGCTGTTTTTCTGAACCTCGGCAGTATCAATGATATTATCCTCATCAAGGGGCATATCCGGAGTATATATGTATCTCTTCCCATTGCTTAAGGAAAGCAATCCCGAAAGCCTCAAACCGGCTTCAATTTTAAAGCGATTTGATATTTGAAATTCATTTCCTGCATAGATCCCAAGCTCGACAGAATTGTCATCGTCAGAATATATGGGAAGTATATTGGAATATTCACCTATTTCCCTTTCACCCGGGTTAACCGAATAATAAAAAATATCACCACCAAATTCAAATTTTAAACCCTGCCGCCAAAGATACTCAAACTGGCCTTTCAGATTAATATTGCTCAGACTATGGGTCAGCTTATAAGCCATATTGATATCGCTCTCATTAGAAACTTCATATCCAAATCCACTGTAGATTAATGAAAGTTTGGAGTTCATCTGCTGATTGACCTGATGATGCCAGGAAAGGGAAGCAATATTGTTTTCATATTGATAAATGGTATCACTCTGAAGCTGGAATTTATCCCTGCTCCCGTAAACACTGAGCAACAGCCTGTCTTTTTCACTTAAATGTAGATTCAGTTTTGCCTGCACATCATAAAAACTAACCTTGCTGTTATACAGATCCGGAACATCGATGAAATCCAGCAGCCAGTTTGAATACGTTGTCCTGCCACTGATCAGAAATGTTGATTTATCAGAAAATAATGGCCCATCAATGCTGAACCTGGCTGACACGGGACTGATCCCCCCGGAGCCGGAAAATCTGTCGGGATTCCCATCCCTGGTATTTATATCCAGCACAGAAGAAATCCTTCCACCATATCTTGCAGGCATGCTGCCCTTGTAAAGATTTGCATCACGGATGATATCTGCATTGATGGCCGAGAAATTCCCAAAGAAGTGAGATGGATAATAGATGGGGGCCTGGTCAACCAGGATCAGGTTTTGATCCGTTTTGCCCCCACGAACATTAAATCCGGCCGTCCCTTCTCCAACTTTTTGAACACCCGGGAGCATGATCAGGCTTCTAATGATATCTGGTTCCCCAAGAAGGGCAGGTATTGATTTTATCTTGTCAATATTTATTTCTTCCAATCCAATATGGACCTGTCCCAGATTCCCTTTCCCATGCCCGACAACGGTCACATCCTCCAGCAAATTATACTTTGTTTCCAGCACTACATCCAGTCTTCCATCAGAATATAAATTAATAATGCGGCTGGTAACGTGCATATCAATACTGCTGAAGTTTAGGGTCTGGTTTCCCAGCGGCAGCCTTATTTCATAGAAACCATTTCCATTGCTGATCACCCCTCTTTGCGTCTCCGTGACATAGACATTTCCGCCTGCTACAGGCAGTCCATTCTCAAAATCTGTCAGGTATCCCGACACGGTAGCAGTGCCAGTAGTAGCATTGCCGGGTGTCCCGATGTTGAACATCTGATATTGCAGAAGTTTTAGCTTCTCTCTCGAGATCTTATCGGCTGGTAGGCTTTCCTTTCGAACAACGACAATCTGTTCATCCTCAGGAAATAATTTTTTCAAAACAACTCCCTTATAGATGCTCACCTGATTATCGTGGGAGATATGGAATTTTAAACTTTCTTTAATCAGCATGGATGCCAGGCATGATGGAAGGGGGGTCTGCAGAAAATCCGCCGTTACCCGGATACCTTCTGTGGCTTGAGGGTCAAAGAAAAAACGGACCGGATAGTTTTGCTCCAATGTTTCAATAACCTCAAGGAAAGGAACATCCTTAAATTTTTCGGTTATAGTTATATCCTGGGACTTTAACGTTAGTCCCAAAACCAAAAAAAACAATATAAAGCATATTTTTTTACTCCTCACCTTCAGGCTCCCATCTAGGCTAATTCATCGTAATATTTCAATACCGGAATAATGTTTTCAGGATGTTTCCTGCTTATTTTCAATCTGTTCTGGCGGATAAACCTTTTTATTTCCGGCACATTTTTTTTCAAGGCATTGAGCAGTGTTTTTTTGGAATGAACACGCTCATATTTACCCTCAACCTGAATATAAAATTCATAGCTTCTGAGGTATTCTCCCGGATAACTTCCTGATTTTCCATATTTAATTTCACACTTCGGCCGGATAATGAATGAAGTTTTACCCTCATAGACTTTTTCGTATAACTCCTTACCATTCGTACCGGGGATCTTAAAATACTCGAAACGGTGTTCCTGGTGCCTCACCGTATCTGTATAGGAAAATGATTCTATGTATTCATTGGAAAGCACTACATATTTCTTGTTATTATTCTCATTATATAACAATATGAGATGGTTATTGTACAGGTCATAATTGATATAAAATCCTGAATACTGTATCCCTCCATATACCAGGTCTGCCATAGGCCAGTATTCTTCTGCCAGGAAAGGGTTTCCCTGATAAATTTTTTGATATGTCCATTTGGTACCATTGACAATGTCTTTTGAAATGGAATAAAGTTCAAGGCTTTGCAGGTTATTTTCAATAGTCAGGGCCAGTTCAACTTTGTCATTATCATGCAATGGAGGTAGTTCGGCCCGTTTTTGCTTGATAAACTGTGTGGCAGTGCAGGATATTTCAGGCCAGTCATCTGTTCGAAATGGTGATGCCGGAAGGTATGGATTCTCCCCGGATTGGTTATACAGGTTAAATGCAACCGGATGATTTGCCCAGGCATATCTTACCGCAACTGGTTGATCGATTTCCTCATTCCAGACAATGATCTGGTTACCATCTATCCTGGCCCTGGCTTTCAGGAATTCCCTGTCTTTCCCGGCCACACTGAACCCTCGTAATTCTCCGTCCCCTTTTGCCACCAGGCCATCACCAACGTGATCAAACAACAACCAGCATTTGCTGTCCTCAATAAACATTTTCTTATATATGGGACCCGAAAACAGGATATCTTCACCATAGGCAGTTTTTTGTGCAGCCAGTGCCAAGCGCCTTCCAACCTCCTGCTTATTTTTTGGGTGTATATCCGTAGAATCACCAATATCAATGGTCACGGCCATGGCTGTTTGAGGCAGTTTTAGTGTCATGGACTGTGCTTCTCGCAATTCAGGAAAAACCTGGGGTTCAAAATGGTAGTTGGCCAATTGTACAAAGAGGAAAGGGAAGTCTCCCTGCTCCCATTTTCTGCGCCACTGGGTTATCATGGCCGGGAAAAGTTCACGGTACTGGCAGGCACGATAAGCGTTTGATTCTCCCTGGTACCATATGACACCTCTCATTCCATATGGAATAACCGGAGCCAATATCCCATTGTAAAGCACAGAAGGCTGGTTAAAATACAAGGGAGCAGGTCTCTCCTCCAGGCGGGCTTTTTCTACTTCATGGATGAATTCCTCATATTCCCCTTTCAACCATTCCTCATCATCATTATAAGCAGGCCAGTCTTCCAGGATAGCTTTAAGCCCTGGATCATTTTCCAGGGTATCCCGAGGTGTCCAGGCTTCAGCAGTGGTCCCCCCCCAGGAGGCATGAATAATGCCGATTGGAATACTCCTTTTCTCATACAAGCTTCGGGCAAAATAGTAAGCCGTCGCGCTGAAGTGCCCGGCTGTTGAAGGATCACAAATTTCCCATGTATTCAACCATGAATCCTTGCCCACAGGGGCCACATCTTCGAGTGGTTCAACAGCCTTGGTCCTTTTCACCTGGAAATGACGAATCATGGGGTTTCGGGCCATGGATATCTCCTCATCGGCATTCAGGCAGCTTCTTACCTCCATGGCCATATTCGATTGACCTGAAGCAACCCATACTTCTCCCACGAGAACATTTGTAATGCTTACTTTATTCTTCCCGGAAATTACCAGATCGAAAGGTCCGCCTGACATTAGAGGGCCCATACGAACCTTCCACTTCCCTTCAGCATTCGTAATCGTTTCAGCCTTGAAATCTCCTAATTGGACGATGATCTTTTCTCCCGGATCCGCCCATCCCCAAACAGGAACTTTCATTGCTTGCTGAAAAACCATATTGTTTGAAAACAATGTGGGAAGCCTGACATCAGCACGTGAATACTGAAGTGACAGCAGGAGAAAAACAATTGAGATAAATGCTTGTCGATATTTCACTATCAAAGATTTTCTTTCAGCCACTCAAGTATTTCCTTGTTATACTTCTGAGGATCTAGGAAATGCGATTCGTCATACTCGACCATTTGCTTCTTTATGTCTACAAGATCAAAGAACTCCTTCGCCCTGGCGTTTCTTTCAGGTACATCTTTTTTTGCCAGTACCATCAACAAGGAAAGATCCTTGTAATTTGGAAAAAAATTACTCGAATTAATAATCCGTGCGGGAGGTGTTTGTGCTTTTTCAAACTCTGTCGCCGGAACACTGAGTATGGCCGTTTTAATCCTTGGCTCAACCGCAGCCAGGATGGAACCTATCCAACCACCCAGGCTCCCCCCGAATACAGCTATCCTCTCAGGGTCAATATCAGGGCGTGATTCGAGATAATCGATACCTCTTCTCAGATCAACAACAGACTGGCACATCCAGTCACGGTAATAATATGGCCCCCTATCACTGCCATTGTCAAAACCGTCTTCCTTTTTTCTTTCACCATACATGAAATGATCAGGTGCCAATACCGCATATCCCTGGGCAGTAAGCAGTGGGATCCATTCCAGGATCCAATCCTCGTTTTTACCCCAGAACAGGTTCCAACCATGCATCAGCACTACCACCGGGATTTTTTCATTTACAGGTTCCTTGGGTATGGCAAGGTATGCCGGAACTCTTTGTCCACGCACAGAGCCATAGGATAGTTTATACAGGACATGAGGCCCACGCCATGGCCATTCTCCATAAATTTCTGGATCTGAAAGCATCCCTTGGTCGTAATTGTAATACTCCAGTATTCTTTGATACTCAGCATCATCTACAGGTTTCTCAATGGCAGAAGGTTCAGCCTGGCCAAAAGCCTGGATTGTAGCCAGCATTAACAACAGCAAACAAAGTAATAACGGGCGTTTCATAATGTTCAGGATGTAATTATTTCTTGTTCGGACCGTAATCAACTTCCCTGACTGCCTTCATCTGCCTTTCCCTGTCTCCGGTCGTCAGATGAATGTCTTTATATTTATCCAGGATGGGGGGATTGGGGTCTGTAAGCATTTGATAGAGCTCCGGACGCCTTGATTTATAATGTATGGCCTTGACATTGTTTGTTCCATTGATAGCTTCCCACCATTTGCTGCCACTTATCCTATCCTGGGCAAAGTCAATTTCTGCCATAACCACCACATCTTCCTTTCCAACAGCCTCAGCAATTACATCTCCGTTAAAATCAATGATGCCATTTCCATCATTCCCAAGAATGACTGGTGCAATATAGACCGAGTTATCACGAGCCCTGGTAACATAAGTAGAGGCGGTAGAAAGGCTTTGATCATCAAGGTTGTCATGGGCCATGGTAGGATTAAAAATAATATCTGCCCCCTTTAAAGCATAGATGGTCGATATCTCGGGATAGAACAATTCCCAGCAGGTGGCTATGGCAATGTTCCCAAAATCAAGTTCAAATACTTCTAATTCATCCCCTGTGGATACCAGCCAGGTTTCCATCACAGGCAATAAAGTTTTGCGATGCTTACCAATAATTTTCCCCTTTCGGTCAAAGACAACTGCCGTATTATAGGTTGTACCTCCATCCGCCTCATAGATGGGCGCTATGATATACATATTATATTTTTTGGCTATTTCAGAGACTTGGTCTGTCAGGGGACCTGGAACCTTAACCGCAAGTGCATCCCATAATATTTTACCTGTCTGAGGATCCTTTACATCCACATGTAGTCCGTATCCCCCGATGTGTTGCATGTCTTCCGGACCGCAAACCAGGTCAGCACCCATTTCTCCTGCTTCTTCAAAGAGGCCTAACAATTTATTAAAATGTGCCATCATCTGGGGCCGTACCAAATCAGGATCATAATCCCCCATAAAGGGATCCTGTCTGGGCAATCCTGTTGCCTGGACTACGGCAATATTGGCTTTTTTTGTTGGCTGGCAAGAAGCGCTGCTGGCTATAAACAGGCAGAAAAACAGTGGGATACATATTCTTGATAGAGTTTCCATGATTCAAAAATATTACTAAGGATAATTATTTGAAAGAAAAAAACGTAGATTAGTGTTTTGTTTTATTGCAATCACTTATATCTGCTCAAATATAGTAAAAATGATAATGTTTCGCAATATGTACCGGATCCTGATGTAATCTGGTACGATGCTTTTAATGGAGATAAGGAATACATGGAATCGAAAGGAAACATTGACTATAAAGTGTTTTTCAGTCAGCAAGTAGATAAACCGCTATCATGGCAATGACTATACCAATGATAATCACAGGGTTTGGAATAACCGCGTAAATAATCAGGGAAAGTATTATGGTAATCATGGGTCCACCGGCATTGATCAGGGGAGCAACAATGATTACCTTCCCATATCGGATGGCATAGACCAGCATCAGGGCTCCTACTGAGTTCAGTGTATGTATGATGGCGGCAAAATAGGGTCCCGAGAATCCAAGAAAGATGTCCTGGCTCATATCCGTCATCAAATAAGCAACGGGAGCAAACAAAATCCCTGTTAGCATCATATAAAAGAAAATACTTTCGGCCTTCATGGTCATATTTGCTTTTTTCATAAAAACCGCCTGTGTGCCCCAAGCTATAAAAACCAGAATGGCAAATGCAAACCACAGATAACCCTTAATTAAGGTATTATCGGGTTTTTGAAACGACATCAGTAATATGGCAGCCAGGGCAAGTGTGATCCCTATCCAGGACCGCCTGGAAGCTTTCTCTTTAAGGAATAATACAGAAAAGATAACCGTTACAGCCGGTGACAGGGAAATAATCGGGAATACAAGGTAGGCTGGACCGTCAACCAGTGCATGAAACAATGCCAGTTGTCCCCCGGCTCCCAGCAAACCAATGGTCATCCCATAGAGAATGGACGTCCAATCACGATCAAGCTTCCATTTGATCAGCGCCAATCCAACCAGGGCAGGTGGTATCATTGTGAGTGACCAGACAATATATCCCAGGGTAGCCGGAAACCCGGCCTTTTCCGGTGTTTCAATAAAAGCTCCCCAAACACCCCAGAACAACATTGTTATAAGGGCAAATAATAACCACGGCTTTTTAAACATAATGATGAATGCTAGGCAATTATTACTTCAACTCCATGATTTTGTAATCTCGCTTTATCTTCTTCACTTATTCCTGAATCTGTAATAACAACATGGATCTTTGGGGTTGGAGCTATGAAGGCAAAACGCCTGCGGAGGAATTTCCTTGAATCGGTAACCACGATAACTTTTTTGGCCATCCCGATCATGATAGAATTAACATGAGCCTCTTCTGAATTTGGTGTAGATAATCCATGAAGTGTATCAAATCCATCTACTCCGAGAAACAATTTATCACAATAGAATTTTTTGAAATTTTCGCCGGCAAGCGCCCCGACAAGCGACAGGGATCTTTTTCTCAGCACCCCACCCGGCATGAATATGTTAAAATTCTCATACTCTGAAAGAATACTGGCAATGTTCAGGGCATTGGTTATAATGGTCAGATTATTAAACTGTTCAAGGCTTTTAGCAATTTCCGTGGTTGTCGTCCCTGAATCAAGGACAATGGTATCTCCGTCTTCAATGAGTTTTAAAGCTGCCTTGGCAATTCTTTGTTTCTCCTTCTGGTATTCCTTTTGCTTATCTGAAATTGAAGGATCAATTTCCATCCTGTAGAATTTGACCTTAATTGCCCCACCTCTAGCCCTGATCAGCATATTCTGTTTCTCAAGGTGCGCGAGGTCATTCCTGATGGTCACTGCACTGATATTGAATTTGGCACTTAAATCACTTACCGTTACCTGCCCTTTGGCATCGAGCTCTTCCAATATTTTAGCTCTTCTTGTAACTGTCGACTTATTAGATGATCGATCCATATTTTATTTTATTGTTTTGAAAACAATATTAAAGCGCACAAAATAAAGTAATTCAGCCAAAAAATGTCTGATATTCCTCATATATCACAGTCTATTCCTTGCTTTCAGAACCTTATACATTCTCTTTCATATGCAATGAAAGTATTAAAAGTAAAGAAAATAAAATGAACTTACATCAATATTGGAGAATATATCTTATTTTAAACGATTAAATTCAAATAATACAATTAATTAGCAATCAAAAAAAGATTATTATGAACTCGAGAAGAGATTTTTTGAAAAAAGCAGCTACAGGCACGGCAGCGGTAACCATTGGTGGTGTATTACCTGGGTTCAGTGCCAAGAGTTATCATCGCATTGCCGGATCCAATGGAATGGTTCGGGTCTCAGTAATGGGCGTTAATTCACGTGGCAGGGCACTCGCTATGAATTTTGCAAAGCAGCAAAATTGCGAGGTGAGGCATATTTGTGATGTGGATTCCCGGGCCACTGAAAAATGTATTCAAAGTATCTCTGAAATTCAGCAAGCTAAACCAGAAGCTTACGGAGATTTTCGCAAATCACTTGAAAGTAATGATATCGATGCAATGGTGATTGCTGCGCCTGATCACTGGCATGCACCCGCAACACTCCTCGCCATACAGGCAGGTAAACATGTTTATGTGGAAAAACCTTTAAGTCATAACCCGCAGGAGGGTGAAATATTGACAAACGCTGCCCAGCGTTACGGTAAAATCATTCAAATGGGTAGCCAGAGACGATCATGGCCAAACGTCATCGAAGGCATCCAGAAAATAAAGGATGGAGCCATTGGCCGTGTCTATTTTGGAAAAGCATGGTACGCCAATAACCGTGGACCCATTGGAAATGGCAAAGTGGTTCCTGTCCCGGACTGGCTTGACTGGGATCTTTGGCAGGGTCCTGCCCCCAGAAGCACCTATAAAGACAATATTGTGCATTATAACTGGCATTGGTTCTGGAACTGGGGAACGGGTGAGGCTTTGAACAATGGTACACACTCCATCGATCTCTTACGCTGGGGGATGGGAGTGGATTTCCCGGTAAAGGTGAGCTCCAATGGAGGCAGGTACCGGTATAAGGATGATTGGGAAACTCCGGACACCCAGGTGATCAGCCTGGACTTTAAGGAGGGTGTCTCGATGACCTGGGAAGGAAGGAGCTGTAATGGTAAAGATGTGGACGGAGCCGGGGTTGGCTCCATGTTTTATGGTGAGGAGGGAAGTATGCTGATAGCAGGAGGCAACGCATATACAATATACGACCTGAAAGGCAATATCGTAGAACACATGAGTGATGCTGAAAAAGTTGATCCAACAAACAGGGTAAATCCTGCTCAAAGCCTCGATGGCATACATATCCGTAATTTACTTGACGGAATCACCAAGGGAAACAAGGTGAATTCAGATGTTGATGGCGGCCATAAAAGCACCCTGCTGGTACAGCTCGGAAACATAGCTCAAAGAGTGGGTAGATCCCTTGAGATTGATCCGGAGACCGGGCATATAACAGGAGATGAAGAAGCCGGTAAATACTGGGGCAGGACCTATGAAAAAGGCTGGAAGATGGAATTGTAGATATCAGATAAAACTTAAAATAATAAATATGGAATCAAGAAGGTCATTCTTAAAAAGAACCGGAAAGAGCGCACTTTTCACCAGTATGGCTCTTGCCTCCACTTCCGCTTATCCCCTCAGCCTTTTACCAAAGAGACAAAAAGCAGCCAGAGATATGATCATAGGCATCATTGGCGCTGAAAACTCACATACCATAGGATATGGAAGGATGTTCAACACGGACAAAAAATTTCCTGGTATGGAGGTAAAATATGTATGGGGAGAAACGGAAGAATTTGCCAGGAATGCCATGGAAAAAGGGAATATACCCAATATGGTATCCAACCCAAATGATATGCTGGGAAAGATTGATGCCTTGATTGTTGATCACCGGCATGCAAAATACCACCTCCAGGCTGCAACACCCTTTGTAAAAGCCGGTATCCCAACCTTTATAGATAAGCCTTTTTGTTACCGGGTCTCAGAGGGAAAGGAATTCCTGGCCATGGCAAGGGAAACCGGAACCCCGGTGACTTCTTTTAGCTCCGTCTTGCAGAGCGATGCAACTTTTGATAAAAAAAAGCAGATGGAATCCATGGGCGAATTCAACCATATTGTTAGCCTCGGACCGGCAGACATAAGTTCACAATATGGAGGGATCTTTTTTTATGGTGTGCACATCATTGAACCCATGTTGTTCCTATTCGGTGAAAATATCAACAGGGTCCTGGTCTCAAAAAATGGCAAAAATGCAACAGCAAGTCTTGCTTATGATGACGGGAGACTGGTGACACTGATATTTAACAACCAGTATTCCGGATGGGAAACCTTTATAGATACAAAAGAAGGGTTGATAAAACTTGATTCCAGTATAAAGGAAAGAGACCCTGGTAAGAATTATGTGGATATGGTCGAAATGTTCCAGACCGGAAAGGAACCACGGAGTCATCAGAGTATATTAGCAGGTGTTGCCGTGTTGGAAGCTTTGGAAGAATCTGTGGACACGGGAGACTGGGCAGATGTGCCTGACATTGATTAAAAAACCAATACTCATAAGGATACAATGATAGCGTTAAATTCTGGAGTTAGTAATTATATCCAGTTAGACGGTAGAAGATATTCTTTTTTCTCGGGCAACAATTATCTTGGACTTGCTAACCATCCCGATATAAAAAAGGCAGCCAGAGAATCAATTGAAACATATGGTTTGAATTTTGCTGCTGCAAGACATACTACGGGGACAGCAACCATCCATCTGGAACTGGAAAAGGAACTCTCAGATTTTAAAAACAAGGAAGATGCTGTTGTTTTCGCTTCAGGATATATGGGAAACAGTATAATTCTTCATGCCCTCCAGGATCAGTATACCACCATATTCACTGATGAGGCAGCCCATCCAAGCATCTTTGACGGAATTCCCAGGGATATCAAGCATATTCATTTTTATAAACATAACAATGTCCAACATCTTGAAGACCTTTTAAGAAAGAATAAAGACAGGCGGGCATTGATCATTACAGATGGGATATTTGCGCTGACCGGGGAAATATCTCCCCTCGATGAAATGTTTTCACTGGCAGAAAAATACGGAAGCACAATTGTGGTTGACGATGCCCATGCCACAGGTGTACTGGGGGAAAATGGAATGGGAACACCTGAACATTTCCAACTGCATGAGTCTGCCAACATTTACCAGACCGAAACAATGAGCAAGGCTATAGGTGTCTATGGTGGATTTATCTCGGCCAGCAAGGCGGTCATAAAGAGGATCAGGGAAGACTCAAGAACCTATCTTGCATCCACATCATTGCCTCCTCCTATTGTTTCTGCAGCCAGTACCTCGCTGAAGTTGATCCGGCAACAACCCCAAATTAGGGCAGCGCTGACCCGAAATGCCAGCGAATTACGAAAGGGAGTTATCGAACTTGGTTTCCATACCACCGAGGTTCCTACCCCCATTATACCTGTATTTTTCAGTTCCCTGGAAAAAGCCCAGAAATTATCCGATTATCTCAAAGAAAATGGTCTGATTGTTCCCTGCGTCCATTATCCGGTAAAAATGGATTATTTCATCGCCAGGATGACAGTTTCTGCCAGCCACACCAGAGATCAAATATCCGAATTACTAGTTTTATTAAAACAATGGAGATCTAAACATGGAGTCACTTAGGATTAAAAAGGTAACAATTGAAGCCCTGAATATTAAATTGGATGAGCCTTTTACCATTGCCATTGGAACTAAATACAATATTGAGAATGCCCTCATAAGCCTGGAACTTGAAAATGGCATAGTAGGATATGGTGAGGCAGCCCCTCTGGAACCTATTAATGGTGAAAATCAGGCAACTGCCCTGGCTACAATGGATGCATGCAAGGATTTCCTGCTAGGCAAGCCTGTTTCCGACTATCTTAATATCTCAAGGCATTTAAAGACCGTATTCTGGGCGCAGATAACTGCTCGCTGCGCCATTGAAATGGCACTCCTGGATGCCTATACCAAATCCCTGAATATTCCTCTTTACAAATTTCTGGGAGGATCTATGGACAGCATCGAAACGGATTATACAATAGACATTGTATCACCTTCTGTGGCAAGAAAGAATGCTGCAAAATTGGCCGGAAAAGGGTACAGGGTACTGAAAACCAAGGTAGGTAAAAATCTCCAGGAGGATATTGAGAGATTATTGGCCATAAAAGAGGGAGCCCCGGGATGTGAAATTACCCTGGATGCAAACCAGGGTTATTCTCCCCCTGATGCTGTCCATTTTCTGGAAGAATTGATAACCAACAACATCAGACCCATTTTATTTGAACAACCAGTATTAAAACATGACCTGCCGGGAATGAAATTCGTAAAGGATCATAGTTCAGTACCTGTAGGTGCAGATGAATCGGTTTTTACAAGTGCTGATGCCATAAATATTGTACAGTCAGGTTGTGCAGATGTGATCAATATCAAACTTATGAAATCAGGCATAGTAGAGGCACTTGATATAGCAGCCATAGCCCGGAGCGCCAATATAAAACTGATGATTGGATGTATGCTGGAAACCAGGCTGGCCCTGGGCTGTTCAGTGCATTTTGCTGCGGGACTGGGAGGATTCAGTTTTATTGACCTGGATCCCCATCTCGATCCTGTAGAAGATCCTTTTGGAGGAGGACCGGCCTTTATGGACCCGGTATACACCCTCAAAGATGACCTACCGGGTATAGGTGTGTTCAGGAAGTAGGACGAAAAAGTTGCTCTATCTGTTCCAGGCTCTTTCCCTTGGTTTCCGGTACAAATTTCCAAAAGAACAGGGTTGCAACAAAACATATGGCTCCAAAAGTAAAAAACCCCACATGCATGCCGAAGGAGGCTACATACCAGGGAAAGAGGTAAGCTGCGATGGTATTCGTCCCCCAGTTGCTGAAGGCGGCAATGGACATGGCCCTTCCCCTGACCCGGTTTGGAAAAATCTCTGGGGTAAGAACCCATATTACTGCGCATATGGAGAAGGCAATACAGGCAATATAGGCCCCAAGCACGACAACGATCAGTGTTCCATTGGGAGTATCAGTCAGAAATAACAAACCTGCCAGCAGCAAGGTCAGAACGACTGCAGCCATCCCACCGATCAGCAGGGGTCGCCTGCCCAGTTTGTCTATCAGCAATAGGGCCAATATGGTAAATACCAGGTTAATAATACCAAGTATTGTCTGGAATTGCAAAGCATTCCCAAACTGTATCCCGCCCTGTTTCAGAATCTCCGGTCCGTAGTAAATGACAGCATTGATACCTGTCAGCTGTCCGAAGACTGAAAGTCCGATGGCTACGATAAGTGCTGTCCTTAAGCCCGGCCTGAATAATTCTCTCAGACTGCCTTTTTCCTGCCCCAGGGATGACAAAATCTCATTAAATTCCTCATCTGCTACCTCTGTCCCCGAGATTTTCTCCAGGATCCTTTTTCCCCTTTTCTTATGGCCCGCCTGTATCAGCCACCTGGGACTCTCGGGGACAAACAGGAGCAGTGCAAGAAGCAGTAATGCAGGTAGCATTTCCATACCGAACATGGATCGCCATACCTCCCCCACGAAGATCTTGTACAAAAATCCTGATCCACCGCTTATCACAGAATGATGTACTGAATAATTCAGCAGGATCCAGTTTGAACCATAAGCCAGCAATATTCCGGTTACAATAGATAACTGATACAGGGCCACAAGACGACCCCTGATTTTAGGTGGGGAAAATTCGGATATATAAAGCGGAGATAAGACTGAAGCGAGGCCTACACCTATACCACCAATAATTCTGACGGAATACAGGACTTTAAAAGAGGGTGGTATGGTACATCCCAAGGCGGATATAAAGAAAAGTGCCGCAGCCATTATCAATACCGGCCTGCGTCCGTATTTATCGCCAAGCACCCCTGCCATCATAGCCCCCAGAATACAGCCAACCAGTGCTGAACTGGTGAACCATCCCAATGCAAGTTTTGACAATTCAAACTGGGCCTCCACCATTCCCACTGTTCCTGAAATTACCGCCGTATCAAACCCGAATAGCAAACCACCCAGGGAGGCTACAATACAGACCATGGCCAGGTATCCGGTATTTCCGTCTTTTTTCATAAGGGCCCGGGTCCTCAGTTAGGATATGAATGGTTAATACTATTCAACTATTCCAGGATACCACTTTACTGCATTGTCATGATAGATCTTTTTCAATACTTCCTTGTCCAGTCCCAATCCGGTAAAAGATCCATCAACATTTGGAGAATCCATTGTCTCTTTTGTGGCAAAGAACTTCCAGTCTGATTTCCATTCATTTTCAACAAAGGTCATCTGTTGTTCGAAGTTATCATCTGAGATAACCAGATCGGTGGCATAGAGCAACCTGTCCTGGTACTTTATAATAAACTCCCTGACTTTTTCCCGGTCCTGGACCTGGAGATGACATACCCTGGCAGCCATATCAACAGCAAAATTCGGAAAGCGGTCAAGGCGGGCAGCCAATTCATCAACATCCCATTCCAGGCTTCCCAGATGCGCCCCAACCAATATCAAGTCAGGATGCTTGGCCAGTAAATTGTCTCTCGATTCAACCAGCTTTTCATAAGATGGATAATCAGGATGTAAGTACATGTGATATTGCGGATGTTCCTTAAAATATGCTTTATCATTATTGACTGTCATAGATTCTATGGGTAACCAACAGTTTTTGGGTTCACCAATATGGGCAATGACTGGTTTCTTTTGACTCACAACAAAGTCGAATATTGGATCAAACAGTGGATCATCAATAAAAACAAAATTTCCAAGGCTGTCCTGAAAGGTCATTCCAATATCCTTCCAGACTTTAAGGCCAATTGCTCCCTCCTCGAAATCTTTCCCTATGGTCCGGATCACATTCTCAGCCCATAAAGTATCCTCAAAATTTTCCATTGAAAAAGTCGTGATGTATGATATATCCTCCGGGTAGTTTTCCTTTACATTTTTTGCAAATCCCATCTGATTATCAATATATTCCTGCTTGTCTGACCTGGTATTAATAGTTAGAAATTTATATCCTTCTGCCCTGGCCAACTCCATAATGGCCGGATTTACCGTCCGGATATGCACATGAGCATCAACTTTGGGGATTTTGCTATACAGATCAGACTGGATTCCATCGCATGATAAAAACAGTAAAATAAGCGGGAACAACCTTAAAACATACTTTGCTAATGTTCTCATAATTATATACAGTGTTTATTGATTTATTAAAGACAAACATAATCAAATTGAAAAATAGCTCATAGAGTTTGACCTCTATGAGCTATAAATCCTAACCTAACCTAACCTAAAACCAAATATTTAATTAAATTACAACTTCCTGTTTTGTATTACGAAACGTTGCTTTTCTAAATATTTTTCTTTTTATTCATTAAAGTATTCCAAATTTATTGCAAAATTTCGGATAATCAAAATTAAAAGCTAACAAAAGAAAGAAAACTTGTTAATAAACAATAGAATTGTTATTATTCCAAAGGAATATGCTAAGTAATTGAAGATATATCCTTGGATTTACTAATATTATAAAAGCTGAGTACAAGATTTTTAGGTCTACGTAAGACTTATTATATCTTGTATTAAACAGTAAATCCAAATTTTTCCAGGGCAGTCTTCTTGAAATTTTCGTAATCCTGGAAGGCTGTTATACCACCTGCTGCTGTGGTTGACATAGCCCCTGTAAGGTTTCCGTATTGCTGGCAATCCGGGATCGGAGTACCAAGGATATATTTATAAATGAACCCGGCATTAAAACTGTCCCCGGCACCAATGGCATCAACCACATTCTTATTCAGGTATGCGGGCAGATCCATTATTTCATCCCTGTAACTAACCATGGACCCTTGGTTCCCCCTTTTGATTACCAGAACATCGCTGTAATGATTAATGAAGTTGATGGCTTCCTTCAGGTTTTTCTTGCCACTCAGGTACAAAAGTTCATTTTCATTGGGAAGAAAGACGTTGACATGAGGCAGTATTCCTTTTATATCAAGATCCCATTTTTCCTCAGGGTCCCATTGCATATCAAATGAAGTTGTCAAACCCAGTTCCTGCGCAGTTCGGAATAGTTTCCCTACACCATCCCTCATGCCTGGCTGTAGAAAAAAGGAAGAGAAATGAAGATGTTTAGCCCTGCTCAGGTCTTCCGGTGAGATATCATTGATGGTGAGCAAATCCATGGCTCCCGGATAGGTAGTATTGGCCCGGTCTTCCTCCACATTTAATATTATGGTAGCCCCTGTCCCGGTCTCTTCATCCTGTATTATCATAGATACATCTACCCCATTATCTTTCAGACTTTCCAATACGACTTCACCGAATTTGTCCTTGCCGATCTTTCCGATAAAGGCCACCTTAGCTCCCAAACTGGAGATATTGCTTGCAAATATAGCTGCGGAGCTTCCCAGCGTTAATGTCATTTGCCGGGCAAGGATCTCCTTTCCAACTTCTGGGAATCTATCCAACTCATTCAGTATGAGGTCAACATTCAGCTCCCCCACCACTAAAACATCGAATTCCTTCTTCATATTATTCCGTAATTTGGATTTGACCAAGTTGATACCAACCATCCTCTCCCCTACCTTCTATGGCCAGTTTTACCCTGGGCTCTAAATTCCAGCGGTCAACAATGCCAATTTGGACATCATATTCCCCAGGAGTGAGATCTCTGGGTATAAATACAGCATTATCATATATATTGTCACCTGGCAGCCATTCTTTAATATTTGCATCTGTTGGTAGTATCGTTACTCTCCCTCCTGATTTCAGCCTGATGGCCAAAGCAAAATCTTTGTAACAAGGAGCCACCCCCTTGTTATCCCACCAGGATTTGAAATGTAACTTACCATTCCGGTGAATTTTTTCCGGATAACTGAATCTTCTCAAAACAAACCTGTAGCCCATTTTCTTTAACCAGTCATCCACCAGGTCCTGCCATTCTTCGGGTACTGGAGATGATTTCGCATTAAAAGAGGACATATGCCATTTCAAAGTCTCATTGAAAATATACATTACTTCATCCCTTGTAAAGTTTCCCCTCTCCTTCCAGCCACGGAAAGTATAACAAATTTCAAAACTGAGGGGGGAAGTTTTCCAGTCATCTTTTACGCCGGCATTTATAATTTCCTGGGGGTAAAAATCATACATATGTGACCAGCCATTCTGGTCTTCTGCCCAGAATCCAATGTCACCAATACAATCCACCCTCCATCCGACTGATATTTTAGAATGTGCGTATGTATTTGTTTCCTTATCCATTAACAAAGCAATGATGGGAGTCTTTTTGAAAACATCAGTATAGGCATCAACCAGGGCTTCTCTTGTCTTCTGAGTAAGCAAATGAGAACCTGCGCCTTCTCCCCAGGCTCCAACAATGGAAAGGTCTATGGCTTCAAAATCTGGATGGCCATCATATCTTTCCCCCAGAGCTCTTATCATTCCTCCAAAATATTTCGCATAGCGTGGATCTTCAGGATCGACAGCCCATTTGTTCACCGGATTACTATATTTCCATTCTGTCTCCGGACCTACCATCTCACGATACCAATCCGGCACATCTCTCTCATCACCAGTGCCATAGGGAGCAATCCTGAGCAACAGGGACTGCCCTCTTGATCTGGCTGTTTCAAGGGCCTGATCGATCATATCCCAACGATATTTACCCTGTTCAGGCTCCATAAATTTCCAATAGATCCGCCAATAGGCAATGGTGGTGGCAGGATGATCCTTGTTTGTTAGATCACCGTCAAACTCCTGGTAATCAAGTGGAAATCCTTCAGTCCAACCACTTCCTTCATTAAGCTCATCTCCATTAAAGCGTTGAAAAGTCATGAAACCAATACCTGGATTGGTTAATACATCATAGATTTCTGCTGGCCGAATTACAATTTCATTATCTGCAATTTGCGTTAAGCCAGTGTTGCAGCTTACATATAGAAGGAGGACTATCCAGTATAAAAACTTCCATTTTTTTGTATTTCTCATTGTGTATATGGTATTTTCAAAGTGCTATTTTATTCAAAAATAATAATTTATCTCATTTCATAAGGTTTTGATATGGTAATTTTAAATCATATTTTTGCCATATACATATATATAATAACGTAATGAAAGCAAACTATTTATTTTTAGCTGCATTTTTAATACTATTTGGCTGCAATAATGCTGAGTATACCCTTGAACCAATTGACAATCCTCCTTTCAGACCCAATGTAGAGTTTCTGGGTTTCGAAGATTTAAGCCATCCCGGGTTTCAAAAATTAATTAGTAAGTATCAACTGGATACCATTTTTCATGGAGAAACAGATGAGTTTCAGAGGATCCTCCTACTCAGGCAGTGGATCAAGTCCGTCATAAAAATTGATGATTTTGGTGACCCTTATCCCGGGGGTGGTTCCGCGGAAGGAATTCTGGATGCGGCCCTTGAGGGAACAGGATTTCATTGTGGACATTTCATGAAAGTCCAGAATGGCATAATGAATGCCTATGGGTATGTTACCCGTACCCTGGGAGCCGGACCCGGCGTCATGGGGGGGCCTGACGGTCATCACGGAATTAATGAAATATGGTTGAATGATTATAATAAATGGTTTTTATCCGATGCAAAATATGACCATCATTTTGAAAAAGACGGCATCCCGTTATCAGCCCTTGAAGTGAGAGATGAGTATTTAAAGAACAAGGCAGCAGATGTCATCAAGGTAAAGGGACCAGGCCGTACACCGACCGACAAAGACCCAGAAACGGGAACCAGCAAGGAAAGAAGTGCACAGACCTATACCTGGATAGAATTTCATACCCACAACGATATGTTTACTGCCTGGCCCGAGCATGAAACCTTGCTAAGCATGCTTGAAGATGATTATTTTAAAAACAATACATGGATATGGGGTGGCAACCCACACTGGGCTTATGCAAAACCTGAGTTTATGCGTTTGGTGGAGGACCGCAATGCCATTGACTGGACGCCAAATACCATTGCCTCTGAGGTCCTGATCGAAGGTGATATTGCCATGATCGAGCTGACTTCAGAGACACCAAATTTGAAAGAATATCAGATGAAAGAGGGGGTGTCGGGGGACTGGCAAACATGTGGTGAATCTGTCAGCGTGGATCTGAAAAAGAAGAGGCATGAGCTTTACTTTCGCATCGTTAACCTGGTGGGTGTATCCGGACCAGAACATAAAATAGTGATTAGCCAAAATTAATCCAGATCAACAAACTATAAGTGCGATTCTTTCGTATGAATGGTATACAATATAAAGATTATGCTATTCAACGAAAAAACTCAGCAAAAGTCTGCTGTCAAGATATATACAGCATTAATATTTTCCTTACCAATATTGGCATGTATGTTCTTAACCAACTGTAATGACGATAACAATTCAAACCAACATCCTGGAAACCTAACAATCCTTGCCGACCATAGTGTTGCCAAGGAATCCGTATTAAGGAGCATACCTAGAGAATATATTGACCAGGCAAGAACCACCTTGCATATCGCCTATCAGCATACATCTCATGGCACTCATGTCTCCAGGGGATTATTTGGATTACCCGACTACAAGAATGGCGATGATGTATTATTCGGCATAACAAATAATGCTCCCGAGGCTGGAAAGCTGGATTTTCGTGATTATGCGCTGGGTAATTATGCTGCCCCAGGGGATGATGCTTCCGATTTAAGCAGGAACGAAACAGCCTTTATCCAGGCAACAAGGAATTTTCTTGACGATGAAGCCAATGATGATATAAATGTTATCATGTGGTCCTGGTGCGATATTGCCGGACATGATGTGGCCACTAACTATTTGCCCGGAATGGATGCTTTAATATCAGAATATGGCTCAGGCGGATCAAAGATTGGCAGCGGAGCAGGCCAGAGACAGCATCCCGTGACCTTCATATTTATGACAGGCCATGCCAATCCAGGAAGCAATACGGGGGACGGCAATCCGAAAAACCAGGCAAAACTGATTACTGACCATTGTCTGAAAAACTCCTATTACTGCCTTGATTATTATAGCATTGACACCCATGACATGGGAGATAATTACTGGGAGGATACGGGCGACAATGGCAATTCGGACTCTTATGGAGGGAATTTTTATATTGACTGGCAAAACGCCAATACACTTGGAACGGATTGGTACGAAAATAAAAGTTCACCCGGCGGATCAGTTGAATACGGAGCTCATAACAGCCAGCATATTACCGCTAACAGGAAAGCTTTTGCGATGTGGTGGATAATGGCTCGCATAGCCGGATGGGACGGGATGTAGCTTAATAGATTTCCAGCTTATCCAGGGCATACCACCCATTCGGGGTCCTGCCTTCATTGGCCAATCGGATACGAGGCCCTGCGAGCATCCTGTCAAGTATGCCAATTTGCAGCTCATATACTCCAGGTTTGATATCGCCAGGGATAAACACGGCATCTTCATATACAATATCTCCAGGCAACCAATCTTTGATATCTGCAGTGGTCGGCAGGATAATTTCCTGCTCCCCATTGAAAAGCCGGAATGCAAGGACATAATTTCCATAACAGGGAGCGACTCCTTTATTTTCCCACCAGGTCTGAAAAGTAAATTTCCCGTTAAGCCTGACCTTTTCAGGATAACTGAATTTTCTCAGAACAAACCTGTATCCCATTTTCTTTAACCAATCATTGACTAATGGTTCCCATTCCTCCGGTACCTGGGATGACTTGGCATTAAAAGAAGAAATATGCCATTTAAGGCTCTGGTCAATGATATACTTTACCTCATCTGGCCCATATCCATGATTTTCTTTCCAACTGGGGAAAGTACCACAGATCTCAAAACTAATATGCTTTTTCTTCCAGGCATCTTGCATTCCATAATTGGCAATGGTCTGGGGATAATAATCATACATATGGGTCCAGCCGTTCTGTTCATCAGCCCAGAATCCGAGATCACCCAGGCAATCCTGCCGCCAACCAACACTTATCCTCGAAGTGATATATTCATTGGCTTTCTCTCCATGCAATAAAACTAAAAGGTGTGTTTTCCGGAAAGATTCAATATATGGATCTATCAAGTTCTGCATTGCTTGGGTGCTTAATAATTCGGTACCTCCACCTTCCCCTGCCCAACCAATAAAGGAAAGATCAACAGCTTCCAGATCTGGATGGCCGTCATAGCGTTTCCCCATTTCCCTGATCATCTTTCCAAAATACTCGGCATAACGGGGATCTTCCGGGTCAACTACCCATTTTATATGCTTGAATTCTCTTTCAATACCAACCATTTCACGATACCATGATGGAACATCCCACTTGGATTGCCTTTTATATGGTGCGATACGCAGAATGAGCGTTTGTCCATGTTCATGTGCAAGTTCCAGCAGCCTATCTATGTAATCCCATTGATATTCCCCACGCCTGGGTTCTATAACCTTCCACAGGATCCTGAAATAGCTCAGCGTAGTAGCAGGATGATTGATATTCTCCTGTTCATCAATACTATTTTGGTACCTTTCCAGGTCAGCGATTCCCAATACATCCTGGTTGGCCTTATGGTTATCACCATTGAACATCTGGAACGTACTGAACCCTATACCCGGATTTTTAAGTACATCATTAATTTCAGCCGGTCTAACAGTGCGGATACCC
The DNA here is from genome assembly GCA_963752525.1 of uncultured Bacteroidaceae bacterium. Classification (GTDB taxonomy): domain Bacteria; phylum Bacteroidota; class Bacteroidia; order Bacteroidales; family SM23-62; genus SM23-62. The sequence goes on along the minus strand of CAVVYS010000004.1, from coordinate 83,457 downwards.
GCAGGTATTTGTGCCATTACCTGAAATGGGTTCAGGCTGAAAAGTAAAATGCTGCCAAAGGTCAGGATGCAGACTCTTTTCAGGGCAAAAGCCAAGCTCAATTCAGTTTTTATTGCATTCATCTTAATATGTTTATGTCAGGTTAAGTCCAGATTGAGGGATACCCAATAAATTTAATATATTTGCCTTTAACAACAGTATAAAATAATGATATGAAAGCAATATTTATGATTTTAGGCCTGGCAATCTTAGCACTTTCTTGCGAAAGCAGGCAATATGTTGTTACGGAAATTGACAACCCCATATATAAACCAAATATGGCTTTTCAAAATATGGAAGATCTAACGGATCCGGGATTCAGGCATTTGATTGAAAAATACCAGATAGATACCATCTTTCATGGAGAGACCGATGAATTTAATAGAATATTGTTGTTGAGGCACTGGATAAAATCAGTGATCCCAATAGAAGATTACAGTTCCCATTACAGCGGAGAAGGATATGCAGAAGGCATTCTCGATGCCGCATTGGGTGGAGAAGGATTCCACTGCGGCCATTTTATGGTTGTTCAGAACGGTATAATGAATGCATATGGATACCTGACCAGGGCACTTGGGGCTGGACCCGGGGTGCAGGGCGTTGAAGAAGCTGATGGACACCACGGTATCAACGAGGTCTGGATTAATAAATTCAATAAATGGGTATTGCTTGATGCCAAATATGATCATCATTTTGAGAAGAATGGTCTCCCGCTCTCTTCACTTGATATCCGGGATGAATACCTGAAAAACAAAGGGGCAGATATATTGCTTGTACAGGGACCGGCACGCAGGCCGATTGAATACAATGAAGAGGTGCAAACTTCGAAGGAACACTTTACCCGGACCTATACCTGGATAACCTGGCAGGAACACGGGGATTTTTTCAGCTCCTGGCCCGATCACAGGGGAAAAGTTGTTATGTATGAAGATGATTTCTACAGAGCCAATATTTGGATCAGGGATGGGAAACCTTGCTGGATTTATGATCATATGGAAGAAATTCTACTTATTACAGAAAGGGATCATATCGAGTGGACACCTAATACCATCAAAACTGAAGTGAGCATTGAAGGAAGCAATGCCAGCATCAAGCTGATTTCTGATACACCCAACCTGAAAGAATACCAGGTAAGGGAATCTTCTTCGGTAGATTGGTCTGCTACGGGTGAAAATTTCAGCATAGATCTGAAAGATAAAAAATATGAGCTGGCTTTCCGGGTAGTAAACCTCGCCGGTGTCTCCGGTCCTGAACACAGGGTAATTATTGACAGTGAGTGATGAAAAGATCATTTACGCTCCTAACCCTGCTCTTGATCATTGTCTATTCGAAAACAACAGGCAATGCTGGCTTTGAATTAATCCAGCCAAACATTTACAGGCTGCAGGATGCATGTAACGTCTATTTATTAAGATCTGGGAGTTCAGGTCTCCTCATCGATGCAGGTTCTGACAGGTTGGCTTGGGCACTGAAAAGCGTGGGTGTGGAGCAAATCGACTGGATATTGCATACACATTATCACCGGGATCAATGCCTGGGAAGTGCAGGCCTGAAAAATGCCGGAACAAAAATAGCCATTGGCAAATCGGATGCAGATTACCTGCAGCAAGCAGTTTTAGGATCTCCGATCAATATCTCCGACAGGTACCTGTTAAAAGATGATCTATCCGATTTCGGAAGGCGCATGGAACCTTTTCAGAAACCAGGAGTGGACAAGGAACTGAAGGAGGGAGACGAATTCCAATGGAAAGAGTATACCGTCAGGGTAATCGATACACCCGGTCACACAAAAGGCAGTGTATCATACATGGTTGAGGTAGATGGCAGGCTGATGTGTTTCAGCGGCGACCTGGTCATGGATGGGGGATATATCCACAACCTTTTTTGCATGCAATGGATCTACCTGCAGAATCCGGGCATTGATTCTTCTGTTACCTCCATTGACAAGATTACCCTGTTAGATCCGGAGCTTTTACTCCCTTCCCACGGTCCGACAATAACAGAACCCCTTGAAGATCTCCAAAGGCTCAGATCTAGAATCCTCGCATTTCAGAACAGCTTTGACATTCAAAGGGCCGGCCGCTGGAACTGGTCTGGTTTTGTGCAAGTCTCGGAACATGTCATCCAGGACTGCGGCTCAACATCCCAGTTGATTATTGCTGAGTCAGGTGAAGTCCTCCTGTTTGACTGCGGCGATAACTTTACGGCTGAACGATTGGCTGAAGCCAGACAAAAGTACGGGATCAAGAAAATAGATATTATTATACCCAGCCACTGGCATTGGGACCATATTGATGGTATTCCGGCACTGGCAGCGTCAGAAGGAGCAGAAATTTGGGTCTGGGAGGGACTGCGAGAGCATGTAGAATATCCTGAGAACTTTATTACTACTTGCTGGACAGATACGAAATTCACGCCAGACCGCATCTTATCAGAAGGTGAGAAATTTGATTGGGGAGGTCACTCCTTCCAGGTATTCCATAATCCCGTCCACATGGAAGAACAAATGGGGTTGGCGGCCAGGATTGACAATATCAAGTTCTATTTCACAGCCGATGGCAGTTCAAGCAACAGGGAAGGATTTATGCGCTCCTCCATCCATTGTTACAATGGCATATCAACCCGCACAGGATTGATCAAAACAGCCCGGTCTTTCAGTATTGCTGATCCCTACATCTGTATACCTGCCCATAGCAATGGATTTGCCACCCATGCTGATACCCGCGAGGAATTCATTGAATGGGCCATGGGCACAACAGATATCATTACTGCCCTGCTCCCTCCCGGGCAAACCGAAACTGGATTCAATCCATACTGGACCACCTTCTATCCTGCCAAAAAAACAATGATCTCCGGCGAGCGGAAAGAGGTTTTACTCCGTATTAAAAATACCGCCAGTCATCCTGTATCAGGCAAGGCATGGCTGAAAAGTCATGATGATATAGTCTTCACGGAAAAGGAATTGAGCTATGATCTTGCACCTGGAGAAGACGGAGAAATCCCTGTCGAAATTGAGGTTAAGGCAGGTTGTCAGCCGGGGACCTATATTATCACGGCAGATATTGAATTTGACACTGAATTCTTTGGGGAATACCCCCAGGCTTATATAATTGTTAATGAATAGCTTAATTGCACCGGACGATCACTGGGTGATCTGGACATTCCTCGTCGGAATGGCGGCACTGAGCCTGTTCCTGGAACAGAAATTCAAGATTATCAGGCAATTCACCGGTGCAGCAACGGCTCTCTGCGCAGGGATGCTGGTGTCCAACATCGGATTAATGCCCTTTGAGTCACCCTCCTATGACATAGTCTGGGAATATATCGTCCCCCTGGTGATCCCCCTGCTGCTGATCAAAACAGATTTCCGGGTCATTTTCAAGGAGACGGGGCGATTTGCAGGAGCCTTCCATATCAGTGCACTTGGGACTGTTTTTGGCAGCTTCCTGGCTGTAGCGTTGTTGTATACTTTAATTGATGACCTTGAGTTGATCGGTCCGGCTATGACCGCCAGTTATATCGGAGGTTCGGTCAACTTTGTATCCGTGGTAGCCATGTTCAATCCCCCCAAAGATCTGATGAATGCCACACTGGTGGCAGATGCTTCCGTCATGATCATCTATTTTCTGTTCCTGATCACCATGCCAGGCATGTTCCTGGTGAGACGTTTCTTTCCCATTTCTGAGAAGTCGATCGAAATAACCGGCACCAATAACACAGATGCAGAGGGTGACTATTGGAAACCTAAACCAATCGGATTGATAGACATTGGAAAATCACTGGCCCTTGCATTTGCCATAGCCATGATTTCCGTCAAAATAAGCAAGTTTTTCAATGCGCCGGAAATGCCAGTTCTAATCAGGATGGTATTGGGACAGCAATACCTGGTCCTCACAACCTTGTCGGTTCTTTTCCCGATCATTTTTCCTAAAACGGCAAAAAACATTGTTGGAAATGAGGAGTTAGGCACTTTTCTCATATTCATATTTTTTGTCATGATCGGCCTTCCTGCAAGTTTTAAAAAAGTAATTCTTGAGGCGCCTGTGATGATCCTCTTTTGTGCGATCATACTTTTTATTAATTTCCTGATTACTTTTGGGATAGGCAAACTTTTCAAATACGAGCTGGAGGAACTGGTCCTGGCCGCCATTGTTACATCAGGTGGTCCCATGAGTGGGGTTGCAGCAGCCATATCCAAGAAGTGGCATAACCTTATCTTCCCTTCTCTGATGCTGGGTGTCTGGGGATACGTAATTGGAAATTACATCGGCTACCTGGTGGGATTATTATTACAGTCCATCTTATAAGTCCGCGATTAATCGAGTTTAAAAAATATCCGAATGAAAAACCTGAAAATTGACAAAGTTGAAATTATCGAGTTGAATATCCCTTTGAAGGAGCCCATATCCATATCCCTGGGGACACACTACACGACGGAAAATGTCGCCATCAAAATCTACACTGATAATGGATTGGTGGGAACCGGAGAGGCCAGTCCGGAGATCAATATTGTAGGAGAAACACAATCAACCGAGATTGAAATAGCCAAAATTATCGCAGCCGGTATAAAGGGGAAAGATCCCCTGGCCATTGAAGACAGGATTTTGGATATGGACCGGATAGTAGATGGGAATTATACGATTAAAAGCGCTTTTGATATGGCCCTGTATGACCTGCTGGCCAAGCAGGCAGGGCTTCCATTGTACCAGTTACTGGGTGGCGGAAATACCCGGGAAATATATACGGATATGACCGTTTACCTGGGAACTCCTGAAAGAATGGCTGAACAGGCACTCGGGTACAAAAACGAAGGGTTCCCAACCATCAAGGTGAAATTGGGTACTTCTGTGGAAGAAGATATAAAAAGGATACGCCTCATCCGGGAAGCCGTTGGTGATGAGCTCCCGCTGCGAATAGACGCCAACCAGGGCTGGGATGTTGTTACAGCCATTACCATACTTAAGGCGCTTGAAAAATTTAATGTTGAACATTGCGAGGAACCCATCCCTAAATGGGATAATGCTGGGCTTAAAAGGGTAAGGGACAACAGCCCAATCCCAATCATGGCTGATGAGTCCGTATTCGATCACCGGGATGCTTTCCGGCTGGCCAGTATGGGTGCCTGTGATTATTTCAATATCAAATTCGCCAAGTCGGGCGGGATCCATAATGCCATTAAAATCAATGCCATTGGGGAAGGAGCAGGGATCAAAACCCAGGTTGGCTGCATGTCAGAGACCAGGTATGCCCTGACAGCCCTGACCCATTTTGTAGCTGCCAAAAACAATATTGTATGGTTTGACATTGACTCTTCCCTGTCTCACGCCGAAGATCCGGTAACGGGAGGGATACAATATATGGGGAAAGGTAAATGGGAGCTGCCCCGGTTACCCGGCATTGGAGGAGATTTTGACCCTGAGTTCCTTGGAAAAATGAATAAGGCTATCATTTAATAAACACCCTGCCATGCTTAAAAGAGCCATCCCAATCATTATCATATGGACAGTAGCCCTGTTCCTCTCAGGTCTTTGCCTTTCACAGAACGTATCGGAAGCCACCTACCAGGTTATTGAAGAACTGGATGTTAAGGTAATCATGCGCGATGGTGTAAGACTCTCCACCAATATCTACCGACCGGATGCAAAGTATACTTTCCCTGTATTGCTGGCAAGATCTCCCTATGGGAATGGCGGAGCGGGCAACCGTGAGGCACATTTTTTTGCCAGCAGGGGATATGTTGTTGTTATGCAGGATACACGCGGAAGGTATGAGTCTGAAGGCGTTTTCAATGCGTTTCAACCTGAGGCCCTGGATGGATACGATACACAGCAATGGATTGGGGAACAATCATGGTGCAATGGAAAGGTTGGCACTTTTGGAGGTTCCTATGTGGGATTTACCCAATGGATGCCTGCAGCACTCCAAAGTCCGTACCTGATAACCATGGTACCCGCAGTAACTTTCTCTGATTTTCATGATGTGGTTTACCAGAATGGTGCATACAGGCTTGACCTGTTCACACCCTGGAGTATTGAAATGACACATCCCTATTCAGTAAGTTACGACTATGTTTCTGGCAGGATGGACAGTATATTAATGACCCTTCCACTGATCGATCAGGACAGGGCCATGGGCTGGAGGGTTTCTTTCCTGAGAGACTGGCTGTCACATCCGGAGAATGGCCCATACTGGGAAAGGACAAGCATAGCTGGTGCCTATGCCAATATCCGGGCTTCAGCATATAATATTGGTGGCTGGTATGATATACTACTGGAAGGTACTATAAACAACTATCTGAAAATGACAGCCCCCGGGATAGACCCCGAAATCAGAAGCAAACAGAAACTGCTTATTGGTCCCTGGATACACAGCATGGGAAAGCGTGAAGTCGGGGAATTGGATTTCGGAGAGGAAGCCATTTTCAAAAGTAGAGAGTTCGGTCTCCGCTGGTTTGACAGCCAGTTGAAAGGACTCGATAACGGGGTAATGGAGGAACTACCTGTCAAGATCTTTGTCATGGGTATAAACAAGTGGCGCTTTGAAAATGAATGGCCCCTGGCCAGAACGGATTATCGGAATTATTATTTCCATAGCCATGGAAATGCCAATACACTTGAAGGTGATGGTCTCCTGCATACAAAGCCCCCCAAGAAAGAATCACTGAATAGCTTCACCTATAACCCGGAAGATCCTGTACCAACCATAGGAACCATGGGGCCCTTTGATCAGAGATCTGTCGAGAAGCGGCAGGATGTACTTGTCTATACTTCATCAACATTGAAAAAAGACCTGGAACTCACAGGTCCGGTCAAAGCCATCATATATGCATCAAGCTCTGCCGTGAATACAGATTTCACAGCCAAGCTTGTAGATGTATATCCTGACGGAAGGGCCATCCGGATCTGTGAAGGCATCATCAGGGCCGACCACAGGGATCCTGATGCACCTCCTTCAAACATCCTTCCCGGAGAGATCTATGAATACCAGATTGACCTCTGGGCAACATCCAATGTATTTCTGAAAGGACATCAGGTTCGTGTTGAGATTTCCAGCAGTAATTTTCCCAGGTTTGACAGGAATCTGAATACAGGCAAATATTTCGCGACTGATACAACAATGAATACGGCTGAACAGGTTATTTACCTTAGTCCCGATTACCCTTCCCACATTATTCTTCCTGTGATCAATAAATAATATCAGAAATCACTATAAGAGAAGGAGTATATTGTTGCTTTGCTAAACTCGAACTTTAACTTCACATTATCCAAATTCACCTCAGCATTAAGTTCAAGCTCCTTTTCAGTAACACTTTCAAAAATGGTTTTTGATTCCGCGATCAATTGCTTATTGGTATCTAAGACGTAGACCTTTACAAATCCTCCCTGTTTTATATCAGCAGTAATTTTAACTTTTTGACTGCTGTATGGGAGGTTCTTTGTGACCACATGTGCAAACCTGTCTTCGGATACCTGCACATAACCGGCAAATCCATCGGGTCTCATGGTAGCAAGGCAAAGAAAGCCGTTGCGCCAACTGAAATGCAACCAATCACTGCCGCCATAATATAATAATATCTCTTTCCCCTTCCCTTTGAAAATTGGATAGGCACAGGCATATACACAGCCATAATCGTAATCCAATACTTTTTCTGAATTCGGAATTAGAGGCGTACCGGGAGAAATACGATACCAGCTTCTGATATCCGGACTCCAGGCTAATTCTGTCCAGACTCTATCACTTTTTTGATCATGTATTGATACCAGGCCCATATAAACTCCCCCATAATAAAAAACAGGCATGGAGTAAGTTTGATGAATTCTGTCTATTCCTTTTAAAACTAGCTCTTCCTTCGTCCAATCAATAAAATTGTCACTTTCAATGATGGAAACCTCCCTCCCAAAGGCACCCCTGGTTCGGGTAATTCCAACATACCTGTTTAAAGTGGGCGCCCACAGCGCATTATTATGTGTGTCACCCGGTACATCTACTCCACTGCAGGGCATAGCTTCACTCCAATGAATTCCATCTTCCGAAAAACTAACTGCCAAACCCTGAAAAATCATCTTAAACCTCCTGCTTGGGTCTTTTTCAATCTCATCCAAAAACAGACCGGTTCCATGCGGACCTCTCCAGACAATATTATTTTGATTGCTTCCTTCATATTCAACCAATCCCAAATTGGGTTTTTCCCAGTTAAGGCCATCCCTTGAGGTGGCATAACAAATGGCCAATTCCCTGTTTCGGGGAGGACTGTATTTCCTTTGACGCTGATCCAGAGTCATACCTTTTGCTGATGAATCAACAATAATAGGATTATACCATAACCTGAAGATATTTTCTGTTTTGTCATATAATACATTCCCATATAAATTATCAAACCGTTTCTCCCATGGCTTGTCTTCTTGCATTAGTGGATTGGCAGGGTGTTTTGTCACCGTCCCAACGACCAATTTCGCATTATCAGTCTTTTCAATGATACGGTCATCTAAAAGCAAAAATTTATTCCTTTCAGCCATGATTGTTTTACCCTGGCCATAACATGAAAAAGGAAACACTACAATTGACATCAATAACAAAAACTGTTTCATAATTCTATTCTCTTATTTGTACCTTGCTGCTCTGTTTATATGCCTCTCTCTGCCTGTTCAGGTCATTCGAATAATCCATGCATTTCGCCCTGATATCCTCCAGAAATGCCGTTCCTTCATATCCACCGATCAGATTATGATATTCTCCAGGGTCCTCTTCCAGGTTGAATAGCTGTTCGAAGTCCGGTTTTCTGTCCCTGAAATCAACATCCTCTTCCAGGTAATCCAGCTTACCGTCAAACATTCGTATGTATTTCCACTTACCCTGCCTGATGCCCTCGCAAAACGGATTATCACGTCCTGTATAAAGATTTTCAAGGAATATCTCTTCCCGCCACGGTATCTTTTTGTTTGTCAATAATGGAATGAGACTTTTCCCTTCCATATGTTCCGGAGCTTCAATGCCTGCATAGTCCAGAATGGTCCTTGTAATATCAATACTGGATACCAGTTGTTCAAGGGTTTTGCCTCGCATTTGATCAGAGATGGCCGGATCAAAAATAAAACATGGTATTTTTGAAGTCAGATCGTATAATAGGGCCTTGCCACCCATGCCGTATTCTCCCATCAGCAAACCATGATCACTGGCAAAAATGATGACCGTATTTTTTTTCAATCCACTTTCTTCCAGGCTTTTCACCAGCTCGCCTATCACCTTATCAAGCCCGGTTATGGTCTGGTAATAACGTATATGGTGCTCCCTGCAGGATACCGGATGGTAATTATAATCATAGGTTGTTGACCTCCCAGCATCTTGATCCATAACCTCTTTAGGGATAAACCGATAAGGGTCAAGGGCACATTCTTCAGGAATGTCAAAGGAGGACTTCCTGTATAAGGAGTCATAGATAGGATGCCCTTTCAATTTTGGATTTTCGTTTGCCGCTATCATCATTGAATGCCAGTTATCGCATTCAGTGTACATACTGCTTGTCTGGCTGCCATGGGGAATATTAAAACTTACGGACAGGCAGAAAGGTTTGCTGGCAGGTAGACTATTGAAAAACATATGGATGCTTTCGCCCATAATTGGTGTGATGATTTCTTCCCTGGCGTCATGGTAGGGTACACAACTTTCTGCCTCGAATTCTTTCGGAAAAAACTTCGTCCAGCCGTCATGTCCCCTCCAGAAATCAAATTTTTCAGATGCGCGGCCACGGAACTCATAATACTCTACTCCGAATTTTCCGATAAACCCTGTGTGATAACCAGCATGACGTAGTAAAGCCGGATAGGTTTTGGCCCATTGCTCTTCCGTCAACTGATATGAAGACGTAAACCCAATACCGTTTTTCCGTTCGTGCATCCCGGTAAAAATGGCCACTCGGCTGGGTGAACATGTTGGTTCAGCGATGTAGGTATTTGAAAACCTGATGCCCTCCTTCACCAGCAGATCAATGTTAGGCGTTTGCACCCAGGGATGCCCCATAATGCCAAGCGTATTATCCCGCTGGTCATCTGTCAGCAGAAAAATGATATTTGGCCGGGACGCTTCCTTTGTACTCTGTTGCTGACATGAAAGAATAAAAACAGGGATTAAGAGCATAACAGGGATTATTGAACGCATGATCATCACTTTTTTAATAATGTATGAGAAGATTAATGTCCAATGGTACTAAATTTACAATCTTTCGTTAATATTGCTGATACAAAAAAAAATAAACCATGAAAAACATCCTTTTTATACTGTCTTTATTTGTCTTTTCAATTTCCCTCTTTTCCCAGGACGAAAAACTGAATATTGTTGTCATTGGGGCTCACCCGGATGATGCGGATGTGACCACGGGTGGAACTGCCATCAAATTTGCCAAACTCGGGCACAAGGTGCTTTTTGTTTCGGTCACGAACGGTGATGCCGGTCACTTTGCTGAAGGAGGGGGTGCCCTTGCTAAGAGGAGGAGAAATGAAGCACTGGAGGCAGGAAAAAGATACGGTGTGAGCTACCATGTAATGGATAATCATGATGGTGAGGTGATGCCTGATCTAAATATACGCCTGGATATTATCCGCCTGATCCGTAAATGGAACGCTGATGTGGTAATCGGACACCGGTCCAACGATTACCACCCGGATCACCGGAATACGGCCATACTTATCCAGGATGCAGCATTCATGGTCATTGTCCCCAACATCGCTCCTGATACTCCTCCGCTAAAAAAGAATCCGGTCTTTCTTTTCACGCAGGACAGGTTTCAAAAACCATATCCATTTCACCCGGATATTGCTGTTGATATTTCTGATGTTTACGAACAGAAGATTTACGGGGTGTCTGCACATGAATCACAGTTTTTCGAGTGGCTGCCATGGCTTTCAGGAAGACTGGATGAAGTCCCCCAGGATGAGCAAGCCAAATTGGAATGGCTGGGAAAACAATGGAAAAGAGAAATCACGCCTGAAGTCCGCAAAACCCTGGTGAAATGGTATGGGGAAGAAAAAGGGAAGGAAGCCACTGTCGCTGAAGCCTTCGAAATCAGTGAATATGGCAGGAAACCCAACGATGAAGAAATCCGGCAATTATTCCCCATGCTGGGGAAATAGCAGCTTGCTGAACAGGCTTAAATTCCTCCCAGGACAATTAAATTATAGCCCGTAGCCGACAGGATTTTATTGACCCTGTAAAAAGGATTTTCATACCGGGATTTTGCACGCGGGCTGTCTGAAGCATTTTTATCTGCCCAGATCTTTACTGTTCCGTCTGGGTAGTAACATAATAATTGTTCGCCGGGAAGGTCCATGAAATGTGATGCCATGGCCAGGTATCCGGTTTCTCCAATGTCCCCAATAATCTTCCCCTGGATATCATAAATTTTCCGGTCAGCCTGTTCCCCGCCAGCCCTGGCGAATTCATGGTAACCGTCCCCATCCAGATCTACAGGAATGGTGAGGTAGGATGGGAAAGGCAGTTTGACAGGTTCACCCGTGAAAGTCTCATACCCGTATTCCACCACATTTAAGCGGTAAAAACCCTCCGGACCGGCAGTCTTTCCTCCACGGGAAATGGTATAGGCCAGAGAACCCCTCTCATCTGCCACCTGAGCAGTCCATCCCAGGTCCATGTGGCCTTTTTCCAGGTCATACCATACCCTCTCTCCCTTATCATCGAAGGTAACTATCCTGGGCTTTATGGATCCGTCCTCCCCGCTTTCCCGGCAGGTATATATATACCATTTTTTCTCCTTGTAATTCCAAACCGGCTGAACCACGTCGGAATGGCCCTTGTACTGATGCTTGTCAGCAATGAAAACATACTTACCATTGTCCAGGCATATACATCTCTCACCCCACATAAGTTCGTCTATTCCATCCATGTCAATGTCAACAACGGGACACATATGGCTGCCACGGGCACCTGGTTCATCTTTACTGATTTCAAGTTCCCAGCGCTTTTCCAGGCCTGCATTCCAGGCCTGTATACCCATGGTTCCATAGGTACCCTGCCCTGTAAGCAGCACTGGTTCTCCTTTGACATAACCTCCCATGATAAAGTTCCTGAAGGTAGCGCTGAGGGACTCACCGGAAACCGACCTGGGCCATGGATATTGTCCGGTAGTTTCACCGGTGGCTGCATCCATGGATTCAAGTTTGTAATGGTTATAACCCAGGGGATGGTCCTTGTCGGTATTACGGACAAACCAGATCTCATCCACCCCATCCCCATCAAGGTCAAATGGCAAAACAGGTGTAAACCATATCCCGTTCAGGGTTAAATCTTCCAGTTCCTTTCGCCAGATCTCCTTCCCCTCCATGTCATACATAACAAACTTCAGGTGGTCTGTCGGAGAATAAAACATTTCAATCCACGGATCAATATCTTTATCTGCGGAATAGACCACCAGGATGCCTTTGTTGTTTGCCGGGAGTTGCACCGGAACTGCCCGGAGTGAACCTACTTCCGATCCAACATTAAATTCCCGGATGACCTGTATGTTATATTCTTGTCCCTCCAGGCCCAGACAGGTCATAATAATAAATATCAATCCCAGAATACGGCGATGCTGTAGAAGTTTCATAAAGAAGATGTTTTAATGCAATTATAACAGGACCTTTGTATTCCCTCCCTGTTCGAGGGATATGTCAACTGGCTGGTTATTTTCCCATGCTCCTCTAGTAAAATCAGGTACATCTATCGAATTTGAACGATTCAGAACCGACCATTCACTCAAGGGTGTAATGCAACTCCATGTCGCGGCATCATAAACATCCTGGTCCAGCGCCAAGCCATTCCTGAGGCAATCAATGGTCCGCCAGTCCATGATAAAATCCATTCCCCCATGGCCGCCAACCTCCTTGGCCAGTTCCCCGACCCGCTCGACTATTTTGGGCTTATACTCTTCTTCAAGGGCTTTAATTTCCTCATCTGAGAACCATCCATGTCCCTGAGATACCCGGGTGGGTCCCGGATACTTCCTGGCAAATCCTTCCGTGCCACTCACCAGATGTATCCTTGAATATGGACGAGGTGATGTTACGTCATGTTGTATCATCATAGTGCCCCCGTTGATGGTACGGATGGTCGATGTATTCATATTACCCCTATATGTTTCTTCCGCGAAAGGAGCATAGAAATCATCACTTGCAGCCAGCTCTTCAGCAATTTTATGCATCATAAAATCATTTGAAGAGACAGATACCAGGTAGTCCATCCTGTCTCCCCGGTTGATGTCCATGATCTGGGCTATGGGTCCGAGTCCATGGGTTGGGTAGAGATTACCTTTCCGCTGGTTCGCCTTCAGTCTCCACATATCCTGGTAACCCCCTTTGGAGAAATTTAATTCACGAAGATCATGGATGTAAGCCCCTTCGCAATGGATGATATCCCCGAAAAATCCCTGCCTGGCCATATTCAGTGTCAGCAATTCAAAGAAATCATAACAGCAATTCTCAAGCATCATACAATGTTTCTTAGTGCTCTCCGAGGTCTCTACAAGCTCCCAGCATTCATCAATGGTTACCGCTGCCGGCACCTCGGTACATACATGTTTTCCCTGTTTCATAGCATACACAGCCATAGGCGTATGTAAATGCCAGGGGGTGCAGATATAAACCAGGTCAATGTCCTCTCGCTCACATAACTCTTTCCAGACTTCCTCATTACCGGAGTATGTGGCAGGATCATGATCCGTATTGGCAAGCTGCTCTTTTACTACATCTATCCTGTCTGGCCTAAGATCACAGATGGCATTTATCTTAACGCCTTCAATATGACTCATCCTGTTCACTGCTCCAGGTCCCCTTTGCCCCAGTCCAATAAATCCAATCCTTACCGTTTCAAGTTTGGGAGCAGCATAGCCGCACATGTTAAATTGCTGATCCGGCTTTGTCTCAACTGTTTCGGAACTGCATGATTTGATTAAATTGGTACCGGCCAGGCCAACTCCGGCTATACCTGCAAGCCTGATGAAATCTCTGCGATTTGTTTTCATTGGTTTAGGATTTTATAATAAATATAAATCATGTTTATCTCATGTGTTACAATTTTGTTCTGAATTTAACAATTAATTGAATATGACACCATGTTCGAAACATTAATATCTTTACAGAACATAAGAAAATGTAATCAATATGTTAAGCCTGAGTAAAATTTCCATACTAATATTGTTGCTTTTCCTTTTTAATGCTTATGCACAGGGCCAGGAAAAAGAGGAAGCCGTATTTGTTGTCCACTCCTCATATCATGATGTTAAATCATTCAAGGATTTTTCAGTACAGATCGCCCGTTTAAAACCCTTTGGCAGAATTGATATGAATATCAATTCAACAACAGAAAAAGCTGATTTTGAAATGCCGGAAGGAGGAAGCCCCTGGCATGAATATGCAGCCTATGACCGAAGTCTTATGAAATTCTTTCCTGATGAAAGGATCGCTCCATTTATTCCTGAAGAACTGGTAGTTAAAAATCGTCAACTCTTATTAAACAAAGTAAAGATAATCCGTGATTTAGGCCTTTGTGCCGGATACAGGAGCAATGAACCTCATTTTCTGACCGCTGCATTCTTTGAGTCATACCCACACCTTCGCGGTCCCAGGGTTGATCATCCCAGACGCAGCCTTCAAATGGAGTTTGCACCTTGCCTTCACCAGCAAGAGGCTGTGGAAATGTATCAGAATATGGCCAATGCACTGTTTGAAAATGTGCCTGAGATCCATACAGTTCATTTTAACATGAATGATGCCGGGTGCGGATTGTGCTGGGCAGACTGGCTTTACAGCGGTCCGAATGGTCCCTCCAGTTGTAGCCACCATAACATAAGTGAAAGTGTATTAAAACTGGTTAACATATTTAAAAATGCTGCCAGGCAAACCGGGCATGATATTGACATTTTTATGCGGGGTATGTTTACTGACCCTGAGATTGATGAAATTGTAAGTCAATTACCTGCAAATTGTTATATCCGGGGTACAGATAAAGGAAATAATCCCCCCAGGAAAAATTTAGGAAGTATGGCATGGTCCGCTTATCCGGTCAAGGGAATTATTAATCCCCTTGGTATACTCAGAACACTCAACAGAAACAGTGAAAACATTCCTCAAAGATATAACCTGAGTTTTGGTGGAGCTTATGACCGGGGGACTGAGCGACTGGAAACGGTAGAAAAAGTTGTCGATATTGTCGAAGATTACCTAGCCAGTCCGACTGAGGAGGGATTGATCCCTACGTTGGAAAGTCTGCAAAAACTTTGTCTGAAGTGGGCAGGAGAAGAATCGGCTGACCAACTGTTCAAAGCCTTCCTTGCGCTGGATGAAGTATTGAAAAGCAAACAGGCTACCATTGGTGGTTTAAGTACATTATACTGGGGAGTCTCAACACGTCATATTACCCGCCCGCTTGTAATTGCCCCAGAGCGGCTCAGTCCCCAGGAAGAAGCATATTTCCTCCCTCATGTCTTCAATGTATCCATTGATGAAGCCCGCAATGATTATATGGATATTCATGGTGGAGACCACAATGCCATTCCTATGGGAACCACTGGCAATTACCTTTCTGGTTTAAAAAGAGTGTATACCTCCATGGAGAAGATCTTTAATGCTCCTGAACAGGAGTTCCTGGACAATCTGGCCATGGCATTGCGAATTCATAGCAGCGTTGTAAGGAGTTGTGGCAATTTTAATGATGCACAGATCATCCGGAACCGCAACCAGGAAGTTCTTGCTGGTCCGGTTCACAGACCAAATAAGATCCCGACCTGGACCGGAGACCAGGATCTTCTAGATTTCAATCAGATCATGCGCGATGAACTGGATAATACAAATGAATTGATAGTCCTGCTGGAGAACGGGGGAATGGAGCTGATAAGCCATGCTGAAGACCAGAACCTCGAAGATACTTTCCTGCTGGGTCCCGACCTGATTGAGAACCTCAAACAGAAAAGAAAAATTATGCTGGATCACTGGTTGGATATCGAAGATTACCTAACCTCTCCTTTTAAATAGAGAATCATGATAAAGAATTAGGTCCGCCGTCAGCATCTATGAAACAAATTAATACTATATCCCTCTGGTTTATAATGATTGCTAGTGCAGGCTGCCAGATGATTGATAATACAGAGCCAGCACGAGCAGTCCTAGCTCGAGTCATAGGTAGCCAGCATGCAAACAAATTTGAATTGACTCTTGATACATCTAGCTCTGAAGGCTATTCTCTAGAGGTAACTAATAATAAAATACTTATATCGGCATCAAGCCAGGTAGCTTTATGCCGGGGAGCTTATGATTATCTTACTAATTCCTGCAACTCCATCGTGAGCTGGTCGGGAAACAGGATTAATATACCTGAAAAACTACCCAAGTATACCAACAGTGTCAAATCCTATTACCCATATCATTACTATTTCAATATAGTATCACATGGCTATACCACTCCATATTGGGATTGGGAGCGCTGGGAAAAGGAAATAGATTGGATGGCCCTACACGGAATAAATATGCCTCTTCTACCTGGAGCACATGAGGCTATTCTCCAAAGGGTCTTTATAAAACTCGGATTATCTCAGGATGACATTGATAAGTACTTTACAGGACCGGCACATTTCCCCTGGAACAAAATGGGCGAGATCTGCGGTTGGGATGGTCCCCTACCTGAATCATTTTTCGAAAAACAGATCCAACTTAATCATCAGATATTGAATCGCGTTCAGGAATTAGACATGCACCCAATTGTACCGGCCTTTGCTGGTTTCGTGCCTTCCGGGATCCAGGTATTATTTCCTGAAGAAAAAGTCAGGGAACTGAACTGGGGCGGTTTTGATAAACAGTACCAATCCTATATTCTCGAGCCAGGGAGTGATTTGTTTTTAAAAATTGGGGGTCTTTACATTACAGAATATGAGATGGAATTTGGAAAGCAAGCCTTCTATCTTGCGGACAGTTTTAATGAAATGGATGTGCCGCTGTCAAATGATACATCAAAGGCCTTAGCTGAACTGGCCGCCTATGGTGAATCTGTTTTTTTTTCTATTCAAAATGTAAATCCTGAAGCTATATGGGTTATGCAGGGCTGGACATTCCCATATCAAAAAAAGGATGGGGTATTATTCTGGACACCTGAACGCCTGCAGGCTCTCATATCAAAGGTTCCTGACGATAAGTTAATAATATTAGATCTGGCTAATGAATACAATAGGCTGTGGTGGAATTCAGATCCTTCATGGATGATGTATTCAGGATTCTTCGGTAAGCAATGGATTTACTCATTCATACCTAATATGGGTGGTAAAACCGCCTTGAATGGACGCTTGGATTTATATGCAAAAATGCCCTTTGAAGCTTTAAATTACAGTGACAAGGGAAAATTGATCGGTTATGGATTTGCTCCTGAAGGAATTGAAAATAATGAAATTATTTATGAGTTGTTATCGGATGTGGGTTGGGCAAGTGAGGAGATCAATTTAGATGATTGGATTGAAAGATACTGTATAAATCGTTATGGGGCATATCCACAGAACATGAAAAAGGCTTTTGAGTTTTTCAAGGTGTCCTGCTTTGGGAGTTTTACAGACCATCCCAGAAATGCATACCAGTTTAGACCAAACACCAGGCAACAAGGGAGTATTAATACCTCAGATGACTTCGAAAAAGGCGTTGAGCTTTTCTTAAGTTGTAAAGATAGTTGTAGAAGAAGTAAGCTTTACCAGGTGGATGCTATCGAGTATACCTGTCAATACCTGGGCATTAAGGCAGATGAAAAATTGGCAAAATTTCAGCGTACGGGTGAAAAAAATTATACGCTGCTTAACGAAGCTCTAGAAATCCTTGCTGAAGTGGATAGATTACTGGAATCACATCCCAATTGGAAACTTCAGAACTGGACAGATTTTGCAAAAGAATGGGGTGATACACAGGAAGAAAAAGCTTATTATGAAGCCAATGCACGACGATTAATTACTACTTGGGGCGGTTGGGTAAACGAGTATGCTGCAAGAACCTGGAGTGGCTTAATTAGAGATTATTATATACCCCGATGGAGACTGTACTACAATGCAGATAAATGCTCCTTGCCATTTAATATGCTTGAGTGGGAAGAAAAGTGGATACAATCAGGCGAAATTTCAAAGATTCAACCATTTGAGAATCCAGTTGAGTGGGCGGATGCTTTATTTAATGAGATAGGTAAAAATCCTTAACAAAACTTATACTTTATGCGGATTTATTTACTAAATATATGCTTTCTCCTTCTTTTTGCATCCTGCACCAGTAATGATACCACAACAGATGTGATCGTTCTTGATGATTTTGAAAGCCCGTCAATCTCTGCGATCTGGAAAGGAACGGTCTCGCTGTCCAGAGAATTTCCTGCACATGGCAGAAGCTGTCTGGAAATAAACTCTCCTGATGGACAGTCCCTTTGGCTGGAGAGCGAAGAGCTGATAAAAGACTGGAGCAATTACAATTACCTGAAATTTGATGTCTATAATCCATCCCCCCAGCTTCACTATGGTTATATTGAGATCTGTGATGATCTTGGCACTGATGAAGAGGCCGAATTTCATGGACAGAGTTATAACTGGCAAAAAATCTTTCTGAACACAGGCTGGAATCATTTTGAGTTTCTTTTGCAGAAGGCCATGGTATCAGAAGGCGACCGCCCCCTGGCCCTGGATAAAATTCGTAAGTTCCGTTTATCCTTCGGTTCCATTGGCCATTCCCTTTACCTGGATAACATCAGACTGGTCAAAGGTGAAGAAGGTTCAAAAACAGCATCCCACATGGATCCAGGCGATTGCCGGACCATCATCGATGATCGTTATGTTTACCCTGCACTTGCCGGACCTGAGGAAAAAATAATCCCCAGCCCTGAATTACTACGCTTAAAGACAGAAGCAAAAGTGGCGGTCGAAAAGCTTGAAAAAGAAGTCAAAACTGCCGAATTGCAAGGGTATCAAACTTTGTATCAACGCATTCCGCTTATTACTGCTGAAGTCGGTCTCAGCATCAGGAGTAAACTGGTCTGGTTCCAGAATGAGGAAGAAGAAACAAAGATCCTGGAGTATATTATCTCATCCTGCTCTCAGGCAAGCAAGGAAATTGACATCCTATTATCCGCACAGAAAAGCAAGGTCCCGGTACTGGCTCCCGAAAATGAAACGACTTCTCAGGTCTTTTATGTTCCTCCACATCCCCCTTTAAATGAGTTAAAACCAGCCAATGGTTTTTACCGGGATAAACAGGGAAAACCGAATCTCATTTTCTCCATGCTGCAGATTAATCAGGGCCCCCTGATGGAGTATTTTGCACCTTTCAACCACCGGCTGGAAAGCTATACTGTTGGAGGGGGTTCCAGGTATAATATTGAACAATCCCCTGTTTATGAAGCCTTTCATAAACATCCCGGCACTCGCCGTGTAGGATGGGACGGCTGGTGCGGACATCTCATCAAAGACAGGTGGGCCATGGGAGGTAAAAAAGAGGACGTTGTAATCTGTTTGGAGAGTCCGCATATCCGGGAGGCCATATTGGAATACATAAAAATTCATGCCCATGAATGGGAGGAAAATCCCAACCTGCTATACAATATCATGGCTTATGAATTGCAGTACATCTGTTACTGTGAGAAGAGTCAGCAGATGTTCCGGGACTGGCTTAAAACAAAACATGGAAACATTACAGTACTGAATCAGATATGGGGATCGCAATATCAAACTTTTGCTCAAATCCATGCCCCTGCCACACATAATGCGCGCCCGGTAGATGATGTAAATCGTGCCGCATGGTACGACTGGGCCTGTTTTAACAACAGGCGTTTTACAGATTACCTGAGCTGGATTAAAAAAGAAATGCGCAAATTCAGTCCGAATACACCAATTTGCGCCGGAGGTACATCATCTATGCTGGGATCATCCAACAGCGTTACAGGGATAGATGAGGAAATGATAATAAATGAAGTGGACGATGTTATCCTGAATGAATCGGGCAGTTCAACTATTTTCTCCGACCTGTTGTCCAGCCTTAGCGAAAACAAAATGGTGATGGTGGAACCTGAGATGGGTGGAGGCACACATGGGATATTGCTTCAATTCTTGCATGGCAAATCCGCCATTTCCAAATGGTGGTGGGCAAATGCTCCAAGCCGGGAGTACTTGCAGATGAACCAGTCATCCCTGCCTCATAGTAAAACCATATCATTATCAGACATAGACGAGGTATTGCGATTAGCACTGGATGTGAGAAGACTGGGGCCGGAGATTGCAGCATTCACGGAACCTGAGCCGGAAGTAGCCATCCTC
This sequence comes from uncultured Bacteroidaceae bacterium, assembly GCA_963752525.1. Lineage (GTDB taxonomy): Bacteria > Bacteroidota > Bacteroidia > Bacteroidales > SM23-62 > SM23-62. Next base: position 63,110 of record CAVVYS010000004.1, on the reverse strand, counting down.
TATTCCAAAACAAGCATCCTGCAGGTGCCTCCCCTACTGATTCAGGCAGGCCGCACTCCCTATCTGGATGCAGTCCATTCCGTATGGGAAGGATCCCGGTTCCTTGGCTGCAGGATTGGTTTTGTGAGTGAAAAGCAGATTTTGAAAGGCAGGCTTGCAAATTTCAAGCTACTGATTATCCCTGCGGCCAAATACATCCGACCTGAGGTAGTTACTGCCATATCAGATTATACCAAAGAAGGTGGCACTGCAGTCATTATTCCAGAATCATTTATATTCGATCAGTATGCCCGGGAAAACAACAAAATATCAGAACTTGGGTTCCGCATAACAGACGTGACCCTTCCTCCCATTATTGGCGAGGGTGAAAAAGTACAGAATTATGACCAGAGTTTTACTCAAACCATTCAATATGGTGAGGTACAGAAAAAGATAAGCACACTCGGCAAGGACATTTTCGCGGATGATAATCTGACCCTCTATTCAAACGGGCTTGTTCAAACCATTGACCCAGGTCCACACCAGGTACTTGCCAGGTTTGATGATGGTAAAGCAGCCCTGGTAAAGACAGAAATGGAAAAGGGTAGCTTATATTATCTGGCTGCCCCACTAAAAACTGAAGACTACCATTACCTGCTTTCTCCGCTGGCTGAGAAATTAGGTCTGACGCGGCCAGTTACGGGCATTGACCAACAAGGAAAGCTGGTGACCGGTGTTGAAGTGCGGGCGTTTGAACGCAAAACAGATTACCTGGTATATGCATGTAATCTGACTGCGGAACAGCTTGACTTTGACCTGAAAGGATCCGGAAAACTGGGGATTATTATGGACCTGAGAAGTTTACATGAAATCCCGGAGGGACATGTCAGGTTAGCTCCTTTCCAGGAAACCATCTACAGGATTGAAAAACGACTTAATAAACAAAACCAATAAAAAATGAAAAAAATCAAATTTTACTTAGCTATCCTGGTTTTTCTTTCCGTTTTCTTCCTGGAAGGATCAGCTCAGAAAACAATATTTGTAAGACCTGTAGAAATAGATGATGTTCTGATCAATCCCGGTATAGGCTTTATGACCTTCCAACGGTTTAATGGCGATGAACTGAATGAAGGCAGTGGCTGGACCGAAGGTTTCCCAATTGAGTACCAGGAATTTGATGGAAACCTGGAAAATAAGAATCATCCCCAGACCTCAATAGCGTATCACAGGGTTTACTGGAAGTTTGTGGAACCGGAATTGGACAAATATAACTGGCCGATGATAGATAAGGCCCTGAAGACAGCTCATGACCGGGGACAAACCCTTATTCTTCGCATTGCACCCTATGGAACAGGACCCGAAAGAGATGTACCACTCATGGTACCGCGAAATGGTAGGAGAAGGGGACGAATGGCTGCCGGATGGAAAAAAAGGATGGCGGGTGGATGCTGAAGATCCAAGATACGCTCAATACTTCGGAAAAATGATTACCGCTCTTGGAAAACGGTATGATGCGCATCCAGACCTCGAAGCCGTTGATCTTTCCATCATAGGATTTTGGGGAGAGGGCAGAGGTTCTGCCATACTTAAACAAACAACCAGGGCGGCTCTGGTCAACGCTTATACCGACAATTTCAAAGACACACCTTTGATCATGCTGCTGACAGATGAGGTAACCAACAAATACGGCCTTACCCAGGCGAATGTAGGCTGGAGGGTTGATTGCATTGGTGATCTGGATTTCTGGGCTGATGAGCAGGATGGCTGGACCCACATGTTCCGATATTACCCCCGGGGTATCATCAATTTTGGGATGAAGGATGCATGGAAAAAAGCACCGGTCAGCCTGGAAATCTGCGGTACTTTTAAAAGCTGGAAAGAGAGACGGGGCTATGATGCTGAAGATGTGGAGTATATCATTAATGAAACATTAAAATGGCATATTTCTTCTTTCAATGCCAAATCCTCAGGAGTCCCTGAAGAATGGGAACCTTTGATCGATGAGTGGCTCAAGAAGATGGGTTACAGGTTTGTTTTGCGCAGTTTTGCTTATCCTGAATTCGCTGCACCCAATGACAAACTATCATTTTTATCCTGGTGGGAAAACAATGGCGTGGCACCCTGCTATAAAAAATTTCTCCTGGCAATCAGGCTTACAAATAAGGACAGATCAGCCGTCATGCTTACTGATGCAGATATTACTACCTGGCTTCCAGGGGACAATGTTTATGATGATGCGGTATTCATTCCCGCGGATATACCTGTTGGCGAATATGATTTACAAATTGGTATTATAGACCGTCAATCACATGAGCCCAAGGTTAAATTGGCCATTGAGGGAATAGATCCGGAAGGATGGTATACGATTGGAAAAATGAATATCGTTGAAGCAAGGTATTAGGTCAGGAGCCCTGGGCAAAAGATCCATTACCATTCATTGCGAATTTCTCCCTTACGAACCAGCTCTCCAATGCGGTCTATGGTTACATATTCGACATTATAATTGGCGTTGAGGTATTCAATGGCAGCGGTCATGTGTACCGGAACAACCTCCCGGTAGTCATGACTGCCAATGATAGCATAATCAGCAGATTGCAATCGCTGGTTTATCGCTGAAAGAATGCCCTCTTTATCTTCGTCAAGGTAAATGCAAGTAGATAGCAAAGTAAGATCTCGTCCACCGTCAATGGTCCAGACATTGTTCCCTTTGTGTTCATGCCGGGTCATACCGATCACGTTTTTCAGGCGCGTGGGACTGAAAAGAAAGTTTCTGATGCCAAACTCATCACAGAGGAATAAAAGGTCTTCCATATAGTACAGGCTGTCATTTGAGTCCCCTCCTCCATAACGGTAGCTCACAGGCATTGGCATCCTTGCATGTTCAATTTCAGACTTCGCTTCCCTGAGCCAGTCCATACGCCTGTCTACAATTTTGAAAGAACTGAAATCGTCAGGGTCATCCATAATAAACCATTTGTAGTGAACATGGAGTGAGAATTCATCAATATCCTTACGTTCAGGTAAGACTTTTTTTGACATGTCCCGTATCTCGGTATGCTCTTTATCGACCACAATGAGCCAGGTGAAAGGGACATCAAATTTGTCGCAAACCTCAATTATCTGCCCCGTAAATTCGCCCTGAAAGTGCTCGAAATCCCTTGGCATGAAATAAGCTTCCGTATCAGTGGAGAAAGCAACATATTTTTTTGGCTTCTTGGCAGTATTTTCCTCATTTCCAGGAGGATATCCAAAAACAGACAGATTTGCAAAACAGGTCAATAGCGCTATGGTGAGGTATGTTATGAGTTTCATTATTTAGCCATTTACTTGGAGTTGTCCAATTCAGCTTCTTTTACAGAATATTTTACTTCAAACCGGGGATTGCTACCCAGGTTTTGAGGGGCCCTTGTATCTGACCTATAAACCTGGATTTCTGTTGAGTCATTCTTTGCGAACAGATAGCCTTCTATTTGGGCCAGTCGTACACTTGTATAAATATCGGCAATAGAATCGATCCTACCCACCATAGTCATCCCTGGATCATTCTCCAGGGTGTCTGCGGTCGAGGCACCTGCTAACTCCAGGGTGATCTGATTTTTCTCCAGATCCAGGTCATTAAAATACAGAAGTTCAATTTCCAGACCTTCTTTTATCTGCTCAAGTTCCAGGAGCATATCAAGTTGTTTTTGCCTGCCATCTGTCAGGGTAGTATCCATATAGGCGTATTCGATGGACTCAACATCTTTCGGATCCACACCTATCATCCCAGCGAGGAAATCAAAGGGTGCAGCAGCAGTCTTAATGATCAGGTTTTTTAAAGTATTCCAGACGATGGTCCCCACCTTCACCTTCGGATCTTTGGTATCTCCTCTAACCGGAATATCCAAATTTATCACGCCGTTTCTGTCTTTTAGAATGAAAAGAGCAAATTTCAGAGGCAGGTCAAGCAGGCCTCCTCTTTTTTCTCCCAGTGTAACCTGATCCAGAATCAACTTATTATCACTTATAAGCACATAATTTTTCAATTCTGTGTGACCCTTATAGTACATTTCTCCGTACACAACCGGGAATCCCACAAAATGTGTTGAATAGATATGTAAGTCGCTTAATTGAAAATCGGTAATGGTATAATCAAAGATTATCTCTTTTGTATTCAGAGGATTAAAGCCTGTTTCTGCCACCAACTTACCTCTTTGGTTCAGGAGCATTGATGCGTAAATATGCACCCAGTCAGCCGTACTTTCAATGCCTTCTGAATTTACCTCAACTTCCGAAAGTGCATAATTGAAATCCTGACCGGTCGTAAGATCGGTGAAATCGATCTGTCCCTCCTTAATATTAAAAGTTTGAATGGCATAATAAATCTGATTCGAAGAATCCCTGCTTATAGAATCCTCGTCTTTGTCCGGTGACTCAATAGAATCAGCACTTGCAGGGGCATTACCCAGGATCTCAACAAAATTATTGGTGGAGTCCTTCAATTCAAAGTAGATATAGGGTTTAGAGATAGTAAGCGAATCTATTTGAAAACTGGAATTATGGGGATCAATTTCCCCAATCCTTGTCCGGATGGATTCAGCTCCCAGAAATTGTTTATTATTTCTATCTTCCAAATACAGATCACGGATCTCCACCATACCTGATACCACGGATTGTTCGGGCATATTATAGTTACCAGCAATATCCAGCCGGGTATTGAATACTCCCTTCAAAGATCCAATTTCAGCAAGCTCTGCAGCATAGTTACGCATACCTTCCAGGTTGAGGGAATTGATAACCAGTGAGAGGTCAAAATCCCCCTGCACTGGATGTACTTGAATACCTGCCTCAATATAACCATCGTTTTCAAGCAGAAAGCGTATCTTGGCATCGCTTCTATCTTCCTGATTCCATCCCAGGTAAGGAATAAAAAAAGATAGATCCTGAATCAGGAGGGTATCTTCCAGGTTCCTGTTTTCAAACGAAAAGTGGGATCTACGGACATCAATTTCAGAAAGTTCATACTTGAATGCTTCGATTGTAGCAGTATCCTTCATCTCCTTATCCACTTCCCCATTCTTTGGGGAATGATAAGTAATCAGGTCGCTGAAATTAAATAGCGAATCTTCCTGGATCATATAGGCGTTCAGTCCACTCAGGTAGAACTGCTGCATGATGAATTCATTTTTAATCAAACGCAACGGTTTCAGGTCCACCATCAGGGTATCAAAAGAAATAAACAGATCTTTTTGATTTGCCTCATACATAATAAAGTCTGTAATCCTGATCTTTCCACCCAGGTAATTCACCTTTAATCTGTCCAGTTCTATGGATCTGCCAATCAGTTCAGGGCTGTGGCTGATGGCATATCTTTTAACAATTCCAGGAAGCAGGATCAATCCAAGTAAAATCAGAAGGAACAAAGTGAGGGCACCGTAAAGTAAAACTTTTTTCATAAGGTTACCAATATAATGAATCAATCATGATATCACCAGCGACCCAAATCGTCAAATCTTGGATTCACAACATTATTATAAATGGATCCGAAAGTATATAAAATAGTAAGATCTGTAAAATAGGAATATTGCGTTGCAAGTTCTTTTTGACGCAGCAGTATATCTTCTGTAGAGGCACCCCCCTTAGGCAGGTTAAGCTGGTTGTGGATCATTGATGCACCTCCTGAAAACCTGATCTGAAGTCCCTTGGCAATTCTAACATTCATTGATCCCCTGAATGCCAGGTTGTTTTTCGACCAATCATGGAAATAATTCTTCCATCCGAGTGATGCTTCAAGAGAACCCCATTTCTGGATCACTTCAGCAGCGATATCCAGTCTTTGTCCCCATAATTGTTCCCTGGTTTTATTGTAAATGGTGGTATCATTATAATGATGAAAGATATAGCCCGCACTGTACATGATCCTTACCTGTTTCCTCGTTGATTCGGAATATGGAAAAATATCAAACTCAATCCCGGGAAATAAAAAGTATTTCAATTTATAATTGCTGTAAGTGAAGGTACCAGCGTGGGCTTTCGCGCCTAAGGACCAATGTTCTCCAAGGCTTTTTACTACAAGACCATCAAAAATCTTTACCTGGTTTTTACTGATCAGAACACCCTCATCCAGTTGAAATTTTTCTACATTGCTTCCCATGTCAATGCCAAAATCCATTTTCCATTCATCCGTCACCCTGCTAACATTAAAACCGCCCCATATATTAGAATACTTGGTTGTTTTTTCCCCTCTTAACATGCCTCCTAAAAACAATCGGATGACCCAGTTATTCCAACGGTCTTCTGTTAATTCCTCTTTAGCCCCTTCAGTAAAACTAATCTCAGTATAAACCGACATCGGCGTACGCATGATATATCGTACCAGTCCCATTTTCAGAACGGCAACCTGCCCATCCCTGGTCTTTTCGACCGTGTTATCCGGACTGCTGACATATTTCAGGGTATCTACCATACCTGAAAATTCATGCTGACCCATCAGATAAAATGTGTATTCCATTCCCGATGCACCGGTCGCCTGGGAAGTTATGATAATATATACCTGGGCATCCTGGGGATCCCGTACATAATTGATAATGGGTATTTCATTCCTGATAAAATCAATCGAGAGATCATCGTCGTTGGAGCTTATGTAAACTGTCAGGGCATCATTTTTCATACTGCCCATACTATCCTCTGGTTCCTGAGCTAAAGAATGCCCTGCCAGCGTTGTAAAAAGCAACAAAATAAAAATATGTGTTTTCATATTTTGGTGTGTAGTAAATAACCGGATAGAAAGTATAAAAGGTCAGATATAACTCAACCATACCAAATCCAGGCTCCAAATATACATTTAAACTTTGTTCTCTGCCTGTAAAACCAGACAGGCCGCTCCTATCATTCCGGCAAGATCCCCCAGGATGGCCCTCACAACGCTGGTTCTTTCGGCAGGAAGGGGGCAGATATTTTTGCGAAGTGACCTTTCCATGGCAGGGGCAAAATATGCCATTGTATTGGCAATGGATCCGCCAAGAATTACAATATCCGGATCAATGATATTGATCCCCCAAGAAATAGCAAAGGCCAGGTGTTCTCCGAATTGTTCAAAGGTCTCAAGGGCAAATTTATCGCCCTTCTCAGCCAATTTTGAAATTTCCCGGCCAGGTCTGTCCTCACCACATATGGTTTTATAGATACGGCTGATGCCACCGCCTGAGACAATATCCTCTATGGTCTCATTTTGATAGGGAGAGGTCCCCACTTCACCGGCATGCTGGGTGGCGCCGGAAAATACCTTTCCGTTGATAACGATGCCACAACCGAGACCCGTTCCCAGGGTGTATCCCAGTACTGTCTCATATTCCCTTCCCGCCCCAAAAAAATATTCACCCAGGGCGAAACAATTAGCGTCATTGTTCAAGAAGACCGGGACACCATATTTATCATGGATGGTCTTACTCAGCGGAAAATATTTTAAGGTGGGAAGAAAAGGACAATCCAGAATAAGTCCTTGTTTCATGTCCAGGGGACCGGTAGCACCTATTCCAATACCTGAGATATCATTCGATCTTCAGGCTGGCATTTTCCAGGGATTTATCGATGGCAGCAAATATCCGGTTTACAATGGCCTTTTCCGGATCCTTTCCTCCGGTAGGCAGGGTATATGGTTTGCCAATCACCTCTCCCCTGTGAGAGATCAGGCCACTTAAAATTTTGGTTCCTCCAAGATCAAGGCCAATAATGGCTTTTTCCTCCATTTTTGCTTCAGGTTTGACTATTCTGTTTTAGTGATCTTTGCACCCCTTGTAAAATATCCGGGGTCACGGCCGAGTTCAATCGCACGGGAATTAACCATAAATTGTATGGGGATGATGCTGCCGATGGTGTACAAATATTCATCAATAACATCCAACTTGAAAACATGAATATTGGGATCGGATAAATTCAGCTCCTTGTTGCTGATGATCACAACTTTCCCATGAAACCTGGCAATGTCTTTGGCCATTTTCAGGCTTTGATCAAATGTTTTGCCTTTGGGAGCAAAAACAACCGCATTGAATCCTTCATTTACCATTTCCATAGGACCATGCCTGAACTCCCCTCCAAAGCTTCCCCCTGCGGGATTCCGAACTGCCTCCTTGAACATTAAAGCTCCCTGGTTTACTGATGACCAGGCAGGTCCGCGTCCTATCAACTCAATGTAATCATATTCACCCAAAAACTGGCTGATCTCAGGCATCCAAACCTGGTGGCTTTTAAGCAGCTTCTCAATATTAGTTATCAACTGCCGTATTTCATCCCTTTTCCTCTCTGTCCACTTACCTGCCAGGGCCCAGCTGAGTATCAATTTGACAAGGGCTATTGATATGTATGATTTGGTAGAAGTCATCTCTTCATTACCAGCTTTTGATAAGAGCACTTCGCTGCCCATTTTTGCAAGATTGCTCGATGCTTCATTGGTAATTGCCAGTGAGGGTACACCACCCGGAAGCCTTTTTAATATTTCTACTACTTCGTAACTCTCCCCGGATTGTGACACCCCAACCAGTACAGTATCTTTTCTTAAAAGGGAAAAATGATAATGTAACAATTCACTGGCATTTATGGCAAAAGCAGTAATCCCATTAGCACTTAATAAACAGGAAGCCAGATAAGAAGTGAAAAAAGAACTTCCCATACCCGTGAGCAGGATACCGGCGATCTCAATACCCTGACAGAGTGTAATGGCTCTTTGCAATAGCTCTTTTCCTTCTCCGCTTTCATAAAATGCCAGCGTGTCCCTTAAAGCGGCAGGTTGTTCAAGTATTTCGTCAAGGAATCTATTCATATTTGTTAATACTTTATTGGGGCATTGTAGACTGAATCATTCCTGATAACCAAACAAGATAATCTTTGACGATTTCTGATGAAACACCAGCTGCAGAATTATGAAGGGCCATGGTAACATCTTTTTTGTATGTCCCTTCACCCTGTGGATCTGTTGCCCGCGCAACGATGTCAAACAGAACCTGTTTGGCTCCGCTTTTGGCCAGCGGATCTTCGCCTGACATCATAAGGGCCAGTGGTTCGACCATTTCAGCTCCCAAATTAAGGGCAGCTGTATATGCCTGGCTTCTGAACATGCTGTCCGTTTCAAAGAAACCCTTACTAACATAGTCAGGTTCAACGTCAAGATCCCTGATGTAAATATTCCGGAATTTAGCATACTGGCCTTCCTTTTCGGCATGGTTCACCTGCAGTCCGATTGCACCACAGATTAGCTTGCCTTCCATGGTGATGACCGTATCAATATCGGCCAGGGTTGTTATTGTATCATCCACAGAAACCTCTACCAGATTCCGGTCACATCTGATTTCCATCTTATGCCAGATCCCAGTGGTTTCATCAGGACGGTTGGCTACTGCTACATGCCCATATAATGAACCTGTACAATGAAGGTCATCTCTATAAGGAGTCCATGGTGCCAATAGCTGTACCTCTACCCCGGTTTCCCAGGCAGCTTCGGGGTCGCAGCGTATGAGAACCCCGCTGTTGCCTACATCCGACAACATATATTCCAGGCTAAGCACATAATTGCAATACCATTTTTTTGTAAAAAGATCATTTCCCTCTTCACTTCCGGTATATAAATCACCTTTAATTATATCAAAACCACCTTCCGAACCAAGGGTCCACTCATTCAGGTCACTTCCATCAAACAGGGTAATTAAACCGGAATCTTCCCGGGACTGGCAGGAAGATAAAAGAAGTGCAGCAAATAATCCAAACAGAACAGTATTTTTCATTTTCAGCATTTTTATCCATTATTAATTTATACAGGCAGTGACCATGGAGTCCTGTATTCCCTTGACAATAAGTAGTTGGCAGCAGGATCTCCTTCAAACTGCTCAATATCGCTATTCCACTTCAATTTCCTTTTAAGCCGGAAGGATATCAGCGCAAGGTACATGGGGAGAGCCATCTCCCTGACGTAGGCAAGATTACTCTCAGGCTGTTCCCGCGATTTGACAGCATCCAGAAAGTTGCGTTGATGACCAGGGGATCGGGGAATGGTTTTAGGTATCTCATCAATGTCGTCCATTGTTTCATTTCCAATGCGGATTTTTTTGGTATAGTAATCGCATGTTAATGTGCCATCTGTTCCTTCAAAAAAAGCCCCTATCTGCATTTTCTCAGCTCCCGGGACAGGCGGCGGTGTAGTGGTCCAGTACAGGTCCAGATCCTTAAATTTGAAATCTGCCTCTATCCAGCGGGGTGTGTCGGCAATTCCATCCCAGGGTCTTTCTCCCCGGGTATCAATGCTATATAATCCCTTAGGGCTAAGCGACATGTATACTATATCAGCAATATGGCACCAGAAGTCACCGAAAACACCCCCGGAATAATCAAAAAAATGACGAAATGAACCATGACAGCGAACGGGTGTATAATCTTGATAAGGAGCAGGGCCTGTCCACATATTCCAATCCAGGGTATCAGGAGGAACTTCAGCAAGTGGGTACCCCAGTCCGGGTGAACCCCCTGTTTTCCATAAACGGACCGTATGAATCTTACCCAGGGTTCCGGATTGAATAATCTCAGCAACACGATGATAGTTATCTGTTGCATGTATCTGTGTACCCAATTGAAAAACAGCTTTATTTTCTTCCCAGATTTTTTTCATTACCTGCCCTTCCTGCACAGAATATGAAAGGGGTTTTTCACCATAGACATCCTTGCCTGACTGAAATGCCATAATGGCAATCAAGGCATGCCAGTGGTCAGGTGTTGCACAGGTAATGACATCAATATCTTTTCTATCGAGGACCCGCCTGAAGTCAGCATACAGATCAGTCTTGGTATCTGGATGTTTGTCCTGGAGCAGATTGAATTTCTCCCTTAACCTGACTTTATCTACATCGCAGAGGGCTACGGTATCAACATCAGCAAAATCTGAGAACCAGTCTAAGTGTCCCCTCCCCATATTTCCCAGACCAATGTGTGCCACCCTTATTTTATCGCTCGGGGCAACATACCCGTATGTACCTGAAATTAAGGGGAGCCCGACAAGCCCAATAGCAGTATTCCTAAGGAATTTGCGACGCTTCATATTTGTTCCGGATTTCATAATACAATTATTGTTAAGAATTTGATCCATTAATGTATAACAAAAATACGAGGCTCTTTTTCAAGCTTCATATTTCCAAAAATATCTGCTGCTTCAATTTCAAGGGTATACAAGCCGAATTTCTGTTCCGGGATCTTCCTGCTAAATATATTGTCCCCCGATACCCTGTCACCTGCCAACCCATCATCATTTAATTCAACCTCCAAATATAGACCGGGATCATCTTTCATGGGATCTTCCCTTGACATGAGGATGGCTTTTGCATACTTTATCTTTCCTCCGTCATGAATGTGGGCCTGGAGTGTATTGTTCCCAGGCAATTGTACCCAACGAACCAGTGGTGCGGTATGGTCTTCCCCGGATATGTTTATGGTGATTTTTCCACGTTTAATAATGTGATCGGGATAGTCTGGGAGCCAGTATTCGGCAAAAAACTCCACCTGGTGATCTTCTGGACAGTCAGAAGAAATTATGGGTACGGAATATTTCGCCGAACCGCCAACATGGTCATAGCTGCCCCAGCTATCAGAAACCCTGGTATTAATACCGGCAGGATTTACATATGGATCTGAAGTATACAGATAGGTCCGCCGGTACAGATCCGGGTCCCTTGCCAAAATAACGATGGACTCCCCTGGATTAGCTAAACCATCTCCATTTCCTGTACCCAGAAAAACGGTAATTGTATCATCTCCTGCTTCCGCAATGGTAAATGTCTTTCCGTCGGCTATTTCAAAATCCCTGATTTCAGGCTGGTCCGTCATTATCGGGATATCAATAAACTCAGTCCATTTATGATTATCCCGGTCTGTGATGATCACCTGAAATCTCTCCATTTCAATACTATCTACCTGCACTGAAAAAGTAAACGGCTTACCAGAATCCTCGGTTTTATTGACGTCAATGCTGCCAAAGTCAGATACATTCTGAATTACCCTGGCGCTCTTTCTTGTTTCCAGTAATGTAGCTTTTACATCTTCTGCCCGACTGCCTCCTTTGTTTAATATCGTCACCGAAATCCTGACATCTTTTTTCGGGCTTGCCCATCCCATATTTTCAATCTCCCAGGAAGCTATACTGAGATTGGGCGGATCATCCACCCTGTTGATCCCAATTTCATGAAGTCCCCCATTCATTCTAATTATCAGCCGTCCCTGATCATCACTTTTAATAACTTTCTGTGAGCTGCTTCCCTCATGATAATCCAAATCATTGATCAGATATTCCTGGTTCTTTTCATAGATGGGAGCAGTCGTTAGAGACAGATCAATAAATGGCATCAGTTCACCATCAGGTAGAAACTCCCGGACGGAGCAACGGAAACCTCTTGCATTTACATTTTCAAGGCTGGTAAATCCGGGTACAGTTCGGTCAGAACCAACTTGATACCCCCAAACAGAAAACGCAGGATAAACATCAGTATGATGCCACTTTTCAGGCGTCCCGGGGGGATTATCAAAGCTCTCCATCAGAAAGTCAAACATCTCAGCCATTCCACATGTGGAATGCGCCGCCTCATAGATTTTGTATTCATAGTTATCCATGACCTGTGTCCATATCTTGTTCATGTCCAGGTGGTAACATCTTATGAAATCCTTGTTGCCATAGTTCAGGCGTACGTTCATGCCATGGTAGTTTTTATACATATCCATGTGCCTGTATTCAACAGGTGTATCTTTCGGCCCTATCTCAAATTCAGTAGACCCGCAGAAATTACCTGCTGCAGACAATAGATGCGGGTACTTCCCTCCTATCCAGAAAGTCATAAAACCGCCCATGGAGAGGCCTGAAATCGCTCTATGTTCCCTATCTGCAATGGTTTTATAATGGGCATCAATATATCCAACCAGTTCGGGGAAATAGATGGGATACTGGCGATTGGTTTCAACGGGACTGACATTGTAGGGGCGCAAATAATATGCCTCATCAGTATTCCGGTTATAACCATCGGGTTTAACTACAATAACCTCATGACCGGCTACATAGTTGGCGATATTATCACCATCATTGTCATCTCCCTTATCAAATCCACTTCTGCTGGTACTGCCGAAATATCTTTGCGACCAGCCATGATAAAAATAGATTACCGGGAATCTTTTTGTGGGATTGTCATAATAGCCTGGAGGTAAGAATATCCGGTAATTTCTTATCTCCCCAAGAACATTGCTGTAATGCCGTGAATCAATAATGGTAACTTCATCTGCCTGGGCGAAGGATGTAGTACAAACCAAGATGAGTAGCAAAAAGTAGGTAGTAAATGATTTCATAGTAGTATTAAATTGTTCTAAAATAACTATTTGCCAGATAACTTTGGAAGAAAAAAGAGTTTGAATTAGATTTAGACAAAATATTTGATCCTTAACTGATGAAACATTCTATCTCTTTCCTTTTTATATTCTTTAGCTCCATTCTTACAATCATTCAATTTTCCTGTACCCATTCTAAAGATGGAGAAAATACGCTGGAAGCACTTCTGAATTCCCAACGAATACTACTCCCTAATGGCTGGTCTCTTTCTGTCCCAGGAGAATCTATTCCACTTGGTGACTTACCTCTTAACCTGGTATCATCAAAAGATGGCCAGGTGCTGGCTGTCACGAATAATGGACAGAGTGAACAATCCATCATGCTTATTGATCCTTTTACATTTGAGATTATAGCTAAAACAGAAATCCCAAAATCATGGTACGGACTGACATTCAACAAAAACCACTCGAGGCTGTTTGCTTCCGGTGGTAATGACAACATGGTGAGAATATATAATACTACCAACAATGGCCTTGTTGAACTGGATCCTGTCGTGCTTGGGGAGGCATGGCCCAATAAGATCTCCCCGACGGGACTGACATTGGATCATATGAATGAAAACCTGTATATCGCCACAAAGGAGGACAGTGCACTCTATAAAGTCAACCTGGTGAGTCATAAGAGCAAACGGCTTTTTCTTGCACATGAGGCCTACACCTGCACATTTTCAAAGGATGGATCAGTATTATTTGTTTCTCTTTGGGGAGGTGATGCCATCGCAATTGTTGATCCTGAAAGTCTCTCTATGCTGGAAACCATTCCTGTAGGAAGCCATCCGAATGACCTGGTTCTGACCCCTGACGGAAAATTTCTCCTTACCTCATGTGCCAATGATAATTCGGTGCATATTATTGATACTGAATCAAAAAAAGTTATTGAGCAATTGTTTACTGCATGCTTCCCTGAGGCACCGGCTGGAAGCACACCAAACGCTTTAGCCCTTTCTGAAGATGGTCAAAGGCTCTACGTGGCTAATGCAGATAACAACAGTCTTGCTGTCTTTGACATTTCGGAAATAGGAGAAAGCAGGAGCCTTGGCTTCATTCCAACTGGCTGGTACCCCACATCTGTCAAGGTGCTTGATCAGAAGATATGGGTATGCAATGGCAAAGGCTCTTCCTCATCTGCTAACCCGAAAGGGCCCAATCCCTATATACCAAGAACAGATTCCACACAATATATTGGTAACATGTTCAAGGGGAGCTTGACCATGCTGGATGAACCGGATGAAAGCACATTGAAGGTGTACACAGAAGCAGTTTATAGGAATACCCCCTATTCCAAGGAATTGGAAATGCAGTATTTGGGAGAAGAAGGAAATCCCATTCCTCAGAAAGTTGGTGATCCCAGCCCTATCAAGTATGTGTTTTACGTCATCAAGGAAAACAGAACGTATGATCAGGTATTGGGTGATATGCCCGAAGGGAATGGTGATCCCGGACTTTGTCTCTTTCCCGAAATAGTTACGCCAAACCAGCATAAGCTGGCGAGAAGCTTTGTACTGCTGGATAATTTTTATGTAAATGCTGAGGTTAGCGCTGATGGTCATAACTGGAGTACTGCAGCCTATGCAAATGATTATATTGAAAAAACCTGGCCAACAAGTTATGGCAGCCGGGGTGGAACATACGATTACGAAGGTGAACGGGACATCGCTTTTCCATCAGAAGGATTCATCTGGGATTACTGTCAGCGGGCAGGCGTCAGCTACAGGAGCTATGGGGAATTTGTCTCAGATAATCACAGCAGACTGGAGAGTCTCCAGGGACATTTTGATGTTGATTTCCCAGGCTATAACCTGTCTATTCCGGATATGGTACGGTTTGAAAAATGGAGAGAGGATTTTGATTCGCTTGTTGCCATCGATGCTGTTCCTCAGTTCAATACGCTCAGGTTACCCAATGATCATACATCAGGTGCAAGGGTTGGCACACCCACCCCCAAAGCCATGGTGGCAGAAAACGACCTCGCCGTGGGAAAACTAATTGAGCACATCAGCAACAGTCCCATTTGGGGAGAGTCAGCCGTATTTATTTTGGAAGATGATGCCCAGAACGGACCCGATCACGTGGATGCACACCGGTCAACGGCCTATATCGCCAGTCCGTATGCCAAACGAAATACCAGGGTAAGCACGATCTATTCCACCACTTCTATGCTCCGAACCATTGAGCTTATCCTTGGACTACCCCCCATGAGTCAGTATGATGCGGCTGCTACCCCCATGTGGGAGTGTTTTACCGCTTCTCCTGATCTAAGCCCTTTCGTTTCGCTCGACGCAAGTTACAATATTCATGAAATGAATGTGGAAGAAAACGCAATTTCCAGGCTCTCCGAAAGTTTTAATCTCGAGGTGATGGATGCCGCCCCTGATTTTTTGTTTAGTGAGGTGATATGGAAATCTGTAAAAGGACTTGAAAGTGAAATGCCGGCTCCGGTAAGATCTGCATTCATACTGCAGAAACCCGAAGAGGAGTCGGCAGAGTAGGTATCAAAATGCCAATATTAAAGTAGCCTGGAACTAATCAATGGTAAAAACCATTTCTGTATTTCCATCCAGTTCAACTTCCATTTTAGAACCGGCAACATCTATTACATATGGAGAAAACACCCTTCTTTCCTTTCCATTTACATGGTATTCAGGTAATTCTATTTCGACTCCCCCTTTATCATCTGTTTTCGACTGGAATGCAACGGAGCCTGATTTATCATAGATTTTCAAATTCGCATTTGCCACAGGATTACCACTAACATCCGCTACCTTTACTTGTAGCGTCCAGTACACAGAATATGTATGATCCTGGTCAGTAGCATCAATTTCAAATTTTCCATTTACTACCTCATTTGATCTGAATTCAATATTACGGGCAACCAACTCGTCACGGTCCAATGATCCAATTTGGAAAGTTTTAAAACTGGCCCCGTTAAGCGGGATAATGGTATTGTTATACAACCTGGAATTGGAGGCAGCTCCGTATATGGTAGCAATCCATGCAGCAGGCACATTTGTGGTAATGCGGTTGTCGTAAAATTGCCCACCGAAGTATTCCGGACCACCACAAATGTAGAGCGCTGCTGTTTTTACTTTTGAAGAAGGATCCAGCTTATTAACAATAATATCATTATCGTATACATAATTTTCACCTCCTCGCGAACTATAAAAAACAGCCCATGCCATAGGCGTGTACTCCTTAGGAGTTGGATAATTTTTTGCGGTTATAAAGATTTTATTGCCGTGTATACGGTTACCAACCGAAGCTTTGGGTGAGCCAGGCACTGCATGGTAATCTCCCAAACGGATGGCAGCAGTACTGTATTCCTCTCTCCCGTATTCACAGGTTGGTGGCGATGTTTCTATCTTAAAAATGTTATTGAATACTTCAGTATGCTTTGACACATATATACCTGATCCCTGTTTCGGTTCAAACCGGTTGTTGTAAATTTTAGAACCTTCGCCAGTACCCATTATACTATAATGGTTTGTTACCACTTGATGGTTTACAAATATATTATCATGAACCAATGATTCTTTCCCTCTTACTGACAAACAACCTTGCCCCCCGTAAAATTCTGAATGAGCCACCTCGGAAGCATTTTTTCCTCTCAAAATTACAGCGCAAAGTCCGACATGGCGTTGTATAAGAAATGGCATCTCAACATCGAAACGGCAATTATTTATTTTTGCCCTGGCAATATCTGCAGCACCTGAACTTATTCCATTTATTCTAATATTTACATTTTCCAGAATAATTTTGACATCATCAGAAGATGATTGAATGCCCCAGGATTGAATACCTTTTGCGCCTCCTTCTATAACGCCATTTTTAATGGTAATTGTTCCTGCTCCCTTCACCTGTGGTAACGAAGACAAAGGTTTACCAAGAGCCATATCTTCAGTGTAATCATAAAACGCCGGTATAGTTGGGGGATAAGACTCCATGATCACATGATCATAATGTGCCAATGGTGTAGTATTCTCAATGATACTAATTCCTACATCCATGGCCGGGCGGATATCAATTTCATCAACCAGGCAATCTGTATCAGCTTTTATGCGTACCCGATATTTTCCTGCCGGCAATTTGGTAAGGTGAGCATAAACAAATCCTCCACCCAAACGCGGCTTCTTTTCCTCAACAGGGCAGCTTTGTTTAATTCCATCTCCATACTCGGTCAAACATTTTACTTCGTTACCCTTTTCATCTTCCACATACACACTTACCTTCATTTCATCATCCGGATACTTCTTCATGTCATGATAATAATGTCCGGTGATGCCACACATGGCAAAATAAGAACGGTTGGCAACCGGCAGGTTAACGTATGGTGATGTCACCTGATCACCTGCCTTCAGGCTCAACAATTTATCACCAAGAAACACATGTACATCGGCAGTGCTCACAACATTTGCATTGGGAGCTTTGGAAACATCCCAACCTTTCAGTCCATCTTCAAACCCGGAATTAGGAATATGTTCATATTTTGCATCAGCAAATTTGATCGTATACCCATTAAGGTCAAGTATTACATCTTTACCCAGGAAGATGGCACTTGTTTCACTTGAAATATCATTCGCCAGCACATAGGTTTTTCCGGATTTTGCGAAGCTTCCCGGGCTGCTGACAGCAACTTCTTCTCCTGTTATTTTTCGATGCTTAACTGGTTGATACTGGCCAAAACAATATGATGTGATTATTACTGCAATCAATAAAGCAATAGATTTCTTCATGGTTATCCGGCAGCGTTACATCTTTTCAAGTACAATTATCTTATATACCATAAGGCTGGAAATTCGCACTATAGTCTGCTTACCTTCTTTTGTAACCGGAAGGTCTATCCTATCATCCTGATCGGGCGAAATTGCCCATGCCTTTTTCACATGCTCCATTGTACTGCAATGTGATCCCTCCCACATTGCGCTGACCATGATAATTGAAAAGATGGATCACCTCCCGTCTTTCCCTGGGTGTCGTGTGAAACGCCAACCCATTCCGGGGCAGTAACCGTCAGTGGCAAGGTCTTCCCTGCTGCCCAGTAGACAGCAGATGCAAGTTCATTTGCATTTTCGGGCATCATCCATACTGATTCAAAGCCAAGCTTTATTTCCCCTGCCGGCAGATCAATTCCGGCAGGTAGATTACCCGGCCTTCCCCGTATTTAAAAGCAAAAACATCCTTGTGCCGATGATTGGAAATCGATTCAGAGCCCCTGCTCATTTCCTGGCCGATTTCCGAAAGCATCTCCTCCGCCAGGTTTTCTTTTCTAAGCCTGCGCCATCCATCATACATGCCTGTATTGCCTGTGGCTACAATACCCCCTCCATTTTTCACGATATTCTTTGATCTTCAAATCATATTTTCATCCAGGCTTTCCTGGTTGGCAAGAACAAGCACATCGTATTTACCAAGCTCTATCCAGTTGCTGGTCAAATATGATATCAAACGGGATCTGTCTTTGCTGCAGGGCCTGTTCGGCCATATTTACTGCAACCTGGGTCTCAAGTATTTGTAAGCCATGGAAGGATAGCTTCTGAGTACCGCCACTTTTTCCGCCTCCTGTCATATTGGTGTACAAATCTTTATGGGTAAGCCAGAAGTCGAGATATTGCTTGCCTGCACCATGAGGGATGCCTCGGCCCAAGTGAGCCAATGGTCCTGTTCAGGGCCAGGTTCTCAGCAAAATCCTGGGGTTTATGATTCCCGGTCATGATAAAATTGTTGGTGGTGCGGCCCAGCTTATAGTGACGGAATTTCCCGATGGCCACCCCATCTTCCCAGCGGGGATTGTTGGTGTCTTCCGTCCAGATCACATTGGTATACTGCATGAGATCCGGATGGTTAATACCGGCTTCCCAGGCCCTGTTGCTTCCCACCAATCCATGGGGATTGACTTCAATGGCGATCTCCTTATTCAGTTCACGGGCAAACCGGGCACATTCTGCCAGCCGGGTGGTAAAGGTCCAGCAACGGAAATCGATCCATTCCTGTATTACCGGATCCTTGATCACGATCATTTTTTCCGCCGGATTGGGCTCATTCCATATGGGAGGTTGAACATAAGAAACATTTTCGAAACCAAATCTTTCCAATCGCTTTTCCGGTGTGTATTTCTCTGTCAAGATATTTCCTGAAGGCAGCTATGGTGGCCGGATTAAAGTCAGCTTCAGGAGGATAATTATAATCAAAATTATCGAAGTGAATAAAATCAGTTTTCACCTTTTCCACTGCATAACGGATGATCTTCTCTTTATAATATTCCATATAATCATCATGGTTAAAGCAGGGCCTGTAACGGAACGATTGCTGATAGCCATAGGTGAGCATAATGGGTTTCCCGTTCACATCAACCTGGTACCAGAGGTCAGTTTTGGCCTCTGGAACTTCCGCAAAAAATGTTTCATAGGCCATGGTGTTCCACTGGATGTAAGTATCCACCTTCATCCCGTATTTGTGGGCTATTTTAGCAGCTTTTGCAGCCATTCCATATGATCCTTTTCCGCTTCAAACCCAAATCCCTTGTAACAATAGATATGATATACTGAGATGCCGGATTCAGCAAGGGTCTTGATGAACTCCTCCGAAGTCTGGTAATCATAATATTCTTTCTGCCAGTGGTTAAAACTTCCATTGTTCCTCCGCACCTGGAAAATCCATGGTTCATGAGTAGCGCCTGCATCAGCAAAGCCATCCCTGATCCATTCCGGCGTATATTTCGCCAGGTCATCGGATCCATCCTGGGCAGAAAGTAAACTCCCTTCCATGAAAATCACAAAACAAAACTAGGATAATTTGAATAGAGATTGCAGTTTTTTCTGAATTTCTTAATAATTTCATTGATTAATATTTACTGTAGTTTTCTTTCAATCTCTTCGAAGATAGGACATTTTATACGACTAACCAGCTTTCACTTCAATAATGGAAAAGAGACATATAATGATCAAAAGAATCTTACGCTTGATCTTGTTTTACTTTGTTTTATCAGTATTGATTACTTGCCAAAGTAAGGTCGATCAGGATGGGCCTGAAGTTGATATCTGGCACGGGCTGAAACAAAAAGTTGGCCATCTGGGAATCGCCCAGAATGATTTTAATTTGATGGGGAAAGTTATGCCTGCAGATTCCCTCGTTTCACTTACCTACAAGTTAAACAACAGTTCTGACATTGAGCTTATCTTTGGTGAAGGGACACCTGGATTTCGAAGGTTAGCAGAGCTCGGACACTTCAATGCCGACATCCCTATTGCTGAATTATTGAGAGGTAAAAACATAGTCTCGATTATTGCCACGGACAGAACGGGACAGCAAACCAACCAGAAAGTAGTTATTGATCTTCAAACTGGTTCCTATCCTTTACCTGTCCATATTGATTGGAGTAAAATCACTGATCCTCAGGATGTAGGTCAGTATGTCGATGGTCATTGGGAAGTGGAACCTGATGGATTACGGACCAGGCATATGGGTTATGACCGCATATTTCTGATCGGTGAAAAAAGCTGGCAAGACTACGAAATTAGGGTCTCTTTAATAATAAACGAGATTAGTGAAACTACTAGTCCTGTAAGTGGTGGCAATGGATTAGGAATCCTGTTTCGTTTCACCGGGCATGTTAATGGTGGGCCTCGGAATTTTCCTACAGCACAACCCAAATGGGGTTATCAGCCCTTTGGTGCAATCACATGGTTGAGATGGGATCCGGATGAATCTCAAAACTTGGCCATCCAAACAATTTTACCGGGGTGATAATAATAATACCATAGATCATGGTCCCTTCCCTGTTCAGCCTGGGGTGAGATTATGGATGAGAGCAAAATGCCAGACTTTACCGGATAAAAAAGATGGAGATGGGGTATCCGTTTATTGTTTTAAAATCTGGAGGGATGGAGAAATAGAACCTGCTATATGGGACTGGCAGGAAACGCAAGTCAGTAAATATGCCAACCGCAATGGAGGTGTTGCCCTGCTGGCTCATCATGTGGATGTGACCTTTGGAAATATTTGGATCAGCAATGTAGTATCCGGCAAATAGAGTTCCCAGGATAAAAGGAAATAGAAAATGCCTCATTTTTTTGATTATTATATTTTAATCGCCTTTGATAATTACTTTCTCGGTGATCCTGGATTCTTCTTTCCATCTGTAACAGTAAGGGTTACAGTGTATGTACCTTCGGATGGATATGTATGAGTCTCCACAGGCCTGTAGGATACATCCGAGCCATCACCAAAATCCCATATAAAACCGATCGGATATCCTTCAGGGTCATTAGAGCCTTCAGCTGAAAATGAAAGTGGTTGATTTTTTTTACCCGATTTTGGAATATTGGTCTCAATTACCGGAACTCGGTTATCTGCAGGTCAGATCTGCCCAGGCACCACTCTGCCGCCATTTGCACAAACTTCCATGTGCCGGGAATGAATGACCGTTCAGGGTGAGCCACTGATAAAAATACCCGTCCCCTGCCATAGATCGTAGCTGTCAACGCAGGTGTTTTCCTGATGGTGTCATTGGCCACAACCCAATTTACCAGGCCGGGAACAGATGGCTTGAAGTCACTGCCTCCGCCATTATAATGTATACTTTCATATCTGCAAACTGTCCGCCAGGGATGAATTTTTCAATACAGGATGCGCCAAATTCATCTTATAAATTCTCATTCCTCTTCCGCTGCCAAAAGGATGGTGTCCGGGAAACAGACCAGCTGGTTCTCCCGTGAGGATGGAGTTGTCTCCACAGCGATCAAAGATCCACCACAGTGCCAAAATAACCCATTCCCCGTGGCCACTGCCTTTCTGATATTCTCCGCCGCAGCAGAAGTTGGATTAAACTTAAAATAGGGTCCCCCGGCCCAGTACAAAAATTTCACATTCTCTCAATCAGCCGTGGCTATCTCATCGGTTTCCAGAGATACTTCCATCACATAACAATTCAGCTGGGTTTCCAGGATTTTCTTAACCGTATTATATGAATCCGGATTAAGTGGAGACCCTGTGAGGACGACGCATGTATCCTTCTGGCTTAAACCACTTGTTGTTGCCATAAATGAAATGATAATACAGCATAAGGCTAAATGCAGTTTCATTGTTTTTCCTTATTATTTATTCTCCTGTTCCTGCGGAAGCTTTTCTAACCTAAAAGTATATATATTTTTTCCTTAGTTTACGATTTCTTACTTTTATTTCATAATTAATAGCGGTATAAAATGAACCGAAGAAATTTCATAAGCAGTTCTACCCTGTTGGGAGCAGCTGCTCTTTCCGGCAGCACTTCCACCTTTGCTGAACCCAGGAAAGCAATGAAAATAACTGGAGTCAAAATCTTTCAGATTTCCATTGGTGGACGATATCCGGTTCTGGTACAGCTATTCACGAATACCGGGCTCAGTTGTAGAAACTAAATAAATCACTATGTGCACACGATCTTTTCTGATATTCGGACTGGCAATACCGGCCCTGCTTTTCTGCTCAAGAATCCCTGAACATTCTTATCTTGATCTTAAGGTGGTTGAGACGGTACCTGAAGGTCGCCACCTCCTGCATTATCCTGATGATGGACTTAAGCCTGGCGTTAATCCACCCGGTTTTACATGGACTGGTCAAAACGAAACACATTCATATCACTTCGTACTTTATCAGGACAGTATTGGAGAAAAAATCTATCTGAAGCAGGAAAGTCTTACTTCCACGGTGGCCACCTTCCAGGAAAAATTTAAACCAGGTATATACAGCTGGCTGGTCGTATACAATGACTCTCTTGGGCAGAACACCGGGCGTTCAAGGCTGCGAAGATTCACTATTGATGAAGGTCTTCCTGTCCTTGTCATGCCAGATATGGCAGAGCTCGAAAAGCAAGTCAAAGATGTAAGGCCACGTTTATTCCTTACACCACCTGTACTTGCCGGTATCAAAGGAAAAATCGAGGCAGGAGAGATGCCCTTCTGGGAATTCTGCCGACACCTGGCGGATTCTGCCCTGGTGGAGCCATTGTACCCGGAACCAGCACCATATAAGGACGGTAAGTTTGAGGTTACTGAATGGCGCAGGATATATACCCCGGGTAAAGTTGGCAGCGCCCATATGGTACGCCTTGCGCTGGTCTGGAAAATTACCGGGGAAGCAAAATATCTTGAGGGTGCCAAAAAATGGCTTGTTCACATAGCCTCCTGGGATCCGAACGGCATAACTTCCCACAACCTCCCTCTGCCAGATGGATCCATAGGCAATGATGAAGCAGGTATGGCCATACTTGAAAGGATGGCCATCACCTATTGACTGGATAGGAGATGAACTGGATCCAGGGGAAAAGTCCAGGGTACTCTCAAGTTTAAAGGAACGTGGTAATCAGTTGCTGGATTATTATACTGAAAAAGACTTTATCTCTGCTCCATGGTCCAATCACGCCGTTAGAGCGCTGGCTTTTACCGGACTTGCCGGGCTGTCTGCCCTGGGCGAACTGCCCGAGGCCGAAAAATGGCTGGCATATGTGATCCGGTGCTATCTCACATCCTTCCCTACCTGGGGTGGCGATGATGGTGGCTGGTCTCAGGGATTGAGTTACTGGACTGCTTATGTACTCTGGCAGACAAATTTTATCGATGCCCTGCAGTTAAGTACTGATGTAGACCTGTTTAAAAAACCTTTTTTCCGTAACAATGGTTACTTCGCCGTTTATTTTCATCCGCCTTATGCTACCAGAGGTGGCTTCGGTGATCATGGGGAGGCTGCTCCCAACCTGGCAGAGAAACTTCTGGTACAGAGATATGCCCGTGCCTTTGAGGATCCTGTCCTTCTCTGGCAGGCCGAAAATATCCATTACGATGAAAGCCACCTAAACCGGCTTCAGGTTGTACCGGGTGAAATGGACTGGAAAGAATGGTTCATGGAGGATGTAATCGCTATATTGAGCGCCCCGCCTTCCAATCTGAGTCCCAGTAGTCCAGCCGGACTACCCCAGGCGAAGCTTCTCAGGGATATCGGGTGGACTGCCATGCACTCGGATTTGGGCAATGCGGAAAATGATGTCTGGATGCTCTTTAAGTCCAGTCCATATGGATCTTTCAGCCACAGCCACGCTGACCAGAACAGCTTTCAGGTGAATGCTTATGGCAAGTCCCTTATCATTGACTCGGGTTACTATCCCTGGTATGGCAGTCCGCATCATAACCTCTGGACACGCATGACCAGGGCTCACAATGCCATCCTCATAAACGGGCATGGACAACCTCATGGCACAATGGCAGCAAGCGGGACCATCGAAATGTTTGAACCAGGTGAGACCATATCCATTGTCAGCGGTGAATGTGCCAGGGCATATAACCTGCCCATGAATGAGTTTACTGTCAATCAATGGAAAGAAACCCTTGATGAGCCTTTGCCCGACATGAATCCCGAAGCCAGGGTGGTTCGCCGTACGATCGCATTTTCCCACAACAGGGAGAACCCTTGGATGGCCATATCCGACTACCTGAAAACGGATGGTCCGGCCACCTTTGACTATACACTTCATACGCTTGAGAAGATGCAACTGGATCAGAACAGCCAGGAGCTGTTTGTTCAAAAGGAAAACGCAGGAATGGATATATATTTCCTCTCCCCGGATAAGTTAGCTTTCAGGCAGTCCGATAAATTTCCTGTGGTACCGACCGAGAGATATGAGGGTGCCGACAAGCAATGGCATTTCACGGCCAGTACGCTCGATCCCATTGATGAGATGCGATTCCTGGTCTTGATGATTCCCCGTCGAATGTCAGAAAGTGAGAATCCTTCTCTGGATGTAAAAAGAATCGACTATGGAACGGTTAAAGGATTCCAGGTAGGGGAAGATAAAGTCCTGGCCTGGTGGGGAGCAGGCGAAAATGGTGATTTCTCCCCGGCAGGATCAGATGAAAATGCGAAACTGATCATCGAATACACAGAGCAAGGGGAGAAAAAAAATCGAATAGTACGATAGGCGTTCAAAAATATATATAAACCAAAGCAATATTAAATCATTCAGAATGAAGATAACATTGATGTTCCTTTTCGTGGCAATAACTGCATTTGCCTCATTTTATGTCTCTTATGCACAAGCACCAAAGGACCCATCTATAAGCATCGTCCCGGAAAACGGGAAATATCTGTACCAAACAGGCGAAACGGCAATCATGGATATTTCTGTCCAATCACCAGCCCTTAAATCTGATGCATCCATGATCTATTACAGACTCAGCCGAAACGGGGTCCACCTCCTGAGAGAAGGTACGATAACCCTCGAAAAGGGAGTAGGGAAGATCAGTGCGACCCTTAACCAACCAGGTTTCTTACGCTGCGATATCAATTATGCTACAGACAAAGACACTCTGCGTGCTGCCTTTGGATGTGGTTTCAGTGTGGATGAAATTATCCCAGGGGGTGAATTACCGGAGAATTTTGACCGCTTCTGGCGTGAAGCCAAAGCTGAACTGGTCAGGATTCCCATTGATGCAAAACTGGAGGAGGTTGAGGCCGTTGATCCCGGGGATTCAAAACGTTTTAAAGTTAGCCTGGCTAATGTCAACGGCTCCAGGGTCTATGGCTGGCTGCACCTGCCTGAAGGAAACGGACCCTTCCCCACCGTTCTTTCCATTCCCGGATCCGGGATAGGGCGAACGGGACGGTTTGCGGGATTCACTGAGGCAGGCATAGCAGTGCTTGCCATTGAGGTGCACGGACTGGAGCCGCAAAAACATGAAATTATCGGTGCTGCGCAATGGATGAGGCCAAGGGATGAGGAATTGGAATATTTCACAAAATTGCAGAATGGAATCCTGTCCGGCTATCATGGTTTTGGGATTGAAGACCCTTACCGGTACTACCATCGCAGGACGCTGCAATCAGCCATGAGGGCGCTGGATTACCTCCACACCCGGGAAGATGTTGACCAGGATAAAATAATTGTTTTCGGAGGCAGCCAGGGCGGGGGACTCAGCCTCCTTACAGCCGCTATTGATAAACGTGTTGATGCCATGGTCGCAACAGTTCCGGCGTTCTGTAACAATTCAACCAGGAAGGATAGTTTTATACCCCATGTTTCCAGAACCATGTCCTACTATGATGCTGCCCTTGCAGCAAAACACATTGAAGTACCCGCACTGGTAGGTGTAGGTTTTATCGACGGTACCTGCCTCCCCTCCAACGTTTATTCCGCCTTCAATAATATTACAGGCCCTAAACGAATTGAGAATTTTTACAACGTGGGACATGGAAGTCCCCCGTACTGGAGAGAAAAAACGATTGAATGGATACTGAATACATTAAAATGAAAAGAAAACCCGTCATAATTCTGTCGGTACTATTCCACCTGGCCTTCTGTATTGGCCTCTCCCAGGAGGTTTCCCAACCCATTTACAAGGTTATGGAGGAACTGGATATCAAAGTGACCATGCGGGATGGGATCCGCTTGTCAACAAATATATACAGACCGGATGAACCGGGTAATTTCCCCGTGCTGCTT
Source organism: uncultured Bacteroidaceae bacterium (assembly GCA_963752525.1). GTDB lineage: Bacteria > Bacteroidota > Bacteroidia > Bacteroidales > SM23-62 > SM23-62. The sequence goes on along the minus strand of CAVVYS010000004.1, from coordinate 36,283 downwards.
ATGCGCTCTCCCTATGGAAACGGCGGACCGGACGACCAGGAAGGGCATTATTATGCCCGGCGGGGGTATGTGGTCGTTATCCAGGATACACGTGGAAGGTATAGCTCGGAGGGTTTCTTCGATCCGATGCAACCGGAAGCCCAGGACGGATATGATACCCAGCAATGGGTGGGGGAACAATCCTGGTGCAACGGGAAAATCGGTACTATCGGTGGATCTTATCTCGGTTTTACCCAATGGATGCCTGCCCCCCTCTGCAGCCCTTATCTTAAAACCATGTTCATAACAAAATCATTCTCGGATTTTTACAGGGAAGCATATGTGGGAGGAGCCTTTCGTATCTTAAGATGGAGTTCCTGGACTTATCATATGTCACGTCCGGATATTGTTGACATTTCTTTTTTGCAGGAAAATACTGATAGTGCCTACCGGGCAATCCCATTTATTGAACAGGATAAAGTATTGGGGTGGAAAATCCCATTCCTGAGGGACTGGTTGGCTCACCCACAAAATGACTTGTACTGGGAGAGGTCCAGGGTAGGAGATAATTATGCTGATATTAAGATGTCGGTTTACCATTTGGGAGGATGGTTCGACAGCTTTCAGCAGGGTACCCTCGACAATTTTATGAGAATGACAGCACAAGAAATAGATCCTGAAACCAGGGCAAGACAAAAACTGCTTATGGGTCCCTGGATACACGGTTCGGAATCACGTTTAACCGGAGACCTGGATTTTGGAGAAGATGCAGATTTTGATTCCAGGGAGCTAAAACTGCGCTGGTACGACAGCCAGTTAAAGGGGATAGATAACGGGATCATGCACGAGCCCCCGGTAAGGATATTTGTTATGGGTAAAAATGAATGGCGATATGAAAATGAATGGCCATTGGCAAGGGCAGATTACCGGAAGTACTACTTTCACAGCGGTGGAAATGCCAATACCCTTGAGGGAGATGGCAGCATTGATACAGCTATCCCTGGTAGTGAAAGCCCCGATATTTTTATTTACGATCCTGAAAACCCGGTTATTACTCCGGGAAGAGACGAACCAATCGACCAGCGGGAAGTTGAAGCCAGGAAAGATGTCCTGGTATATGCTTCGGGAATACTAAAGGAAAGCATTGAAGTTACGGGTCCGGTGGAAGTGGTTTTGTATTCCTCAAGCTCGGCCATAAATACGGACTTTACGGCCAAATTGGTGGATGTTTACCCCGACGGAAAAGCCATCCGTTTGTGTGAAGGGATCATTCGGGCCAGTTTCCGCGATCCCGAAGCTCCACCATCAGCTATCCGGTCAAACGAAGTTTACAAATACAATATCAGTCTCTGGTCTACCAGCAACCTTTTCAAGGAAGGGCACAAAATTTGCATTGAAATCTCCAGTAGCAATTTCCCAAGGTTCGACAGGAATCTGAATACAGGAATTTTTCCTGCCATGGATACTACCATCGTAAAAGCTACCCAAACTATTTACCACAGCAGGGAATATCCCTCCTGTGTAATACTGCCGATTATTGAGCATTAATAAACTAAATTGGAATTATAAGCAACAGCTCATTTGAGAATAAAATTAATTCCTGTCATAATAATTATACTGATCAGTCTAAGTGACGGGTATACCCAGGATATCTCAAATATTCATATTACCGGTGAGTTTCAAAACAAGCCCCTTATAGATTTATTGCATGAAATAGAAAATGAGCATAGGATTGCCTTTTTCTTTAAAGAAGAATGGATCTCCGATATTAAAGTCACAAGAACCTATCAGGATAAACCTCTCACAAAAGTGTTAGAAGAGATATTATTTGAAAACCAACTTTCATTTATTGCTTTCAATCCTTATTCTGTATTTCTGATAAATGAGTATTCTGATGATTTGGTAATCCCCGAGGAGCATCCTGTCATAGCCCCTGCTACAGAGACTCCTGAAACTGAAAAAATAATTATTGGTGATGCTCAAAAACCTTTGAAAGGAGGGAATGCCATCTTCAGTGGTTACATAAGAGAAGCAGAAACCGGCAAAGGAATTATTGGGGGAACCGTATATGTGGAAGAATTAAAGAAAGGAACCGTGAGTAATGAATATGGCTTCTATTCTCTGACCCTGCCGGTTGGGAATTACCATATCGCTTTTAGTTATTTAGGCTTAGGGAAGGAAACCAAACATATAATAATACACTCCACTGGAACCTATGATATTGAACTTTCTGAAGCAGCTTATCAGATGGCAGAAGTGACAATTACTGGTGAGGCAGAGGATTTGAATATTTCCGGAGTCCAAATGAGCATAACCAGACTGAATATGAAAACCATTGAAGCAATTCCAGCTTTCCTTGGAGAAGTTGATGTGATTAAAAGTCTGACACTGCTTCCGTCTGTTAATACAGTAGGTGAAGGTGCTTCGGGTTTTAATGTACGTGGTGGTGATATTGACCAGAACCTGATACTACTGGATGACGCTCCAGTTTTCAATTCTTCCCATGTATTTGGCTTTTTCTCTGTATTCAACCCTGACGCAGTAAAAAATGTAACATTATTGACCGGAGGCATCCCTGCAAAGTATGGTGGCAGGCTCTCATCAATATTGGATATTAAACAAAATGAGGGTAATTACAAGAAATTTACCGGCAAAGGAGGCATAGGTATAGTATCCAGCCGGTTGGCCCTGGAAGGACCAATATTAAAAGATAAATGTTCATTCTTAATCGCAGGCAGAACCTCATATTCTGACTGGATTCTGCGACAGGTGCCGGATATTAATGTACAAAACAGCTCAGCTTCATTTTATGATGTTACAGCCAAAATTAATTACACCATTAATAATAAAAACAAATTATTCTTATCCACTTATATCAGCGATGACAAATTCAGGTTTGGTCCTGATACAACGTATAACTGGGGAACAGCAAATGCTGTATTCAAATACAACCATCTCTGGGGTGAAAGGCTCTTCTCAGATTTTACCGCTGTTTATAGTAAATACCATTACAATGTTGATAATCAGGAGGATTTCAATTCCTTTGATTTGGAATACGGGATAGAATATAAAAGCCTGAAAGCAGATTTTACATACTTGCTGCATAAGCATCATATAGAATTCGGGGCAGGAATAATCTGGTACGGAATTAAGCCCGGAACCTTGGTACCTGCCTCGGATGCTTCGAGTATCAATCCTATTAATATAAATGAAGAGTACTCGAGAGAAATGGCTCTTTATATTAACGATGAGTATAAAATCAGCCATGGTATAACCATTATGTACGGATTGAGATACTCCTTTTTCCAAAATCTTGGTCCGGCAAGTGTCTATATCTATCGGGATAATATCCCCAAGGAGGAGGGGACTATCATTGACACATTAGAATTCAGCAATGGTGAAATAATACAAAGCTATGGTGGACTTGAGCCAAGGGTATCAATTAAACTAAGCTTAGGGCCCTACAGCTCATTGAAATTAAGCTATAACAGGATGAGGCAATATATATCCCTCATATCCAACACTACAGCCATTACACCTATAGATATTTGGAAAACCAGCAATACTTACATTAGACCTCAAACTGGAGATCAGGCGATTATCGGTTATTTCAGGAATTTTGCTGACAATTCCATTGAGACCTCTATCGAAGCCTATTATAAGAGAATAAATAATCTCCTGGAATATAAAGATGGAGCAAATCTACTTCTGAATGAAACACTGGAAGCTGACCTCCTGGAAGGAAAAGGCAGGGCTTATGGTATAGAGTTACAAGTAAAAAAGAAAACAGGAAGATTAACAGGATGGGCTAGTTATGTATACTCAAGAAGCGAAAGACAAGTCAATGGAGAATTCCCTGAAGAACAAATTAACTTTGGACAATATTATCCTTCAAACTACGACAAACCCCATAACATTAAAGTTGTAGGCAATTACAGGATTACCCAGAGATGGAGTTTTGCAGCCAATTTTGTATATAGTACAGGAAGGCCGTTTACAGCCCCATATTCGAAATACAAGATCAGTAACGGGATTATGAGAAACATAACTGTCGCTAATTTTTCCGAAAGAAACCAGTACAGAATACCAGATTTTCACCGGCTGGATATTTCAGTGACATTGGGTGAAGGCCATAGGAAAAATCGCAGATGGAAAGGAAGTTGGACATTCTCTGTTTATAACGTTTATGGTAGAAAAAATCCGTATTCGGTGTTTTTCAAACATGTATACGGTACTCCTCCAATGCCTTACCAGATGTCCATTCTGGGAGTTCCGTTTCCCTCATTAACATATAATTTTACATTTTAAAGCTTTCATGTCACCTAAAATGAAACATAAAATATCAATACAAATAATTATTCTTTTCTTGTTCCTCCCTTCTTGTATCGAACCCCTCTATTTCAATAATGGTGAGGCTTCCAAGAATCTTGTTGTAGACGGATTGATTACCAATGAGCCCGGACCTTATGTTGTATACCTGGCTAGGACATCTGAATATAATTCTTATTATTTTAATACTGAAGAAGTTGGAGGTGCTATTGTGATAATATCTGATGATATGGGTAATTCCGAAGTGCTTACAGAATCCTATATTCCGGGTATATATAAAACAGACCTGGATGGAATACGGGGAATTCCCGGCAGGTTCTATAAAATAGAAATCGAGACCCCTGATGGAAAACAATATAAATCAGAGCCTGAATTGTTATGTAATGTTCCCGGAATTGAAACTGTTTATTATGAACGCCAGCAATTTCAAGAAATAGATGATAATGGTATTGTAGAAGCCGTGGAAGGTTTCCAGATTTATCTTAACACTATTGACCCTGAAAACGATAAAAACTATTATATGTGGAGTTGGGGTGGAACCCATGAAGTTCACTCCCAACCATGGGATTATAGAATAGGAAGGATAGCGGCACCTAAGGATTGTTGTGCAACTTGCTGGTTAACTGATCGTCCCGGATACATCGATGTACTTGATGATACATTTCTTGATGGAAATCAATTAAATAAGAAGCCTGTAACATTTGTTAGAATAAAAAATAGTGATGGAGCAAGACTATTTCGGGGAAAATATCATGTGGAGGTAAAGCAATTATCTCTATCCAGAGAGGCATATAAATATTGGTCTTCAATTGAAGAACAAATAAGTAGTGCCGGCTCAATCTTTGAACCTCCTCCTGTATCAATCAATGGTAATATTAAAAACGTTAACAATACTGAAGATCTTGTATTTGGATATTTTGGAGCTTCAGCCATCTCCACAAATAGTGTCATCATTCCGGCAAGCGAGACGCCATATCTTCCTGGCGATACTTTAGTTTTTCCGGATGATTGCCGTAGAATGTCAAATAGTACAGCGATAATGCCATCTTTTTGGTAATCTATTTTATGGAAAAATCCTGAAATGTGAAACAAATAGGACTATATACATTGACCTTTTTCTTCCTTGCCCTCACAAGTATGGTAATTATCCAATTTGGATGCAAAAAGGAAAACCAGCCACCATCCTGCGTAATAACTGATCCGGAAAACGGTGAAACGATACCACATGGCACACAGGTAAGAATATCAGTAGATGCTGCTGACAAAGATGGCATTGTTTACGGAGTTACCTTTTATATTAACAATTCTAGTATAGGTATATCAAACAGACTTCCATATAATTACATATGGAATACTTTAGATTATGAAACCGGAAACCATACCATTAAGGTAATTTCAAACGATGACAGTGGTAATTCAGCATCTGATGAAATAACCATATCATTAACTGAAGGAGTACCAGTAGCAGAATTTGCTGTATACCAGACTTCAATATGTCTCGATTCCTCAGCTCAGTTTTACAACTGGTCTATAAATAATCCTGTAAGCTGGTTTTGGGATTTTGGCGATGGTGGTACTTCCGATTCACAAAACCCGGTTTATACCTATAGTACTTCTGGAACCTATAATGTTTCACTATTAGTAAAAAACAGTCATGGTTCGGATACCGAAACCAAAGTAAGTCTCATAACAGTCACAGATCCAGTAATTGATTATGACGGCAATATTTACCAAACCGTACAGATCGGCAAGCAGCTATGGATGAGAGAAAATCTTAAAACTACGCATTATGCTGACGGTACAGCCTTGATCAACGGTTCAGGAATAGGTGACATTTCAGGAGATTATAGCACCAGATACTACTTTTCCTATAATGATGATGAAAGCCATGTTGCTACCTACGGAAGGTTATATACATGGTCAGCAGCGATGAATGGGGAAGAAAGCACTGAATCAAATCCGAGCATGATACAGGGTGTTTGTCCCACCGGCTGGCATCTGCCAAGTGATAATGAATGGATGGAACTTGAGATGTATCTGGGTATGACCGAATTTCAGGCACATTCAACTGAATGGCGCGGTAATAAGGAGGGGCTGGTATTGAGGGAAAGTGGTCCTGAACATTGGTCAAATATATTTCAAGATTACGTTTCAGGATCCAATGAAAGCAGTTTCACTGCTTTGCCAGGTGGCAGCAGGCTATACAATGAATCATTCAGAGAGTTAACAAGGCGTGCCAACTTTTGGAGTGCTTCTGAAAGCATAAGCTCATTCGCCTGGGCAAGACGTCTTTATTATAATCATACAGATATTTACCGTTATGATGACTACAAATCGAGAGGATACTCTGTCAGATGCGTTAAGGATTAGGAAATTATACAGCAAGTTAATCCCGATTATTCTTAATGCTTTAATGATTCAAATAATAACAGGATTTAATGCCTACCCACAAGACCATGCTCAGGATATAGATAGTCTTGCAATTCATTTTGAAGAATTTAATAAAGCTTATCCGCATGAAAAAATATATATCCATTTTGACAGGCCATTTTATTTAGCAGGTGAAACAATCTGGTATAAAGCCTACTATGTAAATGCTTCCGGTAATACACCTGCTTCTTTAAGTAATATTATGTATACAGAGCTGATAGGTGATAAGGGAGAAGTAATTATCCGTCGAATACTAAAAGTCGGGAGTGGCACTGCAAACGGGGAGTTTTTACTGCCGGATTCCTTACCTCAGGGGCAATACCAGGTAAGAGCCTATACAAACTGGATGAAGAATTTTGATGAGGAATATTTTTTCACTAAAGAAATATTAATATTTGATCCACAGAAAGAATATGACATTGCCAAAGCGGACTCTTCCGAACCAGGGATTCCTATAAAACCCATTCAGGAAAAAATTGATCTGCAATTTTTTCCTGAAGGAGGTTATCTGGTTTCAGGGCTGAGGAGCAAAGTTGCATTCAAAGCTACAAACGAATCAGGCAAAGGTTTACTTGTAAAAGGTGAAATTATTGATCAGGATGGAAATATAATAAGTCCATTTGAAAGTTTTCATCTGGGCATGGGAGCATTTTTCCTGAAGTCCGAAAAAGGTAAGACTTACTATGCAAACATCATTCAAAAGAATGATAAGAGGATCAAAATTAGGCTACCTGAAGTATCGGAAGAAGGTCTGGTATTGACTGTTGATAACACCTCCGCTGATGTCATCTCGATTTATATCCAGGTTAATGAATTATATTTAAAAGATAATAGGGGAGAAATCTTCCTGGTGCTTCAGGCTGGAGGAATCATCTATTATACGGCAAAAGGAAATTTCAACAATACTTCATCCATATCAGCCACCATCCCAAAGAAAGATCTGCCAGCCGGCATCGCTCAATTAACTTTGTTTAACGGCGAGGGAAAACCTGAATGTGAACGTTTGGTGTTTATAAACCCTCATCATGCTCTTCAGGTTAAGATCGAAACAGACAAAAAGACATATAATCCAAGAGAGAAAGTCCTTTTAGATATATCAGTCAGCGATTCTAAAGGAAAACCGGTGGATGGGAATTTTTCATTGGCCGTAACTGATGCAGGGCAGGTTATGAACCTGGAAAAAAACAGTGATAATATCCTTACCAACCTCATACTCACTTCTGAACTCAGAGGATATATAGAACAACCTGCATTTTATTTTATAGAAGATAATTCCTCTTCTACAATAGCTTTGGACCACCTTATGCTGACCCAGGGTTGGAGGAGGTTCTTATGGAAAGAAATACTCAATGATGAATGGCCAGCTATCACCCATGATTTTGAAAGGAACGTATTTATTAGAAAAGGACAGGTTCAATATGAAGTAAATGACACCCCGGAAACATTAACGCGTGTTTCATATTTATTGCTAAAAGAAAGAAAACCATACAATTGCATTGCAAACGATAATGGATTTTTTCATTTTTTAATTAATGCGACCTATGGAGAAGAGTCTGTGTTTTTCGATGTAACTAATATCAGAGGGCAACGAAATAAGTTCCAGATCAATTTTGAGAAAGACTCGTTGGGATATCAATGGGTAAGTAGGAAAGAAACACTATTCATGCATACGGAAATACAGAACTGTCTAAGGAAGAGAAGAGAAAAGGCTCAAATAGAATCTGCCTTTAATTACTCCACTGAGAACGGATTATTTCATAAAGTAAATTCGGTGTTGAATGACCAGGAAGTTAAAATCAACAGTTTTGTTGAGACAGCAGACTATACAATCAAATTGGATGAATATAACTCTTTTCCCACAATGGTGGAGGTCTTTAGAGAAATAGTCACACATGTTAGCTTAAAATATAAAAAAGGAGAAAACATAATCAGGGTCTATTCAGATGAATATATAAAAAACTTTGAACGCCAGCCCTTATTTCTAGTAGACAATATTCCAACTTTTGATAAAACCTTCGTACTGAGTCTCAATCCTGGTGATGTTGAAACCATTGAGGTTATAAATGCTAACCATAAGATACGCCAATTTGGTTTTCTTGGTCAATATGGAGTTATTGCTATTTCCACAAAGAAAGAGGGAATTACATCAGATGACATACCTGACAAAAATATTTTAAAATTTCAGGGATGGTATCATGCGAGGGAATTTTTTTCACCTGATCACAGTCTTTCCACTGAAACCGATAGAAGCAAACCGGATTTAAGATCATTGATATACTGGAATCCATTAATCAAAACAGATACAAACGGAAAGGCCAGTGTATCATTCTATAATACAGATAATATTACCACAATTGATACAAGAGTTGAAGGGATTTCTTATAACGGTACTCCCGGGCTGGCAGATTACAGGTATGATATAATTCCTCGGAAATTAACTGCAGAGGCCTCTGATGATAAGTGAGATTTCACTGTTCCACTTATTGTGGTCAAACAATTTTTATCTCTCGATGCAAGAGTCTTATCTTTCGGAATAAATCCAGCCATATGCGCAATTCATTAACTTTAAAACGCATTAAACAGAAATCAGCATGCCTACATTAATAAACCTCCTTTTAATCTTTTTAGTTGCTTTTACAGGTGTTGCATACGGTCAAAAAAGCAATCCGGAAACCACGATAACTATACCCTCCTATCTGCTCCGCGACCGTGCAGTTGTGCTGGATAGCCTGGTAATGAAAAAACAAATGTACATTGCCTTCAAATCATCGCTCCCACTCTCAAAAATGAAAGGAGGAGCGGCTGTGGGCATGCTTAGCCATAAGGAAGGGCTGGTTGTTTATGATACAGCTTATCTTTTTGACGAGGCAGCCGGCAATCTTGGTTTCAGTCTTCCTTACCATATACCTGAAGGCACCTATCATCTGGATATTAAAATTGTCAATTCAAAGGGTAAAGAACTGGATAGTTTCTCAGGGAATTATGACCGGAGTGAATTCCAGCCTTATTTTAACCGTTACATCCAATTCTGGGATTTTACGACACCTTATGCTCATCTCGACAGCAGGGGATACGGAAACATAACCTACCATTTCAATAGTGACAAACATTTAACCGGCCTTCAAAACCTGGGGATTTCTGCACGTATGAGCTCGGGCAGTAATTTACCCGGATTAATAGAAGTACAGCTGAATAGCATCAGCCTTGGAGAATTTAACCTACCTGGGGGTAATTCAACACCAACGCTTGTTAATTGGCAATTGAATGATGAAAACATCCTTTCTCAGCTGGACATTCTAAAAGGGGAAAATTTGTTAAGCTTTATTCTTAAGCCTGGCAGGGAATCAAGTATGGGACTAAGGATCTATTCCACTCGGAACAGCACTGATCCTGAAATTGAAGAAGCTGTCCCAATTAGCTTAAACGTGCAGGGCGGAGATCCTGCCATACAATCTGTATTTACTGTACCTGTCTGGGGTGAAGAAGGCGAACATATTTCCAGCAAGCTGACCCTTCCACCGCCTGAATTTTTCACCCGGCAATTGACCGGGCCGGATCAGCAGCCCCTTCCTTTGAACGCTGAGGATGTTCAAAAGGGATATGTGGTTTTTTCGAGGGACTTCCAACGCTATGTTTATCCATGGACCATTCCTGATGAGAAGGAACGTATTAATTTTTTGAATATTACAATGGGACAGAATGATTTTGAACCCCTTACCTTTTCCATTTACCCGGTCAGGGATCTGGGCGATGTCATGATCTCTGTCAGTGACCTGGACGGTCCGGGAGACAGCAGAATATCCTCCCGGGAGATTCAGACACACCTTGTAAAAACAATGAAAAAACGTTCCGGCAGCAGTGGTGAATATAAACTTATTCCCCGGCTGCTTGACAGGGCAAATCAAACAAACATCCCGATGGATTATACAACCCGCTTCTGGTTGACAGTACATGCTGACAGTACAACTGAACCAGGCAAGTATTCCGGTTTTGTCCAGATTAATTCCGACAATGAAAATCCGTCAACCATCCCCTTTACCGTTGAAGTTCTACCAATCAATCTTGAACCTGTTCCGGGAATCGAATACAATATGTGCATGAGTTATGAATTTTTTGAACTCGACAGCAAAGAATGGACGGCCCCGGAAAGAGAAAAAATTTACCGGGATGGAGTAAATATTTTCCGGGATTACAAAAACCATGGTTTCAGTAATGTGGCCGTAGCAATCCCCATTTCATTTCCAATGGAATAAAGATGGAACGCCAAGGATGGAACATTTCAAGGCGATGATCAGGGGGGCGAAAGAAGTTGGATTTACGGATCCTGTTTACTGGTATTTCGGGCACTATATTCAGACGGCAAAAGGACAGCATCCTGGAAATGTCCGCCTATATGATCCCAGGGTGCAGCTTAAGCGTACAAAGTTCCTTGTTGAAACAGCAAATGAGATAAACAGAGAGCTCGACGGACCACCGGTGTATTTTATGCCCATTGACGAACCACGCATTGTTTCACGCAAAAAGATTGCCCTGGATCTATTTAAGGAAATGAAAAAAGTACCAGGTACTACGATCATGAGTACTACCGATATTGGAGGGGAAACGCTGGATATTGAGTACAACAGTGAGAGATTGGGTAAGCCGCTTCCCCCCGGTGTAAAAATCCGTGAGTCAAACAGGAAAGTTTGTGAATATAACAACACTGCGATTCAGTCCCACAACCCTTCCTACAGCAGGTATATTTATGGTTATCATACATGGCGGCAGGACCTGGACGGGATGAGTAGCTGGGGACCGGGAACAACGCAAAATTCAAGGGGAAATCCATTTGAAGACCTGGACAGCCAGTTTAGTGACTGGTTCATCTTCTTCCCTCATCCAGAAGGGCCATTGCCAACCCCGAATTGGGAAGCTGTGAGGGAAGGTATTGATGACATACGGTATGTATATCAACTTGAAAAACTATGCAGCCAAAAGTCAGCGAAACAACCGGAAGAGGTGGCCATGGCTGAACAGTTTCTTGATGAGATCCGTGGCATGTGTGATTTTGATGACAGGGAGATCAGGGACGATTTCGGAGACTGGACTCCCGAAAGGTTTAATACCTTAAGAAGACAGGTTGTTGAATGGATTTTCAAGCTGAGGGATTTGTAACCCTCATTGCTATTAGCACTCATGAATCTACTTGTTCATTTTTTCCTACATTTATACACCGAGAAAATGATGAAAATGAAAAGACAGCCCATATTTATCCACCTGATTTTATTTGCTTTAGTGTTTGATTTAGCATCCTGTACCATGGAAAATTCAGCGGACATGATCATTGTAAATGGAAAAATCCTGACTGTTGATGAACAATTCACCATTGTGGAAGCAATCGCGATTAAAGACGATAAAATTTTAGCCGTTGGATCAAACTCTGATATCAGAAAACTGGCAAACAGGCAGTGTGAAATTATCGATGCTGAGGGCAAAACAGTTATACCTGGATTAAATGATGCCCACCTGCATCCCGAAAGTGCATCCCTCAGTGAAATTGAAGAAACCATTCCGGATGTTCATACCATCAGCGAACTCCTTGAGTGGATCCATGGCCAGGCCAGATCTAAACCAGCGGGTGAATGGATTATTTTTCCCAAAATGTTTTTCACCCGCTTGATAGATTTGAGGCAACCAAGCCTGGCGGAACTGGACAGCGTTGCTCCTCTGCATCCGGTGTTTTTGAACGGATCCTTTGGCGGTATGATTAACTCGGCAGCTTTAAAGGTATCCGGGATAACTGAAAAAACCCTTCACAAAGGTATACTGAAAGATAAAAAAACAGGGAAGTTATCTGGTTTTTTACGTGCCTCAGCTTTTAATTTGCTTCAACTACCTCCTCAAAAAATACTATCTCCCCAGGAGGAAGAGGATGCCCTCCTGGCCATGTTGAGACGGTATAATCGTTATGGAATTACCAGTCTCTGCTCAGGTACCGGGGATTTCGAATCATTTTCCATGTACAGGAAACTGGGGAATGAGGGTAAATTGACCACACGTATCTATCAGAACATAATACTACGGCTAAATTCCGTAGATGATGCACGCATGCTTGCAGACACCATCAATGCTTTCAACTATGTAACAGGTGACGGTAATGAATGGGCCCGGATTGGTGCGGTTAAGGTCTTTTTAGATGGCGGTATTCTCACGGGTACAGCATATATGCGGGAACCCTGGGGAGACCGGGCCCGAAGTATTTTTGGAGTCAGAGACCCAAATTACCGGGGAGTAGTCAACCTGAGCCATGAGGATCTCTTTGCCATTGTCAATGCTGCCAATGAAAATGGATGGAAATTTACTGCCCACAGTACCGGTGGTGGAGGTGTAGACCTATTGCTGGATGTATATGAGCAGGTTAATAAGATAAAACCCATTAAAGATAGAAGGTTCTCCATAATCCATGGTAATTTCTTTACAGACAAAGCCATACAAAGAATGGCTGAACTGGGAGTTTATGCGGATGCACAGGCGGCATGGTTTTATAAAGATGCAGATGCCATGAAGAAGATTCTGGGCGATGAAAGAATAGCAAGCTTTCACCCGTATCGTTCCCTTGTTGATGCAGGAGTGATGGTCAATGGAGGATCTGACCATATGGTAAAATGGGATGCAGATGCCTCCATCAACCCCTATAATCCATTCCTTGCAATGTGGACCATGGTTACACGAACCACAGAAAGGAACAGTGTAATCATGCCGGATGAAGCCATCACCCGGGAGGAGGCACTGAGAATGTATACCATCAATAATGCCTACGCTTCTTTTGAAGAAGCCATAAAGGGATCCATAGAACCAGGCAAGCTTGCCGACCTGGCTATGCTGTCTGATGATCTGCTGGACTGCCCGGTAGATCAAATCAAAGATATTCAATCTGAACTGACAATGGTGGGAGGAAAGATCGTTTACTCCTCAAATGGGGAATGATATTTTCCCTATTCAAAAATGAAAGTGCCGTACTTTTTATAGTCGTGAAAGGTTTTATCAACTTTCTGCCAGGTGAATGTGGTCTGGCCCTGGTCATAATCTATCCTGTACATGTTGGCCCTCCATTTTGTTCCGGATTCCGGGGGCACGTTCTGTAAAGGTGAAAGAAGTTTGTAAGGAATGAAAAATTCTGCCATCCAGGAATCTATCTTTGCATTTGGCTTCTTTTTACCTCCCCTGGTGCTTGTTTCATGTCGCGTTCTTTTGTCGCCTTCATAATGCCAGGGAAGCCAGCCATAGAAATTCCCATTGTAATTCGGTACAATGATGGGCAGTTCATAATTGAGAGGTGAGATCTCATACTCGAAATAGACCGGGAAATCTTCTTCAGTCCACAGGAAGACTTCGACCACATCTTCTTCCCATAGGTTCAAATTATCCTCCTTCATGGTTGCATTCAGAACCTGGTCCTGGCAGTCAAACAGAAAGTATATTCCTGTTTCTGAGTAAAGGACCTTGATTCTCGTTTGATAGGTTTCCGGTTTTTCAACTCTTTGAGGGATGTTTATCCATCGGGTTTTGCTCCATTCTTTATGCGATCCATCACCTGTAACCTTAAAATCACTGCAGTGCAAAACGGTGACTACATCGCTTCCTGAATCTTCTGCAGACGATCCATAATTGGTATTTACTGCGCCTGCAAAGAAAGTGATTAACAAAAATTGTAAACATAAATGTATCATATCATATTGGATTTAGTCCAAAGGTAAACATATTTAGATTTTCAGTATCCTATGAAAATAGTTGTAATCAATTACAGGGAATACTAGGTTTGTAAAGAAGGAGTTCAAACTATCTAAATCCGAAAACCATGACAAATAATAAGATCCTGTACATTATGGTGAGCCTGTTATTATTAGCCGGTGGAATATCTTCATCTGCACAGGGTACAGCATTATGGGACAAAGGTATTTCCATTATCCCCTACCCACAAAAGGTTGAAATGAAGGGTGAGGGATTTAGATTTAAGAAAAAGGTAAACATATTCATTGACCAGGAGGCATCAACCGAAGACAAATTTACAGCAGAGGAGTTAGGACGCCGGCTGTCGGAACAGTTTAATATTGGTTCAAAAATATCCAGCGGCACCCCCGGCAAGGGCATCCTGCTCGGGAGGCAAACTGTGGAAGATAACGAGAAATCCCAGGCTTATAAATTAACCTCATCCCGGGAGGGGATCTCTATCACGTCAAAAGATGCAGCCGGATTGTTTTATGGAATGCAAACACTCCTGCAGCTTATGCAGGAAAGTGATGAAGCGCTTTATGTACCCGGACTCTCAATTGAGGATTGGCCGGATGTTGAGCTGCGGGCTGTTCATTATGATTCCAAGCATTTCCAGGAAAAATTTGAATACGTCAAGGGGTTTATCCGGACACTTGCCAGTTATAAGATCAATATGCTGATATGGGAATGGGAAGATAAGTTTGCCTACCCCAGCCACCCTGAAATTGGCGCTCCCGGTGCCTTCACCATGGAAGAAATACAGGCCCTGACCCATTACGCACAGCAATATCATATTCAGATCGTGCCGTTGGTCCAGGGACTGGGACATGTGAGCTACCTGATGAAATGGCCACAACATGAACATTTAAGAGAGATAGCATCTTCTAACTGGGAATTATGCCCACTTAAGGATGGTAGTTACGATCTTTTATTTGATCTATGGAAAGATGCCATGGAAGCCACACCAGGATCAGAATATATTCATATTGGCACGGATGAATCCTGGGAACTGGGACAGTGTGAAAAATGTGAAGCCAAGTCCCAGAAGATTGGAATAAGCGGACTGTATCACTATTTCATCAAAAGATCCGGAGAATTTCTGCAAGAAAAAGGCAGAAAGGTAATGTGCTGGGAAAGGCCCTTTGGCTGGGAAATGGGAAAATCTCCTGCCAAAGGGATAGAGCCTTTAAAAAACCTGGTCCTGACAGAAATCTACAGGCCTGGAGCCAATGAGTTTGAGTATGTTAAAAGGGCCGGTGAAGAAGGTTTTGAAACATTTATCTATGATCCGAATCCAGGAATAGAGCATATGTTCCTTCCCTATTTTTACAGGCTTTACTTCGCAGAGGAAACCCAATCCCATCTCGAAAGATCCTACGATGGCATCAAGAATGCGGCGGCATCGGGTTACTACAAGGGTATGGTATCAACCTCCTGGAATTGTTCAGGCGTACACAACCAATTATGGATGCTAAGGTATATCACTGCAGCAGAATATTCCTGGAGTTCGAGTAACCCGGATCTTCCCGAGTTTGAAGATAAATATTTTGTCAACTACTATGGCCCTCAAAGCCTGGAGGTTAAAAATCTTTTTATTCTGCTTAACAAAGCCAGCTATTTTTATATGAATGCCTTTGAACGCAAGGTTTGGCATTGGGGGGAAGTAGGAAAAACCCACCTCCCGGACCTGCCAAGGGATGATATCGAATATGATCCCTTCTGGAATACGGAATACAGTGAGATGATCGAACATTCGGCAGAGCAACTAGCGAAAATGGACAGGGTTCTGGAGATTTGCGATACTAACCTGGGTCTCCGGGTAGAACATCCGTATGATTTTGAACTATTCAGAGGAATTGCAGCCCTTTTCAGGCATACTGCCAACACTTACCTGGCATTTTCAGCACTTGAAAATAAAATTACCGAAGCACATAACCTGCATTTCCAGGATCACCAGTCAGCATACAATACACTCATCCAGGCCAGACAGATAGCTGAAGAAAACCTGCTCGAGAGAAACCAGGTCTATGCAGGTATCAAAAGCACCTGGGAAAAACACCAGTTTCCAAAAGGCATGTCTCTCCCGGACAAGGAATATTTACATGCCAGGGACAGGCAGCGTAATTTTGCCAACCGCCGTCCCGATCTGACTTTTATGATCTATGATGAAGAATTACTCGGACTGGAGGAATATATCCAGGACCTGTCGGACTATATATCCTGGTATAAGACCAATTATCTCAGTCCGTGATAAAATTCACACCCCTGACAGAAAAATAATCATCGCCTGAAAACAGGTAATGGCAGGATTTCCCGTCTTCACTCATCCATTTGGTGGGTATGCTGGCGGTTTCACCCGGACCCATATCCCAGTCCATCGTATAGTATACAGTTTTCCATGGTCCCCATGGTTTTGGTGCCTCAAAAATACCCAATCCACCCTTAAATCTCGGTCCCCTGGCAGTCCCCCGATCAGAAACCGGAATAACCTGGCACCATAAATACCTTTTCAGTCCAGCATTATAGGTAATCCCTGACCGATAACATTTTCCCGGATTTGTAAATACTGCCTTCCTTTGCTGGAAATCGGGTGACCAGATAGGTATATTATTAAATCCATATCCAGCATAATACTCATATCTATCTTGTTTCTTTAACTCGTCATAGACAACCCTTGCCAGGATCATATCATCACTGGCCTTATAGGCAGTTTCTTCGTTATTCGAATATATATAAACATATTGATCCTTGGCATTTTCATAGTTTTTTCCAAAATTCAGGAAGGTTGGACAGCCGAATCCGGAAGTAAATCTCCAGTCAGCCCATTCCCAGGTCTGTCCAAAATCTTCCGACCAGGTAAGCTGTGAATTCTTGAGATTCCTGACCAGCATATACAGGGTCCCATCCACCATCAACATGCCGCTTGCTTTGGCTCCATATTTCCCATCCCCTATCCTTTCACCACTGGTTGTTCGGATATTGGCACCCTTGATATCAGGGGGATCACCCTCTACCCTGCAGAGGCCCAGGCTTAGTTTGATTTCTGTCCCGGGAAGGAAACCATTACCATCCCCGTAAGCAGTATATAGATGGCCATCCTCAGCCCAGGTAACCGGCCAGTTATCACTTCCATAGGCCAGTCTGATTACGGTCTCCGCCGGGGCAAATTCCACAGCACTTATCAGGTCACTCTGGGGATAAGGAGCTTCTTCAATGGCTTCAATAACCGGATTAAAAAGAAATCTCTCTACGCCAATATTGGCGCTATCTCCCTTGGAACCGCCGTACAACTGGTTTCCAAACCGGACCACGATCAAATCCAGGCTGGGTACAACCAGCAACAACTGGTTCTGTGCCCCGGCTCCGGCAAAGGCATCTCTGGGAAGATACTCCCATATGCCGCTGTGGTTGCTGTACCAGCCCAGTGTCGTTTCCAGGAAGGGGTTGTTATTGTCCTTTATATCATGTTCAAACTCCCAGTTGTTGGCCGGTTCAAACCTGAGAGCCTCTTCGACCAGGGATGGATGGATCAATTGCTTTCCCTGCCAGTTTCCCTTTCTCAACATCAGGCGGCCTACCCTTGCTACAGCATTGGCTGTAAAACCTCCTCCTCCCCAGCCACCCACCAGGGGCAGGCCATCTATCATATAGGTCTGATTATAGCCCAGTGAATACTCTTTGTCTTCAATACCTATTGGGCGGTAGATCCTCTCCCTCAGGTAGGTACGGATATCTTTCTGCTCAGTGTTCCTAATTGCTGCCGTGACTGCATAATTCAACATGGCTATCCCCGTATTGCTATAAGCATATTTTTGACCGGGACTGTTAATGACGGGTGCGCTGTCACGGGATACGGAAAAAGGATCGGGTTCCTGTCGCCAGAACTGCCCTTTCCAGCCTGGAAGATCCATATGATTATGCAAACCCTTAGCCGTCATCTCATCTGCTTCCCCAGCTGATACTTCTGCATCTTCCACCCCTGAAGTATGCCCTGCAAGATGCCTGATGGTGATCTTGGATTTTCGGTAATTCTTTTTCCATTCAGGGATGTATTTACAGGCCGGCTCATCAGGATCAATTAAACCATCATCCATGGCTGCCAGCAAGGACATACCAGAAACGATAGCCTTGGCCAGAGAGGCAGTATAATGCCCCCTCAGTGAATCTTCATGCCCTTTAGCAAAATAACTGCAGACAATCTGATCATGTCGTATGACCAGGAATTTTTTTGTTCCTCTTTCCGCCAGGTCTTTGACCATTCCATCCAGTTTTTCAGATGACATTCCCTGACTCTCCGGTGATGCATTTGTCCACTCGAACACTAAGGGTTCCGTAGAAATTTCTTGTTGATCAATTGTTTCCTTGCAGGAGGAAATACAAAAGGCAGATAAAATGAAAAGGATCTGATAATATTTCATACCATAAATTTAACAATTATAGAACTCAATATGCCAAAATGTATAAATTGCATTGAATCTGTTATATGAGTAAAATGAAAAGAAGATCTTTTTTTAAAAAAAGCCTGCTTGCCACCTATGCTCTAGGCAGTCTTGAGGATTCGATGGTATTTGGTAAATTAGGGCTTATGGAGAAGAGCGGGTCCACCGATACTGAAAAAGTCCGTATTGCAGTTGTTCAGCAAGATGGAAATCCCGGACAGGTTAGTACCAATCTGAAGAAGGCTTTACATTCTGCTGAAGAGGCGCTAAAACAAAACGCCGATGTAATCCTCTTCCATGAAGAACTCCTGGTGGCTTATGTGAAAAATGCCCGGGAACTGGCTGAACCTGTAAATGGTCCAACAAGCAAGGCCTTTCAGAAATTATTGCAGGGATCTGATGCCCTGGTCATTTATGGCCTTACAGAAAAAGACAATGATGAGTATTATATTTCAGCTCCGATAGTTTCGGCAAATGGTGTCATTGATAATTACCGGAAAACACATCTCTGGTGGAAGGCTGAAGGCCTGCGTCATGAACCAACTTTTTACAAACCTGGCAACAGGCTGGTGACTTTTGATGTCAAGGGATATAAGAGCGGAATCATGATTTGTTATGATGGTGATTTTCCGGAAATGACCCGTTCGTATGCCAATCTGGGATGTACAATGCTTTTCTGGATGAATAACCGGGGAAGCCGGGGGCATGAAGAAGTAAAAGATCTCGCCTATCGGAATTCAATGATCATTCCAACCGCCTGTTGTTGTGGAAAAAACGAACTTGGGTATAAATGTGAGGGAGGAAGTAATATCACTGGGGCAAAAGGAGAATTGATTACGGAAATATGGGATAAGGAAGGCCTCATCCTTGCTGATGTTAATCCTGCAGAAGTCTCACAAATCCGGGAGAAGAATCCTTGGTTTACTGGTTTGCGCCCGGACTTGTACAAGTATTAGAACAAAAAGGTTTCGTAAAGTATCCCTATTCCTAGGATAAGGAAACACACGATATCTTTCCAAAAAGAATAAGAATCCGTCTGTTTTTATCGATGAATATTGATATATTTGAAAACTTTGCTTATTACCGATATGATGAACAAGAACACCGGTCTCCTCATCTGTAACCTTGGAATCATTATTTTGCTTCTGTGCTTCAGTTGTACCAGGGAAATGGGATCAAAGAATTTGGGTCAGATCCCTGGTTACCATGCAAATGGACTGGCCGGCAACTGGGACACAACGGAATGGAGAGAATTCCACCGTCAGGCTGTTGAAGAATCAATGCTGCCCGTGCGGCCAGGAGAACCCGGAAAATCACCTTTCTGGAACGGGCATGCCAGAAGATTTATCAATGTTCCCTCTTTCGACTTTCAGGCAGTCAGTAATACTGTAAAGTACAGGTATACAGCCATCTCGGATGCAAATGCCAGGGCTTACACTTTTGAAAATGAGAAACCCTGGTCCCTGCTCACACCTGTCTGGAAAGATCTTCCGGTGGGTTTAGTCTACCTGAGAGTAGAAGGCATGGACAAAGAAAATAATATTAGAGGCATAGCAGGCGAACGCTTGTTCCACAAAGCTGCCCCATTCAACGGCCCCTATAACTTGCCGCTTATGGATTATATGTCGAGCATCAGCCTGAACATGGAGTCCCTGCTCGAACAAGCATATTATCAAAGGTGGAAGATGGATAGTATTCCCAGCCAGGATTACAGGCTTTACTGCTACCCTTCAAAAATAATAGGGAGCATTATTCAGGCAATGTGCATATATGCCCGGATTTCGGAAAAGGACAGGGAAGATGCCCTCACCATGGCCCGGAATGCTGCCAGTTATCTGCTCGGTACCAGTATGCCTGCAGGTTCTGCCCTTGAATACTTCCCATCAACCTATGAGGACAGGACCAACGCTACCAATATTGCCAGACAGAGGAAAGACCAATTGATGATGTTTTATCCTGCACTTACTGCCAGCACCTACCTGGATCTATACGATGCTACGGGAGATATTCAGTATTTTGAGGCATCCGTAAAGATTGCTGATACCTATGTAAAAACTCAACTACCATCAGGATCCTGGCCTCTGATGGTTTGGATTGAAAGCGGGGAGCCTGTAGAGCAGAATCTCTGTGTGCCAACAGATATAATTAATTTCCTAGACAGACTGGTATCGAATTATGGAAAAATTCAATTCAGGGAGGCCAGTGAAAAAGCTTTTCAGTGGATCATGGAACATCCAGTGAAATCATTCCATTGGGAAGGACAGTTTGAAGACGTAGGTTACAGTAAAAACTATAGCAATATGGAAAGGGGAAAACCATTTTCATTTGCAGTGATTCTGCTGTCTCGCTCAAAACAGGAACCGGGCTATGTTGAGCTGGCTGAGGAGTTAATAAGGTTCGCAGAAGATCAATTTGTCGTATGGGAACAACCTTTGTCCCGGGACTTATTCCGGACTCCCCACAGGCAGATCCCAAGCAGATCATACCTGACCCGCACCTGGTTTACACCCTGTGTACTCGAACAATATGGATATTATACCCCTATAGATGCCAGTTCAGCAAGTGCCATACTTGCCTATAAAAAGGCTTATGAAATTACAGGTAAAGATATTTATCTTGCAAAGGCCATTACGCTTGCGGATAATCAAACGGTTGCGCAGGAGCTAGGGGGTGGAATTTATCCTACATACCAGATGAATCTGCCCGGATGGAACTGGTCAACGGATCCTGCACAGGGTGGAAGTGATTCCATCCCGGCCTGGACGGGCTGGCTTAATTGTGCAACGGTTACGGCCAAATCCCTGCTCGAATTAAACGAATTGGTTTCAGGAACGGAATAATATGATAAAGAACCGAGGTTTCAGAATACTCATCATTTTCCTGCTGAATGTTTTTATCAGCAGTTCATTATTCGCCATTAATATTGCCATCGTCCAGTATGAGATACAGGACCTTAATGAGGTAGGTGTTGATGCAGGCCGACTTGAAGATTATATCAGGGAAGCATCGGCCCGTGGCGCGGAACTGGTGGTCTGTCCTGAGACAAGTTTTTACAGGTATGAGCCATGGGAACAGGATGGTGTGACCATGCTTGACCTGGCCACGCATTACGATGAGTTGAAAAGCAATTTTTCATCCCTGGCCGATGAATTGAATATTTCCCTTGTAATCGGTCTCAGGGAACCTTCTGGAGATAAGGAGAAACCTGTTTATAACACAGCGCTTTTTTTTGGTCCGGATGGTAGCATTCTCGGAAAACAGCACAAAGTATTTCCTTCAAATGCCGAGATGAATTGGACAAAAGCAGGGACCGAACATAACATATTTGAAACAGCCGTTGGGCGGGTAGGTTTGATGATCTGTAAAACGGCAAAAACCAACTGGTGGAACAGCTTTGAAAAAGAGGATGATCTGGACCTGTTTATCCTGATAGCCGGAGATGATGATGCTACATCCTTCGACCGGTTTTCCTTTATTTGTGTCAAATCAAACTGTTTTGGCCTGATCGCAAATCAGATTTGCGGTCCAGATACAGATGAAGAAGCCCGAAAGGGAAATTCTTCCTGGGGGTATCCGGACGGAAAGGTGGAAGTTTTAGGTGGGGGAGAGAAAATCTTCTACAAGGACTTACCCCTGCCCATAGAGAACTTTTATGGTCCACAAATAGGCCAGATAATGGTTGATCCTGATAATCCTTCGTGGCTGGTTTATAACCGGGATGAGAATGGTGACGGGAGGCCGGATCCTTATTTTTTATGTGGTCCCGGTGACCCTGAAGGTTTCCTGTACCGTGGGAAACGCAACCAGAATGGGACAAGGAATGGTGACCAGGAAGCGTTGATCGAAAAAGTCAGAGCCAACGGGGGAAACTGTATCTACCTGATGGCTGTCAGGACTCATGGAGGGGATGCATGGAAGGACGCCGAAAGGGATCCTGAGAATTTCCCTGACAAAAATCACAATCCATGGATAGCACAGAACCCTGCCTATGGATTGAATCCCGATATTCTTGACCAGTGGGAAGGGTGGTTTACAGAGATGGACAGAAACGGGATCACCATTTACCTGTTTATATATGATGATGCCATCAGGGTGGGTGAACAAATTGGCTGGCATTTAGAAAAAAACGGTGAACTCCACCCGGGGGAGAAGCAATTCCTGCAGGACATGGTGAATAAATTTGAACACCATAAAAACCTTGTCTGGTGTATTATGGAAGAAGGCCAGGAAATAGGAGAAGACTGGCAATTGCATATATCAAAAGTGGCAGAAGCCATCCATGATGCAGATGATTATCAGCATGTTATTGCGACCCACCAGCTTGGAGGGAATGTATTTTACCATGCC
Organism: uncultured Bacteroidaceae bacterium; assembly: GCA_963752525.1. Taxonomy (GTDB): domain Bacteria; phylum Bacteroidota; class Bacteroidia; order Bacteroidales; family SM23-62; genus SM23-62. The sequence continues at coordinate 13,007 of CAVVYS010000004.1, read as the reverse complement.
GATGATCCCAACATTGACCAGTTTGCCATTCAGGGTAACTGGGAAACAGGCAGTACACCAGATAGCATCCATGCCTGGCTGGTGAAGGCCTGGGCCCTTGCCGAAGGCAGGTATAACCTGAATATGGCAGAGTATATAACACATGATGTGTTATCTCAAGCCGGCGACCGTGAGGGGATCAGAAAAATCAGCTGGGCCATGGCCATGGCCGGCAGCTATATAATGGTATTGGGTATGGAGATTATCAATACGCCTGCAGAACAGCTCCAGGACTGCCGCTTGCTGCAACAATTTTTCGAGTCGACCAATATCAATTATATGGCTCCCCATGATGAGCTCAAACATTCCGGAACAGAATATGTACTTGCCTCTCCCGGATACAGTTACATTGCTTATTCTTCTGAAAATTCAGGCTTACTCGGACTGCAAAACATGGTTGCAGGTACCTATGACATGATTTGGTATGATTGTGTAAGCGGAAAGAGCCAAACACAGATGCAAACAAAAATCTCTTCCGGAAGGCAATCCTGGAAGACACCTCCGGAATTAGGCAATGAGGTGGTTTTGTACATTACAAGGTCGGATGGGAAAGTTAAGACAGAATCAACGCATACACAGGAACAAGATCCTGGAAGGGATGAAGAAATAAACATCACCACCCCGGATACTCCGAATATCATGCCGCTTGCACCGGATCAATGGATTACCACCAAAAAAAATACCCCTGTGGAAATCCAGCTTACCTATAATGATCCGGATGGCGGACCCGGTCCCTATACAACTTCCATCATTATCCAGCCCTCATACGGGAAACTGGCAGGCATGGGAAATGACCAGACGTATACACCCGTCAAGGGATACACCGGTAGTGATACCATAAAATGGAAAGTTAATGACGGTGCAGACGACACTGAAATTTCAACCATTCATATAAGCATAGAAGAATAATAAACCCAAAATAAATTTATGTCATGAAGTCTCGTTTTTTTCTACTCCTGTCCACTCTGCTGTTTTTACTATCTGGTCAATTGCCGGCCGAAAGCTCTGCCAATGTCCTTCTCAATGAAGGGATTTACCTTATCCCCCATCCTCAGGAAGTACGTCTTGTTGGGGAAGATTTTATCCTGGACAGAGAAGTGACCATTGTCCTGGATAAGAATGCATCGGATCAGGACAGGTTTGCTGCCACTGAACTAGCTGCTCAGCTCGAAAAAGAATGGGGGGTCAGGAAAGCAGACATCTCCAGCACTGCTTCCGGCAGATCCATAATCCTGACACATGAAGAGGTTCCCAAGGATATCACAACACTGCCAAAAAAGAAGTCGCTTCAGGGATATCAGCTGTCTGCAGGAGCAGATCAACTGGTCATTCGGGCAGAGGGTGAAGCTGGACTGTATTATGGGACCCAGACTTTACTGCAAATTATTGTAGAGGGCACCAACGGTCCTATAGTACCAGGAATGGAGATTTTAGATTGGCCGGATATTTCCGAGCGGGCTGCTCATTATGACACCAAGCATCACCAGGACAGGCGTGAATACGTTGAAAGTTTCATCCGGGATCTGGCCATGTATAAGATCAATATGCTGGTCTGGGAATGGGAAGACAAATTTGAATACCCCAGCCATCCTGAGATTGGTGCCCCCGGTGCCTTCAACATGCAGGAAATGCAGGATATCACCCGGTATGCCAGAAAATACCATGTGCAGATTGTACCCCTGGTACAGGGACTGGGACATGTGAGCTTTATTTTAAAATGGCCCCAGCATAGCCACCTTCGGGAAATTCCTGCATCCAACTGGGAGTTCTGTCCCCTGAAAGAAGGCAGCTATGAATTGCTGTTCGATCTCTGGGAAGATGCCATTGAAGCCACTCCGGGTTCAGAATACATACATATAGGCTCGGATGAGACCTATGAGCTGGGCTTATGTGAACAATGCCAGCTGAAATCTGAAGATATTGGCAGAAGCGGTCTGTATACCCTATTTACCAACAAGGCCGGAAAGCATCTGAAATCCAAAGGAAGGAAAACAATGTGCTGGGAAAGGCCCATGGGATGGAAAGTCAACAAGTCCCCTGCCAAGGGAATAACACCTAACAAAAACCTGGTCCTCACCGAGAGCTATAGCTATGAAACAGAAGATTATCAGTATGCCAGGGAAGCAAAAGGTCTGGGCTATGAACTTTTCACATATGATCCAAACCCAGGAGTTGTTCCCCTGATGGTTCCCTATATGTTTACCAAAAGAGAGGGTGGTAAAACCAGTGAGGGTAGTCTGGAAAAATCATATAATCACCTGACATCCTCCACGAAGTCCGGGTACTTTGACGGCATGATCAATACATCCTGGGATGATGCCGGACTCCATAACCAGTCCTGGATGCTGAGTTTTGTTAATTCTGCAGAATGGTCCTGGAGCGCAAACAGTCCTTCCCTGGAAGAGTTCACACACAATTTTTTCATGAACTATTACGGTGAAAATTCCAAAAACATGGGTGATTTGTACCTGTTGCTCAATGAGGCAAGCTATTATTATTTTGAATCATTTGAACGCCGGGTATGGCATTATGGTTACATAAGCAAGACCCATCTTCCAGATCTCCCGCGTGGTGACAACCTGGAATATGACGAATTCTGGAACCGGGAGTATATGGACAGGATCGAGGCATCCCGTGAACAGCTGGCAAAGATGGAACGCGCCAGGGAGATCATTCATGTAAACCAGGAAAGTGGTATCAGACACCCCTATGATCTGGAACTCTTTACTACATACGTAGACCTTATAACCCATACCTGCAATACCTATTTGACTTTATCAGCCCTTGAACAGGCCATAAAGGAAGCACATAACCAAAGGTATATAAGCCATCAGGCAACTTATCAGTCTCTGGAAAAGGCAGTTGCCATTATTGAAACAAACCTGCTGGAAAGGTTCAAGGTTTACCTTGAGCTCTTAGCCGTCTGGGAAAAAACAAGACTTCCTAAGGGACTCTCCACCGCTGATAAAGAATTTTTTCACCGGCAGGACCGGGCCCGCCACTTTGCCTTCCGCCGGGCAGACATGACCTATCTGATCTGTGACGAGGAGTTACTCGGTCTGGAAGAATACAAGGAGAAACTCCTCGAATACATGAATTACTATAAGCAAACTTACCTTGATTAAATCCGAATAGAAATGAGAAAATATTCAATTTATAGCTTCCTGATGCTGCTGGTAATACTTATTACAGCATGCCAAAAAAAGAATACAATCCTGAACCCGGAGATTGAGCAATTTATCACCGACCAGTATTCAAATATGCTGGAAGTGGCTGATGATCTGTCAAAAATTCCCAGACGGATTGATGAAGATGGCAAATTGGTTACCACAGGAATATATGGTTGGACATCTGGGTTTTTTGGTGGAAGCTTATGGTATATCTACGAATTAACAGGTGAAAAGAAGTGGAAAGAAGAGGCCATAAAATGGACTGAAACCCTTGATACCATTCAGTACTGGAGCGGAAATCATGATGTTGGCTTCATGATGAATTGCAGTTATGGGAACGGTTTAAGGCTGACAGGAAATGAAGCATATAAGCCAGTATTGATCCAAACGGCAGAATCCCTTATTAAAAGATATAATCCCTATGCAAAAAGCCTGGAGTCATGGGATTACCGTGAAGCATGGGATGGAAAGACAGAATGGTACTTCCCGGTTATTATCGATAATATGATGAACCTTGAATTGTTATTTGAAGCCAGCAAGCTGAGCGGGGATAAACGCTTTGAAGAAATTGCCCTCCAGCATGCACAAACCACTATGAAGAATCATTATAGGAAAGACTATTCTTCCTATCATGTAGTCGACTATGATACCCTGACAGGAGAGGTGCTGGACAGGGCCACCTGTCAGGGCTTTGTGGATGAATCTGCCTGGGCACGGGGACAGGCATGGGGTTTGTATGGCATTGTAACCTGCTATCGGTATACCCAGGACAAACATTATCTCGAATTTGCCGAGAGTATTGCTGATTATATTATTACCCACCCTAATTTGCCTGAAGACATGGTGCCTTATTGGGATTTTAACGTGGTTGACCCCGGATTAACACCTGAATGGAGTTATGATCCTTCAATGTTCAAAGAGATCCCCAGGGATGCATCTGCAGCCGCGATTATTTGTTCTGCCTTGCTTGAATTATCTAAGTATTCTGATCATAACGGCGAAAGATATTATGAAGCTGCCTCCAAAATTCTCCAATCTCTGGCTTCTCCGGCTTACCTGGCACTGGAAGGAAAGAATAGGTATTTTATTTTGAATCACAGCGTTGGCAGCATACCCCATGGAGTTGAGATAGATGTCCCGCTGGTATATGCGGATTACTATTTCCTGGAAGCATTACTGAGACATTCAAAACTGAATAAATCTCAATTATAGACGTTTCATAACAACCCATTATGAAAAATCTGTCTAAATAGTTTTCATAACACTATTTTTTTCAGTAATTTGTTTTTGTTTTCTTTTTTTGGGAAATAAAGTATTATATTTACTCCAAATAAAATGAAACAAAAGACAAAAACTTCATTTCTGTAACGTTGCGTAAACACTCTTAAGCTCTAAACACCTATATATATAAACACAAAGAATCTGATTAAACATTTAACCTATTTAATTCAAACTTTATGAAAAAGAATCTACTTGTAACAATTGTTTTACTAATTGCGTTGCTGGGTAGTGTGATGGCTCAAACCCGTACCATAACGGGTACGGTGACTTCGGCTGAAGACGGAGAATCACTGCCTGGTGTAAACGTAGTAGTAGTAGACCTCACCATTGGTACCATTACAGGTATCAACGGGGAGTATTCTATCGATGTCCCGACTGATGCTCAATCCCTTGAGTTTTCGTATGTCGGGTTCGAAAGCCAGATCGTTGCGATCGGCAGCCAGACTGTCATCGATGTGGCATTGCTTTTATCCAGTATAGCCTTGGATGAAGTAGTAGTTACTTCACTCGGTATTGAGCGAGAGAAAAAAGCCCTGGGATTTGCTGCCCAGGAGCTTGGTGAGGATGAACTATCAGCCGCCCGGGAACTAAGTGTTACCAGGTATCTTACCGGTAAGGTAGCCGGCGTACAGGTTACCAATACGGCTGCCGGTACCGGAGGATCCTCTAACGTTACCATCCGGGGTAATTCCTCCATTACAGGAAGTAACCAGCCCTTGTATGTGGTCGACGGTGTTCCGATCATTAACCAGCCAATAAGTGCTGGTAGCGGTAATTGGGGCGAAACCGACTATGGTGATGGCATTGGCGATATCAACCCCGAGGACATTGAATCCGTCAACGTTCTGAAAGGACCGAATGCTTCCGCGCTTTACGGTTCAAGAGGCGCCAATGGGGTGATTGTGATCACTACCAAATCCGCCTCTAAAAGAAAAGGTGCCACAGTAGAGCTTAATTCAAATTTCAGCATTGAGAATATTAACCTCTACCCCAAATTACAGAATAAATATGCGACCGGCTATGAAGGAACCAACCTTTATGGAAGTCTTGTGGAAGTTCCTGAAGGCAGCGGGCAATTCTATGAAACCATGCCCACCTGGCATGGAGGTGATAACTGGGGACCTCCGCTCGATGGCAGGAGAACGGTGGTAAATCCATGGGTCTACCCCGGGGATCCTCTCAGCACATGGACCCTGGTACCCCAACCCAAAGACAATACCAAGCAGTTTTATCAAACCGGATTTGTGAATTCAAATACACTGGCCATCTCGGGAGGTGATGCCAAGACAAGCGGAAGGCTCTCCTTCGGCAATGTGTATCAGAAAGGAATTATCGGGGACCATAAAGTTACCAAGTATAATCTTTCACTGAGCGGTAATTCACAGGTGAACAAGTGGCTCAGATTCGACGGCAGGTTCAATTATATCCGTACCAACGGAAGCCAGCGACCCTCCCTCGGATCCGATTACGCTAATATCAACCGGCTTCTTACATGTTATGTGGCAAGGTATGTCCCCCTGGATTTCATTAAAGAATACTATGAGACAACCGGAGAGGCCGGTCGCTGGCCCGGACTCGCGGAGAATCCTTATTTTATGCTTAAGGAGTATAAAAACAATGACTACCGGGACCGCATGATCGGATATGCATCTGCTACCGCCCAGTTTACTGACTGGTTGAGCCTGCTGGGCCGTGTGGGAATAGACCTGCATACGGAGCACCACCAAAAAACATATCCGATTGGTTCCTATAGCGGTACCAATAGCCGTGGCCGCATATTGATGGATATGCTTCATTACAGGGATCTGAATGCCGACCTGATGCTGACTGCCAATAAACAGCTCTCTGAGAATTTTTACGGTTCACTCACCATGGGAGCCAGCCTATTGACACAAAGAAGGGACACAGAGCATATGGATGCCAGGAATCTGAAAGCAGCTGGTGTTTACAGTATAACCAATGCACAGGATCTGCGTCCGGAGAATTATCTCTGGGAAAAAGAAATGCAGTCTGTGTATTTCATCGGGCAGCTGGCGTATAAAAACTGGCTGTTCCTGGATGTAACAGGACGGAATGACTGGTCTTCAGCGCTTGGAGTGGATGAATATTCATTCTTCTATCCTTCAGTGGGACTCAGCTGGGTATTCTCTGATGCCCTTAACATCAACAATAATATATTGAGTTTTGGTAAGGCCAGATTATCCTGGGCACAGGTTGGCAATGACTCTGATCCATACCTGACCAAACGTGGTTATACTTCCTATACAACCAGTTATCTCGGACAGGGATTTGCTTCAAAAAGCGGTACGCTGCCACTGTTTAACCTGAAAAACGAGTTAACTGAATCATGGGAGGTCGGTGGAGACCTGAGGTTCCTGCAGAACAGGATCGGTCTTGATGTCACCTACTACAACGGACATACAACCAACCAGATCCTGCCGATCACTGTTTCCACCACCAGTGGATACAGCACTGTGGTAATCAATGCAGGTAAAGTCAGCAATAAAGGTATAGAGGCTGTCTTAAACCTTACCCCGGTAAGCCTGGCCAATAGCTTCCGGTGGGATATTGCTTTCAACTATGCAAAAAACACAAACATGGTTAATGAACTGGCACCCGGGATCGAAACCTACCTGCTAGCCGAAGCCCCTACCTCCGGACTTGACGTTTATGCCAACCCGGAAGAACCTTACGGAAATATTTACGGATATGCAACCAAGAGATCTCCCGATGGCAGGTATATCATTAATTCAGCCGGTGCTTACCAGCGGGAAGCCAGTATAAGCCCACTTGGTAATATCACTCCTGACTGGATTGGCGGACTGAACAATACCTTCATGTTCAAGGGATTTTCCCTGAATGTCCTGATTGATTTTGTACAGGGTGGAGATATTATATCAGACACTTATTACTACCAGATGAGAAGTGGTACCGGTGAATTTACCGAAGTGGGCAGGAGGCCCCAGGACACAGATGATCAGGGGAACCAGCTGCCTTATATCACTGCCCTCGATGGTGTTGTGGAAATTACTGATGCTGATGGCAATGTCACTGGCTATGAAGAAAATACAAAGCTCGTTGACGGCCAGACCATATATGCACACAGGACCTGGGGCGGACCGACAGACTGGTTTGTATTTGACGGAAGTTATATCAATCTAAGGGAAGTAATGTTAAGCTACAGGTTCCAGCCATCTCTCCTTGACAAGACACCGTTTTACGGAATAACACTCACGCTGGTTGGAAGAAACCTGATGTACCTTCAGAATAACCTGGCAGACTATGGTGTATCCCCGGAAGCTCCCCCGAACACTAGTGGCGGCGCTCAGGGCCTTGAATCATTCGCCATACCTACTACACGGACCTTCGGTCTTAATGTCAAATTAACCTTCTAAATAATATTAGATATGAAATCATTAATAAATATAAAGAGAGTAGCTGGTTTGGCATTGATACTTCTGATGATCAGTGCATGTACGGATCACTATGAGGAACTGAATACCAGGCATGATCTGGTCACGGAAGATGTCTTGGAAACTGATTTGCTATTGACCTACGTTCTGCACGATAAGTGGGTAAGCGGTGGCGAAACTGGAAGCGGAACAACAGGTAATTATCCCGGTTTGTCGGTTTCCAACTCGAACCGCCCTTTCCAGGTACAACAAGCGGGCTATGGTCCATATTCTGTTGCCAGGAATGTGGCGGATTTGATCAGAATCCTGGAAAATAGGGATGCCGAGGCCGGCAACAATGACAATGCTACCGAGATTGCAATAGCAAGGATAGTGAAGGCCCATACTTTTGCCAGGATGACCGATCAGGTCGGCGATTGTCCCTATTTTGAATCATGCCTGCCCCAGGAAGAGGTGGTATACGCACCCAAATATGATACCCAGGAAAGCATTTATAGAGACCTTTTAAAGGAGTTGAGAGAGGCGGCGGCTCAACTGGATGAAAATAAGGATGCGTATGGAAGTGCTGACATTCTGTATGGCGGGGACGTTGCCAAGTGGAGGAAGTTTGCAAACTCGCTCAGACTCCGCCTTGCCCTGCGCGTGCGATATGTGGATCCGGCCTTGGCCACACAGGAAATGAGTGACCTGAATGAATCCAACCTGATCACCAGCGCAGAGGATATTGCCTACATCATGACCGCCGATGATTATGACATGAACCTGAACAAGAATTTCTTTAATGTTAATGCTAACTGGTCTGGTCTGCGTCCAAACGGACCAGATCTGACAAAAAGTTTTATCGGCAAAACGGCTTTGGATATCTGGCAGGACAATTTTGACCCGCGGCTGAAATTATATTGTGATACAGCCGAAGCTGCATGGCCTACTACGCCTGATTATGACACCATCGATTATTTCGGTTACCGTGGGCATCCTGTGCTGGGCTATGTGCCTGTTGAACAAAAATACCCCTACGGCTCGGAGTCATGCTCGAGGTGGTCCCTGCATATGTATGCACCCATCTGGCCGTATTTTGTGGTAACTGCCCATGAAGTCTATTTTGCACTGGCAGAAGCAGCTTTGTTTGGTATCAAAGGTTCGCCTGCCGAAGCACAGGGTTTTTATGAGAAAGGTGTAAAAGCGGCGCTGGACTGGTCAGTTTACTGGAATGATATAATTGAACCTCAATTACCGGAGATGTTCGGATACTACAGGCCCGACTCTTCTGCTGAATTTGTTGCCGAATATGCTGACTTCCACAGGGTCACCCAGGAGGAGGTTGATGCCTTCGTTGATACCGCCGCGGTTATGACACTGACGGGTACAGCCGAAGAACAACTGGAGATGATCATGAACCAGAAAATCGTCGGATTCTTTCCTAACCAGCTTTTTGAAGCATATTGTGAATGGAGAAGGACAGGTTATCCGAGGGTACTGGTAGGAGATGATGATGACGCCCTGCAGGGTGTTTCACCCAGGAGGTATATGTACCCGGACAGCGAACAGTCGTTAAACGCTGAAAATCTGGCTGAGGCCATCTCCCGTCTTGGCGGAACAGACAATATGCTGGCAAAAATGTGGTGGGATGCCAATCCCCTTGCCCCCCATGAGCACCCGGGTGAGGTCCCGTATATGGATGCACCATGGGTGAAAGGAAAATAAGTTTTCTCAAATAATCCATTACATGAAAACAGCCCGTAAAGATTGACTTTATGGGCTGTTTTCTTTATTATGCAAGGTGCAATCTTAAATGACTCCTGCTTATGAAAAAAATAGTAATCTTTCAGTTAACTTTATGTATCGCCTTTCTTAGTTTATCTTTCTGCAGCAACCCTGCCCCGAAAAATGAACAGCCAAATAATATCCGTACTTATCTTTCAGCAGTAGGAGAAGAAATAACGGAAAAATCGCTTTCTGGCATTACCAGCCTGCCGGACTGGGAAAATGAACGGGATCAGCGCTTTGATGAGTTTATTGAAATGATGAGCCTGCAGGATATGCCGCTGGAAAGTATAAGACCAGACTTAAATATACAATATACAGGCACCATCCAAAAAGAAGGGTATCGAATAGAGAAACTCTATTATGAATCCTTACCCGGACTATTTGTGCCTGCGAATCTTTATATCCCTGATGATATTCAGGAACCAAGGCCGGCCATCCTCTATGTATGCGGCCACTCACCTACCCAGAAAGTCAGGTACCAGCCCTATCCCAGAAAATTTGCCGAAATGGGATTTGTTTGCCTGATCATTGAAACAATTCAGTTTGGAGAAGTCCGGGGTCATCATCATGGATGTTATTTTCAGGGCTGGTTCAACTGGTACAGCAGGGGCTATAATCCCGGAGGAGTGGAGGCATGGAATGGTATACGGGGACTGGACCTTCTGGCGGGAAGACCAGAAGTGGACCCGGAAAAAATGGGAGTGACCGGTTTATCGGGGGGCGGATCGCAGAGCTGGTATATTGCCGCAGCAGACCCTCGTGTAAAAGCAGCAGCTCCGGTTTGCGGAGCCAGTACCCTGAAAGCCCACATGGCTACTCGTACGGTAGATGGACATTGTGACTGCATGATGCCAATCAATACCTATAGGATAGATTTTCAGGATATCGGAGCATTAATTGCTCCCCGGCCACTACTGATAGCCCAGGCTGACGGTGACGGTATGAATACCATTGAATCGATTCGGGAGTTGCATGATGACATTAAAAGAATGTATGACCTCTATGGGGTACCTGAAAATATCAGCTTGGTGGAAACTCCCGGAGGTCACTCCTACCACAGAATTTCAAGGCAGGAGATCCATTCTTTCTTCCTTAAACATCTCATGGGGAAAATGGTTACACCAGAAGAAGCAGGTGACATAGATGAAACACCTGAAAATCTACTATCTGAAGATGAATTAAGGGTATTTACAGATGGGCTGCCTGAAAACGACAGGACCCCAACCATACAGGATTCATTCGTAAAGTTACATGATGATCCTGAAATATCCACAGAAAAGGATCTAGATATTTTCAGGGATTCCGTTGTACAATTTCTAAAAATCAGAACCTTTGGGGCTTTTCCTGAGGTCAAAGCATTCTTCGATCCCAGACTTGAGTTTCGCGCCGCCGATGGGGCGAAATACGGATGGACCATTCATAGTTTCATTTCAGAAGAAGGTTGGCGGCTGAAGCTCGATTTTCGATGGAGAAATGAGCCTGATATTCGAAAGCCCATGATGATCGTATTGCGTAACTACGATGAAGACCAATGGGAATCTGAAAGTTTTATTTCGGGACTGGAAAAGGATTGGAATATTGCTTTTCTTGAAGTAAGGGGAATTGGGGAAAATGGATGGGATCCCGGACTCCAATGGCATATGCGCAGGGCTTCGGCCTGGACCGGAAGGACCATAGCATCTATGCAGGTCTATGATCTTTTGCGATCCATGGAATTTTGTCGTACATTGGATGGTGTTGATCCTGGGAAAATAGGCATAGCTGCGAGGAATGAAATGACTGCTGTGGCCATGTATGCAGCCTTGTTGGATGGCAACTCAAACCATCTGATCCTGAAAGATCCACCCGCTAGCCAGGATAGTCCAAGCCAACCGGATGGCCGGGGAGCTGCCATCGAAATGCTTAATTGTTTGAGGATTACAGACCTGTATCAATTACCGGCATTATTGTCACCTGCAAAAATTAATTTCCAGGGAGAGATTCCGGAAGCTTACCAATGGTCAGTGAAAGTTTTGCAGGGTCTGGGAAAAGATAATATGATCAGCTTTAACTAATAAAACTCACGACTAAACAATATTCCGATGGAAAAACATAATAAATTATCAAGAAGAAAATTCATAAGCGATTCGGCCAAAGCAGCCTCTGTTGTTACGGCTTCAGGCTTATTAAGCTCCTGTACTTTCATTTCAGGAAAGAATGCAGCGAAATATAAAATTCCCCGGCGGGTCCTTGGTAAAACAGGACTTGAAACATCTATCCTGGCCTTTGGCGGGGGATCTCAATTTCTCCAGAACAATGACGGAGAATGGGAGTTGCTTCTGGAAGCAGCTGTTGAAGGGGGAATAAATTTTTTCGAAACGGCACCCTCATACATAGCCTCGGAATTTTGGGAATGCGGTGACGGAAAGTCCCTTGACAGTAGTGAACAGCGTTATGGTCAGGTTCTCTCACCCTACCGGGACCAGATAGTATTATCTACAAAACTCTCATCCCGTGATCCGGAAGAGGCAAAAAAATCCTTTGAAAACAGTTTGAAAAACTTCAAGACAGATTACCTGGACATAATAATGATCCATGGCATCACCCTTGATGATAAAATTTCTGATCTTGAAAAAAGGCTTCATAAAACCATGCTTTCTTTTAAGGAATCAGGTATGGTGAAAAACATCGGTTTTTCATGTATGAATGATCCGGAACACAGCAAGGAATTGCTGGAGAAACTCGATTTCGATGTATGTCTGGTGGCCATGAATGCAACCCAGTATGGTGGTTTTGCAGAAACAATCTTGCCAGCTGCCCAGAAAAAAAACATGGGTGTTATTGCCATGAAATTAATGCGGGATATCGTTGGAGAAGCTGCCACTCCGAAGGAACTCCTGGAATATGCCTGGACCCAGGAAGGTGTTGCCAGTGCAACCGTGGGACATTGGGGCATTAAAACGCTCCAGGAAAATATCAGTTTAGCCCAAGCATATGGTGAAACCCCTGTTGCTCAATTGGACCGTAAAAAACTGGAGAACAGACTGGCATCTTATGCCGGACCACACGCCCTCTGTTGGGCAAGGCCCGGATACCGGGATGGTGACATTGTAGTAGTTTAAATCTTAATCCGATGAACAAAATAATCAGCATCTTCTGTATATTTCTTTGCACAGCTTGCCATAGACCAGAACCAGCAGAACAATCTCAAAAAAGCCAAATTGGCGAAGATATGTTCCAGCACCATTATATTACCCAGGATATGCCTGGAGAAACTGATTGGGGATACGGATGCCCTTCCCTGGCAGATTTTGACAATGATGGTGATCCGGATCATGCTTTTTCAGGAGCTGAAGGC
>CAVVYS010000003.1:0-523683 GCA_963752525.1 uncultured Bacteroidaceae bacterium | reverse complement strand
CTGGCACACCCTATTTTGCCGTCGAATCGATGGCTTCCAACAGATATTTTCAATGATTTATATGCAGAATTGATCCTCTCTCTCACACTGGCAAAATCGTTTTCTTCAGCAAAACCTAATGTTAAATGGGCAGGGGCATTTGCCAGTTGCTGCCAGTTTTCCTGGGTCGGACCACGACCAAATCCAAATACGGTCATTCCTCCTTCACCGGAATGCCAGAACACATCTTCATAAGGATAGTCTTCATGGTGAATGTAATATAACACACGATCCAATTGATGATCACCAAAATACACCCACTTTGGGGAAGGAAGATGGCCTGTCCACTGGCTTTTTGAAAGTAAGGTTTCATAACCTCTCTGGTGCCATCGGAGCGCACCCAGTAATCCTCCACATTAAACTCACCTCCGGGTGTTCCCTCATATAAGATCCAATATGGTTCCGGTCCTTTTTGTAGAAGTGTCATGGTGGCATAGTCGGGATAAATATCCCATTTTGCCCTCCACTGTTTATCTTCTGTTTCAGTCAGTATGGATATTTTTAAGGGACCTTCAGCAATTATTTTACTTGATTTCACAGGTTCCGTACTACCGGGATGAAGATTTGGTGGAGCAATGTTTGGAATCCCACGGTATCTGCCCTTAAATCCACTTTCCGGTTCTTTATTGGGATGATAGCTGACCCAGTCATTACCTTCCCTGTCTATTATACTGGCAAAACCACCGCAGTTGATATGATAATAGTATTGGGCTGTTGGCGTATTGATTTTATAGGCTGTTGCACCTTCATATTCTCCAACCTCCTGAATACTCAAAAGGCTTTTAACCGGATTTTGAGGGTGATCTTCGTCATCAAAATATAACCTGAAATACCTGGACTGATCTGGGGCTGTAGTACCCTGTCATCAGGAATAACAAGGTTCCCAAGGCCTTCTTTCCGGCTTCAAATTCCGCGCCTTTTCAAATTGAAAAGGTACCTGGCTGTTTATTACTTCCCCCGTCGTATTTACCTCCACCAATTGTAGTGACTTTTCAGAAAATGATGAAACTAATACCAGCTTCTTCAAACAATGCACTGAAATTCAAGCTGACTTCCACTGGTTTGTTTATTCTGGAATATCCATTTGCATCAATGATGATGGGTAAATGATATTTTCTGCTGTCAGAGGATTAGTTAATTTCAGTCTTGTTGTTTTCTTTTAGGGCGTCGTTTCTCCATAAATGCAAATAGTTTGGTTCGCGCCAGGCAATGCTGACAATATCCAGATCGCCATCACCATCCATATCCGCCAGCTGGGTTCCCAGATGACTCTCTTTTCCCTGGTCTACCGTTCGGGCAGTAAAATTTCCTTTTCCGTTATTTTCATAAACGATTACTTTTTCATCTTTGGGCAATGGCTGGTTTCCCCTGCCTTTCATTTCATGTTCCCCTACCACCAGATCGATATCTCCATCGCGGTCCATGTCAGCAGCATCCATGCTGTTCATGGATTTGGATGTTACAATGATATGTTTCTCCCAACCCTTTTTATCAGGATCTCCTTTCTGTTCATACCATGTCAGATAGGCATTTCGTGCATTACCGGGATAACGTTCATCGCTGGTGGCAATGTCTAATTTTCCATCCCCGTTCAGATCCGCAACCACGTAGCGATCCGGACCGGTACCGTTCCTACTTCAAACCGGGTCCAATTGCCCTTACCGTTGCCAGGATTCTTCCACCAGGAAACAATACTATTGTCCTTGCCTGACACTACTTGTACCCTCCAGCACTTCACCTATACCTTCAACCCGGACAGATCCTACCAGGTCAATAAAACCATCCCGGTCAATATCTCCGGTGGCATATCCTCCTCCGTTGCTGGAGATCATTACCCGGGGCCAGGGAGTATTTTCCGGATTGGAAGGAATTTCAAAATAATACTGGTTTACTTCATCACTTAGAATAATTTCCGGTTTCCTCCGGGTATGATCTGGGCCAGAGAATATTCCTGTGAATTTGCATGGCCTGTTTGCTGCATGGTACCAATCTCAACATAGGACCATGTATTGCCTTCCCTGTCATTGGCTTCAAGCCAGTATATCTGTGGCAGGCGCAAACCTATGACATCGGCAAATTCATCCCCATCAACATCCAGAGCAAGCACAGCATCTACTTCAATGGGAAATGTAATCCGATCCCATGCTGCACTCATATCTCCACCGGGATTGCGGTAATACCATTCCCCTGCTATAATATCCTTATACCCATCCTGATTTACATCATACATATCCAATCCAAAATAGTTCCACCAGGATTGTGCACCGGGAATTACATAATTGTCTCTCGAATCATCAACCTGGATGTAATTCCATTTATCCAGTGCCAGTTTTGAACCGGCTGTTTTACTTGTGAACATTTTTACAGGTCCGGTGAAATAGGATTGAGGTCCTACGATGTCCATACTCCCGTTGCTGCCCACATCACCTAAAATACCTGCATACATACCCTCATTTGATCACAACATGCTTTTCCCAGATCCTGGCATTCCCATCCTGGTTATAATAGATCGTTATCGGATAGGGCGGTTCATTGATCCATTGATCCCCTTCGGTGGGATTTCTCTGAAATTTGGCAGCAAGAACATCCAGATCACCATCATTATCCACATCAGCAGCATCCAGTGTCTGACAATAATCATATTCTGCCTCCATTTGAATTTCACTCCACTGATCAGCCTTACTGCTTCCGATGAAGAAGCCATATAAAGGGAAATGGGAAATCCGGGCAATTCAGAATTTGAAATTAATATATCCAGCAGGCCGTCCTGGTTCATGTCAACGACCTTAATGGCAGCATTGTTATCCCTCCAGCTTCCATCCATAGTGGTAAACCATCTGTCATCATAGACATGTTTTACATATTCACCTGTCGAACATTGTCAGGTGTCTCAAACCAGAATCCATTCAGTATTATATCGATGTCACCATCTCTGTCCAGATCACCAATATCCATCCCTTCATGTGATTCATGGTCTAATACTACCTCCCTGCTCCACTGTGATGTGTTTGATTGAAAATAAATGGCTGTTTGTCTGTTGGCCCGGGTAATAATATCCACTTCCCCATCCCGGTCAAAATCAGTTACAGCAATATCTTTAATGTAATCTTTCTGATTGCCTGCTTTATGGATCTTCCATGACTTTTTACGAGTGGGATTTTTGGGCATGGGATTTTCCAGCCAAACCACATCCAGACTGATTTCTTTGCCATTGCTGTCGTTGATCCCGATGCCGGTAGCCAGATCCAGATCACCATCATTGTCAACATCATAAAGGACTATTCTGTCTCCTCTGAAATTAATATTGTCCAACAACACATGCTTTTTAAAATCTCCCTTCTCATCGAACCTGAACAGCACCATTGAATGGTCTTTCAGTCCTGCTATTTTTACAACATCATTAATACCATCATTGTCAATATCACCAATAGCCACCTTTCCTGCACCTTCGTCTAATATTTGTTCAGAAAAATTGGATACACCTTCATTTTGCGAATAGATGATCAGGGGATAAAGCAGAATGAACAGAACCAGCAAGATCTTTCTTATTTTAACAGATGAACTTTGTTGAATAGGAGGTTTTTTGTTTTTCATCGCTTGGCTTATATTAGGAAAAACTGAAGGTAAAAAAAATCACCATACCTGTTTGACCAAGTATGGTGATTTTTATAAAGGATCATTCAGAAAATGCTTTACACATTCTCAATATTAATATCCATCATTTTGTACAATTAAAGGATTCTGTGACAATTCCTCGGCTTGGTATGGGATACAATACTTCATGTGGTTCAACACTGGCATTGGGATTAGACAATTCAACCCTTTCCTTTAAAGTAGCATATCCCCACCGGCGTAAGTCACGCAGGCGATGTCCTTCCCCTGCCAGTTCATTAAACCTTTCGTCCTGTATAGCCTTCAAAAAAGTTTCATAAGTGAAAGTCCCAGGTCCAGTCAGATCAGGTAACCCAGCCCGGCTCCGAACACGATTTATCGCAGTTAATGCCTCGGCAGTAGGTCCGTTATTCTGCTTATTCAAAGCTTCTGCATAAATCAGCAGCACATCGGCAAAACGGATAAACGGCCAGTTATTTGCAAATCGGCCCCTGCCGTTATTCATGTCCGGATCATTAAACTTTGTCATATAGATAAAACCATTTGTACTCATGACTTCACCGCTATAAGGGCTGATCACATCACCGATAGATATATGATTTCTTCCTGAGATCACCGGGTTCAAAACTGTTGTACAAAAGCTCTGTTGCACGCAGCCTGTCATCACCCCAGTTTCCGTAATAGCCGGGAAGCAAAAACACATTGTTCACCCCACTGCCGCTAACCCCGGGGTAGAACTGATATTCCCATATGCCTTCCTTCCCGTTTTTGTTTTGAGGCAAAAATGCCGACTCATAGGCAGTGTATAAAGTATCTACACCATTTTCAGCCATAATAGGTTCGGTAAACAAGTCATAACCGCCATTATCAACCACTTCTTTTGCATATTGAACAGCCATGTCGACATCTCCGGCCGAGCCGCAGCATTGTATGACCTGCTCAGGTAAACCTTGGCCAATAAGGATCTGGCTGCACCATCGGTAATCCGGCCTTTGTCTTCCGGAGCTAATGCAGTCCATTTAGGCAAATAATTGTTGTCCACAATTTCCCTTAAATCAGCAATGGCCTGATCATAAAGTGCTGGAACAGTGCTGTTGGGATAAGTTCTCCCCATCAGGACTGATCGTGACCAACGGCATCGGACCATACATCTCCAAACCAAGGAAAAAATTGCGGGCCCTGAAAAACAGTGCCTGGCCTTTAAAGTTTTTAAGCTTTGTCCATTTGGCACCATAGTTTTCTTCCAGATCGTCATAATGCGAAAAGAAAGTGTTTGCACGGGCAATGGGCCACCAGACGTAGTCCCATTGTCTGAACAGGTTAAACTGTGAGGCGTTAAAATCATGGTTGTCATACTCCTGGCCCTCTACATCATAGGACAAGGTATGGTTAAATTCATCTGCAGGAACCGTGGCAAACCAACTCCAGCGTCTGTCATTGATCGTCCACCAGTTAGCCAGGGTAAATGCCATTGATAAATTGTTCAATACCAGCTTCAGTTGCAGTCTCACCAAAGAAATTATCTCTGTTACCTGTGTCTTTGGGTTTTCCTCTAAAAATTCTTCACAGGCAGCAAAGCCTATCAATAATAGAAGGAATGCTATAATAGAATAATTTTTCATTTTTCTCATCTTTTTAAGTGATTAAAATCCTATTTGTAATCCGATCATAAAAGTCCTTGTTGAAGGATAATAACCGGAGTTAAGAGGCAATGTGATAACGCTTCCGCCCATCTGGTTTGCTTCCGGATCATAACCTGTATATTTAGTAAGTGTAAGCAGGTTATTACCCTGAATATAAACATTGGCATTTGACATTCTTAATTTACTAAGAAAAGCCTTGGGCAAATCATAGGACAAAGTTACATTCCGAAGCTTCAGGAAAGATGCATCTTCAACCATCTTGTCGATGGCACCATTTGCTCCATCCGTTATATTAACAGGTTTGTAACCTGCTCTTGGAATATCATTGGATGTACCTGGACCAGTCCATCTCTCGGTTGCAACCTCTGCAAACTTATTGAATTGGGTTGATGACAGATCATATTTCCATTGTGCCAGCTCAAAATTAAAAACTTCCTGCCCCAGCATGGTGAAGAAAAAGATGGATAGATTAAAACTCTTATATCCGAGATTTGCGGTCAGACCACCAAAGAAATCAGGATAAGCATTTCCCAGAACTTTAAAATCATCGTTGTTAATCACACCGTCATTGTTCTGATCAACGTACTTCATGTCTCCTGGCTTTGATGCAGGTTGTGCAGATCCATCTATTTCACCCTGATTCTGGTATAAACCATTAGTTTCATATCCCACATAGTCTCCAAAAGGCTGACCTTCCTGCAGCATTTGATAATTACGTCTCAAATTGTCACCCAGCAACAAAAATTCCTGGCCTTCTGCCAATGCCAAATCCAGTAACTTATTCTGCTGAAAGGTACCGTTAAGGTCAACGGACCAGTTAAAGTCTGAACTCGGATTGGACCGATATCCTACATTAAACTCAAAACCTGTATTCTGAAGGGCACCAATATTTTTCGTAATACTCGGGTTGTGACTGGTTGTTGGGTTATTTACAAGTGTAATCAATTGATTCAACAGCAAATCAGTTGTCTCCTTATGATAGTAATCCAGTGTAATATTTAACCTGTGATTAAATAAACCCATATCCAAACCAATATCCAGCTGGGTTGTGGTTTCCCATTTCAGGTCTTTATTGGCAATACCAGTTGGTTTATAGGTTCCGACCCTGATGTCGTTGAATCCGTAACTGAATGTTCCGCCAATGAGCGCATTGGTCGCATAGGGACTGATCCCATGACTACCGATACTACCATAGCTGGCGCGGAGTTTCATGTTATCAATACTACTCATGCCGCTCATAAATGCTTCCTCTGAAAGTCTCCAGCCGATAGAAGCGGAAGGGAAAAATGCCCATCTATTATCAGGAGCAAATTTGGAAGAACCATCGTATCGTCCATTGACCTGGAATAGATATTTTCCTCTGAAGTTATAGTTTACCCTGCCGAAAAACGATTGCAACTGCTGTTCGGACAAAGAAGAACTCACGCGGTAGTCGGACTGCACCCCTGCACCCAGGTTGTGAAACTGATACTGTTCGAACACAAAATTTGAGGATGCTGCATAGGTGCCTTCATACCGGTTTTTTTGGGTTGATGTCCCAAGCAGTACTGTTACGTTGTGACTATCATTGAAGCTTTTTTCAAAGGTAAGCATATTTTCAACCAGCCAGTTGTTACTTCTGTTGGAGCCCTTGATTAGCCGTAGCTTCCAGCGTAAAATACTGTGGCTCCGGAATATCTGCCGGCCTGAAATACCTGCTCTCCGTTATGGTAGGTTGTAATCCCAGGGTAACCCGATAATTCAGCCAGTCGGTGAACTTAACTTCTGCTCCAACATTAAATTGCAGGTAAGAACCCAAAGATTCACGTATTTCTCTATCCAGCGCTGCAAATGTATTATAATAATACGTCGGCGTCCCAGTCTCGAAATTATTATATATGAGTGGAGGATATTCACCAAATTCATCTGTTGGTGATAACATCGGGGGAGTTGCGATTACGTTTATTGAACCAGACCTACCGTCCCAGTTCGAAGCCATACTATTAGTGACATCGCTGGCATAGGACAGGGAAGTGAAAAACCGTAAAAAGTCAGTAGCCTTAAAATCCATGTTAAACCTTGCCGTATATTTCTTATAATCAACATTTGGCATCAGGCCTTTCGTATAAAGGTATCCACCCGATGCGTTATAGGATATGCTTTCATTACCGCCTGATACTGACAGGAAATATTTTTGCTGTGATCCTGTGCCAAACAATTCATTCTGCCAGTCTGTACCATTCCCAACCTGGTTTACAACACCAGGGATATCAGGATAGGATAGGGGTTGGGCATCCTGGATCCTGACATCATTAACATACTCCATATATTGTTGAGGATTCATCACATCATAGAGCCTGTTGGCCTGAGATATTCCATAATATGCATCAAAAACAACCCTGGTCTTTCCTGCGACACCCTTTTTGGTAGTCACCAGGACAACACCATTGGCTGCCCGTGAACCATAAATCGAGGCTGCTGAAGCATCCTTAAGTACATCAATGCTTTCTATGTCGAGTGGGTCAAGTGTATTGATATCTGCACCAATCACTCCATCAATAACAAAAAGAGGATTATTATCCCCATTGATAGAATTCAGTCCCCTGATGGTAATTTTAATATTACCAGGACCGGGATCAAACGAGTTTTGTCTCAGCAGTACACCAGCTGCCCGTCCCTGCAGGGCCTGATCTACGCGTGTAACCGGAACCACACTGATCTCTTCCGGGGTCACCGAAGCAATAGACCCGGTTAAATCTACCTTCCTCTGTGTACCATACCCAACTACCACTACTTCCTCCAATCCGAGCACATCTTCTTCCAATGTGACATTAATGGATGTTTGGTTGCCTACGGCTATTTCCTGGGTTGTCATCCCAATGTATGAAAATACAAGGATGGCATCCTCACCAACATCAGGTAAGGTAAAACTGCCGTTCAGGTCTGTAATGGTTCCAACCGTAGTGCCCTTGATTGATATTGAAACACCTATCAAAGGCTCCCCATCCTGACCGCTTACCACACCGGTAATGTTCCTGGGCTGAAGAATGGTTTTGGCGTCGATGGGATAATCAGAGTTTGACAATACGATTTGCCGGTCAATGACAAGGTACTCTACATCCTCGCCTTGAAAAACCTCGGCCAGCGTTTCGTTGATATCCTTGTTTTCAATAGAAATATTAACTTTCCGATTCACATCTATCAATTTCCTGTTAAACAGGAAAAAAAACTCGCTCTGGTTTTCTATCTCATCCAGAACGTTCTGTACAGTGACATCAGTCAGTTGCATGTTAAGTCGGGCATTATGCAGATAGGATTTTTCCGCATGGGCCTGGAAGACAGTCATTAGCAAAAGAATTAGCGTACATCTAATGACGTTTTTGTTAACAAGGGAATAGATTGAATCCAAATATTCCCACAACATAAATAATTTTTTCATAAATGGCTAAGTTTAGCTGATTAAAATTGGAAATTCAATTGTAGGGTAACTTCCTAAATATTAGGGGAGTGCGAGTAGCACTTTCCCATTCCTTTGTTATATGTCAGGTAGCATAGGCAAGTGTTTTATGAAAGTAAGTTAGTAAATTTATTTTTATTGAATATTAATAAGGTTTATAATAAAGCTCTATTTTCCTTTTTTCGAAGGTTCCGTCGCTTCTCTTTTCTCTGCCCAGGTCCTTGAATGTAATGGTGCATGGATGTTGAAGCAGTTTAAGGACCTCATCCAGTGTCTCGTCCGGGAAGGTTGCCTGGTAGGAACCGGATCTTAAGGCTTCATCCATAATAATTAATTCAACATTGTACCATCTGTTGATCTTTCTGACAACTTCGGTGAAATGTCTCATCCCTGAACGCCAGTTTCCCTTCCGTCCAGGCTGTAACTTTTTTTGCATCCACATCCTCAATTCTTTTCAATCTTGTATCTGGATAATACACACACATCTGACCAGGTTTTAAATCAATCGAATTTAATAACCTGGTCATTTATTTTTTCAGCCAGTCTTATTTTCCCTTTGATTAGAGTGATCCGAACATGCGGGATCTTCCGGGTAGGCTTGAACATTAAAGGAGGTACCATACGCGATAACATCGATATGTTCTCCTTTCACAATAAAAGGTTTTTTTGAATCGGTAATGACATCGAAATATGCTTCCCCTTTGAGAAAGACTTCTCTTGATTTTCCCCTGAATTCTTTAGGAAACTCCAGTCCGGATCCCCCATTCAACCAGCCGGTTGTACCATCAGGCAGGTAAAACTTGGTACGGGTTCCCAATGGAGAATGAATTTCTGAATAAGCGGTCTCTGAGGCAATAGTGATTTTACTTTCTTTGTTAATCCATACATAGGCTAACAGAGGGATAAATAAGATGGCAGCTATCTTTGATATAAAGTTGAGAACCCGAACCATACCCTTATTTTTGGGTACTGCCTTATATTCATCTTTCTTTATTTTACTATATATCCTGCCCAGCATTACGGATCCGTCAAAATCTTCCATATCCTCATGCCCAGACAGTTCATCCCACAAAAGATGATATTTCTTTTGTATGTCTTTCTCAAATCTAATATCTGAAAACCAATCGATAATCTGGTCCTTTTCCCCCCTTCTTTCCTTTCCCTCCAAATACCTTTTAATCACCTTTAAATCAATCTCCATTTCTATTTAAATTAGTTCTAATACGCAACAAAGAGATGAACCCGGAAGATATTGTGATTGCTTCCGGATTCATTTCTTTAACCTACCTAATCTATCTAACCTAACCACAAAATTGAAATCATGCAAAAGCCAATTTGACCAAGCTCTATAATAACACAGTTCCGTTCGAGGGTCGAAATTCACAGGGCAGAAGCTTATTTAGAGTCATTCTAGATAAGTAAGCCTCAAATCAATAGCCGGTCACACTGATATTGAACTAGTTCACAAAAAGACAGAAATACAGGAGAGACAATAAACTCCCGTCCAAAAGACCTTCCTTTATGAATGCTTTGGCTCTTGAGAGTTGGTTATCTACTGTTCTTACTGAAATATTCAATTTCGTGGATATTTCAAGATTGGACATGGACTCTATTCTGCTAAGTTGAAAGATGGTCTTCTGACGGGGTGGTAATTTTTAATTATTTGATCTGTTTTTTCCACCAGATCTCGGTATTCCACTTCACTATCAGTGGAATAATCACTATCCAGATAATTTTCTGTAAATGCTTTAAGATGCTTTTTTTCTATGGCTAACTTCCTGAAATGCTTCCGAATTATATTCAAACATATAGAGAAAATCCAGGCTTCAAGATCATGCAATTCCTTTAATTTTGCCTTGTCTTTCCAAAGATTGTAAAATACATCCTGCACTGCCTCCTCCGCATCCTCCTTATTCCTGAAATTGCTTAAAGAAAATGCATATACCTTCCGGTAATATTTTTCGAATATCTGATCAAAAGCCTCAGGATCTCCTTTTTTGAATCTTTTTAGTATCTCTTTCTCTTCTGGCATCTGGTATTCGATATAACATAGATATTGTCAATATACATTTTTTAATAGAAAAATCACAAACGAATGATGCTTAAGCATTTCAGCAGGTCTGTTTTTTGAAGTGAGAAAGGCCTGCAATTACTACAAGGAGCAGCAGTTTGATCAATCTGGCTTTGTTCAGGAGAATCATGTCAATTCAGCATTTTCTCAAGGGCTGATAGATCAACGGAAGTTTCGAAAAATCCACCCATCCAACGAGGACACCTGTTGGCATTCAGGGGGATGCCCATCACAGGTAAATTAGCTTTCAGGCAAAAACGCATGCCCTGTATCAGTTCAACCATACATGCTATGCCCAGGACGCCTATGCTGCCATGTTCTCGTATCAGTTTACTGAAAATTGGCTTCAGGTTGCCACGGCTCAGGATATAGGGATTGATCCCATGATCCCTCAACAACATGCTGAGCTTACTAATGTAACAGGTTTTCAGGCATCCCCGGCATACAAAATCGATTTCATCTGGACTGGCTTTGCAGTCTGTTTGGGTCTCCTTCAGGCAATAAGGCAGGAGGGCTATCCGAAAATTGGCCTCCTGGAATTTACTTTTATGTATCCTGTTCACCAGTTCATATTCGATCATATACAAATAGTATTGTTCTTTGCTGTTAAGCTGTTCTTTGTCATGGATAAACTTAAAAAATGAGACTTCCTTAAGGTGATGTTGGAGTCCGGGTACATATTCAGCAAGCTCAGAGTCCATCCCTTGCAGCATATCTGTCAGTGCGGAATTCCCTGCAGGTTTTTCGGCCATTATTTTCATTTTCCTCCTATTCTTGCTGATCGATTGGATATATTCCAGTGCCTGGATTTCCGGAATGGATAATTGTGACAGGATCTTTTCTGTTAATGCCGAAATTTTCCGGTAGAAGGATCCTGTATTTGCATCATTTCCAAAGAGGGAATAGGTCTTACCGTATATTGGTTTGTAGTCTTCCAAGGTCTGGGATTGTCGGTCGATCATCCTCTAAAATACTTAATTTCTGCCAGTTTTTTTTTAATTTACAGGTCCCACAGTTTCAGCAGATCATGTCAGACAAAGATCATAAGCAGGTATTTATAATCACAGGGCAGACCGGGAGCGGTAAGACGACCTTCTTACTGGAACTGATTGAGGAACTGAGAAAGAAGGCCCTGTCCATTGTCGGTTTTGCCGCCATGTCAGTCCCCGAGGATGGTCCATCAGGCTCTTTTAATATACTTGACCTGCATTCCGGAAAGATCCTTCCCCTGGCATCCAGAAGGTTTAGTGAAGGATGGGAACAGATTGGAAATTTTTATTTTAATCCTGAAGGGATGCTGATGGGAAAAAGGATACTAGAGGATCCTTGGGTAAATAAAAATGATTTCATTATTGTGGATGAGATTGGGCCTTTTGAGCTGGAGGGAAAGATCTGGGCAGAAAGTCTAACCCGCTTACTGGCCATGCGATCCTGTTCAGTTTTGCTGGTTGTCAGGGATCAATTGGTCGCTGAAGTAATTCATCAATGGAGTATTCAGGATGCCATGATCATCGATATCGGACAGTCAAATCCTGGCCAGGCTGCTATGTTGATTTTATTACAATCAGTAAAAACAGGCAATTGAATTTACATTGTTTTTAAGCAATATATCTCTTATATTGCTTAATTAACCATTAACCTGAACTCTTCATGGAAAAATCTATTGTTCGATCACATTTGGCCATAGCAGTAATACTCGGATCTGTATGGGGATTGTCCGAGGTCATGTTGGGAGCAGGAATAAAGGCCTGTGCCAACACTATATCCGGATCGCTAATGACCGGCGTTGCCATGTTTTTTATTGCTGCGGCCTGGGTTTCTACGAAAAGCTATCACATCCCGGTCCTGGTAGTCCTCATTGCCTGCCTTTTTAAACTGTTTGATGCGGTGTTACTGTCTCTTCCTGTCATGCACGGGGCTATCGGCAATCCAATCTTTGCTTTTTTACTGGAGGGTTTTGCCATTCTTTTGCTAATTGCCATTTTCAGGAAACAAAACTGGCAAAAAAGGTCTTCCAGGGCATTGCTTGGTGGAGGCTCAGCACTGATTGCCGTGGCCATGTTCCCACTTGTGAAATATGCCACCGGGATCCCGGCCTGTGTATATCCTGGGACCGCAGTTCCACTGTCCGTCTTTTTTGCACCGCTGGCCATCCTTTTTTCAGCCTTCACAGTACCGGTCGGTTTTGTTGCCGGCGAAAAGATCAGAAAGATTAATGAACTTGGGATGCCGAGATCCGTGTTCAGGTTGACTGCCGGTATTGCTTCACCACTTACACTGGTCCTTTGTCTTGCACTGGTTTTTTTATTCAGATTGTTAGTTGCCTGATGCGCATCATGATCTTCTTGACATAGTGAAAAATATTTATTCAAAATTAATCCGGGAATCGGAAAATAATAAGCCTGTTGCCCTCGCAACATTGCTCGACACCAAAGGGTCGGTCCCACAGGTCCGTGGAGCAACAGCGCTTTTTTCTGAAGTGGGACTGATAGCGGGGACACTTGGGGGCGGAGTCCTTGAGGCAGATGCAGGCAAAAAGGCCATGGATGCAATAAGGCATTGTTCGTCAGACATTTATGAGTTTGACATGAATGCTGATATAAGTTCGAAGGAAGCGGCCATTTGTGGTGGATCTGCCATCGTACTCATCGATGCCTGCCTGAATGAGAGCAGAAAGGTTTTCTATGGGATGACGAAAACCATTCATAGTGGCCAGTCCGGAGTCCTCCTTACCAGCATCAACAGGCAAAATGGGATGGCCATTAAGCGGCAGTGGTTTGATAGCGCTTCCGGAGAATCCCGGAAGGAGATGCAGCAGTGTCTGGATACCAGGAAATGCCAGTTTACGAGAGACTTCTGATGGAAATGCCCGCTTCTTTGAACCCATATTTCCCCTGCCCGAATTGATCATTGCAGGAGCCGGTCACATAGGAAGGGCTCTGGCTCACCTGGCAAACCTGCTAGATTTTGAAGTAACGGTCATTGATGACAGGTCTGAATACGCAAATTCACATAATATCCCGGATGCTGATCATCTGGTTGTTGATGATATTGGGAAAGCGCTTCAAGGATTGAGCCCTTCACAGGATACATATATTGTGATTGTAACCCGTGGACACAAGGATGATGCAGATGCACTCAGGGCATGTCTGGATGCTGATGTAGCCTATATTGGCATGATCGGAAGTAAAAGGAAGATCAGCTTGATGCGGGATGAGTTCATTTCCCAGGGCTGGGCAACGGAATCACAATTAGACAGTGTGTATGCTCCCATCGGTATGGAAATCGGATCCAAAACTGTCCAGGAAATTGCGGTCAGTATTTCTGCCCAGCTTGTGCAGGTAAGATACCAAAGGCATCAAATTCAAAAACTGCCTTCTGTCACAGCCATTATACTGGGTGCAGGTGAGTCAAGCAGAATGGGCAGGCCCAAATTGTTATTGCCTTTTGGGGACAGCACCATAATAGGTACGGTGATAAGCCATGTGCTTGCTTCTTCTGTTGAAAAAGCCATCGTTGTACTCGGATCAAATTTTGAATCTCACCGTGAGGTAATCAAAGATTACGCTGTTGAGATAGTCAATAATAAGCAGTACCGCGAGGGGATGTTCTCATCCGTCAAATGCGGACTGGAGGCAGTTCCCGATGGGGCTGATGCAGTTATGGTACTGCTTGGAGACCAGCCCATGATACAGGCCGACGAAATGGATCAACTAATTGAATCTTACAGGAATTCTGAGAAAGGGATTGCCATCGCAACCCATGGAAACAAGCGCGGGCATCCCATTCTTTTTGGAAAAAAATTTATCAGTGATATCAACGGATATCCTGGGGAAGCCAGCCTCAGGGACCTCCTGCAAAAACACCCATCGGAGATCCTTGAAATAAAAACTGGCAATGACGGGATACTCAGGGATATTGATACTGAAAACGATTACCAGTTCGAACTCAAACACCATCATAAACATGACTGAAAAAATTCAATTTAATCTCAATGGAAAACCGGTTGATCTGACTGTGGATCCAGACCTGACACTGATGTGGGTGCTCCGGACCGATTTTGGACTTACCGGGACAAAATTTGGTTGCGGATTGGGCTTTTGTGGTTCATGCACTGTTCTCATGGAGAATGAACCTACGCGCTCATGCATGCTCACGATTGGGGATGTAAGTGGATTGAAAATTGTAACCATTGAAGGCCTGGCCACCAATGGCTCACTCCATCCCATTCAGGAGGCTTTCATGAAGCATGATGCCCTGCAATGCGGATACTGTACACCGGGTATGATCATGAATGCCTACGGTTTATTGTTAAAGAATCCTGAGCCGTCCAAAAAGGAGATCATCGATGCCATGGAAGACAATCTTTGCCGCTGTGGCACGTACAACAGAATCATCGAGGCCATCCAATCTGCATCCAAGGCAATGAAAGGAGAAGCAGCCACATGAAAAAGGATAAATACATAGGTGAAAATATCAATGCAGATCCTATCTCACGTGATCTGGATAGAAGGGACTTCTTCAAGAGAATGGGAGGGGGACTCCTCATCACTCTCTCAATGAGTGATTTTATTCTGCTTTCCTGTGGGAAATTACAGAATGAAAAAGAGCCTGGCATGAACGCATACCTGAGGATAGGGGATGATGATAGGGTAAGCCTTTATACAGGGAAGATTGAAATGGGACAGGGACCCATCACTTCACTCGGACAAATGCTGGCCGATGAGCTGGATGTTCACTATGACAGCATAGATATATTTATGGGAGATACGGATATATGTCCATGGGATGAAGGAACATACGGTTCTCTCACCACCCGGGTTTTTGGTCCCCTGCTAAGGGCTGCAGGAGCAGAAGCAAGAGCCACCCTGTTGGAGATGGCTGCGGAACATCTCTCCGTACCTGTCGATGAACTTGAGGTCAGGGATGGCATGGTCACGGTGAAAGCTGACAAGAATAAAAAGGTTAGTTATGGTACGCTTACCAGTGGAAAAGAGATAATTAAGAAGTTGGAAAAAATGCCTGTTTTGAAAAAATCTTCCGAATTCAGGTTTATGGGGCAATCCAGGCTCAGGGTCGATGCTGAAGAAAAGGTTACCGGAAAAGCCAAATACTCTGCCGATATCCAGCTTCCAGAAATGCGATATGCAAGGATCCTGAGAGGACCTTCTCTGTTTTCAAAAATGATCAGTGTGGATACCTCCGCTGCTGAAAGCATGGAAGGTATAGAAGTGGTAAGGGACGGAGACCTGGTGGCAGTGCTTCATGAATTGCCTGATATGGCTGATATAGCAATCTCCAAAGTGAAAGCCGAGTGGGAAACGAATGATCCTGATGTCAATGATAAAAGCATATTCGAGCACCTGGTCAAACATGGTACTGGTAAAAGGGTTGTGGATGAGGGAGGTGACCTTGCATTGGGACGCAAACAATCTACCCAGGTCTTCGATAAGGAATACCTGGATAATTATGTCGCCCATGCTCCCATTGAAAACCATACGGCCACAGCCATGATGGAAGGTGATGTTATGAAGATATGGGCATCCACGCAGACACCCTACCCGGCCAGGACGGAAGTCGCCGAGATGCTGGGCGTGCCTGAAGATAAGGTCCATCTCATGCAGATATTCCTGGGAGGAGGCTTTGGCGGGAAAATATACAACCAGCAGATCCTTGAAGTAGCCAGGCTGGTGAAATTGACCGGTAAGCCCATACAGCTGGCATGGACCCGCAGGGAGGAGTTCCACTATGACAGGCTGAGACCAGCCGCTGTAGTTAAGATAAAATCAGGCATTGATGATTCCGGGCAGATCACCTTATGGGATTATGATGTTTTCTATGCAGGGAGCCGTGGGTCCAAACAATTTTACGAAGTCCCGAATCATAAGACTGTTTCATCTGATAATGGTGAGGGAGAACCCGACGCCCACATGTTTTATACAGGTGCCTGGAGGGCCCCGGCCCACAATACGAATACGTTTGCCAGGGAATCCCAGATCGAGATAATGGCTGCTGCTGCAGGCATTGATCCGCTGGAGTTCCGGCTTAGACAACTGAAGGATGCCAAGTATATCAATGTCCTGAAAATGGCTGCAGATAAGTTCGGATGGACCCCAGCCAAGGGTCCGAGTGGAAGGGGATACGGTATTGCCTGTGGAACGGATACCGGTACCACAGTTGGCATGATGGCAGAAGTTGAGGTCGATAAAACAACGGGACATGTGCAGGTTAAAAGGGTAGTTGTTGCCATGGATATGGGACTGGTAGTCAATCCGCAGGGAGCGATTATTCAGGCAGAGGGTTGTATTAACATGGGACTTGGATATGCCCTCGGGGAAGACATCAGGTTTGAAGGAGGAAAGATGCTTACCAGGAATTTCGACACCTATGATATCTGCAGGTTTTCATGGACACCAGAAGAATTTGAGGTTTTACTGGTCGATGCCCAGGATGAACCCCCACATGGTGGAGGAGAACCCGCAATCATTTGCATGGGGGGTGTTGTCGCCAATGCCATATTCGACGCATGCGGTGCAAGGCTATACCAGATGCCCATGACACCCGAAAGGGTGCTTCAGGCTATCGCCAATAGCAATGCCTGATAATAAGGGAATCAGATCTATTCCTTGTCTTTCTTGTCTGACTTTTTAAAGAGCCCCAGCACTTCTTTAAAGGTGAATTCGATCAGTTGGTACCTGAGTAATTGAAAATCTGTTTTCATCTTGCTGATATCAACTTTCACTTTGTATTCGAGACGTTCTGTTTCACGCCTGAGGCTGGCCAGGTTATTGATCTTCATCTTCCTTGATTTTGAATATGGGAACAATGGCCCTGACAAACAGGTTGGTCAATAAGGGGACCTTCCTTCTGGCTACCATTATCAAAATGAGAACGGCCAGCAAAACATCAGCTCCGGCGACGATAAGGTAACCCATAAAATCATGATCCAATCTTAGGTTGAGGTATTTGGCCAGGGCTATGGATCCGAATATGATACCAAGCAGGACAACGATGGTAACAATAAAAAAGGTGGCGATGATCCCCAGAAACAGGGAGGCCTTCTCCACTCCTTTAAGTGTATAGAGCTGTACTTCATCTTTGAAGATGGATCTCAGGCTGTCTTTAATCTCATTCAGGCTTTCCATCCTTTTGATCCAATAGTTCCTGAACATTGTTCAGTATGTTCTTCACTTGATCCTTCAAATCTTTGGCTTCATCAGTCTTCAGATCTTCGAGCTCCCTCACCAGCTTGTTTAAACTTTCCAGGTGTTGGGATAACTTGCCTTTCTTCTCGTCTTCGCTGAAGAGGTACATGCCCAGTAGCAATCCAGCAGTTGCGCTCACTGCTGCAGCAACCAGTATCCTGACATTTTCCTTTTTCATAGACTTAAAGATAAAAAAACTTGACGGAAGTCCCTCAATCGCAAATGAATAAGATTACATCTCTTCTGGTATACAATAATTACGATATTACTTTTTCAGGAATTTTCCTTTCCGAATAAGGCTTCCGTCGTTAACCTCAAGTATGTACATGCCCTGCTGCAATGTGGACACATCGACGTTCCCTTCGAATTGTCCTTGTTTTACAAGTCTGGAGGATAGGTCATAGATCCTGTAGCTTTTTACAGACCCCTCGTCCAGATAAATTAAATTATCAACAGGATTCGGATAGAAGCGCAGTTTTGAATCCTCATTATATCCGCTTATGCCTGTAGGCCCGGAATAATTTTCATTTGAGATTTTAATGATCCTGTCATCTGTTTCAACCGGGTTGCCCCTGCCATCATGGTTGGAGGTAGAAAAGAAAATCTCTCCTTTGGGAGATATGCAAATATCCCTTAATCGTCCGTATTCGCGGTCAAAATATATTCCTTCAGACAGGATGGAATCACCGTGTTCATTTAATTTTAATAGCCTAAAATCGGATTCCTTCAGGGAAACCAGCAATAATGAATTTTTCCATTCGGGAATGGCATCATGATCGTAGAAATCCAAACCGCATACAGCCAGGGTTGGTGTCCATGCAATAAGAGGTTCAACTATATTATTGTCGGCGCAATATGTTTGCTCTGCTGGCAAATCACAAAATCCCATGACATCAGGCCAGCCATAATTTCCAGACATTGACAGGATATTTAATTCATCATCATTGGAAGGTCCGTGTTCGGAGCTATACAGAGTACCATCAGGGGTCTGGACCAATCCCTGGGGGTTCCTGTGGCCAATGGACCAGATATAACTTCCAGGGAAAGGATTGTCATCAGGCACTGAACCATCCAGGTTCAGACGCAAAAACTTACCGGCAAGCGAGCTTGTATCCTGGGATAAACCGGAATTCGCTGCATCCCCGGTAGACATTAACAGGGTTCTGTCCGGTAAAATTAATAGCCTTGAGCCTATGTGATTGTATTTCCCTGGTATACCATCAAGTAATATCAGTGGATTGATCAGTGTGTCTTTGTCGTAGGTATATCTAACCAGTCTTTCATATCTGACGCCATCGTCATAGTTATATACCAGGTATACAAATTGAGAATCTGGATGTACAAAGTTCGGGTGCAGCACCAGACCCAGCAGACCACCCTCACCATACTCCCCAACTTCATCAATTTTCAGGAGGGCATCTACATTACCAGATACCGGGTCGACCCTGCTTACTACTCCTTTTCTCTCGGTCATCCAGATCATATCATCGGGACCCCAGAGGATTTCCCAGGGGGTTTCCAGGTTTTCTGCAATTGTCTGTACAGTCAGTTCTGTTGAGTCAAGTTGTATTAGTTGGGCATTTGTGAGCTGCATGTAACAAGCCGCCATGGCTAAAAGTAAAATAGAAAAACGCATCTTAATATCTTTTATATTCAATAATTCCCACGAATGTATGAATTTATTCTAAAATTATGAAACAGTGGCCTGCGATTAATAAATAGCTTAACATCCCTTTAACTTACATGTTTACATTAATTTACTTAGAAATTAGTTTTAGTCGACACTGCTGATCAGTAATATTTGCTAATTTGGAGGATCAGTTGGGAGTTTTGGCTAGCCATGATTCTAACACCACCGTTAACTGGAGAACTTATGAAATCAGCAATTCGTGTTCAACTTTCCGCCATGATGTTCCTGGAGTATTTCATCTGGGGTGTCTGGTATGTCACCATGGGTATTTATCTGACAAAAATTGGATTTCATGGTAAGGAGATCGGTGCTGCTTACAGTACTTTAGCCATAGGGGCCATCATTTCATCCTTTTTTGTCAGCGTGATTGCAGACAGGTATTTTGCAGCTGAAAAACTAACGGCTATACTGCATCTTCTGGCAGGATGTACCATGTTTGTTGTATCCCGGATCATGAACCCAGACTATTTTTTCTGGGTCCTTTTATTGTATATGATTTTCTATATGCCAACCATTGCCCTTACGAACGCCATCTCTTTTCATCAAACCACCGAAGCAGGTAAGGAGTTTCCCAGGATCCGAGTCCTGGGTACGATTGGCTGGATATTTGCAGGCCTCGCCATCAGTGCCCTGAATATTGAAACCGGGCCACAGCCCATGCAGCTTGCAGCTGGTTGTTCTATATTAATGGGTATCTACTGTTTCTTTTTACCTCATACACCGCCATCATCCACCGGTAAGAAGGTAAGCATCAGGGATATTCTCGGACTTGATGCCCTGAAACTAATGAAAAACAGGTCTTTCACTGTGTTGATCCTCTGTTCCCTCTTGATCACTATACCCTTTGCCATGTATCATCCATTCACGAACATGGTACTGAATGAGATCGGGATAGAAAATGCGGCCGGTAAAATGACCTTGGGACAAATGTCCGAAGTGATCTTTATGATCATTATGCCATTCTTCTTCATTCGCCTGGGTATTAAAAAGATGGCCCTTGTTGGCATGGCAGCATGGGTGCTAAGGTATGTCCTGTTCTCTTTTGGCAACAATGCCGAATTGTTATTTTTCTTTTACATCGGGATTTTAGTGCATGGAGTCTGTTTTGATTTCTTTTATGTAACGGGACAGATCTATGTGGATAAGAAAGCCCCGGAAAATGTTAGGGCCGGTGTGCAGGGTTTTTACACACTCATCACCTATGGTATTGGATGGTTGCTGGGTTCATTGATCGGAGGCTGGGTCCTGGAGAAATACCAGGTGACAGATGTTTCACAAACTGTGACAGGGCATAATTGGTCTGCTGTAATGCTTGTTCCTGCTGCGATTGCCGGTGTTGTACTAATAGTATTCTGGATTTTCTTTAATGAAGGGAAAGATAAAATAAAACTTGAAAAACCATTGCTTTAGTTTAATCATAATCAAATTTCCGATGAGCGTATTACGGCTATTATTGTTAACCCTGCTCTGCATGATGATGGGCATTACTCATGCTCAAGTTTCTGAATCCTATGATTTTAAACCCGTTCAGGAGTTGAAAAGGCATGTGGGTTTGCAGGATCCTTTTATCAAACCTGATGGTAAGAGGGTTGAGTCAAAAGAGGAATGGGACGCACAGAGGCAATATATTAAATCAATGCTGGCTTTTTACCAATACGGAGAAATGCCCCCTACTCCTGATGATGTAATCGTAAAAGAAACCCTGTCAGAGGATATTTATGGTGGCATGGCAAACAGAAAACTGTATACATTATCTTTTGAGAGGAAAGGAAAAACGCTGGATTTCCATTTTGGATTAGTCAAACCTTCCGGGAAGGGTCCTTTCCCGGTAATCATCAAAAACGACAGGGCCATTGACAGGGTACCAGATGAACTAAACCATGAGGCCATCAAGAGGGGCTATGTATTATGCCATTATATAAGGACAGACCTGGGTTCAGATATCAATGGAACACTTGAAGAGAACAGGGATAATGGCGTTTTCCTCCTGTATCCGGAATATAGCTGGGGCACAATAGCAGCCTGGGCCTGGGGGTATAAGCTGATCATTGATTATTTTGAGACGGCGGACTTCATCGATATGGAAAAGATTGTTGTCACAGGGCATTCCCGCGGTGGAAAAACTGCTTTTTGCGGAGGGATCTATGATGAGAGAATTGCCCTTACAGTCCCGAATTCTTCGGGTTTGGGGGGGACGGCAAGTCACCGGTATTTTGAATTGGGGATGGATGACCAGACCATTGGGCATGCAAGTATTTATAATCCGCATTGGTGGACCGCAGCATATTTTAAACTGGCAGGATTTGAAACAAGGACACCTTTTGATGCACATTTTGGCAAGGCTGTTATTGCACCGAGGGGGTTTATGAATACACATGCTTTGCAGGATTACTGGGCAAATCCCTTTGGAACTTACCTTACCCACGAGGCTGCCAAAAAAGTATACCAATGGCTGGGTGTGGAAAATAATATAGCCCTGCATTGGAGGACCGGCGGACATGACCAGGGAGCCATTGACTGGTTGGCATTACTGGATTTCGCAGATAAATACTTCTATAACAAGGAAGTTACCAGCAGATTTGATATTGTTGCATATCCAACTGTAAAGGTGCCAATATACTGGAAGGTGCCTGGAGAATGATACTTAATCCAACAAACCATGAAAACGAATTATTTTAGATGGGCACTTGTAATTATTTCGATTTTCGTTCTATATGCCTGCTCGCAGACTAAAACGGAAGGCCCCTATTTAGCTACCGGGATAAAAATTGGTGAAGTATCCCAGACGGAAGCCATTGTCTGGGTTCGCCTAACTGAAAACCCCAAGCGTGTCGGTAACGATGCTCCCATGCCTGAAGTAAGATATAAGGATCCTGAAACCGGGGAAATGATAGAACGCAGGGGAAGGCCGGATATAAGTCCTGTCGTTACCTATCCTGAAGGGTTATACAATCAAAACCATAGAGGGAGCCACCCCCGGGATGGAAGGAAATGTAAGATTACAATTCAAGGTTAACAGGAGCACAGAAATGGGCAAAGATGAACTGGCAAGCTGTTGATCCCGGAAAAGATTTTACCCATCAGTTCCAGCTGACTGGCTTATCACCCAGGACAGCCTATGAACTTATCGCCGAGGCCAGTCCGAATGGCAAAAAGATTAGCGTTTCCCTGGAAGGTAAATTTAAAACAGCCCCGGCAGCGGATGTTGCTGCTGAGGTTAATTTTATTGTCACAACAGGTACTTCATACGGGGATGTGGACAGTGAAAAAGGCTATAAGTTTTACCAAAGTTCCTTGAAACTCGATCCGGATTTTTTTGTACATACAGGCGATATCCTT
Source organism: uncultured Bacteroidaceae bacterium (assembly GCA_963752525.1). Classification (GTDB taxonomy): domain Bacteria; phylum Bacteroidota; class Bacteroidia; order Bacteroidales; family SM23-62; genus SM23-62. The sequence goes on along the minus strand of CAVVYS010000003.1, from coordinate 500,648 downwards.
TATTATGATGGCATGGGTAAAACCGCCGGCCTGGCGAGGTGGCACTGGGACAGGATGTACAGTTTCCCCAATAATATTGAATTCCACCGGCAGGTGCCTAGCTATTTTATCAAAGACGACCATGATACCTGGATGAACGATTGTTACCCTGGCCAGGAAACCAGGTTTATGGGTGAATTTCACCTATGAGCAGGGAACGCAGATCTTCCTGGAAGAGGTACCGATGGGGGAGAAGACCTACCGTACCTATCGCTGGGGAAAGGACCTTCAGGTCTGGCTGATAGAAGGTCGTGACTATCCGCAGCCCGAATCCCATGCCGGATGGACCGGAAAAGACCATCTGGGGAAAAGAGCAGATGGATTGGCTTAAATCAACCGTCTCAGCATCTGATGCCACATTCAAGGTGCTTATCAGTCCCACACCAATAGTAGGCCCCGACCGGGGAAATAAAAATGATAATCATGCCAATGTGGGATTTAAATATGAAGGTGACCTGGTGCGGAAATTTATCAGTGAACAGAAAAATATGGTTACCGTTTGTGGTGACAGGCACTGGCAATATATATCCCGGGATATAGAAACCGGATTGATTGAATTCAGCTGTGGTCCGGGTGGAGATGATCATGCCGGAGGCTGGAAACAGGATAACAGGCTCCCGGAACATATCTACCTGAATGTGGTGGGTGGGTTCCTGGAAGGTGCCGTTGAGCAGATGGATGGAACACCCACGTTAATTTTCCGTCATTATAATCCGGATGGTAAGCTCTTAAATGAGTATATTGTGAATTCAGAAAAAACCTAATATCAAATACATATTTAATCATGAAAAAAACCAGAAGAGAATTTTTAACCCTTTCCGGTGCCGGATTACTGGCGACCTCATTACCAGGTGTATCTGTAATGGCAAGTCCATCAGCAGCAAACCTGTCGGACTTCGGCTTTGATCTGGGGATTGCATCCTATACATTCCGGAAATTTTCCCTTGAAGATACACTAGCTATGACGAAACGCCTTGGGATAACAAGGATTGGATTTAAAAGCTTCCATCTACCCCTGGATGCATCTGATGAATTGATCGCATCAACAGTTGCGAAGTGCAATGAGGCAGGTATCAATTTATATGGAGGAGGAGTGATCTATATGAAAACCGAGGCAGAAGTTGACAACGCCTTTGAATATGCACGGAAAGCAAAAATGAAAATGATCATTGGTGTTCCCAACCATGAACTATTATCCTATACAGAGAAAAAGGTCAAGGAATATGGGATTAAACTGGCCATCCACAACCACGGTCCGGGTGACGATCTGTATCCAAGTGCAGAAAGTGCTTATAAATTGATAAAAAATATGGATAAAGGCATGGGACTCTGCATTGATATAGGCCATACCAAACGCATCAACCGTGACCCGGAACAGGATCTCGTCGACTTTTTTGACCGGGTCTTTGATATTCATATTAAAGATGTAACCGCCGCCAATAAGGAGGGTTCTACCTGTGAGGTTGGCCGCGGAGTTATTGATATACCAGCCTTCTTAAAGACAGTGGTTAAAAAGCAGTATGCTGCCACACTCGCTTTTGAATATGAGAAAGATGCCGATGATCCATATCCCGGACTTTGTGAATCAGTGGGTTATGTGAGGGGTGTCCTGGCAACTCTTTAGCACTTCTGGATGAACCGGGAATCATGCTGCAAATTGTATTTTGCATAATGAATTGCCGGCTTCTCCATATAAACCTTTAATTCTTTAAACCATGCAAAAATTATTATTTCTCTTTCTGGTTACTGCACCCTTTTTTATTACTGCCAATGGCCAGGATCCCTGGTATACACAGGGTGATTTTACGCCCGGGTTCAGGATGGAATTCACCGTTTCGAATCCCCTGGACATTGATCGTCAAAATTGTGCAGTTATCATTCCTCGTGAAAATTTTCCAATTCCTGACCTCCACGAAATGTGGGTCACTGTCGTTGATCCGGAAGGAACACCTTTTGAAGGACCTTCGGATGAATTGCTTAAGCTTCAGGGGGGGCACCAGTTGAGGAAGGAAGTCAATGGTCAGGCTGTCTTTCACCAGATGGATGACCTGGATAAGGATGGGATCTGGGATGAAATCTTTTTCCAGGTCGATATAAAGGCCAAATCCAGTAAGACCATTTTCATATACCTGGGGGAAAATATCCGTGGCTGGAACAAGCATTTCACCCATGCCAATATAGGCAGCTATTGCCGGCACCAGATGCCTTTCTGGGAAAGTGAGAATGTAGGCTGGAAAATTTGGTTTGCAAACTGTGTTGATGTCTTTGCCAAACGTAAGCCTGTCTTAATGTCAAACCATCTCTATATGGATAATGTTGACGGTTATGGGGTATCCCTGACCAATGAGGACTGGGGATCGGATATACAGGGGGTTGCAGGTACCCTTGGTGGGGGAGGGATCTGCCTGTTTGAATCTCCCCATCAACCGGATGCTATGTCTCTTCCCAGGTTTACACCAACACAATCAGAGCTGGCCCCAGGGAGCCTGTGGAATGCTGGGCAAATCAGCGATACTCGCTATGCCTATGAAGTGGTGGTCAACGGACCGGTTCGCTCAACCATTAAGATCAAAGGAATGAACTGGGATTCCGGTAATGGTTTTTATGAATATGAGCAGCTTTATACCGTGTATGCAAAGCAAAGTTATTGTACATCCAGGGTAACCTTCACCACCTTTCAACCAAAAAAATCCGATGTGTTGATGGGCTGTGGATTTAAGAAAAAACCGCAGGAAGATCATTTCATACAGGAAAACGGGATGGTTTTATCCTCGGGCCCGGAAGGTATTCGCGATCCGGAGAAGATCGACGATCGGGAGGATTACCAGGTAGATTTTATTGGAAGTGCGCTGGTGGTTAAGGACATATACAAACCCGAATATCAATTTGTTTCTTCACACGAGGGCAATCACACGTTTAAAGTTTCGCCCCATCATAATACATACGAGTTCATGTTGGCTTCTGCCTGGAGCGAAGGGGCAGTTTATAATAATAAGAAAGACTTTACTGACTATATCAGAAAAACAGTGCAGGAATATAATAATCCCCTGAAGGTTCAATTTGTTGGAACCGATGAGAAATAAGCACTGGATAAAACATATTCCAGTGCATTAAATGTTAATGTAATGTCAAGATTGACCTTAAATAACTGGATTCAAAATAAAAGAACTAGATTTCTTCCGATTGTTTTTTCTGTACTGGTACTAATTGGGGTATGCAATGTATCTCAATCCTATGCCGGTAATATCATCTTTCCATGGAGAGCAGCTTCTGCCATTGTAAAAAATGGCAGTGATTTTGAAATTCTTTATGATAATATCAATTCTACCCCTATAGATTCGGTGATCCTGGAAGGACCCTATAACCGGGTAATCCTGAGAATAGATTCGGTAGATACCGGAAGGTTCGAGTATGACTGCTACACCCATAAATCGACCAACAACAGAATATGGGTAAATGTGCCTGAATCATCTCCCGAAGCGATGTACGATTTAATTGTTAAAAGCGGAGGTGAAACGTTTGTTTCTTCACACTCGGTAAAAGTTGTAAGTGAATTTAAGACCAGGCATAAATTCATTCATATCACGGACCTTCATATTTCGAGACAATGGGTAGGGCAAGCTAAAAACGGGTACGCTAAAGAACTGGAATTGCTGGATAATTTCATAAAAGTGGCTAATATTATCAATCCTGATTTTGTGATTATAACTGGAGATAACATCCATGATTATACTCGTTTTAATGCTGATTCAACAGGATGGGGCGGAGATTTAGTCAGGGGTGCAGACGAACTTCCCCAGGTGGAAGAGAAATGGAGGAATTATTACGAAGGTGCGAATGGATTTTCTGGGATTCACGGGTTTAATGCTCCTGCATTTAGCGTACCGGGGAATCATGACTTTTATGGTATAGCAGTAGACAACCACAAGGCAAAAGCAACCCAATGGAATTATTTATGTGGCAAACGTGTCTATGGCTTTTCCTATGCCGGGACAAGGGTCATTGTTTCAGATGATTTTTTAGGCGATCCATTGACAGATATTCCGGAAAAATCGCCTATGTCAGGACTTCAGGGGAAAGTCCTTGAGTCCTTCCTTGAAGAAAATGGAGAGGGGCAAATCCGTATTATGGCTCAACACAGACATAACCGGATCGATACTGCCTTTTGTGACAAACACCAGATAGCCATCCTACTAAATGGGCACAGTCATAAACCCTCTTACGAAAATGTTGGCGCCACTCCTACTATTAGCATTCGTCCTGGAACCGTTTCTAAGAGTGGGTGTGGGGACCCGGAGAATGAACTTGGGTATTTCAGGGTTTTTAGTATTGACGGCGATTCATTTGAATATAGTCCCGCTTTAAGGTTCTGCAAAGATCCATCTGTCCCCCATCAAGACCTTGAACTCAATCTTACTTTGGAATTTGAAAAGCCCAATGATGGAACATCAGCTTACAATAAAGCAACCATTAATAATAAGTTTCCCATTGATTTGCCTGGTTGTAAAGTACAATTTATAATGAAAAAAGGGAAATATGATGTTTCAGGGGGGATAATTTCTCAAGTTATTGAGGCTGGAGAATTTTCAATAGTGGATGTACAGATGAATGTTAGCGCTGATAAAATAGAATTACTAGAAATCACACGAATGTAAATTATTAGATCCAAAATCAAGACAAGATGAAACGACGTATTTTACAGTATGCTTTTTCTGCACTGCTATTTTGTCTGCAGATAGGCCAGGCAAATGGCCAGGATCAAGAAGGGAGCAACCATGGATCAGAACGCTATCTGCATCCCGTATTTGAAAATGTTGACATAGAAAAGGATATAGTATTCGGGGAGGTGGTCAACTTTAAAGGTGAACCTGAAAAACTGCCCCTGGATGTCTACACACCTGTTGGAGATACAGAGGTAAACAGGCCAGCCATTCTATGGATACATGGGGGAGGATTCAGGTACGGCAACGACAAAACCCAGAGCTACATTGTTTCCATGGCAAACAGGTTTGCCAGGAGAGGTTATGTCGGCGTATCCATTGATTACAGGGTACGTGAAAATCCCAGGGAGGATATTGAAGGAACCCTGTCTCATGCCCTCGAAGATGCTATGTCGGGACTCAACTGGCTCAGGCAAAACAGTGAAAAATACAACATTGACAAGGAAAAAATTATTGTGGGAGGCGGTTCCGCAGGGGGAATGATAGCTGTGATCCTGTGTTATAAGGATGGTACTGATTCAGAAAAATGGGATAAAAGCGGGATCATTGGCCTGATAGATTTATGGGGCAGCCCCGATCCTTCATGGATAGCGTCAATGATTGATAAGAATGACCCTCCGACTGTTATTGTGCATGGTACAGAAGATCCACTGGTTCCCTATATCAATTCTGAACTGCTAATGCAAGAGCTTAACAGGCAAAAAGTAAAATGTGAGATTATTCCTATTGAAGGTGCCGGACATACACCGGCTGACCATATGGACGATTTCGCTAAAAAAATTGCCCGTTTTCAATATGAAATATTATCAGATCAATAGTTTTTATTAATACTTTTTAGCTGCCAATCATAGACTTAAAAACATCCAGTTGTTCCTTCATGGCAGCAATCCTGTCTTCCGGGGCTGTGCGGGCTTCAAGTAAGATCCAGCCTTTGTAATTCATATCCACAAATAAATCCATTAGTTGCTGGTATGGATAATCACCTACATTTAATTCACGGATATGAACGGTATCTCCAAACCATTTCTTTACTGAATTGAAATTTGCCTCCAGTCCAGGTGCTAATAAATCCTGATCATTGCTGTTCCAGCAGATTTTCACACTTTTTTCAGTAACCTGTTCAAAAATGGCTTTCATAACAGGGATCTTCTGGGTTTCTTTGCCATGAACCTCAACCCGGACAAGCTGACCCATGTCACTTGCATACTGACCAACTTCATTTAGAGAAGCAGCTATCTGGGCGATGGTTACTTCCCTGGGTACTTCCTCAGGCAGGTCATTTGGCTTTACCTTAATTCCAGTAGCACCTATGTCCTTGCACAATTTGATGTACTCTTTGGTACCTTCAATATTCTTCCGTACAGCATCCTGGTCAACATGATGATAATCGAAATTTGATCCATAGCCCACACAGGTAACCGGACTGTCGGCAAAACGTTTCTTAACATCAGCACGCTGGCTGGCTGAAAGACTCGTTTCAACTCCATGGGCATGCTGGGTGCGCAGTTCGACACCCAATAATCCGGACTTCTCACAGTTTGCGATCAAAGTTGGTAAATCCCAGTCCTGTCCCCACAGGTAGGTCACCAGACCAAGTTTCATTTTTGATTTTTTCATCATTGCATGTGCCGAAAACGGGTCAATAAGCGAGAGACCGGCGCCGGCAAGCAGGCTTTTCTGCAGAAAGCTACGACGTGATTGATTTTTATTCATGATTTAAATTCATTTTAAGCTCGAAGAGTTTGTCTACCTAAATATAGAAAATTTTACCATGGTATTTAACCTTGTGATCTGTGTAATTTTTCTATCCGGATCCACTTCCACACTTCCATTGCTCAGATCGGTACCTGTGGGAATCTCCATCGTTATGTCTACATATCGCGGGATTAAATCCAGGGGGGCCTCCAGGGCAGGGACCACAGCAGTAGCGATTCGCTTTCCTTTGGCATCTTTCAGCTCCAGCTGGGTTTGTGGACTGCCAATGGCTCCCTGGCTGTATACCCTTACGATTACCCTGTTTTCTTTTACGCTGATACCGGAGGTGCATATGGCAAGGTCGGGCCGATCCGCATAATTCGTTGGAGCCGGTTCTTCTAAATCCAACTTTAGAATAGTATATTTTCCGGGAGCAAAGCTCAGTTCCATCTCACTGCCCCTCTCAAGGTATACTTTTCGCTCGTTGGCATCCGTATCAATGTGCTGATCTCCAGACTCATCAAGTCCCTGGTGCAGGATCCAATGCCCAGGTTCTATATCCCATAATGACATGCCTGCTTCCACCGTATCCCCGTTCAGGTTGTAGGCCAGGAGTTCAATACTCCTTGCATTGGCTTTGGTGACGAATACCCCTAAACTTTCATAGCTGCCTGGTTCTCTGATATTCCAGCTGACGTGGTTCTGGGGATAGATATTCCGAATTCTTGAAAGGGCAATACCTCCCAATCTGTCCGTTTGGAGATCATTACTATTGGCTGAGATCCTGTCTATCCAGATACTCCCTTCTGTATTGATGTATTCATGTACGGCCAGATCCTTGATCTTTTCCGTATAGCGCTCAACCAAATCCTCCCTGTTAAATTCCTGCCCTCCACCAAGCCAGTCCCCTATGGGATCCAGGTACCTCTTATCACCAGTAAAATCATAGGCAGCCAACAGCACCTGCCAGTTCGTCACAAGTCCCGGCCTACCCCGCACTTCGCCAGTGCTGAAATGAATTTCGGTATAAAATTCACCTTCTTTGTCCCGGTGTTCCAGCAAACCATCTGCGATCTCAATAATCATTTTCCGGAGGGTAGGATTGCCATTGTATTTGGCAATAAGAAATGGAGTATGCAAGACATTATGAGAATAATGTCCCGACCATTGCCAGGGGTCCTCAACAGACATACTTGTACCACCGTAATGCCTTGAACGGAAATGCCGGTGTCCGTCGGGTGCGATCTCGGTGACATCTTCCAGTATCCTTTTGGCAATCTCCATGCCCCTCGAAATATATATCGGGTTTCCGTAATCGATAAGCATCATCTGCCCGACCATCTCTATACCTTCCTCATAGACATGGAGCAGGTCAGCAGAAATAGTGGATAAACCATTGGTAAAAAGGGGAAGGCTTTTCTGTCGGAGGCTGGCATGGTAAGGATCACGGTCCTGGTCATAATAACTTTCCATTAAGAGCTTCAGAGATCGCTCTATTTTTTCAGGCTTTATACCCATCAGGGCAGCTCCGACAAATAAATTGCTGAAGTCATCATCATCGGAAAGCCCGCCTCCAAATTCCCCATTACTAACCTGGCGGTTGTCAATATACCAGGAAACTATCTTTTCCAGTCTGTGCATATATGCAGACTGAAGGAATGCCCATTCAGGGACGCCATCAGATGCTGCGGCGATTTCATATGCTGGCCGGTCTTTGATATTGCGCGATTTGGCATACTTGTATGCCTGTCCCAGCCAATGCTCCGGATTGGCCATCATCAGGTCAGTATGGTCCGCAACAAAGCGGTTGTAAAGGTTAAGCCTGGGTGTTGAAGGATGTTCTTCAACAGTAAATCCGAAGAGATCACGGACCTGTGTAAACCGGTCCAGTTCGTGTTCGGCTTTCGCCTCATCTTCAGGCTTATAAACAAGGCGGATCCGTAATCCCTTCATGGCCTGAATGCTAAGCCCCTTGCCTGCAGCGGCCAGGGTAATATAGAAAGCCCGATCTTTGGGCAATATACGGTCACGTGTATCTATCCACAGAGTATAAGGCGTGCCAGCTTTTACAGAAAAGCTAAAGTCGGCCAGGTCTCGCATGGGCCACAGGGGATCCTTTACCCGGATATTCATGGGGAAAAGCTCTCCATGGGTGGGTGTAAACGACAGGGCAGGGATCTCTATCTCAAGACCATCAAGTCCATGATCCGGCTGGCTTTGATAGGGGATGAGTATATGGATAAAAGGAAGAGGATTGCCTGATGAGGAAGCAGAAACGGAAACAGGTTCCGGACTGGTATCAGGATTGCCCGAGGGTCCCACGCCAATCATTTTTGTTTGCTCCCCTGTGGGATAACGCCCATTGATAAAGGCGGCTATCCTTTCAAGCGTTTCATCTTTAAATTTTCCAGGGGCAGGTTGCAGTGTGAATGTTTCACTGGCATGTCCTGCCGGAGCCTTGCCTTCCTGTACATTATAAACACCAAGTTCGCCTATTGGTTCCTCAATGAGGGCATTATCAAAACGTATCCTCCCTCCTGAAGCTGCAGATTCCAGTCTATGGTATGATTTCACCTGTTCTCTGGTACGAACCCCGAAGGTAAGGTCATATGCATGTTCCTTCTCATAGGTCAGTTGTCCCCAGGCTTTTCCCCATACCTCAACATGATTCCAAGGTTCTGCCGGCAGGAGAAACCTGATAGATTGCCCGGACATGGAGTAACAGTCCCAGTCCGGATACACAAAATAGTCATACCGCCCGGGGAGTCGGGACATATTATAGACTCCCGGCCAGGTGGTCTCCCGAATGCCATCATTGGCTTTCCACATCCAGCGTTTAACATCGTACGCCTCATGAATTTCAACTTTCTTTATAGCCATATGTCCGGAGGGCAAGACTGGAGGCGGATCATTGGGTAGGTTCCATCCATGGCGCTCCCACCAGGCATCCCACCAGCGGCGTTCACTCAAATCAGGCATGAGGGGAGGAATCTCATCCGGGATTTTACCAAGTGACAGGTCTTTTATGTTTTTATCGGATAACATCCGGTCATAAATCCGTAATTCATCCATATCACCACCACGCATAAAATTATACAAGCTCTGAACCTGGTATGGGCTAATGATCCGGGAATGGGGACCAAACTGATCAAGTCCAGTATCAAATACTTTCCCGGTGACAGACGTTTTTTCAACCGGTTTTCCGTTAATATACAGCCGTACACCTTCCATTTCATCCCAAGAAAATGCGATATGGGTCCATTCCCCGGGACCGGGAAATGTCTCCATATAATGCGATACCCGCGTACGTGTTAGTCCTACATCAGTCACAAAAGCATCAAAACCAGCACCATTATAATCAATCCGGAGCCAGGCCATGTCCCAGCTGGAATGATCCGCAAATGCCACCCGAAAAATTGGAAAGGGAGTTGGCCCGACCGGGTAACGTGAACGCCAGTAAAATGCCAGGGTCCCGCGCTGGGCATAAATATTTCCGGGAGCCCAGTATGACATCAGTTGGTCATCTGCAGCTTCAAATGCCGGACCAATGGCACCGTCCTGGATGATTGACAATCCTCTCAGGTAGTTGGGTTTATCCTGTCCCCCGGCAGCAAAATCAGCCTTGAATTTATGATCTCCGGACAAATAAAACAGCAATCCGGGTTCACTGGAAATGGAATGATTCACAGCCTGACCTGCCAGGAACCCGGCCATTGGCTCGGGCGAAAGCTGCCCCACAGCAAGCAATGGATAAAACAGGGCAAGTATTATAAAAATGATATGTCTGATTGCATTAAAACTTAGGTGCCATACGGCAATCAATTTTTTCTTTGTATTTTTCATAGTGGAAGGGGTGTTTTTCTGGTACTTCCAATTTTGTCATAAGATAAAAATAAGCATTAAGATTCAGAACCATGAAAATGAATAATCTCATCCTGGTATTGATCATTTCAATATTCTCTTTTGGACTTGGCGCACAACCGTCAAAATCTTTTGAGCTAAGATATTTTTCTGATGATCCCAAAGCTAACGGAGAAACGGACTTCAAAGGAGAAACCCAGGTTTTTGACACGGATATGCGTATTGAATTTCTGAAACAATATGCCGGTTTTTCAAAACAATTCTTTGATGATCGGAAACTGGATTATATGGTGGTTTCTGATCGGGAAGCCAATAGCGTTGCTTTGGACATTAAACCACAACCCCGCCAGAAATCCGTGACAGAATAGTGCTTGAGGATTGGTTATGGACCGGCTACCGCTCAGGTTTGGAGATAGAGAGGGAGGAAGGATTGATGAAGTATGAAACCACAGACCAGGTGATGGTAAAAGATGGTGTCTTGAGGACCAATGCTGATAATACCAGATTTACCTGGAAGTTCCCGTCTCAATCGTGGAGGTTTTCATTTACCTGGCGAGCCATGGTGCCCTCATCCAAAACAAAAACCGCATTTATCTTTTCAGCATTGGAAAAGGTGGTTGGGGCTGAAGTCGGTTTTGGAGACAATGGGAAATTTTACTTTACAACGGCTGACAATAAAACAATAGAATCAAATGACTACAGGGCAAATCAATGGTATGATTTTAAGATTGAATTTGACATGGCAGCTTTCCGGCGGACGCAAGATCTTGTCAGGTATAATCTGTATATAAATGGGGAGCTGGTAGCTGATTTTTTGCCAATGCAAAGGGTGGTTACCGGCGGTGTAGGCTATGCCCAGAATTTTACCAGTATTGCAAGAATCAACCGAATGACTATCAAATCAGGACCTGATGTGAAGTTGGATGATATCTGGGGCGTGGGTTATCACCTTACGGGAAGAGTATCTTACCCTTATACTGTGGAAACATTTCTTGATGAAAACTTTGAGCTGATTCAGTCCAACGAAGGCTGGCAAAACTTAGACTTTCAGGACAGCTCCTGGGCTAATGGTACTTTGCCCATAGTCCATGGAAGTGAGCGAAACGCAGAACAGGATTTGTTCCTGAGAAAAAGAATTACGATAGCTGATTTTGACAAAGCCTATCTCAACATCGAAACGCTTGATCCGGGTGGAGAAGTATGGGTCAATGGCAGGGTAGCAGCAGTCATCACAGACCGGTCACCTCAATGTATTGACCTGAGCTCATTTTTAAATAAAAGAGAAGAGAACTTAATCGGCATTAAAGTCAATCATTTCTACCTGGATGAAGGAGTTGGCGAGATCATGCCTCATTCTTCCCTGGATTTTAACATAGGATGGTTTGCCGGTAGGATGTCTCTCGACCTGCTGGACATGACCTCCATCAAAGATGTGTTTGTCCATACAAAATCACTTAAAGAAAATAAAGCTGGTCTTATCGCCCGGGTAAATCTTGAAAACAAATTCTGGAGTGCATTCAGGGGGGCTCTGGAAATTAAATTGTTTCCATGGTATCCAACAGAATCTGAGCAGGTTGTTAGTGAGGTCGAGGTGGAGCTTCTTTTACCGCATAATGAGAAGGAAATTGAAGTACCCATCGAAATTGCTAATCCCAGTTTATGGACTCCTGATAATCCTTATTTGTACAAGGTACAATTCATCCTCAAAGACAAGGATGGCAAAGCCATTGATGACTTTGTAACAACTACTGGGATCAGAACAGTTGACCAGGTGGGAGGATCATTCAGGCTGAATGGTGAGGTCTCCATGCTCAACGGAGCTCAGATCATGGGATACCGTGCCCCCATAGAGGACATGGTCAGTGAATCCCGCTGCGCTCCTGAAGCCTGGATCGCCAAAGAAATACTGCAAATCAAGAAAATGAACGGGAATCTGCTCAGGGTTCATGTACATAACTGGGAGTTTCCGGCAAGGGGTATTAATGACCCCCGCTATGCTGAATTTGCCGATCAGATGGGGATCATGTTGTTGTGGTGTCCCACTGCCTGGATCCGGACGGGCCGTGGTTGGGGCGATGTTGATTTTGCCAATTATCCGGCATACATGAAACAGGTTATCAATCATCCAAGCATAGTGATATGGGAAGCAGCCAATCACACACAGAGCTTTAAAGGGCGTGCGGTTTCGGAATCCAATATATACTGTGAGCAGGTTCACAATACACTTTATCCGGTGGACCCGAGCCGGATTATTTCATATAACTCACACATTAGACATCTGCATTATGGGAACGATGATGGGACCATCGACCAGGAAGGTAATGTCATTGATCCGGGATGGGCATGGACTGCCCCCAATGTTACGCGTGGCAACCAGGATTCGCCGACCGGATATGGCAAGGACTGGAATAATCTGCGTGATTATCCGGGTGAATACAGGGCTTCCTTCCTTAACAGTAAGGATCGTGCCTATTTCAATTTTGAGCACCAGGAATCCATGGCCCAGCCTAACTGGAACCTGGTAAAGGGCAAACCATGGTATCATTTGCATTCTTATGAGTGGTCTTACGATGAGGGCAGTATCGGCCGGAGACTGACCTTGAAAGAATGGCAGGAAAGCCAGGCCTGGCAGGCATTTGCAGCATGGGAAGCCATGAAGAAAATGCGTTTTCTGGATTATGATGGTTTCAGCTGGTGCTGCTTGCACGGGGGAGCCAATTCGGTAACCTATAAAAAACCAATAATTGATTTCCAGGGCCACGCAAAACTTGCCTGGCATGCCAATAAAATGGTATTCCAGAGAACAGTAGCAGGAACAGGGAATGTAGACGTAGTTATTGGTCCACAAGACAAGATAGAGCCGGTAGTGATCAGTTGGAATGAAAAAAGGACCATTGATCTCAGGGTGAAAATACTGGATGTTGAATTAAATGAGGTAGCCAGGAAAGAATACCACGAGATTTTGCTTCAGACGGGCCGTACTGTCAAATACCTGGAACCGTATAGGCCGGAAGGATTGAAAGAAGGATATTATTTTATGGTATATGAGATCAAGTAATTACTTTAGCACAAAGTAACTGCATTATTAATGAATTGATTCGAGGCATGACAATTGTCTATTTGCTCCTTTTCTTTACCTGCTTTTCAAACTCAGTTCTTACCGCTGAACCAGCGAAACAGGATGGACCAAACATACTGATCATCCAACCCGACCAGCACCGGGCTGATGTAATGGGATGTTCAGGCAATCCATTGGCCTTTACCCCGAATCTTGATGGGCTGGCTTCAGCGGGTGTCAGGTTCTCCCATGCAGCCAGCGCTTCCCCTGTCTGCAGTCCCTTCAGGGCGACCCTGCAGACAGGCCTGTACATCCATGAACACGGTGTTGTGCAGAATGGGATCCAGTTAAAATATGAATTCGAAACCATAGGTGAGATCTTTTCCAAACATGGTTATGCGACGGGCTATATCGGAAAATGGCACCTGGAAGGATTCCTTCCTGAGGATACCGTTGGTGGGTTTATTGAACCTGGTGAAGCCAGGCAGGGATGGCAGGATTGGCTGGGATACGAGAAATCTCATGAGTATTTCAAAGTCTGGAAATACAATAAAAAAAAGGAAAAAGTCCGGCTGCCTGACTATGAATGGGAGCCTGCATGGCATACAGATATGGCCCTGGATTTCATCAGCAGAAAAACCAGTGAAAACCAGCCATGGTGCTACTATATTGCCTACGGACCACCACATAAGCCTGAACAGTGTCTACCTGAATTCCTGGACAAATATGATCCGGGAAAATTTGACCTGCCAGCCGAGGCTGAGAGGGATTTGCCGGATGATAAAAAACAGGAACTCCGTGAGATTCTGAGGATGTATTATGCTCAGGTTAGTGCAGTGGATCATGAGGTGGGACGGCTGGTAGAGGGATTGAAACAATTGGATGTTGATGATAACACCATCATTGTTTATGTAAGTGACCATGGTGATGTTCTGGGCAGCCATAATGCCGACATTGTGCAAAAATATATTGAAACAAACCGGAATGTAAACAATACATTAAGGACCAAAGGCAAACCTTTTTCCACGGCCTTCAGGATACCCTTTATCATATCAGGTCCGGAGGTGAAAACGCCTGGTTTGATAAGTGATGCACTCGTTAGCAGTGTGGACCTTGCCCCTACGATTCTGGATCTGGCCGGTATAGATATCCCGGAGTACATGCAAGGAGTGAGCATGGCAGACTGGTATAATAAAGGACATGGCCCCGATCAGCCATACCTTTATATGGGATTACATAATAATCAAAATGCCTGGAGAGCCGTTTGGGATGGACAATATCTGTTATCCCTGCTGGATTACAAGCTTTTTTATGATCATTCCAAAGATCCGGAGGAGCTTAATAACCTCTACCATGATCCTGCTCTTGTGAATAAAAGAAAAGAACTTGAATCCGTGTTGATTAAACTGGCCAGGGAAACCGGAGATCCCATCCTTCCACGGCTGGAAGCATCCGCACAAAACGATTAGTTATGAATAGAAAAATTGTTGCAATATTGTTAGGGATATATGCCCTGGGAGGGACAGGGATCCTGGCCGGATCAGGTGGATCTGACCAACCTCCTAATATTCTCTGGTTGGTTACGGAAGATATAGGACCCGAAATTGGGTGTTACGGAAATCAGAATGTTACAACTCCGGTTATTGATGCCCTGGCAGCCAGGGGGGTTACATATGCCAATGCCTTCGCTTCAGCCCCGGTATGCGCTCCGGCACGCTCCTCCATCATTACGGGAATGTACGCCCCTTCTCTGGGTTCCCATCATATGAGGAGTACCGGGAAATTTCCTACAGAATTAAGGTACTTCCCGCAATACCTGGCAGAGAAAGGTTACTACTGTACCAATAACAGCAAAACAGACTATAATCTCAAATACGATGTTACCAGGATCTGGGACGAATCTTCAGCCAGTGCCCACTGGCGAAACAAAAAGTCACCCGACCGGCCTTTCTTTGCCGTTTTTAATTTTGGGGGCACCCATGAATCTGCTGTGAACGGAAAGGAAAAACACCTGGGGGTGATCCAAGATGTACCTGCCCGGCTGCTAAAATCTCCCAATGAAATCTCTATTCCTCCCTACTTCCCTGATACTCCGGCAGTAAGAGAATTGTGGGCCCGGTATTACAATAATATTACAGCCCTGGATTTCTGGATAAAGGAATTGCTGGATCAGCTTGAGGAAGACGGGTTGGCAGAAAATACCATCGTTTTCTTTTACGGGGACCATGGTGCCGGGGTTCCTCGCCATAAACGCTGGCTCTATGACAGTGGTCTCAGGGTGCCCATGATTGTGTATGCACCGGCAAAATATGCACACCTGATACCTGTAAAACCAGGAAAAACAAGCGATGAACTGGTCAGCTTTGTCGATCTTGCACCCACGGTACTAAACATTGCCGGGATACAGGTTCCTGAAAATATGCAGGGAAGGGCTTTTCTAGGAAAGAACCTGACTCCCGAGAGGGAATATATTTTTGCTGCCCGTGACAGAATGGATGAGCGTTATGACATGCAGCGCGCTGTCAGAGACAAGCAATACAAATACATACGGTATTATGATCCGGCCAAACCTTTTACCCAATACATGAACACCCCCGAGAAGGGTGCCATAATGGTTGCCATACGGGATGCAGACAGGAAAGGTACACTCCCTGGACCCGGAAAAAAACTCATGCAATCAAGCAAGCCTGTGGAGGAACTCTTTGATGTGGCGAGTGACCCGTATGAATTGAACAACCTGGCAGGGGATGACAGGTATCAGGAAATCCTGAAAAGGATGAGAGAGGCTCACAAAGAATGGTCAGCCGGGATTTATGATTCAGGATTGATTCCCGAGACCATCCTGCGGCGGTGGGAGGGACAATACACGCTTCCTATTTATAATATTCTCAGGACCATGAAATTGCCTATGACAGATATTCAGGAAGTAGCAATGACAGTGGATCCTGAGATACTCCAGAATGGTTTGAAACATCCCAATGAGGCTGTCCGTTTCTGGGCTGCTTATAACCTGGGCAATGAAAAGGATAATGCGAGCTATCATAAGGTCTTGCCCCGGCTGGCTGAATGTCTTCAGGACCCTGTCCCTGTGGTCAGGTTAACTGCTGCCAGGGCAATATGCAAAATGAGCTATCCTGATGGGACCTTGCAAACCATTACCGATGAATTGAGAAACCAGGATGAGTGGGTTCGGTTATATGCAGCCCTGGTCCTTGATGAACTGGGTGAATCCAGTCGCCCGGCCATTGACGAACTTAACGCTGTTATGGACGATGAAAACAAATATGTGGTCAGGGTAGCGAATCACGCCCTGAATTACCTCCAGGGAACAAACAATGTAGTCAGATAATTACCTGGCCATAAAGGTTGCCGCTAACAAAATCAATCTTCGTGCAATAAAAAGGCCTTTCCTTCTGGAGCATCCTTGTCCTGCCATCCATAAAACAGAAGCATTCCTTCGACCACGCTTCCGTCAGGCCGGGTAACTGGCTGGATATTATTGTACTTCCAATCTTTAAATTTGGCTTGATCAGGAGATATATCCCGTCTTTTCTCCCAGTTGTCCCCGTTGTCGCGGGATATCCATTCTTCGATTTTTCCCCCTCCGTGCTTGTCCATATAACCGCCAGTCTTTAAATAATTGGTCCGGCCCTTTTCAAAGTTGCTGCCGGTCCTTTTCCCTTCCACCCATTCGGTATCTACATAATTATCACCGACTACGAGGTAAGCATGATAGATTCCCTCAGGGTCCCTGCTTACGTGGCAACTGTTCCATTGATGATTGGAAGGAGCGATAACTGTTTTTCCCCATTTGCCATTTGCTCTGTATACAAAATAGTAGTTATGGCTTTCCGTGGATTCCTCGGATAGGACATGTAGAAAGGCCGGATCACCCTTTTCGTCCAATACTATATCCGGAGGAACACCGGCACCCCGCCATTCCGTATCCCATATCAAACAACTCGAATTGGCCTGGTCAAGGTCAATGGGAGGATCCATTTTATCGCCTTCAAAATTGCTTACAATTCCATTCAGCAGATCAATTCTTACATAATACAGGTTATATTTCCATTCGTTGCTGATGGCTTTTTGATAGCGGGGATTAAAATACCGTTCCGGGTCATCTTTCCTGTTATCGTCATAAGCCGTGAAAACCACATGAAGGAAGCGGCCGTTCTCACCTGGCAATTTACACTGATAGGATGACCATTCAAACCTGCCTTTGCTGTCCAGGTCAGTAACGTCTGTTTTGGGGCCTGTTCCAGGTTTTTCCGTTGTCATCAGAGAGGTGGTAGGTCCACGAGCTTATATGCCCTGCTGTACGGAAATAAATCAATTGCTTGTCATCTAGAACCCGGTAAGTGGTTGGATAAGAGATTTTAGGTGCAATTTGTGGACCGGTGGTCCAATCATCTTGATCTGATTCCGATATCTCCAGGTTCTTTTGATATAAGGTGAAAACCCGGTGTTGAGTGGCAGCCATAAAGTACATGCAGATGGTCATCTTTATCGGCCCAGATAACCGGACCGTAATGGTGGTCTTTATCCCCTTGGCCCAGGGTCACAATTTCTGAAAATTCCCTGGTGGAAGGATCATAGGTGATGGCCATGGGTTTGGTAGGGGACCGGGATGGTGCCCCGGGTTCACCGCCGGCGTTGAACACAATATGTACCTTGCCGTCCAGGAAAACGGACTGTGGTCGCTGCCTGCGGTCGTACAGCATCTTCAACTGGCCTCCTTCACCGATGGCCAAGATCTGGTCACTGATGGGATCCTGTCTTCTGACCACAGGAGCCGGCACTTATCAGCCCGGCCAGGAGGCATATGATCATAAGTGTCTTCATGGTTTTCAATCCTTGGTTCGTTTTGTTTCTGCACCAACTTCCTCCAGAAAACACACAAGTTTCTCTTCGAGTTCTTTGGTCTTTTCCGGCATTTCTTTTGCCAGGTTGTTTTCTTCACTTACATCCTTCGAGAGGTCGAAGAGTTCAAGTTTATTCTGTTCCCAGGTTTTGACGAGTTTATAGTTTCCTTCCCTGATGGCTGATTGAGGTCTGCGGTTCACAGCATGGTGGAAAATAAGAAAGGGATGGTTTCTCGATATTTCACCCCTGCCCTGATTATGGATCACATTCTTAAAGCTTCCGCCGTCCAGGGCTTCCGGTAGTTCCTCCTTGTATCCTGCAAGGTCAGCCAATGTCGGAAGGATGTCCGTGCCCACTACAGGAACATCACTGTAGCTATTTGCTTCCACATTCGGTCCCACCACAGCGAAGGGCACCCGTATGCCGCCTTCGTACATAGAACCTTTGCCGTCGCGTAGGGGGTAATTTCGGGGATTTGTCTGTTCGCCGCCAATGGGCTGGGATCTTCTTCCCCCGTTGTCCGACATGAATATGATATAGGTATTGTCCATAATCCCTAGTTCGGCTACTTTGTCAAGTAATAGCCCAATGCCCACATCCATGTCTTCGGTCATGGCGGCAAATTCTGGTATAAAATGTTTCTCGCCTGGTGCTGTTCCGTAGTATTTGTCAAGCGATTTCTGGGTGTATGTGATACCGAGATGTACAGCATAATGGGAAACCTGTAAGTAGAATGGATTGCCCTCAGCCACCTGGTTTTCCATAAATTCTCCAGCCCGCCTGGTCAGGCTGAAGATCAGTTTGGGATCTTCCAGTGCGACAGGCCATTCAATATTGCTTTTGCCACCGCCAGTGTTGTTTCCGGTTAACCCATCGCTGAAGTCATAACCCATCTCCTCAGGGGTGACCTCGTCATACCTGGCATCCGATTTCCCGAAATGGGCAGTCTGGTATCCGGGATTGGCTTTTTTCAGCATCTGGGGAATGCTCAAATGCTTCCTGAAATTGATGGTCCAGTTTTCGCGGTCCCGCTGGTATTCATGTTTTGCAGGTGTCTGGCCAATGGTTATGCTTTTGCGGGTCGGGCAGCAATAGGGCGCAGGTGAATAACCATTGGTGAACCGCATGCCCATCTCTGCAAGCCTTTCCATGTTAGGGGTCTGGTAATAATCACTCTTGCTCCGAGGATCCTCCGGATCGGACAGGTAGGAAGTCCCAACCCAGCTCTGGTCATCCGTCAGTATCAGGATGAAGTTGGGGGGGGATTTTTTATCTGTACATCCTGCATTGACTACCAGCAGAAGGATTGGTATACAGAATGAGACCAGGATTCTGATCATATGCTTTATAGTATTCATGATTTGGGTAATTGATTTATTATCTGCTTATTCAATATGATCAATCTTTATTAAAGGACTCAGTTTTACCATCACTTAATATGCTTTCTACCTCTAGAATAAAATCTGATTCAAGAGAGAGATGGATCTTTACTTCGGTCCGGGTGCCCCCGGGCTGAAGCATCACCTTTATGGTTTCGTTTCCAGGACTGCTTATGGTGGCATCAACCGGCTGACCAGGGCGTTCAACTGTCATTATCGTGGCCATGCGGAAGTGTTTTGCAGGCGTATTAGTGGAGGCCTTGAAATGCCAGAGCTTTTCAGGGACATTCTCCAGTGATTCAGGGTAGCCTGTTCTGGGATCAACCGGCCACTCATTTGATTGAGAGAACTTCATATCATCCGCAGCAAACATTTTTGTGCTCATGACCAGGCCCTTTCTTTCCTGTGTAAAGGCCTGGGCCTGCTGGTTGAGGGACAGTTCCTGGTTCGCATGCATGAGCCACTGGTAGGTAGAGGGCTCAGCTGCTTCCAGGTCATCAACGATACAGACAATGGATGGCCTGAGGAGGATTACATGCCGCCTCCACCGGTTCAGCAATTCCCCATAAGCCGGTGTCGCATCTCCGCATACATATCCTACCTGCTGTATGGATTCGAAATCAACAATCTTACCGCAATGTGGGGCACCGCCCCACTGCTGTCCTTCTCCATTGACCAGGATCGCATTCTGGGCAAGGGTTTGTTGTGAATACCGGGTATGAAAAGGAGAACCATGGTGGGGCCAGCGAAGGCCACCCGGCCGTGCAAGCACGGTCCCCCCGCATAATATCTGAAAGCTGTTCTGGTCGTTATAGCTATGGCTGACACCTCCGTAGGGGGAGGACTTAAAGACAACCATCAGATCTTCTTCGGGTGATGCAATATCACTGTGCAGCGCTGCCCAGCCAACACCCCGGAATACTGCATCATTTGGAAAGGATGAGGGTTTCTCTGGTTTGATCTTCGTGGGGTTAATCATCCCGGGTATGGCCCTCAGGGCAGCGGGTTGGCCTTCTTCATCCCGCAAAAGGTTTATCCACCATTGAACCTCAGGAGATTGCATCCTTTCTGCATGAAACTGCAAGAGGGTACGCAGTTGTCCGGCCCTGCGAGCAGCCGGATAGTTATAGGAATCTCCGAATCCCATGATCTCCCCGATCGGAGACATGCAGTACATATAGAAATAGGGAGATTTATCAAAAAAAGATCTCTGCCAGACGTTCATTCCTGTGGCCAGGCGAAGTGATTCAAGAGGGGTGATAAACATCGTATTATAAGCGCTTCCGTAAGCCATTCCCTGCGCCCATCCACCATCCTGACCTGCCCAGTGGGGGTGTACGGTCAGCATGGCCTTCAGTCCGAAGTCCAGCCATTCGACAGCATGCGGATGTTCAGCCAGTGCCATGGCATGCTCCACCAGATAACCCGGCATTCTGCCGTTGTGGCTCGACTGGGGATTGCTCAGGAACCTCTGCTGGCGGAGTCGCCGGACCATCTGGTCAGCACGGGCGACCATCATCTCTTCCACCCGTTTTCTTTCTTCTTCTGTTAACAGATCATAAATCCAGTCATAGGTAAGGGCTTCGGATTTCACCAATCCCAATCCCACCTCATCTCCATGGGGTGCCAATATCGAAGAAATGCCTTCCGGGTCCCATTCTGTTGCTCCCAACAGGATTTCTTTGGCGGTGGCTCCATAATCTTCCCGGCCGGTCATCAGATAAGCAAGCGCGGTATGCATCATGGCTCCCAGGTGGTACCGGCGCATGAGTCCGAAACTCTCAAAATAGGCCAGCCTGCGTCTTGCCCTGTCTTCGATCTGGTCATAATCAGGTTCAGGAGGTGCCTCCGTACCCAGGTATTCATCGGCCTGTCTTATCAAGTCGGTGTAAGCCTCTTTGCGGGTGGTCTGGAGGGTGGACCGGATTTCCTCCAGCTGATCTCGCCGGAATAAAAGGCGGGGATGACCTTCAGGCACTTTCGAGAGCAGCTTTCCGGGCGGGATCCAGGGATTTCCTGATGAATTGTTTTCGATACTGAATGATCCAAACTCCCTGCTGTCCTTTTTATTCCCATTGTCATCGAATGCTTCAACGATCCAGGTATAGTCACCGGCCGGGAATACCTTGTCCGGCACATGATTGTTGTCCAAAAAATCACTTCTTGCATAAATTGTATCACGGTCTGCGGAAATAACCAGCAGCCGGTAGCTTGCATCCCCGCGAGGGGCTGCCCTCCACCAACTGAAGCCGGGAGGAGATACATCCAGGATCTGGCCGGCTTCCGGCCTTACGAAATTACCACCCTTTGGGCGTATATCCGGGAATTTAATTTCCTTTTTTCCAGATGCCAGCATCAGAAGGCTTGAAATAAGCAAGAGTAACACTATCCTTGTTGGTCTCATATGTTTAATATATTACAGTAAGAAGTCATTTCATTTTCCATTCTGGATGCTTTTTCAGTTCTTTTTCCAGGTTAACTTTTATTTTGATCTCATTTTCGTTCAGAGAACCCTGATCCAGGGGGTTTTTCTCTAGTGGATCTTTGGAGATGTTATAGAACTTTCCATCCTGGTAAAGTTTATAATCGGTGGTCATTGCGAATTGGTTCCTGTACCTGTTTACCCGGTCACCCCAGCGGGGATCGTAGTGGACAAATGCCGTATTTCTCGGATTCGGTTTCTCACCAATAAGCAAGGGGTAAAAACTTGTACCATCTGAAATTACTTCCCTGCCTACCATTTCAGCAAGAGTAGGGTAAAAGTCGCTGAATTCGATCAGGTCTTCATAGATCAAACCTTTCCGGATGCTTTGAGGCCAGCTAATGATCAGGGGGACATGTATCCCGGCATCAATAGTATTCCCCTTGGCACCCTGTATCACTCCGTCCCTGGTACGGGTATAAATGGAGAAATGTGTGCCATTATCACCCGTGAAAATGAGGAGGGTCTGGTCGGCCAGATCCAGTTCTTCAACCTTCGCTACGATTTTACCAATGATCTTATCGGTGTAGGCTACCATATCTTTGAAATGGGAGGTATCATTTTTATAGCGCAGATCCTCTTCGTTCCAGGTATCTGAATCTGGCGTCGGCACAAAGGGATCATGAACCAGTACCATTGGATAATAAATAAAAAATGGCTGATCCTTTTTTCTTTCCATAAAATCGAGGATATATTCAGAGAAAATATCGGGCCCGTAGCTGTCTTTTTCCCTCTCAAGAACCTCTCCGTTCTGCTGAATTAGTGGATTGGCAAATCGTTCTCCCTCCTTCCTTAGTTTGGTAAGCTGCCATAGACAGTATTCATCAAAGCCGAAGCGGTTGGGTTTGGTATGGTCATCCCAGTCCGGGATATCTTCCTTGTGATAGATCCCATTCAGCTGCCATTTCCCGGATATGCAGGTTGCATAACCCGCGTCTCTCATTAGATTACCGAATGTATATGCTTCTGTGTTCAGATTACCGAAATAGTCATAATTGCGGTAGTTGTACATACCTGTCATTATCTTGACCCTGGAGGGTGTACATAAGGGTTGTGAAATGCACCTGGAAAAGAGAATGCCATCTGAAGCCAGGGCATCCAGATTGGGTGTATGATAGGATAAGGATCCGTAAGCACTCAGGCACTCAAATCCCATGTCATCTGCCATGATCAGGATGACATTGGGTTGGACTCTCCTGATTTCCTTGCTACAGGAGGAGAAAATCAGTGTACAAATGGCAGTAATGAGAATGATGTTAGCTTTCATGTTCAATGTTTAATCTCACTGAATGCTGGTATTTGTTATCAGCTGTTTAAGTTCATTTTGTAACAATTCCACCGTGTCGGGGTATTCCTGGTACAGGTTCATTGATTCAAGAGAATCCGTCTCAATAAGGTACAGTTGCCCATGTGGTCCACCGGGAACCGGATCCGTTTTCGCCGGGGCCGTGAACCCCCCCGATCCTAGTCCCTCAATATATTTCCATGTCGCGGTCCGGATGCTATACATGCCTCTCGATGAGTGGTGGATCATCGAGGGGCGGGTCACTGTCGACATATTCCCTTCCAGCACAGGGAGGAAGCTGAAACTGTCTTCACCGTTTCCCTTCTCTATTTCTGTCCCGGTCAGATCTGCAATGGTGGCAAACAAATCGGTCAGGCTTACCAGGTGTTCATAACGTGACGCATGCTTGATCTTTTCGGGCCACGAAATAATCAGGGGAATGTGGTGGCCTCCATCCCACACATCTCCTTTCTGACCTCTCCTCCCCCGGTTTGAGTCATGATGGGTCAATTCGATTTCTTCAGCTGGCCAGTATGCCCCGTTATCACTTGAGAAGATAATAATGGTATTTTCGAATAAACCTGACTCTTTTAGTTTTTGAATGATCCGGCCCACACCGTGGTCAATCTCCATTACGAAGTCCCCATATGTTCCGGCTGATGATTTACCACGGAACTTTTCAGAAGGTGTCCAGGGAGTATGGGGTGCTGCCAGGGGCAGGTATAAAAAGAAAGGTGCATCGACGTTCTTCATGGCATGCCTGTCAATATATGAGATGCTCTCATTGATAATATCCTTAAGGCAATTCTCAACCTGGAAGGATCGGGATATCTCACCCTCCCGCCACCAGACTCCCTTTCCCCAGTAAATATCCTGCTCCCTGGTATGTTTTTTGTCCCATGAATAAACAGTCGAATCAAGCCTCCGGGGATATCTTTCGGAAGTCAGCGTCATGATGGGGTCAATGACCTTATGATCCCTTATAAAGAGGTATGGAGGCATATCAAGGGAGGCCGGAAGGATAAAAGAATAATCAAAACCATAATCCCTGGGTCCAGTGAGGATCCCGCTCTGATAATCCACATTTGAACGACCTGTTTCCCGGTTATAACTGATTTCTTCCGATTTCTCCTTTGCCTGCCAGGTAACACCCAAATGCCATTTTCCTATACAGGCTGTGGTGTAGCCAGCCTTTTTGAGCAGGGAAGCCATCGTCTCACGGTCATTCTCAATGACTGGATTTTTAAAACCAGATACTACCTTTCGTCCCGACTGTGATCTGAATGCATATCGTCCTGTCAGCAGGCCATAGCGTGAAGGGGTGCAGACTGAAGCGCTGGCATGTGTTTCGGAGAAAATGATCCCTTTGCTTGCAAGCGCATCTATGGATTCAGTAATGATCCCCGATTCGGAATTCAGACATGAAACATCACCATAACCCATGTCGTCGGCAAATATTATCAGGATATTGGGAGACCCTGCCCGTCCGGCATCTGAGGCCCCGGTGCATCCTGCAACCATACAGGCCAGGAGGACCATCCCAAATAATCTTTTGCAGCGTAGATGTTTTTTCATTGTCATTGTTTATTGTAAATATACGAATTCAGTTTGGGACCCAAGAACCAGTTTCTGTTGAGATTCTTTAACTGCAATTTGATTAGTATATTTACATGAAGTATGGGCTAAATGCCATTTCGAATTTTACAATCGGATTGATTTGCCCCAGGAGGTAGAGAATAAGATTTTCAGGGATAATACATGTAAAATACTAAATATATGAAAACCCGATCTGTACTTTCCATTTTGAGTATCTTGATCCTCCTGGGCTGCGGAAGTACCCGGGAGAAGGCGGATGAATTACCCAACGTACTCTTCATCGCCATCGACGACCTGAATGATTGGTCAGGAGCCCTGGGTGGGCATCCCCAGGCCATCACCCCCAACCTGGATGCACTTTGTAAGGAGGGTCTCCTATTTATCAATGCCCATTGTTCTCAGGCGGTTTGTATCGCATCACGAAACTCTTTGTTAAGTGGTCTCCATCCCTCTACAACCGGTTGGTACAGTTCACGTTCTGGCATGCAGAGATCCTATGATGAAGTGATGCAGGGACATAAAATGCTTCCCCAGTATTTTAAGGACAATGGCTACAAAACCATGACCGCTGGCAAAATATTTCATCGGGGGGCAAGCGACTATCCTGACAGAACTGAGGATTTCTGGGATGAAATCGCACCCGAATACGATGTACCACAAGATTTGAGAGCTCGTGGCGAAGGTTACGGAGGGATCAAGTTCTATCCATTTCCCAGAGACGGGAGCCAGATTGTGAATCATTATGGAGAAGACTTTAACAACGGGCACTCATTGTGCTGGGGAGCTTTAGAACGTGATGATATGCCCGGCGGGAAAATGTTCGATGAATTGATCTCTGAATGGGCCGTTGAAAGATTGTCGGAGGACCATGAAAAGCCATTCTTCATGGCTGTTGGATTTGTGCGCCCCCACGTCCCCTATACTGCACCAAAAGAATACTTCAATCTATACAAGCTGGATGACATAATCGTTCCGGAAGTACCCGAAGATGAGATGGCTGACATCCCAGCTATGGGAAAATCGATTGCATTCGGAACAATCGAAACAGGTGACCATTATGCCGTGGTTAACCTGAGTGATTCCTATTGGAGAGAGATGGTTTATGCCTATCTGGCCTGTGTTTCATTTGTTGACGACCAGCTGGGAAAAGTGCTGGATGCCCTTGAAAACAGCAACTATGCTGAAAATACCATTGTTGTCCTCTGGTCTGATCACGGACAGCACCTTGGAGAAAAAAAGCACTGGCGGAAACAGGCACTTTGGGAAGAATCAACGAAGGTTCCGCTTTATTTCCAGGTCCCGGGACAGCGTAGCAGGGGATTGGAATGTGGACGAGTGGTGAGCCTTCTTGACATTTATCCCACACTTGTGGATCTATGCGGATTGCCTGATGCAGAAAAACTTGAGGGCAACAGCCTCTTACCACTTATTCAGAACCCGGACATAGAATGGAAAAAACCCGTACTGAATACATGGTATTATAAGAATCACTCGGTCAGGAGTGAGCACTGGAGATACATAAGGTACCGTGATGGAAGTGAAGAACTATATGACCACCGTAATGACGCAGGCGAACATACCAACCTGGCCGGGAACCCGGAATATGCCAATATCATTGGAGAACATAAACAATGGCTTCCCAAAACCGATGCCCTGCCCGCAGGCAGTGATCAATGGGAAGGCGACAAACTGGACATAAGGTTAGAGGAATGGACAGCAAATGACTCTGTTCCAGTATGGTTAAGATAGAAAAGCAACAAACCTCAACAGCAATTTTAAGGGTCTGGGAGCTAAGAAAACAATTGAGATAGTTCATTATACAATTTAATTATATTGCTATGAAGCTATTCACGCTGTTAAAAAGCAGCCTTTTTACCTTAATGATTCTTCTATGTTTCCCAATTCACGGACAGCAGAAACCCAATGTTGTTATAATCTATACCGATGACCAGGGTTCGGTTGATTTGAACTGCTATGGTTCCAAAGACCTTTCCACCCCCAATATGGATGCCATAGCGCAAAGTGGTGTAAGGTTCACGCAATTCTATGCCTTCCCGATCTGTTCACCCTCCCGGGCGAGCCTGCTTACGGGCAAAACACCCCAGCGGGCTGGTGTGCCAGGGAATGTGGGAGCGACCCATGGACAGCGGTCGGGACTGCCTCCGTCAGAATACACGATGGCCGAAATGTTTAAGGATGCTGGCTACAGCACGGCTCATATAGGGAAATGGCACCTGGGATACACGCCTGAAAAGAGCCCCAATGCACAGGGATTTGACTATTCGTTCGGTCACATGGTCGGTTGCATCGATAACTATTCACACTTCTATTACTGGCGGGGCCCGAACCGCCATGATCTCTACCGGAACGGGGAGGAGGTGTTTTACGATGGCCATTTCTTTCCTGATCTTATGGTCCAGGAGGCCTTCTATTTCATGAAACATAACAAGACTGGGCCGTTCTTTATATATTTTGCCATTAACATGCCTCACTATCCCTACCAGGGAGATGTCAGGTGGCAGAAACATTACCGGGAAAAAGGCGTGGAATATCCCAGGGATCTCTATGCTGCTTTTTTGTCTACCATGGATGATAAAATCGGGCAATTACTGGCTGAACTGGATAGGCTCGGACTACGGGATAATACCATCATTGTGTTTCAGTCGGATAACGGTCATTCCACTGAGGAGCGTGCCCATTGGGGAGGAGGTAGTGCAGGACCTTACCGGGGGGCCAAACAATGCCTTTTCGAAGGAGGTATCCGCGTTCCGGCAGCCATCAGCTGGCCCGGAAAGATACCCTCCGGTGACGTTCGTGACCAGCTGGCGGTTAATGTTGACTGGATGCCCACGCTGGCTGTATTATGTGGCATCGAATTGAATACCCTGGATCTGGACGGTAAAAGCCTGGTACCACTCATCTATGATCCCAATGCACAAACCCCTCATGCAGATGGATACTGCTGGCGATTCAAGGATATGTGGGTAGCCCGGAAAGGCAAGTGGAAGCTTATCGGTAATCCATTTGATACCAGCCTACGGGATTATATCTTCGAGGAGGACCGCTTCCTGGCTAACCTGGAAGCAGATCCCGGAGAGCGTACCAACCTGGCCTCTCAACATCCTGATATTGTGAACATGCTTGAAAAACAGTACCGTGACTGGTTGAAAAATCAAAACCAGAAGCCTTTACTACCCTGAGATTTGTTCATGCCCGATTTTTCCCTTGTTGAAGAAGGGGAAAGTTTATTAAGGTTTTTCATGAATAATCCCTTTGTTTCTGAGTTGACGGCATTTATAATTAATTTAAATTGACATAGATATCGCGAGGTTCTATTCCCATGTGATACGAATGTGTCATAATATTCTTGAAGATATGCATGTTTCATATTCTGGGTCGTGTAGGTGGAAACTATTAGATAAACGATTGGATATTTGTTTTTTATGAGTTTTTGGTTGAGAAGCCAGATTAGTGAAACACCCGAAGTAACATTTTCTTTTTGTACAAATCCTATGAAAGAAACAACACATTCTTGAATTTCTTTGCATACAAAGGTCTTGTGAAAATAATAGAAAGGAACTAATTTAGGAGAATACACATTTCACACACCAAATATCTATTTTTTCAAAGAATACTACCTGAAGAAGTAACCTATGTTTAACCAAATCTTAACGACTATGAAAAGAAACGGACTGCGAGACGGTTCAGGATTATGCCGTCTTATGAAAATTCCAATGGCCATGAAATTGATCATGGTTATCCTGCTGGCGGCTGCCCTGAATGTTGTCGCCTTACCCAATGCAAATGCAGCACTGCAGGAGGGTACCCAGATCTCAGGCACCATTACAGATAGTGAGGGGCTACCCATTATCGGTGCTGCCGTTGTGGCCAAAGGGACCACCCACGGTACGATAACAAATACCGATGGGTACTATGAATTAACGCTTCCCGAAGGCATGAACACAATCCTGATTTCCTTTGTTGGGCTGAAAACAGAGGAAATTGAGGTTGGTAACCAGACAGTAATCGATCTGGTTCTCGTTGAAGATGTCTATGGGATCGATGAGGTAGTCGCGATTGGGTACGGGACCATGAGAAGGGCCAACCTGACCAATGCCGTATCGAAGATCAACTCAGAGGTCATCGAGGACCGGCCTATCACCGACCTTTCTGAAGCCTTCCAGGGCCAGATCGCCGGGGTGTATGCCAAGCAGTCCACCGGTCTGTTCGGAGAGTCATTTGACATCGAAATCCGCGGGGTGAATTCCATCACTTCCGGTTCCAACCCGTTGTATGTGGTGGACGGATTGCCCGTACAGGACCTGAAGGACATCAACATGGGCGATGTGGAATCCGTCGAGGTGTTGAAAGATGCCTCTGCCTCAGCCATTTACGGTGCCAGGGGTGCCGGTGGGATCGTACTGATCACCACCAAATCGGGAAAACCCGGTGAAACCAAGATCGATTTCGACTGGTATACCGGTTTCCAGACCCTTACCGAGAAGATCGACATGATGAGTGGGCCCCAACGGATTGAATCCATGGAATGGTACCAGAAGGAACGGATACGCCGGGACGGCCTGAATCCAGATCCTCACAATGATCCTGATTTCGACTTTCTCGATTATCCGGACAAATACCAGGCGATCCGCTTCTGGTATGACCGGCCCGAACTGATCGCGGATACCGACTGGGAGGAGGAAGCCCTGAGGCCGGCACCCAAGAACTTCTACTCGCTGACCCTTACCAAAGGGATCCAGAACGGGAGCTTCCTGATCAATGCCACCTACCTGGACCAGCATGGCGTGCTGGTGGGGACCGACTATGACCGGTTCAATTTCCGGGCGAATTCCCAGTACAAGGTCTTTGACCGCCTGGATGTCGGTTTGAACCTGTCTGCTTCCACTTCCCTTGCAGATGGGATGGGAACGGAAGGTAAGGAAAATCCCTACATGCGGGTGATCACCATGGAACCCACCGTGGCGCCGGATATGAATTACCGCTCCCATCCGGAAGGATTGATCGCGGCTGACCCCAACCCGATCATGCAGTCCCTCTACATGACCGATGATACCCGGACCAACAGGAGCATGGGGAATGCTTTTGCGAACCTGGAGATCATCCGGGGACTGAAGCTCAGGGGACAGGTAGGCCTGGACATGCGCAATGTTGAATATACCTGGTTCAAGCCCATGTATCTGAACAAGAAGGCCCGCAGGGAGGGACAGAATTATAACAGGAACAGCTGGAAAAGCCTGTACCAGGGAACCCTGGATTTCAACCGCACCTTCGGCAACCATACCATCGGAGCAATGGCAGGTGTTTCCTACGAAAAGTATCACCAGAAATATGTGAATATGACCTCCTGGGACTTCGCCACAGACGATATTCACACCTTCAACACCGCCGCCACCCTTCGGGGCTGGAACGATACCGAGACCGAATGGGCATTGGCATCCTACTTCGGCCGGGTCCAGTACAATTTCGCCGACCGCTACCTGGTAAGCGGTAGCCTGCGTCGCGATGGCAGCTCCCGTTTTGGTGAGGACAACAAGTGGGGAATCTTCCCGGCCGTTTCTGCCGCCTGGCGGATCAGCGAGGAATCCTTCATGGCGCCCGTCGCCTGGCTTTCAAATTTCAAGATCCGCGCCAGCTGGGGACAGACCGGAAACGATAACATCGGGAACTACAGCTCGTTTGGCCGCCTGAGCAACCAGAATTATGCCTACGGCGGAAACCTGGAGTTCGGATTTGCTCCGAGCAGTCCGGATAATCCCTCGCTTTCCTGGGAAACCACCACCACCACCAACCTGGGTGTGGACTTTGGCCTCTTGGCCAACCGGATCACCTTGGCAGTAGATGTGTACCAGAACGATACGGAAAACCTGCTGCTTGAGGTCCCTGCACCGGCCATTTCCGGTTTCAAGGGCTCACTGACCCTGAACAGCGGGGCCATCCAGAATCGGGGGATCGAGATCGAACTGGCTTCGACAAACATCCGCAGCTCTGCCCTGGGTGGTTTCACCTGGAGAACCATGTTCAACCTTTCCCACAACAAGAACGAGGTCAAGAGCCTGGGTTATGGGATCCAGGAGATCATCGGACAGCTGAGAAGCCAGCCCACCCATATCACTACGGCCGGCCTGCCCATCATGTCCTACTACCTGTATGATTACGATGGCCTCTACACAGAAGCTGACATCGAGAACCCCAATGTGGCCAAGTACAACAACGCGGAAGCGGGCAATGAGAAGATCCTGGACCAGAACGGAGACGGCATCATCGATGATGATGACCGGACCGTGGTGGGTAACAACCTGCCCGATGCCACTATGGGATTGACCAACACCTTCCAGATCGGCAATTTTGACCTGAGTATCCTGCTTATGGCCTCGGTCGGATACGACAGCTACTTCATGTTCGGAAGGTATATCGACGTGGCAGGCGGTGGCAGCAGAAGCCGGATGGAGAAAGCATTCTACCATTACCGGAGCGCCGAAGAACCAGGCGACGGGACCCGGCCCTATCCGTTTGGTGCGGCGCTTGAATTTACCGACCGCTGGATGTACAAAGGCGATTATTTCAGGATCAAGAACCTGACATTCGGATATACCGTGCCTTCGGAATTCCTCTCACGCTTCAAGATCCGGACACTGCGTGCCTATGTATCTATGGATAATCTTTTGAATGTCACTGAATTCCCGGGAGGAAACCCGGAATCGGAATCCTTCAGCGGGGGTGATTATGTCCGCGGTGTGGACTACGGTACCTACCCGTTGTACAGCACCTACATCTTCGGAATAAAACTCGGATTCTAAACCCTTTAAATCATGATCAAGATGAAAACAATATATTATATACTGATATCGCTGGTCATTGTGGGGTTTACTTCCTGCGACGAAATGCTGGATCTGAAACCCATCTCCGACCAGACCACGGGTAATTTCTACGAGACACAGGACCATATGGAAAGTGCCGTGGCCGCCATGTACAATGGCCTGCGTGCCTATCATACCGATGACAAGACCCGGATGGCCCAGGCCCCGGCAGACAACATCGAAATCGGCGGCTTTGGTTACGATGAAGGGGGCAGAGGCATAACCGAGTACAAAACCACCACCAGTAATTTCGTCGTGCTGCAGTACTGGCAGGAAGCCTATATGGCCATCTACCGTGCCAATGTGGTGCTTCGACGGGCCGAAGGGGTGGAATACGATGATGAAGCCATAAAAGCCCGGCACATTGCCGAAGCGAGGTTTGTCAGGGGACTGATCTTTTATGACCTGGTACGGTTCTTCGGGGGCGTGCCCATGATGGAAGAACCCCTCCCGCTGGAGGATTACTATGACATCAAGCGGAACACGAAGGATGAAGTGTATGATTTCGCAACGCAGGAGCTCGAATATGCCGCCGCCAACCTGCCGTCAGAGATCGATGGCAGCGGACGGGCGAACAAATGGGCCGCGCTCGGCATCCTGGCAGATCTGTACATGAACCGCAACCTGAATTACTCGGCGGCACTGGCGGCCATCGACCAGGTGATCCCCAACTACGGATGGTTTGACGACTTTTCCGAAGTATGGGATGATGCCAACAACAATGGCCAGCATTCCATTTTTGCCATCCAGTACCTGAACCAGACGGGTGAAGGAAATCCCATGCCCACACAGGTCGTGCCCAAGTTCATCTGGGAAGAAATGTGGCTGTACGCCGGACAGGGCGGGGAATTCGAGGGTGAGCCTTCCCAGGAGCTCTGGGATCTTTTCGATTCCACTGACCTGCGCCGGGACCTTACCCTGCGTGAGTGGTACATCGATGGCCGGAGTTATGACACCATTTATACGCTCTGGCAGTGCAAGCACGGGATCATGAATACCCCCTATGCCTACCGGGTCTGGGGGATCAACCACATCGTGATGCGTACGGCCGAGGCCCTGCTGATCAAGGCGGAATGCGAAAATGAGCTCGGTAATCCGGGTGCAGCGGTGCCACTCATCAACCAGATCCGTACGCGTGCGGGACTGCCCGATTTCTCCTCATCCGACAAGCAGGAGATCCGTGAGGAGATCTTCCTGCAGCGCAGGCTGGAGCTGGCATTGGAAAATGAACGTTGGTTCGACCTCCAGCGCTGGGATCAACTCGAGCCTGGCAAGATGACGGAGATCCTAGATGCGTACATCCAGTACCGGGGTGAGACCACCGCAGTCTCTTGGAGTGATCAATACCGCCTCTACCCGATCCCCATTCTGGAGATCAAAAAGGTCGGGGAAGATATACTAGAACAGAATCCAGGGTATTAACAAGGTTAGATCTTAGCTAATGATACGAGGGGAGGGTGCGCCGACGGCGCACCCTTTTCTTTTGGAATCATTGGATTTTGAAAATTTTCTTTGCCCATGCGGAACCGGTATGTGCATCGAACAGCCTGACCAGATACATGCCATCCTTCAAACGCCCAATATTGACCATTGAATGGTCACCCTGCTCAAGTTTTTGCTTCAGCATAAGCCGTCCATCCATAGAGAATATTTCAATATGTAAACGACGCGTACCCGTATTCGGACAATGAATGGTTAAAACATCTCTCGCCGGATTCGGATAAATCATCCATTCAGCATCCGGTTCGGAAGCACTCATTGATGAAATCTTATCGACCAGGAATGTGAAAAAACCATCCGGGGCGGTCATCGGTTTGCGGATCGTTTTCCTGCTGTTATTGCGGGCTGAGATGTAATAGTGGATGATGCTGCCGTCTGCCTGAGGGGGTATGGTTGCAGTAAATTCATCGTTCTCTCCACTGTACATGATGACAGATTGAAATCCAGCATTCAGGTCTGAAGTCCAGCATAATTTCACTTCTTCCAGTCCTCCCTGCGATTGAACGGTTGCAGAAATATCGTATCCCTCATTGCTTGCATAGGCTCCTTTCAGCCAGGCATGTTTGATATATATGGGATTGTCTGCATATAATTCGCGTGTGATGCAATGCAGTGCCCCTCCTGCAACTGCATAATTTCTGCAATTCACGCCGATAACATGGTACCCCGGCATCGCGGCCTCGTAGGCCAGCAAAGCCAATGAATCGTATGGTTCTGCAAGGAACTGGGGTACCAGCACGGTTTTATTCAAAATGAGTGAATTGGTATAGGAAGCCTCATCGGTGCTGTATAAAGTATTCGTGGAATCATCATTAAAGCTTGGAGCGTTCCGGATGGGAATAAAGGTGAAAGCCCGTCCGAAAGCGCTTGACAGTTTGCTTTGAATGAGCTGAACATTTGCATCGATGGTATCCTGAAGACTGGTGTCAGTATCAATATCCAGATGATAGTTTTCATGTGGTATGTGGCTGACAATAAAGGTTTCCTCATCCAACAGCTTGAGCCAGTAATCGCTGTGAATTTTTACTCCCGTCAGGTTCAGCGTCTTTTCAATCCCCATATACTCTTTGTATTCAGGCATTGATGTAAAAAGCCCGTTGGGGGCTCTGTTCCTGGTGGTTTTGATGGTAAAAGTTCCATGACCGTCTGTCAGATGGTTGCCACCGTCATTATACAATCCTTCTATCGAAAAACTCTCCGGCAACCAATGAAAATGATACCCCAGTTCCGAAGCCATCAGGTGAGCGGCACTATCGCGGGGGAACCCGGCGAGATGCATGGTGCCGACTTTGTTTTCATAAATGCAGAACTGGGCATTGTCTCTTGCCCATGGGAAATTTGCGAATTTATATGATTCAACATCAATGATATGTATCCGGGGAGAAAGTACCTGCCTGTTTCTGAAAACCGTATCAAAATCAATGTTGTCATCCTGGGGATCTAACAAATAAAAATCAATGCTTTCATTGATGCAGGCCTGAGCCACCTTCTCATAGGGTTCAATCGCATCTTCGTACAGTTTGGGGGACGGAACAATGATCCTTCCCTCCATGACCACTCCCTGAACTTCTTCCCACTCGGCGGGACTGCGCGGATTCGCAGGCTGTGTGCCTGCGTTAAGGGGAAAAAGTACAACTATATAAACAACGGCAATGATTCTCATTTCATCCGGTTTACAATAATAGTCGACGACCGTATCTCGCCTAAGATACGATATTCTGAGTCATCTTGAAGAGAAAGAAATATGCTGAAGTTTTTATATCTTATGGGTTTAAATCGCGAAGCAATGAGTACATCCACCATGTTCAGATGGCTGTTCCTGGTGTTACCGGCTTACCTCATCAGCTGCCAGCAAGCATCCAGAACCGGATCAGACTTTATTGAAAATGAAAAGATCGTACTCAATCCGGTGTTCCGGCGGGACCCGAGACCTGCCGGAGGGAAGCTGATCAGGACCAACCCTCCATTTTTCCTTATCCCTCTGGTGGATGAGAAAAAAACCTTCACCGGAGGTATCCCGGAAATCGGCGATCCGGTATATTATTCCTTCCGGCTCTCTCAGGATGAGAAGTTTCCCGGCCGATGCCACCATGCGCCTTGATGACAGTCCCTGGGCCATCTACAACCCCCATAAAAGACTGGCTCCCGGCACCTGGCACTGGCAGTACCGGTCCAGTAAAACGGACTGGTCGCCGGTCCTGCAACTTCCGGGTCAGCGAGGATACCCCGGTTTTCGAAACCCCCGCGCTTTGAGGAACTGCTCTCCGGGATACCGGAAGGCCATCCCAGGGTGCTGGTGCCCGATGGTAATATCTCCAGTTTAAGGGAAAGAAACCGGGATGGTGAAGATGCAAGAAGGGTATCGTCAAAGGCTTACGAGATGCTTCATGTTGATCCGCCGGAAGAAAAGCTGGGTGTGGCAACCCGTAAGGGAACCACCGAGAGGCAGAATCGAAAACTGGCCCTGGATGCGAGTAAATATATGGGCAGCCGGGTCAGGCAGGGAATCGATCCCCTGGTAAAGGCCTATGTCCTGACTGGAGACGAAAAGTTCGGACAGGCTGCCATAAATTGGGCGCTGAAAGTGGCTTCCTACGATCCGAACGGGGTATCCATGACCAATAATTTCGGTGACAGCGAATGCATGTACCAGATGGCCTTTGTATACGATGCCTGTTTCGATCTGCTGTCAGCGGAAGAAAAAGAATTATTAAGATCCGGGATTGTTCCCCGGGCTGAACGATTTTATCAGCGCTGGAGAAATATGCTGGAAGCCAAGGTATTTTCAGGGCATATCTGGCAACATATCCTGGAGAGGTTGTTCAAAACAGCTGTGGCAGTTCTGGATGAAGTGCCGGAAGCCGGCACCTGGTTGAATTTCATTTATGAAGTTTACCTGGCCAGGTCACCTGTGCTGGGTCCCTCAGACGGGGGATGGTGGAATGGGAATCATTATGTTGAACTGAACGGGATCACCTTATTGGATTTGCCTAAGTATTTTAAACTGTGGACCGGCGTAGATATCATCAGATCCCCCTTTTATGAGAATATCCCGTTATGGCTCATCTACTCCTTTCCGGCCAATTCCTACAGCGAGGGTTTTGGCAATGGCACAGAGAAACAATTCGGGCAGAAACTGGGGGTACTTGGTTTTATGGATGCGCTGGGTAAAATCACAGGAAACCCTTACGCTGCCTGGTATGCCGATTACCAGCTCAGGAATGGTGTCATCAGTCAGGCATGGAATCCTTTCTATTTCGGGCACCTTCCACCGAAAAAAGGCCATACGATTTACGATGACGATGAATTCCGCTGGTTCAGGATCAAATGGGACCTTCCTGATCCTCCGGAGATCCCGACGGATATTAAACAATTGCCGCTGGCGCGGGTGTTCAGGGAAACAGGTTCGGTCAATATGCATACGGATCTATTCCAGGCAAAAAACAACCTGATGATCAGCATGCGATCCAGTCCCTTTGGATCCACCAGCCATGCCCATGCCGACCAGAACAGTTTCAATATTCAGTTTGGGGGAGAGAAACTCTTCTATAATTCAGGCTACCGGCCATCCATGGGCGTGCCCCATTACGTAAAATGGTTCAAGGCTACGATAGGACACAATACCATCCTGATAGACGGGAAAGGCCAGCCGATCGGGGCCGGGGAATCCTATGGCTGGATCCCCAGATTCCTGCATGGGCAAGACATCAGTTATGGGCTGGGTGATGCTTCCAGGGCCTACGATAATGAGCTCACGGAGCGACAGGTGGCTGGCGTGAAATTGTTCCGCAGGCACATGATCTTTCTACGGCCTTCCATCATTGTCATTTACGACGAGCTGGAAGCCGATCATAAAGCAGAGTGGACCTGGCTGGTACACAGTCCATTTGAAATAAGCCTGGATGATGCCGAAAAGAAATTCTCTGTCACGACGACCACAGCAAAATGCAGGGTGGACCAGTTCGGATCTTCACACCTGCTAATAGAACTGGGAACAAAGTTTGAACCGGAACCTGTGAATTTCAGAGGCATAAAGGGGCCTAACGGGAAGATCCTGGAATATAAGGACCAGTGGCATATCTATTCCAGGCCCGTACAAAAATCAGAAAAATTCAGGTATCTTTCAGTATTCCAGGTTAAGCCCATCGGGGATCCTTCCCGATTTGTTGAACCGGGAACCGGAAATGGCATGGTAAAACTGGCTGGCTGGGATATTAGTGCAGAATTGGACACTGAGAAAAAGGCTTCGTTTATGATTGTGAATGAGGAAGAGAAAAAGGCATTGATCTACAATGTGCCGGAGATATTGCTGGGTACACTGTCCTACCATCCGGAACTCATTGGGAGCACCATGCTGATCGAAGTGCTGGAAGACGGGAATATCATAGAGGAAGCCGTTGATGTTTATCCTGTTGGACGTGATTGACGGGTTCTATACCATGTTTCAATTATATAATCATTAAATACCATTAAACATCATGAAAAGCAGATCAAGAAGGAGTTTCCTGCAAAAGAGTGCTGCGCTTGGGGTCAGCACCTTTTTTATACCACATCTCTTAAAAGCTTCGACGAACAGCAAGGTCAATATCGCAGTGATAGGTGCCGGCGGACGAGGTGGGAGTAATTTTACCTCATTTCTGAACAAAGAGAATCCAGAGTTATCGGAAAATATTGTCGCGTTCTGCGATGTGTGTGATAAAAGGGCAGCCAGGGCGTACCAGACTTATCCTGAAGTACCGCGATTCAAAGATTTTCGCAAAATGCTGGACAAAATGCACAAAGACATTGATGCGGTCATTATCTCCACGCCCGACCATACACATTTCCCGGCGGCGATGGCGTCCATGCAGATGGAGAAACATGTGTATGTCGAGAAACCACTGGCACGTAATATCTGGCAGCTCCGGACCTTAAGTAAAGCGGCCAGCCATTATAATGTCATTGCCCAAATGGGCAACCAGGGACATTCAACTGATGGTATCCGAAGGGTCAAGGAATGGGTTGACGCAGGTGTGACCGGCGAGGTAAGGGAGGTTTTCGCCTGGTTCAACGGACCGGAATTTAAGGAGGATGGCTATTTTCTGAAACCCAAAAACTATCCCCCCGCTGCCAGCCCTGTTCCAGAGGAACTTGATTGGGATTTGTGGCTTGGGCCTGCTGCTGAAATACCATATGCCAAATATTACCATCCGAGATTCTGGCGGGGCTGGTATGATTTCGGATGCGGCGAATTAGGCGATTGGGCCTGCCATACCCTGGATGCACCTTTCTGGTCACTGGACCTGGGAACCCCAACAGCCGTTGAACCGGAATTCAGTGACCTAAATCCAATGCCGGAAAAATTTGTCACCAACAGTTCAATCCTGCGATTCGAGTTCCCGGCCCGTGGAAATAAACCCCCTGTGATCATGAAATGGTATGAAGGAGGTAAACAACCGGAAAACTATCAGGAATGGGGGATAGGTGAGCTGCCCAATAACGGAATGATCATGCTGGGATCGGAAAAATCCATACGAACAGGAGGGCGGCCCAATGATTCGAGGCTGGTCATGTCGGAGGAAGAATGGGAAGCTTACCAGCAGAAACTTCCGGAACCGGTCATTCCAAGAGTACCCGACGAAAGCCCGCATTTTGAATGGCTGAATGCGATAAAAGGGAGCGGTCCAATGCCCGTTTCTGATTTCGGCTATGCTTCCAGGCTGACAGAAATGGCGCTGGTGGGCGTACTGGCCCAAAGATTCGATACCCGCATTGAATTTAATGTAGAAAGCATGGAGATTACAAATCATCCCGAATTAAACCAGTATGTAAAGGAACCTGTGCGCAAAGGATGGGAATATGGTGAAGACCTGTGGTGAGTATGAACCTAATTGCCTGTTTAATAATGTTTAAACCAAAGCGTAAAATGAATCAATTTAAATGCATTTTATTTCTCCTGTTAACAGGCTGTTTCCTGTTTTCCTGTTCCGGGAAACAAAGCGGTGAACAAAGGGGCGGCCAGGTGGCGGGTAAGAAGCCAAACATCATTTTTATCCTGGTGGATGACCTTGGCTATGGTGATCTGGGTTGCTTTGGCCAGGAAAAAATTCAAACACCAAACATTGACCATCTGGCGGAAGAAGGCATGATATTCACCAGGGCCTATGCCGGGAATGCTGTATGTGCTCCCAGCCGGTCCTGCCTGATGCAAGGAAAGCATCCGGGCCATGCCAGGGTGAGGGGAAATATGATCCGGGGCTACAGGGAATCCCTGAGGGAGGGAGATTATACAGTGGCCATGATGCTTCAGGAGGCTGGTTATAAAACCGGGTTATTCGGCAAATGGGGGCTTGGTTTGTTTAACCAGTATGGGGTTCCCAACGAGATGGGATTCGATGAATTCTTCGGATACCTGAATCAGCGTCATGCACATTGCCATTACCCCGAATTCCTTTATCAGAATGATCAGCGGGTATACTATCCGGAGAACGGGGAGCATCATAAGAAGGAAAACTACGGGGGTAAGCAGGTGTATGATGAGAATGGCATCTGCCATCCGCTTGGCATAAAAAATCCCTCAGAAGCAAAATATGCATTTGATGAGTACTGCGGAAAGTCACTAGAGTTCGTCCGCAGGAACAGGGATGAGCCCTTTTTCCTTTACCTGGCATACACACCTCCTCATGGTTCCTTCATCGTACCGGAACTGGGTATATTATACCAATAATGACTGGGCCCT
Source organism: uncultured Bacteroidaceae bacterium (assembly GCA_963752525.1). Classification (GTDB taxonomy): domain Bacteria; phylum Bacteroidota; class Bacteroidia; order Bacteroidales; family SM23-62; genus SM23-62. The sequence goes on along the minus strand of CAVVYS010000003.1, from coordinate 460,570 downwards.
CTCGCATAAGGTATACGCCGCCATGATCACAAGGGTGGATAATGAAGTCGGAAAACTCATCCGGCTGCTGGAAGAATTGAACATAGATGAAAAAACCCTCATAATCTTTGCCTCTGACAATGGGAACACGGATGGAAATGCCAGGGAGGAAGAAATACCAACCAAAACCTTTTTCAATAATGAATCACCCACCCATGGGGGGAAAGGCAGTTCTTACGATGGCGGTTTCCATGTACCAGCCTTTGCATACTGGAAAACACAAATAGATCCGGGGCAGGTGAGTGATTTTATGTGGGCATTCTGGGATTTTCTGCCCACCGCAGCGGATCTGGCCGGTGTCGATTCACCTGATGACATTGATGGAATATCTTTCCTTCCGGTCTTGCTGGGTGAAAGTGAGAGACAGGAAAAGCATGATTATCTTTACTGGGAATTCAATGGGATACAATCGATCAGGATGGATGACTGGTTCGGATATAAGCCAGGCGACGGGGAGCTTGAACTTTTCAACCTGGTTTCAGATCCGGGACAGGATAAGGATGTATCCGGCCGGCATCCTGAGGTTGCCGGGCAGATCAGGGAGATCATGGCCCGGGAACATTCACCAAGTGATGTCTGGCCAAGTCCCGGGGAAACAGCCGAAGCCTTCAAACTCAGGATGGAGCAACTGGGAATAACCAATGAGGACAGGCCAGAGAATGTAGCTGATTTTTAGATCATTGTACGTCGTATATGAAGATCCATTATCTAGTAATCACAAGTATAATCCTCTTTCTGGGGACCGGTTGTACACCTGAGAAGAACGTTCAGCCCAATGTATTGTTCATTTCTTTCGATGATTTGAATGACTGGACCGGCTGTCTTTCAGGGCATCCCCAAACCATTACCCCGAACATCGACAGGCTGGCAGCACGGGGTGTACTGTTTTCCAATGCACATTGTGCCGGAACCATGTGCTGTCCGTCCCGGGCATCGGTCATAACAGGTTTACGGCCGACCACAACCGGTGTATACAAGAATACCGATACACCTTTGGATTTGTATAAGGAGAAACAGACCCTTAACAGGCATTTTTTGGAAAACGGCTATTTTGTTGCAGGCGCCGGAAAGATCCTGCATAAATTCTATTATGAGGAGGATCATTGGGATGAATTTGTACGGAAGCACCAGAACGATAACATAATAGGGAACAGGGAATATCCTGAAGAAGAAGCAGGAATTACGAAAGTAAGTGGGAACATTGCTTGGGGTGCATTTTCCTCTCCGGACTCCCTTACTTTTGATGGCAGGACGGTGGACTGGATCAGCGAGAGGATCAAGCGGAAACACGACAAACCCTTTTTCCTTGCATGTGGAATATTCAGGCCACATATACCCTGGTTCAATCCTGAAAAATATGTTGATCTCTATCCATTGGATAAGGTAAGGATACCTCCTGTTAGGGAGGACGATCTGGCATGATGTACCCCTTCCTGGTAAAAACATAGCCTTTTCCATTTCCAATTTCACAAGAGAAGGTGATCTGGATAATACAAAGGAAAACAAGGAGCACGAAATGATCAAAAACGAAAACCTGTGGCAAAAGGCCGTACGGGCTTATCTTGCCTCGGTAAGCTATGCAGATGCACAGCTGGGCCGACTGCTTGATGCCCTGGACGACAGCCCGTATGCGGATAATACCATCATCGTACTCTGGAGCGATCATGGCTGGCACCTGGGTGAAAAAGAGCACTGGCGAAAAGCTACCCTATGGGAACAGGTGACCCGGGTTCCGCTGATTATTTATGCCCCGGGTATGGCCACCCACCGGGAATGCAAACAGCCGGCAAGCCTGATCGATATTTATCCCACCCTGATTGACCTCTGCAGTTTGCCGGAAATCGACGTGCTTGAGGGGGAAAGCCTGGTCCCCCAGTTGATTGATCCCGATCAAAAAAGGGCTGTTCCGGCGGTTACCAGCATTACACCTGAATTCCATGCAGTCAGGGATGGACAGTTTCGGTACATATCTTATGGGAACGGACAGGAAGAATTGTATGACCATGAGAGGGATCCTGAAGAGTGGACCAATATGGCCGACGATCCAGCATATAAGGCGGTAAAAGAAAAACTGATCAAATATATCCCAAAGGGAAATAAAGAACCTCTGCAGGGACCTTATGCCAAATAGAAACACCTATTGCGATGTATAGAATATGGATCATAGCGGCTGTTCTGATAACTGTATTGGCAGATTTACAGGCCAGCGAAGAACAACCTGTTGACCTGGTCAACCCCTGGCTGGATGCAGCCAATTCACGCTGGTTTTATTTTTCGTCCGCCTGCCGTCCTTTTGGGATGGTAAATCTCAGTCCCGATATGAAAATCGACGGAACATGGGAATCCGGTTACCGTTATAACAGAGACACCATCCGATTTTTCAGCCATATACATGCCTGGCAGCTTTCGGGTATCCCAGTTTTGCCCGTTACCGGTGAATTCAGGGGGCATCTGGGTCCGGAAAACAACGGATCTCATTACAGCCATGAGAATGAGATTGTCCGGCCAGGTTACCATTCCATCCTGTTGGACAGATTTGGTGTAAAAGCTGAACTGACTTCCACCACCCGGGTGGGATTCCACCGATATCAGTTCCCTGATACTGATAAAAAATATGTCCTCCTCGACCTGGGAACCATGCTGGCCATCAGCAAAACCGAAAAAGGATATGCCAGGAAGGTGAGCCAGAAGGAAATCGAAGGTTATGCATTGATGGCAGGTTCACGCAGACGACCCAAACCCGTTTATGTGTTCTACGTGATACAGTTCGATACCCCCTTCGCGGAAATGATGGCCTGGAAAGACAAACAGATCATAGGCAAAAAGGATGAATTTGAAGGCAGTGATATCGGCGTTTTTATGAATTTTACCGAAACCGGTGAGCAGACTGTACGGATGAAGGTAGGGATATCCTATGTTAGTTCAGAACAGGCCAGGCTGAACATCGACACAGAACTTCCTCACTGGGATTTCGACAGGGTCGTCGGGGAATCGGCAGAGGACTGGAACGACTGGTTGAGCAGGATTGAAGTGGAAGGCAACAGTGAAAAAGCAAGGTCACGGTTTTATACCGACCTCTGGCATGCACTGCAGGGGAGGAGGATCATCAGCGATGTGAACGGGAAATATTGTGACATGACAGGACCCGAGCGGAGGATAGCACAGATCCCGTTGGATGAAAACAATCATCCAGCCTTCAACCATTACAATTCCGATTCATTCTGGGGGGCTCAGTGGACGCTCAATACCCTATGGCACCTGGTTTATCCGGAAATATCAGAAGAATTTGTGAACTCCATGCTGCTGATGTATGATGACGGGGGACTCATACCGCGGGGGCCTTCAGGGGGAAATTATACCTATGTCATGACAGGGGCTTCTTCCACACCTTTTATTGTAAGTGCCTACATGAAAGGCATCCTGGGATTCGATGCAGAAAAGGCCTATGAAGGGATGCGGAAGAATGCCTTTCCGGGTGGTTTGATGTCAAAGGCCGGTTACGAACACAATACCATGAAAGGGGGTGGTATTGAATACTACATTGAACGAGGGTATATTCCCTGGCCCCTTGCCGGTCGGAGCTATGGCTACCACCAGGATGGTGCCGGGCAGACCCTCGAATATGCCTACCAGGACTGGTGCCTGGCCCAGATGGCCAGAAAGCTGGGCAAAGAGGAGGACTACCGCATGTTTATGAAAAGAGCCAGCAATTATAAAAATATCTGGGATGAAGAGACGGGATGGATGCGGCCAAGGACCATGGATGGAAGCTGGTACGAACCTTTTGACCACCTGACCTATGACCTTGGTTTTATAGAAGCCACGCCGGCACAATTCACCTGGTTCGTCCCGCACGACCTGAAAGGGCTCGGCCAGCTGATGGGTGGAAATGATAAAATGGCCCTGAAGCTAAACCGTTCTTTTCTGATCGCCCAGCCCCATAATTTCACCACGGTCAATTACCGTGCGGATCGCTTCGTCACCAGAGAAAGACGCCGTGCTTATATCAATTACGGCAACCAGCCATCCATGCAGACCGCCTATATATTTAACTATGCCGGTCAGCCCTGGCAGACACAATACTGGTCCCGCGAGGTAATTGATAAGGTATACAGCCACAATGATCCACAGCATGGTTATAATGGCGATGAAGACCAGGGACTCATGGGAGCACTGGCCGTACTTTTAAAGATGGGGATCTTTGAAATGCGCGGAGGAGCAGCTCTTCAACCCGTGGTCGAAATCGGGAGTCCCATCTTTGATAAGATCACCATTCATCTGAACCGTAATTATTATACGGGCAATAAATTCATCATTGAAACCATAGATAATTCAGAGAAAAACCCTTACATCCAGTCTGCCGTGCTGGATGGAGGAGCACTGGACAAATGCTGGTTGTATCATGAAGAGCTGGTTGACGGTGGGAAACTGATCTTACAAATGGGGAACAAGCCGAACAGGGACTGGGGCAGCAACCCGGATCTTCTGCCACCCTCAATGTCTGATGAACTGCCCTAAAAGGATTATCCCAATTAATAGAAAAAATAATATCATGAATTCAAGAAGAAATTTTATAAAAAAAACATGCTGGATTTTTCCTGCACTGGCCTTTCCGGGGATTGTTTCTGGAACCTTCGGCAGTAAACTGCCAAAAGTGCTTATACTCGGGGATTCCATCTCCATTGGATATTATCCTTTTGTAAAAGAGTTATTGGAAGGAGATGTTTTCATTACCAGGCCGTTCCGTGAAGATGGCAGTGCTGAGAACTGCGCAGGGACAAGCAATGGTTTGAAACATATCGACAGGTGGATTGGAGAAACAAAGTGGGACCTCATTCATTTTAATTTCGGATTGCATGATATTAAACATGTGGACCCATTAACCGGGAAAAACAGTAAGGATCCCGCAGATCCGCATCAGGCCGACCCAAAACAATATAAGAAGAACCTGGAAGTGATAGTTGATAAACTGAAAACAACGGGCGCAAAGCTGATTTTTGCCACCACCACTCCCTATCCCGATGATGTCACCGGGCCACTCCGTGATCCCGGTATGCCTGAGAAATACAATAAGGTTGCCCTAAAGATCATGAAGAAGAACGGTATTTTTGTGAATGATCTTCATGCATTCGTATTGCCCCGGATGAAAGAATTGCAACGGCCCAGCAATGTCCATTTTACGGAAAGCGGAAGCAGGGCGCTGGCCGGGCAGGTTGCCAGTGTGATCAAAAATAATCTCTTAAAATGATAAACAGATGTATGGTCCACAGTGTGGTGATTCTGGCAACCTGTGTCTGCCTGTCAGCATACAGCCAGTCCAACCGGTTTACCATTGATGCCCGGGAGGTCGTGGGTGTGAACAGTGGGTTTTGGAAAGCGGCAGGTTCCGACCACCTGTTCTTCCATGTACCGAGGGCATCGGGACAGGCCCTGCTCAACAGGATGCAGGCCACAGGGTCTCACCTCTACCTGCGCTCACATCATACTTTTTTGCAGGATATGAACCATGGAGTGCCGAGGGGCCAGGAAGTCTATTCAGAGGATGAAAATGGAAATCCTCAATACGATTTCACCCATGTAAATAAGGTTTTTACCGAATATGTAAAGCGCGGGATCAAACCCATCGTGGAATATGATTATTTGCCGCATGATCTTGAAATCAAAAATCAGCCGGTCAATGCCGGGAATGATGAGGGCATGGCCATGCGAAACACCGGTCCAAACGACTGGAAAAAATGGTCAAATCTGATGAAGGCGGCCACACGGAATTTTATCGAAGTTTTCGGTGAAGAGGAAGTCCGGACCTGGTATTTTGAGGTTTGGAATGAACCTGACGGCTGGCCCATTGAACAAATGGAGGTTTTTTACAGGATGTATGATGTTTTTGTGGATGCCGTAATTTCTGTGGATTCTAACCTGCGCGTAGGGGGACCGGCCTGTTACCACGAATATTTCCTGAGGCCTTTCCTGTATCATGTCACACGGGGGACCAACCACGTTACGGGGGAAAGGGGCACCCGCATTGATTTTATATCCTACCATATCTATGGTCTGTCCGGGAAATGGCTCAACACAGAACCCCATATTAGACCCCGGGTGCAGCGCTTCACCCAGTCGGTATTGTGGTTGCAGCGCCTGTTAAGTGATTTTCCGGACCTGAAAGGAACCGAGTTCCACATCAACGAATGGGGACTTTCGTCTAATTATGCCAGAACAGTTAAGAAACATCCTGATCTGGTTTACCGGAATACAAGTGAGTCTGCCCTCTTCCTTGTGAAACTGGTGAATTCCCTTTTTCAGATAGAGGATAATTACCAATTTCCCATAGCGCTTTTGCTTTACTGGGGTTTCTCCTGGGAGGCTGATGAAGATGAATTTTTTGCTGGCAAGCGGGAGCTGACCACGGCCGGCCACATCCCCAAACCCATACAGACTGGCTTTGAGATGCTGGCAAAACTGGGGGGAGAACGACTGCTCGTTGAACGCCAGGCAAAAGATAGCAGGCTGGGCATACTCGCCACCCGATCCGGGGATGATTCAATTTCCCTGATTGCTTATAATTACGAAGAAGCCGATCAGGACACCGATATAGATGATAGTGTTTATTTAGATATATTGGGACTGAAAGCAAACACAGGATATACTCTCATGGAGACATGCATGGATCAGACCAACAATAATACATACACAACCTGGGAAAAAATGGGAAGACCACCCACTTCCAGGAATATTGATTTGGGACCCATGGAAAGCGCAGGCAACCTGGAGCCAACTGGGCAGCGAAGTTTCCGAACCGACAACCAGGGCTCCGCTGGATTGAATTTCATGCTGAATAGGCACTCCATGATGTTGATGCAGATTACCGAATCAAATAACAGCAGGTAATGAATTTGAAATCCATACTGCAAAAAGTGTGTGCTGGAGGACTTTTATCTCTGGCATGTTTTTGGAACTTTGCATCCGGGCAGATGGATGGGAAAATAATCAGCCAACGCATTGCTTCTCCCTATCAGGCCGACAGTACAATCATACGCGTTCTGCTGCCGGATAAAATGCTTCCTGGTGAATGCTATAATGTCCTTTACGTTTTACCGGTCATAGAAAAAAACAACCGCCGTTTTGGTGACGGCCTGCTTGAAATTGCGAAATACGGGTATCACAATGAGTTTAAGCTGATATGTGTGGCTCCCGAATTTACTTCTCTTCCCTGGTATGCGGACCACGCAACGAACAAACAGCAGCAGGATGAGAGTCATTTCTTAAAAACCGTAATCCCTTTTATTGATGCTCATTACCCTACCCAGAATAACAAAGAGGGTCGTTTGCTGATCGGATTCAGCAAATCCGGGTGGGGTGCTTTCACTTTGCTGTTGCGGAATCCCGAAACCTTCCACAGGGCGGTTGGCTGGGACATTGGGATCCGGATGGATGCCGGTCCCATGGCAGAGGAAGAAAGGGAAAAAAGGATACAGAGATTATTCGGGGGCTTGTCGAACTTTGAAGACTACCGGATCTCTTCCCTGCTGAAAGAAAGGGGAGATCAGTTGGGGGATAAGGAACGCTTATTCTATTATAATACAGAAGGGAAACGGGGACCGGGAGGCGTGGAGATTCACCGCCTTATGGTCGAGCTGGGAATTCCCCACCGATATCTTTATGAAAAAAAACGGATACACCGCTGGGACAGTGGCTGGATCCCGGAAGCTGTAAGCTTTCTGGTGGAAAAGTAGCGGATCAATCAAAATGATGTAAATACCATTTATTCATGAACCAATCCAGTATTAAACTTATTATTCTTTTGCTCTGCCTGCCCGCCATCATCTCTTGTGGCGGACCCTCAGAAGGTAAGGAGACTTCGTCCGAATATTCCGATGAATTGATCAATCAGAAGGCGGATGGTTATAACGGGATATGGTACCAGAATACCCCTCTGGAAAATGAGTTCCGGTTTAAGTATAGCGGAGGGCTTGGAACCTATTGCGCCAAACACCGTCCCTTTGCCCTTTATGCCGAAGAGGTAAACAAAACATTTTTCTGCTACGGTGCAGCTGCACCAGATCTGTATCAAAGAACGAACCTGGAGGAGATTTTTGCCTATCCGACACCGGGACTGCTCATTCATGCCGCGGGATGTTTTGATCATGAAACAGGCAGCGTTTCTAAACCAACCTATATCATGGACAAGGGAACGGGTGATGCCCATGACAATCCTGTGATCTCCATGGATGATGGTGGCCACATTTGGATCTTTTCCACCTCCCATGGAAGAAGCCGTCCATCCTATGTTCAACGGTCAAGCAAACCGTACAACATTGATTTCTTCGAGCGCATCCCGGCAGTACAGGTCGTTGAAAGTGATACCATACCATTCGACAATTTCTCCTACTTCCAGCCCTGGCATATTCAGGGTGAGGGATTTTTGGTTTTTGCGACCAAATACAATTATCCTGTCGACCGGACCCCCTGTTACCTGACCAGCAGAGATGGGATGATCTGGTCCCCCTGGCAACGGATAGCCAACATAGGAGTTGGACATTACCAGGTAAGTGCATCCAACGGAGAGAAAGCTGGCACGATGCTGAATTATCACCCTGAGGTGGAAGGGAAAGTACACGGACTGAATTTTCGCACCAACCTGTATTACCTTGAAACAGCTGATATGGGCCGGACCTGGCAAACAGCCGGTGGGGAAGAGCTCACCCTGCCCCTGGATGAGGTACATAATCCTGCGCTTGTCCATGACTACCGGGCGGACAGCCTTCTGGTTTACCTTAAAGATCTTCAGTTTGACCCGGACGGGCATCCGGTTTTGCTCTATGTAACCAGCAGGGGGTATGTATCCGGACCGGAAAATGATCCACGGACCTGGACCCTGGCTGGCTGGAACGGGTTGGGATGGGATATATCGGAAATAACCACTTCGGATAATAATTATGACGCCGGTGAACTGATCCTTTACCCGGACCGCTGGGTACTGGTCGCGCCAACAGAGATAGGACCCCAGCCCTACAATACGGGAGGAGAACTGGCCCTGTGGGAGACGAAAGACAGGGGCGAACACTGGAAAAAGTCGGGACAGATCACATCCGGGAGTGAATACAATCACACCTATGTACGGAAGGTCCTGAACGGCCATCCGGATTTCCTGGCCCTATGGGCCGACGGGCACGGAAGGCAGCCATCCGACTCCCGTCTATATTTTATCAATCAGCACAATGAAGTATTCAGGCTGCCAACATCCATGAGAGGGGATTCTAAAAAGCCGGAAAGGATACATTGATTAAACAAATAAGCTATTGAAATCATGAAACGGATACATCTTATCTGGATCTCTGTCATCTTAATTATCACTGTCGGTTGCCAGGCAGGATCCAACACAGGATTTATTGATTATCCCGTAAACAGGATGGCCGTGAAATCCCCGGAGTTCTCATTGCACTGCGGGAAACAGGAGATCTTTGTAGCTCAGTACAAGACCTATCATTATGCGCATATTGAGTGGAGATCTGTCCTGGATTTTACCCTGGAATCGTCGATTCCGATAAGTGATTTTGAGATATGCCCGGAAAGTAACGGAATAGAAGGCATTCCGGATGGCAATTCCATTCACTTCACCCTGGAGGGCCCAGGTTACGTGATGGTCCTTATAAACGGGGATCAAAGGATCTTTATCCTGGCAGATGGCATCCCGAATGAGCCTGAAGCAGAGGTAGTGAGTGTCCTGGATTATGATGTCGATGCAAGCGGGTCCAGTTTGGTAACGGCAAGCCTGCAACAGGCCCTGGATGAGGTATCAGGTTCCGGGAAGGTGCTGGGCTTCCCCAAAGGCATTTACCGGACCGGCACCCTTTCCATCCCGAGCAATACGAAGATACATTTGGAGCCTGGAGCAATGATTTTGGGACCGGAGAATGTCTCGGACCTGGAGACGGAAGACAAAATCCGCCCCCGTTGTCTGATCCTGATCAAGGATGCGGAAAATGTCAAAATCACCGGAAGGGGCATAATCGATGCCAATGGGACCTATCTCAGGGATACCTTTGGGGATGAAGGAAGAGGAAGGTTACTGTTGATGCTGAATTCAAAGAACATAATCCTGGACGGGATTTTACTTCGTGATCCGCCCTCCTGGAACACCCACATCCTGTATTCCGAAGATGTCACTATTAGAAATATCAAGATGCTGAATGATATCTATGTCTCCAACACCGATGGCTTTGACCCGGATGCTTCCAGGCGTGTCCTTATTGAAAATTGTTTCGCCTACTGCGGTGATGATAACGTGGCCATTAAATCCACCAACACCATGGGCTATTTGCAGGATGTATATGATATTACTATCAGGAATAATGTTTTTCTGACAAAAAAATCGGCCCTGAAGGTTGGTACGGAATCCAATACTGATGTCATGAAGAACATCACTTTTGAGAACAATGACGTGCTGGAAGCCGACCGGGGGATGACCCTGTATTGCTACGATGGTGCGGTATATGAGAACATTCGTTACATCAATAACCGTTTTGAGCGAACCCATCCTGACCGCTGCCAGTGCGGAATACATTTCAGGATCAGAAAAAGAAGGGAGGAGAGCGGATCCGGGGTCATGAAGCAAATCCTGATCAAAGATTGCTCCTTCAGCCATGCCTTTCCGAATCTGGCGCAGATCACGGGACTGGATGAAAACCGCAGGATTGATCTGACCATCGAGAACCTGACCATTGAAGGGGTTCCCTGCACAAGTGAAAATGAATCATCCTGGCTTGAAAGAACTTTTGCGAATATCACTTATAAACAGTAATGATCAAATGAAGCAAGGATTATTTTGATGCAGGTAGGTTTTGCATTTTTCAGGATCGATGAGTTTTTGTATCTTAATTTTTTGCTGAACCCTAAATCTAATGAAGAGAAATTTTATTCTATTTTTTTTGCTGATTGCTCTGAATGCCTGCAGTCCGGAAAAAACAAAACCCAATTTGTTGTTTATCTGGACCGACGAGCAACAGTATTTTACCATGAAGGCCTATGGGAATGAGATCATACAAACCCCGAACCTGGATCGGCTCGCGAGCGGATCATTTGTATTTGAGAAGGCCTATGTAACCCAGCCGGTATGCACCCCTGACAGGGCCTCGGTAATGACCGGCCTGTATCCCCATACCCATGGATGCGTAGCCAACAATATCCATCTGGATGAAAATGTAAAAACCCTTCCGGAGATCGTTGGTGACCCGGATTACCATTCCGCGTATATGGGCAAATGGCACCTTGGTGATGAGGTATTTGCACAGCGTGGGTATAAGACCTGGGTAGCCATCGAGGACAGTTACATACCCTACTACGGTACGGATAAGGATCCCGAAGCAAGGAGCGATTATCATCACTGGCTGGTGGAGAAAGGATACCAGCCCAATGAAAGGAACAAGTTCAGCCGGTCCTTTGCAGCCAACCTCCCGCTGGAACATTGCAAGCCAAAATTCCTGGAAGAAAAGGCCATCAGGTTCCTGGAAGAGAACGGGTATGATCCATTTATCCTGTATATCAATTTCCTTGAGCCCCATATGCCGTTTTTCGGTCCCCTGGACAGCCTCTATTCTCCGGATGAGGTTTTCCTTCCGGGCAATTTTAATGATGTGCCAGCCGATGATGATCCCTTGTTCCATAGACTAAAATCTGAGGAGAATAAACAGCAATACGGGGATACGGAAGAGGAACTCAGGGAACTGATTGCGAAGTACTGGGGACTTGTTAGTCAGGTGGATATGAGCGTGGGTGCGATCCTGGATAAGCTGGAATCACTCGGGCTTTCTGAGAATACAATCGTCGTCTACACATCGGATCATGGCGATATGATGGGTGCCCACCGGATGGTAGCCAAAGGGGTGATGTATGAGGAAGCGGTCAGGATCCCTTTCTTGCTGAAAGACCCGCGCATGAATTCATCACAGAGGATGATCCCGGAGCGGGTAAGCCAGATTGACATCGTTCCCACCCTGCTTGACCTTATGGGCCATGAGGTCCCCGGATACCTTGAAGGGAAGAGCCTGGTACCGGCTCTGAAAATGGACGAATTCCCTTCAGAAGACATCTTTATAGAATGGAATTCACACATGGATTACCGGGTAAGGGACTGGGCTGATAGGGAGATCACAGAGGCGGACTCTGCCCAACTGGCTGCCAGTCCATCTATCCGGACTGTCATCTCGAAGGAAGGAATGAAATTGTCTCTGAGCAATCGGGACAAATCTCAGCTGTTCGATCTCAATAAGGATCCGCTGGAGATTGAGAATCTTTTTTACCAGGAAGAATATAAAAAAACCATAAATGAACTGGCAGGGAAAATAAAACAGTGGCGGAGAGTCACCAATGATACCCTGCGTTTTCCAATCGATTAATTCATCAATAAAACCTGTTATGAGAAACAACATTTTTTTATCAAGCATCCTCTTCCTGTTCCTTGCAGGATGCAAAACCGGCGGAAATGCTGATGTAGTATCCGGTGAAAAACCAAACGTCCTGCTGATCTGTGTTGATGATCTACGTCCCGAACTGAACTGTTATGGCGCAGGGCACATCATCTCTCCCAACATCGATGCACTGGCCCGTGAATCAGTTGTTTTTACCAGGGCCTATACCCAGCAGGCAGTGTGTGCCCCATCCCGGAACACGCTGATGACCGGACTCAGGCCTGACGGTTTGGGTATATATGACCTGCGCACATTTTTCCGCACCCAGGCACCCGATGTGGTCACCCTCTCACAGTATTTCATGCAGCAGGGATACCAGGCAGAGGGCATGGGAAAGATCTACCATACCGGACATGGAAACAAGAATGATAGCTTATCATGGAGCATACCCCACTGGTATCCAAATCAACTGATCAACCAGAGAGAACCCATTCAATCGGGAGATACTACCCATTTGCACACAAGTTTTCCCAAAATCGGCGGGAAGAATTTACCCTGGTATAACTCCAGGTTGCCGGAGGAATTACACAATGATGCCATGGTGACCACCCGTGCCCTGGAGAGAATGGAGGCCTTGAAGGGAGAACCATTTTTTCTGGCAGTGGGGATGATCAAACCACATCTTCCGTTTGTCGCACCCTCAAAGTACTGGGACCTGTACGATCCGGCCCGGATTGTTGTCCCATCCCCGGATAAGCCGGATGTGATCCCTCCCTATGCATTTACCAACTGGGGAGAGCTCAGGAAATACCATGGCGTACCGGCAGAAGGTTCGCTGACGGAAGAAGATGCCGTAAACATGATCCACGGGTATTATGCCTGTGTCAGCTTGATCGATGCCCAGGTAGGAAGGTTGACTGACAAGCTTAAAGAACTAGGATTATATGAAAACACCATCATTGTCCTCTGGGGTGACCATGGATGGAAGCTTGGTGAGTATGGAGACTGGTGCAAGCATACCAATTATGAACTGGATACAAGGATACCGGTTATTGTCAGGATCCCCCAGATCAAAACCGGGGAGGGGTGGAAATCGGATGCCATTGTCGAGACGGTAGACATCTATCCGACCCTCTGTGATCTGGCAGGGCTGACTCTGCCTGAACATCTGCAGGGATCCAGCTTCAGGAAGGTTCTGGAGTCCAAAAATGCAGCATGGGATGAGGTCGCCTTCAGCCAGTATCCCAGGTCAAGCAATATCAACGGCCAGGCCGTTAAACTAATGGGATACACTATGCGTACTCCGGAATACCGGATTACCAGGTGGGTCAATCGTGATACCGGGGAGACAATGGATACTGAGATCTATGATCATAGAGGTGCAGACCTGGAGATGGTCAATCTGGCTGCTGATGAACAAAACCTGGATCTGCTCAGAAAACTCAATGAAGAACTGGACAGGCAGTATGAAAAGGATCATGGGAAAGCATTCAATGAAGAGTAAGCTTAATATTAAAAGGAGCTTTGCAGTATTGTATTCCATATTGCTGTTAATGCTTTATTCTACAGGCTGTAATCCTGTTGGAACAACATCCGGGGATCAACTACCGGATATCTCCTTATATGAAAGGACAGACCTTGAGAAAGCCCGGGAATTATCAGATCAAGGGGTTGAACCTTACGCTACCGCCTTGGATTCTCTGAAAAAAAGGGCAGACAGGGCCATGAAGGTGGGACCTTTTTCGGTCATGCAGAAAAATATGACACCTCCCAGCGGGGATAAACATGATTATCTCAGCCAGGGCCCATACTGGTGGCCCAATCCGGATACCCCTGACGGGCTGCCTTATGTGAGGCATGACGGTGTGGTAAACCCGGAGTATTACAATTTTGATAGCCGAACCCTCAGTCAGATGGCGAATGCAGTATTTACCCTTTCGGTGGCCTGGTTCTATACGGGTCATGAACCCTATGCCGAAAAGTCGCTTGAATTGCTCAGGACCTGGTTCCTGGACCCCGCCACCAGGATGAATCCTCATCTTGAATACGGACAGGCCATACCTGGCAGGACAGAAGGCAGGGGCATAGGGATCATCGAAACAGGAAACCTTGTTAAGGTAGTAAATGGGATCGGTATGCTGATGCGGGCAGAAGCATTGAAGGAGGAAGATCTTCAGGGATTGAAGGCCTGGTTCAATCAATATACCCATTGGCTGATCTCCAGCAAGAACGGATGGGATGAAAGGATGTATTTCAACAACCATGGCACCTCCTATGACAGCCAGGTCGCAACATTTGCCATATTTACCGAACAGGATTCGGTGGCAAAAATGATCCTTGATTCAGTTGGGATAAAGCGCATTTCCAGGCAAATAGAACCCGATGGGAGCCAGCCCTTCGAACTGGCCCGGACCAAGGCCATGAGTTACAGTATCAAAAACCTACGTCACCTGATCGAGAATGCTATCCTTGCAGAACATTTCGGGATTGATCTCTGGCATTACGAATCTGATAAGGGAGGCTCTATTGACCTGGCGATCAGATATTTAATACCATATTATACAGAGGGTAAGGAGTTCACCTACGAGCAGATCGGGGGCATAGAAAACCATGCCGGCGAATTCTATAAACTCTTGCTCCTTGTCGCTGATAAATATGATGATGATATTATCCGGGAGGCCCTGGATGCCATACCTGCTGCCCCGGAGGTCCATGATGTTTTCAACCTGTTGAATCCGGTATTCTGACAGGCAGGACCGCCGACGGCGCACACCCGGTGCGATGACATTAATCGCTGATGATACTGGCTCTTCCCATCAGTGACGGATCCGGCTGAAACCCAACTTTCTCAGCCAGTTTAGGATTATACCAGATACTCACCATCTGGTTCTTCGATACCGGGATCTCTGATGGAGGGGTGCCCCGGAGGATCTTTTTTGCTGTTTCTGCTGCCCAGGTCCCCTGTTCTCTGGAAACCTGAGTCATGCCGAATATCGAATATGGCATCATGTGATCCTCACAGGTGATAAGAGGTACTTTAATATGCTCGTTAATGAATTCTTTAGCCTCATTATGGTCCCAGTTCTTTATGGCACCCTGGGTCTGCAGGTATATGATGTCATTTGACCGGTTGCCTTCTTCGAAAGCCGCCTTCCAGCTTTTAAAATCATCCACCAGTACTTGAGTCACCTCTATGCCCATACCGGTCAGCAGTGTGTCCAGGATGGGTTTGGTCTTCCGGGAGGTGGTGGTGTTCTCGTTCAGCACCAGTAAGCTTTGCATCGATGGGTAATAGGGTTTTATGGTGGTCATTGCTTCCTCTACCGGAAGCAGCTCCAGGATCCCTGTGATATTGTTCCTTGACAGACCATACTGGTCTGCGGACCAGTTCACCCCGCAGAAAACCACAGGCAGGTCCTGATCCTGCAGAAAAGGTTGTACAAGGTACTTCACTGCATTATCATCGGATACGATCAGAAGGTCCGGATTTGTAACCTTAATGGAATCAAGTAATGCTGCCGCTATGGATTCTATATATTCCTGTGATGAATTTCGTTTGGTATCCATGAAAAAAGCAATCACTTCAAAGCTGTCAACCGGCAGGCTTTCCAATAATCCGGCGGTAATCTGATCGCTGGGAGGATGCCCCTGGTGGTATGAATTCACATAAACGATCCTGTACTTTCCATCATCCTGCCTCCCGCATAATGAAAATAACGCCAGGATTGCCAGGGAAAGTAAAAATATGACAACAGGCCGGTTGTATATCATGTGTCAACTCAGTTT
The DNA here is from genome assembly GCA_963752525.1 of uncultured Bacteroidaceae bacterium. Taxonomy (GTDB): domain Bacteria; phylum Bacteroidota; class Bacteroidia; order Bacteroidales; family SM23-62; genus SM23-62. The sequence continues at coordinate 444,341 of CAVVYS010000003.1, read as the reverse complement.
ACGGGAATGGGTTCAACATTGACCTTTGGAAGGTGGGTTCTTAACTCAGATATGATGTCCTCATGTTCCGGATCTGAGGCAAGATTGGTCCACTCCTCGGGGTCCTCCTCCAGATTGTACAACTCTGTTGTGCCATCATCATATTGAATGTATCTCCAGTTGCGCAGCCTGACGGCATGCTTGTCCTTTCCGTGGGTGGTTACAGATGCGGTTTCCCAATTCATGTCCGGCGATTCCAGCAGGGGTACCACGCTCGTCCCCTCATTCAGTGAATTGTGTGGTAATCCGCACAGTTCAACGAGGGTAGGGTAGACATTCAGCAGGTTCACGGGACTGCTGCATACCGAACCGTTGGCAGCCATGCCTGGGACTTTTATCATAAACAGGGTCCTCGTTGTATTCTCCCATAGGGCAAATTTGCGCCAGTGCATCTTTTCCCCCAGGTTCCATCCGTGATCAGACCATAAGACAATGATGGTGTTGTCACGGTAATCACTGTTTTCGAGGGCATCCAGCACCCTGCCCAGGCATTCATCCGTAAAATTGCCGCTGGCCAGGTATCCCTGCACTGCATTTTCCCATTGATCGTATTTTGTCACATTTTCATGATCCCGGAATTTGATCAGCGCTTTGCCGGCCTGTGGAATATCGGCCGTATCGTTTTCGTCTACCACCGGCGGAGCATGATACTTTCAAGCGGGAATTTGTCAAAATACTCCTGAGGGACATACCAGGGAAGATGAGGCCTGAAAAAGCCGCAGGCCAGGAAAAAGGGTTTATCATGCTCTTTGCCCAGCTGATCAATCACCCAGTCGGCCACCTGCCAGTCCCCCATTTCCTCTTTGGTAGCATCCACTGGTCCCCAGTCAAAATGGCGTGTATTAGGAATTCCATTGAGCGGCCTGTTTTCTGGCATCGGGTCCGGTGGTTTCTGCTGGGTAAGGGAAGGCCAGTATTCATCCCAGGACGCAGAATCCGGAAAAGAGCCGTGATATGTTTTACCACTGCCTTTGGCAACATATCCATGCTTACGGAAATACTGCGGGATAGTCAGGATATCCTTCAAAACCGGACTCTTCCGCCAGGGATGCGGATTGTGATATACGCCCGAAGTAGATGGCCGGATCCCTGTCATAATGGATGCCCGGGAGGGATTGCAGGCCGGGGCGGGACAAAAAGCCCGGGAAAAAACCACGCTCTCTGAGGCTAGCTGGTCCAGGCGGGGAGTTATGGCTTGCGGGTGTCCGCCCATAAAACCCGTCCAGTCATTCAGGTCATCAATACAAATAAACAGCACATTGGGATATGTAGTTTCCTTTGCCTGGCATCCGAACAGAAGAATGATGCCGATGAATGATAGTTGTTTTAGGAGCTTCATAGTTAGTTGGATTAATCGTATACAAGATATTTAAAGCATACATAAGAAACAAGCTTGCCTGGTGATCGAACTACTGCACCCGACAAAGAATACAAGAATGCAGATCTCAAATGAGACCAGGTAATTATTTTAGCGAAAAGTAATAGCATTTATTCCTCCATTTTCAGTCGCTAAGAAATTCTAATTGTATATTTATGTACATAAAAAGATGAGTATGCTCTCAAAAAATACAGTAATAGCGCTGATAGCGGCATTATTATGTGTTCAGTGCACCAGTAAAGAGGATAAACCCCCCAATGTGTTATTAATTCTGGTTGACGATCTGGGATTCTCAGATCTGGGATGTTATGGAGGAGAGATAATAACTCCTCACCTGGACAAATTGGCCTCAGGTGGATTACGATTTACCCAATTTAATAACTGTGCCCGTTGCTGGCCTACACGGGCTGCCCTTTTAACCGGTTATTATCCGCAGCAGATAGGCCGTGATAATGCCCCCGGTATTGAGGGAGGGGGCAGGGGTATACGCCCCGCTTGGGCAGGATTGGTACCTCGCTATTTAAAAGATGCCGGTTACAGGTCCTACCATTCAGGGAAATGGCATATTGATGGGATGCCGGTGGAGAATGGTTTTGATTACTCCTATTATCTCAGAGATCAAGGTCGTTTCTTCAGTCCAAAAACACATTATTTGGACGATGAAAAACTACCTCCGGTTGAAAGGGGAACAGGATTTTATGCCACAACTGAGATTGCGGAAAGGGCCATAGAACATTTGAAAGGGCATAAGGCAAAACATGCTGACAAGCCTTTCTTTTCTTATGTGGCTTTTACTGCGCCACATTTCCCTTTGCACGCATTACCGGAAGATATTGATGCTGTTGGAGATCGTTATGCAGTTGGGTGGGAAAAGCTTCGAAATACGCGATGGGAACGAATAAAGGAGTTAGGCATTGTAAAAGGGGAGTTGTCGAAGGTTGAACCTCAGATTGGACCCCCATATCACTTTCCTGATGCTTTGGAAATACTTGGCGATGGTGAGGTAAACCGTCCGGTTCCCTGGGACGGGCTCACTCAGCAGCAGCAGAATTTTCAGCAGGATAAAATGACCATTCATGCGGCAATGATTGAGCGCGTTGACAAGGAGATTGGTCGTATTGTTGATCAGCTTAAGGCAATGGATGCATTCGATAATACCCTTATTTTATTTCTTTCCGATAACGGTGCCAGTGCTGAGATAATGGTCAGGGATGATGGACATGATCCAGAAGCAGTCCCCGGATCAGCCTCTACGTATCTGTGTCTTGGACCGGGTTGGTCGAGTATGTGCAATGCCCCTTTCAGAAGGCATAAAACATGGGTTCATGAAGGAGGCAGTTGCACACCTTTTATTGCTCACTGGCCTGCTGGGATTAAAGCCCGTGGAGAGTTACGCCATACTCACGGACATGTTACAGATATTGTTCCGACAATACTTGAGCTTGCCGGCATTTCATCGGACAGCCTGAAACAGGTACCACTGCCGGGTCAATCGCTGAGGCCCCTGTTTGAAAAGGAAACTGGCTGGCAACGCAGCACCTGGTGGTACCATGAAGGGAATAGAGCTGTACGTGTCGGGAACTGGAAATTAGTTGCTGACAAAGATGAACCGTGGGAGCTTTTTAATCTGGAAGAAGACCGCACAGAATCCAATAACCTGGCAGACAGTTATCCGGATAAAGTCTTGGAAATGGATAAACAGTGGAATATTATGCTGGATGAAATTCGCGAAGTTGCCCCAGAAAAAAGTACTGAAAAAAAGAATTGAAGATTATCTACTGATGAGTGTGTATTTTTCCCATGACCATCAAACCATCCTGGCCAGCAGCATCCATGCGGAAATAATCTGTAGCGTAGTTCGAGTGCGCCTGGTTCCTGCAGCCGCGCAGATGGCACCGGAACGAAATACTGCCCGGTTTGCTGGCGGTTAGGCGAACCAATATCACCTGGTAGGGTGCAGATGCCACAACTTCCCTTTTAAAAGTAATGTCACCAGCACGGTATTCAACGCATGTTATCCCAGTTTCCAGGTTGAGCCATCTTTTGTAGTCGGTTACTTTCTCCTGGTTTTCAAAGAAAATATGCAGGTTGGCCAGTGACTGGTATTTCTGCTGTTCCACCGGATAGTCCATTAGGTGACGCCCGAACAGTTTATGTGCTTTCAGGGGCTCTCCATCAAAAAGGTATTGCTGAATATCAGGTAGAACTTCAGCACCACCCTGCACAACCGTTGAATATGGTCCTCCTGACCGATAACACAGCCAGTATAAAGCAATAAAATGAGTGATGGATATTTCAGCCGCTCAAGAAAGACAAACGTACTCCTTAATATATTGCTCTGAGGTATTTTATTTTTTCTTATACCTCATTTTATATTTTTCCCATGTTTTGATCGAATTGGTAAGTGCAACCTCACAGTCCTGCTTTATATTGTAACACTGCAGGCCGAATTTTCCATCATAACCATTGTCTTTTAGTAGTCTGACCAGTTCATAGGTATCGAAACTGCCTTCGCCAAGTGGCTGAATGAGTTGGTCCCAGTCCATTTCCTTTGTATTGCCCGAGTCTGCCCCGTTTATTGAAACCATAAATAACTGCGGTAGTGCTGCCAATGCTTTCTCCTCCCATCCATCTTCACCTTCAACTTTCAACAAATGGCATAAATTGAAAATTACCCCTGCATTTTTGCGGTCTATCCGCTCAGCCAGGTCCATGGCATGTTCCAGGGTTTCGCAGTAAAAATTTACATGAGGATAAATAGCAATCTTAATATTCAATGGAGCTGCAAAATCTGCCAGCTCACGCATCCCTTCAACAAACAGCTCATCACCTGCTGTTTTACCATCCGTAAAATCATCGGCATGCAGATGAAGAGCGACCAGTAAATTCCTGTTTTTAGAATGTTCCAGGATGTTTTTTAGGTCTTGGTGGTAGGAGATCTTACCATCCACAATATTCATTGCTATATACATTTCAGGCATCTCCAGATCAACCTTGTCCATTGCTGCACGGAGTTCATAATAAGTATCTTCCGTATGGCCGGCCAGTCCGTCGTAACCAATCCTTTTTACCAATGCAGCCTGTGCATCCATACCAACTGGTGCGTTGGGCAATGTCCTTACCCCATTGTTAAAGCAATACAAAATATTATCCAGTTCCTTTTCCTTTGAACACGAAATGAGCAGGGCTGATAACAACATTACCAATCCAGGTTTTAAGTACTTAAATTTCATTTTAGCTTAGTTTAATTTCCTGGTATTTGTTCATCCAGTCGATTACATTGGAATCCAACCATTTTTCCCGGTATGGGCGTGTGAGCATGGCATTGGCAGCATTATCCCCGGTAAACAACCCAACTTGCTGGTCCCACTTCAGCCTGGAATCCAGGGTAATGGAAATGAGCCCCATCATGGTTAACAGGTACACATTATAACCCACCTCAAGAGGTTCGAGTGCGGGCTTTCCGGTTTCAATGGCCCTCAAAAAATCTGCCTTATCACTTAAGGTATCCCGATAGGAAATACCATTTGGCCAGGTTTCGGAATTCAGGATATCATCATGGCTTGCTGTTAGTTTATCGGGATATTCAATCCTGATCCAACCATCCTTACCAATGAACTTGACAAAGGGAACATCGATCAAATATTTCAGGTTCATTCCGTCTTCAAAATGGTATTCCAGCTGGAATGCATTAACTGTATTCCATATCCCACTGTCGAAAGTTCCCTTTCCCTCAACGATCACCGGATTTTCGTATTCTTTTTTCATTCCCCAGAGAGCGATGTCTATAAGATGGGCTCCCCAGTTGGTAATCATCCCGTTACAATAATCAGAAATACGCAGCCAGCCGGGACGGGAATTGATCGTACCGGGTTCGTGCACGCGCTGCATGGTGTAAGGGGCCGGGAAAGCGGGCCCCAACCACATATCGTAGTTCAATTCTTTGGGGACCGGCATGATTTCCTGCGGTCCGAGTGCACTGCCGCTTAATTCACCGGGAACACCCACTTCCACTTCTATCAGTTCCCCGATAACCTGGTTATGAACCAGTTCCACAGCCCGGTTCATCTCACGGATGGAGCGAAACTCACTGTCAAGCCTTCCGGTTACTCCTGTTTTCTTAACCGCCTCTACAACAGCCTTCCCGTGCATGGGTGCAACGGTGAATGCTTTCTCCATGCAAACGTGTTTGCCAGCCAGTACTGCAGCAATGGTGGCTGGTGCATGCCAGTGGTCGGTCGTGGAGATCATAACAGCATCCACATCTTTGTCAGCTATCAGGTCACGGTAATCGCCATACTTCTTAACTCCTTTATAGCTCTTTTCTGAAGAGGAGTAAGCATCATTGACGGTTTTCTCGGCAAGGTCCATCCGCCAGGAATCGACATCATTCACAGCAACGACCCTGCAATTCTGAAGTTTAAGAAATCCATTCTTCAGGTTTGCGTTAATGGCCTGCCTGCCTGTACCAAGCATGCCTACATTTATTTGCCTGCCTGGTGCATTTTTTCCCAGAACAGTAGAAGGGATGATGGCTGGAAAAACAAAAGTACCGGTGGTAATTGCAGAAGATTTCCTAATAAAGTCGCGGCGCGTGCTTTTCTCTTTCGTTTTCATATTGCATTCACTAAGGTAGTACTAGTATTCCCCGTAATTGCGCAATGTCTCAATCATTGCCATGATATTTTCCGGAGGTACTTCAGCCTGTATGTTGTGGACTGTATTGAATACAAATCCCCCGCCGGGAGCCAGGGCCTCAATGTTCTTTTTTACATCATCTATCACTTCCTGGGTTGTACCTGTAGGCAAAACCTTTTGCGTGTCCACACCGCCACCCCAGAACACAATTGAATCTCCGAAATCTATTTTCAGCTGATGCGGCTCCATTCCAGTTGCATTAGTGTGTACGGGGTTAAGTATATCTACCTCCATCTCTATCAAATCGGGAATGATGGGCCTGACATTACCACAGGAGTGGAATATTATTTTTACTCCAGGTGCTTTTTCCTTGATAAATTTAAGCAATCTCTTAAAATGGGGTTTGTAATTTGAGCGGAACTGATCCGGGCTGATCAATTGTGATTCCTGGGTTCCGTAATCGTCCCCTTCTCCGACAATATCAACCACATCCCCAAGTTCATCAAGGGCCTTATCCCAGAATTCCATTTTCAGATCAGCCAGTTTTCCTGCCAGTTTATCTGAATTTTTTGAAAATAACATGTGATCTATCATGGCATTTTCCATACCACGGACCCGCTGGTGCATTTCAAACAGACCTGCACACAATCCTTTGGTCATAACTATTTTATCTTGTTTCCTGAACTGGATGGCCTTCTCACGCAATCCTCTAAATCGTAGTGGGTTTCCGGCATCGGGCCAGGAGAAATCCTCGACTATGTTGTCCTGGTCGAAATCAGCTTCTTCCATGGGACTTTTCACCAGGGAAAACCAGAAGCCATCCTTGGGGAAATGATGGACAAAACTCCATTCATCATAATATTCCCAATATTCACCGCGATCCACCAGTTTGGAATAAACATCCCAGTTATGGCTGGTTAGAGGAAATACTCCCCGGGTATCAACCCGGAATTTTTTCAAAATATCTTCCGAAGGAATGACAATCTGCTGGATTACATCCGACCACTCCGGCTCTGATGTTTCCATCCCCAGGTATTGTCGCAGGTTCTGGTAGGCAGTATTGGTGATCCCGGTCCATGTTATACCAGCAAGATCATAGGGTACCCGGTCAGGCTCTTCATGATTCAGGGCTTTGAATATTCTTTCTCTGGAGTTCATCTATTTCCCAGATTCAAGTGCCAGCTTTCGCATACAGGCTTCGATGAAATAATAATCAGCATAAATGATGGGAACATCTATTTCAGATCCACCAGGCATGTGGCCTACAGAATGTTTCAGGATAAAGTTGTTGTTTTCGCCGACTGGTGCCCGGTACTTATCTGAAGAGAGGCTTGTCAGGATCTTGTCTGCGGCCTCTTTGTAGGGACCGCCCTGAGCTCCGAGGTGAGTGCTTAACTCATACAGGCCTGAGCATAGGATGGCTGCTGCAGAGGCATCTCTCGGTTCATCAGGAATATTCGGGGCGTCGAAATCCCAGTAAGGTACCATGTCCTCCGGAAGGTTTTCATGATTCAGGAGGAAATCTGCAATATTCTTGGCATGGTCAAGGAATTTTTGATCCCCTGTCTCCCGGTAGGTCATTGTATATCCGTAAAATCCCCAGGATTGCCCTCTTGCCCAGGCAGATTCATGGGCATAGCCCTGATGCGTATGCTTGTGAAGCACTTCTCCTGTGATCGTATCGTAATCCAATACATGCCAGGAACTGTAGTCTCCCCGGTAGTGGTTTTTCATCGTTGTTTCAGCGTGGGTTACGGCTAATTCATACAGATCTGTATCGTCTGTTTCTTTGGCAACCCAGAATAATAGTTCCAGGTTCATCATATTGTCAATGATCACCGGATACTGCCATTTATCCTGGTTATGATCCCAGGACTTGGTGCATCCTACGTCTGGATCGAATCTTGTGGCCAGGGTTTGGGCACTCTGTATTACAACATCCTTGTATCCTGCTTCTTTGGTCAGTCTATATCCATTCCCAAAACTGCAATACATCATAAATCCAAGATCATGAGTGCCGTCGTTGTACTGCTCTTTCTCAACGTTCTTTGTGAAATGTCTAGCAGCTTCCAGAAATTTATCGTCTCCGGAATACTCATACAGGAACCACAGGCATCCAGGATAAAATCCACTGGTCCAGTCACTCGATCTCACCTGCCGTAGCACGCCATTTTCTGCATTCCGGGGGTTCTGGTCAGAATCTCCTATTTTTTCAAGAGATAGTGTAAGTTGCTGGACAGCTACATCAAGGCTTTCCTTGGCAATATTGGATGGGTCATCGGATGGCTGATTGCATCCAGCCAGGCTAAAAATAACAGAGATTGCAACAATTTTTTCGAAAGTTTTCATGCCTTTTTTAAATTAATAGTTTGAGAAAACCATCACTAAGTTAATGTTTACACAAATAAATCTATCTACCACTCTAATTTTTATGATTGAAAAGTTTTTTAACTTACACAGTTGAGCGATCCAACAGTACTATAACTTAAGGATGTACAGATACAAAATCCATATTTAACTGGCTTGGGACTTTCGTCGGGAAAGATCATTAAAACATGGCTTAAAATAGACCTCTATCACGGTAAATGCTGAATGACAATTTCAGATGGCTCCGTCAGATATTGCTTTCATTAACTGCAAAAAGTGCAACTGAATTAAACTAAACATATCAAAATGAGAGTATTGATTTTAATAGCTTTTGCAATCCTCGTAAATGCAGGTTGCACTCAGAGATGGTTAAAAAGTAAAGAACTTTCAGATGAACAGCGCATGGAATGGTGGGAGGATGCCAGATTTGGCATGTTTATTCATTGGGGTATCTATTCGGTCCCGGCCGGTTTTTATAAAGGAGTAGCTCAAGTCAACAGTGCAGAATGGATAATGAATAGGGGAAAAATACCTGTCGCCGAATATGAAAAATTTGCCGAACAGTTTAATCCAACAGATTTCAGTGCGGAAGAGTTTGTTGGATTGGCAAAAAAAGCAGGAATGAAGTATATGGTCATCACCTCAAAACACCACGATGGATTTTCCATGTTTGAATCAAAATGCAGTCCATATAACATAGTTGAGGCCACACCTTTCAAGCGTGATGTTTTGAAAGAACTGGCTGAAGAGTGTCAGAAACAGGGGATCAAATTTGGATTCTATTATTCACAGGCTCAGGACTGGCATCACCCTGGAGGTATAGGAAACAACTGGGATGAGAGTTTGGAAAGGGTAAGTAATGATGAGTATATACGTGATAAAGTTATTCCGGAAGTCAGGCAGCTGTTAACTGAATACGGACCCATTGCGATTTTCTGGTGGGATACACCCCGGCAAATGAGCAAAGAAATTGTTGACAGCCTGTATCATATGACAACCACACTTCAACCTGGTATCATTACAAATGATCGATTGGGAAAGGATTACCCGGGTGATCACAAGACTTTTGAGCGGCGTATACCCAGGAAAGCGCCTGATGTCCCGTACTGGGAAGTATGCATGCCCATCAGCGGAAGCTGGGGCTACAGATCCGACGACAAGAGATTTAAATCCGAGACTACCCTGATCCAAAACCTTGTTGATATTGCAAGTAAAGGGGGGAATTATCTTCTGAATGTGAGTCCAACAGCCCAGGGAACCCTGATGCCTGAAGCAGTAGAACGTCTCATAGCCATGGGAGAATGGATGAATAAGCATAGCGAATCCATCTATGGAACACAAGCCAGTCCCTGTGTTCAGCCTGAATGGGGCCGTATCACCATGAAAATGAAGAAAAAGAAGGCCAGGCTTTATTTGAACGTATTTGACTGGACAGATGGGGGGAATCTACCCATTCGATGTGACAATGATGTGGAATCCTGTTATCTGCTCACAGATAACAGCCGGACGTTTTCAACTGAGTCAGGTGAAAATGGTATCACAGTTACGCTCACAGGGGAAGCGCCTGATCCGTATTCCTCAGTCCTCGTTTTGGAACTTGCCGGTATGCCAAATGCCATACCAACTGAATTTGGCGAGGTAAATCAATCACCTGACTGGAAACTTCAATTTGCCGATTCATGCACCGGTAACTGGCAGGATAATTGGTTTCTGGATGGGCAGATTGCAAGGGTTGAGAACAGTGAAAAAGGGATGAATTTTATTGCAGGACCTATAAAATAACTGTTATTAAAACTGATTCAAGGCTATTCTTTAATGTTGAGGGAAGAAGAGAAAAATTGTATTCCTGGGAATTAGACAGTACGGATCCCTTAAGGGAGGGAAGGATAGGTCTGAGACATATGTATACAAGGTCAGCAAATTACAGTAACTTTAAAGTATTCGTGAAATAGTATCCACAGATAATAAGGTATGGATATAAAACAATTCAGAAGGAAGTGCCTCAGGTCTGAGCTCTACATTATTTTTATCGGTCTACTGATTATCATCTGTCAAATTAAACCCAAATTATGAAATCTGTTAAATTTTTTCTATGCTTACTGATTATAGCCCTTGTTTTGCCAACATGGACATCAGTATTGGCTGAGCAAGCAGCGGACATTGTCTTCTACGTTTCTCCTGAGGGTAGTGATTCACAGGCCGGGACAAGTCTTGATAAGCCATTTGCCACCTTGCAAAAGGCACGGGATGCCATCAGGGAACTCAAAAAAGAAGGTGAGTTGAGATCACCCGTTACCGTATATCTGCTTGGTGGCATCTATGAACTCACCGAACCATTCATATTGACAACTGAAGATTCCGGGACCGAGACCTGTCCAATTACCTACCGTGCATACAATGATGAGAAGCCAGTTATCAGCGGAGGCAGGAAAATAAAGAGTCAATGGGAGCAATATGAAGGAGACATATTGGTTTGTGATGTTCCACAGGCCAGGGATGGCAAATGGAAATTCAGGCAACTTTTTCTGAATGGTGAAAGGATGGTTCGTGCCCGCATTCCTGATAAAGATCATTATTTCATTGTCGAAAAAACAGATCAGGATATTGGCCGATCTGCAATGAAATTCAAAGAGGGAGATATCAAAAAATGGAATAATCTTACGGAAGCAGAAATTGTAATATTTCATGCATGGAATGATTCCAGGCTCTTTATCTCCAATGTTGATGAACAGGAAAGGCTAGTATCATTCACAGGTCCCATAGGCAGGGCACTTAGGAATTCCAACAGCAACATCGCCAACCGGTATTATATTGAAAATGTCCTGGAAGGATTGGATCAGCCGGGCGAATGGTATATGGACAGCCACACCGGCAGGCTATACCTATACCCAACAGATGATCTCAGTAAATCAGAGCTCAGGGCACCTATGGTTAATCAGCTGGTAGTTTTACAGGGTAACCTGGTTGGTCGGGAATATGTACAATACATTAATTTCTCAGGGCTTACTTTTTCGGATGTTGCTTATGTTTTACCAAAAGAGGGAATTCCAACCATACGTGACGTTGGTGATATCTACAAACCCTCGGCTATTACATTGGAAGGCACAAAATTTTGCACTTTTGAAAATAACTGTATTAGAAATGTCGGGACCTATGCACTCGAAGTAACAGGGGATGCAAATAAGATCTCTGGAAACAAGATCTATGACACGGGTGGCGGAGGTATCATAAGTCGTAGCTATGGAAATGAACCTAACATATTAACCTATAATCATATTCATGACTGCGGAACAGTGTTTTATAGCGCCGTTGGTATAAATGTCGACGATGGTGGTGGAGAAATTGCACACAATTTGGTTCATGACATTTCGCAGTCTGGGATTTATGGTCGCCACTGGTCAACAGAAACCCAGGAGCAGGAGCGGAGAAACCAGTCCCAGATCATGAGGATAGAACATAATGAGATATTCAGGGTAATGCAGAAACTGAATGATGGGGGAGGCATTTTTATCAGGGATTCCAATATTGTAATCAAAAATAACCTTATTCATGATGTATTTTCACCGGCTGGCTATGGCTCTCCCGGATGGGGGATCTATCTGGGTTGTGAGACAAGGTATGCGCTGGTTGAAAATAATATTGTTTACAGGACCACCGAGGGAATACATGTCTGGCACGCAAGCAGGCATAATAAGATCGTAAATAATATTTTCATTGATAGCCAGAATGCCGTGATTAAAAGCAATAATCCAAGGAACCTGCACCATGAAAACATCCGTTTTACAAGAAACATTATTTATTTTACCGGTTCAGAAGTATATACCTATCTCACAGATGGTGAGCAATCCCTGCTTGCAGAATCAGATTACAATGTCTACTGGAACCCGCGCGAATGTTTTCACCAGATGTCAATTATCAGAGGTTTAGAGGGAATAGAAAATTTTGCAGACTGGCAAGAACGGGGTTTTGACAAGCACTCACTGGTTATTGATCCTGGCTTTGTAAATCCATCTGAGGATGATTATTCATTAAGACCCAATTCACCCGCATTCAAAATTGGTTTTAAACCCATCGATATTTCAAATGTTGGGATAAGAAGTAAAACTAAAAAATAGATTATTGAACATTTAATTGACATGGATAGAAGGGTCTTTAGTAAATCCTGGAACCATCCAAGCAGCTTATCCTGTTTTTCATGGATCACAGGTGTATATCTCACGGTGATCGTGCCTTCGCTGATTGGTTCTGTAAAATCAATTCCTATTCTAAATGCTGGGGCACCTTCTCTTAAATGTTCAACAGGTACTAGCTCATCAATAATTTTTATTGATGCACCTTCGCCTGAAATTTCAGCTTTGAGTTTTTGATTTTCCGTAGTCAGTATGATCGTATTGGCATCAATAATCTCATATTTGGCAAGGGTCATTATTGCTAGTACCGAACATCAACAGGCTCGGCTGAGGAGAACTCGTCCTTAATGGAGATGGTACCCAACCCTGACTTATCGTTTCCCATTGGTTCTTATCAACTTTGTCAGGGAAGGTATTTCATAGGCTGCTTTAATATCCATCACTACTTTATCATGGGCTTCAGTAAATTCTGTGGCTGTTATTTTACCAGAAAAATTATCTTCCTTTAGATTGAAGTATGTTGTCTATTCTGGGTACAGGGTGCCCCCATGAACTACGGGCCGGGTTGTCATCATCAAATGCACCCACTCTATAAGAGGGTGCCCCTATATCTCCTGTAACAAAATCTCTCTCTCAATACAATTGTGTAGGTACCAACATCCATATGATTATGGTTCTCGGAATTATGCCAAGCTTTGATTGCTATTGAAAACGGAACTTTCTTGTTTGCCACGGGAAATCACCATTCCAAATTCATCGAAATAGGTATAATCAGGCAACTTCCTGTGTTGTTTACATCAATCAATTGTATCAGGAATGTAAAAGCTTCAGGATGTTCCCAATCAATTAACTGATATGCCGCTTCATCCGATATTTAATATTTTTGAAGGTCTTCTTGCCCTTAGAAGGCTTTCTTGCTCCTTAGTTGTAAGGCAGACATAACAAAAACAAAACCACCATATATTTGAAACACGTGATACTGCCATCTGCAAAGGGTGCACATGTTCCATTTTGAATTTGATATCTTTCAGGAAAGTTCCCAACGTTCTTTATTTTTTCTGGATTATAAAAATCAAACAAGTTTATTTTGCCTTCTGTATAATCATATAAATTTTGTGCCAAGTATAAATAATGCCCAAAGCCATAGTTCCAGTAACCAGCACCTTCAGAACAATATCCATCATCTCCAAAGCCACTCAAGTATCTCTTGCATGCTATTCAATGCGCAGCCTACTGCCGCAAGTCGCTCATCGGCATCTTTTGAAGCTGTCGATAGTCACAAACATAGAGTTCCGCTCGTGCATACGGAATTCCAGTTGCTCGTTAGCTTCTAAACCTCGAAGAATTGTCGTCTTCCAAATATTAACAGCTGTTCAAATAGCAGTCTATAATCCGCCTTTGTAAGTGATCTGAAATATCCTTGCGCATATCATCCGGCAGTTTGTCTCCTAAAAGAACTTCCGCCAGCGCTAAATCTGTTCCAAATTTCCGAGCTCCCAGATCGATAGCCATAATTCTGCCTTCAAGGACGCTATTTTCACTGTACATAGTGGTTCGGATGCAGCCAGGACTTCGTATGTATAATGTAGTCATAAATAAACGTTTAATTGCTTTAGAATTCGCCCCTCGTTTTCTATACATTCAGCCAATATAAAATTTTCCAAACGTTCCATGGTACGGTAATACCTGAGTTTATATATGCCGCAATTGCCTTGTTCGTTGGCTACCCGGTAAATCGAGTCGGTAATGGGGACTTCAGGTTCTTTATCCAGTTCGGATAATGCTTTGTCTAAATATTCCTTGCCCGATTCACTGGCAGCAATTTTATCCCAATAGATCCTATCGGTAATAGGTGGGGCAGGCTGAAATGATTCCTCCGGCACAAAAGATTTGAGCATTTGAACCTGTCCGGCCGATGGATACACAGAATTGCTATATGCAAGTTTAAGGTATTCGCCAATATCAAGCGAATTGCATGTGTCTGTGTTACAACTGAAGAACAAAGCAAACAATAATAAAAAAACTGTTCGAAATAACATGATGAAAATCTTTTGATGTGATATTGAAAATACAGGATTTTTCGAGGTATAATTCGTAGATTATACTTATGAAACGTCTATATTAATACTATGAAAAAGATAATTATATCCCCATCATGTTTAACTGCAGTTATTAATGCATTAATTGTTAGCCTAGTTGGAAAAATATAAATTTTTTGATCATGAAAAAAAATGGAATTTTCTTTTTAGTGTTTGTCCTGATTATAATGACGCAAAGTTGTAAGAATACTCAATATACAGACTCAGCAGATGATAATGAACCTTCGTACAAACGTGGTATGACTATGATTACCCCTTCGGCGCAATGGAGGGAGGGATTACCATCGGGTAATGGCATTATAGGGGCATTGGTCTATGGTTCAATTAACCAGGAGCGTGTACTGTTCAATCACAACGATCTTTACTATAATGGCAACTTTACAAAAATTCCCGATATGTCGGCTGAACTTCCAGAAGTGAGAAGGTTACTTCTGGAAGGGAAATACCCTGAGGCCAACGACCTCTATCCAGATAGGGTCAGGGAGAAGGGATTCCGCGGAAACAATGCTCAATATCATCCTGCCTTTGACATGCTTTTGACAACAGATTGCGAAAAGATGTTTGAAGACTATTCCAGAACGCTGAATTTTGAAACCGGAGAGGTAGAGGTTAAATGGAGAGATGGCGACACACGTTTTTCAAGGCGCCTGTTTGTCTCTATTCCAGATGATCTTTCGGCCATGTCAATAAAGGCAGACAAAGAGTAATGCCGTTAGTGGTAAAGTTACCCTTGACATTCATGATCTTAATGATGCAGTCAGGAGAAATGGAGTACGCTTCGATCCGGGATTCACATACGAGACTTCTATTCAGGACGGATTTGTAGAATTTCGCGCTGATGGATCCGGTAAAGGAGAGTTTGGCGGAGTTATGCGGGTTTTAACAAAAAATGGAGAAATGAACAGCTCATCACAGGAGAGGAAACAGAAGAAGGAATGTTGGCTCTATCAGGTTTGAAGGAGCCGATGAAGTTATTCTGCTCGTATGTGTTTATGCCAACGAAAAGGGCGATCTAGCTGTTCCCCGCCTGAAGAAGAAGCTGGCGGCTATTGACGGTGATTATGAGGAACTTTTTAATCGTCACGAAACTATCCACAGTCAAAAATTTAATTCAATGGGTGTCAATCTGAATGTGAATGGTAAAAGGGATACTCCAAACGAAATCCTTCTTTTAGACGCATATCAGGGGCCTGCTTCAATTGAATTACTGGAAAAATTATACGATTACGGACGCTATCTCCTTATTATCAAGCAGCAGGGCAGGGAGTAATCCAGCCAATCTTCAGGGGATATGGAACGGCGATTACGCTCCTCCATGGGATTGTTGTTATGGGAACAACGAGAACCTGGAGATGAATTACTGGCAGGCGCTCCCCGGAAATTTGCATGAGTCTATGATGGCTGTATATGATTTTTTTGACAGCCGCATGGATGAATTCAGGTACAATGCAAAGCAACTATAGGGAACCGAGGGCATATATATTCCTCCTTTCATGACTCCCGACACCGGAGTTATGCGTGATATGCAGCACCACCTTATTCCCTGGACTGAAGCGGCTGGTTGGCTGGCTTCATTCTATTATGACTACTATTTGTTTACCGGGGACAAAGAATTTCTAAAAAACAGGGCAGTTCCGTTTATGAAGGAAGTTGCCCTTTTTTATGAAGGTTTTATTGTAAAAGACGAGCATGGGAAGAACATGATTTTCCCGTCAGAGTCACCTGAAAACCAACCGGCTGACAAGGTATTTACTGATCCTGTTACAGGAAGGAGAAGAAGTATCAGGGTTCAGATCAATGCTACTATGGCCTTTGCCATTTCAAAAGAGGTATTAAACAATTTGATCCGATCATGCGAATTGCTCGACATTGAAAAAGAAGGCGTGGAAAGATGGAAAAAACTCCTAGCTGATATGCCTGAATATCAGATAAACGAAGATGGCGCCATACGCGAATGGATGCATCCGGATTTCGACGACAATTACCAACACCGCCACCAGTCACACATTTATCCCTTGTTCCCGGGACATGAAATCACAGAGGAATCAAGCCCTGAGCTGTATGAAGCTTGCAGAATAGCGATAGAGAAAAGACTGACCATAGGCCTGAGTTCCCAAACCGGCTGGTCACTGGCCTTTATGGCGAATGTTTATGCCCGTTTGGGTGATGGTGACATGGCGGTTGAAACATTGAATATCCTGTCGCGTTGCTGCCTGGGACAGAATCTGTTTACTTATCACAACGACTGGCGCAGGATGGGCGTTACTTCAGGCGGATCCCGGGCAGACATCACCATTCCAGATGGACGCGAATTTTGGAATTTCAGCTGCTATAATCGAAATGCTCTGCGGCTCCAGTGAGGATATGCTGAGGATATTGCCCGCTTTACCCTCTGACTGGACTACAGGTGAATTTCATGATATGCTTACCCGCGCGGGAGTTAGAACATCAGCACAATGGGATATGAATAAAAGAGAGATAGATTTTTCGCTTTTTGCGGAAAGGGACGCGGTCTTTGATCTGAAATTTCCGGGTGAGGTAGTGAACATAAAATGCAGTCAGCCTGATGTCCTTGAGCAATCCCAATATGGTGAGAATTATCGCGCCATCAGTTTAAATAAAGGAGAAAAACTTGACATTCAGGTTAAGCTCAGGTAGTTTTTACGTATGTTTCATCCAGGAATTAAGCATATTTTCAAGTATAATATTAGAAATGAGAAGAAACCGCATCGATTTGAAACTAAATTCTTGTTCCCTGCTAAAGGGACTTTATTTTGTGTCTTTATTGATACTGCCTGTAATTATCAGTGGCCAGAGGACATTTATCCATCCGGGAATACTTCATAAAAAATCGGATCTGGACAGGATGAAATATATGGTCCAGGCCAAAGTTGATCCATGGTATGCATCATACCTACTGATGAAAGCCGACGAGAGATCAAGTTATGACTATGTAGTTCAGAAAGATCCTTCCTGGACGTCCTTATCAAGGGAGCATCCATGCTATCACTGTCAAGGAGTATGAATCAGATGTTTGGGCCGCTATATTTAATGCCAAGATGTGGTATATCACAGGCGATTCCCGTCATGCTGATAAAGCCGTCGAGATATTGAATGCATGGAGCAACCTCACCAACTTTTTTGGCGGTGATGGTGCAGATCGTGAAATATTCTATGGCCAGGGGACAGAACCCTTATCCGCAGGAATATTTGGCGCACCGTTAATAAATGCAGCAGAGATTATCAAAAGTACATATGATGGCTGGGACAAGGCGGATATCGATAAATTCAAAGCCATGCTCGTTCATCCTGGTTACTCAAACACAACGGTCCCAACCGAGGATATAGCTAACGATAATGTTACTTTTTACTGGCGCTGTTATATGTGGGATCCTGCCAGGCACGGAAACCAGGAAATGGCCCCTGCCAGAACCCTGATGGCAATCGGGATCTTCCTGGATAATGAAATTATATATGACAGGGCATTAAGATATTATAAGGGTTTGCCCCACAGGCCTGATGATTTGCCTTTTGCTCCAGGCCCCAGAATCCCGACTTCGTTAAAGGGACAAGGAGAGCACTCCATATCTTACAATTACAAGGTAGAAACAAGTATTGAGGATTACGGATACGAAGGAGTACTTACCAATTATGTATACGAAAATGGCCAATGCCAGGAAAGTTCCCGTGACCAGACGCATGCGTTGATGGGAATGGCTTTTGCCAGTGAGATGTGCGAGATCGCATCGAACCAGGGAGATAATCTCTACGCTTGGACAAATAACCGTCTGTTGCTGGGACTTGAATATACTTTGAGATATAATCTCTCATACGAAAAATCATATCCCGATCAATTGGAGCCTTGGGAGCCAACCGAACTGAATGATTTTCATCAAAGATTGACCAGATCAGCCTGCTGGAAGGCACTGAAAATCAGTCCGAGTGCCAGAGGAAATCGGACAATCCGAAGACCGGCATTGGAAATGCCTCTGAATCATTACCTGATGCGCATTAATATTCCTGAGGACAGCCTCAAGTGGTTAAAGCGCGCCCACGATTGGTCGATTGAAAGAAACGGTTTAGAAAAATGTGGATGGAATTTACAGAATCCCGGATGGGGAGGGCTGACCTACCGTCGCCCTTTAAACTGCCCGGGTGATCCTTGTCGACACGTTCATCAACGAAGATCCGGTTCTGGGATTAAACATTTTTCCGGGGACATTGGAGTTGGAGAATTACGATGTCTTTCCCTTAAGTGCCGGAGGAGGTGAAGGGAAAACCTATCATGATATTTCTAAAGGAAATGCTGGAGGCGCTTATCGTTCTGACGAGGATGTAGATATTGAGATTTCCCCGGGGAGAAGAGGTTATCACCTGACAGACCTTGAATCCGGAGAGTGGGTGAATTATACGGTATTCATCCCGGAAAACGGAATGTACGAGATCACTGTGCTATACGCCGCCGGTAATGGGAACGGGAAGATTAAATTCTCCTTTCGCGGGGAGGATAAAACCGGTGAGGTATCAATGCCCTTCGGAAACCCTTATTCCACCGGATGGCAGGATTGGAAGGACTTTACTGTAACACATGAAGCAGATTTAAATGCAGGCGTTCAGAGCATGAGAATTTTTATTCTTGGAACCGGGAAGGCCTTTAATTTAGCTCAAGTCGAATTAAAGAAAAGTAATCAATGAGGCCTCAATTAAATCTAAACACCATGAAAACAAAAGGCATCCCTGTAGCAATCGCAATTATTTTATTAATCAGCCTGCCATTTAGCTCTTCAAAATTATCTGCACAAAGACGAGACAACGACAGACCAGAACCTGTAAAACTTGACAATCCCATTTCTGTGGAATATCTCAAAAAGAACCTTCACAAACAATCACCCCGGATTGCTCTTAATAAAAAGCTTGAGAAAAATCTGAAGCAAAAATTTAAAACAGATCCTGTAATTCAAAATGTTTATAAAGCCAATAAAACTGCATGCTGAAGATGTTTTTGAGAAATCGATAATTAACCTTGATATTCCAATGGAAGAAAGATCCCAGGATAACCAGCTGGACATATCAAGGGACATGCTGAACAGGATAAACATGCTTGCAATGGTTTACAGGATGAAAAAGACCCCCGGATGCTGGAGCGGATCAATGAGGAGGTGATCGCTGCATGTAATTTCCCAAGCTGGAATCCCAGGCATTTTCTGGATGTCAGTGAAATGTCACTTGCCATTGCCATAGCCATAGATTGGACAGCGGATGACTTGCCCGCTTCAACCATCGATTTGGCAAAACAATCTCTGATAGAAAAAGGGTTAAAAGCCAGCTGGCCGGAAGAATGGCAGACGTCCGGACCTTTGCTTATGTCACAGTAATTGGAACCAGGTTTGTCATACCGGAATGGTCGCTGCATCTATAGTCATCGCTGATATCGATCCTGAATTTGCCGCTAAAACCATCTACAGAGCCATTGATGGTATGGTAAATGCACTGGCTTCCTATGGCCCCGATGGCGTTTACCCTGAAGGTGCAACTTACTGGCGCTACGGCACATCCTTTTCCGTTAGTTACAGCAGCCATGTTCGAGAGTGCCTTCGGAACCGACTTTGGCATGTTTCAATTATCCGGCATTTAAGGAGAGTGCAGTTTTCAGGATCTATATATGCAATCGCACCCTCGGGATTGCTTATATAATTATGGTGACTGCGGTGAAAGGGTCAGCAGTAATGGCGATTTTACTTTAGCCTGGTTTGCCTCAAAAACAGGCAACAAGATCCTTTTTTGAAACAGATAAATTCATGCAAGACTCCTGAACTAGATGGGTATCAAATTATTACAAGCTTGTCTTTTCTTGCCCTGGTATGGATGGCTCAATATGAAGAGAGGGAGACGTAACCATCCCTACAGAATGGAAAGGCGATGGAGCCAATCCGGTCGTCTTTTATACCGGCGGAGAGGATGATCCAAATAAATATTATTTTGGAGGAAAAGGCGGACGGGGATCGATAGGTCATGGGAACATAGATGGCGGTTCATTCGTTTTTGAATTAGACGGTGTCCGGTGGAGTGTTGATCCCGGCAATACTGGCCGCTATGGCTGGATAGAAAGAACGGGGTTTGGACTGTGGCAAAGGCGTCAGGATAGTGACCGATGGAAATTAGTAAATAAGAGTAATTTTAGTCACAGTACAATATCTGTAAATAACCAATTGCATCGGTTGATGGATTAACTACTATTACTGATTTTAAGCCGGGAAGGCCGGAAACTACCATTGATATGACACCTTCGTTTGAGAGCCAGTTAAAAAGCGCCAACCGGAAGTTCATAAAAGACGTCCCCGTCAATCATGATCGAGATGACATAGAATTATCGAGACACAGAATTGATCACCTAGCAATTAATGACCCAGCAGATGTACAGATAATCAAAGCGTGCTTTATGCAAAATAACAGCGTTTAAAATTAGAGATTCTTTCACACCATTTACCCACTGTTATCTCACTTTATCCATCCCTCTACTAAAAAAAAAATAAAAAAAAACGGCATGGACCATTGGGATGATCACTATCTATAAAAGTAAGGTTGGCCGGTGACTAAATTTGTATCTGTATCTGAGGTCAAATACACGTTATTTGAATGTATAATCCGCTCAGAAAATCAATGCAGGTATCATCTGTATGCATTTCAATCCTCGTAGTTTTCTATAACAACTTGAATTTTTTTATCTTTAAATAGATAACTTAAAAATTTACTGATAAGCATCTCTCTGCTATCGACGACTGTGGCCATTCGTGATGGAAAAAGAAAAAGAGGGACTACAAAATGAACAGACGTATCATCATCTCGGGAATAATCCTGATCCTGGCAGGCCTGGGTTCTGCTGCTGAGAAAGAAACCACAACACTGGCGCGAGAGGCCTCCGGAGCTTTGACGCTTTGGTATACACAGCCAGCCACCGAATGGACCGAGGCACTGCCAATAGGCAACGGGCGACTCGGGGCCATGGTGTATGGAGGGATTGAGCAGGAGCATCTGCAACTGAACGAAGACACGCTCTGGAGCGGCGGTCCCCACTGCTACGACAACCCGGACGCCTATCAGCACCTTGCCACGGTTCGAGAACTACTCGAGCAAGGCGAATACCTCGATGCAGAGGCAACAGCACAGAAGATGCTTGGCAGGCCCAAGTACCAGCAGGCGTATCATGCCATTGGGTGACCTGTTCCTCAATTTCCCCAGGGCGAGAAACCGAGCGAATACCGCCGCGAGCTCAATTTACAAAACGCCGTGAGCACGGTCACCTATCGTATCGGTAATGCACGCTTTACGCGAAAGGTCTTTGCATCCCATCCCGACCAGGCCATCGTCATGCGTCTTGAGTGCGACAAGCCAGGGCAAATCACCTTTGACCTGTCGATGACAAGCCCTCATGCCTTCAAATCCCAAACGATCTCAGGCAACACGCTATCGATGACAGGTCAACGTTGGGCCGCGCGAGGAGACCAGATTGATCGGGCCGTGGGAGGGCGAAGGGCTGAGGTTCGCCGCCCAGGTCAAAGTCGCAGCCGAAGGCGGAAAGGTCGTTGCACAGGGCGACAAGATCTCCGTTACGGATGCCGACGCGGTAACGCTTGTCTATGTGGCGGCAACCAGCTACGTCAACTATCAGGACGTCAGCGGGGATCCATTGAAAAAGGTTGACGATTATCTCGCCGGCGTTCGCGGTAAATCGTTCGAACAGCTCTCCCAGAGGCATATCGATGACTATTCGGAACTGTTTGGCCGCGTGGCGATCAATCTTGGCGGCAAGGGGGCGAATGAGAACCTGCCGACCGATGAACGGCTCAAGCGAGTCACCGAGGGCAGCGCTGATCCACTTCTGGCCGAACAACTCTTCCAGTATGGCCGTTATCTGATGATCGCCGGGTCGCGGCCCGGTACGCAGCCACTGAACCTGCAAGGCATTTGGAACGACAAGATCAATCCGCCCTGGGGAAGCAAGTACACGATCAACATCAACATTGAGATGAACTACTGGGTGGCGGAAGTCTGCAACCTCAGCGAATGCCACGAGCCCCTGCTACGCATGGTCGGCGAGCTGCAGGCGCCGGGAAGGAATACGGCAAAAGTCCATTACAGAGCCGGTGGCTGGGTCGCCCATCACAACACGGACCTCTGGCGCGGCACAGCGCCGGTTGACGGCGCGCAGTGGGGAATGTGGCCGATGGGTGGCGCATGGCTTTGCCAACATCTTTGGGAGCACTATCTCTACACGGGTGACACCGAACACCTCAAAAAATCCTATCCCATCCTCAAGGGCGCGGTTGAATTCTTCCTGGATGTTCTCGTCGAGAACGAGGACGGTCACCTGATCACCTCGCCGTCGCTCTCACCCGAGCACAGTCACGGCGGCGGGACGAAGGATGGTCTCAGCGTGGGACGCGCTGGGACCTCGGTCTGCTCAGGGCCCACCATCGATATGCAGATCCTACGCGATCTATTTGCGAACTGCATAGCGGCATCGGAGATTTTGGACATCGACAAAGCCTTTCGGTCGCAGGTGACGAAAACGCGAGCGCGTCTGGCGCCCATGAAGATCGGTCGGCATGGCCAGCTTCAGGAATGGCTGGTGGATTGGGATAATCCCGAGGATCAGCACAGCCACGTCTCGCACCTCTATGGACTGTATCCAAGCAGCCAGATCAATCGGCGCGATACCCCAAAGCTGTTCGACAGCAGCGCGGACGTCACTGATCCAACGGGGGGACGCTGGCGGATGGCCTGGCGCATGGAGAATCTCCTTGTGGGCTCGTCTGGGCGATGGTGATCGTGCCCATAATGTCCTCAACAACCATGTCATGCATGGACTCGCCGCAAACCTGTTCAATGGCAGGGCGTTTTCAAATCGATGCCAATTTTGGCGCGACGGCCGGCATCGCCGAGATGCTCCTGCAAAGTCATGGCGGCGAAATCCATCTGCTGCCGGCGCTACCGAAGGCCTGGACTACCGGCAGCGTCAAGGGCCTTTGTGCTCGTGGAGGCTTTGAGGTCGATATCGAGTGGAAGGATGGGCAGCTTGTACAGGCCACCATTCACGCAAATCGAGATGGGACTTTCCGCATCACTGCTCAAGGCAAACCGGGAGGCATCATGTCGCTGAAGCAAGGTGAGTCGAAGGTCTGGTCGGGAATGTAAACGGTTGCCAGGAGGATTAAATTACTGTTAAATAAACCTTTAATTAATTTGTGATGAAGGAAAATCGTAGAGATTTTATCAAAAAAAGTTCAGCACTAACTGCACTGTCTCTTACCGGAATTGGGACTGCCGGAACCGCCATGATCGGCTGTACTGACCGTGTTGAAACTCCTTTTAAAAGGGTTGAAAAAACGGCACCCGTAAAATCTGGAATGAAGATTGCTTTACAGGCCAGGACTGAACCCACTGAAGAAGACATAGCGTTCATTCAACAATTGGGTCTCGATCAGGTGGTTCTCTGGACGAATGGCACAAATGCCAGTGCTGAATACTATGCAAGTCGTAAAAAAATCTATGGGGATGCCGGGATCAATGTCTTTGGTTTTGGCAACAGGAGTGTCCATAACCAGGACTCAATTGTACTTAACCTGCCAGGCAGGGATGAAAAAATTGAAGAGTATTTATCCCATCTGAGGAACTTAGGTAAGGCAGGTATTGGTTACACAACCTATGCGCATATGGGTAATGGTATCTGGAGTACCCCGAGGGAAACCGCTCGTGGCGGGGCCAGCGCTCGTGCGTTTGACCTTTCTAAACTTGATACTGAGGGTTCCGGACATTGGGACGGGATGCGATACACGACACCTTTAAGCCATGAGCGTGAGTATGCTGCAGATGAGATTTGGGACAATTATGAGTATTTTATTAGCAAAGCTGCCCCTGTTGCTGAACAGGAAGGTGTTCATATCGGGATTCATCCTGATGATCCACCTGTACCTGAACTTGCCGGTGTCCCCCGATGTATATTCAGCAATTTTGATGGGTACAAAAGGGCCATGGAAATTGCCGACAGCCCAAATGTTGGAATATGCCTTTGCGTTGGCTGCTGGCTTGAGGGAGGTACTTTAATGGGCAAAGACGTGTTAGAAACAATTGATTATTTTGGAAAGCAAAATAAAATATTCAAGATTCATTTTCGCAATGTAAATCAACCATTACCACACTTTACTGAAACCTTTCTCGATGATGGCTATGCTGATATGTACAAAATATTGAAAGCATTGAAAAAAGTGGATTTCAATGGAGTGTTTATTGCAGACCATATTCCCAGCATGGTAAATGGTGCAGGAACCGCTTTTTCGATAGGATATATGAAAGCGTTACTTGAACGTGTAAATGCTGAAGGCTGAACCCTATGAAAACAACAATAGTCCTGCTTTGGTTAATCACTCTTGGGATGACATCTGGTACATTGAATTCTCAAAAATCACCCCAGACTTTTAACCACCCGGGTATGCTACAGACCAGTTCAGATATGGAACTAATGAGGCAAAAAATTGATAATGGTGAGCAACCCTGGAAAGATGCCTTCGAAAAATTAAGCAAATCAGCATCACTTGACTTTCAACCAGAACCATTTACTCATGTAATCAGGCGCCCTTATGGGAGACCATCTATTGGCGGAAAAAAATTATCCAGCAGTGCAGATGCTGCTTATGAGCACGCACTCATGTGGTATATAACGGGCAATAAATGTTTTCACCCTTAACAAGGTCTCTCTTAAAAATGATCTTATTCCCCTGTATTTCAGCAATATCTCCTATACCTCTTCCTGTCCCTGAGACATTCACCGGGAAGATCAGTTCTAAACCTGTTCCGGTTGGCTGATTATCAATTACAAAGAAATTGTGATTATAAACCCTTGTTTTAATTGTACGATTCCCGGTATTTTTCATAATATGAGACAATACCATTTCAGGTTTGCCTTTAATAAGCTAAACCGTCTTGGTATATACGTATGAATAATTATCATCATTCGGAACCTGTGTAGACTGAACCTTATCTGTTTCTTTTGTAGTTTTCCATTTAACCTGATTGACCATGGGATATAAGTTGAAGGCATTGTACTTCTTTTCATCTGGTTTGGTCAAAACACCTACACCAATCTGTACAAAATTACCCCCGGGATCGGTTTCATCATAATTCAGAGGAGAAAAGGATTCCACCGGTCCCATGATGGCATCGTGGATAGTGGGACTATATTTTTTAAACCATTGTCCCAAATAATTATGGCCATCATTTTCAAAGCTGGAAATAATACCTGACCAGTCGAACCTGGTTGCCCTGTAATGGCCATTTTCTGCATCAGGATGATAAAGATGGGCATTGAATACTAAACCACTCAAGATTACAAATGCAATAGCAAATTTCATCATGTTATTTTTTGTTTGAATAGGTACTTCATGCTACTTAGAAATCTGGGATTTCCTGTGCTCCTGCCGGGTCGGGTTGCCAATTGGATTTTGTATCAGCAAAACCATACCAGTACATAGCCACACTGTATGCCATGAGGCAATCGGTCCAACTCCATACCTCCATGTCGAGTTTTAGTGAACTGCCAAATGGGATTATATCCAGGGAACGGGTCCGGGTTTCGGTACTGAGACCGATCGTATTTCTCTCTTTCGTGGTTTTCCGGTTCAGTTTATCGTACACATGGCAACGTGGCTGTGCATGAAATGGATGCTCGTAAAAATCAGTACTGATTCCTCCCCAGGAATAGCCGTAATAATCTTCGGTACCTGTTCCAAACATGGAAGGGAAATCTTCACCATCCACCCAGATCTTTTCATCTCCTTCACCCCACCATTTTTCAACCGGGTTCATTATGGTTAGAGCGTCACCCAAATAGACTCCGCGTCCTTTCAATGTTATGTAATTCCAATCTGAAAATGGCCGTGTTGGGACCGGGTTTTGTCCCCGCCATGCTGCATTAAAATACATGGATCGCTCATCCCATTTCCATTCCCCAACCACGGCACAAAGTTCCAAATCCACCGCTACGTCGCCCAGGTTTAGCATAGAAATTCTACCCGATTTGCGGTAGGGCATGACCCAACGGCAGGACATGTTCCCATCCTCGGCCACGGTTCGATACCAGCCTTGAAAAGGATGCAGACCAATGCCAGTACCAAAGAAATCACCTATGGGGCACCAGACCGTAAGCAGGTCATCAAATTCCATTTTTAACACGACCGAACGAGTAACTGCCGGATCCTCAAAAGAGCCCAGATTTATCGACAAGAAACGTATTGCAGCTGTACCTTCAGGCAAATGAACAGCCTTCTCTTCCTTTGCACCCAGGTTTGCAGCAAATATTATCTCTTCACCAACAGTCGAATTTTCAGGGGAGAGCAAAGATTTACAAATATTGTTAGTACGTGTAGCAGCCTTTTCGAAATCCTCCATGGTGAATGTTTTAATCGCGGTCCCTTCAGGGTACTCCCTGTAAGTAAACTGATAGAAAAATGGTTGTTCAGTGACCGTAACCTTACATTTTTTTGCATAAGGAATGGGGAAGAATGAAACCGCTGAGCGCAGTGATTTATGAGCAAGCGGGAAAGGAATAAGCCCTGTTCCATTGAAAAGGCCAAGCATATTTCCCTCAAGTACTGCTTCTGCGGAACCATCAAGATAAATTCGAATTAGGACATCCGTATCAGGGTTGTCTGCGTTTCTGAAAGGCATCCATGAGCGTACAATAACACCGACTCCTTCATGTTCCATAATCACCCACTCCTTCTGTCCATTATTCTCTTCAATCCGTATGAAATTATGGTCGTTCTCATTTGAATTGTAATCATGGTTTTTGAACCAGCCTTCTACATCTCCCGGGCTGGTGGATGCCCGGTTGTAACTGCTTTGCTGTTTTAGCCGGAAATTCTGCCTTGGATATCGTGCTAACATTTCACGATCTGTCATCTCACTCAAAAGAGATTCTATTGTGATTGTTGAATCAATCCGGGTACAGGAGGTCACTATCACAGATATTAACAATGTGGCTATTACTAATGATGATACCTTGATTATTCGCTTGTTCGTATTTGACATGATGTTATTTGTTTAAATCCTGATTTTACCATTTGGTCGATATTGGGGGTTTGTACCTTTGTTGCTCCATAGCAACTTAAGTCCCCATAGCCCAGGTCATCGGTGTTGATAATAACAATATTAGGCTTAGAGGATGGCCCCGAAACCTTTGCCATGCCTATGCTACTGATAGGCATGGCCACTGAAATGACAAATGCCAGTTTATACATATCCTTCCGTCATACAGTCTTCCATACGCTTAAGCTACTAATTATTAATGATAATATTCCCAGGTTTCATATTGTAAACAGGAAAATACTATTTGTTTTCTAAAACCAATTATCTGACCTTTCATCTGAAGATTATAATAGAATGAACTATGATGTCGTGATCCAGAATTCCAATAATATCAACAATAAGGACATCAGATGGCCTGAGGAAATTGAGAAAAAGCTGGAAAGCTATGTTAAATCAGGCGGAGGTTTATTCAAACGGAAGTGTGGTCGTAGTTACAGTTTCTCGACATACACGTAGTATGCAGAATGTACCCTCCCATCCTTATCGATCAGCTGTGCTTCCATGTCGTATTTCCCGGCAGAAATTCTGGCCGTAAAACTCACCTCCTTCTGCCCATCCATAATCTCTGCCGACTCACTCAAATCGGCAACGTAGATATAGGCCTGAACAAAGTCAGTCTTCACACCGGCTGGCATGGCCCGGTCCAACTCCACCGGCTTTTCCATTGCCGGAAATGATTCGTTGATGGCCAACCCACTTTCCCGGGGGAACCTGCAAATGCTGATTTTGTATTCACCGTCCTCAACAAACTCAATTTTCCATCTTCCAGTTGCCTGTGATGCAGTGACAGCGCCGTACTGATGCCAGATATGACCATGCTTACCGGTCATCATATCGTGTGCGGATATACGACTTGGATTTTCATGCGAAGATCCTACCTTTATATACGCATATCGCTCATCCACACCTTCTTCCATAAAAGATTGCCACCATCTTTCATAACCCTCAGCCAGTTTTGCTGCCACTTCAGGATGCCGTTCGATCACATTATTTGACTGACCACGGTCCTCTGACATATCGTACAGTTCATTTCCATTCACCAGTCGCCAGTTGTCATCCATGACCGAGTACCTTCTGTATTTTACCAGGTTTTGAAGCCTCTGTGTATCCATATACAATATCCTGTTGGGCCAAGATGGGTCTGTTTTGGATAAGAGGGGCACCAGGCTGATCCCGTCCAATGGTTTGACAGGATTAAAATCCAATCCCAGGAGATCAACAAAAGTGGGCAGCAGGTCATAATGGGCTACCAGCTTATCAATGTCTTTTCCACCGGTAAGTTTTCCATCTGGCCAGCGGATAAACAACGGCACCCTGTGACCTCCTTCGTATTCGCTGCCTTTTTGCCCCCTCAATCCGGCATTAAATACGGCCCTTCCGGCAGCAGTTCCGTTATCAGTTGTGAAAATGAGAAGAGTATTATCAGTCAGGTTCAATTCATCCAGTATATTCTCCAATGCCTTAAAATTATCATCAATGTTGGTTATCATCCCATAGAAACGCTGAACTCTCTCTTCAAGTTCATCCTCATTTTTATAAATGTCAAAATATTCCTTCGGAAGGTTATACGGACTATGTGGGGCATTGGTGGAGATGTAGCAGAAAAAGGGATTATCCTTGTTGGCCTCGATAAAGTTCAACGCTTCCGAGAAAAATACATCCGTACAGTATCCTTCATACGCCTGCATCTCGCCGTTGCACCAGTAGGTATCATCGAAATAATCATTCCCCCAGAAGTCTGGTCCCTGACTAATTCCCCCGCCACCATGCCGTACTACTTCATGAAAGCCGCGGTCTTCAGGACGATAAGGGTAATTATCACCCAGGTGCCATTTGCCGAACATTCCATTGGTGTAACCGTTTTGAGCGAATATCTGGGGCAGGATCACTTCATCCTCGAAAAGAAGAGAACGCCCGGATATGGTATGAAATACATTCAACCTGTTGGTGTGCCGCCCTGACATTAATGCTCCGCGGGTAGGGGCGCAGGTGGTCGAAACATGATAATTGGTAAACCGGACAGCATCGTTGTAAAAATCATCGAGGTGCGGTGTTTTAATGACAGGATTCCCCTGGCAGCCGAGATCACCCATGCCCTGGTCATCGGTAATTACAATAACCACGTTTGGCTTTGTTAATGGATGCGCTTGTGCAGGAAACAGGGATATTGCAGAGAATATAATTGCTGTAGTGGCTGATACAATTTTTAGGGTTCTTTTTTTCATTGAATGGTTATCTAGAATTACTATTTAAAATGTAACTTATCTTCAAAATTAAATTGTTTAGTACAAAACTAAAATACTCATTATGAACGACAGAAGATCTTTCATAAAAATTATGGCTGCAGCTACCGCGGGTATCCTTGTACCCATCAGAAACGCTAATGGGACAGAAGCTGTTCCCAGTGATCGTTTTGGTGAATTGCTGCCTTTAAGAACACTGGGTGCAACGAATGAAAAAGTTACCATGCTGGGACTGGGTGGTGCTCATATTGGCAGAATGGATGAAAAAAACGCGGAAAAAGTAATCGAAGCAGCCATTGAAGGTGGAATAAGATTTTTTGACAATGCAGAAAGATATGCAAGTGGAGTCGCTGAGGAAAGATACGGGAAATTCCTTACCCCTAAATACAGGGATGTTGCTTTTATTATGTCGAAATCCAGAGCAAAGGACGGAAAAACTGCACAGGAACATCTTGAAAAATCACTTAAAAGAATGAAGACAGACTATATTGATTTATGGCAAATACACTCACTTTTTACTGTTGAAGATGTTGATGAAAGGATAAAAGAGGATATGCTCGAGGTATTTTCCAAAGCAAAGTCTAGCGGTAAGGTAAGGTATATAGGATTTACTGGTCATACCGATTATAAGGTGCTTCAACACATGCTGGCAAAAACGGACATATTGCAAACCTGTCAGATGCCAATTAATTGCTTTGATCCCAATTATAAAAGTTTTATTCGTAATGTACTTCCCATGCTTGTTGACCGGAACATAGGTGTCCTGGCCATGAAAACCCTTTCGAATGGTGGATTTTTTGGCGGAAGAAGACACTTCGAATCAGGCGAAGATCCGAGGATCATTCCTCAGTCTGCGAGTATTAAGGAAGCCCTTTCTTATGTCTGGTCCCTTCCGGTAAGTGTACTTATTACAGGGCCGGATGATGTGGATATGCTGAATGAAAAAATCGCCATCGCAAAATCCTTTACCGCCATGACAGCAGAGGAAAGAACGGAACTGGTAACAAGGCTGGCAAATGCCGGTTTTGATGGTGAAAAGGTTGAATTCTATAAGGATTGAGTGAATAGGCACAAAAACATCATACCCTGTAAAAAGCCGCAGCATTGTCATGGAATAATTTCCGCTGATCGGCTAAAGAACGGCTGGCAACAACTTCCTTCAGTGTTTTTATCCACCGGGCAAGAGACATATTCCTGAGGCAAACCGGCCAGTCCCCGGCGAAGATCACCCTGTCAGGGCCAAAGATTTCCAGACAATGATTGATGATCGGTGTGAGGTCTGCAGCGTTTAAAGGGTAATCGCCGACATTATCAACGATCCCTGAAATTTTACAGATTATATTTGTCCGCCGTGCCAGGCGCTCCATTTCCTTTTGCCACTGCTCTCTGTCATGCTGTGGTTCTCTGGGAGCTTCTTTTTCTTTAGGGAAAAAAGCTACGGGGTCGGCACCTCCGCAGTGATTTAAAACAAATCGTGTGCCCTGGCACTCTCCAAGGAGCTGATTACCAACATGTAACAACATGGGATGAAGATTCAGATCAAAACTGAGCCCCAATTCTCCCAGCAACCTGATATTTTGGATGACCTGGGGTAAGAGGATCTCTTCCGTACTTTTAAAAAAATATCGGATTCCCTTCAGATATGGACTTTTTGCAAAGGACCTTATCTCAGACCCGAATTCAGGTACCGTCGGATCAGCTTTGATTACAGCTCCAACCATCAGGTTACCAGGGTCTTTACATAATTCCAGGGCCCATTCAGCTTCTTTCCTTCGAAACTCAGGAGGCACTGCCACTTCCATATAGATCGATTTGACCACACCTTGTCCCTCGATGGCCTTCTGGTAATCCTCCATCAGAAAGTTTCTTTCAAGGGGAGGTTTTACCCATTTTAAGGGGAATAGATCCAAATCCCAGAGATGCTGATGGGTATCGATGATGGGGATGACAGGATCCTTATTGCAGGACAGAAAGCACAACGAGGGAGCCATGGCTGAAAGGGATGCAGTTTTCAGAAAATTTCGTCGATTCAGCATACTTCCGGGTTATTAGTCTGTATTCAGATGTAAAAATCCGCCATCAATGGGATAGAATGATCCGGTAATAAAGCTCGCTGCATCTGAGCAGAGATAGGCGATCAACTGGGCTACCTCTCTGGGTTTTCCCATCCTTCCCAAAGGTTGTGTTTTTGAAAGTTTGTCGAACATCTCTTCTTTCGAATCAGGATAATACTCATCGAGGTACCCGTCCACAAACGGAGTGTGGATTCTCGCGGGACCAACAGCATTACAGCGAATGTTATCCTTGATATAATCTTTGGCGATAGAATATGTCATCGACTGGACTGCGCCTTTGCTCATGGTATAGGCAAAACGATCCGCCAGTCCCGTATCAGCAGCAATAGAGGATAAATTTACAATTGATCCCCCACCTGTTTTTTTCATGTACCTGACAGCAAAATGAGAGCAACTATATACTGATTTAACATTGACAGCATACAATTTATCCATGTCTTCCGGTTTGGTGCTCTCGACTGTTCCGATATGGGAGATTCCGGCATTATTTACAAGAAGATCTATTCTGCCAGATTGATCAAATACAGTTTCGAAGACTTTTCCTACGGCCTGATGATCAGCAACATCGCAAAGATGAAAAGTCACCCCTCCACTGGATGCAGAGATTTCTTCAACGGTTCTTCTGCCGGAAATCTCATCAATATCGAGGACATTAACCTCTGCACCCAATTCATGAAATAACTGGGCAATAGCCTTGCCTATTCCCTTGGAACCACCTGTGACGATGGCCACTTTATTATCCAGATTGATCATTTACTATGTTTTAAGTTGACAAATCGTTGTTTCTGACTTCCCAGCTCATCAATGCCTAGTTCGACGACATCCCCATGTTTAAGGAATTGGGGTGGTTTCATACCTAGACCAACCCCTGGCGGTGTGCCAGTGGATACAAGGTCTCCGGCTTCAAGCATCATGAATTGAGAAATGTACCATACCAGGTGAGCTGGATTGAACACCATGGTGGAAGTATTACCAGATTGCTTTAACTCTCCGTTCACCGTTAATCTCATCTGAAGATTCATTACATTATCAATCTCATCTCTGGTAACCAGGTAAGGCCCCACGGGAGAGAAACCGGGACAGGATTTTCCCTTTACCCACTGGCCCTCCCGGTTTAGCTGAAAATTCCTTTCTGACAGGTCGTGAACCACGCAATAGCCAGCAAATGCATTTTTTGCCTCGTTCTCATCCTTGAGATATAAAACATCTCGGTTTAATACTACTCCTAATTCTACTTCCCAGTCTGTTTTTTGGCTTCCTTTCGGTATGGTAACCTCATCATAGGCACCGCTAATTGTGTTCGTGGCTTTCATAAACAGAACGGGTTCGCTTGGCAGATCCATCCCGGATTCCCTGGCATGATCTGAATAATTGAGTCCAGCACAAATGATGATCCCGGGTCTGGCTATGGGACTTGCCCAACGTTCTGTGCCTGGTACTTCTTTTAAGGTATGACTTTTAAGGATGATCTGAAGGGATTGCAATCCACCGCTATTAAAGAACTCCCGGTTCCAATCCTCAAAATATGGAGAACAATCCAATCTTTTCCCGGATTGCACTATTCCTGGTTTTTCATTCCCCTTGTTGCCGAATCTGATTAATTTCATTTTTTTCTGATTAGGTATTATAATGAGATGCCTCGTTTCCAGGGAATAAAATCGTCCTGACCCAGTTGTACGGCAGCCGGCACCGTGCGGCCACTGGCTACCTCAATAATATAATCAAGTAATTTTTCCCCAAGACTCCGGATCGAATCATGACCACTGATAATTGAACCGGTATCAAAATCAATAATGTCTTTCATGTTTTCATAAAGCGATGTATTGCTCGATACTTTGATTACCGGGCAGACAGGATTTCCTGTCGGCGTACCGAGTCCGGTGGTGAATACAATTACATTGGCTCCTGACCCTGCAAGACCGCTTGTACTCTCAACATCATTACCGGGAGTACAGAGCAGGTTAAGTCCTGGTCTAGTGGCTTGTTCCGTATAATCAAGGACATCCGTTACGGGAGAGGTTCCACCCTTCCTGGCCGCTCCGGCTGATTTCATCGCATTCGTGATGAGTCCATCTTTGATATTTCCGGGTGAAGGATTTTTTGTAAATCCTGATCCCAGGGCACTGGCACGTTCAGCGTACCGTTTCATGATAGAAGCAAATTTCTCTGCCAGTTTCCGGTCCCGGCATCGATTCAGGAGATCCTGTTCTACCCCGTTCAACTCGGGAAATTCGGAAAGGATTGTAGTGCTGCCCAGTGCAACCAGCATGTCTGAGACATACCCCAAAGTAGGATTGGCAGAAATACCAGAGAAACCATCCGAACCACCACACTCCAAACCTACTGTCAGCTTACTCAAAGGTGCCGGTTTTCGCTGAATTTTATCAGCTTCTGTTAATCCAACAAAGGTCCTTTTAATGGTTTCTGCGATAAATTCCTCTTCACTATTGCTGTTTTGCTGTTCAAGCACAACCAGGGGTTTTGAGAACGATGGATCCATTTCCCGGATAGTATGCTGGATTTCCGAGATTTGTATATGCTGGCATCCTAAACTCAGGATCGTTGTGCCAGCCACATTGGGATGGGTGATGTACCCTGAAAGTAAGGCACATAAGGTTTGGGAGTCCTCCCGTGTTCCTCCACAGCCCCCGTCATGTGTAAGAAATTTTATTCCGTCAACATTCCGGAAAACCCTCTCCCGTGAAACATCATGTGGAGAACGAATGATATGGGTATCAAGCAATATTTCCTTGCTTGCACCTTCCTTATAAGATCTCACCAGGGGGTGAATATTAAATGTATAATCTTTCTCTGAAGGATAGCCTAAGGATTCTGTAAGCGTGGATTTCAATACATCGATGTTACGATTTTCGCAGAAGGTCAATGGTAAAACCAGCCAATAATTAGCAGTTCCAACGCGACCATCGTTCCGGTAATAACCATCGAATGTTCGTGATTCCCATACTTCTATATCAGGTGCTGTCCAGTTGTAATTTTTTATCCCGGCTGTATACGCCTCAGTAGCATTTGTTATGTTATGAATGCTGATCAAACCAGCCTGCGGAATGTTCTGCACCACGTTGCCAACAAGAACTCCATACATAACTACTTCATCTCCGGTTTTCAACTCAGAGATCGCAAATTTATGTTTGGCCGGGATATGCTGGCTTAATTTGAATTCCATTCCTTTAAATGAAATTTTTATTCCGGCCTCCAGGTTTTCCAGGGCAACGAGTACATTGTCTTTAGGATGCAGGTGAATATAGGGTGCACTCATGGTCGGTATTGTTGTCTTTTAATCATAAAACAAACCCGGCAGTCCCAGGGATATTTGCGGAATGTATGTGACCAGTATCAGGACCAGTATGGCAACAAGAAGAAATGGTAGAATTGCTTTGCTGATCCGGTCAATGGATATCTTTCCAATGCTTGAGGCCACAAATAAACAAACTCCCACTGGTGGTGTGGTCAATCCGATAATAAGATTTAAAACAGCAATAACGGCAAATTGAATAGGATCAACCCCTACTTCTACTGCCACATTTAACAGCACCGGGAACATGATCAGCAATGCCGCAATGGTTTCCATAAAAGTACCAACCATCAGTAATATCAGGTTGATGAAAATGAGAATCACAATTTTATTGGTGGTAAATCCCAGCAGACCTTCTGAAATCAGCTCCGGCAGTCCTTCTGTGACCAGGATCCAGCCGAACAAGTTTGAGAATCCTACGAGTATCATGAGCGAAGAAGAGGTTTTGACGGAATCCAGGACAATGCGGGGAATATCCTCTATTTTCAATTTTCTATAGATGAACAAGCCAACTAAGGCTGCATATACGACGGCAACAATCGATGCTTCAGTGGGGGTAAAATAACCTCCTATGATCCCGAATAGAATAATAAAAGTCATCAGCAGTGCCCAGAAGGTGTCAGTCAATCCTCTTAAAACTTCAGATACAGAGCTCCTGGGCTTTCTCTTATGTGGCTGGCTTTTGGAAACAATATATGCAACCACGATAAATCCACTACCAAGTAAGAGGCCTGGAATGGCACCTGCCAGAAACAATTTTCCCACCGATAATCCAGTCAGTGTTGCGGCAATGATCATTGGGACACTTGGAGGAATAATGGGACCGACCGTGGAGGAGGCAGCCGTAACGGCGCAGGAATAATCGGCTTTATACCCTTCCTTTTTCATGGCTGGGATCATCACAGTACCAATGCTTGCTGTATCGGATACAGCCGTACCTGATATTCCTGCGAAAAGCATGGAAGCCCCAATATTGGCCAGGGACAATCCTCCGCGAACATGTCCGAATAAATGATTACAGAATTCGATTATCTTCTCAGTGATTCCCCCATGATTCATCAGGTTCCCGGCCAAAATAAATCCCGGAATGCTCAACAAAACAAACACGTCTATTCCGGAATACATTTTTAAGGGCAGAATGATGATCGGGATACCATTGATCACTATATAAACCAAACATGAAATGGCTATGGCGTAAGCGATTGGAAATCGAATTAAAAGACAGATAATGAAAACTAAAATGAGTAATAATATCATTTGCTTTCGGATTTGATCTGGTGAATTAATTGCTTCAATAAATAATATAAAATAGTGCCACTCATTATCAGCATACTCAAAAATGCAATAGACATTGGCAAGCCCAGACCGGGGGAAGTCTCTTCCATGCCCAGCACAATAAAATGAATGGAGTAAACAGACATCAACAGAAACAATATTGCCGAGATGGATGTTGTAATCGTATCAATAATCCGTTTTGTTTTATGATTGAATTTTCGGTAGAAATAATCCATGCTGACAAAGTAACCTTCTCTCTGGGCCAGACCGGCTCCGAAACTGATGGTATAAATAAAAAAGAATCTTGAAGCTTCCTCTGTCCATGAAGGTGCAATATCAGTAAAAAACCGTCGGGTTACGATTTGAAGAATGACGGTGAATATGAGCGCAAAGGCACTGATTATGGTTCCAATTTCCAGAATGTGGATGATTATATTTTGCTTATTTTTCATTCGATGGCTACAATTCGATTATAAATATCCTTCATCTCCTCCGAGAGGCTTTGATACACTGCCCCTGAGCCCATTTGCCGAAAACTCGGTACATCCACTTCAATGAATTCCATTCCTTTACTTTCCAGTTGATCCCTGAGTTTGGATTGGTTTTCCTGGAATAACTGGTGTTCATAATCCTGCATGTCATCAACAGCTTGCATGAATATTTCCTGCAAATGCGGAGGCATTGCCTGAAACTGCTTGTCTCCTATTACGACATAAGCCCAGCTCAGGACATGGGCGGTCAGGTTCACATAATCCTGGACTTCAAACAGGTTGGTGCTGCTGATCATTGCCAGGGGGTTCTCCTGTGCCTCAATCGTGCCTTGCTGCAATGAGGTAAACACTTCGGATAAGGCCATGGGTGTGGGATTCGCACCCAGTGCGCTCCATGCAACCGTATAAGAAGGAACATTGGGTACTCTTACTATAAGGCCATTCAGGTCATCCGGACCAGTGATTGGCCGGTTTGATGTCAAATACCGCGGACCTCTTATAAAATATGTTACAATCCGTATTCCGGTTTCTTCCAGGATCCTCTTCTCCATTTCTTTTCCGATCGGTCCGTCCACGAGTTTTTTCATGTGGACTGAATCACGGAAAATAAATGGCATGTCGGAAAAACCAACAATGGCGGTCCAGTTCTGAAGTGAACCTCCCGTAATGGTCATATCAGCGATACCTGTTTTGATACTTCGGATCAGTTCTATTTCCTTGCCCAGCTGTTCGTTCGGAAAAACTTTAACGATAATTCTTCCATCGGATCTTTCAAACAGGATATCACTGAAATATTCCAGGGCCTTGTGCCATGTATGATCCGTATTTGCTACATGACCAGCCTTTAAAATGAATATTTGCTTATTCGTTTTGCGGGTACACCCTGAGGAGAATGTTTGTGAGATGATAACAACAGAAATGGCAAGTAAAAAAGAAATGATTCTCACTTTTCCGGGAATTACAGATTTAATAAACCAAAGTAATGGGCATTTTTACTAAAAACAAAACTCCATCCCTGTTTACTTTGAGGCAGGCATTATAAACATTTTTCATGGTTCCATTTATGATTTACCGTTGAAAATGATTAATATAATGGTATAAAATAAAAATCCTTTACCATGCATCCGAAATTAACAAAATATTGGCTGGTTGCCGTGCTGTTTATCATTCCCATTTGGACTGCGGCTCAAAAGCATCCGAGAATTTATATAACTGATGTCCAAAAAAATGATTTTGTGAATCGAATTGAACAATCTGAAAGAGTGGGCGAGTTTGTAGATGAATTAGCAACACATATAGAACCTTTTATTGAACGTCATAAAACCGACCCGGAATGGATTGTATCACGTCTTCAAATGTATTGGAAAACCAAATACACAATGGTTTTTGTAAAGGGCATGGATTTTTCCCATGGAGAAGGAAGGGCCCCGGTACCAACGGTTCGTTTTTCCGGTTCGCGTGATTGGGCAACCGATTATCTGAGGCCTGAATTGGAAGATATAATACCATACATGGACGATGAGAGAGGTTTGTATCTTCAAAACGGAAAGAAAGAAGGACAACCCTGGGAATGGGTGCATCCTTC
The DNA here is from genome assembly GCA_963752525.1 of uncultured Bacteroidaceae bacterium. Taxonomy (GTDB): domain Bacteria; phylum Bacteroidota; class Bacteroidia; order Bacteroidales; family SM23-62; genus SM23-62. The sequence continues at coordinate 405,565 of CAVVYS010000003.1, read as the reverse complement.
AGAAACTGGGCACATAATTGAAGGAATTAACCGGGAAATACTCAGCCTTGCCGAAGACGCTGCGTTTTTATATTGGATAAATGGAGAAGAAAAATACGCCGTTTTTGCTTTCGATATTTTTATTAAATATGTTGAAGGAATGTACTATCGAAAGCCACCTCAAACAATTGAAAATCACAGGAATGCAATGTTAATGGGATTGCAGACATTCGAGGTAATTCATGAAGGGATTATTGAACCCGTTACCGTTTGTTACGATTTTCTGTATGCTTATCTGAAGGATAATGGAGCAGATTTCAAAATGATTCAGGATGTTTTTAGGAAATGGGCCGATCAGGAAATTAATTTTGGAGTGCCCGGTAATAACTGGAACCTGATGCAGGCTCGGTTTATTACCTATCTGGCGATTGCTCTTGAAGATGATGATTATTATACGAATGGAAAAGGTCAGCAGTATTATATTGACCAGGTATTAAATCAAAACTCAGAAAAGCAAAAAGCATTAAAAGATGTCGTTAAAAACTACGATCCGGTCACAGCCATCTGGCCTGAAGTTGCAGGCTATTCTACTATGGTTACTGACGATATCCTTGAAATATATGCCTTGATGGATAAAACCCTTAATAACAATCTGCTGGAAAAATATCCAACCATTGAGAATGCGGTTTTGGCCAGTTTTAATTATCTGTTCCCGAATGGATTTACGACTGCTTATGGTGATGCCAAACACAGAAGGCCGAGGTTTAATTCCCTGGAGTTACTAATATCCAATTACCGGAAATACGGCAAATCTGAAAAAGAAGATTTGATTACCGGCCAGATAAAAAGGTTCATTCAGGATGGTGCCTACTCAAGAGAAAAAATACGGTCGCTTTTCAGATTGTTTTATTATGTGGAAGAATTGAAGGATGTACCTGCTGCGCCATCTTTTTCATCGCTGGTAAATCCCACCTTCTACTCACCAAATGTAAGCTGGGTCGTTCAGAGAAATGGACATAGCCTGGAAAACGGAATGATGGTTTCGAAAAATGCATCGCTTGGAAACCATTCGCATACCAACGGTATCAATATTGAACTGTATGCAAAAGGAATGGTTGTTGCCCCGGATTGCGCCGCCGGTGTTAGCTATTGGACCATTGACCACAGAGACTATTACAGCAGGTTTGCTGCCCATAATACGGTGGTGGTTGATGGGATTTCGGATTACCGGAATATGAGGGGAAGCCAGGCATTTGAGGTAAACTCAATTTATCCCTCAACGGATACACCTAATCCTTTATACAGCGATTTTACATTATCTGATGTCACTTTTACCGAACCTTCCACCGAGGCCACCCAACAAAGGCTTACAGGAACTGTACGAACTGGCGAAACCTCCGGATACTTTATCGATATCTTCCGCTCATCCAGGAATGATGGCAATGATAAAAAACATGAATATTTGTTTCATAGCCAGGGCGAGCCAGTTGTATTGAAACATTTTAACGGTGATGACATTCCGACTGGTGAAACAGATGAACTATCCTCAGAAAAAGGGGATCTGGCGGGCTACGATTATTTTAAGAATAAGAAAGCCGCTATAACTGATGATAATTTTATAGCACATTTAAAAATGCCTTCCACGCTGGGGGATATACTTCACCTGAATCTTTGGATGCAGGGAAATCGGGAAAGAGAGATCTTTAGCGTTGAAGCTCCCTATTCACGTGCCATTAGTCAAGAAAGCGGTCCTGAAGAATTATATCACAAACCTTTGCCTACATTGGTTGTCCGTCAGAATGGTGAAGCACGGACCAGACCATTTGTTGCCATTCTTGATGCCTTCCATGAATCTGAAGGGGAATCGGTGACAAAGGTTGATTATTTCTCGCCTGAGAACGAAAATCCGGGATTTGTTGGTATGAAGGTCTTTTCTGCCAAGGACCGCTATGATCTGATCTTCAATGATGAAAGCCCTGATTCAAAGAACACTTTTGAACACGGTGAGTTTGCAGGCTGTTTTGCTGTAATGTCAAAGGTTGGTAAAGAGTTTCATTCCATGTTACTCGACAACGGAACTGTTTTCGAGCATGGGAATATGAGGATCGAAATCCAGGGAAAATCTGGCAATGTTTTAATTAAACATTTTCAGGAAGGTTTTGAAATTGATTCACCCCAGCCATTTATACTATCTATTCCCCTTGATGAAAAGGACAATGGAATATTGGAAAGCTTGGGTCAGGAGGAGAAAAAAACTTTTAGAGGGATGGTAATTCAAAAAGATAAGATCAGACTGGCCACTTTCGAATTGCCTGCTTTAAATCGTGTAAAACTAATTTCAAAGTGAATATATGAAAACAGACAGACGAAAGTTCATCAAAGCTGCAGCATTATCTGGTGCTGCCTCAGCTATTCTTCCTTTATCTTCCTGCGGTTCGGATAAGGAACCGGCACAGACCGGGAGTTCAAATGCCCGGACCGGAACTGATTATTCAGTGCTTGACGAAGTGCTGAAAAAACCTGTATTAAGGCGGGAACTCTTTCCGGACCCGGTCATCATTGAATCGCTTGAGTTGCTGAGAGACAGGAGCAGCACCATTTGCCGTGTACGTTCAAAAGACGGTGTGGAGGGTGTTTCTATCGGTCATCCGTTCATTGCGAAGAACAGTTATCCGATGTTTATCAACCTCCTTCAAAAGATTTTCCTGGGAAAGGATGCGCGTGATCTCGATAATCTGATCTTCCAGGCTGCGGAGGGCCCTGTAAAAAACCAGGGTGTACCCCTCTGTGTGCAGATCGCCAATATTGAATTTGCCATACTGGATATGCTGGGCATTACTGCCGACATGCCTGTCGGCCGCCTTATCGGGGAGCTTGAAAACCCGGAGATCGGAATCTACCTGGGACATCGTTTAAGGGAATTTAGAACCATGGAACCGGAGGAATCCCTGAGCCTGATACAGGAGGATAATGAGGAGATCGGGTCAAAAGCCATAAAGGTAAGGGCAGGACGCGGTGATAACCTTGGCCTTAACAACGAGAATGCACCGGGACGTACAGAAAAACTGATCCGGATGGCCCGTGAATTTCTGGGGGACGATATGGTGTTGATGATTGACGGGAACGGCACTTATGATGTGAAGGAGGCAATACGGATAGGCCGGATATTGGAAGAATACAACTATTACTGGTACGAGGAGCCTGTCCCCTGGACCTGGTACGAGGAGCAGGAGCAGGTGGCCCGGGCTCTGAACATCACCATGGCCGGTGGGGAAGAAGAATTCAGTGAGCGCGTCTTCCGATGGCTGATCGGCAACCATGCCTTCGGGGTGATAATGCCGGACCTTTTTTACAACGGTGGTATGATCCGTTCCATGAAGGTCGCCAGGATGGCAGAAGCTGCAGGGATCAGAACTTCGCCTCATATCTCTGGCGGGGGACTTGGATTTCTCTATTTGATCCATATGGTTTCTGCCTGTCCGAATGCAGACAAATACCACGAATTTAAGATGTTCCATACAACGGACCCCAACGGAACGACCATTCCTGTCGAAAGCAAGGCAGGAAAATTTGAGAGCATTGACGGCAGGATAAAGGCTCCGGAGGGATCAGGACTGGGAATCAACATAGATCCTGATTATATCAAAACACACAAGGTTTTGAAAGGATGAGTTTTTCTACTTAATTTGTTTTGTTCTGACCAATAAAAAAAATTGATTTTACCGGATTGAGTTTTAATTTGATGCTGGTGTAAACTTGTTCCTCCAACTCTGTTTTTTCAGTTTCTACACTTTTTTCGATTAATCCGGTATGAGGATTCCAGGCCTGAAGTTTATGCTCCCCGCGAATCAGAATATTGGTGTTAATTTCCTCATCACTCGAATTGGCAAAATAGAAAATATCCTTCCCGTTTTTAATCTTATGAATATATGAGAATTTACCAAAATCATTACTCAGATTCGGTTTTGGTGAAAAGGCAATGTCAAATGAACGGTCATTTAAAGCTTCTTCCAGATTATCTTCATCAGGAAAGGGTAAAAAGACTGAAATTCCGCCATTTTTATTTGAGTTTTTTTGAATAGCAATTGTATCCTGATTCAGGGCATTTACATTAAATATCTCGTGAACGAGGTCAATTACTTTCTGGTCCTCCCCAATTTCAGACGATTTATATGGAAGTTGTGTGGTGGATACAATTATTCCACCCTCGATATAAAAATCTCTCAATTTTTCGAGCGTTTTATACGAAATGATGTTGCACCCTGTTAAGATCATCACTTTGTATTCCTGTACGTTTTCAGCGTTGTTCAAATTAACACTTCCGTTTTCAATAGAATATTTATTATCCAAAAAATATTCAGGATGAACAAAAGTGAAATCACGCCGGATTTCATTTGTAAGTAATCCACTGATTTCTTGGTAGTCGGTTTCAGGAGAAACAAAAAAACCTTGTCTTGGGTTTTTAGGATCTTCAAAGCGATACCAACCGGCCAGTTCTTCAAAAGGGTACATTACACCTATTTCTGCAACTCTTTTTCCTCCTTGCAGAAGTAAACAGGAGCGGCCTACAAACTCGGAATACGCAGGCAGGGCTGATGCCAGTTTTTCGCTGTATGGTGAAACCAGTGGCGGTATGTGAACTGCCTTTGGATCGGGGTTGTACCACATCCCGTGTGGGATTACAAAATTCACTCCACGTACAAACATCTCCATCATCGGGCGGTATAGCATCAAGGAATCAAATATATTTTCCTTCAAAGCACCATAAATTTCGGTTGAAACTACCGGTCGGTCATAATAATCGGCAGCTGAGCTGATAAGTTTATGACCGTCTTGGCCAAACTGGTAGCGGATGATCGCATCGGTAAGCGGAACCTGAGTGTACCGGTAAAATTTAAAAATGTCACCATTCATGTCAATGGGTGTAGGATCGTAATTGCCCGGTGGATGGCCGGTGCTTTTTAAGCCATGTTGTTGATTCCACTCTCCAACCAACTTTGGAAATCCTTCGGCTAGCAACTCTGCTCGAGTGTGATAAAAGGCAAAACGCACAGCTTCGGTTTCCGGGCCGATATTGTACCACATGGCCGGATAAAAAGGTTTAGGGTCGAAACCATGCAGTTCCTCAAACTTTTCGTTGAATTTTCCAGTCCATGTTCGCGGATGACGCCAAAAACCCACATCGTCAAAGAATGTCATTTTAATAATGTTTCCAAAATACGAACCAAACCGTTTCTTGTATACGTCATAAGTTAGATTAATCATGTGCCTGACTGCAGTAGTATCCAGGTAGTCCACTACCGGAAATGCTTTGTGATAACTATCTTTCACCATTGGGAAATACATGATTTTCCAATTTCCTTCAGGGACTTCCCAGCTTAAAATTCCATTTTGAATGAATTCCAGGATTTCAATCCGTTCCAGATTACCTGTGTTCATGGCCACGGCTGCCATTAAAATACCTTCGGGAACAGGATCGATAAAATTCTCTGGACCTCTTACTTCTTTTTCAATTTTATCGAGCCTTTTCATTGTATGTTCAGGAAAAAGTTCACCTAATTTTCCACCAGCCATTCCGGTGGGAAAGTCGTTATCATCGTATAGAATAACTTCCATATTCAGTTCTTCCGCTACATCAATAACATCTTGAAAACGGTTTAAATAGTCTTCAGAAAGAAATTTCGGAAGGGTTCCGCCTTCCCCATTTTTTTTAGGTGCCAGCGGTAATACACTTACTCCTGAAAATCCTGCCAGCTCTTTGGCATCTTTCATTTGCTGACGAATTCCTTCCCTTGTCAGCTCTCCATTTATATGCCAGAAAGGCATTGGTTTATACTCGTTTGGTGGAGTTTTGAATTGTTGTTCAAGCGTTGGATTACATGCCATGAAAAACACAACAATAGCTCCTGTTAGTAACCCGGGAAATGGCTTTTTCATAACCTTTTTAGGTTGGTTTATCTCTATTGTTTTGAAAACTTATATAAGGTCAACACCGAAGGTTTTACAGCATTTTCCCGTGGTTCATAAAAGCGCCGTTTGCCCATGGTTTCCCATCGCAAACCATAGTATTCATTGCTGGTTTGGTTTTGAGATTTTAATTTCATCCAATGAACCATCAATCCTTTATCGCTTGAAATAGGTTCAATAAGTTCTTCAGGAAATTCAGATTTCTCAACAATTTCAACTTCGTTATCTTCGATAAGAGATAGCGATTCTAAGTCAACAATCAACTCACCATCGCCCCTGTTTTTATGCCAATAGCTAATTTTAATCTGATTGTTTTTTGTTACCTGCGCATTTTTTAACCTGATTTCAAAAGTTATTGAACCTGGCCCCGAAAATTCCCAGCGGTAATTCCAGTTTGAAACTTGTTTAATTGTCCAATTTCCCTTATCTGCTTTTGCCACAAATAACTGGCTATTTCCATTTTTGTCGTATTTCATATAGACTAACAATGGGGAATTATCAAGGTCGAAAAATAATCCGTAGGCACCGTTTATTGCTCCACCTCCAGGAGGTACAGGGTCAACAGTAAATAGTTTTGTATGTGGCGTTATGGGTAACTCTGATTTTGTTCCAGGCATGTTCTCCCAATGAATCAAATCCTTGCTTCGGGCATAAGAAAGGCTATGGTTGGTTTCGCAACGGGGTGTATTCCGCCATAGCCATGCAACATGATATAAACCGTCAGGTCCCAACCTTGGACCCCTGGCATATGCACTCATTTCACCAAGCCCGTCAAACAAAGGATTATCTGTTAATCGCTTGTATGACTTTGTTTTTTCGTTGTAAATACTGCTAATTGTAATTCCATTGCCACTGCCTCCTATCCTATATGAGTAAATAATTTGATTATCAGGTGTTTTCAAGAAATTAGGATAAGTACAGCTTAACTCATCTTTAACTGAGACAAGGGGAAATATTTTTTTGAAAGTTGAAATATCAAGGGCTTTCTCTGTTTTAAAATAGGTCATTGAATCGTTGTGCATGTTTCCAGTTACGTGCAGGCACAGATCGCGGTCCATTGTCATGGTAATTCGGTTGTGTGAATCCCAGCCCACTTTTGTAGGTAAAACTTTGTAATTCCATTTGCTTTCAGAAACTCTTCTGGAAGCGACCGATAGATTCCTGTTTTTGTTGTAATAAGCGACAAATTGCCAATCTTTGTAGGAAAGCGAACTAAAACTGACGGGAAAATCAGCAGGTACCGAATCTACTTCAATACACTCCAGGATTTTTATTTGATGGTCAGATGATACTGACTTTCCCTGGGCAAATGCGCTAAGTGGAATCAATACCATCACCAGTAAACATAACATATTGAATGTCGTTCTCATTTCTTTGTGGTATTGGAGTAAATGTACTAAATATGGATAATTCTTGCTACATTCAGACTACTATTTGGATCAAAAATCAGGGAGTAATCAGATGTTAAAAACCACATTGAAATTAGTGATGGCAATTTGCTGCCTCTCAGGCTACAACGTTCATGCCCAGGAATCAACGACGAATTCTGTTTCCTTACTTACGCCCTTTAGACTACCATTGCCGGAACCAGGTGCCCGGATTGAATACCTCGATCTGGACAGCGATGGAGATCCCGATGTTTTGCGCACCTCAATCAGGGGGGATATTCCTGTACAGTGGATTGACGATGACGATGATATGCTGGAAGGCGACCTGGAAGGTGATATGGATAGTGATTGCCTTATGATTGATCGCAATAAAGACGGGCACTATGGAAGTGGCCATGATCTGATCATTGACTGGAATGATGAGAACAAAAATGGAAAACCTGACTTGCAGGTAGTGGCGGATAACTCGGGACTGGATGACAGGGGGAGATTCAGGGCACACTACATGTGGATCATTGACAAAGACCATGATCAGATCCTCAATTATATTGACTGGAATACATTGAAGATTGAGGGATGGGATCATGAAGGGCGCTGCCAATTTTTTAAGGACTATATCGGGCAGAGTATCATGTTAAAGACGCATACAAACACCTTCAATATAAAAGATGTACGCTACAGCTGGGAAAATCCCTTCCTTTTTTATGATCAGGACGAGGATGGTTTGACCGATATGGCTATCCGGTTGACAGACCAGCCTGAAATTGATAAGGATGCTAAACCATTACCGGCGGAGGGAAATATTACCGATGAAATGAGAAGTATTCATTTCGACGGTGTCATTAACCAGGCCTATTTGACATTTGACCTGGATAATGATAATAGCCCCTCAAACGAATTTGATTATGACCTAAGCCTCAAATTTTCCGGACAGGGATTTGATTATAGTGACCAGGTACATAGATATGAAAGCATAAAAGGCCTGACCGGAAGTGAGATATTCTTTCACGATCCCAGATGGCGGGAACATGACAGAGCTTATTTATGCTGACCATGATGCTGCTTATGACCTTGTATTTCAAAGAGGCCAATGGGAGGAATGCTGGCTCATTTACGATGAGGATGATGACTGCCAGCGATGGGAAAGAGTGGAATTCTACGATCCCAAAGATCCTTTTAAGGCAGGTTCCCGCAATGGGGGACTGGACCATAATCCCCAGGCGGATGTGACGGGAGACAGGGGGGAGTGGGATCTTGATTTTTCCGGTAAAGGCCAGCTATATATTGGCCCCTTCGATGGCAAGATACATCTGTTTGGAGCTGAATGGGGATGCTGGCGGATAGATCAGCAGGCTGTCTATTTCCAGGGATGGCAGGGCTGGAGAGGCCCCAATCTCCAACCCGAGGATAATAACACAAAAGAACCAGATATCTTTCCCACCATTAGGTATACAGATAAAAATAACAATGGATTCTTTGACCATGTTGAATACGATCTCAATGGAGATACAATCTTTGAAAAAACTGTAAATTTAACAGGACTCGATATCCCTGATACGGCAACATTGATTCTTACTTCTGATCTGGAGTATGAGGATTTGAAAGATCTGCATTACGGAATTGCTAATCAACAATGGGAGAAGGCCTTGATGGCTGTAAAGGTTGCAGAGAAATACAGACTTAATACCGGCTGGTATTCAAATCTGATGAATCCCAGGTCCCTTCGGGAAAAATACCATTACGGGTATTGGCTGAGATTTCTATTTGTATCTGGATCTAAGGCATTTGGGAGAAATGAGGAAGGATAGGGAATTTATTGAGCTTTGTGACAAGGCATATTTTGGGAACAATTGGAATATCCTGTTATAGCCTGCCAGCATGCATGCCTAAATGATATAAGATGTATAGAGTAAAACTGATTATCATATTCATTATCTGCCTTACTGAAGCTAAGGGACAGGATAAAAACCTGTGGATAAACGGGCTGCCGGATGACCCCAATTATTTTCCCATAGCCGTATGGCTGCAGGATCCATCTGATGCAGCAGCTTATAAAAAAGGTGGGATAAACCTGTATGTCGGACTTTGGCATGGGCCAACAGAAGATCAACTTGCCATTTTAAGAACTGCAGGAATGCCGGTCATGTGCAGACAAAATAATGTCGGACTGGACCATATAAATGACTCTATCATTGTTGGATGGACACAGCAGGACGAACCCGACAATGCCCAGGCAGACGGATCAGGGGGATATGATCCTTGTATAGATCCGGCCATCATCATAAATTACTACAAGACCATACAACAAAATGATCCTTCCCGGCCAGTATATCTGAACCTGGGACAGGGAGTCTCCTATGTAGACTGGGTAGGCCGTGGCACCTGCAGGACTGATACACTTTCTTATCCTGAATATATCAAGGCCTGTGATATCATCTCCTATGATATTTACCCGGTAACTAGTAAATATGATCTAATCAGGAATAACCTGTGGTATGTGCCACAGGGAATCGATAACCTCCGGCGGTGGTCCGGGGACAAAAAACCAGTCTGGTGTTGGATTGAAACCACCCATATTAACAGTGAGAACAAACCCACTCCATCCCAGGTAAAAGCCGAGGTCTGGATGGCCATTATCCATGGCGCAAAAGGATTTGGATATTTCTGTCATGAGTGGGTGCCTGAACCTAAGGCCAATGCACTTCTGGAAGATCCGCTTATTTTCCCGGCAGTTTCTGCAATCAATGCACAAATCCATCAACTGGCTCCGGTGCTGAATTCACCTGACATTCATGGTGTAGTTTCTGTTGAATCCAGTAATGCTTCAGTCCCGGTTGATATAATGGTGAAACATTATGAAAATGCCCTGTATGTTTTTACTGTCTCCATGCGCGAAGGGGTAACAACCGCTACTTATATCGTAAATGGGATAAAAGGTGAAGGGATATCGGTGATGTATGAAGACCGCAATCTTAACATATCAAAGGGTATTTTTAAGGATCAGTTCAAAGACTATGAAGTTCACCTCTATAAAATACTTTCAAAGGATGCGTTTTAAAGTTAAAAGAATTTTCATCTCAAGTTTATTATTGGCTATTGCTGCGGGTATTTTTGCACAGGATGTACCCGGACAGTACAGGGAGAAATTCTCAGAATCCTTTCCCATCAGGAAACAGCAACATCTAGAATTAAAGCAGTATATCGATCTGTTGGTTGAAGCAGGAAAGGAAAAGACCTTATCCAAATTTACGCCGGATTATTCAGGCTTTGAACAGTACGAGAAATCCTTAGTCCCCTTCCGGGAAGAACTCGCTGAATCATTCGGTTATCCACCTCCTCTGGCAACAAAGGGGTCAGCACCCCGAACCCTTTTGGTTGGTAAGGATTCTATATGTAATATTTACAGAATTTGGATAGGGGTTGCTGACGGTATAGAAGCCTATGGAATATATATGGTTCCCCATAATATTGCCGGGAAGGCACCGCTGCTGATCTGTGAACATGGAGGAGGGGGTAACCCTGAGGCCATCTGTGACCTGGACACCAGGATTAATTATCATTCATTTGGACATGAGGCAGTTAAGAGAGGCTATATTGTATGGGCCCCCGGTTTGGTTATGCGTTGTGGATATGGTAATGATCCTGAAATTGAAGGAGCCGAGAGAAATTTGCTTGACAGCAGGTTAAGACTCCTTGGGACCAGCATCATTGGAGTGGAGCTGCAAATGATCATTGAAGGTACGAAAACCCTTATCAGGCATCATCCTGAAATTGACAGTGACCGGATAGGGATGACCGGACTTTCATGGGGTGGGTTTTACACATTACATGTAGCAGCCTTGTTTCCGGAGATAAAAGCAGCCGTACCCTCAGGAAATTTCCGCGAGCATGAACTTTATCTGAACCGGGTAGATGGTCCGGAGAACCAGGTAGACAGAAACCTTTTTGTGCAGTTCGGAAATGCGCAGGTGGCAGGAATGGTTTGTCCACGTCCAATGATGATACAGATGGGTGCTGAAGATACCCTTTTCGATATTGAGGGAGTACGACGTGAGGCAAAGAAAGCAGCGGTCTATTATGAAAAGCTTGGTGTCGGAGATTTATTCGAATATTCCGAGCATGCCGGTGGTCATGTATTCGAGAATGAAAGCATATTTCGATTTTTCGAGAAGCATTTATAATAATAAAATTTAGTGAAATGAGATGGTTATGTCTATTGATACCCTTACTGCTGAGTGTTTTAAGCTCATGCAATAATATTTCGGTGGAACAAAAACCCAATATCGTTCTAATCCTTGCTGATGACATGGGTTATGGGGACCTTGGGAGCTATGGTTGTTTAGACATAAAAACGCCAAATATTGATAAACTGGCTGAACAGGGAGTTAGATTCACAAATTTTTACGCCAATGGTCCGGAATGCACTCCCACCCGTACTGCCTTGCTTTCAGGGGGCTACCAGCAGCGTGTTGGCGGACTGGAATGTGCGCTGGGGGCAGGCAATGTTGGCAGGTATGATGAAGCTATCTGGCTGTGGGAACAGAAAGAATTGGGACTGCCGCCCGAATATGCCGTATTGCCTTTTGCATTAAAAAAGGAAGGTTATCGTACGGCCCTTATGGGAAAATGGCATCTGGGCTATGAAGAGAAATTCCGGCCTGACAAGCAGGGTTTCGATTACTCCATCGGCAATATTGGTTACGGCGGAGATTATTTCTACCATTCTGAACAGGCATCAATCAACCTGCCAGACTTTACAGGTGCTCATAACCTGGCAGAAAACGGAAAGGAGATATTTCACGACGGTGAATACATGACTGAACTGATCACTGAAAAGGCTATTGAATGGCTGAACCAGCAGGATGAGAAAAATCCCTTTTTCCTTTACCTTCCTTTTACCTCACCACATTCTCCATTCCAGGGACCTGGCGATGATCTGGGACGGCCAATCAATGGTGAAGAATGGAATTTTCAAAGCAGGGAAAAATACATTGAAATGGTTGAGGTCCTGGACAAGGGAATAGGAGAGATCCTGGGAACCCTTGAAGAGAAGGACATTGAAAAAGAAACCATTGTTTTCTTTTTTTCGGATAACGGTGGGCACAGGATGGCCAGCAATGGCATTCTATCTGGGTTTAAAGGTCATGTCTATGAAGGAGGCATTCGTGTTCCCTGCATTATCCGATGGCCTGAAAACATCAAGGGTAACAGAGTGTCAGATCAGGTATCAATCAGTTTTGACCTGAGTTTTTCCATTATGAAGTTGGCCGGTGTTAACACAGAACAGCTAAAGACAGATGGATTTGATATTGTTAATCATGTCTCCCAGGAGGATGAGGATTTTGACCGGACGCTGTTCTGGAGGGCAAAACGTGGCAATAGTGTGAAGAAAGCCATCAGGGATGGAGAATATAAATACTTGACTGAAATAGTGAATGACAGCATTCTTTTTGAGAAGCTGTTCAATCTGGCTGATGATCCGTCAGAAAAGCATGATTTGTTTAATGCCCAACCTGAGAAAGTAAGCAGCCTGAAAGAAAAAATACTTGAATGGGAACAGGAGGTAAGGGCTCCACGTTTAAAATCTTTCTGATATATTTCCATTGCGGATGAATTACAAAACCCCACATAAGATCCTGTTCTTCATTGTGATCGTATTTGAGATCATGTTTTGCGGATGTGCAAAAGAAGATATCCCCCCCTATTCAAATTCTGAATTACCTGTCAACGAAAGGGTAGAAAACCTCTTAGCTTTATTGACCCTTGAAGAAAAGGCAAGCTTCCTTACGGGAAAAGATATGTGGCATATTAAAGGTGTCGATCGGCTTGGTATACCCTCCCTCCGGGCAACTGATTGCGGGCATGGGGTCACAGTAGTGCTTGATGAGGACGGCAAATACTCAGGATGTTCTACCTGTTTTCCCACTGCTGTTGGCCAGGCATCAACATGGAACCGTGAGTTAGTAGCGGAGGTCGGAGCGGCCATTGGCCGTGAGACCAGGGCCCTCGGGGCTGCCATTCTCCTGGCCCCCATGGTGAATATACACAGAACTCCCCTTGGAGGCAGGAATTATGAAACATATTCCGAAGATCCCTATTTAACTGGTTGCTTGGCCTCATCATTCATACAGGGCGTTCAATCTGAGCATATAGTGGCGGTGATAAAGGCAGCTACGGCTAATAATCAGCAAACCAATCAGAGTCAGCTAAGTGTAGAAGTCTCAGAAAGAGCTCTCAGGGAAATTTATTTGCCCGGGTTTAGAATCCCGATACTTGAATCCTCTCCCTGGGGAATTATGACCAGTTATAATAAGCTGAATGGAAAATATACCTCAGCCAGTAATCACCTGATAAATGATATCATTAAAAAAGAATGGCAATATCCGGGATTCGTAGTATCAGACTGGAGAGGCACCCATAGTCTTAAAGCCCTGGAGGCCGGAACTGACCTGGAGATGCCCGGTCCGGGTAAAATACTGACAAAAGCTGCCATACTGCAGGAGATTGAACAGGGTAATTTCACAGAAGAAGAATTGAATAACAGGGTAAGAAGAATACTTGCTGCCATCATTAAAACGAAATCTCTGGATAATGATAAATCAGGTTTAAATGCTGAATGGGATACTCCTCGTCACCACCTAATCGCCCGGGAAGCAGCAGAAGAAGCCATCATTCTTTTGCAGAATAAAGGAAGCCTCTTGCCTCTGGATATGAAGGATATTAAAACAATAGCCGTGATCGGTCCAAATGCCAGGGAAGCCAGGCTAGGGGGAGGGGGCAGTGCCTCCGTCACAGCCTGCCACACGGTAAGTCCCCTGGATGGCATCAGAAATTATTGTTTAGACCCAGTAAGGGTGCTGTTTGAGGAAGGTTGCGCGATGAAGGGAGATATGCCCATTATATATAGCCAATATCTCAGCTCCATGGATGGAATACAACCGGTTCAGGGGTTAAGGGGGGAATATTTTATGGGCAAAGAATTAGAAGGGGATCCTGTGCTTGTTCGTTTCGATGAAAAAATTGACTTTTCCTGGGGATGGGCGGCACCTTGCAAGGAGGTAGACAAAGGGGATTATTCGGTCCGCTGGTCTGGCCAGGTAAAACCTCCTGTATCGGGTGAATATAACATAGGTGTTCACTGTACTGAGGGAGGGGTTAGATTTTACCTGGATGGTGAATTGCTGATCGATCATTGGGGAGATCCTTACAATGAAAACTTTGAAGCCGGGTTTAAGAAGATTAGTGAGAGTGTCAGGATAAAAATGAATGAAGGTGTTCCCCTGGAAGTCCGTGTGGAATTCCACAAAAAAGCCAATCGCAACTCCATCCGCCTGGAATGGGAGATACCCGGGAAAAAGGATCCCATTGCAGAGGCTGTTAAAACAGCAAAGGAAAGTGATGTGGCCATCGTTTTCGCGGGATTGTCAAATCTTTATGAAGGAGGGATGCAGGACAGGGAAAGCCTGCTGCTTCCTGAAGAGCAAAATACACTGATCAGGTCCGTAGCCAGGGCCAATCCCAATACCATAATTGTCCTGATAAATGGTACGCCTGTAGCCATGCCATGGGTAGAAGAAGTCCCTGCAATACTGGAAGCATATTACCCTGGCCAGGAGGGTGGTACTGCCATTGCCAGGATTTTATTTGGTGAGGTGAACCCCTCGGGGAAACTTCCTGAAACTTTCCCGAGACAGCTGGAAGATAATCCGAGTTATGGTAATTTTCCAGGAGATCCCAAAACAGTCAAATATGAGGAAGGGATTTATGTTGGATACAGGCATTATGATAAAAATAATATTGAACCATTGTTTCCATTTGGATATGGATTGTCCTATACCGAATTTACTTACAATAATTTACGTTTAGAGCGGCTGGAATGACGGATCAGTTAATGTAAAGGCTGAAATTAAAAACACCGGATCTGTTCCGGGCAAGGAGGTAGTCCAGTTATATGTGAGGGACCTGGAATCAACCATAGACAAGCCCGAGAAAGAATTGAAAGGTTTTACCAAAGTATTTCTTGATCCAGGCCAATCAAAGCCTGTATCGATTAGACTGAGCAGGGATCAATTTGCTCATTTTGAAACCTCAAAGGATCAATGGGTCGTGGAGCCAGGAGAGTTTGAAATATTAATCGGAAGTTCCTCCAGGGATATCAGGTTAAGAGACGTAATAACGATCAAATAAAAATTGAAAAAATGAAGACAAAAAGAAACCTGTTATTAATCAGTTTTGCTTTATTGTTAGGGCAGATTGGGTGCGATAAAAACACCAGCAGGCTACTGGAAATCAGTACTGAGAATCCGCGATACTTTACTGATGGCAGTGGTAAGGCCGTCTATCTGACCGGCTCACATACCTGGCCAAACCTGGTGGATATGAGTCCGGAAGACCCTCCGGAACCCTTTGATTTTGAGGGGTATTTAGAGTGGATGGATAAATATAACCACAATTTTTTCCGTTTATGGACATGGGAACTTATGGGCTGGGATACCAGGGCCAATGAGCCGGATTCTATTGACTATAAGTTCCACCATGTTGCTCCGCTTCCATTTATGCGCACCGGTCCGGGGATGGCATTGGATGGCAAACCAAAGTTTAACCTGCAAAAGTTCAATCCAGCATATTTTCAACGACTGCGCAGCCGGACTGAAGCAGCAAGGGAGCATAATATCTATGCTTCCATTATGCTGTTTGAAGGCTGGGGCTTGCAGCGCTTGGAGGACGGTTGGATAAATCACCCCTTCCATCCTGAGAATAATATAAACGGGATTGATGGTGATCTGAACGGGGATGGATACGGACTCGAGGTTCACACATTGGCAGATACGGCCATAACTTCTATTCAGAAGAACTATGTCAGGAAGGTCATTGAAACGGTGAATGACCTTGATAATGTCCTGTATGAAATATCCAATGAAAACCATCCTCCTTCCTCTCCCTGGCAATATTATATGATTGATTTTATACATGAATATGAAAACGGACAACCTTATCAGCACCCTGTTGGCATGACATTCCAGTTCAAAGGGGGAAGTAACCGAACCCTGTTCGAATCCCCGGCCGATTGGATCTCACCAAACGCTGAAGGCGGATACCGTGACAATCCTCCGGAAGCGCAGGGGCGAAAAGTGATCATTACGGATACTGACCACTTATGGGGGATAGGGGGAAATCAGCAGTGGGTCTGGAAAAGCTTTTTAAGGGGGATGAATCCCATTTTTATGGACCCTTATGACACCAAGGTATTAAAGGGATCTTACGATCCTGGATGGGTAGAACCCATCAGAAAAAGTATGGGCTATACGCTGGCATATGCTGAGCGCATGAATCTGATTAAGATGACCCCGGAAAATGAGCTGGCATCATCGGGCTATTGCCTGGCTGAAAAGGGGGCAGCATACCTGGTATATTTACCTGAAGGGAATGAGGTTACCGTGAATTTAACGGACATTACCGGCGATCTGGAGGTGGAATGGTTTAATCCGAATACAGGAGAGACAATAAAACAGGGAAAAATAAAGGGAGGTCAGATACCGATAATGAAATCACCTTTCGGCGGAGATGATGCAGTTCTGTATTTAAAATAGTTATCCAGGGATGTTCAAGATCAAAAATTTAAGATGGCTGATAGTAGGATTACTATTTGTCGCTACTGCACTCAGTTTTCTTGACCGGCAAGTGCTGTCTATTTCCATACTGAAGATACAGACTGACCTGGACGTTTCAGATGTACAGTACGGATGGATCAATACGGGCTTCCTGATCAGTTATGCCCTGATGTTTACGCTTGGGGGATGGTTGATTGACAGATTTGGAACCCGTATGGGATTGGCCGTGTCTGTGGGATTATGGTCCCTTTCCAATGCCATGCATGGGGCGGTGCAAAATGTCTGGCATCTTGGTACGGCCCGGTTTTTCCTGGGCATTGGAGAAGGAGGGTGTTTCCCCGGAGCAGCCAAAGGCGTAACAGAATGGTTCCCTCAGAAACAAAGAGCCTCAGCCATGGGCATCGCGATAGGAGGGGCTGCCCTGGGTGCCGTTATCGCGCCACCGCTAACCGTTTACCTTATCACACTTTTTAGCTGGAGAGGAGCATTTGTAGCCACCGGGATTTTCGGTGGTATATGGGTACTTGTCTGGTTGATCTTCTTTCACAAGCCCCGGAAATCGCCCTTTATTACTAAAGAAGAACTGGCCCTTATTGAGGAAGATAAAGAAAAGGAAGAGGAACAGAAAACCAAAAAGATATCTGTCCCGATAAAACAGATCCTTATGACCCGGCAAGCCTGGGGTTTAATTTCCATGCGGTTCTTACTCGATCCGGTTTTTTACTTTTTTATGTTCTGGATACCCAAATATTTAAGTGAAGAACGAGGAGTTTCTTTTGAACGGATTGGTGAATTATTCTGGATACCATTTTTTGCCCTTGGCGTTTCAAATATTATCGGTGGGGGCGTTTCAGACCGCCTGGTTAAATCTGGCATGTCGGTGAACAGGGCAAGAAAAACGGTTATGGGATTGGCAGCAGGGCTGACCATGGTGGCACCCCTGACGGTGGTCGCATCAAGCGCAGAAATCGCCATAGTCTTCATGTCCCTGATCATGTTTGCCCATGGTTTCTGGATAACAAATTATATCACCATTACCAGTGAATTGTTCGGTAAAAATGCAACCTCCACGGTGGTAGGTATGTGTGGCACAGCAGGGGCCGTTGCTGGTTTATTGATCAATCCGATGATTGGGAAGATCGTCGAGAATTATTCATATCTTCCCCTGTGGATCACTTCAGGGATATTATATCCCCTGGCATTTGTTGTTTTATTATTGACAATACGGAGAATTCAACCGATTAAATTGCATCAATTAGAAGCCAATTGAAACCAGCATAGTGATTGGCATATATTAAATGAGCTAAACCAAATATTTATGGGAACAAACATCATTTCAAGAAGGAAACCATTGCAGGCAAATATTGGGGTTTTCGGGGTAGGCTACTGGAAGTACTGGGAACAATTTGATGGTTTACTGGATGAATTACATGTAAAACAGAAAAAGTTCACAGAAAAACTAAAAATCTCTGATGTTCATGTAATTGATTTTGGCATGGTGGATGATGCAGAGAGTGCCTATGATCTGGTACCCAAACTGAGAGGCGGCCAACCTGGATCTGATTTTTTGTGATATGGTTACCTACGCCACCTCCAGTACCTTTGGCACCATTATAAGGAATATAGATATCCCCATTGTGATGGTCGCACTCCAGCCACTGAAAGCACTGGATTATACCAAGGCTTCCACACATATGCAACTGGCCAATGATGATGTCTGTTCTGTTCCTGAATTTGCCGGAGTAGCTGTTAGAATGGGTAAAGCGGTACCTGATGTCATCATTGGGACCCTGGAGGATGATCCTGCAGCAGATGATGAGATTGCTAAATATTGCCAGATTGCCAAGGTTTTGCATGACCTGAAAAATGCCAGAATTGGCCATTTTGGACATCCCATCGAATCAATGCTGGACATGCATTCTGATCCGAGTATGTTTACGGCAGCATTCGGTTGTCATATTGTACAAACAGAAGCAGAAGATATATTAAATCACTTTAATCAGGTACAGGAGGAGGAAATCAGCAAACATCAAAAAACCATTCTTGATTTCTTTGAGACACCCGTTCCGGTTTCTGATCCCATCACCAGGAAACTTACAGATGAGGACCTCTATACGGCTGCAAAAGTGAGCATTGCCCTGAATCGTTTTGTGGATGAGAAAAATTTAGATGGACTGGCGTACTATTATGAATCTCTTGAAGGCTCTGATTTGAGGACTGTCGTTACCAACCTGATCGTGGGCAATTCCCTCCTCACTGCTGCAGGTTTTCCAATGTGCGGGGAATCCGATCTGAAGACATGTATTGCCATGCTGATTATGGACAGGCTGGAGATAGGGGGCAGCTTTGCAGAATTTCACCCCATCGATTTCAATGGAGGATTTATCCTGGTCGGGCATGACGGTCCCCATCATATAAACATTGCAGACAGCAAACCTGCACTGAGAAGCCTGATCAAGTACCATGGAAAACCGGGCAGCGGGGCGAGTGTGGAATTCAAGATAAAGGAAGGTCCCATTACCATGCTCAGCATCTCATCCACTTACGAAGGAAAGTTCAAGTTTGTCATTAGCTGAGGGTGAATCTGTTGCCGGACCCATCCCCCCGACCGGGAATACGAATACCCGGGGATTTTTCAAACCTGATGTCATTACATTCCTAAAACGTTGGGTCGCTGAAGGACCAACGCATCATTTTGCACTCGGTATAGGGCATCATGCTGAAACCATCAAGAAGATAGCTGATTATCTTAATATTGAAGCCGTAATTGTCTCAGATGGAAAAAAATAAAAGATTATACATTATCTGGTTAGCTGTAGTAGTCTCATTGGGAGGATTTTTGTTCGGGTATGATACTGCGGTGATCTCTGGCACCCTTGCCTTTGTTCGCACCCAGTTCGGATTGGCCGCAGCCATGGAAGGCTGGTATGTAAGTTCTGCCCTTGTGGGATGTATAGCTGGTGTCTCCGTGGCCGGATGGCTCAGTGATAAATACGGAAGAAAACGTATCCTCCTGCTTGCCGGTATCTTGTTTTCAATATCGGCCATTGGATGTGCTCTCTCCGGTTCCTTCACGACATTGGTGTCTATACAGGATGATTGGCGGAATGGGTGTTGGGATTGCCTCCATGTTATCACCTCTTTATATTTCGGAGATTTCTCCCCCAGGATCAAGGGGGAGGCTGGTAGCCCTATACCAGTTCTCTATCGCTCTGGGGATTTTATGTTCATATCTTATAAATGCCCGCTTACTGCACAGTTCACAAGTAAATATATTGGATAATGAGGCATTACAATTGGTATTTAAAGATGAGGTCTGGAGGGCCATGTTAGGCATGGAAGCCATTCCAGCCCTTTTATTCTTTCTACTGGTTACAACCATCCCCAAGAGTCCGAGATGGCTGGTGGTAAATGGACAAATAGAAAAAGCCTCAAAAATCCTTGGCAGAATTGTCGGGCCTGAATCTGCAGCGTCAGAGATAAAAGAAATCATTGATACAGTCGGTGCTGAAAAGAACTCATTGAAAATGTTATTGGAACCCGGATTAAAGCTAGCTGTGCTGCTTGGAGTTTCGCTGGCAGTGTTGCAGCAATTTACCGGTATTGATGCAGTTATCTATTATGGTCCCAAGATATTGGAAGGGGCAGGATTCGAATTGAATGAGGCGCTTGGGGGACAGGTGATCATTGGTTCTATAAACCTGACTTTTACAATCCTGGCCATCCTGATGATTGACAGGTTTGGCAGAAAACCATTACTGATAGTTGGAACTGCCGGCATGCTTGTTTCTACGACAGCCATTGGATTTCTGTTTGTCCTTGGACTTGCGGAAGGAATTTTGCTTCTGTCCTTCATTCTGGTTTTTATCGCATGTTTTGCATTTTCACTTGGTCCGGTGGTCTGGGTTATACTTTCCGAGATCTATCCCACCCGGATCAGGGGCCGGACTATGTCCATTGCAACCCTGGCAGTATGGATAGGAACCGCCACGCTTGGACAGATGATCCCTATTTTACTCGAGAACCTGGGACCGGCAATTACATTCTGGATATTTGCACTGTTCTGCATACCGACACTTATATATTGGAGTCAGGCTAATGCCCGAGACCAAAGGAAAAACGTTGGAGGAAATTGAGCGGTACTGGCTAAAGCCTTAAAAAACAACCTTAAAAATAAAACGATGAAAAAATCTAAAATGAATCTTATAAAAAGAGGTGATCGTATCCTCAACTGTTATGGTTAATTCCATGTTTGTTCTTTGCTTATCGCTGATCGCAGGATCTTCTATTGCACAGGCTCCATTCAGTTGCATT
Source organism: uncultured Bacteroidaceae bacterium (assembly GCA_963752525.1). Classification (GTDB taxonomy): domain Bacteria; phylum Bacteroidota; class Bacteroidia; order Bacteroidales; family SM23-62; genus SM23-62. The sequence goes on along the minus strand of CAVVYS010000003.1, from coordinate 384,306 downwards.
TTGATTGATGCTGAGGGACCGGAAATGCCATGGGGGAAGTGCTTTGGCGATCTTAATAATGATGGATTGACGGACCTGGTTATCGGAGGGTATGCAAGCGGGGGACTGGTATACTATGAAAATCCAGGCTGGCAGAAGAAAATAATCTCCGATGAAACCGGTTTTTCAACCGATATAGAGGTGTTTGATATAGACGGAGACAATGACCTGGATGTTTTCTGTGTGAGGCAAAATACAATTGAGTGGTTTGAGAATCCAGGATGGGAATCCCATGTAATCGATTCTGTTCGATGCCATGATCTGGAACTGAGCGACTTCGATAATGATGGCCTGATTGATATAGTAGCCCGCGATCAGGGAGAATTCGGACACCATGGAGATGCGCTGTTTTTCTACAAACAAATCACTCCTCAATCATGGAAAGGAAGCAAAATCATTTGTAAGGACGGAGAAGGCCTTAAGGTTTTTGATATGAATGATGATAATCTCCCGGATGTATTAACCAATGGATACTGGTTTGAGAATACGGGGAACATTTTAACCTGGAGTGAGCATTCATATACCGATACCTGGACATTTAAGAGCTCGTATATTGATGTTGGAGATATAAATGGAGATGGGAGGGAAGATATTGTGCTGGCCCCATCTGAACTGAAAGGCATGGTATTTCGTATCTCCTGGCTTGAGGCACCTGAGGTAGCAACAGATAATTGGACGGAACATATTATTGATGACAAGGTGGAAGCTGTTCATCACTTCGTCGGGCTTGCTGATTTTGACGGGGATGGGAACCTGGATGTAGCCACCGCTGAGATGCTTCAGGGTGATGATCCGGATGAAGTTAAAATTTATTATGCTGACGCCTCAGGAAAATCATGGACCAAACAAGTATTGCATGATTCAGGATGCCATAGTATGAGAATTATGGATATTGATGATGATGGGGATATGGACCTGTTCGGAGCCAACCATAATGATCGCAAGGTCAGGCTCTGGGTGAATCTCATCAAAAAATAGTAAGCTTTTTAATGATATAAAATGAGAATCCTTCTTGCCATAATTGTTTTTACTTTTATCCTGAGCTCCTGCCAGGAACCCCAACCTTTTACAATCAGTGGTATCTATCCTCATCTCTCTTATTATAACAATGAGGGAGAATGTGGAACGGGGGCCGTGGTACCCTGGGCAGGAAAACTCTGGGTGGTTACCTATGGACCTCATTTCCCCAATGGATCCTCGGATAAGTTGTATGAAATCACAACCGGCCTGGATCAAACCATACGGGAAGAAAGCATTGGAGGAACCCCTGCCAACAGGATGATCCATAAGGAAAGTAACCAACTATTCATCGGACCCTATGCCATTGATGATAATGGGAAAGTAAGGGTCATCCCCTATGAAAAGATGCCTGGAAGGCATACCGGAAATGCCCGCCATCTAAGTGATCCGGAAAATAAGATTTATTATGCTTCCATGGAAGAGGGATTCTACGAGGTGGATGTAAATACCCTTGAAATTAATACCCTCTACCCGGATGCACATGTCCTTCAGAAAGAAGGTGATATGCAACAATACGGTCCCTTATTACCCGGCGCCCATGGCAAAGGCCTGTATTCCGGACAGGGTGTGTTGGTATATTCTAACAATGGAGAAGCCAGCCAGGCTGCCCTCCATGATTTTAGAGCTGAAGCTGGAGCTTTATTGGAATGGGATGGTAAGGATTGGACCATGATACGCCGGAATCAATTCGTTGAAGTGACCGGTCCCGGAGGGATCTATGGCAATGAAAACCCTGAAGCCGATCCTATATGGACTACCGGTTTTGATTTTAAATCCTTGCTGATCGGGCTTCGGGATAACGATCAATGGATATTCTTCCGCTTACCAAAGGCCAGCCATAGCTATGACGGCGGACATGGATGGAATACCGAATGGCCCAGGATAAGGAATATTGGGACCGAGGAGCATGCAGACTATTTGATGACCATGCATGGCATGTTCTGGCGGTTCCCGGGTAGTTTTGCAGGCGATAATACTGCCGGGATACGGCCGCGTTCTGCTTATTTGAAGGTAATCGGCGATTTTGCAAGATGGGGAGATCAACTGGTATTTGGCTGTGATGATTCTGCACAGAGAGAGTTTCTGAACAAAAGGAAGGTGAAAGGGAATATAGAGGGCCCCGGACAATCGCATTCAAATCTATGGTTCACCTCTGTGGATAAACCCGATCAGCTGGGTCCCAGTACCGCATCGGGAGCAGTCTGGCTGGAGGATGATATAAAGGCAAATGAGCCTTCCGAACCTTTCCTTTTTACAGGATGGCCCCGACGCTCCGTATGGATAAAGAACCATGGACAGCAGGACATTGAACTTACATTTGAAGTTGACATACAGGGCAATGGAAATTGGAGCTTTTTGATTACCAGGAATCTCAAGCCAGGGAATGCCGATCGAATTGAATTTTCAGAAGATCAAAAGGGAGAATGGGTAAGGGTAAGCTCGGATAAGGACAGCAAAGTTACCGTACATTTTACTTATGCAGGGGAGGATAAAAGGTCAACCATGGCCGACGAATCCTTTAATGGATTAATAAATGCTGATAAAGATGAAGTCAGCGGTGGACTCTTATATGGACTTGGCAATAACCGAAGGGTACTGGGCATTTCTGCCAGATACAAGGGGGAGGATGCCGGTTACTACGAACTGGGGGCGGACATGAAGCTGGTTCCCGAAGAAGATGATGAGACCAGGAAATTCATCGATGAAAAATTTGCCATACCTCAAGATGTGGTAAGCATTGATGAATCTTCAGTATTGATCGTTGATGATAGTGATAGGCGATGGAGATTGCCATTGGGCAGCCATGCATATACAGAACTTACCAATTCGTCTCAGTTGAGGCTTAGTCGTGAAGTAGCCACTGAGCGTGATTTATTTAATTGTCACGGAACATTTTACGAATTACCGGCCGAAAATGCCGATGGATTTGCGAAGATCCGGCCGGTAGCCTCACATCATTTCAGGATCCATGATTATGCTTCTTACAGGGGACTGCTGGTAATGACAGGCGTCAACCCGGAAGAAAATGGCAATAATCCCCATATCATCGTTTCAGAGGATAATAAAGCCGCTGTTTGGGTAGGTGCCATTGATGATCTCTGGAAGCTGGGGAAACCTGTTGGAAAAGGCGGTCCCTGGAAAAACTCGGACGTAAAGTCAGGCCGGTCATCAGATCCATACCTGATAGGGTTTTACGACAAAAAAGAAATGTCGCTCAACCATGACAAGGAGGAAGATGTAAGCTTCATCGTGGAAATTGAGCCAGTAGGACATGGAGACTGGATGAAATATATTGAGATAAGCGTACCGGCCGGAGAGACCTACAAGCATACATTTCCGGAGAATTTCCATGCAAGGTGGATACGTTTTAAAACGGATAAAGACTGCAAGGCAACAGCCTGGTTGGTTTACGAATAAGTTGGGGGGAATGAACAAAACGCTTAAATAGTCAATGAAAATCTATATCAAATATATGGTGAGTCTCCGATGCAAGATGATGGTTAAGGCTGAGCTCGAGAAACTTGGAATCCTATATAAAACGATAGATCTTGGCATGGTAGAAACCTTTGAAAATATTGATGATGAACAACGGGCAAAGCTAAATAAGAATTTACTCAAGTCAGGACTAAAATTGCTGGATGATAATAAAAGCATTTTGATTGAGAAAATAAAGAATGTCATCATAGAAATGATGCATTATACTGATGAATTACCTAATGTGAATTATTCTGATTATATAAGTGAAAAATTAGGTTATGATTATACATATCTGGCTAATACTTTTTCGGAAGTCAAGGGTATTACTATACAGCAATTCATTATCATTAACAAAATTGAAAAGGTAAAAGAATTGCTGTTATATGACGAATTGAATCTTACAGAAATTTCTTACAAACTACATTATAGCAGCGTAGCACATTTATCCAACCAGTTCAAGAAAATCACCGGTCTTACTCCATCTTTCTATAAACAATTGAAGCAAAAGCGCATGAAAAATCTTGAAGACATGTGATTTATGTAAGATTTCTTCTTTTTTGTGTAATGCTTTGAATATTAAATAACTCTACTTCTGTTGTATACTTGATTATCCTGACTCAAATAAATTAGAAAGCGGTATGTTCTCTATATAATGATCTGCATGCCCAAGAAAATCAGGTAAAAAGACCGCAAAAAGATAATTCTGTAGTAGTAAAGCCGCCTGTAATATCCCGCGAAATATACGGTTAAAAGCCAAAAGTGAGATTTAAGTATACATTAAATCTAAAATATGGCTTTTGCAATATGTCAATAGCGATAAATACTCCCTAATTGGCAGATTAAGCCAACAAGGTTCCGTTAAATAGTCGGATCTAAACATCCTGCCCGAAATCTAATCTGGGATTACATTGAAATCATATAAGAGCACAAATAGTAGCTCTTGTATAAATTCGGCATAATAGATTAACCATAATGGGAAACACTGAATTTATAAAATCAAAAGCATTTAATGTAGCAGAGGTGATCGAGTACATCCCTATTTCAGTAGTTATCAAGTCAATTATTAAAAAAATAACTGGAAATATCACTGCCGTATCATTTGATTCAGGTGAACTGTTGTGTGGAAAAATATCACCCTTTGAAACCTTTATTCAGATCATTGAGGGGAATGTCTGAAGTTGTAATTGATGACAAATCTATTTTACTTGAAACGGGGCAATCCATTATCATTCCTGCCCATTCTCGAAACACAATAAAAGCAAACGAGAAGTTCAAAATGCTATCCACTTTTATAAAAAGCGGGTATGAAGAAGTAAGCTAAAGTACTGTTTTAGTTTTTAAATACTATAAACTCTTAATCGGGAAAAAACGATGAATATGTATTCAAAAAAGAATACTAATCTATTAACCAAAGAGATAGCATGAAAAAAAACGCACTGGTATATAGTGAAAATGAATTTGGAAAATTAGACGGAAAAGTTGCAAATGGGCTTGCCAGGCACTCAGAAAAATATAATATCCTTGGTATTATAGATAGTACAAAAGCAGGTCTTGATGCAGGAGAATATCTTGATGGGAAAAAACAGGGATACCGATTTTCCTAAATATTGATGATGCCATCAATAAGTTAAGACTTGTTCCGGAATATTTCATCTATGGCATAGCTCCACTTGCTTCATTTCTTGACGAGGAACAGAAAGAGATAATTTTCAGTGCTATGAAAAAAGGAATGAATATTGTAAATGGCTTGCCGGAATTCTTCACCGATGATGAAGAATTCAGTCAAAAGGCGAGTGAATATGGAGTAAAGATTTATGATATCAGAAAACCTCCACAACGAAAAGACCTGCATATTTTTTCAGGACAAATCAATAAAGTCAAAATTCCGGTAATAACTGTGTTTGGAACAGATTGTGCCGTTGGAAAAAGAACCACCACTGTAAATTTAGTTGATGCCTTAAGAAAAGAGGGACTGAAAGCAGCATTTATAGCAACAGGACAAACCGGTATTCTTCAGGGGTCAAAGTATGGTATTGCAATAGATGTTTTAACTTCCGGTTTTGCCACCGGGGAAGTTGAAAATGCGATTTTGGATGCCTATGAAAAAGAACAAGCCGGATATTATAGTCGTTGAAGGGCAAGGTGCTTTGAGCCATCCTGCCTTTACATCATCCAGCGCTATATTAAGAGGTGCGATGCCGAATGCAATTATTATCCAGCACCCACCAAAAAGAAAAAATCATTGCGATTATCCCAGATACCTATGCCAAGCCTTGAAAGTGAGATCGAATTAATAGAAGTATTCTCTAAATCAAAGGTAATTGCTATCACAATTAACCATGAAGATATGACGATGAAGAATTAAAAACAACAATAATGGAGTATGAATACAAATATGAACTACCTACTACTGATGTTTTAAAACATGGTTGTGATAAATTGATTAAAAAGTTATTCGAGGTATTCCCGGAATTACAAAAACAAGCAGTTTGGGTAGACTAACCCCAAGAATAGAGATAGATCTTGGGAAAATTGCCCATAACGCAAAAACTTTGAAGGATCTATATGGTTCAAAGGGCATTGATGTTATCGGAGTTACAAAAGCAGTATGTGGGGATCCTGATATTGCTAATGCTTTGGTTAAAAGTGGAATAAATATCCTTGCTGATTCAAGGATAAGCTAATATTAGGAGGATGCGTAATGCAGGCGTCCAGGCCCAATTTCTTCTGTTGCGGACACCCAACCTAAGCCAAGCCGAAGAAGTTGTAAAATATACAGATATAAGCCTTAATACTGAGCTTTCTGTAATTAGAAGACTTTCAAAGTTTGCGATCGAGAATAAATCCATGCATAAAATTATCTTAATGCTGGAGTTGGGAGATTTAAGAGAGGGCTTAATGCCATTGGATTTAGATGGTACCATTAAACAGGTCTTGGAGCTAGAAGGGATTGAACTGGTTGGTTTAGGAACAAATCTGGCCTGTTTTGGAGGAATTACACCTGATAAAGAAAAAATGGAATATTTGTCTAAAATCGTAAGAGATGTTGATGAGAGATTCGGACTGAAATTAACATATATTTCCGGTGGAAATTCCGCCAATTATAACTGGTTTATGTCTACAAATGATATCGGTAGAATCAATAACTTACGAATAGGTGAGTCAATTTATTTGGGATGTGAAACCCTCCATAGAAAACCAATCCCGGGACTTTTTACTGATGCGTTTACACTGGTTGCAGAAGTTATTGAATCAAAAATTAAACCTTCACTTCCTTATGGAGAGGTCTCTCAGGATGCATTCGGGAATATTCCTGAGTTTCAGGATCAAGGTCAAATAAATAGAGCTATATTGGATGTAGGACTTACAGGATGTTCTGGTTTCCGGATTGACACCCAGATCGAATATTGATATCCTTGGGGCAAGCAGTGACCATATTATTGTCAATACAAGGAAGATAGAATTAAAGGTAGGAAATGAATTGGAATTTGATTTGAATTACGGAGCTTTGCTCTCGTCAATGACATCTCCATATGTAATTAAAAAAACAAATGAATTCATGAATGCACAAGAGTATTGTGAAATGGTTGAAAAACAATACCGCAAGCACAAACAACTTCTTCCAACTATTTCAATAAAAGAAAACAATTCTCGATTAATCAGTTTAAAAGAATCTGGATTTAATTTAGTATTCGAATCATCAATTAAAAAAGACTACAACTATATGGTTAGAGAAGATGTTTTTGATAAAATAGGACGAATAAGTAAACTTTTAGATAAGCAAGATAAAAAACTGATCATTCGCTCAGTATGGAGATCTTTCGAACATCAACGACTATTATGGGAAGATAAGGATACTTTTTCAAATAGATATGAAATAAACATTAGGATGTCTGGTCTATTCAATCACCTCAAAGCTTCCTTTCAGCCTGATATCCTTACAGGATCTGCCTATCATTACTTCAAAGTTTCCTGGTTCAACCACACGTTCCATAGACATGTTTAGCATGGAAAGATCATAAGGCCTTAGCTGGAAACTTATGGTCTTTTGCTCCCCGGGTTCAAGGGATATTTTTTCCAGTCCTTTCAGCTCAATGATGGGGGTTACAACCGAACTGATCACATCATCAATGTATAATTGCGCTACCTCTTTTCCAGCCAGATCGCCTACATTTTTTATATCAAGACGAATATTTACATTGTCTTCAGGATTGATGGTTTTGGGACTAATCTGCAAGTTTGAATATTCAAATTCGGTGTAGCTGAGCCCGTAACCAAATTCCCAGAGAGGGGTTAATGGATAGGTAACATACGCCCTCCAATGCCTGTTAAACTTGGCCGGTTTGTAGTTATAATAAAAGGGCAACTGGCCCACATGACGTGGAAATGTTACAGGGAGCTTCCCACTGGGATTAACATCTCCAAACAGGACATCGGCTATGGCTTCACCTCCCCGCTCACCGCACATCCAGGCTTCAATGATGGCGGGTACATGCTCTGCTGTCCACCTGATGGTTAATGGCCTTCCACTGATCAGGACAACAATGGTGGGTGTTCCTGTTCCATGTACTGCCTTTATCAGGTCAGCCTGATACCCTGTCAGGTCCAGATCTGCGGCATCGTCACTTTCTCCATCTGTTCTTTCATCCTCCCCAACCACAACAATGGCAATATCAGCCATTGATGCTGCTGCTCTGGCAGCAGGAATTTCATTCAATGTACTGTCAAGCACATTGCACCCTTTGACATAATTGACCTTTGTTTCGGGTGAAACTTTACCCTTGATGGCTTCCAGGACAGTTACCGCCTCATACAGTAATCTCTTCGGGATATAATCTCCAAGAAGGTTTTCCCGCTCATCGGCATTGGGACCGATCACCGCAATGGAGTGGATGTTTTTATCAAGGGGTAGCAGGTCGTTCTCATTTTTTAACAACACTATCCCCTCCCTGGATGCTTCCAATGCAAGATCCTGGTGTTCTTTGTTGTGAACAATCCCAACTGCCCGCTCAACATCAACAAAGGGATTCTCAAATAAACCCAGCTGGAATTTTAACCTGAGGATACGTCTGACGGCACGGTCGAGTAAGTCCATACTCACATTTTCTTCGTTGATGTTCTCAATCATATCCTCCATGTACCCCGATTCGAAGGTGATATTCACATCCACACCGGCATTCAGGACAATGGGCCCAGCTTCTTTTTCAGTAGCCACAACACGCTCATAGATAAGTGTACCGGTATTGCTTCCTTCACTCAATACATTTCCTTTGAAACCAAGTTCATCCCTGAGTATGGTGGTAAGATATTTTTCAGAACCATGGTTTGGATAACCATTTATGGATGGATGAGTAGCCATCACCCCCAGTGCCCCGGCCTTTTTTACACCTGCTTCCCATGGTGGCAGGAAGATTTCCCTTATGGTTCTTTCTGATAAGTCCATGCTGCCACGGTTGATTCCGTTCAATCCCTGTGTCTGGCCCGGGTAATGACAGAGTCCGGCGATCACCTTATCATTGGCAGAAATATCATTGCCCTGAGCACCATAGACAATGGACTCTGCTATACGGGAACATAAAAATGGATCCTCGCTGTAGGTCTGTTGGTTCCTGCCATGGCGGGGATCCCTGTTGGGTTCAATGACCAATGTAAAAAGCTGGTGAACACCCACAGCCCGGGCTTCCTTCGCAGCAGCACTGTAGACATCTTCAATCAGGTCAGTATTCCATGTTGCTCCGAGTCCCAATCCCTCAGGAAATATCGTTGCCCCCGGGGCCATATACCCATGAGTCCCCTCTTCAACCTGCATAAGGGGGATTTTTAACCGGGTCTTATCCAGGGCTAATTGCTGAAGTTCATTAAAAACTTCTGCTTGTTGCCTGCTACCTTCCCTTGATATTTCATTGGCCAGGGTAAAAAATCCTCCCCCGGGACCGATGCCAATCAGATCTCCAACAACATACTTTCTGACTCCTTCCTGTTTAGCAGGGATATCCTTACCATACTTGTCCATATAAACACAGGGCCAGTTTATTTGTCCGACCTTTTCTTCAAGGGTCATCCTGGATAGTAAATCCTCGACCCTATTATCGATTGGCTGGTCCGGATCCATGTAGACCGGTTCAGCATTCTTTTGTCCCGTATCACAGGCAGAAATTGCCAGGATGACCGTCAACGTAAGTATAAGTTTAAATCTGGCCATCATCTTAGTTTGACAACTCATTAATCATCTGTAGAAAACCTTCAATTATTCCTGATTCCGCGCCTGATTGGGCACTCGTTGAACTGACTTCATAACCTCCTTTTGAGATGGCCTCATCACTTACAAGGTAACCACAACTGCCATTGCAATGAGTAAGAAAGAAAGTATTGGAATGGGGAGACAAGTTTTTTAGTTTAACCCCTATCTGATTGAAAACTTCTCCGTTTACACCGGCAAAAATGACGTTGCCAATTTTAATGGCTGAAAGGCGTACTTCAACATTATTCCCAGGCTCATATTCCTGGTGATGAAGGCGGTTTGCTTCATCCGCTTTTCCGGGAAGAAAAATACTTTTTTGAATGGCCTTTATAGTACCGGTCGAGAAGGTCTGAATGTCCCTGGATACCCTGATGGCCTCTTTCCCCAGGTCATAGCCTATGGCCTCCAAAGCATAGGCATAGGAATTTACATCCACAAAATCTATGTGTGGACCGTATATCGGGTTTATATCACCAGAGGCCCCGATCAGTATAGGAGCAATGGCTGAATTTTCAAGGCTGTCTTCTATATAGCGGGAGGTGGCACCCGGCCAGTCTCCGCTGATGAAATGGTTCCTGGGACCCATAACCACGGCATGGCAGGGCCAGTTGAGGAGAAGGGACATGATATTGCCTTTCACATCATCAATACGAACTATCCCGACCTCATGATCACAGGGTCCATATGGATTACGTCCCAGCTGGATATTTCCATTGCCGTCTTCAGCTCTGCGGTTGATATTCATTCTGCATTCACCCTTGCCGGCTCCAAGACTGACAGCTTGAAGGTTCCTGTCAGCTTCGATGACCAGCTCAACCAGTTTTTGTTTGAGTTCATTGGCATAGGCGATTACTTCAGGAGAAACATCATCGGTATAAACCCTTGTTACAGGACCGCTATGATTATGTATCACTGTAAGGAGGATGTTTTCCTTCTTTATCCCAACTTCTTGTTCAATGAGACTGGAGGTTTCTTCACAGAAAACGTTTGAGAGTCCAATGATCTCTGCTGATATTATGGCTGCCTTGTTTTCCTCGTCGCTAAAAACGATGGCACGTGCATAAATAGAATCATGTATGCCTTCAAATGGCTTGTTCCTGCTCCTGTACCCACTCATCGGAATGGGTACAGCAGGTGTAATATTAACCTTCGCTGTACCGGCAGATAATATATTGCTTGTAGAGGGAATATTGATAAACCCAAACAAAGAAAAAACAAGGAAACAACAAACTAAAATACCTGATGATTTGATAATGGGTTTCATAGGCAGAGTTACTCTTTACATGCTTTAATAAAGGCTTCAGCTTTTTGTTCTATTTCCTCATCAGTTGAATTTATGTTCAATCCCCAACCTGCTCCTAGTCCCCCGTCAACAACGCCAATACTGATATTTACCGAGCGGGATAAAATATCATCCGTTACCGGGAAACTGCCTTTCTGTATGGGCCTGTTTATCTCCTTGAAATAGTGGAGGATATGTTCCATGTTGGCATACACATGCCAGCCGCTGTGATCGACGGTATCCGTCCCCAAGGCCTTACATACGGTATCAGCTTTCTCTTTGCTGTCAAAGATTACTGTACACACAGTAGCGATTGCCCCTGCTTCATCATTTAGCATTCGGAATTTAAATCCTTCAGCACCTGATATTAATTCTTTAAACTTCTTCTTCTTCTCTTGCAACATTGAACAGATCATATCAATTTTTCTGAGTTGCGCGAGCGCTACCGCCCCGGTAACTTCATTCGCCCTGAAGTTCAAACCCAATATATATCTTTTCCCTACCTCGACACCGGTCCGGGAAGGTGTATGTCCCTGGTCATGGATGGCAAACATATGTTCATACATTTCCGGATCACGAGTGATGATCATTCCGCCATCACCGGCCGTGATGGTTTTAAAAACGTTAAGTGAAAATGCTCCAGCCAAACCCATGGTCCCAACTTTTTCCCCCTTGTATGAGGCTCCTGCTGCCTGGCAGCAGTCTTCAATGACAACCAGGTTATGCTTTTCTGCAATAGCCATGATCTTTTCCATCTCGCAGGGATTTCCAAGCATATGAACCGGCATGATAGCCCTGGTTTTTGAAGTGATCCGTGCTTCAACATCTTTTGGATCAAGTGTCAGGCTTTCATCAACCTCAGCCAGAACAGGGATGAAACCTGCAAAAATGATGGCCGAGTAACTTGCCACAAAGGTATAAGCCGGGACTATCACCTCGTCTCCCGGTTTTGCCCCCAGGGCATACAGTGGGATAAGCAGTGAACTGGTACCGGAACTGGTGGCGATCCCAAAGGGAATCCCGCAGTATTCAGCAAATTCTTCTTCAAGGGTATGGACCTTGTGCTTGAAATCGGGATCATTCAAATCTCCATAGCGGAACAGGTGACCTGACTCCATTAAATCCATTAATTCTTGCATTTCTTCTTTACCGACTAAATATGAACCTGGACCTGGCATTTTTTTCGAATTTAGATTAAATCTTATTATTATTTGATCGATACTTTCCTGGCAAAATGTATAGCTACCGGTCCCATAAGCCCTGATTCCAATAATGGGGCATCCCTCCAGAGGGTATTAGTTTGTAAGTTGGGACCGGTAATATTGGTTTTTGTATACCGTTCACCTTCAGGAAGCATCCCATCACCTGTCAGGCGGTTGGACCATGTATTTGCCACCTCTAAAGTTAAGGTATTTTCCCCTGCTTTGGCAGCCCTAGTAATGTCCATTTTATAGGGAGGTTTCCACAGGATCCCCATGCTCTCGCCATTCAGATAAACCTCTACAACCTCCCTGACCTTGCCCAGGTCCAGGGTGATGATCAGCTCATCTTCAATATATTCAGCGGGTATATCAAAGGTTTTTTTGTATGTTGCTATACCTGAAAAATACTTCACACCTTCCTGATCCGAATCTGTCCATGACATCAATTCAGGAAATACTATATGATCAGGTGCTCCCCAGCCTGATGGAAAATCAAGCTGCCAGTCCCCTGTTATATCAACAGCCCCAGGAATATCCCTTACTTCAACAACATTTTTATTGCCCATATTATCTGTAAGTGAATACTTACCTTCTTTAACTGCAATCAGGCTGATCTTTTTCCCTTCTTTTTGCAACTCAGTATACATTGTATTATCCGAATCCGTGCTGGAAACTGGAAAAATCTGTTTCTCATCAAATGCTGCGGAGATCATATAAGGGGACTGATCATGTTCCCTGAAAACAACGAACACAGAGCCATGAGGCTGCAGCCTTAATGGAATGCTGGTTTTTTCACCATTAATATCGAATAATGCCACTTTTTGGATTGTCCCGGTTTCGGGATCCCAAATTTCCGGAACCTTATCCTTGACCCTGAATATACCCTCGACGATTTCACTCTCATTTTTTGTATTGCTCACAAAGTAAATATCTTCACCAGATGTCTTACGATGTATGAAATCAATATTTGCCATGTCACTCTGACTGGTAAAACTGAAATCAGGACCCAATCCCCTTTCAAGAAGGACCTGTTTCAGCGTTTTTCCCCAGATTACCTTTCCCTTTCCGAATTGATTTTCGGTAATTGATTTACCATCGCAATCGCCCCATAGCTCATCTGCGATTTGTTTAATGAGTTTATCCCTCTCAGCATAATTTTTTAAACCATGTGATCGGGTGGGCTTTGGTCCAACTATCGTGGCTCCCTTATTAACCAGGCTTTCAATCTTTTTTAGAACTTCTGTGTCTGCATGGTCCTGGTCAGGTAAAACCAGGATCTCATAGCTTTGTCCATCAGGTAATACAAGCTTCCCGTCCTCTACATCAAGCCGGGTAAGAATGACTTCGCTGTTTGTTACATCATAATCATAGCCAAATCCGAGTGAAGGATTTATATGTTTCGGCTTCACAAAATTGGGAGCCTGGTCACCATAGTAATAGAGTACATCGCCCACAAAATTCCCCTGTTGCAGCATGAAAGAGCTGCGGGCAATATAGTCTGAAAATGGCCTGGATTTAGGCCACCACACCCGGCTGGAATTGAAATGGGTTCCTGCATGGTAAACAAACCCTGGTATGCCAGCATCCGGAGTTGTATGGGGAGATGTATGATATACGAAACGGTTCAGTCCCTCGCACATAGCCTTGTCGGCCAGAGGCTTAAGTTCTGCTGGCCCTTCCTGCCAATGAAGGAAACTGGTGAACGCTTCTCCCTGCACCTCTTTCTTACCATAAATATGCGCTGCACATGATATTTCCTTGACCAGTTGCATGATATCAAAACCATTTTCGTCGTAGCGTGGATGTTTATTCCAGAATTCTCCCCTGGGAATATCCAGTACGCCCAGTGCCCTCAGGGCATCCACAGGTACATTATGAACAGGTGCTCCCGGTCCCCCGGATTCTGAGCAAAGTTTCAGGCCGTGCTGATTGCTGATTTCCCTGCCCTTCAGATACAGGTTCTCGATCAGCATATCAGAGAGGGTTTTCATGTAATCATGCATAAACCGTTCCGTGATATCTTTGTTTTGAATGTTTTCCCCTGCAATACAGGCAGGTAGGGTTTCATGTCATAACCTCGCCTATTCTCAAATTCTTCTAGCATTTTTGGTGTCCACACAAATCCTACCACTTCATAACTGCATAAATAAAGGTATTTTATGGGAGTGTTTTCAAGATCTCCCAGTGTTGAAGATAATTTGTCTATGAAATGGTTAAAATGAAATTCAGTGGCATCTGCATTGAAATGGTCCATGCTCAGGCCTGTGGAGTTGGGACTCGGGCATTTTAACATTTCACCCGTATTGGCACAAACAAAACGCGAGATTTCCCAGGTACCTTCTCCGGCCTGCCAGGTCAGCCTCCCGTTTTCATCAACATGACCGGTAAGATCAATAACCTGAGATAAGTCCTGAATGATCTCATCACCTGAAGAGGGAATGGCCAGCACAGCTACATCCTTATAGTAGACAGGCATTCCGTCCGCTTTTTTTTCAATATATACATTCTTACCAGCGCTGTTCTTGGTTGGGAGCTCAGGGAATGGCAGCTCCAACTCAATGTCCCCGGGCCCGGATACAATCTTTGAGGTTTCATACAATGCCATTGAACCATGTTCAGGTTTGATCCAACTGCCCCCTGCATCCCAACTGCTCGAAAGGATCAATCCAAGTTCCATATCGAGCCGGGTAGCTTCTTTCACCGCATGGCTTATCGCTTCGAGACATTCTTCTCCCATAAATGCCGGTCCCGCAGGCACAATGCCATCAGGATTGCTGACCGCTCCAATATCAAATATGTCAAAGCCGGCCATTCCCTGGGCTTTGGCTTCTTCCAGTTCAGCAGTAAGCCGGTCCAAATCAAAATTACCATTCATCCAATCCCAATACCCCTTCGGACGCACTGAGACCGGGGGATCTTTGAACCCTTCTTCCAGTGACACAAAGGTAGAATCCAAACCTGAAGGATCCTTTTGCTGCTGACAGCTGGAAAGTACAATGATCAAAAAAAACAGCTGAACAATTATTTTTCTCATGTCTGGTTATGATTTAAATGCTATTTATACGGAGTGCATATACTTTTCTTATTTTCAAGGATTAGAATTTTACTTTCCTTCGAATAAGTATTGGGACCAACAATATCTATGTCACCATCATTTCCAAGATCTCCCGATACGCCGTAATACATTCCGTATTCAGGATGTATGATTTTCTTGGTCCAACTCTTTCCATCACCATTGTTCAGCCAGATATAGATTCCCTTTTTTCCGAAAGAGAGTCCCACAAAAACATCAAGGTCCCCATCCATATCAAAATCACAAGCCAGTGCCTGATGGTTGGCTGTAAAGTTGTCTTCGATAATATATTTTGTCCAGGCCTGGGTTCTGGGTTTTTCAGGAAGATCATACCAGGCCAGGTACACTTCAGCACCTTCAGCTGGCGTAACAAGCAGGTCTTTTATACCATCTCCGTTCAGGTCAGCATAGCCGTTCTTTGTTGAGTTCGATAAGTTGCCTTCTTTATTCATCCAGTTCTCATCAAAGATAACTTTCTGATAATCACCTTGCCTGGGTTTATTCGCAAACAAAACATAGCCGTTCATTACAATATCAGGGATGTTGTCCAAATCAAGATCAAACACATCAAGCCCTTCCCGAATCGGTTGATCGGGAAGTTTAACGGTATGCCAGTCATCCGGACTGTTCTGAAAGTACAGAAGCAGTTCGTTATTGTTTCCCAGGTGCCTGACTATCACATCGATTTTGTTATCATCATCCAAAAATGCCACATCCATATCTCCCAGATGAAGTCCATCAGGTATATCGGTATCGATTACATGCTTTATCCATGCATGAGAAGCATCCCCACCAGGTATTAAAGGATTCTCAAACCAGTATAAATTGGCTGGAAGCTCAAGATTGCCTGAATGTTTGTCTTCTGGCAGGATCAGGTCCAGGTCACCATCATTGTCCACATCGGCAAATTCTGAATCACCTGTAAAAGGACCAGGATTAAAGCCAGGATTAAATTCATGCCTGATCCAGTCAGGGGCTTCGTACCAGGCAAATAATTGCCTTCCCTGGGCATGTTTTCCACCTTCAAATGCAGCAATATCCGGTAGCTTGTCATTGTTGAGATCGGCTATATTAACAGTCGTGACCCCACTGATATTAGCATCTGGTATGATAATATTAAAATCCTGTCCATGGATATTTACAGATGCGATTGCCAGGAACAATAATACGAAGGTGCCATGCATTGCTAAGTTCATGGGGTATTAAATTTTGAGAAAGATAACATACAGGTTTATCCTATCCAAGCCTGCAGACGGGATAATCAAGTAAATATTCAGAATTATGATTTTGGAAAAGGGAATGACAGTATAAAATTTTCTGTCTTTGAGCTATTTCCAGAGAACAAAGGCATAGATGAAAAAGACCGGGATAAGTATCCCTGCCAGCAGGTACCACCATCCATGCCTGAATTTTTTCCTTTTCCGGAACCACATAATGATCCCTGTAATGGCAAAAAGGATCATGGCAAAGCAGGAAGTATCATACATCACTGCCCAGGCGGTATACTCCCAACCCCCCTTAAATCCCCTGAGAACATGAATTCTATGTACCACAGCATTCAGGTTCATATCCTGGCTGGAATGCCGAATGTATAATGTATCCTGTGCGGGGGTAAGTTTTACCTGGTGACCCTCATCGGGCATATTAAAATCAAATATCCAATTATCCTTGTTATCCTGCCAAAATTGGGACCTGCCTCTCAGATCCAATCTTTTTTTCAGGTACCTGGCATAATCTTTTGGATCTCCATTCATGGGTTTTTCGACAAGTACTGTGGAATGGATTACTTCCACCTCAGGCATAGTGAGAAGATCGCGGTTGATCATAATAATGCCTGTCATTACATACACCAGCATAAATGAAAGCATGATCATGCTTGCGATTAAATGTGTTTTCTGTATCAGTTTATGCATGCTTATCCGACCAGCCATATGAAGATCAATAAGATAATAGGAAAGGAAGCCAGGGCTCCGGCAATTATCCAGCCTCTTCTTCTCCTGAAAGAGCGGACATACCAGTAGTGGATGGTTATTAATATAACACAAAGCAACACCAGGGCCATTGGCAGTGAGATGATCCTCCATGTTTTAATAAAAAAGGGACCATTACCATGGCCCTGCATTCCTGCCGCCAGCCAGTGTAGAGCAATCAAAACAGTCCATGGACCGGTTCTGATTTCCTTTATTTTGTAAACATCATTATCGAGGGGAACAGTGACCCAGTATTGTTTCCCGGGCCTGCCGATCATAAAATGATGTACCCCCAGGCTATCATGGTAATCCTCCCACCAGGGAGTATGTCCAAAAAGTCCCAGGGAATCCCGGATAGCTCTTTTAAATTCTATGTTCTCGGTAATTTCAGGTGTGGTGAATGATGCTTCCCATTCGGTTGTTTTATCTCCTGGTTTGGGAAATTTCGGGTGATGCTGGTGATAGAATGCACTGATACTGAAAGCTATCAGGAACCCCACTGAGAATAACCCCCCGTAAACATGGAACTTGTTAAGAAAAGTCTTCCATTTGCGATTTCCTGCCATGCTATTTTATGGGCATTTGAGAATTTAAGGTCCAAATATAGTTATTTCACCAATCAAACCTAACCTATCTCAGGACCACCGATGGCAAATTGCTTTTCCGTTATGCCTGGATGATGCAGCTTGCCAAGGCACATCCTGGTAAACGAGCGTTGTCTTGTAAACCCGGATTCCTCAAGGACTGTGATCCAGTCTGGTTTATCGGCAAAAACATCAATCACTGCATCTTTTGATCCCAGGGGTTCCATCACGGCTGCCAGTAAATCTGCTGCATCAGCGGTTCCTTCGGCGATAATGGGACCGATATGTTCATACTGGCTTCCTGAGCGGCCCAGGCAATATGCCGTTAAGGAGCCATGTTCCTTCCGGCAAATACCGTACTCAGGATTTCTCTCATACATGCATCGCAGGATCCCGGATCTGTCTGCTCCGAATATTGGTATATCCAGGCGGGTTATCGATTCCAGTTCATCATCCCCCATTGGAATTCCGGCCTTAGCATTATGGTTGTTTTGCTTAAGGGGGGTACTGGCTGAATTTTTAATCAACCTCACCAGCTCGTATTCAGTTTGGAATCCTAAGGTTTTGTATAGTTCAAATCCTTCCGGGGTAGCATCCAGTCTTATGGGTCCATTTGGTTGGGCAAGCTCTATAGATTTATTCATCAGGGTTTTGCCGATCCCTTTTCGCCTTGCATTAGGATCAACCATTACCATCGCTATCCATGTAAAATGATCCTGGTACGGAAGTGAAACTACGATCCCTGCATCTTCACCCTGGAGGCTGGCAACAAAGTTATCCCCGCCTGCATCCAGCAACATTTTCCAATCGGCTTCCAACTGGTTCCATCCTGCCAGGGATTTCAGTTTCATACCATAAGGAATGTCCTCAGGGGTCATTTTGCGCAGGCTAATATTGTCGGATGCCTTCATTCTTTCGACCATTGATTAAAAGAGATGACTATTGATACATGTCATCAGTGTCTGCCCTGGCCAGTTCCACCATGAGCTGACTGATCTTCCCTGTAATCAAGGTAAAATACTTTTCCCCTTTCTCCCTACTGGCTTTTTCGGGATTACCGATACCTGTGTCGGCGGTGACGCTGGACCATTTACGTTCTGCCCAGGCCCAGTCTTCATTGAATGCCTTTATCCTGAAGCTTTTGAAATTGCCATCACCGGCGTCTTCCATGGGTAAGACCAACCCGGGCACCAGGTGAAGCATCAGGCTGGTTTCCATTTCGTCTGCATGGTCTCCATCATTTTCAAATATTTTGGCTTTTTCGTATGACATATACCAGTTGCAGGTGGAAATGAACATTTGGGGGTACTTGTACCCGAGTTCCCTGATCATTTGTCTGAAATCATTCCCGCCATGTCCGTTCATGATCAACAATTTATAGATCTTATGATGGATCAGGCTTTCAACCAAATCATTTAAGATAATTGCCTGGGTACTGGGATTCATGTTCATGGTTAACCTGATATCCTTCTGTCCTGTATTTACGCCGAAAGGAATGGTCGGTAATACGATGATCCGGGCTTTATCCTCCCAGGCCAGCCTGGCAGATTCTATGGCAATCAGTTCCGTCTCGAAGTTGTCGGTGCCAAAGGGGAGGTGGTAATTATGTGCTTCAGTGGCTCCCCATGGGAGAATGGCCAGGTCATATTCCTGGTCTTTAACGGTTTTCCAGTTCGTCTCACTTAATACGTAATGTCTCATATTGCGATTTCTTTATTCACTGATAAGTAATAAAATCATACCCGTATCACTATCCTGAGTAATGGTTAGTAAGCCGGGGGAAAAAATGACATCTGCGGAGCCGTACTCATTCCGCCTTGGATCAAACCACCGTGCCTCATAGGATAAACCAAGGGGATTACGGATGCTGATGGTACCATTTTTTGGTATGTAGACCAGGACCTGGCTGCGATCCGGATTGGACAGCACTCCTACGAATTCATCATACTGAGCATCTCCTGGTTGTTTTACCAACAATCCTTTATCAGGGTAGAATTCCCACCATTCAAATTGATCCATAAATTCATACAGGTATTCCATTTCAAGGCTAACGGGCAATTCCAGGCTGTTCTTCCAGCTAACCGTCCACGGTGCCTGACGGTGATTTAAAATGGGACCGCCATCCTCCTCCACCCAGGGCCAGATCCCATTTGCCCCGTAGGTAAAGCCTGCAACAGGTGTCGCAAAGAGGCTCCACCAGATGGCATTCCTTACGTTCTCAGGAGTCTGGTTCTGACGGATATTCTCATATATGGGCTCCATATTTATATTGGGCATGGGTCTTAACTTATCCCAGTCATTGGCAACTTTTTTCTTGTTGATGAAATCTACTGTGCTTTGACCGAAGCCATGTGAGGACTGGTATCCCATAATGCTGTACCAGGCCTCACCCGCATAAATATCACCAACATATGACTGGCCATGTGGGTGGAGTGTGGCCGGGGCATGATCGGTCTCATTAAATACCCTTTGTCCTATGGCCTTCCAGCGATCCGTGAATTCATCGAAATAGCGTCCGTCACCTCCCAGTATCCAGATCACCTGGTTTCCCTGGTAACGGGCAACGATATATTTGGCCAGGAGCACTGCTTCATCCACCGGCAGGTGGTATCCAGGACTCAATTCCCGGCCATCTCCGAACGGCAGGGCCCAAAGCAGTACCGGAGATGCCACCAGTCCGAATTCATTGATCCTGTCAACCCGTTCATCCATTTTCTGGAAAAACAAAGGATTGATTTCTATCTTGCCGGATCCGGTATATGCCAGGTCCCCATCAAGGTTGGAATCACCTCCTCTCCACTGTGTGGTGACGAACTGTATCAGGTTGTAGTGGTGGTCCCTTCGATGTTGCAGGTAATAATCCCAATCAGCTTCTGTTGATTTCATGGCACCGTTCCAGGCAGTACATCCCATCCAGAAAAAGGGGGTCCCGTCATCATAGGTCAGGTAATATTTTCCTGGTGGATGTTTGATGGCTCCCCGCTTGTAAATTTCCAGATCTTCAACACCTTTTACACAGGTAAAGTGGCCGGACTGCTCATGGAGCCCACTATTGTCTTTGTCGGAACATGTTGACTTCCACGACCATTCTCCGACTTCGTCCGGCATGAATCTTACTTTCCAGTCCTTTTCTCCATCCCAAAACCCATTCACGGTCTTCTCCCTCCCTGTAGCCGAGGTGAAGACGACTGAGAAGGCATTTATATCATAAATCGGACTGGCGTATTCCTTATCGCTGGTAAACCGGATCTCGTGTTTATGCCAGAGAGCTGTCTCATTGGTTTGATGGCCAAGCGCCAGGCCGTTGAAAAATAATAGCAATAATATTCCTGCTATAAATTTGTTCATGATAATGTTATTTGAAGTAGAATAATTAAGTGATGCAAGATACAACAAGTGGGATTAATTTTAAACCGCAAAATATAAAACCCTGACCCGACTTAGCGGGGCAAGGTTATTCACACTGGTTTTATGCAGGGGGAATTTTTCCGGACAATCAGGCTTTGTACTTTTTCCATGCCCCAAAGACAGCTCCGCCAATACCCAGTCCCACCATAGTAAATCCACCCGTGATCCAGGCGAGGCCATAAGGATCCTTGGCAAACATGCCACTGGTCATGTTGGAGAGCAATACAAATGCGAATCCAATGACCAATCCGATAAGAAGACCCTGTACCAGAGAGGTTACATTGATCTTGGTAAAAAGCCAGGCTAAAACGTACATGGATACTACGGCGGAAACAATATTGGTGATCCATTCTTCTGCACCGGGAGGATCAGCTTCAATAGCGGCCATATCCAAGCCCACCATTCCCATCCAGGCTTCTCCAAACAAAACGTTACCGTACCAGAGGAAACCAAGGACAAATTGTAAAACAACAGCCACCAGTACAGCAAGGTGATTAATCTTTAGTTCTTTCATTGTTCAAGTTTTAGGTTTAATACTTATGAGAGTCTATATAAAGAATTACAGATCAGTAATATATGACATATTCCCGAAACTAGATACCACCTTTTTGGTAAATATTTGTTAAAATGCCTGCTGGATCCTGTAGAGATATTTGCTTGTACGCATAAGGATGGCACCGTCCACAACTGCAGGAGTCGCCCAGATCTCCCCATCAAGCTGGTTTCTGGCCACCATCTCAAATTCTCTTCCTGCTTTGACAACCAGTGTTTCACCCTTGGTTGAGTTAAAATAGATATGACCGGCAACATAAACAGGAGAGGAGTGGTATTTCCCTTTCAGTTTTTCCGACCAGATGGTTTCCCCTGTTTTGGTATCGAGACATAGCATGGTCCCTTCCGTATCGACCGTGTAGAGCAGGCCATCTTTCACGAGCGGTGTGAGTTGTTGCAGGACAGGGGACTTTACACGCCACAGGATATTGGTAGCTGTAATGTCTCCATGCCCATCCGGATCTACTGCCAGGAGTTCGGCATTCTGATCACCGTTTGGATGGGTTATAAGACCGGTATAAAAATAAACGATTCCGTCTTCTTCTGTGGGCATGGATATGGTGGAATCCTCCCCCTGTACGATTCGCCAAACCTCTTTACCCGTTTCCGGATCATAGGCGATGCATACAGCTGACCCATTGGAGATCATCAGGTCTTTGCCGGCTACTTTCACAATAATGGGCGTGATATAGGCCTTCTTTCCTATCCATTCCAGCTTATCCATTAACTCGGCCGGCCGGTCAGTCTTCCAGACAGTCTCACCGCTGGATTTGTTAAGCGCTATGATGTATTGGATATCGCTGCCTTCCAAATGAAGGATCAGCAGGTCTTTGTATATTACAGGAGATGAAGCTGGTCCCTGTACATCCTCACATTGAAGATCCGTGCGGCTCCAGATAATTTGTCCCGTCTTGGTGGAAAGACAGGCTGTACCATACCTGCCAAAATGAACGTATACATAGTCCTTTTCAATGCATGGGGTTGGGGTAGCCCAGGAGTTGATGGAATGTTTTCTGTATAGGGTGTCCGGCTGGAAGACTTTGATATTGAACAAGTTTTGACCTGTGTTGAAATCCGTGCAGTGGGCGAACATTTCCTTTCCGTCGCGTGTGGCATTTGTGCACCATACCTGGCCGTCATAAACTACCGGGGATGACCATCCCCTGCCATCCATAGGTGCTTTCCAGGTGATATTATCCCTTTCAGTCCAGCTGACTGGAGCAGCTTTGGCATCTGAGATACCATCCAGGTTACTACCCCGGAAATGTGTCCATTCTCCCCCCTTTGAACCTGACTGGCAGGACCAGCTAAAGCTGAGTAGAGCAATTAGGAATAGGAGCGAAAATATGTTGCGCATGTCCTACAGGTTTATTCAAGAGTCCCGAAATATAAACGATAAAAATCACACACGCAACCATTGCCCGGATCATGGCATCATTCTTACAGATACCTTAACTTTGTTTTGCCATGAAAACCGTAATCTTTACTATCCTTGCACTGATCTTCGGATTCAACCTGCAGGCACAGGCATATCTGCTGAAGTCTGAGATGGAACTCACCATCCCAGCGGAACAACCATATGGGGTTACTTACCATGGTGAACATTTCTGGATCAGCGATTCTGAAAATGGAGATATTATCCGTCTTCATAAGTGGAACGAGGACTTGTTCAGGATCAGGGCCCCCAGGCAGCATATTTCAGGGATCACATTTGAAGGTGAGTATCTTTGGGTCCTCAGTGATGCCTGGGATACGATCACCTATCCTCACCACAGCCTTCCAAAAACCCAGGCTTTTAAGCTGGATCCGTCAGATGGAACGGTGCTTGACTCCCTCATGATCCCCTATTATAATGTGCCAGAGATCAGCGAGCGATTTATGATGGGACTGGCCTGGTATGATTCCAGCTGGCTGGTATCGTATGCTGGTGGATGGGGACCGGGAATTACCCGTATCAATTGGGACAGGCGGTTTTCGGAGATCTGTTGTGCACACCCGGCGGGAATGGAAGTGATTAAAGATGAATTATGGGCTGTAAGGCATGAGGAAGGGGATGGCACAGGGCAAATGATCCTCCCGGTGGAAGTATTTGATTCTTTGGGAAAAGAGGTTTTGTCAAGGAGGATGGAATTTGATTTTCCAGCCAGTGACCTGGCCTGGGATGGGACAAATATCTGGTTGCTGGATCCGGATGAAAAAAAATTGAAGATGATGGTGATAGCTGATACTTTGCTGACTGATCCCCCTGACACAATACATGGATTGTTCAGTATAGATTACCTGGAGATCATCCCGGCAAATCCAACCATTGAAGATGACGTAAGGATCGTAAGCCATACCACATTCAGTTCGGGCGGATGCGGACTGGCAGAAAGCCAGGTCGTACATGATTCCAACAGGCACTCTATTTTCGCCAGCCATAATATGGGCATGCTAACCTATATCTGCCATTCCATTGACACTTTCGAATTTGGAAAAGGGTCAGAGGGCTACCACGAAGTAAATTACGAATTGTCGGTTACAGATAAGAAGCTTCCATCAGTCTCGGAAACCATCAAATTCTTCATACAGGATACTGTACCTCCACCGTACTACCTTGAATTGATTCCTGAGGTGCCTGTTGCGGGGCAAGAAGTCAGGATCCTCACCCACGGGATATGCTATATCAACACCTGGACAGATCTGGTGGACAGGCATATCATCCTGCAGGCATATTACAACAGTTGCAGCATGGCGCCTTGTGGACTGGACACCCTCTCACTGGGTTTCCTGAGCGCGGACTCCTATACACTGGATTATTACCTGTACGATATTTGTGCAGATCCATGGTGGGATTCACTGGTCTATTATGAAAATTTAAAGTTCGATGTAAACGGAACGACCGGTACAGCTGCTATCTCACCAGAGGATATTCTGGTGTATCCCAATCCGGCTTCTGACATGATATTTATTACGGTTCCAGGTGAAGGTACAGTATACGATCTCAGGATATATTCTGTCACAGGACAGTTGCTGCAACAGGATAAGCTCCTGCCTCCGGTCGACCAAACCACGGTATACCTGGATAATTTACATCCGGGCATCTACCTGATCCAGGTATCCGATGGTGCCAACAGATACCCTAAAAAACTGGTGATCAGAAAATAATTCGGTACTTTGCAGTTAGAATTCCAAATAACTGCAAGATGAGTCTAAAGACAGTCAGTAATCTCAGGAATTTCATCTGGGATGCATCGGTTTTATTTTTCATGCTGACACTTTTGTCGCGATGCAGCGGACCTGCCATCCCTTCCATTGGAACAGAACTTACCATGATTCAGGCTTCTGAACTATCCCAACCAGCCCTGCACTGTATTCAGAAGCCCTATCCATACAAACCGGGACATGTACTCATAAGCGATAAGGATGTCTTGCCACCAAGGGTCCAGCACCCCGCATTTTACGGATGTTTTGACTGGCATAGTTCGGTACATGGGCACTGGACCCTGGTCAAATTATTGAAGGCTTTTCCCGAACTGCCGGAAGGGGAAAAGATCAGGGAAAAACTCTCCCAGAACCTTACGGCAGGAAACCTGGAGAAGGAAACGGCGTTCTTTTATTCTGAAGGGAATAAAACCTTTGAGCGGACCTATGGCTGGGCCTGGCTCCTGAAACTGGCCCTTGAAACGGCAAGCTGGGATGATCCCCTGGGAAAGGAACTATATCAGAACCTGAAACCACTGGCGGATTCACTTGTGAGCAAGTACATGGATTTTCTTGTAATTCTTCCTTATCCAATAAGGGTGGGGGAACATACCAATACAGCATTCGGATTGGCATTGGCCTGGGATTATGCCCATTATACTAACCATAACCAGCTCAGGGGGATAATAGAACAAAGATCAATGTATTTTTATTTTGGTGATAGTGGGTGTCCGGTGGACTGGGAACCGGGGGGATTTGATTTCATTTCGCCCTGCCTGATGGAGGCCGACCTGATGTCACGCATCATGGATGAAAGGGAATTCAGAACCTGGCTGAAAGAATTTTTGCCAGGCATACTGGAACCCGATCAATTCAAACTTTCACCAGCCAGGGTTACAGACCGTTCTGATCCCAAGATCGTCCACCTTGATGGCTTGAACCTGAGCCGGGCATGGAACCTTTTCCATATATCATCAAAATTGAATGGAAAATACCCGCATCTGTCCGACCTTGCCTGGCTGCACCTGAATGCCTCGCTGCCTCATATTGCCAGCGGACATTACGAAGGCGAACACTGGCTTGCATCATTTGCCGTATATGCCCAGTTCTCGCAGTTTGATTGATCCTTTCGTTTGTAGAGTTGTTTTTGGCAACTGACCCCATTGGTTCATCCGACCAGAAAACAATTTAGGTGCTTATCTGTTATTGTTGTAATTTAATTGTTTGAATGAAGAATATATCAATCATAGGAGCCGGGTTCTCATCACTATCTGCAGCCTGTTACCTGGCCAAACAGGGCTACCAGGTTGAAGTATTTGAGAAAAATTCTACCATTGGTGGCCGTGCCAGGCAATACAGGGAGAAGGGTTTCACCTTCGATATCGGTCCTACCTGGTACTGGATGCCTGATGTTTTTGAGAAATTTTTCGGGGATTTTGGAAAGAAAACATCCGATTATTATCAACTGGAAAGGCTTGATCCTGCCTACCGGGTTTATTTCAGCAAGGATGATTCCATCAGCATTCCCGGCTACCCGGAAGAAATCATTAGTGTATTTGAAGCCCGAGAGAAGGGTGCCGGAAAACAGCTGGAAAAATTACTGGCCGATGCTGGATATAACTATGATGTCGCTATCAACGACATTGTTTACCGTCCAGGAAAATCACCCCTGGAACTGTTATCTCCCAAAACCATCTCCAGAGCAGGGTTGTTTCTGAAAAGCATCAGCAAGATGGCATCTTCCTATTTTAGAGATCCAGGTCTGCTGCAGATCATTCAATTCCCGGTCCTGTTCCTGGGTGCCAAACCGTCTGATACACCAGCCTTTTACAACTTCATGAATTATGCTGACCTCGCATTGGGAACCTGGTATCCCGGGGGAGGGATGTATTCCGTGATCCGGGGCATGGAATCCCTGGCACATGAACTAGGCGTCAGAATCCATACAGATTCTCCGGTCGAAGAAATAGTCTTAGATGGAAAGAATGTCACCGGGATTAAGGTGAACGGAGAACTGATAAAGTCTGACTTGGTAATAAGCGGCGCAGATTACCACCATACGGAAGAACTGCTGGATCCCTCAGCCCGCAACTATTCTGAAAAGTACTGGAATAGCCGGACCTTTGCTCCATCTGCCCTGTTGTTCTTCCTTGGAGTTGACAAAAAACTTAAGAATGTCGAGCATCATACCCTTTTCTTTGATAAGCCTTTCGATCAGCATGCAGCATCCATCTATGACCGGCCTGAATGGCCTGAGGCACCACTTTTTTATGGAAGTTTTCCAAGCATAACAGATCCGTCTGCAGCTCCGGAAAAAAAGGAAGCCATGGTGATACTGGTGCCCCTGGCACCCGGACTGGAGGATACAGAGGAGATCAGGGAGAAGTATTACCATATGATCATCGACCGGTTCGAGGATTTGACTGGACAACAGATCAGAGATCACATCAGCGTTAAAAAATCCTATGCAACCAACGATTTTATTAATGATTACCATTCATATAAAGGCAATGCTTATGGACTGGCCAACACTCTCAGGCAAACTGCTTTCCTTAGGCCTAAAATCAAGAGCAGGAAAGTCAGGGGATTATATTTTACCGGCCAGCTGACTGTACCCGGACCCGGAGTTCCTCCAAGCCTTATCTCGGGTAATATTGTCTCAACAATGATAAAGAATGATTATAAGAGTCTATCATGAAAGCCCTCTTTGACAACATATCATTTGATTGCAGCAAGCGCCTTACCAAAGCTTTCAGCACATCCTTCTCATTTTCTTCAAGGTTGCTGGCACCTGAGCAACGACAGGCAATATATGCCCTTTATAGTTTTGTCAGGGTGGCAGATGAAATCGTTGATACCTACCATGATTACCCTCAGGAAAAACTGCTTGACAGGTTTGAACGGAACCTGGATGAGGCACTTGAAACGCATATCAGTACCAATCCCATACTGAATGCATTCCAGGATACAGTTTACAAGTATAACCTGGAACGCGAAATGATCGATTCATTTCTTAAAAGCATGCGGCTTGACCTTGACAAGAAGGATTACAAAACAAAGGAAGAATATGACGAATATATATACGGATCGGCCGATGTGGTTGGTTTGATGTGTCTGAAGGTATTTGTTGAAGGTGACAATAACTGCTATGATAAGTTAAAGGATTCAGCCATGAAGCTGGGTTCCGCTTTCCAGAAGGTTAATTTCCTAAGAGACCTGAAAAATGATATGGAGATTCTGGAAAGGAGCTATTTCCCTCATATTGATTTCAAACATCTAACGAAGGAAGTTAAAAAGGAGATTGTCGATGAGATTGTAGCTGATTTTGATGAAGCATTTACCGGCATCAGGAGGTTGCCTGATTCATCCCGCCTTGCTGTCTATGTGGCTTATGTGTATTATAAGAAATTGTTACGGATCATCCGCAGGAAGCGTCCTGAGCAAATCCTCCAGACACGTATCAGGATCAGTAATGCCATGAAAATGTGGCTGCTTTTTAAATCTTATCTACGGTTCAAGGCAGGGCTTCTAAAACGATATGATTAGCCCTAAGAGATACGTTATTTAGAAGTTAAACAAGTGATAATTGTAGAGGTCATAAGCAGTCTTTGAGTATTTTTATTGGACGGTAATAAGATGATTATGGAAATAATATGGTTTATTCTGGTTTTGTTGGCAAGTTATTTCTTCATGGAATTTGTTGCATGGTTTGCCCATAAATACGTGATGCATGGATTTGGATGGTTTTTACATGCAGACCACCATTCAAGGGAACCCGAACACGTAGATTCTTTTTTTGAGAAAAATGATTCATTCTTTGTGATATTTGCTGTGCCGGCCATGTTGGGTTATATTTTCGGATCTATTTATGCCTTCCCTTTAATCATCGCGGCAGCCATAGGGATCACCCTGTACGGGGCCACTTATTTCCTGATACATGATGTCCTCTTCCACCAGCGGATCAAGATCAGGATAAGGGGGAATGTATATTTCAGGGCTTTGCGAAGAGCCCATGGAATGCACCATGTCCATTATTCAAGGGAAGACGGAGAGTGTTTTGGCTTGCTCGTTTTCCCTATGAAATATCTTAAGATGGAATTAAAAAAGTAATAGATGTCTTTGTATCTCCTGCTCAACATCATTGCCATTTCCTTTCCCTTGTTGTTAAGCTTCGATAAGAAGGTTCATTTTTATACTCAATGGAAATTTTTCCTCCCTGCCATGTTCCTGACCCTGGTCATATTTATCATCTGGGATGTGATTTTTACAAGCCAGGGAGTATGGGGATTTAATGAACGGTATCTTGTAGGAGTAAGTTTGTTTAACCTTCCATTGGAGGAATATCTCTTTTTTATATCTGTTCCCTATGCCAGCGTTTTTACCCTTTATGTCCTTGAAGCATACTTTCCTGCATTCAGGCTGAAAAGTTCCCAGGTGAGGTGGGCAACGTTAATTCTTCTATTATTCCTGGGGGTGCTGGCTGTAATCCATATTGACAGGGCTTATACCTCCGTGAATTTTGTCTTCACCATAGGGATCATCGGGCTGGTAATCTTTACCCGGCCATCATTGCTTTCCCAGTTTTATTTAAGCTACCTGGTAATACTCATTCCTTTTGGAATCATCAACGGGATACTAACGGGAAGTTTCATCGAGGACCAGGTTGTCTGGTATAATGACCTGGAAAATCTCGGGTTTCGTATCGGAACCATTCCATTCGAGGATATCTTTTACGGGATGTCACTCATCCTGCTGAACTATTATCTTACAGAAACCTTCCGTAGCCTGGCTACCGCCAAAAAACAAATATCAACATGAGAGCGGCGGTTATCGGATCCGGAATAGGTGGACTGGCCATGGCCATCAGGCTGGCTCAGAAAGGGTATGAGGTAACAGTGTTTGAGAAAAATGATCATGTCGGGGGAAAGATGTCTGAAATCAGGGGCGACGGATTCAGGTTTGACACAGGGCCATCCCTGTTTACCCTTCCTGAACTTGCCGATGAACTCATTGAGCTGACCGGAGAAAAGAAGGAGGACTATCTTCAGTACACGAAGCTGGATAATATTTGTACCTACTTTTATGAAGATGGTACCAGGATCCGTGCCTTTGGGGATCCGGAGAAGTTTGCCGATGAGGTCGAGGAGCAGACGGGGGAATCATCAGACAAGGTTATGAGGCATCTCAGAAAATGCAAGGTGCTCTATGAGCTTACTGCTGATATTTTTCTATTCAATTCGCTCCACAGGGTCAACACCTACCTGAAATGGAAGGTACTGAAGGCTGTTCTGCTTTCCTACAAGTTGGATGCTTTGACCTCCATGCATAAACGGAATACACGTCGGTTTCAAAACCCGAAGGTGACACAGTTGTTTAACAGGTATGCGACCTACAATGGTTCAAATCCATATGAAGCACCGGCAACCCTGAATGTCATTGGCCACCTGGAGCATAGCATGGGTGCATATTTTCCTGTCAAAGGAATGCGTTCCCTGGCAACCGGTCTGGAATCACTGGCAAGGAAAAAGGGTGTCAGGTTTCAATTTGATAGCAGGGTTGACAGGATCATTGTGGAGAAAAACAGGGTGACAGCAGTGGAGGTGAAAAATGAGAGATATCCCTTTGACCTGATCGTATCGGATTCTGATATCCACTTATTTTATCATGAACTGTTACCTGGTGTAAAACCCAATAAAGCAAACGAAAATAAGCTTTCTTCATCAGCACTTATCTTTTACTGGGGAATCAGGGGAGAGTTTCCTTCACTGGGGCTACATAATATTCTGTTTTCGGAAGATTATAAGGCTGAATTTCAGCACATATTCCAGGACCATATCATATTCCAGGACCCAACTATATATATTTTCATCAGCTCCCGGAAGGTGCCATCGGATGCCCCGGAAAATGCAGAGAATTGGTTTGTAATGATCAATGTCCCACCGGATACTGGACAGGATTGGGAACATTTGATCGCGGAGGCCCGTCGCAATATCATTCAAAAGATCAATCGTGTCCTCGATACCAGCATTGAGGATTTCATCAGTTATGAACAGGTGGGTTCCCCTAAGACCATAGAGCAAAACACACTCAGCTGGAAAGGGGCTTTGTATGGCGATCATTCCAATTCCAGGTACTCGGCCTTTCTTCGCCACTCCTATAAACATGGATCCATAAAAAACCTTTTTTTCGCAGGGGGCAGTGTACATCCGGGGGGAGGGATACCCCTCTGCCTGGCCAGTGCAAAAATTGTTGACCAGGTTATTAAACCAATTTAGAGAATTCCCGAAAGATGAACAAATTGCTCCAGCGTATAAGGTCCAATCCCAATCTCCTGATCAGGATCCTGGTCCTGTATTATATAGTCGGGATAGTATTGTTCCTGGTAGAAGGAACAAGATCCATATTCGTTAGCCTGACCCCACTGTCTTTGATCATGTCTTTTCTAGTCGTGCTGGTATTTCAGCCTTCTTGGTCCCAAAGACTGGGAGTTGCCTTTCTGACCGTTTTCCTGACAGCCATTTTTGTCGAAATAGTGGGTGTGCAGACAGGGGTACTCTTCGGGGAGTATTCATACGGTAAGGCTCTGGGAATAAAGATTTTGGATACTCCAGTGATGATAGGGTTGAATTGGCTGATCCTGATCTATTGTACGTCAGCCATTGTTAACCATTTATTTTCAAACAGGATTATCCAGGATATTGCTTGGAGCCGGATTGATGGTTGTTTATGACCTGGTCCTGGAATATTTGGCCCCGGTCATGGATATGTGGTCATGGCGGACAAGTTACCCCGGGTTCCGTAATTTTTTTATGTGGTTTTTGGTATCCCTGGTATTCCATTCCCTATTTCAGTGGCTGAATCTTAACATTGAAAACAGGTTGGCACGATTCCTGTTCCTGATCCAATTCCTGTTTTTTTGTGGGATTGCTATATACATTAGTCTGATAAGATGAAAAACATAAGTGTTCATAGTATTGGTATTTTTATCTTGCTGCTTACGAGTTTGATCAGCCTGGCAACTCAGCATAGTTATGCCCAGCAAACATACAGGCAGCAAGCTTACCAGTACTATGTTGACGACAGGATAGGGGAATGGGAGCAAATTATAAAGGAGATGAAAAGCAGATGGAACAGCCTTGACAAAGTGGAAAAAATTGACCTGGTGGGTTACTATTATGGATACATAGGCTGGACCATAGGGGAGGGAAGGAATAAACAGGCAAAAAAGGACGTGGAGGCAGCTGAAGAAATGCTCGAAGAGCTCCTGGATAGATATCCTGAGATGCCCGACTTGTACGCTTTTAAGGGAGCCTTTCTAGGTTATAAGATTACCATTAATAGCATCAGGGCCGTGGTATTGGGACCGGAAAGCATGAAGAATATTGATCATGCCATTGACATTGGCCCGGCCCGGCCCCAGCCCTGGATTGAGAAAGGGAATGCGTTATTTTATATGCCGAAAATGTTTGGTGGTTCCAAAGAGGAGGCACTTGAAGCTTATAATAAGGCTGTACAGATCATGGAGAAAGATCCCCGGATGATTAAAGACAACTGGATGTATCTGAATGTTATGCTAATACTGGGACAAGGTTACGAGACAACCGGACAATATGAAAAAGCCAGGACAACCTACGAGAAGACACTTCAGCATGAACCTGGCTTCAAAACACTGAAAGATGAGGTTTATCCAGCCTTTCTGAAAACATGGGAGCAGGAGAAATGAGATTCGGCCAGCCTCAGGATTTAATACATTTCGGAAGTACCTATTTCAGTTCATTAAGATAGTCAAAGATCTTCCCCGAGATTTCCAGTCCCGCTCTATGGCCGATCTCCTGAAAAACATTGTTCCCGCCCTTATCCTTAAAAGTCAAATCAACTACGGAATCATTACTTTCCTTAATCCGCCGGGTCATATTTCCCGAATCCGGTGCCTGTAATTCTCCAGAAATATTTTTAACCACCCTGGCCCTGATTGAGTGGGATTTGTTGCTCAATTCAATCGATAAATGCTCTCCATCAAATTCCACCGGTGATAGTATGGAATTATTGTAGGTGCTGAACATATGATATTTCCCATCCAGGTAAAGGAAAGCAATAAAACCCATAAAGAACTTTCCTAGCCAGGGGATTTTAGCCACTGATATAAAAAGGGAGGCATCCCGTGTTGGGAAATGATTGCATTGTAACCATATCCAAGCTTCGGGAAAGGAAGTTCCCCAATCCTTTTCGATATAACCTTTCCCTCCTGTAAAATCAATTTCTTCATTTTTGAAGGTAAGTTTTCCGGTTAAGGTATGGTTAGCTGATACTATCCCATGGTAACATTCCATGAAAGGTATATAAGAATACCATCCCATAATCCCGGGAGAAATTAATGTACCAGGGTAGAGAGTAGGATTTGAATATTCCAGTTTGCCAGCTATTTCTATGGAGTCTGTTTTAATATCCAGGTTAATCCCTTGCAATGAAAAAGTGGAATTTTCGATCTGGACCTTGAATTCCTTTCTATCCCAATTAAATGAATCTATGGGATAGGGGATGTAGTAGGTTTTTCCTGAAATACCATCCATAATCTGGATAAAAGCATGTGAGTCATCTGAATTTAGGGCAATCCCGGGGATCAGGGAGATTACACCAAGGAGGTCAGGCGAACAATGTTTCAGAAACCAGCCTTCAAAATAATTTTTCTTCTTCAGGTGGCCCTGGAAAATCGATGGATGGAATATTTTATATAGTCCCAACTTGAATGTTTAACCTTTTGAGCAACTATGAGAAATTGCCAAGGTAATAAAAACACGCCTACCAGTACTCAGGTAAGAATGTTCTAATGTCGTCCAAAAACTGAACTGGATCAAATATTCTTGTGACTTTTTTTGTATATTGTGGTAATTAGAATCAATACACCTGGATAAAACACGGCAGTTTACAGGATGTTCAACGTAACTGCAGGAATGAGTTCAGAGGCTGATCTCAGGGCATAGTGTTGATTGATCATGAGCGTCTTAAACAGGTAGTAAAAGAGGTTATCCCAATCAATTATACTATTTATCATGAAAAAAATTACTTTTCTTACCATCACGCTGTTAATGTTTGGACTGGGAGATGGCTTCAGTCAAAAATCTAAGAAACTTGAAGGAGGTTGGAAAATGGTCTATTCAAAATGGGAGCTGCCTGACACGATAGTCGAAGTCTCTAATTTTGACAAACCTTCTTATAAGATTTTTACCGGTAAACATTTCACCCTAAGCCGACTGGATGAGAATGATGAATTTATAGGGCATTTTGGCACCTATTCATTTGATGGTAAAACCTATGTCGAGCATATAGAATACAGCTCCTATGAATATGTTATTGGGAGAAGCGAGACTTTCAAATCCTCCATCAAAGGGAATAAATGGACCATTGAAGGTAAAATAGGGCAAGAAGGTGAAGGATTTAAATTGAAGGAAGAATGGGAGAGAATCGAATAGCTGCTATATGTCACTATAGATTCGTATTACACACCATCGAACCTGGATTAATTCCTCTATCGTATAATTTTCTCTACTCCTGGCTTGGGCCCTTCTATCCTATCAATTAGTGTAGCATCATTTGAAGAATTTACCTAAACTGACAACTAGCAATTCAAAAATAAACCATAATGAAAAAGTCAACTGAAAATTCAAGCATTAACAGGCGGCAGTTTATCCGGAAATCTTTAGTTGGTGCAGGCGGTGTGATCCTTGCGCCAACCATCTTATCATCTTGTGCAAAAGGTGCAAATGACCGTATATTGCTCGCCCATATCGGTGTTGGATCAAGGGGGACAAATATATTAAAGAACTATTTTCTTCCTCTGGAAGATTCGCTATCTGTAGCTGTGTCTGATGCCCATCTCGACCGCCGTACAGAACGTGCAGCCTTGATCAATGAGCATTACAGGGAGAACGGCATCGTTGCCCCTGAATGCAATGCCTACCTGAATTTTGAGGAAATACTGGAACGCGATGATATTGATGCAGTCGTTATGGCCATGCCTGACCACTGGCATGTACCCGGGGCGCTGAAAGCTGCCAGGGCGGGGAAACACATCTATTTAGAGAAGCCTCTGGGACTGAGTTATCCTCACTACCTGAAACTGCAAAAGGAATTGAAAGCACGGGATCTCAGATTTCATTATGGCACCCAGCAGAGGGTTGCCATGCATATGAAAATGGGCTTAGAGATGATAAGGGAAGGTGCCATTGGCGAAATTGAGAAAGCTGAAGTTTGGTGTCCGCCCATCAATCCGGTGGAATCTCCCGTTTGCCCTGAAGCTGTGCCGGTCCCCGATACTTTTGATTTTGACAGGTGGACAGGTCCCGCGCCCCTCAGACCCTACTGTCCGGATAGGGTTACCAATAACAGCTCCTGGTTTATTAGTGATTACAGCATTGGCTTCCTTGCGGGTTGGGGAGCACATCCGCTTGATATCCTGGTGTGGGGTTTAATGGACGAGATCAAGGGCAGGTATACATGTGAAGGTGAGGGTGGTTTCTGGGCTCCCGGTGGATTATATGACAACGTTAATTCCTGGGACTTAAATTACACTTTCAAGCAGGGCATTAAGATGAGGTTTTTTAGCACAGATGTTGCAGAAAAGAAAGGCCTTCTAACTTATCGGACAAACGAGGAGGGCAATGGAACAACATTTTATGGCAGTAAGGGATGGATCTCATTGAGCAGAAATTCTGCCAATGCCAGCGACCCGGATATTGACCAAAAACTGAATAACAATATCAGGGATTATATTGGGATGGGTGAAGTATTTGTTGATATGGTAAAGGGTGAGACCGGGGAAGTTTGCCCGATAAGTGATGCCATCATCTCTGATTCCATCAGTCATGTCGGGAATATGGCAGTTAGAACTGGACGTAAGATCACATGGGATACTGACCAGGGAAAAGCCATTGACGATGATGAGGCAAACCGGCTCTATGTCCGGGAAATGAGAGAACCTTATTATGTATAATACGAATCCGGTCTAATATTCAAACTCCTCTCCTCTAACGGGGATGCGGATATTGTCAAATCCACGTGATTCCATATGTGAGCGATAGCTTTGCTGGGCTTCATATTCTCCGTGGACGAT
Source organism: uncultured Bacteroidaceae bacterium (assembly GCA_963752525.1). Classification (GTDB taxonomy): domain Bacteria; phylum Bacteroidota; class Bacteroidia; order Bacteroidales; family SM23-62; genus SM23-62. The sequence continues at coordinate 348,164 of CAVVYS010000003.1, read as the reverse complement.
AAATGACATTTTCAGATCGGTTTTTTCCTGGCAACTTAAAAAATCGAGCATTTCCTTGTAATCCCCATGGCCACTATATGAGTCAATCCGTTTGATTTCTGCGTTGACAGGATAAACAGCCCCGTGGATGGATACCTCAGGATCTCCTCGAAGGATCCTTGCCCCGAGGGTGGCAGGTGCACAATACCCAACTGCCAGGATGGTATTCTTTGGATCAGCTATGTTATGAGCAAGATGGTGCTTGATGCGGCCGGCTTCCATCATCCCCGATGCCGAAATAATAACAGATGGTCCCTTCAATTTGTTCAGGTGTTTGGAATCTTCATGTGACCTGATATAATGCAGACTGTTGAAGCCGAAAGGATCAGGGTCACGCTCCATTACCTCAAGGATATCCCTGTTGAAACATTCGGCATGCAGCCTGAATACCTCGGTAGCATTGATGGCCATTGGACTGTCCACAAAAATATCAATTTTTGGAAGCCGGTTCTCGTTATAAAAATTATTCAGGGAGTAAACGATCTCCTGGGTTCGGCCCACACTGAATGAAGGAATAATCAGCTTGCCTTTTTTCTCCACACAGGTTCGGTAAAGCACATCGAGCAGTTCTTTTTCAGATTGGCTGGAATCCTTATGTAAGCGGTCCCCATAGGTAGCTTCTGTGATCAGGATATCTGCCTGGGGGAAGGGAGCCGGTGGTGCCAGGATGCGGTTTCCTGGCCTGCCAATATCACCAGTATAGGCGATACGCAGGATCCTGTTTTTTTCCCGGATCGCGATACTGGCAGTGCCTCCACCCAACATATGACCATTCTGAGTGAATTGTAAGGAGATATCTTCATCGACACTGAAATTGCGGTTATATGGGACACCTATAAACAGCTCAAGACAGGCTATGGCATCGGCTTTATCATAGAGAGGCTCTACAGGAGGAAGGCCCTGTCTTTTCCTTTTCTTATTAAATGTGCGTGTATCATGTTCCTGAATATTACCTGAATCTACCAGCATGATCGCACAAAGGTCGCGTGTGGCATTGGTACATATTACCGACCCTCTGAATCCCAGTTTATAGATATAAGGAATAAGTCCGGAATGATCGATGTGTGCATGGCTCAGTACCAGGTAATCTATCTTCTGGGGGTTGAATCCCAGATCCCGGTTGAGCTCCTCAGTTTCGAGTCCCTTTCCCTGATACATCCCGCAATCGAGCAGGAGCCTTTTCCCTTTCCCGGTTAAAATCAAATGCTTGCTGCCAGTCACTTCACGAGCAGCGCCTAGAAATTTAATTTTCATAGAATTAGGGTTTGGCGGTTAATATAAACTCCAATATTGTAAATATAATTGGCTTTTTATGAATCTAATTATTTTATCTTAGCGGTATTGTCTATTCAGAATCAATAAAGCTTTTTACAGAAACATATAAAATATATCAGGATGTCTAAAGTCTATGCGCTTTCAGTGGTAATGCTGCTCTTTATTTGCAGCTGTAAATTTTCTTCAAAACCCGAATTATCCGGGGAAGGGGAAGATGAATGGACCGAATTATTTAACGGTAGCAATACAGACCATTGGCGGGGATTCCATATGGATCATTTTCCTGATTCAGGATGGTTTGTAGAAAATAATGAATTGAGGAATGATGGATCCGGTGCTGGGGGATTGATTTCCAGGCAACAGTACACTGATTTTATTCTGGAGTGGGAGTGGCGGTTTTTTGACGAAGGAGGGAACAGTGGGGTGAAATATTTCGTTAAGGAGCGGCCTGATCGGGAGGGGAAATATGCATTTGGCCTTGAGTATCAGATGCTGGATGACAGTGGTCATACATGGATGAAGGAAGGAAAGATGAAACCAAATGATTACCACACTGCCGGGGCACTTTATGAATTCTTTCCTCCATTGCCAGAAAAACAGATATACGGTCCCGGAGAATTTAATACCAGCAAACTGGTCTCCGATGGCAACCATGTAGAACACTGGCTCAATGGATTAAAAGTCGTTGAATATGAGCGTGGGGGAGAGGAATTCCTAGCGGCGAAGGCCAAGAGCAAATTCAATGACCGTCCTGAATACGGACTTCATAAGGAGGGTCACATCCTGTTGCAGGACCATTCAAGCAGGGTAGGTTTCAGGAATATCCGGATCAAGGTCCTGAATTCTGGTTCCATCAAAGATTAAGCTTGTTTCTTTTTGCCCTCACAATTTTGTAATTCAACTTTTCGAAGTAGTCTGGGATAAACTGTATGGTATTCCGGTCTTTTTCCTTGTCCCTGGAGTTTAATTTCGTGTAATCCACCAGATTAGGATCCTTTTTTAAGTAATCATTTCTCTGAGAGCCCTTTCTCCAACCAGCCCTGTATCTTGCATCTGTCCAGCCCCTGTGCTCTTCTTTTGCCATAACCTCAAGCTCGTTGGTATCTTTGATGTGACGAATCTTGAATTCAACCATCATGGTAGGTCGCAGATCCTCCTTTCTTACTACCTTAAATCCCTGGCTAGTGATCAGATACAGTATCCTTTTGGCGGTGAGCAGGTAGTCAAATTTCAAAGCAGCGGGTAAGGTGTCGTATTCCTGGTTGATGGTTGGTTGGCTGCTCTTTGCGTTCACATTTTCAACCCACGTCATGTGGATGGCTTTTGCCAGTTCCTCCACCGGAAGCTTGCCAGTCCGGTTGGCATTGGCAATGTTCATGAAACGATCAAAATCCAGATGACCATTCATGAATTTAGCAGAAGGCAATTCAGACCTGGAAATCTTACGGGATGGATCCTTCTTGAGATGTTCCAGTATGCTGGTCATACTCCTGGCTCCATGCTTGTACTCATCTGTTTTCAAGAAAGCCATGATGAGTCCCGGGTCCATTTTCAGCTTTGAGCTATTTTTCATACCCAGTACGGACCTGAGATGTAGAGCCCTTCTGACGGGATACATAAGATCTACCTGAGATTCTCCAATTAAATTCTCCTGGTCAGCACTATATGCATCTTGTTTATTGACACTCGATATGCTCAGGGAGGCATCCAGGTTGTTACGGAATTCCAAAACCTTTCTGGCTTTGAATAATTTTATCCGCTTTCTCTGCAGTTTCATTGTTTTTTTCGAGAACCAGCCATCGAGTGGCTCCTCAGGTTTATATAGGAACTTGCCTTTTTCACTGCTTCCTGTAAAAATGAAAATACATTTTCCTGTGTAGCGAATATCCTTCTTTCCCTGAATTAAACCATCTTTCATGGGTGAAAGTAATAATCGCACCCATTTAAAATTCCCTGAATCGATATCTTCCCAGAAAACAACTGGCAGCTTCCCCTTCATTGCTTGATTCCGGATCAGACGAAATGCCCCTGAAAAGTCTTTTTTGTCATTGAATTGAGCAAGATTGAAGGTTAAAAATATACCGCGTTTTTTGAAATCTTTTTTCCCGAAAAGGGAATATATAATATGTTTAACGGGAAATCTCCTGTCTGTTCGGGGTGGTCCGGATACTCCCAGGTTGAATGGTCTTGCCGAATCACTAGCCATATACCGAGACAAAAGCCTGTGTATGTTTCTCAGGCTTTCAATCTCGTGCCGATCTATCGTGAAAAGCTTTCGGTACTCCAGGTAAGGTATATATTTTAAAGTCTGGAGGCCATTTCTTGCTGCCCAGGACGCCGCCAGCAGTACTATATTCTCTGTGTATTTCTGTACAGGATCGGAAGGTTTCAGCTTTCGATCATAGTTATCAAAAAAGATTGACCATGAGCTTTCCTTTAGATACTCGCTTCGGGGTCTATACCAGTAAGGAGATGGAATAAATGCATCTGAGAATGTATATCCAGACTGAAGAGCGAGGTCATCAACAAATATAGCCTTCGGATCTGTGCCATCAGCAGACACAGGCCACCCGGTTTTTAGTTGCATCATTGTTCTCAGGTAAAGGATCCCATTTTTAGCACTTTCAATAACATCTGCAATTGTTAGGTTGTCAAGATCGCGTACATCTTTGTAAAGCATATTATTGGTGAACCCTGCAGTGAAGGCAGACATTCGTCCGATGGCATCGACAGATTTCTTTGTCTCCCATTCACCTTCCAGAAATCCTGGGTCATAGGCCAGGGCAAATTCCGCTGTTCTTTTTCTACTTCCATTTTTTATTACGACAGCACCGGCTGCTCCCATTGAAACTACTAGGAATTTGCATTTTATTAAGTGTTTCAACATAGAATGCTTAACAAGTTCATAGCACAGGTCCAGGCAGGTTTGCTCCCAGGAAACACCTTTACTGACTTTTATATCGTATTCTCGTAATTCATCGATGGAGATAAGGGTGATCAGCTTATCGATTCTTTCCCTGTTCATCAGGGTCTTCCAGAGATAACCATCCAGCAGGGGCTGGTTGGTTTTCAGGATGCAACACTTATAACGAGGCATTTCGGAGGTAACGGAACTATGTCTGAATCCCAGCGCCCCGTCATCTATCACCAACATGTCTATGTTGTCTGTGTTGCTTCTGTGTATCCGTTCATAATCCAGGCTTTTTCTGATATCCTCCACAACCCCGTAACCCAGTCGCCGCTTAAAGTGCCGGGTACCGTCCTTGCTTGTCTCCCATTCTGCATAGGCCTGATTCTCAGGGTGCCCGGACTTGATGGCATTCAGGGCAAGCTCCGGATCATACCAACAATCCACATTTGCCCCCTGGTTGAATTGTTTAATGAGGGAATAGGTAAGGTGTGCTCCTCCAAGGGTACTTACTGATTCAGTACCAACCTTTTTTGTCCAGGCAGCTTTTTTTCTGCTACCTCTGTAGGTATGATGGTCAATGATGAGGTCACCACCAATCAGAACAGAATTAAGTTTTGGTTCTTTACTTGATGGCACCATTTACGAAAGAGCATATAATTCTAAAAAGATTCTGGAAAGCGAAAAAAGAACTCATTATATTAACTGATCATTGATATTTGTGCGAGAAGATATAAAAAAAACTTGTTTTAAGCTAATCTCAAATTGTTGGTAACCTGAGACACTGCATGGGCGATATCCGGGGATAACAGGATTTGCATTTTTGGGGAAAACAGGTTAGATTGAAGTATCAAATTTAAATAGAGCAGCAACTAATGAAATTCAAGATTGGAACCTTACTGGGAATGACCATGCTCTTCCTTTACCTGATGAGCTGTACAACAGAATCAGACCATGATCTGACAGCTTATGTTAAAAGCATCAGAAAAATTGATATACATGCCCATATGGGAAGTGATGCCCTCTGGTTCAGGGATGTACTGGATAGCATTAACCAGAAAATCCTGACCATTTGCACAGGAGGGACAGACCCCGTGAGGATGTACATGAGCATAGATACAGCCAAACAACTTGTGGAAAAAAATCCCCGTTATTATGCCTGGGTTACCACTTTTGATCTGACCACAAGGAATGATCCGGACTGGGCTGATAAAGTAATTGAACAGTTAAGAGAAGATTTTCAGAACGGGGCGATTGGGGTCAAGGTTTGGAAGGACATAGGGATGAAGATCAGGAATGAAGAAGGGGAATATATACAGATAGATGACCCAATTTTTGAGCCTATACTGTCGTTTATTGCAGTGGAGGGCAAAACCCTGATAGCACACCTTGGCGAGCCCATCGATGCCTGGATGCCACCAAATGTAGAAAGTAAGCCACAATTTTACTGGTCCAACCATCCTGAGTATCATTTCTGGGATAAACCTGATATGCCATCTTACAGTGACATTATGGCTGCCCGTGACCATGTGCTGGAGAAACATCCTTCGCTCAGGTTTGTTGGTGCACATATGGGAAGCATGTCGTATGATGTAAGTGAGGTTATCAAACGGCTGGACAGGTATCCGAATTTTGCCGTTGAGATTGGAGGGAGGACCAGGTACCTGGCCTGGCAGGCCAGGGGCAAGGTGAGATCGTTCTTTATACAGTACCAGGACCGGATCATGTATGGTACTGATCAAGGTGGAAGTATTTTTGATCGTGAGGGGAATCCCCTGTCAGATGAACAGATAAACGGCATGAAGCAGAATTATTTGCGACGGCATGATTTCTTTATGCAGTACTATGCATCGGACGAAATATTCCCATGGGCCAATAATATTCGGGGAGGTAAGCCCGTGCCTGAGGCTGAATATACAATTCAGGGACTAGCCCTTCCGGAGGAGGTGCTGGAGAAGGTATATTATAAGAATGCTGTTAAATGGTTTCCCGGGATCGATAAAGAATATAAATAACTCGTTTCTGCGTAATGAAATAAACAGATTACTGAGCTGGATGGATTGATCGGCGGTTATACCTGACCCATTCTGTTTTCAGCCTTTTCCGCCCGCTTGCCGGTGGAAGTTCTTTCCAGTAGTATCCTTCCTCCTGGATCTCAGATAATTTAGCATCTAGCACTTCTTTGAAAACGCTTGCGTCTGGGAAGGATTCGATCATGTTGTAGTCCTGGTAGATATCGCCTTTAAGATCATAAATTTCATAATCCTGGATTTGCATGTTTTTTATATAGAACATGTCCGGTTCAGAAAATCTATGAGTGCGCTGTACCGTATCCATATCCCTGCCCATGACCATCAGATCACCTGAGCGAAGTGCTATCTCAGGAGATGTTCTGTAAAAGAACCAGAATAAGGGGGTTTCCCTTGTGAATTTTTCTCCTTTTAACAGTCCAAGTATACTGGTTCCATCAATCACCCTGTCATTCAATAGATCAACTCCAAGGATATCACAAATGGTGGGCATGATATCCACAAATCCGGCTGGCTCGTTGATGATCCTTCTCTCTTTGATCATCGTTGGCCAGTGGACTATCCCGGGAACCCGGATTCCTCCTTCATAAAGATAACTCTTCACAGCGCGCAGGTCTCCATTGGATGCCTGTCTGTAGGAACCATTGTCAGAACAAAATAATACCAGGGTATTGTCAAGGTACTGGTTGATTTCGAGGTATTGGATTATTCTACCGGCAGCTAAGTCAAGATTCTCAATATTGGCCAGGTATTCTGCATCGAATGGGGGATACTCTTTGTACTTTTCCACTAGTTTTGGGGGAGAAGCAACCTTGGCATGGGGTTCATGAAAGGCCACATACATGAAAAAGGGACTACTTGTATCATACAGATTTGTCATCCATGAAATCGCTTCATCCGCAACAATCTGGCATGAATAACCTTCCTGGGTACCGAGCTGCTTCCCGTTCCTGACAAAGTTAACCGGGTTCAGGTGAGAGGGCATGGCATTATTCTCTGTACCATAGGAATAATCAAAACCCTGATCGGATGGTTGGGGATGTTGCAGGCTGGAATCATATGGTAATGCTCCCAGGTGCCATTTTCCGAAATGTGATGTCTGGTATCCTGCATCTTTTAAAACTTCCGCCATGGTGATTTCTTCATCCCTCAGGTGCATGGGGTGACTCGGAGGCCTGTAATTGTATATGCCGGTCCTGGAAGGCGCACGTCCGGTAAGCAATCCTGATCGTGATGGAGAACAATTTGGAGCTGCAGCATAGAAATCAGTAAACAGGATCCCGCTGCCGGCAAGTTGGTCGAGATTGGGTGTATTCGATATACCACCATAACATCCCAGGTCTGCATATCCCATATCATCTGCAATCAGGATGAGGATATTTGGTTTTTCGAGCGAGGAGGACCGGCTGTTTTTTTGCATGCATCCAAATCCTAGCATCACCAATACAGAAACCAGAATAAATAATAATTGCTTGTTCATCTTATTGGTTTTGAATTAAAGATATCCGGTTATAATGATCGCATGATTATGAGTATGGAATGAAAACTAAATTTAGTTGATTCATTTGTACAATTGAATGATAATCATGGCCAGAATTGAGATTTTACATATAAATTTGGGTAAGAAAGGGAACCTTTATGGAACCAACAGATCAAATCCCTGCGAAACAACTGGTGAGCCGGTCTATGTATATTATTTACCTGGTACTTTTGTATGTGGGACTGGTATTACTTATTATTGGAATTGCGCTTTTACTTGATGGAGATGAGGATGAAAGCCTGCCATGGATTATCATTGGAGCTTTGCTGAATGTGGGTGCATCTGTTTTGATGCTTATTATGTTTTACAGGTTCTGGAATTATACGATCCAGGAAATGAAGGCATCAGGGCAAACACCGGCGATTGACTCCCCGGATAAGGCCATTGGTTATCTGTTCATTCCTTTTTATAATTTCTATTGGATATTCCTCACATACGGGAAATTGCCAAAAATCCTGAATGCTATTGCAGCCACCAAAAAAATGGAAGAAAGACTGCCGGAAGACACCGGTACAATTATCGCTGCTCTGGTAGTGGTTGGGATCATTCCTTATTTGGGATATGTAACTTCTTTTATCAGTGCGTTTATCCTGCTTCCAATTTTTACCAGAAGAATTATCCGGTTTGTAGAAGCCATTCCTGTTACAGAAAACATAACACAGAAGGATACTGGAACTCGCATTGAAGAGCCACTCCAAGACCTGGAAATCATCCATGATCATACCAGGGTTTTTAATGCTCAGGAAGATGGGATTAACTTTCCTGTTGGGATAGCCCTGTTTATTGGTTTGGTAATAACACATTTGCTCTGGATATTAGGCAATCATGCATTCAAACCCGGTTTTTTCATGATATTCGCCAGGTATTATCTTCCCTTGATATTAAGTGATGTAATTTTAGTATCGGCTTTCCTGTTTTGTATCCATTCGATTAAGAAAGACATTTGGTTATTTATTACTTACGGGTTGGCCCTGGTTTTACTGGGTATCCTTAAAAGTCTTTTGTTCAGATTTACACTCGCTGGGATCCAGGGAATGAGCGGCAGTGTGGTAACATTTCCACGGATGATTAGTGTTTTTATCTATGCTTCCTTTTTTATGGCGGGACTGGTATTTTCCATCCGGTATTATGGCATCAAATGGTGGAGTATCAGCGGGGGGCTGGCCTGTGCATTTCTGGCGGCATACCTGCTGACAGAGCTTATTGGCCTGACTATGGGATCAGGCTTTTACTTCAGGTTCAAAAACCTAATACTTTCCATTGTCACTTATGCCATTCAGGGATTTTCTATCTGGTACGGGATGCGGTATTTTGCAATTAAGAAAGGTATTTTTACAGGCTGAGGGAATTGTTACATATGCTATAAGTTAATATGAAGAAGATGATAAATTATGTCGGGATAACCATTTTGGTTTTATTAGGACTTTTCAGTTGCAAAAAAGAGCCGGTTGATGATTCGGGCAATGGAGATAAAGAGACAAATCATCCTTTCCTGATTGTGAAAAAAGACCAGTTTCAGGCCTTACGTGACAAGGCCTCTGTGGAACCATGGCAATCCATGAAAGCGGATGCGATAAGCCGCTCAGGGGCAGGTAGTTCTAGCGATCCATATAAACTGCAGGAATATATTGGAGCGGCAGCCCTTGCTTATATACTGGACGTGGAAGATTCCACCCTCCATGCGGAACGTGTCAGGGACGCCATCCTGGATAAATACTCAACGGTACATTTAGATGAAAAAGATGCCTGGGGAGGTGTTGTCAAGCCCATGGGATCGTTTTTCTCGGCTATCCTGGCACTGGATATTGTCTATAATGCTCTTTCATATGCAGATATTCAGGCCTGTGAGGAGGTGATTAAGAATCAGATATTTAAAGTAGAAAGAGAGGGATCATGGAAAACGGTCCGATATGGAACACATGGTACCTGGGATATATACAAGGGGGATAGAACAGACCCGGATGACAAGTATTACGATGCCACTATGTACCAGATCACACCAGATGGTGTTAGCCCGGTCACCAACCATTATGCCTGGGAAAGAGTAGGTGGCGGAAACAGCAGGGTCTCAAAATCCGGTTATATGGATGTTCTGGAGTTTACCGGGATAGATAACAGGTATTACAACAATGAACGTTTACAGAAATTCCAGCGCTGGCTTTTTGGTTCAAGTATTAACTGCGCAAAAGAGATGGCCATTTTTGGAGATATGCTACCCACTCAGGGAATCGGCAATTATATGCTGCACCGCCGAGTTGTGAATTTTGATATGGAAGCAGCCGGCTACGCTGCCTGGTTTCTCGAGGGAATACCGGCAATCGGGCATATGTTAACATACATCCTGCCTGGCAGGCCCTGCCAGATCCGGTTGTGCCAACCAGCAAGATCTATGAAAATGGTGGGGCTTTTTTAAGGGATACGGAAGATGATCCCAATGGATTGCATGCCGTTTTATATAATATTAAATCTCAGGATGAGTGGCATACGCATAATGAGGCAAATGGCCTGGCCCTATCAGGCTACGGTAATCGTTTACTGGTGAATGGAGGCAGACTTGGAGCACCTGTACGTGCCGCTGACCTTGAATAACACCTTAACCATCAATGGAGACAATCATGATTCTAGATTGGGTGGGGGTATCACTGAAGGTTTTACTTCCGCGGGACTTGATTATGCGGTTGGGTCGGACGGCCCTTCACTGGCCTTTGGGACCCATAACCGGAACTTGATCCTGGTGCATGCAAACAATGGTGTTAAAGGTTATTTTGTAACTTATGATGAGGTATCGACGACGGCAGGCAACAAGGTTCACAATTACCTTCATCCGGCCAATCAAACCAGTGTGCAGGAAGTATCGGGCCTGGAGGAATATACAGCCAAAATTGATCATTATCCTTCGGTTAGCGGAACATCAGTAAGCTTCTATTATGTTACCCCGCCAGTTGAAATAAATATTGAAAAATCTGCAATCAGCTGTTCCGGACCGTTATCCCGGATACCCTGACCACAATAGGCTGGAAGCTGTTTATGACATGGACATTGAGGGAAGCAGAAACATGGCAACCGTTATTTTCCCCTACAATACGGCCAATGCCAAAGCTGATTTTCAGAAAATATCCGGAGAGGGTTTTAATGGATGCTCAATCAGCCAGGGAAGTGTTGTTGATTTTGTTTATGAATCGACTCCGAATAGTTCGATACAATCGAATGAGATGAATTATCGGGGAGATTTTTGCCTGACCAGGAATGCTGAAAATTCAACCGTGTTTTACATGGTCAAAAACGGGCATTTATTTTCAGCCAATAATGTTGGTTTCCAATCTGATAGTCCGCTTACCGTTTATGCCAGGGGAAATGAAGGAGTAATTATTTCAGCAGGATCCGCCACGGCTATATTGTACGGGCCAGGGATCGAGAATGTACAATTTGAGCCCGCATTACAGATTCTGGGTTCAGGGAGTGATTTTATAAACATACAGCTGAGTGAGGGGACTTATAATTTTAATTAGCAGACGATATTTTCTCATATAACCTTGTCATTGCCATCAAAGGATTATGTCCTAGATAGTCCTGGCAAGGTTCGTTTTTTTCAGTCTGAGGCTTTCTTTGCAGCTCTTTCTGATCTCCTCCAAAAGGATGATAGAATTCCCAGATGGTCCCCGTCAATTCAAACTGTTTAGCACTCTGGTCGAGTGCCTTTTCCAGCAGTATTTTTGCGGCATCCTCTCTTCCATAGTTGATACAACCCCGTGCTATCCAGTAAGTCATACTATTCCAGGCACATCCTCTCCATAGTCTTAGCTCAAATTTGGGATCACGTATACCAACTGTCGCAATAGGATGAATAGAATTAAAACAGGTCGTATCCAATATATATTCATCTATCATACGATTGGCTTGCTTATCTGTAGCAGCACCCACAATTATTGGGAAACAAGTTTCAAATGCCAGTGTACGAAATGATTTGTCCTCCATCGCCCAGATGTCATAAAACAATCCATCTTCTTCATCGTAAAGTCTATTTTGGATAAATGATTCAAGTTCCATCTTGCGCTTCTTGAAATACTTATCATCCATATTGAGCATTTCAGACCACTTGCATGCCATTTTATATAGATTGTAGACATGGCTCGTTGCATCTATACATGCCCATTTGCCATAAGATGTTTCATCAAATCGTATTCCTTCATCTACACCGCTCTCCCAGCGTTTATATAAAATATCGTTATAGAAAAACCCTTCTGTTTCAGCCTTACGACTATTTTCAAACCATGTAATTTGTCTTATTATGGCAGCATAAAAGTATTTCAATACTGAATCCTGTCCGGTCATTTCAATGTAGTCATCAACTGCAAATACCCATACAGGCGGATGTCCTTCAATATTCCTGCTCCATATAGCACTGTCTGACTCTCCCTTGGGCATCCAGAAAGATCCCGGTATTAATCCATGAGGTTCCTGGTTTTTTACATTGTTTAATAACTGCCGCAACGCATGTTCTGGATATGAAGGCATGACATCAATTGCCTGGTGCACAATATCCCAATGTCCGAATGCAGGCCCATAAATATAACCAGGACCTATTTCCTCCCATTCGTAATCAAAAGGCCATTTGGGCGGATGTGTACTTTTCTGGTGGAGATCTGCCAGGTACGAAAGCATGGGACGCCATTCAGGCTTTCCTATCGTTAGAGCTTCCTGTTTAAGATCCTGCCAGCTCCCGGTTATAATTTCTTTTTCATTTATATCACATGAAATAAAAAAAATCATTAACAAAAAACAGATCAAAGGCTTTATCATATGATTGTGGATATTGTTACAACATAAAGGTATCAAACTAAAAATCGTTATTTCTATTTATGCTTTTTCGCCCAAACCTCGAACATGGCAATTGATTTTGCCAGGACTCCTGCAGATCCTTTGAAATTTGCAGAACCCTCCGGGGTTCCGTCCATTTTATACCATTCATAGAATCCATTGTTCTCCACTACCCTGTCATACATAGGTTTCGCCAGTGTATAGGCTTCTTCTACAAATCCAAAGGCAATGAGTTGCTGTATCATCCGTCCACCAAACCAGGTCCAGTCTCCACCATTCTGATAAAGGTAAGGTGGTGATACATTCTCTCCTAATACTTCTTCAGGGTAGGGCGGGTAGACCGTTATGCCAATGGAGGGTGCTTTCGATAGTTTTACATTGTTCTTCATTTGGGAAAGTACCTTGGATATCTCTTCTTTATTTAAGATACCAGCTTCAATGGCAATTGCTGTTCCCCCGTGATAATGGATGGCATTCTCGTCAAAATCGACCGGAAATGGAGAACCGTTGAGGTAGATATGTGGAATGAATTTGTTTTTTTCAGTATCCCACAAATGCTTTTTTATGTTGGATGTAATGCTTGCATGTAGGTCTTTCCAACGCTGCTTTTCATATGTGTCTGCTGCAAAAGTTTCCATGTTTATCAAAGCAATTGCCAGCATGGCATTGTCATATACATCGATGCTCCAATGGCTGAGTTCATCAAAATCAACAATGGCCCCTCCCTCCACCTGTACATCACCCCAGTCAAAGGTGGTTGCTCCGGTAATAAGACCATACTCTTCTGAATATCTTTCAGTTAACAGATATTCGATCGCAATTACCAGTCTTTGATAAACTGTTGCTCCGGCAACGTTCTCAGTAAGGATGTTATGATCGCCGGTTTTTGAGATATATTTTCCAAGCGCCTGAATAAGTGAAGTTTCCTGGTCAGTTTCCACTGTATTCTTAAATCCTAGATGACCGGGTGCTGAAGTTGATTCATAGGTGTTTGGGTCCTCCCAGTTGAACCCCTCCCTTGGTACATATCCATCCAGCAGTTCCCCGTTTTCCTGTTGAAAATGAAAGAACATCAGTAAGTTTTCCCTGAGAATATTCAGATCATATTCTTCACAAGACAACTCGATAAAGGTGTTTAAATCCCTCGCCCATACCATCTGGTAACCAGATCCTGCATAAAAACCTTTTTTCATCAGCTCTCTGGCCATTTTGTCAACTTGCTGCATTGATTGATCCGCAAGGATCTTTTTTGCCAGTTCCTTATTTCCCTGCTCTTTAGCAGCACATGATACCAGAAAGAATGTCAATATGAATATGAATGCTTTTCTCATTATTCTTTTAACCTAAAGATTATTAAAAAATCTGTACCATCGTAAATGATCTGGAGAGATTGCCGGGTTTTCCCTAAATTTAGAAAATAATTGATATTGAACCCATGAAAACAAAATACCTTATACTCGCAAGCATTCTGGGAATCTTCGCAAGCACTGCAGCGAAAAGCCAGGAAGCCTTGAAAGTCAGCAATGAAACTTTTGAAGTTTTGAAGAAAGTATCTGAATCTGCCCTCTCATCCGGTGATATCTTACTTTCCCTTACAACCCATCAGGATCTTGGATGGGTTGACGAAATTGAAAACTGTGTGATCATGCGGGATACACAATGGATCACGCCGTTTATGCAGAGAATGAGTGATGAAGCCAGTTTTGAGATGGATATTGAACAGGCCTCGGTTATTCAGGAATATATTGGCCGACATCCTGACAAAAAGAACGAGATCACAAAACGGCTGAAAGAAGGAAGAATGTTGATAGGAGGTACCTATACCCAACCCTATGAGGAGATGTACTTTGCTGAATCGCTCGCCCGGCAATTCTATTTGGGCAAGTTATGGTTGAAGCAGGAGTTTAATGGATACAACGCTACGTCATATTACAACTCTGATGTGCCCGGGAGGAGTCTTCAGATGCCACAGCTTATGGCTAAGGCAGGCATCGAGAATATGTTTGTCAGCCGTCATGGACGAGGGGTATTTGACTGGTACAGTCCGGATGGATCCAGCGTAACAACTTATTCCCCCGGTCATTATATCGACTTCTACAACATCCTGGCAAAAGAAGACGAAGAAGCCATCAAATCCCTCGCCGAACAGGCTTTATATTGGTCAGACGGATACAATGATGTTCCAGATGAACACACGGTCATGCCGGCAGTTTTAAATTTCGAATTTATCTGGGACCCGAAGCCTGTCGAAAACCTTGATCCTTTCAAGGAAATGTGGAATAAGCTGGATTTGGTGGAGAACGAAAAAGGAGAGCAGTTAAAGGTAAAATTGCCAGAAATAAAGTATTCAACCCTGGATAAATTCTTCAGTCAAATACGGAAATCGTCGAAAGAAATCCCCTCAATCATGGGAGAGCGGCCTGATGTCTGGATATACATACACGGGCCATCACATCACTGGGCGCTGGACCACAGCCGTAAAGCAGATGTACTGCTCCCGGCTGCTGAAAAGTTTGCTTTGGCAGATGCAATGGTAAGCGAATCATACTCAAAATATCCAGTTGAAACTTTCAATAAGGCATGGGAATCGAAAATTTATCCCGACCATGGCTGGGGAGGAAAGGGTGGCAGAAGCACGGATGATATTTTTCTGCTGCGTTTTGCTGATGCGCATGAGAAAGCAAAGCGAATTCTTGATAATTCATTACAATCCCTGGCATCAAAAGTGGCTACCCAAGACCAGAAGGGGATACCTGTTATTGTATTTAATAGTTTGAGTTGGGAAAGGACCGGACTGGTTAAGGCTACAATGAATTTTGATCCACAAAAGGCCAGGTCCATCCGGGTCCACTCGAAAGATGGTAAAGAAATACCTGCTCAGCTGGGAAAGGTGCGCAAAGATGACAATGGATATCTTCAGTCTGCAGAAATCAGTTTTATTGCATCGAATGTTCCTTCAGTCGGCTTCGATACCTATTATATCGAACTTTCCAGTGAAGAGCGTGCCAGATTCTATAAACCTTTCAATGGAGTTTTTCAGAACGAATTCTATATAGCTGAACTTTCAGATGGAGGAGTTTCAAGCCTGGTTGATAAAGCATTAGATAAAGAATTGATAGCATCGGATTTTTTAAAAGCCGGGGAAATATTCACCATGAAATCTGAAGGAAATGGCGCAGGGGAATTTGATGCAGTCCAGCAGCCTGATATGGAAGGCTTTGATAAAACCGGTAATTATCAAAGCTTCTGGACCGTTGAAGAAGATGGTCCCGTATTCACATCATTCAAATACAGGCAACCCATCCGGAATGCTGTTGCTGAGCTGATGGTCACCTTTTACCATAGTATCAAAAAAATCGATTTTGATGTGGCCTTGAAGAACTGGGATGGAACAATGTTTCGGGAATACAGGATGGCCCTGCCCCTGAATATGACCGAAAGTAAAGTCGCTTATGAAGTTCCTTATGGAGTTGTTGAAGTCGGGAAAGACGAGATTCCCGGAGCTGCGGGTGAGCGATACCAGGTTGACTGCAGCGAGTTACATCCCCGGGGTATTGAAAACTGGATCAATGCCTCAGGAAATGGATTTGGCGTCACACTGGCTTCCAGCGTTGTTGGCATGGATTATTTGAATCCTACGGATAAAGATTTGAGAAATATACTTCTTCAACCCATATTACTGGCATCCCGGAGAAGTTGCCATTTCGAGGGAAATGATTATCATCAAACCGGGCATCATAGCTATTCATTTTCCATCACCTCGCATGAAGCCGGCTGGAGAAACGGGATCCATTTTGGCAGGGAAAGCAATGAAAAGCTATTTGCCATTCTTGCCCCTCAGAAAATTGTAGAGGCCAACCTTGATGAAAGCGAGAGCTTCTTAAAGGTTGAGCAGGATAACATAATTGTTACTGCAATGAAGAAAGCTGAAAATGAGGATGCCATGGTAATCCGCTTCTATAATTTTGATGACAGGGATACCGATGTTAACCTGACTTTGTGGAAATCATTTGATGAGGCGAGTAAAACCAGCCTTATTGAAGAGAATGAAAGTCAGCTAATTGTGAATAAAAATGATCTTCACATGAAAGTAGGCCATCATGAGATTACAACTATTAAATTAAAGTAGAGGCACTCAATAATATTCAAGTACCATGAACAGGATACTTCATTTTTTCTCATTACTGATTTTCCTTTTCAGCATGGTCGGATGTGATAAAGACAAGGATTGGGAACTTACTTGGTCTGAGGAGTTTGATTACATTGGTAGGCCCCATGAAGCATTCTGGGGATATGAAACAGGGTACGTCAGGAACAGGGAATTACAGTACTATACCGATCAGCCACAGAATGCAAAAGTTGAAAATGGGTATTGCACCATCCAGGCTAAATTCGAAGCCGAAGATTCTATCACCTCCGCATCCATCAATACATTGCATAAAATCGATTTTTTGTATGGCCGGGTAGAGGTACGTGCAAAAATACCATCAGCTTTGGGATCCTGGCCTGCCATCTGGATGTTGGGAATAAACAAAGTCGGAGCTAGGATGGCCAGCCTGTGGAGAAATTGATATTATGGAGCATGTGGGTTTTGATCCGGATATAATCCATGCAAACATACATACAAAGGCTTTTAACCATGTGCTTGGAACAAATAAAGGCAACACCATAATCTTTGAAGATCCATGGGCAGAGTTCCATGTTTATGCGCTTGAGTGGTTTGAAGACCACATGGATTTCTTCTTCGATGATTCTCTCTATTTCTCTTTTCAGAATGACATGTCCGGCAACAATGATACCTGGCCCTTCGATAAACCGCATTATCTACTAATAAATTTAGCTTACGGAGGTAGCTGGGGAGGGCAGAAGGGTATAGATACGAGCCTTCTTCCGCTGAAATATGAAATTGATTATGTAAAGTATTATCAAAAACCTGCTGGCAAATGAAACTATCAAATCACCTGATCCCTATTACCATATTGCTGGGAATCTGGATGTTATCCGGATGTGGACACGATGTGGAACAGTATCCCAATATTGTATACATACTTGCCGATGATATGGGTTTCGGGGATGTGTCTCGCCTGAACACTGATTCAAAAATATCGACACCAAACCTGGACCGCCTTGCACAGGAAGGTATCACCTTTACGGATGCACATTCGGGTTCCTCTGTATGCACGCCCACCCGATACGGGATCCTCACCGGGAGATATTGCTGGAGGACCCCCTTAAAAAGTTCCGTACTCTGGCCATGGGATGGACCGCTGATTGAATCTGACCGGCTGACAGTTGGCGATTTTTTGAAGCAGCACGGATACACCACGGCTTGTATCGGTAAGTGGCACCTGGGCTGGGAGTGGTCTACCAGTGATGGTTCAGGAACTAATGAAGAGATCCCATTGGGCAAGTGGGATCTGGCTATCCGGAACCAGGTGGCCGAAAAGATTGATTTTTCAGCTGAAATAAAGAATGGACCGATCACGAGGGGTTTCGATTATTACTTCGGGGATGATGTTCCAAATTTTCCGCCATATTGTTTCATTGAGAACGATCGGACCATTGGGTTGCCAACCATGAAGAAACCTGACACCATTTATGGGAATCCAGGTATCATGCTGAAAGGCTGGAAACTTGAAGAGGTTATGCCTGCATTAACGCGGAAGGCTGTGGAATATATTCGGGCCGAGCAGGATAAACCATTTTTCCTTTACTTCCCGCTAACGGCACCCCATACACCAATTGCCCCGACAGCTGATTTCCAGGGTACTAGCCAGGCAGGTGCATATGGCGATTTTGTGCAGGAGGTGGACTGGACCGTGGGACAGATAATGAAGGCACTGGAGGAAGCGGGACTGGCAGACAATACACTCCTGATCTTTACAAGTGATAATGGATCACCTGGCAGGGATGGTACCAACATGGGCGGGCTCACCAGTTCGGTCAGGGAATACGGGCATAATCCCAGCTATATTTTCAGAGGTATTAAGGCCGATATCTGGGAAGGCGGCCACCATGTTCCTTTTTTTGCCAGGTGGCCCGGGAGGATCATTCCCGGATCAGAAAGTGATGAGATTATCTGCCATACCGACTTGCTGGCAACGTGTGCAGCTATCCTGGATAAATCCCTGCCAGACCGTGCCGGTGAGGACAGCTATAATATCCTGCCTGCTATGCTGGGAGAACAGTACGATAAACCTATCCGGGAAGCTACGGTACACCATTCTATTGATGGATCCTTTGCCATCCGTCAGGGGAAATGGAAGCTCGAGCTCTGCGGAGGATCCGGTGGCTGGAGCAAACCTTCAAATGCCCTGGCAGAGGAAACGGGCATACCTGACATCCAGTTATATGACCTGAGTACAGATCCTGGAGAGGAGAACAATCTGCATGAGGAGTATCCTGAGATCGTGGAGGAATTAACCAGTCTGCTTCAGAAGTACAAGGACGAAGGACGGAGTGCACCTTCCCAGCCACATTTAAAGAAACATCTTATCAACTGTTTGACTTTCTGAATATGTTACTATACCTTTAATTAGGATTTTTTCCTTTTTAGGGAATTCGGCAGTATAGCATCTGGCCATTTATCACTTTCAGTTCTCAGTTTCACTATCGGTGTTTTTTAGGGAAATTTTCAATCACATTTAGTAATCCTGAATCATTCAGGAAAATTAGAGGATTTAATTTCTATTATGCATAAAATGCTTTATGCCTAAAAAAACAAGCATTCTTGGGCAGTTCTGGCAGGAATTGAAACGCAGGAAAGTAGTTCGGGTAATTACTGTTTATGCTGCCACTGCCTTTATTATAATTGAGGCCGGTGATATTATTTTACCCCGGTTTGGATTACCTGATTGGACCCTCAACCTATTAATCATCCTATTCATAATAGGTTTACCCATTACCATTATCCTTTCCTGGATCTTTGACATCACTCCTGAGGGCATCAGGAAAACTGAACCAATAAAGGCCGATGATCAACCGGAGGATTCGTCAGAATCTACACGCAGAAAATTGAGATTAAGTGATGTGGTGATAGCCATATTGCTGGTGATTGTCGTCTTCCTGGTTTATCCAAAGATATTCGGTAATAAAAACCCACAATTTGCCAGAGACAAAGACGGAAGAATTGCCATTGCTGTGATGCCATTCAAAAACATCACCGGAGATTCCATTTATAACCTCTGGCAGGAAGGATTGCAGAACTTGCTGATCACCTCCCTTTCAAATTCTGAGGAGCTGGCAGTCAGGCAATATGAGACCATATATGGCATTCTTGGAAGCGGAGCCGATATAAACTACACATCCCTCACTCCTGCCCTGGCTGGTAAAGTGGCACATAAGCTGGAAGCCAATACGGTCATTTTAGGCAACATGCATAAATTCGGAAGTACTGTCAGGATCACCGCAAATATCATGGATGTCGGCACCGAGGAGATCTATAAATCCTATGAAATGAATGGGACCACTGAAGATGACTTTCTAAGCCTCATTGATTCATTGTCAATACTTATAAAGAATTTTCTTGAAATAAGGCGTCTTGAGCAAGCCTTATTCTCTAGTCTGCCAGCTGTATATACAAATTCAACCAAGGCTTATAAACTATATTTACAAGGTCATCATTGCCACTTAAGATTGGATTATAACTGCGCACTGGAACTTTATAATAAAGCCCTTGAGATAGACACCAGTTTTGTTTCAGCTATGATAGACCTGGCCTATTGTTATGGTAATACCAGACAGGCCGGGATGAGCAAGTACTGGGCATATAAAGCATATGACAGAATTGATCAAATACCTTATGACATGCAGCTTATGGTTAAGGAAGTGAAAGCTGCAGTTGATAAAAAACCAGTGGAGCAAATCAAACAGCTGAATCTCTACCTGCAGGTCCATCCCCGCGCTATGTTGAAGCAATATACTATTGGCTGGGTCTATTTCAAAACAAAGCAGTGGCAGGAAGCGATCGAGGCATTTGAAAAATCACTGGAACTGGCCAGGCGATATGAACTAAACACCTGGGCATATACATATCTGTTACTGGGCAGAGCATTCCATTATTCCGGCAACCACAAAGAGGAAGAAAAAATCTTTAATGAGGGACGAGAACAATGGCCAGGGGAAAAGTCCCAATTTGATTATAATCAGGCCATTTGTGCTGTTTCACAGGGGGATAGCATTAATGCACAGGTTTATATGGAGGAGATGCGGAAAATGAGTGAACAAAAGGGCTGGCCTAGGGCCAATCTCATGTTATGGTATGCCGGAGTGTATAGCGAGGCAAAATCTTTGTTAAAAGCTGAAGAATATTATAGAGAAGCGATTTCCCTCTACCCGGATGAAGCAATCTTAATGAATGATATGGCCTATTTCCTTATTTCAAACGAAATTGATATCAACGAAGGAATGGTCCTGATAAACAAAGCCATTGCACAAGATCCTGAGAATGGTCTCTATTTGTATACTTATGGTTTGGGCCTTTATAAAAAAGGGAAACTCGAAAATTCGCTTGAAACACTGAGAAAGTCATGGGATCTGAAGTCATATTATGAACACGACCACTATATACTTATTAAACGAATCGAAGAAAACCTGGCCAGCCTTTAAAATAAGGCCTGTACTGTATGCCTGGTAAAGGGTATGTAGCCTTTGCTGGGGATATTATCTCAATAGATCTTCCTCCTCAAGAAAGCTGAATTATTTCTCATCTGCGGTAAAAAATAATATGGTCAAAAAACTGTTTCTGGATACTTACCATGTTCAATCTCCTCCAAAAAAGTGAGGTCGTTATCATTAGAGAAGATACTCTTCATAGTATTAAAAATCGATTACTTGTACAGAAATAAGCCACAATTCCTATGCTGAGGAGAACCAGATTATAAACCCTTGAATAATATAACATCAATTGACTTTGGTATCAGGAAAGTCTAACTTTATATTAGTAAATCCAGCATCATTTTAAAAATGCATGGAAAACCCAAAAAACTTGGTCAGCTCGTGCTGGAATAACATATGCAACATGAATTAATGGAGTCAGATACTTTCATCGAAAAGATCATACGTAATCCTCTAATTCAGACCCTTGTAATTTATATAAGCAGTGCCTGGATAATTCTAGAGATCACTGATTATTTCATTGAGCATTTCGGATTGGATGAAAGTGCCAGGTCTATTTTGCTGGTCATTCTTCTCATTGGCCTGCCTGTCGCAATTTTCCTCACCTGGTCCATTCACAGAAAA
Organism: uncultured Bacteroidaceae bacterium; assembly: GCA_963752525.1. Lineage (GTDB taxonomy): Bacteria > Bacteroidota > Bacteroidia > Bacteroidales > SM23-62 > SM23-62. Next base: position 326,314 of record CAVVYS010000003.1, on the reverse strand, counting down.
AAGCATGACCTCCCCCCGGAAAAATTTGCTCAAATAGAAAAGATCAGGGTTAAGCAAGAAAAGGCAGTAAACCACAATCTCCCATTGCAGCTTACAAGTTTTATTGGCCGGGAGAGAGAAATGCCGGTAATCCGGCAATTGATCCGCAAGCAGCGTCTGGTTACATTGATCGGAGCGGGAGGATGCGGAAAGACCAGACTGTCCATTGAAGTGGCCACACAATTAATAGAAGATTATGAAGATGGCGTCTGGTTTGTTGAGCTGGCACCCATAGCATCTGAAGATCTGGTGGCCAAAGAAATAACTGAGGTTCTGAAAATAAAGGAAGTACCCAATCAACCTATTATTGAAACACTTATTGATAAGATCAGGGATAAAAAGCTACTAATTATTCTGGATAACTGTGAACACCTGGTCAAAGCCTGTGCTGAAATTGCAGTGCATCTGGTTCAATCTGTTCCCGGACTTACAATCCTGGCGACAAGCCGGGAGGCACTATGTATTACAGGTGAGTACGTTTGGAGGGTTCCTTCCCTTACCTTGATTGACCCTAGGACCATCATTGATGTAGAACATGCAAAAGATTCTGAAGCGGTGCTGCTTTTTGCCGACCGTGCCAGGATGAATAACCCGGAGTTCGAGCTGGAAACTGCAAATGTGAATGAGGTGGTCACGATCTGTAATAAGCTGGATGGAATACCGCTTGCCCTTGAGCTGGTAGCCAGTCGCACCAGGCACATGAATACCCATATGATCCTGGAAAGGTTTTCAGACAGGTTTGACCGGCTTTCTTCATCTGACCCTGGAACCTCGAAGCGCCAGCAGACCCTGCATGCGACCATTGAATGGAGCTATAACCTGCTTTCAGACAGTGATAAAATTTTATTCCTCAGGCTGGCAGTTTTTTCGGGCGGGTTTGATATGGAGGCGGCAGAGGAGGTATGTTCGGATAAACAACTGCCCAGGGAGAATATCCTTGATATGATGTCCCGGCTATTAGACCGGTCCATGGTTTATACCACCAAAGGTATGGATCAATCCATGCGATATAACAGGCTGGAAACACTACGACAATTTGCCCAACAAAAACTCCGATCCCGAAAAAAGGAGGATGTCATAATGAACCGGCATCTGCAATACTATTTAAAGATGGCAGAAGAGGCTTATGATGAGCAATTAGAGTCACAGCTGAAATGGTTAAATAAGCTGGAACAGGAACACGATAACCTGATTGCCGCCCTGAACTGGTCAGATAAAAATTCACCTGAAGATTTTGTCCGGCTGGCCGGTGCCCTGGGCTGGTTCTGGAGTATGCACTCACATATTTCAGAAGGCAAGGATTATTTGGAAAGAGCCATGTCGAAAGATCTAATTAAATCCGAAGCATATGCCCGTGTATTATATGGATTGGCAATGATTGTATTTTATATAGGGGAAATTCCAAGGTCTATTGATCTTCTGGATGAAAGTCTGAAAATCTGGCGTCAGCAGGACAATCTTCGGGAACAGGCTATTGTATTAAGTTATTTTAGTTTTTTGCTCGCTGCTGCCGGTGATCAGGAAAAAGGATTGAAGTACAGTGAGGAAAGTGTTGAAATAGCCAGGAAGATTGGCAATCCCATTCTTATTAATTATTGTCTGATTGATTTGTGCCAGAGCTTTGTCCATTTGGAACAGTATGATCGGGCCAGACCCATGATCGAGGAGTTTCTTGATTCGGCTGATGAGCAGAAACAATCTGATTTGATCATTAGAGCACGTCGTTTTCTTGGCGATTGTGACCTTGGTGAAGAAAATTATCAGGAAGCTGAAAGGCGATATGGCCTTGCTCTTGAAACAGCATTGAAATACGGAAATGTTCTTGATGCAGCCTTCGAACTTCAGGGCATAGCCTTCTCGGTCTCAGGGCAGGCAAGATGGGCCAAGGCTATACGCCTGGATGCTGCAGCCCGTGAGAAAAGCAGGATGCTGGGAGTAAATATGTACGGATTAATCAAATTTTATGACGTAATGATTGACAGCTACATCGGAGAGGCCAGGAAAAAACTGGGAGAAGAACTAACCCGGAAATATGAAGAAGAAGGCAAAAAGATGGGATTTGAGGCCGCAATTGAATATAGCCTGGATTTTGATAAAGACTAGATAACTTATATCTAGCATCAAACACTAATCAATTAACCCAATTCTGGCAGGAGCTGAAACGACGGAAAGTAATCCGGTATAAGCTCTTGCCTCACATTGCATTGGGCATCTCGACATGCTTATTTGTAATGATTCTAAATAATTTTTATATCTTTGAGCAAGAATGGCTTAGGCAATTGTTTTTACTACCACTATGTGGCATTATCGATGAATAACATTAATCAATTATGGGCGGAATTAAAACGCCGTAAGGTCTTCAGGGTGCTTGCCATGTATGCTGCTACAGCTTTTATTATCCTTGAAGCAAGTGATATTATGTTGCCAAGGCTGGGATTACCGGATTGGACAGTCACATTTGTTGTCATTTTAATAATAATTGGATTCCCCATAACAGCCATTGTTTCCTGGATATTTGACATTACGCCTGAAGGTTTAATGAAAACAGTACCTCTCAACGAGGAAAAGAAAACAGAAAATCAGGTCCAGGCTGAACCTAGGAGGGGTTTGATCAATGCAAACAACATTGTGATAACAATATTAATTGCTGTTGTAGTGATCCTTGCATATCCTAAATTATTTAACACGAACAATTCCCAGGTTGACGCAGTGCTCAAAAAAAATAATCTCATTGCTGTATTACCTTTCATGAATAATACCGGGGATGATTCCCAGGATCACTGGGAATATGGGATATCGGAATTGCTCATCAGCTCACTTTCCTCTTCGAAAGAATTGACAGTTATTGATAACCAGACCATATCTGATGTAATAGAGAATGTAGAAACTGTTCAGACTGCTTCCATCGGACCAGATATTGCAAAACAGGTGGCCAGCAAGATACAGGTAAAATCATATATCTATGGAAATTATTTGCTCGCAGGTTCAACATTCAGGATCAATTTAAAGTTAATTGATACAGAAAGCAATAATGTATTGAAAACTGAATATGTTGAGGGTGAGGTAGATAGTATTTTCTCAATGGTTGGCTCCCTGGCAAATACCATAAGAAATTACCTGGAGATAGCAGTAATCGGGGAAGGGACTCCTTTTGAAACAGAAGATTATGTAACCACATCTTCACCCGAGGCATACATGTATTTTATAAAGGGATTGGAAGATTTCTGGTCTGGGAGAGGTCCGATTGTAAAATTTAGAAAAGCAGTTGAAATTGATTCAACCTTTGCATCAGCTTATTTCTTCGTCAGTATTTATCTTTCATCAATTGAATCTTATAGTTATGCCAAGTGGGCCATGTTAAAGGCTGATGAGGGGAAACACAGGTTGTCTCCAAAGATGCAGCTCTGGTTATCGGCCTTTATGTCACAATACATTGATAAGAATCCATATAAATCTATCAGTTATTTTAAACAAGTTGTTGAAATTGATCCATTTTCCAGGCTGAATTGGCTTTGGCTTGCAATGGGTCATAGGTTGGTTGAAAATTATGATGAGGCTTTGTTATCATTTGAGCAAATCAATAAACTTAACAAACAGTTAGGTCCCTGGAAGAACCAATACTATTACATCCTACTGGGTGACACCTATAGAGAACTTAAAAGATACAGTAAGGCACAAAAAATTTACAGGGAAGGAGCTTTGCTTTTTCCTGAATCGACCGGGATCCCCCAAAACCAGGCAATATGCGCCCTTTTACAAAATGATACAAGTTCTGCGAACTATTATATCAGCCAATTAAAATCTGCCACGACCCTTGCAAACTTCCCTGAAACCCTGATATTGGCTCAGGTTGGACGTGTCTATGAAAGAGCCGGGCAAATTGAGAAGGCAGAAGAAATATGGAGTCTTGCATTTGAAAAGAGATTAAATCAAGGTCCTGAAATGGTCAATAAATTTCCTGGTAATCAATTATTCTGGTACTATGAGGTATTGGGAAATCTATATGTCGATAATAACATTGATATCGAAGAGGGAGTAGCATATTTACAAAGAGCACTGGAATTATCCAAAGAGTCCGGCTACGCTTCCTATCATCCTAAAATTTTAACGGGTCTGGGATCTGGCTATTACAAACAAGGCAATTATGTCGAAGCGCTACAGGCTCTTAAGCTGGCCGAAGAAAATTTATCTCTGTATGATCATTCTCTACATCAGCTTATCCAGGAAGTCGAACAAGCCCAAGCCAATCTGAATAAATAGATTATGCGAATATGATCGTTAAACCACAGATATCACATTTTCGATGAACAGCCTTAATAAATTTTGGAATGAACTAAAGCGCCGCAAGGTCTTTCGGGTTCTTGCCATGTACGCTGCCACCGCTTTTATCATAATGGAAGCCAGTGATATCATGTTGCCCAGGCTCGGACTGCCGGATTGGACAGTCACATTTGTTATCATTTTAATAATTATTGGATTTCCCATAACTGTTATTGTATCCTGGATATTTGATATTACTCCGGAAGGTTTGATGAAAACTGTGCCTCTGAATGAGGAAAAGAAAAAGGAGCCTAAGATCCAGCCTCAGGTTCAAACTCAACCTGCTAAGAGATTATTCAGTGCAAACAACATTGTGATTACTATTTTATTTGCGGTGGTTGTCATCCTTGCGTATCCCAAAGTATTTACCACAAACAAATCTCAGTCTGACAGGGCGCGGGAGAAGAAGGAAATCATTGCCGTTTTACCTTTTATGAATAATACAGGGGATGATTCCCATAATCACTGGGAATATGGGATATCGGAATTGCTAATCAGTTCTCTTTCCACTTCAAAAGAACTGACAGTTATAGATAACCAGACCATTACTGATGTAATTCAGAATGTGGAAAATGTTCAGACTGCCTCCATCGGACCGGACATTGCTAAACAGGTGGCCAGCCGGATACAGGTAAGGTCATATATATACGGTAATTATTTACTGGCAGGTTCAACATTCCGAATCAATTTGAAGCTCATTGAAACCAAAACGAATGAGGTTTTGAAAACCTTCCATGTTGAGGGTACAGCAGATAGTATTTTTTCAATGGTTGATGTTCTTTCAAATTCCATTACTGATTATTTAGAAATTTCTGTGATGGAAGAAGGGGCTAAAATTGAAACAAGTGATTATGTAACAACGTCCTCTCCGGAAGCATATAAATATTTTATCCAGGGAATGGAGAATTTATGGACAGGCCAGGGAGGATTACCCGATTTTATCAGAGCCATTAGAATTGATTCGACATTTACAAGTGCCTATTTTTTTCTGAGCATTTCCCTTTCATCCAATGGTGCATTTAATTATGCCAATATGGCAATGTTAAAAGCCGATGAAGGGAAGGATAAACTACCCGAGAAGATGCAGCTCTGGCTGGAGGCTTTTAAGGCTCAAATTTTACAGAAGAATCCCGATGGAGCCATCCATTTTTATAAACAGGTTTCCGAAATAGATCCGCTATCCCGCTTGAACTGGCTATGGCTGGGGTCCACCTATAATCAGATCGAAAAATATGATGAGGCACTGATCTGCTTTAAGCAGATAATAAAGCTTAACAAGCAATTCGGACCATGGAGGAATCAGACTTTTTATAGTAGCTTAAGTTCCACCTACCTTCAACTTGGTGAATTTAATAAAGCGGAAAAAATTCTTGAAGAAGGTTTTCTGCTCTTACCCGAATCCACCGATATCTGCCAATCCCTGGCAGTTTGCGCATTGCTTCAAAATGATACTATTATGGCAAACCAGTATGCCGATCAATTTAAATCTTCTTTTAATAAGATGGGTAACTATTATCCTGAATCCTGGCGAATAGCTCAAGTTGGTAAAATGTATCTTGAGGCCGGTCAAAATCAAAAAGCTGAAGAAAAATTCAGACAGGCTCTTGAGATGAGATTAGACCAAAAGCCTGAAGATGATCTTGGAAATCCGGGAAATAATCTTTACTGGTATTATCTGTTATTGGGAGATCTGCTAATTGTTAGTAGTGAGCATCTTGAACAAGGGATGGATTGTTTGCATAAAGCTATGGTTGGTTCAAAGGAAGACTATGGTGATCATCATCCTTTTGTCCTGCATAGCCTGGGATCTGGCTATTACGAACAGGGCAAATATGATGAAGCCCTTCAGGCACTTAAACTGGCTGAAGAAAAGATGTCAATTTATGATCATTCGCTGAATCAACTTATCCAGGAAACAGAGCAGGCGCTTGCCGATCAGAACAAATTGAATTAAATCCAATCAAATGGCACAGCCCTTAAACAGATTCTTTCAATTTTGGAATGATATAAAGCGCCGGAAGGTATTCCAGATACTTGCCTCTGGATATAGATTTAGGAAAATTCTGGTATATAGTAGTATCCTCATAAATTATGTTGCCCTAAATGCTCAATTCAATGAGAATGTCTTTGATAAGGTACTGATAGAAATTGATGGAGAGGAAGTATTTGATATGTCAGCAATTGCCCAGGACCATAAAGGGTATATTTGGATGGCTACTAATTTGGGACTTATCAGGTATAATGGTTTAGAGGGTAAAAAATATAACAACAGGATCAACGATGCTCCAATTGTTAAAGATGATATTCAAACTTTATTTGTTGATTCAGGAGGTGATTTATGGATTGGAGCCTATTCCGGACTAAGTAAATACAACCCTGATTGCGATTGCGTTTATCGATATCCCCAGGTTAATGATAATACTACCCTTACCGGCATTCGGTCGATTGCCGAGGACAAAAATAATGATATCTGGATTGGCACTAAAACGGAGGGATTATACAGATACAACAAAGAAAACAATGTCCTGACCAGATATCTTCATGAACCATCAGATACCATAACGTTTGGCCATAACAGCATTGAACAATTATTGGTTGATGGCAATAATAATTTATGGATTGGAACTAACTCCTTTGATTCTGGAAATATTTTAGGTTTGGTACGATTCAATATTGATTCAGGTGTAATTAAACATTTTTTACACCAGCCAACAAATCCCAATAGTTTATTGGATAATCGGATAGGTGCACTCTATGAAAATCAACAAGGTCAAATATTAATCGGTACAGGCAAGTGCGGATTACATATTTATGATGCAAAAAGTGATTCATTAAATAGAATTAGCTTTAATATTAACAATCCCAATCAATTACATGCGCCATATACAGAAGACAAAGTATTTGAGTTCGACCCTTTTGTATGGCTAATACATCAAGATCAGAATGGAGGCTATTGGATTGGAACTACAGGCGGGGGAATAAATTATTTTGATGCTAAAACCAAGACAAATAAAAACTACTCTTTTAACCTGGTTAACCCTCAATTATTATGGTCATTTCATGAAGACAGGCAGGGGAATATATGGATTGGAGGCATTTTTGGCATTGGCCTCTTTAAAACAGATCTCTTTGCAAGAAAGTATAATGTAAACAAGATTTTTACCAATGTAGAAGCTGCCTATGAATCACCTTTAAGTCCGGGAATTTTATGGGTTAAATCTCAGGAAGCCGGACTTAGTAAAATGAATTTTAAAACTAATGAAATTACAAGATATCTGCACGATGAAGATAATATAGAAAGTATTGGACATAATTGGGTGCGTTCAGTTTATCAGGAAAATAAAGGAATACTCTGGGTAGGTTTAGGCACTGGTGGCGCATATGGAGGTCAGGCTGGAAATGGAGGCATTGACGGGATGAACATTGAAACAGAGACATTTACACATTATAAATTAACACGAAATGATGATGGTTTGGATGATTTTAGTTATACGGTGTATAGTATCTGTGAAGATCATGAGGGTTATTTATGGTTAGGTACAGGCCCAGGAGGCATATTTCGATCGGATAGGGAAAAGAAAGAATTTAAACAATTCAATTTTTTTGAAAATAACAATTTATCGAGGGATGTGTTCCTTAATATCGTCCGTACTGATTCAAATGGAGATATTTGGGCATCAGATTTTAAAGACGAGGGAACCTTATATTTATTTAATCGACAGGAGGATAAATTTTACTCATATTTAAAAGGATTTAAGGTCTATGATATCTTGATCGATAAAAAAGGATGGTATATAATAAGTACCTGGGAAAAAGGATTGGTGCATTTAAACCCCTATGATAGTAGTTATATTCAATATACTAAAAACGATGGCTTACCAAGTAATGATGCTGTAGATATTGTTGAAGGAGATAATGGTATTGTTTGGGTTAACACCCGAATGGGCCCTGCAAAATTTGATATTGAGACAGGTGAGATCTCTTCGATCGGACTGCCAAAAGGCAGATATAATTCAGGCATTTTTAAAGCGAGTGACGATCAAATATATATGGGCGCAAATAATGGTTTGGTTTCATTTTATCCTGATCAGGTAATTGGGAATCCCAATCCTCCTCAAATAGATATAAGTGAATTGTTGATTTCCGATACGAATTACCTAACTGTAAAAAGCAATGCTAATGAATTAACCTTGGCTTACGGCCAGAATGACATTGCTATTAAATACGTAGGACTACATTTCAGCAATCCTGAAAGAAATAGCTATCAATACAAACTTGATCCAATAGATGATAGGTGGATAAATGCTGGTAATGAACGAATGGTTCGATTCGCCAATCTATCTCCTGGGACATATAATTTTCAGGTAAAAGCCTCTAATAGTGATGGTGTATGGAGCGAAACACCTGAATCGATACAATTTACCATTAAACCAGCGTGGTGGACAACCTGGTGGGCCTATGCCATTTATATTGCCTTTTTTGTCTTCATGTCAGATAGATTTTATCGCTTTCAACTATCAAGAAATATGGCAGCTTCAGAAACCAGAAGACTCAAAGAGCTCAACCAGTTCAAGAATAGATTATTCACTAACATAACCCATGAATTCAGAACACCTCTAACAGTTATTAAAGGAATGACCGGCACCATAAAATCAAACTTCGAAAATAATCAGATTGATGATATAGAAAATTCATTAGAAATGATTGATCGTAATAGTGATGGTTTGCTCCTTTTGGTTAATGAGATGTTAGATTTAGCTAAGATTGAAAGCGGAAAGATGGAATTACAATTGGTACAGGCTGATATAATACCATTCATTAAATATCTGGGAGAAAGCTTTAGTTCGTTGGCTGAAGAAAAACAAATTAATCTTACTATATATTCTGAGGTCGACACTTTGGTAATGGATTTCGACGGTAACAAATTGACTTCTGTAATATCAAATTTGCTTTCTAATGCTATAAAGTTTACTCCTGAGTTGGGCAAAATAATAGTACATATTAATCAAATTGCGCAAAAAGAAAAAACCAGTTTATTTATAAAAATAAAGGACAACGGCATAGGAATAGACAGTAAAGAGCTCCCCAATATTTTCAATAGGTTCTTTCAAACAGATGCATCGACGGTTCGGGAAAGAGGAGGAACCGGAATTGGACTGGCCTTAACGAAAGACCTTGTGGATTTAATGAACGGAACTATCGAGGCAAGAAGTACAATTGATGAAGGAAGTGAGTTCATCGTAATCATTCCTGTTACAAAAAAAGCGCAAGTATCAAAACAGGTTCAGCCTGGTAAAGTGCATCACGCTTCTATTCCAAATAAATTTCCAACACCATCCAAACAAATCCCTGAAACAGATTCCGAACTTCCATTAGTGCTTATCATTGAGGACAATGTGGATGTGGCACATTATTTAGAAACATGTCTTAATAACAAATATGAAACTATGCATGCAGTTAATGGCATGACAGGTATCGAAATGGCTTTAGAAAATATACCAGATATTATTATCTCTGATGTAATGATGCCCGGGAAAGACGGATTTGAAGTTTGTGAAACATTAAAATCTGATGAACGCACTGACCATATCCCAATTATTATTTTAACTGCTAAAGCTACTTTTGAAGATAGATTAAAAGGCCTGTCTTTTGGAGCCGATGCTTATCTGTCAAAACCGTTTATTAAAGAAGAATTATTTACACGTTTAGATCAATTGGTATCAATTCGGAAAAAATTAATAGATAAAATTCAAAAAGAGGGTTTCAATACATTATTAAGGAAACGCACGGTAAACCCCAAATTACAATTCCTTCAAAAAGTTGAAAAACTAATCCATGAGGAAATAGGTAACTCTGATTTTGGATCTGCAGAACTGGCTAAAGAATTACTCATTAGTGAATCGCAGCTTTATAGAAAAACAAAGGCAATTACTGGTAAATCTACTGCGGTTTTCATCCGTTCAGTTCGTTTACAATACGCTAAAGACTTGTTAATAAATACAGACAATACCGTTTCTGAAGTAGCCTATGAGGTTGGATTTAATGATCCATCTTATTTTAGTCGTGCATTTAAAGAGGAGTTTGATTTTAGCCCAAGTTCTGCATCTAAAAAGGAAGTTATAAAATCTTAAGATACTATGCTCCCCCTTTTTCAAGAATAGTACAATTCTGATTTAACTTTTCACAAATAGTCCTGGTTTTTGAAGAAATAGTAAATGGCGATTTTTGACTTATGGACTAATCTTGTAGGGTAATCAAAACCAGTATTAATCAGTAAAATTATTTATTATGAAAACAAGATTGACATTTACATTTATTATGCTTTTTGGACTGTTACTTACTAGTAGTAACGCACAAGTAGATTTAATAAACGGCGAATTCCCTGAAGCAAAACAAGAAGTAATGGAAACTTTTGGAGCAATAGCGCAGAGTATTAAAGACGGGGATATAGACAAACTTATCTCTTTTCATGCCTATGGTCCAAAGTTTACTGAATTCAAAAATGGAGAGCTGCGTAATGGTGATGAAGCTAATGAAGCCCATGAACGCAATGTTTTTGGTTCAGTAACCGAAGTAGTGAAATTCGATGCAAAAGATTTGAAAATTGCAGTTTATGGCGATGTAGCAAATCTCACCTTTCATTCAGATTTCCAACTAAAATTCGGTGAAGACCTGGTAGTAGTGAACGATCAAATTACTTTGTTATTTGTTAAAACAAAAGATGGATGGAAAATGGTCCACGAGCATCATTCACCATTGAATAAAGAAGCAAATATTTAACGTACTGCAACGCTTACTAAATAGTAGGGATTTGAATTTCAAATCCCTATTATTTTTTCACACGCTTTTCTAGTGATAATAAATAGTAAAAAATGAAATTATGAAAACAATAATGAAATTTTCAGTTTGCATTATGCTATTGACAATGGTGATTGTTACTTTATCATATGGTGAAGATGTTGTGTCAGAACATATTGAAACTAAACCTACATTAAAAATTGACACTTTTACATTCTCACATAATGGAGAAGCTATAAAAGGAAGAATATTCTTGCCTGCCTCCTATGAAACAAATAACAATCTGCCAGCAATCTATTTAATAGATTTTACTGAACAGCATTGGGAGGTTATTCTTGATGAATTTGAAAAAGTGGTTGAGGGAGTAGATCAAATCCTGGATTTTGATGCATTGGTTGTCACTTTAGAAGAACATTTTGATATTGATGCTCAGCCGCATGAATTTGATAAATACTATGGAACCTTTAAAAGTATGACTTCATATGTTGATGATAAATACACCGGCAATACTTCCAGAACATTTATTGGACGAGGGAGTGAAGCAGGTGTAGTACTTTTGACTCTTTTTCTCGAAAATCCAGAAACCTCAGTATTCGATAATTTTATTGCTACTGACTCTCCTGGAAATTTCAATTCAACCATTGTGGAGCGGATTGAGAAAGATGATTTCCCGAAAAATAAGCTAAATAAAAAACTTCATTTTTCTTTTTCAAGCAGTAATAATCGTTCTTCTTGTATTGGAATGGTCAATAAGATAAATGAAGCACAATATCCATGGTTGCGGTTTGAATCAATAGAATACGCGGATAATACTTACCCAAAAACTTATCCTGAAGCTTTTACTGCAGGACTAAAATATATCTTCGATAAATAATATAATATGCTGGAATTTAAACTGGCTAGAATACGCGGTATAGCAAATAAGGGGTAAGTGGGTTTGTTTGGTTTTAAGTTCGCATTAGCTTTTGCAACAGGCAGATAAGAATAAATCCGAACTCCCTTACTAGCCATACCGCCTTCCGCTAAGATTAATGACAATTTTTTCCTAGTCCTCCATCAAACTCGCTATATCCTCTTGCAGGGCTTCGAACATTAGCAGATGACCTGCGGGATTTGGATGCAAATAATCCGGCATCAGTTTATTTAATACCTTTCCTTCGTTATTAAGGTAGACATCTCCAATATCAGTATAAGTGATGTTGGGGTTCTTCCCAGGGAATTTCGAAACCAGGCTATTGGTAGCCTTGTTTATATTGTCCCTTTGGTTGGGCTTATACCCATAGGGTAAGATTCCCATGATAAGGATTTTCGTACCGGGAAGTTTTTCTTGAACGATCTCACAGATCTTCCATATTCCCCCTGCCAGTTCCTCGGGTGTGCTGATGTTGAGATAGTGATTGCCATCGGTATTATTTGTGCCAATTAAAATAACCGCCACCTTTGGGCTGATATTTTCCAGGGAGCCATTCTGTAGCCTCCATATTACATTCTCGGTCCGGTCCCCTGAAAAACCCATATTGACGGTCCGGTATTGGTCAAGGTATTTTTCCCAGACTTCCTGTCGGTTTTCATTATCCAGGGAGTGGAAAATAGAATTGCCAATGAGAATTAATTCAGGATCTTTCTCCAGCCTGCTTAATATGGTTTGGTGCCGCTCTATCCACCATTCTCCTTCACCCTTTACAGACAGGGCTGCGGGATTTTGAGTGATTTCAGGAGCGCTGTTATTGTCTCTGGAAGCGCATCCTGATAAAAAGATAATTCCTAATAATCCAAGTATGATTTTATTCATGTCGAGATTCTGTAATTTTAGTCTTCAAATTAATAATAATTAAGTATTTTCGGTTGCGTGGCAAATCTGACCTGAAACTTAACAACAAATAATTATGAAAACAAGAATTATGCTTTTGTTGATGGCCCTCCTGGCTGTCAATTTGACTTTTGGACAGGATAAAATTTGGGATGAAACTCCGGAACAACAGAAAGAAAGAATGTCCTGGTTTACAGATGCAAGGTTCGGCATGTTCATTCACTGGGGTTCTTATGCACAGGCCGCCAGGCATGAATGGGTAAAGAAAAGGGAAAGGATCCCGGATGATGAGTACCAGAAATATTTTGAAGTATTCAATCCTGATCTGTTCAATCCAACCGAGTGGGCAAAAAAAGCGAAAGCTGCTGGAATGAAGTATGCAGTGATCACATCCAAGCACCATGAAGGTTTTTGCATGTTTGATTCCAAGTATACGGACTATAAGGTTACCAATACACCATACGGTAAGGATATCATAAAGGAATGGGTGGAAGCATTCCGAGCTGAGGGACTGGGTGTCGGATTTTATTATTCATTGATAGACTGGCACCATCCGGAATATACCATCGACAGGGTACATCCTCAGAGTGCCTCAAGCCAGGAGGAATATGATGAATTGAATAAGGACAGGGATATGTCCGTGTACCGTGAATACCTTAAAAACCAGGTTCGTGAGATCCTAACCAGTTATGGTAAGTTGGATATCTTATGGCTCGATTATTCATTTCCCGGAGAATTCGGTAAAGACAGGAATGACTGGGGTTCGATGGAACTGGTGAAAATGGTCAGAGAACTGCAACCCGAAATCATCCTGAATGACCGGGCTGATTTGCTGGATGTTCCAGGTGGATGGGATATCAAAACCCCGGAACAATTTAAAGTTAGTAAATGGCCTGAAATCGACGGCAAAAGGGTGGCCTGGGAAACCTGCCAGACATTTTCCGGATCCTGGGGTTACTACCGTGATGAGCATACCTGGAAAGACAAAAAGCAGCTGCTGGTCCTGTTGATTGAGACGGTCAGCAAGGGTGGAAACCTCCTCCTGAACGTGGGGCCGACAGCCAGGGGAACATTTGACCAACGAGCAGACAATGCCCTGGCAGAAATGGGAGAGTGGATGAAATTTAACGATAGATCGATTTATAATTGTACTGCAGCACCGGATGATTTCTGGGTTCCTGATAATTCCTTATTGACATATAATCCTGAAACAAACCGGCTCTATATACATTTACTGGACTACCCCCTCCAAAACTTCTCACTGAAAGGATATGGGGATAAGGTGAAATATGCACAGTTTCTGCACGATGCTTCTGAGATCCGTATTACAGCTCCACGGGGACACTGGATACGAGAAGAGATGTCAGAGAATGACATTAATCTGGGCCTGCCTGTAAATAAACCTGATGTTGAGATACCTGTTATTGAGATATTTTTAAAGGATTGACCGGGTATCCCTTACATCAAAACTAGTTTACACCTGGTATTTACTTAGATTTGATTGAGACAGCCAACTCTAATTACTTCTATAACATACTTATAGATGCTAATATCCTTTTAGCTGAAATTTAGAACTAATTTATACGGTGATTTCAATTATTGGTGGTGAAATGTCGATAGCTTTAATTAAAGTTCATTGATCAATATTCAAAACCATTTCAAAACCATTTCTACCATGAAAAAAGTATTAACCCTTCAATTGTTTTTTATTTTTTGTTTTACACTTTTAGTTACCAGCTGTAGCAAAGATGGTGATGCTGGAATAGCCCCCTGTACAACTGCATGGGCGACTGATCTGCAAGGTGAACTGACTGCTGTAATCAATGCTGCAACAGCCTTTAGTACCGATGCAAGCGATGCAAATTGTAATGCCTATAAAAGTGCTTACCAGGATTATATTAATGCATTAAAACCCTATGGCAATTGCGCAACCCTTACAGGACCGAACCGCACCGATTGGCAGAAAGCGCTCAATGATGCAGAAGCTGAAGTAGCTACTTTATGCCAGTAAGTCCATTTCTCAGTCTGTAGGCTTACCAGTTTAAACCATACTGAGGCCGTCTTATTATGAATTTAAGACGGCCTCAATATTTTTTTGTAACTATCTTTGCTTATACTCCAATCAAAAATGGATTAGCTACATGAAAAAAGCAAAGGTCATCTTCATTTTTACCATTGTTCTGAACGGGTTTTTACTAGAAAGTCAATCTCAGATACTTATAGGAACCACCGAGATCGATACAACTACAATTACAACAGGACTTGATACTCCCTGGGAGATCCTGTGGGGACCAGATAATATGATCTGGGTTACTGAGCGGGAAGGGAGAGTGAGCCGGCTAGATCCGGAAACAGGTACCAAAGAGGTCCTTCTCGAGATTACGGATATCGTAGATGAGGGCAGTGAGAACGGAATGCTGGGTATGGTACTGCACCCGAATTTCTTGCATCCTGACTCCCAATTCGTATACCTCGTTTATACCTACTATAGTGGGGGTAATCGTGAAAGGTTGGTGAGGTATACCTTTGACTCTGACACCCTGACAGATGAACTCATATTGCTTGATGATATTCCGGCCGGACAGTATCATATCGGATCAAGGGTGATCATTTTACCTGACCGGACCTTATTAATGTCTACAGGGGATGTCGGATCTGCCAGCTATGCATTAGATACCAACCGCCTTCATGGGAAATTTCTTAGGCTTAACCTGGATGGATCTGTACCCGATGATAATCCCATTCCGGGTAGCCTGGTCTGGTCTCTCGGCCACAGGAATCCACAGGGATTGGTCAGAGCACCCAATGGTATAATTTATAGCTCAGAACACGGACCTGCCAATGATGATGAGGTCAATATCATTGAAAAAGAGCGGAATTATGGATGGCCGGAGGTGGAAGGATTTTGTGACCTGCCTGCTGAGCAAACTTATTGCACAGCTAATAATGCAATGGAACCCATCGCTGCATGGACACCTACCCTGGCTGTGTGCGGGCTGGACTATTATGATCATGATGCCATACCGGAATGGAAGAATACGCTGTTGCTTACCACACTAAAAGCACGACGAGTTGTTGCATTATATTTAAGCGAGGATGGCCAATCAGTTGTGGAGGAAGAAGATTTCTTCCCTCAATGGTGGGGTAGGCTGCGGGATTTATGTATTTCTCCTGATGGCAGGGTTTTCATTGCAGTCTCCAACGCGGATGGCAGGGGAACCGTCCTGCCAGGTGATGACAGGATAGTGGAGATTGTATCATTGAATTTCATTGAATACTGCAATACTGAGCAATTTGATTCTATCTGTCCGGGTGAGACCTACAACTTTAACGGACTCGAAATCAGCCAGCCCGGGACTTATTACGATACTGTTTCCGGTGGAACTGAATGTGATACCATTATCTCCCTCCAGCTCAGTCATTTTGATCCGGGAAGTATTGGTGTTGAGGATTCAGTCATGATGGCTTTGGATGATACTGTGACATTGATTGCAAATGAAGGATTCATTTCTTATAAATGGAATGATGATCTTGCCTCACAAGACAGTACAATCACAATTATCGCCAGCGAACTTGGTGTAGGGACGCATTTCTATACAATTGAGGTGGAGCATGCAGAGGGATGTATTCTTACTGATACGGTAGCGATAATTATTACACCTGTTGTTGGGATAAATAAGTATTCAGGCCTGGAGTTTTCAGTCTATCCCAACCCGGTTTCAGGGGATGAATTAAACATTGATTATGCCATTACTTCTGAAGCGGTACTGATCATCTATAACCAGGTCGGAATGGAAGTATCAAGGCAAATTCTTTCTCCTGCGCACAGGACTACAAGAGTTACTCTCCCCGATTCAGGAGGAATTTACCATATTAGCATTAGCAGCAGTGAGGGGACCGGGTATATGAAAGTCTTGAAACATTAAATAATTTCCTCTGCTACAAATATGGGTTGCTCCCCATATACATGCAAACTATGTATTTTGCTAATCAGGCAGTAAACAGATGGTTGCCGGTATCATTGCCGGTTACAGGCTTAATTGGAATAAGTATCTTTGAAATACCCGATTTTGGATATAAAAAATGCAATTATGCGAAATTTCAAATTAGTAAACATTAAAACCAGCCTTCTTCCATTCATTTTTTTAATAACCTCAACTGTAGTGGTTGCGCAAACCCAGATTTTGGATACAGAAACCATCCTTAATGGTTTTGGGAAGAAAATTGAAGGACAGGATTTTAGTTATCAATCTTCTATTCCTGTAGCGAATGAATGTTTACTGGTCAGAGCGACAAACGGGAAATCAACAATGGAGTGGGAAACCGTTTCGGTTCCATCAAATATCAAGGGAGAGTATGTCACTTTTGCCTGGCTTGCGGGACTGGGTTCAAGTCCCGGACCTGCGAAGTTTAATGTTGCAGTAAACGGAACTCAGAAATTTTCTTTCTGGACCAATGATATTAATGAATGGGAAGATGTAGCAGATGACGGCTCTGTACTATCCTTCAAGAAGGATATGATCGACCGGAGCGGAGACCGCTTTGGTTTTATGTATCTCAAAGTACCAGGAGACAAAATTAATAAGGGAGAGTCACTCAGAATCAGGGTAACTGGCGAAAAATTTGAGAAAGAATCCTGGTATATGACTTTTAAATTCGCTCTTGAAAGTGGATTGAACTTCAGGGCATTCCCGGCATTGATCAATGAAGATGGATATGAAAAACAGCTAGGAGTAGCAGGAATTATGCATTTCGGAGCTCCGGAAGTAGCTAAACTATATATTGATGGGAAATTATTAAAAGAGGCATCCATTAAGTTTGGCTATAATTATATGAATCTGGCACTACCAAAAGTGGAAAAGGAAACCCAGGTTTCCTATAAACTGGTTGCTGGAGATTATATTGATAAGGGCAAAATAACCCTTAATCCAGTCCCAAAATGGCGCGTTAATTTTGTTCAGCACGCTCATACTGATATTGGATATACGCGCTCACAAACAGAAATTCTTGGAGAACATTTGCGATATATAGACTATGCTTTGGACTATTGCGATATGACCGATGATTATCCTGATGCTGCAAAATTTCGATGGTCCTGTGAAGCAACATGGCCCGTGAATGAATATTTACGTTCACGGCCTTCTGAGCAGATTGAACGATTGAAAAATCGCGTTTCCGAAGGACGCATTGAAATTGCAGGTATGTATTTCAACTTTGATGAGTTGCCTGATGAGCAGATATTGGCCGCATCCCTTCAGCCTTTGAAAAAGATTAAGGAAGTAGGACTGGACGTTAAAGTAGCCATGCAAAATGATGTAAATGGCATCGCCTGGTGTATGAACGAATACTACAGTGATTTGGGAATTAAATACCTGAACATGGGGACTCACGGACACAGGGCTTTGATTGCTTTTGAGAAACCTACCCTTTTTTGGTGGGAGTCTCCATCAGGGAAGAAAATGCTGGCATATCGTGCAGAACATTATATGACCGGAAATTTTTTCGAGATTCATAAGGACAACTTTAACGCTTTCGAAGATAAGTTATTGACCTACCTCTCGGATTTGAAAAAGAGAGGATATGAATACAACCTTGTATCTATCCAGCACTCGGGATATTTTACCGATAATTCCCCTCCATCCACACAGGCTTCGGAAATTATAAAAAAGTGGAATGAAAAATATACATGGCCAAAATTGAAAACCGCTACCGCCACCGAGTTCTTTGAGGAAATGGAGACACGATATGGGAATGAGTTTCAGACAATACGTGGTGCATGGCCAGATTGGTGGACTGATGGATTTGGTGCTTCCGCCCGCGAAGTGGCCACAACACGCCGGGCACAGACAGATTTAATTGCAAACATGGCAGGACTTACAATGGCAGCGATTTTGGGATCTGATCTGCCGGAAAAGATTGATGACCGGATGTACTGGACTAATAATGCTTTGCTGTTTTATACAGAACATACCGTTGGTTACCACGGCAGCGTGCGTGAGCCATTTCATAAATATACCATGGAACAGCGCGCCTTAAAAGAATCTTATGCCTGGGAAGCTGGCCGCCGTTCGAAGATGATCGGCGAAGAGGCACTTGGACTCCTGCAATCGCATATTATACATGAGAAAGAGCCATCGCTTGTCGTTTTCAACTCGTTGAACTGGGAAAGGAGTGGCCTGGTTACTGCCTATATCGATCATCAGCTTGTACCCAGATATCAGGAATTTAATCTGGTTGATGAGAAAGGAAAAAAAGCAAAAGTACAGGCAGTTGAAACTCATTCAGATGGGACCTACTGGTCCATCTGGGTCGATAAGGTTCCCGCTTTTGGATATAAAAAGTATATCATATTGCCGGGGGAAATTGAGCAGGCAAAATTGGAAGAAGTATCAGCCATTTCTGTACTGGAAAACCAATGGTACAAAATAAAAATTGATGCTGAACGCGCGGCCATTTCAAGTCTTTTTGACAAAGATATGAACAAGGAATTGGTTGACCAGGATGCAAGCTGGAAACTGGGTGAATTTATCTATGAAACACTGGGTAATCGTTCACAAATGGAAGCTTTTCACCTGGATGATTACAAGAGAGAACCTCTTGACTCAATTTGGTTTGAGCGTTATGAGGAGGGTGAAATATGGAAAACCATTCACTTCAAAGGAAATACAAAAGCAGCCATTTATGACAGGGCTTATGAATTTGAAATCAGATTATTTAATACTACAAAACGTTTAGATCTTGCATATTCAATTCAAAAGAAGTTAGTTACTGACCCCGAGGGAATTTATATCGCATTTCCATTTTTACTGCATGATGCTGTTACATCTTTTGATGTGCAGGGTGGTGAGATCCGTGCAGGAATTGACCAAATCCCAGGCTCATCAAATGATTGGAATGTTGTACAAAATTATGCCAGGATCCATGATGAAGAAAGTCAGATATTATTAAGCTCTCCGGAGATTCCAATGATGCAATTCGGAGCCATAAATACAGGAAGGTACAGAGCTGGCGCGACGCCCGAATCTACGCACATTTATGGCTGGCCGATGAATAACTACTGGACGACCAATTTTAATCCGGAGCAGCATGGAGGTATTAGTTGGGTTTATAATATAGGCAGTTCAAACAATCAATCTCACTCTGAGGCTGCCAGATTTGGTTGGGGCAACCGTGTACCATTTTTATCACGCGTCTTTACAGGAGGTGGAGAAGGGGAACAATCATGGCAGAAATCCATAATACAGGGATGGCCGGATAATGTAATCCTGGTGAGTTCTATACCGGATGAGAATGGAAATTCATGCATTTTGCATATTCGAGAAATTGAAGGGAAAAATGCTGATTTGAAATCAATAAAACTGGACAATAACCAGCAATTTTTGATCAAACAGGCAAATGTGCTGGGAGAAGAAATAATTCAAGGATCTGTTCAATTAAAGCCCTTTGAAACGAAATTCATAAAATTGGAATGGTAGCTGGAAAATCAATGCGGATACTTTTTTTAATACAAACCCTGATTGTAACGGTATCTTATGCTCAGAATTCAAACATTACCTACCCTGCAGATGAGCCGTCAAAAGTTGAGGAGATAATTGTAGTATGCAAAACACATTTTGATATTGGCTATACGCACCGTGTAGATGAACTCATCTCATATTACCGTACAGTCATGATAGACAAGGCATTGGCTATTATGGAAGACTCAGAAGAGCTACCACCCGAACAACAATTTGTATGGACAACCCCGGCCTGGGTCATGAGCAAAGTTCTGGAAGATTGGGATGGTCAAACACCGGAACGCAAAAAAAAGCTTGAGGACGCTTTTAAATCGGGACGATTTGTTGCCCATTCACTTCCATTTACTTCCCATTCTGATATTATGAGTCCTGAAGAATTCGCGCGCGGCACACAATATTCATCTTTCGTATCTAAGAAATATGAGTTGCCCTTGCCTTATGATGCCAAGGTCACTGATGTGCCATCACACAGCAATACCCTGGCTACCGGCCTGGCAAATTCAGGAGTTAGATTTATTCATATTGGCTGCAACTGGCCATCAGGCCCGGTAGATTACCCTGGTTTATTCTGGTGGGAAGGTCCCGACGGATCTCGTGTTTTAACATTCTATTCATCCATTTATGGAACCTGTACAGCTTTATGGCCCGAGGAATGGGGTGGTAATACTGGTAATGACCACCCAGGCGTAATTGGCACCAACTTCCTCCCTCCGGAAGGATGGCCTTTTAAAACATGGCTGGCAATCCTTGTCACACCGGATAATTCAGGTCCTCCCCAGGCAGATGCCTTACAACCACTTTTCGATGAGGTGGCTGAAAAAATGCCTGGAGTAAAAATAAGAATGGGACGAATGCAAGATTTTGCAGATGCCATAATTGAATCCGGAGCAGCCTTGCCTGTAATCAAAAATGAAGCTCCGGATACCTGGATCCATGGCGTAATGAGTGATCCAGGCGGAGTAAAAACATACAGGAATCTCCAGACCATATCTCCTGCCGCAGAAGTATTAAATACCCAGTTGCAAATCTGGAATTTGCCCGTTGATGATGCCACAGGAACTTTTGGTATAGCGAATGAACAAATGATGCTATATGCCGAACATACATGGGGAATTGCTCAAAATGTAAAAGTATACGGTAATGAATTTTATCAGCAACCGGACAATGAATACAAAGATCTTGAGGACTCCTGGGAAGACAAAACAAATTATGTTCGCAGGTCAGACTCCCTGATTTCAACGCGTATGGGATCAGACCTGGCAGCCCTGGCTAAAGCAGTTAAATTTGATGGAGAACGTTTGGTTGTTTACAATCCATTGCCATGGGACAGGTCAGGAATGATTAAAATCCCTGATGCTTCTGGCAGGTATTTCTATGCTAAACACATTCCGGCAAATGGTTACAAGACTTTTTCCTTGAAAAAGGCCGAAGTTCCAGAAGCTGTAATTGAAGCATCAAATGAGATTGAAAATGAATATTTTAGAATAACCTTTGATACTGAGCGAGGACTTATTAAATCCCTTTTCGATAAGAGGTCTGGCAAAGACTGGGTAAGCTCCGATACCAAAGTAGGATTAGGGCAATATATGAATGAGCGCTTTACCTATGAGCAGTGTCTTGACTATACCCTGAGCTATCAAAATAAACGGGCTCTCGGTTGTTTTAATTTACCTGCAGATGAAGATTGGCCCCATCCCGGTATAAATAAACCCGGGATGATTTCAGATAGCTTAGTCCCATACCGGGCAGCCTCTCCCCAAAATGGTTCACTCAGTATATCCCATAGCAACATAATACAAACTGCAGTACTTAAAATGCCTGGAGATAAGGCAAATCAGATTCCAGCAACAGAGCTGCATGTTCGCTTAGAAAAAGGAATGCCTTATGTGGATATAGAATGTAAAATTAAGGATAAGGGAAAAGATAATTGGCCTGAAGCTGATTGGTTGTGTTTACCATTCAATATACAAAACCCTACTTTTTCCATAGGTAGAGCGCTGGGAACAATCAATCCGGCAACCGACCTAATGCCAGGAGCCAACAGGCATTTGTATTCGGTAGGTTCAGGGATCGTTATCACAGGTTCCGATGGCTCTGGTGTTGCTGTTTGCCCGCTCGACCATCCGCTCGTTAGTCTGGGGAAGCCTGGGATATGGAAGTTTTCAACGGATTTTGTCCCCCAAAATCCCACCATCTTCCTGAACCTTTACAACAATATGTGGAACACTAATTTTCGTTATTGGTATCCGGGGAGCTGGAGTTCACGAGTCAGGATATGGACCTTTAACGAAAAAGAAGATATACAGACCAGGTTCCTGACGGCGGCAATAGAGGCCAGGACCCCGCTTCTGGTTTCAATGGCTAGAGGAAATGGAGGGAGTATTCCGGCAGAAAAGGTTGGTATTGCATGTTCACGGGAAGGAGTTGTAATAACGGCATTCAGTAGAAATTTCAACAATGAGGAGAAAACATTACTTAGGGTGTGGGAACATGCTGGAAATTCAGGAATTCTTACCATCACTCTTCCTCCCGAAATGAAAGTTAGCAAAGCTCAACCAGTCAACTTACGTGGAGAAAAGAAGGGTAATCACATCCCTGTGAAAGGAGGTAAGCTGAGTTTTATGTTAGGGCAATATGCTCCGGCAAGTTTTATACTAAAATAAATAGTCTATGAAATCCATACACTTTCTATTGATCGGGTTGGTTTTTTGCTCCTGCAGTAAACCGGTCATTCAAATTTGCGATTTATCCAACACCAGGGTTGGAACGCATGCGGGTAATGAAATGGTGAAATACCTGGATCACTTGTATGATCGTGCTGACTTCTTTTTGGTTGAGAATGGAGGGAATGCAGATATTCAGTACCTGCTATCTTCGCAAGTCTCAGAAAATGGCATTGAAATAAGTGATTTACCTGTAAAGAAGGAAAGCTTTAAAATAACAATTGACCAGGGTAAGCTACTGGTAATTGCCCCCGATGAAAGAGGCCTGCTCAATGGCACTTACGCTTTGCTTGAAATGCTGGGATGCGGCTTTTATATTTCAGGGGATGTGTTGCCTGCACCCAAAAAATGGACGGGCTTTGATGGCTGGGAGATGGAAGATGAACCTTCGACAGGAGACCGCTTCGTGTTTAACTGGCATAATTTTCTGAGTGGATGCACAGGCTGGAATATACCAGATTGGCAATTGTGGATTGACCAGGCTAATAAGATGCGTTATAATGGGATCATGGTGCATGCGTATGGTAACAACCCCATGTTCAGCTTCGAATATTTAGGTGAAAAGAAAGCGACCGGATATTTAAATAATTCCAGTTCAGGGCGGGACTGGGGAAATCAGCATGTCAACGATGTCCGACGTATGGCCGGAGGAGAGGTTTTTGATGGCCCGGTCTATGGGGCTGAGGCCTCTATGGCTGCTGAAGAAAATAAGGAAAAAGCAGCGACAGCGATGATGCAGCAGGTTTTCAGGTATGCGGAGGAACGTGGGACCAAAGTGATCTTTGCATTGGATTTTGATACATGGATGGCCAATCCGCGAAATATTGTTGAAAAATTACCCGCGGAAGCTGTATTTGAACTGGGGAATGGCCACCTGACTCCCAACCCTGAGCATCCCGATGGTTTTGCATACTATGAGCAGGTATTAAGGTCCCTGCTTGAAATGTATCCGGAAATTGACCAGCTTTCTGTCTGGCACCGCAGGCCAAGTCTGAATCCCGGTTTGGGTACCATATGGATGAATTTTCCTTATGAGAAACTACCGGATCACTGGAAAAAGGAGTATCTGGATATTTTGAAAAGCCACCCGGAAATTACAAATGACCTTCAGGCTTCTGGAATGTTTGCCTACAGCAAGGTAGTGAAGGCCCTGCTGAAAGCCAGAGAATCTGTAAAACCGGATCTGGAAATCAGCAGTGGCTCATGGCAGTTTCATTATGTAAAATATGCTGATTTATTTTTCCCGGAGGATGTAGCACTTTTGCCGCTGGACTGGCAGGTGGTATTTGATCAGCCAGAAGCAAAAGCAACATTGGCTAAGGCCGGTGCCAACAGGGATGTGTATCCCATTATCTGGGCACATCATGATGACCATCGTTATATTGGCAGGCCCTATACTCCCTGGGAAAATCTTAGTGACATGCTGGAGGAAAGGAATTCAAAGGGATTTGGAATTATTCACTGGACTACCAGGCCCCTGGATCTGTATTTCACCAGTTCCGCCAGACAGGTTTGGAAAAGTTCCTTGAATGAACCGCTGAAGAATACAGTTGACAGGTATGTTACAGACCTGTTTGGAAAGCAGGATGATCAGTTGTCAGATTATTACCACAGCTGGTTGACAACTGGGCCGATGTTTGGCAGGGAAACCTCTGATCATTTCATTGACCTCGGCAAACAAAAGTTAGGTCATGGATTGGAATCCTGGGAGGAAATGAAAGAAAAGACCCTTCAGCGTTTAGAACAAATTAGTGATATATCTGGAATCGATGAAAATAAATGGCTGGCATATCAGAAGCAAATGGAGGAATTCTATCTTTCATTCTTTCAAGACCAGATCCTGTTTCAAAATGCATTTGATCTTGCAGGGGAGAGTAAAAATGATGAAGCCATTGAGATCCTAACGAAAACAAATCCGGAAAATACGATTCAAAAATATGTTCAGGCCATTGAGGCCATTGGATTCACCCCTGGAGAAAAAGCCATGGTATTTTCAATGAATACTCGTTGGCTGGCAGATTTTTACAACCTGGAGCAGCGTCTTGGCATGCGTGCAGTCCGATTTTTATTTTCTCCAACACAGCATGATCCATTAGCCCAGGCACCGGGACATTTTACCTATTTTATTGATGAAGAAAGCAACTGGTGGAGATGTCTATGGGAGAGGGAAATGAACGAATATCAATTTGTGGACGAGGGAGGGAAGACTGCCCTTGAACTGCTAGATGAATTGAAATTTCCACTGGTTACTATGCATAGACAGCCTTTGCCAGATGGGATTTACCAGTTAGATATTAACCTGTCTGGTGATCAGGATGTAGAAAGATTGACATTGAAACTGGTAAATAGCGAGCAAAAGCAAATCATTACGGTTGAAAAATCAGAGAATGGGTTTTCTGCAGAAATTGATTTAAGTAAAGAAAGTTTGATGGAGATCTCTGCTATTAATGGCTTGAAAATAGAGGGAATCGTTTTGACGAAAAAATGACAGGTATGATACTCAACTTGAGAATTTATTGTTGGACCATATTGATTTTACCCTTCCTGTTATTGTTTAATATCCATGAAGGGTTTTCTCAAAACACTATCAAAAATCTCGGGGAATTGCCTGAAGTTAATGGAGTTTACATCGATGGAGTGCAACAGGATTATCTGATTAAGAAGCTCACGGAGGAGGCTGATGTTTTCAGAAATGATGAAAAAAATGAATTGATCCTGTCCAATGGATTGATTTCACGCACCTTCCGGCTATCCCCCAACGCAGCTACTACAAGCCTGAAAATCCTTACAAACCAGCAAGAACTGGTCAGGGCAGTGAAGCCAGAAGCATTGGTGACAATAAATGGATTCACCATTAAAGTAGGAGGATTGACCGGACAGCCAAACCTGGCATTTTTGTATCCGGATTGGATTGATGGACTGGAGGCAGATCCTTTATCATTCAAATTCTCTGGCTTTAAGGTATCTGAACCTGAGAAACGATTTGAATGGAAGGAAGTCCGGCATCATGCCCCGGTTACTGAATGGCCCCCCAGGGGGATTAATTTACAGATGGATTACCGATTGGGAGACCTCTCATCGGAGGATCTCCTGGCCATATCCAACGAGAGCAATATTGGACGTTTGGAAATATACCATGATGATTTTACCTCTCTTTCCCCTGTATGGAAAGTCAGAACCAGCCAATCTCATGAAAGAAGTTCATTTATAAATGAAGGAAAACCGGGAGAGATATATACCCCTAATAACACAGCCGTTTATGCCGAATATGCATTACCTGAAGGTGTGGGCCTGGTGGAAACATCCATCGATGTGGGAACAGATTTGAGCGGCCAGTGGGGCCCGGGAATTGCCTTGATGTGGAAGGACCGGACCATAAAATTTAATATGCGGCCGGGCAATGAATCAGGTGCAAAGAATAATGGTGCCTGGAGATTTACTGTATTCGATGGAGAAAAAGAGAATACAAGGGCGGGAGGAAAAGACAATGTTGATTTCAGCAAAACATGGGTACTACGCATGAGGATTGATGGGAGCAAGGTGTATTGTGAAGCAAAACCTGAAAATGGCGTGTGGAAAACCTATGAGTATGTTGATTTTGGCTGGCAGGTTAAGGATCCCCTGGCTGTACGGATTGGGAAACTGGGCAAGAATGCAGAAGGTGTGGACCATGAGTTTGTAGGCGACCCGGTACGTTTAAAGATGATTGAATTCGCTGCCTACACAAGGCTTAACGGGGATGCCCTCGCTCAGCTGAATGAAAGATTAGATGCCCTAAAGAATTTGGTGATATCCGTAAATTATGAATTGTATGATGGAGTACCCGTTTTGTCGAAATGGTTAACTATCCATAATGAATCAACAACACCGGTATTGGTTGAAAACATCGTATCCGAATACCTGGGTATCACCGACCATGATCCCTATGGTGGGTATCGGGACAGAGATGATCTTAAGGTCAAACCCAATATTCATTTTGAAACAGACTATGCATTTTCTGCCGGCCGGGTGACTGTAGCCAATCACCAAACAGTTCATTGGGAGGCAGACCAGGATTATGTAACCCAGATTTCCTGGGTTCAGGATATTCCTAATACAATAAAGATCTTTCCTGATCATGGATACCATCAGCGGGTTAAACCTGGTGAATCGCTAGCATCAATAAGGGCATTCTTGCTTCCATACGATTCTTACGATAAGGAGAGAAATGGTCTTGCGCTGAGGAAGATGTACCGGACGATTGCTCCCTGGATCACTGAAAATCCCATGATGTTCCACATAACCCGCTCTGGTTGGGATGAATTTACATCAGGTGTCAACCAGTGTGCAGAGCTTGGTTATGAAATGTTGAATTTCTCTTTTGGTAGTGGATTTAATCCTGAGGATGATAGCGAAGAGAACTATCGGCAAATGAAAAGATATGCTGAATATGCTGACAGCAAGGGGATTAAAATCGGGACCTATTCCCTGTTGGCATCCCGTAGCATCAGCGAGAAGGACGATGTAATAAATCCGAAAACCGGGAGAAGGGGAGGTTTTGCCACTTTTGGGAATTCCCCATGCCTGGGGAGTGAATGGGGACAGGAATACTTCAGGAAAATGTACAGGATGTTTTCGGAAACCGGATTTATGACCTTTACCCATGATGGGAATTATCCGGGCGATGTTTGTGCCTCTGAAGATCATCCGGGGCACGTGGGACTTGGTGACTCACAGTTCAACCAGTGGAAGATCATTTCTGATTTTTACAAATGGTGTAAGGAAAATGGGATTTACCTGCGCGTACCGGACTATTATTTCTTAGTAGGGTCCAATCAGAATGGCATTGGTTATCGGGAGAACAACTGGTCACTTCCAAGAAGGCATCAATTGATTCACACCCGGCAAAATATTTTTGATGGCACCTGGGAAAGTACCCCTTCCATGAGGTGGAGCTTCGTTCCCCTGTCACAGTATCATGGAGGTGGAGCTGCGGCAACCATTGAACCACTCCATGAACACCTGGACCATTATGAGATGATGCTGGTGAGTAATATCGGCATGGGTGTCCAATCGGTCTTACGGGGGCCCCGCCTTTATGATACTGAGGGAACCAGGGATATGGTTAAAAGGGTGGTGGACTGGTATAAGAAATACCGCGATATCCTGGAGAGCGACATCATACACCTGCGCAGATCAGACGGGCGGGATATTGACTACATGATGCATGTAAATCCTGTACTCCGGGAAAAAGGATTTTTGATGGTGTTCAATCCTACAGACGAGGTGATCCGGAAAAAGATCAAAGTACCGCTTTACTATACCGGGATCAGTGAAGAAGCAAAAGTGCGCGAGCAGGAAAACCAAGCCAGCACTTTTAATCTGAATCGCCATTATGAAATAGAAATTGATGTCGAAGTGGCCCCTAACTGGTACAATTGGTATGTGATCGAATAGAAATTATCACTTTTTAATTATGATATCATTAAATAGACGTGACTTTTTACAATTATCTTTTCATGGTTCACTGGGATTGGCCGTATTGCCTTATTTGTCTGGCTGTAACAGTACAGTTGCTCCCCCCTTCATTGACCGGATATTGCCTGCTCCTAAAAGCGGGGGATTCCAGCACCCCGATTATTGGATATGGGGAGCTTCGGTGGTTAAGGGGGAGGATGGACGGTACCATATGTTTGCCAGCAGGTGGACCAGGGATGTTGGTTTTGGGAACTGGGTGACCAATTCCGAGGTAGTCCGGGCAGTTGCAGATACCCCAGTTGGACCCTATGAATTCCAGGAAGTGGTTCTTCCAATACGTGGGAAGGATTATTTTGATGGCATGTGTACGCACAATCCCCGGATAATAAAATATAAAGACCAATATCTATTATACTATTTTGGAACGACTTATGACTTCCCTTTGCCTGATGTTCACAATCCTAAAGTAAGCCGGGAGAACTGGCGAAAATCCTGGATGAACAAGCGGATAGGATTGGCCATAAGCGACTCTGTAAAAGGACCCTGGAAACGACTCGACAGGCCCGTGATTGAACCTCGTCCTGGACACTGGGATGCATCCATAACATCCAATCCTGCACCTGCGGTTGATCCTAAAACCGGGAAGATTTTACTGATGTATAAGTCATCAACGGAAGGATTAACACCACCCTTACTGTTGGGAGTATCTATGGCTGATAAGCCTGAAGGGCCATACCTGCGGCTAAGTGAAGAACCCATATTAAGATTTGAGACTGAGGGAAACAACCGGCGTGACGTGGAGGATCCATACATCTGGTGGAATGGCAAGCAATATGAAGGGATCGTTAAAGACCGATCCGGTGAGATTTGCGGTGAAGAAGGGGGAGGAATCCACATATGGTCAGAAGATGGAATTGAGTGGAATCTATATGAGCAAATTAAAGCTTACTCAAAAGATATTCTCTGGGATGATGGCAGCCGGTCTTTTCAGAATCATTTTGAGCGCCCTTTCCTGCTTATTGAAAATGGGCAACCGACCCATTTATTCGCCGCCACGGGAACAGGACCCAAGGCCTGGCAGTTTGACCGCACCTGGAATATGGTCATCCCATTGAGAATACCGGGCTAGTCCCTATGTAAATTTGTAAATAAATGAAATAGTATAAGGACCCACAAAATGAAAACCTACGTTATATCAATTGAAAGGATTACCAGGCTTACAATAATTATTTTTTCAGTATTTATTTTGAGTTTTAATTCCCATGCACAATCACGGGTTGATTCTTCAAGGATTATCAGGGTATTAACCTATAATATTTATCACGGGGAAACAATGAGGGGTGATTTTAACCTGGATACGATCGCCGGTGTTATCAAATCACTAAATCCTGACCTTGTGGCCTTGCAAGAGGTGGATTTCAGGACGAACAGGGCAAAAAAAATGGATCTGGCCATGGAGTT
The DNA here is from genome assembly GCA_963752525.1 of uncultured Bacteroidaceae bacterium. GTDB lineage: Bacteria > Bacteroidota > Bacteroidia > Bacteroidales > SM23-62 > SM23-62. The sequence continues at coordinate 296,189 of CAVVYS010000003.1, read as the reverse complement.
GGGTCAGAGGACTGGCTTGATACCCTTATTTGGTAAGGCCATGTTTTTTAGCGGGGGTGAATATGGGGAAGCAATATTATCGAGGTATACCTTTTTCAGTACCCAGAACCATGCCTTGGGTGCCTCGGAAGGAAGAGAACCCAGATCTGCATTGGAAGTAAACGTGGAGCTAAGGAGTGGAGATATTATACGCTTTATCGGGACACATTTAGACCATACCAGGGATGAAACGGACAGGATAAACCAGGCAAGTAAACTAAATAGTCTTTTTGCTATAGATGATATCCCCTCGATATTGGCAGGAGATTTAAATGCAAGACCTGAAAGCAAGACCATGGAGATCCTTTTAAAGGAATGGGCAAAATCATCATCAGAAAATACACCAACTTCCCCCTCAGCGAACCCAAGGGCTAAAATAGATTATATCCTTTTCAGGCCTGCAAATCGTTGGAGGGTGATTGAAACACGGGTAATAGACGAGAAGGTAGGTTCTGATCATTGTCCCTTTTTAAGCGTACTGGAATTATTGGATTAACCACAGGCTGGATTTTCATCTTGGTTCTTAGCCTGAATTTGATTAATTTGGAAACCAAGCCAACACTAAATCTAATGTTATGAATCGTAGAGAAATTCTCAAGCACTTATCGGTGATCCCCTTGGTCGGCACAGCAATGACACCGGAGCTTTTTGCCAGCCAGGCTTCCTCAATTAAGAAGGAAACAAAGAAGAACATATACCGTTCCATAGGAGTGGAACCCGTCATCAATTGCAGAGGAACCTTCACTATCATCGGTGGGTCGGTTGAAAGGCCAGAAGTGCTGGAAGCCATGGAAGCAGCCTCCGGTTATTTTGCCCAGTATGACGAACTTGCATACGGCATTGGCCAAAGACTTGCTGAGGTGACAAAAACTGAATGGGGTGTCGTCACTGCGGGTTGTGCAGCTGCCATGAAGCATTTCACCGCTGCTTGTGTGACGGGTGGAAATCCTGAAAAATTGATACGTATACCGAATCTTACCGGAATGGAGAAAACAGAGGTGATCTGTCCAAGATACTCCAGGAATGTGTATGATCATGCTGTCCGGAATATCGGTGTTAAAATGATCACAGTTGAAACTGCAGAAGAAATGCGTAAAGCCATCAGTGATCGCACTGCCATGATTTATGTGTTGGCAAACAGGCACTCACAACCTGGCCAGCCTTTTTCCCTGGAGGTAATAGCCGAACTGGCTAAACCTCTTGATATCCCAATCTTATTGGATGCCGCTGCGGAAAATCTTACCATACCCCCGGTGCATCTTGCACAGGGTGCAACAGTAGTGGCATACAGTGGAGGTAAAGCCATATGCGGGCCACAATGTGCCGGTTTGCTGCTTGGTAAAAAAGACATTTTAATATCCGCATGGCAGGCAAGTTCCCCACACCATGGTCCGGGACGCGATAACAAAGTTGGGAAAGAAGAAATGTTTGGTATGCTGGCAGCTGTGGAAGCCTGGACTACCCGGGATCATGAAGCAGAATGGGAGAGATGGTTATCGTGGTTGGATCTTATCTCTGAACGTATGCTTACTATTAATGGTATTAAAACTGAGGTTACGCAACCTGAAGGATTATCGAATCACGCTCCAGTATTACATATTCAGTGGAATATCGACGAGCTCAATATCACAGGTGAAGAAGTAGCTGAGGAGGTAGCCAGAAATAAAACAAGGATAGCTATCGGAAGCAGAACAAGGGATAACGAGACATCCGTCAATATTTCTCCAAACCAGATGCAACCTGGTAATGCAGAGGTGGTGGCTGAACGTCTTCATGGCATTTTATCACAAAAACGGGCACCCTGGAGTGACAAGTTGAAAGCTGCTAATGTGGATATAAACGGGCACTGGGATATAGAAGTCTTTTTTCCCAGCAGTAAAAGCCAGCACAAACTGTTTATAGAACAGGATGGCAACTGGATCGAAGGGGCACATCAAACGGATTTTGAATTATTTGAGCTTGTCGGCATGGTCGAGGGTGATGATATTAAATTGAGAAGTAATTTTCGCATACCTGGCAACTCACTGACCTACCTGTTCTCAGGCGAAGTAAAAAATAAGGAACTGACCGGATCCATATTTTTGGGAGAATACCTCACCGCAACATTTACAGGGATCCGGACACCTTATGAAAATAGACGGAGGAGAATCACCATTCCAGGAGGACCACCTCTGGCAACTTAAATCTAAAAAAGGATATCATGAATAATAATAGAATCCAAAGACTATTTTTTCCTTTCTTCATTATACTTTTCCTGCTATCTGTAGAGAATAGCTTTACCCAGCACGACATACTTCTGAAGGGAGGGCATTTAATCGATCCCAAAAATGACATTGACGAGCCCATGGACATTGCCATTACCGATGGAAAGATAGCAGAAGTGGCCCCCAGGATTAATCCGAATCAGGCTGAAAAAGTTATTGATGTTTCTGGTCTTTATGTTACCCCGGGACTGATAGACATGCATGTTCATGTCTTTATGGGGAATGATCCGGGTTCCTACATTGCAGATGGGGCTACCAGTGTGATGCCTGACGGATTTACATTCAGGTCAGGGGTTACCACGGTAGTTGATGCAGGATCAGCAGGCTGGCGCAATTTCAGGCAGTTCAAGGAACAAACCATTGATCAAGCCGATACACGTGTCCTGGCCCTGCTTAATATTGTCGGAACCGGTATGTGGGGACGATTTGAAGAGCAGGATGTTACCGATATGAATCCCGAGATGACGGCACATATGGTCACCCGTCTTTATCCCGAAATCCTGGTCGGCATCAAGTCCGCACATTATTGGGGCGATTTCACCCAGGTAGACAAGGCCGTGGAGGCCGGTAAACTGGCCAATGTACCTGTCATGATTGATTTTGGAGAACATGATCCGCCAAATTCCATTAAATCACTTTTTCTTGAGCATTTGCGTCCCGGAGATATGTTCACTCATACCTATGCCCATATATCCCAGAGAGAATGTGTTGTGGATGAAAATGGTAAGGTTAAGCCATTTGTTTTTGAAGCCCAGCAAAAAGGCATTGTTTTCGATGTAGGACATGGCGGAGGCTCTTTCACTTGGGAGCAAGCTGTTCCAGCCATAAAACAGGGCTTTTTGCCAACTGTCATCAGCACTGATCTACACACCGGAAGCATGAATGGAGCGATGAAAGATCTATGCAATGTTCTCTCCAAATTTATGGCTATGGATATGTCATTGGAAGAGGTGATATCGCGGGCTACATGGATTCCTGCCAAGGTCATTAATCGTCCTGACCTGGGACATTTGAGTGTAGGGGCAGAAGCCGACATAGCTGTATTAAATCTTTTGGAGGGTGATTTTGGCTATATCGATGTACGGAGGAAAAAAGTAAACAGTAGTCAGAAACTGGAAACTGAATTAACAATCCGTGCAGGACGAATAGTTTGGGACCTGAACGGCATTAGTATGGAGAAATATGAGGATTTAACGCTTACCTCCCGCTAGTAATTAGTAAAATTACCTTCCGCATAAGACGTAATTCCGGCATCCGTTCCAATCCATACAATGCCGTCGTGATCAGTGGCTAAGGAGAGTATGTTATTACTGGCCAGTCCATCGTCCGCAGTATAGGAAGTCCATGATGAGCCGTCAAAAACAGATATTCCGGCTTTTGTCCCAAACCAGATTTTACCATTCTTATCACCAGTAATTGCCTGAACGAATTCGTTCACAAGACCATCATCTTCCGTATAAACAGTCCAACCATCAAGCGTGTTATTTCCGGTATGTCTCGCAATTCCCTTCTTTGTGCCAAACCATTTTGTCTCATCAGATGCTATGTAGACACTCTGGATGTTGTCAGAAGGAAGGTCAATGGGCCCCCATTGAGCATAAACGGATGCCCCTGAAATCCCATCCAGATGATCACGGTAAACCCTCAGAACACCTGCACCTGCAGTACCTACATAGAGTGAATCGCCATGGAGATTTGTAGCCATTGAGGTTATCGGAAACACTTTGAACATCCTGTCAGGGTAATGCAGGTCATAATAGGGTTTCAGCCATTTATCTCCCATCAGGGCCGATATTCCCTTTTCTGTTCCTATCCAGCGTATGGAATCATTTCCTGCTGCAATGCTGAGTATTTCTTCGCCTGATATACTGGCGTTCTCAGAATTATAAGTAGTGACTTCAGTCTGGTCATCCATAGGAAGACTGGCAACCGTAGCACCGTTGGGAGAGGCAATCCAGAGTTCCGATCCTTCCGGATTAGCTGCGTAAGCAATACCTTTCAGATCCTGGTTTGGAATATTCTCATTTGCATTATATAGTTTCCAGTTTTGTCCATCAAAACTAACTATTCCCATTTCGGTACTAAACCATTTAACATTTTCATTATCTACAATAACAGAATTAACATTCGTCACTGTAATTCCTTTGCCAGTTGAGGAACTGTCAGATTTTTCATCAGCAGCAGGGTCCTGGGCATTCAGAAGATGGCCAGGCAATGAAATCATCTCAATAATAACAATTATAACAAGAGTAGTAATAAATTTTCCGGACCAGTAGAGATTATTCCATGTACGATTCATATCCATTTTTCAGAGGTAAATTTGTGATTATTTTGACGTACTAAATTAACTGATTTTTTGTTTTTGAAACAACAATTGATATTTCAGCGGAAAAGGGACATTGAGTAAATTTGTATATTTACTGCGTAGAATAAGGTGACAAATACATTTAATCATGTTATGAAAAGTATATCCATTGTTTCATTCGTTCTTGTTTCTTTTTTTGTTTCAGTTCATACAGGGCAGGCCCAGAAAATAGATATTTTATTAAAAGGGGGACATGTAATAGATGCAAAGAACAAGATAGATTCCAAAATGGATGTGGCCATTTCAGATGGGAAGATCCTTCAGGTTTCCCAGAATATTCCTGCAGAAGATGCTAAAAAGGTTGTTGATGCTGCAGGTTATTATGTGGCTCCCGGATTGATAGATCTTCATACACATGTTTTTGTTGGCACTAAATCATGTTTTGCAGATGGCTTTCCATGTGTCTCTCCTGATGATATTACACTGAAAGCAGGTATAACAACAGTTGTAGATGCAGGAACCTCAGGATGGCGTAATTTCCCGGTATTTAAAGAAAATGTAATTGACCGGTCAAAAACGCGAGTATTGTCTTTTCTGAATATTGCGGGTAACGGTATGACAGGTTTTCCTTCTGAGGAGGATGTTAATGATATGGATGCCCGGATGACTGCTCTTGTAATCGAAAAATATTCAGATATCATTGTTGGCGTTAAAATAGGACATTATCGCGGAAGTGAATGGACTCCCTTTGACAGGGCCCTGGAAGCGGCACGTATCGCTGATGTCCCACTTTTTGTTGAGTGTCATCTACCATTGCTACCCTTGGAAGGAATACTAGATCGCATGGAGCCAGGCGATATTTATTCCCATACTTATTGTGAGGCTTCTGATAGAACATGCCTGCTTGATGATCAGAGGAAAATCAGACCATATGTCCTGGAAGCCCAGAAAAAAGGGATCCGGTTTGATGTTGGGCATGGCGGAGGCATGTTCCATTTTGATATAGCTGTACCAGCTTTGGAACAGGGGCTTTTACCCAATTCATTTGGTTCGGATCTTCATCGGTACAGTATGAATTCAGGGATGAAAAACATGCTCGATATCATGTCGAAATTTTTGACCATGGGAATGGACATTGAAGATATTGTATTCCGGGCTACCTGGAATTCCGCTCAATCCATTAAGCGCGAAGACCTGGGTAATTTGAGCGAAGGAGCTGTTGCTGACATAGTTGTCTTGAGTGTAAGAGAAGGTAGTTTTGGTTTTATTGATACCCGTGGCAATAAAATGTCAGGCGACCGCAGGTTGGAAGCTGAGTTAACCATTCGAGAGGGAAAGGTTGTATGGGATCAAAATGGTATGGCAGCGAAGGAATGGGCAAAGAAATAGTTTACAATATTTTTAACAAATAATTAATACTTTTCGTAGTATATTACCGTGTTAAGCATATTACAGGCAGGAGAAAAACATTTCAGATAAAATGAAAAGACGTGATTTTATTAAAGTATCCTCTGCAGCAGGCATAGCTGGATTAGTGGGACCAGGATACTCAGCGATGGCGAACAGTGCACTATCGGGAACAGATGGATTTGATCTTCATCCGTTTATCAAAGAACATCCTGAAGCAGTTTTTATTAATCTTACTTCGGTCAATAAAAAAACTGACACTCAGCCAATTTATGATGCTGCCTATAAGCTAGCCGATGAGATGTTTGTTAGAACAAAAAAGGGAAAGGGTTATCCCAATTCAACCAAAGTAAATACGAAACCTAACTGGACTTGTAGCGGCAGGCGTAGTTCTGATCCGGAAGCCAAGCTTGGCATAACTACTGATCTCAATTTTGTTGAAGGTTATATGAATGGGGTAAAGAATACGGGTCCCCAGAATTTTTATTTAAGAGAATGTGCCTGCCCTCAGAGATGGGATGATAACGGATATACCGGCATGGCAGAGAAAAATAATTTTGATCTTACGGACTTATCTTCAAAGGATTTCTGGGATCTCCAGGAGGGTGACATTATTTGGAAAGAAGTTGATAATGGAGTTGTTTTCAAGAAGATAGGGTATATGGCCCCCATGAATGCCCCTGACACTTTCCTCATAAATATTGCAAAATTCAAAACCCACCAGATGGGAGTTACCGGTGCCATCAAAAACCTGCAGGGGATTTGTGGCAGGAAATTTCACATGTTCTGCGGTGGCCATTTTGATATTTTCAGAACTTATGATAAGCGGTATCATGAGTTTTTCCAGCCTGATTATATGGACAAAATAGCTGAACTTCATGAAAAGCATATGAAAGCAGGCATACCACGTTGGGACACGCTGATGGACAGACCTCCTCATGGCGGAGGTGCTTTTATGGAACAATGGGTACAGCGAATGATAGATTCTTACAGTGTTACTCCGACGGGGATAAATATTGTTGAGGGAATATACGGACTCGATGGCAATGGTTTTGGAAGCGGACCTCATGACGGAAGAGGCAAGACTTATATGAGTAATAATGTGATTTTCGGTCAGGATGCATTCAGGGTTGACATCATTACCCACTGGTTGGCTGGCCATGAACCGGGTAATTTCGGGCTTTTCCATATCGGAATCGAGCGGGGTGTCTCAGATGTACTCGACCCAAACGATATCCCGGTTTATCTATGGGAAGACGGTAAAGCAAAAAAGATAAAACTCGATTCATTGAAAAGGACTCCCTTACTTACCTATTATCTCAGAAAGAATAACGACGGATTTAACGAAGAAAGATTCCACATGTGTGATGAGCCCTTCGATTATAGTTCATGGAAATCAACAGGAAAAGTTGCACGGAAAGACGCTCCTTCAGTTCAGGCACTCGGTACAGATTCAAATGATAAGGTTGTAATGGAAGTATCCGTACCGGACGAGGGTGATGTTTATATGGATATTCTCAACCGTCATGGTGAAGTAGTTTGGCGCATGCATGCAGAAGGGCTGGAGCCCGGGAAACACCAGGTAGTATGGGATGGATTCTCTCAGCCTGGGATGTATGATGTTTACGTAAAGGGTATGGGTTGGGATGCAGAGAGTGAAATGGTAATCTATACTTAATTTCGTTCTTGACTTAATAATTTCAAGCTCCAATCTTGAGTGGAAATTTTTTCTCCATCGGGAAAATTGTTGATACTTATCCTTCCAACTTCATCAGCATTGATTTTCAAAATAGAGCATTGCCAGGTTTTTGTCCGGAAGCCATATCATAAATGCCAATCCTCTGGAAAAAACACTACCCCAGGCCTGAGTACGGCCAAAATAATTGTCACGGTCAGAATTCCTCTCAGCCCGTTCGCCTGCAACCAGGGTTACTGCATACTGATCCCAACCGGGATAATAAGCCTCAAGATTAGCAGTAGGTTTAGGTGGATCAAGAGTGAACTGCTTTTCAAGCCAGGGATAAAATCCATGGTTACGGGGGTTATTGCCCACAGAATTCATTGTAAGCCAGGGCACCTTTTCTCCAGAACCATTGGTTATATGAAAGGTCTACTTGAGCGAGTTAATGCTGAAGGCTAAGGATGAAATAAAACGACTACTGAGTATTTTAATAATCGCGTTCGCTTCATAACGTTTCTCCTATTTTTAATTTAAGCGTTATTGCTTTATGGTTTCTATCTGGAGCCTGTTCATTCTTTCAGGAATTCCCTGTACCTGTTATACAGATGGCCCGCCTGCAGGTAGGCAGATTGCGGACTCATAAAATGAGAAAACTCAAACATCATTGCCTTCTCAATTCCTGCTTTCCTGGCCATTTCCAGCTTAAAATGTAATTTATCCCACTTGATCGGAAAAAATTTGATGGGCATATCACGGTCGAAGGCTTCGGCATTGGTCCAGCACTCAATTCCATGACATTCTGCAAGTTCTTTGTTCAGGCTCAGGAAATCAAAAAGTTCATCATAATCCACATGCCCATCCTGAAAGGCCACAATATCGATGGCATTTTTTATGCCAGCAAAAATTTCGCCCCAGTCGGCCCTGTGTTTCTCAATGGAGATCCCATTGGATTTCGAAGTCTCAGCTTTATATTGGCTGATATTTTTAACCCCATCGATGTATGGGGAAATCATGGTAGGAAGCCCTCCTGAGGCCATTTTGCAATGACTCCCCAGTGAAGCATATAAATCGATGATCTGCTTGTTTTTCCTGCTTATTTCCTGGGTAATATACCAGCCTTTAAATGCGGGGTAATGCCCATAGGTTTCCCATACCTCATCAATAACAGCCTTATTAATGGATACTTCCTTCTCATATTCACCAGCCGTCCAATGTCTGCCCGAGTCGTACAGGCCAAAATAGAATTGCAGGCCATGTTTTTCGCTCAATTCCAAAAACATTTTTACCAGATCGGTATATGGAATATGTGCCCCAGCCTCTTGTTCAAGCACTTTGGAAGGATAGCTTATCCATTTTTGATAACCACATCGGATCAAAACCACCATTTCAATCCCTATCTCTTTCATGAACCAAAAGTCTTTATCCCACTCTTTATACCCCCAGTTCTGGTGCGGAATATCATGGCTTATCTCATCTAGAAATGTTCCTTTTATCATATGCTTGATCGATTAATCCACGTTTTTAAGATTGTCGTACCAGGTCTTTTTCAGTATTATCGATGTTATCACAAGCACTATCACAGCAATGATTGTCTGGGTTGAGTTCTTGGACAGTAAATAGAGTGGTATCACCACCATGGACATTTGCCAGATAATTCCTATGAAAACATTGAAAGCATCCCTTTTGAATGCTGTATTGGGAACAAAGTTGGGGTCTTCCTTGAGCACTTCCTTCTTGACCGGCTCCCAGAACCCCCATGGGCGGGTTTGTTTATAGAACGCTTTTAAGGTTGCTATATCATCTGGTTTGGTCAGATAGGTGGCGATCCAGGAAGCCAGAAAAGATACCAAAAGAATAATTGGAAATATCTGTATATCAGTAGCACCAGGGAACCACAATCGAATCAGCGAAGGAATGGCCAAAGAAGCCAACAGACCGGCCAGCATACCGGCAAAATATCCCATGCCGTTAAAACGCCACCAAACCCATTTCAGCACATTGGCAGCGGCGTAACCTCCATACAGTGACGAAGTGATCCACAGGGTTAAACTGTTTAAGGATGTAACGAATAGTCCAAATGTTAAACCGACCAATACCAGGACGAGGCTGGAGGCATAACTGTAACGGATTAATTTTTTATTGGAAGCATTGGGGTTGACATACTTCTTATACAGGTCATTGACCAGATAAGCCGGAGCGGCATTGATAAATGCGGCAAAAGTTCCCATAAAAGCGGCCAGTAAACCGGCCAGTAACAGTCCCTTTAAACCAATGGGCACAAACTGTTGGATGGCCATGGGCAATACCATTTCAAAATCCATATTTGATCCCATGGCCTGCATCTGGGGTTTGAGGTAAACCAGGGCCAGTACGGTCAGGCCTGCGATCATCAGGTAACGTGGGATATACAATACCAAGGGTGTCAATCCACTCATTTTTGCAGCCTCAGAAGGTTTGCGTGCAGACAATACTCGCTGCATATCATAACTTGGCACCGGTCCTGCCATACTGGCAAAAATTCCTTTAAAGATCATGAGCATCATCAACATACCGAACATTTCAAAACCATCTGTGGCTATTTTTTCATTAAGGGCCGGAAAGGTTTTGGACCAGTCCAGATTAAGCTTCCACTCTGGCATAAGGTTGCTCCATCCTTCCGGTGTGGCAGCCACTATCTGTTCGGCCGATACCCTGTTATAGGCAATGATCCCGATAGCCACACATGCCGTGGTCATTATCAGGAACTGCAGCACCTCGGTGCTCACCACACTGTACATCCCTCCCTTTAAAGTATATAGGGTAGTTATACCAATGATGATCAGGGCATAGCTTTGTTCCGAGGTAAGTTGCAGTCCCAGAATAGATGCAGAAAGGTCCCATGTAAAAAAGGTGGTCGCAAATTTACCAATGCCTTCCACAAAATATGCGATGAATCCGATAACACTGACAACCGCAAAAATAACCACAATGATGTGGGCCAGTCGTCCACCTGTTCTTTCTCCAAAGCGGAAGGTGATCCATAATGCACCCGTCATCGTATTAGACCGACGCATCCATATGGCCAGAAATACCATCACGAAAATTTGGTTCCAAACTGGCCACAACCATGGTATCCATGCACTTTTAAGTCCATATATAAAGGCAATGGAAACAGTCCACATGGTGCCGGAAATATCGAACATGCCTGAGGCATTCGATAATCCCAGGAAGTACCATTTGATTTTGTTACCACCCAAAAAGTAAGCTTCCAGGTTTTTGGAGGCCCGTTTGGATAGCCAGAATCCGATAAAAATTGTCAGTGCCAGATAAGACAGAACGATGATAATATCTATCCAGGATAAGCTCATTATTGGCAGTTATTAGCTAAGTTGATTGTATCCTTTCTCAAATCAGGAGATGGTGTTTCCCCCATTACCTGAGTGGGGAGCCAGGATGAACAAATGTAATTATTATTAGAAAATTTAGTTTGTTGTTATTATCAAGGTGCTTTATCGCGGGAATTGATCCTTGCTTAAGGAGCAGTCAGAAGATATTTGAATGAGAAAATGTATTAACTTTCAATACTTAATTTGATTGAAAAAAATCCTGAATGAGGAAGACAATTCTCGTATTTGTATTGATGAGTGGCATACTTATAAGTGCCTTTCACTCGAAAGAAAACCCAAGGGCGGAAATATCAAACGGCATAATCAAGGCCCGTTTGTATCTTCCTGATACAGAAGATGGTTACTATATGGGAACCAGGTTCGACTGGTCAGGTGTAATTTCCAGCCTTGAATATAAGGGCCATAATTATTTCGGACAGTGGTTTGAAAAATATAGTCCTACTATCCATGATGCAATAATGGGCCCTGTGGAAGAATTTAGTCCTATGGGTTATGATGAAGCTGATCCCTGGGGTAATTTTGTTAAGATTGGCGTGGGTGTATTGACCAAACCGGTTGATAAAAAGTATAGTAGTTTCACCTTATATCCAATTGTTGATCCCGGTTACTGGGAAATTGAAAAGAAAGCAGACGAGGTTCAGTTCATGCAGGAATTGAATAATGAAAATTATTCATACGAATATACCAAGTCGGTTAAGCTTGTTAAGGGCAAACCTGAAATGGTAATATCTCATGTCCTGAAAAATACCGGGAATTTGACCATTGAAACAGATGTTTATAATCATAATTTCTTTGTGATTGATAATCAATCAACCGGGACAGGTTTAACATTGACCTTCCCGGTTGATATCTCAGGTACCGGAAATGGGATAGGAGATATTGCCGAGCTGCAGGGGAATAAAGTCATCTTTAAGAGAGACCTGGTTAGAGGTGAGTCCATTTATTGCAGATCCCTTGAAGGATTAAATGATAGCCTGATTGATTATGACATTAAAATCGAAAACCATATAAGCGGTGCCGGAGCAAGGATCAGAAGCGATCAACCGCTTTCTAAAATGGTACTATGGGGCTGTTCTACAACTTTATGCCCTGAACCATATATTTATATAAAGGTCAAACCAGGCAAAGAATTCAAATGGAGTTACTTCTATGAATTTTATGTATCCGAATGAAATTTCACACCCACGAATGGGCAAAAAACATTTATACAGATTTTATTGATCTGCTTAACAGGGATATTGAATTGCATCAGGCAAATCCTGAAGATTTTCTAAAAGAGATGCCATTTTATTATGATACTATAAAAAATGCAAACATTGGCAAATGGCTGTATTGCGAAAATGAGTTTTCACCTGTTATTCTCGATGTAATTGAGAAATCGAATTACAAATCTTTTCAGGAGTTCCGTGATGCGGTAAAGAAACAAACGGTGGATATTCAGAATAATATATTGAACTACAAAGGGCTTTACGGTGATTCATTTACGTTTTATGCTGATCATTCAAATTTCCCCAAAATCAATGGTCTAACAGTAAATTATGCACCCGAAATGGGTTTTAACAGCCCCTCCCTTCAATCTGTGTGGAACAGCGGCATTGTTACCATTAAAAAAGGAGAGCGTTAGCTGGTGCTCGATTTTAACAACTAGACCAATTGTTTATACCATAGAAAATGAAAAATTCATATCAGATGAGAAACTTAGTAATTGTAATGGTAAGCCTCTTTGCTTTAGCCTCCTGCGCTGGAGGAAAGCAAAACAAAGAGATACTGAAACCAAATATTCTGTTGATTACTGCAGACGATCACGGCATTCAACTTGGCTGTTATGGAGATGAGATTGCCCGAACGCCAAATCTGGATCAATTGGCCAGCCAGGGAGTTCTGTTTAAGAATGCCTATGTAACCCAGGCTTCCTGCAGTCCCTCCCGGAGTAGTATTTTAACCGGTTTATATCCTCACCAAAGTGGACAAATTGGATTGAGCCACCGCGGTTTTTCAATGGGTGAAGGCATCTCAAACCTGGTAGCCACTTTAAAGCAAAACGGGTATCGTACCGGTATACTAGGAAAGCTGCATATTCAACCTGAAAATGAATATCCGTTTGATTTAAAATTGACTGCCCCTCAACCGACCCGGGACGTGAAATGGGTGGCCGATACTGCTAAAGTTTTTCTGCAAAGTTCTGATGAGCCATTTTTGTTGTATGTGAATTTCTGCGATCCACATGTTCAATTTTATAAGCAGGTGAAAGGTATTCCTGCAGATACATATGATTCAACCATGGTCAAACCCTTCCCCTGGCAGGGAATTGACCAGCCGGAAGAATTAGCCAGGATTGCCGGTTACTATAATTGTGTGGCGCGTCTCGATGAAGGTGTTGGCATGTTGCTAAAAACCGTCGAAGATCTGGGGGAAATGGACAACACCCTGGTCATTTATATTGGCGACCATGGGGCACCTTTTACCCGCGGTAAAACATCCTGCTACGAATCAGGCATTCAAATTCCATTTATCATGAAATATATAAATCAGGTGAAGGCAAATACACAATCCGATGCCTTCGTTTCTACCCTGGATATTCTGCCTACCATTCTTGAGGCTTCAAATATTGAATTAAACTCACCCATAGAGGGAAACTCGCTTTTCAAAACATTGGCTGGAGAAGGAGATGCTACGCGGGAATATTTGTTTTCTGAATTTACTTTTCATACTCACAAGAATTTCTCACCAAGGAGAGCGGTACGCAATAAACGTTTTAAACTAATTCATAACCTGCTTCATGGCGATAAAGCTTTGCCATCTACTTCTGTCGATGGTGATATGGCATACCGCTTAAGCAGGGATGAAAAATACGAGGGGACGAAAGTACGTGATGCCTTTGACCGTTTAGCAAATCCTCCTGAATATGAATTATATGATCTGCAGGAAGATCCTTATGAGTTTACGAATCTTGCCGATGATGCCAAATATGCCCATCAACTGGGCGAGTTAAAAACAGTTTTGCAGCATTGGCGTGAACAAACGAATGATCCATTGTTGAACGATTCGATAGTGAATGCCCACTTAATACAAACCAGGCTGGATATCGCGAATAAGACTCAAAAAAGAATACTACCTGAACTTGTGGAATAGAAACAAACATAAAACGAAAATCAAATAAAACGGATGGCTCTATTTATATTTGCCGGACTTCAGACTTTTGCCCAGCCCTATCTAAATCCCTATCGGGTAGTTGAAGATTGGGCCAGGTTACCCAACGGAAGAACCATGGGAGCCATAGGTGATGTCACAATCGATGTTGATTGGGAACAGATCTGGGCAATTGTTCTTTGCAGCGCTACAGAGCCGGAACGCTTCGGTGACGAGTGTCTCGATTCTGATTTGGACCCGGTATTAAAATTTGATCAGGAAGGGAAAGTTGCAAAAATATGTAAGGGTCAGATGATCTTTAACAATTGAACAAATATGAGAAGTTATTGGCTTAGCCTGATATTGATTGCAGGATTTGCATCTCACACAGTTGCCCAGACCAGCAGCCTGGCTTATCCCGGAACAGATGGCAGGCTGGTCTATGAAAAATTCCCGAATCAGGGTGAGGATACGATGGTGAACATTATTCCAGACTTTTCATTTGCCGGGTATATGCAGGGTGGAGTGCCCCTGCCGGAAAATGTACCGGTGAAAATTATACTCGAACCATCAGGAACAGAAAACGACAGTGCCATGATACAGGATGCCATCAACCAGGTATCCTTGATGCCACTGAATGAGGATGGCTTTCGCGGTGCTGTTTTGCTGAAAAAGGGCCTTTATAAAGTGAATGGCGCATTAAGCATTGAGGCCGGGGGTGTGGTACTCAGGGGTGAAGATCAGTTACCGGCAGATCATGGAGGTACAGAGTTGCTTGCAACAGCTGAAAGGCCTCATTCTTTTATTAACATTAGAGGTGAGCTGGTTTCAGATAACACAGGTGGCCTGGGACTTGGAAAAGAGATTGCATCATATGACTATCCGGCCAAAGATGTATGGATACTGGTTAACGTAAAAGAGGGTGTTACAAGCGAACTCGCCAATGATTCCATAGTCACGTTTGTATTTTATTCTATTGTAGGTGGGAACTTCAAGTTCTACAGCAAAGAAAATGGCGATTCTGACAGGATTCCCTACCTCGAGATTATTACTTATTCTGAAACTCTGGCAGCAGATGACACGCTGAAAATATATCCAAGCGATGATACCTATGTCAGGGGATTGGCGGAATACAGGAATACCATTTATGGAAGCGATGATCTAGTATATTATAAGAAGGTGGATCCGGAAGTTGCCCGCATTGGTTTTTTGAAATTTAACCTGGCTGCCATTCCGGATACTTTTAAGTCTGCAACTTTGAACCTACTGGCCTCCAGGGAGGATCAAAGCGGTGTCAACTATATTGCATTCTCCCATGATGACGACTGGAATGAGGAGACAAGGACCTGGAATAATACATTTGGTACAATAGACCAAAACCGCATTGTCACAAAATATGTGGGTACCGGATCCAGGAATTTTGTTGTTGAGGATGCTTCATCATGTAAAGCCGGTGATGAAATAATTGTGCGGAGAACGCCTAACCAGTTATGGTGTGATACCCTGGGAATGAGTAAGCTCAGCCTGATCGATCCGGAAGCGACCGACTGGACTCCTGAATCGTATACAATTGATCATCCGAGAAGAATAACTGCTGTTCTGGGGGATACCATCTGGATTGATATCCCGGTAGTTGATCCCATGCAGGAGCTTTATGGAGGAGGAGAGATCCTGATGAACACCATATCAACCTCCCTCCAGAATTCAGCTGTTGAAAATATGTACATCAGCTCGGTATTTAAGAGTGAAACAGACGAAGAACATGGCTGGGATGCCATAAAAACAAGCAATGTCAGGAACTGCTGGGTGAAGAATGTCACGGCAAGATATTTCGGATATTCCTGCGTCGATCTGGAAGATAACACCAGTTATTGCACCATTCAGGATTGTGCATTGCTGGATCCAAAATCGCTCACTGAGGGGGGAAGGAAATATCCATTTCCCATCCACGGTGGCATTGGCAACCTGATACAACGGTGCTATGCCCGGGGAGGAAGACATTCATTTGCCACACATTCGCGCTTAACCGGTCCGCATGTATTCCTTGACTGTTATGCCACTGAAAATTATGCTGATATTGGTCCTCATCACCGTTGGGCAGCAGGAATCCTGTATGATAATATATACGGTGGACAGATCAGGGTGCAGAACCGGCTGGTCATGGGCACAGGGCATGGCTGGGCCGGGGTGCAGAATATGTTCTGGAATTGTTATTCATATAAAGAGGAATTTAAGGTGGAAAGTCCCCTGGGTGGAAAAAACTGGGGCATCGGCTGTATTGCCCAGGCCAGGGAAGGAGCTGGTTGGTGGGAAAGCTACGGTGTGCATGTACAACCGCGTAGCCTATATCTGCAGCAGCTTAAAGACAGATTGGGACAAGCCGCGGTATTGAATGTTACAACCCGGGAACAAAGAGAAGGCAATATTTGGGATGGATTAGCCTCATGGTCCGGAAATCAGCCCACCGGAATTAAAGAGGATGATTTCTATGATTTTTATGGATCAGTCAAAATATACCCAAACCCTGCTGATGATTTTATCTGGATTGACTTGAGCGATATCATGGAAAAGGGTATGAATATTGAGTTATATACTGTTCATGGAAAATGCCTTTTTATGGATAGGATCGATGGAGGCAAGGTTACACAAGTCTCCCTGCCGGAATCCATTAGCCATGAGATTATACTGATAAAGCTAATCGGAGAGAAAGCAACAATGGTTGAAAAGATCAGCATAAAATAAGCCCTATTTTAATAAAATCCCTGACAGAGCATGAAATGGTCAGGGAAGGGGCATCCACCAGAAGATATTCCTGGACATACCCCGAAATTTTAACCAAAGCCAAAGCTGAGCTGTGGCTGGAGTATTTTTTGATGTTTTAGGGAGCCCTGGTATTCCGATGACAGACTTGATACTTATCACAGATACCCACATTGATTTTCAATCCAGATTTCCTTTCTTTTCTTCCCCGGTCCGCTATCGCCGGATCGAATAATAAGACGCCGGAGCCTAATTCAATTGATTGCTCATCGAAAAAGATGTAAAATATCGGATTATTATCAAATAAAGTTAATAAACGGATAATAAATATCTCTCCATAGATATTATTTATCCAAATATTCATCAATATAGCTAATAGCTGGATAAAATATATCCATTTCGAGTTTTATTCATCCTTGCTGTCGATATCAGCTCTGTCTGTACCACATACCAGTGACTGGTAGCTATTTCCAGATCCCGAGAAAATATCCTCATTTTCTTTTGCTTTTCACTTTTGAAAATTCCAAAATCAAGGCCCAGCCTACAAAGCAGAGAAATCAACAGGGATTATTGGGGGATGTCCAGAAGATATTCCGTTTGACAATCTATTTTGAAACTCCGATATTAGTGAGTATCAATTAGTCAGCATCTAGAAGAATTATTATATGAAAAGCAGAAGGGACTTTCTTAAAAAAGCTGCCTTAGGATCAACTGTTATTACTTCCTATGGGGGGCTCTCCATCTTGGATGGCAGGACTTTTGCACACAGTGTGGAAGCCAATATTGACACTGAACTTGATGCGCCTGCATTCCCCGGATGGGTTATATCCTTTGAAAATAAAACCTCGGTTTTATCCTTGCGCAATGGTCCCATTGTGGTTCATGGAAAACTGGATTTTGTTTCAAGCACAGATAACTGGGCTATTGTAAATTCAAGAGACGGAATTCCGGGTCGTTATGCATTGGTAGATTTGAAGAAAAATGTACAGGGGTATTTTGTAATTAATCAAAACTGCCATCAGTTGCAACTATTGTTTTACCATAGAACTGCACAGGCATATCAAGGGGTATTGTCATTTGAAGGGGAAATAAGCTTTTTAAAAGGAAGTTTTGCATGCCGGACAAGAGCAAGAGCAGGAGAACGGGTATTAGCACTTAGTTGTGGATCAACAAACTCACATTTAGACGATTCACTCTTCGCACCGGAAAGTGATTCATTATTGCAGTTGAATGCTGTAATTTCTAACCTTAAAAGTGTAAATGACAGTACATATTCTTTTGTGATGTCGGGAGAAATCTGCGAATCATCAGAGGCCGTATTCACCATAAACCTTGAGAAGGATTATTTCAGGAATCGATATGTGCCTTATTACCAGGCAATAAACCGTAAACGTTGCCCGAGAACTCCAACAGGCTGGATGTCGTGGAATACCTATTTCGACAAGGCTACGGCTGGGGACAACCTTGCTGAAGCAAGACTTGGCAAAAATTACTTGCAACCCTTTGGGTGTGAATTTTGGTCGATTGAATCATGGCAGGGTAATTCAGACCAGTTACCGGTCCGTAATTTTCACAATATGAACCTTGAGGTGAATGAAAAGCAATTCCCAGAAGGCATGCAACAACTAGCTGAAGATATTCGCAGGTTAGGATTCCGTCCCGGACTATGGATGGCTCCTTTTGGTACAGGGAATGATGAATTCTACAAAACACATAAAAACTGGTTTTTGCATGATCATGAAGGCAACCCGATTACAACCTGGAATGGACGTTATACACTTGACCCCACTGTTCCTGAGGCACTTGTCCACCTGAAGGGAATATTCGAAACAGCTTCACGCAGCTGGGGATACGAGTTTTTTAAAATTGATGGTATGTCAGGGCGGTCGCATGGTTACTGTGCTCATTTATATGAGCGCCCTGAAATAAGGGATTGTTTTCACGATCCTTCTTGTCCGAACCCTTTTGAACTTTGTGTGAAAACATTTCGCGAAGGTATCGGGGAAGATCGTGTGTTTCTGGCTTGCCAGGGGCACACATCAGGACCAGAGGCTCTCTATGCCGATGCATCCAGGATTGGAGCAGATATCGTGCATCCCAATGAACCTGTGAAATGGGAGAATGTTTTAAACCAGGGGCGCTGTACAGTAAATCAAATATTTACTCATAACATAGCGATGATAGCGGATCCAGATACCTTGTTGGTTCATGATTTGCCATTGGAAGAAGCACGGGTGTCGGCTACAATAGTGGCTTTACCTGGTCAAATGACTTTCTTTGGTGATAAACTGGCTGGTTTGTCGGGAGACCATATGAAAATGTTACAACAGACTTTGCCTGTTGCAAATGTGCGCCCGGTAAGTTTGTTTCCTTATTTTTCAATGTTGCCCGTTTGGAACTTGCGAGTACAAAATTCAATGTTGGGTGATTACAATGTTGTAGCACTTTTCAATTGGGAAGATGAAACTAAAATAATTTCATTTTCAACAGAAGAATTGGGTGTTGATTCC
The DNA here is from genome assembly GCA_963752525.1 of uncultured Bacteroidaceae bacterium. Classification (GTDB taxonomy): domain Bacteria; phylum Bacteroidota; class Bacteroidia; order Bacteroidales; family SM23-62; genus SM23-62. Next base: position 276,708 of record CAVVYS010000003.1, on the reverse strand, counting down.
GATGCTGGATACCTGATGTATGAATTTTGGACACAGAAAGCTTACGACACAATATCAGAAGAATTTGCTGATGAGATTCCCGCACATAGCGTCAGGCTTTTTGCCATGCATCATCTAAAAAATATTCCACAGTGGGTTAGCAGTGACCGCCATATTGCCCAGAATGCCATCGAGCTGAAAGAATATGAATGGAAGGCTGATAATCGGACATTGGAGGGAGAAATCGAACTGATTGCTTCATTCCCTTTAACAATGAGGATGCATATACCAAAGGACTTTGAAATGTCAAGTGCAGGATGTAACGGTGCCAGGTGTACCACACTAAAAGAAGAAAATAATATTTTGGCTGTTACTTTCATTTCGGATAATACGGGTGATTTTAAGTTTAGGATTAGATTTTAATATTTAAATAGTTATAGAAAATTAGTTTAAAAAATGTATTTTTCCTCTGAATAAATTATAGATAAAAATCGACCGATATGAGGACAATTATTTTTGTGATATTGTCTATGCTGGCTATTTCTTTTACCCAACAGTCAGACTGGCAACCCCTGATTAAGAGTGACCTCTCGAATGCATTTGATGAGAAAGGTGTATGGTATTATGACGGAGAAGTGCTTACCGCTTCTGAAGATGCCTGCATTTTTACAACAATGGAGTATGAGAATTTCGTTATAGACCTTGAATTTAAGAATGAAAAAGGAACCAACAGTGGTGTGATAGTATACTGTACCAACCGTTCCGACTGGATTCCAAATTCCGTGGAAGTGCAAATTGCCGACGACTTCTATTTTATGGAAGAAGACTGGGAGTCAAATTTTATGTGTGGCGGTATATTTGGACACCTGCCCCCAACATCTACTTTAGTGAAGAAGGTTGGAGAATGGAACCACATGATCGTACGCTGTGAGGGTCAGCAAATCACTGTCACGCTCAATGGGGTAGTTTCGGCCGATATGGATATGACCCAATGGACCAGTGGTACTAAAAATCCGGACGGCTCAGATATTCCATCCTGGCTACCAACGCCATTTGCGGATCTTCCTACAAAAGGATACATTGGACTTCAAGGTAAGCATGGAGAGGCAAATATATATTTCAGGAATGTGAAAATTGCTGAGCTTTAAACTGCTTTGCTACCCACAGCATCTATTATTGCTTTAATATAGCCATAGGCAAAAGCCCGGCCCTGGAGACCACTGGCCGGATCTTCATGACGGGGTATGTGATCAGGCATCACCATACCATCATATCCAACATCCCTTAAGGCAGTTATAATCTTTGCAAAATCCATATCTCCATTATCAGGATATACCTCCTGGAAATTATTCCATCCCCCTTTAATATTGCGCAAATGGATATTAAATATCTGTTTGCGATCTCCAACCCATTTTATGATGGGTATAATTTCAGTTTTTGGATCTCTCAGTCCAGAAGCTACAGTGCCCAGGCAAAGGTTGAACCCATGTGCAGGGCTGTCATATAATTGGGCAAATCTTTTGATGCCCTCGAAAACATCAGGGCTGTTCCATCGTGTGATCCCGCGGTAACCGGCAGGGACTGGTGGATCAGGAATGTGGTTAGCCAGGCGTACTCCATATTCCTCTGCTACCGGAAGCAGCCTGTCAAGCAGATAAACGATACGTTCATAGATTTCATCAATGGACACATCGCCGGCGATGGTCTCAGGTTCGTTGCGTTTCAGGGCTTCTTCGTAATTCCAGGTGGAATATGACGCATTGCCCCGGCTTGGATCAATGGTCCTGCCTGTTCTCAAAACCCGGAGGATTGTTGTATTGAAGTTGAGTGTTTTAACTTTGGTTTTGGCTGCTACGGTAATCATCTGCTGGATCATTTCAATTTCATGATCCCGCTCCGGACTTTTTCCAAGCATGATATTAGGTGTGTCAACGCGCTCAATGCCAGCTGATGAGAGGGGAAGGTGATAAGCATCCAGGCTAATGCCATATTTTTCACAGGCTTCTTTTTTTTCCATGGCATCATCCAGGTCCCAGCCTACACCATCAATCATCCTGGGAGCTCCGCCATCCAGATTATATACCCCGTGTCTCGCCATGAACTCAAGGTTCTCTTTGCTCGTACCTCCATGCTGGCTTCCAACCTTCATGAGCATAGGTTTCATTGCTGGTGCCGATTGCTTATTCCCGTTTGCAGACTGGCATCCGGCGCTTAGTGAACCCATTGATCCGGCTACTGTGGCAGCTCCTAGAGAGCCTTTTACAATGGAAGAGATGGCTTTTCTTCGTTTCATATTCAAACTTATTAGACAGATAAATCAATAATCGGAAATATAATAGCAACAACGAAAATTACGAATAATCCTATTATTACCATAATGGCCAGCATGAAAGAAGGAGAGGTCTATTAAATATATATCGCTTCAACTATTTGACATTCTTGATATTTTGGGATAACTTATATAAGGAAACAGATTTCTCGTAGAGTTTTACTTTCTAACACCTAGTATTCTCAAAAATTATTCGATTTTCCGCGTCTCTAATACTATAAAATTTGTCTCAGTTATTGCTAAACATACATTAATAAAAAAGGGAGATCACATGCGACGAAAACAATTAAAACTAGGTATCCTGTTATTGTTTGGATCCGGACTGACACTATGTGTAAATGCACAGGAAGTCATTCCAGCCTCCGGGGGAAATGCCTCGGGCTCTGGTGGTGCAGTGAGCTATTCCGTTGGTCAGGTTTTATATTCAACCAGCACAGGCACAAATGGTTCTGTGGCCGAAGGAGTACAACAACCTTATGAAATCTCTGTTGTAGTTGGAATTGAACAGGCCAAAGACATAAATTTATTATGTAAAGCTTATCCAAATCCTACGACTGATCTTCTAATCCTGGAAGCAGAAATCGCTTCCAATGATAATTTCTTCTTTCAGCTTTATGATATAATGGGAAAACTATTGATTAGTAAAAAACTGATCGATATCAGGACCACTATTTCAATGGCTAATCTTGCTCCCGGAACCTATTTTCTGAAAGTCACCGACAATCAGAAAGTAGTTAAGACCTTTAAAATCATCAAGAACCAATAATATCATAAAAAATGAAAAAATTATATTCCCTCCTATTAACTATAGTTATCATTTCAAGTGTATTCTCCCAGTCACCTGAAAAAATGAGTTACCAGGCAGTAATTCGCAATAGCAGCAACAATCTTGTAAGCAGCGTTCTCATTGGCATGAAAATCAGTATTTTGCAAGGCACTGCAGAAGGAACTGTTGTATATGAAGAAACCCAAACCACAACGTCAAATGCCAATGGATTAATCAGTATTGAAATTGGAACAGGGACAACAAGTGATGATTTCTCAGCCATTGATTGGACCGGAGGCCCCTATTTTTTAAAAACCGAAACTGATCCGAATGGTGGAGCAAACTATACAATTATTGGCACAAGTCAATTATTGAGCGTTCCATATGCTTTATATTCTGAGACAGCGGGTAATGTATTTAGTGGCAGTTTCAATGATCTTACTGCCAAGCCAACAACACTTTCAGGTTATGGAATTTCAGATGGGATAAATACATCGCATGTGGCAAATGGGATTACATCAAGTTTAATCGACAACTGGAACGTTGCATATGGCTGGGGTGACCATGATGGGCTTTATCGGCCGATTGGATATGTACCTGCCTGGTCTGAGATTACAGGAAGACCTACCTTCGCAACCGTTGCAACAAGTGGTAGTTATACAGATTTAATCAATACTCCCACCACCCCTGGCAGTCCGTGGACAACCTCGGGCAGTGATATTTATTACAACGATGGCAATGTTGGCATTGGCACCAATGACCCATTAACCTATATTCATGCCCATGGCTCACCAGTTGATGCACGGGGACAGCTGTCCTTGTCTGCACCATCCGGGGAAGGTACTTTCCTGTCATTTTACGATGCTGACATCTTCAAAGCCTATCTCTGGTACGATGTTAGTGATGAAGATCTTAGATTGCAAAACTATACAGCTGGAGACTTGAATCTGAATCCCTATGGTGGAAGTGTCGGTATAGGCACAAACGATACAGAATTTCTTCTTACCTTGGATAATGATGGAGGTATCATTGCAAAAGGTACATTTGATAGTGGCCAGACTCTGGTAGCCTCTGGGGCGGGAACAAGATTAATCTGGTATCCAAGAAAAGCAGCCTTTAGAGCAGGATATGTTTATGATAGTCAGTGGGATGATGCAAATATTGGGGTTTATTCCACAGCCATGGGGGGGAACACAACCGCAAGTGGAGAGTCTTCCACAGCCATTGGGAGTGACAACATCGCAAGCGGGTACTATTCCACAGCCATGGGAGTGAACAATACCGCAAGCGGGGACGGTTCCACAGCCATGGGGAGGAACACATTCGCGACCGGATACGAATCCACAACTATGGGATCGTTCACAACCGCAAGCGGGGACCATTCCACAGCCACGGGATCTTACACAAGCGCATTGGGGAACTATTCCACAAGCATGGGAGTGAACACAAGGATAGAATCTTATGCATGTCTTGGTATTGGACGTTTTAATGTGGATTCTAGTTCATACAGTCCGGATACATGGGTAGAGACAGATCCAGTATTTATTATTGGTAATGGAACAAGTAGTACAGATAGACATAATGCTATGTTAGTAAGAAAAAATGGCGAAGTCTTTTTTCCCTATGTATATGGCGATGCAATAAGTTCATTACTTCCAATGCGGGACATATACATTAATACATCCGGGCAAATCGGTTATATAACATCCTCACTAAGATATAAAGTGAATATCAGTTCTATGGAAGATGTGAGCTGGCTCTACCAACTACGTCCCGTGAACTTTGTGTATAAATCTGACAATTCTCAAACAAAACAATATGGACTTATTGCCGAAGAAGTAGAGGATGTTAATCCATCGTTCGTAAGTTACAATGATGAAGGGGAGGTTGAAACCGTTTCATATAGCCAGTTGGTTACTCCAATGTTAAAAGCCTTACAAGAACAACAGCAGTTAATCGAAGAATTAAGGGCAAGAATTGATGTTTTGGAAAATAAGTGATTAACCACCTAAACTTGAATATTAAGCCTCCGGTAAAAAGCTGGGGGTTTTCTTATTACTCATTTATATTTCATTATATCTATATCGACAAGGGGGATTAAGGAATATAGTTTGCTTTTCCGGATCAGCATTAGTAAAAGATAGGCAGAATGAGATTGGTAGTATCATCAATATCTATCTCATGACATTATGAGAGAGCAAAAAAACTTTAAGATAATAGTACCCATAAATACTGTTTTATATAGATTATTTTGTCTCATTCCTTAAATTGTTGAATTCTGTTATTTCATTCTTATCAACAGTATTTTCAAATTTAATTGATTGATGAACCTTAAGCAGGTTATTATTTTGTATAACCACATCTTTGGTTGACTCGCCTTCCAGATATATAAATGGTGTTGAAATTCCTGAAGGCGAACTGTCAGATATATTAATCGATGATGATTCTTTGAAATGCAAAAGGGGCAACTCCTGATTTGATACGGCCAGCCTATTCTTAAAACCACTAATTTCTAACTCATGGACATCATACCCCCAAATCATATGCCGTTCGTACTTTCCGCTGTTATCGTAATCTGCTATGGTAAGGTCATCTATGCTAATGCCATTTATATAGGCAAAAGTGAAATTCGAGGGGATATGCGAGTAATCATTTGCAGCTCTGTCTATTAATGATCTTACCCCTCTTGGTTTCTTGCTGCCTTCAAGCGTTCGGTGTTTTTCGAGGTTAAAAGTGATATTGGAGAAATTGAGATTCTCAATTTTTTGATCGGGTTGACCTAAAAACAAACAATGACCGTCTTTGCTATTGATGGTTATATCGCTGAAGTAGATATCATTGATCGCACTGATTGGTGCATCTGGTTTTCTTCGTTCGATATCAAGGAAGATTGGATAACTGCCACTCGGCCTGTCGTCTTTTAGTTCCTCGTTTAAAGAACTTTCAATAGTAATGTTGGAGAATCGGATGTTTTCAAAAGTGCCACCATCCTTAGCATAGAAAGCGATGCCATACTGTGTATCCTTAATGATTATATTATTGAATACCAGGTTTCTAATAGGGGCCTCCGAACGTGTGCCAAGTTTAATCGCGGAGTCATCACTTTTTATGATACAATTTTCCACTACCACGTTTTCGGTTGGTTTAGTCCCGCGAGATTTTGGACAGATAGCATCGTCACCTAATTCGAAGTAGCAGTTACTTATGAAAATATTTGAAGACGAGGTAGGGTCAATGCCATCGGAATTAGGAGAATCAATGTCACTGATCATGGTAACACCATCAATCCAGGCAAATTCACAATTAAGAAGCTCAAGATTCCAGTTGGGCGAGTTTAGCATAGTTATCCCATTGATCCTGATGTTCTGGCATTCTACAAACAACATAAATCTATCTGGTCTGATATAGGGTCTTTCCTTACCTCGCCAGAAAAAATCACCATTCCCATCAATTGTCCCCTGGCCAATGATTCCAATGTTGTTGGACCCATTTGCATAGATCAGGCTTTTTCCGCCTTTCCTGGTATAGTCATTAATATCCATGCTTCCATAAATTATGGCACCTGGGCCTAATTCTAAATAGGTATTGTCTTTTAGTACCAAAGATCCTGTAAGGTATTCACCAGCAGGAAAGTATATTGTACCTCCTCCATCTTCACTACAATTGTTAATTATTTCCTGAAGTTGTTTTGTAACTAGCATTGATTTACCAGTGTTTTCAATAATTTGTTTTACATTGTAAATACCATTTTGAGAATAGGTTACACAGGTTATTGTTACCAGAAATATTATTAAACTACTGGTTTTTTGGTTTTTCATGTTCTTTATATTGAATTTATTAGCAACTATTCTATCCGCACATAGGTTTATCTTGCCGGTGTGATTTTTACAAGCGGAAATGAAATTGGTTTTGAATAACTTTCCGGTTCCTCGGTAATGATGCGGATGTTTTTTAACCTCAGGGTGCCAATCTCAATATTGGTAGCCCGCTTATGAATTTGAAAGCCTATGATCCCTTGGCTTGTTTTTCCATCAATTAAGTAGGTGGTCGGAACATCATTCACCCAGATCTTGAAGGTATCACGAATGGCCTCGATCCGGTAATGGTTCCATTCAGAATTCCTGTAAGCTCGCATTGCTTCTGGTATACCTTCAAGAGGTGTCAGCCATTTCCTGCCGGCTTCTTCATAGATGCCACCGGTCCACTTACGCTCTGTCTGATCAATTTCCATTTGGAAACCATGTATCTTCCCATTGTTTTGCAAGGGATCACTGATGCCACGTATGAGAATACCTGAATTCAGGGTGCCTGTTAGTTTTACATCCAATTCGAGGATAAAATCGGAGAAAATTTCAGTGCTTACCAGATAGGGGAAATTCGCGGTATCCGTCTGCTCGGCTCTAATTATTCCGTTTTCGACCATGACCTCGGAATGCCCGTCTTTGATCTCCCATCCTGTTAAATCCTGTCCGTTGAAAAGATCCTGCCAAACCCCTGCCTTATCCCTTGCGCAGGAGGAGAATATCACAACAAATAAAGCAGCTGCATATAACTTGACAGAAACAGGTTTCTTTTTCATGGGGTGGTGAGATTATTTTGGATTAAATTAAATAATATACGAATCCATCTTATTAATTGTGTGGTCAAATAGGTAATTTGTCTCAACATTCAAAGTTCACCCCTCGGATAAAATGTTCAACGCATTTTTTAATGTCGAAATGATATCCACCTTCCAGCACGGCAAAAATGTGATCAAAAGATTGTCTGAGTCGCCTCCCACACTGGTAAAAACCATCCAGTGTGTACTTCAATTCAAGCAGCCTGTCTTCGATGTACCCATCAAATCCGGCTGAGACTCCCACCACATCAGGTTTGAATTCCTCGGCCTTTCGGATAGCTGTATCCACTGATTGAAGCAGTTCCCTGTCCCCTGAACCTGCAGGCAGGGGAAAGTTCATGGTATATCCTAGTCCATTTCCTTCTCCCGTTTCATGAGCTTCTCCGGTCCACGGATAGGCAAATTGCTGATGTATGGAACAAAACAGGACCTGATCGGAATGATAGAAAATTCCTTGTGTACCATCCCCATGATGGCCATCAATATCCAGGATGAAAATCTTTTTCCCCTCATTGGCAAGCTTCTGAACTGCAATGGCAATATTATTAAAAAGGCAGAAGCCATCTGCCCGTTCTGGTTTGGCATGATGTCCTGGAGGACGAACCACTGCAAAATCACCACCTTCTGCAGCCATTACTGTCAGTCCCACTGCTGAACATGCTGCCTGATAACTTTCAGGAGACAGGTTTACTTCCGCCAAAATTTGATGATCCATGCAGGCATTAAGGACCAGTTTTTGATGTGACTCGCTGTGTACGAGGGAAATATAGTCTTCACCATTGTTTTCAACATCTTCTGATTGAGAGGAGAACTCTTCTAGCCTGTACCGACCTTCCGCATAACTGTCGGAATTATGTAGCAAGAACTTGCTGTTAAAAAGTATTTCCATTCATTTTGTAAGTGTTAACTGAATTATTACCAAGTTTTATACTAATCACTTTACCACTCTGCTTGAGGTCGACCGGGTTGTCTTCAATCAGGTCAGTTATTGAAATATTATCTATTTCCTGATAGAGATTGATATCAATACTTTTATCTGCTCCTTCTGCTTCCTGAAGACGGATAACCAAATCGTTATCATCTTCTGCTTTTTTTACTGTTGTAATCACTGCAAACGAATTCGATGTGCTCACAAAACTATTTTCGGCTGGCAAATTTCCCTTTTGTTTATTCTCTCTTACAATCGGATGAAATGGATGATTACTTTCAACGCCAAAATGGAAACCGTTTTTCCAGCCTTCTTCATGCGAAGTGATGGAAAACTTAAAACTGTGACTTCCTTTTTGGTGATACCAGTTCCCCAAACCATGGCAACTTTTATGCGTCGAGAGCAAAACGGAATTTAAGACAGGATAATCAACGGCTTCACGACTTGGGTCAATCCAGTCAGCAGTAACCAGATTAGTTGACATGGTAAATCCAAATCCATTTCCGTTTGCGGTCATGAAGTTCTGGATTTCTCGTGGATGGATTTCCTCTGGCATTTGGCGGTAGGTACCTCCCCATGCCCAACCACGAGGTGACATTTTAAGCTCGTCTTTACCAACATGAACCATTCCCATAGGCACATCGTATGAAATATCCGCACTTTCTTCCATATTCAACGGGAAAAGAACGCGCAACTGGCGGTTGTGTTCTCCCGACCAATCCGGGATATTATATTCCAAATCAATTTGCTTCTTCTGATGAAATACAGTAATAACCTGCTCTACCGAAAATCCTTTCATTTCGTATTCAGACTGAAACTTGGAATAAACAGCACCAGATTCAATTAGTTTCCAGCTGCTTTCTTTTTCGTGGGCACGTTCCATGCCAGCGTAATTAGGTTCAGTAACCTGCACAAATTCTCCTGCGCCGTTTCCGTTGTAACCCATATGGAATAGATCGCCAGATACCATCCGGCTTGTATTGAAAACATCTTTTTGAAGGACTTCATCATATAGTCTGGTAATACCGCCTTGCCCAAGTTCAAGGGTATAAAACCTGTTCTTACAAAAATTTGGGCCGACATTGATTTCTGGTGTTTGACTCTTACCTTTTTTAATAAATAAAGTTCTATAACCAATGGAAGGCATTTTTTTCAGGCTAAAAACTAATTCTTTCTTATTTTCTGAATTGATGATTTGTGTAGGAACATCTATTCCACAGGAACATTCAACAATCCAGTCGTTTCCTTTTAAATGAGAGATATCAACCCTTGCATAGCCGTCTCTTTTCCATGATAAATCGTTATAAACAACTATATTCTGCGTTTTTTTTAAATCAATTTTATCGGTGATACGCTGTAGCGACGAATTCAATAATTTTTCTCCAATTTCATTTCCCTGTTCAAGCGACAAACGGAATAAACTGTCGGTAATATGCCCATTTTTACCACCCCAACCATGGTCCGGGTATATGGCTTTGTACCAGGCTTCATCCAAATCTTTTTGAGGATAGCTGGCAAAATTGCCTTCTAACTGGCAATTAATTGTATTGAATTTTTCTGCTGCCGGGAGACTTACTGCTGCAGCTTTTTTTGCCTTAATTGCTTCGTAATGTCCAGCTCCATGTATATACAACCACAAGTTGGGGCGTTCACCGTAAATGGAATCAATTTTACTTCCCGGGACATCTACCGAATGTAAAAAATCCATGGCCGTTGAATGCTCGATTACAGGAATATCCAAGCCTGAATTTTTCACAATCTCATTCCAGCCTTCAACAACTTCCTTGTAGTATTTTGGTCCACCTGCATCTGTACTAATTACCAAACCATAATGCGGTGGCAGGTTTCGATCCCGGTAATAATCGTTCCAGTTTTGCAGCACTTTGTGCAATTTGTGCATTGCAGTTATTGCATCTTCTTCGAGGTATTTGTAGACTAATAATGCCCAACCATAGTTGCCCGGGCTATATGTGAATATCTTCGTTCCATCGGGACTGTACCAATTGTAAAAACCTTCTTTCATACGGGTAACAAACAGGTAGTCGATTCCTGATTTTTTGAATAGCTGTGGTACTTGCAAAGAACGTCCCGGGATATCAATATTATAGGCTACATTAGCGTCCATTCCGGGAAGCACTTTTTTAATCCATCGACGACCAAAATACGACTGACGTACCAACTGTTCCCCCGATTCAAGCCCTTCGTAAGGCTGTGTAAAAGTAGCTCCCCATTCAAAATTTCCAGATTTGTATGTATCGATAATGCGTTGTTTGTTTTCAGGAGAATCTTCAATGGCCTCCATCAGGTTGAGGCTTTGTTCCATTTCGAATTTAAAATCCGGCTCCTCTTCTATTAAGTTGAGAGCAGGCACTATAATTTCGTGAACCCTTTCGTGGCGGCAGCTATCGGGTGTATTCATCCAGGCGATATCCTGATGTGACGAACTGATAACATGGATTTTTCCATCGCCAAAATAATCCCAGTCGGCAGGAATCAGTGGCTCATAATACTGCTCCTGTACAATCTTTTTTTTCTTTTCAACCTTTGCAATTTTCAAAAATCCCGGATTTCCAACCAAGGGTAATGAAATTTGCATATTGCCATTGTCCAGTTTTTTTACAGGAAGGATTTCATTGTTAAAACTTACTTCCATCCCTTCAGTCCAGGAGTCGCTATTAACAATAGCCTGAACCTTATAGGTTCCGTTTATTAATTGGTATTTGTGTGGTTTATAGTACGAAAACTCTATCATTTTCTCAGTTTTATTTCCCGATATTGACGGTATTAAAACGAAGATGATTAATGACAACAGTGCTATTTTCTTCATACTATATTTTCTTTAAACTTATTGTATTTTGGGTATCCTGAAGCCTTACCTAAAAAAATGGCCATGTAGGAATAGCCAATTTAGCTAATTTTAAACACATAGACTTACTACTTGCAAAACTAACTGAACTATGCTCTCGTGCTTCAGGTTCAGAGGAGAGCCTACCTATCCAACCGTGGCTTGTGGCAATTCCCTTGGGCTAAACCAATCTGCCGATTCCTCATTGAGCCTGATGGGAATTTCATGAATTTTCAAATGCTTACAGGTGATCCTGGCATCTGTCTGGTCTTTTAATTTGTGAAAGATGGAATCTTAGCGCAATCTAGCCCATTTCGAGCAGGACAAATTATAACAGGAGTTTATAGCTGCACTGGCCCGGATAATTGAGCCTGGAGTCAATCGAGACATCACTGGAAGGAATGGCCACTAGCCGATTTTAAAACCTCTTTATCCTTACAGGTTTCGACATCCTTACCAATTCTAGGTGAAATAAATTCGATCGGATGACCTATTTCACATACGAACCCACCAAAGCTCCCTTTTTTTAGATGCTTACATCTTCCAACATCAGAACTAAAATTACGCTCAAGGTACATCATGCAATTTGTAATGTTAATTGCCATTCTCGTATTTCTAGATTTAATTACAAGGGGACTAATTTAAGCTATATAGTTCGTCCAATCAAAGAATCTTGATCATAAATTAAAGTAAGCAGTTTTGGATGTTCAGGGCAATTGAATTATTTTAATGTTTCTGAAATGAATTTCAGCTCCCTCCGATTCAAGACATATAAATCCTTCCTTTTTTGTTGATTTACTTATCCCGTTAACAAATTTACCATTTACCGAAAGCTTAATGGTTCCATCAACACACACCACTTCGTAAGTGTTCCACTCTCCTTTTCCTTTACACCTGTTCTCAACAGATTTACTCCGGCGTCCCCTTGGATTATCAGGCACAATTTCTACTCCTCCAACACCAAAAAGCTCCCCATGTACATAAGCCACCGGAGGAGTTTTGCCATCTTTAGTATTCAGCTTTACCCAATCGAGTTCCAGCATTTGGACTTCTACCCCGTTTGGCAAACGGTTGTCGTTTGGCTCAGCATCGCTCCACACAAAAGTCCCTGAATTCCCTCCCGGTTCCATGTGTTTCCATTCGATGTGCAATAAAAAGTTTTCGTACCTCTTTTCTGAACGGATCACCCCAATCGGATGCCCTGAACAGATTAACTCTTTTCCTTTAACTTCCCAGGTTTCAGCTTCAGTATTTACCTGTATCCAGTTAACGGGTAGACCTTTCACCTTCTCGCCTGAAATAATCTTTTGCAGACCAATCTCTTCACCAAATCTGAAAAGTGATTCCTGCGCTGAGATAACTCCAGCCAATAGGATAAAACCTGTAATAAAATACATCTGTTTCATTTCCAATAATTTAATTTAGACTTAAGTCAATGTGTTTTCTTCCCCGGCCAGGGGTATTTCTTCAGGAATTCCGGGAACCGGGCCAAGAGCATAAGTTTTGGGTCCCAAATAGAGGTCTGAATTCATCATTTCTTCCCATGTAACTTCTTTTCCGGTATAGGCCGATATTCTCCCCATTATGGTCATCAGGGTTGAATTCACCTGTGCTTCAGCATCGTTAACGGTGTTTCCGGTTCTAATACCGGTTACAAGATTAATGTGTTCCTGTACAAACGGATTGGTAACTTTCCACTTCGATTCGGTATCCTCTTCTTCCGGTTTCGGATATTTCCATACTTCATTCCCATCAAGATCAAGAATCTGACCAGAAGCAATAGCAACTCCTTTAGTACCTACAATCCGTTCCACCTTGCGGTTGGTACAACCATTTATCTGACGGGCAGCACAGTGTGTTCTTACACCATTCTCATAGACATATTCCACACTGAAGAAGTCATACTGATCGCCAGTAACCCTCCTCTGGCGGCCACCCCAGCCGACTGCTTTAACCGGCGTCCTACCCATGTGCCAGCTCATTACGTCAATTTCGTGGATAAACTGTTCCGTTATGTGATCGCCCGAAAGCCAGCAGAAGTTTCCCCAGTTTCGCAGCATGTATTCCATGTCGGTCCATTCGGGTCTTCTATTTCTAGCCCACAAAGCGCCTCCGTTTCTGATAATATTAGCGCCAACAATTTCGCCTATTTCACCATTGGCTACTTTCATCTGTGTGGTCATATAATCTTTCTGTACTCTTCGTATCGTACCACTAACCATACACAATCCCCGCGATTCAGCCATTTTTGAAGAAGCCAAAACAGACCGTGCACCTACCGGATCGACAGCAATTGGTTTCTCCATAAAAACATGCTTGCGGGCATTTATTGCCGCCTCAACATGTTCTGGACGGAAATGAGGTGGCGTGCAAAGTAATACCACATCCACACCCGAATCAATTACTTTTTGATAGCTGTCAAACCCCAGAAAACATTTTTCATCGGCAATCTCCACACCTTTCTCTTCTTTTAAATTTGCCCTACAACTGTCAATCCTATCCTGAAAAACATCGCCTAAAGCCACAATCTCCAGGTTTGGCCCGGCATCCAAAAAATTGCTGGCTGCACCGGTTCCGCGTCCGCCGCAGCCAATCAACCCTGCTTTTATAATGTTGCCGTCGGGGGCCTGGTCAAGCAACTCAGGTGGTTCATTGATTGTTTTTGTTTTTTTCTCCGTTGAACAAGCCGATAAAAAAGCTGCAGCTCCGATGGTACCGATAGTAGCTTGTGTTATAAAATCTCTTCGTTTTAAATCTTTCAGGTTCATTTTGTGCTAAAGTTTTCTAGATGATAAATTGTTGATATTGTGACGAGCAGATATAATAAGAATATTGCAAGCCTTCACCCAATAGTCTGTATTTGAACTAGTTAGATAGCAAATACGACATACAACACAAGGAAATTACAGAAAATTTAGGTGAATTTCAAAAATTCCTGGAAGACGTTGACAAAATAGATGCAGTAAGGTTACAGCAAACCCTAAGTGGAGACTTCATAAACACCCCAGTTTTTTTAATTAAAAATTTACTGATAAATTTAGAATGTATGGAAGCGGAGATTGGAAAATTGCCAAGGCAAATGAGGAAGATAAAAACAATTTACTCGATAAATATGTATTGTGGTCAAAACAAATTTAGTTACTCTCATTTGGTAATTTTTTGTCTTTTTTCAATGATTCTGGCTGTTGGGTGTAAAAATTCCTTTGATACAGGCATAGTTCAGAATGCTCCGAATATTCTATTGGTTTTAGCAGATGATCAATCATGGTTGCATACGGGTATTACTGGGGATGGTGTAATTAAGACGCCTGCATTCGATCGGATAGCAAAAGAAGGTGTACTGTTCAGTAATGCTTTTGCTGCCTGTCCTTCATGTACGCCATCGCGAACAGCTATTCTGAGTGGACAGGAAATATGGAGAACCAGAGAGGCAGGCCTGCTGATGGGGGCAATGCCAAAAGATCTCAAGCTGTTCACTCATATTTTAAGTGATAACGGATATCATGTAGGGTACACCGGCAAGGGCTGGGCACCTGGTAATTGGAGTTACCTTGGCCTGGACAGGAATCCTATTGTTAAAGAGTATAACGATCGTCTGGAAAAAGAAATCGCCTATGGGATAGATAAGAGAAACTATACAGCGAATTTTGAGGATTTCCTGCAGGACAGGCCAGAAGATTCTCCTTTTTTGTTTTGGTTTGGGTCTACAGAGCCACACAGGGAATACCAATATGGTGTAGGAGAGAAAGAGGCCAACCTCAACTCCGGAGAGATTGAAGTCCCACCATTCTTACCTGACCATGAAGCTGTCCGTCAGGATATCATGGATTATTTATATGAAATCATGTGGTATGATTCACACCTGGCGGGGATGCTTTATGAATTGGAACAAGCGGGAGAATTGGATAACACCATCATCATTGTTACCTCGGATAACGGGATGCCATTTCCACGCGCAAAAGTTAACCTGTATGATTGGGGAACGCATATGCCGCTGGCAATCCGTTGGGGAGAAAAAGTCAAAAGTGGCCGGAAGATTAATGATCTGGTAAGTCTTACAGATCTTGCCCCAACAATTCTGGAAGCCGTAGGTTTGGAGATACCCCCAGAAATGACAGGTAAAAGTCTTATTCCTATGCTGACTTCAGACAAAGAAGGTATTGTTGAACCATCCAGGGACAGAATTTTTACAGGAATGGAAAGGCATACGTATTGCCGACCAGCAGGGGCAACCTATCCCTCAAGGGCGATTCGTACTCATAACTATCTTTATATCAGAAACTTCGAGCCAGACAGATGGCCCACGGGCGGATCAGAATTTATTTCCTCCAATAAAACTGTCCATGGTGATGTAGATGCCTGCCCTACCAAAGCATTCATCATTGAAAACAGGGAAAATATGCCCGGGATCTATGAACTAAATTTTGGAAAGAGGCCGGCTGAGGAGTTATATGATATTCATAATGATCCGGGACAGATAAATAATCTGGCAAACGATGCAGCTTATTCTGATATAAAGAATGATCTTTCTTCAAAGCTTGTCGAATACCTCACGGAAACTGCAGATCCAAGGATTGATGGGAAGGATCCCTGGAAGGATTATATCTATCATCAGACGACTGGTTTCGGTTCGACTTATAACAGGTCATTGCCTGAACACGAGAGAGCCAGAGCAAGACTTCGTCCCAGTAATCATCCCGAACATCGGCTTCAGGATTGATTGCAGAAAATCATCATTTTTCTTTCAGAAATGGGGATAGCATGGGAACAACATAACTATTTTAGTAAAAACAACACATCCAAACCTTTTAATAATGAAAATAATTTTTAAAACCCCCATCAGCCTTTTTATCCTGGTCACACTTGTCTCATGCAGTACTTCTGAAAAACAACAATTGATTAATAACTCCAAAAAATACCTGCCTTCTGAAGAGGAAAAAATACTGATAATAAAATCTGTTGAAGAGGACAATAATAAATTTGATCCGGCATATAATGCATTAAAAATCTTCACACCAACGACAGCGAATCACTATCATTCGAAGCGCATAGGTATAGAAAATCACCCAACACGCACAGCTGCCAATTACGTTGTCGATCTGTTAGAAACAGGCATCCAAAAAAATCAGGAACGGGCATTTAAGGTCATTGAAGCCCTCCTTGCCGCACAGGATGTAAATCCGGAAAATGAAACTTATGGAATATGGCCGTACTATTTTGAAGAACCATTGGAAAAGATGAACCGACCCGACTGGAATTGGGCTGATTTTATAGGTGTGCAGTTGCTTGAAGCTTACATGCAGTTTAATGAAATACTACCTGATGATCTCAAAAAAAAGATGGAAGAGTCCATCATCCATGCTGCACGATCTATTCAAAAACGAGATGTAAAACCAGGCTATACAAATATTGCCATCATGGGTACGCTGGTGACCCACCTTGCTGCCCATCTTTTTGATATTACGGACCTTAAAGCTTATGCGGACATGCGGATGAATCGTTTTTATGATTACACCAAACAATTGAATGGATTTGTGGAATATAACAGTCCCACCTATACACAAGTTGCCTTGAACGAATTGATGCGGATGAAGCAATATATGCTAGATGAAGCAACTCTGGATATGGTAGATTACTGTTATAATACTGGCTGGAGGGTCCTGGCTACCCATTACCATGTACCAACATCACAACTCGCCGGCCCCCACAGCAGAAGCTATTCAACTTTGCTGCGTGATTCCTTTTATGATTTTCTCTACGGTGCTTCAAATGGCATAATAAAAGTTGGAAATGCCAGGAATCCGGGTAACTACTATAAGCTACAACACCGTATTCCTGGTGATTATTTAAAAAATTTTACCTCTGTTCCTGAAAACAATGCACAAATAGATACCTTTAGTTTAAATGAAAATCCTCCAATAGGTTATACATTTCTTACCAGCCATTATTGCTTTGGCACGGTGAATCGATGCACCACCTGGAAGCAACGAAGACCATATATAATTTACTGGGGCAACAAAGATATTCCCAGGTTTTTAAGGATAAGGCTTATCCATGATGATGAAGATTTTGGTATTGGAAATATTTTTTCTATTCAGCATGAAAATGAAGCACTTACCTCAATGAACTTTGCTATGGATGGAGGAGATTATCACATCAGTATTGACCGATTGAAGGACAACCAATTCAGTGCATCCAATGTTAGGTTACGTTTTGAAATGGCAGATCAGGATCTGGTTGATAATGTCAGCCTGGCAAAAGATGGTTTTTCAATGCAGGATAGGAACCTAATCATAAACATAAAAATGCTCAAAGCTGTCTTTGGCGAGATGACTATAAAGGTAGAGAAAGGGCATGATAACAATCTATCATGGGTGGACTATATAATCTATCAGGGAAAAGAAAAAACTTTTAACCTGGCTGAGGTACAGGAAGCCTGTTTCGCATGGCATACAGAAATCCGGAGCGGCATTCAAGCAGGAAACATATCAAGTGCTTCGCTGACGCAATATGAAAATCAAATTGAACTTAAGACGGAGCGTATGTCGCTGATAATTCCCGGCAAACCAGATGTTGAAAATATATTGCAAAAAAGTTTTATCGCGAAGCGTTTTTAGTGGTATAACTTATGTGAATCTCAGTGATTCTGACCGATGCCTGTATGGCTGTTAAGCGTTTTCAAGTATTTTCCCGGATGTTGTCAAAAAGGTTTTTTGACATCTGGGTCATGGGCATAGAGAATACAATGGCAGTGCCGCTGGTTTGTATCCTTAATACCTCATCTTCAATCTTCTGGTATAAATCAGATTTCGCCTTGGCAAGTACAATGGTCCTGTGCTGCTTGATGATCTTTTCGCCCTCCTTTCTGTACGATTTGATATCCGGAATGATATTCACGCTGTAAACAAGTTTTTTCTCGAGTAGATCAATGGCAATCTGTTCTGCCTCTTCCGCACTGCTGGAAATGATATAGGCCAGTATCATAATTGTTGGTTGATTATGCTTACAAGATAAACAAAAGATAGAATAACGGGTTCTTAAATTTACGAATTCAATCATGCAAAAAACCCCACAAAGTGATCCTGCACAATCCTCAGGACGATCAGTATGATTTGTTTATGAGGGGCACATCTTGAGAGGCCGGAATCAGCAGAATTTTGATGGGAAGTGATACATATAAAGTAACCCGTGAAGGTCAATACCGCAATGCACCTAGAGCTGCCCGGACTTGAAAAGCTGTAAGCATTTCTCAGCCTGATGTCAGCAGCCTGAAGGAAAAATAGTCTAACATCTGTTCAATCTCCTCGAAATCATCCTCATTAACATTCACATCCGTCAACCTGGGAAGATGCTGGGCGAAATAGATATGGTTATTCGCCATCTCGAAAAGGTTACTGGCAAGTGCACGAGGATAGGGAAAGTCTGGATTGATCTCCCTGATGACAGCTGCCACCTTTTCAGACAGCATTTTATAATTCAGGAATAAGCCTTCCTTATTCTCTTCGTCAACATACCTTGTATGATAAGACTTCGCACCCTCTGCTATGATTACCCTGTATAATATGCTCGCATTCACATACTCAATGGATGGATTTTCTCTGGATGCATTCACATAGGTCTTAATGATGATCCTGAGCCGTTCTTTCGGATCTACAATATTCTTGGTACTGATATCAATTAGATAACTCACCCACTCCCAGTACCAAGCCATCAGATAAAGTAGCAGCTTGTGTTTGTTTTCGAAATACCGGTATACAGAAGCCTCGGTGGACGCCATACACTTTGACAGTTTCTTAAAATTGAATGCCTCGAAACCAATTTCGTCCAACAGGATAATACTATGCCTGATCAAATCCCTGCCAAGGCCTGATTGTTGGGGATCTTTAAGGTAGAGTCCCTCATTCAGGTAAATCCGAATACCAATTGCCAATTTTGATGATTTTTTCTGTGATAGTAAACAAAAGTAATATTAATTTGTTAGATAGCTATACTATTATTTAAGCAAGTAAATATAATATTCTATTATTTGGCTGTTATTAAAATGGGAGCAATTACAATTGATAACCAGTCATTAAAACATATCACCATGAATACCACCTTAAAAAGCCTACTGGGGACATTCGTTTTCCTGATTATCTTTCCACTCATTGGATATGGACAGGACAGCAAACTGGGTAACTGGTTACTCTACTTTGGGAACAAGCAGATCAACCAGCGCCTGAACTGGCATAATGAAGTACAGCTTCGGAATTACAATGCCCTGGGGGACCTGGAGCAGCTGCTGTTGAGAACCGGTATAGGATATAACCTTACAGAGGATAACAACAATCTGCTGATTGGATACGGTTATATACTAGGTCAGAACTATGTGAATGGCTCCGATGAAAAAATCAACGTCAATGAACACAGAATATTCCAGCAGTTCATAACCCGGCAGAGTATTGACAGGGTGAAGCTGCAACACCGTTATCGATTTGAGCAGAGGTGGATCGAAGAAAACTTTCGAATGCGTTTCAGGTATTTTCTTTCCCTTAATATTCCCCTGAATAATAAGGAAATGATGGATCAAACCTTCTATCTATCCGCATACAATGAGATATTCCTGAATACAGGTAAGAATATCTTTGATCGGAATCGGCTGTATGGTGGTTTTGGATACAAGCTGAACAAAAACCTTCGATTCGAATTGGGTTACATGAACCAGTTTTTGAATAATGGAGGTCGTGACCAGATAAATATTATATCATTTATTAACTTTTAAATTCAATCAAAATGGAAAAGACAATCAGATCAATCGCACTATTATCCCTTCTTGCCATTGCAGCAGCATGCAGTCAGCAGGATAGGGCTAATTCTACTACAGATATGGCAGGCATTCAGCCAGCCAATATTCTGGTAGAGGAGGTTTTGACCGCTGAACAACAGGCGGCGCTAACCCCGGATGAAGTGATACAGATGCTTAAAGAAGGTAATGAACGTTTTATGACCAATGATCTAACCGCGAGAGATCATTCTGCCCAGGTCAGGAAAAGTACCAATGCACAGTACCCCAAAGCAATTATTTTATCCTGTGTCGACAGCAGGGTGCCGGTCGAAGATGTTTTTGACAGGGGCATTGGTGACGTTTTCGTTGCAAGGGTGGCAGGTAATTTCGTGAATGAGGATATCCTCGGCAGCATGGAATTTGCCACCAGAGTTTCAGGTTCCAAGCTCGTTCTGGTGTTGGGTCATGAACATTGCGGTGCCGTAAAAGCAGCTGTTGATGACGTGAAACTTGGGAACATAACACCAATGCTGGAAAAAATCAAGCCAGCCGTGGAAGCAATAAATTATTCGGGGGAAAGGAATTCAGAGAATGCGGAATTTGTTCACATGGTTTGCGAAAGCAACGTTCAGCATACCATTTCACAGATTCGTAAAAACAGTCCTATCCTGAAGGAAATGGAAGAAAATGGGGAGATTAAGATTGCCGGAGCAGTTTACGATATGGACAACGGAAAAGTGACGTTTCTGGATTGATTCATTCCGGCCCTCTTGAAGAAGGCGCTCAGAACAGCCTGGCTTAAAATGCTGGATTAACCCGATAAGGAGGATGAACTGCTTATCGGGTTTTTATCGTGATTGTCTGTTTTGCCATGCAGCCATCAGTAAATTGAAAACTATGATAATAGGATAGACCAAAGAAAAGGATGCTCTGGAAAAATACCGGAACGTCCCGTTATGTCGGGGTAGCAGGATTATTCGTCACAAAGTGATTCGTGATCATGGATTTTGGTATCCAAAAGAAAAACCATGATTCGCATTGCTCATTACAGTCATTTTCTTTGCAAATAATTTGCAAAACATTTGATTGTTATATCAATCTTAGGATGTGTTTCAATTTAAATCTTTTCCTCTATGCAATCGCACATGGACGAAGGATAAAATACCTATGGGTTATGTGTCAGTTTTAATGTACCGATAATGAATTCACTACTATAATAAGGAAATAATAACAGCGATGATATCTGATAAGCATTTTTACAAACGATTCAACTTTAAATCAGTTTCCCTGACTATACTCTCTATGGAATGAGTTCAGTGAACCTAAGCCAAATTGCATTTATCTATCGCAGGGTTTTCCCGGTATTATATCGTAACTTATGCAAACGAAATTTTAAATGTTCCCGAACAAGCGGTTATTGCAATTTGGTTTAACGCCTCATTAGAGCACATGCCAAATAGGAAAAGTATTTTAATGACGAATATTGATTATATAAATAGAATCAATAAGAATGGAGAAACTTAAAGCTACACTAACCAACTGGTTTCATGAACCCCTCGTAGAGCGCATGCTAGCTATATTGATTGGTACTGCAGTGATCCTCCTGATAACTTATTTTATCAAAAGAACCCTGAAGCGAACCATTAAATCAAATGACAATAAGTACAGGGCACGAAAAGCAGTGAACGTATTGGGTTATTTTTTAATTGTAAGCGTAGTGCTTTTCGTATATAGCGACAAACTAGGAAACATTGGTGTAGCGCTGGGTGTGGCCGGAGCAGGCATTGCCTTTGCCCTACAGGAAGTAATTGTCAGCATAGCGGGTTGGTTCAGTATTATGATCGGTGGAATTGTGGGGGTTGGCCAGCGTATAAAAGTTGGAGATGTGAAAGGAGATATAATTGATATTGGGGTCATGAACACCACAGTAATGGAAATAGGAGATTGGGTGAATGGGGACTTATATAACGGGCGCATTGTTACTATAGCGAACAGTTTTGTTTTTAAAGAAAAGGTGCATAACTACTCTGCTGAGTACCCTTTTCTCTGGGATGAGATTATTGTTCCATTGCGCACTGAAAGCGATCATCAACTTGCGCGAAAGGTATTTGCTAATGTATTAAACGAAGTTTGTGGACAGTATGCTTCCAATAGTGAAAAACAGTGGGGTAAACTCACCGATAAGTATCGGGTTGAAGAGGCGCAGGTACAACCTTTGGTCACACTTCAATTTGATGAGAACTGGATATCATTAACCCTTCGCTACATTGTTGATTACAAAAAGCGAAGGAGTACCAAAGACATTATTTACACCCGGTTGCTGGAAGAAATAAGCAAGTATGATGATATTATCATGATCGCAACGAGCACCTTAGAAATCACAAACGTAATTGACCAAAATGGTAAAAAGTAAAAGCACAATACCCTAATAAAAAGGGATTCATAGGGTGCGTAGCGACCATTAATGAAGCTCAGGTTGAACGAGATCTCGCAGGGAATGGATGATTGAAAATATCATTTACATGGTATTTTTCTCAAGTGTCTTGAGGTTTTGACTTGATGTGTACATCGCGTTGCGGAAACGGGATTTGAACCTTATGCTCTCTGAACGATGCATCTATGTCATACCGGATATCACTTTTAATACTTTCTACCTGAAATGTCTCCGTTGTCCAGAAAAATAGCTGAAAGTCCAGGGATGAGTCTCCAAAATCCTTAAACCGGACGAATGGTTTTGTTGTCTGAGATATTTTTTTGTGTCTGTCAGCACAATCAAGCAGAATCCTGGTTACCTTTTCCACATCCGAACCATAGGCTACACCAACATTTATGTGAAACCTCGTTCTTTTCTCCATATGGCTCCAGTTAATCACAATGTCAGTTACAAACTTTGAATTGGGTACAACCATCATGATGTTGTCACGGGTTTCAATTTTTGAAGTCCGGAGTCCGATCTCAACGACTCTGCCAACGATATCATCCTGAATCTCAACTATATCGCCAACTTTCAGCGTTCCTTCAAGCAGAATGGCAACGCCCGACATAATGTCCTGGAATATTTGCTGAAGTCCGAGCCCAAGTCCCACCAGGATCGCGGCCGAACCTGCCAAAAGCAGGGTTAATTTAATGCCCAGGGTTTGCAGCGAAATCATAATGGCGGCTATCCAAAGAAGGTATTTGATAATCTGCAGAATGGCATGACTTCTTCCCTGATCCAACAACTTGATCTTTTCGCGTCTGAGGAATATTCTCCTGAGAATCCTGATGAATAGGTAGGTGAGAAACAGGATTAGAAGCACGGTAACTAGCTCGTATACAGTGACATCAAAGTCCTTGGTAGCGACTATAACATGGTTTAGGAATTCATTAAGTGTCATGTTCAGTTTCGTTAAATCATCAATATGGGAAGACCATGCACCAGGGATCTCTTCCAGATAATGCAATGTAAGATTTTAATCACATTTTTCGATGCATCAAGCAATACTATAATTATTAACAAAGGAAGGATCAGATAAATCACTGAATCAATACCAAATGAAATGTACCTTCTATAATACACGTATTGATTTAATGGAGGAATAATCCACACTGCTGAGGGGGAAGAGAAAATTAACTATGATTAATAGCTTGTTACGAAGAACAGAAAAATGTCTTATATTGAATTGGAATACAGATTCAAATCTGCGTGGATATATGAACCTCAATGAATCTTTAAGTGAAAATTTTCTTATTTTAAGAGAAGATCTTGATAAACTGATTTTCCCTCCGTTGGAAGCGGGTTTTTCTATTCTAGACCAGTGTATCGCATCTATTCCAGGGGACAAAGAAGAGGTGGATCTTCTCGCATCGCTGACCAGCCTGGGAGAAACAATTAAGCCATATGTATACGGGAATTTTGACACAGCGGATTTTTTCCGCTTTGATGAGACCGTGAAGTCATACAACTCACAGCTTGAAAAGATCATCAGCCAGGAGCAGAAAATAATTAGAAAGGAACAGGACGCTGATCGGATAACACTTCTGAAAGATGACAGGTTTTTCATCAAATCTGTGAAAACTGTAAAGAGGCTCCATTTTTACTTTAGACGATCCGTATATCGTATTTTCAATTTCTGGAAGAAACAGGCATCTTTCCATCTTTATCAGACCATTCCGCACTGGCAGCTAATCAGGTATGTGTATCGGACCAGGATGATTCAAAAGCTTATCCCGTCTATGCAAGGTATATTTTCAAATTCCTGCAGTCTTTATGCTGAAATGCATGACTTGTTTGATTATGCAGAAAAATGGTACCTGCTGAAACTGTATAGTCCGGAAAAGATAAATGGGGATCCGGGCAGTGAGGTTTTAGATCTGCCACAAAGGCTCCACAAAGCTGGTACAGCAATTCCTGCATTGAAAGGAAAGATGCATGATGAACTGAAACGGATTAACGATGAGATCAATGCAGAGTTTGAACAATTGATGTCCATCTGCGGCACTTTTGAATTTCCCGCCTCGCGCCTGTGGCCACGAAGGATCAATGCACAATACAGAGAAATCGCTGCCAGGACCAGGCAATTGTTTTCAGGCTGGGGAAGGAACCACTGGCTCCTGTTTGAAGATTGGAGATTTGACAGTAAGATGCTCTCCTATGTATTGAACCTGATTGAGGCAGGAGATCAGGTCAGACAGATTTACGAGCTAAAAATCAAGGATGGTTTAGCCTCATTCTTTCAGGCACAAGATAAACTTGCTCAAGAATTCATAGCGACGTACGATGAGAGATCCCTAAGTCGCCGTGCCATGAATGAACAATACAGGACTTTTAAATTCAGATCCTCCAGTGTTTTGATACGTAAAATCTCCGAATTCCAACGGGCCCAAATAGACCGGGAAATACAGAAAATTCACTTGAGCCTTTCATACAAAGCCAGCACAGAGACAGAAACCAGCACCATTGCCCGTTCTTTCCAACCACATAAACTGGTCAGGGACAGAGACATCGTTGAGGTGAAACCCATGCAGCTTATATCGGTCGATATTGTCCCGAGATTGGCAAATAAGCTCTCTCAAATCACGGAGGAGACGAAGGACATGATTGAACAACTCATTGCCTTAAAAGTCCAGATTACAGGTATCCTTGAATTTGGAATGGGTGCTGTAATCAGAAAGGACACAACTAACAAAACAGATGGAAAAGATATAAAGCAATCCATTAAGGAGAGTTACAGCCGGGCGACAAACAAAAAGACTGATTCTGAAAGCATTATCGAAAACCTGGATGAACTAATTTACAAACAGATCCCGGATGCCATTTCCTCCACTATTGATATGCTTGTCGAAATGCAAAATAGCGACAGTGTGCTGGCCCTCAACCTGAAACTGGCTCAGGCAAAGACCATCCAGACCATTAAGAATTTCGGGAAGGATCTCGGGAACGGGCTGAAATCATCTGGTGCTGCTGCAGTCCGGGCCCCGAAAAAGATTTTTGACAGTAGTGTGATCCTCACAGGAGAACTTCGCAAAAAGATCGGATACTCTGCTAAACCGGTGCATATTTCGACCGAGTTGTCTGATTTTCTGTCACGGACAGATACCATACTCTCCGGTCTTCCTTATATTTATCAGCGTCTATACTTCATTGAACCATTGGAAGACGAGCTGTTTTTTGTTGAAAGGAAAGAAGTCCTCGAAAAGATCAGATTGGCTTTTGACAATTGGGTGAATAACGGTTACAGTCCACTTGCCCTGGTAGGCGAGAAAGGGGCCGGAGCCTCCACGGCCCTCAACATATTCCAGAAACGTACAGAAGGTTACCAATTTTTCCGGATCAGAAACAATGGACAGATTTTCGATGTTGACACATTTGTCCAGCATATTTCGAGGGGATTAGGTTTGGAAAATATTAGAGACTTTGAAGCCTTGAAGGATCATCTTGTTGAGCTTCCACAGCGTTCCATCATCATCCTTGAAGATATTCAAAGGTATTACCTGAGGACGGTGCATGGCTACAGAGTTCTGAAGAAAATATTTGAACTGATCTCTGCTACCAACCAGAACATTCTTTGGCTTACTTCCTGTACAATCTATGCCTGGCAATACCTTGACCGGGTCATCTCCATTTCCGCTTATTTTGGCTTTGTGGTCACATTGGATGACATGGATGATGAGGATATTCAGAGGGTCATAGATCAACGTCACCGAATTTCCGGATATCAGATCAGGTACCTGCCTAACAAAATTCAAATTAAAAACAGGAAGTTAATGCACATGACTGAAGAAAAGCGACAGGATTATCTCAGCAAAAGTTATCAGTCTAGCCTGGCAAGGTTTGCCCGGGGAAATATAAGTCTCGCACTTGTTCACTGGATAAGATCAACCAGTGAGATACAGGAGAAAACTGTGGAGATCTCATCTATTTACGAGCCTGACAATATCTTTTTCGAATACTTGCCGGTAGATCACCTGCTGACACTTCATGTCCTGCTCATCCATGATGGTCTGTCGGTTGAGCACCTTTCGATCGTCCTTAACATGGACCAGGAGGAAACGCAACGAATCCTGTTTCAGCTATTCGATGACGGTATTCTTGGCCGCAATAAAGACATTTATTTTCTGAATCCTCTAATATACAGGCTGGTAGTTAACTTTTTAACATTGAAAAACTTCCTACATTGATGAATGCATTTACCCTAACGGGAATCGTTATCCTGCTGCTGCATGCCACTGCTGTGAATGCGCAGCAGTCCCCTGCCACCGATACCATGGCTGGAACAGATTCCATACCGGTGATGGATTCCATGCCCGGCAAAATTTCGACCAGTGACACATTCCTGGCTGGATCCTTTGGATTGCATGATTCAGTAACCGGGTGGACGGATACCCTGGAACTTCAGGATTCCCTGGCAGCAGGCAGTTTACCCGGCCAAATGGAGGATGCGGCTGAAGTGAGTACAGGTATGATCCAAAATGAAGCAAGGGAAGCACTGGTTGAAACAATCCCAATAGTTACGCCCGCAGTTCCTCAACCATCAAACATCTTGAATGAGGATCCTGCAGAGAAGGGGCCGCCCCGGACCGATTCATTTACGGATAACCATTTCGTGAATTCCCTTTTCACCACGCCTTCAGCAGACAGCCTTGCTGGCCGATCCCAAATGGAGTCAGCGGATCCATCCAGAAAAATCACCCAGATTGGAGAACTGGTTTCTTTTTCCAAGATCTTCTGGTCTATCGTCCTGATTCTGATTAATATTCTCAGTTTACGATTGATTTTCAGACTTTTACATTATTTCGCCGATAGGAACTCCAGGATGAGGTTCATGGTAAAGGGATTCATTCCCGTCTTCAGGATCATTGCCTGGTCCGTCGTGGTTTACATCATCATACAGGTAATATTTAAACCCAACTGGCAAACCATTCTGGCACTGAGTGCTTCCATCGGAGTTGCCGTGGGTTTTGCCGCACAGGATATTCTTAAAAACATTTTCGGTGGATTTACCATCCTCGCGGAGAAGTCTTTCCAGGTTGGCGATAAGATACAGGCTGGTGAACATTATGGAGAAGTATTGAGCATAGGTTTCCGTTCATCCAAAATCGTAACTGCTGATGATTCTGTTGTAACCATACCTAATGCAGTACTGACTGCAGACCCAGTCTCCAACTCAAATACCGGTAAAACATATTGCCAGGTTGTTGCCGAGTTCTACCTCCCCGAAGAGATCGATTTTGACAAAGTGAGAAGGATCGCAACCGAAGCGGCACAGATATCCGGATTTATTTTCCTCAATAAACCCATCAGTGTGCTTTTCTCTCACGAGCGGGAGAAAGAAACCGCTTATATCAAGATGCGGCTGAAAGCTTATGTACTTGATGTCCGATATGAGTTCGCCTTGAAAAGCCAGATGACGGAAATTGTCCTTCAGGAACTCAGAAAGGAGAAAATAATTTGACCCAGTAAGAGCTATGGGTATATCTTCTGTCAAAAATCATTTTGAATTCGATATTTTCTTCGTAATGAGGCAATACTATGCTGGGATCAACGCTGTTAAATACTGATTGAATAGTACAGAATTGTTTCACCTGCAATAAAAAAGAGACTTTCAGAAATCTCCAAAAGTCCCTCTATAACTGGCCGGGTTGGCAGAATTACTCATCGCGGGGCGACTCATGATCCTGAATATTTAGTATCTAAAAGAAAAACATTGATTCGCTTCGCTCATACCAGGCTTTTCTTTTGTCGGGTTTTCTGAACGAAGTTCGAACATTTTTTGAACAAAAAATGTTCGAATAGGAATTATCCAAATCTGTTGATGAGCCCCTCACTAGGTGATACTTTTCTGTGCCCTGCGGAGCAGGGCAAGCGGGGCGGCAGGGGGTCTGGGGGGCATGCCGCCCCGCCTTTAAATTCAATGATCAATTACTGACAAGAGTAAATGATGGATTAAAGATTCAGATCATGTATTGTGCTGATATTGATCAGAAAATATCATAAAGCAACAGTAGCTAATACACCCGTAATGGATCCAAACGTTAAGAAATCTGTTATTCCTGATGAGTTTATCACCACCAAGATATATGTGATAAGGGATAAGAAGGTAATGTTGGATGAAGATCTAGCAGAGCTTTATAATGTTACAACAGGCAACCTGAATAAGGCTGTTAAAAGAAATATGGCTCGCTTCCCTGATGACTTCATGTTCCAACTCACGAAAAAGGAATTCAGCAACTTGCTATTCCAACTTGGAAGATCAAGTTGGGGCGGTCGTCGTACACCTCCTATTGCGTTTTCGGAGCAGGGTGTTGCCATGTTGTCAGGAGTGCTGCATAGTGAAAGGGCCATAAAGGTTAACATCCAGATCATGCGCGTCTTTACACGTATGCGTGAAATGCTTGAAAATCAAAAAGAAATCCTGAAAAAGCTCGATAATCTGGAAAGAAAAGACATAGAGCAGGATAAAAAGATCATATTAATTTTTGAATACCTCAAGAAATTGGAACAAGCCAAGCGAAAAGAACTTGATCAACAGGACCTAAAAAGGGTCGGTTTCAAAAGAAAGGATGAGAACTAATCCCAAGAAAAGGACGCCCTGGCAATAAACCGGAACGTCCCTTTTTGTCGGCTTTCCTGAACGAAGTTCGAACCTATTTTGAGAAGAAATTCTGTATGCATGCAGAAAAATCTCTCTCGAAAAAGTGAATCTTTTTACTGGGACACTGTGAGTATTCATTTACCTGGTGGGCATGGTCCATAATGCTTAAGTTATGCGTCTTTTTGCCCTGCTCTGCAGGGCAGGTGGTCTGGGGGGCATGCCGCCCCCGCCAAATAGAACTTAGTTATTGATGATCACAGACAAAAGGGATAAATTAAAGGACCAATAATTCTGTCGCTTGTTTGGCTGATATTTATCCGAATATTTCATAAAGCTATTGGTAGATATTACTCCTCATATGGCTCAATACTCGAATAACCTTGTGGTTCCTGACGAGTTTATCAATAGCAAAATCTACGTGATAAGGGATATAAAGGTAATGCTGGATAGAGATCTGGCAGAACTTTTTAATGTTAAAGCTATCCGATTGCGGGAACAGGTTAAAAGAAATAAAGAAAAGTTCCCCTTGCATTTTATGTTCCAGCTATCAGAGGAGGAGGTTGAAATCATGGTATCGCAAAATGCGATACCATCAAAACAGCACCTTGGCGGTTCTTTACCATATGCATTTTCGGAGTATGGAGTACTTCAGCTGGCTAACGTATTAAAGAGTGCACGGGCAACTCAAGTGAGCATAAAAGTGATCGAGGTCTTCGTTAAGATGAGAGAAATGCTAACCGATACACTGAGGCTTCATCTTGATGTTGAACTGATAAAGAAGAAACTTGAGAGCCAAGATCGGAACATAGAACTTGTGTTTAGCTACCTGGATGAGTTAATGGAGAAAAAGGAAAAACCAGAGCCCCGAAATCCTGTTGGCTTTAAGCGAAAAGACTAGACGTAGTCACCACAAAGCTTACCCTACATCCGAATACTCTATAAAGAGCTGCAAGCCCTCCTGCTGGCAAAGGCGCCCCGAAGATAATCTAACAAAACAAATTCTTATGGGCGCCCATAAGTATCGAGCTTGGTAGATCAAGGGGATCAGTGTATGTAGTGACATTCTAATATTTTGTCGTAGCTTTAATTTAGATTTCCCATTTCTCATTTTCGCATTTCCAATATCATTCCATTTCTAGCTTCCAGATTTCTCATTTTAATCATTTAATAAAAATTCAAAGCTATGAAAACATTTGCTTTCCTAATTGTATTTGTTCTACTGGCCGGGTTGCATAAAACTACCTCTGGCCAAACATTTGATAAAACCATGCCTTTTGTTCACGTGCGTGAGTTTCAAATTCCTAAAAGTCGGGTGGACAGTCTACATAAAATAATAGAAGCATATGATATAAAATATAAAGTGTATGAAAAGGCAATTGAGCTTGGATACGTCCTAGACATTCGAATTTATATCACTGATGACGTATGGAATCATCGAATTGAGTGGGTATATCCCGCATGGGAAGCTATGAATAATCCAGGCTGGATTAAACGTACTTGGGAAGAGGTTTTACCTGATTCTGTAAAAAATGAAGAAGTAGCTGCGGCTTGGGAATGGGCCACAAAAGATGTAGTTACTCGTAGCAGGATTTATAGATTGGGATATGGGGCTCGATAAGTAATATTCATTGCTTATTAATTGGATATTGGGGGTTTGTGGCAGTACCCCCCTTTCTTACAAAGATCTATTCATGAAATAATTGTATTCTTTACTGTATACCAAAAAAAAAGATTTTACAACGAAATTGCTGTAAGATCCTGATTATCAGCTGTCGGGGTGGCAGGATTACTCGTCACAAAGTGACTCTTGATCCTGGATTTTGGTATCCAAAGGAAAAACCTTGATTCGCTTTGCTCATACCAGGCTTTTCTCTTGTCGGGTTTTCTGAACGAAGTTCAAATTAATTTTGAAGAAAACTTTCGCACATTGGCTTAAAGCATTCAAATGAACAGCATGTTTGATTATTCAGAAACTTGTACAGTTTTATCCAGGTAGTCCGCCTGCTTGAAAACCGGTGAAGATTCCCATGACACGGGTGATTCATCCGCGCCCATTCGCTCACGGCAATGACTCTTGCGTCGGCCGGGACAAGGTCTCCTGCTTCGAGATGGATCAAATCTTCCGGGACCAGTGCCTCTGCATCTATTTTAGTCACTTTACACTGCCTGGTGACACTGACCCTCAAGGTATCCAATTTTTTGAAAGCATCCAGTGAGAATTGGGCCCTATATTCCATCCAAAAACCATTGGCGGCATTCAACACAATAAGGATCATGATGGCGAACAGGCTCTTTTTCTTATGGGTCTCCTGTTGGTTCATTTCATGCTTTTTTCTCTGCCGATCCACCTCTCCGGGATTTAG
Organism: uncultured Bacteroidaceae bacterium; assembly: GCA_963752525.1. Taxonomy (GTDB): domain Bacteria; phylum Bacteroidota; class Bacteroidia; order Bacteroidales; family SM23-62; genus SM23-62. The sequence goes on along the minus strand of CAVVYS010000003.1, from coordinate 245,042 downwards.
CCCCTGTTCCGGTGCCTCCAGCATCTGGAATATGTCCTTTATGGACCGGGTATGGCAGGAAGTGTTATGATCCATTGAAACAGGATTTCTCTCACCAAGCTCTAATAGTCCGGATGCATTGAAGAAGGAGTCTTCTATTCCATAATATACTCCTTCAAGAATGAGACCCCTTTTCATACTTTCCATTTCTAATATTAACTCCTTCACCGATCTTACTTCTTTGTTGGTAACCCTGGCAATAAGTTCCTGCAGCTGGGCCGAATGCAGTACTTCACCTCCATCCACTACGGCGATTACATCACCCTCGCGGATGCGGGCTTTTCTGGCTTCGCTGGATGGCCCCGTATTTCATGATATCCTCCACTTTTTATCTTTCAAAAAAGAATCTTTTAAATATCTCCTTCTAATTATCCAGGATTTATATTATTTAGCAATCATAGACAGCCTATGTGATCAAAACAGATCGTAATGTCAGATAGAAATCCTCTTAATTTAGAAGATGTGATACAGGTCATTGTGGGTTCTTCAATATAGTCTTTGCCAGTGGCTTTCACCGAAGAGTCGTGGAATTTATGCAGAACGCTCCCGATGATAAACATTATGATTTTGATTCTCCTGTCACTTCTATACATAAACCTGTATTCCATACACCGTGTATTTCAGGACAATATCAAACACCGTCTTTCTTTTTTCGTGGTCAGGACAATATTTGATTATATGATAATCATCTTTGTCGTTTCTCTGATCCTGTTGGCGTTGAATAAGCTGCCATTCCTCTCAAAGCCGAAAGTTACTTTTAAAAGATTTGTAATTCTCTCATTCCCGGCTTCCACGGGAGGAGTTCTGGTTGACAGATTTGACAAGGAATAGGGAACAGGGAGTGCTGCCTGTTCTTATCTACAACAAGAAAAATACAGATGCCGGACATATTCAACATTCTGCCATATTGTAATCAATGTCCTTCAAAGTATTCCTGCCATAGGTGAGTTTGCCCTCAGGATAATGCCAGATTGCTTCAGCATTATGGCAGAGCTTATATCCATTAATATCACTGTAATCCAGAACAGGGGTGGAAAATCTGAATTGTTTCATGGCGGAGATGTCAAACCGGTCATCAGAAACAAAGTTGTCAAGATTCCCGGTTTCATTATAATACAAAACCGCCGAGACTGTAGTGGCCTGATTTGAAAAACTGGCTGTTTCAGCCTGATTGCTAAACGGTTCCCATGCGATGCGCTTATCAATAATGAACATCAACATCCGGGAATAAAGACAGTAATTTGATTACCATGCTGGCCTCACCGTTTTTATACCGGTGGTAGCCTGTTGTCGGCAAGCCCTTTACCACGGCATCAATGAAAAACAATCGTTCATATCTCTCGAAAAAATCATATTGTTCGGTAGTTAACCGTTACCAATCCTGGTTTTTGTTCCTCATGATTGCCCCAAACACCATCCTGATATTTATTACTTTTGGCCTATTGACAACCCCGGTATAATTCAGGTACTTTTTTACCAATTCCTTTAAGTGATCAATGTCTTTTTCGGTGACCAGATCGTTTTCAATGGTATGGGTTCTTTGAATACATTCCATAACATCTTTTTATTAATTGAAATTTAGACCCCAGGATCGAGAAAATTGCTATTCTGTAAACCATGCTAATACTTATTGTATTTCCTCCTGAGCAGAAGCACATCTGCGAGATGGGCTACAGCCATCTTCATGAAATCCTGGTAAATTCCGAATTTAATAGCGGCTCCCTATCCGATGAATGTCCACAGAGAAGGTATGATCAAAAAGTGCCTTGCGAGCTTTTTGTCGGATAGCATCAGGAATCCGAATGTCAGAATGGTTGAGGAACAGGGGAGTCCCAGGGCGATGGTCCTGGCCAGGGATTGTTCAAAGGCAAGACTGATGGCTGGATAGATAATTAATCCGAAAAGGATGAAAAAATATCCCAGGTAATCTGTCAACTATCCTTTAAATCAAGATCAGGATTTGTGATGGGAACACACCCAGGTTATATCTTTCAAAAACCTCAATAAATTGTTCGGTTATAAATGGTGTTTTCATGATTGCTTTCAGTTAAGAATATATGTTACATCATCTTTCTGCAGGACCTCATTTTCAAGTAATTCCCCAGCCAGGTCATTCAGCTTATGCTGGTGCTTCCTGATCAGCTCTGTGACTTCATTATAACAGTATGATATGATACTGATCACCTCATCATCCACCATTTGTTCAAGCTGTTCTGACCGTTTATTCAGGGGGGAATCCCGTCCGAGCAAATCATCCTGGTTGGCTTTTTTCAGTGAGATATTGGGTAGTTTTTGACTCATTCCATAGATGGTTACCATTTCAGTGGCTATATGGGTGGCCCTTTCCAGGTCATTGGCCGCTCCCGTAGATATTTCACCAAAGGTTATTTCCTCGGCAGCCCTTCCCCCCAGCAGGCCCTTGATCTTACCCTCGAGTTCGCTTCTTGTCATCAGGTAACGGTCTTCCAGGGGTGTCTGCAGGGTATAACCCAATGCCCCCATTCCGCGTGGCACAATGGATACCTTATGCACGGGATCGGCCCCTTCTGTATAATGACCCACCAGGGCATGTCCTGATTCGTGATAGGCAACGATTTCCTTTTCCTTCGGATTGATCAGCCTGCTCTTTTTTTCCAATCCGGCAATAATCCTTTCAATGGCTTCCTGGAAATCACTTTCCTCTATATGTACCTTTTTCTTACGGGCTGCCAAGAGTGCGGCCTCATTGCAGATGTTGGCCAGGTCGGCTCCTGAAAAACCCGGTGTATGGCTGGCTATTTTTTTCAGGTCCAGACCGGGATCCAGGCTCAGTTCCCTGGTATGTACCCTGATGATTTCAACCCGGCCGGTCAGGTCCGGCCGATCAATCAGCACCTGCCTGTCGAACCGGCCGGGCCTAAGCAGTGCCCTGTCCAGTACCTCGGGCCTGTTGGTAGAAGCCATGATGATCAGGTTATCGCCAGGTTCAAAACCATCCATCTCGGAAAGCAATTGGTTCAATGTGTTTTCTCTCTCATCATTGGCATTGATCTGAATGGACTGTCCCCTGCTTTTCCCGATGGCATCTATTTCATCGATGAATATGATAGCGGGAGCTTTGGATTTGGCCTTTTTAAACAGGTCCCTCACCCGGGCAGCGCCTACCCCTACAAACATCTCAACAAATTCAGATCCGGTCAGGCTGAAGAACGGAACATTGGCTTCACCGGCAACGGCCCGGGCCAGTAAGGTTTTACCTGTACCAGGTGGACCTACCAGCAATACACCTTTGGGCAGTTTACCCCCCAGACGGGTATACTGGGCCGGGTTTTTAAGGAAATCTATCATTTCCCTCAGCTCTTCCTTGGCCTCATCCACACCTGCCACGTCCTTGAATCTGATATCAGTCTTTTCATCCTTGATGTACTCTCTGGCCCTGTTCTGACCAATACTAAAAATATTTGCAGGTCCCGTTCCGGAGCCTCCGCCGGTACCGGATCTCATTCCACTGTACAGCAATCGCCAGAAAAAAATAAGGAACAGGAAAGGAATGATCCACAATAACAAATTACTGAAGAGGCCTGATTCTTTCTTTGCTTTATAGGTAACGTTTTGTTGTTCAAGCAAATTGATTAGTTCATCGTCCTCCACCCTGTTTAGTTGAAAAGCAAGTCTCTTGCCATCGCCTATTCCGGGTATTGGCAGTATCCTCAGTACGGGTTCTATCGTATCCGTATCTTCAGTTCGGACCTGCTTGTTACTATCGATATGTTCCTTGAACTGCCCACTGATCATTTCTTCAGAAAGGAGCACACTCTCTATCCTCCCCAATTCGAGGCTGTCACGAAACTGATCATACGTGAGTGTAAGCCTATTATTCCCCGGCGAAAAGATTTTGAATAGAAAATAGACTATTATGGCTACGAAGATCCAATGGAATATTCCAAATGATAAAAGCCTCTTGCCGCCTTGCTTGTTTATATTCTGTTTAGCCATTCGTCTTGTTTAAAAGAATAGGAAACCTTTATCAAGGAGAAATGAGCGAGAACCAATCTCATAACCGTCTGTATAGACATTTACATAATATAAACCTTCTTCAAGATCCTCTTCCATATTGGCCCAGGTTATGCATACCCTTGTATCCACATTTTCATAATTGAAATCGACCTTGCCCGTATAGGCGAGTTCCTGGTCATTGGCTATAAAGAGATGGTCTTTCGAGGTATAGATCAATCGTTCATCAGGCCGGAGAATTCTCAGGTACAAGTTTTTCTTCCCCTTTTCTAAAAAGACATTTTCAGCCAGCGTAAAACAAATATTCACCTTGTCCACCCGATTGGGCCTGATGGTACGCTTCCCCTTTGTGTTTTCCACCCTGACGTCCAGGCTGTAGGCATGCAATCGGCTGGCTTGCTTTATCATGCCTGTAAGACTGTCCCGGAATGACACCAGGCTGTCGATTCTATCTAGGCTTGTTTTTTCCTGTATCTCCAGTGTTGTTTCAAGTGAATCAACTGTCGTCAGGTATGTTTCAAGCTTTTTCTGAAGACCTGATACTTCAGCCCTGTAGGCTTCAATATTGTCAGATTTGAACTTGACTTCCCTGATCAGTTGATCAATACGGTTCTGATCTTCGGTCATTTGCTCCTCCTTTTCCTTTTTAAGAGATTTGACCATCTGGAAATCCCTCTTGAGATTTGACAGTTCCTGGACCAGGGTGGATTTTTCCTGGTTGAGGTTGCTTATCCTGTTGATTTGTTTGTGTTCACTGACCATTGACCAGACCAGCAGTCCAACCAATACCATGTTTAGTATGTAACTGATATTATTCATGGTTTTGGTGGAAATTTTCATTTTATTGTCCCTTCCGATTTCATTGAACTCATTTGATGTCATGGCATAATCTATTTTGATTAATCTTCTTATTGATAAGATCATGCCGTATCCTACAGTGCAACGAAACAGATAAATGAGTTGCTTTTTAAGTTTCCATGAATTCAGTCCTGGCGGGTGAAACCCGTCATTTTCCCCCAACTCGATAGATCCTCATGCTCAGAATCACATTGTTGATTTCTTGCCACAGTTTGCTGAAAAATTACACGCTTCTGGAGATTTTCGATCACTGTATTGGTACATCAGAATGTCTTGTAATCAACGATGAATAGGTTATACAGGAAATTCCATGCCGGATGGCAATAGCTGGTATCAGAATTGTCCGTTATGGCATGATATCGGATAAGATTGAAATGCCAAACTAAAAAAATGGTAAAATGAAAAACATTTGGATCCCCGTTGAATTAGATCATCCAGAAGAACAAAAAAGTACGGTTGTTTACGGTGCGAAATTGGCAGCAGAGTTCAATATGGGCTTAATGTTCGCATTTATCTCCAATCCAAACGCATACGGCTATGCAGCCGTCTGGAGTATGGCCGAGGCATCTACCCGCTTTAATCCAGATAGATTGATAAATGAGCAGGAGGAAGAGATCGAAAACATCCTTATGGATTATCAGGAAGAGATCAATGCGTTACCAGATCCTCCGTCACCAGTGAATTTTCAGATATTAAGCAGGATTCATGCTAAAGAATTGATCAATGAACCGGAAAAGAGTGAAATTGCCTTGATTATCATCTGTAAAGACAATTTAACAAACAGGCCATTTTCCTCCTCATACAATATCAATGAGCAAATGCTGAAAGAATCCCATACTCCTGTATTAATTCACCCCCCTGGAAAGGAGTTTACCAAAGTGAACAGAATACTGTTCGGTACAAATTTTCATCCTTTCGATATGGTGGTATTAAATAAACTCACAGAATTGTTCGACAAGCATAAGACTGAGATTTTAATATTTCATATAACAGAGGACCCGACATTTGAGGAAAAGGTGGAACAAGCAGGATATCTGAATACCATCAAATCAAAAATCCACAACAAAAACCTGCGTGTTAAAACCATGGTTACAGAGGGAAAATCAAGCATCCCCAATCATATGCGGTCTTTAGCAATTGATAGAGACGCAGATATAATAGCTGTTCTGAATAGACGCACCAATTTACTGGAAAGAGTATTGCAGCCAAGTGTTACCGATGAGCTGATTACAACATCAGAGCTACCCCTGATGATTTTTTCCATCGCATGAAAAACAATCAAACAATAATAATACAATCATGAAAACATCATTAAAAAATAACCTTTATGATCTGGAATACAGCACACTTGATAAGGCAGAAATGCTGACCCACCTGAACAAGCTGCTGGCTAATTACCAGGTTTTTTATCACAAGTTAAGAGTATTCCGCTGGAATATTGTAGGCAAGGACTATTTCGAGCTTCACAGGAAGTTTACCGACCTGAAGGAAAAGATAAACCGGAATATTGATGAAATAGCGGAACGGATCAGGATTTTTGATCAGACACCATTAGTACTCATGAATGAGTATAAACGGCAAAGCACTGTAAGGGAGAATGGATCAAACATGGCCGGTTTTGAAATGGTAAAGGAGACTGTGACTGATATAGTGACGATTTTATCTATACTCGGAGAAGGTGTTAAGGCAGCCAGTGACGTGGGTGATTATGGTTCAGAAAGTATGATGAAAGGTTTCATCTACGAAATGGAGAAAGACCACAAGGTACTTTTATCCTGGTTGAAATAAAAGGTTAAACGCTGGTTTGCAGGACTCTCATATACTGTCAGGAAGTAGTTACAGGATATTTTATTAAATTCTACTGTTGATGGAAAAGAAAATTAATACAAAAAGAAAGCGGAATCACAGTCGTTGATTTGCTTGCTGAGGAGATTCATGACAAAATTCATATCAAAGGGGCCATTAATATACCCGGTTGTCAGATCTGAATCTTTGGGTGTCCACCGTTAAATTGTCATGTAAAGTATAAAAGCTTAGCCCTAATATTATGCACCTTTAGCAACTCTCTGATAATATCCAGATTGTCCTCAGGTGTTACAATAGTAAAAACTCCTTTGGTTTTTTTGGCAAAAAGGTAAAACATCTTCCACTTCTCCAGTAAATAATTCCCAGAGTCTAATTCAACTTCATAAAGGTCGGTCCTTCCATTCATTTCTGTTATGACATCGGGAGAGAACCCCTTTTGATTTCTGCCTTTAATAATAATAGTATCCGGCTTTTCATACCCTTTTACTAAATTGGTTTTAATCTCTTTGACCTCTTGTTCATTTTCAACCTTATCAATGATTGTTTGAACAACTACAGCTTTATTCACATATAAATGATCCTTTTTCATTTGACTATACTTTTAACCTATTCATTTGGATTTATTGAGAGTGCCTTTTTCTTGGTAGAGACAGTACCGAGTTGTTTCAGTAGCTTTCTGACCTCTTTGTAGGATTGACAATTATATATCGCATGTGTCTTTTTCATGCCAACCCTGATGGTAATAGCGGTATCTGGCAAAAGTTCAAAGAGATATTCATCTGTCCAGTCATCGCCAATCGCCATTACAAAATCGTATTTATTAGCCATGATCGTTTGGAGGGCTGCAATGCCTTTGTTCATGCCTGCAGGCTTGATCTCGATTACTTCCTTGCCTTCCAGGATCTGCAGATCCATATTGAGGATTCGCACAGCCAGTTCATCTTTTAATTCATATGCTCTCAGTCTTCCATGATCAGGATCTGCTTTCTCAAAATGCCATGATAAAACATTGTTCATCTCCTCTAGGTAACTTCCGGGTGTTCTGTCAACATAGGACTCAATAACTGGCCTGATGTCGTTTTTCCAGTCATTGGTCAATTGTTTTCTCGTTTGATGCCATCGTTTATCCCTGGTTTTTTTCCACATACCATGTTCGGCAAAAAGAAGAAAATCATGTCTCCCGAACCACTGCTCAAGGATGTCTTTATCCCGGCTGCTCATCAGGACAATGTCTACGGTCTTGTCCCGGGCAAATTTGTCTAATACTTGATACAACTCCGTATCAGGGGTTGCGTATTCGCCTGATTTCTCACTGTAGACAAGGGTGCCGTTATAATCCAGGAACAGGATTCGTTTCTCCGAGTTTTCGAAACTCCGCTGAATCTGTTTGATGGCATTTTCGTTGATTAATTTTGAAGCATATTTATGCTGCATGGCATTGATATCTTTCAATCCCCTCATGAATTCTGATGCCCATCTCTCCACCGAATATCTCCTCAGACGTCTCTGGATCTGACTGTTCCGGTTGATTTGTTCCACTTCCGGCATTATAATTGCGTTTTTTATGGCATCGGCTATTTCCTCTAAATTATTCGGATTGATTAGAAGGGCCTCGTTCATCTCTTTTGCAGAGCCTGCCATTTCGCTTAGGATGATGACCCCTGTTCCATCAGTCTTTGTGGCAATAAACTCTTTTGCGACCAGATTCATGCCATCCCGCAGTGGTGTTACCAAGGCTATATCAGCATTGTGATATAGTTGTACAAGATTCTCAAAATCCATGGACCGGTAGAAATACAATATCGGGGTCCAATTAATATCACCATATTTACCATTGATGTTACCCACCAGTTCATCTACTTCCTTCTTCAATTTTTGATAATGGCTGACCTTGCTTCTTGATGGCACTGCAAGCATGATTAATGAGACTTTACTGCGATATTCGGGATACTTCTCGAGAAAGCGCTGGAAGGCATACAACCGGTTTGGGATACCCTTGGAATAGTCCATCCTGTCAATCGACAGCACAAGCTTTACATTGGTACTTTCTTTGAAAAACTGATGAATCTCTCGTTTCAGGCCTTTCACTTTAGTTCTATCCTGTTCATCCAGCTTCAATGCTGCTCTATGGAATCTCTCATAATCAATCCCCATGGGAAAGTTATCAACCCTGATGATTCTGTGACCAAGATTAAACTGGTTCAACTCGTAATCATAGCCTAATAATCTTCTGACACAACTGTTAAAATGCCTCTCATAATCATAACTGTGAAACCCGATCAGATCTGCACCAAGCATTCCTTGAAGAAGCTTTTTTCTCCAGGGCAGCAACCTGAATAATTCGAATGAGGGGAAGGGAATGTGGTTAAAAAAACCAATGGTAGCATTCGGGTAACGATCCTTGATCAATTTTGGAAGCAGCAATAAATGGTAATCATGAATCCAGATATGGTCATCCTCCCGGATCAATGTAAAAATTTTTTCAGCAAACAGATGATTGACTTTTAGGTAAGCCTCCCAGTATTTCTGATCATATACCACATATTGAGGGAAATAATGAAACAGTGGCCAAATTGTTTTATTGCTGAAACCACTGTAATACAGATCCATATCCCGCTTGTCAATGTAAAGGGCCTCACACTTTAGTGTGGTCAACTTTTCCAGGACCTCATTTTTCTCATCTGTGGTAAGAACCATTTCATCGATCCCCGGCCAGCCAATCCAGCAGCTGTCCATTTCCGCATAAATGGATTTCATCCCGGTTGCCAGACCGCCCACAGAAGGCTTTACCCTGACTCCAGCTTTTGTTTTTGACACGGAGACTGGCAAACGGTTTGAAACGATTAATACTCTTTTCATGGCATGCTTACAGTTTATTTATAATATAGGCTGCTATTATCAATAAAGATTCGATCGTTAACAGGATCCAGAAATAAACATTCGGAATGATCCTGGCCTGGCCGGTTTCCGTCTTTGTTTCAACATTCAGAACACTATTATCTGTCAATCCCCGAACCCTTTGCCTCTCACGCTTCTCTGTCCTGGAAGCGGAAAGCAGGACGGTTATCAACAGGGTAATGGCCGATACCGTCAAGAATGGATGGCTATTACCCTGAATAGAAACCGGTCCGGACCATAGACTGATTGCCCATGAGGTCATAAATAATAAAATGAAAAACAACATGGGGTTGTTCCAGGGTCCGCGGTTTTTGAATATTAAAGTAAAGGTTGCTGTCAGGAAAACTGACAAGAAAAAGAGATATAGTAACAGTAATAAAGTCATCATTCAATCTTCAAAGGTTATGTAGGGTCAATAAAATACTATGCCAAAACATACTCCTAGCTACAAGTCCGTTACATACAGCTATTTTTCAGGGGGGGGGACATGTAGTTGCCGGGGAGGTAGTTCTGGGGGACTGTGGATTTTTGAGGATACATTGAGGAAATATTTCCTCAATGAAATCATCAGCTTTTTATCGAAATTACCTGCATCGCGCTATATATGGCGTATTGGGATTATGCTTATACAATGGAATGATTTTTTCATCGTGAAGGAAGAAAAACATTTCAGTATCTATTTTTCAATCATTTAACATTAAATATTTATCACTATGGCAAAATTGAATTATATCATTCCTTTATTATTGCTCCTTTTCATTTTATCAGGATGCAAACAGGGAACATCCGGAGAGGAGGAAATAAACAAATTGATCGAACGCCAGGCAGAGTTAAAGAAAACGCAGGAAAAATCATTGGATGAAATGCAACAACTTCGCGATTCACTTGAGCTTGAGAGAACGGCACTGATGGGGGAACGTAACCTGAAAGATCAGCGGATCAAACAGCTGGCAGAAAACCAGCAACTGCTGGCCGACCGGCTCAAACAGGAGGAACAGGCGGAGGTTTCTTCTGAGAAAGAAGAACTGCAAAAGAACATCAACCTCTATGAGGATTCCATTGACCAATTGAAAACTGAACTGTCCAGGCTTGACACCAAGCTTGATTCCATAGAAACCACCATAGAGCTATATCAAATACAGGAAAAGCAGGCTGATAAAATGCTGGAATCCGGCATCAACGAAGTTGATCAGCAGATTTCCAGTCTGGAAAAACAAAAACGGCAGGAACTCAAAAAAATCGATCTGCTGGAAAAAAGACACCAGATCGCATCGAAAAAGATCGAAGCTTATATGCTTGAACGAAAGATGTATGTTGAAGAGAGGGATGGGCTGCTGCGCATCCAGGCGACAGCGGAACAACTGGCTCCCTTCAGGAGGAGGATTTCAGAGATGGACAGCATCATCAGCAGACAGGAGGAACAAAAGCAGGCCATTCTCCAGGAGCTGAATGAGGCAAAACAATGGATTTCCGAGGTGGATTCAATGATGAGTGACATGCAGGTTAAGATCAAGGATGAATATGACAGGAATCAAATCATCGAAAGCTTTATTACCGCCCAAAAGCAAAGGTTAGGCAAAGACCTGGAAAAGCTCAAAAGAATTCGTATGGATTTGATTGGGGAACAGGAAATGATTATACAGGATATGGCCAGTACTGAGGAGAAGATCAATTCATTGAACAAGCGTCTGGAATTGATCAGAAACAGGGAAATGAGTGATATCCTTGAGCAGCAGGCGGTGATGGAAAGATCAGAAGCAAACCTGGCCGAAGAAGAGATACAGCTGCTAGAAGAGGCCTCTGTAGAAAACAGGCAGCGCCTGGCCATGACTTCCGATACTTCACTGAAGGCACTTCAGAGCCTCGATACCTTGGGCAAGGAACTGGATTCTCTCAGCGACTTGATCAGAAAGGAGAAGTCAGCCATCGCCAATGCCAGGAAGGCACTCGCAGAAAAAAGGGCAGAAGCCGCTCAGCAAAGGGCGAAATTTGGACGAACTGCAGGCATACTGGTGCTTGTGATCATCATCGGAGGCATAGGGCTGTTGACATTCTTATACTACTTGGGAAAAAGGGCCAGAAAAGAAAAATTATAAACAATTCTAAAACCAAGCCATCATGACAAACGAAAATGATCCCAATAATAATGTAAAGGGGGATTTTATCCCTGAATCAAAAGAGAATATCGTTGAGGGTGCCCAGTGTATTCTCCGACAAAGCTTCCGACATTTTTTCAAGCTTTCTCGAGAAACTCAAAGAAACAGCCGCAGCAGCTTATGAGAAAGGATCCGATATTTATGAAACTGTTTCCCTGTCTGCACAGCAATATGTTGAAAGGTATAAGGACCGAGCTGAAATGGCCAGGCTTCAGAAGGATAAGGATGAGGTGGCCACACAGATCGGGCATATGTGTTTCATGGAATACTCTGGCCGCTACAGGTTTCGCGTTGAATTTATAAAGAGTGAGGAGCTCAAAAAACTCATGGCCCAGATGAGGGAAATCGACAAACAGATCATTCGGATCGGGGAACAGTTGGATTTCGAAGCAGAATGAGGGTGGATCAGATCATTATTCAATCTGAAACGGCCGCAGGATCTGATCTGGCAATAAAAATCAGATGAAAAAGAATACACAGAAAATCAGGCTGGGCATCTTCATGTTCATGAGCACTGTCCTGCTTTTTTGCCTGATTGCCTTCTTTACGGCACGGCAGTTTTTCGTACGTATGGACACCTATTTTATTTCATATCATGATGTATCGGTCAGCGGGCTGGAAGTGGGTAGTCCCGTTAATTTCCTGGGCATCAGCATTGGAACCATTTCCAATATATCCATTGACCAGGAAGACATCAATACCATCATTGTAGAACTGGTCCTTACACCCGGGACACCCATTAAAAAGGACAGCCATGCAGATATCGTAACCATGGGTATTACCGGACTTAAAAGCATCGAAATCCGAGGTGGCAGTAACCAGGCTGAATTCCTCAGTATAGGTGACACCATCTCTGCAGGGTCTTCAGCTGCTGAGGAAATATCAGGGAAGGCAACCATTATTGCTGAAAAAGCCGAAAAAGTGATCAATAACCTTCAACTGTTCACAAGACCTGAGAACCTTCGGAAATTTGCGGATGCAGCTGAGAATATCAATGTGCTGGCAGCTCAGCTGAATATGACCGTTCAACTGGCAAATATTAATCATATGTCCTAAATACTTAAACAAATGAAAAAAAGGATCTTAAAACATTCGATTATTCTCATACTTTATACATTGTTATACCTGTACTTTGCTGTTTTCAACTGGCAGGTCTTCATCGTAAAACTCAACATTGATCTGGGATTTGGCGTAATCAGCATACCGCCTTTCATCATATTGTTTCTGATAGGGTTTATCCTTATAGGCATTCTGAGCTGGATGCATTATATGACCAGTATCCAGAAAATGATATATGAACTGGAACAGGGTGTGGAGATTGGCAGGATGAAAGATAAACTGCTCAAAAGCAGGGTCAAGGAACTGCTGCTTGAAGACCAGAGTATTAACTCATTAAAGGATAAGCTGGGCATCAGGGATATCCAAAAAAAGCAGGATGAATTAAGGAAGCTGCTTGCTTCGCTTAACCAAAAAGTTCAAAATCAAAAGGGCAATTGATCAGGAGGGTATCGGGAAGTTGCTGGAGCAAAAACTCCATTTTTTCAATATACTTCTTCTCTTTCCCTTTTGGGGGGATATTGAATCCAAGCATGATAAGATCTGCATGCTTTGAGTTATTGATGATGATCTCATTAATGTTTTTTTCGATGATGAAAACATCTCTGTCCTGGATCTGGTCAGACAGTTTTTCCTTGATATCATCATCCCCGGGTTTCTTTTCGAAATCGCTTAAATCCTCATTGATGATTTTTGATTCACCGGTTGATAATTCAGCAGAAGGTTCATGGTTGCCGGTTTCTTCCGGTTCTTTATCAACAATGTTCACGATCCTGCGGACTGCTGAGATCCATTTTTTCTGTCTTTCCCGCTTCCTCTGGAACCTGTCAAACTCAATGCTCAGGCTTAATTCCTGTAATGCGTCAGGATAAAGCACATCGATTCTGGCTTTGATCCTTGACTTAATGAGCAGCTCCTCAAGCAAAGCGTGGGTCTGCTCCATATTGTCCTTTAACACAACAGTTTTGATGGTCAGATCCGGATTTTCATGAAATGTACTGGAGGCCAGCAGATGGGCTAGCAATAACATGAAACTTCCGTTCTTTTGGCCGGGGTCCCACCAGACATCAATCTTCCTGTAATTCGTACGCTGGATATCGTGATTTATGTTCAGCAGTAAGAGGCTGTTTTTAAGGTTACTGTAAAAGCGGATCAATTTTAACTGATCGCTCTTTTCAGCATGAGCCTTTTGCCATTTGCCATTCATTGTTTCGTGCCAGTCCAGCAATATGGTATTGTGCCTAAAATCGCCCATTCCATGGATTTGAGAAGCAATCATCTGTCCGGATAAATAGCTGTCAACTATGGCATTCTTGTAAAATGCATTAATCCTCTTATCTTGCAGCATTTGTTTAAACTCAGCTGTTTCGCGTTCCAGTTCTTCCGCATCAAATTCCCCGGACTCCATAAGATTAAGACAGGTTAAAAACCCACTTTTCTGGGTCAGGCCAAAAGCAACCTGTACCAACTTGTGCTTTGAATTAAGGTTTTCTCCCATTAGTAATACATTGGGACGCCAGGTCCCGGGATGATCCCTCAGCCGCTCCAGGTTCTGCAGGGAATACTCTATGATGGCACTCCAGATGCCCCGCCGTACATCCCCCCAGTTCTTCTGCAGCTGTATGCGTTTCAGGGTCACATAAATCACGAGTACGAAGGCAAAACCCATGATACATGCTATGGGATTGATGACGAACATGACCCAGATACATCCCAGAGCACCAAGCAGTGAGACGGACCAGTGAACCTGGAAGGTGGGACGATAACTGGGCCTTCTGATCAGCCTTTCAATGAAAGAAATAGTGTTTACTGACCCGTAAGTGATCAGAAAAAACATGGTAAGGACGGGTGCGATCGTATTCAGTTCACCCACGGATAAAACGCAGGCGACCAGCAGGAAAGTAAATACTGTAGCCAGGACTGGTTCGTTCGTTTTTTTTCTTCCTTTGCGAAAAACCCTGAAAACTATGGCATCTGTGGCCATGGCTTGCAGGGTCCTGGGAGCGGCCAGGAGGTTAGCAAGCGCAGAGGACAGGGTAGCTCCCCATATGCCGGCGTAAATCAGGGGACCCCACCGGGCAATTGAGATCATGATGGTATTATTAGAAACCAGCTCCTCGGGAGAAGCAGCCAATGAAAACCATACAGCGATGAGCACATATATGATGGTACCGGCTATGACTGAAAGAATGGTTCCAGCAGGAATACTTTTAGCGGGATTCTTCAAATCGCCGCTGAGACTGACGCCGGATAAAATACCAGTAACAGCTGGAAAAAAAATGGCAAAAACCGACCAGAAATCATAAGATCCGGCATAGTTTGGAGCCAGGTGCATCGTTTCAATTGAGGGAGGCCTCCCTGAAAAAAAAGAAATGAGCGACAAGGCTATCACGAAAAGGATGATGTACTGGAGCCTGATGACCAGTCCCGAGCTGATCAGGGCAAGGATGGTCAGGAAAACCAGGGTTGAAAAGGTAATAATCCTTGTATCTAACCCGGGGAAAAGGTTGTTGACTGATTCTGCAAACCCCACGATGTAAAGGCTGATACCCAAAGCCTGGGCTACATAAAGGGGGATACCTATACTTCCGCCAACCTCAGCCCCAAGGGATCTCGATATCATGTAATAGGCTCCTCCTCCCTTCATCCTCATATTGGTGGCGATCGCACTCATGGAGAAAGAGGTAAAGAGGGTAATGAGGTTAGCGATAAGCAATATGGCAAGGGTATTATGCAGGCCTGCATTCCCTACGACCCAGCCCATCCTCAGGTACATTATGACACCCAGGATGGTCAGTATATTGGGAACAAATACCCCACCAAAAGTACCAAAACCTTCTTTTCTAGAAACCATAGTCAATTTAATGCTGCATTATTTGATCCGTTCTCAAAGTCAAAAATATTGAATAATAGCTAAAATATAAGAAAAAATGATGCAGCGGACGGCCATTGGGGGATTGAGATTTAAGCTTCATTTTTATCACAAGCCAAGAACCTCCGTTGGTCCTTCTCCATTCGCAGATAAACAATTACAGCATGTGCCTGGTTCCGTTATCATTACTCTTCTCTGCGACATTGAAAACTGTATTCATCAGTTCCAAAACCGTCCTTATATCATTGAAGTACACGACCAAACATTTCCCCAATCAGAGATTTTTTTTCGACGAGAAAAGCTGGATTATGAGGCACCCTGATGCGGACTACGGCAATATCTTTAAGAAAAAGAGCGTACTGATCCCGAGAGTTTTCCTGAAACAACCAGATTGGGAGCTTGAAATCTTCCCGATTGACCAGAAAAAAGAAAACATTGAATCTTGTCCTGATCTGGTTGAAAAGGACCGAGATACCAGTTTGAGAAGCTTCATGGAAGTAAAAGATCATCATATCAACGCCATCGATGGAAGAAAGATCGGTCATTTTGAAGATATCATTGTAGATGATTCTGACTGGCAGATTGCATATATCATTTAGATCTTGACTATGAATTAATTTCTGTATGATTTCAATGATAAAAGCTATGTGAAATAGAAGAAATAAAATAATCTTCCTAAAAAAAGTAGACCTAATAAACTTCCGGGATCAGTCCGGAATGTACCACATATTGCAGGAACTGCTTAACCTGTCCCACACTCTTCAGCTGATAGTCGGCTGCGGAAGGCTGACCATGTTCACCAACCAGGATTCCAATTCCATCATCGCACAGGGCGCGGAATGCATCCTCATCCGTGATATCGTCTCCGAAATAGATTGGAAGGTATTCTCCTGATGATACCAATCCCAGTTCATCCAGGATCCATCTTACTGATTTACCCTTATGCCAATCCATGTATGGTTTAACTTCCAGGATCTTTTTTCCTCTGCCGGTTTTCAGGTTACCATATCTCCAGGTTAGCTCCTTAACAACTTGACTGACCTGTTCCAGCGTTCCAGGTGGAGCATTTCTGTAATGTATAGCTATGGCATATTGTCTCCGCTCAATCTGAACACCCCTGATTTCCTGTTCCAATAATTTTCTCAGCAAGGTTTCCACCTCATCCAAAACAGGAAGCAGTTTCTTGGCTTGGTCTATCTCCATATACATTTCGCCTGGCCCACTAATCCGGTATCCATGGCTGCCAGCATAAATGATACTCTCCAACCGGATAAAATCCCTGAGATGGTCCATATCCCTACCACTGATGACCGCTATATGAAACATATGTGACAATTCTTTTAGGATCTCACGCATATCCTCTTTGATTACAGCTTTCTCCGGATCCTTGACGAGAGGTGTCAAGGTGCCGTCATAGTCGAAAAAGAAAATCGGTTTCTTCTGGCCTGTGAAAGATTGAAATTTAAGCTGTCCAGTGAAAGGATTCGGGAGACTTTGCGAAAAATAGATGGATTTATGACTTCCGTTAAAAATGCTTATTTGCTCAGGGCTGTCAAGTACGATTTTCGCTCCCCTATCATAAAAAGGTCTTTTTCCTTTGGAGGTACTCACGCCGATGGTCAAAGCCAGCCTGCTAGCTTTGGCAGTATAGATATATCCGGGATCATCGGTCAGCATCACAGTCTTCTCAGGTCGCGTATTGAGGCTCTTCAGGGCAGTTTTCAGCAAGTAGCTGTCTGGATTTGATATGCCTGCCGGGACATCCTCCAGGGAGGATTCAGCATCAATCAGATCTTCCAGCTCCGAATATTTTGGATCACTGCCTTGCATGCCATGATTCGGGTGTATAAGGGCAATGCGGATATTATTCTGCTGCCATTTCCTGATCTGGGCGCGGCATGGCACTTTATCAAAAAAGGCGATGATAACAGCATTTACAGCATATAGTTTAAGCGTATTTGGTTCCATATCAATTATTTTATTGTTTTTTGGTTCAACTTCAAGTTCAGGCTATTCCGGCAATCTGCATTGGTTGCGATCTCAAAATCAGATATTTCTCCCAGGAAGTTGTCTCCGTGGATTTGTTCTACTGTGTTCTAAATAATGAATTGAATTTATGCCAAAGATTGTTTAGGGGTTGAACAAAGTTTTTTCGTGTAAGGGTAGGGTAATTTGCCCTGCGAGCCGTTTGGCCGATTCAGGATCATGAGATGGCAGGTAAACGGTCGGATACTGCCTGGTGAATTGCTGTATTTTTTCAAGTGTAGCCAAACTATCTTTATTTCCTATCCCATCGGATATTCTCTTCAACATGTTCTCCTGGTTGTAGGAAGCATCACCCGCCAGGAAATAATAGAGCCCTTCCAGTTTCACAACCACTGACATATGGGTTGGTACATGCCCCGGAGTAGCTACCATATTGATGGTCCCGTCCCGGGTTAGGGACATACTCCGCTCAAAAGGTCCGAATGATATTTTATCCAAGATGACCAGTCTGGGCTTCATCCATTTGGGCCATCGGTGAGGCAGGTACCCTGCCATGATCCCTGAGACTCCCCTGGCATTTATATATTCCTTTTGCTCGATGATGATTTCAGACTGGGGAAAATGATGTAATCCTCCGGCATGGTCGGAGTGTAAATGTGTCATCACCACTTTTTTTACATCCTTTTCCGGATGGATGCCCATTTTTACCAATTGCAGTCCAATCTCATCATCATATTTAACATCAAAATCCACTGCCCTGGAATAATAAGGATGCCATTTGGGCAGGTAACCTTTGATCCCTGTCCTGTAGGTTTCACCTGTATCGACCACCAGGATTCCTTCAGGATGGTCAATCACCCAGGCATATATGGGCAGCCAGCCTGACCATCGCTTGTCAAATAGGACCTTGGTCATTTTCGGGACCGCACCCCTGGGCTTTCTTAACTGGTTTTGTTTTATTCTTACTTTCCCTGTCTGTATGCTGTGTATTTTCATTGCTGATTATTTTACTACCACAGAAACGGGAGTTGTATTAAACCGTCAATATGCATTCTCATGATCTGCTGTTTAGCAGTCCGGATATATTGGCCTATTATTTATGATTAGATTAAATTCTTGTTTTAGCAATAGTCAATCCTTCCGGCCATTTGACACTGCCATCATCTTCCGCTGTGATAAAGATTTCAACCGGATCAAACGGTGTAATTGTTTTAAGCGTCGATTTTTTGGAAGATTCACTCTGTAGTTGACCGATGTTTATTGTTCCGTTGCTCACCGTTTTGACCCATACCACATAAATGTTTTTTGAAGGGGTGAGTCTTTCAGGGCTAGCCAGGTATTTAGCTGTAACATTAATGTTGATATTTTCATTTTTATCGGTATGCACCCTGGCACTTATTCTGGCACCTGGTGTCACCTCTGAAACGGGAAATTTTACATTGGATGCACATGATAAGATCAAGCACAAGGCGACCGTTAGAATTACAAAATTAATTGCTTTCATAATTTTTAAGCTTTGGTTTATAATCTTTTTTGTTTGGTCCAAGCGGTTAACATCCAGTGTTCCTTTTCCATCTCGTAGATGCATGACTGTAGCATGTATCTGGTACCAATATCATTTATCTCCTCTGCCGCATCGATAGCTTTTTCCATTAGTTCAAGAAGGATTCTTATATCTGTGAGAATTATTTTAACCATCTCAAAAGAAGGAACACTTTTACTCTCCTGGGTAATGGTGGAATTTTTCATGAATTCAGTGAAGTTCGAATGTGGAATTTGCCCGAATAAACGGATCCGCTTGGCAATCTGATCAGTTTCTGAATCAGCACGTTTATACATTTTTTCAAATTGGTTGTTCATTTCAAAGAAATCCTGGCCTTCTACATTCCAGTAAAAACTCTGCAGCTTTTGCTTATAAACAGCATAATTTGACAGCAGTCTGTTTAAAAGGATGACCATTTCCGCTGTATCCATATGGGAATAACCCAGTTTTGCGAATGTTTTTTTTGAGCTTGTAATCATATTGTTTATTGTTTTTTGAGTATTAAATCTGCCGGCATGATCAGGCATCTTGCTCATGAAATACGAGCACGGGGATCTCTGCCTTTTGAATGATTTTTTTGGTAACGCTGGATTTGAACAACCGGTCAAGGAAGGGACGGTTTTCCTTGAGCACCACAATTAGATTGCCTTTGATCATAGAGGCATAATCGTTTATCAACTGCCCGATGTCGTCACCACTTCTTTCCATCAGCGATTTTACTGTCACCTGATCATAAGCTGTTTTTATCTGCACCATTTCCCGAAATCCGGCTTTTTTGATCCTGACTTCAAAATCCATATTATCCGTAATATGCAGAGCCGTTATTCTGGGAGAAAAGGTATGGGTTAATCCAATCAGTTTTTTAAGTGTTGGCAAATCCTCCTGATGATAATCAGTGGCATATAAAATTTCACTGAAAGGATGGTATGTGCTTTTATGCGGGATCAACCATACCGGACATTTTATATTGCGGACAATGTCCATGTCTGAAGAATTCTGCGACCAGAAGCCATCGCTATCACTACTTTCAAGAACAACCATATTGATTTTTTTTTGTGAAACCAGTTTTTCAATGGTTGGTTTAATGATCCCTGTTTCTGCTGTGATTTCGACAGACACATCTCCAGAATCATATTCTTCAACCAGCTTGGCCAATGTTGTTTTCGCATCCTTGACCAGATTTTCCATACTGATCTGGATTTGTACCGATGCTGTTCCCGTTATGCCAGGTGCACCAAAAGGATAATTGGCGGGATCCTGGATGTACAGTAACTGTAATTTTGATGACAAGTCTGCTGCCAGGCTTGTGGCAAATCTCACCAGTTGTTTCGATTCATCCGGTTCCTTAATAAGTGCTAATAGGGTATTCATAATTAATTCATTTAGTTTATATGATAACCAGGGTCTTGGGAAGATATTTTACTGGATTAACTTACAATTGGCATACCCTTTTTATGCCATGGTCTTTCTATCCTTCAGGTAACCTCAGGTATATACTGTTACCCCGGGGTAATCATCCCCGGCTGTACGCTAAGGTAATAACCTGAATGCTGGGGAAAATGGAGGGAATTATGTGGAATTATTCCACATTTTCCCCGGGTTAACCCCCGGGCTTTTTACCAGGTCTATGGCCATGAAAAACTTGGTTGCCGGATAGCACTACCCATGAGCATTCGGACAATAACCTGTTCTGTTACGCAGCATCGGCGGCGTCGTTTTTGTAGCTTTTATTAAATTCAGCTATGTTACCAGCAGGTTGGATAATACGGAAATGAAGGATTAAATTCCAGGTGTTTCCCTATTTTTACCTTATTTTTCAATACAATCAGGAAAAATGAATAAGAATATTGACCTCCAGATTTCAACTCTGCTGTTCGACCAGGGTACAGAAAGTAAAGCCGTATTGAAACAGATAAAACTGATTTTAGATATGGTGGAAGCGTTTGTAACAGTCATTGATGCGGCAGGAAATACTTTATTTATCAATCAAAATGGAAAAGAATTGTTGGGTCAAATGGATATCGAAGTGACAGGAAAACATTTCACAGAGCATTTTATTGCGAAGGAAGATCGAAGGAAAATAAATAATCTATTTAAGACAATTTTTGAAGAAAATGCCAAGGAGGCAGCATACCATGAAGTCCATTTATGCAGGAGCGATCTTGAAACACGGATTCTTAAGATTAAATTAAACCCCATCGCTGACATACATGATGATATCACAGGAATTGTTATTTCTGGTTCGGATATTACCGATCAAAAGCAAAGCCACCGTAAATTATTCAGATCCAAAGAAAAGGCAGAACATCTCAACAAAGCTAAATCTGAGTTTCTGGCAAAGGTGAGCCATGAGATCAGGACACCCTTGAATGCCATTATGGGTTTTTCCGAACAGTTGATGCAGACCAGGCTGGACAGCCAGCAATCAGAATATCTGAATATTATCGATAAATCATCCGAGCATCTGCTATCACTGATTAATGATATTCTGGTTATCCAGAAAATTGAGGCGAAAGCATTAAGTTTTGAAAAAGCACCGTTCAAGATAGCTTATCCCGTTAAGTACATCTACAATACCTTGTGCGCCAAAGCGGAAGAGAAAAATATTAAATTCACCTATCACATAGATGAAAAACTTAAAAAACTTGTGCTTATCGGGGATGCCTTCAGGCTCAGGCAGATCCTGATCAACATACTGAGCAATGCCATCAAATTTACACATCAGGGTTATGTGGAGCTCAAATGCTTCACAAGGTCAGAAACTGCAGATGCAGTAGATGTCGGGTTCGATATTATAGATACTGGCATTGGTATCAGTCCAAATAACATTGACAAGATCTTCGGAGAGTTTCAACAGGCGGATTCCACCATTACTAAAAGTTATGGGGGCACCGGACTGGGCCTGACCATTTGTAAAAGGCTGATTGAGATGCAAAACGGAAGTTTATCTGTTGCCAGCCAGGAGGGCAACGGAACAACCTTTACCTTCTCAATACCTTTTGAGAAAGGAATGGAAACAGCCATAGTCCCCCCAGATTTCGGGGCGATAGATTCCAACAAACTCAGAGAAAAAAATGTACTGCTGGCAGATGATGACAGCGTGAACCGGTTATTGGGGAAGATCCTTCTCGACAAATTCAATTGCATATGTGACATTGCCAACAGTGGTGAAGAAGCCATTGAAAAGCTCAAACGCATGAAATATGATATTGTCCTGCTGGACATACATATGCCTGATGTAAACGGGCTTGAGGTGGCCAGATTTCTCCGCAGAACAAAAGATAATAATTCAACAAAAATCATTGCAGTAACAGCCGCCTTCATGCAACATGAGATTAAAACATTTTATGAGAGTGGTATTGATGATTTTCTGATAAAGCCCTTCAAGGAGGTAAATCTTTTTAATAAAATGTGTAATGTGCTCGATATTAAGACTGCCCCTGAAAAGCCATCCAAAACCAAAATTATTCTCAAGGAATATAATCCTGTCATGCCTTACAATTTAGCAGAATTGGAAAAAATGGCCGTTGGTGACGCCGATTTTGTTAACCGCATGCTGATTACCTTTATCGACAACACAGAGAGTACCATTCATCTCCTACCACAGCTTTTAAAAGAAAAGGATTGGGAGCAGATTGGCGAAACAGCCCATAAAATCCTTCCATCCTACCGGCACCTTGAAGTTGATGATATCGTATCAATTTTGATTGATCTGAAAACCAAAACCCTCATCAAGCCTGATTACAAGGAGGTACCTGCCCTGGTTAAATCCACGACGGAGGAAATGAAAAAACTGGTATTGGAATTAAAAAAGGAAATTGGCAAATAAATTTCTGACTTCCTGACCAATACTTGTTTGTTGTTCCCATATTAAACCTATATTTATAATATCTTGAAACGAACTCGGAGGATCAGGATCTATGATATTTTTTTAGATCTATTAATCCGGTCAAGGAATTAAAGGCATGGGAAGAATCTTAGTCATTGATGATGATACATATATCTGTGATCTTCTGGTAAATTACCTGAATCGGAACGGATATCAGGCAGAAGGTGTATTCACCGGCCTGACTGCCAAAAAACTCATTGAAAAGAATGAGTATGACCTGGTTCTTTGCGATTACAGGCTTCCGGATTCCAACGGGCTCAAGCTCCTGCAACATATTAAAATAAAAAAACCCTCGACCCCTGTAATTATCATGACTGCCTACTCAGATGTCAGGATGGCGGTAAAACTAATCAAGTCGGGAGCTTTTGAATATGTAGCAAAGCCCGTCCATAACGAGGAGATACTGCAACTCCTTAATCGAGCCCTGACGGCTGGCAGTAAGCTGGAAACAAGTGCATCTTTCGGACAGGGATTTATCACAGGGAAAAGCAAAAAGATTCACGAGGTTCTGGAACATATTCAGCTGGTTGCTCCAAATGATATCACGGTGCTGATCGAGGGAGAAACAGGGTCGGGTAAAGAGTATATTGCCAAAGCAATACACTTCGCCAGCAAACGAAAAGACAAACCCTTCATCCCGGTAGACTGTGGTGCCATACCCAAGGAACTGGCAA
This sequence comes from uncultured Bacteroidaceae bacterium, assembly GCA_963752525.1. Lineage (GTDB taxonomy): Bacteria > Bacteroidota > Bacteroidia > Bacteroidales > SM23-62 > SM23-62. The sequence goes on along the minus strand of CAVVYS010000003.1, from coordinate 221,272 downwards.
ACAGTGAACTTTTCGGACATATCAAGGGCGCCTTTACCGGGGCCATCAATGATAAAAAGGGTTATTTTGAACAGGCAAAGGGGGGTACGATTTTTCTAGATGAAGTGGGGAACCTGCCGCACGAGAACCAGGTAAAACTCCTCAGGGCACTGCAGGAAAGGATCATCAGCAGGGTCGGCGATAATAAGACCATGAAAGTTGATGTGAGGCTGATCGCCGCTTCCAACGAGGACCTGATCAAACTGGTCAGGTCAAATGAATTCCGAGAAGATCTGTACCACCGTTTGAATGGATTTAAGATTCGGATACCCGCCTTACGGGAACGCAAGGAAGATATTATGGAATTTGCTGATCATTTTATCTCACAGGCGAACCAGGCTTTCCACAGGAATGTTACCGGGATTGATGATACAGCAAGGGATTTGCTGCTTCGGTACCAATGGTACGGCAATATCCGTGAATTGCAGAATGTTATCAACCGGGCTGTCCTCCTGACCCAGGGCAGCCAAATTGAAGCTGGGCATTTACCTGAGGAAATACGCTTTTTTCATCTGCACAAGAACAGAAGGCAGGACAAGGTTGATTTCCCAGGGGGAGACGTGACAGAATTAAAAGAAGCCACCCTTGTTACCGAAAAGGAAGTCATTGCCAATGCACTTATAAAATCTAACTTCAATAAGTCGAAAGCAGCCAAGATGCTCAACATAGACCGCAAAACACTTTACAATAAGATTAAGCTCTACAAGATAGATACGGATCAATAATCTGATAATATCATCCGGAGTGGTTGTATTATCCTGATATGCCCCGATTCGCCGCCTGTTATCTGTATCAAAAGCCTTTGATACTATACAGCAAACAGTTACAGGTTACTGTGGAATGATTGTGGATTAAAGCCACGATTGTGGACTAATGCAACATTTTTCCCGGTCCCATGGTTATGATATTCCCGCTATATCTCTACCCTGACAAGTGATCCAGACAGCATCCTTGAAATTGGCACGACTTTTATGTCAATTAGGTAAAAGCATCATTCATGGTTTTCGAACTACCCCCTTTAGGATTTGAATTCAATGCATTGGAACCTTACATTGATGAAAGGACCATGAGGCTTCATTACACTGAACACCATTCGACCTATCTTCAAAAGTTTAATGAAATTATTTTTGATACAGACCTGGAAACGAAACCGCTGATAAAGATTCTTGCAGGAGTATCAAAATTCAATGATCCCGTAAGAAATTATGGTGGCGGAGTTTTCAACCATGCACTGTTCTGGAAGATCCTTGCTCCTGCAACCACAGGTTTGATCGATACTCCACTGGCTGATGCCATTACCAAATATTTTGGCACCATTGACAAGATGAAAGAGGCGTTTTCAAATCTGGCAGCCTCCCATTTTGGTTCCGGCTGGGCATGGCTGGTAAAAAGAGATGACGGTGAACTCCTGGTGACCACCAGCACAAACCAGGACAATCCACTGATGGACACAACACCGATTCAGGGCAATCCCATCTTATGTCTAGATCTGTGGGAACATGCTTATTATCTTAAGTACCAACACAGCCGCATGGATTATATACAGGCATTCTGGCGTTTGGTAAACTGGGAACAGGTGGCAAAGAGATTCAACAATAAACCATAATTAATATAATCAACCAAAAAAGTAAGAATATGCAAAACTTTCATGAAATACCGGATTCGCTTTCGCCCAAAACCCGGGATTATGTGCGGGCATTAAATTCTCTTAAAGAGGAAATTGAAGCCGTTGACTGGTATCAACAACGCCTGGATGCCACCTCAGATGATCAACTGAAAAAAATCCTGACCCATAACAGGGATGAAGAGATAGAACATGCCTGCATGGTATTGGAGTGGCTCAGAAGAAATATGGATGGATGGGAGGGAATGCTAGAAACCTATTTATTTACTGATAGGGAAATTACAAAAATTGAAACCGAATAAATCACAAGATCATGAACATTTTAAAGAAATCAATAGCACCCATTACCGATAAAGCGTGGAAGGAAATTTCAGAACAAACAAAAAGGATTTTAAACATCTACCTGACAGCCAGAAAGGTAACAGACATTGACGGTCCCAATGGCCTGAAAATGGGCGGGGTATCCACTGGAAGACTACTACATCCAGGCAGTCAATCGGAAGAGGGCATCAATTATGGAGTTAGGGAATACCAGCCCATGGTTGAATTCAGAAAACCTTTTGAACTCGATTTATGGGAACTTGATAATATAAACAGGGGCGCAAAGGATATTGACCTGAAGCCTCTGGAGCATGCTGCAAAAGAGGTAGCTCTATTTGAAGATAATGCGATTTTCAACGGATTCGAAGCCGGGCAGATTACAGGTATGCAGTCCGGTTCTCAATATCCGAAGGAAGAGTTACCCCAAAATCCGGATGTATTGCTGAGAAGCCTTGCAGAGCATATCAGCAGCCTTAGAAAAAATGCCGTTGAAGGTCCATACAACTTTGTCGTCCACGATCAGATATGGCAGGAATTGGTAAATTTAGCGAAGGGATATCCCCTAGTGAAACAACTTAAAAGTTTGATTGAAGGAAGAATAGTCGTCAACCATGGTAGTCAAAATTCATTCCTGGTATCAGCCCGCGGAGGGGATCTGGTATTGATCCTGGGACAGGATATATCCCTGGGCTATGATGCACATGATACTGAAAAAGTGAAGCTTTATTTCACCGGATCATTCACTTTCAGGATCCTTACTCCCGAATCATTTGTGGTGCTCTGAGGAATTGATGCCTCACATCGTGTAATTTTGCTACAGGCATCCCATCATCAAATTCAAGGTATCCAGACCAATGAGCCCCAGCCATTTTATGGCACGATATTTACATCTACATTACCGACCAATAACCAAAAGAAATAATAATATGAAATACGAATTGCCAGATTTACATTATGCCTACGATGCATTAGAACCTTATATTGATGAAGAAACGATGATCATTCATCATACCAAACACCATCAGAAGTACATTGATAATTTCAATGCAGCCATTGATAACACGGAGTTTCAAGGCAAATCTCCTGAACAGATATTCCCGTCGATTTCAGGGGCTCCGGATGTTGTAGCCAGGAATGCCGGACAATCCTTCAACCATTCCTTCTTCTGGAAATCCCTGACACCCATCGGTAAAAAAGAGCCAAAAGGAGCAATCGCCAACTCAATCAGCGAACAATTCGGGAGTTTCCTTGAATTCAAAGACAAGTTTGCCAGTGTGGCTGCTGCATTGTTTGGATCAGGATGGGCATGGCTGATCATTGAAAACGATAAACTGAGCATAACCTCCACTCCAAATCATATCAATCCGCTGATGGATATTGCCGAACATAAAGGAAAACCACTCTTTTGCCTGGATGTATGGGAACATGCGTATTACCTGAAATACCAAAACAGACGGGTTGATTTTATCGATGCATTTTGGAACGTACTGGACTGGGAGACAGTGAATCTACGATTTCAGAAGTGAGGATTCATTTCGTTTTTAACCATTCTATATTTGAATCATGAGACAGATAAACACATAAATCTCCGGGAACGGGAGATGCCATATACAAATCCAAATGGAAAAACACATCGTTAAGATCTACAGAACATTCTATGTCACCCCTGACGTTAAATGCTTCAGGTTGGAAAAACCCCGGGGTTATTCTTTTGAACCCGGACAGGCAACAGAGGTGGCCATTAATAAACCAGGATGGCAGGAGGAAAAAAGACCGTTTACTTTTACCAGCCTGCCGGAAGATGATTACCTGGAATTTACAATTAAGATCTATCCCTCTCACAGAGGTGTAACCAATGAACTACATCATACAAGCATTTACGATAAATTGATAATACACGATGTTTTTGGAGCGATTAAATACCAGGGCGAAGGCGTGTTCATTGCCGGGGGTGCCGGCATCACCCCTTTCCTGGCCATATTCAGACAGCTGCAAACAACAGGACGAATTTCAGGGAATTCATTGATATTCGGCAATAAGACAATAGCGGATATCATAGGGAAGGATGAATTGCTGGAAATGCTTGGAAATCGTTTCATAAGCGTTTTGTCTGAGGAAAAGGCAGATGATTATGAACATGGGCTGATCACAAAGAAGTTACTGGAGAAATACATTACTGATTTCAATCGGCATTTTTATGTCTGCGGTCCGGAGATCATGATGAAAACAGTATTGGATCATCTTGCCAACCTGGGGGTAGACGACAAAAACATTGTCCAGGAAGAACTGTAAAGGTGATGATCGGTGTTATTACAGTCATCCTGATTCTTGTTTTTTCGATCTTGATTACCCGGATCGCATCCCTTGCACTAACCCATACAGGGCTCTCACGTGAAGCATCCAAATTCCAGGCCCGTTCCGCATTTACCGGGGTAGGGTTTACCACCAGTGAATCTGAGAAGGTAGTCAATCACCCCGTAAGGAGGAGGATCCTGCTGTTGCTGATGATCCTGGGAAATGCAGGGATCGTGACCGGGATCGCATCACTCATCATTGGTTTTACGGGGATCAGCGATAGGGTAAGTAACTGGGTTAAAATCATTATTCTGGCCGGTGGGATCAGCATTCTCTGGATATTGGCCAACAGCCGGTGGATCGACCAGCAATTATCCAATCTTATCAACAGGCTCCTGAAGAAGCAGCATCAGATAGATGTAAACGATTATGCAAGCCTCTTGCACCTCTCGGGAGATTTCAGAATTTCAGAAATCCTTATTGAATGTGAACACTGGCTGTGTGAAGAAAAGTTATACAATACGAAGTTGCGTGATGAAGGGCTCAACCTTCTTGCCATATCCAGAAAGGACGGGACATTCCTCGGGGCTCCGGACGGTGATACCATAATCCGGGATGGGGATACACTGATCATTTATGGCAGGGCAGAGGTTTTAAGCAAGCTAGAAAAAAGACTCAAGGGGGCCAAAGGAAACAGAGAACACCGGGAAATGATAAAGGAGCAGAAGAAGGTGCAGGAACATGAAAAAGAGGAGGATCCGCAGAACTGAACCTTGCGAAAATTGCCCATGTATGTAATTGTTTTGCGGAAGATAATGGTTATATTAAATTAATATTTTGCTTTTGTCAAGTTCATGGATGTGCTGCATTTCATCTTCAGTAAGTTCAAAATCAAAAATCTCAAAATATTCAATCCTGTCCTTCTCCTCTGCAGCTTTCGTTATCACCGAAACATTTCCCAATTGGATAAGCCACCTCAGTGTCACCTGAGCAGCAGATTTGTTATGTCTCTTCCCTATTTCTGTTAGTGTTTTGTCCACTGATATTTTTCCTCTTTCGAGAGGATTGCATGCAGTTATGATCTTACCATGGGCTTTTGCGATCTCCAGGTTTTTCATCTGTTGATAATAAGGTGAGAACTTTACCTGGTTAGTAGATACCTCTCCGGTTTCGATGGCTTCCAGGAATAATTCCGGACCGAAATTGCTTACTCCAATATACTTGATTATGTTTCTGGACCGCAGAATCAACATGCTTTCAAGACAGGCTTCCATTTCCTTCTGTAGGAAAGGTAAGTGTATCAGCAACAGGTCTATATAGTCCAGATCAAGTTTGTGTAAACTTTCCATGGTTGAGCTTATGATGCTGATGGGCTTGAGGTATTTGTCTGCTAATTTGGTGGAGACAAAAAGGTCACTCCTGTCAATACCGGCATTTTTAATGCCTCTTCCTACATCCTCCTCATTATGATACATCTGGTCGACATCAATGAGCCGGTAACCAATTTGAATGGCACTTTCGGTGCTTTCCGCACATCTGTGACCTGTCTGTGCCCAGGTTCCGAATCCAGTCACCGGCATAATTCGGTTAATACTGGGATTATTGTGTAACATAAAGAATTGTTTTATTGGTTGCCAGAAATCTTAAAGTGCAACAATCAAACCAAAGGATGGACGAACAACCGTTTTTTTCATCAACTCATGCGGAGATCCTCTGTAAAGCCTTTCTTTCAGTGTCTGCCAACAGTTAACCAGGGTAAAAGGTTCAGCTGGACAAGCATCCAATTGTATTTTTTGAGGATTTGATTACTCATATTGTGTGAAATAATTCCTCACCTCATTCGAAAGAGTTGAAATTGTATTCCGTCATATTATTGTTCGAACTCTCTAATCATCAGTTATACTGTAGTTTACCAGATTACTGATAGGGACGTCATCATTTTTGGCATGTAATTTTCATCTACTGGGTTGTTAAAATTGATGTACTTAAATGCTCTTAATTATGAGATTCAAAAGAAAAAAGATTGCCGTCATACGGACAATTCTTCCCCTCTTAATAATATCCGCACTGATATTCACAGGTAGTTCCTGCAAAAGCAAGTCCGCTCATGAGAAAAAGGATAATATAAGCATGGAGGACGTGAAGAAAGAGGTTGAAGAGGCCGTAGATACCACCCTCGCTTATCTTTCAGAAGAACAGAAAGATCTTGTTAGGACATACAAATCGCAGGTTGAAAAGGCAGAAATGCAGATCGGAAAAATGAAAGACAAAATCAATTCGGCTGAATATACTGTTAAGCAAAACTACCAGCAAAGGATAAAGGTACTGGAATCCCAGGTGGCTTATGTAAAGCTAAACATAAGCGAACTGGAAAAATCTTCCGGAAAAGCATGGAAGGATCTTTCAGCAGGGCTTGATTCGGCACTGGTAGATCTTAACCAGGCTATCCAGGAAGCGAACGATGAGTTTCAGGACTCATAATCAATGCTTATTCTAATTCAATAATAACTGCCAATATGAAACGTAATTTAAAAGATCTCATTGGCTATTCAATTGAAGCAATAGATGGTCCGAAAGGCAAGGTCAAAGATTTTCTTTTTGATGAAGATAGCTGGGGAATCAGGTACCTTGATGTGGACTTTGGGAACCTCTTCAAAAACGGGAGGGTATTGATCCCAAAAGTCTTTATCAAGAAACCATCATGGGAGCATAAGCGGTTTCCTGTTGACCTGAATAAGGAAGACATTGAATCATGCCCGGACCTGGAACAGAGAAAACCTGTTTCCAGGGAGTATGAGGAGGCATTGAGCAAACACTATCACATCGACCATTACTGGCCGTATTATTATGCTCCCGTCACCAACATGTATTTCCCGCCACGGCCTCTAAATCCCCCTCGGAAAATATTGAATGAAAAGGACCTGGATACCAGTTTGCGCAGCTTTGCAGAAGTTCAGGGCTATTCCATTAAAACAAGTGATGGAAATGTGGGGCATGTCGAAGATCTCATGCTTGATGATGAGGACTGGCAGATCGTTTATATCATTGTCGATACCAGTAAATGGGTACCCTGGAGTAAAAAAGTGATCTTGGCCATAGATTGGTTGAAGGACATCAGTTTTGTTGATAGGGAAGTTATGATAGGATTACCAAAAGAGATCATCAAAGATGCTCGGGAATTTGATTCCTCCAGACCCATCGACATAGACGCTGAGATGGTTTTGTACGATTTCTATCACAACAGTTTTGTAAAATCAGTCAAATAATAATCCCTGATAATAAGCTATGTACAAGTCATGTATGTTTACTGGATTATTGAACGCCTGCGTATGGCCAGGTTTTCCCAGAAATACCTGGATGATCAGGATATTACAGATGCCATAGAAAAATTAGGATATTAGGATGAATAATATTGAAAAGACCAACGAGAGAAACGGACTGATGTCTGTAATGCAATTCAGGGAATTATCAAGAGTACATGATATCCATTGCATTTCCATATATATCCCAACTTTCCGTGCCGGGGAGGAAGTTGATACCGGACAGGGCCAGTCGAGGCTGAAGAACAGTATGAAAGAGCTGAAGGAAATCCTTTCGAGATTGGTATTAAAAGAAAATGAGATAATTAGTCTCATGGCACCGCTGAACCGATTGCTGGATGATCAGCATTTCTGGCGAAATCAGTCAGACGGACTTGCCATTTTCCTGCAAGGTGAAGAACTCAAGTGTTTTACATTGCCTGTTCATTTCGAGGAGCATGTATATCTGGCTGATCATTTTTATCTGAAACCTGTCATCCCCTTTTTTAATGATAATGGAAAGTTTTTCCTGCTTGCTCTGAGCCTTAATCAAGCCAAATTCTTTGAATGTTCCAGGCATTCTATAACGGAGGTCTTCATTGCGGACCTGGTACCTGATAAACTGGAGGATGCAGTGGGCTATGATTTTCAGGAAAAGTCATTGCAGCACAGAAGTGGACAAGGTGGGAAAGCTGGAGCCATGTTTCACGGACAGGGTGAAGGTAAAGATGATAAACAGCAGGAGATTGGTAAATTTTTCCGGTCAGTCGATGCAGGATTGATGAAACTTATCCAAGAGGAAAATGCGCCATTAATACTGGCCTGCGTTGATTCCCATGCCCCTGTTTACAAAGAGATCACCAGGTATAATAATCTGTTTGACAAACACATATCAGGGAATCCAGATCAGGAAGATCCCATATTGCTGCACGAGAAAGCATGGTTGCTTGTGCAGGATTATTTCCGCCAGGAAAGAAAGAACAAAACAAAGGATTTCCAGGATTTGTCAGCAGGGTACAGGACATCCTCCAAACTGGCCGATATCATTCCTGCATCAGTAGAAGGGCGTGTTGATACTCTTTTCCTTGCCAAGGGGAATGACCAGTTTGGGAGTTATGACCCGGAGGAAAGGCTGGTGATTGTAGGTGAGGATCCAGGTCAGTTCCATCGTGTTTCCCTTTTTAATATGGCAGCCGTGCATAGCATCAGAAATGGAGGCAGGGTATACCTCGCCGAGCCTGAAGAGATGCCTTTGGAAGATACCGATATCAATGCTTTGATGAGATATTAATATGCAGCCAGGAATTACTGGTCGGGCACTTACCCCCTATTTTGGAACCCTCCCAGTAGGTCATTTTCCAAACAGTCAATCCTCTAAAAAGACCAGCCTACTGACAATTCTAACCATGGACTAACCGTTGTCTGGATGCTATTGAAATAAATTATCGGTGATAATCCGATTTTAAGCGTTACTCCTCCATCAAGTTTTTGATATCGATATGCCAATGTTGGAACGAATACAGCTTTGTGTTCTTTATGAGAATCCTCTGCTCCCGGATCATATTGCCGGATCAACAGATTGGTGACATTCAGGCTAAGATCCGGGTGATGATTTTTTTGGCCAAACAGCATGAAAACGCCTACAGGTATATTGAACTCATGGGGAAAAGTCAGGCGAAAGGGACTTATTCCCACTCCACCCTTTGCCCCAAATTGAAAATTCCCTGTTTGAATAAGACTCCTTTCATATATGAGAGAGGTGTAGATACCACTGCCCCCGAAGACAGCTAAAAGGGAGTTCCTGGCAGCACCTGTATACGGATCGGTTGGGCTTTGCCCAGATAACATGATAGTCTTCAATAACAGTATCGGCAATAAAATATTCCTCATTTATTTAAGTTTTTGTTAGGATGTGGCTTCATAAATGATCATCTCGATCCTGTCAAGCAATTGGTAAATGTTAAACGGAGTTGTGTTGCAACAGATGGAAAAGGTTATTTTTGACTCCTGACATTGTGAAGTGATAGCCTCAAAGCCCATAATCTCTCCTTCATGCCCCCAGTGAACCCTGCCATTGACATGGAATTCAAATAGGCCAAGACCCTTATTTCCCATAAAAGTGGTCATTTCATTTAGTGGCTCTTTGTTGACAATATTCCCCTGAAACAGATTATGCGTAAACCAGGCAAGGTCCCTGCTGTTAGCTATCATCGCACCGGAGGCATGAGCAGCAGTGGACCATGAAGTATGATCCGGGGTATGGATGTACCATTCTGACACGGATAAAGCGAAATGATGTACAAATCCATCGATCAGCATAGTTGTGTATGTTTCATACGGGATGAAAAAAGTATGCTGTAAAGCAAGCGGATCAATGATCATTTCATGGTAGAGGTCCAGGATTTTTTTTCCTGTCGCTTTCTCTGCAATGATTGCCGCCAGAATAATGTTGGCGCTTGAATAATGTGTTTCCTCTCCAGGATCAAATAATAATGCGCTTTCCAAACAGGTCTCTGCCACTTCCCTATGATCCCATTTTTTGTCCGGAAGGATGGACGATTCAATAAACACATCCGGTAGTGAGAAGATATCTCTTAGCCCGCTTGAGTGATTCAACAAATTTCGAATGGTGATTTTACTGGCATTGGGAAAACCAGGGAAATAATCTGAAATTTTCTGATCCAGGTCAAGGACACCATTTTGGGCCAGACTGACCACTACCGTCGATGTGTATATCTTCGTTACGCTTCCGATCCTGAAAATATGATCATCGCGAAGCATTTCTTTGCGTTTAATATCCACAGAACCTGCCGAGAGTGACCATGTTTCCCCCGAGCTATCCACTATGCTTACCTGAATACCTATTAATTCGTTCGAATTAAGTTTATTATATATAACATTTGCAATTAATCCTGCTGTGGCCTGGTCAACCAGCTTTGTTATCGGATAATTACCTTCACCCGGAGAGTCGATTTCATCCAACTTCTCACATCCATTAAACAGGGGAAAAAGCATAAGTAAAGACCAAATCACAGGGAATTTAACGAAAGTCCGGTCAGTGCTCATTATCATTCATTACGCAGCTTAAAAAATATTTTTGATGCTTATAGCTCTTTCAATAAACCATTGCCTGACTTCCATCCAAATCTCACCTGTATCTTCCTTTGCTTCATCCAGCCTTTTCTGCAATGCTTCCTTACGCACATTCAGTTCATCAAGCAACTGCTGTGATTTCTCCTTGGTGTTATCTGCAGCATCCGTCAACCTCTCACTCAATTCGTTGGTTCTGCCGTTAAGTTCTTCCATAAATGCTTCAGCATTCTGGATGAATTTGCTTTTATCCCCTTCTGTAAAATCCAGCACCATTTCATATTCTGATTTGAAATCTTCCCAGTTGGAGGTATTGGGCTCTTTGATGGCCTTGAATTTATCGGTCAGGTCATTCCTCCATTTGCTCTGGTTCTGGTAATCCTTTGTCAATTCACTGATCTCATCCTGTAATTCCCGCAGATGTTCTTTTTTCTTTTCCAACCTAGAGAGCAGACGAGACTCGTTATCATACATATCCGACAGAAGGCTTTTCACTTTGATTTCATTTTTATCAATGTAAGCTTGTTTATTGTCCATTTTCTTTTTTTTATAGGTTAATACTCTGGTTTTCTTAGTCTTCCTAAGCTTCTTTTTATAGATGGTCCCAATTACTGTACCAAGTGGTATTTGCATTTTCAAGCAATGACCATGATCTTTTCAATTGTCTGTAAATAAGGCAGGAATGGATAAGTCTTCATACTTGGTGCGATCAGGCTTAAAAATCAGGTTGTGGAATTATGGGTCAAATTGTAGCCAGGAATCAACACAAATTTCCCCCAGCTGGATATCCCATTCTTTCTGATGAGGTTTGAGTGAGTGGAAGATTAAAAAATGCCAATGGTGATGGTAAATTTTCCGAGCAGCTGAAACTGGATAGAAAAAGTCTTATGGAACAAGCATCGAAGAATTAATAATTCGCGGGGTTATGTTCTGCATTCACAATATAATGCATAAACTGCCCGACCTGTCCCACATCCTTTAACTGGTAGGTTGCTGCAGAAGGCTGGTTATGACCACCCACCAGGATGCCCAGACCTTCATCAGCCAAGGTACGGAAGGCATCTTCATCTGTGACATCATCCCCGAGATATATCGGGATATAACCACTTGAATATGAGAGTCCCAGTTCCTCCAGTATCCATTTTACTGCCTTTCCTTTGTGCCAGTCCATAGAAGGCTTAACTTCCAGGATCTTCTTACCGCTGCCTGTTTTAAATCCTGGATATCGGGCAGTTATTTCGTGTACTGCATTCTTAATTCTCTTCAGCGCTTTTATCGGGGCATTCCTGTAATGTACGGCAATTGCATAGCGCTTTCTTTCGATCTGGACACCCTGAATTTCATTTGCCAGTGTTTTTCTCAGAGTAGTCGCAATTTCATCCAACCCAGTTAAGAATCTTATGGCATCTTCATGTTCCATAAATAATTCATCCGGACCCGAGATGCGGAATCCATGGCTGCCTGCATAGATGATGCCATCCAATTGAATAAGTTTTTTAATATCATCCATGTCTCTCCCGCTGACCACAGAAACATGGAATATGCGCGACATTTCATTCAGCAGTTCACGCATTTGATCTGTGAGCACCGCTTTGCTTGGATCATTTACAATGGGCGCAAGGGTCCCATCGTAATCAAAGAAAAAGACGGGTTTTTTGGTGTCCCACATAGATTGAAATTTTGTATGGCCAGAAAAAAAGTTCGGAAGAGTCTGTGAAAACCTGAGTGTGATACTGTTTCCGTCAAGGAGGGCTATATCTTCCAGACTGTCCAGTACGATATCCGCTCCCTGCTCATATAATACCCTTTTCCCAGCTGAGGCTTTAATTCCAATAGTCATGGCCAGGCTTTTTTTCTCTCTGGCCTGGATATACTGTGGATCATCAGTGAGTAGTAAGGTTTTTGCAGATGGAACTTTCAGCTTTTTTATGGCAGTTCCCAGTAAATCGGCATCTGCATTTGGGATACCCATGGGCACGTTTTCCTGGACAAAAAAGTCAGCATCAATATATTCACTCAGATCTGTGGATCTAAACATGCCGGAAACCCTTTCATCATCAGGATGTATCAATGCAATTTTTATATTATTATTTTTCCATTTCCGGATTTGTACCCGGGAAGGTATATTTTCCTTGAAGGCGAGAATTGCTGCATTTACAGCGTACATTTTTAGTTCAGTATGTTCCATTTCACGATAAGTTTTAAACCCCCGGCGATACTTCTTGCATCTCCGGTTTAATCCGGATATTAAGTCTGGATTTGCAATCGGCATCCTTCACAATTTCCAGCTCAGAAATCTCCCAGAGGAAGTTTTCATCCAATATTTGCTCTTCGGTAAACCTGCCAGCGGAAAAGACCAGGTCCCACATCTTCCCACGTATTTTTCTTCCGGATTTTACACAATATTCCACCCGCTGGCTGCTGGCAGCCATGGCTGCTTTCCAGAAATAATTCACCCTGAAACTGATCATCATCCGGTACTTGTTTTCATTATCTATCTTCAATATCAGTCTCGGCGGATCATCCTTCCCGAAAAGACCAGTTTTCTTCCATTTGTAGGATATGGTAACCTCATCCAGCTGTTCTTTGATCTTAAACTGGGCCGACAACTGATTACCATTGGTTAGAAAAATCAGTGTGCATGCAAGGGTAATGAGGGTTGTTCTATGCATCTATGTTGTAAAATCTTTAAAATATGATCGTCTTAATCTAGCCGTAGCCGTTCCCGCTATACTTAATTATCATTATTCCAGTCCCAAAAGCTCACATGGCAAGGGGTATTCGTAATATCCATTGGCATGTTTCAGATAAAACAATTTCCCAAAAATCCCAAGACCCCTGTGCTTCTGGTAATATACACCGGATTTCACCTCACATATGCCATTCAATTCATTTTTGTAAAAAACTGATGCGATAATGTAACGGCGCAGAATATTACCCAGATCATCACGCCCGTAGGACCAGTCCCCTTTAACATCAGTGATAATGGCATCAAGGGGCACAAGGTTCGGATGAATATGCTCGCTTGCCATGACAATCATCTTTTCAATTTTTCTATTGATCAAGGTTGGCTTTGGAAGTCCTATTGATTTCTTATTTTGAAATGTTTCGAGATCCTGAGCTGAAGAGCTGAGTGTAATTGTACCTCGGGCCAACACAGGCATGTCCCTGTCCAGTTTGTAAATATTTACAGGTATGAATTCCACCCTGATTTTATATACTCCTGACCCGAGGGCAGAAATCATATCCACCCAGTGATTTACGGTATGGCTGTATAGCCTTTTTTGCTCCTCATCTGAAGTGCTGAAAGTGAAGTCTATGCAGGTTGCATTTACAAAATCATCAGCTGGCATTTCAAAAAACCATGTCTCCTCCTTCATGTGGTTGACGTAAAACCTCAGGACATAGTTAAAATATAATGCATCATCGTCATAGGCATAGTTCATGTTTAACGCCTTGTAGGTTTGGGCCAACGGTTCGTCCAATATTACTCTTAATTGTATGTCATCCAATAAATTGAAGCTGCTCTTCAAGCCCGGGTTTTCCATTTTCTGTAGGTCCGATAGTTTACTGGCAAACACGATTTTTCCAGGATCTGCTGCACGGACTACTGATGAAGCAGTAAATGCCAATATTGCTGAGAATATGATGAGATATTCTTTTTTCATTTTGTTTTTATAATATTTAACAAATACAACGTTATCATGGAAAAAGCATGCCATTCGATGAAAAAGCGGCACTGCACTACCATATAAAAAAACATCTAACTTGTTGTTTTTCAAATAACCTGGGAGCGATGGTCTGAGGATCCTTCTTAAATTGACATTCCTCCTTCATAAGTTATTGTGTATTCAGCACCCCAGTATTGGTGAATAAATACACATTCAATATCTGAGTTAAGGTCGAATGAATTACAGATTTAGACTTTTCTGGGCAGAACGGTACCCCAGCTCAAACATTTCCCGCCCCTTTGACACGTCAAGCAAACCATATTCAGCCAGTTCTTCAGGTTCAAAAAGGATGTCACATTTTACCTTTTCCTGGTCAATATTTGATGAAGCACCAAGACGAAACGTCCGTTCAGCAATCCTGAAAAGATGATTGAAATCATTTTCATTTTGTATGGGATTAAGGGAGATACCGATCAACCTGTCACAATCATTCTTGATAGGTGAAACGGGGAAATTGTCAAGTACTCCCCCATCAACAAATAATAATCCATCAATCTCCACCGGTTCAAATAAAACAGGAATGGAGGTTGAAGCCAATATCCTGTCTGGTAATTCGCCTGAATCGAAATAAACAATCTTCCCATGGTTCAGATCTGTGGCAGCGATGAACAAGGGTTTTTCCAGATCTTCGAAGGTTTGGGCCCGCAGGTATTTGGATATGTTCTCCTTTAGCCCTTTTGATTTGAATATACCTGCCTTCGGGAAGGTGACTTTAACATAATTGAAGAATTTTTCATCCTGGCAAAAAATTTTTAAAATCTCATCCGGTGTGTAACCATCCGCATAAAATGCACCTACAATTGCACCTGCACTGACACCAGAGATGATGTCCGGATCAATACCTGCTTCATTCAACGCCTTTAAAATACCGGCATGGGCAAATCCACGGGCACCTCCCCCACTTAAGACAATACCGGTTTTATACTTTCTTTTTTTGCTAAACAGTGATTTTATTTTAATCATTCTTTATCAGTATTTGTAGTTAGGCCAGGTCTTCCTATTCCTTTATTTTCAAATTCTCCGGCCAGGATAAAATCATTTTCGGAGGGTCTCCCGATGCTATGCGTGCTGAGTACAATTTATACCTGATACTGTAAAGGTTTATAATAAAATCATGCCAAAAAAATTGTCCGGGATCTTGGCGAGCCAATTAATCAAGAACCAGGCTCTCCTGGTTTGAAGGAACAGTGATCTGCCGATCCATTCTTCTGGCTGACCCCGGATCATGGGAAGGAAGGTAAACGGTAGGATTTTGTCTTGAAAATTCTTGAATTTTCCTGAGCGTTGACCTGTTTTCATTAGTCCCAACTCCATCCGAAATTCCCTTCAGCATATTCTCCTGGGTGTAAGAGGTGTCTCCTGCGAGAAAATAATAGATCCCTTCCAAATTCGCGATGACCGACATATGGTTTGGGACATGGCCGGGAGTAGCAACAATGTTGACATCTCCATCCGCTGTAAGTGGCATGCTTTGCTCAAAGGGACCGAACATTCTGTTGCTTAGCCTTACCAGTCTTGGCTTCAGCCATTTAGGCCATCTATGAGGCAGATAACCAGCCATGATCCCAGAAGCTCCCCTTGCATTATCAAACTCCTTTTTCTCAATTATGACCTCCGCATGGGGGAAATGATGTAATCCTCCGGCATGGTCAGTATGTAAGTGGGTCATCACAACTTTCTTGACATCTTTTTTTGGATGGATGCCCATTCTTAACAATTTATGCCCGATTTCATCTTCATATTTAACATCAAACTTAACTGCTCTGGAATAATAGGGATGCCATTTGGGCAAATAACCTTTTATCCCGGTCTTGTAGGTTTCACCGGTATCCACCAGCATGACCCCTTCATGATGATCAATCACCCAGGCATATATGGGCAACCAGTCTGACCAGTGCTTGTCAAAAAGTACTTTTGTCATTTTTGGGGCCATACCCCTGGCTTTTCTTAACTGGTTCTTTTTTACTCTGACTTTTCCTGTTTCTATTCTGTAAATCTTCATAAGATTTTTTTTTAATGAATCTTTCAATATGGTTTTTTCCTGATCAGTATCCCCTCCAGAAATACCCTCGAGATTTCTTCGTACAATTTCTGGGTTGAATAATTCAGTCTGTTGAATTGTTCGGGACTGATAGATATTTCAGTGAGCTGCAAATAAACACTCAACAATATGTCGATGGCTATATCATTCCTGATCAATCCCTGTTCAATACCCTTCTGGAACAATTGCCTGTAATGCTTATTGATCCTGGTTTCTCTCTGGAATTCGTAATATTTCCAAATATCCGGAGTATAGTATTGGAGGTCGTGGAGAAATATTTCATTAATATTCGATAGTAAAACTTTAGTAAAATCAATGATAAGGCCTAACTTACGATTAAATGATATATCCTCATCCCGGATAATTTCTTCGAGCTTTTCATTGATTTCCCGGTCCAGCTGATCAATTACAGCTTTCACCAGGTCTTCCTTGGTTTTAAAGTATTTGTAAATGGTACTTTTGCTGGTATGCAGTTCAGTGACCAAACTGTCCAGAGAAACACGGTTATATCCGTATGCCAGGAATCTCTTTCTGGCTAGCTCGAGCAGTCTCTGTTTATGATCCTTTGTGGGTCTCATGGCTGCAAAGCAAAATTATAACTGGACAATCCTTCCATCCTTTTTCTTCAAGTGTTTTAACCGTGATCCGAAGATTTGGCTCATATTGCTCAATCCTGAAGATTTGTTCATCATGTTTTCTGGTTTGCCGATAAATCGATCCCTTTCCCGTTAACTCAGGATTTTTTTTCTTGACACTGCTTATGTAATAATTCCACATCGGCAGATTTTCAAAATTTCCCAGGAAATCAAAAACTCGCTTCCTGGAAGCATGTATGAGCATTTTGTTCTTGAATTTAATCATTGATTTTATTTTTTGGTACTTTCAATACTATTATAGTATTTATAGTACATATATAAACAATAATACACTAATAATCAAATTATTACCTTCTATTGCATGGATGCAGTTTAGAAAGGGGGGAATAAGAGATTGATGATTAGATAAAAACCCAGATCTTAATTTAGACTGGGATCGTTTTTCAGCTTGGGCAGCCATCTCGATCCTTGTCTATGACAAGCTGGAGGGATCATTTTTTTGCAGAAAGGCAATCAGCTTTACCCTGACCACTACATAGGTCAGGGTAATCTCTTCAAACACCATCAGTACTGCATGTTTGGATATGATAATGATTTGGTCTCATATGTCACTAGTGTCCGATTAATACCAGTTGATTTTCAACTGTTACAATATAGTTCTTTGACATCTTTGTAATTCTGATTTGTAAGTAGTTCATTTAGCGGTGTTTTATCGAGTAGGGAAATGCTCAAAATTTGCAATATTTTGTAGATTGAACGGTCAACTTTCAATTTGTTACGAACCAATGCAACCAGGCAGTGCAATTATTGCAGAATAGACCTGGATTTTCACTGCATTTTGGCTTCGTCCCCAAAATGATTTGATTTTAAGATGCTGTTTTATCCATTTGAAAAACAGTTCAGCCTTCGGTCGATATTTGTAAAGTTGAGCAATCTCTTCTGCTTTAAGGTCAAAGTTGTTGGATAAAAACTCAAGATCATTATCCGTTTCCTCATCGTAGAATCTTATACGACGAAGTTTTTCCGGATACTTCTTTGAAACGTAAAATCCAGTCAACTTTCCTTTCTGGTCGAGCAATACTCCGTTGTCCTTGTTGACTTTGTTTGAGTACATTCTTCGGAACTGAAGATTGCCTTTTGCTCTGATCACAAAGAAGGCATAACTCTGATGTATTCGATAAAGCCGTTCATAATCTACATAGCCCCGGTCAAGGATATAATAACCGCCTGGTTCATAATACAATAAGTCCAAGGCGTTCATATCATTCACCGATGCAGGAGATACATAGACAAAGCAAGGGATGGCGGTTTTAATATCATACAGTGTATGCAATTTAATTCCACCCTTTGTTTTGCGGAACTCGGCCCACCAGAATACACTCAAACACAGATCAACGGTTGTAGAATCGAAGGCATACACATTTCCATTGATGGTCAACTGAAAATCTTCTACTATAGAGGATCTTCTTGCTTGATCAATGAGATAAAATGCGAACTCTTCAAAAATTCTACAATCACGTTTCTCATTGGCATTGGCAAAATTGCTTCTTGAAGAACCTTTACCAAAACCAAGATGATAATACCTGGACTTATGAGGTTCAATGCTAACCATGAGATCTCTCAAACTGTCTCTGCCGGTAAGTTGACCGAATACCATTGTGAGGAGTTGATTCCAACAAGAAAAGTGCTTAATGTACTTATCACCCAGGTATTTATGAGACAAACCATCAAATACACGCTTTGGGAGAAAATCTGTAAGTTGAGAGTAGACATATTTGCCTTGATTCATGGTTTTGAGCTTTATAGAGAGCCAAAACCACAAATTTCAATTCAAATGTACACGCAACCAAAAAGCTCTACAAGCCAGATATATCAAAGATTTCAAAGAACGTTATATTAATTTAATCGGACACTAGTGACTGCATTTAATAAAAAGGGTAAAATTCATCTACTTGTTTTTTCATACCCCTTAATGACTGGTAGGGGTAAATATCAATGCAAATGAATATATTTCAAGGCCCGTTTTTATAAAGAAACTTCTTCAGGGATTTTTGAGAGTCGGTTCACCAAGGCGGGGGCCGGCTTTCTATTTTATAAAAAACTTGGGCAGTTACACCTGGCTTAATCTATTGACATTCTAATATTTTGTTGTAGCTTTAATTTAGATTTCCCACTTTTCAATATCCCATCTCAGAAATCATTCCATTTCTCAGCTTCCAGATTTCTCATTTTAATCATTTAATAAAAATTCAAAGCTATGAAAACATTTGCTTTCCTAATTGTATTTGTTCTACTGGCCGGGTTGCATAAAACTACCTCTGGCCAAACATTTGATAAAACCATGCCTTTTGTTCACGTGCGTGAGTTTCAAATTCCTAAAAGTCGGGTGGACAGTCTACATAAAATAATAGAAGCATATGATATAAAATATAAAGTGTATGAAAAGGCAATTGAGCTTGGATACGTCCTAGACATTCGAATTTATATCACTGATGACGTATGGAATCATCGAATTGAGTGGGTATATCCCTCATGGGAAGCTATGAATAATCCAGGCTGGATTAAACGTACTTGGGAAGAGGTTTTACCTGATTCTGTAAAAAATGAAGAAGTAGCTGCGGCTTGGGAATGGGCCACAAAAGATGTAGTTACTCGTAGCAGGATTTATAGATTGGGATATGGGGCTCGATAAGTAATATTCATTGCTTATTAATTGGATATTGGGGGTTTGTGGCTGGACCCCCCTTTATTACAAAGATCTATTCATGAAATAATTGTATTCTTTACTGTATACTAAATAAAAAAGATCTTACAAAGAAATTGTTGTAAGATTTTGATTATTAGCTGTCGGCTTTCCTGAACGAAGTTCGAACCTATTTTGAGAAGAAATTCTGTATGCATGCAGAAAAATCTCTCTCGAAAAAGTGAATCCTTTTACTGGAACACTGTGAGTATTCATTTACCTGGTGGGCACGGTCCATAATGCTTAAGTTATGCGTCTTTTTGTCCGGCTCTGCAGGGCAGGCGGGGCGGCAGCCCCCCAGACCACATGCCGCCCCTCCATATAGGTCTTAGTTATTGATGATCACAGACAAAAGGGATAAATTAAAGGCCCGATAATTCTGTCGCTTGTTTGGCTGATATTTATCCGAATATTTCATAAAGCTACTGGTAGATATTACTCCTGAAGAGGTTGAAATCATGGTATCGCAAAATGCGATGCCTTCAAAACAGCACCTGGGTGGTTCTTTACGATATGCATTTTGGGAGTATGGAGTACTTCAGCTGGCTAATGTATTAATGAGTACACGGGCAACTCAAGTGAGCATAAAAGTGATCGAGGTCTTCGTTAAGATGAGAGAAATGCTAACCGATACACTGAGGCTTCATCTTGATGTTGAACTGATAAAGAAGAAACTTGAGAGCCAAGATCGGAACATAGAACTTGTGTTTAGCTACCTGGATGAGTTAATGGAGAAAAAGGAAAAACCGGAGTCACGAAATCCCATTGCCTTTCTAACGTGATTTTACTCGTGCAGTAACAGGATTGATTCTTTCCATCCTGTTTCCTGGTAACCTGACAAAATATTTTGAATGCAGATTAGGGTCCGGCACAATGTAATCTGTACTTATTATCTGTGCTCCGGAATTGATGGCTAATTCAAGCCGGCTGTAATCTTCATATCTGGCTTCCTTAGTTCCTGCATCTGCCCTGGTACGCACCAGATAACCGCTACTTATCAGTTCTTTTATCTCAACATGATCACGTCTGGCATTGTTCTTATAGACTACCGCACATTCACTATTCCCAGGCTGTGAGTTAACAAACATCAGCCTTCCCTCCAGAGATGGATGCGACTCAAGGTATATCCTGCGCTGCGAAGTACCTGCATTAAGGACGAATACCACTGTTCCCCGTATATCGTTGACCAAAGGCCAGTTATTATTTAATACTGAGAGTTCCAATGTTTCGTATCTGCCTCTGATGAGATCCGGGGTAATGATTTTATCATGACTGAAAACGGACCCTACCTCATGATCCAATTCATCAAAAGCTTCTTTTGTAAATGCCAGCGGCTTAACAAATTCAAATGCCCCATTCAGCTCAGACTCTTTAGGTTCCACAGAAATGATAATGGGAAGATGATCAGGATTTTGATCAGACCAATCCCTAATTTCCCTGAGAGCTGAAATCAGGGTGAGATGGTGACTGTTGTAATCAATATCCTGTACATGTAAGACCTTGAATCCTGTAGCATTCATAACTTGTTTATCTGGTCCCGAAGCCACGATCCCGTTCATATTTTGCAGTACAACTCCATAGGGATTACTGTACCTTCCGCCATCCGGATCATAAAAAACATCAATCTCAAGTGCCCGCACTCCTATATCCAATTGTTCCTTCAAGGGAAGATGTTCATAGTCCAGGGAGATAGCAGTTTCCGGCACCATTTTCTCCAGGTATTCCTTCACCCATGGATCCATTGGTTTTTTGTAGCTGTTGTGGGTTCCTATAACCTGGATCTGGTTCAGTCTGACACCTGAATAATCCTCTGCATTTCTTTGGCAGAACGCACCTAAAAAAGAGACTGTTATCACAACCAATATAATTCTTAAAATGACCTTCATTTTTGAATCATTCATTATGAGATCCAAGAATGTGTGAAGGCATAATAATCAGTCATTTGCTTTTGCTTTTCGGATCTCCACAATATAGGAAATTTTTACAAGCTGGTTACAGTAATAGACAGGTTAGCCCTTTCGGAGCAGCTGACTGTAAGGGACAATTTACAGGTTGGAATTTTACAATCCCCGAGGTGATTGTAGGATAGGGGTTCACAAAACTAACTTATGAGATTTCAAGTTAAAAAATTTGGCACAAATGATTTCACAAATCTCATTTTATCCTGTTGCCCTGTCAGGTATGCTGTCAGAGCTACCAGTAAAACTGATATATGAGCAATAGTAGCATGATTGCGATTAGCATTATAACCTCTGACTGTAGGATGTTGCATTGCAATGGCCAGCAGGCGTGAGAATACCCTCTCAACGGAGGTTCGTTTTTTATAGAGTTCTTTGAATTCCTGTGTATCATAGTCAATTTCTGACCGAATGCTTGGTTCCAGTCGAATAAGCGCGTTGCAGCCCTTGCCCTTGAAAAACTTTGGATGCAATATCGGGCACGTAATGTGTTGATATCGGATTTTTTTATCATAAATGATTGGACAACTGTATTGACAATAAAGGATTCCGGTTTTTTTAGGACGCATTTTACCTCTGCGATGCATCGTAAGGTTTGCTTCACAAATCACTTTGCCTTCTTTGATCTGATAACCTTTAGCTTGTTCATTTCTTGGATTGTGAGGAATAATAGCCATTGCATGAAGATCATTGATGATAAATTTCAGTAAGTCCTCGGAATCATAGTTGGCATCGCCCATTACCGTCTGGACGTTTAAGTTGAAAAAAGAACATGCCTCTCGGATGAGATCCTTTGCAACGTTGATATCAGAGACATTTGCCGGTTTGGTAACTTCCCAAATTGGAAGTTCGGTAGCGGTATCACTGATTACGTGATTACGATACCCCCAGAAGTACCGGACTTCTTTCTTAAATGGAGATGGAAAATGAATTAAAACACCTAATCGGGCATCCCGGTCACCGGAAGGTTTTTTCGTTTTATCAAATCTGTCAGCGACAGAGGTTTTTAAGTTGTTTTCTTTTAATAATGCGACAATGGGACAAGAATCTATGGCAATGGAGTCACCGGGTACAGCCCCGGCTTTGATTAAATCTTGGGCTAATTGCTGACGTATGGAGGTAAACTCATGATGATCGGTGTCATGCAGAAATGATGAGAAACGTTCGGTTGAAGGAGCTGGTTTCATTTGATTAAAACCTAAAGCGTTTGATACACTTGGATTATTATTGAGTTCAAAGCTTAGATCTGTCAGATAGGGGAAACGCCTTAATGACTTGTAGATTAGGCCCCTAAACAAGCAGTTTCTGCTTATTGGCCGTCTTCCGGTTTTAGGGATATTTTCCTTAAGCATTGGAAGGTTCTCGAAGAGTTTTTCATATTTAACAGCAGGTGGTAAATCTGCCAGGTCGAAGAGTAAATTTGAATATGGCATAATTGGTATCCCTCAGTTTTGTGAAAGTCTATGGAATTTTTCATGAGATGGATACCAATAAATATAGAGTTAGGAAATTAAATATCAAGCACACAAATTATTACAAGGATGGAGCCACAGGGTTTCATAAAACTAATTCTTCCTAACCCAGTCAATTTTAAGGCTGAAAACAGGTAGAAAATGACTAAATTTGATAAAAATGAAGGCTGTACAGCTCTGAGAGTCAGCATGTTACAGCAAGTTAGGAAATGGTTATTTTTAAGGTCTTGTAACTTATTGAATATGAATTAGTTATTAGTTTTGTGAACCCATGTGATTGTAGGACTAAAATTAGGACCACTCTGCGTCATAGCCGTTTGGGGGATAAAATCGAACTAAGAAGCAAAAAAAATACTAATCTGGTTTTCATGGCAATCAAATTAATAAATTTGAAAGTTAAACATGCATGAATGGTTACGTGGCTAACTCAAATTCCTATGCACAATGCAAGCATTAACAATATAATAACAACCATTGTCATCCTAATACCAATCCTAACAGGTCATTGCACTCTCAATGGACAAGATCATGAGAAGTTACGATATCGACAGAGACGGGACCTTTAATTTTTGTATGATGGGATGAAGACATGGGACTTATGACAGCCATATCTGGAAAGCAATATAATTTTACTCATAATCATTGCAAATGTTAAGGCGTAAAGAGCAGGCGCCTTCTTTTGCAGTAAACAGAAAGGACATTATGAAAAACCTTTTTCGAATTTCAGCTCTCACTATACTTTGCATCTTACTTACCGTTTCCTGCAAAGAAACTCCCACGATTTCACACGGTCCGATGCTCGGTGCCGTTTCGGAGAGCACTGCGAGTATCTGGGTTCGTAGTACGAAGCCGGCTAAAGTAAGCTGTACCCTTACTGAAACAGATGCCATCTCAGGACAAATTACCAGGAAGGTGCATACCACACCAGACTTGGACAATACCTTCACGTTCCGCTTTGATCAGCTGAAAGGGGAAAGCAATTATCGATATACAATTCGCGTCGGCAGGTCAAAATACGAAGCATCCTTCACTACCGCAGGTCCTTCACTCAGGAAGAGAGCCATCCGGGCAGTATACGGATATGGGTATATGCCCGGACAGGATAAAATGGAACCCGGTACATCTTCATTCGTGCAAATGGCTGCGCGCAAGCCGGACCTGACCCTGTTCCTCGGCGACTTCCCATACACATCACTGGGCCAAAGAGACGAAGTGCGTGAGGGCAATAAGGAACTAAGGGCAATTGTCGGCTTCAGACAACTAACTGCTTCTACACCTACATACGGTATTTATGACGATCACGATTTCGGTCCGAATGACTGTGATGGCGATCACGAGTATGCCGATGAAGCCCTTGCCGCATTCAAGGAATACTGGCCCAATCCTTCATACGGGCTGCCTGACAATAAGGGTATTTATTGTTCCTTCATCGTCGGAGACGTGGAGTTTTACCTGCTTGATGGACGCTACCAGGCAAGGAAGAATCAGGGAACGATGTTGGGAGCAGTCCAGTTTGAGTGGCTCTGCAACGGACTCAGGAACTCGAAGAGCCGCTATAAGGTTCTTGTATCCGGTACTCAATTCGGAAGGGTAAAAGGTGACAGCTGGGCCGGAGAGTTCTATGTGGGAGAGCGTCAAAGACTTTTCGATTTCATTTTTGAGAATGATATTACCGGCGTGATCGGGATTTCGGGCGATGTTCATCGCAGTGATATCTATAAACTGCCGATTGGGGGAAACCGGTACTTCTATGACTTTACACCAGGAGCACTCGCCAGAATACATCGAACGCCGCCAGAACCCATGCCCGCTGAAATGATCCATTCCTATGGTAAGGAAGATGACAATAACATGTTCGGAGAGATCGAGTTCCGTCCTACTTCTGACAAAGAGGCTGCCATCATATTCAGATCCTTTTCCGCGAAAAACGGATTGATCTACGAGCATACCTTGTCTCCCGATAATCTCGATATTCAAACGGAGAACTGAAGGAAGGCGGGATCATTCGGAAAAGTCCCAATCCTCCGGATACACCGATTTGCCGTGATATCGCTCTGCCGCTTTCAGGGTCCAGGTCCAGTACTTTTTTGTTTCACTTGGCCAATCCAGGACATAAACATCTTCGGCATCTTTATCAGGAAGCCATTGTTTCAATTCTTCCTTGATCCCGGCAAAAGCCGGGTCATTGGCCAGATTGTTCCACTCCATCTCATCCATGGAGTGATCGTAAAGCTCCTCTCCTCCGTCACTGTAGCGGGTATACCTCCAGCGACTGGTGCGTAGGCTGTGATTGCCTTTGCCATGGGTGGTCAGTGCGGGCCTTTCCCATTCTGATATGGGGTTATTCATCAGCGGTACCAGGCTGGAACCTTCCAGCGCAGGATTAGGATCCAGTCCGGCCAGTTCAACCAACGTCGGGTAGATATCCAGGAAACTGACGGGCGTTTTGCATCTTCCGGGTTTGATGCCGGGGGCAGCGATCATCAGGGGTGCCCTCGCGGATTCTTCCCAGAGCGTGGCTTTACTCCAGTGTCGCTTTTCACCAAGATGCCAACCATGGTCCCCCCAGAAAACAATGATGGTATTATCGGCATGTTCGCTTGCATCCAACACATCAAGTACCCTTCCCACCTGCTGGTCTATGAAACTGATGCTGGCCAGGTAAGCCTGCATTCCTTCCCGCTCTTTTCCCCCTGCCGTTACTGCACGGTAGTATCTGTTCTCAGCATAATTCAGTGCCTTCTCTGGCAGGTCATCCAGGTCATCCTCCTTGATCAGTGGCATGGCAAGAGAATCCGGATTGTACAGGTCAAAGTACTTACGCGGCGCATACCACGGCAGGTGGGGAAGCATCCAGCCGCATGCCAGGAAAAACGGCTTGTCATATTCTTTTTCCAGCATCTGGATGGTATGCTGGGCGAGCTTTGCCCCCCTCATGGCGGAATCAGCCACATCGAGGGGCCCCCAGTCGAAGTTTTCGCTATCCAGGCCATTCAGGTTCTGTTCCGTTGGCCTGGCTCCTTGCATGCCCTGGGTCCTGAGGTTGGGATAGAAATCATCCCATGAAGCGGGATCGGGGAACTTTCCGTGGGTGATCTTACCCGCTCCAGTGGAATAATAGCCGTTGTTGGAGAAATACCGGGGTAGTGTTACCGCATCGAATCCCACCTCTGACATCCGCAGTGCCTGCCTGTTTCCGTAACAGCCGGTCGTGGAAGGATTCATGCCACTCATTACGCTGGCTCTTGAAGGATTGCATATGGGGGCTGAACAATAGGCCTGTTCGAACAGAACGGAGCGTGCCGCCAGCCGGTCAATGTTTGGCGTGAGGGCATCCGGATGTCCCCCAAGGCATCCAATCCAATCATTCATATCATCAGATATCAAGAACAGGATGTTGCAGGATTGTTCCTTCCCTGCATGGTCTTCAGCTGGCTTGCAGGCAGACAGTGTCAGGCTGAATGTGAGTATGAACAGGGTGCTTACCGAAATAGAATTTTTCATCATACTACTAATATACAGGATCCATGCTTTCCAATGCTCATCTAAGAGGAAATTCCGGAGTCCGGAGCATATTATTATTGTTTGGGAGTTTTATTCTTAGTATTTTTCTCTTACCTCCCATTTCCAGGAAGCTTCTACATGAACCAAATTGATGATATGTCGGCTAGAACTGTTTATTCAGGGTTTCTGTCTTCAACTACAGCACAGAGGTTAATCTCGGGCAACTCATTTTTGCGTATTGTCAGGAGCCGTATCAGACTTTTCCTCATGATCGGTATGGCATGGCTGCCGGTTTTGGATTACGCCTTTGGCCAGGCAAATCCCTTCTCAGATTTTTCCGGGGGTATTTGGATTCCGGCTACGGACACTGCCAGGGTGAAAACAAGCAGGACCTGGCTCAGGTCCAAGTCAGGCTTCAGGTATGCGGCGGAAGAACACCTTATGACAAATGAAGAGGACGCCCTTCTCCACATGGATTTTGAGGGTAGAGGCCTGGTCCTTCGGCTCAGCGGACATCCCGTCCCTTCATATCAACCCCCAAATCTGGGTGTCCTCGAGGTGGTAATAGACGGCATATCATGCCTACAATTTACCCCCGTGAGACATCCCGGGAAATTTTACTGGCCCGGGACTTAGTCCCCGGTAAACACAGGGTTCAAATGCAACACAGAGGAAGTACGGCAGGAACCGGATGCCGTATAGAAGGATTTTACATCCTCAACGGCCGGACCGGGGAACTGGCCTTTGAGATTAACGGGGAGGATAATGCGCACCTGGTGGATGTGAGAGCGGTTCTAACGCACCAGGGTAAAGTCATCCGGAACACCCTGGTCCGAAATTGGCTGAATGGCCGGTGTCGCCTGACCTGCCTGCCTCCTGGCAAGGATTACGCGCTCCGGATCACCGCATCCGGCTGGATCCCCGACACAGTATCAGGAATTGAGATCACTGCGGGAGCCCAGGCTGTGCTGCCGCCTGTTTATCTCAAGCGCGAGCCTAGGACCAGGGCCCAGGGTGTTCGCTTCCCAAGCATGGGGCATCCTGTCATTCGACTGCCTGGCGAAGCGTTTCGCACAAGACTCGTCATTCGCCAAAACCAGGTCGAATCGTTGAGACTTGTACGGCAGGTGGGTCCCGCGACCATCTCAAGGAAACCTGCCCTGGAAGAGGATGTATCGGCCGCCTTCTACTATGACCGAGAATTCATCGTGAGGATTCCGGATGACATGCCTTCCGGACTCTATGATCTGGTTGCCACGATCCGTACTGAGCAGAGCGAAACCCGGACCGTGATGTCGCCGCGGAGTGTTCACGTGGTCAGCACTCTTCCTGAAGATCCAGTATTCATGACCTTCGGACACCTGGACACCTGGGGCCAGTACCAGGCCGAGTATCTCGAGCAGTTGGCAGGGATCGCAGACATTCTCGCTCCGGATATGGTATTGGTAAGCAATGAAGTGAACGCAGCATATGTTTCCGGGGCACTTTCCGATTTGGATGTCCCATATCTGATCAACTTCGGCAACCATCAATTTCCCGGCCATGAACACTGGTATGGAGAAACCGTAGGTGCCGTTGATTTCGGCAGTGTGTTTACCGTTCTAAACTTCGGGCTGTACTGGAACAACGACCTGTCCAAGGCAGACGCTTTACTCTCGGCAAGAGCAAACACGCACATCAAAGTCATCAATGGTTTTGAGCATAACGCCCCTGTGCAGACATTTCTCGACAAGCATTCTGTTGCCATGATCCACGACGGACACGGTCCGGGTATTAAGGTCATGGAGATTGGGGCTACACCTACGAAACGCATAGGCAAGAGCTCCAGTGAAAGTTTCCGGATCGTCCGGTTTCAGAACGGCAGGGTAAGCTCCTGTACATATCTGGGCAGTGAAGTGGATCCCATTCCATTCCGTCGCGGCGAGCAGGCTCCGGTCCGGATCCGTTATTCCCCCGACAATGACGGGTGTCATAGCAAGGTCACCGGCACGGTTTCCAATGACCTGGAAGAAACCTTTCCGAATTGCAGGGCTGTTTTTGTGATGCCCCGAACTTCCCATTTCGATGTAGACAACGCTCAACTTGAGCACGTAATACCAAGCGACGATGGCTCCTTCTCGGTTGTCTCAGTGCGATTAACGCTTCCCGCAAAAGGCAGCCTGATGATATCTGTAAAAGGCAGGTAAGTATAATTAACAACCAAGATCAATGGTTTAATTATCTCCCTTAAAGAGAGTAACATATTATTCTCAACTCCTCTCTACTTGAAATTTGAGAGCATTTTGATGGCGGATTTGTCTGCACCGTTCCGGTAGTTTATGATTTTCTCGACCCGGCTGAAGTCATTACCGGTAAGTTTGATGTCGGAACAGCTCTCTCCTTCTAGTCTGAGAAAATTTGAGATGGGCTGGATGGACTGATATCCCGACACTGTGATGTCAGTCGATTCCATGATCCGGATAAGGGCTTGATTATTGCCAGGCAGGTTTACATCGAAGTTTCTCAAGCGGATGTGATGGCAATCGTCCATGACCACCGCAGGCCTAGCATCAGGTTTGAGCAGGTTAAAGCTGAAATTCTCCATGACAAGGTTTTTCACATGCCTGACATACATGCCATAGGCTGGAATGCTGTACCCGAAGATTACATTGGCCTGGGGATACCGGTCGATTTTTTCCGGCACCTCTGCCTCTGCCTCCAGCATCGTTCCACCGCCTTTGGAGTGCAAAATAACATTTCGGATGATCACATTTTCAACATAGGTTCCAGGAATACCTGTAACGGAGCTGTGCAAATAGCTTTCATCGGTGGCCGTAATGTTACTGATGATCACATTTTTGAGCGAACCGGGGATCGGATTGCCTTCGGCATCCTTATATTTGGATCTTCGGTTTCCCAAGCGGATGAAAAGCGGGGTCTGGATGCCCTCCATCGTGAGGTTGGTGACGGTGACCTGGTGCATGAAACCGCCATCCACGATTTCCAGCGCCAGCCCGATCTCCATGATCGTATCTGTATCAGAACCCTTGAGGTTTGAGCGGGGAGGAATCTTGGCAGCACCATAGGGCCGACGGATCACGCAATTGCTCACGGCAATATTCCGGAATCCGCAATGGCTGGCGGTGCCGAACTTGATGGCATTGCAGTTGGTTGCCAGAATGCAATTGCTTATGGCAATGTTTTCACACAGGAAATCCGGGTTGTCGCTTTTTAGGCACATCGCATCATCTTCGCAATCCACGATGCAGTCAGAGACGGTTACGTTTTTGGCATCGATATCAATCCCGTCATTGTTCTGATTGACATAGGAGTAGATTTTTACACTTCGGACCATTACTCCGTCGCATTCGAGGATACGGAAGACCCAGCTGGGAGCATTGAGCATGGTGACATCCATGACCCGGATGTTCTCACAGCGGTAAAAACGTACATCATTATGCCGCTGGCCGTCTTTGGGAAAATATTTGGCCCATCCCTGTCCATTGATGGCACCCAGGCCTGTAATGGAAGCATTTTCGATGTTTTTACCATAGATAATGGCTTGATTGAAGGCGCTCGGTATGGTATCACCCAGCAGCAGGGCTCCTTCCCTGATCTCCAGGTTTACATTCGAGCGATGATAAATGGTCCGGGTCAGGTAGGTTCCCTGCGGGATCGTAACGGTTCCCCCACCCGTGGCATGACAATGGTCGATGGCGTCCTGAATCGCCTGGGTTGTGAGGGTGGTCCCATCGGAAATGGCCCCGAAGTCGACAACACTTGCATCTTCAGAATGGGCAAATAAGGTAAAGCCGGTCAGAACCAGCATGAGGAATGTTCTCATAATAATCTATTTAAGTGGTTAAAATAAGTCTGACACACATGGAGGAATGTTTGGATATTTAAACCTCTTTACTGCCCCCGCTAATGGTCTGCCTTGCCATATACATCCATAAAGGCTCCACGATACAGGACCGCACAAATTCCAGTCCTCGAGCGCCGCACACAGATCGGTATTTGATTCTGCCGATACAAGGTTCCAGTAGTCTTCCTTCACGATTTCTGTTTGTCGTGCCATTTCTTCCATCTGGAGGTTCAGATCAGGATGAAACGGATTTTTCCCCGGAGTGTCACAGTGTTATGATGACAGTGAACTGATCAATAGGATCACTGGCAATAAAAAGATGTACTGGAGGGTTCTGAAATGGTTTTGGATCATAAGATCATAGTGAACAACCCAGGATACATTTTAACCTCGTTATTAACGTACATTTCTATTGCCCATCCCTCTCCTTAAGCATTTTAACAGTATAGGAGTAATCCTCGCCCAATACTTCTAAGCCTTTTGTCAGCATCATAACAAGTTTGGCTAATTTTTGAACTCCTTCCCTTACCTCAATGAGGTCAATGTCATCCCTATCCAAATCATTTACCAATTCTTGAAGTCGTTCTCTTACCGATTTCCAATCGTCAAAGAAATCTGATTCAGTCATAGTCATAAGGTTTTGGTTTCTTCTTTCTAAAATACAAATTCTTAAAGAATATTTAATATGATACATTCTCAATCCATACATAAAATTAGTGGATACCAAAAAGAATCTGAAACCTATTTTAAAGGACGGTTGCATGGGATCGCAGGTGGAGTTGGAAAAGAAGATATTGCTTACAATGTTCTTATACGTGCCGAGGTGTTTAGATTTTTGAAATTTTGCAAAGATTACCCAATATTTCAAAAATAATAAAGGGACAAACCAGCAATAAACCGGAACGTCCCGTTATGTCGGGGTGGCAGGATTACTCGTCGCTTGGCGACTCGTGATCCTTGTAGAAGGTATCTAAAAGAAAAACCTTGATTCGCTTCGCTCATACCAGGCTTTTTCATTTGTCTCAAACCTCAAGCAAGCTTGGTTTTGCTCCAAATAAAAAACCCTGCACTTTCGTGCAAGGCTTTTCTTTTGTCGGGGTAGCAGGATTCGAACCTGCGACCCCCTGCTCCCAAAGCAGGTGCGCTAACCGGACTGCGCTATACCCCGATGATGGTGTGGGTGTGATGGTGTGTGTGTGAGGGTGGGGGCAAGGCCCCTCATCCTTTATTTATCATAGCTTCTGAACATGCCCAGGAGCATCTTCGAAGCCTGTTCATATTTTTCATAAAGCTCCTCGTAGAGCTTTGTTTCTATCTGACCCTGGTCAAAGACCTGTTGCATGAGGGCTACGCTTTCAAAGATGCTACCACGACTGATCGTGAGAAAATGTTTTTTGTCAGGAATGGTCATTCTTCCTGTCCCTTCAGCCAGATTCAAAACGGAACTCTGAGAAGCCCTTTTCCACTGATCCTTTACCAGGGGGTCAACTTTCTTGTCCTCATTCAAGAACGAAAAAACCTTGTAATTAAGATCTCTCAGAACCTGGTAAATATCTAACTTCTCAAAATCAAACATTCTCTTTTTCTTCTACTTGCCATTTGTCGGGTGTCATACTCAATCTCTTGCCCACTCTCTTGCCCAACCACCCTCACTCTCCTTCACACTCACACTTTCACACCCACACTCAGGCCTTCCTGCGGAGAGAGGGGGATTCGAACCCCCGGTACCGGTTTCCCAGTACGCCGGTTTAGCAAACCGGTGGATTAAGCCACTCTCCCACCTCTCCAAGAGCTTTGGCTCATTTGCTTTCTGAAAAAGCAGGACAAAAGTATAAAATATGCCCGGAAGAACAAAAATTATTTCATTTATATACAATGCATGGAAAGAGTTTATATTCTGGCTGCTTTTGCTTATTTTGAGCGGGATAAACTTTCCAGATGGAGAAAATCAAAAAGGCCCTTAATGAATCCCCTTATGCCCGGTGGGGCATCCTGTTCCTGGTTGGGCTCATCCTCTCAGTAAACTATTATTTCTATGATGCCTTCTCCACCCTGAAGGATCTGCTGATGAGGGAGTTCAATTTTACGAATACCCATTACGGCCTCTTTGTTTCCTTCTATTCCATCCCGAATACCTTCCTGTTGATGGCGGTAATTGGCGGGATGATCCTGGATAAGCTTGGGATACGCCGGACCGGTTTCATGTTTATCTTCTTTATGGCCTTTGGTGCCATGCTGACCGCTTATGGAGCATCTACTGCCTATGGCAACGGCGGACCCGGATATGCCTTTATGTCTTCATTCTGGCCGAACTATTCTCCGGAGTTGAAGATGATGCTCCTGGGAAGATTTTTCTATGGACTTGGAGCAGAGACCAGCATCGTTGTGGTAAGTAAGATCCTGGTAAAATGGTTCAAGGGGAAAGACCTTGCCCTTGCCTTCGGCTTAAAGATAGCTTTTGGCCGGCTGGGTACATTTGCCGCGCTACAGATCTCTCCGGTGCTTGCACAGGATGGTGCGGGACTGAATACAGCCGTCTGGTTTGCAGGTGTCCTGGTATGCATGGGACTGCTGGCTTTCATCATATATATGCTCTTTGATCTGAAAATTGACAGGGAGATCAAACAGGAGCAAAAACTCCTAGCTGAGGATGAAAAATTTGCCATTAGAGATATTCTCGGGATCATTACCAACCGGGCCTATATATGGATTTTACTGCTCTGTTTAACTTTCTACTCTGCTGTTTTCCCATTTGTGGCTTATGCACCTGATTTTTTCTTAAATAAATTCAATATGACGGCCATACAAAGTGGAAGGATTACCTCTTTGCTACCGTTGGGTACCATGATTTTTACTCCCTTATTCGGACTTTTGGTCGATCGAAAGGGGCGCAGTGCTTCCGTTATGATATTTGGGGCAATGATTTTGTTGATCGTACATCTTGTATTTGCCCTTACCCCTTTGAAACCATATGTATTCATGGTAATGCTCGGGATTGCCTTTTCCCTGGTACCGGGTGCCATGTGGCCCTCAATGGTCAAGCTGGTAAGGGATAAGGAAATTGGGACTGCCTATGGATTGATGTATTCGGTGCAGAACATTGGACTCTGGGGAGTTCCCATATTGGCCGGGATGATACTGGATCATACCAACCAGGGAAATCCTGCTATCCTGAACTATACACCGACCATTTTGATGTTTGCGGGACTTGGATTGCTGGGATTGTTTTTTGGAATAATGTTGAAGTGGGAGGATAAGAAACGTAATTTTGGAATTGAATTACCCTTGAATAAGAAATGAAAAAAATCATGAGTTCACAGATCTTCTGGCCGACAGTGGTGATGTTTGTCATTGCAGTGGTCCTTTTTATTATTGCCTCCCTGCAGGGAGAAGGAAAGAATATAGCCGGATTGAAATCTGCATGGAACATGACCCTTCAAATTATCCCCTTGCTCATATTTGCATTTATTATTGCGGGACTTGTCCAAACACTTATCCCGCGAGACTTGATCAGTTCCTGGGTGGGAGATGAGTCGGGATTTCGCGGTATACTCATTGGAACGGTTGCTGGCGCCCTGACACCCGGCGGACCCTATGTCAGCCTGCCCATAGCAGCCGGATTATTGAAAACGGGGGCTAGCATCCCTACCATGGTAGCTTTTGTAACAGGCTGGTCCCTGATGTCTGTGGCCCGCATACCTCTCGAAGTAGGCATCATGGGTTGGCGCTTCACACTGATCCATTTACTCAGCGTGATCATATTTGCACCTCTGGCAGGGCTCCTGGCCATTTTGATAATGAAATTGATCAAATAATAATTCCAAGTGAAGCCTACCAAAACAGACAAAGCTCCTCTTCCGGGAGGCCATTATTCCCAGGCCATGGTGCACAATGGGCTGGTTTATGTGTCCGGACAGCTTCCCGTAGATCCAGAAACAGGAGAAAAGCAAACCGGCTCAGTCGAAGACCAGACAAGGCTGGTTCTGCATAACCTGTCTGCCATACTGGAGGCTTCCGGCAGTAGTCTCAACCAGGTATTAAAGGTCACCGTTTACATATCTGATATTTCATTATGGGGAAAGGTGAACGAAGTATATGCAGAAATATTTGGTGATCACCGTCCCGCTAGGGCAATAGTACCTACAAGAGACCTGCACTTCGGGTTCAAAATAGAAGTGGATGCCATTGCTGCCGTAAGCTAACCAGATCATCATTTCCAGTAAGGTTTAATGATCCTGTCCTGCATATTGGCCCGGTAAAGGAGGTAAATTGTAACACCCAGTATAAGCGCAACGGCCAGTATGGAGTTCTCAATTCCAAAACCACCTCCGACAAACCATTCAGGTCCTTCACGGGAGGCATTCAGAAAGTATTTAAAATCATCCTTGCCGGATATCGGGAGACCGAAGAAATACTGAAAGAAATTCCATCCGACATGCACTGCGAGGGGCAACCATAGCCTGCTTCTAATGGTATACAGCACACCCAGAAAGACACCTGCCAGGGCAACCGAAAGCATCCCCAG
The DNA here is from genome assembly GCA_963752525.1 of uncultured Bacteroidaceae bacterium. GTDB lineage: Bacteria > Bacteroidota > Bacteroidia > Bacteroidales > SM23-62 > SM23-62. The sequence goes on along the minus strand of CAVVYS010000003.1, from coordinate 186,190 downwards.
AAAATCAACATGGGAATTCATAATATGGCCTATGCCGAACAGGAGGGCAGAAATAATTAATGCCAGCCAGGTGCCGAGGGATTGTTCAGTGATCCTGTAAATAATCCCCCGGAATATGATCTCCTCCATCAGGGCCAGCAGGATAAGCAGTATCAGCGGCTTAAAAATAACACTAAATGGATTCATGATAGTAAATGAAATGCTCCCGGAAATCATAAAAACCACAACGATGCTCCCAACCAGCAGTCCCCCGCCAAAAAATCCAACAATATTCTCTTTTCCGGCATACTGAATGGCAAGTTCCGTTATGTTGCGCCTCTCATAAATCCTGAAAATGATAATATACAGGAGTATTAAGAGGAAAATGGAAATGGTCCATCGGATCACCTGCTCTGCGGATTCATTTGGTAAAATCTCACTTAATGCAGGTTTCAGGACCCATTTGTTGAACAGGGATGGAACTGCAATGAAAATGGCAATCCCAATAATAATACGGGTCAGGGGAAAGAGAAGCATCCTCAGGAAAATGGATTTAGGAGGCGATGCCATGCCGAATAGGTTTGTTCATTTGACGCTGCAGTTGCCAGCCGGTTACTATCAAATATAAACAAAGTGGTTTGATTTTGTCGAGGAGATCTAAAATTCCTCTTTCCCGAATTCAGAGTCTATCCCCTTCTTGCCGTTAGCCGCCCAGTTCAGTGCATAGGTCAGATTCAGTTCGAAGATAGGACCATAGCGATGATATGTGACCGTTTGGTAAAAGATTTCTGTCCCGGTTTCGTCTCGTCCCGTGGTATACAATCCCTGGTGATTGGAGGAGAACATATCAATCACCTTGAAAGTGAGCTTTAGGCTCTCAACTTTTTTCGGACCCCAGGATAGGGCTGCATCAGACATATAAAATAATTCATTGCCTCCCTGGGCAGTCACCGTGGCTGAAGTTGCAGAAAGTGTCCAGTATAGGCTTAGTCCATCCGTTATGTTGAATGTAGTATTTGTATTCAAAGTCCAGTTTGTACTCCGGGTATCAACCTGGTATTCAAATATCTTTCCCTTGATCCTGAAATCGTAAATGGAACCGCCAAGGTAAAACTTCCACCAGTCAGTCAGTTTAAAATCTCCGTCAAGTTCTAAACCAAGGGCATGATTGTTACCTGCATTTGTATAGCTTCTGATCAATACGGAATTACCATGATACCACTGATAATCATCAGCATTCAGGATGGTATTGACCCGGTAGATGGCATTGTCGGTATTCCTGTAAAACCCTGTGAGCGTCAGCTTGCTTTTTTCGAATCTCCTGGTATAACTTACTTCACCAACGATGGAATACTCCGGCTTCAGGGAAGGGTCCCCTACCAGGAATACTTCATAATGTCTCCTTAACAGGAAAGGGGACATGTTTTTTGTTGGTGGACGATTGATCCGCCGGCTGAAAGCAAAGATCAGGTCATTCTTATCACTTATCTCCCAGTCCAAGTGCAACACCGGAAAGAAATCAAGTTTTTTATATTCGTGATAGTTGGTAGCAGGCCTGTCGAAAATATTCAGATAGTCTGCATTTTCAACATAAAAAAGCTGGTCTGTGTATTCTACCCGGAGACCTGCGGAATAAGTCAACTTATTACTGCTTCCTGAATAATCAATGTAACCCGCATGGATCCAACGGGTCAGCTCAACATCGTTTTGGAATTCGGTGTAGGGGTGCCAGGCATTGTTGCTTACATCCAGTGTATCAAATAAAAACTTACCTGTCTGTAACAGTGCCTGGGGATGATATCCAAAACCAAGTTCCCCCCCGTTCTTCAATGGAATAGTCAGGTCTACATCCAGGCGCAGTCCATTCAGTGGATTATCATCATACTGCCTGTAAGCAAGAACGGTATCGCCGTAATTTTCCGGCATCCTGGAAATATCCATATTGGAGAGGTTGCTGTAAAGGTCAGAGTTTTCATAGAGGAAAGAGACACCCAGTTTTTTGCCATCCTGAAAATCATGGCTGTAATCGATTGATCCCAGTGTGAAAATTCCTACCCGTTCATGCGTATTTGGATTGAATATGACATTGTTCCGTGGATCGTCAACCCGATTCCCGTCAATGTCTCCGTAATAATTATCATAGAGGTATTCCGCCGTACGCCCTTCGACCTGCTTCCCATGATATAATCCAAAACTAAGCCGGTCACGGTCTGATATATCTATATCCATCCCTGCCCTGGCGGACCAGTTGATATGCCATTCAGGCCTGGGACCGTCAGCCACCATCCAGTAGTAGGATCCATCATCCTGCAATATTCTTGCTTTTCCTTCCCTGTTTCCCCTGACGTTACGCCTTCCGTAATCGAGTCCACCATATACGCTAAACTTTTCACCTACATGGTTCAGAAGGATATTTCCACTGTACCTGATGGGATCGAATTCCGGATTGCCCGGAGCACCCCCACCCATTAGTCCGCCGGTAAAGCTCGTTCCACTCAGTTTCCCTTCTTTGGTCAATATATTGATTATGCCACCTTTTCCCTGGGCATCATAGCGAGCTGTAGGAACGGTTATGATCTCAATTTTTTCTATGCTGTTGGCGGGTAGCTGGGCCAGTACGACTGAGGGTTCCAATTGTGTGGGTTTCCCATTCAAATACACCAGGAAACCACCTGTTCCGCGCAATGAAACTTCTCCATCCGGTGAGATCTGTATAGAAGGGATCAGGTGGAGTATGTCGATAGCTGTACCTCCAATTGCTGTCACAAATTGATCGGTATTATATACCTGTTTCTCAATTTTTCGGGAAGTTGTTGCTGCCTGTCCGGTTACACGCACCTCATCAATGGAAGTAATATTGAGTCTTAACCGAGTTTCCCCGGCTTTGGTAGTTTCTTTATCTGTAATTTTTACAGGTTCGTGGTAAGCCGGGAGGTATCCGATGAAGGTGATAACCAGTCCGTACTTCCCGGGCTGAAGTCCATCTACAAGATATTCCCCGTTATCATTAGTAATTACCCCAGTTTCAAAGACTGAATCAGGAAGCTGGTAGACAGCCACCTGCGCATAGGGCATGATATCACCAGTCTCAGTGTCTGTTACAGTGCCAGAGATCTTCCCACCAGGTTGGGCCATCAAGAGTCCGGGTATAAGCAAAAACAGAATAAGTAAAGAACGTAATAACATATAAGGGTATTAAAATGCGAAAGTACAATAATATTTTGTGGTTATTTGTTAAGTATTTTATAATTTTATCGAACGAACAAAATCTGCATTATGAAAATCATAGCATTGAACGAAGTCGATAAGAATGAAGTCCATATGGACGGCGCAGTGGGTGCCTGGAAACAGCTTCCCCTGGGAAATGAGGATGGGGTTCCTGTTTATTCTTACCGGGTATTTACTGTTGAAGCGGGAGGACATACACCCTATCACCAGCATCCATATGAGCATATGAACTACGTGATCGAAGGCCAGGGTGCACTGGTCAATGAGAGCAGGGGAGGAGACTCCGCTGAAGGCCGGTGATTTTGCACTTGTGGATCCCAGTGAGAAGCACCAGTACCGGAACAAGGGTGACCAACCCTTCAAAATGATCTGCGGAGTGCCGAAGGAGTTTGAGTGAGGAAGACCGCGTTATTTGAATTCATGCAGAAATTCTTTTAAAGGAATGTGTTGAATCCCTTCATGGCTTGCTCCGGAATAATCATCCATTGTAATTACATATTTTGGGAAGTTATCTTTGATTGCCAAGAGGTTGCCAAACTCCCTTCTCATGGTTTGATCTTCAACAATTCTTAGAGCAACCTGGAAATATGATTTTTCCCCATTTCGTTCTGCAATGAAATCCACCTCCCGATCGTCCTGTTTCCCGATCAAAAGTGAATATCCCATGGTTTTCAGGTGTAGAAATACAACATTTTCGATTATTTTGCCCAAATCAAAAGGAGAGAATCCGGTAATTGCATTTCGAATTCCTATGTCGCTGAAATAGAATTTCTCCCCAACTTCAAATACTTTCCTACCCTGTATGTCTGATCGTCTTACGCTTGAGATGAGCAACGCAGTTTTCAGGTAATAAAGGTAGTTGAGAACAGCATTAATAGAAATCTGGACTTTTTGGGATTTCAGGAATTTAACGATATTCCTTGCCGAAATTATGTTGCCAGCTTCATTAGCCAAGTATCTTGTGAGACGAACCAGGAATTCCACATTCCGAACTTGGAAACGTGAGACTACATCACGGAAAAGAATAGACTGGTTGATATTTCTCAGGTAGTCAAAAACAATATCATCCGTTAGTTCTAAGTGGATGAGGTAAGGAAGTCCTCCAAATTTCAGGTATTTATCCAGACTTTCACTGGAATGAGTAAGATTATGGAATTTGATGAATTCATTATAGTTGAGAGGGTAGACATGGATTTCAATATATCTGCCCCCCAGATAAGTTCCAATTTCACCAGACAGCAGATGAGCGTTACTCCCGGTACAGTATATATCAAAACCACCTTCTGCCAATAAACTTCTTAAAGCTCTTTCAAATTCCGGAATCACCTGAATCTCATCAATCAAAACAAAATTAAGTTTCCCGGGCTCAGATTTTAACTTAATGTAATCATAAAGATGCTTTTGTTGTGTAATTGATTCGAATTCATTCAATTCCAGGTTTATATAAATAATATTCGCATTTGAGAATTGATCCTTAATACTATCAATTGTCTGAAACAGCAGGTAGCTCTTACCGACCCTTCGTTGTCCGATAAGCACCTTGATTAGTTCTTTCCCAATGAATTTTTCGATGCGTTCTCTGTAGATCTCCCGGGTAATATATGTCTTCATTACGCTTTTATAAGTGACAAATATATAAAAATACACAAATTTGTCATATATAACAAACAAAAATAGAAATATCCTGAATTTTGATTGTTATAAGTGCTGGTTACAAATCTATAGTATACGTGACCTACGTGATCGAAGGCCAGGGTGCATTGGTCAACGAGGCAGGGGAGGAGACTCCGCTGAAGGCCGGTGATTTTGCACTTGTTGATCCCAGTGAGAAGCACCAGTACCGCAACAAGGGTGACCAACCCTTCAAAATGATCTGCGGGGTGCCGAAGGAGTTTGAGTGATTACTGACTAAAAGGTTGGATCAGTGATTGCTATTTTTATTATAAAATGGCAATCGAATTGCCGTGGCTTCGGTTTATAGTGAGAACCTGTGAAGTGGAGTCCCATTCCCATGCAGAATCAGGCGTTCCATTCACCTGTACCTCTGTTGGCTTAAAATTGAGTTTTAGTTTTTCCTGACCACTGTTGCCGAAAACGGAGTAGGTGATGCTGTTTTTGTTGTAAACAATATCCGTAATAACTGAAGTAGATCGCAACATGTGGCTGCTGTTTCCTGAAACCCATTCCGGAACGGCAGCCAGACCGTCCATAAAATGTAGCATCCAGTCACCAAATGAATCTGTGGTCCAGGCGATATTTTGGTTAAAATAAGTGTCTGCAAATCCATCCTCATCAACACTGTAGGTGGAATAGGCAAACGAGCTGTAGGCTTCCTCTTTTAAATGAAGGTTTGCACCGGCTTCGTAGTACATGGCCAGGATTGAGGCATAACGGGCTGTATGACTGTTGTAAGGCTCCATGTCCATTTGCTGCTCTCCAATGGCAGTAAAGCTGCCCTGGTGTACTGCCCACTCCCGCTTCACTAAACGGACAATGGAACCGACCATTTCAAACCATTCAGCATCCAGGAGTTCTCTTTTTTCCAGCAGATAACGTGCGGTTTCCAGAGCACATATCTGAGTAGGATTGTCCTCATTGCCGGAGTGGTCTTCAAAGAAATCCTGCCATTTGCTGCCCGACGTATCGGCCATGGCGACACTTTTCAGCCAGTGCCAGACATTATTACGCGTGGTCTTATATTTTCCATTCCCCTGTATCCCTGCTTCGAGCAGTTCATCAAATAATCGAAGGGCGAAGCTCTGGTTCCCGGCGATCGCACCGCTGATATAATCACCGCTTTGGGCATCGACTTTGAAAGGCCAGGGGGAGCGGATTGTATTTCCCTGAACGGCATTGTCTGACAATACATCAGCAATCTTGACTGCAGCTTTTAAATAGGCCGAGTCGCCTGTGGCTTTGAAAAGCTGAATGAGGGAATATCCAACCATGGCACCTTTGTCCGGCATCAATTCTCCTGCATTGGTATTGGGATGACCTCCACCGTTTGGTGTGATGTCCCCTGTTTCGCCTGCCGGCCAGGGAAAATCCGGATAACCGGCATACGTGGAAGGTGTCATGCATTGCCGGATCAAATAGTCTCCTATGGTTTTAACCATGTCTAAATAAGCCTTGTTACCGGTGAAAGAGTAGTATTTTAAATATGCCATTATGGCCAGAGGGCAGGCAGATCCGGGTACCGCGCCATTTGACTGCTCATAAGTCCTGGTCAATTTGGAGGCGGTTAGATAAATCGGCCATCCATTTTTCTTAGGTGCTTTCAGCCACCATTTGGCCTCGATGTCCATTATGTAATCGAACGGACCGTTTTCATCTATGTGCCAGGGAACGAGTTTGCCAAAACTGTTATAGATTGGCGTATGATAATGTGCTACATCTGCATTGTATTGGGCATGAGCCACGCCGTTTGTTAAAAGTGTAAAAACTAATACAGCAATAGCTCGCAGGGAAAATGCCTTTATTGGCATGATGGATTAGGTATAAGTTAATATTCAGTAATATTTTTTAATCGAAAGTTAATGAATAAAAAAATTCAATCAACGGATGTTGTTTCATTTAGAAGCCCTTCAAAATGATCTGCGGGGTGTCGAAGGTCAATCCAACAGCGTGACATTCCCTGTGGCCACATCATACATGGCGCCGCGGATCTGGATCTCTCCTGTGGATTCCATTTCCGACAGGATTTCGCTCTCCTCTTTAATCCGCTGAATGTTAAGCTGCACGTTTTGCCTGGCCACTTCATCAACTTCCGGGCTTGTATTCCCAAATGAATTAACCGCAGGAGTGATCTTTGACAGCAGGGCTGTAATGTTACCCAGTTCCACCTGCTTACAGGCTGCGGTTACTGCCCCACAGGCCGTATGTCCCAGCACCAGGATGAGCTTTGAACCAGCCACCTTACAGGCATATTCCAGGGATCCCAAAATGTCCTCATTGACTATATTCCCGGCCACCCGGGCATTGAAGATATCCCCTATTCCCTGGTCAAAAATTAATTCTGCAGGTGCCCGGGAATCAATACACCCCAGCACTGCAGCGAAGGGGTATTGTCCGGTAGCGCTGGCACGCACCTGTTCCGAAAGGTCTGGTCTTTCAACCTGGTTCTCCACAAATCTTCGGTTGCCAGCCTGTAGGCGATTCAGCGCCTCTTCCGGAGTCATTTGCTGCTGTATTTCTTCGGTCATTGTTGTCATGGTATATTCTTTAACTCATTATTAAATACTATTCACTGCATGTTCTTTCGGCTTCCTGCACCAATCAGGCAGGCGCTTCAGCTTTAGTGGTCATGCTTTCCTTCAAGGATAGCATACAATCGCTGAAACCCTGGCAGGTTTGTTCAAAAGGAACCAGGTTTGGGATTAAATCTACCCGCTCAAGCATGTACCTGGGTTGTTTCTGCAAACCTACTAAATGGACTTTCTTTCCCTGATTGATCAGGTCGATCAGCACATCCTCCAGTGCATAGAGTCCCGATTGATCGAGGTAGGGTACCCGCCCCATACGAATGATCACTGCTTCTGCCCATTCCGGGATCTGTTTGGCCAGTTGATCGAAATTGCTGGTGGATCCGAAAAACAGGGGGCCATCAATATGCTTGATAAAGACCTTTTCCTTCAATTGGTCGGGGAAAGATCCCTCGTCTGGCCAGCGTGTATCTTTGAGTGGCTTCACGTCTGAAGATTCTGCGCTCAGGTCACCTATCTTCTTCATGAACATGATCGAGGCAATGACAAGGCCTATACCGACAGCGTAGACCAGGTTCCAGAATGCAGAGAGGATCAGTACCACGACCATAATGATCACCTCGGTCCTGGGCATGTTTGGAATGGCACGGATCCCCTTATAATCCATCACCGCTATCCCTACGGTAATCAAAATTCCTGAAAGCACTGCCGCAGGTATCCTGGAGGCTACGGGGCCTAGCAACAACAGGGTGAAGAGCAGGAGGAGTCCGGCGATCATTCCAGAAAGTCGAGTTTTTCCACCTGCATTGATGTTTACTACAGTACGTATTGTGGCACCGGCGCCCGGGATCCCTCCGAATATGGCTGCAATGCTGTTCCCGATCCCCTGTCCCACCAGTTCACGGTTCGGGTTATGTTTGCTACGAGTCATGTTATCGGCTATCACAGATGTGAGAAGCGAATCGATGGCACCCAAAAGGGCCAGGGTCAGTGCTGTAAAAATATATGGGGCGATGGAAGCCAGATTGAGATTGGTGAACAGCTCCAGGTTGGGCATAGGGATACCGCTCGGAATTTTTTCTACTGTGCGGTAGTCAATTCCCGACAGATCTGCAATGGCTGACATGACAAGAAGGGCCACCAGTGTGCTGGGCAGTACCTTTGTAATGCGTTTGAATCCATATATGATGACAATGGTTCCCAGAGCAAGGAGCAACTCCACCCAGTTGATATTCTGGAAGGCGCGGGGCATCAGCTTCACTGCACCTACTACACCAGAAGCCTCTTTCCCTGCCAGGGTGCGGGATTCCTGGGCAATATCTTCTTTGGTGATCATTTCTGCCCGATCTATGGTCTCCTCAAAACTTTCCAGTACCAGGATGCCCTCCTGTGCTTCATCATTTAAAATATTCCTCAGAATGATTTCTTCAGCTTCCGGTTTAAACTGATTCACATATGCTGTGTCTTCTTTGGGATAATAGCCTAGCGAGGGTAAGATCTGGGTCAGGATAATGATCACTCCAATGGCCGTCATAAATCCGGAAACCACAGGGTATGGGATATACCGTATATATTTTCCAAGTCCGAGTACTCCAATGCCGATTTGCATGATCCCGGCCAGCAGAAAAACGGCAAGTATGGCGGGAAGCGCCTGCTTCACATCCCCGTTGTTGGCAGCCACAATCCCAGCAATGACAACCATGCTGACAGCAGTCATGGGGGCTGTGGGGCCTGAGATCTGGGTATTGGTGCCGCCGAACAATGCAGCAAAAAAACCAATGAAGATGGCACCATAAAGACCTGCCATGGGGCCAAGCCCGGAACTGACACCGAAAGCAAGGGCCAGCGGAAGTGCAACGATCCCGGCAGTAATCCCGCCAAATATATCACCTCTAAGGTGTTTGAAATCAAAAAATGTTTTCATTTCAGGGTTATATTGTTATGTTTTCAATTTCTATAATACAATTTTATATAAAAAATGTTTACGGAGAGTAACCAGTAGAAGTAAAATTTATACATGTGTTTGAAAATCAAGCCACGTATGAGGGAAAGAAACCCATTAAAAGGTTTATGATTTTGGGTGCCGAAGGATTTTGAATGGAAGGCCGATAGTTACTATTTTTACATTATTTATTAGGTTATAATTCACCCAATCAGCAAAATTATGAACAGACGGAAATTTCTTAAATCGGGTATTCTGGCCACGGCAACTGTGGGAAGCGGGTTGAGCATGCTTCAATGTTCCGGACGGAAATCAGTGCCTAAATCCAAAAGGGAGCTTTTACTGAGCTTGATCAATGAGGACAAACCCCAGGAATACTTTCCTGCAGGCTTTTTCATTCATTTTGGTGAAGGATATAAGACCGGGGAAGCAGCCATTAAGAAACACTTAGAGTATTTCAGGTTTACCAATATGGATTTCATGAAGATCCAGTATGAAAAGACCTTTCCTAAAATAGCCGGAATTCGAAAACCTTCAGACTGGGCCAGCATGCCATTCTATAAAAAAGATTTTTATGAAGAACCCCTGGCTGTGATCAAAGGCATCGTAAAGGAAGCCAAAAAGGAGGCGCCAGTCATAGCCACATTCTATTCTCCCTTTGCCTGTGCCGGTCATACCACCAGTGACGAAATAATTACGCGCCACCTGGAGGAGGATCCGGAACTGACTAAAAAGGGACTTGAAATCATTACCGAGAGTTTGCTCATTTATGTAAAGGAGTGTATTAAACTGGGCGTGGACGGATTTCTTCAAAGCACTCAGGGAGGTGAGGGTGGACGTTTTACGGACGCTTCTTTGTTTACCGAGTATGTGAAACCATATGATCTGATAGCTGGAAGGGAGATGGAAACAGGTTGCTCCTGCAATATACTCCATATCTGTGATCATTCAGGCAATTATGAGGATTACTCAGCCTTTGTAGATTATCCCGGACACATCGTCAACTGCAGCCTTGACCTTACCAATAATCAGAACATTAGCAGCAGGGAAATGTATCAATTGTTCAATAAGCCATTCATGGGAGGGATGCATAAGAGAGGAATTATGACCTCTGGCACCCATGATGAAATAACCTCTGAAGTTAGCAGTGTAATCTCTCAATCTCCTGAAAAATTTGTGCTTGCGGCATCATGTACCTTACCAGGAGACATTGATTGGGCGAACGTTAAAACTGCCATTGATACAGCGCATCAGTATCGACAATAGTGTGCGTTTGTTTCAACCCGACCCGCAATAAGGGAGATCATCCCAATTACTGTATCTTTGAATAAAAACATTACCCTACTTTAAAACTATTTAGTTATGACGTCAATTAAGCATTCCCGCCGGAGTTTCATCAGGAAATCGACCATCGCTGCAGCAGGAACAGGCCTGGTGGTCAATTCATTTGCCATTCCGAATATCCTTACCGGAAAACAAAAAAAAGTCGGGATAGCCCTAGTCGGCTTGGGCAATTACAGCACCAATACCCTGGCTCCAGCCCTCCAGGAGACTGAAACGGCCTACCTGGCCGGGATTGTTACCGGAACACCATCCAAGGAAGAGACATGGATGAAGAAGTACGGCATCCCCAGGAAGAATGTTTACAACTACAAGAATTACGAGGAAATCGCTGACAATCCGGACATAGATATTATTTATGTGGTGCTTCCGAATTCCATGCATAAAGAATATACCATTCGTGCAGCCCGGGCCGGTAAGCATGTGATCTGTGAGAAACCAATGGCGTTAAATGCTGAGGAATGCAGGGATATGATAGCAGCCTGCAAAAAAAACGGGGTGCAGCTTTCCATCGGATACCGCATGCAATTTGAGCCTCATACCCAGGAGATCATGAGGCTGGGGCAGGAGAAGGTGTTCGGCCCCCTCAGGCAGATAAGTTGTGGTGCTGGATATAGAGAGAAGCGGCCGGATCACTGGAAGGTAAAAAAGGCTATGGGTGGAGGGGCGATGATGGATATGGGTGTTTACCCGCTTCAGGCTGCACGCTACGTGACAGGGGAGGAACCGGTGAAAGTGAGTGCACGTTCCTATGTTATAAGGCCAGATGTATTTGCGGACACAGAAGAGGTGATGCTATTCGATCTTGAATTCCCCTCAGGATGTATTGCCAGTCTTTCAACAGGCTTTCATACAGGCTTTAATTACCTGAAAGTGTTTGCTGAGGATGGCAGGTTCGAACTTGAACCATTTTCCAGCTACCGGGGAATAAAGGGGAAAACCAGCAAAGGGGTGCTCGAGTTTCCGGTTGTCAACCAGCAGGCCTCCCAGATGGATGAGGTGGCTAAATGTATTCTCAGCGGTAAGCCCATGCGTGTACCCGGGGAAGAGGGACTGAAAGACATGATCTTAGTGGATAAGATCTATGCGTGTGCCGCGAAAGCAAAATGCTGAATACTTTTTCAACTACCGCTTAACTTTTCTAAAACTGCATCCCTGTAGCTTCTGCTTATGGGAATTTCATGTTTACTGATTCCAATGGTGTCACTTGTAAATGATTCTATTTTATGTATTGAAACCATGAAGGAACGATGTATCCGAATGAAATCATTTGTTGGCAATTTAGCCTCTATGTTTGAAAGAGTATCTCTGGTCACCAGTACTTTGGGTCCTTCAAGATGGATCTTAATGTAATCGCTCAGACTCTCAATGAAAACAATATCCTTGAAATTGACTTTTACCATTTTTCGGTCAGATCGTACAAACATGAAATCCTCCTTTTCAATTTGAATCTCCCCTGATTGCCTGGGGAATGTGCCTGAGCTTTCTTCAAAGAATTTATTGACTCCCTGTAAAAGCCGCTCAAATGAGATCGGCTTGAGAAGGTAATCAACAGCTCTCAGATCGAATCCATCAACGGCATAATCTCTGTACGCGGTTGTAAATATTATTTTATACTCCCTGGACATGGATTTGGCAAAAGAAAGACCGGAGATATCAGGCATATTTATATCCAGAAAAATCAGATCAACAGGTTGGGCATTAATTATTTTGAAAGCTTCTATGGCACTCTTGCAGCTGGCAACGACATTAATGGTTTCGATTCTATCAAGGTGATTCTCAAGTATTTCCCTGGCGACAGGTTCATCATCTACAATAATGCAGTTAGCAGATTTATCCATTGTTTATTTTGTTTAGATCAGGTATTTTCAGATGGGCAATATACCAGCCATCTCTGATACCATTTTCTAGCCTGTAATTATCTTTGTAGTTCAGATCTAGCCTCTTCCTGAAATTCTCCAAACCGATTCCATTCTTTTTATCCTCTGTTTCTTCAGATAGCACGGAATTCCTGATACTGAAATCAAGCATCAGATTCTCCACCAAAATATCTATCCGGATTCTTAGATATCCTTTTGTCAGTTTGCCATGCTTAAATGCATTTTCGACGAACGGAATTAACAGCATGGGAGCTATTTGGATCCCCTCATGTATTTCGCTGGAATTGAATTCTACTTTTAATGTGTCCTGGAAACGGATCTTCTCCAGCTCAATGTATTCTTCGATGTGTAATACCTCTTCTTTCAGACTGACCCGGGGTTTTTCAACCTGGTACAGTATATAATCCAGAAGGTTTGACAATTTGAGTATAATCTCGGGAGTATGTTTTGATTGTTTAAGAGCCAGGCCGTATACGGTATTTAGGGTGTTGAAGAGGAAGTGGGGATGTATCTGCTTTTTTAGATAATTGAGCTCCTGCTCTTTGAACTGAAGCTGAGCAGACAACATTTTATTTTGGAGGTCTTTGTTTCTCTTTTCTGTTTTAAAACTCCTGTTAAGGATGGTAATAAAACTCACAATTCCCACGACCAGGTACACAAGAATCAAAATGAAAAAGAAATTTTTTACCATTGGGGGTATGCTGGTTACATCAAATCTCTTATATAAGAACAAGCATCCGTATATGATCAATACAATGAAATAGGAGGATACCACCAGAACAAAAAAACTGTATAGCGCAAATTTTTTGTATTCCTTCGGGAAAAGGTGTTTCGGTATCAGGTAGTAAATGGCAAAATAGGTAATGGCTATGGTAATCGGAAGGAGCAGGCTGGAAAACCATAGTACATAACCTTTGTCGGAAGAGTTGTAACTGAAAAAGTAATAGAAGAAAAACCAGACAGCGATCCAGAACAGAACATGCAATATGATTTTCGTAATTGTCCTTTTCATTGGAACAATATTACGAAAACAGCTTCATTTTACATTTAATAATAGACCAATTACAGGTTTAAGGCCTGTTTTTGCAGATTTGTTGAGGATTTATCGCTTTACCGTGCTAAATCAGCCAAACAAAGGGTGATCAGTGGTAACTATCGCAATTCAGAATTTCCAAAAAAAAACCTTCTTATATTTCGTTCAGAAACCTTTTAAAACACAATAATTATGAAAGCTATTCTTGAGAAATTTAACGATGGAGGACCGATTTTTACCTATACAATTCTGATATTCCTGCTAATTGTTACGGCCTTGTTTATCAAAGCGATTCTTGAAAAGGATTACAGCAAAAAATCACGTTCTATTCTCGCAAACGCAGGATGGCTTGCCCTTGCTTGGGGATATCTTGGCAGGACATTTGGGCTTATCATGGCATTTGACAATATTGCTGCTGCTGGGGAGATTGCTCCACATCATATGGCAGGAGGTTTAAAAATGGCACTTCTAGGACCTCTTTTTGGAATTACGGTTTTTGTTCTGGCCAGGCTTGGGATCCTGGTCCTTCAGATTAAAAGTAAGAAGGAGTCTTTCGAGGTCTAAAAACTCGAATAAAATCTGAGATGGGAGTAATGGGACAAAGATAAGTGCACTAGGGCCTTTTGATAAAGATGGAGGCCATTAAGAACAGTCCGGTCATCATATGATTTCCCTATAATGGAGTTTATTAATCCCTATTTTTCTGTCTTTATCAGGAAAGAGGGAGTCTCCCGGTGTTTGGCCACTTTCATGTCCCGGATGGTTCCGGATGTATCAACCATGATCTTTTCCAACCTCATGATCTAACGTATGCTTTCAGGGTAGCACATTTATGTCCTTCAGCATCACCAAAAGGCCGGATGGAGTATTTACCGACAATGGCAGGAACAATAAATACTTCGGCATAATGGACGATGAATGGCTCAAATTCATTTTCAGGGCTTTCGACAATGATCTCCTTTCCTTCTACAAGGCAGATTACATTTACTGTTCCTTGGGTATTGTGTTCAACCTTTCTGGAGAACCAATGCCTGCGGGTTTCAATAAATTCAAGTTCATGCAAGCCTGTGTGTTCTTCTATCCATCCAACGCCTTCGCCCACCTTTTCAATACAATTAACCAAGTTTTCCTGGGTCCAGGTTCTTGTCCTTTCCCATTGGATGACCTTTTTACCATGTTCAATGTTGATAGGACGTGGTTTTCCATCTATTCCCAGCCTTCCCCAATCCCATAGCTTAAAGGTGAAAATATATGGGGTTGCGCTAATCTCAAGGACCATACTGTTTTTTCCTGAACAGTGCACCGTGCCAGCCGGAATCAAAACATGATCGTGTTTCTTTACTGGCCATGTTTGAACATGTTTTTCAGCCTCAAAGGGATCCCCGCCGGATTGAGCTTCTTCCAGTTCAAAAATCATCTCTTTTGGGTTAACGTTTTCACGCAAACCCAGATAAACGATTGCATCATCTTCTGTATCCATCAAATAGTAGCTTTCGTCCTGGGTATAATGAATTCCGAATTCTTCCTGTATGTATTCAGTTAGAGGATGTACCTGAAGGCTAAGATTTCCCCCTTGCATGGTATCGAGAAAGTCAAAACGGATGGGGAATTCGTCGCCAAAGCGAATGTGAACATTTTCACCCAGTAATTCCTGAGGGTGAAGGAATACCAGGTTTATGGATGGGATCTCGATGGTGTTTTTACCGAATTGTAATAATAGGCTGTTTTCCTCGGGAACACAATTAAAGCACCAGGCGTAGTTTGAGACCGATCTATCAAGATTACAAACCTCTTTCATCCATTGTCCACCCCAAGGACCTGGATCAAAAAACGGAGCTACGCTGAAAGGTCGCCTGGCTGTTTCTTGTAATGCTTTCAACACGGCTTCCCCTTCTACCATTTTTGGATTTCCTTTTTGATTGGTATCAAGAAGGAAATCCCACTTCTCAAAAAGTTTCTTTTTCAGTGAATCGCAAACCCGCCAATCAAGGAAATAACCCTGCTTGTACAAGAGCATCCAATCTTCGGTGTTGCGGTTCTTAACTCCCAGGTTATCCACCATATGCTCACGCATTCGAAGCTGTATTTCCCAACGGGCCATATCGGCATAGACCAGTAAGTTGGGTTCAGGACAAATGATGGCTGATCCACTTCCATATAGGATAATAGTGCCTTCATTTTGGCCATAAATTTCTGCTTGTAAAGAAGCTACTTTTTCAGGATCGAAAAATGCATCCATGGTTAAGCGGCTCATATAACCAAAAATCCGGTCGTTTGTCAGTCCAGGCTGAACCATATTGCTGATAACATCTTCAGAGAACATGGCATCTTCTGCATGAATGAAGCTATTATGAATAAGGCCTCCTTTTAGCATTTCCCTTAATTCCTCATGGATCACTCCCTGGTAAGTTTCAATAACGACAATCTTTCTCGATTTTTGAATCGAACTTATTTCACGGTTCAGCCGGTGGCAAATGGATGCCCAACCATTTTCTACATGGAAAGGAATATCAGTAATTTCAACAGTTGGTTGATTATTATATTTTGAGTTAATTCTGAAATCTCCCACTTTATATTTCTGCTAAAGTAAATCCTGGTAGAATGAATTGTCGCATAAAAAAGCACTCCCCGCAATGGCAGCATCTTCCGGCATAGATGAAATTATCACAGGAATCTGCAATCCTGCTTGTGAAAATTGATCGAGCAGGTCTCCACGGAATAATGGATACGCAGATGAGATATTTCCACCAATCACCAGGCATTCTGCATCAAATTTCTGTAACCAGGGCACAAGAAAATTGCCCAGCTCCGATCCAAAAGTATGGAATATCAGAGCTACAGAATTATCATTGATCACCATGTCAGCTAACTGTTTAACGCCTGAAATTTCTTTTCCTGTCAATGCTTTATATTCTTTCAAGAACCAGCGGGTAGAGAAATGATAATCTGCGACAGAATTCCTAAATGGCACATTATATAAAAACCCATCATCAGGTATTCCATACTTACCTGACACAGGTTTATGATTATCAATAAAAGTACTTCCAAAGCCTGTCCCCAGCGTTATCGCTAGTAATCTTGAATATTGGGCAGCTTCGCCTTGCAGCGATTCGCCTATGGCAAAACAGGCTGCATCGTTAAAAAACCTTATCGGATATGTTTCCTCTAATTGAAATCGCATCAAAATTTCCGACATTACGTTTACCCCGTACAGGTGATTAAATTTCTCTACGTTTTCAAACCAGGCAATCCCATTTTGGTAATCAAAAGGACCGGGCATGGCGAATCCTATCCCCGAGAGTTCACTTAAAGGGAAATCTCCAGCAGCTTCCCGGATGGCATCTGCCCAGGCGTCAAGAATTTCAGGGGCCGTTGAATCACTATCTACTGATTTTCTAATCCGGACATTCCCGATAAATTGATGGCTTTCAAGATCGAAAAGCTGGCAGGTGATATGGCTTCCGCCAATATCTGTACCGATGGCAAATTGCTTTTTCATTGCTAATGGGTTAAAAATACTATTTCTAGCCGATAACAATTGGTATAACTACATGAATTGTATTGAGATTGCCTGCTGAGACCAAAAGAGTTTGAAAAAAGGTTGGTTTATTAATACCTTACCATCGGCTTCGTAACAGCCAGTAAGGGTATGGAAAAAGACAAAACAATTTTAGCTTTTATGGTGAGAACTATATTGATTATTGTCATAACTCTATTTATTATTTCCTGTAATCAGAAGAAGGTCTTGATCATCGCAGATGAATGGCCCCAAATGCATGCAATGGCAGCCAAATTGAAAGAAAATGTTGATTATGACATTCAAAATACTGAACAGGATGAGATTGATTCTGATTTATCAGCATTTGATTTTGTCTTTATGTATGTCCATAAACCACTTGTCCGGAATGCTGAAAATGCATTGATCGATTTTACAAAAGATGGCGGATCTTTGATTGTATTACATCATGGTATTGCGTCTTCAAAAATGCAGAATCCGGCTTGGCTGGATTTCCTGGGCATTAAATTGTTCCCGAGGGACCATCAGAAATATCCCTGGGGGGTAATTGCACATACGACACATACCATGGTTAATCTGTCACCCGGGCATTTTATCACAAGCAACGGTATCAAGTATGATAAGACCGTTCCATTTTATTCGGAATATGATACCATTTTCCATGATGAATACCTGGCATTTGATTTACCTGATACCGAAATATTCTTGAACCAGCTTATAAAAGACGATCAGACAAAAGTTTTGTTTGGTTTCAAAAGTGGAGATGGATCAAGGATGCAACCAACCTCCGGCTGGTATAAACAATCCGGAAAGGGCAACATTTTTTACTACCAGGCTGGTCATTCAGTAACAGATTTTAAAAATCCGAATTTCATAATGGTATTAGTGAACACCCTGAAATGGAACCCGGACTAGGCTGCTATTCCATGGGATGTTAAACATCCAGATTTGTTAAGCAGCTATCCATTGAATTCAATGTTTGGTCTTTACTATCCTGGCTACCCAGCCGCCTCCGGGAGCAAGTTTGATATTTATGGAATCATCTTTAGTGATGGTTTTTGATTTTTTCAGGTAGTCTATGGCACGCGTGTCTGCGTTTATGCCGTCTTCAATAAACTCCATCTGGTATTCACCCTCTTCAAGAAAATCAAAAACGATCTCGAACCCTTTTGGATCCCAGTTGGTGATTGCCCCCAGGTACCAATCTTCCCCATTCTTTCTTGCCAGCACGGTATGTTTCCCGATCTTGGCATGAAGTACTTTCAGGTCGTCCCATTCAACCGGGATTTTTGATATAAACTCAGTACATTCCTTCTCGCGATAATAATCGGATGGAGAGTCAGGTAACATCTGCATCGGGCTTGCCATGATGACAAAGAGTGCCATGGAATGAGCCCTGGTTCCCTGTCCCATTGGCATATCACCTACAGGCCTCCAATTCTTCTTTTGAGCATTATGAGTGGTATAAGGAATATAGTCTGAAGGACCGGCCACATTCCGAATATAAGGTAACAGGTTATGATGTTCAGGGGTATCGTGTTCAGTCCACCCATTATATTCAAATTCAATCAGGGCTTCCCTTGTCAATACATTAGGGTACATACGTCTTAAACCTGCAGGTTTGTAGGCACCGTGGAAATCAATGACCATTTTCCGTATGGAAGCTTCCTTTGCAAGATGATGATAGATCTGCACCATTTGCTGATCATCCCGGTTCATAAAATCAAATTTTATCCCGCTGATTCCCCACTTTTCAAATTGATTCCATGCCTTTTGCTCCTGTTGTAAAAATGTATGCCATATTACCCATAGCATTATTTTTACATCTTTCTTTTTTGCATAGGTAAGGACCTCTTCCATGTCGAGTCCGGGATTAATGGCAAAGAGGTCATCCGATTTGCACCATCCATCATCAAACAGGAAGTATTCGAATCCAAACGCTGCGGCAAAATCTATAAAATACTTTGCTGTCTCAGTATTTATTCCGGATTTAAAGTCGGTACCGTAAACATTACGTCTTCCCCACCAGTCAAAGGTTACAACACCTGGTTTTATCCAGGACATATCATCTATTTGAGGTGGTTTTGCCAACTGATATACCAGGGTATTGGTAATCAATCCTGCATCATTATCAGAAATGGCAAAGATCCGCCAAGGGAAAGCTTTGTTTCCGGGAATTCTGGCAATATAGTTTTCATGGGATTTAACCTGTCCATGACCATATGCACTGCCTTCATATTTCAATGCTGCGGGATAACCTGCATGCGCCGATGTTAAAGAAGAACTACCGGTACTTTTAAGCCAGGTCCCCGGATAGTCCTCAAGATCTGATTCCATTACAAGGACATTTACCCCGTTAGGTTTTTTTACCAGGGCTGGAAGGCAGCAATAGCCATCGGTGCTTATATCTTTAACAGCTTCAGACTGGTAAGGGGTTTCATAGCTTGAGTTAAATGTGGCTGATTTCTGGAAACACATGGAGTCCTGCTTCTCAAGATATAGCAGGAAGTTTTCCTTGTTAATCACCATGCTGTCGGGGAAGGATGTCTGAAACCGGTAGGCAATTCCCTCATTATATGCCCTGACAACAAATACATAGTTACTTCTAAATCTGATGGTTAATTCGTTGAATTCTTCATTTATCTCACGATGTTTTTCCCTGATTGGAGGAAAGATTGTACGGCTTATAGAATTGGATTCTGCTTTCCTGATCTTTTTAATGCCGGAGGTAAAATCTTTTCCTTCTATTTCGATGGAGATGTCTTCCAGTTTAAAAAGCTCACTTGATTGGTAATGTGCAGTTATCCCGATTTTCGAGTCCAGTGTTAATACTACTTCTATTTTTTTATCAGGAGAAAAGAGAGCATGTTCCTTTCCAAATGAGATGATGGTCAGGAAGATGCAAATTAGCGATAATAATAAGTGTTTCATGGTATTATATTTTGATCAGCCAGATCTAAGATAATGAAATTCCTAAAGTATCCCGGTCGAGGAGTTGGACTGCAAAAGCGCTGTGATTTGCCATGATCTTAAATGAGAGGAAGGGAATGATCTGAAGTTCAAACAAAAAATTATGTTTTTTTAAAAAAGCAGTGTAGATTTACCTCGCGTTCAAATTATTGGTGAAAGTCCAATATGGATTTTTCACTTGGTATCAAACGAATCATTAATAGTTTTGGAACGAAAAGAGATAGTACGCCGGGCCATAGAATTTGATAATCCTCCGCGACTTCCGTTTTTTCTCGGTAGTGCATGGACCAAAAAGCTTACAAGCGAATTTGACGATTTTCCCAATGATTTTTGTGATACATGGGAGATGGACAGGCAGGAAGCCGGCTGGTTTTTTGATAATGCTGCACCGGACGACTGGGGCTGCCATTGGAAAACAACCACCTCGAAAAATATGGGACAGGTTGTTTCCCATCCTCTGTCAGACTGGAATAAGCTGGATTCATACACACCTCCGGATCCTAAGAATCCATTCTACTTTGAGCGTATCGATGATGGTATAAGGGATGCTGGCGATCGGTATACCATCATTACCTCCCACTTCAACCTGATCGAGAGGCTTGAGATGCTCAGGGGATTTAAAAACACACTTATGGATCTCTACCTGGAGCCAGAAAAAATTATTAAGGTCCTTGATATGATCCTGGAGTATAAAGTTGAGCATATTCGTGAGGCCGGCCGCCGCTTTGGTGACCGTGTGAACGGCATTTTCTTAACGGATGATTGGGGGACTCAGCAGAACACCTACATTTCGGAAGACCTTTTCAGGGAATTATTCCTGGACAGGTATAGAGAACTATACAGGGCAGTCCATGATAATGGCTGGCATGTGATACAGCACAGCTGTGGCAATGTCACAGATTTCGTTCCCCTGTTCAAGGAGGCAGGTGTAGATGTCATGAATATGCAACAGCCCAGGGTCTACGGTATTGAGAATGTTGGAGATAAATTCGCAGGGGAGATGTGTTTTTTAACAACGGTAGATATCCAGAACACCTTACCCAAAGGCAACCATGAGGAAGTCAGGCAGGAAGCCTTTGAGCTGGTGAAAAACTGGTCCCGTCCCAGTGGTGGATTGATCGTTTTTAATTATGGAGACTCTGAAGCGATTGGTACTACTGATGATGTTACAAAAACCATGTTTGAGGCGTTTTACGATCTGAAAGATTACTGGCATGAGAAAGTGCCTTCCAGAGATTAATAGATTTAAATAATTATATTGCAAATGATCTATTGTGTACCAAAAACTAACCAATAACAAAAGCCATGATTAAGTACAAGATCCTCTCAGTTGTTTTATTGCTCTTTCTGGTTTCCTGCACCTCCCAGAAGAAAAAAACCGGTGAAGATGCTGTCGAAGCTGATGCTGTTAAGAAATTTGAACTGGTTGAAGTTTGGAAAACCGACACCCTGTTCAGGGTTCCTGAATGTGTCATTTATGACAAGGATAATGATGTGGTCTACGTGTCAAACATGAATGATAACCCCCGTGAAAAGGATGGGAACGGTTTCATCTCCAGGCTCAGCACCTCGGGTGAGATACTGGACCTGGAATGGGTGGCAGATATGAGTTCACCCAAAGGTTTGGGGATTTATGAGGGAAAACTCTATGTGAGTGATGTTGATGAAGTTATCGTTATTGATATTGCTAAAGGAGAGATCGAGGAAAGAATCGTCATTGAGGGATCAAAAATGATCAATGATATCAGCATTGATTCCCAGGGGAACCTGTATGTATCCGATTCTGATAATAACAATATCTTCCTGATATCAAATGGAGTGGTGAGCAATTGGCTTTCCGAGGGACTGAATGCTCCTAATGGTGTTTTAGTCGATGGGGAAAAGTTGCTGCTGGCATCCATGGGCAGTGAGGATTTTGCTGTCATTGACCTGGCAACAAAGGAACTCACTGTACTTACAGAAGGCATAAGCAAGGGTGACGGGATCGCGAAAGTGAGTATCCCCGGGCATTTTCTTGTCACTGACTGGTTTGGACAGGTCTTTATGATCTACCCTGATGGAAGCAAGGTAATACTCCTTGATACCAGGGAAGCAGAAATAGGGGCTGCAGACATTGATTATATTCCTGAGAAGAACCTTCTGCTGGTCCCGACGTTTGCAAAGCATCATGTCGTTGCTTATAAGCTTGTAGAGAAACAGGATTGAATTTCCCGGGTAAGATTAATCAGTGGTATTAATCTCACCAAGCAGGATCTCCCAGACCAGTAGCGATTGTTCACCGAAATCCTTGTAATCCATTTGCAGGATGATCTCAATGGACTTATGTGAACGACTGATGAGGGTAGTGTCGACCGGGCCTGGACCCGTTTTTTTCAAAGGCATCCGATGTGCCGGGCATACCTGGTTGAAGGGGATGTAAAAAATGCGGAACTGTGTTTCAGGAAGGCCATGGAACTTGAGCAGGCCAAATGCACCCTGCAGATAGATCTGGCACGATATCATCTGAAACAGGTCCGAAGGGACAAAACCAGGACGGAAGAACACAGTTCCCTGGCGGAGAGTTATCTACAGGAGTATATCGATACTGATCCGGTTAATCCCCACAAGGCCTGGTGCTATGCTAAGCTTGCCTGGCTGAAGGACCTGGCCGGTGAGTCTGAAGAAGGGGCAAAACTCCTCGGTGAGGCAAAACGGCTTGACCAGAGGTTTTCCAGGGAAGAAGCCCCACCTTCCATGCTGCTATTCATCCCGCTGGGGGAAATTTTCAATGAATTTGAAAGCTATTTTCGACCTTAATCAAATAAAAACCATAAAGCCATGTTAAAAGAAGTTCACCAACACATCGTGCAGGAGCTGCAGCAGAGCTCAAAAACAGATACGATTTTTGTAATTGCCGCCGTACTGTTCAACCTGGCTGTCCTCGGGATCAACTGGGGGGTGGCTCAGCCGAATGGAAGGGAAAACATCCATCCACCACAGGACGATATCATCCTGAGCATCCTGATCGCTTCCACCATCCTGATTAATCTGTTTGTTACCAGGGCCATGTTTACCGGCAGGGATACCCGGACAAAACTCCTGGACGGTTTGGTACACATGTACAAGGATAACAAGGTGGACCAGTACTATGATGAAAGCCTGCTGGGTGCCTACGGGTTCCGGTATAAACTTTTTATAGCCGTGCTCGTCATATTGGGAACCATAGCTATTGTGGTTCCTTTGCTCTCACGGCTTTTTACCTGATTTAGGATCAAACAATCACATCTTTGAAAATTCATTATAAATTGGAAAAATCATTAAGACATTCAGTTAGCAGGAGACTTCGGATAAGGCTGATCCTGTTTTTCATTGGTTGTCTCCTGATAGCAGTTGCAGCAATCATAGGCATCCCGGATAACCTACCTGGAATACTTCTATGTTATGCCGGTATTGTATCGGTGATTATTGCGTTCATACATCATTGGAGAAAAATCAGGAATTTTTTGAAATTACTGCTAGCGTCCCTAATTGTTGCTATTGTATCTGCCATTTTGCATAATATCTTAGAGGCAGCGGGAGCCGAAATTATAGGGACAGGATTTTTCCTGATAGCTGTTTTAGTTTGTCCCCCTGCCATCATAATCGGATTCATGGGTATGATTGTAATGTCAAATCTCAAATAGCTGCTACTCCACCAAACATTCTCATTCGTGATCCCGTATAATGGTTTTAGGAAATCAAAATCCATCAAAATGAAAACATCGAGGATCCTTATCCCTTTGCTTGCCATTGCATTTTTGATCCTGGCAGCACCGACCATGAATTTTAGTGTGGTCATTCCTGCCCTCATTGATGTTCCGGACCATATTAAGGTGGCGGCCATGATCGACCGGACACTTGTTGATGATGACGCATCGAGTATAATTGAAGGCGCAATAACCGGTGAATTAATTGGTGAGGATAAACTGGCTACCCAGATCCTGATGGATGGGGTTTATGCCATGTTGCAGAATGCAGCGACGGTAAGCATAAAAAGGACCAATGAAGTTTATTCAGGTGGTTCTTCTATTAGTGCAGCCTTCCCTGAGCCTCTTTTATGGGAAGAGATTGAATCACTCTGTGAGAAATACCAGGTGGATGCCATAGTAGCCATAGAGAAATTTGATTCGGATTTTATCATCATTCCTGGTGCCAGCCAGGTTGCTACGGTCAAAGCCGGCATCAGGATGTATGATCCGGCCATGAAAAGCATCATTGACCAGTACCAATTTAGCCACAAGGAAAGCTTTGGCACTGGAGAGTTATCCATTGAAGCAGCCATAAATGGACTAATCAGTAAAAATGCGGCGGTAAAGGAAGCTAGTTACGAAGCAGGGGTTGCATACGGTCGAAGGCTGTCACCCACATGGTACAGGATATCCAGGGATTATTACCGTAAATCAAAGGGGGATGATGTTTTTGCCCAAGGTGCCCGCATGATGGAGGTCAATGACTGGTTTGCAGCGAAGGAGGCATTACTCCAGGCTGTAGAAACCGGACACCGCAAGACAAAAGGCAGAGCCGCTCACAACCTGGCCGTAGTCTGTGAAATTGAAGGAAACCTGGAAGAAGCCAAAGCCTGGGCCCAGGAAGCTTGGGGAAAATATAAGAATAAAGATTCCAGAGACTATCTGTATGACATCAACAGGAGAATCAATGAGGTTGCACGGGTAGATCAGCAAATGAATTAGCCGTGCGGCGGAAAAGGTTTAAAACCTTTTCCAGAAGGGCACAGGCAACTCGCTCTCAATTCCAAGGTCTCCCTGCTCCATCATCCAATGTTCCAGGTCCTGTTTTACTTGTTCCTTCAGTGTTGCATACTGTGAGTCCCCTGCCATGTTATTTAGTTCCACGGCCAAAAGATCCACATTTGGTGTTTGGACTACCTCGTTTCCGGTGCATCCCAGGTCCCACCGTGAAAGGTCATCCGCAAGGTAGAGGACAATGTTTGGTTTTTCCGTAATTGCCTGGAGCAGGAAAGCAGCATGAACAGGAAAATCGTAAATGAAATGTAAATCAGGGAGATACTTGATCTTTTCATGGCAATCAGTTTTCAACACAGAATTTAAAATTACCCATTTCACCATCAAGATGTGCATGGGCTTGGAAATTGTTAATCTCTGCCAAACTGTCAAATATCTGTTAATATGAACCTATTTAGATGCATGGAACAGTAATTGATATTACCTTTGTCCATCAATAATCGCATAATATGAACAATCTAATCAACCGGTACTGGAAAACTGCACTGTTCGCTTTAATTGGGGCAGGAGTGGGTTTTGCATACTGGAGATTCATCGGATGCAGCACGGGGACCTGTCCCCTTACAGCCAATTGGACCAGCAGTACCCTGATGGGAGGACTTGTAGGCCTGCTTGCAGCTCCGGCCTGGAAGAAAAACAATTCAAACCAAGATAAAACAGCAGAAAATGATTAAAAAAGGAATAATATTATTAATGGCAGTACCTGTACTAATCGGCATGGTATCATGTGGACAATCGGTTAGAGGATCAGATGAAGGATCAGCTGATATTGTAAAAACGGCTGATAAAAAGGAGCTTAAGAATGAAGAGCATGGAACCATTATGCTTACCAAGGCGGATTTCCTTACCAAGGTAATGAATTATGAAGAAAACCCTCAGGAATGGAAATACCTGGGTGAAAAGCCCTGCCTGATAGATTTTTATGCTGACTGGTGTGCCCCCTGCCGGACCTCTTCTCCCATACTTGAAGAACTGGCCAAGGAATACGCTGGCAAGATCAACGTATATAAGATCGATACCCAGAAGGAACAGGAACTAGCCAGTGTTTTTGGCATACAAAGCATACCGGCCTTCCTTTACTGCCCTATGGAAGGAAAACCCACCATGGCAGCGGGCATAGCGCCTACCCCGGAAGAGACCAAGGAGATGTTTCGCAAACAGATAGACAATCTGCTGCTCCCGTAAACATGGAATAAATTTCATCGAATGGAGACCGCCTCGCGATATCATACGAGCCGGTCTCTTTTTTTTCTCTATAAATAAGTATCTTGCCTAATGGGAACCATCAATGAATGAACTGAAAACCATCCAAAAAAAGCTCGGGAAACCTTACATCGATCTTGAGTACCTGTTGTATTGCCTGCGTGAAGTCCTGGAAGAGAACGGGGAAACCGGCCTGGTTTCATATATTCCATGGATCAGTGAAAAAGTACCAGAGGCTGAACATCAGCACTCGGATAAATTGTTACATCTATATTCGGTCTGTTTCCAGTTGTTGAATATAGTGGAAGTCAACGGAGCCATGCAAACGAGGCGTAAAAAAGAAACGGAGTCCACCCCTAGTAGTATTAATGGCCTCTGGGCAAATTGTTTTAAGGTCCTCAGGGAGCAGGGTGCCGTGGAAGATCAAATCATTGACAGTATCAGGGATGTACATATAGAGCCAGTGCTTACAGCGCACCCCACTGAAGCCAAACGGCCAGTGGTCCTTGATCAGTACAGGGAGCTGTATGTGCTGTTTGTGAAGCTTGAGAATTCGATGTATACAGAAGCTGAGAAGGAGGTGATCAGGGATAATATCAAGGTAGTACTGAACAGGTTGTGGCATATTGATGATATTCATGTCACCAAACCAGATGTTTATTCTGAACTTACCAATGTGCTCCATTATTTTAAGAATGTTTTCCCGGAGCTGCTCGGCATCCACGATGAAAAGTTCTTACAGGCCTGGAAAGGTGCTGGACTGAATGAGGCAGTGCTGCAGGATCCTGATCATTGGCCTCAGATTTCTTTCGGCAGTTGGGTGGGAGGGGACCGGGATGGGCATCCCCTGGTGACTTCAAAAGTGACAAGGGATACGCTGCAGGTCTTGAGAAAAAATGCAATGGCCGGGATGCGTGACCAATTGTCCAGCCTGTCAAGGAACCTGAGTATTTTCTGCTCCATCCCTGAGGCTGGAAATGAACTTCAGGGCAGGATAGAAAAGCTTCAGCGGGCCAAAGGAGCAACAAAGCTACGGAGGCAATATGAAACCGAAGCATTTCGATATTATGTCCAGCTCCTGATGCTCAAACTACCGGATAGATCAACATCAAAACAATTTTATACCGGGACGGACCAACTGATAGATGACCTGTATATCCTGCGGGATGCATTACAGGATTTCGGAGCAGAAACCCTTGCCAGCAAGGAAGTAATACGGATGATCCGTTATGTAAATACTTTTGGATTTCACCTGGCAAGGCTGGATATTAGACAGAACAGCCACTATTATCTTCAGTCCCTGTCCCAGTTACTGGACGATTCCATGAGGTATGGCGAAGATTTTGCCAACTGGCCGGAAAAGCAAAAACTCGAATTGTTAGACCGGGAGTTGCTTACCAACAGGCCTTTTGTCAGGAGTACTGAAGGACTGGGGGAACAGGCAAAGGAATCCCTGGCCACATTAAAAGTGCTGGGTGATTTTATCCGCAAATATTCCCAAGATGCTGTGGGTCCCCTGATCATTAGCATGACCAGGGATGTGTCTGATCTTTTGACAGTATACCTGCTTGCGCGTGAAGCGGGACTGATGGAATGGACTTCTGGGGGACTGGCATGTATTATGCCCCTTGTTCCCCTGTTTGAGACCATTGAAGACCTCCGTAATAGTCCCAAAATACTCGAAAACTTTCTCTCACATCCTGTTACCCGTAACAGTCTTGAATACCAGCGTGCAAAAACAGGCTCAGCAGATCTGGTCCAGGAGGTCATGATAGGTTACAGTGATAGCAATAAGGATGGTGGCATTATGGCCAGTGCATGGAATCTTTACCAGGCCCAATCCAAGCTGGCTGAAACCGGAAGGAAACACCAGGTAAGAATAAGGTTCTTTCATGGCAAGGGAGGATCGATCAGCAGGGGTGCCGGACCAACCCACTGGTTTATCAGATCACTGCCCCCAGGCACGGTTAATGGAGATATCAGGGTGACCGAACAGGGAGAAACCATAGAACGGAAATATGCGAACAAGGGAAATGCTGCTTACAACCTGGAGCTGCTGATTGCCAGTGCAGCCTGCTCATCATTTCTCAAGGAACAATCTGCCAGCACTTCCCATCCAGGTGAAATGATCATGGATTACCTGGTGGAGAAAAGCCTGGGATTCTATAAGGAGCTTACCGGAGATCCGGAATTCCTGGTATTTTTCAGCCAGGCCACACCCATAGATGCAATAGAGGAGAGCAAGATAGGCTCAAGGCCGGCCAGGCGTTCCGGGAAGAAAAGCCTCGCTGATCTGAGGGCCATACCCTGGGTATTCAGCTGGAGCCAGACACGCTTTAACCTCACGGGCTGGTACGGGGTAGGTTTTGCCCTGGAAAACCTGAAGAATAATGAACCTGAGCTCTTCGAGAAGTTTGTCGGCCTTGTTCAAAACGATCCCTTTATCAGGTATTTGCTGACCAATGTGGATACCAGTCTGAATGCCACGGACGAGGGAATAATGGAGCTATATTCCTCTCTTGTGGAAGATCCCACGATCAAGGAAAGGATGATGAAGAAGATCATGACTGAGCTGGAGAGGACCCGCAGGCTATTGAACCTGATCCTGGAAAAACCCATCAGCCAGCGGCGAACCAGTCATTACTATTCTACCATGCTCAGGGCCAATGCCCTTGATTACCTTCATCAAAATCAGGTCAAATTGCTATCCCTCTGGCGAAAGCAGAAAAATGAAAAAACCTTATACAGCCTACTCAGGTCCATCAATGCCATTGCCAATGCCATGGGAATTACTGGCTAACTGCCATTGAAAGAAGTGACAAAATGTCAAAAAATTGTGCTTTAGGTTATTGGGTCAGTTTTTGAGGGTGTATTTACTGGAAGTGTAATAATTTCAGAGAAAATGACATTTGCTGAACTAACAGATAAATACCAGCAGGTTATAGAGTTCGTTGAGGACCATCGAATCAATGAGGCCATGGATGCCATGGGCACCATGGCGGTATTATGTACAAAAAGAGACCTGGGGATACAGCTGGAAAAACACAGGGATACTTACCGGAACATGCTTACCTATTCCTTTGAGCTGGGTGATGACCCCGAAAAGGAACAGGTATTTAACAGGTTGATGAAGTCTGTTCTGGAGTTGAATGATGACATTCGCGAAGACATCCTGATGAAAGAAAGGCTGATCTCTTATTATCCCCTGAAGCAAGAAGTAGAGCAGAGCCGTTTGTCCGCTGCATCATCGGACCTGGCCGAAAACCTTGCTTTCAGAAAGGAAATTGAGTACATCCTCTCGGAAGAGGAGCAAAGCAAAGAAGATAAAAGTAAAGATGACCAGCTGGTTGATTATCATAAAAGCCTGTTAAGCATATTCAGAATGATATGGTTGACGGATAAGTTCAGGGAGGCTGAGATCAGTATGGCCGGAAAGATCTGTAAGTCGAAACTTATCCCCTGGTATGACAAATCAGTCCTGGTCAGTTCACTGACACTCTCCCTGGTACGCCACTTTGATATTCAAAAGGTCAATCTTTTATTTGATTTTTTTGAGGAAGGGGAGAACCAGGTTTGGCAGCGTGCACTCATTGGGTTGTTCCTGGGACTCTATTTTCATGATTACCGGCTGAACTACTACCCGGAGATTACCAACCGGCTGGAAGCAGCAAGGGATAACCATAAGCTTGAAAAAAACATTGAGGCCATCGTGATCCAGTTTCTGAAGGCACTGGAGACTGAGAAAATAACGAAAAAGATCAGGGAGGAGATCCTGCCGGAAATGATGAAAATGAAATCCACCCTCGAAGAAAAACTCGACCTGGAGGATATCCTTTCTTCAAAGAACATAGACGATGAAAACCCGGAATGGGAAACAGTTTTTAAGGATACCCCGGATTTGTATCATAAGATCGAAGAATTTTCTGCGATGCAGATGGAAGGATCAGATGTTTTCCTGAGTGCTTTTGCCATGTTGAAGAGGTTTCCTTTTTTTGAGGAAATGAGTAACTGGTTTCTTCCTTTCCATAAGGATAACAAGGAGGTATGGGAGGGTTTATCTGATCAGGATAGCGATTTTGATGTGCAGATGTTTACTGAAGGACTTGAACGTTCTTCCTTTTTGTGCAATTCTGATAAGTACTCTTTCTGTTTGAATGTGAGGCATATGCCTACCATGCAGAAGTCCATGATGATGGAATTGTTCAACATGGAGCTGAAAGCCATGAATGAAATGACCGATAGTGATGAGCTGATCGATGATTCCATTAAGGACAAGGCCACATATACCCAGTACCTGCAGGACCTTTATAGATTTTTTAAATTGCATCCCCAAAAAAATGAGTTTGATGATGTTTTTGAGATTGAGTTTGATTTTGAAAATTCGAACCTGTTCAATGCATTAATACGTGACAGCAAGATCCTGAGGAATATCGGAGAATTCTACTTTGAAAAGAACCAGTTTGAACGTGCCATAAGGATATTTGAACAGTTATGCTGCACGGAAGAAAATGCTGAATTATATGAGAAGACAGCATTCTCCTACCAGAAGATAGGGGATTATAACAAGGCGCTGGAATTCTACCATAAAGCCGAATTGTTTGACCGCAGCAAATCCTGGGTAGTTAAGAAGATCGCGTATTGTTCGAGAAAGACAGGAGACTTCGATACGGCACTGGAATATTATCATGCTGCTGAGAAACTCGAACCGGATAATTTGTTTATTCAAACATTCCTGGGACATACCATGATGGACAAAGAGGAATTTGAAGAAGCCCTGAAATATTATTTCAAGGTTGAATACAAGGCTCCTGAAAATCACAAGATCCACAGACCCATTGCATGGTGTTCATTTCTGCTGGGCAAATTTGACCATGCTGAAAAATATTTTCTGAAGGTAATAGAAAAGGAAGGGAACAAGAATGATTATATGAATCTGGGACATGTTCTCTGGTGCCAGGGGAACCGAAAGGGTGCGATAGAAAATTACCGGAAAAGCCTGGAAAAAGGCTCGAGAGATGTTGAGTGGTTCAGCAGTGTGATGGAAGAGGACGGGGTCCACCTGGCCAGACATGGTATCAAGGAAATGGATATTCCCCTTATGGTAGATTATATCCGGATGGGTTTCTGAAAGATACGATACCTCTTGTAAACTTTTCCACCCATGCGTTCCATTTCGGCCCGGACTTTCTTGTTGGTCTCCAGTTCCACGTGGCTGTCAACGTATTCAAGTCCTGCTTTCCTCGCCGACTTGATCATCAGCGTTCCCATCACGGCATCCAATCCATGGTTCCGGTGATCTTCCCTGATCCCGCCAAGCAACAGGTTCAATTGTTTTGTTTTTTTTCCGGCACGCAGGATATGAAATATCCCTATGGGTAATATATAGCCTTTGGATTTGCGTATGCCGTCGCTGAGATCAGGCATTCCTATCAGAAAAGCCACCGGCTCCTGGAGGTCATTTTCCACCACCTTTATTAAGGCCGGATCCAGCAAAGGAATATACCTGGCGGCAAACTCATCCATTTCCTTTCCAGTCATTTTATCATATCCATATATGTCCTGGAAGGTTTCATTCATGAGTCCCAGGACGGGGCGTATGGCCGGTTTTAATTCCTTTTTGTTCTTAAATTCCTTTATCACCAGGTTATTCCTGCTGAGTACCCGGTCGTGGATGTGCTGGTATATATCAGGCACCTGTTCCGGGATATCCAGCTTATAGACCACCAGGTCAACCTCCTTCCCGAACCCTTCTTTCTCGACGAATGCAGGGAGGTATGGATAATTGCAATTGGTAGCGATGACCATGGATTCTTCAAAGCCCTCAACAAGGAGTCCCTGGGGATCCTTGTCTGAGAATCCCAGGGGACCAACCAATTTTGTCATGCCTTTTTTTTCAGCCCATTCTTCGACAGCATGGAGCAGGGCTTTAGCCACTTCCTGATCATCCCAGCATTCCAGGAAACTGAATCGGGCATGGGATTCTCCGTGAGATTCATTGTAGCGTTTATTGATGATCCCCATGATCCTGCCTACCGGGCGGTCATCCTTATAAGCCAAAAACAGGATAGTGTCAGCATAAGTGAAAGATTTGTTTTTCCGGGGATTGAAATAGGTCCTTTCGTCCATGTATATGGGGGGAACCCAGTTGGAATGACCCTTATGTATCCTGGCAGGAAGGTGAATGAACAGCCTCTTTTGTCTCCGGCTTTGGACTTCTTGAATTTCTACTGACATAAAAAAGCCCAACCATTGCTGGTGGAGCTTGAGTTGGTAAGCGCCTGAAAAATAGTAATTTTTTCCATATACACAAGCAGTGAATTGGTGCGGAAACTCACCGGAAGTCTCCCTTTAGAATTTCTTAATTTTTGTTACATTTGTTGACTTTGAATATCGCCAAATCTCCTGTTTCATGGAAAAAGTTCATGATTTTCTAGTCTACCTGGATGGATTCATCGGTGGACATCCCTGGTTTATCGTTTTATTGCTCGGAACCGGCATATTTTTCACCATATACCTGAAATTTCCGCAATTCCGATATTTCCGCCATGCAGTCAGGGTGGTAAAAGGAAAATTTGACAAAAAAGAAGATGTTGGAGATGCCTCTCATTTTCAGGCGCTTACAACAGCTTTATCAGGAACAGTCGGCACAGGGAACATAGCAGGTGTTGCCCTGGCGATTCATCTTGGTGGACCGGCAGCTTTGTTCTGGATGCTGATTACCGCCATGTTCGGTATGACCACCAAATTTGTGGAGGTGACCATCTCACATAAATACCGGGATATCCTCCCGGATGGCAGTATTTCGGGCGGTCCCATGTATTATATGAAGAAGCGCCTGAATATCAAGACAAAAAGCGGAAAGATCATTCGGATTGGGACCTGGCTGGGTGCTTTCTTTGCCGTTGCCACCATACTTTCTTCATTCGGTACAGGCAGTCTTCCCCAGATCAACAGTATCTCTACCTCAATGTTCCGGACATTTGGTGTCAATGAAATGTTGACTGGTGCAGTATTGGCAGTTCTCCTGGGACTGGTTATCATCGGAGGTATCAAGCGGATTGCCAAGGTTACCTCAACGCTCGTACCTGCTATGGCTATCATTTATTTCATCGGCGCCTTGCTGGTTATAGGTACAAATTATGAAAATATAATCCCCTCCCTGATCTCTATTTTCGCAGATGCTTTTACAGGCACAGCTGCGGTAGGTGGTTTTCTTGGAGCAAGTTTTATATTTGCTATAAACAGGGGAGTAAACAGGGGATTGTTTTCCAACGAGGCTGGGCAGGGCTCGGCACCTATCGCACACTCGGCAGCCAGGGCACATGAGCCGGTAAGCGAGGGACTTGTAGCCATTCTCGAACCCTTCATCGATACCATCATCATATGTTCTCTTACTGGACTTGTCTTATTGTCCACCGGTGTCTGGAATGAGAAAATTGACAACCAGTTCCAGCAAACGGACATGGTATTTCTGGAAGGCACCTTTGATGATACCAATCCTGAACATAAATTACAGCTGGTTGAATATCTACAGAATGGTGATGAGGGAATATTACACAGTGGTTCGATCAGGGTTGAAAACGGTGCTATTTCTGATGAAGTGACCCTTATATGCGCACGATCCGTTGCCGAAGATGTCAGGATATATAAGAATGGAGATTTATATACCGGGAATATACTTATCGAGGGAGGGAAATTACAGGATGAGCTGGGTGAATACACAGTGAATGGGAAATCACTCATGCACAGTGCTCCGTTGACGACCGAAGCATTCACTCGCAGTGTCATGGGTGGAGGAGGAAAGTACATCGTATCCATAGGGCTTTTACTCTTCGCCTTCTCAACAGCCATATCCTGGTCCTATTACGGTGGCCGGGCGATCACCTATTTATTCGGCAGCAAGTATGTGATCTATTACCGCCTGATCTATGTGGTGGGATTCTTTTTTGCTGCCTTTACGGACACGACCATTGTCTGGGCTGTATCCTATATAACCATTGCCATTATGACCATACCCAACCTGATCGGTATCCTGATTTTAAGTCCCGAAATAAAAAGAACCATTAAAAAGTACTGGGTGGACTTTGGCAAGGAATGGCCCGGTGTCAAATTGCCGGACTAGCAGCTACATTTTCTCCAGCAGGACAATGTTTTCTACATGATATGTTTGCGGGAACATGTCGAATGGCTGGATCTCCAGAACCTTGTATTTTTCAGAAAGAAGTTGCAAGTCACGGGCCTGTGTTGAGGGATTGCAACTGACGTAAACGATCCTGTCCGGAGACACAGACAAAATAACTTCTACGACATCCTTATGCATGCCAGCCCTTGGGGGATCTGTGATCAGCACATCAGGTTGTCCCTGTTCCCGGACAAATTCCTCTGTAAGCAGATCTTTAATGTCTCCACTGAAGAACGCTGCATTGCCGATGCCATTCAGTCCTGCATTTACCCTGGCATCATGGATGGCTTCATCAATGTATTCGATGCCGACTACTTTTCCTGCTTTCCTGGCCAGGAACAAACCAATGGTACCTGTCCCCGAATATAGATCATACACCACTTCCCCCCCGGTTAATCCCGCGAGCTCCCTGACCTTCCTGTAAAGTTCGAGAGCCTGGACAGAATTTGTCTGGAAAAATGATTTGGGACCGATCTTGAATTGCAGGTCCTCCATCTGCTCCATGATATGGTCCTGGCCGGCATAAAGCAGGATCTCCTGGTCAAAGATGGAGTCATTGGCCTTCTGGTTAATGCAATACATCAGCGAGGTAATCTCCGGAAATTTTGCCTGAAGATGGTCCAGCAGAAGGTTTCTTTGCTTCTTATCATCTTCAAAAAAAACCACCAAGACCATCCATTCTCCTTTCAAGGTATTGCGGATGATCAATAATCTCAGCAAACCTCCCCCATTTCTCAGATCATAGAAAGTCAGTCCATGATCCCGGGAATAATCCCTGACCTCCTGCCGGATTGTATTGGAAAGTTCAGGTTGCAGATGACATTCCTCAAGGTCAATCACCTTGTCAAACATGCCCGGAACATGAAATCCGAGTCCGTTCCTGTCGGCAAAATCATCACCCGAGTTGATTTCTTCCGCTGATAGCCATCGCCTGTTGGAGAACGTAAATTCCAGTTTATTGCGGTAATATTTTTCATTGGCCGATGCACTGATGGGATTCACCAGTGGTAGTTCCAACTGGCCAATCCGTTTCAGGTTATCTGTGACCTCCTGTTGTTTGTAATGCAGCTGCTCCGCATACTTAAGATCCTGCCAGCGGCAACCGCCGCATTTTCCGAAATGCCGGCAGAATGGCTCCTCTCTCAGGGTTGAGTGTTTATGAAATCTGATCACTCTCCCTTCCTGGTAGGATTTTTTCCTACGGGTGATCTGCAGATCCACAACATCTCCTGGCAGTCCCCCGGATACAAAGGTCACAAAGTTATCGATCCGGGCGATGGCTTTCCCACGTGCACCAATATCCGTGATCTCAATTTTCTCAATCAGAGGTAGTTTTTTACGTCTCAATTTCCAGTGTTTTACTCAGTAATTACCAGTTTGGATATGATCTCTTCCATTTCCTCAAATGCCGACTTCATGGTCATCCTGACATTCTTGTTCATCCCTTTGGACATCAGTTTTGAATTCATCCGAGACAGGTAGGTCTTGCCATCATCTTTAACATAGACAGCCACCCGGCAGGGCATCATGCTGGAGACAACCCTTTCCTCATCCCCCTGAAGTATATGGATGGCATGCTTTGGATTGCAAAGTGCAACAACCTTTACCTTATTTACTTCGTGGCCTGCTTTTTCCATGCTTTTCTGGAGATTATGTACTGTGGGAACAGACCAGCCATGATCTTTAGCGAGATCTTCCAGTCCGGAAACTGTTTTTTCGAAATCAAACCTGCTTTGATCTTCAATCATCATCAGGTCTGGTCCCTGGTAAATGATGATCAGCATGGCTGCTAAAAAACCGGTTGCCAGGGAAATTAGAGCTGTTACAAGGTACTTTTTCATATCAGGAATTGTATAAGATGAAACATAATAAAATTCAATGGATTACTAAATTCGTTACCCTTATACCGGTACATGGGTACGCCAGCCAAAGGTACAAATTATCGTGTTTACCTAATAAATAGTAATTTTGCAATTGCTAGCTGCACCGTTTATTAAACAGGTCCAGAGAGCAAACTTTTTACTTTGGATTTCAAAATATGAAAGATATGAACCTGAAATTCTGGAATGGAGCAGCTCTTTTATTAAATGCTGCAATAGTATTTACATTGACCGCTTGTGGTTCTGATGCAACACAAAAGGGGAGTAGTGAAACAACTAATTTCATTGTTATTTTTACCGATGAAATGCAGTTCAGTGACCTTGGCTGTTATGGAGGCAGATATATCAATCCCTAACATCGACGGGCTTGCCTCAGAAGGGATCCTTTCTTCTCAAATTCCTTTTTTGGAAACCGCGGACTATAGAAAACTTACCGAAAAGAACTATGAATTTGATTTGCTCTCAATACCCTGGTTAAGCAGGGATCATGGTTTTATTACCTGGCCACCGACAAAAGATTAAGTTCTTATTCAATACACTTAAAACAATAATCATGAAAAAAATACTTTTCTTAATGGCGCTTGTGATTAC
Organism: uncultured Bacteroidaceae bacterium; assembly: GCA_963752525.1. Taxonomy (GTDB): domain Bacteria; phylum Bacteroidota; class Bacteroidia; order Bacteroidales; family SM23-62; genus SM23-62. The sequence goes on along the minus strand of CAVVYS010000003.1, from coordinate 149,461 downwards.
AACCGTCAACTTTGCAATTGCAAGTGAAATAAAAATAAACAATGAAGCTATGAAAGACGGAGAACAAATATTTGTTAAGAATGCGGATGAGTGTTTAGCAATCATAGAGAAGGCAGCTCAAAAACTAGGCATTACTGGAGCAGCGATGGTTGCATTTATCCCAGGTGATGTATCAGAATCATGGATTTCAAAGATGAAGGTAATGGGCAGGCTTGCCAATAAGGATGCGAATTTCCTGTCCATTGCTTATGCTAAGGCATCAGAAATGGCCGTTACTCATGAAAATAGTGGTAATGGAGAGAGGAAAGGGATAACAGGTGAATTTGGATGGCAGGGTGGAGTGATTATCAAAGTTGACTCAGGATATTTAGTCGGTGCTTTCTCAGGAGGTACAGGTCAGCAGGATGCAGATGTAGCAAAAGAGGGACTGGAATGGCTGTCCGGAGAATATAAGTAGATTTGCCGGATGTTTTCACTGGATAACATATCCATGAGTTTCAGCACCCAGGAGATTTTCCGGAATGTATCCGCGATTATTAATCCCAGGGACCGCATAGGTTTGGTTGGCAGGAACGGGGCAGGAAAAACCACTTTGTTGAGGATTATTGTTGGGCAACAAGTACCCACTGAGGGGCAGGTAGTAAAGCCTGATGGGGTAGAGGTAGGTTACCTTCCCCAGCAAATGAAATATACTGACAAACAGATCCTGTGGGATGAGGTATTGGAGGCTTTCAGTGAGATCATTGCCATGGAAAAAGAGATCGATGAGCTTCAGTCACACATCGAAGACCCTGACATCAGCGAAAGTCAACCTGAATTATTTGACAGGTATTCTGAATTATTGCATAGGTACCAGTTACTTGGCGGGAATTCTTATGAGGCTGGTATTGAGCAGACCCTGTTGGGACTGGGATTTAAGAGAACCGACTTCAAAAGGCGTACAGCTGAATTCAGTGGTGGATGGAGAATGAGAATTGAACTGGCCAGGATCCTTTTATCCAAACCTCAGGTCTTGTTGCTGGATGAGCCGACCAATCACCTGGATATTGAATCCATTGAGTGGCTAGAGAAATATCTCTCTGATTATGAAGGGGCGGTAGTATTGATATCCCATGACCGGAAATTCCTGGATACAGTAACAAACCGTACCATAGAAATATCTCTTGGCAAATTATATGATTACAAGGTTTCTTTTTCCAGTTTCCGGACCATCCGTGCAGAGCGAAGGGAACAGCAACTCGCTGCATACAGAAACCAGCAAAAAAAGATAGAAGATACCGAGCGGTTTATTGAACGATTCCGCTATAAGAATACCAAGGCTATACAGGTACAGTCCAGGATTAAAATGCTGGAGAAAATGGACGTTGTTGAGATCGAACTGGAAGATTTTCGCACATTTAATATAAAGTTTCCACCGGCACCCAGATCGGGTAGTTTAGTGGTTGAAACTCGCCGGATGACAAAACATTATGGAGATTTATGCGTTCTGAAAAACATAGACCTGGTAATTGAAAGAGGGGAAAAAGTGGCATTTGTAGGGAAGAATGGTGAGGGAAAAACCACCTTTTCAAAGATTTTGATAGGGGAACTGGAATATGAAGGCAACGTGAAGGTAGGGCATAATGTAAACATAGGGTATTTTGCTCAGAATCAGGATGAGATCATGGATGAGAATAAAACGGTTTTCTCAACCATTGATGATGTGGCTGTGGGAGATATCAGGACACAAACCAGGAATATTCTGGGCGCTTTCCTTTTTCAGGGTGAGGATATTGATAAGAAAGTAAAGGTTCTGTCTGGTGGTGAAAGATCCAGGCTGGCCCTGGCGCAACTTCTCCTGAAGCCATATAACCTGCTGATCCTGGATGAGCCGACCAACCACCTTGACATGCGGTCAAAAGATATCCTGAAACATGCCCTCCTGAGTTATGATGGCACTTTAATTGTAGTTTCTCATGATAGGGAATTTCTGGATGGACTGGTTGACAAGGTTTATGAGTTTGGTGACAGGAAAGTCAGGGAACATCTTGGGGGAATTTATGAATTTCTCAAAAGAAAGAAGTTATCCAGCCTGAAGGAGGTGGAAAAAAGAGACAATCGGGCTCAATCTGAGAGGTTGCCTAAAAACTCCAGCAATAAATTGGAGTATGAGAAGAAGAAGAATTTCGAGAAACACAAGCGGAGCGCCCAGAAAAAGGTGGAACAATCAGAGAAAAATATTGAAAGGCTTGAAAATGAGCTCGAAGCCCTAAATCAATTGATGCATGACCCGGAAAACATAAAGGATCAATCTGTGTTTACGAGATATGAGCAACTTAAATCTAATCTGTTTCAGGAAATGCAGAACTGGGAAAAGCATCAGATGGCGCTGGAAAAATTTAATAAAAACAGAAATTGAGTAATTTTACCCTGCTGAAACTTCATGCTGTGAAAATACCAGCTTACATATCAACTAGCTTGTTATTAATCTTACTTGCTTTAACTAGCTGTGTATCAAAACCACAGCAGGAAACGGCCAAGTCGAACATGGCATTCCTGTACAATCCGTCAAGTTCTCCATTGCATCCCGAGTTTATCGTATTTCATGAGGCAAGGACTCAATCCAGGCTCTATATTAAAGTTTACCCGGTTGAACTGCTTTTTAACCAGGCAAATGATGAAAAGTCTTCCCAGGCCCAGTTGGAGATCAATTATGTATTAACCGAAATTATTGATGGAAAGGAAAGTGAACTCGTGGCAGATAGCATTACGACAGAGTTCAATCTAAAAATGGATGAGGTAAAAAATATATTTGTAGCCAATTTGCCGATACGGACGATGGAGGGTAAAAAGTATATGTTGAAGGTTACCACTACAGATCTGCTCAGGAAGAAGGGTACATCAAATTATATTCATGTTGACCGCAGTACGGTGAATACAGGTCAAAACTATCTGGTAACAGCAGCTAGTGGATATCCTTCCTTTGATCGTGTATTCCAGTCAGACGAATATTTTCATGTACAGTACAACCGAAAAGGAGTTGATACAGTTTATGTTAAGTATTATCAAAATTTGACTCCCCTGCCACGACCTCCGGTAACTAACCTGAGTTCAACAAGGCCTGATTTCATTCCCGACAGTATCTTTGCCTATGCTTACAGTGATACTACAAGGGTCTCCCTTACCATGGAGGGGATGTATCATATCCAGGTGGATCCATACAAACCTGGTGGTTTAACCCTTTTCAATTTCGGGGATAACTATCCACGGGTAGCTACACTTACTGATATGATTGGACCGATGGCTTACCTGGCTTCCTCAGTTGAATTTAATGAATTAGTCAACCAGACAAATAAGAAACTGGCAGTAGATAATTTCTGGTTGGAGTCTGCCGGAAATGTGCAGACTGCCAGGGAATTAATACGTGTCTATTACAATAGGGTATTTTTCGCTAATTATTTCTTTACTTCTTACAAGGAGGGATGGAAAACAGACCGGGGGATGATGTTCATTGTTTACGGTCCACCGAACATCCTTACCAAAAAAGGAGATACCGAAGTCTGGGTATACTACCGGAAAAAAAGCCGGGAACCGCTCCAGTTTGTCTTCTCAAGGCATGCAAGTCCATATACCCAGAACGATTTCATGTTGGAAAGGAATTTCGTCAATTCTATGTGGACCCAGGCTATAAGGGATTGGAGAAGCGGAAAGATATTCTACACAGAAAGTATTTAGGGGATATTATTTTGGGAAAGCAAAAAGAAATTATCTTCGGAATTCAGGCTGTTACAGAGGCTATCCAATCTGGGCAGGAGTTGGAGAGGATCTTCTTCAGGAAGGGTCTCCGGGGAGAACACTCCTCAGAATTACTGAACCTGACGAGAAAAGCTGAGATCCCAAGTCAGTTTGTACCTGTGGAGAAACTTAACCGGTTTACCCGTAAAAATCACCAGGGAGTTGTTGCCCTGATATCTCCCATTCTCTATCATGATATGGAGAAGCTTGTACCCATGGTTTACGAGTCGGGCAGGGTACCTCTGCTGATGGTACTTGACGGGATCACGGATGTCCGTAATTTTGGAGCCATAGCACGTTCTGCAGAATGTGCAGGTGTAGACGGTTTGATCATCCCGCATATGGGGGTTGCCAGGATCCATGAAGATGCCGTTAAAACTTCAGCAGGAGCATTGTTATCCATCCCCGTATGCAGACAATATAACCTGGCTGAAGCAGTCGGGTACCTAAAAAATAGCGGGATCAGGATAGTGGGGGCAACGGAGAAGTCAAATCTCAGCTTTTATGAAACCAGCTTCAGGGATCCGATTGCCATCATAGTGGGATCAGAAGAGAAAGGCATTTCGGGAGAAGTCCTGAAGAAATGTGACGAACTTGTCTCCATCCCCCTCTTTGGTAGTATTTCGTCGTTGAATGTTTCAGTTGCAGCTTCACTTTTGATGTATGAAGCTATCCGGCAGAGGACGTAGGATTAATCAATGGGAATGGACCGATTGAATCCCTCTTCCAGCGAGATGAATGTTTCTGTCCGGGCAATTCCCGAGATCAATTGGATCTTGTCACTCAGGATGGATTTTAGATGTTCATTGTCTCTCGCGAAAATCTTGATAAATACTGAATAATTGCCTGTTGTGAAATGGCATTGTGTAATTTCCGGGATTTTTTTTAGTTCCTGGAAAACATCATTGTATAAACTGGCTTGTTCAAGAAAGATCCCCATGTAGGCACAAGTTTTATAACCTATTTTTTTTGGTTCAATGGTAAATTTCGATCCCGTGATAACTCCCATCCTGGCAAGCTTTTGTATCCGCTGGTGGATGGCAGCACCGGAAACATTGCATTCCCTTGCTACCTCCAGGTAAGGGATCCTGGCATTCTTTGTGATCATTTTGATGATCTTTTTATCCAAACTATCAATCTGAAAGCTTTCTTCCATTTTTATTCGCAATAAGTGAAAGATTCTTTAAAAACAGGCTGTAAAAATAACAATTTATAATCAACTATCAAGATATTGTCAGAAACTTCAGAATAATTTTGTGATCTGCTTACAGTTTGGTAATTTTGTTAAGGTTTTAGTTAGTAAACAAAGTAGGGGCAGGAAATTAACCCATCTCAATTTATCTCAATACCGGGTTTTAGCCAATCAAAAATTTCCTGCCCCTTCTTTTATTTGCCGGTTTAATACAATCAATACCCTTATAATTCTATGCCTTTTTGACTGGCAAGACTCTGAAAATCCCTACCACTTGGACTCTGGAAGACTCTTAAATCAAATTCGGGGATCACTGCCAGGATATGGTCAAAAATATCCGACTGGATAGTTTCATAATTCGCCCATTCCTGGTCATTACTGAAAACATAAATCTCAATTGGTAATCCTCTTTCGTCAGGCTGGAGCTGTCTGACGAGGAAAGTCATATCATTATGAATTTTTGGATGATTGTGTAAGTATTCCTCAACATATTTCCTAAAGGTTCCAAGGTTGGTCATACGTCGCCCATTTACCACGATTGTTCCATCGATCTTATGTTTTTCATTGTATTTCTGGAGCTCTTCCTCCTTGTTTACCACATAGTCACTCAGGACTTGTATCTTTTTAAATTTCTTAGCCATTTCATCATCTACAAAACGGACAGAGTTCATGTCAATGTTTATAGACCGTTTGATCCTTCGACCGCCGGACTCCTCCATTCCTTTCCAGTTTCTGAAAGAATCCGAAACCAATGCATAGGTTGGTACTGTAGCAATGGTTTTATCCCAGTTCTGGACTTTAACCGTATTTAATGATATGTCAAGCACAGTCCCATCTGCGTTATGGCTTGGCATTGTGATCCAATCTCCAGGTTTAACCATATTATTGGCTGAAAGTTGAATACTTGCTACAAATCCCAGGATAGTGTCCCTGAAGACCAGTATCAGGACTGCGGCCATCGCTCCAAGTCCCGTTAGTAGTTTATTTGGCGATTCTTTCGCCAGTACTGAGATGATCATGATTACCGCAATAAAATATATAATGATCTTTACTACCTGAATATATCCTTTTATTGGTCTGCCTTCAGAAACAGGCATGTTGAGGTAAATTTGATGGAGGGCATTAATGAAGGAATCAATAGATAGGAGTAATACAATGATGATATAAATGAGTGCCAGCCTGGTGACAACATCACCCAGAACGGGATAAGACGAGAAAATAAATCCTGCACTAAAATAAATTATAAGACCCGGGACAGTATGGGCAACTTTACGAAAGACTCTCCGTTCGATCAGAATATCATCAAGCTGCGTTTTGGTTTTACGCACAAACCTCTTGATCCCAGATACAAAGATCTTGCGTGTTATTAAATCTGCCAGCAGAGCCAGGGAGAAGATGATGACTGCAACAATCACAGTCCGGGTAGTGGCTTCAAGTCCCTCAGGCATACCGGTACTCAACAAAAGTTTATCCAGTTTTTCCACCAATTGTGTAATCGAATTCATGGTTTAAGTCATTTTAAAGGTTAGTCTGTATTATAGTTCCAGGCACAATCTAACAAAATTAAAAAATATTGTCGGAGTCTATAAAAAACAACCTCCCTGCCGCAGTCCCTCATCAGGAACTACAACAGGGAGGAAGTAGTAACGGTTTAACCCTAATTATTTATTACCATTTACCTTTTTACCCAGGAAATAGGCCGCGACCAAACCTATACCTGCGAACAGAAAGATTGAAGCAGGAAATGCTACTTCCTCATCCATCCCGGCACTTTTCAGGGCTGCCCCCACGAGCACACCCAGGGCCACACCTATCGCGAGAACCCCAACGGTCAGGATCCATTTTCCTGATCTTTCTGATCTGGGTCCATAAAAAATAGAAGCCTCAGCACCTTTCTCAATAAGCGCCATACGCTCCTTATTCCTGGAACTATAGTATAAGTAAATAATACCAAATATCACCAAGAACAATACAATCGGAACAAGAACTTCACCAGCATGCATGATTTTTATAATTTAATTAATAAATTTGATTCAATCTTAAGACGCTGGTTTTATAAACCGGTTACAACTTGTAACCAGAATTTCATTTTAGCGTCATAGTTATGGTGGATCATCAGCAAGATAATATTTACATCATAAAAGTTCTTGAGGGAGACCGAAATGCATTTGCTTACCTGGTCGATAAATACAAGACGATGGTATATTCTCTTGCGTTAAGGCTGGTAAAGGACAGGGAAGAGGCTGAGGAGATATCCCAGGATGCCTTTATCAAGGCGTATCAATCCCTTGCCAGCTTTAAAGGGAAGGCAAAATTTTCCAGCTGGTTGTACAGGATAGTTTATAATACAGCCATCTCCAAATTAAGGCAACAACCAGCCGGCAAGGTTTCCCTGGATGAGTCCAATATAACGGATACTTTATATTTAGAAAGTAAAGAGAATTATGACACACTTTCAGCAGGAGAGCGTAAGAAATATTTGGATAAGGCATTGGATTCCCTGGATAGTGATGAAAAAATGTTTGTAATTTTGTATTATTACGAAGAGCAGGACCTGGATGAGATCGCATTGATTGCCGGGTTGACCAAAACCAATACCAAGGTAAAGTTATTCAGGGCCAGGAAAAAAATGTTAACGGTGTTGAAGGGTTATTTAAAAGAAGAAACGTACAATTTATTATGATTGAAAGAGAAAATAAAGAAGACCAACTCATTTCCGGGATCATGAAGGATTATGAGTTGAGCGATCCATCAACAGACTTTACCGCAAAAGTAATGGATCGCATAGAGCTTGAGTCAATCACGCCTGCATTTATGAGCAAACCTCTAATTAGCAGAACCGGTTGGATTGGCATTGGCATTTCTGTTTTTTTACTGTTTTTGATAATTCTATTTGGATCAAGCGGTGAATCTTCATCAACAGGCTGGCTGTCTGAGAATCTGAGCTGGAATTTCAGCCTGCCACAGATAAACCAGGAAAAGTTGCACTTCATTGATTTCAGCAATTCCACCTTAACCTGGATAATCCTTGGTTCCGGAGGGATTATGCTGCTTGTACTGATTGAGAAATGGTTCGAGGAAAACAGGTTCAGACAGACTTTATTTCTCTAACTCTTTTCGGCCATTATACTGAATATCAGTAGGTTAAAGAACAATCAAAGGCTCTTTAACATCCCTCCCGACTGCTCAATATATTAAATATGTCTTTTGATATCCAAGCAGTTAGTGTTTTTTTTTTAGTTTTATGCCTTAATACTCCTGAACACGCTATATTGTGAGTGAATTTTCGGTTGAGGAAATTATAGAGGGGATAAAGGCCCGCGATAACTGCGTATTGCAATATATCTATAAAAACTATTATCCTACCGTTCATCATTTTATTATCACCAATAGCGGTTCTCCCGATGATGCAAAGGACGTTTTCCAGGAATGTATCATTATCATCTATCGAAAGGTCAAGGAACAGGAACATTTCCTCCTGAATAGCAGTTTTAAGACTTTTATATACTCCATTGCCAGGCATATCTGGTTGAAACATCTTAGAAACCAAAAATACGAAGATCAGAAGATACAGGATCAACAGAGCTTTATTGAACTTAGAGATGAGCCCTTTAAGGTTAGCAATGAAGATCTGAAAATGAGCCTTTACCAGAAATACTTTAAACAACTCCCGGAAGATTGCCAGAACATCCTGAAATTAACTGCACGAGACATCCCTCAAAAAGAGATTGCACAGGCACTGAGTTTCAAGAGCGAGAATTATGTCAAGAAAAGGAAACATAATTGCAAGGAAAAGCTTATTGAAATGATAAAGAAGGATCCTCAATACCCTGATCTATGGGATGAGACAGATACGTAGCATGAAAACGAATCGATTCGGGAATAACCCGATATTTCAGGATAGTAAGGAATCAGGCTTGAAAGCTTCTCTGCCTTTTTTAATTTTCCGTTGTCGGAAATAAAATAGTAATCCCCCGGCCGCAATCAACAAAATCGCTGCAAGCCAATAGAGGTAGCTTAAATTCTTCTTGAATAAGGGACTGGAATCTCCAATTACAACATAAGTTGACCAGAAATATGGATTGGCTTTCAGATTATCAGCGTTCTTGAGGAAATCCAATTTTGCTTCACGCAATGCCTCTGCTTTTGATCTGCCACGTTTCAATGATTTATAAAAATCTTCCATCAGGCGGGCCCCAGACTTATCAGACACTTCCCAGAGGGTCATCACAATACTCGGACAACCTGCATACATAAATCCTCTGGCAAGACTCATAACTCCTTCACCTTTCATAAGTTTCCCAAATCCAGTTTTACATGAACTTAATACTGCCATCCGAGCATTGTATCGAGATTGTAAATCTCATATGTATTAAGAAATCCATCATTCAACTATCTACCTTTTGTGTAAATGCAAGTTTTGAATACATCGGATCTTCATTGTTTACAATTGTATGCATTGCTAAATGTAGAATATCATAATTCTTCTGCATTTTTCTTAAATTTACTTTCAGTTGCCTCTTCATCCATAAATATATATCACCTCCAATATGTCGTTGGATGCTTCGAACTTCATCCTTTACACCAGGGATTGGTACCAAGTTCTCTCTGTAATTTTCTAAATAATCTTGATTAGATGTGACATTTTGTGTTAGTAGATTTGAATAATCTGGTGCAAATGCTAAAAATCCTTTTGTTGGTTTAGATTATACGTCTGGGTGCCTTCAAAATATAATGTTGCAGAATATGTATAGCTTATTGAATAATCTCTAATTAAGATAAGGTAATTTTCTATAATTAACTAATGAATCTCTTGTAGAAGAATCAGTAATGTCTCAAATGGTATATACCAGAGTGTATCCATCAGGAACAATAAGTAAATCTTTATTTCTGATATTTCTTCGAATGGGTTCCAATAAGTTTTGGTACAATTAAATGCATTGTGACAATAACCTCGGTATGATTTGTTTGCATCATTTGAGAATTGGGGTTCGGATAATTGATTCCAAATGAAATTAATGACTTGAGAAAATAGAACTATCAATCTTCTGTTACTAAATTGAGAATAGTTTCTTCCAATTGAAAAATAAACAGGTTTGAGTCAGATAGTGCATATTCAATGAGTACTTGTTCTGGTTTAATAATGTCTTGCAATTTGTTCTAAAGACATTGTACTGGCATCATACTTTAACCTATAATATTCCGGATATTCATTCTCAAAAGTCTTAATTAGATCTTCATATTTTGTATAGATAGCAAATCGCTCTTCTTCCCAAAAATTAATTTTATCTTCGATCTGGGATTTTTTTTACTCTTTTCTGCAAATATATGCTCCTCATATGCTGCAAGCAATCTGATATAGTTCAGTTTCTTGCTCAATAAGTGATGTAATGGTATTCCGCCAAACTCCTTGCTTGTGTTTTTCGAATTGATGTCAACAATGTAAATGATTTTCTTTTTTCATTTATCTGAAATGCCTTATCGATATATTCTTTCTCACCTGTAATTCTAAATAATTTTTCGGCAATTCGAATTCCTTCAAGTATGTTTCATCTTCTTGTTCTGAAATAAGGAAATTACTTGTTTCACTATCATACATTAATCTCATTTGATCAATAAATTCAAATGCTAAAAGATAAGTGTCAAGGCAAAATTCAAGATCTTCTAATTGGTTTTTCAATATCATATTTTGCTTCATAGAGCTTTTGCCTTCCATTTTAATGTATAAAGGATTCTAGGTCGTTGTGGTAATTAACATCTAGATTGGGATTTTGATAAATATTTATTTATTAAAATCTGGAATTGCTGAGATTAAGGACTTCTGGAAAAAATGTAAAGACGAATCAATTATCTCCAAGATGAAAAAATAATTCTCCTAGATTTTGATAACTAACGGCAAGTTTTTTGGTGTTTCTCGCCATATTTTGAAAGATGCCCAAGATGTGATTTATTTAGAAGATCCTTCGCATAATCCAAGTCTTTCATGTGATCCATTTGAAATACTCCATAATCCATAATTAGATCGGTTGAAGGAAAGTCTGGATTATGCTTAATTGATAGTTTCTGATAAAGTCAAAGCATCCTGATAATACTTGTTCGCTAACTCATATTTCTTTAACATACTATAATTTAGAGCAGTTAAGCTATAGTAACTAGCTAAATTTTCATTGGATTTGCCTTTATCATATAATATACTTTTCTCATTGTATTCGAGAGATTTTTCAAATTCATTTAATTCAAAATAGAGATGAGGAAAAATTCCTATAACTTCGGTATAACTGATCGTAGTCTATCTGTTCTTGATTCTTTTAATACATTTATTCCATGATTATAATAAAGTATAGCTTTATTATAATCTCGGTTTCTTTTATATATAATACCTTTATTAACTGATATAGAACCAACATATATGTGGTTCGGATCAATATTGGAGTAAATCCTTTCAGCTTTGTCAAAAAGATCCAACGCAAGCTGAAAGTTCCATAACTCAATATATATCACTCCAAGATTCAAATAATAACCGGCTAACCTCTCATCTGTCTCAGTGTAAAGTTTTTCAGCAATTTCCAGACTTTTCTAAAGTTGATCGCAGCATTTTCATAATCTCCTTGATAATAGTAATCAAATCCATATTCTGGTAATTGTATCATCGCTGGTTCAAGACTATCCAACGGATGATGTATACTCGCAGAATCAAAGCTTGGGAAAGTATTAGCATGAGAAAAATATGGTATTAGAAATAAACAAAGCACAAATATTAAATTGTAGAATGTTTACTCGGATAATTCCATAAGGACTATATACATTTCTAGGAGATTGATGTCAGAAAATGCAATTTAAACAATATAGTTGGAATGTCTAAATAAAAAAATGAAGCATGTATGTTATTTATTACCAGTTGTTTGAAAAAAAGGTATTATTTTTTTAGAAATGTGGGTAACCTGTCATGGCTTTTGTGGAATAAAGTTATGAATTGATCCCTAAAAGCGTTTGCCGAAAAGCTTTAAATAGAGTAGGCAAATTCTCAAACCCAAAATGATGAAAAATTTAATCGCCCTTTTTTCGAAGAAGAGATCTCAAGTCTCATTTGCTGCTTTCAGCGATGATGTTTTATCAGTAAATGAATTGGTTAATGTTAGAGGAGGTGGTGAACCTGCTCAAATACCAGATCTTCCAATTCTCATTCCACCTGATAGGGGGAGAATGAAATAGCAAGAAATTGTTTTTTCGATTTGATGCTGCCATTGTAGACAGCTCAGATCAACTTTGACATATAGTTTTCGAGGTACGACTTGTGGTGGCTGAGATTTAGCCCGCAAGAAGGCACCGATTGAAAGACATTTCCCTGGTTTGGGGAATGGTGGCAGCTACCAGGATACTTAGTATTCATGGTAGGAATGCACTTACATAAGGTGAGGATTAATTCCTTACAGATGGAGTATGAATATAATGATGTAGCTATATATATGCTTAAATATAAAAAAATACAACAATCAAACCCTTATATACATGGAAAAGATGAGTAAATATGACGAATTCATCCAGCCTTTCCTGGATGGAGAATTAAGTCGGGAAGAGTTGGATTGGTTCAGTAAAGAACTACAATCCAATGCAGTCCTGGCTGAGGACATTAAATTGTACAGGGAAGTCGATAATGCCATCCGGGAGCAGGATGTCATGGAACTTACGCGACCAACTAGATGTGATCCACAATTCGATTGGGGATCCTACTAAGGAACCGGCCCAGCAGTCACGCATCAGAAAGATGTTGTCTTATGGAGCCATTGCCTCGTTGGCAATATTGTTTTCTTTTGGTGTGCTGTTGAAGGTACAGCATAAAAAGCTCACCAACGAACAAATATACCAGAGACATTATGAACCTTACGAGGTTACAATGATCTATCGTTCTGGTGAAATCAAGAGCCTTATTAAATCTGGCACAATCTAAGTATGATACATCAGGATTTCTTTGGGGCGATTGAAATCTATGAGCAGATACTTGGCAACGGAGCCTGCAGATATGGAATCCAATCTTTATTCAGGGATTAGTTATATGGAGACAGAACAGTACTCCAAGGCTGAAAGCAAGTTTGGATCGATCATTGATCATAATGATAACCTGTATATTGAACAGGCAGAATGGTACCTGGGTTTTTGTTATCTGCATACAGGACAGAATCTTGAAGCCCGTGCTCACTTTAAGGAGATTTCCAAAGGTGAAAGCAGCTTTAATAAGAAAGCAAGAAAATTAATGAGAAAAATTAAGTAAGACTAAACTTACCTATTCAGGGATTTCATGAAGAGAACGCACACATACGAAGATTTGCTGGCATATGTCGAGAAGCTGGAAAACGGATCAAGGATCTTGAACACAGGTTGAGGATAATGAGACCAAAACCGATCAGCTGAAATCCAAGTTCCTGTCCAATATTTCCCATGAATTGCGTACACCAATGAATGCAATTCTGGGTTTCTCCAGCTTGCTGAATGATCACCAGCTTCCTAATAAAAAGCGGGAAGAATATATGGATCATATCAGTCAGAGTAGTGCCAAGCTTCTTAATGTTGTTGAGGCCATGATTGATGTTTCCATGATTCAAACAGGACAACTTAAGATTAGGAATGAAGAATGCTTTGTCAACCAGGTCCTAACAGATATTTACCATTATTTCAATATTGACAGACATCGTAATGACAGGCATCATATAGCCTTGTTATTAAATCTGGGATCAAAAGCTGATGATTTCATGATTCATACGGATCAATTCAGACTTAATCAGGTTATCACAAGCCTGTTGGGTAATGCATTTAAATACACTGAAAAAGGGATTATTGAGTTTGGTTATCAGATGGATGAAGGAGAAGAGAAGATAACTTTTTTTGTTACAGATAGTGGAAAGGGAATTTTGAAGGAGAAATCCAAGCAAATTTTTGAGAGTTTTGAAAAGGGAGATGAGTACGAATATGGAAAAGCTGTGATAGTGGTGTTGGCCTTGGGTTGACGCTTTCAAAAGGGATCATAGAATTAATGGGCGGAGAGATTTGGGTTGAGGACAACGTTTTTAAGGGATCAACTTTCAAATTCTTTATCCCCTGTAAAGCTGTAAGGGAGATGAATTCTCAGCTAAACAATCCGTTCTCAACAAATTTATTTATTGCCTGAGAATACCAGGAAATCAGGGCGAGATTCCCTGGTATTCTTCAGGAAAACATTTTGGGTTAGTAAGGTTAAAAAGGAAGATCGTCAAATTCCTCAGATGGAGGAGCGTCCTCATCCGCCGGAAATGGTGGCGGGGGAGGAGGCTCTTCAGAGGTTGCGGCGATCTTTTCTATTTTCCAGGCCTCAAGATTGGTGAAATAACTTACATTATCATCTTTCACCCATCTTCTTCCCCTGATATTGAAATTAACCCGTATCTCATCCTGAAGATTAATACTGTCAATTAGATTACATCGGTCCTGGGTTAGCTGGAATTTGATGTGATCAGTAAATTCCTTGCCTCCCTGGTTTTCAGTTTTCTCAATTACAAATTCTCTTTTGCGAAAAGTATCACTGACCTGGTTTACATCAAATTTTTCAATCAATTTTCCAGCTAACTCAAAACTCATTGTCTTATTAATTTATGGATATCAATTCTATTTCGAAGATCAATGCCATATTAGGCTTGATAGGACCACCTGGACGAGGATTTGCACCATAAGCTAGTTCACTTGGTATGAATACTTTCCACTTTGAACCAATGGGCATGAGTTGCAATACTTCCGTCCAGCCTGGAATCACCTGGTTAACGGCAAAAGATGCAGGTTCTCCCCTGTCTACTGAAGAATCGAAAACTGTTCCATCTATTAATGTACCATGATAATGAACTGTTACCTGACTCTCACTGGAGGGTTTTTCACCGGCTCCTTCAACAAGGATCTCATATTGAAGACCACTTTCCGTAACATTGACTCCTGGTCTGAGCATGTTATCTGCAAGGAACTTCTCGCTTTCCACAACATAAACTTCACTTGCTGCTGCTTCTGTCTTTTGCATATATTCTGTAATCAGCATATTGGCAGCATTCTCATCCATAAATAGGTCTAACTCATCAAGAGCATCTTGCATACCATTCGCAACGGCCGAAACATTAAGCTCGGTCATGGGACTGTTTGCCATTTGTGTTCCAATCTGATGGCCAATTATATATGATACTGAATCATGGTCGGTTTTTAAATCTACCTTTCCAATTTCCTGTTGACAGGAAGAGACATAAAACAACACTGCAGGAAGTAATGCGATAAAAAATTTACCTTTCATTTGATTTGGATTAAAATTTAATAACTAATGAACCGCGAATTTAGTTAATAATTTTAATAATATCCCCTGCCTGCCAATAACCTGGTACCCAATTTCATGTATATATGCTGAAACATTTGAAATATCAGCCTCTATAATGATCAATTAATGTTTAAATGCCCTTGTCATTTCTCTTTTTCCAAGAGGTCCAGGGATTTTCTCAACCTGAAAACCTGCGGCTTTGAGGTTGCGCCTAACCATACCTTTAGATGAGTAAGTAGTCAGGATGGATTGTGATTTCATAGACAGGAAGATCTTCCTGAATAAATCTTCAGTCCATAGTTCTGGTTGCTTTTCCGGTGCAAATGCGTCAAAATAAACCAGATCAAATTCATTTGTCAGTTCCATCTCATGCATATCACACTGTATTTTTTTGAGGATAAAGTCAGGCTTGATCAGTACATCCTTTTCCCATGAACAATCATGAATTCGTTTAAGTATACCCGTTAAAGTAGGATCGATAATTAATTCATAGTTCAGTGATTCAATAATTGTATTTTCCAGAGGATATTTCTCAATTCCAGTATAATGGATAGGTGTGTCTGTTCCATTTGTTTCTGCAAGGGTCAGCAATGAATTTAATCCGGTCCCAAATCCCATTTCAAGGATTCGGATATGTTTATTTTTAAATTGTTTTAACCCAGCCTCAATAAAGACATGTCGGGATTCAGTAATGGCCCCGTAGACTGAATGGTAATGTTCATCAAAAGATTGAACATATATTGAGTGAGATCCATCTTTGGTAATAACTATCTCTGGCATCCTAACTGCTAATTTAATCCCAAATTTCTTAATTTGTCTTTCATATTTGTAATTTTTTGGATATTGGGCAAAGAAGATCTAAATAAGCCTGTCAGGAAGATCATTCATATTGATATGGATGCCTTCTATGCATCTATCGAGCAACGAGATTTTCCGGAATATAGGAATAAACCCCTGGTTGTTGGGGGAGCTAGTAAACGAGGAGTGGTTGCAGCTGCCAGCTATGAGGCCAGACAATATGGGATAAGGTCCGCTATGCCATCGCTCACAGCCATCAAAAGGTTTCCAGGACTCATTATCGTAAAACCCAGGTTTCACATTTATAAGCAGGTTTCAAGGCAGATCATGGAGGTTTTTCACTCAATTACAGACCTTGTTGAGCCCTTGTCGCTGGATGAAGCTTTCCTGGACGTCACATGCAATAAACTGAACCAATCTTCTGCGACAATTATAGCCCAGGAAATAAAGACGAGAATAAAAGATAAGACTGGATTGACAGCTTCTGCAGGTGTGTCAATAAATAAATTTCTGGCTAAAATTGCCTCGGACATAGATAAACCTGACGGGCTATATGTAATCAAACCACCTGAAGTTGAGTCATTTATAAATGAACTTCCAGTAGAAAAATTCTTTGGAGTTGGAAAAGTCACTGCCCGAAGGATGCAACAGCAGGGAATATTTAAAGGAAATGATTTGAAACAAAAGAACCAAGCTGATCTGATCAGGATGTTTGGGAAAAACGGTAACTTTTTCTACGATATCTGCCGTGGAATTGATAACCGGCCTGTAAATCCAGAACGGATACGTAAATCATTTGGTAAGGAACGGACCTTTGAAGAGGATCTTACAAATCTCGACGATATCCATATAACGCTCCAGAATATCACCGATATGCTCTGGCATGATCTTCTCAGAACAGGGGTGAAGGGTAGAACACTTACTATAAAGATCAAATATGCTGATTTTCAGCAAATCACCAGGAGCAAAACATTCTACAGTGAGGTGGAGAGTGATGACCAGATTTTTTCAACTGCTAGAGAAGTATTGAATTCGGTATTTGTCCAGGGTAACCGGATAAGGTTATTGGGGATTACTTTGTCAAACCTGACGCAGCCAGATCCAGATGATCGTTCAGAAAATTACCAGCTATCCTTTGATTTCAAGTGATATTTATTTTTTTATGATCAATTATATTATAGTATAAAATACTAATAATATTGTTTGTGATTATTAACATAAAATTCAAATCATCAATGAGATAGTTAATAATTTTATCATATTAAATTATATCTAATCATTAATATTGTATGTAAATACGTATGATAAATGGCATCAGCAAAATTTTATTTGGAGAAAAGGAAGGATGACAATGGACGAACCAGGACGAAACAGGTTCCTATACTGCTTTATTTCAGTTTTGATGGCAAACGCTTGCAATTAAATACTGGAGAACGGATTGACTTTTCAGATTGGGACTTTAGTGCTCAGCGTGTATTGATGTCAGCAAGGGGCAGCAAAGAATTGAACCGATATTTGCAATCCCTTGCCGACGAGGTGACGGGAATTTATTTGGAAGCCAGGACAATGGGATTAAATCCTGGAACTGATTATCTGCGAAATCAGATGAAGTACAACAGGCGAAAAGAAAACATAAGCTTTTTCGATGTGTTTATGTTATTCATTGATGAAAATCATCACAAGTGGAGCATTCATACATTCAGAAAGATCAGGACCACATACCATCATCTGAGAAAATTCGCAGAAATAGAACAAATTGAGATTGGATTCAACCGGATTGACAAAACTTTCATGGAACAATACATCCGTTTCTTCAGGATCAAATACAATCATTCAAATAATACCATTTCAAAAAACCTGGATGTATTGAAATGGTTCCTGAACTGGGCTACCAGGAGGGGATATAATAAAAGCCTGTTGTATAAGGAATTTCAATTTGAATGGGTCAGTAAGCCAAGATTTAACCAGACTGACCTTGTTCTTGACTGGGAGGAGCTGATGAGAATCTGGCAGTTTGAACCAATATCAGCAGAACTGGTAGAAGTACGGGATATTTTTTGTTTTATGTGTTTTTCTGGCTTAAAACTCTCCAGGATATACCAATTAAAAAGCAGCAATGTATATTCGGGTTACATCAGTTTGCAGGGGAATGGCAAGTACCAGACATTTAATATTCCGCTCAATGATAGAGCCAATGGAATAATTAGCCAGTACTTAGAACATGAAGATCTGGATGACAATATTTTTCCATATTATCGTCATCCAGACTTTAACAGGCATTTAAAGCAACTTGGAAAAAATGCAGGGATAAATCGTTTTGTTAATCTCTCGATTTATTCAGGAACAGAAAGAGGATCAAGGCAGGTCCCGAAATACGAAGTTCTTTCATCCAAAGTCGCCATTAATACGTTCTTATTCAATGGATTGAAACTTGGTATCTCAGCAGAGGTATTGTCATATATGACGGATAGGAAAACCATGGCTAGCATAGACCGGATCAGGCCTGTGCTTGAAAATGCGGCCTTCGATGATATCCTAAAATTTGATAATTTGCAGGCGGGTTAGTGAATTTTGAAGCCGATGTATCGAAGAACTCTGATATTGTTATGTACACTTTTATTATGCTTAGCAGCCTGCCAGAATGAACCCATAGATTATCCAGTTGTGGATCCAGTAATCACTTACATTTCAGAAGATTATAAACATTCCTTTGATAGCCTGGTATCTGAACTTGGGTACCGTAAAGAGTTGCCAGAGGGATTTGAACTACAGACCCTGCTCGCTTTAAGACATTTTCCCGAGTTGAAAAATACACATATCAATTTCATTGTTAAAAAGGCGCTAATTCCTTTAGCGTCCAGACCTTCCCTTATTTCTTTGCTAAGACAGCGGGAAAAAAGAATCTATCGGGTGATCATATCTGATCAAAGCCTGCCACAGATGGACGCCGTATTGCTTAAGAACTTGCCTTTCAATGCACAGGTGGCAATCATTGGCCATGAGCTGGCTCATGCAGTAGAGTATGAGACCATGAATAGCCACCAGTTATCGGCTATTGGTTTGTTGTATTTTAGCGGATCATTCAGGGCTTCTATGGAAAAAGGGACAGATAGGCGCACCATTGAACATGGACTTGGATGGCAGTTGCTGGAATATGCAGAGCATGTAAGAAAAGTCTCCGGAACAAACGACAGGCAGACTGATTTTATGGATAGGTTCTATATGAACCCTCAGGAAATCAGGGCCCTGATGGATCAGTGTGAATTGTATCAAAAGGATTTTTAATAATTCAAATCCTAAAGACTCAACATTATTTCTTTTCTCTTTGGACTTGACATGCCTTAATAAAGTCTTCGGCAGTAGCAGAATATCCAAATTCACTCTCAACCAGCCGAATGGCAGCAAATGTCATCCACTTGCCTTCAATGGTTTCTTCATATTCATATGCTGTTGTACAATCACGTAATACAACACATTTATAACGAAAGGTGTTGGTCATTTCACGAATGGCTCCTGGAATATTCAGCAGGCACAGATCTGCCATGAAACCTGCATAAATCAGAACACTTATGTTCTCTCTCCTGCAGAGCCCGTTTAATTGCCATCCTGTTACAAATACTGATTCATCCGGAAGTGGTTTTAATAATTTGGCAATATCAAACTCCTCGGTATGGGTTTTCCAAACGGGGCCTGGGTAATCTACCCCATATTCTCTGTTCCAACCCTCCTGATAAGAGACAGGATCAATGCTTTTTTCAAATGATACCCGCTTCACTGGGTTTTGTAGTTCATGGTCATTCTTAATTTCCTGGTATTGCGGATATTTTTCCGCATAGGTAGATTGTGCTAAATGAAACACTTTGATTCCAGACTGGCGGGCTGCTTGTAAAACCGGGTGAATGTTACCTTCCACAATTTTATGGGCTTCAGGAACCCAGGCACCCGCTTCACCATCTTTCCAGGTTGTTGTATCATAGATGGGATAGGGACCGTCTGCTTCACCCAAATTCCAGGTGTGGACAAGCACAAGTCCAATTTTCCCAGCATTGATATTTAAAGTATCCATATGCAATCCTTCTTCTCCGGAAGGTGGCATACCGGGCCCATAGAGTTGCGCAATCTGGTAGTACTGTATCGGTAAATTGAATAATTGGCCTGACAGGGTATCTGGAGAAGTAAAAATTAATATCATAATCAGCCAGATTACTCCAGAATGTATCGTCTTTATTTTCATGACCTTAATATTTGAAGAAGAGACCCTGATAAGAATCCAGTTCAGGAATAGTAATCTGAACCTTATGATCCACTATTTTATATGGAACACTGTTTCCATCAAAATCCTTGATCTCTACCGGGTTAATTCCGGGGGAGAATGCAAACTCAATGTTCCTGAGAGGTACAATATACCGGATCACTCCTATGCCTTCATGCATGCCCCTCACAAGTGGACTTGTGGTATGATTGATCATCAAAATGGTATACATCCTTTTTGATGGGTTGTGGAATATCCTTGTCTCAACAGGAGGGGGAATATCAGGAGTTTCCAGTATGGCAGGACCGCCAGCCCAGAGGATGGTTTTTTCCAGCAAATGGGTATATTCCGGAGCGTATACCCTTCTACCAATTTCGTCAGCCTGAGGAACGAAATATGCAGTTTTGCCCTTGCCATGCTGACGAACAATGGCCAGGGGCCAGTGAGCAGGACCGGGAAAAACACCTCTTCTATTGTATTCCCGGGCAGATAATCTTGCATGATCGGGAAGATGAATATCTCCGATTACCGTGGCATCTGCAGAAGGTTTTATAGCAGCAAAATTTCCCCAGAAACTGAAGTACGCATCTTCAGACATATCAGACGTCAGGGTATGGACCGGCCT
Source organism: uncultured Bacteroidaceae bacterium (assembly GCA_963752525.1). Taxonomy (GTDB): domain Bacteria; phylum Bacteroidota; class Bacteroidia; order Bacteroidales; family SM23-62; genus SM23-62. Next base: position 128,499 of record CAVVYS010000003.1, on the reverse strand, counting down.
CGCACTTGCATAATAGAAGTAACCACGATCAATATCGCTAACCTTAAGATCAGGATGCTGAGAAAGCGTTGCTGTTGTAAATGGGGTTTGAATGTCAAGTAGTTCATATCCAAGAATATCGGACAGGATTGGTTTCTCTCGAATACTGCCATTCGCTTCCTTGTATCCGGTCATGTGGGTTGCCAGCAAACCCATACCCTGATTTACCGCGCTCTTTATGGCTTTGGCAGTCTCAGTGGTAAGGTAGGCAGCATTGGGAATGATCAGGACCCTGGTTTTATCCAGGTCGCCTTTCTGTATCCCTTCTTCCGTAGTTAAATTGAAGGGTATATGTGCTTCAAAAAGGAGCCTGTAAATGCCTTCAAAATCTTTCATATATTCAACCGGGTCCTGCTTGTATGTTGGCAGGGAATGCAGCAGGGTCGCGTAATAGACTTCCTTACCCCTGTCATTTGAATCATAGAATTTTTCAATATCTGCAAATGTCCGGCCAAGTTCGCCCTTACCGCTTGAATCAAAATCCATGGCACAAAGATCAAGCATCAAAGGAGATGAATGATTTGCCACACAATCCATCAAAAGCATTTGAGTCCCTTGAACAGGAAAGTGCCTGGCGTCATGTTTTACAGAATGTCGCACATTTCCCCAGATGGCACCGTTCCCAAAATAGCTTTTGGTGATGCGGTGTTTCATACCCAGGGCAACAAGATCATCTCTCTGATAAAATTCAGGCATAACGACATCCACAAGCCCGATGCCCAATCTGGCATGATGGTTCTTTATCCAATTCTGGACATATATTGTCCCCGGCTGCGTTTCATCAATTACTTTCCTGATCCCAGCACAAAATCCTTTGATACTGTTCTCTCTGAATTCATTCAATAAGGCTGGATATCGGGAAGCAGGGACGCTATGATTCCAGGCAAGTATGAATTCATCTTCAACAACAGGCATGGACCTCCCATACAAGGATTTGAATTTTTCCTGGCAACTGGGACAATAGCAACTTCCTGGTAGCTGGTCGAAATATATCCCATCCACGTCATATTGTGAAAGTATTTCCTCCACTTCCTGATAGAGCAGATCCCGGTAAGGTGTATTGTAACATATATAATTAAATTCTCTCCCAGGTTTTCCATCATTCGGCGGACCATGAACGATCCATCCGGGATGTTCCTCCAGCACCCTTCCTGCTCCCATAGAGGTGCCAAGCCACCATGGAACAAAATACAGGTCGTTCTTCCTGCAAAGTGCCGCCAGTTCACCGATGAGATCCATTTTGCCAATCCTGTTATATTTTGGTGATACCTCGCTATCCCATAAAGCATAACCATAGACTGATACACAAAAAGCCAGGGTGTTACAATTCAGGTCTTTGGTTTTCTGAACCAGGTGTTTTGCATAATCCTTGTCCAGGTCTTCCCCAATCCGGATCCAGTCATAATATATCCGGGCAGTTTCATACCAGGGTTTATCATCTCCATTCGAGATCTGGGCATTGAGAGCATTAACATTGATTAAAATGACGATTATAACTGGTAAAATGGGATTCGGCCATTGAAAGGCCCCTGATTTTTTTTGCATAATAATGGATTTATTTGATCAAAGCTTGATATCCACAAAATCCGGGATTCGGAGGGATAAAGTTAAACGACACATTGATTAATTCAAATTTGTTGTTGTCTTGGAATCGAAACGGGGATAATACCTTATCTGCCAACGGACTTCCATAGCTACTCACCAGAGTATTATATAATTGGATAAATTATAATTAAATATTAGCGTATCTTAATATATTAATATACCTTTACCTTCAAGGCAAGTTATCAGCTTTATATAGGCAAAGTAGTCAGCTGCTTTATATATTTTCATATTGTGAATGGAATAAATACACCAATATCCATAGTTTCCTGATTTGGTGGTCATTAAATAATCTCACACAATTAAATAATTTTTAAACCATAAATAAAAAAAACTAAAATGAAAAAAGTAGGCATCATTAGAGGTTCTGGCTTTAATGGAAGCTACAATACCAAGAAATTTTTAGAAGAAGGATACGCAGTAAAAGTATCTGCTACAGACATCTCTAAAAAAGAGAAATATGAACATTTAAAACAATTACCAAATGCTGAAAATTTGGAAATTGTTGAGCTGAGTGTTGAAAATAAGTTACAGCTTGAAAGTTTTTTGAGGGGATGTTCTCTCGTTGTACATGGTGGCACCCCTTTCCAGCTTGACGTGAAGGACCCCCAGACTGAATTATTTGACCCAACTATAAAAGGGACTGAAAACTTTTTAGAAGCTATCCAAAAAACACCCGGTATTGAAAAGGTCGTTTTCGTAGCTTCCGTTGCTGCATATAACACAAATTTCCCTCTTCTACCCGGCAATAAAAAAGATGGTGACCAAATCAGTGAGGATGATACACCTTTCATGAGTGACGAAGGCCATCCATATGCCCAGGCAAAATTCATTACTAACCAGACTGTCGAAAAGTTTATAGCAGAACATCCCAAATTAGACTTTGAAATAACCACAGTATCTCCCGTAGGTGTTATGGGTAAAGCTATATCGCAAAGAGAAGATTCAACATCCATGGGCCTGCAATATTTGTTCAAAAACAAGATAGCTCCCAATCCCTTTATCCAGATGATTTATGACAATGATTTGGATTTTGCACTGGTGGATGTAGAAGATGTTGCAAATGGCATTTATAAAGCGACAACGACAACCGGAACTCACGGAAGGAATTATCTACTCACAAGCGAAAGTTACAAAGTGTCTGATATTACTTTGATGCTTAACCTTCAGGAGCCGAAAGAACAACCAAGAATAGTGTATACCAATGACCTGGCAAGAAAAGAATTGGGCATAAGTTTCAAACCTGCAAGAATGCCATTAAACCGATTCTCTGCATAAGGGAACGACATCCAACAATATGTAAGAGTCATGGCTCGCACTTTCGTTATTGCACTTATATTGAACCTAAAGCGGCAACACTAATGAATATTACCAACCCAGATTTTTAGATTATGAATCGAAAAGGGCTTTTGGGATTTTGCCAGTGAAACATTTTGACGGTTATATAGATGATGTTCGCATTTATCATGTGGCATTGAGCGATAAGGAAGTTATGCAGTTGTACAACTTGCAAAATACTGGTTAGATTTTAATCAATGCCGCTAACAATGGGTATCAAATTCTTTTCGTTACTCTGCTTTATCCAAATTGCCAATTTTGCTCAAGGACACAGTCCATCAGGAGATTTTTTTTATGACCGATTATATTGTTCAGCTTTAGAAAATTCAGGAGGAGAAGATCCAACAAGGGGAGTTTTTATACAAACTCATCTTTAACTGGAAATTGGTCTGATTTTACTGCCAAAGATCTGGTCACATATGTTGAAAATATATATAGAACAATTCAAGACAGGGAAAATCGCGGAATAGCTGGACATTCTTTGGGTGGACATGGGGCGATTAAATTTGGGATGCTTTTCCAGATGTATATGTTAGTCTTTATGCCCTGTCTCCAAATTTTTTAGGTTTGGATAAAGATTCTGGAATGGATGGTAAAGCCTATTAACAGGCTCAAAATATTGAAACTAAAGAAGAACTAATTATAGGAAAAGGTATAATAGATCTAAATGTTTTCTCTAATAATAGTAAGTCATGAAATACACATTAACAAATACAATTAATAAACCTTTGGAAGAGGTTATTGAAAAATTTAAGGATCCTGAAGGGGTAAAACATTGGATGGAAGGATTGCAAAAAATTGTGCACCTCTCAGGCACACCAGGTGAACTTGGTGCCAAAAGCGATTTTTATTTTTTACATAAGAATAAAGAAATGAAAATATCTGAGACTATTTTGGAGCAAAACCTACCCAATCAAATAAAATTTGCATACCAAAGTCCGATGGGATACAATGAAGTGGAAATGATATTTGAAAAACATAACGACAACAGTGTAAAACAAACCAACAATAGCTTTTTCGAGTTGAAAGGGTTCATGAAAGTTATGAGTTTCCTGATGAAAGGCATGTTCAGAAAACAATCCTTAAAGTACATGACCGCTTTCAAAAATTATGTCGAGCAATAGGTTCATACTGGCTGATTTATATCATATTATGAAAACCTGCCATATACATTGCATCAAATGGAATTTGGATGACAACATAAATATTTAACTTAAAAGAATTCATATGAAATTACCATATATCCCCTATTCGACATGGAAAGAGACAAGAATTACTTTACACCTCCTCCTTCAAATCATTGGAAAAATAAGGCTCAAATCAACTCCTAGAAAAAACCACTGGTGGTATATCACTTTGTATGTTTCGACCAAAGGATTTTCAACAAACCTAATCCCATTGAATGATGGAATAAATACATTTGAGATTATCCTAAATATCCAAAAAAAAGCTGTTCAATTGCAAAGTAGCACAGGCGAAGAAAAGGAAATTTTGTTAAAAAATGGATATACCATAAGTCTGTTCTATCAAAATATTATGGAGGTTTTAAATGATTGGGGTGTACACCCCAAATTCATCAATAAACCTCTGGATATGGGAATTGATAAACCTTTTAATGAAATAACTGAATACCACCACTATGATTGGGATTCTATTCATCAGTTTTGGAAAATGATGATGTGGACTGATGGCGTATTTAAAGAGTTTAGTGGACGATTTTATGGCAAAACCTGCCCTGTACATATATATTGGCATCACCTGGACCTTGCAGTGACAAGATTTTCAGGAAAAGCTGCTCCCCAAATGGATGCCAAGACCAGATTATTGGAAAAAGACTCTTATTCACATGAAGTAATTAGTTTTGGCTTTTGGGCTGGAGATGACAACATGCCTGAACCGGCTTTTTATTCATACACAGCACCTTCTCCTAATGGATTGAATAAGGAACCTTTACAACCTGATCATGCATTTTGGATAGATGCTAATGGTAGTCCAATGGCTATTCTTAAATACAAAGATCTATTAACAGATGATAATCCGCGAAAAACACTTTTGAGTTTTCTTGAAAGTGCATACCAAGCGGGGGCAAAACTTGCAAATTGGGATGTGAATGGACTTACTGTTCCACCATTAAAAGATTTATGAAAAAAATAATTAAACATCTCAGAGAGAATTGGATCAGACACGGATTTGAAACGCTGTATGTCATTGTAGGCATACTTGTGGCTTTAAGTTTGGATAACTGGAATGAAGAACGAAAGGAAAGAATTCTTGAAATTGAAATACTTTCCGAGATAAAAGAAAATCTGATACAGGAATTTGAAGATCATAATCAAAATATCAGATTTTTGAGTAATGTCGTTCGCTCTTCCAGGATTGTTCTGGATCATTTAAACAAAAACCTTCCATATAACGATTCACTCGCTCATCATTTTGCCTGGTTGCCAATGGCCGCCAATTTTGAACCTGTAACTACCGGTTACCAACTATTGTTGTCTGAGGGTGTAAACATTTTATCCAATGATTCCATAAGACAGCATATATCAACTATTTACGCAGCAGAATATGAATGGTTGAGCGATTTCTTGCGGGACAGGCAATATCTGAATAATCAACCCCTGTTTGATCATATGATGAAAAAATTCAAAACATTTGAAATAATGAACAGGGCTGTTCCCCGAAACTATGAAGAGTTAAAGGTAGATGATGATTTCAAAGTGCTTGTGCAGCAAAATGCCTATGTGATAAAAGCAACATTGGGAATGTATAATTCTATCGTGGAAGACTCAAAGCGTCTGATTGATGACCTGGAAAGTGAGATAGAAAAGTTGGGACAGAAATAGAACCTAGATTAAGAACTATTGGATGATAGCGTTACACCATAATGGTTAAAGCTACCTATTTACAAACTTTGTTTTTTCGATGACGAATTTTCCGGGCTGATCTTCTTTTCCTTCTTGATATCCGGGAGGTATTCTTCGTAGATATTGTCCATAGCATTGAAAAGATTTCTTCTTGCATTCCTGTTCAACCTGTCCATCTGGCGGATGAGCTCTTTGATTGACTCTCTTTTGGTTGTATCGTCATAAGGGCAGGATTTTTCCTGTTTTTTGAAGGAACGCAGGGTGGCGTAATAGGTGAGTTCCTTTTCGGGGATGAACAAAAGTGGTCTGATCAGCCGTATCCTCTCTTCGAACATGGACAATTTCTGCGGCAATGAACTGTAGGAACCATGGTAGATCATATTCATCAGTACTGTCTGAATGGCATCATCCTTATGGTGTCCCAGGGCAACTTTATTACATTCCAGTTCCTTCGACAACTCAAATATTCGTTTCCTGCGGTTCCATGAACAGATAAAGCAGGGAGCCTTTTTTGGATCAACGGTCAGGTCTATTTCAATTTCTTCCAGGTAGAGGGGTATCTCCAACTCGGCGCAAAACTTCTCCAGATAGTCTGTATCCATTTCATAACCAATGTTCGTAGCGCTGACATGCACTGCGAATATCTGGAATTCAAAAGGCAGATGCTTTCTCCTGTCTACAAGGGCTTCCAGCAGGATCATCGAATCTTTCCCCCCGGAGAGTCCAACGAGTACCCTGTCGTCAGCCTTAATCAACTGATGTTCATTCAGCATTTTACCCACCTTCTTTGAAATCTTATCAAATTGCTTCCTGCATCTTCTCTCCTGGTCATTCATGTTGTAAAAATATCTATTTTTAATGGCTATTTTAAATCAGCGCCTTCATGAGACACTTCATTCTCACCTTCCTTCTATTACTTACTGCATTTCAAGCACTTATGGCTAATAAGGTCCCTGAAAGTGAAATATCGACAATTTCCGAGAAGGTATCCGGACTGAAAAAGAATGAGGGTTTTTTTACCTTCTACTGGTCTGACAGGGATGGGAAGATCTACCTGGAAGTAGACAGGTGGAATACAGACTTTCTGGCAGTGAGTTATCTTTCAAGAGGTATGGGATCGAATGATGTGGGACTCGACCGGGGGAAGATCGGCGCTCAAAAAGTAGTCTCATTCTTTCGCAGCGGGAACAAGGTCTTATTGATTCAGCCGAACCTGGATTACAGGGCAGTTTCATCGGACAGCCTTGAAGTAAGAGCAGTATCTGAATCTTTTGCTACATCAGTGATCTGGGGATTTACAGTAGTGGCTGAGGAGGAGGGGAAGGTGTTAATAGATATTACGGATTTCCTTTTGAGTGACCAGAGCCATATCCAGGAAACCTTGAAATACACGGGACAGGGATCCTATCATGTGGATGCTTCCAGATCCGCTCTGAACATGGACCGTACTAAGAACTTTCCTGCGAATACGGAGTTCGATATAATCCTGACGTATTCCGGTGAAATGGCTGGAAGATTTGTAAGGCAGGTTGTCCCTTCACCGGAACATATCACCCTGGGTCAGCATATTTCTTTCGTTGGACTGCCGGAGCTGGGAGAATATCAACCAAGGATATTTTTGCCTGAGAGTGGTTTTATGTCCCTCCAGTATATGGACCTGGCAACACCGCTGGGACAATCCCTTACCAAAAGATATATTTACCGGCACCGGCTGACTAAGAAGGACCCAGCAGCACCTGTCAGTGAAGCCGTAGAGCCCATAGTATATTACCTTGATCCAGGCACCCCTGAGCCCGTCAGGAGTGCTCTCCTTGAGGGGGCATCCTGGTGGAGTGAAGCGTTTGAGGCTATCGGATACAAAGATGCTTACCAGGTGAAGATGCTTCCTCCTGATGCAGATCCGCTGGATATCCGGTATAATGTAATCCAGTGGGTGCATCGGTCTACGCGAGGTTGGTCATACGGAAGCTCCATTACAGATCCCAGAACCGGCCAGATCCTGAAAGGCCATGTCAGTTTGGGTTCTCAGCGGGTCAGGCAGGATTATTTGATCGCCGAAGCCCTGCTTTCCCCATATGAAACCGGCCAGCCGGTTCCTGAGGACATGCAGGAGATGGCCCTGGCAAGGTTACGCCAGTTATCCGCTCATGAAGTGGGACATACACTCGGGTTTCAGCATAATTATATCGCATCGGCCGACGGTCTTTCATCGGTGATGGACTATCCTCATCCACTGGTGACACTAAAGGATGACTCCCTTAGCCTGGAGGATGCTTATGACACCGGTATAGGAGCATGGGACAAAGTATTTGTGGCTTATGGATACCAGGATTTCCCAGGCAACGTTGATGAGGAAGATGCTCTTCATACCATCCTGGAAAAGGCAAGATCAGAAAACCTCCGGTTTTTATCAGACAGGGATGCAAGGGGTGAAGGATCTGTGCATCCCCATACTCATTTATGGGATAATTCGCCGGATGCAGTGTCAGAGTTAGAAAGGGTCATAACAGTCAGGCGTTTTTTGCTAAAAATATTCTCTGAAAGCAATATCAGGGAAGGAGTTCCTTATTCAGAATTGGAAAGGGTACTGGTGCCGGCATATATGTTTCACCGCTACCAGCTGGAAGCAGCTGCAAAAACCCTTGGGGGGATGCATTATAATTATGCCCTGCGAGGAGAGGAGCTGAAGCTGGAGATGGTATCTCCTGCTGACCAGTTGGCCTGTCTGGATGCTGTGCTCAAGACGATTGAGGCAGATTTTCTTGCCATCCCGGAGGAGATATTGGAGATTTTACCACCTAAACCGCTCGGATACAGTAGAGACAGAGAACATTTTCAGTCCCGTACTGGTGTTACTTTCGACCCACTCGCAGCTGCAGAAAGTGCTGCGGACCAGACCCTTGCCTTGATTTTTAATACACAGCGTGCCACCAGGATAGTAGAGAACCATGCCAGGGATGCAGATCAACCCGGACTCCAGGATGTGCTCGACAGGGTCATCGATGCAAGCTGGCATATAATTTATGTCGATCCTTACCTTTTAGAAATACAAAGGGCAACAAACTATCTTGTCCTGCATCATATGATGATGCTGGCCTCTGATAAATCAGCCCTTGGCCAGGTTCGGGCCATTGTGGACTACAAATTGGATGAGCTTGAAAAGTGGATCAATTCACAATTGGCATATTCCTGGGACGTAGAACAGGAAGCTCACTTTAAATATACACTGAAACAGATAGTCTATTTCCAACATCACCCGGAAGAGTTTGAACATGAGAGTCCATTGGAACCGCCACCCGGACAGCCAATAGGGGATTGTGGAATTTAACAGGACAATGATGAATCTAAGAGAGACAAAATTTTACCGATGGCTTACAGGCATGATGCTACGTTTCGGTGTGCAGACTGAAAAACTGGAAGAATTCCTGAAGTTTGCCGTTGTTGGAGGATCCGGAGTAATCGTTAATATGGGCTGTTTCTTTCTACTGACAAGATATGCCGGGCTGAAAATCGAATACGCTTCTCCCATAGCCATCGAAGTTTCTATTTTAACTAATTTTTTCCTGAATAATATCTGGACATTCAGGAAGCGGAATACGAAGGTGGGATTGGCAGGAAGGATCTTGAGGTATCATCTGGTAACAGGGCTTGCAGGAGTTGTCAACTATGGCATCCTGCTTTTACTGGCAAAGGTGTTTGGTATACATGATCTGATCGCTAACCTGATAGGGATCATTATCGGGACTTTTATCAACTTTTTTCTTAATTCCTTTTGGACCTGGCGGATTAAGGCAGAGGAACAGCAACCTGAAGTTTCACAGGCGGACCGTTAATTCCAGGTGCCAGAATATCCGATCCGAAGGATATCGACAACAGGTATTCTCCGTGTTCTTCAGGTACATTGACCTGAACATCCAGCAGGATTTTTTCTCCCGGTTCAAGGGAAGTCAACAGGGGTTGTTCCTGAATTTTATTAATGAAGAATTTACGGTCCCGGTTTTCAAGGGATTGGTAGAGAATTGGCGGCAGGTCACATGGACAATCCAGACAAACTGGCTTTTGTGTAGGATTCCCAATTTGGAGCGGAATAATGATCTGTTCTCCGGGTGCAGAGTACAATTTTTTCTCCAGGATCTTAACAGATAATCGGTTAAAGGAACAATATCTTTCGATCTCATAATAATATTCTTCACCCCACTCAGTTGTTATTACCTTGGTACTATCCACCTTCCCCCAGTGTGTAAGCAGTACCTGCTCACCTTGCAGCTCTTCTTCAAGGTTCCATACATCATATTGATTTCTTCGGTACATAACAGAATTGTGCGTAAATGCCATCTTTCCATTGTAGAACCAGTAAAGCGAGGGGTGCTGGTATTTATTATTAAAAATGACAGGCCTGTCACCGGCTACCTTGCCTATCTGTTTTACCCATTTATCCTTGTCATGGAACATCCTGGATACATGAACCGGCATGGGTAAGATTTCAACGATAAGGTAGATCCTGATGACCAGGATCACCGGTATGCTTGCCAGTCCCAATATCCTGATCCACTTCCACAAGCCCTGGTAACGGTTTAAATTCAGCATTGCCAGCACAATCATTGGGGGAAATGCAGCTGCTGTCCAGTGAGGCTCAACATGTCCCCTTACACTGGAAAGGAAGAAAAATCCAAAGAAGCCGATAAGATTGAATTTTAACATTCTTTCATAGGCACCTTTTGCCGGCCTTGCAAAGGCAAGAAAGAGTAGCAGAACACCTATAAAAGGACCCGTAACCACCAGCTGATTACCCAGGTATTCCAGGATTTGCCTGGGCTGGAAGGGATCATTGCGGCTGACCAGGTGATATTGAAAACTGACAAAGTTGTTCTTAAACTGCCAGATAATATGGGGGAGGTATAAAATTACAGCAACGGCTACAATAACCCAGAAAGTTTTACGCAGGATGAGTTTCCAGTCCGACAATATGGTGAAAAAGATGATCAGCAGGGCATGGTATTTACTGTACATCATCAAGGCAATGATCACTCCCAGTCCGAGTGCCTGGATCATCCTGTCTTCGTCAAGAAATCTTTTAAGGACCAGAAAGAACAGGGACGTAAAAAAGACCAGGGGGATGTCAGGCAATGCCAGGAACCCGGCTACGTTTAGATGCATCAGGGTGATGGCAATAATACAAATGATGAACGTTTTCGGATCCCTGTTCGCCTTTGGTATAAGTTGATAAACAATCAGGATGGTGGCAGCTCCAAGTAGGGAAGGAAACAGTCTTACACCCAGCTCACCTGGGATGATCATGGTTCCGAGTTTGATGAGCAAGGCGATCATCGGAGGATGATCAAAATATCCCCAGTCCAGGAATTCACTGTAAACCCAATAATATGCTTCGTCTTCTAAAATTTCTGTGAAGAAGGATTGTACAAGATTAATCAGAAACCAGGCTAGGGCAAACCAGGCAATCTTTGTATTCTCTTTCGAAAGCATATTGTCCCTAAAAATAGATTATATTTACGTTACAACAATTGCCTATGCAAAGATTTCTTCCGATACTCTTTTTTACGATAGCCTTTTCTTCCCAATTACAATCACAGAGATTTGAGTGGTTAGCAGGTTTTGATGGTTTCCTGGATAACCGGGAGTATTATTCCGTTGATCTACCACAGACCATCTTCGGTTCGAGATTCCGGGCCGAGGTGGGAGGGAGTATAGATGATATTCACAGGCTGAGGGCAGGCATCAATTATTTATATGAGTTTGGTACTGCCATAGATGCAAATAAACCCAATCTCACCCTCTATTATGAATATCATAACAAGGGATTACGGTTTTTAGCCGGAGCTTTTCCACGCGGTGACTTGCTACGCTTTCCCCTGTCTCTCTTATCTGACACACTGAATTATTACCGGCCGAATATAGAGGGTTTGTATGCCGGGTATTCCTGGGTCTGGGGACGGCAGAATGCCTTTCTTGACTGGACAAGCCGACAGACGGATATCAACCATGAGAGATTTATGGCAGGAACATCTGGAAAAATGTTTTTCAGGGATTTTTTTCTTTCGAATTATTTGCTGATGTCTCATTTTGCAGGCGCTGCCATTGATGACCCGAATCATTCAGTTAATGATAATATAGGCTATAATATTGAAGCAGGTGTGGATCTTTCCGGGCGGACTTTCCTCGATTCACTTTGTATCAGCGCTGGGATTCTGGGTTCGCTTGACAGGATACGTGCCGAAGGGGACGGATGGAATACCGCCAAAGGTTTCCTGGGACAGGCAATCTTCCTTTATAAATTTGCTGGCGTATCGGCTACTTATTATGCGGGCAAGGGACAAAAATTACTTTACGGGGATCCGTTTTACCGCCTGGAAAGCTACGGCCGTCTGGACCTGCTTTTTATACCTTTTCGAAGGGGTCCGGTGAATTTGAAAATTGATGTGGGACTCCATTTCGCGGGGGGACAGGTGGATTACTCCCAGCAACTATGGGTCAGTTTCGACCTTGATGGCAGAGTGCCACGATGAAATCTAACCGAATACCAGTTCCTCCCCGCAAATCAAGCAATTATTCTTAGGTTCAGTCATCAATATGTCGGAGGAACAGTATGAACAGTTCTCTGCGGGAATGGGATGGAGATATTTTCCTTATCGAAGCGTTGCTTCACCTTATTCTGCCAATCGAAGTGAACATCCCAGTAATCTTCTTTCTTGCACCATATTCGGACCATCAGGTTCACTGAACTATCTGCCAGTTCCTTAACTGCAATAAACGGAGCCGGATCAGTAAGTAATCTTTCATCTGCAGTGGCCATCTCCTGCAGCACATTCTTGGCTTTTTCGAGGTCATCGTCATAGCCGATTCCGAATACCAGGTCCATCCTCCTTGTCTCTTCAACAGAAAAGTTGGTAATGGTTCCGTTTGAAACAGCACCGTTTGGGATGAACACCCTACGGTTATCAGGGGTGTTCAGGACCGTATTGAAAATCTGCACGGCTTTTACAGTCCCTGCATTCCCCTGGGCTTCTATATAATCACCAACCTTGTACGGTTTGAGTATCAGGATCAGTACACCACCTGCAAAGTTTGCCAGTGATCCCTGCAGAGCCAGTCCCACAGCAAGCCCGGCAGCAGCCAGTACGGCAACAAAAGAGGTCGTCTTAATACCCACGATATCCACTACCGAAATGACCAGCATGACCTTAAACAGTGTGCTGACCAGGCCTACCAGAAAGGGCACCAGGGTGGGATCAACCTGACGTTTTTTCATGAATTTGCGAAGAAACCTTGAAAAAGAGTTAATGATGATGATACCCACCACCAGAATGACAATGGCAAGGACTAATCTGGGCCCCCAGGTCATCAGCAACTCAATTGCTTTTTCTGTATAGAATTCTGCTTTTTCCATATTTCCAATAATAGATTAATCAAATTGTATTGGATAAATATAACTGTTTATTGCTTGTTTCGTAAGATCAATTCTGGAATTTGAAAAAGTTTGGTATTTTTCCTGCCTGAATCAGGCTGTAATCAATAGGCTGAATGGCAAATCATAGAGGAAATAAGGCATTGGGACTCATCATTTGCCTGCTGGGATATTTCGCTGCAGGCTTTATGGTATGGCTTATCTATGATGCTGTGTCCATCATTCACCCCATACTGGTGGTGCTCGTCCTTGATATTCTGGCTACAATCATTATTTTTCTGGTCAGTGTTGCCTTCAATAATTCCAGTATGTATGATCCCTATTGGAGCCTGATTCCTCCCTTAATTTTTGCTTACTGGATTTCCCATGATCAGACATGGACAGCATTAACGCCCCTTCAAACCTTCATCCTGATCCTGGTCCTGGTCTGGTCACTGAGATTGACATTGAACTGGGTCCTAAGGTGGAAAGGTTTGCGGGATGAGGACTGGCGCTACCTTGCGTTTAGATTTAAGTACCAGCAAAACTACTGGATAGTCAGTTTTTTTGGTATCCACCTTTTTCCAACACTGGTTGTTTTTCTTGGTTGCCTTGCCGTTTACCCGGCCCTTGTCCTGCATGAGGGAGAAATGGGGCTCATGGAATGGATTGCCTTTGCTGTTACGTTTGCAGGGATAGCCTTTGAAACGATATCAGATATTCAACTTAGCAGGTATGTGAATGACCGCGACAAATGTGATTTTTTATGTTCCGGTTTCTGGAAATACAGCCGTCATCCCAATTATTTCGGGGAGGTATTGTTCTGGATAGGGCTTTTCCTTTTTTCAACGGGCATGGACCGGTTTTACTGGTGGATTGTACCCGGACCGGTCATCATCATCCTGATGTTTTATTCAATCAGCATACCCATGATTGACAAACGCATGCTCAGGAGAAAAACTGGCTACAGGGATTACATGAAAAGAACCTCGGCCATGATCCCCTGGAAACCGAAGGAAAAATCTGCTTCTTCAATCACCATTCTCAAATAATACCTGTCTATCCCTATAAACGGTCCTACCTGAGTGATGCCTTGGTGAAAATATGCGCTGGAATATCCGTATCGAATTCGATGGTTTCGATGACAAATTCGGTTCCGTCACCCTTTTTAAGCATGTCCTTAAAAACCATTCTTCCGGGGAACCATCTGGTTCCCACACGCTTAAAGTCGTAGAGCTCTGTTTTCTTCAGTAATTTCCCGCTTTTTGCATAAAGTTCTTCCCTCAGGGGAATATACTTTTCTTCATCCATCCAGATCTTGCGGACCTGGTAGGTAACATCATCGGTTATTGCCTCCAGTTGGAGGACCCAGCATTTGGTTTCACGCAGGGTCTCTTCACCGGTCACTTCAGCCTGGTAATTATCTTTGTAGGTAGCATCATCCATCATGTCCTCGTAAGACAGGTCTGAGCCCATTACAGACTGCCTGAGCATATGCCCGGATATCTGTATGGTCCGGTCTGTTGAGGGAGAATAGATCCACAGTGCATCCTCGAGCTTAAGCATTTTGGTGCCTGCTTCCCTGGGCGGGGACAGGTATTCGGAGTATGATTTTTCCTCGCCAACCGCCCAGGTTTTGGATTCAATAGTGCGGCTTGACCTGGGACCATGGATCACCATTTTCGAGGTCAATACACGGTTTTTTGCAGACATATTCCGGTCCATGCGGTCCATGACCTCATCCCCGGATGGGTACTGGGCATTTAAAAAACCTGCTGCCAGTAAGCCTGCTGATAATATGAATAGTTTTTTCATTTTTTTTCATTTATTAAGTTTCCAACTCTTTAAACAGGACTGCGGTATTCCTCTTATAAATCCCGATGCCAGAGAGCATTGTTCCTACACTTGAAGCTATCAGTCCGGGGATAAACCCAATATAGTATGCCTGGGGAACGATCTTCGCATGAAAGGATGCCGGCATCATCATGGTGGCTCCTTGTGTCATGCCGCTGATATCAATTCCCACTTCCTGTATCCAGTATGAGAATCCTAGTCCAATAATGGTGCCGAATGCAGAACCGAGGATACCAATAAGGATGGATTCGTAGATCATGCTCCTGTATATATGGCCTTTCTCCTCACCGATGGCCAGACGGATGCCTACCTCACCGTATCTTCTGAGTCCGCCGATAAGCCCGGTATTCCATAAGACAATGGACATGGCAAGTACAAATACAAAGACCATGATAAAGGACATGGCATCCACCATTTCGAGGTATGATGCAAGGTCGCTCTGTTCTGTCAGCATGGCCATTACGGGAGAAAATTCATCATCGGGATCAGAGAATTTACTGTTGAATCCCAGCTTGATAATCTCAGCCTGTTCGGGATCCCAGTATCCACCCGGCAGATAGCCGAGGATCTCGCTGGATGCATCATACATGTCAAGGGCAATCTGTATATCAGAAATGTCAACTATCATAGCCCCCTTGTCCATGACCACCGTTCCGAACCGAACCGTCCCTGCAACGATGAAATTGTAAAAGGTCATACTTCCAAACATGGTCGATCCCATCAATGTTACCTCATCTCCCGGTTTCACTTCGAATTTATTGGCCAGGTCTTCGGAGATAAGGATCTCTCCGGGCTTGTCGGGTATCTCCCCCTGCACCAGTATCCGGTCCAGTGTCAGCCTTTCAGGTTCTTTACTGCCCGGTGTGAACATATCGATGGATATACCCATGATGGGACCCTGCGCACGGGTTTCACCGTTTTCATCCGGTACGTCAAGCAAACCGCCGAATTGTGTGCGCAGCACCCATTCCATATCCGGATAATCGGTTTTGACTTCATCGAGCAAAGCACCAACATCGGTCAGTGCAAGGTCTATGGGAACCTGATTACTGTTTTCCGCATAGGCATTGGTCATGATCTTAACATGACCGGTGGAGAATCTGGCGCTGAAATCGGCGAAATCTCCAAGTATTCCAGAGATATAGCAAACCATCAGGACGGTGAGAGAAACGCCAGCTGCAACGATAATAACTGGCAGGAGGCTCCGCTGCTTGTCCCTTAATAATCCTTTAAACAGAAATCGTATCATTGTAATTTTCCTTTAATTGCTTCAGTCGGGTTCATCTTGGATATCTTGCGGGAAGGCAGGAAGCTCACGATGGTTGTAGTCACGATGATGATCGCCATAACCGTGAGTACCAGTCCCACACTATAGGCCGGGTAAATCTTTTCGGCAATGGCCATCCCGAAACCTTCAGAATCGACGGGCATGGCCCAGCCTTTATTGCTCAGCCATATGAGGAAGGGTATCCCGGGAATGGCACCTACCACAACCGCCAGGATGGCATGCATGGCCCCTTCAACCGTAAAAAGCCGCACCACCTGGGAGCGGGTCATCCCCATGGCCATATAGGTGCCAATTTCCTTCTGCCGGCGGAATATGGATAATACCTGGGTATCAAATACTGCCAGCATGGCCAGGAGCATCAGGATAACATAAAGAAAGGAACCTCCTATGGTTTTCATGCGTATCATATCACGCATTTCTTTCAGCAGGAAGTCATGATCCCTCAACACCCATCCTTCTTCCGATCCGTACCAGGTGTATTCCTGGTCAGCGATCAGGATGGTGGCTTCACCGGGCATCTGGGTCATTTCCCTCAGCCTGTCGATAGGGATCCACATCTGTCCCGCAGTAACCGCCGGGACATCGGCCTTGAAGACCCCCACAATCAGGGCTTCTGCAGCATCAAATGTACCGTCAACATCACGCCATCGGACCGTTACCATGTCTCCTTCTTTAAGCCGGGCATTCCTGGCCATGATATGTCCGATGATTGCCGGGATCTCAGTATAGTCCCCTGCCAGTTTGAGCTGTTGGCAGTTCTGACACCTGCTGGTCTGTGTTTATTCCTTTCAGGAGAATACTCTGCATCCTTCCCTCAGGATATATGGTGGCCTGGGTGATCAATACCGGGGCCAGGTTCCCTTTTTCGATCTCCCCCTGCATGGATCCGGGAACCGGTGCATGGCTGTCCTCCAGTGTAAAAGGATCATAAGGATCATAGTTCTCCTGCCATATTTGTCCCCCGCCTATCTCCCAGGCGATCATGTCTGTAACGGCCTGCCTGTTCCATCCGTCCAGGATCCCGTAATGCATGATGATCAGGATCAGGATGAAGGCCAGGACGCCAACGTTTAGCCAGGTGCGCAATCCGGCACCTATGAGATTCCGAAAAGCTAATTTAAATGCTGTCATGGCTGTTTATATTTGCTCATCCATCACCACCTTGCCGTCTTCCAGGGATATTTTCCTTTTCAGGTACTTTATCACCTTTTCATCGTGGGTGGCGAAGATGAAAGTTGTATTTAAGTCTTTGTTAAGCTTTTCCATGGTCTGCAGGATGTTATGGGAATTTACTGCATCCAGGTTGGCGGTGGGTTCATCTGCCAGTACAAGCTGTGGTTTTTTTACCATGGCCCGGGCTATGGCAACCCGCTGGCATTCACCGCCGGAGAGCTGTGCCGGGCGGGATTTAATCTTGTCTGTGAGTCCCACCCAATCCAATGCCTCAGTTACCGCCT
Organism: uncultured Bacteroidaceae bacterium; assembly: GCA_963752525.1. GTDB lineage: Bacteria > Bacteroidota > Bacteroidia > Bacteroidales > SM23-62 > SM23-62. Next base: position 110,655 of record CAVVYS010000003.1, on the reverse strand, counting down.
GCCTTCGTTCGGCAGGCTGACATATCCAGCAGTAGGAGGGGGAACTCCACGTTTTCGAATACCGTGTAGACCGGCAGCAGGTTATAGGTCTGGAATATGAATCCCAGGCTTTCCTTGCGGAGTTTTGCCGCCTTCTTATGCGATAGCTCACCTACCGAATGGCCCAGGACCACCGCTGTTCCTTCCGAGGGGCCATCGAGGGAGCCAATGATGTTCAGCAGGGTGGTTTTCCCTGACCCCGAGGGACCGACAAATCCTGCGAACTCCCCGGTCCCAAAGATAAGATCAATACCGTTCAGGGCCGTAAAATGGCCACCCCCTATGGGAAAGCGTTTTACAAGGCCGCTGATTTTTACGATTTTTTTGTTTTCCATTAGTACAAATATTTGAGTCCATTAATGATTAAATACTACCATAAACTGTAATCCCCTGCCCGCATAGAGATTAGTTCCTTCCAATCCCTGGTAAAGATTAAAACGCTGCGGGTTCCAGAAACCCATAATATAAAAAGTCCATTTATCGAATTGCCAGGACCAGTTAATGAAATTGTAGAGGTCTTTGTTGGTCCAGTCATAGAATAAAATCCCGTTCAGGTTATTGATGATATTGAAAGAGTAGTTGGCTGAAAGGGCTGAAAAATGGACATTTTCCCCACCAGTCAATGGCCTTTCTGAGCTACCAAAAGTGAAATATTCTGTCATCATGTTCAGCCCGTTGCCCAACCCGAATGTATAATCAAGTCCCAGGCTTAGTGCATGGCTGTATTCCAATTCCGGGATATGGATCTCCTGATGTGTGAGGGCAGCCTCAAACCAGAAGCCCACCACATAATCAAATTTTCCGTCCAATGCCAACCTCTTTTCCCGTATATGTGGTTTCTCCCCGTGAGGGATGGGGAATACTTTTTCAGCATCTGCCACGCGGTAATGATAGGTGGTTGCTAGTTCCCCGCCCGGAATAGGCAATTGCACTCGGAAACCGAATTCCGGTTTGTTTTTGACCGATGGGATTACCTCCCAGCCTTTACGTTGGTCGTTCCCTATTAGTCCCCAAACCCATATATTGGCATTGTTCAGGAAATAGTACCTTCCCAGTATCCCCCATACCCCATCGGTAAGCTGGAGTGGATCGCGCGGATCTATCTGATCGAACCACATCAGGGGACGCAACATATTGGCAGATCCGAAATTGATCTTCTGTAATCCGCCCCTCACCTCGAATTGGTCTCCCGAAAACTTCATCCAGGCCCGGTAGGGCTTCACAGTACCTTCCCATAACGTACTGTCGTCGGACCAGTAGAGGCCGGATCCCCAGATATTCGCAGAAAACTCGGCATCGAATGAATAATCTTCTTTGATGGGCGCATGGAACTGGATCTCCGGCAAATACCTTATGCCCGCCTGTCCTCTCCATACCTTTTTTGAATCTCCGGAGCCGGACCCACCTACAAATTCTTCCATCTGGCTCGCCACAGTCCACCCAATCGCCTGGCCCTGAAAGACAAAAGACTGGGTGTGCAGGGGCTGTAACATGGCTGCAAACAGTATTAATAAAGCAGATACCCTGCCCATATATCTAAGTCCCGGGTTCATTATTTTCTCGGCATAATTCCGTAAAAGAAAAAGTTTACCATCTCCATGATCAGGTCCTGGGGACTATCATACATTTTCTGCAGAGCCTCATCTTCCATCAGATCCAGCATTTTATTTAAATACCAGAGTATGAATTCAATCTTCAGATCCTTCCGAATGTCTCCCCTCTTTTGTGCCTTAGCATAATCGTTGATGAGCAAGCCCATGGTTTCATGCATGCGCTGGTGAATGAAATCACGAAGCTCAGGATCAGCCTGTGGGATATAATCAGAGAAAAATTCCTGGCTCATCTGGTCAGATCCTTCCAGTTTCATCTTGATGGTTTCCCTTACCTTTTCTTCGAAAGGTATATCCCTTGCCATCAATACATTATACTTTTTCAGGGCCTCGTCTGTCATTTCCGTGATCCAGGTTCTGACAAGCTCATTTTTGTTCTTAAAATGTTTGTAGAAGGTCATCTTGCTAACATTGGCCTCTTTACATATCTCTTCCACCGTCACACGTTTTATACCGTACCTGAAAAACAGTTCTTTTGCTGTCTGAATGAGTTGTTTACGTTTCATACGATATTATGAATAACTTACGAGTATAGTACAAACATACGATATTCGTAAGTTATTGTCAAATTATTCTGGTAAAATCGTACATCCCGGAAATGTTAAAATTTGCCAGCCCAGGAAGGACAAGGGATACGGATGAGAAATTTAAAAGCTGATGTTCTCCATTTCGATAATCGGAGAGTTTTCAAGGTCCATCATGCAATTGATCATTTTTGCACCGGTCAGCTTCGGGAGGTCCTCGGGACTTAAAACAGCCTCGGCAATCTGGCTGGTTTCCAGCAAATACGCCCGCATGGTTCCTTTGAGCAGGGGTGTGGCAGGTGTAAGCCACGAACCATCAGGCAGGCGGAAAACAATATTGCTGATCGAAGTATCTGTAATATAACCATCCTTAATGATCAGGATCTCATCACAATCACCCTTCATACGATAAAGTTCCTCCAGTCTTTGCCTGTCTGCGTATTTGTATCTATATTCAATATCATTGCAATGGATCATCTTTAAACTGCAGACCGAACGGGTTTGATGAGGGAGGAACTGTATCTCATCGATATCCCGACCGTAAAGTATCCGGCAGCGGTAAGTACCATTCCCAAGGCCTTCTGGTATTCTGATAATGGTGGAAAGGTCCAGCAAATTCTTTGTGCCAAGCAAGGCATTCCGGCTTTGGTTCAGACGGGCATTATGCCATTCCAGGTTACAGATCAGTCTGTTTTCGATCTTTATGGTTTCAAGTAAAAGGGACATAAACTTTATCTATTAATTCCTGGTATTCTTTCTTGGGGTCACTCATAAAGGTAATGCCGCCGCCACTGCGGTAGATCATCCTTCCATTCTGCTGCTCAATGAACCGGATCATAACACCACTGTCAAAATCCCTGCCGTCAAAATATCCCATGATGCCGGTGTAGTATCCCCTGGGACTGCCTTCGGATTCCCTGATTATCCTCAGTGTTTCCTCCTTGGGGGCACCGCTTATTGAGCCTGCCGGCAGCATGGAAAAAATGATCTCTCCAAGCCTGGAATGATAATGATCCGGTAAATGGCCGGAAATAACCGAGCTTACCTGCAATAATTTCTTCCGGTTGGTTTCCAGGGTATCAATGTACCTGAATTTTTCAACCCTGACATTCTCGGCAAAAATGCTGAGGTCGTTTCGGATAAGGTCCACAATGGTCACATGTTCGGCCATTTCCTTCTCATCATTCAGCAAAAGTTCCTTTGCACCGGACAGGGCGGCGTCTATGGTCCCTTTCATCGGAAAAGAATAGATCTTTCCCTGGTTGATCCGGACAAAAGTCTCGGGCGAGAAAAACACAAATTTATTTTCTAAAAAGCAGTTTATACTTTGCCTGGCTGAATTGATATATATGCTGCAAACTGAGGTTCGTTGTAAGGCTGGAAGGGAATGTCAGGTTTGTCAGATAAGTTTTTCCAGCCCGGGCATTTTCAATGACGATCCGGAAGGCTTCTTCATACCTGCTGAATTCTAGGGGTTCGGACTTAAATTCCACCGGTACTGGTAAAGAAACAAGGGTATCTTCAGGAGACCGGTATGCAGGGGTCGTAAACCTAATATCATTGGGCAGTTCATTCAATGGATAGATCAAGGGATGCTGCATTTCAAAATCAACGATAAGCAGGAAGGGGATGTGGCTTTTAGCCAGGCTGTTTATCTGTTGGATCATGGTGTAAAATTACGAAAATTGAAGATTATCCCGGGATATCCTTTACATTGACTTCCCGATTTCATATATTTATTTAAATGCACTGAAAATACTCGTCATGAAAAATCAATTCAATGTTTTATGTAACACATCCAGTTACAATTACAACGGGTATCCTGAATCGATCAATCTGATTAAAAATCCCCAGAAAAGAAGATTGACCGGTGAAGAACTGGATCAGCTGATCTCTGCCTTTGATCCTGTTGGGATCATTGCCGGGGTTGAACCCATCAACAATGTAACACTGAAAGCTGCCAAAAGCCTGAAAGTGATCTCAAGGTGCGGCATAGACCTTGAAACAATAGATTACAGGGCGGCCCGGAGATTGGGGATCATTGTGACAGGCACTCACCTGGCTCCGGATATCCCGGCCGCAGAACTGGCACTTGCCATGATACTGAGCCTGACAAGAAACCTGAATCAACTTGACAGCATGGTCAGAAAGAACCAGTGGGAAAGAAAGGTAACAGGTTTGCTTAAAGGTAAGATGATCGGGGTTGTTGGTTGCGGGATACTTGGCACCAGGGTCAGCAGCCTGCTTGCAGCATTCGATTGTAACCTGATTGGATTTGATCCTGATGTAAAAATTCATGGTTACTGTGAGATGGTCAGCTTTGATTTCCTGCTCCGGAATGCTGATATCATTACCCTTCACATGCCGATGAGAGAAGAGAATTATCATCTGATCAATGCTGATGCCATTGCCAAGATGAAAACAGGCGTGGTTATAGTCAATACCTCACGCTCAGGACTGATAGATGAAAAGGCATTGCTGGCTGCACTGGTGAACAAAAAACTGGGTGGGGCCGCCCTGGATGTCTTCGAGGAAGAACCCTACCAGGGTCCGCTGATTAATCACCCCGAAAACACCATCCTGACTCCACATGTTGCGTCCTTTGCCGGAACTTACCGGTTCGATATTGAAAAGGAGGCCATGGAGAACCTATTAAAAGGATTAACGAAGCAGGGGATCACAGTTTAAGATCTGATTCTTGCTCAAGCCGGTAGAGGATACTGAGGGCCTCCTGCCGATGATGACCGCAAAACAGTTCTTCCGCCTGGAAATCAATACATACTTTAGGCCTCTGTTCATAGATTCCACAGCTGTAATCTTCCTGCAAATGAATACATTTTACGCCGGCAGGTTTGCCATCAGGCATACCTGGAATGGGAGATGAAATGGATGGTGCGATGCAGCAGGCCCCGCAGTTCTTACGGCAATCCATGATAGGTGATCAATTGGTCTATGAATTTAGTAATTCCATGTAAAAATATCTATTTGTGCTGAATTGATTATATTGTCTCATCTAATGGATGATTTTTTCAAATACCTGACACCTGGTCAGGAGGATATTGACTGGGGTTTATACCTACTTTGTGCGGGGAAAGCCCATATACCAGCCAATACTATCTACCCACCTTCTGAGCATCCTTCCGGCTACTATTTTACCTGGGACAATGGCAGGGTCCTTCATGAGTACCAGATCAACTATATTACAGAAGGCGATGGTATCTATGAGAATGATTCGGGCCGGTATAAGATCAAGCCTGGATCTTTGCTGATCACCAAGCCTGGCGACTGGCACAGGTACCGGCCTGAGAAGAGAACCGGCTGGGTGGAGCATTATGTTGGATTCCGGGGAAATATGGCCAACCAGATATTCTTGCAGCCCTGGTTCGTTTCAGGGAAAGCTGTAATAGACATAGGCAACCGCGAGGAATTCATAGATACCTATTATAAGATATTTGAATATATCCTGGAAGAAAAGCCTGGTTTTCAGCAAGTTGCTGCAGGGATGATGATGAAACTCTTCGGCTATATGATCTCCCTGGATAAACAGAAAGATTTCTCAGGCAAGAGGGTGGAACAGATCATACAAAATGCTTGTTTCAATATCCGGGAAAATGTGGACAAGGAAATGGACTTCAAATGTTTTGCCGAGAAGAACAATATTGGTTATTCCTACTTCAGGAAAATGTTTAAGAAATATACCGGTGTACCGCCTGTTCAGTATCACCTGGACTTGAAAATATTACGGGCCAAGGAAATGTTATTATCCACCGATAAGATCATCAAGGAAATAAGCTATGAGCTTGGTTTCCAGTCCATCTACTATTTCAGCCGTGTTTTCAAGAAGAAACTCGGAGTATCCCCATCCGAGATCCGGAAAACAGTCAGTGAATCTCCCAATAATAAGTAATCTGGTTTCCACCGGGTGGATTTTTTATGTATATTCATTTCCTAAAACACTAAAAAACCTCCAAATCATGTTCATTGTCAATTCCTATGGTCTTGCCATCGTATTATTGTTTATTACCATGTTATGCTGGGGATCATGGGCAAATACCCAGAAACTTGCTTCAGGCAAGTGGCCCTTCCAGCATTTTTACTGGGATTATGTAATAGGCTTAACGATCTTTTCCCTCATCATGGCCTTTACCCTGGGCAGTTTCGGTGATCAGGGAAGATCTTTCATTCCTGATCTGCAACAGGCTGAAACATCTGCATTGGGCTCAGCCTTTATCGGAGGGATCGTTTTTAACCTGGCCAATATAATGGTGGTCATCGCGATTGAAATTGCCGGGATGGCTGTGGCTTTCCCTGTTGGGATAGGCCTGGCCCTGGTCATTGGTGTGGTGGTAAATTACCTGGCTTCTCCGGATGGGAACCCGGTATTTTTATTTGTTGGATTGGCCCTGGTTACCATCGCCATCATAGTGGACGCACTGGCCTATAAACAAATTCCTACGGAGAAAAGCAATGAACCAAAATGGAAGGGACTGTTTCTGGCCATCCTGGGGGGCATTTTTATGGGCATGTTTTACCGCTTTGTAGCAGCATCCATGAGCCTTGATTTTGTAAATCCGGCTGCAGGCATGCTGACACCTTATACCGCCCTGGTAGTTTTTGCTTTGGGGATATTTGTTTCTAACTTCTTATGGGACACAATTATCATGTATAAACCCATAACCGGATCCAGGGCTACATACAGGGAGTATTTTCAAAATGGTACAACAAGGCTCCATCTCATTGGGATCATGGGAGGTATGATCTGGTGCCTAGGAATGCTTTTCAGTATATTGCCTGCCAATAAGGCGAGTTTTGCCGTATCGTATGGCCTGGGCCAGGGTGCCACCATGGTCGCTGCGGCATGGGGCGTCTTCATCTGGAAAGAATTCAAGGATTCTCCCAATAAGACCGAGAACCAATCTCTTGCTGACCATGATGTTTATTGCATTTATTGCCGGATTGGGACTCATCATCCTGGCTAAATTGTAAACTGTTTATCATGGGAAAAATACTCGTAATCGGTAGTACCAATATGGATATCATCGCCATGGTGGACCATTTGCCGGTCCCTGGAGAAACCGTAGGAAACGGAAATCTTGCCAGGGCACATGGAGGAAAGGGAGCAAATCAGGCAGTTGCAGCAGCAAGGGCAGGAGGTGATGTTACATTTATCACCTGCATTGGAGAGGATGATGACGGTAAAAAAATGGCAGATGGTTTCCGCGAGGACGGGATCAATACAGATAAGGTATCGGTGATCCCTGAAGTCCCAACCGGAACAGCCCTGATATTTGTTGACCGGAAGGGAGAGAACTGCATTGCTGTAGCACCCGGTGCCAATGATCATCTTTCAGAAGACCATCATTGACCGGCGGAGGAAGTTATAAAAGGGGCTGACTGATCCTTTTACAACTTGAAATACCCTACAATACCATACAGTCACATATGCAAAATGGCTGCCAGGCACGGGAAAAGGATCATCCTGAATCCAGCTCCTGCCCAGGAGTTGGATGAAGATATACTGGGATCGCTTGAGTACCTGGTCCTGAATGAGACCGAAGCAGAAATAATAGCCGGACAAAAAGTTACGGAAAACAACATGGAAGTCCGTGTGCAGGGCCATTCAGGAAATGGGACCGGAGCACATCATTCTTACCCTGGGCAGCAGGGGTTCATATGTTTATGATAAACATGTTCAGCAACGAGTGGAAAGTTTTGCGGTCAATGCTGTTGATTCAACGGCTGCAGGGGATACCTTTTGTGGGGCCTTTGCTGTCTCCATTCTAAGCGGGGACAAAGATATCATTAGTGCAGTGCGTTTTGCCAGTGCTGCGGGTGCATTATCGGTTACCAGGCAGGGAGCACAGACCTCAATTCCTGAATTGAAAGAGATTAAACATTTCCTGGGATAGCACCACAGGACGGGGAAAATAGTCTCCCCGGTAAATCCAAAACAGAAACAGGGACTTTCTCTGTGGAGAAAATCCCTGTTTTTTTATTGTATGGGACGGGAATGCCAGATCTATCGCACATAAAAATAATAGCTGTATGTTTTGTCCCCAGCTTCTACTGTTGCATAATAATCTCCGGGTAGCATTTTGCTGATATCCAGCATTTTTTGATATGAAAGACCATTGCCGTCAGCACTTTCATAATGCACCGAATTTCCGCCTTCAATGGTAAACTTGATGTCCTCACCATTTATATTCAGGTAGTTGACCCTGAGGGAACCTGCTTTGGTTGAAAATATCGGCTTATATTCAACCTCGTTACTCAATACCTCAACAGAAGACTTGTGCACCTTTACTTCCGAAATAGTCTTGATAAGATCATCATTGGAAATGATGGTGTATTTACCGTCCGATAAATGGGTGAAATCAAACAGCCTGCCATAGGAGTTCTTAGATTTTATCGTTTCTTCGTGCAGCACACTGCCATTATCATTGGTTACGAATATTGAAACATCAATAGATTTGAGACTCTTAAGTTCAACTCTTGCTTTTTTCTCAGCCGTGATTGGGGTAATGCTCATTTCATCGCCGGCATAGGAATTTACAGTAGATAATAAGGCGCTTGCGCCGATTGTGACTGTTGCTAAAATTACGTTCATCCTTTTCATTGTATTGTTTTTTTAGATTAAGAACATGATTAATTCTGATCCAAAGTTGCAGTATGGTTCATCATATTCAAAAAAAAGAGCGATGAAAGCGTAAACCGACCATATGAAATGGTGGTTGTTTCGGATGAGCTCGGATATGCTTTAGCGGGCACCTTTCATTCCAGCCAGTCATCCGTCCGGAAGGGAGAGGCCGGCAATCCGGCAATATTGAACAGGCTGCCATCAATGCAATCACCAAAAGCATATCGTACGGCAGCCGGATGGGGCACATACTTACTCCAGACCGTAACGGTTCTGTCGCGGTTGATGACCGCCTGGGCCGGATAAAAAAACTGGTCCCCCCCGGCAATTTCAAATCCTGATAGTGGTTTCCCGAAGCTGGTAAGTCCATTGGGAGCATGGTCAAAGCTTAGATTGACTTTCCCATCTTCAGTTTTTTCCATAGAGCTATAAACCGGGCTCTGGTAGGCGATGCCTTCAAATCCATATGTTTCGGCCAGGGCCCAGTAGGCAAGCCGGCGGCCTACGGTGGTCTTGTCCGCAGGGTGGATGCAATCACAATCACCAATGTCAGCGGTTACTACCATTCCGGTATTTTCCACCTGCTGCATGGAAAGGAGTTGTGCTTCACGAAGGAGGGCAGTTGCATATTTTGTCTCTTCAGATGATCCGTAGCCATAAGGTGAGATCTGCACAAAATAGAATGGGAAATCGCCAATGTTCCAAAGGTTTCTCCAGGATTTTATCATGGCAGGGAACAGCTTTGCATACTGAGATGCTTTATTGCGGTTGCTTTCTCCCTGGTACCAGATCGCTCCTTTGATATGATAATCAATAAAGGGATGAAGCATTCCATTATAAAGAATGGTTCCCGCCTGGTTTGCTCCTCTTTCCGGTACTTCATCCGGGATGTTTATTTCAGGGAATGATTCGAGAGACTCCCTGTCCATCCATGCCTCCGCTTTGGAGCCACCCCAGGAGGTGACTATCAATCCCACAGGCACCCTCAACATTTCCTGGAGCAACTCCCCAAAGAAGTATGCCGTTGCCGAGAAATCAGGAGTAGTGGCAGGTGAGGCTGCTCGCCATTTTCCCTTCACGTCATCCAGAAGGACCGCGCTGGGATCTCTTTCGATCTGAAAAACACGGATGTCCTGATTCCCTGAATGCAGAATGGCTTCATTGCTTCCAATAATGGGCTGGTTGCCGTATCCTTTAACCGGCATTTCCATATTTGATTGGCCGGAGCATAACCAGACCTCGCCGGTCAGCACATCATTCAGAACGATCACTTCACTTCCTTTTATAGTCATTGTGTAGGGTCCACCTGCAACCGGGGTGGAAATTTTCGTTTTCCAAAGACCATCCTGGTCGGATAAAACCTCGGCCTTTTTCCCCCAGGAGGCAGAAATTTGTATGTTCGTGCCCGGATCATCTTTTCCCCAGATGGAAACTTCTGCATTTTGTTGCAGGACCATATTGTCGGAGAAAAAAGATGGCAGCCATGTTTGCGTAAAGACAGTCAGTGAAGTGATAAATAACACCGAGATGAGTGTAATCCAGCTTTTTTTCATTTGATTTATTTGAAAGGTGAATATCTATGATGTTTTAAAATTAAATGAAAAAACATTGATTCGAAAAGATGATCACAAATAATCCCAATAAATTTTAACTTTGACCAACCAGTCCAAATTCAAGCCAAAAAACCGATTAGTACCAACATCATGAGGACCTTAAACCGACTATGTAATGTATGATAAAATGAATGATACTGCCCGATCGAGGCGTGCCTTCCTGCGAAAGGCCTTCGCATCCATGGCATTAGGCGCAACAGGAACACTGGCCATGCCAGCTTCTTTGGAATCCGGGTTCCCCAGCCAGGGGGATAATATCCGAATTACTAAACTGGAAACCTTTAAAGTGAAACCACGCTGGCTGTTTCTTAAGATCCATACCGATGAGGGTATCGTGGGACTCGGAGAGCCGGTCGTGGAGGGCCGGGCAGATACGGTGGCCACGGCCGTCAGTGAAATAGAGCCATACCTGCTGGGGAAAGATCCACGGCATGTGATCCATCACTGGCAGGCCATTTACCGGCATGCCTTTTATCGCGGGGGACCGGTACTGACCAGCGCCCTCAGCGGGGTCGAACAGGCTTTGTGGGACATCAAGGGGAAGGCCCTGGGGGTGCCTGTATATGAGTTACTGGGGGGACCTACACGACATAGTGTTAGGGTCTATGCCCATGCTAGGTCCGTTGAAGCCATCAGGAAAGCCAGAGAGGCAGGATTTACCGCTTTTAAAACCGGAGTGCTGAATGCCAGGCAATCCGGGACCATTGCTTCCCCTGTTTTCATTGATAAAGCCGTGGAAGGATTCGCCTTATTACGAGAAACGGCAGGAGATGATGCTGATATTGGCATCGATTTCCACGGGGCGATCAGTCCCCAGAACGCCGCCCTATTGATCCATGCCCTGGAACCCTATCAGCCTTTCTTCATTGAAGAACCTGTGAATTGCCAGCAAGTGGATGTGATGGCTGAGCTTGCAAGAAAAACCCATATTCCCATTGCCACCGGTGAGCGCATCTTTACCAAGTGGGGCTTCCGGGAGATCTTGGAGAAAGGGGCAGCCAGCATCTTGCAACCCGACCTTTGCCATGCTGGCGGGATATTTGAATGCAGGTTGATTGCCGGGATGGCTGAAGCTTATTATGCATCCATCGCCCCGCATAATCCCCTGGGACCTATTTCCCTGGCGGCAGGCATACAGCTTTCTGCCAGTATTCCAAATTTCTTATGCCAGGAGCAGGTTAACCTGGGTGAAGGATACCTTAAACAACCATTTAAAGTGGTCGATGGGCATATCCCTATTCCTGTGGGACCCGGTCTCGGGATAGAACTTGATGAAGAAGCACTCGCTGAAAAACTGGGGCATGACTGGAAAAACCCTGAAGTTTACCTGGATTCTGACGGATCCGTAGTTGACTGGTAAGAATCCATAAAAATCTTTTTAAAAAATAAACAGCAAAAAATGGCAATTGTAGCAATTATTGATACCGGATACGCAACCTATGATTATGAAAAAGAACTCTTTCCAGGCATGGGCTATGAACTTAAGATATTCGAGGGAGAAAGGGTGGATGTCCCTGCAAAACAAGCACTGGCAAAGAAAGCAGAAGGCCTCCTGGTCAGGGATACACCCATCGGAGAAGAGGTCTTTGCAGGGGCACCGGACCTGAAATTCATCGTCAGGTACGGGACCGGGTATGATAATATCGATGTGGAAGCGGCCACGGCACGAGGCATTAAGGTAGCCAACGTTCAGGGTTACGGCAATCACAGTGTGTCAGACCATGCCCTGGCATTGATGTTCGCCTGTATTCGGGGAATCCCCACGGGAGAGAAGAATGTCCTGACCTCATTTGGGAAACCTCCTTTTCCCGAGGTCTTCGAATTGCATGATAAAACCCTTGGCATCATCGGACTGGGCAGGATAGGAGGGACGCTCTCTGATAAAGCAAGGCATTTGTTCTCCAGGGTGCTGGCTACAGACCCCTATATTACCGATGAAAAATTTAAGCGGCATGGTGCCGAAAAATCAGATCTGAAAAATTTATTGCAGCATAGCCATGTGATAAGTCTTCACTGCAACCTCACATATGAAACCAGGCACCTGCTTAGCCGGGAAGCATTCAGTATGATGGGGCAGTGCCCAGTGGTTGTCAATACTTCCAGGGGACCGGTCATTGATGCAAAGGCATTACTCAAGGCAGCCGACGATATGCGTATTCACAGTGCCGGCATTGATGTATATGAAAATGAACCTGCAGACCAGCGACAGGAAGGATTGGTATCACACCCGAGGATCATTACAACCGGGCATTACGCATGGTATTCAGACAGGGCAATAGGAATCATGCAGAAAAGGGCCGCAGATAATTTAGCAGGCATGCTGAAGGGAGAGATGATAGAAGATTGTCTGAATCCCTGATCATTCTATGGGTCTGATCTTCGGGACGATAAGCTGGATAAGAAGCAGGGCAAACAGGTAAGCAGCACCGGCCACCAGGAATGCGATGTCATATCCATCCGGACCAATATGCTGGAGGATCTTGCCTACCCCGAAGGCTATAATAGCACCTCCCACAGCCCCTGCAAAACCACCGAATCCCGCTACCGATGCAGTAGCTCTCCGTGGGAAAATATCCGACATCAGGCTGAAGATATTGGCAGACCAGCCGCAATGGCCTCCGGCCGCCAAGGCGATCAGGGATACAGCCACCCACAGGGATTCTGTCTGGGGGACCAGTGACACAGGAACAGCACAGATGGCACAGGCCAGCATGCCCAGTTTCCTACCTCTGTTGATACTCATCCCGCCTTTCAATAGTTTGGATGAGAACCAGCCAAGCGCCATTCCTATCCCCCAGGAAACAAGATAAATGGTAAAAAATGGCAAGCCAATCTCCTTGAGGTTGACACCAAATTTTTCGTTCAGGAACTTGGCCCCCCAGAACAAGTAAAACCACCAGACGGGATCGGCGATGAATTTGCCCACGGCTATGGCCCAGGTGCCACGGTGGGGTAGGATGGCTTTCCATGGTAATTTCTCCATTTTTTCCTCTGAAGCGGAGTCACTATTGATATAATCAAGCTCCTCAGCTAAAACCTTTTTATGATGCTCGGGTTTTTTGAAATTCCTGGACCAGAGAAAGAGCCAGATCACACTGATGGGAATAGTCCAGAGAAAAGCAATCCGCCAGCTCCCGGCCATAAGTACCAGTCCCGGTATAATCAACGGAGAAAGTATGGTTCCCATATTGGCACCCCCGTTGAAAATGCTTACCGCCAGGGCACGCTCCTTTTTGGGGAACCATTCAGCAACTGCCTTGATGGCTGATGGAAAATTGCCTGACTGGCCAACCGCAAGGCTGAACCTGGCAATGGCAAAACCGACCCAGCTTGCTGCCAGTGTATGGGCTGCAGTGGCAAGGCTCCAGATGCCAATAGACAGCATGTAACCTTTTTTGGTACCGATCCGGTCAACGACAGTTCCCATGACAAGGAAACAGATGGCATAGGCAATCATGAAGGCAGTGTTGATGTAGCCGTATTGTTCCTCATTCCAGCCAATGGACCTTTGCAGGTCAGGTGCCAGAATGCCCAGGGCAGAACGGTCTATGTACAGAATGGTTGTAGCCAGAAAAAGCAGGGAGAGGATAAACCATCTGAAATTGCCTTTAGAACCTACTGATTTTATTTCCATGGGCATTAAAGATAATTAATTCCTTTTATGCTTTGTTTTACATCCTGATAAAGCTTATTTTGAAATGCTGAAAACACAACAACATGAACCCACGTGAAAGAGTCCTGAAAACATTCGGGAAAATACCCGGTAAGGCTGACCGAATACCTGTCCAATTTGAAATGTGCCGGCAACTGACTGACCATTTTGGGAAGGTATTCAACATACCCCCCCATTACACTGATAACCTCTATGAAGATGTGACCTATCGGATCAGTGCCAATGAACTGCGCACCCACATGGGAAGTGATGTGGTGGTCACCGGCGCTTCGGTTTCGGATGATTACAAGATAAAGCCGGATGAGAACGGCCACTGGCTCAATGAATACAAGATGAAGATGCGGCAGGGAGATATCTATGTTGAGGTGGTGGATTATCCATTGGCCCATGCCGGGACAAAGTCCGATATCGATGCCTATACCTTCCCTGATCCTGATGCACCGGGACGATACAGGGATGCGGAAGCGCTGGTTAAAAAGTACCATGATGATTACCTGGTATTTGGCGACATAGAGGTAACTGTCTTCTCGCTCGGCCATCAACTGGCAGGGATGGAGAAATTGCTGGTGGATATGATGATGGAGGCTGAGTATGTCGTGCCCCTCTTTCAGGCCTGTGCTGATTTCCAGACGGAAATAGGATTGAACCTTATCGACAGGGGGGTTGACGCCATCTGGTTCGGGGATGATTTCGGTACCCAGCAGGCCCTGATCATGGACCCCGATACTTTCCGCACACAATTGAAACCCATCTACACAGAAATGATCCGGCATTTCAGGGACAGGAACCCGGATATCATTCCCATCCTGCATTGTGACGGGGCAGTGAGTGAACTGCTGAAGGATATCCATGAAATAGGATTTGAAGTATTTAACCCGGTCCAGCCCGATGTACCCGGGCATCTGCCCAGGGACATGAAGGACAATTTCGGGGACCTTTTTGCCTTCTGGGGAGCTGTAGACCAGCAGGAATTGCTGCCTAAGGGGACAGACGAGGAACTCGAAAGGGACATTATAGAGAAAATCAGCATACTGGGTGAGGGTGGAGGTTACATGATCTCACCAGCGCATATCATTCAGGCTGATGTGAGTCCCGAACGGGTCCTGAAATTCATAGAACTTTGCTACAAACACGGGAAGATCACTTAATATTTATTTAAACATGGGAATTATAGATGGAGAGTGTATGCTTGCCAGAATCAACCGATTCTCTCTTGTAGCCTTATTCCTGGCTGGACTCAGCCTGCTGTCCGGATGCAATGGTGGTTCCAGACAAGCCGATACAGTACCTCCCAATATCATTTTCCTGATGGATGACCAGCATCGCTGGGATGCTTTGGGGATCGTAGATCCTGCTGTAATCACCCCGCATCTTGACAGGCTTGCCAAACAGGGCATTTTCTTTGACCAGGCTGTATGCCAGGCCCCCATGTGCATTGCCAGCCGAAATTCCATGATGATGGGATTATACCCTAACCAGATAGGCATTCTGCGAAACGAACCCGGGATACCTGATGAAGACTTACCGGCAAAGACACTGGCCCAGGTTTTCAGAGAGGCTGGTTATGAAACGGCTGGTTTCGGAAAAACACACTGGGGCCTTACCTGCTCAACACGGGGCTTTGAGACAAGGTATGCTTCTGAGATTATGGAATATGGAGCGATTTTGATGAAAGATACCGATCCAGAAAGGAAGAAACTGTACACTGAAGAAACAGATGAATATGGTCCCGGTGAAGAGGACCCTTCCGGCTATGTGGGCCGCACCAGTGGAATACCTGAGGCTGCGCACCGTGATGGCTGGGTGACTGAGAAATGCCTGGAATATATTAACAGGCGGGATGATGACAGGCCCCTCTTTCTATACCTGTCTTTTATGAAACCACACGCAGGCCATAATGTTCCGGAAGGTTTTGAGGGATTGTATGACCTGGATAAGGTGGCCTATGCGGAGCAGCCGCCATGGGACAAAGACTATTCGCCTCATGCAAAAGGGATTAACCGCAGGGATATGTATGAGACCTACTGGAAAAATGCTACCGAAGAGGATTGGAAATTAATGACCATGAGGTACAGGGCAAACTGTACCTGGATTGACGATATGTATGGCAGGGTACTGCAAGTGCTGGAAGATCGGGGATTGTTGGAAAATGCACTGATCGTTTACGTATCTGACCATGGTGAGATGCTAGGTGAGCGATATTATCGTTTTAATAAGTATTGCCTGTATGAATCCAGTGTGAGGGTACCCATAATCTTATCAGGCACTGCCCTGCCGAAATCTCTTCGGGGCAGGACTGACCAACGGCCGGCGGAGCTTATTGATGTGTACCCCACATTGTTGAAAGCTGCGGGTATTGAAGTCCCAAAAACTGCAGCAGGCCTTGATTTGCTGAGGCAGAATGAAATTCGACCGGCCAATTTCTGTGCTCTGCATGAGAGGCCAGGTGAAGCTTCGTTCATGTGGCGGACCAGTGAGTTTAAGCTCATCCTTTGCTTTGAACGCAAGGCTGAAGCTTCCAGTTATACAGCATCGGATATTACGAATGGAGAATTGTATGACCTGGCAAAAGACCCGGCCGAATGGAACGATTTATTCAGAGATGAAGAATACAGGGATATGCGGGAAAAAATGTCGGAGGAACTGATGTCCCATATCAAAACTTTGCAACACATGGCCCCCGTTAATTCACAGTAAATTTCATATAATATTTAAAACTGTACAATGAAAAAGAACCTACTTTCAACAGCCTGTATAATCCTGATTCTGACTGGTCAGGGACTGCAAGCACAGACGACCGACACCGTAAAGGTATGGGAGGAGACCATCACCCTGCCGACCTACAGGATGAATCCCAATGATCCCAATCCCGCCTTCTTCCAGAACCAGTCCTACCAGGGTGCCAGCAGGGTGATTTATCCATATCCCCTGCAGGATAATTTTACCCATGAAAAAATCGATCAGCAGTACAATGCCCTTTTCCTGGAAAATGAGTTCCTCAAGGTTTGTGTTATGCCTGAGATTGGTGGCAGGTTGTTCTATGCCACGGACAAAACCAATGACTATGAAATGTTTTATCGCCAGCATGTCATTAAACCTGCTTCTATAGGGATGACAGGTGCGTGGATATCCGGGGGGATTGAATTCTGTGTCTTTCACCACCACAGGGCCTCCACTAATATGCCGGTAGACTACCGGCTGACGGAGAATCCCGACGGGAGCTCGACCATATGGATAGGAGAATTCGAGCCACGCCACCGTATGAAATGGACCATTGGCATCACGCTCCATCCCGGGAAATCTTATCTGGAAGTGTCCGGCAGACTGATGAATACGACCGAAAACATCAATTCCTTTCTTTACTGGGCCAATGTTGCCACCCATGTTAACGAAGACTACCAGGTCATTTTTCCGCCTTCCACAGATTTTGCTGTTTTTCATGCCAAAAATAGTTTTGCTCACTGGCCCATTACCATGGAGCCCTATACCGGAAAAGATTATTACCGCAACAATATCGATGCCAGCTGGTGGAAAAACCATCCTACTCAGAACTCCTTTTTTGCCTATGACCTGAAAGAAGGATTCCTGGCAGGATATGATCATGGTAAGGATGCCGGAACCGTTCATATAGCCAATCCGAATATTGTCAAAGGGGCTAAACTCTGGGAATGGGGACCCGGATATATGGGTTCGATGTGGGATACAAAAGTGCTTACCGATGAAGACGGTCCCTATGCAGAACTAATGACCGGAGCCTATTCGGATAATCAGCCTGATTACAGCTGGATCAAGCCATATGAAATAAAGCAGTTTAAACAATACTGGTACCCCCTGCGGGAAACAAGGGGTGTGACAAATGCCAATCTCGAGGCCAGCATTAACCTGAAGGTGAGTGAAGGTGGCCAGGTATTTATTGCTGCTAATACCACTGAAAAAATGGAGGATGCTGAGGTTATGTTAAATCACAGGAGCAATACTGTTGTGAAAAGAACCATAGACATTGACCCTGGAAATCCATTTTCGGAAATGCTGGACCTTGATATTGATATCCCGGAACATGAATTAAAATTGAGCTTGCTAAACAGCTCCGGGCGGGAGATCATAAGTTATCAGGCGGATCCGCCAGTACCTGTCCCTCCCCTGCCGGAAGCCATGTTTCCCCCGGGACCGCCAGCTGAAATTGAAACAACGGAAGAACTGTATTACACAGGGATGAGGATACGGCAATTCCATAACGCAAGAACCAGGCCGGAAGACTATTTCATGGAAGCACTGGCCAGGGATCCCCTTGATGTCAGATGTAATACTGCTATGGGTATCATACATAAGGAAAGGGGTGAGATGGAGGAGGCAAAGAAATACCTGAGAAATGCCATTTCCCGCCTAACCAAAGATTATACGAGGCCAAGGGATTGTGAACCACTCTATCATCTGGGGGTAATCCTGAAGAATGAAGGCAGTTATGAGTCTGCCATAGACACACTCTACAGGGCGGCCTGGGATTATCAGTTCAGGTCAGCCTCTTATTTCCAACTTGCCCAGCTATTCAGCCTCCAGGGAAATTACCCTGATGCCCTTGATGCTGTTAATGAATCAATTCTGGTCAATGCAATGAATATCAATGCCTTGTCTCTAAAGACCAGCCTGTTACGTCATCAGAATCAAACGGAAAGTGCAGCCAGTTTGGCGAATGAGATCCTTGGCATTGATCCAATTAACAAATATGCCGCAAATGAATTGAGAATGATTAGTGATAGATATGGTGAAGATAAGGCGGCCAGGCATGATGAAATGCTCCTGATAAACTTGTTGAGGGATTATCCTGAAAATTACCTGGAGCTAGCAGTAAATTACCTCAATTCAGGATTCTGGCAGGAAGCCAGGCAAATATTGCAGATGGCCAATGCCTCCGGTATACCGGGTTTGAGTGATTATCCCACCATTCATTATTATTTAGGGTATTTGTTTCATTTAAAAGGGAACGTCCAGGCCGCGCGTGATCAGTTTAACCAGGGGATGTCACTGCCCGTGGATTATTGTTTCCCTTTCAGGCTGGAAACCCTGGAAATTTACAAAGCAGCCCTTGAATACCAGCCTGATGATGCGATGGCTTACTACTACACAGGGAACCTTTTATTTGATAAACAGCCTGGCAAAGCCATGAAAGCCTGGGAAACAGCGGTCAGTAAGGATCCTTCCATAGCAGTGGCACATCGTAACCTTGGATTCGGGTACTATCAATATGCCCGTGATATTGATAAGTCCATTACTGCCTATGAGACGGCACTTTCCCATGATAAAACACAGCCCAAATACTATGCTGAACTGGACAGGCTCTATGAAAGACGGGGTGATCCGCTTGACAAAAGACTTGACCTGCTGACTGCCAACCACAAATATGTGTCGAGAAGGCAGGATGCACTGATTCAGGAGATTAAGGTCCTGGTGAATACCGGGGGTTATGATAAAGCCATTGAATATATGGACAATACCTATTTCCACCGTCAGGAAGGGGCAGAGCAGCTGCATGGAATGCACGTAACAGCGCATACTTTGAGGGCAAAAGAGTTACTTTCAGAAGGTTCCTATGATAAAGCCATCGAAGATATGATCGTTGCATATTCCTACCCGGATAACCATATGGTTGGGAGGGATACTGCTTATAGCGGGAATCCGCAGATATTTTATTACACGGGACTTGCATACGAACTGGCAGGGAATAAGATGATGGCAAAAGAGTATTATAATAAGTCCGTTAATGCCACCAGCAGGGATCCAGGGAACCTGTATTACAAAGCCATGGCTTATCAGAAATTGAAAAAGAATAAAGAAGCGGAACCTTTGCTGGATGAGATTATACGGATTGGTGAAGAGCGGATTGAATCTTCGGGGGAGGTGGACTTCTTCGCAAAGTTTGGGGATGACCAGACTGACAATCAGCGAAAGGCCAGTGGGTACTATTTAATGGGACTGGGATATATGGGTAAATCTGACATCCCCCTTGCAAAAGAAAATCTAGAAAAATCAGCCAGGCTGGATGTAAGCCAGCTATGGGCGAGAATATACCTGGATGAGTTATAGGAGGAATGCCTGGATAAGATATTCATCGACATTCCAGTACATTTTAAATTCATAAAAGGATATCTCATCAAATTTCAATCTTATTATTTTCACAAGAATAAAGAAATCATACATTTACAATATTATTTCGATCATTATTTTATGCGTATGCTCATCTAAGGTTCCTGTATGAATATCACAGTCAATAAGAAAGATACCATTCTATATCCTGATAAAGACAGGGTAATTGCCCGTTATTTTTATAATGGAGATGAAAGGGCCAGGGAAATTATTAAAAAAGTACTTGATCTTTCAGACGAGGATGCTCTTTTAGCCCTGAATCAGACACTCAGGAAGTTTTCCATTAGGCATAGAAATATCTCCAAACTTTTTAAAAAGCATTTTAATAACCTGCTCTTCCATTTTGCCGATCTTGAAATTGATCCTGCCACCATTTCCGAGCAACGTAAGTTACTGATAGGCTCATTCTTTACACATGAATATTCCGTTGAGGCAGCGGCATTGTTCAATCCCTCCATCATTGAACATCCCGACCAGACCGGATTGGGGATTGGTGAGAAAAGGGTCATTCTGAGCCTGAGATCGACCGGAGAGGGACATATTTCATCCATTGTTTTCCGCAGGGGCATTCTCAATAATGCTGGTGATTTTATCATTCGCCCGCCGGGAGATTTGATAGAAGAGGCGGAGATTATCAAACGACATAAATACGAGAAAGAAGATTTTTTCCATAAATTGCTGGAGATGGATATCTCTCCCGCACTTACTGAATTGATGATCGCAGGATTGCCCGGGCAGTTTGAGTATCGACAGCTCGTTCGGAAGGTCAATGAAGTATTGAAAAACAATAACCTGAGTCCTGAAAAACACAGGGCCGTTGAAAAAACAATCTGGCTGGCCGATGCTCATTATGAAGTCTCCTTTTCACTTGATACAGATATCTCGGAAAGGGTGCTTTTCCCGGTGTCAGAAACGGAGAGCAAAGGGATTGAAGATGCCAGGTTTGTCAGGTTCCAGCATGAAAATGGCAAATTTACCTACTATGCCACGTACACTGCTTATGATGGTGTAACCATTTTGCCTAAATTATTGCAGACAGATGATTTTTATGATTTCAAAGTCATCCCCTTGCACGGACCTTATGCTTCAAATAAGAACCTTGCCCTGTTTCCCAGGAAGGTCAACGGCAGATACGCCATGTTATCCAGGGTGGACGGCGTGAATAATTATATCATGTTTTCCGACACTATACATGTGTGGGAAAAGGCACAGATTTTACAGGAGCCTCAAAGGCCCTGGGAGTTTATTCAGATCGGCAATTGCGGATCACCTATTGAAACGGATAAGGGCTGGCTTTTAATCACCCATGGTGTCGGACCCATGAGAAAATACTGTATCGGTGCAAGCCTGCTGGATCTGGAGGACCCTACCCGTGAGATTGGCCGTTTAAAGGAACCCCTGATAGTGCCGGATGAAGAGGAACGTGAAGGATATGTGCCCAACGTTGTGTATACCTGCGGCTCAATCATTCATAACAACGAATTGATCGTTCCCTATGCCATGTCTGATTATTGTACCGGTTTTGCAAACATATCCATGGATGAACTACTGGGCACACTGCTGCAGGATTAAAACCAATCATTCAATATACTCAAACTCCTTTTCCTGGGCGGCCAATACGGTCAGGTGTGATATCCAGTAAGCCAGCGTACTTTCAGCACCCTGGTTCCGGTTTACCCCCGTTGATTGCAGTCCGTCACAACATCCAGAGGTTTCATGGTCATACAGTGGCAGCCTCAGTGAATTTTCTCCCAGAAACCAGAGGTATGAAGTGAATAATTTATCTATGTATTCATTCCTGCCGGAGACTTTGTAAGCTTGATGGTATAAAAGCACCATGGCCATAACATCGATAGATTGCTGATCATATTCAGGGAATTCTTCTCCTTTTTGATACCAGCCACGGTTTCCAACCGGGGCAAAATATCCGTGATTGAAAGTGGCTTCTTCCAGAAACTCGAGCGACTCATTGGCGATTTTCAGAAGATCATCGTCATTGGTGATTTCTGCCGCATGGTACATGGCCAGAGGAAGTATACCGTTATCATAACTCATCGAGTCTTCGAACCACTGCCAGTCATTTTCCCTGCTTGCATGATAGGCATTAACCAGTTTGGAAGTCAGATTTAACAGCAGTTGTAATTGTGGTTCATCCTCCTGGGCATCTTTCAGATAATAAGCAATCCCAATGATTACGTTGGCGATGCCCCTGAGAGATTCCAGTTTATCAAAGTACTTGATGGATCGGCTATAAATTTCCCTGCCAATCTGCTTATATGCATCATTCGGGGCATTGCTGATCAGATAACCCAGTGCCCAGATGGTCCGGCCGAATGAGTCCTCTGATCCGTATTCATCAAGAAATTGCCGGCTGAAACTCAGGAAATTCCCGAAATTGCCATTGTCCCGTTGCAGATAATGAATGAAACTGAGATAAATGGGGATCAGATCCAGGGCTTCCTGGTCTTTATTCTGCCGGTATGCCATGAGGGCCATCAATAAAGCACGGGAGTTGTCATCCAGGCAATATCCCTCCTTGAGGTTCGGTACGCCATATTTTGCATGCTGAACAATGCCCGTATCATCCGTCAGCCTTTTGACATGAGCGAGGTTATATACAGGAAGCATGGGTATATGGATGGGAGGTTTTTTCAGTTTCAGCTCACTGTCCCAGCTGCCGGCTAAATAATCTGCAAGTGAGAGATATTGCTTCCCGATGATCGGCCACCTGATCTTTTTTCCATATTCATAGGCCTTTTCTCTTAAATCATTTATTTTTTTCGGGTCACCGAGTAATTCCTTAATAATTTGTGACAACTGGCTGGAATCTTTGAAATCAAATAACCTGCCCCTTCCTTCATCCAGTAATTCCTGAGCATGCCAGTATGGAGTAGATATGACGGCTGATCCGGCACCAACAGCATAGGCAAGTGTTCCACTTGTGATCTGTGCCTCATTAAGATAAGGGGTTATGTAAATATCAGATGCACTGAGGTATTCGAAGAGTTGTTTCTCTGATAGGAAGGCATTGTTGAAAAATACATTTCTTTCAATTCCGTATTGTTTGACGAGTCTGTGCAGGAAATTCCTGTATTCTTCGCCGGAGTGTTTAATAACTTCCGGATGGGTTTTCCCTGATATGATGTACAATAATTCAGGAAATTTTTCCACGACTTCAGGCAGGGCATTGATCACTGTTTCAATGCCTTTGTTCCGGCTGATCAGCCCAAAAGTCAATAATACCTGCCTGTTCTCAAAATTATTTTTTTTAATAATTGCTGCTCGTGATACTTGTGGAAAGTCGGGTACCCCGTGTTCAATATAGTCGATCTTTTCACGCGGTATATTATAGATATCGGTAAGAAAATCGATGGCCCTTTTACTCATCACTATGATCCGTGCGGCCCTTTTACCTATTTCTTCAACGATGGACCGTTGCGTATAGGAAGGCTCCTTGAGGACTGTATGGAAGGTGACGATCAGGGGTAGGTCAAGCCTGTGGATCAGGGAAAGAATATATACCCCGTCATCGCCCCCGAAAATGCCGAATTCATGTTCCAGGATACAAACATCGGCATCACTGAAATTGATCTGCCGTGCGGCAGTGACATAATCCCGCTGACGATTCTGCCGGATGGTCAACATTACCTCTTCAGGGTATTCATGATCCTGTCCGCTTTCATCAATGGCAATAACATGCGCAACTGAGGCCAGATCATGATGGTCAGTATTGGCCGCAATGGATTTTAAAAGGTTATTGGTGAATGTGCCTATTCCGCACTTTCTCGGTGGATATGTTCCTATCAGGGCTATTTTCATTCGTTTAAACTTTTAGAATTTTTTTGTAAACATTGATGTAATCGGCTGCCATCTTTTTCTTACTGAACTTGCTTGCTGCCCAATCCCTGCAGTATTTCCGGCTTATCCCGGGAACATCAGTGAGACTGTCCACTGCTTCATTTATGTCCTCCACCAGAAAACCGGTACGGGCGTTCGTTATCAGTTCCGGCATGGCCCCTTTATTAAAGGCAATGACAGGGGTTCCGCAGAACATAGATTCAGCCACACTCAGTCCAAACGGCTCCTGAAAGTTTATCGGATGTAAAAGTGCCAGGGCATTGCCCAGCAGTTTATCCCGTTCATCCGGTCCGGCATTGCCCACATAAACTATATCCTCGTCATTTAAAAATGGAGCAACCTTTTCGGTGAAATAGGCATTGTCCTGGATGAGACCTGAAATGATCAGCTTCCGCTTCGCATTTTTTGCTATTTGAATGGCTTCCCATGTTCCCTTATCATGGTGGATCCGGCCGAAATACAGAAGATAGTCTTCTGGTTTTTCATTCAGCGTAAAAAGGTTTTCATCAATCCCGTTGTAGACTGTTGACAAATACTTTAAGGCCGGACTTCTGTCAGCATTACTAATGGATATATAAAAAGTAGTATCATTATATTTCTTATAGACAGGGATTATTTTGGATGAAGAAAACCCATGTATGGTTGTCACCATGGGCGTTTTTATCAAACCTGAATAGGTAAGGGGGAGAAAATCAAAATGGTTATGAATAAGGTCAAACCTGTCGGCTTTTTCCATCAGGTTACTGATATGCATACATTCTGCCACCTTGGCATCAATATCCTTATCTTCTTCATAACCCATCGGTATAACCCCGTCCAATCCACCTTGTGTTTCTGAATCTAAAGTTGCAAATAAGGTAACATCCATCCCCTGATCAACCAGGCCTTCTGCAACATTGGAGGCGACCTGTTCCCAGGGACCGTAATGCCTGGGCGGTGTACGCCAGGCCACAGGGGATAATATGGCAATTCTCATGGTAAGATCGCTTTTCTGCTGTTGGTCAAACAAAGATCCACCAGGTCGTTGATATTGGCCGTACCCGCGCACATTACCGTGTCTGCTCCTCCCCAGTATAATTTCAACGTTCCATCATCTTCGGGCACGGCCCCGCAGGTAAATACAACATTATGAACATAACCTGTTATCTCATAGGGTTCTTCGGGCTGCAATATCCAGTTATCACCAACCCCGATTATTTCAGAAGGATCATCCAGGTCGTGCAGGGCTGCACCCAGGCGATAAACGCTCCCATCCATGGTAGGATAAACTCCATGATAGATGTTTAACCATCCTTTTTCGGTTTTAATGGGCGGGGCACCCGGACCGATTTTCATCTCATCCCAGTGGTACTGGACCGGTTTCATTATGAGTCTGGCATCACCCCAGTAACGCAAATCGGGGGAATAGCTGATCCATACTGACCAGGGACTGATCTCTGAATGAGGGCGGTCCATGCGTGCATAGAGGCCATTGAACTTTTCAGGAAATATAACCACGTTCCTGTAATCGGCTTCGGTAATCAAGGAAAATCGCTCAACAGATTCCCAGTCCTTCGTTTTTGCCAGTCCGATCCTGACCCCGTGTTGAGAATATGCTGAATAGGTAATTAGATATTCACCATCAATAAAAGTGATTCGGGGGTCTTCTACCCCGAAAGCTTCATATTCAGCAAATTCGCCTGATTGTGCAGGCTCCATAAATGGTTTTTCGTCCACCTTAAACTGGAAGCCATCTTTGCTTCGTGCAAGCCCCAGGATGCTTCTTCCATTATGCTTATGTGAACGGAATAACATGATATACTCTCCATTATATTTTGTAACACCAGCGTTGTGAACGGTTGCTACTTCATAGGGGACATCTTTTTTAGTGAGTATTGGGTTATTTATCATATCGGGTTACCAGTGCCATAGAACATTGTTTAATAATAATTATCACAGAGAAGAGAAATAATGACTTAATGAACAGTAGATGTCAATTGAAAGATATCCGGGTTCATAAAAACTGTCCAGCTCTATCAAATTTAAGATTATTATTTCATTCCCTTATCAAAGGTGAATAATTTCATCCCAGACATCTTTGTTAACCGGTATACCATTTTTAAGGTTATCCTTCCTGGTAAGCAGGATCTGTTCTCCCGGGTAACGGATAGCTGCAACCGGGCCATCGGGGACGGATCCTTTCAGATCTGTTATGATTTCCGAAATGGCCGTTTCAATGCCAGGGAAATTACTGAGTTTTTTTATGTCTATGGCTATAAAAACCTGTGAGACACCATATTCTGCTTCACGTTTGCTTAATTGATGTGTTGAGTCCCCGGCAGATAAAATAGCAGCCAGTATATCGAGCAGCAATGAAAGGCCTGCCCCTTTCCAGTAACCTATGGGCAGGGCACGCCAGCTCTCCAGGATGGCTGCAGGGTCATCTGTCAATTCCCCCGCATTGTTAAAACCACCCGGGAAAGGCATTTTTTTTCCTTCCAGCTGTGCAGCTTCCATTTTTCCATATGAGAATTGTGTCATTGCAAAATCCAGAACTATTGCTTCCTTCCCGTATGGCACAGCAAAGACAAGCGGATTATTTCCCAGCCGCCTGTCTTTCGCTCCCCAGGCCGGCATGTTCGCCTCTGTATTTGTCCACCCGATAAAAACAAATCCCTCTCGGGCAGCCTGCCAGCCATATGTCCCTCCGCGCATCCAATGGTTGGTTTCTGCTATGGCAACGCATCCCATCCCATTCTTTTCTGCCATTTCCATGGCACGTTTGGTGCAGAATTCAGCGTTCAGGGGACCGGGTGCCAGATTTCCCTTCCATTGCTCCAGGACACCTGCGGCATGGATTATCTCAGGTTTTGCATTGACATCTACGTATCCTTTTTTAATATAATCTACAAACCTGGGAAAACGATATACTCCATGTGAATAAATACCTTCCAGGCTATTATCCGAGAAAATGCCGGCACATTTTTCAGCTTTTTCAGCAGAGAGACCATGCTTGACTAGAATCCGTTTAAACTGGGATTGCATATCTGGGTAAGGAACTCTGATGGTGTTCATAGCTTTATTTTTTTTGCTTCCTTGTTATTTCAACATCAATATTATGAATAATTGAACAGAATCAGGTAATTTTAAAACAATTGCCAAATAGTATATCAAAAGGATTGTTTTGTGTATCGCATGACTATCCTAACTTGATTACTTTTATGAATTCATAATAATCAACCAATAGACCAGAACCATGAAAAGAACAAAATTATTTCTGATTCCCTTTATATGTGCCGGCTTTTTGTTTTTAAGCATCGGTATGAATGCTGCGAAATCCATAGAGGTCGGGGAACTTACCTGCGAGTATTTTGCCAACCCAATGGGCATTGGCACTACTTCCCCCAGGTTATCCTGGATACTTACATCCGGGGTTCAGGACCAGGTGCAGACTGCCTATCAGGTCCTGGTTGCTTCCTCCGAGAAAATGCTGAACGAGAAAAAGGCAGACCGTTGGAACACCGGGAAAGTGGAGTCGGACCAGAGCATACTACTCGAATATGCAGGTGATCTGCTGGATTCCCGTGAGAAATGCTGGTGGAAGGTCAGGGTATGGGACAAAGACGGGAAGGCCTCCTCCTGGTCTGAGCCTGCCAGCTTTGAAATTGGATTGCTTGGAGCGGAAGACTGGAATGCAAAGTGGATCAAATCCTCGATCTGGTTCTCAGAGGTCTACCATCCAAGTCCCATGTTCAGAAAAGAATTCAACCTTGACAAGCAGATATCATCTGCCAGGTTGTATATTACAAGCCTGGGACTTTATGAGGCCGAAATCAATGGTGCGAAGGTGGGTGATCAAGTGCTAACACCCGGGTGGACCAGTTTTCACAGCAGGGTACAGTACCAGACCTATGATGTGACTGCCATGCTTTCCACCGGAGCCAATGCCATGGGGATTACTTTGGGCAATGGATGGTACAGGGCTTTCAGGGGCTTCAGGCCGAACGATGATGATCTGGGTAAGGAAAGCCTTGATGTGCTTGCCCAGCTCGAGGTAACCTATACTGATGGCAGCACCGAGGTAGTACTCACCGATGATAGCTGGAAGTCGTCGATGGGGCCAATTCGCAAGTCCGTGATCTATGACGGAGAGACCTATGATGCCCGGCTTGAAATGCCCGGATGGAGCAAGTCAGGTTTTAATGACAGAGACTGGAAGGGGACAGAAGTTGTCAGGAATGATAAAAACCTGATTGTATATCCCGCATCAGATCCCATTCGGAAACTGGAGGAAATTACTCCCATAGAAATCATGGTTACTCCCGAAGGTGATACGGTGGTTGATATGGGACAGAACATGGTGGGATGGATCAGACTGAAAGTTGATTGTCCCAAAGGAACGGCCATTACTTTGCGACATGCGGAAGTGTTAGATAAGGAAGGGAATTTCTATATAGAAAACCTGCGCAGTGCCAAACAGACCAATACCTATATCTGCAAAGGCAGCGGCATGGAGATATACGAACCACATTTTACTTTCCAGGGATTCCGCTTCGTTGATATTTCCGGTTATCCCGGGAAGGTAACCAAAGAAATGCTGACCGGTGTTGTTGTGAACAGTGACCTGGAGAAAAGCGGTAGCTTCACCTGTAATGATACCCTGATCAACCAACTGCAGCATAATATTGTATGGGGACAAAAAGGCAATTTTGTGGATGTGCCTACTGATTGCCCCCAGCGCGATGAAAGAATGGGTTGGACCGGTGATTGCCAGGTGTTTGCACCCACTGCATGTTACAATATGGATTGTGCGGGGTTCTACACCAAGTGGCTGAGGGACCTGGCCGCAGACCAGCACGAAGACGGAGCAGTACCGCATGTCATCCCCAATGTCCTCGGAAGGGGAGGGGCCCATGGTTGGCAGGATGCGGCTACCATCGTTCCCTGGACAGTTTACCAGTGGTACGGGGATGTCCGCATCCTCGAAGAGCAGTACGAAAGCATGAAGGCACTGGTTGAATTTATGCGCGGACAGGCAGGCGATGCTTATATCTGGAAGCCCACTGAGAGGCAGTTCGGTGACTGGCTTGCTTTTGCGACCACCCGTTCGGATTATCCGGGAGCGACAACGGACAAGGACCTGCTCGCCTCTGCCTATTTTTACCATTCTACAAACCTTGTCAGGAAGACTGCGAAAATCCTTGGTAAAGATCAAGATGCCAGGGATTACAGTGAACTTATGGAGAAGATTAAGGACGCCTATACAAAGGAATATATTACCCCCAACGGCAGACTGTCTTCGAATACGCAGACAGCATACGTAGTGGCACTTTCCTTTGGATTGATGCCGCTTTCGCTTGAGGAGGTGGCAGCGAAAAGACTGGCAGCGGATGTAAATGTATTCGGGCATATTACAACCGGTTTCCTGGGAGCGGCAGACATCTGCCATGTACTGACAAAGTATGGCTATCTGGATGAAGCCTATAAATTGTTGTACCGCACTGAATATCCCTCCTGGCTCTACCCTGTCACTCAGGGTGCCACCACCATTTGGGAAAGATGGGACGGACAGAAACCCGATGGTACTTTCCAGAATGCGGGCATGAATTCCTTTAACCATTATGCCTACGGGGCAGTAGGGGACTGGCTTTACCGGAAGGTGGCAGGGATAGATATTGATCCTGCCCGTCCCGGTTTCAAGTCCATCATAATCAAACCACACCCGGGGGGTGAAATGAACAATGTTAATGCCAGCCACGATTCACCATACGGGAAGGTTTCCTCGAAGTGGGAGATCAAGGACGGGAAATTCACACTGGTTGTGACTGTCCCGGTAAACACTGCAGCCACGGTTTATATGCCCACTACGGATGGTCATGTGCTGCTGGATGATGTAGCGATTACCGACGTTGAACCGCTTTCTGTTGAGGGAGTCAATTATGATTATGTTGGAGTCAAGGTTGGCTCAGGGCAGTACACTTTTGTAAGTCCCTATAATCCATAGCTAATACTGGCTGGATGAAAATAATGATAAATACTAAAATAAGCAGCCTGCTTCTTGGTCTATTGATCCTGATCATTGCATTGGCAGGCTGTAATTCGGATATAACGAAGCAGAATGGATTAAAGCTATGGTATGACCAGCCTGCTCTTAACTGGAATGAGGCCCTTCCTGTTGGCAATGGAACGCTGGGATCCATGGTATTTGGTGGAGTAACAACCGAGCGGATACAATTCAATGAGGAAACACTATGGGATGGACAGCCAAGGGATTATTCCCATGAAGGTGCCCATGAATACCTGGGAGAACTTCGCCAGCTGGTTTTTGATGGGAAACAGACCGAAGCCCATGAACTGGGCATGGAAAAATTCATGAGTGTCCCACTTCGCCAGACGAACTACCAACCTTTCGGAGATCTCTATTTATCTTTTCCCGGGCATGAAGGGTTCACAGATTATGAACGGGGACTCAACCTCACAGAGTCGGTCTGTTATACATCCTATAAGGTTGATGGGGTCATCTATAAGCGGGAAGTGATCGCCAGTTATCCCAGGCAAGTGATCGCCATCCATCTGACATCGGACGGAAGCAGGGCGCTGGATTTTAGTTATCATCTTGATTCACCCCACCAGGAGAAAGAGTTTTATCTGAATGATGGGAGGCTAAGTTTGAATATCGCTGTTGGACCCGGAGTATTGACTGGTTCGGCCCAGGTTGTTCTGGAAACCGATGGGGCGATCGAAGCTGGCCAGGAGAGGGTATCGGTTTCAGGGGCAAACTCGGCAACCCTTTATCTGAATGCCGCAACTTCATTTAAGAGTTTCAAGGATGTAAGCAATGATCCGGAATCTGAGCTTGAGAAACGCTCACAAAAGATGGGAAACACCTCCTGGAAGGAGATCAAAGAGGAACATTTGGATGATTACCAGTCCCTCTACAACAGGTTCTCCATCAAACTAGGTGAGAACAGTGCGGACTCCCTGCCCACCGCTCAAAGGCTTCATGCTTACCAGGAATCTGCCGGCGATCCGGCGTTGATCGCCCTTTATGTACAGTATGCCCGGTATCTCATGATCAGTTCCAGCAGAGAAGGCACCTACCCGGCAAACCTGCAGGGAATATGGAACCAGGAACTTGAACCTCCCTGGGGAAGTAAATACACGGTGAATATCAACACGGAGATGAATTACTGGCCGGCGGAAGTAATGAACCTTGCCGATTGCCATGATCCCCTGTTTAACCTGATCGAGGAATGTGTGGAATCCGGCAGGATCACTGCCAGAACCCACTATGACTGTGATGGCTGGGTGCTGCATCATAATACCGATCTTTGGAGAGGGACTGCACCCATCAATAATTCGAATCACGGTATCTGGGTAAGCGGAAGTGGTTGGCTTTCCAGCCATTTATGGGAGCATTACCTGTTCACCCTGGATGAAGAATTTTTAAGGGAAAGGGCCTATCCTATTATGCGGGATGCCGCCCTTTTCTATTCCCAATACCTGATACCTGATCCGAAAACAGGATGGCTGATCAGTACACCCTCTAATTCTCCGGAGAACGGGGGACTGGTTGCTGGTCCCACGATGGACCACCAGATCATCAGGTCCCTGTTCAAAGCCTGTGTTGAGGCCTCGGAGATATTGGATGCAGACAAGGAATTCAGTTCCACGCTGCAGGAGATGATCCCGCGGATCGCTCCCAATCAGATCGGCAAACTGGGACAGTTGCAGGAATGGTTGGAAGATATTGATGATCCGGACAACAAGCACCGGCATGTATCCCACCTCTGGGGTATGCACCCTGGAACAGATATCAACTGGAAGGATTCACCGGAGATGATGGAGGCAGCCAGAAAGTCGCTGCTTCTGAGGGGTGATGAAGGAACAGGATGGAGCCTGGCCTGGAAGATCAATTTCTGGGCACGTTTCCTTGATGGTAATAGGGCTGCAAAGCTCATCGGTATGCTTTTTCGACCGGTGCCATCAGCAGGTAAGAGCATGGGTGGCGGGTCCTTCCCGAACCTGTTTGATACTCATCCTGGAGGAGGTGGTAACCTGTTCCAGATTGATGGCAATTTTGGGGGGGCATCCGGTATGGTTGAAATGCTCCTGCAAAGCCATCTTGGAACAATCGATCTCCTGCCCGCCCTGCCGGATGCCGTTCCGGAAGGTAGAATTACCGGGGTATGTGCAAGGGGTGGATTTGAACTTGCCTTCGGCTGGGAGAATGGAGAATTGCAAACCCTGGAGGTACTATCCAAAGCAGGCAATAAATGTCAACTCAGGTATAAAAACCTCCAGGTGGATTTCGACACGGAAAAAGGAAAGACTTATACATTTAATGGACAGCTTGAAAGCCTCAGGTAAGTTGCTGTCCAATAATTATATGCAACGATATGCTATGAAAACAAAAATGCTATGCTTAATTGTATTGAGTTTTGTCATTGGATTAACAGCATGTACCAAAACAACTGAGCCTGCCCCACCCAATATTATATTGATCATTTCGGATGATCAGAGCTGGACGGATTACAGTTTCATGGGACATGAACACATCGAAACCCCCAGGATAGACCAGCTGGCGGCTGAGGGACTAACATTTACCTGGGGGTATACTACAGCACCGCTTTGCCGTCCCGCACTGGCCTCAATGGCCACTGGTCTTTACCCCCACCAACATAAAGTAATCGGGAATGATCCTGTGTTTAATTTTGGTGACAAACCCAGGTACCAAAAGGAATGGATGAAGTTACGTGCAGGGGCTAATGAACCCGTGGTTGCAGCCTTCGAGCAATTGCCCACCCTGGCTGATATCCTTGGAGAGGCTGGATACCTCTCCCTGCAGACTGGAAAATGGTGGGAAGGAAATCCCTCACGCAGTGGTTTTACCCGCGGCATGACCCATGGGGACCCGGCCAGAGGTGGTAGGCACGGTGATGATGGACTCCGGATTGGTCGGGAAGGAATGAATGAGATCTATGATTTTATCGAGGAAGCAAGGGGACAGGAAAAACCATTTTTTATATGGTATGCCCCATTTCTTCCCCATGCACCCCATACTCCTCCTGACAGCTTGAGGAACAAATACCTGCCGTTTGCTGGCAGTGAGGCGGTGGCCAATTACTGGGCCATGTGCGACCTGTTTGATATAACCTGTGGCCAGTTGATGGATTACATCGAGGATGAAGGACTCAGTGAAAATACCCTCTTTGTATATGTAACTGATAATGGCTGGATACAGGATCCGAATAAACCAAACAGATTTGATAAGGGGTCCAAGACTACTCCATTTGAGATGGGCATCCGCACCCCAATAATGTTCAGGTGGACAGGGGTGATCCGGCCGGAGGTGGATGAGGAGCATCTGGTCAGCAGTATAGACATTGCCACCACCATTCTGGATGTATGTGGCATTGGGCCCGAGCCGGAGATGCAGGGCATCAATGTGCTGGATAAAGAGGCCCTGTCCGGCAGAGATGCCATTTTTGCAGAGGCCTATGCTCATGATTTTACGACCGTAGATGAAAGCCTGAATTTCCGGATCATTGTGAAACTGCCATGGAAATTGATCCTTCCTGATAGAGTGAACAGGCCTTATAATCCTCAATTCTATCCAAAGGAACCTGACGATCAGCCCCAATTGTATAACCTGCTGGAAGATCCACATGAACGGAGAAACATGGCAGCTGAAAATCCGGAAGTGGTAAAAAGCCTGAAGGAGGAAATTGAAGAGTGGTGGGAAAATTAAAAGACAATAATTAATATTATTAAGGAATGAAGATTGCCATTGGAAATGATCATGCTGGTTATGAAATAAAACGGGTATTAGAAGAATGGCTTGAGGAGCAGGGACATGAGGTAAATAATTTCGGTACCGATTCACCTCAGGCAGTAGATTACCCTGATTTCGTCCACCCTGTTTCAGTAGCAGTTGAAAAAGGGGAATTTGACTTTGGGGTGGTGATCTGTGGAGCCGGACAGGGTGCTTCAATTACCGCAAACAAGCACCAGGGAATCCGTGCAACCCTCTGCTGGATGCCAGAGATTGCTCATCTGTCCCGGTCCCATAACAATGCCAATATGCTGTGTCTGCCCGGGCGTTTTCTGGATAAGGAGACTGCTATTGAGATTTTGCGCGTATTTCTTGATACTTCTTTTGACGGGGGAAGGCATAAGAGAAGGATTGATAAGGTACCCTTAAAGTAGATGCTGGAAAGAATGAAAATGAGCCATGTAATAATGCTGATGGGCATGCTGCTGCTTTTGTATTCTTGTGCCCCCTATTCCCATACCGTTCCCCCCAACATTGTCCTGGTATTTATCGATGACATGGGCTGGTCAGATTGGTCGTGTTTTGGAAATCAGGACGCCAGTACGCCCAATATCGATCAGATGGCTGCTGAAGGTATCGCTTTCGAACAGTTTTATGTGAATTCCCCAATCTGCTCCCCTTCCCGGGTGGCTATTTCAACGGGACAATACCCGCAGCGCTGGGGGATCACTTCATACCTGGCGTTTCGTAAAGGGAATAAGGAGAGAGGATTGGAGAACTGGCTGGACCCGCAAGCTCCCATGCTTGCCCGAAGCCTGAAGGAGGCAGGGTACCGGACAGGGCATTTTGGGAAATGGCATATGGGGGGACAAAGAGATGTGACTGAGGCACCACCGATAACAGATTACGGTTTTGATACATCACTGACCAATTTCGAGGGTATGGGTCCCAAGTTACTCCCCCTGACCATGGAACCAGGCTGGCAAAAGCCGGGAAAGATCTGGGCCGATGCGGAAATTCTGGGCGGACCCGTTACATGGATGCAGCGATCAGCCATTACCGGTGGATTTGTAAAGGAGGCGCTGGCCTTCATGAAGAATGCAGTCGCAGATAATAAGCCTTTTTATATAAATGTCTGGCCGGATGATGTTCATAGTCCTTATTTCCCTCCTGTCGAAAAATGGGGTGAGACGAAGCGTGATCTATACCTGGCCGTGCTGGAGGAAATGGACCGACAGTTTGCTCCCTTGTTTAATTACCTTAGGACAAATGAAGAATTGTGCAACAATACACTGGTACTGATTTGCTCGGACAATGGCCCGGAGCTCGGGGCCGGCCATGCCGGTCACCTGAAAGGATACAAGACCCATTTATATGAAGGAGGTATCCGTTCCCCTTTGATTGTATGGGGACCCGGACTGATATTTGAGGGAGCAGCAGGCATTCGGAATAATACTTCTGTTCTGGCAGCCATCGACCTTGTCCCATCCTTGCTGAACCTTGGTGGTGCTGATGGACCGACCCCTGTGTCCTACGATGGAGAGGATCTTTTAAGCACCCTCCTGGGCAGGGAGGAAGCATCCAGGAAAGCGCCCATCTACTTCAGCCGCCCCCCCGATAGAAAAAATTATTACGGATTTGAAAACCTTCCGGACCTGGCAGTACGTGATGGCCAATGGAAGTTGCTCTGCGATTATGATGGGACAAGGCCCCAGCTTTATAATCTGGACACCGATCCTGGTGAATCCAGCAATGTGGCTGATGAAAATCCTGATATAGCCAAAGAGTTAACAAAGAAAACCCTTGATTGGTGGGAATCAGTCAGAAAGTCGGCAGAAAGCAAAATTTTCATACCTTGATTGTTTGAAAATGTGGTAAGACATCAATTCTGAAAACTAAATAATAACTAGCCATGGAAAACAGAAGAAACTTTATTAAAAAAACAGCCCTGGGTACGGCAGGGGTAACTGTTGGACTAACAGCCATGTCGGCAAAATCATATGCCCGTATCCTGGGAGCAAATGACCGGGTTACGCTGGCAGTCATCGGGATACGTGGAAGGGGTAGGAGCCATATTACGTCTCTTGCTGAGATGTATGATGACGGTGTAGTTATTAAAACGATCTGTGATACTGATACAGCTTTTTTAGATGAAGCCGTGCAACTGGCTGCTGAAAATCAAAATGGAAAAAAACCGGGTACTGAACAGGATATGCGCAGGGTATTCGAAGATGAGGATATTGACGCGGTGGCCATGGCAACACCCAATCACTGGCATGCACTGGGAACCATCTGGGCCTGCCAGGCCGGAAAACATGTGTATGTTGAAAAGCCCAGTTCGCACAATGTATTTGAAGGCAGGAAAATGGTTGAAGCGGCCAGGAAATATAACAGGGTGGTTCAGGTGGGATTTCAGAACCGGTCCAGCAGCAATGTGATGCAGGCCATGGCCTTTCTACATGAGGGAGGCATTGGTGATGTGTATATGGCGCGTGGCACCTGCTTTAAGCCAAGAGATTCATTTGGCATTGCTAAGGATAGCGAACCCCCTGCAACACTGGACTATGACCTCTGGCTCGGTCCCGCAACCTACCGTCCCTACAATGAGAAGAGGGGACATTATAACTGGCACTGGCACTGGAATACCGGAAATGGCGACACAGGCAACCAGGGACCCCACCAGTTTGACGTCGCCCGCTGGGGACTTAACAAAAAGGTCCACCCTGTCAAAGTCCAGTCCATGGGTGGCATATTCGGGATTTCTCCACATGAGTGTTCCCAGGAGACCCCCAATACACAAACCTCAGTGTTTGAATATGATGATGGTAAGATCCTTGAGTTCGAAACCCGGGGCCGTTATACCAATGCAGAAGCCCCGGCAGAAATTAAAATTGGAAATTTATTTTTTGGCACCAATGGGTGGCTGGAAATTAATGGCCGTAATTGGAAGGCATATAAGGAACGTGAGAAAGAGCCATTTGCAGGCTCAGACATGGAGGCAGAGGGTGCTGCCGTAGGCGGTGATCAGACATTTCGGGCGGCTCCCAGAAGCGGTGGGCATTTTGGCAATTTTATCGATGCTATCCGTACGGGAAGCCGCTTCGACCTGAACTGTGACATCGCAGAAGGCCATATGTCATCTGCACTTCCATTGATTGCAAACATTGCATACAAGGTTGGTGACACACTGAACTTCAATGGAGAGTTCGAGAAATTTATCGATCACGATGAGGCTAACATGATGCTGACCAGGAAATACAGGCATCCCTATGTAGTCCCAAAAGTTGTATAAAACCTCGAGTAACCTGAAAACTAAACAATGATGAAAATCTCTTATCTGTTACTCATCCTGGCACTGGTCTGCAGCCAGGCATGTAAACCAGGCCGGGACATTGTGATCAGCGGTGAACTGAAGCAATGGCATAATGTGATACTAACCCTCGAGGGACCTTTTGCAAATGAAGGTGACACTGATCCAAATCCTTTTGCAGATTACAGGATGGATGTTGTTTTTACACATGAATCGGGCGATCCATCCTATACTGTCCCCGGGTATTTCGCCGCCGATGGTAATGCCGCCGAAACATCAGCTGAAAGCGGGAACAGCTGGCGCGCTCATCTTTCACCGGATAAGACCGGTAATTGGGAATATAGAATATCTTTCAGGCTGAAAGATGAACCTACTGAGTGGGATGGGATAAGCGGCAGTTTTGAAATTGGACCGGGCGATAAGGAGGGCAGAGACCTGAGGGCGATGGGAAGGCTGCAGTATGTTGGTCAGCGTTACCTGAAATTTGCGGGCACTGGTGAATACTTTCTGAAAGCGGGTGCTGATGCCCCGGAAACACTGCTGGCATATGAAGATTTTGACGGTACATATTCAGCAAAGGAAGCCGGAGTGCAGCGGCAGGGTGAGGCGGTTACAACTGGACTGAAGTCCTGGGGGCCTCATGTCAAGGACTGGCAAACGGGTGATCCAACCTGGCAGGATGGCAAAGGAAAAGGATTGATCGGCGCCATTAACTACCTCTCCGGAAAGGGATGCAATGTATTCTCATTTCTGACATATAATGCGGGTGGCGACGGGGACAATGTATGGCCGCATATCAACCACGAGGACAAATATCATTTTGACTGCTCAAAACTGGACCAGTGGGGGATAGCCTTCAATCATGCTACCAGCCGCGGCATGTATCTGCACTTCAAGCTGCAGGAGACTGAAAATGATGATTTGATCAATAAGAATGAAGCTTCCACACAGCAGGCACTTGATGGTGGTAACCTGGGACTGGCCCGGAAGCTGTATCTCAGGGAACTGATTGCCAGGTATGGGCATAACCTGGCCCTCAATTGGAACCTTGGAGAGGAAAATACCCAGTCCACCGAACAGATCCGTGACATGGCCGGATATATCCGGCAAACTGACCCCTACGGGCATATCGTTGTCCTCCATACCTATCCCAACCGGCACGATTCGGTTTATGGTCCCCTGCTTGGAGATCCCTCGGTATTAAGTGGTCTGTCCATTCAAAACAGCGATGTGTCGACCACACATACCGAGGCGGTTCACTGGGTTACCCGGTCAGAGGCATCCGGGCATCCCTGGGTGGTGGCCCATGATGAGGCTGGCAATGCCCAGACCGGTACACCTCCAGACCCTGATTATCCTGGTATGGATACCGCTGTAGAAGCACTTAAGGAGATGGAGAAAATTCCCAAACTGCCCAGCATCGAAGAAATACGAAGTGAGGTTCTCTGGGGCAACCTGATGGGCGGAGGCGCAGGAGTTGAATATTATTTCGGTTACCGTCTCCCGGAAAATGACCTTAATGCACAGGACTGGAGGAGCCGGGAGCTGACATGGGATTATTCTCGTTTCGCTCTTGCCTTTTTCAAGGATCATGATATCCCTTTCTGGGAAATGAGAAATGCAGATGCCCTGGTCGGAAATGAAATGCAAAACAACAGCATTTACTGTTTTGCAAAAACCGGCGAGATCTATGTGGTTTATCTACCCTCCGAGGGATCTGCAAAACTCGACTTGGCCGGCACTGATGGTCCTTTTAAGGTCAGATGGTACAATCCACGTTCCGGAGGTGAACTTCAGCCTGGTTCGATAGAAGAAGTGCAGGGAGGATCAATTGTTAACCTTGGTGAACCGCCTGCAGATCCGCAGGAGGACTGGGTAGCCCTTGTAAAAAAATAGTGAAATATCAGAAAAAGATAGATAAGGCCCTGGAGACGGGTAATATGTTACCGCGTTTACGGCCAAATTCAGAAGAAATATTGCCATGGGATTAACCTTTATACTTACAGATATGAACAAATTTATGATTGCTAAACTTTCCCTCGCTGTTGTGGTTCTGTCCACTGCACTGCTGGGGAATTCATGTACATTCAGCGATAAGCCTGATTCTAACTTCGATGGCGTACAGATCGGTGTGATTTCATACAGCTGGCGTAGCATGCCTGCAGGTGATGCAGAAGACATTCTGGCATACTGTCTTCAATCTGGGATCAGCTCCATTGA
The DNA here is from genome assembly GCA_963752525.1 of uncultured Bacteroidaceae bacterium. Taxonomy (GTDB): domain Bacteria; phylum Bacteroidota; class Bacteroidia; order Bacteroidales; family SM23-62; genus SM23-62. Next base: position 71,276 of record CAVVYS010000003.1, on the reverse strand, counting down.
GTTGATGGGGAATGTCGCAGAACAATATGCCGGGATCCCACCCCTACCGCCCAGGCCAGCCAGGGGTGTTGAAATGACTGATGAGGAGCAGGCTTCCTATGACCAAAAAGTTCAGGATGCCAGGGAGAAACAAAAAGAATGGAGACTTTCTGTATCCATGGACAAATTCATGGAACTTAGGAAAATGTATAATGATTCAGGGGTGAATATCCATATTGTGAAATTATCACCTGCCGCCTGGTCAGATGAAGAAATTGATTATGCATTCAATGTGGCAAAAGCCATGGGTGCCGGGGGAATCACCAATGAAATTGGGCATGAGGATTGTAAGCGACTTGGTAAGTTTGCAGAGAAGCATGACATGTATGCCATCTATCATAACCATGGACAGCCTGGTGAGCCTGATTTCAACTTTGAGGAGTTCCTGGAATATTCCCCCAATAATATGCTGAACCTGGATGTAGGACATTATTTCGGTGCCACTGGCAAACATCCGAATGATATCATCGAGAAGTTGCATGACAGGATCTTCAGCATCCACCTGAAAGATAAAACAGGTAAGGATTCAACACCGGCGAACACCAATATGCCATGGGGTGAGGGGGAAACACCACTGGCAGATGTGCTTAATCTCATAAAGGATAATAAATGGCCCATCTACTGCGACATTGAGCTGGAATATCCAGTGCCCGATGTTTCAGACGCCGTATTGGAAACCACTAAATGTGTTGAATACTGCAGGGAGATCCTGGTAAACTAATTATCAATGCTGAAGAGAGCCGTGCTACCTCTGCTTCTCAGTTTAATACTATCAGCTTGGGCTGATACTGACTTTGAAATTTCCAGGACAGGAGATAAAGTAGTGGATAGCTTGGCCCTGACACTCGATGGGAGCAGGTGGGGAATGGCCATCAATGGAAAGTCCTTCCAGCAGGATGCGCTTATTTCACATATGGGTTACCAGTATTTGGCCTATTATAATGCCGAGGGGAATGTTTGCCTGGCCAGGCGCAAACTTCCTGGCGGTCCCTGGGAAACCATCAGGTTCACGGATTATCATTTCCAGAGTAATGATGCCCATAATACCATCTCCATGGGCATTTGTCCCAATGACGGAACCATCCACCTTGCTTTTGATCATCATGGCCATCCCTTGCATTACCGGATTTCCAGTAAGGGTGTTGCAACAATTCCGGAATCAGTAACCTGGGATACTGCCCTTTTCAGTCCGGTTTCATCAGAATTGGAGGAAGGAAAACCCATTAAGATCACCTATCCACGTTTTTTCCAGACACCGGATGGGGAATTGCAGTTTTGTTATCGCCGGGGAGGTTCTGGTGGAGGGGATCGTTTGTTGGTTGATTATGATTCCGGGGAAGGTAAATGGATCAATACCAGGCAGATCGATTCGGGCAAAGGCCTTTTCGAAGACGATATGGGAGAGAGCAGCAGCCGTTGTTCCTATCCCAATGGCTATACATATGGACCGAAGGGTAATTTGCACGTTACCTGGGTGTGGCGGGAAACTCCTTCTGATCCCAATCATGACCTGATTTATGTTTACAGCGAAGACCTGGGCAAAACATGGTTGAATAATGATGGCCAGAAGATCACAGGACCGCCAGGTATCAAATCCCCCGGCATCGCAGTCGTTGATATTCCCCGATCCCTTGGTCTGATGAATACCCACGGACAGGCTGTAGATTCAAAAGGCAGGATCCATGCAGTAATGTGGCATTGCACGGAAGAAACCCTTCGGGCAGAGGGAAGCAAACCAGGGGAACACCGCTGGGGTGTGGATAATGCAAAAAGGTACCACCATTATTGGTGTGATGAGGATAGATCATGGCAGCACCGGGAACTTCCATGGATATCAGGATCCCGGCCCAAGCTATTCATAGACAGAATGGACAATGCTTTCCTGGTCTATGAAAAAGAGGAGAACCTGGAGATTGCAGCAGCCTCTGCAAAATCCGTTTATACAGATTGGAGAGTGATTCATATTGAACAAGGGCCTTTCGTAAATGAGATGCTTGGCGATCCATTCCGATGGGAACAGGAGGGTATCCTTTCGGTCATGGTGCAGGTTTCCCCTGAGCAACCCTCTGAACCAACTCCCTTGCATGTCTTAGACTTCCAGTTAGAATAAGCTAATTTATAATGACATCATGAAAAATTCAGTATTAATATTCATCATAGTGATGACGTTTTCCTGCCAGTCGGCCCGACAGCCTGAACTCCTTCCTGAAGTGATGGAGGTGGAATTGAGTAAAATCGATCCTGAATTGTTTGCAGAGGAGGAATGGTATATGCCCTATTACCTGGAGCATTTTGCCCGGGTGGCTAACAGCGTTGTGGATACGGGAAGCAACAGGGGGTATTTTGATCTTTCCGTCTGGAGGGGTGCCAGTAACCACCACACTTATAATGCCAGGATTATGGAAGGAATATTAAGCCTGGTATGGTTTTATACCACAGACCGTCCCTGGAATATTTATTACAAGGATAAGGCATTAAAACTTCGGATTGAAGCAGCGCTTGAATTCTGGTGCAAGATCCAGCATGAAGATGGTCAGTTCAGCGAATATAGTGTGGGGCAATGGAGCCTGGCTCCCACCGCTTTTGCCACAAAATTTATCGGAAGGGCCTTATGGCTTCTGGATAAAGGACCAGGTATAGACAGGGATGTTTTTGAGCAGTCCCGGCTGGCTTTAAGAAAAGCCCTATATATAGGTTTTACCCATGAAAAACTATGGGAACATGGCAGAAATTACACCAACCAGTATGCCAATTTATGGGGCGGGGCCTTGTTGTATCTGGATGTCTGGCCCGATACAGAGATCAATGACCTTTTATACGATCGTTTCCGGCAAAGCATGACGGAGTTCCAGAGTACAGCAGGGTATTTTTACGAGAAAGGTGGCCCAGACTGGGGTTATAATTTAAGTACCCATCACAGCGATCTTCAGGTGGCATGGGAGTTTGCAGGTGGAACTGAATTGGAGGATATGATTGTGAAGAAGATACGGGATTGGTACGAATGGTTTTCATATAATGCTGTGAAAGAACCGGATAAACCCCTATATTATCTGAACCGGGCCGTTGAAACAAGGCAGCAGAAGGGAGTCTACCCAAACAATGTGCATGAGGATCCTGCTCATGCACGCTGGACTCCTCAGGCAGAATTTGTTCCGGAAGCACTAGCATTTGTAATGAGTGGAACCGAATTCAAAAACTCCAGCCAAAAATTACATAATGCGATGCTTGACCAATATCCTGAGGTGGCCCCCCTGCAGGTTGGAGAATTTAATGCATTCTCTCCCTATGCATTTTTACATCATGGCATGAAAATGTGGCACCCAACAACCGAACAAAAAAGGAAAGCCATTGAGAATTTACCTTATCTCAGGCGGGAAAATTTTATCCATGTTCGACACGACGACAGAAATGAGACGAGCTATTCATTTATCAGAAAACCCAGGTACTATGCTATCTTTAACAGTGGTAAGATCATAACCAAACAGCAACGTTACGGTTTGGGGCTGGTCTGGAATCCTGAGGCGGGAACCATAATCCAATCACAGTCCCGTACCGATGTCGCTGCTTATGGAACCATGGCTTCCGGCATGCAGGGAGTTTATGAAGCCAGCGATCTGATTCCTGATTTTATAGTCGATGGAAAACCATGGATTCCGGAAGAGGGGAACAGGGATATATCCGGTGATGTATTTGAAGTCCTGTATCCGCTGGGAGACAAAGGGAAGAAGAAATTGGTTTTCGGGGAGGATAATATTGTTATTAAGGTTGAACATCCGGGTAAATTTTCGGAACTTATCCCTCTGCTTGTGGAGATAGATGAAAGTCTGACCATTGATAACAACCGGGTTAAACTTGGTAATATGATCATTGATATCTCTGGTGCTTCTGAGATCAAAACAACCTTTTTTGAGACCGATCTGGATGAGAAAAAGTGTATGATCATTGAAATCAGTGCATCAGACAATTTGAAATATGAGATCTATTTTAATTGAACACTAAAACCTATAAATCATGAACAGACTATTATTTCTTTTCCTTTTAAGTTGCTTTACGGTAAGCAGTTTTGCACAAGAAAAAAGAGATGTGCTTGTAAATGAAGCCAAAGAGATTGGTCTTGAATCAGTACTGGTCAAAGACTTCTCAGAAATTGATTTTCCTACCTACAAGAGCAGGGATTTCTGGAATGGATTACCAGCTGATCTGAAAAAGCAATATATCGAGGATGCCGAAGCCTACCTCGATTATGACTGGCCCATTGTGAAGGCCACAGATTACATTGAGATCATCCGTTCCGGCGACCGCCGCCAGCGTGTTTATGCGGCTCCCAGGGCAGCTTTAATGTCTCTGGTTATGGGAGAGCTGGTAGAAGGGAAGGGCCGTTTTATCGATCAGATCGTAAACGGTTCCTGGTATTATAGTGAACAGACCTGGTGGGGCTGGTCGGCCCACCTGACTGCCCAGAAAGCGCCACATGGCCTGCCTGATGCCGATGAACCTGTCATTGACCTGGGGGTTGGAGAGATTACCAACATTCTTTCATGGACATGGTATTTATTCAAGGATGAGTTTGACGAGATCCATCCCTTGATCTCCAAAAGGTTAAAAGATGAGATAATGAAAAAGGCCGTTATTCCTTACTACGAACGAGATGATTTTTGGTGGCAGGGACTGGATGGCAGGCGCAGGGTCAATAACTGGAATCCCTGGACAAACCATAACATGCTTACGGCCATTCTGATCCTGGAAGATGACCCCGGGAAGAGGCTGGCAGGGGTTGATAAAGTGATCCGGTCAGTGGATGTTTTTATCAATGGATATCCTGCTGATGGCGGCTGCGATGAAGGTCCTTCCTACTGGGGAAGGGCTGGTGCTTCATTGTTCCAGAACCTTGATCTGCTGAAAATGGCAACCAAAGGGAAGTTTGATGTGTACGACAACCCCCTGATTCAGAATATGGGGAACTTTATTTACAAAGCCTATATCGATTATCCATATTTCATCAATTATGCCGACGCTGATGCAACTACTGGCAGCCGCCCGGAGATTATATACAGGTATGGTAAAGAGATCAAGGATCCCACCATGCAAAAATTCGGAGCATTCCTGGCGAAAGAGCAGGATCTCGGTCAGGAGCCGGTTCGAGGGAAAGTGGATGAGCAGATATTGCAGTTGATGTACCTGGATGAGATCAATAATGCAACGGCAGAGAATGCCCTGATCAGTGACTTCTGGTTACCCGATACGGAAGTTGCCGGAGCCCGGGATAAGGAAGGATCTACTGACGGTTTCTTTTTCTCAGCCAAAGGGGGACATAATGCGGAAAGCCATAACCACAATGATCTGGGAACCTGTGTCCTGTATGTTGATGGAAAACCATGTCTGATCGATATAGGACGGGAAACCTATACCCGGAAGACCTTTAGTAGCGAACGTTACGAGATCTGGACCATGCAGTCGGGCTATCATCAGCTTCCAAAAATTAATGGTGTGGACCAGATGCAGGGCAGGCAATACAAGGCAAAAAACTCCTCTTTTACTGCTGATGCGAAAAAGGCTGTATTTTCAACCGACATAGCCGGAGCATATACCGATGAAGCAGCGGTTAAGAAATGGGTGCGCGAATACCGTCTCGACCGGGGTAAAAAATTCACCATTTCTGATGCCTGGGAACTGGCTGAGATCAAAGAGCAGCCTACGAGCCTGAATTTCATAACCTATTGCAAGGTTACTGAATCCGGACCTGGTGAGTTAAAGCTGCAGGGAGATGGTTTTGAGCTTAAGATGAAATATAATGCCAAAATTGTCTCACCAAAGATTGAGTTTAATGAGGTGACAGACAGGGGACTGAGTCGTTACTGGCCGGACGGCATTACAAGAATTATCCTGGAGGTTAAAAACCCGAAACTGAAGGGTAAAAATACAGTGACAGTCTTTTAACTGAATATCTAAAAAAGACAACCTTTCCTAAAACAATAAGGGCCATTTCCTAATGAGATGGCCCTTGTTTCTTTTCTTTATGGAGACAGGCTTAGCGCCTTTCAAAAAGATGGTAATAATCTTTATTGCCGACTTTCAACTTTGCATAATATTTACCGGTAGGCATTTCACTGACATCCAGTATTTGGCCATAAGCAACATCATTACTCCTTATACCCTCGTGAAAGATATCGCCAGAGCCCTCAATTGAAAATTCAATATACTCCTGGCCTTTGTTAAAATAATTCACCTTTAAATAGTTGCCTTTTACGACCATAACAGGTTTATAAGTAGCTTCCTTACTGAGTTCCGTGGCGGATGAGCCCTCAACCCTGATCTGCTTGGTAGTAGTGATATAATCTCCACTGGAAGTGAAGGTATAGATACCGTCTTCCAGATTAGATAGATCATACGTTTTGCCATAGGTTGTCTTTGCCTGAATATCCTCCTGGTATACAATAGTACCTTCAGCATCGGACACATAGACCGAAATATCTTGCATCCTGGGTTCAGCAACCTGAACCTTTACTCTGGCTTCTGTACTGCTGGGGGAAACGGAAACACCGTCTGTTGCAAGAGCATTTCCTCCCAGAAGAAGTGAACTTACACCGATGGTGACTGTCACTAAAGCTGATTTCATTGTTCTCATAATAGTGTGGTTTTAATGAATATAAATCCATTGATAACGCGGGGTTTGTTGATCATTTTATTCCGCGCTAATTGTAGTCACTTTTCTTCAATTGACGTGCCACATGATATAAGTAGTTGTTATTCATCTATATATATAGATATTGCTCTTTGAGGGACCGTCCGGAATCGCAATTAAAAACAAAAATTATGTACGAAAACGGACATATTTAAGATAAAAATATCTTTTTATATTTTGAGAATAATTTTGAGGATCAAATTTGGGATAAAAAGGAGGAATTAATCTGTTAAAAAGTTGTTAAAATTTTGAAAGACTTTGTATGTCAATGCCTTAGGGAAGCTCCAAAAGGTACTTTATACTTTCTTCAAAGAATTCCTGGTTAATTTCAGCATAAAAATTTTGTACACCGCCGGTCTTAGCAGCTGTGAAAAATTCTGGCCAGTCAATCATCCCCTTGCCTACGGGTACACTTTTCTCTTCGCTAACCCAATCTGACAGGTGAGCAGAAATAAACCTGCCTGGATACTTATTGAAATAATCCGAGGACTTGTATCCAATATTTTCCACAGCCACCTGGAACTGCATCTTGACAAGATCGGGATCAAGCTGGTCCAGTAAAACATCATAAATAAGCTCACCATCCCTTTTTTCAAATTCCATGTGATGATTATGGAATCCCATATGTATACCCGCTTTTTTGGTTTTTTCACCCAGGATGTTCAATTCATCGCATGCCTTTTTGTAATCGTCCATTGAGGCTTCTTTGGGCAACCAGAAACTGGAAAGGATGATCTGTTTCATCCCGAGATCATGGGCCCACTGTATCCTGTTATCAAGGTGATCACGCAATTCAGGAAGGGTATAGTGTGAACTGGTACATTTTAGGCCAGCAGCTTCAATGATCCTTCGCATTTCCGGACCCTTGATTTGATGCAATGATTCAAAATTATAACCAAGCGGAGAACACATCTCTACTTCTTTGTATCCGAAATCCGCCATCATTTTTAGCGTTCCGGGGAAATCCTCTATCAGTTTATCCTTTATGGTCCAGATTTGAAAGCCAAAAGATTTATTTCCCATTGTATTCCCACATCCTATTAAACTTAAGGGAACCTGGCTTAAAATGGCGGCAGAAACCAGTGAAGAACCACTGGTTTTAATAAAATTCCTTCTTGAAACGTTCATGTTATTGGTTGTTTAGTGTCGGAAAGTTAATTAAATTAATCTTATCTTAAAGTCCAGTCCCGGATGCATTTTATAACACTAATCAGGTAAGCTAATGGATCATTCAACGAAGAAAAAAAGTTTCAGCTTAAATAGCTGCCGTTCTCGTAAGTATTTGTGCGGCAATCTGCCTTTTTTCATGTGTGGATGCAGAACATCCACCCAACATTATTTTATGTATGGGTGATGATCATGGCTGGGATGAAACGGGTTACAATGGACATCCCCATCTGAAGACTCCGGTGCTGGATGAGATGGCAAGGGATGGACTCGTTCTGGATCGCTTTTACTCTGCTCATCCCTCGTGTTCACCCACCCGCGGAAGTGTAATGACAGGACGTCACCCGAACCGTTATGGGACATTCAGTCCCAATTGGTCAATCCGGCCTGAGGAAATCAGTATTGCAGATCTACTTAAGAGGGCGGGTTACACCTGTGGTCATTTCGGGAAGTGGCACCTGGGACCGGTAAAAGCTGATTCACCTACCAATCCCGGGTCAATGGGATTCGATGAGTGGCTGTCACATGATAATTTCTTCGAGCTAGATCCGTACTTCTCCCGCAATGGAGGACAGCCAGAACAATTTCACGGGGAAAGTTCAGAGATCCTGGTCGAAGAGGCGATTCGTTTTATTTCTGAGGCAAAGAAGGATGGAACACCATTCTTTGTGGTTATATGGTTCGGTTCTCCTCATGAACCATATAGTGGCATGGAGAAAGACCTTGCCCTCTATAATGATCTTCCAGGTTTGTACAATGACAAAACATTCCAACTTACATCGAACGAGACTGGGCTACGGGTTGAAAGGCCGCTGGGGGACATATTGAAGGAACGTTATGCAGAAATCACAGCCATGGATAGATCCCTTGGCCGGCTGCGCCAGTGGCTCAAAAAAGAAAATCTGCGACAAAACACAATGCTTTGGTACTGCGGTGACAACGGTACCCCAGGTGACGGTATTGTGACCTCACCTTTCCGTGGTCAGAAGGGTAACATGTACGAGGGTGGGATACGCGTACCCGGGATCATCGAATGGCCCCTGGGGATCTCCTTACCTCGCGCATCGGATGTCAATGCCGTAACCAGTGACATGCTGCCAACCATTTGTGACCTGGTCGGACAACCTCTCCCTGATCGTCCTTTTGATGGCATCAGCCTGAAATCCCTGATCGACGGACAGATGACGGAAAGACCTAGCCCCATCTGCTTCTGGCAATATAATCCTGATCAGGGAATGCCCAAGCCACCTTACATCGACCCCGGGCTTCAGCAGGGAACAACACCCCTGGTCAAGCAAATGCAGGGTATTTACACCCGTAATTTTCGCAACTGGCAGTACCGGGAAATTCTGGAACAAGACTACGAAGGTCCCCGAGTTGTCCTGGACAACCGGTACAAACTTGTCCTTGGGACAGGCAAAGATCCTGTGATAGAGCTGTTTGACCTGCGAAAAGATCCGGCAGAAAAGAAAAACCTTAGTGAAACGGAGCCTGAGGTAGTAGATAACCTGAAACAGCAACTGAAGGCCTGGCAACTATCCGTGCTCAGGAGTTTAACGGGTGCAGACTATCAGTAAACATTTAATTCATAATCAATTATGAAGTCTCGACTCAATCTGTTTATCACATTGGTTTCATTTAATTATTGATGCGAGTTTATATAATGCTTTATGGCATAACAATATTAATATCTTTCCGCAAGATCAGCTTAATAAAATTAAGTTCTGCTTAATTATACTACTTGAGAATGACTTAATAACTAATAATTTTACTAATTTTATTGAGTTGCGATTTCATATTATTTTTAGAAACCGGTAACATAGACATCTTTATCCACAATATATTTAATTAATCCCATTTATTCTTAAAAGGCATTTGGAACTAACAATTTCGCTACATCCTAAAATTTCTACAGCTAAATAATTTAAATATGAAACGTCTTGGCGAAAGAATTAAACGTAAAAGAGAGGAATTGCATTTACAATTGAATGACTTGGCAAAGAAAGTGGGAGTTAGTTCCAGTGCTTTATCTCAAATTGAAAACTCCAAAGCTACTCCCTCCTTATTCACGCTTAAGTCAATTGCTGATAACCTTCATACAACAGTAGGTGCACTGATAGGAGAGTATGAAGCAGTGAATTACAATCCTTTAGTAAGATTTGAGGACAAGAGTTTTGTTGAAAGAAATGAGTCAGGCACATCGCTATATCTATTATCACATCATGGAACCAATAAGCAGATAGATATCTTCCTTATGGAGTTCTGTGAGGATTCCGATTCCAACGGTTTTATGAAAGAGCATCCAGGACAAGAATTTCTGTTTGTTTTAAAGGGGAAACTTGAATTCAAGTTAGATGATAAGGTTTACATTCTAAAAGCAAATGATAGTCTTTATTTTAACTCGAATGGATCTCATTTTGGACGGAATATCGGTGAGAAAACCGCACAAATCATCTGGATAATAAGTCCACCAACCTATTGACTTTTTTTTAATATGAAGTTAAGTATAAGTTAAATATACTTAGTCGTCCTTAAATACAGTTAAGAGCAAGTTATTATATTAAGTAATATTTAATATATTTGCCGTTGAGTATATGAAATGGAAAGCAAGACTGAAGTCAAAGGGTAATTATGGATCAATCCCGATATAGTTGATAGTTTAATCATTAATAAAATTTCTCATATAAAATTTGTGAATTGGGATGAAAGATATTTTTAAAATACTGGAGGCAAAAAAGATTGAAGTACCGGACCATGTAAGACAGGTTTTTGCTGAATGCGAGAGTTATTCGCTGTTTAATACAACCCAAGAAATTGCCGATGTTTCCACGGGAAGTAAAGATACCAATGAATTTGTGGTACAATATGATGTTCCAGGGAAAGGCGAAATTATTGAAGCAGTTGTACATAAGGTAACCAATGGTATTTCGGTCAATTATACGGAGCCATATATGAGAAGGCGCGATCCGGAAACCATGGTGATAGCAGACAACCTTCCAACTGATAAAATGCGTTTTACCGAGAAACATGGATACGATTTTTCAACCCTTAAGGATGAGACTTTCGATTGGCTTAAGGAGCAAGATCTTGCTGTCTTTTTCTATTTTGCGGGTAATGAAGGCATTGGTTCAACAGGTATGGTAATTGCACCAGCTAATGCAGCCTTTTTTGCAATGGGATTATCAATGTTGCAGAAAATAGTCCCTGCTGAGAGCTTATCAGAAGGAACTGAGATCAGGTCAATCATCTATGTTGCACCTCCAATCAGACATACTCATTTCGGCGGGAAACAGGTTGTTGTGCATAGCCGCAGCGATTCACTTCATGAACTGTTTTCATACAATCTCTATCCTGGGCCAAGTGCTAAAAAGGGATTGTATGGTGTTTTACTCAGTCAAGGAGAAAAAGAGGGCTGGATAACCGCCCATTGTTCATCAGTACAATCCATCAGTCCCTATGATAATATTACAACCTTTATGCATGAAGGGGCCAGCGGTGGAGGCAAAAGTGAAATGCATCAATATCTCTTAAGGGAACCCGATGGACCAGTAAAAATAGGTACAAATATTGTTACGGGAGAAGAAAGGCTCATTCATATTCCAAAGTTATGCCGTATCAATCCTGTTGCCGATGACATGGCGTTTTGTCATCCTTCATTCCAGAGTGATAGAGGCAAAATCAGGATTATTGATGCAGAAAATGCCTGGTTTGTGAGAGTGGACAGTGTGAATGAATACGGCGATGACCCTTTTCTTGAAAAAATCACAATTAATCCAGCCAGGCCTTTATTATTCCTGAATATTGCGACAAAACCGGAGTCAACTGCACTGATATGGAACCATGTTGAAGATGAACCGGGAAAAAAATGTCCAAATCCTCGTGTCATTCTGCCCAGGAATATTGTTGAGAATGTAGTGAAAAAGCCTGTTTCCGTGGATGTGAGAAGTTTTGGTCTCAGAACGCCCGTATCTTCTTTGGAGAACCCCTCTTATGGGATTGTTGGTTTGTTCCACATATTACCTCCGGCGCTTGCCTGGTTATGGCGTCTGGTCTCTCCGCGCGGGCATAACAATCCAAGTATAGTTTCCACTGGGAAAATGGAGAGCGAGGGAGTAGGGTCATATTGGCCTTTTGCTACGGGCAAAAGAGTCGTACACGCAAATCTATTACTGGACCAGATAATAAATACTCCCCGAACAACATTTACGCTTGTTCCAAACCAGAATATTGGCGTCTGGAACGTAGGATTTAAGCCACAGTTATTAATGCGGGAGTATTTAACACGGCGTGGCGCTGCCAGATTAAGAACTGACCAATACCAACCTGCACGGTGCAGCTTATTAGGATACGAACTTAATTATCTGACCATTGAAAGCTCAAAAATACCTACGCGTTTTTTAAAGGTCTATCGCCAACCAGAGGTTGGATTTGAAGGTTATGATGCCGGAGGCAAAATCCTGCAGGCCTTTTTCAGGAAGGAGATAAAGGCTTTTATTACGGAAGATCTATCTGATACGGGAAAAAGAATTATTGAGGCATGCCTGTCAAATGCCACAGTTGAGGAATACAATGATATAATCCCAATGAGTTATAAATACTCCTTTAATAATGGTAGGGAAGATGGATCGCAGATAGAATAGAAAGAAGTAAATGAACAGGACATAAATAGAAAGATCTTATGGAATTACGTTTGTCAAACATTTGGAATATGGCTGAATTTAGGATTTCTCGTGGGATGGTATTTCTGGATACAGCCAAGGTATATCATGGTAATATAGACGATATGGAATTGAAGGTATCCTTTTTGGAAGAAAAGAGAAAGAGAACCAAAAAGTTTCAGCTAAATAAGTTCCATCATATAAAAGTAAGTGACATTTATGTTATCGACTTCAAAAGACATATCGAAAATAAAATTTGGATCAACTTAGATGAATCTACACAAGTTCGATTCTCTATCACAAATTATGTCAAACACTTAACAGAGCTAAAGCTCATTGTAATGGAATTTTGAGATATTAGACATGCAAACGTGAAGTATTATGATAGCATTATTTATCCAGGCAAAGGGTCAAAATGAAGCTGAAAAGATAACGGATTATCTCTTATACAAAAAACTTGCATTCAATTTAGTTATTCTTCCTAAGGTTATTGTAAAGTCTATAGAAGATAATAAGGTGATTAAAGTGAATGAAAGCCTTATTATAGGTAAGACCAAAGCATTACTATATGAAGAGATTATAAATGAAGTGAAGAGTAAATTTCCTAACTGTCTTGTATATGGCCTACCAATTGCAGCAATGGATTGGGAGAAATTTGAGAAATTGTCTTCTGGTATTCGAAAGATTTAGATCGTTCCATTCACTTTCTTTAAAGGTTAGGTTATCATATGGTCAACCATTCATTATAACTATGTGGTAATTTTGTTGATCCACATCTAAGGGCTATTACAAATATGGTGAGCATCTGATGGCTCTTGGTTAACTATTCAATTAGGGTTTTCCCTACCAAATTAGTAGAAAAAGATCCCATTCCATTTTCGGATTATTCCCTAACATAGGCATGTAGGCCCTGAGTATCTTTGCAACAAATCATTAATCTAAGGAATAATGCAACTGAGAAACGAGTTTACCGATTCTATCGCCAGGCAAAATATACTGATAGTTGCCGATTGCTTAAGTGGAGCCCTGCCAGCCGCTCAGTTTGCAATCCGGAATCTTTATACCGGCAGTTCCAAGATAATTCTTTTACAAACCTACCAGAAACGAACTTTTGGGCAGAGTATGCTTCGTGATATAGAACCTTTGCTGAAGAAAACTGCCAGTAGAGAACTTACTGAACTGAAGAACGAAATGGTTAAGGAATATCGAATAAAGCCGAAAAGCATATCAAAGAAAATCGTGGAGGGTGAGCTGGGGGCAGTGCTGAAACGATGGCGCAGAAATAAACCAGGAACTATGGTTTTGATGGGGATTGAGCCACAATCATCAAATACAGATTTCAACTGTTCAAAGCTAATCAAACCGGTATTAAACTCGGGAATAAGACCAGTGTATATAGTTAACCATAGTATTACAATGATTACGGATGAAAAAACAATATATTTTGCAGGTCGCCGGGAAATGTTATATCCAAGGTATCTTAATCTTCTAAACAAAACTTTGGGTGTTCAGGGTTTGAATATAATGACATTATATCCCGAAAGTAATTCTCTCAATAGTGCGGATGAGATTTCTAATTCATTTCCACAACCCAAGTCAGGATTCCAAATTGATGATTTACCATTAGCTGAAAAGCTGTTTAGAAAACTGATTGCTGGAAACAATAGCAATGCTCTACAAAATGCAAAACAACTTAACAAATGAAGAATTATGCTCACATCGAAAGAATCCTGGTGCCTGTACCGCTCAATCGGGAAATGATAATTCCGATCAGGCAAGCAATTTATTTCCATGATAAATATGGGTCAGAGATCGTTATTCTTCACGTGGTACATGAAATTCCTCAGCTTAAGAAGTGGCTTTCTGTCCGGACCCTGATAAAGCACAGGAAAAAGGGAAAAGCCAAGCTCAAAAAACTTTTACGACGTTTCTTTAAGGATCACCCAATACTTGATCATATTGAAATCAAGGTTGTAACAGGTAAACTTATACCCTCAATTCTAAGGATAGCAGCCAATCGAAAAGCCGATCTGGTTATTATAAAAAAGGTTAAGAGGGCCCATGGTAAAGCAAGACCCTTTAGAAAAGAGAATGCTGATAAGCTGGTCTCCGATTCAAGCTGCCCGGTAATGACAGTATTCTATGAGCCTAACTTGAAAGGGATCAATAACATTTTACTACCTGTCGATATCACCAAAAAGACAGATAAAAAAGTTGAACTGGCAATTTCAATGGCAAAAAAGTTTGATGCAAGCATTCATATCGTATCAGTGCAACACCTGGAGATTGCCAGAGTGCAAAGCCTATCATACAACAAGGGGCGAAAGATAGAACAAGCTATCAAGAATGAAGGAATCGATGCAGAGCTTATCTTGCTGAAAGCAGGTAAAATGCCTGCGGAGGATGTGGTGCTAAATTATGCAGAAAAACTCAAACCCGATTTAATGCTGATAATGACACATCAGGAGACTACTCTTTTTGATAATTATCTTGGTGTGTTTGCCAGAGAGATAATTCATAAGTCAAAGGTGCCGGTTCTTAGTGTTATGCCTCAAAGGAAGAGTTTAGGTGAGGATTTCATTGAGTCATTAAAAAGATCGCAATACGCTAGTGTCTAGAACTTCAGTAGTTACAGTGATAAATTAGAAATACGATATAATGGAAATGAATAATAAAATTAAGGAGCTTACTCACAAAATCAGGCAGGAAGGATATGAAAAGGCTCAAATCGAAGCCGAAAGTATCAAGAATGCAGCCATTAATGAAGCGGAAGAGATCAAGAATAAAGCCAGGGCAGAGGCGGACAATATTATCACCCAGGCCCAAAAAGAAGCTGCTAGTTTTGCTGATAGAGTGATGTCTGACCTAAAACTATCAGTTGAACAATCGCTGCTTAATCTCAAAAAGGATATAAGTGAACTGCTTGTTACAGAGGTGATTGAGGAGCCCATGGTAAAAAGTATGAATGATTCAAAGTTTGTCACAAAACTGATTGAACAGGCAGTTGTGAACTGGAAAGAGTATGATGAGGATGTAAGCCTTGAGATTATGCTGCCCAAGGAATCTTATTCCTCCATGCATAAACATTTCATTAACAATGCACGTCACCGGCTCAATAACGGTATTGTACTAAAATCAGTAAGCGGCATTTCTGGCGGATTCGAGATTAAACCTCACAACAGCCACTACAAAATATGTATGACCGATGAAGCTTTTGAGGCATTCCTTAAGGATAATCTGAGGCCAATTACCAAGCAATTCCTATTTGGAAACGGGCAATGATGGAGAAAAACCTATATCACTGCTTTGTAGCCGGACTTCCTGAGCTGCATTTTGATGGTTCCAGGGTGTGGATCAGTCCTTCTGAGTTTAAAAAAAAAATAAAACTTGAACTCCATACTGAGGACTACCATCAGATGGAGATCCTTTTATACCCTTATGACCATACAAATCTGGTAAGATTTTTTCAGGAAACAAATTTACTGCATGAGGGTTTGGCCACCTTTTCCGCCTCGGATTTCAGAAATCAGCAAGATCTCTTTACCGCTATTTTACCGGGTGAGGATGTTCTCCCTCCCTATATGAGAGAGGTTATGAAACGATATGACAAAAGTGCCGTTGAGTTTGATCCAATCGGATGTCGTAGGGATCTGGATATTGGTTACTATGGGTATGTAGAAATATTTGGGAGTCGAGTTGTGCGGGAATATACCCGATTTGAATATAATATCTCCAATTTGCTAACATTTCAAATGGCCGCAAAGCGGGATGCTAATCCCGTGGCCGGTGTGACGGGCGAAGATTCTTTTGCCCGTCACCTTAGGTCGACAACTGGAAAGAACATTGTGAAGGATCCTGAATTCGAGTATTTCGATGAGATACTCTCTATCGCTGAATCATCCAACCTCTCCAGTGCTGAGATTAGGTATGACCAGATCAGGTGGCAGGTGATAGAAGATATAACCCTCTTCGAAGACTTCACAGTTGATTTCATTATGGGTTACTTAATAAAGTTATTAATAGCATCTCGTTGGGCTGGAATGAGTGAGGTTGAAGGAAGAAAGCGGTTATTGGAGGTGGCTGACATGACACTTAAAGATGCTATTTCAGAGGGTGAAGGATATTAAAGATACCCAAGATATCCATGGCAATAAAACCAGATTTATCAACCTCCCAGGTAAAGACGAAAACCATTTATGCAGTCAGTAGAAACTAAAAGAAATATGAATACGCAAGGAAAAGTCAAAGGAATTATCGCCAATCTCGTAATGGTGGAAACCAAAGGTAGGGTGTCGCAGAATGAAATATGTATGATATATCACAGCGAGGCTCAATTGATGGCCGAAGTGATCCGGATAGATGGCGAAAAGATTTATGTACAGGTTTTCGAGAGTACACGAGGACTGAAGATCGGGACAAATGTTGAATTTCTGGGAAATATGCTCGAAGTAACTCTTGGTCCTGGCATTCTTGGCAGGAACTATGACGGACTCCAGAACGATCTTGATATCATGGATGGAATATTTCTTAAAAGGGGTGATTATACGAAGTCACTTGATGAGAGTCACCAATGGGAATTCACTCCACTAGTTGCTGAGGGAGAAACTGTAACAGCAGGTTCATGGCTTGGTCAGGTGAAAGAGAACAGGATATTTCATAAGATAATGACTCCTTTCGACCTTGAGGGCAAATGGACAGTTAAATCTGTCTGCAGCGAAGGAAACTACACTATACAACACAAAATAGCAGTGCTAACCAATGGAAGCGGTACCATACGGGAGGTGACAATGGTGCAGAAGTGGCCAGTAAAAAAACCACTTAAGTTTTTTAAGCATAAGCCACGCCCTTTTAAAATCCTGGAAACTGGGATCCGTGCCATAGACACACTGAATCCCATTACAGAAGGGGGTACCGGATTCATCCCTGGTCCGTTCGGATGCGGTAAAACAGTGCTACAGCACGCCATATCACGCCAGGCGGAGGCCGATATCGTGATAGTGGCAGCGTGCGGGGAGAGGGCCAATGAGGTAGTGGAGATTTTTAAAGAGTTTCCCGAACTTGAGGATGTACGCACAGGTGCCAAACTTAAGGAACGTACAACAATAATTGCCAACACGTCAAATATGCCGGTGGCTGCACGTGAGGCCTCGGTATATACCGCAATGACATTGGCCGAATATTACCGCAATATGGGTCTAAAAGTGCTGCTGCTGGCCGACTCAACCTCACGGTGGGCACAAGCTCTCAGGGAGATGTCAAACCGCATGGAGGAACTGCCGGGTCCTGATGCATTCCCGGTAGACCTTCCCGCTATAATCTCAAACTTTTACTCACGAGCAGGATACGTTGAGCTCATTAACGGTGCCACAGGATCGATCACTTTTATTGGCACCGTTTCGCCTGCGGGGGGAAACCTGAAGGAACCCGTTACCGAGTCAACTAAGAAAGCGGCGCGTTGCTTTTATGCACTGTCGCAGGAGAGGGCAGACTCCAAGAGATACCCTGCTATAGACCCGATGGACAGCTACTCCAAGTATCTGGAATATGAAGAAGTGAGGACCTCTATTAGTGAGAGTATATCGGAGGATTGGCTCGAAATGGTAGACTATTCACGTGATTTGCTGATCCAGGGTAAGGAGACCCGTGAACAGATAAATATCCTGGGTGATGATGGCCTGCCCGTTGAACACCATGTACTGCTCTGGAAATCCGAGCTGATAGATTTTGTGATTTTGCAACAGGATGCGTACGACGAAATTGATCGTATGAGCTCTTTGGAAAGGCAAAGATTCATGCTAGAGAAAGTGGTTCAGATAGCAGAATACAACTACCGATTCCAACAGTTCGAGGAGGTGGCAGAATATTTCCGTAGCGCTATCAATTTGCTCAGGCAGATGAATTATTCGAAGTTTCAGAGCGATCAATTTAAAAAGTATGAAGTGGAACTGGATATAGTAATCGAAGAAAGGAGGGTGGCATAATGGAAAAAAAAGCTTTCAGAAAGGTTTACATCAAAATTAATAAAATCACAAAGGCTACATGCTCACTCAGAGCCGAAAATATTGGCTATGATGAGCTGGCACTGGTAAACGGCAAGCTGGCACAGGTAGTAAAAATTATTAATGATGAAGTTACCCTTCAAGTGTTTGCCGGTACTGAGGGTATCCCTACAGATGCCGAAGTGATCTTCCTGGGAAAACCTCCAACCCTGAGGCTTGGGCCAGATATTGTCGGTCGCTTCCTAAATGCATACGGTGATCCACTCGATGGAGGTCCCGCTCTCACGGGTGAAGAGCGTGAGATTGGGGGTCCTTCCGTTAATCCGGTACGCCGTGAACAACCTTCCCAACTTATCGCTTCTGGAATCGCGGGAATCGACCTGAACAATACACTTGTGACCGGACAGAAGATTCCTTTTTTCACCGACCCAGACCAGCCCTTTAATCAGATTATGTCACTTGTTGCCCTCAGGGCTAAGGCCGATAAGATTATTCTGGGCGGAATGGGGCTATCAAATGATGATTATCTCTTTTTTAAAAATACTTTTGAGAACGCCGGATCACTTGACCGGATAATTGCATTTGTCAACACAACAGAGGATCCCCCGGTTGAGAGATTGATGGTGCCTGATATGGCTCTTACAGCAGCCGAACACTTTGCAGTAGATCATAATGAGAAGGTACTGGTGCTCCTGACGGATATGACTCTCTTTGCCGATGCTCTATCCATTGTTTCTAACCGCATGGATCAGATACCTTCGAAAGATTCCATGCCGGGATCTCTCTACAGTGACCTGGCACGGATATACGAGAAGGCGGTACAGTTCCCAGAAGGAGGATCGATAACTATTATCGCAGTAACAACCTTATCAGGTGGTGATATCACCCACGCAATACCTGATAATACTGGTTATATCACCGAAGGGCAGCTTTTCCTTCGGCGTAATACGGATGTGGGAAAGGTTGTAATTGACCCCTTCAGGTCACTCTCAAGGTTGAAGCAACTAGTAATAGGTAAGCAGACACGTGAAGACCATCCGCAGGTGATGAATACCGCAATCAGACTATATGCTGATGCCGTCAATGCAAGGACAAAGCAGGAGAACGGGTTCGATCTTACCGGATATGATGAAAGGACACTTGCTTTTGCCGAGAACTACTCACGCCAGCTATTGGCAGTTGATGTTAACCTCCAGGTGGATGAGATGCTTGATACCTGCTGGGAGCTTTTCGCCAGTCACTTTTCACAGAACGAGATGGGTATAAAGGAGGATCTTTTAGATAAATACTGGAATAATGGTAATGACAGCATTCCAGGGGTAAAGAACAGCAACTAATGAATCTCAGGTTTGAATATAACAAGACTTCCCTGCAAAACCTTTATAAGCAGCTTAAGATAAGGCAGAGTGCCCTTCCTACGCTTAAGAATAAGGAGTCTGCCCTCCGAGTGGAAGTGAAAAGAGCACACAGAGAGGCCGAACACATCGCAGCTGAGATAGAATCCATAATAGAGGAGCAGTGTGATGGAATTAAAATCTGGTGTGAGTATGATGACTCTCTATTGAAGGTGAATCAGGTAAAGCTTAATTATAGGAAGATAGCCGGCATAAGAGTTCCAGTACTAGATGATGTACAATTTACTACAGCAAGCTACAACCTCTTTTCTTCTCCCAAATGGTATCCCTATGGTATTGAGCTTTTGAAGCTGCTGGTCCGCTTGAAAACGGAACAGCGTATATTGATTCAAAAAGTGGACATACTCGAGTATGTTCGCAAGAAGACCACCCAAAAGGTAAACCTCTTTGAAAAGGTACAGATCCCTGCTTACGAGAACGCTGTAAGGAAAATAAAGCGATTTCTCGAGGATGAGGAAAATCTGATGAAAGCGGCACAGAAGATTGTAAAGAGACGGCAACAAAAAGAGTTGGAGGAAGCATAATGATAACACCCATGAAGAAATATGGTTTTCTGGTATTTCACGGTGACTACCACAAGTTTGTATCCGAGCTGGGTAAGATGGGGGTACTTCATGTAATTGAACGTAAAAGTGATAACAGGGAGGAGTCACTTATCGAACTAACCATTCAGCACAAAGAATTGCTGGAAACCTATGGCTTGCTGCAAGGTATAAGTAAGGAATATGATAATGCTGATGAAACCCTGAATGAAAAAATATCCGCTGAGGAGATAACCGAAGAGACACGACGGCTACAAAAACAGCTTGAGACAATAACTGCCACCATGGCTGAGATGGAGAGTGAAATTGATCGGATGAACCCCTGGGGCAATTTTGACTTATCAGATATTCAGGGGATCGAGGAAGCAGGATATCGCATTCTCTTTTTTCAAAAGCCGATTATTGGTTACGATCCTTCATGGGCAGAAAAGTACAATCTTTTTGAGATAAACCGCAGCGGCAACAACGTTTGGTTTGTAATCGTTACAGCGGAAAACCAGGAGGTGGACATTGATGCTGAACAGGTGAAGCCTGTGATGCAATCTCTTAGTACCCTGCAGGAGGAGTTACAGGTGAAGAAGGAGGAGAAACAGGCATTGACAAACCGACTGGCATCAATTGCCTCTGGATCAGGCAAAATCTTAGAGGAGAAAATAAAATGGATTGAAAGTGAATTGGCTCTCAAAAGGATCTATCTCGATACCCTGATAGAATCGGGCGACACCCTCCATATTCTCGAGGGCTGGGTGCCTGAAGAATGGGATAGCCGGGTAACCCGTTTAGCCGAGGATAGTGGAGCCGTAAGTGTGGCAATCCCTCCATCAGAAAGTGAGATGCCTCCAGTTAAGCTCAAAAACTCACACTTCTCAAGGCTCTTTGAACCCATTAGCAGGCTGTTCGACCTGCCCAACTATGGGGAACTTGACCTGACACCATACTTTGCACCTTTTTTTATGATATTTTTTGGTTTCTGCCTCGGTGATGCCGGATATGGAGTTTTCTTTATTTTACTTGGCACTTTGTTGAAGCTGAAACTCAGGAAAAAGAAGAGTGATCTGAAACCGGTACTTACTCTGGCGCAATACTTTGGTGTAGCAACAATCCTTTTCGGACTTCTTTCAGGAACGTTTTTCGGAATGAATCTTATTGATAGTGGGTATACCCTCACATCAGAAAGCATTGAGATGCTCCGCAATGAAGGTACAACGGAAACAGTAGTACTACAGCTGCAGGAGATGGAAGGAGAATATTACAAGAATCGTTCTGATTTCTCCGTAGCAGTGGAAAAAATTATTGGTGAAAACTCAACCACTAACAGGGTTGATATTCTTAAAAGTGCCGAGGCTGGTATTCCTTTCATCAGAACGGTCCGACATCTGATGCAGGAGCCCTTGAACATGTTCTATCTAGCTTTGGTGATTGGTGCATTACAGATCATGTTCGGGATATTTGTGAAAGTGCTCAATATTTCTCGCAGAAAAGGTTTCAGATATGCGCTATCCCCTGTTGGATGGTTGTTATTACTAATATCACTTTTGCTTTATACGGGCGGATTCTTTGAGGGCACATTTTTAAAGTTTTTGTTCTACAGCATATTAACTGTTTCAGGTCTTTTCATACTGGTTTTCAACAAACCAGGTAGAGGTATTTTATCCAGAATAGGAGGTGGATTGTGGGATTCATACGGAATGGTGACAGGACTTTTTGGGGACCTTCTTTCCTATATCAGGCTCTTTGCACTTGGAATTTCATCAGCGATACTTGGTTTTGTCTTTAATGATATATCGCTTCAGTTACTAAATATACCATGGATTGGTTGGTTATTCTTCCTGATTATACTGGTAGCGGGCCACTCCATAAATCTATTCCTTGCTACCCTTGGAGGATTTATTCATCCGATGCGACTCACCTTTGTGGAGTTTTATAAGAATGCTGGATTTGAGGGAGGAGGGAAAGAATATAAACCATTTATAGTAAATAATTAGATAAAAGAAAGGAAAATCATTATGGAATCAAACATGGTATTAAGTTCAGGAAGTTTACCCATTGTGTTGGCTTATGCGGGTCTTGCCCTAATGTTAGTATTAACAGGAATCGGGAGCGCAATTGGAGTAGCTATGGGAGGCAATGCAACCGTTGGGGCATTGAAGAAGAATCCTGATGCCTTTGGCAATTACATGCTGCTTAGTGCGCTTCCTGGCACTCAGGGATTATACGGTTTTGCAGGTTTCTTTGTAATTCTCACATCGGGAGTGATACAAGTCGGAATGACCATGCTGCAGGGTGTTGCCATACTGGCTGCAGGAACGGCACTAGGTATGGTAGGACTTTTTTCGGCAAAACGTCAGGGTGGTGTAACATCCAACGGCATTGCTGCCATAGGGTCGGGGCATAACGTATTTGGGAGTACTATGATACTGGCCGTATTTCCTGAACTATACGCAATTATAGCTTTTGCTGCCACATTTCTTATAAGCACAACTTTGTAGAGAAATAACTAGCCGGAAGTTCTTTAAAATTTTGGTAATTTTATGGTATGTCTTTCTTACCACACGATGATGAGGTAGACTCTTTAATACCAGATATAACAGATAGCAATGAACCTGAGAGCAAATATCAAGTTAAGAAGAGCTATCGTAATAAGCCTGGTATTTTTCAGTGTCTTTATTTCATCTGGTATTTTTGTTCTTTTCAGAAGCAGCCTGAAGCATGATTCCGAGCATATTCGCATTGTGACACTTATTGGCGAGGTGGAAACAGGAATTCTGCGTTCGAGGATATGGGTTGATGAGATTCTGTTACAAAATGATGACCGTCTCCTTCGAAATCTTCATGAAAGCATTCTTTTACTGAAAAGGCATCTTGGCGAACTTAACATGTTCCTCGATGATGAGTATGTGAAGTATAATAGCAGCGACTTCCAGAACTTCAGATATAAATTTGACCAAATCCTTGAAAAATTCGTTGTGCTTGAGAAGCACTTGATCGATGATACTACTTCGTCATTGATCACTTCCGACCCCATCCTTATCCACACCTATGAAGAGTTCAGTCATAGTTTCAAGGATTTTCACTCGATCCTGGAACAATACCTGTTGCTCGACAAACGACAGTATCGACTCGAAATAGTGGGGATAATGATTCTTAACACACTTATTATCCTTCTGGCTGGATATGTTATTCTGAAATTAACCAATCAGCTTATTCGGGCCGACCATAAGCTTTTTATAAATACAATCGAAGTTGAAAACAGGGAGAGGGAAAGGATCGCGGCAGACCTTCACGACGGACTTGGTGCCCTCATGTCAGGCCTGATGATCCATATCCAGGTAATGCAAAAGGAGAGAGTGAATGATTCATCACTAATTGCTGACTTGAGTAATCTGAAATCAATTGTTAGCGATTCTTTGGAGAGTTTAGAGGGGATTATCAATAACCTCAATCCCTCAGTACTACTACGTCATGGGCTAATTGAAAGTCTGCAACGTCTTATAAACCAGATCAACCAACTTGGTAAAACACAGTTTGCGGTTGAATCAATTGATGTGCCTGTGCATCTTGACCAGAGCAAAGAGTTGATCCTTTTCAGGATATGTAGCGAACTAATAAACAATACCCTCAAACACTCAGGTGCTCAAGAGGCAAAGATATTTTTCCGGGTACAAAGAAAGGTTCTATTTTGCAAATACAGCGACAATGGCAAAGGGTTTGATTTTAAACCCGAATCCATAGAGAGGGGAAAGAGCGGACTCTACAATATTATGAGTCGTGTGGAGTCTATGGAAGGAAAATATTTTTTCAATAAAAAACAGGGCAAGGGAATGGAGGTTGAGATTTCAATACCACTGTAATGTCTAAAATACATAAATCGAAATTCTAATGGATAAGATCAATATAATGATCGTTGACGATCACAAAATATTTCGAGATGGATTAAAACTCCTTTTTTCGCATTTTTCTTTTATTGACAAAGTATTTGAGGCGTCTAACGGACGAGAATTCCTGGACACAGTCGGAGGGCTCAATCCCGATATTGTTATGATGGATATCAACATGCCGAAAATGGGAGGCATTGAAGCTACTATCGAGGCTCGTGACCTGAATCCCAGTCTGAAAATAATTGTTCTAACCACCTTTCATAACGATGACTTTGTTGAGCAGATGATGCTGGCCGGTGTGGAGGGATATATGCTTAAACGAAGTACTCCTGAAGATTTTGAAACAGCTCTACTCAAGGTGTACGGCGGGGGCAATTATTTCTCTGATGAGATAATTCAGGTAGTGATAAAGAACCTAGGCAGGAAACCTGGAGAAAGTGGACCAAAGCCAATAACACCCTTGCTTACTGTTCGTGAAATTGAGGTTCTCGAATTGACCTGTAAGGGTTACAACAATGAACAGATCGGAGAACTGATTTGTATTAGCCCGAAGACGGTTGAAAAGTATAAAAGCAGCCTGTTTCAAAAAACCAACACATTCAATACTGTTAATTTAATTATTTATGCTTTCAAGAATAAGCTGGTGGAGATGCCAGCATAACGATTGTTGTCGCCCTATACATTAATTACCCTTTTAGTTTACAATGCAGTAAGTATCCGTCCAACTAACCCATCTTTCCAGGAATTTTGCTAACACTTATGTTTGCTTGTTTCCAATCAAAAAGTATGATTATAAAGAACAAGCAAGAGATGTATCCTTTGGTTCTGCTGTGGTTTAAAGCTAAGCAAAAAGTGTAGAAGCAGGATTTTTGAAAGTAGCATGATGTTGGCATGCATTGTCTGAACTATTGGATCTATAGATTCTACAAATAGGAACAATCTGAGATTGTTGCACCATCAGGTAGTTTTCTTCCGTTGACTATCAGAGAAAGCCTGACCAGGGAAACCGGTATTACACCTGAAATAGAACTTGTGTGCTACACGGAATACGACTACGGATTTATAAAGATAAGCTGTATGGACTATCCGGCCAGATCTGGTATTATCTGTATGGACCTGATACTGACCTTCAGAAATGATTTGATGGATAATGCGGTCTTGTTCACAATGAGCTGCTGCGCGATCCCCTTAGCGGCGATGCATTCTTCTAGATAAGCCGACGAAGGAATTTATTGAAACTATTGATCTGGGACCAAACCGGTTTTGTGATTTTTATACTGTAAATTTGTGGAATAAAAGGCCTGATTATTCTTTGCTGCTGAGCAAATTAAGTATAGTTTCACAATGTGGATCAGGGCATATAAATGTGAGTATAGAACAGCTTCGGGAATTGGTTCGGGAGCAGTAAAAAGAGAACCTTGTTCTTACTACCACCAAACAGAATCTAGTCAAAGAAAAGGATCAGCTCATGCAAAAAAATGCGGACCACATAGCTATGGTGGTAAACAACAATGAGTATAAGGTTCGGATTTTTGATGAAGAAAAAGAATCTCTTTTAAAGAAGATGCAGGAGATCCTAGAGAAGTTCAGCTCAGTCAAATTCGAACTTTCTCAACTCAAGAGGTTGGTTTATGCTTCCAACCGGGAACGATTTGTGGCGGGTGGGGAGGATGGTCTGGAATTAAATTAACTCAACTGAAATAATTCTTTAGATTTATAATTCAACATGGATATGTAACTTACCTCCCAATCCGGTTTCGACGATTTTCCTTAGGGTAGATATACGTATATCGCTTGAGGCCCTCTCGATTTTTGAAATATATGTACGTTTTACATTCAGTCTGTCAGCTAATTGAGCCTGGGTCAGTTGAGCTTTTTTTCGGGATTCCTTGATTAGTTCGGCAATCATATAAGCTTCCGCTTTTCGTTCAAATTCTTTTCGGCCAAGTGTTCCTTTCTTGCCGTATTTTTGATCGAAAGGCACATTAATTGTTTTTGGGTTGACTTTATTACCTTCCTTTATTTTTTCGGGTCTCATAATAGTTTTTTCTTATTCTTTTTGCCTTTTCGATTTCATTTCTTGGTGTTTTCCGGGTTTTCTTCTGAAAGCCCAGAAGTAATCCCGATATGGTGCTAGTATCCTTTCCTTATTATGCAAATGTAACTAATTAGTTTCTATTTTTACGTGTTAAAGCTTTGAATAACTCCTCATACATTTATGTCATGGAGACTTAGATCTCATTACATAGATTGATTTTTTTTATAATCATAACCAGTTATTTGATGGCTTGAGCTAAAGAGGGATTGAAAGGTGAAACGCTTGATAGTGGCTAACCGGAATTTGATAACTTTATGTGTTAAATTAATTGATATGAAAACTATAACCGTATTTGGACTTACTGCAGCAATGGCACTTTCCATATGCGTTGCAGGTTGCCTGGGACCGGAAGCAGCATCAGATAAATTAAATATCCTGATAATGACCGGCAGAAATAACCATGACTGGGAAAAGACCACGGATGTTTTAGATAGTACATTTAGGGAATGCGGACTGTTTTCAGTGAATGTTACAACAAAACCGGATACATTGAAATATGTAGATCTGAAAAAATATGATGTCCTGTTGGATAACTGGAATTCATGGCCCGAAAATAATTTAAGATGGCCTACGGCAGCAGAACAGGGATTGCTGAGGTTTGTAGATGAGGGCGGGGGACTGGTATTCTTCCATTCTTCTACTTCAGCCCTGTACACCTGGACTGAGTTTAAACAGATCTCGACGGCTGCCTGGATCCTGGACAGTACCTGGCATGGGCCCCCAAGTCAGGTGAAAGTATCTGTACAAAACCAGGAACATCCTATCACCAATGGTTTAACTGACTTTTATATCCAGGATGAACTCTGGATCAATGCTGAACGGAACGAATCATTTAAAGTGCTGGGGCTTGCTGAAAATACAGTTGAAGACTCGGGTGAACAACCGGCTATCTTTGTCGGGAGTTACGGAAAAGGCCGGATCTTTCATACGATTCTGGGTCACGATGGAACGGCCGTGAGGAATGAAGGATTTCAATCCCTGATACTTCGGGCTGCTGAATGGGCTTCAACCGGACAGGTGAGTATATCTGTCTCAAAGGATTAGTGAAACCTCATATCAAGTCATCGAACTCATCTTTCCTTGAGAGGAACTACATGACAGAGGAAGTTATGCTGGCTGCCAAACAATTTGTTACTTATACAAGAGGATTTTTCTTAAATTGAAAAATTAATTGAATTCCAAATAATGGAGAAACAAAAATATATCCTGGCACTCGACCAGGGAACAACCAGTTCAAGGAGCATCATTTATAGCCACGAGGGATTAATAGTAAGTACTGCCCAGAAAGAGTTCACCCAGCTTTTTCCAAATCCGGGTTGGGTTGAACATGACCCTGAAGAGATTTGGGCCAGCCAGTTTGAAACAGCTGGTAAAGCACTATTTGATGGGGGGATAGAAGCGGAAAGCATCTGCTGCCATTGGCATTACCAACCAGCGTGAGACTACCCTGGCCTGGGACAGGCAAACCGGGGAGCCTGTCTGCAATGCCATTGTATGGCAGGACAGGCGGACTTCTAAGTTATGTGATGAGCTGAAAGAGAGGGGTTTGGCAGAAACCATCAGGGATAAAACAGGACTGGTGATCGATGCCTATTTTTCCGCTACGAAACTGAGCTGGATCCTTGAAAACATTCCAGGTGTAAGAGAGAAGGCAGATTCAGGCAATCTGGCATTTGGAACAGTTGATACATGGTTGATATGGAAACTGACAAGAGGGGAAGTCCATGTTACAGATGTCACCAATGCGAGCAGGACAATGCTTTATAATATTAATTCACTTGTCATGGGATAAAGAGCTGTTAGAAATCTTCAATATTCCGGAGGCTGTTCTGCCTGATGTCAAATCATCCTCTGAGATCTATGGGCATACTGCCGGGGGACTTTTCCCGGTACCAATACCCATTGCAGGTATAGCGGGGGACCAGCAGGCAGCGACATTCGGACAGATGTGCCTGGGAATGGGTTCGGTCAAGAATACCTATGGTACCGGTTGTTTTATTCTATGCAATACAGGCAATAAACCGGTAAAATCAAAAAATAACCTGGTTACAACCATTGCATGGCAGATAAACAAGGAGACCACCTATGCTTTGGAAGGAAGCATTTTCGCCGGGGGTTCAGTCGTCCAGTGGCTCAGAGATGGATTGAAGATCATTAAGGATTCTGCGGAGGTTGAAGCCCTGGCCAAATCGGTTGATGATAATGGAGGGGTATATTTTGTACCGGCTTTTACAGGACTGGGGGCACCGCACTGGGATCAATATGCCCGGGGGATTATTGCCGGTCTTACCCGTGGTGTGAATGCCGGTCACATTGCCCGGGCTGCCCTGGAAAGTATTGCATTCCAGGTAAATGATGTGATAGACGCCATGAAGGACGACGCAGGGATTGAGATCAGCGAGTTAAAGGTGGATGGAGGTGCTGCCATCAATGACCTGCTGATGCAATTCCAGGCAGATCTCATTGGGATACCAGTGATCCGGCCGGAATCCATTGAAACAACAGCATTGGGTGCCGCTTATCTTGCGGGACTGGCAGTCAATTTCTGGGAAAGTGTCGATGAAATAATGGGACAGTGGGCCATTGATCGTAAGTTTGAGAAGAAGATTGATGATCAGGAAAAAGATGTCCTGATCTCGGGCTGGGAGAAGGCGGTTTTAAGGGCGAAAGATTGGGAGGATTAACAATTAACAATCATTAGATAATGAATGAATACATCGCTGAAGCATTGGGCACGATGCTTCTTATTCTACTAGGGAACGGGGTTGTTGCCAACGTGGTTCTTAAGGATACCAAGGGAAATAATGGTGGATGGATAGTCATTTCACTTGGATGGGGACTGGCAGTATTTGTCGGGGTGAGTGTTGCCGGACCGGTCTCAGGGGCTCATATCAATCCGGCCGTGACATTTGGACTGGCTTTGGCCGGGATGTTTCCATGGGCCAAGGTTGCCATGTTCATCCTTTTCCAGATGCTGGGAGCATCCACGGGTGCCTTCCTGGTATGGCTTTTCTACCGCCATCATTTTAACAGGACGGAGGATGGAGAGACAAAACTTGCCTGTTTCGCCACGGGACCGGCCATACGAAAAACAACAAGTAATTTGATCAGCGAGGTGATCGGAACTTTCGTTCTCATTTTTGTCATACTTTACATAGCAGAACCTTCTATGAATATCCCCGGTGTTGAGAATACCCAGATTGGACTGGGCACCCTGGGTGCACTTCCGGTAGCCCTGCTGGTAACTGCTATCGGACTTTCCCTGGGGGGGACAACCGGATATGCTATCAATCCTGCCAGGGACCTGGCCCCAAGAATAATGCATTCTCTTCTGCCCATGAAGTTCAAAGGGGCGAGTGACTGGCGTTATTCATGGGTCCCGATTATCGGTCCACTTGGTGGCGCTGCCACTGCAGCTGCTTTATATCTATTGCATCAGGTATTTTTTTAATAATATTCGATTAAATTAAAATATGTCCACATGAAACAGATTCTATTCCAAATCTTCACACTGACATGTAGTTGTCTAATGCTGGTCTCCTGTAATCCTACTATCGAAAAGCCAAACATCATCGTGATCATGGCCGATGACCTGGGCTATGGGGATGTCAGTTCCTATGGGGCGACAGCGGTTAATACGCCGAATATCGATAAGCTTGCCAGCGGGGGACTCAAATTCACGGGTGGGTATTGTACGGCAGCAACCTGTACACCAACCCGTTTTTCATTTCTAACCGGGATGTATGCATTCCGCCAGGAGGGCACCGGGATTGCACCACCGGAATCACCATCCCTCATCAAGCCGGGTACTCCAACGCTGCCGGGGATGCTGAGGAAGGCAGGATACAAAACAGCCGTTATTGGGAAATGGCACCTGGGACTGGGTGATCCAAAGCCCCAGTGGAATGAAAAGATCAATCCGGGTCCCCTGGAGATCGGTTTTGATTACTGCTACCTGCTTCCTACTACCAATGACCGTGTGCCATCCGTTTATGTTGAGAACCACCGGGTAGCCAACCTGGACCCTGCTGATCCTTTGATTGTAGGCGAAGGAGCGGTAAGTGACACAAATGGTAAGACCTTCCGGCATCCTGCTGAAGATGGACTGGTCACATGGACATAACCAGACCATACACAACGGTATCAGCCGCATTGGTTGGTTTAAGGGCGGTCATGCTGCCAGGTGGAGGGATGAGGATCTGGGTGACCAGTTTGTAAAAAAATCAGTTCAATGGATAACAGAGAACCAGGATGCACCATTCTTTCTTGTTTTTCTCCTCTCAGGACATCCATGTTCCCAGGATGCCCAATGAGCGGTTCCATGGAGCAACCAACATGGGATTCAGGGGAGATGCCATCGTTGAACTGGATTATAAGGTAGGGGCGATCATTGATGTATTGGAAGAGTTGGAGCTGGCCGATCAGACCCTTATCGTTTTCTGCAGCGATAACGGGCCGGTACTGGATGACGGTTACAAAGACGGGGCCATTGAGATGCTCGGTGATCATAAACCTGCCGGACCTTACAGGGGCGGTAAATACAGTCCATATGAAGGAGGTACCCGGACCCCCTTTATTACCTACTGGCCTGGAACCATTGATCCGGCCACTTCAGATGCCATGGTATCAACTGTTGATCTTGCGGTAAGCCTGAACAAACTTGCCGGGAATAGTGTCCCGGCTGGGACTTTCCCGGATAGCTATAATGTAATTGATGCACTGCTCGGGAAAAAAGGTGCTCAGGGGCGTACCTTCATATTTGAAGAAGCCGTAAGAAGTTTCGGGCTCAGGAAGGGGGAATGGAAACTGGTCGACCACCAGACAGAAGACGAGGTAAAAAGGTTGACCTATTTCAAGCCAGCCGGGCACAGGTATGAGCTTTACAATCTATCAGATGATCCGGCGGAAGAAACCAATATTATCAGCGAGCATCCGGATGTGGCAGGGGATATGATGGATCAGTATGAAAAGATCAAGAAAGGAGAAATCAGCCGGCCAGATTAATTTATACTCCAAAAATAATGATCAGAAGAGATTTTCTAATTAAGTCGGGTATCCTTACAACAGGAGCCCTTTTTGCCGGAAATAGCTCCCTGACCTCATGTACAGGATCAGATAAGTACAGGGAACTTGCCAAACATAAAATTGACAATGTTGAGTTCGGCCGTATCAACTGGAGCTGGCCGAGATTCGTGGGAATGAATGGACGTATAGGAAGGCATGGGCAGCATCACAAGGTAAATGTCGTTCAGCTAAAAACGGACCAGGGAGCCTCTGGATGGGGTGTTGCAGCTTATAGAAGGGACGATGATACTGATGAACTTGTTTCCCTGATCAGCGGCAAAACAGTAGACCAGATCTTCAACCCGGATATAGGAATCCTGGCAGATGAATACCGTCCTTTTGATTTTGCCCTGCATGACCTGGCTGGAATAATCATGGATATGCCGGTTTATAAAATGTTGGGTTCAAAGGGACCTGAAGCGACCCCTGTTTACAGCGGCATGATCTATTTTGACGAATTGGAGCCGGAAGAGAATCCCGGGGGATTGGAAAACCTTCTTAAGAATTGCCACTGGGATTATGATTATGGTTACCGACAGTTAAAGGCAAAAATTGGCCGGAGCGGACGTTGGTACCCTCATGACGAGGGATTAGCCCTCGATATCGAGGTGATCAAATTGATACATGAAGAGTTTGGGGACGCCATAAACATCCTGGTGGATGCCAATGATGCATATTCCCTGCAGGATAGCATTGATTTGTTGAAGGGTATAGATGGCATCCCTCTTTACTGGTTTGAGGAGCCATTCGTGGAGACCTATGAGGAGGGCAAACAATTTAAGGAATGGATGATGGCCAATGGCAGGCAGGATACCTACTATGCTGACGGGGAAAGGAATCCCGATTTCGATGTAAACATGCAGCTGGGCAGGGAGGGACTTATGGATGTGTACCTGGCAGATATTGTGGGACTGGGATTTACGCCATGGAGGAAACTGATGCCTTCACTGATCGAAATGGGCATGCTGACGAGTCCCCATGGATGGGGGACCATGTTTAAGACCCATTACATAAGCCACCTCTCTGCAGGTTTGGGTAATGTATGTACAGTTGAAGGGGCCACTATAACGACAGATGATGTTGATCTCGGAAATTACCAGATCACAGATGGCAAAATCACCGTATCTGCAGATCCCGGCTTTGGGATGAATTTAATAAATCTTCAAAAGACCTGAAGCAAACTACTTATTTCTGGATTAGAAATTCGAGAAAATTATCCCGGTCAATTACCTTATAGGATGCATCAGGATAAGTTTCAGTCCAGAGCCTTGGTGCTTTTTGCATTTTGGATTTCCACTTAAATTCATATCCGAATAGCTTACCTTCTCTTTCTTCAATCATATCAATTTCTTTTTGGTCATATGTGCGCCAGAAGAAATTATTGGCAAAAACACCGAGGTATTGCTGTGTCTTTAATCTTTCAGTATATAGAAAGTTTTCCCAGAGCATCCCGATGTCATTTCTCTGTTTCAGCGGATTGAAATTACTGATCAAGGCGTTTCTTACTCCATTATCCCAGAAATAGTACCGATGAGTCTTGGTAATTTCCTTTCTGAGATTCCGGGAGAATCCCTGTATCTTGGTAATTATAAAAACTTTTTCCAGCAGATCCAGATATCTTTCAACAGTCTGTTTTGCTATACCCAGCTGAAGACTCAATTCATTCAATGAAACCTCTGATCCGATTTGGAAGGCCAACAGCCGCAAAAGGTCAAACAGTTTCGATGGATTTCTGATATTTTCAAGCTCAAGAATATCTTTTAGCAGATAGGCGTTGCGAAGATTGAAAAGGTATTCTATTCTCTGTTCATTATTGCCTGCCGTTACTATTTCCGGATAAGCACCATAAATCAACAGATTCTCTAAAAGTCTGATCACTTCTAAATTGCCTTTTCCTTTAACGAGTTCCAGAGCAGAGACAGGATACAGTGTATATACTTTTTGTCTTCCTGTGAGGGGTTCGCCTAGTTTAGTAGATAGGTCAAAAGAGGAAGAGCCACTAACTATAATTGTCGTGTCAGGTGTATGATCAATCAAGAGTTTGAGGGCTTGGCCTATATTGGCAACCTTTTGTGCCTCATCAATTATGACCATTTTGTACCCACTCAGTGCATTTTGAATGGCGGAAAGCCTTTGTGAATTGAGAATATCCTGTAGATCAAGGTCATTTCCATCTCCCATGAAGATGTCCGGACCTTTCTGAATCATACGATTGATCAGACTGGTTTTTCCAACCTGTCGTGAACCAAATATAACCAGTACTTTGCCCTTCTGCAGCATTTGATCAAATCGGTCCTCATAGTATCTTTTAATCCAACCCATTTATATTTCTAAATACGGAAAGTAAACTTAACAAATTTATATTAATTTAGCAAGTTATATTTCTAAATATTGTACTAGGCCAATCCCAAATAATGCATTGGTAGGGACAAAGGATTGTTTTATATTTATGATCAGGAACATCATTGAAATAGTTAATTAATCCAACAAAATGATCCGCAGGGCAGTTACAATATTAAGTTTACTGTGGCCAATCCTGATTTTGCCGGGAGAGTCCCAGGTTCACACCACCTCCCTCCAAAAAGAACCACTCTCAGCTACACCGGTATGGACCATGCCGGCTGAATTCCTGGATAAAGTTACTGAAGCAGGGGGTTTGGATTGGCCCGATGTTCAAACAGAAGCCAGGCCGGGAGCCTATTGGTGGTGGCCTGCTGGTGCAGTGGACAAGGAAGGCCTGACATGGAACCTGGAAACCTACCGTAAAGCAGGATGGGGAAATATGGGTGTGGTTGGCATCTATGGAGTGAAGGGAGTTGAGAACAGATTCAAGGATATTTTTTCTCCGGACTGGTTTGACATGTTCAATCATGCGGTGGAAGAGGCCGACAGGTTGGGAATGAATATTGACCTGACACCCTCGTCAGGATGGCGCATGGGAGGTCCTCATATAAGCACTACCTACGCTGAACAATCCTTTTCGGTGATCCAGGGTAAGATAAAGGTGGAAGGTTTGGAAACATCAGTGAAACGTGCGGGGCCCGGGGGAAAAGGTCTCTGTCTTAATCCATATTCACTTTCAGCTGTAAATTATCATTTTGACTGGCTCTCTGACCGATTTAAAGAAGGACATGGGCGATCCCCCCGGGCCTTTTATTATGACTCTTTTGAAAATGAAGGAAACTGGTGCCCTGA
This sequence comes from uncultured Bacteroidaceae bacterium, assembly GCA_963752525.1. GTDB lineage: Bacteria > Bacteroidota > Bacteroidia > Bacteroidales > SM23-62 > SM23-62. The sequence goes on along the minus strand of CAVVYS010000003.1, from coordinate 36,539 downwards.
ATTACTCGATTCCTTCAGGAAACTTCGAGGTTACAGCCTGGCAGATCATATAAATGCCTTTGGGGGAGAGGGAGATCCGGAAGAGGTCAGACGGGTGATGTGCGATTATCGCGAAACCCTATCCGATGTACTCCTGGAATGCGTTAAGTACATAGCTGAATGGAGTGATCAGAGGGGTAGTGGATTGAGGATGCAGGCACATGGGGCACCTGCCAACATCCTGGATATGTATGCCACAGCTTCCATACCTGAAACAGAAGTATTCGGGGCAAACGAGTTTAATATTCCCGGATACCGGCGAGATCCGGATCTGTCCAATCCGGAGACACCCGACATTCTGGTAAACCGTTTTGCATCATCGGCGGCGCATGTGGCAGGCCACAATTTAGTCATTGCAGAGAGCTTTACCTGGTTGAGGAATCATTTCCACACAACGCTTTCTCATATTAAGACAGAATCAGATCAGCTATTTTTAAATGGGATCAATGGCATTTATTATCATGGTTTATGTTACAGTCCCAAAGATGCCGACTGGCCCGGGTGGTTATTTTATGCCTCAACCCAGGCCAATTTCAGAAATTCCATATTCCGCGACATTCCTGTATTAAATAATTATATCACCCGTTGCCAGAGTGTGCTGCAGCAGGGAAAGGCTGATCATGATGTATTATTGTACTGGCCGGTATATGATCTGTGGATGGGTAGTGGGTCAGAAGAATTACGTTTCCGTGTACATGATCCCAGGTGGCTTAAGGAGTCAGCCTGCGGAGAGGCTGCACGTTGGATGGTGGACCAGGGATACACTTTTGATTATATTTCCGATAGCCAGTTTGCACTAACAAAGTTAGACAATGGGGCACTTGTTACCGAAGGCAAAGGTGTTTATAGGACATTGCTTGTGCCTGCTGCAAAGTATATAAAAATCAGCACGCTAAAACATCTGGCAAATCTCGCTGGTGAAGGTGCCACCATTCTTTTCTGGAAGGAAATGCCGGGGGATGTACCCGGGTGGAATGAACACAAATCCAGGAAAGCAGAATTGATATCAGTGCTTGAAGATATGAAAGGGGATGACCGGGTATTACTTGATGATAACCTGGAAAAGCTACTAACCCAGGTAAAAATTGGTCCTGAATCCATGGTTGGGGAAGGGCTGCAGTTTGCCAGGCGGAAAATGGAAGATCATACCATCTATTTCATAGCGAACCATTCGGCTGAGAGGATTGACCATTGGGTTGAACTTGTATCGCCGGGCAGGTCTGCCATGATCATGGATCCCATGACCGGCCGGACCGGAAGGGGCAGGCTCAGGGGAACAGTGGAAAGGCCAAAGATCTATCTTCAGATGGAACCGGGAGAAACCAGGATACTGAAGATATTCAATAAGGAAATGCCCCAGGGCAAGGAGTGGCCGGTTTTCAAAATAGTTGGAGAACCACTGGAATTAAAGGGCAGGTGGGATATCGAGTTCACTGAGGGTGGGCCCTACCTGCCCGGAAAGCACCATACTGATGTTTTGGAGAGCTGGACAGATTTTAATTTGCAGCATGCTCAAAGTTTTGCCGGAGCAGCAATGTATACCATTAATGTAGATCTTTCGAATTCAGCATCGGATCACTATTTACTGGATCTCGGCGATGTACGAGAATCCGCACGGGTATGGGTAAACCATAAACCTGCAGGGGCCCTGGTGGCACTTCCTTTCAGGCTTGATATCTCGGAACTGCTTGTAGAGGGACAGAATGAAATATCCATTGAGGTTACGAACCTTTCCGCCAACAGGATCCGGGATCTTGATACCCGGGGTATTGAATGGAGGAAGTTCTATGATATCAATTTTGTAAGCCATCTGTATGAACCATTTGATGCTTCCATCTGGCCTGTAAAACCTTCGGGCCTCCTGGGACCAGTTAAGCTGATCCCGATGCAAATAACTAACTTGTAATTCAAAATTATATAACATGAAAACGACCCTGACCTTTCTCATTAGAAGCCTTGTTCTCTTCGGAGGCTTAGTTTTAATTGTTGTGGCCTGTTCGGTTCAAAACAAGACCATTACCATCTCTACAGAAACCGATGATGCCAAAATACAGTTCGCTATTGAAGAATTGACTGCTGTCCTGGAAGAAAAAGGTTTGGAGGCCAGGGTAGTGACAGGTGATGGTGATATAACATTTGCTGTTCAACCTGGGACCGATGGATTGAAGGAAGAAGGATTCAGTCTTCAGAAATCCGGAAATACGATCCAGATCATCGGTAATGATGCGGCCGGGGCCATGTATGGGGGACTGGAACTGGCAGAGCAGGTGAAGATATCCGGTTTGGATGGAGTGAATGAAATGACCCGGAATCCATATATGGAGATGCGGGGGACCAAACACAATATCCCCCTGGATGTCCGGACACCCAGTTATACCGATGTATGCGATGCAGCCCAGCTAAACATTCCCGAAATGTGGAGCTTTGATTTCTGGAAAGAATACATTGATAACCTGGCAAGGTACCGCTATAATTATATTTCACTCTGGAGCCTGCACCCCTTCCCCTCATTGGTCAGGGTGCCGGATTATCCAGATGTGGCACTGGATGATGTACAACGTTCAACCTTTGAATTCAATGAATATTACAGTCTAAATGGCCTTGGTTTTGATGCTCCGGAAATCCTCAAGAACATAGAGATCATTAAGGAAATCACCATGGATGAAAAAATTGAATTCTGGAAAAAGGTCATGGATTATGGCAAGAGCCGCAATGTAGACTTTTACGTGGTGACCTGGAATATTTTTGTAAATGGTACCGGCGGGAAATATGGCATCACCGATGAGATCAACAACGAAACCACGAGGGATTACTTCAGGAAAAGCGTGAAGCAAATGTTTGTAACTTATCCGGATCTAGCAGGAATTGGTTTGACAACCGGAGAAAATATGAAAGGATCTGGTTTTGAGGAAAAGGAAACCTGGGCTTTCGAGACCTATGCACAGGGAATGCTGGATGCAGCCGCTGAAATGCCGGACCGGAAATTTACCTTCATCCACCGCCAGCACATGACAGGTGCAAAAGACATAGCCCGGAAGTTCAGGGCCCTGATAGAGCATCCGAACATTGAGTTCATTTTTAGCTTCAAATATGCCAAGGCACATGTTTTCAGTGCCACAGAACAGCCTTATCACGATGAATTCGTGAAAGATATCGAAGGCATGAAAACCATTTGGACCCTGCGCAACGATGACAGCTACCAGTATCGCTGGGGGGCTCCGGATTTTGTCCGAGACTTTATTAAGAATATTCCACATGAGGTTTCCAGGGGGTATTATTATGGTTCCGACCAGTGGATTTGGGGGCGTGAATTTCTATCCAGGGATCCTGAAAACCCACGTCAGATAGAGATTGTAAAACACTGGTACAACTGGATGCTCTGGGGAAGGCTGGGGTATGATCCCGGGCTTGGGAATGAACGCTTTGTCCAGATCCTCCAGGACAAATTTCCGGAGGTTGATGGTGAAAAGCTTTTCACTGCCTGGCAGGAAGCATCCATGATTTATCCTACTACTACAGGATTTCACTGGGGATCACTGGACTTCCAGTGGTATATCGAGGCATGTAAAAGCAATCCTAATTATTCCAATAATGAGACAGGCTTCCACGATGTCCACCGTTTTATCTCCTTGCCGCCACATCTGAAGTCTGGATTTCAATCAATTCCCGATTATGTAACAATGACCCTGGAGGGTGGATCTACAGAATTGCTGAGCCCACTGGATGTTTCCCAAAAATTGCACGCGTATTCCGATAAGGCCCTGGAAATAGTGGAAACCCTGGATGCTGGAGGGAATAAAGAGCTCAGGGTGACGTTGAGCGATATCCGCATCATTGGACTATTGGGGAAATATTATGCCCATAAAATTGCAGGAGCAACAAATTTTGCGCTTTACCTGGAATCAAAAGAGAAACTTTACCAGGATGAGGCTGTCGATCAACTTACCCAGGCTGAGGAATACTGGCAAAAATATGTAGAAAAAGCCCTTCTGCAGAACGAGAATCCTTTATGGTTGAACAGGGTAGGAATTGTGGATTACAAAAAGATCTCGGAATGGGTTAAGCAGGATATTGAAATAGTCAAATCAGAATAATATTTCTTATGACAAAAACAGCATTCTTATTGCCGGGGGTGGCCATGGTATGGCTGATTTCCATGATCTCCTGTTCCCATTCACCAGATTTCCAATCCCTCAAGGTACAAGGTGTTCAGGAGCCTGTAATTTCGTTGAATGGGGACTGGAAATTCTCGATGGAACCGTCCGAAAGGTTCTGGGGGACTGACATAGATTTTAGCCAATGGTCCGATATAAAGGTGCCCGGAGAATGCCAGATGCAGGGATTTGCCATCAGGCATGACCAGCCCTATGTGTATAAACGGGAATTTAAAGTGCCTGCAGATTTTACCGGCAAACAAATTTACCTGGTCTTCTATGGAGTTTACAGTTATGCCAGGGTATGGGTGAACGGAGATTTCATCAGGGAACATTATGGCGGCTTTACAAAATGGGATTGTGATATTACCGATCATGTTTTCCCTGGTGAACAATCCATTCTGACCGTAGAGATTGTCGACAGGATTGATGATATCTCATATGGCAGCGGATATGCCAAACACCAGATCGGAGGGATTTTACGGGATGTTGAACTGATGGCTTTGCCCGAAATGAACTTCAGTGAATTTTATTTTGAAACAGAGCTAGACGGGATATACCGGGATGCAGAACTAAAGATATTCTATGAGCTCAGCCATTCATCCCCTGCAGGAATAAGTGTGGAGTTATTTGATGAGGAGCAAAGGTCCGTAGCAAAATCAGTGAAGGAAAATGTGCCCAACACTGGACAAATATCCCTGGTTCTGGAGGATCCCCTTAAATGGGATGCCGAACATCCCAACCTTTATACCCTGGTCACATCTCTCAGCAATGGAGAAAAAACACTGCTAAGCCGGACTGATAAGGTGGGATTCAGAGAAGTGCATGTGGATGGGAACAAGTTACTGGTAAATGGAAGACCGGTGAAACTTCGGGGAGCTGACAGGCACGATATCCATCCTGTACTTGGACGTATGACCACGCCTGAACTGGACAGGCAGGATGTGATGCTGGCAAAGGAAGCCAATATGAATTTCATCCGTACATCCCATTATCCGCCTTCGAAGAGTTTCCTGCGGTATTGTGATGAATACGGTCTCTATGTAGAGGATGAAACGGCCATATGTTTTGTCCATACCCACCGTGCAGATAAATACCAGGAAACTGGATCAAGCCAGGATGATCCAGGGTTTACCCACCGTTATCTGTCACAGCTTAAGGAGATGGTGAATAATCACCGCAACCATCCATCCGTGATCATCTGGTCTATCGGGAATGAAAATCAGTATGGAAAGAATTTTTTAAAGTCCTATCAATGGATCAAGGATACTGACCTGACACGCCCTGTCATCTTTTCTTACCCGGGGCAGGTACCGGACAGCCTCAGGATCTATGACATACTCAGTATTCATTACCCCAGCTGGAGCGGGGACATAGAGCAATATGGATTCAATATCATGGGATTTGATTATGCCCCCATGCCGGTCCTCTTTGATGAATGGGCACATGTAGCCTGTTATAATAAACCAACCCTGCTTACTGATCCAAACGTCCGTAATTTCTGGGGACAAAGCCTGGATAGTATGTGGACATATCTGTTCGAGGCGGACGGGGGACTCGGAGGTGCTATCTGGTGTATGATAGATGAAACATTTATGCTGCCGGATACCCTGGATGGGTTCCGTGACTGGTGGGGTTGGCAGGAAGGAGTGCTGGATTTTGAAGGTCCCTGCGTAGGCTATGGAGAATGGGGCATCATTGACACCTGGAGGCGGAAGAAGCCCGAGTTCTGGGGGACCAAAAAGGCCTATTCACCGGCTAGGATCCTGGTAAAAAACATTATGGATCCTGAACCCGGGAAAGAACTTCATTTACCGGTCCATAACCGCTTTGACCATACCAACTTCAATGAATTAAAGATTGCCTGGTTTTATGAGGACCATTCCGGGACCATCAAAGAGATGGACCTTGAACCCCACGCAAAGGGAGAGCTGGTAATTCCGGGCATGGACTGGCAAAATGGGAGCAGCATCAATATTGCATTTTATCTCGGGAATGATATGCTGGTGGATGAATACAATATTCGGCTTGGGGAGCGGGAGCAAGATATTCCAAGCCTGCAGGCAGGCCAGTTAGCTATTGATGATGAGGGGGACAGGATAATTATTGAGGGTGGGGAATTCAGCCTATCCATTGACAGGGCAGATGGGCTCATCAGGGATTTTGCAGCAGGTGAAGTGGGACTTTTAAAATCCGGTCCCTATATAAACCTGAAGGTCCCTGGGAAGAAATTTTACGGTTCTGTGGAAACCATCATTGACCTTGCCCCAAACTGGAAATGTGAGTCCGTTCGCCATGAAATGAAAGACGGCATTGCAATAGTCTATTCACAGGGGAGTTGCGGCGACATCGAAGTATCTTTCATATTCAGGGTGGATGGGAATGGTACCATGCAGGTGGATTATGAATTGGATGGACTGCCGGAGGGTGAACCCGTTCAGGAGGTGGGCATTTATTTTGTGGCAGGGGAATCTTTTTCAGAGCTGTCGTGGGACAGAAATGCATATTTCACTGCTTACCCTGAAGAGGATCTCGGACAACCCCGGGGCAAAGCAGACCTGTCTTTTTGTCCCACTATGACCTACCGTGAAAAGCCCGGCCATGAGTGGATATATGATACGAAAGGATTCTACTATTTCGGTCCCGATACACAATTGGCTTATTCAAACATGGCCCGCTCCCTTAAAGAGAATATTTATTCATTCAGCCTTTCAACTGCGGATGGGACAGGGATCTCAGTACATGGCGTAGGAACTTTGGCCTGCAGGTTCGACCGGATAGGCAATAGTGATATGCTTATTATTAATGATCTCTGGGATTACCCGGACCTGATGTGGGGAAATTATATGAAATTGATAAGCCTTCCCGCGCAATACAAGGGCAGTACCACCTTATCCCTTCTGACAAATCAAATATAGCTTGTCATGATGCTGTCTTCTATGCCATCCCGATCAATCAGCAGTATTGTCCTCCTATTAATCATCATGGTTTCTGGATGCTTGCCAGCAGCTGATCCGCTCTCCAAACTGGATTCCCCAATTCTTTTTCAGGGGAATGACAGCCTGGCCTTTCGGGATCCTGCTGTACTCTACCATGAGAATACATTCTATTTATTTTTCACCCTGACGGAAACAGAACCTGATGACTCCTTGTTCTGGTATACTGCGGTGAGCAAATCTGAAGATCTAAAACAATGGACAGAGCCAAAGAGGATTACGCCGAGGGACCAACACCTGAATTTTTCCAGTCCGGGTAACCTGATCCGGTATGGAGATGAATGGATTCTCTGCCTTCAGACCTATCCCATCCCCGGGTATACCCGCAGCAGTGGTGAGCTGCGTTATGGGACCAGCGATTCAAGGATATGGATCATGCGCAGCAGGGACCTGGAAAAATGGTCTGAACCGGAGCTGTTAAAAGTAAAAGGGAAAAAGGTTGCGACTCGAAGACATGGGGCGGATGATAGATCCATACCTGATCGAAGACAAGGATGAAGCGGGCAGGTGGTGGTGCTTTTACAAGCAGAACGGGGTCAGTTATTCATGGTCCCATGACCTTGAGAACTGGACTTACTCAGGCAGGACCCAGAGCGGTGAGAATGTATGTGTGCTCATAGACCAGGATGAATACCTGCTTTTCCACTCACCTCAAAATGGGATCGGTGTGAAACGCTCCCCTGACCTCATCAATTGGCGGGATGCGGGTGATCTTATTACTTTGGGACAACAGGGATGGCCCTGGGCAGAAAGGCGCATTACTGCGGGAGTTGTCCTGGATATGCGCCAGGATAAGGATTTTGGAAAATACATTATGTTTTATCACGGGGAAGGTCCCGGGAAAGAAAATTCAATCGATACATTCGTCGCAAACTGTTCCATAGGCATAGCCTGGAGTGAAAACCTGCTGACGTGGGAATGGCCGGGTAAGTCCCTTGAATAATAAATTTTATCAATCATGACAAACAACAAATCCCTGGCTGGAATATGTGCACTCATAGCATTGGTAATTTTGGGCATAACATCATGCCATCAAACCAGCTACCGGGTAAGCAATCTCGAGGTTACCTTCATCAGCAATATCAGTAATGACCCGGTATTCTCCTGGAAGATTGACGCGGGATCCGAAGTTTTTACCCAGCAGGCATACCAGCTTACTGTCTCAGACAAGGGAAGTATATGGGATTCCCAGAAACGGCTTACATCAAATTCCCTCCAGGTCAGGTATGATGGTCCTGCCCTGGAAAATGGGAAAGAATACTTTGCCAGGGTGAGGGTGTGGGACCAGAATGATACACCTTCAACCTGGAGTGAAGAGACTGCGTTTTGTTGTGCCGCTGGAGTATCCTGGGGACTGGCAGGCGGAGTGGCTGACCTATGATTACAAGCCGAATGAGACCATGCCCCTGTTCCGTAAAGCATTCGAGATTCCTGATGCTGCAGGTATTGATTATGCCAGATTCTATATCGCTGCTCCGGGCTATTACGAGGCCTCCCTGAATGGTGTAAAGATAGGGGAGAATGTGCTGGATCCCGGGCAGACGAATTATGAGGACTACACCTATTACACTGCCTATGATATTGATCCCGGGGAACTAAACAGGGGAAATGTACTGGGTGTGATGCTGGGCAACGGCTGGTACAATCAAAACCAGGTCTGGAAAGGTCAGGCAGAATACCCGAACATGGTATACGGCCAGCCTGTATTTATCTGCCAGCTTGTGATCCATAAAAAGGATGGGAGCAGGCAGGTTTTTTCTTCGGATGATAGCTGGGTTTGGACTGCTGGTCCGATTACCTATTCCAATGTCTATGGAGGTGAACACTATGATGCCCGGTTGGAGATAGAGAACTGGGATAGTCCGGGAGAGGTGTCGGGGGACTGGCAGGCGGTTCGTCGGCCGGAGGTGCATCCAACTAAGTTATTCGAACAGTTTGCGGAACCCATTCGCGTCATGGATCAGATGCCCGTGAAACAGATTATGGACAGGGGTAATGATACTTATATTTTTGATATGGGACAGAACATGGCCGGGTGGTTGAAATTACGGATCAGGGGGGAGAGGGGACAGGAAATCACCCTGCGCTGTACAGAGATATTGGATGGGGAAGGAAATATTGATCCCAGTACCACCGGAGAGTTTGCCACCAAGTCATCCAGACCCAGAAATACATATGCAAAGGCAATGGAGAGGAGATATGGGAGCCGCGATTCACCTATTTCGGATTCCGCTTTGTTGAGGTTGTGGGACTGAAACAGGCCCCTGCTGAAGACCTCATCACCGGGATGCTACTCTATTCATCCGTGCCGGATGTTGGCAGTTTCCAATGTTCTGAAAAGGTCATCAACAAGTTGCATGAGATGTCTCGGTGGACCATCATAGGGAACATCCACAGTATCCCAACGGATTGTCCCCACCGGGAGAAATGTGGGTGGACCGGCGATGCCCATGCCATGATACGGGCCATGATCTATAACTACGGGGCACAGCGTTTCTTCAATAAGTACATGTTCGACATGCGCTCGTCCGGCAGGGAGGAGAAAGAAGAAACTTATTTCGCCGAGAGCTTTTATCACCGCAGTATCGTCACAAAACCTGCAGGCATTCCAACCATGATCGTGCCGGGAAAGCGGACCAGTGGGGTGGCATCGCCGGACTGGGGAACAGCCATGGTGCAGATTCCCTGGTATCTCTATGTTTACTATGGTGACCGGATGATATTGGAGGAATTTTACCCGGATATGAAAACCTGGGTGGAATATATCCATGGGATAAAAAAAGACGGGATCATTCCGCATGGGTTGGGGGACTGGTGCCCGCCGGGGGGAAATGGAAATATTGATTGTTCCGTGCCAGTCAGTTCAACTGCTTTCCATATCCTCGATGTCAGCATCATGGCAAAGGTATCTGCCTTGTTAGGAAACCAGGAAGAGGAGTCCCAATACACCGAAATGTTAGCACAATTGAAGTCAGATTTTAACCGTCATTTCCTGGATTTGGATAAACATGACATATGGCAGCCAGACGGCAGATGCCATGGCCCTTGACATCGGCATTGTACCCCTGGAATACCGGGAGAAAGTGGCCGGCTCTATTGTCAGGAATATCCATGAAGCATTTGATGGGTTCTTAAATACCGGCATCTTTGGACTGGCCAGGGTTTTCAAGGTCCTTTCCGAAAACGGTTATGAAGATGAAGTATACCGCCTGCTGACAAAAACCGGGCGGAACAGCTTTGCTTTTATGTGGGAGAACTATGATGCCACGACCTTCTGGGAGATACTCCCATGCAATGATAATTATGCTGAGGGAGCTTACCTGAGATCACACAGCCATCCCATGCAGGCCGGTTTTGATGAATGGTTTTATTCAGGCATTGCCGGGATCAACCCGGTTGTGAACCAGCCCGGTTTCCAGCTCATTGAATTCAAGCCCTACCTTACACAGCATATGGGATCAGCCTCGGCCTCTTATGAATCAGGATTTGGAAGGATCATCAGCCAATGGGAAAACCTTAACGGTAAGCTGACCTGGTATATTACACATCCCTGAAAACAGCAGGGGTATCATACAGGTTCCTACATATGGTCGGGAAACAACTATCATGCTGAATGGGATGGCCGTGGATGCCATCCATGAAGAGGGGGGATTCAGTCTCATCGGGGAATACGGTCCGGGAGAATACCTGGTTGAAATTTGATAAAGCAGATACCTTGCGTACATTTATAAGCCGAATTAAACCATGAAAAAATCGAGGAAATGATCAACCCATGTAAAATATCCAAACTGTTTGTTTTGGTTCTCCTTGCAGGTCCTGGCCTGTTGCTGTCCTGCCAGCAAGAAGACCCTTCCCCTAAACCCAACATCCTCTTTATCCTCGCAGATGACCTGGGATATCATGATCTGAGCTCCATGGGCAGCGAATACTATGAAACCCCGAACATAGACAGGATTGGACTGGAAGGTATGATCTTTACAGACGGGCATGCCACCTGCCAGGTTTGCAGTCCCTCGAGGGCCAGCATTATGTCTGGACAGTTCCCGGGAAGGCACGGCATTACTGATTGGATCGGGGCCAGGTCGGGAACAGAGTGGAGGAAAGCAAATAGATATAACAAGCTGCTGCCAGCAGCCTACGTACATAATTTGCCCCATGCCTTTACTACTCTGCCTGAGGCTATGAAGGAAGCGGGCTATTTAACATTCTTTGCAGGTAAGTGGCATCTTGGAAAAGAAGGATCCTACCCTGAAGATCATGGTTTTGATATCAATAAGGGAGGCCATGAACGCGGTTCACCACCAGGTGGATATTTTACACCCTATAAGAATCCCAAGCTTTCCGACGGAGAACCCGGAGAAAACCTTTCGATGAGGCTGGCCAGAGAAACTATTCAGTTTATCAGGGAGAATCAGGATACTTCGTTTTTCGCCTATTTATCATTTTACGCAGTGCATAGTCCGATCCAGACAACAAAGGAAAAGTGGGAGAGATACAGGCAGAAAGCTGAGGAAATGGGTATAGCGGAGTCGGGCTATACTATGGAACGCAGGCTTCCCATAAGGCAAGTACAGGATAATCCTATTTACGGGGGACTGGTAGAAGCTATGGATGAGGCAGTGGGAGAGGTTTTAAGCTGCCTGGATGAACTCGGACTGGAAAAGAATACCATCGTCATATTTACCTCCGACAACGGGGGCGTATCATCAGGGGATAATTTCTCTACCTCCAACCTGCCCCTGAGGGGTGGCAAAGGATACCAGTGGGAAGGGGGGATACGGGAGCCCTATTTTATCAAGGTACCCTGGTTGGTAAGTCCGGGTGCAAAATGTGATGTGCCTGTAACGGGAACAGATTTTTATCCCACCCTGCTGGATCTGGTTGGGGTGGACCTGAAGCCGGACCAGCATAGGGACGGGGTCAGCCTGGTGCCTCTGTTAAGCGGGGAAAATATCCCGGAAAGATCATTGTACTGGCATTATCCGCATTATGGGAACCAGGGCGGTGATCCTTCTTCAATCATCCGGAAAGGTGAATGGAAACTAATCCATTACTGGGAAGACGGGCAGGATGAGCTCTACAATTTAGCAGCTGATCCTTCAGAGAAGAATGATGTTACAGCCGACAACCCTGAGCTAAGCGGGCAGATGAGTTCTGAACTGAAGGCCTGGCTGGCAGAAGTAGATGCTGAAATACCTGTCCCTGATCCTGAATATATGGAGGAACTTTTTGTGAAAAGGCAGGAGGAGATCAGGAAAAGCCGCTGGCCCAGGCTGGAAGAAGAAAGGTTGAATTATTTGTCCCCTGACTGGCAACCAAACGAAGATTGGTGGGGAAGCAAGATTACAAAAGATTAATAAATAATTACAAAATGACAAGACAGACCCTATTTTTTGTAGCCGTTATGCTGATAGTAGTTGCCGGCTGTGCAAAGCCTTCCACCGAGGCTGACAGGCCAAACATCCTGTTCTGCATTGCCGATGACCAATCCTTTCCCCATGCCGGTGCTTATGGATGCGATTGGGTAAAAACACCTTCTTTCGACAGGATAGCGCAACAGGGCATTCTGTTTAACAGGGCTTTTACCCCCAATGCGAAATGTGCCCCTTCCAGGTCCTGCATTGTTACGGGTAGAAATTCCTGGCAGCTGGAGGCGGCAGCCAACCACTGGTGTTACTTCCCACCCAAATTCAAGACCTATGCGGAATGTTTGATAGAGAACGGCTATTTTGTGGGCCATACCCTCAAAGGTTGGGCACCTGGAATTGTAAAAACTGCTGAGGGAGAAGAACGCGAGCTGTTAGGACCTGCCTTTAATGAGCATAAAATAAAGCCACCGACAGATTTTATCAGCGGTAATGATTATGCAGGAAATTTCGAGGCTTTCCTGGAATCAAAACCCGAAGGTGAGCCATTCTGTTTCTGGTATGGCAGCATAGAACCACACAGGGCTTATGAGTACCGGTCTGGCATCAACAAGGCCGGCAAATCCCTGTCTGATATAGATGAAGTGCCCCCGTATTGGCCGGACTGCGATACGGTTAGGAACGACATGCTGGATTATGCAATGGAGGTAGAATACTTCGACAGTCACATTGGAAGGATGCTGCAGATGCTGGAGGATAGAGATATGCTAGAGAATACTCTGGTGATCGTAACCTCAGACCATGGAATGCCTTTCCCGAGGGTCAAAGGCATGCCGAATATGATCGCCAACAGGGTGCCCCTGGCGATGATGTGGCCAGGCGGGATCAATCAGCCGGGAAGGGTCTATGATGGAATTGTAAGCTTTACTGATTTTGCTCCCACCTTCCTGGAGCTGGCTGGCATTTCCATTGAGAAGAGCGGGATGCAGGCTATGGAGGGACAGAGCCTGGTATCTCTTCTGGAAGGGAAATCCGTTTCCCCTGGCCGTGATTTTATGGTGTTTGGCAAGGAGCGTACCGATGTGGGCCGGCCTGATGATGTTGGTTTTCCTGCACGTGGTATTGTGAACGCGGACCATGTCTATATTATGAATATCCATCCTGAACGCTGGCCGGCCGGCAACCCGGAAACCGGTTACCTGGATACTGATGGGTCACCGACAAAGTCATACATATTGAACGACAGGAGAAAAAAAGGAAAAAGCTGGTTCTGGCAACAGAGTTTTGGAAAAAAGCCAGCTGAAGAATTATATGACTTCAAGAAAGATCCCTGGCTACTGGATAACCTGGCAGATCATCCGGACCACCAGGAAAAGAAATCAGCATTAAAACAACAACTTTTAGAGGAACTGAAAGCGGAAGGCGATCCACGTATGTTTGGGAAGGGCGAGGAATTTGATAAATACCCCTATGCTGACAAAAACCACCGGGATTTTTACAACCGTTTCATGGATGGTGAGGAGCTGAATGCCGGCTGGGTCAATTCCACAGATTTCGAAAGGGAAAAAATCAATTGATGGAACTCTCAGGAATTGACATCACTGTATTTATTGCTTATTGCTGTGTGATCATTAGCCTTGGACTGTATGTGTCACGCAGGAAAAAAGGTCAGGAAGAAACATCTTCCGATTACTTCCTGGCAGGCCGGGCCTTACCCTGGTGGGCCATAGGCGCTTCCCTTATTGCTTCCAACATTTCTGCCGAGCAGTTCATTGGGATGTCAGGTGCAGGTTTTGCTGTGGGACTAGGGATGGCCAGTTATGAGTGGATAGGCGCATTAGGACTCCTGATCGTGGCCAAGTTCTTCCTGCCCATTTTTATCAAGAAGAAGATCTATACCATGCCCCAATTCCTGGAAGTAAGGTTTGACGGGAGGGTCCGGACCAGCCTGGCTGTATTCTGGCTGATGGTATATGTGTTTGTGAACCTTACATCAGTCCTTTACCTGGGCGCACTGGTGCTGAAGGCCGTCCTGGGGATAAACCTTTTCTATGCTGTTTTGGGACTCGCACTGTTTTCGGCTCTTTATTCGGTTTACGGGGGACTCAAAGCTGTGGCCTGGACGGATGTGGTGCAGGTGACCTTCCTGATCTTCGGTGGATTTGTAACGACTTTCCTGGTCCTTCGTGAGATTGGGGGCGGTGAAGGCCTGATGGCCGGATTCAATAATATGGTAGCCGCAGCCCCTGAAAAATTTGATATGATCCTGGAGAAGGGACATGAATCATACAAATACCTGCCTGGCATAGGGGTCCTTGTAGGGGGAATGTGGATGGCCAACCTCTATTATTTTGGTTGCAACCAGTACATCATACAACGCGCCCTGGCAGCGAAGAATATCCGGGAGGCTCAGCGCGGTATGGCCTTTGCAAGTTTCCTGAAACTATTATTGCCCCTGCTTGTTGTCCTCCCCGGGATAGCTGCCTTTGTGCTCGGGGCCGATATTGAAAGGCCGGATGATGCCTACCCATGGTTGCTGAGTAATTATGTTGGTGTAGGTTTAAAAGGCTTAGTCTTCGCAGCCCTGATCGCTGCCATCGTTTCATCTCTGAGTTCCATGACCAACAGCTCCTCGACCATTTTTACAATGGACTTATACAAAACTTTGATCAATAAGGAAGCTTCAGAAAAGATCCTGGTACGGACCGGCAGGATCACTGCACTGGTCGTCCTGGCCGTCGCCGTGATCATTGCACCGCAGCTGAGGAACCTGGACCAGGCATTCCAGTTCATCCAGGATTTCACCGGTTATGTGACACCGGGGGTAGTGGCCATCTTCCTGGCAGGATTATTCTGGAAGCGGGCAACATCCAATGCAGTCCTGGTGGCAGCCATCCTGACCATTCCCCTGTCATTTATTTTCGATCTGCTTTTTCCGGATATGGCCTTCATGGACCGGGTTGGTATTACCTTCCTGGTTCTTTGTGTGGTTATTATTGGGATAAGCCTTTGGGAAAGAAAAGGGATAAGCAGCAAGGCCATCCCGCTTGAGAAATCACTTTTTTTTACGGGCCATGCTTTTAATATCAGCTCCATCATTGTCATTGCGATTTTATCAGTAATTTATAGCATCTATTGGTAGAGCAATCATGAAAAAGCAAGCCGATATAATGAAAAGAATTCCAGGCTTAATATGGTCATTGATATTTATGGCCCTGGTTTTTATCCCATTGATCCTCCTTTCCTCCTGCAATACAATGGTAAACAATGAATCCGGGGAAAAGATCCGGGTTATTTTTGATACCGATATCGGCGCAGATATTGATGATGCGCTGGCCCTTGCCATGCTGTATAATTACATGGACCTGGGATGGATAGACATGATGGCTGTCATGTCCTGCAAAGACAATCCCTATTCTCCCAGGTATATTGATATTATGAACAGCTGGTATGGTTATCCGGACCTGCCAATCGGGATAGTTATAGATGGGGTGAAGCATGACACCTCCTCCTATACCAGGCACGTAGTCGAAATGAAGATGGATGGGAAAGCATTATTCGAGCGCAGCCTGAAGGAAGGCCAGGAACTTCCGGTGGCTGTCAGCCTTTATCGAAAACTACTCTCTGAATCACCTGACAGTTCTATTGTCATCATTGCGGTTGGACAGTCCACCAACCTCGCCCGGCTGATCGACTCTGAACCGGATCAATACTCACCTTTGCCGGGCCTTGAACTGGTATCCCGCAAGGTGGATTACCTGAGCATTATGGCAGGTAATTTCCTCGAAGGCCGTCCTGAAACAAATATTTTCAATGACAGTGCTTCTGCATCAAGGGTCCTGGAGGCCTGGCCAACGGAGATATGGTTCAGCCCTTATCATGTTGGAATGGCCTGTCCCTATCCGGGAGAAAGCATGATAAGCGATTTTGCCAGGGTAGATTTTCATCCGCTGGTGGAGGCTTACAAGTCTTACCAACCCATGCCTTACGACAGGCCGACGTGGGATCTGACTTCGGTGTTGTTTGCGGTGGAAAATGATTCGTCTTATTTTACCATTTCTACTCCTGGTAAGGTATCCCTGGTATTTGCTCCAAACTTTGAACACCATGTGGTAACCCATTTCACACCTCATCCGCAGGGGAAACACCGTTATCTGAGTGTTAATGAAAAGCAGGCCAAACGCATACAGAAGCGGCTTATTGAAATGGTAAGCATGGATCAGGTAGAAAAATGAGAAATATTATTTAAACATAACCATATAGTAAACCATAAATCTTGTATTATGAAAAAATGGATGATAATCCCGGTAATTTTGCCTTTCCTGTTAGCCGGACTGAAGGCTAGTGGCCAAGACTTTCCAAAGATCTCTGAAACCCAAAGGATAGCCAGGTTGGACCCACCCCAAGGCAAGGTCCGCATGGTACTGGACACAGATACCTACAATGAGATCGATGACCAGTTTGCTGTTGTTTATGCCTTGTTGTCAGAAGAAGCAATGGATGTTGAAGCCTTGTATGCAGCTCCATTCAATAACAACAGGTCAGATGGACCCGGTGATGGGATGGAAAAGAGCTATGAGGAGATCTTGCGCTTGTTGGATAGGTTGGATATTGATCCGGAGGGATTTGTTTTCAAGGGGAGTCGGGAATACCTGGAGGACCTGGAAAAACCGGTGGAAAGCCCTGCAGCACTTGACCTGATCAAGCGTGCCAAAACCGCCAGTCCCGATAACCCGCTCTATGTCGTTGCTGTTGGAGCCATCACCAATGTTTCCAGCGCCATCCTGATGGAGCCCTCCATTATCAATAATATTGTAGTCGTTTGGCTGGGCGGGAATTCCATTCACTGGAAAAATACCAGGGAATTTAACTTTTCGCAGGACCTGAACGCATCGAGGCTGATCTTTGATTGCGGGGTACCCTTTATGCAATTACCCTGCACTCCTGTAGTTACTCACCTGGCCACGACATATCCTGAGATGAAGTTTTACCTCGAAGGCAGGGGAGCCATTGGAGATTATCTTCTGGAAATCTTCAAGGAGTATGAAAAAGACCATTATGCCTGGTCCAAGGTTTTGTGGGACATGACTGCAGTGGCCTGGCTGATCAATGGAGACTGGACCCCCTCAGACCTGATCCACAGTCCCATTGTTACAGACCAACATACTTTCAGCTTTGATGATTCAAGGCATATGATACGGGCCGCTTACCACATTCGCAGGGATGCCATTTTCGGGGATTTCTTTCACAAGATCGAAGAGGCTGCCAAGTAAACATACAGGGTCATGAAAAAATCCAATTCTGTTCCTTTCCCTGACATGTTTGATGGTAAACATCAATGCACAGGAAGAGTCATTTAACAAACTTCAGAAGCTGAACTGGGAGCAAACATTTTTTGATCCCGGAACCAAAAAATGGGATAAGAAATGGCTGCTGGATGGAATGAAGGCAAGGGTCTATAACTCACACCAGGGAATGGAATTTTATGCGGGCCCCGTCCCCGCTCAAGATTCAAGCCATACCGTGTTGTGGACCAAAGAAAGTTTCAGTGGTGACATAAAGATTGAATATGAGTATACCAGGTTGGACAATGCCACCAAATACGTGAATATCATTTATATACAGGCTTCAGGCAGTGGCAAGGGAGAATTCAAAGAGGAAATATTCAACTGGTCGGATCTGAGGCGTATTCCTGCCATGCGTATGTATTACAACCACATGAATACGTATCATATCAGCTATGCTGCCTATGGCAATAAAGATGAACTTGATAAGGTAGATTATATCCGGGCACGCCGGTATTTGCCTGAATCTGGTAAGGGTTTGAAGGGGACGGACCTGGCTCCAGATTATTTTGATTCAGGACTTTTTCAACCTGGAGTCAAACATCAAATCACGGTGATAAAGCATGGGAATGATCTGTATATGGAAATCATTGCACCCAACAAAAAAATGCTCTGCCACTGGAAAAATGCCAGTCTGCCACCCATTGAAAACGGGCGCATTGGACTAAGGCATATGGCATCCAGGAATGCACGTTATAAGAACTTCCGGGTTTCTAAAATGGTGGATTAATTGACAAAAGATTAAAGATGAAAATCCAGGTCCTGATTACCCTGATTTCGATATCAGTAATATGTTCATGTGTGCATAAAAGGAAAACACCAGGCAATCTGCAGGGTGCAGATCTGATTGAAGTAAAAGAAGACTTAACAGGTCTTGTTTTTAAATATGACGAAGTAGTTGGTATCGGCCATGAGACAGGATGTACACGACGCGATCCAAGTGATGTCATCAAAGTAGGTGACACCTGGTATGTGTGGTATACAAAGGTATATGGAAGGTCACCCGGTTACTGGGGGTCCATATGGTATGCAATATCGAAGGATGAAGGTTATACCTGGCATGAAAAAGGGGAAGCTTTGGGCCTCGGTACCGAAGGCAGCTTTGATTCACAGGCCACCTTCACTCCCAATATTCTATGTGCTGATGGAAAATATTACCTCTTCTATACGGGTGTAAAACCTACTCCCGGCAGGACAGACGGTGTTTTTGAGAACAATTCCACAACAGATATCACCGCCATAGGTGTTGCTGTGTCTGATTCACCGGATGGACCCTTTTACCGACTTCATGGGGGAGAGCCAACCCTGCAAATAAGCAAAAAGAATAACGATTTTGACAGCTACAGGATTGATGATGCGGTCTTACTGGTTCGTGAGGGGAAATACTGGTTATATTATAAAGGCAGAAGCCTGCAGCATGGCAAAGAGGGTCCGGGGAAAACAAAGATGGGAGTGGCTTTCTCCTCAAGTCCTGAAGGTCCATACACAAAGTATGAGAACAATCCTATCCTTGATAAAAGCCATGAAGTTATGATCTGGAAGCAGGGTAGGGGAGTTGCCTGCCTGGCATCATTGAGCTCAACGTTTGAGTATTCCGATGATGGACTGGAATTCTCAACTGCCAATCTGAACATTAGAATACCAGGTGAAGAACGTCCTATGGCACCAGGTGCTTTTCGTCCTGACCTGATGGAAAGCGAAGTTACGAAAACCGGACTGACCTGGGGAATATCCATGGTACACAATGGTGATGAAGCTTACCTGGTACGCTGGAGAACTGTAAAAGGAAATTAAAAGATGAATAGGCGTTTTTCTAAAATTTTGTACGGCCTGGCTGCCCTGGTCATAATAAGCAATCTGGCTGTAGCCCAAAATAATAAAAATACATGGCCAATCCTGAAAACCTATGAAGGGAAATACCTCGATGAGGTTGCCATGCCGCTGGGAGGAATTGGCACGGGAACAGTGTCGATTGGTGGCCGGGGAGACTTGAGGGACTGGGAATTAATGAACAGGGGGGCACTTGGATATTTACCCTCCTTTAAATTCGTTCCCCCAACCATTTCCAATGGACCTTTTTTTGCTTTGTTTTACAAACAGGAGGGAAAGGAGAACAGGATAAGGGTGCTGGAGGGACCTATTCCTGTTAGAGAATATTATGGAGATTGGGGTGCCGATGCTGTTAACTCAGGTTTTCCCAGGTTCGAGGAGACCATCTTTTCAGTTGCCTATCCGCTGGCCCAGGTAGATTTCAAGCACAAAGAGGTTCCGGTAGATGTACGGTTGGAAGCCTTCAACCCGCTGGTGGTGGGTGATGCAGATAAGAGTGGTATCCCTGTGGCCGTGTTACGGTATGTACTGACCAACAATACTGAAAATGAACTGGAGACCGCTGTTTGTGGGATGGTGCCAAACTATATAGGGGTAGATGGCTGGAGTGGTGAACCAGAGGGAAATCTTAACGAATACCGATCAGAAGATGGCCTGCAAGGGGTGTACATGTATTCGATGGGCGTAGACCCGAAAGATGTAAACTGGGGAACCATGGCCCTCACAACTACAGCTGAAGACGGTGTAAGCTACAGGACATCCTGGGCCAAACTGGGCTGGAACTGGACATTTAGGGAATTCTGGGATGATTTTATCGCCGATGGAGAACTCACCGATCACCCTGATTCGGAAGAAGAAAGCATACAAACCCCACCTGCAACCCTGGCTGTAAAAGTTAGTCTTGAGCCAGGTGAAAGCAAAGCGATCACCTTTATGCTTACCTGGCACTTCCCAAACCGCTTGGCCTGGGGTACCAGCAGGGCTGTAAAAGGTGGCTATGGCGGTGAGGAAATTGTGGGTAATTATTACACTACACTTTACAGGGATGCCTGGGATGTAGCCGAGAGAACAGCCTCCGGGATGGAGGGGCTGGAAGAAGAAACGGTGAGGTTTGTCAAAACACTGGTTGAAAGCGATATTCCCGATGTAATCAAAGAAGCTGGATTATTCAATCTGAACAATCTGCGGTGCCAGACCGTTTTCCGCACATCTGATGGCCTTCCCTATGGATTTGAAGGAACGGGTAGCCTGAAAGGAACCAAGATTGGCGCTTCTAAAAGACCTGGATGGGGGTTTGGTACCTGTTTCCGTGTCTGGAACTATGAATCCACGGTGCCATTCCTTTTTGGGGACCTGTCGATGAAATTCAGGGAAGTTGAATTTAAACATGCCACGAATGATGACGGTGCCATGAGCGAACGAGTGGGACTGCCCATTGATAAAAGAGGTAAGAGTTTCACGCATTGGGCTGCCGATGGACAAATGGGTACCCTGGTTAAAATGTACAGGGATTGGCAGCTATCCGGTGATGATGAAAAACTCAGGGCGATGTGGCCCAATATTAAGAAGGCCATGTCTTTTGCCTGGACGGGTATTTGGGACCAGGACAAGGATGGAGTTATGGAGGGAAAGCAGTATAATACCATGGACATCCATTATTTGGGCCCCAATCCCCAGATGGCTGCCTGGTATCTTGCTGCCCTCAGGGCTTCAGAAGAAATGGCCTTACATCTTGATGACAGGGTTTTTGCCAGGGAGTGCCGGACCCTTTATAAAAAAGGAAGGAAATGGATTGATGCCAACATTTTTAATGGGGAATATTATGAACATCATATACCAGAAGGTACCTCTAAAGTGGGACAGCTGGGTAAGGGTTGCCTGGTGGATCAGTTGGTTGGACAATGCCTGGCTCATACTGCGGGACTGGGTTATGTGCTGGATAGGGATCATGTTCAGACAACCCTGAAAAGCATCATGAAATACAATTATGTCGAGAATTTTAACGAACATTTTAATACTTTCAGGAGCTTTGGCCTTGGTGATGAATCGGGATTGATCATGGCCAGTTATCCCCGGGGAGACTTACTGGATTTTCCCTTTCCTTACTATACAGAGATTATGACCGGGTTTGAATACAGCACGGCTGTCCATATGATATATGAAGGCCAGGTAGATGATGGGATTAAAGTCTATGAATCAATCAGGGACCGTTATGACGGTTATAAAAGAAATCCCTTTAATGAAGGGGAATATGGCCACCGCTATGCCAGGGCCATGGCTGCCTGGGCGGGAATACCTGCCTATACAGGATTTCAATTTTCAGCAGTTGAGCACAGTATGACATTCAATGCCAACAATGGAAGTTACTTCTGGTCAAACGGTTATTTGTATGGTACCATCGAAATAATTAATCATGAAAAAGGTAAATTGGTGTCCATTACATCTCTCAATGGCGAACTGGATCTGAATTCATTTACCCTGAGGGGATTTGGTGAAACTAAATTCAGGAATGGAAAAGTTTTTCCCAGGGGTTTTAGAGAAAGCTTTATTATTTCGAATAACAATAACAGTGCAGGCTTTCCAGTCAATGCTAAAACATTTTGATATGAAATCATTTATATACACCATTTTCCTCTGCCTCTCAATATTCTTTTTCACCGGTTCATCCTTTCTGGAACAAAATTCCAGTAAGAGGAAGAGCAAACCCAATATCATCCTCATCATGGCGGATGACCTTGGACAGGAAGCACTGGCATGTTATGGGGCTGCTGAATATGAAACTCCGATACTTGATGGCCTGGCAGCAGAGGGATTGCGCTTCACACAATGCCATTCCCAACCACTTTGTACACCTACCAGGGTCCAGATCATGACCGGAATGTATAATAACCGGAACTACCAGGGTTTTGAATACCTGGATCCCAGCCAGGTTACATTTGCCCAGCTTATCAGGAAGGCGGGATATGCTACCTGTATCTCCGGGAAATGGCAACTGAATGGATGGCGGGCTAAAAAACCGGGCTGGGATGATTTGAACCGGCCGGCAGATATGGGCTTTGATGCTTTTTGCCTCTGGCAGGTATCACAATACAAACAGGCAGGTGAGCGTTATGCCGACCCCCTTGTAGTGAAAAATGGTACGGAGCTGCCCATACTCAAGGACCAGTATGGCCCGGATGTCTTCTGCGATTTTATCCTGGATTTTATGGAAGAGAATAAGGACAAACCCTTCCTGGTTTATTACCCTATGGTGCTGGTGCATAATCCTTTCACCCCTACGCCTGATTCACCAGAATGGGCCAGTCCTGATATGAGGTATCCCATGAAGAAGCATGCGGGTGATTCCAGTTTCTTCCCGGATATGGTTAATTATATGGATAAGATAGTGGGTCGCATCGTCGAAAAGGTAGATGAACTTGGATTACGTGAGAATACGGTGATCATGTTTACAGGGGATAATGGTACGACCACGAATATCTACACGAAAATGATAGACGGGAGCATCATCAGGGGAGGGAAATCCTATATGATTGACAGGGGCACGCATGTTCCACTCATCGTTTCCTGGCAAGGTACATCTCCACAGGGAAAAACGCTTGATGACCTCATTGATTTTACTGATATGCTTCCAACCCTTTGCGACATGGCCGGAGCTCAGATCCCAGGCAATCTGGAACTTGACGGGTTATCCTTTCTTCCTCAGTTAAAGGGAAAAAAAGGCAAACCACGCAAGTCCATCTTTTTCCATTATTGGGCACGTGGACGCAATCAGGAAGGAGCTCAAGAAATGGCCCGTAACCATCGTTATGTCCTGTTCAACAATGGTGACTTTTTTAACCTTGAGACTGACATAGACCAAAAATCCCCACTGGACTATGGTGAACTTTCCAGGAAAGAAAAAAAAATCCACAAACGGCTGCAAAAAGAGCTGGAATCTTCAGGTTCACTAACTACAAATAACACCATATGAGATTTTATATTGTCATAGTTATCACCCTGGTTTTTGGATCCTGTCAATCTACAAAACATAGCGAGTACCTGGATCATGTTGAGAACTACGCCAATGCCCTGCTGGAACATGCAAGAGATACATATGGGACAAAAAACTCACCATTGATTGCTACAACACTTATCCGGGAAACCTTGGAACTGCCGGAAGGCGATTCTCTGGAAGCCTTACTTTCCCTGGAAAGAGAAAGCTGGGGCATCAGGTCATATGACAGGATGCTGACCGGTGCCAATCCAATGCATGACCAGAACTTCTATCAGATCCTCTATGCCCTGACCGAACTGAAAGGTGAACCGAAATATGCGGAGGAGGCGGACAAAACCCTGAAATGGTTTTTTGAGAATTGCCAGAGTGAACAAACAGGATTAATGGCCTGGGGAGAGCATATAGGATGGGATTTTAACACGGAAATGACGATTGATAAGAGACAGCGGTATAATCACGAATTTTTCAGACCCTGGGTATTCTGGGAGAAATGCTATGGGTTGGCACCTCAGAGTTGTATTGATTTTGCATCCGGCTTATGGTACCACCAGATCCATGACCAAAAGACAGGTGAGTTTTCGCGTCATGCGCAATATGACCAGCATGGGACAGGAATCCAAAACCAGTATCCAAGACATGGAGGGTTTTTTATCGCTACCTGGGCGGAGGCATATGAAAAGACAAAAGATACATTGTATCTCAGGGCCATTGAGGTAATTTATGATTTTTACCACCGGAACAGGAACAGCATATCAGGAGCCATCCCGGGAGAGGTGGATAATCCTCGATCGGATAACCTTTTGCTTTGGCCGAACAGTAACCTGGGACTGGCCATTGATCTCTGGGATGCAGTACCGAAGTTACCGGAAGAGCTGGGAGGGAAACTCAAAGAAATGGCCTTGGAGATTGATGAGGTTTATCTCAGGATAAAACATGATCTTTCACCTGGCGGCGCAGGGTTTGTTTCACAGGGGAATGCGGAGACATTGGCGGCAGAGGATGTCAGAAAAGGGAACAACCGGGTTTATACAGACCGGTGGACAACAGGTTATGGTCAAAGTACCGATGCATCAACGGCCAATATATGCATGTTACGTTTCAACCAAACAGGTGATATGGAATACAGGCAGCTGGTCCTGTCTGCTGCAGACCGCTATCTGGATACAGAACCGGTTACAGACTTCCCGGTATACCCGGGATCCCTGGGAGATGTTATTCATTTGCTACTGAATGCACATGAGATAACATCAGATGGGATTTACCTGGACAGGGCTCAGCATTTTGCCCAAATGTCTCTGGATATGTTCTTTGACGATGCATCTCCCCTGCCAAAAGCCAGTTCCAAACACTGGCATTATGAAGCCATCACCCGGGCGGATAACCTGATGATGGAATTGTTGAGGCTCTACCTGGTAACCAATCAGATGGAAGTTGGCTCCGGGCTTGTCTATACGGAAAGGTAGATGGATATTATAATAATAAATTCATTTTTATGAGAGCTCTACTAATGCTATTCATCCTGATAATTTCATCTGGTTTGGAGGCTCAGGTGTAACAAGCGTATTCACATCTTACCTGCTCCCAGGTTGGTTATGATAAAGGATTCCCCAAACATGCAATGCTCCAGGATACGGTTTCCGATTTTGTGAGTCAGGAGGCCACTTTCACCCTGAGAAGAATTCCAGACGGTAAAAAAATGCTTACCGGTAAAGTGGAAGTGCCCAAAGAAAAATGGGGGAAATTTTGGTGGACGCTGGAATTTTCAGCATGCAATAAACCAGGAGAATATTATCTGGAGGTTTATGAGGGCAAAAAGAAGGTGCTGGAAAGCGACAGAAACCTTCCCGTAAAAATCGGGCAAAGCATGTTGTGGAATGAGTCCTGGTACGCAACGGCACTCGAACATCTTTATATTCGCGACAGCCTGAGTTACAAACCAGAAGGCGGCTGGAAAGATTGTGGAAGTACCTTGCAGGAACTCAGCAGCCATGCCATCATGCTGAACGCATTATGCGATTTGCTGGAGCTTGCTCCCTGGCAGTTAACGGAGAAAAACAAACAGGAAATCTATTGTCATTTGCTGGTGGGTGCAGATTATGTGGCACTCTGCCAGGACCGGCCTGCAGCATTTGGTTATAGGGAAGGAGCAGTAGTACATGAAGTAAGGCAAAACTACAAGGTTGTAACCGGGAATGTGGCTAAAACAGCCATGATACTTGCCAGGATCTCGAGGATTATTATGGATGAAAATCCCTCTAAGTCAGATGAATACAAAAGTCGTTCATTGAAATCCTATCAATGGCTTTCTTTATGCTAATATCTGATCGATTCAAGTTTAATGGCCGATCCATCTTATTATGGTTTTGTTGATTGAACAATTTCTGGATAATTAGAATGAAGGGAGTATTACAAATGAAATGAATTACTACGATTATGTCTTTGAGCTCATTGATAATTCTGAAAAATCAAATCCCGAATTCAACAAAAACTCTGATAATCTGATAAATAATTTCAGGCTGTGAACAATGAGTTGATATTGTTTGAGATCGAAATTCTTTGTAATTTCCTTCTACATTTCCAGGATGAAAGTGAAACATTTTGGGACTGAGGTGGCTAAGCTAGATAGTACCACAAACAATCTATGCATATAACAAATCCAAGATTGATCACAATATATATCATTCAAAACTGAACCAATATTAAAGTAAATGGCTGTATATCCACTCCACGACAGTATCAGATGCCGCAAATTGCGGTAGACATATATGTTCTGCGCACTTTAATAATTTAGTGTAAAACCTGAGAAGTTCGGTTACAAGAAGTGATGATAATTATATGCAGCTATTTGAAAGAATGATCGTCATCTAATTATCATAGAACTGTTGGCTGATACATTTTATTACGAAATAATTAAATATCCAAACGATCATGCATTTAAACAGAATGCTGTTTTTTGGACTTGTTGCTGCTATCCTTGTGGCATCAGATGGCTGTGGGCAATCCACCTTTGAAAGTAGTGAAATGAAAGAGCATGCCGAACGATTGAAAAAAACAAGCTCTTTCCGCTATCCGCTTGATGATTATTTTCCGGAAACACCGGTAACGGATACAGATCCACCTAAAACAGAAAGGAGAGGGAAGTATCATGCAGCTGAAGACTGTTTTGCACCACCAGGAACACCCGTGTACGCCATTGGAGATGGAATAATAAGTTATTCCGGTACAGCGCGCGGGTACGGTGGACTAATCATTATTGATCATCCAGTCGAAAATGTCTATTCGCTTTACGGCCATCTCAGCCCTGGCGGGTGGAAAAAGGGTCCGGGCAAAGTGAAGAAAGGGGAACTGATTGCCTATATTGGTAAAGCGGAAGAGTGCTATACCATGGTTTCGCACATTCATTTTGGTTTGCGAATGGGTCAAAGGTCAGATTACCCGAGAAATGGGGATACACGATGGATGGCAGGATATACATATTCCCGTCCGGAGCTGTTTGGTTGGTTTCATCCTTCGCAAATCATTGGACAGACAGACTCTATGAGGACTTGGCATAGTTATCTCCAAAAGCGAGAATATGTTATGACCGGACGAAGTTTACATGCTAGCGATTTCAAAATCACTTCAGGAAGGTATTCCGAAAAGGAAGATTTGGATCAGATGATAAGAAATGAATTCGGTAATCAATATAGATTAGCAGACTGGAACGATATCCTTACATTCAGAGAGAACATTGAAGAATGGGCAGATAGCATAGGACTCGCAGTAGGTGGGGGTAAAGATGCTTTGATGATCTCCAACGATGGATACAGGATCTGGCTGGCGAGACAGTATTCCATTTCAAGATTCAATCATAACAAACCCGAGCATGTTCTGGCACACGATGAAATAGACAATAATTTTATTTGTCTGGGCTCATGGTACGGGTTGAACAGGCATATATTAGCGGTAAAGAAGTAGCATACACACTCAGTACAGGTGCGGATAATCTGCTCCTTAAATGATGAAACTGGGCCTGTTGTCTTTGTCTGACGAGAATGCATTCTTCGTCCTGTATGCAGAGGGGCTTACTGTTTTACAATGGTTCGAATCTGTCAACATCTGTCTTTTTCGAGAGATTCACTTCAGAAACTACACCCCACAGTACACATGCCGACCACCAGAAGTAGCTTTGATCTCCGACCTTATCATTGAAATGTGTCGTGCGAAATGAAACTTCAGGCACAGAACAATTCACTAAAGCCGACCGCTTATGCGTGTCACGCTCTTCGCAACAATGGCAAATCTCACGCCACGCTACGGCGGCTTAGTTCCACCGTTCTACAAATATTTGTAATACAATCAATGAGGTGAGGATAGCAACAATACTAAGAATAAACCCAGTATCTATTGTATTAAGAATATTTGGTAACTTTGGAGTATGATCGATTATAGGGAAATAATCACTATTGATCCAGAAAAAAGGTTTGGAAAACCCTGTGTACGCAATATGCGGATCACAGTCTACGATGTACTTGGATGGTTAGCGTCTGGCATGAGTAGAGAGGATATTCTTGAAGATTTCCCTGAATTAACGCAGGATGATATTTCTGCATGCCTTGCATATGCAGCCGATAAGGAGCGTAAAATCAGATCAGCCTGATGAAACTTCTGTTCGACCAGAATATCTCTTATCGCATCACAAACATGCTTTCGAACTCATTTCCCGAAGCTAAGCACATTAGTCAAGTCGGCTTATTAGATTCAACAGACACAGGTATTTGGGAGTACGCCAGGCAGAATGGATTTTGTATCGTTACATTCGACTCAGACTATTACGATTTGAGTATTGTCAAGGGTAGTCCACCAAAAATCATATGGCTGAGGATCGGCAATGCGACAACTCAAAGAATTGCTGAGCTCTTAATGGATAATTTGGAATTGATTAGCCTTTTCATTTCAGACACCAATTATAAAGATCTTACCTGTCTCGAATTAGAATAGTGTAGAACAATTCATTGAAGCCGACCGCTTACGCGTGTCACGTTCTTTGCAGAAAAGAAGCAAATCCCCGTGCCCCGCTACGGCGGCTTAATTCCACCGTTCTACGTACTTTAAAATGTCAAGGCAAAACCTAGGAGGTTCATTTTTATACAATTTATGAGCAACCTTTCATGAAGTAATACTGAAAACCATAAACCTGTGAAAACCATATCAAGAATTATCATTTCTGCCATTTCACTTGTAATAACTTTACAAGCACCTGCCCAAGACTCACTAAACTATAAAACTGTATTTCCATCAGGTATTTTTTTAGGATACGGACAGGGTTTATATGCTGTGAAAGATGAATATATATCAAAAGAGAAATATTCAGGGTCCATGCCCTATTACAATGTGGAATGGGTGCGATTTCATAAAAAAAATGGGTACCGTTTAGAATTTGAGTACTGGAAAACAACCGATATTTCAAATAACAAGATTTCAGCAGAAGCACAGCAATTCAATTTCAATCAGGATTTTTTCTATCCCATTGGAAATTTCTCCTTGTTTTCCAGGAATGTATACGCTTATCTGGGACCTTCAGTACAGTTATTCTATTATGAGATCTATTACCATTTTGTCCGTCCCGGGACATTTATTTCTCCCACAACATATGGCGTAATATGTTCTTTGGGAATAAACACCGAATTTATTTACCAGGTCAACAATAAATTAAAAGTAGAAGGTTTTTTACGATCAAATCTAATCTCGTTTTCTGGTAAGCAATTTGACGAGCGAAAATATGAAGATGAATCAAATCCAACGTTACTTTCAGTATTTACTGCAACAAAGATTGATGCTGACCTTACCCTGCGCTATTATCCGATAGACAGAGTTTCAGTTTCGCTGGGCTATAGATTTGATCTTTCCCGAATCAATAAATGGGATCCATATATTGCTGCCAGTAATAATATCATCATTTCTGTAAACTTTAAGATTTAACCATGGTTAAAATAAGGTCATTATTGATCATAAGCTTCGTTATTATTTTAACTGGCTGCGAAGATATGATTGTTAAATCGGCAGAATCAAATCTTAATATAGAAGACTTTGAAGCAGCCTGGAAAAGAGTAAATAAGGTATATCCATATATTGAATATAAACAAATAAACTGGGATAGTTTATATACCGTCTACAAATCCAGGGCAGAACTGGCCAGGGGAGATGAAATTTATACTGTTCTGGTTGAAATGTTGAGTGAATTAAGAGACAGGCATGTTTATGTAAAAACTGATGGGGGCGAATATATAAGTACTTATTCACCTCGACGATGGTTAAAAGATAAATATGCATATGATCCTATTGTAGTCAGAAACTATTTTGATAAAGAACTAAGAATTACCGGTGAAGGCAGGATCGAATATGAAATAATTAAAGGAAACATCGGATATATTTACATGGCAACTTTTGACGATGACTATCTGTTAAACTATTTTTCAGAGGCCCTCGAATATGTTAAAAACACTAAGGCACTTATATTAGATATAAGACATAATAACGGAGGATCGTATCAGAATTTAGTAGCAGTTGTTAGCAGATTTATAATCACCCCCTTAGAGAAACCTGAATTTTATGTGCTAGGCGAGTTAATTCCTTTAGCGCCATTTGAGCCTCAAGGAAATTTCCAATATATTAATCCTGTCGTTATTTTAATTAATGGAGTATGTTACAGTACAGGTGATATTTTCCCTGAAATAATGAAACAGATATCCACGGTTACATTGGTTGGGGATACAACAGGTGGAGGATCGTCTGGATCGACCTCTTCAGCTCCGGCTGAATATGAATTGCCAAGTGGTAAAAGAATCTTTGTAGGCACAACGGATTGGCGTGGTTATAACGGATTACCCTTGGAATGGATTGGTTGTCCACCAGATATTCGTGTTGAGCAAACGGAGTCAGACATAGAGGCCGGAATAGACAAGCAATTGGAGTATTCCATTAACCTGCTAAAATAATGATTGCTATTAGAGAGAATTTGATAATAGAAAGGTAGCTCATAACAATAAATATAGAGCATTGGGCAGATGTTACTAAATGTGAAAATTAGTACATTTAATAGAATATAAAGGTTTGATACGAAAGATCTTTAAAATGCCCAACGCCCCATATTCCAAACGTTAAGCATAGGAGACGGATGGAACAAATTTCTAGTCTAAGATGTAGCCGTAATGGGTAAAAAGGAAAATAGGACGTAGAACAAAGAACTTAAGCCGACCGCTCACGCGAGTCACACCCTTTGCGGAAATATCAAATCCCCGTGCCCCGCTACGGCGGCTTAATTTCACCGTTCTGCGATCATAGATGACTATTGGAAATAGTTGGGAAGTAAGTTTTAACAAGTTGCGTAATGCTTAAGTATAAACAAAATCAATAATAGCTTATAAAATGAATAAAATGCACAAATTATCGATTAGAAACCTTTTCTCATTTTTTCTCATCTGGATTAGCCTGATGCAATTTTCGTGTTCGACTACTCAAAATTCTGAAACGGAATACAATGATTATCATGTTGCAACATATATCTGGCCGTCGTGCCACCATGACGAGCGTTTTGGAGACATGTTGTGGCCCGAAGGTATTGGTGAGTGGGAAGTCATTAACAAAGGGAACCCAAGGTTCGATGGACATTACCAGCCGCGTTTACCGCTGTGGGGATATGAGATGGACAATGATCCGAAAACAGTTGAAAGATGGATTGATGTTGCTGTAGATCATGGGATCAATATCTTTATATACGACTGGTACTGGTTTGATGGAGGCCCTTTTCTGGAAAGCGCCCTCAATGACGGTTTTCTGAAAGCAAGAAATAATTCAAAAATGCAATTTTACATTATGTGGGCCAACCACGATGTAAAACGAAACTACTGGAACGTGCACAAATTTAAGGAGGATACTTCCCTGCTTTGGGACGGAGCCGTGGATTGGAACAATTTCAAAATTATTGTTGACAGGGTAATAAAACAATATTTCAAACAACCCAATTATTTTAAAATCGATGGTAAACCTGTATTCTCAATATTTAGTATAGGTAATCTGCTTGAGGGGTTTGGCGGAAGTTTGGAAGAAGCTCGTAAAGCCTTGGATTATTTCAGGGAAGAAGTTAAAAAAGCAGGATTCCCTGGTTTGCATATTCAGTGGAACCAGGGCGGGGGATCCGTTATGTCTCAAAAGGCAGCTAATCAATTTTCCGAGAGGGTTAATAAAATGGGATTTAACAGTGTGGCGATGTATAACATGGGAGGGCTAAATGAAGACTACCTGGTTTACGGAGCCAATTCACGGAGAATAAGGGCACAGATGGATTCCATATTAAATGTGCCGGTTTTCCCCTGCGTTTCTATGGGCTGGGATGCTACTCCACGGTTTCCTGCACAAGGTATCCATGATGTGGTGCACTATCATAATACGCCTGAAAGTTTTGCGGCCTTGCTGTCTAAAGCAAAAGAATATGCAGACAACCATCCTGAACAGCCTAAACTGATTACGATTAATGCATGGAATGAGTGGGTAGAAGGAAGCTATCTATTACCAGACATGAAATATGGATTTGAGTATTTAGAAAAAGTAAAAATGGTTTTTGAAGGCTCTTATGATCCAAATTCAAATTTGAGAGATAATTATTAAAAAGCAATGACTGGCAAGAACCCATAAGAAAATTCTATGCGGCATTTTATTTGAGTTAGACAATTTTTAATCTCGGATCCGACATTATAGGCCAATAACCACTTAGAATTTATCTCATAGAAGGCAATTATTAATGCTTAATTGGCTTAAAAGCACCCATATCAGCTTAATAATTATCTAAAACACGAGGTAAAGGCCCCGATCATGTTCCCCTTTCCCGGATATACAGGCCTTGTAGGTGACGGGACACTCCAAATGGTTCAAATCTAAATACTAGATCGCTGATTATCTTTGTTTTAAGAAATCACACCGAGAGATGTGACTAAACAGGAAAATAGATGAACAAGTGAAAAACAGCATCTGAATGAATCATTCCGAAATAGACTTTTCATTCATTTCTGCTGATGCATTTACCTGCTGCGCTAATTTCTTATCGGGTGGACTGGAACCGTATCGGTTAGATATTCCGGGCAGCAAAGCTATCCAGGAAAAGGACAGCATCTGCGTGTTTTCTCAATATTGAAGCGGGACAGGCATTATGTATTCTGCCTGATAATGTATTATGAACAGCCTCTGATTTACGTTCATCAGGTACTGTACAACATATTGTTTTGCAATCCATTATTGCAGTTATTGTAAGTGTAACTGCCTTCTCCGGGACATGTTTAATGCCTGGAAACCATCCCTCACCCACCTGCTGCTTCCTGCAAATCTCATCCAATTCAACCACCTTCAAATATTCAGGATCATTAAAATCTGCTACCCCCGGATCATTAAAAGCGATATGCCCATTTTCACCAATACCTATACATGCCACATCAACAGGATTGTCTTTCAATAATTTCTCATACCTGCCTATTTCAGCATCAATGTCATCAGCATCCCCTTTTAGATAATAAACATTTTGAGGATTTACCTTGTCAGCTAAACGTTCTTTAAGAAATTTCCTGAAACTGGCAGGATGCCGGTCTGACAGGTTAATATATTCGTCAAGGTGGAAAAGGTTTATTTTTGTCCAGTCGAGTTCCTTCTTAAGAAGTTCATTAATTAACGGATATTGTGAAGCTCCTGTTCCAATGATAAGATTGGCAAATCCAGAATTTTCTATTGCCTGGTTCACTTTCCTGGCGACAAAAGATGCAGAGGCACGGCCCATATCGTTCGTTTCACCAAATATTTCAACCCTCAATTTATCTCTATAAAAAGATCTTTTCAATGTCATAAGTATATTTCTATTTGCCTTCTTTTTTTGTATAAACTACCTGTCCGGCCACCATCGTCTTATGAATTGTTACTTTGAAATCATCCAGTTTGAACAGGATAAGATCAGCACGTTTACCGGATTTGATTTCTCCCCGATCCCTCAAACCGTAAAGACGGGCAGGATTGGTACTTGCCATTTGTATGGCTTCTGCCAGGCTGCAACCGGTAACTTTCATGATTTTACCGACTCCATTAACAATGGGTGATGCTGAACCATATAATCCGTTCTGGGCTAGGTTCATTAATTTCCCATCAGGCATTATCTCTATTGGATCTCCCTCTTTTGTTGTATACTTCCCTGATGGAAGACCTCCGTAACTTGTTACATCCGAAGTGATAATCGTTTTATCCACCCCCTTGACCCTGTAAAATACTTCTATTTCTTCCGGTAGAAGGTGGAATCCGTCACAGATAATACTTATCATTAACCGATTGTCGGCTAACTGGGGCCAGAAAGGATTGTGGTGACGGTGAACCATATTGGCTGCCCCATTGCCTAAATGTGTGGCAATCTGTGCTCCACGGTCAATTGCAGCGGTAATTACTTCAGCAGGTGCATTGTGATGTCCGAGGGCTACCACAATATTTTTTTCCCGGCAATTTGAGATAAAATCCAGCGCTCCCTCCGTTTCAGGAGCCAGGGTTACCTGAAGAATATGCTCTCCGGATGCCCGGTAATATTCCATAAACTCATTCCAGTCTGGTTTACGTACATGTTGCAATGGATGGGCTCCCCGATAGCCATCTTCCGGTGATATAAAAGGTCCTTCGAGATGAAAACCGGCGATGGAACCCAATAGGGATGGTTCATTTAATGATTTGTCTAAAAGCGACAGGTTCTTAAGGAACAGATCCTGGCTGTTGGTCGTCAAAGTAGGTATATAGGTAGTTACCCCCACCTCCCATAAACCGCTGGTAGCTTTTTGAATTTCCTCCAAGGTTAACTCGCTACCTCCCAGGGCGAAAGAAACACCCATAAACCCGTTCACCTGGTTGTCAATAAGCCCGGGGGCTAGATATAAATTTCCACCCGAATCCGGCAACTCTTTCAGCCGTTTAATACTGGAAATCTTTCCATCACTGATTTCTATTGATATTGGAGAGCAATCCAGATAATATATCCCTTCA
This sequence comes from uncultured Bacteroidaceae bacterium, assembly GCA_963752525.1. GTDB lineage: Bacteria > Bacteroidota > Bacteroidia > Bacteroidales > SM23-62 > SM23-62. The sequence continues at coordinate 1,778 of CAVVYS010000003.1, read as the reverse complement.
ATTTTTTTCTGTGAAAATGAATTATGATATGCAGGTATAATTAATAGAAGAAATAAATACTTGAGAATAATAGTCCCTCTCCCAATGATTGATTTTTTTGTGATATGTTGTTCTCCACCATACAACTTTGTTTCTTCCATCATTTTAATCGTTTCTGTCATGTACTAAAGATTTTCATTTAAACTGAAAAGAATACAAGTCAGCATCTTTCAGGACAAAATGTATTCTTACTGGTTTACCTGCCAAAGAAGACAGGTCACTAGCATTGTTCCATATAACCATCCTTTCCAATGAATCTCCGAAAACAGGAAGGCAGTTTTCAAGTGTAAATTCCGGTATTGGATTTCCAGCCTCATCCTGTAGCTCGACCCGTATATCACCTGCTGCAGAGGAGGAAAAGTTAATAATCAGATTTTTCCCGCTGAAAATTACAGGTTTTGTGATCAATTCCCCTCCCTCCATCGGAGCATTAACCGAAACAAAACCATCTAAACGCAGGGTATAACGGCGCAGGTCACAACTGGTACCCGTCCAGTAATTTTCTATTGCGTAAAGAGACAGTTCATCGGGGGCACCTTCAAGGGCAGACTTTGTTTCAACAACTGACCAGGCCATGTATTGCTGACCGTAATTCCATGTCCCCTTCCTTTCTATCCCCGGACGTAAAAAAGCTTCGTTCCACCGTTTGAAATTTACACCGTCGCGACTAACCATCAATAAGCTTTCCGTCAGTGCAGTACCATATCTTTCGGATTTGCTGGAACGCCATATGCGATGCTCAGGCTCCGGAAGAGTCTTCATTGAGGCTGACCAACCACGATCAATGTATCGTACAGGGAATCCTAATAAAAGGTGAGGAGCACGGTAATAGGGTTTTATCTGGTTGGTGTACAGATGCTCTCTGGGACTGTCAACATACTGAAGGTCAGACTGGTTGTTCCAGTTCACAAAATCCTTTGATGTCGCTGTACGAATGGAGCGTACACCCTGGTAACGAGCATCATCGGTCTCCTCATCAAAATAGCGCCAATATGCCCTGTATTCTTTATTTACCCCATCCCAAAAAGCTAAATTCTGCGAATCAAAAGCACCATCAGTAATAACAGGAACATTATTCATGGCCTTCCAGTGAATCCCATCTGCTGACTTAAAAGGGATAAGTCCTTTTTCCTTTTGTGAGGGTAAGAATGCCTTATAGAGTGCATCTGGTTTAGCATCAGGATTCTCATCTTTAAATACAGCAGGATGACCTCCGTCGGCATTTACTTCACCCATTATTCCTCTGATAAAAACGATATTATTTGATTTAGAACCCTGAAATTCATATAAATCAAGATCAGGTTTACGCCAATGGATACCGTCATCACTTTCCGCATAACAGCAAAAAATAGAATGGGTAGGGGTCTTACTGGCTACCTCAATTTGCCAGGCTTTATAATACATCCTGTATATATCACCATCCTGAAAAATGCTGTGATATCCACTACCCATACCCTCCCAGGGAGCATCATGTGTGATAACAATTTCTTTCGGTTCAGGATGATGTAGACGGAGTTGGGCTTTACCTGTTAAGTTTTCTATTAAATAATCATCAATGAACAATTCCAAACGTGAACCAATTTTATAAGGAGTCCCATGAGTATCGGATGATTTTTGTGCGTCTAAATGAAGGCATTGAAATACTAAAAAAATAACAAGTGTAGAAACCAGAGATTTAATAATATTCATAGTAATTTCTTATTGATTTATCAGTATTCGAAAACAATGGCCGTATGACA
>CAVVYS010000002.1:0-48345 GCA_963752525.1 uncultured Bacteroidaceae bacterium | reverse complement strand
TGCCCTATCAGGCCTGACAGATAAAACAGGACTGTTTTCCTGATGAACCGGATAGACCAGTATGACCTATAAGGATATTGCTAATACTTTAAATATCGTGTAAAAGCAGTTGAGAGAAAAGAATGAATAAGGCATTAAAATTTCTCAGGGAAACACTGGAAGTAAAAATCTAAAGTGGAAAGACATGGAAGATTTTAAGAAAATGGATATGGAAGATAAAAATAGCATTTGTTGCATCCAGGTACAGCATTACCGTTGCGGTCTGTCGAAAAAAGAAGCTTTTAAAAAATTGATGGAACGCATTGAGCGAAAAGAAATATCTTCTCCTATAGTGACCCGTAACGGGCCCCGTATCCTCTATCTATTACAGTGCCGCAGCATCACTGGCAATGATCATTACATTTTTTTTTAATTCAGGGACTTTCAGCAGTTAAAAATCGTTGCCGGTATCGGGGAACAAGATTTCTTGAATTGCCTGACGGTTCAGGCGTTTTCATGAATGCCATGTCTGAAGATCCGGTACTCAAAAAAAATTTTCAGAAAAATCGTACCTGCTCCGATTAAACGGTGAGGCCTATTTTGAAGTCAAAGAAGTGCAGCTATATTTACCGTCAACATCTGATCAGGGTCAGATAAAGGTGCTTGGGACCTCATTTAACGTTTATTCGAGGGATGATTATTTTAAAGTAACTTGTATCACTGGCAGGGTCGTTGTAAAACTGCCTCCAAGTCGGATACAATAAGCAGAGGAGAAAGTATTTCGTGGATAAACAACGAGCATTATAAACAGTGAACCTGATATTTTAAAAGCCCTGACTGGAAAGATGGTGCAATATTACTATGAATCAACTGAACTGAGATTTGTCCTGGATGAGATCGAAAGACAATTTGGTGTATCAAATTAAACGATTCCAGAATTGAGAACCGGCTTTTTACGGGAAGTTTTTATCGTGGGAACCTTGCAAGAAGCCCTTCCGGAGATCGTTTGCATTTCCATGGATCTTGAATTTGAGATTTTTGATCAGGGGAAAGTCCGTATTTCCCCGTAAGGTCCTATACGGAGCTCCTGCTTTATCTATCCTGTTGATGTCCTGCTAGGCCATCAACGGTGATGGCTCAGGATATGTATTTCCAGTTTTCCAGGCAATTCCCTGTCAGAGGCCCTTTTAAGTATTGCAGACCGAACAGGGCTCCAATATTGCCTTTGATGCCGAGAAAACTGGGACAGGCCCATGTCGAAGGAGATGTCGCGAAATTATTGAAGTGAATTACTTGATGTTCTATTGGACGGCACTGAATAAATATACCTTCAGCAATACGGTAGTTACCTTATTATTAACAGACATGGGGTGCAAGAGCTATATCCACTCCGGTTATCACAAAAAGGAGAATGCCCATAGGGATCCTACTGGATGCCAACACCGGAAAGGCTCTTCCCCTGGGCTGATATCTACCTGGATTCCCTGAGAACGCATTTGTTATGCCTCATCAGACGGATCCTTCCTGATTCCTTCGGCAAATAGTGAGTCCCAGGACATTTACATGACCTATCTGGGCTATCATCCCATCGATACCAGTGTTTCAACAGATGGAAGTTCCGGACCTTACATATTCCGTATGGAGCAGAAATCCAAATTACTGGAACAGGTTGAGATTGAAGCACCAAAAATGCCTATGCTGGAATTGGGGAGGGAGGCCAGCCAATACTCCTCCGTCCGGCAAGCTTTATCAATCTTCCCAGTTACGGAGAGACAGATCTTTTCAGTGCACTTGAATTACTGCCAGGCATCAGTTACTCACAGAATGCTGCTGAATTAAGCATCAGGGGCGGGTCCGGGGACCAGAACCTGGTGTTATTTGACGGATTTACACTGTATAATCTTGATCATTATTTCGGGGCATTTTCTGCTTTGAATCCAAATGTTGTGGAAAACCTTCAGGTATTTAAAGGGGGATATGCAGTCGTTATGGTGAAAGGGTCAGCGGGATTATTGATGCCGGGGGAAATCCGGAGATAGTCTGGCTACCTCCGTATATGGCGGAATTAACCTGTTGAGCACGAACCTGACCGTGGAAGCCCCGGTGAGTCAGAAATTCAGCATGTTATTGTCAGGACGATTGGGCTACTCCAGCATTTTCTCAAATTTTATGATAGAAAACATCTATGATGACCAGAATATAAATGCCAGTCCCTGGCCAGGCGGCCTTAAGCAATCTAATATCAATCCGAAATATAATTTCTACGATTTCAACCTCAAACTCAGGTATCAAATCAGGGAAAATGAAGAGATATCTCTCAGTGCCTACGGCGGAAGAGATAACCTGGAAGTGGAGGACCAGGTAGTTCGTCGCACAATTTCCACGAATATTCTGGATGACAGCCAGTGGAATAATTATGGCGTGGGAATTACCTGGTCCAAAAACTGGAATAACCATTTTTCAAGCAGTATACAGGCAGGGGGTTCCGGGTTTCTCAACAAGTATTCAAGCTTTGTAAGCATCTTTCAGGACAGCACAGGATTCCAAGCTGTTCCGGGTCCGGGTGGTTCAGATTTTCTCCCTGCAGGCGAAGGCCAGGTTCAGTACTGGTACAATGAGCAGAATTACCTGGGTGACCTGTATTTTTCTGTTCGGAATACATACCGTTTGAATTCAGCACATAAGCTCGATTTTGGGATGATCGCCCGGAACCAGTTTTATTCTCTGAATACAGCGTCAAACCAGACAGAAACCACATATGTATCATCAGGATCCTCCGGTCTATGGTCCGTCTTCTTCCAGGATGTTTTTACGCCAAATACAAATTTCATGGTGAAACCAGGTTTGAGGATGAGTTATCATCCGCTGACGAGGGACCTTTACCTTGAACCACGCTTTTCCGCTAATTATATGTTTGACAATGGATACCAGCTCAAATTTTCAGCCGGGCGATATTACCAGTTTGTGAACAAGGTTGCTTCAGGCCAGTCATATGGATACAACCGGGAATTTTGGGTACTCGCTGACAACCAGCAACATCCTGTTCTTTCATCAAATCATTTGATACTTGGATCAGCCTATGAGAGTGAGAAATTTACCCTGGATATCGAGGCCTATTATAAAACTTTTGAGGGACTGCAACAACGTGTTAGCATTATGGGTGGTCCGGACAAATATGATTTCAGGCTTCAGACCCCTGTGCTGTCATTTGATACATCACCCACAAGCATAATTGCATTAGGATCCGGACGGTCATTCGGACTCGATTTTCTATTGAAATATCAGGAAAGGAACTACCAGGGATGGGTGTCCTATTCCCTTGGCAGATCTCTTCAAAACTATGACATTATCAATGAGGGGAATGACATTCCGGCACCGGTAGACCGTCTGCATGCGCTGGACCTGACCCAAATGTACTCCTGGGGTAACTGGAACCTTTCCCTGGTCTATCTTTTTTCAACTGGCCAGCCCTACATTGTTGCTAACCGGGAAAATGAAGAGCCAACGGTATCTCAAACATTCCGGAGACTACCGAATTACCACCGGGTGGATGTCTCGGCAAACTACAGTTTTCATATTAAAAAGGCCAGGTTCCGTCTCGGTTTATCCATCATAAACCTGCTGGATCGGCAGAACTATTATGATATCGACAGGAGGAATTTCCTGTTCAACAATATCAGCTACGAAGAAACCAGTATCATTAAATCCCAGGGTATCACACCCAATGTTTTCCTTCAATTCCGTTTCTGAGAATCCATTTTTATCGGTTTCATAAAATTCAGGTAGGGTATCATTCAACTCATCTGTAATAGTATCGAAACAGGATCTATAATCAAGAATCAAACAGAAAAAAATGAAAACAAAGACAATATTAATAATACCCTCCATTATGCTGGCTCTCGGTATCATGTCATGTGAAAGGAATGAATCCATGAGTTCAGAGATTGATATAGCCGAAAGTGAGGTACTAGGCCTGACCCTTGTGGAGGCCAGTGCGGAAGAGGATCATTCTGTTGTCATGGAACCGTCTGGTACATTCAGGATGTTTGGGATGAAGGGGGTCGGATTGGGTAGTGGTAAACATCATCTTCCAGAATGTGCCGATATCACAGAGAGCGGAGAAGCATATCCCAGGGAGATCATTATTGATTTTGGTGAGGGATGTGAAGATCGGAGGGGAAACATTAAGACCGGGAAAATCATTGTTACAATCTCGGATGCCATGGTAAATGAAGGGGCAACCAGGACAGTCACCTATGAAAACTATACGGTGCGTGGAAATGAGGTAAGCGGATCCAAAACCCTGGTGAACCAGGGAAAAAATGAGGAAGGGAACTGGATTATTGAGTCACAATCCGAAATGGTTATCAATAAGGTGGATGAAGGGGTAGAGATCATCCGGACCTCCAACGCTACCAGGGAATGGCTGACAGGATTTGAAACAGCCGAAAAATCAGACGATTCATTCAAGATTACAGGTACAGGAAGTATCACCCAGGATGGCAGTTCTACGTATAGCCGCAAGATCCTGGTTCCCTTGTTTGTTGACAGAAGCTGCCACTATATTCTCAGTGGACAGGTAGAGTTGACAAACGCGGAAGGTACCATACTGATTGACTATGGTGATGGCACCTGTGATAATACCGCAACCGTAACAAAGGACGGGGTAACAGAGGAAATAGACCTGACAAGATGTAAATTCAGAGGTAGATCAAAAAACAGAATAGGCAGTAAATGATCTCCGAGGTGGTTGGCTAATATTTAATTTGTTTGGTCTTTTGAATCTCAGTTCATAGTAAACTTAGGGTTAACCGTCGCTTGGTGAAAGGGCTTCTGCCGTCAGTGTTGAAGCCCTTTCTTTTAAATACCAGTGAATGCCTGGTGAACAGGAACACCCTTGAAAATCCAAATAATATTTGTAAAAAGTGAGAAGCAGGTATTTGTATTTCTTGTTCTGTATGATTCTGTTATCCTGTCAGAAGGATGATAACTTAGGGATTGGAGAGGATTTTCTCCAGGATGACAGTTATGCCGTGCTGATAGATACGGTCTCCCTGCGGACATCTACCATCCTGATGGATTCTATAAAGACTTCAGGAGGAGGAGTGCTGATGGTTGGCAAGATGTATGATGAGGAGTTTGGTCAAATCAATGTCAGGAGCTATTTCCAGATTGGTCCTCCAGAATATATAGAGCTTGGCGATTTACACGAAACGGCTACCTATGATTCTATAGTCCTTGAATTGATCCAAAACGGCTATTACTATGGAGATACATTGTCAAACCAGACAATTGAAGTTTACGCTCTTAATGAAGAGATAACGGCTCATGATGATGGTAACCTTTACAATTCAACAGCCTTTGCTATCCAATCCGAATGTATGGGCCGACGTTCCTACCGCCCCAGTCCCACTTCAGAAAAAACAGTAAGTGTTAGGCTTTCAGACGAGTTCGGTCAGGAAATTTTCCAACTAATTCAAGAGAAAGATGATATACTTACCGACCAGGAAGATTTTCTGGATCGTTTCAAAGGACTTATGCTCACGGCTGGTGATAATGCTGGTTCCTGCGTTGTGGGATTCATTGCAGGGGAAGGAGATGTAACTGTTAATGAATTTGAAGAAATCATTGAAGAGCCCAGATTATTAATGCGTTTGTTTTATCATGACAATACCACGGAATCTGAAGAGGAATCTATTGAATTTGGACTCGTAAACAAGGAACTGCAGTATAATCAGATAATGATTGACCGTTCCGGTACAATTGTAGATACAATCCTGGCAGGAGATCAACGCCTGAATAGCCGACAAACAGATGATCTTACATATATTCAAGGGGGAATGGGAATTATGAGCTGCGTTGAATTTCCCCATTTTGATAATCTGCTTCTCCTTGGGAACAATGCTATGTTGGTCTATGCCAAGCTGCAAATAAAACCCCTAAAAGGAAGCTATGATAATCCCTACAGACTGCCCGGAAATCTGATTGTCTGGATATGCAACAAAAAAAATGAATTTATCGAACCTCTGTATGATTATACGGGAGATACGGTCAGATCAACACTACATGTCGATCAGGAATTTGATGAAAATACCTTTTACGAGATACCCATAACTCCATTCCTGCAATATGAGCTGAATAATGATCTTTATACAGACTACTCGCTGATTCTCACCCTCCCACCTAACCAGATGTTTTATTCCCTGGAAAGACTGGCCATCGGTGGAGATGACCACCCTGGTCAGACCATGAAACTCGAAATGTATTACCTGTTCTATTGATGAAGTACTTCCCCCAACCATATTATCTGCTTTTCCTGTTAGTTATGACTTTCCAATCCTTAACTATAACAGGACAAAACAATACGAAATCCCCTTATTCAGTATATGGGATTGGCGTGTTACAGCACCATGGATTCGGGTATACCCAGGCCATGGGGGGGACCGGTTTAGGTATCCAGTCAAATAATTATCTGAATATCCTGAATCCTGCTGCCTATAGCTCTATCGACAGCGGTTCCATGCATTTTGATATCGGGACACATTTCGAGTATTCCACCCTTGAGGATACGTATCAAAAAGAGGATTATTTTAATGGCAATTTATCATATATCGCCCTGGGATTCCCAGTCTGGAAGAAATGGTCAATGGGACTATCACTGTTCCCTGTCTCAAATGTGGGTTATCAGATCAATACTAGCAAGATCATTGAAGGAACCAGTGCACCATACCAGATATCAGCAACGGGATCTGGAGGTCTGTCACAGATAAACATGGTTAATTCATTGGAGATCTGTTCATTTTTATCTGTAGGATTGGCCACGGGATACACCTGGGGATCTCTGGATGTGACCCGGGAGATCCTGTTCGGCGAGGAGAATTTAGCTGTGACCATTGGTGAAAAACGAAAATATCATGGTTGGGATGTAGAGTTTGGACTGCAATTGTCACAGGAATTTGGTAAAGGTAATCAACTGACCTTTGGGGGAATTTATCGTCCTATAAGTAATCTACACGGACGATCCTCCTATGATATCCTAACTAGTTCAGACAGTATTCTCCAGGATGAAAATACCCTGAATACCATGCTGATCCCCCCCCATGATTGGAGGAGGTTTTTCACTTCTATTGAATCAAAAAATATTGTGGGCGGCTGATTATTCCCTAACCTTCTGGTCCACTTCATCTGAAAATTACCAGGACAACATGGTGATATCATCCGGCATAGAATGGCTCCCTGACAGGAGAAACTACCAGCATTATCTCAATAGGATCTCTTACCGGATCGGTGCACGATACGAGTCAGGTTACCTGATTATCAATGATAATCCTGTACGTACCTATGTAGGTACCATAGGAGTAGGTTTACCCTTTAAGAATATGAAAAACAGGTTTAACCTAACATTTGAGATTGGGAGACAGGGTACCCTAAAACATTCACTTATTCAGGAAAACTTTTACAGATTCAATTTGAATGTAAATCTGCAAGAAAATGGTTCAGAAAATACAAATATGATTAAAAATGATTATTGATATGAAAAGAATTGGATTTATACCAGCAATACTGGTACTGGCGTTCGTACTGGTTCAATGCGAAAATGAAGAAGATGAAGAATTGCTCGGAAACTGGACAGAAAGATCTGATTTTGAAGGACTTCCCAGGAGCAATGCTGTATGTTTTGAAATGAATGGAAAAGCATATGTCGGTACAGGATATGATGGAGATGAGTATCTGTCTGATTTCTGGGAATTTGATCCGAATACGAATTTTTGGAAAAGAATAGCAGACTTCCCGGGAGATGCCAGGTCAGATGCTGTGGGTTTTTCAATCGGTGACAGAGGTTATATAGGTACCGGATACAACGGAGATGAAAAACTCAATGATTTTTGGGAATATAACACTTCATCGGATAGCTGGCTACAAAAAGCTGATTTTGGAGGTTCCGCAAGGTATGCAGCCATAGGATTTTCAATTGGTGATAAAGGATATATCGGTACAGGTTATGATGGTAATGAATTAAAGGATTTCTGGGCATATGACCCGGTAAGCAACAGCTGGGAACAGAAAGTAAGCGTTGGGGGATCCAAGAGGAGAGATGCCATTGGATTTGTCATCGCAGGGAAAGGATATGTATGTACCGGCAGGCATAACGGAGCACTGGATGATGAATTATGGGAGTATAACCCGGATCTCGATGTCTGGGTAGAACAGGAGGAGATAGACTTTGACGATGAATATGCAGTCATGAGGGCCAGCTCGATATCTTTCGTATTGAATGGCAAAGGATATGTCAGTACGGGTGAAAAGGGAGGAGTTACGGAGGATATCTGGGAATATGATCCTGTTTATGATTTCTGGGAGCAAAAAACATCATTTGAAGGTACTTCCAGAATGGATGCTGTGGGATTCTCCATTGATAACGTAGGATACACTAACCACTGGAAGAAGCAGCAGTTATTATTTTGATGATATCTGGGCCTTTGATCCAAATGCAGAATACGAAGATGAAGATTAAGACAATCGCTTCAAATCTCCAGGTTTGAAAATTCAGCAGTTGGACTGTAGGCATATTCCGGATAATCATAGACAGGCACACGGCTTTCCGTTTGCCCGACGGAGTATCCATACAGGCCGGCATAATCCTCAGGTCCTCTCCCATCTCGGACAGTTGCCTGAGGTATTCCTGCATGGATTTTGATTCAATGATGATGATCTTACCCATTTTCCGGATAATGGGACTGTGCCGACGGGTTTCATCATGATCGAATTCGAGTATCCTCCTGCCATAGCGGGTAATGCCGATCACCCTGAATGTCAGGCTCTTGCCTACACCAGGAAGGTTCAGCACATTCCGGTCTGTGGCCAGGAAGGGTAAGCCTGAAAATTTTCTCAATCCTTCGATGTTCTCCACCATCATTTCAGCTTCCTCGGGAAATTTACGGATGGTCTCATAATGTTCCTCACCGATCCTGCCAATGATCTTTTCTTCGAGTTGCTCCTGAACCACCCGCGCATTGGGGGCAAAACTGTAATTGTTTTCCATATAACCCTTTACTGTAAAGGTGTAATACGGGAGCACACCTATATCATTCAAAATCTTTCTGAGCTTGGCCGAATGCCCTCTGCGTGAGGCGGCGGCCGTGAATACCAGCTGGTTGGTGACGGTCCAGCCAGCCTTGATAAGCCGCTCTACGGCTGTCCTGGCTTCAGGGGTTACTTCCATGGGGGATTCAAAATGCGTCTGGATCAGGAACTGACAAACTCCTTCTTTACCGGCCTTCTTTTTAAAATCAGCCAATACGGATGCAAGTTCCGCTGTAATTCGCTGGGGCAGGTAGGCCGGCAGCCTGCTGCCAAAACGGATCCGCTGGATTTCTGCCTTTTTCTCCCCATCCGGCAGATCCTGGTTCTTTTTCCGTTTTCGCTTTATCATCTCCAGTACCTGGTCCAGCAGTTCTTTCAGGGTCCTGTCAGAACTCATGAAGGCATCCCCTCCGGTTATCAGTATATCCCTTAGCTGATTGTCCTGCTCGAAATAATCCATTAATTTTTTTAGCCTCTCTGACCAGGATTCATCAGGTTTCAATTTATCCAGGTTGAAGTTCAGCCTGCCGCTCTGGAAATCAAACATGCGCTGGCATGATGAACAGAGTCCCCCGCAAGCCCGTCCCATGGAATCCGGAATAAGGATGGCCACCTCAGGATATCTGCGGTGGATATTATGATCGGTGGGTAGAATCCATCCTGCAGCATTGGGTTCACCTGGTTTTACCAGGTCTTCTTTTTCCCAGGCCACAATATGCCCGAATTCTTCTACAAGTTGCTTGCTGTACACCACATAATGGCGTATCGCCAGATCCGCCCCAACTGCAAAATAGGGCACCCTCACATGCAACAGCGAGATGTAGTAGGGATTGATAAAGAAAGGTATGCCTGTATCCTCAGCTTCTTTCAGGATCTTCATGGTGTCCGGATCGAGAGAGTAGCCGAGCATTTCGTTCAGCAGTTCCGGATCCCTGACTGCGTATCGGAGATGGAAACGGGGATCCTCCCACCACTCACGAGCTTTTTCCATTTTCTGCTCTTCACTCATCCCCTCATCAAAAAAGTAACGCTGTCCCTTTTCAGCCCTGCCAGGTATCCGGTGAACCAGTATCTTGAGTATCCGCTCTCGGTTCTCCTCCCGCAGGGCAATGATCCTGGGATCAAGTCCCGAAGGGTAGCGGTCCATCCATTCCTGTACTGTTTCCCGTCCTGGAGCATCGGGCTTACTTTCCCCTCGAAGTTGCCTGAAGAGCTCTATCATGTCTTTGTAGAAACCGGGTTTGGCACCGCCTGTACCCCGGTGGACCCCCAGCCATATCAATTGTATCGGGTTACTGACGGCAATTTCCCCACGAAGGTTCAAATCCCGGTATTCTTTACCGGCATGCTCAATATAATCCAGCACGCGGATGATGGCATAATCCTGCCAGTCCAATTTATCAAACTGCACCCTGTCCACATTATTAGACCTGAAAAAGCGGAAGGCCTCCTGGTGACCGGCATACTCCTTCTCAATCCACTCCTTTACCCCGACCAGAGCCTCGGTTTCGTTCTGGGAGTTCCGCATAATCTCGTCGAAAGCCGGATTTTCCCTCAGCAAAATCCTCAACAGCTTATGTGATTTCACACTGATCGCTATCCGGTCCAGTATTTCAATTTCTTTCATAGAGAGATACAAGATTGATTTGCAGAAACAATTTACAACAGAATTCTGAGCTGGCACACACTGGTTTTCAAAAACTTTTACCCAGACGATAATTATAATATTATTAACTTACCTCTAATTAATTTTCGCAGGGAATGCTTCAGGAATATACCATCATGTTTACCGATATTGTCGGTTACACCAGGCTGATCCGGCAGGAGGAGCAGTCACTGGGGAAAATCCTCAGGCACCATCAGAAAATCCTCAAAGATAATGTCCAGGACCATTCTGGGAAACTTGTACAATGCAGGGCTGATGGATCACTCAGCCTGTTTGAATCAGGATCACGGGCCATCAAAGCGGCCATAGCGATACAGGAAGGATGCCAGGCCCCACATGGCATACCTGTCAGGATTGGCATTCACAGAGGTGAGATAAGGCATGTCGGTGAAGAGATTGTCGGAGATTCTCTCAACACAGCCTTCAGGATCCGGACCATAGCCATTGAATCTAGCATTGTAATCTCGGAAGATGTATATGAAGAAACAAAGGGGCAGGTGGATTTTATGTTTAAAAGACTGGGACTGTTCAACCTGAAGCATACGCCTGATCCGGTACTGTTATATGCGACCGGATCACCGGGTTCCAAACTGCCCGGCCGGGAATCCTTTAAGGATGATTTGTCTGTTCCGGAAAACAGCATAGCCGTGCTTCCCTTCAGGGACTTGAGCGCAGGACAGGATCAGCAATACCTGGGGGAGGGAATGAGTGAAGAGATCATTAATAACCTGGTAAAGATTGAGGGACTCAAAGTTACGGCCAGGACCTCTTCCTTTGTTATTGCCAGCAGGGAACTTGACATCAGGGAAATTGGTAAGATGCTCGGTGTGGCACATGTGCTTGAGGGATCAGTGAGGAAAGATGGTACCCGCATCAGAGTCACAGCACAACTGATCAATGCCAGGGATGGATTCCATGAATTCTCCGAGAGCTTTACCCGGGAAATCCAGGATATCTTCCTGATCCAGGAAGAACTGTCTATCAGGATAGTGCAATTGCTGAAAGATAAATTTGACATCGGTCCGGATAAAAGTCGTCTGTCCACCTATAAAACTGATAATCTTGATGCGTATGACCTTTACCTGAAGGGCCAGTATGAATTGAACCTGGGAACCCAGCAAAGTGTTGAAAAGGCCATACAGATTTTTGAAGAATTGATCAGGATAGCTCCCGATTACGCCATTGCCTATGCTGCACTAAGCAAGTGTTACCTGACGCAGGGGGTTTTAGGGATAGAGGATAAAGATGTAGCCTATGCAAAGATGGAGGCAGCGGTAAACAAAGCCATGGAGCTGGATCCCGACCTGGCTGAGATCCAGGCTGCAAGGAATCTTTCGGAATTCTGGAAGGGTGGCTGGAACCTGGGAAAGTACTACAAGATCATTACCAGTGCCATGGCTGCCAACCCTGGTTCTGCCGAACTGCGCATGTTTTATGCCATGTACCATCTGATTTCGGGCAGAACAGATGAAGCGCGAATGGAGATCCAGCTGGCCTATAAGCTTGACCCTTTTTCCATGCCCATCAGGCTGAGGCTTGTCAGAACTTTATACTGTTGTAATGAATTCGAAAAAGCGCTAGAATACTGCAATGCCATACTGGAAGACAGTCCGGGTTTTATCCCTGCCATGGGTTCAAAGGCATGGGTGCTGGCCCTGTCGGGGAATTACCAGCAGGCACTAGATGTATTCCAGGGATTACAGGAATGGACACTGGCAGAGGATTACAAATACAGTGGCATGGCCTATGTACTCACCAAAATTGGAAAACCAGAGATGGCGTATGAATACATTGAGAAGTTAAGAGAGAGAATTGAGAAAGGAGATTTAAAGACCCCCAGCTATCATTTTGCGGTAGTGTACAAAGCCATGAATAAAGAGGAAGAAATGTTCAGGCATATTGAGGATGGGATGACAAACAGGGATTTCAATCTTCTCTTCATCAAGTCAGACCCACTTTTTAAGGAATACCACTCCGATCCACGGTTTATCAAATTGGTAAAAAATATGTTCTCGGGTGGAGAGGAGGGGAAGTATATCGCACTCCAGACAGACACCCATGAGCAATTTGAGCTCAACCTCGGTAAACTGTACTATATCGCAGCCGAAGATAATTATTCCAGGATCTTCCTCCTGGAAGATGAGATCCTCAAGGAAAAACTGTTGCGAATTACCCTGAAGGGGATAGAGCAGCAGATTGAAGACCCGGATATCTTCCGATGCCACCGTTCCTATATGATCAACCTTGCCATGCCTTTTGAGATTAAAGGGGATGCCTCAGGGTACTTCCTCACCTCGGAAAATTTGAAGGGCAAGATCCCCATCTCCAGGACAAAAGGCAAGCAGGTCATTGCCAGCCTGCGTGAACGGCAGGGCTAATACGCTGAGTCTTCATCAAGCATTAGACCACTAGTCAGAATAGATCAAATCATTCCTCTATGACCTGTATGATTCGAAGATATTTAAACATTAAGGAGTGATAATGTCTCAGAAATAATCAATCCAAAATGAGTAGTTCAATATCAAATTCATTTGATGGTTTCTATGAAAGGGTTAACCAGAAATCCTGGAAGGTGCTCAGCAAACATAGTATATCAAACAGCGAATATGGAAATGCTCCAGGCATACTGGAACATAGGAAGGGAAATTGTAGAAGAGGAAAATAAGGGACAGGGACCGCGCTGATTATGGCACGTATTTAATTAAAAACCTATCAGTTAAGTTGACGCAAGTCATTCGGTAAAGGTTTTACTAGAAGCAACCTTCATTATATGAGGCAATTCTATCAGAAATTTGAAAAAATCCACGCACTGCGTGGAGAATTGACTTGGACCCATTATCGCCTGATTTTAAAGGTAGAAGAGGCAAATGCTAGAGAGTTCTACGTAGGTGAAGCAATTGCCGGAAACTGGAGCACAAGACAGCTAGAACGGCAAATTTTCAGCCTTTATTACGAGAGGATTTTACTGAGTAGCAATAGGGTCCGGCAAACTGTGAAAGAAGATTCTGAGAGTAAAATTGCTAATATTAATGTTTTAAGTATTATGAAAGATCCTTTCGTACTCGAGTTTTTGGATGTAAAAGAAAATGAGAAACTAGCAGAAACAGAATTAGAATCTGCCCTTATTAAAATATTACAGCAATTCTTACTTGAGCTTGGCAATGGTTTTGCCTTTGTTGGCTGTCAATACAGGCTTACGCAGAAAATGATCAATTTTATATTGACCTTGTATTTTACAATTATATCCTCAAGTGTTTTTTACTTATAGATCTGAAGACTGAAAAGCTTGCTCACCAGGATATTGGGCAAATGGATTTTTATGTAAGGGTCTTTGAAGATAAGATCAAACAACCGGGTGATAATCCTACTTTGGGCCTAATTTTATGTACGGAGAAAAACCAGTTCATGGTAAAATATAGTATGCTGAGCGAGGGCAAACAAATCTTTGCTTCCAAATACAAGCTATATCTTCCAAATGAAGAATCTCTGAAAGAAGAGATTCGTAGAGAGAGGGATTTCCTGGAAGGAGAGCAAAGCTTGCGTAAACGGCAGAAATGATCCATACAACTTTAGTTTCCTGGCATAGCTGGACATGAAATTTCCAGTATATCTTGTTTTCTGAAAACGTCACGCACTCCTGTTTTCGTCACTCCTTTGGAGGTGATTTATTAATGTCGTAGATAATCAGCATTATAGGATATTAATTTTGGTGTTTTCGGGTGTCCCGTTATCTTGTAAAGATTTACTGGCCATAGGACACCTGACTGAGTCAATCACCGATCCAGGAATCAGGGATGAGAACATCAAGATATTTTTTGATGAAGGACTTTCATCTTTATGCGTGATAGGATCCACATTGATTTTCAATCCAAATTTCCTCATTTTTCTTCCTTGGTCCGGTGCCGCCGGATCCAATAAAGAGATGCCTGTTCCCAACTCTTCCATCATTCTTTCGTGTTCAGTAGTCCATTCCAGACCCAATAAATCGGTGAGGAAAAGGAATCTCTTTTTCGCGGATTTATTCATATTCCTCGCGAAATAATAAAACAGCTTATCATGATCTGTCCGGTCTTTCGCCTGGAATATGGCATTGCCGACTTCAATGATGCCTCCACAAAGCTCGGGTTTTGTCGCTATATCCACGATAGTCCTCTCCAAATCACTTACCATCGCTTTCTCAAACTGGTTTATCCAGATGCTGGTGAAGCCGAAAAATCGGGTTGCATCATGCTGAATGAATTGATATGTAATTCCCCCGATACTCCTGATGGCCGGCTTCATCTGCTTTTTAGTGACCACATATTCCCTGGCCTCAGATCTGGCCTCAGATTGAAGCGTTATGCCCATGGATCTTTATCGCTGAAGCATACCCGATATAATACTCCTTATTCTGCATTATGTATTTTGCCACCTGATGCCCATCAGGAACATAGTTTTCCGGATCTGCATTAAGAGGAATGATATGGTAATTGCCCCGGGTTATTTTACATAGCATACCCTTATTGACCATCTCTGCAAGTATCCTGGCCAGATGAACACGGTTCTTCTCCGGAAATGCCCTCGCTACATCCTGAAATGTAAAACCAAACATATTTCTGCTTGAAAACTGCTTAATAATGTTCCAACTCAATTGACTACTCATCGGAAAGGGATATTTATTATCTGTTTACCATACTTTTTTAGTGCTTTTCGGATAATAAATATCTGTTGAGGGATATTTATTGTCCAAAACAACATCAATAATAGTTAATAACTGGATAATTCATTTCTATCCCTGATTTTTTTTCGTCCGTAATGGCGATATCAGCCTGTCTGAATCATATACCTATAAAAGACCAATCCTCAATAGTTATTTATCAGTCTCATCAACAGAAAAATGAAACAAACATGAAATTGATCAAACTTCTGAAATTTCTGCCAGGATTCTCAAATTGCTCGATGAGAGTGATGAAAGGATCATTATTGTATCTCCTTCTATGAATATTACGAAATGGTATAAATTTGTTAACAAGGTGAATGAGATTAAAAAGGAGGATTCTCACAGAGATATATGTCAGGGACGACCCTGACAACACAGCCACCTATCAGTGATCTGGATCAATTGGCACTGCAGTATAAAAAGATCCCTCACCTACACAGCAAACTTTACCTGAATGAAAGATACGGCATCGTAACTTCCATGAATTTACTGCTAAGCTCTGAGATCAACTCCCTGGAAATTGGATATGCCACGGAAACCTGGACGGAATACAATGACTTGCTAGATTTCTATCACAGGTATATCCACATTGGCGAACCTGTTCACTGTGATGCAATAGCCGGCCAGCCGGCCGCAGACCTGAAAGAGATTATGCTTAGCATCAGGGAAGAACTTAAAAGAACCGCGAAGAACTCATGGCCCTGGCTTGCGGAAAATACGCTGCATATCAGCACTGGTAGGAATAACTACAGCGTTTCGATCAAAGACGGCTACCTGAGAATTACCGCTCGTTTGAAAATGGCTTCCGGAACAAGGCAGAGAAGCATTCAGGGTTCCTCATTGATCGCGAAAAAAGTCGAAGATCTCACCGCCATGAAGGCCGAAATATATCCTGGCCCAATGCCTGACATCCTACAGCTATCCGGACAGGCACAACACACATTGAAGAGCAGCTGCATCACCGGGATCGTGAAAGCTGAAGCGGATTACATTATGGAATCTGTAAGAAGGTTTATTGATGCCACGGACGATCTGGAAGTTTAAGTAACGGCTAATAGCTCCTTAAGACCTTACTAGCCAGGATTGTATTGGTCTTACTGAGGAACAGCTGGCAGACAAAATCCCAGACAAAATTCAGTGAAAAACCGGCCAGGGTGTCCCAATGACGAAGACAGGAAAGCTTGCGTAAACGGCAGAAATGATCCATACAACTTTAGTTTCCTGGCTTAGCTGGACATGAAATTTCCAGTATATCTTGTTTTCTGAAAACGTCACGCACTGCGTGACGAATTGTTCTGGACACATTACACGGAACCTGCCATTCACCCCGGATCTGACCGTTCACCCCAGGTTTTATTCCATTTCTGACAGTTCCTTTCCGCCCCCTACATAAACCGTGACATGCGCTGTTTCACAGCCGTAGGTTTGAAATAAAAACCAAAATCATGAAAACAAAATTTAATCCGATGTTGGCCATTATGCTTTCCGGAATAATAACCACTGGTACTTCCTTCAGCCAGTTTACCGGAAAGGAAATTTTACAGCAGGTAAAAGACCAGCCTGATGGGGATAACCGGAAATCAATCATGACCATGACCCTGGTTAACAAACGGGGCAGCATGCGGGAGCGGACCATTTTATCCTATGCCCAGGATTATGGAAAAGACAGTAAATCAATCATGTTCTTCAAAGCACCTGCAGATGTGCAGGGCACTGGTTTCCTGACGTGGAATTATGACAATCCTGACAATGATGATGACCGTTGGCTCTACCTGCCTGCTATGAAGAAAACCAGGCGGATCAGCGGAAGCTCTGCAAAGAAGGAGTATTTCATGGGCAGTGACTTCACCTTCGATGACATGGGCGGACGAAACATAGACGAAGATGAGCATACCCTTATGGGAGAGGAAGTGCTGGGGGACAGGAAGTGCTGGATCATCCAAAGCACGCCCCTGGAGGAGGATGCCATTTATTCGAAGACTGTCAGCTGGATCTGGAAAGATGCTTTGACAGCCATTAAGGTTGAATTCTATGACCCTATGGGTGATCTCCAGAAGACCCTGGTCATTAACGATATACGTCAAAACCGGTCCATACTGGACAGTCTACGGGATGGAGATGCAGAACCATCAGCGCAATCATCAAACCCTGATCACCATTGAGGAGATGGAATATGATATCAGCATCCCCGAAAACCATTTTACAGTCGCTTCGCTGGAGCGTGGTAATATCGAATAAATCATGAAAACAAAAGCATTTCATATGATGATTGTAGTGGGACTGCTATTTACCGGTTCAGGCCTGTCTGCACAGACCCTGGATTTCAGCGGGTTCATTGACAGCTACCATGCCGTCAGGCTTCGCCCTCCCAATGACTTCATGAGCTCCCGCAGCCGTCTAAGGGCAGAATTGAAGGCTAATCCAGGGAAATTCCTGGCTGTTTGCCTCCATGAATGCCAACCACAATTACTTGCTTCCTTCAAGAACCTTCATTGAACTGAGGGAGGCCTACTTCGATTATACGGCAAAAAACTGGGACCTCAGGATAGGCAGGCAGATCATTCTATGGGGGGTCTCGGACGGACTCAGGATAACCGACCTGATCTCGCCGCTTGACCTGACAGAGTTCCTGGCCCAGGATTACGACGACATCCGGATGCCGGTGGATGCTATCCAATGGAGGTACATGGACAATGTAATCAAACTGGAACTGGTATATGTCCCCATTTTTCAAACCTATATCATTCCTGATGACCCCGGGAATCCCTGGTCCATCACCTACCCTTCCGATGGCCCTGAAATCATCATCGCCCCGGCTATCAAACCCGAAAAAAGCCTGAAAAACAGTGAAATAGGTGGCAGGCTTTCATTTTACCTGCCTGGTTTTGATATTTCTGTATCCGGACTCTACACATGGAACAAGTTGCCGGTATATGAAAGGAACTTTACTGCTGCCCATGACACCCTGATACTGGTACCTAAACATCACCGGTATTCTATGGTGGGATTGGATTTCTCACGGCCACAGGGATCCTTTGTTATCCGGGGTGAGGGGGCCATGTATTCTGCAGAGCCGATGAGTACCGACCTGTTGAACCAGCATAATCCTGTGATGAAGAAGACTACGATGAATTATCTTGTGGGACTGGACTGGTATCCGGGGGGCAACTGGACATTGACAGGGCAATTCTCACAGAAACTTATCCTGCTCTGGGAAGACCAGATCGAAGACCCGAAAAACACCATGCTTGCCACCCTGGGCATCACGAGGAAACTTTTTCGATCAACCCTTTCAGCAAGTGCATTCGGATACATTGATCTTACCAACAAAGGCTTGTTTGCCAGGACAACACTTGACTATTCCCTTTCTGACCAGATACACCTGATCACAGGACTTGACATTTTTCATGGTGATGCCGGCATTTTCGGTGCCTATAAGAACAATTCCGAATTCTTTATCAAAGCCAAATACAACTTCTAAAACTCCAATAAAATGAAAATTAACCTGCTTAAAATCAACGCCTGGTTCGAAAAAGCCAGCAAACGTATCATCAAATACCGCTGGATGAACCTTGGCATATTCCTCCTGGTCATCATTATCTTCACCTATGGTGCAAGCCTGATCAAGGTGGATGTATCGAACGAGAATTCCTTCCTGCCAAATGATCCCATAAACCGGGATACCGATGAATTCAAGGAGGTATTTGGCAATGACCAGTATGTAGGGATCCTGGTGGAAAGTGAAGACCTGTTTACATACAGGAGCCTGACACTTATCCGGGAGATCAGCATGGAGCTGGAGGACAGTATCCCATTTCTGGACCGGGTCACTTCACTCGATAATATTGAATACACGGTCGGAACGGCATATGGGATATCCATTGAAAATATCGTTCCTGAAGTTATCCCTGATGAAAAGATGGCACTGCAAAAGATCAGACAAAAGGCATTTGCCAAGGAAAACTTTCGGAAAAGGCTGGTCTCTCAGGATGGCAGGCAGACCTGGATCATGGTCAAATTGCTGCCCTTCCCGAAGGACTGGCAGGATAAATACGATACCTACCCCCAGTTGATGGTGGGTGAGGCTGTCGCCAGGATCATTGCGGAAGATAAATATGCGGACCTGCATCCCAGGGCTGTTGGCATGCCTTACCTTTCCTATGAGAAGAGAGAATTCTTTGAGAAAGAGAGCGGTAGGGTAATGGGACTGGCACTGCTGATGGCTGTTATCGTCCTCGCGGTAGCCCTGCGTTCCTTCAAAGGGGTGATTATTCCGCTGATCACAGCCGTAAGCTCCATCATCATCGTGAACGGGATCATCGGGTTTACCGGTATTGCCATTGATACCATGGTAATGACCTTCCCTGTCCTGATCGGATTGGCCGTGGCCCTTGCCTATTCCATCCATATATACAGCTTCTATAAGCGGGAGTTCCTCAAAACAGGCAGGCGCAAAAGGGCGGTGATGTTTTCCATTGGGGAAATGGGCTGGCCGGTATTCTTTACAGCGGTTACTACCATTTGTGCCTTATTGTCATTCATCTTTATCCCTATCAAGACGGTCCGATTCATCGGACTCACTACCGCAGGAGTGGTGGCTGTCACCTACCTGGTGATCATCATCCTTACCCCATCCCTGCTCAGTTTCGGAAGGAACAGGCAGCCCCACCCGTCCTACATGAAAAATGGAAAAACCATACTCGAGAAAAAGCTTGAGCAACTAAGTGATTGGGTGCTGCGGCATCCAAGGGGGATACTTGTATCCTATATAATGATATCACTTGTACTGATTTTTGGGACCACCAGGGTCACGGCAGATACCGATCCAAGAAAGAATATCGGGCTAAAAATCCCCTATGTAAATAATCTTTTCGAAGTATGCCAGACTGAACTGGGAACACTTTACTCATACGATCTGGCCATTACCTTTGATGAACCGGGCATGGCCAAGGATCCCCGGATACTAAAGCATCTCGACCTGCTGGCGGGGGAGGTGCAACAGTACCCCCTGACAAAAAGAACCAATTCGGTTGTGGCAGTCATCAAGGATATGAACCAGGTAATGCATGAAGACAATCCTGCATATTACCAGCTGCCTGACAGCAGGGAAATGGTCGCACAGTTGTTTCTCCTGTATGAAAATGCCGGGGGGACGGAAGCCGAATACTGGGTTGATTATGATTACCAGCGCTTAAGGCTGCAGGTCCAGCTGGGTGATTTTGCAGCCAAAGAGGCAAGAAAGGAATATAGGATGGTAACTGAACGCGCCAGGGAATTGTTCCCCGGGGCAAAGATCTCCGTGGTAGGTACCATGCCCCAGTTCATGAAGATGATAGAATATGTGACCAGGGGACAGATTTTTTCCTTTTTGATCGCCTTCCTGATCATTGCCGGGATTATGATGCTGGTTTTTGGGAGTGTTAAAACGGGACTCATAGGATTGATCCCCAATATAACGCCGGCGTTGGTTATTGGGGGACTGATGGGATTTCTTGATATCCCGCTGGATTCTTCGACAGTGATCATCATGCCGATGATACTGGGACTGGCAGTCGATGATACCATCCACTTTATCAATCATGCAAAGGTAGAATTCCTGCGAACCGGCAGGTACCGGGTCAGTTTGAAACGGACCTTCAGCACCGTAGGTGTGGCCCTGCTTTTTACTACCATCATCCTGTCGGCAAATTTCCTGACCTATATGACCTCGATAGTAAAATTTTACTTTAATATTGGACTCCTGGCTGTAGCCGGTATGACCTCCGCCCTGCTGGCAGATTACCTGGTAACCCCTATCCTGTTCCGGATGTTTAAAATCTTCGGGGAAGAGAAAAGTGATCCCAGGATGGAGACCGAACTCTTTTCCAGGTCAAGGAATATAGCGATGAGCTGATGATTCAACCGCTGGTTATCTCAACCGCTGGTTATCTCAACGCTGGTTATCTCATGCGCTGGTTATCGTCCCCAACAATAAGAACTTTCTCAAGGAATGCCTGAAAAATAAAAACACCTGGATTACTAGCTGATTATAAGCGATTTACATTCGAGGATAAATTATATCGTAACATTTTGTTTAATTATTTTAACTTTTTATTGAACAAAATAGCCTAACTGCTGTTTCATTGGAAAGTTTAACCAATTAAAATTCAAAAAAAATGAAACTATCAAAATTTAACTTCAGAAACACAGTAGTTGTCACATTAATGACCACTGCCATTATGTTAACCAGTGTAGCTTGCTCAGATGATGAGGAACCTATCATTGAAAAATCAATTGAAACTGTTGACATCGTTGAAACGGCCATTGCCGGTAATCCTGATGAATTCAACACCCTGGTACAGGCTGTAGTGGCAGCTGACCTGGTAAGTACCTTAAAGGGAGACGGACCATTCACCGTTTTTGCTCCGACCGACGAGGCTTTTGCTAAGCTTGGGATTGATATTGGCATGCTCAGTAATGAGGAGCTGACAGGTATTCTTCTGTATCATGTCGTAGCTGCCAATGTTATGTCTACTGACCTTGCAAATGGTTTTGTTCAGACCGCTGGCGGATATTCCATCGAGGTAAACCTTGATGCGGGTGTTAAAATCAACACTGCCAGTGTAATTCAGGCAGATGTTGTGGCTACCAACGGAGTCATCCATGTAATTGACGAAGTATTGATGCCACCCAGCGAGGATATCGTTGACAAGGCTATTTCCTTCAACCCGGGTGAATTCAATACCCTTGTTAATGCTGTTGTTCAGGCTGACCTGGTAAGTACCCTGAAATCAGATGGTCCATTTACGGTTTTTGCACCGACTGACGCTGCTTTTGAAGCGCTGGGTGTAGATCTTGCCAGTCTCTCCAATGAAGATCTGACCAATATCCTGCTTTATCATGTTGTACCAGCTAGTGTGTTCTCCAGTGACCTTACCGAAGGATCTGTCCAGACTGCAAACGGTTCAACGGTTAATGTAAGCCTGGATGGAGGTGTTAAGATCAATGACTCCAACGTGGTCATTGCCAATGTTCAGACAACCAATGGTGTGATCCATGTCATTGACCAGGTTTTGATCCCTGCACAATAAGGAGAAGCTAAGAAATTACTGATTATTTTAAGCTGCGGATATCGAATGATGTCCGCAGTTTTTTTATGCATTATATATATCTCAAACGCTAGTTATCTCAAGCGCTAATTATCGTCCTCCGCAATGAGAATTTTCTCGATCTTATCTCCCTGCTGGATCTGATCAATCACCTCCAGGCCTTCAACAACCTTCCCAAAACAGGTATGGTTACGGTCCAGGTGGCTGGTATTGTTGCGGGAATGGCAAATGAAGAATTGTGAACCCCCTGTATCCCTTCCGGCATGCGCCATGGAAAGAACACCCTTGTCATGGTACTGGTTATCTCCATCCAGTTCACATTTAATTTTGTATCCGGGACCACCCATGCCGGTGCCATCGGGACAACCACCCTGGATAACGAAATCGGGAATGACACGGTGAAAAATGAGGCCATCATAAAAGCCTGATTTGGAGAGCTTGATAAAATTCTCTACAGTAGTTGGAGCATCGTCTTCATAAAAGTCGACCTTCATTATTCCCTTTTCTGTGTGTATTTCTGCAGTTTTCATCTAATTGTTATTAATCATATATATAGGATCACAAATTTAGAATTTTCTCACGGAATGCCTACCAAATAAAAGCACCTGGATTACTGACTGATTATAAGTGTTTTACACTCACGCCAAAATTTTATTGCAAAATTATGTTTAATTATTTTAGCTTTTTATTGAACAAAATAGCCGGACTGCTGTTTCATTGGAAAGTTTAACCAATTAAAATTCAAAAAAATGAAACTATCAAAATTGAACTTCAGAAACACAGTAGTTGTCACATTAATGACCACTGCCATTATGTTAACCAGTGTAGCTTGCTCAGATGATGAGGAACCTATCATTGAAAATCCAATTGAAACTGTTGACATCGTTGAAACGGCCATTGCCGGTAATCCGGATGAATTCAACACCCTGGTACAGGCTGTAGTGGCGGCTGACCTGGTAAGTACCTTAAAGGGAGACGGACCTTTCACAGTTTTTGCTCCGACCGATGAGGCTTTTGCAAAACTTGGGGTTGACATCAACATGCTCAGCAAAGAGGAACTGACAGGAATTCTTCTGTATCATGTCGTAGCTGCCAGTGTTGAGTCTACAGACCTTGAAAATGGTTTTGTTCAGACTGCCGGTGGATATTCCATCGAAATCAATATTGACAATGGCGCCAAAATCAACACTGCCAGTGTAATTCAGGCAGATGTTATGGCTACCAACGGGATCATTCATGTGATTGATGAAGTACTGATGCCACCCAGCGAGGATATCGTTGACAAGGCTATTTCCTTCAATCCGGGTGAATTCAATACCCTTGTTAATGCTGTTGTTCAGGCTGACCTGGTAAGTACACTGAAATCAGATGGTCCATTTACGGTATTTGCACCGACTGACGCTGCTTTTGAAGCGCTGGGTGTAGATCTTGCCAGCCTCTCCAATGAAGATCTGACCAATATCCTGCTTTATCATGTTGTACCAGCGAGTGTGTTCTCCAGTGACCTTACCGAAGGATCTGTCCAGACTGCAAACGGTTCAACGGTTAATGTAAGCCTGGATGGAGGTGTGAAGATCAATGACTCCAACGTGGTCATTGCCAATGTTCAGACAACCAATGGTGTGATCCATGTCATTGACCAGGTTTTGATCCCTGCACAATAAGGAGAAGCCAAGAAATTACTGATTGTTTTAAGCTGCGGATATCGAATGATGTCCGCAGTTTTTTCATGTTATTAATATAAAAGGATACCTTTGTATGAAATAAATGAAACAATAAATCATCATGGATCTTACAAAAGTTAAATTCCCAAAAGGGAAGGATACAAGCTTCATCGATAATCTTCGGATAAGGGTACGTGAATATTTCGATGAAAATCAGATCTCCCGGTACGCGAATGCCGGCATGGTCTGGAAAACAGTATTCATGATATTGTTATATTTTGTACCCTACGGGCTTATGGTATCCGGTCTCGTCCAGGATCTATGGATGTTGATCCTGGGCTGGGTCCTGATGGGATTTGGCATGGCAGGCATAGGGCTTTCCATCATGCATGATGCCAATCACCGGTCATACTCCAGCAATCAATCAACCAATAAATTTATTGGAAGTGTTCTCAACCTTGTCGGAGGATTCGCACCTAACTGGCAGGTACAGCATAATACCCTGCATCATGGATTTACAAATATTGATGGTTATGATGAAGATATTGATCCGGGTAATGTTATTCGGCTCTCCCCTTCAAAACCCAGGTATCGTGTACACAGATACCAGCATATCTATGCCTGGTTCTTATATGGATTGATGACCCTCACCTGGGTGCTGGATAAGGATTTCGGCCAGCTTAACCGTTACCGGAAGGAGGGTTTGCTAAAACTTCTGAATAAATCTTACCCGAGACTTCTTACAGAACTGATTATTTCCAAAACTCTGTACTGGATTTATGTCATAGCCATTCCAATTATCGTCCTTCCTGTTGCCTGGTGGTGGGTCCTGATCATGTTTTTTATCATGCATTTTATCTGCGGATTTACACTGACAATTATCTTCCAGTCAGCACATGTGGTTCCCACTTCCGATTATCCCCTGCCTGACAAAGAGGGTATATTACCTGATACCTGGGCCATACATCAGATGATGACAACGGCTGATTTTTCACCTAACAGCAAGATATTTTCGTGGTACGTCGGGGGACTCAATTACCAGATTGAGCACCATCTCTTTCCGAACATATGCCACGTCCATTATCGTAAATTGTCTCAGATTGTGAAGGAAACTGCAAAAGAGTTTGGCATTCCATATAATGTACAACCCACTTTTATAAGTGCAGTCTGGAGCCACGGAAAAATGCTCAAAAAACTGGGAAGTACTGATTTCTAATTGGTATTGTCATTATTCTGACAATCCAACACCTCAAACCCATATATTTTTGCTGAAAACAATCAGCAATGGATTTGTTTATCAATTTTCTTTCCCGTATCCAACAGAGATGACAGGCTTCCTGCCAAAGCACGGATATTTTACACTGAGGGGAATACCCAGGGGGAACGGTAATCCGGTGTAATCATTGAGTCGGCTTTTTCAGAATTGGTAATCTTCCTGGCTTTCTCATCATAGAAAATGCGTTCATCGGCCCAGTGGGATATGTTTCCCAGGTGCGCGTAAAGGGCTGAAAGATGCCCTATACCAATCTCTGCAGCCAATGGTTCACCTGTACGGATGGCATTGATAAAATTAGCACAATGATTAAGGTGAGATTTCCTATCCGATGACTGATCCTCCGGAGCTTTCATTCTGTATGCCCCCTCTTCACCTTCAGGCATTACCTTCCATCTTTCCCTGTTGGCTATGAGCGTGCCGTTGGTTCCGATGAACTTCACACCGTACAATTGGTCATAGGGTCCCTGCTGTACACCTCCATTCTGTTCCCAGATCATGTTGAATCCATCCATTTCATAAAGTACGGTCAGGGTATCGGGCATTTCCAGTGCCCTGTCCCGGCTCGCAAAATTCCCTCCCATGGATAAAACTGATTTGGGTCCTGCCTCAACATTCATAGCCCACAAACCCATGTCAATAAGGTGTACACCCCAGTCAGTCAACAGTCCACCACCATAATCCCTGAACATTCTCCAGGATCCGTGGAAACGGTTCTGGTTGAAGGAACGCTGGGGAGCCGGCCCCAGCCATCGGTCATAATCCACGCCTGCCGGAGGTTCACTGTCTGGTGCAGGCATATTTCCAGCCCCATAATTGAAATTGGCCCAGAATTTTACCTGGCGGATGGTTCCCAGTTTTCCTGATTGCACAAACTTGATGGCAGATTTCCAGTGATCACCGGAGCGTTGTTGCTGCCCTACCTGTACGAGGCGATTGTATTTCCTGGCAGCATCCATCATCACATTTATCTCCCCAATGGAATTGGCCAGTGGCTTTTCCACATACACATGCTTCCCGGCAGCACATGCTTCAACCGTCGGGAGGCAATGCCAGTGATCCGGGGTGCCAATGACCACTGCATCAATGTCTTTATCCTCCAATACCTTACGGTAGTCCTTCTCCAGAAGTGGCTTATGGTGTCCATTCTCCACCAATTCTTTTGCTTTTTGCTCAAGGACCGTATCATCCACATCACAGAGCGTTTTGCATTCCACATTTGGCTGCTTCAGCAGGTCTCTCAGGTCACCCCAGCCCATGTTCCTTGCCCCGATCAGTGCCAGGACTATTTTATCATTGGCATTGCTCACGGCCGGGGTTGCCAGCATGGAACCAGCCACGGTGGGCATTATCCCCATCCCTGCTGCAGCAGCTGCAGAATGCTTAAGAAATTTTCTTCGCTTGATTGCCATATTGGAGTATTTTAATGTAGAACGAATACTATGCCTGATCATATCCCCAGCCAGGATGACCAAAGATATAATGCAGTCCGTCAGATATCGACTTTGACTTCCCAACATCCTTGCCAATAGCAATGAACTCGTGGAACAAAATATTAGGAACACTTTGTGGATCAACCTGCTTGGTGATACCAAACTTTGCAGGTTCCTCCTCCCTTTTATACGTCCCAAATAGCCTGTCCCATACGATCAGGATAGCTCCGTAATTCTTATCGATGTAACCTGGATTAAAGCCATGATGAACCCTGTGATGAGATGGTGTATTCAGGAACCATTCAAACCATCTAAGAGACCGGATCGTTTGAGTGTGTACAAATAGCTGATAGAAATATGCCAGAGAATCCATTAAGATGATGGCAATCGGATCAAATCCTAAAAGGGCTATGGGAGCCCATGCTACATAACGGAAGGTCTGGATAAGGAAATTATTGCGAACAGCTGTAGAGAAATTGTAGTTAGTTGAGCTGTGATGAGCCACGTGAAAAGCCCATAATAATCTTACTTCATGGCTCAGGCGATGAAACCAGTAGAAGATTAAGTCATTCAGCAGGAAGAGTAGGATCCAGGACCACCAGGTCATGCCTATGTCAAAAAGGGCAAACTGGTTACAAAATGTAAAAAAAGCAAGAAAGGTACCCTTACCCAGCAACATAAAAAGGGTAGTAAGGATACCCAACACTATATTATTGGTGATATCCCTTCCCTGGTATAAACTCAGGTTTCTCCTCAGGCTAAACAGCAACTCAAAAGCTACAACAACAAAGAAAATACCATAAGCCAGGAGATGCTGTATATCCATTTACATTATTATCAATTATGATCCGTTTTGAGCTGCGATTCGCCTAGATATCTTCAATTACGAAGTAGTTGAACATCACATTCAGCTTACTCTCCATGAATTTGCCCAGTTCTAGCATCTCATCATCATCCTTATCGAAGTACCAATTAAAAACCATCTCAATGTTAAAATTTGAATTACGACACTTAACCAGCTTGGTTAGTATCTGGTAAATGTTGTTGGTCGATGATGTATCACAATACTCTATCTGGATATTTATTTCAGTCTGTTTGGATGGATTTTTTACATACCCTGCCACCCATTGATGAGTTGACTTGAATATTTTATAGGGATCTTCAGGAATGGACCTCCCACTAATAACTATTAATCCATCCTTTAGATGGATCGCAGGGGTTTTTTCGGTGGGTTCAAGAATGTATTCTTCCATGTTCAAATTCAGATAGCGGCAACTTGAAAGTACAAAAATAAATTTAATATAGAGAATTCATCAGAACAAGGGAAAAGTTAAGGTTGGGAAAGGATGAAATGAACAAAATCATATCCATATTTGTTAAAAAGAACGTATCTTTCGGGAATATTTAGCCTTATTAGGCTGACTTAATGTTATTTAGATATAAGTAGGCAAACATAACGCATGTAAATAACTTTTAATAATTTACTCCCCTTACCAGTTTCAGCTGTCATTTATCAGTCTAAATTAGCCATTAATTGTGCATAATCTCACTTTTGTCAAATAACGTGACTTAAGACAGCAGATTATTATGTTTTAACCTGTTCATGTCGTAATTTCATTATAGAAAATCACAGTAGTAGTAAAAATTATATTAGCTTGTAAATGAGCCACTTTATAGATAGATTATATGCCTTAACAAATGGGAAACTCGCTGGAATTTCCTCCAGGCTGGTGCATTTTACTGAAGCATTATCTGTTGCACTCGCATATATCATTGCCGTTGAAGCTTTAAGATTCCGGGTCGAAGGCCTGGAAATTTCCTGGATTTATATCCTTTTTGGAGTACTGGTGATCATGTCATGGCTGGCCCTTTCCCAGTTGACAACCCTTGCCATCCTTCCCAGGACACAAAGGAACCGGATGATACTCCTCCGCTTTCTCCAGGTATCTTTCATTGAAATCATTATCCTGACAATACTTTGGGCCGTAATTGCACGAAACTCCATACATTTCATGCTGATTCCTCTTTACAGCATAATTAGATTTGTATTTACTTTTACAATACGGGTTGTGAGTTACAAGGTATTTAAGCATTATCGGGCAAAAGGATATAATATCCGCAACCTGGTTGTTTATGCAGATAATTTCTCAGATGCAGTCATCGAACAATTACTTAACGAGAAGGAATGGGGATTCCATGTGAATTACATTCTCAGTAACTCCAAGGTTATTAAAGCAAAATATGGTGATCGCGTCAAGGTTTACCGGGAAAATGCTGACCTGCGTTACATCCTTGACAGTGATGTAATTGATGAAGTCATTTTCTGCAAAAAGAAGCTTGAACCAAGGCAGATGCAGGATATCTTACAGATATGTGAAGAGGTGGGAGTATTGTTCCGGATGCAATCTAATTTATCTCCCCTGAAACCTGTCAGGCTTCAGCTACAAACAATCAATATGTCCACAAGTTTTCAGTTGGTGGATACTCCAGCGAATAGTTTAGGATTCATAGTCAAGAATATTACAGATATCTATGTTTCGGCCGTTGCATTAATATTGCTTACGCCCATATTCCTGATTATTGCACTTCTTATTAAACTTGAGTCAAGAGGTCCTGTCTTCTTTATCCAGGAGAGAATTGGATTACGGGGGCGGAAATTCAATCTCATCAAGTTCAGGACCATGAAGCGAAATGCAGAAGCACTCAAGGCTGGCCTGCAAGAACAAAACGAAGCGGACGGTCCTGTATTCAAAATCAAGAATGATCCCCGTATCACCCGCCTCGGACGTCTCCTGCGTAAAACAGGAATCGATGAGCTTCCCCAGTTAATAAATGTAGTTATCGGGGAAATGTCTCTGATCGGACCCCGCCCACCTGTTGAGCAGGAGGTGAATCAATATAAAAGATGGCAGCTCCGCCGTCTTTCAGTGAAACCCGGCATCACCTGTACCTGGCAGGTACTGGAGAACCGGAACGATATCCCATTCGAGAAGTGGATGAACCTCGACCTCGACTACATCGACAACTGGACCCTCAAGCAAGACGCCAAACTTCTCTTCAAAACCTTCAATACTGTAGTGAAGGCTACGGGGCATTAGACGCTACTTTCATTCTTCAAAATGGGAGTAAACCTATACCTTTACTATTTATAACTATTAATCACATCTCTTTGGTTCTCAATTTTTTAAAAATTGAGAACCATGGTAATGATTGACAAATTGGCTTTAAGTATTTTACTCGAGTTAAGGTAAGGCTTCTGTACAAATAAACAACATGAATACTAATTATTAGGTTTTCTTCGGATAGATATTACAAATTTTTCTTTAAATATTAACCAAAAAAAATGTGGAATACCAAGGATATATCTTCTCCACATCCTACGTGGCTCTTTAATAAATCTATAAAACCATTCTAATCCGTTGTTAATCATCCATTGCGGGGCTCTTTTAATTGTGTTTGCATAATAATCAAATACTGCTCCAATACAACAAACATGATTAGCTTCTATAATATTGAAATTGTGATACGCCCACTTTTCCTGTTTTGGTGCAGTCATACCAATAAATAAAACATCTGGATTATAATCATTAATCATTGCTATTATTTTGCTATTCTCCTCAATTGAAAAATAAGCTGAGTATGGAGGAGAATAAATCGAAATAGTTACTTTAGGGTATTCATTTTTTGCTCGATTACAAATAAGTTGAAGTGTCCTGTTATCACTTCCTAAAAAAAAGCATTTTCCGCTAGAATTGTTGATTCGGGACATCTAATTAATTTAACGAAATTCGCACCAGCAATTTTTTTTATTTTTTGCCCTGTTAAGAATCGCATAGCCCAAACAATGCTAATGCCATCAGGCAGCAATACATCAGACTTGACCAAAGCATTCGAAAATTCAAGATCTTCTTGACTCAAACAAAATGAATGAGCATTCGAGTATTAATTAATAATCTTCTTTCACTGAGATCTTCTAATTGCTGATTAAATATATTAACACTCGACAGAGCAAATTGAATTCCATTATTATTCTTCTATTAATACACTATAACATCTTCTGATTTAGATACAATTATGTTGGTACAATAATTCATGTTTAGATGTTTCTTTGCGAAAACGAAATGCTATGATAAAGTTATAAAAATACTCAAATATGTGTGCTTTTCTGCTAACCTATTTTACAATGGGGAAAAATGTAAAGTAGACTGAGAAAGAGCTAAAATGTAATTGGCTACACATTAAAATTCATCTCATTACTCTCCATGATGATGCATAAATAGATTCAAGTAAAATTCATTAATTTTAATATTGTGTTCTTATCTCAATATGCTATATATGCTTCAGATTGCTCCTGAAAAATTGATTGAGCAAGCATCAGATGAGTAAAATCTGACCAAAGATGAAGTTATTATTCATAAGCTCTAGAGATGTAAATAAGACATCTCATGGTGGTTACCAATGTACTAACAGGAACTACTTATCTTTCTGTGAATTATTAGGTATAAATAATGTTGAGGTTTTAAATTTAGTATTTGAAGGAGAAAAATCATTTTTTTGGAGTATTGAACGACGAATTAATAGAATTCTAGGTTTTTATGATGGTCTTTCAAAAAAAATGATTAAAAGGATACTATATAAATCAGAAGATTATGATTACATCTTTATAGATAGTTCTATATACGGTAGGCTGGCCTCTTCTTTGAAACAAAAAAAATTCAGAAAGGTAAAATTATTTGCTTTTTTAACATAATGTTGAATCAACAATACAACGTCAAAAAGCCAAGTTAAATCCATTTAATTTATTAGAAGTTTGGTGTGCATACCATAACCAAAAAAAAGCATGCAGGCATGCGGATAAGCTGGTTGTACTAACTATGCGAGACAGAAATGAAATCAAAAAGATTTATGGTGCAAATAATCTCATGTAATCATTCCAATAAGTTTCTCAGACAAACTGAAAAATAAAGCTGAAACTTTTACTTCTGTACCCCCAACTTTACTTTTTATCGGTAATAAATGGTATGCAAATATCCATGGATTAAAATGGTTTGTCAATAATGTTCTTGATAGTGTGAATATAAAATTACAGGTTGTTGGTACAGGGATGAATTCAATAAAAAACCAATTCAAACATTCTAAAATTGAGTTTATTGGTTTTGTGAATGATTTACGGCAATAATCTCTAATGCTAGATTATATAATTTCACCTATTTTTGTTGGAGGTGGGATGAAAGTTAAGACTTGCGAAGCTTTGATGTATGGAAAGAATATTATTGGAACGAGTGAGTCCTTCGAAGGTTATGATATTAGATTATAATAAAGTAGGTGCTGTCTGCAACAGCAAAGAGGAATTTATTAGCACCATAAATACTAATTGTTCTGTGAGACGACAAAAGTTTAATCACTATAGCAGAGAATGCTTTCTAACAAAGTATTCTTTTAAAGCCACATTGCCAAAGTTTAACGATTTACTTACTAGTTAAATCCTACTAGCTGTATTCAAAATGAATGATGTTACTATTTGCATACCAACCTATAAAAGGCGAGAAATGCTAAGAAGAAGTTGATAGTTAGCATTGCTGATTGTAATATTGATTGCAGACTAATCAAAGAAGTATCTGTCATAGTTGTTGATAATGATATTGATAGAACAGCTGAAGATGTTGTAAATGAATTGCATGAATTATATCTTGATGAAATTGAAATCCAATATTATTTCATCATCCCCTAAAGGGTATTTCAAATGTTAGAAATGAACTAATTAAAAAGGCTTTTGTACAAAATCCTGATTATATTGTTTTTATCGATGATGATGAGTTTGTAACAACTGAGTGGTTAAATGAATTAGTTGGCACAATAATAAATAACCATGCGGATGCGGTGCGCGGGTCCAGTTTTAGCGGTTTTTAATGAACCAGTCTCAAGATTCATCTCTTGTTGGTTTGACAGAGAAATTTATCCTAACAATACCTCATTATCAACCCTAACAACCGGAAATTTAATATTTAACCGGAAGGCTTTACAAAAGTTTAACACGTGGTTCGACCCTCGTTTTAACATAATAGGATCTGGGGATAATTATTTTGGAATACAAATCTTAAACAAGGGTGCAAAAATATTTTGGGCTGCTAAGGCCATTACTTATGAGACCATCCCAAAAAGAAAAGAGCAAACATCAGTTGGTTAATAAAAAGAATTTATAGGGATAAGTACATACACATATGTACTGAAATTAGAAAAGAAAACTATTCAATTGTTGAAAAAATTACTTATTAGTAGCATCTATTTTGTTCTAGGAGTTATAGCAATTATCTTAATTTTTATTCCCCTTAAGAAAGATATTGGGGATTGATAAAAATCTCAGAAGGCATAGGAGGGGTTATGGGATTATTTCAATCTCTTCTATAAAGAATATAAGAGCATAATTGCAAAGAAAGTTTAAAAGGAAGAAGGTTCCATAATTACATACATTCAAGTTTAGATCCTGGAAAATATTAAACTATTCAGGCTTTGGTTAGAAATTTGCGAATTACCATAGACAAATTCAGAGAAAAAGTATCGGAACGGGAAGCAATCACATATATATACCAGAGTATTATACTCACTACAACCATCTCACCTGCATCTTCAATCATACTTAAACCACAATCCCTCAAGCTTCGTAGCAGCATGCCTGAAAAGATCGATAACACCTCCAAAGATAATAAATGCAACAATGAATATTCCAATATCTATTGAGCGCTCTTTATATATACGAGTTCCTCGAATATATGTAATTGTTAATATGATTAAGAAAAACAATCCACTAACCAAAAATGAAGCTAATTCCCCAATGTCTTGGAGACCAAGGTTAAAAGGAGGAATAAATTCAAAACTTCTGGTGAAAATTCTACCAATTTTCTCGTGTTATTTGAAGAGCGTCATCACAAAGAAAATAAGTAAACACCAGGATCCATGAAATATAATGGATGTCTTTTGTGGATCTTAGGATGCTTATTAACAGAATAATTATCCAGACAAATTTAATATATTGAAAAAACTCAGCATATCCACTATCATTATTTTAGACAGTAGAGTGTGCATTCCATATCATGAGTTAATTTAGATATAATGTGTATTACAACAAATATTAAGTCTGTGCAAATTAAAAGTAACATCATTATAGCTCCATTGTAATTATTCTTTGAATTAATAATACTGAATGCAGTTTTCTCGGTATCTACCATAAGATGAAGATTAT
Source organism: uncultured Bacteroidaceae bacterium (assembly GCA_963752525.1). Taxonomy (GTDB): domain Bacteria; phylum Bacteroidota; class Bacteroidia; order Bacteroidales; family SM23-62; genus SM23-62. The sequence goes on along the minus strand of CAVVYS010000002.1, from coordinate 14,219 downwards.
TGATTAAATACAGTTAATGTCGAATATTTCATACGTACAAGACTTAAAAGTAAGCCTTCGGCCTACCACATATTGCAAATTCTCAAAATTATTCCAGGTTGATTGGATTTTCTCAGAAAATTTCGGATTTATGCGACTTATTCCAATAAATTCCAGCTATTCCTGGAGAGCTGTTGGATTTTCCTGAACGGTTTTGGAGTGCTTTCCAGTTGTGAGGCAACAGATCTGCCAGGTCCAGGCTATAGTTGTTGTTATATTCCGGGATTCGGGTAAGTACATCAGTAAGCCACTCTCGCGGATTCACATCACTGGCCTTGCAGCAACCAAACAGCGAGTACATAATGGCAGCATTCTCTGCTGCATCATGATTTCCACAGAACATGTAATTTTTTCTTCCAAGAGCCAATGGGCGGATGTCATTTTCTACCAGGTTATTATCGATCCGGTAACGTCCGTCCAGATGGTACCTGGATAAACGATGGAACAAGTTATAGGTATAGGACAAGGCCTTATGCATTCTTCCTTTTGGTATGGCCTTAGGATAATAGTTGACGATCCATTTTTCAAAAGCCGTCAGTATAGGATATGCAAGTCTCTGGCGCAGCTCTGCACGCTGTTCATAATCCATGTCCTGATCCTTGGCCATGGCTTCCACCTTATAGAGCATTCCGATTTGCTCCAGGGCATACTCTGCTCCGGCTTTGTCCTCCTTTAAGGCTTCAGTAAATTTCCTTCTTGCATGCGCCCAGCAACCCAACAGCAATACCCCTTTCTTATTCTCATAGATAGAATAAGCATCGTAACCATCCGTTTGTACGGCACCCTGGAAGTTATGGAGTAATTCAATAACCACTTTCTGGGCTCGTGACCCTTTATCATAATGGAAAAACACCAGATTCTCCATCACCGAACGAACCACCCATAAATATGCTTTTACCGTCCGCTTCTTTTTGTTGTCCATTACCGGAACGGTACTCTCATCAACCTGGATATAATCTGTTGCCAGAACCAAGTTCCCGTAACCTGTAATACAAGGCTCTCAGTAAATCACTGCTCCCGCTGAACCATCCGTTCACCGTGGAGGCCGGCAAACTGACACCGGCTTGTTTGAACATTGCTATCTGTCGATGGAAAGGAAGATGATGCATGTATTTGCCCAGCAGAAGTTCCGCCAACAGGCTGGCGCCGGCATTGCTGCGGGGTAATGGCAGCAAAGGAAGTGTGGCTATTTTTACATTTTTCTTCTTCTGTGCTTCTTCGTTCTGATTGCTCCTGCTCTTTCTGCAGCTCTTTTTTCAGTACATATTTTGGCCGGATAATCTGGCGAACATACAACTCTCCGGGCTTATGTTCCAGGATTTCGGTTACCTCCTGACCAATACGCACCCAGTTTTCATCGATGCCTTCGGGCTCGATGATCTCTTTTTCCCGGCGTAGATGATCCGGTAGGGGCAGACGAACAGGCTTTTTCTTATTCTCCGGCTTCTTTCGCTTATAGGAGATGATCTCTTTTGCAGCTTTCTCTATGACCTCCTGCTCCTCGGGAAGAACATCCAGACCTTCAAAATCGATCTTACGCTGATTGGGATCCTCGGGGATGTATTTCTCACTGGTGGATTTCCAGAACTTCCGGCGATACCAGGCCAATTGATCGGTCAGCTGCTTGATCCTATCTTCCTGGAATCTGACCTGCTCTTCCTTGCGTTTAATCTGCTCTTCGTTCTTCTTTATTTGCTCATCTTTCTTCTTTAGAGCAGCCTCTGCTTTTCCAGTGCCCCATTGTCATTCTCCCGCAACCGGGATAGCTCCAGATACATCTCATCACGCTCCTGCAAAAGAGCTTCTATCAAGGTGTCTTTATCTGTGCTATTATCCACTGTATCTGCCTGTCGTTTCTATAGTTAAATATAGCAAAACACCCCCGGAAAACCTTGAAAAACCGAGAGGTTATTAACATTTACAGGCAAATATCAGGATTTTCTTTTTAGTTTTCCTGCGATCGGGGTTTTACACTCTGAACGATCATTAATAAATCGGACCATTTGATCGTCATCGAACCGGTAAGTTTCATCATATTCGGGCAACTTAAATCGGCCCGATTCCAGCTTCTTATGATAAATCACCATCCCGGCATATTCCATATGAAGGATCTTCATGATGGTCTGCTGACGATTAATGAAAATGAAAACTTCTCCACTGCGAACATCCCGGTGCATCTCAGAAGATACAATACCACTCAGGGTGTAAAAGCTCTTGCGCATATCCACCGGATAAGGATACAGATAGTATATAAGAGACTGATGCAGATGGAACATCCCGCTTAATCGTAAAGGTGAATAAGTGCACGAAGATCTGCCAGGTCCAGATCATTCTTTATTCGAAGCATGGTGCCATTGGGATAAACCAGTTCAATCAGGGTATCTCTGTTTGTACTGTTTCGGGGCATGTTGACCCCCGGGTGATCCCCTCTTCTGGAGATTTTATAAGCAGGGTGTTAAAGATACTGTAAACTGTACCACCTTCGATATCCAAAAGTGTACCACCCTGTAAGGTAAATGAATTAAACTTGTTCCGGACTCTCAAATACCGGAACAGAATGTACAGCGTGGACATGTATTACACAATAAAGACTCTTTCAGAGCGGGGATATAGCAAACGCAAAATCTCAAAAGAATTAGGTATTCACCGGGATACTGTAACAAAGATCCTGGAACAAGCTTCTGCCGGTAAGATGGAGCCAGAGCCCTTAGCACGCAGCAAATTGCTTGATCAATACAAAGAACATATTGAGCAGCTGATTGAACGGGGGAAGTCTGCTGTCTTGATCCATGAGGACCTAACCCGCAAATACAGTGTTCCGGTAGCTTATCCTACGGTTGTAAAATATGTAAGAGATCTTAAACGGGGAGAAGTATATGTTCCGATAATCACAGATCCCGGACAAGAAGCCCAGGTGGATTTTGGATACTTGGGCAGGTTCAATAAGGATGGCAAGATGGTAAAGGTCTGGGTGTTCAGCATGGTTTTGAGTCACAGTCGCTATTCTTTTTCTGTGATTGTAACTGATCAATCAGTAAAAACATTTATCTGGTGCCATATCCTTGCTTTTGAGTTTTTCGGCGGAGTCCCTGCAGTCATCCTATTAGACAATCTTAAGGCTGGAGTAATCTCCCCAAGCTTCTTTGAACCGGTGATACAGCATCAGTATGCTGCTTTCCTGGAACATTACGGAAGTGCACCGATTACAGCCCGGATAGGCCGAGGTCAGGATAAAGGGAAAGTCGAAAGTGGCATTAAATATGTCAAGAACAATTTTCTTAAAAGGATCGATCATCGTGATTACTATTTGCTTCAGCCGGATCTTGACAGGTGGACCGTGGATATCTGTAATCAACGAATACATGGTACGACCAGGAAAGTTCCTGCCAAGATTTTTGAGAGCGTAGAGAAAAAAACATTGTTGCCTTTACCGGCAGAACGTTTTACGATCTTGAATATCGAAAAACGAAAAGCCAATGCCTACGCTCATATTACCTATCAGTACAACTATTACTCTGTTCCCCATCAATACGCCGGCCAGGAGCTGGTCATCCAATGCAGTGGCAGCGTTGTTAAGATTTATAAGGATAATGATCAGGTAGCCGTCCATGCCCTTCATGATGGCCAGGGAGCATATGTCATCAAGGAAGAACATAAGCCTCCATATAAACAGAAAAAATCCAGGGAGTATTATGAGGAAAGAATCACTGGCCATCGGATCCAATGCCATCTTGTTTATGCAGGAACTAGAGAAGGTAAAACCCCGTCACTGGCATGAGATGTTGCGAGGAATACTTGAACCTAGAGAAACAATATGATAAACAAGCCATTGACCTCTCCTGTGCCAGGGCGTTGTCCTACGGAGCTGTCAGTTATCGTGAGGTAAAGAATATACTTGAACAGCAACTATATCAGCACGGATCCTGAAGGGGGGTCAGCATCGTCGGAATTTATACACTCTGGGCGGGTATGGACATGATCTAAGCACCTATGATAAACTTTAATCCAGCAAATAATGGAAGAAATAAAACAACGACTAAGACAATTAAAATTATCCGGAGCAGTGAAGGCTCTGGAAGGGCGGAATGAATATGCATTAAAGAATAAAGTCAGCTACCTTGACTTTTTAGAGCTTGTCCTTGAAGATGAATGGGTAACCCGGCAGAATAATGCTTATCACAGAAGACTTCTGCAATCCAAACTGAATGAACAAAAACGGCTGGATAATTTTGATTTTACTGCCCAACCGGAATTGGATAAATCGATTGTTATGGAACTCAGTTCCTGCCGGTTTATTAATCAAAAGCAGAACGTCATATTTATGGGTAACCCAGGAGTTGGCAAAACACATCTTGCCAATGGTCTTGGCCTGGAAGCATTGAAGAACGGACATACGGTTCAGTTACTCCATGCCAACTCTCTGATAGACCAATTACATCGATCCAAGGCTGATGGAAGCTATCAGAGGCTGTTAAGTAAACTCAGCAAGATAAACCTGATAATCTTAGATGAAGTGGGATTTAAGAAGTTCCCACCAAACGGAATAGATGATTTTTTTGAAGTGATAAGGCAACGGTATGAATCCGGATCAATCATCTTGACCACCAATCGAAAGTTCGAGGACTGGGAGCAACTTTTTGGTGATAAAGTGATGGCATCAGCAATCATTGATCGATTGGTTCATCATGCATATATCGTGAAAATAACCGGGTATAGTTATCGAGTAAAAAATACGGCAATGCCGGAGAATAAATAAAAAAAACTAATTTTAAAGTGGTACACTTTTGAATATCCTTCCTGGTACACTTTTAGATATCATTAACATGTTCGCACTTAAAAACATGCAATGCAATAATTGTAATACACCCAAACTGGTGGGGTCAGCCACCTGCAATTATTAAAGGCTGGATGGATAGAGTTTTACTTCCAGAAGTTGCTTATGACTTTAAGCTAGATGATAAAGGAGATTCTGTTCCTGTTGGATTACTAAAAGCAAAAATAGGAATAGTGATTAATACATCAAATACTCCAAATAATTATGAAAATGACATGCTTGAGTCAATTTGGAAAAATAATGTCTTCAATATTTGTGGTATTAACGAAATGAAAAGAATCAATTTTGGGATGGTTAAAAAGAGTGATGATGCCCAACGAGCCAATTGGTTGTTGGAAGTAAAACAGCTTGTAAATTCCCTTTTCCCCAAATTGAAATAATACGTTTATGCAAAAAACATTAACCGACCATATCAAGAAGTTTGTTCAGCTAAGTGAAGCTGAAGAGCAAATACTTAACAATTACACCAAATTACAATCGTTTCCAAAAAAGGAGAACTTACTTTCAAATGGTCAAGTATGCCGGTCATTATATTTTGTGGAAAAAGGCTGCTTGAGAATGTTTTTCATAAACTCAAAAGCTGCTGAACAAATCACACAATTTGCTTTAGAAGGTTGGTGGCTAACCGATTATTTTAGTTTCATGGGAAAGCAGCCATCCGAGTATTATATTCAAGCCATAGAAGCCTCACAAGTAATATCAATTGACATTCAAGTATTTGATGATTTACTCATAGAATTACCTCAACTGGAAAAATACTTTAGAATAATAATGCAAAAAAACCTTGCAGCTTCTCAACTACGAACAAAGTATTTATATGAGATGTCTAAAGAAGAATTTTACCATCACTTTAGCACTTCATTTCCGGAGTTTGTGCAACGAGTACCGCAATATATGGTTGCATCCTACCTTGGGCTTACGCCCGAATATGTGAGTGAATTACGAAAAAAGAAATAGCTGCTCGTTTTCTTAAACCAGTTTAAGTTTTTCGACTTTAGGGTTCCATACATTTGTATTGTAGAATTAGATTACTAATTCATAATTAAAAGTGAGATGTAATATGGGACCTCAGAAATTGGTTAAACATATTCGAAGATTTGTTACTCTAAGTAATAGTGAACAGGATATTTTAGAAAGGCATTCGAAACGCTTAAACCTTGACCAGTACAGTTTTTTAATTCAAAAAGGAGAAATAAGCAGTTCTATGTATTTTGTTGAAAAGGGTTGTTTAAGAATGTATTTTGAAAAGACAAAATCAATTGAATTAACCACACAATTTGCTATTGAGGATTGGTGGCTTACCGACTACTTTAGCTTCATTGATAATAAACCCTCTGAGTACTATATTCAAGCTACGGAGCAATCTGAAGTTATTTCAATTGACAAAACAAGCTATCAAGGATTGCTAAAAGAAATTCCTCAGCTTCATGATTACTTTGGAGGAATTATGCAAAGAAATATTGCAGCCTCACAATTACGAATTAAGTATTTGTATGAAATGTCTCCAGGAACTTTACTTCAACATTTCACAACTTCATTCCCCGATTTTTTAGAGCGGGTCCCTTTATATATGGTTTATTCATACTTGGGAATTTCTCATGATGGTAAGAAGTTGATTTCTTAAACCAGTTTAATTTTTCTGAAAACAATAGGGACTAATTTGTAGTATAGTTTAACAATCAAAATTTAATATCAAAAAATATGGAAGCAAAAGAACAAGTATTAGAAGCAATGAAACCCCCATGACAGACTAATTATTTTATCGGATCTGTCACAAAAGGGGATGAAAAAGCTCTTAGCTTTGAGTTCGTCAAACCAATTAAAGCTAAGAGCTATGAAAAAAAAAGATTATACGAATTTGAACAAGTCGTTGAACGCGGCTGCGGAATGGATGTCCACAAAGAAACAGTAGTGGTAACCATTCGAGGTAAAGGTATAAAAACTGTGACAAAAAGTTATAATACGTTCACAAGTTCTTTGATAAAACTGAAGGAGTGGCTTAAGAAACACGGGATTACCCATGTTGCCATGGAGAGTACAGGCGTTTACTGGAAACCTGTTTTTAATGTGCTGGGAGATGATTTTACGATTCTACTGGTCAATGCCCGTCATGTTAAAAATGTACCGGGGCATAAAACCGATAAAAGAGACAGCCGCTGGTTGGCCAAATTGTTTTTAAGTGGCTTGCTCAAAGGCAGTTTTATCCCTGAGCGTGCTTTAGAGAACTGCGGGATCTTAACGCGTTATAAGACAAAACTAACCAATCAGGTATCGGCAGATAAAAACCGGTTTTTGAAGATATTGGAAGATGCCAATATCAAACTTTCAATGGTATTAAATGATGTTTTTGGGGCCAGTGGAACAAAAATGATCAACCATATTCTGGAAAATGAAAATTATCGTCCTGAGGAACTTTTGCAATATGTTCATGGCAAGGTAAAAGCAAGCCGGGAAGATATTAAAGAAGCATTAACGGGTTATATAACACATCATCACAGGTTTATGATGAGAACCCTACTTGGGAATATGGCTAAAATAGAAAGCACCATCTCAGAGATTGAAGACATACTTGAATGTTGTTTTGGAACCATATAAACTTGAACGGGAATTACTGGAGACCATCCCGGGGTAGGAAAAGATGGGGCAATTGGCATTATCGCAGAAATTAGTATTGATATGGAGCATTTCCCTGATCAAAAGCATCTGGCATCATGGGCAGGAATGAGTCCTGGCAGCAATGAAAGAGCCGGGAAGAACAAAAGCGGACGCATCACCTATGGGAATAAATATTTGCGCAGCCTTTTAGTAGAATGCGGTTGGGCTGCATCGCGAACAAAAAATACCTATTTGAGTTCAAAATACAAAAGCCTGGTTGGAAGAAGGGGTAAGAAAAAAGCCATCATAGCATTAGGACATAAGATCCTGATAGCCACTTATTTCATTATTAAAGATAAGGTTGAATTTAAAGAACTGGGCGAAGACCATTTAAATAATTTTAGAAGGGATAAACTTATTGCATACTATAAAAAACAATTAGAAAGGCTTGATCCTAATTTAGAGATTGATAGAGAGGAAGCGCCTGAAAAATAAATAAAAGGTCGATTTTTACTGTACGACACTTATGTGACAACGAGTATGAAACTGACCTTATCAGTTAAGAACAAAAGAGTATTGCCTTGAGCATGAGTGTGAAAATTTTATTCTCTTAACTGATTAATATATATAATTGAATTATTAAATGTTTAACTAATTTATTTTCTTGTGAAAAAGGACGGAACGCCTTTAAATGCGGGTAAGATAGTTGAGTTAACAGGTCTCAACCGCAAAGTAGTTGACAAAGCTATGGCTGCTTTAAAAAAAGAGGAAACTATTGTATCGCCAAAGCGATGCTTCTGGCAAGTAAAATAAAGTATTCGTGATTTATAAAATTTTCAAATCAAAAAAACATCTGAGAAACATCAGAATAAAAAAATAGAATTATGTCAAAAACAATATTTTTAGCGGGCGCTACAGGAGCAATTGGTCAGGTTCTTTCACGGTTATTAGTTGCAAATGGTTGGAAAGTTTACGGAACAACCCGTTCAGAAGCGAAAGTTTCCTTACTTCAAGAAATGGGTGTAGAACCTGTTATTGTCGATGTATATGATGCCAAACTCTTAAATGATAAACTTGCAGAAATTAAACCCGAAATTGTAATTCACCAACTTACCGACCTGCCTTATGCTCTAAATGCTGACGAAATGACTGCGGCATTGGTAAGCAATGCACGTTTGAGAACAGAGGGGACAAAAAACTTAGTGGATGCTGCTGTTAATGCAGGATGTAAGCGAATTATTGCACAAAGTATTTCATTTGTTTATGATGAAGGCCCCACACCTCACGTTGAAGAAGACGCTTTATTGCCACTTACTCATCCTGTATATGGAGAAACAGCAGAGGGTGTTCGTAATTTAGAAAGACAGGTTGTAGAATCTGGCATTGAAGGGCTTGTTCTACGATACGGACTTCTTTATGGTCCGAAAACGGGTTTTGATGCACCAATAGCACCAGCCTCTGTTCATGTTGAAGCAGCAGCTAAAGCTGCGGAAATTGCAGTTACTAAAGGTGCAACTGGCATTTATAATGTTGCAGAAGCTGATGATTCTCTTTCAAGCGAAAAAGCCATTAATACTTTTGGCTGGGAAGCCAACTGGAGAGTGAAAAACTAACGATATTCCGGATTAAACACAGGCCACAAATTCCGAAAGCAATTTGTGGCCTATCAATTTGTAAGTGGTTAGAAAAACATAGTATAGATATTTTTGTTTTATCTCAAGAAAACATTTGTAATCCTGCATTGGGTTAAATATGAAACATTTGCTTTAATACCTACAATAATACAATTACTATGAAATCCATAATTCCTCTATTTTTCTTAGTGTTATTTAGTTGTAATTCTAAAAATAACGAAGCAGAATCCAGCACTAATCTGCAATCCCAAATTGTTACATTAAATGATTCTCTCGCTAGTTGTAGTCCGAGGATTATAAAGCGTAATGAGGAAAACGGTTTAGTTCTATTAAATGAAAATCAAAAACAAGAATTACATGAAAAGTCAAAAAAACTAATCCCAGACCTACCTATAATCGGTTTGTTAATGTATGATGATGTACTGACTACTGAATTAACAGCTCCAATGGATGTGTTTACAAAACTTACAGAAGACGGAAAACAGTTGTTCAATGTTATTACTATTGCGGATAGTTATGATTTCATTGTAAGTGAGGAAGGATTGAAGATGTTTCCTGATTTCACCTTAGAAAATTCCCCCATATTGGATATTCTCATTGTTCCAAGTGCTTACGATATGTCATTACAGGTTAAAAACCAGAATTTGGTTGATTTTATAAAGAACCAAAATAACAATACCGATTATACCATTAGCAATTGTGCAGGAGCTACTTTGATTGGAGAATCAGGAATTGCCGATGGAAAGAAAATAGTGACATGGATTGGAGGTGGAGAAGATTTGCAAAAGAATTATCCAAATCTCAAAGTTCAAGATGATGGAAATGTGAGCTTTGTAGAAGATGGGAAATTTTTATCGTCCAATGGAAATTTGGCTTCCTATATTTCTTCTTTAGAGCTTTTAGAAAAATTAACAAGCAAAGAACATCGTAAGTTTGTTGAATCCTATCTGTATTTAGAGAGATTGCAAAACTGGAAATAACTAACTCTATTTGTTGCAACATTGGCAAGTCACACGAGCCACGCTCCAACAAAACTTTCCAAAGAGGTAACAAATGCCAACCCCAGTATCGCCTTTAAAATAACTTCCAGTGTTGATGATGAAATTAAGTTTGCCTTGCTTGTATTTATTTTCTCTTGTGCCAGTTTGGTGCTAGGATTTGGGGGCAAAGGCCGGATTTCTCCACTTTAGCCCGTTGCGGTTAATGGGAAGGGGCCAGATCAATAATATTTTTTTATTTTAATCGCTAATTTGTTAAATATATTAGTCTGGAGTGGACTGTTCTTTCTAAATCGTATTGGGAAGATATGTTAGTTCGAAATTACATTTATTATTTCAAGCATTCAGTTACCACTTTAACAGATAATGTTTTCTTAAAATGAAATTTACTAAATGAAAAAAATACTGATAACCGGTGCTTCAGGAAACATTGGATATGAGATAATCAGGGGATTGAAAGAGATTGGTAGTAATCTAAGTATCATCGCCGGAGATTTCAAAGTTGGAAATGCTAAAGAAGTATTGCAGAGGTTTGACGGACTGAATTTCAGGAAATTGGATTTCTCGAATTCGGACACATACAAGGATGCTCTCGAAGGAATAGACATAGTATTTTTGCTTCGTCCTCCTCATCTGGCAGATGTTCCCAAATTCTTTGCTCCTTTTATAGCGGCAATGAAGGAGAATAATATCAGTAAAGTAGTGTTCTTGTCTGTGCAAGGAGTGGAGAATCAAAAGTTTATCCCACATTATAAATTAGAAAAATTGATCTTGGAGCATGAATTGGAATATGCATTTCTCAGACCGGCATACTTCATGCAAAATTTAACTAGCACATTGATCCATGAAATAAAGACAGAAAGCCGGATTTACATACCAGCTGGTAAACTGAAATTCAATTGGGTTGATGCAAGAGATATAGGGTTGATAGGAGCACATATCCTGAATGATTTCGAAAACTTTAAGAACCAGGCATTTGAGATTACAGGTTCAGAATTTGAGAACCTTGGTTCGGTGGCAAAACTACTCAGTGACAATTTGGACCGGGAAATAAAGTACAAAAGCCCCTCCTTATTGAGCTTCTATCTTCATAAACGCAAACTTGGGATGGCCAGACCTATGATCCTTGTTATGATCATGCTGCATTTCCTACCCAGGTTTGGTAAGAATAAGGAAAGGTTAACATCCACAGTAAAGGATATTTCCGGTAAAGAACCGGGTAGACTTCAAGACTTCATTACTAGAGAAGTGTCTAAATTTCATAGATAATCCTCATATATTTAAAGTGTTTTAGCATTGAAGAAAAAAACTGATTGAATAATAGACATACAAATTCTCTCAATGTAAAATTCGGTGCCAGTTTTTTCGCCAGTTTCTATGCAAACCCATGTGAAGCAATGTAATATTTTACATTAAATGAACAGTTATTTTTATTTGTGAAAACACTTAAACCACTGTAAGAGTTGAAGATACCTCAAATATCCTGTGTTTTTCGGACCGGATAGTATATCGAAAAAAGGAGACTCATAATCAGGGGGTCGCTGGTTCGAGCCCAGCTGGGCCCACCGAAGCCTCTCCAGGTACAATACATGGAGGGGCTTTATTGTTTACCGGCTTCGGTGATCCCATCTGGTCTCGAAGCCCCCCTGCAGCCTGGCCCCTCCCTAAAATGATCCACCGGATCATTTACTAACGTTCGGTCCTGAGCCCAGCTGGGCCCACTTGAAAATCAACCACTTACAATTCAATTTGTAGGTGGTTTTTTCTTTGGTGCCAGTTTCTTGCCAGGATTTGGATGGAAAGGTTGGTGGGAATTGACACCACATTAATGTTCTTTGATCCCAATTTCTAAATGTATCAATCCGAAAATCATAAATAGACTGACGTATTTCCAGCCCTTCTTATCATTCATTCATTATCTATCAAAGAGGCTTCTGCTCAACTTCTATTAGTTGTGAAACATCATATCCACGTAACTTGATTTTATCCAAGAGCTTATTATATAAATCCTGGTTCAGTTGGGCAGTACGGCTTAATATCCATAAATATTTATCAGAACTACTTCCTACAATTGCCCATTGATAGTTCTCATCAAGATCTAACACAAAGTAATCGCCATAGAAATTCCAAAAAAATGAAACTTTCAGTTTGCCTGGTTCCAATTTCGGATCAGGTAAATATGCCTTTCCCTCAGCTTGTTTGAATTTTCCATCAAGACTATTCTTGTATCCACTGTTTAGCACCTTAATTTTACCATCCTCACGTATGGAATAGTTTGCAGTAACACCTACAAGACCTCGCTCAAATCTGTGATTATAGCGGGCTAGCTCGTACCATGTTCCTAAATACTTTTGAAGATCAAGCTCCTTAACAACTTTTTTATCAATCATAGCCTCCTGATTTTGAGCACTTGTACTTGCTATTCCTATTATCGCAAAACTAAAAACACTTAAGAAGAAATATATACCTTTTCTCATATTCGAAAATTATTACTAATAACTCTTGCTATAATATTTCCCATTCTTCAATCTCACCCTTAATAATACTAAAAAGGGGATGAGGAGCAATATCCTTTTGAGAGGATAACCAAATATACTGAGATTTGTTTCTTGTTTTTAGTTTATTCAACAAATGCATTAACTCATATTCGATTTGTTTATTTGTTACTGTAAGCATCATATTATGTGAGATTGGATCAATCTTTCTTCTGTCAAAATTATAGCCCCTTTTAACCGATTCATCATAAATATGTGATAAATACTGGTTGATGCAATCTATTGTATATTCTGAATCTCTGAATCGTTTAAGCTGTGGATGGTTTTTATACCCCATGGTTTTACCTTCCAGTACAGCTTTTGCCAGTAGAGCTTCTCTCCATACAGCAACAAGGCCCTTGCTATCGATATAAACAGGATGTATCGACCAAAGTCTCATATTCAATTATTTATATAGGTTTTGCAGGGCACCATCGATAGTTGGAAAATTGAATTTATAGCCTGCAGTAATTATCCGTTCAGATGAAACCCTGCTGCCATTTAGAAGCATTACAGACATCTCCCCAAACATCAATTTTATTACTATTGATGGAATATTCGGGAGCCAAAAAGGTCTTTTCAATCTCTCTGAAATCTTTCTGACAAATTCATTGTTAGTAATATGCTCAGGTGCTACTGCGTTGTAAGCACCTTTCATATTTGAATTCTGAATAGCACACATATAGATATTGCAAAGGTCTTCGATATGTATCCATGGTAAATATTGTTTCCCATCACCAATTGCAGATCCCAGGCCAGTCTTTGCCGGGACACTGAATCTGGATAATACTCCTCCTTTTTTTGACAAGACAATTCCTGTTCTGACTTTAACTACCCTTGTCCCAAAATCACTAAATCTGTCTGCACTCTGCTCCCACTGATTACAGGTATTACCAAGAAAATCTTCTGCAAATGAATCAGCTTCATCAAATACTTTATCTGATGTAATTGATCCATAATATCCAATTGCAGAAGCTGAAATAAAGGCTTTCAGATTATGATCCTTTTTATTTATATTTTGTAGTATGAATTCGGCTGATTTGATTCTACTCTTTGAGATTTGAAGTTTCCTTTGATCCGTCCATCTTTTCTCACCGATATTTACTCCTGCAAGATGTATAATATAGTCACATGAATTAAGCACTTCCTGGTCAATTTCATTTTTATCTATATTCCAATAATATACAGGGATTTCGGCCTCATTATTTTTACTTCTGTGTCTGCTTAAGACTACAACTTCGTAGCCATTTCTAAGCAGCTTTCTGCTAAGATGTTGACCTATAAGACCAGTGCCCCCGGTAATTAACACTTTTGCCATTCAGTAAAAGTAAACAAATGTGAACTAGCCTGATTACCTCGTCGGCATTTTTTAATTTTATACCATCAAACATCCTTATCAATGAAAACTACCCTGGCGGACAGATGGTAATTTTTGGACTGACCTTCGCTACCTTTATCACCCTGGTTATTGTTCCGGTCATGTATAAGATTACCGTGAATAATAGCAAGATGATCAATACACGGGTCCTTAAAATAAGAAAACAAGAGCCGAACTCCCGCGAGATTTCAGAGTAGAAGGACTGGA
>CAVVYS010000001.1:0-399545 GCA_963752525.1 uncultured Bacteroidaceae bacterium | reverse complement strand
ACATCGGTTACAGTCATTGTAACCGTATTGGCCCCTACTTCAGCACAGGTGAAGGTGCTTACATCAAGGGTCTGGGTTACGATGCCACAGTTGTCACTCGAACCATTATCTACAAACGAGCTGTCTATGGTGACACTACCACCAGCATCCAGGTAAACAGTCGTATCCTGGCTGATGGCTATCGGATCGGTCGTATCATCTAAGGTAACAGTGAAGGTACAGCTGTCAGCATTGCCACTGGCATCGGTAACTTTTAGCTGAACTATCTGGACTGTGCCATGGCCACTCAGCAAGGTGCCGGCTGCTGGGGTCTGGACAATAACAGAACCTCCGCAGTTTTCTACTACAACGGCTGCACCTGTATAATCTGGCAATAATAATTCACAGCTGGCATCAACTACCTCGGTCTGGTCGCCAGGACAGGTGATCTGTGGGGAGATGGTATCAAGAACCGTAACCGTTGAGCTGCTGACATCGGTAAGACCAGCAACATCAGTAACTGTCATCGTAACCGTATTGGCCCCTACATCTGCACAGGTAAAGGTGCTGACATCAAGGGTCTGGGTTACGATGCCGCAGTTATCGCTTGAGCCATTATCTACAAACGAGCTGTCTATGGTGACACTGCCGCCAGCATCAAGGTAAACTGTCGTATCCTGGCTGATGGCTATCGGATCGGTCGTATCATCTAAGGTAACAGTAAAGGTACAGCTGTCAGCATTGCCACTGGCATCGGTAACTTTTAACTGAACTACCTGGACAGTGCCATGGCCACTCAACAATGTGCCGGCAGCTGGGGTCTGACAATAACAGAACCTCCACAGTTTTCTACTACAACGGCTGCACCAGTATAATCTGGTAATAATAGTTCACAGCTGGCATCTACTACCTCAGTCTGGTCGCCAGGACAGGTGATCTGTGGGGAGATGGTATCAAGGACTGTAACCGTTGAGCTGCTGACATCAGTCAGACCAGCAACATCAGTTACAGTCATCGTTACCGTATTGGCTCCTACATCTGCACAGGTGAAGGTGCTTACATCAAGGGTCTGGGTTACGATGCCGCAGTTATCACTCGAGCCATTATCTACAAATGAGCTGTCTATGGTGACACTGCCGCCAGCATCAAGGTATACAGTTGTATCCTGGCTGATGGCTATCGGATCGGTGGTATCATCTAAGGTAACAGTAAACGTGCAGCTGTCAGCATTGCCACTGGCATCGGTAACTTTTAGTTGAACAACCTGAACAGTGCCATGGCCACTCAACAGTGTGCCTGCTGCTGGGGTCTGTACTAATAACTGAACCTCCGCAGTTTTCTACTACAACGGCTGCACCAGTATAATCTGGTAATAATAGTTCACAGCTGGCATCAACTACCTCGGTCTGGTCGCCAGGACAGGTGATCTGTGGGGAGATAGTATCAAGGACCGTAACCGTTGAGCTGCTGACATCGGTAAGACCAGCAACATCAGTTACTGTCATCGTTACCGTATTGGCCCCTACATCTGCACAGGTGAAGGTGCTTACATCAAGGGTCTGGGTTACTATGCCGCAGTTGTCACTCGAGCCATTATCTACAAATGAGCTGTCTATGGTACACTACCGCCAGCATCAAGGTATACTGTTGTATCCTGGCTGATGGCTATTGGATCGGTGGTATCATCTAAGGTAACAGTAAAGGTACAGCTGTCAGCATTGCCACTGGCATCGGTAACTTTTAGCTGAACAACCTGGACTGTGCCATGGCCACTCAGCAGGTGCCGGCTGCTGGGGTCTGTACTAATAACAGAACCTCCGCAGTTTTCTACTACAACTGCTGCAGCAGTGTAATCTGGTAATAATAATTCACAGCTGGCATCTACTACCTCGGTCTGGTCGCCAGGACAGGTGATCTGTGGGGAGATGGTATCAAGGACAGTAACCGTTGAGCTGCTGACATCGGTAAGCCAGCAACATCAGTTACAGTCATCGTTACCGTATTGGCCCCTACATCGGCACAGGTGAAGGTGCTCACATCAAGGGTCTGGGTTACGATGCCGCAGTTATCACTCGAGCCATTATCTACAAATGAGCTATCGATGGTGACACTGCCGCCAGCATCAAGGTATACTGTCGTATCCTGGCTGATGGCTATCGGATCGGTGGTATCATCTAAGGTAACCGTAAAGGTACAGCTGTCAGCATTGCCACTGGCATCGGTAACTTTTAACTGAACAACCTGGACTGTGCCATGGCCACTTAACAATGTGCCTGCTACCGGAGTCTGAGTGATAACTGAACCTGCACAGTTCTCTACTACGATGGCTGCACCAGTATAGTCTGGCAATAATAGTTCACAGCTGGCATCTACTACCTCAGTCTGGTCTGCCAGGACAGGTGATCTGTGGGGAGATGGTATCAAGAACTGTAACCGTTGAGCTGCTTACATCAGTCAGACCAGCAACATCAGTTACAGTCATCGTTACCGTATTGGCTCCTACATCGGCACAGGTGAAGGTGCTGACATCAAGGGTCTGGGTAACGATGCCGCAGTTATCACTCGAGCCATTATCTACAAACGAGCTGTCGATGGTACTACTGCCTGCGCATCAAGGTATACAGTTGTATCCTGGCTGATGGCTATTGGATCGGTGGTATCATCTAAGGTAACCGTAAATGTACAGCTGTCAGCATTGCCACTGGCATCGGTAACTTTTAGTTGAACAACCTGGACTGTGCCATGGCCACTCAGCAGTGTGCCGGCAGCTGGGGTCTGTACAATTACAGAGCCTCCGCAGTTTTCTACTACAACTGCTGCACCAGTGTAATCTGGTAATAATAATTCGCAGCTGGCATCTACTACCTCGGTCTGGTCTGCCAGGACAGGTGATCTGTGGGGAGATGGTATCAAGGACAGTTACTGTAGAGCTGCTGACATCTGTAAGACCAGCAACATCGGTTACTGTCATCGTTACTGTATTGGCCCCTACATCTGCACAGGTGAAGGTGCTTACATCAAGGGTCTGGGTAACAATGCCGCAGTTGTCACTCGAGCCATTATCTACAAACGAGCTGTCGATGGTGACACTGCCTCCAGCACCAAGGTATACTGTCGTATCCTGGCTGATGGCTATCGGATCGGTGGTATCATCTAAGGTAACAGTAAATGTACAGCTGTCAGCATTGCCACTGGCATCGGTAACTCTTAGCTGAACAATCTGTGTTGTGCCATGGCCACTCAGCAGTGTGCCGGCAGCTGGGGTCTGTACAATAACAGAGCCTCCGCAGTTTTCTACTACAACTGCTGCACCAGTATAGTCTGGTAATAATAATTCGCAGCTGCATCAACTACTTCGGTCTGGTCTGCCAGGACAGGTGATCTGTGGGGAGATGGTATCAAGGACTGTAACCGTTGAGCTGCTTACATCTGTAAGACCAGCTACATCGGTAACTGTCATCGTTACCGTATTGGCCCCTATTTCTGCACAGGTGAAGGTGCTCACATCAAGGGTCTGGGTAACGATGCCACAGTTGTCACTCGAGCCATTATCTACAAATGAGCTGTCGATGGTACATTTCCTCCAGCATCAAGGTATACTGTCGTATCCTGGCTGATAGCGATCGGATCGGTGGTATCATCTAAGGTCACCGTAAATGTACAGCTGTCAGCATTGCCACTGGCATCGGTAACTTTTAGCTGAACAACCTGGACTGTGCCGTGGCCACTCAACAGTGTTCCTGGCATCGGAGTCTGAGTGATAACTGAACCTGCACAGTTTTCTACTACGATGGCTGCAGCAGTGTAATCTGGCAGTAACAGTTCGCAGTCTGGCATCTACCACCTCAGTCTGGTCTGCCAGGACAGGTGATCTGTGGGGAGATGGTATCAAGAACTGTAACAGTTGAGCTGCTTACATCTGTCAGACCAGCTACATCGGTAACAGTCATCGTAACCGTATTGGCCCCTACTTCTGCACAGGTGAAGGTGCTTACATCAAGGGTCTGGGTAACAATGCCGCAGTTGTCACTCGAGCCGTTATCTACAAACGAGCTGTCGATGGCTACACTGCCTGTCCCATCAAGGTATACTGTTGTATCCTGGCTGATGGCTATCGGATCGGTGGTATCATCTAAGGTCACCGTAAATGTACAGCTGTCAGCATTGCCACTGGCATCGGTAACCCTTAGTTGAACAACCTGGATTGTACCATGGCCACTCAGCAGTGTGCCGGCTGCTGGGGTCTGTACAATTACAGAGCCTCCGCAATTTTCTACTACAACCGCTGCAGCAGTGTAGTCAGGTAACAACAGTTCGCAGTCTGCATCTACTACTTCGATCTGGTCTGCAGGACAGGTGATCTGTGGAGCAATAGTATCAAGAACAGTTACCGTTGAGCTGCTGACATCGGTAAGACCAGCTACATCGGTAACTGTCATCGTAACCGTATTGGCCCCTACTTCTGCACAGGTGAAGGTGCTCACATCAAGGGTCTGGGTAACGATGCCACAGTTGTCACTCGAGCCGTTATCTACAAACGAGCTGTCGATGGTCACACTGCCTCCAGCATCAAGGTATACTGTCGTATCCTGGCTGATAGCGATGGGATCGGTGGTATCATCTAAGGTCACCGTAAATGTACAGCTGTCAGCATTGCCACTGGCATCGGTAACCCTTAGCTGAACAATTTGTGTTGTGCCGTGTCCACTCAGCAGCGTGCCGGCTGCAGGGGTCTGTACTATTACAGAGCCGCCGCAATTTTCTACTACAGCTGCCGCAGCAGTATAGTCAGGTAACAATAATTCGCAATTAGCATCAACTGCTTCGATCTGGTCTGCAGGACAGGTGATCTGTGGGGCAATGGTATCAAGCACAGTGACTGTAGAGCTGCTTACATCGGTAAGACCAGCTACATCGGTAACTGTCATCGTTACCGTATTGGCCCCTACTTCTGCACAGGTGAAGGTGCTCACATCAAGGGTCTGGGTAACGATGCCACAGTTGTCACTCGAGCCGTTATCTACAAACGAGCTGTCGATGGCTACATTGCCTGTCGCATCAAGGTATACTGTCGTATCCTGGCTGATAGCGATGGGATCGGTGGTATCTTCTAAGGTCACCGTAAATGTACAGCTGTCAGCATTGCCACTGGCATCGGTAACTTTTAGCTGAACAACCTGGACTGTTCCGTGTCCACTTAACAATGTTCCTGGTATCGGAGTTTGAGTGATGACTGAACCTGCACAGTTTTCTACTACGATGGCTGCAGCAGTGTAATCTGGCAGCAACAGTTCGCAGTCTGCATCTACTACCTCAGTCTGGTCTGCAGGACAGGTAATCTGTGGGGAGATGGTATCAAGAACTGTAACTGTTGCATTACAGGTACTGGTGTTTCCACCAACATCCCTGACTTCGAGGGTCACTGTATTTGGACCGACATTGGCACAGGTAAATGCATTTGGAGTTACACTCATGCTGGCGATTCCGCAATTATCAGAGCTTCCATTATCGATGTCACCTGCCACAATCGAGGCTGCACCAGAAGCATCCAGATAGATCGCAGTATCGTGGCAGACAGCCACCGGTGATACTATGTCATCATCGGTTATTACCGTAATATCACTCCTGGTATACATATGGAAATCCCTTACGATGATGGTATATGTATTGGCACTCAGGTTGGTGAAGATGCTGTCACTTACCCATGTGAATCCACCGTCAATGGAGAAACTGTATTCCCGGGTTCCACCCGAGGCATGTGTATAAATAGCACCATCATTTCCTCCAGGACAGGTTACATTTCTAACCGAATCGATATAGAAGAGGAAAGGATTAGGTTCATGGATAACTATGGTATCATACACAATACAACCGGCCGCATCGGTTACACGGACCACATATGTACCGGCAGGTATCCCGCTAATATCTTCAGTGGTCTCACCATTGGACCAGAGGAAAATATAGCCAGGTGTTCCACCAGACACTGTAAGATCTGCAGATCCATCCGTACAACCGAAACATGTTGCACTGTCACCGACAATGGTAGTCACAATGACAGTAGGTTCAGTCAATGTTACAGAATCATTATCCTGGCAACCTGTGGCATCAGTAACCACGATATGATAGGTTCCTGCAGTAAGTCCGGAAGCAGTCGCTGTGCTTTGGCTGTCAAGATCATCCCATAAGTAGGTAATGAGTCCTGTTCCTCCAGTATGGGTGACTGTTGCAAAGCCATCATTACCCCCATTACAGGTCGGATTTGTCCCCCCTACAGATACTATTGAGATTGGAGTGGCAGTCTCATTAACAGTCACATTGTCAACTACAATACAGCCAAGGTCATCTGTCACATTTACAGTGTAAGTACCAGCTGATAATCCGGTAGCAGTTTGTGTCGTCTGGTTACCAGCGGCTGCATCCCATTGATAAGTGTATGGCTCGCTTCCCCCTACCGGAATGGCTGATGCCTGTCCATCTGAGCCACCAGGACAATTCACATCTGCTGTAGTAAATGAAACAGTCAATGGTGTTCCTGGTTGAGGAACACTCGCAAAGTCGTTAACACTACATAAATTATCATCTGTCACAGTAACCGTGTAAGATCCTGTTGGCAGGTTAAATGCAGTATCTGTAGTCTGACTGCCAGCAGCAACATCCCAGAGATAGGTATAGGGTTCTGTTCCTCCATTTGCTGATACAATCGCAGCTCCGTCACTGCCTCCGAAACAGGAGACTGAAATGGCACTGGTACTGGTTGTCACCTCTGTGGGTTCCCTTACCGTATCACTCAGTATTGTTGTACAACCGTTGAAGTCAGTAATGGTAACAGAGTATATACCAATGGTCAGGTTAATGGCTGTTGGTGTGGTCTGGTTACCGGCTGCTGCATCCCACTGGAAGCTGTATGAGGGCGTACCTCCCATAGGACTAGCAGTAATTTGTCCGTCAGCATCGCCAAAACAAGAGACACTATCAGGTGTTGTTGCACCGGTTAATGCTGTAAGAGGCTGGCTAACAGTTACCGTTTCCATTTCAGTGCAACCCCTGAAATCAGTTACAACTACGTCATAGTCTCCTGCCATCAGTGCCAGTGCTGTAGACGTTGTCTGGGAACCAGCAGCAGCGTCCCACTGGAAGGTATAGGGCAGTGTCCCACCGGAGGCCGAAACCGTAGCTGTTCCATTGTTCCCGCCGAAACAGCTTACATCTGTTGAACTGGTTGCAAGCAGGATGGCATCGGGTTCCCTTATTGTTAGCGTAGTATCCCATGTACAGCCATTTCCATCCGTTACAGTTACATCATAATCCCCTGCTCCCAGGTTATTTATTGACTGGCTTGTCTCTGTGGTATTCCACAGGAATGTGTATGCCGGGATGCCTCCCACCGGGTTTACTGTAATGGCACCATCAGTATCTCCGGCACATGCCACGTCAGTTTTAGATATGGTTGAGTATGGAGCCTCAGTCAATGAGACAGCCAGGATTACAGGAGCGCCATCCGCACAGCCATTGTTCTCTACTACCCTTACTTCTGCAGGCAAAGTATCCAGACCCCAGTCCACTGTTATGCTATTGGTTCCTTGTCCAGTGCTAATCGTTCCACCAGTTACGGTCCATGTAAATACTGAACCTCCTGCCGGTGTGACAGAGTATGCTTCTCCCGCTGAAAGGGCACATACCGTGTTGTTTCCTGCAATGGGCGAGGTAATAGGTAAAGTACAGGAGGTAGTGTCACCGAATGCATATTCTGCTGATAGAATGTTCAGGTTTGTCCTGCGTGCAGTACTGCCAACTGCTGCCAGGTTATTTCCATTAGCTACCCAATTAGCACCGGAATTTGGCCTCGTCAGTAACCTGACCCCGGAGTGTATCGGGAATGTAGTGAAACCATTTCCGGTAAGCTCAAGGTTATAATCCGTACTGGCAAGTGAATTGGCCGTTATCATTGTCCAGTATCCTTCAACAAAGGTATTGGCAATGTCATCTGCCCCGTCAGTCAGTGGAAGTCCAGCAGTACCAGGATTTGATTCAACAAATTCAGTGATGAGTGATCCTGCTGTCAGATCAGTGAAATTGATGAGGCCAGGACGGTAATAATTATCTGTACCCACCGGGAACAAGATATTGTTTGCAGTGGCACTGATCCAGCGTTCCATGCTTCCGACTACGGTACCGTCATAATGGGTCAGGGTACCTGTAACTCCCGTACTTGTACCCAGGGTAATCAGATTGCTTGCTGTCACTATATTTCCACTGTTCATTATCAGGTCAGAAGATATGATGACATCGCCTGCCAGGATCAGGTCACTTCCTGATTTGGTGATGGTCAGGTCATTGAACATTTCTCCGGCAGCATTTGTAAGGACCTGGTCATCGCTACCCGTAAAGGTGACATTCGCGCTACCTTCTATAAAATCTCCGGAATTTGTCCAGTCACCATAAATGGTAAGGTGCCTGTTATTTGAGTTGAACGTGGATGTTATGGTAAGATCTCCCAGCAGGGTCAGGGCAGAAGGCATGATCTTGGTGGCTGTTCCACCAATCTCCAGGTTAAAATATGTGTCATTAAAGGGGAGTTTGATGCCACGGTTGTTTGGGCCCTGAAAAATAACCGTATTTCCTTCAGCAGAAGCCCGTAGAATACCGGTAGTACTAATAACATCTTCAATCACCAGGGTGGAATTTTCATCATTGATCCAGGTAGTATTGCCATTCTGGAACAACAGGTCATCTCCTATTTCAATCCTTCCCTGGTTCGTGATGATCAGGTTGCTGTTTACCCACATACGCCTGTTCACGAAAAGGTCAGCCGAGGGCATGATGGTCTTGTTCCCTGTCCTGATCTCCAGCTGTCCCGTGTGCATAAAGTCACCACTTCCGTCGATGATGGCATCCAGCCCGTTCAACCTTACCCTGTTATTGAAACCTGTATGTGTTCCATTCAATGTATAATCTCCATTCACTGTAAAATAATATCCCCTAGAATCCAGTGTTGCAGTTGCACGGATCGTAATATTGTTTATCGTTTTATTTGCATCAGTGACACTAACGATATGTCCAGCATCTATTACCGCGCTGTTAGATGATCCAGGAACCACACCACCCACCCAGGTGGTTCCGACATTCCAGTCACCAGTTTGTGCAGAGATGATTACATCGTATATAGATACCGGCAAGTTAACCGGATCGGCTGTTCCACAAATTTCCGAAGCAGTAACTGTCACATCCCCAGCTCCCGCGGCTCCCCAGTCCACCGTTATTATACTGCTGCCCTGTCCCGTAGCAACAGAACCCCCGTTGACCGTCCAGCTATACAGATAATCCACCGTCGGATCAACCGAATACTGTTCACCAAGGGCAAATTCTGCCACAGCATCTTTTCCAATAATGGTACTTGTTGGCAAGGGGTGGATAGTAATATCGAGAACGGCCGGATTTCCGCTTCCGCAGCCATTGTTCTCAATCATCCTTACCTCACCAACCATACCGGTTGAGCCCCAATCGACAGAAATGGCTGCCGTACCCTGTCCGCTTGCAATAATACCTCCTGTAACTGTCCATGTATAAGTATTCCCCAGGTCAGTCACTGTATAGCTTTCACCACTTGCATTTTGGCATACATTGATGGCCCCAGTAATGGTCTGATCATCAGGTAGAGTACAAACGGTAGGATCTCCAAGGGCATATTCTGCTGTTAGGGTGGCTGTATTTACATTGACCCTGCTGACAGTATTGCCTACAGCATTGGCGTGATTACCACTCACGTTCCAGTCTGAGGAGGAATTCTGGCGGGTGATTATTCGGGTGGAAGTGTCTATGGCAAAACTAAAAAATCCTTCCGCCACCAGATCAAGGTCAAAGTTATTGCTGGACATCCCGTTCTGACGGGAAGTGGACCAGTAACCTTCTGTAAAGGCATTATTCACCGTTCCTGTACCGTCGACTAGCGGCAGACCGGCATTCCCCGGAGGTGCAGATACAAACTCAACAACCAGAGAACCATTCGTCAGATTGGTATGGGTGGCATTAAATTGCCTCAGGTAGCTTGCATTACCAACCGGGAAGACATATAGTACACCCGGTGTGTTGATCCATCTTTCAAATTTTCCGATGATGGCACCATTGAAGTGGTTGAGGGTACCTGTCGTAGTGGTATTTAAACCAAGCATCAAGGTGTTGCCTAATGTGTTGATGTTGCCATTAAGCATGGACAATGTACCTCCTACCCTTACATCATTAATTATGGTGGCCGTCCCACTGTTCTTATCAATGGTCAGGTTGTTAAAGATATTGTCTGAGGAGTTGGAAATGGATTGGCCAGCTGATCCATTCAGGTTGACAGTGCCGGATCCTTCCGTAAAACTTCCGGTTTGTGTCCAATTGCCTGCAAGGTTGATATCATTATTTGCAGCGTTAAGGATCGCCGATATGCTGATGTCTCCCAAGACAGTAACATCCGCGAGTAATGTTTTCGTGTTTGCCCCAGATAATTGCAGGTTGTAGTATATATCTCCCTGTGTGCGTTTAATGCTCTGGTTCCAGGCACCTGAATAGTTGACAGTATTGTCGGCGGAGTTTGCGATAAATGTCCCGCTATTGATGTTCCTTCCAATATTCAGGGTGGAATTCTCAGCATTGATCCAGTTGGTACTTGTGTTACTCAGGTTGAGGTCAAGGGCAATTGTCAAAGATCCATTATTGGTAATAATAATATTAGCCGCTACCGTCAGGTCAACCGCAATGCTAATATCTGCTGTAGAGGCAATGGTCTTATTACCTGTTCCGATATATACATTTCCAGTATGGGTAATCCTGCCGGTTCCATCGATGGTGGCATCTGCACCATCTAACCTGATACGATTTTGGTTTGTCCCTGTATGTTCCCCGTCAAGGGTATAATCCCCATAGACATAGAAGTAGTTATTGCGTGTATCGAGAACCCCGTCGATGATGATATTCGTGATATCATCGTTTGAATAGGTGGTCACTGTATCTACGGCACGTATTCTGGCACTGCTACTGGTGGATGGGATTACTCCTCCCTGCCAGGTAGCCGGATCGTTCCAGTCTCCAGTCTGTGCACTAACGATCAGATCAAAAATATCAACAGGCAGGGTAACAGGTGCAGCCGCTCCGCATGCATTGGATGCATTTACTGTAATGATGGCATTCCCGGGTACCAGTCCCCAATCAACCATTATGGAACCAGTTCCCTGTCCGGTCTGAATGGTACCTCCGAAAGAGATGCTCCAGGTATAGGTGTACCCCGGCTCTGCTATTACTGAATATATGCTTCCTGTTGTGCCAATAGCCACCGCATTATCACCGGTGATGGGTGTCGTTGGCAATGGCCCGATCTCAACATCCAGTGTAACCGGGGAGCCGTCTGTACATCCGTTATTCTCAACCACTTCAACTTGTCCAGGCATGCCTGTGCCTCCCCAGGTAACCAGTATACTGTTGGATCCCTGACCGGCTGTGATACTGCCACCTGTCACGGTCCATGTATAGGTTGATCCACCGGAATTAACCACAGAATACAACTGGTTGAATGAACCTGTACATACGCTTGATGGGCCAGTAATGGCACTTGTGGCGGGAGGTGTACAATTCGTCGTGTCTCCCAGGGCAAACTCTGCTGAGAGGGTCCCCATGCCAGACCTGCTGACCTGGTTTCCTGCCAGTCCCACATGAGCTCCCTCCACTATCCAGTTGCTCCCTGAATTGGGGCGCAGCAGCAGGCGGGTCTCGTCAGTCGGTGTGAAACTAGTAAATCCATTGGCCGTTAAAAGCAGGTCATAATCACTGGTCGTGAGGGCATCTCCCCTGAGCAATGCCCAATATCCTTCTGTGAAAGTATTTACCACATTTTGTCCCCCATCATCCAGGGGTAAACCATTGCTTCCCGGACCGCTGCTGATAAATTCAGTCGTGACAGATCCACCAGTAACATTATTGAAGGTAATACTGGCGGGTCTGTAATAATTACTTGTGCCAACGGGAAAGAGCCATGTACCAGCTACATCAATCCATCTCTTAAACTGTCCAATTATCCGGCCGGATGAATAACTGAGCGTACCAACATTGCCTGTACTGGTCCCAAGAATTAATGCATTTGTCCCTGAATTAATGACCCCTTCCGTCATGATAAGGGTATTCGAAACCGTCACATCATTATCCAGGTTCAATTGTCCTGTAGATTTGCTAGCAGCAAGGTCATAGAAAGTTTCTCCAACAGGATTGGCGATCTGCTGATCCTCTGTCCCATTCAAGGTAACAACACCAGATCCCTCTGAGAAACTCGCCGTGTTGGTCCAATTCCCGCCAAGATTGATGTCAAAATTATTACTGACGAGGGGACCTGCTATGGTCAGGTCTCCGAGAATGGTCAGTGCAGATGCCATTGATTTATTTCCGCTACCACGTATTTCGAGATGATAATAGGTATCGTTTTGGGGCCGCCTAATGGTATTGTTGACAGGTCCATCAAAGACCACGGTGTTAGCCAGGGATGATGCAATCAGGGTACCATTGGTAAAATCATCCTGTAATATGAGTGTTGAATTTTCAGCATTGATCCATATTGTATTGGTATAACAATTGATATCATTGCCTACATCAATCCTGCCCTCATTGGTTACGATCAGGTTATTGGCAATCAACAGACTGCCCCCAAATGTGAGGTTAGCCCCCGAAGCTATGGTTTTATTACCGGCATTAATATATACCCTTCCGGTATATGAGTATGTTCCTATCCCATCAATAATGGCATCCGTACCTTGCAACCGTACCCTGTCCCCCGCAGAACCCGTATGTGTACCATTTAATGTGTAGTTGCCATTGACATAGAAATAATTATTACGTGTATCAAGGGTCGCTCCACCATCAATGGTGATATTGTTAATTGTAGTATTGCTATTAACAGTAACTGTATGTCCAGATGCAATCTGTGCGCTGCTTACACTGGTCGGTGCCACTCCTCCGACCCAGGTGCCTCCCACTGCCCAGTCCCCCGACGTCGCACTCACAAATACATCATAAACCTCCACAAACAGGTCAACCTGATTGGCATCACCGCAGCTGTTTGAACCTACCACACTAAGGGTGGCGGTACCTGTACTGCTCCAGTCCACTGTCACCACATTGGTCCCCTGACCAGTGGCTATACTGCCCTCCGGGGAAATGGTCCAATTATATGTATATCCTGCATTGGCATCCACAGAATAGCTTACTCCTGACTCACCATTTGCCACAGCAATTGGGCCAGTAATAGCAGAAGTTGGGAGGGGACCGATTTCAACATCCAGGACCTCGGGTGCACCATCTGTACAACCATTGTTTTCAACAACCAGAACCTGTCCCATCATAGCAATTGATCCCCAATCCACTGTGATGGAACTTGTCCCCTGGCCACTGACCACGGTCCCACCCGTGACTTGCCATGTATATGTTGAACCCGGATTGTCGGTTACGAAATAGGGAATTCCTGCATTGTTTATGCACCTTTGGGTAGAGCCACTGATGGGTGAGGTCACCGGGGCAATGCAATTGGTCGTATCACCGAAAGCATATTCACCTGAGAGGATACTGATATTGTCCCGAGCAGCCGTATTCCCAACTGCTGCCACATGGGTTCCGCTTAATGACCAGTCTGTCATCCCTGTTGGCCGTGTGAGCAACCTGGTCTCATCGGTAATAGCAAAAGAAGTAAAGCCACCACCAGTAAGTGCCAGGTTATAATCCGTACTTTCAAGTGAATTAGCCTTGATCATTGACCAGTATCCTTCGGCAAAGGTATTATTGATATCAATGGCCCCTTCCGCTAGCGGCAGTCCATCGTTACCCGGTGAAGATGAAATGAATGAGGTGATGAGTGATCCATTGCTTCCAAGTACATTAAAATTGATTTGGGCCGGCCTGTAATCATTGTCTGATCCTACTGGAATATCATAATCGGTACCTGTACTGTTAAGCCATCTTTCCATCTGGCCATTGACCCATCCATTTGTCCGGGTAAAGGAACCTATGCTTGCTGCACCGGTTCCCAGGGTAAGGACATTGGATCCGGTGGCAACAATCCCGTTTGTCAGTGCAAGACTGTTTGAGACTATGACATTGCCACCCAGGATGGCTGTTCCGGCCCCCTTATTGATGACCAGGTCATTAAATGTTTCTCCCAGGGGATTGGAAATGGTCTGGTCTGCGTTACCATCAAGGGTTACGGTTCCTGTTCCTTCAGTAAAGAATCCAGTATTGTTCCAGTCCCCAACCAACCGGATATCCAAATTATTAGCATCCAGTGTACTGCTAATTGTCAGGTCGCCTGTAATGTTCAGGTTTGCCTGTATCGTCTTCTCGTTGGTCCCACTGATCACCAGGTTATAATAGGTATTGCCAACAGGTGTATTAATGGGTATTACATTCGTCCGTGAGTACTCAACCGTATTGCCTGCAGCAGAGGCTACCAGGGTACCGGATCCTCCATTGTTAAACATCCGTGCCCCACCTGAATTTAGGGATGAATTTGCTTCATTCACCCAGGTCATGCCAGAATTGTCTCCCCATATACCATAGTACCCAGTAACGGTGATTGAACCGTAATTGGTCACCCGGATGTTATCATTTATCCGGAAATTATCCTGTATGGTAAGGTTGGCTGTGGATGCTACGATCTTATCCCCGGTATCCATGTAAAGGGTACCCAGGTGCGTGTAGGTCCCAGTACCATCAATGGTAGTCCCCAGTCCATTCAGTCGTACGCGGTGATCCACATTCCCACCGGTATGTTCACCGTTCAGTGTATAATTGCCATTGATATATATGTAATTGTTCCTTGAATCAAGTATGGCACCCTCATCTATGATCAGCGTCTGTATGGTAACATTGGCAATCTGCTGAACGGTATGAGTGCTGGCAATTCGCGCCGAATTTGATGCGCCGGGCACAATATTCCCTATCCAGGTGGCCGGATCCTCCCAGTCACCAGATTGTGCGGTTATGAATACATCATAAATATCAACCGTCAGGTCAACGGGAAGTGCATTTCCACATCCATTGCCAGCGGTTACACTCAGGAGTGCAGTTCCTGCAGCTCCCCAATCCACTGTTATACTGGCATTTCCCTGTCCGGATGTTATGGTCCCGTCACCTGAGATTGACCAGGTATAGGTATAACCAGCTGTAGCAATGACGGAATAAGCCTCACCGGATGCCCCTGCTGATACTGCTATGTTGCCTGTGATGGCAGAGGTCGGAATGGGATTGATATAAACATCCATCTGGACCGGAGCGCCCTGGCTGCATCCGTTATCCTCAACCACTTCCACACTGCCGGTCATGCCGGTACTGCCCCAATCCACGAAAATAAAGTTCAATCCCTGTGCTGAGGAGATAGTTCCACCTGTTACAGTCCAGGTATAAATAGATCCAGGTGTATTGGTAACACTATAAGCACTGTTTGCCGTTCCTGTACACACAGAGATATCTCCGGAAATTGCACCTGTTACCGGAATGGTACAGGTGGTTGTATCCGCCAGTGCAAGATGACTGGAAAGGATGGATATATTGCTGCGGCTTGCCGTATTGCCGGTTCCTGCCACATGGATTCCGTCTGCACTCCATGGCATGCTGCCGTTGGCACGTGTGAGTACACGGGTTGCATCCACTATTGGGAAAGTAGTGAAACCATTCCCTGTAAGATCAACATCATAATCGGAACTGCTGAGGCTGTTTGCCTGGGTGAGGCTCCAGAAACCTTCAACAAATGTGTTCTGTATATCTACACCACCATCATTGAGTGGCAATCCATCATTGCCAGGAGCAATGTTAATGAATTCCAGGATCAATGATCCTGCATTCAATGCATTAAAGCTTACCTGTGCGGGACGATAGAATGTTTCCGTGCCAATCGGGAATAAATAGCCTGTCCCCGTACTGTTCACCCAGCGTTCAAACCTTCCTGTGATAGTCCCGCCGGAATGCAGGAGTGTTCCTACAGTGGTAGTATTGATACCCAGGGTAAGGACTGAACTGCCTGTATTGATATCACCGGAAGTCATGGTCAATGCTCCAGACGTGATTACATTTCCATTCAGGCTGAGGGTATCAGCTGGTTTATCTATGGTCAGGTTGAAAAAGGTTTCCCCTGCAATATTGTTGATTGACTGGGCACCGGAGCCATTAAAGGTAACCATTCCGGTCCCTTCATTAAACACATTCGTATTTGTCCAGTTACCTCCTATTTCCAGGTCGTTATTGGCTGTATTAAGCGTACTTGCAATGGTCAGGTCATTGAGCACTTTAATGTCCCCGACCATATTCTTATTATTGGATCCTTGAAGGGCTAAGTTATAATACTCTCCGTTTTCAGGGACCTTAATATACTGGAGGGCTGCTTCATTATATATGATGGTATTATCTGGAGCCGATGCCACCAATATCCCTCGTTGCCCATCATGGTAGAATATTTCATTACCGACCATCAAAACTGCCCCTGAAGCATTTATCCAGCGAACAGAAGTATTTGCTGCACGTATATTGCCTCCGTTTGAAATGCTACCGTTATTGGTAACCGTAAGGTTGCCATCGATATAAAATTCACCTTCAGGTTTGGTTAGGTCGGCATTTGCCAGTATCGTTTTATTACCGAATCTCACCCTTAGTCTTCCTGTATTGGAAATGGTACCCGTACCACCAATCTCTGTATCCACACCATTCAGGTAAATACGGTCCCAATGCTCCCTGCCGGTTCCGGTATGATCACCATCTACGATATAATCCCCGTCAATGATGAACAGGTACCCAACTGTATTTAACTGGGCATTTGATTCGATGGTCAGGTTATTGATGGTTACCTCTGCAGTGGTGGTAACTGTATCACCTGTTGCAATAATTACACTGCTACTGGATGAAGGAACACAGTTACAGTCCCATGTCAACGGATCAACCCAGCTACCTGTGGCCACGCTGGTGATGACCGGATAAATGGTAATGTCCAGTTCTTCTGCAGGGGCAGATGCAGAGCATATGGTGTTGGTTGCGATTACAGATGCATTACCTGCCGGTCCCACACCCCAGTCCACTGTCACATTAGCAGTCGTCTGTCCCGATGTCAGCGTACCGCCTGTGATGGTCCAGGTATAATCATAATTTGGCCTGCTGATCACTGAATAGGCTTCGCCCATAGCTCCTGCTGCAACAACAGTCTCCCCGGAAATAAGGGATGTTTGAAGTGGATGGATCTCTATATCCTGGAGGACTGCCTCACCATCGGTACAGGTGTTGGTCTCTATTACCTCAATCTGCCCCATCATTCCTGTCGGCCCCCAGTCCACCGTAATGGAACTTGTTCCCTGTCCCCCTACAATACTACCACCTGTGACAGTCCATAAATAGGTTGATCCGGCATTCAGTGTAACAAGGTATGTTTCTCCCGTGGCACCGGTACAAACGGATGTGCTCCCTGAGATAGGTGATGTCACAGGCGGCGTACAGGGAGTAATATCTCCGAATCCGTATTCTGCGCTGAGGCTTGTCAGGTTGGTACGGCTGGCTGTGTTTCCGCTGGCTGCAACATGCGTACCTTCTGCAGACCAGTCTCCAGAAGCATTCGGTCTTACCAGGAGACGGGTCTCAGGTACAATGGTAAAACTGCTGAATCCATTACCTGTCAGGCTGAGATCATAATCATTACTGGCCAGTGCGTTGGCCCTGGTAAGGGTCCAGTATCCATCCAGGAATGCATTATGAATGTCCTCTGCCCCATCGGTAATGGGAAGCCCGCTGTTGCCCGGTGCGGATGCTATAAACTCGGCGATCAGCGAACCATCAGTCAGGCTGTTGAAAGTAATGTCAGCTGGACGATACCAGGATTCAGAACCTACCGGGAAGAGGAATCCCGTCCCGGTACCTGATATCCATCTTTCAAATCTCCCAATTACGGTCCCCGAATTATGATTCAGTGTACCGATGGTGCCAGTATTCAATCCCAGTGTAAGTGTATTGCCCTGGGTATTGATGTCAGCCCCACTCATGGTGAGCATATTGGAAACTGTAACATCATGGTCCAGCAATACCATTCCGGACACCTCATTGATCATCAGATCATAGAAGGTTTCACCCGTGGGATTGGAAATGGTTTGATCTGCCGACCCTACAAGTGTCACCTGGGAGGTTCCAGAATTATATATACCTGTCGATAGCCAGTCCCCCGACAACTGAATGGCAAAATTATTTGAATTCAGTATACTGGAAATGCCAAGGTCTCCCAGTACATTAATATTGGCCTGCAGGTTCTTGTTCCCGGAACCTGCGAGGATAAGGTTGAAGTAGTTATTGTCCACCGGTACTTTGATCTCCTGGGTATTGGTCCTGTAGTATTCGATGGTATTCCCGTCTGCAGATGCATTCAAGGTGCCCAGCAGTCCATTAGTCATTAGGTAATCTGCCCCATATCTTAGGGTGGCATTTTCAGCATTGTTCCAGGTTGAATTTGCATTAGCACCCCATAGTCTGCCCCCCTGCTCCCATGTCCCTTGATTGGTGACAACGATATTGGCCTCAATATAGAATTGTCCGACTGTGGGCCTCTTAATATCTGCTGTGGGGAGAATGGTTTTATGGTTGTTCCTGATCCTGATCAGGCTGGGGTGAGATATCGTACCTGTCCCATCTATGGTCGTACCGTTCCCATCAAAGTAAATACGGCTCCAGTTAGCACTCCCTGTACCGGTATGATCCCCGTTTACAGTATAATTTCCATTAATATAAATGATCTGGTCTGCATTGTCCAATGTACCGGTTGCATTGATCGTCAGGTTGTTGACAGTTGTTGCAGCCACCAGTGTCACTGTATGGGTGGAATCGATAACAATATTGCTGGTGGATAAAGGTATACAGTTACAATCCCATGTAGTTGGCTGGTTGAAGCTCCCCGTTGCGATACTTGTGATCACAGCATATATGGTAACCGGCAAATTTACCGGTGCCGCTGAAAGGCCACAGGCTGTATTCGTTGCTGTCACCTCTACATTGCCAATTCCTGCAGCTCCCCAGTCCACCGTCACTATACCTGTTCCATCTCCTGATGCCAGGGTCCCGCCGGTGATATTCCAGCTGTATGTATAACCTGGGTTTTCCAGGACGGAATAAATATTCCCCGTTGAATTTTCTCCAACTGTGGTCAGTCCGCTAATGGAAGAGGTTGGAAGCGGATGAATATCCACCACCAGTGTCACAGGCTCACCCGGGGCACAGGCATTGGTTTCAACAACCCTCACTTCTCCCTGCATACCCAAGCTGCCCCAGTTGACCCCAATGGTACTCGTTCCCTGTCCGGATACAACACTGCCTCCGGTTACTGTCCAATCATAGGTAGAGCCTCCGGTAAAATCAACGGAATAAATAATTCCTGCTTCATTAGCACAGGCACTAGCATTTCCTGTTATGGCTGAAGTTACTGGTGGTATACAGGTACTGGTATCGGCAATGGCAAACTCTGATCCTATTGAGGAAGTATTCAGATTAACCCGGTTTACTACTACCCCGCTGGCCGCTGCATGGGTCCCGTTGGCCGTCCAGTCACTGGAAGCATCGGGTCGCGTCAGTATCCTTGTCTCATCAACGACAGGATAGGTGCTGAATCCATTGCTTGTCAGGGCCAGGTCATAATCGTTGCTATTCAGGGCATTTTTCCTGGTTAGTGACCAGTACCCTTCTGTAAATGTATTGCTGATCTGTTGTCCTCCGTCATCCAGCGGCAATCCCTGGCTACCAGGAGTGGATGGAACAAAGGTGCCAACCAGTGATCCACCTGTCAGATCATTAAAGGTGATCTCTGCAGGCCGGTACCAAGAAACATCGCCAACAGGATACAGGATGGCTGTACCCGTAGTATTGATCCACCTTTCCATGGACCCTATCAGGGTTCCGGCTGTGTGGTATCAGACTTCCCGGATTTCCGATGCCTGTTCCAAGGATCAGCGTATTGCTGCCGGTCATGATATTCCCCTGAAGCATCGTAAGGGCGTTGCTTACCCTGAGATCATTATCCATGGTCATTGTTCCTGCAGGCTTATCGAGCCTAAGGTCATAAAATGTTTCTCCGACCGGGTTGCTTATGTTTTGATCTCCTGTGCCCGAAAGGATCACAACTCCGGTTCCTTCATCGAAAAGGTTGGAATTGCTCCAATTGCCCTTCAGGTTTATGTCAAAATTGGCTGTACTCAGGGTGCTGGTAATAGTAAGATCTCCCAGCACATTGATGTCTCCTTCCAGGGTCTTGACCATGGTTCCGGCAATGGTCAGGTTGTAATAATTCCCATCCGCAGGCAGTTTAACCGTTACGTTATTGGGACGTGTGTAAACAATCGTATTCCCCGTGGCAGAGGCAACCAGTGTACCGATCAATCCATTTGAAAAAAGCCTTTCACCAGCCTCAAGGGTTGCGTTCTCTGCATTAACCCAGGTGGATCCAACGACATCACCGTAGATGGCACGTCCAAACCTGACATGCCCGTTGTTGGTGATGATCAGGTTATCGTTTATTCGAAGTCCATCCGCAAAAGTAAGATCTGCAGTTGGGGCAATACTCTTATTCCCAGTACCTATATAAAAATAGCCCGTATGTGTGATATTACCGGTACCGTCAATGACGGCCTCGGATCCATACATGCGAAGGTTGACATCGCCCGAACCGGAATGGGTACCATTAACTGTATAATCTCCATAGATCCAAGTCTGGAAGTTCTGGTTGCTCAGAGTTGCCCCAACATCTATGGTCAGGTTGTTTACATATGCGGTGGCATTTACTGTAACGGTATGCGGACTGATAATCCTGGCACTGAGGATCTGGTTGGGTACTACCCCTCCCACCCAGGTGGCCGGGTCTTCCCATGGACCGTCCTGGGCACTGATAATTACATCATAAATATCAACATTCATAAGAACCGGTTCTGCAGATGTTCCGCAACCGGTATGGGTAGCCGTTACCTCAATGGTGGCCGAACCGGCCGTGTTCCAGTCCACCGTTATCGTTTCCGTCCCATCTCCCGAAGCAATCGCCCCATGAAAACTAACTGTCCATGCATAGGTATACCCGGGTGTTCCTTCCACGGAATACATTACCCCGGTAGTCCCGGCACCTGATGTAATGGGTCCGGTTATCACCGAGGTGGGTATGGGATCCACATTGACCACCATTTGCTGAAGCTCTCCCTGGCTGCATGCATTGGTCTCAATAACCTCAACCATCCCGATCATACCTATGGAGCCCCAGTTCACCGTGATAATACTGCTCCCCTGTCCAGTTATAATAGAACCGCCTGTAACAGTCCATGCATAGCTGGAGCCACCATGGTCCTCCACAGAATATGTTTGCCCGACTGCATTTGTACATACACTTAAGGGCCCAATTATCGCTGTAGTTGCAGGTGGATTACAATTCACTGTATCCGCCAGGGCGTATTCACCTGAGAGTATGCTTATATTCTCCCGCCTGGCAGTAGCATCCTGGGCCGCAAGGTGTGTCCCGCTTGCCAACCAATCGGCTCCGCTACCCGTCCTGCTCAGTATCCTGGTTTCCGGAACAATGGGGAAGCTGGTAAATCCATTCCCAGTAAGGTTTAGATCAAAATCGTTACTGGCCAGTGAATTGGCTGTATTCAATTCCCAATATCCTTCCAACAATGTATTATGGACCGTCGTGCCATTATCATCTAAAGAGAGGCCCTGGTTCCCCGGAGCTGATGTGGTGAATGAAGCAATGAGGGAACCTCCAGTCAGTGCGTTGAAATTAATATTCACCGGCCTGTAGTCAGCGGCCGTACCTATGGGATATAGGAAATCTGTACCGGTGGCATTTATCCACCTCTCCAGTGTGCCCACCACTGTTCCTGTTACCCTGCTAATATTGCCCGGATTGCCGGTCCCGGTGCCCACCGTAATCATTTTATCCTGTGTGTACACATCCCCGCCGAAAAGGCTCAGCGTCCCCCCAATAATAATATTTCCACCGATGTTCACATTGCCGGAAGATTTCTGTATGGTCAGGTCATTGAAGTTCTCACCCAGTAGATTGCTTACTGTCTGGTCAGCCGTGCCATTCAGGGTAACAATCCCATTGCCGGCGCTGTAAGTACCAGAATTCATCCAGTTACCGGCCAGGTTCATATTATAATCATCGGATATGAGGGAACTCGCAATATCAAGATCACCCAGAACAATCAGGTTGTCGATTTGCGTTTTGTTGCTACCTCCACCCAGTACCAGGTGATAATATGTATTGCCGGAAGGTACCTGTATTTCCTGTGCTGCCCCGAAAGTGTGGTTTACTATGTTGCCAGCGGCATCAGCCACCAATGTGCCACGGCGCATGATGGGCCAATCTGAGCCTGTATTCCCTCCTGCATTAAGAACTGCACCTGCTTCATTCACCCAAACGGAGGTCGTATTGGCTGCCCAGAGTAATTCACCGATGGTGATGATCCCCTGGTTAACAACAACCACATTGGGATCAAGATAAACCTCTCCAAAAGGTTTGGTAAGATTTGCTGTTGGAAGGATGGTCTTACTTCCGTATCTGATATACATCCTGGCTGTATGTGAAATCAGTCCAGTACCGTCTATGGTTGTTCCAATACCTTCTAAAAGTACCCTGTTCCAATTCCTGGATCCTGACCCTGTGTGAGTCCCATTAACGGTGTAATTACCATTGATGGTAAAGGTGCGGTCAGCATTGTCAAGTACAGCTCCGGATTCAATGTCCAGGTTGGTAATGGTTGGATTGATATCCATGGTAACCGTGTCTCCCGTGGAAATTACCACATTGTCAGATGCCCCGGGTATACATCCGCAATCCCAGGTAGCTGTATTATTCCAGTTCCCGGTTTGTACACTCCTGATGGCTCCATATATAGTAACCGGCAGGTTAACAGGATTATCTGACAGTCCACAGGCAGTATGGGTAGCAAAAACCTGTACATTTCCTGCACCTTCAGCTCCCCAGTCCACCATGATCTCGCTGGTCCCGTTACCGGATACCAATGTTCCTCCTGTAACCGTCCAGGCATAGGTATATCCAATCCTGTTTAGTACGTTGTAGCTGACACCGCTTGCAGAGGCAGGGACTGAAATTGGACCGGTAATGCTTCCCGTAGGAAGTGGATGAATATCCACATCAAGAGTGGAGGGGATCCCATCTGCGCAGCCATTATTCTCTATCACCTGCACTTGTCCCGTTGTTCCTACAGCGCCCCAGTTGACGGTAATGGCATTACTGCCCTGTCCGCTTGCAACAGTCCCGCCTGTAATGGTCCAAGTATAATCCGATCCCGGCGTATTCACCACGGAATAAGCAATGGCAGCATCATTGATGCAATTAGTGGCAGATCCAGTGACCAGGGAAGTAACGGGTGGACTGCAAATACTTGAACTTCCCAGTGCAAACTCTGAGAAGTCACTAAGTCCCACACGTTGAGCCATCACTCCCACAGGAGCTGCGTGCGTTCCATCCAGCAGCCAGGGTGAGCCTCCGGCATTTCGCTTGAGTATCCTTACATTTGCATCAAAGGTAAAACTGGAGAATCCAGCACCTTCCAGCTGAAGGTTATAATTGCTGCTTTCAAGCCCGTTTCCTTTTTCTATCACCCAGTATCCTTCTGTGAAGGCATTGCCTACCGTATCTGTTCCTTCTGATACCGGCAGTCCGGTATTACCCGGATTCTCATCACTGAATGATACCGTCAGTGTTCCGGCAGTGAGATCAGTGAAGTTGATCACAGCGGACCTGGTGATACCAGAAGACCCAATCGGGAAAGTAATATCCGATCCGCTGGTGGATAGCCATCTCCTGAATTTGCCAAGGATGCGGCCACTTGTATAATTCAGTGTCCCCTCGTTGACAGTAGAAGTTCCCAGGAATAGGATATTCGATTGGTTATTGATTTCACCCTGGTTGAAGAAGAAGTTATTGCTGATGGTAATATTATTATTCAGCACCAGTTGGCCAGTCTCCTTCTGCACGATCAGATCATAGAAGGTTTCCCCGGCAGGATTGGTAATTTGTTGTGTTCTTGTGCCGGTCAAAGTCACCTGCCCGGTTCCCTCATCAAAAATATCCGTATTGGTCCAGTCCCCCTCCAAAGAAATATTGAAATTATTGGTATACAGTGTGCTCGAAATGGAAAGATCACCCTTCACGGTGATATTCCCCAGCAGTGTTTTATTGGTCGATCCGGCGATCTCAAGGTTATGGTAGATCCCATCCTGTGGCACCAAGACATTATTGGCCCAGTTTGTACTTGCATAGCGTATGGTATTCCCGGGGGCAGAAGCCACCAGTATCCCGTTGTTCATTAAATAATATCCTGTCTCCAGTGTGGCATTCTCCCCGTTGATCCAGGTGGAAGCAGCATTTTGTCCAACCAAGGCATATCCCAGGGTTACTGAACCCAAATTAGTGACAATCAGATTATTATATATCCTGATACCACTGACAAAAGTAAGATCTGCAGTGGCAGCGATTGTTTTATTCCCGGAAACGAAATACATTAAGCCAGTATGTGTTACTGTCCCGGTACCATCAATAACTGCTTCCCCACCTCTTAGGTCAATACGGTCACTCCCTGAACCTGCGTGTTCACCATTGATTGTATAATCACCATAAATATAGAAATCGAATCCCGCACTATTTAATACAGCCCCGGATTCAATGACCAGGTCATCTACCCTGGCAGCAGCAGTAACTGTCACTGTATCTCCTGTCTGTATCCTGGCACTGGTATATTGTGTAGGTACCACAGCACCGATCCATGTGGACGGCTGGTCCCAATCCCCTGACTGTGCAGAAAGAATGATACCTGAAACACTGACATCCAGGTTGACCGGGTCTGCATCCATACCACAACCGGTGCTGGTGGCAATGACCTGCAGGCTGGCATTGCCACCCGTGTTCCAGTCCACTGTCACAGAATCTGTTCCATTCCCGCCTGTGATCGAACCTTCTGAAGATATGCTCCAGGCATAGGTATAACCGGCCAGTTCTTCCACGTGATAAATGACACCGGTTTCCCCAGTATAAGCCGCAGTGCTGCCCGAAATAGCAGAAGTTGGCAGGGGAAAAATATCCACATCATGTATGACAGATTCTCCTTCACCGCAGGCATTGGACTCTCGGACTTCCACTTGTCCCGGCATGCCGGTGGCACCCCAGTTAACCAATATAGAAGAAGTTCCCTGTCCACCGCTTATGACCCCTCCGGTCACCGTCCAGTTATAGCTCGATCCAGCATGAAGATCAACACCGTAAGACTCTCCAATGGCATTGGCACAAACAGTTCCTGAGCCGGTTATGGGTGATGTTAGCGGTAAGGTGCAGGCAGAACTGTCCGCTATGGCATATTCTCCGGAAAGGATAGCTACATTGTTCCGAGAAACAGTATTCACCGAAGCGGCTGCATGATTTCCAGTGGCAGTCCATTCCCCGCCTGACCGTGACAACAGCCTGGTATCCGGTATAATGGGAAAACTGGTAAATCCATTGGCAATGACATCGAGATCGAAATCGCTACTAACAAGGGAATTGGCCGTGGTAAGTTTCCAGTATCCTTCCGAGAATGTATTTACCACAGTCACCCCTCCTTCGGTAATCGGGAGTCCGTTATTGCCAGGTGTGGAAGCAATAAATTCGGCGATGAGTGAACCACCGGAAAGAACATTGAAATTAGTCTGTAGGGGCCTGTACCAGCTGCCTGTACCAAGTGGGAAAAGGATATCGCTTCCCGTAGCATTTATCCATCTTTCAAACTGCCCGACAATTGATCCTGTATTCCTGGTAAGGGTACCGGTTGTCCCCAGGCTGGTACCCAGGGTAAGTTTATGGGTACCGGTAAGGACATTTCCTCCATCCATATCCAGTGTACCACTGATGATGATATCATTACCCAGTTGCAGGTTTCCACTGCCCTTCTGCAGCCTGAGGTTATAAAATGTTTCAGTATTCGGATTTGAGACAGTCTGGTCTTCCGTACCGTCCAGGATAACGGACCCAGTTCCTTCGTCAAAAGAACCTGTATTGTTCCAATCCCCTGCCAGGTTAATATCAAAATTATTCCCCAGTAAGCTGGAATGTATGTTCAGGTCCCCATATACAATAATATTATCCTGCAGTGTTTTATTGTTCCCTCCATTGACATTCAGGTGGTAGAATGCATTGC
The DNA here is from genome assembly GCA_963752525.1 of uncultured Bacteroidaceae bacterium. Lineage (GTDB taxonomy): Bacteria > Bacteroidota > Bacteroidia > Bacteroidales > SM23-62 > SM23-62. The sequence goes on along the minus strand of CAVVYS010000001.1, from coordinate 373,356 downwards.
CGCTGGGGACTGGTATATTCTGGGCCCATCCACTGGTAAGGGTTACTGTGTTGTTTGATGCAGATGCTACGAGGGTACCACGGTACATCAACGGACTGACCCCGGTATTTCCCCCCGCGGTCAGTACAGAACCTGATTCATTGATCCAGATGGAAGTGGTATTGGCAGCATGCATTAGATTGCCCAGGGTGATATCACCAAAATTCGTCACCACTATGTTAGCTTGTATGTACACCTCACCGTTTGGTTTGCTGAGGCTGGTTCCTGCTATAATGGTTTTATTTCCATTTCTTATCCTTAGGCGGGAGGTATTGGAAATGATCCCTGTACCAGATATCTGCGTATGGAATCCATCAAGATAAGTATTATCGGAAGTTACCCCTCCGTTACCTGCATGATCTCCATCCACACGATAATCCCCATTTATGATGAGATTCAACGGATCTGGATGGTACAGCACGCCATTCTGCTCGATGCTTATATTCTGTACAGTAGTATGTGCAACGATATAAACAGAATCACCAGGAGAAACCACAATATTATCCGTACTGACAGGAACACAGTTGCAGTTCCACGTCAACGGATCATCCCAGTCCCCCGTCTGCACACTCCTGATCGACCCATATATATCAATAATAAGGTTCTCAGGTGCTGAGGATGAGCCACAGGCAGTATGGGTAGCGGTAACCTGAATGTTCCCAGCTCCTTCCACGCCCCAATCTACAATGATCTCACTGGATCCGTCACCAGAAACAATGGTTCCGCCTGAGACAATCCAGGCATAGGTGTAGCCTATCCTGTTTTCAACCGAATAGCTGATGCTGGTTGCATTGGCCGGGATTGATGCTGGACCGGTAATGGTGGATACCGGCAAAGGATGGATATTAACCTCCAGTTGCACCGGCACTCCGTCTGCACATGCATTAGTTTCGATTACCTGTACCGAGCCTTCCTGTCCCACAGCTCCCCAATCAATGGTAATGGAGTTGGTACCCTGGCCAAGGATCACAGAACCTCCTTCGACTGTCCAGTTATAGGATGAACCAGGCGTATTGGTTACAGCGTAGGATACGCCGGCATCGTTGGTACAGACTGCTATTGAACCAACGATATCTGCTGTTTGGGGCGCATCACAAGAATCCGGGCTCCCGAATCCGAACTGTGAAAATCCACTCAGTCCCACTCGATATGCTGTATCCCCATCCGCATTCAGGTGACTCCCGTCAATATCCCAGGATGATCCGGCTGATGGCCGTTTAAGTATCCTGGTGGCTGTGTCCATTGGGAAACTGCTGAAACCTGTACCTGCTATGCTAAGGTCATAATTTGTACTTTGAAGTCCGTCACCACTTACCACGCTCCAATATCCTTCGGTAAATATATTACCAATGGTATCCGTCCCATCTACAAGGGGTAATCCGTTCGTACCCGGGTTCAGTCCAATAAATTCAGCGGTGAGGGTACCCGGGGTCAGGTTTGTGAAATTCAGGAAAACAGGCCTGTATACACCTGAAGTACCGGCAGGCAGCAGAATATCCGTACCCGTATCCCGGATCCAACGCCTGAAACTTCCGATGACCGTTCCTCCTGTGTGAATAAGTGCATCCGTACCAGCAGCACCTGTGCCAAGGGTCAAGATGCTGGATTGGCAGTTGATATTACCACCTAACATCCTCAAGGTATCAGTCACATTCAGGTGGTTTGCCAGGAGCAGCGCCCCTGAAGTCTTATTGATGGTAAGGTTGTAAAATGTTTCACCTGCCGGATTTGAGATGGACTGGTCACCGGTGCCTGTCAGGCTGATTGTGCTGGAATCTCCGCGCAATACTGAGGTATTTGCATAGCTCCCTTGCAGTTCTATGGCATGTTCATTTGTGTTCAGTGGACAACTAACAGTAAGATTACCCATAACGGTTACCGGGGCAATCAGCGTTTTGCTTACGTTTCCGGCAAGTTCCAAATGATAGTATGATCCATCACTGGTGGGTTTAATATTCTGGGCAGTCGGACGGCTGTACCTGACACTATTATTGACGGCATTTGCCGTAAGAATTCCTCCTGCTACAATATCGTAGCCTACATCCACACTGGCATTGGCTTCGTTTATCCAGGTTGAGTTGGCATTTGCACTGGTGATCCTTCCGGGGAAGGTAAGATCTCCGTAATTGGTAACAACCAGGTTTCCTTCAATCCTGAAATTACCGTTCCCGAATGCCAGAGTAGCTGAAGCAGGGAATGATCTTGTTCCCGCTCAATACCCGGATGCGTCCAGCATTATTCACGGTCCCAGTACCATCGATCATGGTACCTATTCCCCTCCAGTAAATCAAATCACCCGCGTCAGTTCTGTGTGTACCATCATTCAGGTAATTTCCGAAAACATTGATCCTGCGGTTGCTGTTCCATGCAAGTCCGCCGTTCTGAATGGTCAATCCTCCAATAGATATTTCTCCATCAACATCACTCACCCTGATCGTGTCACCAGTAATAATGACGGCTGTATCTGTGGCAGCCGGTACGACAAGACCGGCCCAGGCGTTGGGATCGGACCAATCTCCTCCTCCGCTTCCATTACTTAAGATAGTAGTCTGAGAGAACCCAATGTAAAAGGACTGAGAACTAACTAGCAGAAATAATATGAGATGAATCAGATTTCTCTTCTTCAAAAACATCTATTAGTGGTTTATCAACAAGTGACCCATTTTAAATGTGAGTTCATAATATCATTATGCGCGCACAAATTAAATGACTCTTACAAGTGTCTTATGGTTGCAAATCCAAATCGGCCGTTCGTCATCGAAATCTCTTCATTCGTCACTCGAAAAAGGCATTTCATCAAGCAATCTGATGAACGATGCTCCCCTAACAAATAACAGTATATTTCCAATTTATTCAGACGGATGCGATTATCATTTAATTAACATCTTATAACGTAATTCCCGTCATAGAGTTACATTAGAATGATTCTCAAAGACTTAATTCTTATCCGGAATAAGTATAAATAATGCCACTATCAATGCATATAGCTAGTATACTGATTGTTATGATTTGTACAATTCATAAAAATCCATTCAAAATGAACGGATTCTTTTCCACAGCATGCTAAAAAAAAGGAAGAATTATAAGATAATTAGGAGCCTAATACCTTTGCAGCCATTTGAATTTCCTGGCACTCTCACCCAGCTTCATGGCTATTAGAATCTCATGGGATCCATAACTGTGATACATGATGCTGTTAAAGGAAAAATCAAAAGCATAACCGAAGTAAAACTTATCCACCTTGACTCCTCCCATCAGGACAAGGGTTGAGGGAGTGCGATAGCTAATCCCTGCCCAATAGTTTTCAATGAAATAGACATTGGCGGTCAGGTCCATCTGAAATGCCCCCTGCTGGGTGGTCTTTATTAACATCGTAGGTTCAAGTGCAATGTTATCAGAGGCCATTATACTATATCCTCCCATTAAATAGAAATGCCTGTAGAGCTTATACTGGTCATACCCTTTCCCTCCAAATTTGAAGCTGGACTGAAAAAGCTGTGATGCCGAGAATCCTACAAAAAACCTTTCATCCGAATAGTATACCCCCAGATTAGCATCAGGTATGAAGAGGGCATTATCCATGGAATTAAATAGCTCATCATCCGGATTAAATAAGCGTGCAGATGCCCTGTCAAGTCTGAACTGCCAGAAGGTCCCTGACAGACCGAATGAAAGCTGGCTCCTATCGAAGGGTATGTGATAGGCATAGGTGAGCTGCAAGCCGGACCTGCTTACCAGTCCGTGCCTGTCATTAAAAATATAACCACCCAGTCCGACCCTTCCCAACGTATTACCAGGACCGCTCCGGGTTGATCTACCTTTGGAACTGCTTTTCTTGAGGCGTGTCTGGCCACTGGCAGCAAATGTCAGGGGGGCATCTTTGATCCCCAGCCATTGTTTCCGTGAGGTCAGGTTAAAGGCAGTATATCCCTCACTTCCCGCTACGGCAGGATTGATCAGGAACTTATTCATCATATACTGGCTATAAACAGGCAATTGCTGCCCAAAACTCTCCTGTGAAGCCAGGAGAATAATGAAGAAAAACACAACTCCACTTAATATTTTATGCCTGATAGTCATTGCTTATCTAACAATTGTTATCGTACCTACTGCCTCTTCATAGCCTTTTCCAGGTTTAATAATATAATGATATGAATCCATAGGCATATCTACCCCATGCATGGATCTGCCATCCCATGGTACAGGGTAGCCTGGTTCAGAAATATAAATTCGTTTGCCCCACCGGTCATATATCTCGACTACCATCTCCGGAAAAACAGCTGATTCATAAAAGAACCAGGTATCGTTGGTACCATCACCGTTCGGCGTAAATAAATTCGGGATATCCGCAAGCATACTACTACCGCCACATGGCAAAATGGAGATCTCTCCGGTAGCACTGCATTCCCCACCGTAAGTAACTTCTACAGAGATATCTCCTGCCCCTTGGTAAACCTCTATTTCCCTGGTAGTTCCGCCTGTTGACCACAAATAGGTGGCATCCGGGTTTCCTGCGTCAAGAAGCAATGAATTATTGCCACACAAGGCTGTATCATTACCCAGGTTTACTACCGGTAATGGATGCATGGTAACCTGAACACTGTCAAATGCCGTACAACCCGCCTGGTTAAAAACCTGTATTTTAACAAGCTCTGTTGTATCAGCCATGAACCTCGTACCTGTGCTGCCATCATGCCACATCTGATAGGCAAAATTGCCCTGAGGAATGATCTCTATGGTGCTGCCCTCACACACTATTCTCTCATGTCCCAGATTAACAATGGGACTGCTGACATTCACCAATGCTGTCAGTGGATCAGACGTACAGCCGGAAGTAGCGTTTTCAGTAACACTGATACTGTATGTACCGGGTATCCTACCCCAATCAACCAGTACAGAATCACCGTAATCGGCAATCAGGGTACCGCCAGACAGACGCCAGTCAAAGGTGGAACCAGGGAGGCCTGAAACAACAAAAGAGCTTGATGTACTTGAAATACAAACCTGATCGTCTTTTTCAGTAAATTCTGGCGAGGGACTGGCAAGCACGGCTACCGTAGTTGACACACTGCTGCTTGTATCGCATCCGGATTCAAACCTGACAAAATAGGTAGTAGCTATAAGCGGGGATGAAATGCCCAGGTTATTTCCGGTACCCACAAGATTGGTGAACTGAGCATCGGTATACCAGTACGCCATTCCTGATGATCCAGGTGAGCCTCCAACATAGGACAGGTTGATATTTCCCATGCCAGCACATACGGTATCCAGGTCTGAAGACACTGAGATGGGATCAGATGAAAGGGTATTTACTGTTACAATCACATTCACTGCCGTTGTTGTGTCACAGTCTCCCTCAAACCTCACATAATAAGCAGTTGTAATCAATGGAGCAGGGATCGTTAAGCTGTTCCCGCTTCCGATGCTTGCGGACATGGAAGGAGAATCATACCATCGGGCGATCACACCGCTCCCGGATGTTCCGCCGGTGTATGTTAAAGTAATGCTGCCATCATCATCAGGACAAAGTTCATTACGGTCTGCATAGGCAGAGTCCGGGGCTTCAATAAAAGACAGAATAGTTACGTTAAAGCTACAGGAATCAGCATTGCCACCATCATCAGTGATCCTGTACCAAATGCTTGTGATTCCCTTATTAAACTCGGTTCCACTGGCATCATCCATACCATTTCCACTGGTAGATCCGCTCATGTTATATTCTATACTAGAAACACCACAATTGTCTGATATTGACAACGGATTAATATTATTGATTGCAGCACTGCATTCTCCCGGCATGGCTAATACGACTGTATCATCAGGACAAACAATGACCGGTGGTATGTTGTCCAGAATCAATACATTGAAATTACATACGGCAGATTCTCCAGCCAGGTTTTTTGCTGTCAGGGTTATTATATGAGTTGTTGAAGCACCTGAAAGGATAGTTCCTGGTGCTGGTGTCTGTATCACGGTATCTGCCCTGTTTATAATGGACAGGCCTGTATAGTCACGCAATATGATCTGGCACTGATCATCTGCTAATTCGGTCTGGTCTGCAGGACAGGCAATAGTGGGAGCACTACCCTCAACCAGTGTAACATTAAATGTGCATTGTGATGTGTTTCCGTTGCCATCGTTTGCCCATATGGTGATTCTCTGTATGGTACCAACACCATTGATGATTGCACCGGGTAATGGATCCTGGGTAATCGCTGGGGCCGAACTGCAGTTATCAGTGGTTGTTGCCAAAAGTGTATAATCCGGTAAGGTGAAATTCATACTGCCATCGACTGGTTCGCTGCGATCTCCCGGGCAGGTCAGAGAAGGTGCAAGATTATCAACAACTGTTACAATTGCAATACAGCTATTCTCATTACCATAGATATCTGAAACAGTCAGGGTTACCTGAATGGGTCCCAGGTCATCACAGCTAAAGGCATCCGGGGAAACGGACAAGAACCCTATGCCGGATTCATCATTGGATCCGTTGTCCACATCAAATGGAGTGATCGCTATATTTCCTGAAGCATCCAACTGGACTGTGATATCCTTGCAGATAACCTCTGGTGGAGTGACATCTTCGACAGTGACAATGGCATTGCAGGTATTTACATGGCCGTTATTATCCGTAACAAAAAGAGTCACGTTGTTCGTACCTACATCCGCAGCGGTGAATAAACTGGGACTGGCATCAAGGGATTGTATCCCACATACATCATGGGAACCATTGTCAATGTCAGCTCCGGTGATCGTGGCCAGGCCAAGGGCATCCAACTGTATCGTGATATCCCTGCAAATGGCAACCGGTGCCACATTATCCTCCACCTCAACAATGGCTGTACAGCTGTCCATGTTGCCATGAATATCCGCTACCGTTAAGGTCACCGGAACCATACCAACATCACTGCAAGTGAAGGTATTCGGACTCACCATCATGGACTGTATACCGCATGTCGAACTGGAACCATTGTTGATATCTGCTCCGCTGATCGAGGCATTGCCTGTTGCGTCAAGTTGTATGGATATATTTCGGCAGCTGACTATCGGGCCTATATTGTTTTCCACAGTTACGGTAGCAATACAGGTGTTTACCAGTCCATTGTTATCCGTCACTATTAGCGTCACGGCATTAAGTCCCACATCGGTACAGGTAAAGGTATTCGGACTGGCTACCAGGGATTGAATGCCACAGGCATCATTGGACCCATTGTCTATATCCGCTCCCGTGATGGTGGCAGTACCCGTTGAATCCAACTGGACAGTAATATTACGGCATATGGCTATGGGGGCTGTATTGTCCTCGACCGTAACAGTAGCTATGCAGGTATTGACGAGTCCATTGACATCCGTCACCATCAGCGTTACACTATTTGGACCGACATTGGCGCAGGTAAAAAAGCTTGGAATGGCTACAATGGATTGAATGCCACAGGCATCATTGGAACCATTGTCTATGTCTGCTCCTGTGATGGAAGCATTGCCGGCGGCATTCAATGGTATGGAAATGTCCTTGCAAATGGCAACGGGTGCTGTATTATCTTCAACCGTTACAGTAGCTGTGCAGAAGTCCGTATTTCCATCATCATCCATGACGGTCAGGACTACGGCATTGGGACCCACATCAGCACATGTAAAGGTGTTAGGGGTGGCAGTCAATGAAGCAATACTACAATTATCTGTACTGCCTCCGTCAATGGCTGCACCCGTAATACTGGCATCCCCTGCTGCATCAAGCTGAATAGATATATTCCTGCAGACAGCCACAGGAGGAATTAAATCATGGGTTTCGAGTTCAAAGGCAGGATCCAGGATGGCAAAACACAGAGGCATGGCTGCATCCCGTATACTTATATCGTAAATGCCAGCACCAAGTCCGGTAAAGTCACTGGATGCCTGCCATGTACCTCCCCCAGTGATGGAATATTCATATGACCCGCTTCCACCCGAAGCACCTGAGAGGGTTATAATGCCAGTACTGCCACCACTGCAGGTTACAGACGTGGAATCTACGAATGCACTGAGACTTACTGGTTCTTCGACCATGAATGTGCTGTCAACCTCACAACCTTCGGCTTCCTTAACAGTTAGGCTATATGTTCCTGCTATCAAAGTACTGACATCTTCGGAAGTCGGACCATGTCCCCAACCATAGCTATAAGGTGGAGTACCTCCACTGACAGTAACATCTATCGCACCGTCATTTCCTCCAAAGCAGCTGACATCGGTGATGACCCGGTCAATTATTAATCCTGCGCATTCAATATGGCCGATACAATAATTAGTGCCTGCCAGGGATATTCCACTTGTCAAATTATTCCGGTAAACGTCTGGCACTGTAGCAGGAGAATGTAAACCATCCAGCAGCCAGTCCCCATCAGTTGTACGTTTGATAATACGTGTACCAGGAACGACAGGATAACTGTTAAAATTTGCGGCAGTCAGTTGCAGGCTATAATCATCTGATGCCAGCCCGTTTTGAGGTTTTAAGTCCCAATACCCTTCCATAAACTGGTTCATAATATTAATGCTTCCTTCACTTAATGGAAGTCCTGCTGATCCCGGATCTCCCGGCATGAACTCAATGACCAGGGCCCCCTCAGTCAGGTCAGTGAATGTTAGGCTTGCCGGTCTGTGATTCCCACTTGTCCCAATAGGGAAAAGATAGGGTGTGCCCGTTGATGTGATCCATCTTAACATCCGCCCGAGGATAGTCCCAGAGGTATAAACAAGGGACCCGGGATCTCCGGGTCCGATACCCAGCACCAGTGTATCTGATTGTGTATCTACATCCCCTTCATTCATGGTAAGTATTTCAGAAACAGATACACTGCCATTGAGATTCAGTATACCTGAGGATTTATTGATCGTCAGGTTGTAAAATTGTTCTCCGGACGTATGACTGATAGATTGATCCGTGTTGCCGCTGAATGTTACAGTTCCGCTACCTTCTGTAAAATCTCCATTGTTGATCCAATCACCCCCGATGTCCAGGTCATGGTTTCCGCAATTCAGAATTCCTACTGAAATATTTAAGGTATTACCGATTATCAGATCTCCCTGCAGGGTTTTGGTACCGGATCCGGTGATCTCCAGGTCGCAATATGCAGAACCATTCGGGGAGGTGATGACTTGATCAGCTGTGGCAACATACCTGACTCTATTGCCAGTTGCGGATGCGTTTAGAATACCTTTGTTCATAAATACACCTCCTGCATCAATCACAGATCCTATGTCATTGGTCCATATTGAAGTGGCACTATTCTGCCCGTCAATATAACCAGATACAGCTATTTCTCCTAAATTGGTAACCTCTACATCCTTATCAAGGCTAACATTTCCACTAACTTTAATTTGGGATCCGGAGAGAATTTCAACATCAGATTGAATAAAAAGGACTTTATTGCTGGCACCGATGCTAATGGATCCAATACCGGCCAGCGTATCACCAAAAAAATCCAGGTCCGGCCCGTTAGACTTAAAGCTGCCATCAATCACAAAATTGCCGTTGATGGTCATTTTTAGCGAAACCTGATCAACTATGCCTCCCAGATCAATGGTGAGATCATTGATAATGGTTCCTCCTCCACCAGCATCCAGTGTAACCAGGTGCCCGTTCTGAATCACTGCATTATCAGCATTGCCGGGAGCAATACCTCCCACCCAGGTAGTTCCCTGTCCCCATAAACCTGACTGGGCAGTGAAATAAGTTGTTTGTGAAAATAAAAAGTCTGATGAGCAAAGAAAGAGGACGATAATGAGCAAAGAAAAATGAAAAGATCCACTACCAGATCCTTCACTAAAACCGCAATATTTTAATACCTTCAATCGGAACATGAAAAAACTTCTTTCCGTGTATTTCTTCAACTCTGCATGCGGCATATTGAACGGATCGTACAACACACTATATTTCAAGGCTTTAAAATGCCAGCATGATTCAATGGTCTTTAACGGAATAATCCTGTTCAGGTTACAGCAATTCCATTAGTGTTTGAAATAGAAGTGTGGATGAACAAAAAATGAAGGTCAATATCCTTTATTGAAGGATAGATGACAGACTATCAAATCTGAGGAAAGTATTGGATTTTCTAATGGTCCTGGAAGCTGAAACGGCCTTATACCTGGGTCCCGTCCGGGTTAAAGATTTTTTACTTCCTGAAGGAGTTTCTGCAGAGAATCCTTTGCTGATCCGAAGAACATTCGGGTATTATCGGCATAAAACAGGTAGTTCTCGATAGCAGCATATCCCTTACCCATGCCACGCTTCATGACGACTACGTTTTTGGCCTCATGTGCCATGATAATCGGCATGCCGTGAATAGGGCTTGATGGATCATCGAGGGCGGCCGGGTTGACCACATCATTTGCGCCGATAATAAGGACTACATCTGTATTGGGCATATCCGGATTGATATCATCCATCTCCACCAGCTTTTCATAAGGGACTTCTGCCTCTGCCAGCAGAACATTCATATGGCCGGGCATCCGCCCTGCCACCGGGTGAATGGCAAATTTCACCTCAACACCCTTATCCTCAAGTGATTTAGCCAAGTCATTACAGACATGCTGGGCCTGGGCCACTGCCAGTCCATATCCCGGAACAATCACTACTTTGGAGGAATAGCTCAGGAGAACGGCACAATCGCTGGCAGTAATCTCTTTAACAACTCCTGCTTCCCTGTCCACGCCGGCTCCACCCCCTCCAAATGAACCAATGATCACATTCAAAAGCGACCTGTTCATGGCCTTACACATAAGCACCGTAAGAATGGTGCCTGCAGATCCTACGAAAATACCTCCCAGGATCATGGCCTGGTTCTGGTAAATGAATCCGGCCATGGCTGCAGCAATCCCGGTAAATGAGTTGAGCAGGGAGATAACTACCGGCATATCTGCCCCGCCAATCGGCAGGACGAATGTCACACCGTATACCAGGGCGATGGCCAATAATGTGTATACCAGGACTTGCTGGGATCCGGCAGGCATGCTCCCTGATGCGATATAAACAATTATCACAACAACCACCAGCAGTATAAACAGGTTCAGGTATTTCATGAATCCTGCAAAAATATCTCCGACCTTGCCGTCCAGTTTCCCATAAGCAATCATACTACCACTGAATGCAATGCTTCCTATCACCAGACCAAGCAAAGTAACAAGGGTGGACTCATTATCAGGATTGGAAAACTCAATCAAAGCCACCAGGGCTGATGCAGCCCCACCTGTAGCATTGAAATACGGAAACCAGTTGCGGCATGGCAGTCATCTTGACCTTCCTCGCAATGACCGACCCCAGTACAGTTCCCGTAGCAATGGCAACCAGAATGATGACCAGGTTTGCCAATTGAATGCCCTCCCCGGCGCTATTTTTATGGAAAATCAGGGTGGTTATCATGGCCAGCAGCATGCCGCCTGCTGCCCACATGTTCCCACGCCTGGCCGTCTGCGGGTGGCTGAGCAGTTTTAGTCCGATTACAAAAAATACAGCCGCCAGCAGATAAGAAAACTCAAGTATAGCTTCACCTGTGGTGACTCCCAAAGTATTTAGCGCTGTATTCATGGTTACTTCTTTCTCTTCTTTTGAAACATCTCAAGCATCCTGTCAGTTACCACAAATCCGCCGGCCACATTAAGTGTTCCAAAGATCACTGCAAGGACGCCCAGGATAAGGTTGATATTCAGTGTGCTTGTGTCTGCATGGCCCACCAGGATAATGCCACCAATAATAATGACCCCACTGATGGCATTCGCTCCCGACATTAATGGTGTATGCAATACTGAGGGCACATTTGATATCACCTCAAACCCAAGAAATATGGTTAGAACGATGATGAAAATTGCCTCTTTGTTGGCAAAAAAGAATGTTAGAATACTGTCCATATGTTAATCGTTTTTCGGTCCCTATTCGCTTTCCAAACTGATGATCTCTTGCACCTTCTGGTTCACTATCTCATGATCATGAGTCATACAGGTACTTTTAATAATATCATCCTCAAAATCCATGTTCAGGAATCCTTCATCATCTATCATCAGGTTAAGGAAATTAATATAATTATTACCGAGCATTTTGCTGGCATCAGCAGGCATCCTGGAAGGAAAATTGGAATTACCGATGATCCTGATCTGTTTGTACATGATGGTCTCATCCTTTTTTGTTAATTCACAATTGCCACCTGAGCCAGCTGCCATATCAATGATCACAGAACCAGGTGACATCTCATCAACGGTTTTTTTATGTATTAAGAGAGGAGCCTTTCTGCCCGGGATCTGGGCTGTACATATCACCACATTTGAGCTGACCGCGTGATCGTGGATCAATTGTGCCTGCTTGGCTTTGTATTCTTCTGTCTGTTCCACTGCATAGCCTCCGGCAGATGCATCATCCCTGGCCCCTTCTACTTCGATGAATTTTCCACCAAGACTCATAACCTCTTCTTTTACAGCCGGTCTGACATCGAACACTTCAACTACAGCTCCCAGTTTCTTGGCCGTGGCCAATGCCTGTAAACCAGCCACTCCTGCACCAAGTATGAGAATCTTGGAAGGTTTTATAGTCCCGGATGCAGACATGAACATGGGGAAAAAGTTGGGCAGTTTGCTCGCAGCAACCAGGACTGCCTTATACCCTGCAATAGTAGCCATAGATGATAATATATCCACAGCCTGTGCACGGCTGGATCGGGGGACCATATCCAGGCTGAAGGAAGTAACCCCAGCCTTTGCTAATTTCTGCACTATATCGGTATTGCTCAGGGGGTTCAGGATGGCAACCAATACTTTTCCTGCAGGTATATCCTCATCCGACGGTGCATTGATTTTCAAGATCAGGTCTGATTCCTTCAGAATATATTCCTTGGTCTGTATGGCTGCTCCAGCATCAACATATTCTTCATTGCTTGCACAGGAAGAGGTGCCGGCATCAGATTCAATCAACACTGTGATCTTCTTTTTCACGAGGGTTCGGATATTCTCGGGAAGCAGGGCAACCCTGTTTTCCGAACCACCTTCTCTGAGCACTCCAACTATCATATCTGCAATTTTTTAACGAGGGATTGAAGGATTAAAAGTCCCCAAATTTAGGAATAAAAATCCAATCTGCTTGGTTTAGAATCGTTATAAATACCATGCACTTATAGCTAATTATAAATCAACCTGTTCTGATTTTTCCTAAATTTAATAGGAGAAATTTCTCAAATCTCATTTCAAATAGGTCCAGATTTCATTTCAGGACCATTAGAGGGTAGTCTCAGAGCGCTCGGTTTCAAATCTCATTTCTCAAAAATTTACTTTTCACACATGGCTGGTTCCATCATTTCAATCATTGGTAATTATGCACCCAGGGATAGGAGCAACCTGATTGCCATACTGCAACAGGTCCAGAAAGCGGAGGGATATATCACCCCTGAAGCAGTGACCAGCATATCCAGCCATTTATCCATTTCCAGGAGCCAGATCTTCGGTGTCGCTTCTTTTTATTCACAATTCAAATTCAATCCGCCCGGAAGAAATTCCATCAAAATTTGCCTGGGAACTGCCTGTCATGTGCAGGGGGGTGATTTCCTGTTGAATGCCCTGCGGTCAGAAATTGGTATTTCACCCAATGAGACCACCCCTGACGGCAGGTTTGACCTGGAAAGGGTGGCCTGCCTGGGATGCTGTGCCCTGGCCCCTGTGGTAATGATAAACGATGATATCTTCAGCAATATGTCTGTGGTGAAACTGAAAGAAATCCTGAACCGGTATGAATGAATTCTCTGCCCTACAGGAAAGATCCCTAGAGGAATGGCAGGTGCTTCAAGCCTCTCCCGATCCGGTCATATACATCGGCATGGGCAGTTGTGGAATGGCATCTGGTGCAGGAGATGTCTGGAATCTGACCAAAGAAATCCTTGATCACCAGAAGCTTAAGATCAAAGTCCTGAAGGTGGGTTGTATAGGCCCATGCTACCTGGAACCATTCATGGACATACAAAATCCCGGAAAGCCCACGGGTAAGCTTCAATAATGTCAACGAACAGAAGCTGAGAAAGCTTATCCCCGCATATTTGAAGAACGGAAAATCAGGGATCAGGCCGTTGGGTCACCTGGGGGATATAAGAGAACCACTCGACGGGATTAATTCGCTCTGGGAACAACCCATGTTAAAATTACAGGAGCGCATCGTACTGCGGAATTGTGGGATCATTGATCCGGAAAACATTAAACATTATATTGGCAGAGGAGGTTTTACCGGACTACAAAAATCATTTGAACTTGGTCCCATAGGTGTAATTGAGGAAGTTAAAACAGCCGGACTCCGGGGCCGTGGGGGAGCCGGATTTCCTACATGGAAAAAATGGCAACTCTGCCAGGAAGCACCGGGCAGGAAAAAATACCTGATCTGTAATGCAGATGAAGGTGATCCCGGGGCCTTCATGAACCGCTCCCTGATGGAAGGTGATCCATATTCCCTGCTGGAAGGGATGATCATTGCAGCCTATGCCATCCAGGCAGAACAGGCCTATATCTATATCCGGGCAGAATACCCCCTGGCCATTGAAAGGCTAAAACTAGCCATTAGCCAGCTGCACGATTGTGGTTTATTGGGTGAAAATATACTGGGCAGTGGATTCAAACTGGATATCAGGCTAAAAGAGGGAGCGGGAGCTTTTGTGTGTGGCGAGGAAACTGCTTTGATCGCTTCTGTAGAGGGTAGCAGAGGCATGCCAAGAAGCAGGCCCCCCTACCCTGCCAGTTCAGGTTTGAATGGCTCACCCACGAATATCAACAATGTCGAAACCCTGGCCACCATCCCCACCATTATGCGTGAAGGGGGAAAATGGTTTGCCGGCCACGGTTCTGAAAAAAGCAAGGGGACCAAGACCTTTGCCCTGGTGGGCAAGGTGCGCCGGACCGGACTCATAGAAGTTCCCATGGGGACAAGCCTGCGTGAGATAATATTCGATATTGGGGGCGGAACACGCAAGGAATTTAAGGCGGTACAGACCGGGGGGCCCTCTGGCGGATGCCTCTCCAGGGAATTCCTGGATCTCCCGGTTGATTATGAATCCCTTATCGGGGCCGGATCTATCATGGGGAGTGGGGGACTTATTGTCATGGATGAGGATACCTGCATGGTGGATGTGGCTCAGTATTTTCTCCGCTTTACAAGTGTTGAAAGTTGCGGAAAGTGTACACCCTGCCGTATTGGGACCAAACGCATGGTGGAGATCCTTGAGAAGATCACAAGCGGCAATGCGGAAATGACTGATATAAAAATACTTGAAGACCTTTCCAGGACGGTAAAGGAAGGTTCTTTATGTGGACTGGGACAAACAGCTCCGAATCCGGTATTGACTACCCTGAAGTACTTCAGGAACGAATACGAGGAACATATTGATGATCATCGCTGTGCTGCAGCCGTATGCAGGGAGCTTGTCGAATACAGGGTGATCAAGGATAAATGTACCGGATGCCAGCGATGTGTTGATGTCTGTCCAACAGACGCCATAACTGGTCCCAGGAGTGAACCTCATTTCCTGGACCCCTCAAAATGTATTAAATGCCGGGCCTGCTACGAGATCTGCCGTTTCGATGCCATTGCCGGAGATGCCATTATAATTGAATGAACAAACAGCCTAAAATAACCGCCATTATTGACGGAGAACCTATACAGGACTCACGTGGCCATACGGTACTGGATGCAGCTCAAAAGGCAGGCATTTACATCCCCACGCTCTGTCACCTTGAAAACCTGGAATCCTACGGAGGATGCCGCCTATGCATGGTGGAAATCAAAGGAAAGAGAGGATTTCCTACTGCCTGCACCACACCCCTTGAAGCCGGTATGGAAATCCAGACAAAAACACCCGAATTGCAGAAGCTAAGGAGTGAAATCCTTGAACTGACACTCTCGGAACACCCTTATACCTGCCTGGTTTGCAAAGACAAAAAAGAATGCACGGATTTTATGCACACGACAAGAAAATCCAGTACAATTACCGGTTGTAATTTCTGCACCAGTAATGGAGATTGTGAATTGCAGGATCTGATCGACTATCTCGATCTCAAAGATATAAAGTTCCCCATTTCCTACAGGGGGATATCACCGGAGAAAAAGAATCCCTTTTATGACCTGGATTATAACCTCTGTGTACTCTGCGGCCGATGTATCAGGATTTGCAATGAGGAGCGGAATAGCCATGTCCTGGCATTTGTGCAGCGGGGGAATACCAGCATCGTAGGCACTGCCTTCAATGAATCCCAGCTTGAAGCCGGATGCGAATTTTGTGGAGCCTGCGTGGATGTTTGTCCTACAGGATCCATTTCCGAGAAAATGGGAAAATGGGCAGGTTTGCCCAGCCAGTCAAAGGAGACAACCTGTGTCTTATGCAGTGTAGGATGCACTATGAATGTCAATACCAGGGGGAACAGGATTATCAATGTGGGAGCCAGACCAGGAGGACGAACCAGTCCCAGGCAACTATGCCTGCGTGGCAAATTCCTTCCCGGGGATATCACACATCATCCCTCCAGGATTACAACTCCTCTGTTAAAAAGAAATGGGAAATGGGTAGAGGTAGACTGGCAGGAAGCCATCCAATTCACTGCCCGCAGGTTTGAGGAAAACAGCGAAACCCGTTTCGGAATAATCGGTTCTGCACAGGATACCCTGGAAGAGAACTATATACTCCAGAAATTTTCACGGGAAGTGATGCATTCCAATAACATAGACCTGTATGCCTCCTATCGCGGATAAGGGGCTGGTCGGGGAGATGCAACCCTTCCTGTCTGCTTTACAAGCTAGAACCTCAGATCTTACCAGAGCTGACACCATTCTTCTCCTGGGATCTGATGCCTCGGTATCCCATCCACTTCTTGAAAACCTGGTCAGGAAAGCATTTAACCTAGGCAGGAATATACTGTATGCAAACCACTGTCCTACAAGGACTTCCCAATTTGCGACCAGGGAGGTAAATTATGTTCCTGGCCAGGCCTACGAGTTCCTTTATTTGCTTCATGCCATGCTTTCAGCGGAGAACAAGCCAATAGGAGCACTAAAATTGGCAGAGAATGCAAAAAAAGTGGGTGTGATCCTTGATGACCTGGAAGCTTTCAAAGATATCCTGGCAGAATCACGAAATCTGGCGGTGATAATAGGAGATGATATACTGAGAAATGACATGGGCAGAGATGTACTCCGGGCAGTTGAAAACCTTTGCAGCCTTAAAGGTAATAAAGCCAGGTGCAATGTTGTTATCCTGGGCTTTGAAGGTAATTTATTTGCCGGGGCGCTCGTAGGTGCTCATCCTGATTTATTGCCTGGTTTTGAATCGCTTAAGGACACTACAGGGCAGGGCCGGAAACAGGGCTTAAGCTGCAACGAGATGCTGGATAATATTGGAAGAGACGGGATCTCATCCCTGATGATTGCAGGAGATATTCCCAAGCATCCTAAACTAAATAAACTCAAGTTACTGGTACAGTTAAATATGTTCAGGACTGGCTTGTCAGAACATGCAGATGTATTTCTCCCTCTTACAGGTTTCCTGGAAAACGAGGGGCATTTTATGACTGCAGACGGGCAGGTCAAGCGGCTAAAGAAGATATTACAGGGTCAGGGGAGTTCAAAAACAATACCGGCTATCATTTCACTCCTGGCCCGCGAAATGAAAGCAACAGGATATTTTGGTCCCAGTCCAGCCACACTCTGGAAAGAACTTGAGAGCTTGATCAAATCAAAGGAAACTAAAGCTTTAAATGAAAAAGGTAGAATACACTCCCTGAAACCATTGTCCCAGGAGAAAATAAAGTTGGCTTCTGAGAATCATTACGATCATTACCGGTACAGGGGCAACCACCTTGCTGAACTGGTCCCGGATCTTAAAACAGTATTAAGATGGCCAAGCTAATTGAAAGAAAAGAAATAGCCCCAAATGTGCATGAATGCATTATTGATGCCAGGGATATTGCCGCAAAGGTCCGGCCCGGACAGTTCATTATTATTATCCCGGATGAATACAGCGAAAGGACCCCTATCACAGTGGCGGACTGGGATGTAGAAAAGGGTACCATAACCTTCATCTTCCTTTCCATTGGCTCCAGCACTGAGCGGCTCATGGAAATTCAACCCGGGGAAGAAATATATTCATTGACCGGTCCCTTGGGAAAAGCTTTCGATATGCAAAAATTTGGAAGGGTGGCCCTGGTTGGAGGCTGTTACGGGATAGGAGGGATATTCCCTGCCGCCCGGGCACTCAAGGAAGAGGGAAACGAAGTCATCTGCTACTCTGAAGCGCGGAGTAATTTTCTCCTTTATTGGGACGAAAAACTGGAAGAAATCTCCGATGAGGTTAAATATGCAACTACAGATGCCTCAAAGGGCTACAAGGGACATGCACATGACCGGCTGCAGTCTGACCTTGAAAAGGGGATAAAATATGACCGCGTCATCGCCGTTGGCTGCACCTTCATGATGTACCGTATATCACAGGTAACCAGGCCTTTTGAATTAAAAACCATTGTCAGCATGAATCCCATCATGATAGACGGCACCGGCATGTGCGGGGCATGCAGGATTGAAGTGGACGGAACGACGCGTTTTGCCTGTGTGGATGGCCCTCATTTCGATGGACACCTGGTGGATTGGGACCTTATCCTTGCACGCAGAAAAGCATACCTGGAAGAAGAAATCGTATCTCAGGAACGACAACATTATGGCTAAAGTCAGTCCCATAAAAACCCCTATGCGGGAACAGCCTGCTGCCGAGCGGGTCAGGAATTATGACGAGGTTCCCTACGGATACTCTCCGCAGGAGGCCATCCTGGAGGCAGAGCGCTGCCTGATGTGCAAGAAACCAAAATGCATTGCTGGCTGCCCGGTTGAGATAGACATCCCGGGATTTATACAGTTTATCGTCGACGATGACTTCAGAGGAGGAATAAGCCTGTTAAAGGAAAAGAATATACTTCCAGCCATATGCGGACGTGTTTGTCCCCAGGAAGAACAATGTGAAAAGGAATGTATCCTGGGGGTAAAGAATGAACCAGTAGCCATTGGAAGGCTGGAGAGGTTCCTGGCAGACTGGGAAGCAGAGCAGGGAGAAGCAGAATTGCCCCCTAAGCCCAAACCAAGCGGGAAGAAGATCGTAATCGTAGGGGCTGGTCCGGCAGGAATCACAGCCGCAGCCGATCTTGTCCGACTGGGACATAAAGTGGATATGTTTGAGGCCCTGCATGAACCAGGGGGCGTACTTGTTTATGGAATACCTGAATTCAGACTTCCCAAGTCAATCGTTTTCAGAGAGATAAACTACCTCGAAAGATTGGGTGTACGGATCTTTAAGGATCATGTCATAGGTATGATCAAAAGCATTGATGAACTGCTCGGGGAATATGATGCGATATTCCTGGGTACGGGTGCCGGATTGCCATGGTTCCTAAATGTACCGGGTGAGAACCTGAATGGCATTTATTCTGCCAATGAGTATCTGACCCGCGCCAACCTGATGAAGGCTTACCTCTTCCCCAAATATAAAACGCCCATCGTCAAAGGAAAGGTTGTCGTCACTGTTGGCGGAGGCAATGTAGCGATGGACTGTGCAAGGACTGCATTAAGATTGGGAGCTGAACAATCCATCATCCTTTACCGCCGGTCCCGCCAGGAAATGCCTGCCAGGGATGAAGAGATCCATCATGCTGAAGAAGAAGGCGTCAATTTCAGGTTGCTTTCCACACCGGCTGCATTTCTGGGAGATGACAGGAACTGGCTCAGGGAGGTGGAATGCATACGAATGGAACTGGGGGAACCCGATGACTCGGGCCGCAGGAGACCTGTCCCTATCCCGGATGCCAATTATATCATGCCCATAGATGTAGCCGTAATCGCCATAGGAAATAGTCCCAATCCCCTCATCCCCAACACCACACCCGATATCGAAACAGGCAAATGGGGAAACATTGTAACGGATCCTGAAACAGGTAAAACATCCATGCCGGGTGTTTTTGCAGGAGGTGATGTCGCCACCGGTGCGGCCACTGTCATCCTGGCCATGGGGGCAGGTAAGGTAGCTGCAAGAAACATTCATGAATATGTAATGGAGAAGGCTTAATCCGGGAGGATCCTGATACTTGCATAGCGCATCCCCTGCTGTCCATCCTCACCAAAAACATCAATAACGTTTGAAGGTTCCGAGCCACCTCTCACGGTGGCTGTAAAAAAACTGCGGAAAGGCCAATCAAGGGCTACCTTAACGGATGTACTGAGACGAAAATCCTTCAAGATCTCTACCACTCTGTTCTCTGAGTAATCGCTGTCCCTTCCATAGACATGATAAAATACAAACAACCGGTTCTTTGGAGTAACCTGAAAACGTCCCCGACCCGGGAGCAAGTCATCCGATTCTTCACTCAACATAACAGACTGCCGAAAAGCGACTTCTCCCTCTTTCATAACGGCATGGTTCAAGGCTTGGCTCTGTTTCTCCTGCGGAAAAAAATCTTCATGTAATCTTTCATCCAGGGCTTTTTCTGTCCACAAAAGATGCACTGCCCCGTCCGGTGCCCTCCATATATCACAGGGAAAAATATGTCCTGCGGTCTCTTCCCGGCTGGCAACTTCTACCCATTCTTCAAATTGTCCCGAAGAAATATCTCTGGACCAGGTATAAAACAAGCGCCTGAATTCATAATCCCATTCCCTGCCGGTCAGTTTGAATTTATAATCCTTCCAAGCCTTTTTTGGCTCGACAATATCACTGACACCAAGAAAATGCACCTCCCTGTCAACGAGTTGAACGGCCGGGTAACAAATACGTACCGGTTGTGGTTTTTCATAATCAGCCCCCCATGGCCAGACCAATTGCCCCAGGCCATTCATTTCTCCTTTGCTATCAATGAATACCCACTCTGCCTCTTCATAACCTGTGTTCTGGAAGAGGATGTACTCATCTGCCCTGCCGTCCACGACAAAAGTCCTGTAGGAATGTTCTGTAAATTTAGGTTTCCCGTCCCATGAGGGAACAAAGGTCTCATATCCGGCACGTAAATCTTCTGTATTAAATTGCAGGATTCGTGGCTCAGCCGGTCCATTCCGGATACCGGGTTCAGTTAAGGTTGGGTTAACGGATAGCAAAACCTTACCTGCATCATTTAATATCCCAAGGGGTGAAGGTTCCCTCGTACGTTCCTTCTCATCCTTCATCAGCAATTCCCAACCCTCTGCCTTTCTTTCAAATAACACCCAACGGGTATTATGGTAAGGTTTTTCATTCTCAAGAGTCTCCATCCCGGATGCTAACAAATTGTCTCCAAACCTAACAATACATGTATTGCCATGGCACCACATGGGTCCTGACCCATTATCCGGTGGTTCATATTTGTAAACAAGCTCTTCAGCCTCCACACTGACAGTGAAAGCTGGTTCAGTATTATTTGAGCAGGACAGCAGCAGCCATCCCGAGCATACAGATATCAGTAAGTGATATAGATGGAATTTCATATGGATGCTTGAATAAGTTGACTTTATTTAGCTGTAAGCGAAGTCTTTGTCATTCGTCTTTTCTTCCCCGAGATAGCGAAGGTATAATACTAAAATGACACCTATATTTTGTGCTTGTGCAAAATTAAGTGTCATTTTAGTATTATGCCAGAGAAATCACCATTCGAGGGAATCCTGCAAACGTATATCATTGAGGTCTTCCTTGCTGAGTCCGTGCCACCTACATCCTTTTTTGGCACAAATATGAAAATCGACCAACCGCTTGCTGGCAGACACTACAAGCTTGGCAATTTCACTGCCACATTCCTCACATTCCCCACCTTCAACCAGCAGGGGTTTATGGCAATGCCAGCAATACAGGTCGCCAATGAACTCATCTTCAGGAATACGTATCGTGGTCTTGGAGGTAAATACATTCAGGTAGGGACTCAGCAGGAGGTGACCACGCTCCTCCCCACGGTGAATATGCAGCATGATGGATCCCTTTTCAATCAGGGATTTTTTACAGTGCGGGCAGTAAGTTTGAAGGAAGGTTCCTGTTTTCATGATGGCCACATCTTCTTCCTCCTCATTCAGCGGCTTCATTTCTGCCAGGGCTGTATACATATCCTCAACAAAGGGCCTCCCCTGATGACCCTCATCAATATAAAATTGCTTTAAGGCAAATGAGAAGTCAACGAATTTGACAAAATGGTTCTCACAGCCAATACGAGAACAAATGCTGACAGAGCCTCCCAGTTCCAAATCCAGGGAGATCATGTCTGATTTACAGATGTCACAATCAGCAGAGCTTTTGATCAGTGAACTGCATTGGGGACAGTAAAGCTTGATCTTTTCATCCTCAGGGCATTCAATACTGCAGAGATAATTATAACTTTCGTAAACAGAGCTCATATGGATGATACCCTCTTTATCCCCCGCCGTAAATTTCATTTTGATACTCGGGCAATTATCCACCAGGCGTGATTCATCCATTAGAGATTGTCCGCAAACCGGGCACTTTACCCTCAATGAAATAAGGTTGAGATTAGTATCCATGGCAAGATAGGTTTTAACAGGTTCTTATCTTGATAGGTAAGTTATGAAATTTACCCTGCAAACTCAAGAATTTCACCAATCGTTTTAAATTCTTTAATCAGGGAAATGATATTGCGGACCTTCTGCTTGATATACCTGTCCATGGCTGCGGCTGCCCTCCGGCCATCACCCATAGCAAGGATAACCGTAGCACCTCCCCGGACGATATCACCACCTGCGAAAATATCTGGAATGGAGGATTGCATGGACTCTTTATCCACATTGATGGTCCCCCATGAAGATACATCCAGTTCCTGTATACTTTGGGGTATCAAGGGATTGGGAGAAACGCCAACACTTACCACAACAGTATCCACATCAATTAGGTATTCAGATCCCTCTATGGGAACTGGCCGGCGGCGTCCCGAATCATCGGGTTCCCCGAGTTCCATCTTTTGAACCTTCATCTGTCTCACCCGGCCATTGTCGTCGGAATAATATTCGATGGGATTGTTCAGGTTCAGGAATTCAATGCCCTCTTCCTGGGCATGTTTGATCTCTTCATCCCTTGCAGGCATCTCTTCAATGGAACGTCGGTAAATGATCATGGCTCTTTCTGCACCCAGGCGCTTGGCCGTCCGGACAGAGTCCATGGCTGTGTTTCCTCCTCCTATTACGGCCACTGATTTACCACTGATCACAGGCGTATCATAATCAGGGTAGGCTGCCTTCATCAGATTAACACGGGTCAGGTATTCATTTGAAGAGTAAATGCCAATGAGGTTCTCACCGGGAATATTCATGAAATTGGGCAATCCCGCCCCACTGCCAACCATAAAGGCCGTATATCCTTCTTTGGCAAGATCATCAATACTGGCAGTCTTCCCGACAATAAAATTATTGACGAATTTCACTCCCATTTTCTTGAGGATATCGATTTCTATATCCACAATTTCATTGGGTAAGCGAAATTCGGGGATCCCGTACTTAAGGACCCCCCCTATCTCATGCAATGCCTCAAAAACCGTTACATCATAGCCCATCTTGGCCATGTCTCCTGCGAATGCGAGTCCCGCGGGACCAGACCCTATGGATGCCACTTTAATCCCGTTAAAGGCAGTTTTCTCAGGAATGGAAATCTTTCCGCTATCCCTCTCATAATCGGCAGCAAACCGTTCGAGGTTGCCAATGGCAACAGGGGGTTTCTGCATCTTCTGGGGATAATAACAAACCTGTTCACACTGGACCTCCTGAGGACATACTCGCCCGCATACTGCAGGCAAGGCATTTGTTTCCTTTAAAACTTTGGCTGCATCGAGGAATTCCCCTGCTTCAATCTTCTTGATGAATTTGGGAATGTTAATACCCACCGGGCAACCCGTGATACAGGTGGGATTCGGACAATCAATGCAACGCCTTGCTTCATGAACGGCCTGTTCTTCTGTCAATCCCAGGTTAACTTCCGTAAAGTTTTTATTTCTTTGATCGGGATCCTGCTCTGGCATGTCAAGCCTTTCAAGCTGCGTTCTCTCTTTGGTCTTGAAATTATTCCTGAGCTCAACCCTCCATTCCTGGCTTCTTTCCTTCTTCAGGTATTCTAATATTCCACGTCCTTTCATTTGCTAGACTTTTCTGTATTTATTTAGAAAACTATCATAGGCAACGACTTCCTCTTTCCGGTAGGCATTCAGCCTTAGCAACATCTCATCAAAATCCACCTCATGGGCATCGAACTCGGGACCGTCCACACAGACAAATTTTGTCCTTCCTCCCACGGAAACCCTGCAGGCACCGCACATACCAGTGCCATCAACCATAATGGTATTTAAACTGGCCAGGGTGGGGATCTTATATTTTTTGGTGAGAATGGCAACAAATTTCATCATGATGGCCGGACCGACTGTCACCACCTGGTCCACTTTCTCCCTTTTGATCACCTCTTCCATACCATTGGTCACCAATCCCTTCTTTCCATAGGACCCATCATCAGTCATTATAACCACCTCATCGGAGTGTTGCCGGACCTGTTCTTCCAGGATGATCAGTTCTTTTTGCCGGGCAGCAAGAACAGAAATGACCTTATTACCTGCCGCTTTCATGGCTTCAACAATGGGAAGAAGAGGTGCTACGCCAACACCGCCGCCAGCTGCCAGAACCGTTCCTACCTTTTCGATATGAGTAGGATGGCCAAGGGGCCCCACAACATCGTTTATATTTTCATTCACCTCCATATTGTACAGTTTGATAGAGCTGACACCAACCTTCTGGACAATGATCGTAATGGTTCCCTTCTCAACATCTGCTGCGGCAATGGTCAATGGTATCCTTTCGCCCTTTTCATTCAGGCGAAGAATTACAAAATGCCCGGCCTTCCGGCTTTTAGCTATATACGGGGCTTCAATAACTAGTTTTACGACCTGGTCTGAGAAATATTCTTTTCCAACAATTTTATTCATCTGAATGACTATAAATTTCTTTCTTCAAAAATACGTTATAAATTTACAAGCAGGGGAATGTTTTCAAATGATTTTTATCATCAAATCCGATATGTGATATTTTTGTATTTTTATTGAAATAAAAAAAGAAACCATTATCATGCAAAATTTTAAATCTGTCGATGAGATCCTGGAAATGGCCATTAAAGATGAACAAAGGGCTGCCAACCTTTATGCAGACCTGGCCAAAAGAAGCCGGAACGATGAGATGCGGAGAACATTCATGCAATTCTCCCAGGAAGAATTAGGCCATAAAAAAAGGCTGGAAAGGATTCAATCCAGCGGGGAAGTTGTTATTTCCGAAGAAAAGGTTCAGGACCTGAAAATCGGCGACTACCTGGTGGATGTCAGCACTTCCAGAGATGACCTGAGCTACCAGGAAGCGTTGATCATTGCCATGAAAGAAGAAAAAGCTGCTTTCAAATTGTATTCCGACCTTGCTGCAAGGACAGATGATCCTTCCACCAGGGAGATGCTTTTAATGCTTGCCCAGGAAGAAGCCAAGCATAAGTTGCGATTCGAGATTGAATATGATGACCAGATCTTAAGAGAACATTGATATAACCATCATTCTTTCCCAATTTTCATAAGTCCCAGACTGGTAATTTATAAATCTGCCGAATCCTATCTAAATATCTACATATCAAAAAGATTTATACTTTTGCATAGACTGCCGGAATTACTGATTTTGTTATGAAACAGGATAGCTTTTCTTTTCTAGGAAATATCGATATTAACACTGTAGAAGCCCTATACCGTGATTACCTTAAGGATCCCGGTTCAGTAGAGGAAAGCTGGCAGCAGTTTTTCAAAGGATTTGATTTTGCCCGTGAGGAGTTCAAAGATCAAATGGCCTCTGAAACCCTCGACAAGGAATTTCAGGTGATCAACCTGATTGATGCTTATCGGAAAAGGGGGCATCTGTTTACAAAAACGAACCCGGTCAGGACCAGGCGTAAATATTTCCCTACCCTCGACCTGGAGAATTACGGACTGTCAGAAGATGACCTTGACACAGTTTTTCATGCAGGGAAAGAGTTAGGTATGGGGCCAGCTTCCCTACGCGAAATCGTGGATCATCTCCAGCAAACTTATGCTTCTACGGTAGGTGCAGAGTATATGTTCATCCGCAGTCCCGAAAAGCTAAAATGGCTGAGCAGTAATATGGAGAGCAGCCGGAACAAGACGGAATTTACTGAACTCCAGAAAAAGGAGATCTATATGCACCTCAGGAACGCCATCGGTTTCGAGCACTTTATCCACAAGCGCTTCACAGGCCAGAAAAGATTTTCACTGGAGGGTGCTGAGGTTCTGATACCTGCATTGATAGGTGTAATAGAGAGGGGATCTAACCTTGACATTGAGGAGTTTATGATCGGAATGGCTCACAGGGGAAGATTGAATGTACTGGCCAATGTATTGCAGAAACCCTATGAAAATATATTCAAGGAATTCGAAGGTGATGAATATGAGTCCGGGATTTCCCTGGGTGATGTAAAATACCACCTGGGTTATGTTAATGACATTACCACCATTGCGGGGAAGAAAGTACGCCTTAATATGGCCCCCAATCCCTCGCACCTGGAGGCTGTTTCGCCTATTATCGAGGGACTTGCAAGGGCCAGGATAGATCATAAATACGGTGGTGACTTCAATAAGGTAGTACCAATATTAATACACGGAGATGCCGCCATAGCCTCACAGGGAGTAGTATATGAAGTGATACAGATGTATAATCTCCCGGGTTATAAAACCGGAGGTACCATCCACCTTGTGATCAACAACCAGGTGGGCTTTACTACCAATTACCTTGATGGACGTTCCAGTACCTATTGCACGGACATAGGGAAAGTGACAAAAGCACCTATCTTCCATGTCAACGGGGACGAGGTGGAGTCACTCCTGCATACCGTAAAAATAGCTATGGAATACAGGCAACGTTTCCATACGGATGTTTTTATCGATATCCTGAGCTATCGCAAATATGGGCATAATGAAGGTGATGAGCCCCGGTTTACCCAACCTCTGTTATACAAGGCCATTGCCAAACATCCCAATACAAGGGATATTTATGCCAAACACCTTGTAGAAGAGGGGATTTACTCTCAAGCCAACATCAAACAGTCTGAAAAGGATTATGATGAGATCCTGGATGGGAAACTGAAGGTTGCCAAAGGACTTACAAAAGTATATATTCAACGTTTCCTGAAAGAAGACTGGAAGGGTTTTAAATATGCTTCTCAGGCTGATTTCCGAAAACATGTGGATACCTGTGTAACCAGGCAAAAACTGCTCTCAGTCGCTGAAGGAATCAATACCCTGCCTTCGGATAAACCTTTTTTCAACAAGATCACCAGGCTGGTAGAGGAGCGGAAAAGAGCCATCACGGAGAACAGGCTGGATTGGGCACTGGCGGAATTGTTAGCGTATGGCACCTTACTAACGGAAGGATTCCCGGTTCGAATTTCGGGACAGGATTCTATACGAGGTACTTTCTCTCACAGGCATGCCGGGTTTGTGATTGAGGATACTGATCAGCAATATGTTCCCCTGAAGCATCTGAAAGAAGCCAAGGCACCATTTGAAATATACAACTCACCCCTGTCAGAATACGGTGTATTGGGATTTGAATACGGGTATGCACTGGCCGTCCCGAATGGCCTGACCATATGGGAAGCACAGTTTGGGGACTTCCATAATGTAGCACAGGTAATCATCGACCAGTACATCAGTTCTGCAGAGGAGAAATGGGGACTGATGAACGGGCTCGTGCTATACCTTCCTCACGGTTTTGAAGGACAGGGACCTGAACATTCAAGTGCCCGAATAGAACGATTCCTCTCCATGGCAGCCAGGAACAATATGCACCTGGTGAACTGTACCACACCAGCCAACCTTTTTCATGCCTTGCGCAAGCACCTCTATGCCAATTTCCGCACCCCATTGGTTGTTTTTACACCAAAGAGCCTGCTGAGGCATCCAAAATGCATCTCTCCGTTGGAAGATTTTGAAAATGACACATTCCATGAAGTGATCGATGATCCTGATGTGGATATCCAGGAGGTAAGGCGGGTGGTCTATTGCTCTGGCAAGGTCTATTATGACCTGCTGGCCCGTAAAGAAGAGTTCAATGCAAGGGATGTTGCCCTGGTAAGGATAGAACAGTTGCATCCCTTTCCCATAAATGAAGTCAATAAGATCTGCAAAAAGTATTCAAACAACTTACTGTCACTCTGGGTACAGGAAGAACCTGAGAATATGGGACCATGGCGGCATATCCAGCAGGCCATGGGAACGATCAGACCCGAACCTGTAACGCGACAACCCAGTGGGAGTCCAGCTACCGGCCTGCAACGGGTACATTTGATGGGCCAGGAGGAAATAATACAGAAGGTATTCAGACGTTGTGATTGTGAACTTAAAAATGTGTATTGCGGACTCCAGTGTGTCATCGGAAAATCAAGGAAAGAAATCCTTAAAACACACCAATATTTCCATAAGAATTAAGAAATTCCGTTACAATTTGTTACATTTCGATTCCAAAGCACTTCTAAAATGATCATTGAAATAAAGGTTCCCAGTCCGGGTGAATCCATCTCGGAAGTCGAAATTGCCACCTGGTTGGTCCAGGATGGGGAATATGTGGAGAAGGACCAGGAGGTAGCCGAAGTGGAGTCAGACAAGGCCACCCTCCCCCTTATTGCTGAAGAAGCCGGCAAGATTAAGATCATGGCAGAGGTAGGCGAAACCGTCCCGGTTGGTAAAGTGGCCTGTACAATAGATACCTCGGCCAAAGTTCCTGCAGGTAAGAAAAAGCCAAGCGGGGAGGTAGCCGGAACACATGAAAAACTGGAAACAGCTCAGGCCAGGGAAGAATCTAAGCCCCTCCAGAAAAGCAAGCCGGAAAGTGTGCCGGACGAAACAAACGCCAGTGTCAGGGTATCACCGGTAGCTGGAAGGATGATGGAAGAGAATGACCTGTCTGTAGGCGATATTGTTGCGGGACTAAAACGCATTACAAAAAAGGAGGTTCAGATGGTACTGGATCAGCAAGGGGGACTCTCGCAGCCATCTAACTTCAAAGAGACCAGTCGAGATGAGAACAGGGTGAGAATGAGCAACCTTCGGAGAAAACTCGCTGAGAGGCTGGTGGCCGTCAAGAATGAGACTGCCATGCTGACCACCTTTAATGAGGCGGATATGAGTGAGATCATCCGCCTCAGAATAACCTACCAACCCACCTTCGTGGAAAAACACGGGATCAAACTCGGGTTTATGTCCTTCTTCGTAAAGGCAGTAACCGGAGCACTGGCAGCATTTCCCAATGTAAATTCCCGCATTGAAGAAGAAGAAATGGTAACACCCGAATATTGTGATATCGGGATTGCAGTGCAGACTGACAAGGGACTGACAGTCCCAGTGATCAGGAATGCAGAAACACTAAGCCTGGCCGGCATTGAATCAAAGATCATGGAACTGGCTGACAAAGCCCGGGCCGCCAGGATCAGCATGGATGATATGACGGGTGGTACTTTTACGATCACCAATGGTGGTGTTTTTGGATCCTTGCTATCGACACCGGTTCTAAATCCACCTCAATCAGCTATTCTGGGGATGCATAATATTGTTGAAAGACCTGTTGCCGTGAACGGTGAGGTGCTGATCCGTCCGATGATGTATATTGCCCTGTCATATGATCACCGGTTGATTGACGGACGTGATTCTGTCAGTTTCCTGGTCAAGATCAAGGAACTTATTGAAAATCCGATAAATATGTTGTTCAGCACCGGTGATCCGGACCAGGCCCTGTTAGGTCTTTGACCTTTATTCCAAAATCATGCCTCTGACTTGTAGTTATCATCTCAATCTCATTGAAAAGCCAGGCAACTTACTTGACCGTAAGTTTAACAGGGTGTTCAAGAATGAGGATCCACTTTCCTACCACAGCAAGCTCCGACATTATGAACCCACTCCTTTGATCTCCCTCTCACGGCTCGCAAAAAGTATGGGAGTCAAGGAGTTATACATCAAAGATGAGTCACGTAGATTCAGACAAAATACCTTTAAGACCCTGGGAGCGAGTTTTGCCATGCACAGATACCTGGAAGCGAATCCAGGCAAACATATTTTCTGTACAGCCTCGGATGGCAACCATGGGAGATCTGTTGCATGGGCTGCAAAGCTGAATAAGCAGAAGGCTGTCATATTCGTCCCCGCTGATACAGCTATCTCCAAAATCAAGAATATTAAAAAACAACGAGGAAAGGTGATTGTTGTGGATGGAGATTATGATAAAGCAGTAGCAAGGGCAAGGAATGAGGCAGAAGGGAACGGTTATGTACTTTTGCAGGACATATCATGGGAAGGTTATGATGATATCCCGACCATAATTACAGCAGGATATAAAACCATGATGATGGAACTGGAAGACCTGTTACATGCCCCCAGGGAACCCCTTATAGATGTTGTATTTCTTCAGTGCGGAGTAGGAACATGGGCATCATCTGTTGTTGCCTATTACCGTAACAGGTTTCCCAAAAACAGGCCCAGGATCGTTGCTGTAGAACCACTCAATTCAGATTCCCTGCTTGAATCTATAAGGCAGGATTCGATTTCGAAGACAAAAAGGTCTCAGCAAACACTAATGTCAGGATTGAATTGCGGAACTCCTTCCCAGCTTGCCTGGACAATATTGAAAGACGGGGTGGACCTCTTCCTGTCCATTCCGGATGATTACGCCATCAAGGCCATGCAAAACCTTTATTTCCCCTTCAGGAATGACACACAAATCTTTGCAGGTGAATCGGGAGCTGCCGGACTCGGGGGACTCACAGCATTGGCGTATGATGAATCACTCAAAGATGTCAAAAAGGCGATCGGGTTGAACCGCCAGTCCAGGGTTCTGATATTCAATACCGAGGGAGTTACCAACCCCGATAGTTTTGAAGAACTGATCATCCGGGAGACTGAGGTCTAACCGGAAAGGTTAGTCCCGCATCACGATAAACATTCCTTAGTTTATCAACCTCATTCTCCCAGCACAATTCATCTGCTGCCATATACAGGTTCTTCTTCCATTTTTTTCTCTGCTCCTCCGAAGACATCATCTCTTCAACCTGCCTGGCAAGCAGCTCAGGGTCACGGTCCCGCACCACCTGCCCTATCTTGTATTCTGTAACGATCCTGCTCATCTCCGGGAGGTCCGATACCAGAACCGGGATCTGTGCCTGGATATAATCGAAGAGCTTATTCGGGAGGGCATAGTAGTAATTCAGGCCGATATTTTCTTCCAGGGATATGCCGAGTGCTGCCTGCCGGGTATACATTCTAAGCTCAGCAAAGGGGACTCTTCCCATAAAATCAACACGGTTCCCAAGTGAAAGGGAATCCCGCAACCGGAGCAGGTCGCGTGTGATGGTCCCATCACCGAATATCTGTAAACGGTACTTATCAAGGTAAAACATTGCCCTGATCATGGTTTCAAGTCCCCTTCCCATGTTGATGGCACCCTGATATATGATTAGGTCAGATTGGTTGATTTCCTCATGGCTGTTTATGTCTGGATCACGACCGGATGCCATGGGCAGGTTTCTGACTACGGCCAGCCGGATTCCGTATTTATTAAGGTAAGCTTCTGAAATGGACTGGCAAACTGTATAACCATGTTGAATCCTTGGCAGTAACCCTTTTTCAAACCACTTCCAAACCCTGCTGACAACCCTGCGGCCTACCAGCTCGGGTAATTCTGTAAAATACTCGTGGCTGTCAAACACCAGGGGGATGCTTCTGAACCTGGATACCAGGTAAAGAGCTGGCAGTGTATCCAGGTCATTTGAAACCAGCATGGCCGACCTTCTGCACATGAGGAAAAAGAACAGCCGGAAGTTAACACAGGCATAAAATAAAAACCCTTTCTGGAATACCGGTCTCAGGCGGCAGGTCCCATAGGGACGTTCCTGTATCGCCTGACTTCCTGGTCTTTTAAAACCAAGAAGCACAGGCTTAGCACCTGTTTCCAACAGGGTCATGGCCGTCCTGTGGATCCGCTGGTCTATCACCAGGTCATTGGTTACCGCAATATATATTCTTTTCCCGTCCAGATGATACAAGTTTACTATCTTTTAAACATAAGGAATATATCCTTTAACGCAAAGGAGGTCAGTGGATATTGTTTATCTTTGGACGGTATTCTTTGATCATGCCAGAAATCCTCAAGAACCATCCTCTCAGGGAACTCAACACCTTCCATATCGATGCCGGAGCCAGGTATTTCAGCGAGTGCCGGAACATCAAGGATCTCCGGGAACTGATCACATATCCTGAATTTCTGAAGGGCCCCAGGCTCATCCTGGGAGACGGAAGCAATATTCTTTTTTCTGATGATTTCAAAGGATTGGTGATCCGACCGCAGATACTTGGCAGAGAAATCATTGGTGAGGACAGGTCCACTGTGAAAATACAGGTTGGTGCGGGGGAAAACTGGGATGAATTTGTGGCCTGGACAACTACCTGGGACTTTGGAGGGATTGAGAACCTCTCCCTTATTCCTGGCTCGGTGGGATCTAGCCCCATTCAGAACATAGGCGCTTACGGTGTGGAAGCAGAGCAGGCCATTGAAAGGGTATTTGCCATTGATATCCTTACCGGACAGAAGCTTACCTTCGAAAATGAAGCTTGTAATTTCAGGTACCGGGACAGTATATTCAAAGGTTCATGGAAGCATAAGTGCATTGTTACATCAGTTGTTTTCCGCCTGGCTAAAAAGCCTGTACTTAATACCAGATATCATCTGGTTGCCGATAAGATGGCAGGCAAAGCCAAACAGAATGTAGAGACCTTGCGGCAGGTGATCATAGAGATCCGGGAGTCAAAATTGCCGGATCCTGATAAGCTGGGTAATGCTGGTAGTTTCTTTAAAAATCCTATGGTCCCGGAAGCAGAATATGAATCCCTATTACTGAAATACCATGATATCCCATCCTACCCGGCAGCCGAGGGTGCCAAAAAGATCCCAGCAGCCTGGCTGATTGAACAGTGCGGATGGAAGGGGAAACGTTTAGGTGATGCAGGAACCTTTGAAAAGCAGCCCCTGGTACTTGTAAATCATGGCAATGCAACAGGCAGACAAATCCTTGATCTCGCAAAAAGCATTGAAGAAGATGTGGCTGTGAAATATGGGATAAGGCTGGAAAAGGAAGTGAATATTGTTTGATCAATCTTCAAAGACAATCGTTTTGTAGGCCGCCTCAAGGATTTCCTCCGCAGTATCTTTCTCCCCTGCTTCTGAATAAATCCTCAATATGGGTTCCGTTCCCGATGACCGTATCATGACCCATTCATCATCATTAAAATAAAACTTGATCCCATCGAGTTCTTCAATGGATTCAACCTCAAACCTGCCGAATGATGTATACTCCCCCAGCCTGCATTTTTCCATGATCCTTGCGCGTTTCTCCTTGGAAATCTGCATGTCACGCCGGCTGCAGGCAAAATGCCCTGTAATCTTGTAAATCTCCTCCAAAATGTCATCCAGCGATTTCCCGGTCTCAGCCAGAAATTGCAGAATGGTAAGGGCCATCCAGATACCATCTCTTTCAGGCAGGTAACCCTGTATAGCAATCCCTCCGGATTCTTCTCCCCCAACCAGTACTTCATCTGTCAGCATGATCTTGCAAATGTCCTTAAAACCTATGGGAACCCTGGTAATCATCAGTCCATAGCTTAGGCTGAGCTTTTCTACCTTACTTGTGGATGAAAAACCAGTGATCACCTTACCGCTCAATTTTCGGTACTTGGCCAGGTAATGTATCAGGAGCAGGATGATCTGATGGGAAGATATGTATTGTCCGTCCCTGTTAACCAGAGCTATCCTGTCCCCATCACCGTCAATGGCAAGTCCTATATCAATGTCCCCGGAGTTCCTTATATACTCACTCATCTCATGCAGGTTCCTTTCCAGGGGCTCTGGAGGTATATGTCCGAATTGCAGATCAATAGTACAATGGAAGAACCTTGCTTTTCTGATGATCTTCTTAATGACCCGCTGTCCTCCCCCATACATAGCATCGAACGCAATTTTCAGTCCCGCATTATTTATCTTTTTAAGATCAAAATGATCCTTGAGATAGTTGAAATACAGATCCTCGAGATCGATATACCTAATCAACTCCAGTTCGATGAATACATCCCATCTAAGCAACTCCAGGTCAAATTCATTTTCCATGGATATGAGGTGCTCGATATCTCTCAGGTCATCTGCCAGCAAAGAGCCACCATAGCTCCCTTTAATCTTAAATCCGTTATACCGGTAATCATTATGGCTGGCAGTGATCATGATACCAAGGTTGGCCTCCAGTTCTTTCACAGCAAGGCTAACCATGGGTGTGCTGACAAAATCTTCTGAGATCCTGACCCGGATACTCTTAGCAGCCAGTACCTTGGCTGCAGTTTCAGCAAACATCCGACCAAGAAAACGGGTATCATATCCGATAACAACCTCCGGATTGCTGTATTTCCTTAAAAGCCATGTAGCGGTGGCACTTGTTGCCTTGGCAACATTGGCTACAGTAAACTGGCTGGCAACTATCCCCCTCCAGCCATCAGTGCCGAATCGAATTCTTTCCATGAAGGTTTTGACGTGATTTCCAACTTAAATTACGCCTTTTTTTTTGAATTTCCAGCCTGGAGATGCCGATTAATTGAAAATTTTCCGCCGATTCAAGGCATTCTGGTATGAACGTGCGTTTTTGTTATGTTGAGAGAGGGTATTGGCAAAATTATGAAATCCCGAAAAATCCTCCCGGGCACACATATAAAGGTATTTATGCCTTTCATAATTCAGGACAGCATCTATGGCAGATACAGAAGGAATGACGATCGGTCCAGGGGGAAGTCCTCCGACCCGGTAAGTATTATACGGTGATTCGATGGCCAGGTGCTTCTTCAAAACCCTTGTAATGGTCATATCGCCAGTAGCAAATTTTACGGTGGGATCAGCCTGGAGCCGCATCCCCTGTTTCAAACGGTTCATGTAGAGTCCGGCAATACGTGCCTCCTCTTCTGTTTTTAAAGTTTCTTCATCGACAATGGATGCCAGTGTCATAACCTCCATGGGACTTAGCCCAATATTGCGAGCACGGGCCAGCCTTTTCTCATTCCAGAAAATACGGTACTCCCTGACCATCCTTTCCAGGAACTGGGAAGGAGAAGTATTCCAGTAGATCTCGTAGGTATTGGGAATGAATACCCCATATACAGTCTCCCTGGTTAACTGGTGTTCAGCAAGGAGTGCAGAGTCAATAAAAACAGAAAGTATCCCGGATTCTTCTGCTTCGATCTGGGTAGCCACCGTTTCGGCCAGTTTCTGTGGCGTTCTGATATTGTTGAATACCAGCTGTACAGGTTCCTGCCGGCCTGACCTGAGCAGTCCAACCAGCTCATTGTTATTGAGTCCGTGGCGTATCCTGTACTTTCCGGGATGGACATTATTGGGATAGTTCTTCTGGATGGCCAGCCACCTGAACGAGCTTGTATCCCTTAACACTTCATTTTCCGCAAGGAGCTGCAACACATCTTCAAAATCAGCACCTGTAGGAATATATAGATCCATTTCCGGGCCCGCTGACAAATTCACGTTGCTGCGCCAGACCCTGTTATACATGCTGCCTGCAGTTACGAGTGCGGTAAGGAGCAGTACCAGGAAAAATATGATCATTATGGTTCTTCTCATACTGAGTTGAGACAAAAAAATGCAATGATAATAAAACCTTAAGAATAATATAACAATTATTTATACAGGCTTATTACTTTTAGGTTCTATAAAACTCAATAAATCTGCCATGGAAAAGACCAAAAGAATAGCCATGATCGCCCATGATAACCGAAAAAAGGACCTCATCGAATGGGTCGAATGGAACTGGGAGATCCTGCAGGACCACCAGATAATCTGCACCGGTACGACAGGTCGCCTTGTAGAGGAGGCACTGAACCTGAATATGAAAGATAAAACCAGTAAAAAACCCGAGATCAAAAGATTGAAATCCGGTCCCCTGGGAGGTGACCAGCAAATGGGAGCCCTGATTACTGAAGGGAAGATAGATATCATTATTTTCCTATGGGATCCCATGCATGCGCAGCCTCATGATGTGGACGTAAAGGCACTACTTCGCATATCAGTCCTTTACAATGTGCCAACAGCTTGTAACCGCTCAACAGCAGATTTTATGATCTCCTCAAAATTGTTCAATGAGCCTTACCAGCAGACACACAAGGATTACGAGGATTATATCAACCGCAAACTGGAAGATTAAACTTATAATCCGATTATGAAAAAAACCTCCGTCCAATGCAAATGCAACAGGCGGAGGTGTCTGAGAAACTTTTAAGACTTTGTCAACTCATTTTGGCCAGTGCATTTTTAAGTCTGTCCATGGCCTTCTCCAGGTTCTCATCTGAATTGGCAAATGAAATACGGATACAGTCAGGGGCTCCGAATGCAGCTCCCGGCACGGTGGCAATATGTCCAGATTCAAGCAGGTACATGCAAAGGTCTCCTGAATCCTTGATTTCCTTTCCATCCACTGACTTTCCAAAATATGCACTCATATCCGGGAATACATAGAAGGCTCCCTCGGGTACGGAACACTTCAACCCGTCAATGGTTTCGAGATGGCCGAGCACCAGGTCCCGCCTCCTCCTAAAGGCCTTTTTCATTTCCTCAGTAGGGCCCTGATCCCCGGTCAATGCTGTTACAGCTGCTATCTGTCCAACTGTAGTAACCCCTGAGGTGAACTGCCCCTGTAGTTTGGTAACAGCTTTGGTGATCCAAGCAGGAGCGGCCATATAACCGAGTCTCCAGCCCATCATGGCATATCCTTTTGATACCCCGTTCACGAGTACCACCCTTTCCTTGACATTGTCAAACTGGGCGATGCTTTCATGCTTTCCTACATAATTGATATGCTCATATATTTCATCTGAAATAATGATGATCCGTTCATATGCTGCAAGCACACCCGCAATGGCTT
Source organism: uncultured Bacteroidaceae bacterium (assembly GCA_963752525.1). Taxonomy (GTDB): domain Bacteria; phylum Bacteroidota; class Bacteroidia; order Bacteroidales; family SM23-62; genus SM23-62. The sequence goes on along the minus strand of CAVVYS010000001.1, from coordinate 336,301 downwards.
CAAGTTCTTCTTTTGAATATACACAACCTGAAGGATTGGAAGGTGAACAAATCAGGAAGGCCCTCGTCTTGGGTGTAATGGCCTGCTGTATCTGCTCAGGGGTCACTTTGAAATCATTTTCTATGCCAGTATCAAGAATGACATTGGTCCCTTCAGATATCTTCACCTGCTCCGCATAACTCACCCAGTAAGGAGCAGGAATGATGACCTCATCCCCTGGGTTAATGATACTTAGCAAAACATTCACGATGCTGTGCTTGGCCCCGTTGGAAACGACAATCTGATCAGGCGTATAATCGAGTCCGTTCTGTTTCTTCAGTTTCTCAACAATGGCATTGCGCAATACTGGATATCCGGCAACGGGTGGATAGAATGAATAATTATCATCGATTGCTTTTTTTGCGGCCTCTTTGATGTGATCGGGCGTATTGAAATCCGGTTCCCCCACACTCAAATTAATAATATCGATCCCTTCTTCCTGAAGATCCCTGCTTTTTTGGTTCATGGCAATGGTTGCCGAAACAGACAGTCTTGCCAACCGATCAGATACCTGTTCCATAAAATAAATTCGATTGATAAATTAAAACTAAAATGATTGATTTTATATGAATTTCCAAAAATACGCTTTTCATAAGAATTTAATTAATATTGTATTAAAGAATATTGCAAAAAAATTATCACCATGGAAATCCTGCTCGAAATACTGAAATACACCCTTCCTGCCCTGGTTGTATTTATTACTGCCTATTATATGTTTCGAAGCTTTCTCAGGCAGGAAGAAATCAAGCTGCAAAAGCAGGAATCTGATCGCAATCGTGAGACTGTCCTTCCCATACGGTTACAGGCTTATGAGAGGTTGGCCCTGCTGCTGGAGAGGATTTCCCCGGAATCCATTATCATGCGCGTTAACAAACCGGGCATGACCGCCAAACAATTGCACACGGAATTGCTCAGCTCCATCAGAGCCGAATTTGATCACAATATGTCACAGCAGGTCTATATCAGCAATGAAGCCTGGGAAGGGATTCTCACCGCCCGGGGAAAGGTCATCCATCTGATCAATACGGCATCCGACCAGGTCAAGGATGAGGCCACTGCCCTTACCCTCAGCCAGCAGATCTTTGAAATGACCATGGAACTGAAAACACAGCCCACCAGGGAAGCCATGCAATTTCTGAAGAAGGAGATGGAGCAGTTCTTTTAGTGGTTAATTTCAATAAGTCAATGCTATAAATTGATCAATAATCTACAGATTCAGATTGGTTTTTCGATAAATACGAATAGGCTATCATAACCTGATACTTGTCCAGAAAGTGCATTTTAATTAATAAGCGGATCAGTTCTTAATAAGTTGTGATAAAAACTATGTAAAAGAGGATCATAATTGCCTGTCATTTTGCCCAGAAATTACTAATATTGCCAATTCAAAAAATAAATACTAAACCTTATCATTAATCAAATTTTTTACCATGAATCCCCAAGCAGAAGAACTGAACAGAATTATTAGTGAGAACAGCCCGGTAACAATGAACTTGCTTTCCCAGAGAGGCAAAAACATTTTCTTCCCCAAAAAGGGTATACTGGGACAGACAGCGGATGCCAAGGGTAAACGGATTAATGCAACCATAGGTGCAGCCATTGAAGATGATGGAACCCCGATGCGGCTGACATCCATTGAGGAACAGATAAGGATTGAACCTGAGATGTCCTTTCCCTATGCTCCCAGTTTTGGCAGACCCGACCTGAGAAAGCAATGGCAGACAATGATAAAGGCTAAAAACCCGGGGTTAGGGGACCAGGAAATCAGCCTGCCGGTGGTTACCAATGCCCTGACACACGGCTTAAGTATGGTTGGATATCTTTTTGCAGACCCGGACCAGGAAATTATCAGTCCGGATCTATACTGGGGGAATTATAATCTGATTTTTTCTCATGCCTATCATACCAAATTCAAATTATTTAATCTTTTTGAAGGTGATGGTATTGACCTGAAATCATTTGAGAGTGCCGTCCTTGACTCAGCCGTTGGTAAGAAAGTTATTTTACTGAATTTTCCAAATAATCCCACAGGGTATACTCCAACGAGTTCTGAAGTAGATACGATCACTGAGATCATTCACAAGGCTGCTCTAAAAGGAAATAATCTGGCGGTAGTTATTGACGATGCCTATTTTGGTTTTGTCTATGAGGATGGAATAGAAGAAGAATCTATTTTCGCGAAAATTGCCAATCTGCATGAGAATGTTCTGGCGATCAAAGTTGATGGTGCCACAAAAGAGGATTATGTATGGGGTTTCAGAGTCGGATTTATTACCTATGGAATCAAGAACGGTACACCTGAATTGTATGATGCTCTCGCAAGCAAAACTGCAGGAGCCGTGCGGGGTAATATTTCAAATGCTAGCAACCTTTCACAATCTCTCCTTGTGAAAGCATTTAAGTCCCCCAGCTATGACGATGAAAAGTTGGTAAAATATAAGGTTCTTGAGGCAAGATATAAAAAGGTCAAATCAGTACTGAGTGACCCAAAATTCAATGAATACTTCAAAGCCCTACCTTTTAACTCGGGATATTTCATGTGCCTCAAGTTAAGAGAGGGATTGGATGGTGAATCGATCAGGCAGATACTGCTGGAGAAATACCAGACAGGCCTGATAAATCTCGCAAACACTTTCAGGATCGCATTTTCTTCTGTAGCTGAAGATAATATAGAAGAACTCTTTGAGAATGTTTTTGCGGCCTGTCGCGAATCTGAAGCGTCAAAATAAAATTCCCTGATCTCCCAGGTATTGCGGCTCGAGTTTCTCAACTTGAAGGCTGGTTTTGGGGATGCCACCATATCTGTTGGTTTCCCTAAAATCTGTATCATCCAGAAATTAAAATGAAGGCAAGGAAGAGGATTTTTGTTTTCTGGTGGATATGTTTAAGAAATCCAAACATATCCTAATATATTAATTTTCAGCGGAAAAGCTTATTGATCAGTTGTAATAAAATGTAAAATTATGTTTTGAAATGTCGGTGGAATACAACTCCAAATAAGCTATACCACATGCCAGTGTTCTTAAAAATTGGCTTTAATTTCAGGCAGGAATTCTTCCAATAACCAGAATTCTGGATTGTCACCTCGGAATCCTGCAAAAACAAATCTATCCCCATCAGGTGACCAGTCAAAATGATAGATTGATACATCCATCAGATCCGTCTTAATTTCTTCGATGCTTCCATCCATGTATCGAAACGACTGAAATAATATCTTCAGGCCCATTGAAAGCAATCCGCTTGCTATGGGGTGACCAGGCCAATTCGTTGTGAACATTTATTCCCTGTACTTTAGCAATTTCACGTGAATCCCCATTCTCCACTGAGATGATCTTCAATATCCTATCATCTGGATTCTTTTCATTATAGGAAAAATATGCTATGAGCTCCCCATCTGGAGACCATGCTATTGAGCCGAAATCAACACTGTCGGATTCCATAGTCAGTGCTTTAGGATCTCCACCCTCTGCAGGTATAACAAATATGTTCTTTTCAGTCATTGGCTTGGTATAATTCTTATTCAGTTTTTGCGCGCACGTAAGCTATATTCTTTCCATCCGGCGACCAACAAGGGTACCCATGAACAACCAGGTCTGGAGTTTTTGTGAGCTGTTTTGGTTTTCCTCCATCAACAGGGAGTGTCCACAGTTGCCAGTGCCAGCTTGTATCTTTTTCTGTTTGTGCCGTAAAAGCAATCATCTTTCCATCAGGAGAAACATTATTTCCCGCTCCCCATGGAGATTTGACAATTTCCACATCTGACTGAATGGGAACAGTTATAACTTTACCCCCCTCAGCAGGGACAGAAGCTATTGCATGCTGTTTCCAATCACCACTTCCTTCATCTTTATTATTTGTGTGAAATATTCGTTTCCCGTCGGGAGACCACCTGGGTATTGTCGGATATCCTCCATGCAGAACCAGTGCCGCTTTTCCACCTTTTACCGGTAAAGTGTAAAGTCCAAATTCCGTAAGACTGCGAATTATCACTCCGATTTTGTTATCAGGAGTCCATCCTGCTAAAAGTCGGATTTCTCCAGTTCCTTCCGGGATATCGATGGTGATCTTATCACCGGTGATTTCTCCATCCTTCCCTATGGGAATGATGAAAAGATGATTATTATCCTCACCGTCAATAAACGCGATCATGTCACCTTCGGGAGACCAGATCGGACTGGAAGCCATTCCCGCCTTGGCTACAAGTTTTGCTTCACCACCATAAGCTGGCACCACCCAGAGTCCACCGCCTCCTCGACCCGCATTTTTATCTTCAACAAAAGCAATCATCTTTCCATCAGGAGAAAAGACCGGCTCCCTGGCCTGGGTTTCAACCAGTTGCTTTGGCTCACCACCATCAGTTGATATGGTAAAGATGTGCTGCTTCTTATCCTCGACCGATGAAAAAGCCAGGATTTTTCCCTGGGGAGACAAACTTATTCCAGTGCTTACAATTCGTACATCACGCCAGACTTCAATTAATTCTTTCGGCTCTCCCCCTTCTGCTGAAACAATGTGAATCCCTTGCATCCCCTCCAGCTCCTTATTTGTATAGTATTCACAGTCATTGAATGCAATCCATTTACCGTCACCAGACCAGGCAACCCGGAATTTTCAACTGGCACATCACCCGTATTCAGTTCTACTGGTACTCCGGGGAAATCAGTTCCCAATCTTCCTGACAACGGTATAGACCAGAGCTTCCCATCAGAAGCAAGGGTAAGTTTTTGTCCATCCGGAGATAATCGTGTATTCCATGTGATCTTGGTTGGTATCCGGATTTTTCTGAAGGTTGGTTGTGAAGGAACCTCCTGCAATGCAAGAAGCCGGTTAAGCCTTTCTTTAGCCAGAGCAACCTCACCTTGCCGGTCAGGGTATTTATTGATCACATCCTGATAGCTTCCCCGGGCCTGTTTTAAACCCTGTTTTTCATAACAATCCCCAGATGCAGCAGGGACTTTGCGGCAAATTCCCGGTTATCAGGGAATGTCTTCCAGTATTTGCTGAAATAAATCAATGGCTTGCTCCAGATCACCGGTTGCTTCTTCCATATAAAGGGCTTTTTCGAATAGCTGTCCTGCAGTCTGCTGGGAAAGTGAGGACTTGGTATTGAAAAACAAAGCTACAATTGATAAAAGCAAAATGAAGAATTGTTTTGTTGTGTTTTTCATGACATCATCCTATTGATCTTTAATATCAAACTTAAGGTTTCGCCATCCCGGGATGTGTTAAGGAATTGTGATGATATGGTGAAAAATTGGTACAATTCCTTTTATTTCAATCATTTAATTTATATCCTACTCCTCTTATGCTTGTAATGAATCTGGGATTTGAAGGATCATCTTCCAGTTTTTTTCGAATATTGGCAATATGGCTGTCTATGGTTCGGGAGGTAACAACCAGTATTATCTTCTCCCCAGATCAGATCGAGGAAATCATCCCTGGTGAGTACCTCCCCTTTCTGCTTTATCAGAAGATGTAACATCTGGAATTCCAGGGGGTATAATCTATTTTTTGTCCCTGCTTTATGTGCCTCATACTTTCTAAAATCAAACTTCGTTTCGCCGATCATATAGGTGTGTATTTCTATCTGGTCGGGTTTCGATCCTGCGGAAAATTGATTTTACACGGGCCAACAGTTCACGAAGGCTGAAGGGCTTTGTTACATAATCATCTGCCCCAAATTCCAGTCCCAATACTTTGTCGATCTCTTTATCCTTTACGGTCAACATAATAACGGGCGTATTATTACCTTCCTTTCTTAAGCTTTTACATACTTCATAACCATCTATCCCAGGAAGCATAATATCCAGGATGACCAGGTCAGGATTCTTCTCTCTGATCATCTTTAAGCCATTTTCTCCATCATTTGTTGCCAGAACCTGATACCCTTCGGATTCAAATTCATCTTTAAGGCTCAATTGAATACCGGGATCGTCTTCAACGATTAATATCTTTTTGTTCATTTATTAACCTCCTTCAGTTTTATTCTTTATTGGCAATGATAAAGTAAAGGTACTCCCCTGGTTTATCTTGCTTTCAACTTTAACTTCTCCCCCATGGGATTCAATAGTGTGCCTGACCAGGGTTAAACCCAGGCCGCTTCCTTTAGTTGAAAGCTTGGTTGCATTGCTCCCCTGATAGAACTTTTCAAACACTTTATTTAATTCATCATGGGGGATACCAATACCATAATCCTTGACTTTTATGAGAACATTATTTTCATTCTTAACAACAATTACATCGATTTCATTTTTTTCCGTTGAAGACTTGATGGCATTATCCAGCAGGTTGTTGATAGCCATAGACATGGCATTTTTATCAATGATTAGATGAGGAACATCATCAGGAACCCGGGTGCGGATCGTGATTTCTCTCTGCAAATTTTCATTTTTAAAGTTTTCTACTGTTTGATCCAGCCACTCAATCATATCTGTTTCCTCAAAATCATATTCTTTTTTCCCTTCCTCTATTTTTGCAAAATCTAAAATATTTCCTACCAGATGGGTTAATTTATTTGTATCCTGGGAGATCACTGAAAAATAGTGATTCATTTTGGCCTGGTCTTTTACTTTTCCTTCCAAAAGTCTTTCTGTCAACGCTTTTATGGATGTAAGCGGGGTTTTAAATTCATGAGAGACAGAAGAAACAAAATCTGATTTTATCCTGAGAACTTCCATTTCATGAGCTACGGTTCTTACAATAAGAACTACACCAAAACTAAGTATGAGAAGCAAGGTGAGGATTGTCCAGAAGTAAAAACTTTTATGAAGACCTATCAGTCCGGCTCCTTTTGATGCTGCAGTGTAAGCTTCAATTCTCCAGGGAGGGAAATTATAATCAAAATATTCTGTAGTTTTTGATATTTCTTCAGTGGTATCTCTTTCACCAAATAATATCCGGCCATTGAGGTTTGCAATGGTAAAATTGACAATTTCACCAGCATTAATGACATTGATGATATCAGTCAGAATTTTGTTTTCCAAATAATCACTATTGATCGTAACACCCAATATTCCCTGAGGATCCTTATTGTTTTCATTTGGGATCATCGTGCTGATAACAAGAAAATCATTGTTATCGATGGTTTTATATTCACGGGTAGGACTTTGTGCATTGGGGCCGGATTGGCTGAGTCTACCGTGAAATTCCGGAATAACTTCTGTTTTAAGATCCCTGATAATCTGCCATTGTTCAATTCTACTCTTATGATCGGTAGTTAACTGCTCGAGTTGCCTGTTATATTCTTCTTCACCAGGAAGTTCTACTGGTTTATATTGCCATATGTCCGTGATCATTTCCTTCACCATGGAAGCATAGGTAATAAACTGGCTTTCACTTAAGATCCACGAATTCGCTAGCAGTTTCTCGTATAGATTAATTGCCTCATTTAGCCCATTCTCATACTCCCCTGACTTTCTAAAGCAATCGGATAACTGCAACCGGGCAATAATAACCATGGGTAAGCCAGATGAGGTTTTACTTTCGGGATATTCATTAATAATGTTTGAATAAATACTTATGCCTTCTTATATTCTTTACTTTTTATAAGGTTTCGGGCGATTCGATTGAGCAGCTGGGCCTGGCCGTTCTTTTCCTTTACCTCGGTCATCAGATCATTGTAAATTGAAACAGCCGACTGGTAATTCTTCTGTGAAAATTCATACGTTTCAGCTTCTCTCAATTTATCTTGCTGGACATCATTCAGTTCCAAAGTTGATTTTGAAACGGTATGATCCATAACAGGCTGAAGTGGAGGGAACCATGGTCCGGCATTACTGTAAACAATAAAAAATTGCTCCAATAAATTGTTTTCATCTAAACGGCTATCGAGTAAAATATTTATTGCTTCATAATCCCTATTGATAAGGATGGGGTTTGAACTAAATTCTGAAGGGTATTTTCAACCTCATTTACCTGGGAAAGGATCTCGGTCCTGAGGAGATCAACAATGCTTATTTGCTCCTCTTCCAACTGGTTTGCCAGTCTGAATCTTTCGTTTCGGATGGCCCTGACCCCTAATACACTAAGCAAAACCGAGGGAATAAAAATGGTCAACAGGAATATTACGATTACCCTTTTATGCCTTCTAAGAGCTATTAGGAGGTCATTTTTCATGTATCTGATGCATGGTAAAATTTACGATAAAATACTTTAATAACAATCTTTTATGTGTCCTTTGCTTCTTGCGAAGGATTAAGTAATTTCAGCCATATAGCTCCAACATTCTTTGTGCTCTGCCAAGAGTAATAGTAATCCCTGAGTAATTATTCAGAAGTACTTTTCTTCGAGTTGGAACAATTTTCTTTAACAGTGAATCTGCAGGATGTTTCAGGTTTGCTGATCCAGCCAATTCATTCAAAACTCCACATCAAATCGCGTCTTCCTCTTCCCAATCGCCTGAATCCAGCTGCTTATCACGGTCAAAAATGACATAAGAAGCATCTGCATCATACAAATATAAATCGCAAAACTTCTGTGTTGCCTCTCCGCTAAGGCCGGCATATAGTACAATCACACTTTCGGGATCTAGGGGATTTTCAACAATTTGGGCAATTCCCTGGGTTGGCTGATCATAAGTTATTCCATGCCAGGTGAACTTGTCCTCACTCGAACTTTACGGGGAAATTATCCTTAAACTGTTGACTTATCCTATTAGTCTCTGGTCGCCCAAAGAGAATAACGCATTTACTTTTCAGGTCGTCTTGACTCACATCGGTATCCGCTTTAATTATCTCATTGCCTAAACCAAGATATTCATCATTAAAACGCTCTGCAGCAGTTTTATTTGATTCAGCCTCAGCTAAAGTCCCATATATTACGATATATTTAGGATAATCATCCCAAAACCACCTAAGGCGAGGAGGCATCCTTTGAATCTTGAGAATCTCATAGTTAGGATCAACAACAAGTCTTTGTGGTTCATTTTGAGTACGTAGATCGAATTCTATAGCCCTACTGTCAAAACAAAGTTTATCTATTTCTCTGCCATTTTTCGTATCGATAGCGAGTTCAACAGGCAGACGGAAGGTTATCTCGCCTGTTTGTAGAAGACGCCCCTGAACACGCCAGCCCTTATTGTCTTTTTTAGCAGTGACCTTTTCAAATTTGAGTCGGGGTAGTTCCATACTATTTACCCATTGGTTGAAAAACCAGTCCAATGGTTCTTCATAAACATCCTCAGCAAGTTCCTGGAAACGAGTTATTGATACTGGTTGATTGGATTTCTGTCGTAGATCCATATAGTTATCGACAAGCTTAAAGAACTTCTCATCACCCAATTGTCTATGCAACATATAGCAGACGAAATGCTTCCCTCATCTCCATGGCATCTGGATAATCATTATAGAATTGCTCCAAATCCAAACTGTCTGGAATTGCACTTCGTGCGAGACGGGAAGGCCAACTCAAGACTCCTTGACGCCAATGTCTGAGATTTTTTTCTATATCCTCTTTTGGGAAAAGCTCTCCAGTATAGCCGGCAAGTCCGTCCGCAGGATAGGGGTCTGAATGGTGGAGTAAGTTAAACCTTGCTTTGCGGATCTTGGCGATGTTCCAGACTCCTGATTGCAGTTGGTCTGTTGTACCATTGTGGAGAAGAACCCACTGGAAACCATATCCCTCGCTTTCCTTGCCTGGACTGTGGGGACCTATTTGAACGTCGAATCCTTTGCTCATAATGAGTCTCCTACTCCAATGACCGAAGCTACCCCCCGTAACTTCTATAGGAATCCAACCATAGCCCGCCAGATAGAATTCGGCCCAATTGTGAGGGCTTATTGCTAAATAATGTTGGGTCCCGGCCAGCTTCTCTGGTGACAGGTTCAGTTCGGTAGGCAAAAAGAGCTCCAAGTCCTCTTCTTTCATCCAGGGATTCCATCCAACAAATCCTACGACAGCCCTTGCCGGGATCCCAACCGCACGACACAATGCGATAAAGAAAGCACTGTATTGGCCACAAGCTCCCTCATAATACACTTCCCCTGTCTTCTCGTCCTGGGAAGGAAAAGTCAGGAGAACTTCAGTGCCTACTCCTCGCTCCAGGCGATGCAACTTGTAGTATATATTCTTTCTAACGAATTTGAAGAGCTCTTCCGCTTGACGGTATGGGTTCTTTTCATCTCCAACAGCTTCCTGGGCCATTTCTCTAATCTTCGGAGTAATGCTGACAGTATGAGTGCTTCGCGTGTAAAGAGCATACTCTTTACTCGTTTTGTCGTAAGGTCTTATATGTTCAGGATCAATCTCCGTATGGACCTCATAACTTTCCAGGCGGACTTTGATGTCCACCCTGTAGGAAGACGTTTCAGGCTCATTGCCGAAGTCCCAAAACAACATACGATTTCCGTGCTCAGGATCTTCATATTCAGCATGGGGTGGTGGCTGAACAGAAATAATCTTCACTGCCTTCTGGGAATCCCACTCTCGCGGGATTGGAATCCACACTTTAAGATCTTTGCCTCTGTCAATCTTTGCCGGATCGGGAACTAACTCAAAGGAATAGTCAACGTTATACACCCGCGGGTTTCTGTAAATGATACCGGAATTATAAATGGCAGGATCATTACCAGCCTGAGCAACACAGGTATTGTTTTGAGCAAAACCCGGGCCCACGAGCAGAAACTGGAGAAGAAAGGCTATTGAAAGAATTAATAGTTTCTTGTACCACATAAGAAACCTCCATGGTGAAATTGCATTGTCAATATCTGAATAAATATAAGATATATTAACCTGTATTTCAATAATTTAACAATGAATTTTATTTTGTCAAGATGCTACTGGAAATTTTGCTATTAATTACTATAAGTAACAATATTCTGTGCAGGTTAGAATCTACAATAAGACCTCCTGGACGAACTGGTAAAGAATGGCTAATTACGGAAATTATATGAAATGAAAGAATATTCCATTCTGAATCCTTCGATCATGAACGTATGCAGGATATCTCCCAGGGGGTGAGTAAATTGGTATAAAATGAGTCTGTGATATATTTTTGTGCAAACGGATAGCTGCTTCGTAATTATTTCCGATATGAGATTTACAATTTTTATAAGGTTTTATCATTATTAGTATTAATCCAATAGCTTATTGCTCACGAAATGCATATAGCTGTTTATCCGTTCTTACATAAAGCACATCATCCACAGCAACCGGTGATGCACCAATCTTCCCTCTAAGTTTATTGTGTGCCAGTATGCTGTAATCATCTGCAGATAAAACGGTCACCGTTCCATTGTAGGAACATGTGTAGATCCGGTTCCCCGCAAGCATGGGCGATGAGAGGTAAGCACCTGCAGCACCGACACGATCTTTATGAACTAATTCCCCGGTTTTCTGGTTGATTACAGTCATGATTCCACCACTCTTGATGAACAGGACGTTTTCATTGACTATAAGCGGGGATGGAGTTTCAGGAGTATCCTCATTGACTTTCCACTTGATATCTGTATGCAGGTCTTTCACCAGTACCCTTAAGCGAAACAGCCAGCATTCCATGGTCTACATTGTCAGATTGCTCACTTTCCCACATGGCATTCCATTCGCTTTCCACATAGGCTCCATCTCCATCCTCATCAAACCTTGAAAAGAATGACTCATTATTGACTGCTCTCTTGGATTCTGGGGCATCCAATCTCTCGGGTCTCTGACGTACCGTGATATCGTCTGTGAATTCATTTCGTTCAATCTTCATGTTTCCATTGACGTCAAGCTCCCTGACCAGCTCTTCAAATGAAGCCTGATTGCCCCTTAAACTCTTTTCTCCCTGACCTGTCCAGGTATTCACAAATAAGATATTGTTCTTGATGACCGGGGTTCCAATAGCACTGGTGGGGATGGGCAACCACCACTCAACTTTACCAGTCAGGAGGTTATAGGCAATGATCTCTCTAAAATGGTGCAGGATGACCAGGTCATTCCAGACCGCAGGGGTGGCCCTGCTCATGACGGATCCCCACCTGTGTTTCCGATCCCTGATGACCCACAGGGAATTCCCTGTCTGGCAATCAAGTGCCAGTATTCTTGGATCGTTATAGGCCGATACATCCATTAGAAGCATGCTTTCCAGGACCACGGGCGAACTGGATCCTGCCCACTTGGTCTCGCCAACCTCCTTAATGTGAAAATCCCAGCTTCTGGTCCCATTCAAATCGTAGGCTATTAATCCATAATTAGGGAAATAAGCGAAGATTCTCTTCCCATTGCTTGCCACAGTAGGATTGGCATAGCCATTGATCGGGTGAAGTTCATAATAACCAGCGGGTGATATGGAGTCTTTCCAGATGATCTGCCCATTCTTCCTGTGAATGGCCATGGTATAAAGCAGACTGTCAGATCGTCAAACCCGGTCAGGAAGATCTTCTCATTCACAATGCAGGGAGAGGACCATCCTGGCATAATTTCAGTCTTCCAGAGCAGGTTTGTATCCGCACTGAAATGGACAGGTGGATCCGCATTTTCCGGGGCGATCCCTGAAGCATTTGGTCCCCTGAACTGGAGCCAGTGCATGGATTCGGCCTGGAAATTATATTGTCCTTTTGATTCTGTATTAAAGGAACTCAGACAAATGAGTAAGGTTATGCATACAGTAAAAGCCTTTAAGGAGGAAATGGAGGAGATACTGAGATGAAACTGTTGATATAAGTGAATTTCTATTCATGATTGCCGGGATTTTATATGCATCTTCAAGTTACATACATTATGATATTAAGTCAATTAAATAGGTAGTATGATCACCAATCAGTAACTATATCTGGCATCTATCCTCAAATTTATAATGAACTGATTTATAATTATTCCCCAGGAACGGATAGGCATAATCCATTTCTGTATGTATGTTGTTAATTGCCAGATGAACAGCTTTCATGGCTGATTGGTCATCGGGGAAGACTGTTTTGGTTTTGGTGTATTTCCTGATACTGCTGTTCAGACTTTCGATGGTGTTGGTCGTGTAAATAATCTTTCTGATTTCCATAGGAAAGTTAAAATATGCAGTCAGTGCCTTCACTACAACTTCTTCCTGATCTGATTAAATTTAAATATCTAGAGCTACATATGTGTCAAGCAATCGTTGAGAAATGTTAAGCTAATGTGAAAGTATGTTTTGCGCAAGCTCCTCGGAATGTGCTTACACCATGATATCTTCATTTATTATTACGAAAAATTGCTTTCTGAGGAAAGTTACAACTTGGACTGTGAATAGTGATTAATAAAATGCAAATGAATGTAAAATCTTATTAATGTGACTATTAAAGAATTTTAAATACTGATGCTATACTGTCATTAACCTCTGACTTAAGAAATTTAGAATTGTCTTTTTATTATTTTGACAAATTGTACACTTTTTCAAGCTCATGGACCAGGTTTTCCATTACTCGGATTTCAGTATTTTGTTCAAAGTAAGAAATAGCAATCTTTTGTCCGGATGGGTGAATACTTAAGTCAACATCTAAATTTGGTAACTGACAGATATGTTTTGGCATTCCACCATCAGCAGAGACACGCCATAATTTGGAATTATTAAGTGTCGGGCTTTCAGTAAAGTAAATATGATTCCCGTCAGGAGACCATACAGCAGTTCTTACCCTGTCTGTTTCCTGTGAAGTCAATATTTCTTCAGCGTTGCCGCCCTCCGCTGGAATTGTACAAAAATGGATTTTATTGGTTTCAGAATTTTCATACGCAAAAAGCAGCTTATTGGATGCTGGAGATAATCTTAGTATTCTTTTTAGATTATGTCCCTGATAAATTACCTTTTCTTCACCGGTGGTTAAATTTCGGATAAATATCTGATCTTCATGCAAGTAATAAATACTTTCTCCGGTTGAAAACCACTCTGCAGTAGCCAGACGAATTGGATTTACCACATCTTTTATTTCCGGTAAAAGAAGTATTTCGTTTAGTTGTCCCGTTTTCGTATCAATGGTATATATACCTCCATTATAATTGTGTTGTCCTCTTTTATTTTCATCCCTGCCACAAGTAAGGATGGACTTGCCATCGGGTGACCAACGAACAAAATTATGTATGTCAAGATTATCACAGAAGCTGCGTTCTTTTCCAGTTTTTAAATCCAAAATATTGAGTTGTGTGAAAAAGTCATTGAGTCTTTTATGCTCCTTAACATATGCTAAAGACGTACCATCTGGTGACCATTCAACTCGTCTAACCGAACCAAATAAAGTCTTATTAGATTCTTCCAAAGCAGGAATACCCGTCTCAATGTTAAACGATGTAATCATACCAGTGAACATTCTTGAAAAAATGCTATAATAGAAGGAACCATTCTGTGTAAATCCGAGTGGTGAAATTTGTCCAATTTCAGGTAAAATTCTTTTAGACATGCCGGATACTTTCCCATCTTGAATCCTTACAGACCAAACATCCCATGTACCTGAACGATTGCTGTTGAAAATAACTTTATCAGTGCCAGGAATCCAGCCTAACAACCGGTCATTTGCCGGATGTTCTGTCAGACAAGTTTCATATGTCCCATCAAGGCTTAATAGATTAATATTGTAGTTTTCGCTGTTCACATCAGTGAGATAATCGTATAATAGATACTTGTTATCTGGGGAAGGACTCACACGTATTTCATTTTTTGATTCAAGGGTTTTCAAGACATTAACAGATCCGTCTGGAATATTTACAGATATGATTTGGCAATTGTTATCACTATCGTATTTTCTGGCAATAAGTTTTTTACCGTCAGAAAGCCAGAATGCTGGAAACACTGATTCATTATTATTGCTGTAAAGAATCCGCGTAGTTGAATTATCTAAATCAAGGAGCCTTATTTCGAAAGTCAAGCTGGGATTAAACCAGGCGTAAGCTAGCTGTTTCCCATCTTGTGAATGTACAGAGGAAAAAGCAAATTGATTCGGATCTTCGTATGTTGCTTCATTTGTCAACCTGCGTGATGTCCCTGTCGCTATATCCCGGATAGCCAGGTCACCGGTTTCCCAATCCACAAAGGATAGAAATTTTCCATCCGATGAGATACTTCCGCAATTATCTGCCTCCATTCCTGTCCAAACTTGTTTAATAGCAATCCTTTCGGGTTCTTTGGCAATCTCTGTTTCTGGTTGTGGTGTAAGCTTTTCAAGCGGCAGGAAATCCTCCAGGAACCAGAATTCCGGATTACCTCCATATCCACCAAAAACAAATCTTTTACCATCAGGCGACCAGTCGAGGTGATATATTGTAACATTCACCAATCCGGTATTAATATTTTCGATACTTCCATCGGATAGAGACATGACTTTAATTACTTTGCCCTCTTTATCATTGAAGGCAATCCTTTTATTGTCGGGAGACCAGGCTAGTTCAATATTGACATGTACTGAATATGCGGTTGGAATTTCCCCGACAATCCTTGATTCGCCGTTGGAGACGTTTATTACATTCAAGGTGTTGTTATTTGGAGCCCCTTCTTCCTGAGTTAGATAAGCAATCATTTTCCCATCAGGAGACCAACCCAGCGACATGCCAGAAGTAGAAGTTAGAAATTCCTCTTCTCCACCGGAAGAATTAACAATATAAATGCCTACATCACGAAATGAATCCAGCCCACCTTCATTCAACTCGGTCCGGACAAACGCTACTTTTTCCCCATCAGGTGACCAGCAAGGACTTCCATCTGCATATGGCCCTTGTTTATTGGTAATTTGAGTTGATTCACTACCATCGACAGCTATTTTCCAGATTTTAGTATTTGGAAAATTAAATTTATTTCTGGTGTCTTCAGGAGTAAATGCTGCTGAGATAATCATCTTACCATCGGGAGACACCCGGTTCCCGCTTTGAAAGGGTAATGGCCTTATCGTTCTTCCTTCCTTATCTTTAGGAAGAAATTTTCCACTTCCTCCATTGGCTGATACGGAAGCAAGGGCTAACCGGCGCATTGGATTCTTTCCCTCTTTAGGTGGTGTTGTATAGAAAATTTGTTTCCCATCGTGTGACCATCGTGGTTGTAAAGCAATACAGTCACGTAAAACCATCGCAGCCTGGCCACCTTTTGCCGGTAACGTGAATAGTCCAGATTCTTTTTTAGTAATTAATAATGTCCCAATTTTATTATCCGGAGTCCATCCTGCCAGAAGCCTTACTTCTTCAATCCCTTCAGGGGCATTAATAGTGGTTACTTTCCCGGTAGCCTCGCCATCGTTAGAAACTGGAACGATGTTTATTTGTTTGCCATGACTTTTATCCAAAAAAGCAATCATTTTTCCGTCGGGCGACCAAACCGGGCTGGATGCCTTCCCGGCATCAGCCACTAGGTGAGGAGTCCCTCCCTGGGTAGAAATAACCCATAATCCTAACTCACCTTCTACTGTTCCAAGGTTTTTGTCCTCCACATAGGCAATCATTGTTCCGTCGGGAGAAAAACCTGGTTCCCGGGCTTGCATGTCGGTTAATTTCTCGGGATTACCTCCATCAATAGAAACGGTATGAATAAATTGTTTTTTATCCTCAATCGATGAAAAAGCAAGTTTTTCCCCGTCTGGTGACAAACTTAGCTTAAAATTTATAGCGATTCCCTTATGAGGATTTTCAACTATTTTTCTAGGCCTCCCGCCTTCGGAAGATACAACGTATAAACCTTGAGTTTTTTCATAATTTCCTTGTTTATCCTGTAAAGGGAGTTCATTAAAAGCAATCCATTTACCGTTACCTGACCAGGAAAGCCCCGACCATTCAACCTCTATTCCCTCAGTATTTATCTGAACAGGAGTTCCAGGGAAATTTGGACCCAGATTACCCGACAATGGCATTTTCCAAAGCTTCTTGTCTGAAATCAAAGCGAGGTCTTTTCCATCGGGAGATAGTTTTACAGACCATGAAAGTTTTGTTGGGATCTTAATTTTCGTAAACTTAGGTGTGATTGTCGTATCGAAAGTTTTCTCAGCTATAAGGACTAAGCGGGAGAGCCGTTCCCTGGCTATTGCTACTACTTCTTTTTGATCCCCATAGTGCTGGATAACCTCCTTATAAGCTTTCTGTGCTTTTTGTGCCTGCTGGTTGCCTAACTTTTCATAACACAGCCCAATATGGAACTGTGCGTTCGCAGCATATTCTCTTTCGTCCGGATAAGTGCGAATAAGCGAATCAAACAAGGTGATGGCTTCCTTTAAATCAGCTTTGGTTTCCATGCTGTACACAGCTTTTTCAAAAAGTATTTTATGATCTTGTCCTTCTTGAAAGGCTAACGAGGTATTGATTGTTGCCAGGAAAAGAATCAGCAGTAAATAAAGTTTTGCTTTCATGATGGTTCCTGAATTTGTTTCACAATTTTACTTTGCAAACCTAGGTGAACTGCTTGTAGCCTTTGTCAAGGAAAAGTAAAAGAATGTCATTTATTTTAACTAATACACGAAACGATATCCTCCTCCATAAACTGTTAAGATGTGTCGGGGATGGTTCGGATCGGTTTCGATTTTCTTCCTTAGTTTCAGAATATGATTGTCAATTGTCCGGGTGGTTGGATACTTCTCATACCCCCAGATCTTATCCAATAGATCATCCCGGGAAACCACTTTACCCTCCTTACTGATCAAATAACGCAAGACATCTACCTCTAGTGATGTAAGGTCGATCTCATCATCCTTCCGAATGACTTTGTAATGCTCGAAATCAATTTTCATTGACTCCAGTTGAAACACTCCTGGTACCGTCTCAACACTGCGATTTTCTCTGCGGAGGTGCGCTTTAATTCTGGCCAGAAGTTCCCGGATGCTAAATGGTTTTGAAATGTAATCATCCGCACCGATTTCAAGACCAATCACCTTATCTATCTCTTCTCCTTTAGCAGTAAGCATCAAAATTGGGATATCTACCTTGTTTCGGCGGAGTTCCTTGCAGATCTCTAATCCATCCATCCCCGGTAACATAATGTCAAGCAGGATTAGATCTGGTTTTTCTTTCAGGCCTTTTTCCAACCCTACTTTTCCATTTATGGCATAATCCACCTCATAGCCTTCATCTACCAGATTCATTTTAATTCCTTTAACCAGGTCCAATTCGTCCTCAATAATCAGGATCTTTTCTTTCATATTGACTTCTCCTCCTTAGCATTAAGTGGAATAGATATTGAAAAAATACTACCCTGTCCAGGTGTACTTTTAACATCAATCTGCCAACCATGCGCATCTATTACATGTTTTACAAGGGTTAGTCCCAGACCACTGCCCCTGGAATCAAAATCAGCAGTCCTCTTTACCCTGTAAAATCGGTTGAAAATATTATGCAGTTCATCAGGGGGGATGCCAATCCCTCTGTCAGCCACCTCTAAACTTATTTTATCATTCACTTTATTAAATCTCAAAGTCATCTCTTTATTATCCGTTGAGAATTTTATCACATTACTAAAAAGATTGATTAGGATTCCTTCCACTGCATTTTTGTCAAACATAACCACTGGGATATCCTGGTCGATTTCTTCTTCAATCTTAAAGCCATTTTTTTCAAGATGGTAGCGATATGAATTCAGGGTATTCATGACAATTTCTACCAGGTTCCCTGATTTCAGATCGAACTCCTTCCTTCCCATTTCGATTTTGGAGAAATCCAGAATATTATTAATCATATAGGATAGACGTTCACTTTCCTTGGTGATGATCATTAAACCATCTTTGCGGTCTGCTTCGGGCAGGTTTTCTTTTAGCAGTAAGGTTTCCCCATAAAGACGAATCAAGCTCAACGGGGTCTTTAGCTCATGTGAAACATTGTGTACAAACTCCGTTTTAAGAAGCATGGAATCTGTTTCCCTGTTGATATCACGCAACAGCACAATCACTCCAAACAACATAAATGTCAATATGATAATGACCAACAAACCGTATATAATCATCTGAAGCTTTACATCAGATTCAAGATTTTTGTATCCTGGCTGGATAGCAACCAGTGTCCAGGGAAACGGAATGTTGCGGAATGATAAGCTTAGAGATTCTTCAGGTATCCGGGCTAATTCACCTGTAGAGAGAATTGTATTATTGCCGTTTACCAAACAGAAATCCAAACCGGTTTCTTCCGTCAAACGAGCCAATGCAGGTGGAATAATTTGGCTAATAACAGTATCCAGGTTCCAGCATATTCCAACAAAATAGGACTTATCAGCATCAGAATGAAGCATCTCGTTATAACTTACCACGTATTGGCCATCATCCGTTGGAATATAAGTCCTCTTTGGCTCAGCCGATTTGTTAAATTCTGAGAATCTGGATCTTTCTTCTATGAGCGGGGTCACAAAGTCTTCCAGGAACTGATTGAATTTCAGGATTTGTTCATACCTGGAGTTCCTTGATTCAGTTTTAATTTCTAAAATGGATTCATATTCTGCTTTGAAAAAGAAGTATTTAGGGGAACTGATCAACCAATGCCCATCTTTTATCTTTTGATAGGTAATGAGCACGGAATCAATGACCAAAAACTTCTTCCCCAATGATAGTTCCTATCCTGTAGAGCTGAAGGGGGGCAGAAATGCCATAAGGGTGCCCCGCCAGGTTATCAATTTGATTGTATTTGTTTTTGAGCACTTGATAATATCGTATAGCCTGCTTATAATTTTGACCGGCCATGTGAGACCTGGCCAAACCTTCGATGGCCAGACCTTCTTGTTGAATTGTTTCAGCCAAAGAAAGACTTATCTGGTAATTTTTGATTGCATCCGAATAACTTCGCATGGCAAGTGCTGCGGTCTCTGCCCTGCCCATATACTCTCTGTAATCGGAATTCCAGCCTCTTTTGTACATCAACAGATGGAGGTTCTCATCCTTGCCAGTTTCAGGATACACAACCTGAAAGTCCTGATCAATCAGAAAAATATCAGGATTTGGATCATTTTGTTTCAGGTTCTCGCCGGTCAATAGGCTGCTGAGATAGTCAACATTCAAATGTGTTTTCTCTATTTCATGGAATTGTGATTCAATTTGATCCAGGGCAGATCGGCCTGAGAGCCAGAGATTGGATTCCAAAAGATCATGGGTAGTTTTTCTGCGTTTGGTAAACGTATCCACGCTTACAGTCACCACAAAAAAAAGTGGTAGCATGAAGGCAGCTACAAAGAGGATAACTCCTCTTTTCCTGCGTAACACATTTGATAAAAGCTTCATTCTTTTTTGCTGAAGCTGAGCTAGTAAAAGGTAATACTATAGTAAAGATTTCTAATCGTCCAATTGTCAAGGAATTGTAATTTATTCTCAAGCAACGGAATTCTGCGTAAATAGCTTGTTCTTATGTTATTATGGTAACCGGTAACAACCGTTCCCTAGAAGGAATATGGCGATCACCCTTTTATGCCTTCTAAGAGCTATTATGAGGTCCTTTTTCATGTATCATGATGTATAGTAAAATTATGACAAAATGCTTTCAATCACAATCTTTTCAGATGTTTATGGAGTATAAGCAAGCTGTCCAGAGATTGTCCGCCAGAATGATGCATCCTGGACGCCTGCCTGTCAGAGATAAGGGTAATTCCAGTCGAACGGGTCGAATAGGCAGGACCTGGAAAAGTAAGTGGAAAAAAAATGGAAATTGCGGATTACGAACCTCGCAAATTAATCTAGTGAGCGAAAGCGAGTAATTATGGATTTTGCTTTGATCTGGAATACCGGTCTGACGACTTGAAGCCGGCGAACCGGTAAAAATAACACATCCGGTAATCCGACTTCAGGCAGAACAACCGGGGTGTTATGAGTTGAATTATTGTTCGGCTTTGAGCTCAGGCAGGTAGTTTTCCATCACCCAGACTCTTCCGGGTTTTTCTAAGCCAACAAAAGAAGCAAATGTGATAAGTCGTCCATCAGGATGGATAGAAATATCAGTAAATAGACGCATATTTACTCCAAGATATTCAGCATCACCTCCTGCGGCAGGAATACGACATAGCTCATCTGGCCTTTTTTCCTCAGAACCTGTTCTTTCGGAGAAATATATATATTTTCCATCGGGAGACCATGCTATGCTTTTGTAACCAAACTCTTTATGTTTGTATGTATAGATTACTTTTTCTGAGCTCTCCATAGTGGATAATATTTTCAAAATCCGGGTATTTTTATTGTGCAATGACATTACTGCCAATTGTTTACCATCCGGTGAAAGTGCCATCATAAGGTTAGCATCAGTAGTACGATACAATTCATTTTCCTCCCCGCTTTCCAAATTCCGGCGAATTATGGAGTGTATCTTCCAGTCCTTATCTCGAATCGCAGAATAGATGTATTTATTATCAGAAGAAATGATTAACCTATAAACTCCTTCATCTTTAGTTAATTGGATAAAGGGTGTTATTTCACCTGTAGCTATTTTTAATACATCAGCATCATTCACGAGGATAGACTGACTATCCGGAAACCAGAGTGGAAAGAGGTGAGCGTCCTTTTGAATAAATTCTTTTGATGATCCTATTTTTTTTGTATAAATGTACAGGATATTAGGACGCTTCATCTCGTCCAGATTCGAAACGTACGCGAGATACTTGCCGTCTGGTGACCAGGCCGGATGCCTGTTATAACCCTGATAGGGTAATGGTACTTCCGTTGGGGGCTCTATAATTTTTCCTGTCTTTGGGTCGATGGTTACTGTATAGATGTCCCACCAAGAGCCTGGGGTGCTGAAGTAAAGAGAACCAATACGTGTAGAACCGAGTGGTTCAATTAATCCAACATCTTTCGTGATTAGTTTCGGCTTTTCCTGGGGAATTCCCTCATCGAAGGAGATGCTCCACATGTCCGTCGTTCCTGTGCGATCACTGGCAAAAAGTATCTCCATACCGGATGGTGTCCAATCTAAAAGATAATCATGGGATGGATGAGAAGTAAGTTTGGTTTCCCGCTTTCCATCTATAGAAAGAACATATATGTCATGATTTGTACTCTCTTTGTTTGGCGATAAATCATAAGCAATATAATTTCCATCAGAAGAAAATTTGGCTGAAGTTGGATTGGAATCATCAAATTTTTTAAGCAGCTTAAAAGAGCCATCCATAATAGAAATTAGACCTATTTGATCTTGATTGTTTTTAGTGAGCTGAACCAGAATTTGTTGCCCATCCGGCGACCAATCTTCTGCCCGCACCCATCCTTCCTTGTAACTAACCCTGATAAGAACATCCGGTTCCGGATTATCAATCTCAATAACACGAAGTTCATAAAAACCATCATCTTTATGGTTTTCCCATGTATAAGCGATCTTCTTAGAGTCTGGCGACCACATGGGAAAATAAGGCTCCCCCGTATCCCCTTCATAATTTAAATCGGTTTGATTCTTAAGGTGAAACTCTTTTTTAGTCCCAATTTCTTTTATTACAATATCAGTAGGATTTGTTGACCAGTCAACAAAAGCAAAATACTTTCCATCAGGGGAAGGATTCCCAATAACAAATCCTGCTCCTGTGCCATCAATGACCTTGCGAATCACAATATCCTCGGCCTGCATTGCGCTTGCAATTTCATTAAGTCTGGATAATCGTATCCTGGCTTCACCCACAAATTTCTGTTGATCTGAAAATTCCTGGATAACCTGTTGGTAGGCTTTTTGTGCAGCCTGCTTACCAAGCTTTTCATAACAAATTCCGATATGCAGCTGGGCTTTTGCTGCAACCGGCCTGTTGTCCGGAAACTTGTCTACGATTGTTTGATATACTTCAATGGCCTCTTCCAGTTCACCCTTTACCTCTTCCAGTTGAATGGCTTTTGGCAAGAGTTCCTCTGCTGTCTGGGCGAAGGATGAAAACCCACCCAAAAGCAGGCTGATCGAAAAGATCATTATTGATATTCTTCTGCACTTCATAATAAACTCCCTTTAAGTGTTAAAAACATTTCCATTTGCAAGGTATAGCCTGGAATGTGAATAGTTGTTAACCCGGTGTAAAAGAACGTAAATTATTATAAATATCTATTTTAGAGCAACTTATATCCAATGCCGTGCACCGTAATAATTAGCTTTGGATCTTCAGGATAGTCTTCAATCTTTTGTCGCAGTTTGGCAATATGGGCATCAACTGTTCTGGTATTCGGAAATGAATCATAGCCCCATATCTGATTTAAGAGCTCATCCCGGGAAATGATTTCTCCCTGCCTTTTAATAAAACAGCCAAGCAACTCATACTCCCGGGGAGAAAGCTTGAGTGGTATGCCATTTTTACTGGCAGTATAATTCCTAAAGTCGATTTCGAGATTACCTATCCGGCATACTTCCGGGATCTCGGATCCTGATCTTACTCTCCGGAATACGGCTTTGATGCGGGCAAGAAGTTCGAGAACACTGAAAGGCTTTGTAATGTAATCATCCGCTCCGAGCTCCAGTCCGGTTACGATCTCTGCTTCCTGGCTCTTTGCTGTAAGCATGATAATTGGGAGGTCTGGAACTTCTGCTCTTAACAGCTTACATACCTCATATCCGTTACGTTTTGGCAGCATAAGGTCCAGGATCACCAGGTCAGGCTTTTCTGAAAGTGCCTTCTGATAACCTGCATCACCATCATAGGCGGTGATAACGGTATAATCCCGGGCCTCAAGGTTGAACTTCAAACCCGTAACCATGTCTTTTTCATCTTCAACAATAAGGATCTTTTTCATGTTGGTTCACCCTGAATATTTCGCCATAAATTCTGGTTATGTGATTCTTTGCAATGGAATCTTTAGTGTAAACTTACTGCCTTCACCTACCACGCTTTCGACTTCTATTGTCCCACTATGGGCCTCAACAATATGCTTTACAAGGGTTAATCCTAGCCCACTACCTCGCTTTTTCTCACCCCTGGCAGCTCGCACCCTGTAAAATTTTTCAAAGATTTTTTTCCGTTCTTCTTTGGGTATCCCCACACCCTGATCCGTAACTGAAATCAAGGCTAAAGATGAATTCTTATGAACTTCTACCTTAATATATTTTCTTTCATCTGAGTACTTTACTGCATTGCTGAGTAAATTCAAAAGTGCCTGGGAGATCGCATCCTTGTCAATCTTGAGCAACACAGCTTCATCAGGTAGTTCACTTTCGATCTCAAAACCATTTTCACGGATATGGAATTTATATGCCTCCAGTGAATTCTTGACAACTTTAACAAGATCCGATTCTTCAAAGTAATATTCCTTTGCCCCTGTATCCATCCTGGAAAAATCCAGTACATTATTTATTAGATGTGACAGACGTTCACTTTCCTTCCTGATAATGCTGTAAAATTCCCTGCGTTTTTTTTCATCCGTAACTATTCCTGCATCAAGTGTTTCGCCAAACATCCTTATGAGTGCCAGGGGGGTCTTGAGCTCATGGGATACATTAGACACAAATTCGGATTTCATACGTGAGACCTCTGACTCATGGATTACTGCCCGAACCATGAAAACAATTCCAATAAGCATTATGAACATAATTCCTGTAAAAAGAACCAGGTAGAGTACTCTCTCATTTCGCGTGAGTTGTTCAATTGATCTTCCAGTTACGTCAAACAAAGCCACCTGCCAGCTAACAAACAGTTGATTGAAATTTTCAGTAACCAGGTAATTTGATAGGGGAAGGTTTTGCTGGATATATAACAGGCTGTCTTCTTCGCCCAGAATGCCAACGAGCACATCCTTGCCCAGTTCCACTGAAGTCAGAATTTCGGGAAATAAGACCGACAGGAGGTAGTCGTTTTCAAATTGATAACCCACTGCCAGTAATTGATATTGCTGAAATGTCAGAGGAAACGTACTGAAACCAAGCTGTAGTATAGAGTCACCTTCTTCCCGGGAAATGTAATGAGATGGTGATTCTGAGTGTGATCCGGTTCGGATATCAGACTCTAACTGGGATAAAATATCTTGGTGAATGAGTTCGATAAATTTAATACGTTCGTACATTCTATCTCCCCTGATCATCAGTTCCTCCATAGTCCGTTCGGAAGAATGATCATTAATACCTGAGCCCGCAATGTTATGAAGCTCTGTATTAGCGGATTTCAGATAATAGAGATATTCTCCTCCCTGAAGATCCCATGGATGTTCAAGTAAATGTTTATATAGTTTGAGTACAACGTTATATTTTTCCTTATAAGCCTTCATTGCCTCATAGCATTCGGAAATCTGAGAAAGTGCGACAACTGATGCAGGGACCTCCCCTATCATAACATCATTATTTCCCAGTTCCAGGATCTTTTTATATTCTTTAGCCGCTTTATCATAATTTCCAAGTTTAAAATAGCAGCGACCTATCCGTGATAAAGCCACGATGCGTTCGGGAGAAGATTTCGCGGAGGACAGTGCTTTCCTGTAGAGTGTAATTGCTTCAATGAAATTTTTCCTGATAAATTCGGCTTGTTCAGCCCCATTAAAATTGGTAGCTGACCGTGTATTTAGTAAAGGCCTGGATCCCGGCAATTTATGCCATCCGAGGGAAACAGAAGAAGAGATCAGACCTCCATCCGTACTGACCAGAAAAAGATCTTTGAAAGCCGGATTATCTATTTCTAGATTCTGCAACCATGATTTCAGCTCATTAGCATTATCAGAATCTGGGAATGATCCAATGACATTGTTCCGGAGACTGGCGTCAATCCGGAGAATTTCACTCTCCAGTTTATCCCGGACCAGACGAACAGTACCACTGTACTTGATTTCAAGGTTCTCAGCTTTATGATTGATCGACTTTAAACTGAGAAAACTGATAATGGCACCAGGAATGAAAATCAAAATGAAGGCAAAGAAGAGGATTTTTGTTTTCTGGTGGATATGTTTAAGAAATCCAAACATATCCTAATATATTAATTTTCAGCGGAAAAACTTATTGATCAATTGTAAAAATATGTAAAATTATATTATAAGATGATAGTCCTCTATCTTTGAATTTTTCCTTTTTTATTCTTCATAAAGTTAATGGGCAATTAACAAGACGCCAATCAATTATGTTTCAGGTTCGCAAATTTTAAGCATATATTATTAAAGAATTGATCCAGTTTTGTTAAGATTGTGTCAAGCTTTTTCCTAAATTCATACTGTTCCTGAAACTGGTAGCCAGATAATAGCAACCCCAAAATAAACCAACTCATTATGAAACAGACAATTCAATATTTGCTCTTTCTTTTTCTTCTCCCAATTGTAATTGGTTCATGCAAACCACATAGTCAGGTCAGAGAGTACTCCGAGACTATCCTAACCTATCCGGTTTCGGATACCAGTCCATTTGCCATTATTAATATACGGAATGACATATATCCCTATACCCGTTTTGATGGATACAGCCACACCGGCATATCCCAGGAATGGAAGATGGTAAAACTTGAGAATGATTATGTAGAGGTATATGTTCTCCCTGAATTGGGTGGCAAGTTATGGGGTGCTATCGATAAAAAGACAGGGAAGGAATTCATTTATAAGAATGACGTGGTGAAAATCAGGGATATTGGTTTGAGGGGGCCCTACACCTCGGGCGGGATCGAATGGAATCTGGGGACCATTGGACATCATCCGGGAGTAGCAACCCCTGTCAACTACACCCTTTTTACCGATGATGAGGGTACAGCGCACTGTGTAATAGGCAGCATGGATCTTCCATCTCACATACAATACAGGGTGGACATCTCATTGCCGGTTAACACCTCCTATTTTGAAACCGAGACCTTCTGGTACAATGCCACACCCTATTTCCAGTCATACTACCACTGGAGCAATGCTGCATTAAAAAGTGCCGATGACCTGCATTTCTATTTTCCAGGCAACCGCTGGCTGGGGCATGACGGGGTCTCACATCCCTGGCCGGTTGATGAGGAAGGAATTGATCGTTCATGGTACAGGAATAATACAACATTCGGTCACTGCTCATACCATGTTTTTGGAAGTGTTGACAACTATTATGTTTCCTATTATCATGATGAGGATTTTGGTGCGGGACACTGGTCAGCAATTGACGGCACACTTGGAAAAAAGATCTGGTTGTGGTCCCTTGCCAGGAACGGGGCTATCTGGGAGAATCTACTCACCGACACACATGGGCAATATGTGGAAGTACAGGCGGGCAGAATGTTCAATCAGAACGGTTTCAACAGTGCCCAAACACCATTCAAACAATCCAGTTTCATCCCTTATAATGCCGACAAATGGGTGGAACGCTGGTTCCCTGTCAGGGAGACAGATGGAGCTACCCGGGTTTCTGAATCGGGGACTATTCATATCAGGCCCACAGTGGAAGGCATGGAACTGTTGTTCTCTCCAATTATTGAGGTCAGTGAAACACTCAAGGTAAAAGTCAATGGAGACGAAATTTCAAATGAACAGGTGGTGCTTACACCCTCTGAGGCATTAAAGCGAACCTTTAAGGAAATGGCAGAGGATGATCAGCTTGAAATTTACCTTGGGAAAGAATTACTCTACTCCTCATCAGAAAACTATGTCATTGACCGGCCAGACAAGGCACCCTCAGATGCACTGGATGACCTCTATATACTTGCCCGTGAACATGAAAACCGCAGGTCTTACGGCAAAGCCATGGATGCCTATCTGGAGTTGCTCGAAAAGCAACCGCTGCACCTTGAAGCTGCAGAACGGTTGGCAGAACTGTATGCCCGCCGGGGGGAAAATAAAAAGGCCCTCCATTATGCCCGGAAGGTACTTGAAAACGATGCTTATCTGCCAGGGGGGAATTTTGTATACGGGTGCATACAGAAAGCGGCAGGCAACTTCACGGATGCCCGTGACGGGTTCAGATGGGCCGTGCGGTCCCTGGAATACCGAAGCGCATCCCTCCAGCTTCTGTCAGAGATCAACCTGATGGAGGGAAAACCGGAGCTGGCATTTGACCAGGCCGGTGAATCACTCTCCTTCAATGAAATGAACCTGAACAGCTATAAGGTCAGGGCCATTGCCCAGAGAATCATGAACAATCCTGACGGTGCAGAAGTGGTATTGGACAGAATGCTTGAAATTGACCCGCTGAATCACTTTGTACTATTCGAAAAATACCTCCTTAAGCCATCTTCAGACCGGCTAAATGATTTTAACAATTCTTTCAAAAGCGAAATGGCTAAGGATGAATACCTGGAAACTGCCCTATATTATGCTGGTTTAGGTAAACAGACTGAGGCAGTGAAGGTACTTGAACAAGCCCCGGATTATCCGGTGAACGATTACTGGCTCGCCTGGCTCCACAAGGAGGATCAGGAAAGATCACGCGGCTACCTGGAAAAGGCGCTTGCAGCCAGCCCGGAATACGTTTTTCCATTCAGAACAGAAACCCTTTCGGTCCTGGAGTGGGCCTCGGAACAAACCCCGTCATGGGCCACCGATTATTATGCTGCATTGATACTCTGGAATCTGGAGCGGAATGAAGAAGCGCTTGGTCTGCTGACAAAGTGGGGAGATACACCGGAGTTTACACCATTCTATCATGCCAGGGCTAACCTCAAGGGAATCCTGTCGGATGGGGCACTGGAAGATATGGAAAGGGCCCTGGCCATTGATCCCGGTCATTGGCGGATCTACAGGGAGCTGGCGAATTTGCACATAAGGCGTGAAGAATATACATCTGCCCTTGCAATGGCGGAAACCGGTCATGAAAAGTTTCCCGAAAGTTATATACTAGACCTGATATACAGCAAATGTTTGAACCTGACCGGCCAATACCAGGAATCCCTGGATGTCCTTAAGAAATCAGAGGTCCTTCCATTTGAGGGTGAACGGAGTGGCCAGAGAATTTTTAGCAGCAATCACTTGATGCTGGCCTTTGAATATTATAAAGGGGGGAACTACGAAGAGGCCCTCAGCCATATCGATCAATCAGAAGCATATCCGGAAAACCTCGGTTCCGGCATGCCATATTATCCCGATTATCGGGACCAGAATATCCTGAGGAAGATGATATATGACCGCACAGGGGATACTTTAAAATCCCGTGAGGCCAGTGAGGCGATACAGGCATATGACCAGCAATTCGGGAAACGAAAAGATGCCAGTCTATTTGATTAGCTCTACACTCCGCTTTACGAATTTCACCAGCTCCTCGCCTTTCAGCATATTGTTTGACAGGAGGGCAAGATCTATCAGTTGTTTTACGACCTTGTTCTTGCGGCCATATTCGGTAAGGACGGTTTTTTTCTGCTCTTCGAACTCCTTCATCTTCTTACCGACCTCTTCGAATTTGTCTTTTTGCTCCTGGGGTATTTCCTCCTCCTTCTTTCCTTCCTTTTCTTTTTCCAGGGAGGCTATTTCCTCCTCAAAAGGCTTCATCTTTTCATCAAGGTCAGTGATCTTCTTACCGGTGGATTTTTCCTTGGATTCTTTTACCTTATTGACCAGGGGATGATTGGCATTGACCACCAGGCTATAAGAATCGGGCATTGCTCCATAGAAATTCGGTCCGCCGCCCATCTCAGACATCTCCTTCATCCGGCGAGTCCATTCAGACTGGGTAATCAATACGGGCTGTTCATTCTCTCCCAGGTTTTCAAAACTAACCATAAAATTAGTACCTCCTGGTAACTGGCTTTCAAAAACTGTAGTCAATTCCTGCTGTTCCTTTGGTGAAAGATCCGTCGCAGCCAGGTCTTCCTTCAGGATCAGCTTGTCTATGATATCAGAATCCACACGGGCAAACCTTGAATCCTTGAACTTGGTTTCCAGGTGATTAAGAAAATGGGTGTCAAGGTGACCATCCATCATCAATACGTCATAGCCTTTGTTTTTGGCGGCTTCAATAAAGCTCAGCTGCTCCTCCTTATCAGTAGTATAAAGATAGACGAGGGATTTATTATTATCTGTCTGGTTTTCCTTGATCAGTTTTTCATATTCTTCGTAGGTGAAATACTTGCCATCTGTATTTTTCAACAGGGCAAACTTGGCAGCGCGGTCATAGAACTTTTCCTCTGACATCATGCCATAATTGATAAACAGCTTCAGGTCATCCCACTTCTTCTCAAATTCATCCCTGGAATCTTTAAAGATCTCTTCCAGACGATCCGCTACCTTTTTGGTAATGTGACTACTGATCTTTTTCACATTAGGGTCTCCCTGCAGATAGCTCCTAGAAACATTCAATGGTATATCAGGTGAATCCAGTACGCCGTGAAGAAGGGTAAGAAATTCAGGAACGATCCCCTCCACGCTGTCTGTCACAAATACCTGGTTGCTGTAAAGCTGTATCTTGTTCTTCTGTATCTCAATATTGCTTTTGATACGGGGAAAATACAGGACTCCGGTCAGATTGAAGGGATAATCAACATTGAGGTGAATATTGAACAAAGGCTCTTCTGACATGGGATAAAGATCCTGGTAGAATTTCTTATAATCCTCATCTTTCAGGTCGACCGGTTTTTTGGTCCACAATGGATTGGTTTCATTGATGATCTTGTCCTTCCCGGTTTCAACGTATTTATCTTCCTTCCATTCCTTCTCTTTCCCGAAGGCAATCTCGACCGGCAGGAATCGGCAATACCTTGTCAGCATCCCCTCTATCCTTGATTCTTCCAGGAACTCTTCTGATTCCTTATCCAGGTGAAGGATCACATCTGTTCCAACCTTCTTTTTATCAAATTCATCCAAGGTATATTCCGGGCTCCCGTCACAGGACCATTTCACGGCTTTTGTCCCCTTTTTATAAGACTTTGTAATAATCTCAACCTTTTCAGATACCATGAATGAAGAATAGAAGCCCAGTCCAAAATGCCCGATAATGGCATTGCTCTGGTTCTTATATTTCTCGAGAAATTCCTCAGCGCTTGAAAAGGCAATCTGGTTGATGAATTTTTTTATTTCATCACCAGTCATACCAATTCCGTTGTCGGATACAGTAAGCGTTTTCTTTTTAGCATTTAGGCTGACTCTTACTTTCTGATCTCCAAGCTCTTCCTTATATTCCCCTACCGAAGCAAGGGTTTTTAGTTTCTGGGTTGCATCTATCGCATTGGATATAAGCTCCCTGAGGAATATTTCATGTTCTGAATACAGGAATTTTTTAATGATCGGAAAGATATTCTCAGTGGTTACAGCAATTTTCCCTTTTTGCATTTTCGTTCTATTTTTTTATTACAATATTCAATGATCTCTGGGCCGCAGGATCAAATGATATGCCAAGGAAAATGAACTGACAATTCGTCATGAGATACCGGCGGAGAGGGCTATCGGTTTCTCACATCAATTTCGGACTGGTGGATCCACATCCCGCTTTTCCACTTATACCCGTCATAGGAGAAATCCGGCGCATAAAATCGCTGGTGTCCGGCTAGTTCGGGTTCAATGGGCGACAAATGGTCATACACGATCATTTTCAGATCAGGATTGTATCGAACTGTCATCACGACTTCTCCTGAATATTCAAATATGACCCTGTGCTGGATTCCATTTTCTGTAGTAAAAACAGGCTTCCCAAAAACCGGCTCCTGGTTTTCATTAAAATACAATACATCAATGATTTTCTTATCAGAATACCTGTCATTGAAGTTGTATCCAATGAGGGTATATAAAACATCTCTTCCAGCTTTGTGGCGCAAAACCTGGTAATAGAGCATGCCCGGCCATGTTTCAGCAGTCGTTTCACTATGGAGCAGCTCTTCCAGCTTCCGGGCCTGATCCTTCAGAACGAACACCTGGCAGGAAGGCTTTTTGCCTGCAACCACCTGGATAATCCCGTGATACTCATTAACAAACCCAGAAAGAGGGACATTCCATGTGAAAATCCGGAAAACATTGTCAGGGGATCTTACCTTCCCTATCATTTGCAAGCTGTCAAATGGAAAATCAAATGAGCCTGTTGATATTAATAACCGGGGCATTACCTGCAGAATCGAATCATTCATTTGTTTTTTTTCAACATCTGATCCACTGAGAAATAATTGCTCAAAAAGCTCCTTAAGGATGTTTTCATTTTCAGTCAGCGAATCAGTCTGAGGAAAAACTGGCTGGATTAAAAATAAGGGAATAAGGAATAGCAGCAGTCTTGGCATGGTTGAGCTGGATCAATTTTCTGCAAATATAACCATCCTCCTTCTCATTTGGTATGTTTGTTCAACTGCATTTTTCCAACAATTGTTGAAGACGGCCACAAACATCGTTGATCTGTTCAGGTGTTATGATCAATGGAGGTGCTATCCTGAAGGCAGTATCATGAAAGATAAACCAATCGCTTACTATCCCCTCCTCCCTTGCCAGCGAGATCAGGTTTTGCACTTTTTGCGCCGATCCCAGCTCCACCGCCAGGAACAGTCCCATACCACGGATTTCCTTAATGGCCGGATGCTCCAGTTGATCCCTGAATAGTTTTTCTTTCCCGGGCGCATCTTTGATCATGTCTTCCCGGAGCAGTACCTCCAGGCTTGCCAGTCCCGCCGCACAACTCACCGGGTGCCCCCCAAAAGTGGTTATATGTCCCAACACCGGATTAGTCTTGAAAACGGACATGATCTCGGAACTGGATATGAACCCACCAAGCGGCATTCCTCCACCAAATCCCTTCGCCAACAAAAGTATATCTGGTATAACATCCCAATGTTCAAAGGCAAACATTGAGCCAGTACGGCCTATCCCGGTCTGGATCTCATCAAAAATCAGCAATACACCTGCCTTGTCACAACGGTCCCGTATCTCCTGCAGGAATCCATCCTGTGGCAAAATAATCCCCCCTTCCCCCTGTATAGGTTCGACGATCACACAGGCAATTTGTTTATCAATCTGGTCGAGTTCCCTAAATTCATTGAAATCCAGAAAAGTGGTCCCTGGTATTAATGGCCTGAAAGCATTTTTAAAGGATTCATCTCCCATGACACTGAGGGCAGCTCCCGTACTCCCATGATAGGCATTGTTGAAAGCAAGGGTTTTGAATCTCCCGGTATATCGTTTTGCCAGCTTTAGGGCACCTTCGACAGCCTCACTCCCTGAATTCACAAAATAGGTGCAATTCAATTGTGGCGGAAGGATCTCATTTAAAAGTCCAGCTAGCCTTACCTGGGGGGACTGGATATATTCACCATACACCATCAGGTGCATATACCTGTCAAGCTGATCCTTGATGGCCCTGACAACTTCCGGATGCCGGTGCCCAAGGTTACTGACAGACACCCCTGAGATCAGGTCAATATATGGATTGCCATCGGAATCATATAAAAATATCCCTTCCGCATGGGATATCTCAAGTAAGAAAGGAAATTCAGAGGTCTGGGCTATATGTTGGAGGAAGATTTGCCGGTTGGTCAACATTATTTGACCAT
Source organism: uncultured Bacteroidaceae bacterium (assembly GCA_963752525.1). GTDB lineage: Bacteria > Bacteroidota > Bacteroidia > Bacteroidales > SM23-62 > SM23-62. The sequence continues at coordinate 303,102 of CAVVYS010000001.1, read as the reverse complement.
CAGGTTGATATCACCCATAAGGTTATCCTTGTATGATTTACCAATGGGGATGGATTTGTTCCCGTCATGAATGCGCACAATCACAGAATTATCTTCAATTACATCGATACTACTGGTATTCACAATGTAAGATCTGTGTACCCTGGTAAATTTGTCGGAAGGCAGTTTTTGTTCAATGGCCTTCATTGTGAAATGAATGGTATATTTATCATCGAAAGTATTGAAGATCACATAGTTCTCAAGGGCTTCAATCCAAAGAATATCATCATATTTCAACCTGACCAGGGTTGAATTTTTCTTGATGAAAATTTCATCCTTGCCCATTTTATCAAGTCCGTCCTTTATCTGGGCACGTTTGCGGACACGCTCGATGGCCTTATAAAACCTGGCATAGGTAATGGGCTTCACAAGATAATCTGTCACCTCATAATTGAATGCTTCGACTGCATATTTTTCTTTGGAAGAGATGATGATAACCTGTGGCCTTTCCTGAAGGGATTCCAGGAATTCAATTCCGGTCATAAGGGGTAGCTCAATATCCAGGAAAATCAGCTGTATATCCTCGTCAGAACTCACCGCATTGATCGCGTCCACTGCACTAGGAAAGGTATACAGTAAATTCAGATCTGAGGTTTTACCTACAAACTCCTGAATGATCCGGGCGGATAATTTATCGTCCTCTATAATTATGCAGTTCATCAGATTCTCGTTTATCCCTGAAAATTACTAATTCGTCACAAATTCCATCCTATTCATCAAATATAATCAAAATTATTTATACGGAATATATCGTAAAAGGATATTACTTTCTGACTATTTTTCTAGTTACTTCCTTCTCCGTCAAATTTAAGTCTCTCCCCTCCCCTGATTGATTTTCTAAGCCAGTCAACCAGTTGTTCCTCTCTTTCTTCCTTCGACAAACTCCAGGATAGATCAGACTGATGAAGTCCCATGGTCAATTGATTCAGGATGATAGCTGCCGAAACCGATATATTGAAGCTCTCGGTAAATCCATATATAGGGATCTTCAGATATTCATCCGCCTGGTCCAGCATGGGACCTGACAGCCCGGTAAGTTCTGTACCAAAAAACAGCGCGCATTTCCCTGTATGAAGATTAAAATTGTGCAAGGGAACAGCCTTATCATCCACTGTTGTGGCAATAATCCTGTATCCCTGGTCTCTTAATTCCTTTATGGTTTCAGAAGTATTGTAATCCAGCCTGTTGTATTTCTTCAGATTCAGCCATTTTGTGGCACCCAATACTACATCCGGGTTAATATTATACGGGTTTCGGTTTTCAATGATATGTACATCCTGTATCCCGAAGCATTCACAGGTTCTCAGGACTGCGCTGGCGTTGTGGGACTGATATATATCTTCCAGTACGACAGTGATATAGCGTGTCCTTAAATCCAACACCCGATCAAACAGTTCCCTGCGGCGCTGGGTGATAAAGCCTGATAATTCTTCAATTATTTTCTTGCGGCTCTCATCCATACAGGAGATAAAATAAAAAAAAAAGGAGCACTATCGCACTCCTTCCAAGTTCAAATTATCATTTTTTCTATACAGCACCTGACAGGTCAGCTCCAGCCTTGAACTTAACTACTTTCTTGGCAGCAATTGTGATAGGCTTACCAGTCTGGGGATTCCGACCAGTCCTGGCATTTCTTTTGGATACTGCGAAGGAACCAAAGCCTACCAAAGCAACCCTGTCTCCCTTTTTAAGTGCGCCTGTCGTTGTCTTAACGAAAGCATCCAAAGCTCTTTTTGCATCAGCCTTTGTTAAATTGGCCTCGCTGGCGATAGCATCAATAAGTTGTGCTTTGTTCATAATAATAAAATTTTAGGGTTAGTAATTTACTGAAACACTTATATCACGTACAAATATAGCCTATTTCTTATCTTAAGCAACTTTCAGCCAAAAAAAATCCCGGAAATGTTAATAAAACAGCGATTTTGTTAAATAAACCCTCTGATTTCCCCTGAATATAGCACTTTCAGCGTTTCCGCAAACAAAATTTTCAGACTAGAAAGGCATATTCCGTTTAAAATATGTTATATTTTTGCGCCAACGGAGAAATGGCAGAGTGGTCGAATGCGGCGGTCTTGAAAACCGTTGTCCGTTCACGCGGACCGGGGGTTCGAATCCCTCTTTCTCCGCAAACATCATACAACCGCGCCTCAGGGTGCGGTTTTTTTGTGGACCAGGGCAGCGTTAAAAGCTTGCTTTTATTGAGTTAACATTGAATTTGTTTTGATAATCTTTCTATAAGGCATATAAAATGACAATAGAACCACCAAGACAATTAAGGCATTCCTGAAAAATTTTCTCGCAATTATTTTATCCAAAAGCTGTATTAAGAAATAATAATAAAACTGCCCGGTTATCATTGCCATGAGAGGATAAGCGGGAGCATCATACCATATATTATTGCTTCCTACCGAAATAATCAATATATACAAGAATAAGGTGAATGTTACATAAATGGTGAAAGCCCTGTTATTTTTTGGAATAAAGAACCATTGCAGCAATAATGCCGGCAAACAAATATATATCCTGGGAATGAACCTTCCCGAGAACATATTATTGATATAATAGAGGAATGGTTCATTTCCCCCTTTCTCCGCAGATACAACATAGCCGATACATTGTGCGGCTTTTTTACCCTTCCCTTCTGAGTGTCCGACTGCAGGCATGAAAATGTATGGAATCCAATGGATAGTATTTGATAATTATATAGTTTTATAACTAATCAAAGAATGATTTCAGCAATGTGTAAGTCATTTAATATCAAAGGATTAGCGACAATCCTGTTTTTTACTTCTCTCTCCTATTCGTGTATTTCAAAGAAATATGACAATAACCAAACATCCTCACATACAAGGATTATAAGCCACAATGTCTGGTATGGATTTAACAAGGTGCCTGAAAGAAAAAAGACCTGGATAACTTGGATGAATGAGCAGGATCCTGATATCGTATCACTTCAGGAGCTCAATGAGTATACACCTAAAAAACTAACTGAAGATGCAAAAAGTTACGACCATGCATACAGCGCACTACTTAAAGAAGAAGGATTTTCAACCGGCATAACTTCACGATACCCTATCGAAGATATACAAAGGACTCTGGAAGGCTTCCATCATGGATTAATGCGGGTCAGGATACAACAAATCTATTATTACGTAATTCATTTACATCCTTCCAACTGGGAAACCAGGAAGACTGAAATAAATCAAATTTTACAGGATATTGAGGAACTTCCACCTGATTCGAAAGTAATCCTGGCTGGAGACTTTAATACTTTTTCTCCCCATGATTCACTTTATTATTCACATGGCAGGCTGGAATCTTTTTTCAATGACCGTGATTTACAGTTCGAAGAAAAAAATCTGAACAATGGCAAGCTTGATTATACGGTAATCCAGGAAGTATTGGACTTTGGATTAATTGATCTTGAGGCCAGTTTGCGAACCTCCTCATATAGATTTTACGGCAGCTTTCCAACATCGGTAGAAAAAGATGGTGAACATGGGGATCAAAGACGATTAGATTACATTTTTGCATCCAAAAATTTGTCTCATAATGTCACCAAAGCAAAAATCATTTCCACCGATACTGCTCTTTTTCTATCAGATCATTTGCCTGTAGTGGTAGATTTTGAGTTCAAATAATACCTCCCTCTTGATAAAAATTGTACTCATAATACCTAACTATCTAATAATGAAAAAAAAAACATTTAAGAAACAATTCAGCATGTTAATACTGGTTTGTTTTGTTCTTTTTATTGGGTCGGAGGAGACGAAAAGCCAACCTGCCGGTCTGAATGATTATAATATTATCTGGACAGAGCAGAGTAAAGATGCCAGCGAATCCATGCCGCTTGTAGGTGGTGATATTGGCTGCAATGTTTGGACTGAAAATGGGGATATTCTTTTATACATTCAAAGGAGTGGCTGTTTGAGTGAAAATGGCGAGTACCTGAAAATGGGAAGGTTTCGTTTGCAATTAAATCCGAATCCATTTGCCGGTGGAGCATTCTTCCGGCAGGAATTAAAATTGGTGGATGGATTTATTGAGATTGAGTCGAGGAGCAATGACAGGACAACATGTGCTAATAAAACTGTGGGTAGATGTCTACAATCCCGTAGTTCATTTAGACCTTGAAGCTGATCAAAATATTGAGCTTAGCATTTCATACGAGAGTTGGCGCACGGAAGACAAGGAACTTTTACCCATACAGTTTGGAAGAGAGCGATTTACCTGCTTTAACCTGGAAGGATATCCCGGAAAAGTTATACGGGTAAAAGATCAAATAATACCAGCCGATAATGGGATACTATTTTACCATCGCAATCCAGAAGAGAAACTGATTCCTGAAGTGCTTATAAAACAACAGGATTTGGAAGCTTATGCGATCCGATATTTTTGATGACATTAAAAGACCGGACTTTTGGAGGTTATTTGTTTGGTGAAGGACTGATCCAGGATGGAACAGGTGAAGGGAGCTACCAGATAACACCATATAAATCCTGGAAATTAAAAAGTAAAAAGGCAAAGAAGAAACATCATATAATCATTGCAACACATATTCAGCAAGCAAAAACAGTGGAGGAGTGGAAAAATAATCTTAATGAAACAGTTATCCGTGCTGGTCAAAATCCCCATGCAGCATTTGAAAAAACAGTATCCTGGTGGCAAAACTTCTGGAATCGCAGCCATATCATCATTCAGGCAGGAAAACCGGATCCATCCAATCCGGTCTGGCAAATGAGCCGCAATTACCAGTTGTTCAGGTACCAGCTTGGAGGAAATGCTTTTGGGGAATATCCTTCCAAATTTAACGGGGGAAGCCTTATTTTCGATCCTATTCTGGTAAATGAAAAAACTGCCTTTGAGCCTGATTGGAGGCAATGGGGTGGCGCTGTGCATACAGCTCAGAATCAAAGGCTATTATATTGGCCAATGTTAAAATCCGGGGATTTTGATGCGATCATCCCCCAGTTCGAGTTGTATAGGAAAGGATTGCCCGGGGCCAGCGCCAGGGTAAAGAAACATTTTGGTCACAATGGTGCAGTTTTCAGTGAATACATGAGTGCCCCTGGAATTGTATTTGGAGCTGGTTGGGGATGGGAAGGAAACGGTCATCGTGCACGTGGTGAGGAGGTTCCCTTTGGAGATCCCCGTGCCACCGGGGCGACCGGCTACAATGATATAGCAGAGAAAGGAGTTATGGCCAACCAATCCTGCGCATATCATTGGGAATCGCAAGTTGAACATGCATACATGATCCTGGAATATCACCGATTTTCAGACAATGATATCTCCATGTATATGCCTTTTATCAAAGCGGCTGTATTGTTTTTCGATGAGCACTATCAACTACGCCAGGAAATGCGTACAGGTGAACCACTTGATGAAAAGGGTAAACTGGTGATATATCCCTCCACTTCATGTGAGTCATACCGGGGGGCCAAAAATCCCAGTGACCTGATTGCCGGGCTCCGGGCCTGCCTGATTAGTATGTTGAATCTGGATGAGAGGTATGTATCATCGGAGGAGAAAAAATATTATCGTGGATTTCTAAGCAGGGTCCCGGACTATACTTTCGAAGAAGTGGATGGGATGAAAATATTGAAACCTGCTGAAGATTGGTTAAAGGAAGCAAACCAGGAATTACCTCAGTTTTATCCGCTTTTTCCATTTGATCAGTATAAGATTGGCGATGAGGAAATCCAGGTATTTAAAAATACTTATGAAGTGGCTCCTGAATTCCGAAAAGGCACCATTATCAGCTGGCACCAGGACGGGATCCAATTTGCAAGGATGGGAATGACAAACGAAGCAGCCGATTACAATACCAGAAAATTGCAGGATAGCCCACGAAGGTATCCAACATTCTGGGGACCCGGCCACGACTGGGTTCCTGATCATAACCATGGCGGATCGGGCATGATTGGCCTGCAGGAAATGCTGATGCAAACCATGGGAGATCAAATCCTGCTGTTTCCAGCCTGGCCAAAAGACTGGGATGTTGAATTTAAATTACATGCTCCTCATAAAACGCTTGTCGAAGGAATATTGAAAAACGGGGAACTTTTAGAACTGAAAGTGATTCCTGAAAACAGGCGGAAGGATATTATTATTGGTTTTTAAGATAAAAACCCACGTTACATGCTATCCGGCTGCCCTGAGCAGAAACCCTGCAGAATTATTTAACAACGGTTTTTAACAGGTCTTCGATGTCACCCGGACTGGACATGATTTTTGTAAATGTTCCCATTTTCAGGTCAGGGAAGGATAAAGCAATCCGAAATCGCCCGTGAAGCATATGCACTTCATTGCCCATCACTAGGAATTCATAGGGAAGGAAGGCTGTGTGCTTCGGTTCTGTAATATCAACAATGGGCAGGAAATGGGATTCCCCCTTTTCCCCTCCCAGGGCAAATCCATAAAGTTTCAACTCTTTGCCTGGTACTTCGACAGAATAAATTTTTGTAACATCAGGTACGCCTTTAAGCAGGCTTGATTCGACTTTATCAATGGCATCTTTGTAGCTTGTAAATTCTCCAAGCTCTTTCGTTTCATGAAATTTCGGCATGCCCATCATATATTTGTAAGATCTGAGATCATCAACATCAAGTCCTTTTTCTGAACCAAATGCAGTGCCGGCGTAGGTACCTGATTCCTGCATGACTTTTTCAAAATTTTCGGCCAGTGGATCCAGCAAAGATTTTACATTATCATAATCATCCCTGTAATAGGCATTAAGCCAGTATTCCGGCGTGGTATAGCTGATCAGGACCTTACCTGATTCACGTGTCAGGGCAACCCTGAGGGCTGCTGCAAATCCCGTGAGACCTCCGGTCTTTCCAGCTGCAGACAATAGTGATTCCGTGGTTAATACTATCAGCCAACGGTCTACATATTCAGCCGGGGCATATTCTCCAAGGACCTGGAAGCCATTGGCCGAAAGATTTTCCTTGACAAGGGCTACAGATTCATCCAGATCCTTATTGGACGTTGCACCGAGGGTATATGGATAAAAGACCTGGGCGTTGGAAATGAGGTTTATAATGGTAAGGATCGCCAGGGAAAAAACCAACTTTTTCATAATACTGGAATATATGTATTCAAATATTTGCAATGATACATATTTCTTCTCAAATTTTGACCCATCATACCTTCTCGTTGTAACAATTCAAGTTGACCGGCTCCCAAAAATACCTAACTTTATGGAGGTCTCAAATTGATTACCTCGATACCAAAGCTCCTGGTGATACTATCTAACCCATAAAATATTAAATATGGTAAACCGCTTAAACACAATCTTAATCCTGACAGGATGTTTCATGGTTGTTTTGGTTTCCTGCCAGACTCAGAAAAAAGAATCGACTGGTGAAGCAGTGGAGAAATCCTTCCTGGAGGAAGTTACCATAACTCAGCTGCAGCAGGGTTACAGGCAAGGAGATTACACCATCACAGATGTCGTGGAAGAATACCTTGAACGAATTGCAGCCTTAGACCAGAACGGTCCCAAGCTCAATTCCATCATCCAGGTAAACCCAGATGCCATGCAAATCGCAGCAGCTTTGGATAAAGAAATGGCAGCCGGGAATATTAGGGGACCACTGCACGGGATCCCTGTCATTCTGAAAGATAACATTGACACACATGATAAAATGCCGACAACAGCCGGATCTCTGGCTTTACAACATTCATTTCCCCTGAAAGATAGCTGGCTCGCTAAAAAATTAAAAGAAGCCGGCGCCATCATTATCGCAAAATCAAACCTGAGTGAGTGGGCCAATTTCCGTGCAGATTTTTCATCGAGTGGTTGGAGCGGAGTTGGAGGCCAGACGAAAAATCCATATGTACTTGACAGGAATCCCTGCGGATCAAGCTCTGGGTCCGGGGTAGCAGTATCTGCCAATCTTTGTGCACTGGCTTTTGGGACAGAAACCAATGGATCAATCGTTTGCCCTGCCAATAACAATGGTATCGTCGGGATCAAACCTACGGTCGGACTGATAAGCCGTTCAGGGATTATACCTATCTCTTTCACACAGGATACACCCGGTCCGATGGGTCGATGCGTGGAAGATGTTGCCATCTGTCTAGGCTCACTCGTAGGCATTGATCCTGAGGATATTAAGACACTGGCTTCTGAAGGATTATATCAAAGCGATTATACACAATTCTTAAAACAGGACGGACTGAAAGGAAAGCGAATTGGACTGTTGACAAACGTAATGGGGTATCATCATAAAGTGGACACATTGATCCATAAATCAGTCGCTTTTTTGAAAAATCAGGGAGCAGAAGTAATTGAATTAGAGTTCCCTAAGGGACACAGTTACGGACAGGCTTCTTTTCAGGTAATGTTGTTTGAGTTCAAAGACGGCCTGAATAAATATTTTGCCAGTCTGGGAAAAAACTCACCAGTCAAGAATCTCATGGAGTTAATAGAATTCAACAAATCGGATTCCATTGAGTTAAGGTACTTTGACCAAAAAATTCTTGAAATGGCGCAGGCAAAAGGAGATCTGGAATCAGATGAATACAAAGAATCTTTGAATACTATGCTAAATGCCACTAGAGAAAAAGGAATAGACCAACTTATGAATGAACATCAGCTCGATGCAATAATGGCACCAACCGGCTCTCCCGCCTGGAAAACAGACCTTGTAAATGGCGACAATTTTATGGGTGGAAGTTCTTCCTATGCGGCCATAGCTGGCTACCCGGCTATCACAGTGCCAATGGGTTTTATCGATGAATTGCCTGTGGGTGTGTCTTTCTTTGGCAGGGCATGGAGTGAACCCTTATTGCTGGAAATTGCTTTCAGCTATGAGCAGGGAACGAAGCACAGGAGAGCTCCGAAATTCTTCGCTCATGACCAGTAAATCAGGAATGCTGATTTAGATAAGATTGTAATTTTTGTATTCGAATAAGCGTTTCCCGGTCTTATCCTCAACCCAGTGAAGCATACGATCTGCCATATTGTAGCTTTTCTTGTTCTCATTAAGTTCCACTTTCCAGTTTAATTTCCTGATCCTGTCCTGCATTACCAGGGGATGGGAATCAGTAAACCGGGAAATTGAGTCAACCTTGGAATAATCATAGAGTTCGGTATGATTGATCTTACGGTCTACGTATTCATCACTGTGATAGAGCTTATTAAAGTTAACATGCTTCTGTTGCATGACCTCGGGCGGACGGACCCATCCGTAATGGTACATATAGGCGTCAACCGGTTTGACATTCAGTTTTCTTCCATTTATGCGGAATCCCTGGGCATCCTTATAAGAACGGATCTGCTTGGTATTCCTTACAATTCTGATCTCATTTCTGTACCAGGACCTGGAGTCTGCATGAAAATCGAAACTACCAAAGAAATGCATGTATTTAAACAGTATGCCTTCAACTTCCTTCCGGTCACGCCAACATTCCATCGCCTCTGAAAGAACCGGATGATACTTCTCATGCATTACCTCATCAGCCTGTATATAAAAAGCCCAGTCATATTCCTCAGGGACCTGGTCAAAGACCTTGTTTGTTTCTTCGGCTAATACCTCGCCATTTTTCCTTTTATGATCATCCCATACACTGTCAACAATAAGGATCTTATCTGAATCAATAGACCTGATAAGTTCCATGGTGCCATCCTCTGAATTTCCAACACTCATGATGAACTTATCACACATCGGCAAAACGGACTGTACAGCCTCCACTACCGGGTAGGAAAACTTAACCGCATTTCGAACAAAACTGAATCCACAAACCTTCATTACGACAAAAAAATTAATACATCAGACCGAAGCCTACAAAATCTTATTATAAAGTTAATTAAAACATTTGAAGCATATGATATTTTGCATACAAACCTTCCTGTTTGAGCAAACCTTTATGGTTACCCTGTTCAGCAATCTCTCCCGCTTCCAGCACAAAAATCTCATCTGCATGCTTTACAGTCGACAAGCGGTGTGCAATCACGATGGAGGTCCTGTTTTTCATCAGGTGCTCAATTGCCTCTTGTACATACTTTTCAGACTCGGTATCAAGCGAAGAGGTTGCTTCATCCAGGATTAAAATGGGCGGATTTTTCAGCAAAGCCCTGGCGATACTTATCCGCTGGCGCTGTCCGCCTGACATTTTACTACCTGCATCCCCCACATTGGTATGATATCCATGTCCTGTTTCCATTATGAAATCATGTGCATTGGCAATCTTTGCGGCATAGATGACATCCTCTTCTTTCACCTCATCTAATCCGAATGCAATATTATTAAAAAAAGTATCATTAAAAAGTATGGATTGCTGGCTTACAATTCCCATCAGGTTGCGGAGATCTGCGATCTTGTAATCCTGTATGGATTGCCCGTCCATCAGTATGGTTCCGCTGACCGGATCTATGAATCTTGGCAGAAGATCCACCAGGGTGGATTTTCCTGAACCCGATTTTCCAACAATGGCTAGGGACTTCCCCTTCTCAATGGTCAGGTTGATGTCTTTCAGAACAGGCTCAGTATCATATGAAAACCCAACATTCCTGTATTCAATGGCTGATTCGAATGAACTAACTGGTACCGCATTCGCCCTGTCCTTGATCTTCACCTCCGTAAACAGGATATCCTCAACTCTTTCGAATGCAGCCATTCCTTTCTGGATATTGTAATAACCGGTTGAAAAGGCTTTGGCTGGTGTAATGATCTGGGAAAAAATGATCAGGTAGGCAATGAATGCTTCAGATGACAGGCTTCCACTCTGATTCAGTACGATCATGCCGCCCACATACATCAGAACCATCATTACCATGGTACCGAGGAATTCACTTAAAGGGGAAGCCAGGAAGCGGCGGCGGTAAACCCTGGTGATGGTATCTGTATAGGCATCATTGGTCTCTGAGAATTTCTCGGTGATCTTTCTCTCCCCGTTAAACGCTTTGACAATCCTCATACCACCCAGGGTTTCTTCTAATATAGACAGGAGTGTGCCTTGCTGGGTTTGCAGCCTCATCGAACTCTTTCTCAGGTTTTTACCGATCCGGCCTATGAATAACCCGCTCACAGGCAGTAATACCAGGGCAAACAGGGTCAGCTGATAGTTGATAACGAACATGTAAATCAGAAAGATGATGATTGTGATAGGGTCGCGGAAAACCATTTCAAGGGAACTCATCACCGATAGCTCTATCTCATTTACATCCATGCCAACCCTTGACATGACATCTCCTTTTCTTGATTCGGAAAAGTATGACATGGGAAGGCGGAGGATCTTTTTGTAGACCTTGTTACGGATATCCCTTACTACCCCTACCCTTACCGGGGTGATATAATAATTAGCCAGGAATTTAAACCCGGTCTTAAGCATGGCCATTACGACCACCAGTCCACTTACCAACAATAACGCAGAAGTAGCACCCTTATCCAAAATGATCCTGCTCAGGAAAAAATTGAAATTATGCTGCAGGGCCTCCATATTCATGGCAAAGGGTACAGCGTTCGTGACCATTTCCTGGGTATTGAAAAGGATGCGAAGAAAGGGTATGGCCATCACGAAGGAGAACAGCGCAAAGAAAGCTGAAAGTATATTAAAGAGTATATTCAGGACAGCGAAGAACCAGTAAGGTTTAATATAACCTACAATGCTAAGGAATCTCTTCATCAGGTTTTCAGGAAAAGTGGTTATTCATACTAGATCCCGGTATAGTTTTCCGGTGTGATCTTTTTCAGCTCCTCACTAACGTCCCTATCTAATTGTAACGTATCAATGAAGGCATGTAGTATATCACGGGTGATGATTTTATTGGTTCGGGTCAAATCTTTCAATGCTTCATAGGGTTTTGGATAACCTTCCCGTCTCAGGATGGTCTGCAGGGCTTCGGTAACTACAGCCCAGTTCCTGTTCAGATCCTGCCGTATACCATCTTCATTAATGATCAGTTTATCCAGGCCTTTCTGGAGGGATTTAAAGGCCAGTAAGGTATGTGCCAGGGGCACTCCTATGTTCCTTGAAACGGTTGAGTCTGTAAGATCCCGCTGCAACCTTGAAATGGGCAATTTTGAGGAGAGATGCTCAAAAATGGCATTGGCCATGCCCAGATTACCCTCGGCATTTTCAAAATCAATGGGATTCACCTTGTGTGGCATCACAGATGATCCTACCTCCCCTTTCTTGATCTTCTGCTTAAAATATTCCATGGAAATATATGCCCAGATATCACGTGCCAGGTCTATCATTATGGTATTGATGCGTTTCAGGTTGTCAAACAGGGCGGCCATGTGATCATAATGTTCGATCTGCGTTGTGGTCTTCTGTCTTTGCAATCCCAGTTTATTCCTCAGGAACTTATCGGCAAACAGCACCCAGTCCACATCCGGATAAGCAACATGATGTGCATTAAAATTTCCGGTTGCCCCTCCAAACTTGGCAGAATACGGTATGGTTTTTAGCAGTTCCGATTGTACTTCGACCCGTTCGGCAAAAACCTTTATCTCCTTGCCCATCCTTGTTGGTGAAGCTGGCTGTCCATGGGTTTTTCCAAGCATGGGAATAAGAGACCATTGATCAGCCTTTTCCCTAAGTACCCCTGTCAACTCATCCAGTACAGGCAAATAGGCCTGGGTCATGGCATCTTTGAGTGATAAAGGGGTCGCCGTATTATTTACATCCTGTGAGGTCAATGCAAAATGGATGAATTCCTTGTATTGAGACAGGCCTATGTTATCAAACTTTTCCTTGATGAAGTATTCGACTGCCTTTACATCATGATTCGTCGTCTTCTCAAATTCCTTGATCTTTTCAGCATCAACTTCGGTGAATTCGGTATAGAAAGTGCGCAACTGCTCTAAGACCTCAGGGCTTACAGCGGATAACTCCTTCAAATGCAGCTGGCAGAGCTCGATAAAATATTCAATCTCGATGAAAACCCTGTATCGGATCAGTCCGAATTCCGAGAAAAAAGGGGCTAATTCTTCTACTTTTTTGCGATACCTGCCATCGACCGGAGATATAGCAGACAGTTCGGTTAGTTTCATCAGGTTAATGGTTAGGTTGCAAAGTTAAGAGTTTTTTGAGACGATCTTATGAACCATCCTTTTTTGTACTTTTGACAGCAAACAATATCCTTATGAATCATTCTAAGCCCAGAATAAGCATCTATGTCCTGATCATCTTCTCCGTTCTCCTGGTATCTGCACAACAGGCAGGAAACCTGGATGAAAATCAAAATGATACAACATTGGTATACCTGTTTGATATCAAGGAAAACATTGCTCCCCCCGCATGGAGACTTACCAAGCGGGCCTTTGAAGAAGCATCTGAAATGAATGCCGAACTTGTCCTCATTCATTTAAATACATATGGTGGCATGCTCGATGCTGCTGATTCTATTCGGACCAAAATACTCAACAGCGACATTCCGGTATGGGTATTTATAGACAACAATGCTGCTTCAGCCGGTGCCCTGATCTCCATTGCCTGCGATAGTATTTACATGCGTCCCGGAGGAAGTATCGGTGCAGCCACTGTCGTGAACCAGACCGGGGAGGTCGTTCCCGATAAATTCCAGTCTTTCATGCGTTCCACCATGCGGGCAACAGCCGAAGCGCATGGCAGAGATACCCTGATCTCAGGCAATGATACCATTATTAGCTGGCATCGTGACCCCAGTATTGCTGAGGCCATGGTTGATCCCAGCATCTATGTCGCAGGCGTGTCAGATACAGGGAAAGTCCTGACTTTCACCACAGAGGAAGCCATCCGTCACGGTTTCTGTGAAGGCCCTGCCGAAAATATTGAAGAGGTCCTTGAGGCTGCAGAGGTGGGGAATTATGAGATCAGGCGCCATAAAACCACGGGACTTGACAAGATCATTGGATTCCTTCTCAATCCCATGATCAGCGGGGTACTGATCATGATCCTCGTAGGCGGCATATATTTTGAGTTACAGTCCCCTGGCATTGGCTTCCCACTGGCTGCTGCCATCATAGCTGCCATCCTGTACTTTGCACCTCTCTATCTTGAGGGACTTGCAGAAAACTGGGAAGTGGTAATCTTCATCATAGGTTTGGTGCTTATTGCTGTAGAGATATTTGCCATCCCCGGGTTCGGGGTGGCCGGGATCGCCGGGATCATCCTGGTGGTCGCGGGACTCACACTTGCCATGGTGGATAACATTGTTTTTGAACTGGATTGGAATATTGCATTTGCAGAGGTGATCAGACGCTTCTTCATTGTCATTACGTCCATGTTCCTTTCCTTAATAATATCACTCTATCTTGGGAAACATTTGTTTACCAGTAAAGCTTTTGCGGGACTGGCACTGGATCGTAACCTGGATATAGAAGACGGGTTCCTGGGTGTGGAGAGCAAGCAAAAAGACCTGGTAGGCCTGACGGGCATAGTTGAGTCGGACCTGCGGCTGGGAGGCAAGGTGGTCATTGATGATGAGATCTATGATGCTTTTTCTGAATATGGATTTATCAACAAGGGTGAAAAGGTCAGGGTCACCAGGTATGAAACAGGACAGATTTATGTGATCAAGGTAGATGAAGAAAGCTGAACAAAACAGCCTGTCAACATTGATCAGGGATTACAGGGAAGGTGATTATGCATCCCTGCTGAATCTGTGGAAGGTAACCGGACTGGCACAGCCTGAACGGAAGGATGATGCCGGGGTGATCAAGCGGTGTAACGATATGGGGGGCCGTTTGCTGGTTCTGGAAAATGTGACTCCGGGTGAGATTATCGGCTCTTCATGGATGACCTGGGATGGAAGGCGCATCTACCTGCATCATTTCGGAATTCATCCCGATTGGCAGAACATGGGACTTGGAACGGAACTTGCAGAGGCATCATTGAAATGGATAGATAGCAGAGGACAGCAGGTGAAGATGGAAGTGCACAAGGAAAATAAAGCGGCTATCCAGTTGTACAAAAAGCTTGGCTTTTTTGCATTCGAAGACTATGACCTTTATATGATCAGAGAGTTTACTTGAAATGATTTTGGATGAGTAGAAGATCCTTCATACTGGCTATTTTCGTTTTTACTTGCTTATCCACGCTTGTAGGACAGAAGATTGAATTTAACTGGCGCTGGGACGAGGAGACTGTAAGAAAGGCGAGGACTGCGGAAGACGCTGATTACCTTAATGAAGATGAAAAAAAAATCATCCTGTATTCAAACCTGGCCAGGGCGAATGGTCGCCTCTTTGCCAGCACTTTCCTCGACGAATACATCAAGATCAAAAAGCTTAAACCAAACAGTTATATTCAATCCCTTTACGATGACCTCCTGCAAGTCAGGGACCTGCCAATGCTTCTACCTGAAAGGGATCTTTACAAGGTGGCCAGGGAACATGCCAGCTGGTCAGGGAAAAAGGGTTACGAAGGACACAAGGGTTTTAAACAAAGATATACACCCATGATGAAAAAATATACTGAAGTGGGCGAAAATATTTACTATGGTCTCTATACACCGCTGGAGATTGTGGTACAATTACTGATCGATGAAGGCATAGAAGATCTGGGACACCGGAAGAACCTGCTGAGTCCGAAATTCAATTCAGTAGGCGTGGCCATTAAGCCACACAAAACATATGAATATAACTGTGTCATGGGGTTCGGCCAGCTTCCGAGAACATACCTGGATTATGTCCAATGAAAGATAAACATATACTCATTACAGGCGCCACATCAGGGATAGGGAAAGAAACAGCCCGGGCCTTGGGGAACCTTGGTGAACAGATTTCCTTTTCCGGCCGTCACAGGGAAAAGGGTCTTAAAGTCGAGGAGGAACTCAGGCAGGAAACCGGAAATCAGGAAATACATTTTCACTATTGTGATCTGGCCTCCTTTGAGTCGATTACAGCATTTACTGCCAAGTTCAGAAAATCAAATAAGAGCCTGGACATCCTGATCAACAATGCGGGGACATGGGATTCGGAAAAAGTATACACAAGCAATGGCATTGAAAGCCACCTGGCCGTAAATTACCTCGCTCCCTTCCTGATGACCAGCCAGCTCCTACCCTTGCTGAAAAGTTCTCCGTCAGCCCGTATCATAAATGTCACATCAGGCATACATCTTCGTGGTAAACTCGACCTGGATGATCTTGAATTTGAAAAGCGAAAATGGAGGTCCATAGATGCCTATACCCAATCAAAACTCTGTAATATCCTTTTTACAAAATCTCTTGCCAGAAGCCTGGCAGGTTTTAATTTTTCCATCAATTCCATTGCCCCGGGGTGGGTGAATACAGGACTTTTCAGGGATGCCAGTCCATTTGTCAGGATATCAGCCAGTCTAATGGCCATGAGTCCCACGAAAGCTGCACGGGGACTGGTATACCTGGCGACTGCCAAAGAACTGGAGAATGTTTCAGGCGAATATTTTGCAGGCATGAATATGCGGAAATCCTCTGCTGAATCGTATGATGAACACCTGGCTGATAAATTGTGGAAAAAAAGTGAGGAATACCTCAAAGATTATGTCTAATATAGTTCCCTTATGAACCAGCTCAAATTCCGTCATGAAAGATCGCACACCAAAGTGGTCGCCACCCTTGGTCCTGCTTCATCCTCCCGGGAAGTCCTTGAAAAGTTGTTTGAAGAAGGGATAGATGTTTGCCGCCTGAATTTTTCCCACGGCAGCCATGAGGATCATCTTAAAACAATCAACCTCATCAAAAAGATCAATGCAGAAAATCATGCAACGGTTGCCATACTGGCTGATCTGCAAGGGCCCAAACTCAGGATTGGTGATATGGAGAACAACGGTGTGGAACTGGAAGATGGAAGCAGCTTTTCTTTGTGAATGAACCCTGTGTTGGAGATGCCAAAAAAGCTTACATGAGCTATTCACAGCTCCCCGCTGATGTAAAGATCGGGGAAAAGATCCTGGTGGATGATGGAAATATCCAGCTTGAGGTTACCGGCACAAACGGCAAGGATGAGGTAAAAATGAAAGTCATTAACGGAGGTATTCTTTCTTCAAAAAAAGGGGTTAACCTGCCTGATACGAATAGTCTCCCTTCCAAGTCTTACGGAAAAAGATATCGCCGATGCCCATTTTGCCCTCAGCCAGGAAATTGACTGGATCGCCCTGTCTTTCGTCAGGACCGTTACCGATATTCTCGAATTAAAGGAACTGATCAAACAAAGTAAACTCCCGACGGCCAGGGTTGTAGCCAAGATCGAAAAACCGGAGGCACTTGAAAGAAATCGACCCGATCATTGACATGGCTGATGGCGATCATGGTTGCCAGGGGTGACCTTGGGGTTGAAGTTCCCTTTGACCAGGTCCCCCTGATCCAGAAGGAACTGGTCGCAAATGCATTAACTAAAAGTAAACCCGTTATCATCGCCACCCAGATGATGGAAAGCATGATCACGAATTTCACGGCCGACCAGGGCAGAAGCCAATGATGTTGGGAATGCTGTACTGGACGGGGCAGATGCCCTGATGCTGAGTGGAGAAACATCTGTAGGTAAATACCCGGTGCAAGTGGTCAGGAGCATGCAGAAAATCATTGATTCGACAGAAAAAGGATATGATTATTTCCGGAGTAATCCCCCGAGGGAATTCAGCAGGACCTATCTTTCCGACTCCATTTGTTTCAGTGCCTGCAATTTGGCAGAACAAATCAATGCCAGGGCCATCATTATTTTTACACATTCTGGTTATACGGCCTACCGAATTGCCAGTCACAGGCCGGAGGCAAATATTTTCGCATTCACCGACAACAAACGCATCATCAACAAATTGTCCCTGGTCTGGGGTGTTCGTACTTATTTCTCTGAGACTTTCAACAGCATTGATGAAGCAATCAACCAATCCATTGAAAGGCTGCTCAAATGGAACCTGATCCAGGAAGAAGATGTGGTGATACATGTTGGCAGCACTCCTGTCCCGGAACGCGGCAGAACGAACATGATCAAACTGAGTTACGTTTGATGCAAGTGCTGAAACAGCATATCCGGGAAGCAGAGGAACTATGGTTACTCTCCCTGCTCAATCATTGCAATAACCTGTTTTCAGAGGTATTCCTTCCATCCCATGACCACCTGCACCATTACCGTGTCTGGTCCTATGCCAAAGACCTGATGCTTATGCTGGCAGAATCCGGCCGCAAAATTTCGCCCGACTTGCCGCAACAGCTTATCCTGGCTGCCTTTTTTCATGATACGGGACTGATACGTACCAATGATGAAAAACATGGCATGGAAAGCAGGCGAGCTATGTGAGGAATTCTTCGAAAAGGGGATCACCCGATTCCAGAGGGATTCCCTGAGATCCTCGATGCCATTGAACACCACGATGATAAATCCCTCAGGAGGAGTTCAATTACTGGAGATCCTGGGCAGCAGATCCTCAGGCTCCTGAGTGCAAGCGATGACCTGGATGCTTTTGGTTATACTGGCATATACCGGTATGCAGAAATTTATCTCCTCCGCAACATTAATCCAAAAGATCTCCCGGCCAGGATTCTCGAGAATCTAAATAATCGATTTAATAACCTGAAAAACATCTTTGAACCATTGAACCATTTTATTGAAAGGCAGGAAATCCGATACTGGATCACCTATGAGTTTTATCTGGGACTCTCCGAAGCCAATGCTGCTTCGGCTGAAAGACCTGATTGGAAAAAGGAACTGATCAGGGTATTCCAGGATGGTATTCAGAGAAAGGAAAACCTGCTGAGACGGGAAAGGCTGCTGCCCGAACTGGAACACGAGCAGGGAAATCCGGCAGTTTTTCATGCTGATCGATGAAGAAAATTCCATCAACAGGCATGACGGCCAGGAAGTGATGCAATGAAAAAATAAAGGGTTGTCATCTCGGAGCTTGTGATGACAACCCTTACCCTTATAAACTAGCAGAATAAAAAATCATTGAAGAACCAGCTGCTTCGACAGCCTGTCCCTGCTGGTCGAAATCTCAAGTATGTATGTCCCCTTTTCCAGGTCCCCCAGGTCAACTGCATCCTGTATAGCCAGCCTTGATTTCATTAAGGTCCATGGTCCTCACAATCCAGCCCCACAGATCGGTGATCTCCAGTTTCAGTCTTTTAAATGAATCCTTCAGGAGGAGGTTGAGTTTTCCATCCAGGCTGGGATTTGGGTTGAAACTGATCCCGTGGTCCAAGGGATTCTAATATACAGCAGTACCTGTTCCCTGTAATGGTGGTTGTCATCTTTTTCCTGTCCAGCCTGGCTTCGACATCAAAATGCATGCCATCTGCATCAATCTTTAACGTGGCTCTCTCGTCACACCTGACCGAACCCTGGTGTTCCACTTTTATACAATATTCCCCTGTCACCAGGTGGCTGAAGCAAAACGCTCCCTTTTCCTCGGTAAGTCCTGCTGCAATATAACATCCGTCCTTTGCATCTGCCAGGTAAACAGGGGTATTCACAAGCGGTACTGTGATTCTCCGGTTTCGCCATTATCTTCTGTGAGCTGGCCGAGACCGAAGCTGTCCCTATTCCATCTTCAGGGGAATCAAGCAGGTATACGTGCATGCATCTGGTATTTATAGTATCGATCAAATTAAATAGTTTAAGATATTTATATCTTAATATTCAAAATCAAGATGATTTGAGTAATCATAATGGCAATACCCATAAATGAGTATTTTATAGGATCCCCTGTTTTTGCTGAACAAAATGAGTTCTGCGGTATTTTTTACCGCATACTTCTTGAGCATGTTCTTGCGGTGGGTGGAAACTGTATTGGGACTGATGAATAATTCTTCGGCAATTTCATCTGTTTTCCTGCCATTGGCAAGCAGGAGGATGATCTCTTTTTCCCGGGTGCTGAAAATGCTGTCCTGTCCGGAATAGGACCTGGAATAGATGACTTTCCCGGATTCGTTGTCAACCATTTTACCGATGACACCATGTGAAATCGGGCAGGTGGCCGAGTTCCACAATGATCCCTGTTGTCCGGAGGATATTTCCCTGATCGTCTGTCTGCTGGACCGTCTGGTGCCTGAGTACCTGAAGGTAAGCTGCCATCCTTTTTCTGGAAGCGGTAATTCACCGAAAATTTCAGCCTCCCGGACTGGGTCATCTGGTTATCTATGGTACCCTGAAGGCATCAATGGTGGCCTCGGCAACCCCTCTCCTGTCATCGGGATGGATCTTCTCATAAAGGAACTGCAGGTTTACCTCGCCCGGTTCATACCCGAATATTTTTTGTATACCGGGACTGATATAATTGATTTCTCCCCGGGGAAAGTCAAATATGTAAATAAACTGGGATCCGAAATTTGTCAATTCTTCGAATCCCTTAATGTCACATGGCTGAAAATCAGGCAGTTTTACAGACCTGTCATGTGGCAGGGATTCGAAGAACCTGTGCAGTTCTTCAAAGGGTTCAAGCGGTTCCATTTGCAAGGGTTAAAATACTAAGCCAAAAATAGAAATATTATCTAATGTTCCGGCTGTTATAATGTCGCGTTATTAACAAGGAAGGTATATACTATTTTACCTGGAAATCCAGCATTTTCCTGTCCTCCAGCCAGGCTTCAAGGCGGTCACCGACCTTCACCTGTCCCACTCCTTCAGGTGTACCGGTAAACAGAAGATCTCCTGTCTTCAGGGTAATGTACCTGGAGATGTAGGATATCTGGACATCCAGCGGAAAGATCATCAATGCTGTGTTCCCGTCCTGTACAGTTCTCCCGTTGACATCCAGCCGAAAATGGAGTTTGTTGATATCTTCAAAGTCAGATACCGGCACAAATTCACTCAAGGGCGCGGAATGGTCAAAAGCCTTGGATATTTCCCATGGGTTACCCTGGTCTTTGGCTTTTTTTTGCAGATCCCTGGCGGTAAAATCTATCCCCAGGCCGATCTCATCGAAATACCTGTGGGCAAATTTTTTATCGATATTCTTGCCTACCTTACTGATTTTCAATACAATTTCAATTTCATGATGAATATTGTCGCTGAAATCAGGGAGATAGAAGGGTTTGTTGTTCCGAACGATGCAATTTTCATGCTTCATAAAGAATACCGGCTCCGTGGGAACGATACTGTCAAATTCCTTAACGTGGGCCACATAGTTTTTGGCCATACAAATAATCTTCATCTGCTATTGGGTTTTACCGAAAGCCCTTAACTTGATATTGGTAAGGACCTTCTTTGTATACAGGGGGAAATCGCCATTCAGTATCCAGCCAAAATAGCCCGGGTCCTTTTTCAATACCTCCTCGACGGGCTCTCCTTTGTACTTTCCGAAATTAAACACCTCGATATCCTTGTCATTGTATATGATTCGTCCGGCCAGGTCAACTGACCTGTTCTGGGTGGAAAAGGCAGAAAGGTAATCCACATCATTTTGTAAATGCTCATAATGGTCTAGTTGTGCCTTCAGTATTTCATAGGTGGCCATGGTATCAGCTTCGGCACTGTGTGCATTTTCCAGTTCCTTTTTGCAATAGAACTGGTAAGCTGCAGCCAGGGTCCGCTGTTCCATTTTATGGAATATCACCTGGACATCGATGAATTTACGTTTCCTCAGGTCAAAATCCACACCGGCCCGCAAGAACTCTTCCGCCAGCAGCGGTATGTCAAATTTATTTGAATTATAACCTGCGAAATCACATCCTTCAAATTCTTTGGCCAGGGTCCTGGCCAGTTCTGAGAAGGATGGGTTTGTCTTTCACATCCTCATCAGTGATGCCATGGATAGCAATTGCCCTGGGATCAATAGGAATGGTCGGGTTGACCAGCAGGGTTTTGCCTGACTCCTTTCCATCCGGCTGAATTTTCAGCCAGGAGATCTCCACGATCCTGTCACTTGCCACATTGACGCCGGTGGTTTCCAGGTCGAAAAAGACCATTGGGTTTTTTAACGTTAGCTCCATACAGTCAGTCTCCTTGTTGACAGTTCAAAATTATTAAAAGACCCGGACAGTGCTTACTGCCGGGTCTTGTTCTATACAGGAATAATCAGGGTTAAGCATTGATCATCATAGGCATGAGCAGCATTAAAACATCCTCGGCTTCATTCTCAGAAACTGCCGGCAACATGATGCCTGCCCTTGTAGGATCTGACAATTCCACGATCACATCCGCCGATGAAAGGTTTGATAGGATCTCGATCAGGAAGGTGGATTTGAAACCGATCTCCATGTCCTCACCTTCATACTGGCAATTCAGCCTTTCATAAGCCGAGATCGAAAAATCAATATCCTGGGCAGATACAGTGATCTGGTTACCGGTGAGAGCCAGTTTCACCAGGTTGCTTGCCTGGTTTGAATATACAGATACCCGTTTTAGTGTATTGTAAAATTCCACCCTGTCAATACTGAGTTTGTTGGGATTATCCGTGGGGATCACAGAGTTGTAACTGGGATAGTTCCCCTCCACCAGCCGGCAAACCAGCTTGTATTCAGTCATTGAAAAGAAGGCATTCTTATCATCAAATTCAATGGTAACCGGATTCTCTTCCTTTGGCAGCACATTCTTTAAAAGGGAAGCTGGCTTTCTTAGGCAGGATGAAAGATGAATCTGTATCGGCCTTTGCATCTGCACGCTTGTACCGTACCAGCTTATGTGCATCCGAGGCAACAAAGGTGAGATTATCCGTAGCCAGCTCCACATAAACACCGTTCATCACCGGCCTGAGTTCATCATCTGCTGTGGCAAACAGGGTTTTGTTGATCCCACTGTACAGTACTTCTGCAGGAACCTCAATCGTAGCCTTCTGGTCCTGCTTGATAGAGGGCATTTGTGGAAAATCCCCAGCATTCTGACCAACCACTGTAAACTTACCATTCTCAGAATTAATGACGACAGAGAGCTTGTCATTATCAATCTCAAAAGTAAGTGGTTGCTCCGAAAATTCTTTTAAGGTATCCGTAAGTATCCTGGCAGGGACCGCAATGCTTCCGCTATCCGAGGTATTTTCCAGTGTCATTTTAGTGATCAGGGTAGATTCCAGGTCCGAGGCTGTGATCTCCAGTTCATTGCCTTCCAGTCTGAATAAAAAATTATCTAGGATGGGCAAGGTGTTTTTAGAACTGATGACCCTGCTTACTGCCTGTAAATGACCCAATAGGTCTGTACTGGAAACAACGAATTTCATGGATGGTTCTTTTTAATTCTAGATATCAATTATACGAAAAATTTACCAGAAGCTTGGCACCTGATTCCATTTTTTCATTTGCCTTGAAAATAGCCAGGATCTTTCAAAAGCGGATCAATTTCCAGATACTTCAGAAGGACCATCCCGTCCCAATCATTGATCTTCGCATATAACACATTGAGATCCATTTTTTTAATTCCTTCCTGATCAACCGTAAATACCGGGAACAACCTCAGGCTTGTCCGGCTACCTGTGATATCGCCCACCTCCAGTACAAAATCCGGTTCATCATTATACTCATATTTCAAAGTAGCATCCTGACCGGGATCTGCATACGCCTCGAATCTGATCCCATAAAAATAGCCCAGGTATTGATTGAGTTTTGAAGCAGCCGGAAGGGACCAGTCACCGGGCACCATTACCGGTCGACATCTCAAAATCCCCGCTTGCATTTCTGGCCAGATGAAATGTCCTGGCAGGGTTCTGATTGTCCTGAAGCGAGATATCATTAATCTGTTCAGGCAGGTAATGCAGTAGCAGGTTATCTCTCCAGTACCTTTCATCCGTCGCGTATAATGCTGCCAGATCCCGTCGCTTATAGCCCCTTACCCCCATCCGGAAAGGAGTATCAGCATCCTTCATCATCATATAGGTAGCATCTGTTTCCATGTTATCATGGTAGACAAAATATTCCCTGTCCTCCCCCTGTCCAGGCTTATCAGAACCCTCTTGCCGTCGGACTGCAGTTGCCGGGAAATCTCCCCTGAACGGGAACGGGATACCGGGGATAATACTTCCAGCCGGGACAACACTACCAGCATGCCACTCATGAGGTCTTGCCGGACTGGCGTACTTCCATTCACAAGCCAGGTATGCTCATGCTTTAGAAGTATCACCGTCCCTCCCCTGTCCGCGATCTCCACAGCTGTGATACGGTTGGTGTCCATTACGGCGAATTCAACAGCAGACCTGGCATAAGTGCCGGAACGTCTCGACAGGAGCAGCCAGGCTGAGACAGCCACCAGCACTACCAGTACTACCAGTGTTAATTTGTTCCTGTTCATTTATCGAAATCTCCTTCTGCGATATATAGCCATGCCTGCGCCGAAAAAGATGACCAGAAGGACCGGAAATGCCGTATTGATAATTTTCCACTTATCACTTTCTTCCAGTATACGTTGCCGATCAAGCAGGCGCATCCGGAATTCACGGCCCCTGAGGCTAATCAATCCGGTTTCATCTGTTAGGTAATTCACAGCATTCAGGATGAATTCCTTGTTACCGAAACTCTGCGAAGTATACTGGTCAAAGCCAAGGGGAGCGATGACTGGTCCGTTAGGGGAATCAATGACCTCGTTCCGTATGATATCACCATCAGCCATAACGATCATTCGGGTGGACTGGCTTAGGGAAGAAACCTGGATGGGTTCGGGAGACTGCACATCAGGTATGGAACGGTTGG
Organism: uncultured Bacteroidaceae bacterium; assembly: GCA_963752525.1. Taxonomy (GTDB): domain Bacteria; phylum Bacteroidota; class Bacteroidia; order Bacteroidales; family SM23-62; genus SM23-62. The sequence continues at coordinate 278,534 of CAVVYS010000001.1, read as the reverse complement.
TGAATACAGATTCAAACTTTCCCTCCAACAGGATGGCAAGGGGCAAATGGGACTGGTTATAAGCTGCCTGTGACGGCTGTTGCTGGCTTTCCCGCAGGTTGATTTCGGCTGGTGCAGCCACCACCGTAGAGTAGGGAGAAGTGGTCAGGAGAACTGTCTTCATAATGTCAGGGTTCTCACCCACTGTATCTATATCACTTCCAAATTCGATCTTGATCATGTTCAGTGAACGAGTCACGGGATGATCGTTCCCGGGGGAAATAAGGGGGAAATAATACCAGGGACTAAACTCCCACTGGGCCTGTGTCCCTGCCAGGCCCCTGTTCACAGGGATCACATGGCATTGGATATCCTTCACAAGATGGGGGTTCAGGCGTACACCGTACCGGAATAGCTGGTCCTCAATATTCAAAGGGTTGTAGAGGGCGAAGGTTTTACCCATAAACAGGCTGTCCATCGATACCTGCACCGGGTCAAGTAGCCAGAGTACCTTCCCTCCCTGCATGATGTACTGGTCAATCACAAACTTATCAGCCTCGGAGAAGGCCTTCACAGGTTTGGCAATGATCACGGCCTGGTAAGCATCCAGGCTTCCATACTTGCCATTGATGGCCCCCCTGTCAACCTGGTAAAAATTCGCCAGGTCCTTGGTGATATCCCCTACCTGGTATGCATCCAGTTCGCCATGCCCCTCCAGGAAAGCTACCCTTGCTACGGTATCACTACTGAGGGTCCTGATCATACTGATAAACTCATACTCAAGCGATTGTATGGATTGGTGCAGGTTTACCTCTCCCGGCAACCCAGGATTATTCTTCAGCAGATTCACTGCTACATCCGCTTCCTCAAATGAGATGACAGCTCCCGGAAAAACGATCTTCTGGGTAGTACTCCCGTCTTTGGCACGCACCTGTACATTAGTAGGCTGCAAACCACTGCTGTACAGCTGATTGAAAAGATTCCGTCGGATCTGGGGATCAGGATCTGCAACCGGATCGATGAATTCATACTGCAGGTTCTGTGGAGCATATACCCTGAACTCATCCAACAATTCCCTGATGGCCGAATTCAGTCTGGCAAAACCTACAGGCAGATCACCTTCAAGGTATACACGGACATAGACGATCTCATCGAGATCCCGTAATATTTCCCTTGTCTCTTCCGAGAGGGAATATCTTTTTTCAGTGGTCAGGTCAAGCCGGTAAAAAAGTAGTGAAGCGATGAAATTTATCAGTACAATTATGGCCAGCACACTGGCCAGTTGAATTATCTGCATACGTTTCCTGCTCTGTAAGACAGCCCTGGTAGCCACCAGAAAAATGCCGATCACACTCAGGAAATATACCAGGTCTCTCGTATCGATCACACCGCGGCGTATAGATTTATAGTGTTCATTGATACCGAGCTTGACCAGCCAGTTGTCAAGGTTTCCGAACAGGTCTATGCTGGTGATCAGGTCAAATCCGGTATAAAGGAAAAAGGAGATCACTACGGCCACGATAAAAGAAACAATCTGGTTGTCTGTCAGTGAGGATATGAAGATCCCTACAGAGGCATAGACAGCTGCCAGGAAGAAGAGTCCAACATAAGATCCCCATATCCCACCCGTATCCAGGTTGCCCGGAGGACTCCCAAGTCGCTGTACAGAGTAGAAATATACCATGGTGGGAAGCAGAGAAAATAATATCAATACCAGGGTGGCAAAGTATTTAGCCAGCACGATCTGCCCGTCGGATATGGGCTGGGTCAATAATAATTCCATGGTACCACTGCGTTTCTCCTCTGCAAAAACCCGCATGGTAATGGCTGGTACCAGGAATAGGAATATCCAGGGAGCCATGATAAAGAGCGTATCCAGGTTGGCATGCCCGTTGTCAAGCACATTCATGTCCCCCTTGAATATCCACATGAACAGGGAATTTACCACCAGGAATACGATGATCACAACATACCCGGTCAGGGTACTGAAAAATGTGCCTATTTCCTTACCGAATACGGTTAACATACCGGATAAAAACATCTGTGCGAAAGTAAGGTTTTTTAGATTTACGGCAAATTAATGATATCAACCTCAAGCTTGCCTGCCTCCAGGAGAAACCTATAGTGTATGACCTTTATCTGGTGATAATAGTAATTAATGATGGCATTATACCGATAACCCTTTCGTGCCATTTCCATGGCCCCTTCCTGGCTCAGTCCGACACCATGGCCGTACCCCCTGCCATCAAGTACTATTTGGTCTCCCGACAGGTATACACCAAAGTAATCCGACCTGAGCTGATAGTCGTCCCTGATAACCGAAAGCAACAGTGAATCCTGCCCGAACAGGTAATAATCCTGCCGGTGTTTTAAGGGCATTTCCAGCACCGAGGTATCCAGGAGTTCTCCGATAAAAACGCCTTTTGACCGCAGATATTTTACCCAATCCCCGGCAGAAATGGATTTTTCCCACTTTGTGCCAGGCTGGTTTAGACTAAAAGGATCCAGGACTGGGCGCAGGTAATTCTTTCCTGTCAGCCAGACCTCTTCGGCCCCCCTTGTCTCACCACCACTATTGGCATGATAGGCTGCATTGAGCGGGATCGAATCTCCATCTACCAGGACCAGTCCCTCTGTCACCTCCGTACCTATTTCCACATCCTCATTCCAGATATTCCTTCCTTTGTATGCCTGGCAATGTACAGCATCACAAAGGTGAAATCCTTCCGTTTTATGCCGGGCCAGGTTTTTGAATGCAAATGTCCTGCTCAGGATGGACTGGACCTTGTAATACTCCAGCTCGCAGCGGCTGCCTGCTTCTGTTTCAGTAACCCCCATGATATATTTCTCCATATCAATTTCATTGATCATCAGCAGGTTGTTCATAGAGATCTGCACCTGCAGGTCAGCTAGGTATTCTCTTGAGTCCATTACCGGTAATGCTGGTTTCAACCTGAAATATGCATATTCATCAGGTGCTGAAAAACGGAGATTCGTACCCTGGTGCCAACGCCCTGTATGGTCCCTAATGAAAAGGGAATCTTTTTGCCGGATCACGTACCAGCTTTCACCCTGGGGACAAATACCCAGGTTGGCACCGTTCGTTTCTATTTGATAATCTCCATCCCCGGATGTGAAGAGGAAGGCATTTACAAGGTGTTCATGAAAGATGCCAATCCTGATATCCAGTGATAATAACTGGCCTGCCGGGACCAGGAGGATAAGCACTAGGAAGCAGTATTTCAATTTTCCCGATAACATCATTTTTATGGTTTTTCCTGTCCAACATATTCAACAATACTCCCGGCAAGCCTGTGATAGGCCCCTGGCTCTCCAAGCCTGTTTCGCAACTTATCGAAATTGTCCAACATGACCATCCTGTAAGTTTCATCTTCCAGGATACGTCGCAGCTCATGGTCAATTTTTTTCCTGAGCTGATATTGCAACAATTCTTTTACCACCTCGCGGTCCAGGATCAGATTGACCAGGCTGAAATATTTTGGTTTGACGAAATGCCTGCCAATCTGGTAGGTCAACTCACCCATTTTATAAACTACCACTTCCGGGACCCCGAAAAGGGCTGTTTCCAGGGTAGCTGTTCCCGAGGTAACCACAGCTGCAACTGCATTCATCAAAAGATCATAGGTCTGGTCAAATATTATATCCACATCCCTGTTCCCTGTGAACCTGGCATAATACTCAGGGGAGATGGCCGGCGCCCCTGCAATGACAAAACGATACCCTGGAAATTGATCTATGACAGCCAGCATTTCGGGCAAACAGTGTTTGATCTCTTCCTTCCTGCTGCCTGCCAGAAGGGCAATTATGGGACTGTCATCCAGGCCGTTTCGAGAACGAAAAACCCTTGACTCCACAGCCTCTGTCCTGCTTTCCTCTACAGCATCAACGATGGGATTCCCCACATATTCTACTGGATAATCGTATTGCTGGTAAAATTCAACCTCGAAAGGAAGAATGACATACATTTTATCGATATTCTCCCTGATGGTAAATACCCTTTTCCTGTCCCACACCCAAACCTTTGGAGAAATGTAATAGATCACCCTCAACCCTGCAGGCCTTGCAAATTTGGCAATCCTCAGGTTGAAACCGGAATAATCAATGAGTATCAGGGCATCGGGCTGGTACGCTGAAATATCCTGTTTGCAGAACTTCAAGTTGCTAAATATCTTGCGAAGGTTAAAAATGACTTTGAAGAATCCCATGACAGCAGTTTGCCTGTAATGCCTCACAATGGTACCTCCTTCTGCAACCATCAGGTCCCCTCCGAAAAAACGGAATTCTGCCTCCGGGTCCGATTTTTTCAGTCCCTGCATCAACTTGCTGCCGTGCAGATCACCGGATGCTTCACCTGCTATCAGATAATACTTCATGAATTGAACGGAAGTTCTTAGTCAAAAAAGAAATTTTGTTAACACTACTATCAGTGCAAATAAAAATACCGCTGCCAGCACACCTCTGGCGGAATAAAGATAATTCAGCCAGATAAAGATAAAAAATACGAGCAGATCAGGAACTAAAGAGAGGCTTATCAGGGAGCTGAGTTTTTTCCTGGATACAATGAACTCTAAAAATTCGGGAAATGCTTTACCCTGGGATGATACTAAATAGAAAATGACAATGGCCAGCAAGGGAACCAACAATCCGGCGATAAGCCCGAAAGCAATGGTATTTAGCCGTGTCCATATGGGATTATCCTGATTCAATATTCCAGTCGCGCAATTGGTCCATTGCCTTGTAAGCAGTCAGGTCTACGTGAACCGGGACGATACTGACATAATTATGATGCAGGGCCCACTCGTCCGTATCCTGTGCCTTGGGTTCCAGGTTATGAAACTCCCCGGTCAGCCAGAAATAATCTCTCTTCATGGGATCAAGGCGCTGATCGAATTCTTCTTTCCACACCCCCTTATTCTGTCGGCAGATCTTGATGCCTTTTATCTTCTGGTAAGTATTTACCGGAAAATTTACATTCAGGCAGGTATCCTGAGGAATACCTTTTTCCATCGCGTTTTCAAGGACGATCTTCGCAAATTTAATGATTGATCTGAAATTTGCTTCCGGTGAATAATCAAGCAGGGAAAATCCAATGGACGGTATCCCGTTGATGCAACCCTCAATGGCTGCAGCCATGGTACCAGAATATATGATGCTGGAGGATGAGTTCGAGCCATGGTTGATACCAGCAATAATAAAATCGGGTTTCCTGTCCAGTAGTTTGCTCAAAGCCAGCTTGACACAGTCCACCGGTGTACCGTTACTGCTATATACCACCAGGTTTTTCTTCTCGTCAAGTTTTTTCAGCCGGATGGGATATTTCACTGTAATGGCATGCGACATGCCCGACTGGCCATCCTCCGGGGCAATCACCATTACTTTACCGTATGGCCGAACCAGTTCGATCAGTGCCTCCAGTCCCCTGGCATGTATCCCATCATCATTTGTGATCAGAAATAACTTTTCTTTTTTAGCAGTCATACTGGCTTGTTTAATCAGTCTACAAATATAACATAAATCGTTTTTTTACCTACTTTTGCCTGATATTGTATCCCAAGGATCTCATCTATGAAAATTTCCTATAACTGGTTGAAGGATTATATCAGCCTAAGCCAGTCCCCTGCTGAGCTGGGGGATATCCTGACCAATATTGGTCTGGAAGTGGAAGGTATCGAAGAAATTGAATCAGTCAGAGGCGGCTTAAGAGGTTGCATCATCGGCAGGGTCAGGACCTGTGAAAAACATCCGGATGCTGATAAACTGAGCCTGACAAAGGTGGATATAGGAGATCAGAAGGACCTGGACATCGTTTGTGGTGCACCGAATGTTGAAGCGGGACAAATGGTTGTGGTTGCTACCATAGGAACCACGCTCTACAAAGGAGATGAAAGCCTGACACTTAAGAAAGTAAAGATCCGGGGTCAAGTATCGGAGGGAATGATCTGTGCGGAGGATGAAATCGGATTGGGGACCAGCCATGAGGGAATCCTGGTGCTGGATGAGGATGCAGAGGCAGGTACTCCGGCCAGTGAATACTTTGGTATACAGAATGACACTGTATTCGAAATAGGGCTGACACCAAACCGCATTGACGGAGCATCGCATTATGGGGTAGCGAGGGACCTGGCAGCTTTCCTGAAGCTGAATGGCCCTGTCAAACTAAACAAACCTTCTGCGGATGGTTTCTCGGTCGATAACCATGACCTCCCCGTAAAGGTTAGGATAGAAAATAAGCAGGCCTGTAAACGGTATGCAGGTGTCACACTGACTGGCATCAAGGTGGCAGCATCGCCGGGATGGTTGCAAAACAGGCTGCGTGCTGTTGGACTGAATCCCATCAATAATGTAGTGGACATTACAAATTTTGTCCTCTATGAACTGGGACAACCACTGCATGCTTTTGATGCAGATGAGATCACCGGGCAGACCGTTGTGGTCAAAACCATGAAAGAAGGAACGAAGTTCACCACGCTTGACGAGGAGGAAAGATCCCTCTCGAAAGATGACCTGATGATATGTAACACCGAATATGGCATGTGTATTGCCGGTGTATTCGGCGGGATACAATCAGGGGTTTCCGGAAAAACCAGGAATATTTTCCTGGAAAGCGCCTATTTCGATCCTGTATATGTCAGGCGGACATCTAAACGCCATGGATTGAATACGGATGCCAGTTTCCGATTTGAACGTGGGGCCGATCCGGAAATGACCCTGCTTGCACTTAAAAAGGCAGCCATGATGATCAGGGAAATAGCAGGGGGTAAAATCTCTTCCGAGATCGTCGATGAATACCCAAACCTGATCGAACCGTTCAGGGTGAAAGTTAAGTTTGCCCATGTGGACAGGCTGGTGGGGAAAAAAATGGATAAGGATATCGTCAGACGAATTCTTGAAGCGCTGGAAATATCCATTGAATCTGAGAACAGGGAAGGTCTGGACCTGATAGTCCCGGCCTACCGGGTGGATGTCAGGCGGGAAGCAGATGTAATCGAAGAGATCCTGAGGATTTATGGTTATAACAGTGTTGATTATCCTACCACCCTGACCTCTGTTCTAACCTATATTACAAAACCTGACAAGGAGAAGGTCACACAGTTGATCTCCGATTACCTCAGCGGGAATGGATTCAACGAGATCATGTGTAACTCCTTGAGCAGGGAAGCATATTACAGGGATGATCCGGCAGCTGTGGAACTCTTCAATCCGCTCAGCTCTGACCTGAACCGGATGAGGACAAACTTACTTTACGGGGGACTCGAAACCATCGTCTTCAATATCAACCGGAAACGCTCCAACCTGAGGCTTTATGAATTTGGCAACTGCTACCAGGTCCTGGCCGGGGCTGATCAGGAAAAACCAGACGGCTACCTGGAAAAGGAAGGGCTTGCCTTATTTGCTACGGGACCCAAAAATACCACTAACTGGATGGAGAAGGAAAAACCCGGAAACTTCTATGAGTTAAAATCATATGTTGAAGGTATCATGGGGCGCGTGGGACTTGAAGGCGGGTTGCTGCAGACCCAGGAGGTGGAAGCCGGATATTTTAGCGATGGACTGACATACTCGTTCAAGGGGACAAAAATTGCTGAGATGGGCATACTTGATCCTTCCCTCACCGGACAATTTGATATAACATCCACCGTGTATTTTGCTGATTTTGATTGGTCCGCGATGCTGAAGGCTATAGCAGATTTTCAGATCACCATGAAAGAGATCCCGAAGTACCCTGAGGTCAGGCGTGACCTTTCCATGATTATTGATCAAACCATCCCTTTCTCCAGGATCAGGGACATTGCACTGAAATCCGGGAAGGAAATGGTCAAGTCAGTCACATTGTTTGACGTGTATGAAAGTGAAAAGCTGGAAAAAGGCAAAAAATCTTATGCCGTGGGGATCATCCTGCAGGATAAGTCCAAGACACTGACAGACAAAGAGATTGACAAGGTCATGAACCGGCTGCAGGTGAACCTTGAAAAACAAATCGATGCCCGTATCAGACAGGCAACATGAAGCCTAAAATAGAGATATACAATGGTGATATAACCCAGCTTAAAGTTGATGCCGTTGTAAATGCTGCAAATCCTACGCTACTTGGCGGTGGCGGGGTTGACGGTGCCATTCACCTGGCAGCCGGACCCCGACTGCTGGAGGAATGCCGCTCATTGGGTGGCTGTCCCACAGGGAATGCCAAAATCACCAGTGCATACAACCTGCCATGCAAATTTATCATTCATGCGGTTGGGCCAGTATGGAAAGGAGGGAAGCAGAATGAGGAACAGCTCCTGGCAGATGCCTACAGGCAAGCCCTATGGATCGCTGATAATACCAAAATCAAAACCATTGCCTTCCCTAACATCAGTACCGGCATTTATGGATTTCCTAAAAAACTGGCTGCAGATATTGCCATTTCAACTGCCATCTCATTCCTTAAAACAGCCAAACATATTAAAAGGTTGATCTTTTGTGTGTTTGATCATGAAAATGAGCAGATTTACAGGCAGCATCTTATGCTGTAAAAGCACCTGGCCCGACTTGATGAATACCTTTGAAACACGCGCTGTTGTTACTATATCATGGAATGGGACTTGCAGATAAAGAAAAAAATTTTACCTTTACTCTGTAAGCAAATTGATGATACTTAACTGAACACCTTAACCACTAAGCCTTTTCGAGCCTGGCTGTCAAATGGCAGCCAGGCTTTTTTTTGCCCATTACTTTGCAATTTCGCAGTTTTTAAATAAATTTTGTACGTTAATCTTCAGGTATCTTGAATGGACAGCCCACATATGATGAATTGGCCAATATCTGTCTACAGCTGGAACAACAGGTATCCAGTCTGGAAGAACAGGTGAAACAGGAGGCTGAACTCAGACAACTCGAGGAGAAGTATAAAAGGCTGGTTGAGAGCCTGAGCGAAGAATACATTTTCTACTCACATGACAGTGCAGGCATGGTCACCTATGTAAGTCCCTCCATCACCAAAATCCTGGGCTATTCACAGGAAGAATCGATGAGGAACTACAGGGAATTCCTGACAGATCATGAAATGAACCAGGAGGCACTGAACCGTTCCAGGGCCAGCCTGAAAGGATTGGTCCAGCCACCATTCATGAACGAACTGTATCATATAGATGGTACTGCCAGGATATTTTACAATACCGAGCTGCCGATCTACGATAAAAACGGAAAGGTCACTGGTGTTGAAGGAATCGCTCATGATGTAACGAAGAAATTTGCAGCCGAGGAAGAACTGCGTAAGCAGGATGAGATCTTAAAGCTCCTGGTGGACACCATTGAGGAAGTCTTCTGGATATATGACCTGAAGGCTGACCAGTTGCTTTTTGTCAGTCAGAAGTATGAACAGGTCTTCGGACGGAAGACCGAAAGCCTTTACCAAAACCCCGGTTCTTTTCTGAAATCAGTTCATAAAGATGACCGGGAATACCTGAAAAAAGCCTACAAAAAAATTAGAAAAGGATCCGGTCTGGATTTGGAATACCGCATCATTGATCCGTCCGGAAAGGAAAAGCAGATCTGGACAAGGTCCTTTGTCATCCGGGATCACCGTAATAAACCTTCCCTGTCCATCGGGACAGCCCAGGATATTACGCAGCGAAAAAAGTCTCAGCGTGAAAAGGACCTGTTGGCAGCCATTGTCGAAAATGTTGAGGACCACGCTGTGATCAAGGATATTGATCTGAAGGTCATAGCTTCCAATAGGGCCAATACGGCCGCCGCCGGCAAAAAAACAGCAGACCAGCTGATCGGGAAGACTGACATCGAAATTTATGGTGATCTGGATCATGTGAGGCAATACATGGATGATGACCGGAAGGCAATGAAACTGAAGCATGGAGAAACACTGGTGAATGACCAGGTATTCATGTTCCCTGATGGCAGAAAAATCCATTCCCTGGTAAAGAAATTCCCCATCTATGATGAACAGCACAAATTGATTGCTGTGGCATCCATATCCAGGGATGTGACCGATTATAAAAATACCCTGGAGGAGCTATACAGGAGCGAAAAGAATTACCGGCTACTGATTGACAACCAGGGTGAAGGGATTGGCATGGTCGATTCCGATGATCAATTTATTTTTGTGAATCCCAAGGCAGAGGAAATATTCGGTATGCCTCCCGGCAAACTGGTCGGAAAAACCGTTTTTAATTTTTTGTCTCCGGAAAACAAAAAATTCATAAGGGAGCAGACCGATCAGAGAAAACAGGGAGCAGAAAACACCTATGAGCTTGAGATCATCCGTCCCGATAAGCAAAAAAGGAATATCCTTGTTACCGCAACCCCGCAGTACGAGGAGGGTAAATTTATTGGGACCTTTGCGGTCTTCAGGGATATGACAGGATGGAAAGCCCAGGAAACAGAGGAAAACAAGTCAGCCACGGACAAGTTTATTTCCATCATAGCCCATGATCTGAAAAACCCCCTGAGTTCCATCATGGGATTCTCTGACCTGCTCATGAAGGATTATTCCTCTTATGATCCGGAGGAAGTGCTCACCTTTGTAAAAATGATCCATGGGGCGTCAAGACAGGCCCAGAACCTGCTTAACAATTTACTGGACTGGTCAAGGTCGCAAACAGACCGGATCAGGTTTGATCCAACCGGCATCGATATATACGATGTTGTAAGTTCCGTATGTAAGCTGTATAATCTGAGTGCACATGAAAAGAACCTTCATCTGAATAACCGGGTGAGCCAGGATACTTTGGTCTACGGAGACCAGAATATGGTTAGCACAATTATACGGAATCTCATCTCTAATGCCATAAAATTTACCAGGCCCAAGGGTAAGATCACCATCAGTTCCAAATCTTCCGGTAATGAAATTCAAATACTTGTGACAGACAATGGTATTGGTATCCCTGAGGAGATGATCGAAAAGTTATTCCGGATCGATGAACAGGTTAGCCGTACAGGCACAGCCAACGAGGAAGGAACCGGACTTGGATTGATCCTCAGCATGGAGTTTGCCAGAAAAAACAATGGGACTTTATCGGTCAGCAGCAAACCTGGAAAGGGGAGTACATTTTCCCTGGCACTGCCCAGGTTTAGCCCGGACCAGTGATCTTCCTTATTTCTATTTGTTACTGATTTCAAGGATAGTACCAGCGATATATCGTGTACTATTATTTTGGTTAAAATAATAGACTACTAAAACACGGTTATCTTCAAGCTGTACTGCCCAGGGATAGCCTATATCACCATTGCCGCCATCATCGCGAAGCACAATCCTGGGGGCTGTTGCGAAATCCGTACACTCTGGATTCAGAATTCGGGCATGTATCCCAAAAGGCTTATGACGGTATCCATAAGTGAGCAACACTCTATTATCAGACAGCCTTAACGCATGTAAGGGATGCCCCTGAAACCCCATCGTTTGCCAATTTTGAAAAGTTTTTCCTCCATCAGTTGAACGGGCAATACAAGCCTGATCGTCCATATTTGCAGTACGAAGGAAAGCTACAATATCTCCATTTGGGGTTTCATAAACCGATGTCTCGTTAAATGATGCTTCCTCATCTACTGCAACCGGACAAGAATATTGCCAGGTTTGGCCTTTATCGTCCGAGGTTAACAAATGTGTGGATGTTTTTCCAGGAGAATCAGAGTCCATTGCCGCAACAACCCAAAAAATCCTGCCACTCTTACCCTCATATAATGCCCCTCGGTTAGCTGCCGGCATAGATTTACCCAAGGCGCTGAACCGAATATCAGGAGCAATGTGGGGGGGATAATTAGGTCCCTGCCATGTTTTCCCACCATCAGTTGACCGGACATAATACCCTCCAAGGAATATTGCACCTCCTGCTTCAGAATAGGGCTTTTTAAGATTAGGGATGCCATCTTGACGCACAACAGCCCAGCCATAACTCATACAAAACAAGGTTCCATCATGTAATTGCAATAAACAAGGATCTTGCGATCCTCCAAATGGATGAGCATAAATCAGTTCCGGATCTTTTACCCAGTTTTCTACATCACTGGAGCGCACCATCATTAGATAACTGTTCGGATCAATATGGTTGGTATATTTCTCACCAAATATTTTACGGTCTGGCGCACGCCGGAACGCTACAACTATTTCCCCATCAGGTCTTTTTACCACAGATGGAAATGAAGAGTAGAATGTGGAGTCTTTATAAATTATAATATCTTTTATAATACGAACGCCCGGGATACCATCTCCAGGAGATTGATATTTTTCTGCTATTCCAATTAATAAACCTTGTGTTTTTATTTCTGTTCTGAGTTTAGTCGAACTTTTATCCATACCCTGAACACTAATGGTAAGAAGCAAACTTAGCGCATTGAATATTAACATTTTAGATTTCATAATCCTAATTTATAATTGGTTCCAACAACTGCCGACAAAAAATAATTATTAACTATTCCAGGATTAAGGGTTTCGGATTCCTAATATACAATGCAGGTCGGACTTTCTCCCCCATTTGTGTGGGATCGCCAAGTTCTTTACTTATCTTTTCAGCCTGCTGCAATAGGCTTTGTACTACTTCTGGAAATTGTTCACTCACATCATGCTCTTCTTTAATATCTTTACTCAAATCAATTAATTTCAAACTACTGCTGCCATAAAACTTATATTTATTTCCACTATCATATTTATTATCCAGGGGTAAATGCAGTTTCCAGTTTCCTTCTCTCACTGCTTGCAATTGATCCATTAAATAATAATAGAAAAAATCGTGAGGGGTTTTAGCGCCTTTTTCCCCGGATAGCAGGGGCCAGATATTTTTACCATCAATTATTCGATCCCCGGGAGTTTTGGCCCTGGCAAGAAAAGCAAAAGTAGGCAGCCAATCCATCATCGTACAAAGCTCATTGCATGATATGTCTTCAGGGATTGTACCCGGCCAATGCACAACGCAGGGGACACGCATACCCCCTTCCATGGTACTATATCCCGCACCTGAAAATGGTTTATTGCTACCCAGTCCACTGCTTCCTGCACGACCAAGTGGCGACCCATTGTCAGAAATGAAAATAATCATGGTGTTTTCCGCTATCCCAAATTCCTTTACAGTCTCGATAATCTGTCCTACGGACCAGTCAATTTCTTCGATTGCATCTCCATATGAGCCATTGGCAGATTTACCGGAAAAAGTCTCATCCACAATTGGAATTGGACTGCTTCCAGGGAGATTATGAGGGAAGTATAAAAAGAATGGTTGATCTCTGTTTTCCCTCATAAAACGGATAGCTTCCTTAAGGTATCTTCTTGTTGTTGTTGTTAAATCAGTCGGTGCTTCAATTACTTTTTTGTTCTGTACAAGTGGTAAATTAGGCCAGTCAGGATTATGACCTGGAACCATGTCTTCGCTATAGGGAATCCCATAATAATAATCGAATCCATGATTTAAGGGTAAACATTCAAGCTGATCCCCTAAATGCCATTTGCCAATACAGGCTGTTGCATAACCTGCACCTTTAAGTATTTCTGCCATGGTCGTTTCCTCGGGATTTAAGCCTTTCGCAGAAATAGGACGTAATACCCAACTCTCATTTTCATCCATATGCATATCAACTCTTTGTGCATAACAAGCAGTCAATAAGCTGGCTCGTGAAGGAGTACATACTCCTGCGGAGGAATACATTGAGGTTAGTCGAATCCCTTCATTTGCCAGTTTGTCAATATTGGGTGTCCTGTGAAGTTCTGATCCAAAACAGCCAATATCACCATAACCCAAATTATCAGCAAGGATAAAAATGATATTTGGGTTTCTATGTTCAATTCTATTGTTATCACATGCAAATTGAAAAATGCCTAACAGAGATAAGCCTATCAAAGAAATAGCTCGCTTTCTTAACACCAGATTAATTTTTGTCATCATAAAATAGTTCATCGATCAGATCTACGGTTCTATCCACTAAGATCTGACCACCTTCAGGGCCTAAAGGACAACTCTGTGGAATAGCACTGTAACCACCTCCATGAACAGCCTGTTTTGTAGGGAGATAACGTCCGGGCCCAACAAGTTGTAATGTAAAAGTTTGTAAAGCATTACTGCGTGCCTGCATGCGAATTCCATAGTCAGTAAAAAGCTCAAATGGATTGGTGCAGATTACTATGTCTCCTATGCGTAATACATGTATTTCTGTTTCCAGCTTGGGCTGAGGATCTTGTTTTTGCATCTCATAGCGTTTAACAATATCAGCATTCCAGGTCTTGCGTGTCAAAACCCTGTTAGCTGCATTTGGATCTGCATCTATCATGGCGGCATATTTATCACGTTCAGTTTTAGCAAAAAGATACACTTCCTCAGTTATCATGAATATTGGCAAATTGAGTATTTCAACCTTGTGGCTTAATTGTACATCTGTCTGCCCTTCTTCTTTTACGGCCTCATACGTCTCCTCAACCGCCAGCACAATACGTCTCCCTATTTCTTCCAGACGGGTCAGGTTGCGTAGTTTCCTCATTCGCTCTTCAGCTGATTTACGGTAAATAACATGTGGTGACTGATCGCCTGATACACCTATCCATCCAAGAATACACAAGTCCTTGCCGAAGCGTTCCTTAAGTTTCTCTCTCACTGGATGCCAGTAATCAGCATTAACAGCCAAACGGCTCTCAACTTCCTGGGCAGGGCAGGGTACAGCAATAGAGATAGCAATTAATCTCCCCCACTTATCCCAGAAGAATAGCATATTTATATCATCATCTGCCATCCCCTCCAGATTCATAAAATCAGGCGAATTGGTGTTTCCATACATCTGAGCTGTTCTGTTTCCAAAGGGACCCGGATCGATAGCCTCTTTTGAATAAACTACCCTGCGATTATTGGCGATTGATGCATGTCCCAAACCCCATGTCACACTTCCAGGCGTACGGTTTTTCCAGGCCTTAACAATGGCCTCGCTTACCTGCTGAACAAAAAAAGCCTGGTATTCTTCAACCTGTAAAACTCCCTCCCTGGGAATCGGGTATAAAAATGTTGAGTTTGAGCCATTCTCTAAAACTGGTGCTGTATGCGTGTGTGTCGCATTCAGGAAGATTTTTTGTACGTCTAGATCCGGTAACTGCTTTTTTACTTCCTCACGAACCATCTTACTGTAAACAGCAGGAATATACACCACATCACAGGAAACCATAATGGCCATATCCATCGAATTGTTCTCCTCTCTTGATTCCAGAGCGACCACATTGGCTGTCAATGGTGTTTCAATGGTATCTGCGATACGCAGGTTAAACTGCCCGACCAGGGCTACAGGAAGTGTTGGGGTTATGTCGGTTGTAGCAGTACCGATATGCAGCACCTCCGCAGACATATTCGCTACCAGACATAATGCTGAAAGAAAAGGAATTACCTTCATTTTCATAATATTACATTTTAATGATGTATATCGAATCTTTTAATCTAATATCCTCTGCAGATGCCCCTATCAAAATTTCAAACTCTCCGGGTTCAATTACATAATTCATCTTTTTATTCCAAAGACCAAGCTCCCTGCAAGGAACTGCAAAATTCAGAGTTTTGGTTTCATTTGGGTTCACTTGCACTTTTTTAAATCCTTTTAGTACTATTACCGGAGTTGTAACTGAACTGATTTTATCATTGATATAGACTTGAACCACTTCTTTACCGCTTACAACACCAACATTTTTAATATTTACCGATAATATTACCGTATCTATGGCTCGTAAATCCTTCTGGTTGATTATCAGATCGGAATATTCAAATTGCGTATAACTTAAACCAAAGCCAAAAGGGAACAGTGGATCAGTTGATGAATTAACATAATCTCTTCCCGGTTTTTCTTTAGTGCCAGGTTTCTTATATGTTCCTCTTCCGGAGGGTTTATAATTATAGAATACAGGTACATGACCCACACTTTGGGGAACAGAAACCGTAAGTTTCCCTGAAGGCACTACCTCTCCAAACAAGATGCGGGCAACGGCATTACCTCCTTCTTCTCCCGGATACCATGCCTCAAGGATAGCAGGGATATGTTCTTTCTCCCATTTGATGCTATATGCCCGTCCGTGAACCATCACCAGGACTATCGGTTTTCCTGTTTTGTATATAGCCTGTATTAATTCCGGTTGAATGCCCGGAGGAGATAATTCTGTCCTGTCATATCCTTCACCACATGTCGGATAAGCGCCTTCATCAGACAGTTCCCCCCAACCCGTACCTGCCAATGACATGCTTGTCCCGCCAATAACCAACACAACCACATCACTTTTTACTGCGGCAATAACCGCTTTCTGAAATCCGCTCTTATCGAGATCCGTGATACCACAGCCTTTTGCATAGTTGACCTGAATCCTATCCTTTGTTATATTCTTTATCCCTTCGAGTATAGTAATCCCGGATGAATTATCTTTTGTGATACTGTAATCTCCGTATTGTACCTGGTTAGCATTAGGACCGATTACAGCAATCGATTGTAAACCTGAGAGATTCAGAGGCAATAAATTATCCTTGTTTTTAAGCAATACTATGGATTCCTCAGCTATTTGGCGTGCCAGCTTAATAGATTCTTTACTATGAACAAGATCAGTTATATTTTTTGGTGCCCTGTAAGGTTTATCGAACAAACCTGCCCTGAATTTAACAGTAAGAATATTTCTTACAGCTTCATCAACCAAAACCTCAACTTCTCTATCACTTTTTGCCAGATTTACCAACTCTGAATAAGCATAATTACTCCCCTCCTGGTCAACTCCGGCCTTCAAGGCAAGCAATGCAGTTTCAGCTTTAGTAGCAGAAAGTTTCTGAGAATAGTGTAACCTGGCGACTGCACCATAATCCGCAAAAACATAGCCTTTAAATCCAAATTCCTTCCGCAATATATCACGCAGAAGATATTCGCTTGCATGAACGGGAATACCGTTTACTTCATTATAAGCAGGCATAATTGAATAAACGTTGGCCTCTTTGATTGCTTTTTCAAAAGGATATAAATGTAAATCCCTGAAATCTCTTGGACCCACTTCTACTGGTGCTATGTTAATGCCAGCAATCGGAGTACTATACCCCACATAATGTTTGGCAGTGCCAATAAGATGGTTCTCCGGAATATGGTTTTGGGATATTTCAGGATCTCCCTGCATTCCTATCACAAATGCTTTGCCCATTTCAGCAACCAGGTACGGGTCTTCTCCAAAACATTCTTCGACCCTGCCGTATCTGGGATCTCTTGCAAGGTCAAAAAGTGGAGAGAAGGCCTGGTCACATCCGGATAAGCTAGCTTCAAAAGCGATAACTTCTGCCATTCTTCTAATCAATTCCGGATTCCAGGTGCTTCCCTGTCCAATTGTCTGTGGAAAATTAGTTGCATCAGAAGCCAATTGTCCATGCATACCACTCAATTCAACCTGAATGGCAGGAATGCCCAGTCTTGTATTATTCCTAAGGTACTGATCTGCCGCTTCTGAATACCTGGCAATTCCATCTACGGAAATTGCCCTGTCCTTTAATTCATCCCAACGCGGAGGGTCCAAACAGCCAATACTCTCTCCTTTAAATAATTCTTCAAGAGATTCTTCTGTAATTCTACCCTTTTTATCCTGCTTTAAACTGGCCAGGGTAAGCTTCAGCATCTGGTTTACTTTCTCTTCAATCGTCATCCGCTGAATCAAATCAGCTACCCGTTCTTCTACTTTTAACGCGGGATTTTTATAGGGGATTGTTTGTCCATCCAGGGTTTTGAATGAAAGCGTATTTAATAGGAACAATAAAACTGCAAAGCTGATTTTCATTACACTTTACAGATTTTGTATTAAATAGTACATTGATTGATATTCTTTTCCTATCTCAAAGCTGAATACCCCATTCTTATATTCTGATGGTATATAACCGGTAATAAATCCCTGAGGATTAATGGCCATTACACGCAGGTTTCTTTTATCTGTCTTAATCTCAATTGTTGCTTCAATTATCTCAACTTGAATAGGTCCATGCCCAACATCCAATTGTTGAGTGTGCTCCTTATTATACCTGGTGTTTGTATTTTCAGCTCTTCCAACAGCTGTCAGAAGCATGTTTGTTGAGCTTTTTATAGGTTCATCCGTCAATGTGCTTATAGCTACAGTTGCAAAATCTGTCTTTACATTGATTTTTAAATTGGTTAACTCCAATGCTCCTTCTTTGCCCAGGAAACCATATACCGCTTTTGTGTTGGGAGAATCTATCCATCCTATTTTTTTATTTATGTTCCTGTAAAGCTGTTTAGTATCCGAAAGCACCTCTCCCCTTCTCTACATCCTCTATATTTTCATCCGGACTGATTACTATATCTCCCTTACATGTTTTTCCTGGCAATACAGTCTCAACTCTGTGTTTTTCAGGAGTAAGCTGCAAGGCTTTGCCTCGACCGGCATGGAGATCATCCAGTTTCAAATTGATGGTTTTTTCTGCTGGTCTTATATCCCCTCTTCGCATGATAAGTGCTGCATGATAAAAAAGACCAAATTTTGCAGGGTCATTGAATGCATCGAAACTGCCTCCCCTGTAATATACGCCACCAATAGCATCTGAGGTTATAGGTTTGGCTATCATATCTACATCTTCATCCAATGTATATCTGTAAGTATGTATGCAAAATCCTCCCCATCCCTGAAAGGAGCCTGCAGCTGCCATCAACAGTGAACTCTCTGCCCTCCATTCGTTGGGCCAGGGATTATCCCACTCAGACACAAAAAACGGTTTGTCTGATACCCTGTAAAAAGCCAGTCCTGTCAGCATATTATTAATACTGCCTGTCATTGGATCATTCATGAAATTCCTGCTGCCATCTTTCCATAAAGCGAAACTATACCAGTATGCATGACTATCAGTGAAATCCGCAACCAACTGTGCAGACAAATGTGCTGCATTCCTGCTCCAATTGGTCCCTGCTATTGGTATCTTCACACCTGTTTCCCGCATATGCTGCATCATTTCCTTATAGTACTCTTGGGTGACGTCCACAAAAAAGTTTTGAATATTTTTATCTGCCTTGTTAAATACCACTTTCTCCTTACTTACTTTTATTTTATTTTCTGCTGCCCACTCCCTGTATAATTCTTCCAATTCCGTTCTGTATGGCTCCAGGGTTACATTCTGTGTAAATAAATCATTCTCATTAGTAACTTCAACAAGCACTATTGCTGGATCATCCATATAAGCCAACTTTGAATATGGGTTTATATGTGTCCATAAATCATAGTTGAATTTTTTCTGCAAGCTCTATCAGTCTCCTGTTATAGGTACTATAAGGCTTGGCAGCATCACCTAATTGATCTGCCGCCTCAACGCCATCTCCAGGTTTAAACCTTCTGTATGTCAGCAGGTCCATATAGACATAAATCCCTTCCTGCTTCAAACAATAAATCAGGTAATCAAGCCTATCCAGGCTCTCAGGGTCAAAAGTCAATGTATTGGGTTTATTCTCACCCTTGGTAAACTGGAATATATTGGGAGTGGACCACTCAGCATCCATCTGATGAAACCTGACCATATTAACGCCTATCTTAGCCAGACGCTTTGCTACCTTTTCACTATGATCATGTGATGGAAAGCTTTGTGCACTGTTGAAGTTCGTACCCCAAAACCTGGCTTCTGTCCCATCTTCGAAAATAAACCTGTCTCCTGAAACTTGCAAGAAGCCATGCTTCCCAGCAGGTTTCTCTTTCTCATAAACAAACGATAAATCAATGGGCATATCATCCCAGGGAAGTGAATAAGGAATGGTCTTCCCTAATGTATCTCCCAGTTGGGTAGAGTCAGAAGCAAGGTAAGGTGAATTACTTTTTACAGAAATTTGAAAAGCGGTAAGCAAAATAGAAATTAAACAAATCTTAAGTTGAGTAAATCGCCATTCCTTTTCGTGAATTTCTTTCGTAAATAATACTGCTTAACTTTTTATTCATAATTCTATGTTTGATTTTATTTTAAGCATGGAAAGTAATAAAGTTACTATTTATCCATCAGCTTACACAGCATTGAAATGATTTTACTATTGATGCCTGGATATGATTGATCAGGGCCTTCCGAGGGCTGGTTACAGGGTTTGCCCCGGAAAAATCCTCGGATGTACGGGTAGCATGTTTTCGATGGTCCTCCAGTGGCTCAGAATTCAATCCGGTAAATAATGGTAGGAATGATGCCCATCTGGGTCCAGGTAATTATTGTATAAAAAATTCTCCCGGTTGGTCAGCTCAAAGGCATCGGAGTCAAGTTTCTCTTCACGCCACCACATATTCCTGGATACAGTACTAGCCAGTGTGGTTTTGATATATGTCTTATCATTGATGATATGGAGGTATTTTATACCGAAAACACTCATATCTGTTTCGAAATCATTTCTCCAGCTACCATACTCCTCATACATATGGCTGATCCCCCCCAGTCCGAATACACTGAAGGTCCCCGACCTCTTGGTGGGGAAGTTCAGCTGGAAGGTAAGGTCCTGGAACTCGGGTACGGCATTCCCGTAATCGGCCGGGAAGGCACCGTTCAGGAAATCAGAATTATCCAGGGTAGTACTGTTCAGAATGGAAATGGGGATCTCAATACCTTCCAAACGCCATTGCAATCCACGTGGCGAATTCCCGCGGATAATGATCTCATTGCCACCCCCAGGATCGGCACTGACCCCGGCGTAGGATGCAGCCATCCTGGCAGAATCATGGAAACTTCCCGCATAACGCTTCGTTTCCTCCATGGTAAAGGACCGGGCCGAAACCGTAGCCAGTTGGTTAAGCGGCTCACCTTTATGCTGGCTGGCCCTGATGGTCACTTCCTCAAGTTGAATCAGGGACTCGGTTAATTCGACCCGGACCACTTCTTCCTTGCCTGATGTCAGCAAGATATTGTTTACAGTCCATGGCTCATAGCCCATGTAATATACGTTCAAGTCATAGCGACACACAGGGAGGTATTGAAAACGGAAAGCTCCCATAATATCGCTTACAGTTCCTAACATCGGATCACTGCCAGCTATGAAAATACTTACGCCGATCAGGGGAATCCGGGTATCGGCATCCAGGATGATTCCCCTGATGCTGGAAACAGGCTGACTGGCTTTCGTTGATTCTTCAATGGCTGGTCCCGCTGTGGCATATACTGCATTTTGGAGAAGGAATGTAAGACATAAAAAATAGGGTAGTGATTTCATCGTGCTGCAAATGATAAGTGGTTTTGCCATTAAGAGACAAGCGAAAAATATCAGGGTTGCAAAACGGGAATACCTCATTTTTATATTTTTATCCGTTGTATCTTTAACAAAAGCATGCCGATGAAGCCACTGAATTTTTCCATTGCTGTATTGTTCGCCTTGATGTTGTTCCCATACTGGTCATCATGCCATGCCCAGAAAGATGAAAGCCTGCTGCTAACCTTCAAAAAACATAAAGGGCCCGTTTATGCCATTGCCATCAGTCCAGATGGAAAAACCATTGCCAGCAGCGGAGAAGACCTGGTAATACATTTATGGGATAAAAACAGCGGCGAGATAAGTTCTACCCTGGAAGGATACCGGAATCCGGTAAAATACCTGACCTTCTCAAACGATGGCAGGTACCTCCTGGGTGCAGGAGGTCCGGAAATACGGATATGGGACCTCTCAGATGGCACCTGGAGAATCTACAAGAAACATGTGACACATGTTTACAACCTCGATTTTAATCAGGATGCCACACAATTTCTGAGCACCAGCCTGAAGAACAGTTTTTATCTATGGGATCGCGAGGAAGGAAATGCCATCCATACCTTTGAAGCCCATTCAAAAACAGCACTGGCTGCAGCTTTCAGTCCGGATAACAGGTGGATTGCCAGCGGTTCACTTGACCAGACAGTGATCATCTGGGATGCCGGGGATCGCAAGCCTGTACATACCATGTCGGCGCATGGTGGAAATGTATTCTCGCTGGATTTCAGTCCGGACAGCAAACTACTGGCCAGTTGTTCCATGGATGAAAATATCAAAACCTGGCATGTTGATTCAGGCAGGATCCATAAACTATTCACAGGCCATAATTATGCTGTCGTATCAGTCCGGTTTTCTCCGGATGCCCGCTATCTGATCAGTGCATCCTATGATGGTACTGCCAAGCTATGGGAGGTAGGCACCGGACAATGCCTATATACATTTATTGCACATGAAGATGCCCTGTATGCGGCAGACTTCCTGCCTGACGGGAGCGGAATCGTTACCTGTTCAAATGATGGGACGGTAATGATCTTTGAAATGTCGGCCAGATTTGTAGCGGAGCATTACTACTACAACGAGATGGAAGAAGAAATGGAAGCATCAGGTTTATTCGAACCCCGTAAAAAAGGCGAAAACCGGGATGCCTATCAATCACGCCTGTCAGCCGCTGAAACATTCCGACAGAACCTGTATGCTAAATATTCCAAGAAACACCTGGAGGATCTTGGTAAATGATGGACTGTATGTTTGATAACATACATGTTCACAAACATTTAAATCCCCTCTATAATGCTCCGGGCTCCTTCCTAATTTTATGCCTGAATAAAGCCAGTAGAATCCAATGGAAGAACCTTTTGCAGAATCATTCAAGATCAAGATGGTTGAGCCTGTATTCAGGAGTACCCGGGAACAGCGGACCCGGTGGATCAGAGAAGCCCGATACAATATTTTCAACCTGAGAAGCGAGCAGGTATATATCGACCTGCTGACTGATTCAGGAACCTCTGCCATGAGCCAGCAACAGTGGTCAGAAATGATGCTGGGGGATGAAAGTTATGCTGGGTCCAACAGCTACTACAAGCTCAAGCAAAGCATCGAGGACCTTCTTGGATTAGCCTATTTCCTGCCAGTCCACCAGGGAAGAGCAGCAGAAAATGTGCTTTTTTCAGTGCTGGTAAAAGAGGGAGACATCATCCCGGGCAATGCCCATTTTGACACCACCAAAGGCCATATTGAATACCGCGGAGCCACGGCCCTGGACTGTACCATACGGGAAGCCTATAATACCAGTCTCATCCATCCTTTTAAGGGCAACATCGACCTGGATATCCTGAATAATGTGCTCGAGAAATACGCTGATGACATCCCTTTCGTGATCCTTACCCTGACCTGTAATACCACGGGTGGACAACCAGTATCCATGCAGAATATGAGGGAAGTAAAGGCATTGGCAGACCAGTACTCCATTCCCCTTGTATACGATGCGGCACGCTTTGCAGAAAATGCCTACTTCATCAAGGAACGGGAGGAAGGATATAAAGACATGTCCATTGCTGATATTGTTACAGAAATGTTCTCCTACCCTGACGCAGTTACCATGAGCAGTAAAAAGGACGGGAATGTAAATATCGGGGGATTCATTGCATTTCGGGAAAAGGATTGGTATGATAAGTCATGCACCTACAATATCATGTTCGAGGGCTTCATTACCTATGGCGGGATGGCAGGGAGGGATATGGCTGCCCTGGCCTGCGGTCTGCGTGAAGGAATTGCATACGATTACCTGGATACCCGGATCAAACAAACCGAATACCTGGCCAATTGCCTGTCAGACAAAGGTATCCCTGTACAACAACCCACCGGTGGGCATGCCGTCTATGTGGATGCTAAACGTTTCCTTTCCAGGGTTCCCCGGGAAGAATTCATTGCCCAGACCCTGGCTATTGAGCTTTACCTGGAAGGCGGGGTAAGGGCCGTTGAGATCGGGACCTTATTGGCGGACCGGGACCCGCAGTCGGGAGAAAATCGCTATCCCGAAATGGAGTACCTGAGGCTGGCCATCCCAAGGCGCGTCTATACCAACAATCATATGGACGTGGTGGCACATGCACTGGGAAACATCTTTAAGCGCAGGGACAGCATCAGATCCGGTTACAGGATCGTCTCTGAAGCACCCATTATGAGACACTTCACCGTTGAGCTTGAACCGGTCAATTCCCGATGAAAAACAAGTTCTGTTAAAGCATCCGTGGACTGATTATACTGATTTCTTCACCACCTGAAAATATTTAGCCTGAGTATATTGACAGGCATGATTTTTGCATTCTTTGTTGAGTATTCAGATGGATATATATACTTGATTGAGAAAATATTACACCATATTGCTCACACTTGCCATAATCGTACCGGCTGTCGATGCAACACACAATCTAGCAGGTCAGATCACTGTATCTCAAATAAGTGATTTCACATACGAGATACACATCCAAACATTTTCGTATACATTGTCGAAGGCAGACAACCCAACCCTGGATGTGGAATGGGGTGATGGATCCATACATATGATTAGGATATAAAAACGTCCTATTACTTTCGGAAAACGGTTGTTGTATCCAATAACCCGGAAGCAGGTCAATCAGAGCTAATAGAAGGACTAATGTTTTCCTATTAGAAGTAATTTTAGATGCAAGTACAGCTTATTTTGTTATACGATAAAGCCAGGTTTAACAGCTGATAGACATTGGAAAGATATTATAGTTTTAATGGGGCATGACCAAAGGAACATATGTAAATTGAATAAATCATTAGAAGAAATAGTATTTGACCTTATTGAATTATTTGAACCCTATGCAGAAAACATCAATTCTGTCTTAGATATTGGAACAGGAACATCAATTCCTATACATGTTTTTGCAGATAATTTTCCGAATGTTAGAATTTATACAATAGATATTGTCGATTTTAGAAAAAGAAAAGAGTTACCATTTATAATTTATAATGGTGAAAAATTACCTTTTGATAATTTAAAATTTGATGTTTCGCTCTTGAATGAAACATTACACCACTGCGTGGATCCAGAGTCTTTATTAAGTGAGGCAGGAAGAGTGTCGAAATCTGTTTATGTTGTTGAACATTTCCCCATTTTCAATACCAATATGAAAGAATTAATAAATACTGAATTTATTGCTCTTAAAGAATTTGAGATACCTTATCAAATTTATAGACCTTTCACTGAAAAGAAACTTTACTCATTATTTGGAAAAGTTGATTTGAAAGTTTGCGATACATTTAGGATACCTTATTACGGTAACAGAAAAATAGTCAAATATTTTTTCAAATTGGAATAGTAAAAAACGTTCCTCTGTGATATTTCCATTAATCATTAGACTACGTGGAAGGGACAGTGCCAAGCCGCACCAAACCCAAAATATCAAATGCGATTTCGAATATATACCTTCATCATTCATATTCACTAAAATGCTTCAGTACCCTCATTGCCCGCAAAGTATTCCAGCGACTTGGCTTTCCAACTTCTTCCATATCAAAATGAGTCTGGCCAGGATGGTTTGCCTGTAACAACCATTGCCTATTCTTTCTCTTCTTAATGATCACATCAATTGCAGGTTTCATCCTAACATCAAAAATATTTTCAGATAATCTAAAGTAATCCAAAGCTCTTAATATGTCATATCTCCATCTTGAGGGATAAGTTAATCTTAGAAAATCCTTATTGATTATTTCATTTGTCCGGTCTGAAATATATAGTTGATGTCTTAAAATAAATTCTCTTGATGTTTCTTCAGCTTCTTTTAATTCTGGAAGTCGGTAAGTGTAGCCATTTTGGGAATATTCTAAAATACCTTCAAGAACTGACAAAGTTGAATGGAGTGAACTATGTTTGGCCCCCGACCTATTAAATCTGCAATTAAATCCCCCGTCATTTAATCTTTGAATTAGAATAAAATCAACAATTGATTGAAGTTTGCTTTGATCCATTTTGAAATAAGAGGCATAGTTTAGAAACATTCCATTCAAACAAACATCACTATTCTTGATTGCACCTGACGGATTAATTCCACCATCTTCGCCCTTTTCCTGTTCCAGCAACATATTAATAGTTTTTCTTATTTTGGGATTCAATTGTGAAATCCCCAAATTTTTAAGGTCAAGTAAAGTATAATGAGTTGACGTCCATTTTGGTTGATAGAATTTCCTACCCCAATGCCCGTTTTCATTCTGATGAGATAAAAATTCAAAACCCCAACCTTTCAAAGCTATGCTATTTCTTAAATCTACACGATGTTCTAAAAGCAAATCACGATATACTTGATATTGAATAGAGACATCTCCTTCAAGTAACCAATTTACAATTTCATCTTTTGCAATATTCATATCATCTAATATTGTGAGGATCAGAATTTAGTTTTTAGTGGATTATGGAGCATATTACGGCGGAGCTTACCTGCGCAGTTCCGCATCCGGTTTAATGTTAGGCGCTATTGAGTATAGAATCCAACCCTGATTACTAACCAACACCGTTAAACATGTTTAAATAGTCTGAATCTTTGATGGCGGTCAGCAAAGGGTGTAGTTTATCATAATTCAATTCCATGCATCGTCAAATTGTCCAATATCCTTCACAACGTCCATTGTAAACTCCTTGGGGATCGCAAAGTATTCATAGGCGGCTTGAATTAGTTCAGCTCGGCTGGTCAGAATTTGACTTCTTGATATGGTTCCTTGAGACTCAATCATTGTCAGATTATGAAGAACAAGGGATCGATACGGAAAGAAGCGAGCCAGCAGGATTGAATTCATGAAGGTGGAAGCTTCTCTATATGAGTCAACTATGACCTGGTCAAACTCTTGAATCTGTCGAGGTGTTGGATTCACTAAATAACTATGCTTCAGGCTTCCATCTCTGTAAAGCTCCATCTGTGAACAACCACGAGCATCCTGAGGTTTGAGCACAAATTGGTCCCGGCCCAGCACAATGATGTAGTCTGTCTTCAGATCACGTGGAAGAGGAGTTAAAAAAGGAGCCGCATAGCCGACATCTATGAGATATTCTCGCTGCTCTACCCTAACCACACTGACCAAATGAACATCTGGATTCAACATATCCGCACCACACAACTTGATTCGATAATCTAGGCTAGCTAGAAGTTGATAAAAATAGAAGTTATTGGAATAACACGTTCCGCCAAAATGATAGCGCTCAATACCATCCATGAAGAATTCAAGATTGGGTAAGCCTTGAAGGTTGTGATGCTTCTTATAATACAGCTTGGATACATTTTCGAAGGGGACTTTAACCAACTGGGCTTGGACTAGCTCGTATAAAGCATCGGTACTAGGCTTTCGTCTCTGAACGCCTAGCAAATTGAGATAACGTTCAAGTAGGTCCGACGTCATTGCAGGATGAGATAAATTCATCTGAGAGTTACTCTCGCTTAGCTCAAGGCTTTTTTTGAGCCGCTCAACGGCAGTCTGTCTAAAAACCTTCGTTTGATTGTGATATATTGATTAAAGATAGGCGATATGCCGGGAGTTTGAACCTCAGTGTTGTACATCGGGTTTTTCCAAATAGGGCCATCATATGAGCCAGTATTCGGTCCAATACGACGGTATTGCTCAAAATCAGATCAATCTGGTCCTCCAGATACTTCCTGAGACGCTCCACTCCAAGGATATTTATGATATGCCTTAGGTTATAAGCAGTCATCATCAGGCCTACATCCGAACTGGCCCTTTTTAGAGGCTCTTTTTAGTCATGATGTAACTGAATCCCCATTGGCGTTTTATGGTACCATATGGATGCTCAACAATAGCCTGTGGACGTTTGTAAAGGGCTTTGTTCAGTTCGACCTGTTCTTTGTTATGCTCAATGTACTGTTGGTATTCACTTCGATGTATTACCATTCCTCTGGTAGCTTTCGTGCACTGATCCTTCACGCTGCATGAGCTGCATGCTTTTGTGGCGTAATATGTTGTGGTGAGGTGCTGGTTTTGGGGACATATGTAGTAATCTCCCTCTGGGATATAAGTGAAGTTTTATGCATCGTATGCGGTTATGGATCTACACTGTGTTGGCAATTGTATGTTAATTATAATGATTTCAGGATATTCATTAAATCTTGCCGTCCTACAATTGCCATTATTTCAACAATGCCATTATTAATTCTGTAATAGATGCTATCAGAACCACAAGCACAACGTCTATATCCGTTTCGGATATAATCTATCGACTCGAATGAAAATGGTTGCTGGGCGATGATATCGAAATACTCAAAAAATGAATTGTAGTATTTATCAGCTTGAGCCATTCCAAACTTCTCAACACCGTATTGATGTATCCTTATCAAGTCATCTTTGGCTTCTTTGCTTAGCCTATATTCAGCCATTAAGCAATGCCTTTGATTGTTTCAAAATTTGGTCTTTCGTCTCATCTGTGAATCCGCTTCTTTCAGATTTTTCCAATTTCGCTCTAATCCAGTCAATTTGAGCTTGTTGTTTTCTAGCCTGTCTAATTAAATCGTTAATAAGTTCACTTTTGCTAGAGTATTCATTATTTTCGACTTGCGCTTTTAGCCACTCATCATTTGGTTTTGTGAGAGATATACTTTGTCTTGACATAATAATTGCTTTGGTGTAAATATACACCACTTCTGAATCAAATGCAAAGCGGATTATATACTATTGCTAACTAGGGATATGGACGATTTTATAGTTTTCCAATTCGCTGTAGAACGTTGGAATTAAGCCGCCGCGATAGCGGTCGGCTTCAATGATTTGTTCCATGGCATCTTCATTGTCTCGATATGTATTGCCAATCAGGCAAATCAAATTGACAATGGAATTTGACAATGATGTTTGTAAAAAGTGAAACTGGATTGAGGACTATACCGTTTATTACCGCTAGCCTCCCCAATTATCCCTATTCTAGGTTAGACTCAATATCCATCCTTTGGTTTAGTATCCTTATTATTTCTACGATTCTATCCTTTCTCTTGAAAAAGATCATATGCGATTTCACGTAGGATACCAGATAGCCATCTTTTATATGATTCATAGGTTTTCCGCTAGAGATATTCCCAGCAATGAATTCTATTTCATTCATTATTAAATGATGGTATCTATCCGCCTGTTCTTTTGACCACTTCAAGAATGTATATTCCCAAATCCCGTCTAAGTCATTTATAGCTGCTTCGCTTATCCGGTATTTAGTTATTCTCATAAATTCTTCCGGTGTAAGGATTCGAGATGTGCTTTTGGATCAAAATCCTCAACCATCCCGGACCTTTCTCCTTCTTCAAGGGCTATTCTCAAAGCTTTAATCTTTTTCTCTTCAGCCTCAAGTAATCTTAATGCCGTCCTGACTACTTCGCTTGCAGAACTATACCTTCCAGTTGAAATCTCATTTTGTATGAAACTCTCGAAGTGTTCTCCTAAGGATATTGAAGTGTTTTTACCCATTGTTCTCATTTTTTATAAAAGTACCAAACTTTGGTAACAAACCAAAATACTGTCCATGGAACGGGGAGCTAAGCCACCGTAGCAGGGTGTGGACTTTGCCATTTTTGCGAAGGGTGTGACATACGTAACGGTCTGCTTCAGCGTATTGTTCTATGCCTGTTTTTTGTTTTTGTATACTTTGACCAAAAGTACACCTCATTAGTATTTATATTTACAGGTGCTTTTACTAACGGTTGGTGTATGTGCTGTACAAGTGGTACGATCTTTTGCTTCTTTTTGCAAAAGGCGCAACAGGCAGTATGGCGTATGACACTATGTTAGCTGTCGTAATCATTCAGATATTGCTTCAAAGCCTTTCATTCTCCTCCAACTATTGCCGCACTCGTTCACGCTCGTCCTGAAACTAGGTTACCCACTAATCTTTCTCAAAATCCAGGGCATATTCCACTGCCTTGTCAAAACCCATGGCAATGCCTTCTGCCTCGTATTGTTTGGCCAGTTCTTCTCCAACCTCCTTTTTTGCCCCTTCGATGTAGGTATCGATCCATTCGTCCCAGAATTCCAACACGCCGTATAGGGAAACACCCAGAATTCTGCCTTTTTCAACCGATGCCGCATTTAGCCGGAGAGATTTTTTCCACCTTTGCTGCCCGGATAGGGCGAAGGCAATGCCCTGCATGTCAACGAATGCGATCCAGTCAGTCCCATATTTTACTCCGAGGCTTATTCCAAGTCCATAACGCCTTTCGGCTTCATGATAATCTTTCTTTGCCAGGGCACAGTCACTATGATAGTGCCTTGCATTCATAATTCCCATTGGTTGTTCCAGCTTTTCGGAGGATTCTATCAGTTCCTCCACATAAGGGAGTCCTCTTTCGAATTGTTTTGAATGAACCAGTACCTGGCAAAGTGAAGTCAGACAGTAGTTTACCAGTCCTGGTTTTTCAAGTTGACGGGCAATGTCAAGCCCTGATTCACTGTAACTTAACCTGGTCTCAATATTGGATGGGTTACTGCTGTAAAAGAAAGCTAACTGAGCAAGTAAGAAAGCCTGTTCCTGCAAATTGTTTAACCCACGCCAGATATTCAGACTCTCTTTTGTAAGTTCAATTCCCCTTTCACGCTCATTGAAAAAAAACATTATCGATCCCAATCCTTGTAATACCCTGGCCCGAATCACTGGTTCACTTATTTCAAAGGAATGGGCTTCTTCCAGAAACTGTCTGCCTAAAACTAATTTCGTTTTCTGAGACCAATACCAGGCGAGAGATCCGGAGAGCCGGCAAAAATCCTCTGGTGAGTAATTCTCTGACCACTCTAACGCTGCCATCACATTATCCTCTTCAACATCAAGTATATTTAGCCACTTCAACTGTTCTTCATATTGTTCCAGGTACGCTTCTTCTGCCAGTGACAGATAGTAATGAAAGTGTTTCTTATTCAATGCATCCTGATCAGTACTTTCTTTAATCAAATGGTGTCCAAACTGTCTGAGGGTTTCCAGGCAGTTATATCGCATAGATTGATCGGCAGCTTTCATTGTGTAGACCAAAGAACGGTCTACCAGTGCAGACAGTGTTTCGAGGATAAATTCTTTGGGTAACTGATCATCGGAACAAACTTCTTCGGCTGCTGCCAGATCAAATCCCCCGGAAAAAACTGAAAGCCTTGTAAAAAGTAGTTTTTCTGTGTCTGAAAGCAGGTTATAGCTCCATTCAATGGTTGCCTGAAGGGTCTGTTGACGCTTTGATATCCCGGGATCGGAGGAAGTAACCTTTTCAAACCGATCACCAAAACGGTCCAGGATCATTTTGGGATCCATGTGCCTTGTCCGGCGAGCCACCAACTCTACCGCAAGCGGCATCCCGTCCAGCTTATTGCAGATCGTGGCAACCTCGGTCACGTCTTCAGGCACCAGTTCAAACTCAGGATTATTCAAGCGGGCCCGGTCATTAAAGAGCATGACAGCCTCAGATCTTCTTACACTCTCCAGATCAATTATGGCTTTTGGATCAAGTAAAGTAAGCGATGGAACCCTACAGACCTGTTCTCCGGTGATGCCCATAGATTCGCGACTTGTGGCCAGGATTTTCAAATGAGAAGTAGATTGAACAAGCTGTCCGGAAACCTCGGCACAGGTCTTTATCAGGTGTTCACAGTTATCCAGAAGGATCATTAGCTTTTGCTTCTTGATTGTTTCGATGATTGTTTCTATGAGGGGCTTATTAGCAACTCCGGTAATGGATAATGCTTCAGCGATTTCTACTATGACCCTGTCCTCATTGGTGATCGGTGCCAGATCCACAAACCAGATGCCATCTTCAAATGCAGGAACCAGTTGTGCTGCTGCCTCGATGGACATACGCGTCTTTCCACAACCTCCCGGTCCGGTCAAAGTAACAAGACGGTGCCTGCTGATAAGATCCTTTACGGTATGCATTTCCTTCTCCCGTCCAATGAAGGAGGTAAGCTGTGCAGGAAGGTTATGTTTTGCTGCTGCTTCCTCGGAGGATGTTTCCTTGGAATTGGTTTCATCAGTTTCAGCTATCGGTTTTTTCCGGTTGATAATCCAGGGCAGAATAATCACCACAGGTATGCCGATGGCAGCAAGCAGGTACAGAAGTTTAACGGTACTTTCCGAAATCTAAAAAGTGTCGGATGCATTGCTGGATAACTCAATGATGGCCACGCAGGCTGTCAAATATCCTATTAAGATCGGGAGGACCTTTCTGCGCTTCAGCTCCAGCCAGAATCGGGTAAGTTTGTTAGGGGTAGTAGCCATAAATACTTCTGTTCTATGTTACAATTTAGGATAGAATATGATACGAGTCAAATGTGAGGATTTCAATTATGACAGCTAACTATTAAAATATATGTATCACCTGGGTGTTGCAATAGAATAATATGGTGCATAGAATGGTGGAATTACGCCGCCCTAGCGTGGCGTGGACTTTGCCATTTTTGCGAAGGGGGTGACATGTGTTTCGGTCGGCTTCAGTTCATTGTTAGACTGCCCGAATCTTTTGTGATCTTGCCAAGTATTCACCATTCTCTAGTTCCAGAAGTAACTCAAACGACCAGCCTGATGATTCAGCATATCTCTGAAGCGTACCAGGATCTATATGTAGCCAAGGACCAAAAGGCCCCCGACTATCTCGGAATTCAAACTGCATGACGACTTCACCAATATACCGCCCAGCTCTGCGATTCATCTCATGATAAGCGATATCTGAGGGCTCTTTGCTGCGGCTTACATCCAGAGAATCGAGTATCAGTTGACCATCTGGCTTAACTAGTTCCTTGGCATGCATAAGGAATCTTATTAATCCTTCTAAATCCTCTACAATGCCGATTCCATGCCCTAGCATACACAGCGTATCAAAAGGTCCACCGTAATAATTAAAAACGTCCGATTGCCAACTACTACCCAAGCCTCGTCGACGCATGATGTCCACAGCCTTTGGGTTGACATCAATTGCCGTCACCATAAAACCTCTTGCCTCTAAAGCAAGGCTATGAGCCCCAGCTCCAGCGCCAATATCAAGAACATGTCCACGACATTGATTAAGTGCATTTCGTTCTATGGAATTGAATTCGGATTCTGAGCGGAAAAAGTATTTGACTGGTAATGAAGATTCGACACCGTCATCCCTTCGAAGGGTGAATTCAACATCAGGCTCACCTTCGAAATATGCATTTAGCGCCAGCCCATATGGGATTGTTGCTTCAATGTTCATGTCTTTTCCTTGTATCCTTTAAACTTGCAGTCTAACGGTGGAACTAAGCCGCCATAGCGTGGCGCGATGTTTGCCTCACCTGCTAATACGTGATACGCGTCATGGTCGGCTTTAACGATTTGTTCTACGGTCTATTCTCGATTTCTTCAAGTGTATTATGTTGATTTCTAAGATTCAGTTTCTTTCATAGTATTCATCTATTTCTCTTTCATGAGTATGGATGAATACATTTTCCTTGTATAATTCTTCTAGTTGAGATATGTGGTTTCCAGGATCACTCATCAAATCAGCAATTTGATTCAATACATTGGTTTGGTCTGCACTTAGGCTTTCAATACTAAAATCCCTTGTAAAAATGAACTCTGGTGTATGCCAGTAACTTCTTTCGTTGCAGAGGACAAATGCCATATCCAGCAGAAGCGAATGAATATATACAGCTTCGCTTTCTCCAATAGAGCCAATGTACTTCGTATTTGGAAGTTGATTACTCACATAATTCTGCCAAACTTTATAAGGAAGCTCAAACTTTTCCTTAGATACATTTTGCATATTCCTATCAGGATCATGGATGTCCCATTGTCCCGTATCTTCATTCCAAACCTCACAAACAATGTGTGAAAATCTTATACCAAGTTGTTCCTCATAATATCTGGCAAATCCAGCCCTTAATCTTACTGGTTTATCCTGATGTCTCAATATGGAAGCAAGGAACAATCCATGGTGATAGCATGCGACTAAAAGCCTGTCATTAGGATCTCGTTTCATAGTCAAACCTTCAGGATCTCGTGTTTTTAACTCGTGAAGCATTTCAGATACTGTTGGATACATACCATCCTCTGGGTATTTGTCTTTCGCAAAAACTTCTGGCATTTCTGCTGCCTCCATTGGGTGGATTAGCTGCATTTTTATTAATCCGCATATTGCTGTAATAGACTCAGGTAATCCATCAAATAAATTTGCAACATCCCCAGGATTGGTAAAAGATGTCTGAGTTCTGTATTTAGTCAGAATTTCCTCTGATGGGTGAGAGTTACCTAAAGTAGTTGATATGACATTCCTTTGTGAATCTCTACTCGCACAACCAAACATATGCGCAAAAACTAAAAGAACTATGCCGATACGCAGGAATGCATTCCATGTGGAATTGGACTCAAATGATAGCAGTTGTTTAAATGGCGACATTTTGAATTGTTTTCAATTGTGATGTTATAATAATCAGATGTAAACTACAATCCGTAGAACGGTGGAATTAAGCCGCCGTAGCGTGGCACAGGGATTTGCTTCTTTCCGCAAAGAACGTGTCACGCGTAAGCGGTCGGCTTTAGTGTTATATAACCTCTTTTCTGTGTATTAGGGATTTATATTGCAGTAATGAACGAAACATTATAAGCTTAATAGAATCAGTCCATTCCGATGTTAATCATCTGTCGAATATCAACATCCTATTTATTTAATTATACTATTCAAGGTAT
Organism: uncultured Bacteroidaceae bacterium; assembly: GCA_963752525.1. Taxonomy (GTDB): domain Bacteria; phylum Bacteroidota; class Bacteroidia; order Bacteroidales; family SM23-62; genus SM23-62. The sequence continues at coordinate 244,174 of CAVVYS010000001.1, read as the reverse complement.
TTCTTAGCACCTTGCGCCGCCTGGCCGTTGAACTACGAAACCTTTATGTTAAATAAAATGCTGCCCGGATGAGCTATTTTGTCAGGTAAGCTACTCTGTTAGTTTATTAACCGGAGATCATACCTGTAAAATAAAGTTCTGGTGGGCTATTTCAAGTAATGCATGTATCGATACTCCATATGGGCATGCAGTTTCACAATAGCCGGCACAGTTACTGCATAGGCTTGCATTATTTTTTTCGAGGAGTTTATATTGCTGCATGGCATACTTCTCTCTTCCCTGGCCCATGTAATAATGATTAAACCGCATTATTGTATTTACTGGTACATTGTTGGGACAGTTTTCTTCACAAATTCCGCAAGCATGCCTGCAATATAAATGACCGAAATTCTCCAACAGTTCATTTCTCATGTTTTTGGTCGCTGTGGTGGATCGCAATCCTGAAAGGCCTATATATTCGGTTATATCATTGTATGTCTTGAAAGACATTATTACTGAGCTTACAGAAGGATGATCAAGACAAAAAGCAATAGCCGCTTCGGTTTTGGTTTTACCGTTATACTCCGTGTGATTTGAAAGGAATTCTTCACTTTTCTTTTGCTTTTCAATTACCTTCTCGTAACGGCTTTTCAGGTTATCAGGAATAGTTTTCTGGGCTTCATTATAGGTTTTTATTTTTTCAAGAACATCCATGTATCCTTTGCCAAAAGGATCTGTTTTCATGAGGATGGCGCCAACATTCTTATCGCCGCATGCTTTTAGGATATTTTCACCCATTTCCCTCTGTACATAGTTGTATACAAAGAGAGCCAGATCAAATCTTCCATCTTCAACGGCACTACAAATAATTTTTTCCATGTTGTCCTTAGATTCTGTATTATATTCAGTGCCATGACATGAAACACCACGAAATCTCACCCTGCCTTCTTCTTTTAGCTGATCAAATGCCTCATGAAATTCAGTATTTTTTACTTCCAAAGCTGAAGAGGGATTCCATAACATCATTCCATCCAGATAATCTGTTTTCATTCGTTCAAGGCATTTCCTTACACGGTCTACAATTTGTTCCCGCGTATCTGTCTGTCTAATAATCAGTTTGGTGTTTATAAATAATGACTTCCTGTCAAATTCACCAATGGATCTCCCAACAAGCAATTCATTATTCCCGTTTCCATAAAATTCTGCTGTTTCAATGATGTTAACGCCAGCCCTTAGAACTGCTTTGAGCAGGTTCTCATTATTCATTACAGCCGGTCCGCATCCGATATCGGAAACTTTGAAACCCGTGCGACCCAACGTTCGGAATTCCTTTATCCGGAGTGGTTGTTCATCCTGTTTGATATGAATCATCCCGTTACTAATCCCTGCTCCTGCAATACCCATTGAAGCAAAAGCCAGAAAGTTCCTCCTGTTAATTTCTTGATTTTTCATTTGATCGGATTTTAATTATTTAATAAATATCCTTTATCATTTTATTCATTTTTATAATTTAATATTCTCATCAATGTGATTTATGTTGCTGTCTTTTTTGCAATTAGAGTTAACTCACTTATATATGAGGTTATATAACGGTGGAACTAAGCCGCCGTAGCGTGGCGCAGGTATTTGCTCTCTTTTGCAAAAGAGCGTGACACGCGTTAAGCGGTTGGCTTCAGTTCAGTGTTCTACGCCCATGTTTAATTACGACCCACACAGTTCATTGTTAGGTTGCCCCTTCGTCATCATTTGATACCATACTATCACGAACAGCATGATAACGCACACCACCAGCACCTTTATAGGGTATTAAGGCTGGAACATACTGCTGAAATATTTGGTAATCCTCACCAAATGTTTTGAGCAAGCATTTTTCCTCCACCATAACCAAATAATGTGCAACAAAATATAATAACATCCAGGGTAATAGAAAAAGAAGATCTGTGTACCAAATGATCATCAACGGTGGTAATGTTAGCAATAAAGTGGCATACAGTGGATGCCTGACATAATTGAATGGCCCGTTTGTGATCAATTTATGTTCTCCATTAAGCAAGAAAGTCTGTACTAAGTTGAGCGTGGCATTGAACCATACTATTCCCGCAAGACAAGCGACTACACACAAAATAGTTAAGGCTATTTGTATTTTAACTGTCAATAAAATTGGGAAAGACAACCATTGCTGCATGACAAGGGTCAAAGCTTCAAGCAACAATCCGATAACTAGTAAATACAAACCAGCACCTAGTAAATTCTTGAATCTGGTCAGGAGCGAAAGTTTCTCCTGTTCTTCTTTACTGGTTAGAGCCATTCAGTTCTTACTTTTATTCGATGGCATGTATTGCTTCATGGCGACCTAACGGTGGAGCTCAGCAGCAAACTGAAAGTTTGTCTGCTGAAGCGAATTGTTAGCTTCCTAGTTCACCAAGTTTGGATCAGAATTGTAAGCTGCTAAACAGAATCGCTTATTGCTATTAATAACGGCATTCTATTTTTCAAATTAATAAACTAACTAATGGATCGGTTCAATTAGTCCATCAACCGCACATTGTACTGCCTGGGGCCGGGATTGTAGCCGGTGAAGGCACTCTCATCCAGCGGAAATGGTGTATAGATGTAAATGTGCTTGTCCCATGGGTTGTAAAGTACAACTTCTTCCCGGTTGTCTCCGGTCACATCAGCTGGTATACAATGGTACCACCCCATTTTTTTATCTCCAATTGGGCTCGGAAGGTCGGGAAGCACTGCGTATCTCGTGCCATTTCCATTCCAGAGTTGACCTCCATTATATAGCAGATCCGTGCCCTCGGGTCCATTCCAGTACACGGCCTCCATGCCGGTTTCATTAGGTGAACTGTTCAAGTCCCATGTGTGTTTTACAACGCCGGCATTTGTAACCGTTATAACATTTGTAGAATGGCCGTTCCAGCGTATAATCATTTCTAGCATAGGTTCGCTGGGCAGAAAATCACCAACTCGCAATTCCTGGCCATGGGGTACAACCTTTTCACCTAGACATATTATCGTGTCACCTTTCATGCTGAGTACATGCCCAAACCCTGATGCGAAAGCACGAATATTGCCGTCATCCCATTCTTGGATCAATGCGCAATCATTGTTTTTACCAATCATCTTTTCCCAGATCGGTTCTCCATTATCGGGATTAAGCACAAAGTGAGCGCCGTTTATTTCAGTTTTTCCATCACCATTCATATCTCCCACAGCTGGAATATAAGAAGCAGCACTGCCATATTGAGACCATTTTTTGGGTATGTTGTATGTCCAGAGCCAGTTCAGATTTTGGTCGAATGCTAGCACTTTTCTTCCCACCTTTACTACGAAGTCCTGGTTCGTGGGTGTTCCCCGCAAATTGGCTGCCAATATACGTAGATGCGCGAAATTGGCGCCGTCGATTTTTTTACATGTTGTGAGTTGCTTTGGTGCATTTTCTTTTTCAACTACGCCGGTTTTGGCATTTCTGATTTGAATCACCAAATTACCCATGCTGTCAGGGGCAGAAGGAATGGTTTTATCTTTCCAGAAACAGACTATTTCATTACTTCCGTCATTATCAATATCGAATATGGAAACTGCCCCGGGCCTTGTGGGTTGGATACCTCCACTGCCATGCTTCCAGAGTTCTTCACCGGCCTGGTTAAATGCTGCAATAAACACTGGTTTTGCTCCGCCTTTATCATGTACCACGTCCTCACTGCGGTAAACAACGAACTCTACCTGGCCGTCACCGTTGAGATCCCCCATACGGATATCACCGCTATAGGTGTCGCTGAGCAATGAAGTTGGAATGATAATCTTTTTATGCAATATAGGCGAGCCTATTTCTGATACTTCCAAATCTGAGATCTCAAAACTGGATGTGGTATTCGGAACCTGTGCAACAAATATAGTGGCATAGAGGCTTAATGTAGTAGTAATAATTATTCTGAATTTCATTTTATATAACCAGTAATTGGTGGGATCAAACACTTTTTGACACATAATATTTGAACGACTTAGATTTTTGCGAACTTGTGAAGCTAACGATTTTCTACTGCCTTTTGCGGTGTTTGGTGCTCTTGTGGAATGATTATGTAGTCATTTAAGACGGTATTGGATAAATCGATTCATACAGATGGAAAGATATGGATAGTCCATTATCTTGGATAGATACCAAATAACACATTCACCTGCCATAACACAGCTTCGCCACCTCACTCCCAGAAAGCATTGTTTTCTTCAAGAGAATGTACAAGTAAATTACAAAGGAATTTTATTCTAAACAACAATAAACTCATTGGAGATAGACAATAAAATTACCCGTGAGATTCTCCGAATTCCTTGCTGAGTCATGGATCTGGATCTTTAATATTTGACAATGAGAAAATCAGATAAAAGAGTTCATGTATTTTTTCACACTTGCCCAGTCCCGTACCTCTAAATTATCTGATTTATCTTCCATTTTCAAAAATCTATTGAAATCAAGCAGAGATATAAAAACTCACCACATTCAAAGAAGTAGCATGGTTGTTATTTTATCAATCTACTTACAATCTTGTCCAATGCTGCAAGATGCAGTATAGTATTTTGGATTTGAAGGAATATATGGTAAATACTCAATTAATTTTCTGAATATGAAAAGTCCGAAGTTTTTAATTCATGTCAGTTCATAAAAGAAGCGTAATTTTGAAATTTATTATAAGTTAGATTATTCTAACCGCTCATTATAAATGACTTACGGTTCTTGAAAGATTCATTTTTGAAATGAATAAATGTATCTTCCAGCATAACCATTATAAAAAATGAAAGAATGAAAACCGGAGCATGGCATGTTTATATAATTTCTCATTCACACCTAGATCTTATCCGATTGAGCACAACCTAATTGTTCATATTACTTGGATTTTGATAACACCTGAAGCAATGGAGCGAAAACATTTCATTACTTGTGAGTAAACATCAATTATTTCTAACTTTAACTACCAACTAAATAGTTACGAATAAGATTAATGATTTTTGGTATTGGCTATCCGCACATTCCTGAATTGTGAAACGAATTGAACGATTAACCGGTATTATAACATTCCTTCAATCAAGGAATTATACGTCCATGGAGAGACTGGTTGAGAAATTCAATGTAAGTGAAAGAACAATATACAGAGACATGGTTTCATTATATGAGGTAAATGTCCCCATAGCCTATGAAAATGGCAGAGGCTATTATATTCTTGATGATCACTTTATTCCACCTGTTTCATTCTCCGAGGAAGAAGCTGTTGCACTTACGCTCGCTGGTAGATTAATGAAAAGGTATTCAGACACAAAAACCAATGAACATTTTAACAATGCACTGGATAAGATAAAATATGCCCTTAATGCCAGACAGAAAGAGATTGTTGAAACTATCACCGATACCCTCAGGTTTCCGGAAAATGATTACCAGCATTCCGAGAAGAATCATTTATATGCGGTTCAATATGCGATACTCAAGAAAAGAATACTTCGTATTGTTTATCTGAACAGACAGGAGGAACGGTCTGAGAGGGAAATCGAACCCATAGGACTAACATTTTACGGTAATCAATGGCATACCATAGCATATTGCTGGAAAAGAAAAGCATACAGGGATTTTATAATTTCCAGTATCCAGGAGCTTCAATTGACACCGTCGAATTTTCGAATATCAGACCATATAACGCTGAATGATTATATAATCTCACTTATAGATACTCAGATCACTGACATACAGTTGTCAGTCTGATGGAGTATCTTTACTACAGAACCAATACACTTGAGCTATGAAAACCAATAAAAACTGCCAGAGCTGTGGAATGCCGATGAAACGAGACCCCCAGGGGGGAGGAAAAGAAGCAGACGGTTCCCTGAACACAAAATACTGCAGTTATTGTTATGTGGACGGAGCTTTTGTCCAGCCAGAAATGACCGTGGATGAGATGAAAATTCTGGTCAAGGAAAAAATGTCGGAAATGGGATTCCCCAAATTCCTCTCAGGATTTTTCACCAAGGGTATCCCCAAACTTGAAAGATGGAAATCATAATTAACTATGCCAATCATTGAATTGCTTGCCTCATCCAAGGGCTCTAGAAGCAGTGCTGCCAATATTGCCCTGGCAGAAGAAATAGCATCAAGCGGGAACGAAGATGCTATTGCAGAACTTATTTTCCTGCTGAAACATAAAGACAGGAATATACAGGGAGACAGTGTAAAAACCTTATATGAAACCGGGTACAGAAACCCGGGACTGATCGCACCCTATTATGCTGACTTCCTGGAATTGCTGACAAACAGGAATAACCGTCTTGTCTGGGGTGGAATGATTGCATTGACTACAATTGTTCATATCAGGCACAAAGAACTATTTGAATCCCTGGATTTAATCATGGATACCATTAACAAGGGATCAGTCATTACCATTGATTGCGGAGTTGAGATACTGGCAAAGCTCAACCATTATGATGCATATCATAATACGACCGATCCCCTGTTGATGGAGCAGCTTTTAAAGTGCCCCATAAAGCAATTACCCACCTATGCCAGCAAGTCACTGGAGCACATAGGCAAGCATTCCACGGAGGGCTATAAAAACATTCTTACCAACCGGTTATGTGAATGTGAAAAGGATTCTCAGAGAAAAAGGCTTGAGAAGCTCCTGAAATCTATGCAATGACTATTTTACTGATATTTATAACTAGACGATAATTATTGTCGGCATATATCTTGCTAGAGGTCATCAATCTGTGTTTCGAATTATGAAGATGGGACACCACCAGATTTAGAAAATATATCCCAGGGACAAGGATATTCTGTACTCAGGGTTTAATTCTGTATGGGGCACAATTAGTATACTACCCAACACTATGTATATTCCTTTCCGGTTTTGATGAAGTATTCAATGAGAAGGAAGGTAAGACTGAAGTTGTGGAGGTAGTGCAATACCTGAATGTATTTTCTGGAGGATTCCTTGCTGGATGGCAGTTTGTTTTATGGAAAGCAATTTCAGCTGATGTTTATTTTGGGGGGGTAATCCGATTGAGCAAATATGATGGAGATGCACATTTCACCAAATATAAGCAACTGCAAAATATTGATTTCTCAGGGGTATTGCCCAGTTTCGGTGTAAAAATCGGTGTTGTTAAATAATGCTCTTTATATGGCTGCTAAATCAAGAAAGTCCAGCATATTAGTGTTAGATGATTTCAATTAAAAGAATAACATTTTGACAGATAGTCGCTTTGCTCTTCATTAAAATTTACCCACCTTTGGTTTTTTTATCCCATCCAGGTTTATGAAGGAACTTACTAGTGGGAATGAAGGCCGCCTCATTTTTAACTTTGCCATGCCCATGTTGCTGGGCAATCTTTTCCAGCAACTTTACAACATCGTTGATACCATCATCGTCGGCAATATCCTTGGCAAAGAGGCCCTTGCCGCTGTAGGTGCATCCTTCCCCATCGTTTTCACCCTCATCTCCCTTATCATCGGGGTAGCATCGGGTGGAACCATTGTTATTGCACAGTTTTTCGGTGCAGGGGACCACAACAATGTCAAGAAGGCCATTCACACCATGTACATTTTCCTGACCATTGCCTCTGTGGTGCTTACCCTTATAGGGATCCCCCTGACTGATGAAATTTTCAGGCTGATCCGGCTACCAGAAGAGATCATGCCTGAAGCCACCACCTACCTGAGCATATACCTGTCAGGACTGTTGGCCTTTTTTGGTTTCAATGCCACCTCAGCCATTCTACGTGGATTGGGAGATTCCAAAACCCCCTTGTATTTCCTGATGATCTCAACCCTATTCAACATAGGATTTGACCTGCTCTTCATAATAGTTTTTGAATGGGGGATAGCCGGGGCGGCAGTTGCAACCGTCATTTCCCAGGCAGGGGCCTTCCTGACCGCGGTAATCTACCTGCATAGGAACCACAAGCTCATAGATTTCAACCTGCCGAACTGGGTCTTTGACCGGAAGATCTTCTGGCAAAGTCTGAGGATTGGACTACCTACTGGTTTCCAGCATACTTTTGTATCCCTGGGAATGATGGCCATCATGGCCATTGTAAATACTTTCGGGACCAATGTCATCGCCGGGTACGCTGCGGCCATCCGGATAGACAGCCTGGCCATACTGCCTGCCATGAACTTCTCCGCGGCCCTGGCTACCTTTGTTGGACAAAACATTGGGGCAGGAAGGTCTGACAGGATCAAACGGGGACTGATAGCCACCTTGCTGATGTCATCCGCAGTATCTCTGATTGTCATCGCCGTTGTTATCCTTCTCAAATACCAATTGATGGGCATGTTCACAAAGGATCTGGAAGTGATCAGGATAGGGGGGGAATACCTTGTCATCGTATCCTCTTTTTACCTCCTGTTCACATCCATGTTCATGATCAACGGAGTGTTGCGCGGGGCAGGAGATACCCTTATTCCCATGTTCATCACATTGGCTTCGCTCTGGATAGTCCGTATTCCCTTTGCCTGGATCTTCTCAAGGAGTATGGGGGAAACCGGCATTTGGTGGTCGGTACCGGCTGGATGGGGGATAGGCCTCGTCCTATCCTACTTTTATTACCTTACTGGCAGGTGGAAAACCATGGCGGTAGTGAAGGCCCCGGTTGCAAATTCCTGACTTTATCTTAAATTTGTCCGGTAAGCAGGTAACCTAAACCTTTTTCTATGCTTATCTCCATGACAGGCTATGGCAGGGCCGAATGTAATCTCCCGAATGTTGTCTATACCATTGAATTAAAATCCCTCAATAGCAAGCAGCTTGATTTTTCCGTGAAGATCCCGGTATTCCTGAAAGAAAAAGAGATGGAGATCCGTAGCTTCCTGGGTGCTGAGTTGCAACGAGGTAAAATTGAGGTGGGCATCTACCAGGAGATCAAAGAAGGGGCTGTCGGGTGGTCTATCAACAGGCAGGTGGTTGAGGAATATATCAGGCAGCTCAGGGAAATAGCCGGAAAAACTGGGCCGGCAGATCAGGAACAGCTTATACAGGCAGCCATGAGATTGCCTGACACCATGATTTCGGAAAAGGATAAACTGCAAGAAGATGACTGGATTAAAGTCATGGCCAGCATACAAACCGCTTTGAATGAACTGAACTCATTCCGCGAACAGGAAGGAAAAGCGCTGGAAAAAGATATCAGGCTGAGGATTAACAATATACTTCAGCTATTATCAGAAGTGGCAACCTTCGAGGAAGACCGTGTACTGGCCGTCAGGAGCCGCATCCTTTCATCCCTGGAGGAACTGGGGCAGAACAATGCCACAGATCCCGGCCGGATAGAGCAGGAGATGATCTTTTACCTGGAGAAAATGGATATCACAGAAGAAAAAGTAAGGCTGGAAAACCACTGCAGGTTTTTCATGGAAACCCTTGTTGCAGATTCACCAGTGGGAAAAAAACTTGGCTTTATCTCCCAGGAGATAGGCAGGGAGATCAATACCCTTGGCTCAAAAGCTTCCGAAGCCAATATACAGCGCCTGGTGGTTGGCATGAAGGATGAACTGGAAAAAATCAAGGAACAGGTTCTGAATATCCTTTAAAAAATCCATGCTAACTTAAGGAGTTGCTTTATCATCTCTATTTCTGTTACTTGCCCTGATCCAAAATACCTTTTTAATAAGAGAAAAAGGGAAAGATCTGTAACAATTTGTGCTTTCAAGACATATCTTAGTAGAATTCAATCGTACTGCTATGATTAGACGTAATTTATTTACCGGACTATGCTGGGTATCTCTGCCGATACTTCTGGCTATTTGCGCCAATGTTACTGGCCAGACCGTTACCAAACAATTCCAGCAAACCAGCTTTGATTTCAAGGAATTGTACATGATCGATTCTTTAACCGGTTGGGGAGTAGGAAAGGCTCACTGGGACCAGGACAGCAAAACCCATGTTGGAACGGTCATGCGAACCGATGATTCCGGTGAAAACTGGACGGTACAGAATTCCGGGACCACACATGATCTCTGGGATATATGTTTTATTGACAGATCTACCGGTTGGGCTGTTGGTGATTCCGGAACCCTAATACATACATCAGATGGGGGACAAACATGGATAAAACAGGATGTGGGTACGGATCTGAATTTTAAATCCTTATTTTTTTCCGATGGATCAAATGGCTGGATTCTCGCCAATGAAGTGATTCATACCAACTGGCGAGATGAACCCGATGCCTGGCAGGCCAGGGTCTGGCATACGAAAGACGGAGGAATTACATGGAATGAACAATTTTTCCCGGCAGAAATCGGACTTATTCATCGCATCTACTTCCTTGACAGCCTGAAAGGTTGGGCAGTAGGTGTACGAATTGACAGTACTGATATTCCGGTTGATACCTATTGTGCAGCTTATTATACAGAGGACGGAGGACAGACATGGATCGAGCAATTCAGTCCGGACCTGAAACTTGTCTTTACCGATATTTGTTTTACTGACAGCAGCCATGGCTGGATCGTTGGATTTAAGGGCAGTTCCGGTGAAACTGGAGGCAATGTATTCAGGACAACAAATGGTGGTAATAGCTGGGCAAGGTTAGCACAGGAAGAAGTATTATGGGAGGTTGACTTTTTGGATTCCCTGCAAGGCTATGCGGTCGGGTCGATGTATGGGGCAGCCTGGGGACCGCCGGTATTGCGAACCATGGATGGTGGTGATACATGGGAATTGATACATATGGGAAACCATGACGGACATGGATTGTATGGCCTGGCAGTATTTGAGGACAAAGTATTGGCCATCGGGGACAGGGGATATATCATATCTTCCGGTGATCCCTGGGGACAGATGGGTTTGCCACATGGCGAAAATCTTTTCACACAACAAACCATTAACACCGAGTATGAATTTGAAGATATCTTTTTTATCAATTCAGAGAAGGGATGGGTTTGTGGAAAAAAGCGGACGGGACCGGAGGACTGGGCACAGGTGATACTGATGACGGAAAACGGTGGCATTAATTGGACTGAGTCATATTACAAGACTACTGATTTTGCAGCGTTCCAGTTCAGGCTGGCTGCCATACAGTTTGTAAGTGAAACAAAAGGCTGGGCCACAGGGGATGAAGATCCTTATGGTGATGAGCCGACCACAGGAGTACTATTTACCGATGATGGAGGGAACACATGGGTTCAGCAGGCACATGGGGTATCCGAAGGCGAGATGGTTGATCTTTTCTTTCTGGACGATATGAAGGGATGGGTATTGACAAATTCGACGACCTATCCCGATGGATTCATTCAGCTGCTGCATACAGTTGACGGGGGAGTATCGTGGGATCTGACGAATACTGGTCAGTCCGGGCTGGTAACCATTGGTTATGGAATAAGAACAGGTAAGGTATATTTCCAGGACGCAAATACGGGTTGGGTTCTCGGAGCTCGTGGTTTTATACTAAAAACTACAGATGGTGGTGAAAATTGGAACAAGGTAATTTTGCCAGTGGAATGGACCAATACAATGTCTTTTGCTTTTGCGGATTCACAAAATGGAATTATCTGTGGTGAAAGTTACTTTAAAACTGAAAATGGTGGAGACTCCTGGATGGAGGAACCCCTGAGAGACAGTATCCTTACAGATATATGTTTTGCTGACTCTATGAATGGATGGATAGTAGGTGAATATGGCATGGTACTCAAAACTGTTGACGGGGGACATACATGGAATCGTTTGGAGCATCAGGCAACTGATGCTGCCATGAAATCGGTATCATTTCCCGACCAACTGAACGGCTGGGCCACTGGACGTGGCGGGACCATCATAAAAATAGACAACTTCCCCAGTACCGGATATGGGCTTCAAAAATCTGATCAATCCCAGAATAATTATGGACTCAGTAACTACCCTAATCCTTTCGAGTCCTCCACAACCATTGAATATTCCATCCCGGAACCAGCCAATATCCGTATTACCATCCATGATGTTAGCGGAAGAGTATTAATACCCCTGGAAGAAGGATATAAATTGCCAGGAACCTACATGATAAACCTGAATGGATCAGAGCTGGACAACGGGATCTACATTTACCGCCTGCAAACAGAAAGAAAAGTATTATCAAAAACCATGATGCTGGTGAAGTGAACAGACCATAATGCAGCAACAATAACAGTTATTTTACCTCATTGAAGCGGGATAGTGCACAGGAAACCCTGTAAATAGATTAATTTAATTAATAAATTTTTACTTTTGAGCATTGCTCAGAATGAAAGGAAAAGCCATCATATTCTCAGCTCCGTCAGGAGCAGGCAAAACAACCATTGTAAAACATCTGTTGCAGCTTGATTTGGGACTCGAATTCTCGATTTCGGCCTGCAGCAGACCACCCAGGAAGCAAGAATTAGATGGCCGGGATTATTATTTCATGAGTGTGGAAGATTTCAGAAAACACATAACCCAGGATGATTTTCTGGAGTGGGAAGAAGTCTACAGGGATCATTATTACGGCACTTTAAAAACTGAACTCTACCGGATCTGGAGGAAGCAGAGGCATGTGGTATTTGATGTGGATGTTGTTGGTGGACTGAACCTTAAGAATTATTTCGGGCGAAATGCCTTGGCTATTTTCGTCCAACCTCCTTCCATGCAGGAACTGGAAAAGAGGCTCAGGGACAGGTCCACAGATACGGATGATAAGATCCGTAACAGGATGGAGAAAGCCGGCGATGAAATGAAATCTGCGGGACAATTTGATGTTGTACTGGTCAATGATAACCTGGAAGATACTTTGCTACGTGGAGAAAAGATGGTGAGAGACTTCCTGGATCAACCTCTAATCCAGGAAAAGGAATGAAAACCGGATTATTTTTCGGAAGCTTTAACCCCGTCCATATCGGTCATATGGCCATTGCCAATTTTTTGGTTGAGTTTACTGATATGGACCGGCTCTGGTTTGTTATCAGTCCCCATAACCCCTTCAAAAAAAGAACAACACTGCTGGCTGACCATCATCGACTTGAGCTGGTGGAACTGGCCCTTGGAGATGATGAGCGTTTCCTGGCCAGTGACATTGAATTCAAAATGCCCACCCCCTCCTACACCATCGATACCCTTGCATGGCTGGAGGAGAAATATCCAAAAAATCAGTTTGTGATCATTATGGGAAGCGATGGTCTGCCCGCCTTCCCGAAATGGAAAAATGCTGCGGAGATACAAAATAATTACCGGCGCTATGTTTACCCCAGACCGGGGTACCCTGTGGATTTAACCGGACAGGAAAACCTGGAAATTGTAGATGCCCCACATATTGAGATCTCTTCAAGTTTCATCCGCAAAGCCATCAGGAATGGAAAGGATGTACGTCATTTCCTCCCCCCCGCTACATGGAAGTACCTGGATGAGATGAATTTCTACCGAAAATAACCCGGCCATATCCGGGCAGTACTTCTTTGGAATCATTATAGATTTCTCCATGATGGCTTAATCTTGCAGGGCGAATGTATTTTATATATAAATTTACAGGCTTCAACTAAAAACAGTACAAGCTACATTTTATAACCCAAAACCTTTTCAATCACTGATCCTTATGGAACCTATTCCGAATGACTACCGCATCAGCTTTTTCAAACCTGCCACAGAAATGGCCCGGCTGAACAGGAACATAATCATATCCCTGGTAATAATATGGACTGTTGCCATTTTCGGCTTCCAGATCCTGTTAAAAATAATCAACAAGCCAACTCCTGAGCCTGCCTACCTTGCTTTTGAGCAGGTGTGGGACCAGGTAAGTAACGGCATGGCCTCAGATGCGGACCTCCAGGTTTTTGCACAGGCCTCCTTATCCGTACTCGGAAAGAACTTTATCGATCCCGGGCACCGGAAAGCGCTTGACAACGGTCTGAACTGGTCCATTCAGCAACTGTCAGGAATGGACCAGGGAGCTTCTATCAGGCAGGATATTATAGCCTTCGAAAAACTCAAAGGGGAGATTGAAAACATCACAGACCCTCAATATGTAAAAGCAAGAAATGAACTGGCATCTACCGTTTCTCCTCTATTGGGACTCAGCCCAGGGGATGTCAGGACAACCTTCCTCTCCATTGAATTGAATTCCTCCATGATGGATGCATTGAGCCAGGAAAGCATAGAAGCCATCCCTGCTGCCATGTCACTTTACCTGATCCACCCGCAATCTTTCCTCACCGACACCCGCTTTTTGGGATTTCCATTTCACTACTTCTATTCCGCTGTATTCCTGCTGGTGCTTTTTGTGGGACTATGCTGGCTGTATTGCATACGTGCTGATCGCAGGGATATCATCCTAGGTATTGATCAATAATCCATCCTTTCAACAATTCTAATTTTCCATCATGAAAAAAATAATACTCCCCCTCCTGCTTATAACCATTCCGACCATCCTATCTGCCGCTACTGGTGCCACCCAGCTTGAAGGCAGTTTCAAAGTCGGACCTTCCATCATCCTTATCACCATCCTCTGTCTCTTCGTCCTGGTCGGTATTGTTTTCCGTGCCAAGGATACGACCGATTTCTATGCTGCCGGACGAGGCATATCTCGGGTAGGCTCCGGCATGGCCATTGCCTCGAACTGGATGAGTGCTGCCTCCTTCCTCGGAATGGCTGCCCTGATGTACGGAGCAGGCTACCATGGACTGGCATATGTAGTCGGTTGGACCGGCGGCTATGTGCTCCTGTTGATCCTTATGGCGGGACAGATCCGGAGGTATGGTAAATATACGGCTGCTGATTTTATCGGTGACAGGTATTATTCTCAATCTCTCAGAGCCATTGGAGCCATCATCGCCATCCTGATATCCATATCCTATTGTGTGGGACAATTCGGTGGAATTGGACTGATGTTCAAATGGGTCATGGGCGTATCCTATGGCTGGTCCGTGGTGATCGGGGGAGCCGTTGTGCTGGCCTATACCCTTATCTCAGGAATGCTGGGGGTAACCAAGAACATGCAGATCCAGTATGTGATCATCATCATTTCCTTCATCATCCCCCTGTTTATCCTGACCTTTAAATTCGATTATTTCTGGTTGCTGCCTCAGATCGGGTACGGTGCTGTCGTATCTGATGTTGTAACTGGTATACCGCTGGCAGAGACAAGGCAGCTGGTGAACTCCTTCGGTCACGCCTATGCCATGGTACCGGCACCCGAATATGCCATGCCTTTTGATCCTGCAACGGGACAAACATTCTACCAGTGGATAGCCATTTCCTTTAGCCTCATGGTGGGTACCGCCGGGCTCCCCCATGTGATCCAGCGTTTCTATGTAGTGCCCAAGGCAAGTGATGCAAGATGGTCGGTTGTATGGGGACTCTTCTTCATTTGTGTGCTTTACTGGAGTGCACCTGCCTATGCTGCATTCGGGAAGGTTCTGTCAGCCAATCCGGAAGTCGGCAGGCTGGCGAAAGATGCCATTGTAGTTTATACGGCTCAGCTAGGCAATGTACACCCCCTTATCGTAGGCTTATTAGCCGCAGGTGGGGTGAGTGCTGCATTTTCTACGGTATCCGGACTCCTGGTAGCAGGTGCCTCAGCTTTTGCACATGACCTGTACGTAAAGACCATCAACCCGGATGCCCCTCCCAAAAAACAACTGATGTTTGCCAGGATGGGGACTATCCTTATGGCAGCCATCGTTACCGCCATTGCCCTTGCGAAACTGGCCCTGATCGGGCAACTCGTGGCCGTGGCCTTTTCGCTGGCTGGCTGTACCATATTCCCTCTTTTCCTGCTTGGGATATGGTGGAGCGGTTCGAATAAGCAGGGGGCTGTAGCCGGTTTGATTGCCGGTGGACTAATCTCCGTGGTGGCACTGACCTATTTCATTGCCGGAAAAATGGGGGCCACCCTGCCCGCACATGATTTTATCGCTTACTGGTTGGGAGCCTGGTATTTTGGTATCATCGGAGCTCCACTTGCCATCATTGTGCATATCATAGTAGCCCGGATGACACCTGAAACACCTATTGAAATCAGAAAATTCCTGATCGAAAAAGTCCATTCCCAATGATCCCTGCTGCCGGCAAAATACCGAGAGCCCTCATCTATGTGATGATGGCTCTTGTCGTTATTACCATTATCCTGGCCCGGACTTACTACCGGGGAGAGAACCAGGCAGTGGACCCCAGGGTAGTGCCGGCACGGGAATTATATGAAGGATACAACGCCCTGGCCGAAGCCAATGATTATGCCGGAGTGATAAGCTTGCTGGATACCATTAGCCGGATATACAGCCAGTATCCCCATTACGCCGAATCCTTTGAAACCGGGGTACTTGAGAACAACCGGGCAGCGGTGTATCTTACATTGGGACTTAGCTATGACAGCCTTTCATCTCCCTATCATCATTTGGGACAGGATTCGCTAATGGCACTGGGAGAATCGGCCGCCAGGAAGAGCATTGATATTTATGAGCACTGGCTTTCAGTGTATGAAGGAATTGGTCCGGAGGAAACACTGGAGCGGATGATGGCCACTTTTGGGATTGGATTGAATTCAGCTGACCCCGGAAAAATGGAGGCCTACCTCGAAAACCGGGTCAGGGAGATCGGGGATGCAGTAGAAGAAACCCCAAGGAGGCTGTCGGTTAGTTATACTAACCTGGGACTTTCATACAGGTATCGGGAAGATTATCAGGGTGCGGCATCCTGTTACCAGCAGGCCATGGACCTGTGGGAAGATAACCTGACAGCCGAAAATAACCTGAATATACTATTGGGTGAACCAATGAAAAAAAGAAATTTTATTCAAAAGATGTTTCCCAAACCAAAATAAAATTATCAACGAAAATACAGCAATGAAAAAAGTATTATTCTTACTTCTCGCAGGATTTGTTTGCAGCTTCCTCTCAGCCCAGGAAGAGGAAAAATCACAATGGGGTATTAAATTCTCAGGTTTTATAAGTTCAGATTATTTTTACGACAGCCGGCAGATAGTCTGTGCCAGGCAGGGGCATTTTCTGCTTTGGCCACATATGGAAAAACTTGACCCGGAAGGGGTTGATATCAATGCCAGGGGAGCTTTTAACTTCCTCTCCATCAGGACTCGCGCCAGGGCCACCATGACCGGTCCGGATCTTCTGGGAGCCAAAACCATGGGCGTATTAGAAGGGTCTTTCTTCGGACATAGCAACCTGGACTTAAATGAATTCCGCATGCGGCATGCATTTGTTAAACTGAACTGGGAGCATACTGAACTACTTATGGGACAATACTGGAATCCTATGTTTGTTCCGGACTGTTTTCCGGCTGTACTCAGCTTCAACACCGGTGCCCCGTTTCAACCATTTGCCAGAAATCCCCAGATCAGGGTGAGCCATAATGTTGGACCAATAAAATTATCTGCAGTAGCTTATTCCCATGCAGATTTTGCATCGGCTGCTGGCATTCGTGCTTTGCGTAATTCCATGATACCCGAATTGCATCTGCATGCGCAGTATCAAAAGGCCCCATCCGCAGGAAGCGCAGGTATAGTCCTTGGGGGTGGAGCCGGTTTTAAAAGGCTGGTCCCCATTATTGAAACCGAACAGGGTTATCATACCACTGAAGGGGTAGGCAGCTTTCTTACTGAACTCTACGGCAAGTTGACCTTCAAAAAATTAACCATCAAAGCAGAAGGGGTCTTTGGACAGAATAACTACGATTTGCTCATGATCAGTAGTTTTGGCAATACATCAGAGGATCCGGTAACCGGAAGAATGACCTATACCCCTACAAGCAGTTATTCGTTCTGGACTGAGATCCACTCGAATAATCCTAAATGGCAACCCGGACTCTTTGCGGGGTATACCCAGAACCTGGGTGCGGGAACGGAAATTATTGCAGAGGGAATATGGGGAACCCGCGGGGAGATCGATTTTATCTATCGCGTATCTCCCAGGTTGCTGTACAATGTAGGCAAAATGAGATTCGGATTGGAACTGGAATATACGGTTGCTGCCTTTGGTACCATCAATAATGAGGGTTTGGTAGAAAATTCCAAAGCAGTGGGTAACCTGCGTGCCCTGGTTGGTGTGTTTTACTTCTTTTAGGCTTCCGCCACCTCATGGATGATCTCCATCCCTCTATTTATGGCTTCCTCATTGACGGGGATCAGGTGATGGTACCTGGCAGGCAATGATTTTTTCAAACCATCAAGCACATTTTCAAGTTTTACCACGGGCTTGATCTTGAGGTAACCACCTAGTACGATCATGTTAAAGGTACGTGTAGTAGACATTTTTGAGGCTGCATCTGCTGCATCTACGCGGAATATGCTGATGTCCTTCCTGGAAGGATGGGTGGTGATCCCGTTCCCGTCATAAATAAGCAGTCCACCTGGCTTTACCTTGGATTCAAATTTATCGACGGACTGCTGGTTCAATAAAATCGCTGTATCATATTCGTTCAGTACCGGGGAACTGACCCTGTCATCAGACAGGATGACTGTCACATTGGCGGTACCGCCCCTCATTTCCGGGCCATAGGAAGGGAACCAGCTGACTTCCATGTCCTGCATCATACCGGAATAGGCTAGTATTTTTCCAAGGGAGAGGACCCCTTGTCCACCAAACCCTGCAACTATGATCTCTTCAGTCATATTGAAAGAATTTTATTCCTTATTTAACCAGTTCACCATCTACCTTGATATCTCCCAGGGGGTAGAAGGAGAACATATTCTCTTCCATCCATTTATTGGCCCTGACAGGAGACATCTTCCAGCCTGAATTACAATTGGATACAACCTCAACAAGTGATACCCCCTTTTTCAGATCCTGGTTCTCAAGGGCCCTCCTGATAGCTTTCTTGGTCTTCCTGACATTGCCCGGTTTATGTACGGCCTGCCTGGTCACATAATAGGTGCCTGGTAACTGGGCTACAAGCTCTGAGATCTTGATGGGGTTCCCCATAGTACTTACATCCCGTCCATATGGTGAGGTGGATGACACCATCCCGGGAAGGGTAGTTGGCGCCATTTGTCCCCCGGTCATCCCATAGATGCCATTATTGATAAAAATGATGGTAATATGTTCACCACGGTTGCAGACATGTATGGTCTCATTGGTACCGATGGCTGCAAGGTCTCCGTCCCCCTGATAAGTAAAAATATACTTATCAGGCATCACCCGTTTCAATCCCGTGGCAACGGCCGGTGCCCTTCCATGAGCCGCCTGCTGCCAATCAATATCTATGAATTCATAGGCCAGGACTGAACAGCCGACGGGTGCCACGGCGATGGTGTCGGACTGTATACCCATTTCCTCGATGACTTCCGCAATGATCTGGTGAACTGTCCCGTGTCCGCAACCCGGACAATAAGACAGCATCTTGTCGGTCATTAAGAGAGATTTCCTATAGACCAGGTTTTCCTCTTTAATAATGTCTTTTATAGCTATGCTCTTTGCCTCTGTGCTCATGCTCTGATGATTTTTTCTTCAAGGGCTTCCAGTACCTCATTCGGGGAATGTACCATGCCCCCGAAACGCCCATAATGTTCAACAGGGATCTTTCCATTAACGGACAGGCGGATATCTTCAACCATCTGACCGGCATTCATTTCAACCGAAAGTATCCCCTTCAGCCTCCCGGCGATTTCCTGTAAGTACAATGTCGGGTAAGGATAGAGGGTGATGGGCCTCAGCAGCCCTACCTTGATCCCCTTATCCCTTGCCAGTTGTACTGTTTTCTGGCAAATCCTTGCACTGGAGCCGTATGCAACCAGCAGGTAGTCAGCATCCTCGCAGGAGATCTCCTCGAACCTCACTTCATTTTCTTTCATTTTTTTATACTTGGCCTGCAGCCGGAGGTTTCTTTTCTCCATATCAACAGCCTGAAGGTCAAGCGAGGTAATGATGTTCCGCTCACGGTCGGGAGTTTTACCAGTTGACACCCAGTCCTGGTCAAATTCTGTAGCCCTGGGTATCTGTTCAAAGAGTTCCACTTTTTCCATCATCTGCCCTATTAATCCATCTGAAAGGATCATCACGGGATTGCGGTATTTAAAGGCCAGGTCAAAGCCTAGTGGAACAAAATCCGCCATTTCCTGGACAGATGCAGGGGCGAGTACCAGCAGGTGATAATCACCATGGCCCCCACCCTTGGTGGCCTGGAAATAATCTGCCTGCGAGGGTTGGATGGTCCCAAGTCCGGGGCCTCCACGGACAATATTAGCGATAACACAAGGAAGCTCAGCACTTGCTATATAGGAGATGCCTTCCTGGAAGAGTGATATACCCGGACTGGAAGAAGTAGTAATGACTTTCCGGCCGGCGCCGGCAGCGCCGAATACCATATTGATTGCACCCAGCTCACTTTCAGCCTGCAAAACAACCATGCCAGTCCTTTCTTCGGGTTTTTCCAACATCAGGTACTCCATCACTTCTGACTGCGGTGTTATTGGATATCCGAAATAAGCGTCTGCACCAGCCCTGATGGAGGCTTCTGCAATGGCCTCATTTCCTTTCAATAAACGGAGTTCTTTCTTCATGCTGAAATGTTAATATCCCTAGGCTTCTACCTTCACCCGGTATACAGATATCACACCATCGGGACATACGATAGCACAATTGTTGCAACCTGTGCATTCTTCGGGGTTTTCCATGTAGGCAAAATGATAACCTTTCCCGTTCACTTTTCTTTCCATTCTGAGTACGCTGGTAGGGCATGACTCTAAACAGAGTTCACAACCTTTGCAACGCTCAATATCCACTACAATCGCACCTCTCTGCTTAGCCATTTGAAATTTATTTTTTTAGCCTAAGAATTAGCTAAAATAATAATTCTAATTAATAGTCCTCATGCAGTCCTGCATGATTATTATCAGGTCATCCCTGTTCTTCAACAGGGTGATCCTTCTTGAATTTCTGTAAACGTTTCTCTAGCAAGGACATATGATTAAAACCCACCTGTGAAACACATGCACGCAATCCCTCCTTCCTTTCACTTCCTGTAATCTCGAGGCTTATGGCACTGATCCCGTAATATAAAAGTTCCCTGAGCAGCCTGGCTCCGGTGAAGCCTGGATAGCTGAAGGTAAAGTAGAATCCATCTGCCAGGGGCTTGTCAATATCCCTGTCGTATACAATGCTGAAACCATTTTTTGTGAATAATTCCTTCATGATCCTGGCACGTTCTCCGTATTCACGTACCTCATCGACGATGTTGAACTCTCCGTTATTGGCAGCTTTCAGAATGGCTGCCAAAGCATACTGGGCCGAATGGCTGGCCCCTGCAGACAAGGCATACAAAGCCCCGAATATCATGGAATGACCGAAGCGGTCTGTTGTATAATACCGCAACAGGTCGGGATACCTCCTGTGAAACAAATAATCAGACATCACCATCATCCCGATCCGCTGTCCGGCATAACTGAAGGTCTTGGAAGAGGAGATCAAGAGAAGGTAATTCTTGGTGTATTTTGCGACGGTGGACTGAAAAGGGGGCTTGCCGGGTTCAGACACATCCTTCCTGAAATCCATGCCAAAATAGGCCAGGTCTTCCATCACGATGATATCGTATTCAGTGGCCAGGTCACCTATGATCTTCAATTCATCCTCAGTAAAGCAGATCCAGGAGGGGTTATTTGGATTGGAATATAGGATACTGGAAACCTTGCCAGAATCAAGGGATTCCCTAATTTTATCATGGAGCTTGATCCCTCTGTACTGGTAGACATCAAAAGTTCGGTAGGAATGTCCAAGTACAATGCATTGTTGTTTCTGTACAGGGAAACCCGGATCCAGGAAGAGGGTTCCTTCCCTTTTCCTATCGTTTCTATTGGCCACCATGAAGGCAGCGATGCTTCCCTGCATGCTTCCAACAGTTGGTACACAGGATGTTGGAGAAACCTCCAGGTCCAGGAATAATTTACAAAACCTTGATATTTCCTGCTTCAGCTCGGCGACCCCTTCCATATTTGCATATTTCGAGGCCACCCCATTTTTAAGGGCCCTGATCTCAGCTTCTGTCCCAACACTGGCTGGTTCCAGTCCGGGTACCCCCATTTCCATCCGGATAAACTCATCACCGGTAGCCGATTCGATCTCGTTAACCACTTTTACGATCTCCCTTATCTTGGCCTGGCCCAGGTCACAGATACCCAATTCATTGATCTTTGAGGTAACTGTATGGTAATCGATGGGAGTTTCTCTGCTCATGTTTCTCTGGTCTTATGTTTTATAATCTAATTATTTTTCCACCCTGATCCTGGCATCCACCGCCAAAATTCCGGAATTTGATCCCAACAGAGGATTCAGGTCCATTTCCATAATCTCCGGGGCAAGGGTCACCAGTTCTGATATTCTGTACAGGATATCTACAAAAGCAGGTATATCTATGCCTTCCTGTCCCCGCATCCCTTCCAGGATGGGATATCCCTGCAGGCTTTTGATCATATGTTCTGCCTCGCCTGCCGCCAGTGGCGCGAGTCCCGCATTAACATCCTTCATCGCCTCTACGAATACCCCCCCCATTCCACACAGAATGAGATGTCCGAATTTCTCTTCCCGTTTCACCCCTGCAAACAATTCAGTCCCCGATAGCATAGGCTGTATCATAACGGATATGGCACCCTCCAGCTTCATCATCCTCTCGAATTCCAAACTGACCCGGACAGGATCCCTGACATCAAGACTAACACCGCCGATATCTGATTTATGCAGGGGGCCAACCACCTTCATAACCACGGGAAATCCGAATTCCTCAGCCTTCAGTACCGCATCCACCTTGTTTTCCACCACTGCCTCCTTTGCCCTCTCGATGCCGGCAGCATCCATGAGGGACTGGACCAGGTCGGGAGACAAATAACCGTTTCCCACAGCTTCTGTTATATTCCTTATTTTACTATTATCAAGCTCCGGTCCTTCCTCATCCATCCTTTTAAAACGAGGGGTATGGTATACCCTGGACAGGGATCTCCCCAGGGTTACTTCATCCGGAAAATTGATCCTCCCATAGGAAAGGAATTCCTCAATTTCATCCTTAACATTGATCAGGGAGGGCAGTACAGGAAAAATGGGTTTATTGCAGGTTAACATTTTCTCATGCAGGAGCAGGTAAACATCATGTACACTGAAGAGGCCGGGACTTCCGAATATGACGATCATGCCATCAATCTCCTCGCATTCATGCTCACAAAAATCCATGATGGCACCCAGTTGTTCTGCTGTCCCCGTCGCCAGAAAATCAATGGGGTTCGCCACAGATGAACCCGGATGCAACTTGCTCAGCAACTTATCTGCGGCAGATCCTCCCAGAGGAGGAACTTCCAGTCCCCCTTCAGATAGGGCATCTGTAAGCATTACTGCCGGTCCCCCAGCATGTGTTATCACTGCCAGGCGTTTGCCCTTCAATGCTGGGTGCTGGAGTACAGATGCAACACTCACCAGATCTGCCCGGCTGTGGCACCTGACAATGCCCGCCTTGCGAAAGAGGGCATCGACGGCTATATCCGGACTGGCAAGAGCACCTGTATGGGAAGATGCTGCCCGGCTACCCGCATCAGAGGTTCCGGCCTTGATAGCTGCCAGCCTGCATCCTTTTTGCACGAGGGATGAAGCATGCTTGAGCAGGAGGTCCGGCTTATCGATGTTTTCTATATATAATAATAAAACTTTTGAACTGCTTGCCGGGTCAAATGTTTCATCCAGGTGCTGTAACACTTCTTCCACACCAATCTGGGCACTGTTACCGACAGAATACACAGAGGAGAATGTCAATCCGTTCGGGATCCCTGCTTCCATAATAAAAACGGCTGTTGCCCCTGATCCGGAAATGAAGTCACAACCCCTGGGATCCAGTCGTGGAACTGGGCTGGTAAAGACGGCCTGGTAATGCTGGTTGATGACCCCTATGCAATTGGGACCGATAAGGTTTCCGCCGGCTGATGATATCATGGCAACCATGCGGCCTTCCAGCCGGGCACCTTCATCGCTTTCCTCAGCAAATCCGGCCGATAATATGATAAATCCTTTGGTTCCTTTTTTCCTGACCAAAATTTCCACAGCCTCCTCACAATACCGGGCAGCAATGGCCACTATGGCCAAGTCTATCCGGGGAAGAGACCCTGGATCAGGAAAACTTTTAACGCCCTGTACACTCACCTCTTTTGGATTGACAACATACAATTCTCCGGAAAATGAACCCTGCAAAAGATTCTGGAGGATCTTACCTCCGGGTTTGTGAAGATTATTGGAGCCACCTATCACAGCTATGCTCCTGGGTTCAGTAAGTTCTTTGGCCAGCATGATTGGTCTTTGGGTTTAATAACAAATTTAAAAAATCATGCCGGTATCTCTGGTGATAAATATCATTGTTAAAGAACACCCTTGCAGAATCATATGTGAATATCTGGTCAACCATCAGGGTCGGGGTATACGAATACGATTTTAAAGGAGTTTTTGACTATTTTTACCCTCTTACCAAAGCTTGTTTCCCATGAGAAGGATACTTTTCTATCTGGTATTTGCCATCCTGTGCCCATCCCTGTTTTCTCAGGAAAAACTGGATTATTACCTGCCTACCGAGAACTTCCTGCCGAATATCCAGGAACCCGGATCATTTTTTGGCCACTCTGTCGGTGAGTGGCACCTGAGCCATGATAAACTCACCGCTTACCTGTCGCTCCTGGCCGGACAATCTGACCGTGTGATTTTTCAGGAGTATGCCCGGTCCTGGGAAAACCGCCCCCTCTTCCATCTTATCATAACGGCTCCGGCAAATCATGCCAGGCTTGAACAGATCAGGGAGGAACACCTGAAACTTTCTGATCCCGCATCGGGTCAAGAGGCAAATACTCAAGAAATGCCTGTGGTGATAAGGTTGGGTTATAATGTACATGGAAACGAATCCAGCGCTTCCAATGCATCAGTCCTGGTAGCCTATTACCTGGCTGCATCAAAAGATCCGGATGTACTGGATTACCTGGACAATATGGTGATCCTGATTGATCCATGCCTGAATCCGGACGGATTTAACCGGCATGCCAGCTGGATCAATATGCATAAATCCCAAACCCCCATGCCGGATGATAACAGCCGGGGTTTTCGTGAAGTATGGCCTGGAGGCCGGACCAATCATTACTGGTTCGACCTGAACCGGGACTGGCTACTGCTGCAACATCCGGAGAGCAGGGGACGGGTCGAGGTTTTCCACAGGTGGAAGCCAAATGTACAGACAGACCATCATGAAATGGGATCCTCATCGACCTTCTTCTTTCAGCCCGGCATCCTTTCCCGGACCAATCCCTTGACCCCTGAACGCACTACTGAACTGACCCGTAAGATTGGCCAGTACCACGCTGCTGCTCTTGATCCTGACGGCAGCCTCTTTTTTACAGAAGAGATCTTTGATGATTTCTATTTTGGGAAAGGATCCTCCTATCCAGATGTCAACGGAAGTGTGGGGATACTTTTTGAGCAGGCCAGCACCAGGGGATTTGAGCGAAATACATCCAGGGGAAAACTGACTTTCCCGTATGCCATCAGGAACCAGGTTAGGGTATCGGTTTCTACCATCAAAGCATCCTTCGAGATGCGCTCTGAGCTGCTTGAGAACCAGTTGGAATTCTACAAGTCAACAGCCTCGCTGTTAGATGCTTCAAGCGAAAAAGCTTATATTTTCGGGGAAACGGACCAGGCAAGCCTGGCAAGCTTCATGGATATCCTGCTCAGGCACCAGATCAGGATATACAACTTAAAGCAGGGCCATACTATTGAAGGGATTAGTTACACTCCCGGAAATGCTTTTCTTGTCCCCCTGAACCAGGCACAGTTCAGAATGATCCAGAGCCTGTTCAAACCACAGAAAAACTTTGCAGATAGCCTGTTCTATGATGTTTCTACATGGACCCTGCCCTATGCTTTCAATATTCCTTATGCAAGCCTTGCTCAATCCAGGCTGGCAGAAGAACTGATGGGAGATCAGGTCAGGGAGGTAAACAGGCAGGCTGGACAGATCCTCGGAAATGTCAGCCAGGTCGGATATGTTTTTCCCTGGGATGAATATGATGCACCAGCAGCCCTGTACAGGATACAGGCGGCCGGACTGATGACCCAGGTGGCTACGGAGCCTTTTGAATACCAAAACGGGGAATTCAGCAATTCCTTCAGCTACGGGAGCATTTTCATACCAGTACAAAAACAGGGAAAAACGCCAGAAGAGGTTAATAACATCATTGGGGATGCTTTGCAGGGAACAAGCATCACTGCCTACCCCATAGGTACTTCCCATACCTCCCATGGCATGGACATGGGAAGCAGCAATTTTGTACCACTCAAAAAACCGGTAGTTTTGTTGTTGACCGGTGATGGTATAAATAGCCGTGAGGCCGGTGAGACCTGGCATCTGCTGGATGCACGTATGCATATCCCGGTTGTACTTTTAGACCAGGCACAATTAAATGCCATGGATCTCTCCCCTTACACCCACCTGCTGATGTCTTCCGGTTCCTACAGCAGGATCAATACAAGCGGTAAGAAGGAGATCAATCGTTGGGTGAGCAAAGGGGGATGCATCATTGCCCTGAACTCAGCAAACCGATGGCTGAAGGAGCAAAAACTCGTGGATACTGAATTTAAAAGCAGCGAACCTGACAGCAGCGCTTACCTGGCTTATAGAGACCTCAGGAACAAATCCGGAGCACAAAGGATCACAGGAAGTATATTCGAGGCTGAGGTTGACATCAGCCATCCCATAGGGTATGGTCTCCGTAGAAAGACCATACCTGTCTTCCGAAACCATTTACTGATCGCCCATGCTGACCGCCGTCCCTATGCCTGTCCGGTAAGATATACCGCAAACCCCTTACTCAGCGGATATGTGCCTGAAGGCAAATACGATGAGCTCCGCAATGCCCCCGTAGTACTCATTGGCAGTCATGGATCAGGCAGGCTCATATCCTTTATTGACAACCCGAATTTCCGTGGATTCTGGTTTGGAACAAATAAATTGTTCCTAAATGCCATTTTCTTTGGTCCAACTATTTCATCTTATTCAACCAGGTAGTATTTTTGCCAGGAATCAGTAATCGTTCATTATGCCCATCAATATACCAGATAATCTACCTGCTGCTGCTGTTCTAAAAAAAGAGAACATTTTTGTCATGGACCAGTCAAGGGCCATCCACCAGGATATCAGGCCCCAGCGTATCGTGATCCTGAACATTATGCCCGTCAAGCATACTACAGAAACACATCTTTTGCGATTGCTTTCCAATACACCACTTCAGATCGAAATTGACCTGATACATCCCAGGAACCATACCTCAAAGAATACCCCTACAGAACACCTGGAGACCTTTTATAAAACATTCGATCAGGTCAGGGAGCACCGTTATGATGGACTGATCATAACAGGCGCCCCCCTTGGATTTATCAATTTTGAGGACATTCATTACTGGGATGAGTTGAAAGAGATCATGGACTGGGCGGAGACCAATGTTACTTCAACCCTTTATCTGTGTTGGGGAGCCCAGGCTGCACTTTATCACTTCTACCGTATAGAAAAGAAATTGCTGAAAAAGAAGCTGTTCGGAGTCTTCAAACACCGGGTACTGGACCGTAAGATCCCCCTTGTACGTGGTTTTGACGATCTGTTCCCTGCCCCCCACTCACGCTACATGCATATAGACAAGGAAGACATTAATAATGTCAGTGAGCTCCAGATCATTGCTGAATCCGATGTGGCAGGTATCTATATCATAGGTTCAAAGGATGGCAAAAAGATTTTCGTAACCGGACACTCTGAGTACGATCCCAATACATTAAAAGAGGAATATGAGAGAGACCTGGCAAAGGGACTGAACACCCAGATGCCTGTAAACTACTTCCCCGATGATGACCCCTCAAAAACACCCATGGTCCAATGGAGAAGCCATGCTGTCCTGCTCTATACCAACTGGTTGAATTATTATGTTTACCAGGTTACCCCCTTTAAGCTAGAGAATGATTAGTGGCTCGCGGGCGGTTTCTACAAACATTGACGAAACATCATTTTAAATTCATCTGAGAGGGAGAGTCCTTTCGATTGAGCATAATTCAATAAAAAACTGGCATCAATCCCCAGGTGTATGGTGTCTGAAGAAGTGACTGAGAGGGAAGCAAGCAATGTACCCAGATCAACAGCAGACAACAAAGGAATTTTTTGGATGCAATTATTTGATACTCCTTTCTGTAATGGCAAGCCACAACAGATACCTGCAATGGTTCCGGCAAGAAAGGCATCTCCGGCACCAGCAGTTGATTTAACGCCAGCTGGAAGTATTGAATTATATTCCAGCTTTCCATCCTGAAAACAATAACTCCCCTTTGCTCCGTCAGTTATCAGCAGCATTATGGCAGGATTGGATCCGGTTATTTCCTCTATGGATCTATTGACAATCAATGCTGAATCGATTGATTCATCCAGGATGTTAGCCATGCTGCGTGCTTCATCAATATTGACAGCAAGCAGATCCGTTAAGCCCAGTCCTCCGCTGATTTTGAATTGGTCCACTTCTGAGGACAAGACAGACGCTACATTCAGATACCCCCTTCCCCTGCCCTGTCTGAGCAGTTGTATTCTTGTTTCCAGTGGGACTTCCGGGACGGCCAATACAATGCCATCACCTTTACCTGTCCTGAAATCCACGAAAAAATCATCGATATCCTCCGGGGTCACCTTACTGCTGGCACTGTTCTCAGTAGTGATATTGCCCCCTGAAAAATCGGGATATTGATAGCAGACACTATACAAGGTAGGGTAAGGACTGTTTTTACTCACAGATCCCATACTCATGCCGGCCTGTTTCATTTGTTCATACAGTTTAGTCCCTGCCTCATCAGATCCGACGCCACCAATGGGAAATGACCTGAAACTTCCTGGGGTACCAGCCCCGAGGAGCACTGAAACATAATGCATAATGATATGCAGCTTACAATAGTCATTATAGGGTTCGAGTGTGGCCAGCCTGCTTTCGTTTCGGCCCAGGGTATGGTCACCTTTCAAAGTGAAAACAATCCCCGAACCTATGCCACCGGTACCAATCATGTGATCATACCTGAGTTCACCAGATCTCAACTCCGAGAGCACCTTCATGCGTTGATGCCTTTGAATTCCCAGTCCGGGTTCTCAGAAATGGGATGAGAAGCAGTATCAATAGTGGCAGTCAGCCTGGCATCAGGATGTTCCTGAAGCAGGGTCAGGGGATATTCAGCAGTAATATCTGAAAAAAGACCTACCCTGAGGGCGGTTTGTTTCCAGGATCCCGTATCGCTGTACAGACGCACCTTTTTTGCCGAGAGGCATTCTTTGATGCCAAGGGTAATGGACATAGGTGGAACAAATTGGTAGGCAGCTCCGAAGGACCTGTGTGCCAGGGCAAGGATTGTATCCAGGTTATTATCCTGCACCCTTAATTCAGAACTGCGCAATTCCTCAAAAGAGATCTGACAAAATGGATGGCGTCTCGCCTGGTTGTAAGCAATGTGGCCATCTTGCCCCCATCCCCCGAGTGTTATGTCGATGGGAGCTTCAGCTATCTTATGTTTGATCTCATCAATGAGTTTTGGTTCAGGGAAAATCCGCTGCTCTTCTGGAACAGCCAGCTCAGCGGATATGCCACCATAGAAATGCTCTTCCATAAAAGTTCGGAAATTGTAGGGATCGTTTTTAGCAAGCAGCTTGCCTTCCCAGTCCAGGCATTCGTCCATATGAAAAACAGTCAGCTGCCTGAGTGATACTTTCTCCTTATTTACCATTCTGGTAAAGGGTGCATACCAGCATTTCGGTCCACATGGAACAATGGCCCGCAAGGCTTTTCCATTCGCATTGGCCTGTTTAATTTCAGCTACAAAATCACGCGCCATCATTTCCCCCATTTCACCAGAATCTTTGGTCAGGACAAAGGGGATCTTCAGACCAGGATGGTTTTCAAGCTCACTTACAGGTATTTTGCACCATTTATAAAGGTCCTTTTTTTTGATGCCACTCATGGTCAGGAATAAATTACGTTAATAACAAACCAACTAATTAAATCACCAGTCCGGATTTCCGATACCGGTGCTCATCAAAACATCCAGATCGGAAAAGTGTTTTTCATAAACATCCCTCGGTAAACAATTTTGATTCATACAGACCGAGGCAGCCATGCCAATAACTTCTCCTGCCATACCCGTAGTCCTTTGTACACGGACAGTACCCAGGGCAACATGTGTTACACTTATGTTTCGTCCAGCCATAAGCAGATTAGAGACATTGCGGGAATACAGGCATCTGTATGGGACCTGGTATGGTTTTATTTTTCTCATATCTGCCCTAGACTGGAAGGGTTCTCCGGTAAATCCATTTTCACGGATCGGGTAATGAAGATCCACATCCCAGGTAGTTGTAAAAGACCCATCGGAAAATTTTCTGTCTTCCAGTATGTCTTGTTCTTTTAATACAACATCACCCAGTAATCTTCTTGATTCGCGCTTGCCACCGATATAGGCTACCCAGGTCAGTTTATGCCTGGCAAAGTTTTCTTTCTCAATGCTCCTGTTCTTGAGAAAATCCCAGTTGCCATAGATCACCCTGAGCGCATAGTCCCGGATCAGCTCTATCTCAGTGACCTGGTCCCTGAGGGCTCCCGTCTCCCAATCCCAGTCTCCTTTGCTAGTCTTAACAGATGTTTCCTCATCAAAGCTGACCGACCATGGACTGGTCCTGGGAAACGTAACGGGCTGGTCCATGCGGGTGGAATTCCACTGAACAGAAGTACCCATAACCAAATGGTCAGATTTCTCGGGAGCCCTTGGTTCTCCTGTTTCCGATTTTGCCTCCCGGCCTACCCTGAAATCCGCCCCCGACAGGAAACCAAGATTTCCATCGCCCGTACAATCTGCGAATAATTTTCCCCTGAACCTATAGTCCTTACCGCTTGTGATGCTTTTTCCGGTTACCGATACAATCCGCTTCCCATCCATTTCTGCTGCCAGTACATGGGTATTCAAAAACAAACTCAGGTTTTCTTCGCCGAGTACAACGTTCAGTTTTTTATCATCTGCATAATTTGACGAGGGACCCGCATTGTGTTCTTTCTTCTCCGGATTTTGTTTGATGACCTCTAAAATCTTTTTACTACGCACCGAAGCCGGATCCTGCTGTGCTTCCCATAAATTCCAGTGTCCGATTCCACCGATTTCATCAACCAGTGAACCAAGATTGGTATATGGTTCCTGGTAGATCAAACCGGACAGACCAACCCTTACTTCTGAGCTGTTATTGCCACCCAGAACAGGCCTGTTCTGGATCAGGGCCACTTTGCATCCAAGTCTTGCAGCACTTACTGCAGCACAAATCCCGGCCATCCCGCCACCTACAACAACAAGATCATATTCACCTGCATCCTCCGGTACCTCAGATAATCCCAATGCCTGCCTGCGGAATTTTTTTAACGCTTTCAAGTCCTCGGGAGGAGAAAAATCGTGGTCAGCACTTAACAGGATGGCATCACACCTGCCTTCAAATCCTGTCAAATCATGAAGCGTAATAATGAGCGGTCCTTTTTTGAGCCGGATGCTTCCACCGTTCTGCCAGTGCCAGTCACTTCCCTGTGTCCCAAAAGTAGTTGTGAGTGGTTTCGAGTTGAACAGTACCTGGAACCTGCCCGGTGCACCTTCAACCTGCCATGGCGCCACCCAGTCCCTCGTTCTCACCCATATACGGTAATCTCCATTTTTTGGCAACACAATGGTCGTTTCAGCATCAGGGACAGGAATTCCCATCCCATGGGCCAACAGATAGGAAGACCCAAAAACATCCATGGATTGTTGGTCGATTACCCAGCCACCATGATTCGCAAAGCTCTCAGCTTCAACATAAATGGTTTTATGATGCTGACATAGTCCTGTCATATGTAAAACCAGAAAACCATTCAGAAACAGACTCTTTAAAATAGGTTTAATAATCATCTTTCAAATAACCATCCTAATGCCCTTCTGCCTACCGGTCATCCATGTCACACCTTGGAGGGATCAGCAGTTTTCCCAAGCCAGTCGTACCACTTGTCCATTCCTTCTCCTGTTTTGACTGACAATTCTATAAATTCCAACTTTGGATTAACTTGCTGCGCATATTTTCTGGCCTGCTTTAGGTCAAAATCAAGGTAGGGAAGCAGGTCAGTTTTATTGATGATACAGAGATCGGAGGATTGGAACATGTAAGGGTACTTCAGGGGTTTATCCTCTCCCTCGGTCACGCTCATTATGACCACACGGGATGATTCACCCAGGTCAAACATGGCCGGGCAAACGAGGTTACCTACATTTTCTATCATCAGAATGGATCCATCCTCCACCTCCAGTTTTTTAACTGCCTTGTTCACCATATCCGCATCCAGGTGGCAGCCCTCTCCTGTATTGACCTGCACTACAGGGGCACCAGCCTCCTTAATCCGGTTGGCGTCATTCATGGTCTGCTGGTCACCTTCAATAATGAAAAAAGAAAGTTTCTTCCCCTGGTCCTTGATGGTCCTTTCCAGCAGGCTGGTCTTTCCTGAGCCCGGTGAACTCACCAGGTTCAGTGCCAGTACGTTCTTCGCTTCAAAAAAACCCCTGTTCCGTTCGGCCAGCAGATTATTCCTGCCCAGCACATCCTGCTCTATCTCCAGTTTCCTCTCATGAGCATGTCCGTGATCATGGTCATGAAGGTGTCCATCCCCATGATGATGATCATGTGTATGTTCCACACCGTCATGGGTATGTGTATGGTGATGGCTTTCTTCGCCTGGCTTAAGTATGATTGGTTCTTTCCCTGGTTGGCCACATCCGCAACTATCACACATGGTATTTTTGTTTATTTGATTCTGTCAAAGATAATAAAAACCTTATTCCACGATGAGGGATTTCACCCTCAGTTCCCTCCCCTGGATGACGTCCGGGGCGCAGGTCCCGCACTTGGGACAGGGTTTAAAGAGGCTGTCCGTCTCATATTCGGTCAAACATTGAGTACACCTGGCCTTGCCGGCGATGATGATCAGGTTTCTGTGGGCATTTTCAAGGATGGTCCCTTTCACGGCAGCCTCCAGGGAAAACTCCAGCGCCTCCATGACTACTCCAGAGAGCTGACCAATCTCTATCTCTATCTCTTTTACCACAGTAGCTTCTTCCTGCCGGGCAGAGGAAGTGGCAATATCGACAATGTCCACGGCAATGGAAAATTCATGCATATCAGGCAGGTTTGAGTTCCCAAAAATAAGACATATAAATGGAAATCTGATTTTTCACCAGGTATGTCATTAATCTGGAATTTATCGTTATATGTTTCCCAATAAAAACAAGGTGGACAGAACACCATTTTTTAGATGAAACGGTTTAAAAAATTTCCTGATAATTGTATCTTTACCTGCAAATAAATCAAAACATATTATGGCGACCGTAAAGCAAATTTTAGAGACCAAGGGAAATGAGACTTACAATGTCAGTCCAGGTTCAACCGTATTTGAAGCACTGCAGATCATGGCTGACAAGGACTGTGGAGCCCTTATGGTAATGGACAGTGACGGGAAACTGATTGGAATGTTCTCAGAACGGGATTATGCACGCAAGATCATCCTTCATGGTAAATCCTCCAAGGAAACCAGGGTGGAAGATTACATGACCACCGAATTGACCACTGCCAAACCTGAATCTACCACACTGGAGCTTATGGCCGTAATGACCAATAAGCATGTCAGGCATATCCCAGTACTTGACCACAATAAACTGGCAGGTGTTGTTTCGATTGGTGATGTTGTGAATGCCATCATCAGGGAACAGGATATTCAAATCAAAGACCTGGAGAAATACATAACCTCCAGCGGTTACGGGCATCAGTAATCTCCCATTTCACGTTTCTTTGCTGCAATCACCAGCTGTCCAAGTGCAATCCCTCCATCATTGGATGGTAATTGCCTTGGAAACAGCACCCTGAAGTTAGCATCCTGCAGTTCTGATTCTACCAGGGATGAGAGATAGCTGTTCTGAAATGTACCCCCGGAGAGGGCTACTGTACGAATGCCTGAATCCCTACTGATCTTGCTTACTCCGTTGACAATGATCTCCCCGATGGTATTGTGGAACTTCGTTGAGATTAGTCCCACTTCAACCCCGCCCATCACTTCTTCCACCATGGCCCGAATGGCAGGTGCCATGGATATTTCCATCCCATCGTCGTAGGGATATGCCTGGCGTGTTAGCGGATGGACAATATTTTCAAGCCTCATCGGTGCTTCGGCATGAAAACCAGAAAAAGAACACAGATCCAGCAATGCGGCGGCGGCATCAAATAACCTACCGGCTCCGGATGTCAGGGGCGAATTGATATTCTTTTCTATGGCCTGAATAACCTGTTCAACAGTATGTAGGTTCAGTTTCTTAATAAAGGGCAGGTCCATATCCAGCAGATCCCGTCCGTAAACCCTATAAAGGTAAGAAACCGCCATTCTCCAGGGTTCATGCGTAGCCATATCGCCTCCGGGCATGGGCATGTATTCCAGGTGGGACAGGCGCCTGTATCCGGCCAGGTCGCAAACCAGGAACTCCGATCCCCATATACGCTGGTCATCGCCCAGTCCAGTTCCATCAAAACTTACCCCTATCACAGGTTCCGTAACTCCATGTTCTGCCATCACAGAAGCAATATGAGCGTGATGATGTTGTACCGCCACGGTGGGTAATCCCAGTTCCCGGGCAAACCTTGTCGACAGGTAATCCGGATGCAGATCGCAGGCAACCATTTCTGGTTCCAGCCGGAACAGAGACCTGAACCGGTCAACCGTCTCCCTGTAGAAAGCCAGTGTTTCAAAATTCTTTAGATCACCAATATGCTGGCTCATAATGGCTTGCTTCCCCTTTCCAAGACAAAAACAATTCACCAGCTCGGCTCCCGCCGCAAAGATGCCCTCAACAGATAAATCAGTGTGAACCGGATTTGGCACATATCCCCTGGATCTTCTGTGCAAGCGGGACTGCTCCCTTACTACCTTGACCACAGAATCATCGCAGCGGTTGTGAATGTCACGGTTATAGTGCAGCACGGCATCCGAGACCGGACCAAGGACTTCCTCTGCCTGCCTGTTGTCAATGATGATGGGCTCGTCTGACAGGTTGCCCGAGGTCAGGACTATCACACTGGAGTTCATCCACTCAAACAATAGGTAGTGAAAAGGCATATAGGGCAACATGGTCCCAATGGACGCAAACCCGTTGGAAACCCCGGGGGCCAGTCCACTATTCTCCTTCAGGATAACAATGGGACGCTTCCAGGAACTTAACAATGATGCTTCTGTGTCTGAGATCTCACAGAACCTGCCGGCTGTTTCGAGGTTGCCAAACATGACAGCAAAGGGCTTCCCCTCCCGGTGTTTGGAGTCCCTCATCCGCTTTACCGCATCCTGGTTCAATGCATCACAGGCCATAAAAAAACCACCGAGTCCCTTGATAGCAACAATCCCTCCCCCATCTATCAGGTCCGCAGTCCGGTTAATGATATCCTGTATACCAGTGATCTTCTCCGTCCCAATGACCAATGTATATTCAGGCCCACATACCGAACAAGCTGTCGGCTGGGCATGGAAGCGACGGTCCAGCACATCCTCGTATTCAGTTTTGCATGCCCGACACATGTTAAATTCCTGCATGGTGGTCCGGGCCCTGTCATAAGGAAGATCCTTTATGATGGTGAACCTGGGACCGCAATTCGTGCAGTTCAGAAAGGGATAATCGATGCGGTTGGATTGCTCTTTAATGTCTGCCAGGCATTCTTCGCAGACGGCAATATCCGGACTAACCCGGGTGACTGCTTCGGATAGGTTTTTGCTTTCGATGATCCTGAATCCGGAAAAAGCTTCTGGAGGAGCTACTTCGATGCTGATTTTCCCTATCTCCGATGCGGGAGGAGCCTGCTGCCGGATCTGGTCTATAAAAGTCTCCAGGATAGCCTGGTCGGTCCGTACGCCTATCCTTACATTTTCATTGGTGTTCAGGACCCATCCTTCCAATCCCGCTTCACTAGCCAGGCGGTAAATAAATGGCCTGAAGCCAACCCCCTGGACCAGTCCGGATACAGTAATGATATAATTTACCCTCCCTTGCATAGGATTTTCACTCCCACAAAGATGGGATAAAATCTGCTAATCGCCTTTCACATGTAGCGTTTGATAAATGAGCGATTCCAGCTCATGGCTGATGCTGATATTATTGATGGTAATATGGGGCGGCACTTTAATGTTGGTGGGTGCAAAACTCAAGATCCCCAGTATGCCCGCAGTAATCAGCTGGTCACATACTTCCTGGACCGCCCGTTCGGGAACGGCCACAATGGCGGTTTTTACAGCCAGGTCGGTGATCACCATTTCCAATTCTTCCATGGGATAACATGGGACCGGGCATTTTTTTCTGTATTTGGATGGATCAATGTCAAAAGTGGCCACGATTTTTATCATGCGATTCTTGAATCCACGGTATTTCAATAATGAATGCCCAATGTTTCCAAGGCCAACCAGTATGACATTCTGCAATTCATCCTTGCGAAATATATTGTTTAATGTGAATAAAAGCTCAATAACATTGTATCCACCCTTCTTTTTCCCTTTGATCCCGAACTGGGAAAAATCTTTCCTGACCTGCTCAGGTGAGACGCCCGCTTCTTTGCCAAGATTATAAGAGTAAACTGTCTCAAAACCAAGATCTTGCATTTTGACCAGCAAACTCCTGTACCCCAACAACCTATTGACATTTTTGCTAATGACCATAAGCAAATATTAAGCCTCTCTGATACCTAGATGAATGCCTCATAAAGGGTCTTCTTTATGTTATCCCAGCTGAATTTCTTCAGCCAGTGCAGGCACTTCCAGGATTATATTTATTTAATTTAATTCTATATAGGGGATTGTTAATGATAAAACCATATTTTATTCTTGCACATAAATGTAAAAAAATTATCTTTAATGTGAAAACTGTAACAATATTTTTTTGTTAAAATTTTTAAGTTTCACATCATCTTTACTTCTTCACGAAAACCTGTATCAATATGAGCAATTCAGTTAAAACGGGTGTATATTTCTGTAAACACTTGAATGGACACCCGGATTCATTACAATTAAATGAACTGTATGCTTTTGCTCAGGGCATGGATGAAGTGGCCCATATCTGGAAAGCTGATGATCTGAATCTGATGGATTCAAATCAGATGGCCAAGAACATCAGTGACCAGGGGATCACCCGGATCATCCTGGCAGGCGAGACACCCGGTTTTATCAGTCCGGCATTCTCCAAAGCCATGGCAATCGCCGGCAAAGATCCCTCCCAGATAGCCACTGTGAGTTTCAGGGAACAAAATGCTACCCGGCAGAAGGATACGGAATTAGCGAAGGCGATCCTCGCCTGCGCCATTCTTGACGTACCATTTGAAATGGCAGCCGTACCGGAGGACTTTGATGTCCAACCCGACACCCTAGTAATAGGAGGTGGGATCGCCGGGATACAGGCAGCCCTTGAAATTGCCAATGCGGGCAAGAAAGTCTACCTCCTGGAAAGGACGGGGACCATCGGCGGGCATATGGCCATGTTTGACAAGACCTTTCCGACGCTGGACTGTGCGGCCTGTATCCTCACCCCGAAAATGGTGGAGGTCGGCCAGCATCCCAACATTGAACTGATGACCTATTGCGAAGTCGAAGGCGTCAGCGGAAAGACCGGGAATTTCCAGGTTAAGGTGCTTAAAAAGGCAAGGCGTGTAGACCTGGCAACCTGCATAGGATGTGGGATCTGCACTGAAAAATGCCCGGCCAAGGCACCCAGTGAGTTTGATTCCGAGACCACCATGAGAAAGTCCATTTACATACCTTTCCCCCAGGCGGTGCCGAATAAATGGCTGATCGATGCCGACAGCTGTACCTATGTGCTGAAAGGGAAATGTGGCGTATGTGTAAAATTCTGTCCTGTTGAGAACTGTATCAACCTTGATGAGAAGGACGAAACCGTCGAACTCAATGTCGGCAATATCATCGTTGCGACCGGTTTCCAGACTTTCGATCCAAAACGGGCAGAACAGTTCGGTTATGGAAAATTACCCAACGTAGTCACCTCTCTTGAGTTTGAAAGGCTGGTCAATGCAGCCGGTCCCACAGAAGGGAATATCAGGTTCAGGACCCAGGACAAGAAAAAGAACTGGGTCTTTGAAGAGGAAGGAGAAGAACCGAAAAGTGTAGCCATTGTGCACTGTATAGGAAGCAGGGACCACAATCATAACAAATATTGTTCAAGGGTATGCTGCATGTATTCCCTGAAACTGGCCCACCTGATCAAGGAAAAGATCCCCAATGCTGCGGTCTATGAATACTACATTGACATGCGGGCCTTTGGCAAGGGATATGAAGAGTTTTCCGAAAGGATCAAGGAAGAAGGTGTGCACATGATCAGGGGCCGGACCGCCAAGGTAGAACAGAGCGGTGACCAGCTCATGGTCAGGAGCGAAGATATATACGAGGAAAGGGTACTGGAACAGAAGGTGGACATGGTGGTATTAAGCGTTGGACTAGAAGCCAGGGCTGATGCAGGCGATGTAGCCAAAATGCTGGGAATAGAGCAGGGAGAAGATGGCTGGTTCGTCGAGAACAATTACCTGAGTGAACCTACGTCAACCTTCACCGGCGGCATTACCATTGCCGGTGTTTGCCAGGGGCCCAAGGATATACCCGATACGGTGGCCCAGGCATCGGCAGCCGCCTCCAGGGTGCTTCAAACAGTTATTAAAGGAAAGATCAGGGGGGGCATTAAAGACATGTCCCCTGACAAGATCATAGAAAATGCAAGGCAAATTTCACCATTAAAAATGGAGGTAGAATCATGAGTACAAGAATAGATCCTAACTTCAGCAAAAAACTCGAAGGGTATGGCAAGGCAGACTGGAACGAATGTTTCCATTGTGGCAACTGCACTGCCATCTGTCCCCTGACAGAAGACGGCTTCCTCTTCCCACGGAAGGGGATCAGGGCCATGCAAATGGGCTTGAAAGACAAGCTGGCCGGTTATGTTGATCCATGGTTATGCTATTACTGCGGAGAGTGTACGGATACCTGTCCCAGGGATGCCAATCCCGGGGAAATGATGATGACCCTTAGACGCTGGTTGACCTCGGTTTACGACTGGACAGGGCTATCAGGTTTGCTATACCGGTCTTTTGCTGCACACCTGACCGTAATGATACTCCTGGCATTGGGCGTTGTGGCAGCTTTCCTGGCATTCGCAGATTTCAGCATACCTCTCAGTGCAGAGGGAATTGTTCAAATCAATGCTTTTGCTCCGGCCCACCTGATCGAATCAATCGACCATATCGTGCTATTGACCCTGTCTTTCTTCCTGATTACAAACATAATAAACATGTTTTACAAGGTCATCATCAAGGACAAGAGTGTCAGAGTTCCCGTCTCTTTATACTTTACCAAGGTATGGGATGCCATTTTCCATTTTGGCACCCAGGCCCGTTTTGCCAAATGCGAGGACAAGAGATGGTACTGGTTCCTGCACTGGTTCCTGATGAGTTCTTATGTAATGATGTTCATTTTCATCATTTTCTTCCTGGAATGGTTCCAGACTGAAACCATTCATCCCTGGTACCATCCGCAACGTTTGCTGGGTTATTACATTACCGCAGGCATCGTCTTTGGTACCGTGTATTTCGTCTGGGGAAGGATCAAAGCGAAAAAGACCATCTTCAAGTTCTCGCATCATTCGGATTATATATTCCCCGTCCTGCTGTTCCTGATCGCTGTAACGGGCATACTGGTCCATATTTTCAGACTTAATGGAATGCCTCAGGCAACCTACATCAGCTATGTAGTGCACCTGGCAGTGGAAGTACCCATGGTGGTAACCTTTGTTGCATTCTCGAAATGGTCCCACCTGGCATACAGGCCCCTGGGACTCTATTTCGCCAATCTGAAAAAGGCAGCATTACAAAAGCAGTATAAAACGCAGTTAGCTCCGGCTACTTAAAAATAATTCACTATGGAAGAAAAAAGAATAGGCGTATATGTATGTTGGTGCGGTACCAATATCGCCAAAATGGTGGATGTTGAAGGCGTGGCCGAAGAAGTCGGCAAACTGCCCAATGTGGTGGTTTCCAAGAACTATAAATATATGTGTTCCGATCCGGGACAGGAATTGATCATCAAGGATATCAAGGAGCATAACCTGAACAGGGTGGTAGTTTCTGCCTGCTCCCCGAGGATCCATGAGCTGACCTTCCGGAAAGCCCTCACGAATGCGGGACTCAACCCATACATGTTCGAGATGGCCAATATCAGGGAACAGGTTTCCTGGGTACATACGGACCGGGAAGAGGCCACTAAGAAGGCCAAATCACTGGTGACGGCAGCTGTTGCCAGGGTTGCCTGGCATGAAGCCCTGGATAAGCGGAAGGTCGATATCAACCCGGCCTCCATGGTCATTGGCGGAGGCATCAGCGGACTGACAGCAGCCCTTGAGATTGCGGATGCAGGCAAGCAGGTTTACCTGATCGAGAAAGAGGCAGAACTGGGTGGGCATGCGGCCCAAGTAGACCTGACCTTTCCCTATATGGTGCCTGCTGCACAGATCCTGGGACCAAAAATCAAAAGGGTGGAAAACCATCCGAATATCGAGGTGTTCAAGAAAGTAGTGATAGAAGAGATCTTCGGTTATGTTGGAAACTTCAACGCTGAGATTAAAGCAAATGGCAGCGAAAGCAAATCCCTGGAATTCGGTAATATCATTGTAGCCACGGGATTAAAACCTTTTGATCCCAGCTCGGTTGACCTGCATGGCTATGGCAAGCTGCCCAATGTGGTAACTTCCATCGAATTTGAGAAGATGCTCAAAGCGGGTAAGATCGAAACAAAGGAGGGCAAGGAACCAAAGAACCTTGCCATTATACATTGTGTTGGCAGCCGGAACAATGATTATCATGAGTATTGCTCGCGGACCTGTTGTATGCTGGGACTAAAATATGCCAACCAGGTTAAGACAGCCCTGCCAGACACCAATGTATATGAGATATACGCTGATATGCGTAGTTTCGGCAAAGGCTGTGAAGAATTGTATGATGCTACAGCAAAACGCAAGGTCATGTTCCTTAATTTCGACCAGCGTGAAGGAATCCCTCAGATCACCAAGGCTGATCCCAAGGATTGCTGTGAGATGCTGATTGAGCTGAAGGAAAGGCTTTCGAACACCCAGATCGAGGTTCCTGCCGATATGGTTGTCCTCCTGGTGGGGTTGGAAGCC
Organism: uncultured Bacteroidaceae bacterium; assembly: GCA_963752525.1. GTDB lineage: Bacteria > Bacteroidota > Bacteroidia > Bacteroidales > SM23-62 > SM23-62. The sequence goes on along the minus strand of CAVVYS010000001.1, from coordinate 202,956 downwards.
CGTGAAGACGCCAAGGAAGTCGCTCACCATGTAGGGGTTAGTAAATGCGGAAATGATTTCTTTATCGAGCGCCATCCCAAGCTTGACCCCGTAGCTACCACCACTGATGGTGTCTATATTGTCGGTAGTTGCCAGGGACCCAAAGACATCACGGACTCGGTAGCCCAGGCAAGGGCAGCCAGTGCAAGGGTGCTGGCCACTATACTGCAGAAATCTGTTGAGGTGGAAGTGACTACAGCGGTTGTGAATGAAGATATCTGCTGTGGTTGCCAGACCTGTGTGAATGTTTGTCCATACACAGCGATTAGTTTCGACGATGAGAAAAACGTTTCTGTTGTCAATGAGGTCTTGTGTAAGGGATGTGGTACCTGCGGTTCCGCCTGTCCAACCGGTGCCATCCGGAGCAGGCATTTTACTGACCAGCAGATCCTCTCCCAGATCGTGGGATTGATGACAACAGAAATGCAAGAAGTTTAAACCTGATTAACCAGATTAAATATCAATATCATGGAGGAATTCAAACCGACAATCGTTTCTTTCCTGTGTAACTGGTGCTCTTATACAGGCGCTGACCTGGCCGGCACTTCCAGGATGAAATACGCTTCCAATATCCGGGTGATCCGGGTCATGTGTTCGGGGCGGGTGGACCCAACCTTTGTGCTGACAGCCTTTAAGGAAGGCGCAGACGGGGTGTTGATCTGTGGATGTCATCCCGGGGACTGCCACTACCACGAAGGAAACTATAAATGCCTCAGGCGCTATCATTTGCTGCAAAAGTATATCCAGCAGATGGGCATCCACAAAGACAGGCTCAGGCTTGCCTGGGTCAGTGCCAGCGAGGGAAGACAATTTGCCGAATTGGCAGATGAAATGACCGAAACGGTGACAGCACTCGGTCCCTGTGAGATCAAAGAAGTTATGGAAACATTAGCCTAATTAAATTCCCATTATATGGAAGCAACAGATAAAAATGCAAAGCCAAAAATAAAATTGGCTGTTTACTGGGGGGCTGCTTGTGGAGGATGCTGCGTATCCGTGCTGGATGTGCATGAATCTTTATTTGACGTTGTAGCTGCAGCTGACCTGGTATTCTGGCCCATTGCCCTGGATACCAAATACAAGGATGTAGAGGCCATGGCGGACCAGGAAATAGATGTGACCCTGTTCAACGGGGCTGTAAGAAACAGTGAAAACGAGCATCTTGCACACCTGCTACGGCAGAAGACCAAGATCCTGGTTGCCTATGGATCCTGCGCCCACATGGGAGGAATACCCGGACTGGGTAATTTCTCTGACAGGGAAGGCATCTTTGAGCGTGTTTACGACACCAGTGAGTCAACAGTCAATCCTGACAAGCTACGACCCCAAACAGAGACGAAGATGAAGGAAGGGGTGCTGGAACTACCAGAATTTTATAATGATGTCAGGGCCCTGGACCAGGTAGTGGATGTAGACTATTACCTGCCTGGATGCCCGCCCCAGACCGAAAGACTGGTGGAGGTCTTCATGGCCATTGTGACCGGTGCTGAATTGCCACCCAAGGGATCCGTTGTTGGCGCCCTGGAAAAGTCGCAATGTGACGAATGCAACCGCAAAAAGACAGACAACAAGACCATCAAAGAGTTTCACAGGCCCATCGATATACAGGATGATGGTGAAACCTGTTTCCTCGAGCAGGGCGTGATCTGCATGGGACCTGCCACACGTGGAGGATGCGGGGTCCGCTGCATTGAGGGAAATGCCCCCTGCCGCGGCTGTTACGGTCCGCCGGCAGATTCCATGGACCCCGGCGCCAAGATGATGTCAGCCATCGGGACCATGATAGACTCGAATGAAGAAGAAGAAATAGAGAAAATAGTTGACCAAATTGATGACCCAGCCGGAACATTTTACAGGTTCAGCCTGCCCGGCTCAATAATTAGGAGGAAATTATTATGAGCAAACGGATAACCATTGACCCCATAACCAGACTGGAAGGTCACGGAAAGATCGAGATCTTCCTGACCGATGAAGGTGACGTGGATAATGTATATTTCCAGGTCCCCGAACTCAGAGGATTTGAGAAATTCTGTGAAGGCCGCCCCGTAGAGGAACTGGCACAGATAGTCACCAAGATCTGCGGTGTATGCCCGGGTTGCCATCATATGGCCTCTGGAAAAGCAGCAGATGCCGTTTATGGTGTTGAGCCACCTCCCACGGCCAAAAAACTGCGTGAATTGTTCTACATGGCCCATTTCGTACACAGCCATATTGCGCATTTTTATGCATTGGCAGCCCCAGACTTTGTTGTTGGTCCCACTGCTCCGGCAGCAGAACGAAACGTCCTGGGAGTGATCAATAAGGTTGGTGTAGAGATAGGAACCGAAGTCCTGAAACAGCGCCGCATTGCCCAGGAGATCCAGGCATTGCTCGGCGGCCACCAGACACATGTGGTTATGAACATTCCAGGCGGGGTTCGTAAAGGGCTCACTGCAGAGCAAAGGGATGACATTGTGGAAAAGTCAAAGGGTTTCATTGAGTTCTCCAAGTTTTCCCTTCAGATTTTTAATGATATCGTGCTTGGGAATGAAACATATGTGGATATCATACTGAACGGACCCTATTCCCTTAAGCTTCATTCGATGGGAATGGTTGATGAAAACAACAAGGTTAATTTCTACGACGGGAAAGTAAGGGTAGTGGATGTGGAAGGCAATGAGCATTGCAAGTATGCTCCCAATGACTACATGGATTATGTGGAAGAGCGTGTAGAACCCTGGAGCTATCTCAAATTCCCCTTTCTGAAAAAGATTGGATGGAAAGGATTTGTGGATGGACAGGATTCCGGTGTATACCAGGCAACTCCGCTATCCAGGCTGAACGCAGCAGATGGCATGGCCACACCCCTTGCCCAGGTTGAGTATGAAAGGATGTATGAAACCCTTGGAGGATCGCCGGTTCATGCCACGCTTGCCATGCACTGGGCAAGACTGATAGAATTATTGTATTCTGCCGAGCGTGCCTTAGAGCTTGCAGAAGACCCTGAAATCATTGGAACAGACCTTCGGGCGCCCCTTGACAATGTCCCTAATGAAGGTGTAGGTATTGTTGAAGCCCAGCGGGGTACACTTACCCACCACTACTGGACGGATAAGAAAGGCATTGTGACCAAAGCCAATATCGTGGTTGGTACGACCAATAATAATGCGGCCATATGCATGTCCCTGAAAAAAGCAGCACAGGGACTCATAAAAAAGGGAGTGGAAGTAAATGACGGTATCCTGAACATGGTAGAAATGGCATTCAGGGCTTATGACCCATGTTTTTCCTGTGCCACGCATAACCAGCCTGGGAAAATGCCCCTGGTAGTGAATTTCAGGAACAAGGAAGGAGAGATCATCCGGACGGCCAGCAGGGATTAATTCCCGGATAAATATTAACTTCGCATCAGCATGGGTGAAAGAAATAATAAGGTGCTGATCCTGGGTATCGGGAACGATATCCAGCAGGATGTAGGAATACCTGTCAGGTTGACCCGGGATATGAAAGGCCTGGTGTCGGCAGGGGAATTTGACTTCGAATGCCTGTTTATTGGTGGACTCGAACTGCTGGAGTATATCAACGGTTACCAGGGGGTAATTTTCATCGACACCATAAAAACGGTTCAGCAAGAGGCCGGTAAGGTACATGTTTTCACAACCGGAGATTACCAGGAAACCCTTCACCTCTCCTGCCAACACGATGTCTCTTTCAAAATGATGCTGGAGATGGGGAAGAAGCTCGGTTTCATCATACCGGAAAAAATCCTTGTCCTCGGGATAGAGATCCTGGAAGACCTGGAATTTAGTGCCAGTCTCAGTGATGACCTGAAAAACAGGTATAACGGCATTCGAACAGAGGTTAAGAACCTGGTGATGAACTTCAGCAGGAATATCTCAGTCAGGTCAATAGATTAAAATAACGATTAAAAATATCACATGGGAAGGTTTAATTCAAAAGGGATGTGGAAAGTCCCTCACGTGAAAAAAAAGAAGAAGAAGGCAAATAAGTTAACTGATGATGATGATGAATTGCTCGTAGTGGAGGAGTGCTTTTGCCCCAATGGACATAACCTGATAAGTCCGAATGTAGAATTCACCGGCCGTCATGGTATCCTCATCAAAATAAAAAAGGGAAAGCAGGAAGGGCAAATAGCCCTCAGCCCCTATTGCGGGGATAAGTCGAAATATACCATTGGTATTGACCTTTCAGAAGGAGAAATCATGAACCTTCTCTGTCCCATTTGTGATGTCCCCCTGCCTGTTTATGCACCCTGTGATTGCGGTGGAGACATGATCACCCTCTTTGCAGATAAAATGGGTAACTATTGCAATTGTATAGGCATATGCAACCGTGTGGGCTGTAGTCATGCAGAGATAAAGCAAGGTTCTGAATTGTTCAACATTTACCGCAGAAAAGGGGAAATACGCGGTACACAGGGTTATCTTTAAAACATGAATGACGCGCTTCCGGGCATTATCATTACAGGAGCATCAGGTTTTATCGGGAAGCATTTTATTGAGCAGAATGCCAACCGGTACAGGCTTTTTTGCCTGGCCCGAAGATCACAGCAGGAATCCGGTATTCCCAAACATGAGAACATTCGCTGGACCCAGGTAGACATTGGGGATTTCTCAAACCTCCAGGAGGTAGTTGAAAGCATTAACCGGTATGGTGGTGCTGATTTTATTGTACACCTGGCCGGGTACTATGATTTCACAATGGATAACAATCCCCAGTATGAACATACGAATGTCAATGGTACAAGGAATGTGCTCAAACTGGCACAATACCTGAACATTAAGCGCTTCATATTTTCCAGTTCCCTGGCCGCCTGCAAATTCAATAAAGATCCTGATAACCTGCTGGACGAACTGAGTCCACCGGATGCCAACTATCCCTACGCTGTGAGCAAACGCAAAGCAGAGGAAATGATTCGGAACTATTCCAGTATGTTCCCCTGCACCATTCTCAGGTTTGCCGCCGTTTATAGTGACTGGTGCGAATATCCCCCACTTTTTGTCTTTCTCAGCACCTGGCTGTCTGACAAATGGAATGCCCGGATCCTCGGAGGCAAGGGAACGTCCAGTATCACGTACATACATATTACTGACCTGGTCAGGATGATACAAACCATCCTTGAGCAGTCCGATGAATTACCACAACTGGTAACCTATGTGGCCAGTCCCAATGGCACAGTCACCCACGAGGAATTATTTGATGCTGCAACAAAATACTTTTACGGCCGGCCTAAAAGATCCATGAAAATGCCAAAGTTCATTGCCCTCCCCGGGATTATTGCGAGGACTGCCATAGGAGATCTACTGGGAGAGAAGCCATTCGAACGGCCATGGATGATGAAATATATTGACCGGAAGCTGGTGGTCAGGGCAGACCAGACCTTTGAAGCCCTCTCCTGGAAAACATCGCCACGCAATGATATCCTTCGCCGTTTATTATTTATGATTGAAAACATGAAGAATCATTATGTTGACTGGACCGTAAAAAATGAAACTGCTATGCACAGGATCTCCACACGATTCAATGTGAAAGCATATGAAGTGATGATGCGGCACCGTGATTTTATCATCAACAAGATGGTCGACCATGTTTATAACGTGGATAACGGGGCGTCTTTCGAGCATTACCGTTCAATGGATAAACTTGTCCTGAAGTGGTACATAACCATGCTTTACCAGCTGATCGCCACCAGCACTAAAGTGGGTGACCGGATCCTCATCAGAAAATATATCCAGGCCATTGCCTACAGACGCTATAATAATGGTTTTCCCTCCAGGGAAGTGGTCGCTTTCCTGTCAGCCTTTGAAAAGATCATGCTTTCTGAGTTGCTCATTGACCCGGAAGCCCAGGAAACCAGGGAACAGCTGTTCACTGCAGTTTCCATCGCTATCCAGATGAGCATAGATGAGATCGAAGAATCTTTTGAAATATTCGAAGCAGACACCACCGGAATGGTACCATTGCCTGAAGTAATGCCTTCACTGCAGAACGTAGGAAACCTGAAATCCATTATCACAGACCTGGAAGACACCTTTTTCGATTCTCTGGAACATGACCTGAGCAAGGACCTGGCCTTTATTCATGAGCAAATCCAGCAATCAGAATAATATCTCTTTTCACCCCTGTAAACCTAAACCTTCTCTGACCCGGGATATTTTTCCTTTCCCGGGCTATTTCCACTGATTCTCAATCTCTTCAAGTGAGCGCCCCTTTGTTTCAGGCACATATTTCCTGACAAAAAGGGCAGCCAAAATACCCATAGCCCCATATATCCAGTAGGCAAATCCATGATGAAAGACCTGGTTCAGGGCACTGCTGTTATTGAGGATTGGAAAGGTCAGGGAAATGATCAGGTTGGAGATCCACATGGCAGCTACCGCAAGGGCCATAGCACGGCCCCGGATCCGGTTTGGAAAAATCTCTGAGAGAAGAACCCAGGTTACAGGTCCCCATGACAGCGCAAAACAGGCCACATATCCCAGCATACATATCAAAGATAACAGGTTTACCTGCTCAAGGAAAAAGGTAAAACCCAGTATGAACATGAAGAAGGCCATACCAAGGGCACCGGATATCTGCAAGGGTTTCCTTCCCCAGCGATCTACAGTGAATATGGCCACTACGGTGAAACTGAGATTGATGATCCCTACGATGATGGTCTGCAGGAGGGCGGTGTCTGTGCCTGATCCCATATTCCTGAATATTTCCGGGGCATAATACAATACCACATTGATCCCTACAAACTGCTGGAATACCGCCAATAATACACCGATAATAATGACCAGGGAGCCAAAGGAGAACAGGCGTTTTGAGGCGGCAGGGAGATGGATAGAATCTACAATGCTCTGCAGAATGCGGGTAGCTTCGGACTCACCATTGATTCGCTGAAGTATCTGCAATGCCCTGTTTCTATGGTCTTTCATGACAAGATACCTGGGTGTTTCCGGGACAAACAATAACAACATCAGGAAAAGAAGGGCCGGTATGGTTTCAGAGGCAAACATCCATCTCCAGCCAAGCTGATACAACCAGGCATCATCACCCCGGCGGGCAATGCTGTAATTTACAAAGTAGACAACAAGCATTCCGAAGATTATCGCAAACTGGTTCCATGAAACGAGTTTTCCCCTGATCCCTGCGGGTGCAATTTCTGCAATATACATGGGCGAGAGCATGGATGCTATCCCCACGCCAATTCCTCCAATCAGGCGGTAAATGATGAATACCGTAATGAATTTTTCATCCGCTGTTCCCAGCGGCTGGAAAAACAGTTCTGGCATGGAAGATCCCAGGGCAGATAATAAAAACAATGCGGCAGCCAGGATCAACCCCTTCCTCCTCCCCCATTTTAAGCTGATTATGCCTCCGGATAATCCACCGATAATACATCCGACAAGGGCCGATGAAACAACCAGTCCATGCATGAAGTTGGCGGTTGTCTCAGGCCAGGCATAAGGATCAATGAAGAAATTTTTCAGGGAGGATACCGTCCCTGAGATGACAGCTGTATCATAACCGAATAATAAACCGCCAAGGGTAGCAATCAGGGTCAGTTTTATCAGGTAGGGATTTGAGGAGATCTTATTCATATTAACGGATATCTTTTAAGCCTTTAAGGAACCAGATCAGGACCAGTCCCATTACAAAATCAAAAATTCCAGATGCCAGTACAATCCAGGCCATGTCGATAAAAACGGCATAAGAAATAAGAAATACGGTGGCTATCATTTTAGCAAAGATAGAAAAGCGTATCATCACGCTGTTACCCACCGGATCCCTGGCAGCTGAGACATAGGCTCCGCACATGACTATGTGAAAGACGCCTGCCTGAATTTTGAAAAAAATCCCGCTGTACTCAAAGAAACCAAAGAGGTCGAAAAATTCCAGAGGGATGAGTATAAGTCCAAATCCAACACAAAAAGAATGGATGGCGACAAGGATCAGGTAGATCTTTAATAATTTCAAGGATCTTAATATCATCTGGAGGTTTATGTTGATGATTTAATGGGAATTTATAATGAACAATGTAATGTTAATAAAAATTAGAATGGTTATTGTTTATAGTTTGGCAATTTTAAAATTTCTCACATTTGTAATCAACAATAAGTCACTACCATGGTTTAAAAAATGTGACATAAATCACATTTACAACAGGCTAATTTTGATTCCTTCTAAATTGACCAAAAGCTTGGTAATTAGGCGAAAAAGCAGTTTTTTTGTTATTGGAAAAATCATTACACGTTACACATACCCACTTATGTGTTATTATTTTTTAGTTTATTGTTACGGTAATCACATCTTATAGGAATATTACTTCTTGACAACGGAATGAAAGGCTAGATTATGACAATTCAAAATCGAATTAACCGCCTGCTTAGTTATAAGCATCTACTGAACAGGTTTAAGTCCCTCGGCATGGTTAGAGTCTTTTCAGACAATATCGCGGATCCTCTAGGTATATCTGCATCACTGGTCAGAAAGGATTTTGGCATTTTCGGAATATCCGGAAGCCAGAAGGGGGGTTATACCGTTAACGATGTCCTGGTCAAGATAAACGAGATCCTCGGCAGCAACGAGATCCAGAAGGTAGTTATCGTGGGTGTAGGCCGGATCGGCGAAGCCTTGATGTCCTATGGCGGTTTTCAAAAAGACGGGATCAAGATTGCTGCCGGATTCGACATCGATATAAAGAAAATCAAAAAAACCGGAGAAATACCGGTCAAGCCGATTGAAGAACTGGCGGATTATGTCAGGGATAATAATATCAGTGTAGCCATAATGGCTGTTCCGGATATTGCTGCCCAGCAAACACTTGAAAGACTTAAAGCAGCAAAAATCAAAGGCATATTGAATTTCTCCCCGGTAAAATTCAAGAGTACGGAAGAGATCACCATCAATAACTTCAATATTGAAAATGAACTGGTGAACCTGATCTATTTCGTGAATAAGTTTAAAAAAAACGGACAGGAAATCATCAACACCAATCAATAACAGAATAAATATACTTTTTTATGAAAACAAGCATTTCCGACATTATTGACAAATACGGCAATGATCCTTCCCGCCTGATGGATATCCTGCTGGATATTCAGGAAGAAACTGGATACATCCCTGAGGAATTCACCCAGAAAATCGCGGACGAGGTTGGCATTTCAAAGGCCGAACTTGTTGAGACAATTAGTTTTTACCATTTCTTCAGCAATAAACCGCTGGGAAAATATAATGTCTACCTGAATAACAGTGTGACAGCGGAGATGATGGGAAGAGGGAAAGTAAAGCAAACTTTTGAAGAGGAAGCAGGCATTAGTTTTGGCAATGTGAGCAGCGACGGGCTGATCGGGCTGTTTGATACAGCTTGCATCGGAATGTGTGACCAGGAGCCTGCAGCCATAATCAACGGGGTAATATTCAAGGACCTGACCCCTTTCCGTGTCAAGGAAATAGTAAAACACATGAGGCAGGGAATGCCGGTAAACGACATGTTCAAGCAAAACTATGGTGACGGAAACAACAGCTCCGATCTGGTGAAAGCAGTGGTCAGTAACAATATCCGCAGGAAAGGATCAGTAGTATGGGATCAGTATTCCCCTGGAGAAGGACTGCAAAAAGCAGTCGCAATGAATCCTGTGGAAGTCATTGAAGTGATCAAGAAATCCAACCTCAGGGGCCGGGGTGGCGCTGGTTTTCCGACGGGACTGAAATGGGAGTTCTGCACCAAGGCCAGGGAAACTGAAAGATATATATTTTGTAATGCGGATGAAGGAGAGCCAGGGACGTTCAAAGACAGGGTAATCCTGACAGAACTGCCCAAAATGGTCTTTGAAGGAATGGCCATTGCGGCCTATGCGGTGGGAGCCAGATCAGGTGTTCTCTATATCCGGTATGAATATAAATACCTACAGAAGCACCTTGAAAATGCCCTGAAGGAACTCCGCAAGGAAAAACTGCTTGGAAAAGACATTGCCGGCAAGAAAGGATTTAATTTTGACGTCCGTATCCAGTATGGTGCCGGTGCCTACGTATGCGGGGAGGAAAGTGCTTTGATAGAGTCAGCAGAAGGTAAGCGGGGAGAGCCGCGCGACAGGCCTCCCTTCCCGGTGGATAAAGGATACAAAGAAAAGCCCACCATCGTAAACAATGTAGAAACCCTGGCAAAAGTTACCAAGATCATGAAAAAGGGATCTGAATGGTTCCTTGGCTTGGGTACCAAAGAATCTGCCGGTACAAAATTGATGAGTATATCGGGGGACTGCAGATATCCGGGTGTTTATGAGATCGAATGGGGATATTCCATCTATAATATCCTGGAAATGGTAGGTGCAGAAGAGGTACAGGCGGTGCAGGTAGGCGGACCTTCTGGCACCCTGATCGGCCCCAACCAGCTGCCGAGGCGCCTTGGATACGAAGACCTGGGTACCGGAGGTGCACTGATCATATTTCATGAGTCCAGGGACTTACTGAAGGAGGTTGTAATGAAGTATACTGAATTCTTCATTGAAGAATCCTGTGGTTCATGCTCTACCTGCCGCAATATACCTGTCTTGCTCAAAAATAAGCTCCAAAAGATCCTGGATGGGCAGGGAGTGGTTCAGGATATTGATGACCTCCTTGAATGGAGCAAACCCCTTAAGATCAGCAGGTGTGGACTTGGCCATACAGCGGCCAATCCCATCGTTACCAGCATACAGAATTTCAGGCATCTGTATGAGAAGCGGGTGCTGAGAGACCGTGAATTTGAAACCGGGTTCAACCTGGCGGATTCTGTCAGGGAATCCTGTGAAGCCGCCGGAAGACCATCCAATATTTAACCAATAACAATACCAGCATATGTCAGCTACAATAAATTTCACCATCGACGGGCAGGAGTGCCGGTCAGAAGAAGGCAAATTCCTAGTCGATGCAGCAAAAGATAATGGTGTCTATATTCCGACACTTTGTAATTTCGAGGGACTCAAACCGAAGGGTTCCTGCCGGATTTGTACCGTTAAGATCAACGGCCGTTTTACGACTGCCTGCACCTCCCCTGTTCACGATGGGATGAACATAGAAAATAATACCGATGAGTTGAATGAAATGCGCAGCCAGATCATTGAACTGCTTTTCGTATCAGGCAACCATTTCTGCCCTGCCTGTGAGAAAAGCGGTGATTGTGAACTGCAGGCCCTGGCTTATCGCTATAAGATGATGGCACCCCGGTTCCCCTTTGCCTTCCCCCAGAAAGAGATAGACGCCTCCCATCCCAAGATCATCAAGGAGCAGAACCGTTGTATCCTCTGTAAAAGGTGTATCCGGGGGATCAAGGATGAAGAAGGCAAATCATATTTTGCCTACCAGTACCGAGGCAAGGACTCACTGGTTGTGGTCGACCGCAAATTGGCAGCCGAGATGACCATTGAAAAGGCACAGGAAGCCATGGACATTTGTCCCGTAGGCTCCATCATCGTCAGGGAAAAGGGTTGGGAGAAACCCATTGGTGAAAGAAAATACGACAATGCCCCCATTGGCAGCGACATAGAAAATAAATAAATAGGAGACCAAATAATGAGCAAACCAGTAGTAGCTACAACATCATTGGCAGGATGCTTCGGATGCCACATGTCAATCCTGGATATTGATGAAAGGATCCTCGACCTGATCCAACTCGTAGAATTCAATAAAAGCCCTATTAATGATATCAAAACATTTACCAAACAATGTGATATTGGCCTGATAGAGGGCGGTTGCTGTAACAGTGAAAATGTCCATGTATTGAAGGACTTCAGGAAGCACTGCAACATCCTCATCTCCGTGGGCGAGTGTGCCATTATGGGTGGACTTCCAGCCATGCGGAACGGAATACCCATCAAGGAATGCCTGAGGGAGGCTTACCTTACAGGTCCTTCTGTCACAGCCAATTCTGAGCATATCATCCCAAATGACCCGGAACTGCCCATGCTGCTAGACAAGGTTTATCCCTGCCAGGAGATCGTAAAGATCGATTATTACCTTCCCGGTTGTCCCCCAAGGGCCGACCTTATCTGGGACACCCTGGTGTCCCTGCTCAAGGGAACGGAATTGAACCTGCCTTATGAAGTAATAAAATTTGATTAAATAAATATTTAAATGGGACGTAAAGTAACAATAGAACCGGTTACCCGGGTTGAAGGACACGGCAAGGTAACCATCCACCTGGATGACCAGGGACATGTCACACAATCCAGGTTACATATAGTAGAATTCAGGGGATTTGAACGATTTGTACAGGGGAGGCCTTACTGGGAAATGCCGGTGCTGGTGCAACGCCTTTGTGGGATCTGCCCCGTTTCACACCACCTGGCAGCCGCCAAGGCACTGGATGTAATTGTTGGCGCCGGTGCGGGAGATGGACTGACACCCACAGGCGAAAAAATGCGTCGTTTGATGCATTATGGACAGATGTTCCAATCACATTCCCTGCATTTTTTCCATCTGGCTGCACCGGATATGGTCTTCGGGATCGATGGTGATCCGGCCACCCGGAATGTAATCGGACTGGCCCTCACAAACCAGGAACTGGCCGTCCAGGGAGTCATGATGCGTAAATTCGGACAGGAGATCATCAGGGCTACTGCAGGCAAGAAGATCCATGGTACTGGTGCCATTCCGGGTGGGATCAACAAACATCTTTCGGAAGCTGAAAGAGATGAATTCCTGAAAGGTCCAGACCCCTTGAATATTGATAAGATGATTGAATGGTCCCAGGCAGCTGTTGACTGGTTCAAGGATTACCATAAGGCCAACAAGGACTTCATTGATAATTATGCAGTTTTCCCGTCCAACCACCTCAGCCTGGTACGTGAGGACGGGGCTATGGACCTCTATCATGGGGTACTGCGAGCAGTGGACACGAACGGAAAAAAGATACTGCATGACGTTGATTACCAGAACTACCTCGAATATATCGATGAAGAGGTACGCTCATGGAGCTATATGAAATTTCCCTATCTGAAGGAGTATGGCAAGCAGGATGGGTGGTATACTGTCGGACCACTGGCAAGGCTGAATACGGCTGATTTTATTCCTACCCCACTTGCACAGAAGGAATTTGAAATATACAAGGCTTATACCAATGGTCAACCTAACAACATGTCCATGCATATGCACTGGGCCCGACTGATCGAAATACTCCATTCGGCAGAGATGATGAAGGAATTGCTGAACGACCCGGATCTTCTTTCCGGTGAGCTGGTTACCAAGGGACAGAAAGTAAATGAAGGTGTGGGTTTAATTGAAGCTCCCAGGGGAACCCTCTTTCATCATTACGAGATCAACGGCAAGGACCAGATCAGCATGGCAAACCTGATCGTATCAACAACCAATAATAACCAGCCCATGAACAACGCGGTTGAACAGGTTGCAAAAAACTGGATGACAGGCCAGACAGAGATCACTGAACCCATGATGAATGCTGTTGAGGTAAGCATCAGGGCATATGATCCCTGCCTGAGTTGTGCCACACATGCATTCGGACAAATGCCGCTTGAGATCTCGCTCTACAATGCTGATAATGAATTGATCGACTATAAGCGGAAATAGTATTGACCTCTGAAAAACGGATACTTATTTATGCATTTGGAAACCCGGGACGCCAGGATGACGGCCTGGGTAACCGGCTGGTCGAAGAACTGGAACCCTGGCTCAAGGAAGAAGGTTTTGACCAGGTAGAAACGGAAAGTAATTACCAGCTTAACATTGAGGATGCAGACAACATTAAGGACAGGGATATTGTAGTTTTCGTTGATGCATCGATAGAAGATATTGATGATTACCACCTGGGCATTGTGGAACCCTCGGAAGGCAGGTCAGAGTTCACCATGCATGCTGCTTCCCCGGCCTATATCCTGGCACTTTGCATCATGCTTTACCAGAAACACCCTGAAACTTACCTGCTCCAGATCAGGGGCTATGAATGGGAGTTCCTGGAAAGTCTTTCAACAAGGGCTGAACAAAACCTCGCCCTGGCCCTGGCCTTTATCAAGAAAAGAATCTCCAGGGAGGACTTCGGGGAAAATATTTCCAAAGAATAAGACCTGCACGTCTTTTTTATCAAACCATTTGAATATTATTCGAATTTTGCCGTAATTTGCTCTCCTTTATGACTACCCTGAACAAAGAGGTGGATCAGGGTGTTTGGCTTAGGTAGGGCACAAAGCATAACAAATGGCGATCGTTAAAACAAAAAACAGCATAGTACCGGTTCTGGGAACCCGTCATTTAACAAACTCAACCTATGTGATCAGGATTGATCGCGATGGAATGGAGTTTGAAGCGGGTCAATATATTTCACTCGGTTTGGCAGGAAATGGGGAGAAAAGGGAGTATTCCATATACAGTGGTACAGAAGAAGATTTTATTGAAGTCCTTGTCAAGGAAATAGATGAGGGCATTGTCTCGAAACAACTGAAGCATATACAGCCTGGTGCGCACGCGGAAATGGATGGACCTTTCGGCTTTTTCACTCTGGATGAGGCAAGCAGGACCGGAAGGGAACTCATATTCATTGCCAGTGGAACAGGGATTGCTCCTTTTCATAGTTTCATTAAAAGTTACCCGGGACTGAATTACAAACTGGTACATGGCGTAAAATATGGGGACGAGGCCTATGATTATGAAGACTATCACCCTGGGAATTATATACTATGCACCTCACGCGACAACCGGGGAGACTACCAGGGCCGTGTGACAGACTTCATAATGTCACAGACTGTCAAAACCGGGGCAGATTATTACCTCTGCGGCAACAGCCAGATGATCCATGAGGTTTATGATATCCTGAAAGATCAGGAGGTAGATACAAACAGGATCCATGCGGAGGTATATTTTTAAAACTTAGGTTATGAGATATCACCTGGTCACCCTGGGATGCCAGATGAACAAATCCGACAGTGAGCGCACCCGCACAGTCATTGAACGGATGGGGTTTACCTGGACAGACAGGGAGGAGGAGGCAAATTTGCTGGGTGTCCTGGCATGTTCTGTCCGGCAGAAATCCATTGACAAGGTATATTCCAGGATCAGTAAATGGAACAGGTGGAAAAAAGATAAGAACATGCTTACCTTCGTGTCCGGATGTTTGCTCCCTGCAGACAAAGAAAAATTCCTGAAGCTTTTCGACCTGGTCTTTACGATGGATGAACTGCCGGAACTGGAAAACATGGTGCGGCAATATGGCATAGTTACGCCAGCATCACTCTCCCCTCCTGGTATTACATCGCAGGACCCATTCCATGAGAGGAAAGAGATCCTTACCGACAAATCCCTGACCGGGTATAATGGACCTGATCTTCTACATGTATTGAGAGATTTTAAGTTACAGGTCCAGGATGAGGTATCTCCACTTAAGCCCATTAAAGATCCTGCAGAGATCAGGCAGTTCTGGAATGTTACACCACATTATTCATCGAGATTTGAGGCATTTATTCCCATTCAGAACGGTTGCGATAAATTTTGCACCTTCTGCGCGGTACCCTATACACGTGGCCGTGAAGTTTCCAGATCCTCCGTAGAGATCCTGAATGAACTCCGCGAACTGGTTGGAAAAGGATATAAATCCATCACTTTGTTGGGACAGAATGTGAATTCATATGGACTGGATAAGCGGGGTGATGAAATTCCCTTCCATCAATTGCTGGAGAAGATTGGTGAATTCGGCCAACAATCTGGAAAAGAATTCTGGGTTTATTTTACCTCACCCCATCCCCGTGATATGTCAACGGATGTCATTGATGTGATGGCCTCTTATGACTGCCTGGCCAAGCAGATACACCTCCCCGTACAATCAGGAGATGACAAGGTGCTGATCAGGATGAACCGGAACCATAATATGGACAGGTACCGGAATATCATACAGACCATCCGTAAGAAACTACCCACTGCAACCATATTCACAGATATTATTGTTGGCTTCACAGGAGAGACGGAAGAGCAATTCGGGAATACCCGGAAGATCATGGAAGAATTCAGGTTCAACATGGCCTATATCGCCATGTACTCTCCAAGGCCGGGAGCCACAAGCAGCCGGTGGGAAGACGATATAGCACGGGATGTAAAAAAAGAGCGGCTTCAGGTCCTGACCGATGAACTGGTCAAATATAACCGCATTTACAACCGTAACCTTATCGGCAGGCAATTACGCGTCCTGGTCACCGGCCATGACAGAAAAGAAGGGTATCTGAGAGGGCTGACTGAAGGAAAACTGATCGTTCGGTTCCCTGCTGATGACCCATCCCTGATCGGCCAGTTCACAGATCTGCAGATCAATTCAGCTGCAGACTTCTCGCTCGAAGGTGAAAAGCTGGCCATTATCGAAGAAATCAATGAATCATGAGCAGGAAGATTGCATTTAAAACCCTGGGGTGCCGGCTGAACCAGTTTGAAACGGATTCCCTGGCATCTGAATTCCATAATGCGGGATACAGGCTTGTAGATTTTGAAGACAGGGCCGATGTTTATGTGATAAATACCTGCACGGTTACCAACCAGAGTGATAAGAAATCAAGGAACCTGATCAACCATGCCAGCCGCAAACCGGGGGATGCCCTGGTGGTGGTTACAGGCTGTATGGTGAACAGCCAGAAGGAGGCCCTGGAAAACCGGGATACCTCTACTTATTTTGTCGAGAATGACAGGAAAACCTCCATCTTCCCCATGGTGCAGGCGCATTATGAGGGAGAGATACTGCATCCGAACAGCCTGGACCCCGATGTATTCGATTTCAAACCGGCTGATAGGACATTCCATACCCGCAGCCTGGTCAAGATACAGGATGGCTGTGATAATTTCTGCACCTTCTGCATTGTACCATTTGTAAGGGGACGGGCCATCAGCCGGCCATTTGAGAAGATCCGTGAGAATATCCTGAAAGTACTGGATTTCGGATACAGGGAAATTGTACTCACCGGGGTCAATATCGGACGTTATGAATATGATGGCACCAATTTCGAATCCCTGATTGAAAAGATCCTTGATATCCCGGGTAATTTCCGGGTAAGGATCTCCTCCATTGAACCCGACGGGTACGGGGAACCCTTTATAGAACTCTTCCAGCATCCAAAACTGATGCCCCATCTGCACCTCTGCCTGCAGAGCGGTTCCGATCCGGTATTGCTCAGGATGAGAAGGATGTACACCCTCTCAGAATTCAGGTCCATCGTCAGTAAGATCAGGAGACAGGCACCCTGATTTCAACCTGAGTACGGATATCATCGTCGGCTTCCCGGGTGAGACAGCTGCAGATTTTCAGTCCACCTGCGATGTCATCAATGACATCGGATTCAGCCACATACATACCTTCAAGTATTCCAGGCGCAAAGGCACACGGGCCGATCGTATGCCCGGACCAGATACCGGAGAAGATCAAAACAGAAAGGAGCGAGCTCATCCGCGATCAGTGAAGAAAACAAAAGGCAGTACCGCTCTTCGCTTATTGGTAGCAAGGAGCAGGTACTAGTGGAGAAAACCAGCGAGGGTATGGCACGTGGATATGGGGAACATTATGTCCCCATCAGCTTTCCCTCGGACCAGGCAGAAAAAAACAGGATCTACCCTGTCGGCATCAAGGGGATCAAAGATGGACCAGATCCTGACCTACTAGGCAAGCTCTGCTGATAGGGAGATCACTTTCCCTTCTTATACAATACCCTGACAGGATCTGCTGGCTGGGGTTTTAGTTCCACACCTTCTGTCTTCAACATTTCCATCGCAATTTCAATGGCTTTTTCCAGCTGGGGATCATGACCTTCAATAACCAGTTTTGGTTCCTGTTCCACAAGTACATCAGGGCTTACGCCAATGTTCTCCACATCCCATTCACCATCGGTGTTGAAAAATCCCCACCTGGGTGCTCCCATAAATCCCCCGTCAACCAGGGGGGAGCACCACCCCATCCGACCAGTCCACCCCAGGTTTTGGTGCCTACTAAGGGACCAATCTTCTTTTTCTGGAAACTATAGGGAAGATAATCCCCGCCGGAGCCGGCAGTTTCGTTTACAATCATTACTTTGGGACCGAAAATGCCTGCACCCGGACTGGTGAAAGGTTGTTTATCCCCGACGGAATTATTGAAATAACCTACCAGTTCCCTGTCCAGCAGATCAATGATATAATCCGCTACCAGTCCCCCGCCATTAAAACGCTCATCAATGATGGCTCCGGATTTATATTTCTGGGCAAAATAATAACGGTTGAAATTCGCATATCCCGCCACCACCAGTGTTGGGGAGCCAGACATAGGCCAGTTTTCCGCCGGAAATGAATCAACTTTTTTCCGGTTTGCTTCCATCCATTCCCTTTGCCTCAACGATGATTCACTGTTCACAGGAACAACGGTCACCTCCCTGGATCCTTCCATGGATGGATTGCTATTGACCTGAAGCACTGTTTGTTTACCTGCCGTTTGGTCGAAGAGGCTGTAAATATTTACATCGGTGGTAAGCCTTTGTCCATTCACTGAAAGCAGGTATTCCCCTTCCTTGATGTCAATACCGGGACCGCTGAGCGGCGACTTCAACCCGGGGTTCCAGTTCTCGCCGCGGTAGATCATGGAAATTCTGTAGAGGCTGTCAGCAATGGAATAGTCTGCTCCCAGTAAACCCACAGGAACCCTCTTAACGGTAGGATATGCACCTCCGCCTGTAAAAGAATGACCGATGGCAGTTTCCCCACCGATGATATCAAGAATATAGGTCAGGTCAGCCCGGTGGTTTACATCTTCTACCCAGGGAGCATAGATTTTTTCAATTTTCTCCAGGTCCAGTCCATGTGTATTCTCGACGTAGAAAAAATCGCGCTGATAACGTAAGGATTCCCTGAAAATCTGTTTCCACTCAAGTTTGGGATCAAGATTTATCTTCATGTTCCCGAGTGAGAGTCCACCTTCACCCTTCAAACCCGGTTTAGCATCCTCAATAAACCAGTTGCCCCCTGCCCTGTATAAAATCTTTTTCCCGTCACTGGAAATAGTGAAGCCCTGTACCCCCTTTCTTACCAGTTTTAATTCCCTTTCCTTCAGGTCATACTCATGCAGGAGATATCCACCGCCAGAGCCAGCCTGATTATCCACCTCAGTAATATATATTTTACCCTTGTCCCCGGATACTATGTTATTGTATGCTTTGACCGGGATATCCAGGGCTACGATCCGCTGATCCAGGTCATTAAAATCAATTTTAACATGGAGGGAATCTTCCCCATTCTCCGCTTTCTTCTTATCCTTTTTTTCCTTTTTTTCTTTATCATCTTTACCGTCGACCTCTTTATCTTCTTCTATTTTTTCATCGTCGCTTTTGGGTGCCAGGGGAGAAGGATCTTCAGCAGAAAGGACAGCCATATATACGCCGTATTCAAGAGGCCTCTCAACAGAGGTCATATCCAGCCAAGCTACATTTAATCCGTAATTGGTGCTCGCAAGGAAATAAAGGTATTTCCCTTCCTTGTCCCAGGCTGGCGAAACGCAATCAGACATGCCGTCAGAGACCTGAAAGGACTTTTGCTGATCTACAGAATATACAAAAACCGCATTGAATTCACTCATCAGACGGGCCACATAGGCTATCCATTTAGAATCTGCAGACCAGGCCGGATAGATGGTCCGTTCCGGGTGATCAAAACCTTCATTGGCCACCTTTGTCAGGATTCCTGAAGCGACACTCAGCAGCCAGAGGTTCCTGTCGGTATCCACAAAACTGATATATTTCGAATCAGGAGACCATACAGGGCTTTCATACATATGAACATTCCTGAGCGGGATCTTATTTAAATCCTTCCCATATTGGTCACTGTAAAACAATTGGTATTCCCCGCTTTCATCCGAAAACCAGGAAATGAATTTACCATCAGGAGACCAGGACGGGCTCCTGTCTGCCACTCCATTGCTTTTAGTAATGTTGCGGATATCGCCATGCTTGGCAGGAACAGTAAAAATATCACCCCGGGCTGAGAACAGGGCTCTTTTGCCTGTAGGACTTATAAATGAGGCCTCGATATTCTTGCTTACATCGACCCATTGGGACCTTGCCCACGGCAGGTCTCCGGATATCATGATATCGACCTTCTCCATCTTATTTGAACCGGGATCAAGAGTATACAGGTAACCTCCGTTCTCAAGGATGAGTTTTCCCGCACCGGACTGTATATTCTTGGTGTCAAAATCCCTAAAGAAAGTCCTTTGCTCAAGCTGATTGTTTGCCATATTGAAGGACCAGATATTGGATATTGTATCCCGGTCAGAAAGAAAATACACCTCATCCCCAATCCAGACAGGTTTCTGGTCAATGCTGCCCTCCCACGGTACTTTCGCTATCTCATGGGTAGCCATGTCCATGATCCAGATCGGGTTATTCTGTCCACCACGGTAATGCCTGAATTCCGATTCCCAGGGAATATTCATCTGGTAGGCAAAACGGCTGGCATCCGCATTGAACTGGCCATTGGCCACCCTTGGGAAGATAAGCCTTTCAGGGAAACCACCGGCCGGATCAACCGTCCAGAATTGTTCGGTTGTGGCAAGGGGGACCTTGGTCCGGCCCGAAGCAAACATTACCTTACCATTTGGGGTCCATCCCTTGGCCAGGTCTGTTCCCGGATGCCAGGTAAGCCGCTGGGGATTCCCTCCCTGCGGGGTGGTGACATAGACATCCCGGTTGCCATCGTATTCCGCTGTGAAGCAAATCTGGTTGCCATCGGGTGAGAAAAAAGGACCTTTCTCCATTCCCTGGAAGGTTGTCAGCCTCCTGGGGTTTGTTCCATCCGTATTACATATCCAGATATCTCCGGCATATTCAAAAACAATATGTTGTTTACTTATATCCGGACTCCTAAGCAGCCTGGTCTGGGCCAGCAGGCCATTTGTTGAAAAAATGCAGAAAAGAATGAACAGGAAAACAGGAAATAACTTCTTCATGGTGATTTCAGTTTGTTAAGTGATACTGAAGATAATCCACAAGTTTTTATTAAAACATGATATCCTTCATTAATTGCGTTTTTATCAATTGAAAATTTGTAATTTCATGAAGGATTTGGACCCGTGATGAAAAACTTTTTCTTCATATGCCTGTTTACCTGCAGCCAGTTCAGCGTTTTTAGCCAGCCAAATGAACCTGTACTCCAACTGAAGCTCCTGCTGATGGATGACCGATTTGAAGAAATCCTCATGCTATCTGATACCCTCGAGCTTGCTGATTCCCTGATGGACCAGGTATATTTTTACAGGGGCCATGCATACCAGTCCCTACTCAATTATGACAGCGCCTATCATTACTATCACATGGCTTACGAGGTTGATAGCAGCAATTTATCTTACAGGATCGCCATGGGAACGATGATGTACAGGCTGGGCAGGATAAGAGAAAGCATTGAGATCTATGAAGCCATTGTTGATGAATTTCAGCCCCTTGACCAGCAGCTTGCTGAACTAGCCAATCTTTATTCCATCAGGAAAAAATATACCAAAAGCCTGGCTATTTATTTGGACCTGCTTGAAAAAGACAGTCTGAACTTTTATTATGCCAAGCAGGCCGGGAAGAATTTCCTGGATTTGGGCCAGTCTGATTCTGCCATTTATTACTATGAATATGCCTTCTCACTAAACCAGAAAGATGTCTTTCTGGCTCACCGTCTGAGTAATCTGTATCTGCTCAAAAAGAAGCTGATTCCTGCCATCAATTCGGCAAGCATAGGCTTGGATCATGACTCCACCAATCTGGACCTGCTGAAACTCAGGGGCTATTTATATTTACATTTTGGACTGACTGAGATGGCCATCGTGGATCTTCAAAAAGCATGGCTGCAGGATTCTCTATCCATATTCACCAACAAATACTTGGGCATGAGCCATTATGAGGAAAAGCAGTTCGCTCAGGCCAGGATAACGCTTATGGAGGCTTTCAGATTGGATAGTCTGGATGCTGAAACAGCATTCTTCCTGGGAAATGCATGCCGTGGGAGCAACTATGAGGAAGATGCTGTCGGATATTATAAAAAAGCCCTTGAATTAAACCAGCCGGATCCAAAGACAATGAAAAACATCAATGTTCAGCTGGCAGAGCTGTTCAAGGTCCTGCACCGATTTGATGAAGCCTTTGATGCCTATGACAAGGCACTGGAATACGATCCGACTGACCATACCATTTATTTCATGATCGCCCAGACCTATGACCGGAACCTGAACCTGAAGGAGACCGCCATTGAATATTATGAAAAGTTTCTTTCCATGGGACAGCCGGATCAGGGATCATCCAGTGAGAGTGAAACCCCTGCAACGGCGCGTGAGCTGCACGCCAGGGAAAGGATCAACCGGCTGAAGGAAGACTTGTTTTTCGAAAAATAACCACCATGAACGGAGATCCGGCATTATACAAAGCATTGGAAAGCCTGAATATCAGGATTGAATATCATGAGCATCCCCCCGTTCCGACCGTTGAATCGGCTTTGGAGCACTGGGCCGGAATAGAAGCGACCCACTGTAAAAATCTTTTTTTCAGGAACCACAAGGGCAACCGTCATTACCTGGTCATCCTGGAACATACCAATAAGCTCGCCATACGAGACCTTGAACAGATGCTGAAGCAGGGCAAACTAAGCCTGGCATCGGACAGGAGGCTGGTGGATAACCTTGGACTAACACCAGGGTCAGTGACTCCCTTTGGTTTGATCAATGATACAGCCAGGCATGTTCACCTGTTTATCGATGCCAACCTGAAAAAAGCCGTAAGGCTGAGTTTCCATCCCAACATCAATACAGCCACCATCGTAATCAGCTATCAGGATTTCATCCGTTTCCTTGATTGGACCGGGAACGGATACGAATTCATTGATCTGTATTAGAGTCCCAGAAACAGGATGGCTATCCCACTGAGCAAAATGGTCGCTCCTGCAATGGCATGTGTATACCGCTCCATCTTTCCCAACCTGACAAATTTTAGTCCGTATGAGGCCAGCAGGACCAGTGCGAGCATGGTCAGCATGGTGACCACTCCGAATACAATGGATACCTGTGCAACGCCCCAGGAGCTGTTCTGAGCTGCCGGGTACATCAACAATGGGATGAGTGGTTCACAGGGTCCCAGAAAGAAAATGGTGAACAATATCCAGGGTGTGATATTGTTTTTATGGGTATGATCATGCTCTTCCTCGTGGGAATGCTCGTGCAGGTGCATGGTACCATTGCCATGATGATGTATATGCTTGTGGGGCTTATTTTTCACAGCTCTGTATAGTCCCCATATCATATAAACCAGTCCGAATACCACAAACAACCAAGCTGCCAGGTCTCCCCTGACTGATTCCATAAATTCCAGTTTATGGAGCGCAATACCTACACCTATGCCAATGGTCCCCAACAGGATGGAACTGATCACATGGCCAAAACCACTCAGGAGGGTAACCCATGATGTTTTATAGATTGTCCATTTCCTGGCCCTTGACATTACAATAAACGGCAGGTAATGGTCGGGTCCCAATACCGTATGTATAAATGCCAGGCTTGCGGCGGTAATGGTAAGTGCAGTGAGATTATCTGTCATAATGAAAGGCTATTACACCTGAACAGCAGTCATAACAAGTTCTCCATGATGAATACCCTTAATGGCCTTCAGTTTATCCGCAAGCTTATTGAGCCTGTCTGACGTCCCTTTCAGGGTGATGGTCTCCAGGCAGAGATCGTGGTTCAGGTGAATATGCTGGCTTGATAAAATCAGGCAATGATAGTCATGCTGTAGTGTGGTCATCTGTTTCTGCAGGTCCCGTTTATGATGGTCGTAAACAAGCACCAGGGCACCGGCAACTACCTCATCTCCAATCCATTTATCCTCTACCAGAGTTTTGTTTATCAAAAATCTAATAGCCTGGGAACGGTTGGGAAAATGATGGTCAATCACCAGTTTGTCAAGCTTTTCCAACAGATCTTTTTCGAGGGATACACCAAATCTGCTTACAGACATCGTGTTACTATTTAATAAAAACTTGTCACGAAAATATAAAAAAATATTTAATTGAGGGCTACCTGTTGATAATTTTCATTTCATCGATCAAATGGCTGGCACCGGCATACCTGTCAATTATAAAGAGTACATACCTGATATCCACAACAATGTTTCGACATTGATTTACATCATAGACATAATCGCTCATGGTTCCCTCCCAGTTCCGGTCAAAATTAATTCCGATCAGATGGCCGTCAGCGTTTAGAACCGGACTTCCTGAATTCCCGCCGGAAGTATGGTTGGATGCAATAAAACAAACCGGCACTGTACCATTCTCCGTATATGGTCCAAAATCCTTCTTTTCATACAACTCCCTCAGTTTCTCCGTGATGACGTAGTCTTTCATGGGCAGATAGCTTTTTTCAATAATGCCGTCCAATGTAGTGACATGTCCATACCTGATGGCATCCTTTGGCCGATAATCCCTGACCTTTCCGTAGGCTATGCGCATGCTTCCATTAGCATCTGCATAAAAATCTCTCTCTGGTTCCATTTCCCGTAATCCTTTTACGTACTGGCGATATTCTGTGTTCTTCATGTCGGTGATGATCTTGTAGGAATGTCTCATCTCCACTGACAGATCTTCACAGGCCCGTGCCAGTAAGAATACTGGATCAGTCTCTATCCTTTTTATGTCAACCTGATCCGGATCTTCCAGTAAACCCAAAATCTTTTCTCTACTGGAAAAAATGGTTTTATCAAACAGGTTCGCGGTGTATTTGTCGATGTCCCCCCTATGCCTCTGCAAGGCTTCCTTCATGGGATCGGGATAATATACTTCCGGCAGATCCTCCATATAGATCAGGATAAGCCTTTTGAATATCTCTCTGTCAATGGCTACCACGTAGTCCTTGTAAAATTCGAGCGACCGTTCCCTGGTCTGATCTATGGTACTATTCAGGTAATACTCCCCTATTTCTCTGCTACGGAATGCCACCACCAGGTCCATAAAATTTGCGGAAAAACGCAGGATCTCAATAGCTCCAAAGATTTCCCGTTGGTATTCGTAAGCCAATATCAGGTCAGATTCTTTTTTAATGAGGAATTCCAGAGAGTCCAGTACATTTGTATATACCCTTCTTCCAATCGGGTCTTGGCTAATCCATCTGCTGAATTTCTGCTCATAGTCCTTCTTTTGACCAATGGCTTCCACCTTATTAACGCCCTTAATGACACCCTGCCATTTCTTCCAGGCATTGGTCACACGAGCATACTTGGCTGCATATTTAATCTCTATCTCGTCGTTGTTAGCCATCTGATCCTTCATGACCTCCATTCTTTCTGTCCTGATCCGGATCTTGGCAGGAAGGCTTTTATCAATGATCATTTCCAGCTCCGACGAGAGCAGGTACTGGTCGGTATTTCCAGGAAAGCCACAAACCATGGTGAAGTCCCCCGAATCAATCCCGCCAGCAAAGACAGGCAAAAAATTTACAGTTTTATAGGGTATATTATCGGCAGAATAGATGGCCGGATTATTATCTTCGTCTGAATAAATCCTGAAAATCGAGAAATCCCCGGTATGCCTGGGCCATACCCAGTTGTCCGTGTCTCCCCCAAAGTTCCCGACAGCCTTAGGAGGGGCTCCCACCAGCCTTACATCATTGAACTCCTCATACAGGAACAAACAATATTCACTCCCGTAATAAAAGGATTTTATTACGGCCTTCCATCCTGTCCCATCCGCGGCTTCATCCTGCAGTTTCCTGATGTTTCTGCTAATGATCTGGTCACGGGATTGTTCGCTGATCCCATCCTCCACTCCTTCCAGCACCGTTTCAGTTACATCCTGGACCTCCCGGAGAAATCTTACATATAGCTCAGGATTGGGTAATTCCTCCTCTCTGCTCATGGCCCAGAATCCCTCATCCAGATAATTCCTGTCAAGGCTGCTATGATACTGTATGCTTCCGAGTCCGCAATGATGGTTGGTGATCAGTAATCCTTCAGCAGAGATCAATTCTCCAGTGCAGAACCCTCCGAAGCTAACCACCGCATTCGTAATGGCTGTATTATTGATCTGGTATATATCATCTGCTGAAAGCCTGAATCCTTTTTCATGCATATCACCTATCCTCAATTCCCCGATCAGGGAGGGCAACCACATCCCCTCATCAGCCCTCAGTACTGCCATTGGGATAATCAGGAGTATCAATAAAATGTTCAGTTTCTTCTTCATGGCACGATCATTCTCCCAATAATTCTTTTAATTCATGATAAACTTTCTGGATGGGTAATCCCATTACATTAAAATATGACCCCTCGATCTTCTCTATTCCTACATATCCAATCCACTCCTGGACCCCATATGCACCGGCCTTATCATAGGGCTTATATTCATCTATATAGTAGTTTATTTCGTCGTCGCCCAGCCTGGCAAACCAGACCAGTGAAGAGGCGTGAAATGAATGCATCCTATCTGCTGTCCTGAGGCATACTCCTGTCAGGACCTCATGCTTGTTTCCCGATAATTGTTTCAGGATGCCGACTGCATCTGCCCTGTCCTTTGGCTTATTGATCACCTTCCCATCCAGCCAGACTATGGTATCAGCTGTGATAAGCAGGGTTTGTTGTGGGACTTCCTTCATGATGGCCCTGGATTTGAGTTTTGCCAGGTAGACAGGGATCTCCTCCTTTGAGAGTTCCGGAGGATACGTTTCCTCCAGTTCATTGTTTACCATTACCTCATAATCTATGCCCAGTTCATCAAGCAGGTAATGTCTTCTTGGTGACCCAGATCCCAGGATGATATGGAAATCTTTAAGATTATCTTGGAGCATCAGGAGATGTATCGGTGGATAATGAAATACACCGGGATGGAATACATGATCCCGGCCAGCATAATCAGTTTTGTAATATTGCTGCAGATATGATAATCCTTTTTTTCTTTGGCCACAAGCAACCTGTAAAGAGTATACAGGAAAGGCAGAATCAGGAAGACTGAGAACCATCCCAGGGAAATAAGATCAGGTTTTCCTCCGGGATTGTAATAGAGAAACCTGACGTATACATAGACAAGTGAAGTAATGATGCCCAGTATAAGTATTACAACCACGACCTTGGTGAATCGTATCCCGAGAAGTACCGGCATGGTATTCCTGCCGAATGCTGAATCTCCTTCAAAATCTTCAATATCCTTAATGATCTCCCTGATAAGGGTGGAAAGAAAGGCGAAGAAAGAGAAGCCCCCAACCCATGCCAGAAGATTATTGAAGTTTATACCATTGGCGATAAGGGTCTCCCGATATACTTTATTAAGCAAGGGAATCTCAAAGATCACCACAACAAAGGGGACAACAGCAGTAAATATAGCCACGATCAGATTCCCAATCAGGAACTGCCGCTTATAGGTGGTGGAATAAAACCATAAAATACCGGCAGCCAGCAAATATGCAATGCCCAGGCTCAGAATATCGATGTGCCAGGCCAGATAAACGCCGGTTAAAACCCCTATCCCGTTCAACATGATATGAGTGATCATGGCCCATCTCCTGCTGATCTTCCGTCCCACGATCACGGTCGAGGGACGGTTGAGCAGGTCGGTTTTCATATCGAAATAATCATTGATCACATAGCCGGCTGCAGTGATGGATATGGAAGAGAAAACGAGCAGGAAGAAATGCAGGTGATCAAGCTGGGGGACAAATCCATTTACAGCCAATATCGGTTCCACGATAAAGAACCTCATCATATACTGGGTAGCAGCAATGATGAGCAAATTCTGAAAACGTATTAACTTTAAAAAAGCTTTCAAAACATTACCAAGTAAAGGCATCTGGCTCCATCCATCTTCCCTGCAGGCGTAATACCTGTTCAATGACATCTCTTACACATCCTTCTCCACCCGGTTTGTCAGATATATAGACAGATATTGACTTGATCTCTTCAACTGCATCGGAAGGGCATGTGGGAAATCCTACCTCCTTCATAACCGGGTAATCCGGAAGGTCATCTCCCATATACAGGATGTTTTCACGCTTAAAATCATATTTTGAAAGGAAGTCTGACAGATCTTGTTGTTTATTCCTGGAACTTAAGTAAATATCTTTCACACCGAGATTTCTGAACCTGGTTTCAACGGCTGTTGAATTTCCTCCAGTGATAATAGCAATCGGATATCCCTTCCGAATGGCATACTGCATCGCATATCCATCTTTGATATTCATCGTACGCATTAGATGGTGCTCAGGATGGAGAATGATTTTGGCATTCGATAATACACCGTCAACATCGAAAACAAATGCCTCTACACTGCCAAGGTCTTCTTTAAAATTACTCATTCACTCTGAAAAATGTTGGTAGATACTCTCGCTTACAAATGTATATATTTTTTGCCATTCAGGATGATCCTGAAGCATCAGTTGATGGACACATAAAATATTTTTATCATGGCGGGAAGCGGGACCAGTCTGAGCCTCATTCGGGCTCATTTCGAGGACTTTTCTAGCAGTCTCCATAATGAGTGGTTTCAGGATTCCAAAGTCAAACTCATTATGGCTCAGAATATCGTAGGCGGTTCGGTACATATGGTTGGTGAAATTACAGGCAAATATGGCAGCCATATGCATGATTTTGCGGCTTTCAAAATTCACCACTGAGACATTGTCTGAAATCTTCTCAGCAATATTTTTGAGCCAGTCTTCATTTTCCTTATTGTTTGCTTCAATACAAACCGGTACAGTCCTGAAATCAATTGACCGCGTTTTAGTAAATGTCATCAAGGGGTACAGGACGCCAAAATCACTGGTCCATTTCTCAAACACATCAGATGGCAGGCTCCCAGCCGTATGTATCATGAAAACATCCTTCAGTATAATCTGAGGCAGGAGTTCTTCAAGGACCCGATCTGTAATACAGAAGATAACCAGCTCTGCATCATCCTGCAGCATATTAACATCGGTAGTCCAGGGCACATCAATATGCAAACCGAACGCAGCCGCAGAAGATAAAGTCCTGCTGTAAATCTGAATAACCCTGAATCCTGCTTTCTGAAGTGCAGGTCCCAGGTGCCAGGCCAGTTTTCCAGCGCCAATAATGATTGTTTTTGGTCCTTTTGCCTTTCTCATCGGACTTTAGATTTGCACCGAAGATACATGGAAATTCCTTAAAACAAAAAGGAGCCCTCTCTAAATCAGGCAATGACAGCTCCTTTTAGAACATAAAAGGGTATTAAACCGCTGCTGAAAATGCAGGTAGTAACCAGCATTTATAGGCTGCTTGTTCAATACCCTTTCATGTCATCAATAAATCACATAATTAACTGATTCATTGATGAATACCGCCCCTGTTTTTTTAAGGGTATTGCATGAGGAGTCTATATTTTGCGGTTACTGCCGCAAAATTAAATGACGATGTAATACCCTTAAAATGACTAGAAACAGTAACGATTTTCGTCAATGAGCAGATCGGCAATGCGGCGCCTGGCCTCCTTCACATTCACACCAGCAACATCGGTAAAACGCTCTACTCCTTTTTCAAGCAATTCCCTGACATCACCAAAAGCAAAAGAATATGCTGCATCCCTGGCGTTGTTACGTATGCTTGCAGCTGCATTATAGACAATTACATCCAGGATATCCTGGTATACCTTGAACTGGTCTTCGCCTTTGAGGGACTGCATCTTTTTTACGCGCAGAAGGACGGATTCAGCAACATAGAGTTGTATGATGCTGTCCGAAAGATTCATCAGAATCTCCTGTTCCTGGACCAGGGTCCTGGAAAACTTTTCTGAAGCGGATTTCAAAAGCATCAGGATGATTTTTTTAAAGTTGCTAATATACAAGGCTTTCTCTTCAAAATACTCCATCCCGTCGGACTTGATTTCAGCCCCCGTTTTCACTTCTTCAATTGCTTTCTCCGCTTCCTCGTTAATGGGCAGTACACCCTTGGCACCTTTCTTAATCATGGCATCGACAAGAAGCAGGCGGTTGATCTCATTCGTCCCTTCAAAGATCCGATTGATCCTTGAGTCACGGTACCCCCTGTCAATCATCATCTCTGCAGAAAACCCCATGCCTCCGTGGATCTGTACAGCTTCGTCAACTACATAGTCGAGTGTTTCTGAACCGAAAATCTTCATGGCAGCAGCCTCGATGGAAAAATGATTGAATGCCTCCATGGTATTCCTTCCCTTGTCATCTCCATTGGCCACATAATGGTTAATGGCATCATCCAGTCCCTTACTTGCCCTATATACTGCTGATTCCGTGGCAAAGGTCCGTATCACCTGCTCGGCCAGTTTGTGCTTTATGGCCCCGAATTGGGAGATTAGGCAATTGAATTGTTTGCGTTCATTGGCATAGCCCACGGATTGGTCAATGGCTTTTTTTGCGGAACCTATCACATTGGCCCCCAGTTTGATCCTTCCCATATGGAGGATGTTCAGGGCGATCCGGTATCCTTCACCCCGCTTGCCCAGGAGGTTCTCCACAGGTACCTTGCAGTCATTGAAAAAGATCTGCCTGGTAGAAGATCCCTTGATACCCATTTTTTTCTCTTCAGGATTAAAGGTTATGCCCGGGAAATCCCTCTCAACAATAAAGGCACTCAGCACACGGTCATTGTCTATCTTGGCAAAAACAGTCATCACATCCGCAAATCCTGCATTTGTAATCCACATTTTCTGTCCGTTCAGGACATAATGCTTCCCATCTTCTGAAAGTACCGCCTTGGTAGTCCCGGAATTGGCATCAGAGCCGGCACCAGGCTCAGTCAGGCAATAGGCGCCTACCATTTCACCAGTAGCCAGTTTGGGGATATACCTTTGCTTTTGTTCTTCATTACCGTAATACAGTATGGGAAGGGTGCCAATACCCGTGTGGCAGGAAAAGGCCACGGCATAAGAATAACCTGCTCCCAGGATCTCACTGGCATACATAGCTGTTATGAATGATTGTCCGAATCCCTCATATTCTTCCGGGATGGAAATGGCCAATAAACCCAGCTCTCCGGTTTTGTTAAGTAATTCACGCATCAGCCCTTCCTCCTGGGCATCTACCTGGTCGATGACAGGGAATACCTCCGTATCAAGAAAATCCTGACAGGTCTGACCTATCAGTTTCTGTTCTTCATCAAATTCTTCCGGGATAAAAACATCTGCCAGGTCGGTTTCTTTCACCAGAAACTCACCACCGGTTATTAATTTTGAGTTTTCCATATGTTCAGGTTTAATGATGTTATCGTGATGCTTTATAGTCCCAATGCAAGAACCACCAGTTCAGCTATATCGTAATTCTTGATCGTTTCCTCCTTGTTCTTATACTTCAGTCCGTCTGTCATCATCACCATGCAATAAGGACATGCTGTGGCAATGATATCAGCCCCTGTTTCAAGGGCATCTTCGGTCCGTTCCATGAATACTTCCTTATCCCCTTTTTCTGCCTCCTTGAACATTTGACCACCGCCGGCACCGCAACACAGGGCAAAACTCCTGTTGCGTTTCATCTCTTTCTTTCCGGCTGAAAATCCATCCAGTATCTGCCGCGGAGCATCGTACTCCCCGTTTGCCCTTCCCAGGTAACAGGGATCATGGTATGTTATCTTATGATCTTTGAGGGCCCCCGCAGGGATCTTAAGTCCTCCATCTGCTATCCTGTCGCTGATGAACTGGGTATGATGGAAAACCTCGAAATCACCCCCAAGATCAGGGTACTCGTTCTTAAATGTATTATAGGCATGAGGATCGCAGGTCAGGATCTTTTTAACCCCATATGCCTCAAATATTTCAACATTCATCAATGCCTGCATCTGGAACAGCATCTCATTACCTGCACGGCGTGCAACATCGCCACTGGAAGACTCCTCTGTCCCGAGCACAGCATAGGAGGTTCCAAGATAAGCCAGTAACTTCACAAAAGCCCTGGTGACATGTTTGTACCTGTCATCGAAGGCACCCGCACTGCCTACCCATAATAAGTACTCCGGTTGCTCACCCTGGGCTATGCACTCAGCAAACAATGGAACATCTACTTTGATCTGATTTGTTTCCATACTAACCGGGAATATTGTTCATCGTTATGTCTTCTGCCCATAGCATCCTGTCTTCCATAGAGAACTGCCAGGGCGCACCGTTGTTTTCAATATTTGAAAAAATAGAATTCAACTCACCGGGGGCGGCAGACTCTTCCATAACCAGGTAACGTCTCATATTTACGATAAGGACGGGGTGATTGATATTGATCGGGCATTCCTGAGCACAGGCATTACATAGCGTGCAGGCCCAGAGCTCCTCCTCCGAAACCAGGTCCCTGATCAATGATTTACCATCTGTAAATGAATCCCCCTCTTTGACTAATCCGGGTCCTTTCTCCTTCATCCTTGCCCTCACATCCATAACAACTTTTCTCGGAGAAAGCTTTTTGCCGGTAATATTGGCCGGACAAACAGCCGTACAGCGTCCACATTCCGTACATGCCAGAGAATCAAGGTAACTCTTCCAGCTTACATCTTCAATATCCAGGATCCCAAATCGTTCAGGATCTCCATCCTCCTCGCCTTCAGGCGCTGAGGCAAAGGCCTGGTCGGGGTCCATCATGATCTTCACCTCTTTGGTTATATTTTCCATGGTGTCAAGTTTTCCCAGCGGCTCGAGCCGGCTGAGAAATACATTAGGCACGGACATGAACACATGAAAGTGTTTGGAATAAGGCAGGTAGTTGGCAAAGATGAAGATCAGCAGTATATGTGCCCACCAGCTGGCCTCATAAAGTATATGGTTTGTATCTGCCGCTGTCCCCAACCAGGATGCCAGGATATTGCTAACCGGGTAAATACCGTAAAGCTGATGGCCAGCTGCTGTTGCTGATCGTATATAAAAAGTATTCATCCCCAGGAGGGAGACCATCAGCAGCAGGATCATGGTAAGGGCGATATTGGCATCCACATGTGATATATGCTTCATCTCAATGCCGCTGAACCGTTTCACATTCAGGAAAAGCCTCCGGGCCAGGAATACGATGATCGCAAAGGCAATGACCAGGGCAAAAACATCACCCGAAGCCATGAAAACATCATAGAAGACACCCATAAAACGCAGCACCTTTTCAGTCCCCGTTAAACCATCAATAACCATTTCAATACTGCCGATCAGGATGACACAAAATCCCCAGAATACCAATGCATGGAGCATTCCCATTACAGGCCTCCGGAAGATCTTGGTCTGGCCGACAGCAACTTTCAGCATAAGAACTGTACGTTGACCTATCTGCCTGACTTTGAAGGCCGGTTTGGTAAGCTTAAAGAACAGGATAAACCGGCGGGTGGTTAATGCAAAGGCAGCAATGGTAAGAACCAGAGCTATGATGAAAACAAGCTGTTTTACCATTTCAGGGATTATTGGGCTTTGGCAGTTTTGATCTCATTGATCAAATCCGGAAGAACCTTTGCTGCATCTCCTACGATCCCATAATCTGCAGCTTCAAAAATGGGTGCATCCTTATCTGTATTCACCGCAACAATACACTTTGAGGAACTCACCCCTGCCAGATGCTGTATGGCCCCGGAAATACCGAAGGCAAGATACAGGTTGGGTGCAATTATCTTCCCGGTCTGGCCGGTATGTTCGTCATGTGGGCGCCAGCCTTCATCTGATACTGGTCTGGAGCATGCAAGAGCAGCCCCCAGCAGTCCCGCTAGTTCTTCCAGCGGCTGCCACTTATCACCTGCTTTCATGCCCCTTCCTCCTGAAACAACTGTTTCAGCATCCGTCAACAGGATCTTGCCAGTCTGCTTCTGAACATCCTTGATACTGGTCGGAACAGCAATATCTGCCATTCCTCCATCAAAGGATTCCACAGATGCAGTTCCCCCTGTTTCAATCAACTCGAAGGAATTCTGCGCAAGGGTTAGAATTACCTTCTCAGTATTGATCTTAACCCTGCTGTAAGCTTTGCCACTGAAAACCTTTTTGGTAACAATGAGTGGACTTGCCGATTCCGGAAGGGCTGTAACACCAGCGGCGAGACCCGCCTTTAATTTCACAGACAATCTTGGCGCCAGTGCCTTACCGCTGTTGTTGTGTGAAAGGATGATGGCTTTGGCACCCGTCTTTTCAGCCGCTGCCGCAATGACAGAGGTATAAAGTTGGTTGTCCAGTCCATCTGTCTTTCCACCATCAGCTGATAAGACTGAAGAGGCTCCGTAATGGCCAAGCTTTGCTAATTCTGCCTCCTCAACCTTTCCGATGGATATGGCTGTCACTGAGGTACCAAGCAAAGATGCAACCTTTGTGGCATATGAAACCAGTTCGAAGGACAGCTTCTTGAATTTACCATCCCAATTTTCTGTGTAAACCAATACTGACATATCTTGAATTATGATTTTCGGTTAATTAAGATTAGATGACTTTCGCTTCATTCTGAAGAAGATTTACCAGCTCCTTCACATTATCAGCATCTACCATTTTGCATGGTTCTTTGGGTGTAGGCAATGTAAAATCAAGGAATTCGGTATAGGGCTCAACAGTTGCCGCAGGTACTACTTGAAGTGGCTTTTTCCGGGCCATCATGATCCCCCGCATGGCAGGTATTCTGGGCTCTTTTGCAATCCCCTTCTGAACAATGGCCACAAATGGTACAGGGATGCTCAATTCTTCTTTCCCACCATCAATTTCCCTGTTGATAAGCACCATGCCGTTTTCCATCCTTAGAGATGAAACAGCAGAAACGGATGGCCTGTCAAGCAGTTCTGCCAGCATTCCACCTACTGCTGAGCTATTGTAATCACTCGATTCGATACCATTTAAAATAATATCATAATCATCCTTTTTTACTACTTCGGCGATCTGGGAAGCTACAAGGTAGGCATCTCCTCCTTCAGCATCCACCCGTATGGCATCATCAGCCCCTATGGCCAGCCCTTTTCTTAGGGTTGGTTCAGCCGCCGCAGCTCCTACCGTAATCACAGTCACTTTATCGATCCCGTTGGAGGCATCCTCCCTGAGCTCCATGGCCCTGGTAAGTGCCAGTTCATCCCAAGGATTTATAATCCACTGTACCCCGTTTGTATCAAAGGTGGTGTTGTTATTCACAAACCTCACCTTTGTGGTTGTATCGGGGACATTACTAATACAGACAAGCAATTTCATGAGTATGAATTTATTAATCTGACAAATATAAAAGTTTTCCGATTACCCGCCACATATTTAACCCATCTAATATCAATTAAAAATGAAGGGTTCCAGCCAATGGCCGGAACCCTTCATTTATCT
The DNA here is from genome assembly GCA_963752525.1 of uncultured Bacteroidaceae bacterium. Lineage (GTDB taxonomy): Bacteria > Bacteroidota > Bacteroidia > Bacteroidales > SM23-62 > SM23-62. The sequence goes on along the minus strand of CAVVYS010000001.1, from coordinate 167,715 downwards.
GTTATATAAATACTTATGCCTGAGCAGAAGGGCCGCCGAAATTCATCGGGATCGGTGGTGACCCGGCACCTTCAACTTTTTTAATGGGGCCATGCATGCTCTCAAACTTCGCAATATTATCCTGCAGTGCAAGCATTAGCCTTTTGGCGTGTTCGGGTGTCAGGATGATCCGGCTCTTAACATCAGCCTTGGGTATACCTGGCATCACCCGGATAAAATCAACCACGAATTCAGAGCTGGAATGGGTAATCACAGCCAGATTGGAATACACCCCCTGGGCCACTTCCTCTTTCAACTCTATGTTGATCTGATTTGCCTGTTGCTTCTTTTCTTCTTCCATGGTAGAAATACCTATTTGTTTTTATCTTCTTCTATCACGTCTGAGGTCTCAGGAGTGGGCTGTTGTCCCGCTACCAAAGCCTCGTATTCTTCACGTGAACCCACTACCAGCCTCTGGTAATCCCTGATGCCGGTACCGGCAGGTATCAGGTGCCCCACGATTACATTTTCCTTCAGGCCTTCAAGCATGTCCACCTTACCGAAGATGGCAGCCTCATTCAGCACCTTTGTTGTTTCCTGGAATGATGCAGCAGAGATAAAGCTCTTGGTCTGAAGCGCAGCCTTGGTGATCCCCTGGAGGATCTGGTTGGATGTGGCAGGGACTGCATCCCTGGATTCAATCTGTGCCCTGTCTTTCCGCTTCAGCAGGGAATTATCGTCTCTGAGTTTTCGTGCGGTGATGATCTGCCCGGCCTTCAAGGCTTCTGAATCACCTGGATCTATCACTACCTTTTTACCATATATCCAGTCGTTCTCGTCCATGAAAACCCACTTGTCGACGACTTGCTTCTCCAGGAATTTGGTATCTCCCGGATCTTCAATATCGACCTTGCGCATCATTTGCCGGACGATGACCTCGAAGTGTTTGTCATTAATCTTAACACCCTGCATCCTGTAGACTTCTTGCACCTCATTGACAATGTACTCCTGTACCTTGGTTGGTCCCTTGATGGCCAGGATGTCAGCCGGTGTTGTCGCACCATCCGACAAAGGTGTGCCGGCCTTCACGTAATCATTCTCCTGTACCAGGATCTGCTTGGAAAGAGGTACCAGGTATTTTTTCAATTCCCCGGCCTTGGACTTGATAATGATCTCACGGTTACCACGTTTGATCTTTCCAAAGGATACCTCCCCGTCAATTTCAGAAACGACTGCAGGATTTGAAGGATTCCTGGCTTCAAAAAGCTCGGTGACCCTGGGCAGACCACCCGTGATATCTCCGGATTTCCCAACCGCTCTCGGGATCTTTACCAGGATATCGCCGGTTAGCACCTTATCACCCTCGTTCACCATAATATGGGCACCTACAGGCAGGTTATATGATTTAAGCACATCTTTTTTATCAGACATGATCTTGATCCCAGGATTCTTGGTTTTATCCCTCGTCTCAATGATCACCTTTTCACGGTATCCGGTCTGCTCATCTGATTCCTCACGAAAGGTAACTCCCTCCAAAACTGACTCAAATGCAATTTTACCGTCACTTTCAGAAATAATGACAGCGTTATACGGATCCCATTCACAGATCAGGTCACCCCGCTTAACTTCTGCACCCTCTTTCATATAGAGTTTTGATCCATAGTTGATAGAGTGGGTCGTCAGAGGTATCCTTGTATTCTTGTCGATGATCCTCATTTCCGCCAGACGGCCAATTACGATATCTAATTTCGAACCATCGTCCTGCACTTTTTCAACACATCGCAGGTCATCTATCTCTATGATACCGTCATACTTTGAAATGACATTTGATTCAGACGTAATATTGGACGCAGTTCCACCCACGTGGAAGGTTCTCAGGGTAAGCTGTGTACCTGGTTCCCCTATGGATTGTGCTGCAATCACACCAACGGCTTCTCCGTTCTGGACCATTTTCCCGGTAGCGAGGTTCCTGCCATAACACTTGGCACAGACCCCTTTCTTAGCCTCACAAGTCAATACGGACCTTATCTCTACCTGTTCAAGGGGTGAATCGTCGATAAGCTTGGCGATCTCTTCCGTGATATTATCTCCAGAAGCAATGATCAGCTCTCCTGTTAATGGATGATAAACATCATGAACAGTTGTCCGTCCAAGTATCCTTTCATAAAGTGACTCCACAACCTCCTCATTGGTTTTAATGGCAGTGGCCAGTATTCCCCTGAGTGTGCCACAATCAAATTCTGATGTGATTACGTCCTGCGAAACGTCCACCAGCCTCCTGGTAAGGTAACCGGCGTCAGCTGTTTTCAGGGCCGTGTCTGCCAGACCCTTACGGGCACCATGTGTAGAGATAAAATACTCCAGTACCGATAGCCCTTCTTTAAAATTAGAGAGGATGGGGTTTTCGATAATTTCAGAACCAGTAGCTCCTGATTTTTGGGGTTTTGCCATCAATCCCCTCATCCCTGACAGCTGGCGGATCTGTTCCTTGGATCCCCGGGCTCCAGAATCGAGCATCATGTATACGGGGTTGAATCCCTGGTTATCAGAGCTCAGCTGTTTCAGCAGGGACTGGGTTAATCTCGCATTGGTATGTGTCCAGATATCAATGATCTGGTTGTATCTTTCATTATTAGTAATGAATCCCATGTTGTAATTATTCACTACCTCATCAACCTGCTCGTAACCCTCGTCGACGAATTCGGTTTTCTGGCTAGGGACGATTACATCATCGAGGTTAAATGACAATCCTCCTCTGAAGGCAGTCTCGTATCCGAGAGACTTGATATCATCCAGGAACTGGGCTGTGGCGGCAGTTCCTGTCTTTTTCAGTACATCACCGATGATGTCCCTGAGAGATTTCTTTGTCAGCAGTTCGTTGATGAAGCCAACATTTTCCGGGATAAACTGGTTGAACATCACCCTTCCAACGGTTGTCTCAACCATCTCTTCCTTTTCATCAATACCGCCATTCTTATTAAGCCTGACTTTGATGATGGCATGCATATCAACCATACCCTCATTATAAGCAATTTTCACCTCTTCAGGCGAATAAAATACCAATCCCTCGCCCTTTACCGGATGTTCTTTCGTCCCTTTCCTGGCCTTGGTGATATAATAAAGTCCAAGTACCATGTCCTGCGATGGGACAGATATAGGAGCACCATTGGCAGGATTGAGGATATTATGGGATGCCAGCATCAGCATCTGAGCTTCCAGGACGGCAGCATTGCCAAGCGGCAGGTGAACAGCCATCTGGTCCCCGTCAAAGTCAGCATTAAAGGCCGTACAAACAAGGGGGTGCAACTGGATGGCTTTCCCCTCTATAAGTTTAGGCTGGAATGCCTGTATCCCAAGTCGGTGAAGGGTTGGGGCACGGTTTAATAGTACCGGGTGCCCTTTCAGAACGTTCTCCAGGATATCCCATACCACAGGATCTTTACGGTCAACAATCTTTTTGGCGGACTTCACAGTCTTAACGATCCCACGTTCTATCAGTTTCCTGATGATGAATGGTTTGTACAGTTCAGCTGCCATATCCTTAGGCAGTCCGCATTCATGTAACTTCAGTTCTGGTCCGACAACAATGACTGACCTGGCTGAATAATCTACCCGTTTCCCCAGAAGGTTCTGGCGAAATCTTCCCTGCTTTCCCTTCAGACTGTCACTGAGAGATTTCAGTGGCCTGTTGGCTTCGGTCTTCACAGCATTGGCCTTCCTTGAATTATCGAAAAGCGAATCCACGGCTTCCTGAAGCATCCTTTTCTCATTACGAAGGATGACTTCCGGTGCCTTGATCTCGATCAGTCTTTTCAGCCGGTTGTTCCGGATGATTACACGCCTGTACAGGTCATTCAGGTCGGAAGTGGCAAAGCGTCCACCATCCAGGGGCACCAACGGTCTCAGTTCCGGAGGGATCACAGGAACCACCTTGACAATCATCCAGGCAGGTTTGTTGATACCTTTGGACGCCCTGAAGGCTTCCACAACCTGCAGTCTTTTCAGGGCTTCGTTCTTCCTTTGTTGTGAAGTTTCTGTATTGGCCTTATGCCTGAGTGAATAAGACATATCATCCAGGTCTATTCTTTCCAGAAGGGCAAACAATGCCTCCGCCCCCATATCAGCAATGAACTTGTCCGGATGGTCATCATCCAGAACCTGGTTTTCCTTGGGGAGGGACTCCAGGATGTCCAGGTATTCCTCCTCGGTCAGAAAATCCAGGTAGTTGACTCCCTCAGTCTGCTTGATACCAGGATTGATCACCACATACCGCTCGTAATAAATAATGGAATCCAGTTTTTTGGTTGGCAGGCCGAGCAGGTACCCTATCTTATTGGGAAGGGATTTGAAGTACCAGATATGAGCTACCGGGACCACCAGCGAGATATGGCCCATGCGTTCACGGCGGACCTTCTTCTCAGTGACCTCAACACCACAGCGGTCGCAAACGATCCCCTTGTAACGGATCCGCTTGTATTTCCCACAATGGCATTCGTAGTCCTTAACCGGACCGAAGATCCTTTCGCAGAACAAACCGTCACGTTCAGGTTTATAGGTCCGGTAATTAATGGTTTCGGGTTTCAGAACTTCACCACTGGACTTTTCCAGGATCTCCTCGGGAGATGCCAATCCGATAGTAACCTTGGTAAAATCCGTATTGACCTTTGAATCTCTTTTCAGGGACATATATTTTATTTTTATACCAGTTTAACACTTAAGCCGAGTCCACGTAACTCGTGCAACAATACATTGAGTGATTCGGGGATGCCGGGAAATGGCATGGTCTCCCCTTTAACGATGGCCTCGTATGCCTTTGCACGCCCGATGACATCGTCCGATTTCACTGTGAGCAGTTCCTGCAGGATATTGGCTGCGCCAAAAGCCTCCAGTGCCCATACTTCCATCTCACCAAAACGCTGTCCACCAAACTGGGCTTTCCCACCCAGGGGCTGTTGCGTGATCAATGAATAAGGCCCAATGGAACGGGCATGCATCTTATCATCCACCATATGGCCGAGTTTCAGCATGTAGATCACCCCTACCGTAGCTGGTTGGTCAAAACGCTCACCTGTCCCGCCATCATAGAGAAAAGTCTTTCCATATTTCGGCACCCCTGCTTTATCAGTATACTCGTTGATCTGGTCTATGCTGGCTCCATCGAAAATGGGTGTGGCAAATTTCACTCCGAGGTTTTCACCGGCCCAGCCGAGCACCGTTTCATAGATCTGTCCAAGGTTCATCCTGGAAGGTACTCCCAGAGGGTTCAGTACGATATCCACCGGAGTCCCGTCCTTGAGGAAAGGCATATCTTCCTGTCTTACGATCTTTGCAACAATTCCTTTGTTACCATGTCTTCCCGCCATTTTATCACCCACCTTCACTTTCCGCTTCATAGCAATATAAACCTTGGCCATCTGGATGATCCCTGTAGGCAGCTCATCACCGATGGTAACATTATATTTCTTCCGCTTATAAAAGCCCTCTATCTCCTTATACTTGATGGTATAATTATGAAGCAGAGTACGAATGGTATCGTTCTTCTTTTTGTCGGTGGTCCATTTACTCGGATTCACATCCAGGTAGTTAATCTCCTGAAGCAGCTTCTGGGTGAATTTGGTACCCTTGGGAACCACATCCGCATTCAGGTAATCCTTCACTCCCTGTGATGTCTTCCCGTTTACGAGGGTGAAAACTTTATCAATAAGCCTGCCCCGCAGGTTCTCGATCTTCTTAAGGAATTCTTCCTCGATCTTGTCAAGAATGGGTTTGGAGGCCTGCTTGAATTTCCGGTCTTTCATGGACCGTGAAAAAAGCTTTTTGTCTATAACCACACCTTCCAGGGATGGAGATGCTTTCAGAGAGGCATCTTTCACATCGCCAGCCTTGTCTCCAAAAATGGCACGCAGCAGCTTTTCTTCCGGAGAAGGATCTGATTCACCTTTCGGTGTGATCTTACCGATCAGGATATCTCCGGGTTCCACATGGGCCCCTATCCTGATCAACCCGTTCTCATCCAGATTCCTGGTGGCTTCTTCGCTCACATTCGGGATATCAGAAGTCAATTCTTCCAGTCCCCGTTTGGTGTCTCTCACCTCCAACAGGTACTCATCAATATGTATGGAAGTAAAAACATCATCCTTTACCACCCTGTCAGAGATGACAATGGCATCCTCGAAGTTATAACCTTTCCAGGGCATAAAAGCCACTTTCAGGTTTCGACCAAGTGCCAGTTCCCCGGCCTCACTCGCATAACCCTGGGTTAGGATCTGCCCGGCCTTTACCTTCTGTCCTTTTTTAACGATGGGACTCAGGTTGACACAGGTATTCTGGTTTGTCTTCTTGTATTTGGGAAGTTTATACCTCTTGATATCATCATCAAAGCTGACAAATTTCTGTTCTTCTGTCCGGATATAACGGATCACAATCTCGTTGGAATCCACAAATTCTACCACTCCATCACCTTCTGCCACGACCAGCAGCCTGGAATCCTTGGCCACAATGGCCTCTATTCCAGTACCTACAACGGGTGATTCTGGTCTGACCAGTGGTACAGCCTGACGCATCATGTTGGAACCCATCAGGGCTCTGTTGGCATCATCATGTTCCAGAAATGGGATGAGGGAAGCAGCAATCGATGCAATCTGGTTAGGTGCCACATCCATCAGTTCAACCGTCCCAGATTCAGCCAGGGGATAATCCGCATCATATCGGGCCTTAACCCTGGGGTTGACAAATTTCCCGTCGTCTTGTATGGGGGCATTGGCCTGGGCAATGATCTTGGCTTCTTCCTCCTCTGCACTGAGGAAAAGAATGCCCTGGTTGGACAGGTCTACCTGTCCCTCAGATACTTTCCGGTAGGGTGTTTCAATAAAACCAAGGTCGTTGATCTTGGCATATACACAAAGAGAGGAAATCAACCCGATATTCGGGCCTTCCGGTGTTTCAATCGGACAGAGGCGCCCGTAGTGTGTGTAATGCACATCCCTAACCTCAAACCCCGCGCGTTCCCGCGACAATCCACCTGGTCCCAATGCAGACATCCTACGCTTATGCGTCATTTCCGCAAGCGGGTTGGTCTGGTCCATGAACTGGGAAAGCTGGTTTGTTCCAAAAAATGAGTTGATCACAGATGAGAGTGTCTTGGAGTTGATCAGGTCAATGGGTGTAAACACCTCGTTGTCCCGAACATTCATACGCTCCCTGATGGTCCTGGCCATACGTGCCAGTCCCACACTAAACTGGTTCGAAAGCTGTTCGCCAACTGTTCTGACACGCCTGTTACTCAGGTGGTCTATGTCATCCACATCCGTTTTGGAATTGATCAGCTCGATCAGGTATTTGATAATTTCAATGATGTCTTCCCTGGTCAGTACCTTGACATCCATCTCGGTGGATAGTCCAAGTTTTTTATTTATCCTGTAACGGCCTACCTGTCCAAGGTCATAACGTTTGTCAGAGAAGAAGAGTTTGTCGATGACATCCCGGGCAGTTGCCTCATCAGGTGGCTCGGAATTCCGCAGCTGCCTGTATATGTGAAGGACAGCTTCTTCTTCAGAGTTACAGGGATCTTTTTGAAGTGTGTTGTATATGATGGCAAAATCTGCCAGGTTCAAGGATTCTTTGTGCAAAAGAATGGTCTTGGCTCCTGAATCCACTATCATGTCAATATGATCATTTTCCAGGATGGTTTCCCTGTCAATGACCACCTCGTTCCTTTCAATGGATACCACCTCACCGGTATCCTCATCAACAAAGTCTTCGACCCATGATTTCAGCACCCTGGCTGCCAGTTTCCGGCCGATCACTTTTTTTAATCCGGTTTTAGAAACCCTCAACTCATCTGCCAGGTCGAAGATCTCCAGGATTTCCTTATCACCTTCATAACCGATAGCCCTGAGCAATGTGGTTACAGGTAACTTCTTTTTCCGGTCAATGTAGGCATACATCACATTGTTAATGTCTGTGGCAAATTCTATCCAGGATCCCTTAAAAGGAATGATCCTTGCTGAATACAGTTTGGTACCGTTGGCATGGATGCTTTGTCCGAAGAAGACACCAGGGGACCGGTGGAGCTGGGATACAACCACACGTTCCGCTCCGTTGATGATGAACAGTCCACGCTCAGTCATATAAGGTATGGTACCCAGATACACGTCCTGTATGACGGTATCAAAATCTTCGTGCTCCGGATCCGTACAATACAATTTGAGCTTGGCTTTCAGGGGAACACTATAGGTCAGACCACGCTCAATACACTCATCAATGGAATATCTGGGAGGGTCAACCTGGTAGTCCAGGAATTCCAGAATGAAATTATTACGTGTGTCTGTGATGGGGAAATTATCACTAAAAACCTTGTACAGGCCTTCTACTTTTCTGTCCTCCGAGGTGGTTTCCATCTGGAAAAACTCCGTGAAAGACTTTAGCTGAACTCCAAGAAAATCAGGATATTGGAGCTGGTTTTTAGCGGCAGAGAAATTAATTCTTCCTTCGACTTTATTCGCGGCCATTTATCTTAAATTTAAAGAACGATACATATTAGTACTGAATATAACAAAAGGCTTAGAACCCCCGGGAGGGGATTCTAAACCTGTTGTAAGAATCATAAGGAAGATGCTATTTAAGTTCAACCTCTGCTCCAGCTTCTTCCAATTGCGTTTTCAAGTTTTCAGCTTCATCCTTGGGTATACCTTCCTTGATCGGTGCAGGTGCGGAATCAACCACGCCTTTGGCTTCTTTCAAGCCGAGACCGGTAAGCTCTTTAACAAGCTTAACGATCTGCAGTTTTGCTCCACCGGGTGCGGTAAGGATCACGTCAAATGTGCTCTTTTCCTCAGCAGCTGCTTCCCCACCTGCGGCGGGTACACCGGCTACTGCTACTGCAGCTGCAGCAGGTTCGATACCATGCTTTTCTTTCAATACGTCAAGAAGTTCATTTACTTCTTTTACAGTCAATCCTACCAACTGATCTGCAATTGCGCTAACGTCTGCCATTTTTCTATAAATTTATTAATTGATTATTATTATCCTTCTCTTTCAGCAAGTGTCTGTACAACGCCTGCCAGATTGTTTCCCCCTGACTGCATAGCAGACAGTAGGTTTTTCATAGGTGACTGGAGCAACAGTAGTACATCCCCGATAAGTTCATCCTTGGACTTAAGGGATGACAGTGTTTCCAGCTGTTCATCGCCCAGATAAATTGACTCTTCAACAAAGGCGGCCTTCAGGACGGGACGTTCATGTACCTTCCTGAATTCCTTGATGAGTTTTGCCGGAACGTTACCCGTCTCACAAAACATCACCGATGTTGAATTCTTCAATATATCATAGAGTTCTTCAAAATTGCCTTCAGACTTATCCAGTGCCTGTTTTAATAATGTATTCTTCACCACTACCAGTTCAATGTCTTTTTCAAAACATTTTCTCCGGAGGGAGGAAGTATCTTCAGCATTCAGCTCTGATATATCGGTCAGATAGAAATGGCTGGCATTATTAATTTGCTCTGTCAGTCCGTCTATGATGACATTTTTCTCTTCTCTTCTCATGATTTCAGATTCATTAATCTCAGCTGCTGTCTTATTCATCAGCCATTTTGGTATCTATCCTGATACCCGGACTCATTGTACTGGAAAGAGAAATACTCTTGATATAAGTTCCCTTGGCTGCTGTTGGCTTAAGTTTTACGATGGTGCTGATGAATTCTCTCGCATTGTCTACAATCTGGTCGGACTTAAAAGAGGCTTTGCCAATCCTGGAATGTATGATGCCAAATTTATCCACCTTGAAATCAATCTTACCCTTCTTGACATCTTCCACGGCTTTCCCGATATCCATGGTAACCGTCCCACTCTTGGGATTCGGCATGAGTCCACGGGGACCGAGGATCTTACCCAATTTACCAACCTGACCCATTGCGGGCGGCATGGTAATGATAACATCTATGTCTGTCCAGCCGTTTTGTATCTTCTCAACGTATTCATCCAATCCAACGTAATCCGCGCCTGCCTTTTTTGCTTCATCTTCCTTTTCCGGTGTGCAGAGTACAAGAACACGGATTTCCTTTCCCGTGCCATGTGGAAGCGTTACTACACCCCGAACCATCTGGTTTGCCTTCCTGGGATCAACTCCCAGTCTGACGTCGATATCCACCGATGCATCAAATTTGGCGGATGAGACTTCCTTAAGCAAAGTTGCAGCTTCGTTTAACTTATAGAGTTTACCTTCCTCAATTTTCTCTACAGCAAGCTTTCTGTTTTTTGTCAGTTTTGCCATTATTATTTAGAGATTAAAGATTAGTCGGGAAATCCCCCATTACAGTTATTCCCATACTTCGCGCAGTTCCCGCAACCATTCTCATGGCAGACTCAACAGTAAAAGCATTCAGGTCAACCATTTTGTCCTGAGCAATTTGCTGAACTTGCTTCCATGATACAGAGGCAATTTTGTCTCTGTTGGGTTCCGAGGAACCTTTCTTAGTTTTTGCTGCTTCAAGTAATTGAACAGCAACTGGAGGAGTCTTGACAATAAAATCAAAAGACTTATCAGCATAAACAGTGATAATTACCGGTAGTAATTTCCCTGCTTTATCCTGTGTCCGTCCATTGAATTGCTTACAAAACTCCATGATGTTAACACCTTTCGCACCCAGTGCGGGTCCGACCGGAGGAGATGGATTCGCTGCTCCACCCCTGATTTGTAACTTGATTAATCCTGCTACTTCTTTCGCCATAATTTAAATCTACGATTTCCGGTTAATCAAAAAATTGCTCAACTATATTGGAAGCGTGAACACCCAGCATCGGGTGAAACATATAGTTGTCAAATTTCTTTATGAATCCTTTTCCACCTGCATGAAGCTCAATTCAAGCGGTGTTTTACGTCCAAATATTTTTACCATTACCTTCAGCTTCTTTTTCTCGTCATTTACCTCCTCAATCACCCCGGTAAAGCTGTTGAATGGGCCATCTATTACCTTAACAGATTCCCCCACAAAAAACGGGACATTGATCTCCTCTTCACTGGCAGCCAGTTCATCGACCTTGCCCAGTATTCTATTCACCTCACTTGCGCGCAGAGGTGTCGGTGCCTCTTCTCCTTTGGTCCCCAAAAAACCGATCACATTGGTAACATTTTTGAGAATATGTGGAATCTCTCCAACGAGGGCTGCTTCGATAAGCACATATCCCGGAAAGAAATTCCGTTCCTTGCTGATCTTCTTGCCCTGGCGGATCTGATAGACTTTTTCTGTTGGTATCAGCACCTGGGCAACATAATCCTGCAGGTTGAGCCTGGAAACTTCACTCTCGATCATTTCCTTAACTTTCTTCTCCTTCCCTCCGATCGCCCGCAGGACATACCATTTCTTTTCGATCTCACCCATTCGTTCGGTTTTTTCTAAACATTAATAAAACAGGCCGTAAATCATTTCCATGATATTCCTGAAACTGATATCCATGGCAAAAATGATCAGGGAAATGATCACCGTTCCGATCATGACCACCACAGCACTGTTCTGCAGGTCTGACCAGGTTGGCCATGATACCTTATGGATCAGCTCATTCCAGGTCTCTTGAATATATGTTTTAATTTTCATCTTTTATACCTTAGCACGGGTGGAGAGACTCGAACTCCCGACCCTTGGTTTTGGAGACCAATGCTCTACCAATTGAGCTACACCCGTGTGCAATACCTGTGAAAACATGCCAAAAGTTCGATCCCTATATATCGGGACCGAACCCTGGACATTTTATTGAAAGCTTAAAGTTATGGACGCTTATTCAATAATTTCCGTAACCTGACCAGCACCAACGGTGCGGCCACCTTCACGGATGGCAAAACGCAATCCCACATTCAGGGCAACCGGATAGATCAACTCAACGGTAATGGAAACATTATCACCGGGCATGACCATTTCACGGCCTTCGGGGAGCATGATCTCTCCTGTCACATCCAGTGTTCTCAAGTAAAACTGCGGACGATAGTTATTATGGAAAGGTGTATGACGCCCTCCTTCTTCTTTCTTCAGGACATAAACCTCAGCCTTTACCTTTGTATGTGGTGTAATAGATCCGGGATCTGCAATTACCATACCCCGTTTGATCTCATTCTTGTCAATTCCCCTGAGCAAGAGACCAACATTATCACCAGCCTCACCACGGTCAAGGATCTTACGGAACATCTCAACACCTGTTACAACTGTTTTCTTACCTTCGGCACCCAGACCGATAAGGTTCACTTCATTCCCGGTCAATACAATTCCAGTTTCAATTCTACCCGTAGCAACGGTGCCCCTGCCTGTGATGGAGAATACATCTTCAACTGGCATCAGGAAAGCCTTCTCAATATCACGCGGTGGAACTGGAATATATTCATCAACGGCTGCCATCAGTTCAATCACCTTCTCTTCCCATTTGGCCTCACCGTTCATGGCACCCAGTGCAGATCCATGAATAACAGGTGAATCGTCACCATCATACTTATAGAAACTGAGCAATTCACGTACTTCCATCTCAACAAGCTCGAGAAGTTCATCATCATCCACCATATCCACCTTGTTAAGGAAAACAACGATTTTAGGTACGTTCACCTGGTAAGCAAGTAGGATATGTTCCCTTGTCTGAGGCATTGGCCCATCAGTACCTGCAACCACCAGGATGGCACCGTCCATCTGGGCCGCACCCGTAACCATGTTCTTCACATAGTCAGCGTGTCCCGGACAGTCTACGTGTGCATAGTGGCGATTCACTGTTTCGTACTCAACGTGAGCCGTATTTATGGTAATACCCCTCTCCTTCTCTTCTGGAGCATTATCAATTGAATCGAAATCCTTGATGGTTGCAAGACCCTGCTTTGCAAGCACCATGGTGATAGCAGAGGTCAAAGTGGTTTTTCCATGGTCGACGTGACCAATGGTACCAATATTAACGTGCGGTTTCGATCTTTCAAATTTTTCTTTAGCCATAACTTTAACTTAATTAAGAAATTGAATATTACTCTGTTTATTATTCTTATCAAAAAAGAGCCAATGATGGGATTTGAACCCATGACCTCGTCCTTACCAAGGACGCGCTCTACCCCTGAGCTACATCGGCCTCATCGAGCGGGAAACGAGGCTCGAACTCGCGACCCCAACCTTGGAAGGGTTGTGCTCTACCAACTGAGCTATTCCCGCGTGAAAGCCTGAGTGGGGAGAGCAGGATTCGAACCTACGAAGGCATTAGCCAGCAGATTTACAGTCTGCCCCAGTTGACCGCTTTGGTATCTCCCCAATTGTCAGAGCCAATGAAGGGACTCGAACCCCCGACCTGCTGATTACAAATCAGCTGCTCTGACCAGCTGAGCTACATTGGCAATTCAAAGAACGAAAGGGCATAATTATACCCTTGAAAATTGGTTCGCAAATGTATAAATATTTTATTTATATCACAAATAAAATTATTGGCTTTATTTCAGGCGCGTCTAAGTTTTGTTTTATGCTTCATAATCTGCCTTCGTAAAGCCTCGACGGACAGGTCTGTGGCTTCTTCAAAAGTCTTACTTTGTTTTTTCGCAAAAAGCTCATTACCAGGAAGTGATAGCCTGATTTCAACCACTTTGTTCTCCAAATCCTGTGATTTATCCAGCCTGAGGAAAACCTCAGCACCAATAATATCATCATAATACTGCATTAATTTCCTGACCTTTAGATTGATAAATTCAAGCAGTCTTACATCTGCATCGAAACGGATTGAATGAACTTTGATATTCATAGTGATTCCTCCATGATTATGCCCTCGGATGAGCTTGTTTATATATAGTAATTAATTTTTCAAAAGTATTGTGAGTATATACCTGAGTGGCCGATAAATTGGCATGCCCCAGGATCTCTTTAATAGCATTGAGGTCTGCCCCCCTGTTCAGCATATGTGTCGCAAAACTGTGTCGAAGTATATGCGGACTGCGCTTTTCCATAGTAGTGACCAGTCTCAGGTAGTTGTTCACCACTTTGTAGACAAATTTCGGATACAATGGTTTACCCTTATCGGTTACAAAGAAATGTTCACTTTCGGAATCCGGGAATTCCTTCTTTCTCAGCTCCAGATAATTCATGATTATGTCCACAGCAGCTTGCTCAAAGGGGATGATCCTCTCCTTGTTCCTTTTTCCAATAACCCTGACAGTATGTTCATAAAGATCAATATGCTTGTCCTCCAGCATAATTAGTTCAGATAATCTCATCCCGGTGAGATACAGCATCTCAATGATCAGTTTGTTCCTTACTCCATGAAATTCTTCACCGAATGAATGCAAATCAAGCAACTCATCCATTTTATCTTCTTCCACAAATGCAGGGAGGGTTTTGTTTAATTTGGGACTGATCACCTTGTCCATCGGGTTGACCTTGATGTGCTGCTCACGCATGAGGAATTTGAAAAAGGTTTTCAGTGCAGTGATCTTCCTGTTAACCGAACGGGCTGACATGCCATATTCCATCAGGTGGGCGATCCAGGCGCGGATAAGCTTTGTATCAGCCTTGTCAATCCTCCCTCCGTCTTCCAGAAATTTGCAGATATACCCTTCAAACTGATCCAGGTCTGTCTGGTATGAAAGTATAGTATGTTGAGAATACCTCTTTTCGAACCTGAGGTAATTCAAAAACAACTCTTTATAATTCATTAAGTATACAGGGAATCGGTTTTATTCAAAAACCAGCAATGTATATAAGAAAGCAAGTACCGGGTCCAGACCCGCTGAGGCAAAAGTTTATTGATCCAGATCCTGAAGTTTCTGGATATACTCTGCACGCATTCTAGTCTGGCGTTTAACAACAGATGGCTTAACATAGGCCTGCCGTCCCCGTAATTCCTTTACTGTGCCAGTTCTTTCGAATTTTCTTTTAAACTTTTTTAAAGCGCGCTCAATATTTTCACCTTCTTTTATGGGTACTACAATCATGATTTTTTCCTAGCTTAAATTATTGAGCCGCAAATTTATAAATAGTATAGAACTAATCAAAAATATTCATAAAAATTCCATAGACCATTGTTTTTGTATTATATACCCCAGATACAAACCCCTAAATTCATAATAATGAATGACTTAGGGTGCAAGCCTCAATTTGGATCTCCTATACAATTTACAAAAATCCGGGGATAATGTCCAGTATTCGCTTGTTAAAAAACAATAAAAATCATATAAATGGCTTAATCATACCGCCTGATGTCACTTTCCCATTGCATTATCTTTCGATACTGAGATAAGGACTGATACGTTCAAATACTGAATCAGGAATGAGTTGATTGTTTTTGATTTCATGGATATCTTTCCATTCACCTTTGAATTCTCTGTAGGCAATGATGGCGTCTGCCTGGTAAACGCTCAGGTAAGGATGTTTTAAAAGTGTCTCCCGCTCCACTGAATTCAGGTTTATTCTCCGCAGATAGCTTGTATCAATAAACACATGCTTTATGATCTCATCGTATTGCTCTTCCTGGAGACCGTAAACCTCTTTTAATTGATCCCGGCAGTAAAATCCGCCCAGCAGGTCACGGTACCTGATAATCCTTCTCGCGAATACCGGTCCAATCCCGTAGATCCCCTGAAGCTTGAGAGTGTCCGTAGCATTCAGTTCCAATGACAAGGGCACTTGCTCTTTTGTCTTCCGTACAGGAAAAGACGCGATATCTATGTATGGTTCGAGCCGGGTAAAATCTTCCATTTCAAGACCATAAACCTTCAGCAGATCCGTTTTGCTGCGGAATTCCCCCCCGCTGTCCCGGTACTTGATCAATGTTCTGGCAACTCTCTCCGGAAGGCCAAGTTTCAACAGTTCATTGTATGTGATGTGGTTGGGATCAAAAAGAAAGTATTGAACGGCGGATGGGGAGGGTGGATATGTACTGCCTGACTGCCTTCCGGAAGATGCCTGTTCCGGTCTGTCACTAGTTTCAGCTTGCTGCATGGCTGACTTGAAGGCCAGGAAAGCTGTTTCTGTTTCCTTAAAATCAGGGATGGGCCTTTCTGTAATAATTGGGATAAGGATACGCCCGGCAGTCAGGAGCAGGATCAAAATGGCCAGTACAAAGAACCCGTTCCGCTCTCCGCGGGTAAGGGATAGGTAGGCCATGAGGATCCTGCGGATCATGGCTGGGATCAGAACTTGATTAGTCCGATAACATTCAGAAAAACCAGTGCAATAGCTACAGGTGCAAGATACCTTACAAGGAAAATAAAAAATGGATAATAAGGTATAGAGAATCTTCCATTACTAGATAGTTCCGCTTTGCTTTTATCGCGTTCAAAGAACCAGCCAACGTATATAACAATAAAGAATCCTCCAAGTGGAAGGTAATATGCCGGGGAGGCATCAAAGATCCCGAAGATATTAAGCTCACCAAAAGTTACATTGGCCAGGGGGCCCCATGACATGGTTACCACCAGTCCGAGTAGACCAATGGAGGATCCAGCGATCCAGATAGCCTTTTTCCTGCTCCAGCCAAGTTCTTCTGCAAAATAGGCAACCACCACCTCGAGCATAGATATGGTAGAGGTAAGTGCGGCAAGACATAGAAGCGTAAAGAACAGTATGGCCCAGAAAGACCCGAAGGCCATTTTCTGGAAGATAATAGGCAGTGTTATATAAACCAGTCCCTGTCCTGAATCCGGACTGATCCCGAAGGTAAAGACAGCAGGAAAGATGGCAAGTCCTGCTATCACAGCAACAAGCGTATCTGCAAAAGCAACACTGACAGCCGTATTGGCCAGGTTGTCTTTTTTCTGGATATAGGACCCGTATGTGATCAATGTACCCATGCCAACGGAAAGGGAAAAGAAAGCCTGTCCGAGCGCTACCAGAACAGCGCTGCCATTGATCAGGGAAAAATCAGGCTTAAAAAGGAATTGCACGCCCTCCCGGGCACCTTCCATGGTAACGCCTCTGATTACCAATACAAGGAGGAGGACCAGCAGTATGGGCATAAGGATCTTGGCATATTTTTCAATGCCATCCCGTACACCTGAAAACACGATAGCGATCGTAAGTCCCATCATGGCTAGAAAGGTAAGGATGGGTTTCCAGGTCCCAGCCAGGAAAGAATCATACCTGTTCTGGAAATAATACCGCAGCTGATCTGTAGACATTTCGGCGAACCCGTATTTCTCTGGCTGCACAAGGTACCTGGCTGAATCAAACAGGTAGCTAAGCGTCCAGCCCGCCACCACAGCATAAAAAGCCAGGATAATAAAGGCTGCAGCCACCCCCAGCATGCCGACCAGGAACCATGGCTTACGGGGAGCGAGTTTCCGGAAGGAACCAACGGCATTCCTTTGTGCATTCCTGCCGATTAGAAACTCTGACATCATTACAGGGATGCCGAGCAGGACCACAAAGGCCACGTATATTAACAAAAATGCAGCGCCACCATTTTCACCAGCGACATAAGGGAAACGCCATATGTTGCCGAGCCCGATGGCAGATCCCGCCGCAGCTGCTATGACACCGATTTTACCTGAAAATGTTTCTCGTCCGGAAGAGGGAGTACTTGCCATATAATATCACTAAATATAAAATGAACCGCGAAGACCACATTGCTTAATGATGATCTTCGCGGTATATCATATTATCGTTCCGGATTAATTCCTGTCAATACAATTAAGGTCTTCGAATGCCAGTTTCAGCCTTTCCACCAGAGATTTCTCTCCTTCACGCAACCAGACCCGTGGATCGTATTTTTTCTTATTTGGCTTATCTTCTCCCTCGGGATTACCAATTTGTCCCTGCAGATAATCACGGTTCGCTTTTTCATATTTCCTTACACCATCCCAGTAAGCCCACTGTGTATCAGTATCGATGTTCATTTTGATAACACCATAGCTTATGGCTTCCCGGATCTCTTCACGGGTGGATCCTGATCCACCGTGAAAAACAAAATTAACCGGCTTATCGCCTGTATTGTATTTTTCCTGGATGTATTTCTGTGAGTTCATCAGGATCTTCGGGGTAAGCTTGACATTGCCAGGCTTGTATACCCCGTGAACATTGCCGAATGAAGCAGCAACGGTGAACCTGTCACTGACCTTCCCGAGTTCACTATAGGCATAAGCCACTTCTTCCGGCTGAGTGTATAGTTTGGAACTGTCTATATCGGAATGGTCCACTCCGTCTTCTTCTCCCCCCGTAACACCTAGTTCTATTTCCAGGGTCATACCTATCTTACTCATCCGTTCAAGATAAGTCTTGCAGGTTTCGATATTCTCCTCCAATGGTTCTTCTGAAAGATCAAGCATATGTGAACTATACAGTGACTTCCCATATTGCTCAAAATGCTTTTCCCCAGCCTCGAGCAATCCTTCTACCCAGGGAAGTAATTTCCTGGCAGCATGATCGGTATGCAGGATTACCGGGACCCCATAAAGCGCAGCCAGGTGATGAACATGCAAGGCTCCCATTACCCCCCCTGCAATAGCAGACTGCTCTTTATCATTGGATAGTCCCTTCCCTGACCAATATGCAGCACCACCATTCGAAAACTGAATGATCACAGGGGAGTTTACCACTTTGGCGGCTTCCATAACTGCATTAACAGTGTTGGTTCCAACAACGTTGACGGCAGGAATGGCAAACTCATTCTCCCTGGCAATGGCAAATACTTTTTGAATATCATCTCCGAGTACCAGACCCGGCTTAACATTATCTAAAACTTTAGTGGACATTATAATAATTTTTTAGCGGTTAATAATAATTGTTGCTTCAGGATTAATTCCGCAAAAATAGGAGTTTCAGGGATAGTAAAAAACATAAGGGAGTATTTATTTAATGGAGGCTGTATGAACTGCTTAAAATGGGTAGCCAATGGCGATATTAAATTGTGGCCTGTTATAACCGCTATTCATGAAGACCCACCGGCTGCCTTCAGCTTGCGCCGGATCTCTGACCTTCAGCCCCAGATCAAACCTGAACACAAAAAAAGAAAAATCCATACGCAAACCAAAACCTGCCCCAATGGCAAATTCCTTGTAAAAACGGTTCCACTCAAAAACGGATCCGGACCTGTCATCATCCTTGTTCAGGGACCAGATATTCCCGCCATCAAAGAAGAGGGCTCCCTCCAGCAACCAGAACAGATCAAAGCGATATTCAATATTTGCCTCAATCTTAACATCCGCTGTCTGATTCGGATATCTGGGTGCTTCTGCCTCATCGAAAACATTAAAGGAACCTGGTCCCAGGTTCCTTACCTGCCAGGCTCGTATTCCGTTGGCTCCTCCTGTGAAATACTGCTTCTCATAAGGGATGGTGATGGAGTTCAGGTATGGGAATGCCGCACCCACAAAGATCCGGTAAACAAGATTGGTCTGATCACTCAAGATTTTGAAGTACCTGTATTCCACATCCCCTTTCACATACTGGGCAAATGCATTCCCGAACATGATATGCCTTCCCAGGCTGTCCACTTCAGCATTTATCGATTTGGCCACTCCTTTTAACAACAGGCCTGAAGATTCCAGGTTGGTCCTGAAAAACACAAAATCCCTGTTCTTCTGAATATCCTGGTTGGTGTAGATAAAACTATAGTTGATCCCCAGGATCAACCTATCCTCAAAACTGTATTCGAGGTAGGTATCTTTGATTTCCTCCAGAAATTCATCTGAAGCATCTAGCATCCTCACGTAATTCAGTGAGATTGGGTTGATAATATGTGTCATAAAGTCTCCGCTTGTCCAGTTATATCCAAAAGTTGTCTGGAACATTGATCTGGTATAATCTGGCCTTTGCTGGTAATTGAATCTTATGGAGGTGCTGGTCTTTGGATTATACTTCCTGATGAATTGCTCTGTCTTAAAAGGCAATAAAAATTTGGGGATGGTCAACCTGCTTTCCAGTCCCAATTCAATCATATTCCCAAACCCTTGTTGATCAATTTCTTTGATGGTTTCAACAGCTCCCGACAGGCGTGTGGTAAAATTCTCTGCTCCCCCGAATAGATTTCTGTGAGTATAGTTTAGATTACCGCCAATGCCAAGGTTTCCGGAAGAGTTCGTACCCTCCAGTTCGACTGTATATGATTGTGAAGTGGTAGGACTCAGCTGGATATGGCATACCAAGGGATAATAATCATGCTGGTAGGGGTCGCCAGGATCCTTCTCCTCGAATACGATGTTAACGAGTTTGTAAATACGAAGGGAGGACAGGTGCTTATAGCTTTGCTTTACCTTCTCAGCATCATAGTCCTCACCGGGCATGATGAAGACTGACTGAGATATAACTTGCGGATCAGCTTTAAGTTTTTCATCATGCCTGAATTCGAATTCGTTGTATTTGAAGCTTGTAAGTCCCTCAAAATAACTTTTATTATCTGCCATGGCCCTCTTGGGATCAAATCCCGGGTAGATATATACCTCTTCGATCTTGTATTTCCTGTGTGGGACCACCAGGTAATATCCATCCTCGGAAGGCAGGATGAATTTTTTTACACCAATGGTGAGATCCACCTGGTGAGTTTTTAATGAACTGTCAACTTCAAAATAGATGTATTCTCTGTTGAAATTGTAATACCCCTTGTTTCTCAGGAAAGTTTCTATCCTGGACCGTTCATCCTGCATGGCATCCACATCGAAGAGTTCTCCCGGCTTCAGCAATGAATTAACAGAATCCGGGGCCAGTAGGCCTCTTAAGGCGGTATCCTCATAATGATAATATATGGACTTTAATAGGTAGGGGGTTCCGGCGACAATGTCATAGCTGACCTGCGCCTTTTTCTTTTTTAACCTGACACTGTCTGATACTTCTGCATGATGATACCCCTTATTCCGCATATAGAGTCCCAGTTGCTTCTTGTTCTTGTCTTTTTCAAAAGCATCATACAGGACAGGTGCCTCACCGATCTTCCTGAGCCAGCGGTTCCATCCACTGTCTTTCTCCCCGGAAAGGTTGTAGAGACCCAGGTAGAATTTTGTGCCCAGTATCTGCTTGTTGGGTTTTGGCTTGATGTACGAATTCAGCTCTTTCGAGTCGACATGTTCGTTATCCACCTTTACCCTGTAACTTTTCAGCAGGTGGGCTTCCTGGGGAACATATTTGGTCGACTTACAGGAATCAAGCAGGAAAAGGGTCAATCCAATCAGGCAATAAATAACAATTTTCCTATGATGATAAGTTACGGGCAATGGCGGTCTAAATTATTCCTATCTTAGGGCAAATATACTTAACTTCCAGCAGAACAATGCTCCTACTCAGCAAGAGCAAGAAGAAATTGATCCGCAGCCTGGCCCTGAAAAAAACCAGGCATGCTGAAAGGCTATTCCTGGCAGAAGGGGATAAGATGGTACGGGATCTCATCGTCCATAACAGCGGCAGGGCCAAAACCAAATACAGAATAGAATCTGTCATTGCCACAGATGAATGGATCGTTGTGAATGAAGGCAGGCTCGGACAGGATTACAATATTTTCCGATGTACGCAGGTTGAATTGCAGGAACTCTCCCTGCATCAAACGCCCAACCAGGTAATGGCCATCGTTCACCAGCACATTCCGGAGCTTGAGATCAGCCAGGTCAAAACTAAATTGTCCATCGGACTGGAATACTTGCAGGATCCTGGTAACCTGGGAACCATAATCAGGCTGGCTGACTGGTTCGGGATACGGAACATCCTCTGCTCTGAGAATTGTGTGGACCTCTACAATCCAAAAACAGTACAGGCAACCATGGGGTCATTCCTGAGGGTCAATGTCTATTATACAGACCTTGCATCAAATATCTGCAGCCTCAGGGAAGAGAAGAATTATATGGTTTACGGGACAGGCCAGAACGGTAATAATCTATTCCACACTCCCCTCTTTCTGCCCGGAATCATCCTTTTCGGGAATGAAGCCAATGGTCTCTCTCCTGACATGATGCAACTGGCAGACCGTATTCTGACCATACCCTACCATGACCGCACATCCCATCCCGACTCACTGAATGTTGCCACGGCGGCAGCCATCCTTTGTGCAGAATTCAGGAAAGCACATGCCAAATAAAAGCTTATTCGAAATAAAAACAGAGCATCATCACGTAAGAGTTCAGCTTGTTTATGGAGTTAGCATACTTGTAGTTCGCTCCTCCAGCAGGCTCATGCACGAGTGCATCCATGAATCCTACAGAAAATTTCAGTTCCGGTGAGAACTTAAAATACTGGAGAAAAATATCAATGCCAAAACCGATTTCTGCGTAGAAATCCATGGGTGCCAGCCTGACCCAGGGTCCGTCATCATCGTAATCTTTGCGGGCTGCCATGTCATACCGCATACTCAGTCCCCCTAAAAGGTACGGCCTGTAGTTGTTCACCCGCTTGGATTTGTACTTGAGCACCAGGGGAAAGTCCAAAAAATTCGATTCTACAGTCTGTTCACTTATCAGGATAGAGGCCGTATCTCCTGCAACCTCATAAAAGCTCAAAGTTCGGGATCCGAAAGTGATCCCCGGCAGAAAACGAAGCGACAGGTGGTCACCCAGGCGCAGGTCAGATACAATGCTGACCTGAAAACCTGGATTCGGCTTGCTCACATCTGCAAATAATATGTCTGCCGGTCCCATTGCCGGACGTTTAAAACCAAAATCCATGGTATTTAATCCCACCATGAAACCAAAATGGATCCATTTATAATCGTACCCGGGATCGTTTTGTACTCTTTTAATCTGGCCTGTAACCTGAACGGCCATCAGGATGAGAAGGAATATGATGAAAGTTTTTCTCAATTTACTGGGAACTTACCTCTTTTAACGGTTTGTGGTTTCGGTTATTATATACTGGTATGGAATTAATCCTTCTATTCATCCTCCTGCTCATCCACAATCTTTTCCAGGGTGGTCAGGTAAACTTTCTTTAGGTCATTAATAAATCCAAACGAAACATCATCGACTCTCAGCTCGCCTTTGGTCACATGCCCCAGGGCTGAAAAGTGCAGATCCTGTTCCATCATGTAATCTATGAAATCTGTTTCCCTGACCTGGTTGACCGTAACTACCACCCGGCTTTGAGCCTCACCGAATAGAAAGGCATCTTTGCGGATCTCAGCCGGGGATGTAATATCAAAACCAAATTCTCGGGGCATGGCGGATTCAACAAGGGTAATGTATAATCCTCCATCGGAAACATCATGTGCAGATTGTATCATCCTGCCCTTGATGAGGCCTTTCACAGCATCCTGGATACGATACTCATAATCAAGATCGAATTGGGGAGCTGGACTTTCACTGATACCATGAACCGTATGAAGGTATTGTGATCCTGCCAGGTCATTGACCGATTTACCGATTAAAAAGATCACGTCTCCCTTCTTCTTAAAATCGAGTGACATGCTGTTTTCCTTTTCCCGGATTATCCCCAGCATGCCGATTACAGGAGTTGGGAATACTGGTTCTGTTTTTCCCTCAATGCTGGCCTGGTTGTAAAAACTCACATTTCCTCCGGTTACTGGTGTATCAAATTTACGGCAGGCTTCCCCCATGCCTGTTACTGCCTGTACGAACTGCCAGTATACCTCCGGATTATAGGGATTCCCAAAGTTTAGACAATTGGTGATAGCCAGTGGTTCCCCCCCGCTGCATACAATATTACGTGCAGCCTCGGAAACAGCTATCATGGCCCCCGTTTTCGGATCGGCATGGACATAGCGGGCATTACAGTCAGTAGTCAGTGCCAGGGCTGTCCGGGTCCCCTTTATGTTTACCAGTCCAGCGTCAGCCGGAAAATTCGTTGCCATATTATTGGTCCGGACCATGGTATCATACTGTTCAGCCACCCACCTCTTGGATGCAATATTGGGATGCCGCACAAGCTGACAGGAGACTTCTTTGTAATCTTCGGGCTCCGGCACATCTTCCATCCTGAATTTCTGGTATTCCTGAAAGTAGGCAGGTTCTCTGTATTCTCTGTCGTAAACTGGTGCACCACCTCCGAGTACCAGGGAATCGGCCGGCACCTCAGCCACCAGCTGATCACCCATATAAAATTCTAGCCTATCTTCGGGGATGACTTCCCCAATGATCTTGCAGTTCAGATCCCATTTTTCAAAAATGGCCTCCACTGCAGACTCCTTGCCTTTCTCGACGCATACCAGCATCCTTTCCTGGGATTCGGACAATAGTATCTCCCAGGCTTCCATATTCTGCTGCCTGAGGGGAACCTTCCGAAGATCAATGCGCATTCCGTTTTCCCCCTTGGCTGACATTTCAGAGGTAGAACAGATGATCCCGGCTGCACCCATATCCTGCATTCCAACAATGGCCCCGCTCTGGTTTAGCTCAAGTGAGGCTTCCAGCAAGAGCTTTTCCATGAAGGGATCTCCCACCTGTATGGAGGGAATATCATCGGCTGAATCTTCGGTGATATCCGCCGAAGCGAATGTAGCCCCGTGGATACCGTCCTTGCCAGTGGATGATCCCACAATATAGATAGGGTTACCTGTGCCTTTGGCCACTGCCGAAATCATTTCTCCCTGTTCCATGATCCCTACAGACATGGCATTTACCAGGGGGTTAGTATTATAGCAGTCATCGAAAAAAACTTCTCCTCCCACAACAGGGACCCCAAAAGAGTTGCCATAATCGCCTATTCCTTTCACAACTCCCTTGATCAGCCATTTTGTCCTGTCCAGTTTCAGGTCCCCGAAACGCAATGAATTCAGCTGCGCAATGGGACGAGCCCCCATGGTGAATATGTCGCGGTTGATCCCTCCCACCCCGGTGGCAGCACCCTGGTAAGGTTCGATGGCACAGGGATGGTTATGAGATTCTATTTTAAATGCACAGCCCAATCCATTCCCTATGTCTACCAGTCCCGCGTTCTCATCCCCCGCTCCTACAAGCAGGTTCTTTCCTTCACGTGGCAGGGTTTTGAGCCATTTGATGGAATTTTTATAGGAAGCATGCTCAGACCACATCACTGAATAGATCGATAATTCTGTAAAATTAGGTGTCCTTCCCAGGATCTCTTTGATCATGTCAAATTCCTCGGGGGTCAGGCCAAGGTCTTTGGCGGTCTGAACAGTCACATCCATGAAAAATGTTTTTAGAATTTACAGGGGACAAAGATAATATTTAATGTCAAAACCGGTTAATGTAACCTATATGGATTTTGGCATTTCCAATGTTGATCGGATTGTCGAATTGCTTCCCCAGGGCATAATTCAGGGAAAAGATCCCTGCCCTGGTCTGCATATTGATGCCGGCCCCGAAGCCCAGCGGGAAATCTGCCACAAAATCATCCGCAAGGGATTGCTCGTAATACCCCCCGTCAACAAAAAGGAAGACACTGGAATTCCGCTCAAAAAGGAAGCGGGTCTCGAGTGTGCCCAGGCAAAAAAAGGAAGCAAATAAGGAATTCTCATCCACCCCCCTGAGTGTTTTAATCCCGCCAAGCCTGAACAATTCGTTGGCAAAGAGGTCATCGTTCCTGACGTAGCCTGACCTGCTGGCTACATGGAGGGTGAAACGGCTGCCGAGGGATTGGAAAAAACGGATGTCAGCGGTTCCCTTCAGCTGGGTTGAGATTTCCTGTACCGACTCGTAGACCTGTTCTGGCAGAGACGGGTTCTGGCGAATCCTTTTGCTACCGATCCCAAATCGGGAGCTAATATCCCAGCCCTGCAGGGGATTGAAATAATAATCCAGGTTGTTGAACTGTATCCCCAGTCCGTATAAATAACTGGTAACATCCGCATAGGGCGGAAGAACCACCGTATTTTCCAGTCCCCATGTACTGATCAATGAGGAATTGAAATAATCAAAAAATGCATGGAAATAATTGGTCCCGCCAATAAAAAACCTCAGATCAAAGACAGGGTTAACGGAAAAATAACTGGTATCCTGCTTCAAGAGTTCAAAATCCACCCCTATGCCAATGGAGGAGCCAAACAGGTAAGGCCAGGCAACGCTCAGATCCAGTTCCTGGCTTAGTGGCTGGAGAGACCGCCATGCAATATAAAACTGCTCCCCATTTCCGAATGGATTGACCAGCGACAAGTGTAAGTCCCCGGTTACCAGCAGTTTCCCAGTTTGTTCATTGTTGGGCAGTATCCCGATGATACCGTTAAACTGGTTGGCCCTGGCTTTCTTAAGGTAGGTATAAACGTCCACCTTCCCCTCAAAATATTCCAGCTCATAAGGCCTGATCTCTTCCAGGAATGTAGTTTCCCTGATGCGGTTTGAAATATTCATGATCCGGTCCTCCCGATATACATCACCGGTTTTAACGGCAGTGAGATTCTCCAGGTAGGCGGAAGCTATCCTTGCTTCTCCCTTGATATGGAAGGTATCGACCAGGAACAAGCCGTTATCCTCCACCTGCAAATTACCGGATATGACCGGACCTTCCATATGTATCCCGCTGATGTGGGTGCTGGCGAAAGGATATCCATTGTTTTCATGAACCTGGAGAATCCTTTCCTGGGCAGAAGCGAGCTTCTTGAATTTCAGGGGCTTTCCCGAGAAAGGCCTGGCTCTGATCCCGGCTTTCCGCAATACTTTCTGGTCCAAGGAATCGAGAGACAGTTTGCCCCATTCAAAGCGGGGACCGGTAAACAGGTAGGCTGAGACATTCAGGGAATCAAAAACGACAGAATCCACGGATGCCGCCAGGTAACCCTCCCCTCTCAGGTCCTGCATCAACTCTTTTAGGACCAGGTAATATCCCATAGAGTCTGCTATTTCCTGAGGTTTGTCGGAAATGCCCTTTATTTTTTCCCCTTCAGTAGTGTATATGCGCAGAAGAAAGTACTGTGAACCAATGTTACCGGGCAGGGCAAAAAGCAGGAGTATATGAAGGATGAGCCTGGTCAATTAGTATCTTTTTGTATGTTTCCTCATAATAACGGTTAAGTAGTGCTAATATTTTTTGTTTTTTTGTAACAACCTGACTACAGGATCGTCATACCAAAATAACAAAAAACCCTAGATCATGAGGAGATTATTCCTGACCATATTCATTATTGCTATTCCGCTTCTATCCATTTTCAGCCAAGGACTTAACATTCCGGCCAAGAACTGGGGATTGAGTTTTGGGAATTCCACCCGGTTTGATGGGATAGGTTTTAACCTGATAGATAAGGACATTGATAAGATCAATGGTATTAATTTCAATGTTTGGGGAGCCAAAGATGATTCCCGGCATACCGCTACGGTCAACGGGATAAGCATAGGCATCCCGTCAGCTATGGGTACCAACTGCCGGAACGGGATCAATATTGGCGGGCTTGGTGTTGGCGCCGGTGGTCATGTGAAAGGAATCTCAGTAAGTGCCTTTAATCATATTGAGGGTGATGTTTTTGGCGTTTGTATCGGAGTTTTCAACTGGGCCTATGCGATCCGCGGTTTCCAGCCTGGCATCCTCAACCATGTAAAAAGCAATCCAAAGGGCTTACGCTGGCTGCCCATTTTCAATACTTCTTTCGGGGCCTGACCACCGCCTATTTGTCCATGACTACCTTCCTGGGTAACAGGTATGGGGCGGAGCACTGGGATCCCGGTTCTTGCGGTTGGCATTTATGAAATCTTACTGATTCATAAATCCCTGTCTGCGGATCACCTCCAGAAATTGTTTGGAGAAATGAATATTGTCCCCTCGCGTATACCTGTTGTCGGTGAAAACCTGGGCCAGGGTCTCCTTCTGATTTTCCTCGAGCAGGTCCTGTGTCAGACCGGATGCTTCCCTTTCTGCATAGATCCGGTCAATGTCATCCTCCTGGTAATCCCGGTATTTCTCCTGATGTACCACGGCCTCCATGGGCAGCCGGTCCGTCAGTCCGGGTTCCTCATCGGGATAGCCCATTACCAGGGCGGCCACAGGTACCACCCCTGGCGGAAGGCCAAGGATATCTATGATCCTGTCAGCCATATAGGTGGCTGTCCCCAGATAACATATCCCCAATCCGTTTGCCTCTGCCTCCACCGCCACATTCTGGGATGCCAGCAGGGCATCAATGGCAGCGGTAAAGAAGGAAAGGAAATTGTCATAACCGGGCTCAGCTTTTCGTGACCTGCACCATTTGTTAAAGCGGTTAAAATCCGCACAAAATGTGATATGCACCGGTGCCAGCAGGACCATCTCCTGCTTGAAATGGGCTTCCCAGAGCTGTTTCCTTATCTCCTCATCTTTGGTGATGATCATGCTGTACACCTGCATGTTCCCGGTGGTGGACGCCCGGCTTCCTGCTTCGAGGACCCTGTCCATGACCTCTCCGGGGATGGTATCGGGCTTGTATTTACGAATGGACCGGTGATGGAATATTGAATCTGTCATCGCTATTTGGTTTAACTGCAAAGTTCGTTATCCTCCGCTAATGGACAATGATAAAAATTAGTTTTCATCATTAAGCAGGAAAATACTTGTTCAGCAGACCCGCATAAGTGCCGTTTTAACATGACAATTGGCAGTTTTTATTTCTGAAAAACTTACTTTATTGTTAGTTCAAATCCAAAATGCTGAAATCATGTTAAACAGAAAATTCCGGATACTCAGGCACCTGGCCTGCATCCTTCTTTTGGCAGTGGTCCTCGTGTCATCCGTTGAAGCTCAGAATAAAAAGAAAAACGATGCCGGTGAAGAAAGTGATTCGCTTAAGAGCAGCACTTTTTCCGGACTGAAATGGAGAAGTATCGGTCCTGCGATGACCTCAGGCCGGATCGCCGATTTTGCGGTAAACCCGAACAATCCGAAAGAATACTACGCGGCCGTGGCAAGCGGGCATGTATGGAAAACCCAGAATGCTGGCATAACCTGGGACCCTGTGTTTGATAATTATGGCAGCTACTCTATCGGTGTTGTAACCATGGATCCCAACAATCATAGTGTTGTCTGGGTGGGAACAGGTGAGAACAACCACCAGCGGGCCCTGGGTTACGGCAATGGTGTTTTTAAGTCCATGGATGGTGGCAAATCATTCCAGCATATGGGGTTGAAGGAATCAAGGCAGATAGGCGGCATAGTGATCGATCCAAGGTGTTCCGACATTGTGTTTGTGGCAGCCGAGGGTTCAGCATGGGGACCAGGAGGAGACAGGGGACTCTATAAAAGTAAAGATGGAGGGGAAAACTGGAATAAGGTAATTGATATCAGTGAAAATACGGGCATAAACAATGTGGTCATTGACCCGGCCCGTCCGGACATTATGTATGCCACTGCAGAACAGCGCCGCAGGCATGTACATACAAAGATTGGCGGGGGACCCGAATCAGCGGTTTACAAATCAACCGACGGAGGCGAGACCTGGAGAAAGATCATGAAGGGACTTCCCAAGGTTCACATTGGCGGTATGGGTATTGATGTTTCTCCTGTCAATCCGGACATAGTATATCTTATTGTTGAGGCAGCAGAAGAGAAGGGCGGATTTTTCAAATCCACCAACCGTGGTGAGTCATGGGACAGGATGAGCGACTATCACAGCAGCGGGCAATACTACAACGAAATATTTTGTGACCCGGTAAGTGTAGATGTGGTTTATTCAACCGAGACCCGTAGCCAGGTGACGCGTGATGGAGGAAAGACATTTACCTCACTGGGGCTCGATGGACGTCATGTGGATGACCATGCCCTGTGGATAGATCCAGCAGATACGGAACATCTGTTGATGGGTGGGGACGGTGGTATCTATGAGTCTTTTGACGGCGGGGAGAAATGGGATTTCAAAGCCAATCTGCCGGTAACACAGTTCTACCGGGTTATGGTAGATAATGAGTATCCTTTCTATAATGTCTATGGTGGGACACAAGACAATAATACCCTCGGGGGACCCTCACAGAACACAAGCACAGAAGGTGTAACCAATGAGGACTGGAAGGCCATCAAGGGCGGGGATGGTTTCTGGGTGGCTGTTGATCCTGAGAATCCGGATATTGTTTATTGTGAATCGCAATATGGCAATGTTTCCCGGTATGATAGAAAAAGCGGGGAAAGCATCCCTATAAAACCGAGTCCTGGTAAAGGTGAAGAAACCTACAAATGGAACTGGGACACCCCCCTGATTATCAGTCCCCATTCAAACACTCGCCTCTATATCGGCGCCAACAAGATCTTTCGAAGCGATGACCGGGGGAATACCTGGAAGGTGATCAGCGATGACATCACTGCACAGATCGACCGCAACACCTGGCCGGTAATGGGACAATACTGGAGTATTGATGCAGTGGCCAAAGATGTTTCAACCTCCCTTTTCGGAATGGCTGTCTCGCTGGTTGAGTCTCCTGTAAAGGAAGACCTGCTTTTTGTGGGGACAGATGATGGTGTTATTTCCATAACAGAAGATGCGGGAAAAACCTGGTCTTTTGTCAAAATCCTTCCCCGGTGTCCCGGCCAACAGCTATGTCAGTGATATCCTGGCCGACAAATTTGATGAAAATGTGGTTTATGCGACTTTTAACAATCACAAGCGTGATGATTTTAATCCTTATGTCCTGAAGAGCAGCGATAAGGGGAAAACATGGAAGCCTATCAGCAAAAGCCTTCCTGAAAACGGAAGTATATGGACCATAGAACAGGATTATATAAACCCTGACCTGCTCTTCCTGGGAACGGAATTTTCAGCATTCTTTTCCATTGACGGCGGTGAGGAATGGGTGAAGCTCAGTTCAGGCCTGCCGGATATAGCCGTGCGGGACCTGGTAATACAGGAGCGTGAAAACGACCTTATTATGGCAACTTTCGGCCGCGGCTTCTACATACTTGATGATTATACACCGCTTCGCGGATTAAAGAAAGAGATCCTCGAACAGGATGCACATATTTTCCCGGTATCAGATGCCAGTATGTATATTCAGACCGGGGGAAAATACGGACAGGGTTCGAATTTCTTTACTTCCAAGAATCCACCATATGGTGCCACTTTCACATACTACCTAAAGGAAATCCCCAAAACACTGAAAGAAATTCGTCACGAGAAAGAAAACAAGTTATTCAAGGAGAAACAGCCCATCCCTCAACCTGGTGTGGATGAGCTCCGGGCTGAAGAACAGGAAATAGCTCCCTACCTTGTTTTTAGTATCAGGGATGTTTCGGATAATGAAATTTCAAAACTTACCAAAAAGGCCGCTAAAGGTATCAACCGCATGACCTGGAACCTGAAATACCCTTCCCTCAGTCCGGTTAGTGAGCAGACTCAAAAATTTACACCAGTAGCAGCTTCCATCCGAAGTGGCCGAAGAGGTGGGGGAGGTATGATCCCGGCCATGCCGGGTCCTTATACTGTCTCACTCTCCATGGTTACCCGTGAGGGTGTGAAAGAACTGGCAGAACCGGTTGATTTTAAAGCTGAAGCATTAGGAATCTCAACACTCCCGGCCAAAAATAAAGCCGCACTCCTTGCCTTCCAGTCCGATGTCTCAGCCCTGGCAAGTACCATGACTGCGGCAGAAAATTTCGCAGCTGACCTGCAGAGAAAGGTGGTGCTGATAAGACAGACCTTGCATAATACACCGGGCACACCGGAGGATTTAATGGAAAAAGCATCAGCTATCAACCAGGAACTCGAAAATGTGATGTTTGTCTTTGAAGGCCCTGAAGCCAGGGCCAGCCGTGAGGAGATCCCTCCCTACCCCATGCCCTTAAACAGGAGATTGGGAGCCTTGGTGTATGCACATTATTCCTCTACTTCTGAGGTAACCCAGACTGAGAGGGATAACTATGAGATTCTGAAGGATGATTTACAAGCCCTGCTTAAAAAACTGAACAACGTACACCAGGAACTCAAGAACCTGAATGAGGGACTTGATGATATTGGCGCACCATGGACACCGGGCAGAATCCCAACATGGAAATAATAGACTGGTAACTAATAATATAGTCAAAAAATCAAGGATGAAAATGCTGTCCGGAATTCGTCAAGCTATTGCTATGGCATCCGGATAGCCTCCTCTAAATGAAACTGTTAACAAATTCCTGAAATACAATTATAAAAAAATTGTACTTTTATCACTTGAAATTGTGACATCGATTTTCAGGAAAATTGAAACATGCGAGGGATTTATTCGTTATACAGGTTATAATAGATTGAAACCCACCACAGGTTTCAGGATTTGAATTAACATTGAAACAGATGAAAAAGGCAAAAGTTGTATTGGTTCTTGTCGTTATTGCACTGGCAATTGCTTCATTCTCATGTAACAGGAAACTCTGTCCTGCTTACGCCAAAGCCGATACAGAGCAGTCGCAAAGAGGTTAGTATTACCTTTCCTGCTCATCATATATCTTTCTCAGCAGAGCAGGCAAGGAAAGCTGGTTGAATTTCCTTATATTTACACCACGGGACATATGGATAAAACTAATGTCCCTTTGTTATGAAATATAGTCCGGTTTCAAATCCCCTGACAACAATTTCCGTTTACGGGCGTTATTCATTCCATATAGGAGAATATGAAAAAATGGGTCCTGGGTATATGGCTTTTTCATCTAATTGGAGGTTTTTTATTTGCCCAAGGTGAGATAAAGGATCAGGCAAGGATATTTTACAGAA
Source organism: uncultured Bacteroidaceae bacterium (assembly GCA_963752525.1). Taxonomy (GTDB): domain Bacteria; phylum Bacteroidota; class Bacteroidia; order Bacteroidales; family SM23-62; genus SM23-62. The sequence goes on along the minus strand of CAVVYS010000001.1, from coordinate 135,274 downwards.
ATGAAAAATCCATTGGCATCAGTCTTAACTCGAACGGGATGGGTGTCAGCGGACGTTTTGCTAAACGGATCAATGCCAGGAAAAAGACCCTATGGGAGATTGACTTGGCGAATATCAAGCATCCCAAAGAAGTCAAGATAACCAATTCCTACTACAATAACCGGAGTTTTGTCTTCGGAAAGACAAATTTGTTTATTAATCTTCGCGGGGGTTGGGGAAAGCAGCATGAGATGTTCCGAAAAGTAGACCGTGGCGGGATTTCCATCCGCAGGTATTTCAGTGTCGGTCCAACAATAGGGTTCCTCAAACCCATCTACTACGAAGTTTTCAAAGCCGGGGGAGGTGTAAACGACTATTATATCTCAACGGAAAAATTCAGCACTTCCACCCACCAGGGGAATATTTATGGCAGGGCTTCATTTTTCAAGGGGATTAATGAGACCAGCGTCATGCCGGGAGTATATGGCAGGTTCGGACTCTCATTCGAATACAGTAAAAGTGACATCACCATTCATGCCATTGAAACTGGTGTAAGCCTGGACCTTTTCCCAAAGGAGATGATGATCATGGCAACCGAACAGAACAATTTCTATTTCCTGACACTCTTTGTGGCCTATCGCTTTGGCAAAGTTGTGGACGACCAGGGGATAGTCGACGAAAGTGATCTCTACTAGATCTTGATCCTCAGAAAAGATTTCTCATTTTCTTCACTTTCAGGTATTGAAGAATTCCACTTTAATATGTAAGTTTGCATCTCGAAAATTTAGAGTTAACAAATAAATAAAATTAATTATGGCAAAAATTAAAGTTGCAATCAACGGCTTCGGTAGAATCGGACGGATGGTATACAGAATTGGTATGAATAATCCGGAGATTGAATTCGTTGGCATCAATGACCTGACTGACAACAAAACACTGGCTCATCTTTTAAAATATGACTCTACCCAGGGCAGGTTCCCTGGTACGGTTACTTATGATGATGAATACCTTATTATCAATGGTAAAAAGATCAAGGCAAGTGCGGACAGGAATCCCGCGGAAATAACCTGGGGAGATACCCCCGATGTGGTCATAGAATCTACCGGTGTTTTCAGGTCAAAAGAGAGTCCCAAAGGCGGTTATGGCGACCACCTTAAGAATGGAGCCAAGAAAGTTATCCTGACCGTCCCCTCAAAAGACGAGATCGATAACATGATTGTACTGGGTGTTAATGATGGAGACCTGAGACCTGAAGACCAGTGCGTATCCAATGCATCATGTACCACCAATTGCCTGGCACCCGTTGCCAAGGTATTGAATGACAGTTTCGGTATTGAGTCAGGATTCATGACCACCATCCACTCATACACCAATGACCAGGCGGTTCTTGATGCTCCCCACTCAGACCTGAGAAGGGCCCGTTCCGCTGCTGTTTCGCAGATCCCAACCACCACAGGTGCTGCCAAGGCAGTTGGAAAAGTCATCCCTGAGCTGAAAGGAAAAATGGATGGACTCGCTGTAAGGGTTCCCACTCCCACCGGATCACTGGTTGACCTGGTTGCCGTTCTTGAAAAGGAAGTTACCAAAGAAGAGGTAAACGCCGCTATCAAGGCAGCTGCTGAAGGCCCAATGAAAGGGATACTCGAGTATACGGAAGATCCTATCGTTTCTGCAGATATCATCGGTCACCCAGCATCAAGTATATTCGATGCACTGAGCACCATGGTCAACGGAAAAATGGTTAAGATACTTTCATGGTATGACAACGAATGGGGCTACTCCCACCGTGTTGTTGACCTGATCCCCAAGCTTTTCGCATAAAGAGATCTAATAGAATCAAAAAAGCCGTATCAATTCAGTTTGATGCGGTTTTTTTTTTGGTAAATTGGAATTAAAAATCGTCCATGAGTAAACATACCTTCCCCATTGTTCCTTCTATTTTTCTTACATCCATATTGTTATTTTTTCCGGTAGAGTGTTTGCAAGCCGGTTCTTCTGATGATCCCTGGAACAAGGTCGATGAAATACTTGCCCGGATCAAAGCTCCCGAATTTCCTGATAAAGATTTTTTGGTGACAGAATTCGGGGCCATCCCGGATGGACAGACTGATTGCCGGAACAGCATTATGGACGCCATAACTGCCTGCCATGTTGCAGGGGGTGGCAGGGTTATTCTTCCAGTCGGTGTATATTTAAGCGAAGGTCCCATCCTTTTAAGAAGTAATGTTAATCTCCATTTGCAGGAAGGAGCCTATCTGAAATTTGGCATCGACCCTGAGGATTATTTAACTGGCAGTCCGGAATTCAATGGCTGTGTTAAGGTTCGGTGGGAAGGATTATGGTGTTATAATTATTCCCCGGTCATCTAAGCATGGAAGGAAAAAAATGTCGCCATTGCGGGAATGTCAGCCAGACAGCCATCAGTATCGTTGGTCTGGAACAGCAGTTTATTGAAGACATCTACTTGACCAATGTTCGAATTAAGGATTCCGAAATTGATTTTAACCTGAAATTCGTAAAAGACATCTATTTAAAGAATGTAATCATCCAGTAAAAACATCTGTTAAATGAGACTTATTATTGTATCCATATATTTTCTCTTAATTTCCGTATCCTGTTATTCTGATTCTGCCTATAAGATTTCCATGGAACTTATGGAGGGGGAGCGATGGTGGGTTGGAGTGATCACTGATTCTCACCTTTTCCCACTGAATGAGCAGTCGGAGTATACATTTGACTTTTATGGAGATACCAAGGGCAACCAGGGACAACCCTTATTGATTTCAAGCAAAGGAAGATACATCTGGAACGAGGAGCCTTTCAATTTCAGGTTTGAAAATGGAACATTGACAGCCGAATGCGCGCAGACTGAGTTTCAAACAGGCAAGACGGGTAATAGCTTGAAGGAGGTTTACCTGTATTGCAGCCAGCAATTCTTTCCACCTTCGGGTGATATACCGGCAGCGGAATTATTCACCCTTCCACAGTTTAATACCTGGATAGAATTCACCTATTTTCAAAACCAGGAGGGGATCCTGGAATATGCCAGGAGCATCTTTGAAAACGGATTCGAACCTGGGGTCCTGATGATTGACGAGGGCTGGTTCAAAAGATACGGCGACTGGGATTTTGACAGGGTAAGTTTTCCGGATCCAAAGGTTATGATGAAGGAATTGAAGGAACTGGGATTCAAGGTGATCCTGTGGATTTGCCCTTATTATTCACCAGATGGTGTTTTCTGGAAAGAACAATGGCTGGATTACAGCCGGAACGGAGATACCATCTGGATTGTAAATGCTGAAAACCCGGCCCTTCCAGCCGTCATGTCCTGGTGGGAGGGCTTGAGTAATGTCATTGACCTTTCCAATCCCAAAGGATATAGATGGTTAAAGGAACAGCTTGACTTCCTGGTGGATGAATATGGGGTGGACGGATTTAAGTTTGATGGCGGTGATGCCATTCATTATTCAGACACACGTTTCTTAACTGAGACCAGGTCCTACAAAAAAGATATTACACCTAATGAACATTCAGAATTATTTGTGAAACTTGGACTCGAATACCCTTTTAATGAATACAGGGCTTCCTGGAAAATGGGTGGACAGGCCATCACCATGCGGCTGAGGGATAAGGCCCATAATTGGAAGGACCTGGCCAAGCTGGTACCGGGAAGCATCAACCAGGGTTTGATGGGATATCCCTATACCTGTCCGGACCTGATAGGTGGCGGGGAATACCTTTCTTTCAGTAACCTCGAAACCATAGACCAGGAGTTGATCGTCAGGGCTGCCCAATGCCATGCCCTGATGCCCATGATGCAATTCTCGGTAGCCCCCTGGAGGGTCCTGACCAGGGAACTCCTTACCATCTGTGTTGAAATGGCCGACCTGCATGTCCGCATGGGTGATGAGATCATCGCCCTGGCCAGGGAAGCAGCCAGCACAGGTGAACCCATCATCAGGTCCATGGATTACGTCTTTCCGGGAAACAATTATGTTGACATTACCGATCAGTTCCTGCTGGGTGATCAAATCCTGGTTGCACCCGTAACCGAAAAAAGTGCCATCAGCCGGAAAATCCAGTTCCCAGCAGGAAAATGGGAAGGTGATGATGGATCTATCGTCGAAGGCCCGGTCACAATTGAAGTGGCTGCACCCATTGAAAGGCTGCCCTGGTATCGCAAAATCAAATAAACCCCACCATAAAATCCTGATGGGCATATATTAAATCTTTTTTGTTACTTTTTGAGGCTATTAAAAAATACCACTCAGGGTTTTAGTCGATTTCGTCGACCTCGCGTATTTCGATAGGTAGATCAATGGTATGCTTGTAATGTTCACCCAGGTCTTCGATAGATTCATCATCTGTTTCAAAACACCAGATGATCTTGACCTTTTGGCCGTCCTGGACCAGTTTATAAAGACGCCGGAGTAGCTCGAGAATATATTTTGAGGACCCGCTATTGACATATTCCAGCCTGAATTCAAGGACTGATTCCTGTTCTGTCTCCTTGAAATATTCATCCAGCCATGTGAGGATGGGTTGGAAAAAGCTTTCGGGATCTTCAGGGATGGATCTTCCCTTCATCAATAAATAACCTGAGCCGGCGTTGAAATCTATGGATGGGGTATTGAATTTAGGCTCTATTTGAAGGTTGTTCATCAGTTCGTTTTTCTCTCAACATTATTCATAATGCAAGGCCATGATGGGATCCAGTTTGCTGGCCTTCTGCGCAGGATAATATCCTGAAACAATACCTACCAGGAAACACAGCACCACACCCATGATGATCCATGCCCATGGGATAAAAAAGGGCGTACCGATGATCATACTAACAAGGTTTCCTACCACAATTCCCAGTATGATCCCGACGGCGCCTCCCATTTGTCCTATCAATACGGATTCAAAAAGAAATTGTTGCCTAATGGCGAAGGATTTGGCACCAATGGCTTTGCGTATCCCTATTTCCCGGGTCCTTTCAGTGACCGAAACCAGCATAATATTCATCAGACCTATCACCGCTCCAAATAAGGTAATAACGCCAATCAGGGTGGCGGCAATGGTTACAAATTTCAGGTTTTCTATCATCATATTTGCAATACTGTCGCTTTTGATGATAACAAAATCGGATTCATCCTTCACATCCAGGTTCCTTACCTGCCTGAAAACACCTTCGGCCTCTCCTTCAGCAGCTTCCATAAGGGCTCCACCCGCCGGGGTCACATTGATGGCATACCTCATGTTGGGTCTGGAAAAATACTGCCTTACATTGGTATAAGGTAAAATACATATAAGGTCTCCTCCCCCGCCCATAGAGGATCCCTTCTCTGCCAGAATCCCAATGATCTTATACTTGCCGTTACCTATCGTGACAACCTTATCAAGTGCCTTTTCGCTTTTATCGAATACTTTATCGATAACGGATTGTCCGACAAGGGCATAGTTTCTGTTTGATTCCACCTCCCGGGCTGTAAAATTCCTTCCCTCTCCAATGTCATAACCCGCCGTATTAAGGTAGTTCTCATCCGCCCCGATAACGCTGACATTGGGATGGGTTTTTTCAGACTTGTATTTAACCGTTGCAATACCGGTAGCCCGTGTCCATATGGAAACTTCGGCCGGAAATACAAAAGTTTCCTTGAATTCACGGGCCTCCCTGTAAGAGATATAATCGTAATTCCGCCGGCGCTCCCGCTCACCGCCAAAATGAACATTGAGTGATCTGCTCTCGATGGAAAAAGTATTCGCCCCCATCCTGCTGAATTCATCAGTAATAGAATTCCTTATGGCATCAATGGCTGTCAGGATACCAACCAGGGCCATGATGCCGAATCCGATGATCAGCATGGTAAGAATAGCCCTGAGCATGTTGGCCCGTATGGACCGCATACTTATTCGTAGGTTCTCCCTAATTAAATGTAAAGTTTTCATAAATTCCTGCCAGTTATAACTCCAGCCTTTGTGACCAGTACTTATTTATTTTTAAAAATACGAATTATTAAATTAGCTTATTAAATTTGTTTATATTTTGTAAAACTAAATTCTTTACCAGCCATGATTTTCGATTTAGACATGATCCTTAAGGCCTACGAACTTCTCTCCGAGAAGGTAGACCATGCCAAAAAAACATTGAACAGACCCCTGACGCTGACTGAGAAGATCCTTTATTCCCACCTGGAGGAGGACCAGGAATTCAGGGATTTCAAAAGGGGGGGAGATTATGTCTATTTCAATCCCGACAGGGTTGCCATGCAGGATGCTACGGCACAGATGGCACTCCTGCAATTCATGCAGGCTGGCAGGGACAGGGTGGCTGTTCCATCCACCGTACATTGTGACCACCTGATACTGGCAGAGAAAGGGGCCCAACAGGACCTGGCCAGGTCAAAGGATATGAACAAGGAGGTATTTGATTTTCTCGCTACGGTCTCCAATAAATACGGAATAGGATTCTGGAAGCCAGGTGCAGGGATTATACACCAGGTGGTCCTGGAAAACTATGCATTCCCGGGTGGCATGATGATAGGCACTGATTCGCATACAGTGAATGCCGGCGGACTCGGGATGGTGGCCATAGGTGTGGGAGGTGCAGATGCTGTGGATGTCATGGCGGGCATGCCCTGGGAACTCAAATTCCCAAAATTGATTGGGGTAAAGCTCACCGGTAAGCTTAGCGGGTGGACTTCCGCCAAGGATGTGATCCTGAAAGTTGCGGGTATATTAACCGTTAAGGGTGGTACCGGGGCCATCCTGGAGTATTTCGGAGAGGGGGCCAACAGCATATCATGTACAGGGAAAGGGACCATTTGTAACATGGGAGCCGAAATAGGAGCTACAACCTCCTTGTTTGGATATGACCAGAAAATGAATGAATACCTTAGCGGTACAGGAAGGAAGGAGATCGCAGCCGCGGCAGGGGAAGTCGCTGCATACCTGGCGGGAGATCCGGAAGTATACACAGATCCGGACACCTATTTTGACCAGGTGATAGAGATCGACCTCTCGACCCTGGAGCCACATATCAACGGACCTTTCACCCCTGATAAGGCCTGGCCCCTGTCCGAATTTGCCGAGGCTGTAAAGGAGAACGGGTATCCGGCCAAGCTGGATGTGGGACTCATAGGCAGTTGTACCAATTCATCCTATGAGGATATTACAAGGGCAGCTTCAGTGGCCAGGCAGGCCCTTGAAAAGGGATTGAAGGCCAAATCGGAATTTACCATCACACCGGGTTCCGAAATGGTCCGGTATACCATCGAAAGGGATGGCCTGCTGAAAGTTTTTGAAGATATTGGCGGCGTTGTACTGGCCAATGCCTGCGGTCCATGTATAGGTCAATGGGCAAGGCACAATGCAGCCAATCTGGAAAAGAATTCCATCATCACCTCGTTCAACAGGAATTTTGCGAAAAGAAATGATGGCAACCCTAAAACACATGCTTTTGTAGCATCCCCTGAAATTGTTACGGCCCTTGCCATTGCAGGGGACCTGACCTTCCATCCGGGCAAAGATACCCTGATCAACGATAAAGGGGAAGCTGTTTCACTGGCTGAACCTGTGGGACTCGAAATGCCGCCAGCAGGATTTGGGGTGGAGGACAATGGATACCAGGCACCTGCCGAAGATGGTTCAGGCATTGAGATCAAGGTGAAACAGGATTCCGAGAGGCTTCAGTTACTTAGCCCTTTCAACCCTACCCGCGGGGAAGATCTAAGGGATATGAAGCTTTTGATAAAGGTCCAGGGCAAATGCACTACTGACCATATCTCCATGGCCGGACCATGGCTCAGGTACAGGGGACATCTTGACAATATTTCCAACAACCTGATGATAGGGGCGGTCAATGCTTTTAACCAGCAGACAAATGCAGTGAAAAATCAGCTCTCAGGCGACACTGCACCCGTTCCGGATACTGCCAGGTCCTACAAGAAGGAAGGACTGAAAAGTGTCATTATCGGCGATGAGAATTACGGGGAAGGTTCTTCCAGGGAACATGCAGCCATGGAACCCAGACATCTGGGTGTAAGTGTTGTCCTGGTCAGGTCATTTGCCAGGATCCATGAAACCAATCTGAAAAAACAGGGGGTATTGGCCCTTACCTTTGTCAACAAGGAGGATTATGACCTGATCAGGGAGGATGATACTTTTGAGATCAAGGGCCTGGACCAGTTTTCCCCTGGCAAGCCCCTCCATCTGATACTGCATCATGCAGACGGAAGCATTGATGAATTTGCAGTGAATCACTCCTACAATGACAAACAGATAGCTTGGTTCAAAGCAGGATCTGCCCTGAACCTGATCAAGGAAGAAAACAAATAGAAGAGCAAATTCATGCTTTTAAAGATTATCTTTTGGCTCGAATCTCACCAGGGTACCTGTTCATTCCGGGAACATGCAGGGATTGATTGTCCCGGTTGCGGTTTGCAACGGAGTATCCTGGCACTTTTAAGGGGAGACCTGGTAGAAAGCATCCTGCTATTTCCGGCACTCCTGCCCCTGATGGCCATGTTTGTTTTCCTTGGCATCCACCTATTCTTCAAATTGAAACATGGAGCCTTTGTCCTCAAAGTGTTTTATATCTCGAATATATCCATCATACTTCTGAATTACATATACAAACTAATTATCCATTAATCCAAACCAATCATGGAAACAACCGAACAATCACCCAAGTCTGAAATCCCTGTAGGACAGGTCATTAGAGTCCCCGTTCCAAATTCCCAGGGAGTCCTGATTCTTGGCATATTTTCCCTGGTCACCACCGTTTGTTGCGGGGGGATAGGTTTTGTGGGAATCGTACTGGGGATCATTGCAGTGGTGATGTCTTCAAAGGCAGAGCAATTATATGCAGAAAATCCCGCTGCCTATACCGAAACTTCATATAAAAATGTGAATGCCGGGAGGATCTGCGGTATCATAGGGATAGTAATTAACGGAGTGTTGATCCTCGCAGGCATCATCTACCTGCTCGTTGTCGGCGTGGGACTGACGGCTTTCTTCGAGTCCTTCCCCTGGGAGAATGTGATCAATTGAGGCTGGCTGAACGCATAGATGCTTTTGCCAGGCTCGGTGATGCCCTGAAAGCCGGATTGCATGAAGCCGAATTGACAATGCTGTCCCCGGACAGTCCGGGAGAAATGCTTTTTAAATCAGGGGAATTACTGGACCTTATTAGTAAGGCCGGTGCCGAAAACCCATGGTTTACCCCATATTCCATCTATCATGCCCTCTGCGATACCTGCCGTATGCTTGAACGGGATCACCTGGTGGAATGGACGGGCAGGTATGATGAAAAGGAACTTGACGGACCCGGGATTAAAAACATCGGGACAATTCTTGCCGGGAATATCCCGCTGGCCGGTTTTCACGATTTTCTTTCCATCCTTATCAGTGGTCATCACTTTACTGGAAAACCCTCAGGGAAAGACGACAGGCTTCTGCCCTTCCTGGCAGATAAGCTGGTGTCTCTCCAGCCTTCTTTCGGAAAGAGGTTCTCCTTTGTGGAAGAGAGACTTGGCCGGATTGATGCCATGATTGCCACCGGAAGTAACAATACCTCCCGCTACTTTTCCTATTATTTCGGTAAATATCCCCATATCTTCAGGAATAACAGGAACGGGATTGCCATATTAACCGGAAATGAGACCACGGATGAGCTATCATCCCTGGCCGATGATATTTTCCTGTATTTCGGACTTGGCTGCCGTAATGTGGCCAAGCTTTATGTCCCGGAGGGTTTTGATTTCGGCAAATTTTATCCAGCCATGGAAAAATATTCAAGCTACAGGAATCATCATAAATATGCTAATAATTACCTCTACAGGCGGTCTATCTTCCTGATGAACCTGATAGAGCACCTGGATAATGATTTCCTGCTGGTTTGTCCGGATACCAGCTTCAATTCGCCGGTCAGTGTGCTGCATTATGAGACTTACAGGGACCTTGTGGGCGTGGACAGGCAACTGGCTACCCATTGGGATGAGATACAGTGTGTGGTCACTTCGGCAGCCATTAAAACTCCCAGCATCCCCTTTGGACAATCCCAACATCCCCGGTTGTGGGAGTATGCAGATAATGCGGATACATTAAAATTTTTAAGTAACTTGTCATAAAACAAATACATGGTCCTCAAGTTCAGGTTGATATCAAATGAACAGGATGATTTCATTCGTGATTTTGAGACCCTGGAAAGCCAGACTTTTCTTCAACTCCACGAAGCCATCCAGGATAACCTGCATTTTGACAAATCCCAGATAGCTTCCTTCTTTACCTGTAACCAACAATGGGAAAAGGAGCAGGAAATCACTCTGTTTGAGCTCTCGGAAGAGGAAGCTGCCAAAGTACTTGTCATGGATAATACCAAGATCGGTGATCATTTGAAGGATACCCATGAGAAGATGCTCTACGTGTTTGATGTTTTTAATGAAAGATTGTTTTTCATAGAGCTGGTGGAAATCCTGGACCAGGACAATGCTAAAACCTACCCTTATTGCAGTTTTGAGCAAGGCCAGTCTCCCCAGCAGCTTTTCATGGATACTATCTTTAACTCACAACCCCAGGAGGAGAGCACACCCCTGTCCGATGATTCCCTGGATGATGATATGTTCGACGAAAAAGACCTTGATAAATTAGGCTTCGACGAGCAATTTATTGACGACACTCTCCCGGATGAAGAATAAATACGCGATTTTTTTAGTCGGTCCAACCGGAGTAGGGAAAACAGCCATGGCCGTGAGGGTAGCTGAGGTTTTGGGGACCCAGATCATTTCCGCGGATTCGAGGCAGGTTTATAAAGAACTTATTATTGGTACTGCTGTGCCGGGTAAGGAACAGCTCAGCAAGGTCAGGCACCACCTCGTACATCACCGCTCCGTAAAGGATGATTACAATGCCAGCATGTTTGAGATGGAAGCCTTGCAAATTATGGAACAGCTCTTCATAGATCATGATACAGTGGTTATTTCTGGTGGATCGGGACTCTACATCCATGCACTTATTACAGGGATTGACGATGTCCCCAAAGTAGATCCGGAGATTCGCAAAATGCTATTGGGGAGGCTGGATGAAGAGGGACTGGAAAGTCTGAGGTTTGAGTTGAAGAAACTGGATCCGGAAGCCTGGGCATCCATTGACCTAAAAAACCCGGCCAGAATTCTGAAGGCCCTTGAGATCAGCCATACCACCGGTAAACCTTATTCATCCTTCCTGACAAGAAAAACCAAGCAAAGGGAATTCAGCACCCTGAAGATTGGGTTGAACCTGGAACGTAGCCTGCTTTATGCTGGTATTGACAAACGGGTGGATGATATGATGAAGGATGGACTCCTGAATGAGGTTAGATCCAGTCTCCCCTACCGGAACCTGAACGCATTGAAGACAGTCGGCTATAAAGAATTATTTGATTATCTTGACGGGCGGATCAGCCTGGCGATGGCCGTCCGGCTCATTAAAAGGAATAGCAGGAGATATGCCCGCAGGCAGCTGACCTGGTTTAATCGTGATAAGGAAATAAACTGGTTCAGTCCAGATCAGTTTGAAGAGATCATGGATTTATATCCACCGGCATGCTCAAACAGGAAATCAAATATAATATCAGGGTATATGCTCTTATCCTCAATGAGGAGAAGGAGATTCTGCTGAGTGACGAATACCAGCTGGACATGAAAATGACCAAATTCCCGGGAGGTGGTTTGGAGCCTGGTGAAGGTACCATAGACTGCCTGCAGCGGGAAGCCATGGAAGAATTTGGCCAGTCCCTCACCAACATCAGGCATTTCTACACCACCGACTATTACCAGCCGGCCCTGTTCTTCAAGGACACCCAGTTGTTCAGTATTTATTACCTGGCTGATTTCAGCGAGGGTATCCGATTCAAGTTGGCAAGCAAAGCCTTCGATATAGCGGAAATGAAGAATGGTGAGCAATCCTTCCGATGGGTACCCCTGTCCGGGCTTCTTGAAAAGGACCTTACTTTCCCCATTGACCGGAAAGTAATCCGACTTTTAAAAGACCGATCAGATAGTGAGCGATAACGGGTACCTGTTGCAGATATATTGCCATATGCCTGATCGGTGCGTTACATAAAGAATGATGAATAATATCAGAGGGATGCCTACTTTTTCAATGGCAAAGATTCTTTGAATTCCCTTATCAAAGAATCAATGGTTTCCTTGACAGAGATGATCTTAGTGGCGAAGTAGGCATTTGAACCGGCGAAGGCAAAGCCATTATAGAAGTTCCCTTTCATGGCATTCACCAGGGCGGCTACAATACAATAAGGTGTAGATTCTATATCGCATGTTTTCAGGCACTTATGAGGACATTTTACAGGTCGCTTTTCACCCTTGTTTATCTTATCGATGAACTCATTTCCAATGGCCCGTCCAGGCATGCCAACCGGGCTATTGATAATTTCCATATCCTTTTCGTAGGAATCTATATAGGTCTGTTTGAAAGCATCAGAAGCGTCACATTCTTCTGTGGTAACAAAACGTGTTCCCAGCTGCACCCCGGATGCTCCCATGTCCATGATCTTCTTGATATCCGCCCCTGTATAGATTCCCCCGGCGGCGATCACAGGGATGGTGGTGTTATATTTTTCTTCAAATATCTTTACCTCCTTAATTACATCGGGTAGCAGCTTCTCAAGCCGGTATTCAGGATCTTCAAGCTGGTTTCTTTTAAAACCCAGATGCCCTCCGGCTTTTGGACCTTCAAGGACAATGGCATCAGGCAGGTAATCATACTGCTCTTTCCATTTGGCACACAGGATCCTGGCCGCCCTTCCCGAGGATACAATGGGGACAAGCTTGGTTTTTGATCCCTTTGTCAGGAACCCGGGAAGGTTCATGGGTAGTCCGGCACCTGAAAATATGATATCGATGCCTTCTGAAACAGCTGTTTTTACCAGTTCCGGGAAATTCGTAAGGGCGACCATGATGTTCACACCTAGAACTCCGCTGGTTATTTCTCTTGCCTTTTGAATTTCTTTTTTCAGTCCCCTTATATTCGCTTCGATAAAATTTTTTCTGTAATCAGGTTCAAACATTCCGATACAGGCAGCCGCAATTACTCCTACCCCACCTTCGTTGGCTACCGCCCCTGCCAGTCCCGACATGGAGATACCAACGCCCATTCCCCCCTGTATAATAGGAAGTTTAATCTTCAGATCTCCAATATTTAATTCCCTCATTGTACTGCCTTTATTTAATACTGATGCAAATCTACGCTTTTATTTCTGATTCAGGCACATATTGCCAATTATGGTAAGGTAAGATTAGGTTTATAATAAATTAAAGAGTACTTTCGCGCCTCATCTTACCAAAGATACCTCTCAGACCGGGAGGTTACAAAACCTTTTTTTAACATATAAGTATGGAAGCTTTGGCGATGCTGCCCTTGCCTAAGGCAGGGGTAGAATAATATTGTATAATAAATTACATATCAATGTATAAAGAAACAAGAACGAATTATAAGAAAAAATCAAGACCTCGAATAGGTCAGAAGAATCACAAACTGAAAAGCAGGATTGATATCCATAAACTGATCCATGACCAGCTGGAAACTAAACCCTTGAAGCCCTATGTGCAGTTGCATTCATTCAGGGACTTCTCCCTCCATGGTAAACTGCTGCAACGGATATCTGACAGTAAGTATTTAATCCCGACAGAAATACAGGATAAATCAATATCACATATACTCAATGGAAATGACCTGATCGGCATTGCAGGGACCGGAACGGGAAAAACCGCAGCTTTCCTCATTCCCATCATTCAAAAATTAATGGAAAGACCTGTAAAAAACAAAGCACTGGCCATTGCCCCTACCCGTGAACTGGCATCCCAGATCCTTGAGGAATTCAGGAAATTAAGCAGGGGACTTGACCTGCATGCCACAACACTTATCGGGGGTGTAGATGTAAAACGCTCGATAAAAGCCTTACACAAAACCAACCATGTGATCATTGCCACCCCGGGCAGACTTATCGATATGGTTGACAGACGGCATTTATCACTGGAAAGCTTCCAGATCCTGGTACTGGATGAGTTTGACCGCATGCTTGACATGGGCTTTCTCCCTGATGTACAGAAGATCATCGATCAGATGTATAACAAAGAACAGACCCTTCTCTTTTCGGCAACAATGAACAGTACACAAAAAGGGGTGATTGAGTGGATCACCAATTCACCAGTGAAGGTAACTGCCAGCACGGGGAGGCAGTTAACACATGCCATTACGCAGGATGTACTTCATGTACCGGGTGACCGTACCAAAGCGGAAGTCCTTCATGACCTGATTTCAGAAAACGGTGATGAGAAGGTATTGTTGTTTTGTGATACCAAGCGCATGGTAAACAAGGTGCAAAAGAAGCTGCAATCAGGCAATATAAGGTCCGACATGATACATGGGGATAAAACCCAGCGGGCCAGGGAATTGGCACTGGAGAGGTTTCGGAAGGGAAAGGTACAGGTACTGGTTGCAACCGATGTGGTAGCCAGGGGAATTGATGTTTTGGATGTATCCCTGGTGATCAATTATGATGTTCCAGGTAATTACAACGATTACGTTCACCGTATCGGTAGAACAGGCAGGGCCGGCAAATCCGGAAAAGCCATAACCCTGGTCGGCTAAAGACTGGCAGGTAAACCGGGGATGGCAGGTAACTATTTACCTGTTGTGACCTCCTGAGCAAGGGCCAGTATCCGGGTTGTCATGGCCTCCCAGGTAAACCTCTGCCTTTCTGTTTGAATATTTTCACGGAAAAAGGCTGCCCGGCCTATTTCAAAAAAATCAGTAATGGCCTCAGCAATCTCATGCTCATCAACGGGGGTAACATATCCAACCTTCATATGTGGGACGATCTCTGCCAGTCCACCTACATCCGTCACCAGCATAGGCACTCCAAAATGATAGGCAATCTGGCTCACACCACTCTGGGTAGCAGACCGATACGGCTGTGTTACCAGGTCTGCCAGGCTGAAATAATACCTGACTTTGTAAGAGGGGATAAAATGATCCCTGAGTATGACCTTGTCACCCACCCCGGATTCGTTGATGAGATCCAAATATTCCTTTTCACCGGTATAGAATTCTCCTGCCACGATTAGCCGGAGATCCGGCACCCTGTATCTCATTGTGGCGAAGGCCCTGATGAGCAGGTCAAGTCCCTTGTATTTTCGTATCATCCCGAAAAAAAGGAGGTACCTCAGGGAAGGATCCAGTCCCAACCGTTCAGCCGCTTGCTTTCGTTCAACGGCCTCCCCGAACTGCTCATATACCGGGTGCGGTATGAAGCCCTTATTGGTTGAATCTGTAAATATCTTCAAATCATCCAGCAGGGATTCAGACAGGACAATATAACCATCACAGGCCGACAACAGGTATCTGCTCATGGACTTCCACCCGGCTTGCTTTTCGTGCGGGATCACATTATGGGCGATGACAATGACCGGGCAGGCTGATTTTCTTTTCAGCCTTCGAACGATGTATCCAAGGCTCATGGCAATGAAAGGCATCCAGTGATGAACAACCACCAGGTCGGGGGATACGGACCGGATAGCTCTGACAGACTTAATCCAGCTGAAGGGATTGACCGAATTGATCAGGGAATATATTGGAATACCCTCGGGGGCTCTCCCATCCTCATACTGTGTTTTGCCGGGGAAAAGTATTCCGGGATACTGCAGTGAGAATGAGATAATGGAAGCATGGTGCCCAGCCTCGATAAAACTTTTACATAGCGCCACATTAAAATTGGCAATTCCTCCCCTCAGGGGAAAAGCTGGCCCAATACAGATGATGTTCAAAATTTACAGGTTAATGGTTTCATCTATCAGGTAGGTATTCCGGTCAGTAGAATTCCTTGTGATCAACTCGCCCAGGAAGCCTGCCAGGAAAAGCTGTGTACCAATGATCATAGCAGTCAATGCCAGGAAGAAATAGGGACTCTGGGTCACCCGCGCCATGGGAATGTCGTTGATGGTGTAATATATTTTTTGTCCACCAAGCCAGGCTGCAGCAAAAAAACCGACCAGGAACATCAGGGTCCCGAATGTTCCGAACAAATGCATGGGCCGCCTTCCAAACCTGCCGATGAAACCGATGGAGACCAGGTCAAGATAACCGATAAGAAACCTTTTCATCCCGTACTTGGTCGTCCCGTATTTTCGTTTCTGGTGCTGTACTATCTTTTCCCCGATCTTTGTAAATCCGGCCCTTTTGGCAAGAAAAGGGAGATACCGGTGCATATCCCCATAGACTTCAATGCTTTTCACTACCTGGCTCCGGTAGGCCTTGATCCCGCAATTAAAATCATGCAGTTTGATACCGGATACCTGTCTGGCAAACCAATTATAGAAGCGGCTGGGGATCCTTTTAGTAAGCGGGTCATATCGCTTTTTCTTCCACCCTGAAACAAGATCATATCCTTCCTCTCTGATCATCCTGACCAGTTCAGGAACTTCCTCCGGACTGTCCTGGAGGTCAGCATCGAGGGTAATGACTATCTCTCCGGAGGAAGACTGGAATCCGGTATGCAGGGCAGCTGCTTTACCATAATTACGGCGGAACCGGATTCCCTTGACCTCGTCATGTTTTCCTGACAGCTCTTCAATTATTTTCCATGAGCCGTCATTGCTTCCGTCATCCACAAAAACCACTTCGTAAGTAAATGAATGTGCAGAAAGGATGTTTTCAATCCAATCTCTCAACTCCCCCAGGGATTCCTCTTCATTAAAGACTGGTACAACGATTGAAATATCCATGCAGGACTTTTAGGTTGGTAATTATTCTGCGACTACCTGGTCTTCGGGTTCGTTCTTCTTGAATATTGCCGCAATGATCAGGGCGATAATTGTTCCCATAAGAACGCCAAAAAACAATCCCATAATCGACATCATCAATGGTGTCATAAACTTACCTGATATGGCCATGGCCTGGTCCAGTGCCGCTTCCGGAACGCCCTGCTCCAGCATCTTCTCCATCTGCATATCCTTCATCTTGCCGATGATATCAGGATCTATTACGGTCCACAGGAGATAAGCATAGATAATGCTTATCACACTGGATACAAGGATCACTATGAATCCGAATTTGAATGCGGGACCGAAAGGCAGAACGCCGCCCCTGACATTGTCCCTGAATGACCGGATGCCCAGAATCAGCACAATAACGGTTAAAATCATACCCAGGTAACCCAGGTTCTGGTTCAGGTTCTGATCCAGCATGTAGAGGATAACATTGTAGATGATTCCTACAAAACCGAGAATTGCGCCCCAGACGAGGCCATTGTAGAGTACAGTGGTATTTTTGTTTTCCATACTTATGAAAGGATTAGGATTAGTATAGCAAAGATATTGATTTTTTTGAGTAATTTTGCTGCCTGGGCAAGTCTTATACGACCAGCTCCTGTTGAACTCCCCCAGGTCCGGAAGGAAGCAAGGGTAGACGGTTGTAGCGGTGCGATATAAGTAGCTTGCCCTTTTTTTATTGAGGCCGGTTTATGCGGGCCCCTTCGGCGCCATGGTTGAGCCTGGAAAGTATTTCTGTTTTGGAGTGCTCATAGCCCTGCCGGTATCCCCGCCTGAATTCCTTCATCCGGCTTTCTTTTCTGCCGCGTTTGACTCCCAGCTGGAATGCCAGTGTATACACCACTGCACATGCGATCAATATGGCCAATATAAAATCCATCCAGTTTACACAGCCTCCTCTTCACCGCCGTCAACATAAATCAATAATATATAATAGAATACTGTAGTTTCCATAACAGGTATAGCACATAATTGATGCCAAAGTTTTATATGACTATATATCAATGTGTTAATAATAAGTTAAGAATTAGTAAATCTTGATTTCTGCACGCTAGCGCGCCTCGGAATGTACGATATCGTACATGATATTTTATTCAATTACAAAATATTTTGTTTTAAGAGATTAATAAATAACTTTGTCTTTTCATTCAGTATATGAAAAACATCCATATCATAATTGCTATTCTACTTGTGAGCCTCGTGGTGCTCGACGGGTAAGAATGGTATGGATTAATACAAAAATATTATGAAGGCCATTCTCGAAAGATCAGAGTGGCCTTCTTTTTTTTAAAGTTTTTTGGCTTGTCATGAAACACAAATTAAGAAGTTCAACAACTACAGAAGGAAGACTGATGGCTGGTGCCAGGAGCCTCTGGCGGGCCAATGGCATGACCGAAGAACAGATGGGCAAACCGCTCATTGGCATTGTTAATTCCTTCACACAATTTGTTCCCGGTCACGTACACCTGCATGATATCGGCCAGACCGTCAAAAAAGAAATCGAAAAACTGGGCTGTTTTGCAGCTGAATTCAACACCATTGCCATTGATGATGGCATTGCCATGGGGCATGACGGAATGTTATACTCCCTCCCCTCCCGTGACTTGATCGCTGACAGCGTGGAATACATGATCAATGCCCATAAGGTGGATGCCATGGTATGCATCAGTAACTGTGACAAGATCACTCCGGGCATGTTGATGGCAGCTATGCGCCTGAATATACCGGCCATTTTTGTTTCCGGGGGACCCATGGAGGCTGGTAAAACAGGAGGCCGGAAATATGACCTGGTGGATGCCATGATCCTGGGGGCAGATGAATCCATTTCCGATAAGGAGCTGAAGATGGTAGAAGAGGCCGCTTGTCCCACCTGCGGATCATGTTCCGGGATGTTTACTGCCAATTCCATGAACTGCCTGAATGAAGCCATAGGCCTGGCCCTACCTGGCAATGGTACCATCCTGGCAACCCATGCCTTCCGGCTGGACCTTTTCAGACAGGCCGCTAAAAAAATTGTAGAGAATGCCCAACAATATTATTTTGAGGGGGATAACTCCGTATTACCACGTTCCATAGCCAGTAAAAATGCTTTTCTAAATGCCATGCGGCTTGACATCGCCATGGGTGGGTCCACCAATACCGTACTTCATTTGTTGGCCATAGCCCATGAAGGTGGAGTTGATTTTACCATGAAGGACATCGATGAGTTATCCAGGACTACACCCGTTCTTTGCAAGGTTGCACCCAGCGCTGACTACCATGTAGAAGATGTGAACCGGGCAGGAGGCATACTCGCCATTCTGGGAGAACTGGAGAATGGGGGACTGGTTGATACGGGTGTGGTGAGGGCAGACGGACTGACGCTTGGAGAGGCCATCGCAGCCTATGATATCGGCAGGGTAGCTGATGACCATGAGTCTGTACAGATCTACAGGGCGGCACCCGGTCTTGTCAGGAACCTGGTGATGGGATCTCAGAAAAACATGCACAGGGAGCTGGATAAGGACAGGAAGGCTGGTTGTATCAGGGACATAGAGAATGCTTACAGCATGGACGGGGGACTGGCAGTCCTGTATGGGAATATTGCCAGGGACGGATGCATTGTAAAAACTGCTGGCGTGGATCCTTCTGTTTATACATTTACTGGTTCTGCAAAGGTATTTGGTTCCCAGGATGATGCCTGCACGGCCATCCTGAATGATCAGGTTTCTGCCGGAGATGTGGTGGTGATACGGTACGAAGGACCGAAAGGGGGACCAGGGATGCAGGAGATGCTTTACCCGACCTCATATATCAAATCAAAAAAACTCGGTGAAAAATGTGCACTGATAACAGATGGCAGGTTTTCCGGGGGCACATCGGGTCTGTCCATTGGTCATATCTCACCAGAAGCTGCTGCCGGAGGAGAGATTGCTTTGATCGAGGAGGGGGACCAGATTGAGATCAGCATCCCTGAACGCAGGATAAACCTGCTCATTGCTGATGAAAAGATGGAAGCAAGAAGGGAAAAGGAAAGGGCCCGGGGAGAAGAAGCTTTTCAGCCCGGCACAAGGGAAAGAAAGATAACCACAGCCCTGAAGGCATATGCCAGTATGGTCACATCCGCCGATAAGGGGGCTGTCAGAAAGGTTGATTAAATATTGATAATTACAAGCATATGAAAACAAAAAAGATAAGCGGATCGGAAGCCGTTATTCTGTCTCTCCTCGAAGAAGGGGTAGATACCATATTCGGGTATCCGGGCGGAGCCATTATGCCTATTTATGACCTCTTGTATGATTACCAGGATAAGATCACGCATATCCTGACCAGGCATGAGCAGGGTGCAGCACATGCAGCCCAGGGTTATGCCCGGGTGACCGGTAGAGTGGGTGTTTGTATGGTGACCTCCGGACCGGGAGCGACGAATCTTACAACGGGATTGGCAGATGCCATGCTGGACTCCACTCCCATTATTTGTATCAGCGGGCAGGTTGTATCCAAACTCCTGGGAACGGATGCTTTCCAGGAAACGGATGTCATGGGATTCTCCATGCCTATTACCAAATGGAATATCCAGATAACCAAGGCCGAAGATATACCTAAGATGATGGCCAAAGCCTTCTTTATTGCCACCACTGGCAGACCCGGACCGGTTATGATAGATATTACCAAGGATGCCCAGTTTGCAGAATTGGACTACAGCTATGAAAAATGTGAGGACGTCAGAAGCTACGTGCCGCGCCCTCCACTTCGCATGGAATATGTGGAGCAGGCAGCAGAGCTGATCAACAATGCCAAAAAGCCCTTGGCACTTGTTGGACAGGGAGTGATCCTATCAGGTGCAGAAAAAGAATTGTTGGCATTTATCGAGAAAGCCCAGATCCCTGCTGCCTGGACCCTGCTGGGAAATTCCGCCATGCCCAGTGAGCACCCGCTGAACGTAGGAATGCTCGGCATGCACGGCAATTACGGTCCCAATATAAAAACCAACGAATGCGACCTGCTGATCGGTCTGGGCATGAGATTCGATGACCGTGTCACCGGAGATGTAAAGACCTACGGCAAACTGGCCAAAGTGATACATTTCGAGATAGACCCTGCCGAGGTAAATAAGAATGTCAGGGCTGACGTCGCTGTGATCGCTGATATCAAGGAAAGTTTTGAGGCCATCCTTCCCCTTATCAAACAGAACAAGCGTGAGGAGTGGCTGAACCAGTTTAAAATTGCCTACCAGTATGAATATGAAAAAGTAATAGAAAAAGATATCCATCCTGAGAAGAAGGGACTGACCATGGGAGAAGTGATCAGAATGATCACGGAGAAAACCGAAGGGGAGGCCATCCTGGTCACGGATGTGGGACAGCACCAGATGATCGCCAACCGCTATTTCAAATTCAAGAACAGCCGGAGTGTGGTTACCAGCGGGGGACTCGGAACGATGGGGTTCGGACTGCCGGCCGCTTTTGGTGCACAACGAGGCAAACCGGATAAAACAGTAGTGGCAGTTATCGGAGACGGTGGTTTCCAGATGACACTGCAGGAACTGGGTACAATATGGCAGAATAAAGCCCCGGTCAAGATCGTTCTCCTGAATAATAATTTCCTTGGAATGGTCAGGCAGTGGCAGCAATTGTTCTTTGACAAAAGATATTCTTCCACAGAACTGGTCAATCCCGATTTCATCACCATTGCCAGGGGATTTGGCATTGAGGGTAAAAAAGTATCGGACAGGAAGGACCTGGATGGAACCATAGAACAGATGCTGAGCCATGAGGGTCCCTTCCTGCTGGAAGTTGCAGTGGAAAAAGAAGACAATGTATTTCCCATGGTTCCCGCAGGAGCATCTGTATCAGACATCCGTTTAGACTAATGATAATCTACAAATAATACAGCAATGGAAGAGAAGGAATTTACGTTAACGGCTTTTTCAGAAAACAGCATCGGACTGGTCAACAGGCTAACGATCATTTTCACTCGCAGGCATCTGAACATAGAAAGCCTGACGGTATCAGAGTCTGCCCTGCACGGGATCTTCAAATTCACCATCGTGATAAGGACCACCCAGGAGGTTATTGAAAAAGTTGTGAAGCAGATCGAAAAGGTCGTGGATGTATTAAGGGCATATTACCTCTGCCAGGAAGATATCATCTACCAGGAGATCGCCCTGTATAAAGTCCCTACAGAAGCATTGACCGAAAGTACGGAGATTGAGGGACTGGTAAGGAGATACAATGCCAGGATCCTGGAGGTCACCAGTGAGTACACTGTGATCGAGAAAACCGGACACAAGGAGGAAACCCAGCAGTTATTCGATGAGATGAAAAAATTCGGTGTGCTGCAATTTACCCGCTCAGGCCGGATTGCCATCACCAAGGCAAAAAAGGAGAGGATGTCTGAATACCTGGTAAAACTGGATACCCAAAAACCGAAAGTAAAAATCTAATTTATTTATATTAAAAAAATGGCAAAATTAAATTTTGGAGGCGTTGAAGAAAACGTCGTTACCCGGGAAGAATTCCCGCTTTCAAAAGCGCAGGAAGTGCTTAAAGATGAAATTATCGCTATCATAGGCTATGGTGTGCAGGGACCTGCGCAGGCAATGAATCTGAAAGACAATGGTATTTCTGTGATCATCGGACAGGAACCTGAATTCAAGGAGGACTGGGACAAAGCCATCAAGGATGGCTGGGTACCTGGTGAAACCCTCTTCCCCATTACAGAAGCTGCCGAAAAAGCCACCGTCATTCAATACCTGGTGTCTGATGCAGCTCAGCGCACGGTCTGGCCCAAATTAAAACCCTGCCTGAAGGAAGGGGATGCCTTGTATTTTTCCCATGGATTCTCCATTACCTACAAGGAGCAGACAGATGTGATCCCTCCTGATAATGTGGATGTTATCCTAGTTGCTCCCAAGGGATCAGGCACCAGTGTAAGGCGGAATTTCCTGGCGGGAACCGGGATCAATTCCAGCTATGCGATTTTCCAGGACTACACCGGGAATGCTGAAGAAAGAACCCTTGCTCTGGGCATAGGGATAGGCTCAGGCTACCTCTTTCCTACAACGTTCAAGGGCGAGGTATACAGTGACCTTACCGGTGAACGCGGTGTTCTGATGGGAGCCCTTGCCGGTATTATGGAAGCCCAGTACCAGGTACTCAGGGAAAATGGCCACAGTCCCTCAGAATCCTTCAACGAAACCGTTGAGGAACTCACCCAGAGCCTCATCAGGCTGGTGGATGAGAACGGGATGGACTGGATGTATGCCAACTGCAGCGCGACTGCCCAGCGGGGAGCACTGGACTGGCTGCCGAAATTCAGGGAGGCCACACTGCCGGTATTCAAGGAATTGTATGAAAGGGTCAAAACCGGTGAAGAGACAAAGGTTGTACTCGATAAAACCGGGCGCCCGGATTACAAGGAACTGCTAAATGCCGAACTGAAAGAGCTCAGAGAATCAGAAATGTGGCAGGCCGGTGCCCAGGTACGTAGCCTGCGCCCCGACAAGGGATAGCTATACATGAGCCTTTAGCTCATGGAGGAGAAAAAGAAATTTATACACAGCCTGGTCTTCCCGACCTTTTTCCTGGTCCTGATCTGGATGATAAAGATATCGGAAGCAGCCCTGGAAATGAGTTTTACTCAACTGGGGCTGTTCCCTTTAGAGGCCAGTGGATTAAAAGGCATACTATTCTCTCCGCTGATCCACGCTGATTTCAAGCACCTGTTCGATAATTCAATACCCCTCTACCTCCTGAGCATTGCCATTTTCTATTTCTACCGCCCGGTCGCCTACCGGGTATTTTTCCTGATCTGGTTCCTCACCGGCCTGATTGTCTGGCTTACTGCCAGGCCTGCCTACCATATTGGGGCCAGTGGACTGGTATATGGTTTTGCATCTTTCGTATTTTTCAGTGGAGTCATACGCAACAATATCCACCTGCTGGCCATCTCTCTGATCGTGGTATTCATGTACGGCAGCCTGATATGGGGCATCCTCCCTTATGATCTTCGGATCTCCTGGGAATCACACCTGGTGGGGGGGGTATCTGGACTTGGCATAGCTCTGTTCTACCGGGGTTATGGTCCCCCGTCAACCAAAAAAGAATGGCCAGAAGAAGATGAGGAAGAGGAAGATGAGGGTCCACCGGATAAGGATATCGGTGCTGAATATACGGGGGACAGGGACCCATTAATTTAATTTAATATATATTAGCAGCGATCAAGCAGGAAAAAAAATGTTGCTGAAGGTACATCCTGAGAATCCCAGCCAGCGGCAAATCCTGAAAGCATGTGAAGTGCTCCGGGATGGAGGCGTTCTGGTCTACCCGACCGATACTGTCTATGCCCTGGGGTGTGATATATACCAGGTCAAGGCTGCCGAGAAAATTGCCAGGCTGAAGGGTACCAGGCTGAACAAGGCAGACTTCTCCTTCATATTTTCAGATCTCAGCCAGGTTTCGGATTATGCCAAACTTATAAGCAACTCCGTTTTTAAATTAATGAAGTCCTCATTGCCTGGTCCTTATACATTCATTCTGCCAGCCAGGAACAACATCCCGCGGATATTCCACAGCACTAAAAAGACCATAGGAATACGTATCCCGGACAACAATATCCCCCTGGAGATTGTAAGAGAACTGGGGCATCCCATCATGACCACATCCATCCATGATGAAGATGAATTGATTGAGTATACCACTGACCCGGACCTTATCTGGGATAATTTCAAAGATAAGGTGGATGCAGTGATTCATGGGGGATATGGGAACAATGAACCATCCACGGTGATCGACTGTACAAACCATGAACCGGTTGTGATAAGGATGGGAATCGGTCCGGTTGATTAATCTCAAAAATCACTTCTTCCAGAAACTAGGGGAGAAGAGAATGAGAACGGTGAAGAGCTCGAGCCTACCGATAAGCATCAGAAAACTCAGGAACCACTTGCCAAAGATCGGGATATGGGCATAGTTTTCAATGGGACCGACAAGGCCTATACCCGGACCGATATTACCGAGGGTGGCGGCTATGGAACCAAAAGATGTCCCAAGGTCATATCCCATGGAAGCCATTACGATCACCCCTATGACCAGGACAATGATATAAAAGGAAAAAAAAGCAAATACGTTGTTTAGGACATCCGGTGACACAGCATGTTTGTTGAACCTTACCGGTATCATTGCCTGGGGATGGATAAGCCTTTTGAGTTCCATGGCTGAATTCTTTAGCAGCAGAACAATCCTGAGTATCTTTATCCCCCCACCTGTAGATCCGGCCGAACCGCCGAAAAACATCAACATGAAAATAATGATCCCTACGAGTGGTAACCATGTGAGGTAATCATAAGTCACAAATCCTGTGGTTGTAACGATGGATACCACCTGGAATATGGCCAGGCGGAAAGATTCTTCCAAGGGGTGCTTTGAGGTAAAAAAGAGGATTACGCTCAGAAGCAATGTAAAACCCACCAGGATACCGACATAATACCTGAATTCCTCATTCCGCCATACCTTGTCAAACCGGCGGTGCATGGCAAAATAGGAGAGCGTAAAATTGGTCCCTGCAAGGAACATGAAGAGGGTGATCACATAATGGATAAAAGGTGAATCCCAGTGGGCTATGCTGGCCGTCTTGGTGGAATAGCCTCCGGTTGCCATGGTGGCAAAGGAATGACAGATGGCATCGAAGAGGTCCATATCACCCAGCCACAGCAGGAGGATCTCCAGTATGGTGAAAATAATATAGATGGCCCACAATCTTTTGGCAGTCTCCTTGATCTTTGGGTGCAATTTATCGGGCAGGGGTCCGGGTACCTCGGCCACAAACAACTGCATGCCACCCACACCGAGCAGTGGCAGTATGGCCAGGGACATTACGATGATGCCCATGCCTCCCAGCCACTGTGTAAGGCTTCGCCAGAAAAGGAGTCCGTGTGGCAGGATCTCTACCTGGTCAAGGATGCTTGCCCCGGTGGTGGTGAATCCCGAGATGGTCTCGAAGTAGGCATCTGTAATGGAGGGGATCTCACCGGAAAGGATGAAGGGCAGACAACCGAAGAATGAAAACGTGATCCAGCCGATGGCGACGATCAGGAATCCATCCCTGGCACTCATGGATTTGGTGGCCTTCCGGTTAATAATAAGGGCGGCACCACCGGTACACACACTGATAATACCACTTATTCCCAATGGTAGGAGTCCATGATCATGGAAGAACATGGATACCGGAATGCACAACCACATGCAAATCCCCTCAATCAGCAGCAGTAGTCCCAGGAACTGAAAAACAAGCCTGTAATTAAACATGCGGTATGTTAATTAAAGTACTTTGGTATCTTTGATATGGCTGAGGGAAGGGCAAAAACGACTACCTTATCGCCTGGTCTGATTTCCGTTTTACCCCTGGCAATAATGGTTGACTTCCCCCGGACAAGTCCGCCGATAATAGCATCTTTAGGAAGATGGATATCCTTCAGCGCCCCCTTGGTAACCTTGGCATTCGGCTTTACGATGAATTCCATCACCTCGGCTTTTGTCCCCGTCAGGCATCGTATGGAGGAGACATCATAGGAATTGGTAAAGCGGAAAATCCGGCCGGCCGTGATCAGTTTCTTATTGATGATGGTTTCTATCCCCATGTTTTCGGCCAGCTTGATATAATCAATATTCTCCACCTCGGCAATGGTCTTCTTTACCCCCAGCTGCTTGGCCAGGGTACAGGAAAGTATGTTGGTTTCAGAATTCCCAGTTACTGCAATGAAGGCATCCATATTGCCTATCCCTTCGGAAGCCAGGAGGTCCATGTTGCTACCGTCTCCATTGATAACCAGGGTATTGTCAAGCACATTGGACAGGCTGTATGCTTTCTCCCGGTTGATCTCTATAAGTTTAACATTATGGTGTTTTCCCAATAGCTTGGCCGTACGGGCTCCGATCCTGCTTCCCCCCAGGATCATGATGTTATGGATCTCATACTGTACCTTCCCGGAATACTTAAGTAATTCCTCCAGTCCGGTCTGGCTCGTGATCACGTAAACATGATCATTGACATGGAAACAATCGCTTCCCCGGGGTATGATGGTATCGGTATCCCTGGTAATGGCCACCGCCCGGAAATCGAGCTGGCCATTAGAAGGAGTGGATTCTGCAAGGGTCTTTCCCACGATGGGGGCATTCTCCTCCAGTTTGATCACATACATGGAAAGTTTCCCCCCTGAGAAATCAACCAGGTCCGCCATCCCCGTCTGATGCATTAGTCCCACTATCTCATTGGCAGCGATCATTTCCGGGTAGATCATATAATCTATCCCCAGTCCCGTGATCATTTCCTTGTTCTGGTACTTCATATACTCCTGGTTATCGATCCGGGCAATGGTCTTACTGGCACCAAGCTGCTTTCCCAGGATGGCAGCAGTCATATTGGTCTCTTCCGTTTCCGTAACAGCAATAAAAAGATCAGATTTCTGGATATTGGCGTCCCTGAGCAGACTAATGGAGGTAGCCGATCCATGAATGGTCATGAGATCGTACAAAGAACCTATTCGCCTGAGCTTATCCTCATCAATGTCAATGAGAACAATATCATGGTTCTCATTGCTAAGCATCTTGGCCAGATGCGAGCCTACTCCCCCAGCACCGGCAATAATAATCCTCATCCTCTCGACAAATGAAAAATTTGACTAGGCAAAAGTAATATATTAAATATCTCAAAATACATAAATTCCATCTTTTTCTGTGGAATGGAAAGGAATTCCATTATGGATACAGGCTCTTTCAACCTTCGCATGGTACCAGGAATGACTGCTCCCGTCCACAATGATCATACCGGGCTTAAATACGTGTATGATGGAATCCAGGTTACAAGAAGCATTGTCCACAAGTACCATGATATCGGTTTGTAGACCTGAAACCCCTTTTGGTAGAAAGGTTATTTTACTGATTATCAACACCTTGTGGTCATTAAAGATAGTATAAAGCAGTCGCAGACCTCCAGTGTCTATGTGGCAGTGTGCCAGGCCTGGCCATTCGGGAGGTTCCCCCGGCAACCCGGACAATAAAACCGGTGATGAAAGCTTTTGGTAAACAATAAAATTCCGAAGGGCATAGGGGATTTTCAGGGTATCTTCAGGGATGCTTCCTCCCCTGTATAGGGAATGTGTCTTTCCCCGGACAAAACTGATGGCTGATTCCCGCGGTATGGAAAAGACATAGCATGCCTCATGCGTATGGACCCGGTATTCACGGATACCTGAAATTAATAGTAGCAAAACAACTGATACCATCATGGCATGTACCATCACGACTCTCCTGGAGTGGACAAAAAAGCCACACAGTATGATGACAACATACAAAAGGCATACCTGCATTGGCATCAGGCTTATGTTTTCAATAAAGGCTCCCGGGATCCGGCCCATCAGGTGGGTAACCCAATCTAGCATAGAGGTAAGCCATTCCAGGGTACCGGACAATGGGTACAAACCGAGCGAGGATAAAAGAATGAAGGCAAGTCCCACATAAAGTATAAGGGTAGCCAGTGGAATAATCACAAGATTGGAGATTATAAATACATTGGAGAACTGGTGGAAATAAAAGATGGACAGGGGTGCGGTCGCAAGCTGTGCCGCCAGGGATACGGTCACGAGCTGCCAGGTTTTTCTGGCCAGCCATCCCTTTGCATGAAGCAGATTATACAGGGGCTTCTGAAACCCGGCAATGCCTGCCACTGCTGCGAAAGACAGCTGGAAGCCCGCCTCAAATATAATGGCAGGCCTGGACAATACCATAAGGAAGGCTGTCAGGGAGAGAACATGAAAAATGCCGGCCTTCCTGCCCATCAATAAAGCCATCCTGTGCAGACTGCACATGGTAACTGCTCTTACTACTGAAGGGGACAGCCCGGTCAGCATGGCATAAGACCAAAGAAGCATAAGGAGGACCAGGTTAGCCAGCAGGCGGCTTGCTTTGGAGCCCCGTATCTTTCCTATGAGGAGGGCCGGTAGGAGATACAGTATTCCGACATGGAGTCCGCTTACAGCCAGGATATGCATGGACCCTGAGCGGACAAATTGTTGCTTAACATCCTGGCCAAGCTCAGCACGGTATCCCAGCAAGAGCGAATAGAGGATGGTCTTCTCATCCCTGCCTTCTATGTTTGATTCAATCCGTTCCATCAGGATGCGGCGGATCTCTTTTGATCGGATCAGCAATCCCCTTACTGCATAATCCGGTGTGGGCATCCACGAAGTGCTGTCAAGATACAGGTGGTAGTACAACCCTTTCCCATGCTGGTAGGCACCGTAATTGAACTCAAATGGATTCACCGGATCTTTGTACCCTTGCAATTTTCCTGATGCAGTGAAACAGTCTCCCGGCCTTAAATCTTTACAGCGTTCTTCCTTTCCCAGATAAACCTGTACCCTGCCTTCCAGGCGAATCCATTTTTCTCCTGAACGGTAATATACCCTGTCTAACCTGGTTTTAAATGTCCGGTCACCTTCCAGTATCTCATCACAGATCCTGGCCTGCAGCATTGACTCCGGGATCTCCGCAACTTCATCCTCCCTTCCCATCATTAGTCCCACGCATAAAAACAAGCCCTGGAAAATCGCTGCCAGCAAAGTATTCCGCCGGCCCAGCAAGGGAAGTGCA
The DNA here is from genome assembly GCA_963752525.1 of uncultured Bacteroidaceae bacterium. Classification (GTDB taxonomy): domain Bacteria; phylum Bacteroidota; class Bacteroidia; order Bacteroidales; family SM23-62; genus SM23-62. The sequence continues at coordinate 105,858 of CAVVYS010000001.1, read as the reverse complement.
GATCCTGAAATCCTGTCAGATATAATCATTATCGATAGCAGGGAAAGAAAAAGAAAGCCAAGCATTATCCAAAACATGATATTGGGCATGGAGTGATGCCTGCCCAAAATGATCCCTCCGGCCAGAGGAATAAGGATACGCAGAAAGGGTGCTTTTCGGAATGCCTTGTCAAACATAGTTCTGTATTGGAAATCCTGACATCTTTAATGAAAAAAAGGAAGGTTTATCGGCCTGAAATCTTAATAATTTTAATATTTTTAGGGTCTCATAAAATAAGTATACAATGACCAATTTGAAAACCAATTACATGGGCCTGGAACTAAAGAATCCTATCGTTGTGGGCGCCAATAATCTCGTTACCAGTGTAGATAGTTTGAAACAGATGGAGGAGGCCGGAGCTGCTGCCGTAGTATTTAAATCATTGTTCGAGGAGCAGATCCAGCTGGAAGCTGCCCAGATGGATGATGAGATGGATGAATACGCAGAGAGGCATGCGGAGATGACCAGTCTTTTTCCCACCATGGAACATGCAGGACCGCGTGAGCACCTGATGCATGTTCAGAATGCCAGGGAGGTTTTGTCGATTCCGCTGATTGCCAGCCTTAATGCCATCTATAGCGAAACCTGGCTGGAATATGCCAAATTGCTCGAGGATAAGGGAGTGGACGGACTGGAGCTTAATTTTTATGCCGTTCCCAGGAATCCTGATGTGAATGGTGAGGATATTATCAAGGACCAGATCGAGATACTGAAAAAAGTAAAAAGCAGCATATCTATTCCCGTTAGTGTAAAACTGAGTCCCTTCTACGCAAATCCGCTGAACGTGATCAGCAGGATGGATAAAACCGGAGTGGATGCCTTTGTATTGTTTAATCGGATCTTTCAAAATGAGATCGACCTCGACACTGAAAAGTTTGTGGTTGACTTCCCACTCAGTGAGGCATATGAAAATAAACTGCCGCTAAGGTATGCAGGCCTTCTTTACGGCCAGGTCAATGCAAGTATTGTCAGCAATACCGGCATACTCCAGGGCTCCGATATAGTGAAAATGATCCTGGCAGGTGCCGATGCTGTGCAGGTTGTAGGTACCCTTTACAAAAACAAGGTAAAACATATCAGCAAAATGCTGAAAGATATCGAAGCCTGGATGGAGGGAAAGGCATACAAATCCCTGAAAGATTTCCGGGGAAAACTGTCCAACAAGGAGATCAACGATCCTTTCATTTACAAGCGTGCCCAGTATGTAGACCTGCTCCTTAACTCCGAAAAGTTGTTCAAAAAGGAAGGCTTAATTTAGTTTCACCCGACCTATTATATTACTGTCAAAAGGCCGTCCCAACAAAATGGGATGGCCTTTTTTTGTAAAGGGATATTATACAAGGCGCCTGACCTGTTTCGCGCAGCGGAATATGTAGCGCTGTTATGATAGTCCTTTACAGAATTATACCGACCTTCTTATTTTTTTGGGAAGCGGATCTTGTATTTGGCTTCTGTGTTGCCTTTGGAGATGGCTTTTAATTTGGGCGCCAGCAGCCGTTTCCGTAGAGGTGAAATGCGGTCGGTGAAAAGAATACCATTCACGTGGTCCATTTCATGCTGCAGTATCCGCGCCTTCGTGCCGGAGAATTCTTCATCATGGAATTCAAAATTTTCATCCAGGTATTCCAGGCGTAATATGGGTTTACGTTTCACATCTTCCCGGATGTTGGGGATGCTGAGGCAACCCTCATTGAATTCCCATACCTCACCTTCTTCGTGAACAATATGCGGGTTGATCAACACCTTTTTAAAATCATGAAATTCAGACTCTTCCTCATCGTCCTCATCCACCTGTGTGCCATCGATCACTATCAGACGGATGGATTTACCTACCTGGGGAGCCGCCAGTCCAATCCCGTCTGCCTGGTACATGGTTTCATACATATCGGCTATCAATTCTGATAGTCCCTCGTAATCCTCATCAATGTCCACCGCAACTTTTCGGAGGATTGGCATACCATATACAAAAATTGGATAAATCATTTCTTAAATTCATTTAATCAATTCTTTCCGGTTTTTTTCCGAATCCAGGAAAGACTGCAGTATCAATGCTGCACTTATCTGGTCCACCAGGGATTTGTCCCGCCGGGCCATCTTAGGCACCCCGGACTCTATCAGTGAACGCTCGGCCATCTTTGAGGTGAAACGTTCATCATATTTGACTACCGGTATATCCGGGAATTCCTTACGGAACCACTTTAAAAACGGTTCAATGTAGCGGACGGCTTCGGATAGCTCATTTCGCATCGTCTTCGGCCAACCAATCACCAACGCATCAAGTTCCAGTCCCCTGATAATCTTCCTGAGATGTTCCCTGATGTCATGTGTCGAAACTGTTTCTACACCCCGTGCAATTATCTGAAGTGGGTCCGACATCGCAATCCCCACTCTCTTTTTCCCGTAATCAAGGCAAAGCAGCCTTCCCAAGTTTATAATTTATAATATTTACAGACCGCAAAAATAATAAAAATAAACCGCAAAGATCGGGGATCCCTGCGGTTTAGGTATATCGATAAAAGTAAACTATCTATTCTTTGTCCCCGAAATCCATTGCAGCCAACCGCTTGTAGCTCTCGTATCTCCACTTGGCATTTTTCTCGGATGATGCAAAAAGTACGGCTGCCTCTTCTGGGAAGGATTTCTTCAGGGAGGTAAACCTTACCTCCGAATTCAGGAAGCCCTGGAACAATGACCAATCCGGCTCCTTTGAATCAAGCAAGAATGGGTTCTTGCCTTCATTTTCAAGCAGGGGATTATAACGGTACAGCTGCCAGAAACCTGCCTCCACGGCATTCTTCATCTGCTCCTGAGCTTTGCTCATTCCGGCCCTGAGGCCATGGTTGATACAGGTTGAGTAAGCGATCACCATGGATGGACCCGGATAGGCCTCCGCTTCCTTGATCGCCCTGAACAGCTGTGACTGACTGGCTCCCATAGCTACCTGGGCAACATAAACATAGCCATAACCAAGGGCCATCATTCCGAGGTCTTTTTTCCTCACTTTTTTTCCGGATGCAGCAAACTTGGCCACTGCACCTACGGGTGTGGACTTTGATGATTGTCCACCGGTATTGGAATAAACCTCAGTATCGAGTACCAGCATATTCACATCCTGGCCGGTGGCCAGCACGTGGTCGAGTCCGCCGTAGCCTATGTCATATGCCCAACCGTCACCTCCAATGACCCAAACTGATTTTTTGATCAGGTACTGTTCCAGTGCCAGGATCTCTTTTGCGACAGGATCCTTCTCCTTCTTAAGGGCGGCAATAACCTTGGCAGAAGCTTCCGTGGATCCTTCGGCATCATCCTTATTTGCTATCCATTCGGAAAATGCTTCCTTGGTGGCGGCAGCCAGACCATTCTTGCTGGCAGCCTCCATACGCAGGGCTATGCGGTCACGGAGTTTGCTGACACCGAGTGCCATGCCAAAACCGTACTCGGCGTTGTCCTCGAACAGTGAGTTCGCCCAGGCGGGTCCTTTACCTTCTGCATTCACCGTGTAGGGTGTTGATGGGGCAGAACCACCATAAATGGAAGAACAACCGGTTGCATTGGCGATCATCATACGGTCACCGAACAATTGCGTGATCAGCTTCACATAAGGTGTCTCACCACAGCCTGCACAGGCTCCTGAAAACTCAAACAGTGGCTGGGAGAACTGGCTGTTCTTGACACTCTTGTTCTTTTCAACTACGGTGTCCTTGTAACTAACGTTCTTACTCAGGTAATCCCAGTTATCTATCTCTACGGTCTGTGATCCCAGTGGCTTCATGATTAATGCCTTCTCTTTGGCCGGACAGATATCGGCACAATTGCCGCAACCTGTACAGTCAAGGACAGATACCTGTATCCTGTAATCATAACCTGCGAAAACCTTGCCCTTCATGGCAACAGTTTCCAGGTCTTTGGGTTTCTTCTTAAGGTCCTTCTCATCAAAGAGGAAGGGGCGGATGGCAGCATGTGGGCAAACATAAGCACACTGGTTGCATTGTGTACAAGGTTCGGATTGCCATTCCGGAACGTTTACGGCAATACCGCGCTTTTCATATTCGGTAGTCCCAGGAGGGAATGTCCCGTCTTCCCTGCCGACAAATGCAGATACAGGTAGATCGTCACCCCTAAGTGAGTTGATGGGATAGGCAACATCCCTGACGAAATCTGGCATATCTACTCCCAATTCTGCAGTTTCAGGCTTGAGCTTTGCCCAGGCTGGGTCTACCTTGATCTCGTGCACTTCTCCACCCCGGTCAACGGCTGCAAAGTTCATATTTACTATTTCTTCACCTTTCCGGCCATAACTTTTCACAATAAATTTACGCATCTCTTCAACAGATTGCTTGTAAGGGATGACCTCGGAGATCTTGAAGAAGGCAGACTGCATAATGGTATTGGTCCTTCCACCCAATCCTATCTCTGCGGCAATCTTGGTAGCATTGATGGCAAATAACCTGATCTTGTTCTCGGCCATGTATATTTTCATACTGTTCGGAATCCGCTTGATGGTCTCTTCGTTGTCCCAAATGGTATTTAAGAGGAAGGTCCCATTTTCTTTCAGCCCTTTCAGCATATCGTATTTGTCCAGGTAGGAGGGTACATGGCAGGCCACAAAGTCTGGTTTTCCAACCAGGTAGGGTGAACGGATAGGCAAATCGCCAAAGCGCAGGTGGGAAGTTGTGATCCCCCCTGATTTCTTTGAATCGTATGCAAAATAGGCCTGGCAGTACTTATCTGTACTCTCACCGATGATCATGATGCTGTTCTTGTTGGCACCCACGGTACCGTCAGCGCCTATCCCGTAGAATTTCGCCTGGTAGGTACCTTTGGGTACGGCACTAACTTCAGGAATCAGGGGAAGGGAAAGGTTGGTAACATCGTCTACGATACCAACCGTGAAACCTTTTTTGGGCTCTTTGGCAGCCAGGTTATCGTATACGGAGATCATCATGGCTGGTGTAGTATCTTTTGAGCTGAGGCCGTATCTTCCTCCAATGATCATCGGGGCATTGGCATCTCCATAGAACAGGTCTCTTACATCCAGGTAGAGGGGCTCACCATTGGCACCCGGTTCCTTGGTCCGGTCGAGTATGGCAATCCGCTTCACTGACTTGGGCAAAACATTGAAGAAATATTTGGCACTGAACGGGCGGTAGAGGTGTACGGTCATCATCCCCACCTTCCTGCCCTGTGCATTCAGGTAATCAACAGTTTCCTTGAGGGTCTCGGTGATTGATCCCATGGCCATGACAATGTTTTCAGCATCCGGGTCTCCATAATAGGTGAAAGGATGGTACTCACGACCGGTCATTTTTGTAATTTCCTTCATATAATCATCTACGATATCGGCTACTACCTCATAGAATGGATTGGCCACTTCCCTGGTCTGGAAATAGATGTCAGGATTCTGGGCTGTTCCTCTGGTTACCGGATGTTCCGGGTTGAGGGCATTGTCGCGGAAGGCCTGCAGGGCTTTCCAGTCGATCAGTTTGGCCATATCCTCGTTGCTCGGGGCCTCGACTTTCTGCACTTCGTGAGAAGTCCTGAATCCATCAAAGAAGTGAAGGAAGGGGATACGGGATTTGATCGCCGCCAGGTGGGCAATTCCCCCTATGTCCATAATCTCCTGTACAGACCCGGTAGCCAGCATGGCGAAGCCGGTATGGCGGGTGCTCATCACATCTGAATGGTCACCGAAAATGGACAAAGCCTGGGCCGCAAGGCTCCTCGCTGATACATGGAAAACGCCCGGTAACAATTCACCGGATATCTTGTACATATTGGGGATCATTAAAAGCAAACCCTGGGAGGCGGTGAAAGTAGATGTCAGGGCGCCAGCCTGGAGTGAACCATGAACTGCACCGGATGCTCCACCTTCAGATTGCATCTCTACAACCTGGACTGTTTCACCAAATATATTCTTCCTTCCAAATGCAGCCCACTCATCAATATTCTCTGCCATGTTGGATGAAGGGGTGATCGGATAGATCGCCGCTACTTCACTAAACATATAGGCCACATGAGAAGCTGCATGGTTTCCATCGCAAGTGATAAAATTTTTCTTATTAGCCATTTCTGTTGGTTTAAGTATTTAATTTGCAATAAATTATATGATTTTTAATAAAGATTACAAAATTAGCATTATTGATGAATTATTTATATGAGTTTTATTATGTTTTCTTTAATTCATACAGATTAAAAATAAAAAAACCGGGAGGTTAATTCCCGGTTTTTTTATTCGCTTCTTATCTCTTCATGCGCATTATTCAGCGTTCATAGAGACCAGGAATTCTTCATTCGATTCGGTCTTGCTCATGCGGCTGATCAAAAATTCCATGGCTTCTACGGAGGTCATGTCAGAGAGGTAATTCCTGAGTATCCATAGCTTGTTGAGCATTTCCTTGTCAAGCAGCAGGTCTTCGCGGCGTGTGCTAGAGGGATTGAGGTCCACAGCTGGGAAAATCCTCTTGTTGGATAGTTTACGGTCAAGCTGCAATTCCATATTACCTGTACCTTTGAACTCTTCGAAGATCACATCATCCATCTTTGAACCAGTCTCTGTAAGTGCTGTGGCAAGTATGGTCAGGGAGCCCCCGTTCTCAATATTCCTGGCAGCACCAAAAAACCTCTTGGGCTTCTGCAGGGCGTTGGAGTCCACTCCTCCTGAGAGTACTTTCCCGGAAGCCGGAGCTACCGTGTTATAGGCCCTTGCGAGGCGGGTGATTGAATCGAGCAGGATCACGACATCGTGCCCGCACTCGACCATTCGCTTGGCCTTCTCAATACATATATTGGATACCCTAACATGGCGTTCAGCAGGTTCATCAAACGTGGATGCGATCACCTCGCCGTTCACATTCCGCTGCATATCCGTTACTTCCTCCGGTCTTTCATCGACCAGCAGGATGATCAGGTAAACCTCGGGATGGTTGGTAGCAATGGCATTGGCAATCTCCTGCAGGAGGATGGTCTTACCAGTTTTGGGCTGTGCAACAATCAGTCCCCTTTGTCCCTTACCGATAGGCGTAAACATATCAATGACACGGGCGGATACACTGCCCCTGGTACCGGGCTTGAGCAATGTGAATTTTTCTTCGGGAAAGAGGGGGGTGAGAAAATCAAAAGGTACCCTGTCACGGATGTAATCCGGGCTACGACCATTGATCTCTTCCACCTTGATCAGCGGAAAGTATTTCTCCCCTTCCTTCGGTGGACGAATGGCACCGGTAACACTGTCACCGGTCTTGAGTCCGAATAACTTGATCTGTGACTGGGATACATAGATATCATCCGGTGAGTTCAGGTAATTGTAGTCTGAGGAACGCAGGAATCCATAGCCATCTGGCATGATCTCCAGTACGCCGGAAGCAGAAATGATCCCTTCAAATTCAAGGGCCTTTTCCTGTTGCCTTCTTTCCTGCCGCTTGAAATCGCGGTCGGCCTGGGATTCCCTGGTATCAGTATCGCCATCCCTGTGGTAATTGTTACCTCTCCTGCTGTCCCTGAATGAATTGTCTTTTTCCCTGGAATATTCCTTATCCTTACGGTCCCGGTTATCCTTATGATCCCGGCTATCTTTGCGGTCCCTGGTGTCTTTATGGTCCCTGGTGTCTTTATGGTCCCTGGTGTCTTTATGGTCCCTGGTGTCTTTATGATCCCGGCTATCCATATGGTCCCGGGTGTCTTTGCGGTCCTGGCTATCTTTGTGATCCCGGGCACTTTTACGCTCTTCACCCCGTCTATCATCCTGGGGGCTTTTTAGTGCCTGATCAGTGGATTGATCCTGCTTGTTCTCAACTGGTTTTCTCCCCCGGCGGTGAGTTGTTTTATCCTTGGCTTTAAGGTTTGTTTGTTCTTTTGGTTTGTCTTTTGGTTTGGGTTCAACATTAGAGGCAACAATGGCCTGCTGATCCAGGATCTTATAGATCAGGTCCTGCTTTTTAAAAGCTTCAACCCTTTTGATTTTTAATTCTTTGGCGATTTCTCGCAAATCGGAAACGAGCTTTTTATTAAGCTCTAGAATGTCATACATGTGATTATGAATAATGAAAATTAATTTTATTTAAAATATGGTAAGAAATGTTGATATCAAATGAAAATATCAGGATACGAATTATTATTGATTTGGAGTCAGATAACCAGTTGATAAACTGTCATCGTTGGAAATTCATTGCAAGTATAAGCAAATAGTTAGAATTACCAAAAAAATGATTTGAAAATTTTTAACCACAGGGGCTTCTATTTTCACTCAAACCTGCTTATTTAGAATAAATCCAAAATAATTTGAAAGATTCACCCTATCCTGCTGATATTCTATATTTTGCCGACAATGAGACCATGTCGTTATTTAAACTTTATCTTGAATCAAATGGATATTTCGGGAAAAAAGTGAATTTTTAGGAAATTACGGCTTTGAATATGTAACTTCAATGGTTATTTTTCGTATAACGGATATCCCATAAATTCTCACAGGCATGAGACAGCTCAAGATTATCAAACAGGTTACCAACCGGGAAACTCCATCCCTGGATAAATACCTACATGAAATCGGAAAGGTAGACCTGATCACTGCTGAGGAAGAGGTTGAGCTGGCGAGGAATATCCACAAGGGGGACAAGCCGGCTTTGGAGAAACTGATCAAAGCCAACCTGCGTTTCGTGGTTTCTGTGTCCAAACAATACCAGAACCAGGGACTTAGCCTTCCGGATCTGATAAATGAAGGGAACCTGGGACTGATCAAAGCTGCACAACGTTTTGATGAGACCAGGGGATTCAAGTTTATTTCATATGCCGTATGGTGGATCAGGCAATCCATCCTGCAGGCCCTGGCCGAGCAGGCCCGCATTGTCAGGCTGCCCCTGAACAAAATCGGGTCCATCAACAAGATCAACAAGACATTTGCCATACTTGAGCAACAGCATGAACGTGAGCCATCCATACTGGAACTGGCACAGGCTCTTGAACTGGCGCCCGAAGATGTAAAGGAAGCCATTCGGAGTTCCGGACGCCATGTATCCATGGATGCTCCCCTTACTGAAGGCGAAGAAGGCAATATGTACGACGTGATGCTGAGCCAGGATGCACCCAGTCCCGATCGAGGCCTCCTGAACGAATCTCTCAGGAAGGAGATTGAAAGGGCCCTGTCAACCCTTACCCATCGGGAAGCGAGTATCATTAAATTGTATTTCGGATTAAACGGGAAACATCCCCATACCCTGGAGGAAATCGGTGAGCAGTTCAACCTGACCCGTGAAAGGGTAAGGCAGATCAAAGAAAAAGCCATAAAAAGGCTGAAGCACACCACCCGGAGCAAGATCCTTAAAACCTACCTTGGATAAATCCCTGAAGATGTCACATTTGATTGCCCCCTCTATTTTAACTGCAAATTTTCTGGAACTGCGTTCAGCCATTGAAATGATCAATAGCAGTGAGGCCGACTGGCTGCACCTGGATATCATGGACGGAGTATTCGTCCCCAATATGACTTTCGGCTTCCCCATTATAAAGTTGATCAAGGAGATCAGCACCAAGCCACTGGACACCCATCTGATGATTGTGGAACCGGACAGGCACCTTGAAAATTTCCGTGAGGCCGGGGTGGATATGCTGACAGTACATTATGAAGCCTGCACTCACCTCGACCGGACCATTGATACCATTAAATCCCTCGGCATGAAAGCCGGGGTGGCCATCAATCCACATACCTCTGTACAATTGCTGGAAAATGTGCTTCCAGCCCTTGACCTGGTGCTCAATATGACTGTCAACCCAGGCTATGGAGCACAATCATTCATTGAATACAGCTACAAGAAGATCAGGCAGCTGCGCGAAATGATAGACCGGTCAGGCTCAAAGGCCCTCATTCAAATTGACGGCGGTGTCGGGCTTGGAAACCTGGCCAGTCTGAAAGAAGCCGGTGTGGATGTTTTCGTGGTCGGGAATACGGTTTTTGCTTCCGATGATCCAGTTAAAACCATCAGCCAGCTAAAGGCAATCTGATCCCTGTTTCAGGGTATGTACAATATTCATAATGATTTTAAATAAAAGGACTTAGGACTCCTCCTGCAACTCCTGTACCATTCTTTTTATATCTTGTGGGATTAACATATCCAATAATTCATCTACATGAAACTTCCGTCATCCCTGTATAACTGGACGTCCGTGATCGGAGCCGTTATTGCGATCATCAGTCTTTTCATGATCGTATTTCTCATCGCTGTTTCATTATTTGTTGAGGTCACCAGTTCCTACCTCGGGATTGTTATTTATATCATTTTACCCATTTTCCTTATCCTCGGATTGATCCTGATCCCAATCGGAATGGCCCGCAGAAGGCGCCGGATGAGAAAACACGGAGAGCCGGGTCTGTCCAGGTGGCCACAGGTCAACCTGAACCTCAAACAGCACAGGAATGCTTTTTTGATCTTTGTTATCTCCTCCACTGCATTCCTCTTCCTATCAGCAGTAGGGACCTATGAGGCATTTCATTATTCGGAATCCGTAGAATTCTGTGGCAAGGTTTGCCATAATGTAATGGCTCCCGAACACATCACCTACCAGATCTCAGCACATGCCAGGGTGGCTTGCGTAGAATGCCATGTCGGCTCTGGGTGCAGACTGGTATGTCCGGTCAAAGTTATCCGGACTTTACCAGGTCTATTCGGTACTTTTTAAAAAATTTCCCCAGCCCATCCCCACCCCCATTGCACACCTCAGGCCTGCCCAGGAAACCTGTGAGAAATGCCATTGGCCCGAACAGTTCTATGCCCATAAACTTCGCACAGAAAAGCATTACCTGGCGGATGAGCAGAATACAGAATGGGATATTATCCTAAAAATGAAGATTGGTTCCGAATACCATGCACTGGGACAGGAAGAAGGGATACACTGGCATATCAATCCCAATGTAAAAATCGAATATATAGCCGATTCGGCTGACCGGCAGATCATTCCCTGGGTAAGATATACAAACCTCGAAACAGGGGAGGTTCTCACCTACACAGATAAGGAAAATACAATAGATGAAGCTCAAATGGCTGATAAGGAACTCAGGCATATGGATTGCATTGACTGCCATAACCGGCCATCGCATGAATATTATTCTCCACCATTCTTTACAGACAAATCACTGACCAGGGGCGATATACCCCGGGCATTGCCTGACATTAAGTATGTGGCTATGGGACTGCATTATGCTGTCTATGAGGATACCGACACAGCCCTCATGACCATTGAAAAGGATGTTATGGAGTACTATGAAATGATGTATCCCGAGATTTATGAGAACCAGATGCCACTGATCGAAAAAGCCATAGCCGGCATACAGGAAGATTTTACCCAGAATATTTTCCCGGAGATGAAGGCCCGCTGGGATGCTTACCCTAACAATATCGGTCATATCAATTCAGAGGGTTGTTACCGCTGCCACAATGACCGCCATACCTCCCAAACCGGCAGGGTGATCAGCAGGGATTGCAATCTATGCCACGACATCCTGGCGCAGGGCTATCCAGACCAGATGGATATGGGGGGCGTCAGGGATTCACTCGAATTCAAACATCCCATCGACATCGGGGGGGCCTGGAAAGAAATCCATTGTGTGGAATGTCACGACCCGCTTGTATTAATGCTATCCTTTCAGTGATATTTCGTGAAGCTGCGGCGTATCCAGGACGGATAATTTGTTCCCGTCTAACGAAATAATCCCGTCCCGCTCAAAATCTTTCAGTATCCTGATGGCACTGTCTTTTGACATGGCGGTCAGGTCAGCTATATCCTGCCGGGACAGGTAAAATTTAAAGGCATCGGTCTCAAAGAAAGCCTCAGAGAGGTAAATCAGTCCATCTGCCATCCGTCCATGCATCTGCTTTTGTGTCAGGCTGACCATTTTATCAAACAGAATGACGGAATGTATGCTAATATGCCCTATCAACTGGTTGGCAAATCGGCAATTCCTGGTCATCACCTTATTGAAATTGTCCAGGTCAATGAAACAAATGGACACATCAGTAAGGGCAGTAACGGAATAATGCACCTTCTGGTCGGTATGCATGCCGGGGCCGCCCAGCAGGGCCCATGGCTTCTGCAGGCTGAGCAAGAGGTTCCTGTCATCCATGCCCTCGATATATATTTTCACGATCCCATCGATCAGTGACAATACATGGGTGGCTGAGGTCCCCTGCTTCAAAATGGTTTCCCCTGCCTTATACCTGACTGAATACCTGTCCTTGTTTATAATCTCAAGCTCTTCTGGAGAAAGTATCTGGAAATAGGGAGCCCGGTTCAAGCAGTCTTTGGCAATCCTCACAACCTTCTATCTGCTTCTTCGATATCATATAAATCTCATCATTGGTCAACCGCGATAAAAATATGAAAAAAAAATGATCTAGGTCGGTTTTTATGGTGATATAAATCTGTCCAGCATTTCTTAAATCTCGCTAATTTGCATTCATTCCGGACCAGCTATTTATTAATTTTGCCGCATACCTTGAATCTACTTGTTTATACAATAACTTTTATAATCTCACCTCAAATGAAAAAATTATTTTATTTAATATTTGCAGTGGTGCTGACCGGTATTCTGCTGTTTGGTTCGTGCGAGAAGGTGGTGTACCCTCCGATACGAATGAACTTCCTGACACAGTGAGCTATTCTCTGGATATCCAGCCCATATGGGACAATAAATGTGTTAGCTGCCATAACGGGGGGCGTGATCCGGACCTGAGACCGGAAAATTCATACGAATCTCTGATTGATGGAGGATACTTAAATGTAGGTGAACCGGAAGAAAGTGAGTTGATGAAAAAGCTTTACGGTTCACACGATTCCAGGGCAACGGAGACAGAAAAACAACTGATCCTCGCATGGATTGAGGAAGGAGCTAAAAACAACTAACCATTTAAATAAATCATCCAAAATAACCGTCATGGAAAATAGATATTTAACCAGCCTTTCAGCAGGATTGATCCTGCTCTTTGCTATTTCAGTTCACGGCCTCAGGGCCCAGGACGAAGAAAAACCGGATAACCGGCCCATTCGTCCACCTTTTGAAACCATTTCACTGATTGATAATCAAACCACGGTAAACCCTTTTAAAGGGAGTTTGCAATTAGAAATCTCGCACCGGTTCTCAGAGATAAAGGATATTTCAGATCTTTTTGGCATTTATGGCTCGGCCAATACCCGCCTGGCCCTGGATTACGGGATCACCGACAGGATCATGGCCGGTTTCGGGACGACACGGGATTATAAACTTCAGGATTTCGAATGGAAAGTAAGCATCCTTACCCAGACCAGGTCCTGGAGCATGCCTCTTTCCCTCAGTTATTATGGGAATATGGTCATTGATGCAAGCGGACAAGGAAAATTTCGGACCGGAAGACCAGTATAAATTCGCTCATCGAATGTCTTACCTGACCCAGGCTATCGCATCCGTTCAAACAGGTCCGGTAAGTTTTCAGGTCATCCCCTCATTTGCCTGGTTCAATGGTGTGGAAGAAGGGTATAACAACATGAACTTTGCCCTGTCATTTGGACTAAGGGCCCAGGTGATCAAGATGAGTTCCATCGTCATGGAATATGACCAGCCACTAACACAGCATGAAGCACTGGAAGTGAATCCCAACTTGAGTTTTGGTCTGGAGGTCGGGACCAGCACGCATTCATTCCGGATCTTTGTGGCCAATTACCAGAACATCATCAAGCAGTATAATCTGTTCTACAATACCAATAATCCCTGGGATGGAAATTTCCGATTTGGTTTTAATATCTCTGTAAGACTGAAGTAAACGATCCGTGAGAAAAAGACCCCTGATCATACTCCTCTCATCCGCGGCTGTCCTATTCCTGTTGCTGGCCATGGTTGAACCTGGCACCGGGAAAAGCCAGGAACCTGTTGATCTGGAACCTTACAGAGAGGTTTCAGAATTTGTGGACGATAATGAAGCCTGTTTCAAATGCCATGGTGAATCAAAATTCCAGCTGGAAGATGAGCTGACAGGCAGGATACTGACCCGGCAGGTATATGGTGACCATAAAATCCTACGTGAAGAATATTATGCGTCGAACCATAAAAGTTTCCCCTGTTTCGATTGCCATTCAAAGGATTTTACCGTCTTCCCCCACCCCCTGGAAGCCAGGCTGGAAGAACCCTGGGCATGCCTGGACTGTCATGGCTATGATGAAGATTATGCACATTACCAGTTTGAGAAGATCGAGGAGGAATACCTGGCAAGTACCCATCACCTGGCCACAGAGGAGTTCAGCTGCTGGAAATGCCATGATAACCACAGCTATCACATCAGTATCAGGAATACGGAGAACCTGACTGAGACCATTGCCTATGACAATGCCATCTGTTTGTCCTGCCATGCTGATTTTGACCAGTTCCAGCTGCTTACTGACAGAGAAGGCATCAATATCATCCAGACCCATGACTGGCTTCCCAACCAGGCACTTCATTTTCAGAATGTCAGGTGTATTGAATGCCATACCCAGGTCAATGACAGCATCCTGGTAGCCCACCTGGTACTGCCAAAGGAAGAGGCCGTGCAGAATTGCAATGAATGCCATTCCAGTGATTCCAGGCTGATGCACACCCTTTATAAACATCAGTCCCTTGAGGCCAGGGAAAAATATGGTTTTCTTAATGCCGTGGTGATCAACGAGGCGTATGTGATCGGGGCAAACCGGAATTATATCCTGAACCTTGTAAGCCTGGTCATTTTCGGATTGGTTGTACTGGGATTGGCCATTCACATTAGTGCCCGGATCAGAAAAAAAGTTTAAAAAAGCATGAACAAAATATACCTCTATCCAGCGATACATAAGGTTATGGCATATGCTGAATGCCCTGTTTATGCTGATCCTGATTATGACCGGACTTTCCATGCAGTATTCCAGTCTCAATGGATCCCTCATTCCCTTCCCCCTGTCTGTCCAGATGCATAACATCAGCGGTATCGTTCTGGCAGCCAGCTACCTGATTTTTTTTATTGGGAATATCTTTAGCGGGAACGGGAAACATTACAGGCTCCAGTGGAAGGGACTGAGAAAGCGGATGTTCATCCAGCGGCGGTATTACCTCTACGGCTACTTTAAAAAGCAGTCACCTCCATATCCGGTCAGCAGTAACAAAAAATTCAATCCCCTGCAGGCTGTTACCTATGTGATGGTCATGTACATCGGCCTTCCCATTGTAGTGATCACAGGATTTGGTTTACTCTTCCCGGAAACCATAGCTGCCGGGATCTTTGGGGTAAACGGACTGGTACTAACAGACCTTTTACATGTGATCATGGGATTTTTATTGTCTCATCTTCATGATCATCCATATTTACCTGTGCACCCTGGGTGCCAGTCCCAAACATAATTTCAGGGCCATTCTTACCGGATGGCATATTACTGAAGAACATAAGGAATAATGAGTAAAGAATAAATATATGTCAGAAAAAGATAGAGATAAAGGCAAGAGCCGGCGGAATTTCCTTAAAACGGGATTGACAGCAGGCATTACTGCTGCAGCCGGACTAACCGGCGGTACTGTCCTGATCAACAAGGCCGTGGCCGGGACCGGCAAGAAAGTGACTGCCCTGACCACTGACGGAAAAGTGATCGAAGTGGATGAGGCCATGGTCGAAGGACCCATGGTGAATGATGATAAGCTTCCCATGACCATAGGGAGGAAAGAATCCATGGAGGGACTGGCAAACCGGAAATTCGTGATGGTTGTCGACCTGGCCAAGTGCAAAAATGCCAGGGCATGTGTGGATGCCTGCCAGGAAGGCCATTATCTTGCGAAGGATCATGAATGGATCAAGATCTATTATATGAAGGATTCCCCGAAAACCGCACCTTACTGGTTCCCCAGGCCATGTTTCCATTGCGATTCTCCCATGTGCGTGAGTGTATGCCCTGTCGGGGCCACATACAAACGTGATGACGGGATCGTCCTGGTTGATACCGAAAGGTGCATAGGCTGCAAATTCTGCATGACTGGCTGTCCCTATTCTGCAAGGGTATTTCACTGGAAAGAACCCGAGGTGGAACAACCGGATGTTGAATACTCTCCCGAGACCAATGTTCCTGCCGTGGAAGGTACGGTGGGAAAATGTGTCTGGTGTGCGGATAACCTGAGAAAAAATAAACTTCCCAGGTGCGTCAGCGCCTGTCCCATGGGAGTCATCTATTTTGGTGATATGATAGAAGATTCCGTAACCAACGGTGACGAAACGGTCCGCCTATCCAAACTGCTGGAAGACAAGGCCGGGTACCGTTTCAAAGAGGAACTTGGGACCAACCCCGGGGTCTATTATCTCCCTCCCAGCAACAGGAGTTTCACGGTAGAGAGCGGATTTGAGGGACAGGATGAAGAGATCAAACAGCGGTATGAAAAGGATGTTAATAAATACAATCCAAAGAAATGAATGATATAGCCATTCAGGATAAGCTCCTGGCGAAATTCAAACCCCACCTGGAATCGACTTCACCTTCGCTGGTATATCGTGCTGGTCATCCTGGTAGTCATATTTGCCTGGGGGATCAGCGGCCTTGTTACCCAGATCACAGGAGGACATATAGTGACAGGAATGCGGGACAATGTTGTATGGGGAGTATATATTGTAAATTTTATCTTTTTTATGGGACTGAGTTATGCCGGTGCACTGGTTTCAGGGGTACTTCACCTGTTTAACTCGGATTGGAGAAAACCCATCATCCGGATGGCGGAACTGGTAACCGTCATCTCCCTGATCATCGGTCCGTTCTTCATATTTTTCTGTATCGGACGCCTTGACCGCCTGCATTACCTTTTTATCCACCCCCGGATACAATCCCCCATCTCCTGGGACGTCATCGGGATCACTACTGACCTCATCGGCTGCTTTATTTACCTGTACCTGTCTTTTATCGAGGATTTTGCCATCCTTCGTGACCAGAAGAGCATCAATCTGCCGAAATGGAGACAGAAGATATATACCTGGCTTGCTCTTGGATATACAGGAACACCCAGGCAGAAGAAGATCATCCATCAGGGCAAGGACACTTATGTCCGCCATGATCATTGCCATTGCCATCATTGTTTATTCGGTACTGGCCTGGATCTTTGGTGTGACCCTCCAGCCTGGCTGGGACAGTACCATCTTTGGTCCCTATTTTGTGATTGCCGCCATATTCTCTGGATCCGGACTGATGATCATCCTCATGTGGATATTTCGCCGCATATATAAGCTGGAGGAATTTATTACGAAAAAGCATTTCGTAAATATGGGCGTCCTGCTGATGGTAGTGGCCTCATTTTATGGATATTTTACCTTCTGTGATTACCTGACCAAATGGTATGGTTCAGTCAAGATCAATGCGGAATTGATCGACAAACTGTTTACAGAATTTAACTGGATGTTCATTTTTGCCAATTATTTCGGTATTATCATTCCCATTGTCATTATTGGCATACCTCAATTCAGGACCATCCGGAATATTACCATCGGAGCCGTGATCGCGGTTGTGGCCCTCTGGATAAACCGTTATATCATCGTGGTACCCACCCTGGAAACACCCTTCCTGCCCATACAGGACAGCCGGGCAGACTGGTTGAACTATTCCCCCACATGGGTGGAATGGTCACTGACAGCAGCAGGTGTCGCGATCTTTATCATCATGTTTAAGCTGGTCTCAAAATTCCTTCCCATCATTTCCATGTCCGAGATGAGCGAAGAGGATCACAGAGAATTAAAGATACTCGAATAAAAAAATGATCATGAAAATCAAATCTTACTTACTGTTACTGGTCCTGGTGTTACCTGGTGGCATGATCGCTGCGCAGGAAACCCCTGCAGAGGAGGTCCCCGCTGAAGCGGAACCCATTGAACCGGTGATGGAAATGACTTACCTGAAAGACACGGACGGAAAAGTCAATCTTCGCTCCAGCATGGTCAATTATGTGAACCGCATGCCTGTTCCTTTACCCGGACTGGAAATAGATTTTTATGCCGGGGAAGACTCGCTGGTCACCCTCGGGTCGGTCAGTACGGATGAAGAAGGCCTGGCTGTGCTGGTACTGGCAGAAGGGATTGACCTGCCTGCAGGCGAGGATGGATCAGTCAGGTATTTCGCTGAATATAAGGGGATTGACAATATCTATCCTGCTGACGGGGAGGTATATATCAACGATGTGAGCCTGGAGATGAGCCTGGACCTGGTTGATTCCGTAAAAACCGTATCACTGAGAGCTTATTCAATGGTTGACGGGGAGGAGGTCCCTGTGGCAGATGAGGATATCTATGTATATGTACAAAGGATGTTCAATGACCTGCCACTAGCAGAGGATTTTTTAGATGAGAACGGAGAATTTGTCGCGGAGTTCCCGGATGACATTCCCGGCACTGCCGAAGGGGATATTGAAGTGATCGCCAGGTTTAATGAACATTATTTGTTCGGCACAGTAGAAAAGAGGCAGACCGTTCAATGGGGGGTACCAACCCAGTATGATTTTGCAGTTTCCCAACGGACCCTCTGGACGCAGATCGCCCCACTCTGGATGATCATCACTTTGAGTATATTACTTGCCGGGGTATGGGGACATTACATCTATGTGGTTATCCAGCTTTTAAGGCTTAAAAGAATAGCCCGCAGGGAAAAAGAAACAAGTTTGGTATGATATTGGTAGATTAAATTTAAATATGAATATTTGTAAATAATTATCTAATTTTAAATGGAGGACAAAAAAATGAACAAAATGTATAAAGTTTTAGGTTTGATGAGTTTCTTATTTGTAGCAGCTCTGTTTGTTTCTATGACATTCACAGCACAGGATCCAGCTGAACCCTGGGAAGTGCCTGCCAAGTACAAGAACATGGAAAATCCTGAGGCGGCCAATGATGCATCGGTGAAAATGGGCAGAATGCTGTATACAAAAAATTGTGCATCCTGTCATGGAAAAACGGGACTGGGTGACGGTTCCAAGGCACGTGGCCTGGATACACATCCCGGTGATATGTCCGGCAGTGCGTACCAGTCCCAGACCGATGGCGAACATTTCTACAAGACCAAATTTGGACGGGGAGAGATGCCCAAATATGAGGGTAAGATCGCCGATGAGGACATCTGGCACATGGTCAATTACATGCGTACATTCAAGAAGTAACCAACCTTTATAAATATCCGTCAAACCGGGATTCCCTGCGGAGTCCCGGTTTGACTTATTACCGCCAATAACACAGTCGGATACCGTTTGTTGATACGGTATCCGTCAGTTTCCTTCAAAAAGTATACAATCCGTGGTACAGGATTCCCCGGATTGATTATTTTTGTCCCACTAAACCACGGACCAGTTTGATGAAACATTATAAAAAAGTAGAAATATGAAAAATTTTAAAGTACTGGCAATGGCCATTATTATTGCAGGACTGACCCTCCCTGCAACTGCACAGATCGATACTTCCGGCATTGCGGGATGGCCTCCAATGTATAACTCTATGGCTTCCTGGGAAGAAGGAGCCTTCGGGGCGAATGCACTGGGACATCCGGATTACGGATGGGGAGTTTATAACAGTATCAGCCACGGGGTTACAGGAGATTCAATTTTTGTGATCAAACTTTCAGATAACAGCTACAAACGTTTATGGATCGTTGACAGGACGGCCACGGCTGTTTATACCGTCCGCATGGCTGACCTGGACGGGAGCAATGAAATGGAAGTGGAGATTGATATGAAAATGTACGCGGATAAACAGTTTGTCTACTACAACCTGCGTGGGGACTCCATTGCTGATGAGCAACCTCTGGCTGCGGACTGGGATCTTATACTGACCAAGTTTTCACATACAGGATTGGGGGGCTATACGGTAACAGGTTTTCTCTCCAATGACGGGGTAATGGTATCCGTATTTAATGCCGCCGACAGTGCCATCGCCGCCGATGCCACCCTGGCCGATACCACTGAATGGACAGACTCAATATCCGCCATCGGAAATTCCTGGTACAGACTCGAGGGAATGTCAATTGTCCCACTTGACACCATCGTATACTTCGTTAGGAATGATTCAGGAGATGTATATAAAATGCAGGTAACCTATTTTGAAAGTGGTTTCTCAGGACTCGGAAGAGTAGGTATCCGTAAAAAACATGCAGACAGTAGTGAGTGGATTCATGACACCCTTGTTATGGGTGCATTTTATGCTGAGGAAGAATACTACAGCATGGAGAATGGCTCTGTTGGCCTTGTGAACAGGGATTTCTGGGACCTGGGCTTTAAATCTGGCACCTTCACTTCTTCCATCATTGCCAATACCACCATGGGTGTGGAGCTGTATACCTATCCCAATGCTGATACGGCTGCCTGGTATGGTAATACTTCTTCTGGTACTCCCTTGGAAGCTGGCGCAGGCCTCAGCATCTACCCGGTACCGGCAATGGATGATCTCTTTGTCAGGTTTGAATCGAAGACTTCCCAGCCAGTGAATATCAGAGTCATTGACATGACAGGCAAACAGGTCCTGCAAAGGGAAGCTGAATTGCTGGATGAAAGCGAACTGAGGCTTGACATCTCATCACTTTCCCCGGGGGTATATATCCTCCAGTTAAGGAACAAAGAAGTATCTGCCACGGGAAGGTTTACCAAACGCCGTTAGGGGCTAAGAATACCTGTGAATCAGTGCCATTGTAGAACGGATCAGGCTTGATCCGTTCATGGCGGCTGATAATTATTGAATCAAAGGGGTTTGAGGGATTTGACGGATGAGGGATCTATTAAAATTACTCCTGACAGGCATGCTTTTCTGCATGTACGGGTTACCGGTGCTGTCACAGACCACCATCAGGCTGGTCGACAAAGAGACAGAGCAAGCGGTACCCTTTGCCCATGTTTGTTTTGAAAGCCTGGATAAATCTGTAATACAGAACAAGGTCGCTGATGATAAGGGAGTGCTGACATTTGAATCGGGACTCCCCTTCCAGGTGGCAGTCACCTCGGTTGGCTACACCACACTGATCGATACCCTGCCCGCAGGAGGAACCCACATCCTCTATATGGAACCCAGTTTCCTGGAAATGGACGAGGTGGTCATCACGGCCCAGTATTCTCCCCGCAGGGTCGACCAGTCCATTTACAACGTATCGGTCATCAATGACAGGGCGATCAGGGAAAGGGGGGCGACCAACCTCTCAGAAGCCCTCTACAATGAACTCGGGGTAAGGATCAGCAACGATGCAGCCCTGGGTTCCAGCATGAGCATTCAGGGATTATCCGGGGAACATGTAAAGATACTGATCGACGGCGTACCTGTCATCGGCCGGATGAACGGGAATATAGACCTGAGCCAGATCAATATGTACAATGTCGATCACATTGAAATGGTTGAAGGTCCCATGTCCGTTGTATACGGATCAAACGCACTGGCCGGAGCAGTGAATATTATAACCAAGGAAAACACCAGGGGCTCACTTTCTGCCTGGGTGAATTCTTATGTTGAATCTGTGGGGGTATATAATTTTGATGTGGGAGGCGGTGGTAATTTTGGCAGGCACGCCGTCTCGCTTTCCGGGTCCCGTAACTTCTTTTCCGGCTTCTCCGAAGTTGATACCACCCGCTCAAAACAATGGAAACCAAGGCTGCAATACAATTTTGATGGGTATTACAAGTACCGGGGAGACAGGCTGGGCATCAAGGTGGATCTTCGCTACTTCGACGAGACCATTCAAAATAAGGGTCCTCTGCTCCTACCCTACAGGGAAAAGGCATTTGACACCTACTATTATACCAATCGCCTCTCAGATCGTATACAGGCAGATTACATGTTTACCGAAGGCAGAGGTATGGAACTGGTATTTGCCCATTCCCTCTATTCCAGGGTAAAACATACCTACTTTAGGGACCTTACGACCCTGGAAGAGATCATGTTATCGGGCGAATCGGCCAATGATACCACCACGTTTACGTCCTACCTGCTGCGTGGGACATTTACCGATGAAAGCCTCTTCGATAAACTCAATTACCAGGTGGGGACAGATATCAATACGGAGGAAGGTAAAGGAAAACGGATCCAGGACGAGCATCAGGCTATCGGGGATTATGCCGTTTTTGCTAGCATCCAGTATGAACCTTCAGATAAGATCTCCTTCCAGCCCGGGCTAAGAGCCAGTTACAATACCAGGTACAAATCCCCGTTGGTACCTTCGCTCAACATAAGGTGGGATCCAAACGCCAATGGCAGGCATATTCTCAGGGCTTCCTATGCCAGGGGATTCCGGGCCCCTTCCCTGAAGGAACTCTATCTATACTTTGTCGACATTAATCATAACCTCCGGGGAAATCCTGACCTGAAAGCCGAATACTCTCATAACTTTAACCTGACCTGGGATCTATCCATGGCCAGGAAAAAGAATCAGTTCGGTTTGCAGGCCGGTTTGTTCTATAACAGTATCCACAACCAGATCACCCTTTCACTTGACAGTGCAACCGTTTATTCCTATATCAATGTGGACCAGTATCGTACGGCCGGCGGAAAGATCAATTTCAAGTACAACCTGCATCCGCGTTTTACCGCTGAATTAGGTGTGTTCCAGGTGGCCCGGCAGAGCATGATCACCGAGGGCGAGGGATTTAAAACACCCTTCCGGCATAGCACTGATGTTACATCTAACCTGACCTACAACCTGATAAGTCAGAAGCTGCGTTTCCTGGTCAACTATAAATATACCGGCCGGCAGCCGCAATTCTATTCCGATTCGGATGGCAATATCAGGGAAGGCTTCATCGAAGGCTATCACATGCTTGATATAACGGCCAACAAGTCATTCTGGAATGACCGCATCTTGCTCGGGATAGGTGCCAAGAACCTGTTTGATTACACCAATATTGAGTCCAGCGGGATCGCCACCGGAGGGCATACCTCAGGAGGGGGAACTTATCCGGTAGCCTGGGGGAGAACATTTTTCGTAAATCTCCGTTTGTTCTTCAGCAAACAATAATCAATCAGCAAGGGAGAGATGCACAGGCAAAAACATATCATATATATCATACTGACAATCACTGTATTCGCAGGAGGTTGCTTCGAAGGGGACGAGAAGGTGGCCCCTCATATCCCTGGGGATGAGCTGAGTTTTGAATTTGAAAAATCAATCTATTTCAACCAGTCCTATTTCGATCTCGGTACCAACAGCATCATGGCTGAAAACCCAAATGGGGACTGGGTACTGCGGTTTGGGGCGCGGTCGGGGGACTGGCACATAGGGGTCAATTCGGCCAATTATTGGGGCGTATATAATACTGGCAGTGAAAATCCGGACAGTATCCCGGAAAACAATCCGCCACCGGAAAATTGGGTATTCGATCACTCCAGCGGCGCCCCTGATTCCTCCGCTTTTGCCGGATGGGTGGTGTTAACAGATGAGGACACGGCCTATACCAACCATATCTATCTGATCGGGATATATGATGGCATAGGTTACAAAGCATCATGGGCTGTACAATTTTACCTCGTAGACGACAGCCATTATAAATTCAGGATCCGGTCCATCACAGGCGAAGTATGGCAGGATCTTGAGATCCCCAAATCCACCTTCAACAATTACCAATATTTTACGACCTCTGGTGGTGGTGCATTGGTGGAGATTGAACCAGACCAGAATCTGTGGGACTTGCAGTTCACCCAGTACGGATCCATCATATTTACGGATGAAGGTATACCCACCCCCTATTATGTACGCGGGGTCCTCCTGAACAGGTATGTAGTATCAGCTGCGATAGATACTGTATCCGCCTTTGCGGACATCACTTTTGAGGATGTCAGCGGCTATACCTTCAGCAGACAGCAGGATTTCATCGGTTATGAATGGAAGGATGTGGAAGTGGATGTCAATAGCAATACAGCAGTGTATACCGTAATTCCCGGCGTTACTTACATCATCATGGACACTGAAGGATTCTTCTACAAATTCCGTTTTATCAGTTACTACAATGATCTTGGTGAGAAAGGCTTCCCTGTCATCGAACACCTCCGTTTATGAAACCCATCCTGATCCTTGGAACGACCATTGTAAATCTTGCCCTGATCTCTTATTCTATTGCCGTAATAACAGAACAAAGGAAGCATGCACTTTCCAAAAGGGTGTTGGTGTTTTTGAGCGTGGGACTGACACTTGACATTACAGCCACCATCCTGATGATCATCGGATCTGAAAATCCAGCCTTCACACTACATGGTCTGCTCGGTTATAGCAGCCTGACCGGCATGTTGATTGATGCTGTCTTATTGTGGCGATTAAGGATTAGGAACGGATTAGAAAGCAGGGTTCCCAAAAGCCTTCATTGGTATACCCGCCTGGCTTACATATGGTGGCTGATGGCCTATGTCACCGGAGCATTGATCGTTATCCTCAAATAATCAATTCCCGTAAACGTGCACTGAATTGGCAGCAGAGGGAAGGTAATTGATCCCGAACCAGCAGATCAGCAATACAATGAATGCCACACTGAGTGCCCATAGTGGTGCTTTTACCTTTTTGGGCTGGAAATGCCTGAAATGCATATAGCCAAGGTAACACAGCCAGGTAAGAAAGGCCCAGGTCTCCTTGGGGTCCCAGGTCCAGTAATGCCCCCATGCCTCCTTTGCCCACAGGGCCCCGAACAGGAGTCCCAATGTAAGAAATGAAAACCCTATATAAACCAGGTTATCAGCCAGTTTTAAAACTGCCAGATTGACCTCCCGGTAATAAAGCTGGTAGAGTCCCTTGACAGCCACCAGAGAAGAAGCTGCCAGCAGGGCGTAGGAAAAAATATACACGATCACATGCGGAACGAACCAGGGTGACTGCAGTGCTGGCATAAGGGTTTTGGAATAGGTTTCCGGATTCATGTAGTTGATCATCAGGAAAAGCGAGGCAAGGCCCAGTGCATAGACCAGGAACCATTTGTATCTCCACCTGTAATAGGTGATCACACCGACAAAGGGCAGGAAGAGGGAATACCAGAGGCGTGTTTCACCGAGTGTTCTGAGGGGTGGCCTCTCAAGGTTAATCCAGAGCATGACCACGAAGATGGTTAATACTGCTATCCCTGCGATCACAAAGACTGTGCCTGCAGTTTCCAGGGATTTCTTCCTGGCAGAAAAATTAACCAGGGTTGCCCCCGTTATCCAGCTTAAAAAAGTAATGCCGGCAAAGGCCGGAAAATTTATCCAATCCATTTTTCTTATTCTTTAATGTCCCGGCCTATCCAGAACAGGTACAATGCTCCTGCAAGCAGCAGGAATATGCCAAAATAAACAAGCGGCAGCCAGGGATCCCTGACCGCTTCAATCACTGAAACCTGGGACCATTTACCCATGCGTTCATCATAGGATAACTGGTATAGTTTCCATCCCTTATATTTATAGGGCTTGTTGACCTCCAGGGTCAGCGGAAGATCCTCTTCCCCATCCTCAATGACAATGTCTGAGGAATACTTTTCCGGCTCCGGATCGGTCATGACGAGGAAATAATGATCATCCAGTGTCATGGGCTGGTTCATCACCCTGAAACTTCCACTGGAGATCCAACCTTCTGTTTCCTGTACCGATACATTATTCTTTGCTTTTACATATGCAGCAGGTGCATTTCCCATGCTGTCGCCATGGACATATTGATCTCCCACCCTGAACGCTTCTGGTTCATATTTCAGCACTTCAACATCCCAGTTCGTCAGGGTGGTTTTCAATCCCTGCTCGACAAAGGGCATGGTTTTTCCATCCTCCAATACAACGGATCCGGTCCGTCCATCATAGATGGCAAGTTTGGGATTGTAATGCTCTATATTAAAATCCTCCAACCTCACTGAAAATGGTAACAAGTATGTTTCCCCGTCCCGCTTGTTCACGACCTGGTTCGTTGCTCCATATTTCTCCATGACCGTCAGGTTCAGCCGCATCAGGTCCCCTGCCCCCAGATACCCTGCCGCAATGGTGATCCAGAGTCCTGCGTGGTTCAACAAAAATCCCAGGTTCTTCCGGCTGAATGGAGTGGCCCTGCGAAGTGCAACGAATCCCAGGGTGGTAAGGAAGTACAGACCCGAGATCATCATGAGCCAGCTGTTCTTCATATGGGTGAATCCCAATAAGGTCAGATAACGATTAACACCAGTATCACTCTGGGGGATGAAACCAAGTAAAAGCGTCACCAGAGCAAAAAAACTGATGGCTGAGATGGCTGCCGGTACACTGGAAAGCCATTTGACCATGGTGCTGCTCCTGAACCTGAAATATATAATAAGCAATAGCAGGAGTATTCCGGTACCCACGAACATATTCACAGGCCATCTTAATAAAGGAGCTCCTTTCCCGCCTGTCAGTACCTCAAATATCAGTCCCATGAAAATCAATTCCAGCACCACGAGGAAACTTTCCCTGTATCTCCATGGATGCTCCCATGTTTTCCGTCTCAATTTTTTCGTCTCTTGATTCACGTACGTATATATTTATTTTTTCAGGGATCAAATATAGAAAGATATTTTAATCCGGGAATTTGGTGGGAGCAAATATGCTAAAAAACAAAAAGGCTCCAGCTGGTGCTGAAGCCTTTATTGTTATCTTATTTATTCCTGCCTAATTGCTCAACGCCTGGATTGAGTTATTCAGGAGGGCCTTGATATATCTCGGGTTGTGTACACCGGTGCTTCCGTCTTCTTCAATATAGAGCAGGTTCATTACTGCCCCCGCTTGATCTGCGGTAAGTGTAATGGGTGCATTGATATCACCCTCAACCAGGATACTGTCTGCATGTAACATATTCGAGAGACTGTCCCATAGGGCCATAACGTCCGTCTGTGTATTCAGAAAATCGAAATCGGCATCACTGCCATGGCAGCCTTCACAGCTGGCAGTAAATTCACGCGCTGTTCCCCGGGATTCGTAATTCATGGACAGTGTATGCCCGCCTGCTGTGTTTCCACGGCCGGGTTCGTACCCATGGCATCCGACACAACCCGCTGAAGTTGCATGTGCAGTACTTCCTGGAGCAGGATAACTTGCGTCACCCACCGTCTCATAAGCAGCGGTTCCCCATACCATGGATGATTGTGGTCCATGATGCGGTCCCCAACTACTACTGGTGAATTCAACATCTGCACCGCCTACTGCAGGAGCTTCCGGGTTCATAACCCTGGGCTGGTGGCAGCTGACACATATATTGTTTACAGGTCCTAAATCAACCGATACATCGTTTTGCCACAAGGCTACTGCATCTATAAAACGGATATCAAAGTCGGTATCCTTATCATAGTCCTTGTGTACATTGTGACAGGTTCTGCAATTCGGAGGGGTTGCGTCTGCAAATTCTTGCGAAGCTTCCATTTCTCCTGATGCCATAATGTCCAAAAATCCTTCGTGCGTATGGCAGACAGAACACTCTGTACGATCTCCATATCTGTAATGCCCCCCAAGCATATGACCTGAACCATCTGCCTCGAGAGACTTGGCAAGTATGTAAGTATCCTGGCTATGGCATTCAGTACAGGAAGCACTGGCATCCTGACCATCGACACCGTCAATGCCGTCTTCTCCATCTTGTCCGTCTGCTCCATTTGCACCCGCAGGGCCGGCCGGACCTTCACAACCAATAAATCCAACTGCTGCAATTGCAAATGCAGCCAGTGTTAAGCTAAATAAATAGGTGAATCTTTTCATAGTTATTTTCTGTTTTTGCGATTGGGATAAAAATAGCTACCCTTGGCCCAACTGACAATATTTAACCGGTGATATAAATTACATTTCAAATAGATTTTTACAGTCCCAAATACAGCTTTAATCCGGGAGCAAAATCGACGTTTCTCAGGCAACAAACAGATAAATGTCGACTGTACTTAAAACGCCTTTCCGGAAGGATTATAAAAGTTAAAATTATTATAATAATAACTCCACCCCATGGCAGGTATATAAAAAATGATTATGTTTGTCCTACTAATGCGGTAGTACTGATAGTATAATTCATAAGGCTATGAAATTCAACACAAAAACGAGATACGGACTCCGGACCATGATGGAAATTGCCATGCATGGAAACGAAAAAGGGGTCTATCAGAAAGAAATAGCCGAAAGGCAGGAGATCTCGTTCAAGTACCTGGACCAGATCATTTCTTCCCTTAAGGCTTCGGGACTGATCACGAATTCTGAAGGCAGGATGAGCGGATATATACTTTCCAGGGATGCGGAAGAAATCAATGTATATGATATCTATAAAGCCTTTCAGCATGAATTGATGATCATTGACTGCCTCAGTGGTGAAGGAAACTGCCGACGCGATCAGGCTTGCGCGACAAGGGAATTCTGGAGTGGACTTAATGATCTTATTATTAAGTACATGGAATCGGCAAAACTGGATGATCTCGCCCGGAAGCAGGCAGCCCTCGACGAACAAAAATCAGCAAGTATGTTTTACATCTAAAAATGAATGTTATGAGTTTAGTATGTCCAATATCAGACCAATATATTGATGAGAATACAGCAAGGTTGAATGCGTTTTTTGCACTCACGGTTGTTCTGATCTTCTTTCTAACGCCGTTTAAGTGGGTCATTTTCCTGCTTGCTGCAGATTTTCTGTTAAGACGGATATTGCAGGGAAGGTATAGCGTTATCTCCCGTATCAGTGTCCTGACAACAGGAGCATTTGCTTTAAAGAAGATCAGGATCAATGCAGGACCCAAACTGTTTGCTGCCAATGTAGGTTTTGTGCTCAGTATCCTGGCAGCAGTGTTCTATTATGCAGGATTTCCCTCTGTTTCATATGTATTGGCCGGCACCCTGGGATTTTTCACATTGCTTGAAAGTGTGTTCAACATCTGTGCCGCATGTATCCTGTATCCCTTTGTTTCTAGGTATTTGTCATCTAGCAGCAGCTGCATTCGTCCATATCCTTTCCTTTCAGGGCAGCCATGAACATGGCCGTGGCACAACCCACCCCACTGTTCACGGTAAGGGCCTGGGTGGGACAATTCAGCTGGCATGCCCCGCATTCCATGCACCGGGACTTATTGGACGATTTTTACCACTTTCCCATTGGGTTCAAATACTGCATGGGGACAAACATGTAGGCACATCCTGCATCCGTTGCAAAGGTCAGGATCTAAGGCCAGTGTATTTTCTATGTAGGCATTCAACATTTTCAGATAATTGTTAGGGAAATGATTATAGCCGCAATAAATAGTAAAAGTCCCCCGCCGGCCATCCAGACCATTACCGGGAAATAAGTATTGATCTCTTTCTTCACACCCGTGCGGGATGTAAAAGTTGTGGCCCCGGTAAAATTAAGTGATAGGAAAGCTGTAATTGGTGGTAGGGCTAGATATATATGCCAGGGTGGATACCAGCATATAGATCCATGGCCGGTCAAGATTACCGAGCATATGGATCAGTCCGAATACCAGTGCCACAAATCCTCCGAGGATAAATCCCTTGGTGCTGAAATTCTTTGTGGGCAGCCAGGGAAGCAATGCAGGAAAGAGTGCAGATCCCGGCAATAACTGCACCCGTCAGCGCCAGGGCAGGTACCAGACCAACCGTAAAAAACAAAACCATGGCCAGTACCAGCATGGGCAACTGCACCTGTTTAAACTCAACAGGCATCAGCGTCAGCCTGTCCCTCAGCGTGAATTTCACCCTTCTTGCCTCAGCTGAAACCTTCTTTTCGCTCAGGTAAGCCGGTATATCACCTGCCCTGACAGGCCCATACTTAATATTAAAGCCTGATCTTTCCTTGACTATATGGGCAGAAACTCCGGGGGCTCCCAGTTGTGGCAGGATAAGGTTCCTGTGCTTAATTAATTGACCAAGATTGGTTTCTTCAATTTTCCGGATCAGCTCTTCCGTGCCAAAAGTACCTTTGCCAGCAGCACACCAGACGTTGATCCCGTATGTGTTCAGCACCAGGATATATCCATCGATATCTTTCAGGGAAGACCTGAGCGCATCAAAGCTGAGCGTATAATTGGCCGTCACAAAGACCGGACTGTCAGGTCCGGGTTTACCAAGTTTATAGAGTCCCGGTTCAACCTTATGCCCCATCCTGTTGATCCCCCACCTTGCCTGAATATGGTCAATTATATCCTTCACCCTGATCTGATGGTCAGTCCGGATAACGGATTCCTGCATTACAATGCCCTGGAACTGGCTATTTTTCGCCGGTTGCCAGGAATACGGAGACTTTTGCATGTTCTTCTGGATTAGCAGTGGTATCACAACAATATTCTTCGATAGGGTGTACATCAATATTTCTGAATCCTGCCTCCTTCAGCCAGGATTTAATTTCATCGTGCTCAAATCCCAGCCACCTGTCAAGATGTTCTGTTCTGAAATAGTCAAATGGATGGGTATCAAGATCTGTGATGATCATCCTGCCCCCGGGTTTCAAGTATCCTGAATATTTCACGGATGGCTTTCGGGGGATCATCCACATGATGCAGGTACATATTGGCCAGTGCATAATCTATGACATTGTCCCTGACAGGCAAATGACTGGCATCACCGATCCGGTAATCTATATTTGTTGAATCCTTGAACTTCAGTTTCATATGCTTCAGCATCTCACCCGATTTATCAACGGCAATAATTGAAGCCGGCCCATCTTTCAGTCCCTCGCTGATAAACCCGGTCCCGGCACCCAGGTCCGCTATCATGTTACCCGGTTCAGGGCTGATCATGGACAGGATCTTTTCCCTCACAGCCACAGAATAGAATTCCTTGCTCATAGAATCCCACCGGGAAGCAATTCTGTCGAAATACCTCTTGACTTCAAGGTTTTCGTTTTTGCGCAGAAGTTTCTCTAAAATCATAATCGTTTTGTCTTAACAGGTTTTTTCGCTTTCCAGGTTACACTGTATCATCTTCATGACCATAATCTCAAATGATCTGAGGAATACCGGAAGATCCTCTTTCGGGATTGAATCAAGTATGGTTGTAAAAAACGCATCACTGTCATGGTTGATCTGCTCACAGATACCGGTCCCTTTTTCTGTCAATGAGATCATGACCTTCCTCCTGTTCTCTTTTGGAATGATCCTGCTTGCAGTTCCATTTTTCACCAGCCCGTCTACGGTCCGGCTGACAGTACTTTTATCCAGGTATAACTTTTCTGATAATTCATTCAGGTTAATGGAATCATGCGATTGCAGTTCCAATAAGGTATGGCACTGTGCAATCGTAACCCCCTCACAGCAGGTCGTGTTAACCTGTATGCTTAACTCCCGTTCAATATGACGGATGTTTTCCCTGAATTTGCGTACGGTTGAAATATCCACTGGGTAATGATTTAAATTGTATTAAACAACTATTGTATTTAAAAACTGTTGCAATATACAACTATTATTTTGTTTTCCAAATTGTATTTATTGATAATTCCATATATTTACTCATGGATTGGTACGCTGAAGATTTCTTCTGTCATGACCTGCCTACAAGCCCAGACCTGATATCGGCACCATACTTGTCACCGGGGCAACGGGATACATCGGCGGGAGGCTGGTGCCGGAACTGCAGGAAAGGGGATATAAGGTCCGGATCATGGTTCGTGGCTACTCCCCCGAACATGCTAACCGCTGGCCCGATGCCGAGATCTACGTGGCGGACGCCTTGAATGTCCCGGATCTGAGAAAGGCCCTGGAAGGAGTATCAGTGGCCTACTATCTTATCCACTCCATGTTACTTGGTAAGAAGGAATTTGAGTATGCGGATATTCAGGCGGTGACAAATTTCAGGTTCGTTGCAGAGGAAATGGGCCTGAAAAGGATCATCTACCTCGGGGGACTTGGAAAATATCATCCCAGGCTTTCGAACCACCTGAAAAGCAGGCTGAATGTAGCCAGAGATACTGATCCGGAGCAAGGTTCCCTGCACCGTTCTCAGGGCCGCCATCATCATAGGTTCGGGCTCTGCTTCATATGAGATCCTCAACAACCTGGTCAGGAACTGGCCGGTGTATATCATCCCTGCCTGGACAGAAACCCTGTGCCAGCCGATAAGCATCCGGGATGTCGTCAAATACCTGGTGGGAGTAATTGAGCTGGACGAGACTGCCGGTAAATCCTATGAGATATGCGGTGATGATGTTATCAGCTATAAGGAAATGATCCAGGTCTTTGCCAGGATCCTGAAAAAAAGAAGGGTCTTTCTTCCTTCACCTGTATCGAGCATCAAGTTTTACAGCTACTTTACCAGCCTTTTAACCCCTGTACCGGCAAACATCATCCAGTGCCTGATGGAAAGCGTTAAAACCGAGGTAATCTGCGGTGACTCCCAGATTAAAAAGCTGATCCCATTCAAGACCATTAACTACAAGGTATCCATTCTCAGGGCCCTTTCCAGGGAAGATCATGATGCCATCTATACGCGCTGGGCCGATTCCTACCCGCCTGCCTATGATCTGGCCATGAAATTAACAGACCTGGAAAATCCCCCCCGCTTTATAAGTTCCTACTCCATTCTCACGGAGAAATAGCCGCCCTGAACCTCTTCCATTCCATTTGCAGGATTGGAGGCAGGGAAGGCTGGTTCCATAACAACTGGATGTGGAGGTTGCGGGGTTTCATTGACCGAATTCTGATGGGCGTCGGTAAATATGCCTATTTCGATCCAAGGGGGATACCGGGCAGGCTGTACTGGTACAATTTCCTGTCCTTCCATTTCATCATCTTCAAGAACCTGCTTAAACAACTGGTGATCCGAAGTT
Organism: uncultured Bacteroidaceae bacterium; assembly: GCA_963752525.1. Lineage (GTDB taxonomy): Bacteria > Bacteroidota > Bacteroidia > Bacteroidales > SM23-62 > SM23-62. The sequence continues at coordinate 73,140 of CAVVYS010000001.1, read as the reverse complement.
AATAACCGAATTTAACAAGAGAATCCATGCCAGGGGAGGATCAATTAGGATAGAGGACCTGAGACGGTATGCTATAGGGTATAGTAGATCCCTGCTCCTGGTCCCAATGGAGGCCCGAGCAGCAGCCAGATCACCAGCAAAATGGTCCACACGATAAAAAAGGCAAAGGTATAGGGCAGCATGGTAGCGATCACCGTACCGATCCCTGCCTTCTTTTCGTATTTCTGGATGAAGGCGATGATCAGGGCAAAGAAACTCATCATGGGGGAAATGATGTTGGTTACACTGTCCCCGATCCGGTAAACAACCTGCGAAAGTTCCGGGGAATAACCCAGCAGCATGAACATGGGAATAAAGACCGGTGCCATGATAGCCCACTTGGCCGAAGCAGACCCCATGGCCAGGTTGATCATTCCCGATAAAATGATAAACAGTATCATCAGGGGTATGAGCCCCAGTCCCGATGCCATCACCAGGTTGGCTCCCTTGATGGCAAAAATGATCCCCAGGTTGCTCCATTTGAAATAGGCCACGAACTGGGCAGCAAAGAATACCAGCACATAATACATTGCCAGGGTCTTCATGGCATCCGCCATCCCGTTCATGACATCCGCATCCGATTTGTACTTGCCTATGGTGATGCCATATGCTATCCCCATCAGGGAAGCGGTGATGAAAAGCATGGCCACTATTCCACGGATGAGCGGGGATGACAGTACTTCCCCGTCTGCTCCCCTGAAAAACCCGTTGGCCGGGATGATCGTGATCAGGGTTATGACAAAAATTGCCAGTCCCACATAACCCGCCCTCCTCAGGCCTTTTTTCTCGAGCGGGCTCAATTTATCGAGTTTCTCATCTGCCCCGTCCCCTTCATATTTCCCGAACCGTGGTGCAACAAATCGCTCCGTCACCCAGGTCCCCGTAAAAGCGATCACAAATGTCGATGCCACCATGAAATAATAGTTGGCCGTTGGATTCACCAGGTATTCAGGATCCAGGATCTGGGCAGCCTCCTCAGACAGGCCCGCCAGCAGCGGGTCGATGGTACCCAGTATCAGGTTGGCTGAAAACCCGCCTGATACCCCGGCAAAGGCAGCAGCCATCCCGATCACCGGGTGGCGTCCGATGGCAATAAAGATGATCCCGCCGAGGGGAATGAGCAGTACATATCCCACATCACTGGCAGCATTTGACAGGATCCCTGCAAGTACCAGCACAAAGGTCAGGAGTTTCCGGGGGGATGACAGCACGATCGCCCGGATCACTGCCCCGATCAGTCCGCTGCTCTCAGCTATCCCTATCCCCAGCATGGCCACCATCACGATCCCCAGGGGTGCAAAGCTCGTGAAGTTGACTACCATGTCTGTGAGGATGCGGTGGATCCCTTCCTTTGACAGCAAATTGACCGGCTCGATCAGTTCACCTGTTCCCGGATGCATGGCGGACCAGTCCACCGCTGCAGCTATGGCAGAAAAGATCAGGATGAGCAGGGCCATCAATCCGAATAGTGTGGCCGGATGCGGGAGGGCATTCCCCACCTTTTCCACGCCATTCAGAAATTTATCGAAAAGTTTTCCCCGGAAGGCCTTGAATTTGCTTACTGCCATAAAGAAAAGAATGATATAGCCACTGAAATAAACCCCTAAAATAAGGGAATTTTTGAGTTTTCTGCCCTGGTGGGTATCTATTTCCCTTCCAGGTATTTACGAAGGTAATAAAAATCTATGGTCAGCTCTCCTTCCTTCAGAATGGTAGCCCTTTGAATGATACTCTCCCGGTCGATTTTTAGCAGAGAAGGCAGTACCTTATCAGACAGCATCTTGCCAAAATCTTCGGAGGAATCCCTGGGCAATTCACCCGGCAGGTTGTCCACCGCCATCACGGTGATGCTGCGCAGGTCAAAGGGAGGGGTTTCGGATTCGGTCATCGGGTCATAACCATAAAATGGTTCATCAATGGTAGAAGCCCGGATGGTTGATGGAATGGGTCCATTGAGATCACAACTTACATCAGCGATCACCCGGATATGGAAATCAGGCTCCCGCATATCGGTCGTCGTCATGAACACCGGTGATTTCGGGTCCCAGAAATGACATGGGATAAACAGGTCCGTGACCTTGGTATAGGGTTTAAAAATGGATTCGTATACCTCAGGGTGCCGGAAAAAATTCTCCAGTGTGACTGCTTCTCCGTCCTTCCTCCGGACATAATGCCATGGATCGATCCGGCAGACCACCGCTTCCTCGTATGATTGCCTCAGGAATTCTTCAGGCAATACCTCCTTCAGTCCGAGGCAACCCAGGGTCTCCATGGCACCGCCCGCCACCCGGCCTCCCCCCGTTACCAGGATCTTCATGGGCTGTAGGTTAAGTTTCCCCAGCTCCCCTTTCATTTCCTCAAAATCCCTGCACTCATGGGCAGGCTTGAGCCGGTACTGGCGGTAGCGCTCCCCGTAGGCCCTGAGCCCGTTGTACGCACCGACGATCCCGGCCCAGCGGCCAAAGGCCACCAGCCGGATATGCAGGTAATCGGTCAGGTATTCATAATCAACCAGGGTAATCTTCCGGGCAGCTGACTCCTGGAGCAATTGTCGGTTATATGGCTGCTCCTTGGCCGTATGGGAGAAAAAGAAATAAGTCTTACCGGGGATCAGCTGTTCGATCTCAACCTCCTTTACCCCGAACAGCACATCACAGTCCGATACATCGCTCCGGATCTCCAACCCGGCATCTATATATTCCTTATCGGAAAAACACCTGATATTGCTTGATTGCACCACAAATTCATGGTCCGGATAGGCAGACCTGAGTTTCACCAGCTGCCCGGGAGAAAAGGGTACCCTCCGGTCAGGAGGGGATTTTGTTTCTGCGATAATGCCAATCTTCATGCTACAAAAAATTTCCGATGATCCGATTCATTTACATTCAATGATATCCATTTCAAGATCTCAAATCAGCTCAGCTCTATTTAAATCCCACCTGGGGAGAATTATAATATCCCATGGTGGCATCTGCCACGGACATGCGGTACAGATGGTTCTGCATGAGGCAGACTTTCTTGTTCGTTGCCGGGATATTGGTGGAATAGATCCGGAGCTCACCCGGCAGGCTGGTAACGATCTCCTCCCGCCAGTCCCCGATTATATCCGCCACGATCAGGAGCTTTCCTTCTATCTTCATCTTCTCGTCCCCGTCGTATTCAATGACATGGCCCTCGTAGCATATCTCCTTCTGATCGTCCGCATCCCACCATACAGCCCGGGGTGAGAGTCCCCAGAGGTTCTGGTCCGAAAGCCTTTCCCCTTCGGCAGTATAGAGGAAGAACTTATCCCCGCCCTTTGCCTCACCGGCATAACATTCGATGCCAGGGTACTCATCGGTCAGATCACCGATCATTCCCTGTCCGTGTACATGTAATGTGCTTCCTTCGTATCCCCAGATAATCTCACCTGTTTTTGCATCCACCACACAAACACCGTTCTTGGGTGATCTGGATTCTACGGCATAAAATATCTCATATCCCGGTCGGTCAGGAAGAATATCGGCAATATACCCCCCGTCATTATGCCCCAGTCCTGTATACCACATGGGTTTCCCGTTTTCATCCAGGGCAAAGGTGCCGATCACCAGTTCATCCTTACCATCCAGGTCGATATCACCGGTCATGAGGGCATGTCCCCCCTGGCCCCTGTACTTTGCATCTTCACCTGTGCTCTCCCATTTCCAGATGGGTTTCAGATCCTTGTCCAGGGCCATGGGTTTTGATCACCGTATAGGTTCCCCGCTGCATGATCAGGGAAGGATTGTATCCCGTCAAGGTAAGCCACAGTAAGAAAATTCCGGCTCCAGTAATTATAGGATTCATACCCTTCCCTGGAGATCCAGTCCTGCTTCTTTAAAATTCACCACTGGTCCGGTCCAGCTTGACCAGGTATTCGGGTCCCCGCAGCACATGCCCGTCCAGTTCCCGGGGATCCCCCTCCCCTGCCTTGGCATAGACTTCTGCCTTTCCGTCCTGGTCCACATCAAACACCATATAGGGAGAATACCAGGTACCTGCTTCGATGGCCCATCCCATATCATGGCGCCAGAGAAATTCCCCTTTGGAGGAGTAGGCATCGAGTTTATAGGAATCGGGACTCCGTTTCCAGTATCCCGGCCGGAAATAGGGATCCACGTTAAAATCAGGATGCTGGAGGACAAAATCATAGGCCCCGTCCCCATCCAGATCCCCGATCCCGATCCGTTTCAGTGTCACCTCATCTTTCAAGTTTATGGAAAACCAGGGCTGGTTGCCGGTAAGGGTAAAAACATATGCCTCCCCGGTTGTTTCTCCTTCATACCCCCTGGTAAGCAGGGTTACTCTGTAATTATATCCATGGCCCGGAGTGACCGTACTATCAACATAATTCGTTGAATTAACCGGTTCCTCATTTACCTTTTCATAACCGCCGAAACCGATATCCTTCCTGTAAACATTAAAAGCCACATCCTCCGGATCTTCCAGGAGCAATCGCCAGCCAACATAGACACACCTTCTCCATAGGTCAAGTGCTACCACGCCGCGGTCGATCTTCTCCGCCTGTTGGGGCATGGCAATTAGCGACAATAATAAACAGAGGGAGGAAATAAGGATGCGTTTCATGAGTGTATAAGGTTTTTTGATTCAGCCTTTAAATTAATCAATTTTCTGTGGACAGCAGGCATGCCATGTGATTTTACCGGTTAGGTATGAGAAACTCCCTCAGAAATGATGTCAAAGGACGCTTATGCTTTATACTTCAAAATAAATGTGCAGATGTAACAATTGGAGGAGGTCGTCCGTTAATAATGATTCCAACCAATCCAGAGAGAATATCGAACATGAAAGGAACAGCGATTTTTATACTTCTCATTGGATTTTTTTCTTTTTCCAGTGCTCAAACTGACAGAAAAAAGGCCGAGGAGTTGAAGGATCAGGCCATTGAATTAATGGATGGGGGTAAAATAGACGAGTCAATAAAGCTGCTGGAGCATGCACAACAAATTGACCCGGATTATATCCATATACCCTACGAGATAGCTTTCGCATATCAACTGAAAAAAGATTATGACAAAAGTATTGAGGTAGCTAAACCCTTATTGAAACATCCGGATGTATTCGACCAGGTATATCAACTTATTGGAAACTGCTATGATCTAAAAGGAAATAAAGCGAAAGCACTTAAAATCTATGATAAGGGGATTAAAAAATTCCCAAATTCCGGGAAATTATATCTTGAGAAAGGGGTAGTGTTTGCCAGCCAGGAGAATTGGCTTGAAGCATTAGAACAATGGGAAAATGGAATAATGGCAGATCCGACTCATGCTTCGAATTACTATTATGCCAGCCAGGTTCTTTCCCAGACCGATGAAAAAATCTGGGGCATATATTATGGGGAGATCTTCCTTAATCTGGAACCGAATTCTCAAAGAACTTATCAGATCAGCAAGCTGGTTTATGATACCTATAAAGTATGTCTTCCAACGGAGGATAATAAGTGGAACCTGAACTTCAGCCACAAAGCCACGAATATAGTTTTGGGAAATATAAAGGACCTGAAGTTCTCGTTCGAGACCATTCACAACCTGGTATTGGAGCAGGGATACAAGGGAGTTGAGCCATTGTTTACCATAGATAATTTAATCACCATCAGAAAACAATTTATTGAAAAATGGAACATCGACTATGCTGACAGATATCCAAACCTGATTTTTGATTATCATACTCAATTAATCGGATACGGACTGTTTGATGCATACATCTACTGGATCTTAAGAGGCGGGGCTGAAAATGATTTTCTGAACTGGAAAGCTGAAAATGAAACATCATTCAATGATTTTGCCGGCTGGCTTAATGGAAACCCCATGACATTTTCAGAAGATAGAAAGACAAATAGATATAGCTATGACTGACAGAATGGGATTTGTTTCTTTAATATCAAATTCCTACTGTATCACCCAATCATCGTATTCTGTGGTATATGTCCCCAATTTCTTTAGCTCTTCCATAATAGGGCTCATTTTCTCAACAGCCGCATTCCCGACATCATTCATCGTCCCATCGCTTTTAAAGTATTTATCTCTTACTTCTAGAGATTCAATATAGTACACCACAGCAATGGAATTTATATTTTCTCCTCTATCACTTTTCACTAGAAATCCTTTCCAACCGTCGAAATTCTTTTCAACTTCTGGCAAGAATTTATCACTTAAAAATTCCATATACTGATCCATTGTCACACCCGGTGAAAGAGTTACTGTAATATTATGTATTGCTAGTACAGTTCCCTTATTCAAGGTTTGCGAGAAAACAGTTCCTGTTAATAGGATAAAGACTGTTGCAATAATTAATTTTTTCATGATTAATGAATTTTAGGTTTAATACTTATGAAAATTGGAAGTGGGAAATGGAAAGATATCTGAGATGGGATCGAGAAGTGGGAAATCTTAAATAAAGCTACAACAAAATACTAGACTATCAATGATTTAAGCCCGGTTAGGGTCTTTTTTATATCTTAATAAGAAAAATCATGGTAGATTAAGAATAACCTTGATGAGGAAATCACCGTATACATGGGTACGAACCATTTCCATTGCCAAATCAACAGTTAAACATAATTGACCATGACCACAACAATTGACGGTATTAAAGTAACCACAGACAGCAGAGGCAGTGTTGTTTTACATTTGCCTCCAACATACCATCGAGAAAGCTTTATCCAATGGAAGCAGGATCACAATGCAGAAATTGCTAAAATCCGCAATATTGCAAAAAATACCACCCTCTAGGAAGGCTTCTGCTGAACTATTTCGGAATCCTAAAGGGTATTCACATTTAAAGGGAATTCGCCGGTCTTTAATCAGGACCGGGGCCTAAAATCTATCATCGGAATTCTTAGCTACAACTTTATAGTTTTCTCCGTCCTCACATAATCCCTGGATCTTATCGTAATGAAGTATAATCCTTTCTGGAAGGATGATAAGTCGATCTGGTGGGATGGTCCTTCAATTTTATCGCTGTATAACAATTGACCGTTCAGCGAAGTTATTTCGATATTATATTGACCTGATCTGTTAGTTTCTATAGTAAGTATCGAACTGGCTGGATTGGGGTTGATTGGCTTCGTCAGATGTGTTTACGATTTGCTGGTGTGTCACTGTTGAAATAATACTCCCAGCAATGCTCCCATACTAGTTTCTGTTCAGAAAATCTTTTAACTTTAATACCTGGTGAACAAAGGTAATTCACGTTGAACTGGTGAAAAACAGCCTCCTCAATGATATCAAACTCACAAAATACAGATATGAAAGTTAAATACCTCATTGCCTCAGCTTTGTTTGTTTTCACAGTAAATGCATGCAACCTGGTGGAATCAAATAAACACATCCCGCTTATAAATCCATTAGCCACTAAAAAAACCGTTAACCTGTTCAATTTCATTCAGGACATACAAGGAGAGTATACCCTGTCAGGGCAACACAATTTTGCTGGTAAGGGATCAGATTATACTGATCAACTGGAAGAGATAACTGGCAAGAAGGCCATTATATGGGGCTCTGATTTCAGCTTTTGTGTGGAAGGTGAGGATGCGATGCGTTACCAGCATTGTGGACCGGCAAATTTACCCGCCATCCCCTGGGAACGGTTCAAAGCCAGAAGAGATTCAATTGCCAGGGGTGATTCCGTCGCACCACGATCAAGATTACCCCGGGAACCAGCCTTCCTTGATATTACCCTTGAAGAGGCCAGAGATATAAGCATGAAGGAGATCAAGGCCCGTCATACTGAAGGTCATATCATCACCCTGATGTGGCATGGCTGTTTCCCCACGGATGGTGATTGCTGTGAAGGATCTTCTATCTGGGCCATGGAAGACCGTCCATCACCTGAACAGTGGGATGAACTGGTGACTGAAGGCTCTGAATTGAATGATGCCTGGAAATTGGGTGCAGACAAAATTGCTGGTTATTTGAAAGAGCTCCAGGATGCCGATATTCCGGTTCTCTGGAGGCCTTATCACGAGATGAACGGGGTCTGGTTCTGGTGGTGTAACCATAAGGGAGAGCAGGGATTCAAGCGCTTATGGATCATGATGTATGATTATTTCACAAATCACCATCAGTTGAATAACCTCATCTGGGTCTGGAATACAAATGCTCCAAGGGATATCCCCGGGGATGAGGCCTGGCCCTACGAAGATTTCTTTCCCGGGATTGACTACGTTGATATCCTGGCTGCAGATGTATACCGTAATGATTATAAACAGTCACATCACGATGATCTGGTAGCTATAGCGGAAGGCAAACCAATTGCTCTTGGGGAAACGGGGGAAATTCCAGACATGGGGGTTTTGGAGCAGCAACCGGAGTGGACCTGGTTCATGCCCTGGGGATGGATCCTCTTTATGTCAAATGAGACTGAACTTATTAATGAAGTTTACCAGTCAGACCAAGTTCTCACGCTGGAAGAGGTGACTGTCGGTAAGCGTGGAAAATATACAGTAAAGAAGTGAATTGAAATGATTCAGCTCTAGCTCAGGTTCTCTCTGAGTTCAGGTTATCCTATGTCACTCCCCGAAAGCATAAAGGGAACCGGCAGTTCGTAAATAGAGCTTATTGTCAACCACTGCAGGTGTAGCCATTATTTTATCATCCAGGTCGATTCTGGGCAAGTATTTTAGGTTCGGCCCCTGCTTCAAAGACAGTTACTATTCCTTTAAGGGAGGCAATATAGATCCGGCCGTTGGCAGCTATGGGCGAAGCAAAATACATACCCGATCCTCCTAACTTTTCCCGGTACAATAATTTACCACTTTCTGCCTGAAAACAAGAAATGATGCCACCATGTTTTAATCATGTAAATCTGATCTTTAAACAATAGAGGTGATGAAATATAGGGAACATCTTCAGTATGGCCCCATAAAAAATGATCCAAATCAATATCCCCTTCCCCTCCAAGTTTGATTGCTTTCAATCCCTGCTTAGTATAGCGGGCTTCCCACTGATCAATCTTATTATTCCATTCCGTACTGTCGATATAAGAGTCTTTATTCGAATCCCACCATCCCATGACATACATGATGGGTATATCATATCCAGGTATCTCAGGCATTTCCGGATACAGAAGAAATCGAAAATCCTGTACTTCGTTTTTATCAAGTTTTAAATCCCCATTCTTATCATATTTAGCTGCAAACTCCATGAAATTCGGAAATTGAGCAAGCATAGTGGGGCTCCCCATCGCACTGTGGGTAACAGTATACAGGATATCATTTCCCAGGAGCGGTGTACAAATTGCATCTGATTCACCAGTAACAAACCTCCAATTATTATTTCCAGTTTTAATATCATAACCGGCTACATAGTCACTTGCATAGATGATTACTTCGTCTTTATAAATAACCGGTGTAGAATAGCTGTCTCTGTCTTTTAATTTCTCTAAAGAATGCTCCCACACTATACTCCCGTCATATTTATTGATGGCCAGGAGCCGTGGATCATTCTGATCACCAATACAATTAAGTATCACCATATCACCGGTAATAATGGGTGAGGTTCCCATTTCATGGCGTGAATTTGGGACAGGCATGGACAGTTTCCATTGTTGTACCCCATTTAGATCATAGCATAGAAGGCCATATGAACCGAAATAAAAATAAACCTTTTCCCCGTCTGTTGATGGGGTTGCTGTAGCTGGATTACCCATCACATGGATCCTTTCAAATTCCTCAACTGCAATATCCTCCTCCCATCGGATAGTTCCATCATTTCTGTCAATACAGAACAATTTTAATAGCTTTCCTTCTTTTTCAATACCTGTAATAAAAATACAATCCCCCCAGATGCAGGGAGAAGAATAGCCACTTGGAAGGCTGGTTTTCCAAAGGACATTTTTATCCGAACCAAAGTTTATCGGAGGATTCTGATCTGCAGCGGCGAGTCCGGAACAATTTATCCCGCGAAATTGTGGCCAGTTTTCGATCTGTGCATTTAAGGGATTTAAGAGGAAAATACCAAAGACACCAATGAGGAAAAGGGTTTTGATAAAAGCAGTACTTTTTTTCATGATTGAAATTTCCAGGTTTAGGGGGTTACAAAGAATCAATGCTGCATGATGAAATATACTAAAAGTTGAAAATGAAATTATATGATTGAAGTTGGTAAATGTCAGATGCTATTGCCGGGTAACTTTGCGAATCAGGGAAATCCTATATAAATGTACCTTTAGTTGAGCAGAAACAAAAATTTAAGGGGTTCCAAATCGGTTTAGATTGGATAGCTGATCGCTGGAGCAAGGAATAGCTATTTTATCAGGTCTAAATAGTTGACATTTGCTGGGAATGTAGGAACTTGCCTACGCCCGGTGGTCCTAATATGAGCAGATAATGCCAGCCGGATCACAAAATAGCCCCCAGCGCTGCACCAGGTGGTTGTTGTAATGATCTAAAAAGCAGCAATCTGTTTTTCCAGTTCTTCCGGACTGTAATATTTTTCAAGCTTATCGTTTTCTAAAAAGCATAATTTCATAATTCCCAAATCCCTCTAACTTTTGGTTTGGTGTATCAAGTATAGCTGTGGAATAGATTCCATAATATGCAGGTTTTGCCACGAAACTTTTAACCAGCCAGGCAATTAATGGATTCACCCCGCTGAGAAGATCTTTCGATTCAATCAGTTCTTCGCAATTAAGTACAAGTTCAAATGGAAAATCTTCATTATTGATTTGGATACTAATCTGAGAAGGATATTTGCTTCTCAAAGGTGCATGAAACATCTCATTATTGACCGTAATTGTTAGATTTTTATCAGTGCTATACACTATTTTATCATACTCCGATACCATAATCGACTTTACGCTCACTTCACTCATCCATGTCTCCATAAAAATTACTGTATAAGGCCCGGCCACACATTTCCCCCAATACCCACCTGGTGATAACCTCATCTATAAAGAGTCCATGTGTTGAATTAAGTTGCCAATAATTATGATCATGATAGCCAATTGCATCATGTAAAGTATAACTGATATTATTATATTCAAAGCTTCCATCAACAATCGACCTTGGCTGCAGAACATCCCAGAATAACTCGCTATGCCGATTGCCTTTTATAGCTTTGATTTTATGTGACGGAGGTATCCAAACAGGAACAGATTGTCTAAATATCAAAGACGCACGAAATTCGGGAATATTTATATCAATTTGATAGTCCCCTGAATTATCCTTGTCTGTATAAATATGACAATCCTGTTTTAACCGCAAATCACACCAGTTTTTTTCGGCATGAAAATCCTTCAAACTATATCTGAATTCAATTGCCCGGGTAACTTCAGGAGTTTTTATGGAGAGTGCAAGGGTAGGGAAGAATCTTTTTCGCAGCGGATCGGTTCCTAAATGGACAACGATCTTTAACATGCAATTATTTTGGATGTCTATACAATCGAAGTACCACCATTCGAAATTGCCAATACGTTCTGAATCTAACAGGTATCCATCGTTTGCCGGTAACAAAGAGTTGGAAGATTCTGGCTGTTGGGATAGTAGAACTTCAAGTTTATTTTTACCAAACGGCAAAACAAAAAATTTAATATTAGGGCTATCCCTATCAATTTTACAAAAATACTTTAGGCCATATACAAATGATTATTAATCAAACCGCCTCAATGGTTGACGGAGGTTTAGGGGCCAGATTATATGTAACACTGACTATTCCCGGCACCTGCTGAATGATCTCATTTGCAAGTTGAGTCAGCATATCAAATGATAATTGCGTGGGTGTTGCAGTCCTTGCATCCACACTGTCCCAGCAACGAAGCTCAATTTGCTGACCGAATTCGCGCTTGCCTTCCACCATACCCGTTACACGGTCTTCATGAAGGATTGCCATGTATTGAAAGGCTCCTGTATCTTTAAGTAAATTTTCCACGATGGTGGTTGCTTTACGGACAGTTTTGAGACGTTCATCGGTCACTTCACCTATTATGCGTGCAGCAAGTGCTGGTCCTGGAAAAGGAATACGGTCAAATAGTCCGGACGGCAATCCAAGGGCACTTCCAACTTTACGTACGCCATCCTTTCGCAACTGTATCAGGGGCTCTATTATCTGATAACCAAAAGCCTCCTGTGGGTCAATTCCGAGCTGTTCAAATACATTGTGCTGTCTTTTAATCCCTGCTACAGTTTCATCCACATCTGTCAGTATGGTTCCCTGCAAGAGGTATTTGGCCTGGCTTTCCCTAACGATCCTTCCAAAAACATTTTTATAAAAGGTCTGGGTAATGGCTTCACGTTTTTCTTCAGGATCCGTGATACCTTTCAAAGCTGTAAGGAACTCTTCACGTGCATCGATAATCTCAACTGTTATACCAAGCTTCCGGAATAAATCCGCTACCATTTCAGGTTCTGATTCACGCATGAGACCGTTCTCAATGAAACAGGTTTTAAGGTTCCCTCCTAGAGCTCTGTGTCCAAGCATCGTTACGGCAGAAGAATCGACTCCTCCAGATAAGGCATTGATAGCAATTCCGTCACCAACAATGGATCTGATCATTTTGACTTTTTCATTGATGAACTGTTCTGTTTTCAGTTCGCTGATGGTAATTTCTTTAGTCATTATTTTATTCGGTTTAGAATATTAGTGTTTTAGAAGTTACGAATGTTTTATGAAAACACCTTATCCCTGACGGATTTTTGTGTTTCTCAAAATTCTCAGAGTGTTGTAATTCAAATTGCTCAGAATGAGGAGAATGGTTCTGTTAATCAATGATTGGCAATTGATAAAATCACGGATTTGACGGCACTATAAGATCTGTCAATTTAAACGGCATATAAAACTACATTCACTGGTACAATTTCTATAATCTTAGCAGGTAACGTCAACCAAATAATGAATTCTGCCAGGTTATGACCCGGCTAAGATGTATAAACCATTAATTGGACTGGGGTTAAACCATATATAATATGAGCAGATTACTTCCGCCGGCAATACATGCTTGTTGACGTTAGCTGTTTAACTGACAATTGTAACAGTATCTACAGCTTGGAAAAATTGGGTCATCTTTCCGTTTTTTACTGTCCATACATGGGTGGCATTGGCTTTAAAAAGATTACCGGTGGCTTTATTTGTGCCACAGTAATAGCCTACCATTACCACTTTATCATCTGCTCCAAATATTTGTTTTACTTCAATATTGAATCCATCAAAGTAAACCGGGAGATTCATGATAACATTTGTCACTACAGCTTCGTGCCCTTTGAAAATGCCATCGCCTTTCACAAAAGGCATACCCTTGCATTCGTGCCATTCAATTGCGGGGTCCCAAATAGCTAAAACTGCCTCCAAATTACCTGTGGAAAAATCAGAATACCCTTGCTTAACTAATTCTACATTTGTCATAATAATACTATTTAATGGTGAAAATTGCGGTTAATATCTCTCTATCAGGAGCCTGGAAAAATCAAGGCTAATTCTTCAGTACCATGCGATAGCGAGCTTTATTCTCTTTCAATTTGGCAATGGCCTGGTTAACCTCGGACATTGGCACTACCTCAGATAGGGCCTTAATATCATGTCGAGCTGCAAATTCAAGCATTTCTCTAATTGCGGGTCTACTACCAATCAGACTACCACAAACTGATAATTGTCCAAATACAAGAGGAGGCGCCTGGATGCTTAATGCATTCGTTAGTAATCCGACGAAGCAAAGTTTGCCATTCGGTCGAAGGGTAATTAAGTATGAGTTCCAATCTAAATCTCTATGAACAGTGCAAATAATCATGTCAAGACTACGGGCAATTTTTTGTAATTGATCTGAATCATTAGAACTGACAAAATGATGAGCTCCAAAATTTCGGGCTTCTTCCTCCTTATTAGGACTTGATGAAAACGCAGTTACTTCGCAACCAAAAGCTCTGACAAACTTTAATGCTAAATGACCGAGTCCTCCTATACCAATAACGCCCACCTTCATTGATGGTTTTACATTATAATTAACAAGAGGTGCATACACTGTGATTCCACCACACATTAGAGGTCCTACGTCTTCAGAATTCAGGTTTTCCGGAATCGGAAAAGCAAAACGGCTGTCGATTCGTATTGCTTTCGCAAAACCTCCATGGGGATTGCCCCAGGTACCTGATTGAAATACCTCTGTGCATAGATTTTCTTCACCATTTAGACACCATTCACAGCTGTTACATGACTTCGCCTGCCATCCAATTCCGACCCGATCACCTTTTTTAAGTGTGGTTACTTTACTGCCAAGGCCAGTTATGTGGCCAACAATCTCGTGTCCGGGAACGAAAGGATATTCAGTCATACCCATATCGTTATCAATCATATGTACATCGCTGTAGCAAATTCCACAGTGGGTAATGGCGACCTCTACATCGAAATCTCCTAACTCTCTTGCTTCATATTGAAATTTCTCCAGAGGCTGGTTTTCTCCCAGAATAGCATAACAATCAATTTTCATAGTTACCTCCCTTTTTTAGGTTTATATCTAGTTTATTGTAATCATCATTACAAAAGGTATGAATCATTGCCAGGGGAAAAAAGATTACAAGTTTTGTAATGATTTTCCTCCATAAGATAATGGCGATGAGATGAAAGATGAGACACTTAGTGCAATTGCAGTGAAACTCTGCGCGAGGTTGGAAATATTATTACAAGTTACGAATAAACACCCCAAAATCAAATATTTTGTTTGGGATGAGATACAATGAAAATTTTAACCCCCTATATAACCTTAGTAAATTATGACAGCACTGAGCTGCAATATCGAAGGTTAGTTGAAAAAGGGGCTTTGATGAATAGTATAAGAGAAGTTACATAGGTTTTAAAAGGCCTGTAATAGTTTTTCATAAAAATCTGGGTCTTCCTTCCTATGAGATCACCCGTCAATCATAAGCTCCATTCACATTCTGGTCATAATCAATAACTGAACCTGTAATTACACCACTGTCATCGCTCAGGAGATAAGCGGCAAGTCTTGATAATTCGTCTGGTTGAATAAGTTTACCCATGGGTTGCCCGGCTTCAGCAAGTTCCAGCCAGTTGTCGGGTGCATGGTGGAATGACTTCTGAATGGCATGTTCGCCGGGAGTATCCATCCATCCCGGCATGATTGCGTTGATCCTGATCTGGTGGAACCTTTGTGAATGAGCAACATTTTTCGTCAATGTTACCAATGCCCCTTTTGATGCGGAATAGGGTGTCAAAAAGGGTTGGCCGCCATGTGCTGATTGTGTAATAATATTGACTATGGAGCCTGCAATTTTTTCCCGCTGCATAATCTTGATACATCCCTGCATTAATAGAAAAGGGGCTCTTACATTTATTGCAAAATGTTCATCCCATAATTCAACAGATGTATCTTCGATAGTCCCCCTGCTTGTTAAACCTGCTGAATTGACCAATCCATCTACTTTACCAAAATGTTTATCAATTTCTTCTATTAATGATTTACATTCATCCGGATTCCTCAGGTCTGCCATTACAAAAATAACTTCAGTCCCCAGCTTCTGAATTCCATTTAATAATTGTTTCAGTTTCACCGGTTTTTGACCTGCCGGTCAGGATAATTCCTTTGGCCCCCTGCTCAGCCAATTGTGATAGCGATAGTTGTTCCCAACCCGCCGCTGTTACTTCCTGTTACTAAAGCAATTTTATCTCTGTAGTTCATATTCCATGCAATTGAGTTTCTATATTTATATTTATGTAATTATCTGATCCTGCTGAGATGCTATATAGCGATCACGTAAAACGCCCCAGCCATATATAAACACCTACTGTTAATGCAGCAATAATAACAGCAGCATGCCTGGCATATTTCCATTCTTTCAGATCTATTACATGAGCATCTCTTTCATGAAAGATTTGACTTATCGGACGAAAATACGAAACGATGTACATGGTAGCTATCATGATCAAAAACATTATACCAAATAAATGAACAAAATGTATCCCGGTATCGATAATAAAAGTAGTAACAAAGTAAAAAGCAATTCCCACAGCAAGCGAAACCTTTGCTCCGGCAGGCGAAACCCTTTTAAGAAAAAAACCTGCAATCATTATTGCCCCGAGTGGGACATAAAAGAATCCATTTAGTTTCTGCATCAATTGATACAGTCCCTCGGGGCATTGCTCATTAAAGGAGCTATGAGAATTGCAAAAACCGCTAAAATTGCTGAACAAACTTTACCGACACGTACCATTTTGGGTTCCGTTGCTTTCTTATTAAAATGGGATTTGTAAATATCGATGGTAAAGATTGTTGCTGCACTGTTTATTACACTGTTGAATGTACTCAATATGGCACCCATAAGTACAGCAGCGAAAAAACCAATCAAGTAGACAGGCAATACTTTTTTTACTAATTCCGGGTATATTGTATCCTGTTCTCCATATAAGGAATCACCGAAATAGTAAAATCCAATCACACCTGGTAATGCGATTATTACAGGGACAAGGATCTTAAAAATTCCAGTGAGCAATAATCCTTTCTGTGCAGTTTGCAGGTTTTTTGCACCAAGTGCTCGCTGTATAATTGTTTGGTGCATACTCCAGAAATAGATCTGGATAATGACTACTCCTGTGAACAATGTCCCGAAAGGCAAGACAGAATCCCGGGTCCCAATAACATTAAACTTTTCAGGTATTCTGCTATAAACCTCATCAATCGCCAGCAATCAGATTACCATCTCCGATATTCAGTAAGGCCAGGGTTGGAATTAATAATCCCCCTATCAACAATCCCACCCCATTTATCGTATCTGAAATAGCAACTGCCTTTAATCCCCCAAAAATACTGTAAAGCGAACCTATGACACCAGTTATCACAACAGTTATCCAGATACCTTGCTGGGTCGTAACACCAAATATTCCCGAGACATCAAATATACTTTCAAAATTAATTGCACCTGTATATAATACTATGGGCAATAGTGTGAAGATAAATGACATAATCAGCAGAAAGGCGACAATGGTCCTGGTGGATTTATCGAACCGGAGTTCCAGAAATTTAGGAATAGTCGTGAGCCCCATTTTAAGGTAGCGCGGAACAAAATAGATAGCACCCAGAATTAATCCCAATGTAGCGGTTACCTCCCAGGTTATTATGATTAATCCGTTCTTATAGGACGATCCATTCATCCCGATCAGATGTTCGGTCGATATATTTGTAAGCAACATCGAGCCGGCAATAACTATGGCACTGAGGCTTCTTCCACCAAGAAAATATCCATCTGAGGACCGGAGGTTTTGTTTTCTTAACCTGTACCACGAATAAAAAGCTACAAATCCGGTAAAAGTGATAAATGAAATAAAGGTCCACATGCTGGTACATTGCTATTGAATTGTCCTCTAATGAGGAAGCCAATCGTCAAAATCAGAGTCAATCTGGAATTGTGTTACTCCGCATTCTTTCAGGAATTCGATATCTCGTTTTGCTCCTCTCATTGGATTTTCGTTACGGTAATGTCCAAAATTTACCGAGGGGACAACAGTGATATATGCCGATTGACACATCTTAATTAACGATGAAGTCAATTTTGCCCCGTCATCGAAAAGGAAATAATGGCATGCCACATCTTCACCACTCCTGTATTTCTCCATTATAGTTTCTGCTTCATTGGCGCGAAATAAAAATTTGGCTTTACCCCAGAAATAATTCTTGGCTTCATTATTAATAAAATAGGCGCCTTCAAGCAGGTTGTACTTTACCATATATTTCCTCCAGTTTGCGGTAAAATTCAGGAGATTTATTGCTGACTTTTATATCAATCATCATTTTAACTTTCCCCGAGCACATTTTTGCTACTTCTTCAAATAAGAGGGGGTGGTAGTTCCCTTTGACAGATTTTATTGATTTTACTTCTTCCCAGGATAATTCATCTACCCTGCGCGGATCGTTAAAAAAACGGTTAAAATCACGGATCATGATGAACGATTAATACCCCATCTCTTGTTTCCCTTACGTCAATCTCCAACATATAATAACCCTGGTCAATGGCAGCCTGGATAGATGCCGGGTCAAATTCATCGTATTTTCCCTCGACGATTCCACCCCGGTGGGCAATCAGCTTGTAACCATTATAAACACCGCCATTTTTTGCCATGTTCGAAAAAACATCCGGATTATCCAGATTCACCATATCGATGTTCTTCTCAAGTGCAATTCGGTATCCTTCCCAATCATTTCCGGTAATCAAAGGCATAATTTTTAGCTCTTTTGCCTGACAGGAATTGATAAATTCTTCAGACAGATCTTCCAAAGCACATTCAATAATCTGCGGGTCGTAAATTTCTTTTAACGAATCAAGAGCCTCAACTGATGAAGCATTGATTTTCAATGCAAGATCCGGATAAAGCCTTCGAAACTCTTTTGCCAGTTGTCTGTTGGAGAACCAGAAGAAACAGTCGTTTTCCATACCAAGTTCATAAATAACCGGGATAAATTCTTCCAGCCTGACATCTTTCATATCGAAATAGACTTTTGCTTTTCCTTTGATCCATTTCAAATACTCATAGAGCCTGGGTACTCTCTCTCCTGCATATTCATGCCCGAACCATGCTCCGGCATCCAGGGTGTCAATTACCTTCGATTCTGTTTCAGAAATCAGCACCTGTACCATTGGTCGTGCGATCAAGGCTCCAGTCGTGTAAATTATAATAAACACCATCTTTACTCCTGCGCACATCCACCTCCACATAAGCAGCATTGGATTCGATGGCTTTTTTCGCTGAGGCATAAGTATTTTCCGGAGCAAGCCGGTTTGCTCCCCGGTGACAAACCATTAATATCTCTTCTGTTTTTTGGGGATCATAAGTTTCAAAGTCCAGATTGAATTTCTTCACGGACTGGGATTGGCAGTCCAGAAACGATACAAGCAGTAAAACGATTAATACGTATTTCATGTTTGTGGTCAGGTTTTTGGGCTCTTGACAGGCCAGTAATTATTGTAATGATGGCTTACCTTTTTTTGAACATTGGACTTTTAGATAATTCATGTAAATTACAACAACTTGAAAAATATGAACGCCCTGAAGACAGAAAAAGTGGTAGTGTAATACTTATATGTTCACTAATTTATCAAACTGTCAGAATTACTTAAATTTATATTTCAAATAGTTTCAGCATGGATTTGGACCTTGCAATCGACAATATTTTAAAATATCTCAAGCAGCATGGAGGTGCTACAAACAGTGCATTGATCGATCTATTGGAAGGTGATGAAGTACTCTTCAGAAAAGTAAGGGAGCATCTGATTTTCTCCGATCTTGCCATGGACAAGCACAGTGCCGGCCTGGTCTACATTGATCCTGAGACAGATACGAACAAGTAAGTCATGGGAAGAGCAAATTCAATACTTAAATCAATTAGTCAAAACGGTTAGTCAAGATTTTCACTAACTTGTTTGAATAAACAGTAATCATTATGAATTGGTCAACAATCGGTTCAATAGGAGAATTTGTCGGTGCCTTTGGTGTAATTGGGTCATTGATCTACTTGGCGCTTCAGGTTCGCGCTGGCTCTAAAACTCTTTTTACAGCAATGCGGGAATCCACTTTCAATTCTTTAAAGGAGTTTAATTACAACGTAATATCCCTGATTTGTCCTGGATTTTTCAAGAGCGTTGTAAGGATTACAACACCCTTGATCCGAAGGAAAGGGCAAGATATGCTCATTTAATGTTCACTATAATCTAGCGGAAAAGAACTAGCAAGGCGGTAAGATTGAAAAAGCAATCTCAGAATATAAAATTGTCATCTAATTAAATGAAGATCATTCCCTTTCACATTTTAAACTGGGATCCTATTATCTGAAGTTGGGTATTAAAGCGAAAGCAAAATATCATTTCAAACGAGCCTTGGACCTGGGCTATGAAGAAGCTCGTCCCTGTCTTAAAAAGTGGTGGCAATACTAGGATAATTGATATGCTTAATATGTTTATCGACGTTTGACACCTGGGTACAGGGTTTTGACAAAATTAGATTGCTGAGTTTGTGGATTACTACATTGACATCCTCCCCTCCGTAAACGAAGGGGATTCCACTGGCTTCTCTGAAGCCACGGGCAGTACTTCCTCACGGTTTCCTGCAGGTTCCTGCTGCCGACCGCTATTGCGGTTCGCTCGACAGGCCATCCCCGTCTGCCCGACGGTTCGTATGTCTCATTGGTTTTCGAGACAATTTCTAGTACTTAATGATATTTTTATTAGAAATATCATTGTTTAATTTTGAAAATTTTCATGCCCTTATATCCCGCCCCTGAAGAGAGCGGGTTTTACGGGCAATTGGATAACCAACGATACCATGAGTCGTTGAATAATGTGACCCCTGCTGATGTCTATTTTGGAAGGGACCAGTAGATCCTTGCAAGAAGAGATTAAGCAGCGAACTTAATTTAATTAAAGTTGGATTTCGAATACAAAGATCAACTTTGATATGAGGGAAGTATCTCTTAATTTTAAGCTATAGGCGTTCCGTACCTTGCTGACAACAAACAGGCTGGAGATTTATCAATCAACTAAACAAGAGGCCATGCCACAACAAACCAAAGTATTCCGTGTATTTGTAAGCTCCACTTTTACCGACATGAAACAGGAGCGTAGTCTGCTTCAAAATGATGTATTCCCTGAACTGGAGAAATTTTGTCTGCAAAACAATGCTAAATTCCAGGCTGTTGATTTGAGATGGGGAGTAACAGAAGAGTCACAACTGAACCAAAAAACTTTACAAATTTGCCTTAATGAAGTTGCACGTTGCCAGCGAATTTCACCAAAGCCTAATTTTTTGATTTTGCTGGGTGATAAATATGGTTGGCAGCCGATTCCGGAAAAGATTCCCGGGATTGAATGGGATGAAATCTTTCCATTGTTGAATAATGATGATGCTTCATTATTTAACAAGTGGTATAAAAAGGACGAAAATGCAGTACCACCTGAATATGTGCTGCAACCCAGGGGTGAGGAATACAAGGAGTATAGTAAATGGGAACCAGTTCATGATGATATCAGGGAAATATTAAGAACTGCCGTTAATAAACTGAAATTTATAGAAAATCAGTGTATAAAATATGATACCTCAGCAACCCATCAGGAAATATTAAATGGGGCATTAATAACACCTGAAGAGATTGAAGATGCAAACAAACATGTTTTTGCTTTTGTACGCAAAGCAAAAATAGAACCTAAGGACAAATCGGCCAAGGGTTTTATCGATTTAAAGGACAATAAACATGACACAATTGCAGAATCACAACTGAATATTTTAAAAGACGGGTTAAAGGATAAACTGGAAGAAAACTATATAACTTATCCAGCAAAGTGGCTGAATGGTAAAACAGAGATGAGCGCTGAAATAGCTAAATCTTATGCGGAAGAGGTATACGAAAAGCTAAAGGCAGTTATTGAGGAGCAATTAAATAATGAAACAGATAAGGAAGAAATACTACACGAAGTTATGTGGCATACCGAGTTTAAAGATAAGCTTGTGGAGCATTTTCGTGGAAGGGAGAAAACATTAGAGACCATCCATCATTACCTGAACAATCCTGCTACGCAGCAAAACACTCTCGCTAATAGGTGAATCCGGTTCAGGGAAATCGAGTGTCATGGCCAAAGTAATACAAAACTTTATTCAAAATAAAGATTTTAAAAATACAGTTGTTGCCTACCGGTTTTTGGGAATCACATCAAATTCTTCGAATGTAATTTCATTAATGCAAAGTGTGGCCGGACAGGTGGCCAGAGAGTTTAATACTGAACTAAAAGATTTGGCAGGGGATGGAAACGAGAAGGCCCTCCACGAAATATATGGAATGACCGAAGTTTTTAAGAAAAGCCTGGCATTAGCAACTGCTGAAAAACCAGTTGTAATATTTCTCGATGCTCTCGACCAACTTTCGGAAACGGATAATGCCACACAATTAAACTGGCTGCCAAAAGAATTGCCGGAGCATGTAAAAGTTGTTGTCTCATCGCTTCCCCAACTGCAGGATAGATTATCTGATACACAAATTGATAAACTTCCAATGCTCCCTAAGGAAGAAGTGAGATTAATCTTAAAAACATGGTTAAACTCCATAAAAAGAACGCTTACGGATGATCAGTTTGCAAGCATAATTAATAAGGGAAAAAGTGAACTCCCTATATACCTGAAACTTGCCTTTGAACAAGCCAAAGAATGGAAATCATTTACGGAAGAATGTATGTTAAGCGATTCAGTTGAAGGAATTATTACTGAATTTATTAAAAGGCTGGAAAACGAACATGTTAAAGGTTTGGTTGAACATGTAATTTGCTATATGCTTTGCGGACGCTACCAGGGATTGGCCGAAAATGAAATTCTGGATATTTTGGCCTTCGATGAAGAATATTGGGACACATTCCTGGGGGAAACACATGAAGACCATCTTGCAGAACTAAAGGAAGCAAAAAAAATTCCATTGGCCGTTTGGTCTCGTCTCTATCTGGATTTGGAATCCTATTTAACCGAACGTGATGCGGATGGAGTGCCGATTATTACTTTTTTTCACAGACAGTTTAATGAGGTGCTGAGAAAGAAGTATGGTTTAGATAAAGCGAACGAAGTTGAGTAATTATGGAAACCAATTCGAAAACATATCAAACCAACCTCGCCAACTACTTCAAAGACCAAATTCTTTTTTTTGATGGCGAAAAGCAAAAACAGCCCAATATTCGTAAATGTGTGGAGCTGCCCTGGCAGCAAACCAAGGCAGAGCTTTGGGATGATGTAACAGAAACACTATGCAACCTTGATTTCATACAAGCCAAAAGTGCAGTCAAATTAACCTTATGATTTGGTTGAGGATTTTAACCGCGTTTTGGAGGTGCTTCCTGAAAATCAGGAAAACATTAAAGAGGAGCACATACAGCAGAAACGAATGGAGAAGTATACCCACGATCTGATTGCCTGTGCCAGGGGAGAACTACTAATTGATGATTTGAAAATACCGGAAAGTAGTACTCCCTGGACTCCAGAACAGATTGATGCTGAAATTGAACGGATAAAAATCAATCCAACACGATTGGATAACATTAAAGACTTCAAAAATTTCCTGGGCCGGGAAGCTGATAATATACAACAAAATGCTAAAGAATTTTCAGGTTTTGCAATACAACAGGCATGGAATTATACTGCAAGTGGGCCAGTTGGTGAAGCAGCAACAGCCATTAATGCTGAAAACAGCTATCCTATACTGCTCCGCAGCGGACCAACCCGCCCACCCTGGAATCCAAAGCCCCAGGTACTCCAAACCCTTATGGGGCATACCGATTAGGTCGATGCCGTTTCCATAACTCCTGATGGCAAAAGGGCAGTCTCAGGTTCCTCGAGATAAGACCTGCATCCTGTGGGACCTGAATACAGGCAAAAAACTCCAAACCCTTATGGGGCATACCAAATCTGTCAATGCCGTTTCCATAACTCCTGATGGCAAAAGGGCAGTCTCAGGTTCCTATGATAAGACCTGCATCCTGTGGGACCTGAATACAGGCAAAAAACTCCAAACCCTTATGGGGCATACCGATAGGGTCGATGCCGTTTCCATAACCCCTGATGGCAAAAGGGCAGTCTCAGGTTCCGGTGATAAGACCTGCATCCTGTGGGACCTGAATACAGGCAAAAAACTCCAAACCCTTATGGGGCATACCGAATACTGTCAGTAGCCGTTTCCATAACTCCTGATGGCAAAAGGGCAGTCTCGGGTTCCATGGATAAGTAACCTGCATCCTGTGGGACCTGAATACAGGCAAAAAACTCCAAACCCTTATGGGGCATACTCGATGGGTCGTAACGCCGTTTCCATAACTCCTGATGGCAAAAGGGCAGTCTCAGGTTCCGATGATAGGACCTGCATCCTCTGGGACCTGAATAGAGGCAAATGCAACTCCAAACCCTTAAAGGGACATACCCATGCGTGTCCATGGCCGTTTCCATAACTCCTGATGGCAAAAGGGCAGTCTCAGGTTCCTGGGATAATACCTGCATCCTGTGGGACCTGAATACAGGCAAAAAACTCCAAACCCTTATGGGGCATACCGAGAGGTCCAAGCCGTTTCCATAACTCCTGATGGCAAAAGGGCAGTCTCAGGTTCCGAGGACATGACCTGTATCCTGTGGGACCTGAATACAGGCAAAAAACTCCATACCCTTAAGGGGGCATACCGAAAGGTCAAAGCCGTTTCCATAAGCCCTGATGGCAAAAGGGCAGTCTCAGGTTCCTGGGATAAGACCTGCATCCTGTGGGACCTGAATACAGGCAAAAAACTCCATACCCTTATGGGGCATACCGAATTTGTCTATGCCGTTTCCATAACTCCTGATGGCAAAAGGGCAGTCTCAGGTTCCGAAGATAAGACATGCATCCTGTGGGACCTGAATACAGGTGAAGAACTCCAAACCCTTATGGGGCATACTCGATCGGGGTCAGAGCCGTTTCCATAACCCCTGATGGCAAAATGGGCAGTACTCAGGTTCCGAGGATAATACCTGCATCCTGTGGGACCTGAATACAGGTAAAGAACTCCAAACCCTTATGGGGCATACCGATTCTGTCAATGCCGTTTCCATCACTCCTGATGGCAAAAGGGCAGTCTCAGGCTTCCGCGGATAAACCTGCATCCTGTGGGACCTGAATACAGGCAAAAAACTCCAAACCCTTATGGGGCATACCGAAGGGTTCAGTGCCGTTTCCATAACTCCTGATGGCAAAAGGGCAGTCTCAGGTTCCGGGGATAAGACCTGCATCCTGTGGGACCTGAATACAGGCAAAAAACTCCAAACCCTTATGGGGCATACCATTAGTGTCACTGCCGTTTCCATAACCCCTGATGGCAAAATGGCGATCTCGGGTTCTGGGAGCATGGAACCTTCCGAGGATAATACCTGCATCCTGTGGGACCTGAATACAGGCAAAAAACTCCATACCCTTATGGGGCATAAGCAGGCCGTCAATGCCGTTTCCATAACTCCTGATGGCAAAAGGGCAGTCTCAGGTTCCTTGGATAAGACCTGCATCCTGTGGGACCTGAATACAGGCAAAAAACTTGGAAAGTTTATATTTTCAGATTTCATAAAAACTATCGCTTTATTTCCCCGAGGAATTTTTGGAGGTTGTTCATCTGGTGAAACCTTTATAGTACATGCCCACAGAGAATTGCTTTGCCCGGGTATTGGAATTGTAACAGCCAGGCAAATATGGGACTTTGAGCATAAGAATTATCAGCCTATCAGTGCTGATTGCCAGTATTGTGGCATTCGGTTCTCTCCGCCTAAATCGGTATTGGATACTATTAAGAAAATCACAAAAAGGGCAGGACTTTCACCAGAGCAATCACCATGTATAGAACTTTCCAAGGAGGTCTTGGGAGGAGCCGGGTTTACTTTCGGAGTGCCCGCAATGTGGGGAGGAATTGAAGTTTAATCCTTTTATTGTGTATAATAAAGACTTGGATCCAATCGAGTCCACAGAAGAATCCGTGCCCGAACCTGAACCTAAACCTAAACCTGATCCTAAACCTGAACCTGAACCTAAAAAGGAAGATCATTTGATTCCTTACAAACAGGGTAAAACATATCTGGATGCAAAAAAGTTCGATGAAGCTATACGATCCTTCAAAGAGGCCCTGCGGATTAAACCAGATTTTGCAGAAGCATATAATTACCTGGGGGACGCATACCGGAAGGCAGCCTATCTGGATGAAGCAATTGATGCCTATAAAAAAGCCATTCAAATTCAACCAGACTACGATATGGCTTACTTTAATTTAGGGGTAGCTTACGATATAAAAGGGAAGCCAGAAGAATCCAAAGAAGCTTATAAAAACGCCCTTCGACTAAAGGAAAATGATAAATATACTCACTTTTGCCTGGGCCTGAATTATAAGAAAGAAGGAAGTATAGCCGAGGCAAACTATCACTTCAAACGTGCGTTGGAATTAGGCTATGAAAAGGCTCGTGCTCAGCTTGATGAGCCTAAACCTGAAGTAATTACTGAAAATGCAGATGTTCACTATAATCTTGGTGAAAAGAACTGGGAAAACGGTAAGATTGAGGAAGCAATACAAGAGTACAAGGAAGCAATTCGTATCGATCCTGATCATGTTTCAGGACACTTCAATTTGGGTTGTGCTTATCTGGATCAGAACAGATTAAAAGAGGCAATACGTGAGTATGAAGAAGTACTCCGCATTGACCCTAATAACCCAGATGCACACTGTGCTTTGGGAATTGTCATGGGGACTGCAGAACATCACGAAGAAGCAATCTCAGAATATAAAATTGCCATCCAACTAGATGAAGATCATTCCCTTTCTCATTTTAACCTGGGATCGGCATATATGAAATTGGGTAATAAAGCGAAAGCAAAATACCATTTCACACGTGCCTTGGACCTGGGCCATGAAGAAGCTCGTCCCTTTCTTAAAAAATGGTGGCAATTATAAAAGGAAAGATTTGGAACTACTTGACTTGCCAAAAGAGCTTACGGAATTACTTGAGATCTTAAATTCACCTGAGAGACTCAAAAGACATTTAAGTATTGTTCATACAACAGCTTTTGACATTTTGACTCAGCTTAAAGTTGAGTGGCCAATTCTTAAGATAAATCAGGAACTTATCTTGTTCGGAGCAGCTACGCACGACATTGGTAAAACAGAGATTACAGATGAACTATTTGAAAGTGGTAAAAGACATGAATTGACAGGAATGACAATTCTATTGAATCACGGGTTTACAAATGAACAATCAAGATTTGCGCTTACCCATGGAAACTGGCAAGATGAAAGCCTGAAAATCGAGGACTTACTGGTTGCTTTATCGGATAAGATATGGAAAGGAAACAGGGTTGATGATCTGGAAAGATTGGTAGGACAAAAACTTTCCTCCATGCTTGATTGTGACTATTGGGATGTTTATGGCAAACTTGATTCGATCCTATCCCAAATTGCACTTGGAGCGGACGAGAAATTGAATTGGCAGGGACAATAATAAATCCACACTTTAATTGTAAATTTATATAGTTACATCAAATACAGTCATTTACTGACCTAATATGATTAAATCTTTTAATCATGGCAGATGAATCTCAATACCCTTATTGGGGGCGTTTGTCCGGAGCAGTAAAAAACATTCTAATTCTAGCAAGAAGGTGGTCAGTATTGGCTAAAAAACCACGTGTTTATTGTAATCATATCATAACTGTCCTGGCATCCTGTTATCCGGAGGATGTAAAAAAAGAAGTACCACAATTGAGCATAGACAAAATATTACTAATCTTAAAAAAGTCATCTGTTCCCCCAGTAGTAAAATAAGCAGATTAATACTATACTCCAGGCATAAAATTTACAAAAAACTTTATCATGAAAATATTCATCAATTACCGTCGAGATGACGAAGCAAACATTGCCTTTGCAATTGCAAATGCACTGATGACAGAATATGGAGTGAGTAATGTTTTCTTTGACAGACAGGCAATTAAGGCAGGGTCAGAGTTTCCTCAGGAGATTGATAACGCACTTGAAAACTGCCTGATATTCATTCCTGTTATTGGCAGGGAGTGGTTGAAAATTATGAGTAAAAGGCAAACTTTTGAAGAAGACGATTATGTATTAAATGAGATTGAACATGCCCTGGAAAAAGGAGTTAAGGTTTTGCCGATTTTGGTAGATGATACTTCAATGCCTTCAAAAAAAGATTTGCCTCCAAAATTAAGTAAACTGTCGATAATTAACGCTATTAATATCTCTTCTGATCCAAAACGTTTGCCTTCGACATAAATTATTTTACTGAATTGAATGATGTATTTTCAAGATTACCCAAAAGATCCAAAACACCATGCGAGGAAGTTTTAAAAAAATATGGATGTGTCATATGGGCTCAATTATATCTGTTATTGTGATTGCAATTTTCGCAGTCATCTATTTCAAAGGCGACAATATTGAACAAAACACGGCTGAACCTGAAAAGGAACAGCCTGAATTGGTTAAGTCTAGGATGGAAATCAACAATCTTCGGGAAGATCAGGTAACTGATATCGATGGCAACATTTACAATACCGTAATAATTGGCGACCAGGTATGGATGGCAGAAAATCTGAAAGTGACCCATTACAGGAATGGTGATCCCATCGAAAAAGTATCGGATTCCCTTCAGTGGATAAATTTAAAAACAGGAGCGTATTGTAGCTATGATAATAGTGATTCAAACAGCGAAACGTACGGATATCTATATAATTGGTTTGTTATCAGCGATAAACGTTCCATTTGCCCGGAAGGCTTGGCATATACCTTGTCAAGTAGAATTGGAGTCCTTAGAATTATTTAGGTGTCATGCCGTGGCAGGGACAATTAAAAGAAGCCGGATCACTTATTTGGAAACCGACCAAATGAAGGAGCCGATAACAGCACCGGTTTTTCAGCTCTTCCTGGAGGTATGAGAAGTAAACGCGGTAAATTCTATTACTTAAGAACAAGATGCAGGATTTGGAGCTCTACAGAGTTTGGAAATTGGGAAGAATACTGGAGCCTGTTAATGAGACATACTGAAAATGGTACCACGTTAATGTCGATGGATAAACCAATATGTGGATATAGCATCCGGTGTTTGAAGGATTGAACAAACAGTCTTATACTGGAATAACTTGACTTAAAATCAGGTTATTATGGAAAATTTAAATTCAATCCTTTCAGATAACATGGAAGGTTTTCACCCGGTTGAAATTGTAGGTCATCAAAGTGTTCGGACTCGATATTACCTATACGGTTTCCACTGACTGTCCATTCAGGAAAGGAAGGTATCACTAATGCCCCATACTTCTGGTTCCAGAGCATAACTATCATTATTCTAAATCATTAACTAATAATTTATTACATTTAGGATAGTGAAAATTTACCTGGATATTGATGGAGTAATATCACCCGTGATCATAAAATTCCTGAATACGGTGAGGAGTTTATTTCATATCTCATAAGTCATCACGAGTGTTTTTTGGCTAACTACACATTGTCGTGGGGGGGAGAACGGAGCAATTAAATACTTATCTCAATTTTATTCCGGTACCACATTGTCTAAACTAAAACAGGTCATACAAACGGATTGGAAGGATTTAAAAACAGAAGCAGTAGATTTTAATTCAGGATTTATTTGGCTTGATGATTATCCATTCGAATCAGAGAAGAGGGTGTTAAACAAATACAATAGAATTGATGCGCTGATTGTTGTAGATTTGAGAAGAGAGAGTGAATTAAGAGAGCTTAATAATGAAGATTGGACAATTGTCAAAAAATTCATCAAATTGAATGCACATCATCAATTCAGCTTTTAAAAAATGAACCCGGAGCAATTTGAGTTATTCTATATCCTGAAAAAAAAGGACATACCATTCGGGGAACGGTTTAGTGCAGCGAAGGAAATTGGAGAAGAAGCGTTGATGAGGAGAATTGAACCAGTGGATATTCCGATGTTTTATCCTTTAGCGGTAGATTTATGGAGAAGCCTGGGTTTAAGCAAAACAGATTGCGATGATAGAAGGCTATTTGAAATCAGAAAAAAATTAGCCAATGTTTGCTGGAGACTTTCCTTTCAATTACCGGAAGGACAAAAATTCTTTAAATATTTTCCCAGGGTGAAAAGAGCCGAAGGTTTTGAAGAGCGGGTTTATAAAAAAATGATGCAGGGGGCTTTAAAACCGGGATATGGATTATCATATTACGAATTTCACCTGGAATATCCGATTGAAGGAGCTGGTATCAGGAAGGATCTTATTTCCGTGATCACTGATGAAAATGAAAAGATTCCAATAATGGATTGGTGTAAGCAAAATGACATTATTGTTTTTTGTAATCGTTGCGGACTGGATATTACCTATACGGTTTCCACTGACTGTCCATTCTGGAAAGGAAAGTATCACTAGTGATCCTGTTAGATTTATTTAATTTTAAGTTCTTAATGGTTTTGAATGGACTGGGACAATGCAATTGATAAGATTTTAGAATACCTGAAGCAGCACGAACGTGCGACCAACAGTACCCTGATTGATTATTGGAAGGTGATGAAATACTCTTCAATAAAGTCAAGGAACACCTGATTTTCTCAGACCTGGCAGAAGATAAAAAAAGTGCCGGCCTGATTTACATTGATTCGGATACTGATTCACTACCCGTTCCATCAGAAGTACACGATCATCCCGAAGAATCTTCCTCAGTTACGGAAGGAAGGATGCTGAGGAACTTGCACTAAAATTGACAGATGATCTCACAGAAAAAGGGCATAATGTTTGGCTGGATAAGGAACAGATACGAACCGGTAAGTCATGGGAAGAGCAAATTGAAAATGCCATTCTCGATGCTGATATTTTCATCTCTCTATTGACGCCTCATGCAGTTCGCAGGCCGGATGGAGTATGTCTGGATGAGATAAGCATGGCCCGCTACAATAATCGCAAGATCATTCCATTGATGGTAATGAATTGCCGACCTCCACTCGGAATCTACCGGCTCGACTGGCTGGATATGCAAGATTGGGCCAATCATGTCTTCTATGAAAAAACCCTGCAACAGATCTGTGGCTTGTTGGAGGAAGACGGAGATCATGTGGAAGGTATTCATGCCCATATTTTCAGCATTTTGAAACCGATTGATTTCAAGCTGGATATATACAGGCATGTGAAAGATTTTACCGGGAGGGACTGGATCCTGAACAGTATCCGAATCTGGATCGAGCAATCAAACGAAAACGTACTCTTTATTACTGGCGATCCGGGATCAGGTAAGACTGCACTTATGGCAAAACTGATCCACATATTGCCCCAGATAGGTGCCTATCACTTTTGTATCGCCAAGTATGAGGCCTCTTTGATCCCGGATAAATTCATCCATTCCATAGCATCACAGGTTGCTACCCAAATTCCTGAATACCGGGAGATCCTATCTCAGCTAAACCTTCAATCTCTCGCACACCAGGAAGCAGGAAGCCTCATCAGACAACTTATCGTTGAACCTCTTGCAGAGGTGCACAGGGAAGAACCTCTCATCATTATTGTGGATGCATTGGATGAAGCTACATACTATGGATCCAATAATATAGCCAGGATGCTATATGAGTGGATGGATGAATTCCCGGCATGGATGAAGATCATCATCACCTCTCGAAAAGTCAAAGAAATACTCAGTCTGCTTGATTTCTACAAACCATTCGAGATCAATATCGACAGTCCTGACAACAAGAGAGATATCAGGAATTATATCTATGAGATGTTATCATCAAAAACTGGCTTTTCCCTGGAGATAGGAGAAAACGATCCCGTCATCGATGTTATTTCAAAAAATTCAGAGGGTATTTTTTTATATGCCAGGACCATCGTTCAGAATCTCCTGTCAAAAACTATTACCCTTGCAGATATCAGCTCTTTGCCACCGGGACTAGGTGCCATTTACAATACCAATTTCAGCAGGATCTTCAGCGGTGACAAACAGTTTGCCAAGATAAAACAACTTCTGGAAATCATTCTGGCCGCATTTGAGCCGTTTGCGATTGAAGAGCTGGCACAATTTCATTCCGCAGGCCCAGGAGAAATAAAAAAACAGGTTAATGCAGTTGCTGAATTCTTCCCCGAAAAGGATGGAACCATCTCGACATTTCATAAATCTATAGCAGACTGGCTTCTGGGCAGTACAGGGCAGGTTCATGATTTTTTGTGCGATATCACTCAGGGACATGCTGCAATAGCTCAAAGATTATTGCATGATTGGAAGAATAACAAAATAAATGACTATCAAATACAATATCTCCCAAAGCATCTTTTCTATGCTGGAGAAATAGAATTAATGCAAGAGG
Organism: uncultured Bacteroidaceae bacterium; assembly: GCA_963752525.1. Lineage (GTDB taxonomy): Bacteria > Bacteroidota > Bacteroidia > Bacteroidales > SM23-62 > SM23-62. The sequence goes on along the minus strand of CAVVYS010000001.1, from coordinate 41,263 downwards.
TTCTCAGCAGTGTAAAATACATCGAAAAGCGCTGTGCCCAACAGCAGGTATACAGGCTTATTGAAGATTATAGATTACTGATCTTCTCGTCTGGCACAGAAGAATATAGAAAAGAGACATTGGATTCTCAGATATGGGACAAGGCAAGGTATGATTATGAAACATCGGTATTCAAAGAATCACTTACCCTGGAAACCAGGATTTCCATCATTCATGAATTCCTTTACAAACAGGCCGAAATAATACAGCGCTTTGGCCATGTGAAAGGCTTTATAAAACAACAAGCCTTCAATGACGGCCTGATCCCTTCTGTGTTAAGTGATGATACTGAAGATCTTAACAAGGCATGCAGTTTCCTGTATGCAGGGAAATCAAAGAAAGAATATGACCCATTTCCTCCGGTCACGAAGACCTTTTTTGAGCACCACCGTGGCATAGGCGATCTTGCCATGAGTAAAGATGGTCAAAGGTTTGTCTCTTCAAGTTTTGACAGGACAGTAAAGATGTGGAACCTGGCCAATGGTGAATGTTTGAAGACGATAAAGTTCGAATCAATAGTTGAATCCATTGCTATGGCGTCGGATGTTTCATTCATTGCCATTGCAGGTCAGATCGCGGGGTATAATATTCTTTTTTATGATCAGGACATGGAGAAGATATTGTTCAGGTTGGAAGGGCATACCGATAAAGTGGCAATGATTAAGCTATCAGATAATGATGAGCGACTGATTTCCTGCAGTAGCGATAACACCTTCAGAGTCTGGAGTGTATCAGATAAGGATTTACTATTCCAGAAGGAATACACTGATAATCTACTTAGCTGTTCAATATCTGCTGATGGATCTACCGTGGCGATCTCCACAAGCGAAGGTTTGGTTGAAGTGTGGAATATTGATTTTGATGTACCTCTTTTCAGTAGAATGTTTAATAAAGGAGAGATCCGGACCATTCTTCTGACTCCCGACAGTAAGGAAATAATCATAGGCGGGGGAAGTGATAAAAGCACAGAAGTATGGGATGTCAACAAGGATCAAATGAGATTAAAGATTGAAGGTCATGGAAATATTACCTATAGCCTTTGTTTAGATACTGAAAATCAGTTACTGGCTACCGGTGGAAAGGATAGATTCCTCAAAATATGGGATTTCAACACCGGTGAATTGGTCAAGATGTTTGAAAGCCACACCCGGGTGACCCGACGGATTGTTGCAAGCGATAATATGAGCATGGTAATTACAGGGGGAGGCTGGCGGTCGGATAATTCCATCCGGCTGTGGGATATTTTCAGGAGCCTGGGTCTGCCCGATGAGCAAGGTCTTAGTCTCCCGATTATTGCCATATACCCTGTGGAAGCCCAAGGATTGCTTCTGTGTGTGAACCGAAAACAGGTCTATAGCATACATACCCTGAATGGTGAAAGAACAATACTGAAAGACAGGTTATCTGTTCAAATATCAGTCAAAGCTGGGAATCTATTATTTATTGCGCTTCAGGATGGATCCATCATTGCCTATGATTCTGAGGAAGGTAAATGGGAACTATATTTTCAACATAACGAACTGATCACTGCCATGCTCCCATTACCTGATAATGCCATGTTGATGGGAGACTGGACAGGAGATGTGTTGCTCTACAAGAACGGCAAAGTATCGAGGTATAAAAGCAATATTGAACTTAAGATCAAAATGATCCTGGAAATCCGGGATTATAACCTGGTACTCGGCTACGACGACCGGTTCTTGCTAATCGATAAAACGACAGGAAGTATTGTTCATACGTTTAAATATGAACACCGGATCACCAGCAACGTATTGGCTGAAGATGATCATATATATTTTGGTGATGCACTGGGAAATATTGTGTCTTTCAATACCACCAACAATAGCATTGAGACTACAAAGGGTGCACACGAGGCCGAAGTGACTAATATTATACTGCATAATACTACTAAACGGATCATTTCCACCTGTGGCCTTGGTCATATAAAGATCTGGATGCCTGATCTATCAGGTCCGGTCCTTGATATTACAGGGGCACGATGATGGAGTAAATTTTCTCGAAGTCCTGGATGGGCATACTTCATAAGTGTATCGGGAGGTGGATTCGCCTTTCAGCGCATGGGCAGCGATGAAGGAAATGACAATACCATTAAAAAATGGAATATTTTCACAGGCCAATGCGAAGGTGTTTACGCTGCTGATGAACTAATTACAGCTGTTGGTATTGATAGTAGTGGCAGGATTTTTTCAGGCCAAAGAAATGGCATTGTGTGTCAGTTTGCCTCGTCCCAGGTTTGATGAAATAAATTCCGGAGAGATTCCAATCGGACTATCAGATTGCTGGGATGGATTTACCTGACCTTGTTAATGATGACAATGAACCATAAGACTTAGTATGAGTTGCTGCGTATTGCCGGAGAAATACTCCTTCAAAACTGAGCATTGGGTTATACTGCATATAATATTAGCAGATTATGATCCCGGTACCTCTTGCTGATTTCTATTATTCATCTCGCAATGCTTCTGCCGGGTTTCTGGTTGCTGCACGCCAGCTTTGCCAGCTGACGGTTAACAAAGCTATGATCATTGCTATTATTCCGGCAAGTGCAAATATCCACCAGCTCAGCTCTGTTTTGTATGCATAATTCTGGAGCCATTTATTCATTGCAAACCAGGCAACGGGACAGGCAATGATAAAGGCAATAGCCACCCAGATAACAAAGTCCTTATTCAATAAAACCATCACCTGGGAGATCCCGGCTCCATTTGTCTTTCTAATACCTATTTCCTTTGTACGCCGGATAATTGAATAAGCTGATAAACCTGATAAACCAAGACAGGCAATGATGATAGCCAGCAGAGAACTGGCCAGGAATAATCCGCTGAAACGTTGTCTCTGCCTGGTATTGTTCATTGTAAAAATCGTCAAGGAAAAAGTAGTGGAAAGGATTTCCCGGGTAATGTGAGATCCATATCTTCTCCAGCTCAGAAATAAGCTTGCTTATATCTGTCATTTCGGCTTTAATGGTATAAAATAGATTTGCCGGTTGATTGAAAAATCCGATGGGACGTGGCAATTCTTTCACTGATTGCTGATTGAAATCATTGACAATTCCTTTTACTATAGACCATCTGACTGCCTCCTCTCAGAATTTCTCCAACGGTACTCTCTGCATCTTCAAAACCAAAATAGGGAAGTGCTGCTTCATTTATAATAATGTTACTTGAATCTTCCCTTATGGTTGCACCAAAATTATCACCTGCAATGAGAGTTATGCCATATGTATCAAAGAAATGATTATCAACATAATACATTTCAATCCTTTTTTCTGTATTACGTCCCTCCACAGGGATTCCGAAGACACGTGAGTTCTTGATTTCTGTGCCGGGAACACTTGATGAGGATGTGATATTGCTGACCATAGACAGAGATCTAATTTCATTTTTGAATGATTCAAAGCTGTTCATATATGATTCATATGAATCTGCTCTGAGTATCCGGGGCCCATCCAGTAACTATTAATCCTTCAGGGTTAAATCCCAGTTCATGATGGCGCATAAAATTAACCTGGCGATAAATGGTGATTGTTCCGATAATCAGAATAACAGAAACAGTGAACTGGAAAACTACGAGATAATTCTTAAGCCGGATTATCCATCCTGATCCGGTTGGGATTTTCCCTTTTAGAACAAGGCTGGGAGCAAACTGTGAAATGTATATTGCAGAAAGGAATCCGGTGAATAATGTTCCTGATACCAGCAGAATAAAAAAGAGAAGTATAACGGTTAAATAATCCATCTGCAGCGGACTTTGCATGACCTGTTTAAAAAAAGGAAGTAAAAGAAAGACACCGGAAAAGCTTATTATCAGTGCCATCAGGTTCAACAATGCTGACTCTGTTAAAAACTGGAGAATCAGATCTTTCTTTAATGCTCCTGATACTTTTCGGATACCCACTTCATGAGCTCTTTCAACTGAACGTGATGTGGCAAGATTGAGGTAATTGATAAACGCAATCAGCAATACAAGGAAAGCAATGATCCCCAGTGAATAAACATTCCGGATAGCTGCCGTTGACCTCCAATTCATTACTTACAGATGAATGCAAATGAATATCAGTAAGCTTAACCAGCTTATATTCAAGCAGAAAAAAGGCTCTTCTTCATAAATTCTCCCAATAAAGGCTTCGGGTATCTGTGGCAGCTTGGCCTCCAATGCTTCCACATCTGCACCCGGGGCAAGGAGGATGTAAGAATAAACCCTTTCACTCACCCACGAATCATCCCAATATCTGGAGTTTCTGTATCAGGTTTTCGTATGAAAGCAGGATATCAAACTTAAAGTGAGAATTCTCGGGGAATGGATTTGACAACTCCTGTTATCACATAATCAATGGCTCCATCAATATTAATTACTTTTCCCATTGGATTTTCATCGCCAAAATATTTCCGGGCGGTTTCCTCTGTAATAACAGCATGATCTAAAGCCAGAAGGCTGGAGTCCGCTTTCCCCGTTACCAGAGGAAATGAAAAGAGATTAAAAAAAGATGATTGTGCATATAAGATGTTTCTTTCTTTAATAGGTCTTCATCCCCATACTTTACAAGACTTTCCGTACGATAAAACCGTGTATAATCCAGAACCTCAGGAAAAGCATTCTTTATTTCTTTTCCTATGCCGTGTGATCCTGATGCAGAATGCTGTTCAAGAATACCTTCTTCATACAGTAAATAATCAACCCTGTAAATGTCATTGGCATTCTTGTGAAACTTATCGTATGAAGTTTCAGTTTTTATCCATAATACGATGAGTGTAAACGCGGTAATCCCAATAATTAATCCCAGGAGATTTATGATGAAATATCCCTTGTTTAACATCAGATCCCGGATGGTTAGTTTAAGATAGTTTCTGAACATCGTGTCTCTTTGTTGGATAATATATTCGGTTTCTTCTTATATAAGTTATTGGGCATATGATTGATGGGAAAGGAACAGCTGGTACAATGCAGTTTAATTCTGATAGATGTATGCAATCACTATACAAATTACGAAAATATATTAATAATAGGTGGTAACCCGATGAGATATAGGTTCTAAGAAAAAATCCTGGATAACTATTGAGCTTTATCTGACTATTAGTGATTAGAATCACAGTATCAAAAAAACCCAGAACATTGCGCTGAAGCTTATAAATTTGAGCTTTTAACTCGCTACAATAAGCTCAGGACATATAGCAATATATTAGACAAATAATCTGGCTAATCAGACCTTGTATTGAATAGTTTTTAATTATTACCAGGAGAATATGAAAGTCCTTCCAGATGCCAGAATTGTTTAAACTCACGCTTTCTAATGTAACTCATCCATTTGTTAAATATTTCCTGGCCTTCTTCACCAATTAGTTCCCACATTTTTCTATTCTGAGTCCAGAAGTCCGCCGGATTTTTTCCATATAAAACACCTATGTATGTTGATCCCTCAAATCCCAGGTCACCCTCAAGCATTTGAATATTATCATCATAATTTTTGCTCATTAGCAATGCTGAAAGTTTCTTGCCCAGAGCATAAATCTCATCCTCCTTGCCAGGTATCACATAGAGCATATCCCAGATAGCATATTTCATCTCATCATTCGAAAATCTTCTTTCCTCAGCCGTATATGACATTTCAGGTAGGGACTTCAGGAAATATGTTCGATGGGACATTATTGTTCCCCACATTTTTTCCCACTTTTCTTCTCCCAATTGTGGGATTATGGTGCGCAAAGCATCATAGATATCATTTTTATCATTGTATGATTTAACCGGATAGAAAAAATAGTAATGAAAATTATTATCCGTCCATCCAGAGATGGCGTATGGAAAATCATTTTCCTTAAACAGTCCCTGAAAATCTTTTTGTAATTCTATGAACTGACTACTCAGAGTGGGATTAACAGTGGCTTCCCAACAAAACCAGAGTTGTCCTTTAGGTTCGGAGTCTTGCCCTGATGAAGTTGCAAAAGTGAAGCAGACAATCAGACAAAATGCAATTGAGAGCAATTTTTGTTTCATGATTTATGAATTTTTAGTTACTAAATGTGAAAATGAAACTGTGAATGGGATGTGATTTGAGATATCGTTCGTATTGCATTCTCCCTGCATGGCACAGGGAAATTCAAATAAGATTTACCTGATTATTAACTTCTTGACGCAGGGTTGATCAGAATGGATTCTGATAAAGTAGATACCACCTGGCAAATTTTCTCGCTGAATCGTTACAGAATTCCTATTAATAATATCAATGGATCTTACAATCCTGCCATTAATATCAATTAGATCGATATTCTGAATATTGTGAGCATCTGGCAATCTGATGGTGGTCTGATCTGTAAATGGATTTGGATAAATAAGGTAATTCAGGTTAATAAAATCGTTGGAGATAGAGGTTGTTAATTCAGACCAAAAATATACAGATTTCAATATAATACCCCAGTCATTGATTGATGGATCCCACCAATAATAGGAATGCTCAATCCTGTTCCCATTGATATCATATACATTCACATCACGCCAGGACAATTCCCATTCATTGGATACTGATTCCCATAAATACACTGTTTTCTCAGTTAGATTCCCACTGGCATCATACATAAAAGAAATACGTGCCTCCAATTCCCAGTTATTGGTCCTTAAATACCGAGAATATAATAACATTTCAGTATTATGCCCATTGTCATCATAGGTATAAACTATTCTCTGATACTTCACCCAGTTATGACCCTTTCCAATATCCCAATAATATTGAATATGCTTAGAAAGATTCCTATTGGCATCATAGAAATAAACCTCTCGCTGATCCCTCACCCAGTAATTGGTTCCCGGATCCCATTTATAACTGATTTCCTCAGTATTATTCCCATTGTCATCATAGGTGTAAGTCTGACGGTCCATCAAAACCCAGTCATTGATTTTTAAATCCAGATAAGAACTACTTTCCTCGGTTTTATGCCCATCGGCATTATATTTAAGAACAAAATGCCAACTTTCTACCCAATCATAGGTCTTTGGATCGCGCCAGTAAATAATTGAATCAACAGGATTGCCATTAATATCATAAGTATGAACGGATCGATAAACTGATGATATTGTATCATAATCCGGTGTCACTAAAACCTGAGAATTATAATAGATGTTTTCAGATAAATTTCCATTGACATCATATAAATAAACATTGCTATCGATCCACTGCCAGTCATTGTCTTCCAAATCCCAATCATAAATAATATACCTGGTGCGATTCCCATTTACATCATATGTATAGGTTTCACGCTCCTCAACCATCCAGTCACTGATCTGATAATCCCAACGATAAGAATACGTTGAATCGACTACAAATACTTTATCCCCCTGGCAGAATAGGTTTAAGGCGAGAGTTATAGGAAATAAGTAACAGTAGGAATATTTTATTCATAACCCTGAAATTTGAAGCTATCATTGAAATCTGAAAGATGGGAATGGAAACAGAATAATGGGATTGGAGATGCCGGGAGCTATGCAGTCGAACCTTGCAAAATCGTGAGATGTATATGCAAGTTAATTAAAAAATACATAGGGTGTACAACCAGACTGTCCCCCGTTAAAAAACGGGCCTCCAAAAACAAAACCCTGGCTGAATGCATGCCGTTTGACAAAAAATTGCGATTTTTGCCGATTCAATGTTAATATGACAATTAGCATCGGCTACAAATCAGCAACAACAATACATTTAGTAACAACATCACATTCAGCATCAACAAAACAATTGAACATGATCACAGTTGAAAAGATCGGCGGGACATCCATGAGCAAATTCCCCGAAGTGCTCCAGAATATCATTATCGGAAATCGCAAAGGGGCAGGATTTTTATAACAGGATATTTGTGGTATCCGCATACAGCGGGGTGACCAACTGGCTGCTCGAGCATAAAAAAACGGGAGAACCTGGCGTGTATGACCTGTTTGTCCGCGATGAGGATTACAATGCAGCCCTTGATACATTGCTGGATAGATTACTGGCTATCAATAATACATTTGCAGATATCAAACTGGACCTGAACATTGCTGAAAAGTTCATTACCAAGCGGATCAAACAATGCAAGAACTACCTGAACAGCCTGGCAGAAGTGCTGGCTTCGGGTTATGTGGATAAACATAATATCCTGCTGGCCGCCCGGGAGATCCTGGCATCCATCGGGGAAGCCCATTCAGCCTTTAATTCTGTGAATATCCTGCAGAATAACGGGATCAAATCCACCTTTGTGGATCTTTGCGGTTTCCATGATGCCGAGTTTATTACCATTGATGAGCGGATCATGAAGGCTTTTGCGGATATTGACCCCTCTGCTACAATCCCCATTGTGACCGGTTATACCAAGGGGACGGAAGGGATCATGCGGGAGTTTGACCGTGGATATTCGGAAGTGACATTCTGCAAAATTGCTGTGGAAGTCGGGGCTGCTGAGGCTGTGATCCATAAAGAGTACCACCTGTCCACAGCTGATCCTATGGTTGTGGGTGTGGAGAATTCCAAGCCTGTTGGATTTACCAATTATATCGTTGCCGACCAGCTGGCGGATATTGGCATGGAAGCCATCCATCCAAAGGCATCCAAACCGCTGGAGATGGCCGGTATCAATATCAGGATTAAGAACACTTTTGAGCCTGATCATCCCGGCACCGTGATCACAAGGGAATACCGGGGCGAAAAAGCGAAGGTAGAGATCATTTCGGGAACAGATAAGGTCGTTGCCATAGAAATACATGATCCCTATATGGTGGGCCAGGTAGGATTTGACCTGAACATGATGAAGATCATCCAGCGTTATAATATAAGCTATATCCTCAAGGCCACCAATGCCAACTGCATCACGATGGTTATCTGGGAAAAGGACCTGGATAAGGAACTGGTCAAGGAACTTGAGGGTACCTACTATAAAATCACCATAAAAAAAGTGGCCCTGGTCTGTGCCCTGGGCACGAATATGGCAATGCCAGGCGCGCATGCTGCTGCCACCAATGCCCTGTTCGAGAAAGGGATCAATATCGAGGCCATTTCACAATCCCTCATGCAGGTCAATATGCAGTTTGTCATTGACCGGAGAAAGCTATAAGGATGCCATCATCGTGCTGAACACGGCACTCTGCCAGTAAGATCTTGTCCCATCATCATTACTGGAACAATGCCATTGTAGAAAGTTCCTCCAGGAACCAGAAAATATCATGTGTTTGCCTCAGTGCGAAATAACAAGCTTACATGTCCTTAGTTAAAAAAAGTAATCTGATATTGGCAAACAGAGGCTGCCTGTCATCCAACTAAATCAATATTTTGACAAAGAGGAATAAAACCTCCATACAATGATTTATCCGATCGATTAAACATCAGCAGATTATTTGATTTGCATGGCTGATTTGGGTAACTTGTTGAATCACCAGTACAGTAGTTATGAATGCCATTATCAGGGTATTATTCCTTCTTCCGGCAATAATTTTGCTATGTCTCCGGTGTGAGGTATTTGAACCACCACGAGATGTGAACTTTCCAGATGAGGCATTCTTAAATGCATTGATTGATCTGGGAATCGATCACAATGAAGACGGGGCCATCAGTACCCGGGAGGCTGAAGAGATACCCCACCTGGATGTCAGCAACAGGGGTATTTCAGATATGACAGGCATTGAAGCATTTATCGATCTGGAAAGACTTTATTGTTGGGAAAACCAATTAACCAGTTTGGATGTTTCGAAGAATACCGCCTTAACAGATTTGCATTGTGGCTATAACCAACTTACCAGTTTGAATGTTTCGAATAATACTGCCCTGGTAAATCTGACTTGTGAAGGGAACCAATTATCCCAATTGGATTTATCCAACAATAAGGCTTTGGAAGATCTGGATTGCAATGAAAACCAGTTAACCAGTTTGAATGTTCCCAATAATGCTGCCATAGTAACTTTGTCATGCGCTTCGAACCAATTAACCAACCTGGATATTTCGAGTATTACTTCTTTATCAGTATTATTTTGCTTTTCAAACCAAATAACTGGTTTGGATTTTTCCCATAATTCTGCCTTATCAGATCTGTATTGTGCCAATAACCAGTTAACCAGTTTAAATATTACCGAGAATACTGGCTTAACTGTCCTGTATTGCTTTACAAACCAGTTAAGCAAGCTGGATATTTCCAATAATACTTCTTTGAAAAATATCCAATGGCGCGATAATCCATCCCTGAATGAGATTTGTGTCTGGGAATTGCCATTCCCTCCTGAAGGCGTTGAAGTAGATGCTTATGATAGTCTAATAATCAATTTCACTACTGTTTGCAGTGAGTAAGGTTTTTCAAGCTTAATCTCAACCATCCTTTATTAAAGGATATTTTCAGGCTCTCAACATATTTCATACCGATGGCGACGGAAAGATCAGTCCGGCAGAAGCTGAAGCCATAACCTCGCTGGAATTAATTTGGTATGGATATTATCAGTATGACGGGAATTTCGGCATTTATCAATTTGGAGCGGTTCAATAACAGTAAAATCAAATACTGCCTGGTAAGTTTAAATTCGAGTATTAACCCCTAAATAACCCAATGATCATGATACTAAAACCACTACCAAAGAAAATCATCCTGATGATCTTCAGTCTATCCTGGGCTTATTTTTCCGGTGCCCAAACGCCCTCCAATCTGGAAATTATTGCCACTTCCGGTGGATTGGAACCGGGCTCCGAGGCAAGTGTTGTACATATCCAGAGTGACGGATCAGGAACATATACCCGGTACCTGCCGGAGGATCCTGTTGCCGATCCGCTTGAAAACCAAACCTTCACCCTAACTTCTCAACAACTGCTTGACATATACAATGCCATCCAGAACAACAATTTCTTTTCCCTCGATGATGAATACACGGATACCACCATTACGGACAGAACCTATGCCAATCTGCAGGTAATCGCGGATGCCAATAACCACAGTGTCTGGACGCAGAATATTGCTGTTACCGAATTTGACAATATCATGACCGCGATAAATGCCGCAACAGCTCCTGAATTTAACATTGAGTATGATATCTCTGTGCCTGCTGAAATTAATTCCGTGGATATCTGTGGATCTTCTTACAAGTCAGCAGGTTATTTGACCAAACCCAGCAGGCAGCATTTGTGGCCGGAGATGGTCCACGGTTTGAAATCAGCAAAGAATGGGGAAACCACTGCACATCCCGGCACGCTTGTAGCCCATGAACTTTCACTCCAGGAAGCAGTGAATAAGGGCATTGCAAACCTGTCGGGCAAAGATGAATATTTCGGCGATGCCATTGCCATTAGCGCCAATAATACAACTCCGTATTCATCAAATCAGGTCAAAGTTAAACTTCATCTTGAGTTTTGGGGTTCTGGTGCAACGATTGAAAATATGTTTAAGGTCAAGAATGCCATAGAAAGTCACTGGAGCAATAAAACCACCAGTGAGGGTAAACAATTCATCGTTGAAGTTATTATGCGGGGGTCAACCCGGGCATGGCCCCATGAGACAGCAGGCTATCACCAGATTAAGCTCGATCCTTCTGTAAAAAGCAGTAATGTTTGGTGGTTAGGAAAAAGATTTGATCTGAATTGGGGTGTGGGGAGTGGTAAATGGAGAGCAAGTGGTCCTGATGTTGAAAAATCCTGGGCTCACGAAGCAGGCCATCTGATGGGCAGGCATGATACCTATAACGACTATCGGAAACAGGCAGATGGAATGTGGAGGCGAAAAAACGATGGTCAGTCCTTTACCTCTGAACAATTGGCAGACATGTATCATGAGAAATTCGGAAAAACTGCGGAAGAAATGAAAAAAAAGTTCGAAAAACCTACCTGTAAGAGGCATGTTGCTCCACAGGATGGACACGAGAATGACATTATGGGAATGTTGACCGGAAATCCCTCGGTGTCGGCTATTGATAGTATTGCATCCAAGGCAGGATTGGTGATCGATGTGAAGCCAGGTGATATTTTGATCAATAAGAATAAGGGTAATCAGAACATAACGATCACCCGCTCGGAACGGTTCTTTGTCAAAAGAGGAGAAACAAAAACCCTGGCCGGTTTATATGGAGCCTGTATTGATGCGCATGATGGGATCCCGAGCGCTTACGATGCGTTTGATGTTGCACCAAACCTCATCCACTGGTCCGACTTTGAATCCGCACAATATCTCCTCAAATTGCTGAATTACGTTGACAGCAACGCTCTCTTCTGCCCCGGTCTTTATGATACACAGGGTGCCATCTGGAGGATCACTGACAACAACATATATTATGGCTACGAACCTATTGAAACACTCTTCGCGAATGCCGGAGTTGATTTGGGCACTCAGATATTGGATTTTCCCAGAATGGATAATCCCTACAGTGATTCGGCTGGTTCATATTCAATCATACCCTGGGAATTGTATCGACTTACCATAAGTTCCCCTGAAGGGAAAGTGAACAACCAGCCACAAAATCTCAATCTGCAGGTGGCATTAAGTGCCCCTGTCGAGGAATTGCCAGCAGCTACGTATGTTTGGTCTTTGCAGCTACCTCCCGGAAGCAATGCCAGTTTATCTTCACTTACCGGAGAGACAACATCATTCCTGCCTGATAACAGGGGGTATTACAAGGTCAATGTGGAAGCAAGCCTCCAGGGCATTTCCAATCAATTCAATCATACAGATGTTGTGGTTCTTGCCGATGATTACACCGAGACATTTGAAGGGGGAACCATAAATACTACCGGGCCATTCAATTGGTCAACACCGGATGTCCTGGGTTGGGACATTACGGATAATGTGTCCTATACGGGTAGTTATTCAATCTGTCCGGGCCTCACGTATGACACGCTATCGAATATAATCGAGCTACAGGCAGAAGTATATGAAGATGATTCCATCTCCTTTGTTTGTAAGGTGTCTTCAGAGGAAGATTATGATTTCCTGAGATTCTATATAGATGATGTTCAGATGGGGGAATGGACCGGTCAGACAGACTGGAACATCGTAAGCTATCCGGTATCAAAAGGAATCCGAAATTTCAAATGGGCATACGAAAAGGATGATGAATACTATTCAGGGGCTGACAGGGCCTGGATCGATGACATATTTTTTCCGGAAAGCATGCAACTGGTAGGGATTTATGATACGAAAGCTTTGGACGAAATTTTCAGGATATATCCAAATCCCGCCAAGGATTTAATAACTCTAGAAACGAAAATTTCAGGACCCTGCATTATCGAACTGAATGCTGTAAATGGCCAATTGATATACAGCACCAGGACCCAGGAACCTGTCAACCATATCGACGTCTCCTCTTTCCAGAAAGGACTGTATTTCATTACTATAAAGTCAGCCGATTATACCAGGATTGAAAAAATCATAAAGTACTAAAAGCCGCGTGCAGTAAGCGAGATTAAGCCGACCTTATTCAAAGTCAGAAGCTTTTCAACATACCAAAACTTCACCTGATCCAGGCATAAACCGATAGAGTCGACCCGGGATAGCCGATATTTTGTTCAGTTTGCCATAAAGTCATGTAATTAGGAATTAATTATTTTTCATCGAAAGTTTCCTTATATGGAAACTATTAGTAATTTTGTCATGGCATCTTCTCATCAGATCAAAAGGCTTTTCCAGGTTGAATTCCTGGATGATGCTGTTGATTTTTTATCAGATGATATCTGGGAATTCAGGACCAGATTTAGCAACAAACAGTATAGAATATTGGCATTCTGGGACAGGCGTGATTCAAAGAATACACTAATAATTTGTTCTCATGGATTCATTAAAAAGACAAATAAAGCTCCTGATAAAGAAATAATGAAAGCTGAGAAGGTTAGGGAAAAATACTTTAAGTAACATATCATGGCAATACCAAAGGCTCGAACAATAGATCAAATTAAAGATGGCTTCATTGGCAAGCCAGGTTCTTCTGCAAGAGAACAATACGAAGTTGAACTCAGACTCGATATTCTGGGCGATCTGATTCGGAAAACTCGCAAGGATCGAAACTTAACCCAGGAAGAACTTGGAAAACTGATTGGTGTTCAGAAAGCACAAATCTCAAAGTTGGAAAGCAAGGCCAGTAATATGCGTATAGAAACTATCATCAGGATTTTCGATGCTCTCAAAGCTCATGTGAAGTTCCAAGTTGAGCTGGATAATCGGGAGTGGAATCTGACTACATAGTTTTGCCCTAATCCGGGGGCAGGAAAACCTGGTCTCTCGTTTAGCTTTGTGATAGGCAGTTAGCTTATTGCGGAGAATAGACAGCCTGATTAACGCAATTTTTGCGGAAAATATTTACGATTTAATAGACAAACAGATCTTGATTAAACTGCCTGGTGGTGGACGCAGTACAGCCTATGATTTAAAATATTAATCAGCTGAGAAAGCCACGGCAGGTAAGGCATGCTATAATCATTAACCCAGGTATTGTTTTGTTAAGAGATTTTTACCCTGCCTTCGACATAAATTCACTACATTTGGAGGGTTCATTGGTTTCAATGACCCCGGTGACTCCGGGGAGAATTAAAAGGGAATGCCGTGAAAGTCGGCAACAGTTCCCGCTGCTGTAAGTCCCGGCCATCATTTCGGCCTGTGGCTTCTGAACATTACACCACTGTCCTGCAAACCCGATCGCCAGACCGGGAAGGATGGGAAGGTCTCAGAAGCCGGGATAAGTCAGAAGACCTGCCAATGAGACACAGATTTTGCAGCCTTCGGAGAAAAGGTAGTTTGTTTTTCCCATTTCATTGACTCACCAAAACATCGTCTGCTGCAAGATCCTGATCTAATATTGTTCGGTGAAAAGCAGTTACGATGACGAAAAATTGTCCCCATTGCCATTGCGAATTTGAATGCAGGAACGACAACATCCTGGAATGTGATTGTGTCCAAGTCATCCTGAGTAAGGAAGCCCTGAACTACATCAGCAGCCGCTATGCGGATTGTCTGTGTGTGGACTGCCTTCACGAGATCAATCAGATGCCGGTTTTGCCGCCGCAGACTGAAAAAACCTTGATTAGTAACAATCACCAAATCTCATTTTTATGAAAAGACTGAACACTTCCTTCGCCTTACTTATGCTGTTGGTATTCTCTGGGATCTCACAGAGCTACCTTACTCCCTATCCGGGATATGAGGCCTCGGATGTTTTTCCGGCATACACCAATTTCCAGGCGATCGATATATACGATACTTTGCTTTACGGTACGGATGGAGATACCATCCACTGTCTTGATCTGCAGAGTGGGGAGCTTGTGTCTAAATATGGCAAACCTGCCGGGTATGTGTCCTTTCCGAGTTTTCTGGCTGTATCCCCTGACGGGATGGAGCTTTGGGCCGGATTTACGGTCATCGGGAATGCGGATGACAGGATCTACCGGGTTGATCTGGAGACGGGGGACTGGCACCTGGAGGCCGTTCTGGGGGGGAATATTGACCTGGTCTGGTGGAATGACAGTATCCTCGTATCTGCCACGAATAGTACCAGCTGGGATGCGCCGGGATCCATCTTTGTACTGGATACCAGCGGCCAGGAAAACCATCGCAAGATCATAGAGACAGGCGGCTATGCTGCCGGCCTTGCCGTTGATACAGCCGGGGGAGTTTATTATGGGACGAATTATTCCATGGATCCGAATGTCCTGTTGCGCTGGGACAGTATTACGGTAGCGGATGTTGTGGTCTGGTGTTGGGCTGGCGGCAGTTCGGATACCCTTCGGCCGGGTGATGCTGATAAACTTTCGGACCTGGCTGCCGGACCCTATGATACGCATATTGATGCCGGAGGAAACCTTCTGTTCAACATGAATCTATTTGGAGGAGACAAGTCGATCGCCAAATGGAATGGGACGTCAGGAGACGGACTTAACTACGATATTCTGGCTGTCGCTACTGGCCAGTATGACTGGTTGGGATACATCAAATCAGAGGGAAATATTGACAGCCTGGATTCGGAACTCGAGGGCGCCATTGGTCTGGATGGAGAGGGATTCGAGACTGGCTCTGGCACCAGGAACCGGCTCGTCGTTACCGGTGCAGGAAGACTCCTCGCAGAGATCGTCAGGGATGATCCTGCAATGGAGCATCCCTACATAGATAAGGTATGGGAATACAAGCCCGCTCCCGGACAATTTATCAATGCCGCTCCCCTGGGCCTCCCCTCCTCCGCCCTATCGATTATCGGCGGTGTTAATGGGGCTCTTAGCCTGGGCGCATTCGGTGGATATGTAGTATTTGCCTTTGAAGAGGCGGTTGAAAACAACCTGGATAATCCGTTCGGGGTGGACTTTACCATCTTCGGCAATCCTACCATGCAATGGGCCGAACCAGGGGTGGTTTCAGTAATGGTGGATTCAAATCAAAACGGCCAGCCCGATGATACCTGGTACGAACTGGCCGGGAGTGATTATCACTTTTCATCGACCATTAAGGATTATTCAGTTGAATATTCGAATCCTCTAGATACGGCAGATGTGCCCTGGGAGGATAACCAGGGTGGTACAGGATTTATAATGATGAATGATCTCCATAAACAGCCCTATTATCCTGAGGCTGATCTATTCCCTGGAGTGGATCCTTTAGCTTATGAGTTGTCGGGTACCCGGATAAAGGATGCTGTGGATGATTCCAATCCCTGGATGATATCTCACCGTAGAGATTTTGGGTATGCTGATAATCAAATCAAAGGTTTGGAACCTGCCTCTGCCAGCGCACCTGCCCTACCCGATAATCCCTATACCAGGGAAGTGGAAAACATAGGAGGGGATGCCTTTGATATTGGATGGGCAGTGGATTCAAACGGATCCTATGTGGACCTGGAGAAGATCCATTTTGTAAAGGTACATACGGGTGTGATGGCAGATGGGAAGTGGCTGGGGGAGGCATCCACCGAGATCATGGGTGCGATGGTTGTGGCACCTGATACTTCGGTGTCGGGAGTGCAGGAGATGGTAGTCATCAAGGATGTCCCTGTTTATATTGATACCAGTGTGTTTCAGCTGGAGGTTTTTGCCTTTGATATGGGCCGGTGGCAGCCAGAAAGGGCCATCAGCTGGACCAGCGACCAGCCATGGGCTACTGTCGGTCAGGATCAGGTCCTGACCGTTACGCAGTCCGGTCCCCTGACACTGACCGCCTACCTGGCGGATAAGCCGGAAATCGAGACGAGCGTTACTACAACAGTGGATCTTTCCCACGTAAGTGGAATAAAAAATAGCATAAACCCGGAGATCCGGATATGGCCCAACCCGGCAAGCGATATGATCAGGATAGACGGATTCGAGCTCGCCAGGGTGTCCATCTACACGGTTTCGGGTGCGCGGGTGCTGGTAAGGGGAAACTATACCGGGGGTGAAAGCATTCGCCTGGCTGACCTGCCAGAAGGTCTTTATATTGTGAGGGTTACCAGTGGTAGGGATAGCGCCACCGCCCCGCTGATCAAACAATAGATGAGATGGAGGATGTCCATATGGGTGCTGGCTTTCAGCACATTGTGCCTGCCGATCCTGGCTGACGGGGGCGGATTCGATGTGGGTGGTCCAGACGGAGGCATTCCAGTCGGAGGCACCCCTGACGGGGGCGGGATCAAGGATTCCGTTTTCCGGATCAAGGAGGTGGCGGTAGTGTCTGAACGCATCTTTGTCAAGGAGGAAGCGGGGATGAAACAATCCCGGGTGGATACCGTGGTATTGCGGGATAAGGCCAATCTTTCCCTTTCGCAGCTGCTTTCGGAAAACACCCCGGTCTTTATCAAGGAACACGGGCGGGGCGCACTGGCGACGGCATCCTTTCGTGGGACGGCCGCATCCCATACGCAGGTGAACTGGAACGGGATCAATATCAATAATCCCATGGCAGGGATGGTGGACTTCTCGCTGATCCCGGTGTATATTGTCGATGACCTGAACCTGAAACACGGATCGGCTTCGCTGGCTGACCGGAGCGGCGGGCTCGGGGGATCCATCAATATCGAGAACAGCGTGGACTGGCAGAACCGGTTCGGTCTCAAATACATGCAGGGGATTGGCAGTTACAGTACCTTTGATGAGTTCCTTTCTGTGGGATTTGGGGGAAGCGGTTCCAGTCCTCTACGCGCTTATACCATAATTATTCGCGGAATGATTTCACCTTCATCAACCGGGGGATCGCCAATGTTGACCCGGAGACGGGTGGGATCAGCCATCCGGTTGACACCAATGACAATGCTGACTACAAGCGCTATGGGATCCTGCAGGAGTTTTATTTCCGGCCGAATATGAAGAACAGGCTGTCGCTGAAGTGGTGGGGACAGGCGGCTGACCGTTCTATCCCCCGGGCGACGAGTTACGAGGGGCCTGACAACTCCAACCTGAACCGGCAGGAGGATGTCGACCACAAGGTGGTGGCGGACTGGAAGCATTATGCTGAATCCGGGCGCTTGTTACTGCGGAGCGGGTATTCGGGCAAGCAGCTGGATTATTCCCTGCGGAACCAGGTGCCTGGTGTCGGGTTGGTACCTGCCATTTACTCTGAGAGCCGGCAGCACAGTTTTCTGAACACCCTCTCCTACTCGCATGATTTTTCTGATAAGTTTTCGGCTGAGGGTAGTGTGGATGCGGATTTTCATGATGTGGTTTCGAGGGATACGGTGACTGGGTCGGGATATGATCAGTCACGAGCTGAGGTATCGGCGTTCTTTTCTTTGCGGCGGAATTTTGCCGGGCGTGTGAATGTTAATGTTATGCTGCGGCAGGACTGGATTGACTGGGATCGATCCCCTTTCGTGCCTTACCTGGGATTTGATTTCAGGGTTCTTAAGGGCGCTGATCTGATCCTTAAGGGCAATATTGCCCGGAATTACAAGGTGCCATCACTGAACTCGCTGTACTGGCAGCCAGGCGGGAACCCTGACCTCCAGCCTGAAGAGGGTATTAGTTATGAATTAGGCCTTGAATACCAGGCGGCACTTTTTGGCGGTGGTGCTAGTGGTTTCGCTGGCGGTGGGCACCTGCTGAAGACTGAGTTGACAGCCTACCGGTCAGACATCAACAACTGGATCATCTGGATCCCCAGTTTCAAGGGTTACTGGGAACCACAGAATATCAAAAGGGTGCTGGCCCGGGGACTGGAATTCACGGCCCTGCTGCAGGGAAGCCTGGGACCGGTTTCCTACAAAACGGCCGGGACCTATGCCTATACCCGGTCCACCAATTACGGGGATCCGCTGGTCTGGAGTGATGAATCATATGGAAAGCAGCTGCCCTATATCCCTGTCCATTCAGGGAATGTGATGATTAATTTATCCTGGCAGGGATTTTTCATGACCTGGCAGCATAATTCCTACAGCGAAAGATATACCACCTCCAGCAATGACCTGACCCGGAGGGACTGGCTCTACCCCTACTTTATGAATGACCTGATCGTGGGAAAGGATTTCCGGTGGAACAAAGTATCCTTCACTGCTGAATTTAAAGTCTATAACCTATTCGACGAAACATATCATTCCGTTCTGTATCGGCCCATGCCAGGCAGGAATTACCTATTAATGCTGATGATAAAACTCTGATGGATCTGAAAAGAATAGCCATATTACTGATTTCACTCCTGGTGATCAATTCATGCATGAGAGATGAAGAATTATGGAATTTCAGAAAGCCAGAAGTGAACAGTCCTTTCAGGGGGGTGTTTATTGTCAATGAGGGAAATTTCATGTATAACAATGCATCGCTGTCCTATTATGATATTGTTACCGGAG
Source organism: uncultured Bacteroidaceae bacterium (assembly GCA_963752525.1). Lineage (GTDB taxonomy): Bacteria > Bacteroidota > Bacteroidia > Bacteroidales > SM23-62 > SM23-62. The sequence continues at coordinate 21,496 of CAVVYS010000001.1, read as the reverse complement.
AAGTCTATAATGATGTTTTCTTCGAAACCAATGGCCTGCCCCTGGGCGATGTGGCCCTGTCCATGGCTATCAGGGATAGCCTCGGGTATATCGTGGTCAATAACAGTGGTAAGGTCCAGGTCATAAATACCAATACCTTTCAATTCGCGGGGAAGATCACAGGGCTTACCTCACCCCGGTATATTCATTTTTTGAGCGATACCCGGGCGTATGTGAGTGATCTGTATGCCAAAGCCCTATCCATTGTCAATCCACAAACAAATGCAGTCTCTGGCACCATTGATGTGAACAACCACAATCCCAACTTCTACCAGCACCCCACCGGCCAGATGGTGCAACACGGGAAATATGTTTTCACCAACTGCTGGAGCTACGACAATAAGATCCTGGTGATTGACACTGAAACAGACCAGGTCGTTGACTCCATAGAAGTACTGATCCAGCCAAACTCCCTGGTGATTGATAAACACAACAAGATCTGGACCCTGACAGACGGCGGTTTTGATGGAAATCCCTTTGGATATGAAGCCCCCGGATTGATCAGGATTGATGCCGAAACCAGGCAGGTCGAAAAGATTTTCAGGTTTGAGCTGGGAGACCAGCCTCGAGAGGTAAAGATCAACGGGACCGGCGACACCCTCTATTTCATCAACAGGCATATCTACCGGCATGCAGTCACATCCCAAACTGAGCCGGTACTATTTATTGAAAGCCCGTATTCAGGAACCTCACCGGGAGGATTTAATGGATTGGGAATCGATCCCTTCACCTCCGAGATCTATGTCGGAGATGCCATTGACTTTGTTCAGCGAGGTGTCATCTACCGCTACCTTCCCAATGCAACTCCCGTTGACACCTTCAAAGTAGGCATCATCCCCAGGGCATTCAGTTTCAAAAGTGAACCATAACAAAATATTCTTTCGCCTCCGAGGGTTTTTACCCGGAACCAGATGTAGCCTAGATAGGTGTAAACCAGTCGTACTGTCAATTTTCTGACATTCCATCAAGAGATAATCCACATCATGTGTTCTTGGGAAATCAATATCATGGAAGGCAAGAAATGCCTTAAGGTACTTTTCAACGGCTTGCTGAGCATGAAAACATATTGTACTTGTATATCCTGATGGATTTGAATTGTGAAGATCCTTCATGACTGCTAGATCTTTTCCTGGTTTCATAGGAGAATCGCATCTCTCATTATATTTCTGATAAGATGACCCGGAAGTTTCTTCTTTTTTTCTACTTCTGTCCGGCTCTGGATAAGAATGTCCGATCTAATACCATGTTTTAGGAGATCTTTTCTTATTTGAGTTCTGAAAGGGGTCTTGCTTTTTGAAGTTAATAACTGATCCGTTACGATTAGGACATCATAATCACTTTTGTCATTTGCAGTCTCATTTGCTCTTGAGCCAAATAAAAACACATCAGCATCAGAGAAATAGTTTTTGGCTATTTCTTTGATTTTTTTTGTGATATGGTCATCAAATTGCATAGTTTCAAAGATACGAAAAATTGGACCATGAATTTAATAATCGACCGCTGATGCCAGCGTTGATGAATTTGCTTGCCTTCTTTTTCCTTGTTTTCCTCGGGAAGTAAAACTGAAAACTGAAAATCCGAATTCGGACACCGAATTTTAACACCCTACGATAAAATCCATAAAGAAGCGTGTGCAGTTTGTACCACGTCTTGACACCGTAAATCTCTTTAGACTAAACATTTCAGGGATTTTATTTTGCTCTCTGATGATTCTACTGACGTTTTTGAAAATCGTCAGATCTTTAATAATAAGGCTGGAAATTTCAAATTGTTTCATTTACCCGGTTCGCTTTATCATTCGGACAATTCACCTTACATTTTAAGAAATTTTTTGGAATGACTCTTAGTACACTCAAAATGTGTGAAAGATGTAACTTTTTCACAATCTCTACATATGGAAAAAACTCCCATCTGTTATTAATTCCTGTGTCCGGGAATTGCATTCAATAGTACACCGGACAAACCACTGCCAACTTAATAATAAGTTAAATTATTTATAATTAAATTTGTTCAACTTAAAAATAAGTTGTAAGTTTGTATGACTATAATTGATGTTGATATGAACGTATTCCCATTAAAGCTTGCCATAAGAAAACTGCTGCGGCAAAGGTCCTTTACACTCATTAATCTTGGGGGATTGTCCATCTCGCTTGCAGCATGCATCGTGATCCTTGTGTATGCTTCCTATGAACAGGGTTTTGATAAGAAAATACCGGACCATGAAAGGACCTACCGGATCATTTCCCGCCTGACGGATGGGAAATACTGGTCGCGTTCATTTGCCTGCTATCCCGATGCACTTTCCGACAGGCCGGAAATTGAAAACATGACTTCATTTATCCACACGAACAACAATGAGATCCGTGTCGGTGAGTCCGATTATAAGGTTCCGGAATCGGTAATCGCAGATACGGCATTCCTTGATTTCTTTAATGTGGAGTGCATTGCTGGCAGGAAGGAGGACCTGGGCCAGCCGAACACGGTCTTCCTGGATGCTGAACTCGCGGAAAGGCTTTTCCCCGGAGAGAATGCATACGGACAGGAAATCTTTTTGAGGCAGTTTGAGGGCAATGCCAATGACAGCCTGGGATCATTCACAGTTGCCGGCATCGTCAAACCATTTCCGGGGAACATTCATTTTGGTTTCCAGATGATATTCAGCCAGCAGGGAAACTTCAATGAAATGATCGGCCATCTGAAAAATGGAAAATTCTTTGCGGCAAATGTATACCTGCGCCTTTATGATGAAGCACAGGTGGCGAATCTGGAAGCAGATCTGACAGAGGTCCTGTCCCCCTTCCTGGGCAGAAGCCAGGGGCCTCCCGTGGAAGCTTTTAATTCCAGGTTGCAACCGGTCAGGGAGATTCATTTTACGCCGGACCTCAACCGGGAACCAAAACCGGTGATCAGCAAACCGGTCCTTTATTTGCTTTTCAATGTTGGCGGACTCATCCTGATCCTCATGTGCATGAATTTCCTGAGTACGGCCATTGTGCAGGCACTCAGACAGAGAAAAGAAACCGGGATCATGAGGACCCTTGGAGCCGGCAATTTTGAATTATTCACTGTCTCTCTTTCGAAGATCTTCATCTTTGTCGCAGCAGGATTGATCCTGTCCTGGTTCATTATATTCCTGGCCGGCAACTGGCTAGAGGTTATTTTCGGATCCGGCTGGGATCCCCGGAAGTCAATCACCAGGATCCTGTTGTATTCCCTGGCTGCAGGATGCTTTGTCATGTTTGTCGCGGCATCCGGCATGCACCTGATGGGTGCCCGGAGATCTGTGGTTGCATTGCTGAAGGGGAAAGGGCCTTCCGGCGGAAAGCTTTTCGGGATCTTCGGGGTGCTGACGGTTGTACAGTTCGGGATCGTCGTTTTCCTGATCGGATTTTCAATGATGATCGGCAGGCAACTGCGCTTCATGGACCATAAAGATCTCGGCTACACATCAGAAAATGTTTACATAGCACGCATCCCTTCCCGGGAGCCAAGGGGCAGCTTTTTGCTTGAGGAGATCAGGAGAAATGCATCTGTGGCATCGGCCTCGACCGTTCACCACCATCCCGCGGATGTGTTTCAGCATATGGATTTTGCAGTCGGGCAGTCGCAGTATCCGTTTGAATTCAGGATGGTGGACCAGGATATTTTTAATACGCTTGATATTGAACTTATCAAGAATTTTAGTCCCGGACAAACAAATATGGAGGGCTGGGTAATCAATGAGACCTTCTACAGGATCCTGGTTCAGGATTTTTCTGAGGAGATTGTCGCAGGCAGTAATTTTAACCTGTTGGAAGAGAATGCAGCGGAAGACGGCAGAACGAGGTTTAAAATCGCCGGCGTAATGAAGGATTTCCATTATGCTTCGCTTTATGACCGGATCGGCCCCTTTGCATTTGCCATCAGAAATCCTGAGTCCCTCTACAATCGCTGGCTTGTGGTACGGTTTCGGGAGGGACAGTCTGCAGCGTGCACGGCTGCTGTGAAGGAAATGATGGAAAAGCATTTTCCGGGACGGCAGCATGATGGATTTTTGCTTTCGGAAATGCTGAAAAACAAATATGCATCCTCCAGGAAATTAGCGGTGATCATAAGGGTGTTCACCCTGCTATCCGTCCTGATAGCCGGATTCGGACTGTATGGGCTGTCCCTGTATATCACACAACAGCGGACAAAAGAGATCGGGATACGAAAGGTATTCGGTGCCTCCCAATGGCAGGTAAATTCAATGCTGAACCTGGGATTTCTGAAGTGGGTGGCCATTTCCTTTGTGCTTGCCTGCCCGGTTACGCTCTGGGCCCTGAAGAAATGGTTGATAAACTTTGCCTATAAAGCCACCCCGTCTGTATGGATCTTTCTCCTGACCGGTATCATGGTCACAGCCATTGCAGTTGTATCCGTTACATGGCAGACTTTAAGTGCCGCCAGGCGTAATCCGGTGGATGCCATCCGTTATGAATGAACAACTCGCATGAGCAGCAGGTGGAATGCTGAACAGCTGGCATAGTGCTGAACAGCTATGGTTAGAGCATTAAGAAGATAGCTTCTCCACAATAGGGTTAATACTTGTTCTTTTCAGTGCACAAGATCATCCCTATTGTGGGATTACCGACCGGTTGTTTTTAACTGATCCTCAGTAGTATCCGGAAATGAGATTCTCAGTTTAAAATGTGTTAATTGTAATGCACTTTTGGTAACATCACTGAATTAAAATTGTCCGTTTACTGGCCATTTGTAAAAGCAATACTGGCAGCGCATGGCAGAGGGATATTTGGTTTATTAAGGAAATAAGAATGTAGCTCCTGAAAAACTGAAACTGCTCAATATGATCCGGGCTTATTTATACTCCTTTGTATAATTTATATAACTTTCCATTAGCTATCATTGTATGAGTCAAATCGAAATATTATGAAGATGAAAAATATATTAATGGTCGTAATATGCTGCATTTTTCTTATCAATTGTGATACAGGAACCAACCTTATTACAAACCCGATTTGTGATGGCTATTTCGCAGATCCTTCGATTGTAAAGTACAACGACACCTACTATATCTATGCAACCATTGACCCCTGGGGAGGAGAAGAACTGGGTGTGCTTGTCTCAGAGGATTTTATCAACTGGGAGCAAAAACACATAAACTGGCCCACAAAAAAGGCGTGCACAAGTGAAAATTCCGGTGATGCCATGGTATGGGCTCCATCCGTCATAGAAGCAGGAAACGGCAAGTTTTACATGTACATATCAGTAGGGAGTGAAATCTGGGCTGGGGTAAGCGACCATCCCCTCGGACCGTGGAAAAATGCAAAAGAGGATAATGGCCCCTTAATACACAGGAACTACTTTCCCGGTTATCACATGATCGATGCCCAGTGTTTTATTGATGAAGATGGTAAAATCTATCTGTACTGGGGTTCTGGCCTTAATTGGGTGAACGGTGCCTGCTTTGTGGTGGAACTCGAAGAAGATATGATAACATTTATTTCGGAGCCGAGAAATATCACCCCTCCCAATTATTTTGAAGGTCCCTTCATGTTCAAAAAAAATGGGGCATATTACCTCATGTACTCAGACGGAAAAGCCATTGATGCTACCTATAAGATTCGATACTCCACCGGAAATACACCTTTCGGACCCTGGCAGGAGGGAAAGAACAGTCCCATTTTATCAACCATGCCGGACAGCGTTACCTATGGTCCCGGTCATCATGCTGTATTTGTAGAAAACAATCAGGCCTACGTGCTTTACCATCGAATATATCCGCAGGAGAAAGCACTTGTATTGAGACAACTATGTATCGACAGCCTGAATTTCGACAACAATAAAAATATCCTGAAAATAAATCCAAAAGGTGTGCCATCCTTTGTGAAAAAATAAAGTGAATACCCTGAGTGAGCAATCTGGCTGTTGGTGGACTTCATCTGAGAGTGATGAAAACAATTCATGGGTCCGTTCCCTGAACTATACTACCTCGAGGATTAGCAGGAACACTGATAGCAGACATTTGGCTTTTCGATCTGCTGTATTATGGATTAGTACTTTTAAGATCAGGAACATTCTCACAAGCTTTATCTTTCTTGATAAATTGTACCTCTCTGGTATAAAATTTGTACTTTTGTAATCGCTTTATGCGCGTCACACTCACACCCACACGCATACCTTCACGGGGCTGATTGGTTTTGACAGCAGGTAAACGGGTATGCAAGCATGCAGAGCTTTGAGGTTGAGCTCGTTAATCAAGGTCTCAAACAACAATAGGCAATAATAATTTTGCTCTCGCTGCTTAATCCATTAGATGGATAAAGCTTAATCCCTGACCCTAGGTGGTTGGGGGCGAGATATCCCGCAGTAATTTGTTCCAGGTTGGTTACTGTATATGGGGTACCGTTCAGACCAGGATAGTCTGACGCTCTTTCCCGGGGCCACGGCGAACTCTCAGGGGAATAAGGTTCAGGTCGGCTGCCTCTTGCCAGCCTGTTCCCGACAACCAATAAAAGGATAAGCATGTAGAAACCATATTGGTTTCCTGTTTGGACGAGGGTTCGACTCCCTCCAGCTCCACCAGAGGACTCTAAATCAAGAAGTTAGGGTCTTTTTTTAACTCTTCAACTCACTCGTTTTCAATCTGTTTTGCTGCCCCGATAGCGTGGTCAGCCGCCTGTCGAAAATCCCCAGACTGGTAAAAAAAAGTAGTACCGAACCCTGACCCCAACAATATATTACCCTAACAATGAAAGAGAACTAATCAATGCACTGAACCTAAGAATTGGAACACTCCTTCCAAAACTCATTAACATTCTTAGCAACAATTTTTTTTTCTTTAATTAACGATGCAATAGTCTCTCCTTCAATCTTATCGAAATAGTAGTATTCTATTGCATTAATCTCTTTGTTTTCCTGTAAAAGCGAGAATAGATGTGTATCATTGTTAGGAGAAAGTCCAATGACACTCACATCCCCTTCAATTGAAGCCAATCTACTTAACGCATAATCAATTGAGATTTTGAGATTTGGATTGTCAATTTTCAACATTATTCCCTCATAAAGGTTTCTGACTATCTTGTTATCCGAATTTTTCCACTCATCAATCTGAGGTCTTAATTCAGGCTTATTCAAATATCCTTCAGCAAACTTAATAATGGCTGAATTCGCATTCTCCTGACTATCACTCGCAAACTTTTTAAATGCACCAGAACTCCCTGTCAGTGCAGTTGAAAAAACATGTTCATAGCCTTCAATAACTGGAGTTTTCTCGACTGGTCTGTCAGATAGTTGATTCCTAAAACTGTCTGGGTCATATTCTGGTGCTAATACATGAAATGCCCCATGCAAATAAAGTACCTCTCTACCAGTAGCAAGTTCAATATTCTTATCGTAGTTGGTCGTGAAAATGCAATCAAATTCATTTACAAACTCTATGAATCTCTGTGGAAAATGCTGGTAGATTGAATTGATTTTCCCATTGTTATAAATTGAATCTATAAACACCCTACGGATTAACTCTTGTGCATCGAAACGCTGTGGATTAGTGATTTTATTGTATCGGCAAAAGAGTTCATTTAGTAAAAAGAAATCTTCAAATCCAATTTCATTTATAGCGGTACTGGATGCATATAACTTTTTAAACTTCTCCAATCCCTCTCTTTCATCACTTAAAACCGCATAATAATCATAATGCCCACTGAGAATATCAGGCAAAATCTGATAAAGTTTGTTTATCCAATCTCCAACAACGCTTGCATATACATCAGGATGGAAATCATTTATTTTTAGTTTTAATAATGCTCTGTCAATTATGTTCTTATTAGTATAATCGAAACCCCCAAATTGAATATTAATTCCATTTCCGAAAACTATGTGCTTCATCAATTCTTGCTATTGCTTTAAAATCTGCTTTTTAAGTATGGTTGATTTTTTCTTTACATATCTCGCTAATAGTACTGCTCACAATCCTTTGAAGTCAGCACCAGCGACATATATCCCTTACTAAGATTTCTTGTTTACAGATGTTATCCCCATTTAAGACTGATTTTAATTCAAATGAACGATGACGCTGGAATTAAGAGGTTGATTAACGAGGAGAAAGTATGTACGATCTCTGGGAAAAATTTATTATGGGCGGTATTTTTGTAAGAATATGGAAAGAGCTTTTACCTGACTGATAATATTTACATCATCTTGATATTTTTGAATCTAATACCGATTGTTTAAATTGTTAACATTTACATTAATTATGCATCATGCGGAAAATGAAAAGACGTGATTTCGTGAAAAGTGCCGGATTAGTTTCTGTAGGTATGTCCATTAATGCTCAAGGACAATATAAATCTGAGAAACGAATTATCAGTGCTATAAAAGCACACACTAAAGGAATTGCTGCTTGGTGGACAGGACAGAATGGTTGGTTGATTAAGTCAGATAATGTTCTGATAGGTACAGATCTTGTACTCACATCATTAAACAGGATTGAAAATCTCCCCATTACTCCGGATGAACTGGCTGGTGAATTAGATTACTCATTTATAACTCATGAACATGGCGACCATTTTGAAAGGGGGACCTCCAGAATTTTTAGAGAAAAAGGGACGTGTAGATTTATTATGCCCAAAAGTTGCCTGAGAGCTGCGCATGAGGAAATGAATATTCCTGATGAAAGAATTATTGTTGCAGAACCCAGAAAACCTTTTAATATTGATAATATACTTATTGAGCCGATTCGTGCAATCCATGGGAACTCAAAGTATGCTGTTTACTACGATGCTAACCTGGATGATTGCGGTTATTTGATCACGATTGGAGGAAAGCGAATCCTCCAAATGGGTGATACGGTATTATTGGAGGACCATCTTTTTATTGAGAATGTAGATGTGTTGTTATTCTCTCCAACAGAGCATAATACTTATATCGATCAATCTGTGATACTTATTAATGAACTTAATCCAAAATATATCCTTCCTCAACATCATTCTACTTTTAAAGTGACACCAGATAACCGGTTCTGGACAAATGGCTATCCGTGGGAAGTGAAAATAAGATTATCAAAATACCTCCAGGAACGTTACCATATCCTCGGCATGGGAGAAAAGATTAATATTGTTTAGTACCAAAAAAAGCAATCAGCATCGGTTAAAAAAACAATCACTGAACTTATAGATTAAAGAAATATGAAAATTTTAAAACAATAGTGCGATCATTAAATTCGAAGTATCGTGATACAGTAGGATTGGATTCATCGAAGCGGCCTTCATTATAGGCTAAATATAAAAAACTGCCTGGTTTGTATTCCCAACTAACGAGACAGCTAAGCAGATAATCGTTATAAAACAGTTTATTATCATAGTAAGTAGTTCCAAATATTCCCTGGATATGAAGCCTGATAAAAAAATCTTTTGTAAACATCCATGTTGAATTAGATGATAACTTAAAGTATTTGCCATCTTGTTCATTCAAGGGGTCGTAGGTTTTTGTGTAACCACCCTGTATTTTGGTCCTGACATTATGACTTATCTGACCATCCCCATCAATTGTGAGTCCTCTTTGAGTTCCTTCATATTTTTGGTAAAAATTGTAAAATGTCCCACTATTCATTGAAAGAATTCCAGCAAATCGTGTACCCATATTTAGAGGTCTAGTTGAATAACTCATTTTAAAATAGTCCCCGTTATATTTTCCCGTCAACTCTGTTTCTGTAAAGCGTTTATATTCTGCTCCAAGAGACATTTCATTAATAAGATTAACAGTCAGATCCCCTCCTACTCTGAAATTATTCGTGTATTTGATTCCTCCGCTTATTAATCTTACGCCGCTGTCAATCTGATTTACTGTCCCAAACAAATCATCCGGAATTAATGCTGGATATCTTTCAAGCCAATTGTTTATATATCGAGTTGTAAAAATATCAGTAGTTTCTTCAAATTCAAGATTTGCTATTATCCTGCGGATATTGTATTTGTTTATCCTGGGACTTATCCGGAAAATACCCGTTGCTTTATTCCAACCCCGGTCAGGTTCTTTTTGAATATACCCCGTTCGATTGATTTCAAATGCAGGTTCAATACGGTTATAATTAACCTGTACCCCTATCAAATCACCTGTCCTGTCATAAGACATGTTGTAGGCCATGTTCTTATCCAAACCCATTTCATTTCTCCCTGATGCAATTTGAAAATCAAGTAGATTATTATTGTTGAGGACAAAACTTCCATCCAGACCTACTACTCTATTATATTTTCCCGATTCTTCTTTTGTTGCTGCCAAAATCCCTATACTACTGGAGCCCAGGATATCTTTTTTTATTCGGAATACCCCAAATGTGGCACTTTCAGGATTTTGCATAGAACTGGTAAAAACAGATTCTCCGGTTTGATTTGCAAGTATCCCAAATTCAATGCCGTGCTGTAACTTCCCTGTTACTTTGCCACCCACTATAATGTCCCCAGTGGCACCAATTCGCCGACTGTAAAACAATTCCACTGGAGTCTTAAAATTACTTGTCCGTTCAGTAAAAAATGGACGAAGTTCTTTGAAACGGGTTGGGAAGCGGGTCAGGTTAATCTCAAAAACATCAGCATCTATTTGCGCAAAATCAGGATTTATTGTAAAATCACAAGTTAGATTTGGAGAGGGACTATATCGGATATCTCCTCCAAAATTATATATTAGAGATGGTTTCAGGTCTATAGTTTCAATTATACCAGCTACACCATAAGGTCTAAACTCAAAAGTTCTTCCTGATTTTATACTACTAATATTTTCAATATTTCCCAATTGAGACATGCGGGTCGAATTATTCCATTCAGGTAGGTGAGGTTTCCATTGTCCCCGGGATGCGTCCTTTGAAATATTCCTCATTATGTTAAATCCCCATATCTGATTCTCTTTGTTAGAGAACCTAAAATTGAAAAAGGGGATCTTAATTTCCGCATACCACCCTTTCTTATCCACTGATCCAGCTGAGTACCATATTCCATTCCAATCTAAATCGCGTTTTACATCGTTATAACGTAATTCGTCAACCTGCACACCCATGGGAGATACTGAAAACTTATATCCTGTTCGATGGTCATGAAAGCTATCAATAAATAAATTCACATTATCAGGAGTAGAAGTGCCTCTTGGTGATAACTGACATATAATCTTATTTGGTTCAGAGTCCCAACACCAAACTCCTATATAAAGATTTTCGTCGTCGTATAAAATGGCAAATTCGGTTTCTTCACTCATAGGTATTAGAGGAAAGGGTTCCTTTTCAAGCAGTCCTCCACGGTGCTCAGCATTCTTCCAGGCGCCTTCGTTTAAATGGCCGTCAATAATAATTTCCGCTGATTCAGACAAATGATATGCACTGATAGTGTAATTTTCTTTGGCAGTGTCATTTACCAATGCTCTGACAGAATCAAAATAGGCACTTGAAAACTGATCGTGGTGTACTTCCCTTTGACTAAACACGCTGGAACAAACAAGAAATAGATATATAAAAACAGAAAGAATAGAGATTATATATTTTTTTTGCTTTGTTAGTTTATAGTAAGTCATATGGTTGTAAATTCCAATCGAAAAGTGTCCAGGTGTTTCAGTTCAAAAGTGTCCAGTTTTATCAAAGTTAAAACAATTAATTTCTATTAGTTCTATTCCTTCTTTGACTTCATTCGGAGACACTCAGCATTGGGGTATAAAACTATCGAGGAACTTGAGATAAAAAATTATAATTTTAATAACGCAGCGTAGCTTATCTAACTGTCCACATTAGCTGGATAGTCGGTTCGACTCTGATACGATATCGAACCCTATAAGGATTTAGGGAAGGGTGTTATATTTTAATTGAATAAGTACCTCTACTATAAACAACTACACCTGCCTTACAAGCAGGGGGTCTATGCCTGTGGTTCTTTATTGATCATCCTGCAATTTTGAGAGTACTGTTTCCCTGTATTTCTTGCCAATGACAAGAACTTTATCCCCTATCTGTACCGAGGTAGTCATGAAAGAATCTATTTTATCAAGATTGATAATATAGCCACGGTGTATCCTCAGAAACTTACGCGGCGGTAGTTTTTTTTCCATCCCCACCAGTCTTTCATAGCAATCAAACTTTTGGCCAGATGTATGGATGCGGATGAAATCATCCATGCTCTCGATATAACATATCTCATTGAAAAGGACCTTGTGATATTTCTTATCGGCTTTGATAATGATGTGTCCCTCATTCCCCTCTGTATGTGGGTCCTGGTGCGGGCGGGCGGAAGCTACTGCCTGGTGATACTTGTTCACCGCCTTCAGCAGGCGGTCCAGGGAAATTGGTTTCAACAGGTAATCTATGACTTCCATATTAAAAGCCTCAGGAGCATAATCACGATGAGCGGTTGTAATTATGACTTTAGGGGGATGCGGCAGGGAAGAAAGCAATTCGAAGCCCGACAGGACCGGCATTTCTATGTCCAGGAAGATCAGGTCGATACGGTTTTCGCGCAGGTATCCGGCAGCCTTGATCGGATTGTTGAATGTTGCCTTTACTTTGAAGTCCTCAAGTTGCTGTAAGTGGGTTTCAATAACTTTGATAGCTACCGGTTCGTCATCAATTATGATGCAGGTGTTTGTCATGACAGTTTTTCTTGATCTCTTGCATCCAGCTCCAGGGTAAGATCCACAATATATCTGTTATTTTCGATTCTGCTGCTCATCTCATGTTTGTCCGGATAAAGCAAAACAAGGCGTTCATTTAAATTATTCAGTCCAATACCGGTGCTTCTTCCAGGCTTTTCATTCTTCCGGTAATTGTTGCTGGTATGTAAATAAAACCTGCCTGTTTCCAGTGAGGCTTTTATCCGGATCTCCGGATGGATATCCTGGAGGTTCCTGGTATGTTTGAAACAATTCTCGACAATGGGGAGCAATAAAAGTGGGGCAATTTCATATTCTTCATCCATATCCGGCCAGTCAATCTCCAGGGAGAGCCCTTCCGGGAACCTCTGCTTTTCGATTTCAATGTAATTTATAAGGAAATCGATCTCGGCTTTCAGGACGATCCTTTCGGTATTGCCCTGGTACAACATATAGTCCAGCATATTGGAAAGGTTCAGCACCAGGTCAGGGGTTCTGGATGACTGTTGAAGGGACAGGCCGTAGATAGTATTCAGGGAGTTGAACAGCATATGGGGATGTAACTGGTTCTGCAGAAGCTTCAGTCTCGTTTCATTAAGTGACAGTTCAGTCTCTATCTGTTTTTTGCTGAGCTCAAAGGTAGCACGCTGTTGTTTCAGGATTTCCCTGGTAAAGTGTATGGCAACCGCAAGGATGATCACCAGGTAAAAGCCTGCTGTGAGCATTTTAAAATCGAATGAAGCCGGCGGCAGGTTCCCAAAATTGAAATGGTAAAGAGTTGTAAATGCAAATATGGTGATCAGGGCATTCAACCATGCAGAAATCACCAGGCAGGCTATCAGCATGTATACAAAGCGCCCTGCGCGATCCTTAAACAGAAATTTAGGTACCAGCCAGTAATTGATCAGGTACGTGGTGGTGATAATTACCGGTAACTGGAAACAGACATACAGGAAGGTATAAAGGTACTGCCTTGAGAAATGACCAAAGAAATAGCTAAGGAAAACGACCGCAACTGTCCAGAACATTGCGTGCAGTGCCCAGCTATATCGGGTGTTCCATTTGATCATTACAGCAAATTTAGAGAATTCAGTATAGGGATCAAAAAAACTTCCCCCAAGGGACCGATTTATCCCCCGAATGGCATAATAGAGCTGAAACAGTCCGGTATTTGATCTTCGGGGAAAAAATCAAGCCTTCCGGGGAATATTTTTCATTTTGCTTTTCCAGGCCCGTAATATTGCCTGTAATTATTAATTTAAATGTTTGAAATCATGAAAGAATTTATTGTAACCGGCAATTTTCTAAGAATGAGCATTATTCTCATTCTCGGAATTAGTATTATTTCGATCAGTATACTGGCAATAGCACGCAGGATCATGCACCTGGAATATACCCGGCTGGATGAAAAGCTGATGCTTTCCATTAAATATCTGGGAGGTATTGCTGGCCTGGCAGGGCTGTTCTTTCAGACAGTGGGTTTATACCTTGCTTTCCAGGCCATACAGGCTGCTTCGGATATTTCTGCAATAGTAGTTATGAAAGGAGTATTCCGGTCATTCTACACTACCCTCTTTGGTCTGGGAGTATTCCTTGTATCAATGATCATCTGGTATGTTTTAAAAGTCACGGCTGAGAATAGGGCGAAATAAACTCCTGCCTGAGAGTCAGCAACAAAATCACACCTAAATAATCACTATTTTCTTTTCATTTGCACGCAGATCCTTTTAATTCAGATCCATGATACAGAAACTTCTCACCTTCGTCCTTGTTTATTAACCGGGTTGACCCATAAATGATTAAGCGGCAATATGGTTGTCCTGTTCAAGTCTTGAAATCTCTTCAATCTCCTTTTCAATTTTTTTCACCTGAGCAATCAATCCATATTTTGAGCGAATATATAACCCGATTATAAATGAAATCACCATAAGTGCATAAAATGGGATCATCTTTGAGGATAGAAAGGGTATTCCTGCTGATAAGAAAATGCCTGCGATCATGAAGGGGGCGAGGATGTAATTTTCCTTTCTAGTTTTCAGCTTGTACTTTTCAACCAATTTCAATTGTTTGCTTACGGTAGTAACAGGACCATCGAGATTCACTCTCTCGATATATAAATACAGCTTTATTGCCCAGGTATATGAGATAATGTATAGTGGAACGAAGAGTATTAGTCCGATCAAAACTTCCAATTCAAGTGTGAACTGGATACGAGGTATTACAATGAACAGGATCAAAATAAAGGGTAAAATCAGACCGACAAGCGAACGAATTTTCATCCAATCAATTCGCTTCTCGGTATTCTTGATTAACACTTTCATTAGAAGTTCTCTATTTAAGACCGTATTCTCAACAAGCAATTTCTCATGCTGAGACCAGATGTTTCTTAATTCTTCAAGTTCCATAGTGTAGTTGCTTTTTAATTGCTTTAGTCTTCAGTTGTTCTTTTATTCTCGAAATACGAGTTCCTACATTCGTCTTAGAGATACCCGTTATTTCTGCAATCTCCTCATGCTTATATCCATCAAGGTATAGCAGGATAATAGCTTTGCTAAATTCATCTAACTCAGCGATCCAATCATATAACAGTTCAATTTGAGGATTTGAGTCGCTTTCATTGGGTGGCTCATCAGGATAGAATCCAATAGCGTCCAGTAGGAAATCTCTCTTTTTTCGGTATCTCTTCCGATAGTTCATTGCCGTATTTAAGGCAATCCGATATATCCATGTTGAAACCTTGGACTTGCCTTTGAAACTTGGAAATGCTTTCCACATCTCATATGCAATGTCATTCACCAAATCCTCCCTATCCTGTGCTGTATTGGTGTATGCTTTTGAAATCTTCAGGATGATACCCAAATTCGTTTCCAGCAAAGAGATATATCGTTCATGTAATTGGAGATCAGACATTAATCAACATTTTTTGGTAAGATAGCTATGTCTACTGAATTGCTTTTATAGTATTAGTAATTTTCTGTTCCGAAAAATCACAATAAGTGCAAATATTCTTTTGACTTTTTGGACGGGGTTCTACACCCTTCATACCTTGAACTGTTGCTCCAGTAACATAAATAGCTCATTTCCAGTTCCCTCAAACTATAGTTACCTTTAAGACGATAGTGCGTTCTTTCAGATAACAGAATTCGATTCGAAAATATCTACACCCCAAAAGTGGGACTTCGAAATTGCGTGCTGAATTATAATGAATTAAAGGGATCGAGGTAACTCCCTCCGGCTCCACTAGAGTGACCTTAGTACCATCCCTGAGGATGGGGATTATCCTGTCCTTCGACAAGTTCAACTTCCCAGTCAATCGGACCGAGCGGGGTTACATTAAGGTTGCCCATATCGTTCAGGGTGAATACCCTCAATCCGGCAGTGCGAACTTCACATTCCGGATGGAAGTGCCATAGAGGATTCAGTTTTCTTGATCGGTCGGTCTCAATGCGGTCTACGATGATCCATCCCTTGTTGCGGAGATAGAGCATGGACCGGTAATGGGTCAACATTCCCTCTACATTGTCATAATCCTCCCAACTGCCCCGGATAAAATCATACGCCTCCTCTACTTTCCAGTGCAGATCTTCCTGCAAGGGCTCTTTAACAATCCTGGGTTCTATACCCTGACCCTGGCCGTCGACCAGAATGGTATTGTGGCCACGGGTATGCTTTGCCAATGAGCGGTGGAAACGTTCGGCAATTCTCCCCTGGTATGCAAAGCGTCCGGATGATCATGGAGTGAAGCAGCTTCTGTCAATCTTTCTATCTGCGGATTGAGATCTGAGTCATTGTTCAACAGTGGAGTGCCGTCGGGACGTAATATATATGCGAAATAGGTCCACATCCCCTCCACTGTCCCCGCAAAACGCCGGGGTATCTCCTGTCCTGCATTCTTCATCAATTCGAATGCCTGTACATAATTGCGCAGCGATACCATGTGATAGGTCGCCGTTAATTCTTTCTGAGCTCCGTCGGGATAGACCGAGTTATCGGCATTCTCCTGCAAGCGTTCGAGGGATTGGGTACGCCAGGTATTGGAACGCGTAAACTCCGGCCAACAATTTCCGCATGTTAATGCGCCGTTCTGTGTCATCGCCACCCAATTATTACGCCCCGTATTTATTACCAGGTAATCAGCATGCCCGGCAACCGTTGTCAACATCAGCAGGCGGGTGGCCGGATGAAATTCATCCTCCTCCTGTAATCCATAAAAAAGCCTGGCCCAAACGGGGATCCGGAGTGCGGGCTCAAGGTGTGATGTACCAAACCTTTCCTTTGAGGGTTCTCCACCGGAGGCGATAAACCAGTCCCTCAGGTCAAGGTCAATCCGCTGCAAATACGCCTTATTTCCTGATGTAAGATAAGCCTGCATCAATGTATCCAGGTGGGCATGCCGGTTGATCCGGTTGGCAAACTGACGGTCGTTGTTCGGCCCCCTGTGCGTCCAATCCACATGACCATCGGCTAGTCGTGGCACTATTCCCTTGTCCCCGTAACCATGGTATATGTCCCCGAGGATCTCATCAGCCAGCTTCAGGGTTTCTTCGTTTTTGTCGATGGTGGGATTTCTCAACCAATCAACCTGATCGGTATCTCTGTAGTGTGCCAGCAGGGCTTTACATGCCGCTGCGGCATCACCTTTGTTCCATGCCCTCCGCACTCCGGAAAGCTCCGGCCTCCCAGGATCAAGATCGTTCATGAGTCCCTCAATACGCTGAGGATATGCCTTAAGCACATCCTCAACACTCGTAAGGTCCTGCCAGTATTTATCGCCTGCATTGAAACGGCGAATAGAATCCGTTTGTGATTTGAGATTTTGTGTGGCACTTCCAAGGATCCCCGTAACAGACAACAGGGTAAATGTGCCTCCTCCGGTGGTCTTTAGTATAAACTTTCTCCGTTTCATTTTCTAAAATTAATACCAACTTTTAGAAAACGAACCAAAAAGGCTGTGTTATTATCATTGGCTGCACGCTGATCTCTTCTTTAAAATGATTCCAAATTTTATCCTGCTTACCTCAAAAGGCCTCATCAGGTTTCGGAATTGACTAATTTGTATCCCAAATCCCTTGAAATGAAAAAAGATAATCGAAACATCTCACGCAGGAAGTTTGTTAAGACTGCTTCACAGGCTGCACTGGCAGGCGGGATGCTTGCCGGGACACCTGTTTCAATCCTGGCCGGTGGCACAAGGTCAGCATCCTTAAAGCATTCAGGCGAGCTCGCCACAAGCACACTTGGGAAGACGGGTATCAAAATGACCAAGCTGGGTGTAGGTGCCCCGAGGATACCGGAAGCATCTGTCCTCAGGTATGCACTCGACCAGGGAATCAGCTTCATTGATACCGGGAGGTTCTATGGTAAGGGGAAGAATGAGGTAATGGTCAGTGAAGTGATCAAGGGGAAGCGTAAGGATTTCACCATCCAGTCAAAGGTTAAGATCAATCAACTTGTAGATGAGAACCTGAACAATGAATCAATCTCGAAGAAGATCCATGAGGTCTTCAACAAATCCCTGGAGGAAAGCCTGAAAGCCCTTCAAACGGATTACATCGATATCCTGCTTTTCCATGATGGATCAAAAACGGAGCTGGTAAACCATGAAGCAGTCCGGGAAGCATTCGCAAAAGCCAAAAAAGAGGGTAAAATCCTTGCACACGGTTTCTCTGCGCACACCAACCAGGTAGAACTCAGTAAACAGCACAATGCTGATCCCTTTTACGATGTAATGATGCTTGCCTTCAATCCCCACGGCGGATACAACAAACCCAATGTGAGGGATTATTCGTGGGACCAGGAAACCCTGATCTCAGAGCTGAAAAAAGCCAGCGCTGCAGGAACCGGGATCGTTGCGATGAAAACCTGTTTCGGGGGACCGTATTGCTGTGAGGGTGATGCGGAAAAGACTTTTGCGGGAGCAGTCAAATGGACCCTGGCACAGCCATATGTCCACACATCAGCCGTTGCTATGGCCAATTTCAGGCAGCTGGAAGAGCACCTGTCTGTAAACAAATCTTGACAATCCCGCTCCCTTCTGATGCGGGATATCAGGGCAAATATTCATAAAATTTAAGCCAATGAAACAAAATTCTATTTCATTCAAAGCTGTTTGCCTGCAATCACTTTTGATGTGTATTTTACTGGGGATGACTTTACCCGGTCTGGCCCAACCAGAGGTCGGGGAAGTTCTGCCAGGATGGACAAAAGGGACACTTGATATACATCACATCAATACCGGCAAGGGGGAATCAGCATTGTTCATCCTTCCCGACGGTACTACGATGCTGGTCGATGCAGGTGCGACCAGGCGACCCAAACCGCGCGTGACAGATGCAAAACCCAACGACAGCCGTACGCCCGGTGAATGGATTTCGAGGTATATCCTGCATTTCATGGGAGATCAGTCAGAAAAGAAACTCGACTATGTTTTGCTGACCCATTTTCATGGTGACCATATGGGCGAGATTTTTCCCGGAGCCAAAACTTCAAAAAAAGGGCCTTTCAAACTGACAGGGATCACCGAAGTGGCCGAATATATTTCTTTCGGGAAATTGGTTGACCGGGGCTGGCCCATGTATAACTGGCCAAGGGAATCGGGTGCTGATGGGATCCGGAATTATATTCAATTCGCAAAGTGGGGTGTTGAAAAAGATGGGATGATTGTGGAACAGTTCAATGTCGGAGTGAATGATCAGTTTGTGTTACTTAACCAGCCGGATCTATACCCTGATTTTGAAGTTCGCAACATCGCTGCCAATGGACATGTATGGACGGGTACAGGCAATAATGAACGTAACCATTTTCCCCTGTTGGAAAACCTGGAAACTTCAGCGTATCCCGGCGAAAACAAGCTTTGCTGTGCTTTCCGGCTGTCATACGGGAAATTTGATTATTTCAACGGAGGCGATATTACGACCGGTGCACCTGGCTCCTGGGAAGACATAGAAACGCCTGTAGGCCTGGTTACCGGTCCTGTTGATGTTTGTGAAGCAAATCACCACGCTTATTATGATGCCATGGGTACCATTTTTCTCCAGGCGGTCAGGCCACGGGTGCATATCATCCAGAGCTGGGCACCCAGTCATCCTTCCCCTTCGGTCCTAACCAGGATGGCTTCATCCCGGACTTATCCGGGTCCACGTGATGTTTTTTCCACCAACGTAATGGAAGAAACACATACCGTTATCGGATCGCGCATCGACCAGATGAAAAGCAGGCAGGGGCATATTGTCATCCGTGTAGCACCCGGCGGAAACAGCTACATGATCTATATTCTAGATGATTCGGAAGAAAATTTCAAGTTGACCTCCATTCACGGGCCGTATACCTGTAATTAAATCATCAATGGTATTGGATCCAAAAGCCTGCACCTGGAAATATTTCTTACTTATTTCGTAGATTTATAATAGAAAACGCTATCACCAGGCGTAGCTGATTAAGGGAATCTTACAAAGTCAATATAAACAACCATGAAAAGTCATACGAAACATTTAATCTATTCGATTGTTTTCGTTACCGTACTCATTTCCTGTAAAAGTCCTTCTGATGTAAAAGACCAAACCACCGGTGAGGATGAAGTCAGTTATGCAGAGGAGCAGCAACAATCCCTTTCATATTTTAACATCTACCGGGGTAACAACCATTCACATACTATCTATACATGGACGCATGGTGCACACCGTGTAAAAGGGATTTCGGACCTTTCCGATCCCACTGAATTTCATCCGGACTGGATTGTTCCGCCAGGAATGGACTACAAGGATTACAATACGATCAGCCTGGATCCGGAAGATTATACCAATCGGCAAGGACTCCCTGACAACCATTTTGAAAGGGCTATGAATATCGGATACGACTTCTATGTTATTTCGGACCACTCTCAGGAACCCACTTTACAACCGGTTTCCGTAGACAATCCGGTTTGGCAGATCATGCAGAAGACGGCGGATAAATACAATGATTATCCTGACTTTGTAGCATTGAACGGTTTCGAATACAGTCGCAATACACCAGATGATGGAGGAAGGGGGCATATCAATGTGATTCATTCATCCGAATATGTAAACGCCGATCATGGCCAACGTGGACCGGCACCTCCCTGGCCTGAAGCCAATTGGAGTATTCCTGAATTCTATAACTGGCTGAAATCAGCAGAGACTCATGGCGATAAGGGATTTGTGGTAGCCGGCTTTAATCATCCCGGCCCCGATCAATATAATGACTGGGACCATATTGATGCTGTAATCGTCAAGCTAGTCAGCACATTTGAGATACATACAAGGTATGGTCCCATCAGATGGGATGCCTATATCAGGGCATTAAATAAGGGCTGGAAGGTATCACCCATTGGAGTGTTGGATAATCACAACTTCTTAAATGAGTCTGAGAATCAACTCCCTCCCCCAACCTTTGTACTGGCTCCGGAATTGACAAGGGAAGCAATCACTCGAGCTATGCGACAACGCCGCACTTTTGCATCCTGGGTTGAAGGTGTGGAGCTTCGATATTCGGTCAATGGCTTTATCATGGGTTCAATATTAGATAGTCCTGATATGTTTAATTTTCGTATCAAAGTCAACACCAGGAACTCCCGGCAGGAAATGATAAGATGCATCCAGATTCTGCGTGACCACTCCGGTGGAGAAGATGATGTTGAGGTTGCAGCAGAAATCATGCTTGAAGGTAATAAGACGGAAATCGTTTGGGATCCTGTGATTGAAGATTCAAGTGCCAGGTATTTTCTTCTGCGCATTTATCACAACAGGGATATGACGGATGATGGAAATTTAAAATCCCACGGTTCAACCGTATCAGCTCCCGTCTGGACGGGAAGATGATTTGACTTCGAATGAGGTGC